>NZ_CP186501.1:2500-3622500 GCF_054790525.1 Pseudomonas sp. Mb7
TTATATGGTCAAGTGAAGAAGCGCATACGGTGGATGCCTTGGCAGTCAGAGGCGATGAAAGACGTGGTAGCCTGCGAAAAGCTTCGGGGAGTCGGCAAACAGACTTTGATCCGGAGATGTCTGAATGGGGGAACCCAGCCATCATAAGATGGTTATCTTGTACTGAATACATAGGTGCAAGAGGCGAACCAGGGGAACTGAAACATCTAAGTACCCTGAGGAAAAGAAATCAACCGAGATTCCCTTAGTAGTGGCGAGCGAACGGGGACTAGCCCTTAAGTGGCTTTGAGATTAGCGGAACGCTCTGGAAAGTGCGGCCATAGTGGGTGATAGCCCTGTACGCGAAAATCTCTTAGTCATGAAATCGAGTAGGACGGAGCACGAGAAACTTTGTCTGAATATGGGGGGACCATCCTCCAAGGCTAAATACTACTGACTGACCGATAGTGAACTAGTACCGTGAGGGAAAGGCGAAAAGAACCCCGGAGAGGGGAGTGAAATAGATCCTGAAACCGTATGCGTACAAGCAGTGGGAGCAGACTTTGTTCTGTGACTGCGTACCTTTTGTATAATGGGTCAGCGACTTATTTTCAGTGGCGAGCTTAACCGAATAGGGGAGGCGTAGCGAAAGCGAGTCTTAATAGGGCGTCTAGTCGCTGGGAATAGACCCGAAACCGGGCGATCTATCCATGGGCAGGTTGAAGGTTGGGTAACACTAACTGGAGGACCGAACCGACTACCGTTGAAAAGTTAGCGGATGACCTGTGGATCGGAGTGAAAGGCTAATCAAGCTCGGAGATAGCTGGTTCTCCTCGAAAGCTATTTAGGTAGCGCCTCATGTATCACTGTAGGGGGTAGAGCACTGTTTCGGCTAGGGGGTCATCCCGACTTACCAAACCGATGCAAACTCCGAATACCTACAAGTGCCGAGCATGGGAGACACACGGCGGGTGCTAACGTCCGTCGTGAAAAGGGAAACAACCCAGACCGTCAGCTAAGGTCCCAAAGTTATGGTTAAGTGGGAAACGATGTGGGAAGGCTTAGACAGCTAGGAGGTTGGCTTAGAAGCAGCCACCCTTTAAAGAAAGCGTAATAGCTCACTAGTCGAGTCGGCCTGCGCGGAAGATGTAACGGGGCTCAAACCATACACCGAAGCTACGGGTATCATCTTCGGATGATGCGGTAGAGGAGCGTTCTGTAAGCCTGTGAAGGTGAGTTGAGAAGCTTGCTGGAGGTATCAGAAGTGCGAATGCTGACATGAGTAACGACAATGGGTGTGAAAAACACCCACGCCGAAAGACCAAGGTTTCCTGCGCAACGTTAATCGACGCAGGGTTAGTCGGTCCCTAAGGCGAGGCTGAAAAGCGTAGTCGATGGAAAACAGGTTAATATTCCTGTACTTCTGGTTATTGCGATGGAGGGACGGAGAAGGCTAGGCCAGCTTGGCGTTGGTTGTCCAAGTTTAAGGTGGTAGGCTGAGATCTTAGGTAAATCCGGGATCTTAAGGCCGAGAGCTGATGACGAGTGTTCTTTTAGAACACGAAGTGGTTGATGCCATGCTTCCAAGAAAAGCTTCTAAGCTTCAGGTAACCAGGAACCGTACCCCAAACCGACACAGGTGGTTGGGTAGAGAATACCAAGGCGCTTGAGAGAACTCGGGTGAAGGAACTAGGCAAAATGGCACCGTAACTTCGGGAGAAGGTGCGCCGGTGAGGGTGAAGGACTTGCTCCGTAAGCTCATGCCGGTCGAAGATACCAGGCCGCTGCGACTGTTTATTAAAAACACAGCACTCTGCAAACACGAAAGTGGACGTATAGGGTGTGACGCCTGCCCGGTGCCGGAAGGTTAATTGATGGGGTTAGCTAACGCGAAGCTCTTGATCGAAGCCCCGGTAAACGGCGGCCGTAACTATAACGGTCCTAAGGTAGCGAAATTCCTTGTCGGGTAAGTTCCGACCTGCACGAATGGCGTAACGATGGCGGCGCTGTCTCCACCCGAGACTCAGTGAAATTGAAATCGCTGTGAAGATGCAGTGTATCCGCGGCTAGACGGAAAGACCCCGTGAACCTTTACTATAGCTTTGCACTGGACTTTGAATTTGCTTGTGTAGGATAGGTGGGAGGCTTTGAAGCGTGGACGCCAGTTCGCGTGGAGCCATCCTTGAAATACCACCCTGGCAACTTTGAGGTTCTAACTCAGGTCCGTTATCCGGATCGAGGACAGTGTATGGTGGGTAGTTTGACTGGGGCGGTCTCCTCCTAAAGAGTAACGGAGGAGTACGAAGGTGCGCTCAGACCGGTCGGAAATCGGTCGTAGAGTATAAAGGCAAAAGCGCGCTTGACTGCGAGACAGACACGTCGAGCAGGTACGAAAGTAGGTCTTAGTGATCCGGTGGTTCTGTATGGAAGGGCCATCGCTCAACGGATAAAAGGTACTCCGGGGATAACAGGCTGATACCGCCCAAGAGTTCATATCGACGGCGGTGTTTGGCACCTCGATGTCGGCTCATCACATCCTGGGGCTGAAGCCGGTCCCAAGGGTATGGCTGTTCGCCATTTAAAGTGGTACGCGAGCTGGGTTTAGAACGTCGTGAGACAGTTCGGTCCCTATCTGCCGTGGACGTTTGAGATTTGAGAGGGGCTGCTCCTAGTACGAGAGGACCGGAGTGGACGAACCTCTGGTGTTCCGGTTGTCACGCCAGTGGCATTGCCGGGTAGCTATGTTCGGGAAAGATAACCGCTGAAAGCATCTAAGCGGGAAACTTGCCTCAAGATGAGATCTCACTGGAACCTTGAGTTCCCTGAAGGGCCGTCGAAGACTACGACGTTGATAGGTTGGGTGTGTAAGCGCTGTGAGGCGTTGAGCTAACCAATACTAATTGCCCGTGAGGCTTGACCATATAACACCCAAGCAATTTGCGTCGAAGAGACCAGATTGCGGTGTGTGAAGACGAAACGAACCGAAAGTTCGATGTTCACAAACGCCGAAAGCTATCACATACCCAATTTGCTGAAGCGAGGCCACAAGGCCACGAGTCAGTACCCGAATTTCTTGACGACCATAGAGCGTTGGAACCACCTGATCCCATCCCGAACTCAGCAGTGAAACGATGCATCGCCGATGGTAGTGTGGGGTTTCCCCATGTGAGAGTAGGTCATCGTCAAGATTAAATTCCGAAACCCCAATTGCGAAAGCAGTTGGGGTTTTGTTTTGCCCGCGGGAAAGTTCGTACAGCATTCAAGGATGTCGTCCGGCTGTCATACCCTGTCGACAATGCTAAGGTTCTGCCCTGGCTTTTGTACTTCTCCAAGGAAACCCTTATGCCGGACTCCCAGTCCCTCAACGCTGCATTCATGGTGGTCCAGAGCAATAGTCTGGACGAACTGCGCAGCCTTGTGATCAGCATAATGCGGCGCTATCCACTGGCCCCGCTGGAAAACGAAATCGCTCTGGTGCAGAGCAACGGTATTGCGCAGTGGCTCAAACTGGCCTTGGCTGAAGATCCAGAGGACGACGACCTCGGAGGTTGCGGTATTGCTGCCGCGATAGATGTGCAACTGCCGGGCAGTTTCATGTGGCAGCTTTACCGCATGGTATTGGGTCGAGATGAAATTCCTCCCAAATCCCTGCTCGATAAGGCCCCGCTGACCTGGCGCCTTATGCGTCTGCTGCCACAGGTCATTGATCGCCCGCATTTCGAGCCGTTGCAACGCTTCCTTACCCATGACACCGACCTGCGCAAGCGCTATCAATTGTCCGAACGCTTGGCGGATCTGTTCGACCAATATCAGGTGTACCGGGCCGACTGGCTGGAAGACTGGGCCGAAGGCCGGCATCAATTGCGCACTGTCAGAGGTGAAGTAAAACCACTGCCCCCGACCAGTTGCTGGCAGGCAGAACTGTGGCGTGCGCTGCTGGATGACGTGGGTGAGCAAGGTATGGCGCAGAGTCGTGCCGGCGTTCATCAACGGTTTATTGAGCGCATCAACAACCTCAACGAAGCACCTGCGGGATTGCCTTCGCGAGTGATCGTTTTCGGGATTTCTTCGCTGCCAGCCCAAGTACTTGAAGCGCTGGCCGGGCTCGCGCGTTTCAGTCAGGTTCTGCTGTGTGTACACAACCCGTGCCGGCACCATTGGGCCGACATTGTCGCCGACAAGGATCTGCTGCGCCATCAATACAAACGGCAATCGCGCAAGACCGGAATGCCAGCAGTGCTGGATCCTGAAACACTGCATCAACACGCCCATCCACTATTGGCTGCGTGGGGCAAACAGGGCCGGGACTACATCAACCTGCTCGACAGTTATGACGATCCCAATAGCTATCGGGCGGCTTTTCGCGACGGCCGCATAGACCTGTTCAGCGAAACTCAGCCGCACAATCTGCTCAATCAACTCCAGGACGATATCCTGGAGTTGCGCCCACTCAACGAAACCCGTGAGCACTGGCCTGCTGTCGATCTGGCACAGGACGAGTCGATCCGCTTTCATATTGCCCACAGCGCACAACGTGAAGTCGAAATACTGCATGACCAGCTCCTGGCACGCTTCAGTGCCAACCCGGATCTGCGTCCGCGCGATGTGATCGTCATGGTGCCTGACGTCGATAGCTATGCCCCGCATATCCGCGCAGTATTTGGTCAGCTTGACCGGCATGATTCGCGGTTTATTCCCTTCACGTTGGCGGATCAGGGGCAACGTGGCCGTGATCCACTGCTGATCGCGGTCGAACACCTGCTCAAGCTTCCCGACAGTCGTTTCCCGGTCAGTGAAATTCTCGACCTGCTCGACGTTCCTGCACTCCGCGCTCGCTTTGGTGTAGAAGAGCGCGACCTGCCGACACTGCATCGCTGGATCGAAGGCGCGGGCGTGCGTTGGGGCATGAATGCCGAGCAGCGAGCGGGTCTGGGTTTACCCGACGAGCTTGAGCAAAACAGCTGGCATTTCGGTCTGCGTCGCATGCTTCTGGGCTACGCCGTCGGCAGTGCCAATGCATGCGAAGGGATTGAACCCTACGATGAGATCGGCGGACTCGACGCCGCACTGATCGGGCCGTTGGTGGCTCTGCTCGATGCGCTGGAACTGGCCCACCAGCAGCTCACCCAACCCGCTCAACCCAAGGAGTGGGGATACCGTTTGCAAGCGCTGATGCAACTGTTCTTCAAGGCCAGTAACGAGCATGACGACTACTTGTTGACCCAACTCGAAGAGCTGCGCGAAACCTGGCTGGAAACCTGTGAGGCTGTAGGTCTGGCGGATGAGCTACCACTGACCGTGGTTCGTGAAGCCTGGCTCGCCGGCCTGGACCAAGGGCGTTTGTCTCAGCGGTTTCTGGCCGGTGCCGTGAATTTTTGTACGCTGATGCCCATGCGCGCCATTCCATTCAAACTGGTCTGCCTGCTGGGGATGAACGACGGCGACTATCCCCGCGCGCAGCCGCCGCTGGACTTCGACCTCATGGGCAGCGACTACCGTCCGGGAGATCGCTCACGACGTGAAGATGACCGTTATCTTTTGCTTGAGGCGCTTTTGTCGGCGCGCAATCAGCTGTACATCAGTTGGGTGGGGCGCAGCATCCGCGACAACAGTGAACGACCGGCCTCCGTGTTGATTGGCCAACTGCGCGATCACCTCGCCAGCGGTTGGCGATTGCTCGACGAAAATCGCGATCTGTTGAGTGCCATGACGCAAGAGCACCCGCTGCAACCGTTCAGTGCGCGCTATTTTCATGAGGGCGACCAACTCTTCAGCTATGCCAGCGAATGGCAGGTTCTGCATCAACAGCATGAGCCTCAAAACGAAGCGCAGTTACTCACTCCTTATGTGCAAGAAGACCCGTTGAGCCTAGCGTTGTTGCAGGACTTTTTGCGCAACCCGGTCCGGCATTTTTTCACGCAACGCCTCAAGGTGTATTTCGAAGCGGCCGAAGCCCCCCTGGCCGATGAAGAACCCTTCGTGCTGGACGCATTGCAGCGTTACACGCTCAGCGACAGCCTGCTCGAAGCTGCTCTCAGGCAACCGGACAATGTCGAACAGGCGCTGACTGCCCAGGCACGACGTCTGCAAGACAGCGGTCTGTTGCCAATGGCCGGGTTTGGCGAGTGCCTGCAGCGAGAGCTGATCGAACCTCTGCCGGATCTACTGCAGCGTTATCAGCAACTGCTGACATTGTGGCCGACCCCGTTGAGCAGTGCCACGCCGGTCAACCTTGAATTGCAGGGCTTGCGACTCGAAGGCTGGCTCGCCGGTTTGCATCAGCGCGCCGACAGTGGCCTGTTGTCGGTCACGACCATTCCCAACAGCATTGGCTCGATCAAAAGCCGAAAATGGCATCGCCTGACCAAACCCTGGGTCAATCATCTGGTGGCCTGCGCCAGTGGACTTTCCCTGAGCACCGCATTGGTGGCCAGCGATGACACGCTGCTGCTTGAACCGATGGAGCCGGATCGAGCGGTACGTTTCCTCGGTGATTTGCTCCTCGCCTGGCAGGCCGGGATGCGTCAGCCACTGCCGATCGCGGTAAAAACTGCCTTCGCGTGGCTCGCTCAGAGCGACCCGCTGAAGGCCGAAGCGGCCGCGCGTAAAGCCTATGAAGGTGACGGGCAGACCAGCGAAGGCGAGCGCCGCGAGAGCCCGGCGTTGTCACGGCAATTTGCCGATTTTGAGGCATTGCTTGCCGATGAGACGTTCTCCGGTTGGTGTGACGCCTTGTATCGCCCGTTGTTTGAAGCGCCCTGGCGTTCGCTGTCCACCGAAGGGGCTCGCGCATGAGTACCAAGACACCCCTCGCACTGGCATTCCCGCTACAGGGCAGCCAGTTGATCGAAGCCAGTGCCGGTACCGGTAAAACCTTTACCATTTCGGCTTTGTATCTGCGGCTTATCCTCGGGCATGGTGACGAGGCGTGTGGATTCGGCCGAGAATTGTTGCCACCACAGATTCTGGTGGTGACCTTCACCGATGCCGCGACCAAGGAACTGCGGGAGCGCATACGCACGCGTCTGGCTGAGGCCGCTCGATTCTTTCGTGACGAAACGCCTGCGCCCGACGCGCTGATCGCCGAATTGCGTGATCAATTCGACTCCCCACAATGGCCCGGTTGCGCCAACCGCCTCGATGTCGCCGCGCAATGGATGGACGAGGCAGCTGTCTCGACGATCCACAGTTGGTGTCAGCGCATGCTGCGTGAGCATGCGTTCGACAGCGGCAGCTTGTTCACCCAATCCCTGGAAACCGATCACAGCGAGTTGCTCGGCGAAGTGCTGCGCGATTACTGGCGGCTGTTCTGTTACCCGATGCAGGGCGATGCCTTGAATTGGGTTCGCAGCAATTGGGGTGGGCCGGCGGCGTTGTTGCCTCGCGTGCGCGGCCTGTTCGCCAGCGAGCGTGACAGCGACGAGGGCAAGGCGCCTGCGGAGCTGATCGATGAATGTCTGCAAGAACGCCGTGCCGCGCTGATCGAGCTGAAAATGCCATGGCGTCAGTGGGCAGACGAATTGCTCGCCATCTGTCATCAAGGTGTTGCGAGCAAAACTGTCGACGGTCGCAAGATGCAGGCGCGTTACTTCGAACCGTGGTTCGAAAAGCTCAAGGCATGGGCCGAAGATGAGTCCCTGGAGCAACTGGATATCGGCACCGGTTTCACCCGACTGACTCCCGACGGGATGGCCGAAGCGTGGAAAGGCCAAGCTCCCAGTCACCCCGGCCTGGACGCGATGCCAAAGCTCAAGTCGAGCCTCGATGCATTGCCAACCCCTGATGCCGCAGTGTTGCAACATGCCGCCAAATGGGTAGGCGCGCGCTTTGAAGAAGAGAAGCGGCGTCGCGCCGAGATGGGCTTCGACGACATGTTGTTGCGCCTGGATGCCGCTCTGCAATCCGACGGAGGCGAACGTCTTGCGACGTTGATTCGCGAGCAGTTCCCGGTCGCGCTGATCGATGAGTTTCAGGACACCGACCCGGTGCAGTATCGAATCTTCGAAAGCATCTATCGCATCGAAGACAATAGTCCTGAAACCGGCCTGTTCCTGATTGGTGATCCGAAGCAGGCGATCTACGCTTTCCGCGGTGCAGACATCTATACCTACCTGCGTGCGCGTCAGGCCACCACTGGCCGGCTGCATACGCTGGGCACCAACTTCCGTTCCAGCCACGGCATGGTCAACGCGGTCAATCATGTTTTCGCACGCGCCGAGTCCCGAGAGCAGGGCCGCGGGGCGTTTTTGTTCCGCGAGAAAAACGGCGACAACCCGGTGCCGTTCCTCCCCGTCGAATCTCAAGGTCGCAAGGAACAGCTGCAAGTTGCCGGGCAAGCTGTCGCGGCGTTGAATGTCTGGCACTTGTCCACCGACCAGCCACTGTCGGGTGCGGTCTATCGTCAGCAGTTGGCGGCAGCGTGCGCCAGCGAAATCACCTCGCTGCTCAATGGTGGGCAAAACGCTAGCGCAGGGTTCATTCAGGACGGTAAAGATTTCAGAGGCCTGAGGCCGTCCGACATCGCGATTCTCGTGCGCGACGGCAAAGAAGCCCAGGCCGCGCGCGGAGAACTCGCCGCCCGTGGTGTGCGCAGCGTTTACCTGTCGGACAAGGATTCGGTATTCGCGGCACAAGAAGCCCACGACCTGTTGTCCTGGCTCAAGGCCTGTGCCGA
Organism: Pseudomonas sp. Mb7; assembly: GCF_054790525.1. Taxonomy (NCBI): domain Bacteria; kingdom Pseudomonadati; phylum Pseudomonadota; class Gammaproteobacteria; order Pseudomonadales; family Pseudomonadaceae; genus Pseudomonas; species Pseudomonas sp. Mb7. Next base: position 11,154 of record NZ_CP186501.1, read on the forward strand.
GCCGGATGTCGAACGCTCCCTGAAAGCCGCATTGGCCTGCATCACCCTGAACCTGCCATTGGCTGAACTGGAACGTCTGAACCAGGACGAACTGGTCTGGGAAACCCGGGTCATGCAGTTCCGTGGCTATCGCGAGCTATGGCGCAAGCAAGGCGTGCTGCCGATGTTGCGCCGCCTGCTGCACGACTTCCATCTGCCGCAAACCTTGATGACACGCAGCGATGGCGAGCGTGTCCTGACCAACCTTTTGCACCTGTCGGAATTGATGCAGCAAGCAGCAGCGGAGCTGGACGGTGAACAAGCGCTGATTCGCCATCTGGCTGAACTGCTGGCAGTGTCTGGCCAGGCCGGCGAAGAGCAGATTCTGCGTCTGGAAAGTGATGAGCAATTGGTCAAGGTCGTGACCATCCACAAGTCCAAAGGCCTGGAATATCCATTGGTGTTCTTGCCGTTCATTTGTTCGGCAAAACCCGTGGATGGCAGTCGCCTGCCACTGCATTACCACGATGCAGAGGGCAAGGCTCAAGTGAGTTTGAAACCAACTGCCGAGTTGGTAGCGCAAGCGGACGATGAGCGTCTGGCCGAAGACTTGCGCTTGCTCTACGTTGCGTTGACTCGCGCACAACATGCCTGCTGGTTGGGCGTGACGGATCTCAAACGGGGCAATAACAACAGCTCGGTGCTGCACCTCTCGGCGCTGGGTTATCTGCTTGGTGGCGGCGCATCGCTTGGCGAGTCCAGCGAACTGAAACGCTGGCTGCAAGACCTGCAACTAGACTGCCCGGCTATCCATATCAATGAAATGCCCCAACCTACCGACGAGCATTACCAGCCGCCACGCAATGACGCCGTGCTGAGTGCCACACTGTTGCCCAAGCGCAAGGCCAGCGAGAACTGGTGGATCGCCTCCTACAGCGCTCTGCGCATCAGCGACGTGTTGAGTGGCGGCAGCGATGAAGCACCGGACAGCCCACAAGCGCAAAAGCTGTTTGATGACGAACGCCTCGACCCCGATGCGCCGCGGGAAATCATTGCCGGCGGCGCCGATATCCACCGCTTTCCGCGCGGTCCCAATCCGGGAACATTTCTCCACGGTTTGCTGGAATGGGCGGGAGATGACGGCTTTGCCGTTTCCCGCGAGGCGCTGGAGGATGCGATTGCCCGACGCTGCAACCTTCGCGGTTGGGAGGGTTGGATCACCACCTTGAGTGACTGGTTGCAGCATTTGCTCAAATCGCCACTACCGATTGCCGGCGGGCAGCCACCGGTTGTACTCGAACAGCTGAAGCAATATCGGGTCGAAATGGAATTCTGGTTCGCCAGCCATAAAGTCGATGTACTCAAACTCGACGAACTGGTGCGTCAGCATACGCATCGGGGCGTGGCCCGCGTGGCAGCCGAACCGGTGCAACTCAATGGCATGTTCAAAGGCTTCATCGACCTGACCTTTGAACACGATGGCCGTTATTACGTGGCGGACTACAAATCCAACTGGCTCGGTGTGGATGATCAGGCCTACACGGAGCAGGCCATGGAACAGTCGATCCTCGACAACCGCTATGACCTGCAATACGTGTTGTACCTGCTGGCGTTGCATCGCCAGCTCAAGGCGCGGCTGCCTGATTACGATTACGACCGACATGTCGGCGGCGCGTTGTATCTGTTCCTGCGTGGCACGCGTGCTGACAGTCGTGGTGTGTATTTCGCCCGTCCCCCTCGTGAACTGATCGAGCGTCTCGACCGTATGTTTCAAGGAAAACCCGAACCCAAGTCCGAACCCGCCTGGGAACAGGGAGTCCTGCTATGAGCCGCACCTTTGCCGATCTGCTACCCATACCGCTCGCAGCCGACAGCCTGTCGAGGCTTTCGCCGCTGACCAGCGCCGATGACCTGTTGATATTGCTGACTCGTTGGGTCGAGCGTGGCTGGCTGCGTGCGCTGGACAAAGCGTTCGTCGCGTTCCTGCACGAACTTGAGCGCGACACGGATCCGCTGGTGCTGTTGGCTGCCGCCCTGACCAGCCATCAACTGGGCCACGGTCATGTCTGTCTTGATCTGTACGAAACCCTTAAAGCTCCTGACTTCGCGCTGTCACTGCCCCCCGAAGGCGACGTGCAAGGCGGTGTGCTGTTGCTGCCGTCGCAATTGCTTGAGGCGCTCGACGGTGCTCATTGGTGCAGGGTGCTGGCGGGCAGCTCCTTGGTCGCGCTGGCGGCGGATTCCAGCGATTTCGCACAGCAACGCCCGCTGGTATTGTCGGGCAAACGTCTGTATCTGCGACGCTACTGGACCTACGAGCGGCGCATTGATACGGCGTTGCGCCAGCGCCTGGAGCAAGTCGAACCAACACCGGACGATCTGCCGCAGCGCTTGAACGAACTGTTCGGATCAGCCAGAACCGGCGAGGTAATCGACTGGCAGAAACTCGCCTGCGCCCTTGCCACTCGCGGTGCCTTCAGCATCGTCACCGGCGGTCCGGGTACCGGCAAAACCACCACGGTGGTGCGTTTGCTGGCCCTGCTTCAAGCGCCCGCAGTCGCTACCGGTCATCCGCTGCGGATTCGTCTGGCGGCACCGACAGGCAAGGCCGCGGCGCGGTTGACCGAGTCCATCAGCCAGCAGGTGCAGTCGCTGAAAGTTACCGAAGAGGTGCGGGCGAAGATTCCTTGTGACGTCACCACCGTGCATCGCTTGCTGGGCAGCCGTCCCGGCACCCGCCATTTCCGCCACCACGCCGGCAATCGCTTGCCACTGGATGTGCTGGTGGTCGACGAAGCCTCGATGATCGACCTGGAAATGATGGCCAATCTGCTCGATGCCTTGCCACCCCATGCACGCCTGGTTCTGTTGGGCGACAAGGACCAACTGGCCTCTGTGGAGGCCGGCGCTGTACTGGGGGATTTGTGCCGTGACGCCGAGGGTGGCTGGTACAGCCCGCAGACCCGACAGTGGCTGGAGTCGGTCAGCGGTGAGTCGTTGCAGGGCAGCGGCTTGCATGAAGACGTCGATGGCGCCCACCCGCTGGCCCAGCAGGTGGTCATGCTGCGCCACTCCCGGCGCTTCGGCGAGGGCAGCGGGATCGGTCAGCTCGCGCGTCGGGTCAATCAACAGTTGCCGGATGAAGCGCGTCAGTTGCTCACCGCCGGACACCATGACGATGTGTATTCGTTGCCACTCAAGGGTGAACACGATCACAAGCTGGAGCGCCTGCTGCTGGAAGGGCACGGCGACGGCCCGCAGGGTTACCGCCATTATCTGAGTGTGCTGCGTGATCAGCGCCCACCCTCGGCTCGGCCCCTCGAACATCCGGACTGGGTCGTTTGGGCCCGCGAGGTCTTGCAAGCTTTCGACACTTTCCAGTTGCTGTGCGCCGTGCGCAAAGGGCCATGGGGTGTCGAAGGTCTGAATCAACGAATCACCGCCGCATTGCTCAAAGCACGTCTGATTGAAAACGATCAGCAATGGTACGAAGGCCGTCCGGTTCTGATGACTCGCAACGATTACGGTCTGGGCTTGATGAACGGCGACATCGGGATCGCCCTCAAGCTGCCCGAGCGCGAAGGGCCGGACGCGGGCAAACCGGTGTTACGCGTGGCGTTCCCGCGCAACGATGGGCAGGGTGGCGTGCGTTTTGTATTGCCAAGCCGCCTCAACGACGTCGAAACCGTCTACGCCATGACGGTGCACAAGTCTCAGGGCTCGGAGTTTGCCCACACCGCGCTGATCCTTCCCGATGCCTTGAACCCGGTGCTTACCAAAGAATTGATCTACACCGGCATCACCCGCGCAAAGCACTGGTTCACCCTGATCGAATCCCGCCCGGGGGTGTTCGAGGAGGCAGTGCAGCGCAAGGTCAAACGCCTGAGCGGGCTGATGCTGGAACTGGAAGAGGGTGCCGTGCCTCGGGGGTGAAAATCCAGACGATTGACGGCGATTACTGACCAGCCGGTCAGAGGTAGCTGTCTCGCTGGCGTTCCAGTGCTGTGCTATCGTTGCGGCATCATTTCGCTACGATCCAAGAGAATCCCTGCATGAAGGTGTCTGTCTGGGCGACAGGGCGCGTAGTTGTCTGCAAGCACGCGTTGCTTGTCGGTCTGCTCTGGTTGTTGACGGGTGCGGCTGTCGCACAGTCGCAAGCGCCGACGGGCATGGCCGAACAACGGGCCAAATCTGTCACTCAGGTTGTTCTTGGCATTCTCAGCTACGCGCGCTGGCCGGTGGAACCGGCGCAATTGCGCTTGTGCATCGTCGGCCCCACCGAATACACCGATGATCTGGTCAAAGGCACCACTCAAGCCACCGGCCGGCCGGTGACCGTACGTCGCCTGCTGGCCGACAACCCGGCCATCATCAGCGAATGCGATGCGGTGTACATCGGCAAACTCACGACGGATGAACGCGCTCGCTTGTTCTCTTCGCTGATCGGTCACCCGGTATTGAGCATCAGCGAAGGCGGCGATCAATGCACGGTCGGCAGTCTGTTCTGTCTACGCATTGGCGATGAACAGGTGTCTTTCGAGGTCAACCTCGACTCCGTTGCCCGCAGCGGCGTGCGTATTCACCCAAGCGTGCTGCAATTGTCGCGTCGCAAACCGGCGGCGCCATGAAACTGTTCCGAGCGGAAAAACGCCCGACGTTGGGGTCGGTCATCGGCCGAGGGCATTTGATTGTTGCGCTGGTGGGCGTGGCGATGGCCAGTGTTTCGCTGACGTTGCTCGGCGTACTGGCTTTACGGGTGTACGCCGATCACAACCTGCACTTGATCGCCCGTTCGATCAGCTACACCGTGGAAGCTGCGGTGGTGTTCAACGACAAGACGGCCGCCAACGAATCGCTGGCGCTGATTGCTTCCGCCGAAGAGGTCGCTGATGCCCAGGTGCTGGACAGCCAGGGACAACTGCTCGCGCATTGGCAGCGACCGGAAAACGGCTTGTTCTCTGAGCTGGAAATGCAGATCACCCGCGCCGTCCTGGAGAAACCCATCAGCCTGCCGATCGAGCATCAGGACCGTGAAATCGGTCGCGTATTGCTCACGGGTCATGGCGGTAGCCTGATGCGCTTTCTGCTCAGTGGTCTGGCGGGGATCATCCTCTGTACCGCGATTAGCGCCTGGGTCGCGCTCTACCTGGCGCGGCGCCAGTTACGCTGCATCACCGGCCCCCTGCGCAGCCTGGCCGCCGTCGCCCACGCCGCACGCAGTGAACGCGCGCTGGACCGCCGTGTGCCGCCGGCGAAGATCGCCGAACTCGACAACCTCGGCAATGACTTCAACGCCTTGCTCGACGAACTGGAATCGTGGCAAACCCATCTGCAAAACGAAAATGAAACCCTCGCTCACCAAGCCAGTCACGACAGCCTGACCGGTTTGCCAAACCGCGCCTTTTTCGAAGGGCGGTTGATCCGCGCGTTGCGCAATGCCGGCAAACACGATGAGCGCGTGGCCGTGTTGTTTCTCGACAGTGACCGTTTCAAAGGCATCAACGACAACTTCGGCCACGCCGCCGGTGATGCGGTGTTGGTGGCCGTGGCCAACCGCGTCCGTGCGCAATTGCGTGAAGAGGATCTGGTGGCGCGACTGGGCGGTGACGAGTTCGCGGTTCTGCTCACGCCGCTGCACAAGGTCGAAGATGCCGAGCGAATTGCCGACAAGATCCTCGCCAGCATGGACATGCCCATCGCGTTGCCGGGCGACACCAGTGTGGTGACCTCGCTCAGTATCGGCATTGCGGTTTTTCCCGATCATGGTGCCACGCCGGGGGCCTTGCTCGATGCCGCCGATGCGGCGATGTATCAAGCCAAGCGCCTGTCGCGCGGCGCCCAATTCACGGCCGGGGCGGAGCACCCGGTCGATTCCGTGCAAACCAGGAGCTGACTCTCGTGTCCACACTGACCATTCGATCTTTTTACGCTGTGCTGTTGATGGCCGTACTGGCCCTGACCGGTTGCCAGACAGCGCCGCAAAAAGGCCTGACCCCGGCGCAAGTTGCGGTCCTCAAACAACAGGGCTTTGAATTGACTGACGAGGGCTGGGAGTTTGGCCTGTCCGGCAAAGTGCTGTTTGGCAGCGACGTCGAAAGCCTGAACACGCAAAGCACCGAGATCGTTGAACGCATCGGCAAGGCATTGCTGGGCGTCGGTATCGAGCGCGTGCGCGTCGATGGTCACACCGATGCATCGGGCAAGGAAACCTACAACCAGCAACTGTCCCTGCGCCGTGCGAAAAGTGTCGCCAACGTCCTGCGCACAGTCGGCATGAAGGACGAGAACATCCAGCTGCAGGGCCTGGGCAGCAAAGAGCCGGTGGCGTCCAACGATACGGCAGCGGGTCGCACGGAAAACCGCCGGGTCTCGATTGTGGTCAGCGCCGACTAATCGGCGAACTGCATGTCGCGGGTTTGCCCCATCAGCAGGCCCTGATTACGCTCGGTCACCTCGCGGATGTAATCCCACAACAGGGTGATCCGCTTGAGCTTGCGCAGGTCCTCCCGGCAGTACATCCAGAACTGCCGGGTGATGTCGATGTCCTCCGGCAACACCGGCAGCAGGCGCGGGTCCTGCGCGGCGAGGAAGCACGGCAGAATCGCCAGAGAACGCCCCTGCTGTGCGGCGACGAACTGTGCAATCACGCTGGTGCTGCGCAAATGCGCACTGGCGCCTGGCAGCACGTTCGCCAGGTACAGCAGCTCCGAGCTGAACGCCAGGTCATCCACATAACTGATGAATTGATGCTTGCTCAAATCGGCCGGGCGGCGGATCGGTGGGTGTTGGTCCAGATAGTCCTGGGTTGCGTAGAGCTGCAAACGGTAGTCGCATAATTTGCAGCAGACGTACGGTCCATGCTCCGGGCGTTCCAGGGCAATGACGATATCGGCCTCGCGCTTGGACAGGCTGATGAAGTGCGGCAGCGGCAGGATGTCCACCGAGATCGCCGGGTAGGCGTCGACGAAATGGCTCAGCTGCGGGGTGATGAAAAAACTGCCGAAGCCTTCGGTGCAGCCCATGCGCACGTGCCCGGAGAGTGCCACACCAGAGCCGGATACCTGCTCGCAGGCCATGTGCAATGTGCTTTCAATCGACTCGGCATAACCGAGCAAGCGCTGACCTTCGCTGGTCAGGACGAAGCCACTGGTGCGCGACTTTTCAAACAACAGCGTGCCGAGTGCCGCTTCCAGCGAACTGATCCGCCGCGACACCGTGGTGTAGTCGACAGCCAGCCGTTTGGCCGCGGTGCTGGCCTTGCGGGTGCGGGCGACTTCGAGGAAAAACTTGAGGTCGTCCCAGTTCAGCGAACCGAGGGAGGTGATGTTTTTTTGCATGATGGACGGGCTTATATGTGCGTTCTTATTAGAAGTTTGCACATCTATACTCCAAAAACAGTCCGACAACCAATTCGTGACACACGCCTCATCTCAAGGCGAACCTTTCGCCTTGGCTCCTACGATAAAAACAAGTTTCGGAGACCAGCATGAACGCATCGCTTACGCCCAACGAAACCACGGTCCAGAAGGTCAAACTGCTGATCGACGGCGAGTGGGTCGAGTCGCAGACCACCGAATGGCACGACATCGTCAACCCGGCCACCCAACAGGTGCTGGCCAAAGTGCCGTTTGCCACCGCCGCTGAAGTCGATGCCGCCGTCAGCGCCGCCCAGCGCGCTTTCCAGACTTGGAAACTGACTCCGATCGGTGCGCGCATGCGCATCATGCTCAAGCTGCAAGCGCTGATCCGCGAGCACTCCAAACGTATTGCCGTCGTCTTGAGTGCCGAGCAGGGCAAAACCATTGCTGACGCCGAGGGCGATATTTTCCGTGGCCTGGAAGTGGTCGAGCACGCGTGCTCCATCGGCACGCTGCAAATGGGCGAGTTCGCCGAAAACGTCGCCGGCGGCGTCGATACCTACACCCTGCGTCAGCCGATCGGTGTATGCGCCGGCATCACCCCGTTCAACTTCCCGGCAATGATTCCGCTGTGGATGTTCCCGATGGCCATCGCCTGCGGCAACACCTTTGTCTTGAAGCCTTCGGAGCAGGATCCGCTGTCGACCATGCTGTTGGTCGAGCTGGCAATCGAGGCCGGTGTACCGGCGGGCGTGTTGAACGTGGTTCACGGCGGTAAAGATGTGGTCGATGGCCTGTGCACGCACAAGGACATTAAAGCCGTGTCCTTCGTCGGTTCGACGGCCGTCGGCACCCACGTTTATGACCTGGCTGGCAAGCACGGCAAACGCGTGCAATCGATGATGGGCGCGAAGAACCACGCCGTGGTGCTGGCCGATGCCAATCGCGAGCAAGCGCTGAATGCGCTGGTCGGCGCCGGTTTCGGTGCCGCCGGGCAACGTTGCATGGCCACCTCGGTGGTGGTGCTGGTCGGCGCGGCGAAACAATGGCTGCCAGATTTGAAAGCGCTGGCGCAGAAACTCACCGTCAACGCCGGTAATGAGCCGGGCACCGATGTCGGCCCGGTGATCTCGAAGAAAGCCAAGGCGCGAATTCTCGACCTGATCGAAAGCGGCATCAAGGAAGGCGCCAAGCTTGAACTGGACGGCCGCGACATCAAGGTGCCGGGCTACGAGCAAGGCAACTTTGTCGGCCCGACCCTGTTCTCGGGCGTGACCACCGACATGCAGATCTACACCCAGGAAATCTTCGGCCCGGTACTGGTGGTGCTGGAAGTCGACACCCTTGATCAGGCGATTGCGCTGGTCAACGCCAACCCGTTCGGCAATGGCACTGGCCTGTTCACCCAGAGCGGTGCGGCGGCGCGTAAATTCCAGACGGAAATCGACGTCGGCCAGGTCGGCATCAACATTCCGATTCCAGTGCCGGTGCCATTCTTCAGCTTTACCGGTTCGCGCGGTTCGAAACTCGGCGACCTTGGTCCGTACGGCAAGCAAGTGGTGCAGTTTTACACGCAGACCAAAACAGTCACGGCGCGCTGGTTCGATGACGACAGCGTCAACGACGGCGTGAATACCACCATCAACCTGCGCTGAGGAATCGATCATGAAAATCGCATTTATCGGTCTGGGCAACATGGGCGCGCCAATGGCGCGCAACCTGATCAAGGCCGGCCACTCGCTGAGTCTGGTCGACCTGAACAAAACCGTGCTGGCGGAACTGGAGCAACTGGGCGGCAGCATTCGTGCTTCGGCCCGTGAAGCTGCTGAAGATGCCGAACTGGTGATCACCATGCTGCCGGCGGCGGTGCATGTGCGCAGTGTCTGGCTCGGTGAGGACGGTGTGCTGGCTGGCATTCGCCAAGGTGTGCCAGCGGTGGATTGCAGCACCATCGATCCGCAGACCGCTCGCGATGTAGCGGCCGCTGCGGCGAAACAAGGCGTGGCCATGGCCGACGCGCCGGTGTCCGGTGGCACGGGCGGTGCCACTGCCGGCACGTTGACCTTCATGGTCGGCGCCACCCCGCAACTGTTCGCCACCCTGCAACCGGTGCTGGCGCAAATGGGCCGCAACATTGTGCATTGCGGCGAAGTCGGCACCGGGCAGATCGCCAAGATCTGCAACAACCTGCTGCTGGCGATCTCGATGGTCGGCGTCAGTGAGGCGATGGCGCTGGGTGATGCGCTGGGGATCGACACCTCGGTACTGGCCGCGATCATCAACAGTTCGACCGGGCGTTGCTGGAGTTCGGAGATGTACAACCCGTGGCCAGGTATCGTCGAAACGGCGCCGGCTTCGCGTGGTTATACCGGTGGGTTCGGTGCGGAACTGATGCTCAAGGATCTGGGGCTGGCGACCGAAGCGGCGCGTCAGGCGCACCAACCGGTGGTGCTCGGCGCGGTGGCGCAGCAGTTGTATCAGGCGATGAGCCAGCGCGGTGACGGCGGGAAAGACTTCTCGGCGATCATCAACAGCTATCGCAAGCCTGCAATTGAAGGGCAGCGCTGAACAAACTGTGGGAGCGAGCCTGCTCGCGATGACGGCGGTTGCTTCAACAAGGAAGTGACTGACGGTCCGCTTTCGCGAGCAGGCTCGCTCCCACAGGGGAATTGCGTATATCAGAAATTGTTTGCCGGGAAATCACGTCGGGTGATCTCCCGGCTTTTTTGCATCAGGCAAACACGAAATATTTACGCACGGTCTCGACCACTTCCCACGTGCCTTTCATCCCCGGCTCAACCACGAAAATATCGCCAGCACGCAGGTGGATCGGCGCCATGCCGTCCGGAGTAATCACGCAGTAGCCTTCCTGGAAATGGCAGTACTCCCACTTCACATAATCGACGCGCCATTTGCCCGGGGTGCAGATCCACGTACCCATGATCTTGCTGCCGTCTTCGCTGGTGTAGGCGTTGAGGTTAACGGTGTGCGGGTCGCCTTCGAGTTTTTCCCATTTGCAGGCATCGAGTACCGGCAGCGGATGAGTGTCGCGTAGAACGGTAATAGGGGCGGTCATGTGTCGGCTCCAGACAAGGCGATCAAACGGAAGCTGCACCCTATAGCGCCGTGCTTCTGCCCAGATGTCTGTGCTCGACATGCAGATATCCATAAACGCTGCCAGGTTTATGGATGGAGACGTAAACCTTCCAGCAAAATCAATTAACGGCAGTATTGATCTAAAACAAAGGCTATGAAGTTATAACTATTTTACTTGTCTGGTTTTTACTTTTAGTACGTCTGTTCCGTTGCGTCCTTAGTTGCTTTCGATAGTCAGCCTGCCCGATAGCGCGGGCGCCCCACCATACCCCGTCTTTGTTAAGTAAATAAGTCGTTCGCCGCACCAAGGAGGTGCGGTGTCTGTGGGGTTTTGCAGACTTTTTTCGAGTTGTAAAAAAACCTTGAATAGTTCGTTGACTCTCCCCTTAAGGGCAGAGTTTAGATTCCCGCCGCGTGAGAAGTTGCTGTGGGAAAAGTTACTTTTCATAAGTCGAATTCATGAAGTAGTCACGACATATAGGGAGATAGAAATGAACAATCCATTGGACTTGGAACATGTCGTTGCCAGCACTCGCGAAATCCTCGCACAGCTGTTGGTGATGGATGCGAATGACATCGAAGAAAACAGCAGCATCGTCGAAGACCTCGGTGCCGACTCGCTGGACATCGTCGACCTGAGCTTCCAACTGGGCCGCCAATATGGCTGCACACTGCCGAAAACCAGCGTGCTTGACCATGCGGTGGCGGTTTGCGGGGATGCCAGCGAGTTTCTCGCCAACGGTCGCATTACCGAAAGTGGCAAGCACCTGCTTGAGCAAAGCCTCAGCGCCTACACCCCGGATCAACTGAAGGCGGGCATGCAACCGGCTCAGGTGTTCGCCGCGACTACCGTGCGTAACTGGGCCAACCAGTGCCGCAATCTTTTCAACTACCTGCCGGCCACCTGCCCGGATTGCAACGCTCACCAAGCGGTTCTGAACGAACGTCAACAAGTGGTCTGCGGTGCGTGCAGTGCACGTCTGGTGCCGGCGGATGGCGATGAAGTGTCGCGTCAATTGGTTGAGCAGTTTGTCACCACTCACGCCAAAGAAGCGGTGTAGGAGTTCTCATGCGGGCACGAGAAGTCTATGTGGGCGGGTTCGGTCTGGTGGCGCCGATGGCGCTGGACGCTGCCACGTTGTTCGAGCGGATTTGCCGGAAGCAATCCTGTGTCCGCGAACATCCTCGGTTCAAGGCGCTGGGATTCAACAACAGCGCCGCTGGTTTTATCGACGATACGCAGTGGCAGCGGATCGGGGCCGGTTTCGGTGGCAACGCGGCGCTGCACCCACGGCAAAGTGTGCTGGCCGAATACGTTGCCCGACAGGCGCTGGAGCATGCCGGTCTGACACCGGCAGACTTTGCCCACAGTCGCAGCGGTCTGTTTCTGGGCGCCAACAAGTACTGTGCCGACAGCCACGACCTGCAGCGGCTCAGCCGGTGCATGGATGAGGCCGGACGCGTCGACCTCGACCGTCTGCTGGACAGTCCGGCAGCGTCCAGCGCGACTTTCACCCGGCGGGTCGATCAACAGACGCAGCACCTGGCCGATCGGCTCGGCATCCGCGATCACATCTCGACCCATTCCGATGCCTGTGCCGCCGGCACCATGGCCATCGGCAGTGCTTACCGGGCGATCGAGCGCGGAGAGATCGATCTGGCTATCTGCGGCGCCGTCGAACTGATGGCCAACGAACTGCCTTATTACATGTTCAACAGCCTCGGCGCGCTCTGTCAGGCCGACTTGCCGGCGAGCGAACAAAGCCGCCCGTTTATGCCTGACCGTAGCGGTTTTGTCCTCAGCGAAGGCTCGGCGATGGTCATTCTCGAATCCGCTGAACACGCCCAACGGCGCAAGGCTGCGCCACTGGGCCGGGTGTTGGGTTACGCGAATGTCTGCGAGGCGCAGAAAATGACCTCCAGCAGTCGCGACGGCAGTAAATACGAGGAATGCATGGAAGCCGCAATCGAAGACGCCGGGCTGCTGCGCAGCGCCGTGCAACACGTCAACACCCACGGCACCTCCACGCAGGCCAATGACAGTTGTGAAGCGTTGGCGCTGCAGCGTCTGTTCGGCGGCTGCCAGGACTTCATGACCTTCACCGCCAACAAGTCCGCCATCGGGCACTCCCTGGCAGGCAGTGGTGCGATCGAAGCGGTGCTGTCGCTGATGAGCCTGCGTGATGGTGTGCTGCTGCCGACCCTGAATTACGACTCCGAGCGTGCCGAATACCCTTCGCTGAAGTTCTTGAGTGAGCCGGTGCGACAGCCGATCAGCGTGGTGATGTCCAACTCGTTCGGCTTTGGCGGCATCAACAGCTCGCTGGTTCTGGGGAGGGCATGACATGAACCGAGCCATCTACCTGAATGCCGCTGCGGTGCTGAATGTGGCGGGCAGTGAATGCGCTGACTTGCTCGGCACACCCTGTGCGGCGCAACCGTTGGCATTTGACGCACAGCGTCAGGCGTTTGCCTTGCCGACACCGCGACTGGCCAGTGACCTGTTTGATCGCAAGATCCAGCGCAGCGTCGAACCGCAGGGCTTACGGCTGTTGCATTGCGCTGCACGGCTGGCGCCAGCACTGGCGGCGCTGCAATTGCCCGCTTCACGCATTGCCCTGACAGCGGCCATTCCTGAAGTCGACGCGCCGAGTCCTTGCTGGGATGCGGTGCAGGCGATCATCGAACAGCCGCAAAAACAACTGGCGCAGTTATTGGCCAACACACCGCCCCTGCATGCGCTGACCCTGCTCAACAGCAGCGTCATGGCCTATGTGGCTGAAGCATTGAATTGCCATGGGCCAATGGGTGGATTTTGTTCTCAGGACAACGCCGGGCTGGATGCGCTGATCGAAGCTTGCCAGCAGATTGGCGAGCGACATGCCGACGCCGCGTTGGTGGTCAGCAGCAGCCCGAACCTGACCCCGGCCCTGTATCTGCGCGAGCCCGATCAGGCGAACGAAGCGATTTTCGGTGAGGGCGCCGCCGCGCTGTTGCTGGCGTCGACACCGCCGCCGGGTGCGGCACACGCCGTGCGCATTGCCGGATTTGCCCGCGGTTACAGCAACGATCCGCAACGCTCTGTGGCGGTGGGTCGGCGCGTCATCGATCAGGTCCTGAGCGTCGAAAAACTGCGGGTCGGCGACGTCGAGCATATCGTCGGCAATTGCGCTGACGGGCAAGTGATGAAGTTGCTCGAAGCTTTCCCGCGCGAGATTCGCAGTACCCGCGCCATGACCGGCGAACTGGGCGCCAGCGGCTTGCTGACAGAGGCCGCACTGACTTTGCATCTCAGCGGTGATACGGCGGCGGCACCGGGTTACACGCTGCTCGTCAGCCACACTCGCGCCGGTCACTGGGGCGCATTGCTGTTGGCCAGTGAAACCATGGAGAAGCACGCATGAGTGCGACACGGATTGTGATCACCGGCATGGGCGCCGTCACCGGTTTCGGTTTCGAATGGCAGACCCTCTGGGAAAAAATGCTCGGCGCCGAACATTGCGTGCGGCCATGGCAGCCGGACGACTTGCAAGAGGCGTCGTTCGCGGTGCGTTATGCCGCGCCTGTCGACATGCGCCTGTTGCCGGAAAAACTGCACAGCCATCCGGCCTGGACGATGCCGCTGGAAAAGCGCAGTCGGTTTGGCTGGGTGGCTGCCACGCAGGCAGTCGGTGACAGCGGCTTGCAGCCAGAACAGTTGCGTGGCGCGGCGGTGCTGTGTGCCTCGGGAGCACCGCAGCACATGCTCGCCGACATGCTGCTGACCGAAGCCCCGAATGGTGGCACCCCGAGTTGGTCGTACCTGATGCCACGGGCCGGGCAAGTGAATGCCGATGGCTCACTGCGCCAGAGCAACGATCGTCTGGCGCGGGTAATCGCCGACGACCTGGGCTGTGAAGGACCGGTGATCAATATCAGCAGTGCCTGTGCCGGTGCTTCACAAGCCATTGGCAATGCCTTCCAGATGATTCGTCGCGGAGAAGTCAGCGTTGCGCTGGCGGGTGGCGCCGACTCGGTGCTCAACCTCGACACCATGGCCGCGTTGTATCTACTCGGTGCCGCGTCGGGCGAGCAGCGCTGGGGCGCGGATCTGTGCCGTCCGTTCGATCGTGACCGCAGCGGTCTGATTGCCGGCGAGGGCGGTGGTTTTGTCGTGCTGGAAAGCCTCGAACATGCCTTGGCCCGTGGCGCCACGCCGTATGCCGAGGTGTTGGGTTTCGGCAGCAGTCTGGACGCCTACAAAGTCACCGCACCGCAGCCGGAAGGACGCGGTGCGGCACTGGCTATGCAGGCCGCGCTGGACGACGCCGGTTTGCGTGCACAGCAGATTGATCTGATCAACGCCCACGGCACCTCGACACCGCTCAATGACGTGGCCGAGACCCTGGCGATTAAAAGCGTGTTCGCCGAACACAAGCACTATCAAGCCTTGGCTGTCAGCGCCAACAAATCACAGTTCGGTCACCTGATCGCAGCCGCTGGCGCACCGGAATGCATCGTCACCGCGTTGGCCTGCCTCAACGATCTGGTCACGCCAACAGTGAACCTGCATGACGCCGACGAACAGTGCGATCTGGATTACTGCGCCGGGCAAGCCGTCAGTCGCCGAGTGGATTACGCGCTGAGCAATTCCTTCGGTTTCGGTGGCCTCAATACTTCGCTGGCCCTTGGCAAATATCGGGAGCAGGGACAATGACTGACACCACTGTACGTGTCGCGATCGCCGGCAGCGGCTGTGTCTTGCCCACCGGCTGGGGCGTTGAGGGTTTCTGGTCGTCGGCCCGCGGAGGGCGTAGCGCGATCTCGCCCCTGAACTCGTCGTTGTTCCACAGCGAGCGGGTCATTGCGTTCGGGCACATCGCTGATCGAGATCATCAACGTAGCCGTCAGGACGTTGCGCAAAACCTCCAACGTTACTGCCCGCCGGCGGTGATCTGGGGCGTCAGTGCGGTGCGCCAGGCGTTGGCCGAGGCCGAGCTTGAACCGGGCCGCGACAACGTGCGTTTTGGTCTCTATTGCTGCCAGGGCGGTTACACCCATCCGTCGCTCGCGTCTTACGGCGAACTGTTGCACGAGTGTCAGACCGAGAGCGGTGCCGACATGCAGCGTCTGGCCAAACGCGTGTTGCAGGAACGTGCACTCGATCCGTTCCTGGTGCTCAAGAGCCTGAGCAACGGTTTGCTCGGCGTCGTCAGTCTGGCCTTGAAGCTTGAGTGCGAATGCAACGCCTACATGCAAGGCGTGGCCGGCAATCTGGCGGCGCTGCGCGAAGCCTGCGCGGCGTTGCAGAGCGGGCGGATCGATGCGGCCATTGTGGTGGGCGCGGGCAGTGAACTGGATCCGCTGGCCCTCGCCGCACTGGCCGAGGCGGGGGTGATCAGCACCGACGGTTCGCCAAGCCTGCGTGCCTTTGATCGCCAGGGCCGTGGCGGCATTGCTGGCGAAGGTGCGGCGGCGCTGGTTCTGCGCCGCGCCGATGACCTGCCGGCTGGGCCGCAAACTTGCCTGACAGCACTGTTCGCCCATCCGCGTCTGGACTCGCTGAGCTTGCCCGACAAACAGGTGGATCTGCTGATCAGCAGCGCCACTGGCGATCCGCACAAGGATGCCGATCTGGCCCGCACGCTGGCGCGAACCGGCGCCGCGCACATCACCAGCAGCACGCCGCTGACCGGCATGCTCAGTGGTGCACCGAGCCTGGTTGACCTGATCTTTGCCCGGCAGGCTTTGCAGGCGCAAAGCATCCCGCCGGTCAGTGGTCTGGAACAACCTGTGGATGCGCATCTGCCGTTCGTTATCGGCGGGCCGCGCGATGCCGTGCTCCACGATTGCCTGGTCATCAACCGCGACGACAACGGTTTTAGCGCCGGTTACCAACTCGAATTTCACGCGGCCGACTGACCGTCGGCACGCAACGAAACGCAGCTGATTTTTTACTCAAGGGATAGAACTGTCATGGATTACCGCGATTACGTACGACCGAAATTCGTTGAATTGATGCAGGCCCTGGGCCTGGAATGCCAGTTCCACAGAGCGCTGGGCAGCAAACTGTTTTACCGCGAC
This sequence comes from Pseudomonas sp. Mb7, assembly GCF_054790525.1. Taxonomy (NCBI): domain Bacteria; kingdom Pseudomonadati; phylum Pseudomonadota; class Gammaproteobacteria; order Pseudomonadales; family Pseudomonadaceae; genus Pseudomonas; species Pseudomonas sp. Mb7. The sequence goes on from NZ_CP186501.1 coordinate 27,650, forward strand.
CGCCAGGGCGAAGAGGTGACGGTTACCGACTTCCTCGGCGGTTACGGCGCCGCGCTGTACGGCCACAACGATCCGCAATTTGTCGATCAACTCGTCGACCTGTTGCGCGCCGATGTGCCGTTCAACGCGCAGATGTCGGTGCGCGGTGCGGCTGGTCAGTTGGGGCGTGAACTCAGTGAAGCGTTCAACCGTGAGCTGAACAACAGCGAACGCTACATTTCGACCTTTTCCAACAGTGGCGCCGAGTCGGTGGAAATCGCCGTCAAGCACGCCGAATACCGTCGTCAGAAAAACCTGCAGAAGCAATTCGACGAGCGTGATTTCGCCCTCGCCAATCTGGTTGCCAGCGACAAGGCTTACGTCGAACTGGACATCGACGATCTCGATTTGCCCGCCGGTCTGCTGCCGCAGAATCTATCCTGCGTCACCGTGCGCCAAGTGGCCGAAGCGGTGCGTCAGCACAACCTGGCGCAGTTGCATGTCGAGCCGGTGTTCCTCGCTGTGCGCGGCAGCTTCCACGGCAAACTGGTGAACACCGTTCAGCTGACCTACGGCAAGCAGTACCGCAAGCCGTTCGCCCGTTTCGGCCTCAACGTCGAGTTCATCGACCCGCAGCAACCCCAGCAATTGCAAGAGCTGCCGGCCCGTCATATCCGTTATTGGTTGAGCCTGGAATGGAGCGGCGAAACCCTGCAGGTTCGCCGTGAGGCGTTCAGTGCGATCACCGCTGTATTGCTGGAGCCGATCCAGGGCGAGGGCGGCATCAACGAGTTTGCCAATGAGTTTTATCTGGGCCTGCGGCGTCTGTGCAACGAGCAGCAATGCCCGCTGATCATCGATGAAGTGCAATCCGGTTTCGGCCGCACCGGCACTTTGCTTGGCGCCAGCCATTTCAACTTGCAGGGTGATTACTACTGCCTGTCGAAAGCCTTGGGCGGTGGCCTGATGAAGATTGCCGCGACGGTGATTCGCGCCAGCCACTACGAAAACGATTTCAGCTACATCCACAGTTCGACCTTTGCCGAAGATGACGCGTCCTGCCATATCGCCCTGTCGGCCTTGCGCCGTCTGTTCGAGAACGACAGCGCGATGCTCAAGGACGTGAACAAGAAGGGCGAGTACCTCAAGGCTTCGCTGCTGGAACTCAAAGCAGCGTACCCGGACGTCATCGCCGACGTGCGTGGGCGCGGCTTGCTGCTGGGCTTCGAACTGCACGACCTGACCGGCACCAGTTCACTGGTTCAGGCATCGGCGCAGTACAACGATGCGCTGGGCTACATCATCGCCGGCTACCTGCTGCAATTCGAATCCCTGCGCGTGGCGCCGTCGGGCAGCAACGCCAATGTGATTCGTCTGGAACCGCCGGTGTGCATCACCTTCGAAGAAATCGACGGCTTGATCGGTTCTTTGCAGAAAGTCTGCGACATGTTGCGCCGCCGCGATGCCTTCCCGCTGGCGGCTGGTGTGTGTGCCGACAGCATCGCGCAAGTGCCGGCCCGCGAGGTCAGCTTCAAGGAGGATGAAAGCCTCCCAAAGTCTGATGAGAACGTGCGCGTGGTGGCGCGCGTGGCGTTCATCAACCATCTGATTGATTCGGACATGCTCAGCGACGTCGATCCTTCACTGTCGACCCTGAGCGCTGAACAGAAACGCGAGTTCATCAAACGCATGGCCCCCGAGCGCCGTGCCGCGCCAATCGGACCGGTGCAGATTCGCTCGAAACTCGGCACCGCCGTGGAATTCACCCTGTACCCGCTGTGCATGGATTCCGATGCGATGGCGGCGTACATCGCCAGCGGTGATCTGCAAACCATCCGCGAAGAAGTCGGCAACCGCATCAAGGATGCCCGCGCCGATGGGTACACCGTCGCCGGGCTGGGCATGTACACCTCGATCGTCACCAACAACTGCCAGGCCCTGCAGATTCCTGACATGGCGCTGACTTCCGGTAATGCACTGACCATCGGCATGGGCCTGGAAGCCATCGAACAGGGCTGCAAGCAACAGGGCCTTGAGCTGGGCGAGCAGACTGCAGCGGTAGTCGGCGCTGCCGGCAACATCGCTTCGACCTATGCCTCGTTGTTGTCGACCAGTGTCGAGCACCTGATCCTCATCGGCAGCGGTCGCGACGGTTCGCTGCGCCGTCTGGAAAAAACCGCGCAACAGATTTACGCCGAAGCCGCCCGCGCGATTCTCAAGGGTGTCGCCGAACACGATCGCCTCGCCCGTCGCCTGCAGCAAATTGATGGAATCGGTGGACTCTTGCAGGCCCACGGCAGCAGTGCCGATCTGGGGCTGCGCGTAGCGAAACTGGTCGAAGAACGCTTGGGCGCGAACGCCTTCATCACCGTCAGCAACGATCTTGATGTGCTGAAACAGGCACGCATCGTGCTCTGCGCGGCGAACGCACCGCAGCCGTTTCTCTTTGCCGAACACTTCGCCGAAAACAGCGTGATCTGCGACATCGCCGTGCCGCTGAACGTTGACCAGAACCTCGCTAGCCAACGCTCCGACGTGCTCTACATGCACGGCGGCATCGTGCAGACGCCGCTGGGCGATGGCCTGGTGAAAAACGTTCGCGCCTATCTCAAGCAAGGTCAGTTGTACGCGTGCATGGCCGAGTCGGTGCTGATGGGCCTGTCCGGTATGAAACAGCACTACTCCTACGGCGACATCAGCCGCGAGCAAGTGCAGCAGATTCGTGCACTGGCGGCGACTCACGGCTTCAGCCTCGCGCAGTTCAAAACCGACAACTCGCTTTAAGGAACGGTCATGCCGAATAAAGTAGCAGTAGTGACCGGTGGCAGTCGCGGCATCGGTCGGGCGATTGTCCAGACCCTGGCCGGGGCGGGTTATCAGATCGCGTTCAGTTACGTGCGCGATGAAGTCGCGGCGATGGCTTTGCGCGATGAGGTTCAGGCGTCGGGCATCGATTGCCTGGCGTTGCAGTGCGATGTCAGCAGCGGCGACAGCATCAAGGCGTTTTTCGAACGGGTCGAGGAGCATTTCCAGCGTATCGATCTGTTGGTCAATAACGCCGGCATCACCCGTGATGGCTTGCTGGCGACGATGTCGACGCGCGACCTGGTCGAGGTGATCCAGACCAACCTGATCGGCACGATGCTGTGCTGTCAGCAGGTGGTGCCGGGCATGTTGCGCCAGCGCAGCGGTTGCATCGTCAACATCAGTTCGGTGGCGGCGCAGAAACCCGGTAAAGGCCAAAGCAACTATGCCGCCGCCAAGGGCGGAGTCGAATCGTTGACCCGTGCCTTGGCGGTGGAGCTGGCGCCGCGCAACATTCGCGTCAACGCGGTCGCCCCGGGCATCGTCAAGACCGAGATGAGTACGGCGCTGATTGGCAGTCAGGAGGAAGAAATCCAGTCGCGTCTGTTGATCAAACGCTACGCCGAACCGGAAGAAATCGCCGAAGCGGTGCTGTACCTCGCCGATCGCGGTTTGTACCTGACCGGGGAGGTCCTGTCGGTTAACGGCGGGTTGAAAATGCCATGAGCCGGACGATTCTGATTACCGGAGCGGCGAAAGGCATCGGTCGCGCGGTCGCCGAAAATTTTGCCGCCGACGCCGGCAATCGCCTAATCCTGCTGGATCTCGATCTGGCCGAACTGCAGCGCTGGGTCGACGAGCAGCAGGAGCAGATCAAGGCGCGGGTCGAAACCCATGCGGCGAACATTGCTGACCTGCCGGCCATGGAGGCGTTGTTCAAGACCCTCGGTTCGCAAGTCGAATACGTTGATGTGCTGGTCAACAGCGCCGGCATCTGCAACGAGAACGAACCGGAAGATCTGCACAACTGGCACAAGGTGATTTCGGTCAACCTCAATGGCACGTTCTACGTGACCTCGTTGTGTCTGGCGCTGATGCCTGACCGTGGGCGGATTATCAACATGTCGTCGATCCTCGGCCGTGCCGGCAAGGTGCGCAACACCGCGTACTGCGCCTCCAAGCACGGCATCGTCGGCATGACCAAGGCGCTGGCGCTGGATCTCGCTTCGCGGCAGATCACCGTCAACGCGATTCTGCCAGCGTGGATCGACACGCCGATGTTGCAGGGTGAACTGGCGACGCAAGCGGCGATTGCCGGGCTGACCCAGGAACAGATCGTACGCAACGCGAAGAAGAAACTGCCGATGCGCCGTTTCATCCAGAGCGAGGAGGTGGCGGCGATGGTGCGTTACCTGGCCAGCCCCGAGGCTGGCGGGGTGACCGCGCAGAGTCTGGTGATCGATGGCGGTGTCGGGTTGGGAATGTAGCGATGCCTCGATTTCACAACAGTCACATCGTGTGTGCGGTATGGGCGTGCATGGCTGCGCCCACCGCGATGGCCGAATTTACCGTCGCTGATCTGAAGCCCGATTACGCCGACGGTGAAGTCGGCGTGGCCACGGCCATGCGTCTGCACGGCGACGACCAGATCACGCAAAAAGCCGTGTATTTCAAAGCCAACCTGGAAGACAACTGGGAGGGCGGTTACTACAAGGCCAAGGGCCGCGTGCGTTACGACGCGCGCTACGACGGCAACAATCCGTACAGCGAACGGGCACGCGACAAATACCGTTTCGACGCCGATTGGCGGCACCTCTACGTCGGCCATTCGCTGGGTGACGGAGAGGTGACAGTGGGCTGGCAGCAAGTGGTCTGGGGCCGCGCGGATGAATTGCGTGTGCTCGATCAGATCAACCCGCTGGACTATCGCGACGGTCTGACGCCGCTGCTCGAAGACAGCCGCATCGCCGTGCCCATGGTGCGCTTTGCGCAACCGGTGGGCGAGTGGGAACTGGAGGCGCTGTGGATCACTGACTTCGTGAAAAACCAGGCGCCGGTTGAGGGCAGTGAATTTGCCGCGCCACTGTTTGCTACGCCGGACCCGCAGTATTTCCTGCTCGATTCCAAGCCCGGCTATGACGGCGACAAAGGCTATTCCTATGGCCTGAGCGCCAACGGCCGGATCGGTGCGGTGGACACCAGTTTTGTCGCCTTGAGCGCCCGTCAGCAAGACCCGGTGTACGCGGTCGAAGGCCTCGCCGACGACGGCCGCACGCGGCTGGAACGGCAGTTTCCCCGTTACACCATGGGCGGTGCCGGGCTGGCGATCGACGCCGGGCACAGCATCGTGGTGCGCAGCGAGGTGGCGTATTTCGACAACTGGCGCGTGACCAATCCGACCCGCGCCTACGGTGCCGACAGTACGCCGATGGTCAAGTCGCTGCTGGGTGTCGACTACCTGTTGCGCGACTGGCTGATCTCCGCGCAATGGCAGGAACAAGTGCTGCTCGACTGGCAGGACGGCATGTTGCAGGACAAACACGAACCGCTGTTCACCCTGTCGGCCGAAGGCACTCATTGGCAAGACCGCCTCAAGAGTCGTCTGGTGGTCGCTGGCTCACCGCCGTTTCAGGACGACGCCTTGCTGCAAGGCATCTTCACCTACAAACCGGTCGACTACATCAAGCTCGGGCTGGAAGTGGATGTGTTCTTCGGCAAGCCCGAGAAGACTTTCGGCGAGTACAGCAAGCGCGATCAAGTACGGCTGTCGGCCGGTTATCTGTTCTGACCCATCACGCCTGCCGCTCTCGCGCAGGTGCACTCATCCAACGAAAAGGAAGTTGTTATGTTGCCGTTTTTGAAAAGTCTGACCACCGCCGCACTGATCCTCGGTAGCGCCTGCGCCAGTGCCGCCGAGGCTGGCAATGCCGATGAAATCATCCGTCAGGTACGCGATCGCAATGACGGGAACAGCTTCATGTCCCAGGTCTCGCTGATCCTGCATGACAAGAAAGGCAATACCCGCGTTCGCGAGTTCACCTATCTGCAAAAGGATTACCCGGACAGCGACAAGTTCAGCATGTACTTTTCTGCGCCGACTGACGTGCGTGACGTGGCCTTCCACATCGAAAACCCGCACGAAACCCTTGGCCTTGAAGACAGCCAGTGGATGTACTTGCCGGTCAGCCGCCAGACCCGCCGCATCTCCACCACCGACAAGCGCGGCTCGTTCATGGGCAGCGAGTACTCGTACGCCGATCTGGACAAGATCCGCGTTAAAGACTACTCGCAGAAACTCGTCGGCGAAGAACAGATCAAGGGCCGCGACTGCTACGTGATCGAGCGCGAACCGGCGTCTCCCGAGGTGCTGGCCAAGACCGGTTACAACAAGCTGAAGGTGTGGATCGACAAGCAGAATTTCCTGGTCATGCGTCAGGATTTCTTCGACGTCAAAGGCGTGTTGATCAAGCAGATGCGCACGCAGAAAGTCGCGACCATCGATTCGATCGACAGCATCGTGCTCAGTGAAACCGAGCACTTCATCGACGGTACGCGTTCGGAAATGCGCTTCAACCAGTTGCAGTACAACGTTTCTCTGGAAGACCGCCTCTTCACCCAGACCGCCATCAAACGCGGGCTGAAAACCGGTGACCTGCCGGACTTTGCCGTGTCTGCCCGCTAAGCGCCGACCCCGACGACCTGGAACCGCATGATCATGGAAAGATATCTGAATTTCGTCGAGCGCTATGCGCGGGCGATTGTTTTCCTGCTGGTGGCGATTACGGCGTATTTCACTTATACGCTGGGCGCGCTGGTGTCCGACACCAACCCTTATCTGCTCAAGGAAAGCCACCCGGCGCGCAAGACCATCATCGATTTGCAGGGTGAGTTCACCGGCACGTTCGACTCGGTCATGGTGGCGCTGAACAACCCGCAAACGGTGTTCAACAAATCGACGCTCAACGCGCTGTTTTCGATGTCGCAATCGGTGCGCAAGATGATTCTGGCCAACGATGCCGACAAGGAGCAGTTGGCGCAAATCGTCGCCCGGCATGCAGGCGACAGCCGTGCGCAGTTGTTGACCCGGGATATTCTCGAGGATGGCTTTTCGCAGAACGATTACGCCAACGCCAAGGCATTGCGTGATCATGCCCAAAGCCAGAACTGGGACGCCCATGATCAGTTGTTCCTGACCTTTCTCGCCGAGCGGATCAACCCGATCCGCGAAATGGCCTCGATGGGCGACCTGGAAAACATCGTCCTGACCGACGACGGCGAGCTATTGATCCACAAAACCCTGAATGCCTATGACATGGACCCGGCGCTGGTCGAGTCGCAGATCATGGGCAACGAACTGATGGTCGACGGGGTGGTGTCCAAGGACAAGAAAGTCGCGATGCTGGTGGCCGAACTCGGCACCAAGCAGGACGACGCTCAGGCGCAACTGCGGGCTTATCAGATCGTGCGCGGCATCGTCGCGCAATATCAGGCCGAACACCCGGAGTACAAGGACGAAATCTTCATTGCCGGCATGCCGATCTTCATCGCCGCGCAACAGGAAATCATCGATCACGACCTGGCCGTGCTGTTCCCGATCGTGTTTTTGCTGATTACCTTGCTGCTGATTTTCTTCTTCCGCAAACCACTGGGCGTGCTGTTGCCGCTGTTCAACATTCTGTTCTGCACCATCTGGACCTTGGGCCTGATGGCGCTGTTGCGGGTGCCGTTCGACCTGCTGACCAGTGTGCTACCGGTGTTCCTGTTCACCATTTGCTGCTCGGATGCGATCCACGTGATGGCTGAATATTACGAGCAGAAAAACGCGGGCAAGAGCAATCGTGAGGCCAACCGTGAAACCCAGCGCTTGATGGTGGTGCCGGTGGTGTTGACGACCGTGACGACCATCGCCACGTTCATGATTTCCACCACCAACAACATTGTCAGCATCCGCAATTTCGGCGTGTTCATGTCGATCGGTCTGACCGCGGCGCTGATCATTTCGCTGTTGCTGATTCCGGCGTGGATTTCCATCTGGGGCAAGGATCAGCCGCAGCAGGCCAAGGCTGAGGTACACAAGGAATCGATCATCTCGCGGTATCTGGTGGCGTTCTGTGCCTGGATGATCCGCTTTCGCAAACCGATCCTGATGGTCATGCTGCCGCTGTTGGCGCTGGCCACCGTGTTCACCTTTCGCGTCGATATCGAAGACTCCGGCATCGCTTACTTCAAGCCGGAAAGCCACATTCGCGTGTCCGATCAGTTCATCAACCACGCCAAAGTAGCGGGCACGGCGCCGGGCTGGATCGCGATCGACAGCAAAGAACCACGCGGCGTGCTGACCACCGAAGTGGTGCAGTTCATCGACAAGCTCGACCACTTCATCAAACAGCAACCGAACGTCAGTTACGGCTACTCGCTGGCCACTTACGTCAAGCGCATGAACCTGGTGCTCAACGACATGAACCCGGAGTATCTGCGGGTGCCGAATGCCGTTGAGAAGGTCTCGTCGGTCAATGACGACGGGCAGGTCGAGCAGTTTGAAGTGCCGGGCAATTCGCTGATCGAGCAACACGTGATGCTGTTCGAAAACGGTGGCGGTTCGGACCTGAACAACGTGCTCAACGCCGATTTCTCCAAGGCCTTGACCCTTTACACCATGACCTCGTCGGTCGCCAGCGACTATCAGGGCATGCTCGACCGCCTCGATGCCTGGTTGCTGGTCAACAAACCGGCCAACCTGGAGGTGACCCACGCCGGCACGCCGTTGATCTGGACGGGCGTCCTGCAGGAAATCACTCAGGGCCAGGTGCTGAGTTTTTCCCTGGCCTTGCTGGTCGTCACGCTGATGATGATGTACTGGCTCAAATCGGTGCGCCTCGGTGTGCTCGGCATGCTGACCTTGCTGACCACGTCGGTGACGGTCTATGGCTTCATGTTCCTGTTCGGCATTGAGCTGAACATCGGCACGACGCTGGTGACGTTCCTCGTGGTCGGCGTGGTGGATTACGCGGTGCACCTGCTGTCGCGGATCAAGTTGCTGGTGCAGCAGGGCAATGAGATCGACGCGGCTATTTTGCAGGCGATGCACAGCGTCGGCCGTTCGACGGTGATCAACGTGGTGATCTTCTCCGTGGGCTTCATGGCGCTGCTGTTTTCCGACTTCAAGCCGATTGTCGATCTGGGTGCACTGGTGGCGATGGCGCTGTTTTCCAGCGGAGTCATGACCATTGTCCTGGTGACGCTGGTGTCACCGTGGTTCTTTGCGGCGATAGCACCGGTGCATGCGCCGGTTCAAGCGCTGCGCACAGAAGGGGAGGCGGTACCGGGCTGATTCGCCAACGACCGGGCGCGCCTGCCCTGAGACGACAGGCGAACCCGGTCATGCGGCGCAGCAGGGTTTTCAGTTCAGTGTATTGACCGGGTTTTTTTCGCCATAGCGGGCGATGCGTTCGAACTGACATTCCTGGCGGGCGTCGTTGAGGTTGTGTTCAAACGCCTCAAGGCCATCATGCAATTGCTGCAAATCGCCGATCTGGGTCACCAGTTCGGCTTTTTTTTCGGCAATGGCTCGTTGCGCCATGTCCCACGGGAATTCGTCGCCGCGGTAGTTGTTGAGGATCACCTGCAGCTCTTTGAGCTTGAAGCCCAATTGCTGGGCGCACTTGATGAACGTCAACACCTCGACACTTTGCTGGCTGTAGATGCGGTATTTGCCTTCACGCTTGGGCTCGGGCAACAGGCCGATTTCTTCGTAATGGCGAATGCTTTTGACTGTGGTGCCCGACAGTTGGGCGGCTTTGCCGATATACATAAGGTCCGTCTCGATGATCAAACATAGCGTAGCGCGATCAGGCGTCATGCCGGATCGGCGGCGATTATATGTCCAATACCATCAGAAAATGGCAACTGCGCGTAAATGACGTGCACAGGCGACGGACGGGCTCGAGAAGGAGCCCGAAGAGGCACTGACGGCGGCTTGTGCGCCGTCAGTTGAGGCGGCAGGAAAGCCTTAGACGGCGGCGGTCACGCGCGCCTGTTCCAGCCAGGCATCGCGCTGGTTTGGCTTGGAGCCAAGGATCGGCCCGAAGGTCAGCGTCTTCAGTGGCTTGATGCCGCAGAATTCCAGCGTGGTCTTGCGCATCTGATTCAGCCCCGGCATCCCATAGATCCATTTGTAGTACCAGTACGGCGTGTCCATGGTCACCAGCAAATGCGCGGTACGGCCCTTGAGCAGCTTGTCGGGGAAGGCTTTGCCTTCGCGATATTTGAAGGCGAAACCCGGCAGGAAAATCCGGTCGACGAAGCCTTTCAACAGTGCCGGAATCCCGCCCCACCAGATCGGATAGACGAATGTCAGGTGCTCGGCCCAGGTGATATCGGCCTGGGCTTGCAGCAGGTCCGGCTCCAGTGGCTGCACCTTGTTGTAGCCTTCGTGCAGGACCGGGTCGAACTCCAGCGCATCCAGACGCAGCAGCCGCACGTCATGCCCGGCGTCCTTGGCGGCCTGAACGTAAGTCTCACTCAATGCCCCGCAAAAGCTGTCGGTGGAGGGGTGACCCAGTATCACGAGCATTCGTTTGCTCATTGTGTGTACTCCTGAAATGAAGCTCGCAGGATAGAGTCTGCCCCTAGCGGTAGAGTCAAGGCACCAGCGCATCAAACAAGGCCCGGGCGTAACCGGGCAGGTGGTCGAAGTCCCGCGCACACAGTTGCAAGGTGCGATGCGCCCAGACTTCGTCCAGCGGCCGGCACGTTACCGAGTGCACCGCCGCCCAGCGCTCGATGGCCACCTTGGGCACGATGGCCAGCCCCGCACCTCGCGCCACCATGCGCATGACGCCCTCGAAGCCATCGGCACGGATCCGGATCGACATGCGCTGGCCGATGTGCAGCGCTTGTTCCTCCAGGTGAATCGCCAGCGCGCTGTGGCTGCCAAGCGCAACATAGTCGTGCGCCAGGGTTTCACCAAACGTCAACGACGCCTGACTCGCCAAAACATGCTCAGGGGGCAGGATCAGCACCAATGGATCGTCGCGAAAGGGCCGGGTCTGCAGACCGTGGGTGTCGACCGCATCGGAGACGATCCCGAGGTCCGCCGCGCCTTGGCGCAAGGCATGGGTGATGCGCGCGCTGGGCAACTCCTGCAAGTCGATGTCGAGATTGGGATGATCGCGCAGGAAGTCCGCGAGTACTTCCGGCAGGTATTCGGTGATCGCCGTGGTGTTGCACAGCAAACGCACCTGACCTTTGACGCCTTGGGCATAGTCGGCCAGATCCTGCTGCAGGCGTTCGGCCTGTTGCAGGAGGATGCGCGCGTGCTGGGCCAACGCTTTACCGGCCGGCGTCGGGGTGACGCCACGACGGCCGCGCTGAAGAAAATCGACGCCAAGCGAGGCTTCCATGGCGCGGATTCGGGCGCTGGCGGCGGCCAGGGATAAATGGCTGCGGACGGCGCCAGCGGTGATGTTGCCGGTGTCGAGGATGTGCAGGTAGAGGCGCAGGTCGGTGAGATCGAAGTGCATGATTGGCAGCCTCTGGTTTTTGTGGTGTCTGGGCTGGCCCCATCGCTGGCAAGCCAGCTCCCACAGGTTTCAGGGTTGATCTCTAAATGTGTGAACAACAAAAATACTGTGGGAGCTGGCTTGCCAGCGATGAGGCCAACAGCTTCAAAAAAATATCAGCCTCTTGTCCAGTGAGAGGCACCCTCAGTATATGGCAGATTTTCAGCCAACCCCGACTGGCGCACAGTAGCGCCATGCACACACTCACAGATTTCTACCAACACCTCGGCCTAGCCCTGTCCCTGCTGGTCATCGTGACGTTCATGCTCGCCGGCCTGATCAAAGGCGTGATCGGCCTCGGCCTGCCTACCGTCGCCATGGGCTTGCTCGGTCTGGCTATGGCACCATCGCAGGCAGCCGCATTGCTGATCATCCCGGCAACCCTGACCAATGTCTGGCAACTGGCTTTCGGCGGTCATCTGAAAGGACTGATCAAACGCCTCTGGCCGATGCTGCTGATGATTTTCCTCGGCACCGGAATAGGCACGTTATCGATCGGCATGGCGGGCGGGCATTGGGTGGTGCGCGGGCTCGGCGCGGCCCTGTTCCTCTATGCGTTGAGCGGTTTGTTTCTGCCAACGCTGAGCGTCAATCCACGCCATGAAGGTTGGCTGGGGCCGGCGTGCGGTTTGATCACCGGTGTCATCACCTCGGCCACCGGCGTCTTCGTGATTCCGGCGGTGCCGTACCTGCAAGCGCTGGGCTTGAATCGCGATCAACTGGTGCAGGCACTGGGCCTGTCATTCACCGTTTCGACGCTGGCATTGGCCGCAGGATTGCTCTGGCGTGGCGCCCTCGGTGGCGGCGAACTGAGTGCTTCGCTACTGGCGCTGATCCCGGCCATTCTCGGTATGTTGCTGGGCCAATGGCTGCGCGAACGGATCAGCGCCGTGTTGTTCAAACGGGTGTTCTTTGTCGGTATGGGCGCGCTCGGCGCCCACTTGTTGATCAGCGGTTAGCCGAGGCTTCGCTGAGCATTTCGATCTGGCGGATATCGAAATCGCGCTCCAGATAGTCCATGCGCTGTTCAAAGAAAGCCTTCATGTGCGGCAAATTCGAATGCACGTCCAAGTGCGCCTGGGAGGCCCAGATCTCGTAGAAGATAAACAGCGTCGGATCTTCCTTATCACGCAGCATGTGGTACTCGATGCAACCTGGCTCGGCGCGGCTCGGTTCGACGTAGGCGCGAAACAGCGCTTCGAGAGCCTCGGCTTGTTCCGGGCGGGTCTTGGCGTGCAGGATAAAACCCAAGCGTTCACTCATCACAACGACTCCTCACATTCAGAATGCCGCGGATGTTATTGCAACAATCGGCGATGGATTCGTGCTTTTTGATCAAATGTATTTTGCGCAATCAGGCCTTATTCCGCGCGAGGCGGATCGTTAATCTGCCGCCATTCCAGTTTCCCTTCTCCATCCAGCCCAATGGCTGCGCCGAGGCTTTCTCATGAAAAAAGTGCTGTTGCTCAATGGCGGTAAAAAATTCGCCCACTCTGACGGTCGCTACAACGCCACCCTGCATGAAGCCGCGTTGAGCGTGCTGGATCGCGGCGGTTTCGATATGAAAACCACCTTTATCGACGAGGGCTACGACGTTGCCGAAGAAGTGGCGAAATTTCTCTGGGCCGACGTGATCATTTATCAGATGCCGGGCTGGTGGATGGGCGCGCCATGGACGGTGAAAAAGTACCTCGACGAAGTCTTCACCGAAGGCCACGGCAGCCTCTACGCCAGCGATGGCCGCACCCGTTCCGATGCGTCGCAGAAGTACGGCAGCGGCGGTCTGATTCAGGGCAAGCAATACATGCTGTCGCTGACCTGGAATGCACCGCAGCAGGCCTTCGATGACCCGACTGATTTCTTTGAGGCCAAAGGTGTCGACGCGGTGTACTTCCCATTCCACAAGGCCAACGAGTTTCTCGGTATGACCGGGTTGCCGACGTTCCTTTGTGTGGATGTGATGAAACGGCCGAATATCGAGGCTGATGTGGCGCGTTATGAGCAGCATCTGACCGAGGTGTTTGGCCTCAAGGCTTGAGTGTTTCAAGCTACTATCGGTGGTAATAGCAAAAGATCGCAGCCTTCGGCAGCTCCTACAGGAACCCATTTCCATGTAGGAGCTGCCGAAGGCTGCGATCTTGGCGATTTCAAAGAGGACACCCGTGAAAGCCAGATCCGATGAGTTGCAGATTTTCGTCTGCGTGATCGAATGCGGTTCGATTTCCGCCGCCGCCGAACAGGTCGGGCAAACGCCTTCTGCGGTCAGTCGCACATTGTCGAAGCTGGAAGCCAAGCTCGACACCACGCTGATCAACCGCACCACGCGGCGCATGGATCTGACCGAAGAGGGCAAGTATTTCTTCGAACAGGCCAAGCTGATTCTCGATCAGATGGATCAACTCGAAGAACGCCTGTCCTCGCGCCAGCAAACGCCGTCCGGGCGCCTGCGGATCAACGCCGCGTCACCGTTCATGCTCCACGCAGTCGTCCCCTACATCGACGAGTTTCGTCGTCTCTATCCGGACATCCAGCTCGAACTCAACAGCAATGACCTGATCATTGACCTGCTGGAACAAAGCACCGACATCGCCATCCGTATCGGCACCCTCGCTGACTCGACGCTGCATGCGCGCTCGCTCGGTTGCAGTCCGCTGCTGATCGTCGCCAGCCCCGCCTACCTGGAAAAACACGGCGCGCCACAGCAAGTCGCCGATCTGAGCGAGCACACTTTACTCGGCTTCACTCAGAACGAAGGCCTCAACCAATGGCCGCTGCGCTATGTGCACGGCGATCGCTGGCCAATCACCCCGGCCATCAGCGCCTCCAGCGGCGAGACCGTGCGGCATCTGGCGCTGGAAGGGCAGGGCATCGCTTGCTTGTCGCACTTCATGACCATCGACGACATTCGTGCCGGGCGCCTGAAAGTCTTGCTCGCTGAATTCAACAGCGGTTATCGCCAGCCGATCAACGCCGTGTACTACCGAAACTCGCAACTGGCGCTGCGCATTCAGTGCTTCCTCGACTTTATCCAGAGCAAACTCGCCGCTTACGCCAGCGCCGATTTCAAGGGCTGATTCGTGACCTCTGCGCAAGAGTGAATTGGTCGAGGGCGGGTTTTTCCCTCGGATCCACAGGCCGATACTCGTCCCATCACTTATTCACGCAGGGAGTTTCTCCATGAACGTATTCGTCACCGGCGCTGCCGGTTTTATCGGCGGCTCCATCGCTAGCGGTCTGGTCAAGGCCGGGCATCAAGTCACCGGTCTGGTGCGCAACCCTGAACAAGCGGCTGAGCTCAAGGCACTGGGCATGACCCCGGTCATCGGCACCCTCGACGACAAAGCATTGCTCGCCGAACAGGCCCGTGCTGCCAACGCAGTAATCAACGCCGCCAGCAGCGACCATCGCGGCGCCGTCGAAGCATTGCTCGATGCTTTGCGCGGTTCCAACAAAGTGTTCCTGCACACCAGCGGTTCGAGCATCGTCGGCGATGCATCGGGCGGCAAGTCCAGCGATGTCATCTACTACGAAGACAACTTGCCAGAGCCGACTGTCGACAAAGCTGCGCGCGTGGCAATCGATAACCTGATCCTCGCAGCGGCGCAGGACGGCGTGAACTCGGCGGTGATCTGCAACACGCTGATCTACGGCCACAGCCTGGGCGTTATCCGCGACAGCGTGCAATTGCCGCGTCTGCTCAAACAGGCGCGTAAAAGCGGCGTGGTGCGCCACGTCGGCACCGGCCAGAACATCTGGTCCAACGTGCACATCGAAGACGTCGTCGCCCTGTACCTGCTGGCGCTGACCAAGAACGTACCGGGTACTTTCTACTTCGTCGAAAGCGGCGAAGCATCGTTCATCGACATGACCACCGCCATGGCCGAAGCCCTGAACCTGGGTCAACCACAAGACTGGCCACTTAAAGACGCCGAAGCCGAATGGGGCTACGAAATGGCCAATTACGGCCTCGGCTCTAACAGCCGAGTGCGCGGCAAACACGCTCGCGAACTGCTGGGGTGGGCACCAAAGCGCACGTCGGTGGTTGAATGGATTCGTAACGAAATGGTGTGATTGCAGTTTGAGCCCCGCCGGGCTTTGTGATCACCCTTTAGAACGGCTGCCATCGTGCAGCCGTTTTCGTTTCGGGCTTTGCGCTTGTGTCACGTCAGACCTATGGTGCTCTGAACATTGCCAGTTCAGCAGGTACAAGGATGATTAACCGTTATGACGCAGAAGGGGCGCAAAGCAGCTTTCAGCCCGGCTCGAATGAGCAAGTGCTGAGCAATAAACTGGGAGTTATCGAACCCGAAGACATGGATGATGCAGAGCTGGTTTTGTTGGAAAAGCTCTACCAATCTGTGCTCATCGAGCATTTGCCTGATCGGTCAATCACTGTTCAGGATCTGAAGGATTGGCATCGACACTGGCTCGGGAACATCTATCCATGGGCGGGCGATGTCCGTGCGGTAAATTTGGGCAAGGATGGATTTTTCTTCGCCGCTGCGCCGCAAATTCCTCGGTTGCTCGACGTATTTGAAAGGGACTGTCTTTCCAAATACACGCCATGTCGGCCCGATCTGGACGAGAACCTGATTCGCGCCATTGCTGTCACGCACGTCGAGTTCATCCTGATTCATCCCTTTCGTGAAGGTAACGGACGCTTGTCGCGATTACTGGCGGATGTCATGGCCGTGCAGGCGGGCTACGTGCCGCTGGACTACAGCAGTTGGGAGCGGAATAAAGAGGCTTATTTTGCAGCCATCAACCAAGGGCTGAAATGCAACTACGAACCCATGGAGTATTGGGTACGACAGGCGTTGTGGACTTGAGGCGGGGCTACTTGGCCAGGGACAAATGCAGAAATTTACTGGATCTGAGTTTGAGTTTGCGCTCAATGGTCTCCACGCTTTGACCCGTCTCGATGGCTGTCGAACTGGCAACTGCGCGGATCAACGTTTCGGTTGTCAGTTTTTTTTTGGTGCGAGGTGTGGGGCTCATGGCAGGGACTCCGCGGAGGTTGTCAGGCGAGTATAGCGCTTGGCTGGATTTGAAAAATATAACGTATGGCTGGACACCGAACCGGTGGGAGCTGGCTTGCCAGCGATAGCGGTCGGCCAGTCAGCATTTAAGTTGAATGTGCAGCCATCATCGCTGGCAAGCCAGCTCCCACAGGTTTTACGCATTCTGTCTGGAGGAATGCGATCAAAACTGTGGGAGTGAGCCTGCTCGCGAAAGCGGTGGATCAGTCGGCAAAGATGTTGAATGTGAAGCTGCCTTCGCGAGCAGGCTCGCTCCCACATTGGTTTCTCGTTCACCGAAAAGCCATGTAAATCCCGGCCTACGATTTTCATTAATCACGACAAGACATATCCGTTAGCGACACGCCTTGCCTCTCCACGAAAATTACTTTCATGTGGTTTGAAATCTCGATCTCGAAATGATTTATGAGTTTCACAACCCATTCGAACGTGACCCTTTCGAGGAGTACCGCATGACGCCTTCCTTCGGCTATTGGCTGCTGGTCTATGCCGCCGTCGCCATCATTGCGCTGATCGTGTTGATTGCCCGTTACCGGCTCAACCCGTTCATTGTCATCACCTTGATTTCCATCGGCCTGGCACTGGTGGCGGGGATGCCGCCGTCGGGTGTGGTAGGGGCGTATGAGGCCGGGGTGGGCAAGACGCTGGGGCATATTGCGCTGGTGGTCGCGCTGGGGACGATGCTTGGCAAGATGATGGCCGAGTCCGGTGGCGCCGAGCAGATGGCGCGTACGCTGATCGACAAGTTTGGCGAGAAGAACGCGCATTGGGCGATGGTCTGCATCGCTTTTCTGGTCGGTCTGCCGCTGTTCTTCGAAGTCGGTTTCGTGTTGCTGGTGCCGATCGCGTTCACCGTGGCACGGCGCGTTGGCGTGTCGATTCTGATGGTCGGTTTGCCAATGGTCGCCGGCCTGTCGGTGGTGCATGCGCTGGTGCCGCCGCACCCGGCGGCGATGCTCGCGGTGCAGGCCTATCAGGCGTCGGTCGGGCAGACCTTGCTGTATGCGATTGCCATCGGCATTCCCACCGCGATCATTGCCGGGCCGCTGTACGCCAAATTCATCGTGCCGCGCATTCAACTGCCGGCAGATAACCCGCTGGAAAAACAATTTCTCGACCGCGAACCCCGCGACAAACTGCCGGGTTTCGGCATCACCATGGCGACCATTCTGTTGCCCGTGGTGCTGATGTTGATCGGCGGTTGGGCCAATCTGATTTCTACCCCAGGCAGCGGTTTCAATCAGTTTCTGTTGTTCATCGGCAACTCGGTGATTGCGCTGCTGCTGGCGACCTTGCTGAGCTTCTGGACGCTGGGCATCGCCCAGGGCTTCAACCGTGAATCGATCCTCAAATTCACCAACGAATGTCTGGCGCCGACCGCCAGTATCACCCTGCTGGTGGGCGCTGGCGGTGGCTTGAACCGCATTCTGGTCGACGCGGGCGTCACCGATCAGATTGTCGGTCTCGCCCACGAATTCCACCTGTCGCCGCTGATCATGGGCTGGTTGTTCGCGGCGTTGATGCGCGTCGCCACCGGTTCCGCGACCGTGGCCATGACCACCGCGTCCGGCGTGGTCGCACCAGTGGCCATTGGTCTGGGTTATCCACACCCTGAACTGTTAGTGCTGGCGACCGGCGCTGGCTCGGTTATCTTTTCCCACGTCAACGACGGCGGCTTCTGGTTGATCAAGGAATACTTCAACATGACGGTCGCGCAGACGTTCAAGACCTGGACCGTGCTCGAGACGTTGATCTCGCTGGTCGCTTTTGGTCTGACCGTCGGCCTTTCTTACCTGCTGTAACCGGAGCCCGCCGCCCATGGACATCCTCTACCAGATCCGCGCCCGCCAGGATTCCTTCAGTGCCGGCGAAGGGCGCATCGCCCGGCTGATGCTCGACGACGTTGGCTTCGCCGCGAGCGCCAGCCTCGAAGACCTCGCGCAACGTGCCGAAGTCAGCACCGCCACGCTGTCGCGTTTTGCCCGCACCGTGGGCTGCCGCGACCTGCGTGATCTGCGCCTGCAACTGGCCCAGGCGAGCGGCGTCGGCAGCCGATTTCTCGACCCGGCGGGCACGCCTGAGCAGTCGGCGTTTTACGGGCAGATCGTCGGCGATATCGAAACCACGCTGCGCCAGCATCTGGCCGGATTCGACGAATCGCGCTTTGCCGATGCGGTGAAAATGCTCGGTCAGGCGCGGATGATTCACGCCTTCGGCATGGGCGGTTGCTCCACCCTGTGCAGCGACGAATTGCAGGTACGCCTGGTGCGCCTTGGCTACCCGATTGCCGTGTGCCATGACGCGGTGATGATGCGCGTCACCGCCGCCAGCCTGAACGCCGAGCAAGTGCTCATCGTCTGCTCGCTGACCGGCATCACCCCGGAATTGCTCGAGACTGTCGAGCTGGCGCGCAACTACGGCGCGCGCATTCTGGCGATCACCCGCGCCGACTCGCCACTGGCAGAACTGGCCGACATCGTCCTGCCGCTGCAAGGCGCAGAAACCTCGTTCATCTACAAACCGACGGCGGCCCGCTACGGCATGCTGCTCGCCATCGATGTGCTGGCGACCGAGCTGGCACTGGCCAATCCTGAAGACAATCAAGAGCGTCTGCGGCGGATCAAACTCGCCCTCGACGAATACCGTGGCGGCGACGATCACCTGCCGCTGGGAGACTGACATGCTGTACGACACGCTGATTCGCAACGCCCTGATCATCGATGGCAGCAACATGCCCGGTTACCGCGCCGACGTGGCGATTCGTGAGGGCCGCATCGAGCGTATCGGTGACTTGCACGACGCCACTGCAACCGAAGAAATCGACGCCGCCGGTCGCGTGCTGGCGCCGGGTTTTATCGACGTACATACCCACGACGACACCGTGGTGATTCGTCAGCCAGAGATGCTGCCCAAGCTCAGCCAGGGCGTGACCACGGTGATTGTCGGCAACTGCGGGATCAGCGCCTCGCCCGTGACATTGAAGGGCAATCCGCCCGACCCGATGAACCTGCTCGGTACAGCGGCGGCATTCGTTTATCCACGCTTCAGCGATTACCGCGCGGCGGTGGAAGCGGCCAATACCACGCTGAACGTGGCGGCACTGATCGGCCACACGGCGCTGCGCAGCAATCATCTGGATGATTTGTTCCGTACCGCGACGCCAGAAGAAATCGCGGCGATGCGCGAACAGTTACGCGAAAGCCTTGAGGCTGGTGCGTTGGGTTTATCCACAGGTCTGGCGTACGCCAGCGCCTACAACGCCTCCACCGATGAAGTGATGCAACTGACCGAAGAACTGACGGCATTCGGCGCGGTGTACACCACGCACCTGCGCAGCGAATTCGCCCCGGTTCTGGAAGCGATGGAAGAAGCGTTCAGCATCGGCCGTCATTCGCGTTCGCCGGTGATCATTTCCCACCTCAAATGTGCCGGCGTCGGTAACTGGGGGCGCAGTCCGCAACTGCTCGCGTCGTTGGAAGAGGTCGCCAAAACTCACCCGGTCGGCTGCGATTGCTACCCGTATGCGGCGAGTTCATCGACACTGGATTTGAAGCAAGTCACCGATGCGCATCGCATCACCATAACTTGGTCGACGCCGCACCCGGAAGTCAGCGGTCGCGACCTGATCGACATCGCTGCCGAATGGAATCTGCCGCTGCTCGATGCCGCCAAACGCCTGCAACCGGCCGGCGCGGTGTACTACGGCATGGACGAGGCGGATGTACGAAGAATCCTCGCCCACCCGTTATCGATGATCGGGTCTGACGGACTGCCCGAAGATCCGTTCCCCCATCCGCGTCTGTGGGGGGCTTTCCCACGGGTGTTGGGCCATTTCAGTCGTGATGTCGGGCTGTTTCCGCTGCACACGGCCGTACACAAGATGACTGGGCTGTCGGCGGCGCGGTTTGGTTTGAAGGAGCGCGGCGAGATTCGTGAAGGCTATTGGGCGGATCTGGTGTTGTTCGATCCGGCGACCGTGCGTGATGTCGCGGACTTCAGTGATCCGCAACGGGCTGCGCAGGGGATTGATGGGGTTTGGATCAATGGCGTGTTGAGTTACCGCGATGGACAGGCGAATGGCAGGAGAGAAGGGCGTTTTCTGGCACGCGAAGGTGATTTGCGCCAAGGGTTTCATTGATTCTGATGGCGCCAAAAGATCGCAGCCTTCGGCAGCTCCTATAGTGGAACGCATATACCTGTAGGAGCTGCCGAAGGCTGCGATCTTTTGACTCACGTCTCATAGTGGCACTCTGAGATTAAAGAAAGTCATCAACAGGCCGAATTGCTGACATCCACCCCGTCTACACTGTCGGGCTAATCAGTCAGGGAGCACCCCATGAGCTTCGGCAAAACCACCCCGATCCTGCGGATCTTCGATGAAGCCAAAGCCGTAGAATTCTACGTCGACTTCCTCGGCTTCAAGATCGACTGGCAGCACCGTTTCGAGGCGAACTTCCCGTTGTATCTGCAGGTGTCCCGTGGCGAGTGTGTGCTGCACCTGTCCGAGCACCATGGCGATGCGACGCCGGGTTCGGCGCTGCGTATCGAGACGGATGAGCTGGAGGCGTTTCAGCAGCAGTTGGTGGCCAAGGATTACAAGTTCTCCCACCCGGGTATCCAGGCGATGCCGTGGGGGAGTCAGGACATGACGATCGTTGATCCGTTTGGTAATCGGCTGGTGTTTACCAATGCGATTTGTCTCTGAGCTGAACAGCCCCTCACCCTAACCCTCTCCCCGGGGGAGAGGGGACTGACCGAGTTGTCTGGCGCTATGCACCGACCTGAAAGATCTGCAGCGATTATGGATTCACAGCAGCACTTTCAGGTCGGTGTATTTAGCGAACATCCCACTGTTGGCCCCTCACCCTAGCCCTCTCCCAGAGGGAGAGGGGACTGACCGAGTTGTCTGACGCTATACATCGACCTGAAAGATCTGCAGCGATTATGGATTCACAGCAGCACTTTCAGGTCGGTGTATTTAGCGAACATCCCACTGTTGGCCCCTCACCCTAGCCCTCTCCCAGAGGGAGAGGGGACCGACCGAGTTGTCTGGCGCTATACATCGACCTGAAAAATCTGCAGCGATTATGGATTCACAGCAGCACTTTCAGGTCGGCGTATCTAATCAAGATCCCCCGTTCGGCCCCCTCTCCCTCCGGGAGAGGGCTGGGGTGAGGGGGAAATGACACACCACAAAAAGAAGCCCGCCATCCAACCCTTCCAGTTGGGGTAGCGGGCTTTTTCGTTACTCGGTCGGCACTAACCTGTCCAACACGTGATTGACGGCCATTTCCGCCACCATCACCACTTGCGCAATACCCTGCAGTGTCTTGCGGTGTGTGCCTTCAACCTGCGCGGCATGGTTGTTGAGCATGACGGTCGCCGAGCCAAGAGTTTCGCTGGCGTCGGCCAGCAGGGATTCGGTGCCTGCCTCGGGGTTGGCCATGTACAGCGTGTTGGGGGAGTAGGGCGTTGCCATGAGGTCGGCGTTCGTCGGACCGAGGTAGTGGTCGAGCGCGCGCTCGGCGGCTTCGTGGAATTTCTTTGAATCGGGGGATTCGTAGGGGGAGGCCGGGTCGGTGACCGGCGGGTTTGGCGTTATCTTGAACATAGCTGTGTTCCCTTTGTTGAGCGGCAACCCTTTGGCTACTAAACGAAAGGGTGGCAGCTGTACGCAGGTTAGTAGACCGGGGAACTCAGCTAAAAGCCGGCGCGCCGAAGCGCCCTGCGTACAGCCACCATCAAGCTCAGGTACGCGAGTACCTGTGATGAATGTACGACCAGCAGAATTACCGCCGGGCTACTAAACCCGATCACTGGGAATCAGTGACGCAATCAAGTTACGCAGCATGCTCAGGGCGCACAAGCCGGCGGATTCTGGCTTAGGCGTAGGTTACGGCGCAAGGATTTGTGGGCTGTTTCGCGTAACGCTGAGTGTCTTTAAACACCTGTGGTGCGGGATGTTTATTGCGTTCAAGTATCGAAGATTTACCTGTAGGAATTCTGGGCTGCCACTGACGCCATCGCTGGCAAGCCAGCTCCCACAGGTTTATGTGCAAGCCATGGATTTTGTGGACGACTTGGGCACTATGGGAGCTGGCTTGCCAGCTCCCATAGGTTTATGTGCAAGTAATAGATTTTGTGGACGACTCGGACACTGTGGGAGCTGGCTTGCCAGCGATGGGGCCGGAATATTCACCCCCGATGCATCTGCCGAAACTCCCCCGGCGGCATCCCCCGCCGGCTCTTGAACGTGCGATGAAACGACCTCGGTTCGGTAAACCCCAGATACTGCGCAATGTCCTGAATCGGCAAGGTGCTATTGAGCAAATAATGCTCAGCCAGCTCCTGGCGCAAATCATCGAGAATCTGCTGATACGACGTCCCCGCCTGATGCAATTGCCGCTGCAACGTGCGCACGGAAACAGCGAGCTGTTCGGCGACCTGTTCTTTGCGCGGCAACCCCTCCTTGAGCAACTGCCGCAGGATGTTTTTCACCTGCTGCTCAAGCGACGCATCCTCCAGCGTCGCCATCAAGCCCAGCGCATGTTCTTCCAGCGTTCGCAGCAACTGCGCATCGGCCTGGCGCAACGGCAACTGCAAATACGCCAGCGGCACGACCAGTGCCGAATACGGCTGATCGAACAACACCGGGCAATCGAAAAACGCTTCATATTGCGCTGGTGTCGCTTCGGCCGGGCACGAATGTTCGAGCCAGACCCCGGCCGGCGACATCTGCGTGTCGGCGATCCAGCGCGCATAGTGCAGCCACGAACCGAGCACGTTTTCCACCAGATGCCGGCGGATTCGCGGGCGCTGATAACGGCAAGTCCAGATCAGATGCACATGGCCGTCCTGTACCTCGGCGCGGCTGACGCCCATGTCGCCGACCAGTTTCTCGAACGGCATGATCCGGCTCATCGCATCGCCCAACGTCGCGCAGTTCATGGTGATGTAACCGAGCACGCTCCACGAATTGGGCAGGACGAAATTCGCCGCGTTGAGCCCGAACAGCGGATCGCCCGAGTGTTCGCAGAAATAATCCAGCAAGCGTTCATGCGCTTCACCGGGCAAACGCAGGGTGTTGTCGCTCAACTGCTGCGCCTGCAAACCCGCTGCCGCCAACGCCGGCTCGATGGCCATGCCCAGTTGTTCGGCATGGCGCAGGTACTTGAGCAGTGGCGGAACCGAGGTGTAGCCGAGCGATTGCATGATCCCATTCCTTTGATCAACGGCAGCGGAGGCGGACGAAATAGCCTGAAAGGTAATTTGAAACCCCGACTAAAGTAAATGGCTGACGCTTGCGCGACGTTTGACTCAATTGGCTACACGAACTGGCCGGATGCGACCGTGACACTTGGCGGCCGCTGGCTAGTATGGAGGCCTGAAATATCACTGATCTGACGGCAAGAAGGACACACGCATGCGACGCTGGAACGGCTGGGGAGATGCAACCACGGTGGTCGAACTGCCGGCCCAGGGCGCGGAGTTTCTTCATGAGCGCCTGGGCGAGGGGTGCGCGCTGCCCGATGCGACGCTAGAGGCGGCGCTGGCGCGTGTGCCGAATTCGCGGTTGCAGGCGCACACTTTGTACAGCGTCGATGCCCATGACCGTTTACTGCATGCGCGGGGACAAAGCCTGCCGGACTGGCTGGCGTTGCGCGAAGGTGCGCTGGGTAATTATCCGGATGCGGTGGCGTTTCCCGAGACTGCTGAGCACATTCGCCAATTGCTGGCGCTCGCCCATGAACAGGACTTGTGCCTGATCCCCTATGGCGGCGGCACATCGGTGGCCGGCCACATCAATCCGCCGGATTCGGCGCGGCCAGTGGTGACGGTGTCGCTGGCGCGGATGAATCGCCTGATCGACCTCGATGAACAGAGCCTGCTGGCGACGTTCGGCCCCGGCGCGAGTGGGCCGCAGGTCGAAAGTCAGTTGCGTGCGAAAGGCTACACGCTGGGGCATTTTCCGCAGTCGTGGGAGCTGTCGACGCTGGGCGGTTGGGTCGCCAGCCGCTCAAGCGGTCAGCAGTCGTTGCGCTATGGCCGGATCGAGCAGTTATTCGCTGGCGGAACGCTGGAAACCTTCGCCGGGCCGATGCATATTTCAACCTTTCCGGCCTCTGCCGCCGGGCCTGATCTGCGCGAAGTGGTGCTGGGTTGCGAGGGCCGTTTCGGGATCATTTCCGAGGTCCAGGTGCGGGTCAGTGCGCTGCCTGCCGATGAGCGTTTCTACGGTGTATTTCTGCCCTCTTGGACCAAGGCACTGCAAGCCATCCGCCAATTGGCTCAGGCGCGCGTACCGCTGTCGATGCTGCGCCTGTCCAACGCCGTGGAAACCGAAACGCAACTGGCGCTGGCCGGTCATCCGCAACAAATCGCCTGGCTGGAAAAGTACCTGAAGCTAAGGGGGGCAGCAGAGGGCAAGTGCCTGCTGACCTTCGGCGTCACCGGCAATCGCCGACAAAACGCATTGTCGCTAAAACAGGCGCGCCAACATCTGAAAGCATTCGGCGGCGTGTTCACCGGCACCTTGCTCGGCAAGAAGTGGGCACAAAACCGCTTCCGTTTTCCTTACCTGCGCGAGAACCTCTGGAACGCCGGTTACGTGGTCGACACCCTCGAAACCGCTACCGACTGGAGCAACGTCGACCACCTGCTGAACCTCATCGAAAACAGCCTGCGCGATGCCCTGGCCGCCGAAGGCGAGCGAGTGCACGTGTTCACCCACCTGTCCCACGTCTACGGCGAAGGTTCGAGCATCTACACCACTTACGTGTTTCGCCCAGCAGCGGATTACCCCGCGACGCTGGCACGCTGGAAAGCGCTGAAACACGTGGCCAGCCAGACCATCGTCGACAACCACGGCACCATCAGTCACCAGCACGGTGTCGGCAAGGATCACGCGCCGTACCTGCTGCGCGAGAAGGGCGCATTGGCGATGGACACCTTACAGGCGCTGAGCAAGCACTTCGATCCGGCCGGGCGCCTCAACCCCGGCACGCTGCTGCCGGAGTGACGGCCATGAGTCAGGACTGGAACGCTGCGTGGCGCCAGCAGATTCTGCCGACGCTGGCCGAGGAAACCTGGGATCTGATCGTCATCGGCGGCGGTATCAGCGGCGCCGGCATCCTGCGTGAAGCGGCGCGTCGAGGCTGGCGCTGTCTGCTGCTGGAACAACGCGATTTCGCCTGGGGCACCTCAAGTCGATCGTCGAAAATGGTCCACGGCGGTTTGCGTTACATCGCCAAGGGCCAGTGGCGCCTGACCCGCGATTCGGTGCGCGAACGTCAGCGCTTGCTCGACGAAGCGCCGGGGCTGGTCGAGCCGATGAGTTTCCTGATGCCGCACTATCGCGGCGGCTTTCCCGGGCCTCGTGTACTGGGCGGTTTGCTGAGCGTGTACGACGCCTTGGCGGGACGGCGCAGCCATCGCTTTCATGATGCGCAACAACTGCGTTATCTGGCGCCGGGCGTGAGGGAAAACGACTTGCTCGGTGGCACCTGTTTTGTCGATGCGCTGACCGATGATGCGCGGTTGGTGATGCGTGTGTTGAGCGAAGCGCGGGCCGATGGCGCTGTCGTGGTCAATGGCGTGCGCGTCGAACAACTGCTACGTGAAAACGGCCGAGTGTGTGGCGTTCAGGTCGAGGATTGCGAGGCCGGTTCGTCACTGCAATTGCGCTGCGGCGTGCTCGCGGTGGCTACCGGCGCCTGGGCTGAACGCTTGCGCCCGGCAGCGGCGCCACGGCAATTGCGGCCGTTGCGGGGTAGTCATCTGTTACTGCCAGGTTGGCGTTTGCCGGTGGCGCAGGCGTTCACTTTCATGCATGAGCGCGACCGGCGTCCGGTGTTCGTTTTCCCGTGGGAAGGCGCGACGGTGGTCGGCACCACGGACCTCGATCATCGTGAGGATCTCGATCAGAGCGCGAGCATCAGCGGCGAAGAACTCGACTATCTGCTGGCGGCTTGCACGCAACAGTTTCCCGGAGCGCAAGTGAACGCTTCGGACGTGCTGTCGACATGGTCGGGCGTACGTCCGGTAGTCGGCAGTGCGGCGGGCAATCATCAAGACAAACCGTCGAACGAAACCCGCGAGCATGTGCTGTGGCAGGAGCCCGGTTGCGTGACCCTGGCTGGCGGCAAACTGACCACGTTTCGCCCGCAAGCCATCGAAGTGCTTAAGGCCTGCGCGGCGATGCTCGAGCGTCCTTTCGTTGACGACGCCGCGCCAGTGTTTGCCGCTGTGCCTGCGCTGGCGATCCCTGAATTGAGCAACCATCAGTGGCGACGCCTGGCCGGACGGCATGGCCGCGACCTGCCGAGGCTGGCGCAACTGATCAAAGAAGTCAGCCACGAAACGGTCGATGCTACGGACACGTTGTGGGCAGAACTGGCCTTCGCCTGCGAAGCGGAAATGGTCTTGCACCTCGACGATCTGCTGCTGCGCCGCACGCGTCTGGGCCTGCTGTTGCCGCGCGGTGGCGAAGACTATTTTGTCGCCATCCGCCAACTCTGCCAGCCTCGACTGGGCTGGAGCGACGAACACTGGCAGCAGGAAGAACAGCGTTATCGGGCGTTGTGGCAACGCCATCACGGTTTGCCGGATGCCACGCCTTGATGCCCCCAGAAGAGAGCTCCATGGATAACCACCCGAACAAGCGTTACCTGCTGGCCATCGACAACGGCACCCAGAGCGTGCGCGCGCTGCTCTTCGATTTGCAGGGCAATCTGCTCGGCAAAGGCAAGGTCGAGTTGCAGGCGTATTACTCGACGCAGCCGGGTTGGGCCGAGCAGGATCCGGAGTATTACTGGGCGAAATTGGGGGAGGCGTGCCAGCAAGTCTGGGCGCAGACCGGCATCGACCGTTCGCAGATTGCCGGCGTTTCCCTGACCACGCAGCGCGGTACGGTGATTAACGTCGATGCCGAGGGCAAGCCATTGCGTCCGGCGATTCTGTGGCTCGATCAACGGCAGAGCGAGGTCGAGGGCGGGATCAAAGGGCCGTGGGGCTGGCTGTTCAAACTGGTCGGCGCGCAAGCGACTGTGGATTATTTTCGCGCCCAGGCCGAGGCGAACTGGATCGCTCAGCATCAGCCGGAAGTCTGGGCGGCAACAGACAAGTTTTTGCTGTTGTCCGGGTTTCTCACCCATCGATTGTGCGGACGTTTTGTCGACTCGATCGGCTGTTGCGTTGGCTACCTGCCGTTCGATTTCAAACGGCTGAAATGGGCCGCACCGAGTGACTGGAAATGGCAGGCGTTGGCGGTACGTCCCGAGCAACTACCAACCCTGCACAAACCCGGTGAAACCCTCGGCTACATCACCGCTGAAGCCGCTCGCCATACGGGTATTCCCGAAGGCTTGCCGCTGATTGCTGCGGGGGCTGACAAGGCCTGTGAAGTGGTCGGGTCCGGCGTGGTCGATGCGAGCACGGTGTGCTTGTCCTACGGCACCACGGCGACGATCACCAGCACCCGCTCGCGCTATCTGGAAATCGTCCCGTTGATCCCACCATATCCATCGGCGGTGCCGGATCAGTACAACTGCGAGGTGATGATTTATCGCGGTTACTGGATGGTCAGTTGGTTCAAGAACGAGTTCGGTTTGCGCGAGATGCAGCAGGCCAAAGAGCAGGGTATCGAGCCTGAGCAGTTGTTCGATGCACTGGTTGAGGCGGTGCCGCCGGGCTCGATGGGCCTGATGCTGCAACCGTATTGGTCGCCGGGGATTCGTGAGCCGGGTGTCGAGGCGAAAGGCGCGATGATCGGCTTCGGCGATGTGCACACCCGTGCGCATATTTATCGGGCGATTCTGGAAGGGCTGGCGTATGCGTTGCGCCAGGGCATGGAGAATATCGAGCGGCGTTCGAAGGTCTCGATCAAGCGGTTGCGCGTGGCCGGTGGCGGCTCGCAGAGTGATGCGGCGATGCAGCTCACGGCGAACATTTTCGGCCTGCCTGCGGAGCGTCCGCATGTGTATGAGGCGTCCGGTCTGGGCGCGGCGATTTGTTGTGCGGTGGGGTTGGGGCTGCATGCGGATTTCCCTACGGCGATCGCTTCAATGACCAGAGTAGGGGCTGTCTTCACCCCACAACCCGATGCGCAAAAAATCTACGAGCAACTGTACAAAGAGGTCTACCTGCGCATGTATCGCCAACTCAAACCGCTGTATCAGAGCATCCGCAAAATCACCGGCTATCCCGCCTGAAAGAACACCACAAATCCCCTGTAGGAGTGAGCCTGCTCGCGATAGCGGTGTGTCAGCCAACATCTATTTGACTGACACACCGCTATCGCGAGCAGGCTCACTCCTACAGGGGCGGTGGTGTTTTTGATATCGGGTAATTGGCGCCATCGGAGACTTTTTCTGGTGAGATCGGACAGTGTCAGCGGCGGGGTCGGTTGTTAGGCTCATCCCCCACGGCACCGCCAATAAGAACGAAAAACAATGAAGCTGACCTTCCTCCTGTTGCTGCTTTGTGCAACCGCCCCGAGCGCCTGGGGCTGGTCGAACCATACGGTCGGCAGCTATCTGGCGTTGCAGGATCTGCCGGCGTTGCGCGATGCGCCAGCGGTCGAAGTCGAGCCACTGGAGCGGTTTCTCAGCGAGCAATACCCGGCCGTGCTGGCGCTGTTGGAGCAACAGGAAACCTTCGCCCGTGCGCACTTCGCACAATACCCACCACGCCCCGATAATCTGAAATTGCCAGCGGTGCCAAGTGACAATCTGCGCCACGACTTTCTCACGGCACTGCGCATCAACCCCGAGATTAATCTGGCGATGGTCATCCAGCCATTACCCGGTAAAGACCTCCCCGAACGTGAACATCTGCAGGCCAATCAAGTCATGGTCGAGCAGACCCTGTCACCGTGGAATCGCCAGCGTTTCATCGTTATCGCCGAGCACGAAAAGGTCGCGCCCCTCGCCGTGCTCGCCAGCGCTGCTGATGAGCCGGATTACGGCCACGACATCAATCTGTTCAGCGACAACCCTGGCGACGTCGGCGCGCTCTACGGCTTCGGCCCGCAACCGTTCGGCGATGCGCGTTTCCAGTACAGCTCGCAGGCGCCGTTTCATATGGGCTTCTTCCACGAAAGCGCGGTGGTGTATGCGGCTGCCGGTTTCCTCGAACGCAGCTGGCCGGACTGGCGCGCGTATCAGTACATGGGCCTGGCGCGACTGGCGTTTGCCAGCGGTCATCGGTATTGGGGGTATCGCTTTCTCGGCTGGGGACTGCACCACATTCAGGACCTGACCCAGCCGTATCACGCCAAACCATTGCCGGGCGTCAACCTTGCCAATCTTCTTCTGCTGGAAGGCAAGGCAATCGCCGGTTTCGCCGCCGACAAACAAGCCTCCATCGAGCGCGTCGCGACCCGGCACATGGAAGTGGAGAAATATCAGTCGACCTGGCTGCGCCGCGTGCTGCATGCCGGTCAGCCGCATCCGATGCTCGCGGCTTACGCCGATGTGGCTCAGGACAAAAGCTACCCGCCGTACTCGGTCGACTACCTGCGCGAAGTGGTCAGCGCCGAAGCCGTCAACGACTCCGCCGCCTTCGACGAAGCCATCGGCCAGTGGCTGGAAACGGCGCCCGTCAGCAGTGATTTCAGCAGCGGCAATCAGCTGCAACGCGAAGACTTCGACCACCCGGCACTCAACCAGCAGTTGTTCAGGTTGCTCGGACATTTCGGCGCTCACAGCCGGATTTACGTCAGCGCGGGTTTGGCGCCGTAGTGCGCCGCAACGCACACCACAACAATAAAAAACAGGCAAGGAGGAACAGATGATCAACACTCGATTGCGCCTGACGGGCGCCGCGCTCCCCGGTGTCGGCCTGGCAGGGCTGCTGCAGTTGTGCGCAGTCGATGCGGCGCACGCGGTGGAGTTCAGCCTGATGGACAAACAGGTCACCGGCTCCCTCGACACGACCTTGTCTTACGGTCGTTTGTGGCGGGTGCAGGGCCGCGACAAGACTAACGATGACGTCAACACCAACGACGGCAATCGCAACTTCGATACCGGGCTGGTTTCCGAGGTGTACAAGATCACCTCCGAGCTTGAGGCCAACTATCAGAACTACGGCGTGTTCGTGCGCGGCACCGCGTTCTACGACACGCAACTGATGGACAAGCGCAACGACTACTACGACAACAACAGCCCCTCGCAACCGAGCCAGAGCTACCCGCAGGACAACCATTTCACCAGCCAGACTCGCGACATCGCCGGCAGCCGCATCGAGATGCTCGACGCCTACGTGCACGGCAGCTGGGACGTCGCGCAGATGCCGGTGACAGCGCGCGTCGGTCGGCAGGTATTCAACTGGGGCGAGGGGATTTTCTATCGCGGCGGGATCAACACCACCAACCCGGTGGATGCCGCCAAGTACCGCTTGCCCGGCGCCGAAGTCAAGGAAGTGCTGGTGCCGGTCGAGGCGCTGAGCTTCAACATCGGCCTGACCGACTCGCTGACCATGGAGAGTTTCTACCAGACCAACTGGAAGGAAACCCGCATCGACCCGGTCGGCACCTTCTACTCGCAGACTGACCTGTTCGCCGACGGTGGCAACACCGGTTACAACAACTTCAGTGGCACGGCGCTCGACACGCCGGTTCCGGGGTTTGGCAACGTCATCGGTTTGTACAGCGCGCTGGGTAACAACCCGTTGCTCAACTCCGCCCTGCAAACCACAGGCCTGTACGCCAACGGCGTGACACCGGCCTACGGCAACACACTGAAAGTGGCGAGCATCGGCAAGGACTACAACGCCCGCAACGATGGCCAGTTCGGTTTTGCCTTTCGCTACATCGCCGAGCAGCTCAATAGCACCGAGTTCGGGTTGTACATGGTCAATTACCACGCCAAGGAACCGACCATCGCGGCGGATCTGGGCGGGTATAAAGGCATCGACATGGATGCGCTGACCAACCTGTTGTCCGGCGTTGCGGGCAGTCAGGCCGGGGCGCTGGCCAATGGGTTGGCGACTGCCGACGTGATGGGCAATATCCAGGCGCATCGGCGTTATGCCGAAGACATCCGCATGTACGGTTTCAGCTTCAACACCACATTGGGCGAGGCGTCGGTGTTTGGTGAAATTGCTTATCGGCCGAATCTGCCGATCGGCGTTGCGGCGACCAACGATTTGATTGGCGACCTGGCCAACGGCGCGGCGGCGGCAGTGACGGGCAAGTCGATCAACGTCGGCGGGCAGATGGTCACCCTCGACAGCCAGATCAATAACGCCGAGCGCGTCGAAGCGTTCAACACCTCGCTGGGGACCATCTACAACTTCGGCCCCACGGCTTCGTTCGACTCGCTGTTCGGCATCTTCGAACTGGCCTCCGAACACCTGCGCGGCAGCAGTCTGCAGTACACCGCATATGACGGCAGCCGTCGCTTCTACGCCGGCACCGGTAACTATTCCTATGTGTCTGGCGGTGATCGCGACGATCAGGTCAACCGCAATTCCTACAGCTACACGGCGATGCTCAACGGCACCTGGAACGATGTGTACGCCGGGGTCAACGTCTCGCCGTACATCGTTTACAAGGACGACTTCGAGGGCAACAGCTATCAGGCCGGCAACACCATCGAAGGTCGCAAGGCTTACACGCTGGGGATCAAGGCCAACTACCAGAACAAGCTCGAAGCCGAACTGCAATACACCGAGTTCTATGGCGGCGGGCAAAACAACGGCATTCGCGACCGCGACAACGTCGGGTTCAACCTCAAGTATTTCCTTTGATATCCAGAACACAGGCGCACCCCCTGTAGGAGTGAGCCTGCTCGCGATAGCGGATTTTCAGTCGCTGTAGATGTTGTCTGACACACCGCTATCGCGAGCAGGCTCACTCCTACAGGGGATCTACGGTGATTTGCAGACCTCACTCCCGTTTCGGAGATCGATTATGTTTCACACTTCAAGATTGACCAAAGCTTCGCTAGGGCTTGTGTTGGGCCTTGCCGCCAGCACCGCTCTGGCCGCCATCACCCCACAACAAGCCGAACAACTGAAAACCACCCTGACCCCCATGGGCGCCGAGCGTGCCGGCAACGCCGCCGGCACCATCCCCGCGTGGACCGGCGGCATCACCCAAGCCCCGGCCGGCTACAAACCCGGCCAGCACCACCCCGATCCCTACGCGGCGGACAAACCGCTGTTCACCATCACCAAAGCCAATCTCGACCAGTACAAAGCCCACCTCAGCCCCGGTCAGATCGCGCTGTTCAACAGCTACCCCGACACTTTCCAGATGCCGATCTATCCATCCCGGCGATCCGGCTCAGCGCCGCAATGGCTGTACGACAACACCCTCAAGAATGCGACCTCGGCCAAATTGCTCGAAGGCGGCAGCGGCTTCTCCGATGCTTACGGCGGCGTGCCGTTCCCGGTGCCCAAGGACGGCGTTGAAGTGTTGTGGAACCACATCACTCGCTATCGCGGTATCTACGTCGTGCGCCGCGCCTCCGAAGCGCCGGTCCAGCGCAACGGCAGTTTCGCGCTGGTGACCTCGCAGCAGGAAGCGCTGTTCAATTACTACCGCCCGAACGGCCAGTTCGCCGACCTGAAGAACATCCTGTTCTACTACCTCGCCTTCGTGAAAAGCCCCGCACGATTGGCCGGCGGTGCCGCACTGGTGCACGAAACCCTCGACCAACTCAAAGACGCACGCCAAGCCTGGATCTACGACGCCGGCCAACGCCGCGTGCGCCGCGCACCGAACCTCGCCTACGACACGCCGATCGCGTCCTCCGATGGACTGCGCACCGCCGACGACACCGACCTGTTCAACGGCTCACCGGACCGCTACGAGTGGAAGCTCAAGGGCAAACAGGAAATCTACATCCCCTACAACAACTACAAAGTCGCCAGCCCCGAGGTGAAATACGCGCAACTGCTCACCCCGGGCCACCTCAACCCGCAATACACCCGCTATGAACTGCACCGCGTGTGGGTGGTGGAAGGCAACCTGAAACCGGGCTCGCGGCACATCTACTCCAAACGCGTGCTGTTCCTCGATGAGGATAGCTGGGGCGCGGCACTGGTCGATCAGTACGATGGGCGAGGGGAGTTGTGGCGCGTATCGATGGCCTACCTGAAAAACTTCTACGACCTGCCGACCACGTGGAGTGCGCTGGATGTTTTCCACGATTTGCAGGCGCGTCGTTACTACGTGCAGAACCTTGATAACGAAGAAGCGGAGACGGTGGATTTCGCGCAGCCGGTGCCGGAGGATGCTTACTTCATGCCGTCGGCGTTGCGGCAGCGGGGTACGCGGTAAGTGATTGCGCTGGCTGTTCTTGGGCGGATGGATGTTAGTCTCGATCAATGATTTTTAGTTGATAGCAGGAGTCATCATGGCCAGCATCACAATTCGAAATATTGATGGTCCGCTCATGGATCAGTTACGGATTAACGCGGCCCGGAACGGAAATTCCATCGAGGAAGAAGCTCGCATGATTCTGGGGCGAGCATTGATTAGAAGGGATAGCGCTGGAGGCTTGGGTAGCCGGATTCGCCAGCGCTTTTCCTCGGTCGGAGGGATCGACCTTGGTTTGCCTTCACGGCAGGAAAAAGCCAGGGTTATGGATTTTCCAGATTGCTGATGCTCGAAATGCGCACGCGCTGAAGAATACCTTCATGTAGGAGCTGCCGAAGGCTGCGATCTTTTGATCTGGCTTCTGATTTGTTCAAAAGCGAAGATCAAAAGATCGCAGCCTGCGGCAGCTCCTACATTAGGCGGAGTTTTTTTCCGGGACATCGGGGTGATGGGGCGGACGCAATCGCGAGCAGGCTCACTCCTACATGGGAATTGGCGTCGCCCACATAATCTGTGATCGACGCGTTACCTGTAGGCCTTCGCCTGCTCGCGATTCGGTTGTAGCTTCAGCGCGAAATCAGGATCAAACGCGGAAGTGGCTGACCATCTGCTGCAACTGACCACCCAGACGCGCCAGTTCAACACTCGACGCTGCCGTCTCATCACTCGCCGCTGCGGTCTGTTCCGACACGTCGCGTACGTTGATGATGCTGCGGCTGATCTCTTCAGCCACGGCGCTCTGCTGTTCGGCAGCAGCAGCGATCTGCTGGTTCATCGACTGGATGTTTGACACCGTACGGGTGATGTTTTCCAGCGATGCGCCAGCCTTGCGCGTCAGGGCCACGCTGCTGTCGGTCAGGGCGCGGCTGTTGCTCATCACCGCCGAGACTTGCTGGGTGCCGTTCTGCAGACCGGCGACCAGGCCTTCGATTTCTTCGGTGGATTTCTGCGTACGCTGAGCCAGACCACGAACTTCATCAGCGACCACGGCAAAACCACGACCGGCTTCACCGGCACGCGCGGCTTCGATCGCGGCGTTGAGCGCGAGCAGGTTGGTCTGTTCGGCCACGGCTTTGATCACGTCCATGACGCTGCCGATCTTGTCGCTTTCCTGTTGCAGCACGCTCATCGCTTCGGTCGAACGCACCACTTCGCTGGCCAGACGTTCGATCTGGGCGATGGCTTCGTTGACGACTTTGTCGCCTTCACGGGCTTCGCCGTCAGCGGCGGCAGCGGCTTGTGAGGCTTCTTCGGCGTTGCGCGCGACTTCCTGCACGGTGGCGGTCATTTCGTGCATCGCGGTGGCGACCTGATCGGTCTCGACTTTCTGGCTGTTCACACCGGCGCTGGTCTGCTCGGTCACAGCGGACAGTTCTTCGGCGGCGCTGGCGATCTGGGTGACGCCGTCGCGGATACCGCTGATCAAGTCACGCAGGGTCACGCCCATGCGTGCGATGCCTTGTTGCAGCACGCCGAGTTCGTCGCGGCGGGTGACGGTGACGTTCTGGGTCAGGTCGCCGCTGGCGATGCGCTCGACCACGGCCAGGGTTTCTTGCAGCGGACGGGTGATCTGACGGGTGATGATTACCGCAGCAATCACGCCGACCAACAGCGCCAGCAGGGTGCTGATCAACTGGAAGGTGCGCGCCTGGGCACTTTCGATGTCGCGACGGTCGAGTTGGATCTGATACAGCTGCTCGCTCGTGGTAACGATGGCGGCGCCCTGATCGGTCATTTCTTTGCGCGCCTGCACCGCATCGGTGTTGGCGTTTTTGTACGCCATCAATGCGCTGCGATAGTTGACCAGTGCGGTTTCTAGCTGACGCAGGGCGTCTTGCTGCGAGTCAGCAAAATGCACGTTCAGTTGCTTGAGGCTGGCAATGGCGGCGTCGATCTGGCGGACGGCTTTCTGCTCGGTTTCGGCGTTGCTGGTGGCGGTGTAGCCGCGCACTTCGTAGCGCGCGAGGATGAACGCTTCCTTGGCGGCGGTGATCGCCTGGAACTGTTCGAAACGCTGCTCGCTCATGTCCATCTGCTGCACGCGTTTGCTGATCGATTCGATCTGGTTGTACGCGGTCTCGGCACTCACGCTCATGCTGTCGCGCGCGCTGTTGCCGGTGCGATAGGCGTTGCGCATTTTGTTCAGCGAGGTCTGGTATTCAGCGATGGTCGCTGCCTGCTCTTTGAGCAGTTTGACGTTTTCCGGGCTCTTGAAGCTGTTGATCAGCTTCTGTTGCTGCGCGGCGAAGCTTTCGAGGGTGGTTTGCACATTCTGTGCGGCGGTTTCATCGCCATTGGTCAGCATGTATTGCAGGCGCACCACGCGCAGTTTGGTCAAACCGGCATTGAGCTGGGTGATGTCACTCATCCAGTTGCTGCGGTCGATCAGGCCACCGAGGCTGGTCCAGCCCGTCAGGGCCAGCACGCAGGTCAGGGCCAGCACGAGGCCGAAGCCCAGGCCCAGTTTCATGTTCACGCTGATGTTGCCGAACCAGCTATTCATCAAAAATCCTCCAGAAACGTTGGGTTTCTTGTCGTCGGTTAGGCTGGAAGATTGTTGTTTTTTTGAGCCAGCAAGGGTGTTAGCAGGACTGTATCGGCCGCATTTCCCAGAGCTGAAAGGATTTTGTCCTACGGAATTTGTAACACCGGATCCCAAGACTTTTTTCACATGGGTTTCACTGGCTGCCCACGCGCGCCTCTGTACCTTCGCCGCATCGAATGAACCCGAGATGCACAGTGGCGAGGCGGTTTTTGTGGAATTGAGACTGAGTCTGTTCGGCGTCAAACGCTCGATCGATCTGAGCTTTTTAGCGCGTTTTCGCAACACTTGGGTGGTGTTGGCGGCATCAGTGTTGGTGATCCCGCTGACTCTGTGGTTGCTGGCGCCGGCGGCGGTGCCGGACCTGGCCCACGGCAATGTCGCCGGTGCGCAAGCGTTGGCGACAGGTTGGGCTAAGGGCGAGATGATCGTGCTGGTGCGTCATGTCGAGCGCTGCGATCACTCCAAAGCTGCCTGCCTGAGTGGCAATGACGGTATTACCGATCGCTCGCGCAGTGTCGCGGTGGCGGTTGGTGCCGGGTTCGAACAACTGGGCCTGAACAACGCCGACATCTACAACAGCCCGTCTATGCGCACGGTGCAGACGGCCGGCTACATGTTCAATCATGCCGCCAGCGGTGACGACTGGTTGATCAACTGCCGGGGGCGCATGTTGCAGGATGCGCTCGCCCACAAGATCCCGGGGCGCAACCTGATTCTGGTGACCCACAGCGAGTGCATGGCGCAAATCGAGAAAGACCTCAACGTACCGACTTCGAGCGCGGGTTATGGCTCGTCGTTGTTTGTCTCCGCTGCCAGCCCGGCGGCTCCCAAGATGCTCGGCTTTATTGAAGCCTCCGACTGGCGCACGGTGAATACCCGATGAAATCCCGCTTCTACGCTTACAACTTTGGTATTCCGCTCGCTTGTGCGGCGCTGGTGTTCCTGATGTTCGACATGACCAAAATCGACATCGCCTTCAGTAACCTGCTGTTCGATCCGCTGACCCAGACCTTCCCGCTCGACAAAATCCACTTCTTTGAAAAACTCACCCATAAATGGGCGCGGATCATTCCCAACTGGACGGCGGAAATCGCCCTGATCGGCGCGCTGCTATCGGTGCTCTGGCCGTTGGTCAATCCGTACAAACGTCCGCGACTCGGCGCAATGCTGGAGCGCAGCAAAGTCGCGCCAGTGCTGCGATTTGCCGCTGATCACCGTAGGGATTTTCTGTTTGTGGTGGTCGCATTTGCCGTTTGCACCGGGGTGATTCACTTCCTCAAATCCCACACCAGCGTTTACTGCCCGATCGAGACCACGCTGTACGGCGGCAAAATGGCTCACGTTGAGTGGTACAGCAATTTTCAACTGTTCCATGAAGCGGGTAGTGGCCGGTGCTGGCCGGGTGGCCATGCGTCGGGCGGCTTCACCATGCTGGCGCTGTATTTCGTGGCGAGACGTTATCAATGGCGTTTTTCCAGTGCCATCTTGTGGGGTTCGCTGCTGCTGGGATTGGTTTACGGCACCACCCGCGTCCTGCAGGGCTGGCATTACATGTCCCACACGTTTTGGGCCGGAATCTTTGTCTGGCTGGCGTGTTTGCTGACAGCGTTGGCGTTCTATGGGCGGGCTCGGCTGGATTTGCCAGTGCTGGGCAAGCGTGAGCAGAAAGCTTTCAGTGCTGAGGTCTCTCTCTGAACCCGTTCGGATCAAATGAAAAACCCGCCAATCATCGGCGGGTTTTTTTATGGGGCTGCGCAGGCCCTCAATAGCCGACGAAGTAATACGGTTGTCGTCCGACTATCATGGTCTTGAGCACTTTCAATGGGGCTGCGGGTTCGCTGTCGCCGGCCATCACCGCGACATGCGAGGGTGATGCCGCGAGAAAATCTCGTAACTGCGCTTCGGTATCCAGGCCTTTGAGTACTTGCTGGGTATAGAAGACCGTGGCGCCACCGACCCGCTCATTGGCCTGAAACAGCGCGACTTGGTGCCCGGCGGTTTGCAGCGATTGAATCTCTGCACTCAACGGCAGGAACGAAAGCTTTTTGTCGGCATGAGGCAACGCCCACTGCGCGGCGGCGAGGTAACTGCCGATCACCAGCGTGAGCACACCGACTACCAGTGTCTGACGCTGCCGGGCAATTCGGCCTACGAATCCATTACCGGATTCATACTGCTTCAAGCGCTCGAACAGCACGCCTGCATACTCCGCTGCGATCACCGCGGCGGCCGGTGTCATCGACATCAGGTACACCGTGCGTTTGCTCGACGCCAACGTCAGCATGATGAACTGCGCCACGATCCACAGGCTGAAAAACAGCAGGTAACGATTGGCCTTCAGGTGTTTGCGGAAATGCCAGAGCCCCAGGTACACCAGAATATTCCACGGCAGAAAGGCTTCCGGCAGTTTGGCGAGGTAGTAGTAGAACGGTTCGTAGTGCCCGGCCTCGACGAACGAACCGCTGAAGCGCCCGACGCTGTTGGTCAGCAGCACTTCTCTGACGGCCTGTGCGCCGCCGTGCTGGAAGAGGATGACGAGCCAGATCAGCAGCGGAATCAAACCGAGCAGGGTCAGGAAACCCGGTCGCAGCCAGTCAGCGATTTTCAGTCGTTTGTCCATCAGGTTGTCGGCCAGCAGATAGGCAAAAATCACCACTCCCGGCATGGCCAGCCCCAGCACACCTTTGCTCAACGTGGCGATGGCGATCCCGACGACAAACAGCAGCGAGTTGCCCAGAGTCGATGCCCGCTGCGCCTGATAAAAGGCCAGCAGCGCGGTGGTCACGCCGAGTGCGAGCAGCGCATCCTCACCGACGCCGCGCACATTGCTCCAATAACTGGCCATGGTCGCGAGCAGAATGCCTGCGGTCCAGGCAATCATTTTCGGTCGCTCGAAACGCCGTAACATGCCGTACAGCAGCATCACACTGAGCAAACCGGCAACGGCCGACGCCAGCCGCACGGCCCACGGTGAAACACCGAACACGCGCATGGCGCCAGCATCCAGCCACAGGCTCAGCGGTGGTTTTTCCAGAAACGGTTCGCCGAACAACCGAGGCGTCACCCAGTCGTCGTCCAAGTGCATCTCCATGGCGATACCGGCGACGCGGGCCTCAGTGGAGCCTTGCAATTGGTGGCCACCCAGCGCGAAGAAAAACAGCAGGGCGGCAAGCAGAAACAGCGAAGTGGCGGCACGCGACATAGGTTTCAGGCAACCGGAAGGGGCGGGAGGCCTGAGCATACGACGGCAATCCTTAACGAATTGTGAAACTCACGCCAAAGGTTTCGACCAGCGCTTTTCCGGTGTTTCGAACCTCGAATTGACCCGCGCCGTCAGCACGTGATCCTGCCAGCGCCCGGCAATGTTCAGATACGCCTTGGCGTAACCCTCGCGCTCGAAGCCCAGGCGCTCAAGCAAGCGCGCACTGCGCTCGTTGCCGGGAATGTAGTTGGCCATTATCCGGTGCAGGTTCTGGGTATCGAACATGTAAGCGATGCCAGCCTCCAGCGCTTCGTGCATCAAGCCCTGTCCCTGTTGGGTCTCATCAATGTGATAACCCAGATAACACGCCTGAAAGGCACCACGAATGATGCCGCTGAAATTGCAGGCGCCGATCATCTGCTGGCCGTCCGGGCTCAGCAGCGCGAAATGCATGGCCAGCCCGGCCTCGAATGCGCTGGCCTGTATTTCAAGGCGTCGGCGAATCTGCACGGTGGAAAAATATTCGGTGGTGCGGATCGGCGACCATGGCGCGAGGTGGCGCTGGTTGCGCTGGTAGAACTCGCTTTCAAGCTCGGCCTGCTCCGGTGCAAGTATCGCGAGCGTTAGGCGTTGGCAGGGCAGGGTCAACAGCGGCATCGGGCGCTCCGGCTTGTGGGATCTGCTCGCAGAGTCGCGCAATCACTGGGGTTACGGCAAGTTGTGACGAATAAGGGGTTTTGTTTCAGGCAAAAAAAAGCCCGCAGGAGCGCGGGCGAACCGTAGTTTCTTGAATGAGCGAGCGGACTGTACAAGGCTTGGCCGCGCAGCTGCAGTGAAGAAAAATTCATCTCGATGGGCGGCTCCAATGCAGTCCGATGCGCAACCGAACGCCGGGGGTTCGCCCTTCAATGGCGGGTTTCAGGCCCGGTAGTGTTCAGCGGTTTCTGCGGATCAAGATTGTCCCGTGCCCGACAAATCAGGATCTCGGCGAGTGCGCTCAATTGCTTCATGGCCACCGCCACATGGCGTTTCGAGCCGTCGAACTCATCGGCAAAAGTTGCGCTGATGGCCGCGAGGGAATCGAGGATCTCACTGGCGTGGGTGAGCAGGGTCAGGGTGTCGACATCGTCGCGCACCCTGATGAGCTGATTGAGCGGGATGCTACGGCGCCGCTTGTGCGCTTCGCTGGTATTCGATGGCGGTTGGGTGCTGGACGT
Organism: Pseudomonas sp. Mb7; assembly: GCF_054790525.1. Classification (NCBI taxonomy): domain Bacteria; kingdom Pseudomonadati; phylum Pseudomonadota; class Gammaproteobacteria; order Pseudomonadales; family Pseudomonadaceae; genus Pseudomonas; species Pseudomonas sp. Mb7. The sequence goes on from NZ_CP186501.1 coordinate 68,321, forward strand.
TGGCGCATCGGACGGTGCCGGGCCAACCAGCGAAAGGCGGGGGATTTTCTTCATGACGTAGCTCCGTGGAGTGAACATTCACTGCAATTGCGGCTGCCAAACCGTCCGCTGGATGGCAGTGGTCGTGGAGCGTAACGCCCTGAGGAACTGTGCACCAGTTCATCAAAGTCGACGCGTGTTGCGGGAATTTTCCTAGGACGTTCGATGTGGGAAGTAGGGTGTGGCGACAAAACCAATGGCAGTCGCGGTGATCACGGACGTCATTTCAAGGCAGGTGGTCAGCAGCAAAGTCAGCCTCTGACCGGGCACGCAACTGCCCCTTGCGACACGCCGTCTGGAAGCGTTCGAAATCACGTTCGTTCTGCGCGGTGTAATGTTGCGCGTACTTCAACAGCGCATCCGCCAGCGCATCGCCTTTGCCGATGTAGCCACTGATCTGCGCAGCGAGACCGGAGGCCTTGGCATGTGCTCGAGCGAGGGCGCGGCCGCAAACGCGACCGTAGGCAGCAAAGGTTTCACCGTCGAAGTTTTCCAGTTCGGCAGAGATCTTCATGTCGCGTAATTGCCGCACGTAGAATTGCCGACCGCTGGGGCCGGTCGTCCAGCCCAGAAACAGGTCGCTGGCCGCCTGCATCAGGCGCTGCCCCTCGACCACGCGCTGCCCTTCATGACGCACCCTGGATTTGCTTTTGACGTAGTCGGCGAGCACCGAACGCCGGGCTTCCTTGAATTGCAGGAACAGCGGGAACTCCTGATCGTCCGTCAGCAGCGCCACCAGACAACGCGTGCCGACACTGCCGACGCCCACCACTTTGAACGCCAGATCCTGCACGTGAAACCGCGACAACAACTCGCGGCGGTCGGGTTGCAACGTGCTGCGATACTCGCGCATGAAGGTGTCGAAGAGCGGCCGCCAGTCCGCGAGCCGCAGCCAGTCATCCTCGGCATCCAGCAGCGTGGTGTTTTTGTGCAGGTGAAAAATTTCCGGCAGGTCATCGCGAATGATCAGACGCCCGTGGGTATCGCGCTCGCTGATTTTCGGCAGCAGCTCGGCGTGTGTGCGCCGTTCGGCCTTCTCGATGGCGCGCTCCACATGTTCAAGGGTACTTTTGCGTGCCTGCGCCAGCAGGTCGTTGTAGCTGATCGACTCGTACCAGTTTTCCAGCGTGCTCTGCTCGGCGCACTCCAGAAGCGTGGTCTGATAGGCGCCGACCATTTCACGACACACCTGTTCCTCGACCGACTCACCGTGGCGCAGGTCGCGGGCTGCCACCACGCAACTTGCCGCCAGACGCTTCAGATCCCACTCCCACGGCCCGGGATGTGCTTCGTCGAAATCGTTGACGCTGAACAGCAGATTGCGCTCAGGCGTGGCGAAACCGCCGAAATTCATCAGATGGCTGTCACCACAGATGGGCAAGTTCAGGCCCATGTTCGCCGTGCCCGACAAATCGTGCGCCTGCAACAAGGCATTGCCGCGAAAGAACGTGAACGGCGACACCAGCATGCGCCCGTAACGCAGTTCGACCAGCGACGCGACGCGGCCCTGGCTGGAGGCCTTGATCAACGGAATCGGGTCACGGTTCATCTTGCCGGTGGATGCCTGAGCGCTGCGTGAGCACTGCTTGCGGGCGTCCTTGCCTTGTTGCATGCGGTCTTTGAGTGAGGTCATTGGGCTCGGTCCGGCGGAAGGGGCGCTGTGAGTGTAGAAGCGCTTTTGGGGTTTATCCGTTGGCGTGAGCCCGGTGACGTCAACTCAATACTCCGCCACCTTATCTTCGCGCAAAACCCACCCGGCCTCGCCCGCCATCAACGTGTATTGAACCTGGCGCATCTTCCCCGTGCGGCCTGCGCCTGCGTCAGTGCTGTCATACACCGGGAAGCGCTGCACCAGCGCGTTTTCCACCACTGCAAACGAATCCTCGCCCTGATAGCCTTCGGCGATTTTCGGATTGTCGCTGACCGGCGGCAGGTAGATTTCGCTCAGGGATTTCTTGTTGTTGGCGGAATAGGCGATCAGATCGCCCGGCATGCCGCGTCCGGGCGAGCGGGTAAACACGTAGAGTTCGGGGGAGCCGTCGTTATTGAGGTCAGCAACCTCGGCACGCACGACCTCACCGGTGAGCGCCCGGCTGATGACCGCGTTATCGATCTCCAGACCTTTGGGGGTGATGCGCAGCGTCGGTTTGCCATCGACCTGTTCGGTGCTGGCGTGAAAGGCAATGCCCTGCAATTCCAGCGTCTGCTCGAATGGCTGTCTCCCGCTGGTGGCGTCGCCATTGACCCGTCTCAGAGACAGCTCGTAGTTGGCCACTTCGTTGAGCCGTGCGGCATTGCGCATGAGATAGACCTGAACGATGTACTCGCCGTCGGCCGGCAATGTTCCGAGGAAATGATTGCCCATGATCGAACCGTTGAACAGCGCGTAATCCGCGCCCTTGGCGGTGATGTTGAAGTAAGCGGAGGTGTTGGACGGTTTGAAATCGACGGTGAGCAACTGGCCGGCCTTGGCGTTGAATCTGTACTCCGCCGTCTGGTCGCCCTTGATCGACTGTTTGCGCTGAACACTGTCGGCGCTGGTTGGGAAATCGATCGGTTCGACGCGCACAGCGCCAGTATCTGCTGCGAGGACCGGCAGAGAAATCAGTGCGGCCAACGCGGCGGCAATCCAGGTTTTCATCTTCAACTCCATTGCATCTCGATGTACGCAGCATAGAGGCTGCGTCGAGCAGGCACCCAGTGATTACGCGGTTTATATGTTGCTGGATTTGAGCGCGTGCTTGAGGTGATGTTTCTGACACGAATCAGCTGTTCACATAATTCTCACCTCAGTTTTGCCATGATCATTACCGGTATTCCATCGGCCCGAGCGAGTGATCCCGTCATGAATGTGAGCGTTCTCTACGCTTTGGTTGCGGCAGCATTGTTTGGCGCCAGCACGCCACTCGCCAAGCTGTTGGGGGTACAGATTTCACCGATTCTATTGGCCGGTTTGCTCTATCTGGGCAGCGGTCTGGGTTTGGCCGTCCTGCGTTTCGCCCGCGATCGAGGCTGGCAGCGTTCCGGACTGGGCACAGGCGAATGGCCGTGGCTGGTCGGAGCGATTGGCTTCGGCGGTGTGCTGGCGCCAGTGGCATTGATGTTCGGTTTGACCAGAACGTCCGGCGCGAGCGCGTCACTGATGCTCAATCTGGAATCAGTGCTCACGGCACTGCTGGCCTGGGTCGTGTTCAAGGAAAACGCTGATCGACGAATCGTGATCGGCATGCTCGCCATCGTGGCCGGCGGTGTCGTGTTGTCATGGCCGCAAGAGGCCATGTCGGCGCAGGACTGGACAGGCCCGCTGGCCGTCGCCTTCGCCTGCTTTTGCTGGGCCATCGACAATAACCTCACGCGGAAAGTCTCTGCCTCGGACGCACTGTTCATCGCCGGCAGCAAAGGCCTGGTCGCCGGTCTGGTCAACTGCGGCCTGGCCTTGCTCATCGGCACGCAAATGCCTGCGGCCACCACGCTGGTGCCCATCCTGCTGGTCGGATTTCTCGGCTACGGCGTCAGCCTGGTGATGTTCGTCCTCGCCCTGCGCGGGCTGGGCAGTGCACGCACCGGCGCATACTTTTCCACCGCACCGTTTCTGGGCGCAGCGATCTCGATTCTGCTGCTGGGCGAGTCGGTATCGCTGATGTTCCTGCTCGCAGCAGCGTTAATGGCCGTGGGGGTGTGGATTCATCTGATGGAGAACCATATTCATGAGCATCAGCACGAACGGCTCGAGCATGATCATCGCCATACCCACGACGAGCATCACCAGCATACGCACGGGGCTGACTGGGATGGAACGGAGCCGCACAGTCATCCGCATGTGCATACGCCGATGCGTCACCGGCATGCGCATTTTCCGGATGTGCATCATCGGCATGAGCATTGATTGAATGTCTGAAGTCTGGTGATTGATATCATTGTGATATCATTTTTTGTCTTCAGTCTTTCATTCGAGTCATTCCATGAAACCCTTTTTCCTGCTGCCCCTTGTCACCCTGTTTTCTGCTTTCAGCGTTGCCGCTGCACCCTCACCGGTGGCGTTGTTTGCCGCTTGTGACGATCACTCACTGGCCGTTGTGCAATCACCTTTGATCAAGGATCTGGTGCCAAGCACCGTCGAAAATGGCCAGATCAGATTGTCCGGCGGCACCAAGAGCGACATGGGGCAGCGCTGGATGTTTGCCAAACCGGTCGAGATCGATGGCATGTCGTTGACCGGCTTTTACGCCGAAGACATGGATCTGATGGGCACGCGCATCATCAGTTGGGGCTTCTACGCCAAGCAGACGCCGAACGAACTCCACACTCAACTGGAAAAAGCGGGCGGCCCACGCCTGGACATGTCGCAGGGACTCTACGCTCGCGCGGAAATCTGGTCCCATGGCAAATCCAGCTGGCAGCCGGAAGATCCTGCTGCCACTGCCGGTAAGCTGGTGGTCGACAGTGCTGAGCGGGTGTTCTTGATCGAACCGGCTCCGGAAGAGCTGAGCGGTGGGAGTAAGGGGATGTTTACTTGCTCGATTCAAGGCAAGGTTAATGAGGCGATGCTTAAGTCTAGTCGTCCGGATTTGGTTAGTGTTGCTCGTTGATTGTTAAGGAATGCGGGTATGGAAAAGGACGACATTAGGTCGTCCTTTTTCGTAGCGTTTTCGAGGTAGTCGAGCCTGATCAATTGCAGACTACGGTCTTGCGTGCCCGGTTTGGCTTATGCCCTGATGCGACAAAGCCCGCACTTGGCGGGCTTTGTCGTTGAGAGGTGGTGGGCCGGGGTAATCTGAACTGAGTTGTTAGGTATTTGATTTAATTGATTAATATGAATTTATATTTTTCTTTGGAATACCAGCTGGAATACCGCGAGAAGTAGGAGTAAGCCGCATGCTTCGTATCCGTATCTTGCAGAGCACGGCTAAAAGGCTTCTGTTTACTCGAAACCGGGCAAGCTGAGCATGCCGCCTGTGGTGCGTTTGCCAAAGCCGGTGGGTATTAGGATTTTGTGCTTTTTCATCTCTGCGAGTATCGCCAACCATTCGGTTTTGCCAAAGCGCAGCTTGGTGTCGTTCCAGCTATGCATGACTTCGTCCACGATGGCGTCATCGGAAACCGGGCGGCCTTCGAGAATAAAGTCGTTCCAGGCGGCATAGAGCGTCACAGTCATTTCGCAACGATCTGTATCCCAGTCCCGCATTAGCTCGATGATCTGCTCAATGGTGGCGCGCTCAGCGGCCGACCAGGTGCTGCTATAGGCCTGCCGATGCTGTCCTGCTTGGGAAAGTGGGCGGTAAGCATGGCCAACAGTCTCGCGCTCGATGCGCTCATACCACTGATGGTCTTCCATTTCGCCTTCGACCTTATTCATCAACTGGCGATCGTGGGGGCCAGCGGCGTCGCGCAGGTAGGTACCATGGATAGCGGTGAGTCTGGCCGTGTGTTCGGCCAAGTAAATCACCTTCTGCAGCTTGCGTTGGCCGAAGGTGCGTTGCGTATGTAGCTGATGAGTGATTTGTGCGGCGAGCAGGGTGCGGGCTGCTTGCCGATCCGTGGCAATGGGGGACCGTTGGCCGTCTTCGGCAATGGCTCGTCCGATCAAGGTACTGCTCAACTGTTCGTTCAGTTTACGGGCCTGGGTTAGACGGGTTTTGATTTGGTCGCAGAGGGCCATTAGTTGATCGACTTTGGCAACGATGCGTTGTTGTTCGGCAAGAGGAGGTAAGTAAACAACATGCGACCACAGCTTTTCCGAGATCAGCTTGCAGGTGCCATGACTCGAACGATCTACAAGCCCAACCATTGTCGCCTTGGCGGCCTGTAGGTACATCAACAGATAGTCGCTGAGTTCTTGTGGGGGCACCAATGCTTTCATGTCTTGGTTGATTGTTACTTCCCGAGCGGTGAGTGCTACAGGGAAGGAGTGCACCAAGATCATACCCCGGACAACCATAAGTAGACTTCTGGGAGGGATTGTTTTCAGCGAGGTTTCCGCTAAGGCTCGCGCTGAAACGTGGTCTTCAGAGTCTTGGATCACAGAACGTTTCATATCCTTTGGGGAGACCCAGGGAATATCACCGTTCCAGAACTCTACATTGGCTTTGTTAGGTGTTGAACCGCCAAGAATTTTGCCCAGATTCCCTAGTGGAACCTCGGCCCATCCTTGTAGTGTGTGGGGTTGGCCTTTGATGCCGTTGCGCTGTAACAAGCGTGCTACAGGTTCGTCATCGGGCTCCTGCGACACCAGCTTGCCCATCACTGCCAGTTGCAGCAGGGTTTGTTTGAGGATGTCGATGTTGGGTTCGGTGGTGAACAGGGTGTGGAAGTGTTCGGTCAGGCGATCCCAGTTGGTGGCGAATTCGGTGGCGTCTCTGGCTTGGGTCAGGTTACCTAGTAGCGCGTGCACCAGTTGGCCGTGGGCGCTTTCGGCGTCGGCCTGCTGGGCTTCCAAGCGGTCGCACAGGACCATCAGTTCATCGACTTTGGCGACGATGCGGTGTTGTTCGGCGAGGGGTGGAAGAGGGAGAATTGAATCCGCTATCCGATGAAGAGCAAGCTTCGGTTGAGCCAATTGGTTTGTGCTGTCTGAAAACTGGCGTTGAGCGAACTGGCTATTCAGTGTTCGCTGCAACCAGCGCCTATCAATTTTTTGGAAAACTATTTTTGCCGCATTCTCAGTAAGGTTCATACCATCGAAGTGGTCGGGCACCATGCCCACGTCGCCGATAGTACCTGCGATAGTTATGTAAAGATCATCCTTCGATATGGTGTATTGCTTAATGGCACCTTGAGTCACTTCATCAATATATTTGAGACTCTGATCAATAATGGTACCGCCCTTCATATTGGTAACTTGGATGTACACATGCGGAGTTATTTCAGGTGCAAAGGTTGCACCTGCAGGTAAGCGCTTACCACCTTTTATCTGACTGAGGCTGCCAAGGCGTACCCACTCCCACCCTAGAGGTAGGCAGAATTGCTGTTCTGCCTCATCGATTACATCTAGCGACTTTTGCTTCTTAATTTTCCCCTCAGCTACCAATCGCTCCTTTTCCTCGGCAATACGCTTGAGCAACTCACTGGCCGGTTCATCAATCGGATCTTGCGGCACCAACTTTCCGCGTACCGCCAGTTCCAGAATCAGCTCACGCAGCTTCTTAATGCCACTCGGCGCGCCAGCCAGCAACGGCAAGTTATCGGTGAGCAACGCCGTCATACCTGGCGCTCCAGGGCTTCGGCCAGCACCGCCTTGAGCTGATCACGCAGATCGCTGATCTCGCCTTGTAGGCTGGCGTAATTGCGCAGCAGCTCGTCCGGGTCGTGGCTGATCTGTTCGCTGATATGCGGGTTTTTGCAGTCCAGGTTCCAGTTGCGCACTTGCAGTTCTTCGAAGCTGACCTGCCAAGCGAATTCATTCTCCACCCGCGTGGCAAAGCCATCGCCCTCGTTGCCCCACCAGGCTTGTTCCAGGGCGAATTCTTCAATGCGCATGGGGCGGGTCTTCGAGTAGTTCTTAACGCCTGCCGGGTACTGGTGTTCGTAGAACCACACCTGTTTGGTCGGTATGCCTTTGGTAAAGAACAGCAGGTTGGTCTTGATACCGGTGTATGGGTTGAACACGCCGTTGGGCAAGCGAACTATGGTGTGCAGGTTGCACTCGGTCAGCAGCTTTTCCTTGATCCGGCTTTTGATACCTTCGCCAAACAAGAAGCCATCGGGCAGTACCACAGCGGCGCGGCCACCGTCTTTGAGCAACTGCATGATCAGCACCAAAAACAGGTCGGCGGTTTCGCGAGTGCGGAAGGCAGCAGGGAAGTTGGTTTCGATGCCATCTTCTTCCATGCCGCCGAACGGCGGGTTGGCAACGATGCAGTGCACGCGCTCACTCGGCCCCCAGCTGATCAGCGGTTTGCTCAGGGTGTTGTCGTGGCGAATCTGGTTGGGCACCTCGATGCCGTGCAGGATCATATTGGTGGTGGCCAGCAGGTGCGGTAGCGGCTTTTTCTCCACGCCGAAAATGCTGGTCTGCAGGGTGCGTTCGTCTTCGGCGGTTTTTACATAGCGGCTGCGTTTGTGTTCGATGGCGCAGGTGAGGAAGCCGCCTGTTCCGCAGGCCGGATCCATGACCTTCTCGTCCAGCTTGGGGTCGACCATGCGCACCATAAATTCAGTGACTGGGCGCGGGGTGTAGAACTCGCCGGCGTTACCCGCGTTCTGCAGGTCTCGCAGCAGTTGCTCGTAGAGATTGCCGAACTCGTGGCGCTCCTGGGCCTTGTTGAAGTCCACGCCTTCCTGAATCTTATTGATCACCTGGCGCAACAACTGCCCGGACTTCATGTAGTTATAGGCGTCTTCAAACACGCTGCGTACCACATAGGCCGAAGGCGTGTTGCTGTACTCATTCAGGTTCTGCAACTGGGGAAACAGGTTGTTGTCGATAAAGCCCTTCAGCGCATCGCCAGTCATGCCTTCCGGATTAGCGGCCCAGGTACGCCAGCGGCAACTGTCGGGAATGGGCGAGCGGTAGTTGTCGTCCATCAGCTCCCATTCCAGCTCGCGGTCATCGAAGATTTTCAGGAACAGCAGCCAAACCAACTGGCCGATACGCTGGGCGTCGCCGTCTACGCCAACGTCTTTGCGCATGATGTCCTGGATGGACTTGATGGTGGAGCTAATGGACATTAAGTTCTCTCAACGCGTACCGCAAGGGGGGCGAAATTCTACCGGATAGTGGGGACGACGGCTTTGGCATGTCGTCGGCGCTTAGCCCTTAGCTTGCGTAAAGTTCGTCTTCCAGTTCGTGGATAGCTTTGTTGTAGCCAGCCTTGCCGCCAAAGGCTTTGACCAGCTCGATGGGCGCACCGAACTGGCTGAAAGGGTCAAGCTGAAGGATTTTGATGTCCTCGATATGCTCGATGCCGGTATCGGCGTATTTATCCAGCAAGGCCTCCAGCACCTGGCGAGCGGCGCCAGAATACTTGGCGAAATAGTTGCGCTTTTTCACCTGTTCCGCCCGCTCGCGGCGTGATAGGGCAGGCTGATCGAAGGCGACGTGGCAGATCAGATCGAACGGATCGAGCGGCTTGCCCTGTTTCTTTTCTACTTCTTCGGCCAAGGCTTCCCACATCACGCCCTGGACGGCCATCTCCTCGATGATGACTTTCTTCTGCTCGGAATTACTCCAGCGTCGGAGGAAGTCATCCAGCGAGGCGAACTGCTTTTGTACGCAGGTACGGGTGTAGTCGTGCAGCGATTCGGTGATTAGTCGGCCATCCGGGCCGTAGTACTGCACGCGCTCGGCGACGACGTAAATCGGGACGGTATCGATTACGTACTTAATGCGTTTTTTGCCATCATCCTCGCCGGTGAATTCCAGGTCATCGCTCTCGTTATTGTTGCCTGCGCTGATGCCGTCTTCATCGGCAAGTGGATCGTCCGGCGGTACGGGCGAGTCATTGGCATCGGGGGCGTAGATCACCACCGGGTCACCGTCGAAGGCCGGGTCGGCAAAAAGCTCAGTGGCCTTTTTGAAGTCCATGATGGTGAACCAGTACTTGCCGTAGTCCTCGTTGATGCGAGTGCCGCGACCGATGATTTGCTTGAACTCGGTCATCGATTTGATGTGCTGGTCGAGCACGATCAGCTTGCAGGTCTGAGCATCGACGCCGGTGGTCATCAGCTTGCTGGTGGTGGCAATGACTGGGTAGCGCTCCTCCGGGTTTATGAAGTTATCCAGCTCGGCCTTGCCTTCCTGGTCGTCGCCGGTGATGCGCATGACGTACTTGCGATTCTCGGCCACACGTTCAGGGTTAAGGTTGACCAGGGCTTGGCGCATGCGCTCGGCGTGGTTGATGTCGTCGCAGAAGACGATGGTTTTCTGAAACGGGTCAGTGGCCTTGAGCAGTTCGGTGACCTTCTGCGCCACCAGTTGGGTGCGCGCCTCGATAACCAAGGTGCGGTCCATATCCTTGAGGTTGTAGATGCGATCTTCGATCAGTTCGCCATTCTTATCGAGCATGCCTTTGGGGGGGCGCCAGCCTTGTAGGTCTTTATCGAAGTCGATGCGCACCACTTTGTAGGGGGCGAGAAAGCCGTCTTCGATGCCTTGCTTCAAGGTGTAGCTGTAAATCGGCTCGCCGAAGTAAGTGATGCTGGATACTTCTTTGGTTTCCTTTGGTGTGGCGGTAAGGCCGACATGGGTGGCGCTGGAGAAATAATCGAGGATTTCACGCCAGGCGGAATCCTCGGAGGCGCTGCCACGGTGACATTCGTCGATCACGATCAGGTCGAAGAAGTCGCGGGAGAACTGCTTGTAGATGTTCATCTCTTCATCAGTGCCGGTGACGGCCTGATAGAGCGACAGGTAGATTTCGTAGGAGGTATCGATCTGGCGTTTGGCGATTTTGGTCATCGCCTGGCCGAAGGGCTTGAAGTCGTTGTTTTTGGTCTGGTCGACCAGGATGTTGCGGTCGGCCAGAAACAGGATGCGTTTCTTCTGTTTCGATTTCCACAGCCGCCAGATGATTTGGAAGGCCGTGTAGGTCTTGCCGGTGCCCGTAGCCATCACCAGCAGGATACGGTCTTGACCGCGCGCCACAGCCTCGACGGTGCGGTTGATGGCATTCATCTGGTAATAGCGCGGCATGCGCCCGGAGCCGTCGTCGTAGTAGGGCGCTTCGATCTTGTGCTGGGCTGTAGTATCCAGCCCCTTCCACTGGCAATAGCGGTGCCAGAGTTCGGCAGGGCTAGGGAATTGATCAAGGGTGAGTTCGGTTTCTACTTGGCCGCCTGTGCCACTGCGGTCGTGAAACAAGAAGCCATCGCCATTGCTGGAGAACACGAACGGTACGTCCAGCGCCTCTGCATAGCCCAAGGCTTGCTGCATGCCGGAGCCAACGGAGTGCTTGTTGTCCTTCGCCTCGATTACAGCGATAGGCAGGTTGGCCTGGTGGTAGAGGATGAAGTCTGCGCGGCGTGCTTCTCCACGGCTGTGAAGTTTGCCTCGGACGATAATGCGGCCTTTGGTAAAGCTGACTTCCTCGCGCACCTGCTTGTGCATGTCCCATCCAGCTTGTTGAACGGCTGGGGCGATGTATTTGCTGCAGATGTCCCGCTCGGAATGCGACTTTTTGTCCATAACCCCAATTTCCTTTCAAGCCGGCCTGGTCGCTCCATTCCGGCACTGCTGATCGTGCTTGATGGGCGTAAATGTACCTTGTTTGATGATGGCACGGGGGAAGATCAGACTTTGGTGGCTGAAGCTGTAGGTCAGATGAGTTGAGGCAATAACAAGGCGCATGTTTCGCGTTGTCCGAATCCTTTATCTAGGATCGTTTACTGCGGCGGGCTGAAGATGGCTAGGGTGAATAGGACCGCAAGCAAATCGTTGGTATTGAATTAACTTTCGTCGGCGTACATCGCCAATTTGGTGGAGCATGTTCGGTCGTTCCCGATCCGTGTAGGTAGCTGGATACAGCGCCGGATCATAGGGAATGGCGTCCAGCACGTCGATTCCATACTCGACATAAACACGCTTGCCGAGCGGTGTCAGGGCCAAAGCCTTAATTCGGCGGATATGTTCTGATATGGCTCGGTATCCATCATGTACAAGCAGGTCGCGCAGGTAATGGTTCGAGGCGCGAAGTGCGATCTTCACCCGCACGGATTCCCTGTGCCGCCGATCCTGCCAGTAAGCAAATAGGTTGAACAGGCGAGACTTTAGGCATGTGATGGGGTCGATGACGGCGACTTGCACGCCTTCGATATCCAGAACGGATAAGTACTTGAAAATCTCTTTTTTGGGCGCGCCCCCGACGCTGTCCATTTCGAGGATATCGACGATGACCTCTTTACCGTCAACCCAGTCAATGTACGCGGCGGCAATATTTATTGTGTTGTCTTCCATCTTCGCTTTGCGAAAAGGGACGCCCATCATGCGGGAGCAATAATCAACAGAGTTGGGTTTGCCGATAAAGTCCAAGTCATCGCTGGTGACGAATCCGACATCCTCGCCTGTCATTTCGTCGATGAGGTATTGCCGGGCCCAAAGCGTAAGCGATTGCCCGCCAACGATCACAAGACCGTAATCGGTGACAGCTGATTGAATTGAGGGGCGGTAGACGCGCTGAATTAGATCGAGCAGGAAAGCGAAGAGCTCTGAACGTTCAAGTAGGGCGAACGGAGCGTCTTCGTCTACCGTTTCGGGCATCAGTTGCTTAGCGCAGAGAATCGTTGTGGGCGAGCGATTGAAGCTGAGTTGCCACGAAGGGCGGCTTTGGCGCGGGCAGCAGCCATTTCAAGCATCTGAGGATCAGCAGCATAGACAGCATCAACCTGGCGGTCACGTGAGCTGCTTTTAAGGCTCATCATTTCCGCAAAGCTAAGGTCATTTGAATGCTGGTGGCCGCTGATCATGGCAAAAATACCCATAAGGGTGAAAATATACTTGGGTTTGAGACTAGCATATTCAGTTGGCGCATTTACAGGTGAAGGGCTGTAAACGCAGAGTGTCCTGACGAAATGCATGCTAATCATGCCGTCTAGGCGCAGGGCCGGCAAAGCCGGCCCTGCGCCTAGACGGCAGCTTAACGAAATAGACGGGACGCTATTAACAGAGATAATCATTTGTCAAGCAGAATGTCAATATGGTGGGCGAAACCACTGGATGGGCTGAGTATGTCGCTCCTAGCAATCTTATGACGAGCGTTTTTCTGAATTTCAGGCACAAAAAAAGACGTCCTAGGACGTCTTTTTTATAGAGTTGGTGGAGCCGGGGGGATTTGAACCCCCGTCCGCCAGTACTCCGCTGTCGGTACTACATGCGTAGCCGTTTCTATTAAGTTAACCCTCAGCGACCCGAAGGGCAGGGTGCTTTGGGCGAGTTGTGTAAGTTTTAGCCGCTTCGTCCACAACGTACTGCACGGCGATTCTGTTCTATATGACAATCATTTTGGGTTTACAGACATCCCCTGATGATTGCTGGACCCGAAGGTACCAGGAGCATTGTCAGCTGCAATTAAGCAGCGAGAGCAACACCGTATTGGTCGTCATTGGCAACTATAAGTAGTTGCAACAGTGGATTTACGACTTCTGTTACCAAGTCGGCATGCACCTAAAGTTTCGCAACCGGCGTCGAATCCTAAACGGCCCCGAACTCATTGCTCAGTACATCTGTTTGAGCAACAAGCGTGTGCAGTGTACGCCAATCGGCCCACAAGGCCAACCCGAAGGTTGGCCGGGACGCTGATCAGTTGTTGGTACCGGTGGACTTGCGCAATTCCACGATGGTTTGCGACGTTTCCGCAATGCAATCGTCGATTTTGCCTTGAGCCTTGAGCGCCTCGGCCTTGCTCACACTGGCGTTAGCACGCTGACTCAGTTCCGGGTTCGCTGACAGCTGGCCCTTGGCATTGTTGATGGTCTGAATATTGGCATCACACAGGTCAGCAGGCTTGCCGTCAGCAAACGAAGTGGACGCCATCATCGATGCAGTAACGAACAGACCTAACAGTACAGAACGTTTCATGTGTATCTCCTTGAACCGAGTGGGTCCAGACTTCGCTGGCCGTCAGGACGGGCAACCGTATGGAAGAAAAACCCCGATCAGCCGGGGTTATTCTGTGGACTACAGTCGAACTCAAGGGTTCTATTTTTCTTCAACAGGCCTTCGCCCGGGTCACGCGATCCACCAGATAGACCAGTCCGTGGTAGTCAATTCCGCCATGTTGCGTCAGACCGATCTCACAAGTTCGACTGGTGGAAATCCCCTCGCTGCAATGCTGCACCGCGTCCTTGAGCGTGCGCAGCGAATGGCTGTTCAGCTCCGGCGTGGTGAAGCCTTTGTCCCCGGCAAACCCACAGCAATGAATGCCTTCCGGGATCACCACGTTGTTGCTGCACTTGCGCGCCAGATCGATCAACGCCTGGCTTTCGCCCAGATGCTGCGTGCTGCAGGTCACGTGTACGGCAATCGGTGCCTCTTGCGGGGTGAAGTCGAGTCGATCAAGAAGGTGCGTACGGATGAAGCGCACCGGATCGTACAGATCAAGACGAACATCACCGACATCCTGCACCAGGCGCAACGTGCACGGACTGGTGTCGCAGTAGATCGGATCGAGTCCGCCGCGACTCGCATGCAGCAGTGCGCTGATCAACTCTTGGCGTTTGTGTTCGGCCTGTTCGGCGTAGCCTTTTGAGGCGAAGGGCTGGCCGCAGCAGAGATTGTCCTGATTGTCCGGGAAGACCACTTGGTAGCCGGCCTTCTCCAGCAAGCCACGGGTTTTGTCGTAGAGCGACATTTGCTCTTTGTCACCCGCCGCCGGGCCCATCACTCGCGACACACACGCGGCCAGATAGACAACGCGCGGGCGCTCGTCCGACACGCTGGGGCTGAAGCGAATGGCTTTCTCCGGTTGCGGCATCGCATTCGTCCACAACGGCACCTGACCTTTGGACAGGCGCGTAATGGTTGCCGAAAGTTTCGCCAGACGCGGCGCGCCGAGCATCATTCGTGCGCCGTTGGCCACATGCAGGGTGAAGCGTGCGCCTTGCAGGGTCTTGGCGAAATTTCCTTCGATCCAGTCAGCGGTTTTCTGATGCGTCGCGTGTCGGGCTCGGAGTTTTTTCACCAGCTCACCGGTATTGATGCCTACAGGGCAACGTTGCGCGCACAGACCAGTGGCGGCGCAGGTTTCGATGCCTTGGTACTCGTAGGCTTTTTCCAGTTCGGTGGTGTCGACACCTGCACGTTTTTTCGCCTGAATATCGCGCCAGATGACAATGCGCTGGCGCGGGCTGAGGGTCAGGCCTTTTGACGGGCAGACAGGTTCGCAGAAGCCGCACTCTATGCACTTATCGACAATCTCATCCGCCGCCGGCAGCGGCTTCAGGTGCTTGAGGTGGATCTGCGGATCTTCGCTGAGCACCACGTCGGGATTGAGAATGCTATTCGGGTCGAGCAGACGTTTGAGCTGCCACATCAACTGATAGGCGTCGCTGCCCCATTCCAGTTCCACGAACGGCGCCATGTTGCGACCGGTGCCGTGTTCGGCTTTCAGCGAGCCGCCGAATTCCACTGCGACCAGTTGCGCGACGTCATCCATGAACGCTTGATAGCGTGCGACTTCTTCCGGGTTGTTGAAGCCTTGGGTGAAGACAAAGTGCAGATTGCCTTCCAGTGCGTGTCCGAAAAGGATCGCTTCGTCGTAGGCATGTTTGTCGAACAACTCGATCAAGCGATTGACGCCGATCGCCAGTTGTTCGACCGGGAAGGTCACGTCTTCGATGATCACCGTGGTGCCGGTTTTGCGCACTGCGCCTACGGCGGGGAAGGTGTCCTTGCGGATCGCCCAGAGCTTGGCGTTCTCGGCAGGGTCTTCGGTAAAGTCGACCTGCTTCTCCACTGGGAAGTCGCTGAGCGACGCCATGATCTGCCCCAGCTGCTCCTGCAGCAAAGTGGAAGATGCGGCGCGGGATTCGATCAGCAGTGCGCAGGCATTGTTCGACAGCTGTTGTACGAAAGCAGGCATGCCCGGTTTGTCTTGCACCGAGCGCAGGCTACGCCGATCGAGCAGCTCTACGGCGGACACCGGTTGGCTTTTCAACACGGTGACCGCGTTGCAGCAAGTCTCCACATCCGGGAACACGATCAGTGCCGACGCCTTGTTCGGATGATCGATCACGGTGTCGTAAGTCACCGCGCTGATGAAGCCGAGGGTGCCTTCGGAACCGACCAGCAAGTGGCTCAAGATATCCACAGGCTCATCGAAATCCACCAAGGCGTTGAGTGACAGGCCGGTGGTATTTTTCAGACGGTATTTGTGGCGGATTCGTGCAGCCAGTTCGGCGTTGGCGCGGGTCTCGCGGCCCAATGTCGCCAAGCGTTCGAGCAGATCGCCGTGGCTTACGCGGAATGCCGCGACACTTGTAGCGTCTTCGGTATCCAGGCGCGTGCCATCGGCCAGCACCAGGCGAATCCCGGCCAGCGTGTGGTAGGTGTTTTGCGCGGTGCCGCAGCACATGCCGCTGGCATTGTTAGCGACGATGCCGCCGATTTTGCAGGCGTTGATCGACGCCGGATCCGGGCCGATCTTGCGCCCGAACGGTGCCAGCCATGCGTTGGCCTGTGCGCCGATCACCCCGGGTTGCAGGCGTATTTGCGTGCCTTGGCCGCGAATCTCGCGAGCGTTCCAGTTATCCCCAAGCACGATCAAAACGGAATCGCTGATCGCCTGACCGGAAAGGCTGGTGCCCGCCGCACGGAAGGTCACTGGAACATGGTCGCGCTGAGCCAGTTTTAGCAGCGCCACCACTTCATCTTCGGACTCGACGCGGATTACCAGTTGCGGGATCAGTCGATAAAAACTGGCATCCGTACCAAAGGCCAGAGTCGATAACGGATCATCAAAACGGCGCTCGGCCGGAATCAGTTGTTGCGCATCACGCAGGAAATTCACCGGAAGCGTCATTGGTCCTCCAGGATCAGCACCACGAGGTCTTTCGGGCCGTGGGCGCCGTAAGCCAGCACTTGCTCAATGTCAGCGGTTTTCGACGGGCCGGACACCAGCAACGCATTGGTCGGCATGCCCTGGGCCCACGCGAATTCCTCTTGCACCTGATAGAAGTTGTCACGGATTTCGCTGGCCTTGAGCAGGGCGAAATGCACCGGCGGGACCAGGCTCATCAAACGCGGTTCTTCGCGGGTTGGCCAGAGGATCAGGCTGCCGGTGGCGGCGATTGCACCGAGGGTGCCGGTGAGGCTGGCCGGGGTGTCGTTGAACAGTTCGGCTTTCCACTCTTCCATTGGCCGGTCGTAGGATTTCAGTGTCGGCAGATCAGGATTGTTCGCCCAATGCTGTGTGATTTTCTGCCCGTGCGCTGTCGTCGGTGCGATCAACAGACTCGGCAACTGGCGGTCGCGCAACAATTGCGCAAGCAGTGCCGGCCATTCTGCGTCGGAGGTCAGGTGGATTTCGGTGTGCACCGCTTCCATCAATTTGCGCAGTTGCGGGATGCGTTGTTCGGCGCTGTAGGTGTAAGGCTGCGTCACCAGATCGACATCGAAGTTGTCGGCAATCGGTGTGGCGCCAGTCAGACTTTTCCGCAGTTTGCCGAGGATATTTTGCTTGGCGCTCATCAGCGGTCTCCCTGTTTGGCCAGATGCTCGCGGGCCATGTCGTGCAGTGAGCGGGCAGCGGGTTTCGGCGCGCTGTGATTTTGTGTCCATGGGCCGACATTGCTCGGGGTCAGGGCACGCAGGCGCGTGGCGAAGAAGCCGAACAATCGATACAAGGTCGGCGAGCTGTTGAGCTTGGCCCAGGCGTTCCAGATGAAACGTTCCTTGCGCGAATACTTGCTGCCCTGACCGCGCATCACTTGATTCGGGCTGTCCGGGGCTTTGACGTTCTCTTCGCGCAGGCGCCGCAGGATTGCCGGGATCGGAATTTTTACTGGGCACACTTCACCGCAGGCACCGCACAGCGACGAAGCGCTCGGGTGATCGGGGACTTTGGCCAGACCGACCATGTGCGGGGTGATGATTTTGCCGATCGGTCCCGGGTACACCTCGCCATAGGTGTGGCCACCGACGCGGGTGTAGACCGGGCAATGGTTCATGCAGGCGCCGCAGCGGATGCAGTTCAAGGTCTGACGCAGTTCACTGTCGGCGAAGGCCTGACTGCGCCCGTTGTCGAGCAGCACCAGGTGCACTTCCTGCGGGCCGTCGAGTTCGTGCTCCTTGCGCGGGCCGGAGATCATGTTGACGTAGGTGGTGATCGGAATGCCCAGCGCCGAGCGCGTCAGCAGTGACAGCAGCGGCACCACGTCACGCAGGTTTTCCACGACTTTTTCGATGCCGGTGACGGCGATGTGCACCGGCGGCACGGTGGTGGTCATGCGGCCGTTGCCTTCGTTTTCCACCAGCAGCAGGGTGCCGGTTTCGGCGACGGCGAAGTTGACACCGGAGACGCCGATGTCCGCTTCGAAGAATTTCTGCCGCAGGACTCTGCGACCGATCTGAATGAGTTGGTCAACGTCCTTGGTGTATTCCACGCCAAGTTTGTCGTGGAACAAGGACGCGACCTGACCGGCATTCTTGTGGATCGCCGGCATAATGATGTGTGAAGGCTTCTCGTGGTCGAGCTGGACGATGTATTCCCCCATATCGGACTCCAGACATTCAATGTCCCGAGCCTCGAGGAAATGGTTCATCTCCATCTCTTCGCTGACCATCGATTTGCCCTTGATCACTTGCCGCGCCTCGTGAGCGCGGATGATCGATAAGACGATGCCATTGGCCTCGTCCACCGTTTCCGCCCAGTGCACTGTCACACCGTTGCGGGTCAGGTTCTGTTCCAGTTGCTCGAGCAGGTCGGGCAACTTGGACAGCGCGCGGGCCTTGATCGAATTGCCCAGTGCGCGCAAATGTTCTCTTTCGTGGGCATCGCTGAAAGCGGCTGCCCGCTTGGCCATCAGTGAGTCCATGGCAGTACGGAAGTTGTTCCGCAGTTGCTGATCACCCAGAGCATTGTGTGCCCGGGTGCGGAAATCTTCTTCTACGGCGACCGTAGGAATAATCGCGGAAGTGCTCATTGCGCACCTCCGGTTCGTTGCCACAGAAAGCTGGCGAGATGTTGCCCGCGTAGCGCTTCTTTTTGTTTCTCCAATGCGCCGTTGATGTTCATCAAACAGCCACAGTCGGCGCTCAACACCTTGTGCGCGCCTGAATCCTTCAGCGCTTGGGTCTTGTCAGCCACCATCGCGCCGGAAATGTCTGGCATACGGACGCTGAATGTCCCACCGAAGCCACAGCATTCGCTTTCGTGGTCATGGTTGACCCGTTCCACGTTGCTCAACTGCGCCAACAACTCGCGGCCGTGCAGGTGGGTGTTCATTTCGCGGCGTGCCGAACACGAAGTGTGCAGCGCGACTTTGACCGGTTCACCGCTGTCCTTGAGTTGCACCTTGCAGACGAACAGCAGAAATTCGGCCAGTTCATAGGTGCGGGCCGCGAGGGCCAGAACCTGTTTCAACGTCTCCGGTTCGTCCTTGAACAAGTCGGCGTAATGCTCGCGCAGCATGCCAGCGCAGGAACCCGACGGCACCACCACCGGATAATCCCCGGCAAACAGCGCCAGTTGCGAGCGCGCTACCGTCCGCGCCTGCTCGGTGTAACCCGAGGTGTAGGCCGGTTGGCCGCAGCAACTTTGCCCTTGCGGATACTCGACCCGGATCCCTTCGCGCTCCAGCAAGTGGATCGCGTCCATCCCGGCTTCGGGGTAGAACAGGTCGACCACACACGTGCCGAACAGGTAGACCCGCGACGGTTTCTCGCTGGGGTATTGCCGAGGTTCGGGCAGTGGCGGTGCCACGCGGGTCGCGTTTGGCACAGCGTTGTAAAAAAGCTCGCTCATCAGGCGTGTCTCCGGGTGGGCCCGGTTATCCGTCTGTGCGGCTGCTGAATATAAAGAGCGTTGCTTTCAGCAGCCTTACAGACCGGGTTGTGAATTGCTGACGCCGGCATCACGTAACCGGCGTCGGTTTTTTCCATGCTTCTTGTAGGTTTAGTGCACCAGCATGCCGGTGAACCAGTAGGCCTGAGCCAAGGTGATCAGACCGACAATCGTTGCAAAGAATAGGCTGTGCTTGAGGGTGAAGCGGAACAGATCCGATTCCTTGCCCACCAGTCCGGTCGCGGCGCAAGCCACGGCGATCGATTGTGGCGAGATCATCTTGCCGGTCACGCCGCCGCTGGTGTTCGCTGCCACCAGCAGGGTGTCGTTGACGCCGATCTGGTGAGCGGTGGTCGCCTGCAGCGAGCTGAACAGGGCGTTGGATGAAGTATCCGAACCGGTGAGGAATACGCCCAGCCAGCCGAGGAATGGCGAGAAGAACGGGAACGCTGCGCCCGTACCGGCCAGCACCAGCGCCATGGTCGAAGACATGCCGGAGTAGTTGGTGACGAAGGCGAACGCCAGCACCATGCCGATCGACAGGATTGGCCAGCGCAGTTCGTAGAAGGTCTCTTTCAAAGTGGTCAGACCAGTTTTGAAATTGATCTTCAAGACCAGCATCGAGATCAGCGCGGAGAAGAAAATCGCCGTGCCGGTCGCGGAAATCGGATCGAGTTTGAACACCGCTGGAATGGCAGTCGGGACGGCTACGATCGGTGCGGTTTTGATCACTAATTGATCAAGGTGTGGGATCGCGAAGTTGAACACCCAGCTGTACATCGAACCGCCAGCGGCGAACATCGCCTTGAAAGGCTTCAGCGTCCAGATCGTTACCAGCACGGTGAGGATCAGGAACGGTGACCAGGCTTTGAAAATTTCCCCGAGGCTGTAAGGCGACGCCACGGTGGTGCGCTTCTGGCCGAAACCGCCGACGCTGGCGGTGATCGCTGCGCTCGACGTGGCGCCGGCGATTTGCGCGCCTGCGGTGCGTTTTGGCTGCCAGATTTTCAGGAACAGGGTCAGCGATATCAGGCTGGCCAGCGCCGAGGTGATGTCCGGCAATTCTGGCCCAATGAAGTTCGAGGTGAAGTATTGGGTGATGGCGAAGCTCAGGCCCGCAACCAACGCCGCTGGCCAAGTTTCACGTACGCCGCGCAGGCCGTCCATCATGAACACCAGCCAGAACGGCACGAACAGCGACAGCAGCGGCAGTTGGCGACCGGTCATGGCGCCGATCTTGAACGCGTCGATACCGGTGACTTGGCCGGCGACGATGATCGGGATCCCCAGTGCACCGAACGCTACCGGTGCGGTGTTGGCGATCAGGCACAGGCCAGCGGCGTACAGGGGGTTGAAGCCCAGTCCGACCAGCAACGCGGCAGTAATCGCCACGGGTGCGCCGAAACCGGCGGCACCTTCCAGGAACGCTCCGAAGCAGAAACCGATCAGCAGCACTTGCAGGCGCTGGTCGTCAGTAATCGATAACACCGAGCTGCGAATGACCTCGAACTGACCACTTTTGACCGTCAGTTTGTAGAGGAACACCGCCGCGACAATGATCCAGGCAATCGGCCACAGGCCGTAGGCGAAGCCATACCCGGCAGCGGCGAAGGCCATGTCGACCGGCATGTGGAACGCGAAGATCGCCACGGCAATCGACAGGCCGAGGGTGATGCTCCCGGCCACATGGCCTTTGAGGCGGAACACCGCCAATGCGAGGAAAAAGAACACGATGGGAATGACGGCCGCGAGTGCGGACACGCCGAGACTGCCGAGCGGGCTGTAGAGCTGTTGCCAGGTTTGCATATGAGGTGGCCCCTAATTGTTGTTGGTCAGGCACTGTCAGCGTTCTTGGATAATTGGTAAGACCAATTTACAATCGCTGTTGGCTAGGGTAAAAGCCTTGGTGTCGGTGTGTCAATTTGTCGCCCTGAAACTTTTGTCGAACAAGCGGTGCAGATCGCATCTGATCTGGTTTGCGCAAGTGGTGTCTGGTAGGTGTCGGCAAGGCGCCGATAGGCCAGAATAGAGAGCCCGGCGAGCGGTCGGGATCGTGGAGAAATGAGTTATGGGGTTTGATCAGATACGTCAGCGCCGTTTGTCTGACGATATTGTCGAGCGACTTGAGGGGATGATCCTTGAGGGCACACTGAAGTCCGGCGAACGGCTGCCGGCGGAGCGCACGCTCGCCGAACAATTTGGCGTATCACGGCCGTCGCTGCGCGAAGCGATTCAGAAACTTGCGGCCAAGGGGTTGCTGGTCAGTCGTCAGGGTGGCGGCAACTATGTGGTGGAAAGTCTGGGTTCGACGTTCAGTGATCCGCTGTTGCAGCTGCTTGAAAGCAACCCCGAGGCACAACGCGATCTACTGGAGTTTCGGCATACTTTGGAGGCATCGTGCGCCTATTACGCCGCATTGCGCGCCACCGATGTCGATCGTGAGCGGCTGACCGCCGCGTTTGAAGAGCTGCAGGACTGCTATTCGCGTCACGATGAAGTCAGCCGGGCGGAGGAGGGCGCGGCGGATGCGAAATTCCACCTGGCGATTGCTGAAGCCAGTCATAACGCGGTGTTGCTGCACACCATTCGTGGCTTGTTTGATCTGCTCAAGCGTAACGTCGTTACCAACATCGGCGGCATGTATAAGCAGCGCACGGAAACCCGCGACATGCTGATCACCCAGCATCGGGAATTGTATCTGGCGATTATTGAAGGTCGCGCGGAGCAGGCGCGAGAAGTCTCCAGCCGACATATCTTGTATGTGCAGGAAGTGCTGGAAGAGGTGCGGCAAGAGGTTCAGCGCATGGCCCGGGCGGAGCGGCGCAAGGGGATGTGATTTTCAAAGCAAAAGATCGCAGCCTGCGACAGCGCCTACATTGGAATATGTATTCCCCTGTAGGCGCTGTCGCAGGCCGCGATCTTTGCTTTCGGGGGGAAGACTAGTCTTCCTTGCCCTTGTTGCGCACCGCGCGCTGCAATTCACGACCAGCATCGCGCTCGCGCTCGGTATCACGCTTGTCGTATTCCTTCTTGCCCTTGCCCAGAGCAATTTCGCACTTGACCATGTGCTTGCTCCAGTACCAGGACAGGCAGACGCAGGCGTAACCCTTTTGCTGCACAGCGGCGGCGAGCTTTTCCAGCTCGCGGCGGTTGAGCAGCAATTTGCGTGTGCGCACCGGGTCAGCGATGACGTGGGTACTTGCGGTCATCAGAGGCGTGATGTGGCTGCCGAGCAACCATGCTTCGCCATCCTTGAGCAGAACGTAGCTGTCGACCAGCTGTAGCTTGCTTGCCCGCAGACTTTTTACTTCCCAGCCGGCCAGGACCAGACCAGCCTCGAACTTGTGCTCGATGAAGTAATCGTGTCGCGCCTTTTTGTTCTGCGCGATGGTCCCTGTTGGGTGTTTCTTCTGTTTAGCCATAGGGGCGGCATTATATGGAGATAAACCGCCGTCGGCTACGGTGATGCTGCGTGCTTGAGCAGGTTGAGTGAATCCCGGACAATGCGGCCTCTTTTTCTAACGCTTGGGCGTGATAAACGATGTCGACAGACAAGGTTTCTGTCCACGGCAGTTGGGCTAGCCGCTGGGTATTCATACTCGCCGCGACCGGTTCGGCCGTGGGACTGGGTAGTATCTGGAAGTTCCCCTACATGGTCGGGGTCTACGGCGGCGGCGCCTTTGTGCTGATGTTTCTGGCGTGCATCGCGCTGATCGGCATCCCGGTCATGCTCGCTGAAACCCTGATCGGCCGGCGCGCCCGCCAGAGTCCGGCGAACGCCTTGAAGGTGCTGGCACTGGAAGCCGGGCACTCGGGCAAATGGTCGTGGGGCGCATTTGCCGGGATGATCACGGCATTGTTGATCCTGTCTTTCTATAGTGTGGTCGGCGGCTGGTCGCTCGACTACATTGTCGATATGGGTCGCGGCGACTTCCAGGGCGCCACAGCCGATCAAGTCGGCGCTTATTTCGGCAATGTCATCTCCAATCCATGGCGTCTGACACTTTGGCATACGATTTTCATGCTGCTGTCGGCATTCGTCATCGCCAAGGGGGTGGTCGCCGGGCTTGAGCGCAGCCTGCGCATCATGATGCCGCTGCTGTTCGTGATGATTCTGGTGTTGCTGGGTTACAGCATGACCACCGGGCATTTCATGGAAGGCGTGCATTTCATGTTCGACTTCCACCCGGAAAAAGTCCTCGACGGCTTGTTGCCGGCCATGGGGCACGCGTTCTTCTCGCTGAGCGTCGGTGTCGGTTCGATCATGATCTACGGTGCTTATATGCCGAAGAGTTCATCGTTGTCGGGCACCGTTGTCGGCGTGGCACTGCTCGATACCTTTGTTTCGCTGATCGCCGGTCTGGCCTTGTTCCCGATTGTATTTGCCGGAGGCCTGAACCCTAGCGAAGGGCCGGGGCTGATGTTCGTCAGTCTGCCATTTGCCTTTGGTAACGTGGCGTTCGGTCAGTTGATGGGCGTGGTGTTCTTTGTGCTGGTGGCGATCGCTGCTTGGAGTTCGGCGATCTCCCTTCTGGAGCCGATGGTTGCCTATCTGGTTGAGCGGACCAAAGTCAGCCGCGCGTGGGTGACTTTCTGGCTTGCCTTCACTTGCTGGTTCGTCGGTCTGGGCACGGTGTTCTCCTTCAATATCTGGAAGGAAGCCAAATTTTTCGTGAACGAAGGCGGGATGTTCCACCTCTACCAATGGGGTGCGCAGAGCGGTCTGGACTTCTTTGGTGTGATCGATTTCTTCACCTCACGGATCATGCTGCCGCTCGGTGGCCTGTGTTTCGTGCTGTTTGCCGGATGGGTGATGGGGCGTGAAGCGGTACGCGACGAGTTGTCGATCCGCAATCCGCTACTGTTCGCCCTGTCTTTGTTCTTGATGCGCTACGTGGCGCCCATCGGCATTCTTGTAGTGTTTGCCGCTCAGCTCTGGAAGTAACGCTCACATGACGACACATATTCAACGATCGGCGTTGCTGCCGTACCCGGCGCAATTTCTCTATGACTTGGTCAAC
Source organism: Pseudomonas sp. Mb7 (assembly GCF_054790525.1). Classification (NCBI taxonomy): domain Bacteria; kingdom Pseudomonadati; phylum Pseudomonadota; class Gammaproteobacteria; order Pseudomonadales; family Pseudomonadaceae; genus Pseudomonas; species Pseudomonas sp. Mb7. The sequence continues at coordinate 92,814 of NZ_CP186501.1, forward strand.
GACGTGGCGCGCTACCCGGAATTTCTGCCGTGGTGCTCCTCGGCGGAAGTGCTGGAAAGCTCGCCGGAGCATATGCGCGCCAGTGTTGGCGTAGCCAAGGGCGGGCTCAGTCAGCATTTCGTGACGCGTAATACGCTGGTGCCGGGGCAGTCGATTGAAATGAACCTGGAAGAAGGCCCGTTCAATCAGTTGCACGGCGTCTGGGTGTTCAAGGCTTTGAACGAGAAGGCCTGCAAGATCAGTCTGGATCTGTCGTTCGATTACGCCGGGCCGCTAGTGCGCGCGACGTTGGGGCCGCTGTTCAATCAGGCTGCGAATACGCTAGTGGACGCGTTCTGCCAGCGCGCCAAGCAGATGCATGGTTGAGTCGGTGATCGAGATAGAGGTGGTATACGCGGCCGTGGATCGTCAGGTATTGCGCTCATTCAGCGTCAATGAAGGCGCGACGGTGCGGGCTGCGGTGTTTGTATCGGGTATTGGTAGCGAGTTTCCTGAGCTGAATCTGGCGGAGTGTCCGTTGGGTATCTTCGGCAAAGTGGTGGCTGACCCGGATACGCGGGTGATTGAGGCAGGGGAGCGCATCGAGATTTATCGTCCATTGCTGGCCGATCCGAAAGAGGTACGACGCTTGCGGGCCGCCAAGGCTGCCGAAGCCAAAGCGCGAAACGCGTAAAAAGCCAAATCGCAGGCAATAAAAAACCCGGAATTTCCGGGTTTTTTATTGCGTCGCAAATTATTGCGGCGAGGTGTCCAGCGGCTCTGGTGTCGGAACCGGAACGGTTTCTACACCATCGACGTCCTTCTGGATCTGATCCAGCAAGGAACCTGGCTTGACCGGTTTTTCCGGTTTTGGCTTCTCGGCGTTTTCAGCAGGAGCGGTCACGGTCGTGCCATTGTCCTTGCCGAGAATGGCTTCATCACGGCTTACGCCCGGCATAAAGTCACCGGACAGGCTGACAAGCTGGTCGTTTGAGTTGAAAATAACGCTGACGCGTTCCTGTTGGCGTTCACCGCCACCCGGTTGCAGGCTGTACAGATAATCCCAGCGATCGGCATGGAACGTGTCGACAAGCAGAGGGTTACCCATGATAAACCGTACTTGCGGCCGGGTCATTCCCGGGCGTAACTGGTCTATCATGTCCTGCGTGACGACATTGCCCTGCTGGATGTCGATTTTGTAAACCCCGGGGAATGAACAACCGGCGAGTGCGAGCAGTCCCACAAAGGTGAAACTGGTTAGCAAGAGCTTGGTGTTTTGCATCGGTGGGCGACTTCCACTATCTTGGCTGGGACAACGTAAACGCCGATCATACCCGCATTAAGAGAAGCTGCGAAGCAGCATCGCGAGAAAGCTGACCATGGTTGAAAATAGCGAACTACGCAAAGCCGGCCTCAAAGTGACCCTGCCACGGGTCAAGATCCTGCAAATGCTCGACTCTACCGAGCAGCGTCACATGAGTGCCGAGGACGTCTACAAGGCGTTGATGGAAGCTGGCGAGGACGTCGGTCTGGCCACGGTTTACCGTGTTCTGACCCAGTTCGAAGCCGCTGGCCTCGTGGTCCGTCACAACTTCGACGGCGGCCACGCGGTATTCGAGTTGGCCGACGGTGGCCACCATGACCATATGGTCAACGTGGAAACCGGTGAAGTCGTCGAATTCGTCAGCCCGGAAATCGAAAAGCTCCAGAAGGCAATTGCCGAGGAGCACGGTGTTGATCTGGTAGATCACAACCTGGTGCTGTACGTGCGCAAGAAAAAGTAAGCATGTCGCGCGAATTTCACATTCGCGAAACGAACGAAGGCGACCCAAGGGTCGCCTTCGTGCTTTCTGTGGTTGTCAAACCTTGACGGTGACGACCATTTTTTTCGCGTGAGCCAGGGACTCCTTGGTCAGATCGATGCCGCCGAGCATGCGCGCCACTTCTTCTATACGGTCGTTCTTGCTCAGTTTGGAAACGGCGGTGTGAGTCGCCTCTTCACCGCGCACCTTATGCACGAACAGATGTTGATGGCCTTGCGCTGCCACTTGCGGCAAGTGTGTCACGGTCAATACCTGGCCGCGATCGCCGAGACGGCGCAACAGTTGGCCGACAATTTCAGCCGTCGGGCCACCGATGCCGACGTCCACTTCGTCGAATACCAGTGTCGGAACACGGGATGTCTGCGCGGTGATCACCTGAATCGCCAGGCTGATCCGTGACAGCTCGCCGCCGGAAGCGACTTTTGCCAGCGCCTTTAGCGGCTGGCCCGGGTTGGCGCTGACCAGTAATTCGACCTGTTCCAGTCCGTTGGGCAGCAGTTCGTCGCTGCTGTTGGCCTTCAATTCGATAGTGAAGCGACCACCCGGCATGCCCAGTCGTTGAATTTCCTGCTCAACCGCACTGGCGAGACTGCCGGCAGCCTGATGCCGCAAATCGCTCAGTTCTCGCGCCTTCTCTTGATAGTGGCGGGCATACGAGGCCAGCTCATCACCCAGGCGCTCGATGGATTCGTCGTTGGCGTTGAGGGTTTCGATCTCATCCAGCAGTTTTTGCTGCATTTCGCCGACTTCGGTGGGTTGAATTCGATGCTTGCGTGCCAGCGTGTAGATCGCGTCGAGACGCTCTTCCAGGTATTGCAGGCGCGCCGGATCGGCATCGAAGTTGTCGAGGAAGCGATTGAGTTCGCCAACGGCCTCTTCGACCTGGATTTGTGCGCTGGTCAGCAGGCTGCTGGCTTCGCCCAGTGCGCCGACGGAATTGTTCACGCTCGACAGGCGATTAAGGCTGGCAGTCAGTGCATTCAATACATTGCCGGAATCGCTTTCGCTGCATTGTTCGACCACTTGCCGACAAATGCCCAGCAGGGTTTCTGCGTTGGTCAGGTTTTTGTGTTCCTGCTCCAGTTGCTCCAGCTCGTTATCACCGAGACCGAGGTTTTCCAGCTCTTCAAGCTGATAGCTGAGCAATTGGTGGCGCGCGCGTTGTTCATCACCGGAGTTGGAGAGGCGCTCGAGTTCCTGGCGAGTCTGGCGCCAGCGCTGGGCGGCGAGTTGAACCTGGCGGGCCAGATCGGTAGCGCCGGCGTACTCGTCCAGCAAGCGGCGATGAGTATCGGTTTTCAGCAGGGACTGATGTTCATGCTGGCTGTGGATATCGATCAACAATTCGCCCAGCGACTTGAGATCGCCCAGCGGGCAAGGGGTGCCGTTGATGTAGCCGCGCGAACGACCTTCGCTGGTAATCACACGACGCAAGATGCACGGCCCATCGGACTCCAGATCGCGCTCGGCCAGCCATGCGCTGGCTTCAGGAATGTCAGCCAGATCGAAGGTCGCGAGGATGTCGGCCTTGTCGGCGCCGGGGCGTACCACGCCGCTGTCGGCACGATCGCCGAGGGTCAGGCCCAGCGCGTCGAGCATGATCGACTTGCCGGCGCCGGTTTCACCCGTGATCACGCTCATCCCGCGATCGAGTTCGAGATCGAGATGTTCAACGATGGCGTAGTTATGTACGGACAGGTGCACCAGCATAAAGGCCGCTCCCAGGCTTTAGGTCTGGTTATTTATACAGTGTTTTGTTTCAGGCTGACAATGCCCTCCCTTAGCTCGATTTGCTTGAACCTCAAATCTGCTTAGCGCATTGAGGAATGAAGATTCGACACTTTTTTGTAGGGTTAATGTTTGCAGGCCCTTGAAGCCTGATTTTGCGGCCCCATATATCGGGGCAGAAGCGCGAGTCAGGCTCGCGGACGAAATTGAAAGGAGAATTCTATGGCTGACGAACAGACAGTAGATACGCAAAACCCAGAAGCCAATCAGGCGCCCGAAGGTTCGGGTGATGACCTGGCGACCCGTGTACAAGTGCTCGAAGAGCAATTGGCCGCCGCGCAGGATCAATCTCTGCGTGTTGCTGCCGATCTGCAGAACGTCCGTCGCCGTGCTGAGCAGGACGTCGAGAAGGCGCACAAGTTTGCCCTGGAAAAATTCGCTGGCGACCTGTTGCCGATCGTCGACAGCCTGGAGCGCGGCCTCGAGCTGTCGAACCCGGACGACGAAAGCATTCGTCCGATGCGTGAAGGCATCGAGCTGACGCTGAAAATGTTCCACGACACGCTCAAGCGTTATCAGCTGGAAGCGATCGACCCGCATGGCGAACCGTTCAACGCCGTTCAGCATCAGGCGATGGCCATGCAAGAAAGCGCCGACGTAGAACCGAACAGCGTTCTGAAGGTGTTCCAGAAGGGCTACCAGCTCAACGGTCGCCTGCTGCGTCCGGCCATGGTTGTGGTCAGCAAGGCGCCTGCGCCAATTTCGCCTTCGATTGACGAGAAGGCTTGAAATTAGCCGCAAGGCCCCCATTTAGAAGTCAAGCGTTTAAGTATTACCGCAGTCAGCCACCACTACTGCGGCAAAAAAATCCAAAGTTTCGGGAGAGTTAACATGGGCAAAATTATCGGTATCGACCTGGGGACTACCAACTCCTGCGTCTCCGTGCTGGAAAACGGCAAAGCAAAAGTTATCGAAAACGCTGAAGGCGCGCGTACCACGCCGTCGATCATCGCTTACGCCAACGATGGCGAAATCCTGGTAGGTCAGTCGGCCAAGCGTCAGGCTGTGACCAACCCGCACAACACCCTGTACGCAGTAAAGCGTCTGATCGGTCGTCGCTTCGACGAAGAAGTTGTGCAGAAAGACATCCAGATGGTCCCTTACAAGATCGTCAAGGCTGACAACAACGACGCCTGGGTTGAAGTGAACGGCCAGAAAATGGCGCCGCCACAAATCTCGGCTGAAATTCTGAAGAAGATGAAGAAGACCGCCGAAGACTACCTCGGCGAGACCGTGACCGAAGCGGTCATCACCGTTCCGGCCTACTTCAACGACAGTCAGCGTCAGGCGACCAAAGACGCCGGCCGCATCGCGGGTCTGGACGTAAAACGTATCATCAACGAACCAACCGCAGCCGCTCTGGCTTACGGTATGGACAAGGCCAAGGGCGATCACACCGTGATCGTTTATGACCTGGGTGGCGGTACTTTCGACGTTTCCGTGATCGAGATCGCTGAAGTTGATGGCGAGCACCAGTTCGAAGTTCTGGCCACCAACGGTGACACGTTCCTCGGCGGTGAAGACTTTGACATTCGTCTGATCGACTACCTCGTTGACGAATTCAAGAAAGAAAGCGGCATGAACCTCAAAGGTGATCCGCTGGCCATGCAGCGCCTGAAAGAAGCCGCTGAGAAAGCCAAGATCGAGCTGTCGTCCGCTCAGTCGACCGACGTCAACCTGCCGTACATCACTGCAGACGCGACCGGTCCTAAGCACCTGAACGTGAAGATCTCGCGTGCCAAGCTCGAAGCACTGGTTGAAGACCTGGTTCAGCGCACCATCGAACCTTGCCGCATCGCCATGAAAGATGCTGGTCTGGACGTTGGCGCGATCAACGACGTGATTCTGGTCGGTGGTCAGACCCGTATGCCGCTAGTGCAGAAGCTGGTTACTGATTTCTTCGGTAAAGAAGCTCGCAAAGACGTTAACCCGGACGAAGCTGTTGCCATGGGTGCTGCGATTCAGGGCGCCGTTCTGGCTGGTGACGTGAAAGACGTTCTGCTGCTCGACGTCAGCCCGCTGACCCTGGGTATCGAAACCATGGGTGGCGTGATGACCGCGCTGATCGAGAAAAACACCACGATTCCTACCAAGAAATCGCAAGTGTTCTCGACTGCTGACGACAACCAGGGCGCTGTGACCATTCACGTGCTGCAGGGCGAGCGTAAGCAAGCCACTCAGAACAAGTCCCTGGGCAAGTTCGACCTGGCCGACATTCCACCTGCTCCACGTGGCGTGCCGCAGATCGAAGTGACCTTCGACATCGACGCTAACGGCATCCTGCACGTTGGTGCGAAAGACAAGGCTACCGGCAAGACCCAGTCGATCGTGATCAAGGCCAACTCCGGTCTGTCCGACGAAGAAATCGAGCGCATGGTGCGTGACGCCGAAGCCAACGCTGAGGAAGACCGCAAGTTCGAAGAGCTGGCCGCTGCCCGTAACCAGGGTGACGCACTGGTTCACTCGACGCGCAAAATGATTGCTGACGCGGGCGACAAAGTCACCGCCGAAGAGAAGACTGCGATCGAAGCCGCTGTGGTTGCTCTGGAAGCCGCTGTCAAAGGCGACGACAAGGCTGCTATCGAAGCGAAGGTTGAAGAGCTGTCGAAAGTCTCCGCTCCGGTTGCTCAGAAGATGTACGCCGAACAGGCTCAGCCAGCTGATGGCGCAGCCCCGCAAGGCGAATCGGCTGAGAAGGCTGACGACGTTGTCGATGCAGAGTTCGAAGAAGTCAAAGACCACAAGTAAGTTGTTGGTCGGCCGGTTGACTGCCTTTAGGCAGTGACTGGTAGGATGTCGCCGCGCGGGAGCTAGCTCCCGCGTTGGCGTATCTGGAATACGCGAATTTTTACAGCATGCGACAAGGTTCGGATGTTGGCGGTATGGCCGGGAATGCTCCTGCTTTTCGCGCTGAAAGTACCGCAAGAAACAAAGACCAGGATCGTTGAATTGACGTGAGTTGGGTCCGGGCCTGTATTGGGGCTCAACGAGTTTGGCGATCCTCAGGAGGGGTTTGCTGAACGTCCTCAAGAGTGCAGAAGACTTATGGCAAAGCGTGACTATTACGAAGTGTTGGGTGTTGAGCGTGGCTCAAGCGATGCGGACCTGAAAAAGGCTTACCGTCGTCTGGCGATGAAGCACCACCCGGACCGTAATCCCGATGACAAAGCGTCGGAAGAAATGTTCAAAGAGGCCAATGAGGCCTATGAAGTACTGTCCGATTCCAGCAAGCGTGCGGCGTACGACCAGTACGGTCATGCCGGCGTCGACCCGAGCATGGGTGGCGGCGGTGCCGGTTTCGGCGGTCAGAACTTCTCGGACATCTTTGGTGATGTCTTCAGTGATTTCTTCGGTGGCGGTCGCGGCGGTTCCCGTGGCGGCGCTCAGCGTGGCAGCGACTTGCGCTACACCCTGGAGCTGAATCTGGAAGAAGCGGTGCGCGGTACGTCGGTGAATATCCGCGTTCCGACACTGGTCAACTGCAAGCCGTGCGACGGTTCGGGTGCCAAGAAAGGTTCCTCGCCTTCGACTTGCCCGACCTGTGGTGGCATTGGTCAGGTGCGCATGCAGCAGGGCTTCTTCTCGGTGCAGCAGACCTGCCCGCGTTGCCATGGCCAAGGCAAGATCATTTCCGATCCGTGCGATTCCTGCCACGGTGACGGTCGCGTTGAAGAGTACAAAACCCTGTCGGTCAAAGTGCCGGCCGGCGTCGACACCGGCGACCGCATTCGTCTGTCCGGCGAAGGCGAGGCGGGCACGCAAGGTGGTCCGACGGGCGACCTGTATGTGGTCATCAATGTCCGCGAGCACGACATCTTTCAGCGCGATGGCAAGCATCTGTTCTGCGAAGTGCCGATCAGCTTCGTCGATGCGGCACTGGGCGGCGAGCTGGAAATTCCGACCCTCGACGGTCGCGTCAAACTGAAAATCCCCGAAGGCACTCAGACCGGCAAGCAGTTCCGTGTACGCGGCAAAGGCGTTGCGCCGGTGCGTGGCGGTGGTGCGGGCGACTTGATGTGCCGTGTCGCGGTTGAAACGCCGGTCAATCTGAACCGTCGTCAGCGCGAACTGCTGGAAGAGTTCCGCAGCTCGCTGGCGGACGACAATAGCCATTCGCCAAAAACCACCGGTTGGTTCGACGGTGTGAAGCGCTTCTTCGGCGATCTGTAAGGAGTCGGCATGCGACGTATAGCTGTGATGGGCGCTGCTGGGCGCATGGGTAAGATTCTGGTCGAGGCCGTGCAGCAACGCGCGCCGCTGACCGGTTTGACCGCCGCTGTGGTCCGTCCGGGCAGCACGCTGATCGGCGTCGATGCCGGTGAGCTGGCCTCGCTGGGTCGCATCGGCGTGCCGTTGTCCGGGCATATCGAGGCTGTGGCTGAAGAGTTCGATGTATTGATCGACTTCACCCTGCCGGAAGTGATGCTGAAAAACCTCGCGTTCTGCCGCAAGGCCGGCAAGGCGATGGTCATCGGCACCACCGGGCTGGACGCGGCGCAAAAGCAGCTGCTGGTCGAGGCGGGCAGGGATATTCCGATCGTGTTCGCGGCCAACTTCAGTGTCGGCGTCAATCTGTCGCTGAAACTGCTCGATATGGCGGCGCGCGTGCTGGGTGATGAGGCGGATATCGAAATCATCGAAGCGCATCACCGGCACAAGATCGATGCGCCGTCGGGTACGGCGTTGCGCATGGGTGAAGTGATCGCCAGTGCACTGGATCGTGATTTGCAGAAAGTCGCGGTGTACGGTCGTGAGGGTCATACCGGCGCTCGTGAGCGTGAAACCATCGGCTTCGCCACCGTGCGTGGTGGTGATGTGGTGGGTGATCACACCGTGTTGTTCGCCTGCGAAGGTGAGCGCCTGGAGATCACGCACAAGGCGTCTAGCCGTATGACGTTCGCCAAGGGCGCGGTGCGTGCCGCGCTGTGGCTGGATGGTCGCGAGCCGGGTCTGTATGACATGCAAGACGTGCTTGACCTGCGTTGATACACTGCTGAACCCGGCGCAAACGCCCTGTTTGCGCTGGTTTTTCTCCGCTCGGCGACGACCTGTCGCATTCTCCGGCCTTTTAGGCTCTTTAGCGGTGGACCAAAAAAGCCTTTTTCTGTAAGCTACAGCTTTAGTGTGTCCACTAAAAGCGCGCAGAATAATTCAGTGAAGAAGCGGGGTGACGTGTCCATACGTCACTCCGCTTTTTTACAACCTGCGATCGCCCTTTCATGCGTTATTTACGGGAGGTCTTCTTGACTAAGCCAGCCATACTTGCCCTTGCTGATGGCAGCATTTTTCGCGGCGAAGCCATTGGTGCCGACGGTCAAACCGTTGGTGAGGTGGTGTTCAACACCGCAATGACCGGCTATCAGGAAATCCTTACCGATCCTTCCTACGCCCAACAGATCGTTACCCTGACTTACCCGCACATCGGCAACACCGGCACCACGCCGGAAGATGCCGAGTCCGACCGCGTCTGGTCCGCTGGCCTGGTCATTCGTGACCTGCCGCTGGTAGCGAGCAACTGGCGTAACACGATGTCCCTGTCCGACTACCTGAAAGCCAACAACGTTGTGGCAATCGCCGGTATCGACACCCGTCGCCTGACCCGCATCTTGCGTGAAAAAGGCGCACAGAACGGCTGCATCATGGCCGGCGACAACATCTCCGAAGAAGCGGCCATCGCCGCTGCGCAAGGCTTCCCGGGCCTGAAAGGCATGGATCTGGCGAAAGTCGTCAGCACCAAGACTCAATACGAGTGGCGCTCGACTGTCTGGGATCTGAAAACCGACAGCCACGCGACCATCGACGCTTCCGAGCTGCCTTACCACGTGGTTGCCTACGACTACGGCGTCAAGGTCAACATCCTGCGCATGCTGGTTGAGCGCGGCTGCCGCGTCACCGTCGTACCTGCGCAGACGCCTGCCGCTGATGTGCTGGCACTGAAGCCGGACGGCGTGTTCCTGTCCAACGGCCCTGGTGATCCAGAGCCATGCGACTACGCGATCAAGGCGATCAAGGAAGTGCTGGAAACCGAAATTCCGGTATTCGGCATCTGCCTCGGTCACCAACTGCTGGCTCTGGCCTCCGGCGCCAAGACCCTGAAAATGGGCCACGGCCACCACGGTGCCAACCACCCGGTGCAGGATCTGGACACTGGCGTCGTGATGATCACCAGCCAGAACCACGGTTTTGCGGTAGACGAAGAAACCCTGCCAGCCAACGTGCGTGCGATCCACAAATCGCTGTTCGACGGCACCCTGCAAGGCATCGAGCGCACCGACAAGAGCGCGTTCAGCTTCCAGGGCCACCCTGAAGCGGCCCGGGCCCGAACGATGTCGCGCCACTGTTCGACCGCTTCATCAACGAGATGGCCAAGCGACGCTAAGCGTTCGCCTTGAGACTGTAGAGAGAAGCCCTCGAGGGCGGCCCCGACACCGGCGGCCCCCTCGGGACTTCAGAAATCGATCAAGACGGCTTGCCGACTGACCTGCGGATTTGAGTGACAAACCCATGCCAAAACGTACAGACATTAAAAGCATCCTGATTCTCGGCGCTGGCCCGATCGTTATCGGCCAGGCCTGCGAATTCGACTACTCCGGCGCCCAGGCCTGTAAAGCCCTGCGCGAAGAGGGTTACCGCGTCATCCTGGTGAACTCCAACCCGGCCACCATCATGACCGACCCGGACATGGCCGACGCGACCTACATCGAGCCGATCAAGTGGCAGACCGTTGCCAAGATCATCGAAAAAGAACGCCCGGACGCGGTGCTGCCAACCATGGGCGGCCAGACTGCTCTGAACTGCGCCCTGGATCTGGAGCGCGAAGGCGTTCTGGAGAAGTTCGGCGTAGAAATGATCGGCGCCAACGCCGACACTATCGACAAGGCTGAAGACCGCTCGCGTTTCGACAAGGCGATGAAGTCCATCGGCCTGGCGTGCCCGCGTTCCGGTATCGCCCACAGCATGGAAGAAGCCAACGCGGTTCTCGAAACCCTGGGTTTCCCGTGCATCATCCGTCCGTCCTTCACCATGGGCGGCACCGGTGGCGGTATCGCGTACAACCGTGAAGAGTTCGAAGAAATCTGCGCCCGTGGTCTGGACCTGTCGCCGACCAAAGAGCTGCTGATCGACGAATCGCTGATCGGCTGGAAAGAATATGAAATGGAAGTTGTCCGCGACAAAAAGGACAACTGCATCATCGTCTGCTCGATCGAAAACTTCGACCCGATGGGCGTGCACACCGGTGACTCGATCACCGTTGCTCCAGCACAAACCCTGACCGACAAGGAATACCAGATCCTGCGTAACGCCTCCCTGGCGGTACTGCGCGAGATCGGCGTCGAGACTGGCGGTTCCAACGTGCAATTCGGTATCTGCCCGAACACTGGCCGTATGGTCGTGATCGAAATGAACCCGCGCGTATCGCGTTCCTCTGCACTGGCTTCGAAAGCCACCGGTTTCCCGATCGCCAAAGTCGCGGCCAAACTGGCTGTGGGTTACACCCTCGACGAACTGTCGAACGACATCACCGGCGGCAAGACCCCGGCGTCCTTCGAGCCGTCGATCGACTACGTCGTCACCAAGTTGCCACGCTTCGCCTTCGAGAAGTTCGCCAAGGCTGACGCACGCCTGACCACGCAAATGAAGTCGGTTGGTGAAGTCATGGCCATCGGCCGTACCTTCCAGGAATCCCTGCAGAAAGCCCTGCGCGGTCTGGAAGTCGGCGTTTGCGGTCTGGACGAGAAGCTCGACCTGAGCAACCCGGAAAGCATGAGCGTGCTCAAGCGCGAACTGACCGTGCCGGGCGCCGAGCGTATCTGGTACGTGGCAGACGCTTTCCGCGCTGGCCTGTCGGTCGAAGACATCTTCGGCATGAACATGATCGACCCGTGGTTCCTGGTGCAGATCGAAGATCTGATCAAGGAAGAAGAGAAGGTCAAGACCCTCGGTCTGTCCGCTATCGACCGCGACCTGATGTTCAAGCTCAAGCGTAAAGGCTTCTCCGATCAGCGTCTGGCCAAACTGTTGGGCGTGACCGAGAAGAACCTGCGCACTCATCGCCAGAAGCTGGAAGTGTTCCCGGTCTACAAGCGCGTTGACACCTGCGCCGCCGAGTTCGCCACTGACACCGCTTACCTCTACTCCACCTACGAGGAAGAGTGCGAAGCTGCGCCGTCGGGTCGCGACAAGATCATGATTCTGGGCGGTGGTCCGAACCGTATCGGCCAGGGCATCGAGTTCGACTACTGCTGCGTTCACGCTGCTCTCGCCCTGCGCGAAGACGGCTACGAAACCATCATGGTCAACTGCAACCCGGAAACCGTTTCCACCGACTACGACACTTCCGACCGTCTGTACTTCGAACCGGTAACTCTGGAAGACGTGCTGGAAATCTGCCGCGTCGAGAAGCCGAAAGGCGTGATCGTCCAGTACGGCGGTCAGACTCCGCTGAAACTGGCTCGTGCCCTGGAAGCCGCTGGCGTGCCGATCATCGGCACCAGCCCGGACGCCATCGACCGCGCTGAAGACCGTGAGCGTTTCCAGCAAATGGTTGAGCGCCTGAACCTGCGTCAGCCGCCAAACGCCACCGTGCGCAGCGAAGACGAAGCTGTTCGTGCTGCCGCGAAGATCGGTTATCCGCTGGTGGTGCGCCCGTCTTATGTACTGGGCGGCCGTGCGATGGAAATCGTCTACAAGGAAGACGAGCTCAAGCGTTACCTGCGTGACGCGGTGCAAGTGTCCAACGACAGCCCTGTGCTGCTCGACCACTTCCTCAACTGCGCCATCGAAATGGACGTGGATGCGGTCTGTGACGGCAAAGATGTGGTGATCGGCGCGATCATGCAGCACATCGAACAGGCTGGCGTTCACTCCGGTGACTCAGCGTGCTCGCTGCCGCCGTACTCGCTGCCGGCGCACATCCAGGACGAGATGCGCGAACAGGTCAAGAAAATGGCTCTGGAACTGGGCGTTGTCGGCCTGATGAACGTGCAGTTGGCGCTGCAAGGCGAAGACATCTACGTCATCGAAGTCAACCCGCGCGCTTCCCGTACCGTACCGTTCGTGTCGAAGTGCATCGGTGTCTCCCTGGCGATGATCGCTGCCCGCGTGATGGCCGGTAAGACCCTGAAAGAAATTGGCTTCACCAAAGAAATCATCCCGAACTTCTACAGCGTGAAAGAGGCGGTGTTCCCGTTCGCCAAGTTCCCTGGCGTTGACCCGATTCTCGGCCCAGAGATGAAGTCGACCGGTGAAGTGATGGGCGTCGGCGACACCTTCGGTGAAGCATTCGCCAAAGCCCAGATGGGCGCCAGCGAAGTGCTGCCGACCGGCGGCACTGCATTCATCAGTGTGCGTGACGACGACAAGCCACTGGTTGCAGGCGTGGCCCGCGATCTGATCAACTTGGGCTTCGAAGTGGTAGCCACTGCCGGCACTGCCAAGCTGATCGAGGCCGCAGGTCTGAAAGTGCGCCGTGTGAACAAAGTGACCGAGGGTCGTCCGCACGTGGTCGACATGATCAAGAATGACGAAGTCACCCTGATCATCAACACCACTGAAGGTCGTCAGTCGATCGCTGATTCGTACTCCATTCGTCGTAATGCCTTGCAGCACAAGATTTACTGCACAACCACTATTGCTGCTGGCGAAGCTATCTGTGAAGCGCTGAAGTTCGGTCCTGAAAAAACCGTGCGCCGCTTGCAGGATCTACACGCAGGATTGAAGGCATGATCAAATACCCAATGACCGTCCAGGGCGCCAAAGCCCTGGAAGAAGAACACGCTCACCTGACCAAGGTCGTCCGTCCGAAGCTCAGCCAGGACATTGGTACGGCTCGCGAGTTGGGTGACTTGAAGGAAAACGCTGAATACCATGCTGCCCGCGAACAGCAAGGCATGGTCGAGGCGCGGATTCGTGATATCGAAGGCCGGATTCAGAATCAGGTCATCATCGATGTCACGACCATTCCGCATACTGGCAAAGTGATTTTCGGTACCACCGTCGAAATCGCCAACGTCGAGACTGACGAAAGCGTCACTTACCACATCGTGGGTGAGGATGAGGCTGACTTCAAACTTGGCAAGATTTCGGTCGGCTCGCCTTTGGCCCGTGCCTTGATTGGCAAGGAAGAGGGCGATGTGGTCGCCGTGAAAACGCCAAGCGGCGTGATCGAGTACGAGATTGTCGAAGTCCGTCACATCTGAAAAAGGGCGCCCGCTGCATGCGGGCGCCATGCTTTGGCAGCTGACCCAGATGCTTTGGGTTGGCGGTCTATGGCTGATTCATCTCGGTTTGCAGCCGGCGTTGGGCAAGATTGGCCTGGCACCGCTGCTGATCGATGAGGTGGCCAGTGCATTCGAAGTGCTGGTGGTGGGATTCGCCGCCGCATGCGTGATCTTTCAGGCGCTGGTGCTGGTTCAAGCTGAGGGTCTTGCCAGTCTATGGCGGGATTTTCGCGGGCAGGTGTTGCTGATGGCGTTGTATGCGTGTGCGATGTTTGTCGCAGTGCGTGTCGGCTGGCCGGATGCGCAGCGCTGGCAGGTCTTCAGTTATCTGGTTCTGGGCTTTTCCGGGCTGGTGCTGGTGATGCAGCCGGTGCCGGGATGGAGTGGCAGGGTGCGCGAAGCACACCCTTGACCCTTGTCATCACTTGAAGCGATGAACGTTCGACAGCTGCTTGTTGACGCTGAAGTTCTTGCGGTAAACCAGTGCCATCTTGCCGATGACCTGTACCAGGTCCGCTTTGCCGACCTTGCACAGTTCTGCGATATGCGCCAGGCGCGACTCGCGATCGAGGATGTTGAGCTTGATCTTGATCAGCTCGTGGTCCGCCAAAGCGCGTTCAAGTTCGGCTAAAACACCTTCAGTCAAACCGTTGTCAGCCACCGTCAAAACCGGTTTCAGGTGGTGGCCAATGGATTTGTACTGTTTCTTCTGCTCTGGAGTGAGCGGCATAATCTGACCCTTTCGTCTGGATTCTGTAAAATGGCGGCCATTTTACCCGAGGGCTCGTGGATCCGCCCAATTAATCACGACCCTAATCATCGAGGTGCCCAATGGCGCGTTCCAAGACAAGCCTTGGTTGGCTGAAACGACATGTCAACGATCCCTATGTCAAGCAAGCACAGAAGGATGGCTACCGCTCGCGTGCGAGTTACAAACTTCTGGAGATCCAGGAGAAATACAAGCTGATCCGTCCCGGTATGAGCGTTGTCGACCTGGGTGCGGCGCCCGGTGGCTGGTCGCAGGTGACTAGCCGGCTGATCGGTGGTCAGGGACGTCTGATCGCCTCGGACATCCTGGAAATGGACAGCATTCCGGACGTGACTTTCATTCAGGGCGATTTCACCGAGGACGAAGTGCTCGGGCGGATTCTAGAAGCCGTGGGTAATTCGCAGGTGGACCTTGTGATTTCCGATATGGCCCCCAATATGAGTGGTACGCCTGAAGTGGATATGCCCAAAGCCATGTTTCTTTGCGAGCTGGCGCTTGATCTGGCCGAACGGATCCTCAAGCCGGGCGGTAATTTCGTGATCAAGATTTTTCAGGGCGAAGGGTTTGATGTTTACCTGAAGGATGCTCGCAAGAAGTTCGACAAGATCCAGATGATCAAGCCGGACTCCTCTCGTGGCAGCTCCCGCGAGCAATACATGCTGGCTTGGGGTTATCGCGGGCGTAGCGAGTAAAACGAGGTTTTTGTGCAGGGTGATAGGTTTTTAGTATTTCGCCCGGCGAGCATTAACGAATATTGTGTAGAAAGTGTTTCACAAAGGGTTACAGACGGCGCCTGCCAGAGTTGTAGGTAATGTAGTAAGTTAGGCCGGTGAATATCATGCGAAGCGCGCGCCAGTAGCGGAGCTTGCTTCAGAGGGTAGTTAATTGAACGATATGGCAAAGAATCTGATCCTGTGGTTGATCATCGCGGCTGTCCTGGTGACGGTGATGAACAACTTCTCCAGCCCTAACGAGCCGCAGACCCTCAACTATTCCGACTTCATCCAGCAGGTCAAGGATGGCAAGGTCGAGCGCGTAGCCGTTGATGGTTATGTGATTACCGGCAAGCGCAATGATGGCGATAGCTTCAAGACCATTCGTCCGGCAATCCAGGACAATGGTCTGATCGGCGACCTGGTCGACAACCACGTTGTGGTTGAAGGCAAGCAGCCTGAGCAGCAAAGTATCTGGACTCAGTTGCTGGTGGCCAGCTTCCCGATCCTGGTGATCATCGCGGTGTTCATGTTCTTCATGCGCCAGATGCAGGGCGGTGCCGGCGGCAAGGGCGGACCGATGAGCTTCGGCAAGAGCAAGGCGCGCCTGCTCTCCGAAGATCAGGTGAAAACCACATTGGCTGACGTTGCCGGTTGCGACGAAGCCAAGGAAGAAGTCGGCGAGCTGGTTGAATTCCTCCGTGACCCGGGCAAATTCCAGCGCTTGGGCGGTCGTATTCCTCGCGGTGTGCTGATGGTCGGTCCTCCGGGTACCGGTAAAACCTTGCTGGCCAAGGCGATTGCTGGTGAAGCCAAGGTTCCGTTCTTCACCATTTCCGGTTCTGACTTCGTCGAGATGTTCGTCGGTGTCGGTGCCAGCCGTGTTCGCGACATGTTCGAGCAGGCCAAGAAGCATGCTCCTTGCATCATCTTTATCGACGAAATCGACGCCGTCGGTCGCCATCGTGGCGCCGGCATGGGTGGTGGTCACGATGAGCGTGAGCAGACCCTCAACCAATTGCTGGTTGAGATGGACGGCTTCGAAATGAACGATGGCATCATTGTTATCGCTGCGACCAACCGCCCAGACGTCCTTGACCCAGCGCTGCTGCGTCCGGGCCGTTTCGACCGTCAGGTTGTCGTTGGTCTGCCAGATATCCGTGGTCGTGAGCAAATCCTCAAAGTACACATGCGCAAAGTGCCAATGGGTGACGACGTCGCTCCGGCCGTTATCGCGCGTGGTACTCCGGGCTTCTCCGGTGCTGACCTGGCTAACCTGGTCAACGAAGCGTCTTTGTTCGCTGCACGTAGCGGCAAGCGCATCGTCGAAATGAAAGAGTTCGAACTGGCCAAAGACAAGATCATGATGGGCGCCGAGCGCAAATCCATGGTCATGTCCGAGAAAGAGAAGCAGAACACCGCTTATCACGAAGCTGGGCACGCCATTGTCGGTCGCGTCGTGCCTGAGCATGATCCGGTCTACAAGGTGTCGATCATTCCACGTGGTCGTGCGCTGGGTGTGACCATGTTCCTACCGGAAGAAGATCGTTACAGTCTGTCCAAGCGTGCGCTGATCAGCCAGATCTGCTCGCTGTACGGTGGCCGTATCGCTGAGGAAATGACCCTCGGTTTCGACGGTGTGACCACCGGCGCTTCCAACGATATTATGCGTGCTAGTCAGATTGCGCGGAACATGGTCACCAAGTGGGGCCTGTCGGAAAAACTCGGTCCGTTGATGTACGCCGAAGAAGAGGGTGAAGTGTTCCTCGGTCGCGGCGGTGGCGGTCAAGCTGCCAGCTTCTCCGGTGAGACAGCCAAGCTGATCGACTCCGAAGTGCGCAGCATCATTGATCAGTGCTACGGCACGGCCAAACAGATTCTGACGGACAACCGTGACAAGCTTGATGCCATGGCTGATGCGTTGATGAAGTATGAAACGATCGATGCTGAACAGATCGACGACATCATGGCGGGTCGTACACCACGCGAGCCACGTGACTGGTCGGGGGGCACTGGTACACCACCACCTCCGGTGGTTCATGACGAGCGTCCGGAAACACCGATTGGCGGTCCGGCTGCTGACGTTTAAGGTTTGAAATGACTTCTGTACAGTCCCTGACCCGGTTGCCTTGCGGCAACCGGGTTCTTGATTTGGCCCAGACGCATGTCATGGGTATTCTCAATGTCACCCCTGATTCTTTCTCCGACGGCGGCCAATACAGCCAGCTCGATGCGGCTTTGCGCCACGCCGAGGCTATGGTTGCAGCGGGTGCGACGCTGATTGATGTCGGTGGCGAGTCCACTCGCCCAGGCGCGCGCGCAGTGTCACCGCTCGAAGAGCTTGAGCGTGTGGCGCCGATCGTCGAGCTGATCAATCGCGAGTTGGATGTGATCATTTCGGTGGACACTTCTACGCCAGCCGTTATGCGCGAAACCGCACGATTGGGTGCCGGGTTGATCAACGATGTGCGGTCACTGCGGCGCGATGGCGCGCTGGATGCGGCGGCGGCTACGGGTTTGCCGGTGTGTCTCATGCATATGCTCGGTGAGCCTGGAGACATGCAGGACAATCCGCAGTATCAGGATGTCACGCGCGAAGTCGGTGATTTTCTAGCCGAGCGCATGGCGCAATGTGCGGCGGCCGGTATTCCTGAGGAGCGGATCATTCTTGACCCGGGTTTCGGTTTCGCCAAAACCCTGCAGCACAACCTAAGCTTGTTCAAGCACATGGAAGCCCTCCATGCCCTGGGCAGGCCTTTGCTTGTCGGTGTTTCCCGAAAAAGCATGATCGGGCAGGCCTTGAATCGTCCTGTCGGCGAGCGGCTGCATGGTGGTCTGGCACTGGCGGCGCTGGCATCGGTGAAGGGGGCGCGTATATTGCGCGTCCATGATGTAGCGGAAACGGTAGACGTGGTGCGCATGATCGCAGCCGTGGAATCAGCCGAATAAGAATGATGGAGCACTTATGAGCAAGAAATACTTTGGTACTGACGGCATTCGTGGTCGAGTCGGTGAATACCCGATTACTCCTGACTTCATGCTCAAGCTCGGCTGGGCTGCCGGCATGGCGTTCCGCAAAATGGGCGCTTGCAAGGTGCTGGTCGGCAAGGACACGCGGATTTCCGGTTATATGTTCGAGTCGGCACTTGAGGCTGGTCTGACATCGGCGGGGGCCGATGTGATGTTGCTGGGTCCTATGCCGACGCCGGCCATTGCCTATCTGTCGCGCACGTTTCAGGCTGAGGCCGGTATCGTGATCAGTGCCTCGCACAATCCGCATGACGATAACGGCATCAAGTTTTTCTCCGGTAAGGGCACCAAGCTGCCAGATGAGCTGGAGTTGATGATCGAGGAGTTGCTCGATACCCCGATGACTGTGGTTGAGTCGAGCAAGATCGGCAAAGTGTCGCGAATCAACGATGCATCAGGTCGCTACATTGAATTCTGCAAGAGCAGTGTGCCAACCGGGACCAGTTTTTCCGGTCTCAAGATCGTTATCGACTGTGCGCACGGTGCGACCTATAAGGTGGCTCCGAGTGTCTTCCGCGAGTTGGGGGCAGAAGTCGTTGTGCTGTCAGCGCAGCCAAACGGTCTGAATATCAATGAAAACTGCGGCTCGACCCATATGGGTCAGTTGCAGGCTGCGGTGCTCGCCGAGCATGCCGACCTGGGTATCGCTTTCGATGGTGATGGTGATCGGGTGCTGATGGTCGATCACACTGGCGCCATCGTCGATGGTGACGAATTGCTGTTTATCATCGCTCGTGATCTGCATGAGCGGGGTAAATTGCAGGGCGGCGTTGTTGGTACCCTGATGAGTAATCTGGGGCTGGAACTCGCGCTGGCGGATCTTTCGATTCCTTTCATTCGTGCCAATGTGGGTGACCGCTACGTGATAGCCGAGTTGCTTGAACGCAACTGGCTGGTCGGCGGAGAAAACTCGGGGCATATCGTTTGCTTCAATCACACCACGACCGGTGATGCGATCATCGCTGCGTTGCAGGTGCTGATGGCGCTGAAGACCCGTAATGAAGGTTTGGCGCAAACCCGCCAGGCATTGCGCAAGTGCCCTCAGGTACTGATCAATGTGCGTTTTGGTGGTGGCGAAAGTCCGCTGGAACACCCGGCTGTCAAGGAGGCCAGTGCGCGCGTCACCCAGGCAATGGCGGGGCGCGGGCGCGTGCTTTTGCGCAAGTCCGGGACAGAGCCTCTGGTGCGCGTAATGGTCGAAGGCGAGGACGAAACCCAGGTTCGCAACTACGCCGAAGAGCTGGCAAAACTGGTAACTGAAGTTTCTGCCTGATACGGCTTGCAAGCCATGATTGTGTTGGGTAACATCTGCGCCCACTTTGACCGACGAGGTACAGCATGCGTCGCCCTATGGTAGCTGGTAACTGGAAGATGCACGGTACCCGCGCCAGCGTCGCTGAGCTGATCAACGGCCTTCGTCATCTGGCCTTGCCAAGCGGTGTTGATGTCGCGGTATTCCCGCCTTGCTTGTATATCAATCAAGTGATTGATGGCTTGAAAGGCAAATCGATTTCGGTCGGTGCGCAGAATTCTGCGGTGGAATCCATGCAAGGTGCATTGACCGGTGAGATTGCGCCGAGTCAGTTGGTGGATGCAGGTTGTTCCCTTGTGCTTGTCGGGCACTCCGAACGCCGCCAGATAATGGGCGAGCGAGACGGGATGCTGAATCGCAAGTTCGCAGCGGCACAGGCATGTGGCTTGATTCCGGTGTTGTGTATAGGGGAAACCCTGGAGCAACGCGAAGCTGGAAAAACTCTTGAGGTTGTCGGGCGTCAGCTGGGCAGCATCATCGAGGAGCTGGGTGTAGGTGCCTTTGCCAAGGCAGTCATTGCTTACGAGCCGGTCTGGGCTATTGGTACCGGACTGACTGCTACGCCGCAGCAAGCTCAGGATGTGCATAAAGCCATCCGCGAGCAGCTGGCGGCAGAGAATTCTGAAGTCGCACGAGGTGTGCGGCTTCTATACGGCGGCAGCGTGAAGGCGGCCAATGCGGTCGAACTGTTCGGCATGCCGGATATCGATGGGGGGCTCATTGGTGGAGCTTCCCTGAATGCAGATGAGTTCGGTGCGATCTGTCGCGCCGCGGGAAACTGAAAAAATGCTGGAAACAGTCGTAGTCGTTTTTCATCTGCTGGGTGCATTGGGCGTAGTTGCTCTGGTTTTGCTGCAGCAGGGTAAAGGTGCGGACGCTGGCGCGTCTTTCGGAGCAGGTGCTTCAAATACTGTGTTCGGAAGCCAAGGTTCCTCTACCTTTCTTAGTAAGTTTACTGCTATACTTGCCGCCGGTTTCTTCATAACCAGCTTGGGGTTAGGTTACTTTGCTAAAGAGAAGGCTCATCAGCTGACTCAAGCAGGATTGCCAGATCCAGCAGTGTTGGAAGTACCTAAGCAACAACAACCGGCTTCTGATGATGTCCCGGTGCTTCAAGAGCAAAAGTCGGCTACTCCAGCGACTGACGTACCTCCAGCTCAAGAGCAGAAGTAAGAAGGGTTTCAAACGTAGTTTTGCCGAGGTGGTGGAATTGGTAGACACGCAACCTTGAGGTGGTTGTGCCCATAGGGTGTAGGGGTTCGAGTCCCCTTCTCGGTACCAATTAGTCAGGAGAGCCCGCTGTTGCGGGCTTTCTTGCAGGTGGAAGGTTACATTGACCCTATAAGGGATCGGTCGTATACTTCCGCCCCAGCTTTGTCGCGGGGTGGAGCAGTCTGGTAGCTCGTCGGGCTCATAACCCGAAGGTCGTCGGTTCAAATCCGGCCCCCGCAACCAGTTTAAGGAGCCCCTTTTAAGGGGCTTTTTGTTAGCTGGACACTTTCAACGCCGCTGTTCGACGGCGTTTCAAGGATGGGCGTTAAGCCCATTTTTTTATTTTGCAAAGCATGCACATATCATGCACTAGGGGGTTCAGGTGTCGAGCAAGCTAGAAGAGTTGCAGGCCTTGCTGGCCCCGGTGGTCGTGGCCCTGGGCTATGAATGCTGGGGTATCGAGTTTTCGGCTCAGGGTCGTCACTCGATGTTGCGCGTTTATATCGATAAAGAGGGTGGCGTGCTGGTGGACGATTGCGCCATTGTCAGCCGTCAGATCAGCGGTGTACTGGATGTTGAAGATCCAATTTCCGTTGAATACACCCTCGAAGTTTCCTCGCCTGGCATGGAGCGCCCACTGTTCACTCTTGAGCAGTTTGCAAAATTTGCCGGTGAACAAGTGAAGATCAAGCTGCGCTCGCCTTTTGAAGGTCGACGCAACTTTCAGGGCCTTCTGCGCGGTGTAGAAGAACAGGATGTCGTGGTGCAGGTAGACGACCATGAGTTCCTGTTGCCGATCGATATGATCGACAAGGCCAACATTATTCCCAGTTTTGACTGAGACGCGGATCCCGCGGATCCAATGGCTTGCGAAAGGCGAGGCGTACGATGAGCAAAGAAGTACTGCTGGTTGTTGAGTCGGTATCCAATGAAAAGGGCGTACCGGCAAGCGTAATTTTTGAAGCGCTGGAGCTGGCTCTGGCCACTGCTACCAAAAAGCGTTTTGAAGACGAAGTAGACCTGCGTGTGGAAATTAACCGCCACACCGGTTCTTACGAAACTTTCCGTCGCTGGACGGTCGTTGAAGAGAATGATCTCGACGATCCGGCCATCGAAACCTGGCCAACCAAGGTTGCTGAAACGCATCCTGGCGCCAAGGTTGGCGACGTCGTTGAAGAAAAGATCGAATCCATCGAGTTCGGCCGCATCGCTGCACAGACTGCCAAGCAGGTCATTGTGCAGAAAGTTCGCGAAGCCGAGCGCGCTCAAGTGGTCGACGCCTATCGCGAGCGCCTGGGAGAAATCATCTCCGGCACCGTGAAAAAAGTCACCCGCGACAACGTGATCGTCGATCTGGGTAACAACGCTGAGGCGTTGCTGGCCCGTGAAGACATCATTTCTCGCGAAACTTTCCGTGTCGGCGTGCGCCTGCGTGCGCTGCTCAAGGAAATCCGCACCGAGAACCGCGGCCCGCAGCTGATCCTGTCGCGTACCGCGCCGGAAATGCTGATCGAGCTGTTCCGCATCGAAGTGCCGGAAATTGCCGAAGGCCTGATCGAAGTAATGGCAGCGTCCCGTGATCCGGGTTCGCGCGCCAAGATCGCCGTCCGCTCCAAGGACAAACGCATCGACCCGCAGGGCGCTTGCATCGGTATGCGCGGTTCGCGCGTCCAGGCAGTGTCGGGTGAGTTGGGCGGTGAGCGTGTTGATATCGTCCTGTGGGATGACAACCCGGCTCAGTTCGTGATCAACGCCATGTCCCCGGCTGAGGTTGCGGCAATTATCGTTGACGAAGATGCCCACGCCATGGACATCGCCGTTGGCGCAGACAATCTGGCTCAGGCCATCGGTCGAGGTGGTCAGAACGTGCGTCTGGCGAGCCAGTTGACTGGCTGGACCCTGAACGTGATGACCGAATCGGACATCCAGGCTAAGCAGCAAGCAGAAACCGGCGACATCCTGCGCAACTTCATCGACGAGCTGGAAGTCGACGAAGAACTGGCTCAGGTGCTGGTAGATGAAGGCTTCACCAGCCTGGAAGAGATTGCCTACGTACCGTTGGAAGAAATGCTCAACATCGACGGCTTTGACGAGGACATCGTCAACGAGCTTCGCGCTCGTGCCAAGGATCGTTTGTTGACCAAAGCCATCGCTACTGAGGAAAAGCTGGCAGACGCCCATCCGGCCGAAGACCTGCTCTCGCTTGAGGGTATGGACAAGGATTTGGCGATGGAACTGGCGGTGCGCGGCGTAATTACCCGCGAAGACCTGGCCGAGCAGTCTATTGACGACCTGCTCGACATCGACGGCATTGACGATGATCGTGCCGGCAAGTTGATCATGGCCGCCCGAGCCCACTGGTTCGAGTAATTAGGCGCGGCCTGAGGAGAGAAGTGCATGACGCAAGTCACGGTGAAACAACTGGCCGATGAGGTCAAAACACCGGTAGAGCGCCTGTTGCAGCAGATGCGTGAGGCAGGTCTGCCGCACACCGCCGCCGAAGAAAATGTGACTGACAGTGAGAAGCAGTCCCTGCTGACTCACTTGAAAAGCAGCCACAAGGCGAAAGTGGAAGAACCACGCAAGATCACGCTGCAGCGTAAAACCACCAGCACCCTGCGTGTGGCTGGTAGCAAAAGCATCAGCGTAGAAGTTCGCAAAAAGAAAGTTTTCGTACAGCGTAGCCCGGAAGAAATCGAAGCCGAACGCAAGCGTGAACTGGATGAGCGTCGCGCAGTAGAAAATGCTGCTCGTCAGAAGGCTGAAGAAGAAGCCAAGCAGCGCGCCGAAGAAGAAGCGCGTCGCCAGCCTGCTGCTGCGCAGACCGCTACCAGCGACGCCGTTGCGGCGCCGGCTGCAGCTGCCGAACCTGTTCGCGAAAGCGCGCCGGTGGTTGCCGCTGCTCCAGCTCCGTCTGCTGAAGTTCGTAACAAGCAGAACGAACAGCGCCGTCCGGACAAACCACGTGCTGACGACAACAATCGTCGCAGCGGTGGTGGTGATGGCGAGCGCAAAAACGCTCCGCATCGCGCATCGGTCAAAGAAAAAGCGCCGGCTCCACGTGTGGCGCCACGCACTACCGACGAAGAAAGCGATGGCTTCCGTCGCGGTGGTCGCGGCAAGGCCAAGCTGAAAAAGCGCAACGCCCACGGTTTCCAGAGCCCTACCGGCCCTGTCGTGCGTGACGTGCAGATCGGCGAGACCATCACTGTTGGCGATCTCGCCAATCAGATGTCGGTCAAGGCTGCTGAAATCATCAAGTTCATGTTCAAACTGGGTACTCCAGCGACCATCAACCAGGTACTTGATCAGGAAACTGCTCAACTGGTTGCTGAAGAGCTGGGCCACAAAGTGACCCTGGTCAGCGACACCGCCCTGGAAGATTCCCTGGCCGAGTCCCTGAAGTTTGAAGGCGAAACGTTCTCCCGTGCACCGGTCGTGACCGTAATGGGCCACGTTGACCACGGTAAAACCTCGCTGCTCGACTACATCCGTCGTGCCAAGGTAGCTGCTGGCGAAGCCGGCGGTATCACTCAGCACATCGGTGCGTACCACGTTGAAACCGAACGCGGCATGGTCACCTTCCTCGATACCCCGGGTCACGCCGCGTTTACCGCAATGCGTGCCCGTGGTGCCAAGGCGACCGACATCGTGATTCTGGTGGTTGCAGCGGACGACGGCGTGATGCCGCAGACCATTGAAGCTGTTCAGCACGCTGTAGCGGCTGGCGTTCCACTGGTTGTTGCAGTGAACAAAATCGACAAGCCGGGCGCCGATCTCGATCGCATCCGTAGCGAACTGTCGGTTCACGGCGTGACTTCTGAAGAGTGGGGCGGTGATACGCCGTTCGTACCGGTGTCGGCGAAAGTCGGTACTGGCGTGGACGAGCTGCTTGAAGCCGTTCTGCTGCAAGCTGAAGTGCTTGAACTGAAAGCGACTCCATCGGCTCCTGGCCGTGGTGTTGTGGTTGAATCGCGTCTCGACAAAGGTCGTGGCCCGGTTGCAACCGTTCTGGTTCAAGACGGTACCCTGCGCCAAGGCGACATGGTACTGGTCGGTTCGAACTATGGCCGCGTTCGCGCCATGCTCGACGAGAACGGCAAGCCAATTAAAGAAGCCGGTCCTTCCATCCCTGTCGAGATTCTCGGCCTGGACGGTACTCCAGACGCTGGCGACGAGATGAGCGTGGTTGCTGACGAGAAGAAAGCCCGCGAAGTGGCTCTGTTCCGTCAAGGCAAGTTCCGCGAAGTCAAACTGGCTCGCGCTCACGCCGGCAAGCTGGAAAACATCTTCGAAAACATGGGTCAGGCCGAGAAGAAGACGCTTAACATCGTCCTCAAATCCGACGTCCGTGGTTCGCTGGAAGCTCTGCAAGGCGCTCTGAATGGCCTGGGCAACGACGAAGTGCAAGTGCGCGTCGTCGGCGGCGGTGTCGGTGGTATCACCGAGTCCGACGCTAACCTGGCACTGGCTTCCAATGCTGTACTGTTCGGATTCAACGTGCGTGCCGATGCTGGCGCACGGAAGATCGTCGAGCAGGAAGGTCTGGACATGCGTTACTACAACGTGATCTACGACATCATCGAAGACGTCAAGAAAGCCCTGACCGGCATGCTCGGCAGCGATGTTCGCGAGAACATCCTGGGTGTGGCCGAAGTGCGTGACGTGTTCCGTTCGCCGAAGTTTGGCGCGATCGCTGGCTGCATGGTGATCGAAGGTGTTGTGCACCGTAACCGTCCGATCCGTGTACTGCGTGAAGACATCGTTATCTTCGAAGGCGAGCTGGAATCCCTGCGCCGCTTCAAGGATGACGCTTCCGAAGTACGTGCCGGCATGGAATGCGGTATCGGCGTGAAGAGCTACAACGACGTCAAAGTCGGCGACAAGATCGAAGTCTTCGAGAAGGTTCAGGTTGCTCGCAGCCTCTAACTCGCGCACTTCAGGAGCCGTGATGGGCTGCCGTACTCAACGGTGCGGCGCATCACCCGGACTCTAAACGCAACGCCCGGTCTGGCTTTTGTCAGGCCGGGCGTTTGCCGCTTTCAGACCTTGCGGGTTTCACCGCAGGGCAGTAACAGGTAACAAATCATGGCAAAAGAATACAGCCGTACCCAACGTATCGGCGATCAGATGCAGCGTGAGCTGGCCCAACTGATCCGTCGCGAAGTCAAAGATCCACGCGTGGGTCTGGTCACCATTACCGCTGTGGAAGTCAGCCGTGACGTCGGTCACGCCAAGATTTTCATTACCGTGATGGGCCAGGACAACGCTGAAGATATCGCACAAAGCATCAAGGTGCTCAACGCCGCCGCAGGTTTCCTGCGCATGCAGCTGGCCCGTGAAATGAAGCTGCGCAGCGTGCCGCAATTGCACTTCCACTACGACGAATCCGTCGTGCGTGGCGCGCACCTGTCGGCCCTGATCGAGCGCGCCGTGGCTGAAGACAATCAGCACCTGGACGTCGCTGCACCTGAAGACACCAAGGAGTAATTCGGTGGCTCAGGTCAAACGTATCCGTCGTAACGTCAGCGGCATCATCTTGCTCGACAAACCGTTGGGGTTCACCTCCAACGCTGCGTTGCAGAAGGTCCGCTGGCTGCTCAATGCCGAGAAGGCCGGTCACACCGGTAGCCTCGACCCACTGGCCACCGGCGTCTTGCCGTTGTGCTTCGGCGAGGCCACCAAGTTCTCGCAATACCTGCTCGATTCCGACAAGGGTTATGAAACCCTGGCGCAACTGGGCAAGACCACCACCACGGCTGATGCTGAAGGTGAGGTTTTGCAGGAACGCCCGGTGACCGTTGGTCGCGCCGATGTCGAAGCGGCATTGCCGAAATTTCGCGGGCAAATCAGTCAGATACCGCCGATGTACTCGGCGCTCAAGCGTGATGGCCAACCGCTGTACAAGCTGGCTCGTGCAGGCGAAGTAGTGGAGCGCGAACCGCGTTCTGTTACTATTGCGCGCTTGGAATTACTGGCCTTCGAAGGCGATACTGCGCGTCTTGCGGTGGATTGCAGCAAGGGCACCTATATTCGCACCCTGGTGGAGGATATCGGTGAGCAACTTGGTTGTGGTGCGTACGTCGCTGAATTGCGTCGTACCCAGGCCGGGCCTTTCACCCTGGCGCAGACGGTTACCCTCGAAGAGCTGGAAGCAGTACATGCCGAAGGCGGCAACGAAGCGGTTGATCGCTTCCTGATGCCATCGGACAGCGGCCTGCTGGATTGGCCGTTGCTGCACTTTTCGGAAGCGAGCGCGTTCTACTGGCTCAATGGCCAGCCGGTACGTGCCCCGGATGCTCCGAAGTTCGGCATGGTACGGGTACAGGATCACAATGGTCGCTTCATCGGTATCGGTGAAGTGAGCGAAGACGGGCGCATCGCGCCACGTCGTTTGATTCGGTCAGAATGACCGGAACCGGCCTGTGTAACAGCAGGTCGGCGAGTGTGGCTGTTAACAGGCACGGTCACGACTCATTTATAGATACAGGGATTTGTCCCTGGCCTGTTGAAGCTGTTTCCCTGAAACAGTTTCCTGATAAAAGGATTGCCTCATGGCTCTCGACGTTCAAGAAAAAGCTCAAATCGTTGCTGACTACCAGCAAGCTGTTGGTGACACTGGTTCGCCAGAAGTGCAAGTTGCACTGCTGACCCACAACATCAACAAACTGCAAGGTCACTTCAAGGCCAACGGTAAAGATCACCACTCCCGTCGTGGTCTGATCCGCATGGTAAACCAGCGTCGCAAGCTGCTGGACTACCTGAAAGGCAAGGACGTGAGCCGTTACAGCGCTCTGATCGCTCGCCTGGGTCTGCGTCGCTAATCAGCGATTGCGCTATGAGGTTGGTGGTCTGCAAGACGTCCGCGGTTTACCGCGGTCGCCTTGCAGGCTCCCAGCCTCAAGTTTTATCTGGATGCACGTTTTACCCCGGACAAGGGTTGGGCCGATTCCCGACATTGCCCAAGAATTCGCAAGAAACCAGTTCCCCCAAGAGCCACAAAGAAGGTAGGACACCGTGAACCCGGTAATCAAAAAATTCCAGTTCGGTCAATCGACCGTTACCCTCGAGACTGGCCGTATCGCCCGTCAGGCCTCCGGCGCAGTATTGGTCACCGTTGACGACGACGTCAGCGTATTGGTGACTGTAGTCGGTGCAAAACAAGCCGATCCGGGCAAGGGCTTCTTCCCTCTGTCCGTTCACTACCAGGAAAAGACTTACGCTGCCGGTAAGATCCCTGGCGGTTTCTTCAAGCGCGAAGGCCGTCCTTCCGAGAAAGAAACCCTGACTTCCCGACTGATCGACCGTCCGATCCGTCCACTGTTCCCTGAAGGCTTCATGAACGAAGTGCAGGTTGTCTGCACCGTCGTTTCCACCAGCAAGAAAAGCGATCCGGACATCGCTGCGATGATCGGTACCTCGGCTGCCCTGGCCATCTCGGGCATTCCGTTCGACGGCCCGATCGGCGCCGCTCGTGTAGCTTTCCACGAAAGCACCGGCTACCTGCTGAACCCGACTTACGAGCAGCAAGCTGCTTCGAGCCTGGACATGGTCGTTGCCGGTACTTCCGACGCCGTACTGATGGTTGAATCGGAAGCCAAAGAGCTGACCGAAGACCAGATGCTGGGCGCTGTACTGTTTGCTCACGACGAATTCCAGGTTGTGATCAACGCTGTGAAAGAACTGGCCGCTGAAGCTGCCAAGCCAACCTGGAACTGGGCTCCGGCTCCAGAAGCCACCGAACTGCTGGGCGCTATCCGTGCCGAGTTCGGCGAAGCGATCTCCCAGGCTTACACCATCACCATCAAGGCCGATCGTTACGCTCGCCTGGGTGAGCTGAAGGAGCAAGTCGTTGCCAAGCTGTCCGGTGAAGAAGGCCAGCCTTCGTCCAGCGAAGTCAAAGCTGCTTTCGGCGAAATCGAATACCGCACCGTTCGCGAAAACATCGTAAACGGCAAGCCACGTATCGACGGTCGCGACACCAAAACCGTACGTCCGCTGAACATCGAAGTCGGCGTTCTGCCGAAGACTCACGGTTCGGCGCTGTTCACCCGTGGTGAAACCCAGGCTCTGGTCGTTGCAACACTGGGTACTGCCCGTGACGCACAACTGCTGGACACCCTGGAAGGCGAGAAAAAAGACCCGTTCATGCTGCACTACAACTTCCCTCCGTTCTCGGTGGGCGAGTGTGGTCGCATGGGTGGTGCTGGTCGTCGTGAAATCGGTCACGGCCGTCTGGCCCGTCGTTCGGTTTCGGCCATGCTGCCAGCCGCTGACGTGTTCCCGTACACCATCCGTGTAGTTTCGGAAATCACCGAATCCAACGGTTCGAGCTCGATGGCTTCCGTTTGCGGCGCTTCCCTGGCCCTGATGGATGCTGGTGTGCCGATGAAGGCGCCGGTTGCCGGTATCGCCATGGGTCTGGTTAAAGAAGGCGAGAAATTTGCCGTCCTGACCGACATCCTGGGTGACGAAGACCACCTGGGCGACATGGACTTCAAAGTAGCCGGTACCGCCAAAGGCGTTACTGCGCTGCAGATGGACATCAAGATCAAGGGCATCACCGAAGAGATCATGGAAATCGCTCTGGGCCAAGCCCTGGAAGCGCGCCTGAACATTCTCGGTCAGATGAACCAGATCATCGGCCAGTCGCGTACCGAACTGTCGGCCAACGCTCCGACCATGATCGCGATGAAGATCGACACCGACAAGATCCGTGACGTTATCGGTAAAGGTGGCGCGACCATCCGTGCGATCTGTGAAGAAACCAAGGCTTCGATCGACATCGAAGACGACGGTTCGATCAAGATCTTCGGCGAAACCAAGGAAGCGGCTGAAGCAGCACGTCAGCGCGTTCTGGGTATCACCGCTGAAGCCGAGATCGGCAAGATCTACGTCGGCAAGGTTGAGCGCATCGTCGACTTCGGCGCATTCGTCAACATCCTGCCGGGCAAGGACGGTCTGGTGCACATCTCGATGCTGAGCGACGCTCGCGTAGAAAAAGTGACCGACATCCTGAAAGAAGGCCAGGAAGTGGAAGTGCTGGTACTGGACGTGGACAACCGCGGCCGTATCAAGCTGTCCATCAAAGACGTGGCAGCGGCCAAGGCTTCGGGCGTTTAATCACCCCATAGCTTTAGCGCAATAAAAATGCCCCGCCGTGAAAACGGCGGGGCATTTTTTTGTCTGCGAAATATCGCGACATTCTGCGAAGTTGCCGGACTTCAAGACCGGTGCTAGGTTTAGCCCACCGCCCGTGTAGCTCAGCCGGTAGAGCAGCGCACTCGTAACGCGAAGGTCGCAGGTTCGATTCCTGTCTCGGGCACCACCTTATTCATCTCTCTCACTTATCGCCATGCGGATTTATGTTCCGCAGGTCAGCTTTTTGTGGGAGAGATGTAAAGACCCGTGTAATTCGTCATGCAAACGTCCTATATTCGGTGCCTGCATGAGCATCGCTTAGCAGTTTTCAGATGATCCCGAATGGTTCCGAAGGCCGGTCAATCCGCGTCAGAGAGATCCTTGATGATCCAGATCCATCCTCCATTCCTAAGATCAGCGAGAACGCCATGACCGAATTAACTCAAGAGCAACGTCACGAACAAGCGCTGGGAAAGTACATTCTGGACGTACCGGACCTCAAGGAAGAGATCAAGGATCTCAGTCCCGACGATCAGAAAGACCAGATCCAGTGGGCCTTCGAAGATGAAGCCGAAGCCCAGGGCTTGCAGCCGTGGGAACTGACGCTCAAGTACACGAGCACGCCGGAAGAGTTCGAGGCGCAGCGCATCGTGCTGCACAAAGAGGCGGCTGAAGTGCTGGGTGTCGAGTGGGAAGAATACTGCGAGATGAATAATCTGGTGGTCTGAAACAAAAACGCCAGCCTCAACCGGGCTGGCGTTTTTTATTGCGTGAAACCTTCAAAGGCTCAAGCGCATCGACAGATCCACCGCTTTGACATCCTTGGTCATCGCACCGATCGAGATGTAATCCACTCCAGTTTCGGCGATCGGCAGCAGCGTGCTTTCGTTGATGCCACCGCTGGCTTCCAGCTTCGCCTTGCCGCCATTCAGGCGCACGGCTTCGCGCATGTCATCCAGGCTCAACTCATCAAGCATGATGATGTCGGCGCCGGCGGTCAGTGCTTCTTTCAGCTCATCCAGACTTTCCACTTCGATTTCCACCGGTTTGCCCGGCGCAATCTTGTGCGCGGCGGCAATGGCTTGTGGAATGCCACCGCTGGCGGCGATGTGGTTTTCCTTGATCAGGAACGCGTCGTACAGACCGATGCGATGGTTATGGCAGCCACCGCAGGTCACCGCGTATTTCTGCGCCAGACGCAGGCCCGGCAGGGTTTTGCGGGTGTCGAGCAACTTGACCTGAGTAGCGCCGACGAAATCCGCCAGGTACTGCGCGCGAGTCGCCACACCCGACAGCATTTGCAAGAAGTTCAGCGCACTGCGTTCCCCGGTCAGCAGCGAACGGGCCGGCCCTTCCAGATGAAACAGCGGCTGATTGGGTTTCACCCGCTCGCCATCGACCACTTGCCAGTGCACCGCGACCCGTGGATCGAGCTGACGAAACACGGCATCGACCCACGCCGTGCCGCAGATGACGGCTGCATCGCGCGTGATGATGGTGGCTTTGGCCAGACGTTCGGCCGGGATCAGTTGCGCGGTGATGTCGCCGCTGCCGATGTCTTCGAGCAACGCACGGCGCACGTTGGCTTCGATTTCGGCGGTCAAATCGGCGAGACGTAGATTCGGCATAACGGGCTCCACAAACAAAGTGGTTCGATTATAGGGGCATGGCGCGAGCCAACCCAAGGCGAGAACGCGCGTGCTTGCCTGCATCCGGTCGATTTTCTTTGAGCAAAACGCGCCCGGACAGGGTCATTGAGAGGGCATAGGGGAAACCCTGACGACTATGGCGCCGTGGGCAAGTTATGAAAGATAATCTGCCTTGCATTTGACGTCATAGCTTTGACGTCCTGATTGAACTGGTGGGAGCGAACCTGCTCGCGAATGCATTCTTTCAGTGACATTGCTGCGGCTGACACACCGCCATCGCGAGCAGGCTCGCTCCCACACGGGATCCGGGTTGGCTTACCCGAACGAATCACCGTTTCAGGAGGCTTGGATGCACAACGACGGGAAAGTGGTGCCTTTGCACAAGAGCGCTACCGATCAGGCGAATCACTCGCTGCTCGCCCGCCTGCCTGTGATTCTGCTTCAGGTTCGCGACAAGGCTGCCCAGCAACTGCGCCACGGTTTACAGGAGCTGTTCGATAACGCTGACGACACGCTGTTTGAAATGGCCGACCGGGCGCGCAACGACGTCGAGCAGAACATCTTCTTCGAAGCCATGCGCGACCTGCGCCTCAAGCGCAAAAACATCGAGCGTGGCTTCCTTGAGCAATTTTTCGAAGCCTTCGTCGGCCTGACGCAATACGACCCCACGCACAACACGCTGCCGCACGCCCTGATCTACGACGAACTGGCACCGCGCAGCGACGACATGGAGCGCAGCGTGGCGGTCGAGACCATGGTCGGTCGCGTGCTCAAGCGTGACGGCTTCGCCCTCGATCAACTGACCGCGCGCCTTAACGCGCTGCTCGGCAACACCCTCGACGATCAGCACAACCCGCTCGGCCCGGCGCGGCTCTGTGAGTTTTTCCTCCAGGCCGGGCGTAATCTGGGCGTAGAGATCAAGGTCAAGCTGATCCTGCTCAAACTGTTCGAGCGTTATGTCTTGGCCGACACCGAACAGCTTTACGCCGAAGCCAATCAATTGTTGCTCGCCACCGGTGTGTTGCCCGAGTTGAAAGCAGCCCCTGCACGTCGCGCAATTGATCGTGCGATCGCCAATGTGCACAGCGAGGAACGCGACGACACGCCGCCCGTCGACGAAGGCGTGCAGGAGGTTTTCGCCGCGTTGCAGCAGTTGCTCGCGCAGGTGCGCGGCAGTGTTGCGCCGACCTTGGAGTCCAGCGTCGCGGCGCAACCGATTTCCTCCCGCGACCTGCTGCGCCTGCTCTCGCATTTGCAACAATACGTGCCGGCGCTGGCGGCGCAGGATGACTTCGATCTGCGCAATCAGCTCGAACAACTGCTGACCCGGGTCAGCGTCAGAAGCGGCAAATCGCGGATCGTGGGCGATGCGGACGAAGACGTGATCAACCTGATTGCTATGGTCTTTGACTGCATTCTTGAAGACCGCAATGTGCCGGATTCGCTAAAGGCCTTGATCGCTCGATTGCAGATCCCGATGCTCAAGGTGGCGGTGCTCGACAAGAGTTTCTTCAGCCGCAGTACCCATCCGGCGCGGCGCCTGCTCAACGAAATCGCCGAGGCGGCCATGGGCTGGGGCGATTGCGACGGTGAGGCGCGCGACAGCTTATACCTGCGGATCGAGCAAGTGGTGCAGCGTCTGCTGACTGACTTTGTCGATGATCCTGCGATTTTTTCCGAGTTACTGGCCGATTTCCTCGCCTTCACCAGCGACGAACGCCGACGCAGTGAGTTGCTTGAACAGCGCCTGCGTGATGCTGAAGAGGGGCGGGCAAAAACCGAACTGGCGCGGCGTCGGGTCGAGCGCGCGTTGAATCAAGCGCTGCTGGGCAAGACTCTGCCGCCGACCGTGGTCACCTTCGTCCAGGACGCCTGGAGCAAAGTACTGCTGCTGACCTGTCTCAAGCATGGCGATCAGTCCGCTGAATGGCAGGCCGATGTGCAGACCATGGAGCAGCTGATCTGGAGTGTGCAGCGCCATGACGACGCTGAATCCAGCCTGCGCTTGCTGGCACTTGTGCCGGGTTTGCTCAAGGCACTGCGTGATGGTCTGAGCAGTTCGGCGTTCGATCCGTTCGCCACCAGCGAGTTTTTCAGTGAGCTGGAAGCCCTGCATGTGCGGGTGCTAGAGCGCTCCGAGCAGGCCGATCAGGCTTTGCCCATGGTCGAGGTGTCGCAACAGATCGTCCTGCAAACTGCCGATGAGGGCGGCGCGGCATTGCCGTCGGTACGCTTGCCCCACGACGCCGCAGGCTTGCGCCAGGTCGAACAACTGCGTCTGGGCAGTTGGGTGGCGTTTCAGGAAGACGAAGACCATAGCCTGCGCTGCAAGCTGGCAGCCATTATCGAAGCCACGGGCAAGTATGTATTTGTCGATCGCACCGGGATGAAGGTGCTCGAGCGCAGCCGCGTTGCGCTGGCCTTGGAGTTCCAGCGTGGCGCGGTGCGTACGCTGGACGACACCTTGTTGTTTGATCGGGCGCTGGAGTCGGTGCTGGGCAATCTGCGACGACTCAATCGCGGCAAGTGATCGCGCGCCGGGGGCCGATCACGGCATACTGGGCGCCAACACAGTCGGCGTTGAAGGAATCGGTATGCAGTTGGATCCCGCTAGCGGGTGGTGTCACGGGGTGCAGGTCTGCCCATCGCCCAACTTCAATGAGCGCCCGGCGGGCGAAATTTCCCTGTTGGTCATCCACAACATCAGCCTGCCGCCGGCGCAGTTCGCCACGGGCAAGGTGCAGGAATTTTTCCAGAATCGTCTGGATGTCACCGAACATCCCTATTTTGCAGGGATTGCTGACCTGCGCGTCTCGGCGCACTTTCTGATTGAACGTGACGGCAAGGTCACCCAGTTTGTCTCCTGTCTTGAGCGCGCGTGGCATGCCGGCGTCTCGGTCTTCGAAGGACGGGAAACCTGTAACGATTTTTCCGTGGGCATCGAGCTCGAAGGCACCGATGATCTGCCGTTCACCGACGCGCAGTATCAGGCGTTGACGGCGTTGACCCGCCAGTTGCAAAGCGCATTTCCGGCCATCACCGGCGCCCGCATTTGTGGGCACAGCGACATAGCACCCGGGCGTAAGACCGATCCTGGCCCGGCATTCGACTGGGCGCGTTACCGCGCGGCCCTGGCACAAGAGGAAGGACAATGAGTTTTCTGGTGTTACTGCTGGCGTTGTGGATCGAGAAGTTTTCGGCCCTGCGTCATCGGGTTCAACGCGATGGCGGATGGATCCGCGAACTGAACAAACTCGAAACCAGCACGCGCCTGGCCAGACAGCCTTGGCTGGTGCTGACGATTCTGGTGCTGTTCCCGGTGGCGCTGCTGGCGTTGTTGCTATTGGTATTGGAGCCTGTGGCCTACGGCTTGCTGGCGTTGCCGGTGCATTTGCTGGTGGTGATTTACAGCCTGGGGCGCGGCGATTTGCTCGGCGGTCTCGGGCCGTTCCGTGATGCCTGGCGACGTGAGGATTTGCAAGCCGCAGCGCATGTGGCCAAGCGTGATCTGGATATTTGCGCCGACAGCGGCGAGCAGTTGCTTGAAAGCGTGCAGGGGCATCTGCTGTGGCAGGCCTATCAGAGCTTTTTTGCGGTGATCTTCTGGTATTTCGTACTTGGCCCGGTCGCGGCGTTGGCGTATCGCCTGTTGGCGTTGGCGCAGGAGCACGGCCAGAACCCGGCGCTGGTCGAGCGCGCGGCGCAACTGCGGCATGCCTTTGACTGGCTGCCGGTGCGCTTGTTGGCGGCGAGCCTGGCGCTGGTCGGCAATTTTGTCGCGGTCAGTCGGGTGATGCTGCATGAACTGCTGAACTGGAACATCAGCGCTGCGCAATTGATCAACCGGGTAGGTCTGGCGGCGGGCGAGATTCCACCTCCCGTGGTCGGGCCGGACGGCATCAACACCCTCGATTGCTTGTGGGAATTGCTGCTGCGCGCGGCGGTGTTGTGGTATGCCGGGTTTGCCTTGTGGACGGTTCTGGTTCACTGATTTCAAGAAAGATCAAAAGATCGCAGCCTGCGGCAGCTCCTACGAGGAGATCTGTGTGTCGCGGGCTGCGATGTCGTTAACCTTAAGTTACAAAACCTCCCTCCGATTTGAGCTATACAGAGATGGCGCTCGATAGTGGCTATCTGCTGTCGCCCCGCGCCTGCCAATAAAAACAAGAAAAACCAAGGGAGACTTCCAGTGAAGAGCTTGCTCTATCCCGCCGTCTCGCTGATGAACCGTCTGAGCTTCGGCATGAAGTTCAGCCTGATCAGCGTGCTGTTTCTGGTGCCGATGCTGGTGACCAATTTTTATCTGGTGCGCGATTCCTATCGCGAATTCCAGGGCACTCGGGTCGAGCTGCAAAGCCTTGATCTGCTGGGCAGTAGCCTGGCCCTGCGTCGGGATCTGGAAACCCTCAATAACCTGGTACAAATCAACGTCACCCTCGGCCAGTCCGGCAAGGCCGGCAACGTCGAGGCGCAGATAACCACCCTCGAACAAGCCGTTTTGGCGCGCCTGCAAGGGCTGACGGCGATGACCGAGGATCCCGAGCAGATTCAGGTCTTCGACGGTAAGCGCGATGAAATGATTGCCGCGTTCAAGGCCCAGCAAACGGAAAACTCGCTGCAAAGCAAAAGTGCGTTGATCGGCAAATTGCTCGCCAGTGCGCAGATTTTCAGCCAGATCATTACCAGCCAGGCCGGCCTGAGCCGCGACAACCAGAGCGATATCCGTCAACTCAGCGAACTGGTCACCCTGATCACGCCGACCGTCACGCAAACCCTCGGTGAAGGCCGGGCCATGGGCTCGTATTCATTGGGCCAGGGTTTTCTCAACAGTTCTTCGAGCACCCGTTTCGATGAGCTGATGGTGCAGATCGAAAAACTCCAGGCCGAGTACGCGCTGAAACTGCAGGACGCCCTCGGCTCCAGCAAAGCCGCGCGGGATACCCTCAGCACGGTGGCCGACAGCAGCAAGGCCTCGCTGAAACAGGCCAGCGAACTGTTCGAAGAGCAGGTGGTGATGGCCGACACCCTCGATGCGCCGTGGCAGGCGTTCTACGATCAGGTCACCGTGCTGATCGACAGGACTTACCAGCTCAACGAAGCCACCCTCAAATTCCTCGACACGCAATTGCAGCAGCGTCTGGCGCAGAACCGCACACACATGGTCTTGCAGGCGGTGGCGCTGTCGGTGGTGTTCGTACTGATCTTCTATCTCTACGGCGGTTTCTACGCCTCGACCCGCACCACGCTGAAACGCCTCGGGGCGATGATGGACAAGGTCGCGGCCGGCGACATGACCGTCAACTTCAAGGCCAATAGCCGCGATGAGCTGGGCGAGTTGGGCGAAGTCTTCAATGGCACGGTGAGGAAGATTCACGACTTGATCGAGCGCGTAGGTCAGACTGTCGCTGAGGTCGAGCGCCAGGCCGGGCAGGTTGAAAACGTCTCTGCGCAAAGCAATCAGGCGGTCGCCGGGCAACGCACGCAGATCGAGCAAGTGGCGACGGCGATGAACCAGATGTCGGCGACTTCACTGGAGGTGGCACGCAGTGCGGCGGCAGCGGTGAGCAGCGCCCATAGCGTCAATGACGAGACCATCAGTGGCCGTGGCCTGGTCGAGTCGCAGCAGGGCAGCATTGCTGCGCTGGCCAGCGAAATCGACCAGTCGGTGTTGGTGATCAACCAGTTAGCCAGCGACAGCCAGGCGATCAGTCGAGTACTGGAAGTGATCAAGAGTATTGCCGAACAAACCAACCTGCTGGCGCTCAACGCCGCGATCGAAGCCGCCCGTGCTGGCGAGCAGGGGCGCGGTTTTGCTGTGGTCGCCGATGAAGTACGCACCTTGGCCAAACGCACCCAGCAATCAACTGAAGAAATCGAACAGATGATCGCCAAACTGCACGGCGGTGTCGGCGCGGCCGTGAAGGCCATGGGCGTCAGCCATCAGATGGCCAATGGCACGGTCGGGCAGTCGGAAAAGGTCCAGCAGGCGCTGGAAAACATCCTTGGTGCGGTCGGTATGATCGTCGATCAGAACCAGCAGATCGCCGCTGCGGTTGAACAGCAAACTGCGGTGGCCCACGACATCGATCAGAACATCGTCGAGATCAACCGCGCCGGCGAGCGCACGGCGCAAGGTGCGCATCAGACCGAAGATGCCAGCCGGGCGCTGTCAGCCCAGGTCGTTGAGCTTAAACAACTGATCAGCGCGTTCCGCGTCTGAGGCACGCACGAAAACTGTGGGAGCGAGCCTGCTCGCGAATGCAATCTGTCACCTGACACACCGCCTTCGCGAGCAGGCTCGCTCCCACAGGGTTTTGGGTTTTGTCAGAACCCTTTGTAGTACTTCTTCACTTCCGACCGTAAGCCTAATCCTGTTTCCCTCCAGGCTCTGGCATTTCCCCATCAATGAGCCAGTATCCATACCCAATCGTTCGCGTAGAGGAGGTCGCTCATGTCTGCCGCAACCTTGGGGGTGCGGGGCCGTTGTGCTCATTGCCTGACCACGCTGCTGCTCAAACCCTGGCAGCTCAATGCCATCTCGATCAATGAACCGTTTACCTGCGAGCATTGCCAGAAAGCGCTGGAGCTGCGATGCCCGCAACAGATCAAACGCTTCAAGTCGCTCGACTCACTGGCGCTGCTGCGCTTCAGCGCTTCGTTGGCGGTGTGCACTGCGCTGCTGGTGGCGTTGGTGATGGAGTGGGTGGGGCTACTTAGCGTCACTGAGCAACTGAACGCGTCACTGATCACGATCTTTGTGTACTTCTTGGTCGTCCGTTACGCGCGCCAGCGTCAACACCTGACGCTGATTCTGGAGGCCGCCAAGGCGCACGCCGACTGATTACCAGCCGAATACTTGGCAGCTATTGGCGGTACTGGCCGTCGCCAGTTGTTGCGGGCTGATATTCATCAGTCCGGCCAGCGCCTCGCAGATCGCCGGCAAGTGCGCCGGACTGTTGCGCTGACCGGGAAACATGACAGGTGCCATGTCCGGTGAATCGGTTTCCAGCACAATCGAATCCAGTGGCAGTTCCGCCAGCACCCGATGCATGCGCAACGCTTGTGGCCAGGTCGGTGCGCCGCCGAGGCCCAGTTTGAAACCGAGTTTGATGTATTCCCGAGCCTCTTCACGGCTGCCGGCAAAGGCGTGGATGATCCCCGCGCGTTTGAGCTTGAAGCGCTTGAGCGTCGCAATCACCGCCGCGTGGCTGCGACGCACATGGATCAGCGCCGGTAACTGAAAGTCAGCGGCCAATTGCAGTTGCGCCTCGAACAGCGCCTGTTGCCGCTCGCGGTCGAGGGTTTCGATAAAGTAATCCAGACCGATCTCGCCCACCGCACACAACTGCCGATGACCGCGTAATCGAGTCAGCCAATCACCAAGCGCCGACAAATCCTCAGGACGATGCTGATCGAGATACACCGGGTGCAGACCGAATGCCGCGTACAAATCGACATCGCTCTGCACCAGATCCCACATCCGTTGCCAATTGCCCTCATAGACGCCCAAAACCACCATCCGCCGCACCCCGAGGGCGCGGCTTTCGGCGAGCAACGCTAAGCGATCGGCGTCGAAGTCGGGGAAGTCGAGGTGGGTGTGGCTGTCGATCAGCTCCACGGTTCAGTCCCGGTGAATACGCTGCTTGAAGGTCCGCGCGATAGCTTGCACGCCGGGCTTGTACTCCGACTGCTCGACCGCCGCCAGGGCCAGTTCCAGCGCCTTGTCGGCGATCAACTGGTGCTGCTGAGCCATGGCGTTGACCGGCAGCGGCAGGAAATCCAGTAACTGCGTATCGCCGAAGGTGCCGAGGCGCAGCGGCCGC
This sequence comes from Pseudomonas sp. Mb7, assembly GCF_054790525.1. Classification (NCBI taxonomy): domain Bacteria; kingdom Pseudomonadati; phylum Pseudomonadota; class Gammaproteobacteria; order Pseudomonadales; family Pseudomonadaceae; genus Pseudomonas; species Pseudomonas sp. Mb7. The sequence continues at coordinate 132,273 of NZ_CP186501.1, forward strand.
GATTTCAGCGGGAAGTCATGCAGCGCATCGAACACGCCTTGCAGCAGCACGTAGGACGTTGTCACCAGCGCATCCGGCAAATGCCCCAGACGTTGCAGGAGTTCTTCCATCAATTGCTTGCCGCATTCGCGACTGAAGGATTCGGCGTGTTCGACCAGCACTTCGCCTTTGAAGTCGACCAGCGCCTCTTTGAAACCGGCGGCACGTTCCTGGCTGATGCTCAGTTCCGGACGGGCGCCGAGCAGTACGATCTGCTTCGGTTGCGGATCGAGCAGGCTCTGGGTCAGGTGCAGGCTGGCCTCGCGGTCGTCACTGATCACCGAGCAGAAATGCTCGGGTTCCATGACGCGGTCGATGGCGATGATCGGCAGACCTTTGGCCTGCAACTGCCGATAACTGTCATCGCCGGCCGGAAGGCAACTGGCGACGATCAGCGCATCGCAGCGGCGCGCCTTGAATAGTTGCAGCAACTGCCGCTCGCTGTCTGGCGCATCGTCGGAGCTGGCGATCAGCAATTGATAGCCGCGCGCCCGCGCACCTTGCTCGAGCAGCTTGGCGATCCGCGCGTAACTGGGGTTTTCCAGATCCGGCAGAATAAAGCCCAGCGTGCGCGTGTGCCGACTGCGTAGCCCGGCTGCTTGAGGGTTTGGCGTAAAGCCGTGCAGATCGACCACTGCGCGCACCCGCTCGACGGTGGCGGTGCTGATGCGTTGCTGTTCGGCCTTGCCGTTGATGACGTAGCTGGCGGTGGTCACGGACACTCCGGCCAACCGCGCGATATCACTGAGTTTCAACCCGGGATTTCCTTGTTTTTTCGAGCTTGCCGCGACATTTTCGCCAATCCTACCCGATTAGGGCAGGCGACTATTGTCGCAGCGCATCCGACAAGTTGGACTTCAAGGATGGGACATTATCGAGTAACGTGCCGATCAATCTAGATTAAACGTTTCAGCAAGCGTATTTTCTACGTTTTAGACGTCTTTGGCCGGTTCTGCCGTGAAACCGCCAAAACTGCCGCTGAAAAGCAAAGCGGTAAAGCGCCTAAGCTGCAAACCATCCAAAACAATACCTGGCACTCATACAGCGCCAAAAAGGAGATCGCATGCTCGAGCTCACTATAGAGCAGATATCCATGGGCCAATCGGCTGTGGATAAACCCGCTGCCCTGCAACTGCTCGCCAATCACCTGGTGGCCGATGGTCTGGTTGCCGACGGTTACCTCGCTGGATTGCAGGCACGGGAAGCCCAGGGCTCGACCTTTCTCGGTCAAGGTATTGCCATTCCCCACGGAACGCCGCAAACCCGTGATCAGGTATTCGCCACTGGCGTGCGCCTGATGCAGTTCCCGGAAGGCGTGGATTGGGGCGATGGCCAGATCGTTTATCTGGCCATCGGCATCGCCGCCAAATCCGACGAACACCTGCGCCTGCTGCAACTGCTGACCCGCGCCCTCGGCGAGACCGATCTGGGCCAGGCTCTGCGTCGTGCCAGTTCCCCCGAAGCGCTGCTGAAATTGCTGCAAGGCGCGCCACAGGAACTGGCGCTGGATGCGCAGATGATCGGCCTCGGCGTGTCGGCTGACGATTTCGAAGAACTGGTCTGGCGTGGTGCACGTCTGTTACGGCAGGCCGATTGTGTGAGCAACGGTTTTGCCGGTGTGTTGCAGCAGGTCGAAGCGCTGCCCCTGGGCGATGGCTTGTGGTGGCTGCACAGCGAGCAAACCGTGAAGCGTCCGGGGCTGGCGTTCGTGACGCCGGACAAACCGATGCGCTACCTCGGTCAACCGCTCAGCGGTCTGTTCTGTCTGGCCAGCCTTGGCGAAGCGCATCAGGCGTTGCTTGAACGTCTTTGCGCGTTGTTGATCGAAGGTCGCGGCCATGAGCTCGGTCGCGCCACCAGCAGCCGCAAAGTCCTCGAAGTGCTCGGCGGTGAATTGCCCGCCGACTGGCCGAGCGCGCGTATTGCCCTGGCCAACGCCCATGGTTTGCATGCGCGCCCGGCAAAGATCCTTGCGCAACTGGCGAAGAGTTTTGATGGCGAAATTCGTGTGCGCATCGTCGACAGCCAGGACAGCGCCGTGTCGGTGAAGAGCCTGAGCAAGCTGCTCAGCCTCGGTGCCCGTCGCGGTCAGGTGCTGGAGTTGATCGCTGAACCAAGCGTCGCCGCTGACGCCTTGCCGGCACTCTTGGCCGCGATCGAAGAAGGCCTTGGCGAAGAAGTCGAGCCGCTGCCAGCCGTAAGCCAGCAGCGCGAGGTCATTGCCGACATCGCCGAAGTGCTGATCGCCCCGGCGTCCGGCGCTCAGTTGCAGGCGATCCCGGCAGCCCCTGGCATTGCCATCGGACCTGCGCATATTCAGGTTCAGCAAACCATCGATTACCCGCTGCGCGGCGAGTCTGCCGCCGTTGAGCGCGAACGCCTCAAGCAAGCGCTCAGCGACGTGCGCAGTGACATTCAGGGCCTGATCGAACGCAGCAAAGCCAAAGCCATCCGCGAGATCTTTATCACCCATCAGGAAATGCTCGACGATCCGGAACTCACCGATGAAGTCGACACCCGCCTCAAGCAAGGCGAAAGCGCCGAAGCAGCGTGGATGGCGGTGATCGAAGCGGCGGCCAAACAACAGGAATCGCTACAGGACGCGTTGCTCGCCGAACGGGCGGCGGACCTGCGTGACGTCGGTCGTCGCGTGCTGGCGCAACTGTGTGGCGTGCAAACTCCGAGCGAGCCTGAGCAACCGTACATTCTGGTGATGGACGAGGTCGGTCCGTCCGATGTCGCACGGCTGGATCCGGCGCGCGTGGCGGGGATTCTCACCGCGCGCGGCGGCGCCACGGCGCACAGTGCAATCGTTGCGCGTGCTCTCGGGATTCCAGCGCTGGTCGGCGCTGGCGCAGCGGTGTTGTTGCTGGCGCCGGGCACACCGTTGCTGCTCGACGGCCAACGCGGTCGCCTGCACGTCGACGCCGATGCGGCGACCCTGCAACGCGCCACCGAAGAACGCGACACCCGTGAGCAACGCTTGAAGATTGCCGCCGAACAACGCCATCAACCGGCACACACCACCGATGGCCATGCCGTCGAAGTGTTCGCCAACATCGGCGAAAGCGCGGGCGTGATCAGTGCGGTGCAGCAGGGCGCCGAAGGCATTGGCCTGCTGCGTACCGAACTGATTTTCATGGCCCACCCGCAAGCGCCGGACGAGGCCACGCAAGAAGCCGAATACCGCCGCGTTCTTGATGGTCTCGCCGGTCGACCGCTGGTGGTGCGCACGCTGGACGTCGGCGGCGACAAACCGCTGCCGTATTGGCCGATCGCCAAGGAAGAAAACCCGTTCCTCGGTGTGCGCGGTATTCGCCTGACCCTGCAGCGTCCGCAGATCATGGAAGCGCAATTGCGCGCCTTGCTGCGTTCGGCGGACAACCGTCCGCTGCGGATCATGTTCCCGATGGTTGGCAGCGTCGAAGAGTGGCGTCAGGCCCGCGACATGACTGAACGTCTGCGCCTGGAAATCCCGGTTGCTGATCTGCAACTGGGGATCATGATTGAAGTGCCGTCCGCCGCTCTGCTCGCGCCGGTATTGGCCAAGGAAGTCGACTTCTTCAGCGTCGGCACCAACGACCTGACCCAGTACACACTGGCCATCGACCGTGGTCACCCGACGTTGTCGGCGCAGGCTGATGGCCTGCATCCGGCGGTGTTGCAACTGATCGACATCACCGTGCGCGCGGCCCATGCCCACGGCAAATGGGTCGGCGTCTGCGGTGAGCTGGCGGCAGATCCGCTGGCGGTGCCGGTGCTGGTCGGTCTCGGTGTCGATGAACTCAGCGTCTCCGGGCGCAGCATTGCCGAAGTCAAGGCACGCATCCGCGAACTCAGCCTGACCCAGGCGCAAACCCTTGCTCAACACGCCCTGGCCGTGGGCAGCGCGAACGAAGTGCGCGCATTAGTGGAGGCCCTGTAATGGCCAAGATTCTTACCCTGACCCTCAATCCGGCGCTCGACCTCACCGTCGAACTGCCACGCCTGGAGGCGGGTCAGGTCAATCGCAGCGACGAGATGCACACCCACGCTGCCGGCAAAGGCGTGAACGTCGCGCAAGTGCTGGCCGACCTTGGCCATCAACTGACGGTCAGCGGCTTTCTCGGTGAAGACAACCTGCAAGCGTTCGAAACCCTGTTCGCCAAGCGCGGTTTTGTCGACGCGTTTATCCGCGTGCCCGGTGAGACGCGCAGCAACATCAAAGTAGCTGAACAGGATGGGCGCATCACCGACATCAACGGCCCGGGACCGGTGGTCGATGCCGCCGCGCAGCAGGCGTTGCTGGAGCGTCTGGTGCAGATTGCACCAGGTCACGATGCGGTGGTGGTCGCCGGCAGTTTGCCGCGTGGCGTCACGGCGCAGTGGTTGCGTGAATTGATCGAACGGCTCAATCAACTTGGCCTGAAAGTCGCTCTCGACAGCAGCGGCGCAGCATTGCGCGAAGCTTTGAAAGCCAGTCCATGGCTGATCAAGCCGAACACTGAAGAACTCGCCGACGCGCTCGGTTGCGACGTGGTTTCTCACGCGGCCGAGGCTCAGGCAGCGGCGCGCTTGCATGCGCAAGGTATCGAGCACGTGGTGATCTCCCACGGTGCTGACGGCGTGAACTGGTTCAGCGTCGGTTCGGCACTGCATGCCACGCCGCCCAAGGTCAGCGTCGCCAGCACGGTCGGTGCCGGTGATTCGTTGCTGGCCGGCATGCTCCACGGTTTGCTCAGCGCCGATACGCCCGAGCAAACCCTGCGCACGGCCACCGCAATTGCGGCGATGGCGGTGACCCAGATCGGTTTTGGCATCAACGATGCGGCGCAACTGGCGCAGCTCGAACAGGGCGTGCGCGTGCGTCCCCTGACAGAACAATAAGAGGGTTTGTCATGAAATTAGCCATTGTTACGGCTTGCCCGAACGGCATGGTCACCAGTGTGCTGTGCGCACGTTTGCTCGATGCGGCAGCGCAGCGTCAGGGCTGGAGCACCAGCGTGGAAGTGGTCGATGCGGCGCACCCGGAACGCGAGTTGTCGGCGGCGACCATTGCAGCGGCGGAGTGGGTTTTGTTGGTCGCCACAGGCGCGGTCGATATGACGCGTTTTGTCGGCAAACGGGTTTTCCAGATTGCTCCGGCGCAGGCATTGCAAGATGTCGAGGCGGTGCTGCGTCGTGGTGCTGAAGAGGCTGAGGTTTACGTCGCCAGCGCGGCAGAACCGGTTGCTGATGCGCCGCGCGCGCCACGCCTCGTCGCCATCACCGCGTGCCCGACCGGTGTAGCCCACACCTTCATGGCCGCCGAAGCCTTGCAGCAGACCGCCAAGCGTCTGGGCTACGAACTGCAGGTCGAAACCCAAGGCTCGGTGGGCGCGAAAACCCCGTTGAGCGCAGCGGCGATTGCCGAAGCAGACGTGGTGTTGCTGGCGGCGGATATCGAAGTCGCCACCGAGCGTTTTGCCGGCAAGAAGATCTATCGCTGCGGCACCGGGATCGCCTTGAAGCAGTCCGAAGCCACGCTGAAAAAAGCCTTGGCCGAAGGTGCAGTGGAAAGCACTGCGAGTGACGGCAAGGCACCGGCCAAGCAAGAGAAAACCGGCATCTATAAACACCTGCTGACCGGCGTGTCGTTCATGTTGCCGATGGTCGTGGCCGGTGGTTTGATGATCGCGCTGTCGTTCGTCTTCGGCATCACCGCGTTCAAGGAGGAAGGCACGCTGGCGGCGGCGTTGATGCAGATCGGTGGCGAGACCGCGTTCAAGTTGATGGTGCCGTTGTTGGCCGGTTACATCGCTTATTCGATCGCCGACCGTCCGGGCCTGGCGCCGGGGATGATTGGTGGTTTGCTTGCCAGTACGCTGGGCGCCGGGTTTATCGGCGGCATCATTGCCGGGTTTATCGCCGGTTATGCGGCCAAGGCTATCAGTCGATATGTCGCCTTGCCGCAAAGTCTCGAAGCGCTGAAACCGATTCTGATCATCCCGTTGTTTGCCAGCCTGATCACCGGTCTGGTGATGATTTACGTGGTCGGTAAACCGGTCGCCGGCATGCTCGGTGCGCTCACGCATTTCCTCGACAGCATGGGTACCACCAACGCGATTCTGCTCGGTGTGCTGCTCGGTGGCATGATGTGCGTCGACCTTGGCGGGCCGATCAACAAAGCCGCGTACGCGTTCTCGGTAGGTCTGCTGGCGTCGCAGAGTTATGCACCGATGGCCGCGACCATGGCCGCAGGGATGGTGCCGCCGATTGGTCTGGGCATCGCCACATTTATTGCGCGGCGCAAATTCGCCCAGACTGAACGCGAGGCCGGCAAGGCTGCCTTCGTGCTGGGGCTGTGCTTCATCTCCGAAGGGGCGATTCCGTTTGCCGCGAAAGATCCGTTGCGGGTGATTCCGGCGAGCATCGCCGGTGGCGCGCTGACCGGTGCGTTGTCGATGTACTTCGGCTGCAAACTGATGGCGCCGCACGGTGGCTTGTTTGTGCTGGCGATTCCGAATGCGATCAACCATGCGTTGCTGTATTTGCTGGCGATTGTCGCGGGGAGCCTCTTGACCGCCGTTGTCTATGCGACGGTCAAACGCCCGGAAGCCGTTGAGCTGGCGCTGGAACCGGCGAAGGCCTGACTGACAACACAAAACCCTTGTAGGAGTGAGCCTGCTCGCGATAGCGGTCTGTCAGTGACATGAATGTTGGCAGATATACCGATATCGCGAGCAGGCTCACTCCTACAATTGGTTCTGTGGTGTGTCTGGTGTCATGTCTGTTTCATGATCGCGTGCTTAAGTTTTCCTTTTTTCAGGGAGAACACCATGAGCGATTTCAACCCCGGTCGCCGGCGTGTCATGCAAGTCGTTGGTGCCGGTCTGCTGATGCCAAGCCTGGCGCCGGCAGTGATTGCGTCGGTCAAGGATCGCCCGCAGTTGACCGACGGCGTGCAGTCCGGCGATCTGCAAGGCGACCGCGCGATGATCTGGAGCCGCAGCGATCGCCCCGCGCATATGGTGGTCGAGTGGGACACCCGCAGCCAGTTTCGCCACCCGCGCCGGGTAGTCTCGACGCTGGCCGATGCCCGCAGCGACTTTACCGCCCGCGTTGAACTGGCCGGGCTGCCCGCCGATCAGGCGATTTTCTATCGCGTGTATTTCAAGGACGCCCGTACCGGCGTCGCCAGCGAGCCGTGGCTCGGTCACCTGCGCAGCGCTCCGACGGCGCGGCGCAATATTCGTTTCGTCTGGAGCGGCGACACCGTCGGCCAGGGCTTCGGTATCAACCCGGACATCGGCGGCATGCGCATCTACGAAGCGATGCGTTTGCGTCTGCCGGACTTCTTCATCCACAGCGGTGACACCATCTATGCCGACGGCCCGGTGCCGGCCCAGCTCACCACGGAAAACGGTCGCATCTGGCGTAACCTCACCACCGAAGCCAAGAGCAAAGTCGCGCAGACCCTCGCCGACTATCGCGGCAATTACCGCTACAACCTGATGGACGAAAACATCCGCCGCTTCAACGCCGAGGTGCCGCAAATCTGGCAGTGGGACGACCATGAAGTGGTCAACAACTGGTCGCCCGGCAAGCAGCTCGACGAGCGTTATCAGGAAAAAGATATCCACACCCTGGTCGGGCGCGCACGCAAGGCGTGGCTGGAATACTCGCCGATGCGTTTGCAGGCTGCCGATGCTGGCGGAAGGATTTATCGCAAGTTGAGCTATGGGCCAATGCTCGATGTGTTCGTGCTCGACATGCGCAGTTATCGCGGCGCCAATGACGACAACCTCGGCGCGTCGAAACCGTTTTTGGGACGTGAGCAACTGAACTGGCTCAAGCGCGGCTTGAAGAAATCCAAAGCCCAGTGGAAGGTCATTGCCGCCGACATGCCAATCGGCCTTGGCGTGCCGGATGGTGAGGTCAGCCCGGGTGTCCCGCGTTGGGAAGCGGTGGCTAACGGTGACCCGGGACCGGCCCAGGGGCGCGAGGTGGAAATCGCCGAATTGCTCGGCTATCTGCGTGCGCAGCAGGTGCGCAATTTCGTCTTCCTCACGGCGGATGTGCATTACTGCGCGGCGCATCACTATCACCCGGACCGCGCGGCGTTTCAGGATTTCGAACCGTTCTGGGAGTTTGTCGCGGGGCCGCTGAACGCCGGGAGTTTCGGGCCTAATCCACTGGATAAAACCTTTGGCCCGGAGGTGGTGTTCGAGAAGGCGCCGCCGGCGCAGAACACTTCGCCGTTTGCCGGGTTTCAGTTTTTTGGCGAGGTGAATATTGAAGGGGGGAGTGGGGAGATGAGCGTGGTGTTGCGGGATTTGAATGGGGTGGCGGTTTTCGAGAAAAAATTGCAGCCTGCTTAAAGATCAAAGGCTAACCCTCATCGGAACGCCGCCCGCCCAGCCCTCTCCCGGAGGGAGAGGGGGCCGACGGAGGTGTCTAAAGAGGTACGCCGACCTGGAAGACCGTGTCGATTATGGATTCGGCAGAGGACGTTCAGGTCGGCGTATTGCGTGAATCTCTAACGGTCAGTCCCCTCTCCCTTTGGGAGAGGGTTAGGGTGAGGGGCTCTTTAATAGACATCACGCCGATAACGGCCCTGCTCAATCAGGCGTTCGACTTCGGCGGCACCAAGAATATCGTTTAGCACCTGATCAACCCCCGAAGCCATTCCCTGCAAGCTGCCACAGATATAAATAACCGCCCCGTCCGCCAGCCATTTCTTCAACTCTGCAGCCGACTCACGCAAGCGATCCTGCACATAAACCTTCTCAGCCTGATCCCGCGAAAACGCCAGATCCAGCCGCTCCAGATCACCATTGATCAACCACTCTTCCAGCTCCGCGCGACAGAGGAAATCGTGTTCACGATTGCGCTCGCCAAACAGCAACCACTGGCGCTGTTGACCATCGGCAATCCGTGCCTTGAGCAAGCTGCGCAGCCCTGCGATGCCGGTGCCGTTGCCCAAAAGAATCATCGGCACTGGTTCGTTCGGCAGATGGAAGCCACTGTTGCGTCGAACCCGCAAACTGATGCTGCCGCCCACAGGCGCGTGCTCAGTCAGCCAGCCGGAACCGATGCCCAGGGTGCCGTCGGCATGCTGTTCCTGACGCACGATCAACTCCAGCACGCCGTCGGCGGCAATCGAGGCGATCGAGTATTCGCGCATGGCCAGCGGCACCATCGCGTCGACCAGCGATTGCGCATGCAGACCGACCAGATGTGCGCGGTGCTCGGGCAATTGCCGCGAGGCCAGCGCAACTTCCAGCGGCTCGTCGAGGCCGTTGATTTTCACAGTGGTTTCGCCACGAATGCCGAGGCCGTCGAGGAAGTGTTCGATGGCCCACGGGCAGTTACGCGGCAGCACTTCGACCAGATCACCGGCCAGCCAACTGCTGGTGTTCGGTGCGCTCAGGCCCAACAAGTAAACCGGCGCACCGCTGCTATCCGGGTTCATCAGTTCGCGGCGTACCAGCGTCCAGTTGTCGTAACTCGGTGCTTGCCAGGTATCGACCGGTGCTTGGCCGGTGAGCAGGCCAAGTTGGGTTTGCCAATGGCGCAGGGCATAGGGATCACCGCTATCGACTTCCACCGGCGCGAACAATGTCTTGCCGCCGTGCTCCGCCAACCATTGGTGCAGGCGTTTGGCGAAACCACAGAAGTGCTGATATTGACGATCGCCGAGACCGAGCACCGAGTAATTCAGACTGTCGAGCGTTGCCGCTTTGCCCAGCACTTTGCGCTCGAATCCGCGCGCGCTGTCCGGCGCTTCGCCGTCGCCGAACGTGCTCACCACAAACAGTGCGTTGTTCGATTCACGCAGATCCTGCTCGCTGACATTCGCCAGCGGCTGCACTTTCACCGGCAGTCCGGCGGCCTGCAATTGCCCGGCGGTCTGCCATGCCAGTTGCTCGGCAAACCCGCTCTGGCTGGCGAAACCGATCAGCCAGGCCGAGGCATCGCCCGTCGGTTGTGCAAGGCCTTGGCGGGCATCCTTGATCTGCTTTTTCTTGCGCCGACGGTCGAGGTACAGCAGCCAGCCGGTGATGAAAAACAGCGGCATGCACACCGCTGCGAGGGTGATGATGATCCGCCCGACCAGACCGAAATAGCTGCCGACGTGCAGCGCATAAATGCTGGTGAGCAATTGCGCCTTGAAGCTCTTGTCGGCGTAACGGTCGACACGTTTGACGATGCCGGTGGCCGGGTCGAGGGTGATCTGGTTCAGCGCGCGATCATGCGGCGAGCTGTCGAGCAGGTAGAACACGGTCGCCGGTTGGCCAGCGACGGCCGGCATACGGATGTTGTACGCCGCCAGACCCGGGCCGGCAGCGCTGTAAATGCTGCTCCACATCGCTGCGTAATCGGCGATCGGTGCCGGGCCTTCCGGCGCCGGGCCGCGACCACCGCGCACGCGCTCGTTTTGTGGCGAGTCGGAAAGCAGTCGGGTCAGGCCTTTGTTGTACCACTCGTACGACCACGACAACCCGGTCAGCGCCAGCAACAGATAGACCAGCAGGCACCAGGTGCCCGCCACCGAGTGCAGATCCCAGTTGAAGGCGCGGCCCTTTTTCTTCCAGTCCAGCGTCAGCCAGACGCGCCAGCTATGCCACTGACGCGGCCAGCGCAGGTACAGGCCGGACAGGCAGAAGAACAGCAGGATCAGCGTGCAGGCGCCGGTGATGTTGCGCCCGGTATCGCCCATGGCGAGGAAGCGGTGCAGTTGCAGCATCAGGCCGAAGAAATCCTGGCCGACCGCGTCGCCCATGAACTCGGCGGTGTACGGATCGAAGTAGCGCATCTCGCCGCGACGTTCACCCTTGGGCGGGGTGAAGAACACTTTCGCCGCGTTGCCGCTGTCGGTTTCGACCCAGAGCATCGAGACTTTTTTGCCGGATGTGGCTTCGATACGCTCGACCAGTTCGACGGGCGGCAAGACACCGGCGACTTGTTTCTCTACCTGCAGGACGGAGGGATTCAGCGCCCGCAGGATTTCGTCCTGAAACGAATAGGCCGCGCCGGTGATGCCCATCAACGCCAGCACCAGGCCTGCGGTGATGCCAAAAAACCAGTGCAACTGGAACAGGGTTTTCTTCAACACGTCACTCGCCGTCCATTCGGAAATTGTCTTCACGGCGCGCATTATGCCGTGGGTTATCGAGAAGCGTTCTTTATTACGCACAAAAGCCCCGTTCAATTGAATGAACGGGGCCAAGCCTTGCGGCGCATACCTTGTGGGAGCGAGCCTGCTCGCGAAGGCGTCGTGTCAGTCAGCCTCTACTTGACTGACCCAGCGCTTTCGCGAGCAGGCTCGCTCCCACAGGTTTCCACATCGGTCAGAAGTGGAAGTTGGTGCTCAACAGTGCCGTACGGCCCGCCGCCTGGTTGGCGAAGTGGGTCGAGAAGGCTTTGTCGTAGTAGGTTTCGTTGGTCAGGTTCTGCACGTTGAGTTGCAGGTCGACGTTCTTGGTCAGCTTGTAAGCCGCCATCGCGTCGTAGCGAACATACGAGTCAACCATGGTGGTGTTGGCCACGCTGCCGTACACGTCGTCGACGTAGAACGCGCCGCCACCGATGGTCAGCTTCGGCGTGACCTGGTAAGTGGTCCACAGGCTGGCGCTGTTTTTTGGCGTGTTAGGCAGTTCGTTGCCGTCGTTGGCTTTGCCCAGCGGGCCGCCATCGACTTGTTCGCTGTCCATGAAGGCGTAACCGGCGAACACTTGCCACTTGTCAGTGATCTTGCCGCTGGCCGAGAGCTCGACACCTTGCACACGGGTCTTGCCGGCGTTTTCGTACGACGTGGTGTCGACTTGCACACGAGCGTTTTCTTTCTCGGTGCGGAAGATGTCAGCGGTCAGCGACAGGCGATCGTTGAGCAGATCCCACTTGGTGCCGATTTCATAGTTCTTGGTGGTTTCCGGCTCCATGTCGCTGCTCAGCAGGTTGCCGCTGCGATCCGGGGTGCCGCCCAAGGGGTTGCTTTCCTGACCCTCGCCCAAGGTGTTGCCCGGTGGCGTGGCCGAGGTGGCGTAGGAGGCGTAGATGCTGCCGTTTTCCGCCGGCTTGTAGACGACGCCGAACTGACCGGTGACGAACTCGCTGGTGTCATCGCCCTTGGACGTGGTGGTGCCAGCGGCGTTGTAGGTCTTGTAGTCGGTGTCGAAGTGGTCGTAACGCAGGCCCATGTTCACCAGCCACTGCTCGTTCAGCTCCAGCGTATCGAACACATACAGCGCGTAGGTGTTGGCCTGGGTGTCGGTGCCGGCGTAGTTACGCGAAATCGCGCCGTTCCACGGATCGTTCGGGTTCGGGTTCGACAGCGAGGTGCAGTTGTAGTTACTCGACGCGCCGATCATCGACGGCGTGCAGTTGCTGCTCGCGGCCACATTAGTGGTGCGCGGTGTGGTGTCGGTGTTGACGTTGTACGAAGACTTCTGGCTTTCCTCACGGGTGTATTCAACGCCGGTGGAAAAGCTGTTCTTGAAGCCGGCAACGTAGAAGTTGCCGAACAGGTCAGTCTGGTTGGTGGTGGTCTCGGTGTTGCTCACCCGAGTATTGGCCCGGCGCCAGAGGCTGCCATTGTTGACGTTGCCCTTGCTGTCGTCAGGTTGGGTCAGGATGTAGTCCTGCATGCTGGTGCCGTGACGCAGGGTGTTCTTGATCGTCAGCGAGTCGCTCAGGTCATGCTCGATGGCGAAGGTCGCGGTGTCGGTGCGGCCCTTGCGGAAGTCGCGATCCAGGCCGTAGAAATTGCTGTGGTCACCGCCAGCGTAAGGCTTGTCCGGATTGGACTTGGTGCGTGCAGCGGAGCCGCCGGCCGGAATGGTGTACGGCACGCCCGAGTCCGGGGTGTCGTTGCTTTCGAGGTGGTAGTAGTCGAGGTTGACGCGGGTGTCGGTGCCCAGGCCAAACGCCAGGGACGGGGCGATGCCCCAGCGGTCGTAATCGACTTTGTCGCGACCGGCGACGTTGCTCTCGTGGCTCATCAGGTTCAGACGGCCGGCGGCGGTGTCGCTGAACTGGTAGTTGCCGTCGAGGGTGTAGCGCTGAGTCTGGTCGGAGCCCCAGGTGAAGCCGCCATCGAACGAATTGCCCAGGTGCGCTTTCTTGCTCACCAGGTTGATGCTGCCGCCTGCCGCGCCACGACCGCCGATGGCGGAATTCGGGCCCTTGCTGACTTCAATGTTTTCCACGGCGAAGATTTCGCGGCTTTGCGAACCGGTGTCGCGCACGCCGTCGAGGTAGGTGTCGCCCTGCGCGTCGAAACCACGAATGAACGGACGGTCGCCCTGTGGATTGCCGCCTTCACCGGCGCCGAAGGTGATGCCCGGCACGGTGCGCAGCGCGTCCTGCATGTTCAGGGCGCCGGTGTCTTTGAGCACTTGTTGCGGAATAACGGTGACCGAGCGCGGCGTGTCGACCAACGGCGCGGTGTACTTGGGCGAGGAGGCTTTTTCGACCTGGTAGGACGTTGAGTCCTGCGCTTCGCCGGTGATGGCGGTGGCGTCCAGGGCGATGGCATTGCCGGTGGCTTTGCTGTCGGTTTTTTCCGCGGCGAACACCATCTGGCCAGCGGAACCGGCGGTGATTGCCACACCGATTGCAGAGGCGAGCAGACGTGGTGAACTGACCGGTAATTGTGCGTGTTGACGTGCCATTTTTATTCCCCTCCCCAAGGATTTGAGGCGGCGGAATATAGGTTAAACAAGTATTCGTATCAATTGCGAAACATTGTTATTCGCACTGAATTTACATTCTTTACAATTTAACCTTACGGTTTTTGCCAGTTCATTCGTCTCTCGGGTTTTACACAGTCAATAAGAATCAATACCATTGCCGCCTCTTTGCCATCAGGTGACATCGCCATGCTGCTGCACATCCCCGGACTGTTCGCAAAAGACGAAGTGCGGCGCATTCGTGAGGCGCTAGAGCAGGCCGATTGGGCCGATGGCAAGATCACCGCCGGCTTTCAGTCGGCCAAGGCGAAGCACAATTTGCAGCTGCCCGAAGGCCATCCGCTGGCCAAAGAGATCGGCGCAGCGATGCTGGAGCGTTTGTGGAAAAATCCACTGTTCATGTCCGCCGCGTTGCCGCACAAAGTCTTCCCGCCGTTAGTGAACTGTTACACGGCCGGTGGCAGTTTCGATTTCCACATCGATAACGCCGTGCGCCAACCCAAGGGCAGCATCGAGCGGGTGCGCACCGATCTGTCGGCGACGCTGTTCTTCAGCGAGCCCGATGATTACGACGGCGGCGAGCTGGAGATCCAGGACACCTTCGGCACGCAACGGGTGAAGTTGCCGGCCGGCGACATGGTTTTGTACCCCGGCACCAGCCTGCATAAGGTCAACGCGGTCACGCGTGGCGCGCGTTATGCGTCGTTCTTCTGGACACAAAGTCTGGTGCGTGAAGATAGCCAGCGCGCGCTGTTGTTCGAGATGGACGGGGCGATGCAGCAACTGACTCAAGATCTGCCTGATCACCCGTCACTGATTCGCCTCACCGGCACGTATCACAACTTGCTCCGTCGCTGGGTCGAGGTATGAGTTTTCAACTGCGTCGTGAAGAAGTCCTCGACGGCGAACAACTCAGCTCCATGCTCGCCGAAAGCCCGGCCCGTGCCGCGCAGGCGATTTTGCTAGCGGCGGGCGAGGGTGAAGTTGAAGCACAGGCGTTGCTTGGGCAAATCCTGCTCGACGGCCTAGGCATCGCCCAGGATCAAGCGCTGGCGCTGCGCTGGTTCGGCATCGCTGCCGGGCGTGGGCACCTGATGGCGCGCAACATGCTCGGGCGTTGTCATGAGCATGGTTGGGGTTGCGCGGCGGATGCGTCGGTTGCTGCGCAGCATTATCGGATTGCAGCGGAGGCCGGACTGGATTGGGCGATGTACAACCTCGCCAATCTGCTCGCGACCGGGCGGGGAGTGGAGGTGGATCATCTGCAGGCGCTGGCGCTGTATCGCCGCGCGGCTGAACTGGGCCATGCGAAATCGATGAATCTGCTGGGGCGGTATCTGGAAGAAGGGCTGGTGTGCCCGGCGGATCCGGTTGCGGCGCGCGATTGGTATCGGCGTTCGGCTAAGGGTGGGGATTTTCGTGGGCAGTTCAGTTTCGCTGCAGTTTTAGCGGATGAGGGGCGGATTGATGAGGCGGTCGATTGGCTTGAGAAAGCTTTGGCCGGCGGCAATCTGAATTTTCTGCGGGTGGCGAGTCAGACGTTGGCGAGTGCTGTAGATCCGAAGATTCAGGCGTTGGCTGGGCGGTATGCGCTTCGGTGCCAATAGCCCTCACCCTAACCCTAACCCTCTCCCAGAGGGATAGGGGACTGACCGAGTTGGATGTTCCAACTACACCGACCTGAGATATCCAGTCGACCTCAGGTTTTGAAAAGCCCCCGATCTGCTCCCTTTCCCCCTCGCCCCCTTGGGGGAGAGGGCTGGGGTGAGGGGGATAGATCGAAAGCACACCACAAATTTTGAAGCCAGACACAAAAAAGCCCATGACACGTCATGGGCTTTTCACTTGCAGCTAGCAGCTTGAAACTCGCAGCTGCTCTTACACGTAAAACGACTTCAACGGCGGGAAGCCATTGAACTCAACCGCGCTGTAACTGGTGGTGTACGCACCGGTCGACAGCCAGTACAGACGATCACCGATCGCCAGGTTCAGCGGCAGGCCGTACTTGTAGTTCTCGTACATGATGTCGGCGCTGTCGCAGGTCGGGCCGGCGATGACGACTTCTTCCATCTCGCCTTTTTTCTCGGTCCAGATCGGGAACTTGATCGCTTCGTCCATGGTTTCGATCAGGCCGGAGAACTTGCCCACATCGGTATACACCCAACGCTCGACGGCGGTGCGCGACTTGCGTGCAACCAGTACCACTTCGCTGACCAGAATACCGGCGTTGGCAATCAACGAACGGCCCGGCTCGAGAATGATTTCCGGCAGGTCATCACCGAAGTCTTCTTTCAGGAAGCGAATGATTTCTTCGGCGTAGGTTTCCAGGCTGTTGGTGCGGGTGATGTAGTTGGCCGGGAAGCCACCGCCCATGTTGATCAGCTTCAGGTGGATGCCGTCTTCTTCTTTCAGGCGCTCGAAGATTACTTTGACCTTAGCGATCGCCGCATCCCAGACGCTGATGTCGCGCTGTTGCGAACCGACGTGGAAGGAGATGCCGTAAGGCACCAGGCCGAGGTCGCGAGCGAGGATCAGCAGGTCCATGGCCATGTCGGTCTGGCAGCCGAATTTGCGCGACAGTGGCCAGTCAGCCGTGGTAGAGCCTTCGGTAAGGATGCGCACATAGACTTTCGAACCCGGGGCAGCCTTGGCGATGTTGCGCAGGTCGGCTTCGGAGTCGGTGGAGAACAGACGCACGCCCTTCTCGTAGAAGTAACGGATGTCCTTGGATTTCTTGATGGTGTTGCCGTAGCTGATACGGTCGGCGCTGACGCCGCGATCCATCACTTTGTCCAACTCGTAGATCGAGGCGATGTCGAAGCTCGAACCTTTTTCTTTGAGCAGGTCGATGATCTCGACGGCCGGGTTGGCTTTGACCGCGTAGTAGACCTTGGCGAATTCGAAACCGGCGCGCAGGTCATCGTAAGCCTGGGCGATCATCGCGGTGTCGATCACCACGAACGGGGTTTCCTGTTTGTCGGCGAACGCCTTCATTTTGTCGAATGTAGCGCGCGCGAAATAGTCTTCGACCTGGATCGACATACTTGGGACTCCTAGTGGCAAACGTCGTTAATCAATGGGTGCAAATGAACGTCCTCCGTATCCCCACTTTGGTTCGCCTACTTCCCAAGGCATGTCGCCGAAAGCAAAAAGGCCATGGGGCGTTGCCCTTGGCCTTGCTGTCTCGTCGTCAGTACTTGAGCCGGATGGATCGTTTCCAGCATGGACGTTCGGCGCGAACTTTAGGGCGTGAGGGGCGTGAGATCAACTAAAAATGTCGCGTTTTTGCACGCTTCTGACGTGCGTCGCGTTCAGCACTCTTTGTAGCCGACCGAGATGACGGGCAGATGTTCCCCGGGAATTTTCGAGTGTTAAAAATACCTGCACGTTCGTGGCTTTTGTCGGCGAAGTCGTGGGTAAGTGTGATGGCGGCAATATCGGCGACGTTGGCCGCGAGGGGAGAGGGTGAGGGGGATTTTGGCTGTTTCGCGGGTTGTCTCATACATGCTGTTCGATCCGCAGGTGTTGAGATTCTTTTCCGCTAGGCGAATGAAGAAAAAATCACGCAGATCCTGTGGGAGCGAGCCTGCTCGCGAAGGCATTTTCACAGCCAACATCATTGTTGACTGATATTGCGCTTTCGCGAGCAGGCTCGCTCCCACAGGTTTAGTGTTTTATGCGACTACGGCCTCAGCCGGCGAGACTATGCTGGTCTTCATCCCGCGCGAACGACCCGAACTCAGATAAGCGGCAATCGACTCCTGAGTCACTTCCCCGAGGAACACCCGCTCGGCATCCATCACCGGCAGCCACGAACGGTTGAACTCGTACATCCGCGACAGCAGGATGCGCAAATGCTCGTCGTACGCCGCCGTGGCGTTGAACTCACGCAGGAACTGCGCGCACGTGCCGGTCTGGCGGTGCAGATCGCGACGACGCACATAACCCAGCGCCTTGTTCTCGGCACAGGTGACCACCACGTAGCGACGGTCATGCTCGTCCATCAACTCCAGAGCGTCGGCCACCGGCGTCTCCGGGCTCACCGACGGCGCGTTGTCCGCCGCATCTTCGGCTTTCACCAACAGCAGACGCTTGAGCGTGCTGTCCTGGCCGACAAAGCTGCTGACAAAGTCGTCTGCCGGGTGCGCGAGCAGCGTGTCCGGATGATCGATCTGCAGCAGTTTGCCGGCGCGGAAGATCGCAATCTTGTCGCCGAGTTTGATCGCTTCATCGATGTCGTGGCTGACCATGATCACGGTCTTGTTCAGCGCGCGCTGCATCTCGAAGAATTCGTTCTGGATCATTTCGCGGTTGATCGGGTCGACCGCGCCGAACGGTTCGTCCATCAACAACAGGGGCGCATCAGCAGCCAGTGCGCGGATCACACCGATGCGTTGTTGCTGACCACCGGACAGTTCACGCGGATAACGATGCAGATATTGCTTGGGCTCCAGCTTGATCATGCTCATCAACTCGCGGGCGCGGTCATGGCATTTCTGTTTGTCCCAGCCGAGCAGTTTCGGCACGACGACGATGTTCTCTTCGATGGTCATGTTCGGGAACAGGCCGATCTGCTGGATCACGTAACCGATGTTGCGACGCAGGGTCACTTCGTCGAGATCGGTGGTGTCTTCACCGTTGATGAGGATCTTGCCCGAAGTCGGTTTGATCAGGCGGTTGATCATCTTCAGCGTGGTGCTTTTGCCGCAACCCGATGGCCCGAGGAACACACAGATTTCGCCTTCATTGACGGTCAGGCTTACCGAGTCCACGGCTTTGACGTCTTTGCCGTTGCTTTGGAAAGTTTTGCTGAGGTTTTGAAGTTCGATCATTTGAGCAGTCCTTTTGGAGTCAACGAGCGTTGCAGCCATTGGAGAAACAGGTCAGCGAAAATGGCCAGAAGACTGACCAGCAGCGCGCCGACGATGAGCATCGACATGTCACTGCGGCTGATGGAGGCGAGGATCAACACACCGAGGCCGCCGGCGCCGATGGTCGCGGCGATGGTCATCACGCCGATGTTCATCACCACGGCGGTGCGCACACCAGCGAGGATCACCGGCACGGCGATTGGCAGTTCGACCATGCGCAGGCGCTGGCCGAAGGTCATGCCGATGCCGCGAGCGGCTTCACGGATACCCGGCTCTACACCCGTCAGGGCGAGGTAGGTATTGCGCATGATCGGCAGCAGTGAATAAAGAAACACGGCGGTGATCGCCGGCATCGGCCCGAGGCCCTGACCGAACTTGGAGTAGAACGGCAGCAGCAAACCGAACAGGGCAATCGACGGCACGGTCAGCAGCACCGTGGCGCTGGCCTGCAACGGCCCGGCAAGGGTCGGAAAGCGGGTCATCAGGATGCCCAGTGGCACGCCAACGACAATCGCCAGGGTCACGGCGATGCCGACCAGGGTGATGTGCTGCCAGGTCAGGTGCATCACCTGCTGCCAGTCGAGGTGGGAAAAGGCGTTCAGAAATTCCATGACTTTTCCTCCTTAATTAAGTGGGTGCTGGCGCAGAAAATCGGCGGCAACTTTCGATGGGCTTTCGTGATCGACGTCGACCCGCGCGTTGAGCTGGCGCATGGTTTCGTCATCGAACAGTTCGGCCAATGGCTTGAGTTGCTCGGCCAGTTGCGGGTGCGCGTCGAGGTAAGCCTGACGCACCACCGGTGCGGCGGTGTAGTCGGGGAAGTAATGCTTGTCGTCTTCCAGCAGTTTCAGGCCGAAGGCGTTGAGGCGACCGTCGGTGGTGTAGACCAGACCGGCAAACACCTGGCCGTTGCGCAGCGCGGTGTAAACCAGCCCCGCGTCCATCTGGCGGATGTTCTTGCGGGTCAGGTTCATGCCGTAGAGATCGACCATGCCGATCAGGCCATCGGAGCGATTGGCGAACTCGGTGTCCAAAGCCACCAGATGATTGGTCTTGGCCTCAGCACGCAGCACTTCGTTCAACTGACTGATGTTGTTGATCTGCGGATATTCCTCAGCGACCTTTTTCGGCAGCGCGAGGGCGTAGGTGTTGCTGAATTTCGACGGGGTCAGCCAGACCAGGCCTTTTTTCGCGTCGAGTTCTTTTACCCGGGCGTAGGACTGGGCGCTGTCGAGTTTTTCGGTGACATGGTTGTAGGCCACCAGCGACACGCCGGTGTATTCCCAGAGCATGTCCAGTTGTCCGCTTTCGTGGGCGCTGCGGGCGAGGTTGCTGCCCAGACCGCCGGTAATCTGCGCGTCGTAACCTTTGCTGCGCAGGTATTGCGCGGTGATTTCGGCGAGCAGGGTTTGCTCAGTGAAGACTCGGGCGCCGAGGCGGATAACCGGTTTTTCAGCGGCTTGGGCGACACCTGCGAACAGCAGGATGCAGCCCACTATCAATCCCAAAGACGAGCTAAATCGTTTCATAAATATTCCTTCGCAAAAGCCTTAAGACGGGCGCAAACCGCGTTCCAGCCAGAGACGGCTGGCGAGGGTGACGACGCCATCGAGCAGCAAGGCCAGCAGCGCGGTGCACGCGGCGCCGAGCAGCAGTTGCGGCTGATTGTTCAGGGCGATGCCAGGGAAGATCAGGCTGCCGAGGCTGTTGGCGCCGATCAGGAACGCCAGCGGCGCGGTGCCGACGTTGATCGCCAACGCCACGCGCACACCACCGACGATGATCGGCACGGCGTTGGGCAATTCGACTTTCCACAGCACTTGGCGCGGGGTCATGCCGATGCCGACGGCCGCTTCTTTCAGCGAACCCTGCACATTTTTCAAGCCTTCGTAGGTGTTGCGCACAATCGGCAACAAGGAAGCGAGGAACAAAGCGAAGATCGCCGGGCCACTGCCGATGCCGAGGACGCCCAGGGCAATCGCAAGCACGGCCAGCGGTGGCACGGTGTTGCCGATATTGAAGATTTGCATGAAGCGTTCAGCGCGACCGACCATGGTCGGGCGACTGAGGAAGATGCCGGCGGGGATGCCCACGACAAGGGCGGCCAGCATTGAAGCGAGGACGAGAATCAGATGAGCTTGCAGGTAAAACAACAAATCGTCGCGGTAGTGTTCGATCGTGTTGATGCCGATCCAGTGGACCAGCAGGGCCAGGAGCGCGATCACCACCGCACCTCCCATCAGCCCTTTGCCATAGCGGATAGCCACAGGCGGACTCCTTTTTTTGTAGTCGGCGAACGCCCTCCCGTGTGGCATGCCATACATGGCTGCCGGGAATAAACGTTCGCGAGAAGCAGCTCCCTCAGCACCGGCAAAAAGCGGTCTGAAAGCGAGCCATGAGCGCAGCCTCGTCAGGCTAACTTGCTGATTTTTCAGCCCCTGACGAAAATTCGTAACAGGGGATGGACGTCTCCGGGCTTTAAAAGGTTCCCATCTGCGGCAGCATTTGGCCACCCTTAATGTGCTCAACGGTTCGGTTATTGCATCGAGTTGGGCTATAATCGCGGCCCTTTTTTGAATCACCGCCAGGCGATTTCCCATGACCAACCAGGCCGCCGAAGTCGCGAAACGCCGCACTTTCGCCATTATTTCCCACCCCGATGCCGGTAAAACCACGATCACCGAAAAGCTCCTGTTGATGGGCAAGGCGATTGCAGTGGCCGGTACGGTGAAATCCCGTAAATCCGATCGCCATGCGACATCCGACTGGATGGAGATGGAGAAGCAACGGGGTATTTCCATTACCACGTCGGTCATGCAGTTCCCGTATCGCGAGCACATGATCAACCTGCTCGACACCCCGGGCCACGAAGACTTCTCCGAAGATACCTACCGCACCCTGACCGCGGTGGACTCGGCATTGATGGTTCTCGACGGCGGTAAAGGTGTTGAGCCACGGACGATTGCGCTGATGGACGTCTGCCGTCTGCGTGACACGCCGATCGTCAGCTTCATCAACAAACTCGACCGTGACATCCGCGACCCGATCGAACTGCTCGACGAAATCGAAGCCGTTCTGAAGATCAAAGCGGCGCCGATCACCTGGCCGATCGGTTGCTACCGCGACTTCAAGGGCGTGTACCACCTGGCTGACGACTACATCATTGTCTACACCGCCGGTCACGGTCACGAACGCACCGAAACCAAGATCATCGAGAAGCTCGACTCCGACGAAGCCCGCGCGCATCTGGGCGACGAGTACGACCGCTTCATCGAACAGCTGGAACTGGTTCAAGGCGCCTGCCACGAATTCAACCAGCAGGAGTTCCTCGACGGTCAACTGACCCCGGTGTTCTTCGGTACGGCACTGGGCAACTTCGGTGTTGACCACGTACTTGACGCCGTTGTTGATTGGGCGCCGCGTCCGCTGGCCCGTGTCGCTAACGAGCGTACCGTTGAGCCGGTGGAAGAGAAGTTCTCGGGCTTCATCTTCAAGATCCAGGCGAACATGGACCCGAAACACCGCGACCGTATCGCCTTCATGCGCATTTGCTCCGGCAAGTACGAGAAAGGCATGAAGATGCGCCACGTGCGCACCGGCAAGGACGTGCGCATCGGCGACGCCTTGACGTTCTTCTCTTCCGAGCGGGAACAGCTTGAAGAAGCCTTTGCCGGCGACATCATTGGTTTGCACAACCACGGCACGATCCAGATTGGCGATACCTTCAGTGAAGGTGAAACCCTCGGGTTTACCGGCATTCCGCACTTTGCGCCGGAGCTGTTCCGTCGTGTGCGTCTGCGTGATCCGCTGAAGTCCAAGCAGTTGCGTCAGGGTCTGCAGCAACTGGCTGAAGAGGGCGCGACGCAGGTGTTTTTCCCGGAGCGCAGCAACGACATCATTCTTGGCGCCGTGGGTGTGCTGCAGTTTGATGTGGTCGCCAGCCGTTTGAAGGAGGAATACAAGGTTGAGTGCTCGTATGAGCCGATTACTGTGTACTCCGCGCGCTGGATTGAATGCGCTGACAAGAAGAAGCTTGAGGAGTTTTCCAACAAGGCTGTGGAGAACCTGGCGGTCGATGGCGGTGGTCACCTGACTTACCTGGCGCCGACGCGGGTTAATCTGGCGTTGATGGAAGAGCGTTGGCCGGATGTGAAATTCCGTGCGACGCGTGAGCATCACTAAGCACTGAGCTGGTTTGTTCGAAAGCCCCCTAGGTGTATGCCTAGGGGGCTTTTTTTGTTTGGTTGGTTTTGGGGGTATATCCGTTTCTGCGGGTGTTGCTGATTACGGTTTCGCCCTTACGGCGACTCACTTTTTTTACAAACGCCTAAAAAAAGTAAGCAAAAAAACGCTTGCTCCTACGTGCGGCCCGCTCGCTGGGGCTCGGGGTTCCTTCGCTGCGGGATCGATCCGGGCGCAGCGTCTCCGGTTTGCTTCGCTGCACCTACTCCCGCTGTGTTTGGCTGCGCCAAACGGTCGCTGCGCTCCCACGCCCGGATCAATCCCTCCACTCAGCCTTCCGACGTCGCCCTACAGATCAAGAGCTGCAGCCGAGCTAACGCTCATCCTGTTGAGTGGTGAAGAGCCAAGCGGTGTTCGGCTGTTGATTTGTGTTGTGGCTACCCCTCACCCCAGCCCTCTCCCGAGGGAGAGGGAGCCGATTTGTGGGCCTTTCAAAACCTGAGTTCGGCTCGGTATTTCACGTCGGCGTTGCTCTCGTAATCACTGCGGTCAGTCCCCTCTCCCTTCGGGAGAGGGCTAGGGTGGGTAAAGACCGGGTACATCCTTTACGTTTGAGACCGGGGACATGGTTTACAGGTATTAATCATGGTCAGGAGGTGCTGACCATGCCCTGGAATCAAGAGTCCCCAATGGATCAACGAGTGAAGTTAGTCAGCGACTGGCTTGGCGGCAGTTACACCAAGAGCCAATTAAGCCGGCGCTATGGTGTCAGCCGTCCAACCATCGACAAGTGGCTGGAACGATACGCAGCGTTAGGCGTAGATGGCTTGAAAGAGCAATCGCGCAAGCCGTTGAACTGTCCTCATCAAACGCCCGACGAAATCATTGCCACGCTGCTGGCCAAGAAAAACGAACATCCCGATCGGGGACCCAAGCAGATCATTGATCGCCTGCGCGATTCCGATCCGCATATCCAATGGCCGGCGGCGAGTACCGCCGGGGAGTGGTTGAAGAAAGCTGGTTTGGTGGTGGCGCGACGGCCCTATCCCCCGCGTCCCCGTGCTCCAACGCATTTGCGTCCGGTCGACGCGCCCAACCAGACTTGGTGTGCTGATTACAAAGGGCAGTTCAAAATGCAGGACGGCAATTGGTGCTATCCGCTGACCATTACCGATCAGATGAGCCGCTTTTTATTCGTCTGTCGCGCTTTGCCCAGTACGCACGGAGCGCCGACGCGGGAAGGCTTCGAGTGGGCTTTTCGAGAATATGGGCTGCCGGATGTGATCCGCACTGACAATGGCGCTCCTTTCGCATCGACAGGTCTGGCGCGACTTTCGAAGTTATCGGTTTGGTTCATCAGGCTTGGAATCCATGTCGAAACGATTACGCCTGGCCGTCCCGACCAAAATGGTCGACATGAACGGATGCATCGAACGCTAAAGGCAGCAGTGCCACCGGCGGAAAACCTGGTGCGCCAGCAGTTGGCTTTTCAGGAATTCATCCAAGACTTCAACCACCACCGACCGCACACCGCGCTGGGTATGAAACCGCCGGCATCTGTCTATAGCCCATCGACACGCGCTTATCCTGGTTACTTGCCTGCGCTTGAATACAGTTCCGACGTTGAAGTACGCAAGGTTCGGTCAAATGGGGAAATCAAATGGAAAGGACAGCTGATTTTTCTAGGAGAGGCTCTAATTGGAGAGGACATCGCGTTGAAGGAAGTGGCTGATGACGCTTGGGAACTGTACCTTTGCAGCCACTGGTTAGGCAGGCTTGAAAGAGGCGCCAAACGCGTTTCAAGCCTGTAAAGGTGTAAACGATGTCCCCGGTCTAATTTGTAAAGGATGTACCGGTCTCTACAGTGAGGGGCTTTTGATCTGTTTCAGAATCTGAGTTCGGCTCGGTATGTCATGTCGGCGTAGCTCTCCCAAGCACCGCGATCAGTCCCCTCTCCCTCCGGGAGAGGGCTAGGGTGAGGGGCTTTTGATCTGTTTCAGAATCTGAGTTCGGCTCGGTATGTCATGTCGGCGTTGCTCTCCCAAGCACCGCGATCAGTTCCCTCTCCCTCCGGGAGAGGGCTAGGGTGAGGGGCTTTTGATCTTCGGCACGGTTTTAACGCGCGCAATGGCTGTAGGACGACTCGGTTTTTTGTGATCTCGATGTTCTCGAACGCGACAACCCGCCTGCTGACCGTTAGTGTTCCAGCTCCACGCAAGTCGCTTTGAGAGGTCAATGGAATGACGAGTCGACTGACTCACCTGCTACGGCTGAACGGTTATTTCGGCGTGATGGCCTGGGTACTCGCGGCGCTGTTGTTCATCAATCGCTTGAGCAGCATGGTCAAGCTGTTCATGGCGCTGTATCTGCGTCAGGAACTGGGGCTGGCGATCGAGACGGTTGGCTGGTTGCTGTCGGCGTACGGCGCGGGTTTGCTGGTGGGATCGATGCTCGGTGGCTGGCTCAGTGATCATGTGCGTACGGCGCGGCTGACGGCGGCGCTGTTCTTTGTTTCGGTGTGGGTGCTGATCCTGCTGGGGCTGGTCACGCAGGTGCCGTTGCTCGCTGCATTACTGTTGCTTAGTGGGGGGATCGATGGGGCCATCCGCACCCTGCATCAGCGGCTGATCATGGAATATTGCGAGGTGGCGCAGCGCTCGCGTGCGCAGGCGTTGAGCCGGGTGGCGCGCAACCTCGGCATGGCGGCTGCCGGTGTGGCGGGCGGGGTGTTGGCGCAGACCGATTTTCGCTGGGTGTTTTTCGGCAGTGCGGCGATGACGTTGTTGGCGCTGCTCTGGTTTGTTCGTACCACGTGGCAACGACCGGTGCTGATCAATGACGAAAAGTCCACGGATGACGCAGGCTCCGGGGTGCCGTATCGCGACAAACCGTTCCTGTGGTTGCTGGCGGCGACGGCCGTGCTTGGCATCGCGTTTGATACGGTCTACAGCACGCTGGGCAATTATTTGCGTGATTACTACCAGTTGAGCACCCAGGCGATCGGCTGGCAGTTCGGGCTCAATGCGTTGCTGGTGATCGCGCTGCAGATTCCGCTGTCGCACTGGGGCGAGCGTTGGGGGATGCGCCGGCAAATGCTGCTCGGCAGTGTGTTGCTGGCGTGCGGGTTGGGCATGCTGCCGTTCGGTTCCGGGCTGTTTTACGTCTGCCTGTCGACGCTGATCTGGACCTTGGGCGAGGCCTTTTTCATGCCGCCGCTGAATGTGCTGGCCATGCGTTTTGCCCAAGGCGGTAAAAGCGGTCAGTACTTCGGCCTGTTCTTTATGAGCTGGAGCGCCAGTGCGCTGTTGTCACCGGTACTCAGTGGCCAGTTGTACGGTCATTTCGGCGGCCACAGTGTGTGGCTGGCGAGTGCGCTGATGGTGTTGATTTCCATCCCGCTGACTTGGCAGGCCACGCGCGTGCGCCCGGTCGCTTAGCTGATCCCGCTATTGGCATTATTCGAAAGCAATCTGTCTGTCGAGGGCATTTCTGCGCGCTCGATAGCGTCCTATCTGGTGAACCCGATGGATCGGAACTAGATTTTACACAGCGCCAGTCAGGCACGAATGTCTCACCTGAAAATGGATGGAGTCAGCTATGAAAAGCAGGTTGCTACGGGTTTTATTGCTGTTGAAAGTGATGGTCATGCTGTCCCTCGGCACCGCGACGGCCTGAGCCGAGTGCGAGGATCATGAATCTCAGGCGTTCAACGGACAGGTCGGGCACAGCGGCTTGATGCTCGCCAAGTCTGAGTCCGAGCCGGGCGATCAGGGGCAGGGCGGCAGCGCCGATGACGACGACTCGACCACCGATGATCCGGACACTGATGACGACGAAGGCGATACCCAATCGTAAATCGCAGACAAAAGAAAACCCCTTCTGCCTCGACTGATGCGCAATCGAGATGGAAGGGGTTTGGTTAACTCAGGAACAACTCACATCCCCTTGTGGGAGCGAGCCTGCTCGCGAAGGCGTCCTCTCAGTCAACATTAATGGTGACTGACACACCGCTTTCGCGAGCCGGCTCGCTCCCACATTGTTTCAGTGCGGTTTTTACGCCGCGCCATCAAGGAACTGCTCGGCGTAGTGGCAAGCCACCTGCCGGCTGTCGAGCTGGCGCAAGGCTGGCTCTTCAGTGCTGCAACGCTCGGTCGCGTACGGGCAGCGCTTGTGGAAAGCGCAGCCCGGTGGCGGGTTCAGCGGGTTAGGCAGTTCGCCGACGATCTTGATTTTCGGCTTGTTCGGATCCGGGTGAATGGTCGGGGTCGCCGACAGCAGCGCCTGGGTATATGGGTGCAACGGACGCTCGTAGATGTCGTTCTTCGGCCCCAGTTCTACCGGGCGACCGAGGTACATCACCATCACGTCATCGGCCACATGCTGCACCACCGCAAGGTTGTGCGAGATGAACACGTAAGCGGTGTTGAACTCCTGCTGCAGATCCATGAACAGGTTGAGCACCTGTGCCTGAATCGACACGTCCAGTGCCGAGGTCGGCTCATCCGCCACCAGCACTTTCGGTTGCAGCATCATGGCGCGAGCCAGGGCGATACGCTGACGCTGACCGCCGGAGAACATGTGCGGATAGCGCTGATAGTGCTCAGGGCGCAAGCCGACCTGCTTCATCATCGCCTGGACTTTTTCGCGACGTTCGGCGGCGGAAAGGTTGGTGTTGATCAGCAGCGGCTCGCCGAGCTGGTCACCGACTTTCTGCCGTGGGTTCAACGAGGCGTACGGGCTTTGGAAGACCATCTGCACGTCTTTGCGCAGTTGCTTGCGCTGGGCCTTGTCGGCGCCGGCGACTTCCTGGCCGGCGATTTTCAAGGATCCGGACGACGGATCTTCAATCAGCGTCAACGCACGGGCGAGGGTGGATTTGCCGCAGCCCGATTCGCCTACAACAGCGAGGGTCTTGCCGGCTTCCAGTTCGAACGACACGCCGTTCAGTGCGCGCACGGTCGCATGGCCCTTGAACAGGCCACGGGAGACTTCGTAGTGACGGGTCAGGTCGCGGGCGGTAAGTACGACGGCCATTACGCCACCTCCTGGTTCAGCGGGAAGAAGCAGCGGGCGAGGCTGTGGCTTTTCGGATCAAGGCCTGGACGCTGCGCGCGGCAGCTGTCCTGCACGTACGGGCAGCGCGGCGACAGCAGGCAACCCTGTGGACGATCGTAGCGGCCCGGGACGATACCCGGCAGGGTCGACAGGCGTGAGGCGCCGAGGCTGTGCTCGGGAATCGCCTTGAGCAGCGCTTCGCTGTACGGGTGCGCCGGGATGTCGAACAGTTGCGGCACCTGACCGACTTCAACGGCTTGCCCTGCGTACATCACGCAGACGCGCTGGGCGGTTTCTGCCACGACCGCGAGGTCGTGGGTGATCAGCACCAGGCCCATGTTCTGTTCTTTCTGCAACGCCAGCAGCAGATCCATGATCTGTGCCTGAATCGTCACGTCCAGTGCAGTGGTCGGTTCGTCGGCGATCAGCAGTTTCGGTTCGCCGGCAATCGCCATGGCGATCGCAACGCGCTGGCTCATACCGCCGGACAGTTGATGCGGGTAGGCGTCCATACGGCTGGCGGCGCCCGGGATTTCGACTTTTTCCAGCAGTTCGATCGCACGTTTGCGCGCTTGCTTGCCGGACATTTTCAGGTGCAGACGCAGCACTTCTTCGATCTGGAAACCGACGGTGTAGCTCGGGTTCAGTGCGGTCATCGGGTCCTGAAAGACCATCGACAGGTCTTTGCCGACGACTTGCCGACGCTGACGATTGCTCAGCTTGAGCATGTCTTTGCCGTCAAAGCTGAGCGAGTCGGCGGTGACGATGCCGGGATGCTCGATCAGGCCCATCAGCGCCATCATGGTCACGGATTTACCCGAACCCGACTCGCCAACGATGGCCAGTACTTCGCCTTTGTCGACTTTCAGGTCGAGGCCGTCGACCACCGGGGTCGCGGTCTTGTCGCCGAAGCGAACGTTGAGATTCTTGATTTCTAGCAGTGACATGGGAATCTCCTCAGGCGGCGTTCTTGAGTTTCGGGTCCAGCGCATCGCGCAGACCGTCGCCCATCAAGTTGATTGCCAGCACGCTGAGCAAAATGGTCAAACCAGGCAGGCTCACCACCCACCAGGCGCGTTCGATGTAGTCACGGGCCGAGGCCAGCATGGTGCCCCACTCAGGGGTTGGCGGTTGTACGCCAAGGCCGAGGAAGCCCAACGCTGCGGCATCGAGAATCGCCGACGAGAAGCTCAGGGTCGCCTGCACGATCAGCGGCGCCATGCAGTTCGGCAACACGGTGATGAACATCAGACGTGGCAGACCGGCACCGGCCAGGCGCGCGGCGGTCACGTAGTCGCGGTTCAGTTCGCCCATCACGGCCGCACGGGTCAGACGCACATAGGACGGCAGCGAAACCACAGCGATAGCGATCACGGTGTTGATCAGGCCAGGGCCGAGGATGGCAACAATCGCCACCGCCAGCAGCAGCGACGGCAGGGCCAGCATGATGTCCATCAGACGCATGATGGTCGGGCCAATCATCTTCGGGAAGAAACCGGCGAACAGACCGAGCAGGATCCCCGGAATCAGCGACATCACCACCGACGACAAACCGATCAGCAGCGACAGGCGCGAGCCCTGGATCAGACGCGACAGCAGGTCACGACCCAGTTCATCGGTGCCGAGCAGGAATTGCATCTGACCGCCTTCCAGCCACGCCGGCGGCGTCAGCAGGAAATCACGGTATTGCTCGCTCGGGTTATGCGGCGCAACCCACGGCGCGAACAGCGCGCAGAAGATGATCAACAGCATGAACAGCAGGCCGGCAACTGCGCCCTTGTTCTTGGAGAAGGCTTGCCAGAATTCTTTGTATGGTGACGGGTACAGCAGGCTTTGATCCGCGCTGGTGGCGGAAGTCGCTACTGAGGATGTTGGAGTGCTCATGGTTATTGACCTCAGCGCTGATGACGGATGCGTGGGTTGGCAAAGCCGTAGAGGATGTCCACTACGAAGTTGACCAGAATCACCAGGCAGGCGATTAACAGGATGCCGTTTTGCACAACCGGGTAGTCCCGGGCGCCGATGGCTTCGATCAGCCATTTACCGATGCCGGGCCAGGAGAAAATCGTTTCGGTCAGAACCGCACCAGCGAGCAGAGTGCCGACTTGCAGGCCGACCACGGTGAGTACCGGAATCAGTGCGTTACGCAGACCGTGGACGAACACCACGCGCGACGGCGACAGGCCTTTGGCCCTGGCGGTGCGGATGTAGTCTTCGCGCAGCACTTCGAGCATCGACGAACGGGTCATCCGCGCGATCACTGCCAGCGGGATGGTACCGAGGACGATGGCCGGCAGGATCAGGTGATGCAGCGCGTCGAAGAACGCCCCGACGTCATCGGCCAGCAGCGTGTCGATCAGCATGAAGCCGGTGCGCGGCTCGATGTCGTAGAGCAGGTCGATCCGCCCGGAAACCGGGGTCCAGCCCAGGCTCACCGAGAAGAACATGATCAGGATCAGGCCCCACCAGAAGATCGGCATCGAATAACCCGCGAGGGAGATGCCCATCACCCCGTGGTCGAACAATGATCCTCGCTTGAGTGCCGCGATCACCCCGGCCAGAAGGCCCAGAATGCCGGCGAACAGCAGGGCGGCCATGGACAGTTCCAGGGTCGCCGGGAAGAGGGAGGTGAACTCGGTCCATACGCTTTCACGCGTGCGCAGGGATTCGCCGAGATCGCCGTGAGCCAGTTTGCCGATGTAGTCCAGATACTGGGCATACAGCGGCTTGTTCAGACCTAGGCGTTCCATTGCCTGAGCGTGCATTTCGGGGTCGACCCGACGTTCGCCCATCATCACTTCCACGGGGTCGCCCGGAATCATGCGAATCAACGCGAAAGTCAGCAAGGTGATGCCGAAAAACGTGGGGATCAACAACCCCAGTCGGCGGGCAATAAAACTAAACATCGTGTGTGGTACCTCATCAGCCGGTTAGGCGTGCCCGGCATCCCTGGGGTCAGGGACGCCGGGAGTTTCTTATCTACTTCACCTGGGTGGTGGCGAAGTTATTAGTGGTGAGAGGGCTGATGTGATAGCCCTCTACGTTGTTGCGCATTGCGGTAAACATCCTGGTGTGGGCCATGCTGATCCATGGCTGATCCTGATTAAACAGCACTTGCGCCTGTTCGTAGAGCTTTGCGCGTTCGGCCGGATCTACTTTAGCCCGTGCTTCATCCAGCAGTGCCTGGAATTTCTCGTTGCACCAGCGAGCATAGTTCTCGCCATTTTTTGCCGCTTCGCAACTGAGCATAGGCGTCAGGAAGTTATCCGGGTCGCCGTTGTCGCCCGCCCATCCGGCAGACACCATGTCGTGCTCACCGGCCTTGGCGCGTTTAAGCATTTCGCCCCATTCCATCACGCGAATGTCGATCTTGATCCCGACTTTCGCCAGGTCAGCCTGCATCATTTGCGCGCCGAGCATCGGGTTGGGGTTGGTCGGACCGCCACCGTTGCGGGTGAACAGGGTAAACACGGTGCCTTCCGGAACCCCGGCTTCCTTGAGCAGCTTGCGGGCGGCGTCGAGGTCACGTGGCGGGTTCTTCATGTCGTGGTTGTAGCCGAGCAGGGTCGGCGGGTACGGGTTGACCGCGACCGACGCATTGCCTTTGCCGAACAGCGCGTTGACATAGGCTTCTTTGTCGAAGGCGATATCGATCGCCTTACGCACGCGTACGTCACTCATGTACTTGTGCTGGGTGTTCATGGCGATGTACGAGACGGTCATCGCGTCGAGCTCATCGACTTTCAGGTTGCTGTCTTTCTTGATGCTCGGGATGTCATCCGGTTTCGGATACAGGGCGATCTGGCACTCGTTGGCCTTGAGCTTCTGCAGGCGCACGTTGTTGTCGGTGGCGATCGCCAGGATCAGCGCATCAGCCGGCGCCTTGCCACGGAAGTAATCTGGGTTGGCCTTGAAACGCACCTGCGCGTCTTTTGCATAACGCTGGAAGATGAACGGGCCGGTGCCGATCGGCTTGTTGTTCAAGTCACCTGTCTTGTTGGCCTTGAGCAATTGGTCGGCGTATTCGGCCGGGTAGATCGAGGAGAACGCCATCGCGATGTCGGCCAGGAATGGCGCTTCGCGGCGGGTCAGGGTGAACTTGACCGTGTTGTCGTCGACTTTTTCGACGTTTTTCAGCAGTTCCTTGAAGCCCATGCTTTCAAAGTACGGGAAGCCCACGCTCGACAGTTTGTGCCATGGGTGATTCGGGTCCAGCTGACGCTGGAAGCTCCAGACCACGTCGTCGGCGTTCATGTCGCGGGTCGGCTTGAAATATTCGGTGGTGTGAAACTTGACGCCTTTGCGCAGGTGGAACGTGTAGGTCAGGCCGTCTTCGCTGATGTCCCAGGACTCGGCGAGAGCCGGGATCACTTCAGTGGTGCCGGGCTTGAAGTCGGCCAGGCGGTTGAAGATGGTTTCGGCCACAGCGTCCGCCGTGACTGCAGTTGTGTACTGGACCATATCGAAGCCTTCCGGACTGGCTTCGGTGCAGACCACCAAGGGTTTGGCCGAGACGCCGACAGCGACACTCAGCAACGCAGCCGCGATGGCCGCACGTAGGGGAAGCATTTTCATCGATAACCCTCTGCAATCGGTTGAAGACAAAAAGCCGAACGGCCGACTCATCATGAGTCAGCCGTCGGCTGGCGTTTTTACAGGATGTTGAATGGAATCGTGGTCACGAGACGGAACTCGTTGATGTTGCCGTCAGCCTGATGCTCGCTGGCGCGGTGCGTGGTGTACGTCGCGCGAATCGCGGTGGCTTTGAGCGGACCGCTCTGCACGGCGTAGGAAGCACCGATGCCGTATTCGTAGTGGGATTCGCCGTCCATCAGACTCAGATCGCCGCGCTTGTCATCTGGAATGGTGTAAGCGGTGCCACGGTAGTGAGTACCGTCGATGCCCCAGCCGCGAGCCTGGTAGATGTTGAACTTCAGACCTGGCACGCCATACTCGGCCATGTTGATGCCGTAGGCGATCTGGAAGGATTTCTCGTTCGGGCCGTTGAAGTCCGACAGCAGGGAGTTGGCCAGGTAGATGCCGTTGGTTTCGTGCAGGTAGTCGAAGTACTCGTTACCGTTCACTTGCTGATACGAGAAGGTCAGGCTGTGGGCCTGGTGGGTCAGTCCCAAGGACAGCGAGTAGGTATCGTTGTCGATGTTGCCCATCAACTTTTTGCCTTCGTCGACGGTCTTGTAGTAGTTCAGGCCGGTGGTCAGGCTCAATACCTGGCTGTCACCCAATTCGTGGGTTCCGCCGAAGTAGTACTGGTTCCAGAAGTCTTCGACGTTGGCGACGTACAGGCTGGTTTTCAGGCTTTTGAGCGGCTGATAGTTCACGCCCGCGGTGTAGACCTTGTCGGTTTCTTCGCCGTTGGCGCCGTATTCGGAACGGAATTTCGACAGGCTCTGCTCGGTACGTGGCGAGACGCGGTCGAAACCGGCGAGGTCGAACGACAGGTTGTTCAACTCTTCGCTATGCAGACTGATCCCTTCAAAGCTCGAAGGCAGCGGACGGTTGCCAATAACATCGACAATCGGCGTGCTGAAGTTCTGGCGACCTGCGGTCAACGTGGTGTTGGACACGCGGAACTTGACGTTGGCCAGACCCAGTTTGCTCCACTGGTCGACCGCATCACCGTCGGAATGGGCGAGGGTGCGGTTGGAGCCGCCAGCAATATCCTTGCGGTCACGGTCGAGAACGATGGCGTTGTAAGCGGCAACTTCGGTGCTCACGCCAACGGTGCCTTGGGTGAAGCCCGAGGTGTAGTTGACGATGGTGCCCTGAACCCAGTTGATACGACGCGGGGTCTTTGTTCTTACCGTTGGCGAGGTGTATTTGTCGCTGTTTTTCACGTAGCTGAAGCTGTCGTCACGACGACGCAGTTCATTGGCGTACCAGTTACGGGTTGTGCCGCCCAGGCTTTGTCCATCGATAAAGCCTTTGGCCTCGCTTTGGGCGCTACTGCCGGCCAATGTGGTAGGGACGAACTCCTGACTTGCAGGTTCTGCGTACGCCGTGGCGGTGATGCTGCTAATGGCCAGGGCCAGTATCGCGGTGCTGCTCAGTTTCATGGGTGAAGCTCCTTTACTTTCTTTTTATGCCGGCTTTTTTTTGGTATGCCGGTTATTGATTTAGAACTCGTTCACACATCGCAAACGTTTGCCAAAAGCCAGATTGGCGAATTTCGGCAAAGCGCTTGCGTGAGGGGCTAGACAGCGCCCCCCAGCATTGCGGCTAATCATCTGGTTTAATCGATACCGACACCCGAGAACACGTTGCGACCGAACGGGCTGACTTTGAAGCCCTCGATCCTGGCGCTTAACGGTTGGTTGACCGTCGAGTGGGCGACAGGCGTGATCGGCACTTGCTGTTTAAGCAATTGCTGAGCCTGTTTGTAGAGCACGGTGCGTTGGTCGCGGTCGGTGACGACCTTGGCCTCTTTGATCAGCTTGTCGTAAGCCGGATCGCACCACATGGAGTAGTTGTTGCCGCCGATGGCATCGCAGCTGTACAGCGTGCCGAGCCAGTTGTCCGGATCCCCGTTGTCACCGGTCCAGCCGATCAGGCTGACGTCGTGCTCGCCGTTCTTGGTGCGTTTGATGTACTCGCCCCATTCATAGCTGACGATCTTCACTTTCAGACCGATCTTGGCCCAGTCCGCCTGGAGCATTTCGGCCATCAGTTTGGCGTTCGGGTTGTACGGGCGCTGCACCGGCATCGCCCACAGGGTGATCTCGGTGCCTTCCTTGACGCCGGCAGCCTTGAGCAGCTCTTTGGCTTTTTCCGGGTTGTAGGCGGCGTCCTTGATGCTGTCGTCGTAGGACCATTGAGTCGGCGGCATGGCGTTGACGGCCAGTTGGCCGGCGCCTTGATAAACAGCGTTGAGAATCCCTTGTTTATTCACCGCCATGTCCAGCGCCTGGCGCACTTCGAGCTGGTCGAATGGCTTGTGGCGAACGTTGTAGGCGATGTAGCCGAGGTTGAAACCCGGCTTGGAAATCAGTTGCAGTTTCGGGTCGGCCTTCAACGCTTCAACATCGGCTGGGCGCGGATGCAAGGTGATCTGGCATTCGCCAGCCTTGAGCTTCTGCACGCGCACCGAGGCGTCGGTGTTGATCGCGAAGATCAGGTTGTCGAGTTTGACCCGGCTCGGATCCCAGTAATGTTTATTACCGGTGTAACGAATGTTCGAGTCTTTCTGATAACTCTTGAACACGAACGGCCCGGTGCCGATCGGTTTCTGGTTGATGTCGCTTGGCTTGCCTTCGGCCAGCAGCTTGTCGGCGTATTCGGCGGACAGGATGGCGGCGAAGCTCATGGCGATGTTCTGGATGAACGCGGCGTCGACGCTGTTGAGCGTGAACTCCACGGTCAGCGGCCCGGTCTTCTCGACCTTGGCGATGTTCTTGTTCAGGCTCATCCCGTTAAAATACGGGAATTCGGTGGGGTACGCCTTACGGAAAGGTTGCTGGGCATCGAGCATGCGATTAAACGTGAACAGCACGTCGTCGGCGTTGAAATCGCGGGTTGGTTTGAAGTACGGCGTTGTATGAAATTTCACACCTTCACGCAGGTGAAAGGTGTACTTGAGGCCGTCCTCGGAAATGTCCCACGTGGTTGCCAGGCCCGGAACGACATTGGTCGCGCCTTTTTCGAACTCGACCAGACGGTTGTAGATCGGTTCGGCGGCGTCGTTATCGGTCGCTGTCGTGTACTGCGCAGTGTCAAAGCCCGCCGGACTGCCTTCAGAGCAGAACACCAGACTTTTGCTGGCGGCGAAACTGGCGGACGAGGCGGCCAGCAGGCCGGCACCCAGCAATGCGGAATAAATCAAGGTATGGCGCATGACGCTCCCTCTTTTTTTAGTGTTGTTCAATGCACCGTCACCTCATCCAGAGACGTTTTGGTTGCATCGAGCTCAATCCAGTACGTACGGCAAACCGGTGGCCCACGCAGACACTGGTCAGTACCCGACGGTAGGGGCCGCGGTTCTGGCAGTAAATGCGTAAATGCCTCAAATCTCGTAGGAAAAGGCGACGCGTCCTATACCTCTGCAGTAATCCGCAGCGGAATTGGTTGTAGGCAATTTCCTAGCTTCCCGGCAGGTAAAACAACGGCGACGTTAAAAACGTCGCCGCTGCAGTGCCTTATTTGCTGACGCTGACGCCGTAGAAGGAGTTCAAGCCAAATGGGCTGATCTTGAAATCCTGCACGTTGGCGCGCATGGGTTGGTACACCGTCGAGTGAGCGATAGGTGTCATAGGGACTGCATCTTTGAGGACGTGTTGCGCCTGTTTGTACAGTTCGGTGCGCTTGCCCTGATCGGTCGTGCGCTTGGCTTCTTTGACGAGGCCATCGAACTTCTTGTCGCACCACTTGGAGAAGTTGTTGCCGCTGAGCGAGTCGCAACCGAACAGCACGTTCAGCCAGTTGTCCGGATCACCATTGTCACCGCTCCAGCCAATGATCATGGCCTGGTTCTCGCCACCTTTGGAGCGCTTGATGTACTCGCCCCATTCGTAGCTGGTGATCTTCACTTTCAAGCCGATCTTGGCCCAGTCGGACTGGAGCATTTCAGCCATCAGTTTGGCGTTCGGGTTGTACGGACGCTGCACCGGCATCGCCCACAGAACGATTTCGGTACCTTCCTTGACGCCAGCTTCCTTCAGCAGTTGCTTGGCTTTCTCAGGATCGTACTTGGCGTCCTTGATGGTGGTGTCGTAAGACCACTGGGTCGGCGGCATGGCGTTGACGGCCAGTTGGCCGGCGCCCTGGTAAACCGAGTCGATGATCTGTGGCTTGTTGACGGCCATGTCCAGCGCCTGACGTACGCGCAGGTCTGCCAGCGGGTTGGCCTCGTTGCTGCCCTTGACCTTGTCCATCACGTTGTAGGCGATGTAACCCAGGTTGAAGCCAGCCTGGTCAGGCATCTTCAGGGTCTTGTCTTCTTTCAGCGCTTTCAGATCGGCCGGACGCGGGAACAGGGTGACTTGGCACTCGTTCTTTTTCAGCTTCTGAATACGTACCGACGGGTCAGTGGTGATGGCGAAGATCAGGTTGTCGATCTTCACATCCTCAGGCTTCCAGTAATCCTTGTTGCCGGTGTAACGGATGTTGGAGTCTTTCTGATAGCTCTTGAACACGAACGGACCAGTGCCGATCGGCTTCTGGTTGATGTCGGCAGCCTTGCCTTCTTTCAGCAGCTGCGCTGCGTACTCGGCGGACTGTACCGAGGCGAAGCTCATCGCCATGTTCTGGATGAACGCGGCATCAACTTCTTTCAGAGTGAACTTGACGGTGTGGTCGTCGACTTTATCGATCTTGGTGATGTTGGTGTCCATCCCCATGTCGGTGAAGTACGGGAATTCGGTCGGGTACGCCTTACGGAACGGGTCATCCTTGTTAATCATGCGATTGAAGGTGAACAGCACGTCGTCGGCGTTGAACTCACGAGTCGGCTTGAAATACGGGGTGGTGTGGAACTTGACGCCTTCACGCAGGTGGAAGGTGTAAGTCAGGCCGTCATCGGAGATGTCCCACTTGGTCGCCAGACCAGGAATCACGGCGGTGCCGCCGCGCTCGAACTGGGTCAGACGGTTGAACATGGTTTCGGCTGAGGCGTCGAAGTCGGTTCCGGTGGTGTACTGGCCTGGGTCGAAACCGGCCGGGCTGCCTTCGGAGCAGAACACCAGGTTAGTCGCAGCGGATGCGAAAGGTGCGGAGGCTAACAAGCCTGCGCCGACTAAAAACGGAATGACCGCGTGTTTAAGCATGTTGGCCTCATGATTTGTTGTCATTTTTTAGTTGTGAGGTACGACCTCGTGAGTCGTGCCTGCGGATACTTATGCAGGGGCCATACCCATTGCAAGATCCAGAACGACTGCTGGCCTCAAAGCGTGGCACGAACGTACCTTAATGTCGCATCTGTATAACTTCTGACGCATTTGACCGTTTGCGGGTGGTTTTTACGGTGCAAATGAAGCCCCAAAACGGTGCGCCGGTCACGTTGTGCGCGCCGCCTTGGGGCTTGGTGTTACTTATTTATACCCACGCCATAGAAGGGGGTTAGACCGAACGGGCTGATCCGGAAGTCAGTGACTTCCTTGCGCAGCGGCTGGAACACCGTGGAGTTGGCAATCGGTGTGATCGGCACCTGCTGTTTGAGGATCAGTTGCGCCTGTTGATACAGTTTTACCCGTTGATCTTTGTCGGTGGACAACTTGGCCTGTTGCACCAGTTTGTCGTAGGCCGGATCGCACCATTTGGCGTAGTTGCTGCCTTTACCGCCGCGCAGCTGTAGAGCACGCCCAGCCAGTTGTCCGGGTCACCGTTGTCACCTGTCCAGCCATAGATCATGGCGTCGTGTTCGCCATTTTTTGCGCGTTTGATGTACTCGCCCCATTCGTAGCTGACGATGTTGGCCTTGATGCCGATTTTCTCCCAATCCTGCTGGATCATCTGCGCCGACATCCGCGCATTCGGGTTTGAGGCGCGTTGCACTGTCATCGCCCAAAGGTTGATGGTTGTACCCGGCGCAACCCCTGCTTCTTTCAGTAGCACCCGTGCTTTTGCCGGGTCGTAGGGAGCGTCCTTGATGTTCGGGTCATACGACCATTGCGCCGGCGGCAAGGCGTTTTGGGCCAGCTGGCCGGCGCTTTGGTAGACGGCTTTGATGATTGCCGGTTTGTCGATGGCCATGTCCAGCGCCTGTCGCACCTTGAGCTGGTCGAGTGGCGCGTGGGTGGTGTTGTAGGCGAGGAAACCGAGGTTGAAACCGGCCTGTTTGAGCACGCGCAGATTCGGGTCTTTTTCCATCACTTCGATATCGGCCGGGCGTGGGTAGCCGCTGACCTGGCATTCGCCGGCCTTGAGTTTTTGCAGGCGCACGGCGGCGTCCGGGGTGATCGAGAAAATCAGGTTGTCGATCTTCACGTCTTCGGGTTTCCAGTAGGCCGTGTTGGCGGCGTAGCGGATTTGCGAGTCCTTTTGGTAGCGCTTGAACACGAACGGGCCGGTGCCGATCGGTTTCTGGTTGAGGTCGGCGGCTTTGCCTTCCTTCAACAGTTGCGCGGCGTATTCGGCAGATTGCACCGAGGCGAAGCTCATGGCGAGGTTTTGCACGAAGGCGGCGTCGACGTTGTTGAGGTTGAAGCGCACGGTTTGCTCGTCGATTTTTTCTACCGATTTGATTGTGGTGTTGAGGCCCATGTCGGTGAAGTACGGGGACTCGGCGGGGTAGGCCTTGCGGAAGGCGTTATCCGGGTCGAGCAGGCGCTGGAAGGTGAAGAGGACGTCGTCGGCGTTGAAGTCGCGGGTGGGTTTGAAGTAGTCGGTGGTGTGGAATTTTACGTTTTGGCGCAGGTGGAAGGTGTATTGCAGGCCGTCGCTGGAGACGTCCCATTTTGTCGCCAGGCCGGGTTCGATGTCGGTGCCGCCGCGTTTGAATTGGGTGAGGCGGTTGAAGACGGTTTCGGCGGAGGCGTCGAAGTCGGTGCCGCTGGTGTATTGGCTGGGGTCGAAGCCGGCGGGGCTGGCTTCGGAGCAGTAGACCAGGGTTGTGGCGGCGTTGGCGATTGGGGCTATGGCGGTTAGTGCGAGGGAGATCAAGAGCGGTTTTAGGGTGGATCTTGGCATGGGGTCCCCGGGGAATCGGCGGTGGTAATCGTGGAAGAGTAGCTGGGGCGGGGGTGTTGGCGGAAATATCGTTTTTCCTGTTGAAGTTTCTATCTCGGTATATCTAGCGCTTGTGTGTATATCCGTTGGTGCGGTAACGGCGGCTTAGGGTTTCGCCCTTACGGCGACTCACTTTTTTTCAAACGCCAAAAAAAGTAAGCAAAAAACGCTTGCTCCTACGTGCGGCCCGCTCGCTGGGGCTCGGGGTCCCTTCGCTGCGGGAACGATCCGGGCGCAGCGTCTCCGGTTTGCTTCGCTGCACCTACTCCCGCTGTGTTTGGCTTCGCCAAACGGTCGCTGCGCTCCCACGCCCGGATCAATCCCTCCGCTCAGCCTTCCGACGTCGCCCGTGGATCAAGATCAAAAGCAGGCGAGCTGACACTCGGCCTAGTGAGTGGTGAAGAGCGGGTGTTCGGCTTTGGTTTTTTGGTGGATTCGCCCCTCACCCCAGCCCTCTCCCGGAGGGAGAGGGGGCCGATTTGTGTGTTTTTCAAAGCCTCAGTTCGACGCGGTATCGCACGTCGGCGTAGTTCTCCCAAACAACTCGGTCAGTCCCCTCTCCCTCCGGGAGAGGGCTAGGGTGAGGGGCTTTTGATCTGTTTCAGAATCTGAGTTCAACACGGCAATCGCACGTCGGCGTAACTCTCCCAAACAACACGGTCAGTCCCCTCTCCCTCTGTGAGAGGGCTAGGGTGAGGGGCTTTTGATCTGTTGCAGAATCTGAGTTCAACACGGCAATCGCACGTCGGCGTAACTCTCCCAAACAACACGGTCAGTCCCCTCACCCTATGGGAGAAGGCTAGGGTGAGGGGCTTTTGATCTGTTTCAGAATCTGAGTTCAACACGGCAATCGCACGTCGGCGTAACTCTCCCAAACAACACGGTCAGTCCCCTCACCCTCTGGGAGAGGGCTAGGGTGAGGGTTGGCTTTTGGCTGTTTAAATCTGATGCAAATAACCAGAACCTTCCCACAAGGTTTTCAGGTTGTCCGTCGGACGTGCGCTCTTTAGGCTCTGGGTGTCGCTGAAGACTCAGCGATCGGGAGGTGAGATTCCCGGTTATTGAATTTGGAAACCTGCACAAGCCCCTCCATAATCGCCGCCAGCTCATGCTGTCAGTAGTTTTTATGGCGGCTATGTACGGGCGGACTTTTGTCCGGCCGGGTTGGTTTCCTTACCGGTAATCTCACTCCGTACATAGTTGCCACCTCATTTCTCGAGTGAGATCGGAAATGAATGGCGTCAGTTCATAAGGAAATTTTCCATGGATAAATTGATACCTGACCCACCCCTCGATACCCCACTCGAAGACGCCATCCGCGCCGAAGACCAGATCAAAACCCGCGAAGCCATCAAACGCGCCCTGGATTTCTACCTCAGCCCCGACCCAGTCAAACCCCGGCAGCCCAGCACGATGTTCCTGATCCAGCCGAACATCGACACCGAAAGCCTGCTGACGCATGCCTGTGAGTCACTGGCGTCGGCGAACACGTTAACCGGTAACTTTGCCGATCAACTGGGTCGGCCCGAGCGTAATACGGCGTTGGCGATTCAGCAGATCATTATGCTGGCCGAGTTGGCGGTGAATCGGGCGCTGGATCGGGTTGATCCGCAGACCTGAGACCGTTTTATCGTTCTTCGCGAGCAGGTGGAACGCGTTCCCCTTGTAGGAGCGAGCGTGCTCGCTATGGAGCCGGTTCATTCACCAAAAATTCCAGGTACAAGAATGGTGATTGTCACCAGTAACGGCCCGGTTTTTTGGTTTCATAAGCAGATGAATGCTTGACTCAATGGCTTATTTCAATTCGATATGAAGTTCACCGAAAACCTGTAATTTATGACAGTAGATAATCTTTCCAATGCGCCTGAGTATTTCTTCAAGCCGAGTACGTTCCGCTACTGCAAGGAGCGACTTAGAGGCTTGAACGAAAACACATAAGGACTTGACCATGAGTTATCCGATTATTACTGACTACAAAGCCTTCAAGATTTACGAATATGAATGGGGCGCCTCCCGCTTTCAAGTTTGTTATAAGGACGGAACCCCTTATTCACAGTTATGCGCTACGAGGGAAGATGCACAGCGCATCGTCGATGCGATTGGGACTTAAACCTCTAGAACAGTAGAAGGCTTGTCTGACCTATCAACGTTGTCGCCTGCTTTGCGGGGGTTGTAGGGTGGAACCGGCGACCATGCTCTGATCGCCGGTTTTTCATTCAGCGCAGATCAAATCACTGCATCAACACTTCAATCGAGCCATCTGCCGTCATGCTCACCTGGCTGGTGCCCGCTTCAACTTCCGGTGTCACCGGCGCCGAATCCATCGCCGCCGCTTTCATCATCATCGGTGCGCGCAGGTACGGCTGCGGATAACCGTTGCTGTTGAGGTTCAGGTTGACGATTTTGTAGCCCTTGCCGCCCAGTGCGTCGGTGGCCAGTTGGGCGCGGGCCTTGAAGGCGGTCACTGCTTCTTTGAGCAACTGGTCTTCACTGGATTTGCGGGTCGGGTCGGCGATGGCGAAGTCCATGCCGCCCATTTTCAGGTCGCCCAGCAGTTCGCCGGTGAGTTTGGATAGGGCGGCGAAGTCGGCGCTTTCCAGGCGCAGTTCGGCGCGTTCACGCCAGCCGGTGATCTTCTGGCCTTTGGTGTCGTAGATCGGGTAGCTGTTGCGGCTGCCCTGGCGCAGGGTGATGTCTTTGACTTGCTTGGCCTGGGCCAGGGCCTTGTTCATGGTGGTGCTGACGTCGGCGGCGAGTTTGGCCGGGTCGGTGTTTTGTTCTTCGGTGTAGAGGGTGACGATCATCAGGTCGCGGGCCACTTCCGTGCTGACTTCGGCGCGCAGGGAAATCTGGTTGTAGTGCAGCTCATAGGCGGCCAGGGCCGGAAGGCTGGCGATGCTGCCGACGGTCAGGGCGAGAAGGGCGGCGCTGCGGCGAAATGTGTGCATGAAAGCTCCTTGATGAGGGCGCAGGTGATGGTTCGGGGGCCTGCGTGAAACCATCAGACTCTAGCTTTTATGATCCGGTTCGCCCAGTTACAACTTCTATACAGATGGCCGGGGCTGCTGCGCAGCCCTTCGCGAGCAGGTTCGCTCCCACAGGGGAATGCATTTCAAAGGTGGGAGATTCTATGGTTGAGGGGAAGCCCTCAACTGACTTTTGTCTGGTATTCGCTTTGCCCTTTCAGCAAGGCGAATACCACCCGAGCAAGTTTGCGAGCCAGCATCACCAACGCCTGCGTGGTGCTGAAACCCCGTGCTCTTTGGGCCTCGTAAAACCCTTTCCAGGCTTTCGTACGGCTAGCCGACATCGCAGCGTTGTGCAAAAGTCGGCGGGCCTCGGGGTCTCCGCGCTTGGTCAAGCTGCGGCGACCGTCCTTTTGCCCTGATTTCGATACCCTTAAATCCATGCCCAGGAAGGCGATAAACGCATCCGCGTTGCTAAATTCCCCCCGCTGAAACGCCGTGAGCAGGCGCGCTCCGGTCAGAAATCCAATGCCCTCAACTTTCAGGCAACGCTTCAATTGGCCGAGCAAACCGGCTTGTTTGAGCTGATCGTTGATCGTCTTTTCGATCATCGTTTCAAGCCGCTGCATGGATTTTATTTGTTCAGCAAAAGCTGCCTTCAATAGCGGCTCATTCGACCAGCTCTGCACCAGGCCGACCCTTGCCTGGACCAAAGCCGCGCGGCGGCGGAAAAGGCTCAGGAGCTGGCGGTACAGCGGTGATGGCGGGGTCCAGGGGCGCAACTCCTCGGCTTCGTTCTTCAGGTAACGGGCCAGCAACTTGGCGTCCAAGGCGTCGGTTTTGGCGCGGATCTTCACGCCTTCGCGGTAATGTTTGAGTTCATAGCCGCCCACCATGTAAATCGTGCAACCGGCCGCATAAGCCAAATCAGCGAATTCCAAGTGGTAGATGTTTGTAGCCTCAATGGCAATAGACACGGGGCCGAGCAAGGCCTTCAGCCACTGCTTAATGGATGTTTTGGTGTTGGGAATCGCTTCAAGCAGATCGCTATCGGCCTGATAAATCACCAGTTCATTTTTGGCGACATCCACGCCAACGATCGGATTTGATAGAGCGACT
The DNA here is from genome assembly GCF_054790525.1 of Pseudomonas sp. Mb7. Classification (NCBI taxonomy): domain Bacteria; kingdom Pseudomonadati; phylum Pseudomonadota; class Gammaproteobacteria; order Pseudomonadales; family Pseudomonadaceae; genus Pseudomonas; species Pseudomonas sp. Mb7. The sequence goes on from NZ_CP186501.1 coordinate 175,833, forward strand.
GGCATTGCCACAGGATTTCCTCCGGGATAAGGTTTGAGCACTTGAAGGGCTCACCCAGAGGCGCAGGCTTGTTCCTATCGTCGGTCTAGCCAGATGCATTCTTTATCGGCGCTTGGGTGAAAGGAGGAGGGGCGAAATCTCCCACGGTCTGTGCTGCGTCAACAGTCAGAATCGAGCCTTGTCCCTCCTCCTCCCTTCAAGTCCTACCATACAAGCGAGCCTGCTCGCGAAGGCGTCCTTATAGCCGCCGAAGATGTTTCCGCCATGTGGTCGTTTGCCGCACTTTCGCCTCTCAAGGCCGCGCGTTGGTTATACTCCGTGCGATCCGCCTGGAGCGCTCATCAGGAGAGCTCATGCTCGCCCCCGTACAACTGACTTCCGCCACTCGCCAGAACCTCTGGCGGCTGACTTTCATCCGCACCCTGGTGCTCGCCGCGCAGGCTGGCTCCGTAGGCCTGGCCTACTGGCTGCAATTGTTGCCGTTGCCGTGGGTGCAACTGGCGATGACCCTTGGCTGCTCGACGCTGCTCTGCGTGTTCACTGCCGTGCGTTTGCGCACTTCGTGGCCGGTGACCGAACTCGAATATGCGCTGCAACTGGCCTGTGATCTGGTGATCCACAGTGCGCTGCTGTATTTCTCCGGCGGTTCGACCAATCCGTTTGTTTCCTACTACCTGGTGCCGCTGACCATCGCCGCCGTGACGCTGCCATGGCGCTATTCGGTGATCCTGTCCGGCATCGCGCTGGCGCTGTACACCGTGATGCTGACGCGTTTCTATCCGCTGGAAACCTTGCCGGTCGCCCGTGAAAACCTGCAGATCTACGGCATGTGGCTGAGCTTTGCGCTGGCCGCTGCGGTGATCACCTTCTTCGCCGCGCGCATGGCTGAGGAGCTGCGCCGTCAGGAAGAGTTACGGGCGATCCGTCGTGAAGAAGGTTTGCGCGATCAGCAATTGCTCGCCGTCGCCACCCAGGCCGCTGGCGCTGCCCATGAACTGGGCACGCCGCTGGCGACCATGAGCGTGTTGCTCAAGGAAATGCAGCAGGACCATCCCGACCCGATGCTGCAGGACGATCTGAAGGTGCTGCAGGATCAGGTCAAACTCTGCAAGGAGACCTTGCAACAACTGGTGCGGGCCGCCGAAGCCAACCGGCGTCTGGCTGTCGAGATGCAGGACGTCACTGACTGGCTCGACGAAGCGCTGAACCGCTGGCATCTGATGCGTCCGGAGGCCAGTTATCGCTTCCACCGCCTCGGCCAAGGCACTGTGCCGCGCATGGCGCCGCCGCCGGATCTGACTCAGGCGCTGTTGAATCTGCTCAACAACGCCGCCGATGCCTGCCCGGAAAACCTCAAGGTGACCCTGGACTGGGACGCGGAAACCGTGACCATCAGCATTCGTGACCACGGCGCCGGTGTGCCGCTGGCCATCGCCGAGCAAATCGGCAAACCGTTTTTTACCACCAAGGGCAAAGGTTTCGGCCTGGGCCTGTTTTTGAGCAAGGCCAGCGTGACACGCGCCGGCGGCTCAGTGAAACTCTATAGTCATGAGGAAGGCGGCACGCTCACCGAGCTGCGCCTGCCCCACGGCGCCCGAGGAGACCAACATGAGTGACGAAATCCAAGTCGAAGGCGAAGAACTGCCGCATTTGCTGCTGGTCGACGACGACGCAACGTTCACCCGAGTAATGGCCCGTGCCATGGCTCGTCGTGGCTTTCGCGTCAGCACTGCCGGCTCGGCCGAAGAAGGCCTGACCATCGCCCAGGCAGACCTGCCTGATTATGCCGCGCTCGACCTGAAAATGGACGGCGACTCCGGCCTGGTGCTGCTGCCCAAACTGCTGGAGCTGGACCCGGAAATGCGCGTGGTGATCCTCACCGGTTACTCGAGCATTGCCACCGCCGTCGAGGCTATCAAGCGCGGCGCCTGCAACTATCTGTGCAAACCGGCCGACGCCGACGATGTGCTGGCTGCGTTGCTCTCCGAGCACGCCGACCTCGACAGTCTGGTGCCGGAAAACCCGATGTCGGTCGATCGCCTGCAGTGGGAACACATCCAGCGTGTGCTCACCGAACACGAAGGCAACATCTCCGCCACTGCCCGCGCCCTGGGCATGCACCGCCGCACCCTGCAGCGCAAACTGCAGAAGCGCCCGGTTCGTCGCTGAACCTGCGCTGAACGACTATCGCCAGCCCTCGCGATAAAACGCACCGATCATCTATGATCGGTGCGTGTCTGTTCTTTCCTATTTCGAGCCTTATCCATGAATCAGAACGCTGAATATTCCGCGGTCAACGATGCTGTGCGCGGGCAGTTTTTTCGCAAGGTTTGGGCGATGATCACGCCTTACTGGCGCAGCGAAGAGAAGGGCAAGGCCTGGACGCTGCTGATTGCCGTGATCGCGCTTACGCTGTTCAGCGTATGGATCGCGGTGTGGCTCAACAGTTGGTACAAGGATTTTTACAACGCCTTGCAGAAGAAGGACGAGGCGGCCTTCTGGCAGTTGATCCTGTATTTCTGCGGTATCGCGGCGGTGGCGATTCTCGGCTCCGTGTATCGCCAGTATCTGACGCAAATGCTGACCATCCGCTGGCGTGCCTGGCTCACCGAAAAGCATTTCACCCGGTGGCTGGAGCACAAGAACTACTACCAGCTGGAGCAGGGTGGCTATACCGATAACCCGGACCAGCGGATCTCCGAAGACCTTAATAAATTCACGGCCAACACACTGGCCCTTGGCTTGGGTCTGATCCGCACAGTCGTCAGTCTGGTGTCGTTCTCGATCATCCTGTGGGGCGTTTCCGGAAGCATTGAGGTGTTCGGTTTCACGGTTCCCGGTTACATGTTCTGGTGTGCATTGGTGTACGCGGTGATTGGTAGTTGGCTGACGCATTTGATTGGCAGGCGTCTGATCGGTTTGAACAACAACCAGCAACGTTTTGAAGCCGACCTGCGTTTCTCGATGGTGCGGGTTCGCGAGAATGCAGAGAGTATCGCCTTGTACAACGGCGAACCGAATGAAAACCGGCGCCTGAGTAACCGTTTCGGGCTGGTCTGGCACAATTTCTGGGACATCATGCGAGTGTCCAAGCGGCTGACGTTTTTTACCTCGGGTTATGAGCAGATCGCGATCATTTTTCCGTTCATGGTGGCTGCCCCACGGTACTTCAGCGGCAAAATCGAACTCGGTGAGCTGATGCAAATCAACTCGGCCTTCGGCAATGTGCAAGAGAACTTCAGCTGGTTCATCAGTGCTTATCAGGGACTGGCAGAGTGGCGCGCTACGTGTGACCGGTTGCTGAGTTTCCGCAATGCGATGAGCAACAACGAAGAACGCACCCCGGCCATCGATGTGCAGAATCAGGGCAGCGAATTGAAGGTGCACAACCTCGGTCTGGATCTGGCCGATGGTCGCCATCTGTTGACCAATGCCGATATGACTGTGGAACCCGGTGAGCGGGTGATGCTCAGCGGCCGTTCCGGCAGCGGCAAGTCGACGCTGCTGCGGGCGATGGGGCATTTGTGGCCGGCGGGGCACGGCAACATTCGTTTGCCGGCGGCGCGGTATCTGTTCCTGCCGCAGAAACCGTATCTGCCGATCGGCACTCTGCGCGAGGCGTTGAGTTATCCACAGCCGGGCGACAGTTACGCGCCGGAGCGTTATGCACAAGTGCTGGAAACCTGCCGCTTGCCGCATCTGATTGGGCGACTGGACGAGGCCAATCACTGGCAACGCATGCTCTCGCCGGGTGAGCAGCAACGACTGGCTTTCGCCCGTGCGTTGCTTTATGCACCGCAGTGGCTGTACATGGATGAGGCGACTTCGGCGATGGATGAAGAGGATGAAGCGACGCTGTATCAGGCGCTGATCGATCAGTTGCCGGGGCTGAGTATTGTCAGCGTTGGCCATCGCAGCAGCTTGAAACGCTTCCATCCACGGCACGTGCGGATCGACAGCGGCCATTTGGTTGAACAGACCGTGACCGCCTGATCACCGCTAACCCCCTGTAGGAGTGAGCCTGCTCGCGATAGCGTTGGGTCAGTCACATTGATGCTGAATGTGCGGACGTCATCGCGAGCAGGCTCACTCCTACATAAAGCGATGTAAACCGGAAAGTGATCGTACAACCCGCTTGAGCTATCATGCCCACAAGCCGAATTTTCGAGACAAGATGCACACCATGGAAAACCTGATCGACACCCCGCGTCTCCCGCGCAAGCGCCGCAGCCTGGCCCAGGAACTGGTGACGGTGCTGAGCGAGCAGATCCGCGATGGCCTGCTCAAGCGCGGTGACAAACTGCCTACCGAGTCGGCGATCATGGAAGCCCATGGCGTCAGCCGCACCGTGGTGCGCGAGGCGATCTCGCGTTTGCAGGCTGCAGGGCAAGTGGAAACCCGCCACGGCATCGGCACTTTCGTGCTCGACACGCCAAGCCCGAGTGGTTTCCGCATCGACCCGGCCACCGTCGTTACCCTGCGTGATGTTCTGGCGATTCTCGAATTGCGCATCAGCCTTGAAGTGGAATCTGCCGGCCTTGCCGCGCAACGTCGCAGTGCCGAGCAACTGGCGACCATGCGTGCCGCCCTTGATGCGCTCAACGAAAGCGCTGCCCATGCCAGTGATGCTGTTGCTTCGGACTTTGCCTTCCATCTGGAAATCGCGCTGTCCACCGGCAACCGTTACTTCACCGACATCATGACCCACCTGGGCACCAGCATCATTCCGCGTACGCGGCTGAATTCGGCACGACTGGCCCACGATGACCAACAGCACTACATGAGTCGCCTGAGCCGTGAGCACGAAGAAATCTACGACGCGATTGCCCGTCAGGATTCCGATGCGGCGCGTGCGGCGATGCGTCTGCACCTGACCAACAGCCGTGAAAGACTGCGCCAGGCTCATGAAGAGGCGCAGGCGCAGCGGGGTTAAGCCGTCAGGCCTCGATCCGCAACATCAACACCTGCGAAAACGGCTCCATACTCGACTCATCGACAAACTTGTAGCGCAATTCGACATCCGTGTTCAGGTACGGACGCAGTGCCTCTTTGGGGATCTGCAATTCGATCCCCATTAGTTTCTCCATCTCGTCTTCGGCATCGTCCCAGGTGCCGGTATCCACTTCTTCGCCTGCCCACAGGGGCGTTTCCGGGTCGTCGCCGAGAATCGGGTAAACGCTCCAGTTCGCCGGGAAGTCGCTGGAATCCGGGACGAGTGCGGTCAACACATCGGGCAGTGTCGATAGCTGAAGCGTGAGGATGTCGGAGGACGAAGCGGCGATTTGCGAAAGGGTCGGGGCAGCGTAATTCGTGGACATTTCGGTTTCCTTCGGTGGTCCGCCACGATCCTTCGTGGCAGTCGTCGCACCTTACCCGGCGTGGTAGCTGCGCTCAGTAAACGAATCTTGACCAGACATTTCTGCAATGTAGCCCAGTAAAAACGGGCCTTTACGCTGATTCGCCATTTGGCTTAAACACTTTTGTCCGACAAAAAAACACCCCCAACGATGAAATGCAGTTGACGGTTATCTTTTAAGTTGTACGATGACCTACAACTTCAGCGAAGGCTGAACGGACCAATCACAAAAAACGTTGCTACCAGGGTGTTCGAATAATGAATCCACAAGAACTGAAGTCCATCCTCTCTGCCGGCCTGCTGTCTTTCCCGGTGACCGATTTCAACGCGCAGGGTGATTTCAACCGCGCGGGCTACATCAAACGCCTGGAATGGCTGGCTCCGTATGGCGCTTCAGCCTTGTTCGCCGCCGGCGGCACCGGTGAGTTCTTCTCCCTGGCCGCCAGCGAATACTCGGAAATCATCAAGACTGCCGTCGACACCTGCGAAACCAGCGTGCCGATTCTGGCCGGCGTCGGCGGTTCGACTCGCCAGGCCATCGAATACGCTCAGGAAGCCGAGCGTCTGGGCGCCAAAGGCTTGTTGCTGCTGCCGCACTACCTGACCGAAGCCAGCCAGGACGGCGTTGCCGCTCACGTTGAAGCCGTGTGTAAATCGGTCAACATCGGCGTGGTCGTCTACAATCGCAACGTTTGCCGCCTCAACGCGCCGCTGCTGGAACGTCTGGCCGAGCGCTGCCCGAACCTGATCGGCTACAAGGACGGTCTGGGTGATATCGAGTTGATGGTGTCGATCCGTCGCCGCCTCGGTGATCGCTTCAGTTATTTGGGTGGTCTGCCGACCGCCGAAGTCTACGCCGCTGCCTACAAGGCGCTGGGCGTGCCGGTTTACTCCTCGGCGGTGTTCAACTTCATCCCGAAAACCGCGATGGACTTCTACCACGCGATCGCCCGTGAAGATCACGCCACTGTCGGTAAGATCATCGACGACTTCTTCCTGCCATACCTCGACATCCGCAACCGCAAGGCCGGTTACGCCGTGAGCATCGTCAAGGCAGGCGCGAAAATCGCCGGCTATGACGCAGGCCCGGTGCGGGCGCCGCTGACCGATCTGACCGGCGAAGAGTACGAAATGCTCGCCGCGCTGATCGACAAGCAAGGTGCGCAGTAACACCCGATAAAAGCGAGGCCGCTGAGCAATCAGCGGCTTTTTGCGTGAAGGCTTTGAGATGTGAGGGCTGCCCCTGTGACAACTGCAAAACGCTACGACAACTACATCAACGGTGAATGGGTTGCCGGTGCCGACTACTCGGCCAACATCAACCCTTCGGAACTGAGCGACACCATCGGCGACTACGCCAAGGCTGATCTGACTCAGGTTCACGCCGCCATCGACGCCGCCCGCGCCGCGTTCCCGGCGTACTCGACTTCGGGCATTCAGGCCCGTCACGATTCGCTGGATAAAGTCGGCAGCGAAATTCTCGCCCGTCGCGAAGAGCTCGGCACCCTGCTGGCCCGGGAAGAGGGCAAGACCCTGCCCGAAGCCATCGGTGAAGTGACCCGCGCCGGCAACATCTTCAAATTCTTCGCCGGTGAATGCCTGCGCTTGTCCGGCGACTACGTGCCTTCGGTGCGTCCGGGCGTCAATGTAGAAGTGACTCGCGAAGCGCTGGGCGTGGTCGGTCTGATCACCCCGTGGAACTTCCCGATCGCGATTCCTGCGTGGAAAATCGCCCCGGCCCTGGCCTACGGCAACTGCGTGGTATTGAAACCCGCCGATCTGGTTCCGGGCTGCGCCTGGGCACTGGCGGAAATCATTTCCCGCGCAGGTTTCCCGGCTGGCGTGTTCAACCTGGTGATGGGCAGCGGTCGCGTGGTTGGCGATGCGTTGGTGCAGAGCCCGAAAGTCGACGGCATCAGCTTCACCGGTTCGGTGGGTGTGGGTCGTCAGATCGCGGTCAACTGCGTGTCGCGCCAGGCCAAGGTTCAGCTGGAAATGGGCGGCAAGAACCCGCAGATCATTCTCGATGACGCCGACCTCAAACAAGCGGTCGAGCTGTCGGTGCAGAGCGCGTTCTACTCCACCGGCCAGCGTTGCACCGCGTCGAGCCGCTTGATCGTGACTGCCGGGATCCACGACAAATTCGTCGAAGCCATGGCCGAGCGCATGAAGTCGATCAAGGTCGGCCACGCGCTGAAATCCGGCACTGATATCGGCCCAGTGGTTTCGCAAGCGCAGCTGGAACAGGACATGAAGTACATCGATATCGGCCAGTCCGAAGGTGCGCGTCTGGTCAGCGGCGGTGGCTTGGTGACCTGCGACACCGAAGGCTACTTCCTCGCGCCAACCCTGTTTGCCGACAGTGAAGCGTCGATGCGCATCAGCCGCGAAGAAATCTTTGGCCCGGTGGCCAACATTGTTCGCGTGGCCGATTACGACGCGGCGCTGGCGATGGCCAACGACACCGAGTTCGGTCTGTCGGCGGGTATTGCGACCACCTCGCTGAAGTACGCCAACCACTTCAAACGTCATTCGCAAGCCGGGATGGTGATGGTCAACCTGCCGACCGCTGGCGTCGATTACCACGTTCCGTTCGGCGGCCGTAAAGGTTCATCCTATGGATCACGTGAGCAAGGCCGCTATGCGCAAGAGTTCTACACGGTCGTGAAGACCAGCTACATCGGTTCCTGATAAGGCAATACCCCTGTAGGAGTTGCCGAAGGCTGCGATCTTTTAAGATCAAAAGATCGCAGCCTTCGGCAGCTCCTACAGGGAATAGATGCAAGACCAAAGAAGATTCACCCGCGCATAAAAATAATCAGTGGGAGTACATCTACATGCAATCGTCCAAGCCGACTCACGTCCGCTATTTGATCCTGCTCATGCTGTTTCTGGTGACCACGATCAACTACGCCGACCGCGCCACGATCGCCATCGCCGGCTCCAGCCTGCAAAAAGATCTGGGCATTGACGCGGTCACCCTCGGCTATATCTTCTCCGCATTCGGTTGGGCCTATGTGGCCGGGCAAATTCCCGGCGGCTGGCTGCTCGATCGCTTCGGCTCGAAAAAAGTCTATGCCCTGAGCATTTTCACTTGGTCGCTGTTCACCGTGCTGCAAGGCTTTGTCGGTGAGTTCGGCATGTCCACCGCCATCGTTGCGCTGTTCATGCTGCGCTTCCTCGTGGGCCTGGCTGAAGCGCCTTCGTTCCCCGGCAACGCGCGCATCGTCGCCGCGTGGTTCCCGACCGCTGAACGCGGTACCGCTTCGGCGATCTTCAACTCGGCGCAATACTTTGCCACCGTGTTGTTCGCACCGCTGATGGGCTGGATCGTTTACTCCTTTGGCTGGGAGCACGTGTTCATCGTTATGGGGATTCTCGGGATCATCTTCTCGCTGGTCTGGCTGAAAGTGATCTACAGCCCGCGTGAACACCCGCGTATCAACGAAGCCGAGTTCAAACACATCGCTGAAAACGGCGGCATGGTCGATATGGACCAAAAGGGCAAAAAGTCCGACGGTCCGAAGTGGGATTACATCCGTCAGTTGCTGACCAATCGCATGATGCTCGGCGTGTATCTGGGCCAGTACTGCATCAACGGCATCACCTATTTCTTCCTGACCTGGTTCCCGGTGTATCTGGTGCAAGAGCGTGGCATGACCATTCTCAAGGCCGGTTTCATTGCCTCGTTACCGGCAATCTGCGGCTTTATCGGCGGCGTACTCGGCGGGGTGATTTCCGACTATCTGCTGCGCAAGGGCCACTCGCTGACCTTCGCGCGCAAAGCGCCGATCATTGCCGGCCTGCTGGTTTCCAGCAGCATCGTTGCCTGCAACTATGTTGAAGTGGAATGGATGGTCGTTGGCTTCATGGCTTTGGCCTTCTTCGGCAAAGGCGTTGGTGCACTCGGCTGGGCAGTGGTTTCCGACACTTCGCCAAAACAGATCGCCGGCCTGAGTGGAGGCCTGTTCAACACCTTCGGCAACATTGCATCGATCACCACGCCGATCGTGATTGGCTACATCATCAGCTCCACTGGCTCGTTCAAATGGGCGCTGGTGTTTGTCGGTGCCAACGCACTGGTCGCGGTGTTCAGCTATCTGGTCATCGTTGGCCCGATCAAACGTGTGGTCCTCAAAGAGCCGCCAACCAATGGCGGTACTGAAGCCACCGGTAAATTGTCTCAAGCGCATTCCTGAGGAGCGGCGTCATGCAGTTGATTGAACATTCCGACTCGCCGCGCCACATCCGCCTGCACGAGCGGGACAATGTGGTGGTCGTGGTCAACGACCAGGGCGCTCCGGCCGGCACTGAATTTGCCGATGGCCTGGTGACGCTGGAATTTGTGCCGCAGAGCCACAAGGTCACCCTTGAAGACATTCCCGAGGGCGGCCAGGTGATTCGCTACGGTCAGGTGATTGGCTACGCGTTGCAGCCGATTCGCCGAGGCAGTTGGGTCAAGGAAGATCAACTGCGCATGCCGACCGCGCCGCCGCTGGACAGCTTGCCGCTGTCCACCGAGGTGCCGGACGCGCAGGCACCGCTGGAAGGTTTCACGTTCGAGGGTTATCGCAACGCCGACGGCACCGTCGGCACGCGCAACATTCTCGGCATCACTACGACCGTGCAGTGCGTCACCGGCGTGCTTGATCACGCGGTAAAACGCATCAAGGAAGAGCTGCTGCCGAAGTATCCGCACGTCGATGATGTGGTGGCGCTGACTCATAGCTATGGCTGCGGCGTGGCGATTACCGCCACCGACGCCTACATCCCGATTCGTACCGTGCGCAATCTGGCGCGCAACCCGAACCTCGGTGGTGAAGCGCTGGTGATCAGTCTGGGCTGCGAGAAATTGCAGGCCGGGCAGGTCATGCACGAGGACGATGCTTCGGTGGATCTCAGCGATCCGTGGCTGTATCGCTTGCAGGATTCCAGTCACGGTTTCACCGAGATGATCGAGCAGATCATGGCGCTGGCCGAAGTCCGTTTGAAGAAACTCGACCAGCGCCGCCGCGAAACCGTGCCAGCGTCCGAGTTGATCCTCGGCATGCAGTGCGGCGGCAGCGATGCGTTTTCCGGCATCACCGCCAACCCGGCGCTGGGCTACGCCTCGGATTTGCTGTTGCGGGCGGGGGCGACGGTGATGTTTTCCGAAGTCACCGAAGTGCGCGATGCGATTTACCTGCTGACTTCACGCGCCGAAAGCAAAACCGTTGCCGAGGAGCTGGTGCGCGAGATGGACTGGTACGACCGTTACCTGGCCAAGGGCGAAGCGGATCGCAGCGCCAACACCACGCCAGGCAACAAGAAGGGCGGGCTGTCGAACATTGTCGAGAAGTCGCTGGGTTCGATCGTCAAGTCCGGCAGCAGCGCAATCAATGGCGTACTTGGCCCTGGCGAGCGCTTCAAGCAGAAGGGTTTGATTTTCTGTGCGACCCCAGCGAGTGATTTTGTTTGCGGGACGTTGCAGTTGGCGGCGGGGATGAACCTGCATGTGTTCACCACCGGGCGGGGTACGCCGTATGGTTTGGCGATGGCGCCAGTGGTGAAGGTCTCGACGCGTACGGAGTTGGCGCAGCGCTGGCCGGATCTGATCGATATCGACGCCGGGCGGATTGCTACCGGGCGGGCGACCATCGAGGAGTTGGGTTGGGAGCTGTTTCACTATTACCTGGATGTGGCGAGCGGCAAGCAGCAGACATGGGCGGAGAAGCACAAGCTGCATAACGACATTACGTTGTTCAATCCGGCGCCGATTACCTGATGGTTTTTTGAAGGGGGGAGTAAAAGCTACCCTCATCGGAACGCCGCCCGCCCATCCCTCTCCCGGGGGGAGAGGGGGCCGATCCGGGAATATTTAAGAAGTACATCGACCTGAAAGTGCTTTGCCGAATCCATAATCGACTCGGTCTTGCAGGTCGATGTATGCCGCAAAACACCTCGGTCAGTCCCCTCTCCCTCGGGGAGAGGGTTAGGGTGAGGGGCTTTTCAAGCTTTTGGCTTATCATTAGCCCCCTAACGACGCTCACCCAAGGCTCCCCGGCATGCTGGCAATCTTTCTCGAAACCCTGAACATCACCGCGCCGGTTTTTGCCATGCTGTTTCTCGGTGTGCTGCTCAAGCGCATCGACTGGATCAACGACAACTTCATCCACACGGCCTCGTCGCTGGTGTTCAACGTCACCATGCCGGCGCTGCTGTTCCTCGGCATTCTGCATGCCGACCTGCACGCCGCGTTGCAACCGTCCCTGCTGATCTACTTTTCCCTCGCCACGCTGGTGAGTTTTGCCCTGGCCTGGGGCTGGGCGATTTTCAAATGCCCGCGCGAAGATCGCGGCATCTACACCCAGGGCGCGTTTCGCGGCAATAACGGCGTGATCGGTCTGGCGCTGGCGGCGAGCATGTACGGCGATTACGGGATTTCCCTCGGGGCGATTCTCGCGGCGCTGGTGATCCTGTTTTACAACACGCTGTCGACCATCGTGCTCGCGGTATACAGCCCGGTGATCAAATCCGATCCGTGGAGCATCTGCAAAAGCGTGTTCAGCAATCCGTTGATCATCAGCGTGATTGCGGCAGCACCGTTTGCCTATTTCAAGATCGGTTTGCCGGGCTGGCTGGAAACTTCCGGCCAGTATCTGGCGCAGACCACCTTGCCATTGGCGCTGATCTGCATTGGCGGCACTCTGTCGCTGGCGGCGCTGCGCAAGAGCGGCAACATGGCGCTGAGTTCGAGTCTGGTGAAGATGGTTGGTTTGCCAGTGCTGGCGACCCTGGGGGCGTGGTTGTGGGGCTTTCGTGGGGCGGAGTTGGGGATTCTGTTTCTGTATTTCGGTAGCCCGACGGCGGCGGCAAGTTTCGTCATGGCGCGGGCGGCGCAGGGCAATCATGAACTGGCGGCGGCGATTATCGTAATGACCACGTTGATGGCGGCGATTACCACCAACGTCGGGATCTTCGTTTTGCAGTGGGGTGGGTGGATATAAAGGCAAGATCAAAAGATCGCAGCCTGCGGCAGCTCCTACAGGAGACCGCATTTCCATGTAGGAGCTGCCGAAGGCTGCGATCTTTTAGCTTTTCTCGTAACTGTCGATCACTTCCTGCGCTGCCCGAAACGCATCGATCGCCGCCGGCACGCCGGCATACACTGCGCAATGCAGCAACGCCTCACGGATCTCGTCCACCGTGCAGCCGTTGTTCAGCGCGCCGCGCACATGACCTTTCAACTCTTGCGGGCACTTCAATGCGGTCAGCGCGGCGAGGGTGATCAAACTGCGGGTTTTCAGCGGCAAACCTTCACGATTCCACACGCCACCCCAGGCATGTTCATTGACGAAATCCTGCAACGGCTGGGTGAACTCGGTGGCGTTGCCCAGCGCGCGATCAACAAACGCATCGCCCATTACCTGGCGGCGGACTTCAACCCCGGACTTCTTCGATTCGGTCATGGTTTATCACTCTTGTGGTGTTGGCGGCGCCAGGCGCGGATCGACGTGAACAGCAGGAACGTCAACAGCGTCGGCAAGACATAAAACAGCATCAGCCGCTCAAGCTTGCCGGCCAGCGGCATGCCGGTGGTAAACGACACCACGTGCAGCCCGTACGCCAGGTACAAACCGAGCAACAGCAAACCTTCGGCGCGCGTCACGCGGTAGCCGGAATAGAACACCGGCAGGCACAGTGCGGCAACGCCGAGCATCACCGGCAAGTCGAAATCCAGTGCGTTCGGCGACACCGACAGCGGCGTCGGTGCGATCAATGCGGTCAGGCCGAGCACCCCGAGCAAGTTGAACAGGTTGGCGCCGATCACGTTGCCGACGGCGATGTCGCGTTGTCCGCGCAAGGCTGCGATCAATGACGTAGCCAGTTCCGGCAGCGACGTGCCGACGGCCACCACGGTCAGGCCGATGACGCGCTCGGAGAATCCAAGATCAGTAGCTACCACAACCGCGGCGCCCAGCAGCAGATGCCCGGCAAACACCAGCATCGCCAGACCGATAACGATCATTAACAGGCTGCTGAACCACGAGGCTTGCGCCGTTTCAGGATGTTCCGAATGCGGTCGCGTCGAATGCCGTGACTGGCGCAGCAGTAAACCGAGATACAACGCCAAAGCCGCCAACAACAGGATGCCGTCGAAGCGCCCGATCTCTTCATTCCATGCCAGTACGAATACCAGCAGGCTGGCACCGATCATCAGCGGAATATCCAGGCGCACCAGTTGCCGCGAGACGCGCAGAGGAATGATCAGCGCGGAAAGCCCTAGGGTGACAAGGATATTGAAGATGCTGCTGCCGACCACACTGCCTACGGCGATGTCCGGGTTATGCGCCAGCGCCGCTTGCAGGCTGACGGCCATTTGCGGTGCGCTGCTGCCGAGGGCGACGATGGTCAGGCCGATGATCAGCGGTCGCACATGCAGGCGTGCTGCCAGGCGCACCGCCGCGCGCACCATAAGTTCGGCGCCGAAGATCAGCAGGCACAGGCCGGCGAGCAGTTCGATCACGCTGATCAGGGGTAAATCGGCTAATCCGAAAATGGTCAGCGCTCCATCAGTCGTCGAGAGCCTGCACGCGAACCCGCGCGGTGCCGCTGCGCAGCATGCCGAGTTGTTCGGCGGCCTCACGGGACACATCGATCAGGCGTCCACGGGTATGCGGGCCACGGTCGTTGATGCGGACCACAACAGATTCATCGTTTTTCAGGTTGGTGACCTTCACCCGCGTGCCAAAGGGTAGCTGGCGGTGGGCGGCGGTCAGGGAATTCTGGTTGAACGGCTCGCCACTGGCGGTCCGTTTACCGTGGTGCTTGGCACCGTAATAAGAGGCGACACCGGTCTGGTCGTAACCGTGCGGGTCGATAATGTCGGTGCTGGCGCAACCGGCCAGCAAGGAGAGCAGGGCGCAGGCGCCGAGCAGACGTTTCATTCAGATACTCCAAAGTGATCGTTCCCACGCTCCAGCGTGGGAATGCATCCCGTGACGCTCTGCGTCACACCGCAATGGACGCGGAGCGTCCGGGGCGGCATTCCCACGCAGAGCGTGGGAACGATCCCCGAGCGCGGGGCCAGAATCAGCCTTCGAGCTTGCTTTTCAGCAGTTCGTTCACTTGCTGCGGGTTGGCTTTGCCTTTCGACGCTTTCATCGCCTGACCGACAAAGAAGCCGAACATCTTGCCGCGTTTGGCTTCATCAGCCGCACGGTATTGTTCAACTTGCTCGGCGTTGGCCGCGAGCATTTCGTCGAGCACGGCCGAGATCGCGCCGCTGTCGGTAACCTGCTTCAGGCCACGTTTTTCGATGATCTCGTCTGCGCTGCCTTCACCGTTGGCCATCGCTTCGAACACAACCTTGGCAATCTTGCCGGAGATGGTGTTGTCCTTGATGCGCAGCAGCATGCCGCCCAGCAGTTCAGCGGAAACCGGCGACTCGTCGATGTCCAGGCCTTGCTTGTTGAGCAGGCTGCCCAACTCGACCATCACCCAGTTCGCCGCCAGTTTCGCGTCGCCGCCGATGGCTGCGACTTTCTCGAAGTAGTCCGCTTGCTCACGGCTGGTGGCCAGCACGTTGGCGTCGTACGCCGACAGACCGAACTGGCTCTGGAAGCGCTCGCGTTTTTGCGGTGGCAGTTCCGGCAGGGTGGCGCGCACCTCGCCGAGGAACGACTCTTCGATGACCACCGGCAGCAGGTCCGGATCGGGGAAGTAACGGTAGTCGTTGGCTTCCTCTTTCGAACGCATCGGACGGGTCTCGTCCTTGTTCGGATCGTACAGACGGGTCTGCTGGATCACTTTGCCGCCGTCTTCGATCAGCTCGATCTGACGCTGGATCTCGGAGTTGATCGCCTTCTCGATGAAGCGGAACGAGTTGACGTTCTTGATCTCGCAGCGCGTGCCGAACTCAACCTGGCCTTTCGGACGGATCGACACGTTGCAGTCGCAACGCAGCGAGCCTTCGGCCATGTTGCCGTCGCAGATACCCAGATAACGTACCAGCGCGTGGATCGCCTTGACGTAAGCCACGGCTTCCTTGGCGCTGCGCATGTCCGGCTCGGACACGATTTCCAGCAGCGGTGTGCCGGCACGGTTCAGGTCGATGCCGGTGGCACCGTTGAACTCTTCGTGCAGGCTCTTGCCGGCGTCTTCTTCCAGGTGCGCGCGGGTGATGCCGACACGTTTGACCGTGCCGTCTTCCAGGGCGATGTCCAGGTGGCCCTTGCCGACGATCGGCAACTCCATCTGGCTGATCTGGTAGCCCTTCGGCAGGTCCGGGTAGAAGTAGTTCTTGCGCGCGAACACGTTGTGCTGACCGATCTCGGCGTCAATCGCCAGACCGAACATCACCGCCATGCGCACCGCTTCCTGGTTCAGCACCGGCAGAACGCCGGGCATACCCAGGTCGATCAGGCTGGCCTGAGTGTTCGGCTCGGAACCGAATGTGGTGGAACTACCGGAAAAGATTTTCGACCGGGTAGTGAGCTGAGTGTGAATCTCCAGCCCGATCACGACTTCCCATTGCATGTGTGTCTCCTCAGAAGCCGGTTGGGGTGCGGGTGTGCCAGTCAGTGTTGAGCTGATACTGGTGGGCAACGTTCAACAGGCGACCTTCCTGGAAATACGGCGCGAGCAACTGCACGCCCACCGGCAGACCGTCGACAAAACCGGCCGGCATCGACAGGCCCGGCAGGCCCGCGAGGTTGGCGGTGATGGTGTAGACGTCTTCCAGATAGGCAGCGACCGGGTCGCTGTTCTTGGCGCCGAGTTTCCAGGCCGGGTTCGGCGTGGTTGGGCCGAGGATGATGTCGACCTCATTAAAGGCAGCCATGAAATCGTTCTTCACCAGGCGACGGATCTTCTGCGCTTTCAGGTAGTAGGCGTCGTAGTAACCGGCGGACAGCGCGTAGGCACCGACCATGATCCGGCGCTGCACTTCCGCGCCGAAGCCTTCGCCACGGGAGCGCTTGTACAGGTCGATCAGGTCTTTCGGTTGCTCGCAGCGATGGCCGAAACGCACGCCGTCGAAACGCGACAGGTTCGAAGACGCTTCTGCCGGCGCGATCACGTAGTACGCAGGGATCGCGTGCTGCATGTTCGGCAGGCTGATTTCCTTGATCACCGCACCGAGCTTCTGCAGCTCTTTGATGCTGTTCTGGATCAGCTCGGCTATGCGCGGGTCGAGACCGGCGCTGAAGTATTCCTTCGGCACGCCGATGCGCAGGCCTTGCAGCGAGTCGCCGAGGCTTGCGGAGTAATCCGGCACCGGCTCATCGATGCTGGTGGAGTCGTTCTGATCGAAGCCGGCCATACCTTGCAACAAAATCGCGCAGTCTTCGGCGGTGCGCGCCAACGGGCCGCCCTGATCAAGGCTGGAGGCGTAAGCAATCATGCCCCAGCGCGAAACACGACCGTAGGTCGGTTTCAGGCCGGTGAGGTTGGTGAACGCAGCTGGCTGACGGATCGAGCCGCCGGTGTCGGTGGCCGTGGCCGCAGGCAACAGACGAGCGGCTACTGCCGCCGCCGAACCGCCGGACGAACCGCCCGGCACGTGTTCCAGGTTCCACGGGTTTTTCACCGCGCCGTACCAGCTCGACTCGTTGGCCGAACCCATGGCGAATTCGTCCATGTTGGTCTTGCCCAGGGTCACAGCGCCGGCAGCCGCCAGTTTTGCAACCACGGTGGCGTCGTACGGAGCCTTGAAGTTGTCGAGCATCTTCGAGCCACAGCTGGTGCGAATGCCCTGGGTGCAGAACAGGTCTTTGTGAGCGATCGGCGCGCCGAGCAGGGCGCCGCTCTCACCGTTGGCCCGGCGTGCATCGGCGGCTTTCGCCTGCTCGAGCGCCAGCTCTTCGGTGAGGCTGATGAAACTGTTGAGCTGCGGATCGAGCTGGGTGATGCGCGCCAGCAGGACTTTGGTCAGCTCTTCGGAGGAAAACTTTTTATCGGCGAGACCGCGGGCGATCTCGGCCAGAGTCATTTGATGCATTGCAGGCTCTTTCCCTTTAGTCGATGACTTTCGGAACCAGATACAGGCCGTTTTCGACCGCTGGTGCGATGGATTGGTAGGCCTCGCGGTGATTGGTCTCGGTCACAACGTCGGCGCGCAGGCGCTGACTGGCTTCCAGCGGGTGGGCCAGAGGCTCGATTCCGTCGGTATTAACAGCCTGCATTTCGTCGACCAGACCGAGAATGCTGTTGAGGGCGGAAGTAATGTGTGGAAGATCGGCATCATTAAGGCCAAGGCAGGCCAGATGAGCGATTTTTTCCACGTCGGAGCGTTCTAGCGCCATCGGGATTCTCCTGTGGAAAACAGAACGGACGGCGTCCGTGTGTTAGATTGTCGGAACACTACCGCACTTCTACGGTCATAAGGCCGCGATTGTGGGGCTTGGTGCACAGAAAAGCGGCCAATTTAACATATTGGCGCCTTGCCCAAAATCCCTGTCGTTGTTAGAGTTTGCCGCACTTTTTTACCCACGCGTTGCCTAGGGTCCCTTTCCCAT
The DNA here is from genome assembly GCF_054790525.1 of Pseudomonas sp. Mb7. Lineage (NCBI taxonomy): Bacteria > Pseudomonadati > Pseudomonadota > Gammaproteobacteria > Pseudomonadales > Pseudomonadaceae > Pseudomonas > Pseudomonas sp. Mb7. The sequence continues at coordinate 193,686 of NZ_CP186501.1, forward strand.
GTTCAAGAAACTGCGTGGCATGTTTTCCAGCGATCTTTCCATTGACCTGGGCACTGCCAACACCCTTATTTACGTGCGCGAGCGCGGTATCGTCCTGAATGAGCCATCGGTTGTGGCCATTCGGACACACGGTAACCAGAAAAGTGTCGTTGCTGTCGGCACCGAAGCCAAGCGCATGCTCGGCCGTACGCCGGGCAACATTGCTGCCATTCGTCCGATGAAAGACGGCGTGATCGCCGACTTCAGCGTCTGCGAAAAGATGCTGCAATACTTTATTAACAAGGTTCATGAAAACAGCTTTCTGCAGCCTAGCCCTCGTGTGCTGATCTGCGTTCCATGCAAATCCACCCAGGTTGAGCGTCGCGCCATCCGTGAATCGGCCCTCGGTGCCGGTGCCCGTGAAGTGTTCCTGATCGAAGAGCCAATGGCGGCTGCGATCGGTGCCGGCCTGCCGGTCGAAGAAGCGCGCGGCTCGATGGTCGTGGATATCGGTGGTGGTACCACTGAAATCGCGCTGATCTCCCTGAACGGTGTGGTGTATGCCGAATCCGTCCGCGTTGGCGGCGACCGCTTCGACGAAGCGATCATCACTTACGTGCGTCGTAACTACGGCAGCCTGATCGGTGAATCCACCGCTGAGCGCATCAAACAGGAAATCGGCACGGCCTACCCGGGCGGCGAAGTTCGCGAAGTCGACGTTCGCGGTCGCAACCTGGCCGAAGGCGTTCCACGCGCATTCACCCTGAACTCCAACGAAGTGCTGGAAGCTCTGCAAGAGTCCCTGGCAACCATCGTTCAGGCTGTGAAAAGTGCCCTGGAGCAATCGCCGCCGGAACTGGCTTCCGACATCGCCGAGCGTGGCCTGGTGCTGACCGGTGGTGGCGCGCTGCTGCGTGACCTCGACAAGTTGCTGGCCCAGGAAACCGGTCTGCCAGTGATCGTTGCCGAAGATCCGCTGACCTGTGTGGCTCGCGGCGGTGGCCGTGCATTGGAAATGATGGATAAGCACACCATGGACCTGCTCTCGAGCGAATAAGTCGCCGAGTGCAATACGTGGGTGAGCGCGCAGGCAGCACTTTGCAGTGCTGCCTGTTGGCGTTTATCTTCTGTCAGTCTTCATCCAGGCCGGTTTGATGCCGTATGAATAAACAGAACATTTGCCTGGGAGGAGCGGCTTATTAAACCGCTTTTCGCCAAGGGCCCTTCGTTGGGCGTGCGCCTGTTGGTGCTGGCCGTGCTATCGATCGCGCTGATGGTGGTCGATGCCCGCTTTGACCTGCTCAAGCCTGCGCGCAAGCAAGCGTCGCTGGTGCTGATGGATGCCTACTGGATCACCGACCTGCCGGGTCGCTTGTGGGAAGGTGTCGCCAGCCAGTTCGGCAGCCGCACCGAGCTTGTCGCCGAAAACGAAAAACTCAAAACCGAAAACCTGCTGCTGCAGGGGCGCATGCAAAAGCTTGCCGCCCTCACCGAGCAGAACGTTCGGTTGCGCGAGTTGCTCAATTCCTCTGCACTGGTCAACGAAAAGGTCGAAGTGGCCGAGTTGATCGGCATGGACCCCAACCCGTTCACCCATCGCATCATCATCAATAAAGGTGAGCGTGACGGTGTGGTGCTCGGTCAGCCGGTGCTCGATGCGCGCGGTCTGATGGGCCAGGTGGTCGAGTTGATGCCTTACACCTCGCGTGTCTTGCTGCTCACTGACAGCACACACAGCATTCCGGTACAGGTCAATCGCAACGGGCTGCGGGCCATTGCCAGCGGCACCGGCAACCCTGAGCGCCTGGAGTTGCGCCACGTCGCCGACACGGCCGATATCAAGGAAGGCGATCTGCTGGTCAGCTCCGGCCTTGGTCAGCGTTTCCCGGCAGGCTATCCGGTCGCGACGGTGAAGGAAGTGATCCACGATTCCGGTCAGCCGTTCGCCATCGTTCGCGCCGTACCGACCGCCGCGCTGAACCGCAGCCGCTACATGTTGCTGGTGTTCAGCGACAACCGCACCGCCGAAGAGCGTGCCAACGATGCGGCGCAAGCGCAGGAAAATCTTGATGCTTTTGGCGGCGGCCCGATTATTCCGGCCACTGTACCGAAAACCGTGACCCCGCCTGCCGCAGCCACTGCGACGCCCGCGACGCCTGCCGCACCGACCGCCGCCGCTAGCGCCACACCGGCCAAGCCCGCGGCAAGCAAACCGCCAGCGGCGGCCAAACCTCCAGCTGCCCAGCCGGCTGCGCGACCTGCGGCCAAACCGCCCGTCAATGCACCAGCGACAACCGGGAGACAAGAATAATGGTCGGGGCTACCGCATCGCGTAACGGCTGGATTGTCTGGCTGACGTTTGTTGTCGGCATACTCCTGAGCGTGTCGCCATTGCCGATTTTCATGGAAATCCTGCGCCCGCTATGGCTGGCCTTGCTCCTGACATTCTGGGCTTTGTATATGCCGCACACAGTGGGCATGGTCACGGCGTTTTGCCTGGGCCTGGCCGAAGACGTGCTGCAGGGCGATCTGCTCGGTCAGAACGCGCTGATCCTGACCCTGATCACCTTCCTCGTATTGTCATTGCAGCAACGCCTGCGGATGTTCCCGATGTGGCAGCAGTGCCTGGTGATTCTGGTGATTTTCGGCCTCGCGCAACTGGTGCAATTGTGGCTCAGTGCCTTGACCGGTAACCGTCAACCAACCCTGGCGCTGGTACTTCCAGCGCTGGTCAGTGCCTTGCTCTGGCCTTGGGTCAGCTTTGCCCTACGCGGATTGCGCCGACGCTACAAAATCAATTGAACCGGTGAAGTTGGGCACTGAACAGGGAGATGTTTTGATGAAGCCGCTTTACCTCGCCTCCGGATCGCCGCGTCGGCGTGAATTGCTCACGCAGATCGGCGTTCCGTTCTCCGCCATCAGTGCGGATATCGACGAAACCCCATCACCCGAAGAGTCGCCCTCGGCCTATGTCGATCGCTTGGCGCGCGGCAAAGCCGAGGCCGGACGCCGCACGGTCGTGTCCACTCAGCCATTCTGCGTGCTGGGTGCTGACACTGCCGTGGTGCTGGACGGCAAAATTCTGGGCAAACCGGTGGACGAAGCCGATGCATGCGCCATGCTGATGATGTTGTCCGGCAAGGAGCATGAAGTGTTGACCGCCATCGCCGTGCTTGAAGACGAGCGCTGCGAGTCGCGGGTGGTGCGCAGTCTGGTGCGGTTTCGCGCGATCAGCATTGAGGAAGCGGCCGCTTACTGGGCCAGTGGCGAGCCACGAGACAAGGCCGGTGGTTATGGCATTCAGGGGCTCGGCGCGGTGTTTGTCGCGGGCCTCAATGGCAGTTACTCGGCGGTGGTCGGGTTGCCGATTTGCGAAACCGCAGAACTGTTAGGCCATTTCGGCATACCCTGTTGGCAAAACCTGAACGCGCAATAAGCGTCGTACGAATCCAGATGCGGCCATTATCGTGAACACGCCTGAACGAGATCCTGCCATGAGTGAAGAGATTCTGATCAACATCACGCCGATGGAGTCGCGCGTGGCGGTGGTCGAAAACGGTGTGCTGCAAGAAGTCCACGTTGAGCGCACACAAAAGCGCGGGATTGTCGGCAACATCTATAAAGGCAAGATCGTCCGCGTGCTGCCGGGTATGCAGGCAGCGTTTGTCGACATCGGCCTGGACCGCGCGGCATTCATTCACGCCGCCGAAATCTCTCTACGTGAAGGTCCTGCGGTCGAAAGTATCAGCGCGCTGGTGCACGAAGGTCAAAGCCTGGTGGTGCAAGTCACCAAGGACCCGATCGGTTCCAAAGGCGCGCGCTTGACCACGCAGCTGTCGATACCTTCGCGTTATCTGGTGTACATGCCACGCACCGCCCACGTCGGCATCTCTTTGAAAATCGAAGACGAAGCCGAACGCGAACGCCTCAAGCAGGTGGTCAGTGATTGCGTGGCCAAGGAAGGCATCAAGGAGGCCGGTGGTTTCATTCTGCGCACCGCCGCCGAAGGCGCTGGCGCCGATGAAATCCTCATGGACATCCGTTACCTGCGACGTCTGTGGGATCAGATCAACGAACAGATCAAAACCATTGCCGCGCCAAGTGTGATTTACGAAGACCTCGGCTTGGCGCTGCGTACATTGCGCGATCTGGTTAACCCGAAAATCGAGAAGATTCGCATCGATTCCCGGGAAACCTTCCAGAAAACCACGCAGTTCGTCGCCGAACTGATGCCGGAAATCGCCGATCGTCTGGAACACTACCCGGGTGAACGACCGATTTTCGACCTCTATGGCGTCGAAGACGAAATCCAAAAAGCCCTCGAACGCAAGGTGCCGCTGAAATCCGGTGGCTATCTGGTGGTGGATCCGGCGGAAGCCATGACCACCATCGATGTGAACACCGGGGCTTTCGTCGGCCATCGCAACCTCGAAGAAACCATCTTCAAGACCAATCTCGAAGCGGCCACCGCGATTGCCCGGCAAATGCGCCTGCGCAACCTGGGCGGGATCATCATCATCGACTTCATCGACATGGAAGATGAAGAGCATCAACGCCAAGTGTTGCGCACGCTGGAAAAACAACTGGAACGAGATCACGCCAAGACCAACATCATCGGCATCACCGAATTGGGCCTGGTGCAGATGACGCGCAAGCGTACTCGGGAAAGTCTGGAGCAGGTGCTGTGCGAACCGTGCAGCAGCTGTCAGGGGCGCGGCAAACTGAAGACTGCAGAAACCATCTGTTACGAGATTTTCCGCGAGATTCTCCGCGAGGCCCGGGCCTATCAGGCTGAGGGTTATCGTGTGTTGGCGAACCAGAAAGTGGTGGATCGCTTGCTTGACGAAGAATCCGGTAACGTCGCCGAGCTTGAAGGGTTTATCGGTCGCACCATACGCTTCCAGGTGGAAACCATGTATTCCCAGGAACAATATGACGTGGTGCTGCTCTGATCCCCTGCGTCACTTTTATTCCACCGCGGCTGGCCTCAGCTTTTCGCAGTATTTTTGCCATGGGAGCCAACTGACATGGAGCGTCTGACACGCATTTTGGCCACATTCACCCGCTGGGGGCTGGGCCTGTGCGCGTTGGTTCTGGTGTTGATGGCGTTGTACGTCAGTCTCGGTCGTGAGCTGACCCCGTTGGTGGCCGAATATCGCGCCGACATCGAAGACAAGGCCAGTGCCGCCCTCGGCATGCCGTTGCAGATCGGCGAACTTGAAGGCAACTGGAGCGGTTTTGCGCCGATCCTGCTGGCCCATGATGTGATGGTCGGCGCTGGCGCCAATGCGTTGCGTCTGGATCGGGTACGGGCGGTACCGGATCTGTGGGCCAGCCTGCTGGCGCGCGAAGTGCGCATTGCCCACCTTGAACTCAACGGCCTGAAAATCAGCCTCAAGGAAGCCGAGGACGGCAGTTGGGCGCTGGAAGGCTTGCCGGTGCAGAACGATCAACCGCTCGACCCGCAGCAACTGTTCAATCGCTCGCAAATGATTCAGCAACTGTCGGTGCTCGACAGTCAGGTGACCCTGCAACCGCTGGATCACGCGCCGCTGACCCTAACTTATGTCGGCCTTAATCTGAAAACCGGCGCCAGCCGTCAACGGCTCGATGCGCGTTTGACCTTGCCGGATGGCCAGCCCGTTGCACTGAGCCTGCGCACGCGGATTCGCCCCGAGCAATTGAAGGACAGTGTGGTGGACGGTTACGCCAGCCTGCCGCAAAGCGACTGGTCGAAATGGCTGCCAGAGCGTCTTACCCAACAATGGAATTTTTCCGAGATCAAAGCCGGCGGCGAACTCTGGGTCAATTGGGCCAAGGGCACGCTGCAGAGTGCTGCGTTACGCTTGAATGCTCCGCAACTGACCGGCGCCTATGCCGATCGCAAGCCGATCCAGATCAATAATCTGGCGCTTAACGCCTACTACCAGAACAGTGCCGAGGGCGCGACCGTTACCCTCGATGCACTGGCGATGAGTTTCGGCGAAAGCCGTTGGGAGTCGCATGTACAACTGAAGCAGACGCGCGCGACCGACAAGGTGGACGAGCTCTGGCACTTGCAAGCGGATCGTCTGGATCTGACTCCGATCACCCCGTTGCTCAATGCGTTGGGGCCGTTGCCGCAAGGTTTCGCTACGGCTGTCGATCATCTGAAAGTCACCGGTGGCCTGCGTAACGTGCTGCTGGATTTCCGCCCCAATGCCACCGATGGCAATAAGTTCAGTTTCGCCACCAATCTGGACAATGTCGGTTTCGACGCCTATCACGGCGCTCCGGCGGCTCGAAACGTCAGCGGTAGCCTCAGCGGCAACCTCGACGGTGGCGAGTTGCGCATGGACAGCAAGGATTTTGTCCTGCACCTCGACCCGATTTTCGCTAAGCCATGGCAGTACATTCAGGCCAATGCACGCCTGACCTGGAAGCTCGACAAAGACGGCTTCACCCTGATCGCTCCGTACCTGAAGGTGCTTGGCGAGGAGGGCAAGATTGCCGGCGATTTCCTGATACGCCTGCATTTCGACCATAGCCAGGAAGACTACATGGACCTGCGGGTCGGTCTGGTCGATGGCGACGGTCGTTATACCGCCAAATATCTCCCCGAAGTGCTTAGTCCAGCACTCGACGAGTGGCTGCGTACGGCCATTCTCAAAGGTGCGGTCGACCAGGGTTTCTTCCAGTATCAGGGCTCGCTGAGCAAAAATGCCGGGGAGGCCGACCGCAGCATCAGCCTGTTCTTCAAAGTGCACGACGCTGAACTGGCCTTCCAGCCGGGCTGGCCGCACGTAAGCAAGGTCAGTGGCGATGTGTTTATCGAAGACAGCGGTGTGCGGATCTGGGCTGACAAGGGCCAGTTGCTCGACACTCAGGTCAGCGATGTCTTCGTCAATATTCCCCATGTGCCGGCCGGACAACATACGCACATGTATCTCGATGGCGGGTTTGCCGGCGGCCTCGGTGATGGTCTGAAAATTCTTCAGGACGCACCGATCGGCACCGGTGAAACCTTTGCCGGATGGGAAGGGGCGGGGGATCTGCAAGGCAAGCTCAAACTGGACATCCCGCTGGACAAGGGCGGCGATCTGCCGAAGATTCTGGTCGACTTCAAAACCGCCAATGCGCGCCTGAAACTCGCCGAGCCAAAGCTGGAGCTGACTCAACTCAAAGGCGATTTCCGCTTCGACAGCGCCAAAGGACTCAGCGGGCAGAACATCGCCGCGCGGGCGTTCGACAAACCGGTAACCGCACAGATCTTCGCCGATGGCAGCCCCGGCAAGCTCAAGACCCGGGTCGCCGCATCCGGTCAGGTCGAAGTGAAGAAACTCACCGACTGGCTGGGCGTGACACAACCACTGCCGGTCTCCGGAACCATTCCTTATCAGTTGCAATTGAATCTGGACGGCGCCGACAGCCAGTTGATGGTCAGCTCCAGCATGAAGGGTGTGGCGGTGGATCTGCCGGCACCGTTCGGTATGGCGGCAGATGTCGGACGCGATACCGTGTTCCGCATGACCTTGCAGGGGCAGGAGCGGCGTTATTGGTTCAACTACGACCAACTGGCCAATTTCACCTTCGCGGCACCGCCGAGCAATTTTGCCGAGGGCCGGGGCGAATTGTTCCTCGGTGCCGGCGAAGCGGTGCTGCCGGGCGCCAAAGGCTTGCGGATTCGCGGCGTGCTCTCGGAACTGGACGTCGCGCCGTGGCAGGATCTGGTGAACAAATACGCCGGGCAGGATCCGGGCGGCAGCGCCAAGCAATTGCTCAACAGTGCTGATTTCAAGGTCGGTAAGCTCACGGCATTCGGGACCACGCTGGATCAGGCGTCGGTTCAGGTCAATCGCAAGCCGGGCGCGTGGAATCTGTCCCTCGATAGCCAGCAGGCCAAAGGCTCGGCGAACCTGCCGGATGCCAAAGCCGTGCCGATTGCGGTCAATCTGCAATACGTGAAGCTGCCGGCGCCGGACCCGACGGTGCAGGCTGACGAGAATTCGCCGGACCCTTTGGTTTCGGTGGATCCGACGAAGATTCCGGCGCTAGATATCACGATCAATCAACTGTTTCTGGGGCCGGATCTGGTCGGTGGCTGGTCTTTGAAAGTGCGACCAACCGCCAAGGGCATCGCCCTGAATAATCTCGACATGGGCCTCAAAGGCATCCTGTTGCAGGGCAATGGCGGCTGGGAAGGTGCGCCCGGGGCGACCAATAGCTGGTTCAAGGGCCGGATTGGCGGCAAGAACCTCGCCGATGTGCTCAAGGGCTGGGGCTTTGCGCCGAGCGTGACCAGCGAAGAATTTCATATGGACGTCGACGGCCGTTGGCCGGGCTCGCCGGCCTGGCTGGCGACCAAGCGCTTCTCCGGCACGCTCGATGCGTCGTTGAACAAAGGTCAGTTTGTTGAAGTAGAGGGCGGCGCGCAGGCGTTGCGAGTATTTGGCCTGCTTAACTTCAACTCCATCGGCCGGCGTCTGCGTCTGGACTTCTCCGATCTGTTCGGCAAAGGCTTGAGCTACGACCGGGTCAAAGGCCTGTTAGTGGCGAACAATGGTGTGTATGTCACCCGTGAGCCGATTCGCCTGACCGGTCCTTCGAGCAACCTTGAGCTGGACGGTACGCTGGACCTGGTCGGCGACAAGGTCGATGCCAAGTTGCTGGTGACCTTGCCGGTGACCAACAACCTGCCGATTGCCGCGTTGATCGTTGGCGCACCGGCGGTCGGCGGCGCGTTGTTCCTGATCGACAAACTGATCGGTGACCGTGTGGCGCGCTTTGCCAGTGTGAAATACACCGTCAAAGGCCCATGGAAAGAGCCGAAAATCACCTTCGACAAGCCTTTTTGAACAGCCAGCCACTGAACCGATGGAGTAGCATGGCCGCATATCTCTTGCGGAGTTCGCCATGTCTTTAGCGGTGATTCAAATGGTCAGCCAGAGCGACGTGCTGGCCAATCTGGCTCAGGCCCGGCGCCTGCTCGAACAGGCAGCGGCCGGTGGCGCGAAGCTGGCGGTGCTGCCGGAAAACTTCGCCGCCATGGGCCGTCGCGACGTCGCTGACATCGGCCGTGCCGAAGCATTGGGCGAAGGACCGATCCTGCCGTGGTTGAAACAGACCGCCCGCGACCTCAAGTTATGGATAGTGGCCGGTACTTTGCCCTTGCCTCCAGTGGATCAGCCGACGGCCAAAGCCAATGCCTGCTCGCTGCTGGTCGATGAACAGGGCGAAGTCGTTGCACGCTATGACAAGTTGCATCTGTTCGATGTCGATGTGGCGGACAATCGCGGCCGTTATCGCGAATCCGATGACTATGCTTATGGCAGTGGCGTTGTCGTTGCCGATACGCCCGTGGGGCGAGTCGGTCTGACCGTGTGTTATGACTTGCGCTTTCCCGAGCTGTACAGCGAATTACGTGCCGCCGGTGCAGAGTTGATTACCGCACCGTCAGCTTTTACTGCGGTGACCGGCGCAGCGCATTGGGATGTGCTGATTCGCGCACGCGCCATCGAGACACAGTGTTATGTGCTTGCCGCAGCACAAGGCGGAACCCATCCGGGACCGCGAGAAACCTTCGGCCATGCGGCGATTATCGATCCGTGGGGCCGTGTGCTGGCGAGTCAGGATCAAGGCGAAGCGGTGTTGTTGGCCGAGCGCGATAGCAATGAACAAGCGTCCATCAGGGCGCGAATGCCGGTGACGCGTCATCGGCGGTTTTTCTCGCAGGGCGCACAGCGGCCTGCCTCAGAACACGAATTTAAGGCGTAAACCTATGAGCGAGTTGTTGTCCTCAGTCAGTGATCACCTGTTGGCGCCCGGCGGCGTGACGATCGAGAGTCTGCAAGGCGTGCTCGGCGATCTGGCCGGCCCCGGCATCGATGCGGCGGATCTGTATTTCCAAGGGCAGATTTCCGAGTCCTGGGCGCTGGAAGACGGCATCGTCAAGGAAGGCAGCTTCAACCTTGATCAGGGTGTCGGCGTACGCGCGCAGTCCGGTGAGAAAACCGGTTTCGCCTACAGCAACGCGATCACCCTCGAAGCCCTCGGCGCAGCCGCCCGCGCGGCGCGGTCGATCTCCCGGGCCGGGCAGAACGGCACAGTCCAGGCGTTTACCACTCAAGATGTTGCACAGTTATACGCGCCGGATAACCCGCTGGAAGTGTTGAGCCGCGCCGAGAAAGTCGAGCTGCTCAAGCGCATCGATGTCGCCACCCGCGCGCTCGACCCGCGTATCCAGCAGGTCAGTGTGAGCATGGCAGGGGTCTGGGAGCGGATTCTGGTGGCCTCCACCGACGGCGGGCTGGCGGCGGATGTACGGCCGCTGGTGCGATTCAATGTCAGCGTGATCGTTGAGCAGAATGGCCGTCGCGAGCGTGGCGGGCATGGCGGCGGCGGGCGTACCGATTACCGTTATTTCCTTGCCGAAGACCGCGCCATGGGCTATGCCCGTGAAGCGTTGCGCCAGGCGCTGGTGAATCTGGAAGCGATTCCGGCGCCGGCCGGTACGTTGCCGGTGGTGTTGGGTTCGGGCTGGTCTGGCGTGCTGTTGCACGAAGCGGTCGGCCACGGTCTGGAAGGCGATTTCAACCGCAAGGGCAGCTCGGCGTACAGCGGTCGCATGGGTGAAATGGTTGCGTCGAAACTCTGCACCATCGTCGATGACGGCACCTTGAGCGGCCGTCGCGGTTCGCTGAGCGTTGACGACGAGGGCACGCCGACCGAGTGCACCACGCTGATCGAAAATGGCGTACTCAAAGGCTACATGCAGGACAAACTCAACGCGCGCCTGATGGGCGTGGCTCGCACCGGCAACGGGCGCCGGGAGTCCTATGCGCATCTGCCGATGCCGCGAATGACCAACACCTACATGCTCGGCGGCGAAAGCGATCCGGCGGAAATCATTGCTTCGGTGAAGAAGGGCATTTACTGCGCCAACCTCGGCGGTGGTCAGGTCGACATCACCAGCGGCAAGTTCGTGTTCTCCACCAGTGAGGCGTATCTGATCGAAGACGGCAAGATCACTGCGCCGGTCAAAGGCGCGACGTTGATCGGCAACGGCCCCGAGGCGATGAGCCGGGTGTCGATGGTCGGTAACGATCTGGCGCTGGACAGCGGCGTAGGCACGTGCGGCAAGGATGGGCAATCGGTGCCGGTAGGCGTCGGTCAGCCGACGTTGAAAATCGATGCGATCACCGTGGGTGGCACGGGCGCATAAGAATAGGTGGAGCTTCGGGTGGCGCGCAGGGCGGCCACCCGGTGGCGAATATCAACGCAGACCGCGTTGAGTTTCGTCCAGCTCACGGATGTACTTGAAGATCTTGCGGCTGGAAGCAGGAGGTTTGTTTTGCGCAACCTCATGCTGAGCCTGACGGATCAGGGAACGCAGTTGCTGGCGATCGGCGTCCGGATACTCGACGACGAATTTTTCCAGCACGGCATCGTCGCCCGCGATCAGGCGATCACGCCAGCGTTCGAGATTGTGGAAACGCTCGTTGTACTGGCGAGTGGAGGCATCAAGTTGATCGAGCAAGGTCAGAATCGCGTCAGTGTCCTGATCGCGCATCAGTTTGCCGATGAACTGCAGGTGCCGTTTACGCGCGATGTTCGCGGTGTGCTTGGGCGCATCGGCCAAAGCCCGGCGCATAGCGTCGGTCAGCGGCAGTTTTGCGATCAAGTCTGGCTTGAGTGTTGTCAGGCGCTCGCCGAGGTCAACCAGAGCATGCAGCTCGCGTTTGACCTGAGATTTGCTTTTTTCTCCCGTATCGAGGGAGTCGTCGTAAGAATCAACCATGGTGGCAGTCCGCAAAGAAACGCCGCCATGATAACCAGTCGGGGGCCGCTTGTCCGGCCCGGTCGCTCGATGACCCCAGCCGAAAGCAGAATTTGAGTGGAGATGAGCATGAGTGCAGTTCAAAGCGTCGGCCCGCAGGCATTGCCGGCACTGCAGGAACAAGTCGAGCAGATCATCGCCGAAGCCAAGCGTCAGGGCGCCAGTGCCTGTGAAGTCGCGGTGTCGCTGGAGCAGGGACTGTCGACGTCGGTGCGTCAGCGCGAAGTCGAAACGGTCGAATTCAACCGCGATCAGGGTTTTGGCATCACGTTGTATGTGGGCCAGCGCAAGGGCTCGGCCAGCACGTCCGCCACCGGGCCTGACGCGATTCGCGAAACCGTCGCTGCCGCACTGGCAATCGCCAAACACACTTCCGAAGACGAAGCCTCGGGCCTGGCTGATGCGGCGTTGATGGCCAAGGAACAACACGATTTTGACCTGTTCCACGAGTGGGATATCACCCCGGAGCAGGCCATCGAGAAGGCCTTGCTCTGTGAAGCGGCGGCATTCGACGCCGATGCGCGGATCAAGAACGCCGACGGCACCACGCTCAGCACTCATCAGGGCTGCCGCGTGTACGGCAACAGCCACGGATTCATTGGTGGCTACGCATCGACGCGGCACAGCCTGAGTTGCGTGATGATTGCCGAGGCCGATGGCCAGATGCAGCGCGATTACTGGTATGACGTAAACCGTCAGGGCACTTTGCTCGCGGATCCGGTAAGCATCGGCCAGCGTGCTGCGCAACGGGCGGCGAGCCGTCTGGGCGCGCGTCCGGTGCCGACTTGCGAAGTGCCGGTGCTGTTTTCCGCAGAACTGGCGGGTGGTCTGTTTGGCAGTTTCCTCTCGGCGGTGTCCGGCGGCAGCCTGTATCGCAAGTCGTCCTTCCTTGAAGGCACTCTGGGGCAGAAGCTGTTCCCGGAATGGCTGACCATCGATGAGCGTCCGCACCTGATGCGCGCGATGGGCAGTGCTTCCTACGACGGTGATGGTCTGGCGACGTATGCCAAACCGTTCGTCGAAAAGGGCGAGTTGGTGTCGTACATCCTCGGCACGTACTCCGGACGTAAACTCGGTATGCCGAGCACGGCCAACGCAGGCGGCGTACACAACCTGTTCGTCACCCATGGCGATGAAGACCAGGCTGCACTGTTGAAGCGCATGGGCCGTGGCTTGCTGGTCACTGAATTGATGGGCCATGGCTTGAACATGGTCACCGGCGACTATTCGCGCGGGGCGGCGGGTTTCTGGGTCGAGAACGGTGAAATTCAGTTCGCCGTGCAGGAAGTGACCATCGCCGGCAATATGCGCGACATGTTCAAGCAGATCGTCGCGGTCGGTAATGATCTGGAGCTGCGCAGCAACATTCGCACCGGTTCGGTGTTGATCGAGCGGATGACCGTCGCGGGCAGCTAAACCCCGGCCGTCACACACAAAAGGCGCGCCACCTCATCGGGTGGCGCGCCTTTTTTATTGGCTCCATATAAAACCAATGTGGGAGCGAGCCTGCTCGCGAAAGCGATTTCACGGCCGACCGCAGTGGTGACTGACAGGACGCCTTCGCGAGCAGGCTCGCTCCCACCCTGAAATCTGCATCGCTCGGCGCTCTTGTTTTGGTTTTCATTATCATCTAATAATAAATCTCATTATCGGATGAGCCCCGGATCATGAGTTCTGCCTTGCACGAGCAGCCGTACCTCGAAAGCTGGCGCTGGATGAGTCGCCAGATCCGTTGCGCGATGGATCCCGACGAACCGCGCCTGATCGAACACTATCTGGCCGAGGGCCGGTATCTGGCCTGTTGTACGGCGACTTCTCCCTGGACCATCGCTGAAACTTCCTTCCGTCTGCTGCTCGACACGGCCACCGATATCGCCTTGCCGTGGCACTGGCGCAGCTTCTGTCTCGATCAAGCTTGGCGTCCGCTGCGTGAAATGGAGCGCCTGTCCCTGTGCAAATGCCGGCTCCAACGTTGGCAACGCTACACCTGGCAGCTCGCCACCTGCGAACTGCTGCCCTCGATTCCTCTTATTGAACTGGTGCAAGGATTTTCAGATGACCAAGACACGTATTGAGCGCGACAGCATGGGCGAACTGCAGGTGCCGGTGGACGCTCTCTACGGCGCGCAAACCCAGCGCGCGGTGGATAACTTCCCGATTAGCGGCAAACCGATGCCGACGCAATTCATCCGCGCGCTGATCCTCGCCAAAGCCGCCGCCGCCCGCGCCAACGTTGAACTCAACCAGATCAGCGCCGCCCAGGGCAAAGCCATCAGCGACGCCGCGCAAGGTCTGCTCGAAGGCGACTTCATGCAGCATTTCCCGGTGGACATCTTCCAGACCGGTTCCGGCACCAGTTCCAACATGAACGCCAACGAAGTGATCGCCACCCTGGCCAGCCGTCTGCTCGGCGAGCCGGTCAACGCCAACGATCACGTCAACTGCGGGCAAAGCAGCAACGACATCATCCCGACCACCATCCACGTCAGTGCTGCGCTGGCCCTGCACGAACAACTGCTGCCGGCGCTGCTGCACCTGGTGCAAGTGATCGAGCAAAAAGCTGCGCAAGTGCATCACCACGTCAAAACCGGTCGCACGCATTTGATGGACGCGATGCCGGTGCGCATGAGCCAGGTACTGAACGGTTGGGCGCAGCAGCTCAAGGCCAACATCAGTCATCTGCAGGATTTGCTGCCAAGCCTGCAATCCCTAGCGCAGGGCGGCACGGCGGTCGGCACCGGGATCAACGCGCATCCTGAGTTCGCCGCACGTTTCAGCCGCCAGTTGAGTCAATTGACCGACGTGGAATTCACCCCGGGCAAGGATCTGTTCGCGCTGATCGGCTCGCAGGACACCGCCGTCGCCGTCTCCGGCCAGCTCAAGGCCACTGCGGTGTCGCTGATGAAAATCGCCAACGACCTGCGCTGGATGAACTCCGGCCCGCTCGCCGGCCTCGGCGAAATCGAACTGGAAGCCCTGCAACCGGGTTCGTCGATCATGCCGGGCAAGGTCAATCCGGTGATCCCGGAAGCCACCGCCATGGTCGCCGCGCAAGTGATCGGCAACGACTCGGTGATTACCATCGCCGGTCAGTCGGGCAATTTCGAACTGAATGTGATGCTGCCGATCATCGCGCAGAACCTACTGAGCAGCATCGAGCTGCTGGCCAATTCCAGCCGCTTGCTCGGCGACAAAGCCATCGCCAGCTTCAAGGTGAACGAGTCGCGCCTTAAAGAAGCGTTGTCGCGCAACCCGATTCTGGTGACCGCGCTCAACCCGATCATCGGTTACCAGAAAGCCGCCGAAATCGCCAAGCAGGCCTACAAGGAAGGCCGTGCGGTGATCGACGTCGCCCTGGAACACACCGACCTGTCGCGCAGCCAACTGGAAGAGTTGCTCAACCCAGAGAAACTCACCGCCGGCGGCGTGTAAACCCCGCAACCGCTTTGGAGGCTCACCATGGAGCACTGGAAACGCACGATCGAACGGGCCAATCGCTGCTTCATGCTCGGCGAACTGATCGACGCCCGTGAGGCTTACCTGCAAGCCCTGGCCCTGGCGCAAGTGTTGTTCGAACGCTGGGCGGATGCCGACGAGGCGGTGGCGGCTTGCGTCATCTCCCACCACAACCTGGCCGATCTGCACTTGCGCCTGAATCAGCCGGAGGAGAGCGCCGAATACCTCTGCGCCATCCATCAACGCTTGTTGCAGACCATGCAGGACGAACGTCAGCGCCTGGCCTTGCGTGAAGCAGCGCTGCGCCAGAGCAGCAAGACTTACGTCGAGCTGTTGAATTTCATCAGCGAGCACGGTGAATACCCGCGCACCCAACGCCTGCTGCATCCGGATACCGGCAATGCGCGCCGCGCGCCTGCCCCCCATCACCATGGAGTCCATTGAAATGGCTTTTACCTTGCCTGCTTTGCCTTACGCCTACGACGCGCTCGAACCGCACATCGATGCGCAGACTATGGAGATCCACTACACCAAGCATCACCAGACCTACATCAACAACCTCAACGCCGCCGTTGAAGGCACTGAATACGCCGAGTGGCCGGTGGAAAAACTCGTCGCCAGTGTTCAGCAATTGCCGGAAAAACTGCGTGCGGCGGTGATCAATCAGGGCGGCGGTCACGCCAACCACTCATTGTTCTGGGAGGTCATGGTACCCAACGGTGGCGGCAAACCCGACGGTGCGCTGGCCAAGGCCATCGATGAGCAATTGGGCGGCCTCGACAGTTTCAAGGAAGCCTTCACCAAAGCCGCGCTGACCCGCTTCGGTAGCGGCTGGGCCTGGCTGAGCGTGACCCCGGAGAAAAAACTGGTGGTGGAAAGCAGCGGCAACCAGGACAGTCCGTTGATGAATGGCAATACGCCGATTCTCGGACTCGATGTCTGGGAGCACGCCTACTACCTGCGGTATCAGAACCGTCGGCCGGAATACATCAACGCTTTTTACAACGTGATCAATTGGCCTGAAGTCGCTGCGCGTTATCAGGCTGCGCTGGTTTAAGTCTTCTATAAAAACAATCCAAGGCTGACTATGGGCACTGAAACACTGGCGATCGGAAGTGGGCGTATGTTTCGTTACGCAGTAGGATCGCTGTTGCTGTTGGCGGGCATGACTTTGCTGGTCGCCCACGGACTGGAATGGCTGAATCTGGAACCGAGGCTGTTGCGGGCGTTGCAGGGCGGCGCGATCTGCGCCCTCGGCACGGCGCTCGGAGCTGTGCCAGTGCTGGTGATTCGGCGGATGCCGCAGACACTCAGTGATACGTTGCTGGGTTTTGGTGCCGGGGTGATGCTCGCGGCGACGGCGTTTTCGCTGATCGTGCCGGGCATTGCTGCCGCCGAAAACCTCGGACTGACACCGTGGGGCGCCAGCGGCCTGATCTGCTTAGGCATCATGCTGGGTGCGTTCGGGCTGTATCTGGTCGATCGCAAGGTTTCCGGCGCGTCCCCGGAAATGCTCGTCGGCACCGTCGAGCATCCGGTGATTCCGCCACGGATCTGGCTGTTCGTGTTCGCCATCATTGCCCATAACATCCCTGAGGGCATGGCCGTTGGCGTTTCTGCTGGCGGCGGCATGCCGGATGCGGACAGCCTGGCCATGGGTATCGCTTTGCAGGATGTCCCGGAAGGTCTGGTGATTGCGCTGGTGTTGGCCGGGGCGGGGATGTCGCGGGTCAGGGCGTTTCTGATCGGCGCGGCGTCAGGTCTGGTCGAACCGGTGTTTGCGCTGTTGTGTGCCTGGCTGGTCAGTCTGGCGCAGGTGTTGTTGCCGTTAGGTCTGGGATTGGCTGCGGGGGCGATGTTGCTGGTGGTGACGCACGAAGTGATTCCCGAGTCGCGACGCAATGGTCATGACAAACTGGCCAGTCTTGGTCTGTTGATCGGGTTTTGTCTGATGATGGTGATGGATACGGCGTTGGGTTGAAGATCAAAAGATCGCAGCCTGCGGCAGCTCCTACGAGGGGATTGGTGCGACATGGGCTGCGACTTTTTGATTTTGGCTGTCAGCCGCCTTCGTCGAAGTAGTTGTTGATCAACGCCACCAGCGCATCCAGCGCTTCCTGTTCCTGATGCCCTTCGGTACTCAGATAGATCTTGGTGCCCTTGCCAGCCGCCAGCATCATCATCGCCATGATGCTTTTGCCATCAACCGTGGTCTCTGGTGTACGACCCACTCTGATCGTGCAATCCGGATACTGCCCGGCCACTCCAACAAACTTGGCCGATGCGCGGGCATGCAGGCCCAGCTTGTTGATGATTTCGATTTCCAGAGCAGGCATCGCGGTGTGAATCCTTTAAGTGAGGTCGCGGTGGCGAACCTGGACGTTCTTCAGGGTTTTCTGCAGGGCCTGACCCAGACGTTCGGTCAGGTAGACGGAGCGGTGATGCCCGCCGGTGCAGCCAATGGCAATGGTGACGTAAGCGCGGTTGCTCGCGGCGAAGCGCGGCAGCCACTTGTGCAGGTAGGTGAAGATGTCCTGAAACATTTCTTCGACCTCCGGCTGTGCCGCCAGGTATTCAGCCACCGGCGCATCGAGACCCGATTGCGCGCGCAGTTCCGGCTTCCAGTATGGATTGGGCAGGCAGCGCACATCGAATACCAGATCCGCGTCTACCGGCATGCCGCGCTTGAAGCCAAAGGACTCGACCAGAAATGCGGTCCCCGGCTCCGGTTGGTTCAGCAGACGCAGCTTGATGGAGTCGCGCAACTGGTACAGGTTCAGATTGGTGGTGTTGATCTTCAGGTCGGCGAGGTCGGCAATCGGGCCGAGCAGGGCGGTTTCATCCTGGATCGCCTCGGCCAGTGAGCGGTTGGCGTTGCTCAGCGGGTGACGACGGCGGGTTTCGGAGAAACGCTTGAGCAGGGTTTCTTCGTCGGCGTCCAGATACAGGACGTCGCATTGGATGTGTTTGGCCCGGACATCTTCAAGCAGTTCGGGAAAGCGTGTCAGGTGGCTCGGCAGGTTGCGCGCATCGATGGACACGGCTACCAGCGGCTGCGCCAGTTCCGTGTGAATCAGCGCGCGTTCGGCCAGTTCCGGCAGCAAACCTGCGGGCAGGTTGTCGATGCAGTAATAGCCGTTGTCCTCAAGGACATCCAGAGCCGTACTTTTACCCGAGCCGGAACGGCCGCTGACGATGATCAAGCGCATGATTAGTGCCCGTTCTGCTCGTCCAGGACAACCTGATACAAGGCTTCATTGCTTGGAGCGCTGCGCAGTTTTTCACGCACTTCCTTGCGATCGAGCATGCTCGCGATCTGGCGCAGCAGCTCCAGGTGCGCATCGGTGGCAGCCTCCGGGACCAGCAAAACAAACAGCAGGTCAACCGGTGCGCCGTCAATGGCGTCGAAATCAATCGGAGCATCAAGGTGCATCAGCGCACTGATCGGTGCAGTGCAACCCTTGAGGCGGCAATGGGGAATGGCGATGCCGTTACCAAAACCGGTGGAACCGAGTTTTTCACGGGCAATCAACGCCTCGAAGACATCTTGCATCTCCAGATCCGCCACTTCGCGGGCGATCAGGTTGGCAATTTGTTCGAGGGCTTTCTTTTTACTGCCGCCCGGCACGTTCACGAGGGAACGGCCGGGGGTCAGGATACTTTCAAGTCGGATCATGGGGTGGGGGGTTATCGACCGGTAGCGCCCTGGAGCAGGCTCTGGGTCTTTTCCTTATGCTTTTTGAGTTGTTTATCCAGCTTGTCGGTCAAGGCGTCGATCGCCGCGTACATATCGGTATGTTCCGCGTTGGCGACCACTTCGCTGCCGGGTATATGCAAGGTGGCTTCGATTTTCTGCTTCAGCTTTTCGACGCACATCGTGACTTGCACGTTGGTGATCTTGTCGAAATGGCGCTCCAGTCGTTGGAGTTTTTCCTCGATGTAGGAACGCAGAGGTTGGGTCACTTCCAGTTGGTGTCCACTGATGTTGACTTGCATACAGCTTCTCCTTCGTTGCCAGTGCATAAAGCGGCAGGCCGGATAGCCTGCCACTGGAACGCTGTAACGTGGCTTACATCAACCGCTTGCGTTCGCTCGAAGGCGCGATCCCGAGGGATTCGCGGTACTTGGCGACGGTGCGGCGAGCCACCTGAATGCCTTGTGCCTCCAGTAAACCAGCGATCTTGCTGTCACTCAACGGCTTTTTCTGATTTTCCGCGGCAACCAGTTTTTTGATGATCGCGCGGATCGCCGTGGACGAGCATTCGCCGCCTTCGGAGGTGCTGACGTGGCTTGAGAAAAAGTATTTCAGTTCATAAATACCGCGCGGGGTATGCATGAATTTCTGTGTGGTCACCCGGGAAATGGTCGATTCGTGCATGCCGACCGCTTCAGCGATGTCGTGCAGAACCAACGGCTTCATGGCTTCGTCGCCGTACTCCAGAAAACCGCGTTGATGCTCGACGATCTGGGTAGCTACTTTCATCAGGGTTTCGTTGCGGCTCTGCAGGCTCTTGATGAACCAGCGGGCTTCCTGCAACTGATTGCGCATGAAGGTGTTGTCGGCGCTGGTGTCGGCGCGACGGACGAAACCGGCGTACTGGGCGTTGACGCGCAGGCGCGGTACCGATTCCTGATTCAGCTCGACCAGCCAGCGCTCGTTGTCCTTGCGCACGATGACGTCAGGGACAACGTATTCGGCTTCAGTGGATTCGATTTGCGAGCCAGGGCGCGGATTGAGGCTTTGCACCAGTTCGATGACCTGGCGCAGCTCGTCTTCCTTGAGCTTCATGCGGCGCATCAACTGGCTGTAGTCGCGACTGCCGAGCAGGTCGATGTAATCGCTGACCAGACGTTTCGCTTCCGCCAGCCACGGCGTCTTGGCGGGTAGCTGACGCAATTGCAGCAGCAGGCATTCGCCAAGGTTGCGCGCGCCGATACCGGCCGGTTCGAATTGCTGGATGCGGTGCAGGACGGCTTCGATTTCATCGAGTTCGATGTCGAGTTCCGGATCGAACGCCTCGAGGATTTCCTCGAGGGTTTCGTCCAGGTAGCCCTGATTGTTGATGCAATCGATCAGGGTCACGGCGATCAGGCGATCGGTGTCGGACATCGGTGCCAGGTTCAGTTGCCACAGCAGGTGGCTTTGCAGGCTCTCGCCGGCGGACGTGCGGGTGGTGAAGTCCCATTCGTCGTCATCGCTGCTGGGCAGGCT
The DNA here is from genome assembly GCF_054790525.1 of Pseudomonas sp. Mb7. Lineage (NCBI taxonomy): Bacteria > Pseudomonadati > Pseudomonadota > Gammaproteobacteria > Pseudomonadales > Pseudomonadaceae > Pseudomonas > Pseudomonas sp. Mb7. The sequence continues at coordinate 214,148 of NZ_CP186501.1, forward strand.
GCTGGCGCTGGTCTGGTAGACGTCTTCCCAGGCGGTGTCGACCGGAAGTTCGTTGGGGATACGCTCGCTCCAGTCACCTTCCTCCAGGTTGTCCACCGTGGGCGCGGTTTCCTGATACGAGGGTTCCTGGATCTCGGTGTTGGGCTTCTGTTCGGCGTTGTCGGCCATGGGATCGGAATTGTCGAAGTCGTCGCCTTCTTCCTGGCGTTCGAGCATCGGATTGGATTCCAGAGCCTCCTGGATTTCCTGTTGCAGATCCAGGGTCGACAATTGGAGCAGGCGGATGGCCTGTTGCAGCTGCGGTGTCATCGTCAGCTGCTGGCCCATTCTCAAGACTAGCGATGGTTTCATGGCAGGGGCTTAACACCTTATTCGCCGGCGCTATGCGCCATCCACTACAGGGCGCCGGGGCGCCAAACTTAAGCAAATTATATGCCTGAAACTGAAGTGTTTGCCTAGAGCGCTGTAACAATTAAAGCGTATTAATTCCTGCTTGAATCGATACAGCGCCCGGGCGGCGCACCGGGCACTGTTACGCTTACAAGCGGAACTCGTGGCCCAGATACACTTCCTTGACCAGATCGTTGGCCAGGATGGTTTCTGCATCGCCTTCGGCGATCAGTTGACCATCGTTGACGATGTAAGCGGTTTCGCAGATGTCCAGCGTCTCACGGACGTTGTGGTCGGTGATCAATACACCGATGCCCTTGGCCTTGAGGTGGTGGATGATCTGCTTGATATCGCCGACCGAGATCGGATCGACACCGGCGAACGGTTCGTCGAGCAGGATGAATTTCGGTGCCGTTGCCAATGCACGAGCGATTTCCACCCGGCGACGTTCACCACCGGACAGGCTCATGCCAAGGTTGTCGCGGATGTGGCTGATGTGGAATTCCTGCAGCAGGCTTTCCAGCTCCTTGCGACGGCCGGCCTTGTCGAGCTCCTGACGGGTCTCGAGGATGGCCATGATGTTGTCGGCCACCGACAGTTTGCGGAAGATCGACGCCTCTTGCGGCAGATAGCCAATACCGGCCTTGGCGCGACCGTGCATCGGCTGGTGGCTGACGTCCAGATCGTCGATCAGCACGCGACCCTGATCGGCCTGTACCAGGCCGACGATCATGTAGAAACACGTGGTCTTGCCGGCGCCGTTCGGGCCGAGCAGGCCGACGATCTGGCCGCTGTCGATCGACAGGCTGACGTCACGCACGACCTGGCGGCTTTTATAGGCCTTGGCCAGGTGCTGAGCTTTCAGAGTTGCCATTACTGGGTTTTCTCGTCGGTTTTCTTCTTCGGCTGGATCACCATGTCGATGCGCGGACGCGCCTCGGTGACCTTGCTGCCGGTAGCACGACCAGCGCTGGCCAGTTTCTTCACGGTGTCGTAGACGATTTTCTCGCCCTGAGTGACGTTGCCGTCTTTGTCGACGACCTTGGCCTTATCGATCAGCACGACGCGGTTTTGCTGGGCGTGGTATTGAATCGTCACGCCGTAGCCTTGAACCGGTTTGGTGTCGCCCTGGGTTTGCAGCTGCTCGAAATAAGCCAGGTTGCCCACGGAGGTCACTACGTCGATATCTCCATTCGGGGCGCGAGTCATGGTGACGGTGTTGCCTTTAACGATCATCGAACCTTGGGTGATGATCACATCACCTTTATAGGTGGCGATGCCGTTCTTGTCGTCCAGTTGGGCGTCGTCGGCCTGAATGCGGATAGGTTGCTGCTGATCGTTCGGCAGAGCCCAGGCGCTCACGCTTCCCAGTGCTGCGCCCAGACTGAGCAAAATAGGGAGGGTTTTAACGAGCCTCATACTGTCCTCTTACGTTCGATAGCAGGTGTATCCTGCTTTCCTTCAGGTACGCTTTCATTCCAACGCCAGTCGATACACCGCCAGCGCCGTCGATTCTAACGGGTTGCTCGGTCTGCGCATATTCCTGCTGCGGGAACACGGTCATGCGAGTGGAAGTGATCAGGATGTCACGCTTCTTTTCATCGGTGCGCGCAACGCGTACCGAATCGATCAGTTCGACTTCGGTGCCGCCTGAGTTCACTTCACCGCGCTCACTGGTCACGTGCCACGGGAATTCTGTTCCGCGATACATGTTCAGGTCGGGTTTGGTCACGAGCGTGACGTCGGTTGCCTTAACGTGCTCGGCTTTTTCGGACGTCATTTCATACTGCACCTTGCCATCCGGCAGGTATTGCAGGGTATGCGTGTTGGTTGCATACCAGTCGATAGGCGTTTCAACCGAGGTGACCGGTGGTTTGTCGAGAAAGCGTTCCGGGCTGATATTCCAATAGCCGACCGCTGCGAAAATCGCAGCGATGCAGCCAAACAGCAGGAAGTTACGAAATTTTTTGCTGAACATGGTTTGGCTCACAGGTACGCGGCGTTGGCCGCATCGAGGCGGCCCTGGGCGCGCAGGATCAATTCGCAGAATTCGCGGGCGGCGCCTTCGCCACCACGGGCCCGGGTTACGCCATGGGCGTGTTCGCGGACGAAATCGGCGGCGTTGGCTACGGCCATGCCCAGACCAACACGGCGAATCACCGGAAGGTCGGGCAGATCGTCACCGAGGTAGGCGACTTCTTCATAGCTTAGGCCCAGTTGCGCAAGCAGGCCGTCGAGCACGACCAGTTTGTCTTCACGGCCCTGAAACAGGTGGGGAATCCCCAGGTTTTTCGCTCGACGTTCAACGACGGGTGTCTTGCGGCCGCTGATGATAGCGGTCTGCACGCCGGCGTTCATCAGCATTTTGATGCCTTGACCGTCGAGGGTGTTGAAGGTCTTGAACTCGCTGCCGTCTTCAAGGAAGTACAGGCGACCGTCGGTGAGGACGCCGTCGACGTCGAAAACCGCCAGTTTGATCGCTTTGCCGCGTTGCAGCAGATCGTTGCTCATTACATGACTCCTGCGCGCAGCAGATCGGAGAGGTTGAAGGCGCCGACCGGGCGATCTTCCTCGTCTACGACTACCAATGCGTTGATTCGGTGATCTTCCATGATTTTCAGGGCTTCGGCGGCCAGCATTTCCGGGCGGGCAGTCTTGCCGTGGGCCGTCATTACCTGGTCGATGGTGGCGCTGCGGATGTCGATGCTGCGATCCAGCGTGCGGCGCAAGTCGCCGTCGGTGAAGATCCCGGCGAGTTTGCCGTCGGTTTCAAGGATGACGGTCATGCCCAGACCTTTACGAGTCATTTCCATCAATGCGTCTTTGAGCAGCGTGCCGCGTTGGACTTGCGGCAACTCTTGTCCGGCGTGCATGACGTTTTCCACTTTCAGCAGCAGGCGACGGCCGAGGGCGCCACCCGGGTGCGAGAAAGCGAAATCTTCGGCGGTGAAGCCGCGTGCTTCCAGCAGTGCCACGGCCAGTGCATCGCCCATGACCAGTGCTGCGGTCGTCGACGAGGTCGGTGCCAGGTTCAGCGGGCAGGCTTCATGCTCGACATGAACATTGAGATTGACCTCGGCAGCCTTGGCCAGCGGCGATTGCGGGTTGCCGGTGACGCTGATCAACTGGATGCCCAGACGTTTGATCAACGGCAGCAGGGTTACGATTTCATTGGTCGAGCCGGAGTTCGACAGGGCCAGAATCACATCGTCACGAGTGATCATGCCCATGTCGCCATGACTGGCTTCGGCCGGGTGGACAAAAAAGGCTGGGGTGCCGGTGCTGGCCAGGGTGGCGGCAATCTTGTTGCCGATGTGCCCGGACTTGCCCATGCCGACCACGACTACACGGCCTTTACTGGCCAGAATCATCTCGCAAGCGCGTACGAAATCGGCGTCGATATGGGGCAACAAGCCTTGTACGGCTTCCACTTCGAGTTGGATGGTGCGTTGTGCCGATTGAATCAGGTCGCTGGATTGGCTCATGTCAGAAATCGTATAGCCCGATGAAAAGGCGGCGATTATAGCGGTTATGTTGCAAAGCCTCACGCAAGTTCGTCGTGCTTTGTCATTACTCGTTACCAAAACCCGGGAAAAGAGCCTGCGCACCTGTCATATCGCCGAACGCAGGCTGGTACAAGCCTTGGGCGCGTAGCCTTTGCAGTGATATAGTTCGCCGCCAGTTCGGCCTGCCCGGGATGTACGTACTTTTTAAGTAAAGACAGGCGTCCGAGTGAGAGGCTGCATCGCAAGGAGTTTAGATGAGTGCCGATAACGCCTACGCGGTCGAGCTGAAGGGAGTCTCCTTCAAGCGCGGTGCGCGCAGCATTTTCAATAACGTCGATATTCGCATACCGCGCGGCAAGGTCACCGGCATCATGGGACCTTCCGGGTGTGGCAAGACCACGCTGCTGCGATTGATGGGGGCACAACTGCGCCCTGCCAGCGGCGAAGTCTGGGTCAACGGCCAGAATCTGCCTGCGCTTTCGCGCAGTGATCTGTTCGATGCGCGAAAGCACATGGGTGTGCTGTTTCAAAGCGGCGCGCTGTTCACCGATCTCGATGTTTTCGAGAACGTGGCTTTCCCCCTGCGTGTTCATACCGATTTGCCGGAAGAAATGATCCGCGACATCGTCCTGCTCAAATTGCAGGCGGTCGGTCTGCGCGGTGCCATCGAGTTGATGCCGGATGAACTGTCCGGTGGCATGAAGCGCCGCGTCGCACTGGCGCGAGCGATTGCGCTCGATCCGCAGATCCTCATGTACGACGAACCGTTCGTCGGGCAGGACCCGATCGCCATGGGCGTGCTGGTCCGTCTGATTCGCCTGCTCAACGACGCGCTGGGGATCACCAGTATCGTGGTGTCCCACGATCTGGCCGAAACCGCGAGCATTGCCGACTACATCTATGTCGTCGGTGATGGTCAGGTGCTGGGGCAGGGTACGCCGGACGAGTTGATGAACTCGGACGAGCCGCGTATCCGTCAGTTCATGACCGGCGATCCCGATGGCCCGGTGCCGTACCATTTTCCAGCGACGGATTACCGCGCAGATCTTCTGGGGAAGCGCTGATGCGCAGAATTTCATTAATAGAACGCGTACGCCGGTTCGGCGAGTCTGCGATCGACGCCGTCGCGGTGTTCGGTCGTGCGACGCTGTTCCTGTTTCATGCCTTGCTGGGGCGTGGTGGTATCAGCGGCGGTTTTGGTCTGTTGGTCAAACAGTTGCACTCGGTCGGCGTGATGTCGCTGGTGATCATCGTCGTTTCGGGTATTTTCATCGGCATGGTGCTGGCGCTGCAGGGCTTCAGCATTCTGTCGAGCTACGGTTCGGAGCAGGCCGTGGGGCAGATGGTTGCGCTGACCTTGCTGCGTGAGCTGGGGCCGGTGGTGACTGCGCTGTTGTTTGCCGGTCGTGCCGGTTCGGCACTGACCGCCGAGATCGGCAACATGAAGTCCACCGAACAGCTGTCCAGCCTGGAAATGATCGGTGTCGATCCGCTCAAGTACATCATTGCCCCGCGCCTGTGGGCCGGCTTCATTTCCCTGCCGGTGCTGGCGATGATTTTCAGCGTGGTAGGCATCTGGGGCGGCTCGTGGGTGGCCGTCGACTGGCTGGGTGTGTATGAAGGCTCTTATTGGGCGAACATGCAGAACAGCGTGAATTTCACCAGTGATGTGCTCAATGGCGTGATCAAAAGTATTGTTTTCGCCTTTGTAGTGACCTGGATTGCCGTATTCCAAGGCTATGACTGTGAGCCCACTTCCGAGGGTATCAGTCGTGCTACCACCAAGACCGTGGTGTTTGCCTCGCTGGCAGTGCTCGGCCTGGACTTTATTCTGACCGCTTTGATGTTTGGAGATTTCTGATGCAAAACCGCACCCTGGAAATCGGTGTCGGCCTGTTCCTGCTGGCAGGGATCCTGGCTTTGTTGCTGCTTGCTTTGCGGGTCAGTGGTCTGTCTCCGACGTCGACCACCGACACCTATAAACTTTATGCCTACTTTGACAATATTGCCGGTTTGACGGTCAGAGCCAAAGTGACCATGGCCGGTGTAACTATCGGCAAGGTCACGGCGATCGATCTGGATCGCGACAGCTTCACCGGTCGGGTCACTCTGCAAGTGGATAAAAAGGTCGACAATCTTCCGACCGACTCCACAGCGTCTATCCTGACCGCTGGTCTGCTGGGCGAGAAGTACATCGGTATCAGCGTCGGCGGGGAAGACAAACCGTTAAAGGATGGTGGAACCATCCATGACACGCAGTCGTCACTGGTACTGGAAGACCTTATCGGTAAATTCCTGCTCAATACCGTTAGCAAAGACGCCAAATGAGGAGCTTTTGAATGATCTCTATCTTGCGACGCAGCCTGTTGGTGCTGTTGGCGGCCTTGCCGTTGATGGGTAACGCCGTGGCTGCTGCGACTTCGGCACATGATCTGGTGCAGGACACCACCACCCGGTTGCTGGCCGACCTGGCTGCCAACAAAGAGAAATACAAGCAGGACCCGACGGATTTCTACACGGCGCTCAACGACATCGTCGGGCCAGTGGTGGATGCCGAAGGCATTTCCAAGAGCATCATGACGGTCAAGTACTCGCGCAAGGCCACGCCTGCGCAGATGCAGACCTTCCAGGAAAACTTCAAGAAAGGCCTGTTCCAGTTCTACGGCAACGCTTTGCTTGAGTACAACAACCAGGGCATCACCGTTGACCCTGCCAAGGACGAATCGGGCGATCGCACCAGCGTAAACATGACCGTCAAGGGCAGCAGCGGCGCAATCTATCCTGTGCAGTACACGCTGGAGAAGATCAACGGCGAGTGGAAACTGCGCAACGTGATCATCAACGGCATCAACATCGGCAAACTGTTCCGCGATCAGTTCGCCGACGCGATGCAGCGCAATGGCAACGATCTGGACAAGACCATCAATGGTTGGGCCGGGGAAGTGGCCAAGGCCAAAGAAGCCACCGAAAAGAACCCCGCGCAATGAATGAGGCCGCAGTTCGTATGAGTGATGTCGACGAGCTTCTGCTTAGCGGAGTGCTTGACTATCGCACCGGCGCTGACCTGCGCAAGCAAGGCCAGGCGCTGATCAAGTCCAGCAAGGCCTCTTCGCTGGTGATCGATTGCTCGGCGGTGAAGAAGTCCAGCAGCGTCGGTTTATCGTTGCTGCTGTGCTTCATGCGCGATGCGAATGCGGCCGGCAAGGCTGTCAGCATCCGTGCGATGCCCGAAGATATGCGCGAAATTGCTCAGGTCAGTGAACTGACCGAACTGTTGGCGCACCCCTGAACCCACATCTATAAAGAAGCCCCCCGTCAGAGTCCTGCCATGCGGGGTTCGCAGGCGCGGGGCTTTTTTGTATGATGTCCGACCCGTGCGCACAGGGCGCCGATTGAGGTTGAGCATGCAGGCCGTAGAAGTGAAGAGCTTCCTTGAAGGAAAGCTGCCCGGAACGTTGGTAGAAGTTGAGGGCGAAGGCTGCAATTTCCAGCTGAACGTGATTAGCGATGAACTGGCGGCGTTGAGCCCGGTGAAGCGTCAGCAGCAGGTCTATGCCCATTTGAACCCATGGATCACCGATGGCAGCATCCATGCGGTCACTATGAAATTTTTCAGCAGCGCGGCCTGGGCCGAGCGCACCTGAGCCTAAGGGCGTCGAGATTCTTATGGATAAATTGATTATTACCGGTGGCGCTCGTCTCGATGGCGAGATCCGCATTTCCGGCGCAAAAAACTCCGCCCTGCCGATCCTGGCCGCCACCCTGCTGTGCGATGGCCCGGTGACCGTTGGCAACCTGCCGCACCTGCACGACATCACCACCATGATCGAGCTGTTCGGTCGCATGGGCATCGAGCCGGTGATCGACGAAAAACTCAGCGTCGAAATCGACCCGCGCACCATCAAGACCCTGATCGCCCCGTACGAACTGGTGAAAACCATGCGTGCGTCGATCCTGGTACTGGGCCCGATGGTTGCTCGTTTCGGTGAAGCCGAAGTCGCACTGCCTGGCGGTTGCGCCATCGGTTCGCGTCCGGTCGACCTGCACATCCGTGGCCTCGAAGCCATGGGCGCGGTGATCGACGTCGAAGGCGGCTACATCAAGGCCAAGGCGCCTGAAGGTGGCCTGCGCGGTGCACACTTCTTCTTCGATACCGTCAGTGTGACCGGTACCGAGAACATCATGATGGCCGCTGCTCTGGCCAAGGGCCGCAGCGTGTTGCAGAACGCCGCCCGTGAACCAGAAGTGGTTGACCTGGCGAACTTCCTCAACGCCATGGGCGCCAAGGTGTCCGGCGCTGGTACTGACACCATCACCATTGATGGCGTCGAGCGTCTGGGTTCGGCTTTCTATAAGGTCATGCCTGACCGTATCGAAACCGGCACTTACCTGGTCGCCGCTGCCGTGACCGGCGGTCGCGTCAAGGTCAAGGACACCGATCCGACCATCCTCGAAGCCGTTCTGGAAAAACTCCGTGAAGCCGGCGCAGAAATCACCTGCGGTGAAGACTGGATCGAGCTGAACATGCACGGCAAGCGTCCGAAAGCCGTCAACGTGCGCACCGCGCCGTACCCGGCGTTCCCGACTGACATGCAAGCGCAGTTCATCTCGCTCAATGCCATTGCCGAAGGCACCGGTGCCGTGATCGAGACGATCTTCGAAAACCGTTTCATGCACGTGTACGAACTGCACCGCATGGGTGCCAAGATCCAGGTCGAAGGCAATACCGCCATCGTCACCGGTACTGAAGTTCTGAAAGGCGCGCCAGTGATGGCGACCGACCTGCGTGCTTCGGCCAGCCTAGTAATCTCGGCACTGGTTGCCGAAGGCGATACTTTGATCGACCGCATCTACCACATAGACCGTGGTTACGAGTGCATCGAAGAAAAACTGCAGATGCTGGGCGCCAAGATCCGTCGCGTTCCGGGCTGATTGCTGCATTGGGACACAGGGACGTGTCCACTGATTTTAAGAGTCGAGCCGGTTTCCGGCTCGATGTATGTCCGGCGCCGATTGCGACCGGACATGAGTACCTTGATAAGGACTGACGTTTCCCATGTTGACCATCGCACTGTCCAAGGGCCGCATCCTTGACGACACCCTGCCGCTTCTTGCCGAAGCGGGCATCGTGCCGACCGAGAATCCGGACAAGAGCCGCAAGCTGATCATTCCCACGACCCAGGACGACGTTCGTCTGCTGATCGTGCGCGCCACCGATGTGCCGACCTATGTCGAGCATGGCGCGGCCGACCTTGGCGTTGCCGGTAAAGACGTGTTGATGGAATACACCGGCCAGGGTCTGTACGAGCCACTGGATCTGCAGATCGCCCAGTGCAAGCTGATGACCGCCGGCAAGATCGGCGCGCCGGAGCCAAAAGGCCGTCTGCGCGTGGCGACCAAATTCGTCAATGTGGCCAAGCGTTACTACGCCGAGCAGGGCCGTCAGGTCGACATCATCAAGCTCTACGGCTCAATGGAGCTGGCGCCACTGATCGGTCTGGCCGACAAGATCATCGACGTGGTCGACACCGGCAACACCCTGCGCGCCAACGGCCTGGAACCTCAGGAACTGATCGCCACGATCAGCTCGCGCCTGGTGGTCAACAAGGCTTCGATGAAAATGCAACACGCCCGAATCCAGGCGTTGATCGATACCCTGCGCAACGCAGTGGAATCGCGACACCGCGGCTGATTCACCTGCGCGACGTTAAGTCGCGCCCGTCTATCCGCCTCATAGCCAGAATCTCAGGTGCCCAAGCGGAAACGACTGCTAAGTTAGGGCGCCTGAGTTTTTGCCATTCCTATGAGGCTCTCGCTATGACCGCACCGACTGCAATTCGCCGACTCAACGCTGCTGACCCGGATTTTGCGCATCATCTGGATCATCTGCTGAGCTGGGAAAGTGTGTCTGACGACTCGGTCAATCAGCGCGTGCTAGACATCATCAAGGCTGTGCGCGAACGCGGCGACGCGGCGCTGGTCGAGTTCACCCAAAAGTTTGATGGCCTTGAAGTCGCTTCGATGGCTGACCTGATCCTGCCGCGTGAGCGTCTGGAACTGGCTTTGACCCGCATCACCGTGCCCCAGCGCGAAGCCCTGGAAAAAGCCGCGGCCCGTGTGCGCAGCTACCACGAAAAACAGAAGCAGGATTCCTGGAGCTACACCGAAGCTGACGGCACTGTACTGGGCCAGAAGGTCACGCCGCTGGATCGCGCAGGCCTGTACGTGCCGGGTGGCAAGGCGTCGTACCCGTCGTCGGTGCTGATGAACGCGATTCCGGCCAAGGTCGCCGGCGTGACCGAAGTGGTCATGGTCGTGCCGACCCCGCGTGGTGAAATCAATGAACTGGTGCTGGCGGCCGCATGCATCGCTGGCGTCGACCGGGTGTTCACCATCGGTGGTGCGCAAGCCGTCGCTGCGTTGGCCTACGGCACCGAAAGTGTTCCGCAAGTCGACAAAGTCGTTGGCCCGGGCAACATCTATGTCGCCACTGCCAAGCGTCACGTGTTCGGTCAGGTCGGCATCGACATGATTGCCGGCCCTTCGGAGATCCTCGTGGTGTGCGACGGCCAGACCGATCCGGACTGGATCGCCATGGACTTGTTCTCGCAAGCCGAGCACGACGAAGACGCCCAGGCGATTCTGGTCAGCCCGGATGCCGAATTCCTCGACAAGGTCGCTGCGAGCATCGACAAGCTGCTGCCGACCATGGATCGCTCCACCATCATCCAAACCTCGATCAATGGTCGTGGTGCGTTGATTCACGTGAAGGACATGGCCCAAGCCATCGAAGTCGCCAATCGCATTGCACCGGAGCACCTGGAATTGTCGGTCGCCGATCCGCAAGCCTGGCTGCCGCAGATCCGCCACGCCGGCGCGATCTTCATGGGCCGTCACACCTCCGAAGCGCTGGGCGACTACTGCGCAGGCCCGAACCACGTACTGCCGACCTCGGGCACCGCGCGGTTTTCTTCGCCGCTGGGCGTATACGACTTCCAGAAGCGTTCGTCGATCATCTTCTGCTCGGAGGCCGGAGCTTCCGAACTGGGTAAAACTGCATCGGTGCTGGCCCGTGGCGAGTCGCTGAGCGCCCACGCGCGCAGTGCTGAATACCGCATCAAAGACGAAGACTTTCTAAAAGGGCAGGGGAACTGAGCGATGAGTAAATTCTGGAGCCCGTTCGTCAAGGATCTGGTGCCCTACGTGCCGGGCGAACAACCGAAGCTGACCAAACTGGTCAAGCTCAACACCAATGAAAACCCGTACGGCCCGTCGCCAAAAGCCTTGGCAGCGATGCAGACCGAACTGAATGACAACCTGCGTCTGTACCCGGACCCGAACAGCGACCTGCTGAAAACCGCCGTCGCCCAGTATTACGGTGTGCAGAGCAATCAGGTTTTCCTCGGCAACGGTTCGGACGAAGTGCTCGCGCACATCTTCCACGGTCTGCTGCAACACGATCAGCCACTGCTGTTCCCGGACATCAGCTACAGCTTCTATCCGGTTTACTGCGGTTTGTACGGCATCGAGTTTGATGCGGTGCCGCTGGACGCGCAGTTCCAGATCGATCCGGCCGACTACGCCAAGCCGAATGGCGGGATCATCTTCCCTAACCCGAACGCGCCAACCGGCTGCCTGCTGGCGCTGGACGCGGTTGAGCAGATCCTCAAGGCCAGCCCGGATTCAGTAGTGGTTGTGGATGAGGCGTACATCGACTTCGGCGGCGAGACGGCGATCAGTCTGGTGGACCGTTATCCGAACCTGCTGGTTACACAGACCCTGTCCAAGTCGCGTTCGCTGGCTGGTTTGCGCGTTGGTCTGGCGGTCGGCCATCCCGATCTCATCGAGGCGCTGGAGCGGATCAAGAACAGCTTCAACTCCTATCCGTTGGATCGTCTGGCGATTGTCGGTGCGGCAGCGGCGTTCGAAGATCGTGAGTATTTCGACAAGACTTGCCGTCTGGTCATCGAGAGCCGTGAGTGGGTGATTGCACAGTTGCAGGCCAAGGGGTTTGAAGTGCTGCCGTCGGCGGCGAACTTCATTTTCGCTCGGCACCCGCAGCATGATGCGGCGGGGCTGGCGGCCAAGCTGCGTGAGCAGGGCGTGATCGTGCGGCACTTCAAGCAGGAGCGGATTGCGCAGTTCCTGCGGATTTCGATTGGCACGCCGGAGCAGAATCAGGCGTTGATCGATGGCCTCGGCGACCTATAAAAGCAAAAGCCCCTCACCCTAGCCCTCTCCCAGAGGGAGAGGGGACTGATTGGGGGATGCTGTTGAATTGCACCGACCTGATGCTGCTTTCCCGAATCCATAATCGACTCGGTCTTTCAGGTCGATGTACCTCACAAGATCCCCTCACCCTAACCCTCTCCCAAAGGGAGAGGTGACTGATTGGGGGATGCTGTTGAATTGCACCGACCTGATGCTGCTTTACCGAATCCATAATCGACTCGGTCTTTCAGGTCGATGTACTTCGCAAGACAACTCGGTCGGCTCCCTCTCCCTCCGGGAGAGGGCTGGGGTGAGGGTGGGTTTTTATTCGTGATGCGGTTCGCCGAGGAAGGTCAGTGAGGTGAACAAGCCGCGGCTATCCACATCTGCGCTGCCTTTCACCGGCACCTCGACCTGCGCCGCAATCACATTCAACCCTTCATTCCTCACCAACACCTGCGCCCGACCATCCTTGTCAGTCTCGGTGCTCAACGTGTTCGGTGCACTGCGATAATCGCCAATCAACTTCACCCCCGCCGCCGGTTTGCCATCGAGCAGCACCCGCACCGGTAATGATTTCCCTGGCCCCACGGTGAGCGGATCAACCTCCGGAAGAATCAGCAATTTGATCTGATCCAGTTTTGGCAACTTCGCTCCCGGCTGATAAATCGCCAGGCTGTATTTGAACGTCTGCGTCGCTTCGACAGCGCCCGGCACTTTGCTCCGGCCTTCGTTGACCCACTTTTTGTCAGCAGTCTGCGACCACATGCCGTTGTTCAGCGCCACGGCCAGGACGGCCGGAGCTTTCAGTGGTTTCAGTCGTGCGTGATCCGTCAGGCGCTCGACGCTCACCGGAATCATCTTGCCGCTCGCGTTGTAAGCCCACGCGCCGCTGATCTTCTGCGCCTTGAACGCGTTGTCCTCAGCGCCATGACCGTAGACCACTTCGATGTTGCCACGACGTTGTTCGGTCCACAGGCCATGGGCCGAGACCTGACCGGCGAACAGCGCGGCGATAAGCACAAGGGATTTGCCGTATTGCATGGTGACGTCCTTTTACAGGTTGAGAGTCAGGCTGACGGTGAAATTGCGCGGCTCGCCGGGGTTGACCCAGTAGTTGCTGTAGGAGCGCTCGTAATACTTCTCGTCGAAGAGGTTGTTCAGGTTCAGGCCGACAGTGACGTTGTCGCTGGCCTTGTAATGCGCGAGCAGGTCGACGGTGTGATACGCCGGCAATTTGAAGTCGCTGCCGGATTCTCCCGAGCGATCGCCGACGTAGGTGAACGCTGCACCGACGTCCGAACCACGCAAATGGCCGTCCTGAAATTCGTAAACACCGAGTAGGCTGCCGCTACGCTTGGCCACGCCGAGGATGCGGCTGCCGGTGGAAATCACCGCGTCGCCCTTGGTCACTTCGGCGTCGATGTAGGCGAAGGCGCCGATGACTCGCACCGCATCGGTGACTTGCCCGGTGACCTGCCAATCGAAGCCGCGACTGCGTGCCTTGCCCATGGCGCGGCTGGTGTCGGTGGCCGGGTCGAGGGCGAGAACGTTTTCTTTGTCGATGTGGAAGAAGGCGAGGGTGCTGCTCAGGCGTTCGTCGAACAGTTCGTTCTTGATGCCGATTTCGTAGCCGACGCCTTCTTCCGGGTCGAAGGATTTGCCGGCGGCGTCGAGGCCATTGTTCGGTTTGAACGAGGTCGAGGCGTTGGCGAACAACCCGGTTTCCGGCGTCAGTTGATAGAGCAGGCCGACCCGCTGGGTGAGCGCGTCGTGACGTTGATTACTGGTGGCGTTGCGGCTGTGATCGTCGATGTGCTGATCGAAATGCTCGAAGCGTGCGCCGACCATCCCGCGCAGTTTGTCGGTGAAGACGATCTGGTCTTGCAGGTTCAGTGCATGACTTTCGACCTGTTCGAAGAAGTCAGTACCCGAACGCGCGCCGTTGGGTTTCGGCTGGCCGTAGATCGGCTTGTAGATGTCGAGGGCGTAGGGGCCGCCAGCAATAGTGGTGACGCGCTCGTTCTTGCGGAAGTTTTCGTACTCGGTGCCAATCAGCAATTCGTGTTGCCACGGGCCGAGATCGAACAGACCGCGCAGTTCCAGTTGGGTGATGCTGTCGTGCCAGTTCGTGTCGCGCTCGCGATAGCGGCGGTTGACGGTGCGGCCGTTGGCGTTCAATGGACGACTTTCCGAAGCATCGCCCCAGAGTTTGCCTTCCTTGTAATGACTGGCCAGACGCAGCTTCCAGCTGTCGTTGAGGTGATGTTCCAGCGTGGCCTGAAGCAGATTGTTGTGGTTATCGATGTTTCCGTCGTTGGGTTCGCCAAGGAAAGTCGAGCGCGAAACACCGCTCCATTTATTGTTGGGCGCGACGATGCCGCGATCAAAGGTCGAGCTGTGACGAACGATTTCGCTTTCCACCAGCAGCGACGTGTCCGGGTTCAATTGCCAGCTGATCGAGGGCGCGACGAATACGCGCTGGCTGTCGACGTGATCGCGAAAACTGTTGTTGTCCTCAACCGCGAGGTTGATTCGCGACAGCACATCACCCTCATCATCCAGCGGTGTGTTGACGTCCAGCGCGGTGCGATAGCGATCCCAACTGCCGGCGCTGGTTTGCAGAGTGGTGAAGGCTTCGGGCTGCGGTTTTTTGGTGACGATGTTCACCGTGCCGCCGGGATCGCCTCGACCATACAGACTGGCGGCGGGGCCTTTGAGTACTTCGATGCGCTCGATATTCGCCGCGTCCGGCGTGCTCGGATAACCCCGGTTGGCGCTGAAGCCGTCCTTGTAGAACTCCGACGTGGTGAAGCCGCGCACGCTGTATTCGTACAGCGTCAGGCCGCCGAAGTTGTTTTGCTTGGATACGCCACCGGCAAAATCCAGCGCGCGCTCGACACTGGTGCTGCCCAGATCCTTGAGCACGCTGGCGGGCACTACGCTGATCGCCTGCGGTATATCGCGGATCGCGGTGTCGGTTTTGGTTGCGCTGGACGAACGCGTGGCGCGATAGCCCTTGACCGGGCCGGTCGGCGATTCGTAGTCGGAGATGACGCTGATGGCGTCGAGTTCAAGCGGCTTGGGTTCTTCGGCGAAGGCTGGATCGACCAGCAGACCAAGGCTCAGGCCGAGCAGGGAAGCCTTTGTTCGAGACGACATGTTATGTTGTTCCAATTCTTAGAATTGAAACAATATAACATGCCTTTTGAGAATGTCTTTTATTAGCGCGATTGGCGCGAACGAAGTTTTATTCTTCTTTTTCTTTCACCGGCGCCGGTGGCGGACGCAGGCCGATTTCTGCGGTGAGCTTCAGTTCTTTGCCGTTGCGCATCACCTGGATCGTCACTTTGTCGGTCGGTTTGATCCGCGCAACCTGGTTCATCGAACGACGGCCATCTCCGGCCGGCTCGCCATCGATGCTCAGAATCACATCACCCAGTTGCAGGCCAGCCTTCTGCGCCGGGCCATCGCGGAAAATCCCCGCCACAACAATCCCCGGACGCCCGGACAAGCCGAACGACTCGGCCAGTTCCTGGGTCAGCGGCTGCACCTCGATGCCCAGCCAGCCACGAATTACCTGACCGTGCTCGATGATCGACTTCATCACTTCCATTGCCAGCTTCACTGGAATCGCAAAGCCGATGCCTTGCGAGCCGCCGGACTTGGAAAAGATCGCCGTGTTGATGCCGGTGAGGTTGCCATTGGCGTCGACCAGCGCACCGCCGGAGTTACCCGGGTTGATCGCCGCGTCGGTCTGGATGAAGTCTTCGTAGTTGTTCAGGCCCAACTGGTTACGCCCGGTGGCGCTGATGATGCCCATGGTCACGGTCTGGCCAACGCCGAACGGGTTGCCGATGGCCAATGCAACGTCGCCGATGCGAATGTTGTCGGAGCGGCCGACAGTGATGGCCGGCAGGGTTTTCAGATCGATTTTCAACACCGCGAGATCGGTTTCCGGGTCGCTGCCGATGACGCGGGCGAGGGTTTCGCGGCCATCTTTCAGGGCGACCACAATCTGATCCGCGCCGCTGGTCACGTGATTGTTGGTCAGAATGTAGCCTTCCGGGCTCATGATCACGCCGGAACCGAGGCTTGATTCCATGCGTTTCTGCTTTGGCGAGTTGTCACCGAAGAAGCGCCGAAACTGCGGATCCTCAAACAGCGGATGCGCCGGTTTGTTGATGACTTTGGTGGTGTAGAGGTTGACCACCGAAGGCGCGGCAATGGTCACCGCGTCGGCATAGGACACCGGGCCCTGTTGCACGCTGGTGGTTTGCGGGGCCTGTTGCAGGTTGACGTCGAGGCTCGGAAGCCCGACCCACTGCGGGTAACGCTGAATAATCAACAGAGCGATAAGCACACCGGCCAACAACGGCCAGCCGAAAAAACGCAGCGCCTTGAGCATTAAGCACGTCCTGGAAAAGTTGCAGGCGGGGTCAGACCGCCCATAATGTCGCGCATTATACGAGGCCGCGCGCGCCTCTGAACGGGATATTTAGGAGTCTTTCATGGCCGTTGCCCTCAGCACCCTCGTCGAAGAAGCCGACCGTTACCTCAGCAGCTCGAAAATTGCCGATTATTGCCCCAACGGCTTGCAGGTCGAAGGCCGGCCGCAAGTGATGCGCATCGTCAGCGGCGTCACCGCCAGTCAGGCGTTGCTGGATGCCGCCGTCGAAGCCGAGGCGGATCTGGTGCTGGTGCACCACGGTTACTTCTGGAAGGGCGAGAACCCGTGCATCACTGGCATGAAGCAGCGTCGACTGAAGACATTGCTCAAGCACGACATCAGTCTGCTCGCTTACCATTTGCCGCTGGATCTGCATCCTGATGTCGGCAACAACGTGCAACTGGCGCGTCAACTGGACATCACTGTGGAAGGGCCGCTGGACCCGGATAATCTGAAAATCGTTGGTCTGGTCGGGTCTTTGAAAGAACCGATGACCGCACGCGATTTCGCCCGCAAGGTGCAAGAAGTCATGGGTCGCGAACCTTTGCTGATAGAAGGTAATCCGATGATCCGTCGGGTTGGCTGGTGCACCGGTGGCGGTCAGGGCTATATCGATCAGGCCGTCGCGGCAGGCGTTGATCTGTACCTGAGCGGAGAAGCCTCCGAGCAGACCTTCCACAGCGCCCGCGAGAACGACATCAGCTTCATCGCCGCCGGCCACCACGCCACCGAACGCTACGGCGTACAGGCCCTGGGTGACTATCTGGCAAAACGCTTTGCTGTCGAACACATCTTCATCGACTGCCCCAACCCGATCTGATCATCACCACTCCCCTGTGTAGGAGCAGCCTTCGGCAGCTCCTACACGGGATCGTCGCCCAAACGAGTGGGCATATTCATATGCCCTTTCGATCTAGCTGGCGTCCTGATTAGAAGAAGGTCGCTGTGCTAGGATTCCCCGCTCGAACACGGCCCGCTGGCCGTTCATAAGAAAGTTTTCGTGAGTAGCCATGGTCGACAAACTGACGCATCTGAAACAGCTGGAGGCGGAAAGCATCCACATCATCCGCGAGGTGGCCGCCGAGTTCGATAACCCGGTGATGCTGTACTCCATCGGTAAAGACTCCGCCGTGATGCTGCACCTGGCACGCAAGGCGTTCTTCCCGGGCAAACTGCCGTTTCCGGTGATGCACGTCGACACCCGCTGGAAATTCCAGGAGATGTACAAGTTCCGCGACAAGATGGTCGAAGAACTGGGCCTGGACCTGATCACCCACATCAACCCCGATGGCGTGGCGCAGAACATCAACCCGTTCACCCACGGCAGCGCCAAGCACACCGACATCATGAAGACCGAGGGCCTGAAACAGGCACTCGACAAGCATGGTTTCGACGCAGCCTTCGGCGGCGCCCGTCGCGATGAAGAGAAATCCCGTGCCAAAGAGCGCGTGTACTCGTTCCGCGACAGCAAGCACCGCTGGGACCCGAAAAACCAGCGTCCAGAGCTGTGGAACGTCTACAACGGCAAGGTCAACAAGGGCGAATCCATTCGTGTGTTCCCTCTGTCGAACTGGACCGAACTGGACATCTGGCAGTACATCTACCTCGAAGGCATCCCGATTGTGCCGCTGTACTTCGCCGCTGAACGCGAAGTGATCGAGAAGAACGGCACGTTGATCATGATCGACGACGAGCGCATCCTCGAGCACCTGTCCGATGAGGACAAGGCTCGCATCGTCAAAAAGAAAGTGCGTTTCCGTACCCTTGGCTGCTACCCGTTGACGGGCGCGGTGGAGTCCGAGGCCGAAAGCCTCACGGACATCATTCAGGAAATGCTCCTGACGCGAACTTCCGAGCGCCAGGGCCGAGTCATCGACCACGATGGCGCAGGCTCGATGGAAGATAAAAAACGTCAAGGCTATTTCTAAGGGGCTGTCATGTCGCATGTTTCTGATTTGATCAGCGAGGACATCCTCGCCTACTTGGGCCAGCACGAACGTAAAGAACTGCTGCGCTTTTTGACCTGCGGTAACGTCGATGACGGCAAGAGCACCCTGATCGGGCGCCTGCTGCACGACTCGAAGATGATCTACGAAGATCACCTCGAAGCGATCACCCGCGACTCGAAGAAAGTTGGCACCACCGGTGACGACATCGATCTGGCGTTGCTGGTCGACGGCCTGCAGGCCGAGCGCGAGCAGGGCATCACCATCGATGTCGCCTACCGCTATTTCTCCACCGCCAAACGCAAATTCATCATCGCCGACACCCCCGGCCATGAGCAGTACACCCGCAACATGGCCACCGGAGCGTCCACCTGTGACCTGGCGATCATTCTGGTCGACGCGCGTTACGGCGTGCAGACCCAGACCCGTCGCCACAGCTTCATTGCGTCCTTGCTGGGGATCAAACACATCGTCGTCGCCATCAACAAGATGGACCTGAAAGACTTCGATGAAGGCGTGTTCGAGTCGATCAAGGCTGACTACCTGAAGTTCGCCGAAGGCTTGAAGATGAAGCCGACCAGCATGCACTTCGTGCCGATGTCTGCCCTCAAGGGCGACAACGTGGTGAACAAGTCCGAGCGCTCGCCGTGGTACACCGGCCAGTCGCTGATGGAAATCCTCGAGACCGTGGAAGTGGCGGGCGATCGCAACTTCACCGATCTGCGTTTCCCGGTGCAGTACGTCAACCGTCCGAACCTGAACTTCCGTGGTTTCGCCGGCACCCTGGCCAGCGGCATCGTGCACAAGGGTGACGAAGTCGTGGTGCTGCCGTCGGGCAAAAGCAGTCGGGTGAAATCCATCGTCACCTTCGAAGGTGAATTGGAACACGCCGGTCCAGGTCAGGCCGTAACGCTGACCATGGAAGACGAAATCGACATCTCCCGTGGCGACCTGTTGGTGCATGCCGACAACGTGCCGCCGGTCACCGACAGCTTCGAAGCGATGCTGGTGTGGATGGCTGAAGAGCCGATGCTGCCGGGCAAGAAATACGACATCAAACGCGCCACCAGCTACGTGCCGGGCTCGATTGCCAGCATCGTCAACAAGGTCGACGTGAACACGTTGGAAGAAGGCCCGGCGAGCGCGTTGCAGCTCAACGAAATCGGCAAGGTGAAGATTGCGCTCGACGCGCCGATCGCCCTCGACGGTTACGAAAGCAACCGCACCACCGGCGCGTTCATCGTCATCGATCGCTTGACCAACGGCACCGTCGGCGCCGGCATGATCGTCGCGCAACCGGTGACGCATGGCACTGCCACGCATCACGGCAAACTGGCGCACGTGGCCACTGAAGAACGCGCCCAGCGCTTCGGCCAGCAACCGGCGACCGTGCTGTTCAGCGGCCTGTCGGGCGCGGGCAAGAGCACGCTGGCTTACGCCGTCGAGCGCAAGTTGTTCGACATGGGGCGTGCGGTGTTTGTACTGGATGGTCAGAACCTGCGTCATGACTTGAACAAAGGTCTGCCACAGGATCGCGCCGGGCGTACCGAAAACTGGCGTCGTGCCGCGCACGTCGCGCGTCAGTTCAACGAAGCCGGTTTGCTGACGTTGGCGGCGTTCGTCGCGCCAAGCGCTGAAGGTCGCGAGCAGGCCAAGGATCTGATCGGCAAGGAACGTCTGCTGACGGTCTACGTGCAGGCCTCGCCGGCTGTCTGCGCCGAGCGTGATCCGCAAGGTCTGTATGCCGCCGCTGGCGACAACATCCCGGGCGAATCCTTCCCGTACGACGTGCCGCTGGATGCCGATCTGGTGATCGACACGCAGACGCTGAGTCTGGAAGACAGCGTCAAGCAAGTGCTGGATCTGCTGCGCAAGCGTGGCGCGATCTAAGCGTTAGCGACAAACAAAAAGCCCGCCGATGAGCAATCATCGGCGGGCTTTTTTATTGGGGCCAACTCGGTCCATTGTAGGAGTGAGCCTGCTCGCGATAGCGGTGGATCAGCCACCAACAATGTTGAATGACACACCGCTATCGCGAGCAGGCTCACTCCTACAGGGGGTTAGTGTTTGCCCGGATATTGTGATCGTTCCCACGCTCTGCGTGGGAATGCAGCCCGGGACGCTCCGCGTCCCATCTAAAGCGGACGCAGAGCGTCCAGTGAGGCATTCCCACGAGGAGCGTGGGAACGATCATACGGAAGGATATTCGCGGTGCATCTGTTCGAGCAGCGCATCCTTGTCCAGCCACAGCTGATTGATCCAGCCTTGGAACTGCAGGCGATATTCACCGTCCTGATCGTAGTTCTTGTCAATGAACTGCTGCGGAATCTTCAGTTCTTCAAAGTGCACCACTACATCGCGCACATTACCGCAGAGCAAATCCCAGAACCCCGGACGCCCGGCCGGGTAGTGGATCGTCACGTTGACGATCGACTCCAGCTGTTCGCCCATTGCATCCAGCACAAAGGCGATCCCACCAGCCTTGGGCTTGAGCAAATATTTGAACGGCGACTGCTGCTGCGCATGTTTGCCTTCGGTGAAGCGTGTGCCTTCGACGAAGTTGAAAATCCCCACCGGGTTATTGCGAAATTTCGCACACGTCTTGCGGGTGGTTTCGAGGTCTTTGCCTTTCTTCTCCGGATGCTTGGTCAGATACGCCTTGGAGTAGCGCTTCATGAACGGAAAGCCCAGCGCCCACCACGCCAGACCGATCACCGGCACCCAGATCAGCTCCTGTTTGAGGAAGAATTTCAACGGTTGGATCTTTCGGTTGAGCACGTATTGCAGCACCAGAATATCCACCCAGCTCTGATGATTGCTGGTGATCAGGTACGAGTGTTGGTAATCGAGTCCTTGCAGACCGCTGAGGTGCCAGCGTGTACGCCGAACCAGATTCATCCAGCCCTTGTTGTTGCTGATCCACGCTTCGTGGGTGTGGCTCATCAGCCACAGCGAGGCGCGTCGGGCGAGGTCGAATGGCAGCACTTTGATCAGCGCCACGCAAAACAGAAACGAGCACAGCAGAATCGTATTGAGTGCTAACAGCAGCGAAGCGATCACGCCGCGCACGGGTGCAGGTAGAAAGTCCAGCATTTACACATCCATAGGTCGGTTGGCGGCTTGAATCGCGGTGAGGGCGATGGTGTAGACGATGTCATCGACCTGCGCGCCACGTGGCAAATCGTTCACCGGTTTGCGCAGGCCCTGCAGCATCGGGCCGAGGCTGACGCAATCGGCGCTGCGTTGTACGGCTTTGTGCGTGGTGTTGCCAGTGTTCAGATCGGGGAAGACGAACACCGTGGCGCGACCAGCCACCTGACTGTTTGGCGCCAGTTGCCGGGCGACTTCTGCGTTGGCGGCAGCGTCGTATTGCAGCGGGCCGTCGATCAGCAGCGAGTGCTGTTGTTCGTGGGCGAGCAGGGTGGCCTCGCGGACTTTCTCGACCTCTTCGCCGGTGGCCGATTCGCCGCTGGAGTAACTGATCATTGCCACGCGCGGGGTGATGCCGAAGGCCGCTGCCGAGTCGGCGCTTTGCAGGGCAATCTCGGCCAGTTCGGTGGCACTCGGGTGCGGGTTCATCACGCAGTCGCCGTAAACCAGCACTTCCTCAGGGAAGAGCATGAAGAACACCGACGACACCAGCGTGCAGCCCGGCGCAGTCTTGATCAACTGAAGGGCCGGGCGAATGGTGTTGGCAGTGGTGTTGATCACGCCCGAGACCAGGCCGTCGACCTCGTCCAGCGCCAGCATCATGGTGCCGATCACTACGGTGTCTTCCAGTTGCTGTTCGGCCATCGGCGCGTTGAGGCTTTTAGTCTTGCGCAAGGCAACCATCGGTTCGACATAGCGCTCGCGGATCAGGTCAGGATCGAGGATCTCCAGGCCCGGCGGCAACACGATGCCTTGGGCGCGGGCCACGGCTTCGACATCTTCCGGTTTGGCGAGTAACACGCAGCGGGCGATGCCGCGTTCCTGACAGATTGCCGCCGCTTGCACGGTGAACGGCTCACTGCCTTCAGGCAGGACGATGCGCTTGTTCGCCGCTTGCGCACGCTGGATCAACTGATAGCGGAATACTGCTGGCGACAGGCGCATTTCCCGTGGCGTGCCACAGCGCTGGTGCAGCCATTTGGCATCGAGATGACTGGCGACGAAATCGGTGATGATCTCCGCACGCTCGCGGTCGTCGATCGGTATTTCCTTGTTCAGACCGTTGAGCAGGTTGGCGGTGTCGTAGGAACCGGTGCTCACCGACAGCACCGGCAAACCGGCCTGCAACGCACCACGGCACAGATCCATGATGCGCGGATCGGGCAGGGTGTCGCTGGTCAGCAGCAGGCCGGCCAGCGGCACGCCGTTGATCGCGGCCAGACTGACGGCGAGGATGATGTCGTCGCGATCGCCCGGCGTCACCACCAACACGCCGGGCTTGAGCAGCTCGACGGTGTTGCGCATGGTCCGCGCGCAGATGATGATTTTGGTCATCCGGCGGGTTTCGTAATCACCGGCATTAAGCACTTGTGCACCCATCAGGTCGGCAACATCACGGGTACGTGGTGCGTTGAGTTCCGGCTGATAGGGAATGCAGCCGAGCAGGCGGAAATCACCGCTGCGCAGCAACGGCGAATGCTCCTTCAGGCGCGCAGCGAAGGCGTCCATGCTCTCTTCGGTCTTGACCTTGTTGAGGATCACCCCGAGGACTTTCGGGTCTTTCGGGCCGCCAAACAATTGCGCCTGCAATTCGACACGGCCGGAGAGTTCGGCGAGCACTTCGTTTTCCGGTGCCGAGACCAGAATCACCTCGGCATCCAGGCTCTTGGCCAAGTGCAGATTGACCCGTGCGGCATAGCTGGCGCTGCGGGTCGGCACCATGCCTTCGACGACCAGCACGTCTTTGCCAATGGCGGCTTGCTGATAGAGGGTGATGATTTCTTCGAGCAGCTCATCGAGCTGACCGTCGCCGAGCATCCGCTCGACGTGCGCCAGGCCCAACGGTTGTGGCGGTTTCAACCCGTGGGTGCGCGCCACCAGTTCGGTGGAACGCTCGGGGCCGGTGTCACCCGGATGCGGCTGCGCAATCGGTTTGAAGAAACCGACTTTCAGCCCGGCTCGCTCAAGCGTGCGCACCAGCCCGAGGCTGATGGAGGTCAGACCCACACCAAAATCGGTGGGCGCGATAAAAAAAGTTTGCATGCGAATTCTCTAAAGTTGCATGGCAATGGCGATCGCCTATAGCTGACGACCTACCGAAATTCAGTCGCCAAGGTTATCGCTAACCGAGCCTTGTGCGCACCAACCGCAGGCAAAGGGTTGGCCTATTTTTTCAATACGTTGCGCCGGGTCCAGCACCCAGGCGCGCGATTGCCAGGGCGGCTGATGGCGCAGGTGCTGGGTGTGGCCACAGGAAAGCTCGACGACCCAGTGACCGTCCTCGTCCTGATGAAAGCCTGCGATCGTCGAAACCCGTTTGTCCGGGTTGTGTTCGCTTTCGCGCGATTGCTTCGCTAAACTTGGCCTTTCTATATTCTTATGCAAAAGGTCTCGCCCCATGCTGATCGCCGCCAATAAGGCTGTCTCCATCGACTATACCCTGACCAACGACGCTGGTGAGGTCATCGACAGCTCCGCCGGCGGCGCTCCGCTGGTCTACCTGCAAGGCGCAGGCAACATCATCCCGGGCCTGGAAAAAGCTCTGGATGGCAAAGCTGTTGGTGACGAGCTGGAAGTTTCCGTTGAGCCGGAAGACGCTTACGGCGAATACGCCGCCGAGCTGGTCAGCACCCTGAGCCGCAGCATGTTCGAAGGCGTTGACGAGCTGGAAGTCGGCATGCAGTTCCACGCTTCGGCGCCGGACGGCCAGATGCAAATCGTCACCATCCGTGACCTCGACGGCGATGACGTGACCGTTGATGGCAACCACCCACTGGCCGGTCAGCGCCTGAACTTCAAAGTGAAGATCGTTGACATCCGTGATGCCAGCCAGGAAGAAATCGCTCATGGCCACGTCCATGGCGAAGGTGGCCATCACCACTGATTTTCTGCGCTAAGCTTCGAGTACTGGAGAGGCGCCTGCGGGCGCCTTTTTAGTCCGCGGCTGTCCTTGGTGACCTCGCCAAGTGGCTGTTTCGAGTAGAACACGGGAATCTTGGAGTTCGTCATGAGTGCTTTTCACGACCTTAAGTTGACAGCCCTGGATGGTCAGGAGCTACCGCTGGCGCCGTTCAAGGGCCAAGTCGTGCTGGTGGTCAACGTCGCCTCCAAATGCGGCTTGACTCCACAGTACGCGGCGCTGGAAAACCTCTATCAGCAATACAAAGGCAAAGGTTTCAGCGTGCTGGGCCTGCCGTGCAACCAGTTTGCCGGCCAGGAACCAGGTACCGAACAGGAAATTCAGGATTTCTGCAGCCTCAACTATGGCGTGACGTTTCCGTTGTCGAGCAAGCTTGAAGTCAACGGTCATGATCGTCACCAGCTCTACCGTCTGCTGGCGGGCGAGGGCGCGGAGTTTCCTGGGGACATCACCTGGAATTTCGAGAAGTTTCTGCTCGGCAAGGACGGCCGCGTGCTGGCGCGGTTCTCGCCGCGCACGGCGCCGGATGATCCGACCATTGTGCATGCGATTGAAAAAGCGCTGAGCTGAAACAGCAAGATCAAAAGATCGCAGCCTTCGGCAGCTCCTACAGGTGACCTCAAACCCCGTGTAGGAGCTGCCGGAGGCTGCGATCTTTTGCTTTGCGTCTTTTAATCCTTAATCACCCAAATCAATAGTGCTGTTCAAAGGGTTCGCGTCTCCATATTATCGCCGTCATAAAACCTTCTCTGTGGAGTCCTTCGATGCCCGTTCAAGCCCTGTTCAAACCGTTCCAACTCGGTGCCCTCGAACTGCCAACCCGCGTGGTCATGGCGCCGATGACTCGCTCCTTTTCCCCGGGCGGCGTGCCTAATTCGAAAGTCATCGAGTACTACCGTCGTCGCGCCGCCGCGGGCGTTGGCCTGATCATCACCGAAGGCACTACCGTCGGCCACATTGCCTCCAACGGTTATCCGAACGTACCGCAGTTCTTTGGCGACGCGCCATTGGCCGGCTGGAAGAAAGTCGTCGACGCGGTTCACGCCGAAGGCGGCAAGATTGTTCCGCAACTGTGGCACGTGGGCAGCGTGCGCCGAATCGGCACCGAGCCGGACGCTAGCGTGCCGGGTTACGGTCCGTCGGAAAAAATCAAAGACGGTCAGGTCGTGGTGCACGGCATGACTAAACAAGACATTCAAGATGTGATCGCAGCCTTCGCCCAAGCGGCCAAAGATGCACAAAGCATCGGCATGGACGGCGTGGAAATCCACGGCGCCCACGGTTATCTGATCGACCAGTTTTTCTGGGAGGGCAGCAACCAGCGCACCGACGAATACGGTGGCAGCCTTGCCAACCGTTCGCGTTTCGCCATCGAACTGATTCAAGCCATACGTGCAGCGGTCGGCGAAGGTTTCCCGATCATCTTCCGTTTCTCGCAGTGGAAACAGCAGGATTACACCGCACGTCTGGTGCAAACCCCGGAAGCGCTGGGTGAATTCCTCAAGCCGCTGTCTGACGCTGGCGTGGATATTTTCCACTGCTCGACGCGCCGCTTCTGGGAGCCGGAATTTGACGGTTCCGAGCTGAACCTGGCCGGCTGGACCCGCAAACTCACCGGCAAGCCGACCATCACCGTTGGCAGTGTTGGCCTTGATGGCGAGTTCCTGCAATTCATGGTCAACACCGACAAGGTCGCGCAACCGGCCAGTCTGGAGAATCTGCTGGAGCGTCTGAATAAAGAGGAGTTCGATCTGGTGGCGGTGGGGCGTGCGTTGCTGGTCGATCCGGATTGGGCGCAGAAAGTCCGCGAAGGGCGTGAGCAGGATATTTTGCCGTTCAGCCGTGAGGCGTTGATGACGCTGGTTTAACCAGCGGCTGTACTGACGCCATCGCGAGCAGGCTCACTCCTACAATTGGAATGCATTCCCCTGTAGGAGTGAGCTTGCTCGCGATAGCGGTCTCCAAGTCGCCTGGATTCAAGGCAATGTCTGCGCATTCGGCACCACTTGCTCCCCCACACAAGCCCCGCGCAAATGCTTTTCAAACTGCTCGATAACCGCCGGCCAGCCCTGGCGACTCGCATGCTGGCGCGCATTCAGGCGCACGCAGCGCAACCTCTCATCCTCTTCCAGCAACCATGCCGCCGCCTCGCAAAAGGCTTGCTCATCACCAGGCATCGCCAGCACGCCGTTGTAGCCATGGCGAATATGCTGCGCCGCCGCAGCCTGATCGTAAGCCACCACACCCAGTCCCGAGGCCAGTGCCTCCAGCACCACATTGCCGAAGGTTTCGGTCAGACTCGGAAATAGAAACAAATCTCCAGACGCATAGTGCGCCGACAACGCTTCACCGCGCTGCGCACCGCAGAAAACCGCCCCGGGCAAATCCTTTTCCAGCGCCAGCCGTTGCGGTCCGTCACCGACCACGATCAGTTTCAGATTGCGCTGTGGATAAGTGTCACGCAGGTTTTCGAAGCAGCGTTTGAGCAGGCCAAGGTTCTTCTCCGGCGCGAGTCGTCCTACGTGAATCACCGCAATGTCCTGCTCGGACAGGCCCCATTGCTCACGCAAGGCATTCAGCCGTTTGCTCGGATGAAACAACTGGCTGTCCACACCACGCGACAACAGCGCCAAGCGCTCGAAATGCCGCCGTTCCAGTTCCAGGCGCTGGCTGACGCTCGGCACCAACGTCATGGCCGAGCGATTGTGAAACCAGCGCAGATAATGCGTGAGCATCCGCGTCAGCAGACCGAGCCCGTATTGGCTGGTGTATTGCTGAAAATTGGTGTGAAACCCACTGACCACCGAAATCCCCAGACGTCGCGCCGCACGCAGGGCCGATAACCCGAGCGGTCCCTCCGTGGCGATATACAGCACATCGGGACGCTGGCGCTTCCAGCGCCGCAGCAGTTTGTGCATCGACGACTGACCCCATTGCAGCCCCGGATATCCCGGCAACGGCCAGCCCCGACACAGTAGCAGCGCGTCATCTTCACTGCGCTGCGGATCACCGGCCTGACGCGGCCGCACCAGTTCAACCTGATGCCCACGCGCGCGCAGTCCATCGCACAAGCGGCCAAGGGTATTGGCCACCCCGTTGATTTCCGGTGGGAAGGTTTCGCTGATCAGAGTGATATGTAGAGCTGTCGTCATGACCCCAGTGTCGACTGAGGCCATGTCGTCATTGTGTCGAGTTGATGATGGATTGATGACAGTCACTGGCCCCGCTGGGCTCAATATTTTCGCCAGTCGGTCGTTAGCCTTGATTGAACGTTTGAACCAAGGAAATGGCTATGGCGGAAAATGTCTACGCGTCCCCTGAGGCGAATCTGTGGAACGAAGATGTGCAGGCTGCGGGATTTTACGTGGTTGCCAGATGGAAATTCATTCTGCTGTCGGTGCTCAGTTTTGGCCTGTATTTCTATTATTGGTCGTACAAAAACTGGAGCCTGTACAAGCAGCGGACGCAGGAAGAGCTGTGGCCTGTGGCGCGCGGTATCTTCTATATATTTTTCGTGCACAGGCTGTATCGTCATGCAGACAAAACGATTCACGACAGCGGCCGAAAATCCAGCTGGGATCTTGAGCAGTGGGCAACGGTGTTTGTTGTATTGACGTTGCTTGCAGTGGTGCTCGATAAACTATCGAGCCATTTCGAAGGCTTGTTGTACCTGAGTTTGTTTGCTATGGCACTGCTGCCGCTCAGAGCTTATGTCGCCAGTGAAGGCCAGCAACTGATCAACCTGGCCGCCAACGATCCGCAAGGCTTGGGCAACAACCGCCTGAATGCCTGGAATTTTTTGATCATCGTTCCAGGCATCGGCCTGTGGGCATTGGTGCTGATCGGGACGTGGAGCTTTTTCCACTGAGGCAGCGGCAAAACAACAGCGTCTGGCTCAGGCCTTTTCCTGAGCCAGCACCTCGCCACCGCGCTCACGCACCCAGAACAACGTCGCCCCGGCCACAGCCGCCGGCATCATCAGGATGTTGACCACCGGAATCAGCAGCACCAGATAGACGATCCCGCCGAAACTCATGCTCTGCCAGCGCTTCTGCCGCAGCCAGGCGAGCATCTCGTTCCAGCCGAGTTTGTGGTTGTCCGCCGGGTAGTCGATGTACTGGATCGCCATCATCCACACGCCGAACAACAGCCACAGCGGTGCAGCAATGATATTCACCACCGGGATGAACGAGAGAATGAACAGTCCGATCGCCCGTGGCAGGAAGTAGCCGAGTTTGCGCATTTCCCGGGCGAGGGTGCGCGGGACCATCGCGATCAGTTCGCCCCAGCTGAACGCCGGGAAGTCATCAGTGCCGCGTACCACCACTTCGACTTTC
Organism: Pseudomonas sp. Mb7; assembly: GCF_054790525.1. Classification (NCBI taxonomy): domain Bacteria; kingdom Pseudomonadati; phylum Pseudomonadota; class Gammaproteobacteria; order Pseudomonadales; family Pseudomonadaceae; genus Pseudomonas; species Pseudomonas sp. Mb7. Next base: position 243,058 of record NZ_CP186501.1, read on the forward strand.
TCGGCAAGGAAGCCGTTGAACGGTGCGGCGATTACGTTGGCCAGCATGGTGAAAGTGAAGAACACCATCAGCGCCACTAGCACTACAAACAGTGGCCAGAGGATGTAGCTGAGGAAACTCAGCCATTCGGGCAGCGAGGGCATCAGCGTATCGACCCACAGGCTGAACTGGTGGCCGGCCAGATAAATCAATCCGACGAACAGCACCAGGTTGATCGCCAGCGGCAGCAAAACGAACAGGCGCAAGCCAGGGCTGAGAACCAGTTTGAGGCCTTCGCGCAGGTATTGCGGGCCGGACAGAACAGGGGCGGGCATAAGGTGCTCCGAGCAAGGGAAAACGCGCCGACCTTACCGGCTTTGCAACGACGGCGAAAGCGCGGTAGAGCGATCGACATTCACTGTAACAAAGACGTCCATCTCGTCAGTGTGTCGGCATAGAGACCACCTATGAGCTGGATTGTTAAACCGTATTTCCTTAATCTTGCCCCCCTCGATACGCTGCACCCAACTTTTTACAGGACTGTCGAGCTCAAGCCTTCCCCAAGGTTTTCCACGGTCCTTTTTTATTCCCGCCGGCAGTCCGGCGATCCGTGCCAGTTTTTCGGCCCGGTCAACAGGAGCAGGTCATGTCTGAAGTCCGTCATTCGCGAGTGATTATTCTCGGTTCCGGCCCTGCCGGTTACAGCGCTGCGGTATACGCGGCCCGTGCCAACCTCAAGCCACTGCTGATCACCGGCATGCAGGCTGGCGGTCAACTGACCACCACTACTGAAGTCGACAACTGGCCGGGCGACGTTCACGGCCTGACGGGTCCAGCCCTGATGGAGCGGATGCGCGAGCACGCCGAGCGTTTTGAAACCGAGATCGTTTTCGATCACATCAACGCCGTGGACTTCGCTGCCAAGCCGTACACCCTGACCGGCGACAGCGCGACCTACACTTGCGACGCCCTGATCATCGCCACCGGTGCCAGCGCGCGTTACCTGGGCCTGCCATCGGAAGAAGCGTTCATGGGCAAAGGCGTTTCCGCCTGCGCAACCTGCGACGGTTTCTTCTACCGCAACAAGCCTGTTGCAGTGGTCGGCGGCGGCAACACCGCTGTTGAAGAAGCACTGTACCTGGCCAACATCGCCAGCACCGTGACCCTGATCCACCGTCGCGAAACCTTCCGCGCCGAGAAGATCCTGATCGACAAGCTCAACGCTCGCGTCGCTGAAGGCAAGATCATCCTCAAGTTGAACGCCAACCTCGACGAAGTGTTGGGCGACAACATGGGCGTGACCGGTGCGCGCCTGAAGAACAACGATGGCAGCTTCGACGAAATCACCGTCGACGGCGTGTTCATCGCCATTGGTCACACCCCGAACACCTCGCTGTTCGAAGGCCAGTTGACCCTCAAAGACGGTTATCTGGTGGTGCACGGCGGCCGTGAAGGCAATGCTACGGCGACCAGCGTCGAAGGCATCTTCGCTGCCGGTGACGTGGCTGACCACGTTTACCGTCAGGCGATCACCTCGGCCGGCGCCGGCTGCATGGCGGCACTGGACACCGAGCGTTACCTGGACGGTCTGCAGAACGCTTCGTTCTAAATCGCAGACATAAAAAAACCGGCCAGATTGGCCGGTTTTTTTGTGCCCGATCGTTCCCACGCTCTGCGTGGGAACGCAGCCGGGGACGCTCCGCGTCCCAATGGACGCAGAGCGTCCGATGAAGCATTCCCACGCGGAGTGTGGGAACGATCAGATAGTGTTGGATCTGTATCAGCGGCGGGTCAGGGGTTGAGCGGTGAATTTGACGCCGGCCAGACCATGCTGGATCAACGCACGGATATTGCCGTGATCACTGCCCTCAGGTGTCGCCACTACCGAGCGGTAATGCTCGCCGAACGCCAACAGCGCTTCTTCATCGCTCAGGCCTTCCAGCAGCGCCAGACCCAGGGTCTTGCAAGAACCTTCGTTCTGCCCGGCGGCGTTTTCCACGCCACCGTTGTTGAACGCCTGCGGCTGATAGTCGTAACCGGCGGCGATGAAGGCCAGCGTGTCGGCGAAAGCGTGTTCGCCGCTCTTGAGGCTGGCGCGCAGGGTGTTCAGATCACTCATGGGTTTTTCCTTTGGCGAACGCGGCTTGTTGCTCGGCGTTGGCTTCTTGCTGAAATTGGGCTTTCCACTCGGCGTACGGCATGCCGTAAACCACTTCGCGGGCGTCGTCGAGGCTGATCTCGATCTGGCGCTCGTCGGCTTCGGCCTTGTACCACTTCGACAGGCAGTTGCGGCAGAACCCGGCAAGGTTCATCAGGTCGATGTTCTGCACGTCCTTGCGGCTGTCCAGGTGGGCGACCAGGCGGCGGAAGGCGGCAGCTTCGAGTTCGAGGCGTTGTTGCTCGTTCATGGGAGTCTCTGCGAGACAGCTTCAAGCGACGAGCTTCAAGCTGCAAAATGGGTGGCGGTGATACGAAGTTTACAGCTTGCCGCTTGAAGCTTGAAGCTAGCGGCTCGCTGCAAGCGTGATTGACACCGACTCGGCAAAACGCAGCGCGTGCGGCTTGTCGACTTCGACTTCGGCATACAGCACTGAACCGTTGCTCATCACCAGATCGAGCAACTCCTGCGTCAGGCGTTCGAGCAGCGCAAAGCGGTTGCCCTCGACGTGGGCGATGATCGCTTTGGTGATCGTGCGGTAATTCAGCGCGTGGTCGATATCATTGTCACGCACCGCCTCCTGCGCGGCGTACAGAATGGTCAGGTTGATCAGCACATCCTGCTTGTTGAGGATTTCGTCCTCGTTGATCCCGATAAAGGTGCGCAAGCGCAGATCCTTGACCCGGATGCGCGCCATTCCCGGCTGAAGTTGTGGCATTTACTTGCTCCGTCCAATCAATTGCAGGAACTCCTGGCGGGTGTTGCTCGACTCGCGGAACGCGCCGAGCATGACCGAGGTGTTCATGGTCGAATTCTGTTTCTCGACACCGCGCATCATCATGCACATGTGTCTGGCCTCAATGACGACCGCGACGCCGGCGGCATCGGTGACCTGTTGCACTGCGTCGGCGATTTGTCGGGTGAGGTTTTCCTGAATCTGCAGGCGCCGGGCGAACATGTCCACCAATCGCGCGATTTTCGACAGACCCAGCACCTTGCCCGTCGGAATATAAGCCACATGGGCCTTGCCGATGAAGGGCAGCAGGTGATGTTCGCACAAAGAATACAACTCGATGTCGGCGACGATGATCATCTCGTCACTGTTCGAGGCAAACAGCGCGCCGTTGACGATCTCATCGACGCTCTGTTCGTAACCATGACACAGGTATTGCATGGCCTTGGCCGCGCGCACCGGGGTGTCTTGCAGTCCTTCGCGGTCGGGATCTTCACCCAGGTCAATGAGGATTTCGCGGTAATTCTCGGGCAGTGAGCGGGTCATGGACATCCTCGCGAGTCGGCTTACTTGACGTGCCGTCCGCCGTTGACGGTCAGGGTCGTACCGGTGACATAGGGATTGTCGAGCAGATAGCGCAGGCTCTGGTAGATCACTTCGCTGCCGGGTTCGATGCCCAGCGCGGACTTGGCCAGTGCCTTGGCGCGGTACGCCGCGTCGTCGTCGGGGTTGAACAATAGCAGGGCCGGGGCGATGCCGTTGACCTTGATGGTCGGCGCATAGCGGGCGGCGAAGGACAGGGTCAGGCTGTCGAGCCCGGCCTTGGTGGCGCAATAACCGATGTGCTTGCTGCTGCCTTTGCGGGTGACATCGTCGCTGATATGGATGATGTCGGCGGGCGTCGAGCGTTGCAGTAATTCGCCACAGTGCAGGTTGATCAGGTACGGCGCGAGCATGTGCAGATTGAACATGCGCGTGAAGGCTTCGGCCTCGCTGTCCGGGGTTTCGGCCAGCCACTCGGAAGCATTGTGCACGATGGCGCGCAAGCTCTCGGTGTGGGTTTTCAATGTTTCGATGAAGGCGAGAATCCCGGCTTCGCTGGAGAAGTCGGCGAACAGGCCGATGGCGCCCAGATCGCGCAGTGTCTGCACGCCGGGGCGTTCGCTACGGTAGGTGAAGATGACGCGATAGCCTTCTTCGAGTAACCGCTGCGCGCAATGCAGGCCGACACGCTGGCCGGCACCGGTGATGAGGATCGGGGCTGAGGAATCAGGCATGAACGGCTCGCATCGCGGTGGGAGCAAAAACTATAACAGCGACGAGCCTGAAAAGATTGCAGCCTGCGGCAGCTCCTACCTTGGTCTGTGTTCAGTCCTGTAGGAGCTGTCGATTGCAACGAGGCTGCGATCTTTAATGTTTCTGAGGTGTCGCCGAAACAGGCAGGCGCACCGGGGTGCTGTTCAGCCAGTTCGCCAGCAAGCGCGTCGACAGCGGAATAAAGAAGTAAACCATCAGCGGCGTCAGGCACGCCGTGCTGATCAATACGCGCGGCAACAAACTCATGTCAGCGAGCAACGGGCCGAGGATAAAGTTGAACAACAGTGACACCGGAAAAAACGCCAGCCAGATCGCGACAGCCTGCTTCCAGCGCGGTGGACGCTGACCGGCCGCGCCGAACCAGCCTTCGATGCCACTGACCCGATGCTCTTTCGGATGGGCGAACAGATCACTGCCACGGCTCAACCACGCGGTGCGTGAAACCGAATGCTCCCACGCATGCAACGTCTGCTCATCGACAAAGCGGAAAATGATCTGGAATTCGTTATCGCCGGGTGGCGGTGCAAGCACGCCAGAACCCAGGTAACCGGGGAAATCTGTGGCCAGTTGTTCGCCTTCGCGCAGCCAGGCGATCAGATCCTGATAGCGACCATCGGCGACGCGACGCGCTACCATCAGCGTGACGGGGGAAGTAGACATTATGTATCTCCGTATTTCTATCGCGTCGCTCCGGGTAGGAGTTTCGCCTGACGCAGGGCCGGGGTAGAGGCCTGCGTTTTCAACAAGCAAGGATTATTCCGGTTTTTCACGATTAAACCAGCGACTTTCGTCGCATTTCATCACTTGAAACCGATCGGGGCATAAGCGTTAGAATGGGATCCAATTGAACCGACATGGAAGTTGAGCGCCATATGCCTGTGATCACCGACGCAAGCCCTGCTTTGGAGGCATCTGTCGCGCTTGAGCGCGCCGATCTGTTCCCGATCCGCGAGGTTGCGCGCCTCACCGGTGTAAACCCGGTGACCTTGCGCGCCTGGGAGCGCCGCTATGGTTTGATTCAGCCGACACGCACCGAAAGTGGGCATCGGCTCTATTCGATGACCGATATCGAGCGCGTGCGCAGCATCGTCGACTGGATTGATCGCGGTGTCGCCGTGAGCAAAGTCGGCAAGATCCTCGCCAAGACCGAACCGATGAAAGTGCTGGCGCACATCATCCCCGATGATCTGGTGCAGGCTGATTACCTGCAGTGGCAGGAAGAGATTCAGCAGGCGGTCAGTGCGTTCGACGACCAGCAACTGGACCGCGTCTATGGGCAGATTTTCTCTTCATACTCATTGCCGGTGGTATTTCAGGACATCCTCATGCCTTTGTGGCTGCAATTGTTGCAGCGCCAGGAGGCTTTCGGGCAAACCAGCGAGTGGCTGTTCTTCGATGGATTCCTGCGGGCGCGGGTATTGCAGCGGATCGTCATGCTGCGTGGTACGCAACCGCGCCGAGTGATCGTCAGCGCGCTGGCCGGGCAATGTCGAGAGCTGGAGTTGTTGGTGGCGGCGCTGTTTCTCAGCGACAGCAATTCCGGTGTTCGGGTGCTGACCACAGGCCAGCCATTCGATGAGCTGACGTTGGTGTGCGAAAAGATCAAACCTGATGCACTCGTGCTGTTTTCCAATCACGCGCCCAGCGCCGAATTGCCTCGGCGTTTGAACCGGTTGGCATTGAGTCTCGATTGTCAGTTGATGCTGGCGGGCGACGCTTCGGATCTGGCGCAGGACAGCCTGGCCGGATCCTCTGTTGCCTGTCTGGGCAATGAAGGCGCGAACATGCGTCAGCGCATGCTGCAGTTTCTGGCCGGCAATCTGGATACCTGAAACTCAGGTGTGAAGGGCGGGATGCGTCAGGCGATGTTGCTGCAGGATGAACTGGCGTAGACGTTCGGTTTCATCGGTGTCGGTCTGGCTCAGTTCGTAGGCGTAGAAGCCGCTCTCGGTTTCCCGTTCGAAATTGCCGCGCAATGAAATCCGCTCGTAACCCGAAGGGCTGAACCACAGGGCGAAATGCTTGGGCGGTTTGGTCTTGTTGCGCACTTCCAGCAGCACACCTTTGTGCGAAACCTCGTGGACCCATAAGGTACCCGGCTGACCTTTGGCGTTTTCCAGAGCTACCGGCTCTTCGAGAGTCAAACGCCATGGCCGCACCATCGGGCCGTCTTCGTAAATACTCGGTACGCCAAGACGCAGGTGCAACGCGTGAAACTCGTCTTCGACCAGATGCAACGGGAAGGTCATCTGCTGATTTTCGAAGTTGGCCTGAATGGTCACTTGCTCGTGAGCGGCCAGACGCGTGAGCAAATCACGGATCTGCGAACCGCCGTTAACCAGCAGACTCGACGTCGCATCCCGCACGTTCAGTTGCGGGTTGTGCTGCATGGTCTGGATGAAATCCAGCTCATCCTGAGTGAGGAGGGCGTCGCGCTGCATGGCTAACTCGAAAGATATAGATACAAAGTCATTGGTGATTGTAGTTAATGACACTTAGTTCGCGATTTTGTTTTGACCGTTTGTCGCTTTCAATGCAGCCAGTTCTGCTTTGAGGGCAACGACCTCAGCTTCCAGTTGAATCACGCGCTGTTGTGCCTTGACCTGAACGGTGACGTCCTTCTGCACGCCAACGAAATATGTCTGCCCGTCTTCGACGTTTTTCACCGTCGAAATCGACAGTTCATTCCAGAACGGCGTACCGTCCTTGCGATAGTTACGCAGGATTTCCCGGCACGAGCCGCCGTTATCCAGCGTCTCGCGAATCAGTTTCAGGCTGTCCTGATCGCGGTCTCCAGACTGCAGAAAGCGGCAGTCCTGATAGAGGATTTCCTCACTGGTGTAGCCGGTCAGTCGTTCAAAGGCCGGGTTCACATAGATCAGGATATCGTTCTGTTCACCTTCTTTCTCCGCGACCACTATCCCGTCATTCGACGCATTGATCACCATTTGCAGCAGACTGGCGTTGATCATCTTTGAATCCTTTCAGAGTTGTCAGTGGCAGGCATTCTAGAAGAACCGCACGGCCTGTCTACTGGCCATTACCGCCAATTGAGATCCAGTCGCAGCTTTGCGCTTGAGACTGTTACTATCGCGGCTCTTTTTTTTCAGTTTCAGGATCAGATTGATGAAAGTCGCCATCCTCTCCGGTTCGGTCTACGGCACCGCCGAAGAAGTCGCCCGTCACGCCGAGAACCTGTTGAAAGCCGCTGGCTTTGAAACCTTCCACAACTCGCGCGCCAGCCTGGCCGACATCCAGGCGTTCGGCCCTGAAGCATTGCTTGCGGTGACCTCGACCACCGGCATGGGCGAATTGCCCGACAACCTGCAACCGCTGTACTCAGCGATTCGCGACCAGTTGCCCGCCGCACTGCTCGGTTTGCCGGGCGCAGTGATTGCCTTGGGCGACGCCAGTTACGGCGACACTTTCTGCGGCGGTGGCGAGCAAATGCGTGAACTGTTCGGCGAGCTGGGTGTGCGCGAAGTGCAAGAGATGCTGCGCATCGACGCCAGCGAAAGCGTCACCCCGGAAACCGACGCCGAGCCTTGGCTGGCGCAGTTGATCGACACGCTCAAGGGCTGATTCCACGCTCGCGCAACAGCGCCAGCCATGCCTGCGCCGCTTTTGACAGATACGCGCCGCGCCGCCAGATAAACGCGATATCCCAACGCAGATAATCCGGCGCGCGTAAGGTCAGGCGCACCACGCCTGGCCGCACCAGACCGCGTGCAACCACGCTGGGCAGCAGCACCACGCCTTGCCCGGCGGCCACCAGCGCCGCAAGAAAATCCGCCTGACCGCTGCGCCCGCCTTCCTTCGGCGTAAAGCCCAGTTGCTGGCACGCCTGCAGCAAGCGGTCGTTGAGCACGAAGCTGCGCTGATAGAGCAGAAAGGGCGTCTCGGCCAATTCCTCCAGACCGATCTCACCCCGCTCGGCCAGTGGATGATCCACCGGCAGCAGGGCGTCGAGTTGCTCATCGCAAAACGGCTGACAGTCGAATTGCGGATCCTTTGGCAACAGACTGCCGCCCAACTCCAGTTCACCGCTCAGCACAGCCTGCTCGATGTTGCGGCTACCGCCCTCGAGCAACTGGATGCTGATATTCGGATAGCGCCGCCGGTATTCGGCAAACAGTTCGGCGAATAGCGCGTCGCTGCCGAGTAATGGCAGGCCGAGGCGCAACTCTCCGCGTGCCAAATGACTCAGGTCATCCAGCTCCGCGAGCAGTTCGTTGCGCAAGCGCAGCATGCCTTCGGCCCGTTGCAGCACCACGCTGCCAGCGGCCGTCAGGCGCAATTGCGAACCCAGCCGCTCCAGCAAAGGCGTGCCGAGACTTTGTTCCAGTTGCGCGATCTGTTTGCTCACCGCTGACTGGCTGATGTGCAGGGTTTTTGCGGCTTGGGTAAAACCGCCTTGATGCATGACTTCGACAAAGCTGCGCAGTTGTTTGAATTCCATTGTCCGATTCCATTTTGGAATGGTATTGAGTCTAACAATTCGCTTCGGGGATGGCAGGGCGCCTCGTAAAATAAGCGCCTGTCTGGAGCAAAATCATGAACGCCGTCCCGCTCAAACATCTGTCTCGTCTTCTCGCTGAACTCGCTGTATTGCTCGGCCTCTACTTGCTCGGCTGCCAACTCGCGGTCTGGCTGGCGTGGCCGATTCCTGGTGGTGTGATCGGTATGACGCTGTTGCTGCTGGCCTTCGCCTTTGGCTGGATAAAACCCGCGGCCCTGCAATTGGGCGCAGGGTTGCTGATGGCCGAGATGTTGTTGTTCTTCATTCCGGCGCTGATGAGCCTGCTCGACTATGGCGCACTGTTGCGCAATGACGGCTGGCGAATCCTGTTGGTGATCGCCGCCAGTACATTGATGGTCATGCTGGTGACGGCTTTCACCGTAGAACTTGCCGTGCGCATGAGGCGTTCCCATGAAGCTTGAATGGATGCCGATGTTCTGGCTGGCCTTCACCCTGTTGGCGTACCTGTTCAGCCGCTGGATTTATCGGCGCACTGGGCACTACGTGTTGTCGCCGCTGATCCTGGTGCCGGCGTTGCTGTTGGCGCTCGCTGTGCCGTTGCACACCGCTTATGCCGAATATTCCAGCAACACCCATTGGCTGATGCGGGTGCTCGGCCCGGTCACTGTCGCGTTTGCTGTGCCGATCTGGCAGCAGCGGCGCTTGCTGATGCGGCATTGGTCGGCGCTGCTGTTGGGCATGGTTGCCGGCAGTGCGGCGTCGATCGGCACTTCATTCTGGCTGGCCAGGGCGCTGGCGCTCGACAGCTCGGTGACGCTGTCACTGGTGCCGCGTTCGATCACCACACCGTTCGCCATGCCGCTGGCGCAGGACCTCGGCGGCGTGCCGGAGTTGACCGCGGTATTCGTGATGTTCACCGGTGTGTTCGGGGCGATGCTCGGCGGCGTGTTGTTGAAGTGGTTGCCGTTGCGCAGTGCCTTGGCGCGCGGCGCGTTGTTCGGGGTTGGCGCGCATGGTGCCGGTGTCAGTCGGGCCCATGAAGTGGGCGGCGAAGAAGGCTCTGTCGCCGGGCTGGTGATGGTTTTGACAGGGTTGCTCAATCTGTTTGCCGCGCCTTTGTTGGCGTCGTGGCTTTGACATGGATCCAAGGAGTTTGCCTGGCTGACCCGCTCAGTCATCAAGCTGGCTGGCAATGCAACTACGCAATGCTCTGCGCCTGACTAGACTGCTCGTACGTGCAGAACAATAAGAACGCAGAGGTGCATACAGTGAGCGTAGCCCCCGTCCAATCGTCCCTTAATGTCAAAGACCAGGTCAGTGCCGCAGAGTGGCAGACCCGTGTCGATCTCGCCGCTTGTTATCGTCTGGTCGCGCTGCATGGCTGGGACGATCTGATCTTCACCCATATTTCCGCCAAGGTGCCGGGCACCGAAGATTTCCTGATCAACCCGTTTGGTCTGATGTTTCATGAGATCACCGCGTCGAGCCTGGTGAAAGTCGATCAGGCCGGCAACAAACTCATGGACAGCCCTTACGAAATCAACCCCGCCGGCTACACCATCCACAGCGCCGTGCACGAAGTGCGGCACGATGTGGTTTGCGTGCTGCATACCCACACCGCTTCCGGTGTCGCGGTGTCGGCGCAAAAGCAGGGCGTGTTGCCGATCAGCCAGCAGTCGCTGTTCGTGCTTTCGAGCCTGGCCTATCACGGCTACGAAGGCGTGGCGCTGAACCACGAAGAGAAGGCGCGCCTGCAAGCCGATCTTGGCGAGAACAATTTCCTGATGCTGCACAACCACGGTCTGCTGACCTGTGGCGGCACCATCGCCGACACTTTTCTGATGATGTTCACCTTCCAGCGCGCCTGCGACATTCAGGTCATGGCGCAAACCGGTGGCGCTGAACTCATCGCCATCGAACCGCAAATCCTGGCAGGCGCCAAAGCGATGATCGCCGGTGTCACCAAAAGTGCTCAAGGCATGGGTGGCGCGCTGGCCTGGCCAGCGTTGCTGCGCAAACTCGATAAACAAGACCCCGGATATAAACTCTAATGCCTCTTGCCGAGATTCCTCTGTGTGTCTGGCGTAAACGCAGCCAGACGTTTGTTTTTCGTGGCCAGCCGATCCGCTATTGGACGGCGGGGCAGGGTGAGCCGCTGTTGCTAATCCACGGTTTCCCGACCGCCAGTTGGGATTGGCATTATCTGTGGCAGCCGCTGGCCCAGCGATATCGAGTGATTGCCTGCGACATGCTGGGCTTTGGTGATTCGGCCAAACCGCTCAATCACACCTACAGCCTTTTGGAGCAGGCTGACCTGCAGCAGGCATTGCTCGCGCATCTGCAGGTCGGGCAACCGGTTCACTTGCTTGCTCACGACTACGGCGACAGCGTTGCCCAGGAACTGCTCGCCAGGCACTACGAAGACAAGATCGAGATCGCCAGTTGCGTGTTCCTCAACGGCGGGTTGTTTCCGGAAACCCATCGCCCGGTGCTGATGCAGAAACTGCTGCTCAGCCCGTTGGGCTGGATGATCGGTCGTGCGTTCACTCGCGATGCTCTGGTGAAAAGCTTCCGGCAGATCTTCGGCCCGCAAACCCGGCCGAGCGAAAGCGAGCTGGACGATTTCTGGAGCCTGGTCGACAGCAATCGCGGGCCACGGATCATGCACAAGTTGATCAGCTACATTCCCGAACGCCGTGTGCAGCGTGATCGCTGGGTGACGGCGATGCAGCGCGGCGAAATCCCGTTACGGGTGATCGATGGCGAAGTCGATCCGATTTCCGGGGCGCACATGGTCGAGCGTTACCGTGAATTGATCCCTGACGCCGACACGGTGTTGCTGCCGGGCATCGGCCACTATCCACAGACCGAGGCGCCGGTGCAGGTGCTCAAGCATTATCTGGAGTTTCGCGATCGTTTTGTGCTGCCACCGCGCAAAGTCGCCTGCTCCTGAAAGATCAAAAGATCGCAGCCTGCGGCAGCGCCTACACAAATTCAATGTAGGCGCTGCCGCAGGCTGCGATCTTTTGATCTTTTGATCTTTTGACGCCTTCATCATCCCCCAACCTTATCGCACACCATTCAGCCTCAGCCGTGTTCGTTGTGACCAAAAGCCGCGTGCCTGACACTCGGGGTCATTACTGGCCTGCTGGAGTTGCTGCGATGAATGAGTCTGTGCGTTTCGAAGAAAAAGTCGTCATCGTCACCGGAGCCGGTGGTGGCCTCGGACGCGCCCACGCATTGCTGTTCGCCAAACAGGGCGCCAAAGTGTTGGTCAACGACCTCGGCGGCTCGACCCAGGGCGAGGGCGCCAATGCGTCCGCTGCCGACCGCGTCGTCGCCGAAATCCGCGAGGCCGGCGGCATTGCCGAAGCCAACCACGACTCAGTCACCGACGGCGACAAACTGGTGCAAAACGCCCTTGATGTCTTCGGTCGCGTCGACGTCGTGGTGAACAACGCCGGGATCCTGCGCGACAAGACCTTCCACAAAATGGACGACGCCGACTGGGATCTGGTTTACCGCGTCCACGTCGAAGGCGCCTACAAAGTCACCCGCGCCGCGTGGCCACACCTGCGCGAGCAAAACTACGGCCGGGTAATCTTCACCGCCTCGACCTCAGGCATCTACGGCAACTTCGGCCAGTCCAACTATGGCATGGCCAAACTGGGTCTTTACGGTTTGACCCGCACCCTGGCCATCGAAGGTCGCAAGAACAACATCCTCGTCAACGCCATCGCGCCTACCGGCGGCACCCGCATGACCGAAGGCTTGATCCCGCCGCAAGTATTCGAGCAATTGAAGCCAGAACTGGTCAGCCCGCTGGTGGTATATCTGGCTAGTGAACAATGCCAGGAAACGTCAGGGCTGTTCGAAGTCGGTGGCGGCTGGATGGGCAAGGTGCGTTGGGAGCGCAGCCTCGGTGCCGGCTTTGATCCGCACGTAGGCTTCTCGCCGGAAGATGTCGCGGCGCACTGGCAGCAGATTTGTGATTTCGAAGGGGCGGCGCATCCGAAGGACAATATTGAGGCGTTGAAGGAAATGATGGCGAATTTGCAGAAGTATTCGCTTTAAGAAACGTTTGAGCCTCGCTGCGTTCTGGATGCGGCGAGGCTCCTTCTATTACTCCTCGTACCGCTTATCAATCATGAATTCCGGGATTTCCCAGTTTGGACCCGGAATGGCAACAGCCGCATTACCCTCAGCCAGTACACCCTCACGAAATAATTCCTCGTATGTTCTCCACAATTCACCGCGCGCGATAACTTCAAAACGATAACGTCCGAACAGTGTGTCGATGGAGGGAAATGCCAAACCGATAGCCAAAACTGATAACAAATCTCTGAGATTTTCTTGCCTGACAGCTTGTTCGAGTTTGGCAGTCGAACTCTTGGATCTGCTGACGCATTCAAATGCTTCCAATTCTTGTTTTTTCGCCGCGTCGATGGCCTCTTCCGTATAGCGTAATGACTCATCGTCGCTCAGTTTGAAGTCTTCAAGTGTGGCGGTATGGAGGTTATTCCAAAGGGACGGATTACTTTTGGGAATGTAGTCGTCGGCGAATCCCATCGCTCTGAATCGCTCCATCATTCGAAGTGAATAGGCATAGAACCGTCGATCGGTATCGGTCATCTCGAGCTTGCGCTCCAGTATGGCGTCAAGACGCTTGATCATGATGAGGTTGGCTGTAGACCCTTTTCCTTCAATTTTTATTTCGGCGCCCTCAACAAAACTTTGCTCCAACATTCGTTTTACTCACTGCGAATTTTTCGGTTTGCGGAGCAATTAACCTACATCAGCTTTCGAACGGAAATATCTGCATCAATCGTCAGTAATGACCTGCCTGGTTGTATGAATAATGTGGAAAGCGGTTTGATAGCTTGGCATTAAAAGACCAAAAGGATATTTCCTACAGCAATGGGGGGATCTTCCCGCTGATGCAGGTGAGGTGAGTAAAACGGCGCCCATAAAAAAGGCCGCTGCAAACGCAGCGGCCAAGGTAAGACGTTGGATCAAGGAGCTACAAATCAACGTCAGTGAACACCGGGGCGATAAACCGAAGTCTTCGATTCATCTGAAATCTGTCAGCAATGGCCTGAGTCGCTCAAAGGCCAGTGCTTCGTGCTTTGCGGCGTGTCCCGTGAAAGCGCGTTCAGAATAAGGTGTTGAACACGTAGGAAAAATACCGATTCCGGACATGCACTGTTGCGGGGCGCGTAACAGTCCCATGTGCTGATGTGCACCATGCGCGGCACTGATGATCTTCCATCCAGCCGATCCATGAACGGCGCAAAGCCCCGTCGTTCAAGGCCATTCATCCTTTCGAGCGACAACACGAATACCTCCTTGGTGCGCTTATCGACGCGGTTGCCCGGCAGTAGGGTGGGGCCTTCTGTCACTCACCGGGGAAGACGCATGACAAAAACAACAATGCGCGCCATCTTCACACCGCAGGCGCTGGCCGCCGCGGTGGCTTTGGGTTGCTGCGCCCAGGCGCACGCGGTTGCGTTCAACATTGGCGAGATCGAGGGCACCTTCGACTCGTCGCTGTCGATCGGTGCGAGCTGGGGCATGCGCGATGCCGACAAGTCGCTGGTCGGCACGGTCAATGGCGGGACCGGGCAATCCTCGACCGGTGATGACGGGCGTTTGAATTTCAAGAAGGGTGAGACCTTCTCGAAGATCTTCAAAGGTATTCACGATCTTGAACTCAAGTACGGCGACACCGGTGTGTTCGTGCGTGGCAAGTACTGGTATGACTTCGAGCTGAAGGACGAAGACCGCGAGTTCAAGCCGATCAGCGACAGCGGACGCAAGGAAGGTGCGAAGTCCTCCGGCGCGCAGATTCTTGATGCGTTCGTCTATCACAACTATTCCATTGCCGATCTGCCAGGCACCGTGCGCGCGGGCAAGCAGGTGGTGAGTTGGGGCGAAAGTACGTTTATCGGTAACTCGATCAACAGCATCAACCCGATCGACGTTTCAGCGTTTCGTCGTCCCGGTGCCGAGATCAAGGAAGGTCTGATTCCGGTCAACATGCTGTTTGGCTCCCAAGGCCTGACCGATCAACTGACCGTTGAAGGTTTCTATCAACTGGAATGGGACCAGACCGTTCTCGACAACTGCGGCACTTTCTTCGGGGTCGATGTGGCGGCGGACGGTTGCAACAACGGCTACACCGTTGGCAACCCGGCGATCGCGCCGTTTGTGCCGCTGACCCAGGCCTTTGGCCAAGGTATTCAGGTCACCCGTGAGGGGGTGGTGATTCCCCGTGGCGGCGACCGTGATGCGCGGGATTCCGGGCAATGGGGGACGGCGTTGCGCTGGCTCGGTGATGACACCGAATATGGCCTGTACTTCATGAACTACCACAGCCGTACGCCGGCGGTAGGCACAACCACGGCCGGTCTTTCGACGTTGGCGGCATTGCCGGGCATGGTCGGGATCGCCAATGGCCTGGCACCCGGCAGCGGTTCCGGCCTGGCGCAGAGCGTGATGCTCGGGCGCGGTGGCTACTACCTCGAATACCCGGAAGACATTCGCCTCTACGGCGCGAGTTTTTCCACCACGTTGCCCACCGGCACTGCATGGACCGGCGAGATCAGCTACCGCCCGAATGCACCGGTGCAGGTCAACACCAACGACCTGACGCTGGCGCTGCTCAACCCGATTGCCGGTGGCGCTGCTTCGCCGATCGCCACCACTGCGGGAGCCGACAACAAAGGCTATCGGCGCAAAGAAGTCACGCAAATCCAGAGCACCCTCACGCACTTTTTCGATCAGGTGTTAGGCGCGGAACGCCTGACCGTGGTCGGCGAAGCTGCGGTGGTGCATGTCGGTGGCCTGGAGTCGCGCAGCGAGCTGCGTTATGGCCGCGATTCGGTGTATGGCCAATACGGTTTCGGTGGTGATACCGACGGTTTCGTCACCTCGACCTCATGGGGCTACCGTGCCCGGGCGATCCTCGATTACGCCAACGTGATCGGCGGGGTCAACTTCAAACCCAACCTGTCGTGGTCGCATGACGTCGCCGGTTATGGCCCCAACGGCCTGTTCAACGAAGGTGCGAAAGCGATCAGCGTCGGCGTCGATGCCGACTACCGCAACACCTACACCGCAAGCCTCAGTTACACCGACTTTTTCGGTGGCGACTACAACGTCCTCGAAGACCGTGACTTCGTCGCCCTGAGCTTCGGCGTGAACTTCTGATCTGCCCGAGAAGGATGAATGCAATGCGCAAAATGATTCTGCAATGTGGTGTGCTGGCCCTGAGTCTGCTGGCGGCCAACGTGATGGCTGCGGTGTCGCCGGAGGAGGCCAACAAACTCGGCACCAGTCTGACGCCGCTCGGCGCCGAGAAGGCCGGCAATGCTGACGGTTCGATACCCGCATGGACCGGCGGCATCCCGAAAAACGCCGGGGCGGTGGACAGCAAAGGCTTCCTCGCCGACCCGTTTGCCAATGAAAAACCGCTGTTCACCATTACTGCTTCCAACGTCGACAAGTACAAGGACAAGCTCTCGGACGGGCAGGTGGCGATGTTCAAACGCTACCCGGAAACCTACAAGATCCCTGTCTATCCGACCCACCGCACGGTCGCCGTGCCAGCGGAAATCTATGAGTCGGCCAAACGCAGCGCGCTCAATGTCACCAGCATTAACGATGGTAATGGCCTGGCCAATTTCACTGGTAACCGCTACTACGCCTTCCCGATTCCGAAGACTGGCGTGGAGGTGTTGTGGAACCACATCACCCGATATCACGGCGGTAACCTGCGGCGCATCATCACCCAGGTGACCCCGCAGACCAACGGCAGCTACACGCCGATCCGCTTCGAAGAGGAGATCGCCGTGCCACAACTGATGAAGGATCTCGACCCGGAAAAAGCCGCCAACGTGCTGACCTTCTTCAAGCAGTCGGTAACGGCGCCGGCACGTCTGGCCGGTAACGTGCTGCTGGTTCACGAAACCCTCGATCAGGTGAAGGAACCGCGTCTGGCGTGGATCTACAATGCCGGCCAGCGCCGCGTGCGTCGGGCGCCGCAAGTGGCCTATGACGGCCCGGGCACCGCCGCCGATGGCCTGCGCACGTCGGACAACTTCGACATGTTCTCCGGCGCTCCGGATCGCTACGACTGGAAACTGGTCGGCAAAAAGGAAATGTACATCCCGTACAACAGCTACAAACTCGATTCGCCGAAGCTCAAGTACGACGACATCGTCAAGGCCGGGCATATCAATCAGGACCTGACCCGTTACGAACTGCACCGCGTCTGGGAAGTGATCGGCACGGTCAAACCGAGCGAGCGGCACATCTACGCCAAGCGTCACATGTACATCGATGAAGACAGCTGGCAAGTGGCGCTGGCAGACCACTACGACGGTCGCGGGCAACTGTGGCGTGTCGCCGAAGGTCACGCTCAGTACTACTACGATCACCAGGCGCAGGCCTACACCCTCGAAGCGCTCTACGACATCATTGCCGGTCGCTACATTGCCCTGGGAATGAAGAACGAAGAGAAGCACAGTTTCGAGTTCGGCTTCGAAGCCAAGGCTGCCGACTACACGCCAGCGGCCTTGCGCGCAGAGGGCGTGCGGTAACGGTTGTGATACACAAGCGAGGCAAAAGGCGACCGCTCGGTCGCCTTTTTTATGGACACCAATCAGCGCGCTGAATACTCGTCAACAAGTGCAGGGGAGAGGGCTAGGGTGAGGGCACAACGATAAAAAGGCTCACCCGATGACCGCCATGACTGCCTGTCTGGATCGCCCCGGATTCTTGCCCAGACTTTCTTCCCATCATCAACTTCGCCCTCGACTGAGTGAGCCGCTACTGACGACTGTGGCGCGGATCAGGCTGATCTGCGCGCCGCCCGGCAGTGGCAAAAGCGCGTTGCTCTCCGAATGCTTGTCACAGGCACCGGCACACTGTGCGGTGCACTGGCTGCCACTGATGGGCGTGTCGTTGAGTACGGAGGAGTTCTGTCGGCGGCTGAGCCTGGCATTGGGGCTGGCAGCAATGGATGAGGCGCAATTGGCGGCGGCACTGGCACGCTGGTCAGCGCCCACCTGGCTGTTTATCGACGACTATTGTCGGCTCCCCGATCCGGCTCTCGATGCATTGTTGGACCGCTTGCTGGCGCTCAGCAGCCCGGCATTGATCTGGTGGATCGGCGCGCGTCGACGCCCCCAGTGCAATTGGCCACGGTTGCTGCTGGACGACGAATTGTTTGAATGCGAAAGCGCGACGCTGGCGCTGACCCCGGAAGAAATCGCTCAGGCGTTAAAACACCTG
The DNA here is from genome assembly GCF_054790525.1 of Pseudomonas sp. Mb7. NCBI lineage: Bacteria > Pseudomonadati > Pseudomonadota > Gammaproteobacteria > Pseudomonadales > Pseudomonadaceae > Pseudomonas > Pseudomonas sp. Mb7. Next base: position 261,019 of record NZ_CP186501.1, read on the forward strand.
TCCGCGGAGCAGGCTGCCAGTGTGGCCGCGCGGATTGTTCATCGAACCGGTGGCTGGTGCGCCGGGGTGCGCATGGCGCTGCTGCAAAAATGCGACTGGTCGCAAACCCTTCAGCCGCAGCAAAGGGTGGAAACACTGCTGGATTATTTGCAGCACGAACTGTTCAGCGGCCTGACGCCGGAGTTGGCCGAGGTCTGGCGGGTACTGGCGAATCTGCCGCGTTTCAATGCTGAGTTGTGTGAGCACCTGTTCGGTGCCGGAGAAGGCGCGGACTACCTGCGCACCCTGCAAACGCTGGGTTGCTTCATCGAACCATGGAATGACTCGTCCCAGTGGTTGCAGATCTTTGCACCTTTGGCTCAAGTGATGCGCGATGAGCGCTGGCCTGCGGCCCGCTCATGGCATCGTCGGGCATGCCAATGGTTCGCCGCTGCCGGGGACTGGCGCTCGGCTTTCGAGCAGGCGTTGCTTGCCGAGGAATTCGAAACGGCAGTGAGTCTGTTGCAGCACTTCAACTTCGAGCATCTTTTTGAAGAGCAAACGGTGGTGCTGTTGTTGCGCCTGCATGAATCTCAGGGCGAAGGAGTGACCTTGGGATCACCGCAGTTGGTTGGGCTGATTACCGCAGCTCTTTTGTTTGCCGGCCGTTTTGAACAGGCCACGCAGTGCATCGCGCACCTGGCGAGGTTCATGCCGCAACCTTCGGCGGCACTGGAACGACAACTGATTGCACGCTGGCAAGCGCAACAAGGCTGGCTGATGCATTTGCAGGGGCGCATGACGCCTGCGCGCGAACTCTTTCAGCAAGCTCTGGAAGCGCTCGATGGCGATGCCTGGGCCACAAGGTTGCTGTGCCTGTCAGGGCTGACTCAACAAGCCTTGCTCTGTGATGAACTCGAACAAGCGCACGCCATCAGTCGCGAAGCGTTGTGTCTGGCGCGGGCACAAGGCTCCTTGCTGTTTGAAGGCTTGCTGGAACTTGATCATGCGCAGTTGCTTGAGCAGCGTGGTGCTCCAGCCCGCGCTGACAACCTGCTACTGAGCATTGAGCAGTTACTTGGCCAGCGCGCTGAGCGGCCATCGCCGCTGCTCGGTCGTATCGCCCTGCGTCGTGGTCGATTGGCGTTGGTCATGGGGCTGGAGGAACAAGCCGCCGTTCTGTTCAAACGTGGCCTGGAGGATTGTCTGCGCAGTCACGATAAACGGGTGTTGTTCGGCTATCTGGGGCTGGCGCAGATAGCGGCCAACCACTGTGAATACACGCAAGCATTCGAGCGCTTGCACGAGGCCGAGCGGTTGATGCAGCAACGCAGGATTCCAGACACGGTTTACCGTGGTGTGTTGTTACAGGTCAGTAGCCAGATCTGGCTGCAGCAGGGGCGGGCGCAGTTGGCACATGAGGCGTTGAGCCGGGTGCTGCGCCACTATCAACCGCCGAACGCGTTGCAGGCACCTCCGGCGACGGTTCAACTGATTGCGCGTATTCAGTATTTGCTGATATTGGCCACGGCATCTTTGCAACGCGGTAGTGATCTCTCGGAGCAACTTCAGGTGTTGCTGGATAAAGCCCGCAAGTGCGGGGCGCAGACGCTTGAGGCGGAGTTGCATTTTGCCCTAGCCGAAGTGGCATTGCTGCACAGCGAGTCGTTACGGGTGGTTGAGCATGTGGAGTGCGCGTTGAAGATTGTCCGGCGCTCGGGGTCACAATTGCTGATACGCCAGGCCACCCTGCGTTCGCCGAAAATATTTGATCCGACAATTGTGCTGGAGGAAAAGCAGCAAGTTGTAGCCGAATCTGAAGCTGAAAGTTCACTGAGTCAGCGAGAGTTACAAGTCTTGGTATTGATTGCGGCAGGTGATTCCAATCAACAAATCGCAGAAAAACTTTTCCTTTCATTGCATACCGTTAAAACTCATGTCCGAAGGATCTATATAAAATTGGGGGTGATGCGTAGAACGCATGCAGTGGCCAGGGCCAGAACATTGGGTTTGATGTAGGTGTGAGGTTGTTAGATGTTTTTAGTTGTAACTTAGGGGGTTGTTGGTGTTGTAATTAAACACTGTTGGAAACAGTGCGATGGGTATCTTTTTGTTCTGGATCTGAATTAGCTTGATTTGGCGAGGCAAGTTGTAATTGGTCACTTGTCATTATCAAGCTGATAGAGATTCCATTATGGAAATTAATAAAGAAGCCGAAAGCCAAAGTCTGCGTGAAGTGGGGAAAGCCCTGGAAAGTATCTCGCAGGAATTGAAGCTTGTTCCGTCATTTTCAGTGGTGGTGCAGGACACGTTGCGTGAAGCGCTATGGAAGATCTCCGAAGGTGTGCGGCTAAGCAGCCTGTTCGTCAATGTCGTGGCGGGCGCCAAACCGAAAAATAAACAGCCGGTTGGACGTTTGCTGGATGTCGCGCTTGAGTGCCTGCAAAGTGGTCGGCCGCCAAACTATGATGTCAATGATTATGGTGTCTTCAATCACCCGAATTTTACCAGTCGTGAAGACATTCTTACGCAAGTCCCGATCTCGGCTATTGAAAAAGTAGTAGCAGATCTGCTGAAGAAACTGGCGGTTGATTACACGGCGACTGTGCGGCAGTACTGGGAAAATCCGACCGTTCAAAAAACAAGTGGAGCTTATCCTCAGTTAACGCGAAAGTCTGCTTTAGGTGTACTCGAAGCTAACCTTTTCATTAGTGAACTGGAGGCGCTGACGATTCAAGGGGTCATTACTCAGCAACAAAGAGCGCTGATCAGTACGACCGTACAACCCAGTCTGACCGGCACTTGTTACGGGGTTTTCATTGAAGGTCAGAATGGCAAATACATCGAGCAGAACGCGATGTTTGTATTGCCCCTTACAGCTCCTGTCTATGAACAGTTGGTTCCCGGTGAACAGGGCGCTGTCGTACTCTACTGCGCGAATCGTGGTCTCGAATTGTTTTCTTCCATTTGGAAGCTTGAACAAGCGTTGTTGAGCCGACTGGGCTCCTCGGAAACTCAGGAAGAGTTTCTGCAAACGCTGTCGCTCAGTGAACGCGTTGGGTTCGCATACGTCCCTGCTATTCGTTTTTTGAAAGTTCGTGCGAATTTGTTTGAGAGAATCGTTGGTAAGCGGATTCACACGATGTACAGCGACATCACTGGGTATCTTGAATCTGTCGGTAAGCCAGGCTCGGAGTTTGATAAAACTGTTGTCGCCGTAGAGGCCGCACAATCGTTGCCCGATTTGAATCATCAGGCCAGAAAACGCCAGGTACAACTGATTAAGCATGTCGAGCGGAATGCTTGGCCGCAATGGTTGAAAAGCACTTCCGATGTCAATCAGGAAGTGTATGTTTCCCTGCAAAAAGAGCTGCTTGAAGCCGAAGTCAAACTTCATGAGGTCACTCACGGAGTTGCTTCGCTGAAAGACTACGCGCGGTTGGCCGTAGAGGACTTCATATCGCCGGGTAAAGATGAACGTATCGACCCGGACACGGTATTCGTGAAAGTCACCCATACCGTGCCTCTGGCGGATGGAAAAAAGGTGGAACTCACCGAGCGCAAAACGCTGACTCAGGCCTTTATGCAAGGTGCTCATGATCTGGCAGGGCAATATCAGATCGTTCCGGAGGTCCCCTCCAGTCTGCCAAAGTTGAGTCCATCGAACATCCTGCGTGCCATCAAGTCGTTGGACGTTCGTGTTGCCTATACCACGGCTCAACGTCTTCTGTATTCGCAAGCCGAAGTTACCGGGTCGCTGCGAGTGGTCCTTAGCCGTAAAACAGCGCTGACCCTGTTCGCGGCGATCCTGCAGAAACACGTGGGACCTTCAGCTCATAAATTGGTGATGGGTTATAACCTCGGCGATACGTCCATTGAAACGCTGGGCGTGGCGCTCAAACACTGGTTCAAGCCTTTCAATGGTTTGCTGGTTTATCGCAGGAAAGGTGTGGCAGCCGATCGCAGCGCTCATGTCCTGCACATACCGGGTTCGCCAGCCGGGCAGGAGTGGTTTGAATTCACCGACCTGAAAAGCCTGCAGCACAAGTTGGCGCAATGGGCGGCCAAGGCTGAAACCTGGGCGTACTTGCTGAGTCAGGCACACGCCAGCGACAGTGCGCAGATGCAAAGTGATTATCTGAGTCTAAAACCATCTGAGGTACTGAATGAATGGTGGTCGAAGATTAAGTTGGTCGATTTACCCGAAGAGGAGCCTTTGTTCGGAGCCGTTCAAAATCACATTTTGTGGAGTATCGATCAAACCGAAGCTGCCACCCCTCAATGGTACAGAAAGGCCAGCTCGAACGATCAGCACCTGCTCAATCGTCTGAACGCTGATTTCAAGGCTATTCATCATCATTCCCGGGAAATGCTGGCGGTCGAGCCGTTCAAACAGTTTTCCAGCCATTTGGTGAAGAAGGAGCTGAAGGAGTATTTTGCCCGGACAGGTTCATCTGTGGACATTAACCCTGACGAGGTATGGGTCAAATTTCACGCAGACTCGAAGATCAGCCTGACCGATCTGTTTATTCAGTGGCAAAAGTGGCGCAGTGACGTAAGCGCGTTCGAGAAATTTTTCACCTGGGTGAACCCTCAATTAGCCGGGATTGAAAATTTGCGAGAGCAACTCAGGCAGGCCACCTTCTGGACGTTTACCGGACAGCCCATTGCCCAACTGAATGCCAGAGTTATCAATGATCTGATCGATCTGAGGCCTGGTGAAAAGTATCTTCAATATCTGAAAGATAAATTCCTCAATGCGTCCGACATTGACTTGAAAGCCAGTCTGTATCGAAAAACAAAACAAAATGAAATGCTCCGGGCTGCATTGATTCAGAAAATCAAAGGCGAGCTCTCCCTCGACCAATTCAGCTGGTTGCAGGGACTCATTAACGGATTTGATCGCGATCTGCCTCGTCAGGGCATCATCACCACGGGTGGGAAGCCGGGCATTGGCGTATACGAGTTCACTCTCAGGGGACGCGCCCTTGTCGGGGCTTACGTTTTTGGGCGCAAAGTCAGCGGGCGTGATGAGTTTTTTGTCTATATTCCCGATACGCCTGGTGGCAAGGATTTCTTCCCTGTCCAGGAACTTGCTGGTCGATTGAAAAGCGTGATCTTCAACAAAAAGGTCTTGAGCCTCGCTCGTCTGGAACATCAGCAGGCAGTGAAAAACCTCCTGGACACCTACTGGGACTCGAACCCGGTAGCGACCAGCAATCCGGAATTGACCAACAGTTATCCAGTACTGGCTTTCAAACAGGAGTACCTGGCTAAAATCGGGCAACTCGTCGCCGATGTGGATTTTCAGACGAGCAGTTATCTGGAAGCGCTGTGGAAGGATGTGAGGGTACTGGCCGAATTTGCCCTGGATGTGGCTTCGATGTTCGTTGCGCCACTTGGCCTGGCACTGACCATACTGCGCATTACTCAGTCGGTTGTGCTGGGCATTGTGGCTTCCAGTCAGGGCTCCGATGAGGCTGCGAACGCACATTTTGCATCGGCGTGGCGAGGGGCGATTCTGTTGTACGTTGGCAAAGTGGCGGCGATCGGCGCGCCCGTGAACCCGATTGCTCTGCTATCGAGCGTCAGGGATTTCGCCGATGTGATGGCAGGCGTTACCGGTGTTGAAGTCAGCATCAACTACGTGACAGCAATCACCGCACCTCCTACGGTCGTGAACAGCACCACTCGTCTGCTCAACTGACAGATGAAACTGCGCGAGTAACGGCCCTCGTTACTCGCTCGATTGGCGCCATTCAGCCCTGCAGAGGTTCATAACCCATCCGCCAGCTCACGGCCCGCGTCGCCGCCAGCAACCGCTGCGCCGCCGGGCCGTTTTCGTCGGCATGGAACAATGAAGTGGGGCCAACGATGGTCAACACGGCTGCCACTTGGCCGACGGCGTTGAACACCGGGGCGGACAATGCATCCACACCCGGCATCAGCAGGCCATGCACATGATGCAGACCGCGTTCGCGGATCTGTTCGCACAGGGTTGCGTAGTTTTTTTCGTCCTTCAATGGATGATCCACAGCGGCAATTTCCTGCTCGCGCAACTCATCGGTTTCCCGATGGGGCAAGTAGGCGCTGAACACCAGTCCAGTCGATGAACTGAGCAGTGGCAACACTGAACCCAGTTGCGTCACCACCGTCACCGCGCGCACCGCCGGTTCGATATGCACCACGGTCGCGCCCTGATTGCCCCACACCGCCAGAAAGCAGGTTTCGTTGAGTTCGTCGCGCAGTTCGGCCAACGGCAGGGCGGCGACTTTCAGCACGTCCATACTGTTGAGTGCGGCCAGGCCTACGCGCAAGGCTTCGCGGCCGAGCCCGTAATGGTTGGTAGCGGTGTTCTGCTCGGCGAATCCTGAAGCGATCAACGCTTGCAGATAGCGATGAACCTTGCTCGCCGGCATCTGCACATGTTCGGCCAGACGCGACAACGAAGTGGACGGCGACAACTCGGCCAGAGCCTTGAGGATGTCGGTGCCGACTTCGGCGGAGCGGACTTTCTGTTTGCCGTTGCTGTCGCTGGTTTTTTCCATGGTGCGGCCGGGTTCCGAAACGAATGGGCGTCTTTATAGCTTGACGCTGGATAGCGAGCAAATTACGTTATGCGTAATCGAATTACGATAATAACAACCCCGGCGTGCCGAAACCTCTGAGCCAGAGCGATGGGCCACTGCCGACTCCCTGTTCAGGAGGCTCCATGAACCTCGATTCAACCGCTCAGGCGCTGGCGTATCAGTCCGGTTTCGGTAACGAATTCAGCTCTGAAGCGTTGCCCGGTGCGCTGCCCGTCGGCCAGAACTCGCCGCAAAAAGCCCCCTACGGCCTCTATACCGAATTGTTTTCCGGTACCGCGTTCACCATGACCCGCAGTGAAGCGCGGCGCACCTGGATGTACCGCATTCAGCCGTCGGCCAATCACCCGGCCTTCGTCAAACTGGAGCGGCAACTGGCCGGTGGCCCGTTGGGTGAAGTGACGCCTAATCGCCTGCGCTGGAATCCGCTGGAGATCCCGGCCGAGCCGACCGATTTCATCGACGGTCTGGTGAGCATGGCCGCTAACGCGGGTGCAGAGAAACCGGCCGGCATCAGCATCTACAACTACGTCGCCAACCGCTCGATGGAGCGGGTGTTCTTCAACGCCGACGGCGAACTGCTGCTGGTGCCGCAACTCGGCCGTCTGCGCATCGCCACCGAATTGGGTGTGCTGGAAGTCGCGCCGCTGGAAATCGCCGTGCTGCCGCGCGGCCTGAAATTCCGTGTTGAATTGCTCGACCCGCAAGCCCGCGGCTATGTCGCCGAGAACCACGGCGCGCCGCTGCGTCTACCGGATCTGGGGCCGATCGGCAGCAACGGTCTGGCCAACCCGCGTGACTTCCTGACTCCGGTTGCCGCTTACGAGAACCTCCAGCAACCGACCACGCTGGTACAGAAGTTTCTCGGCCAGTTGTGGGCCACCGAGCTCAATCACTCGCCGTTGAACGTGGTCGCCTGGCACGGCAATAACGTGCCGTACAAATACGACCTGCGCCGGTTCAACACCATCGGCACCGTCAGCTTCGATCACCCGGATCCGTCGATCTTCACCGTGCTGACTTCGCCGACCAGCGTGCACGGTCTGGCCAACCTCGATTTCGTGATCTTCCCGCCGCGCTGGATGGTCGCCGAGAACACCTTCCGTCCGCCGTGGTTCCACCGCAATCTGATGAATGAATTCATGGGCCTGATCCAGGGCGAATACGACGCCAAGGCCGAAGGTTTTGTGCCCGGCGGTGCCTCGCTGCACAGCTGCATGAGTGCCCACGGCCCGGATGGCGAGACCTGCACCAAAGCGATCAACGCCGAACTCAAACCGGCGAAGATCGACAACACCATGGCCTTCATGTTCGAGACCAGTCAGGTGCTGCGCCCAAGCCGCTTCGCCCTCGACTGTCCGCAACTGCAATCCACTTATGACGCCTGCTGGGCCACTTTGCCCGCCACGTTCGACCCGACCCGGAGATAACCCATGACGCAGAATTCCATCACCCGCAGTTGGGTTGCCTCGGCCAACGGCCACGCTGATTTCCCGCTGCAGAACCTGCCGCTGGGTGTGTTCAGCAGCAACGGTGCGATGCCGCGCGCTGGCGTGGCGATTGGCGACCATATCTTCGATCTGCAAGTAGCGCTGGAAGCCGGGCTGTTCGACGGTGTCGCGCGCAGCGCTGTCGAAGCCATGCACGGCGGCCAGTTGAACGCATTCTTCGAACTCGGTCGCGAGGTGCGTGTGGCACTGCGCACCCGTCTGCTGGAACTGTTCAGCGAAGGCAGCACACACCGCGGCAACATCGAAGCCCAAGGCGCAAAATTGCTGCCCCTGGCCGCCGATTGCCAGCTGCATCTGCCGGCACGCATCAGCGATTACACCGACTTCTACGTCGGCATCGAGCACGCGCAGAACGTCGGCAAACTGTTCCGCCCGGATAACCCGCTGCTGCCGAACTACAAGCATGTGCCGATCGGTTATCACGGTCGCGCCTCCACCGTGCGTGCTTCCGGTACCGACGTGCGTCGCCCTAAAGGCCAGACGCTACCGGCCGGTCAGACCGAGCCTGTGTTTGGCCCGTGCGCGCGCCTGGACTATGAGCTGGAACTGGGCATCTGGATCGGTCAAGGCAACGAGATGGGTGACTCGATCGCCATCGGTGACGCGGCTGATCACATTGCCGGTTTCTGCCTGCTCAACGACTGGTCGGCGCGCGATATCCAGGCCTGGGAATACCAGCCACTGGGGCCGTTCCTTTCGAAAAGTTTTATCACCAGCGTCTCGCCATGGGTTGTAACTGCTGAAGCCTTGGAACCGTTCCGCACCGCGCAACCGAAGCGTCCTGAAGGTGATCCGCAGCCGCTGCCGTACCTGTTCGACAAGCGCGATCAGGACGGCGGTGCCTTCGACATCGAACTGGAAGTTTTGCTGCTCACCGAAGCCATGCGCGAGCAAAACCTGCCGGCCCATCGCCTGACGCTGAGCAACACCCGCTACATGTACTGGACCGTCGCGCAAATGGTCGCGCACCACAGCGTCAACGGTTGCCAGTTGCAGGCCGGTGACCTGTTCGGTTCGGGCACGTTGTCCGGCCCGCAGAGCGGTCAGTTCGGTAGCCTGCTGGAAATCACCGAGGGTGGTAAAAAACCGATCGAACTGGCTTCTGGCGAGGTGCGTAAATTCCTTGAGGACGGTGATGAAATCATCCTGCGTGCGCGTTGTGCCCGTGACGGTTTCGCCTCGATCGGCTTCGGCGAGTGCCGCGGCAAAGTGCTGGCGGCGCGCTGACAGGAGCGGGTTATGGATCTCTATACCTATTACCGTTCGACCTCGTCATACCGCGTGCGAATCGCGCTGGCGCTGAAGGGCCTCGACTATCAGGCGTTGCCAGTCAATCTGATCGCGCCACCCGGCGGCGAGCATCGGCAAGCGGCGTATCTGGCGATCAATCCACAGGGGCGGGTGCCGGCCTTGCGCACTGATGAGGGCGGTTTGCTGATTCAATCGCCGGCCATCATCGAGTACCTGGAAGAACGTTATCCACAGGTGCCGTTGCTGCCGGAAGATTTGTTCGCCCGCGCGCAGGTGCGCGGTGTGGCGGCGGTGATCGGTTGCGATGTGCATCCGCTGCACAACGTCAGCGTGCTCAATCGCCTGCGCCAGTCAGGGCACGACGAGCCGCAGGTGGTCGAGTGGATCAGTCACTGGATCAGCCAGGGGCTGGCGACGGTGGAGCAATTGATTGGCGACGAGGGCTTCTGTTTCGGCGAGTGGCCGTGCGTGGCCGATGTGTACCTGATTCCGCAGTTGTATGCGGCTGAGCGCTTCAACGTCAGCCTTGAGGCGTATCCGAAAATTCGTCGGGTCGCCGCACTGGCGGCTGAACATTCAGCATTCATCAAGGCCCATCCTGCCAATCAACCAGACACCCCGTAATTCCCCTGTAACTGATCGTTCCCACGCTCTGCGTGGGAACGCATCCCGTGACGCTCTGCGTCACAGTGGACGCAGAGCGTCCCCGGCGGCATTCCCACGCGGAGCGTGGGAACGATCCGGTTGCCACATCAAAAAATCATAAAAACAAAACAGGTACCTTGCGATGCACAACCAGATTGCCAGCTTCCGCGCGGCACTCGACGCCTGTCCTGTGTCCCGTTATCAGTGGTTGCTCTTGATCCTGCTCGCCTTGCTGCTGGTCACCGATGGCTATGACGCCCAGGTGCTCGGTTATGTAGTGCCCGCGCTGGCGCAGGACTGGGGGCTGGAAAAGTCTGCATTCGGGCCTGTTTTCAGTGCCAACTTGCTCGGCCTTACCCTCGGTTCCCTGGCTGTCACGCCACTCGCCGACCGCTTTGGCGTGCGGCGCATTCTGCTCGCCTGCGTGCTGATCTACGCCACGCTGACGGTGCTGATGGTCTTCGCCGACTCGTTGAACACGCTGATGATCGCGCGCTTTATCTGCGGCATCGGCATGGGCGGGGCGATGCCCAGTGCTATGGCGTTGATGTCGGAATACTCACCACCGCGTTTGCGCACCTTGATGGTGACGCTGGCGGCCTGTGGCTTTTCATTCGGTGGCGCAGCCGGTGGTTTCGTCGCCGCAGGCTTCATCGACCAGTTCGGCTGGCAGGCGGTGTTCCTCGCCGGTGGCGTCACGCCGTTGCTGCTGTTTCCGTTTCTCTGGTGGATGCTGCCGGAGTCGTTGCCACGTCTGCTGCGTGATGCGCCGCCGTACGCGCGGCTGCGCAAAGTCACCGCGCGCATGCTGCCGGATTGGCAGCCGCCCGTTGCCAGCGTCGAACAGAACGAACGCGAGCAGGGCAGCAAACTGACCGTAGTCGAGTTGTTCCGCAATGGCTACGCGCGACCGACCTTGCTGATCTGGGCAACGTTTTTCGTCAGCCTGATTCTGTTGTATTTCATGATCAGCTGGCTGCCGACGTTGCTCCTGGAAAGCGGCCTGAAACTCAACGAAGCCAATCTGGTGACGTCGATGTTCCTGTTCGCCGGCACCTTGGGCGCAATCTGCATGGCCTGGTTTGCTGACCGCTTGAAGCGCAAGGTGCGTTTGCTGTCGGCGGTGTTGGCAGGTGCGGCGCTGTGCACGATTCTGCTTGGGCTCAACCACGACAATCCACGTTATCTGGTCGCCTGCGTGTTCGCCGCCGGGTTCTGCATCATCGGCGGGCAACTGACGCTGAATGCGTTTGCCAGTAATTTCTACCCGGCGCATGTGCGTGCGACCGGCACCGGTTGGGCATTGGGCGTGGGGCGTTTCGGTTCGATTCTCGGGCCGCTGTTCGGCAGCCTGTTGTTGGCGATGCACATTCCAGTGGCGCAGATTTTCTTCTTCTGTGCGATTCCGGCGGTCATCGCCGCGCTGCTGATCATTCAGGTGCGTTCGCCCACCGAAGGAAGTTCGGCAGTTGGAATGGGGATATCTGTCAAATCCTGAAGAGCAAAAGATCGCAGCCTTCGGCAGCTCCTACACGGGAATACACATTTCAATGTAGGAGCTGCCGAAGGCTGCGATCTTTTGTTTTTAATGGACGACGGAGTTGGGCGGCAGGTGGCTGAGGCGTTCAGTCAGGCGCAGGCGCTGAATCGGATCGTCGCTGAGCATCAGCGCATGCTCCAGATCAAAGCGCTCGGCATTCGGGCAGTCGAGCCGCTGATAAAGACTGGCCCGTGCCAGGTAATCGGCGGCGCCGGCGTCACCCAGTTCGAGCACCCGTTCGGCGTCGATCAGCGCGGCAATGAAGTCATCATGCGTCAGGTGCAACTGCCGCAGGTTGCGCGACAGGCGCTGAAGCATTTGCACCGGCGAGGCGGTCAGCAGATGCTCGGCGGTCAGCTTCATGTTCGGCCCGTACTGGCGCTGCAACAGTTCGCGACAATCGTTTGGGTACAAACGCCGGCCGCCGCACGGATCCAGCAAGTGATCAGCGCCGGGCACCCGCAACAGGAAGTGTCCGGGGAAGTTGATCCCGACCAGAGGAATCTCCAGGCCACGCGCCAGCTCCAGGGCAATCAGCGCCAATGCCAACGGCTGGCCGCGACGGGTCTGCAACACCTTGTGCAACAGCGCTGCTTGCGGGCGCAGCGGCAGGAAGTGGTCCTGGGCAAAGCCCAGATCAGTCATGCGGCGCAACAGGGGCTGCGCCAGTTCACTGACCGGCAACATCGGCAAGCCGTAACTGACTCGTTGTTGCAGGTCTCTGAATTCTTGTAACAGCGCGTCGGGATCGACCGTTTTTTCGTGCTCGGCCGCCATCCACAGCGCGGCTTCGAACAGCGCGGGCGGTGAACGGTGCAGGCATTCGAAAAAACGTTGACGCGCACTCATCGAAATCTCCGGGGAATGCCTCGTTTTAGCCCCGCCCGCAAGATTCGTCCAGTCCCCTGCTGCGCAGGTGTCAGGTTATGCCGCAAAGCCGTTGTCGGCGAGGGCGCTTATTCCGGTGCGCTCCAGCAATTTTCAGGCGCAGGCCTATACTGGCGTTCTACAAGAAGTGATTCGGGAGCCCAACGATGTTTGCGCTCATGCAAAGCACTCGCCTGGAATCGCTGCACCTTAGCGTTGATCCGGTCACCGGGTTGAAGGCGGTCATTGCCATCCATAACAGTCGCCTCGGGCCAGCCTTGGGCGGATGTCGTTATCTTGCCTATCCCAATGACGAATCCGCCGTCGAAGATGCCATTCGCCTCGCTCAGGGCATGAGCTACAAGGCTGCGCTGGCGGGGCTGCCGCAGGGCGGAGGCGTGGCAGTGATCGTGCGCCCGGCTCATGTGGAAAACCGTGGCTCGCTGTTCGAAGCTTTTGGCCGTTGCATCGAACAGCTCGACGGTCGCTACATCACCGCCATCGACAGCGGCACCTCGGTGGCGGATATGGATTGCATCGCCCAACAGACTCAGCACGTCACCAGCACCACCTCGGCCGGCGACCCCGCTCCGCATGCCGCGATGGGTGTATTTGCCGGCATTCGGTCAACGGCCATGGCGCGGCTGGGCAGCGACAACCTGGAAGGCTTGCGCATCGCCATTCAGGGGCTGGGCAATGTCGGTTTTGCCTTGGCCGAGCAATTGCACGCCGCCGGCGCGGAACTGCTGGTCAGCGATATCGACCACGGCAAGGTACAACTGGCGATGGAACAGCTCAACGCGCACCCGATTGCCAACGATGCATTACTCAGTACACCGTGCGACATTCTTGCGCCGTGCGGTCTGGGCGGTGTGCTGAACAGCCACAGCGTCACCCAACTGCGTTGCTCTGCCGTGGCAGGTTCGGCGAATAATCAACTGACGCATCTGGATGTCGCCGATCAACTGGAACGGCGCGGGATTCTGTATGCGCCGGATTATGTGATCAACGCCGGTGGCTTGATCTACGTTTCGCTGAAACATCGTGGCGAGGAATTGCCGACGATTACTGCGCATCTGTCGAAAATCAGTTCGCGGCTGACCGAGGTGTTCGCCCATGCACAGGCGGAAAAGCGTTCACCGGCGCGGGTGGCAGATGAGTTGGCGGAGAAAGTTTTGTATCGCTGAGTTTCACAGGCATGAAAAAGGCCCTGAGCCATTCGACTCAGGGCCTATTCAATTCGGGCTGGATTACTTCGCAGCCTTCGCCGCTTTGGCTGGCTTGGCCGGTGCTTCAGCAGGTTCCGCCGCCTCAGCTTGTTCAACTGGTTCTGCCGGTGCATTGAGCAGCTCGGACAGTGCATCCGGCTGGCTCTTGAACGCCCGGGCGAACACATCGCGATTCTTCGCCATGTAGATCCCGGCTTCTTCCACTTGCTGTTCAGTCAGGGACGGAACGGCTTTTTGCAGCACATCGGCCAGATATTCGGCCAGTTCGAGCATTTTGTCATGACGGTCAGCTTCGGCTTTATCCATGAACAAGCGCTCCAGATCTCGGCTGCTGCGGTATACCACTTCGACGGCCATTCACCACCTCACATGCCTTCACATTAAGTTGTCTTGACGACTACTGTATCCATATACAGCGAAAAGGATAAGCGAATCCCTGCGCCATGGGTAGTGGCTTTTCAATGTAGACCGGATTTCGGGTTTGTCAGGCCGACCGTGTCGCTGCATTCGCGAGCAGGCTCGCTCCCACAAAAGCACAGCGGTGCGACCAAACGCCACGGCGCGGGTCTGGCGGCGGTTCGCCATGATGGCGTGGCCTCTTTTCTGCATGAAAACCGTTACGTGCAGAAAACCGTCACGTCCAACACGCATCATCCGCTCGCATTCGAGCTAAGGAACATCATCGTGAAAATCAACTGGGCCGAGAAACTGCGGCAAAACGTGCATCAACTGGCCGAGTCCCTGGGCAACCTGTTCGTCGAAACCTTTCACTATCTGGCGCTGTTCGCCATCGGTGCGGTGACGGCGTGGGCGGCGGTGATGGAGTTTCTCGGGATGCTCGAGGAAGGCCACATCAAGATCGATGACATTTTGTTGCTGTTCATCTATCTCGAACTTGGGGCGATGGTCGGAATTTATTTCAAGACCAACCACATGCCGGTGCGCTTCCTGATCTACGTGGCGATCACCGCGCTGACCCGTTTGCTGATCTCCAACGTCTCGCACCACAACCCGCCGGACATGGGCATTATCTACCTGTGCGGCGGCATTCTGTTGCTGGCGTTCTCGATTCTTGTGGTGCGTTACGCCTCGTCACAATTTCCTTCGGTGAAGATCGAGAAACCGCAGCGCAAACTTGGCGCCGGTTCCAGCGAACATCCGGAAGTCGAGAAGGGCGAGCTTTAAAGCCCGGCTGCTTGCCCGGGCTGGCCGATGAGGCGTGGTGGTGGCGGGGTCAGCCCGTCGCCGCTGGTCATCGCTTCGAGGATTGCCATGGCGCTGTGGCCTTGCTCGATGGCAATGCCGAACTGAATGCTTTGCACCAGACGCTTGAGGCGCACGGGGTCGTTGCGCTGCTCGGCGCTGATCATGCGCTTGGCCACGATCCGGCCGCTGTTGGACAGGGTCAGCATGATGCTGCCGTCCAGGCCTTGAATGCTCAGGTTGATCTGATAGTCCGGCGCAAAGGCATCGGTAATGATCTGAAAAGGATTGTCCATGATGCGTCACCGCCTGATTGAACGTGCAGTTGTTGACCGGCCGTGATCGGGTTGGTTCGCCCAACCGGATCATCGGCCATTCCGTGGCCTGTATTTGTTGCTTCATGTAGGAGCTGTCGAGGAAACGAGGCTGCGATCTTTTGCTCTTCAGTGTTTTGATTTCGGTCACGAAGAGCAAAAGATCGCAGCCTGCGGCAGCTCCTAAAGGTATGTAGCAAGGGCTGTGCCGGGAAAATTGTCGAACAATGAACACGGGGATTAAAAAGGCGAGCCACGCGGCTCGCCTTTTTTAATGGCCCGTTTTCAGGGCAGAACCGAGTAGATGATCGCTGACAGTGCAATCAGGCCGATCAGCACCACAAACACGTTGGACACCTGCCCCGAATACTGGCGCAAGGCCGGCACGCGGCGGATGGCGTACATCGGCATCAGGAACAACAGGCAGGCAATCACCGGCCCGCCGAGGGTTTCGATCATGCCAAGGATGCTCGGGTTGAACGTTGCCACGGCCCAGCAACTGAGGATCATGAACACGGCGGTCGCACGGTTCAGCCAGCTCGCTGACATCACCCGGCCACGGCTGCGCAGGCTTTTCACGATCATGCCCTGGAAGCCTTCACTGGCGCCGATGTAGTGGCCGAGGAAGGATTTGGTGATCGCCACCAGCGCAATCAGCGGCGCGGCGTAAGCGATGACCGGGGTCTGAAAGTGGTTGGCCAGGTACGACAGGATCGAAATGTTCTGCGCCTTGGCCGCTGCCAGATCCGCCGGCGACAGCGCCAGCACACAGCTGAAGCAGAAGAACATCACCGTGACGACCATCATGCCGTGAGCCATAGCGAGGATGCCGCTGCTTTTGCGTTCGGCCTGCTCGCCGTAACGTTGTTTCTGCTCAACCGCGAACGCGGAAATGATCGGCGAATGGTTGAATGAAAACACCATCACCGGAATCGCCAGCCACATTGTCTTGAAGAAAGCGGACATTGGCATGGCTTCTTGGGCACTGGCAAAAAACGCACCGTTCCAGTTTGGAATCAGGCTGAGCGCCAGTAGCAGCAATGCGGCAACAAATGGATAAACCAGCACGCTCATGGCTTTGACGATGACGCTTTGACCACAGCGCACAATCGCCATCAAACCGAGGATCAACACCAGCGAGAGGATCGCCCGTGGTGGCGGAGTGATGTGCAATTGGTGTTCGAGGAAACTGCTCAGGGTGTTGGTCAGCGCCACGCTGTACACCAGCAGAATCGGGAAGATCGCGAAGAAATACAGGAGCGTGATCAGCTTGCCGGCACCGATGCCGAAGTGTTCTTCGACCACTTCGGTGATGTCCCCGGAACGCCCGGACAACACGAAACGGGTCAGACCACGGTGGGCAAAAAACGTCATCGGGAAAGCCAGTACGGCGAGAATCAGCAAAGGCCAGAAACCGCCGACGCCGGCATTGATCGGCAGGAACAAGGTGCCAGCACCGATCGCAGTGCCGTACAGGCCGAGCATCCAGGTGGTGTCGAATTTGTTCCAGCCCTTGTGGGCCGTTTCTGCATTGCGTGTGCGGTCTACAGCGGGATTTTCGGCAGCAGGTGTACGTACATCGGTCATCGGTATCGCCTCGTTATTATTTTTGCTCGGGCTCACGGTTGGCAGGCGGCTTTGTGCGGCCTGCCGGGGCGGTCAGGGAATGGGCCTCAGCATTCCACCCAGCTCACGGCCAGGCCGCCCCGTGAAGTCTCTTTGTATTTGTCGTGCATGTCGGCGCCGGTGTCGCGCATGGTGCGGATCACCCGGTCGAGGGAAATGAAGTGTTTGCCGTCGCCGCGCAGGGCCATTTGCGTGGCGTTGATCGCTTTCACGGCGGCGATGGCATTGCGCTCGATGCACGGCACCTGTACGAGGCCGCCGACCGGGTCGCAGGTCAGGCCAAGGTTGTGTTCCAAGCCGATTTCGGCGGCGTTCTCCAGTTGTTCCGGGGTGGCACCGAGCACGTCGGCCAGGCCAGCAGCGGCCATCGCACAGGCCGAACCGACTTCGCCCTGGCAGCCGACTTCAGCGCCGGAGATCGAAGCATTTTTCTTACACAAAATGCCGACAGCAGCCGCGCCCAGAAAGAAAGCGACGACATCATCGTCAGACGCGTCCGGATTGAATTTCATGTAGTAGTGCAGAACGGCCGGGATGATTCCGGCTGCACCGTTGGTCGGCGCGGTGACCATGCGCCCGCCGGCGGCGTTCTCTTCGTTGACGGCGAGGGCGAACAGGTTGACCCATTCCATTGCCGACAGAGTGGAACTGATCACGTTCGGCTTGCCGATTTCCAACAAGCTGCGATGCAATTTCGCTGCACGACGCGGCACATTCAGACCGCCGGGCAGAATCCCCTCGTGGCGCAGGCCCTGTTCAACGCACTCACGCATCACCGACCAGATGTGCAGCAGGCCCTGGCGGATTTCCGCGTCAGTGCGCCACGCGCGTTCGTTGGCCATCATCAGCTCGGAGACGCGCAGGTTGTGCTGTTTGCACAGCGACAGCAGTTCGGCGGCGCTGGAGAAATCGTACGGCAACACCACTTCACTCGCCGGGGCGACACCGGACTCGGCTTCTGCCGCCTCGATGATGAAACCGCCGCCAACCGAGTAATAGGTCTGCTCGAACAGCTCGGCCGTTTCGCCAAAGGCTGTCAGCGACATGGCGTTGGGGTGGTAGGGCAGGCTCTCATCCAGCAGCAGGAGATCACGCTGCCAGTCGAAGGCAATTTCTCTCTGACCGGCGAGGGACAGTTGGCCTGTCTCGCGCAGTTGCTGGATACGTGAATCGATGGTCGCCGGATCGATGCTGTCCGGCCATTCGCCCATCAGGCCCATCACCGTTGCGCGGTCGGTGGCGTGCCCGACGCCGGTGGCCGACAGTGAGCCGTATAAACGGATTTCCACACGGCGCACATCGTTCAATAAACGTTGATCAATCAGCTCCTGAGCGAAGGTCGCGGCGGCGCGCATCGGGCCTACGGTGTGGGAACTGGACGGGCCGATGCCGACTTTGAATAGATCGAAAACACTGATAGCCATGCTAAACCCTTACAAGCAATGGAGTAGGAATCGCTGCCATTTTTTGTAGGACAAGCGCAATGTCGGCGATACTGCCTACCTCGGTCCTACGTGACTAACGAAACTTCCTAAGTAAGCCTTTAGCAGGACTAAACGATGAGTCGTCAATTGCATGCGCAGACCTATGTCTGGCTGCAGGTGTTTTCCTGTGCCGCGCGGCACCTGTCGTTCACCCGTTGTGCCGAAGAGCTGCACATCACCCCGGGGGCGGTCAGTCAGCAAATTCGTCAACTTGAAGAACGACTTGGTTTCCGTCTGTTTCATCGGCGCGCGCGTGGTGTGGAGCTGAGTGCGGAGGGGCAGCGGCTGGCGATTACCGTCAACGAGGCATATGGCAGCATCGATGCCGAATTGCGTCGACTTGATGCCGGAATGATCAGCGGGATTTTGCGAGTGCGCTCGATTCCGTCGTTCCTCAGCAAGTGGCTGACGCCGCGCTTGCCACGCCTGCAGCAACGCTATCCGGACATTCAGTTGCGTTTGGTGGCAGAGGACAGCAGTGTGCCCTTGCACGAAGGCGATTTTGATCTGGCGATCGATTTGAACGACGGCAGTTACCCGGGATTGTTATCCACAGCCTTGCTCGACGAGCAGATTTTCCCGGTGTGCGCACCGAGCCTGTTGCGCGGGCGACCACCGTTGCACGGGCCGGCGGATCTGGTGCATTTCCCGGTACTGCACGACATCACCGCGTGGCGTGGCAGTTATGAATACGCGGAATGGGAATTCTATTTGAACGCGATTGGTTTTGAGGGCGCCGACGTACGGCGTGGGCATACCTTCAATCGCAATCATCTGACCATCGAAGCGGCGATTGCCGGCATGGGCGTGGCGATTGCCCGCCGCACCTTGCTTAACGATGAATTGGAGCGAGGGACGTTGATTGTGCCGTTTGGCCTGTCGGTGCCTAATCACAAACGCTATGTGTTGCTCTATGCACCGGGGGCTTTAAGCCATCCGGGTGTGCGTGCGGTGCATGATTGGCTGGTCGAGGAGGCGGGGATATTTCGCAGTTTGCACCCGTTGAACGACGGGCAGTTGTGAGCAAATTTTGCCGGGGTGTGAGGCGACCCAACTCCCGACCTTACCAGTGCTTTGCTCGGTTGTCCGGCTTTTTTTGCGAATGAATATTTATCTTTTTTCAGGGGTTGAAATGTTCGTCGGTCGGGCCGATTGTTGTAACCAGGAGGTCAGGAAATTCAACTCAAGGCCTCTCACGAGCTAGCTGAAATAAGGGATGAACTATGCAAATCCAAGTCAACAGCGATAACCATATTCAAAGTAGTCAACGACTGGAGGAGTGGGTACGTACAACCATTGAGAGCACGCTCGAACGTTATGAAGAAGACCTGACCCGTGTCGAAGTCCACCTGAGCGACGAGAACGGTGACAAACCAGGTCCCCATGACTTGCGCTGCCAACTGGAAGCGCGGCCAAAAGGCCATCAACCGATTTCCGTGACCCATAAAGCCGATTCGCTGGAACTGGCGATCGACGGCGCTGCCGAAAAACTCGAGCACGCCCTGGAGCACCTTTTCGGCAAACTGCGAGGTAAACCACGTGCCGCTGTGGTGCCATTTAGCAAGGCGAATGACGCTCTGCTGGAGGAAGAATTTCTTGAGAATGAACAGGCAGCGATCAACAGTTGATGCGCTGGTTTTATAGCCACCCAATGAGAGCGGGCCTGCGAAAGCAGGCCCGTTTTTGTTTGCGGCGGATTTTTGCGCAAGGCACAAGAGCGCGGCCCCTCACCCCAGCCCTCTCCCTCCGGGAGAGGGGGCCGACCGAGGTGTGTTGCGGGTTACATCGACCTGAAAGACAGCGTCGACTATGGATTCGGCAAAGCACTTCAGGTTGATGTATTTCTGAAGCATCCCGCAATCAGTCCCCCCTCTCTACGGGAGAGGGCCGACCGAGGTGTCTGAAGAGGTACGTCGACCTGAAAGACCGAGTGATTATGGATTCGGCAAAGCAGAATCAGGTCGGCGTAGCTCGCAAGCATCCCCCGGTCAGTCCCCTCTCCCTCTGGGAGAGGGTTAGGGTGAGGGCATTTTTCGATTCGCTGCAGTTCTTATGATCTGCTCCAGCACATCGTCCATCTGCTGGATCACCTGGAGATTACTGAAGCGCGCGACTTCAATGCGCTTCTGATTCAGATAGTGCGTCCGGCGTTGGTCATGAATCAGTCCCTGCGTTTCAAAGTGCTGACCGCCATCCAGCTCAATCGCCAATTTCAACTCCGCACAGTAAAAATCCAGCACGTAAGGCGGACACGGAAATTGCCGACGAAATTTCAGATTGGCGATTTGGCGGGAGCGGAGTTTTTGCCAGAGCAGGTGTTCACAGTCGGTTTGATTGACTCGTAGATGGCGGGCGAATTGGGCGAGGGTGGGGCGAGTTTGCATGCTTCACGATCCTTGTGAAGTTGGTTTGAAGTTTTACTGTAGACCATGACCCGCTGACCCTCACCCCAGCCCTCTCCCGGAGGGAGAGGGGGCCGACCGAGTCGTATTGCGGGGTACATCGACCTGAAAGACCGAGTCGATTATGGATTCGGCAAAGCGGTTTAAGGTCGAGTCGATTATGGATTCGGCACAGCACGTTCAGGTCGGCGTACCTCGCAAGCATCCCCCAATCAGTACCCTCTCCCTCAGGGAGAGGGCTAGGCGGGCGGCGTTCCGATGAGGGGCTTTTCAATCCTCAGAACGCTACAGAAGTCTGGACGTACACCGTACGCGGCTCACCCACATACTTGCCCTTGTTGTTGTCATCAAACGAGCGCGTGAAGTACTGCGTGTTGAAGATGTTCTTCACGCCCACCGCCACATTCAAGTCCGACAACTGCGGCCCGAAGTCATACCCCGCGCGGCTGCTGAACAGCATGTAACCGGGGATCTTGCCAGTGCTGCCATCAGCACTTTCCTTCGAGGTGTTGGCGTTGTCGGCGAATTGGTCGCTCTGGAAGCTGCTGTCGAGATTCAGCTTCCACGGTCCTTCGGTGTAACCCACGCCAATCGTGCCTTTGTGTTTCGACGAGAACGGCACGCGATTGCCCTTGTTTGGTCCGTCTTCGCGGATAGTCGCGTCAACATAAGCGTAAGTGGCGTAGACATCGAAACCGGCGAGCGCCGGGCTCAAGTCATCCAGCGCGTAATTGACGCTGGTCTCGATCCCTTGATGGCGAGTTTCGCCACGGGCGATCACCGAATCGTTGGTCTGGTTGCTTTCGTACTGGTTGTCGAAGTTGATCAGGAACGCGCCGATTTCCGCGCGCAACGCGCCGTTGTCATACCGCGTGCCGAGTTCCCACGTACGCGCCTTCTCCGGTTTTACTTCGCCGCTGGTCACCCGGTTGGGCATCTGGCTGTATTGCACACTGCCGAACGAGCCTTCGGTGTTGGCGTACAGGTTCCAGCTGTCGGTCAGGTGATAGAGCACGTTCAACGCTGGCAGTGCGGTGTTGTAGTCGCCCTTGTATTTGACGTTGGTCAGGTTGTTGGTCTGCTGCGACTCGATCATCTCGTAGCGCACGCCCGGTGTGATGGTCCATTTGCCGATGTCGATGCGGTCGTCGACGAAGAACGCATTGGCCTCGGTGCCGCCACGGGTGTCGCGGTCGTTGCGGCTGGCGGTGGTCGGGTATTGGTTGCTGCTGATCGGTGTGCGATAGCGCAGTTCGTGACCGGCCTCGTTGATGTAGCGATAGCCGACGCCGACTTCATGGCTGGTCGGGCCGAGGTCGAAGCCTTGGGCGAAACGGGTTTCCAGACCGCGCACCCAATACTCGCGCGGCGACAGCGAAAGGAAGGTGCCCTGATCCAGATAACCGCTGCGCAGGGTCTTGGTGAAGAAGGTATTGGCGGTGAATTCGCGGCGATCTTCCTGATAGCGATAGCCGAAATTGAACATCGTGCGGCGGCCCCAGAACTGGTCCTTCGGGCGCGTCGATTGATACGGATCGGCGTCGTAATCGGCCACGTTCAGACCGCCGGGCATGTCAGCCTTGCCTTCGTAATACTGGGCCATGGCGTTGAAGCTATTGGCTTCGTCCAGCTGGTATTTGCCCTTGAGGATCAGGTCGTCGATTTCAGTGTCGCTGTGTTCGCGCCAGTCGCCGCCGCGCGTCCCGGAGTAGAGCAACGCACCGCCGAGGCCATTGGCGTTAGTGCCGCCGGCCAGCAGGTTGGCGCTGGTCTTGAAGCCGTCGTGGCTCGACGATGGGCTGGTTTCCGTCTGGAAGCCGCCCTTGACCGTTGGCTCGTCAGGAATCGCCCGGGTAACGAAGTTGACCACGCCGCCGACGTTCTGCGGGCCGTAACGCACCGCGCCACCACCGCGCACGACGTCCACGGCATCCATGTTGCCCATGCTGATCGGCGCGAACGATAACTGCGGCTGGCCGTAGGGCGCGAACGGCACCGGAATGCCGTCCATCAACACGGTCGAGCGCGCGGCCAGTCGCGGGTTCAAGCCACGGATACCGAAATTCAGCGCCATGTCGTGGCTGCCGGTGCCGTTGTTGTCTGGAGCGTTGACGCCGGGGATGCGATTGAGCACATCCCGCGCCTGAGTGGCGCCCTGGCGTTCGAACTCTTCGCGGCGGATCACATCGCGCGCGCCCGGGTGCTCGAACACATTGATTTGCGCAGCGTCGCCGAGCCAGTCGCCGACGACTTTCGAGGTGTCCAGCTCCAGCGCGGCATCCGCCACCGGTTGCAGGCTGAACGCATTGTTGCCTTCGGCGCGCGCTTGCAGACCGGTGCCTTCAAGCAATGCATTCAAACCCTGCTCAGGTGTGTAACTGCCTTCCAGGCCACGGCTTTGCACACCGCTGGTGACTTGCGAACCAAACGAAATCAGCACGCCCGCTTCACGGCCAAACTGGTTGAGGGCGTTCTCCAGCGACGACGGCGCGATGTGATAAGCCTTGGCATCAGCGGCCAGCGCGGCGGGCAGGGCACTGAAACTCAGGCTGGCGCCGAGGACAAGATTGCGCAGGGTACGAGCCAGTGGCGTGAGGCGGGTGGAGTGCATGTCGGATGATCCTGAGAAGGTTGAATCAAGGGGGCTTTCCTTCTCTGTCACGCCAGATCTGAAAAACGGCTCATTTATTTTTGATGTTTTTTAAACCCGCGCTTCGACGCTCACCCAGTAACGGGTAAAGCGCTTCACCTTCACCGGCAAACTGATTTCCAGCAGGTCGAGAATCCGCTCGCTGTCGTCCAGTGGGTAAGTCCCGGAAATCAGCAGGTCGGCGACGTTCCTGTCGCAATTGAGCTGGCCGCGACGATAGCGGCCGAGTTCATCGAGGAAGTCGCCCAAACGCATATGCGCGGCCACCAGCATGCCGTCGGCCCAGGCGCCGCTGTTGGCATCCAGCGGTTTGGCTTCGCTGATGGATTTCGAGGTGAAACTCAGTTGCCGTGCAAGCGGCAGCAGCATCGGCGCGCGTCCATTGCTGCTCAGTTCGACGCGGCCGTCAAACAGCGCAACCTGCGTGCGATCGGCAAACTGACGCACATTGAGACGTGCACCGTGAGTTTCAAGAATGCCCTGAGCGGTGCGCACTTCGAAAGATTGCGCGGCAGTCAGGAGGATTTCGCCTTCGAGCAAGCGGATCAGTCGCGCCGAGACATCCACATCGGCGGCACTGGCTGTGTTGAGTTGCAACTGATCGCCCGCACCGAGCGCCACCTTGCGCCGTTGCCCGATCGGACTGCGGTAATCAGCGAGCAGCGACGGCAATGGATTGTGCTCACGCACCCCCCAGGTGACAGCCGATCCGGCGCCGAGAATCAGCAGCAGTTTCAGCGCCTGACGACGGCTGCCGGACTTCGGCCCGTTCAACGCCGCGTGTGCCAGCGGCGAAGACACACCGCGCAAACGCTGATTGACCCGCTGAATATGCTCCCACGCCCGCCGGTGTTCGCTGTGTGCCTCCAGCCATTGTTGCCAGGCCTGTTGCTGGCGCGGGGAGAGCGTGCCCTGCTGCATTTCCATCAGCCAATGCACGGCCTGTTCAGCCACTTGGGAGGAGAAATCCGGCACGCGGTTCATAAGGCGAAGTAGCAGCGCATGGCGGCTTTGTTCAGATGACGTTTGACCGTGGCCACGGATATGCCCAGTTCAGCGGCGATCTGTGGATAAGTCAGGCCATCGACCTGCGCCAGCAAAAAGGCGCGTTTGACCTGACGCGGCAAACCGTCGAGCAACTGATCCAGCTCCATCAGGGTTTGCAGGATGATCGCCTTGTCTTCTTCCGACGGCGCGACCATGTCCGGCATCTGCGCCAAGGTGTCGAGGTAAGCGCGTTCGACATCCTGACGGCGGTAATGATTGAACAGAACGCGCTTGGCCAACGTCGTCAGAAAGGCGCGCGGCTCGATGATCACCGGAGGTTCGCGGGCGGTCAGCACCTTGATAAACGTGTCCTGCGCCAGATCCGCCGCGCTGTCCGGGCAGCCGAGTTTGCGCCGCAGCCAACTGATGAGCCAGCCGTGATGGGCCTGATAGAGCGATTCGACAGGATGGGCGGACGACAACGGTATTACTCCGGGCGCTTGATGGCGCGGTAGAGAGTATGCGTTAGAGAACAAGAACTGTTCGCATTGTAAGGGGCGAAACGCTTAACCGGCAATCAGATGCTTTTGCGTATGAGAATATTTATCATTAATATTGCTCGCCTGTAGGTTCGGCTCATCGGCCGGACGTTTTTCGTTTCAGGGTCGAAACATGAAAGGCAAACTCGCCACACTTCCCATCTCCTATCGTCTGGCCGTCACCTCACGGGTGCTGGCGGCGGTGTTTGGCGGCTATCTCGTTGCGGCGCTGGCCAGTGTCACCCTGACGCTGTGGCTGCCGTTGAGCCGCGCCGAAGCGGTGGTGACCGGCATGACCATTTCCTTTCTGGTCTATCTGGTGGCGGTGCTCTGGTGTTTCGCCTGTCGTACGGCGTGGTCGGCCTGGGTCGGTTTGCTGGTGCCAAGCGTGATTCTGGCGACCATCTCTGGCGCAGCACGTGGATTGGGCCTGGCATGAAAGAGGGCTTTCGTCAGGCGATGGCCTGGCTGCACACCTGGGCCGGACTGCTGTTCGGCTGGTTGCTGTTCGCGATTTTCCTGACCGGGACGCTGGCCTATTTCAAAGATGAGATCAGCCACTGGATGCAGCCGGAAATCCCCGCGCGATCGGTGAGTGCCGAGACGAGCCTGACGCTGGCCCAGGATTATCTGCAGCAACACGCGGCCGGCGCCTCACGCTGGCTGATCGATTTGCCTGATGCCCGAGATCCCGGCCTGACCGTGCGCTGGCAGCCAGTGCCGGCCAATCCCGGTGAGCGCGGGCGCTTCGAGTCGAAAACCCTCGACGCGCAAACCGGCGCCGAAGTGCAGGGCCGCGACAGCATGGGCGGCGAGTTCTTCTATCGCTTCCACTTCCAGTTGCAAATGCCTTATCCGTGGGGCCGCTGGCTGGCGACGATTGCCGCGATGGTGATGTTCGTCGCGCTGATCACCGGGATCATCACCCACAAGAAAATCTTCAAGGACTTCTTCACGTTCCGCCCGCGCAAGGGTCAGCGCTCCTGGCTCGACGGGCATAACGCGGTGGGTGTGCTGGTGTTGCCGTTTCACTTGATGATCACCTACAGCAGCCTGGTGATTTTCATGT
Source organism: Pseudomonas sp. Mb7 (assembly GCF_054790525.1). NCBI lineage: Bacteria > Pseudomonadati > Pseudomonadota > Gammaproteobacteria > Pseudomonadales > Pseudomonadaceae > Pseudomonas > Pseudomonas sp. Mb7. The sequence goes on from NZ_CP186501.1 coordinate 286,902, forward strand.
CGATGGTCATGCCGGCGAGCATCGTCGCGTCGTACGGCAGTGACGTGCGCACGTTCTATGATGAAGTGTTCCCCGCGTCGAAAACCCCGGAGCGCGCCAACATCGCGGCACCTTTGGCAGCCATGGCGCCGCTGTTGAGCAAGGCCAGCGAGCAATGGTCGGGCGGCCACACGGCGCGTCTGTCGGTGAGCAATCCGGGGGATGCCAATGCCACGGTGGTGCTGTCCCGTGCGGGGGATCGCGTGGTGCATGATTTCGGCCGTGCCGTGACGTTCAACGGGGTGACCGGGCAGATGCTCGGCAGCACACCGGAGCAGCCAATGGCGATGGCGGTGGGTGGTGCGTTCTATGGCTTGCACATGGGTCACTTCGCCGGGCCGCTCCTGCGTTGGCTGTATTTCATTTGCGGATTGGCCGGCACGGCGATGATCGGCACCGGGCTGGTGATCTGGTTGGGCAAGCGTCAACTCAAACATGCCAAGAGCGGCGTGATGCCGTTCGAACTGCGGCTGGTTGAAGTGCTGAACATCGCCAGCATGGCCGGGTTGGTTGCGGCGGTGGCTGTATTCTTCCTGGCCAATCGTCTGTTGCCAGTGAGCCTCGCCGAGCGGGCAGATTGGGAAGTGAATGCGTTCTTTATCGCTTGGGCTTTGAGTGTGCTGCACGCGCTGCTGCGTCCGGGACGAAAGGCCTGGGTTGAGCAACTCACCCTGAGCGCCGCCCTGTTTGTCGCGGTGCCGCTGGTCAATGCGCTGAACACCCCTTGGAATCTCGGCGTTACCTTGATGCAGAGGGATTGGGCATTGGCCGGTTTTGATCTGACGTGCCTCGCAACCGGTTTGTTCCTGGCTTGGGCCGCGTGGAAAATGCAGCGCGCCGGCAACACCGTCAGCATTAAAAAGCCCCGCCGCGAACAGGCCCGGCCGATCACCCTTGAACAAGGGGCGAACTGATGCTCTTGCCCTTGTTGCTTACCTACGCCGGATTCACCGCGTTGTGCCTGTCGATGCCTCGCCACCACGATGAATTGCTCGGTCACAAACCGTCCACGCGTCGCCGTCAGGGCCTGAAAGTCGGCGGATGGTTATTGCTGTGTTTGTCGCTTTGGGCGGCGGTGAAGGCCAACGGCTGGAGCTTCGGCCTGGTCGACTGGTTTGCCGTGCTGATGCTCAGCGCCTTGGTGTTGGTTTTGTTGCTGCCGTATCGCCCGCGTTTCGCATTGACGCTGGCCGGGGTCAGTCTGCTGGCCAGCCCGGTCGCCGCATGGGCGCAGTGCTGAAGTGCTGATCGGTCTGCCACCGGAATCCCGCGACGATGAGCCGCGTGGGGCACGTGCGCATTTTCTTCAGGTGTTCCTGTCCCAGCGTTCGCAAATGGAAGCGCTGGTAAACCGGCGCGTCGGTTGTCGGGCGACGGCGGCGGATCTGGTCCAGGATCTGTTTCTGCGTTTTTGGCGGCGACCGCTGGTGCAGGTCGAAGAGCTCAGCACCTATCTGTTGCGCTGCGCCGGCAACATCGCCATCGACCATCTGCGCAGCGAAGGCACGCGCACGCGGGTCAACGAAGGCTGGCAACCGGACGAGCCGCACAGCCACGGCAGCGAACCACAAGCAGCGCTGGAAGCGGGCAATGATCTGAAGTATGTCGAAGCGGCGTTGCGCGCCTTGCCAGAGCGCACCCGGCAGATCTTTTTGCTCAATCGCATTCACGGCCGCAAGTATGCGGAAATCGCCAAAGCCATGGGCCTGTCCCAAAGTGCCGTGGAAAAACATATGATGCGCGCCCTCGAGGCCTGCAAGGCCAGCCTGCGCGAACCCGCGCCACGCCTGCCAGGGAAAGCACCGTGAAGCCATCCGATTCCGTCATCCCCACGCCCGCGCAAGAGCAGGCTGCGTTCGCCTGGCTGAGCTTGTTGCATGACCGGCCGAGCGCGGGCGATCAACTGACCTTCAGCCAATGGCTGCGTGCCGATCCGGCGCACGCCGAAGCTTACGCACAGGCTCAGGTTGTGTGGGAGTTGAGTGAAGGCCCGGCGCGAACATTGGCCGATGAAGAAGCCTTCGCGTTGCAGGGTTACCTTCATGCGATGGACCGCCCGCGTCATTCGCCCGTTTTGCGCTGGTCGGGCGCGCTGGCGATGGCCGCGTGCTTGTTGCTGATGATCAGCCTTGGCACCGGTTGGCAGCCGCAGCGCTGGATCGATGACCTGGGCGCCGATTATGTCTCGGCACCCGGTGAGATCCGCACGGTGACACTCGCCGATCAATCGCAAGTGACGCTGGATGGCGACAGTGCGATTGCCGTGGATTTCAGTCATGGCGAGCGGCATGTGCAATTGCGTCGTGGTGCCGGTTTCTTCAGCGTCACACATACGGGGGATCCGTTTGTGGTCGCGGCGGAGCAGGGCGAGGCGCGGGTGCTTGGCACGCAGTTCGAAGTGCGACTGCAGCCTCACGGTGCGCAGGTTACGGTGTTGTCGGGGCGCGTTGGTGTGACGGCGGATCGCGAGGGTGAACAACAGATCCTCATCGCTGGCCAGCAGGTTGCTTACGGCGAAGGCACAGCGCAAAAGCTTCACTCGGTGGACAGCGACGCGCAACTGGCATGGCGTCAGGGCTGGCTGACTTATTACAAGTCGACACTGGCTGATGTGGTGGAGGATTTGCGCCGTTATTACCCCGGGCGGATTGTGTTGCTCAACGATGAGCTGGCGGCGCGCAAGGTCAGTGGCAGTTTTCCGAGCAAGGATCCGCAGGCGGTTTTGAGTTCGCTGCAAGGGGTGATGGGGTTTGAGCAGCATCAGGTGTTGGGTCATCTGATTATTTTGCGCTGAGGCGGCTAAAGCCATCGCGAGCAGGCTCACTCCTACAGGGGAACGCATTCCAAATGTAGGAGTGAGCCTGCTCGCGATGGCGCCCGATCGAACACCACAAAAAATAATTTTCAAATGTTGGTGAGGTAAACATCAGCCCCATCCGTGTAGTGACTGAAACTGCGAGTCATTCGCATCCGTTGCGGTTCTACACAGGTCATTGAGCAATGAAGTCCAGGGCAAAATCGGGTTCGGTCAAACAATGGTTAGGCGTGTCGGCACTGAGCTTTTCAGCATTGGCGCTGTTGCCGCTGAGCGTCGCGCTCGCCGCTGAAACCGCCAGCAGTCAGGCGCAAAAGCAGTTCAACTTTTCCCTGGTCGCTAAACCGCTGCCGCAAGCCTTGAGCGACTTCAGCCGCGTCACCGGGCAGAGCGTGGTCTACACCGACGAAGCGCCCTACGGCCTTACAGCTCCGGCCGTCAATGGCCAGATGAGTGCTGAACAGGCACTGCAACGTTTGCTCAGCGGTTCCGGCCTCAACTTCCGCCGCACCGACAGCCACACGCTGGCGCTGGAGCCTCAGCCTACTGAAGGTGCGCTGAATCTCGGCGCCACGACCATCACCTCGACCCGCGATGAATCGATGAGCTACCAGCCACCGGAAACCAGTTCGGTGATGCGCTCCTCGGCCTCGCTTCAGGAAATCCCGCAGACCGTCAACGTCATCCCGGCGCAAGTCATCCGCGATCAGGCGCCGCGCAATCTGGATGACGCGTTGGCCAATGTCAGCGGCATCACCCAGGGCAACACCTTGGGTAGCACTCAGGACTCGGTGATGACGCGCGGTTTCGGTGACAACCGAAATGGCTCGATCATGCGCGACGGTATGCCGATCGTGCAGGGGCGTGGCATGAACGCCACGGTCGATCGGGTTGAAGTGCTCAAAGGCCCGGCCTCGTTGCTCTACGGCATTCAAGACCCGGGTGGCGTGGTCAACCTGGTCAGCAAGAAGCCTGAACTTACTCAATACAATGCGCTGACCTTGCGCGGCTCGACCTACGGCGAGGGCAAGAACGGCAGCGGCGGCACCTTCGACAGCACCGGCCCGTTGGGCGATTCCGGGCTGGCCTATCGCATGGTGCTCGACCACGAAGACGAAGATTACTGGCGCAACTTCGGCACCCACCGTGAAACCCTGATCGCCCCGTCGCTGGCCTGGTTCGGCGAGAGCACCAAGCTGTTGTTCGCCTACGAGCACCGCGAATTTCTCACGCCGTTCGACCGTGGCACGCTGATCGATCCACGCACCAATCACCCGCTGGACATCTCGCGCAAAGAGCGCCTCGACGAGCCGTTCAATAACATGGAAGGCCGTTCGGACCTGTATCACTTTGAAGCCGACCACGACCTCAACGACGACTGGAAAGCCCACTTCGGTTACAGCTGGAACCGCGAGACCTACGACGCCAGCCAGGTCCGCGTGACTGCAATCGACACCAAAAAAGGCACGTTGACCCGCAGCATGGACGGCACCCAGAACGCGATCAGCACTGACCGTTTCACCACCGCCAGTCTCGAAGGCAAGGTCAACGTGCTGGGCATGCAGCATGATCTGGTGTTCGGCGTCGATGACGAGTACCGCAAGATCTACCGCGAGGACTTGATCCGACAGAAAAGCCTGACCACGTTCAGTTACCTCAATCCGGTGTATGGCCGTGAAGTTGCCGGTACGACCGTCAGCGCCCCCGACAGCGCGCAGACCGATGAACTGCGCAGCGATTCGGTGTTCATGCAGGACTCGATTCACCTCAACGATCAGTGGATTCTGGTCGCTGGCGGACGCTTTCAGGAGTATGACCAGTACGCCGGCAAAGGCGTGCCGTTCAAGGCCAACACCGACAGCAACGGGCAGAAATGGGTGCCGCGCGCCGGTCTGGTGTATCGCTACACCGACGCCTTGTCGTTCTACGGCAGCTACACCGAATCGTTCAAACCCAACTCGACCATCGCCCCGCTGAGTGGCAGCAGCACCGTGCTCGACGGCAGCATCGCACCGGAAGAAGCCAAGTCGTGGGAGCTGGGTGCGCGGCTGGACATGCCGGGGCGTGTCACCGGCAACATCGCGTTGTTCGACATCAAGAAACGCAACGTGCTGGTGGCCAATTCCGAAGGCCCGACGACGATTTACAGTGCGGCCGGTGAGGTGCGTTCGCGCGGTCTGGAAATGGACCTGACCGGTCAGTTGAGCGACCACTGGAGCATGATCGGCAGCTACGCGTACACCGATGCCGAAGTGACCGAAGACCCGGACTACAAAGGCAAGCGCCTGCAGAACGTAGCGAAGAATTCCGGTTCGTTGTCGGCGGTGTATGACTTCGGCAGTGTGATCGGCGGCGATCAATTGCGCGTCGGCGCCGGGGCGCGTTATGTCGGCGAACGAGCGGGTAACGCGGTGAATGATTTTGATCTGCCGAGCTATACCGTGGCCGATGCGTTTGCCACTTACGACACCAGGGTTGAGGGGCAGAAGGTCAAGTTTCAGCTCAATGTGAAGAACCTGTTTGATCGCACGTATTACACCTCGGCGGCGAGCCGGTTCTTTGTGTCGATGGGGGATGCGCGGCAGGTTTCGTTGTCGAGTACCTTGGAGTTTTGAGAACAGAGAAGTTAATGCGCTTTTCGGCGGCCCCTTATAGATATTTTCGTTCTCAGCTACTGCATGGTAATTGTAAAACGATCTAAGTACCTGTCAGTTATGACAGGTGCTTTGGGGAGGATTTAAATGTGTACTGTCTTCTCAATATCTTTGGAAGAGAGTATTGCCATGTCAAATGACCATGTAGCTGGAGCCGAGGGTTATTTTTTAAAGCTCATTGCGAAAGAAGACTTCAACGGTGTGAAGCCTGATTCACCGGAGAACTTTTCGAGTCTGGATCTTGAACATTTTTCTCTACAAACGCTCGGTGGCGAAAACGGCGCTTCTATGTCGACGATTTTGTTTGAGTCGGATCAGCGTTATGTGGAGGGTCAGTTCGAGGGGACCGGGATTCAATGCAGCGGTGACCACCAGAATGAAAATGATTCTGCCGAACTTCGGATTGTTCTGAAACCTGAAAAAGTTCACCGTTTGCGCTTTGCATTAGATGTTTTTGCGACCCAGAATGTATCGCATATCGAGTTTTACGAGCCATCTGGAAACGTGTTGAAACGCTTCGAAAACAAGCTCGGGTGGATCGATTATCAGGTACCCCTGCTGGACAAAGAAATAGCGAGTATTGCGCGTGTTTCTATCTACTATAGGGTCTATTTTGGGACACCGTATATTGATTCGTTTGAGCTGTGGCGATGGCAGAGCTTTGAGTAATTGCGGAATAAGTCATCGTAAAAACGCCTGTCGATACTCGCCAGGTGTTCCTCCCAAAACCTGCTTGAACCGATTGGTGAAATGACTGGCGCTGGCAAACCCGCACGCCAGCGCAATCTCACCCAACGGCAGCGCCGTCCCGCGCAACAATTCCCGTGCCCGACTCAAGCGCCGCGCCAACACATACTGATGCGGCGGCAGGCCGAAACTGGTGCGGAACATCCGCGCAAAGTGGTATTCCGACAGCGCACACAATCCGGCCAATTGGCCGAGGCTGATCAGCTCGGCCAACTGGTTGTCGATGAACTCCACCAGTTGCCGACGTTGATGCGGTGCCAGTCCGCCCTTTAAACGCAACCCCTGACGCGCGCCGACCTGACTGAGCAAGGTGTGGCTGATCAACTCATGGGCGAGGCTGCTGGTCAGCAAGCGTTCGGCGGGTTCGTCCCAGTTCAGCGTCAGCAACTGCCGGAAGCGTTGCGCCTGTTGCGCGTCTTCGAGAAAGGTCTGCTCGCGCAACTGCATCTCGCGGGGTTCGCGATCGAGCAGCGTGACGCAACCGAGGGCGAATTGTTCGGCGCTGAAATACAGGTGCGCGAGACGGATATCACCGTTGATCACCCAGCCCGATTCATGATCGGCCGGCAGGATGCACAGCTTGTCCGGCCCGCCTTTTTGCCCAGGTTGATCGCGACGAAAAGTGCCGGTGCCACCGGCAATGTAGCAGGACAACGTGTGGTGGCTTGGCGCTTCGTAATCCTGCGCATCGTGGTGGTTGGTCCACAAAGCGGCAGACAAACCGTCACCGAGCTCGGCGCTGTGCACAAGGCGTGCATTGGGCGAGCTGTTTAACGCTTGAAAGACTTGCAGGGTATCGATGGCGGCCATGGTCGGTTCTCTTCAACGCCTTGCATCCTACTCCGTAGACACCGCGCTGCCAGCCTGCCGCCAGACAAAAGCGCAAGAATCTGCAAGCGCCCAAACCTGGCTCGGGCAGACACTCAAGGCCTATCGAGGAGTGTCTGCCATGAACCTGTCGTTGTATTTGCTGACCGTGCTGATCTGGGGCACCACCTGGATTGCCCTGAAATGGCAGCTTGGCGTGGTGGCGATTCCGGTGTCGATCGTCTATCGCTTCGGGCTCGCCGCGCTGGTGCTGTTTGCGCTGTTGCTGCTCAGTCGGCGCCTGCAACCGATGAACCGCCGCGGGCATCTGATCTGCGTGGCGCAGGGCTTGTGCCTGTTCTGCGTCAATTTCATGTGCTTCCTGACCGCCAGTCAGTGGATCCCCAGTGGTCTGGTCGCGGTGGTGTTTTCCACCGCGACGCTGTGGAACGCGCTGAATGCGCGGGTGTTCTTTGGTCAGCGCATCGCGCGCAATGTGCTGATGGGCGGTGCGCTGGGGCTGTTCGGCCTGGGCATGTTGTTCTGGCCAGAACTGGTCGGGCATCAGGCCAGCCCGCAAACCTTGCTGGGGCTCGGCCTGGCACTGTGCGGGACGTTGTGTTTCTCGGCGGGCAACATGCTCTCGAGCCTGCAGCAGAAGGCCGGTCTCAAACCGCTGACCACCAACGCCTGGGGCATGGCCTATGGCGCGGCGATGCTGTCGGTGTGGTGCCTGGTCAAAGGCATTCCATTCGACATGGACTGGAGCCCACGTTACGTCGGTGCGCTGCTGTATCTGGTGATCCCCGGTTCCGTCATTGGTTTCACCGCGTATCTGACGCTGGTCGGGCGCATGGGGCCGGAGCGTGCGGCTTACTGCACGGTGCTGTTTCCGGTGGTGGCGCTCAACGTTTCGGCGTTTGCTGAAGGTTACCAATGGACAGCGCCGGCGCTGGTCGGTCTGGTGTTAGTGATGCTGGGCAATGTGCTGGTGTTTCGTAAACCGAAAGCAGTGGTGGCGCCAGTGCAGGGAAAGTTGGCATGAAATAAGCGAGCGCTGAACGTCAGCGCTCGACTTTCAAGGTGATGTAAATCATCACCGGGAATATGAAGTCAACAATATGTCGTGCCCAGTCCTTGGCATTCCATGATTGCGAAGTGTCCATGTCGAACCATTCCACACCCACGGTTTGCAGGCAGACGTAATAAATGAAGATGGCCGCGAGTATGCCCATGATCGAGAACTTCTTTGCCTCATGGAATACCTCGGCAGGGGCATTGATATGGCGCAACAACTGATAGGTGCCTATCAGGCATAGCACGGTATAGGTGACTTCCAAAGTGATGATGAACCAGTAAATCCGATGATGAATCATCGGCGACTCGATGGCCCGATACTTGATGGTTTCGCTGGCAGTGGTGGTGTCCATGCTCAGGATGTGGGCCACGTAAGTGTAGTTTGAGTCATAGTCGGTGAAGTTGTGGATCATCACCAGCAGGCCAAAGAAACTGATGTAGGCCATCAATATAACTTTGCTGTAACGGATAAGTTTGTCGGTGGTCAGGGTGTTCAAGGTTTTCGCTCTCCGTAGTGCTTGTCGATTATCCGGCAGTGCGGGGGAGCTTATAATGTTGTTGTTTAAATTGGTTTGTTGTTCAATTTCAAGTTGTGTATAGCAATAACTAACGGGCAAGTGCGATGTTGCACTTGCCCGTGTTTTTTTATCCGCGCCAGACTTGCGGGTTGACCAGATCCTGCGGGCGTTCGCCGAGCAGGGCGCTACGCAGATTGGCCAGTGCACGATTGGCCATGGCTTCGCGGGTTTCATTCGTCGCTGAGCCGATGTGCGGCAGGGTCACGGCATTGCTGAGCTGGAACAGCGGCGACTCGGCCAGCGGTTCTTTTTCGTAGACGTCGAGGCCGGCGCCACGAATGCGCTTGGTTTGCAGGGCCTCGATCAAGGCCGGTTCATCGACGACCGGGCCACGGGAGATGTTCACCAGAATCGCGCCGTGCTTCATCAGCGCCAGTTCGCGATGGCTGATCAGGTGGCGGGTCTTGTCGCTGAGTGGCACGACCAGGCAGACGAAGTCGGCTTCGGCGAGCAGTTCATCAAGGCTGCGAAATTGCGCGCCAAGTTGTTGTTCCAGGTCGGTCTTGCGGCTGTTGCCGCTGTAGATAATCGGCATGTTGAAGCCGAAGTGGCCACGGCGGGCGACGGCGGCGCCGATGTTGCCCATGCCGACGATGCCGAGGGTTTTGCCGTGGACGTCACAGCCGAACAGTGGCGCGCCGACGCTGGCTTGCCATTGGCCGGCTTTGGTCCAGGCGTCGAGTTCGGCGACGCGGCGGGCGCTGCTCATGATCAGGGCGAAGGCGAGGTCGGCGGTGCTTTCGGTGAGCACGTCGGGGGTGTTGGTGAGCATGATCCCGCGTTCGTTGAAGTAGGCGAGGTCGTAGTTGTCGTAGCCGACGGAGACGCTTGAGACCACTTCCAGTTTTGCGGCGTTTTCCAGTTGTGTGCGGCCGAGTTTGCGGCCGACGCCGATGAGGCCGTGGGCGTGGGGCAGGGCTTCATTGAATTGGGCGTTGATGTCGCCGGCTTTTGGATTGGGGACGATGACGTCGAACTCTTGCTGGAGGTTTTCGATCATGGGCGGGGTGATGCGGCTGAAGGCCAGGACAGTTTTTTTCATCGTTTTTGGCTCTTGTTCGGGCTTGATACCAAGCACGCTAACATTTTTGTTTTGGGGTGTCTTGGCGGCCTTTGGGCCGACCATGTTCTTGGGGTTTTTGGGTGTATATCCGTTGCTTCGGGGGCTGCGGCTGGCGGTTTCGCCCTTACGGCGACTCACTTTTTTACAAGCGCCTAAAAAAGTAAGCAAAAAACGCTTGCTCCTACGTGCGGCCCGCTCGCTGGGGCTCGGGGTTCCTTCGCTCCGGGATTGATCCGGGCGCAGCGTCTACGGTTTGCTTCGCTGCACCTCCTCTCGCTGTGTTTGGCTTCGCCAAACGGTCGCTGCGCTCCCACGCCCGGATCAATCCCTCCACTCAGCCTTCCGACGTCGCCCTACAGATCAAGAGCTGCAGCCGAGCTAACGCTCATCCTGTTGAGTGGTGAAGAGCGCGGCGCGCTTGGCTTTGGGTTTGTGGTGTTCTTGCCCCTCACCCCAGCCCTCTCCCGAGGGAGAGGGGGCCGATTTGTGTGCTTTTCAAAACCTGAGTTCAACGCGGTATCGCACGTCGGCGTAGGTCTGCCAAACAACTCGGTCAGTCCCCTCTCCCTCCGGGAGAGGGCTAGGGTGAGGGGCTTTTGATCTGTTTCAGTGTCTGAGGGTCGACTCGGTATTTCATGTCGGCGTAGCTCACCCAAACACCTCGGTCAGTCCCCTCTCCCTCGGGGAGAGGGCTAGGGTGAGGGGCTTTTGATCTGTTTCAGAATCTGAGGGTCGACTCGATATTTCACGTCAGCGTAGCTCACCCAAACACCTCGGTCAGTCCCCTCTCCCTCGGGGAGAGGGCTAGTGAGGGGCTTTTGATCTGTTTCAGAATCTGAGGGACGACTCGGTATTTCACGTCGGCGTAGCTCACCCAAACAACTCGGTCAGTCCCCTCTCCCTCGGGGAGAGGGCTAGGGTGAGGGGCTTTTGATCTGTTTCAGAATCTGAGGGTCGACTCGGTATTTCACGTCGGCGTAGCTCACCCAAACACCTCGGTCAGTCCCCTCTCCCTCGGGGAGAGGGCTAGGGTGAGGGGCTTTTGATCTGTTTCAGTGTCTGAGGGTCGACTCGGTATTTCATGTCGGCGTAGCTCACCCAAACACCTCGGTCAGTCCCCTCTCCCTTTGGGAGAGGGTTAGGGTGAGGGGGTTTTAGCTGTGTGACGGGGATTGCGGGATCTCGTGGTTATCCAGCACGCGATTCACCGCCAGTTCAGCGAGCATGATGATCTGCTGAATCGCCAGAATCGTCCGCCGTTGCGGCAGGTCGATGTAGGCGGCGATGTCGATGGTCATGAGGCTGGCTTGGGCCAGTGATTCGCAGGCGTGGACCAGCAGGCTTTCGCTGTCCTGTTCGGGGGACATCTGAACACGGTGGCTTTGGGAAGCGGTATCAACATTGGCTGATACCTGCTTGTTCCTGCACTTGGGGCAGACTTTGCGACCTACCTTTACCCCTCGATAATTTCAAGGCCTTTGACATCAATCTGACCATCATGAACTTGATGCAACTCCCATGTATCGAAATCCAAGAATGTGAAGTTGAAGACGGCCTTGAAAATGCCTTTGGCAATGTTGAACTCTTCTACAATAATAAATCCTGCGTTTTTAGCGCTTGTATAGCCTTTTGTATGTGAGCCTGATGTATATGAAAATCTGAACGGAGAGGGAAAGTGCTCCGTGCTGAATTCATGCCTTCCAGGCTTAATGTTTGCGTCAAAAGTGAGGTTGATAGTGAATGAGATGGTAGAGGATTTCTGGTAAGTTGCTTTTAGTGCGACTATCTTTTTATCGGTAACAAAATGGTCGGGTTTTCCTTCGAACTTGTCGGTGATGTAGTCTTTGTTTAGTTTGGCAATTACAGTGCCTTCACCTGATTTCTTAAGTTTTTCGAGTTCCAGATCTTTAATGGACATGTCTTGCTCCTTCAAGGTTAGGTCGGTATGACGACATCCATTGTTCGGATAAGGCGATAAAATGGGTACTGTCAGATCTGACAGGTTTTCTATATAGATTGGCTATTAAAAATTGATCGGAAGATGATTTTTGGAACTTGATTGCCCACTTCAGGTTTGCGTCCATTGGACGATGCTTAAGTTGTGTCAGGCCGTCATCCGGCATCATTCAAGGGAGAGGGAGCCGATTTGTGGGCCTTTCAAAATCTGAATTCGACTCGGTATCGCACGTCGGCGTAGCTCACCCAAACACCTCGGTCAGTCCCCTCTCCCTACGGGCGGTCCGACGTTTCGGGAGGGTTAGGGTGAGGGGCTTTTAGCTTTGTGAAGGGGATTGGGAGATTTCGTGGTTATCCAGCACTCGATTCACCGCCAGTTCGGCGAGCATGATGATCTGCTGAATCGCCAGAATCGTCCGTCGTTGCGGCAGGTCGATGTACGCGGCGATGTCGCTGGTCATGAGGCTGGCCTGTGCCAGGGATTCGCAGGCGTGGACCAGCAGGCTTTCGCTGTCCTGTTCGGGGGCGACCTGGAACATGGTGCTGGGTTTGTGGAAGCGCAGGGTTAACGCGTTGGGTTTGAGGTAGTGGTCGAGGGCGCGTTCGGCGGCTTCGTGGAATTTCTTCGAACCGGGGAATTCGTAGGGGGTGGTGTCGTCGGTTTCAGGTGGATTAGGCGTTGGTTTGAACATAGGAAACATACTCGTGGCAAGTTGAGTTGAAGCTGCCACTTTTCGTTTTCCAGGCGAAAGGGTGGCAGCTGTGCGCGGACTGGAAAAACCGGTCAACTCACCAAAACCGGCAGGCCCTAGGGCCTCCCGCGCACAGCCGCCATAACATTGCGAGCTAAAAAGCGCCGCAGTATGCCATGAGCTTTGGTAGTTGAAATCGGGTTTTCCAGACCCGGTCGCTGATGCGTCAGCGACACCCAAATCCTAGCCACCGCACTTCCGACGGACAACCTGCAAAACCTGTCGGAAACATCCGCGAAATCGTCGTTTCTGTAGGCTCTGCCGTAGGCTGCGATCTGTTGATTTTTAAACATCAAGATCAAAAGATCGCAGCCTGCGGCAGCTCCTACAGAAGACGCATTGTGTTTAAAAATCAGTTGGCGACGCGCGCGCCGGCGAGGCTGCCGCTGAGTTCGTAGGCGGCCAATTCGGCTTGATGCGCCGCGAGAATTTCCGGCAACGACCCGCGCAGATACTCAACCCACGTCTTGATCTTCGCATCCAGATATTGCCGCGAGGGGTAGATCGCATACAGGTTCAGCTCTTGCGAGCGGTAGTTCGGCATGACCCGCACCAGTGTGCCGTTACGCAAACCTTCGATCGCCGCATACACCGGCAACACGCCCACGCCCATGCCACTGGTGATCGCGGTTTTCATGGCGTCGGCGGAGTTCACCAGAAACGGCGAGCTGTTGATGGTGACCATTTCCTGGCCTTCCGGGCCGTCGAAGGCCCATTTTTCCAGGGGGATCACCGGGCTGACCAGGCGCAGGCAGGCGTGGTTGAGCAGGTCGCTGGGCTTTTGCGCGGCGCCGTTGGCTTTCACGTAGGCCGGGGAGGCGCAGACGATGCTGTAGGTGATGCCCAGGCGTTGCGACACAAAACCTGAGTCCGGCAACTCGCTGGCGAGCACGATGGACACGTCGTAGCCCTCGTCGAGCAGGTCCGGCACGCGGTTGGCCAGGGTCAGGTCGAAGGTCACGTCCGGGTGGGTTTTGCGGTAGCGGGCAATGGCGTCGATGACGAAGTGCTGACCGATGCCGGTCATGGTGTGCACTTTCAATTGCCCGGCCGGGCGTGCGTGGGCGTCGCTGGCTTCGGCTTCGGCCTCTTCGACGTAGGCAAGGATCTGCTCGCAGCGCAGCAGGTAGCGCTTGCCCGCTTCGGTGAGGGCAATGCGCCGCGTGGTGCGATTGAGCAAACGGGTTTGCAGGTGGGCTTCCAGGTTGGAGACCGCGCGCGAGACGTTGGCGGTGGTGGTGTCGAGTTGCACGGCGGCGGCAGTGAAGCTGCCGGCTTCGGCGACACAACTGAAGGCGCGCATGTTTTGCAAAGTGTCCATGGGGTGCTCTCAAGGGAGATGGCAAATTGTGACACGAAGTTTCGGGGGCTGAGACCCCAGACTTAAGGATTATCTCGTTAACCGTAACAAAGATTCACAGAAATCCCAGCTTATCGCCGTACGGGGCCTTCCATAGAATTGCGCCGATCCCTGTAGAAGCTGCCGAAGGCTGCGATCTTTTGATTTTGTTTTAAGGGAATCAAGATCAAAAGATCGCAGCCTGCGGCAGCTCCAACACGGGTTCTCGATCTACCCCTCTCTCAGGAATTCGCAGCTGTGCCGCGTCGCATCAACAGAGCGCTTTTGCCGCTCAGTGTTCTGGCTTTTACCCTGGGTCTTGGCGGCTGCATCTCAACGGACGGAATTGCCCCACAGGGCACGGCAATGGAGGCCAATACACTGGCCACCGACGATGCCATCGCCCACGCCGCCCGTGACGCCAACTGGCCTACCGCGCAATGGTGGCAAGCCTACGGCGACCCGCAACTCAATCGCTGGATCGACCTCGCCGTGCAGGGCAGCCCGACCATGGCCATGGCCGCTGCGCGAGTACGTCAAGCCAAAGCCATGGCCGGTGTCGCCGAATCCGCCGAGTCATTGCAGATCAATGGCGAGTCGACCCTCAAACGCCACAACTGGCCGACCGATCAGTTCTACGGCCCCGGCGATCTGGCCAACACCACCACCTGGGACAACAACGCCGCATTGGGTTTCAGCTATGCGCTCGACCTCTGGGGTCGCGAAAGCAATGCCAGTGAACGCGCGGTGGATCTGGCGCACATGAGCGCGGCCGAGGCGCGGCTGGCGCAGCTGGAATTGCAGAACAACATCATCCGCGCCTACATCGAACTGTCGCTGCATTACGCGCAGCGCGACATCGTCGCCGCGACGCTCAAGCAGCAGCAACAGATTCTCGATCTGGCGCAGAAACGTCTGAACGGCGGAATCGGCACGCATTTCGAAGTCAGCCAAGCCGAAACGCCACTGCCGGAAACCCATCGTCAGCTCGATGCGCTGGATGAAGAAATCGCCCTGAGTCGCAACCAGATCTCTGCGCTCGCCGGCAAAGGTCCGGGGGCGGGCGCACAGTTGCAGCGCCCGACATTGTCCCTCGGTGCTGCGCTGAAACTGCCATCGGCATTGCCCGCCGAATTGCTCGGCCAGCGGCCCGATGTGGTCGCCAGTCGCTGGCAAGTGGCGGCGCAGGCGCGCGGTATCGATGTGGCGCATGCCGGGTTTTACCCCAACGTCGATCTGGTCGGCAGCCTCGGCTACATGGCTACCGGCGGGGGCGCGCTGGAGTTTTTGACCGGCAAGAAACTCAACTACAACGTTGGTCCGGCGATCTCGCTACCGATCTTCGACGGTGGCCGACTGCGCGCCGAATTGGGTGAGGCCTCCGCCGGTTACGACATCGCGGTGGCGCATTACAACCAGACGCTGGTGAATGCGCTGAAGAACATCTCCGATCAGTTGATCCGCCGCGAGTCGATGGACAAGCAGCAAGGCTTCGCCGCCGAGTCGGTGGCCACGGCGCAGAAGACCTACGACATCGCGATGATCGCTTATCAGCGCGGCCTCACCGATTACCTCAACGTGCTCAATGCGCAGACGTTGCTGTTCAAGCAGCAGCAGGTGCAGCAGCAGGTGCAGGCGGCGCGGTTGAGTGCGCATGCCGAACTGGTGACAGCGCTGGGTGGTGGGCTGGGGGCAGGCAACGATGTGCCGACCGCCGAGAAAACCCAAGCGCCGAAAACCCCGGTTCTCCTGCATTGAACACACATCAAATTGTAGGAGTGAGCCTGCTCGCGATAGCGGTGTATCAGTCAACAGAAATGTTGGATGTAAAATCGCCATCGCGAGCAGGCTCACTCCTACAGGTATCGCGTCTTGCCTGAATTCTTGAGCACAATTAAATGACCCCCTTGCCCGCACCTCTGCGCTGGCTCTACTCCCTGGAATGGCGCCGTGGTTTCTTCGACTGGGCGCGCAGCGATGGCGTGACCTGGGTCTACATCTTCAAGGTGTTGATCGCCGCATTCCTCACCCTGTGGCTGGCCATGCGCCTGGAATTGCCGCAACCGCGCACGGCGATGATCACCGTGTTCATCGTCATGCAGCCGCAGAGCGGCCAGGTGTTTGCCAAGAGTTTCTATCGCTTCCTCGGCACGTTGGCCGGGTCGGCGATGATGGTCACGTTGATCGCGTTGTTCGCGCAAAACACCGAGCTGTTCCTCGGTTCGCTGGCGATCTGGGTCGGCATCTGCTCGGCCGGTGCCGCACGTTGCCGCAACTTCCGCGCCTATGGTTTTGTCCTCGCCGGCTACACCGCGGCGATGGTCGGATTACCCGCGTTGGCGCACCCGGACGGCGCGTTCATGGCAGCGGTTTGGCGAGTGCTGGAGATCTCGCTGGGGATTCTCTGCTCGACCCTGATCAGCGCCGCGATCCTGCCGCAAACCGCCAGCGCCGCCATGCGCAACGCCTTGTATCAGCGCTTCGGCGTGTTCGCGCTGTTCGTCACCGATGGCCTGCGCGGGCGCAGCAAAGCCGAGTCTTTCGAGGCCAGTAACGTACGCTTCATCGCTGAAGCCGTGGGCCTTGAGGGCTTGCGCAGCGTGACCGTGTTCGAAGACCCGCACATGCGTCGGCGCAACGGCCGATTGAGTCGTTTGAACAGCGAGTTCATGGGCATCACCACGCGCTTCAACGCGCTGCATCAGTTGCTTGAACGCTTGCGCGGCAACGGCGAAGAACATGTGGTTGCCGCGATCAGACCGGGTCTGCAGGATCTCGCCGAAGTGCTCGACGGCTTCAGCGGTCGTGCTCTGACCAGCCCCGACGCCGCCCGTTTGGCGACAGCGCTGGCGACCTACAAGGAGGGGCTGCCGGCACGGGTTCGAAGCTTGCGAGCAATCTTCCAGGAAACCGATCCAAGCGAAGCCGAGCAACTGGATTTCCACACCGCCTACGAACTGCTTTATCGCTTCGTCGACGACCTGCACAGTTATGCACAGACCCACGCGTCATTGGCCGATCACCGCCACGAACGTGAGCGCTGGGACGAGCCATTCACCCCGCAAACCAACTGGTGGGCCGCCGCCGCGTCGGGCATTCGCGCCTCGTTCATTCTGGTGGTGCTCGGCAGTTATTGGGTTGCCACTGCGTGGCCAAGCGGTGCGACGATGACCCTGATCGCCGCCGCCACCGTGGGCCTGTCCGCCGCTACACCGAACCCGAAACGCATGGCTTTCCAGATGGCGTGCGGCACGTTTCTCGGTGCGCTGATCGGCTTTGTCGAGATGTTTTTCATCTTCCCGTGGATCGATGGTTTCCCGCTGCTGTGCGTGATGCTCGCGCCGGTGATCGTGCTCGGCTCGTTCCTCACCTCCCGCCCGCAATACGCCGGTGTCGGCCTAGGTTTGCTGATCTTCTTCAGCACCGGTTCGGTGCCGGACAACCTGACCATTTACAACCCGTACACCTTCATCAACGACTACATCGCCATGGTCATGGGCATGCTGGTGTGTGCCGCTGCGGGGGCGATTATTCTGCCGCCGAACAGCCGCTGGTTGTGGAAACGCCTGGAACAGGATCTGCGTGGCCAAGTGGTCTATGCGATCAGCGGCAAGCTCAAAGGCCTGGCGTCGAGTTTCGAGAGTCGCACCCGTGATTTGCTGCACCAGGCTTACGGTCTCGCGGCCGGGCAGCCGAAGGTGCAGAAGAACCTGCTGCGCTGGATGTTCGTGGTCCTGGAAGTCGGCCACGCAATCATCGAGTTGCGCAAGGAACAGGCGATTTTGCCGGTGCACCCGGCCTATGCCGAATCGCAACCGTGGCGGCAGGCAATCCGCGTGATGGGCCGCGCGCTGGTGCGACTGTTCCTGCAACCGAACGCCAGCAATCTCGAACGCGCACTGGTCGCGGTCGACCATGCGATCAGTCGCGTAGCGGCCACTGACGAACCGTTCGCGCCGCACTTCGATACCTCGGCGCTGCGTCGGGTGAAAAGCTATCTGCACTTCATCCGCACTTCGCTGCTCGACCCGCAATCTCCACTCGCTGCCTACGCCGTCGCCAAGCCCGAAGGACTTGCCCATGCCTCGTGAAATCGCCTTCCACGGCGTGTACATGCCGACCATGACCTTGATGTTTTTCATCGCTGCGGCACTGGCCTGGGCGGTGGATCGGTTCTTGTCCGGGTTCGATCTGTACCGCTTCTTCTGGCACCCGGCGCTGCTGCGTCTGAGTCTGTTTACCTGTCTGTTCGGCGCCATGGCGCTGACTGTCTACCGTTGAGAACATCGTGATGAAAAAGTTTTTCAGCCTGCTCGCAACCCTGTTGGTGCTGGCCCTGGCACTGTGGATCGGCCGCACGCTGTGGGAGCATTACATGAACACGCCGTGGACTCGAGATGGCCGAGTCCGCGCCGACATCATCAACGTCGCCGCCGACGTCACCGGTGAAGTGATCGATGTGCCGGTGCGCGACAACCAGTTAGTGAAGAAGGGTGATTTGCTCATGCAGATCGACCCCGAGCACTACCGCATCGCGGTCAAACAGGCGCAGTCGCTGGTCGCCTCGCGCAAGTCGACGTGGGAGATGCGCAAGGTCAACGCCCATCGCCGCGCCGATCTGGACAACCTGGTGATCTCCAAGGAAAACCGCGATGACGCCAGCAACATCGCCGACGCCGCGCTGGCCGATTACCAACACGCCCAAGCACAACTGGAAGCCGCCGAACTCAACCTCAAACGCACCGAAGTACGCGCGGCGGTCGACGGTTATGTGACTAACCTCAATGTGCATCGCGGCGACTACGCGCGCATCGGCGAGGCGAAAATGGCCGTGGTCGACATGAACTCGTTCTGGGTTTACGGCTTTTTCGAAGAAACCAAACTGCCCCACGTCAAAGTCGGTGACAAAGCCGACATGCAGTTGATGAGCGGCGAAGTGCTCAAGGGCCACGTGGAGAGCATCTCGCGCGGCATTTATGACCGCGACAACCCGGAAAGCCGCGAGCTGATCGCCGATGTGAACCCGACGTTCAACTGGGTACGACTGGCGCAGCGGGTGCCGGTGCGGATTCATATTGATGAAGTGCCGGAAGGTGTGCTGCTGGCGGCGGGGATTACCTGCACGGTGGTGGTGAATCAGAGCACGGTGGTTAACTGACAGACCGTGTGGCTCCTTTCGCGAGCAGGCTCGCTCCCACAGAGGTCATGCATTTCAAATGTGGGAGCGAGCCTGCTCGCGAATGGGGGCGACTCGGTATTTCAGACCAACACCGAGCAATCACTCAGCGCAAAACGTCTCCTGCAAATGCAGCCACAACACCCGCCCGGTTTCGAGTTTTTCAAACACCACGGTCGAACGCCGATCCGTGTGCACACCGCTCGCATCGCTTTGCTGTTCGCGGTAACTCAAGGTCGCGCCGCGCTGATGCAGGGCAATCACACGTAACTCACTGAGCTGGATTCTGAAACCTTTCTTCTGTCCGCCTGCGGCTCGGAACAACAGGCGCAAGGCATCGATATCCAGCGCTCTGCCCAACGGCGTCACCATGGAAAAGCGTGGCGAAAAACGCGCCAGCAAGCGCTGCAGCGCGGCGTCATCTTCTTCTACGGCAAACCATCGTTCGATGGCTTCGTGCGCCTGGATCACTTCGTCCAGGTAGGGTGTGGCGTCGTTCATGCAGTTTTTTCCTCAAGGGCAGTCGGGTTCAATAGCGCGAGCACGTGGGTCGAGTCGAAACGCAGGACGGCGACCATCGGCAACAGCGTGAGCAGGGCGGCAGCGATAAAACAGGCTTGGAAACCAACACCGCCCAAGGCGCCCAGCAGTGAACCGAGCAGCGCCGCCGCGAGGCAGAAACCGAGTTGGCGATTGATGTTCCACAGGGCACTGGAGTGGCCCATTTTTTCTGGCGCGATACCAACAAAGGCCAAGGTCTGCGCGGTGACGCTGCACAGGCTACCGCCCAGCCCCATCAGGGCATAGGCGATGATCAGCGGCGTGCTGGCGGGTTGTTCGCTGCGCATCAGCAAAACGATGCCCAGGCATTGTAGGAGCATGCCGGCGCTGAGCAATGGCTTGGGGCCGAGGCGGTTAAAGCTGCGCTTGCCAAGCATGATCGCCACGCCCGAACCGACCGCCCACGGCAGCATCAGCGCGCCGGTTTGTGCCGCGCCGACACCGAGGTTGTGCAGGTACAACACTGCAATCATGTGGGTGCCGGTGAACACTCCCGGCACGCACAGGTAGATCAGCATCGCCACACGCAGCGACGGGTTCTTGATCAGTTGCAGGTCGAGGATCGCGCCGGGTTTGTGCCAGCCATCGCGCAGGTAAATGCACAGGGTCAGAAGGCTCAGCAGCAGGGCAGCGATGCCGAGGTTACGGGTGTCGGCGTCGCTCAACAGACTGATGGCGATCAACAGTAAACTTAGCGCCGAGGCTGCCAGCAGCAGGCCGCGCGCGTCCAGCGTCGGGCGTTCAGTCAACGGTTGATCGGCTTTCAACCAGAGCAGGCCAAGCCCAAGTGCGAGCAGTGTCACCGGCAGATTCAGGTAAAAAATCCAGCGCCACGACAGCGCTTGAACGATCAGTCCACCGGCCGCCGGCGACAGTGCCGGCACCAGCAGCGCCACCAGCAACACCACTCCGGTGAAGTGCGCGCGTTGCGTCGCCGGGAACTGTCGATACGCCAAGGCCTGGCCCACCGGCAGCAGCAGTCCGCCACCGAGGCCTTGCAGCAGTCGCCAGGCAATCAGGCTTTCAATCGATCCCGCCTGCGCCACCAGTGCCGAGCCCACACCGAACAGCAGCAGCGAGGCGAGGATCAAGCGCCGCTCGCCGATCCGGGTCGCCAGCCACACGCTCAGCGGAATGATCAGCGTGAGGCCAAGCATGTAGGCGTTGCTGATCCACGCCAGTTGCGTGACCGAGGCGTGCAATTGTTGCGCGATGTCGGGGTAGGCGATGCTGGCGACGAACATGTTCAGCAGGTCGAGCGCGAAGCCCAACAAATACGCCAGCGCGACTTTCGAACGATAAGCCATGGCAGCTTTCCTGTGATGAGACGTGCAGGGTAGGGCGCTTCTGGTCATAGGAAAACGCTGGTTTGGCTGCTAGTTTGTCAAAATTATTTTGACAAGGGGGGCTTTGGATATGGTCAGTCTGGATCGGTTTGATACCTTCAAAGCGGTGGTCGAGGCGGGATCACTCACGGCTGCTGCTGACACATTGGGGCAAACGCGAGCCGTGGTCAGTTTCAACCTCAAGCGCCTGGAGGAGGAGCTGGGCGTGACCTTGCTCACCCGCAATACGCGGCAACTGGCGCTGACCGATGCCGGTGAGCGCTTTTATCGACGCTGTTTGCGCACGCTGGATGAGGCGCGGCTGGCGATCGAAGAGGCGCGTTCGGAGCACGCTCAGCTTAAGGGCACCTTGCGCATCACCACGACTGTCGAATTTGCTCTGGCCCAGGTGGTGCCGGCGCTGGAAGTGTTTCGCCAGCAGCAACCGCAACTGAATATTCATTTGTCCACATCATCGACCCATGCCGATTTGATTTCCGAGCGGTTTGACCTGGCGATTCGTCTGGGGCGCATGCACGACTCCAATCTGCGTGCAGTGCAGTTATCGACGTTCGAAGTGTTTGCAGTGGCGGCGCCGGGGTTGGTCGAACGCTTTGCGCCGGTGGCCACGCTGGCAACGCTGGAGTCGATGCCGACGTTAGGGCATGGGCGGGTGCCGGAAATGACCGTGAGCGATCCGGCCGGTGTGGAGCATTTCTATCAGCCTAAACCGGGGAACACCGCGATTGTTGCGGATAACTCGGCAACGCTGCGGGCCTTTGCATTGACCGGGCAAGGTGTGGCGATACTGCCGCAATGGTTGATTCAGGACGATCTCGATGCCGGGCGGTTGCAGCGTTTGCTGGTGGATTACCGGTTTGCGCAGCAGGGGGTGTATGCGCTGTACCCTGACACCCGGCATTTGCCGCTGAAAGTGCGGGCGTTCATTGATTTCATGAAGGGCTGGGGATGAGTGTTGGCTGATCTGGCCTCTTCGCGAGCAGGCTCGCTCCCACAGGGGACCTTCGGCATGACAGATATCCAATGTGTGCGAGCCTGCTCGCGAAAGCGTCAACCCGGTCTCAGAGCTTTGCGCGCAACCCGAACCGCTTCATCAATGTCCACTCCAGCAACCCTTTAGGCAGCAACGCCGCCAACAACGGCAACGCCCGGCTGCCATTACCAATACGAACCCGCCGTGGCGGTTTGCTCTGCTGCACAGCCTTCAACAGTTCAGCGGCAAACTCACTGGCCGGGGTCGGCTTGTCCTGCGACGCCTTGGCCCGCGCGCGAATGCCCTCACGCAGTGGAAACCACGGCGATTGTTCATTGATCAACTGCTCAGCTTCATGCCCGGCGTTCTTGGCAAAACTCGACTGGATCGCCCCCGGTTGAACTTCCATAACGCGAATGCCGAACGGTGCGAGCTCCATGCGCAGTGCACCGCTCAACGCATGCACCGCCGCTTTCGATGCGCAATAGGCACCGGCGAACGGCGTGACCAGAACCCCTGAAACACTGCCGATATTCACCACCAGACCCTTGGCCCGGCGCAGCACCGGGAACAGCGCGCGCGTGACCCCGACAATCGAAAACACGTTGGTCTCGAACTGGCGTTGCATCGCCGGCACGCCGCCGTCGAGCAGAGGCCCCATGGCGCCATAGCCTGCATTGTTGATCAGCACATCGAGGCCGCCGTGTTGCTGGTTGATCCGCTCGCCAAGCTGCTCCAGCGCCACATTGTCATTGACGTCGAGTTGCACGGCGGTGAACCCGGCCGACGCCAGCAACGCCACGTCTTCAGCCTTGCGCGCACTGGCCCAGACCTCGTAGCCAGCAGCTTTGAACGCATCGGCGAGGGCGCGGCCGATGCCGCTGGAACAACCGGTAATCAACGCAACGGGCATGGCGCTTTCCTTGTGCAAAAAATCGTGGGAGGGGATCAGTCGGAGAAACTACCTTGCAATCGCTCGGCGCGAAACTCCAGGGTTTGCGGGCGATAACCGGAGCGTAGCGGCGGCATCGGCAGGCAGTCTTCCCATTCGCCGCCGGCCTGCAATTCGCCGGGGCCACGATAGCGCGGGGCGGTGTATTGGTTGTCGGCCAGATTGACCGTGTCGCCCGGCGCGTAGGCAGCGATGCGCCAGCGCAGTTCGGTCAGGGGCACGTCGTTGCCGTTTTTCATTTTCAGTTGCAGCGGACGATCGGCCGGGCATTGTTCCGGGGCGTAAGCGATACGCATCTCAAGACGCGCCAGTTGCTTGACCTCGCGGTTGTCCAGCCACACCACCCACATGGCCACAAAACCCAGGCCAATCGCCGCCGCCACCGAAACCGGCAAAGCTTTGGCCGGGTAGCGCAACAGCAGGATCAACCAGGTGATGACCAGCAGAATGCCGATGAACATGTTGGAACGCTCCTTGAGTTCGTGCACACCATCCTACCGAAGGGCTGTCGGAATGGACATTCGGCTGTCAAACCACTGCACCGTTGGTCGGGACTGTAATTTCTGACAGTTGGCATGTGCGCCTCGAGTTGCTTTGCTACTGGCAGACAAAAGGACGCTATGGTTGCGGAGGGATATCGTGGGCGTGCATAGCAAAACACCGTCACTGCTGGTGCGCGACCCGCGTGGACTGTCGATACGTACGGTCGATTATTGGTGCAGCGAAGAGATTGGCCCGGCTCAGGCTCTGGTGCACCGCACCTTTCATGATCCGGCGGGGCGGCCGGTCGCTCAGTGGGATCCGCGGTTATGGACCCTGCACGCAGACGATTCGCTGGTCCGCGCCAACCTGACCACGGTGTTTGCGTTGAGCCGACAAGTACTGCGCTCGGACAGCGTTGATGCCGGAAGGCAAATCGCCTTGCCCGGGCTCGCTCAGCAAGTGCTGTTCGAGTGGGACAGCCGCGGTACCTCGCGCGAAGTGCAATACGATCAGTTGTTGCGTCCGATGGTGGTATTCGAAGAAGGACAGACCCAACCGCGACGCTGCGTCGAACGTTTCCTGTACGGCCAGCCCGGCGTCGCTGACCCGGTCCGCAACCAGCTCGGGCAACTACTTCGCCATGACGACCCGGCGGGCAGCGTGTTGTTGGAAGCCTTTGCCATCAGCGGTCAATGCACTGAAAACATCCGGCAATTCACACAGGATCCGGTGACTCCTGACTGGCCCGAATCGGTGGCTGAACGGAGCCGGTTACTGGAACCCGGCGAGGGGGCAACAACCCTATGGCGTTTCGGGCCGCTGGGCCAAGTGATCGACCAGCTCGATGCACGGGGCAATCGCCAAGGCAGTGAATTGTCACTCGATGGGCGCTTGCGGGCCAGTCACCTGCAATTGAAGCACCAATCTGAACCGCGAACGCTGGTGAGCGATATCCGCTATAACGCGCAGGGGCAAGTCGAGTACGAACGGGCGATTAATGGCGTCGTGACGACATTGACTTATCGACCCGAAGACGGTCGCTTGCTGAAGCGCTACGCCGCCAACAGCGCTGGTGAAGCATTGCAACATTTGCTCTATGACTATGATGCGATGGGCAACGTACTGAGCATTGAGGACAAGGCCCTGCCGATCCGCTATTTCGCCAATCAACGCATCGATCCGATCAGTCGTTTCAACTACGACAGCCTTTATCAGCTGAGGGATGCAACCGGCTGGGAGGCGGGCTCTGCGAGCCAAGGCCCAGCCTCCATTCAACGTTTCGATCCGGCGGCGCTGAGTAACTACCGCCAGACCTACCGCTACGACGAGTCCGGCAACCTGCTGGAGTTGACTCATGTCGGCGTGCGTAACGGTCGCAAGATGAAAGCCTCTCTTTTCAGCAATCGCTGTCTACCTTACAGAGATGATGTTCCGCCCACGGAAGATGAAATCACGGCGGCATTCGATCCCCGAGGCAACCTGCGGGCACTGGAGCCTGGGCGGCCACTGATGTGGAGTCTGCGTAATCAACTGCAGTCGGTGACTCCTGTGGAGCGGGGCGATGAGCGCAATGATGTTGAACAATATGTCTACGACGGTGGAGGCTTGAGGGTGCGCAAAACTCGCTCGTTGCAGACAAACATCCGTGGCCTGGTTTACGACGTGCGCTATTTGCCAGGACTGGAACTGCGCAGCAACACCGGTACTGCAGAACAGCTGCAAGTGATCATCGCCGAGGGTGTACTCAACAGTGTGCGCGTGCTGCATTGGGAAAGTGCACTGCCCGGTAGTGCCAATGACCATTATCGCTACAGCCTTACTGATCATTTGGGATCGACCAGTCTGGAACTGGGCAAGGATGCCCGGATTATCAGTCAGGAAACCTTTGATCCCTTCGGTGAGACGGCGTGGAGCAAGGACACCGAAGTCAGTTACAAAACCATTCGTTATTCGGGCAAGGAACGGGATGCGACGGGGCTGTACTGCTACGGTTATCGCTATTACATGCCTGGCTTGCAGCGGTGGCTTAACCCGGATCCGGCGGGTGCTATCGACGGTCTTAATCTGTACCGGATGGTGCGCAACAATCCGCTGACTTACAAGGATGCGGATGGAGCCGAAACCCGAAAAAAACAGGCCAACGGTTTATGGACGCCAGTGCTCGCGGTCGGCGCGGATCGTGACATTCCAGGGGCGGTTCCTGTTGATGCAGGTAAAGCGCACAACTCGGTGTCGTTCACCGCCAAAGCGACCAATATTCGCGAGGCGTTAACGGTTCCGCAATTCAGTCAACAGACCGTCAATACCGACTTGTTCATGCCCCAAAAGGCTGGGTATTCCAAGGACATCGCTTCGCAACTTGCGAAGAAGCAGGGTGGCGCCAGCTTGATATTTTCCATGCAGCGAATAAGTTACAGCGGCCCTGTACGCGGAGAGTTCAATGCGATCAAGGTTGTCGATATTCCTGGCGGGGAAATACCTGACCAATCCAGCGCCGTGTCAGGTTATTGGGTGGCTCAGGGTGGTTATATCGACATACCGATGCATCCAAAGGGGACCGAACCCGAATACGTTTTTACGCCCGGGTTCAGTGGTTGCTCGCTGACCGTCGATCAGCTGAATGACAACACTTTGAGGGTACGGCATGTTGAGGGTAATAAAGAGGCAGACCAATACAATCGCTTGTCATCAGCCGATCATGGAATGGGCATGAGTGTGGCCATGGAATACATGGACTATGGCTTCGATAATGAAGGTGGCAAGGTCGTAACCCAACTAACTGCTTTCGCTTTCATGAAGTACGAACCCAAAACCAAGTCTTGGGATATCCACTATCAGAGCAGTCAGGGGGCGGCAACGATCGGGGTTTATTCCAGAGAACGAAAACTGTTCGGAGGATCGAAGTCCTTTGCCAGTGTGATGGAGAAACCGAAGGTGCGAAGGACGATGAGCAAGCAAGCGGTTACCGTCCGCGCACGCCCACACGGGTAAAACAACTGCCTGAATCGATGTGGCGAGAGTCGCAAAGCATAAACATCAGCGCCGCGTAAAAATGTTGAATCGGGGAAAGAGATTTTCGCGCTCCTGTCCTCATGACTCAACACGGAGGAAAAAACTGTCAGTCAGCGATACTTCGTATTGATCAATCGGGACGCTGTCGAAAAAAGGGCAACACTGTTCAGCTCGGTAGCGTTTTAAAAAAAAGCCCCCGCCCAACCCGCTGCGGATAGGGGACGCAGCGGGCTGGACGGGGGCTTCTTGTTTTATCGATCAGTTATTGCGCGATGGTTTTCACCGACACGCCGCGTTCGATCGGGGTGGAGCGGCCGTAGATATCTTCGAAGCGTTCGATATCGTCTTCACCCAGGTAGCTGCCCGATTGCACTTCGATAATTTCCAGCGGGATCTTGCCCGGGTTGCGCAGGCGGTGCACCGAGGCGATCGGGATGTAGGTCGACTGGTTTTCGCAGAGCAGGAACACGTTTTCATCGCAGGTCACTTCGGCGGTGCCGCTGACCACGATCCAGTGTTCGGCGCGGTGGTGGTGCATCTGCAGCGACAGGCACGCGCCCGGTTTCACCGAGATGTGCTTGACCTGGAAGCGCCCGCCCATGTCCACCGAGTCGTACGAGCCCCACGGACGGTAAACCTCGCAGTGGTTCTGGGTTTCGCTGCGGCCTTGCTCGTTGAGCGTGTTGACCATCTGCTTGACGCCCTGAACCTTGTCTTTGTGGGCGATCATCATGGCGTCTTTGGTTTCGACCACGACGATGTTTTCCAGACCGATCACCGACACCAGTTTGCCGTTGCCGTGGATCATGCAGTTCTTGCTGTCCTGAATCACTACATCGCCTTTGGTGACGTTGCCGTTGGCGTCCTTCTCGTTGACTTCCCACAGCGACGACCAGCAACCGACATCGCTCCAGCCTGCGGTCAGTGGCACGACGCAGGCGCGCTGGGTTTTTTCCATGACGGAGTAGTCGATGGAATTGTCCGGGCAGCAGGCGAAGGTGGCTTCGTCGAAGGTGATGGTGTCGGCGTCCTGATGGCTGCGCTCAAGGGTCAGCAGACAGGTGTCGTAGATGTCCGGATCGTGCTTTTTCAGCTCTTCAAGGAAGCGGCTGGCGCGGAACAGGAACATGCCGCTGTTCCAGTAGTAACCGCCGGACTCGACGTACTCAGTGGCACGTTTGACGTCAGGTTTTTCGACGAAGTGCGAAACGCGGCTGACGCCTTCGGGCAGCAGCGAATCGCCGGTGGATTTGATGTAGCCGTAACCGGTTTCCGGTTTGGTCGCCGGCACGCCGAACAGGACCATTTCGCCGTTTTCGGCGGCAACGGTAGCCAGGGCCAGAGCACGTTGCAGGGCTTTCTGGTCTTCCAGTACGTGGTCGGCCGGCAGTACCAGCATCAGTTCGTCACGGCCTTCATTGACCAGCATCATCGCGGTCAGCGCCACGGCCGGCGAGGTGTTGCGGCCGAACGGTTCCATCAGGATGCGCTGGCATTCCAGTTTGCGATTGGCCAACTGCTCGTTGACGATGAAGCGGTGATCCTTGTTGCAGACCACGATCGGGGTGTCCATGCCTTCGAACACCAGGCGCTCGAGGGTCTGCTGGAACAGGGTGTGTTCGCCGGTCAGGGCGAGGAATTGCTTAGGGAACTGCTTACGCGAAAGCGGCCAGAGACGCGAACCGCTACCACCTGACAAGATCACCGGAATCATATTGTTTACTCCATAAAATCGATTGGTTAGAGGCACGAACGCTGTGTCGTTTCACTCTTGTTTTTGTCTCGTACCGAGAGGCCGCCGCATTCCCCTGTAGGAGCTGCCGAAAGCTGCGATCTGGTGATCTTGATCTTCAAAAACAAAGTCAAAAGATCGCAGCGTGCCGCAGCTCCTACAGGGGTCAGCGTCTCATCGGAAAAATAATTAGCGAGTCGATACCGGGCGTTTCACCCAGACTGGCGACAGGCTGCTGCCGCTGCCGGTGACGTACAGCACCGCAGCTTCTCCGCGCTCCAGGGCGACCGGTTTGACGTCGCCGACTTTCTTGTCGCCTTCGTACAGCGCCAGGCTGACTTTCACCGGGTTGATTTCACGTTCGCCACGGCCCTTGGCGGCCACGTTCGGCACCACGTCGGTCTTACCGTCGGCGGTCTTCAGGGTCAGCGGTTTGTCGCTGAGGTTCTGCACACGCACCAGGGATTTCTGCTTGTTCTTGAACGGTGGTTCTTCGATCAATTGCGGCGCGCCGGAAGCGTTGTTGACCAGGGTGTAGTAGTGGTCACCAGCCAGTTTCACCGGCAGGGTCTGGCTGCCAACTTTGGCGCTGTAATCACCGCCCGGCATGAAGCTGAAGTCACTGCTGGCCAGTGGCGCAACGTCGCTCAGGTTGGTGCTGCCGACAGTCGCGCTGACTTCAGCATTGCTGGCGTTATAGACACGCACAAAGGTCGAGCCTTTCGGCGCGGTCGGGCCGTACAGCGCGGCGTCGCCACCGGCGAAGGCAGGGACGGAAAGCACGCTGAGGCCAGCAACCAGTGCGAAGCTTTTAGCGAGACGACGAGGAGTAGTAGTGAAAGTCATGGTGTACCTCTCTTTCAGTTTTGCGCCCGATCGGGCGTCTCGGATTTAGTGTTGATTGCTACGTTTTGTTGGCGTGCGCCGGCTTGTTTAAGCTCTGCGACCCACTGCGGGTCGGCGTCGCCGATTTCGTTGTTCACAGGCAGATAACGTTCAGGAAACTCCCAGATCAGCACCTGTGGCGGGCTGTTCTTGAAGTCATCGCTTTTCAGGTAGCTGAGCATCGGCAGGATCGGGCCGTGGCCGTCTTCGGCGTAGCTCACCACGTCGCTGTGCAGCGCTTGTTTCAGCGCACCGACGAAGTTCCAGTTGGGGTTGGCGCTGTAGCTGGTGCCGACCAGTGCCACCGGCACTTCATTGCTGGTGAACAGCGCGTCGTCACCGGCAGGCTGATCGCCAGCCGCGACGGTGTTGCGCTTTTGCAGTGGCTCTTGCGCCGGCATCAGGTTTTCGAACAGCGGATCGAGCGGCAGGAACAGACGCAGATCGCCCTTGTGCGTGACCTTCTCCGCTGGCGTGGTAACGAAGCGTTGCGGCTCGCCGCTCAGCGGGAACTTGTCGGCGATGGTTTTCGCCAGGGTGTTCGCGGCAATCTCGGCGCCTTCCGGCGTCCAGTGCGTATCGGTACGCAGGAACACTTGCTGACCATTCTGCTTGGCCTGTTGCAATGGCTTGAGCAGGTCCGGGGCGAGGATCTTGTCGGCCGCCACACGTTGGTGGAAATCCTGATAGAGGTTTTCGTGGATGCTCGCCGGTTTCACTTCACCCAGATGCTCCGGGTACAGACGAACCTTGGCCGGCACGATCGCCATCACCAGTTTCACGCCTTTCGCTTTCAGGGTCTGGCGCACGCCTTCAACCAGCGCGTAGTTGCCTTGCAGGTTCAGCTCTTCGTTGACGATCGGGTTGAATTCCTCATCGCTGTACAACCACTGGTCGCGACCGAGCACCACGCCCGGACGACCTTCGTTGAACAGTTTGAAATCCAGCGCGGCCCAGAGATTGGTGCCCAGACGCTTGATCGGAAACTCTTCGTCATAGTGGGTTTCCACGGCTTTGGTCCAGCGGCCGTTGAGCACCGTCGCATCGGCGTTGGTGCTGAAGCCGAAGAAGCTGCGAACCGACCACAGACCGAGGACCAACAGGGTCACCAGGAACAGGGCGATGTAGAAGATGCGTAATGAGCGGGTCATGTCAGATCCCTCAGAACTGGAAGTAAAGGAACGGCGAGAAGCTTTGCGCCGAGAGTTTGAGAATCGAGGCGATGAACAGCAGCAGGATCAGACCGCGCATCACGTAGCGCGACCAGTCCGCGCTCCAGTAGGCCGGTTGCACCTGGGCTTCGACGCCGACGGTGTAGCCAGGCTCGTGGATGCTTGCCGGGTTTTCGCCAGGAGCGGCTTTGATCATTCCCGGGGTCGCGGTGGCAGGGCCGTTGGCCTCGACGTTGACTTCAGGTTTGCTCTTGGCTGGCGGCTGATTGGTGTACAGATCGCGCAGACCGAAGAACGCCAGCGTCACGTACGCAACAACCAGAGTCGCCACTTGCAGACCGGTAAGGCTGGCCTGATTGAGTTCCGACAGCGACCAGTCGCCGAAGCTGAACATCGCGCCGTACATGCGCCCGGCAACGTGCAGGTTTTCGGCACGGAAGATCACCCAGCCCATGACTACGAGCAGGAAGGTCAGCGCCCAGCGAATCGGGTTGAGGCTGCGCGGAGAGGTGTTCAGGCCCAGCGCTTTTTCAATCGCCAGCCACATGCCGTGCCAGGCGCCCCAGACGATGTAGGTGATGTTCGCGCCGTGCCACAGACCGCCGAGGAGCATGGTCAGGAACAGGTTGCGATACGTCATCAGCGTGCCTTTACGGTTACCGCCGAGGGTGATGTACAGATAGTCACGCAGCCAGGTCGACAGGCTGATGTGCCAGCGACGCCAGAACTCGGTGATCGACTGGCTGATGTACGGCTGCTTGAAGTTTTCCATGAAACGGAACCCCATCATCAGGCCCAGACCAATCGCCATGTCGCTGTAGCCGGAGAAGTCGAAATACAGCTGCGCGGTGTAGGCCAGCGCGCCAAGCCAGGCATCGCCGGTGGTCGGGTTTTGCAAGGCGAAGCAATGGTCAGCGACCACCGCGAGGGTGTCAGCGATGAAGACCTTTTTGATGAAACCCTGCATGAACCGCGTGCAGCCCTCGGAGAACTTGTCGAGGGTGTGCGTGCGGTTGTTGAACTGGTCGGCGAGGTCGCGGAAACGCAGAACCGGGCCGGCAATCAGGTGCGGGAAGATCGCCACGAAGGCCGCGAAGTCGATCAGGTTGCGCGTGGCCGGGGTGTCGCCGCGATACACGTCGATGATGTAGCTGATCGACTCGAAGATGTAGAACGAGATACCGATCGGCAACAGCACGTGGGTGAGGATGAACGGCTCAAGACCGACCGACGTCATCATCGCGTTGATGCTGTCGACGCCGAAGTTGGCGTACTTGAAGTAGCCGAGGATGCACAGGTCCACCGCGACGCCAAGCAACAGCCAGCGCTGCGCCGGTTTGGTCCGCACACCGGCGGCACCGACTTTGAGGCCGATCCAGTAGTTCCACAGCGTGACGGCCGCGAACAGCGCGAGGAAGTCCACACGCCACCAGGCGTAGAACACGTAGCTGGCGATCAGCAGCAGCAGGTTGCGATAGCGTTGCCCGCTCAAGTAGTACAAGCCGAGAAAGATCGGCAAGAACAGAAACAGGAACACGTTGGATGAAAATACCATCCCGATCTCTCCATGTTTGAACCAACAGTCAAGGGCCAAAGCCCCCCCAAACCCCCCGTGGTAGTGGAGGGGCAAAACGGTGTTTCTGTCAGGGTTGTGCCGGGCCTTGAAAACTTGCCCTCACCCCCCGCCCTCTCCCGGAGGGAGAGGGAGCCTGATCTCCATGGTTTTCAAAAATGGAGATCGACTCGGTATTTCTGTGCAGCCTGATCTCGATTGTTTTTCAACGCCTGAGATCAACTCGGCATTTCATTTCGGCGTAACTCGTACAACCACCTCGGTCAGTCCCCTCTCCCTTTGGGAGAGGGTTAGGGTGAGGGGCTTTTGCTTTATGAGCCTTTGTTGCCCTTCTCATGCGATGGGTCGTAGACCTTGGTCAGGTCGCCGCCGAGGCGGAAGGTCTTGAACGGCTGCATGCCGTGCTTCTTCTCGATCACATCAGGCGCACAGGTGTAGAGCGTGCAGAACGGTTCGAGCCAGGCGAATTTCATGTCCTCTTTCAGATCGGTCATGTCCTGCTCTTTGCCGTTCTTCTTCTCGAATTCGTCCGGGTCTTTCACCCCCGACAACACTCGATCACCGAGACGTTTCAGCGCGCTGTTGTTCTCCTGACGCAAATCAACGCCGTTGACCTGGGCGAAACTGGCGATCATCGCCAACGGCGGCAGGGCGTAGTTGTGATAGGCGAGGGCGCGTTGCTGGCGCTTGAGTTCGTTCGGCAGGAAGCCGTCGGCATCGACTTGGTTGACGCCAACCTTGTATTCCTTCACTGCCCAGTCAAACAGGTCGCGGCGGTTGGTCGCGATCGAGGTCGCCATCACCGACCAGGCGGCCCAGTACGAGTGGTTGTTGGTTTTTTCCAGCGGCAGGTTGTCCCAATCGCTGACGACCTGATCGGCCATTTTGCTGAACCACGCCTCGATCAACTGCGCTTCCTGCTGATGCTGGGCCAGTGGGTGCGAGTCGGAGAACTTCAGGCGAATGTACGAAGACGCCATGCTGCCCAGCGCCCATTTGCGCATCGACTTGCCGGTGTGGTTGAAGTCCTTCGACATCAACGCATCGGCCTTGGCCCACGCGGTCAGCCAATTGAGCGTGCAATCGAGCTGCTCCGGGCGACCGTCGCGCATGAACTGCATCACCCGTTTGGCGGTGCCGCGTTCCAGCGTGGTGATGTCTTTGGTGGTGTCGCGAAAGGCTTTTTCCGACTGCACGTTCAGCGTCGCGCGGGCCTTGTCCGAACCTTCGTATTTGCTGCGAAATTGCAGCGGCCCGGTGTACGGCGTCGGCATCGCATCGCAGCCTTCGCTTTTGTCACCGGTCTTGAATTTATCCACAGGCGCGAAATAGCCCTGGGGTGGACGCAGTGGCGCGGCGGCCTGCGCGGTGCCGGCGAAGATCGCCAGCCCGAGCAGCGTCGGCGCTAAAAGAGTTTTCAGTTTCGAGTTTCGCATAGCAGACCTCATTGCCCGACCTGAGCGGTTTGTTGCCCAGCGCCCGGGAATACGTTGCGTTTGCAGATTTTCGCTTCGACTTTCTGTGGCGCAGCGCCGGCTTCTGGCCCTTGGACTTCGACCGCCAGCAGGTTTTGCGAGGCCCAGTCTTCGTCCGTGCGCAGCTCAAAGGCGAAACGACCGTCGGTGTCGGAGGTTTCCGGTTTCTCGATCTTGATGTCCTCGTGGCGACCGTTCATGTACCAGAGGGTGGCTTGCAGGGTTTTCACCGAAGGGTCGGCGAAGCGGATGTCGACCTGATGGCTGCTGTTCTGCAGGTTCAGGTTCTTGCTGTTGACCAGCAGTTCTTGTTTGCTGCCCGGCTTGAGCGTGGTGCTCGCGGACATTTGCGCGTCTTTGCCTTCGCAGCCGTTGTCGAGAAGAGACATCATCTGGCGATAGATGGTTTCCTGGTCGAGGCGGTACAGCGGCGAGAATTCCCAGATGAGAATTTTCGGCGGGGTCTTCTGGAATTCGTCGCTGCCGAGGTACTGCAACATCGAACCTTCCAGACCACCGCCGGGGAAGGCGACGTTGAGAATGTCGGCGCCGATGGCTTCTTCGAGGAAACCGGCGAAGTTGTAGTTCTTGCCGCTGTGCGAAGTACCGACGAGGGTGATTTGCGGGTTGCCGGAATCGCCGAACAGATCGCCGTCGCCTGCTTCGCCCTTAGGCTCGGTGGTGAATTGATCCATGTACTGGATCGCGTAACTGGTGCCGCACAGTTGCCCGGCCATGTTGTGCAGGGTACCGGTCTTGCCCATGCGCCCGGAGCGCTTGGTTTCGAATTCACGCTTGGGAATGTCGGCGAAGGCCGGGATCTGCTTGACCTTCTCGGCGACGATTTTCGCCGTGCGCTGTGCACCGTATGGTGTCCAGTGTTGGTCGCCACGGAAGTAGAAGTCGTGGGCGGGCAGGGTGTCCGGCAGCGATTCGTTGGTCAGCGGCGACAGGTCTGGCACCACGTAACCCATCTTGGCGAAACGGCCGAGCATGGTCTTGTAGTTGCCCAGCGCTTTCTCGTAATCGAACGCGGCTTTTTCCTGCGGGTTGAGCTTGTTTCGGTTCACCAGGCCACGGGTCGGCTGGTAAACGATCACCAGCTCGACGCCTTTGGCTTTGAACGCATCGTGCAGTTGTTGCAGGCGTTTGTAGCCGGCCGGGGTGGTGTTGAACTCGGTACGCAGGTCTTCCTGCGTCCGGAACAGCCAGTCACCTTGCGCCTGCACCAGGGTGGTGAAGTTCTGCTGATAACGCGTGGTGTAGTTCTTCGCGTCATGGGCGGCCGGGCACAGATTGCAGCACGGTTCGGCGCTGAACTTCGGTGGCGTGGCGGCGGCGCCTTCATCGGCGCGCGCACCGTTGCTGGCCGCGAGAATGCCCACGGTCAGGGCCGACAGGCTGAGTAATCTGATCAAGTGTGGGTGCATAAAATTATCCTCAGTCCTGCATTTCGGTCTGGCGTTCGACAGGGTCGATCAGCACGGCTTTCTGCTGGCGCACCAGCAGGTCGAGAATTTCATCCTGGCGCTCGCCGAGGATGCCGTTGAAGCTGATGCCGCTGGATTTGGTCGGCGCCAGCATCGACACGCGATACAGCTCGACACTCAAAGGCGAATCGATCGACAGCGGGCCGCTGCCATTGGCCGCCAGTTCACCGCCAACGACGATCAGCGACACCTGCGCATCGAACGGGTCGAGCTTGATGTCACGGTCGGTGTCGGTGAGGTCTTTGATGTGGCCGTAAACACCGGTCAAACCGTTGGCCATGGCGACGTTTTCGTAGAGGCGGATGTTCACGCTGTTACGAATACGGATGCCGTGACGCTTGTTGCTGATGACCTTGTTGCCCCACAGCAGGTTGTCGGCAGACTCGTAGAGGGTGATGCCGTCGGTGTGGTTCTTGTAGATCTCGTTGTAGGCAATGATGTTGTTGACGCTGTTACGGTCGATCACCAGGCCCGAGAGTTTGTTGTCGTAGCTTTTGTTGTTGAAGATGAAGCTGTCGTTGACCTCACGGGAAATAATGATCCCGTGCTTCTTCTTCGTACCGTACACGGTGTTCTCGGCAATGATCAGGCCGTGGGAACGGTCGTGTGGATCGATGCCGTAGACGATGTTGTCTTTGTAGGTGTTGCCCTTGACCACAAAGTCGCGGGTCTCGTAGCAGTAGAAGCCGTACCACATGTCGGAGAACTCGGAGCCGACGATCCAGCCGGTCGGTTCAGGACGCTTGAGCACCTTGGCCATGTTCGGCGTGTACTGGGAAATACTCACCCCGTACGACTTACTGTTGGCGTAACCGAAACTGGCCATCTTGCTGTTGACGATGTAGGTCTCGGTGCCACCCCAGGCGAGCAGGAACGGACGGAATTCCTTCGGCGAACGGAAGGTCGCCGGGCCGTTGTCCTGTTCGCGCCAGCCTGTGACTTTGGTGTCACGCACAAACAGTTGGCCGTCGTTGACCATGAATGCACCGGCCTCTTGCGACAGGCGCAGTTCCTGGGTCTGACCGTCGATTTCGAGGATGCCTTTACGGCCGACGACGATCGGCAGCTTCGACAGGTACACGCCCGGCGAGGTCTCGCTGAAGTACTGCTTGGGCAGTTTCTGCGCCAGGTCCTTGAGATTCATGTAGCCGTCATCGACGAAGATCGCCTGGGGGATGCCGTGCTGACGCACCACCCATTCGGCCATCTTGTTGTCGCCGCCGATAAAGTCCTTCAGCGCGTCTTCCTGCATCATCCGGCGCACGCTGACTTTGCCTGCTTTGCTGCGGACGATTTTCGCCGCAGCGGCTTCGGCGGTGTAGCCGGAAATGTCCGGCAGTTTCGGCGCGGCCAGGTTCAGCGCTTCGGTCGGCGCGCTGCTGACCGTGTAGGTCTTGGCTTGTTGCAGCTCTTTCGCGGTGGTCACCGGTTTAACCGGCTCCACAGTCGCGAAGGTGCTGGCGCTGGCCAGCAGCATCGCGCCGGCCAGCAGGCTGAGTGAGCCTGTCCTGGTGCTGATCATGTCGGGCACTCCCTTGGCGGTTTGCATCAGAAGCGCCAGATCACGTCGATGAACGCGCGGTGCATGTACGAATCAACCTGCTTGCCGTAGGCATCGCCCGGTTTGAACACACCGCCACGGAAACGCACCAGGGCCGATGGCTCGTCGATCGACTGGCTCAACGCCGCCGGCAACAGGCCTTGCTTGAAGTACTTGGTGACGACCAGGTCCATCTCCTGACCCAGATCCTTGTTGCCGTCTTCAAGCGGCAGCGAGGTGCTGGAGAGGATCGCGCCGGTGGCGTCGTCGGTGTTGTTTTCCACAGCGTTGATGCCGTTGCTGCCCACCGGTTTGTTGCCGTCGACACGCCAGAACTTGTGGTAGATCAGGCTGGCGTCGTACTCGTCGTTGACCATCCACGAACCGAACAGGGTTGCGGTCTGCATGTTGTTCATTTCGCCGCGGAAGGCTTCGCCGAAACGGTGCACACGCGAGCGCGTACCGGTGTAGTTGGAGCGGTTGCTCTCCAGACCGTTCTGTTCGTAATCGGCGCTGGCGCGGGCATACGCACCGCCGACTTGCCATTGCGGATCGAGGCGCAGGCGCACACCGATGTCGGTGGCCCAACCGTTGACGTCATCGCTACGCTTGGCTTGCGCCGGACGCGAGCCATCGGCGTTCAAGGCGTTGACCGTATCGCGGTCGCCGCTCATGCCGGTGATGCTGCCCCAGTAGTTGACGGTGTTGGTGTTGCGCCAGTTGTAGGCGTCGCTGTCAGCGGTCAGGCCGAGCCAGCTGACGTCGCCGTTCTCGGTTTTATCCAACGAATCGCGCGCTACGCCCGGCTCGGCGTAATCGAGTTTGCCGTCATCATGGGTGTGGTGACCGCGAATGCCGACCCAGTTGCCCGGCGTCCACTGATAGGCGGCATCGGCGTAGGCGTGCAGGCGATCCTTGTCTTTCGGCGCCAGCTCTTTCAAGTCGGTGCGGTATTCGCTGAAGCGTTCGGCCACACCGGCGTTGGCGCGCAACAGGGTGGTGTCGAAGGTCCAGTTCAGCGCTTCGATGTTGGTGTCGCGCCATTGGCCGTCGTCATTGCGCAGACGCTGGCGACCGAACTTGAGCATCTCGCCCGGGTACGGGGTGAGGCCGCTGTAGCCGACCCAGAACTCGCGCATCGCCAGGTAGTTTTTCTTGGTTTTGCGATCACTGTTGTCGGTGGCTTGTTCACCGTCGGATTGTTGCAGGGTGTCGGTTTCGATGATGTCGGTCGAGGTCACGGCCTGGCCCATGGCGTAGGCGCTCCACGCGCCGCTTTCGCCGTAGATCCACGGACGCAGGTCGAGGCCGACGCCGTTGACGTCGCCGCCCTTGGCGGTGCCGAGGTCACGGTCGTCTTCGGACTGGCCGGTGACTTTCACTTCAAGGCCGAAGTTCTTGGTTTCAGTCATCGCGGCCAGTGTCGGGCAAGACCAGATCAGCGCGAACGAAAGGCCAATGCCGGCCTTCACGAATGGATTCAACTTCATAATTTTTCCTCGCCGTCTTCTTCTTGCAGGGCGTGCAGTTGCAGCGTGTTCGGGTTCAGAGCGCCACGGCTGGCTTGCTCTTGTTGCAGCAGACGTTGGGCTTCGGCCAGACGCTCGGGCGGCAGTTGCGCGGCGAGGGTGGTCGCCAGCTCATCGGCTTGCGGGGTGTTTTGTGCTTTGGCCAATTGGCTGAACACGTAGGCGTTGAGCGGGTCGGGCTTGGTGCCCTTACCTTGGGAAAACAGCTGGGCGATGGCGAAGTCGGCGCTGTTCTGGCCGTTGCGCGCAGCGGTCAGCAAGTGATCGAGCGCCTTCTGCGGGTAGACCTTGCCGAGGTAACCACGACGATAGATCTGGCCGAGGTAGTAGTCGGCGGCGACTTCGCGGCCGACGGCTTTCTGGAAGTGTTCTTCGGCGACTTTCGCGTCGGCCGGGACCAGTTTGCCTTCGTAGTAGAGCTTGCCCAGCAACAGCTCGGCGCGTGGCTGGTCGGCGGCGCGGCCGTTGTCGAGGTACTTCATCATCTGGTCGACGTCGCCCAGTTCCGGGTAGTCGTAGAGCAGTTGTGCGAGGGTCACCCACGACGCCGGGTAACCCGGAGCGATCGGCTCGAGCAACGACTGCGCGGTTTTCTCGTCAGTCTTGCCGAGGGTCGAATCGGCCAATACACGGGCCACGGAATCGACACGCTGCGCGGTGACCGTGCCACGGCTGTAACCGGCCTGCATCTGCTTGATCAGCTCGGCCTGCTGCTCTGGCTGGGCACGTTTCTGATAGACCGTGGCCAGTTCGACGTAGCAGATGTCGGTGGTGTTGAGCGCGGCTTTGCAGATCTTTTCCACGTCATCCAAGTGCTGGTCGTAAGTGCCCTGAGTGCGATACAGCAGCACCTGCGCCAGACCCGCTTCCGGGTAACCGGATTTGCGCCACTGATCGATCTGCTGCTGGGCGTTGATGTTGGGGAAGCTGTGCGGGTATTGCAGGTACAGCATCGCCAGCGGGATCAACGTGTTGCCTTCGCCATTGGCGGCGGCTTTTTTCAGCAGGCTTTCGGCTTCGTGATGCTCGGCTTCGGTGGAACCCGGCTTGGCCACCAGCAAGCGGCCGAGACGCGCCTGAGCACGCGGCGAAACACTGGCGGCGGCGCGGTAAGTCGCTTCGGCCTGTTTCATTTGCACAGGGTCGCGGCTGTCGACCTGGATATCGGCGAGGCCGACTTGCGCTTCGCTGTAACCGAGATCGGCCAGTTGCTGATAATTCTGCGCAGCGGTGGCGGTGTCGCCACGTTTGAGCGCTTCGTTGGCCAGACGCTGATCGGGCAGGCCGGCACAACCGGCCAGACTCACCGCCAGCGCCAGCGAGCACACCACATGAACTCTGTGGGAGCTGGCTTGCCAGCGATTCAGGCGACTCGGTACATCAGACATACCGCGCTGATCCAATCGCTGGCAAGCCAGCTCCCACAGGGATCGCGGTGTTTTCAGGATGGGTGGAGTAGTCACAGGCATGTCCTCGACTTAAAGACCGGCAGCCATGGCTTTGTCGATCAGCCAGTTCAGGTTCGGGCCACGGTCGCTGTTCACTTCCACCGGGCGGCCGGCCAAGCTGCTGTCGAGCGGCTCGTCAGGCTGGATCTGTACGCGGATGTCGGAGGACAGGTCGGCGCTTTTCAGGCTGGTGCTGCTGACGATCTTGCCGGTGCGGGTCTTGTCTTCGCCGGCGATCTGGAAGCTCACCGGGGTGCCCGGACGCACGTCGCCGAACTGGCGATAGGAGAAGCGCGCATCGACGGTGGCCTGGGTGTTGCGCGGCACCAGTTGGAAGATCACGTCGCCTTTGCTCGCGTACTGACCGTCAGCCACCAGTTGCTGGGCCACGGTGCAATCGCATGGCGAGGTCAAGGTGCCGGTCATTTGCTTGCCGAACAGTTCTTCAACCTTGGCCGGGGACAGTTGATCTTCTTCCAGATGACCCTTGAGCACGTCGAGCATGCTGGTGCTGAAGGTCGCCAGTGGCGCGCCTTTGGCTGCAACGCCGTCGGACTTGACCAGGCTCTGCACGGTGCCGTCACGCGGCATGGTGATGTTCATCCCCGGCACACTGACCAGACCGGCTTGTGCGTGGCTGACGAAGTACATGCCGTACACCGATTTGAAAATGAAACCCGCCGCGACCAGACCGACCGCGAAGATACCGGCGCTGAACGTCACCGCTTTCAGGCGCCCGAACGGAGTCATGCCGGAGCCGCCGTCCTTGACCTTGCGCGCTTTGGTGAAGTTGTCGCGCTGCAGGGTCGCCAGCACTTCACCGATGCTGACGATGTCGCCGGCCAGGTGCGAGGTGATCAAGTGGCGCAGGGTGGAAATATCCTGCGGTTCCAGATTCTGGAACTGGCAGCCGGCGCGGCCGGTCTGGCGGTCGAAGGAACGCATCTGCAATTCAACGTCCATGGCGATGCCGAGGTTGTCGATGACGAATTGCAAACGCGCCTTGTACACCTGGCCAATGGTCAGCGGCAGTTGCCCGGCGTTGAACGCCAGACCACCGGCAGACAGGTCGATGACCCGCGCTTCGACCGGCGTCCGGTCAGGACCGAAGAAGCGCAGTTTGGCCGGGATTTTCACGCGGGCGTGTTGGCGCTGGGCTTCGGATTCATGCACTACGTTGGCGTTGACGGCGGTATTCATAGGGGCGATTTCCTTGTTAATTCAATAGGGGCGGGTCAGACCATCATCAGCAGCACGGCGACAAAAATGCTGCCGGCGGAGAAGGTCATGGTCCGAGACGACCAGGTGTTGAACCAACGTTGAAAGCTGGCGAGATCACGGGTCAGGGATGTGGGTTGGCGAGTCCAGGATTGTTGGTCGAGGCGGAAGAACACGTAAATCTTCACCAGCGCACCGACGATCTGGTTGTAATACAGAATCGCTGGGTAAGCCGGGCCGATCCGGTGACCGGAACACGACAACAGCAACGTCAGGATCAGGCGGGTGATGCCGATCCACAGCAGGTAAACCAGGATGAACGCGGTGCCGTACTTGAAGCTGGCGATCATCGCCACGGTCAGGCCAAGCAAGGAGGTCCACATCGATACGCGCTGATCGAACAGCACCACCGAGGTGAAGGCGCCGAGGCGTTTCACACCCAGGCCCAGTGCTCGCGAGTTCTGGCGCAGGTTGTTGCCGTACCAGCGGAACATCAGTTTGCGGCTGGCCTTGATGAAGCTTTTTTCCGGTGGGTGTTCAACGGTGTTGATCGCCGCGTCAGGCACGTAGAAGGTGTCGTAACCGAGGCGCATCAAGCTGAACCAGCTCGACTTGTCGTCGCCGGTCAAAAACTTGAAGCGGCCTAGACGCCAGTGTTGTAGCGAGTCGCTTTCCACGTCGGCGATGAATTCCGGGTTGGTCACCACGGTGGCGCGAAACACCGACATACGACCGGTCATGGTCAGCACGCGTTTGGACAGGGCCATCGAGCACATGTTGATGTGGCGCTGGGCGAAACGCAGCTTGTGCCATTCGCTCATGATGTAGCCGCCGCGCACTTCGCAGAACTCGTTGGTGGTCAGGCCGCCGACGTTGCCGAACAGCTGGAACCACGGCACGGTCTTGCGCACGGTGCCTTCGCCGAGCACGGTGTCGCCATCGATCACGGCGACCACGGCGCGGTCGTCCGGCAGGTGGCGGGAAATCGCGCGGAAACCATAGGCCAGGCCATCACGTTTGCCGGTGCCGGGAATGCGCACGAAGTCGAGCTTCACACGGTCTGGCGGATTCATCCGTGCCCACAATGCCTTGACCAGCAGTTCATCGGACATTTCGACGATCGAGCAGACCACGGTGGTCGGCAGTTCGCAGTCGATGGCTTCGCGGATCACTGAGCTGTAGACCTGCGCGGTGGTGAGCGCGTCGATACGGAAACTGGTGACCATCAGGAACACATGCGACGGGTCTGCCGCCTTACCCAGCTTGCGCACTTTGCGGCGCAGGTGCGGGTAAACGATGTAGAGAAAAATCATGCCGCGCACAAAGTGCGTTGCACCCATCGAGTAGCGCCAGATACCCACGGCGCCAATCAGGAAAATGAAGTCCTTCGACTCGGAGTCGAATGTGGATGTGGGCAGCATCAAGGCCAGGCCCATCAACAAACTTAGGTAAAACAGCCAACCGGCGGCCTGAAGTAGGCCGTGCTTTAGCCTGTGCATAATCTGCATCCGTCTCTATCTCGGGCCGGGC
This sequence comes from Pseudomonas sp. Mb7, assembly GCF_054790525.1. NCBI lineage: Bacteria > Pseudomonadati > Pseudomonadota > Gammaproteobacteria > Pseudomonadales > Pseudomonadaceae > Pseudomonas > Pseudomonas sp. Mb7. The sequence goes on from NZ_CP186501.1 coordinate 328,824, forward strand.
CCGATGGGGTTAAGGCAGGCTTATCGATGCCCCCTGTAGGAGCTGCCGAAGGCTGCGATCTTTTGATTTTCCTGGGTTCACTCGGATCTCAAGTGTTCCCGGAAAGATCGCAGCCTCGTTTCACTCGACAGCTCCTACAACGGGTTCACACAGTGGTTGCGTGGCGTCGCGGTGTGCGGCGCCGCGCAACGTCTGCTTTACCAGCAGATACCCTCGGTGCGCTTACCAGCGTCGGTGGCTTTGGCCATGAAGCCCACCAGGTCGATGACCTGTTTGCCGTGCGGTGCTTCCTGAGCCAGCGAGCGGAATTTCTCGTCGCGGTTGCCGAGGATGATCACGTCGGAGTTGTCGATCACCGAATCGAAGTCCGAATTGAGCAGGGACGACACGTGCGGGATTTTCGACTCGATGTAGTCTTTGTTCGCGCCGTGAACACGGGCGTACTCGACGTTGCTGTCGTAGATGCTCAGGTCGTAACCCTTGCCGATCAGCATCTCGGCCAGTTCTACCAGTGGGCTTTCGCGCAGGTCATCGGTGCCGGCCTTGAAGCTCAGGCCGAGCAGGGCGACTTTACGTTTGTCGTGGCTTTCAACGATGTCGAAGGCGTTCTGTACTTGCGATTCGTTGCTGCGCATCAGCGAGTTGAGCAGCGGCGCTTCGACGTCCAGCGAACCGGCGCGGTAGGTCAGCGCACGCACGTCTTTCGGCAGGCACGAACCGCCGAAGGCGAAGCCAGGGCGCATGTAGTACTGGGACAGGTTGAGGGTCTTGTCCTGGCAGACCACTTCCATCACCTCCCGGCCATCGACGCCGACCGCTTTGGCGATGTTGCCGATCTCGTTGGCGAAGGTCACTTTGGTCGCGTGCCAGACGTTGCAGGTGTACTTGATCATCTCGGCAACGGCGATGTCCTTGCGGATGATCGGTGCGTCGAGTTCTTCGTACAGCGATTGCAGAACGTCGCCCGAAGCCTTGTCGAACTCGCCGATGACGGTCATCGGTGGCAGGTCGTAGTCGGCAATGGCGGTGGATTCACGCAGGAATTCCGGGTTGACCGCAACGCCGAAGTCGACGCCAGCCTTCTTGCCCGAGCAGTCTTCGAGAATCGGGATCACCACGTTGGCCACGGTGCCCGGCAGCACGGTGCTGCGCACGACGATGGTGTGGCGGGTGGTTTTTTCACGCAGGACAAAACCGATCTCGCGGCATACCGCTTCGATGTAGTTCAGTTCGAGGTCGCCGTTCTTTTTGCTCGGCGTACCCACGCAGATCATCGACAGGTCGGTGTCGCGAATCGCCTCGGCGAAGTTGGTCGTGCCACGCAGACGACCGGTCTGGATACCCTGTTGCAGAAGTTCGCCCAGGCCGGGTTCAACAATCGGCGACTTGCCGGCGTTGATCATGTCGATCTTGTCTTTGGCAACATCGACGCCAACTACGTCATGGCCCCGTGCAGACAGGCAACCGGCACATACTGCGCCAACGTAACCCAAACCAAATATGCTGATGCGCATCGCAATTACCTCTGTATATATCAGGCCTTAGAGGCCGGAGTTAATGGTGTTCAGCGTTTATTAGTGCACTCGAAAGTGCGGCACACAGGCGCCACAGTGCCGTGTGCAGGCATACTAAGTTTCGAGTGTCTAAATAAGTGCACTCAAGATGTGCGCAACCAGGCCTTGTTGTTATGACTTGCCCTGTTATGCAGCCGATCCTCTTTGGAGAAGACTCTTGTGCAATCGTCTTGCGCGCTTGATGTCAGGAGGAAAGTCCTGTAAATCAAGCGGTTGGGTGCTCAGGCGAGCACGTTTATTAGGGCGCGGCCATGGCCTTTGTAGGGGATATAGATGGTGCGTATCTCCTGTCCATCGTCTGTTTTGAGACTAGTTAGTCATCTAGGCAAGTTGCTGTGACAACTTGGTTACATGGCTATCTGCTCTGCGTAAGTTATCTCGTACAAACTCGGCGAGAATCGTTACCGGTGGTATGAGCTATGCATTTGGACGAAGTTCCTGTCCGCTCATCGCGAAATCTGAAATTTCTTGAAATATTGTCAGAGATGGCACTAGTCTCAATTTGATAGCACTTTCGTTTTCGACCTTTAATAACAGGCGAAAAATCACGTTAGATAGTTTTGTGCCACTACGCTGAAAAAAGTTAGGTGCCACTACTGAAAAAAATGATCAGTGTCGAGTGAAACTAATCTTAGAAAAGACAGGGAGGATTTTCTGGCGCCATTAAAATGGCGAAAAGGTGCGAGGGTTTTTTGACATCGTGCGAGCTGCACGACTCTTTATAGAAAGAGTCGTGCATTGGGCATGCATTATTCCGGGGCGTGGTCGCGCAAAAACACCAGATTGTCGGGTTTCGACTGTTCGACGCTGTAGCGATAACCCTGCACATCGAACTGTTTGAGCTGGGCCGGATCGTTGATCTTTTCCTGGATCACGAAACGGCTCATCAGGCCCCGGGCTTTTTTCGCGTAGAAGCTGATGATCTTGTACTGACCGTTCTTCTGGTCCTTGAACTCGGTGTTGATGATCCGCGCGTTCAGGGCTGTGCGTTTCACCGCCGAAAAGTACTCATTGGAGGCGAGGTTGAGCAGCACGTCGTCGCCTTGATCGGCCAGCGCTTCATTGAGCCATTCGCTGATGCGCGTACCCCAGAAGGCGTACAGGTCTTTGCCACGGGCGTTGGCCAGTTTGGTGCCCATTTCCAGACGATAGGGTTGCATCAGGTCGAGCGGGCGCAGCAGCCCGTAGAGACCGGAGAGCATGCGCAGGTGTTTTTGCGCGTAATCGAAATCGGTTTCGCTGAAGGACTGTGCGTCGAGACCGGTGTAGACGTCGCCCTTGAACGCGAGCAGTGCCTGTTTGGCGTTGTCTGGCGTGAACGCGGGCGTCCAGCTGCCGAAGCGCGCGGCGTTGAGCCCACCGATTTTGTCGGACACGTGCATCAGTTCGCTGATCTGCGCCGGGGTCAGGTCGCGCAGTTGCTGGATCAGTTCCTGGGAATGGTCGAGGTATTGCGGCTGAGTGAAGCGCTGGGTCGCCGGCGGTGTTTCGTAATCGAGGGTCTTGGCGGGGGAAATCACCATCAGCATGAAGTCGTCTCCTTTAATCGTGGGGGCGATTCTAGGGGGTTGTCGGTGTTGACTCCAGCTATGGGGGTTATAGGTATGGGTAAGCTCGGGCATTTGCGACGGCTGGTGGATTTTTCCCTCACCCCAGCCCTCTCCCAGAGGGAGAGGGAGCCGATCTCATTGATTTCAAAATTTGAGTGCGACTCGATAGTTCAGATTGGCGGATATCGAAAGCGATACTCGGTCAGCTCCCTCTCCCTCCGGGAGAGGGCTGGGGTGAGGGCGGCGTCCTTCAGCCTTGCACATCAGCTATAGTGCCGCGCGGGTTTTGTTATGGAGACATCCCTTTTGCGCATTGTTCTTTTATTCACCGCGTGGCTGTTGAGCTTCGGTGCCGTCGCGGCGCCGGGCGATGTGGCGACGATGGATCGCAGCACCTGGCCGGAGCAGCTTAGCAACCCGACCCTGTTTGACGTGGCGTCACGGGCGGAAATCCTGATGTTCGCCCGTGTCCTGCTGGGCACCGAGTCGATGGACGAGGCCGCTCTGGCGCAGCGTCTAGGCTTGCGCACGGTCAATATCGATGCGGTCAACATTCTGCGCCAACGCCTCTGGCAGCGCCTGCTCGCCAACTACAACTTCGCCCAGCAAAGCTGCGATCAGGACGCCTCGTTCTGCTTCCTTGTAGAAGACTTGCCAACGCTGCGCGAGCAAGCCGCCAAGTTCGTCGTCAGTGACGACAGTTATTACACCAAGTGGGCCGAGCCGAGCCGGATCTTCCATGTGCAGTACCTCGACGAGTTGTTGCGCAAGGCCGCTTTGTCGCCGCAGAGCAGCAACGAATTCGATCGTTTCGGTGACTACGAGCGCAACGGCGACGCGATGCACGACCGGCTGTTCCTGCTGACCTTCGACAGCGCCGCCAATCTGCAACCGGACAACTCCGGCTGGCTCACCGAATACCTGCGCAAATCGAACCTGAGCGGCACGTTCTTCGTGCTGGGCAAGGATATTCAGGCGCGGCTGGCCGATCGTTCGGTGAGCAGCCTGCAAGCGGGGTTCTCGAAACAGTGCGTTGGCGTTCAAGGTTGGGAGTTCCGCTCCCACAGCCACTGGCAGGACTGGCAGGATTCGGTGCGGCGTAGCGCTGATCTGGTGAAGAACAAGTTGCCGGAAAACTACGTGCCGCTGTTCCGTCCGCCGGAAGGGCAGCGCCGCAGCGATGCGCAAGGTTTCTTCAACACACAAGGCCTGCAAGTGGCGCTGTGGGACATCGATGCCCAGGACGGTGCCGGCAAACTCAAGGGCACAGCGAGCGCGCAGAGGGTACTGACCCTGATGCTGCTGTGGCGACACGGGGTGATCAATTTCAACATGAAACAGGACGCGGTGAAGACCTCGTTACCGTGGCTGATCACGCAAACCGCGCAGAGCGGTATCGGTTGGGAAGACTGTCAGGACGCTTTTCGCTGAGAAACGAAAAAAGCCCGGAAACATTGGTCTTGGGGCGATTTTTTTGAAGAAGTCGATGCAGGCGGACTTCCGACTTTAGCGGGGTCTGGGCAGTCCGCCAAGGGCTTTTCGTCACTCTGCAAAATAAACTTAAAAAAACCGTCAAAGTACTTTTTTATGTCATCGGTTTTGGAGTATTACGAAGACAGACCGCCGAAACCTGCAACACAGGTGGCGTCTTCCAAGACCCGTTTGTTTGCAGTCACTTGAATCTCCGCAGGTGAGATTTCGGCAGTCACTTCGAGGCGCAGCACCGCTCAGGTATTGCGTCCAATGGCTCTGACAAAGGTGACCGAGTATGGATGATCACGGACGTAGCCCTTCCTCCAACCAGCCAATCCTTTATGTACTCGATACCAACGTATTGATTCACGATCCAAATGCCCTGCTGAATTTCGAAGAACACCACGTCGCGATCCCGATGACCGTGCTTGAAGAGCTGGACAAGCTCAAGAGCGGGCATCACAGCGTTGCCGCCGAATGCCGTCAGGCCATCCGGCTGATCGACAAGACCCTGGGCGACGCTTCCCCTGAAGACGTCGAGCTGGGTGTGCCGATCCAGCGCGGTAAAGGCGGGCCGAAGGGCTTGCTGTCAATTCTGATGAGCAAACAGGCCGAATCGAATCTGATTCTGCCCGAGCATCTGAACGACAATAAAATCATCAACCAACTGATCGATTTGCACACCCGCGATCCGAAAAAGCCTGTGGTGCTGGTCACCAAAGACATCAACATGCGCCTCAAGGCGCGCGCCTGCGGCATCGATGCCGAGGACTACAGCACCGACCAACTGGTCGATGACGTGTCCCTGCTGCCCAACGGCTATCACAACATGACCGGCTCATTCTGGGACCGCGTGAGCAAGGTCGACACCCGCCAGGATCACGGCCGCACCTGGCACCAAGTGCAACTGATCGACAACCTGCCGGCGGTGCACATCAACGAGTTCATCATCGACGAACAGGGCTTTGTCGGCTGGATCAAGGAGATCGACGAGGCCAAGCTGCTGATCCTCGACCTGCATCAGGAACCGCTGCTGCATCAAGAGGCCTGGGGGCTGAAGCCACGCGACATCTATCAGAGTCTGGCGCTGTACGCGTTGCTGGATCCGGACATTCATCTGGTCAACCTGTCGGGTGCGGCAGGCTCCGGTAAAACCATTCTGGCGCTGGCCGCGGCGATCGAGCAGACCATGGTCAGCAAGCGTTATCGCCGCATCATTGCGACCCGCAGTGTGCAGGGCCTGGACCAGGAAATCGGCTTCCTGCCCGGCACCGAAGCGGAAAAAATGGAGCCGTGGCTGGGCGCCATCACCGACAACCTCGAAGCCTTGCACATGGATGACGAAAACACCCATGGCAGCGTCGATTACATCCTCAGCAAAGTGCCGTTGCAGTTCAAATCGCTCAACTACATTCGCGGGCGCAGCTTCCAGCAGAGCCTGATCCTGATCGACGAATGCCAGAACCTCACGCCGCACCAGATGAAAACCATCATCACCCGGGCCGGCGCGGGTTCCAAAGTGGTGTGCCTGGGCAACCTCGCACAAATCGACACCCCTTACCTGTCCGCGACCAGCTCCGGGCTGACCTACCTGACCGAACGCTTCAAGGATTTCCCCAACGGTGTGCACATCACCCTGCAAGGGGTGCCTCGCTCGATCCTGGCCGAATACGCCGAAACCCATCTGTAACCTTTCAACCAAAACCGGGCGGCCTAAAAGCCGCCCGGTTTTTTATGGCCCTGCACAAATCCAGATGTAGGAGCTGCCGAAGGCTGCGATCTTTTGATCTTGATCTTCAAAAGCCAGATCAAAAGATCGCAGCCTTCGGCAGCTCCTACACAGGTTGCGTGATAATCCGACTCGCAGAAATTTGACCCGCAGGTTTACAATCGTCGCTCCTGATCAGGAGTAATCCCGTGCTGACTCATCTCGATTCCCAAGGTCGCGCCAACATGGTCGACGTCACCGAAAAAGCCGTGACGTTCCGTGAAGCGACGGCCCAAGCGCTGGTGCGCATGCTCCCCGAAACGCTGCAGATGATCGTCAGCGGTGGCCATCCCAAGGGCGACGTGTTCGCCGTGGCGCGCATTGCCGGCATTCAAGCGGCGAAGAAAACCAGCGATCTGATTCCCCTGTGCCATCCGCTGATGCTCACCGGCGTCAAAGTCGAACTCAGTGCTGATGGCGACGACACCGTGCGCATCGTTGCCCGCTGCAAGCTGTCCGGGCAGACCGGCGTTGAGATGGAAGCGTTGACCGCTGCCAGTGTTGCCGCCCTGACCATTTACGACATGTGTAAAGCCGTCGATCGCGGCATGACCATTGAAAGCGTGCGTCTGCTGGAGAAGGTCGGTGGCAAGAGCGGGCACTTTCAGGCGGAGCAGCCATGAACCTGACCGTGAAGTTTTTTGCCCGTTACCGCGAAGCGCTGGGCGTGGATTCGGTAAAGATTGAAGGTGATTTCGCCACCGTCGAGGACGTTCGCGCACTGCTCGCGCAACGTGACGGCGCCGAGGTACTGAGCGAGCAGAACCTGATGTGCGCACGCAACGAAGACCTCTGCCAACTCGATGAGCCGGTGGTCGATGGCGACGAAGTGGCGTTTTTCCCTACCGTGACCGGGGGCTGATCCATGGCGATTCGCGTGCAGGCCACGCCGTTCGATCCGGGCGCTGAAGTCAACGCGATGCATGCGGCCAATGTCGGCGTCGGCGCGGTGGTGAGTTTTGTCGGCTACGTGCGCGACTTTAACGACGGCCTCGATGTAGCGGGGATGTTCCTCGAACACTATCCGGGCATGACCGAAAAAGCCCTCGGTAAAATCGCCATCGAAGCCGAACAGCGCTGGCCGTTGCTGAAACTGGAAGTGCTGCACCGCATCGGCGCATTGGAGCCGGGCGAACCCATCGTGTTTGTCGGCGCCGCCAGCGCCCATCGCCAGGCCGCCTTCGATGCCTGCGCCTTTGTCATGGACTACCTGAAAACCCGCGCGCCGTTCTGGAAGAAAGAAAACACCAGCGACGGGCCGCGTTGGGTTGAGGGGCGGGACAGTGATCATGCAGCGGCGGATCGCTGGAAGAAATAACTCCTGTAGCGCCTTCAAATCAGCTATCGCGAGCAGGCTCACTCCTACAATTGGAATGCGTTCCCCTGTAGGAGTGAGCCTGCTCGCGATGACGTCATCTGCATCACCAAATCCTCCATCTTTGCCCGATTGACGCATTGTACATATAAGTCCAATATGGATTTACAAGTACAAAAAAGCTTCAGTCTTGCCGCTCGAAGCTCCCCACTTCCAGTTGCTCTTCTTCATCTTGCCAAACCAACAACAACCCGCGAGAGAACGAACATGAAGAAACTCCCCCTCATCACCGGTCTGGCCCTCAGCCTGTTGGCCTCCGCCAGCGTGTTCGCCGCCGAGCAAACCCTGCGCATCGGTATCGAAGCCGCTTACCCGCCATTTGCGTCGAAAACCGACAAAGGCGAAATCGTCGGTTTCGACTACGACATCGGCAATGCCCTGTGTGCGCAGATGAAGGTCAAGTGTGTGTGGGTCGAAGGTGAGTTCGACGGTCTGATTCCTTCGCTGAAAGTGAAAAAGATCGACATGGCGCTGTCCTCGATGACCATCAACGAAGACCGCAAGAAGTCGGTGGATTTCACCCACAAGTACTACTTCACTTCGTCACGACTGGTGATGAAGGAAGGCGCCACGGTCGACGATCAATACGCGAGCCTCAAGGGCAAGAATGTCGGCGTGCAGCGCGCGACCACCACCGATCGTTATGCCACCGAGGTGTTCGAGCCGAAGGGCATTAACGTCAAGCGCTACAGCAACAACGAAGAAATCTACATGGACCTGGCAGCGGGGCGGCTTGATGCGATTTTTGCCGACACCATTCCGCTGAATGACTTTTTGTCGATGCCGCGTGGCAAGGGTTATGCGTTTGTCGGGCCTGAGTTGAAGGATCCGAAGTACGTGGGCGAGGGCGCAGGGATTGCAGTGCGCAAGGGTAATGCAGAATTGGTCAGCCAGTTGAATGGCGCCATTGATGGCATTCGCGCGAGTGGCGAGTACCAGAAGATTTCCGAGAAGTATTTCAAGTCCGACATCTACGGCGACTGATAGTCCGCTATCGCTGGCAAGCCAGCTCCCACAGGTTTTGTGTACACCGTAAATCCTTGTGGGAGCTGGCTTGCCAGCGATGGGGCCGGATCAATCACCGCAAATCTCTAGGCCTTCATTTCTTTCAGATGCTTGTACACCGTCGCCCGCCCCATGTTCAGCACATTGGCCACATAGTTCGAGGCGCTCTTGCCCTTGAACGCGCCCTCGGCGTGCAGCGCCAGCACCAGTTCGCGTTTGTGATCGCGGGTCAGCAGGTTCAGGCTCAGCTGCCGTTCGCGCAGCCAGGCGTGGAGGAAAGTGTTGATGCGCTCCTGCCAGTCATCGCGAAACAGTGAGTCCGGTTGCGGGATCAGTTTGCTCGGCGAGAGGAACAGGTCCAGCGCGGCCTTGGCATTCTCGAACAGCGAAATATTCAGGTTGATGCACAACACCGCCAGCGGGCGGCCTTCGCTGTCGCGCAGCACGGTGCTCAGGCTGCGAATCTTCTGGCCATCCCAATTGAGCTTTTCGTACGGGCCGATATTACGGTCGCTGACATCCTCGCTGAGCATGTCCTCCAGTGACGAGTCGTCGCCGATCTCGCGCTTGGACAGGTTGTTGGCGATGTAGTCGACCTTTTGCGTGCGCAGGTCGTGCAGCACCACTTCAGCGTGGGGAAAGAACAGCGTGGCGATGGCGTCGGCGACGGCGCGGAAGTTATCCAGCGCCGGGTCGAATTCAGGGGCAGTCATGACAGTGGAGCTCCAGGCAGCGTCAACGCCCCCGTGATCAGGAGGCGCTGCGAGTGTGCCGCAATCCGTTGGGCGCGTCATCCGTGGACAATCAGGCGAGGCGAGCGGGGGCGAGCATGGCGCTGTCCAGCCCGAACTGCTGCAAGTGCTCGGGCAACGGCTCGCCGCGTACCAACGCCGCGCTGGCCTGGCCCATCGCCGGGGAAGTCTGAATGCCGTAACCACCCTGCGCCGCCACCCAGAACAGCCCCGGCACCTGCTGATCGAAGCCACTGAGCAAATCACCGTCGGCGACGAAGCTGCGCAGGCCGGCCCACGTACGCGTCGGACGGCGGATGGTCAGCGTGGTGGCTTCTTCGATCTGGTAGATGCCCATGGCAATGTCCAGTTCTTCCGGCTGCACATCGTGAGGCTCGACCGGGTCGGCGTTGGCGGGCGAGCCGAGAAACATGCCGGCGTCGGGCTTCATATAGAAGGATTCGTCGAGGCTGACCAGCATCGGCCAGTGATGAATGTCGACGCCTTCCGGCCCGGCGAAAATGAACGCGGCGCGGCGCTTCGGTTGCAGGCCCAGCGGTTGGGCGCCGGCCAGTGTGCCGATCTTGTCGGCCCAGGCGCCGGCGGCGTTGATGATCACTGGCGCGCTGAACGTCTGGCCGTTGGTCTGAACACTCCAGAGGCCCTCGGTATCGCGACTGAGGCCTAGCACTTCGCAATCGGTGTGCACTTCGCCGTTGTTGCGGCGGATCCCGCGCAGGTAGCCCTGATGCAAGGCGTCAGTGTCGATGTCGCTGGCGCTCGGGTCATAGATCGCGCCGTGGACTTTTTCCCGACGCAGGATCGGCAGTCGCGCGCAGGCTTCGTCGGCGCTGAGCAGTTGCATCTCCGGCACGGTGGCTTTGGCGCTGAGATATTGGTTGTTGAGTTCGGCGGCATCACCGGTGAAATCCACGGTCATTTCACCGCGTGGGGTGAGCAGTGGGTGTTCGCAGAAACCGGCTGGCGGGTGGTCAAAAAACGCCCGGCTGGCCTGGGTCAGCGCGCGAACTTGTGGCGTGCCGTACGCGGCGGTAAACAGCGCGGCGGAGCGCCCGGTGGAGTGATAGGCCGGGTGGGATTCACGTTCGAGCACGATCACTTTGCCGTGCGGCGACAGCCAGAAACCGGTGGATGCGCCGGCAATCCCGCCGCCGATGATGATGAAATCTGCCTGGCTCATGTAGGTCTCCAGTGGATACGCAATATCGAGGCGTTCGCTAGTCCCTTGTGGGAGCGAGCCTGCTCGCGAAAGCGGTATATCAGTCGACATCTTCGGTGAATGTCAGACCGCTATCGCGAGCAGGCTCACTCCTACAGGGGATTTGTGGTGTTAGTGAGTCAAGTGATAAATCGCATTGGCGAGGGCGATGTCTTCCAGTCCCAGGCCGATTGAACGGAAGAACACGTGACGATCGTAATCGGGGCGCTGCACTTTCTCGCTGAGCAAGTCGGCGAGGTCGCCGACAATCGAATCCTTGCTCCAGCCATGCTGTTCACTGGCAATCAGCATCTCACCTGCCGAACCCGGCGTGGTCAGACGATAGTCGCAGAACACCTGCATGTCGTTGAGGCTCTGCGGCGGCACTTCATGGGCACGCGGGGCGTTGGTGCTGATCGAGGTGATCAGGGCTGGTTTGCTCAGCGCGGCCGGATCGATCACCGGGCCGGCGGACGAGGTGCACAGCATGATCACGTCGGCCTCGACGAGAGCGGCTTCACGGCTGTCAACGATCCTCAGGTTGGGAGTGATGGCTTTCAACAGTGCCTTGGTTTGAGCGTCGGCGGACAGGCTTGGCGAATACAGACTGATGCTCTGCCAGTCGCGCAGACCTTTCACATAGTGCAGATGCGCCTGCGCAACCTTGCCACTCCCGATTATTGCCAGTCGCGTGGCGTTTGTCGGAGCGAGGGTGTCGACCGCCACAGCCGTGGTCGCGGCGGTGCGCGCGGTGGTCAGTTCAGCGGCATCGCAGAGCAGCAGCGGTTGACCGGTTTTCATCGACATCAACAAGGTCCATGCCGTCACCAGCGCACCTTGCTCGCGAACGATATACGGCGAGGTCTTCACGCCGTACACGCCTTCTTCGGCCAGCACGCCCAGATAATTGATGAAGTCGCCGGCACCTTGCGGAAATTCCACCAGTTGCTGCGCCGGTTGCACGGCGTTACCCGCCGCAAGATCACGGAACAGCTTGCGCAGGATTTGCGGCACATCAATGCGCGCCAGCAGCTCACGGGCCTGATGCTGGTCGATCACGTAGGGCGTATTGGACATATCAGGCTCCGAAGATGAAAGATAAACTTATTAGTCCATTATGGACTTTTAGTTTTCTCTCGCAAGCACCTGATGAAACACCGGGCGAAAAAAAAGCGCAGTCCGTTGCCGGCTGCGCTTTTCCTTTAAACGTCGTTTACTGCGGACGCTTGCGCTCAACCGCGCGCAACAGATGCGTCGGCGGCGTTTCACAGCTGATCTTGCGACCGAGCTTCTCTTCGATGGACGGCAACTGGTAGGAGTCGTCCTCACCGGCGAAGCTGATCGACACACCGTCGGCGCCAGCACGACCGGTCCGGCCGATGCGGTGCACGTAGTCGTCCGGGACTTCCGGCAGGGTGAAGTTGATCACGTGGCTGATGCCGTCGATGTGGATGCCGCGACCGGCCACATCGGTGGCGACCAGCACGCGAATCTTGCCTTCGCGGAAACCTTCCAGGGTCTTGATGCGCTTGTGCTGTGGCACATCGCCGGACAGTTGCGCGGCGTTGATGCCATCGCGCACCAGGCGTTCTTCGATGCGGCGCACTTCGTCCTTGCGGTTGGCAAACACGATCACTCGTTCCCAGCCGTTATCGTTGACCAGGTTGTAGAGCAGTTTGTACTTGTCGGCACCGGCCACCGCATAGATGTGCTGCTCGACGTTTTCGTTGGCAACGTTGGTGATTTCGATTTCGACGATCGCAGGGTCGGTGGTCCACTGCTTGGCGAGGTTCATCACGTCTTCGGTGAAGGTCGCGGAAAACAGCAAGGTCTGGCGCTCGGATTTCGGCGGCGTCTGGCGAATGATCTGACGTACCTGCGGGATGAAACCCATGTCGAGCATGCGATCGGCTTCGTCCAGCACCATCACTTCGACCATGTCCAGGTGCACGTCGCCACGCTGGTTAAAGTCGAGTAGACGGCCCGGTGTGGCGACGAGGATGTCGCAGTGACGCGCTTCGAGGTGCTTGAGCTGCTTGTCGAAGTCCATGCCGCCAACAAACGTCATGACGTTGAGGCCGGTGTACTTGGTCAGGTCAGCGGCGTCCTTGGCGATTTGTACCACCAGCTCACGGGTCGGCGCGATGATCAGCGCACGGGGTTCGCCCATGTAGCGTTCTTTCGGCGGCGGGGTCTGCAGCAGCTGGGTGATGATCGAGATCAGGAACGCGGCGGTTTTACCGGTGCCGGTCTGCGCACGGCCAATGGCGTCTTTGCCGGCGAGGGTGTAACCCAGGACCTGCGCCTGAATCGGCGTGCAGTACGGAAAACCCAGATCCTGGATGGCGTGCATCAGTTCTGGAGACAGCTTGAAATCGTGGAAGCGGGTTTTGCCTTCCTGTGGCTCGACGACAAAATCCTCGAGTTTCCACGGAATAACCGGTGCCTTGGGCTTCGGTTCGCGGCGCGGTCTGGCCGGTTTCGGCGCTTCGCTGCGGGCAGGTTCGGCAGCGATTGGCGCGGCCGGTGCAGGTTGTGGTTCTGCCTTCGGTGCCGCTACGTGAGCGGGGCGGTCGGCCTGTGGCGCATCGTTGCGATGACCGGGGGCGTGCGACGGCGCACTGGGAACTGGCGCGAGCTGCTCAGCCTCGCTTTTACCGAACATCTTCTTGAGTGCTTTGAGCACGGTCATCTCATCAATTGGTTAAGGAATGTACGCCGGCCAGTGTAATGCAAGAAACGGGCGCGGCGTAGTGGGAGGGATCAAAGGGCGGCTTTAATCTCGACGCTTAGCGCAAACGTTCGGTCAACCAGGCACCGATGTCGCGAATTTCCTCGGGTAACACTTCGTGCTCCATTGGGTATTCCTGCCATGTCACGGTGACACCATGCTTCACCAAATGCTCATAAGCACTGCGCCCCATCGAGTTTTGCACCACGCCATCGAACTGGCCGTGCAGGCATATCGCGCGAATCCGCTGCTGACTGGCTGACAGCTCCATCTCATCACTGAAGGTCGGCGCATATGTCGACAACGCCAGCACGCCGCCCAATGGCCCCTGCCATTTCATAAATGCAGTGTGCAACACCACCGCGCCACCCTGGGAAAACCCGGCGAGAAAAATTCGCGAGGCGTCTATTCCGCTGGCGCGCTCGTTTTCGATCAATTCAATGATGCGATCCGCCGACGCTTCCAGCTCATCACGATCGATCGCGCGCGCCGGGCTCATGGCTTTGATGTCGTACCAGCTTGGCATGGCATATCCGCCATTTATCGTCACTGGACGAGTTGGCGCCTGTGGCAACACGAAGCGAGTGCTCAGCAGGCTTTCCTGCAATGCCTCGGCCACCGGCAGGAAGTCGTAACGGTCGGCGCCGAGGCCGTGCAGCCAGATCACGCAGGCGTCTGCGGGCTTAACAGGCTGAAGAATCAAGGGCTCGGTCATGTCTGCTCCAAAAATGTGCGGGCGCTCTCATTAAGTGCGTGGTTCGAGTGCGCGTCCGGTTGATCCGTTAAGAAGATGTCGCAAGGTTACAAGTTTTGCTATTGACCTGTCGCCGAATCGATTCGGTGAGCGGTGTGGTACGGGCTTTGCTATGGCTTGAACCGTGCAACCGATCTTGCGTGGGCGGTAACACTATCAGTGTACGACCCGCGACGGGATTGCAAAGAATCCGGTGATGGATGTTCGCCAATGGCCGCTACGGGCTTAGCGAATGTGAAAGGGCTACAGCCCGTTCGGCCGATTGGTGAGAAGTGAGTTGTCCATGATGTGGATTTTCTCCTACTAGACTCATAGCGAAGGTCTTACGTCGGTTGACCCCAAAAAAAGCCAACACGGGTCAACAACGCCTCAAAAGGGTGCGACTGGACTCAAGCTCCGACACAACAAGAGCAAAACTGGAGGTTTGAATGAAGATGTTGAAATCCACTCTGGCGATCGTGACTGCAGCAACAGTTCTCGGCGTCAGCGGGTTCGCTCAGGCGGGTGCAACCCTGGATGCCGTGCAGAAGAAAGGTTTCGTGCAGTGTGGCGTGAGCGACGGTCTGCCGGGCTTCTCGGTACCGGACGCAACCGGCAAGATCCTCGGGATCGACGCTGACGTCTGCCGCGCTGTGGCCGCTGCCGTATTCGGCGACGCGACCAAGGTCAAATTCAGTCAGTTGAACGCCAAAGAGCGCTTCACCGCGCTGCAATCGGGCGAGATCGACATCCTGTCGCGCAACACCACCATGACCAGTTCCCGTGACGCGGGCATGGGCCTGAAATTCCCAGGCTTCATTACCTACTACGACGGCATCGGTTTCCTGGTTAACAACAAGCTGGGCGTGAAAAGTGCCAAAGAGCTGGACGGTGCAACCATCTGCATCCAGGCCGGTACCACCACCGAGCTGAACGTTTCCGACTACTTCCGTGGCAACGGTCTGAAATACACCCCGATCACCTTCGACACCTCCGATGAAAGCGCCAAGTCGCTGGAATCCGGTCGTTGCGACGTGCTGACCTCCGACAAGTCCCAACTGTTCGCCCAGCGCTCCAAGCTGGCCTCGCCGAAGGACTACGTGGTTCTGCCGGAAACCATTTCCAAAGAACCGCTGGGCCCGGTCGTACGTAACGGTGATGATGAGTGGCTGGCCATCGTGCGCTGGGTTGGCTACGCGCTGCTCAATGCTGAAGAAGCCGGTATCACTTCGAAGAACGTCGAAGCCGAAGCCAAGTCGACCAAGAACCCGGACGTTGCCCGTATGCTCGGCGCTGACGGCGAGTACGGCAAAGACCTGAAACTGCCGAAAGACTGGGTTGTGCAGATCGTCAAACAAGTCGGCAACTACGGCGAAATCTTCGAGAAAAACCTCGGCAAGAGCACTCCGCTGGAAATTGACCGCGGCTTGAACGCCCTGTGGAACAACGGCGGCATTCAGTACGCACCACCAGTGCGCTAATGGTTCTATCGCCCGGCGGGCCAACCGCCGGGTGATGTTCTTGTTCCATTTCTTCCGGGGCACTTCATGCAAAATTCAATCGGCGCACCAAAGCAGAGGCTCAGCCTCAGCGATCCACGAGTGCGTGCGTGGCTATTCCAGATCATCACCGTTGTGGCGGTGGTCTCGCTGGGCTGGTACTTGTTCGACAACACGCAAACCAACCTTCAGCACCGGGGCATTACTTCCGGTTTCGGCTTTCTGGAGCGCAGTGCCGGGTTCGGCATCGCTCAACACCTGATCGACTACACGGAAGCGGACAGCTATGCCCGCGTCTTTGTCATCGGTCTGCTCAACACCCTGTTGGTGACCGTGATCGGCGTGATTCTGGCGACGATCCTCGGTTTCATCATCGGCGTGGCGCGGCTGTCGCAGAACTGGATCATCAGCAAACTGGCGACTGTATATGTGGAAGTGTTCCGCAACATTCCGCCGCTGCTGCAAATCCTGTTCTGGTACTTCGCGGTATTCCTGACCATGCCGGGACCGCGCAACAGTCATAACTTCGGTGACACCTTCTTCGTCAGCAGCCGAGGCCTGAACATGCCGGCCGCGTTGGCCGCTGATGGTTTCTGGGCGTTCGTGATCAGCATCGTGGTGGCCATCGTCGGCATCGTGCTGATGTGCCGCTGGGCCAACAAGCGCTTTGAAGAAACCGGCGTGCCGTTCCACAAGTTCTGGGTGGGCCTGGCGATTCTGCTGGTGATCCCGACCTTGTGCGCACTGATCTTCGGCGCTCCGCTGCACTGGGAAATGCCTGAACTCAAAGGCTTTAACTTTGTTGGCGGCTGGGTGCTGATCCCGGAACTGCTCGCCTTGACCCTGGCCCTGACCGTGTACACCGCGGCGTTTATCGCCGAGATCGTGCGTTCGGGCATCAAATCGGTCAGCCATGGCCAGACAGAAGCGGCGCGCTCGCTCGGCCTGCGCAACGGCCCGACGCTGCGCAAGGTGATCATTCCGCAAGCCCTGCGCGTGATCATTCCGCCCCTGACCAGCCAATACCTCAATCTGGCGAAGAACTCCTCGCTGGCGGCCGGTATCGGTTACCCGGAAATGGTGTCGCTGTTCGCCGGCACCGTGCTCAACCAGACCGGTCAAGCCATCGAAGTGATTGCCATCACGATGAGCGTGTACCTGGCGATCAGTATCAGCATCTCTCTGCTGATGAACTGGTACAACAAGCGCATTGCGCTGATCGAGCGGTAAGGAAAAGCGCATGAGTACTCATACTTTCAAACCCGACATGCCCCCACCGAACAGCAGCATCGGCGTGGTGGCGTGGATGCGCGCGAACATGTTCTCCAGCTGGCTCAATACCTTGCTGACGCTGTTTGCGTTCTACCTGATTTATCTCGTGGTGCCACCGATCCTCAGTTGGGCGATTGTCGATGCCAACTGGGTCGGCACCACCCGCGCCGACTGCACCAAGGAGGGCGCCTGCTGGGTGTTCATTCAGCAGCGTTTCGGCCAGTTCATGTACGGCTATTACCCGACGGAACTGCGCTGGCGCGTCGACCTGACCGTGTGGCTGGCGGTGATCGGCGCGGCGCCATTGTTCATCTCGCGTGTGCCGCGTAAAGCGATCTACGGGCTGAGCTTCCTGGTGCTGTACCCGATCATTGCCTTCATCCTGCTGCACGGTGGTTTCGGTCTGACCAACGTGGCGACCAGCCAGTGGGGCGGCCTGATGCTGACTCTGGTGATCGCCACGGTCGGCATCGCCGGTGCGTTGCCGCTGGGGATCGTGCTGGCGCTGGGTCGACGTTCGAACATGCCGGCGATTCGTGTGGTCTGCGTGACCTTTATCGAATTCTGGCGCGGCGTGCCGTTGATCACGGTGCTGTTCATGTCTTCGGTGATGCTGCCGCTGTTCCTGCCGGAAGGCATGAATTTCGACAAACTGCTGCGGGCACTGATCGGCGTGATCCTGTTCCAGTCGGCCTATGTCGCCGAAGTGGTGCGCGGCGGTCTGCAAGCGATTCCCAAAGGTCAGTACGAAGCGGCTGCGGCGATGGGCCTCGGTTACTGGCGCTCGATGGGCCTGGTGATTCTGCCGCAAGCCCTGAAGCTGGTGATTCCCGGCATCGTCAACACCTTCATTGCGCTGTTCAAGGACACTAGCCTTGTGATCATCATCGGCCTGTTTGACCTGCTCAACAGCGTCAAGCAAGCCGCTGCCGATCCGAAATGGCTGGGCATGGCCACCGAAGGCTACGTGTTCGCCGCCCTGGTGTTCTGGATTTTCTGTTTTGGTATGTCGCGCTATTCCATGCATCTGGAACGCAAGCTCGACACTGGCCACAAGCGTTAGGAGTTGTGTAAATGAGTGAAGCAATCAAAAAGCCTGCAGGTCCTGAAGGCATTATTCAGATGCAGGGCGTCAACAAGTGGTACGGCCAGTTCCACGTGCTCAAAGACATCAACCTCAACGTCAAACAGGGCGAGCGTATCGTCCTGTGCGGGCCGTCGGGTTCCGGCAAGTCGACCACGATTCGTTGCCTCAATCGTCTGGAAGAACACCAGCAGGGCCGCATCGTCGTCGACGGCGTGGAACTGACCAACGACCTCAAGCAGATCGAAGCGATCCGCCGTGAAGTCGGCATGGTGTTCCAGCACTTCAACCTGTTCCCGCACCTGACCATTTTGCAGAACTGCACCCTAGCGCCGATGTGGGTACGCAAGATGCCCAAGCGCAAGGCCGAAGAAATCGCCATGCACTACCTGGAGCGCGTTCGCATTCCTGAGCAGGCGCACAAGTTTCCGGGGCAACTGTCCGGTGGTCAGCAACAGCGTGTGGCGATCGCCCGCGCGCTGTGCATGAAACCGAAAATCATGCTGTTCGATGAACCGACTTCAGCGCTCGATCCGGAGATGGTGAAAGAGGTTCTGGACACCATGATCGGCCTGGCTGAAGACGGCATGACCATGCTTTGCGTGACTCACGAGATGGGCTTTGCCCGTACTGTGGCCAACCGCGTGATCTTCATGGACAAAGGTGAAATCGTTGAACAGGCGGCGCCGAATGACTTCTTCGATAATCCGCAGAACGAGCGGACGAAGTTGTTCTTGAGTCAGATTTTGCATTGATGGTTTGTGTGTAAATCAAACCCGGCCTTGTGCCGGGTTTGTTTTTTTGTGGGTCAGGATACGGTGAGGGTTTCGTGTTCTTTGTGGACTGTGTGCTTGAAACCTCGCAGGTCGGCGCCTTCTGCCAAGGTTTGAATATCGACAAGCATGTAGGGATGTCGGTCCAGCAGGCGCATGAGCAGCACCAATGCTCTGGGTGGAAGTAATTCACCCCGCTCGTAACGAGAGAACGCGTTATGCCCGCCGCCGGAGAGCAGTTGCACCGTCTCTTTTTGCGTCAGGTGCAATTTGCGTCGAATACGTTTCATCTCGGCACCGATCATTTGTCTGGCGGCGATAACCAGCTCATCGCCTGCTTTCGTATAACGTTCCGCGCTATCGGTATCGTCATCCCACTCGACTTCGCCGCACTGCTGGCATTCCCAGCCAGAAAGATCGGTTACACGGCGCTCCATGCCTTTGACACTCAGGGTCTCGCCTCGCCCCTCGAAATGCCTCATTCCCTCACGGGCACCACAGCTGAAACATTGCCGGGTTTTCATGGGTTTTTCTCCTTGAAGGAGATTACCGGTGCGCCGCCGGCAGGGCGGTATGTCACCTTGATGTAAATCTCCAGATCTTGTGAATGGGTGTGATACACGTCCTGCCAGACTCGATGATCGTCATAGCTGGTCATCGACTTGTACAACATCCTGTTCTGCAGCTCGTAAACGATTTCTTGCATCTCTCTTATGCTAAAGCCGAGAAGATCACCGGATTCTGCAGAGCTTCTGGTAAAGGCCCTTCTTCCAAGCCGCCTGACCTCAGCCTTGATCACCGCCAGCTCATAATGGGGTGTGTTCTTTTCCATAAGAAACCAAAACCCTGTCCCTGAAATTACCCTTAAAGGGTAATTTTGACCAATCGAAAATATCGCTCCATGTGTCTCCGATTGACCCTAGGTGGTTGCCGTCCTACACGGGTCTGACTAACATGTCAGAAAATTCATCCTATGATTGGATGAAAGGGAAAATCCTATGTCAGATATCTCTCCACTCGTTAAGCGATCCCTGGTCGATCAGGCTCTGGATCAGCTTCGTCAGCGCATCAACAGCGGTGCCTGGCAGGTTGGCGAGCGTTTGCCGACCGAACCCGAGCTGTGCGCCGAGCTGGGCATCAGCCGCAACACCGTGCGCGAAGCCATGCGCGTGCTGGCGTTTTCCGGACTGATCGAGATTCGCCAGGGCGATGGCAGTTACTTGCGCGCCGTGGTCGATCCGCTCGATACGCTGAAAGCGTTGTCACGCTGCTCGCTGGATCAGGCACGGGAAACCCGGCACATTCTCGAAGTCGAGGCCATCGGCCTGGCGGCGTTGCGCCGTACCGACGAGGACCTCGTCGCATTGCGTGAAGCGCTCGGCACCAGCGGCAGCCACTACCACGGCGATCTCGACACCTATATCGCCTGCGATCTGGTGTTCCACCGTCGTCTGGTCGATGCCGCGCACAACCCGACCCTCAGCGAGCTTTATCGCTATTTCTCGAGCATCGTCGGTGCGCAATTGCGCCAGACCCTGAATATCGTCCCGCGCCGTCAGGAAGTGTTCGACTTGCATATCGAGTTACTCGATGCGGTCGAGCAACGCGACCCGGAACGGGCCAAAGCTTTGTCGAGGCAGTTGATCAATGAACCTTGAAACCGAGAAATCCATGTCCCGCAGTGAGCTATCCACAACCCCAAAACGCACGGCAGAGCTTGAAGAGCTGCTGATCGACGCCGAGGCCGACGACGAGCAAGTGCAACAAAGCCATCCGCTGGTGCGCCGGCCGTGGTTGTTGTTGCTGGGCTTGATTCTGGTCGCGCTGAATTTGCGTCCGGCGCTGTCGAGCATGGCGCCGCTGCTTAGTGATGTGTCGAAAAGCCTCGGTTTGTCGGCAGCTCAGGCCGGTTTGCTGACCACACTGCCAGTGCTGTGCCTGGGATTGTTCGCCCCACTGGCACCGATTCTGGCGCGGCGTTTTGGCGCTGAACGGGTGGTGTTGGGAATTCTACTGACACTGGCCGGCGGGATTATCTTGCGCAGCAACTTCGGCGAGATCGGCCTGTTCGCTGGCAGCGTATTGGGCGGCGCGAGTATCGGCATCATCGGAGTTTTGCTGCCGGGCATCGTCAAGCGCGACTTCGCCAAACACGCCGGCACCATGACCGGCGTGTACACCATGGCGCTGTGTCTGGGCGCGGCGATGGCGGCGGGTTCCAGCGTGCCGCTGAGTGAACATTTCGGTCACAGTTGGGCGATGGGCCTGGGTTTCTGGGTGATTCCGGCGCTGGTTGCAGCAGTGTTCTGGCTGCCGCAAGTCGGGCAGAAACATGGCGCGCACAACGTCGCCTACCGTGTGCGCGGGCTGCTGCGTGATCCGTTGGCCTGGCAGGTGACCTTGTACATGGGCCTGCAATCGTCGCTGGCCTACATTGTGTTCGGCTGGTTGCCGTCGATCCTGATTGGTCGCGGCCTGACGCCGACCCAGGCCGGTCTGGTGTTGTCCGGTTCGGTGATCATCCAGCTCGCCAGTTCGTTGGCTGCGCCGTGGCTGGCGACGCGCGGCAAGGATCAGCGTCTGGCGATCGTCGTGGTCATGGCGCTGACTCTTTGCGGGCTGTTCGGTTGCCTGTACGCGCCGATCGAAGGCCTGTGGGGCTGGGCGATTCTGTTGGGGCTGGGGCAGGGCGGTACGTTCAGTCTGGCGCTGACGTTGATTGTGCTGCGTTCGCGTGATTCGCATGTTGCGGCGAATCTGTCGAGCATGTCTCAGGGTTTCGGTTACACGTTGGCGTCGATGGGGCCGTTTGCGGTCGGCGTGGTGCATGACTGGACCGGCGGCTGGAATGCCGTGGGCTGGATCTTCGGCATCATTGGCACCGGTGCGATCATCGCTGGCCTCGGCGCCGGGCGTGCGTTGTACGTGCAAGTGCAAAGCGAAAAAATCTGACGCGGTTCAAACTGTAGGAGTGAGCCTGCTCGCGATAGCTTTATACCAGTCAACGTTGCGCTGACTGACACACCGCTATCGCGAGCAGGCTCACTCCTACATGGGTTTTGTGTACAGCGGGTATTCGGTTTACGAATGCCGATAGTGTTTCTGCGCATTGCAGATTATGGTGCTGGCACTCTGTACCTATTTTGGAGTTTGCCCATGAGCGAAGCCCACGCCGCGTTGATCACCCGCTTCTACCAGGCCTTCCAGCGCCTCGATGCCGAAGCCATGGCCGCCTGCTACACCGACGACGTCGTGTTCAGTGATCCGGCCTTCGGCGAACTGCGCGGGCGCGATGCCGGCGACATGTGGCGCATGCTCACCACCCGCGCCAAAGACTTCTCGCTGACCTTCGACAACGTCCGCGCCGATGAGCGCAGCGGTGGCGCACATTGGGTCGCGACCTACCTGTTCAGCCAGACCGGCAACATTGTCATCAACGATATCCAGGCCCGTTTCGTCTTCCGTGACGGCAAGATCTGCGAGCACCACGATCACTTCGATCTGTGGCGCTGGTCGCGTCAGGCCCTCGGTTTCAAAGGCCTGCTGCTGGGCTGGACGCCACTGGTGCGCAACGCCGTGCGCGCCCAGGCATTGAAGGGACTGAAGGCATTTCAGGCCGGTCGCTGATAAGATCGCCGCCTGTTTTCCTACACGTTCAGATCCCGAAGTGACCAGCCTTAGCGAAAAATCTGTCGACGTCGCCGAACCCGTGAGCAAGTCCTGGTTCGTCTACCTCGTTCGCGCCGCCAATGGCTCGTTGTACTGCGGGATCAGCGACGATCCGGTGCGTCGTTTCGCCAAGCATCAAAGTGGCAAAGGCGCACGGTTCTTCCTCTCCAGCCCGGCGATGGCGCTGGTTTATACCGAACTGTGCCGCGACAAGAGCGATGCGCTACGCCAGGAACGTTTGATCAAAAAACTCAGGAAGAGCGCCAAGGAATGCCTGGTCGCGTCTTATCAATCTGACTGATTGCAACAAAAGACGAGTTCGAGCGCATCAACAGCATCACAAGCAATGACGTGATCGCTGCGTGGCGAATGAACTCAGCGCTGGGGGGGATGCCAGAGAATGCGGCGGGGTTTGGTGATATCGAGAAGATAGATCGGGTTTATACAAATAATGAGATACGACCGATTAGCCAGTTGTTCAATCAGGTGAACAGATCGCTGCGACATGACAGGAAAATTTATTGGGCATCTTTATAGTAAATCAATTGTATTAATATAATTTTAAATCGCAAAATCTACTAAAGACCTGTCAGGTTTGACAGTGGTTTCGATCTTCTTTTAATGACAGGCTAAAGGCTCCAGTCTTACCAATACTAAGACTTTAATTTAGCTGGCTAGTGTTTAGGAGCTTCAAAATGTCGAAGGCAGCAGAGTTTCCGATCGTGAAAGCTATTGATACCGAGGTGTCCGTTAGGGATAAGTTTGCGAAAGAGTATGGGTTGTCTACTCCAATAGTTGAGGTTCGTCTCGACTGGGCGCGAAACATAGCCACGGTTGTTTATAATGATATTCAGCTTAGCGCGCGTGGCGTTGATGCTTACAGCGCGCCCTCAATAGAAAAAACGACAACTATCAAAAGATGATTGTATTCTTATCTTTTAGTGTTGGTTGGTCGGCGGGTGCAGAGTTTGCATTTATCAATTAGCGTGTGCTGCTGTTTTAAAGGCTTTAGGGGTAAGTTGGCGAGGAGTGGATTTAATGGTGTTGGAATTTAGGTTTTGTCATGTCTGAGTCGGTCTAAATGACGGTGAGCTGCAAAGCCTGTGATGAGAAAGGTCGGATTGTTTCTCGAGAAGAGCTTTCATTGGAGTTCGCTCGACTTTACTGTCAATGCGGCTCGACTGCATGTGGGCATACTTGGGTCACTAATCTTACATTTTTACACACACACTCAATCCGCTTGCTCAAGCGGTTGATCGCCTACTGTTCGACCGACTACGAGCTTTACCACGCGAAAAACAACATGATTTATTTGAGTAACTTAGGTCTTTACCATAGTGGCGAGAGTACACCTCTCGCCACTAATTTCATTTACTCAGTGGGCACTAATTTATCCACCACCTGATTGACAGCCATCTCCGCCACCATGACGATTTGCGCTATGCCTTGCAGTGTTTTACGACGTGGGCCTTCTAACTGGCCGGCAAAATCATTGAGCATCACACTCGCCGACCCCAAGGTTTCACACGCGTCGACCAGCAGGGATTCGGCATCCGATTGCGGGTTGGCCATGTAGAGGCGGTTGGGTTGATAGGGCGTCTCCATGATCCGGGCCGTGGGTGGGCCTAAATAATGGTCGAGTGCGCGTTCGGCGGCTTCGTTGAGTTTTTTCGAATCGGGGGATTCGTAGGGGGATGTCGGATCGGTGACGGCTGCCAGGTCTATGGTCGGCGGGTTTGGCGTTATCTTGAACATGGGAGTGTACCTCGATGAGGCCGTAACCTTCCCGCCGCTAAGCGAAAGGGTGGCGGCTATGCGCAAGTTAGCGGACCGGTCACTCCGAAACCCGGCGCACCCGAGGGTGCCATGCGCACAGCCACCATCAAGCGCAGGCGAATGCCTGACGGGATGATACTTGTGCAACCGGAAGTGAACGAAACCAAGCCGCTAAGCTCGATCACTGGAAATCAGTGACGGTTCCAAGTTACGCAGCCAGTCCAAGGCGCACAAGCCGGCGGATTCTGGCGCACGCGTAGGCAGTGGCGCAAGAATTTGTGGGCCTTTGCGCGTAACACTGAGTGTCTTTAAACGGATGTGGAAAATTGCGTGTAATTACCGAAGAGTTCCATGACTTTTTCAGTCGGACAGTGCGCTAACGCCATATCTGGATGACGCGATCACTGCAGCACTCTTATCAATCTGACTGATCAGTTCCCATCAGGCAGATCTGTAGGCTGCTAAGCAAATGCGCGCTAAGCTGCCAGCTCACTATCTGAGCGGCGGAGCCGAGCATGTCCGAGTTGATTCTGCATCATTACCCGACCTCCCCATTTGCCGAGAAGGCCCGTCTGCTGCTGGGCTTCAAAGGCTTGTCGTGGCGCTCGGTGCATATCTCGCCGGTGATGCCGAAACCGGATCTGACCGCCCTGACCGGCGGCTATCGCAAGACCCCGGTGCTGCAGATTGGCGCTGATATCTATTGCGACACTTCTCTGATCGCGCGGCGTCTGGAGCAGGAAAAGGCGTTGCCGGCGTTCTTCCCCGAAGGCCAGGAATTCACCGCTGCCAGTTTTGCCACGTGGGCTGACTCGGTGGTGTTTCAACATGCGGTGAGTCTGGTGTTTCAGCCAGAATCGGTGGCGGTTCGTTTTGCCAAGCTGCCGCCGGAAGCGATCAAAGCGTTTATTGCCGACCGCGCCGGTTTGTTCTCGGGCGGCAGTGCCACACGTCTGTCCGCCGAACAGGCCAAGCATCAATGGCCGACGATCATGGCCCGCCTTGAGCAGCAGTTGCAGCGCGAGCAAGGCGACTTCCTGTTTGGCGAGCCGTCGATTGCTGACTTCGCATTGGCGCATCCGCTGTGGTTCCTCAAGGCGACGCATGTGACGGCGCCGCTGGTGGATGAGTATCCGGCGGTTTCGGCGTGGCTGAGTCGAGTGCTGGGCTTTGGTCATGGCGCGGCGAGTGCGATGACCTCCGAGGAGGCGCTTGAGATTGCACGCAACGCGACACCGGCGGCATTGCCGGATGAGCAGTTTGTTGATCCGAACGGCTACAAGGCTGGGCAGCAGGTGGCGATCGCCGCGACGGATTACGGGGTTGATCCGGTGGTGGGTGAGTTGCTGTTTGCCGGTAGCGAGGAGTTGATCATTCGTCGTGAAGACGAGCGTGGCGGTGTGGTGCATGTGCACTTCCCGCGCTTTGGTTTCCGCATCGAAGCCCGCTGATCTCTCAAGTCTGATGCAAAACTTTGTAGGAGTGAGCCTGCTCGCGATAGCGTTGTGTCAATCGGCGGATTTATCGACTGACACACCGCTATCGCGAGCAGGCTCACTCCTACAGGTTATTTCAGGGCGGCGAGGATTTCGTCCGGGTCGAACCCGCGAATCAACGTACCGTTAACGTCGATCAACGGAATCCCGCGTCCACCCAATGCCTCATACGCCTTGCGCGCCTCGGCATCCTTCTCGATATCGAACTCCTTGAAGGGAATGCCCTTACTGTCGAGAAAGCGTTTGGTCTGCTTGCAGTAGCCGCACCAGTCGGTGGCGTAGAGCACGACGCTGGCCTGTGCGCGCGTCTGCTCTGCAACCATTTGCGACGGGTTGAACACCCGCTCGATCTTGCCCCAGTTCTGATAGACGACCACCACCAGCAGAACCAGTGCAACCTTCTTCAGCACATTGCCGAGCATCAGTTACGCCGCTTCAACTGATCGGTCAGCGACGTCGGCAGGCCTTTGATCACCAGCGTGCCAGCCTCTTCGTCGTATTCGATCTTCGAACCCAGCAGGTGTGCTTCAAAGCTGATCGACAGGCCTTCGGCGCGGCCGGTGAAACGGCGGAATTGATTCAGGGTGCGTTTGTCCGCCGGAATCTCTGGCGACAGGCCGTAGTCCTTGTTGCGAATGTGATCATAGAAGGCTTTCGGGCGCTCTTCGTCGATCAGCTCCGACAGCTCTTCCAGACCCATCGGTTCGCCGAGTTTGGCCTGACTGCTGGCGTAATCGACCAGGGTCTTGGTCTTCTCGCGGGCGGAGTCTTCCGGCAGGTCTTCGCTTTCGACGAAGTCACTGAAAGCCTTGAGCAGCGTGCGGGTCTCGCCCGGGCCGTCGACGCCTTCCTGGCAACCGATGAAGTCGCGGAAGTACTCGGAGACCTTTTTGCCGTTCTTGCCTTTAATGAACGAGATGTATTGCTTGGACTGCTTGTTGTTCTGCCACTCGGAAACGTTGATCCGCGCCGCCAGGTGTAACTGGCCGAGGTCGAGGTGGCGCGAAGGGGTCACGTCCAGCTCATCGGTCACCGCCACGCCTTCGCTGTGGTGGAGCAGGGCGATGGCCAGGTAATCGGTCATGCCTTGCTGATAGTGGGCGAACAACACGTGACCGCCGACCGACAGGTTCGACTCTTCCATCAGCTTCTGCAGGTGCTCGACCGCGACTTTGCTGAACGCGGTGAAGTCCTTGCCGCCTTCCATGTATTCCTTCAGCCAGCCGCTGAACGGGAACGCACCGGACTCCGGATGGAACAGGCCCCAGGCTTTGCCCTGTTTGGCGTTATAGCTCTCGTTGAGGTCGGCGAGCATGTTCTCGATGGCTGCAGACTCGGCCAGCTCCGTGTCACGGGCGTGCAGAACTGCGGGCGTGCCGTCGGGTTTTTTGTCGATCAGGTGGACGATGCAATGACGGATCGGCATGGGCTTCTCGGCTGTTGGAAGGGAGGAGGGCAGGCTCCCCCGAAAAAGCGCCCAGTGTACCGCAACCACTGGTTTTGGCGCGGGTTGTAGGGCAAAACCGGGGCGCGCACTGACGCATATGCAGTTTTTTACCGATTTAGCGCAATAAAGCTGACCAAATGGGTAGCTAGAGGCGGATATTTCCCCGTCTCTGTGCTAGTTTTGCCCGGTCTTACGCGAAGTCACTGCGTTAAGCGTGCAATCAGCATTTGTCAGGTCGAACCAAACCCTGATTTCGGTATCTATAACCCGACTCGTCGTGGTTATCGCCGAGGGTGCCAGATCCAGAAGATCGGGCTCGATGGCTGACACTGCACTCTGCAATCCATATGAATTTGATAGGGAAGGAACACTACATGGCTCTTACTAAAGACCAACTGATCGCCGACATCGCTGAAGCTATCGACGCGCCGAAAACCACCGCGCGTAACGCTCTGGACCAACTGGGCCAAATCGTTGCCGATCAGCTGGAAAACGGCGGCGAAATCACCTTGCCAGGTATCGGCAAGCTGAAAGTGACCGAGCGTCCTGCCCGCACTGGCCGTAACCCTTCGACTGGCGCTGCCATCGAAATCCCTGCTAAGAAAGTGATCAAGCTGGTTGTGGCCAAAGGCCTGACCGACGCTGTGAACAAGTAAGACGCAGCGATAAAAAAACCGTGCACCGGAGCGATCCGGGCACGGTTTTTTTGTGTCTGCGATTTGGCGACTGAGTCGCAGGGCCAGTGTGGGAGCGAGCCTGCTCGCGAATGCGGTGGTTCAGTCGATATTGAAGCTAACTGACACGCCGCCTTCGCGAGCAGGCTCGCTCCCACAGGGGACCTGCTGTGTGTTAGCGAACCCAGCGCTCGCGGCGCCAGATCTGCTGCTCGGACTTGGTCTGGAACGTCCAGGCGACGAAACGGCTTTGCTTCTGGCCCTGCGACATCTCCACGACCTGACTCTCCAGCACACCGGCCTTCTTCAGCGCGGTTTCGATGGCCGGCAGGTTCGACGCTTTCGACACCAAGGTGCTGAACCACAGCACTTTATGCTGGAAGTTCGCGCTCTCGGCGATCAGTTGCGTCACGAAACGCGCTTCGCCACCTTCACACCACAACTCCGCCGATTGCCCGCCGAAGTTCAACACCGGCAGTTTGCGTTTCGGATCAGCCTTGCCCAGTGCGCGCCATTTGCGCTCGCTGCCCTTGGTCGCTTCATCCATTGAGGCGTGGAACGGCGGGTTGCACATGGTCAGGTCAAAGCGCTCACCCGGTTCCAGCAAGCCGATCAGGATGTGCTTGCGGTTTTCCTGCTGGCGCAGCTGGATCACCTTGTTCAGATCGTTGGACTGAACGATGGCTTTGGCTGCGGCCACGGCGGTCGGGTCGATCTCCGAGCCGAGGAAATGCCAGCGGTACTCGCTGTTACCGATCAGCGGATACACGCAGTTGGCGCCCATGCCGATGTCCAGCACGTTGACGATCGCGCCGCGCGGGACCTTGCCGTCGTTCATGCTCGCCAGCAAGTCGGCGAGGAAGTGCACGTAATCGGCACGGCCCGGCACCGGCGGGCAGAGGTAGTCCGCCGGAATGTCCCAATGCTGGATGCCATAGAACGACTTGAGCAACGCCCTGTTGAACACGCGCACCGCATCGGGGCTGGCGAAGTCGATGCTTTCCTTGCCGTACGGATTGGTGATCACGAACTTCGCCAGTTCCGGCGTGGTCTTGATCAGCGCCGGGAAGTCGTAACGACCCTGATGACGATTGCGCGGGTGCAGGCTGGCCTTTTCACGCGGCGCAACGGTCTTGGCCGGGGTCGCGGAGTCAGGCTTTTTGCGCGCAGGTTTGGGTGTGCGGGGGGCGTTCATGGGCGTGGTCGATTCGGGTATGGCTGAAAGTGGCGGGTATTGTCCCACATATAAACCGCACGCGACCAAACGGGTGTATTTGCAGGGTAAATGAAATTCTTTATTCCAAATTTGTCTTGATAACCTGTCAGATTTGACAGTTGGCAGCGGCTGCATTTTTGATTTTACTTGGTTAGACGCCTTGTAAAGGTTCAGGGCTCTTTCTGAGAGTGATGATAATGATTGAATTGACTGCTGCCACCTTTCCCAGTGCTAACCATGGATTCATCGCATGTTCCAGTAATCCCAGTCCTGTCAACGGTGTTCCTGTTCGTATAATGATTCAACCGGGCATGATGGCTGGGGATCGGATTGAGTTAAAAACGCAAGGCTATTCGACGGCCAACGGAATGGATCCTGTTCCCGGCACAGAAACCACGGTTGTTTACACCTTGGGTTCTATTGGTGGAGAGTCGTTCGTGGAACTGAATGTAGGCCCCTACGCA
Source organism: Pseudomonas sp. Mb7 (assembly GCF_054790525.1). Lineage (NCBI taxonomy): Bacteria > Pseudomonadati > Pseudomonadota > Gammaproteobacteria > Pseudomonadales > Pseudomonadaceae > Pseudomonas > Pseudomonas sp. Mb7. The sequence continues at coordinate 358,353 of NZ_CP186501.1, forward strand.
ACGGCGATCAAACCCATTCGGAGCGGATCGCTAGGCGCTCAGTATTCAGTCGAGCGTAATGGAGTGGATATTGGGGAGTCGAAAAGAGCGCTAGTGAAAATCGACTTGAATCTTCCAGGTGGCGGGACATGTCCTGAGTAACTGGCGGGCACAAAAAAGGGAGGCCAATGCGGCCTCCCTTTTTCATTGCGATTTGCCGTTACAGGCTGGCAATTCGCGCGTGTTGCTCGGCCAGTTTGCCCAGGGCTTGTTCTGCCTCGGCCAGTTTGGCGCGTTCCTTCTCGATGACTTCGGCCGGGGCCTTGTCGACGAAACCGGCGTTGGACAATTTGCCGCCAACGCGCTGGACTTCGCCCTGCAAACGCAGGATTTCCTTGTCCAGACGCGCCAGTTCTGCGCCCTTGTCGATCAGACCGGCCATCGGCACCAGCACTTCCATCTCGCCAACCAGAGCGGTGGCGGACAGCGGTGCTTCTTCACCAGCCTGCAGAACGGTGATCGATTCCAGACGCGCCAGCTTCTTCAGCAGCGCTTCGTTCTCGGTCAGGCGGCGCTGGTCTTCAGCGCTGACGTTCTTCAGGTAGATCGGCAGTGGCTTGCCCGGGCCGATGTTCATTTCACCACGGATGTTACGCGTGCCGAGCATCAGTTCCTTGAGCCATTCGATGTCGTCTTCGGCGGCCGGATCGATGCGCTCTTCGTTGGCCACTGGCCACGCTTGCAGCATGATCGTCTTGCCCTGAATGCCGGCCAGCGGCGCGATGCGCTGCCAGATTTCTTCAGTGATGAAAGGCATGAACGGATGCGCCAAGCGCAGCGCCACTTCCAGCACGCGAACCAGCGTACGACGGGTGCCGCGCTGACGTTCAACCGGTGCGTTCTCGTCCCACAGCACAGGCTTGGACAGCTCCAGGTACCAGTCGCAGTACTGGTTCCAGATGAACTCGTACAGCGCTTGTGCTGCCAGGTCGAAACGGAATTGATCCAGCTGACGGGTCACTTCGGCTTCAGTGCGTTGCAGTTGCGAGATGATCCAGCGATCCGCCAGCGACAGCTCGTAGGCTTCGCCGTTCTGGCCGCAGTCTTCGCCCTTGTCCAGAACATAACGCGCGGCGTTCCAGATCTTGTTGCAGAAGTTGCGATAGCCTTCGACGCGGCCCATGTCGAACTTGATGTCGCGACCGGTCGAGGCCAGCGAGCAGAAGGTGAAGCGCAGGGCGTCGGTGCCGTAGCTGGCGATGCCGTCGGCGAATTCGTCGCGGGTCTGCTTCTCGATCTTCTTCGCCAGTTTCGGCTGCATCAGGCCGGAGGTGCGCTTCTGCACCAGTTCTTCCAGCTCGATACCGTCGATGATGTCCAGCGGGTCAAGGACGTTGCCCTTGGACTTGGACATCTTCTGGCCCTGGCCATCGCGCACCAGACCGTGCACATACACGGTCTTGAACGGAACCTGCGGCGTGCCGTCCTCGTTCTTGATCAGGTGCATGGTCAGCATGATCATCCGGGCAACCCAGAAGAAAATGATGTCGAAGCCCGTCACCAGCACGTCGGTGGAGTGGAATTTCTTCAGGAACTCGGTCTGCTCAGGCCAGCCCAGGGTGGAGAACGTCCACAGACCCGAACTGAACCAGGTGTCGAGTACGTCGTTGTCCTGCTGCAGGGCAACGTCCGGACCGAGGTTGTGCTTGGCACGCACTTCGGCTTCGTCGCGACCGACGTAGACTTTGCCCGACTCGTCGTACCAGGCCGGAATCCGGTGGCCCCACCACAGCTGACGGCTGATGCACCAGTCCTGGATGTCGCGCATCCACGAGAAGTACATGTTTTCGTATTGTTTCGGCACGAACTGGATACGGCCGTCTTCAACAGCGGCAATCGCAGGCTCGGCCAAAGGCTTGGTCGACACGTACCACTGGTCGGTCAGCCACGGCTCGATGATGGTGCCGGAGCGATCGCCTTTCGGTACTTTCAGGCCGTGGTCGTTGACGCTGACCAGCAGGCCGGCGGCGTCGAACGCAGCAACGATTTGCTTACGCGCTTCAAAACGCTCAAGACCGGCGTACTCAGCCGGAATCGCGCCATCGATGCTGTCGTTCAGCGTGCCGTCGAGGTTGAACACCTGGGCTGCCGGCAGCACGTTGGCGTTCTTGTCGAAGATGTTCAGCAGCGGCAGGTTGTGGCGCTTGCCGACTTCGTAGTCGTTGAAATCGTGGGCCGGGGTGATTTTCACGCAGCCGGTGCCGAATTCAGGATCGCAGTAATCGTCGGCGATGATCGGGATGCGGCGGCCAACCAGTGGCAGCTCGACAAACTTGCCGATCAGGGCCTGGTAGCGCTCATCGTTCGGGTTCACCGCAACGGCGGAGTCGCCGAGCATGGTTTCCGGACGGGTGGTCGCGACGATCAGGAAATCGTTGCCATCGGCGGTTTTTGCGCCGTCAGCCAGCGGGTACTTCAGGTTCCACAGGAAACCTTTCTCGTCGTGGTTTTCCACTTCGAGGTCGGAAATCGCCGTGTGCAGCTTGGTGTCCCAGTTGACCAGACGCTTGCCGCGGTAGATCAGGCCGTCTTCGTGCAGGCGCACGAAGGCTTCTTTGACCGCTTCCGAGAGACCGTCGTCCATGGTGAAGCGCTCGCGGCTCCAGTCGACGGACGAGCCGAGGCGGCGGATCTGACGGCTGATGTTGCCGCCGGATTGATCCTTCCACTCCCAGACCTTCTCGAGGAATTTCTCGCGGCCCAGATCGTGACGATTCTGGCCGGTGGCTTCCAGTTGACGCTCCACCAGCATTTGCGTAGCGATGCCGGCGTGGTCGGTGCCCGGCTGCCACAGGGTATTGCGACCCTGCATGCGGCGGAAACGGATCAGGGCGTCCATGATCGCGTTGTTGAAACCGTGACCCATGTGCAGGCTGCCGGTGACGTTCGGCGGCGGGATCATGATGGTGTAGGAGTCGCCCGCGCCTTGCGGGGCGAAGTAGTTCTCGGACTCCCAGGTGTTGTACCAGGAAGTTTCAATGGCGTGCGGCTGGTAGGTCTTATCCATGCGCGGCGGGACCCTATTGGCATTAATTCAGGAAAAGCCGACGAGTATAGCGGGGCATGGGGCCGAGGGCGAGCGGGGAGGACTGGGTGGAGATCTAAATGTAGGCGCTGCCGCAGGCTGCGATCTTTTGATCTTGTCTTTAAAAAACAAAGGTCAAAAGATCGCAGCCTGCGGCAGCTCCTACACGGGGCGCGTTATTCGTACTGGCTGAGCAGCCGTTCCATGCGCGCGTCGAGGCGGCGTTTGATTTCGGTTTCGATGTGCGGCGCGAAGTCGTCGATCACGTCTTGCATGATCAATTGCGCGGCGGCGCGCAGTTCGCTGTCGAGGTGGAGCAGGGCGTCCGGGCCTTTAGCGGCGGTCGCAGCCGGTGGTGCGGCGGGTGTCGGAGCTGGCGCGGGTGGTGGTTCGACAGCGGCGGGTTCGGCGCCGACCGAATCAAACAACATCGGAATCTGTTCCTGTTCACCGTCATCGACGGTGTCGGTCAACAGCGGTGGTTGCAGGTTGTCATCGCCGAGTAACTGGCGGATCGATTCAAGATCATCCAACAGGTGCGCGGACTTTTGTTGCGGTTTCGGAGTGTCCATTGGAATGCTCAGAGTCGCTGTAAACGGTGGTCTTGCAGAGGATAGCCCTGTTCGCGGTAGAAACGGAAACTCTCCCGCGCAGCCGCCCGAATTGTCGGATCTTCAACCACCACTTCCGCCACCCGGGCGAATTTGTTGGCAAAGGCCGGGACTTTCAGGTCGAGGTTGACCAGCAAATCCTGGTGCTGACCGCAGTCATCACCCAATCCCAACACAATCAAACCGTCCGGTTCGCTGTCGGCCGGACCGTGCGGCACGAAGGTCTCGCCCTTGAATGCCCACAGGCGCGCATCGAGATCATCACGCTGGGCGGCATCGCTGCAATGCAGGTAGATGCGGTGCCCCATGCGCCAGGCTTTTTCGGTGAGCTTGCAGGCAAAGTCCAGGCGAGCCGAAGGATCGGCGCTGGGCAGGATATAGAAGTCGACTTTGGTCATTGCGGTTCCAGAGCAGCAGGCGGCGTCACCCGAAAGTGACGCCGCCGGTCAGCGGGTTCAGGCTTTGGCGCGATCCAGCAGGTACTGGGTCAGCAGAGGCACCGGACGGCCAGTGGCGCCCTTGTCCTTGCCGCCGCTGGTCCACGCGGTGCCGGCGATGTCCAGGTGCGCCCAGTTGAGGTTCTTGGTGAAACGCGACAGGAAGCACGCAGCAGTGATGGTGCCGGCTTTCGGCCCGCCAATGTTGGCGATGTCGGCGAACGGACTGTCCAGTTGCTCCTGGTATTCGTCGAACAGCGGCAATTGCCAGGCGCGGTCGTCGGCAGTCTGGCCAGCGCTCAATAGTTGGCCGATCAGTTCGTCGTTGTTGCCCAGCAGGCCCGAGGTGTGCGCGCCCAGTGCCACGACGCAAGCGCCGGTCAGGGTGGCGATGTCGATCACCGCTTGCGGCTTGAAACGCTCGGAGTAGGTCAGCGCATCGCACAGCACCAGACGGCCTTCGGCGTCGGTGTTGAGGATTTCCACGGTCTGGCCGCTCATGGTGGTGACGATGTCGCCCGGACGCGAGGCATTGCCGCTCGGCATGTTTTCCGCGCAGGCAAGGATGCACACCAGGTTGATTGGCAGTTTCAGCTCAAGCACGGCACGCAGGGTACCGAACACGGAGGCTGCGCCGCCCATGTCGTACTTCATTTCGTCCATGCCGGCACCCGGTTTCAGGCTGATGCCGCCGGTGTCGAAGGTGATGCCTTTACCAACCAGTGCGTACGGCTTCTCGGATTTCTTGCCGCCGTTGTATTGCATGACGATCAGGCGCGGCGGCTGGGCGCTGCCCTGGCCGACGGCATAGAACGAACCCATGCCCAGGGATTTGATCTTCTTCTCGTCGAGGACTTCGACTTTCAGGTCCTTGAACTCTTTGCCCAGATTCTTCGCTTGTTCACCAAGGAAGGTCGGGTGGCAGATGTTCGGCGGCAGGTTGCCCAGGTCGCGGGTGAATGCCATGCCGTTGGCGATCGCGGTAGCGTGATTCACCGCGCGCTGCACTTCGGCCTGAGCAGCCTTGATGGTCAGCAGGGTGATTTTCTTCAGGGCGCGCGGTTCGGCTTTCTGGCTCTTGAACTGGTCGAAGGTGTATTCGCCATCCACCAGGGTTTCTGCCAGCAGACGGGTTTTGCCGTAGCTGTCGCGGTTTTTGACAATGATTTCATCCAGTGCCAACACGGCGTCGCTGCCGCCCAGACCTTTCAGGGTGTTAAGGATGCCGGCAACGATTTTACGGAATGGACGGTCGCCCAGTTCCTCATCCTTGCCCACGCCGACCAGCAACACGCGCTCGGCTTTCAGGTTCGGCAGGCTGTGCAGCAGCAGGCTTTGACCGACTTTACCAGCCAGATCGCCACGCTTGAGGACGGCGCTGATCGCGCCACCGCTCAGTTCGTCGACCTGTTTGGCGGCGACACCGAGTTTGCGGCCTTCGCCGACGGCAACCACCAGGGTGGCGGTTTTCAACGTTTCTGGGCTAACGCTTTTTACAACCAGTTCCATGTCCGGATCCCTGAATGAATGGTCAACACGCAGGCGTTCGACGGTGTCCGCAGTCGCCTGCTTATAGAGAGAAGAGGCGCAGGCCAAAGCCTGCGACAAGGGCCGCAGTTTGAACCCCGCTCCCCGCACCTGACAACCCTAGGGGGCGTTCTCAATTAGTTTTCACACCGCGTTGTCCTTAAAGCCAGCCAGGCAAGGCGCAGGCCGCTGGGAATGGTTGTTCCCTTTCCAAGGCCTGCAACGCAGACTGGCCGGCTTTAAGGCACAACCCGAAGGGCCGGGCCTGCTGTTGTGCAGGGCTGCGTTGCTCCAAGCTTATTTGGAATGACCAAACCACGCTTCTCGCGCCTTGCCCAGCACAACAGCAGACCCGGCGCGGTGTGAAAACTAATTGAGAAAGCCCCCTAGGTTGTACGATCTGCAAAGGATTACAGACATGGATGAGTGTGCGCAGTGACAGGCGCCCTCAATCACAGGATAATGCCGCATCTTTTTTCGACGGCTCTGCGTTGCGGGCCGGTCGATGTGTTTGCTTGTTTGGCCGCCTTAGCCTGACAACCCTGGAGTGTCTGGTTTGATCGTCTTCCGTTATCTGTCCCGCGAAGTCCTGTTGACCCTCAGCGCCGTGAGTGCCGTGCTGCTGGTCATCATCATGAGCGGTCGCTTCATCAAATACCTCGCTCAGGCCGCTGCTGGCCAGCTCGATCCGGGCTCGCTGTTCCTGATCATGGGCTTTCGTCTGCCGGGGTTCCTGCAACTGATTCTGCCGCTGGGCCTGTTCCTCGGGATCCTGCTGGCGTACGGTCGCCTGTACCTGGAAAGCGAGATGACTGTGCTTTCGGCCACCGGCATGAGCCAGCAGAAGCTGTTTCGCATGACCTTGTTCCCGGCGACCCTGGTCGCGCTGGTCGTCGCGTGGCTGAGTCTGGGCCTGGCCCCGCAAGGCGCTAACCAGTTCCAGTTGCTGCTGAACAAGCAGGACGCCCTGACCGAATTCGACACCCTCGAGCCGGGTCGCTTTCAGGCCCTGCGTGATGGCACTCGGGTCACCTATACCGAGACCTTGAGCGACGATCGCGTCAATCTGGGCAGCGTATTCATTTCGCAAAAGAACCTCGGTGCCGATCAAAAGGATCGCGGGATTTCCGTGCTGGTGGCCGAAAGCGGTCGCCAGGAAGTGCGTCCCGACGGCAACCGCTACCTGATCCTCGATAACGGCTACCGCTACGACGGCAGTCCGGGTCAGGCCGATTACCGCGCTATTCATTACGAAACCTACGGTGTGCTGCTGCCCAAGCCGGATGTCAGCGAAGAAGTCACCGACCGTGACGCCATGCCGACCTCGTCTCTGCTGGGCAGCGATGACATCCGCTCCAAAACCGAACTGCAATGGCGTTTGTCCCTGCCGCTGCTGGTGTTTATCGTGACCCTGATGGCGGTGCCGCTGTCGCGAGTCAATCCGCGCCAAGGGCGTTTCCTCAAGCTGCTGCCGGCGATTCTTCTTTATATGGCTTACCTGACCATTCTGATTGCCGCCCGCGGCGCCCTTGAAAAAGGCAAGATCCCGCCAGCCCTGGGCCTTTGGTGGGTGCATGCGATCTTCCTGTTCATCGGTCTCGGTTTGCTCTATTGGGAGCCGCTGCGTCTGAAGATGGCCAGCCGTCGCGCTGCAGCGCTGGAGGTGGCCCGTGGTTAAACTCGACCGTTACATCGGCAGCAGCGTGTTCATGGCGATCATCGCCGTGCTGGCAATCATTCTTGGTCTGGCGACCTTGTTTGCCTTCATCGATGAGATGGGCGACGTCAGCGACACCTACACCCTCGTCGATGTCCTCAGCTTCGTATTGCTGACCGCGCCACGCCGTCTCTACGAAATGTTGCCAATGGCCGCACTGATCGGCTGCCTGATCGGCCTCGGCAGTCTGGCCAGCAGCAGTGAGCTGACCGTCATGCGCGCCGCTGGCGTGTCCATCGGCCGGATCGTCTGGGCTGTAATGAAACCAATGCTGGTGCTGATGCTGGCCGGCGTACTGATCGGCGAGTACGTTGCTCCTGCGACCGAAAGCATGGCCCAGGCCAATCGCTCGCTGGCGCAAGGCAGCGGCGACGCGCAAAGCGCCAAGCACGGTATGTGGCACCGTCAGGGTGAAGAGTTCATCCACATCAACGCCGTGCAACCCAACGGCCTGCTGTATGGCGTGACCCGTTATCACTTCGACAAAGAGCGTCACCTGCTGAGTTCGAGTTTCGCCAAGAAAGCCGAGTTCGACGGCAATAAGTGGCAACTCACCGACGTTGCCACCACGCTGTTCCATGAACGCAGCACCGAAGTCGTCAATACCCCGAGCGAGCAATGGGACGTGGCGTTGAGCCCGCAATTGCTCAGCACCGTGGTCATGGCACCGGAATCGCTGTCGATCAGTGGTTTGTGGGGCTACATCCACTATCTGTCCGAGCAGGGCCTGAGCAACGGCCGCTACTGGCTGGCATTTTGGGTCAAGGTGTTGCAGCCGCTGGTGACCGCAGCACTGGTGCTTATGGCGATCTCCTTCATTTTCGGTCCGCTGCGCTCGGTAACCCTCGGTCAGCGGGTGTTTACCGGCGTGCTGGTGGGCTTCACTTTCCGTATCGTCCAGGATTTGCTCGGCCCGTCGAGCCTGGTGTTCGGTTTCTCGCCGCTGTTTGCGGTGCTGGTGCCGGCCGGGGTCTGTGCGCTGGCGGGTGTCTGGCTGCTGCGAAGAGCCGGTTGATGACAGGCGATTGACCTGTGCTTTAAACCTCGAAAACGCCTCGGTCGACAGATCGGGGCGTTTTTGCATGCAATCCGGGTGACAGGCGAACGTGACGCTTGCGCCGTGTATCAGGTACAATTCCCGGCTATTTTTCGGCGGGCTATGCCTGCAGCCTTTTTGAGTGTTGATCCGTGAGTGATTTGAGTCATATCCGCAATTTCTCCATCATCGCCCACATTGACCATGGCAAGTCGACGCTGGCCGATCGCTTCATCCAGATGTGCGGCGGCCTGGCCGAGCGTGAAATGGAAGCCCAAGTACTGGATTCCATGGATCTGGAGCGTGAACGCGGGATCACCATCAAGGCCCACAGCGTTACCCTCTATTACACCGCCAAAGACGGCATCAAGTACCAGTTGAACTTCATCGACACCCCGGGCCACGTCGACTTCACCTACGAAGTCAGCCGTTCCCTGGCTGCGTGTGAGGGTGCCTTGCTGGTGGTCGATGCCGGTCAGGGCGTTGAAGCTCAGTCCGTAGCCAACTGCTACACCGCGATCGAGCAGGGCCTTGAGGTCATGCCGGTGCTGAACAAGATCGACCTGCCGCAGGCCGATCCTGATCGCGTAAAAGACGAAATCGAGAAGATCATCGGCATCGATGCCACCGACGCCGTCACCTGCAGCGCCAAGACCGGCCTGGGTGTCGACGAAGTCCTCGAGCGTCTGGTGCACACCATTCCTGCGCCGACCGGCAACATTGAAGATCCGCTGCAAGCGTTGATCATCGACTCCTGGTTCGACAACTACCTGGGCGTTGTTTCCCTGGTGCGTGTACGTCATGGCCGCGTGAAGAAGGGCGACAAGATCCTCGTCAAGTCCACCGGCAAGATCCATCTGGTCGACAGCGTGGGCGTGTTCAACCCGAAACACACCGCCACCACTGATTTGAAAGCCGGCGAAGTGGGCTTCATCATCGCTAGCATCAAGGACATTCACGGTGCACCGGTCGGTGACACCCTGACCCTGGCCTCGACCCCGGATGTTGAAGTGCTGCCCGGCTTCAAACGCATCCAGCCACAGGTTTACGCCGGTCTGTTCCCGGTCAGTTCCGACGACTTCGAGGACTTCCGCGAAGCGCTGCAGAAGCTGACCCTCAACGACTCGTCGTTGCAGTACACCCCGGAAAGCTCCGACGCACTGGGCTTCGGCTTCCGTTGCGGCTTCCTTGGCATGTTGCACATGGAAATCATCCAGGAGCGCCTCGAGCGCGAGTACGACCTGGACCTGATTACCACTGCGCCAACGGTAATTTTCGAGCTGGTGCTGAAAACCGGTGAAACGATTTACGTCGACAACCCATCCAAGCTACCGGATGTGTCGTCGATCGAAGACATGCGCGAGCCGATCGTGCGGGCCAACATTCTGGTGCCGCAGGAACACTTGGGCAACGTCATCACCCTGTGCATCGAGAAGCGTGGCGTTCAAGTCGACATGCTGTTCCTCGGCAATCAGGTGCAGGTCACCTACGACCTGCCGATGAACGAAGTGGTCCTGGACTTCTTCGACCGTCTCAAATCCACCAGCCGCGGCTATGCTTCGCTGGATTACCATTTCGATCGTTACCAATCGGCTAATCTGGTGAAACTGGACGTGCTGATCAACGGCGACAAGGTCGATGCCCTGGCGTTGATCGTGCACCGTGACAACTCGCACTACAAAGGTCGCCAGTTGACCGAGAAGATGAAAGAACTGATTCCTCGTCAGATGTTCGACGTAGCCATTCAGGCCGCCATCGGTGGTCAGATCGTTGCCCGGACAACCGTCAAGGCGCTCAGAAAGAACGTATTGGCCAAATGCTACGGCGGTGACGTCAGCCGTAAGAAGAAACTGCTCGAGAAGCAAAAGGCCGGTAAGAAACGCATGAAGCAGGTCGGCAACGTGGAAATTCCACAAGAAGCCTTCCTCGCAGTGCTCAGGTTGGATAGTTAGGTCCTATGTCACTAAATTTCCCGCTGTTGCTGGTCATCGCCGTGTTCGTCTGCGGCCTGTTGGCGTTGCTTGATCTGTTGATCCTGGCGCCGCGTCGGCGTGCTGCCATTGCCTCCTATCAAGGCAGTGTCAGCCAGCCTGATGTAGTGGTCGTTGAAAAACTGAACAAAGAGCCGCTGCTGGTCGAATACGGCAAGTCGTTCTTCCCGGTGTTGTTCATCGTGCTGGTGCTGCGCTCGTTCCTCGTTGAACCGTTTCAGATCCCTTCGGGCTCGATGAAACCCACCCTGGACGTCGGCGACTTCATTCTGGTGAACAAATTTTCTTACGGGATCCGTCTGCCGGTGATCGACAAGAAAATCATCGAAGTGGGTGATCCGCAGCGCGGTGACGTGATGGTGTTCCGCTATCCAAGTGATCCGAGCGTCAATTACATCAAGCGTGTAGTCGGCCTGCCGGGCGATACGGTGCGTTACACCGCCGACAAGCGTCTGTTCATCAATGGCGAGTCGGTGGCCGAACAGTTGGTCGGCCCGGAGCCGGGCATGCTCGGCAGCGCCGAGTTCTACAAAGAAAAGCTCGGCGCTGCCGAACACCTGATCCGCAAGGAAATGAGCCGTTACCGCGCCACGCCGGACCATACTTGGACCGTGCCGGCCGGGCACTACTTCATGATGGGCGACAACCGCGACAACTCGAACGACAGTCGCTACTGGGATGATCCGAACATTCCCAAGGATCTGCTGGGCATGGTTCCAGACCAGAATATCGTCGGCAAGGCCTTCGCGGTCTGGATGAGCTGGCCGGAATCAAAACTCAGTCACCTGCCGAATTTTTCGCGGGTTGGCCTGATCAAGTAATTACACACGGCGCTGTTGACCACAGCGCCGAATGCATTTCTGGAGCCGGCACAATCGGCTTCGCAATCGCCAGGATTTAATTTTTGAACACAGCGTTAATTGTCCCAGGCCTGCGCCGCATCCCGGCGATGGCAGTGGAATCCAGCCACGAACTCAGCGTGGGTAAACCGTGAGCGTTTCTCTAAGCCGTCTCGAGCGCCAGCTCGGTTACACCTTCAAGGATCAGGAGCTTATGCTGCTGGCCCTGACGCACCGAAGTTTTGCCGGGCGCAACAACGAACGCCTGGAATTCCTCGGCGATGCCATCCTCAATTTTGTCGCCGGCGAGGCACTGTTCGATCGCTTCCCGCTGGCACGCGAAGGCCAGTTATCGCGTTTGCGCGCACGCCTGGTAAAAGGTGAGACGCTGGCCGTACTGGCTCGCGGTTTCGACCTTGGCGATTACCTGCGACTGGGTTCCGGTGAGTTGAAAAGCGGCGGTTTCCGTCGCGAATCGATTCTGGCCGATGCCCTCGAAGCCTTGATCGGCGCGATCTACCTTGACGCCGGCATGGATATGGCGCGCGAGCGCGTGCTGGCCTGGCTGGCTGGCGAGTTCGAAGGCCTGACGCTGGTCGATACCAACAAGGATCCGAAGACCCGCCTGCAGGAACACCTGCAATCGCGCGGTTGTGAACTGCCACGCTACGAAGTGGTGGATATCCAGGGCGAGCCGCACTGCCGAACCTTCTTCGTCGAGTGCGAAGTTGTCTTACTGAATGAAAAAAGCCGAGGTCAGGGTGTAAGCCGTCGTATTGCCGAACAGGTAGCGGCCGCCGCAGCACTGATTGCCCTGGGCGTGGAGAATGGCAATGACTGATACAAACGCAACTCGCTGTGGCTATGTTGCCATCGTCGGCCGTCCCAACGTCGGTAAGTCGACGCTGCTGAACCACATCCTTGGCCAAAAGCTCGCCATTACCTCGCGCAAGCCGCAGACCACTCGCCACAACATGCTCGGTATCAAAACCGAAGGTGACGTGCAGGCGATCTACGTCGATACCCCTGGTATGCACAAGGGTGGCGAAAAGGCCCTGAACCGTTACATGAACAAAACCGCTTCGGCAGCGTTGAAAGACGTCGACGTGGTGATCTTCGTAGTCGATCGGACCAAGTGGACCGACGAAGACCAGATGGTTCTCGAGCGTGTGCAGTACGTTACCGGCCCATTGATCGTTGCGCTGAACAAGACCGACCGCATCGAAGACAAAGCCGAGCTGATGCCGCACTTGAGCTGGTTGCAGGAGCAGTTGCCGAACGCGCAGATCATCCCGGTCTCCGCGCAGCACGGGCACAACCTCGACGCGCTGGAAAAGGTTATCGCTGATCATCTGCCGGAGAACGATCACTTCTTCCCGGAAGACCAGATCACCGACCGCAGCAGCCGGTTCCTTGCCGCCGAACTGGTACGCGAGAAAATCATGCGCCAGATGGGCGCTGAGCTGCCGTACCAGATCACCGTCGAAATCGAAGAGTTCAAGCAGCAGGGCAAGACCCTGCACATTCATGCTTTGATCCTCGTTGAGCGCGACGGCCAGAAGAAGATCATCATTGGCGACAAGGGCGAGCGTATCAAACGCATCGGCACCGAAGCGCGCAAGGACATGGAGCTGCTGTTCGACTCCAAGATCATGCTCAACCTGTGGGTCAAGGTGAAGGGCGGCTGGTCCGATGACGAGCGTGCGCTGCGTTCGCTGGGTTACGGCGACCTGTAATCACCGATCCAGAGAACACCGATACCCACTGTGGGAGCGAGCCTGCTCGCGAAGAGGATGTAACATTCAGCCTTGATGTTGACTGTCACTCCGCTTTCGCGAGCAGGCTCGCTCCCACAGTGGTTTTGGGTTGTGTGTAAAACTGCGTTTCTTCATCGAGAACCCAATGTCGCAAAACCCGCCTCCGGCCCAACCCGCCTATGTCCTGCATTCTCGCGCCTACCGCGAAACCAGTGCGTTGGTGGACTTCCTCACGCCGCAAGGTCGGCTGCGGGCGGTGTTGCGCAGTGCGCGGGGCAAGGCCGGGACATTGGCGCGGCCGTTCGTGGCGCTGGAAGTCGAGTTTCGTGGCAAGGGCGAGCTTAAGAACGTCGGGCGCATGGAGAGCTCTGGCACCTCGGCGTGGCTCAACGGTGAAGCGCTGTTCAGCGGTCTCTATCTGAATGAATTGCTGATTCGCCTGCTGCCTGCCGAAGACCCGCACCCGGGTGTCTTCGATCACTACGCCGCGACCTTGCTGGCATTGGCTGAAGGTCGTCCGCTGGAGCCGTTGCTGCGCTCCTTTGAATGGCGGCTGCTGGACGATCTCGGTTACGGCTTTTCGTTGAATACCGATGTCCATGGCGAACCTGTTGCGCCGGATGGTCTTTATCGTCTGCAAGTGGATGCCGGTCTTGAGCGGGTCTTCCTGCTGCAACCCGGCCTGTTCAGCGGCGTCGAATTACTGGCCATGGCCGAAGCCGACTGGACCGCCCCCGGCGCGCTCTCCGCCGCCAAGCGCTTGATGCGTCAGGCACTGGCTGTTCACCTGGGCGGTCGCCCTCTCGTCAGTCGCGAGCTGTTTCGCAAGCCCTAAGGGTCTGTTTACGTCTGGACGCGGCGCAACGGGCGCTGGCTGCGCGCAGGGCCGCGTTGCTCGGAACTCATTTGGCGCAACCAAACTTCGTTCCTCGCGCCTTGCCCTGCACTCAGCCAGCATCCCGTTGCCGCCGCGCCCAGACGTAAACAGACCCTTCACCGTGTATGCTGTGCGCCGAATCTTTTTCTTCAGGAGCGCGCATCCGTGACCACCAGCAATCGCATTCTTCTTGGCGTGAACATCGACCACGTCGCCACCCTGCGTCAGGCTCGTGGCACGCGCTACCCGGATCCGGTCAAGGCGGCGCTGGACGCGGAAGAGGCGGGTGCCGATGGCATTACAGTGCACCTGCGTGAAGACCGTCGGCACATTCAGGAGCGCGATGTTCTGTTGCTCAAGGATGTGCTGCAAACCCGCATGAACTTCGAAATGGGCGTCACCGAAGAAATGATGGCGTTTGCCGAACGCATTCGTCCGGCGCACATCTGCCTCGTCCCGGAAACCCGTCAGGAGCTGACCACCGAAGGCGGTCTGGATGTGGCAGGACAGGAGGAGCGCATCAAGGCAGCGGTTGAACGTCTGTCGAAGATCGGCAGCGAAGTGTCGCTGTTCATCGATGCCGACGAGCGCCAGATTGCAGCGTCGAAGCGTGTCGGTGCGCCGGCCATCGAACTGCACACCGGCCGTTACGCCGATGCCGAAACCCCGACCGAAGTGGCTGAAGAGCTCAAGCGTGTCGCCGATGGCGTGGCGTTTGGTCTGGCCCAAGGCCTGATCGTTAATGCGGGTCACGGCTTGCACTACCACAACGTTGAAGCCGTAGCGGCCATCAAAGGCATCAACGAACTGAACATCGGCCATGCGCTGGTGGCGCATGCGTTGTTCGTCGGGTTCAAGTCTGCTGTGTCTGAAATGAAAGCGCTGATTCTGGCGGCTGCCAAGCAATAAGATCACCGCGTAACAACTGTGGGAGCGAGCCTGCTCGCGAAAGCGGTGTATCAGTCAAGCATGATGTCGACTGACACGACGCCTTCGCGAGCAGGCTCACTCCTACAATTGATTTGGGGTGTTGATTAGAGGGGGGCAGGTTCTTGTGCGGGTTTTGACTTATCGATGCCCGGCACATGCAGATTACCCTCGGCCACTTGATCGCCTTCAAGTTGCGGTTGGGTCACCCAGGTCAAAATGTCGTAGTAGCGACGAATGTTCGCCACAAAATGCACCGGCTCGCCGCCTCGGGCGTAGCCATAGCGCGTCTTGCTGTACCACTGCTTCTGCGACAGGCGCGGCAGGATTTTCTTCACGTCCAGCCATTTGTCCGGGTTCAGCCCTTCCTTGGCCGTTAGCTTACGCGCGTCATCCAGGTGGCCACTGCCGACGTTGTAGGCCGCGAGGGCGAACCACGTGCGGTCCGGCTCCTTGATCGAATCGTCGAGTTGGTCCTTCATATAAGCCAGGTACTTGGCGCCGCCCATGATGCTCTGCTTCGGATCGAGGCGGTTGGACACGCCCATTGCCTGTGCCGTGTTCTGGGTCAGCATCATCAGCCCGCGCACGCCGGTCTTCGAGGTAACCGTCGGCTGCCACAGCGATTCCTGATAACCAATGGCCGCCAGCAGACGCCAGTCGACTTTCTCTTTCTTCGCGTAGTTCTTGAAGTGCTGTTCGTATTTCGGCAGGCGCTGCTGCAAGTGCTGGGCGAAAGTCGTGGCACCCATATAGCCGAGAACATCGACGTGGCCGTAATAGCGATCCTTCAAGCGTTGCAGGGTGCCGTTCTTCTGCACTTTGTCCAGATACGCGTTGATTTCGTTGAGCAGGCTGTTGTCTTCGCCCGGGCCCACGGCCCAGCTCTGGCTGCGTGCATCGCCGAGGTCGAAGGCCACGCGAATATTGGTGAAATACACCTGATTCATCGCCACTTCGTTGGAATCGACCAGGGTCAGGTCGATCTGGCCTTCATCGACCATGCGCAGCAGGTCGACCACTTCAACCGCGTCGGACTCTTCGTATTCGATGCCGGGGAATTTCTTTTTCAGCTCCGCCAGTTGCTCGGCGTGGGTGCTGCCCTTGAGCACCATGATCTTCTTGCCGACCAGATCGCCAGGATCGGTCGGCCGTGACTGGCCGTTGCGATAGATGATCTGCGGGGTGACTTCAAGGTAGGAGTGCGAGAACCGCACCTGCTGCTTGCGCTGTTCGCTGCTGACCAGACCGGCGGCGGCCAGCACCGGGCCGTTCGGCTTGCCGATCTGATCGAACAAGTCATCGAGGTTGTCGGCGGTCTCGATCTTCAGCTCTACGCCCAAATCGTCGGCGAAGCGCTTCACCAGCTCGTATTCGAAGCCGGTTTCACCGCTGCGATCCTGAAAGTAGGTGGCGGGGCTGTTACGGGTAATCACCCGCAGCACACCATCCTCCTTTACGCGCTCGAGTGTGTTGGGTTTATCAACACAGCCACCGAGCATCAGGAAGAGTCCGGTTGCGATCAGCCATTTGGCGTACCGCGGACGCAAAGCCGTTGGGAAAAACATCTGCGCAGTATACGCAAACGGCTGCGGGCGCCATATCTCGACAGTGCAGGGCGAGTCTGCTAGCAATCACAAAACTGCACGAAACCCCGCAGGAACGGGGCTTGACGGCATTTTGTTACAGTAAAAATAAGCGGCATCTGAATAGCTGATTTACCTGACTCTGAAGTCGGAAACACAGATTGATACCCGAGTGCAACCGTGCGTAGCGTTTCGGGTGATGTTGAGGGCGGTTTAGGCTAGAATGCACGGCCTCAAAGCACACCCCTTCCCGAGGCTGTCCCGAAGATGTTGATCCTGCGCGGCGCTCCTGCCCTTTCTGCCTTTCGCCACAGCAAACTCCTTGAGCAACTGAGCCAGAAGGTTCCGGCTGTCAGTGGCTTGTATGCTGAATTCGCTCACTTCGCCGAAGTCACCGGCGTCCTGACCGGCGACGAACAGCAGGTGCTTGCGCGCCTTCTGAAGTACGGTCCAAGCGTTCCGGTACAAGAGCCGACCGGCCGTCTGTTTCTGGTGTTGCCGCGTTTCGGCACCATCTCGCCATGGTCGAGCAAGGCCAGCGATATCGCCCGCAACTGCGGCCTGAGCAAGATCCAGCGTCTGGAACGCGGTATCGCCTTCTACGTTGCCGGTCAGTTCAGCGAAGCCGAAGCGCAGCAGATTGCCGACGTGCTGCATGACCGCATGACCCAGATCGTGCTGGCCAACCTCGAGCAGGCCGCCGGTCTGTTCAGCCACGCCGAGCCGAAGCCGCTGACTGCAATCGACATCCTCGGTGGTGGTCGCGCTGCGCTGGAAAAAGCCAACACCGAGCTGGGCCTGGCTCTGGCTGAAGACGAGATCGATTACCTGGTCAATGCCTTCAACGGTCTCAAGCGCAACCCGCACGACATCGAACTGATGATGTTCGCCCAGGCCAACTCCGAGCACTGCCGCCACAAAATCTTCAACGCCAGTTGGGATATTGATGGTGAGAACCAGGAAAAAAGCCTGTTCGGCATGATCAAGAACACCTACGTGATGCACAGCGAAGGCGTTCTGTCGGCTTATAAGGACAACGCCTCGGTGATCGTCGGCAACGTTGCCGGCCGTTTCTTCCCGAATCCTGAAACCCGCCAGTACGGCGCGGTGCAGGAGCCGGTGCACATCCTGATGAAGGTTGAAACCCACAACCACCCGACCGCAATTGCCCCGTTCCCGGGTGCATCGACCGGTTCCGGTGGCGAGATCCGCGACGAAGGTGCAACCGGCCGTGGCGCCAAGCCAAAGGCTGGCCTGACCGGTTTCACCGTGTCGAACCTGCAGATTCCGGGCTTCGAACAGCCGTGGGAAGTGCCGTACGGCAAGCCTGAGCGCATTGTTACCGCGCTGGACATCATGATCGAAGGCCCGCTCGGCGGCGCTGCGTTCAACAACGAATTCGGTCGTCCGGCCCTGACCGGCTACTTCCGTACCTTCGAACAATCGATCACCACCCCGCACGGTGACGAAGTTCGCGGTTACCACAAGCCGATCATGTTGGCCGGCGGCATGGGCAACATCCGTGAAGAACACGTCAAGAAAGGCGAGATCGTCGTTGGCTCCAAGCTCATCGTCCTCGGCGGCCCGGCGATGTTGATCGGTCTGGGCGGCGGCGCTGCTTCCTCGATGGCCACCGGCACCAGCTCGGCGGATCTCGACTTCGCTTCCGTGCAGCGTGAAAACCCTGAAATGGAGCGTCGCTGCCAGGAAGTCATCGACCGTTGCTGGCAACTGGGCGACAAAAACCCGATCAGCTTCATCCACGACGTCGGCGCGGGCGGTCTGTCCAACGCCTTCCCGGAACTGGTCAACGACGGCGACCGCGGTGGCCGTTTCGAACTGCGCAACATTCCCAACGACGAGCCGGGCATGGCCCCGCACGAAATCTGGTCCAACGAATCCCAGGAACGTTACGTTCTGGCGGTAGGCCCTGAGGACTTCGAGCGCTTCCAGGCGATCTGTGAACGTGAGCGTTGCCCGTTTGCTGTAGTCGGCGAAGCCACTGCCGAGCCGCAACTGACCGTGACCGACAGCCACTTCGGTAACAACCCGGTGGACATGCCACTGGAAGTGTTGCTGGGCAAAGCCCCGCGCATGCACCGTTCGGTAGTTCGTGAAGCCGAATTGGGCGATGACTTCGATCCGTCGAACCTCGACATCACCGAGTCCATCGAGCGCGTTCTGCATCACCCGGCCGTGGCGAGCAAAAGCTTCCTGATCACCATCGGCGACCGCACCATCACCGGCCTCGTGGCCCGTGACCAAATGGTTGGTCCATGGCAGGTTCCGGTGGCCGACGTTGCTGTCACCGCCACCAGTTTTGACGTCTACACCGGTGAAGCGATGGCAATGGGCGAGCGGACTCCGCTGGCACTGCTGGACGCTCCGGCGTCGGGCCGCATGGCCATTGGCGAAACCCTGACCAACATCGCTGCTTCGCGCATCAACAAGCTCTCCGACATCAAACTGTCGGCGAACTGGATGTCGGCTGCCGGCCACCCGGGCGAAGACGCGCGTCTGTACGACACAGTGAAAGCGGTCGGTATGGAACTGTGCCCTGAGCTGGGCATCACCATTCCGGTGGGCAAGGACTCGATGTCCATGGCCACCCGCTGGAACGATAACGGCGAAGAAAAAACCGTGACCTCGCCGATGTCGCTGATCGTGACCGGTTTCGCGCCAGTGGCTGACATCCGTCAGACCCTGACTCCGGAACTGCGCATGGACAAGGGCACCACCGACCTGATCCTGATCGACCTCGGTCGCGGTCAGAACCGTATGGGTGCTTCGATCCTTGCTCAGGTTCACGGCAAGCTCGGCAAACATGCGCCGGATGTCGATGACGCCGAAGACCTGAAAGCCTTCTTCGCAGTGATCCAGGGCCTCAACGCCGACGGTCACCTGCTGGCTTACCACGACCGTTCCGACGGTGGTCTGCTGACCTCCGTGGTGGAAATGGCCTTCGCCGGCCACTGCGGTCTGAGCCTGAACCTGGACAGCGTTGCCGAGTCTTCGGCGGAAATCGCTGCGATCCTGTTCAACGAAGAGCTGGGTGCCGTGATCCAGGTTCGTCAGGACGCCACGCCAGATATCCTCGCGCAATTCAGCGCGGCCGGTCTGGGCGACTGCGTGTCGGTGATCGGTCAACCGATCAACAATGGCCAGATCAACATCACCTTCAACGGTGACACCGTGTTCGAAGGTCAGCGTCGTCTGCTGCAACGTCAGTGGGCCGAGACCAGCTACCAGATCCAGCGTCTGCGTGATAACGCCGACTGCGCTGAGCAAGAGTTCGACGTGCTGCTGGAAGAAGACAACCCGGGCCTGAGCGTCAAGCTCAGCTACGACGTCAACCAGGACATCGCCGCGCCTTACATCAAGAAAGGCATCCGCCCTCAGGTTGCCGTGCTGCGTGAGCAGGGCGTCAACGGTCAGGTGGAAATGGCCGCCGCGTTCGACCGCGCCGGTTTCAACGCGATCGACGTGCACATGAGCGATATTCTGGCCGGCCGTGTCGACCTGAACGAGTTCAAAGGTCTGGTGGCCTGCGGTGGTTTCTCCTACGGCGACGTTCTCGGCGCCGGTGAAGGCTGGGCCAAGTCGGCACTGTTCAACAGCCGCGCCCGCGATGCGTTCCAGGGCTTCTTCGAGCGTAACGACAGCTTCACCCTCGGCGTGTGCAACGGTTGCCAGATGATGTCCAACCTGCACGAGCTGATTCCGGGCAGCGAATTCTGGCCGCACTTCGTGCGCAACCGCTCCGAGCAGTTCGAAGCGCGTGTCGCGATGGTTCAGGTTCAGGAGTCGAACTCGATCTTCCTGCAAGGCATGGCCGGTTCGCGTATGCCGATCGCCATTGCTCACGGTGAAGGTCACGCCGAGTTCTCCAGCGAAGAAGCCCTGCTGGAAGCCGATCTGTCCGGTTGCGTGGCGATGCGTTTCGTCGACAACCATGGCAAGGTCACTGAGCGTTATCCGGCCAACCCGAACGGTTCGCCGCGCGGGATTACCGGTCTCACCAGCCGTGATGGCCGTGTGACGATCATGATGCCGCACCCGGAGCGTGTGTTCCGCGCGGTGCAGAACTCGTGGCGTTCGGAAGACTGGAACGAGGATGCACCTTGGATGCGTATGTTCCGTAACGCGCGCGTCTGGGTTAACTAAGGCCTGTGTACAAGCTCGCCTTTTTTGTTCCTGACAGTCATGTCGAGGTGGTCAAAGGGGCTGTGTTCGCTGCCGTTGGTGGGCGGATCGGTGACTATGACCACTGTGCTTGGCAGGTGCTCGGTCTGGGCCAGTTTCGACCGTTGGACGGCAGTCAGCCGTTCATTGGTGAGGCGGGGCAGGTTGAGCGGGTTGAGGAGTGGAAGGTTGAGCTTGTGGTGGCGGATGAGTTGATCGTTGCTGTGGTGGCGGCTCTCAAGTTGAGCCATCCCTACGAGACACCGGCGTATGAGGTGTGGCGGCTGGAAGATTTCTGACTTTTCTTGCTGCTGAAACGGGAAACCCGCAGATGAGTGATTGTCTGCGGGTTTTTTGTTGCCCCCCGATTTTCCAGGCAATGGGAATCCAATGTGGGAGCGAGCTTGCTCGCGAAGGCGTCGGATCAGGTAATGATGTTCTGGCTGACCGGGTACATATCCGTTGCTGCGGTAACGGCTTCTTAGGGTTCCGCCCTTACGGCGGGTCACTTTTTACAAACGCCTAAAAAGTAACCAAAAACGCTTGCCCCAACGTTCGGCCCACTCGCTAAAGCTCGGGGTTCCTTCGCTCCGGGATCCATCCGGGCGCATCGCCTACGGTTTGCTTCGCTGCACCTCCTCTCGATGCATTTGGCTGCGCCAAACGGTCGCTGCGCTCCCACCCCCGGATAAATCCCTCCACTCAGCCTGCCGACGGGGCCTGTGGATCAAGATCAAGAGCAGCAGCCGAGCTAACGCTCATCCTGTTGAGTGGTGAAGAGCCGAAGCGATACGAATATCTAACGGTGAACTCAATCCATGTGGGAGCTGGCTTGCCAGCGATGGCGGCCTGGAGGTGACGAAACTATTCGGCGGGCTTCTTTTTTTGGCTGGCCAGGTACTCTTCCAGGGTTAGTTCGCTGTTCCGGTCTTTGTTGTATTCATCCCATACCCAAGTTCTCATGGTTTTTTCAAAGCCTTTGGCACCGTTGGCGAACTCTTCGAAAGTCAGAATTCCGTCTGTATTTTCATCAAGATCTCTGAAGGTTTTTTTCAGATGCTCCAGTTGTTCTGCGTCCGTCATTTTCTTTGCCATGTCGCAGCCATCCTTTTTTAGTTGAGCTTCGGGTTATCGAGGCTACGACATGAAAACTGCCTGATTCAGTCAACGTAATAAGGTCGATCGAGGCGGTCAACTGTCAGACCTGACAGTTGACAGTGCCAGCAATGTGGGGGGCAGCCGAGCTGGCGCTCATCCTGTTTGAGCGGTGTGTGATCGACTTGGGTTTTGTGCTGGATTCGCTCCTCATCGGAACGCCGCCCGCCCAGCCCTCTCCCGAGGGAGAGGGAGTCGATTTGTGTGCTATTCAAGCCTGAGTTTGGTTCGGAGAGAGGGGGCCGATTTGTGGGGGGCGAAACTGAGTTCGACTAGGGGAGAGTGAGGGATTTATGGGCTTTTCAGGATATGAATTCGACTCGGTATTTCACGTCGGCGTACATCCACCAAACACCTCGGTCAATCCCCTCTCCCTCTGGGAGAGGGCTAGGGTGAGGGTTTGCTTTTGGCTGTTTAATGATGTGTCGAATAGCCAGAACCTTCCCACAAGGTTTTCAGGTTGTCCGTCGGACGTCGGGTCTCTAGTCTTTGGCTGTCACCGCAAATCGGTGATCGGGCGTGAGAACCCGGTAAGAGGTTTTAATCAAACGTCAGTAGCACCATAATCGCCGCCAGCTCATTTGCTGCTGGTGATGTTCTATGGCGGCTGTGTGCGGGCGGACTTCGGTTCGGCCGGGTTGATCTCTTACCGGTTTCTCACTCCGCACATAGCTGCCACCTCTTCGTCGCGTGAGAAACGACCAGTGATGGCTCAATCATTGATTAGAGATCATTGCAATGACTAAGCCCGTACCCGATCCACCCGAAACCAAAACCCCACTCGAAGAAGCCCTCCGCGCCGAAGACCAGGCCCGAAACCGCGAAGCCATCAAACGCGCCCTCGACTTCTATCTGTGCCCCGACCCCGCAAAGCCCTGCCGACCGAGCACCATGTTCATGGTCCGCCCAGAGGTCGACACCGAAAGCCTGCTCGCCCACGCCTGCGAATCGTTAGCCTCGGCAAGCACCGCCGCCAGCAACTTCGCCAATGAGCTAAACGGTTCTCAGCGCAGCACCGTATTAGGCATCCAGCAAATCGTCATGCTTGCCGAACTGGCGGTAAACCGAGCGCTGGATCGAGTCGACCCACAAACCTGACGTCCGCGTCATCGTTCATCGCCAGCAGGCTGGCTCCCACAGTGAAATGTATTCTCTTGTGGGAGCTAGCCTGCTAGCGATGAGGCCGATCCAGACACCAGACCTCTAAACCTTGGCACTGACCTCGCTGCGATTGACCAGCGCTTCAAGTGCTCCACTCAAACTCGCAGCTTTGTCACCCACCAACAAGTGCCAGACCCCACCCTCCAACTGGCTGACACCCTGACAACCCAGCTCCTTCAACTGCGCCTCGGACAGTGCCTTGCCATCCGCCAACAGCAAGCGAATCCGGCTCATGGCAATGCAATCCAGTTGCAGCACGTTGTCGCCACCGCCCAGTGCGGTCAGCCATTGCTGCGCTTCGGAGCCGGCAATCACAGCGGCTTTCGACTCATCAGCAACAACAGATGTCTCAACCAGAACGGCACGTCCCAGAGAAGGCATCGCCAGACGAATCTCATCGGCAATACTGTCCGCCATCGGCCCGACAACCACCTGCAAACTTCCACCCTTGCCCGGACGCACAACCGCCATCGCCCCCAGCGCTTTCAGATCCGCATCCGACGCCTTGTTGCGATCGACCATCTCCAGGCGCAACCGCGTGGTGCACGCGCCAACCGTCAGCAGATTTTCAGCGCCGCCCAACGCCTTGATGTAGGCACTGGCGCGCTCGTTCTCAGTCAGTACGGCTTTTTCACTGACAGCGACATCCTCACGCCCCGGCGTCTTCAGATTGAAGCGACGAATGCAGAAATCAAACACCGCGTAATACACCACGGCATACGCCAGCCCGACCGGAATCACCAACCAGCCATTGGTCGAGCGGCCCCAGCCCAGCACCATGTCGATAAAACCGCCGGAGAAGGTGAAGCCGAGGTGAATGTTCAACGCATTGGTGATCGCCATCGACAACCCGGTCAGCAGCGCATGCAGCAGATACAACAACGGCGCCAGAAACATGAAGGCGAATTCAATCGGCTCGGTCACCCCAGTCAAAAACGACGTCAAAGCCATCGACAGAAAAATCCCGCCCATCACCTTGCGCCGTTCCGGCAGGGCGTTGCGATACATCGCCAGGCACGCGGCGGGCAGGCCGAAGATCATCATCGGGAACATGCCGGTCATGAACTGGCCGCCCTTCGGATCACCGGCGAAGTAGCGCGACAGGTCACCCGTCACCAGAGCCCCGGTAGTTGGATCGGTGAAGTTGCCGAACACGAACCACGCCATGTTGTTGAGGATATGGTGCAGGCCGGTGACGATCAGCAGGCGGTTGAACACGCCAAACACGAACGCGCCGATACTGCCGCTTTCCATCATCAGCGCACCAAACGCGTTGATGCCGTGCTGGATCGGCGGCCAGATATAGCCGAACACCACACCCAAACCGACCGCCGCGAACCCTGTGACAATCGGCACAAACCGTCGACCACCGAAGAAAGCCAGATACTCCGGCAGCTTGATGTCCTTGAAGCGGTTGTACAGCGCGCCGGCCATCAGGCCGCTGACGATACCGGCGAGCATGCCCATGTTGATGCTCGCGTCGAGCACCTTGAGCGTGGAGATCATCACCAGATAACCGATCACCCCGGCCAGGCCGGCGGTGCCGTTGTTGTCCTTGGCGAAACCGACGGCGATGCCGATGGCGAAGATCATCGCCAGGTTGGCGAAGATCACTTGGCCGGCATCGTGAATGATCGCGATGTTCAGCAGGTCGGTGTCACCCAGGCGCAGCAGCAGGCCGGCAATCGGCAGGATCGCGATCGGCAGCATCAGCGCGCGGCCGAGGCGTTGCAGGCCTTCGATGAAGAGTTGGTACATGGCGTTTGTCCTTTTTGTTTTTGTTAGCGCAGAGGCCAATGTTGATGACAGGCGTGACGCACGGCGGTGGCGCTGCTCAGCTTGAGCAGGTCACGACTGAGGCGCTGGCATTCGGCTTCGTGCAGTTGACGCACGCGGTCCTTGATTTCACCGATCTGCACCGGGCTGACCGACAGTTCGCTCACGCCGAGGCCGATCAAAACGGGTGTGGCCAGCGGGTCGGAGGCGAGGGCGCCGCAGACGCCGACCCAACGCTTGTGCACCGCCGCGCCTTCGCAGGTCATGGCGATCAGGCGCAGCAGCGCCGGGTGCAGGGCGTCGACGCGGGCGGCCAGGCCTGCGTGATCGCGATCCATGGCTAAGGTGTATTGCGACAAGTCGTTGGTACCGATCGAAAGGAAGTCGGCGTGTTCGGCGAGTTGTTCGGCTTGCAGCGCGGCGGCTGGGACTTCGATCATCACGCCGATTTCCGGGCGTTGCGTGATGCCCATCTCCAGGCACAGCGCATCGACGCGTTGGCGGATGTGCAGCAACTCATCCACTTCGGTGACCATCGGCAATAGGATCCGGCAGCGGCGCAGCGGGCTGACTTGCAGCAGCGCGCGCAGTTGCTGGTCGAGGATTTCCGGGCGCGCCTGAGCCAGACGAATGCCGCGCAGGCCGAGCACCGGGTTGGCCTCGACGGGCAGCGGCAGGTAATCGAGTTGCTTGTCGCCGCCAACGTCGATGGTGCGGATGATCACTGAGTGATCGCCCATCGCATCCAGTACGCCTTGATAGGCCGCACGCTGTTCTTCGACATCCGGCGCGGTCTGACGATCGACGAACAAAAACTCAGTGCGCAACAGACCAACGCCATCAGCGCCGTTGGCGAAGGCATCTGCCGCTTCACCGCTGGAGGCAACGTTGGCGACGACTTCGATGGTCACGCCGTTGCGGGTTTCTGCAGGCAGGTGAGCCTTGGCTTGCTGTGCGTCGCGGCGCTGCTGACGGTCGAGTTGCGCCTGCTGAACTTCAGCCAGGCGTTCGGCATCTGGCGTCAGTTCGAGGCGTCCACTGTCGGCATCGAGCACCACCGCTTGGCCTTGTCGCTGATCAAGCAAGGCAGAACCCAACGCCACCATGCACGGCAGACCTTTGCCGCGAGCGAGAATTGCCACATGCGACGTCGCGCCACCCTCGGCCATGCATAACCCGGCAACGCCATGCGCGCTGAGTTGCAGCAGATCCGAAGGCGTCAGTTCATGAGCGGCAACAATGGCGCCGGCCGGCACATCGTAATGCCAGGCTTCGCCGAGCAATGCCCGCAACACCCGTTGCTTGAGGTCACGCAGATCGTTGGCGCGTTCGGCCAGCAGCGCGCTGCCGGTTTGCTGCAGCATTTCGCACTGCACGTCGATCGACTGGCTCCAGGCGTGAGTTGCCGCACAACCTTGTTCGATGGATCGCTGTGCAGCGTCGAGCAGCGCCGGGTCTTCGAGCAGTGCCAGATGCGCGGCGAAGATCGCTTCTTCGTCGGCATTCCTGTGTTTTTTCGCTTGCATGAGGGTGGCGTCGATTTCGTTGCGGACCTGAGTCAGCGCTGTGTCGAGCACCTGCTGTTGCTGCAGCGGATCATGATTGCCCGCATCCGCTGGCAAACTGATCGCGTTCAAACGAAACAGCGGCCCGCCAACCAGTCCCGGCGCAGCACATACACCGTGCAACACGCCAGCCTCGGCCGGGCGCTTAAGAGCGGCAACATTGACCGGCGCCACCGCGTGATGATCGTCCGGCAGCGCCGTGGCCAACGCGCTGAGCAACGCTTGCAGCGCGGCTTCAGCGTCCGGCCCCTGACAACTGACCTGCACCTCATCCTGCTCGCCAACGGCCAGGCCCATCAAACCGATCAGGCTGTTGCACGGCGCCGATTTGCCGGCGAAGTGCAGTTGCGACTGGCTCTTGAACCCTTGCGCAGTCTGCCGAATCAGCGCAGCCGGGCGGGCATGCAAACCACCGCGATGGGCCACCAGAACATGGCCATGAACCTCAGGCCCGCCGATGACTGCTGCGCTCGCCGCCAGACCGTTGCGCGCAATAATGTGCAGCAACGGCTCGCCGACTTTCACTGCTTTGAGCGTAATCGGCCGCACCTGAAAATCCTGGCTGTTGGTCAGGATCAACAGGCTCACCAGGCTTTTGCATTGCTGGCCGACCTTGTCCAGGTCATAGCGCAACAACGGCTGGCCCTTGCTGACGCGGGTGCCATCCTTGACCAGCATCGAGAAGCCTTCGCCGTTCAACTCAACGGTATCGAGGCCCAGATGCAGAAGGATCTCCGCGCCGTTGTCGGCACGCACGGTGAGCGCGTGGCCGGTGCGGGCGACGTGAATGATCATTCCGGCGCACGGCGAATACAGCGTGTCGTTGATCGGGTCGATAGCAATGCCGTCGCCCATGGCGCCGCTGGCGAACACCGCGTCCGGGACTTTGGCGAGCGTGAGCACCGGGCCGCTGAGCGGGGCGCTAAGGGTCAGCTCTTTATTGTTGTTGTGCATGGCTCGGTCTCATCGGTTATATCTCGGTTCGATGTCCCCTGTAGGAGCTGCCGAAGGCTGCGATCTTTTGATCTTGTCTTTCTGTGAATCAAAATCAAAAGATCGCAGCCTTCGGCAGCTCCTACAGGTTTGCTTCAATTAATGCGTGCGGGTCACTTTGCTCAGGTGGCGCGGCTGATCCGGGTCCATGCCACGGGCCACGGCCAGACCGGCGGCCATCACGTAAAAGCTCTGGATCGCCAGAATCGGATCAAGGGCCGGGTGCTCGGCGCGGGTCAGGGTCAGATCGCGTTCGTTCACATCGTCCGGCGCTGCCAGCAACACGCGGGCGCCGCGTTGACGCATTTCCGCCGCAAGACTCAGCAGGCCAGCCTGTTCAGCGCCGCGTGGGGCGAAAACCAGCAACGGGTAGTGTTCGTCGATCAGCGCCATCGGGCCGTGACGGACTTCGGCGCTGCTGAACGCTTCAGCTTGAATCGCCGAGGTTTCCTTGAATTTCAGCGCTGCCTCTTGGGCGATGGCAAACCCGGCTCCCCGGCCGATGACCATCAAACGCTCGCAATCGCGCAGCGCTTCGATGGCCATGCTCCAGTCCTGTTTCGCCGCTTCGCGCAGGCCTTCAGGCAGGGCGTTGCCGGCCTCGAGCAATTCGTTGTCCTCTTTCCAGTGCGCGATCAAACGAGCGCTGGCGCTGAGGGTGGCGATAAAACTTTTGGTCGCGGCGACGCTGCTTTCAGTCCCGGCGAGCAGTGGCACGCTGAATTCACACGCGGCTTCCAGTGGCGAATCGGCGGCGTTGACCATCGACACGCTTAACGCGCCACGCTTGCGCAACAGACGCAAGCTGTTGACCAGATCCGGGCTCTGCCCCGACTGGGAAAAGGCGAACGCGACCTGACCGCTGACCTTCAACGGCGCCTGCTGCATGGTCACCACCGACATCGGCAACGACGCCACCGGGACGCCAAGTTGCTGCATGGTCAGGTAGGCGAAGTAGCTCGCCGCGTGGTCGGAGCTGCCGCGAGCCACAGTCATTGCCACTTGCGGCGGCTGACGGCGCAGGCGCCCGGCAATTTCGATCATTTGCGGGTCGAGCTGTTGCAGTTGGGCTTGCACGGCCTCGAACGAGGACAGCGCCTCTTCAAGCATTTTTGAAGTCAATGTCTTCTCCTTCGACCATGACGGCGGTCAGTGTGAGTGAGCGGTCCAGCCGCACGCAGTCGGCCCAGGCGCCAGGTGCAAGGCGCCCGCGTTCAGTAATGCCGAGATAGTCGGCGGGAAATTGCGACAGGCGTTGCGAGGCCTCGGCGATCGGCAAACCGATCTTCACCAAGTTACGCAGGGCCTGATCCATGGTCAGCGTGCTGCCGGCCAACGTGCCGTCGGGCAGGCGTACGCCGCCCAGGCATTTGGTCACGGTGTGGCTGCCGAGCTTGTATTCACCGTCGGGCATGCCGGCGGCGGCAGTCGAATCGGTGACGCAATACAGGCACGGGATTGAGCGCAGGGCCACCCGAATGGCGCCGGGATGCACATGCAGCAAATCCGGAATCAGCTCGGCGAATTTGGCGTGGGCCAGCGCGGCGCCGACGATGCCTGGCTCGCGGTGATGCAGCGGGCTCATGGCGTTATAGAGATGGGTGAAACTGGTCGCACCGGCATCAAGCGCAGCGACGCCTTCCTCGTAACTGCCGAGGGTGTGGCCGATCTGCATGCGCACGCCACGGCTGCTCAGCTCACGGATCAAACCGTCATGGCCGGCGATTTCCGGGGCGATGGTGATCACGCGGATCGGCGCCAGTGCCAGGTATTCTTCGACTTCGGCCATCAATGCGGTGTGGGCGAAGTTCGGTTGCGCGCCGAGTTTGCCGGGGTTGATGTACGGGCCTTCGAGGTGTACGCCGAGGACTCGCGCGGCACCTTTCGGACGCTGTTCGCAGAACTCTCCGACTTCTTTCAAGACGCTGGAGATCTCGGCGCTCGGCGCGGTCATGGTGGTGGCCAGCAGCGAGGTGGTGCCGAAACGCACGTGGGTTCTGGTGATGGTCTCGAAGGCGCTGGCGCCTTCCATGATGTCTTTGCCACCGCCGCCGTGGACGTGCAGATCGATGAAACCCGGCAGCAGATACGGCAGGTCATTGTCGGTCGGATCGCAGGGCACGCCTTCGATCGACACGACTTTGCCGTGTTCGTGGACCAGCCGGCCGCGAACCCAGCCGCTGGCGGTAAGGATGTTGTCTTCGGACATTTTGGTTCTCGCTTTTGGCCGCGCTTAACGACGCAGCTCTTTATCGACGAAGCTCTTTATCTACGAAGCTCTTTATCTACGAAGCTCTGCAACAAAGTCGTAGTAGTCGTTGCGGCAATAGGTGTCGGTGACTTCAATCGGTGTGTTGTCTTCGAGGTAGCCGACCCGGGTCATCAGCAGCATCGCGGTGCCGGGTGCGATGCCGACCAGTGCGGCGAACTCGTCAGAGGCGTTGATCGCCTGGATGTGCTGCAGGGCGCGGACGATCGGCTTGCCGATGCCGTCGAGGTATTCGTAGAGCGAATCGCCAACCAATTGCGGCTTGGGCATGATCGAGGCGGGTAGGGTGCTCATTTCGATGGCCATGACTGTGTCATCGGCTTTGCGCAGACGCTT
Organism: Pseudomonas sp. Mb7; assembly: GCF_054790525.1. Lineage (NCBI taxonomy): Bacteria > Pseudomonadati > Pseudomonadota > Gammaproteobacteria > Pseudomonadales > Pseudomonadaceae > Pseudomonas > Pseudomonas sp. Mb7. The sequence continues at coordinate 388,159 of NZ_CP186501.1, forward strand.
CATGCGCGCGACCTTGTCGTTCGGCGACAGGCTGAGGCGGATCAGTTCTTCGTGGGTCGGCAGGGTGATTTCGCGTTCCAGCCATTGCGAGCTGGGTACGAAACCCTTGAGGCGCAGCATCTCGCTGAAACCCGAAAGGCGCGACAGCGGTTGTTCGAGGCGAGGGGTGATGAAAGTGCCGGAACCTTGCAGGCGACGAATCAGGCCTTGATCAAGCAGAACTTCCAGCGCCTTGCGCGCAGTCACTCGGGAAATGCCCAGTTGCTCGCTGAGATTGCGTTCCGAGGGCATTGCCTGCTCGGACTTCCACTGCCCGGCATGAATCGCTGCTTCCAGATTGCGCGCTAGCTGCAGGTACAGCGGCGTCGGCTGGGAGTCGTCCGGGCGTAGGGTATGGAGGTCGTTCATGTAGGGCATTTCCGTCGCGAGTATAGGATTGTTGTGGCTCGCTTGTGGGGCGGAAATTAATACCACTTGAATACCATGTCAACGCACGGAAATGGCCTTTGGCCCAATGGAATGGAGGGTTTTAGGGGGTGTGGTTTCAAGTGGTATTAGTGTTGGCCTATAAAAAGCAAAAGATCGCAGCCTGCGGCAGCGCCTACAGTTGAGAGTGGTATCACCTCTGTAGGCGCTGCCGCAGGCTGCGATCTTTTGATTTATTTTTTTGCAGGTGACCAGTGGTCAGGGTTTAAGGGCGAATTTCGACCATCGTGCCGTCCGGCACCAGGTTCCATACTTCGCGCATATCAACGTTGCGCATGGCGACGCAGCCGTCAGTCCAGTCCAGGGTGTGGAACAGGTCTTCCGGGGTCTCTTCCGAATCCGGCGTGCCGTGGATCATGATCATCCCGCCGGGCTCGACGCCCTCACGCCGGGCGCGGGCCGAATCGCTGATGTTCGGGTAGGAAATGTGCATCGACAGATTGAATTTGTCGCTGGTCTTGCGCCAGTCGATCCAATAGAAACCTTCTGGCGTGCGCTTGTCGCCTTCTATCAGTTTCGGACCTTTCTTCGCGCCTTTGCCCAGGGAAATGCGATAGGTCTTCAGCGGCTTGCCGTCGGCGATCAGTTGCAGTTGATGCGCGGATTTAAGCACCAGAACTTTTTCGATAAGAGGTGTATTCGACGGCGTCACGGTGGTCACGAATGACGCTTGGGAGACGGTAACGAACGACAGGCAAAACAGGGCAAGCAACCAGCGCATTGAAACGATTCCCCAAGGAGTGACGCAGATAACCAACATTTTATATGTATGTGTACATGTAGGAGCTGCCGAAGACTGCGATCTTTTTGTCGGCCATCATGCCAATGTCTTGATTAAATAATGACCGGCTGCGCCAACGGAGGAATCGATTCAGACCGAACCGGATACGCCTCGATACGCCGATCAGCGAAGAAGCATTCTAAGGTACGCCCCACCGTGCGGAAAGCCAGCTCGTCCCAAGGAATGTCTGCTTCGTCGAATAGTTGTACTTCGAGGCTCTCGGGGCCGGCGGCAAAGTCCAGGTCGACCAGTTCGGCGCGGAAGAACACATGCACCTGACTGATGTGCGGTACGTCGATCAGCGTGTAGATACTCAGGTTGCGCACCCGGGCGCAGGCTTCTTCGGCGGTTTCGCGTACGGCGGCCTGCTCGATGGTCTCGCCGTTCTCCATGAAGCCGGCGGGCAAGGTCCAGTAGCCGAGACGCGGCTCGATGGCGCGGCGGCAGAGCAACACTTTCGTGCCCCAGGTCGGCACGCAACCGGCGACGATATTGGGGTTTTGATAGTGAATGGTCTGACAGCTGTCACAGACAAATCGCAGCCGCGAATCGCCTTCGGGAATGCGCTGGGTGACCGGGTTACCGCAGTGGCTGCAAAATTTCATGCTGGGCTTCCTGAATGCTGCGCCTATCTTGGCGTGCAGCGGTGCCGGTCGGCAAGTTGTCGTTTCGCGACACGGCGGGTTTCGGGGGCTTGGGCGCTTGCAACGATTGGTGCATGATGCAGAGTAAGGCACAGATCGAGAACACTCATGCTGGACGAGCTACTGCATAGGGTTAGCAACCACACACCGCGCACGCTGGAGACCGACACCCGTTTCCCCGAGGCCGCCGTTCTGGTGCCGATCACCCGCAGTGACGAGCCGGAACTGGTACTGACCCTGCGCGCCAGCGGGCTCTCGACCCACGGCGGCGAAGTCGCGTTCCCCGGTGGCCGTCGCGACCCGGAAGACCCCGACCTGATCTTCACCGCGCTACGCGAAGCCGAAGAAGAGATCGGCCTGCCACCCGGCCTGGTTGAAATCATCGGCCCGCTGAGTCCGCTGATCTCCCTGCACGGTATCAAGGTCACGCCGTATGTCGGCGTCATCCCCGATTTTGTCGAGTATCTGGCCAACGATGCCGAGATTGCCGCAGTGTTCACTGTGCCGCTGGAATTCTTCCGCAAAGACCCCCGTGAACACACGCACCGCATCGACTATCAGGGTCGCAGCTGGTACGTGCCGAGCTACCGCTTTGGCGAGTACAAGATCTGGGGGCTGACGGCGATCATGATCGTCGAGTTGATCAATCTGCTCTATGACGCCAAGATCAGCCTGCACCAACCGCCAAAAAGCTTTCTTGATACTTGAACGCATCAATACCTGAGCCATCGGCAGAATGGCCATTCACCGTGAGCCCTGAGGAAAACAAGATGAAATACCGCTTGGGCGACGCCCGTGTCGAGACCCACCCACAGAGCTGGGTCGCCCCCAATGCCGTACTGGTGGGCAAGGTCAAACTCGAAGAGGGCGCCAACGTCTGGTTCAACGCCGTGCTGCGCGGCGACAACGAACTGATCCTGATCGGCAAGAACAGCAATGTGCAGGACGGCACGGTGATGCACACCGACATGGGTTTTCCGCTGACCATCGGTACCGGCGTGACCATCGGCCACAACGCGATGCTCCACGGCTGCACCGTTGGCGATTACAGCCTGATCGGCATCAACGCGGTGATTCTCAACGGCGCGAAGATCGGCAAAAACTGCATCATTGGCGCCAACTCGCTGATTGGCGAAGGCAAAGAGATTCCCGACGGTTCGCTGGTGATGGGCTCACCGGGCAAAGTCGTGCGCGAACTGACCGAGCCGCAGAAGAAGATGCTCGAAGCCAGCGCCGCCCACTATGTGCATAACTCGCAGCGCTACGCCCGTGATCTGGTTGAGCAAGAAGAATGAACACAGCCGAGAGACCCGTTGCCTCGCCGTGCGTGAATATTTGTGCGCTGGATGAGGATGACATTTGTACTGGCTGCCAGCGTACGGTCGCGGAGATCACCCGCTGGGGCCGTATGACCAACGACGAGCGCCGCGTGGTGCTGGGGTTGTGTCATGAGCGGGCGAAGGCGAGTGGGTTGGTGTGGATGATCCCTTCGAAATCGTGATCGGCTTGAGGGTGCCCTCACCCTAACCCTCTCCCAGGGGGAGAGGGGACTGACCGAGGTGCCTTTCGCTATACGCCGACCTGAGCTATTGAGTCGAACTCAGGTTTGAAAAGCCCCCGATCGGCTCCCTTTCCCTCTCGCCTGAAGGAAAGGGATTGTTCAAGCTGCACCTATCTGCGTTATCGAGTCGAGCTCGAATTGGAATCCAGGGAAGATGGGCTCCCTTTCCCCCTCGCCCCCTGGGGGAGAGGGCTGGGGTGAGGGGGTGGCTCTTGATCTGCGGGTCCAGTAATCTGTGCGCCAATCTGACAGGTCACCTCCATGATTTTCCTCATCGCCTACATCAGCAGCGTTGTGCTGATCAACTTCGCCTTCTCCACCGCGCCACACCTGGACATCATCTGGTCGGCCTGGGGCGGCTTGGTGTTCGTGTTGCGCGACATGGTGCAAACCCGTTTCGGCCACGGTGCGTTGGTGGCGATGCTGGCGGCGCTGGTGCTGTCTTATGTCACCTCCGATCCGTCGATCGCAGTGGCCAGTGCCACGGCGTTTGCGGTGTCCGAGATCATCGACTGGCTAGTATTCAGCATCACCAAACGGCCCTTGCGTGATCGCTTGTGGATCAGTTCGGCGCTGAGTATTCCGCTCGATACCTTCATCTTCTTCGGCATGATCGACCTGTTGACGCCGCCGGTGATCATCACCGCTCTGGCTTCGAAATTCGCCGGCGTCACTGCCGTTTGGCTGATCATGGCCTGGCGCGAGCGTAAGCAGGCCGTCGCTGGCTGAAGCCAAAGCCTCAGGTTCATGTAAAATGCCGCGCTTTCTCCCCATGGAAAGCGCGTCTAGCGTTGCTTTCCTCGATGATCCGCTTCTTTGAGGACCTGAGATGACCCGTATCGGAACTCCATTGTCGCCAACCGCGACCCGCGTATTGCTGTGTGGCTGTGGTGAGTTGGGCAAGGAAGTGGTGATCGAGCTGCAACGCCTGGGCGTTGAAGTGATTGCCGTCGATCGCTACGCCAATGCGCCAGCCATGCAGGTTGCCCATCGCAGTCACGTGATCAATATGCTCGACGGCGCTGCCCTGCGTGCCGTGATCGAAGCCGAGAAACCGCACTTCATCGTGCCGGAAATCGAAGCGATCGCCACCGCCACGCTGGTCGAACTGGAAGCCGAAGGCTTCACCGTGATCCCGACCGCGCGCGCTGCGCAACTGACCATGAACCGCGAAGGCATCCGTCGTCTGGCCGCCGAAGAGCTGGACCTGCCGACCTCGCCGTACCACTTTGCCGACACCTTCGAGGACTACAGCAAAGCCGTTCAGGACCTAGGCTTCCCATGCGTCGTCAAACCAGTCATGAGCTCGTCGGGCAAAGGCCAGAGCCTGCTGCGTAGCGCTGATGACGTGCAGAAGGCATGGGATTATGCGCAAGAGGGCGGTCGCGCCGGCAAAGGCCGGGTGATCATCGAAGGTTTCATCGATTTCGATTACGAGATCACCCTGCTGACCGTGCGCCACATCGGCGGCACTACGTTCTGCGCGCCGGTCGGTCACCGTCAGGAGAAGGGTGACTATCAGGAATCCTGGCAGCCGCAAGCCATGAGCCCGGTTGCCCTGGCTGAATCCGAGCGCGTTGCCAAAGCGGTAACTGAAGCGCTGGGTGGTCGCGGTCTGTTCGGCGTTGAGCTGTTCATCAAGGGTGATCAGGTGTGGTTCAGCGAAGTTTCGCCGCGCCCGCATGACACCGGTCTGGTAACGCTGATTTCGCAGGATCTGTCGCAGTTCGCCCTGCACGCTCGCGCAATTCTGGGCCTGCCGGTACCGCTGATCCGTCAGTTCGGGCCATCGGCTTCGGCGGTGATTCTGGTGGAAGGGCAGTCGACTCAGACCGCTTTCGCCAACCTCGGCGCGGCGTTGAGTGAGCCGGACACGGCGCTGCGACTGTTCGGCAAGCCGGAAGTGAATGGCCAGCGCCGCATGGGCGTGGCGCTGGCGCGAGATGAGTCGATCGAAGCCGCTCGTGCCAAGGCGACCCGCGCTGCTCAGGCTGTTGTGGTCGAGCTCTAAACCGAGTCGCGACATTCGCGAGCAAGCTCGCTCCCACATGGGATTGGGTGAACACAGAATCTGTGACCAACCCCAAAAACCTGTGGGAGCGAGCCTGCTCGCGAAGCTTTTGATCTTCTGTCAGGCAACCTGATTCAGATCGTTGCCACGCGTTTCCTTCAGGCACAGCACCGCAATCAAACTCAGCACCGCCGCCCCCGACACATACCCACCGACATAACTCAAACCGCCCATCGCCACTAGTTTCTGCGCAAAGAACGGCGCCGCCGAGGCCCCGACTATGCCGCCCAGATTATACGCCGCCGAAGCACCGGTATAACGCACGTGAGTCGGAAACAGCTCCGGCAACAGCGCGCCCATCGGTGCAAACGTCACGCCCATCAAGAACAGCTCGATGCACAGAAACAGCGCCACGCCCCAGGTCGAACCCTGAGTCAGCAACGGCTCCATCAGGAACCCGGAAAGAATCGCCAGCACGCCACCGATGATCAGCACCGGTTTGCGCCCGTAACGGTCGCTGGCCCAAGCCGACAGCGGCGTGGCGGCGGCCATGAACAGCACGGCAAAACACAGCAGCCCGAGGAAGGTTTCGCGGCTATAGCCAAGTGTGGAAACCCCGTAACTCAGTGAGAACACCGTCGAGATATAGAACAGCGCATAACAGACCACCATCGCCGCCGCGCCCAGCAATGTCGGCGCCCAGTACTGACTGAACAGCTCGACCAGCGGTATCTTCACCCGCTCCTGACGGGCGATGGCGTTGGCAAACACCGGTGTTTCATGCAGTTTCAATCGCACATACAGACCGACCATCACCAGCGCTGCGCTGAGCAGGAACGGAATCCGCCAGCCCCAGCTGCGGAACTGCTCGTCATCGAGGGTCATGGCCAAGGTCAGAAACAAGCCGTTCGCGGCGAGAAAGCCGATCGAAGGTCCGAGCTGCGGAAACATGCCGAACCACGCACGCTTGCCTTTCGGCGCGTTTTCCGTGGCCAGCAATGCAGCGCCACCCCATTCACCGCCCAATCCCAGGCCCTGTCCGAAGCGCAGCACGCACAGCAGAATCGGCGCCCAGGCGCCAATCGTGGCGTAACCTGGCAGCACGCCGATCAGCGTCGTACACACGCCCATCAACAGCAGCGAGGCCACCAGCGTCGACTTGCGCCCGATACGGTCACCGAAGTGGCCGAACAGCGCCGAACCCAGCGGTCTGGCGAGGAAGGCGATGCCGAAGGTCAGGAACGCCGACAGCATCTGCGCGGTGCCAGAGGTCTGAGGAAAGAACACCGGCCCGATCACCAAAGCGGCGGCGGTGGCGTAAACATAGAAGTCGTAGAACTCGATCGCGGTGCCGATAAAACTCGCCGTCGCCACGCGGGTGGCGGAATTCGTCGGTTGGGCAGGCGCGGTGGCACTGTAAGCGGTACTGGTCGTCATGCGGTGATCCCTGACAGTCATGAGCTCCGTTGGAGCGAATTATTATGGTCGAACACCCAGGGATGTGGGATGAGGCGCGGTCGCTGTTTCAGGTAGGAACAGTCGCCGGTGTAATGCAGAAATGGCCGAAACCTGTCAGGTGCGGGGTAAGCACGAGGTTCGGCGGGGCTTGGGTAAGCGCCTCGATTATAGGAAGGGGGCTAACGATTGAACAAGAGCAAAAAGATCGCAGCCTGCGGCAGCTCCTACATGGGAACGCATTTCAAATGTAGGAGCTGCCGAAGGCTGCGATCTTTTGATCTTTGATCTTTTATCGGGCAGGCAGCAAAGCAGGCACAGACGAGGTATGCCAAATCAGCACCTTGCTCACCCGGTTCTCCTCGGTCTCGAGAATCTCCAGCCGATAGCGCCCGATCTTCAAGCACACCGCGCTCTCAGGAATCGTCTCCAACGCTTCAGTCACCAGCCCATTCAGCGTTTTCGGCCCATCGCTCGGCAAATGCCAACCCAGGCACTTGTTCAGCTCGCGGATCGACGCGGCACCGTCAATGACCATGCGGCCATCGCCCTGTGGATGAATATGCGGATTATCCAGACTGTGCTCGCTTTCAAACTCGCCGACGATTTCTTCGAGAATGTCTTCCAGCGTGACGATGCCGAGCACTTCGCCGTACTCATCCACGACCATGCCCAGGCGCCGCTGCTGCTTGTGGAAGTTCAGCAGTTGCAGTTGCAGCGGCGTGCTTTCCGGCACGAAGTACGGTTCGTAACTAGCGGCCAGCAGCGCTTCGCGCGTCAGATCACCGTTGTTCAGCAGGTGCCGGATCTGCCGGGTGTTGAGCACCGCTTCAACCTGATTGATGTCGCTATGGAACACCGGCAGGCGTGTGCACTTGTTATGCCGCAGTTGTTCGATGATTTCTTCGATCGAGTCATCGAGGTTGATGCCGTCGACGTCACTGCGCGGCACCAGAATGTCGTTGACCGTAATATTGTCCAGCGCATGAATGCCTGAGACCGGGTGCGCCCGGACCGGGTGTTCTGGATCGTCGTACCGATCGGCAGGCGAGTCATCTTCGCTTTGCTGCACGACCTGAACCTTGCGTGCAAATGGAGTCATCAGCAAACCGCTGATACGGCTGAACAACCAGGCAAACGGATAGACAATCTTCAGTGGCACGGTCAGCAAGGTATTGCCAAACGCCAGCACCGCATCGGGATAACGCTGGGCGACGGTGCGCGGGAAGTAATCGGCAAACACCAGCAGAATTGCGCCGGCACCGAGGCACGCAGCCCAAGGGCCGTTTTCTTCGCAGAGGAAAATCGCCAGCAGTGTCGCGATGACGACCGCGAGAGCGCGGCACAGGGTATTGCAGAGAATGAGGCTGTCGAGCGGGAAGCTCAGCTTCGCCAGCGGCTTATCGCTGGCGCGCGAGGCGGTGCGTTGCGCGAGCAGGTGTTGCTGCGCGATTTCGACGGCGGTAAACAACCCTGACCATAAAATCAGCAGGACAAATACCGCGAGCATCGGCCCAAGGGGCAAACCGTCCATTTATGCCGCCCGTCAGATGTGCAGGATGTATTCACGAACCAGTTTGCTGCCGAAGTACGCCAACATCAGCAGGCAGAAACCGGCGAGGGTCCAGCGAATCGCCTTGTGACCGCGCCAGCCGAGGCGATTGCGGCCCCACAACAACACGCTGAAGACGATCCAGGCCAGGCACGCCAGCAGGGTCTTGTGCACCAGATGCTGGGCGAACAGGTTCTCGACGAACAGCCAGCCGGAAATCAGCGACAGCGACAGCAGTGTCCAGCCGGCCCAGAGGAAACCGAACAGCAGGCTTTCCATGGTTTGCAGCGGCGGGAAATTCTTGATCAGCCCGGACGGGTGCTTGTGTTTGAGTTGGTGGTCTTGCACCAGCAGCAACAAGGCCTGGAACACCGCGATGGTGAACATGCCGTAGGCGAGGATCGACAACAGAATGTGCGCGAGGATGCCCGGCTCTTCGTCGATGATCTGCACGGTGCCGGTCGGCGCGAATTGCGCCAGCAGCACGGTGATCGCGCCCAGCGGAAATAGCAGCACCAGCAGGTTTTCCACCGGGATTCGCGAGCAGGCAATCAGTGTCAGCGCGATCACTGCCGCGGCAATCAGGCTCGAGGCGCTGAAGAAGTCCAGGCCTAGACCGATCGGGGTCAGCAAGTGAGTGAGCAGGCTGGCGCCGTGGGCCAACACGGCGAAGACGCCGAGGGTAACCAGCAGGCGCTTGTTCGCCTTGGCGCCGGTGGCCAGACGAGTGCTCTGATAAAGGGTCGCAGCGGCATATAGAAGGGCGGCGGCGAGAGTGGTCAATAAACTGGGTGACAAGGGGAGCATAAATCCTGTTAGGCAAGCCCGAAAGGGGCTGAGTTTGGCATAGAACCGCCATGGCACGAAAGACTCAGGAAGCTGACAGCGAGGTGTCCGCCAGCCGCAGTCTTCGCTATAATCCGCGACCTGCCCACGCCGCAGGCTCGCCGAGCACATGTTGATTCCGGTCTGGGCCGCCATTATCCCGGTCTACACAGGGCCTGAAAGGATCGCGCAATGTTTGAAAACTTAACCGACCGTCTCTCGCAGACGCTGCGCCATGTCACCGGCAAGGCGAAGCTGACCGAGGACAACATCAAAGACACCCTGCGTGAAGTGCGCATGGCGTTGCTCGAAGCCGACGTCGCTCTGCCGGTGGTCAAGGACTTCGTCAATTCGGTCAAGGAGCGCGCTGTCGGCACCGAGGTGTCGCGCAGCCTGACGCCGGGCCAGGCGTTCGTGAAGATCGTCCAGGCTGAACTCGAAAGCCTGATGGGCGCGGCCAACGAAGATCTGAACCTGAGCGCTGTGCCGCCCGCCGTGATTCTGATGGCCGGTTTGCAAGGTGCGGGTAAAACCACCACCGCTGGCAAACTGGCGCGCTTCCTTAAAGAGCGCAAGAAGAAGTCGGTCATGGTCGTGTCGGCGGACGTCTACCGTCCTGCGGCGATCAAGCAGCTGGAAACCCTGGCCAACGACATCGGCGTGACGTTCTTCCCGTCCGACCTGAGCCAGAAACCGGTCGACATCGCCACCGCAGCTATTAAAGAAGCAAAACTGAAATTCATCGACGTGGTCATCGTCGATACCGCCGGTCGTCTGCATATCGACGAAGAGATGATGGGCGAGATCAAGGCGTTGCACGCCGCGATCAACCCGGTCGAAACCCTGTTCGTGGTTGACGCCATGACCGGTCAGGATGCGGCCAACACGGCCAAGGCCTTCGGTGATGCACTGCCGCTGACCGGTGTGATCCTGACCAAGGTCGACGGCGACGCCCGTGGCGGTGCCGCCCTGTCGGTACGCGCCATCACCGGCAAGCCGATCAAGTTCATCGGTATGGGCGAGAAGAGCGAAGCGCTCGATCCGTTCCACCCTGAGCGTATCGCCTCGCGGATCCTCGGCATGGGCGACGTGCTCAGCCTGATCGAACAGGCTGAAGCGACGCTCGACAAGGACAAGGCCGACAAACTGGCCAAGAAGCTGAAGAAGGGCAAGGGCTTCGACCTCGAAGACTTCCGCGATCAGTTGCAACAAATGAAGAACATGGGCGGCCTCGGCGGGCTGCATGGACAAACTGCCGAGCATCGGCGGCGTCAACCTGTCGCAAATGGGCAATGCCCAGAACGCCGCAGAGAAGCAGTTCAAGCAGATGGAAGCCATCATCAACTCCATGACCCCGGCCGAGCGCCGCGACCCTGAGCTGATCAGCGGTTCGCGCAAGCGTCGGATCGCCATGGGTTCCGGCACCCAGGTGCAGGACATCGGTCGCTTGATCAAGCAGCACAAGCAGATGCAGAAGATGATGAAGAAATTCTCCGCCAAGGGCGGTATGGCGAAAATGATGCGCGGCATGGGCGGAATGCTGCCCGGCGGCGGCATGCCAAAAATGTAAGGTGTCCCGTCTCACCTATTTCACTCGCCAAAAGTGAGTGAAATGGGTGAGACGGGATACTGGAATCTCGCCGGTCGTCGCACCGGCGCAGGCCCCGCAAGGATGCGGGATCAACAGCAAACCCGCACTCGGCGGGAGCTGACTGGCCGTTTTCATCGACGGCTCTATATGCAGATCTGCACGGCATGCCATAGGCGCCGGAAAAAGTCATTTGCAAAAGTCCGGATATTCCTTAGAATATGCGGCCTTTCGGGCACCCATGCCCGCTGTGCATTTAGATTTGCAGCACCGACTACAGGAACGATGTTCACATGCTAACAATCCGTCTTGCCCTTGGCGGCTCCAAAAAGCGCCCGTTTTACCACCTGACCGTAACCGACTCGCGTAACCCGCGTGACGGCTCCCACAAAGAACAGGTTGGTTTCTTCAACCCTGTTGCACGTGGTCAGGAAACCCGTCTGTCCGTGAACCAAGAGCGCGTAGCCTACTGGCTGAGCGTTGGTGCACAACCTTCTGAGCGCGTTGCTCAGTTGTTGAAGGAATCTGCCAAGGCTGCGGCCTGAGCAATATGAACGCGACGCCTGCTGTTGCCGATGATTTGATCGTTATTGGCAAAATTTATTCTGTTCATGGCGTTCGCGGCGAAGTGAAGGTTTATTCCTTTACTGATCCGACTGAAAACCTGTTGCAGTACAAAACCTGGACGCTCAAGCGCGAAGGCAATGTGAAACAGGTCGAGCTGGTCAGTGGACGCGGGAACGATAAGTTCCTGGTCGCAAAGCTCAAGGGTCTTGATGATCGTGAAGAAGCTCGTCTTCTGGCCGGTTATGAGATCTGCGTGCCGCGCAATCTGTTCGCTGAATTGACCGAAGGCGAGTACTACTGGTACCAGCTGGAAGGTCTGAAGGTCATCGACACCCTTGGGCAATTGCTCGGGAAAATCGATCATCTTCTGGAAACCGGCGCCAATGATGTAATGGTCGTCAAGCCTTGCGCTGGCAGCCTGGATGATCGCGAACGCCTGTTGCCCTATACGGAGCAATGTGTGTTGGCTGTCGACCTGGCCGCGGGCGAGATGAAGGTGGATTGGGACGCGGACTTCTAAACGTGGCTAATTTGCGCGTAGAAGTGATCAGTTTGTTTCCCGAGATGTTTTCCGCCATCGGCGACTACGGCATCACCAGTCGTGCGGTCAAACAGGGGCTCTTGCAGCTGACCTGTTGGAATCCGCGAGATTACACGACGGATCGGCATCACACTGTGGACGATCGCCCGTTTGGCGGTGGTCCGGGCATGGTGATGAAGATCAAGCCCCTGGAAGATGCTCTGGTTCAGGCCAAGGCAGCAGCCGGGGAGGCGGCGAAGGTGATTTACCTGTCCCCCCAAGGCCGTCAACTGACTCAGTCGGCGGTACGCGAGCTGGCACAATCGGATGCATTGATCCTGATTGCCGGCCGCTATGAAGGCATTGACGAGCGCTTTATTGAGGCTCATGTCGATGAAGAGTGGTCGATTGGCGACTATGTACTGTCTGGCGGCGAGCTGCCGGCCATGGTCCTGATCGATGCGGTTACACGACTGCTGCCTGGAGCTTTAGGGCATGCGGATTCCGCTGAGGAAGATTCCTTTACGGATGGTCTGCTGGATTGCCCGCACTACACCCGACCTGAGGTGTATGCGGATCAGCGTGTTCCCGACGTGTTGCTGAGTGGCAATCACGCGCATATCCGGCGTTGGCGTTTACAGCAGTCCCTTGGTAGGACCTTTGAACGACGCGCCGATCTTCTGGAAAGCCGCTCGCTTTCTGGAGAAGAGAAGAAGCTGCTCGAGGAATACATCCGCGAGCGGGACGATAGTTAACAACGTATCGATGGTAGATCGAACGATTTACCTTAGGAGCACAGCATGACCAACAAAATCATCCTTGCACTCGAAGCAGAGCAGATGACCAAAGAAATCCCTACCTTCGCCCCAGGCGACACTATTGTCGTTCAGGTGAAAGTGAAGGAAGGCGATCGTTCCCGTCTGCAAGCGTTCGAAGGCGTTGTAATCGCCAAGCGTAACCGCGGCGTGAACAGTGCGTTCACCGTTCGTAAAATCTCCAACGGTGTTGGCGTAGAACGTACTTTCCAGACCTACTCCCCGCAGATCGACAGCATGGCTGTTAAACGTCGCGGTGACGTACGTAAAGCCAAGCTGTACTACCTGCGCGACCTGTCGGGTAAAGCAGCTCGCATCAAGGAAAAACTGGCTTAAGTCCAGCTTCCGATGCAGAAAAAAGCAGCCTACGGGCTGCTTTTTTGTTGCCTGCAATTTATTCACCGTACCTTCGTTTCAGGCCAGAACCATGACTCCCCGCGACCAGGAAATCCAGCGCCGTACCGAACTCTCGGTAACTCGCGTAACCAAAGCCGTCTTCCCGCCGACCACCAACCACCACAACACCTTGTTCGGCGGCACAGCGCTGGCATGGATGGATGAAGTGTCCTTCATCACCGCCACGCGTTTCTGCCGCTTGCCGCTGGTGACCGTGTCGACTGACCGTATCGACTTCAACCACGCGATCCCAGCGGGCTCGATCGTTGAGTTGGTGGGGAAGGTGATCAAGGTCGGCAACACCAGCCTCAAGGTCGAGGTGGAAGTGTTCGTCGAAAGCATGAGCTGCGATGGCCGCGAGAAGGCGATTCATGGGCAGTTCAGCTTTGTTGCTATTGATGATGACAAGCGGCCAGTGCCGGTGCTGCCGGGTTTTGCGGCTTGATCTGATACCGAGTCGCGCCATTCGCGAGCAGGCTCGCTCCCACAGTGATCGGGGGTGAACACAACATTTGTGTCCGGCACAGAACCTGTGGGAGCGAGCCTGCTCGCGAAGGCGTCAGCTCAGGCGCCGCTGGCCTCAGGCTGAATCAACGCCAGCAGCGTCCACCCGGATCCTGGTTTCACAGCAGTCTCCGGCGTCACCACATGCACCCACCCGCTGTCATCGCGCATGAACAGCAAGGTCGCACGATTACCATGCAGCGCCCGGTAATCCTCCCAGCCAAAACCATCCGTCAGCGTCGTGCTGTATAACTCCGCACCCTGGCCCATCTGGCTGGCGAGTTTCGCGTAAGTAAACGCCTCGCTGCCCAACTGATTGCCACGATGTTCAAGGCTGGCGCGGTGCTTGTCACTGCGGCGGCTTTCATGGCCGCTGGCCAGACCGAACAGGCGCTGATGGCCGAAATCATGCCGAAAGCGCATCGCCGCCAAGGTATTGAGTTCACCCGACGGCGACAGCGCGAGCAAATGCCCAAGTCCGACCAGATCCAGATGCGCATCGGCATGTTGCGAAGCCGGGTTGCCGAAGTAGGTCGGCAAACCCTCCATGCGTGCCGCACGAATGTTTTCCCAGCTCGAGTCGGTCAGCAGCACGCGACTGCCGAGTTGCTGCAGCGACTTGCCCAGCTCCCGCGCCGGGCCGTTGGCACCGACGATCAGGAAGCCACTCGGCGCTGGCTCCGCAACTTTGAGCAGTCGTGCCAGTGGCCGCGCAGTCGCACTTTGCAGGACCACAGTGCCGATGATCACCGCAAACGTCAGCGGCACCAGCAGCAATGCTCCCTCGTGCCCGGCCTCGTGCAGGCGAATCGCGAAAATCGCCGACACCGCCGCTGCAACGATCCCGCGCGGCGCAATCCAGCACAGCAACGCGCGCTCACGCCAGCTCAGGCTGGAACCGGCCGTGCTGAGCAGCACGTTCAGCGGTCGAGCGATCAGTTGAATCACCAACAGTAGAATCAGCACCAGCGGCCCCAAACCGATCAAGGCGTACAAGTCCAGTCGCGCCGCCAGCAAGATGAACAACCCGGAAATCAGCAGCACGCTGAGGTTTTCCTTGAAGTGCAGGATGTGCCGTACATCCACACCTTTCATGTTCGCCAGCCACATGCCCATCAGCGTTACCGCCAGCAGGCCGGATTCATGCATCACTTCGTTGGCGGCAATGAAAATCCCCAGCACCGCTGCCAGCGAGGCGAGGTTATGCAGATACTCCGGCAGCCATTGCCGGCGGATCACGGTGCCAAGCAGCCAGCCACCGACAATGCCGAACACCGCGCCGCAGAGAATCACCCCGCCAAAGGTGAACAGACTCTGCTTGAGGCCGTGCCCTTCGGCGCTGGCAATGATGAAGCTGTAAACCACCACGGCGAGGAGGGCGCCGATCGGGTCGATGACAATGCCCTCCCAGCGCAGAATGTTGGCGATCGAGGCTTTCGGCCGCACCACGCGCAGCATCGGCACGATGACGGTCGGGCCGGTGACCAGTGTCAGGCTGCCGAACAGGATGGCCAGCATCCAGTCGAAGCCGAGCAGAAAATGCGTGGCGACCGCGATGACGATCCAGGTCGAGATCGCGCCAATGGTCACCAGACGATGAACGACGCTGCCGATCTCCTTCCACTCCGACAGGTGCAGGGTCAAGCTGCCCTCAAACAGAATCAGCGCGACGGCCAGCGACACCAGCGGCATCAGCAGCGGCCCGAACATCTCCTGTGGATCGAGCCAGCCCAGCACCGGGCCGACCAGAATCCCCGTCAACAACAGAAACAGAATCGCCGGCAGCTTCAGGCGCCAGGCCAGCCATTGGCAACCCAGCGCGGCCGCGCCGATCCCGCCAAATGCCAAGAGAATTTGCTGCTCGTTCATTGATGCTCCCTGTTCCTTGAATTAGCGGGCTATGAAAGACTAGCGCCCATTCCTACAGTTCACTCTACATTTGCGCACAGTCTTGAGGCTGTGTGACTTGAGCGCCCATGCCTGCCATCGACCATCCACTGATTGATCAATTCCTCGACGCTTTATGGCTGGAGAAAGGCCTGTCCGATAACACCCGTGGCGCTTATCGCAGTGATCTGGCGCTGTTCAATGGCTGGTTGCAGGAGAAAAACCTGGAACTGATCAATGCCGGTCGTGAGCTGATCCTTGATCACTTGGCCTGGCGTCTGGAGCAGAACTACAAACCGCGCTCCACTGCCAGATTTCTTTCCGGGGTGCGTGGCTTTTATCGCTATTTGCTGCGGGAAAAGATGATCAGCGTCGACCCGACATTGCGCGTCGACATGCCGCAACTCGGTAGGCCTCTGCCCAAGTCGCTCTCAGAAGCCGATGTGGAAGCGCTGTTGAAGGCCCCGGATTTGAGCGAAGCGATCGGCCAGCGTGACCGCGCCATGCTTGAGGTGTTGTACGCCTGCGGTTTACGCGTGACAGAACTGGTCAGCCTGACGCTGGAACAGGTCAACCTGCGTCAAGGTGTGTTGCGGGTGATGGGCAAGGGCAGCAAGGAACGGCTGGTGCCCATGGGCGAAGAGGCGATCGTCTGGGTCGAGCGCTACATGCGTGACGGTCGCGGCGAATTGCTCGGTGGCCGGCCCAGCGATGTGCTGTTCCCCAGTCAGCGCGGCGAGCAGATGACCCGCCAGACCTTTTGGCACCGGATCAAGCATCAGGCCAAGGTCGCCGGGATCGGCAAGTCGCTGTCGCCGCACACCTTGCGCCATGCGTTTGCCACGCACTTGCTCAACCATGGCGCGGATTTGCGCGTGGTGCAGATGTTGCTCGGCCACAGCGACCTTTCCACGACGCAGATCTACACCCACGTCGCCCGCGCGCGCCTGCAGGATCTGCACGCCAAACACCACCCGCGCGGCTGACTACATACCTCCCCCTGTAGGAGCTGCCGAAGGCTGCGATCTTTTGATCTTAAAAACAGAATCAAAAGATCGCAGCCTTCGGCAGCTCCTACATAAGGCGGGGGTGATGAGTGGCGACAGGCGCATTCGGCCACCGTGACCTTATGTGTTAGGCTTTGCCGGTTTGCACGATGGACGGTTATGACCCGGTGTTCCGGCACGGGCGTTCTGATCGTTCCATTTGTCCGCCTTCAGGAGTTCTCATGCGTCTGACCCAGATTTTCGCCGCCGCAGCTATTGCGTTGGTCAGCACCTTTGCCGTCGCCGATGACGCGGCCGACAAAGCCATTCGTCAAAGCCTGGAAAAACTCGAACTCGAGGTTCCGGTAGAAAGCATCAGCGCCAGCCCGTTGCCGGGTATGTACGAAGTCAAGCTCAAGGGCAGCCGCGTGCTCTACGCCAGCGCCGATGGCCAGTACATCGTTCAGGGTTACCTGTTCCAGCTCAAGGACGGCAAACCGGTCAACCTGACCGAGAAGACCGAACGCCTGGGCATCTCCAAACTGATCAATGCCATACCGGTGGCCGAAACCGTGGTCTACCCAGCTGTGGGCGAAACCAAATCGCACATCACCGTGTTCACCGACACCACCTGCCCGTACTGCCACAAGCTGCACGCGGAAGTGCCGGAGCTGAACAAGCGCGGCATCGAAGTGCGTTACGTTGCGTTCCCGCGCCAGGGTCTGAACTCGCCGGGTGACGAGCAACTGCAAGCCGTGTGGTGCTCGAAAGACAAGAAAGCCGCCATGGACAAAATGGTCGATGGCAAGGAAATCAAGGCCGCCAAGTGCGAAAACCCGGTTTCCAAACAGTTTGCCCTCGGTCAGTCGATCGGCGTGAACGGTACACCGGCCATCGTTTTGGCTGACGGACAAGTGATTCCGGGCTACCAGCCTGCGCCACAAGTCGCCAAACTGGCGCTGGGCGCGAAGTAAATTCGCATCGTCACGGTCAGCCGTGACGATCATGGTCCGGCAGCAGCATCGCCGGGCCATTAATAGAGAGCCGCGAGCACGCGGTTGTTTTCCGGCCGACCCCGTGTCGGCCGTTTTATGGGGAGTTCACAGTGAATCCGGTCAAAGTAGGCATCTGTGGGTTAGGGACCGTCGGTGGCGGTACCTTCAACGTACTTCAGCGCAACGCCGAGGAAATTGCTCGTCGTGCCGGGCGTGGAATCGAAGTGGCACAAATTGCCATGCGCACGCCAAAGCCTCAGTTCCAGACGACCGGTATTGCGATTACCAACGATGTCTTCGAAGTGGCCACGAACCCTGAGATCGACATCGTCATAGAGCTGATGGGCGGCTACACCGTTGCCCGCGAGCTGGTACTCAAGGCCATCGAGAATGGCAAGCATGTGGTCACCGCGAACAAGGCTCTGATTGCCGTTCACGGTAATGAAATTTTCGCCAAGGCTCGCGAGAAAGGCGTGATCGTGGCGTTTGAAGCGGCCGTGGCCGGTGGCATTCCGGTGATCAAGGCGATCCGTGAAGGCCTGTCCGCCAACCGCATCAATTGGGTGGCCGGGATCATCAACGGCACCGGTAACTTCATCCTCACCGAAATGCGCGAGAAGGGCCGTACCTTCGAAGACGTGCTGGCCGAAGCCCAGGCACTGGGTTACGCCGAAGTCGATCCGACCTTCGACGTTGAAGGCATCGACGCCGCGCACAAACTGACGATTCTGGCCTCCATCGCGTTCGGCATTCCGCTGCAATTCGACAAGGCTTACACCGAAGGCATCACCAAACTGACCACCGCCGACGTCAACTACGCCGAAGCGCTGGGCTACCGCATCAAGCACCTCGGTGTCGCTCGCAGCACCGCTGCCGGCATCGAGTTGCGCGTGCACCCGACGCTGATCCCGGCCGATCGCCTGATCGCCAACGTCAACGGCGTGATGAACGCAGTAATGGTCAACGGTGATGCGGCTGGTTCGACGCTGTTCTACGGCGCTGGCGCCGGCATGGAGCCAACCGCCTCTTCGGTAATTGCCGACCTGGTTGACGTGGTTCGCGCCATGACTTCCGACCCGGAAAACCGCGTACCGCACCTGGCCTTCCAGCCGGATTCGCTGTCGGCCCATCCGATCCTGCCGATCGAAGCCTGCGAAAGCGCCTACTACCTGCGCATCCAGGCCAAGGACCATCCGGGTGTACTGGCTCAGGTGGCGAGCATCCTCTCGGAGCGCGGCATCAACATCGAGTCGATCATGCAGAAGGAAGTTGAAGAGC
The DNA here is from genome assembly GCF_054790525.1 of Pseudomonas sp. Mb7. Taxonomy (NCBI): domain Bacteria; kingdom Pseudomonadati; phylum Pseudomonadota; class Gammaproteobacteria; order Pseudomonadales; family Pseudomonadaceae; genus Pseudomonas; species Pseudomonas sp. Mb7. Next base: position 407,010 of record NZ_CP186501.1, read on the forward strand.
ACGACGGTCTGGTGCCGATGATCCTGCTGACCCACCGCGTGGTCGAGCAACGTATCAACGATGCGATCGCCGCCCTCGAAGCCCTGGCCGGTGTGAATGGTCCGGTTGTACGGATCCGCGTCGAGCACCTGAACTAAGTCGTTGTCCTGCACCCGTCCCGTGCACGGGGCGGGTGTCGTGAACACCCTCCATTGGAGTCAGTCATGCGTTACATCAGTACCCGCGGCCAGGCACCGGCCCTGAATTTCGAAGACGTCCTGCTGGCCGGTCTCGCCACCGACGGCGGTCTGTACGTTCCGGAAAACCTGCCACGTTTCACTCAGGAAGAAATCGCTTCGTGGACCGGCCTGCCGTATCACGAGCTGGCCTTCCGGGTGATGCGTCCGTTCGTTACCGGCAGCATTCCGGATGCCGATTTCAAAAAAATCCTTGAAGAAACCTACGGTGTGTTCTCGCACAGCGCCGTGGCGCCGCTGCGTCAGTTGAACGGCAACGAATGGGTGCTGGAGTTGTTCCACGGCCCGACTTTGGCGTTCAAGGACTTCGCTCTGCAACTGCTCGGTCGTCTGCTCGACTACGTGCTGGAAAAACGCGGTGAGCGCGTGGTCATCGTCGGCGCCACCTCGGGTGACACCGGCTCGGCGGCCATCGAAGGCTGCAAGCACTGCGAAAACGTCGACATCTTCATTCTGCACCCGCATAACCGTGTGTCCGAAGTGCAGCGTCGCCAGATGACCACGATTTTCGGCGAGAACATCCACAACATCGCCATCGAAGGCAACTTCGATGACTGCCAGGAAATGGTCAAGGCGAGCTTCGCCGACCAGAGCTTCCTCAAAGGCACGCGTCTGGTGGCGGTGAACTCGATCAACTGGGCGCGGATCATGGCCCAGATCGTCTACTACTTCCACGCGGCCCTGCAGTTGGGCGGTCCGGCGCGTTCGGTGTCGTTCTCGGTGCCAACCGGCAACTTTGGCGACATCTTCGCCGGTTACCTGGCGCGCAACATGGGCCTGCCGATCAACCAGTTGATCGTCGCCACCAACCGCAACGACATCCTGCACCGCTTCATGAGCGGCAATCAGTACGTCAAGGAAACCCTGCACGCCACGCTGTCGCCGTCGATGGACATCATGGTCTCGTCGAACTTCGAACGCCTGCTGTTCGACCTGCACGGTCGCAACGGCGCGGCCATCGCCGGTCTGATGGCCACGTTCAAGCAGGGTGGTGGTTTCAGCGTCGAGCAGGAGCGCTGGACCGAAGCCCGCAAACTGTTCGACTCGCTGGCCGTGGACGACGCGCAAACCTGCGAAACCATCGCCGAAGTTTACGAGCAGACCGGTGAAGTGCTGGATCCGCATACCGCGATCGGCGTCAAGGCCGCGCGCGAATGCCGTCGTAGCCTCGATATCCCGATGGTGATTCTCGGCACCGCACATCCGGTGAAATTCCCGGATGCGGTAGAGAAAGCCGGTGTAGGAAAAGCGCTCGAGCTACCTGCACATCTTTCTGATTTGTTTGAGCGAAACGAGCGTTGCACCGTTTTGCCAAACGAGCTGAAAGCCGTGCAAGCCTTTGTCAGTCAGCATGGCAACCGAGGCAAGCCGCTTTAAGCCGGTAAAAGCTGTCACATTTTGAAGCCCGTCTCCTGACGGGCTTTTTTGTTTCTGCTGCCACACTGTTCGGGTTTTCACCCACGAAGGACGGGTGAGTCGATCACGAAGGAAGTGGCAATGCTGTTTTATAGAGGTTTGAAACCGGCACTGAGTGGGCTGTTCTTGTTCGGATTACTGGCTTTGATGCGCAGCAGCGAGGCGGCGCAACTGGCGCTGCAAGACGATGCCGCGACTTCCAGGGTCCAGCCCATCGAACTGGCTGCGCACGAGCGTCAGTGGATTCAAGACAACCCGGAGGTGAAGGTGACGTCGTTGCAGTACCCGTTGTATCTGTTCCAGGATGAGCACGGGCAGTGGAGCGGCTTGAATAATGATGTACTCAAGCGCGTGACGGCGATGACCGGGTTGCGGTTTGTGCATCAGGAGTCGTTTTCCACCGATCACATGCTTGAACGTCTGGAAAGCGGATCGGCGGATATCAGTACGACCCTGGCCATGAGCGAGGAGCGCAAGGCGTTTCTGGATTACAGCCACGCATTTGGTGGTGCGGGCTGGGTGTTTGTCGGCCGCGCTGACGCGCCCCGGCTGGAGGCTTTTGAGCAGTTGAGTAAACGGGTGTTGGTGCTGCCGGCCCGGCATGCGCTGGAAGACATGATCCGGCGTGACTTCCCTTCGATCGAGATTCGCTCGGTCAAGACCTACGCCGAGGCGCGGGCACTGGTCGAGAGCGGTGAAGCTTACGCCACCATCGAGAACGAAATCGGCGCTCAGCTGTATCCTTTGGGGTTGCTCAAGGTGGGCGGTCTGGTCGAAGGCAAATGGGAAGCGGATAACCTGGCCGTGCGCAAGGGCATGCCAGTGCTCTTGAGTATTCTCAACAAGGCCCTTGAGGCTTTTCCTGCGGCGGAATTACGGGCGATCCGCCTGAAATGGCTGGAGGGTGTTGCTCCGGTGCCCGTGCCGTCGGTCTGGCAGCAGATGCTCGAATGGGGTTGCTGGGGCATGGGCGGACTCGGCGTGTTTGGCCTGCTTTTCCTGATATGGAATCGGCGACTGACGGCCGTGATCAAACTGCGTCGCGCGGCGGAAAAGGATCTGGGCGATCAACTGGCGTTTCAGCACGCGTTGATCGACTCCATGCCCGACCCGGTGTTTGTCCGTGACCTGCAAGGGCGGCTGATCATGTGCAATCGCAGCTATGAGGAGGCCTTGTCGATTCGATTGGATCAGGTGCTCGGGAAGTTGCTGATCGAGGTTGACGCGCTGCCGCAGGCTACGGCGCTGATGCTGCACGACGAGTTCCTGGTGCAGTTGCGTACCCGCAAGTCGCGCTTCAGCAAGCGCCGATTGCAATTCAAGAGTGGTCACCGCGAGGTCTATCAGTGGACAGTGCCGTTCTACAGCGCCGACGGCAAACTGCGTGGGCTTTTGGGGGGCTGGACGGACATCACCCAGCGTCGTACAGAGAGCGGGTGTCGATGTCTGCAATGAAGATGGGAAATGTCCTATAAGACACGACTACTTTTCCGATGGGAGGCTTAGGACGGCTGCCCTAGAGTGACAACAACTGCGGTGAGAGTCCGCGATTGTCGCCTCCAGAGGTCGCTTATGCGCTCGCTTAAAGTCCTGATACTTGAACCCAATCCGTTCCAGCTGATGGCATTGCATCAAATGCTCAATGCCATTGGCATCTATGACGTGCTGACGGCGCCGTCGCTGGGCTCTGCGCTGTCTTCGCTGGGCCATCGCGGCGCGGTCGACATCGCCATTTGCGATCCGCAACTCAAGGGTGGCGATGGCTTGGCGCTGATTCATCATCTGGCGACACGGCATGATGCGCGTGCGTTGATCCTGCTGGGGACGGTCGCACCAAGCCTGCTGAACGATCTAGAGCCTTTGCTGTGTGAACACCGCCTGCGGCTGCTGGGGCGCCTGCAAACCCCGGTGTCTGCGGTGCTGATGCGCGGTTTGCTCGACAGTTACCTGAGCGCCGCTTCGCCAACTCTCCAGGTTTGACGGGGACGGTTATTTTTCTGTCATCTTCGCCGTGCATGCTCTGACAGACCGGTGACTCCAGGAGCGGAGCGATCGGTATGCAGAACTTTCTTCTCGGGCCGGTGGTCATTTATTGTGAACACGCCCCAGGCACACAGTTTTCGGACTATTGAGTGGAGATCGAGATGGAAAGTATCAGTCTATTGCTCGGTGAGGCTCTGAGCCCGTATCAGGTTTCGTTGTCTCCAAACGGTTCCCATGGCGAATGCCTGGTGACCTTGAAGAACAGTCACGGCGCCATTGTGGTGGAACGCGAATTCAATCAGGCGCAACTGACCGACAAGCGCCAGTTGACCGATGTCGTTGACGGCTTGCACCGCGACGTTCTGATTGCGGAGGGAAGGCTGGAACCCTGTGTAATCGCGGCATTGCGCAACGCCGCGCTGGATAAACGTGCGGCGCTGTAAAGATGAAATATTTTTTGTGGGAACCTTCCTGCATCCCTGTCAGTCAGAGCCGGTAACAGCAGGATCAAGCATTGTGCTCCGGTGCTTGTCGCTTGCTGCTACGGGTCTTTATGTAGGCCACGTTTAACCCCGAGTCGTCTCCCCACTTCTCGGGGTTTCTTTTGTCTGCGATTTGCTCATGGCGCCGCTTGTTGCTCGAAGAACGATCGGGCCTGTTCGAGGTAGTCGCTTCGCATCGCGGGGTCCAGCCAGTCGGCGTACAACTGGTTCAGTTGATCGTGGGGAAGGGTGCGCAGCAGTTGGTTTATTTCGCTGATTGCCTGACGGCCCTGGTGTGTGTCGGAGCAGCCGATGTAGCCCGACAGGTATTTACCGGTGCCGCGGATCGGATAGAACAGCAACTCGTCTTCGGCGATTTGCGCCAGATGAGCCTGATAACGAATTTCTGGCCAATAGCCCAGCACCACCTGTAATCGTCCCAGGCGCTGCATCAGCAGCAGATTGTTCAGGGCCTCGTTGCCGTAATGAGGCGTCAGGGCGTCCTTGGGGGCCTGACGCAGCAAGTCATCGACTATTTCACCGTAACTGCGTTCCGCCACGACCCCGATTTTCTCTTGGCCATTGGCTAGAAGCGATGCCAGATCGATTTCACCTTTCACGAGAAACGGTGCCAACACTTCGCGATCTTTCTGACGCACCACCAGCCCATTACTGACGGCGCGGAAGGCCGGGATGGAGTACGCGATCCATTGCGCGCGCTCCTTGCTCCAGATCAGCGACGGGTCGCAGGTGAAGGAGGCTTCGTGAAGCATCTGGATGCCTCGGGCTCGATTGACTCGTATCAACTTGTGTTCGTATTGCGGCATGCCGGCAATCAGCATCGGCATGAGGTGATCAATGACACCCTGGCCTTTTTTCGGGCCTTCGAAAATGGTCAGTGGCGGCAGGTCGCGCAGTAACCAGATCAGCGTCGGTTTCGCCTGCGCGCCGTTCGACAACATGAGTAGAAACAACAAGCCGAACAGCCGCCACGTCCACCATTGATGGGCGTGGTTGGCGTGCGATGTCTGCCGGCGTTTCAGCTTAAATGGCTCCGTCTTCGCGCAGCTTGGCGATCTGTCTCTCGTCGTAGCCAAGATCGTGAAGTACCTGCGCATTGTGTTCACCCAATTGCGGTCCGACCCATTCCGAACTGCCGGGTGTCTCTGAGAGTTTCGGCACGATGCCCGGCATCTTGAAATCTTTGCCGCCGGGCAGCTTGGCCTGCAGGAACATCTCTCGGGCCAGGTACTGCGGATCGCTGAACATGTCCTCGGCGCTGAAGATCCGGCTGGCCGGTACATCGGCCTGATTGAGCAGGTCGAGCACGGTTTGCAGCGGCAACGAATTGACCCAGCGATCAATCACGCCGTACAACTCGTCGCGACGATTGTCGCGCCCGTCGTTGCTGGCCAGCGTAGGGTCATTGGCCAGGTCTTCACGGCCGATGATCAGCATGAAGCGTTTGAAGATCGCGTCACCATTGGCGCCGATCTGCACGTGTTTGCCATCGGCACTGGTGTGGATAGAGGAGGGCGTGATGCCGGGCATGATGTTGCCGGTGCGCTCGCGGATAAAACCGAACACGTCGAACTCCGGCACCATGCTTTCCATCATCGCGAAAATCGCTTCGTACAACGCGACATCGACAACCTGGCCTGTGCCACCATTGACTTCGCGATGACGCAGCGCCATTAGCGCGCCGATCACGCCCCATAGCGCGGCAATCGAATCGCCGATGGAAATTCCGGTGCGCACCGGTGGACGGTCCTCGAAACCGGTGATGTAGCGCAAGCCGCCCATGGACTCACCCACCGCACCGAAGCCGGGCTGATCCTTCATCGGCCCGGTCTGGCCAAAACCGGACAGGCGCACCATCACCAGTTTCGGGTTCAAGGCGTGCAGGGTTTCCCAACCCAGGCCCAGTTTTTCCAGGACACCGGGGCGGAAGTTCTCGATGAGGATGTCGGCTTCACTGAGCAGTTTTTTCAGGATCGCCAAGCCGTCAGGGTGTTTGAGGTTCAGCGTCAGCGACTTTTTATTGCGCGCCTGGACGAACCACCACAGCGACGTGCCTTCATACAGTTTTCGCCACTTGCGCAGTGGATCCCCGCCGTCGGGCGATTCGATCTTGATCACTTCGGCACCGAACTCGCCGCAAATGCGCGAGGCAAACGGCCCGGCAATCAATGTACCCAATTCAATGACTTTCACACCGCTGAGCGGTTTGTTGGCGAACGGCATACTGAATCCTGTAGGACAAGGCTAAGCAGATACAGCGTTTTAACATAGCCGGCTGTCAGACGCCGCAGCTTGATCGCCATCAATTCGATGATTGCCTACCGCATCGGTTAGACTTGCCGACTTTCCTCGTATCAAGAAGCCCGTTCATGGCCCAGCCGTCCACTACCTACAAATTTGAACTGAACCTCACCGACCTCGACCGCAGTGTCTACGAGAGCGTCAAGCAGACCATCGCCCGTCACCCTTCGGAAACCGAAGAGCGTATGACCGTGCGACTGCTGGCCTACGCCCTCTGGTACAACGAGCAGTTGTCGTTTGGTCGCGGTCTGTCAGACGTGGATGAACCTGCACTGTGGGAAAAGAGCCTGGACGACCGTGTTCTGCACTGGATCGAAGTTGGCCAGCCTGACGCTGATCGCCTGACCTGGTGCTCGCGTCGCACTGAGCGCACCAGCCTGCTGGCCTACGGCAGCCTGCGTGTCTGGGAAACCAAAGTGATCCCGGCGATCAAAAACCTGAAGAACGTCAACATCGCAGCGGTCCCGCAAGAAGTGCTGGAAACCCTGGCCAAGGACATGCCCCGCGTTATCAAGTGGGACGTGATGATCAGCGAAGGGACGATCTTCGTCACTGACGACCGGGGTCAGCACGAAGTCCAGTTGCAATGGCTGCAAGGTGAGCGCGGCTGATCCCGCGTCACCACCGCAATAATCCCACGTAATCAAGAGAAGTCTCTGTCACCCCATGCGTATCGAACCTCGTCAACTGCCTGCCACTCTGCCGTTTCTCGGTGATCTGCCACCCTTGCTGACCCGCTTGTACGCGGCGCGGGGCGTGCAGTCCGAGGCGGAGCTGGACAAGAGCCTGGCGCGGTTGATCCCGTTTCAGCAACTCAAGGGCATCAATGCGGCGGTAGACCTGCTGGTGACGGCGCTGGAGCAACGCCAGCGCATCCTCATCGTCGGCGACTTCGACGCGGACGGGGCGACCGCCAGCACTGTCGGCATGCTCGGTTTGCGCTTGCTCGGTGCGGCGCATGTCGACTATCTGGTGCCGAACCGCTTCGAATATGGCTACGGCCTGACCCCGGAAATCGTCGAGGTCGCACTGACCCGCGAGCCGCAATTGCTGATCACCGTCGACAACGGCATCTCCAGCGTCGAAGGCGTGGCCGCAGCCAAAAAGGCTGGCCTCAAAGTACTGATCACCGACCACCACTTGCCCGGCGATGAACTGCCGCTGGCCGATGCGCTGGTCAACCCGAACCAGCCCGGATGCGAATTCCCGAGCAAGGCGCTCGCCGGCGTCGGGGTGATTTTCTATGTGTTGATGGCGTTGCGCGCGCGCCTGCGCAGCCTTGGCTGGTACGAGAACAAGCCTCAGCCGAACATCGGCGAACTGCTTGACCTGGTGGCGTTGGGCAGCGTCGCCGACGTGGTGCCGCTGGACGCCAACAATCGGATTCTGGTGCATCAGGGCCTCGAGCGGATTCGCGCCGGACGCGCACGGCCGGGGATCAAAGCGATCCTTGAAGTGGCCAAACGAGATGCTGCACGCATTACCTCCACCGATCTCGGGTTTATCGTTGGCCCACGCCTGAACGCGGCCGGGCGTCTGGATGACATGAGCCTGGGCATCGAATGCCTGCTCACTGCCGACGCCAACCTGGCCCGGGAAATGGCCGCGCAACTGGACGGCATGAACCAAGATCGCAAATCTATCGAACAAGGCATGCAGCGCGAGGCGCTGGCGCAGCTCAAGGACTTGCCGGTCGAATCGATGCCGTTTGGTCTGTGCCTGTTCGACCCGGAGTGGCACCAGGGTGTAATCGGGATTCTCGCGTCGCGGATGAAAGAGCGCTATTTCCGTCCGACCATTGCTTTCGCCGATGCGGGAGATGGTTTGCTAAAAGGCTCGGGCCGTTCGGTACAGGGCTTCCACATTCGTGACGCGTTGAGCGTGGTGGCGGCGCAGCATCCAAACCTGATCGCCAAGTATGGTGGCCACGCAATGGCCGCTGGTCTGACCCTGCCGCAGGAGAATTTTCCGCTTTTCGCCGAGGCCTTTGACGCTGAGGTGCGTAGGCAACTTCGCGAAGAAGACCTGACCGGGCGCATGCTGACCGATGGCACGCTGGCGGTTGAAGAATTCCACCTCGAACTGGCCCGCGCCTTGCGCCATGCCGGGCCTTGGGGGCAGCACTTCCCGGAGCCGCTGTTTCATGGCGTGTTCCAGTTGGTCGAACAACGAGTGGTCGGCGAACGGCACCTGAAAGTGGTGCTGAAGAGCGAATGTGGCTCGGTGAAGCTGGATGGTATTGCCTTTGGCGTTGACCGCGATATCTGGCCGAACCCGACGATTCAGTGGGTTGAACTGGCTTATAAGCTCGACGTTAACGAGTTTCGGGGTAACGAGACTGTTCAGTTGATGATTGCCCACATCGAACCGCGCTGAAGATCAAAAGATCGCAGGCTGCGGCAGCTCCTACATTGGAATGCGTTCCAAATGTGGGAGCGCCGATACGACGATTCGACCTGCTCGCGAAAGTGTCCTTTCACACACTGAATCACTCTGAACCCTCCCTCATCCCCGGTTGTCGACTAGGCTCTAAGCACTGCTTGATTGGCCTTGTGACGTCTTGTCGATTTTTTTGCCCGCGGGGGCGGGTGCTGCATCTTTTTCCTGTCACTCGTCGACTATTCAAACAGAACCCTGGAGCCTGCCCACTGATTTGAGAGGTGCCCCATGAGTCTGCTGCTTGAACCCTTCACCCTGCGCCAACTGACCCTGCCCAACCGCATCGCGGTGTCACCGATGTGCCAATACTCCAGTGTCGACGGCCTCGCTAACGACTGGCATCTGGTACACCTCGGCAGTCGCGCGGTAGGTGGCGCGGGTCTGGTATTTACCGAAGCCACGGCGGTCACGGCCGACGGGCGGATCACCGCCGAAGACCTTGGCCTGTGGAACGATGAACAGATCGAACCGCTGCAACGCATTACCCGCTTCATCACGTCCCAAGGCGCGGTTGCCGGCATTCAACTGGCCCACGCCGGGCGCAAGGCCAGCACTCATCGGCCGTGGATCGGCAAGCATGGCAGTGTCAAACCCGATGATGGCGGCTGGACACCGGTCGGCCCGTCGCCGATTGCTTTCGATCCGCAGCACACGCAACCGAAACAGCTGGATGAAGGGCAGATCGCCGACGTCATTCAGGCGTTTGTCGACGCCGCCAAACGCGCGCTGAAGGCGGGTTTCAGCGTGGTCGAGGTACACGCGGCGCATGGTTATCTGCTGCATCAGTTTCTTTCGCCGCTGAGTAATCAGCGCCGGGATCAGTACGGTGGTTCGTTTGAAAACCGCATTCGTCTGGTGTTGCAGGTGACTGAAGCGGTAAGGGCGGTCTGGCCGGAGGAGTTACCGGTGTTTGTTCGCGTGTCGGCCACTGACTGGGTGGAAGACGGCTGGAACCCGGATGAAACCGTGGAACTGGCGCGACGTCTGCACACCCTCGGCGCGGATCTGATCGATGTGTCGTCGGGCGGGACGGCGGCCAACGCGGAAATTCCGGTTGGGCCGGGTTATCAGACGCGTTTCGCCGAACGTGTGCGCAAGGAGTCAGGCATCGCCACCGGCACCGTGGGAATGATTACCGAACCGGCGCAGGCCGAGCATATTCTGCGCACCTGTCAGGCTGACATCATTTTCCTCGCTCGGGAGCTGTTGCGTGACCCTTACTGGCCACTGCATGCCGACGATGATCTCGGTGGGCGCAAAGCGGTGTGGCCGGCGCAGTATCAGCGCGCGACTCATCGGGATCAGCCGATTCATGAGTCTGATTTACGCGATTGAGTTGGTAGCGGTAAGGCAAAAAGCCCCGGTCAGTGATGGTCGGGGCTTTGTTTTGTCTGCTGATCTTTTGTTGAAATACTGCCGTCATCGCTGGCAAGCCAGCTCCCACAGGTTTGGCGTCGTACACAAAAATTGTGATCAACACCAAACACTGTGGGAGCTGGCTTGCCAGCGATGAGGCCCGTGCAGGCGCCTCAAATCATCAAGGGTATTTGCGCTTGTCCGGCGCCGGCGGGAAATACTGGTACAACCAGGTCTCGCTCAACGTGCGATCGTTGGTGCGAATAAACAACCGCAGCTCCACCGGCTCCACGCTGTCATTGGTCGGGTACCAGTCAAACAGAATCCGATAGCCCTTGATGTCATCCAGCACCAAGACGCTGAAGTCCTGCACCTTGCCGTTCGAGCACGTCACCACGGGCTCGATCCCGGTGCCCTGCGGCAGTCGATCCAGACCACCGCCAGTGAAGTCCACGGCAAAACGACGCGCCCACACCGGCGGGTAGTGCTCGCCCGGTGCCCAGCCTTCGGTGAATCCGCCCATGCCGGAACGGGTCGCGTGCACCCGTGCCAACGGTGTACCCACTGGCGGCAATGCGCTCCAGTAGAGCTTGTAGCCATAGTTCAGCGAATCCCCGGCAGCCACCGGTTTTTTCGGGGTCCAGAACGCGACGATGTTATCGAGAGTCTCGCCGGTGGTAGGGATTTCCAGCAGATCGATCGAGCCTTCGCCCCACGCGGTGGTCGGTTCTACCCACAGGCTCGGGCGCTTGCTGTACCAGTCGACGGTGTCCTGATAGTTGGCGAACTCATGGTCAGTCTGCACCAGCCCGAAACCCTTCGGATCCTTGTCCGCAAACGCGTTGAACTGCAGGGTCGCCGGGTTGTTCAGCGGACGGCAGATCCACTCGCCGTTGCCGCGCCACATCGCCAAGCGATCCGAGTCGTGGATTTGCGGGTGAATGGTGTCGCACATACGGCGTTCGTGGGTGCCGCAGCTGAACATACTGGTCATCGGCGAGATGCCCAATTGCTCGATCGCCGTGCGCGCATTGATGTGCGCATCGACTTCGATCACCACGCGTTCGGCCTGGCAATCGATGTCGAAACGATAAGCGCCAGTGGCGCTCGGCGAGTCGAGCAGTGCGTAGACCACAAAACGTGTGGCGTTCTGGTCCGGTGTCTCGAACCAGAACTTGGTGAAGTCAGGAAATTCTTCGCGTTTTTTCGCGTACGTGTCGATCGCCAGGCCGCGCGCGGAGAGGCCATATTGGCCAGTCGCATCTACCGCACGGAAATAGCTGGCGCCGAGGAACGACAACACGTCGTGACGATCAAGTTCCGGGGCCTTGAACAGCTTGAATCCGGCAAAACCGAGGTCGCCCTTGAGCTGTTGGGTATCGACCGAAGTGTTCTCATAGTTGAACAACGCCGGGCGGAAATGCACCTCGCGGGCGGTACGGGTCTTGGCATCGACGCTGTACATGCGCACCGGCTGACGGAACCCCATGCCGACGTGGAAGAACTGTACGTCCAGTTGGCCCTTGTTTTCCTTCCACAGCGAATGCTCGCCGTCGTAGCGGATCGCGTTGAAGTTCTGCGGGGTCATGGTCGCCAGGGTTGGCGGCAGCACCTGTTTGGTGTCCTGATAGGCGCTGCCAGCGAGTTGCTTGGCCTGGCGCTTCAGCGCTTCGAAGTCGAAGGCCTGCGCCTCGCCATCGGCGGCGCCGCCATTGGCCGCCCACGCGCGGGTGGCCAGCAGGCCAGTGGCCGAAAGACCGGTGTAAGCCGCAATGGCCATGGACGCTTTGAGCAAATTCCTGCGGTGCATAAATACAACCTGTCGTGAGCAATCCCGCGCCGTTCCTGGCACGTGCTGGATCAGAAATAACGGTTCGGACAAGCCTTCGGCCAAACGCAACGGACTATTAACAGATGCCCGCTAGCTTAAACGGTTCGCTCGCAATGCAAAATTCGTTGATTCACCGCGCCAGTGTGTCAATGAAACAAGACATGTCGGTTAAATATCTGACAGGGCATTCTGATTTACACGGCATATCTGCTTTTTTCGACTAATTACTCTAAAAACCGCTTTTCAGCGCCGATTTAATTTCTATTCTATGGGCATGACCGGTGCTGACCGGTAGGGCACACGGCGCTGCTGTAAGGGGCAGGGCGATGTGGTGGTTTAGCAATTCTTTGAAGTATTGAAGGACATCGTCCATGGCAAAAATACAAGGTATCACCGACATGCTGGGCATCTTTCCCTGCCTCGGCAGCGGCCGCAAAAGGCGTCGGCTCAGCTCTGACGAAGTGAAACTGGTGGAGCGTTATCGGGAGCTTTCGGAGAATGACCGGATTGCGATGAGGTATCTGGTGGATGCGATGCGGAGTGTTTCGCGGTTTTGAGTCGAAATAAAAAGGGGGGGACTGAAAGGTCCGCCCCTTTTTATTCGGATCAGCTACACGTTCCCAATACTGGATACGGCCGCTGGCCGTGCATCAACTCCGGCACATCCCGCCATTTGACCCACGCCTGCTGTTGCCAGTGCAGCAACGGCACGGTGACGCCAGCCCAATGCATCGAACTCAGGCTCGGATGGTTTTCCACTGGGCTTGAATGGGTTTCGCGCAGCATCGGAATGACTTCATGGCTCAGCCAATGGCGCAGGTGACGGTTTTCCGGAACGAAGTGATGGACGAGCAGCGCGAACAGGCCGGACTCGCTGACCATCGCGCAATCGATGATTTCGCCGTCACGACGCAGAAGGACATGGCGACGCTGATCGGGATCGAGTTTCAGGGTGAGGCGTTCGTTCAGGGGGTAACCCATCAAGCGACCGAGATCTTGCACGCAGAACCAGGCTTCGTGGTCTTGCATGAAGGCGTGGAGGAAGCGGTTGTGGCGGGTGAAGACGGTGGGGGTGAAGTGCGTTGAAGGTGGATTCTGGATTTGCGTAGACATGTAGTGACTTCCGTTTCGAGTTGGAAAGTCGCCACCAATTCTTCGAAAAATTGGGTGGCGAGCCGAGTGGCGTTCGAAGTCGGGTTACTTCCTGTCGAAACGGTAAAGCCGGAAGGCCCGCGCCACACGGCCCGCCATAAAGCAGAACTGAAGTTGTGAAAAAGCCGCAGTTCAATGGAGGGCATGCAAGCACCGTTTTGACAGTTTCCGGCTTCGACCCCGGATCGCTGAATTAACAGCGACGGGATAAAGCCTATCGGTCAGGCGCTTGCGGCGACAAGTCTACCCTTTCGCCACACATCGTAGGAAATGGGGCTTTTTCAGGCAGGCTGTGTCTGTAGGAAATGCCTGTTTTTTTAGATTACGCTGCTAAACCATCCCTGCACCGAAGATTTTCCTTTATGAGTTAGCAATCGGGAAAAGGGAGAAGCAATTCTGTGAGCAAAGACGAAGCGAAGGGTAAAAAGAGAAAGGTGATCGATCTGGATCGCTTCGAAGCTGTTAGAGGTAAAGCCGATATCAAATGGCGTACTGATGAATTGATGACAGTGCTTCGAGGAGACCCCAGAATCAAATCTCGATTCCGGGGTGATTCTTCTTAGCGACTCACCTTCCAAGCATCCCCAGCCGGCGCCTTGCCATGGTCATACGGCTTGCCAATCCACATATAAACCAAGCCCAAGCCAATCACGATCGCTGTGCTCAACACCATCGCATAGTTCACATACCACGCCGCATCCGGCGTACGTGGCCAGGCCATGTTGATGATTGCGCCAACGCCGTACACCAGCGCGCCGATGTTCACCGGCCAGCCCCATGCGCCAAGGGTGAATTTGCCGCTGGGTTTCCAGCCTTTGCTGCGGGCGTACAGCGCGGCTAGGACGATCATCTGGAACGCGAGGTAGATGCCGATGGCGGCGAAGCTGACGATGGTGGCGACGGCGTCTTGCAGGAAGAAGCCGAGGGCGATGATCAGGGCCGGCAGGACGCCGGACACGAACAGTGCTGCAACCGGTACTTGGGTGGTAGGAGAAATCTTTTTCAGCAGTCGGCTGCCGATGACCATTTCATCGCGAGCGTAGGAGTACAGCAGACGGCTTGCCGCGGCTTGCAGGCTGATGACGCAGGAGATGAAGGAAATCATTACCACGCCCATCACCACTTTCGAACCGACCGGGCCGAAGGCGTTGTTGAGGATGGTGGTGACCGGGTCTTTGTCGGTGCCGTTGATCACCGCTTGCATGTCCGGCACGGCGAGAATCAGCGCCAGGCAGGCGAACATCGCCGCGATGCCGCCGATGTAGATGGTCATGCGCATGGCCACCGGGATTTTTGCGCTCGGGTTCGGGGTTTCTTCGGCGACGTCGCCGCAGGCCTCGAAGCCGTAGTAGAGGAACATCCCCGCCAGCGATGCGGTGAGGAAGGCCGGCAGGTACGAACCGTCGACGCTGATGTCGAAGGTGTTGAACAGCACGCTCAGCGGTTGATGGCGTTCGAATACCAGCAAGTAAACACCGACGATCACTGCGCCAACCAGTTCGCAGAGAAAGCCGAACATGGCGATGCGCGCCAGCACTTTGGTGCCGCTGAGGTTGACCAGTGTGGCGAACAGGGTCAGCACCAGGGCGATGACGATGTTGGTGTTGTTGCTTGGCTCAAAGCCGAGCATGGCGGCCAGGTACGGGCCAGCGCCGACCGCAACGGCGGCGATGGTGACGCACAGGGCGATGGAGTAGATCCAGCCGACCATCCACGCCCATTTTTTACCGACCAATCGGCGTGCCCAAGGGTAAACCCCGCCGGAAATCGGGAACTGCGAAACCACTTCGCCGAAGATCAGGCACACCAGCAATTGGCCGCAACCGACCAGCAAGTAGGCCCAGAACATCGGTGGGCCGCCGGCGGCGAGGCATAGGCCGAACAGGGTATAAACCCCTACGACCGGTGACAGATAAGTGAAGCCCAAAGCGAAGTTTTCCCACAGGCTCATGCTGCGATTGAAGTTCGAGGTGTAGCCCAGCTTGCGCAGTTGTTCGGCATCACTGTTGGCGATGGCTGCGGCGAGATCGGGTGAGGAACTCATGTGTGATTGCTCCGTGAAATCGGCAGATTTCGGATGGCCGAGGCCGTGGCGGGGCTTTGTGGGCGCCGCCCGGTTCGGTAGTTATTGTTAGGTGTGGAATCCTGGTGGTGCGTAGTGCCGGTTTCTTTCCTGATACCGGGGTGACGCCTTCGCGAGCAGGCTCGCTCCCACATTTGGAATACTTACCCCTGTGGGAGCGAGCCTGCTCGCGAAGCTTTTAAAGGCTTAGTGCTTGAACATCACATGCCGAACCGTGGTGTAGTCCTCCAGCCCGTACATGGACATGTCTTTCCCGTAACCGGACAATTTCTGACCGCCATGGGGCATTTCGCTGACGAGCATGAAGTGCGTATTCACCCACGTGCAGCCGTACTGCAAACGCGCCGACATGCGATGCGCACGTCCTACATCCGCTGTCCACACGGAGGACGCGAGGCCGTAGTCCGAATCGTTGGCCCATTCCAGCGCCTGCGCTTCATCGGTGAACTTGGTCACCGAAACCACCGGCCCAAACACCTCACGACGGACGATTTCATCGTCTTGCTGCGCATCGGCCAACACGGTCGGTTCGAAGAAGAAACCATTGCCGTCCACGGCCTTGCCGCCAGTGATCAAGCGAATGTGCGGCTGCGCCACGGCACGTTCGACGAACGCTGCAACCCGGTCACGATGTTGCGCAGTAATCAGCGGCCCCAACTCGGTCGACGGATCATCCTGCAACCCGTACTTGATGCTGCTGACCGCCGCGCCGAGCTTCTCGACGAATTTGTCGTAAATGCCTTGCTGGGCATAGATCCGGCAAGCGGCGGTGCAGTCCTGCCCGGCGTTGTAGAAACCGAAGGTGCGAATCCCTTCCACCGCCGCATCAATATCAGCGTCGTCGAAGATGATCACCGGCGCCTTGCCACCCAGCTCCATGTGCATGCGTTTAACGCTGTCGGCGGTGCTGGAAATGATGTTGGCGCCCGTGGCGATCGAACCGGTCAGCGAAACCATGCGCACTTTCGGGTGCGTAACCAATGGGCTGCCAACTGTAGGACCGCGACCAAACACCAGATTGAGTACACCGGCCGGGAAGATTTCCGACGCGAGTTCAGCCAGACGCAACGCGGTCAGCGGGGTTTGTTCTGACGGCTTGAGCACCACGGTATTACCGGCCGCCAGTGCCGGGGCGATTTTCCAGGCGACCATCATCAGCGGGTAGTTCCACGGCGCGATGGAGGCAATCACGCCGACCGGGTCGCGACGGATCATCGAGGTATGGCCGGGCAGGTATTCGCCAGCGGCCGAGCCGCTCATGCAACGGCTGGCGCCGGCGAAGAAACGGAACACGTCGGCAATCGCCGGGATCTCGTCGTTGAGCGCGGCGCTGTAGGGTTTGCCGCAGTTGTCGGATTCGAGCTTGGCCAGTTCTTCGCCGTGGGCTTCGATGGCATCGGCGAGTTTGAGCAGCAGCAGCGAGCGGTCTTTCGGCGCGGTTTGCGACCAGTCGGCGAACGCGTTGTCGGCAGCGCGCACGGCGGCATCGACCTGGGCTTCGCTGGCTTCGTTGATTTCAATCAGGACTTCGCCGAGCGAAGGATTGAGCACCGGTTGCGCCGGGCCTTCGCCGTTGACCAGTTGGCCGTTGATCAAGAGTTTGGTTTGCATGTCTGTTGTCCTCACTAACACTTTTATTGTTCTGCCGAAACCGAACCCATGTAGGAGCTGCCGAAGGCTGCGATCTTTTGATCTTGATCTTCAAAGCAATATCAAAAGATCGCAGCCTTCGGCAGCTCCTACACGGGATTCGGTTTCTTCAGTTATTCGGTTATTTGCCACCGCTGCCGGCGACACTCTCGCCACCACGCGTCAGGTAATAAGCACCGAGGATCGGCAGCATCGTCACCATCATCACCAGCATGGCGACGACATTGGTCACCGGCACATCCCGTGGTCGGCTCAGTTGGTTGAGCAGCCATAACGGCAACGTGCGTTCATGCCCGGCGGTAAACGTGGTGACGATGATCTCGTCGAACGACAACGCAAACGCCAACATGCCGCCGGCCAGCAATGCCGAGCCGAGGTTGGGCAGGATGATGTAGCGAAAGGTCTGCCAGCCATCGGCGCCAAGATCCATCGAGGCCTCGATCAAACTGTGCGAAGTGCGGCGCAATCGGGCGATGACGTTGTTGTAGACGATCACCACGCAGAAGGTCGCGTGGCCGACGATGATGGTGAACATCCCTGGCTCAATCCCCAGCGTCTTGAACGTCGCCAGCAAGGCGATCCCGGTGATGATTCCCGGCAGCGCAATCGGCAAAATCAGCATCAGCGAAATGCCCTGTTTGCCGAAGAAATCGCGGCGGTACAACGCTGCTGAAGCCAAGGTGCCGAGGACCATCGCAATCAACGTGGCGATGGCTGCGATCTGTAACGAAAGCTTGATTGCCTCCAAAACGTCCGGCCGCGAAAACGCCACGCTGAACCAGTGCAACGTAAAGCCCTTCGGCGGAAAGCTGAACGCGGCTTCCTCGGTGTTGAAGGCGTAAAGGAAGATGATCAGGATCGGGAAGTGCAGAAATACCAACCCGCCCCAAGCAGCGACTTTCAGACCTAGAGAGGCTTTCTCCCCCTGCTTTTCTGAATTAGAGCGCATCGAAAGCCCCCAGACGTTTGACGATCGACAGGTAAACCGCGATCAACACAATCGGCACCAACGTGAACGCCGCCGCCATCGGCATATTGCCGATCGCACCTTGCTGCGCGTACACCATGCTGCCGACAAAGTAACCCGGCGGCCCGACCAGTTGCGGCACGATGAAGTCGCCCAGGGTCAGCGAAAACGTGAAGATCGACCCCGCGGCGATGCCCGGAATCGACAGCGGCAAGATCACCTGCATAAAGGTCTGGCGCGGCTTGGCGCCGAGGTCGGCAGAAGCCTGCAACAGCGACGGCGGCAGACGCTCCAGCGAAGCCTGAATCGGCAGAATCATGAACGGCAGCCAGATATAAACAAACACCATGAACCGCCCCAGATGCGAGGTCGACAAGGTGCTGCCACCGACGCCGGGAATCCCCAGAATGAACTGCAACACCGGCTCCATCCCCAAGTGCTGCACGAACCATTGCGCCACACCGCCCTTGGCCAGCAGCAACGTCCACGCATACGCCTTGACGATGTAACTGGCCCACATCGGCATCATCACTGCGATGTAGAAAAACGCCTTGGTCTTGCCCGTGGTGTAGCGCGCCATGTAATAGGCGATCGGGAACGCGACGATGGCGCTGGCGATCGACACAACGATGGCCATGCTCAACGTGCGCAGGATGATGTCGAAGTTCGACGGCTGAAACAGCGCAGCAAAATTCGCCAGGGTCAGGTCAGGCGTGACCGCCATAGTGAAGTCGTCGAAGGTGTAGAAACCTTGCCACAACAGCACTAGCAACGAGCCGAGATAGATCGCGCCGAACCACAGCAGCGGCGGCACCAGCAGCATCGACAAGTACAGGTTCGGCTTGCGGTAGAGCAGGTTGGAAAACCGGCGCAACGGCGGCGATTGAGTCATCGCGAGCGTGCTCATTTCACACCCCGCTCGTCACGGTGTCGTGCAGCGGGATCATCGCTTCCCGCGCCCAGCGTGCGCTCAGGCGCTGGCCGGTCTGATGCTGGGCACTGCTGTCGATCCACTGGTTGTTGGCGTGGCTGATGCTCAGGGTCTGGCCGTTTTCCAGGGTCAATTCATAACGCGTGGCGCTGCCCTGATACTGAATGTCGTGGAGCAAACCGCTGACTTCGATTTCATGGCTGGCCAAGGGGCCTTCGGCGAAACGCACATGTTCCGGACGAATCGAAAACGGCTGCGGATGACCGCTGATTTGGCGTGCGAGATCGCCGCGAATCACGTTCGAGGTGCCGACGAATTCGGCGACGAAAGTGGTGGTCGGTTTCATGTACAGATTGCGCGGCGTGTCGACCTGCTCGATGCGGCCCTTGTTGAACACGGCGACGCGATCGGACATCGACAGCGCTTCGGTTTGATCGTGGGTGACGAAGATGAAGGTGATCCCGAGCTGGCGTTGCAGCTTCTTCAATTCGCTTTGCATTTGCTCGCGCAGTTTCAAATCCAGCGCGCCGAGCGGCTCATCGAGTAGCAGCACACGCGGGCGATTGACCAGGGCGCGGGCGAGGGCCACACGCTGGCGCTGACCGCCGGACAACTGCACCGGTTTGCGTGCGCCGTAACCGCCGAGGGCGACCATGTCCAAGGCTTCTTCGGCGCGTTTATGCCGCTCGTTTTTGCCGACGCCTTTGACCTTCAAACCGTAGGCGACGTTGTCGAGGACATTCATGTGCGGGAACAGCGCGTAGTCCTGAAACACCGTGTTGACGTCACGTTGATACGGCGGCAAACCGGCCGCTTCGGCGCCGTGGATACGGATCGAGCCGGCACTCGGTTGTTCGAAACCGGCAATCAGGCGCAGGCAGGTGGTTTTGCCCGAGCCGGAAGGGCCAAGCATGGAAAAGAACTCGCCGTCCTCGATATCGATGGAAACCCGGTCAACGGCCTTCACCTCGCCGAACTGCCGGGAAACGTTGGTGAACTGGACTGCAAGCGTCATGGTGCGGTGCTCCAAAAAGGCGAAGGCCGTCGCAGCGGCCCTGCCCAGCCTTTTGAAAAAACAGTCTTTCGAATGATCGTTCCCACGCTCTGCGTGGTAATGCTGCCTGTGAGGCTCTGCGTCACCTCGTGCAAATGGACGCGGAGCGTCCGGTGATGCATTCCCACGCAGAGCGTGGGAACGATCGGCATCTAACGGTGAATGCGATCCGCTTTGAGCGCCCTCTCCCTCCGGGAGAGGACGGGGGGGAGGGTGGCGGTTTCGGTCATTGCTCTGAGATCAAGAGCAAAGGCAAAAGCTACCCCCTCACCCCAGCCCTCTCCCCCAAGGGGGAAAGGGGGCAGGCCGCGTCGTTATTGAGAGCTAGCGGCCGCCCATGATCGCGATGTAGTCCTGGGTCCAGCGGCTATACGGCACAAATTTGCCACCCTCAGCCTGCGGGGTTTTCCAGAAGGCGATCTTGTCGAACTGGTCGAAGCCGTTGGTCTTGCAACCTTCCGCGCCAAGCAACTCACTCTCTTTGCACGCCGCAGGAACGGCCGGCAACGAACCAAACCACGCCGCCACATCGCCTTGGACTTTCGGTTTCAGCGACCAGTCCATCCACTTGTACGCACAGTTCGGATGCTTGGCCTCGGCGTGCAACATGGTGGTATCAGCCCAACCCGTAGCGCCTTCTTTCGGAATGGTCGAAGCGATCGGCTGTTTCTCGTTCATCAGGCCGTTGACCTGATACGGCCAGGCGCTGGAGGCGACCACGCCCTCATTTTTGAAGTCGCTCATCTGCACCGTGGTGTCATGCCAGTAGCGGTGGATCAACGGCTGCTGTGCGCGCAACAGATCAAGCACGGCTTTGTACTGATCTTCGGTCAGTTGATACGGATCCTTGATACCCAGTTCAGGCTTGGTCGACTTTAGATACAGCGCCGCATCTGCGATGTAGATCGGGCCGTCATACGCCTGCACGCGGCCCTTGTTCGGCTTGCCGTCGGGCAGATCCTGAGCGGTGAACACCACGTTCCAACTGCTCGGCGCAGTCTTGAACACGTTGGTGTTGTACATCAGCACGTTCGGGCCCCACTGGTACGGGGTGCCGTAAGTTTGCTTGTTGACTACGTACCACGGCGCATCTTTCAGGCGCGGGTCGAGAGTGTTCCAGTTCGCGATCAAGGCAGTGTTGATCGGTTGCACCCGCTTGCCGACGATCAACCGCAGCGAGGCATCACCCGACGCGGTGACCAGGTCGTAACCGCCCTTGGCCATCAAGCTGACCATTTCGTCCGAGGTCGCAGCGGTCTTCACATTGACCTTGCAGCCGGTTTCTTTTTCGAAACCGGTGACCCAGTCGTAAGCCTTGTCGCTCTCGCCACGTTCGATGTAACCCGGCCACGCAACGATATCCAGCTGACCTTCGCCAGCACCGACAGCCTTTAACGGCTCGGCCGCTTGCAGGCTGGCGCTGGCCAGCAGGGCCGTGGTGATTGCACTGAGCAGTGCGGTCTTGTGCACGAACATGGTTGAACCCTCTTCTTTAAATTATGGTCGGGGCAGTTGTGAACGCGGTGAAGCATGCCGTTGGCGGCTTGTTATTAGCGTAGTCAGAGATGCTGGCCGTGGCGGGCCATGATGTGCCGCACCACGCTGTAGTCCTGCAGCGAATCACTGGATAAGTCTTTGCCGTAACCGGAGCGCTTCAGCCCGCCGTGGGGCATTTCGCTGACCAGCATGAAATGGCTGTTGATCCAGGTGCAGCCGTACTGCAAGCGCGCTGCAACCTGCATGGCCTTGTCCAGATTCTGTGTCCAGACCGACGAGGCGAGGCCGTATTCGGAGTCGTTGGCCCAGTCGACGGCTTGGGCGAGTTCGTCGAAACGGGTCACCGTGACCACCGGGCCGAACACTTCGCGCTGGACGATTTCGTCGCTCTGTTTGCAACCGGCGAGCAGCGTCGGCTGATAGTAGAAACCGGCACCGGAGTGCACCGCCGCACCGGTCACGCGTTCGATGTGCGGCTGGCCGAGGGCGCGCTCGACGAAACTGGCGACGCGGTCGCGCTGGCGGGTGCTGATCAGCGGGCCGATCTCATTATCGGCATCACGTTTGCCGGCGAAGCGCAGGCTGCTGACGGCGGCGCCGAGTTCGGCGACCAATTTGTCGTGAATCCCGGCCTGCGCGTAGATCCGACAGGCAGCGGTGCAGTCCTGCCCGGCGTTGTAGTAACCGTAAGTGCGCACGCCATCGACCACGGCCTGGATGTCGGCGTCGTTGCAGACGATCACCGGGGCTTTGCCGCCGAGTTCGAGGTGCGTGCGTTTCAGGGTTTTCGCAGCGGCTTGAAGGATTTTCTGTCCGGTGACGATATCGCCGGTCAGCGACACCATGCGCACTTTAGCGTGGCCGACCAAATGGCTGCCAACGCCTTCGCCGCCACCGCAGATGATGTTGATGACCCCGCGCGGGAGGATTTCGGCCAGCGCTGGCGCCAGAGCGAGGATCGACAGCGGCGTGTGTTCGGACGGTTTGAACACCAGCGTGTTGCCGGCGGCGAGGGCCGGGGCGATTTTCCACGCGGCCATCATGATCGGGTAGTTCCACGGCGCAATCGAGGCGACCACGCCAATCGGATCGCGACGCACCATGCTGGTGTAGCCCGGCAGGTATTCGCCGCTGAGCTGACCGGTCTGGCAGCGCACGGCGCCAGCGAAGAAACGGAACACATCGACGGTCGCCGTCAAATCGTCCTGACGCGCCAGGTGCAACGGCTTGCCGCAGTTCAGCGATTCGAGGCGGGCGAGGTGGTCGGCGTGTTTTTCCACGGCGTTGGCGATCTCGAGCAACAGGTTCGAACGTTGCTGAGGCGTGGTGCGCGACCACTCGGCAAATGCGCGGTGGGCGGCGAGGATGGCGGCTTCGACTTGCTCGGTGCTGGCTTCGGCGATGTGCGTGAGGATTTCGCCGGTGGCCGGATTGAGAATCGGCTCGACAAAACCTTCCCCGGCGACCAGTTCGCCGTCAATCAACAACGCGGTACACATCGGGGTCTGCGCGCCAGCCATTTTCCGCGATCTCTTTTCTTGTGTGGCCATTGTTGCTCCCTGAAACCGGGAGCCGACCGTCTTATAGATGCAGCAAGACTAGTGCGCGGCTCCGAGGTCGACAAATACTAAATACTGAAGGCGGCATTCGATTAAATAGATGGCTTGCGCCCGCCGTGGGGTTGCTCACGGGCTACGGTCAGGAATGGGTCGACAAGAGCGGGGCGCGCAGTGCCACGTCGCCAGGCCAGGCCCACGTCCAAGGTCTGATTGAGGTCGGCGATGGGGCGCGCTTCGATGATGTCGCCCTCCAGCGACCATGGGCGGTAAGTCATGTCGGGTTGAATCGATACGCCCAGACCGGCGGCGACCAGACTTCGCACCGCTTCGGTCGAGGCGGTTCTCAAGGTGATTTTTGGCTGCAACCCGGCGCCGCGCCACAATCGCTGGGCATTGCGATCCATCTCATCGACGTTTAGCTGAATTAACGGCTCGCGGGCGACGTCGGCGAGGTTGATGCTGTCGTGTTCCAGCAGCGGGTGCTGGGCTGGCAACCATAAACGGTGGGGCGAGTGAGTCAGTACTTCAGTCTGCAAAGCGTGGCGATCTTCGAGGTTGGAGAGGATCAATACGCCGACATCGATCTCGCCACTGACCAGCAAATGCTCGATGTAGGGGCGTTCGTCTTCCATCACTCTGATTTCGACATTGGGATACGCGCGCTGAAAACGGGTGAGCAGATCCGCCAGGTAATAACCGGCGACGAGGCTGGTCACGCCGATGATCAACTGCCCGGCAACCTGATCAGTGCTCTGTTGCAAGCTGCGCTTGGCGTTATCCACCGTTGCCAGAATCAGGTGCGCTTGGCGTAGGAATTGATGACCTTGGTGTGTCAGCGTCATGCCCTTGGCGTGGCGGCTGAAAAGGCTGACGCCGATTTCTTCTTCCAGTTGCTGGATCGCCAGGGTCAGGGTTGATTGGGAAATAAACGCGGTTTGCGCGGCGGCGGAGATCGAACCGGTTTCGGCCACAGCGATGAAATGACGGATCTGACGCAGGGTCATCATGCGGTAATACCCGATGGGCGATTTAATCGATGGCTCGGACTTTATATCTTTTTAGTCGATGGATCGATTTACGAAAATGAATCGTCAGTCGGCTCTCGCCATTCGTCGGGAAATGGCCTCTACCTGTAATTTCTGACAGTTGTCCATCTGGCCCTTATCGGCGCTCACTGATTGCAGAGGTTTCTGGCGTTCAATTTGCGATAAGGAGATTCACATGGACACGATCCCCACCGGCCAGTCTGATAGCTCAGAACCGGTAGCTCCGACTTGTTTGCCACAAAGTGATGAGCTGACGTCAGGTGTCATGGAGGTGGACAATCAGGTGCTGGCGTTGAGTCCTCCTGATCTGCCAGAAGCCACACGACCGGTCGAAGGCGCGCATTTGGGTGTTCCATTGCGCATCTATGATTTGGCGCCGGAAGGCGCAAAGGTTGTCTTTGATCCGTATTTGCACCAGCAGCCGGGCGATACGGTGTTTTTGGATCTGAATGGTCAACCCGGCATCGATAGCGTGCAGACGCTCGCCGAAGACGATGCTGTAACACTGCACATTCCCCATAAGTTACTGCTTCCCGATGTGGTTAACCGGCTCACCTGTACCGTGAAACGGGGCAGTGAAAACAAGGGCACCTCCGTGCCACCGCTGGAATTGCTATACAACAAGGTCCGTCCCGGTAATCAAGACACCACTCCAGGTGACGGCGAACATTCCGAACTCGAGTTGATCCTGTCCGATGCATTGCGCAACGGCGTTGGCCCGGACTTTCCTGCCACCGGTGCCCAAGTCTGCGTGTCATACCCGTATTGCCGTGCTTTTGACCGCATTCGATTGAACCTCAACGGCCATGATGTTTACCACGATGTCACAGAGGAAGAGGTGCCAGATCCGTGGTTCAGTGATCCCGTCAAGGTCTGTTTCAGCGTCACCCGCGCAGACTTGGATAAGGCCGGGGATCACCCGAAATTCAACATCTCTTATACGGTTACTGATCAGCTGGGTAACAATCCCGATCCGGACTCACTCTGGTCGGCTGTGCAAACCATTGATGTGGATTTGGCGGGTAACCGATTGCCCAAGGCCTTGTTGCGCGAAATCCTTGATGATCCCGAGGATGACCCGGATATTCAACTTGAGAAGCTCGGTGCAAATGATTTGCTGATCGTTGTACTCACCAGTGATCCGCGTTTCCTGTTTGGCGATTTGATCTTTGCCACCTTCACCGCAAGAGTCACAGGCAACCCGGACGTTGTCGTTACGGCCACGGGCACCGTCGGCAAAGACCAGTTCGGGCAGAAGCAACCGAGCATTTTAAAGATCGAGAACAAGAGCGTTATCGCTGGTAGTGACGTGTCGGTGACCTACACACTTATCAGAGAGGGCGCTTCGGTCGGCAACTCGGCAGTCACCACTGCCAAAGTAAAGGGCGAGGGGTTGCCAGCGTTGCTTGCACCGCAGCTGCTCAAATCCGTCAAACAAGTCCTCGACCCACTGGACTCTGCCAATCTGCAAGGTGCTACGGGTCGGGTCGAGATCATCGGTTATCCTCCGTACCCGAACGAAAAGTTCCTACTCATCGTCAAGGGGGCTGCGGGAGCGGGATCTCCAACCTTCGAGCCCAAGCCGCTGAATTCCAACAGTCGGGCCAACTTTCAACTCGATAGCGCATTCATTGCGGCGAATCTCGGCAAGCGGGTGGAGCTCAGTTTTGTACACCTGCGCGGTGACAAGCCGATTCAGACTTCGCCAATTCTGTCGGCCACTATCGGACCCATTACCGACTACCATCCTGACCTGCCGACCCCGATTATCGGTGATGCGCATGGCGGCGATCTGGACGTCACGCAACTGCACACGCAAACGCTTCTGGAGGTCAGTCAGTGGCCCCATCAGGTCAAAAACCAACTGGTTTCGTTTATCTACAGCGGTACAGACCGAGAGGGTAAAGCGACGAGTTTCGAGGACACGGGGATTCTCGCTCCAGCTTCAGGGCTGAGCCGTTCAATACCGTTGGATTGGCTTTTCACGCTAGGTGACGCAAGCCAGCTGAGCATCGGTATGAGCGTGAATTATTCGGGCAGCCCCGATGGCAAGCAGGTCGTGAAGTTTCCGAAGAGGATCTATACGGTCAAGACATTATTGACCGAGAATTTTGATAATGAGCTTTCTCGGACGATCAGAAGGGCAGGTGAGGTGCTGGTTACACCGGTTCTTACCTTCAAACTGTTGACGACTGCGGTTTGGCCGGCTAATCCGGCTGTCTCTACATACGCGGGAATAGGCACTGGTGAGCCTGGCAAACAACTTCATTGGTATGTGGTGGCGCAAGAGAAAGCAGATATTACGTTCATTCGGCCATGCCAAACGGTGAGCTTCAAATTCGTTGCAAATCAACCCCTGAATACCTATGGCGAAGTTCATTTTTATGACAACGACGGCCGCTCTCTCGGACAAGTCAGACTTGATAGGCCATACAGAGTTATTGAATTTTCAGGGTTGAATATCAAGAGATTGGAGCTTGTCGCACGAGGTAACGTTGCCTGGGTGTTTGACGATTTTGTTTTGATGCCTTGATGACTGAACACAGTGGGTGGGCTTCTTCAATTTATGGCGCACAAGGAAGAGCAGCAATATCTGGAAGCACACTCACTGGCAGGTCGTGGGCACTTTCGAACTAGGCTGACGGCCTTATAAAGCCGGATACCCTTGGTTTGGAGGCGTGACATGAACACCCGTGGATTGCTCGATCAACTGCTCAAGTCTGGTCAGGATCTGTTGCAGAACAAGGCTGGCGGAACGCAGAACAAACCGGCCGGCGGTGGCCTGGGCGGTTTACTCGGCGGCGCTTCTGGCTCCGGTGGCCTCGGCGGACTGCTGTCGGGCGCCGGCGGTGGTGCACTGGCGGCTGGCGCGATGGGCCTGCTACTCGGTAACAAGAAGGTGCGCAAGGTCGGCGGGAAAGTCGCGATCTACGGTGGCCTCGCGGCGCTCGGTGTGCTGGCGTACAAGGCTTACGGCAACTACAACGCGCAAAAAGGCACCGCACCACAACGCGAACCACAAACCCTTGATCGCCTTCCACCCGCGCAAGCCGAGCAACACAGCCAAGCCATTCTCAAGGCGCTGGTCGCCGCCGCAAAGGCTGACGGCCACATCGATGACCGTGAGCGCCAACTGATCGAAGGCGAATTCACCAAACTCGACAACGACCAGGAACTGCAACACTGGCTGCACGCGGAACTCAATAAACCTCTCGACCCGACTGACGTGGCCCGCGCCGCGAGCACGCCGGAGATGGCGGCTGAGATGTACATCGCCAGCGTGATGCTGGTGGATGAGGAGAACTTCATGGAGAAGAGCTATCTGGATGAACTGGCGCGGCAGTTGAAGCTGGAGCCGGGGTTGAAGGTGGAGTTGGAGAAGCAGGTGCGGTTGGCTTCTGTGTAGAGACGGCGTGCTTCAACAATCGCAAATCCCCTGTGGGAGCGAGCCTGCTCGCGAAAGCACCGGGTCAGACGACATCAATGTTGACCCTTCCGGCCTCTTCGCGAGCAGGCTCGCTCCCACAGGTTATTCCGGCGTGCACGGAGCCTGCTCGCGATGTTGTTTCAGCCTCACTGCATACGCCATGGCCGATCTATCGCCTCTTTTTGCCATTACCCCACTGGCACGCCCACCCGCAATTGTCGGACAGTCCCAGCCCAGAGCCCTCCCGCGACCAAGGCGGACAGGCCCGAGGGTTACAAAGCGTCTTATAAATGAAACACCGCCCTCGGCTATACTCCCCGCATTTCGACTAGGCACGAGGAATCACTGTGAAGAACTGGACGTTGCGCCAACGCATTTTGGCGAGCTTTGCGGTGATTATCGCCATCATGTTGCTGATGGTCGTCGTTTCGTATTCGCGACTGTTGAAGATCGAGGCCAGTGAAAACAGCGTGCGTGATGACGCGATTCCCGGCGTCTATTACAGCTCGATGATCCGTGGCGCCTGGGTCGACAGTTACATGCAGACGCAAGAACTGCTCGGACTCAAGGAAGGTCAGGGGGTTTCCAGCGAGGACGCGGCCGACTACAAGGCTTTCGAGGCGCGTTTGCAGGAGCAGATGGGGAACTATCGCAAGACCATGGCAACCGAGGAGGATCGTGTCGAGTTTGCCGCGTTCGAGAAGTACCACGACGCCTACCTCCAGATTCAGGATGCCGTGCTGGACCTGCACAAGCGCAACCTGGAAGCGGACGCGGTCAGGATGTTCCACGAAAAGCTGACGCCAGCCTGGTATTCCGGGCGCATGAAGCTCAACGACATCATCGGCGAGAACAAGAGAGTCGCCGATCAGGCCATGAACAATATCGACGATGCTGTGGCGGCCGCCAAAGTCAGCATGTTCATTTCACTGCTGGTCGCCGTGCTCGCCGCCGGCCTGTGCGGTCTGTTGCTGATGCGCGCGATCATGGCGCCGATGAGCCGCATTGTGCAGATTCTCGAAACCATGCGCACCGGGGACCTCAGTTCGCGTCTCAATCTCGACCGCAAGGACGAGTTCGGCGCCGTCGAAACCGGCTTCAACGACATGATGACCGAGCTGACTGCGCTGGTATCCCAGGCGCAACGTTCTTCGGTGCAGGTCACCACCTCGGTGACCGAAATCGCTGCCACCTCCAAGCAACAACAAGCCACCGCCACCGAAACCGCCGCGACCACCACCGAGATCGGCGCGACTTCGCGCGAGATCGCCGCTACCTCGCGCGATCTGGTACGCACCATGACCGAAGTGTCCACCGCCGCCGATCAGGCCTCGGTGCTTGCCGGCTCCGGCCAGCAAGGCCTGGCGCGTATGGAAGACACCATGCACTCGGTGATGGGCGCGGCTGACCTGGTCAACGCCAAACTGGCGATCCTCAATGAGAAGGCCGGCAACATCAATCAGGTGGTGGTGACCATCGTCAAGGTCGCCGACCAGACCAACCTGTTGTCGCTCAACGCGGCGATTGAAGCCGAGAAGGCCGGTGAGTACGGCCGCGGTTTTGCCGTGGTCGCCACCGAAGTGCGACGCCTGGCGGATCAGACCGCTGTCGCCACTTACGACATCGAACAGATGGTGCGCGAAATCCAGTCGGCGGTATCAGCCGGGGTGATGGGCATGGACAAGTTCTCCGAAGAAGTGCGCCGTGGCATGTCCGAGGTGCAGCAGGTCGGCGAGCAGCTGTCGCAAATCATCCATCAGGTGCAGGCGCTGGCGCCGCGGGTGTTGATGGTCAACGAAGGCATGCAGGCTCAGGCCACCGGTGCCGAGCAGATCAACCACGCGCTGGTGCAGTTGGGCGACGCCAGCAGCCAGACCGTCGAGTCGTTGCGTCAGGCCAGTTTCGCCATCGACGAACTGAGCCAGGTAGCCGTCGGGCTGCGCAGCGGCGTTTCGCGATTCAAAGTCTGATGAGCGAAATCATCGCCAAACGCAGCGCCGCGCAGGTGGCGAAGCCGGCGTTGTTCCTGCTGTTTCGCATCGGCAGCGAGCGCTACGCCTTGCGCGCCACCGAAGTGGCGGAAGTGCTGCCGCGCCTGCCGCTCAAGCCAATCGCCCGGGCGCCGCAGTGGGTTGCTGGCGTATTTGCCTATCGCGGTGCGGTGGTGCCGGTGATCGACCTCAGTGCGCTGACCTTCGGCCATACCGCCGAGGCGCGCACCAGCACCCGTCTGGTATTGGTCAATTATCGGCCGGATGAAGCGCAACCCGCGCAATGGCTCGGGTTGATTCTCGAACAGGCCACCGACACCCTGCGTTGCCATCCGCAAGAGTTTCAGCCTTACGGCCTCGACAACCGCGCGGCGCCTTACCTCGGCCCGGTGCGTGAAGATGCCCAGGGATTGGTGCAATGGGTACGGGTCAATGACTTGCTCGATGACGCCGTGCGTACTTTGCTGTTCCCCGATCCGCCGCTGAGTCCGGCGCAGCTTGAGGCGCAGGCATGAGCAGCGATCAGCGTTTTTTCGACTTTCTCAAGGAACGCATCGGCCTCGATGTGACGTCGGTAGGGCCGGCGATCATCGAACGCGCCGTACGCCAGCGCACGACACTCTCGCAAGCGGCGCATGCCGATGAGTATTGGCAACTGCTGCAAGGTTCGCGAGACGAACAACAGGCGCTGATCGAAGCGGTGATCGTTCCGGAAACGTGGTTTTTCCGTTACCCGGAATCGTTTGCCACGCTGGGCAAGCTGGCGCGCAATCGCCTCGCCGAGCTGAATAACATGCGTGCGCTGCGCATCCTCAGCCTGCCATGTTCCACCGGCGAAGAACCCTATTCGATTGCCATGGCCTTGCTCGATGCCGGGCTCAAACCGCATCAGTTCAAGGTCGATGGCATGGACGTCAGCCCGCTGTCGGTGGAGAAGGCCCGGCGCGCGCTGTACGGCAAGAATTCGTTTCGCGGCCAGGAACTGGACTTTCGCGAACGGCACTTCACGCCTGAGCAGGACGGCCATCGGGTCAATGACGACGTGCGTGAGCAGGTGCGTTTGCAGGTCGGCAATGTGCTCGATCCGACGCTGCTGGCCAGCGAGCCGGCGTTCGATTTCGTGTTCTGCCGCAATCTGCTGATCTATTTCGATCAGCCGACGCAAAAACTGGTGTTCGAGGTGCTCAAGCGTCTGACGCATTTCGATGGCGTGCTGTTTATCGGCCCGGCCGAGGGCAGTTTGCTCGGACGTTTGGGCATGCGTTCGATCGGTATCCCGCAATCCTTCGCGTTCAGTCGCCATAGCGATCCGCACCCCGAGCCGTTGCCAACGCCCAAGCCCATCGTGGTGCCGGTCAGCCAACCGCCTCGCAGCACGCAGCCAGCACCGGTGCGCACTCGACCGTTTGCCGCCGTAACGCCACTGCCGACCGCCAGCAAAAGTGCCAACCCGGACGCGGCGACCCTGCTGGCCAACATCGCTGCATTGGCCAACGAAGGCAAAAGTGCCGAGGCCCGCGCTGCCTGCGAACAGTATTTGCGCAGCCACGAACCGGTGGCCCAGGTGTTTTACTGGCTCGGCTTGCTCAGCGATGTCGCCGGCCTGACCCTCGAAGCTCAGGGTTTCTACCGCAAAGCGTTGTACCTCGAACCGCAACATCCCGAAGCGTTGATGCACCTGGCCGCGCTGCTGCAGGCTCAGGGCGATACAACGGGTGCCAGACGATTGCAGGAACGCGCCGCTCGCAGCGGCCGCACTGCCGACAGTGAGCGTAAACGATGATCCCGTCCGACACCTTGAACGTCACCCACGAAGACGCCCGGGCCATCGACGATTGCTGGAACCGCATCGGCATTCATGGCGACAAGTCCTGTCCGCTGCTCGAAGACCACATTCATTGCCGCAATTGTTCGGTGTATTCCGCCGCCGCCACGCGCCTGCTCGACCGTTATGCGTTGCAGCAGGACGAACGCGACCCGGTGGCGATCGCTGTGGAAAGCGACGTGAAAACCCGCTCGCTACTGATGTTCCGGCTCGGTGAAGAATGGCTGGGGCTGGCGACGCGCAGTCTCGTCGAAGTCGCGCCACTGCAGGCGATTCACTCGTTGCCGCACCAGCGCTCACGCGCATTGCTCGGTGTGGCCAATGTGCGCGGCGCGTTGGTGGCGTGCCTGTCGCTGGTTGAATTGCTCGATCTGGATGGCAACGCCGCGCCAGCCACCGGCGCGCGCATCATGCCGCGCATGCTGATCATCGCCGCCCATGGCGGGCCGGTGGTGGTGCCGGTGGATGAGGTCGACGGTATTCATGCCATCGACGAGCGCATTCTTGATGCCGCCTCGCAGTCCGGCGTGCAAGCCAGTGCCAAATACACCCGTGGTGTTCTGCAGTATCGCGGTCGTAGCCTGCGTTGGCTGGATGAAGAACAGCTGCTGTCCGCCGTGACCCGGAGCCTCACATGACCCCCGAGCAAATGCGCGACGCCTCGCTGCTTGAGCTGTTCAGCCTCGAAGCCGAAGCCCAGACCCAAGTGCTCAGCGCCGGATTGCTGGCCCTGGAGCGCAACCCGACCCAGGCCGATCAACTGGAATCGTGCATGCGCGCGGCGCATTCGCTCAAAGGCGCGGCGCGAATTGTTGGCATCGACAGCGGCGTCAGCGTCGCCCATGTCATGGAAGATTGCCTGGTCAGCGCGCAGGAAGGGCGCTTGTTGCTGCGGCCCGAACATATCGATGCGCTGTTGCAGGGCACCGATTTGCTGATGCGCATCGCTACACCGGCCAATGCGCCGCAGCCGAGCGATATTGAAACTTATGTGGCGTTGATGGCGGGTTTGCTCGATCCGTCGACGCCGCTGGCAGCGTTCGTTGCGCCGCCGATGGCCGAGTTGCAACTTGAAGCGCCGCCCGTATTTGAACTGACGCCAGCGCCGATCATCGAAGCCCCGGTCGAAACCTCTGAATCGGCGCCACGCAAAAGCAAACGCACCACCGAAGGTGGCGAGCGGGTGCTGCGGGTCACCGCTGAACGGCTGAACAGTTTGCTCGATCTATCGAGCAAGTCGCTGGTGGAAACCCAGCGCCTCAAACCGCATCTGGCGACCATGCAGCGCCTCAAACGCATGCAGAACAACGGCTTGCGTGCGCTGGAAAATCTCAACGTGCACCTCAAGGAACACGCGCTGAGCCTTGAAGCGCTCGAAGCCTTGGAAGACGCGCGGCGTTTGCTCGCCGAATCCCAGCAATTGCTGAGCGAGAAAAACGCCGAACTCGACGAGTTCGCCTGGCAGGCCAGCCAGCGCGCACAAGTGCTCTATGACACGGCGTTAGCCTGCCGCATGCGGCCCTTTGCGGACGTGCTGACCGGTCAGGTGCGCATGGTCCGCGATCTGGGCCGCAGCCTCGGCAAGCAGGTGCGGCTGGAGATCGAAGGCGAGAAAACCCAGGTCGATCGCGATGTCTTGGAAAAACTCGAAGCGCCGCTCACCCATTTGCTGCGCAACGCTGTCGATCACGGTATTGAAACCCCTGAGCAGCGTCTGCTTAAAGGCAAATCAGAAGAGGGCCTGATCCGCCTGCGCGCCTCGCATCAGGCCGGCCTGCTGGTGCTGGAATTGAGCGATGACGGCAATGGCGTCGATCTGGAAAAGGTCCGCCGCAGCATTGTCGAGCGGCAGCTATCCCCAGCGGAAACGGCGGCGCAGTTGAGCGAGGAAGAACTGCTGACGTTCCTGTTTCTCCCCGGTTTCAGCCTGCGCGACACGGTCACCGAAGTGTCCGGGCGGGGCGTCGGCCTCGATGCTGTTCAACACATGGTTCGCCAGTTGCGCGGTGCGGTGGTGCTGGAGCAGACGGCGGGCGAGGGCAGTCGCTTTCATCTGGAGGTACCGCTGACCTTGTCGGTGGTACGCAGTCTGGTGGTGGAAGTTGGCGAAGAGGCCTACGCCTTCCCACTGGCGCACATCGAACGCATGTGCGATCTGGCGCCGGAGGACATCGTGCAGGTCGAAGGCCGTCAGCATTTCTGGCACGAAGGCCAGCACGTCGGGCTGGTTGCGGCCAGCCAGTTGCTCAACCGCCCGGCCAGCCAGAACACCGGCGAAACCCTTAAAGTCGTGGTGATCCGCGAGCGTGATGCGGTTTATGGCGTTGCCGTGGAGCGCTTCATTGGCGAGCGCACGCTGGTGGTCTTGCCACTCGATGAGCGTCTGGGCAAAGTGCAGGACATCTCCGCCGGCGCTTTGCTTGACGACGGTTCGGTGGTGTTGATCGTCGACGTCGAAGACATGCTGCGCTCGGTGGACAAACTGCTCAATACCGGGCGCCTTGAGCGCATCGCGCGTCATGGCAATCAAGCCGCCGAGGCGGCGCGCAAGCGGGTGTTGGTGGTCGACGACTCGCTGACCGTGCGCGAACTGCAACGCAAACTGCTGCTCAATCGCGGCTACGACGTCGCGGTGGCGGTGGACGGCATGGACGGTTGGAACGCGCTGCGTTCGGAGGACTTCGATTTGCTGATCACCGACATCGACATGCCGCGCATGGACGGCATCGAGCTGGTCACCCTGCTGCGCCGCGACAACCGCCTGCAATCGCTGCCGGTGATGGTTGTGTCATACAAGGATCGGGAAGAGGACCGCCGCCGTGGCCTCGATGCCGGCGCCGACTATTATTTAGCCAAAGCCAGTTTTCATGACGACGCCCTGCTCGACGCAGTGGTCGAGCTTATTGGAGGAGCGCGGGCATGAAGATCGCCATCGTCAACGACATGCCCATGGCGGTGGAGGCCCTGCGCCGGGCGCTGGCCTTCGAGCCGGCGCATCAGGTGGTCTGGGTCGCCCGCAACGGTGCCGAGGCAGTGCAACTGTGCGCTGAAAATACTCCGGACCTGATCCTGATGGACCTGATCATGCCGGTGATGGACGGCGTCGAAGCCACGCGCCGGATCATGGCCGAAACCCCGTGCGCGATCGTCATTGTGACGGTCGATCGCCAGCAGAACGTGCACCGGGTCTTCGAAGCCATGGGGCACGGCGCGCTGGACGTGGTCGATACCCCGGCTCTCGGCGCCGGCAATGCGCAGGAAGCGGCGGCGCCGTTGCTGCGTAAAATCCTCAATATTGGCTGGCTGATCGGCGACAAGCCGCAACGCTCACGCCCGGCGCCTACACCCCAGCGCAGCTCCGCTTCGTGCAAGCGGCTGGTGGCGATCGGATCGTCTGCGGGCGGCCCGGCAGCGCTGGAAGTCTTGCTCAAAGGCCTGCCCCGTGACTTCTCGGCGGCAATTGTGCTGGTGCAGCACGTCGATCAGGTGTTCGCCGCCGGCATGGCCGAATGGCTGGCCAGCGCCAGCGGCCTCGATGTGCGTCTGGCCCGCGAGGGCGAACCGCCGCAGGCCGGCGCGGTGCTGCTGGCCGGCACCAATCACCATATTCGCTTATTGAAAAACGGCACGCTGGCCTACACCGCCGAGCCGGTCAACGAGATCTACCGCCCCTCGATCGATGTGTTTTTCGACAGTGTCGCCAGTTATTGGAATGGCGACGCGATCGGGGTTTTATTGACCGGGATGGGACGCGACGGCGCGCAAGGGCTTAAGCTCATGCGCCAGCAGGGTTACCTGACCATCGCGCAGGATCAGCAAAGCAGTGCGGTGTACGGCATGCCCAAAGCCGCCGCGGCGATTGATGCCGCGGTTGAAATCCGTGCACTGGAAAAGATAGCGCCACGATTGCTGGAGGTTTTTCCCAAATGAACAGGTTTATCCGCAATCCTGGCCCCCGCAGTACTCAGGTGACCGCCCATGAATGACTTACAGATCGACGACATTAAAACCGACGAAAACGCCGCCATGGTGTTGTTGGTGGACGATCAAGCGATGATCGGCGAAGCGGTGCGCCGTGGGCTGTCGAATCAAGAAAACATCGACTTCCACTTCTGCTCCGACCCGCAGCAGGCCATTGCCCAGGCGGTGCGGATCAAACCGACGGTGATTCTCCAGGACCTGGTGATGCCCGG
The DNA here is from genome assembly GCF_054790525.1 of Pseudomonas sp. Mb7. Taxonomy (NCBI): domain Bacteria; kingdom Pseudomonadati; phylum Pseudomonadota; class Gammaproteobacteria; order Pseudomonadales; family Pseudomonadaceae; genus Pseudomonas; species Pseudomonas sp. Mb7. Next base: position 442,450 of record NZ_CP186501.1, read on the forward strand.
CCTCGATGGCCTGAGCCTGGTGCGCGAATACCGCAATCACCCGGCGACCAAAGACATCCCGATCATCGTTCTGTCGACCAAGGAAGACCCGCTGATCAAGAGCGCGGCGTTTTCGGCCGGGGCCAACGATTATCTGGTGAAACTGCCGGATACCATCGAACTGGTGGCGCGCATCCGCTATCACTCGCGCTCGTACATGACCTTGCTGCAGCGGGATGCCGCGTACCGCGCGCTGCGGGTCAGCCAGCAGCAATTGCTCGACACCAATCTGGTGCTGCAACGGCTGATGAACTCCGACGGCCTGACCGGGCTGTCCAACCGCCGCCACTTCGACGAGTACCTGGAACTGGAGTGGCGCCGCTCGCTGCGGGATCAGACTCAATTGTCGCTGTTGATGATCGACGTCGATTACTTCAAGTCCTACAACGACAGCTTTGGTCACGTTGAAGGCGACGAAGCGTTACGCAAGGTCGCTACGGCGATCCGCGAGGCCAGCGCACGACCGTCGGATTTGCCGGCGCGTTATGGCGGTGAGGAGTTTGTGCTGGTGCTGCCGAACACCTCGCCGGGCGGCGCGCGGCTGGTCGCGGAGAAACTGCGCCAGACCGTGGCATCCTTGAAAATCCCGCACAACACCCCGGCGGAAGGGGCGAGCCTGACCATCAGTATTGGCCTGGCGACCATGGTGCCGCAGGCGGGTAGTGATTGTCGGTTGCTGATTTCGGCGGCGGATCGTGGGTTGTATCTGGCGAAGAACAGTGGGCGTAATCAGGTTGGGATCGAGTAACGGCTTTCCCTCATCGGAACGCCGCCCGCCCAGCCCTCTCCCCGAGGGAGAGGGGGCCGACGGAGGTGTCTGGCGCTGTACATCGACCTGATCGAACGAGTCGATTATGGATCTTCAAGCTTGGCAGTTCCGGATTCAGCTAAGCCCTTTCACGTCGGCGTATCTCCCGAACACCCCCCAATCAGTCCCCTCTCCCTCCGGGAGAGGGCTAGGGTGACGGGCAGGCCCATGCGCCAATTTCCGCTTGAAATCCTTGGCGATCATGGATTCGGCAAAGCCCTTTCACGTCGGCGTACCTCCCGAATATCCCCCAATCAGTCCCCTCTACCTCTGGGAGAGGGTTAGGGTGAGGGCAAAGGCTTTAATGATCCCCACACCCGCCAGACGGGCTGCCGTCACAGCCTGATTACGTTATACTCGCCGGCTTTCAAAAGTTCGCCAACGAGTGCTGCCCGTCATGGAAATCAACCCGATCCTGAACACCATCAAGGACCTGTCCGAGCGCTCCGAAACTATTCGGGGGTATCTTTGACTACGATCAAAAGCATGAGCGTCTGACCGAAGTCAATCGCGAGCTTGAAGATCCGAGCGTCTGGAACAAACCTGAATACGCCCAGGAACTGGGCCGCGAGCGCGCTGCGCTGGCGCAGATCGTCGATACCCTCGATGAACTGAACGGCGGTCTGGCCGATTGCCGTGACCTGCTGGACATGGCCGTCGAAGAAAACGACGAAGGCGCAGTGGGCGATGTCGTCGCCGAGCTGGCCCGTCTCGAGGAAAATCTGGCCAAGCTGGAATTCCGCCGCATGTTCAGCCATGAAATGGACCCGAACAACGCCTACCTGGACATCCAGGCCGGTTCCGGCGGCACCGAAGCCCAGGACTGGGCCAACATCCTGCTGCGCATGTACCTGCGCTGGGCGGATAAACGCGGTTTCGACGCGACCATCATGGAACTGTCGGCCGGTGAAGTCGCCGGTATCAAAGGCGCGACCGTGCACATCAAGGGCGAATACGCCTTTGGCTGGCTGCGTACCGAGATCGGCGTACACCGTCTGGTGCGCAAGAGCCCGTTCGACTCCGGCAACCGTCGCCACACCTCGTTTTCCGCGGTTTTCGTCTCACCAGAGATCGATGACAAGGTGGAAATCGAAATCAACCCGGCAGACCTGCGGATCGACACCTATCGTTCTTCCGGTGCCGGTGGTCAGCACGTAAACACCACCGACTCGGCCGTACGTATCACTCACGTACCGACCAACACCGTGGTCAGCTGCCAGAACGAACGTTCCCAGCACGCCAACAAGGACACCGCCATGAAAATGCTGCGGGCCAAGTTGTACGAGCAGGAAATGCAGAAACGCAACGCCGCGTCGCAAGCGCTGGAAGACACCAAGTCGGACATCGGCTGGGGTCACCAGATTCGCTCGTACGTGCTCGATGCGTCGCGGATCAAGGATCTGCGCACCAACATCGAACGCAGCGACTGCGACAAGGTACTCGACGGCGATATCGACGAATATCTGTATGCCAGCCTGAAATCGGGCCTGTAAAAGACGCAATACAGCATCGGCTGATTCAGTACGATCCCTGTAGGAGCCAGCCCTGCTGGCGATCCCCGGGCCGCAAGGCCCGGGGGCAACGAACCTGATGGAATATCTAAAGACATGAGCGACCAACAACTCGACCCGCAAGCCCTGCAACAGGAAGAAAACTCCCTGATCGCCCTGCGCAAGGAAAAGCTGGCTGCCGAGCGCGCCAAGGGCAACGCCTTCCCGAACGACTTCCGCCGCGAAAACTACTGCGACGCACTGCAGAAACAGTACGCGGACAAGACCAAGGAAGAGCTCGCAGAGGCTGCAATCCCGGTCAAGGTTGCCGGTCGCATCATGCTCAACCGTGGCTCGTTCATGGTGATCCAGGACATGACCGGTCGCATTCAGGTCTACGTCAACCGTAAAACCCTGTCGGAAGACACCCTGGCCGCGGTGAAAACCTGGGACATGGGCGACATCATTGCCGCCGAAGGCACCCTGGCGCGTTCCGGCAAGGGTGACCTGTACGTTGAAATGACCAGCGTGCGTCTACTGACCAAATCGCTGCGTCCTCTGCCGGACAAGCACCACGGCCTGACCGACACCGAACAGCGCTACCGCCAGCGCTACGTTGACCTGATCGTCAACGACGAAGTGCGTCAGACCTTCCGCGTACGTTCGCAAGTGATCGCGCACATCCGTAGCTTCCTGATGAAGCGCGACTTCCTCGAAGTCGAAACGCCGATGCTGCAGACCATTCCGGGCGGCGCTGCGGCCAAGCCGTTCGAAACCCACCACAACGCGCTGGACATGGAAATGTTCCTGCGTATCGCCCCGGAGCTGTACCTGAAGCGTCTGGTGGTCGGTGGTTTCGAGAAAGTGTTCGAGATCAACCGCAACTTCCGTAACGAAGGCGTTTCGACTCGTCACAACCCGGAATTCACCATGTTGGAGTTCTACCAGGCGTACGCCGACTACGAAGACAACATGGACCTGACCGAAGAACTGTTCCGCGAACTGGCGCAGTTGGTACTGGGTAGCACCGACGTGCCGTACGGCGACAAGGTGTTCCACTTCGGCGAGCCGTTCGTACGTCTGTCGGTGTTCGACTCGATCCTCAAGTACAACCCTGAGCTGACCGCCGATGATCTGAACGACATCGACAAGGCCCGCGCCATCGCCAAGAAGGCCGGCGCCAAGGTGCTGGGCTTCGAAGGTCTGGGCAAGCTGCAAGTGATGATTTTCGAAGAACTGGTCGAGCATAAACTGGAACAGCCGCACTTCATCACCCAGTACCCGTTTGAAGTGTCGCCGCTGGCCCGTCGCAACGATGACAACCCGAACGTCACCGACCGCTTCGAGCTGTTCATTGGCGGCCGTGAAATCGCCAACGCCTACTCCGAGTTGAACGACGCGGAAGACCAGGCCGAGCGCTTCATGGCGCAGGTGGCCGACAAGGACGCCGGCGACGACGAAGCCATGCACTACGACGCCGACTTCGTTCGCGCGCTGGAGTACGGCATGCCGCCAACGGCCGGTGAAGGTATCGGCATCGACCGTCTGGTGATGTTGCTGACCAATTCGCCGTCGATTCGCGATGTGATCCTGTTCCCGCACATGCGACCGCAAGCGTAAACGTTTCAGTTAAAAAGCCGCCTAAAACAGGCGGCTTTTTATTGCCTGTCTGGTACAAATGTATCAATTGGTTAATTTTGCAATAGCAGAGGAAGTTCTGTCGTGATGGGTGCAATAGCTCAAGAAGGTGCAGCGGGTATCGCCACTGCGGTCGCTGAAAGCGTTCAGTACCAGGGTCGCAAGGCCAGCCGACAGGGCAGTGAGCAGCGTCGACAGGACATTCTCGACGCGGCGATGCGCATTGTCGTGCGTGACGGTGTGCGTGCCGTGCGCCATCGTGCGGTGGCGGCCGAGGCTGGAGTGCCGCTGTCGGCGACCACCTATTACTTCAAGGATATCGATGACCTGCTCACCGATACCTTCGCTCAATACGTTGAACGCAGCGCGGCGTACATGGCCAAGCTATGGGTCAACAATGAAGGTCTGCTGCGTGACATGGTTGTCAGCGGTGACGGCAGCCCCGAATCGCGCTCGCAACTAGCCGATGACATTGCACGGTTGATGGCCGATTACGTGCATCGTCAGTTGGTTAACCGTCGTGAGCATTTGATGGCCGAGCAGGCGTTCCGTCAGGAAGCGCTGCTCAACCCGCGTCTGGCGATTCTGGTGCGCTCGCATCAGCAGATTCTGTTGCAGGGCACCTGCCAGTTGTTCCAGGTATTGGGCTCGCGTGAACCGCAACAGGATGCCAAGGTGTTGACGGCGATTATCGGTCGGATGGAATATCAGGGCCTGCTCAACGACGCCGAGCCTTTGGCCGAAGAGGACATGCTCGGCATTCTGACGCGCTATATGCACCTGGTGCTTGCGTCGGTCTGACCACAAGATCGTTCCCATGCTCTGCGTGGGAATGCCGCCGGGGACGCTCCGCGTCCCTTCGTCGACATGACGCAGAGCGTCAGTGGATACATTCCCACGCAGAGCGTGGGAACGATCGATCACCATGAGGGCGGCCAATGTTCATAGGGAGTATTGAATGAAAGCCTGGCGTGGCGTGCTGATCGCCTTGTCGTTCCTGCTGCTCAGTGGCTGTCTGGTGACTTTCAAGGAGCCGCTGACCGCCAGTGACCCGGCGCCCAAGGGCCTGCTCGGCAAATGGTCGAGCACCAACGCCTGGGGCGAGCCGATGAACCTTGAGTTGACGCGCCTGGGCAACGACCGCTATCAGGCTGTCACTTACTTCAAGGTCAAACCCCGCGAACGCGAAGCCTATCCCTTCACCGTGTCGCGCCATGGCAACCGCTGGTATCTGTCGGCGAAAGTCCCGGCGCAGTACGGTGGCCACTTCACCATCGCCGGCTTCGAACTCACCGACAAACACGAACTGGTGGTCTACAACCTCGATCTCGAGCAGATCAGCCAGGCGATCAAACAAAAAGCCCTCGACGGTCAGGCCTTCCAGACCGACGATGGCGACGGCGTGCAAGTCGACAGTAATCTCGACAAGGTCTTTGCTTACCTCGACGATCCGGCCAATTCCGATGTCTTCGTTGAAGCCGTGCGCTACCAGCGCCAGGCCCGCGCCCAATAATTCATTACGTCAGGTTTTCTACAGGAGTTTCGGGTGGACGATTACCAGCAGACGATACGCATGTTGTCCGATCGCATTGTGCTGGCGCAGACGCCGATCCGTGTGCTCGACGCGGTCAAGTGGGACGAGAACATTCGCAAAGGGTTCCTCAAGGCCAAAGGCAAGGAAATGCCGGCGGTGGATCGCGACTATTACCTCAATCGGCCGCTGAGTTTTGATTCGAGCAAAGTCAAACTGGAATTCCAGAACATCGAGCGCGACATCACCCGCCAGCTTGGCCAGTTCAACCCGGTCGGGCAGATCATGCGGCGCATGTGCAAGGAATACCGCATGGTGGTGCGCATGCTCGAAGCGCGCGGCACCGAAGATTTCGGTCTGATCTCCCAAGAGTTGTATGGCGCCGCGTCCGATGCGTTCCACGCCGGTGACCCGACCCTGGCCGACCTCGGCCTGATGATGTCCGACTACCTGAATAACATCGATGGCCGTGGCGATTTGAAGGATGAACCGAAAATCCTCACCGCCAAAGACGCTGTGCACTTGCTGCAGACCCGTTTGAACAAGGTGTTCGGCGAGGCCGAAGAAACCATCCGCGTGTTCGAGTCCGACGGTATTGTTGCTGACGCGGCGGCCGGTGCGGACTACATCAAGATCCGCACCGACGCGATGTTCAACGACCGTGACGTGCGCGCGCTGGAAGTCCACGAAGGCCTGGTCCACGTGGGCACCACGCTCAACGGTTTGAACCAGCCGATCTGCACCTTCCTGTCCAAAGGCCCACCGTCGTCGACGGTGACCCAGGAAGGCCTGGCGATCCTGATGGAAATCATCACCTTCGCCTCCTACCCGAGCCGCCTGCGCAAACTGACCAACCGCACCCGCGCCATTCACATGGTCGAGGAGGGCGCGGACTTCCTGCAGGTTTTCGAATTCTTCCGTGAGCAGGGCTTCGAGATGGCGGAAAGTTACGGCAACGCCAGTCGGGTTTTCCGTGGATCGACGCCGACGGGGCTGCCATTCACCAAAGACTTGTCCTACCTCAAGGGCTTTATCATGGTTTACAACTACATTCAGTTGGCCGTGCGTAAGGGCAAGCTTGAGCAGATTCCGTTGTTGTTCTGCGGCAAGACCACGCTGGAAGACATGCGTACCTTGCGCCAGTTGGTGGATGAAGGATTGGTGGTGCCGCCGAAGTATCTGCCGGACCAGTTCCGCGATTTGAATGCGTTGTCGGCGTGGATGTGCTTCTCCAACTTCCTCAACCATTTGAGCCTGGACCGGATCGAAGCGGATTACTCCAATATCCTCTAGCCCACTACAGACCGATCGTTCCCACGCTCCGCGTGGGAATGCCGCCATGGACGCTCCGCGTCCACTGTGACGCAGAGCGTCACGGGATGCATTCCCACGCAGAGCGTGGGAACGATCTGAACCTGAATTTTTGCGAGGTTTCACCGGATGAGAATCCTCGGCATCATTTGCCTGCTCCTGACCCTCGGCGGTTGTAGTTCGCTGTTGTTCTACCCTGAGCCGGGCCAGATCTTCACCCCGGAAAAAGCCAAGCTCGAATACCGCACCGTCACGCTGGTCACGGCGGATGGCTTGAAGCTCAACGCCTGGTGGCTGCCGGCCAAACCCGGCGTAGAGGTCAAAGGCACCGTGCTGCACTTGCACGGCAATGGCGGCAATCTGCCGATGCACCTGGGCGGCAGTTGGTGGCTGCCGAAAAACGGCTATCAAGTGCTGCTGGTCGACTATCGTGGTTATGGCTTGTCCGAGGGCAAACCGAGCCTGCCGGCGATCTATCAGGACATCGACGCCGCATTCGCCTGGCTCGACAAGGCGCCGGAAGTCAAAGGCAAACCGCTGATCCTGCTCGGCCAAAGCCTCGGCGGTTCGATGGCGGTGCATTGGCTGGTGCAGCATCCCGAGCGGCAAAAACAGCTCAAGGCCTTGGTGCTCGACGGCGTGCCCGCCAGTTACCGCAGCGTCGGCCAGTATGCGCTGAGCACCTCGTGGCTGACCTGGCCGTTCCAGGTGCCATTGTCCTGGCTGGTGCCGGACAGCGACAGCGCGATCAACTCGATGCCGCAACTCAACGGTGTGCCGAAACTGATCTTCCACAGCATCGACGATCCACTGGTGCCGCTGTCCAACGGCATCCGTCTGTATCAAGCTGCGCCGCCACCGCGCGTGCTGCAACTGACCCGTGGCGGTCATGTGCAGACATTCGGCGACCCGGTCTGGCGCCAAGTCATGCTGCGCTATCTCGACGACCCCGAGCACTTCAACGGCCTGCGCCGCCTCGGCGAAATCCCCAATTATCCGCAACCCCCGAATTCTGAAGATGAGAGTCCGCAATGAGTGAAGAACGTAACGCCATCCCGTTGATCATCACCGGTATCTGCAGCATCCTCGGCACCGTCGGGGCGCTGTGGTACTACGGCTACCTGCACTTCGCCAAACCCGAGGATGCGTTGCTGCTCAACGAATTCACCATGCTCAAGACTGTTCCGGGTGAAGACTACAAAGTCTCGCTGGACCCGGCGGCGCAGGTGGCGCAGTGCATTGATGGGGTGCTGGTGTTGTTCGATACCGAGCAGAAAGGTCTGACCGGTGTGCTGATCAACGCACAGAAAAAAGCCGTGCGCTGCATGGGCGAAGAAACCCCGCAGAAGCTTGAGCAGTGATTCTGCAGGACCAGCCCTCACCCTAACCCTCCCGAAACGTCGGACCGCCCAGAGGGAGAGGGGACTGACCGAGGTGTCATTCGAGTTACGCCGACCTGATCCATCGTGTCGAACCAAATTCTGAACGCACCGCGAATCGGCTCCCTCTCCCTCGGGAGAGGGCTGGGGTGAGGGGCTGCGATTTCAGTCCCCACAAAAAAAGCCCCGCCTGATCACTCAGGCGGGGCTTTTGCATTACCGCGTGACGCTTAGTTCGAGCTAACAGCCGAACGTGGCATCACTGGCTGGTTGTCGTTGGAAATGGTTACTTCCACGCGACGGTTCATCGCACGGCCGGAAGCGCTGCCGTTCTCGGCAACCGGGTATTCCTTGCCGTAGCCTTGGGTGACGATGCGCGCTGGATCAACGCCCATTTTCACCAGTGCGGTGCGCACGGAGTTGGCGCGACGCTCGGACAGCGACTGGTTGTGGCTCGCGGTCCCGGTGCTGTCGGTGTAACCCTCGACGATCACTTTGCGATCCGGGTTTTCCTGAAGGAACTGCGCCAGTTTGTTGATGTTGACCAGACCGCTGGACTTCAGGTCGGCACGGTCGGTGGCGAACAGCACGTCACCGAAAGTCACCAGCGTACCGCGATCGGTCTGCTTGGCATTCAGGCTGTCCTGCAGCTGTTTGATCTGTTGATCACGGGCATCCAGACGCGCCTGGGCACGTTGGGCGGCGGCATTCTTCAGATTGTTTTCCGCAGTGCGCAGGGCGATGGTCTGCTTGGCCACTTCCACACGCTGGTTGGTCAGGTAGGCCAGTTGGTCGACCTTGGCGGCGTCTTGCTTGTCCAGATAAGCCTTGTCGGCTTTGTCCAGGTAGTCACTGGCGTCTTTGGTTTCCAGCGCCGCGACTTTGCTCGCCTGTGGGTTGGCTTGCAGGCCGGCGTAGTTGGTGCGTGCCTGTTCCAGGTTCGGGTTAGGCGGGGTGGAGCAGGCAGCCAGAGCAACACTTGCGGCGAGGAGAGCGGGGATCATCAGTTGCTTACGCATAATTTGTCGTCCTTTCTATCGGTAAGAGATTCAGCTTTGCGGTCGGGATGCGCGCTTACTGCACGGTGCGCTGACTTTCCTGACGCAGTTCCTGAACACCTTTCTGGGAATCCTTCACAGCCTGTTCGGCTTTAGCGGCCTGAGCCTTGCGTTCGGCGACGCGAGCGTCCCACTCGGCTTGCTCGGACAGGATGCGAGCTTCGTCATACTTCTTGTCGTGCATGGCGATTTCGGCTTGTTTCAGTTTGTCCTGCGCTTGCTTCATCTCAACGGCAGCGAACTCGGTACCGCCAGCGCTGACGGCGCTGTTCACAGCCGACTGGGTCACGGCGTACTGTTCGGTTGGTGGGTTACCGGCGCAACCGGCCAGTACGAAGCTGGTGCCGATGGCCAGAGCCGCCAGTTTCAGACCGCGCAGGTGGGTAAACGAGGTTTGGTTTTTCATGGTCTTCAACTCCATTAGGCATCTCCTGAAAACAACTGAATCCATCCTGGTCGAGGAGCCGAAAGCGTCGTGTGAAAGGCGTTTTTGAAACGCTCGTTCCAGGCGTGGTTACAGGTTCCGACCGGAGGCGTTTTTCAAAAGTTCAGAAAAGATGGCCTATCGCCAAAATAATTTTTGACTGAATGGACAAGGCTCTGGGCCGGGAACTTTGACGGGGGAGAGTGGTACGCGCGGTGTTTTCGGATCCCGAAAACACACTGATTTTGAACTGGAATACGATCTTTGTAGGAGTGAGCCTGCTCGCGATAGCGGTGTATCAGACAACAAAAATGTCGACTGAAAATCCGCCATCGCGAGCAGGCTCACTCCTACAGTTTGATCTGTGTGGTGTCAGTGTTTTTGCTTGCCTGCTGCGGCCGAGAGGTCATGCAAATGCCGGCGCGAAAGGGCCAGAAAACGCGGCGTAGGCCCGACGTCTTCATACAACGGATCACCTTCCTCATCGGTCGCCACTACCGTCGAACCCTTCACATACGGCAGGCTCGCTTCAAACTCTTCAAGCGCCGCGCCGATCAGTTCGCCAAGCAACTCTTCGACATGACGTTTGGGGTACATCTCGGTAATCGCTCCCAGACGCGCAGCAGCTTCAACGTCCAGATGAATCGCGTAGCCAGTGTCGGTCAGGCGACCTTTGGCGTTTTCTTCCCAATGCTGGGCGAGTTCACGAATTTTCATGATGACCTCATTTCGCACCTGCTCATGGCAGGTCTGGGTGAGTGTCCGCCGGGGCCGGCGGCAAGCCGTTGTGCGGCTTACTGTTGAGACTAGCTTTCGCCCACAAGGTTTAACGTCCCTTCGTCGGCTGCTTGTAAGAAGCGTCGTAGAGCGGCACTCTCTAGGTCATGCACTCGTTTCTAAGCCGTCCGGATTACTGCTGGGGAATTGCTGATGACCGATATTGATGCACGCTTGCGCGAAGACGTTCACCTGCTCGGAGAGCTGCTGGGCAACACCATTCGAGATCAGTATGGCGAGGCTTTCCTCGACAAGATCGAGCAGATCCGCAAGGGCGCCAAGGCCGATCGGCGTGGTTCGATGGACGCCGAACTGAGCGCCAGCCTCAATCAATTGAGCGAAGACGAATTGCTCCCCGTGGCGCGCGCGTTCAACCAGTTTCTCAACCTGGCGAACATCGCCGAGCAGTATCAGTTGATTCATCGTCGCGAGGAGTCGCAGCCGGCGCCGTTCGAATCCCGCGTGCTGCCGGAATTGCTCGCGCGTTTGCGCAACGAAGGCCACAGTGCCGAATCGCTGGCGCGGCAACTGGCGCGGCTGGAAATCGAACTGGTGTTGACCGCGCACCCCACGGAAGTGGCGCGGCGCACGCTGATCCAGAAATACGACGCGATCGCCGCGCAACTCGCCGCGCAGGACCATCGCGACCTGACCACAGCCGAACGCGAACAGATTCAAAACACCCTGCAGCGGCTCATTGCCGAAGCCTGGCACACCGAAGAAATCCGCCGCACGCGCCCCACGCCAGTCGATGAAGCCAAATGGGGTTTCGCGGTGATCGAGCATTCGCTGTGGCAGGCGATTCCCAACCATATGCGCAAGGCCGACAAGGCGTTGTATGAAGCGACCGGCCTGCGTCTGCCATTGGAAGCCGCGCCGATTCGCTTCGCGTCATGGATGGGCGGCGACCGTGATGGTAACCCCAACGTTACCGCTGCGGTGACTCGCGAAGTGTTGCTGTTGGCGCGCTGGATGGCCGCCGATTTGTACCTGCGTGATGTCGATCATTTGGCAGCCGAACTGTCGATGCAACAAGCCAGCGACGCCCTCAAAGCCAAGGCCGGCGACAGCGCCGAACCGTATCGTGCGGTGCTCAAACAACTGCGCGAACGCCTGCGCGCCACGCGCAATTGGGCACACGCTGCGCTGACTGCACCGACGCCAGCGCCGGCAGACGTGCTGCACAACAACCGCGATCTGCTCGATCCGTTGGAGCTGTGCTTCAACTCGCTGCACGAGTGCGGCATGGGCGTGATCGCTGATGGTCCGTTGCTCGACTGCCTGCGTCGGGCGGTGACCTTCGGCTTGTTCCTTGTGCGTCTGGATGTGCGCCAGGACTCGTCGCGCCACAGCTCGGCGATGACTGAAATCACCGATTACCTCGGCCTCGGTCGCTACGAAGATTGGGACGAAGAGCAGCGCATCAGCTTCCTGACCCGCGAACTGAGCAATCGTCGGCCACTGCTGCCAGCGCATTTCAAACCGTCCGCTGACACCGCCGAAGTGCTCAACACCTGCAAGGAAATCGCTGCCGCACCGGGCGCCTCGCTCGGTTCCTACGTGATCTCCATGGCCGGCGCTGCTTCTGATGTGCTCGCCGTGCAACTGCTGCTCAAAGAGTCTGGCGTGCTGCGGCCAATGCGCGTGGTGCCGCTGTTCGAAACCCTCGCTGACCTCGACAACGCCGGGCCGGTGATGGAGCGGCTGTTGCTGCTGCCGGGTTACCGTGCACGGCTGCAAGGCCCGCAGGAAGTGATGATCGGTTATTCCGACTCGGCCAAGGATGCTGGCACCACGGCAGCGGCCTGGGCGCAATATCGCGCGCAGGAACGCTTGGTGGAAATCTGCCGCGAGCAACAAGTCGAACTGCTGCTGTTCCACGGTCGCGGCGGCACCGTGGGCCGGGGCGGTGGCCCGGCGCATGCGGCGATTCTGTCGCAACCGCCGGGCTCGGTGGCCGGGCGTTTCCGCACCACCGAGCAGGGGGAAATGATTCGATTCAAATTCGGCCTGCCGGACATCGCCGAGCAAAACCTCAATCTGTATCTAGCGGCGGTGCTTGAAGCAACGCTGCTGCCTCCGCCGCCGCCGACACCAGAGTGGCGTCACTTGATGGACGAATTGGCCGCCGATGGCGTCAGCGCTTATCGCCAGGTCGTGCGGGAAAATCCGCAATTCGTCGAGTACTTCCGTCAGTCCACGCCAGAGCAGGAGTTGGGTCGCTTGCCACTGGGCAGTCGTCCGGCCAAACGCCGCGCCGGCGGGATCGAAAGTCTGCGGGCGATTCCGTGGATCTTCGGCTGGACGCAAACGCGGCTGATGCTGCCGGCGTGGCTGGGGTGGGAGTCGGCACTGAGCAAGGCGCTGGAACGCGGCGAAGGCGAGTTGCTTGGGCAGATGCGCGAACAATGGCCGTTCTTCCGTACGCGTATCGACATGCTGGAAATGGTCCTGGCCAAGGCTGATGCGGATATTGCGCTGTCCTACGATCAGCGTCTGGTCGAGCCTGATCTGCTGCCGTTGGGCGCGCAGTTACGCGACCTATTGTCGCAGGCGTGCGCGGTGGTGCTCGGCCTGACTGGCCAGTCGCAGCTGCTGGCACATAGCCCTGACACCCTTGAATTTATCCGTCTGCGCAACACCTACCTCGACCCGCTGCATCTATTGCAGGCCGAACTGCTGGCCCGTTCGCGGCAGCAGGATGTCGAGCAGGGCAGCCCGGTGGAACAGGCGTTGCTGGTGTCTGTGGCGGGCATTGCCGCCGGTTTGCGAAATACCGGCTAAGGTTTTTGTCGGGGGCGCGGTAGCCGAACGAAGACTTGGCTGTCGCGTCGCCTGACCGGCGAAAGTGCCGTCAGGCGACAGTTAATGATGGGGTTGCGACTTGGGTGACCGCGTCGCGAGGTCGCGGGGGACGTCGGTTTCTCCGACTTTTGGCGTCTTGTGTGGGCGCAGCCTGCTGTGTATCTTGATCAGCCTTTGGCCGTTTATGCGGCCACGACCCGTATTTTCAGGATTCGTCCCAAGAGGCGAATCCTTTGTTTTGTAAAAGCTTTTTATAAAAAAATTGAGGAGCACATCTAATGCGCGTCATTCTGCTGGGAGCTTCCCGGGGCCGGTAAAGGTACTCAGGCTAAGTTCATCACCGAAAAATTCGGCATTCCACAAATTTCCACCGGCGACATGCTGCGTGCAGCGGTCAAGGCCGGTACTCCACTGGGCGTTCAAGCCAAGAGCATTATGGATGCCGGCGGCCTGGTGTCGGATGACCTGATCATCGCACTGGTTCAGGACCGCATCGCTCAGCCAGACTGCGCCAACGGTTTCCTGTTCGACGGCTTCCCGCGCACCATTCCGCAGGCTGAAGCTCTGGTTTCTGCCGGTGTTGAGCTGGATGCAGTGGTTGAAATCGCTGTTGAAGACGAAGAAATCGTTCAACGCATCGCCGGCCGTCGTGTTCACGAAGCCAGCGGCCGCGTTTACCACATCGTCTACAACCCGCCAAAAATCGCGGGCAAAGATGACATCACCGGCGAAGAGCTGGTACAGCGCAAGGACGACACCGAAGAAACCGTGCGTCATCGCCTGTCGGTCTATCACTCGCAGACCAAGCCTTTGGTGGAGTTCTATCAGAGCCTGTCCGCCAAAAACGCTGGCAAGCCCAAGTACAGCCACATTCCGGGCGTTGGTTCGGTTGATGCGATCACCGCCAAGGTGCTGGCCGCGCTGAGCTGAAAAGTCTGATCGGCTGCATCATCCACGGCCCGCTTGCGGGCCGTAGTTGTTTATACTGACGCCCTTTTTCCCACACCTGTTTTGGAAACATCGATGAGCACCTTGCTGGCCCTGGACACCGCGACTGAAGCTTGCTCCGTTGCCTTGCTGCATGACGGCAAGGTCACGAGCCATTACGAGGTGATCCCGCGCCTGCACGCGCAGAAACTGCTGCCGATGATCCAGCAACTTCTGGCCGACGCTGGCACCACGTTGCAAGCGGTCGATGCGATCGCTTTCGGTCGTGGGCCTGGCGCGTTCACTGGCGTGCGGATCGCCATTGGTGTGGTGCAGGGGCTGGCGTTCGCGCTGGATCGCCCGGTGCTGCCGGTGTCCAACCTTGCAGTATTGGCCCAGCGTGCGCTGCGCGAGCATGGCGTGAGCCAGGTCGCGGCGGCCATCGATGCGCGGATGGATGAAGTGTATTGGGGCTGCTACCGCGAGACGGCGGGGGAGATGCGTCTGGTCGGTGCCGAAGCGGTGTTGCCACCAGAAGTTGCTGCGCTGCCGGCCGATGCCAGTGGCGACTGGTTCGGTGCTGGCACCGGTTGGGGTTATGCCGAGCGCATCGCGGTCAATCTGACAGGCTCCGACGCCGGCATGCTGCCCCACGCCGAAGACTTGCTGACCTTGGCGCGCTTCGCTTGGGAGCGCGGCGAATCGATTCCGGCGGATGACGCGCAACCGGTTTACCTGCGCGACAAAGTCGCCACCCCCAAGGCTCGTTGAGCCTTTAAAAAGATCGCAGCCTTCGGCAGCTCCTACAAGGATCGCATTCCAAATGTAGGAGCTGCCGAAGGCTGCGATCTTTTGATCTTCTGAAGCCAATCGTCAGTTTCTAACCCCTCGCTTTAAACCTTTTGCGCTTTATGTGTTCTAGTTATCACTCGGCAGTTTGCTAAGTCGGTCAAGTGCCGCTAAATTGCCATCATTGATACCGAGCATGAAATTATGCGTATAGACGGCCTTTCCTCTCAGTCCTACCCCATCAAGCGCAAGCCTCGCAAAGGCCATGTGATCGTGGATGAGTCCGTCGATGACATCGACGGTGAGCTGGAATTTCCGACTGAAGAGCAACTGGCTGCCCGTGCTGCCGCCAAAGCCGCCGCGCAACGCCTGAGCAATCTGCCCGCCCGCCAACAAGACATGATTTACCACCGCGCCATGAGCAAAAGCGTAGCGATGGCCCTCGCCAGCTACCTGAGCACCGCCGGTTTTGTCGATTGGGATGCAGACGTGCTGGGCCTCGATCTGTATATCTGATGGATCTGCCTTACTACCTCGGTTGTCCGTCCTGGAGCGAAAACGCCTGGCGCGAGTATCTGTACCCGGTAGACGCCAAAACCTCCGATTTCCTCGGTCTCTATTCCCAAGTGTTCAACGCCGTTGAAGGCAACACGACCTTCTACGCCAGCCCGTCGCCCGCCACGGTGCAGCGTTGGGCCGAGGTCATGCCCGAGCACTTTCGCTTCACCGCCAAATTCCCCGGCGACATCAGCCATAGCGGTGACCTGCGCGAGCAACTGACCGCCGCCGAAACATTTCTGCAATTACTCAAACCCCTCGGTGAGCGCGTCTCGCCGATGTGGCTGCAATTGTCGAAAAGCTTCACGCCGCATCGACTGCCGGAACTGGCGGGGTTTATTGATGCGCTAGATTGCCCGTTGGCGGTGGAAGTGCGCCATGAACAGTTCTTCGCCAAGGGCGAGAGTGAACGTCTGCTCAATCGCCTGCTGCTGGATCGTGGCGTTGAGCGCATCTGCCTCGACCCGCGTGCGCTGTTCAGTTGCCTGTCGACTGAATCTTCGGTAATCCACGCGCAATCGAAAAAGCCACGCGTGCCGACGCGCCCGGCGGCGTTCACCCAGTTCCCGCAAGTGCGCTTCATTGGCCATCCGGAACTGAAAGCCAACGACCCGTTCCTAGTGCCGTGGGTGGCGAAAATCGCCGAGTGGATCGAAGAGGGCCGCACGCCTTACATCTTCCTGCACACCGCCGATAACCTGCTGGCGGCGAAGCTGGCGCAACGTTTTCACGCACAACTGATGCAACGTTTGCCTGGCCTGCCAGCGCTGCCTGCGCTATACAGAGAACCCGCCGCGGAGCAACTTGGCCTGCTGTGAAGCGGATTTTTTTCTGCCCAGGAGCCTGCCGATGGATGCCCAAGCCCGTAAAGCCCACGCCTTCAAAGCCCTGCATGAACAATCGGGGGTTTTCGTGATTCCCAATCCATGGGATGCGGGGTCGGCAAAAATGCTCGCCAGTCTCGGCTATCAGGCCTTGGCGACCACCAGTGCCGGTTATGCGTTTTCCCAAGGCAAGGCCGACGGCGTGTTAAGCCTTGATGAGACCTTGGCCAATGTCCGCGCGATTGTCGCCGCCACCGATTTGCCGGTAGCGGTGGATCTGGAAAACGGTTTCGCCGATGACCCGGCTGAATGCGCCAAGAGTCTGCTGCGTGCTGCCGAGGCCGGCGCTGTTGGTGGTTCGATCGAAGACGCCACGGGCCGCGCGGATGCGCCAATCTATTGCTTCGAACACGCTGTGGCGCGCATCGAAGCCGCTGTCGCTGCGGTGCGCACGCTACCCTTTCCCTTCATCCTCACCGCGCGGGCGGAAAACTACCTGCACGGTCATCCCGATCTCAACGACACCATTCGCCGCCTGCAGGCCTTCGCCGAGGCAGGGGCCGACGTGTTGTATGCGCCAGGTTTGCGCAACGCCGAAGAAGTGCTGGCAGTGGTGCGTGCAGTGGCGCCAAAACCGGTCAATGTGCTGATGTCCGGCGGTTTGAAACTGACCGTGCAGGAGCTGCAAGAAATGGGCGTGCGGCGCATCAGTACCGGTTCGGCACTGGCGTTGGCGGCGTTCGGCGAATTCTTCCGTGCCGCTGAAGAAATCCAGCAATCCGGCACTTTCGGGTTTACCTCGCAGTCGATGCCGTACGCCAAAGCCAATCAATTCTTCAAAGGCTGAGCATGGGGCGGTGGATCGCACTGACCGTGTTGCTGATCACTGGCGGCGCGTTGATCAGTGTGTGGCGCGGTTGGCTGGACGTGCCGCCGTCATGGAATCCATGGGCGCCACTGGATGTAAAAGCCGCGCCCAACTGGCTGACCGGCTACAAGCTGATGCGTTTGCGCAGTGATCCTGAACTCTGTGCCCAGGCGTTGAACAGCTCTGATCTGCGGGTCATGCGGCAAGCCGACAGTCCCGACGCCAAGTGCCCGCTGATCGGTGCCTTGCGCGTACAGGGCGGTGAGGTGGCGTTGAGCAGCAGTTTCCTCGCCAGTTGTCCGCTGGCGGTGGCCTACGCGATGTTTGAACAGCACACGCTGCGACCTGCTGCACAATCCGTTTACGGGCAAAAGGTCGCGCGGATTGATCACCTCGGCAGCTTCGCCTGTCGCAATGTCTACAACCGCGAAAGCGGCGCGCTCAGTCGCCACGCCAGTGCCGATGCGCTGGATATTGCCGGTTTTCGTCTGACCGATGGTCGCAGCATCAGCGTGCTCAAGGACTGGCCGAAGCAAAATCAGGACGCGCAGTTTCTGCGTCAGGTGCGCGATGGCGCCTGCGAGGCGTTCAGTGTTGTCTTGGGGCCGGATTACAACACCGCCCACCGCAATCACTTTCATGTCGATGTCGGACGCTGGAGCGTGTGTCGCTGAGGGTCAGGCGGCGAGGCGCAGGTTCTGCAGAACGATCGGGCGCGCCCAACCGTTATCAAAGTCCAGTGCTTTCTGTTGCTCGACGATTTCTTCCGGCGGGAACGGCGGGTAAGGTTTCTGCAGCAGATCCAGATCGAACTCGGCAATCGGCAGGTAAAGCGGCTTCTTCTGCGGGGCCGGGCCAGGCTCTGGAACGGGCTGACCATTGTTGATCACCACCGGGCGAACCCAACTGCTGTCGAAATCCTGCTGCGCCTGCTGAGCTTGCAGTTCTTCTGGCGGGAATGGCGGGAACGGCTTGTCCAGCAGTTCCATTTCGAATTCAGCGATTGGCAGGAACAGCGGCTCTGGGGGGCGCACTTCGGTTTCCACCACATCGCACTCGCGCTGGCTGACGATGTGCGCGTGCAGCTCGCTGCCGATGGTCGGTTCTTCCGGGCTGCTCAGGTCAACCGGCGGAAATGTACCGCAGGCAGGCACCACTTCACTCGTCTGTTCGGCCATCGCTTGGGCAAAGAAATCCTGCCACAGGTGACTGACGCCGCTCAGTGCTTGAGTGTTGTGACGGCTAAAGTCGCCATGGGGCGAGATGTAGCCAATCGATGTGGGAAGAATGCCTGACATTTTTTTCGGTTGACGCTCAGCTCTGGCAAAATGCGCGTTGAATGAATTATCGGCGGTATTTGCCGATCCTTGAATTTTTGAGCGTGTTTTCCATGATCGAGCAACCCGCGGCCTGCCGCATCCATGTCCAGGCCCTCGGCCCGACGTTTGAAGCGCAAGCCGAGCAGTGGGCCGAACGCCTTGGTCTGCCGCGTGACGTGCCGGACGGCGAGTTCGCCTTGCAGGTCGGCGAGCAGGGTTTGCAACTGCAACAGCTCGGCCCGGACGCACCTGGGCCGGTGCGGGTCGACTTTGTTGAGGGCGGCGCTGCGCATCGTCGGCTATACGGCGGCGGCAGCGGGCAGATGATCGCCAAGGCTGTCGGCATCGCCCAAGGCGTGCGCCCGCGCGTGCTGGATGCCACGGCAGGATTGGGCAAGGATGCGTTTGTGCTGGCGAGCCTCGGTTGCGAGATGAGCCTGATCGAGCGCCAGCCGCTGATCGGCGCCTTGCTGGAGGATGGTCTGGCGCGCGCGGCGGAAGATTTCGACGTGGCGCCGATTGTGGCGCGGATGAAATTGCTCAAGGGCAACTCCATTGAAGTCATGCAGAACTGGGAGGGTGAGGCGCCGCAGGTGATCTACCTCGACCCGATGTTTCCGCACCGAGAGAAGACCGCGCTGGTGAAAAAGGAGATGCGTCTGTTCCGGCCGCTGGTGGGCGATGATCCGGATGCGCCGGCGTTGCTCGAAGCCGCGTTGGCACTGGCGACGCACCGGGTGGTGGTCAAGCGACCGCGCAAGGCGCCGTGCATTGCGGGGCCGAAGCCGAGTCATGCGCTGGATGGCAAATCGAGCCGCTATGACATTTATCCGAAGAAAGCGCTCAAGGCTTGATACCGAGTCGCGCTCATCGCTGGCAAGCCAGCTCCCACAGGGTTTGGTGGTGTGTACACGATTTGTGATCACACCCAAATCCTTGTGGGAGCTGGCTTGCCAGCGATGGCGTCAGTGCCGACACCGCAGAAATCAGGCTTTGTACGCCCGCATAAACAACCCCACCACTTCCTGCACATGGCTTTCCG
Source organism: Pseudomonas sp. Mb7 (assembly GCF_054790525.1). NCBI lineage: Bacteria > Pseudomonadati > Pseudomonadota > Gammaproteobacteria > Pseudomonadales > Pseudomonadaceae > Pseudomonas > Pseudomonas sp. Mb7. Next base: position 462,037 of record NZ_CP186501.1, read on the forward strand.
CTGCCTCTTCAGTCAACGGCTCCCCACAGCCATACAACAGCCGAAAATTCCCCGCACCCTTGATCAGGCAAAAGAAATGCTCGGCGGCATTGCGCGGCAGATCAATGCTCAGCGCGCCGGTCTCGTGGATGCGCGTCAACAGCCGTTCCATGCCCTGCACCATGCGCTGCGGACCCGCCTCGAAGAAGATCAGCGACAGCTTCGGATCCTGACTGCCCAGCGCCATGATCAAGCGGTGCAGATTCACCGATTCATCACTGTTGATCAGGTGATGAAAGCCTCGCGCAATGTTCAGCAACACATTTTCCACGGCGATGCCTTCGGGCAATTCGAAGAACAGCGGCGGTAATTGCTCCTCGCATTTGGCCACCACGGCAGCGGAGAACAGCGTCTCCTTGTCGTTGAAATGGCTGTAGACCGTCAGCTTCGACACGCCGGCCTCGCTGGCGACCGCGTCCATGCTGGTGTTGGCGTAGCCATGACTCAGAAACAGAATTTTCGCCGCGTCGAGGATCGCTTGGCGCTTGGCCAGATCCTTGGGGCGGCCCGGGCCGTTTGGAGCTGAAAGATTGTTCGACATTCTTCGCTTTTAATACTGGACTGGTGAGTTTGCTATTAATAACATACCCGCCAGTATAATTATTCCAAGCACCATTAGCGAAAGGTCCGTCACCATGTTCCGCCATGCGTTGTCCCTCGCGTTGCCAGTGAGTCTGGCGTTCCTTTTGTCAGCATGCGGTCAGGAAGAGGCGACGCAAGTCGCCGTGCGACCAGCCATGGTGGTGCAGCCAGAGCCTTCGGCACAGGCGATGGAAAGTTATCCGGGCGAGGTGCGCGCCCGTTATGAACCGGATCTGGCATTCCGCATTGGCGGCAAAGTCAGCCGACGACTGGTCGATGAAGGTCAGCGCGTGAAGGCTGATCAGCCACTCGCCGAACTCGATCCGCAGGACGTGCGCCTGCAACTGGAAGCCACTCGCGCCCAGGTGGCTGCCGCCGAAGCCAATCTCAATCTGGTCCGCGCCGAACGTGATCGCTACAAGACCCTGATGGATCGGCAGATGGTCAGCCGCTCGGCCTACGACAACGCCGAAAACCTTTACCGCTCCGGTGAGGCCCGTCTCAAACAAATCAAAGCTGAATTCAACGTTTCGACCAATCAGGCCAGTTACGCCGTGTTGCGTGCGCCGCAGGATGGCGTGGTGGCCAAGCGTTCGGTCGAGGTTGGGCAGGTGGTTGCCGCCGGGCAAACGGTGTTTACCCTTGCCACTGATGGCGAGCGCGAAGTACTGATCAGCCTGCCGGAGCAGAGCTTCGGGCGCTTCAAGGTCGGTCAGCCTGTGACCGTCGAACTGTGGACGCAACAGAACCAGCGCTTCGCCGGGCAAATCCGCGAACTGTCGCCCGCCGCCGATCCACGCTCGCGCACTTTCGCTGCGCGCATTTCTTTCGTGAGCGGCAAAGTCCCGGCCGAACTGGGCCAGAGCGCCCGAGTGTTCGTGCAATCGGCCGACAGCGTTTCCCTGTCGGTGCCGCTCTCGGCACTCACCGCCGAAAACGGCGCGACCTACGTCTGGGTCGTCAGCGCCAATAACACCTTGAAGAAAACCCCGGTGCGCATCGGCCCGTTCGGCGAGAAAACCGTGCCGGTGCTCGAAGGCTTGAACGCCAGTGACTGGGTGGTGGCTGCTGGCGTGCATGTGTTGCTCGAAGGGCAGCAGGTGCGTCCGGTGGATCGCTCCAATCGCGTCGTCAATCTGGCGAACAAGGAGTAAGTCCCGATGCGCTTCAACCTTTCTGAATGGGCGCTGCGTAATCGCCAGATCGTACTGTTCCTGATGCTTTTGCTGGCCATCGTCGGTGCGTTGTCCTACACCAAACTCGGCCAGAGTGAAGACCCGCCGTTCACGTTCAAAGCCATGGTGATTCAAACCCGTTGGCCGGGGGCGACCGCGCAGGAAGTCTCGCGGCAGGTCACCGAGCGTATTGAAAAGAAACTGATGGAAACCGGCGAGTACGAGCGCATCGTGTCGTTCTCGCGCCCCGGCGAATCGCAGGTCACGTTCATTGCCCGCGACTCGATGCATTCCAAGCAAATCCCCGACCTCTGGTATCAGGTGCGCAAGAAGGTCAGTGATATTCGCCAGACCTTGCCGCCGGATATTCAGGGGCCGTTTTTCAACGATGAGTTCGGCACCACGTTCGGCAATATCTATGCGCTGACCGGGGACGGTTTCGATTACGCGGTGCTCAAGGATTACGCCGATCGCATCCAGATCCAGCTACAACGGGTCAAGGATGTCGGCAAGGTCGACCTGCTCGGTTTGCAGGACGAGAAAATCTGGGTCGAGCTGTCTAACGTCAAGCTGGCGACCCTAGGCTTGCCGCTGTCGGCGGTGCAACAAGCGCTGCAAGAGCAGAACGCGGTGTCCACCGCCGGGTTCTTTGAAACCGGTAGCGAGCGTCTGCAACTGCGGGTCTCGGGGAATTTTCAGACGGTCGATGAGATAAAAAACTTCCCGATCCGCGTCGGCGATCGTACGTTCCGCATCTCCGATGTCGCCGACGTGCGTCGCGGTTTCAACGATCCACCGGCGCCGCGTATGCGCTTCATGGGCGAAGATGCGATTGGTCTCGCGGTGGCGATGAAGGATGGCGGCGACATTCTGGTGCTCGGCAAGGCGCTGGAAGGCGAGTTCTCGCGCATCCAGAAAAACCTCCCGGCCGGCATGCAATTGCGTAAGGTTTCCGATCAGCCGGCGGCGGTGAAAACCGGGGTCGGCGAGTTCGTCCAGGTGCTGGTCGAGGCACTGGCGATTGTCTTGCTGGTGAGCTTCTTCTCCCTCGGCGTGCGCACCGGCATGGTCGTGGCGCTGACCATTCCGCTGGTGCTGGCGATGACCTTCGCCTGCATGTATTACCTCGGCATCGGCCTGCACAAGATCTCCCTTGGCGCGTTGGTGCTGGCGTTGGGCTTGCTGGTCGATGACGCGATCATCGCCGTGGAAATGATGGCGATCAAAATGGAGCAGGGCTTTGACCGTATCCGCGCGGCGAGCTATGCCTGGACCAGCACCGCGTTCCCTATGCTCACCGGTACTTTGATCACCGCCGCCGGGTTTCTGCCGATTGCCACGGCGCAATCCGGCACTGGCGAATACACACGTTCGATCTTCCAGGTGGTGACCATCGCCTTGCTCGCGTCTTGGGTCGCGGCGGTGATGTTCGTACCGTATCTGGGGGAAAAACTCCTGCCGGATCTGGCGAAAATCCATGCGGCCAAACACGGTACCGCCGATGGTCAGGCTGATCCGTATGGCACGCCGTTTTATCAGCGCGTTCGGCGCTTGGTGGAGTGGTGCGTGTCGCACCGCAAGACCGTGATCGTGCTGACGGTGGGGCTGTTTATCGCCTCTGTGATGTTGTTCCGTTTCGTCCCGCAGCAGTTTTTCCCGGCCTCGAATCGACTGGAGTTGATGGTTGATCTGAAACTGGCTGAAGGCGCGTCGTTGGCCAATACCACTGGCGAGGTCAAACGTCTGGAGGCGATGCTCAAGGGTCACGCCGGTATTGATAATTATGTGGCGTATGTCGGCACGGGTTCGCCGCGTTTCTATCTGCCGCTGGATCAGCAATTGCCGGCTGCCAGTTTTGCGCAGTTTGTGGTGTTGGCGAAAACCATTGAGGAGCGTGAAGCGCTGCGCAGTTGGTTGATCGAGACGCTTAACGAGCAATTCCCGGCCTTGCGTTCGCGGGTTACGCGTCTGGAGAACGGTCCTCCGGTTGGCTATCCGGTGCAGTTCCGCGTCACCGGTGAACATATCGAAGAAGTCCGGGCGTTGGCGCGCAAGGTCGCGGCCAAGGTTCGCGAGAATCCGCATGTGGTCAATGTGCATCTGGATTGGGAAGAACCGAGCAAGGTCGTGTACCTGAACATCGATCAGGATCGCGCGCGAGCATTGGGTGTAAGCACGGCCAATCTGGCGAAATTCCTGCAGAGTTCGTTGACCGGGTCGAGTGTCAGTCAGTATCGCGAAGACAACGAATTGATCGAGATTCTGCTGCGCGGCACGGTGCATGAGCGCACTGAATTGTCCTTGTTGCCGAGTCTGGCGGTGCCGACGGACAACGGCCGCAGTGTGGCGTTGTCGCAGATTGCCACGCTGGAATACGGCTTTGAGGAGGGGATTATCTGGCATCGTAATCGCCTGCCGAACGTGACCGTGCGCGCGGATATTTATGGCAAGGAGCAGCCGGCGACGTTGGTGAAGCAGATCATGCCGACGCTGGATTCGATTCGCGCCGAGTTGCCCGATGGTTATCTGTTGGATGTCGGCGGTACGGTGGAGGATTCCGAGCGTGGGCAGAAGTCGGTGAATGCCGGGGTGCCGATGTTCATCGTGGTGGTGCTGACCTTGCTGATGGTGCAGTTACGCAGTTTTTCGCGCACGGTGATGGTGTTTTTGACGGCGCCGCTGGGGTTGATCGGGGTGACGCTGTTTTTGATGGTGTTCCGTCAGCCGTTCGGGTTTGTGGCGATGCTGGGGACGATTGCGTTATCCGGGATGATCATGCGTAATTCGGTGATTCTGGTGGATCAGATCGAGCAGGATATTGCCTCGGGGCTTAAGGCTTGGCAGGCGATTATCGAGGCTACGGTTCGACGCTTCAGGCCGATTGTGTTGACGGCGCTGGCGGCGGTTTTGGCGATGATTCCGTTGTCACGTAGTGTGTTTTTTGGGCCGATGGCGGTGGCGATCATGGGTGGGTTGATTGTTGCGACTGCGCTGACGTTGTTGTTTTTGCCGGCGTTGTATGCGGCTTGGTTCCGGGTGCGTAAGGACGCTTGATTCTTTTGTGACGTGGCGGCCTTCGGGCCGACCATGTTCTTGGGGTTTTGGGTGAATATCCGTTTTTGTGGGTGCTGCCGCTGGCGGTTTCGCCCTTACGGCGAGTCACCTTTTCCAAACGCCGAAAAGGTAACCCAAAAGGCTTTGCCCTGACGTTCGGCCCGCTCGCTGGGGCTCGGGGTTCCTTCGCTCCGGGATCGATCCGGGGGCATCGCCTACGGTTTGCTTCGCTGCACCTCCTCTCGATGTGTTCGACTTCGTCGAACGGTCGCTGCGCTCCCACCCCCGGATCAATCCCTCCACTCAGCCTGCCGACGGGCCTTCAGATCAAGATCAAAAGCTGCAGCCGAGCTAACGCTCATCCTGTTGAGTGGTGAGGAGCAGAAGCGGTCTGCTCTTGCTCTTCTGTGGGAGTGAGCCTGCTCGCGATGACGCCCTGACAGCCGCCCAATCTCTACCTGCATACACCCAATCCAATTGTGGGAGCTGGCTTGCCAGCGATGGCGGCCTGACAGCCGACCGATCTCCAGCGGATTGCTCACGATCCAACTGTAGGAGTGAGCCTGCTCGCGATGACGGCCCGCCAGCTGTCCAATTTCTCTCTGCATGGACTCCTTCCAACCTGCGGGAGCCAGCCTGCTGGCGATGACGATCGGACAGGCAAAATTGTTTAACCGTGTTGCGAAAACACAGAACCTTCCCACAAGGTTTTCAGGTTGTCCGTCGGAAGCGCGATCTCTAGGCTAGGTCTGTCGCTGCAAAAATCAGCGACCGGGTTTCGCAGCCCGGTTAAACTTCAGACGCACAGCGTCCACCATCCGAAAGCGGGCGCTTTTTTATGCCTGTGTCATGGCGGTTGTGCGCGGGATACCTTCGGGTATGCCGGGTGCCTGAAGTCCCGGTCTGCGAACCTGCGTACAGCTGCCACCTAACTTTCGTTTCGCAGCGAACGGTGGCGGCTCCACTACTTCAGGAGATTTCGCCATGTTCAAACCCACACCAAATCCCCCCAAAGCCGTCAGCCATCCCAGCACAATTTTCACCGTCCTTCCCGAAGTCGATTCCGAAACATTACTCGCTCACGCCTGTGAAACCCTGGCTTCAGCCAACATCATGGCCAGCGAACTGGCGTTCACCCTGAATGGCCCGACGTGTAGTCAGCTTCTGGGTATTCAGCAGATGATTTCCCTCGCTGAGCTTTCGGTGAATCGCGTCCTCGATCAAGTCGACCCGCAAAACTGACGCCCACAAAAAAGCCCGCTGAACCGGTAAAGGTCAGCGGGCTTTTTGTCGTTCAGAACATTACAGCGTGCCGAACACCTTCTTCGCCAGACTGGTCGCCGCAGCGGCCGGGTTCTGGCGGATGGTTTCTTCCTGTTTGCCGATCATCTCGAACAAGCCATTCAGCGCTTGCTCGGTCACGTAGTTTTCAACGTTGGCGCTCTTCGCATCGACAACGCCAAACGCAGCAGCCTGACCAGCGAACGAGTTGTACTTCTGTGCTACGCCAACCTTGTCGGTCGCCTGTTTGACGATCGGCAGGAACTTGGCGCGAATCTGTTCGCGGCTGGATTTGTCGAGGTATTGCGTGGCCGAGTCCTTGCCGCCGCTGAGGATGCCTTTGGCGTCTGCCACGCTCATTTTCTTCACGGCGTCGACGAGGATGGGCTGGGCTTGAGTTACAGCGCTTTCCGCCGCTTTGTTCATCGCGGTTTCCAGTTCTTCAACCTGAGCGCCCATGCCGAAGGCTTTCATCTTGCTCGCGGCCTTGCCGAGTTTGCCCGGCAGTTCGATCTTCACGTCGGGGTTGTTGCTGAAGCCGCCGGGTGTACCCAGTTGTTTGACGGCGATTTGCGCGCCTTGGGTCAGGGCATCCTTGAGGCCGCCGGTGGCGTCTTTTTGCGACAGGTCACTGAGCGACAGGGCCAGCGCGCTGGCGGAGATCATCAGGCCTGCGCACAGGCCAGCGAAGCGAAGGGTAGGGCGGAGCATGGCGGCTTCCTTGTTGCGGAAAAGGGTTGCGGAAAATGAATTAACGAACGGCGTCGACGCGGATTTTCAGCGGCTGCGGGTCGTTGCCGTCGAGTTGCACGGCGTGGTTTTCGGTGGTGATGAACATCAACTCACCGTTGACTTCAATGCGCGCGCTGACCGAGTAACGGTGGCCAGGTTTGATCTGCGCTGGATCGTAGCTCAAGTGGAAGGGCAGTGGCACCTGGCCTTTGACCGGACCTTTTTGCTCGTCCAGTACTACGGCTGGCGCATCGGCCAACGAAACGTCTTGCAGGCTGACGCTGAGGGTCGCGCTCGGAGGCAGGGCGATGCGCTGCAGGTAGAACACTTCACCGTCGAGGCCTACCTTGCCGGCAGGTGTGGTCGACTGGCAGGCGCTGAGCAGTGTAGCGGCGGCGAGCAGAGTCAGTTTTTTCATGGTGTTCTCCATTCAATTGTAGGAGCGAGCCTGCTCGCGATAGCGGTTTAGCATTCAACATTTCAGTTGTCTGACACTCCGTCTTCGCGAGCAAACTCACTCCCACCAGGTTTGCATCAGGTCTCGGGTTGGGCGACGACCTGATCGGCAGCATCCTCACTGCGATGCAGCGCGACCTGGCGAATCGACAAGCGAATTTCCGCCGGCAATACGCGTTTGGCTGCACCTTCGGCGAGCTCGCCAAGCAGTTCGTGATAACTCAGTTTGCCGGCCTCGTCGCGGCGCAGCACGTCGAGGTCGAGCATTGTCTGGATGAAGTGACGGAACAGGCTCTTGTCGAAGAACTCCGGGGCGTTGAGGCCGTGGAGGATCGACAGGCGCTGGGCCATGACCGTGCAGAGGTCTTCCAGCTCTTCGGCGCTGATGCTGTTCTGGCCGCTGTTGAGCAGCAAGGACACGGTCATGTAGAAACGCTGCAAGGTCTGGGCGATGCTCTTCGACAGCAGCGTCAGCAGCACGAAATGCCGCGAACTTGGCGCCGGACGCAGATAGACGTCTTTCTCGAAACGCAACAGGCCTTGTTCGACGAACGCTTCCAGCCACTGATCGACCACACCGTCCAGTTCGTCCAGCGTCCAGCGAATGAACAGCTCCGATTGCAGGTACGGATACAGCGCGCGGGTGTAGCGCAGGATCTGTTCGCGGCTCATGCGCGAAGCGCTCTGGAAGAAGCTCGCCAGCAGTGCAGGCAACGCGAAGATGTGCAGCACGTTGTTGCGGTAGTAAGTCATCAGGACGGCATTCTGCTCGTCCAGATAGAGAATTTTGCCCAAGGCATCGTTCTGCTCGGCGAGCAGGTCCATGTCTTTCACATGCTCGATCAGCGCACGGCCGTCGCCTTCCGGCAGCGTGGTGTGCGGCGAATACGGGACTTTGCGCAGCAGCGCCAGGTACAGATCCAGTACTCGCGCCATGGCGCGATCGTCCAGCGCCAGACGTGTGGTCGACAGCAGCGCCAGCGCCACCAGGTTGACCGGGTTGATCGCCGCCGCTTCGTTCAAATGCTGCGCGACTTTTTCGCCGAGGCGATTGGTGGTTTCGTTGAGCCACGCTGGTTTGTACTGCGGGCCGAGTTCCTGCTGGCGCCAGTCCGGTTGCTCGGCGTCGAGGAATTCTGCGAGTTTGATCGGCTCACCGAAGTTGACGGCGACCTGACCGAAACGCTGCTTGAGCGCGCCGATGACTTTGAAAATGTCGAAGATCGATTCTTTCTTCTTGCTCGCGCCGCGCAGTTCGCCGAGATAGGTACGACCTTCCAGCACGCGCTCATAGCCGATGTACACCGGCACAAACACGATCGGCATGCGCGACGAACGCAGGAAGCTGCGCATGGTGATCGCGAGCATGCCGGTTTTTGGTTGCAGCATGCGCCCGGTGCGCGAGCGGCCGCCCTCGACGAAGTACTCGACCGGGAAGCCTTTGGTGAACAGCGTGTGCAGATATTCGTTGAACACCGAGGTGTACAGCGGATTGCCCTTGAACGTGCGGCGCATGAAGAACGCACCGCCACGGCGCAGCAGGCTGCCGATCACCGGCATGTTCAGATTGATCCCGGCGGCGATGTGCGGCGGGGTCAGGCCGTTGCGGAACAGCAAATACGAGAGCAGCAGGTAGTCGATGTGGCTGCGGTGGCACGGCACGTAGATCACTTCGTGACCCTGGGCGACCTTTTGCACGCCTTCGATGTGGTTGACCTTGATGCCGTCGTAGATCTTGTTCCAGAACCAGCTCAACACCACTTCAAGGAAGCGGATCGCCGTGTAGGTGTAGTCCGAGGCAATCTCGTTGCCGTAGCGCAAGGCCTGGGCCTTGGCTTTTTCCGCGGAGATGTTTTCGCGCTCGGCTTCGTCGAGGATTGCTTGCTTGACCAATGGCTGGTTGAGCAGGCCTTTGACCAGGTTGCGACGGTGCGAAATGTCCGGGCCGATGACCGCTGCTTTCAGGTTACGGAAGTGTACGCGCAGGATGCGCTGGGCCATGCGCACGGTGCGTTCGTGGCCCTTGTTGTGCTCGATCAGCTCGCGCAGGTGAATCGGTGCGGAGAACTGCACGCGGGTTTTGCGCCCGAGGACGATGATGCTCAGCAGCCGACGTAAACGCCCGGTGACCGCCCAGCTGTCGGCGAACAACAATTTCCAAGGACTGTTTTCGCTGTCCGGCGACTGGCCCCAGAACACGCTGACCGGAATGATCTGCGCGTCTTCAGCAGCGTTCTGCGTCAGTGCGCTGACAAGGCGAGTCAGGGTCGGCGGTGCGCCGCGCTTGTCCTGGCGACCGAGCCAGTCCGGATCCGGCGTCAGGTAGAAAAACGCCGCCGGTTCGATCAGCGAACCCACCGACACCGGCAGCACCGGACGCGGCAGGCCGGCCTTGGTGCACTCGGTATCGACCACGGCCAGATCGGTCAGCGAAGGGTTTTGCAGGACGTAGAACACCGGACGACTGCGGTCGAGGTTGAGGGTGAGCGACGACTGGTTGATCGTCTCCGAGCGAACCCAGAGGTACAACAGTCGGCGCAAGGTGCCAAACACTAGACGGCGGAACGGGGAACGGGTCATACGGCTTCTGCGTGAGTGGATAAACCGAGCGGTTGCTCGGGAGGGCGACAGTTTGCCGTATTCACCGAAAATCGGCAAAAAAGCGGCGAAGTAATCTCCTGTTGAGACTTTCCGCACCTGTCATATACTCGGCGGTCTGTCGCCGGGGGCCTTTTATGGACGTCGGACGCAGGCTGACGTTCCGCAAAGGCTTTCCTGCGAAAAGCCTGTCCAATAATAAAAAAGGAGTATGAACAGATGGCAACACGCGAAACCGGCAACGTGAAGTGGTTCAACGACGCCAAGGGCTACGGCTTTATCCAGCGCGAAGACGGGGTGGACGTGTTCGTGCACTACCGCGCGATTCGCGGCGAAGGGCATCGGTCGCTGACTGAAGGCCAGCAGGTTGAATACGCAGTGATTACTGGCGAGAAGGGTTTGCAGGCTGAGGATGTTGTAGGCCTGTAATGATCGTTCCCACGCTCTGCGTGGGAATGCCTCAACGGACGCTCCGCGTTCGCTTTGGGACGCAGAGCGTCCCGGACTGCATTCCCACGCGGAGCGTGGGAACGATCAAAGATCGCAGCCTTCGGCAGCTCCTACAGCTGTACACATAGCCCTTTAGGAGCTGCCGAAGGCTCGGGCCGCGATCGGACGATCTTTTGCTTTTAAGCGGTTTTCCAGGTGATTTCTTCTTCACCGTCTTCGCTGATGCGCATCCAGCGGTCCGCCGTTTCCTCACCTTCTTCTTCAACCCACGTCCCCGGCGCGCAACGCACTTCGACGTTCAGCGCAGCAAACGCGGCGCGGGCGCAGGCGATGTCGTCGTCCCATGGGGTCTGGTCGCTTTCCAGGTACAGGCTGTTCCACTTGCCCACGGCTTTCGGCAGCCAGGTCACCGGCACGTTGCCGGCCTTGCATTTGTAGGTCTGGCCTTTCTGTACCCAGTCACTGCACGGGCCCAACGCTTCGCCCAGCCAGGCCGAAATGGCCTTGTGGTCGACGTCGGCGTCTTTCAGGTAAATCTCGATGTCCGGTTGGCGCATGGATGTCCTCACTGCGGGTCTGAAAAATCCATTCGCGGATTTAGCCAGCCCCGGGCACTCGCCCGAGACCAAAAGTTATTGAAGAACGAAATAATCGTAGCGCATCGACACGGTGGTCACGAACGGCTCAGCCTGTTCGATCACCGCCGCACGACGCTCGGCACTGGCGCGCCAGCCGTGGGGTGTCATCGCCAACAGGTTGGCGCGATCCTCAGGCTTTTCCAGCGTCAGCTTGAATTCCAGGGTTTCACTGTGCGCCAGCGTCATGCCTTCCGGCACCAGGGCCAGATGCTTGTCGTCGGTGTATTCGCGCACTTCGTCATAAAGACGTTCGCGCAACTCCATCAGGTGGCCGCTGGTCGGGCCGACTTTCATCAGACCGCCGCCGACACTGAGCAGCCGCTTGGCTTCTTCCCAGTCCAGAGGACTGAAAACGCTGGCGAGAAACTGGCAACTGCCCGACGCCAACGGCACGCGGGCCATGCTGGCGATCAACCAAGTGATCGCCGGATTACGCTTGCAGGCACGTTTGACCGCTTCGCGGGAAATGTCCAGTGCGTAGCCGTCAGCGTTCGGCAAGGCCTCGGCGATCTGCGCGGTGTAGTAACCCTCGCCACAACCGATATCGACCCAGCGATCTGGCGCATAACTCGCCGCCAGCTCGGCCAGACGCTTGGCCACCGGCGCGTAATGCCCTGCGTTCAAGAAGTCCCGGCGTGCTTCGACCATGGCCTGGTTGTCGCCAGGGTCGCGGCTGTTTTTGTGCTGCACCGGCAACAGGTTCAGGTAACCCTGGCGCGCACGGTCGAAGCGATGGCCGGCGGGGCAGACCACGCCGTTGTCCACCGCATTCAGCGGTTCGCTGCAGATGGGGCAAGCGAGCATCAGGCGAGCAACTTGATCAGGGTCTGGTAGTAGATCTCGGTCAGTACGTCGAGATCGGCTGCCAGTACGCGTTCGTTGACCTGGTGGATGGTCGCGTTGACCGGGCCCAGTTCAACCACTTGCGTGCCCATGGTCGCGATGAAACGGCCGTCGGACGTTCCGCCGCTGGTGGACGCTTTAGTCTCGCGACCGGTGATGTCCTTGATGCTCGCCGACACCGCGTCGAGCAGTGCGCCTGGTTCGGTGAGGAACGGCAGGCCGGACAGTGCCCAGTCGATGTGCCAGTCCAGATCGTGCTTGTCGAGAATATCGGCCACGCGTTTCTGCAGGCCTTCGACGGTCGATTCGGTGGAGAAGCGGAAGTTGAACACCGCCACCAGATCACCCGGAATCACGTTGGTCGCGCCAGTGCCGGAATTGACGTTGGAGATCTGGAAACTGGTCGGCGGGAAGAAATCGTTGCCATGATCCCAGTGCTCGGCGGCCAGTTCGGCCAGCGCCGGAGCAGCGAGGTGGATCGGGTTCTTCGCCAGGTGCGGATAGGCTACGTGGCCCTGAATGCCTTTGACGGTGAGCTTGGCACCGAGCGAGCCGCGACGGCCGTTTTTCACCACGTCGCCAACCAAAGTGGTGCTCGACGGTTCGCCGACGATGCACCAGTCCAGACGCTCGTTGCGTGCTGCCAGACGCTCGACCACAGCCTTGGTGCCGTGGTGCGCCGGGCCTTCTTCGTCGCTGGTGATCAGGAACGCGACCTTGCCCTTGTGGTTCGGGTAGTCAGCGACAAAGCGCTCGGCGGCGACGGTCATCGACGCCAGGCTGCCTTTCATGTCCGCCGCGCCACGGCCGCAGAGCATGCCGTGTTCGTCGATCAGCGCGTTGAACGGGTCGATCTGCCACGCCGTGACCGGGCCGGTCGGCACCACGTCGGTGTGGCCGGCGAAGCACAGCACCGGGCCGTCGTTGTTGCCGTGGGTCGCCCAGAAGTTATCCACATCTTCGATGCGCATCGGCTCGAGGCTGAAACCGGCATCGCCCAGGCGCTGCATCATCTGCTTCTGGCAATCGGCGTCGACCGGCGTCACAGACGGACGGCGGATCAGGTCGATGGCGAGTTGGAGGGTCGGCGAAAGGTCGGCGTGGGCCGTCATGTAATAACTCCGGGTGCGCACGGTAAACCTGTAGGAGCTGCCGCAGGCTGCGATCTTTTGATTTTGTTTTTTAAAATCAACAGCAAGATCAAAAGATCGCAGCCTTCGGCAGCTCCTACCGAGTTTGTTGGCATTGAAAAAGGCGGTCATTCTAAAGCAAAACGGCGGCCCGAAGGCCGCCGTTTGACGTATCCGTTACTGATTATGCTGTTGCCGGCTCAGGCGCAGTGGCCGGTTTAGGCAACGACGACAGGAACGCCATGATCAGCGCCGCCAGATACGGCAGCGACTGGACCAGCAACATCACCACCCAGAAACGCATGTCGTTGCTCGGCATGCCGTTGACCAGGAAGATCCCCAGCGCCGCGCCCCACAACAGCAGCATGATGAACAGCTCTTCCCGTGCCTCGGAAATTGCCACCCAGAAGCCGTGGCTGTCAGCGTTTTTTGGCGTGCGTATGAACGGAATGCTGCTGGTGAAAAAGCCATACAGCACCGCTTTGGCGATGGTGTGCGACAACGCCAGCCCGGCCAGTGCCGCGCAAAACGCATCTTTCAGGTTCACGCCGACGGCGCGACGGTAGAGGAAGATGATCTTGCCGACCTTGAACACGAACAGCGCCAGTGGCGGGATCGCGAAGATCAGCAGCGGCGGATCGACCCGTTGCGGCACGATGATCATTGCCGCCGACCACAACAGCGCGCCGACGGTGAAGAAGATGTTCATGCCGTCCGCGACCCACGGCAACCAGCCCGCGAGGAAGTGGTAACGCTGGCCACGGGTCAGCTCGGTGTCCTTGCCACGCAGCAGACTGCCGGTGTGGCGTTTGATGATCTGAATCGCACCGTAGGCCCAGCGGAAACGCTGTTTCTTGAAGTCGATAAACGTATCCGGCATCAGGCCCTTGCCGTAGCTGTCGTGGTAATACGCCGCCGACAAGCCTTTTTCGAACACGCGCAGACCGAGTTCGGCGTCTTCACAGATGCACCAGTCGGCCCAGCCCAATTCTTCCAGCACCGAGCGGCGGGTCATGGTCATGGTGCCGTGCTGGATGATTGCGTCACGGTCGTTACGAGTGACCATGCCGATATGGAAGAAGCCTTTGTATTCGGCGTAGCAGAGCTTCTTGAAGGTGCTTTCGTTCTGATCGCGGTAATCCTGCGGCGACTGCACCACGGCGATTTTCGGGTCAGCGAAGTGCGGCACCATGTGCTTGAGCCAGTTCGGATGCACGCAGTAATCGGAGTCGATCACCGCGATCACTTCGGCATCCTTGGCGGTGTGCGGAATCAGGTAGTTCAGCGCGCCACCCTTGAAACCGGCCAGGGGCGAGACGTGGAAGAACTTGAAGCGCGGACCGAGGGTTGCGCAGTAGTCGCGCACCGGTTCCCACACCGCCGGGTCCTTGGTGTTGTTGTCGATGATCAGGACTTCGTAGTCCGGATAATCGAGGGCGGCGAGGGCGTCGAGGGTCTGTTTGACCATGTCCGGCGGCTCGTTGTAGCACGGCACATGGATCGAGACTTTCGGGCGATAGCTGGAGTCGCCCTCGACCGGCAGGAACTCACGCCGCCGCTTGTGAATCCACACCGCTTCGGCCAGTTCATGGGCTTCCGTCAGCAAGACGATAAACACCCCGAGCGCACCCAGCGCCAAGAGGAAGCCGACCGTCAAACTGAACCACGTGCTGTATTGCAGGCTGTAGTCGTAACCGATCCACACCAGCACCGAACCACAGAGGAAGGCGATAAAGGTCAGGAAGATCCGCCCACGCTGACGCAGCGCCGAGCCGTCGATCATCAGCAGGGTCAGCGACAGCAACGCCAATACCACCGAACCGACTGCCAGCACTCGCCATTGCGGGATCGCGACCACCGGGCCTTCGAAGTTGAATTTCTGCTGACGCGCAGCGTTGAACACGCCCCAGTACGCGCCGACCGAGCCTTCGTCGCTGGCCTTCCACGGCTGGTCAAACGCTTCGATCACGAAGTAGTTGAAGCCTTGGCGGTTGAGCTTGTTGACCAGTGTGCGCAGGTAGATCGCCTGATCCGCCGGCGACGCATCGGCGCCACCGCGCATGCGACCGTTGCTCGGCCAGCCGACTTCGGAGAGCAGCAGCGGTTTTTTCGGGAACATCTTTTTCAGATCGCGGGCGCGGTCGAAAACGAACTGCCCGGCCTTGTCGACCGGGATGAATTCCCAGTACGGCAGAACGTGCGCAGCGATCAGGTCAACGTGCTTGGCCAGTTCCGGGTGTTCTTCCCAGACGTGCCATTGCTCGGAGGTGGTCACCGGCACTTTCACCGCCGCGCGCACGCGATCGAGCAGCACGCTCAGCTCTTGGGCGGTGATTTCCTTGCGGAAGATCGCTTCGTTACCGACCACCACGCGAACCACGCTGCGTGAAGTGTTGGCCAGTTCGATGGCTCGGGTGATTTCCCGTTCGTTGCGTTCCTGATCGGGGCTGATCCAGATCCCCAATGTCACGCGCAGGCCGAATTCTTCAGCCAGTTTCGGGATGTCTTGCAGCGAGCCGTCGACCGAGTAGATGCGGATGTTGTCCGTCAGCTTGCTCATGATCTCCAGGTCGCGGCGCATTTCGTCGTCAGTCGGGTACTGATCTTTTTGCGGATATTGTCCCTGCTGGAACGGCGAATAGGAGAAACCGGAGATCTGCTCCGGCCAGTTCGGCGCGGAAACCGGGCGATTGATCAGCGCCCAGAAACCGGTGAACAGGGCGGCGATTGCCAGAACCACCACCAGGTTGAGTCCAAATTTACGCGATGACATAGCTATTTCGGGTTCCAAAGGCTGTGGAACGGAGGATCGGTCGGCTATACGCCCGAGGGGCGCGCATCCTACACCGGCAGTTCGCAAGTCGTACATCAGACAGGGAAATGCCCGACATTGGGCAGCCGACTTTGACTTAAGTTCTTACACTTGTAGTTCGAAGCTTAAAACTTGTCGCTGTGTAGCCCTATAATGCGCGCCGGTTTTTGGGGTAATGGTCATGAGTACAGAAGATCCGCGGTTTGCAGGCATCGCCCGTTTGTATGGCATTGAAGGCCTGGAGCGCCTGCGCGCGGCCCATGTGGCGATCGTTGGCGTCGGTGGCGTCGGTTCCTGGGCGGCGGAAGCCATGGCCCGTTGTGGCGTTGGCGAGATTTCGCTGTTCGACCTTGATGACGTTTGCGTCAGCAACGCCAACCGCCAGTTGCACGCGCTGGACAGCACCGTCGGCAAGCCCAAGGTCGAAGTGATGGCCGAGCGTCTGCGCGGGATCAACCCGGATTGCACCGTGCACGCCGTGGCGGATTTCGTCACCCGCGAGACCATGGCCGAATACATCACGCCGAACATCGACTGCGTGATCGACTGCATCGACGCGGTCAACGCCAAGGCTGCGCTGATTGCCTGGTGCAAGCGCCGCAAGATCCAGATCATCACTACCGGCGGTGCGGGCGGGCAGATCGATCCGACGCTGATTCAGGTGTGCGATCTCAACCGCACGTTCAACGACCCGTTGGCCTCGAAAGTGCGTTCGACGTTGCGTCGTGATTATGGTTTTTCGCGCACCGTGACCCGCCATTACAGTGTGCCGTGTGTGTTTTCCACGGAACAGCTGCGCTACCCGAAACCGGATGGCAGTATTTGTTTGCAGAAGAGTTTTGTCGGCGATGGCGTGAAGCTCGACTGCGCCGGCGGGTTTGGTGCGGTGATGATGGTCACAGCGACGTTCGGCATGGTTGCGGCGACCAAGGCTGTGGACAAGATTGTCGCGGGTGTTCGGCGCCCGGCTGACCGAGTCAAACCTCAGGTTTGATCGGTGAGGCCTTGATCGTTCCCACGCTCCGCGTGGGAATGCAGCCCGGGACGCTCCGCGTCCCATCCAGAGCCGAACGCGGAGCGTCCGATGAGGCATTCCCACGCAGAGCATGGGAACGATCAGTTAGCGCGCCAGATCATTCATTCGCTGGAGCACGGCATTGAGGCCATTACTGCGCGATGGCGATAGTTGTCGCGAAAGCCCTAGCTGATTGAACCAGTCCGGTAAATCAACCTGGTGCAATTCAGTGGCCGACAAACCGTTAACCCGCAACAGCAACAACGCCACCAACCCACGAATCATCCGTGCATCGCTGCTGGCGCTGAATTGCCAGTGACCGTCGTGCAGTTCACCAACCAGCCAGACCTGACTCTCACAGCCATGCACCCGGTTAGCGTCACACTTGTCGGCGTCACTTAGTGGCGGCAAACGATCACCAAACTGCATCAACAACCGCGCCCGTTGTTCCCAGCCCGCTGCATTCTGAAAAGTCTGCAGCGCCTCGGCGGCCTCAACCGGCAAACTCATCGCAACAACTCCAGCGCCTGATCCAGCGCTTCAAAGAAGCGTTCCAGATCCTCGGAATCGTTGTACAGCGCCAGCGACACCCGAATCGCCCCAGCCAGTTCGAAGCTTTTCAGCAGCGGCATCGCGCAGTGATGCCCGGCGCGCACGGCAATACCTTGCTCAGTCAAAAGATGCGCGAGATCGGCGTTATGCACACCCTCGACAACAAAACTCGCCAGCGCCAATTGCGGCTTGCCGAGCAAACGAATGCCGTTACGGGCGGCAAGGCCACGCAGCAGATAGTCATGCAGCGCAGCCTCGTGGGCGGACACCGCGTCCTGATCCAGACCGGCCAGATAATCCAGCGTCGCACCTAGGCCGATCACACTGGCAATCGGCGGTGTGCCCGCTTCAAAACCCAGCGGAGCAGGGCGGAAGCGCGCGTCGTGGTAGTTGGCTTCCAGCACCATTTCGCCGCCAAACTGCCAAGGCTTCAGTTGTTCAAGCGCTGCATTGAGCCCGAACAGAACGCCTAAACCATCCGGCCCATACAGCTTGTGGCTGGAAAACACGTAGAAGTCGCAACCCAGCGCCTGCACGTCATGCCGACCATGCACCACGCCTTGCGCGCCATCGACCACGGTCAGCGCGTTCTGCGCCTTGGCGATGCTCAGCAACGCCGGCAATGGCTGCCACGAACCGAGCACATTGGACAACTGACTGACTGCCAGCAATCGCGTGCGCGGGCCAATCAGATGCACAGCGGCAGCGAGGTCGATCAGGCCGTCGGCATCCAGCGGCAGAATCACCAGCTTCAGATTGCGCCGTTGTGCCAGTTGCTGCCATGGCAGCAGGTTGGCGTGATGCTCCAGGGCGCTGATGACAATTTCATCGCCCGGTTGAAAAAGAGGTTCCAGGCCATACGCCAGGAGGTTCAGCGCACTGGTGGCGCCGTGAGTAAAGATGATTTGCCCGCTGTCACCGGCATTCAGCCACTGGGCCACCTTCAGCCGACTGTCCTCGAACGCCTGCGTGGCATGAGCGCCGGGCAGGTGTTGCGCACGATGCACATTGGCTGCGCCGTTGGCGTAGTAATGCGTCAGTGCGTCGAGCAGGGCTTGGGGTTTTTGCGTGGTGGCGGCGTTGTCCAGATAGGTCTGGTCTTGCCGTTGCAGCGCGGCGATGGCCGGGAAATCGGCACGCCACGGGGAGGGAATCATCACAGTTTTTAGCCCTGGTGAAGAGGGGCGGGATGTACGCCAAATCCTGTAGGAGTGAGCCTGCTCGCGATGGCGTCCGTGAGGGCGCTAAAAGCATCGCGAGCAGGCTCACTCCTACAATGGATTATTCAAGCACTTAGTTGTGAGCGTGCAGCGCTTCGTTCAGTTCGATCGCCGATTTGTGGGTTTTGCACTCCACAGCACCGGTTTCCGAATTGCGACGGAACAGCAGGTCAGTCTGACCGGCCAGATCACGCGCTTTCACGACTTTAACCAGATTGTTGTGCTCGTCGAGCAGCGCAACCTTGGTACCGGCCGTCACGTACAGGCCCGACTCAACGGTGTTGCGGTCGCCCAACGGGATACCGATACCGGCGTTGGCGCCGATCAGGCAGCCTTCGCCGACCTTGATCACGATGTTGCCGCCGCCCGACAGGGTGCCCATGGTCGAGCAACCGCCGCCCAGGTCCGAGCCCTTGCCGACGAATACGCCAGCGGAAACGCGGCCTTCGATCATGCCCGGGCCTTCGGTGCCGGCGTTGAAGTTGATGAAGCCTTCGTGCATCACGGTGGTGCCTTCGCCCACGTAAGCACCCAGACGCAGACGCGCGGCGTCAGCGATGCGCACGCCAGCCGGTACCACGTAGTCGGTCATTTTCGGGAACTTGTCCACCGAGAACACTTCCAGCAGCTCGCCACGCAGACGGGCTTCCAGTTGCATTTCCGCCAGTTCGCTCAGGTCGATGGCGCCTTGGCTGGTCCACGCTACGTTCGGCAGCAGCGGGAAGATCCCGGCCAGGCTCACGCCGTGCGGCTTGACCAGACGGTGCGACAGCAGGTGCAGCTTGAGGTAAGCCTCAGGTGTCGAGGTCAGTTGCGCGTCTTCGGCCAGCAGGGTGGCGACCAGCGGCTTGTGGCTTTCGGCCAGACGGGTCAGCAGCTTGCCTTGTACGGCGTCGATGCCTTTCACGGCTTCAGCCAGTTGCGCAGCCTGCGCGGTGGTGAAGGTGATGGCCTGATTGCCTTCGGTGTAACCGAGGATCGGCGCAACCGCCGCGACCAGTTCGGCCGAAGGGTTGAGCAGTGGCTGTGCGTAGAACACTTCCAGCCACGCGCCTTGACGGTTCTGAGTGCCGACACCAAAGGCGATGCTGAACAGGGAATTGGACATGTAAATACACCTCTACAAAGAGTGACGGGCTGCTTACTTCAGAGCGGCCGCGTAGATATCTGGCTTGAAGCCAATCAGGGTTCGATCACCGAGATCGAGCACCGGGCGCTTGATCATCGAGGGTTGAGCGAGCATCAGTTCGATGGCTTTCGACTGGTCGAGATCGGCTTTGCGTTCGTCGTCGAGTTTGCGAAAGGTCGTGCCTGCACGGTTCAACACCGTTTGCCAGCCATGTTCGTCACACCATTGGGTCAGGTGCTCACGGTCGATGCCGGCGGTTTTGTAATCGTGAAAGTCGTAGCTGACAGCGTGTTCATCGAGCCAGGTGCGCGCCTTCTTCATGGTGTCGCAGGCTTTGATGCCGAAAAGGTGCAACGTTTTACTTGAAACGGTCAAGGAATCGCCCCCTTTACAGGTGCTGGAGAAAAATGGTGTCGGATTATGCCATGACCCTTCGGTGAATACGCAAAACCTGTGGGAGCGAGCCTGCTCGCGAAGGGGCCATATCAGGCGACATCGATATTGAATGATCCACCGCATTCGCGAGCAGGCTCGCTCCCACAAGGGACTGCAATCCGGCCGCTGCGACATAGGTGCAACGGTCAGATTCATCCTAAGCGGCTAATATGGCAGTTCAACGCTGTCGATCGTCTGAGATTTCCGCTTTATGCAAACCGCTTACACCGTCCTGATCCTGCTGATGCTGGTCAGCGTCTCGCGGCTGGTCGGACGGGTCATCCCGTTGCCACTGCCGCTGGTACAAATCGCCGCTGGCGCCTTGCTCGCCTGGCCGACCCTCGGTCTGCATGTGGCCCTCGATCCCGAATTGTTCCTGTTTCTGTTCCTCCCGCCGTTGTTGTTCTCCGATGGCTGGCGCATGCCCAAGCGCGAGTTCTGGCATTTGCGCGGGCCGATCCTCACGCTGGCGGTGGGGCTGGTGTTGTTCACCGTGGTCGGCGCCGGGTACTTCATTCATTGGTTGTTGCCGTCCATTCCACTGCCGGTGGCTTTCGCCCTGGCGGCAGTGTTGTCGCCGACGGACGCCGTGGCGGTGTCGGCCATTTCGCAAAACCGTTTGCCGACCCCGCTGATGCATATATTGCAGGGCGAGGCGCTGATGAACGATGCCTCGGGTCTGGTGACCTTCAAATTCGCCCTGGTAGCGGCCATCACGGGCGTGTTCTCGCTGACCAACGCCAGCCTGACCTTTGTCGTGGTGGCGCTCGGCGGGTTGGCGGTCGGTGTGGCCTTGAGCTGGCTGGTCGGGCGCTTGCGGGCATGGATGATCGCCCGCGGCTGGGATGATCCGGCCACTCACGTGGTGTTCATGTTGCTGTTGCCGTTCGCTGCTTATGTGTTGGCCGAGCGTCTTGGCGTGTCGGGCATTCTCTCGGCCGTGGCGGCGGGGATGATGCAGAGCTGGCTCGATCTGCTGCCACGACAGACCAGCACCCGCCTGCTTAATCGCAGCGTCTGGTCGCTGCTGGAGTTCGCATTCAACGGCTTGATCTTCCTCCTGCTTGGCCTGCAATTGCCGGACATCATCAAAGCTGTGGTCAGCCATGAACCGACGCTCTGGCCAACGTTGTTCTATCGCTGCCTCGATGTCGTGGCGATTTTCTTCGCGCTGGTGTTACTGCGGTTTATCTGGGTGCAAAGCATCTGGCGATTATCTGTGCTGCTGCGCCGTTTGCGTGGCAAGGGCGAGCTGACACAAGTCCCGACCGCGCGCTCCTGCTGGTTGCTGACCGTCGGCGGTGTGCGCGGTGCGGTGACGCTGGCCGGTGTGATGTCAGTACCGATGTTGATGGGGGCTGATGCGTTTCCCGAGCGTGATCTGCTGATTTTCATCGCCGCCGGAGTGATTCTGCTGTCGCTGATATCGGCGTGTATCGCGCTGCCTTTGCTGTTGCGCGGCATCGAAAAAAGTCCGGACGACAAACGCCGCCAGGAAGTGCGTGATGCCTGGCGCAAAACCGCAGAAGCGGCGATTCATGCGCTGGAGACCGAAGAAACCACCCCGCAGGACGCCGCTCAGGCTGCGCTGTCGGCCGAGCTGAAGGCGCGGATCATGTCCGAGTATCGCCATCAGCTCGATGTCTTCAACGACTCCGCCGAAGCGCAGGCCTTGGCGTTCCAGATGGATCTGCTCGAGCGTCGCATGCGCCTGAAAGCGCTCAGGGCACAGCGTCTGGAACTCTATAGCCTCAGTCGTCATCACCAGATAGGTGATGACGTCCTCAGAGAAGTGTTGGCCGATCTGGATTTGAGTGAGGCCAATCTGGGGAAGGTCAAATAACCCATCAAGAGTCCGCACCAGATGCCTGGTGCGGACTCTTGATGATTACTGCTGGCGAGTGATGAAGGCGCGAATCCGTTCGGCGGCTTCGACGCATTCGGCCAGGGGGGCAACCAGTGCCATGCGCACACGGCCTGCGCCCGGGTTGACGCCATCGACATCACGGGACAGGTACGAACCCGGCACCACGGTCACGTGCTCTTGCTCAAACAGGTCGCGGCAGAATGCGGCGTCATCACCTTGCACGTTCGGCCACAGATAGAAGCTGCCATCCGGACGCTGCACGTCCATCACCGGGCTAAGGATTTCCAGCACCGCATCGAACTTCTCGCGGTACAGCGCACGGTTGGCGCGCACATGCACTTCGTCGTTCCACGCAGCAACGCTGGCCAGTTGCGTTTGCACCGGCATCGCGCAGCCGTGGTAGGTGCGATACAGCAGGAAACCTTTGAGGATGTCGGCATCGCCGGCAACAAAACCCGAGCGCAGGCCCGGCAGGTTGGAGCGCTTGGACAGGCTGTGGAACACCACGCAGCGTTTGAAGTCCTTGCGACCCAATTCAACGCAGGCCGTCAGCAAGCCCGGCGGCGGCGTTTGCTCGTCGAAGTACAACTCGCTGTAGCACTCGTCGGCGGCGATCACGAAGTCGTACTCGTCGGCCAAAGCGATCAGTTTTTTCAGGGCGTCGACCGGGATCAGCGCGCCGGTCGGGTTGCCCGGCGAGCAGAGGAACAGGATCTGGCAACGTTTCCAGATGTCCGGCGAAACGGCATCGAAATCCGGGTTGAAGCCGTTCTCGTCCAGGCACGGCAGGTAGTGCGGCTTGGCCCCGGCGAGGAACGCGGCGCCTTCGTAGATCTGGTAGAACGGGTTCGGGCTGACCACCAACGCATCATCGCCACGGTTGACTACGGTCTGGGTGAACGCGAACAGCGCTTCACGGGTGCCATTGACCGGCAGCACGTTGCGCGCCGGATCGATCCAGCCGCTTGGCACGCCGAAACGACGCTCGCACCAGCCGGCAATGGCCTCGCGCAGGGCGGGGATACCGAGGGTGGTCGGGTAGACGGCCATCTGATCCAGACTGTTGGCCAGCGCTTCGGCGACAAAGCTTGGCGAGCGATGTTTCGGCTCGCCGATCGACAGGGCGATCGGGCGTTTGTCCGGGTTCGGGGTCACGGTGCCGAGCAGGGCGCGGAGCTTTTCGAACGGGTACGGCTGGAGCTGGTTCAGAGCGTTGTTCATTGGGGCTGGGTCTCGTGCAAAGCCATTTGAATCCGGGGCGCCATCAAATACTGAGGCGCGACAGTTTGATATCGGGTTCCTGATTGACGCTCAGTTGCTCAACGATCGCATCCTGCAAACGGCTGCACAGCAACGGGTCGGACAACGGTTGGTTGTGGGCGTCGGTGATGAAGAAGACGTCTTCCACCCGCTCGCCGAGGGTCGCAATCTTGGCGTTCTGCAGCGACAGGTCGAACTCGAGGAAAATCCCGCCGATCCGTGCCAGCAGGCCCGGGCGATCAGGGGCGGTCAACTCCAGCACGGTCACCGGACGCTGCGCATCGTTGTGGATGGTGACCTGCGGCGCAAAGGCGAAATGCTTGAGCTGGCGCGGCACGCGGCGCTGGATGATCGTCGGGTAATCGTCTGGGTTGCGCAGGGCTTCGGTCAGGCCTTCGCGGATCTGCTTGACCCGTGCCGGGTTGTCGCCGATGGATTCGCCTTCGTTGTCGAGCACAATGTAGGTGTCGAGGGTGAACTGGCTGCTCGAAGTGATGACCCGGGCGTCGTGAATGTTCAGGTTGAGCTGATCCATCGCCGCCACGGTCACGGCGAAAAAGTCGTGCTGGTCCGGTGCATAAATGAAGATTTGCGTGCCGCCCTCGAACTCGCGCTGGGTGGTTTCCTTGATCAGTACGAGCGGCCCGCCATCGACCGGTTGCTGCAGGATCGCATCGCTGTGCCAGGCCACGTCGCCGGCGGTGTGGCGCAGGAAATAGTCATCGCCCAATTGCGCCCACAACTGCTCGACGTCGTCCGGGTCGGTGCCACCACGCACCAGAATATCCAGCGCGGCGCTTTGGGTCTGGCGGATCTGCTCTTCGCGGTCCACCGGGTTTTCCAGGCCACGGCGCAAGGCGCGCTTGGTCTCGGTGTAGAGCTGGCGCAACAGGCTGGCGCGCCACGAGTTCCACAGTGTCGGGTTGGTCGCGTTGATGTCGGCCACGGTCAGCACGTAGAGATAGTCGAGGCGGGTTTCATCGCCAACCGCCAAGGCAAAATCGTGGATCACCTGCGGGTCGGACAAGTCCTTGCGCTGGGCGGTGGTCGACATCACCAGATGGTTCTGCACCAGCCAGACAATCAGACGGCTATCCCACACCGGTAACTGATGACGCTGGCAGAACGCCTCGGCATCGACTGCGCCGATCTCCGAGTGATCGCCATGCCGGCCTTTACCGATGTCGTGGTACAGGCCCGCCATGTAGATCAGTTCGGGCTTAGGCAGTTTGGCCATGAGTTTGGCGGCCAGCGGAAATTTCTCCGAGACCTGGGTGTACTGCAATTTGCGCAGGTGCTTGATCAGGTTCAGCGTATGCGCATCGACCGTATAGATGTGAAACAGGTCGTGCTGCATCTGCCCGACGATAAAGCCGAATTCGGGCAGATAACGCCCGAGAATGCCGTAACGGTTCATCCGGCGCAGGTTGCGGTGGATGCCGATCTTGCACTTGAACAGCTCGATGAACAGGCTGGTGTTGCGAATATCGTTGCGGAAGTTGTCGTCGATCAGGTGACGGTTTTCCCGCAGCAATCGAATAGTGTCGGCACGCACGCCTTTGATTTCCGGCTGCTGGGCCATCAGCACGAAGATCTCGAGCATGGCGAATGGCGTGCGGCGGAACACGTTGTCGTTGCGTGCCTCGATATAACCGTCGTGCAACTGGAAGCGTGAGTTGATCGGCTGCGGCGCAGCTTCGTCTTCCGGCGCGAGAATGACTTCCTCGAAGTGCTGGATGATCAGGTCGCTGAGCTGGGCAATGCTCATCACCACACGGAAATATTGCTGCATGAAGTTTTCGACGGCCTGTTTGGCGTCGTCGCCTTCAAACCCGAGCAGCCCGGCAATGGTGCGCTGGTGATCGAACAGCAAGCGGTCTTCCGAGCGGCCCGCCAGCATGTGCAGGGCGTAGCGCACTTTCCAGAGGAATTCCTGAGAGGAGGCGAGCAGGGCGTTTTCGCTTTCGACCAGGAAGCCTTCGCCGGCGAGAGCGCGCAGGTTCAGGGTGCCGTACTGACGCCGGGCCACCCACAGAATCGTCTGGATATCCCGCAGGCCGCCGGGCGAGCCTTTGACGTTGGGTTCCAGGTTGTATTCGGTGTCGTTGTATTTGTGGTGGCGTGCCTTTTGTTCGGCGCGCTTGGCGAGGAAGAACTCTTTGGCCGGCCACATGTGTGCGGTGCTGGTGACATCGAGCATGCGCTGACGCAGACGCTCGGGACCGCAGATGGTGCGGCTTTCCATCAGGTTGGTGACGACGGTCAGGTCAGCACGGGCCTCTTCGGCGCATTCGTCGACCGAGCGCACGCTCTGACCGACTTCCAGGCCGATGTCCCACAGCAGCGTCAGAAAGCGCTCGATGGAGTCGCGGAAAACTTCGTGGTCGGCACTGTCCAGCAGAATCAGCAAGTCGATGTCGGAATACGGGTGCAGCTCACCGCGACCGTAGCCGCCGACCGCGACCAGCGCGATGTCGGCGTCTTCGCTCCAGTTGAACTGCTCCCAGGCCTTTTGCAGGATGTTGTCGACGAACCAGGCGCGGTCTTCGATCAGGCGGCGGATGTCGCGGCCATTGCGAAAACGCGTGTCGAGCACCTCGCGAGCCTGGCGGATCGCCTTCTTGAACGCCGCGATAGGACTCGCTTTCAGGGCCAGTTCAGCCTGGAACTGGCCGCGGTCGAAGAGTTCGGGATCCACCTGCGGCATCGATTGGCTTTCCTTCTATAAGGCTGGGAGCGTTGTCTGGATCAGGCCGAGACGCGCGGGATGGTGTCGTCGGCGCGCAGGGTGAAGATCTCGTAACCGGTGTCGGTGACCAGCAGGGTGTGTTCCCACTGTGCCGAGAGCTTGCGGTCCTTGGTGATCGCGGTCCAGCCGTCGCCCAGTACTTTGGTGTCGGCCTTGCCCTGGTTGATCATTGGCTCGATGGTGAAGGTCATGCCGGCCTTCAGTTCCATGCCGGTGCCCGCGCGGCCGTAGTGGAGGATCTGCGGCTCTTCGTGGAAGACCTTGCCGATGCCGTGACCGCAGAACTCGCGAACCACCGAGAAACCGTTCTTCTCGGCGTGCTTCTGGATCACTTCGCCGATGTCGCCGAGGCGGCAGCCGGGTTTGACGATCTCGATCGCCTTGTACATGCATTCCTGGGTGATCTGCGACAGACGCTCGGCCCAGACCGGCACTTCGCCGACGTGGAACATGCGGCTGGTGTCGCCGTGGTAGCCGTCTTTGATCACGGTAACGTCGATATTCAGGGTGTCGCCGTTTTTCAGCGGCTTGTCGTTCGGGATACCATGGCAGACCACGTGGTTGATCGAGGTGCAGATCGACTTCGGGTAGCCCTTGTAGTTGAGCGGGGCAGGGATGGCTTGCTGCACGTTGACGATGTAGTCGTGGCAGATCTGGTTCAGCTCATCGGTGGTGACGCCCGGCTTGACATGTTCGGCAATCATTTCCAGCACATCGGCGGCCAGTTTGCCGGCGACACGCATGCCAGCGATGTCCTCGGGAGTTTTGAGGTTGACGGTCATACAGGCTCTCTCTGCGCTCGGCGGCGCTTGCTGATACGAATAGGGTGGCGAGTGTTCGATTGGCGACCCTGAAAAACGCGATTCTAACAGACGCACGGCGCAATTCAGCGCCCGCGTGTATCGCTTCTCTCTATACAATGGTGCGTTCGGGGCCGATTCCAAGGGGGCTGCGCCCATGTCCTTGGTGCGAATACAGATTCCGGGTTCCGTTTCTGCGCACCCTGTGGTATAAAATGCGCCGCTTTCCGGGGATACCCCGAAAAGCTTAAATCCACACACGTGTCGACACGATGACCTGGGTGCTTTTGGCTTTATGCCACTGGTTGGTCATTGGGATACGTGGAGGCCAAACCCGACTTATTAAGGAACTATCATGTCCCAAGTCAATATGCGCGATATGCTGAAGGCCGGTGTGCACTTCGGTCACCAAACCCGTTACTGGAATCCGAAAATGGGTAAGTACATTTTCGGCGCGCGTAACAAGATTCACATCATCAACCTTGAAAAAACCCTGCCAATGTTCAACGAAGCTCTGACTTTCGTAGAGCGTCTGGCCCAGGGCAAAAACAAGATTCTGTTCGTCGGCACCAAGCGTTCCGCTGGCAAGATCGTTGCTGAAGAAGCAGCACGTTGCGGTTCGCCGTACGTCGATCACCGCTGGTTGGGCGGCATGCTGACCAACTTCAAAACCATTCGTGCTTCCATCAAGCGTCTGCGTGACCTTGAAGTTCAAGCCGAAGACGGTACTTTCGCCAAGCTGACCAAGAAAGAAGCGCTGATGCGCTCCCGTGACCTGGAAAAGCTGGATCGTTCGCTGGGCGGCATCAAGGACATGGGCGGTCTGCCAGACGCACTGTTCGTGATCGACGTTGACCACGAGCGCATCGCGATCACCGAAGCCAACAAGCTGGGCATCCCGGTAATCGGCGTTGTCGACACCAACAGCAGCCCGGAAGGCGTTGACTACATCATCCCAGGCAACGATGACGCAATCCGCGCTATCCAGCTGTACATGGGTTCGATGGCTGACGCAGTGATCCGTGGTCGCAACAATGTTGCTGGCGGCACTGTAGAATTCGCAGCTGAAGAAACTCAGGCTGCAGCTGAGTAATTAGCGCCCTGGCGTTAACTCAGTAAGCAAAAAGGGGGCTTGGCCCCCTTTTTGCCACCTCGAAAACCATTTGTCGGCAGCGCAGCTACAGCTCCTGTAACGTGCAGCAGCTACAAGGTGGGGCTCGGGAAGAATTGAACGCCCGTTCGATCGGGTGGAATGGTTGAAAACCTATCCAAGAGGAATTTGAAAATGGCAGCAATTACTGCAGCGTTGGTTAAAGAACTGCGCGAGCGTACCGGCGAAGGCATGATGGACTGCAAGAAAGCCCTGGAAAAGGCTGACGGCGACATCGAAAAAGCCATTGATGACATGCGTGCTTCGGGCGCGATCAAGGCTGCGAAAAAGGCTGGCAACGTTGCCGCTGAAGGCGCAATCGCAATCAAGGACGACGGTAAAGCTGCCGTTATCCTGGAAGTGAACTCGCAGACCGACTTCCTGGCCCTGCAAGACGACTTCAAAAACTTCGTTGCTGCCAGCGTTGAAAAAGCCTTCGCTGACAAGCTGACCGACGCTGCTCCGCTGATCGCGTCGCAAGAAGCTGCTCGTGAAGCGCTGGTTGCCAAAGTAGGCGAGAACGTCAACATCCGTCGTCTGACCCGTATCGAAGGTGACGTTGTAGGTTCGTACCTGCACGGCAACAAGATCGGTGTTGTTGTGGCTCTGAAAGGCGGTGACGTCGAGCTGGCCAAAGACATCGCGATGCACGTCGCTGCTAGCAACCCTGAGTTCCTGCTGCCTTCGCAAGTTTCGGCTGAAGCGATCGAGCGTGAAAAAGCTGTGTTCCTGCAGCTGAACGAAGAGAAGATCAAAGGCAAGCCAGAAAACATTGTTGAGAACATGGTCAAAGGCCGTATCAGCAAGTTCCTGGCAGAAGCAAGCCTGGTTGAGCAGGCGTTCGTCAAGAACCCTGAAATCAAGGTTGGCGAGCTGGCCAAGAAAGGCGGCGCAGAAATCGTTTCCTTCACTTACTACAAAGTAGGCGAAGGCATCGAGAAGCCGGTCGACAACTTCGCTGAAGAAGTTGCTGCCCAGCTGGCTGCCGCCAAGCAATAAGACGGTTTTTCAACTGTCGCCCGAAAGAGGCTGCCCGCTTACGCGCGCAGCCTCTTTTCAGATGGGGTTGCCAATTTTTAATTGGTTTCCACTTGGAACTGACTTACAAAGCCATGTTCCGATGGCGCTGAAGCAGCGCCAAGCTAGAGTGAACGCCAGCTGTAAACAGCTCGCAAAGAATTTTTAAATACGCCGCAGGAGAGATTCGCAATGGCTCAGCAGGGCAGTGGTTATCAGGCTCGCTATAAACGCATTCTACTCAAGCTTAGCGGCGAGGCCCTGATGGGCTCGGAAGAGTTCGGGATCGATCCAAAAGTGCTGGATCGGATGGCGCTGGAAGTCGGCCAACTGGTCGGCATCGGCGTACAGGTCGGTCTGGTGATCGGCGGTGGCAACCTGTTCCGTGGCGAAGCCCTGAGCAAAGCCGGTATGGATCGGGTGACGGGTGACCACATGGGCATGCTGGCCACTGTGATGAACGCCCTGGCCATGCGCGATGCGCTGGAACGTGCCAACATCTCGGCCATCGTGATGTCGGCGATTTCCATGGTGGGTGTGACCGATCACTACGATCGCCGCAAAGCCATGCGTCACCTGAACTCCAAAGACGTCGTGATCTTCGCTGCCGGTACCGGCAACCCGTTCTTCACCACGGATTCGGCAGCCTGCCTGCGTGCAATCGAAATCGATGCCGATGTCGTGCTCAAGGCGACCAAGGTCGATGGCGTCTACACCGCTGACCCGTTCAAAGACCCGCATGCCGAGAAGTTCGATCATCTGACTTATGATGAAGTACTGGATCGCAAGCTGGGCGTTATGGATCTGACCGCTATTTGCCTGTGCCGCGACCACAAAATGCCGCTGCGCGTATTCAACATGAACAAGCCCGGTGCCCTGCTGAACATCGTCCATGGCGGCGCTGAAGGCACCCTGATCGAGGAAGGTCAACAATGATCAACGAAATCAAAAAAGACGCTCAAGAGCGCATGCAGAAATCCCTGGACTCTCTGATCCACGCCTTTGGTCAGATTCGTACCGGCAAGGCTCACCCAAGCATTCTGGGTAGCGTGATGGTGCCGTACTACGGCGCAGACACTTCCATCACCCAAGTGGCCAATATCACTGTAAAAGACTCGCGCACCCTGCAAGTCGTTGCCTTCGAGCGCAATATGCTCGCCGCAGTCGACAAGGCAATCCAGAGCGCTGGTCTGAACCTCAACCCGACCAACCTGGGCGAGTTGTTGCTGATCTCCATGCCTGCCCTGACTGAAGAAACCCGCAAGGGCTTCACCAAGCAGGCGCGCAGTGCTGCCGAAGACGCGCGTGTTGCCGTGCGCAACATTCGTCGTGACGCTTTGGGTGAGCTGAAGAAACTGGTCAAGGACAAAGAAATCAGCGAAGACGAAGAACGTCGTGCTGCTGCCGATATTCAGAAAATCACCGACAAGGCTGAAGCTGATATCGACGCGGCTACCAAGCAAAAAGAAGCGGATCTGATGGCCGTATAAGGTTCGAGCTTTTAATGGACAAGACCAAGCAGACTGCGCCGTCCGCGGTGCCGCGCCATGTCGCGATCATCATGGATGGCAACAATCGCTGGGCGAAAAAACGCTTTATGCCGGGTGTCGCCGGGCATAAAGCGGGTGTGGATGCTGTGCGGGCCGTCATCGAGGTGTGCGCCGAGGCCAAGGTCGAGGTGCTCACCCTGTTCGCGTTTTCCAGTGAAAACTGGCAGCGCCCGGCCGATGAAGTCAGTGCCTTGATGGATCTGTTCTTCAAGGCATTGCGTCGTGAGGCCAAGCGCCTCAACGACAACAACATTAGCCTGCGCATCATTGGCGATCGTTCACGCTTTCATCCGGAGCTTCAGGCAGCAATGCGTGAAGCTGAAGCGATGACGGCGGGTGCCAACCGTTTCATCCTGCAAATCGCCGCCAATTACGGCGGTCAGTGGGATATTGCACAGGCTGCCCAGCGTCTGGCGCGTGAAGTTCAGGCTGGGCACCTGCGCCCGGAAGACATCACCCCGGATCTGCTGCAAACCTGTCTGGCGACCGGCGATCTGCCATTGCCGGACCTGTGCATCCGTACCGGTGGCGAACACCGCATCAGCAACTTCTTGCTGTGGCAACTGGCTTACGCCGAGTTGTACTTCTCCGACCTGTTCTGGCCGGACTTCAAACACGATGCCATGCGTAATGCGCTGGCCGATTTCGCTTCGCGCCAGCGTCGCTTCGGTAAAACGAGCGAACAGGTCGAAGCTGGAGCCCGGGTTTAATGCTTAAACAACGAATCATCACTGCGCTGATCCTGCTGCCGATCGCCTTGTGCGGTTTTTTCTTGCTCGAAGGTTCGGGTTTTGCCCTGTTCATCGGTCTGGTCGTGAGTCTGGGGGCTTGGGAATGGGCGCGTCTGGCGGGATTTACCGCTCAATCGTTCCGCGTCGGGTATGCTGCGGTCGTCGCATTGATGTTGTTCGTCATGTATGTACTGCCGGGCCTGGCACCGTGGGTGCTGGGGGCTTCGGTGCTCTGGTGGGCGGTGGCGACTTACCTTGTGCTGACGTATCCGCGTTCCAGCGAGCATTGGTCCACGGCTGCCACCAAACTGGTCATTGGCTTGCTGATTCTGTTGCCGGCCTGGCAGGGTTTGGTGCAGATCAAGCAGTACCCGCTAGGTAACTGGCTGATCATGGCGGTGATGGTGTTGGTCTGGGGTGCCGATATTGGTGCTTACTTCTCCGGGCGCAAATTCGGCAAGCGCAAGCTCGCCCCGCAAGTCAGTCCGGGTAAAAGCTGGGAAGGCGTGTACGGTGGTCTGGTGCTGAGTCTGCTGATTACCGCCATTGTCGCGTTTGTCCGCGACTGGACCGTCGCCGAGTTGCTTAAAGGCTTGATTGGCGCTGCGCTGATCGTCTTCATCTCCGTGGTTGGCGATCTGACCGAAAGCATGTTCAAGCGTCAGTCCGGTATCAAGGACAGCAGTAATCTGCTGCCCGGTCATGGCGGCGTGCTTGATCGTATCGACAGTCTGACCGCGGCCATTCCGGTCTTCGCCGTGCTGCTGTGGATGGCTGCACCGTGAGTCGCCCACAACAGATTACCGTTTTGGGTGCGACGGGCTCGATCGGCCTGAGCACACTCGATGTCATTGCTCGTCATCCTGAGCGTTATCAGGTTTTCGCGTTGAGTGGTTTCACGCGTTTGAGCGAGCTTTTCGCCTTGTGCGTGCGCCACGTGCCGCAATTCGCTGTGGTGCCCGAGGCAACTGCCGCGCGCAGTTTGCAGGACGATTTGCGTGCCGCCGGTTTGCCGACCCGCGTATTAGTAGGGGAGGAGGGCCTGTGTCAGGTCGCTGCTGCTCCGGAAGTCGACGCGGTGATGGCAGCAATCGTTGGTGCAGCAGGGCTGCGTCCGACCTTGGCGGCCGTTGAAGCGGGCAAGAAGATTCTTCTGGCCAATAAAGAGGCGCTGGTGATGTCCGGCGCCTTGTTCATGCAAGCGGTGCGCAAGAGCGGTTCAGTACTGCTGCCGATCGACAGCGAACACAACGCGATTTTCCAGTGCATGCCACAGGATTTTGCTCGTGGATTGAGCTCGGTCGGTGTCCGTCGGATTTTACTCACGGCCTCTGGTGGTCCGTTCCGACAGACGCCCATGAGTGAATTGGCGCATGTTTCACCTGATCAGGCGTGTGCGCACCCTAACTGGTCCATGGGGCGCAAGATTTCGGTCGATTCGGCCAGCATGATGAAT
Organism: Pseudomonas sp. Mb7; assembly: GCF_054790525.1. Lineage (NCBI taxonomy): Bacteria > Pseudomonadati > Pseudomonadota > Gammaproteobacteria > Pseudomonadales > Pseudomonadaceae > Pseudomonas > Pseudomonas sp. Mb7. The sequence goes on from NZ_CP186501.1 coordinate 494,758, forward strand.
AAAGGTCTTGAACTGATCGAGGCTTGTTGGTTGTTTGATGCAAAGCCTTCGCAGGTCGAGGTGGTGATTCACCCGCAGAGCGTGATTCACTCGCTGGTCGATTATGTCGACGGTTCGGTACTGGCGCAGTTGGGCAATCCCGATATGCGTACGCCGATTGCCAATGCCCTAGCCTGGCCGGAGCGCATTGATTCCGGTGTAGCACCGCTGGATCTGTTCGCCGTCGCGCGTCTGGATTTCGAGGCGCCGGATGAAGAGCGCTTCCCTTGCCTGCGTCTGGCGCGGCAAGCTGCCGAGGCTGGCGACAGCGCTCCGGCGATGCTCAATGCGGCCAATGAAGTGGCGGTGGCGGCGTTTCTCGACGGACGGGTCCGTTACCTGGAAATCGCGAGTATCATCGAGGAAGTCTTGAACCTCGAGCCGGTTGTTGCATTGGCAGATCTCGAGGCCGTGTTTACGGCTGATGCCAAGGCGCGAGTCCTGGCTGAGCAATGGTTGAAGCGTCACGCTCGATAAAACTTGCAACACAATGGCTACACGCGGCACTGAACAGGATTGCGGAGAAAGTAGATGAGCGCGCTCTATATGATTGCCGGCACCCTGATCGCCTTGGGTGTGCTGGTCACCTTTCACGAATTCGGCCACTTCTGGGTCGCGCGTCGCTGTGGCGTCAAGGTTCTGCGCTTTTCCGTAGGCTTCGGCATGCCGTTGCTGCGCTGGCATGACAAGCAAGGCACCGAATTTGTAATCGCGGCGATACCGTTGGGTGGCTACGTCAAGATGCTCGATGAGCGCGAAGGCGAAGTGCCAGTCGATCAGCTTGACCAGTCGTTCAACCGCAAATCCGTGCGTCAACGTATCGCCATTGTTGCCGCCGGGCCCATTGCCAACTTCCTGTTGGCGTTGGTGTTCTTTTGGGTATTGGCCATGCTCGGCAGCGAGCAGATTCGCCCGGTCATTGGTGCAGTTGAGTCCGGCAGTATCGCCGCCAGTGCCGGTTTGAACGCTGGTCAGGAAATTGTTGCTGTAGATGGTGAGCCGACTACCGGTTGGGCTGCCGTCAATCTGCAATTGGTCCGGCGCCTTGGTGAAAGCGGTTCTCTGCAGTTGCTGGTGCGTGAGCAGGGTTCGACTGCGGATACGCCGCGTGAGCTGAAGCTCGATAACTGGCTCAAAGGTGCTGATGAGCCGGACCCGATTCGCTCTCTGGGTATTCGTCCTTGGCGCCCGGCTCTGCCGCCGGTGTTGGCCGAGCTTGATCCGAAAGGTCCGGCCCAGGCCGCTGGCCTGAAGACTGGTGATCGCCTGTTGGCACTCGACGGCCAGGCGCTGAATGACTGGCAACAAGTGGTCGATACCGTTCGTACGCGTCCTGATACCAAAATCATGCTGCGCATCGAGCGTGACAGTGCTCAAATCGACGTCCCTGTGACTCTGGCAGCGCGCGGTGAAAGCAAATCGCCAAGCGGATATCTGGGCGCGGGTGTGAAAGCTGTCGACTGGCCGCCGGAGATGATCCGCGAGGTCAGTTATGGGCCGTTGGCCGCGATTGGCGAGGGCGCCCGTCGCACTTGGACCATGAGCATTCTGACGCTCGATTCACTGAAGAAAATGCTGTTCGGCGAGCTCTCGGTAAAAAACTTGAGTGGACCGATAACCATTGCTAAAGTGGCGGGCGCTTCTGCCCAGTCGGGCGTTGCTGATTTCCTGAATTTCCTTGCTTATCTGAGTATTAGCCTGGGGGTTCTGAATTTGCTGCCCATTCCTGTACTGGATGGGGGGCATTTGTTGTTTTATCTGATCGAGTGGGCGCGTGGTCGTCCCTTGTCGGATCGGGTGCAAGGTTGGGGGATACAGATCGGTATCAGTTTGGTGGTCGGGGTGATGTTGCTTGCTCTGGTCAACGATCTGGGTCGACTGTAACGCTTCGCTGAATTGCGAATCTGCCGCATTTTGCGGCAGTTTGTTTATTGCCAGTTGGAATAAGAAAGGACTTCATGAAACGTCTGCTGCTAACTGCGGTTCTCACCGTATTGATGATCGCCGAAGTTCACGCCGAGTCCTTCACTATCTCTGATATTCGCGTCAATGGCCTCCAGCGGGTCTCCGCGGGTAGCGTCTTTGGTGCCTTGCCGTTGAACGTCGGTGAGCAGGCGGATGATCGTCGCCTGGTGGAATCCACTCGTGCGTTGTTCAAAACCGGTTTCTTTCAAGATATCCAGCTGGGCCGCGAAGGCAACGTTCTGGTAATCACGGTCGTCGAGCGTCCGTCGGTCGCCAGTATCGAAATCGAAGGCAACAAGGCGATCTCGACTGAAGACCTGATGAAAGGTCTCAAGCAATCCGGTCTGGCCGAAGGCGAGATCTTCCAGCGCGCCACCCTTGAAGGCGTGCGTAACGAACTGCAACGTCAGTACGTCGCGCAAGGTCGCTACTCGGCTACGGTCGATACCGAAGTGGTATCGCAACCGCGTAACCGCGTCGGCCTGAAAGTGAAGATCAACGAAGGTACCGTTGCGGCGATTCAGCACATCAACGTGGTGGGCAACACGGTTTTCCCTGAGGAAGACCTGACCGACCTGTTCGAACTGAAGACCACCAACTGGCTGTCGTTCTTCAAGAACGATGACAAGTACGCCCGTGAAAAACTGTCCGGTGACCTGGAGCGTCTGCGTTCCTACTACCTGGATCGTGGCTATATCAATATGGATATCGCTTCGACTCAGGTGTCGATCACTCCGGACAAGAAACACGTCTACATCACTGTCAACGTCACCGAAGGCGAGAAGTACACCGTTCGTGACGTCAAGCTCAGTGGTGATCTGAAAGTCCCTGAAGATCAGGTCAAGTCCCTGCTGCTGGTGCAGAAGGGTCAGGTGTTCTCGCGCAAGCTGATGACCACCACGTCCGAGCTGATCACTCGTCGTCTGGGTAACGAGGGTTACACCTTCGCCAACGTCAACGGCGTACCTCAGCCGCACGATGAAGATCACACTGTCGATATCCTGTTCGCTGTTGATCCGGGCAAGCGTGCCTACGTCAACCGCATCAACTTCCGTGGCAACACCAAGTCCGAAGACGAAGTGCTGCGTCGTGAAATGCGTCAGATGGAAGGCGGCTGGGCTTCGACTTACCTGATCGACCAGTCCAAGACCCGTCTTGAGCGTCTCGGCTTCTTTAAAGAAGTGAACGTTGAAACTCCGGCTGTTCCGGGTGTCGACGACCAGGTAGATGTTAACTACAGCGTTGAAGAACAGGCTTCCGGTTCGATTACCGCCAGCGTCGGTTTCGCCCAGAGCGCCGGTCTGATCCTCGGTGGTTCGATCACTCAGAACAACTTCCTGGGTACCGGTAACCGCGTCAGCATCGGCCTGACTCGCAGCGAATACCAGAGCCGCTACAACTTCGGTTACGTTGACCCGTACTGGACCGCCGATGGCGTGAGCCTGGGTTACAACGCGTTCTATCGCACCACTGACTACAAAGACCTCGACGTCGACGTAGCGAGCTATGCGGTAGACAGCCTGGGCGCCGGCGTAAACGTTGGCTACCCGATCAGCGAGACTTCGCGTCTGACGTTTGGTCTGTCGGTTCAGCAGGACGAGATCAAGACCGGTACCTATACCGTTGACGAGATTTTCGACTTCGTGAACAAGGAAGGCGACAAGTACCTGAACTTCAAGGCTTCGGCCGGCTGGTCCGAGTCCACCCTGAACAAAGGCGTACTGCCGACCCGTGGTCGTTCCCAGAGTCTGACCCTGGAAACCACAGTGCCGGGCAGCGACCTGTCGTTCTACAAACTTGATTACCGCGGTCAGCTGTTCCAGCCGATCAGCGAGAACTACACCCTGCGTCTGCACACAGAGCTGGGTTATGGCGACGGATACGGCGGAACCGATGGCTTGCCATTCTATGAAAACTACTATGCTGGTGGTTTCAACTCGGTTCGTGGCTTCAAGGACAGTACCCTCGGCCCGCGCAGTACGCCGAGCCGTGGTACCAACCCGGGTACATTGGCTGACCCGGACCAGGATCCACTGCCGTTCGGTGGTAACGTCCTGATCCAGGGTGGTGTCGAGGTTCTGTTCCCGCTGCCGTTCGTGAAAGATCAGCGTTCCCTGCGTACTTCTGTTTTCTGGGATGTGGGTAACGTATTTGACTCGCAGTGCAAGGACACTACCAATGCGAACGGCTCGACGTCGAACACCAAGTGCAACGACATCAGCTTGAGCAACATGGCCAGTTCCGTTGGTGTGGGTGTGACCTGGGTCACCGCACTGGGTCCTCTGAGCTTCGCGTTGGCCATGCCGATCAAGAAGCCGGATGAGGCTGAAACTCAAGTGTTCCAATTCTCCCTCGGCCAGACGTTCTAAGCGTCTGACCCAAGATAACGACAATGGATTTTGTAGGAGTGCATCGTGCGTAAGTTGACTCAATTGGTTCTCCTGGCCTCCTTGATGGTGGCAGGCCCGGCATTTGCCGACATGAAAATTGCCGTTCTGAACTATCAGATGGCCTTGCTGGAATCCGACGCGGCGAAGAAATATGCCGTGGATGCCGAGAAGAAGTTCGGTCCGCAACTGACCAAACTGAAGACGCTGGAAAGCAGCGCCAAAGGCATTCAGGACCGTCTGATGGCCGGTGGCGACAAAATGCAGCAAGGTGAGCGTGAGCGTCTGGAGCTGGAATTCAAGCAAAAGGCCCGTGACTTCCAGTTCCAGTCCAAAGAGCTGAACGAAGCCAAAGCTGTTGCCGACCGCGAAATGCTCAAGCAGCTGAAGCCGAAACTGGATAGCGCAGTGGAAGAAGTCATCAAGAAAGGTGGTTTTGACCTGGTGTTCGAGCGTGGCGCAGTGATTGATGTCAAACCTCAGTACGACATCACGCGCCAGGTTATCGAGCGCATGAATCAGCTGAAGTAACCCATGACCGTGACTATCAAACTCGGCCAGTTGGCCGAGTTCCTCGGCGCCACCCTGCGTGGCGACCCTGAGAAGCAAATTACTGGGCTAGCCACTTTGCAAGAGGCTGGCCCAGCTCAGTTGAGCTTTCTGGCAAACCCTCAATATCGCAAATACCTGGCGGGCTCGCAGGCAGCTGCATTGCTGCTCAAAGAAGCTGATGCCGAAGGTTTTGCCGGTAATGCGTTGGTCGTGCCTGATCCTTACCTGGCTTACGCGCGTATCTCTCATCTGTTCGATCCCAAGCCAAAAGCCACTGCGGGTATCCATCCTTCAGCGGTCATTGCGGCGGACGCGGTGGTTGATGCAACCGCCAGCATCGGTCCTTTCGTAGTGATCGAGGCCGGCGCACGCGTTGGTGCGCACGTGACGCTGGGTGCGCATTGTGTCGTCGGTGCCCGCAGCGAAATCGGCGAAGGCGGCTGGCTCGCGCCGCGCGTGACGCTGTATCACGACGTGCGCGTCGGTAAGCGTGTGGTGATTCAGTCCGGTGCTGTGCTCGGGGGTGAAGGCTTCGGCTTCGCCAACGAAAAAGGCATCTGGCAGAAAATTGCTCAGATCGGTGGTGTGACTATCGGCGACGATGTCGAGATTGGCGTGAACACCGCCATCGACCGCGGCGCTCTGGCCGATACCGTGATTGGCAATGGCGTGAAGCTCGACAACCAGATCCAGATCGCCCACAACGTTCAGGTCGGTGATCACACCGCCATGGCGGCGTGCGTCGGGATCTCCGGCAGCACTAAAATCGGCAAGCATTGCATGCTCGCCGGCGGTGTCGGTCTGGTCGGCCACATTGATATTTGCGACAACGTTTTCCTGACCGGGATGACCATGGTGACCCACTCGATTACCGAGCCGGGTGCCTATTCTTCCGGTACAGCCATGCAACCGGCGGCCGAATGGCGCAAAAGCGCGGCCCGCATCCGTCAGCTCGATGACATCGCGCGACGTTTGAAACAGCTGGAAAAGCGCGTAGGGGAAGTGACCCCTGACGGCAATGCTTCATCTGATGGCTGATACCATTTCCATATCAAGTGTGCACAGCCTCTAGACTGCCTCCTTGATTTGCTAGAGGAGTGCGCGTCAGTCGCGCTCCCAATCTTTACATAGGCTTCCCCCGAAATGATGGACATCAACGAGATTCGCGAATACCTGCCTCACCGTTACCCGTTCCTGCTGGTGGACCGGGTGGTGGAACTGGACACTGAAGGCAAGCGCATTCGCGCCTACAAGAATGTCAGCATCAATGAACCGTTCTTCAATGGTCACTTCCCGGCGCATCCAATCATGCCGGGCGTGCTGATCATCGAAGCGATGGCTCAGGCTGCCGGGATCCTCGGTTTCAAAATGCTTGATGTGAAGCCTGCCGACGGCACCCTGTATTACTTCGTCGGTTCCGACAAGCTGCGCTTCCGCCAGCCGGTGTTGCCGGGCGATCAACTGATCCTTGAAGCCAAGTTCATCAGCTGCAAGCGTCAGATCTGGAAGTTCGAATGCCAGGCTTCGGTCGACGGCAAACCAGTCTGCTCCGCTGAAATCATCTGCGCGGAACGCAAGCTATGAGTTTGATTGACCCTCGCGCAATCATCGATCCGTCAGCCGTTCTGGCTGATGGCGTCGAGGTCGGCCCGTGGTCGATCATCGGCGCAGGTGTGGAAATCGGCGAGGGTACCGTGATCGGGCCGCATGTAATCCTCAAAGGCCCGACCCGCATCGGCAAGCACAATCGCATCTACCAGTTTTCTTCGGTAGGCGAAGACACGCCTGATCTGAAGTACAAGGGTGAAGAAACCCGTCTGGTGATCGGTGACCACAACGTCATCCGCGAAGGCGTGACGATTCACCGCGGCACCGTGCAGGACCGTTCGGAAACCACGTTGGGCGATCACAATCTGATCATGGCCTATGCGCACATCGGTCACGACAGCGTCATCGGCAACCACTGCATTCTGGTCAACAACACCGCGTTGGCTGGCCATGTGCACGTGGATGACTGGGCGATCCTCTCCGGGTTTACTCTGGTTCACCAGTATTGCCATATCGGCGCCCACAGCTTTTCCGGCATGGGCACTGCCATCGGCAAGGACGTTCCGGCGTTCGTCACCGTGTTCGGCAACCCGGCTGAAGCGCGCAGCATGAACTTCGAGGGCATGCGCCGTCGTGGTTTCAGCGAGGACGCGATCCACACGCTGCGTCGCGCTTACAAAACCGTCTATCGCCAAGGCCTCACGGTCGAACAGGCGTTGGCCGAGCTGGCCGAGCCTGCTGCGCAGTTCCCGGAAGTTGCGATATTCCGTGACTCCATCCAGTCGTCGACTCGCGGCATCACTCGCTGATCATGGCCAATTTGCGTATTGCGCTGGTGGCGGGTGAAGCTTCCGGTGACATTCTCGGCGCCGGCCTCATGCGCGCGCTCAAGGCTCAACATCCGGCGGTCGAGTTCATCGGCGTCGGTGGTCCGTTGATGCAGGCTGAAGGCCTGACTTCCTACTTTCCCATGGAACGCTTGTCGGTCATGGGCCTGGTGGAAGTCCTCGGTCGTTTGCGCGAACTGCTCAAGCGCCGCAAAGACCTGATCGCTACGTTGATCGCCAAGAAGCCGGACGTGTTCATCGGTATCGACGCGCCGGACTTCAACCTCAATATCGAACTTAAGCTGCGTCAGGCCGGGATCAAAACCGTGCATTACGTCAGCCCGTCGGTTTGGGCGTGGCGCCAGAAGCGCGTGCTGAAGATCCGCGAAGGCTGCGATCTGATGCTGACCTTGCTGCCGTTCGAAGCAAAATTCTACGAAGAGAAAGGCGTGCCGGTGCGGTTCGTCGGTCACACCCTGGCCGATACCATTCCGCTGGAAGCTGATCGCGCTGCGGCGCGTGCCGAACTGGGCTTGCCCGACGGCCCGCTGGTGGCGTTGATGCCCGGCAGCCGTGGCGGCGAAGTGTCCCGGTTGGGGGCGTTGTTCCTCGATGCCGCTGAGCGCCTGCGTGCGCTGCGCCCGGGTTTGCGCTTTGTCATCCCGTGCGCCAACCCGGAGCGCCGCGCGCAACTTGAAGAGCTGCTTGCCGGTCGCGATCTGCCGGTGACCCTGCTCGATGGCAAATCCCATCTGGCTCTGGCCGCGTGCAACGCCGTGTTGATCGCCTCCGGCACCGCGACCCTTGAAGCGCTGTTGTACAAGCGGCCGATGGTGGTGGCGTACCGCCTGGCACCGCTGACGTTCTGGATTCTGAAACGCATGGTCAAGAGCCCGTACGTGTCCTTGCCGAACCTGCTGGCCCAACGTCTGCTGGTCCCGGAATTGTTGCAGGATGATGCGACGGTCGAAGCACTGGCGCAGACGCTGTCGCCATTGATCGAGGGCGGCGAAGAGCAGACCCGCGGTTTCGACGAGATCCATCGCACGCTGCGCCTGGACGCTTCCAATCAGGCGGCGGACGCCGTCCTTAACCTGATCGGTCAGAATCGATGAGCAAGACAAGCATACAGATGGGCCTGGATTTCACCCTGGTCGCCGAAGTCGAAGAGCTGGTTGCCGGCGTCGATGAAGTCGGTCGTGGCCCATTGTGCGGCGCGGTGGTGACGGCGGCGGTGATCCTCGATCCGAACCGGCCGATCCTCGGGCTTAACGACTCGAAGAAGCTCACCGAAGCCAAGCGCGAAAAGCTCTACGACGAAATCATCGAGAAGTCCCTGAGCTGGTGCATCGCCCGCGCCGAAGTCGAAGAAATCGACGAGCTGAATATTTTGCACGCGACCATGCTGGCCATGCAGCGCGCGGTTGCCGGGCTGCACATCCAGCCGAAACTGGCGATGATCGACGGCAACCGCTGCCCGCAACTGCCGATGCGCGCCGAAGCGGTCGTGCAGGGCGACGGCAAGGTTCCAGCCATCGCTGCCGCATCGATTCTGGCCAAGGTCAGCCGCGACCGCGAAATGGCCGCCTTCGAATTGATCTACCCGGGTTACGGCATCGGTGGCCATAAAGGCTATCCGACGCCCGTTCATCTGGAAGCGTTGGTGCGCCTTGGCCCGACGCCGATTCACCGGCGCTCGTTCGCCCCGGTGCGTCTGGCTTACGAAGCGCTGGAAGGTCTGACGCAGGTTTAGTCGCCAGGCTGATGTTTTGTTCGAGGCCCGGTACAATCCGGGCCTTGTTGTCTCTATGTAACTGGACAGGATCACTATGCCGGCTTCATTCGTTCATCTACGCCTGCACACTGAATACTCCCTGGTCGACGGGCTGGTGCGGATCAAGCCGCTGGTCAAGGCGCTGACCGCCATGAACATGCCGGCGGTCGCGGTCACCGACCAGAACAACATGTGTTCCCTGGTCAAATTCTACAAAAACACCATGGGCGCGGGCATCAAGCCGATCTGCGGCGCCGACCTGTGGCTGTCGAACAAAGACCCGGACGCACCGCTGAGCCGGCTCAGCCTGTTGGTGATGAACGCCAAGGGCTATCGCAACCTCACCGAGTTGATCTCGCGCGGCTTCATCGAAGGCCAGCGCAACGGCATGATCATCGTCGAGCGTGAGTGGGTCGCCGAAGCCAACGAAGGCCTGATCATGCTGTCCGCCGCCAAAGAAGGCGAGATCGGCATGGCCATGATCGGCGGCAACCCGGCCGAAGCCGAAGCCTTGGCGCGCGAATGGATGGCGGTATTCCCTGATCGTTTCTATCTGGAAATCCAGCGCACCAACCGTCCCAACGATGAAGAACAATTGCACGGTGCCGTCGCCCTCGCCGACAAGCTCGGCGCGCCGCTGGTGGCGACCAACGATGTGCGTTTCATCAAGCAGGAAGACTTCGCCGCCCACGAAACCCGCGTGTGCATCGGTGAGGGCCGTGCCCTCGACGATCCACGGCGCTCGAAGAATTACAGCGATCAGCAATACCTGAAAAGCGCCGAGGAAATGATCGAGCTGTTCAGCGATATTCCCGACGCGATTGAAAACACCGTCGAGATCGCCAAGCGCTGCAACATTGAAGTGAAACTGGGCACTCACTTCCTGCCCAACTTCCCGATTCCCGATGGCATGACCATCGACGAGTATTTCCGCAAAGTCTCCTTCGACGGTCTGGAGGAACGCTTGTCGGTGCTGCTGCCCAAGGACACCACCGAAGACTACGAAGCCAAGCGTCAGGTCTACGTCGACCGACTGAATTTTGAGCTGGATATCATTATCCAGATGGGTTTCCCCGGTTACTTCCTCATCGTTATGGACTTTATCCAGTGGGCCAAGAACAACGGCGTGCCGGTAGGTCCGGGCCGTGGGTCGGGTGCCGGTTCGTTGGTGGCTTATGTACAGAAGATCACCGACCTCGATCCGCTGGAATACGACCTGCTGTTCGAACGCTTCCTTAACCCGGAACGGGTATCCATGCCCGACTTCGACGTCGACTTCTGCATGGACGGTCGCGACCGGGTGATCGACTACGTGGCCGAGAAGTACGGCCGCAACGCGGTAAGCCAGATCATCACTTTCGGTTCCATGGCCGCAAAAGCGGTGGTGCGTGACGTAGCGCGGGTGCAGGGCAAGTCCTACGGCCTGGCGGATCGTCTGTCGAAGATGATTCCGTTCGAAGTCGGCATGACCCTGGAAAAAGCCTACGAGCAGGAAGAAATCCTCCGTGACTTCATCAAGGTTGATGAAGAAGCTGCGGAAATCTGGGAAATGGCGCGCAAGCTCGAAGGCGTTGTGCGTAACGTTGGTAAACACGCCGGTGGTGTGGTTATTGCGCCGACCAAACTGACTGACTTCTCGCCAATCTATTGCGATGAGGCCGGTGACGGTCTGGTGACCCAGTTCGACAAGGACGACGTTGAAGCGGCCGGTCTGGTGAAGTTCGACTTCCTCGGTCTGCGGACCCTGACGATCATCGACTGGGCGCTGAAAACCATTAACCGTGATCGCGCCAAGGTCAACGAGCCGCCGCTGGATATCGCGTTTATCCCGCTGGACGACAAACCGACGTACTCGCTGTTGCAGAAAGCTGAAACCACCGCGGTGTTCCAGCTTGAATCGCGCGGCATGAAAGAGCTGATCAAAAAGCTCAAGCCCGACTGCCTGGAAGACTTGATCGCACTGGTGGCCCTGTTCCGTCCGGGCCCGCTGCAGTCCGGCATGGTGGACGACTTCATCAACCGTAAGCACGGCCGCGCCGAACTGGCGTATCCGCACTCGGATTACCAGTACGAAGGTTTGAAACCGGTTCTGGCACCGACTTACGGCATCATCCTGTATCAGGAACAGGTGATGCAGATTGCTCAGGTCATGGCCGGTTACACCCTTGGCGGTGCGGACATGCTCCGTCGGGCGATGGGTAAGAAAAAACCCGAAGAAATGGCCAAGCAGCGCGGCGGTTTCATTGAAGGTTGCGCGACCAACAACATCGACGCCGACCTTGCCGGTAACATTTTCGACCTGGTAGAAAAATTCGCCGGTTACGGCTTCAACAAATCCCACTCCGCCGCCTACGGCCTGGTCTCGTACCAGACTGCGTGGCTGAAAGCTCACTACCCGGCGCCGTTCATGGCAGCGGTACTTTCTGCGGACATGCACAACACCGACAAGGTCGTGACCTTGATCGAGGAAGTGCGCACGATGAAGCTGCGCCTCGATGCGCCGGACGTGAACACTTCGGAGTTCAAGTTCACGGTGAACGACGACGGCCGCATCGTTTACGGCCTGGGCGCGATCAAAGGTGTTGGTGAAGGCCCGGTTGAGGCGATCACCGAGGCGCGTCAGGAAGGTCCGTTCAAGGATCTGTTCGATTTCTGCGCGCGGGTCGACCTCAAGCGCATCAACAAACGTACCCTCGACGGCTTGATCCGCAGCGGTGCGCTGGATCGTCTGGGGCCGTACTTCCATGACGAACAGAAGGCTTATCAGGCCAACATCGACCGCAACCGCGCCGTGCTGCTGGCAGCGATGGAAGAGGCGATCAAGGCGGCCGAGCAGACCGCGCGTACCCACGACTCTGGTCACGCCGACCTGTTTGGCGGGCTGTTTGTCGAGGAAGACGCCGACGTGTATGCGTCGCACCGCAAGGCCAAGGAGCTGACTCTCAAGGAGCGCCTCAAAGGTGAGAAAGACACCTTGGGCCTGTACCTGACCGGTCACCCGATCGACGAATACGAAGGCGAGATCCGCCGTTTCGCCCGTCAGCGCATCATCGACCTGAAGCCGGCGCGCGATACGCAAACCGTGGCGGGGATGATCATTGCCCTGCGGGTGATGAAGAACAAGAAGGGCGACAAGATGGGTTTCATCACCCTCGACGACCGTTCGGGGCGGATTGAGGCGTCGCTGTTTGCCGATGCGTTCCATTCTGCGCAGTCGTTGTTGCAGACCGACGCGATGGTGGTGGTCGAAGGCGAAGTCAGCAACGATGACTTCTCCGGTGGCCTGCGCCTGCGGGTCAAACGTGTGATGAGCATGGAAGACGCGCGTACCAATCTGGCCGAAAGCCTGCGCCTGAAGCTGCAAACCCAGGATCTCAAAGGCGATCAGCTACGCTGGTTGGGGGATTTGCTCAAGCGTCATCGCGGCGCGTGCCCGATCACCATGGAGTACACGAGCCCGGATGCGAAGACCTTGCTGCAGTTCGGCGAGACCTGGCGGATCGATCCGGCGGATGCGTTGATTCAAGCCCTGCGTGACCAGTTCGGGCGAGACAACGTCTTCCTCCAATACCGTTGACCGGCAAGTGCCATCATGGCGCTTGCCCGCAACCTGAATTTTTAATCTCGACCTCAGCGCGCCTCTCCCTTAAGGTAGGGCGCGAATAGACAACCGGCCGGCCCAAGCTCATTTGGGACACGACCCAAGACGGACGCCTATGAACCCGAATTTTCTAGATTTCGAACAGCCGATCGCCGACCTGCAAGCCAAGATCGAAGAGTTGCGCTTGGTCGGTAATGACAATTCGCTGAATATCGGCGATGAGATCTCCCGCCTGCAGGACAAGAGCAAAACGCTGACCGAAGACATCTTCGGCAAGCTGACCAGCTGGCAGATCGCACGCCTGGCGCGTCACCCGAAACGCCCGTACACCCTCGACTACATCGAGCATATCTTCACCGAGTTCGACGAACTGCACGGTGACCGTCACTTCTCTGACGACGCGGCCATCGTTGGCGGTATCGCCCGTCTGGAAGACCAGCCGGTGATGATCATCGGTCACCAGAAGGGTCGTGAAGTCCGTGAGAAGGTGCGCCGTAACTTCGGCATGCCGCGTCCGGAAGGCTACCGCAAGGCTTGCCGTCTGATGGAGATGGCCGAGCGTTTCAAAATGCCGATCCTGACCTTCATCGACACCCCGGGTGCCTATCCTGGCATCGACGCTGAAGAGCGTAACCAGAGCGAAGCGATCGCCTGGAACCTGCGCGTGATGTCGCGCCTGAAGACCCCGATCATCGCCACCGTTATCGGTGAGGGTGGTTCCGGTGGTGCACTGGCCATTGGCGTCTGCGACCAGCTAAACATGCTGCAGTACTCGACCTACGCGGTAATCTCGCCGGAAGGTTGCGCTTCGATTCTGTGGAAAACCGCCGAAAAAGCGCCGGATGCTGCTGAAGCAATGGGCATCACCGCCGAGCGTCTGAAAGGCCTGGGCATTGTCGACAAGGTGATTGGCGAGCCTCTGGGCGGCGCGCACCGTGATCCGGCGGCTGCGGCTGCATCGATCCGTGCCGAGCTGAGCTCGCAACTGGCGATGCTGAAGAAGTTCGATAACGAAGCGTTGCTGAAGCGCCGTTATGATCGACTGATGAGCTACGGTCTCTAAGTCGAGCGCAATACCCCTGTAGGAGTGAGCCTGCTCGCGATGAGGGCGTAACATTCAACCAATGTGTTGGCTGTCACACCGCTATCGCGAGCAGGCTCACTCCTACATTTGTTTTGGGGCAAAGAGTTAAATATGGGGCAGTCCATGATTGATTTGCCTTCACGGCTTTTGCACAACCTTGAGCCTTGGCGCAATGCCGCTCATTGGCGTATCGCGTTTTCCGGTGGTCTCGATTCCACCGTCCTGCTGCACCTGCTTGCCGATCTGGCAAAAACCGAATCCATCCCCGCGCTAAGCGCTATCCATATCCATCACGGCCTTCAGGCTGCGGCTGATGCGTGGCCGCAACATTGCCAGTCCGTGTGTGATGCGCTGGGAGTGCCGTTGCTGATCGAGCAGGTGACGGTGCAACCAGGCGCGAGTCTGGAGCGGGCGGCGCGGGATGCGCGTTACGCCGTGTTCAGTGCGCTGACCCAAGCTAATGAGGCGTTAATCACTGGTCAGCACCGTGATGATCAGGCGGAAACACTGCTGTTCCGGCTGCTGCGTGGTGCGGGAGTGCGCGGATTGTCGGGAATGCCGCAGCAAAGGCCAGTGGGGCAGGGCATGTTGATTCGCCCGTTGCTGGATGTCACTCGAGCCGAGCTGGAACGTTACGCGCAGGCTCACTCGTTAAGCTGGATCGAAGATCCGTCAAATCAGGATCGACAGTTCTCGCGCAATTACCTGCGCCATCAGGTCATGCCGGTGCTGAGCGAGCGCTGGCCGCAAGCGCAGGCGAACATGGCCCGCAGCGCCGCGCATCTGCGTGAAGCTCAGGGGCTGCTCGATGAGTTGGCGCAGATCGATCTGGCGCAAGCCGCGACTGCTCATGATTATGAATGGCTGGTTTTACCGTCGCTGGAACTGGCGCCGCTCGCCGCACTGTCTGCTGCCCGGCAACGAAACGCGATCAGCCATTGGCTCGAACCCTTCACGCAACTGCCAGATACCGACCACTGGTCGGGTTGGAAAAATCTGTGCGACGCCGCTCACGATGCTTCACCAGTATGGCGTCTGGCCGATGGCGAGCTTCATCGCAGCGCCGGGCGTCTGTGGTGGCTGAGTGGCAACTGGTTGCGCACGCCAGTGATCGGCGTCGAGTGGCAGAGCCCGGCGTCAGCGCTACGCTTGGCCGATAACGGACATGTCACGTTCAGCGGGCAGACTCCCGTCGGGCCTTTGCGCATTGCCTATCGTCAGGGCGGTGAAGTCATGCAGCTGGCGGATCGCGGCCACCGTGACCTCAAGCGCCTGCTCAATGAGCGCGCGGTCCCGGGCTTCATGCGTGGCAGATTGCCGCTGCTGTTTCGCGGCGATGAATTGCTCGCGGTGGCGAACCTGCCGGGACTTGATGGTCATGCACAGGACGGCTGGAAATTGCATTGGCTGCCAACAGACGAAGATCAAGGTTTGAGCTGAAAGGAGCATTCCGGTAGACTACGCTCCCTTCTTGATACAACTTCTGTGGATTCGCCTGAATTGCAGGAGTTGCCGATTACCAAGCAGTCTTTGCTGGGCGATTCCAAAAAATGTGTAGCGAGCAACGTACCGGTGTTTCACCTGCCGGTCTGTCCCAACGCGGCGGTTTTTTTGAAAGGTGCACTGTGATTAATGCAGGTGATCGGGGGCTTCGGCCTTCCTTCGCTTTCCCCGGCGGCTCGTACCGCTTTAACGCAGACTTCTAGGGTTTTTCATGACGCGCTACATATTCGTCACGGGCGGTGTTGTTTCTTCATTGGGGAAAGGCATTGCATCGGCTTCATTGGCAGCCATCCTGGAGGCGCGGGGACTTAAGGTCACCATGCTGAAGCTGGATCCGTACATCAACGTCGATCCGGGCACCATGAGCCCGTTCCAGCACGGTGAAGTGTTCGTCACCCACGACGGCGCCGAGACCGACCTGGACCTGGGGCACTACGAGCGGTTCATCCGCACGACCATGACCCAGAACAACAACTTCACCACCGGTCGTGTCTACGAGCACGTGCTGCGCAAAGAGCGCCGTGGTGACTACCTGGGTGCAACCATCCAGGTGATCCCGCACATCACCGACGAAATCAAGCGCCGCATCATCAAGGGTGCCGGTGACGCTGACGTGGCGATGGTTGAAATCGGTGGCACCGTCGGTGACATCGAGTCGCAACCGTTCCTCGAAGCCATCCGTCAACTGCGTTTCGAAGTCGGCGCCAAGCGCGCGATGCTGATGCACCTGACACTGGTGCCGTACATCGCCACCGCTGGCGAAACCAAGACCAAACCAACCCAGCACTCGGTAAAAGAACTGCGTTCGATCGGCCTGCAGCCAGACGTGCTGGTGTGCCGTTCCGATCACCCGATCGACATCTCGTCGCGTCGCAAGATCGCTCAGTTCACCAACGTTGAAGAGCGTGCGGTGATCGCGCTGGAAGACGCCGACACTATCTACAAGATCCCGGGCATCCTGCATTCGCAGGGTCTGGACGATTTCGTCGTCGAGCGTTTCGGTCTGCAATGCGGCAGCGCGGACCTGTCGTCGTGGGACGCGGTGGTTGACGCCAAGCTGAATCCGGAACACGAAGTGACCATCGCCATGGTCGGCAAGTACATGGAGCTGCTGGACGCTTACAAGTCGTTGATCGAAGCGATGAGTCACGCCGGCATCAGCAACCGCACCAAGGTCAACCTGCGTTACATCGATTCCGAAGATATCGAAAACCAGGGCACTGCGCTGCTCGAAGGTGTCGACGCGATCCTCGTACCGGGCGGCTTCGGTCTGCGTGGCGTGGAAGGCAAGATTACTGCCGTTCAGTACGCTCGCGAAAACAAGGTTCCATACCTGGGTATCTGCCTCGGTATGCAAGTGGCGGTCATCGAGTTCGCCCGTAACGTGATGGGCTGGAAAGACGCCAACTCCACCGAGTTCGATCGCGCCAGCGGCCATCCGGTGGTCGGTCTGATCACCGAGTGGGAAGACGCGACCGGTGCCGTTGAAGTACGTACCGAATCGTCCGACCTGGGCGGCACCATGCGCCTTGGCGCTCAGGACTGCCTGCTTGAAGCCGGTTCCAAGGTCCACGACTGCTACGGCAAGGACGTGATCGTCGAGCGTCACCGTCACCGTTACGAAGTGAACAACAACCTGCTGCCACAGCTGATCGAAGCTGGCCTGAAAATTTCCGGTCGCTCCGCTGATGCGGCGCTGGTTGAAGTGGTTGAAGCGGCCGATCACCCATGGTTCGTTGCTTGCCAGTTCCACCCTGAGTTCACCTCGACACCACGTGATGGCCATCCGCTGTTCAGCGGTTTTGTCAAAGCAGCGTTGGCTCAACACCAGAAAAAGGCGTAACCCCGATGGCACAGAAGATCATCCGCGTCGGCGACATTGAAATTGCCAACGACAAACCCATGGTGCTGTTCGGCGGCATGAACGTGCTGGAAAGCCGTGACATGGCCATGCAGGTTTGCGAAGAGTACGTAAAGGTCACCGAAAAACTCGGTATCCCTTACGTGTTCAAGGCCAGTTTCGACAAGGCTAACCGTTCTTCTGTGGCCTCTTATCGTGGTCCTGGCCTGGAAGAGGGCATGCGCATCTTCCAGGACATCAAACAAGCCTTTGGCGTGCCGATCATCACCGACGTCCACGAGCCTGATCAGGCCGCGGTCGTCGCTGAGGTCTGCGACATCATTCAACTGCCGGCCTTCCTGTCGCGCCAGACCGATCTGGTCGTCGCGATGGCCAAGACCAATGCAGTGATCAACATCAAGAAAGCCCAGTTCCTCGCGCCTCAGGAAATGAAACACATCCTGAACAAGTGTGTGGAAGCGGGTAACGATCAATTGATCCTCTGCGAGCGTGGTTCGAGCTTCGGCTACAACAACCTCGTGGTCGACATGCTCGGCTTCGGCATCATGAAGCAGTTCGAGTACCCGGTATTCTTCGACGTGACCCACGCGCTGCAAATGCCTGGCGGTCGTGCCGACTCCGCTGGCGGTCGCCGTGCCCAGGTTCTGGATCTGGCCAAGGCGGGCATGAGCCAGTCGTTGGCAGGTCTGTTCCTCGAAGCGCACCCGGATCCGGACAATGCCAAATGCGACGGCCCTTGCGCCTTGCGTCTGGACAAACTGGAGCCATTCCTGGCCCAGCTCAAGGCTTTGGACGAACTGGTGAAGAGTTTTCCGACGGTAGAAACCGCGTAACACTCAATTCTCCGGTAAAGTACCGCACGATTTGTCGCTCATGCCCTCGGGCATGAGCGTTATCGTCTGCAAGCCTGCCCGCTGCACACCCCTTGCCGACGGTAAAAAGATTTCCTCTAGCTGCGTCGTTTTCGTCAACTTTGGAGTGTTTACAACAATGGCAAAAATCGTCGACATCAAAGGTCGTGAAGTTCTCGACTCCCGTGGCAATCCCACCGTGGAAGCGGACGTGCTTCTCGACAACGGCATCATCGGCAGCGCTTGCGCGCCGTCCGGTGCATCCACTGGCTCGCGTGAAGCACTCGAGCTGCGTGATGGCGACAAGAGCCGTTACCTGGGCAAGGGCGTGCTCAAAGCGGTAGCCAACATCAACGGTCCGATCCGCGATCTGCTGCTGGGCACCGACCCAAGTGACCAGAAAGCCCTGGATCACGCGATGATCAAGCTCGACGGTACCGAAAACAAGGCAACCCTGGGCGCCAACGCCATCCTCGCCGTGTCCCTGGCTGCGGCCAAGGCTGCTGCACAGGATCAGGACCTGCCGCTGTACGCACACATCGCCAACCTCAACGGCACTCCGGGTGTTTACTCGATGCCGGTACCGATGATGAACATCATCAACGGTGGCGAGCACGCCGATAACAACGTCGACATCCAGGAATTCATGGTGCAGCCGGTTGGCGCCAAGTCGTTCTCGGAAGGTCTGCGCATGGGCACCGAGATTTTCCATCACTTGAAAGCTGTGCTGAAGGCCCGTGGCCTGAGCACTGCCGTTGGCGACGAAGGCGGTTTCGCACCGAACCTGGCGTCCAACGAAGACGCGCTGAAAGTGATCTCGGAAGCTGTGGCCAACGCCGGTTACAAGCTGGGCACCGACGTGACCCTGGCGCTGGACTGCGCGGCTAGCGAATTCTACGAAGACGGCAAGTACAACCTGTCCGGCGAAGGCCAGGTGTTCACCGCTGAAGGTTTCGCCGATTACCTCAAAGGCCTGACCGAACGTTATCCGATCATCTCGATCGAAGACGGTCTGGACGAGTCCGACTGGGCTGGCTGGAAGATCCTCACCGACAAGATCGGCGAGAAGACTCAGCTGGTGGGCGACGACCTGTTCGTAACCAACACCAAGATCCTGAAAGAAGGCATCGATAAAAAGATCGCCAACTCGATCCTGATCAAGTTCAACCAGATCGGCACCCTGACCGAAACCCTGGAAGCCATCCAGATGGCCAAGGCTGCCGGTTACACCGCAGTGATCTCGCACCGTTCGGGCGAAACCGAAGATTCGACCATTGCCGACCTGGCTGTGGGCACCTCGGCTGGCCAGATCAAGACCGGTTCCCTGTGCCGTTCCGACCGCGTTTCCAAGTACAACCAACTGCTGCGTATCGAAGAGCAGTTGAATGGCAAGGCCAAGTACAACGGTCGCAGCGAGTTCCGCGGCTAAGTACAAATCGATGGAAGGACACCGGATTGTGTCGAAAAAGTCGTGACAGCGATGGATTTGCCACTAATCTGATGCCTTAACAGCACAAGCCTGGGTCTTCCAGGCTTCGTGCTATCAGATGCTTCAAAGTTTTGGCGTGGCTGTCTTTTTTCACTGGATACCTGATATTCGATGCGCAGTCCTTACTGGTTGTTTCTCGTTTTGCTCTTGCTACTGGCCGGTTTGCAGTACCGCCTGTGGGTGGGCAATGGCAGTCTGGCGCAAGTCGCCGAGCTGAATCAGCAGATAGCTGATCAACACGCCGAGAACGAAGGTTTGCTGGAGCGCAATCGCGTGATGGACGCTGAAGTCAGCGAGTTGAAAAAGGGCATGGAGACCGTTGAAGAGCGGGCTCGTCACGAACTGGGCATGGTCAAGGACGGCGAAACCCTTTACCAGTTGGCCCAATGATCAATTCCCTGCCGGCCTTCTGGGCCGTGATTCCTGCTGCGGGCATCGGTGCCCGAATGGCCGCGGACCGTCCCAAGCAATACCTGCAACTGGGCGGACGCACAATTCTCGAACACAGCCTCGGCTGCTTCCTCGATCACCCAAGCCTTAAGGGCCTGGTGGTCAGTCTTGCTGTTGATGATCCTTATTGGCCGAACCTGGCGTGCGCTGGCGATTCGCGTATTCAGCGCGTCGAGGGCGGCGCCGAGCGTTCCGGCTCGGTGCTCAATGCTTTGCTGCATTTGCATGCGCAGGGTGCCGATGATGAGGATTGGGTGCTGGTGCACGATGCGGCACGACCGAATCTGAGTCGCGAAGATCTCGACAAGTTACTGGATGAACTGGCGGACGATCCGGTCGGCGGCCTGCTCGCCGTTCCGGCGCGCGACACCTTGAAGCGAGTCGACAAGCACGGTCGTGTGCTGGAGACCGTGGATCGCAGCGTGATCTGGCAGGCGTATACGCCGCAGATGTTTCGCCTCGGCGCGTTGCATCGGGCGTTGGCGGACAGTCTGGTGGCGGATGCTGTGATCACTGATGAAGCTTCGGCGATGGAGTGGGCGGGGCTTAAGCCTCGTCTGATTGAAGGGCGGGCGGATAACCTCAAGGTGACCCGGCCGGAAGATCTGGAGTGGTTGCGTCAGCGTTGGGCGAATCGCCGCTGAATTTTTGTGGTGCCTGTTGAATCGCCATCGCGAGCAGGCTCACTCCTACATTTTGAAATGCGTTCCCCTGTAGGAGTGAGCCTGCTCGCGATAGCGCATTTACAGCCAACGCAACACTCATTCCTGATACTCCGGCCGCTCAGCCAATCCTTCCTTGAGAAAATCCACCAACTTGCGCACCTTCGGCGACAAGTGCCGCTGTTGCGGGTATAGCGCCCACACCGCCGTATTTGGTGGCTGATGCGCCTCCAGCAACGAAATTAGCGCGCCGCTGTGCAAATGCTCCAGCACGTAATAATCCGGCAATTGACACAGCCCAACCCCCTGCAACGCCGCATCCAGCACCGCTTGCCCGCTGTTGCAGCGCCAGTTGCCCTGCACGCGCTGGGAAAACTCCCGTCCGTTTTGCTCAAGCTGCCAGATGTCCGAGCTGCCAATCAGGCAATTGTGCCGACTCAATTCCGACAGGCTATGTGGGCGACCGTACCGCTCGACGTAGGACGGTGACGCACACAGATACATTCGCCGTGGCGCCAGGCGTGTTGCGACCAATCGCGAGTCCTGCAAACGACCCAGGCGAATCGCCAGATCCAGGCCTTCATGCACCAGATCGAGCTGGCGATTGCTCAGTTCGATATCGATGCGCAGTTGTGGATAAAGCCCCATGAACCGCGTCACCAGCGGCACGATAAAACGCTCGCCGTAGGCTACTGCGCAGGTCATGCGCAGCATGCCTTTCGGTTCGCTGGTCAGATCGCCGACGGCGCGCAAGGCTTCTTCGCGGCCATCCTGCAAGCGTTGGCAATGTTGCAGGAAGGTCTGCCCGGCCTCGGTCAGCGTCACCCGGCGTGTGCTGCGATAGAGCAGGCGCGTCTGAAGTCTTTCTTCCAGCCGTACGATTTGTCGGCTGATGTGCGAGGACGAAACTCCAAGACGCTCGGCAGCGGCAGTGAACTGGCTGCATTCAGCGACGGCGACGAACTCGTCGATGCCTTCCCAGCGATTTTCGGACATCGGGATTATCCCTGTATGGCAATAATGTTTTGCTTTTGTCCTGATTATTCATCGTAAAGCCATGTATTACACTCCTTGTCTGGTTTTTTATTCATTGGATTCACTGGAGAGTCAGCATGATCAAGTCGCGCGCCGCCGTTGCCTTCGAGGCCAAGAAGCCGCTGGAAATCGTAGAAGTCGATGTCGCCATGCCCAAGGCCGGTGAAGTCCTGCTGCGCGTAGTGGCTTCCGGGGTTTGCCACACAGACGCTTACACCCTGTCCGGTGCAGACCCGGAAGGCATCTTCCCGTCGATCCTCGGCCACGAAGGCGGCGCCATCGTCGAAGCGATCGGCGAAGGCGTGACCTCGGTTGCGGTGGGCGATCACGTCATTCCGCTGTACACCCCGGAATGCGGCCAGTGCAAATTCTGCAAGTCGGGTAAGACCAACCTGTGTCAGGCGATTCGCGCGACTCAGGGCAAGGGTTTGATGCCGGACGGCACTTCGCGTTTTTCCTACAAGGGCGAAACCATTTTCCACTACATGGGTACTTCGACATTCTCGGAATACACCGTGTTACCGGAAATCTCCGTGGCCAGGATCTCCAAAGATGCGCCGCTGGAAAAGGTTTGCCTGCTGGGCTGCGGCGTCACCACCGGTATCGGTGCGGTGCTCAACACTGCCAAGGTCAAACCCGGTGACACCGTGGCCATCTTCGGTCTGGGCGGCATTGGTTTGTCCGCAGTCATTGGCGCGGTGAAAGCCAAGGCTGCGCGAATCATCGCCATCGACATCAACCCGGCCAAGTTCGAGATCGCCAAACAACTCGGCGCTACCGACTGCGTAAACCCGAAAGATTTCGATCGTCCGATCCAGGAAGTGATCGTCGACATGACCGATGGCGGCGTCGACTTCTCCTTCGAGTGCATCGGCAACGTGCAATTGATGCGCGCCGCCCTTGAGTGCTGCCACAAAGGTTGGGGCGAGTCGGTGATCATCGGTGTGGCCGGTGCCGGCCAGGAAATCGCTACCCGTCCATTCCAACTGGTGACTGGTCGCGTCTGGCGCGGTTCGGCATTCGGTGGCGTGCGCGGTCGTACCGAGTTGCCAAGCTACGTCGACATGGCCCAGAGCGGCGAGATTCCGCTGGATACTTTCATCACCCACACCATGGGCCTGGAAGACATCAACAA
Source organism: Pseudomonas sp. Mb7 (assembly GCF_054790525.1). Classification (NCBI taxonomy): domain Bacteria; kingdom Pseudomonadati; phylum Pseudomonadota; class Gammaproteobacteria; order Pseudomonadales; family Pseudomonadaceae; genus Pseudomonas; species Pseudomonas sp. Mb7. The sequence continues at coordinate 517,521 of NZ_CP186501.1, forward strand.
GGCCTTCGACCTGATGCACGAAGGCAAGAGCATCCGTACCGTCATTCATTTCTAAAAGCAGCGCCAAGTACAAGCTTCAAGCTGCAAGCAAAGGCGCTTTTGTCCTTTCTTGAAGCTCGAAGCTTGCCACTTGCAGCTGGGAGAATCCCATGAGTCTGGAAAACATCTCCTGTCAGAAGAGTTTCGGCGGTTGGCACAAGCGTTATCGCCATCGCTCAGACGTGCTCGGTTGCGACATGGTGTTCGCCGTATACCTGCCGCCGCAGGCGGAACAGGGCGGCAAGTTGCCGGTGGTGTACTGGCTGTCAGGCCTGACCTGCACCGACGAGAATTTCATGCAAAAGGCCGGCGCGATGCGCATGGCTGCCGAACTGGGTCTGATCATTGTTGCGCCGGACACCAGCCCGCGCGGCCCCGATGTCCCGGGTGATCCGGACAACGCTTGGGATTTCGGCCTCGGTGCCGGTTTCTATCTGAATGCCACGCAGGAACCTTGGTCGCGCCACTATCGGATGCATGACTATGTCGTGCATGAGTTGCCTGCACTGGTCGAAGCGCATTTCCCCGCCTCGGACAAACGCAGCATCAGCGGTCACTCCATGGGCGGTCACGGTGCGCTGGTCTGCGCGCTGCGTAACCCGGGACGCTATCAATCGGTGTCGGCGTTCTCGCCAATCAACAACCCGATGGATTGCCCGTGGGGTCAGAAAGCCTTTTCGCGCTACCTGGGCGAAGACCGTTCCAAATGGAAAGAGTGGGATGCCTGCGCACTGATTGCCGAGGCGGATGAAAAACTGCCGCTGCTGGTCGATCAAGGGGATCGCGATGACTTCCTCGCCACCCAGCTCAAACCCGAAGCTTTGCAACAAGCGGCAAAACAAGCGGGTCATCCGCTGACATTGCGCTTGCAACCGGGCTACGACCACAGCTATTTCTTCATCTCAAGCTTCATAGACGACCACTTGCAGCATCACGCACAAGCCCTTCGGGACTAATGCAGGTAGAATCACGCCCTGACAAAAATCGGGGCGTTTTTTATGCGTATTGGCCACGGCTATGATGTGCACCGTTTCGCTGAAGGCGATTTCATTACTCTGGGCGGCGTGCGCATCGCACACAGCTTCGGGCTGCTCGCTCATTCCGACGGTGATGTCCTGCTGCACGCCTTGAGCGATGCCTTGCTCGGCGCCGCGGCGCTGGGTGATATCGGCAAGCATTTCCCGGACACCGACCCGCAATTCAAGGGCGCCGACAGCCGTGTGTTGCTGCGTCATGTGGTCGCGCTGATCCATGCCAAAGGCTGGAAAGTCGGCAACGTCGACAACACCGTCGTTGCCCAGGCGCCAAAAATGGCGCCGCATATCGAATCGATGCGCGCGCTGATCGCGGCGGATCTTCAAGTTGAGTTGGATCAAGTGAACGTGAAAGCTACCACCACCGAAAAGCTCGGCTTTGTCGGTCGCGAAGAAGGCATCGCCGTGCACTCCGTTGCCTTGTTGCTGCGCGCATGAATGAACTGCAATTGCTCGGCCCGCGTGCCTATGGTGAACCCCTCGGCACGGCGGTACTGAAAGCCATCGCTGAAGACTTTCAGGTCGATGAAGTCCTCGATATTCCGTTCAGCGGCGATGGCGAACATCTGTGGATCTGGGTCGAAAAACGCGGCCTGAACACTGAAGAAGCCGCGCGGCGTATCGCCAAGGCTGCCGGCGTGCCGTTGCGCACCGTCAGCTATGCCGGTCTCAAGGATCGTCAGGCGCTGACTCGCCAGTGGTTCAGCGTGCAATTGCCGGGCAAGGCCGATCCGGATTTGTCGGCGGCGGAAAACGACACGCTGAAGATTCTCAAGACCACTCGCCACAAACGCAAACTGCAACGCGGTGCGCATTCGGCCAACGGTTTTACCTTGCGTTTGACTCAGTTCGATGGCGACAAAGCAGCGATTGAGCAGCGTCTGCAGCTGATAGCCCAACAAGGCATCCCCAATTATTTCGGCGCCCAGCGTTTCGGCCACGACGGCGGCAATGTTGTTGATGCGCGTTCGTGGGCGGCGCGCAAGGCGTTGCCGGAGCAACGCAATGTTCGTTCGCGCCTGCTCTCGACCGCGCGCAGTTTTCTCTTCAACAAGGTGCTCGCCGCACGAGTGGCCGATGGCACCTGGCAAAAAGCCCAGGTCGGCGACCTGCTCGCGTTCACCGACAGCCGCAGTTTTTTCCCGGCCGGAGAAGCTGAATGCAGCGACCCGCGTCTGGCGATTCTCGATCTGCACCCGACCGGTCCACAGTGGGGCAAAGGTGACTCGCCGACCGCAGGCGTTGTCCATGAATTGGAGCAGGGGATCGCCGCCGATGAAGCAGAGCTGCGCGATTGGTTGATTCATGCCGGCATGAGCCACGAACGTCGCATCCTGCGGCTGCCCATTGCCGGGTTGACGTGGCATTATCCCCAGCCTGACATTCTGCAACTGGAATTCGTCCTCCCGGCCGGATGCTTCGCCACCGTATTGGTGCGCGAGCTTGTTGATCTGGTGCCGGTGGGGCAGACGGACAGCCCATGCGTATTCTGATTTCTAACGACGATGGGGTAACCGCACCCGGTCTCGCCGCGCTTTATGCTGCGCTGGCGGATTACACCGAGTGCGTGGTTATCGCCCCGGAGCAGGACAAAAGCGGCGCCAGCAGTTCGCTGACGCTCGACCGTCCGCTGCACCCGCAATACCTGGCCAACGGCTTTATCAGCCTCAACGGCACCCCGACCGACTGCGTGCACCTGGGCCTCAACGGCTTGCTGGAGCGCGAGGCGGACATGGTGGTTTCCGGGATCAACCTCGGCGCCAATCTTGGCGATGACGTGCTGTATTCCGGGACAGTGGCGGCCGCCCTTGAGGGACGTTTTCTCGAGCGTCCGTCGTTCGCTTTTTCGCTGGTCTCGCGGCAGGTGGATAATCTGCCGACGGCGGCCTACTTTGCGCGCAAACTGGTCGAGGCCCATGCCGGGCTTGATCTGCCACCGCGCACGGTGCTCAACGTGAACATTCCCAATCTGCCGATCGACCATATTCGCGGTATTCAATTGACCCGCCTCGGCCATCGCGCCCGTGCAGCGGCGCCGATGAAAGTGGTCGATCCACGGGGCAAGGCCGGTTACTGGATTGCCGCGGCCGGTGATGCCGAAGATGGCGGCCCGGGCACTGATTTTCACGCAGTGATGCAGGGCTATGTTTCCATCACGCCGTTGCAGCTCGATCGCACCTTCAACGATGCGTTCAGAAGCCTCGACGGCTGGCTGGAGGGACTGCGCTGATGGCCCGTGAACATGAAGACAGGCTGCGCAGCGGGATCGGCATGACCTCTCAGCGTACCCGCGAGCGGCTGATCCAGCGCCTGTACGAAGAGGGCGTGTCCAACGCCAAGGTGCTGGAAGTGATCCGGCGTACGCCGCGTCATCTGTTCGTCGATGAAGCGCTGGCACACCGTGCTTATGAAGACACGGCGCTGCCGATCGGCAATAACCAGACGATTTCCCAGCCTTATATGGTGGCGCGCATGAGCGAGCTGCTGCTGGAGGCGGGCCCACTGGATAAGGTGCTGGAGATCGGCACCGGTTCCGGTTACCAGACGGCGGTGTTGTCACAACTGGTTGAGCGGGTGTTCTCGGTTGAGCGCATCAAGGTACTGCAGGATCGCGCCAAGGAACGTTTGGTTGAACTTAACCTGCGCAACGTGGTGTTCCGCTGGGGCGATGGTTGGGAAGGGTGGCCGGCGCTGGCACCTTATAACGGTATTATCGTCACCGCCGTGGCCACGGATGTACCGCAAGCCTTGCTTGACCAACTAGCTCCGGGCGGACGCATGGTGATTCCGGTGGGCTCCGGGGAAGTGCAGCAATTGTTGCTGATCGTGCGTGAGGAAAACGGCTTTTCCCGGCATGTTCTCGGGGCTGTCCGTTTTGTGCCGTTGCTCAATGGGCCACTGGCCTGAGCATTTGTTTGCGTGCGCTGAATTCCTTTCGTTCGCTTGTGTCTTACTTCGGCGACGATGGTTTAAACGCAGCAGATTGTCAGCTGGCAAACGTGTGCGTGAAGCGATTTCGCTTCATTAAAGGTAAAGCCGATCCGGCCCGTTATACTTGCGACACCTCATGCCGAAATCCGGCATTCCACATTTTTCAGCCACCACAAAGGGAGCGGCGGGTGAGTCTCACAGTCATTGCGCAGCGTATGGGTAACACGAGCTTTCAGCGCCTGGTGACTGGCCTCGTCTTGAGCACCTTGCTGGTCGGTTGCTCCAGCACCAAATCGAGCAATGTGCGGGTGGTCGATCGCAACAACGCGGTGGCCCAGCGTCCTACGGTGACGACCGGACAATATGTAGTCCGTCCGGGCGATACGATGTTTTCGATCGCATTTCGCTACGGCTGGGACTACAAAGCCCTCGCTGCCCGGAACAATATTCCTACGCCGTATACGATCCATCCGGGTCAGACAATTCGCTTTGACGGCCGCACCGGTTCAACGCCGACGGCGGTGGTGAGCAACAGCAGTTCTTCACCTTCTTCGTCGAGTAAAACCACGGTAATCCGGCGCCAGGCAAATGGCACCACGACCACTACAACCACCGGTTCTACGGGGGCTGTACCGTCCGTCGCCAACAAGCAAGCGCCCGCGCCGTTGCCTCCGGCAGGCCCAGCCCCGACCGGCTGGGGATGGCCATCTAATGGCATTCTGATTGGAAAATTCTCTTCAAACGGTAGTTTGAATAAAGGAATTGATATCGCCGGAGATTTGGGACAGCCTGTTTTAGCTGCGTCTGATGGGACGGTGGTATACGCCGGGAGTGGCTTAAGGGGCTACGGCGAATTAGTCATCATCAAACACAGCGAAACCTACGTCAGTGCCTACGGACATAACCGCAGGCTGTTGGTTCGGGAGGGACAGCAGGTCAAGGTCGGACAGACAATTGCCGAAATGGGGTCAACGGGTACAGACCGGGTGAAACTGCATTTTGAGATTCGCCGCCAAGGTAAACCTGTAGATCCGCTGCAGTTCCTGCCAAGACGTTGATTTGTAAGCCAGCCTGTTCCGTCGCGTAGAGGGGACAGGCTCCAGCGCTGCCAAGGATAAAGGCGTCGCTTGAGCTTGGGGTCGAACTCACCAAAGGACTATAACAATGGCTCTCAGTAAAGAAGTGCCGGAGTTTGACATCGACGATGAGGTTCTCCTTATGGAGACCGGCATCGATTCGGAATCTTCGATGTCGAATGATGAAGGGGCTGCTCCACCTTCCGTTCGTTCCAAATCCAAACACTCCGCTTCACTTAAACAACATAAGTACATCGACTACACGCGTGCACTTGATGCCACGCAGTTGTATCTCAACGAAATCGGCTTTTCCCCACTGCTCTCTCCGGAAGAAGAAGTTCATTTTGCGCGACTGTCGCAAAGTGGCGATCCGGCCGGACGCAAGCGCATGATTGAAAGTAACCTGCGGCTGGTGGTCAAAATCGCCCGGCGTTACGTCAATCGGGGGCTGTCGCTGCTGGATCTGATCGAAGAGGGCAACCTCGGATTGATCCGGGCGGTGGAAAAGTTCGATCCCGAGCGCGGCTTCCGCTTCTCGACCTACGCGACCTGGTGGATTCGTCAGACCATCGAGCGCGCGATCATGAATCAGACCCGGACCATCCGGTTGCCGATCCATGTGGTCAAGGAGCTCAACGTGTACCTGCGGGCTGCACGGGAGCTGACGCAGAAGCTCGACCACGAACCTTCACCCGAAGAAATTGCCAACCTGCTGGAAAAACCGGTGGGCGAGGTCAAGCGCATGCTTGGCCTGAACGAGCGGGTTTCTTCGGTCGACGTCTCGCTGGGTCCGGATTCGGATAAAACCCTGCTGGACACCCTTACCGACGATCGTCCGACCGATCCTTGTGAATTGCTGCAGGATGACGACCTGTCGCAGAGCATCGATCAATGGCTGTCGGAGTTGACCGACAAGCAGCGCGAGGTGGTCGTACGCCGCTTCGGCCTGCGCGGCCATGAGAGCAGCACGCTGGAAGATGTAGGCCTGGAGATCGGCCTGACCCGGGAACGGGTGCGGCAGATCCAGGTAGAAGGTCTCAAGCGCCTTCGTGAAATCCTCGAGAAGAATGGCCTGTCGAGCGAGTCGCTGTTCCAGTAAGCGCCTTCCACGCGTGCCCGCAAGAAGCCCCGACTGGTTCGGGGTTTTTTGTTGACCTGAGTTTGCTGGCAATCCAGCACCACCCTGCGCATTGCCGGACGTATGGTTGGCATTTCCATCGTTTGTAGTCTCGCGGTGTAAGCCTTGGCTTACTCTTTCGTAAGTGTTCACTATCTTTACGCGGGAGCAGACGTCGATTGCTCTAGATGGCTAATTCTAACTTATTGAATTTTATATATATTTTTTAATGTGAAGTGCTTATTACAGCGCTCTTTCGCTCCTGCGGCCGATTGCTCTTGGCAGGGAACTCTTTAGTATCTGGGTTGTGTCGACGGACAGACACGCCCTTCAAGGAAGAGGGGAACGGACATCGCAGGACGCGATTCATCAGGACGATGAAAAGGAATACAGGGAATAGGGAAAAAATGTGGGCGGGTCATACCGCCCCTTTTTTCGCCTGCAGAATAGTAGAACCCGCAAAAAGCAAAAAGGCCCGCAAGGGGCCTTTTATTGAACGCGCGACAGATCAGCGTTCGAGGTCTTTGATCTTGCCTTTGACGCCATCCCACTCTTCGGCATCCGGCAGCGATTCTTTCTTCTCGGTGATGTTCGGCCAGATTTCAGCCAGCTCAACGTTGAGTTGAATGAATTCCTGCATCTCTTCCGGAACTTCGTCCTCGGAGAAAATGGCTACGGCCGGGCATTCCGGTTCGCACAGGGCGCAGTCGATGCACTCATCCGGGTGAATCACCAGGAAGTTCGGGCCTTCGTAAAAGCAGTCCACCGGACACACTTCTACGCAGTCGGTGTACTTGCACTTGATGCAGTTGTCGGTGACGACGAAGGTCATTTCTAATTTTCTCCTCAGGCGGCGGCAGCGTTGCCCCTTCACGGTTGGGGTCGCCAGGTTCGGGAGCGATACCTGCTGGCCAGGCTATTAGCCAGCAGCATCCCAAACCGCGCGAGATTCTAACAGCTTGAAGCCGTTTGCGTTATATCCGCTTCTTCAGTGCTTATATCCGGTTCTTCAGTGCATAGAGCATTTCGAGCGCACGACGCGGGCTCAGGTCATCCAGATCCAGTTTAGCCAGCTCATCGAGCACCGGGTGCGGCAGGCTGGCGAACATGTCGCTTTGCTGTGGCGTCGCCGGTTTGCCCTTGGCGGCAGGTTTCGGCGCTTCATGCGGCAAAGCGGTTTCTTCCAGTCGGCTCAAATGCTCACGGGCACGCACGATCACTTCGCTTGGCACACCGGCCAGTTGCGCCACCGCCAGACCGTAGCTCTGGCTGGCAGGTCCCGGCAGCACGTGGTGCAGGAAGACGATGCGTTCGTTATGCTCGGTCGCATTGAGGTGGACGTTGGCCACCAACGGCTCGGCTTCCGGCAACACGGTCAGTTCGAAGTAGTGGGTGGCAAACAGCGTATACGCGCGCAGATGCGCCAGACGCTCGGCCGCCGCCCATGCCAGCGACAGACCGTCGAAGGTGCTGGTGCCGCGCCCGACTTCGTCCATCAGCACCAGACTGCGCTCGGTGGCGTTGTGCAGGATGTTGGCGGTTTCGCTCATCTCGACCATGAAGGTCGAACGGCCACCGGCCAGGTCATCGCTGGAACCGATTCGAGTGAAGATGCGGTCGACCAGCGACAGTTCGCAACTGGCTGCGGGCACGAAGCTGCCAATGTGAGCGAGCAACACGATCAATGCGGTTTGGCGCATGTAGGTGGATTTACCACCCATGTTCGGGCCGGTGATCACCAGCATACGGGTGTTGTCATCCAGGCTCAGGTCGTTGGCCACGAACGGCGTGGTCAGCACTTGCTCGACCACCGGGTGACGACCCTGAGAGATGCGCATGCACGGCTCGCTGACGAAGCGCGGGCAGTTCAGGTCAAGATTCAGCGCACGCTCGGCGAGGTTGCTCAACACGTCCAGTTCGGCCAGCGCGCCGGCGGTGTCCTGCAGCGGTGGCAACTGGCTGATCAGGTCTTCCAGCAGGGCTTCGTAAAGCATCTTCTCGCGCGCCAAGGCACGGCTCTTGGCAGAGAGGGCTTTGTCTTCGAACTCTTTCAGTTCCGGCGTGATGAAGCGCTCGGCGCCTTTCAGGGTTTGCCGACGGATATAGTCCGCTGGTGCCGACTCGGCCTGCTTGCTCGGCAATTCGATGAAGTAGCCGTGAATGCGGTTGTAACCGACTTTCAGGTGGCTAAGACCGGTGCGAGCTTTCTCGCGGGCTTCGAGATCGATGAGGAACTGGCCGGCGTTTTCGCTCAGTGATTGCAGCTCGTCGAGTTCGCTGTCGTAACCGGTTTTCAGCACGCCGCCGTCACGGATCACCGCCGGCGGATTGTCGATGATGGCCTTTTCCAGCAGTGCCGCCAGTTCCGGGTAGGTGCTGGTGATGGTCGCCAGACTTTGCAGGTGCGGTGCTTCCAGGTCAGTCATCGCCACTTGCAGTTCAGGCAGGGCACCGAGGGCGTCGCGCAAGCGAGCAAGGTCACGAGGACGTGCGTTGCGCAGGCCGATCCGCGCGAGAATTCGCTCGATGTCGCCGATTTCCTTGAGCTGTGGTTGCAGCTTTTCGAAACGATAGCGATCGAGCAGGCACGTGATCGAGGTCTGGCGCGCCAGCAGTACGGTCAGATCGCGCAACGGACGATTCAGCCAGCGGGTCAGCAGGCGACTGCCCATGGCGGTCTGGCAGCGATCAACCACCGATTGCAGGGTGTTATCGCGACCACCGGCCAGGTTGGTGTCGAGTTCGAGGTTGCGACGGCTTGCACCGTCCAGCACCACGGTGTCATCCAGGCGTTCGTGGCGCAGGCTGCGCAGGTGGGGCAGGGCGGTGCGCTGGGTTTCCTTGGCGTAGGCCAACAGGCAACCGGCCGCGCCGATTGCCAGGGTCAGGTTCTCGCAGCCAAAACCCTTCAGGTCTTGGGTGGAGAACTGCTGGCAAAGGCTTTTCAGTGCTGAATCACGCTCGAAATCCCACGGCGCACGACGACTGACGCCACGGCGTTTTTCCGCTGGCAGGTCTCTTGGCCAGTCATCTGGTATCAGCAGCTCCACCGGGTTGATCCGCTCCAGTTCCGCCAGCAGGTTTTCCCAGCCTTTGATTTCCGACACGCTGAAACTGCCGCTGGTGATGTCCAGCACGGCAAGGCCGAACAGACGTTCGTCACCCAGCAGGGCTGCAATCAGGTTGTCGCGGCGTTCATCAAGCAGCGCTTCATCACTGACCGTACCCGGCGTGAGGATCCGTACGACCTGACGCTCAACCGGGCCTTTGCTGGTGGCCGGATCGCCGACCTGCTCACAAATCACCACGGACTCGCCAAGCTTCACCAGCTTCGCCAGATAGCCTTCCGCCGCGTGGTAAGGAATCCCACACATCGGAATCGCCTGCCCCGCCGACTGTCCGCGCGCGGTCAGAGTGATGTCCAGCAACTTGGCTGCCTTCTTCGCGTCTTCGTAGAAGATCTCGTAGAAGTCGCCCATGCGGTAGAACATCAGCTGATCTGGATGCTGATTCTTCAGGCGCCAGTACTGCTGCATCATCGGGGTGTGGGAGGACAGGTCTGAAATAGCTTTATTCATCAGGGGTTTAGCTTTACCGGAAAAAGTGACAAGGCAAAAACGGGGTCGTTTGCATCTACGAAATGGCGAGTGTTTGCCAGCGATGCGGCCCGTGAGTTGATTCAGTGGAGCCGAGTATGAAGTTTTTTTGAGGTGGATGCAGCAACGCACCGCCGCTTGGGTTGGCATTGTGTCCTATAGTGCCGAAAAGCTATCGAATGATCAGAATGCGTGGGTGAAGGCCAGTCGAGGAGTCAGCTTGGAACAGTCAGAGGGCATCGGCTCAGGAGCATCAGCGAGCGGTTGTTACTACGATGCGGAAAAAATGACCCTCAGCCGGTCGGGGCAGTCAGCCTTGCTAGGCAGCAATGAAGGTGACCTGCTGCTGGCCCTCATAGCCGGCGTGACCGATAAGGAGCAGCTTATCTCCCGAGTCTGGGGGGAGCGCGGGTTGGTGATTTCCGACAGCAGTTATTACAAGACCCTGCACATGCTCCGCGCGCATTTTGCTGATGTCGGGTTACCTCGGGACAGTCTCAAGACCTTGCCTCGCCGTGGCGTGGTGCTGTTATGTGAAATCCGCTTGCTCAGCCCGGAGATTCAACCCCCTGAACCCCCACTTGCGGTCGTAAGCGATGCGGCGGCAATCAGCGACGCTCCTACAGTGAAGACGTCTGCAAAGCGTTACTGGCGTTTCCTTCTGCCTGCAACGGTAGTGCCGGCGATTGCTCTTCCGGTCTTTTACGCCTATCTGGTGTTTAAAAAACCTGCCGATCTGGAGGAGTGGAAACTCATCTGGCAAGAAGGCGAAGCGAAGTTGTATGTAGAAGAAAGTGAAAGAATGTCCAAAGAGGATATTGTCAAAGCGCTCAGCGAGTTTGAGCCGCCGATTATACTTACCGATATCAATTATTATGTGCGAAAGCCGCTCTCCCAATTGCTGGTAAAGTGCGTCAAGCCGGAAAGTAAGGGGGAGGCTATATGCGTAAACTATCAACTCGTTGGAAAAAAATAGTAGCACTGTTTGGCGTCTCGTCCGTCTGTATCTTCGGTGCTCTGGTTATCAAGCATTTTTATTTGATCAGTCGCGATATTCCACGCGCCCCCTGTTTCGCATCCATCGATTTTGTCCATACTCATGATCATAAAGTTCGTTGGCATGGTGTCGGTGATATGACGATCGATCCAAGGGAAGGCGCTCTTTATGTGTACTACGTCGTCAAAACCCCTGAAGGCAAAGTTTACACCTATGATCGCAAGTTCGAGATTGCATTAACCCATCTGGATACTTCCAGGTTTCTGTTCAAGACGCGTTCGATTGTAAAGTTTGACGCGGACACTGCGGGCGATGAACTTCCGTTTATGGAAAGAGGTTTTCAAGGCGGTATGGTGACGTTCAATTACTTCTCCGATGCCGAGTATTACTACAATATCAATAATCTGATCAATGGTGTATGCCACGTTCCTCGCTAGCGCAAAACCCCAGGGTGCAAGGCCTCTGGGCGACTAAGTAAGACTGAGTAAGACGTCAGTAAGGCCTCGACGCGCCCCGCGTTGTTAATGTGATTCGAGTCAAGCCAACAGCTCCTGCGACTAACGGAGAGTCAGCGCAGTGCGGCTGTTTAGTTGCCTTGAATAACATGATGATGTTTAGGCTGTTGAGGAACGTTATAAATGCTCTGGTTTTGCGTGCGCAGTTCTCATGGGATCAAGTCTCCCGCCTGGAAGCGATCGATTGCAATAAGCCGGGAAGGTGTTGTGTTTGTGCCGGCGGTTATTGCTGGAAAAGAAAAGGATGTGAGTATTTCCACATTGTTTGATCGCACTCTTGTTCTGCTGTGTTTCGATCATGTTTACGTACCAGTAGCGTGGATGGTCGAACACTATCCAACGTGCAGAGCTCGCTGTCGCGACATGATGATCACAGCACTTTCTGGCTTACAAGAAACGTTAGGTTGTCGTAATGCATGGTCTCGGGTGAGCAACTTCCGTGGCCGCGCTGGAGAAAAAAGTTATCTGGGGGGTGTCTCATGAGATCGACTCTGCTCTGGAATCTATCTCTGTTAGTTGGTGGTGTTTTGATCATCGATAGTTCTTGGGCCGGCGCGCGAGAAAATTGTGCGCAGCGTCGCGCCGAACTTGTATTCCAAATTGAACGTGCTGATAAGGCGGACAATGTTTATCGCAAGTCCGGTCTGGAACAGGCGCTTGCCAATGTGGAGCGTTACTGTCGCGAGCCTTCTGCACAGGATGACCGTTCGAGCGCTATCGAAAAGGCCGAAGCCGAAGTACGGCGCAGACAGAACTATCTGAATGCCGCGCGTCAGTATGGCGATGTGAAAGTCATCAAGAAACAGGAAGCGAGGCTCGAACGAGCTCAGACAAAACTGCAAAAGCTCATGGATGAGTAAAGGGGCAACCACGGCCAACAAACCGCAGCAGGTGTTCTTTTTCAACTCTGCAATTCAACGCGCTCATCAGCGACACCGGAAAATCGAATATGAAAAACATCCTTATCTTTGCTTCAGTCTTTACTTCTGCTGTGCTGATCTCTGGTTGTACCGCCACCGACTGGGTGCATGCTGCCGGTGGAATCATGGGCGCCAAGGACGATTACGACAGAAAGGCCAGAACCGATCGGCTTAAAAAAGCCAATGCTGCCGCGCGTCGCGTCAAAGGCTGACCACACGTTGGAGCCGGGCCGTTATTCAATGCAGAATGATGGCTCGGCAATATCATTTTGCAGCTGAATTCATATTTATGCGTTAATTATGCAAATCAGCATTTGTCTTAACGAATAACTTCAAGCACTATGCGCGTTATGCAAAAACGCAACGTAGCCTCCGTCTTAAGAGCACTGCTCGACCAGCACGGGATCTCCCCCACGGAGCTCCACCGTCGCACCGGCGTGCCTCAATCAACTCTCTCGCGGATTCTCAGCGGGAAGATCGTCGATCCCTCGGATAAACACATCTCGAAGATCGCCGAGTACTTCGCCGTGAGCACCGATCAATTGCGCGGGCGCGCGGATGTCGCGCCGTCGGCCGGTGCCGCGCGTGATGACGTACACGCGGAACTCAAGGACATAATGCTGTGGGACGACGATACGCCTGTCGATGATGACGAAGTATCGGTGCCGTTCCTTCGCGAGGTTGAATTGGCTGCTGGATCAGGAAGATTCGTCATCGAAGAGAGCGAGCGCTCTAGCCTGCGCTTCGGCAAGCGCAGCCTGCGCCATAATGGTGTGCAGTTCGACCAGGCCAAATGCGTGACTGTACGCGGCAACAGCATGTTGCCGGTGTTGCGTGATGGCGCCACTGTCGGCGTGAATGCGGGCAAGTGCGGCATCGGCGACATCATTGATGGCGACCTGTACGCGATCAATCACAACGGCCAGTTACGCGTAAAGCAGCTTTACCGCTTGCCTACCGGCATTCGTCTGCGCAGCTTCAATCGCGATGAGCATCCGGACGAGGACTACAGCTTCCAGGAAATCCAGGAAGAGCAGATCGTCATCCTCGGTCACGTCTTCTGGTGGGGCATGTACGCCCGCTAACCCGACCCTTCTCAGATAAACCCGCCTCGCAGGCGGGTTTTTTTTCGCCTTGATGAAACCGCCAAACCCTTGAGTTGCGGGGCTTCCATGCATCTGCGCATTTTTCATGCATAAATAAATGCATCTACGCATTGACTGGATATGCATAAATGCATATTCTTGCCACCAAGCCGCTCGACAAAGCGGCTGGCAAGAAAGCTCTTTAGTTCCACAAGAACAGGCAGCGATGAACCGGCCTCAACGGTTCAGAGGGTTGGCAACTGACCCGGGTGTGCAGCGTAAAGCACCAGAAGCAGTTATCCGGCGGGCAGGGACCGCGGTCGGAAAAACAATTTGAACGGACTCGTACCGCGCCAGTAGCGCCGAAAAGTCAGCTTCCTTCTTGAACACAGGATTTGAAGGAAGGCGAAGGAGCGCATTACTGAAAAGCCCGGCGGACTGCCGGGCTTTTTGGAATGCCTGCCTGATGGATATCCCGTTGAAGAACCTTGACGGAGAGGCAAGTAAGCAAAACCCAAGGACAGTACTCGCGATGAGTGCAAACAGGAGAAACAAATGAACCGCTACGCTTTTGTTCGATTCAACTATTCCAAAGCCTTCAACAAAGTTCTGGTGATTGTCGACGCTGTAGAGAAGCCTACGGCCATGCCAGTAGAAGCACAGTTATCGAATGGTTTTTGGGTGGATATCACAGCAAACCCGGCAGTCCAGGTGGGATGGAAGGGGGCGACGACAAACTTCGTTGATTGGGAGTTCAGTGAACCCACCTATCAAGAGCTCGAAAAGGATGTGGCGCAAGAAGCGCTGGAGCTTCTGTCTGCTGCTGGCCAGTGGCTGATGTTGAATTCTCTGCATTACAAGGTCGACCTGGATGTTGCCACCCCTGAAGAACAAGCGCTGTTGCTCGCCTACAAACAGTACTGCGTGGGTCTCAGCGACATGAAGAAACAATCCGGCTATCCGTCCACCGTCAACTGGCCGGTGGCACCGTTCTGATTCGATCATCACCTTCATGGCCTCTATCGAGAGCGCATTACTGAAAAGCCCGGCCCTGCGCCGGGCTTTTTGGAATGCCTACCTCAAGAGAAAACGATTGAACCCTACACACACCATTCATCCAACACTCCCGGAGGCGTGACATGACAAACGAGCAACAAGCGTTGGCGGACATGCCGATCTGGCTGGTCATCCTGCTCGCAGTGGTAGGCGGGGTCTCCGGCGAAATGTGGCGTGCGGACAAGGAGGGCGCCCGCGGCTGGCCGCTTATGCGGCGTCTGGCCTTGCGCTCTGGCGCCTGCATGATCTGCGGCGTGTCGGCAATCATGCTGCTGTACGCCGCTGGCATGTCGATTTGGGCCGCTGGCGCCTTCGGCTGTCTCACCGCAATGGCCGGGGCCGATGTGGCCATCGGTCTGTACGAACGCTGGGCCGCCAAACGCATCGGCGTCTGCGAAGTCCCACCCCGCGACCAGCCTTAACCTCGAATGTGATTCGTGCCGCCCTTTGGGCGGCAGGGCTGCGCGTGGACGATTGAAAAGGAGGTCATGTATGCCCACACCGATCCAGCAGCCGTCGCAACTGTTCACAGCCATCGCGACGACGCTGCGCAACACTGCCGGGCTCAACATCAATGTCGGCAATCACGATGATTTCACTGCACCGGGCGATCAGGCTTGGGTGTTGATCGACTTCGACCGAAATGCATCAGGACAGCGTGCCGCAGATGGGCGTATCGCTCATGTCCTGACATTGTCGCTGCAAGTTGTTCCGGCGCTATCGGCCAGTGCCTTTGCCGCCTGCGATCTGATCGCTGTACTGAAGAATCTGATTACCGACAATCGCTGGAGCCTGCCGGGCGATCAATGCGATCTGCCGATGAACATGGATGGTTTGCCGTCCATGCTCATTCGCGCCGACCAGCAATTCAAGGCCTGGACCCTGACGTTCAACCAGACCCTCTACCTCGGCCCGACCTTGCTCGACGACCCGCTGGGCACACCGAAATTCGCCCGCACCTGGGAAGTCAGCAACATCGACGATCCAGACCAATACACCGCGCTGGAGGCCTGACCGATGTTCGACGCGTTATTGCGCATGCAACTGGGTCCGATCATCGAACGCCTGGCCGAAATGGAAGCGGAAATCGACGACCTGCACCGCCGCGCTGAAAGCTTCTGCCGCATCGGCATTTGCCAGACAGTCGATGCGGCGAGCAATACCTGCCAGGTCAGCCACGGTGGCTTGCTCACGCCAGCGATCAAGTTTTTCAACCCCAGCGCCGGCGCACAGAGTGAGTCGCGGATTCCGACCGTGGGTGAGCAGTGTCTGCTGTTCAACTACGGCAGCGGCGAAAGTGGCGCACAAAGTGTCGCCCTGTTCGGCCTGAACAGTGATCGCTTTCCACCCGTTTCGACTGTCCCCACGCTGACGCGGCGGGTTCATGTCGACGGCAGCGAAAGCGGCTACGACGATGCCACGCACACCCTCCACTGGCAAAACGGCCCAACGGCTTTCAGCGGTTCTCGCGAGTCGCTGGAACTGAGCATCGGCCCGGCGCGACTGGCGATGACGCCACAACTGATCACCCTGCAACTGGGTGCCGTCGGCATGACCATCGACCCTTCGGGCGTGCACTTCAGCGGTCCATTGGTCGATCACCAGGGCCGTGTCATCAGCCCATGATTCAAGAGCCTCCACATGATCGGAATCGATAGAGACAGCGGGGCCACGGTCGACGACTGGCTGCAATTTGTGCAGCGCGCGACCCGGGCCCTGACCACACCGCTGGGCACCCGGCAAAAACGCCCGTTGTACGGATCGTTGATCCCCACGCTGCTGGGGCAGAACCTCGGTGACGACGTTCTGCTGTTGGCCCAGAGCCACGCCGCGCAAGCGTTCTACAACAAGCAAAACGGTATCGATGATTTTCAGCCACAAGTGATCGTCGCCAGCCGCCAGGGCGCGGGTCTGCTGCTGCGCTTCGCCGGCACCTGGAAAAACCGTCAACAAACCTTCGAGGTCGTGACATGAGCATGTTGATCCCCGGCCAGAACCAATTGGCCGAACCCGCGCTGATCACCGTTGAAGCCTTTGAAGACTTGCTCGCCGAGTTCAAGACTTTCGTCATTGAATACGTCGGTGTGCGCTCGCCGGACAGTGCCGCAAAACTCAAGACCAGCCTGGAAAACGAGAGTGAACTGCTGACCCTGGCGCTTGAGGCTTTCTGCGTGCGGCTGCAAACCCACGAGCGCAAATACAACGCTCGCATCAAACAGATGCTGGCGTGGTGGGCAACGGGCAGCAATCTCGATGCGCGGCTGGCGGACATGGGCCTTGAGCGGCAGTTGCTCGATCCCGGCGATCCGGCGGCATTCCCGCCGGTGCCGGCGATTTATGAAAGTGACGACGACGCTCGCTTGCGTTATTACCTGGCGCCCCATGCGCCGGCAGCAGGTTCGCGGATGCAGTATCGCCGCGAAGTTTTCACCCTCGGCGAGCGTCCGACGGTGCGGGTCGAATCCACCGAGGCAGGTGTGGTGAATGTCACTTACACCTTCAACCCGGACGGCCTCGCTGCGCAGGTCAAGGATGGCAACGGACGTCGCACGGCACCGGGCGAAGTGCAGGTCACGGTGCTGTCCCGTGACGGTGATGGCACGCCTTCCGCGACATTGCTTGACGGCGTTCGTCAGCACTTCGCACGACCGGATGTACGACCGGAAACCGACCTGGTTACCGTCAAGGCAGCCGACATTCAGCGCTACAGGATCCGCGTTGTCGCGAAGATCAATTCCGGCCCCGATTCGGGCCTGACCAAAGTCGCCGCGCAACAACAATTGCAGGCCTACGCCGACAGTTGCCATCGACTCGAAGGCCGGGTCGATCCGAGCTGGATCGACTACACGCTGCACAGCGCCGGTGCCGTGCAACTGCAGATTCTCGAACCGCTGGCGCCGATCGTGACGACGGCGTTTCAAGCGCCGTATTGCACGGCGGTCGAGGTTGAGGTGCTGACGCTATGAGTGAGCAAACTCAGCGTCCGACGCTGCTGCCTGCCAACAGCTCGGCACTCGAACGAGGTCTGGATCTGGGCTTCGGCGCACTGCTTGACCGCATCGCGCCGCCGTTCCCGGAACTGATGAACCCAGCAGAAACACCAGTCGCCTTTCTGCCGTATCTGGCAGCGGATCGCGGTGTTGCTGAATGGAGCACCGCCGCACCGGAAGCTGAAAAGCGCCTGACCGTTGAACTGGCCTGGCCCACCGCGCGCCAGGCCGGCACTCGCAAGGCGCTGGAAAACGCCGCCAAGGGGTTGCAGTTAAGGCCCGAGATCCGCGCCTGGTACGAACAGACACCGCCCGGTGCGCCGTACAGCTTTTCCGTACGCGCCTTCAGCGACCAACCCTACAGCGAAGAAATCGACGCCCGTCTCGACCGGCGCCTGGCGGATGCCAAGAGCGAACGGGATGTGTTGACGGTCTCGGTCGGCTTGAGCGCTTTCGGCAATCACGTCATCGGTGCCGCGACTTTTTGCGGAGAGCTGACCACGATTTATCCGGTGTTCATCGAAGGCCTCGAAACCTCGGGAGAGGCATTCATGGCCGCCGGCATGTACACCGTCGAAACATCCACTATTTATCCTCAGGGGGCCTGAATGGCTGACTATTACACCCTGCTCACCAACGCAGGGATTGCCTACGAAACGGCATGCAAGGCCGCAGGCACGCCGATCAAGCTGACGCAGATTTCCGTCGGCGACGGCGGCGGCACGGTCTACAACCCGGCCGCGACCGCCACCGCGCTGAAACGCGAAGTCTGGCGCGGGCCGCTCAATGCGCTGTTCCAGGACGAGAAGAATCCGAGCTGGCTGCTCGCCGAAGTGACCATTCCTCCGGATGTTGGCGGCTGGTATGTGCGTGAAGCGGGACTGTGGACCGACACTGGAATTCTCTACGCCATCGTCAAATATCCGGAGTCGTTCAAACCGGTGCTGGCGACGTCAGGTTCGGGCAAAGAGTTCTACATTCGCTCGATTTTCGAGACCAGCAATGCGTCCTTGGTGACGTTGTTGATTGATGACACCGTCGTCAAAGCCACCCGTGCCTGGGTCATGAGTTACCTCGCCGAAGAACTCGGCAAACTCGATGGTAAGCAATCGGTGCGTGTTGCTGCATCCAGCAACATCGTGTTGAGCGGTGCGCAGCAAATTGACGGTGTCGCAGTGGTTGCTGGCGACCGCGTGCTTGTAGCGAACCAGACCCTGGCCAAGGACAACGGCTTGTGGGTCGTTGCCAATGGTGACTGGGTGCGGGCGACGGATGCCAACAGCAGCGCCAAGGTCACACCGGGACTTACGGTCATGGTCGAGGAGGGCACGGCGAATGGAGATTCGTTGTGGCATCTCACGACTAACGCGCCGATCACTTTGGGTACCACAGCGCTGACGTTCAAGATGCTGGCGGGGCGTACCGGGATTGCTGCCGGGACTTACAAGAGTCTGACCGTCGACGAATATGGTCGCGCGACTGCGGGTGCAAACCCGGAGACGCTGGCAGGATTTGGCATCAAGGATTCGTACACCAAGGCTGAAGTCGAAGCGCTGATTGCCAAGGCGTCGGCGTTGCCGGTGGGTTCGATCGTGGCGTTCCCGGTTGATGCGCCGCCTCCGGGGTTTCTTGAGTTGGATAACAGCGTCAAGAGCAGCGCGACGTATCCAGACTTGAGCGCTTATCTGGGCGGCAAGTTTAATAAGGGTGATGAGGGTGTTGGGAACTTCCGCTTGCCTGAGGCGCGCGGGGAATTCTTGCGCGGTTGGGATCATGGACGTGGAGTCGATGCCGGACGTGGTCTCGGTAGCGTGCAGTCCATGCAGGCTGAGGATCACTCCCATGTAACAGGTGTAAATGATACGGCGGCGATTGCGGCAGTACAGAGTGCGCGCGGCCTGGGAGCGAGTGCGGGAAACTGGCCGTACGGTGCAGTAGCTATAGGAGTCGCCGGCACCAACTCTGTCAGTTCCAATGCAACTTACATCCCTTCCGGTGAGGACAGTTGGCTGAAGACAGGTCCAGCCATTTCGCTGGGTAACGGCGAAACCCGCCCCCGCAACATCGCCGTCATGTGGTGCATCAAAGCCTGGAATGCCCCGGTCAATCAGGGGACCATCGATGTTGCCGCACTGGCCAAGGAAGTCGAACGGCTCAAGTCTGCTGTACCGGTGGGCGCTGTTCTGGCATTCCCGACAGGGATCGTTGCACCCGGTTATCTGGAGCTGGATGGCAGTGTGCAGAGCATTGCGACTTATCCGGATCTGGCCGCTTATCTCGGTGTTACTTACAACAAGGGCAATGAGGGTGCCGGTAACTTCCGTTTGCCTGAGTCGCGCGGTGAGTTCCTTCGTGGCTGGGATCACGGACGCGGCGTGGACGCCGGGCGTGGCATCGGCACTTGGCAAGCTGACGACAATAAATCCCACATTCACGGGACTACCTATGACGTCATCGCCGATATTTTCGCGGCCGGAGATGTCAGACGTAATTATCTTCAGCAATACAACAATGTTGACGATGTCGTAACAAGGGCGTCGGGTGGAGCTGAAGCACGTCCCCGCAACCTTGCGGTCATGTGGTGCATCAAAGCCTGGAGCGCACCAGTCAATAGTGGAAGCCTTGATGTCGCTGCGTTGGTTGACGAAGTTCGCAACGTTTCGGGTCGCTATTTGAGAACTCGGGTTTTCAAAGCAAACGAGATTTATCTGCCGGGGCCCGGCACCAAAAAGATCAAATACAGATTGCAAGGTGGCGGTGGTGCCGGCGGTGGTTCAGTCTCGACAGCCAATACTCAGCTTTCCGCCGGTTGCGGAGGATCTGCTGGAGCCTACGCCGAGGGCTGGCTGACTCAGGATTTCGAAGGTCAGCAGATTACCCTCGGTAAGGGGGGGGCGGGCGTTGTTGCCGGTATTGGTTTCAATGGGGGAACAACCTCTTTTGCCGGAATCGCTGCACCTGGAGGTTATGGTGGAGGATTTTCGCCCAACATTGTGCCGCCTCTACAACTTGGCCGAAGCCCCAACTCCGAGCCTGCAACAGGTGGTTCAACGATCAATGCCAATGGCCAAGGCGGCGGCGGGGTAACCGGGCCGACATTGTCGCTTTGTACCTCCGGCGAAGGAGGTCTCAGCATGTTTGGGCCGGGTGGCAACCCCTCGGGTGGCGCCAGTCGTGAAGGTGAGGGGGCGGTGAATCCCGGCGCGGGTGGCGGAGGTGCGTTGGCCAAGCCGTCATGCCCTTACAACTTCAAAGGCGGCAACGGTGCCGACGGCATCTTGATTATCGAGGAGTGGACCTGATGAGTACGTATGTACGCATTTATACCGACACGGTTGTCGAGCAGATCGAAACCAAAGGTGATATTTCGACGATGTATCCGCCGACGCTGGTGTGGGTGTGCGTCGATCATCTCGATCCACTTCCCCGGCAAGGCTGGCTGGCGAAGGAGCAAGGCGGGGAGTGGTTGTTTTCGCCCGAGCTACCGATAACAGCCACGCCTGAAACTCAAGCGGTCGCTATTGCCGCCGAACGCTTCATGCACGAAGCCGGTGGCGTCATTGTCGATGGATTAACCATTGAAACCACTCGTGACAGCCAGACGCTGATTGCTGGAATGGGCTTGTCGGCAATCGTCGATCCGGAATACCGATGCAACTTCAAGGCAGCCAATGGCTTCGTCGAAATTGATGCGCTGCAAATTCTCGAAATTGCCAAGGCTGTACGCACTCATGTCCAGGCTTGCTTTGACCGCGAGCGCGAGTTGCTGCTGGCAATCGACAGTGGAAATTATCGTCCCGAAATGCTGACTGAGGGCTGGCCAGATGTACCGTCAGCGCCTGAGCCCGGTTTGTGACGCTTCAATAAACGCCCCGCACCGTCGGGGCGTTTTCTTACCCGCCAAAGCCCCTCCCCACGAGGGGCTTTCCCGTTTATGGAGAAACGAAAAATGGCAACCCGCCAAACCTACACCGTGCTCGTCCCATTCCCCACCGGTGGTGGGCACTGGTCGAGCGTCGGTCAAGACCTTGATCTGCTCGACGTCGAGGCCAGTGCCTTGCACACCGCCGGTCGACTGGAACTGAAAACACCTACCACCCAGGCCAAAAAGGCCGCTGCCAAGAAGGCTGACTAAACATGGCTGAGGTTCTGAACTTCGAGCACAACGGCATTACCGTCAATGCCACCGAATCCCCTGAGGCCATGGGTGGCCTGGGTGACAACGTCATCGGTCTGGTCGGCACTGCGCCGAAAGCCGATCCGCTGATTCCGCGCAACGCACCGTTCCGCATCAACAGCTTCACCACCCACGCGCTGCTCGATCCGACCGGTTCCGAAGAGGGCACCCTGTACCACGCGGTTTACCAGATCCTCAAAGTGGTCAAGGTTCCCGTGTACGTAGTGATCGTCGAAGCGGGCGCGACTCCGGCCGACACCGTCAACAATGTGATCGGCGGTGTTGATCCGCTGACTGGCCGCAAGCTCGGTCTGGCTGCGCTGGGCAGTGTTCCGGAAGATCTGACCATCATCGGTGCGCCGGGCTTCACCGGCACTAAAGCGGTGGCCAGCGAGTTCGCCGCGTTCGGCAAGCGCATCAAGGCCCGTGTGGTGCTGGACGGCAAGGACGCCTCGGTTGCCGATCAAGTGCTGTACAGCCAGGAACTCGGCGGCGCCGACCTTGGTTTCGACCGTTGCCTGGTGGTGCACAACATGCCCGCCGTGTACTCGAAAGCAGCGAAGAAAAACGTCTTCCTGTCGCCTTCCAGTCTGGCGATCGCTGCGCTGGCCAAGGTCAAGCAGTGGGAAAGCCCGGGCAACCAGGTGACCTACGCCGAAGACGTTTCGCGGGTCGTTGAATACAACATCCTCGACACCTCCACCGAAGGCGATCTGCTCAACCGTTATGGCGTCAGCTACTACGCCCGCACCGTGCTCGGTGGCTTCTCGCTGCTGGGTAACCGCTCGATCACCGGCAAGTTCATCAGCTACGTCGGCCTCGAAGATGCGATCAGCCGCAAGCTGGTCAAGGCCGGCCAGAAAGCCATGGCCAAGAACCTCACCAAGTCGTTCATGGATCAAGAGGTCAAGCGCATCAACGACTGGCTGCAAACCCTGGTCGCCGACGAAACCATTCCTGGCGGCAGCGTCTATCTGCACCCGGAACTCAACAGCGTCGAGAAGTACAAGAACGGCACCTGGTACGTGGTCATCGACTACGGCCGTTACGCGCCGAACGAACACATGATTTACCAACTCAACGCCCGCGATGAAATCATCGAGCAGTTCCTGGAGGACGTTCTCTAATGTTTACCAACCGCAATCGCCAGGCCATCGCGGCCACCCTGCAAGGCCTGCCGCTGTCGGCGACAGTAGAAGAATTTACTCCGCCGAAGATCGAATTCGATGTGGAAGAGATGCGTGGCGGCCGCTTCATTGTTGAAGAAATGGTCAAGGGCGGCAAAGCGCTCAACGCCAAGTTGACCCTGCAAGGCATGGGCACAGAAGTCATGCTCGCACTGGGCGTGAAGCTGGGCGACGACATCCTGCTGAACGTGCGTGAAGCCGGTCAGGATCAGGATGGCAACACCTGGTTCACCTACCACACCGTTGGCGGCAAGCTGAAATCCCTTGAGGAAACCGCGGTGAAGATGGGGGAGAAACCCAAGACCAACCTGGAGCTGTCCTGCCGCACCTACAACCGCCTGGAAAACGGCGTGCCGGTGATCGACATCGACGTGCGTACCCAGAAGTTCGTGCTCAACGGCGTCGACATCCTCGGTGATGCGCGGCGTGCGGTGCTGATGCCGTAACCCGTTACACCGCAAAACCTGTGGGAGCGAGCCTGCTCGCGAAGAGGCCATCACATTCGCTACCGATGTGACTGTAAGACCGCTTTCGCGAGCAGGCTCGCTCCCACATTGGGCCAGGTTAACTGGCCCCTTTGCGCAACACCCCCTCAAGAATCACCAAGGAATTCATACATGTCGTGGATGCCACCCCAGCATGACCTGTTGTCGCCGATCACCGGTGATGACGGTTCGCAGATCGAAACGATCCAGCTCAAACCGCTGTTCTACGCCGCACAGAAAGAAGCGCTGGAACGCGCCGGCGATGACGAAGACGATCAGTTCTTCGAACTGGCCCTGCTCGCCACCGGCCTGTCGGTCAAGGAACTCGACCAGCTCAAACGCCCGGACTATGTGAGCATCGCCCAGTACGTACACGAGATGTCGACACGCCCTGCGTCGTACTTTCTCGACCAGGTCGAAGACGCGCAAAAGTCCGACGATCCCGACCAAGTGCAATTGCTGCAACCGCTCGCAGTGAGCGGCCGCACCGTGACGTCGCTGTCGCTGGAAATGCCTGCGCTGCGCGCGACCAAAGTGATGAAGAAACTGAAAACGGCCAAGGAACGCGCCGAGTTCATCACTGCCCATTGCACCGGCCTGATGATCACCGATCTGGCCCTGATGACCGTCCCGGACTGGACGCAATTGCAGGTGCGCATCGACGATTTTTTAAACCAGCCGGCGGCCTACTTTCGGAACGCGACATCGAAGTAATCCTCGATATCGTCCCGCTCATTTACCCGGTAAGTGAGGCGGAGATTCTGGAATGGGACGCCGAAAAGGCGTTGCGCCGCTACGACATAGCGATCACTCGCCTTGGCGTAAAACAGGAGTAGAGCGGCAATGGCAGAGAGTAAATATGCGCCGATAAATGCCGGTGAAAGCGGCGTTGCGGCTGCCGGCAATATCAGTTTGAACATGGCAGCAGTGAGCTCCGGTACAGGAGCGATCGGCCGCGAGCAGATTTCCAGCCTGAGTCAGGCGCTCATCACTGCGAGTATCAAGATCGGCTCGCTGACGGCCGCGATCGACTCATTGAGGCTGGCGTTGTCCAGCCTGCGTTCGATTTCGCTGAACAACAATGCGAAGAGCGGGTCGACCCGCGAACCTACTACGCCGGGTGAGGCCAGTGAGCGGGCCAAGGTGCCTGAGAGTCTCAAGCCAGCGATTGACTTGTACACGGCTGCTGCCGAGTTGGGCATCGCCGCGCAACTGCCGCCAAAGCAGACCAACGAAATGGCGCTGTCGAGCCTGATCATAGCCACTAAGCCATTGGTTGCCGCGGGCGGCACCAGCGGTCAAGAGTTGCTCAAGGCCGCTACGCTGGCGGCTGACGCAGGGGTTGGCAATGAGCTGACGAATGCGGCGGACAAACCCTTTGAATTGCTCAACTTTGCTGGCGACGCTGCGATCGTTGCATCAGCCTTCAAAGTCCCGGCTGTGGAAGTCGCCGAAATGATGGCGGTGTGGCGCACTTCGATGAAGCTCACTCGCGACCAGGCGTTTGACCTTGCGGATGCGACAAACCAGCTCGGCAAAATACCGGGTGGTGCCAAACCGGCAGACATCGGTGCCGTTCTCAAACAGTCGGGTGATGCGGCCATTGCGGTAGGCATGCAACCCGAGCAAGCCGCCGCGCTGTCCGCAGCCTTGCTCAACAGCGGGACGAAAAAAGACGATGCCGGCGACGCGTTGAAGCGCATTTCCCACGCGCTGGACAAGGGGGACAACGCGTCCGCCACCGAGCGTGGCGCCTGGAAGCAACTGGGGCTGGATCCCGCGGCCGTGACCGCGGCGATGCATGACCCGGACAAGCAAAGTGCACAGGGAGCGGTACTGTCGGTGCTGGCTGCGCTGAACGCTCAACCGGCCGAGCAACGCGCCCAGTTGGCGCAGACACTCTTTGCCGATGGCGGTAATGCGGTGCAGTTGCTGTCGCAGAACCTTGGCGACGTCAATCAGGCCTTCTCGCAAGTGAAGGACAAAGACCAATACGCGACGTCGAAGGTCGGTGATCAGAGTTCGGTGCGCCAGTCTGCACTGGCGCTCTCCAATACCCCGCAAGGACAGTGGAACGCTCAGAATGCGCGAAGCGATCGGTTGACCATCGCCAGCGCCAATGCCGTGGCGCCCTCTCCAGAGGCGCTAAGTGTTGCCGGTGCCAGCCTCGACAGAATGAGTGAATTCGCCGAGGCCCATCCGACGACGGCTGCGGTGATCATCACTGTCGGCACGGCCTTGAAAAAGATATTCGATGTGCTGTTGGACACCGCTGTCGAGGAGGGGAAAGAGCGGCTGGGCAAACGGATACCCGGTGGCGCGCCGGGCAATCCTCCCGATCTTTCATCTACCGGCGATTCTGCAGTGCAGCTTCCAACGGATGCGCCGGTGGTGGAGATCGCCAGTCTGGCGCCCGCGACTGCCAGGGAAATGGACATCGGCGAACCCTCCTCCTTGCTCAATACGCCGCGCCTGGGGCCTCCGAGCGTTGCCATGGAAACGATTGCCCAGGTTGCTCCAGCTTCGGACAAAGTTGCGGGAGCCGCATTGAGTGATCGGCTCGTGTTCTTCGCTCCCGACACCCTCTCCGCGCCCGGCCAGGTCAGCAAGGATCTGGCGAGCGCCCAGGCCGCCAACCAGCATGTCACTTACGCACCTTCGGTTCAGGTGTACTGCAGTGATCCGGGTAGTTCGGAAAACATCGGATTGCTGGTGACACAGCACCTGCGAAGCCAGTTCGACAGCCAATTCACACCGCTGTTGACCAACAACCCTCTCGCCACCCGCCGTGACGCAGCTCTGACCGATGGAGTCGCCTGATGAAACAACAAATGGCATTGGGCAGTTTCATCTTTGGCCTCTCGCGCCAGTTTGCGTACCACTCGTTGTTGCGCAAGTCCGATGGCGGCTGGACAGAAATACAGATTCTCACTAGCAAACCCAAATCCAGTCAGACCGGGCAGAAGCCGGAAACCCTGACCATCACCGGCAAGTCGATGTACGCCGTGGCCATGGATCGGCTGGATGAATTGCGCGCCTTACAGGCACTGCGCATACCGCTGCCATTGATTGACGGCATCGGTCGCAATTGGGGCTTGTGGCGGATCAACAGCGTTCAGGAAACCCAGACCCAGATCATCGATGACGGTACGGCGATGGTGGTCGATTGGGTCATCGAATTGGCGGAGTTCAACAATGCGTAAGGTACGAAGCGTGGCCGGTGATTCGGTGAATCTGCTGCTCTACCGCGAAACGGGGCGCAGCGATGATGTGGCTGAAGAAGCGCTGTGGAAACTTAATCCGACGCTGGCCGAGCATGGTCCGATCCTGACTGCGGGCATCTGGATCGCACTGCCTGAACTCGACAGCAAACCCGCCGCAATCAAACCGCTCACAGCCTGGGATTAAGGAGGTCGCATGACACTGGGTTTTACCCCGGCGGTAGAAATCTACGGCGCCCATGCGGCCCTGCTCAATCAGCGTCTGATCAGTTGGGAACATATCGATGCCGCGGGCATCGAGTCGGACCAACTGACATTGACGGTGGACCTTGAAGGTCTCGACGGTTTGCCGAGTCTCGGTGGTCGAATCGGCCTGAAAGTCGGTTACCTGGAATCGGGCATGGTCGACAAAGGCCAATTCAAAGTCACTCGCCTGACGCCGACGCTGTTCCCGTTCCGTCTGACCCTGGTCGCTACTGCAGCGCCATTCAGCAAGGATGACGAGACCGGCTTCAAGCAGCGCCGCACGGCGAGTCACGGGCCGACCACTTTAGGTGCGCTGTTTCGCGAGCTGGTATTGCGACACGGCTTTTCACCGCGGGTCGCTCCCGATGTGTCGTTGATCCGTATCGAGCACATTGATCAGACCAACGAAACCGACATGGGCTTTCTGACTCGATTGGCGATGAAGTACAACGTGGTCGCCAAACCGTACGATCAGATTTACGTGCTGGCGCGGTCCGGCCAGACCAAATCGTTGTCGGGGCAGACGCTGGCGGATGTGACCTTGTCGGTGACCCGCAACAACCGCCCCGGCGATCATGCCTTTATCAGCGCCACTCTGGAAGAATCCGCCCGCGAGCAGGCCAAAGGCTGCAAGACCTGTTTTGTCGATGCGGCGACAGGCGTGTTGCGCTGGGTCGAAACCGGGCTTGCGCCGTTCAAGACCATCCGCCAGAAGCAACCCAACGAAGCGGATGCCATCGCCGTCGGCGAGGGTGAAGTGCGCAAGATGCTCCGGCAAAAGTTCAAGGTGAAGATCACCTGCCCGGGCGATCCACGGTTGGCGGCCGAAGGCCTGGTGCTGCTCGATGACACCTGGCCGGACTTCATGCGCGGACGCTGGTCGATCGACAGGGTCACCGCCAGTGGCAATCGAGAGAACAGCTATCGCTGCCTGATCGATGCGTCGTGCCTCGACCCCAAAGCCGAGTCCAAAGACTGACCCACGAGCCACCCTGTAGGAGTGAGCCTGCTCGCGATAGCGGTGCCACATTCAAAACCAACGCGCCTGACACACCGCTATCGCGAGCAGGCTCACTCCTACAGGGGCCTGCGGTAACTCCCACTATTTTGGAACACCCCCATGAAGATCACCCCGATCCTCACGCAATTGCGTGGGCAATGCCCTGGCTTTGCCAATCACATTTCGGTGGGTGTCGATCTGGCGCTGCTACAAGGCAACCCGGATCTGCCGACACCTTCGGCCCACATGCTGCCACTGGCCGACTTGGCGAGTGAAAGCACCACCCAAAACCTCACCACCCAACCGATCCGCGACCGCTTCGAAATCGTCCTGGTGCTTGACGCCACCGACGCTACAAAAGCGCTGGATCTGTTGCACGACCTGCGCGCCGAGTTGTGGCGCGCGCTGGTCGGTTTCAAACCAGATTCGACCTACAGCGCCATCGTTTACGACGGCGGCGAGATGGTCTCGATCAACAGCAGCCGCGCCTTTTACCGGCTGCGCTTTTTTGCCGAGTTCCAGCTTGGCCGCAATCTGCCGAGTCAGCCTGCGGAGAGTTGGCACGAACGTGAACTGGACGGTTTGTCGTCCTTTACCGGGGCCACCGTGCGGGTCGATGCGATCGACCCGGCCGACCCCAACCTGAAACGCCCGGGCCCCGATGGGCGCGTGGAAATGACTTTCTCTGGAGACGTAACCCCATGAGCAATCGCATCACCGTACTGCCGGCCGCTGGCCGTGTCGTACCGGACCCGGAGGCCGGCGATCTGCTGCCGCTCGAAGGCCGTGAAGTGCTGGACAGCGCCTGGTGGCGCCGACGTCTGGCCGACGGCGATATCACCCTCAAAACCGCACCAGCCAAACAAAAGGGAGCCAAATAATGGCGATCGGATTCAGCAACATCCCCGCGGACATTCGTGTACCGCTGTTCTATGCCGAAATGGACAACTCGGCCGCCAATAGCGCGAGTTCGACCCTGCGTCGTCTGATCGTCGCTCAGGTCAACGACAACATCGCGCCGACGGAAGTCGGCAAACTGGTGCTGGTGTCCAGCGTTGCGCTGGCCAAGAGCATCGGCGGCCAAGGCTCGATGCTCGCCTCGATGTACGAGACCTTCCGCAAGGCCGACCCGATCGGTGAGATCTGGTGCCTGCCGCTACACAACACCGAAGGCGCGATCGCCAAAGGCGTGCTGACCCTGACCGGCACCGCCACTCAGGCCGGCGTGCTCAATCTGTATGTCGGCGGCGTGCGTGTGCAAGCCACCGTGGTCAACGGTGCCACCGCTGCCCAAGCGGCCACCGCCCTGGCGCAAAAAATCAACGCCACCGCCGACCTGCCGGTCAGCGCTGCCGCTGCCGAAGGTGTGGTCACCCTGAACGCCAAATGGACTGGCGACAGCGGTAACGACATCAGCCTGCAATTCAATCGCCTGGGCAAGAGCAACGGCGAAGACACCCCGGCCGGCCTGACCACTGCAGTCACCGCCATGACCGGCGGCGCCGGTGTGCCGGATCAGGTTGAAGCCATCGCGGCCCTGGGTGACGAGCCGTTCGAATTCATCGCACTGCCATGGTCCGATCTGTCGACCCTCAACACCTGGCAAGCGGTCATGGATGACAGCACCGGTCGCTGGTCGTGGGCCAAGCAACTGTTCGGTCACGTCTACAGCGCCAAACGCGGCACTGTCGGCACTCTGGTTGCTGCCGGCCAGGCACGCAATGACCAGCACATGACCATTCAGGCGCTGGAGCCGGGCGTTCCGCAACCGTTCTGGGTACAAGCCGCCGCACTGGCTGCACGCACCGCCGTATTCATCTCTGCCGACGCCAGCCGTCCGACCCAGAGCGGCAGCCTGCCGGGCGTTGACCCGGCACCGGCGAGTGAGCGCTTCACCCTGACCGAGCGTCAGTCGCTGCTCAACTACGGCATCGCCACCGCGTACTACGAAGGCGGCTACGTGCGCATCCAGCGCTCGATTACCACTTACCAGAAAAACGCTTACGGTCAGGCCGATAACTCCTACCTGGACAGCGAAACCATGCACCAGTCGGCGTTCATCGTGCGCCGTCTGCAAAGCGTGATCACCAGCAAGTACGGCCGGCACAAACTGGCCTCCGACGGCACCCGCTTCGGCGCCGGCCAGCCGATCGTCACCCCGGCGACCATTCGCGGTGAACTGATCGCGCAGTACGCCAAGCTCGAACTGGAAGGTCACGTCGAGAACGCCGAGCTGTTCGCCGAGCACCTGATCGTCGAGCGCGACGTGCAGGACCCGAGCCGCGTGAACGTGCTGTTCCCGCCGGATTACATCAACGGTCTTCGCGTGTTCGCACTGCTCAACCAGTTCCGTCTGCAGTACGACGACGCGGCTTGATCGCCGCGTTTGACCACCAGTTTTCAGCCCACCGCGTGTGGGCTTTTTTATTCAAGGGAGTAACACCATGGGTCAACTGATTGCAGGCACCTGCTACGTCAAAGTCGACGGCGCACAACTGACCATCAATGGCGGCTGCGAAGCCCCGCTGATGGCGGTCAAACGCGAAACCGTCGTACCCGGCTTCTACAAGGAAACCGACATTGCGCCGTCGTTCAAAGTGACCGCGCTGCACACCGCCGACTTCCCGCTGAAGAAGCTGATTGAAGGCACCGACATCACCGTCACCTGCGAATTCAGCAACGGCAAAGTTTACGTACTGGCCGGCGCCTATCTGGTCGAAGAGCCTGTTTCCAAAGGCGATGACGCCACCATCGAACTGAAATTCGAAGGCATCAAGGGGACCTGGCAATGAGCGGCGCCGTGAAGCTTCAGGTTGCGATCGAAGCTCATGGCGAGCCCCTGACCGAACTCCTCCTGCGCCGTCCGACGGTGCAGGAGGTGCGAGCGATCAAGGCGCTGCCGTACAAGATCGACAAGAGCGAAGAAGTCAGCCTCGACATGGACGTGGCGGCCAAATACATCGCCGTGTGCGCCGGTATTCCACCGTCGTCGGTCAACCAGCTCGATCTGGCTGACCTCAATGCGCTGAGCTGGGCCGTTGCGAGTTTTTTCATGAGTGCGGCGTCGGCGCCATCACCGACCTGATCGCCGTCGCCTATGACCTGGCCTGGTTCTGGAAGGTTGACCCCGAACAGATGATGGCCAGGCCACTGGATGTGCTCCGCGAATCGCTGGAGCACGCGCAACGGATCAATGCGATGCAGCAGGTGCAGTGATGGCAGACGAAGAGAAAAAAGTGAAAACGCCGGTGCTGATCACGGGCATCGATGAACTGTCGCCCAAACTCGGCGCCCTGCGAGTCAAGGTCGAGAGCTTCAAGAACAATCTCGAACAGACCGGCCTCGGTAAGCTGGACATCAGTGGCCTGTTCAAGGGCGGCAGCGTGATCACGCCGTTCGTGGACGGGATCAAATCGGCGGCGGCGTTTCAGGGCAA
This sequence comes from Pseudomonas sp. Mb7, assembly GCF_054790525.1. Taxonomy (NCBI): domain Bacteria; kingdom Pseudomonadati; phylum Pseudomonadota; class Gammaproteobacteria; order Pseudomonadales; family Pseudomonadaceae; genus Pseudomonas; species Pseudomonas sp. Mb7. The sequence goes on from NZ_CP186501.1 coordinate 548,629, forward strand.
ATTGACCGAAGTCAGCGACACGGCAAAAACCGTCGACCTGCCCGCTACGCCGAAAGTCGCTGCGCAAAACATGAACGTGTTCAGTGCATCGATGGAAAAGGTTTCCGCAGCCGTGGACGCGGCACTGGTGCCGGCGGTGGGCGCATTGGTGGTCGGGCTGGAACCGATGCTGACCCAGGTCGGCAGCCTGCTCGCCGACAACCCGAAACTGGTCGAAGGCCTGGCGGCGGGGGCGATTGCCTTCTCTGCCATGCAAACCGCCGTTACCGGCATGACCCAGGTGATGGACGTCATGAGCATGGTGCTCAAGACCAATCCGATCATGTTGATCGCCATGGGTATCGCAGTGGCAGCCGGTTTGATTTATGCCAACTGGACGCCGATCAGCGCTTTCTTCAAAGGCATGTGGGAGGGCGTGAAAAACATCGGTGTGAGTGCGATGGCGACGTTGCGCTCGATCCTCGATTGGCGACCGCTGGATGCGCTGGCGGCGCTGTGGTCACCGATCGAGGGATTTTTCTCCGGGATCTGGGACAAGGTCAAAGCGGTCACCGCGCCAGTGATCGACTTTTTCAAATCGGTGTTCTCGTGGACGCCCGCCGGCATGATCCTGGAAAACTGGGCGCCGCTGACCGGTCTGTTTTCGGCAATCTGGGACTTGCTCAAGGCCTTGAGTGTGCCGGTGATGACGTTCCTCAAAGGTCTGTTCGACTGGACACCGTTGGGGATGATCATCAACAACTGGGGATCGATCACCGGGTTCTTCGCCTCGATCTGGGCGGCGCTGCAACCTGCGGCGCAAGCGATCAAGGACTTCTTCGGCACGTTGTTCGACTATTCCCCACTGGGGATGATCGTCAACAACTGGGGCAGCATCGTCACGTTCTTCGAACCGATCTGGGCCGCATTGCAAACCTCGGCGCAGCAGATCAAAAGCTTCTTCCAGAGCCTGTTCGAATGGTCGCCGCTGGAACAGATCGCGATGTACTGGCAACCGATCAGCGAAGTGTTTTCGGCGCTGTGGGGCGTGGTGCAGGCGTTGGCCGCACCGGTACTCGAGTTTTTGCACAACATGTTCGAATGGACGCCGTTGGGGCAGATCATCAAGAACTGGGGGCCGATCACCGAGTGGTTCGGCGAGTTGTGGCAAAAACTGCAAACCGTGATTGCGCCGATCAAAGAGCTGTTCGACGGCGGCTTTGCCGGACTGATCGCCAAGGTCACCGGCAAGGTTGAAACGTTCACCGAAGCGCAACGCCAGACCAATGCCGAAGGCAAAGGCGAACTGGCACCCGCGTTCTTTGGGGCAACGCCGCAAGCAGCCAACGGTGCACTGCAAAGTGGTTCGTTGCCACAGAGTTCTGGCGCACTGATTCAACAAAGCGCAATCAACAACCGCACGCAACTCGAAGGCGGCCTGACCGTGCGCTTCGAAAATGCGCCGGCAGGGCTGCGTACCGATCAACCGCAAACCAATCAACCAGGGCTGGCGCTGTCTTCGCGCATCGGCTATCGCTCGCTGTCGGCAGGAGGTTCCAATGAACTGGCGTGACCGTTTGTTGCCGGCATCCTTTCGTGGTGTCGGCTTCTGGATCGATCAGGCGAAAACCCCGGTCGGTCGCAAAGGTCAGTTGCATGAATACCCGCAACGCGACCTGCCGTATTTCGAGGATCTGGGCCAGCAGGCCAAGACTCACGAAATCACGGCATTCATCATCGGCGCCGATTGCCTGGAGCAGCGCGACAAGCTGCTCAAGGCATTGGAAGCGGGCAATGGTGAACTGGTGCACCCGTGGCTCGGGCGCCTGCAAGTCAAGGTCGGTGAATGCGACATGACCCATACCCGCCAGGACGGCGGGCTGGTGACGTTCAGCCTGAAGTTCTACCCCGACCGGCCGTTGCCGTTTCCGACTGCCACCGTCAGTACGCAAAAAGTCCTGTTGGCCAAGGCTGACACTTTGCTGGGGTCAGCAGTGTCGCGTTTCGAAGAGGTCATTGTCCGGATTCAAGCGGCACGGATTGGCATTAACAATCTGCGAAACAGCCTGACCGGGGTGTTCGATGTGATTAAGGAACAGCTGAAACCACTGATCGCGCAATACAAGGAAATCACTGAACTGGTCAGAGCCGTCAAGGAGTTGCCCAAGGAAGTGGCGGCGGAGTTCAAGGGGTTGCTCGGCGATATCAAGGAGCTCAAGGCGTTCGCGAAGGAGGGCTACCGTGGCGTGATTGCCGACGTGTCCCAACAACTCGAAGCGATCCGCAAGGCTGATGCGCCGAAGATCACCACGGGCAAGGACACCAATGCGGCGGCGCAAGCCATGGCCGATCTGGTGCAGGACACTCTGATTGTCAAAGTGGCGCAATGGGTTGCCTCAATGCCGGTGGCGGCGAAACCGGTGAGGTTGCTGTCGACCCCTTCCTTGGATCAGCAGTCGAAGCAGCCGATCTCTCGACAGGAAGTGCCGGCTACCGACGATTTGCAGGCGCTTCAAAAGGACTTGGTCGAGGCGCTCCAAATGGCCAAAAACAAAGCCGGTCCAGCGCACTATCAGGCTATCAGCGACGTGCAGGATGCTCTGGTGGCGCACCTCAAAGCCGTAGCGTCATCGGGGGTGCGTCTGGTCACCAAGTCGTTTCAGGAAAGTTTGCCGGCACTGGTAGTGGCTTACAAACAATTCAGTGATGCGACACGGGTGACCGAAGTGGTCCAGCGTAACGGAGCGACCAACCCGTTGTACCTGCCACCCAACGACGTGAAAGTCTCTCGGGAGTAGTCATGGACGTAATGGACAACCATGTCACGCTGACCGTCAACAACATGGAATACGGCGGCTGGAAAAGCGTGGAAATCACCGCTGATCTGGAGCGCCAGTTCCGCACCTTCAAACTCGACATCACCTGGCAGTGGCCAGGGCAGACGGTGGATCAGCGGATCAAACCGGGTGACCCCTGCGAAGTGAAAATCGGCCAGGACCTGGTGCTCACCGGCTATGTGTTCAAGGCCCCGATCCGCTATGACGGACGCCAGATCAGCCTGAGCATCGAGGGCAGTTCCAAGACTCAGGATCTGGTCGATTGCGCTGCCAGGAACACGCCGAACCAGTGGCAGGAACAACCGCTGTTGAGCATCGTGCAGGCGCTGGCGATGGAGTACGGGCTGATGGTGGTCAATGAAATTCCCGAAACCGCGCGGCTCGCCAAGCACACCATCGTGCCGGGTGAAACGGTGTTCCAGTCGATCGACCGTTTGCTCTCGTTGCTGCGGGTGTTTTCCACCGATGACGAGCAGGGCCGGCTGGTGCTGGCCAAACCCGGCAGCGGTGGGCGGGCCAGTGATGCGCTGGAGTTGGGCAAGAATATCCTGTCGGCCAACGCCCCCATGGATCAGAGCCAGGTGTTCTCCGAATACCGAGTGATCGGCCAGCAGAAAGGTTCGGACAAGAAGAGCGGGGCGGCGGTCAGCGAGGTTGAATCCAGCGCGACCGATCTGAGCTTCAAACGACGACGCACCACGATCATCAACGAGGGCACCGCGCTGACGTTCGAACTGGCCCAGCAGCGCGCCCTGTGGGAGAGCGCCACCCGTATGGGCCGGGCGCAGACCACCACCTATCAGGTGCAGGGCTGGCGCCAGTCCAACGGCGATCTGTGGCGCCATAACACGCTGGTCAAGGTCACGGATCCGGTGCTTGGATTTGATGGCGACATGCTGATTTCCAAAGTCACGTATTCGCTGTCGGCGCAAGGCTCGGTGACCACGCTGCAAGTGGCGCCGCCGCATACCTTCGACGCCAATCCAATGCCACCGAAAAAATCCCCGGCCTGACACCGAACCCTGTAGGAGTGAGCCTGCTCGCGATAGCGTCGGCAGCCTCAACATCACAGTGCCTGACCCACCGCCATCGCGAGCAGGCTCACTCCTACAGTTGATCGCGTCGTGGCCGCCTCTTTGAAGGACACCCCATGAGCCTACTGACACGCCTGCTGGCGCGCGGCACTGTCGTGCTCGCCAATTCGGCATCCAAGCTGCAATCGCTGCAAATGCGCCTCACCGCCGGCGAAGTGAACGACGACATGGAGCATTTCGAACCCTACGGCTTTACCAGTAACCCGCTGGCCGGCGCCGAAGGTGTCGTCACTTTTCTCGGCGGCGATCGCTCCCACGCCATCGCGCTGGTCATCGCCGACCGCCGCTATCGCCTGCAATCGCTGGCGTCGGGCGAAGTGGCGATCTACACCGACGAGGGCGACAAGATTCATTTCAAACGCGGGCGGATCATCGACATCGAAACCGCCACGCTGAACATCCGCGCCAGCAGCGCGGTGAACTTCGATACGCCGGTGATCAACCAGACCGGCAAGATCGTTTCCACCGGCGATCAGTTGGCCGGCGGCATCAGCCAGATCAAACACGTGCACGTCGGCGTACAGGCCGGCAGCGGCCAGACCGGCGCGCCGGCAGGAGGCAAGTGATGCTGATCAGCCCGAACCTCCACGCCGCGCTGACCCGCGCCGTACTCATCAGCCTGTTCACCTGGCGCCGCGCCGCCGATGACGACGCCCTCGACGACGAAGAACGTTTCGGCTGGTGGGGCGATACCTTTCCCACCGTCGCCGACGATCGCATCGGCTCGCGGCTGTGGCTGTTGCGCCGGGTCAAGCTGACCCGACAAACGCAGATGGACGCCGAGTTCTATGCCCGCGAAGCCTTGCAGTGGCTGATCGACGACGGCCACTGCAGCGCCATCGACATCATCAGCGAACGCCTCGACGCCCAGCGCCTGAACCTGCGCACGGTCCTGACCCTGGCCGACGGCGAACGTCTGGACATCAACCCCGATAACAGTTGGCAGGTGATCTATGCCGTTTGAAACCCCTTCGCTGCCGGTGCTGATCAAGCGCACCCAAAGCGACCTGGCCGGCGATTCGCTGCGCCAGTCCGATGCGCAAGTGCTGGCCCGTACCCTCGGTGGCGCGGCTTATGGTCTGTACGGTTATCTCGACTGGATTGCCGAGCAGATCCTGCCCGACAAGGCCGATGAGTCGACCCTGGAGCGCATCGCCGCACTGCGTTTGAACCAACCGCGCAAACCCGCGCAAGTCGCCACCGGCAGCGTCAGCTTTACCGCCACTGCCGGTGCGGTGCTGGATGTCGACACGTTGCTCCAAGCGAGCGATGGCCGCACCTACAAAGTCACCACCGCACGCACGACCGTCAATGGCAGCAACACCACCACGATCGCCGCGCTCGATGCCGGCAGTCTGGGCAATGCCGACGCCGGTCTGGCGCTGACACCGGTGCAGCCGATTGCCGGTGTGGTCGGCAACAGCTTTGTCGTGCTGGCACCGGGACTCAGCGGCGGCGTGGCGCGGGAAAGTCTGGAGTCGCTGCGTTCGCGGGTGATCCGTTCCTACCGCGTTATTCCCCATGGCGGCTCGGCCAGTGACTACGAGACCTGGGCACTGGAAGTGCCGGGCGTAACGCGCGCCTGGTGTCGTGGCGGCCTGCTCGGGCCGGGCACGGTGACGGTGTTCATCATGCGTGATGAAGACCCGCAACCGGTGCCCAACGATGAGCAATTGGCGGAGGTTCAGGACTACATCGAACCGCTGCGTCCGGTGACTGCGGAAGTGCACGTGCAGCGGCCGATTCAGGTGCCGGTGGTGTATCGCTTCAAGAGCGTCAATCCGGACACCACCGCCGTGCGTGCCGCCGTTGAAGCGCAATTGCGCGACTTGCACAACCGTGAGGCCGATCTGGGTGTGCCGTTGCTGATCAGCCATATCCGCGAAGCCATCAGCAGCGCCGGTGGTGAGTACGATCACACCCTGACCGCGCCGGCCGCTGACGTGCCTGCCGGGCAAAGCGAACTGCTCACCTTCGGAGGCTGCGTATGGGGGGCATAAGAACCGCCGCGCAATATCAGGCGCAACTGCGCGCCTTGCTGCCCAGTGGCCCGGCGTGGGACCCGGAACGCGTACCGGAACTCGAAGAAGTGCTGCAAGGCGTCGCCGTCGAACTGGCCCGCCTCGATGCCCGCGCCGCCGACCTGCTCAACGAAATGGACCCGGCCGGGGTGAGCGAACTGGTGCCGGACTGGGAGCGGGTGATGAACCTGCCCGACCCGTGCCTGGGCGCCACGCCACTGTTCGACGACCGCCGCCTCGCCGTCCGCCGTCGCTTGCTCGCGGTCGGCAGCCAGGCCGTCGGCTATTACCTCGAAATCGCCAAAAGCCAGGGTTACCCCAACGCCACCATCACCGAACTCGAAGCCCCGCGAATGGGCCGTGCGCGTTTCGGCTCGGCGCATTGGGGCACGTGGGAGGCGCAGTTCATGTGGACGCTCAACACCGGCGGGCGCTTGCTGCTCGGCCGGCGTTTCGGCGCGAGCTATTGGGGTGAGCGCTTCGGCGTCAACCCGGGTTCGGCGCTGGAATGCCTGATTCACCGCAGCGCACCGGCGCATACCAAGGTGCACATCAATTATGACTAGGGAGGAATAAGCCATGGATTATCCGAACAGTGTGCCCAGCGCCGGCTTGGTGAATGGGAAGTTTGTCGATGAGAACCCGATGACCGGGACGCCGGGATCATTGATTCCGGCAGATTGGGGGAATGGGGTTACGCAGGAAATTCTCAACGTGATCAAGGCTGCGGACTTGACGCCGGACGAGAAGAAATACGATCAGTTGTTGCAGGCGATTCAAAGCGTTTCGGCCAAGGGCTGGAATCTGGATTCGGCGTTGCCGATTGGCGCCTTGCCAACCGCTACCGTTGCTACGGCAGACGGGCGATTGCCAATCACGCCGACCGCGTTTGCTACCAGTGGCGGGCGGTTATCGATTCTGCCCGGTGTACTGATCAGCCTGGGCCAGGAAGTGCTGGCAGGTCAATTGGGTCGTCCGCGTACGTTTACGACACAAGCCTGGAGCAGTGCCGATCTGTTGCCTAACTCTGGTTACTTTCTGCGTGCGCAAGTGGTTGGCGGCGCGCTGACCTTCTACATGCAGCGCGGCACGATCTATGACGCTACTCCGGAAGGTTTGAAAGGCGCGATCAATGGAGCGGCGGGAGGCGGTTTCCAATCGACGACGCTGGATCTTTGTCTGGCGTGGGTGGTGACGGCTGGTCCCGGCTCGGTGCCGATTGTCCGGCCGATTTATAACCGCAGTCGCTTGTCGTGGACGCAGACAGTTAACGGCAATGGTGTGGTTTACCTTCCACTCGATCCACATGCGCGTGCGGCGCGGCTGGTGGTGGGCAATGCGACGCCACATCCGACGGCTATCAGTTCTGTCGGGTTTGCACCCGCAGGGTGGCTCGGCGGCAATTACTGTTTCTTGAACCCGACGATTGGAACATCCAGTAACTGGGACGGCTGGGCAACTGCAAATGCACCTGTATTGATTTTCTCCAGCAACGTCGTGAGCGACACGACCGTCTCGACCCTCACTGCCAGCTTTGACCACTCTGAATTGCGCTCGCTTTGGCAGAGCTACCAGACAGAACACACTTGGGGCGCCAGCAACGCCGCAAGCGATGAACTGCTGTTCAGCATGGGGCTCAAGAGTCACGGTTTGTCTGACTATGCATCGGGTATCGCTGTCAATTTCACCGCAGCGGTCAACATCAGTTTTTCCTGGGAGTTGATTCGATGATCATCCTTCAAGAACTGCATCAGTTCGAGGACGGCTTGCGCCCGGCACAACCATCTGTTGCTCATGATTGGGATGGCGAAAAGTGGCAGCTGAATCTCGCCAGAGTCGCCGAGCTGGAACAGCAGGAAGCCGAACGCCTATGCAGCAAAGTTGATGCCGCCGCTGACAATGTTCGTACTGCACTGGCCGGCGACCCGCTCAAAGCCATGGAATACGCCCAGGCCGCCGCCGATGCTCAGGCCTATCAGGATGCCGGCTACCCGAAAAAGGAAGTGCCGCTGTCGGTCGCTGCCTGGGTGGTCAAAGGTCGCACCGCCAAACAGGCCGCCGAGCAGATTCTGAGCAAGGCCGATCAACTGACCGACCATCTGTTGGCGCTGCGTACGCTGCGCTTGAAGGCCAAAGCGCAGATTCGCGCGCAGGCTGCCAAAGGCAACATGGATCTGGCGCGCAGCGCTGGTGACGAAGCTTTGGTCGCCATTCGCGAATTGGCCAGCGGCCTTTCCAACTAAGCCGAAAGCCTTCGTTCAGCGTCACCCAAGCCCACTTCGTTGTGGGCTTTTTATTTTCAGAAAAACGGACCGTGTACAGGCACGCAAAAGACGCTGTGTCGACGCCGGTCATTTGTCATTTCAAAGGAACGAGCAACCTATGGATTATCCAAAAAGCGTCCCCAGCGTCGGCCTGGTTGATGGTCGCTTCGTCGATGAAAACCCGGTGGCGGGTACGCCGGGGTCGTTGATTCCGGCGGTGTGGGGTAACAGTGTCACCGAAGAGTTGCTAAGCGTTATCAAAGCCGCCGGAATCATTCCGGCCGAAGCCGCTACGGATCAATTGTTGGCAGCATTCAAAAAACTTCTCAGCCTGGCCAGCCCCATGGCATCGCGCGTGACGGAAGTTTCCGGAACAAAGACGTTGATTGCCGATGAGCTGGGGCTGGTCTTGATCAGTGCCAATGGGGCCGATGTAACGATCACGTTGCCGGCGGTGAACGCTCTTTCCGGTGTGCGCGACGTCATTGTCCGTCGAACCGACAACAGCGCTAACCGCTTGGTAGTGCAAGCCGCCGGCAATGATCGAGTCCGCTTTCATACTCATCTGTCGGCAAACGGCTACCCGTTTCTGGTGCTGATGGGGGCGGGCGACTGGTGGCACTTGCGCAGCGATGGTTCGGGTAACTGGTGGCCGGTGGGGCGCTTCGATGGCAGTGCGTTGGGACGAATTGTATTTGAGACGTCGACTGCGCTCAGCCCAGGTGGATATGGCGCACTCAACGGTCGTGAGTTTCTGCGTGCCGAATGGCCGTGGCTCTGGGATCACGCTGTTCAATCGGGAATGTTGCGTGCCGAAGCTGACCGCGCGGGTGGCTGGAGCAGCGGTGACGGCATCAAGACCTTTCGCGGGCCTGAGGTTCGCGGCGAGTTCCTGCGGATGCTGGATGAGCAACGCAATATTGATGCGGGCCGAGTGGCCGGCTCATGGCAGACGGGAACCAACATCGCCGGTGATAACGGCTCTGCACCGGCGGTTCACGCGATCGGCAATCTGGCGACGATCGGGGCAGATCCGACCGTTTTCCTCGGCCTGACGTACTACGTCACTGCCACTAATGCTGAAAACTTCAGCGCCCCGTATTGGGGAATGGCCCGACCTAGAAACATTGCGTATCCAGGTCGCCTGAAACTGATTTGAGGTATTTATGGCTTATTACTATGTCAACGAACTCACCGGGGAACTGACCGGGCCCGTCGAACTGCCGATTTGCCCAGGCATGGGAGTTGTTATACCGGGCAATGCAATCAAGTTGCCGCAAGTATTGCCTGCTGCGGACTCCGGGCATGCCTGGGTTTGGCGCAATGAGCGCGCCCTGCAAATGGTCGACTTGCGCAACCGCACGGTTTTTCGCAAAGACAATGGCAATCCTCAGTACTGGGCGCAATTGGGTTGCCTACCCGATCACCTCACTGCCAAGCCTAGACCGGGTATCTATCACTTCTGGAAGAGTGGCGATTGGGAACTGGATGTCGAAGCCGAGCGCACAGGCCTGATCGCGCACGCGCAAATCGATCGGGACAGCAGACTGCGCGAAGCAGTCATTCGGGTTGCGCCTCTGCAATATGCCTATGAGTTGGGCGAGGCGAGCAGTGATCAGTTAACCACTCTGCAAGCGTGGAAGCGTTATGCGCTGACGTTGGCCCGGATCGAGCATCAGCCGGATTATCCATCGGTTATTGATTGGCCTGCGCCGCCAACCGCGTAACTCGCCACTCACTTAATAAAAACCTTACAGACGGCCCTTTGCTGCCGGCATTCGGCTGCCTGTAAAACCTCGAAGGTGCCGACATGGACTATCCAAAAAACATTCCCGGCGTGGGGCTGGTCAACGGCGGCTTCGTCGATGAAAACCCGCTCGTCGGAACACCGGGATCGCTGATTCCCGCAGCGTGGGGCAACAGCGTCACACAGGAAATTCTCAATGCCATCAAGGCGGCCGGGCTGACGCCCGATGAGACGAAAACCGATCAGTTGGCGACCGCGATCGGTGCACTGGTCGATTTCACCAAACTGAAAAACACCCCGACGACCTTGAGTGGTTACGGCATCACCGACGCGGTCGGGCGGCTGCTGGCGGTCCGGCAGATCGAGACGGTCGGGATTACGGTTTACAAGCCCAACCCAAGGGCCAAACGGATTCGCGTGAGGTTGGTGGGGGCGGGTGGTTCGGGTGGCGGGTGTGGGCCTGTATCGGCAGGAAACCAAATCCTTGGTGGCGGTGGTGGCTCCGGTGCTTACGCGGAAAGCCTGTATGACGTTACTGCACAAATGCTCGCCGGCGTGCCGGTTTCGCTGGGCGCCGGTGGTGCGGTCAGCAACACCACAGGTCTGGCGGGTGGAGGTGCTTCTTTTGGCGCCTACATGAGCGTTTCGGGAGGCGGCGGTGGGCAAAAACTGGCGATCGTGACCTCGGCTACATCGTCTGGATTCATTCAAGGCGGGGTAGGCGGAATGTTAACCGGGGGCAATCTGTGCAGCTCCCGGGGCATCACGGGTGGATTCGGGATGAGTAACGCTAATTGGGGGCTGCTTTCAGGTTGCGGGGCTCCGAGTCCGTTCGACGGCGGAGCATCTTTTACCGGATCCAACACGGCTGGTAACGCAGGCATCCGTGGCTCGGGTGGCAGCGGTTCATGCTCGGTCAATGCTTCGGCTTCGGTCGTCAGTGGTGCTGGCGGTGACGCCTTCTGTGAAATCTGGGAGTACGAATAATGGCCTGTTATGCACGAGTGGAAAACGGTGTCGCGGTCGAATTGATCGATACCGGCGACTACGCGATTACTCAACTGTTTGCCCCCGCTTTCGTCGAGACGATGGTGCAGGTGCCGGAGGGCATGCACGTTGATATCGGCGCGCCCCTCAGTGAACTGCGCCATGAGCTCGCGCCGTTACCGGTCATGGGCAATCCTGTCGTCATTCCTGAAACTGTCGTCGAGGAGCAAGAGCCTTTGACGGCAGCGCGAACGTGGCGTCAGTCCAGTCTGTCGGCTACTGAATGGTTGGTGACGCGGCATCGCGACGAGCAGGCGCTGGGGCGTGGGACGACGCTCAAGGCCGCGCAGTATCTGGAGTTGCTGGAGTACCGCCAGGCGCTGCGTGACTGGCCTGAGGCTAAAGGTTTCCCGACGGCGGTTTCTCGCCCGACAGCACCGCAATGGTGGGTCGCCAATGCGGATTGACTGGTCTCAGGCATTTTTAAACAAGGAGTTGAATCATGGATTATCCAAAGAGTGTTCCTAGCGCCGGGTTGGTAGATGGCAAGTTTGTCGATGAAGATTTACTGACGGGCAAGCCAGGGTCGTTGATTCCGGCCAGTTGGGGTAATGGTGTTACGCAAGAGTTGTTGACGGTCATCCAGAGCGCAGGGCTGACACCGACGGAGGCCGCCAATAATCAACTGCTCAGTGCGCTGCGCAGCAACAACCTGTTCGTCACGGCGCCGCAATTCAATCAAGGCAAAGCGGTTGCCACTACCGAGTTCGTCGCCCGCGCGGGTCTGCAGTTTTCCGGCTTCGTTTCTTACCCGACCAGCACTGTCCTGACCGTAGCCCACGTGGGGGGCGTGGCGAGTTTCGCCAGCGCAACGCCGATCACGGCAACGTTGCCCTCCATCAATGGCATTGCCCATGCCAGCACGCTACACGTGATCAATGCGGGCAACGGTGTTCTGACCATCAACCCCGCCGCAAACGAGCAAATTGAAACCTGCAACGGCACGTTCGGGTCGCTGAAACTCGGACTCGGCGACTCCGCATGCCTGATCAAACTGGCGAGCCAATGGCGGCTGTACGGAGGGTCGATCAGCGATCGTTATGCCACGGCCCATTCGGGCGTCTATGGCAACGTCGGTTACCAACGGTTTGCCAGCGGCAACATTGAGCAATGGGGTGTCGGCACAACGGATGCGAAGGGCGAAGTCGACGTCATTTTCCCAATCTCTTTTCCTACAGCCTTTTCTTCTCTGGTGGCCACTCATGCCGGCGGTGACGGGGCGATGGTCATCCTGATTGCGGGTTCTGGAAAGCAACAAGGCTGCAAGCTCAAGGTTCGTGATTACAGCGGCAGCGTCGCTGCGGGTTGGGGCATCAATTATTACGCAAAGGGCTATTGAATGAATCCGTTCAACGTTTTGTTCAGCGCCAGCACCCGGGGCGTTTATGTACCGGGTATCAACTCAACTGACATTCCCGACGATGTCATCGAGATTCCTCAGACTTACTGGATCTCGCTGCTGCAGCAATTGGCCGTTGCGGCAAAGGTGATCGGCGTGCGTGCGGATAACGGCTATCCGATTCTGGTCGATCCTGCGCCTCCTTCGGCCGATGAAGCGGCTGACGCCGAGCGCCGTTGGCGCACCGCGCAACTGGCCGCCACCGACGGGTTGGTGGCGCGTGATCGCGATGAGTTGGAAGACGGTGGCGGCACGACGCTGACCACAGAGCAATATGCCCAATTGCAGACGTATCGCCGTGAATTGCGCGACTGGCCGCAGGGTTCCTTTTTTCCGTTCGGCGAGCATCGGCCGGTTGCGCCGAAGTGGTTGGCTGCAGCGCTGTAAGTCATCAGGAGGGTTGCAATGGATTATCCGAAAAGCGCTCCCAGCGTCGGGCTGGTGAATGGCAAGTTCGTCAATGAAGATGTTGTCGCGGGATTGCCCGGATCGTTGATCCCGGCGACCTGGGGCAACAGCGTTACCGATGAATTGTTGAACGTCGTCAAATCTGCGGGTCTTGAACCAAACGAAACCGATGCGACGCAGCTATTGCAGGCGCTGAAAAAACTCAGTCAGGCCGGTGAAGACAAGCATGCGACTGATATCGGCGCGGCCAATCTGTACATGGCCAACTACGTGCCGGCCATCACTACGTTGAAAGACGGTCTGGCGCTGCGCTTTACCGCTGGTAATGCCAACACTGGAGCCAGCACGTTCGCACCCAATGGCTTGCTGCCCAAGCCGTTATTGAGCCTTGGGCTGAGTGCATTGCGGCCAGCGGAGATTGTCGGCAGCAGTGTGTGTTCGGTGGTGTACAGCGCGGCGCTGGACAGTTGGGTGCTGGTGTATGCGAGCGGTGGTAATGCTGCGAGCGGCCGGTTGTTGGGGGTAAAGACGTTTACCGTATCCGGCACCTATGAGCCGATAGCCGGGACGAAGCACGTTCTGGTCAAGGTTGTGGGCGGTGGTGGTGGAAGTGCGGGAGTCGGGGCGACCACAACTTCCCAATATGCAACCGTGGGTGGCGGCGCCTCCGGTAGTTATGCTGAAGCGTGGTTACCTTCCGAGGCGATTGGTTCTCGTCAGGCTGTCACTGTGGGGGCTGGGGGAAGCGCGGGACAGGCCGCGGCGAATGCCGGGGGAGGAGGCACCAGTTCTTTCGGCTCGCTGGTTTCGGCTGCCGGTGGTGGAGGGGCTCCGTGGATTGGCTTTGTTGCGAACCAGGGGATGGGACTTTATACCGGAGGCTATCCCGGCCAGTCGGCCAGTGGCGGCAACATCGTCAATAGCGCGGGAAACGCCGGTGCTCCCGGGATCTCTGTCAACGGCTCAACCCTTGCTGGACACGGTGGTAACTCGCCATTGGGCGGAGGCGGTTTTGGCAGCAGTGCAGCAGGCTCTCTGGCTGCACCCGGTTCCGGTTTCGGCTCCGGTGCGGGAGGAATCGCCAACGCCCCCAATCAGCCTGGCAGACCAGGTGGCGCAGGTGCCTCGGGCGCCGTGATCATCTACGAGTACGCCTGATGAAAACCTACGCACGCATCGTCAACTCCACTGTGGTCGAGCTGTTCTCCACCGAAGGCAATATGGCCGAGATGTTTCATCCGGATCTGCTCTGGGTCGACATCACTGAAATCACTCCTGCACCGCAAATCGACTGGAGCGCCAACTTCGGCACCCTCGGTTGGTTCTTCGCATCACCCGAAGAACCTGCGCCGGACAGCACCCTGAAAACTCTGGCAAAAAAATGGCTGACAGGCATTAACCGTCAACCGTGATTCAATCGGGGCAATATCCAGGGAGGATCAAGCATTATGCAAATAACTGAAAACAACCTTATCGACATCATGCCCAACGCCCGCTCCCAAGCGGGCGTTTTTGTTTCTGCACTCAACAGCGCGATGACGCGCCGTCATATCGACTCGCCCAAACGCGTCGCGGCGTTCCTTGCGCAAGTCGGTCACGAGTCCGGGCAATTGCGCTACGTGCGCGAACTGGGCAACAACCAATACCTGAGCAAATACGACACCGGTACGTTGGCCTTGCGTCTGGGCAACACACCAGAGGCTGACGGCGACGGGCAAAAATACCGAGGGCGCGGGCTGATCCAGATCACTGGCCGCAGCAACTATCGCCAGTGCAGCGTTGGCCTGTTCGGCGATGAGCGTCTGTTGTCCCTGCCCGAACTGCTCGAACAGCCACAATGGGCCGCCGAGTCTGCGGCATGGTTCTGGGAGCAGAACGGCTTGAACGAACTGGCTGATCGCGATCAGTTCAACACCATTACCCGTCGCATCAACGGCGGGTTGAACGGTTTACAGGATCGCCTGGAAATCTGGGCACGGGCGAGGGCGGTGCTATGCCAATCCCCTGGCGAGTGATCGCTGTTGTGTTGCTGGCTGCTGGTGCCTTTGCAGCGGCCTGGCAATTTCAGGAGTGGCGCTACGGCCGACAGCTGGCCGAGCAGGCCCGGTTAAACGCCGAGACCCTTAATCAACTGACGCAGACCACCGCCACTGCGCAACAGGCTGAGCAGGATAAACGTCTGGCGCTGGAGCAACGGCTCGCGACCAGTGAACAAACCCACTACCGAGCGCTGAGCGATGCCCAACGTGATCAGGATCGCCTGCGCGATCGTCTTGCCACTGCTGATGTGCGCCTGTCAGTCCTTCTCGACGCCAGCGACGTTGCCCCAGGCTGCAACGTGCCAGCCACCGCCGGCGCCAGCGGCGTGGATCATGCAACCGTACGCGCCCGACT
This sequence comes from Pseudomonas sp. Mb7, assembly GCF_054790525.1. Classification (NCBI taxonomy): domain Bacteria; kingdom Pseudomonadati; phylum Pseudomonadota; class Gammaproteobacteria; order Pseudomonadales; family Pseudomonadaceae; genus Pseudomonas; species Pseudomonas sp. Mb7. Next base: position 563,819 of record NZ_CP186501.1, read on the forward strand.
TGACCCGGCGCATGCTCAACGAATTATCGCCATCACCGACACCGGCGACCGTGGACTGATCGCCTTGCAGGCTTGTCAGGCCTATGTCAGAGCGCTGGCGCCCGAACATTTTGAATGAGTCTGTGTATTGAAAGCGCAACCGGCTCGTGTACGGTGGAGGCATTCCACACGATCCGGAGCACGCCGTGAAAGAGATCACTCAACTGGCCGCCGACCTTGGCCGACGTCTGCAACTGCTCAATGCCCACGTCACCACTGCTGAATCCTGTACCGGTGGCGGAATTGCCGAAGCCATTACGCGGATCCCGGGCAGTTCGGCGTGGTTCGAGGCTGGCTACGTCACGTACTCCAATCGGCAGAAAACCCAGCAATTGAATGTGCCGCTCGAGTTGTTCGAAACAGTCGGGGCGGTCAGCCGCGAGGTGGTCGAGGCGATGGTGCGTGGCGCTCAGGACAAAAGCCTGGCGCGATTTGCCGTAGCGGTCAGCGGTGTCGCCGGGCCGGACGGTGGATCGCCGAACAAACCGGTCGGCACGGTGTGGCTGGCCTGGGGCGTTGGCGAGACGGTCATCACTGAGGTTCAGCACTTCCCCGGCAACCGCGATGAAGTCCGCCGACAAACGGTGAAGGCCGCGCTAGAGGGGCTCCTGCGACTAGCGGCACGAGAAATCGAAAATCAGGGGTAGGCGATCCGCGAACGCTGTGGAATAATACTGGCTACTTATACAGGTGTTGGCCGTCAGGCCTTATTGATTACGTGAGGACTTTAATGGACGACAACAAGAAGAAAGCCTTGGCTGCGGCCCTGGGTCAGATCGAACGTCAATTCGGCAAGGGTGCCGTGATGCGTATGGGCGATCAAGACCGTCAGGCGATCCCGGCTATCTCCACTGGCTCTCTGGGTCTGGACATCGCGCTCGGCATTGGCGGCCTGCCAAAAGGCCGTATCGTTGAAATCTACGGTCCTGAATCCTCCGGTAAAACCACACTGACCTTGTCCGTGATCGCTCAGGCGCAAAAAGCCGGCGCGACCTGCGCATTCGTCGACGCCGAACACGCCCTCGATCCTGAATACGCCGGCAAGCTGGGCGTCAACGTCGACGACCTGCTGGTGTCCCAGCCGGACACCGGCGAACAGGCACTGGAAATCACCGACATGCTGGTGCGTTCCAACGCGGTTGACGTGATCATCGTCGACTCCGTGGCAGCTCTGGTACCAAAGGCTGAAATCGAAGGCGAAATGGGTGACATGCACGTGGGCCTGCAAGCCCGTCTGATGTCCCAGGCGCTGCGTAAAATCACCGGTAACATCAAGAACGCCAACTGCCTGGTGATCTTCATCAACCAGATCCGTATGAAGATCGGCGTGATGTTCGGCAGCCCGGAAACCACTACCGGTGGTAACGCGCTGAAGTTCTACGCTTCGGTCCGTCTCGACATCCGCCGTACTGGCGCGGTGAAAGAAGGCGACGAAGTGGTTGGTAGCGAAACCCGCGTCAAGGTTGTGAAGAACAAGGTCGCTTCGCCATTCCGTCAGGCCGAGTTCCAGATTCTTTATGGCAAGGGCATTTATCTCAACGGTGAGATGATCGACCTGGGCGTGCTGCACGGTTTCGTCGAGAAGTCCGGCGCCTGGTATGCCTACGAAGGCACCAAGATCGGTCAGGGCAAGGCCAACTCGGCCAAGTTCCTGGCGGACAACCCGGAAATTGCCGCGAAGCTCGAGAAGCAACTGCGTGACAAGCTGCTTACTCCAGCCGTGATCGACTCCAAGGCCTCAGCAGTCAAAGAGACTGAAGACGACCTGGCCGACGCTGACATCTGATTGCAGCGATGACCACTGCAGTACTCGATACCCTCGTCGCGGTGCGGCGAACTGCCATGGACCTGCTCGCACGTCGCGAGCATGGTCGAGTCGAGTTGACGCGCAAACTGCGTCAACGCGGCGCTGAGGCGCAGATGATCGAAACAGCCCTCGACCGTTTGACGGAAGAGGGGCTGCTTTCCGAAGCCCGTTACCTTGAAAGCTTTGTTTCCTACCGTGCCCGTTCCGGCTATGGCCCTCTGCGGATTCGCGAAGAGCTGAGCCAGCGCGGTTTGCAGCGCGCCGATATCGAACTCGCCCTGCGCGAAAGCGGTATCAGTTGGCAGGAGCAATTGCAGGAGACGTGGCAACGCAAGTTCTCCGGGCATTTACCGATTGATGCGAAAGAACGGGCCAAACAGGGCCGGTTCCTGGCCTATCGGGGGTTTTCGATGGAGATGATCAACCGCTTGTTCAGCGGTCGAGGGATAGACGATTAAACCGATTCAATAAAAACGGCCCGCTATGAAAATAGCGGGCCGTTTTTTTTGCCCTCAAATTGCCTTTGACGGTTCGCGGCTGCGTTGCGCTGTTTGCGGTTGGGAATCTGCCCAGTTTTCCGGCAGGTTGATGTAATCGATCAACTCCCTCAGACGCCCGTGAGTGCGCGCGTTGAAAGCGAAGGCCAGTCGCGCCAGATGGCTGAACTGCGCTTCATCGTGTTCCTCGCCGGCGTAGGCCTGTTGATGAAACCGATCGCTCAGGCACAAATCGGCAAAGGCCTCCTGCATGTGCTCCAGCGCTTGATCGCTGAGTTTATGATTCATGCGGATCACGAATTGTCGCTTGAGCCAGCGACTGGAGTGGAAGTTACTGTAGAACTGGTTGATCTGCTCCACCGCCTCGTCGACGCTGTAGACCAGTCGCATCAGTTTCATGTCGGTCGGCAGGATGTAGCGGTTGCTCTCCAGTTGCTGGCGGATAAAGTCCATCGCGCCCTGCCAGAACGTGCCGCCTGGCGCATCCAACAGCACCACCGGCACCAATGGACTTTTACCGGTCTGGATCAATGTCAGCACTTCCAGCGCTTCATCCAGCGTGCCGAAGCCACCGGGGCATAAAACCAGTGCGTCGGCCTCTTTGACGAAAAACAACTTGCGGGTAAAGAAGAAGTGGAACGGCAGCAGATTGCCGGTGCCGTCCACCGTCGGGTTGGCATGCTGTTCGAAGGGCAGGGTGATATTGAACCCGAGGCTGTGATCGCGGCCGGCACCTTCGTGCGCGGCGGCCATGATGCCGCCGCCAGCACCGGTGATGACCATCATTCCCGAGCGGGTCAAGGCTGCACCGAGTTCGCGGGCCATCGCATACAACGGATGTTCGACCGGTGTGCGCGCCGAACCGAATACGGTGACTTTGCGTCGGCCCTTGAATTGCTCCAGTACCCGAAACGCCTGCTCCAGTTCGCGCAGGGCTTGCAAGGTGATCTTGGCGTTCCAGCGGTTGTGGTCTTCCTGGGCCATGCGCAGCACGGTCAGGATCATGTCGCGGTAGATAGGGATATTCGGGCTGTTGGGGGAAACACGGTTGAGTTGTTCTTCGACCTTGCTGATGAGGTCGGGGCCGCTTTCCTGAAAATGACGACTGAGCAAGTCATTCGGTTGGTAAGGCATTCAACGTCTCCTTCTGCACAGGGCGTCGGCCCTGACGAGCGGCGTCAGTGCCGCGCTGCAAAAAACACACGATCGGCAGTTCCTTGCCTGCCGTTGAAAAAAGATCGGGAATACACTGAATCTAGACCCTCGCGCGCATTTGCGCTGACTTGATCATTGCGCTGTAAAGTTTTGGCTGGCAATCGTTTATTGATTTTCCGCGTGTTGCTTCACCGCTCGTCCGAACGTGCGCCGAGGGGCAATCCCTCTGATTAACTAACGTACAGGCGCCGTACGACAGCTTTGCGTCAACGATCGTACGCCAGGCGCATGCAATTCAAGGATTCGTGGGTGGCAAGGAGGCGGGACATATGGCCAGAGTGATTCTGGAGATCGATACGCAGCTGTATCGGATGTTGAAAGCGGCAGCCGAGACCAATCAACTCAGTCTCGAAGAGGAGTGCTGCCGGCGGTTGGCGGGCGGCGAGCGCCGTTCACACTATCTACAGGCCTTGCTGGCCGAACTGCGCGCCGAGGATGAACAGCGGCGCGCCAATTCGCGATGATTACTTCTTCTTCGCCGGGGCGGCTTTCGGGCAATCCGATTCCTGGTAGCTGGCGGAGCCGATCGCTTTGTTGGTTTTCACTTCAGTGAAGTCGTAACGCATGATCGCACCCTTGGCCATCAGCTTGCGGAACGACGGGTTGTTGCACACCGAGGCGCCCAACTGGAAATACACGGCTTTAGGGTCAGCGCGCATTTTGTCGGCGTGGCTCTTCTGCACGCTCAGGTGGTTGATCAACTGCGTGCCTTCCACGGTGAAACCCTGATCAAGAATGTCTTCACTGATGGCGCGTGGCGTGCCGACGCTGCTTTGTGCGGCGACGTTGCGCAGCTCGCGGTTCAGATTCTGCTCACTCAGCGATGCAGCCTGAGCGGTGAAGGACGACGCCAGCAGAATGGCAGCGGTGGGAACGATAAGGCGCAGCATGAAACTCTCCTGGTTCAGTGACTGGTGGTTCGACCAGCCACGTGACTGTGCGTTCAGTGGCGGCGAATTATAGGGGAGCCGGTCGGGAGGGTACAGGCTTGTGCCCGTCGCTCTGGTAAACTGCCGGCCTTTATTGCCCTGCCGAGTGTTGTTCGTGTCGAGTTTTCCAGCTTTTCGGCGTTATCCGCGATGAACCATGCCCCCAACGCCGTCGCTCGTCTGCGCGACCAGCGCGAAGACGAAGGTATCAAGCCGATTCAGGCCCGTGGCTTTCGCTCCGAGCGTTGCCGCGACTGCCGGGTGATCATCAGCCATTGCCTGTGCGCCTGGCGACCTAGTGTCGAGACGCGGTCGGGCGTGTGCCTGATCATGACCGGCAAGGAAGTGTTCAAACCGAGCAACACCGGTTGGCTGATTGCCGACGTGGTGCGCGATAACCATGCGTTTATCTGGTCGCGTACCGAGCCCGATCCGCAGATGCTGGCGCTGCTCAATGACCCGCAATGGCAACCGTATCTGGTGTTTCCCGGCGAATACGTGGAGCCCTCGCGAGTAACCAACACCGTCGCCATCGATAGCAGCAAGCGCCCATTGTTCATTCTGCTCGACGCCACCTGGACCGAAGCGCGGAAGATTTTCCGCAAGAGTCCGTATTTCGACCGTTTGCCAATCCTCAGCTTGCTGCCCGACAAACTCTCGCGCTACCGCTTGCGCCGTTCGACCCGCAGTGAGCACCTGTGCACCGCCGAAGTCGCGGCGTTGTGCCTGGAGCTGGCCGGTGACAGCGACGCCGCCTCGGCGTTGGACGCCTATTTCGACGTGTTCAGCCAGCATTACCTCGGCGCCAAACAGCAACTGGACATGAATGAATCGACGCCGGCTCACGCCGAGTTGCTGCCCTATATACGAAAGCCGCAGCCGGAGTTGGCCCAATAGTGGCCCATACTGTACAAGCCAGCGGCCGTGCTGCTTGACCACCCCGTCTTCGCTGGGCATGCTTGGCGCCGATTAGGGTGCGGCCAAGGTTTGAAACGCCGTGTTTGCTGATGATTGGCGTTGAACGTGCCCCTGTGGATATCGCTTGAAAGCGGCATCTTGAGTTGCTTTGGCCAGACCGGAATGCTCCGGGTCTGCCATCAAAAACAGGATCATTTGAAAAATGGCCACATACGACATCCTGATTGCCGATGATCACCCTCTGTTTCGTAGCGCCCTGCATCAAGCGGTGACGCTGGGCCTTGGCCCGGATGTTCGGCTCGTGGAGGTGGCGAGCATCGCCGAGCTGGAAACGCGTCTGACCGAAAAGGCTGACTGGGATCTGGTCCTGCTGGACCTGAACATGCCAGGCGCTTTCGGGTTTTCCGGTTTGGTCATGCTACGCGGACAGTACCCGCAGATTCCGGTGGTGATGGTCTCGGCGCAGGAAGAAGCTTCGGTGATGGTCAAGTCCCGTGAGTTCGGCGCCAGTGGTTTTATTCCCAAGTCCAGCGACCTCAGCGTGATTCAGGAAGCCGTGCGCAAAGTGCTCGATGGCGATGTGTTCTGGCCGCCACAAGCGTTCGAGGCGGTCAGTGTTTCCGACGAAGCCAAAGCCGCCAGCGATGGCCTCGCCAGCCTGACGCCCCAGCAGTTCCGCGTGTTGACCATGGTCTGCGAAGGCCTGTTGAACAAGCAGATTGCCTATGAACTGAGCGTGTCGGAAGCGACCATCAAGGCCCACGTCACGGCGATCTTTCGCAAGCTGAATGTGCGCACTCGTACGCAGGCGGCTTTACTGCTGCAACAACTTGAGTCAATTCCGAGCCAATAATGGCTGGCGTCTTCACGCTTTTTTGACTTTTGTTGATCTAGCTTTCCCACTCCTTTTTGGTTGGTTTCTACTTTATGTCACCTTTCAAGGGCCAGACCGGCCTGAAACGTATCCTCAATGCCTCCGGTTACTCGCTGGATGGCCTGCGCGCAGCTTTTACCGGTGAAGCAGCCTTCCGCCAATTGGTACTGCTCAATGTGGTGCTGATTCCACTGACGTTCTTCCTTAATGTCAGCCGTGTCGAACAAGCGTTGTTGATTGCCGTGTGCCTGTTGGCGCTGATCGTCGAGTTGCTGAATTCGGCGGTGGAAGCGGCCATCGACCGCATCTCGCTAGAACTGCATCCACTGTCGAAGAATGCCAAGGACATGGGCAGCGCCGCACAATTCGTGGCATTGAGCATGATCGCGCTGGTGTGGGCAGTGATTCTGCTTTAAGCGATTGTCGGCAAAACGATCTCGTCGCTGCGCTGCACCCCGGCGGTGAAAGCGCGGCACAGATCGAGAAATTCGCGCATGGCAGAAGTCTGATACTTCTGTTTGTGCCAGATGAAGTAGAACTGTCGCGCCAGATCCAGATCCGGCGTTTCCACGGGCACCAGACTGCCGCGGCGGAACGCATCACGCAGCGCCAGCCGCGAGATGCAGCCAATCCCTAGTCCTGATTCCACCGCACGTTTGATCGCTTCGGTGTGTTCCAGCTCAAGACGGATATTCAATGCGCTGCGATGGTGACGCATGGCTTGATCGAAGGTCAGCCGCGTGCCGGAACCCTGTTCACGCAGAATCCATGCCTCGCGAGTCAGTTCTTCCATGGTCGCGCTGCCGCGCTTGGCCAGCGGATGCTGCGGAGCGCAGAACACCACCAACTCATCTTCGACCCAGCTCTGCACTTCGATGTCCGGGTGGCTGCAATCACCTTCGATTAGACCCAGATCAATTTCGTAGTGGGCGACTTGTTGCACGATATTGGCCGTGTTCTGTACGTGCAGCTTCACCTGGCTTTCCGGGTGGCGCTGCATGAAACTGCCGATCAGCAGGGTCGCCAGGTAATTGCCGATGGTCAGCGTCGCGCCCACTGACAGCGAGCCGAACCCGGATTTGCCGTTGAGCAGGTCTTCGATTTCCTTGGCCTGATCGAGCAGGGCCACCGCCTGCGGCAATAGCTGTTTGCCGAGGGCGTTGAGGCTCAGCCGTTTACCGGCACGGTCGAACAGCTGGCAGCTGGATTGGCGCTCGAGTTCGGTGATCGAGGTGCTGGCGGCCGACTGCGAGAGGTTGAGCAGACCCGCAGCACGGGATACGCTTTCCTGCTGGGCGACGGCGACGAAGACTTGCAGTTGACGGAGAGTGAATCGCATATCGATATAACCGATAACCCTTATCTTAATAATCCAGTTAACAGATATTGTCGTCGCTATTAGAATGCGATGCAATTGCGCACCGTCGCCTTTAAAAGCCAGCGCAGACCCAATATCCAGGAGTCAAACGTACATGAGCAACATGAACCACGAGCGTGTCCTCAGTGTTCATCACTGGAACGACACTCTGTTCAGCTTCAAGTGCACCCGCGATCCGGGCCTGCGCTTCGAGAACGGTCAGTTCGTGATGATCGGCCTGCAACAGCCCAACGGCCGGCCGCTCATGCGCGCTTACTCGATCGCCAGCCCGAACTGGGAAGAGCATCTGGAGTTCTTCAGTATCAAGGTGCAGGACGGCCCGCTGACCTCGCAACTGCAGCACTTGAAGGAAGGCGACGAGATCATCATCTCGAAGAAGCCTACCGGCACCCTGGTTCTCGACGACCTGAACCCGGGCAAGCACTTGTACCTGCTGAGCACCGGCACCGGTCTGGCGCCGTTCATGAGCGTGATCCAGGACCCGGAAACCTACGAGCGCTTTGAAAAAGTGATCCTGGTTCACGGTGTGCGTTACGTCAACGAAGTCGCGTATCGCGAATTCATCACCGAGCACTTGCCGCAGAACGAGTTCTTCGGCGAGGCGCTGCGTGACAAGCTGATCTACTACCCGACCGTGACCCGCGAGCCTTTCGAGAATCAGGGCCGCCTGACCGACCTGATGCGCAGCGGCAAGCTGTTCAGCGACATCGGTCTGCCACCGATAAACCCGCAGGACGACCGCGCGATGATCTGCGGCAGCCCGAGCATGCTCGACGAGACCAGCGAAGTGCTCGACAGCTTCGGCCTGAAGATCTCGGCGCGGATGCGCGAGCCGGGTGACTACCTGATCGAGCGTGCGTTCGTCGAGAAGTAAGCCCCCCCCTTAAAAAGCCCCCATTGCCTATGCAGGCAATGGGGGCTTTTTTATGCCCGAAACATTTCCTTCATGCCTGCCACAATCCATGTAGGAGCTGCCGAAGGCTGCGATCTTTTGATCTTGCTTTTTAAGATCAAGATCAAAAGATCGTCCGATCGCGCCCCGAGCCTTCGGCAGCTCCTACATTGGGTGCGGCCTCAGGCTGTGGCAGGAATGACTTCGAGTACGCGGATCTGCTCAGGCGTCGGGTAATGCCAGCGCACATCCAGATCCCAGAATTGCGCGCCGTATTCGCGCTCAGGCGCCGGGGTTTGATACGCAGGACGCGGATCCTGCGCCAGGCACTGTTCAATCAGCTCAACCAACGGCTCGTCGAGGCGCTGAGCGTGTGTGTGCGCCTGTTGCAGCGCCGAGTCCGTCCACTGCACGTCAATCAGCTGCGGCGCAGCGCTGGCGATACTGTTGGAGGCCTCGGGAATGATGTCCGCGTAAGGCACGTAGGGTTTGATGTCGAGAATCGGCGTGCCGTCGAGCAAATCGATCCCGGAAATGAACAACCGATTGGCTTCGACCTTGTCCAGTTTCACCACCGATTGGCCGATGCCGTTTGGTCGGTGGGTGGCGCGGGTGGCGAACACGCCCATGGACTTGTTGCCGCCCAAACGTGGCGGGCGCACTTTCAGCCGTGGTTTGTCTTCCAGTGCCTGATGAAACAGGAATAGCAGCCAGACATGGCTGACCTGTTCCAGACCCTGCACGGCGTCACCCTGATCGAACGGCGCCACCAGTTCCAGCACGCCACGGGCGGCGGGGGCCAGTTGCGGTTGGCGGGGGATGGCGAATTTCTCCTTGAAGCAGGAGCGCACGAAGCCGATGGGGGAGACGCTGTAAGTCATGGTGTGTATTCGAAGCGGGGCAGGGGGGGGCATGATAACCCGGTAGCCCTTATGGCAGGTGGTGACTGGGCTGACGCCATCGCGAGCAGGCTCACTCCTACAGGGTCATGGGTGTACACAAAATCTGTGTTCGCTGAAAATCCCTGTAGGAGTGAGCCTGCTCGCGATAGCTTCACCGCCGACCTAGAGGCTGAACCCACCATCCAGCGGAATAATATTCCCGGTCATATAGGCCCCAGCCGTACTCGCCAGACTGATCGCCAACGCCGCCATCTCCTCTTCACGCCCCCAACGCTTCATCGGAATCAGCGCCGTATCCTCGGCCAACGCCTGCTGATCATTGCCAATATGCTGGGTCATCTTGCTCGGAAAGCGCCCCGGCGCAATCACGTTGACGTTGATGTGCTGGCTCACCAGTTCCCGCGCGAGAATCCGCGACAATTGATGTAGGGCAGCTTTACTTGGCCCATAGGCATACGCCTGCTCGCCAAACGAAGAAATCCCCGCCACCGAACCGATGTTGATGATCCGCGCCGGGTTCGCCGCCGAACCCGCTTTGCGCAACAACGGTAGAAACTGCTGGATGCAACTGAACACCGACGTCACGTTGAGCTGCATGACTTTTTCCCAACCCTTGACCGGGTAGCTCTCCAGCGGCGCCCCCCAAGTAGTGCCGGCGTTGTTCACCAGAATATCCAGATGCGTGATCTGCTCGCCCAGGCGCGCGGCCAGTTCCTGCACGCCTTCTTCCGTCGCCAGATTCGCCGCCACGCCGTGACACTTGCCCAAGGCGCTGAGTTCTTCCGCGGTTTGATGGCAGGCTTCGGCGTCGCGCGAGCACACGTAGACACGCGCGCCAGCCTCGACAAAGGCTTTGGCGATCATTTTGCCGATACCACGGGTGCCGCCGGTCACTAGAGCGGTGCGGCCTTGCAGGGAGAAATACGGGTGCATGGCGAGTCCTGAGTGCTAGGGATCAATACACCCTAGTCGTCAGCCGCGAAAAGCGGAGCCACTATTTTCAGAGGGAATGAGCGGTCATGCGTTGCGGCGGCGACCATCCGTCGCCACCGCAGAAGGGAATCAGGCCGGGCGAACGCGCAGGGTCAGACCCTTGAGGAAGTTGCGCAGCAACTGGTCGCCACACGGGCGGTAGTTGGTGTGGCCGACCTTGCGGAACAGCGCGCTCAGCTCAGGTTTGGACACCGGGAACTCGGCGGCCTTGAGGATCGCGTGCATGTCGTCTTCTTTCAGTTCGAAGGCCACGCGCAGCTTTTTAAGGATGATGTTGTTGGTCACCGGCACTTCGATCGGCTGCGGCGGACGGCTTTCGTCCTTGCCACGCTTGAAGATCACCAGGCCATCAAGGAAGTGTGCGATCACTTCGTCCGGGCAGCGCACGAAACCTTCTTCGTCTTCTTCTTTCTTGTCGAGCCAGGTGATCACGTCGGCGAGGGCCACGTCCATGCCACCGAGTTGGATGATCTCGACAACCTTCTTGTCGCTGATGTCGAGCATGTAGCGCACGCTGCGCAATACGTCGTTATGAATCATGTGAGTAATCCTGATAAGCGTTGTGGGCAGCGCGCGGGCGCACTGCCGGAATGTGTGGCGGCAGTGGAAGTCTTAGAACTTCTCTTTGCCGGACAGGTAGCGCCATTGGCCGACCGGAACCTTGCCGATCGAGACGCCGCCGATACGGATGCGACGGATGCCGATGACCTTGAGGCCGACCGCTTCGCAGAACTGGGCGATGATGCCGGGCTGCGGGTTTTTCATGGCGAAGCGCAGCCGGTTTTCGTTCTGCCAGCTGGCCTTGACTGGCGGCAGCTCCTTGCCCTTGTGGGTCAGGCCGTGCTGCAAACGGTTGAGGCCGTGGGCGACCATGTCTCCTTCGACTTCAACCACGTATTCCTGCTCGATCTTCGCGGCGTCGGCAGTGAGCTTGCGGAGGATTTTCCAGTCCTGGGTGAACACCAGCAGGCCGCTAGCCTTGGCTTGCAGGTCGGCGCTGGCGGTCAGGCGCAGGAAGTGCCCGCGCAACGGGCGCTTGCTGAAGCGGTGTTCTTCGCTGAGGGTTTCGGCGCTCAGCGATTGCATGGCGGTCTCGACATCCATGCCAGCCGGCGCGTTGAGCAGGATGGTCACCGGCTCCGGCGCGGTGGCCTTGGCGTCCTTGTCGAGCTCGACCTTCTGGTCGCCGACCTTGAATTGCGGCTCGTCAATCACTTCGCCGTCCACGGTGACCCAGCCGCCCTCAATGAACAGCTCGGCCTCCCGGCGGGAGCAACCGACCAGTTCGATGAGGCGTTTGGAGAGGCGAATCGGGTCAGTCATGACAGGGCCGTAACAAAAAAGGGGTGGGCATTGTACCTGTGTGGCGCCGGTTAAGCCCGGTTCCATTTACAGGCTGTTCGCTTTACCTGTGGGAGCTGGCTTGCCAGCGATGGCATCACCTCGGTATTTCTTGCAGACCGCAGCGCCCGCATCGCTGGCAAGCCAGCTCCCACAGGGTTTTATGGTGTGTCAGCCATTGCTGGTGCGCTGCTGGTTCTGCCGCAAGCGCATATGCAGCAACGGATACGGCTGCCCCATGCCATCCACCTCCGAACGGCCGATTACCTCGAAACCCTGCTTGAAGTAAAAGCCCAGCGCCTGCGGGTTCTGCTCGTTCACATCCAGTTCATCGGCGTTCAGATGCTGCAGGGCGTAAGTCAGCAACTTTTTACCCAGGCCCTGACCGCGATGGGCGGGGTCGATGAACAGCATCTCGATCTTGCCCGCTGCAACTCCGGCAAACCCGGTGATGCGCTGGTTAGCGTCCTTGGTGCAGATCAGCATTACTGCATCGAGATAGCGGGTGAGCACCAGATTGCGCAGCAGCTCGATATAGCTGTCTGGCAGAAAATCATGGGTCGCGCGAACCGAGGCCTCCCAGACCCGGGTCAGTTCCTGATAATCGCTGAGTTTCGGCGTGTGGATGACCGAATGGTGACGCATGCCCGTCTGCCTCTTGTCCGTTTCAAGGGAGTCCGTCCCCCGCTAAACGATAGCCGTAAAAAAGCCCCGCATCTCGTAAAAAGAGCGGGGCTTTTTGTATTTTTTTGCGGTGTCTGGCTGGCTGTTTCTGTCGCCAGCAAGAGCTCACCCCCTCACCCCAACCCTCTCCCCCAAGGGGGCGAGGGGGAAGGGAGCTGATCTCCGTGCTGTTCAAAGCCTGAGTCCGACTCGATATTTCAGGTCGCCGCAATTCGAAAGAACACCTCGATCAGTCCCCGCTCCCTCTGGGAGGGGGCGAGGGGGAAGGGAGCTGATCTTCGTGCTGTTCAAAACCTGAGTTCGACTCGAACGTTCAGGTCGGTGCAGCTCGCAAGAACACATAGATCAGTCCCCTCTCCCTCCGGGAGAGGGTTAGGGTGAGGGGCTTTTGATCTTCAGATCAGATCAGATCAGATCAGATCAGATCAGATCTGCTCAGCCCACAGGTCATATTCGTCAGCGTCAGTAACCTTGCACCAGACCTTGTCGCCAGGCTTCAAATTGCTGCCGTTATCGATAAACACATTGCCATCGATTTCCGGCGCATCGAAGAAGCAGCGGCCAACCGCGCCTTGCTCGTCAACTTCGTCGACCAGCACTTCAATCTCACGGCCGATGCGCATTTGCAGGCGGGCCGAGCTGATCGCCTGCTGGTGCGCCATAAAGCGATCCCAACGATCTTGCTTGACCTCGTCCGGCACCACTTCCAGATCCAGATCATTGGCCGGAGCGCCTTCAACCGGCGAGTACTGGAAGCAGCCAACGCGGTCGAGTTGCGCTTCGGTCAGCCAGTTCAACAGGTACTGGAAATCTTCTTCGGTTTCGCCCGGGAAGCCGACGATGAAAGTCGAACGGATGATCAGGTCCGGGCAGATTTCGCGCCAGTTCTTGATCCGCGCCAGGGTCTTGTCTTCGAACGCCGGGCGTTTCATCGACTTCAACACTTTCGGGCTGGCGTGCTGGAACGGGATGTCCAGGTACGGCAGGATCTTGCCGGCGGCCATCAACGGGATCAGCTCGTCAACGTGCGGGTACGGGTAAACGTAGTGCAGACGCACCCAGACGCCGAGGGTGCTCAGCGCTTCGCAGAGTTCGGTCATGCGGGTTTTCACCGGTGCGCCGTTCCAGAAACCGGTGCGGTATTTCACATCTACGCCGTAGGCGCTAGTGTCTTGCGAAATGACCAGCAACTCTTTAACGCCGGATTTGACCAGACGCTGAGCTTCGTCGAGTACATCACCGACCGGACGGCTGACCAGTTTGCCGCGCATCGACGGGATGATGCAGAACGAGCAGCTGTGGTTGCAGCCTTCGGAAATCTTCAGGTAGGCGTAGTGGCGCGGGGTCAGCTTGATGCCTTGTGGCGGCACCAGGTCGATCAGCGGGTTGTGATCCTTACGCGGTGGAACCACTTCGTGCACAGCGTTGACCACTTGCTCGTACTGCTGCGGACCGGTCACGGCCAGCACGCTCGGGTGCACGTCGCGGATATTGCCTTCTTCCACGCCCATGCAACCGGTGACGATCACCTTGCCGTTTTCCTTGATCGCTTCGCCGATCACTTCCAGCGACTCAGCCTTTGCCGAATCGATGAAACCGCAGGTGTTGACGACTACTACATCGGCGTCCTGATAGGTGGACACCACGTCATAGCCTTCCATGCGCAGCTGGGTCAGGATGCGCTCGGAGTCGACCAGTGCTTTCGGGCAACCCAGAGATACAAAGCCAACCTTTGGATTGGCCGGCGCAGGAGTGGTGGACATGTCTAACCTCGGTATTTTGTGACATCGCTTTCTTGGTGCGAAAGCCGACGGACGGGCGCTTAGGGCGCGCCTCTGATCAAAAAGTGCGCAATTCTAGCGGCGGGCAACGCACTTGACCAGCTTTATGCAGGGAAATACGACGAGTGCTGCGCTATGCTTCGCGCCGTTGAGCTTTACCAATTTTTTACAGTCAACAAAACGTCTGTAACAACAGGTAAAACAGCGCATGCTGCACCACAAAGCATAGTGCTTCATTCAAGAAGCCGGTTCTGAGAAGTAGGAGTGTTGGATGGGTCAGGCAAGTAGTCATGCGGCAGGCGCCGAGGGTTCGGCCTCCAAGCCGCTGAGCATGCTGGTCGCGGCGGTCGGGGTGGTTTACGGCGACATCGGCACGAGCCCGCTGTACACCCTCAAAGAAGTGTTTTCCGGCGCTTACGGCGTATCGGTCAATCACGATGGCGTGCTGGGTATTCTGTCGTTGATCTTCTGGTCGCTGATCTGGGTCGTGTCGATCAAATACATGATGTTCGTGCTGCGCGCCGACAACCAGGGCGAGGGCGGCATCATGGCGCTCACCGCACTTGCGCGGCGCGCGGCGGGGCATCGCAAGAAGTTGCGGTCGTTGCTGGTGGTTTGCGGACTGATCGGCGCGGCGCTGTTTTATGGCGACAGCATGATCACCCCGGCGATTTCCGTACTGTCGGCGATTGAAGGTCTGGGGCTGGCATTCGATGGTATCGACCATTGGGTCGTGCCGTTGTCGCTGGTGGTGCTGGTGGCGCTGTTTCTGATCCAGAAACACGGTACGGCGCGGATTGGCATTCTGTTCGGGCCGATCATGGTCACCTGGTTCCTTGTCCTCGGCGCCCTCGGTGTGTATGGCATCAGCCACGCGCCAGAAGTGCTGCATGCGATGAACCCGATCTGGGCGGTGAATTTCTTCGTCGTTCATCCGGGCATGGGCGTGGCGATCCTCGGCGCCGTGGTGCTGGCGCTAACCGGTGCAGAAGCGCTGTACGCCGACATGGGCCACTTTGGTCGCAAGCCGATTGCCCGGGCGTGGTTCATCCTGGTGTTGCCGGCGCTGGTGCTCAATTACTTCGGTCAGGGCGCCTTGCTGCTGGAAAACCCGGAAGCAGCGCGTAACCCGTTCTATCTGCTGGCACCGAGCTGGGCGCTGATTCCGCTGGTCGGTCTGTCGACGCTGGCCACGGTGATTGCCTCGCAAGCGGTGATTTCCGGTGCATTCTCCCTGACCCGTCAGGCGATTCAGCTCGGTTACATCCCGCGTATGTACATCCAGCACACCTCCAGCGACGAGCAGGGCCAGATCTATATCGGCGCGGTGAACTGGGCGCTGATGGTCGGCGTGGTCCTGTTGGTGCTCGGTTTCGAGTCCTCCGGCGCACTGGCCTCGGCCTACGGCGTGGCGGTGACCGGCACCATGCTGATGACCACCATTCTGGTGTCGGCAGTGATGCTGCTGCTGTGGAAATGGCCGCCGATCCTCGCGGTGCCGGTGCTGATCGGCTTCCTGCTGGTGGACGGTCTGTACTTCGCCGCCAACGTGCCGAAGATCGTTCAGGGCGGTGCCTTCCCGGTGATCGCCGGTATCGCGCTGTTTGTGCTGATGACCACTTGGAAACGCGGTAAGCAGTTGCTCGTCGAACGCCTCGACGAAGGCGCACTGCCGCTGCCGATCTTTATCAGCAGCATCCGCGTGCAACCACCGCATCGCGTGCAGGGCACCGCTGTGTTCCTCACCGCGCGCTCCGACGCCGTGCCGCACGCGCTGTTGCACAACCTGCTGCATAACCAGGTGTTGCATGAGCAAGTGGTGTTGCTGACGGTGGTCTACGAAGACATCCCGCGTGTACCGCCATCGCGACGCTTCGAAGTCGAGGCCCACGGCGAAGGCTTCTTCCGGGTGATCCTGCACTTCGGCTTCACCGACGAGCCGGACGTGCCGCAGGCGCTGAAGCTGTGTCATCTGGATGATCTGGACTTCAGCCCGATGCGCACCACGTACTTCCTCAGCCGGGAAACGGTGATTGCCTCGAAACTTGAGGGGATGGCGCGTTGGCGTGAAGCGTTGTTTGCGTTCATGTTGAAGAATGCCAATGGGAACTTGAGGTTCTTTAATTTGCCGTTGAACCGGGTGATTGAGTTGGGGACGCAGGTGGAGATGTAGGCCACGCTCCAACTGAAAAGCCCCCGTCAGCTTCAAGGCTGGCGGGGGCTTTTTTGTGCGTGTCCGGTGTGAGTGCTTGGTCGGATAGTGGAAACAGCAATTTGCGCTATGTTTAATTAAGCACGATACTTTGTGCATTAACGTGCGCATCAGCATGTGAGTGAGAGGTGATTATGACGGCATTATTAGAGCGTGCTGACCAGGCAATCTCCGTTACTGCCATGGTCAGGAGCTTCAGCGCGAAGCTCAAGGAGATTTCCAGTCGTGCCACTGAACGTCTGGTCATCTTCAAGGACAATCAACCGGCAGCGGTCATCATCAACGTGCAGGCCTATCAGGAAATGCTGGATGAACTTGAGAACCTTCGCATCGAAGCGGCAGCCCGTGAGCGTCTGAGCAATTTTGATCAGACCAAGGCTGTCAGCCATGAGGATATGCGGGCAAGGTACGCCCGGAAGGATTAAGGGAGCGCTGGATGGTTTGGGGAGTGATTTATCATCCGGAAGTCCAAGGGGATCTTGATCAATTGGGATCAGCAGCTGCCAACCGGATTCTGGATGTAATCGAAGAACGGATCATCCATGGCGAGCCGGACAAAAGTGGCAAGCCTCTGAGAGCCAGTCTTGCGGGTTGCAGACGAATTCGAACGGGCGACACGCGAATCGTTTATCGAGTCGATGGCCGAGCCATCCAGGTGTTGATCGTTGCGGTGGGTGCCCGACGTGATGAAGAGGTGTATGGCGCTGCTGAACGGCGCCTCTAAAGAATAAGCCCCCGTCAGCCTTGTGGCTGGCGGGGCTTTTGTTTTTTGCGTCTCGGCCGGGTCCTTCAGAAGCGAAATTGCTTGGCTTCCACGCACATCCGCCGCAGCAATTCCTTGGCGTTTTCGGGCGACATCACATGCGCGTGCAGCATGCGCGAAAGGTGCGCGTACTCGAGGCGCAAACCCGTGGCAAAAATCCCCGGGTCATCCGAGCCGATAACCACGCTCACGGGGGCGTCTACTGGATGTTTGCCCAAACCCAGCCAATTGCGCGCGTGGTGATCGTTGTAACTCTTGTGAATGCTGATCCGCAGGTTGCTGCTCGGCAGGGTTTCAATCGCAATCGAGCGTTCACGCAGCAAGCGCAACACCGCGTTCTGGATGGCGCGGATGACTTTGGGACGCAACACATCGTTCTCCCTTGAAACGACCACGTCTTCGCGTGCGGCCTTCAGTTCCTCGGAGTTCGCGTCGATGCCGTGCCGGCGCAGGAAGTGATTGAGTGCTCTGGCGTTGCCTTGACGGGCGTTGGCAAAGCATCGGGCTTCGAAGCGGCGATTGGGGTCCACATCGTCCACGCCCACGTTTTGCGCCAACGGATCGAGGGAGCGCAGCTTCCACGATTCGGCGAGGAGGTCAGGGGTGATACGCGGATCGTTCCAGATCTTCATCGACAGTCGCTGAATCTCCGCTTCAATCAACGGCAGGCTATCGATATGGGTGCGCGTGGACAAGAGCATTGCCCGGGCGAACACCAGGTCGTCCAAGCGCTCTTCCGCCGGCATGACCACGTAGCCGCTGACTGCCTGCCACCACGCCTTCGGATCCAGTCCGGAAGCTGTGCCATGGCCAATCCGGCAGCCCGCATCGAAGTCGAGAAAGACCACCGCCTCGTGGATTGCGCGTACTCCGGAGACAATGTGCCCGAAGTCTTCACCAGCGTGATAGGTAAAGCGGCGGATCCCGGCCTGACGCATGCGCCGAAATACCGGGGCGAATACTTCGGGGCCGGCGTGACGTTCGTTACTGGCGGCATCGATGCCGCGAATCAGCGTTTCGAGTCCAGGGGTGCGCTGGATCAGCGCGACCAGTGCTCGTGCACGTTGATCGGATTCGCGACGGACTTTCGCGTCCCGGCAAATCGCTCGCAGTTTGTCCCCGCTAAAGAAGCTTTCGCGTTCCTTCTTGTCGCTCTGTTTGACGAAGTGCGGCACCAGCCCCAGGCGTAAGCGTCGGGACGAGGGGGGGATGTGGCTGTGACCGGGTTGCTCTGGCGAAATGCCAGACCATTGATCATCGCCTTTTTCCAGCCGACGGACCCGGTTCAGCAAGTCCGACAGAGAGCGATACTTGCGTGCTTCGCGCATCACCCCGGCAGGTCGCGCCACCCCTTCGCCAAGAAACTCCAGATAACCGCGCAAGATCAATCCGAGCAATTTTGCACTGTCATCGGGCGTCATTTTCGGGGTGAAGCGACCTTCTAGGAAGTCCACGCCTTTTTGCTGTCCGCGCTCGATCTGGCGGAACCGCTCGGCGTAGTCCTTTTCTGTCGCTTCGCGCAACTCGTTGAGAGTGATGCTTTGAAACTGATCGAAGCCTTTCTGATCCGCTTGCTGGATCAGCAAACGACAGAACTGCGCGCGCAGCAGGGCGTAGTGCCAGAGCAGCAGGCCGCTGGTGTGGTCCATGCGCTGCTTATCGAAACCTTTGAACAGTGTCACCAGTTGCCAGGCTTCCTTGACCACTCGGGGCGTCTGCGAAGACAGACGCCGCAAACAGTGTTCCTGGGCACGTCGATAGGCCGCGACCGGCGGTTCGCCACACATCTGGGGTACTTTCCCGGCAGCGTGGTTCAACAAGCGTGCCTTCAGTGCCGCAGCGCTGGTAACTCGCTGCATCAGTCGCTCCGGGGAAAGGTCCGGATCTTCTTGTTGCAGCAAGCGTTTCACGCCATTGCCGATCGGGATCCTGATGCCGATGTCTTGTTTGATGGTCTTGGCCGTAAGACCGCCGACCACCTGTTCCGGGCGCTCCAGCGCATCGAACCAGACCTTTTCCGCCTCGGTGGTGCCGTTGAGGTGCAGATGAGTTTCGTCCAGCCCCTCGGTGCGGCACAGGTGATCGAGAAACGGATCATCGTCCACCGGCAGGGTGGAATCGCACAACCATGCGTTGATCCGGCTGACAGCGCGCCGGAACTCGTCAGCTGAGGGCGTGGTGTCGGACAAGTCCAGACGCTGCGCCATCCAGACCGAGGTGATCAGCAGCGGCGGAACCACCAGCACCAGATCCTGCCACGGCTCCAACAGGCGTGCGCGCACGCGGATCGAACCGTCGCGACCTTCGCACAGGAACAGGTCGCCGAGGCACCACAACAGTTCCGGCAGATTGCCATTGAGGTCATCGTCCGTGCCTTTCGGCGGTTTCTGCCCACGACCCAGGCGCAGGCTGCCCGGATACTTATCGGGCACTGCGGTGCGACCATTGATCCGTTTCACGATCCGTGCGATCCGGTTCTCGACGCCCTCATCGGTCAACGCAGGATGCAGTCGGCGCATTTCCAGGAAGCGTCCGGTGCTGTGGGCATCGTTCAAGATTGCCTGTTGCTCGCGAGTGAAGTGCTTGAGCGGCTCGACCCCGGTCGGCGCTGGTTGCGCCATCCGCTCGAAGGCGCGCATCAGGTCGAGGTTGCCCAGCACGCACTTGGCGTAATCCACCAACTCACGGGCCTCGAACAGCTCGTTGGCGAGGGGCGAGGACTGCTCGGGTTTATTTCGTGACATTGCGTGGCACGACGTTGAGGACGTGGTAGAAGCCAGAAATTTTCACTGAACGCTGGTTGCCGGATTGAACGATCGGGCCGATTTTGATCGGGATCGTCGGCTGTACCAGCCAGCTCTCAAAGTCCGGCTCGAGTTTGAAGCTCTCCGCGTCCTGATTGTCTTTCCAGTCGTTGAGCGCTAAGCATGCGGTCAGACCGAGTGGATTAATGGCCCATTCAGTATGATTGTCGTCGTCGTGGGGGTTCAAGAAGGCCCACACCAGTGGGCACGACAGGACAATAATCGCTAAAGGATGAAGGGCTGCAACGGTCCCGGCTGCCTGGATACGTCCCAGTGCCTCGATCAAAGGTCGGTCAGATTCTTTCGGACTTTCCTTACGCCCCGGCAAACCGGAGGTGAGCACGAGAATGCCGTGCAGGATATTGGTGATCTGCCGATGCAGAATCTGCCCGCTTTTCCAAGAGGACGTGACCTTTTCATCCAAGTCCATCAGATCATCATGGATACGTGAGGCAATGCTGCCCAGCATTGCTGGAGACAGAGCCGCATTCAGGTAAGCGTCGCGAGCAAAGGTGTGCCAATTCCTGAGGTTTTGCCCGAAGCTGTCGAAATATCCATCTTCTGGAACACTAGCCGCATCATCCTCGTCGCTTGATTCCTCATCGCTTGGATCATCGTCGACCTCGGTCGGATAAATGACTTCGTCTTGAGTTCTTTCGCGTTTGAATGGAGGAATGGTGGCCGACACAGAGTATGAAGTCAGGTCGCCAATATCGCTGGACATCAACAGATCCCCAATCACGGCGAACAGGGAGAGTGCTGACAGTGACCGAAACATCTCGCCGCGCGCACTGAATCGTTTGTAAACGACCAGTTTCAGCACGTCGCCGAACTTTCCCGTCCGATCTTGGATGAGATCGTCGATTGAGAACCAACTCACATTTTGGCGGATTTGCAGGTCGCCATAGTCGTCAGCTATGTGGGAAATCCAGTTTGCGGCCACAGCGTTAATTTCTGACCCATTAAAATTGTAGAGATCAGCGACAGTCGGCCGATCGCCGCTCTTCACTGGGGCAGATAAACCATACACCCGAAGCAGGTTTTCTTTTTGACTCAATCGATTAGTCAGCCCAACCGAGCCGAATGAACTGGCGGGTATTTTCCCGACTTCCTGACGGCGAGACCTGTCGATGGTGCCGATACGAGCGGCGATTTCCGGTAGTGACGGAGATGCGTTGGTCCAGAGAAATCGGAAGATCGAGGCGCGGGTTTCTGTGTCGCTGTTTTCCGGACGCCGCATCATCGTAATAGGCAGTGCGAGGGCGAACAGCGCCCTCAAAGCCCCTCCGTTATGCGCTTCAATGCCTTGGGCAAGTGCCAGCGCCAAGCAGTGAATTACGACGGCCCTGACTGGGTCAACCGGAACTCCGAATGACAGCAAATCGGCCGCGTCGTCCTGTTTGCACAGCCACTCGAAAGCGGATCTCAGCGCGTAATCGAAATTACCTCGTTCAAGCAGGTTTGTTGGAACCTGGCTGGTTCTCAGGCGAGTTTCAAACACTCGCAAAATCATTTGGCGACTGGCCTTTATGTCGTCTTGATTAAGTGCGCGTAGGTAGCCAATGACCAGGCGAAGGTGTTCCATGGAGATGAAGTCGAAGAACCGCTGCGACTGACCTTCCTTTTCGAGCAATAGCTTGCGTATCTGTTCATTCGCCCAAAAAGCCAGCTCCATAGACTTCTGGCTCTTGCCTGGATCCACCAATATTTTTGATCCCAGCATGATGCCACCCAGAGGCAGCATCGCAATCCGGTTCTGCGGAGGGACGATCTTCAGAAGATATTGTTCTTCCAGTTCGAGAACCGCGTGGCCAAGATTTTGTTTGTCGCCGCCAATGATGTCGGAATCGTGTTCCAGCACTTTGTTGCCAAAAGTGCTGTAAATGTTGCGTCGTAGCAGTCGACCGTACAGATCGGGATCGCCTGACAGAAGGAGGACAAGACGCGGAGAGGTCAGGTATTTGCGGATGGTCTCGAGAATGGTGTGACCATGGGTGAAATTCGTATCGACATCGTCAAAGGCCAAGACGAAAGCCTTCTTTTTCAACATGTCCAGCGCTGTCTCGAGATACACGCCAAACTTGAGCTCGAACAAGCGGCCTTTCTTTGCTTTATGTAGCCCGCGGCTCATTACCCAGTCCGCGTCTTCCCATTCGCTGCCGTAAGCCGAGCTCGAGCCAATCCCATCGAGCAACCCTAGCCCTTCAGACAACGATTGGCGGGCCGTATGCATCTGGCCGTTTTTATCTGCCACGTCTTTGATTGCAGCTTCGATCATCGAAAGGATGACGATTACAATGTGCTCTTTGGTTTCGATCAGGGTCGGATCAATCATCGGCAGTACATGAAGATCGCTTGCCATGCTGGCAATATCTTTATCTGTTCCATCGTGTAGACGTTGAAGCGCGTTCAGCAGAAACGTGGTTTTACCACTGCCCCTGCCACCCTGAACGAGGATCGCGTTGTGCGGCCGTGGATAGCTCAACGAAGTTTCACTGAACTCGGAATGGGGTTTAGTTGGAATGCCGTCCAGCTGTTCGCCGATGAGTCTGTCCAGACGCGTGAGGGCAACTGTCTGCAGGATGTCGTCGGGTTTTTCCAACCTTTCCTTTTCGCTCTTGGATAGGTTGATTACCAGCGGCGTCTCAATCATTTCGGCTTCCCTTCCTGAAAAATAGGAAGAGTTTACTTTGAGAAACGCGTGATGGCTATATAATGGCCTTGGCGCCTTTTCGCTCGCTCACATGTAAGTTTTCAGCGGAAGATGAACCACTCGCCCACAAAAAAGCCCCCGCAGCCACAACACTGCGGGGGCTTTTTGTCATCTTGGCTTCAGATCACTCTGTCGGCTGATCCTTGCTCTGACGCTTCTCGATGAGGTCCACCAGACGCTTGGCCAGCGCCGGGTAGTTTTCGTCGAAGTGGTGGCCGCCAGGCAGCTTCACCGCTTCGCCCACCGCGGTCTTGTCGGTGCAGCCGCTTTCGTCGGTTTCCTCGGCGCCGTAGATGCACACCACTTTGGCGGCTGGCAGCTTGGCCATTTCCGGGCCGGTGGCGGCTTCTTTGCCGGCGTTGCCGAGCCAGCCTTCGACTTCGATTTCGAAGCTGCCGGTGCGGGCGAAGGCCAGCAGGATGATTGCGTCTACGCGTTGCTGCTCGGTGTCCGGCAGGCGGTTGTAGATCGCTGGCAGTACGTCAGCGCCGAACGAGTAACCGGTGAGGATGAAGCGTTTGGTGCCCCATTTCTGCCGGTAGTGCTGCATCAGTTCGGTCAGGTCCAGCGCGCTTTGCTCCGGGCTCTTGTGCTGCCAGTAGTAGCGCAGGGTGTCGATGCCGACGACCGGGTAGCCGATCTTGGCCATTTCACCGGCCACGTCGCGGTCGAGGTCGCGCCAGCCGCCGTCACCGGAGAGGAACAGGGTCACGGTGTCTTTGGCCTGGCCGGCCGGCACTTCCACCACCGGGATCGCCAGACCGCCGTTGGCCTTGTCGCCGCCGACGAGGATCTTGCGCAGTTCGTTGTTCAGCACTTGCGGCAGGTTGATGTCGTAGTCGCTGATGCTGGTTTCGGCGTTCGGTTGATCGCGCACGAAACCTGCGCTGGCGTCGTCCGGGTTGTCGTTCCACGCCACCAGCCAGTGGCCGTGGGCGGCGGATTTTGGCAACAGGTGAGTGCAGCCGGGTTTTTCCAGCGCCAGGTCCACGGAAATCGCTTGGGCCTTGTCGTCCTTTTGCTCGGACAACCAACGCCAGGCCAGTACCGCGCCGGGGCCGATACCGCTGACCAGCGTAGCCGGGCCGTTCAGTTCGCGCAGACCGGTTTGCAGGGCGCGGCTTTGCAGCAGGCAGTCCTTGGGCAGAATCACCTGAACGATTTGCGCCGAGGCGCTGCGGCTCAGGGTGGTCAGTTGTTTTTCAGAGAGTTTCTGGTCGTCGTTGACCGCGACCAGCACCTGCGCCTTGGGTTTGGTGCCGGGGATGACGCGGGTCAAAACGGTGCCGTCTGCCGCCGTAACAGGTTCGAGCGTCGGTTCTGGTGCCGGACGTTTGAGGTACCAGAAACCGCCGCCGGCAATCACGGCCAGCACGATCAGTGCGGCCAGGATGTACTTCAGGGAGCGTTGAATCATCAGCGTTTCACCAATCCAGTCAAGCCGCCCGCGATCAGGGCAGCAGTGTCGGCCAGCGCCACCAGCGGATCGAGTCCGGCGGGCACGGCCATATAACGGGGTTCCCAGTCAGGCTGGAACTTGTCTTTGAAGCGGCGCAAGCCTTGGAAGTTGTACAGCTGCTCACCACGGCGGAAAACCATCGAGCCCAGTCGCTGGGTCAGCGGTGCACCACGCCGGGGTTGCAACCCCGACAACGGCACCATGCCCAGGCTGAAGCGCGCGTATCCGTGACTCTTATAGTGTTGAATCAGGCCGACCATCATGAATTCCATGGTCAGCTTGGGGGCGTCCGGGTGCGCGCGCATCAGGTCGAGACTGGCCAGGTCATGGCTGTAAGTCTCGAGCAGGTTGGCGAATGCCACCGGGCGACCTTCGAAGCGAATCACCGCGATGCGGAAATGCTTCAGGTAATCGTCGCTGAATCGGCCGAGGGAGAAGCCTTTCTCACGCACGTTCTTGCCGGTCAGCCATGCATCGGAAATCACTTTCAGCTCATCCATCGGCGCTTGGCCCGGTTCGTGGATTTCCAGCGACAAGCCGTCGCGGGTGCCACGGTTCCAGGTGTAACGCAGGTCCTTCATCTCTTTGCCCTTGGCTTCCAGGTCAAAGCGAAGCAGATCGACCCGGGCTTCTTCGCCGAGTTTGATCGCGGTCAGGCCGATGTCCATGTAGTACGGCAGGTTCTCCGCGCGCACCTGGTAGAACACCGGGCGAGCGTGGTGAATGTCACAAAGGTCGCGGAACTGCCAGATCATTTCGGCGCGCTGCTGGCCGGGGCCGATCGGGTCGTACAGCGCCACCAGGCTGCGGCCACGGCGTGCGTACATCAGGAACGCTTCGTCATTCTGGTGAAACAGCAGCGCCTTGTCACCGGTCAGCGCGAGGCCACCGTCGGGTTGCGACGATGCCATCAGAATCTTCGCCGCGCGATCAAGTTCGTCAGGTGTCGGCAGGTGAATGACCGGGCGCGCGGTGCGCAGCAGCCAGGTCAGCGCGATCACCAGCAACAGCACGGCAGCGCCAAGCAGCGAACGCAGGCCACGCGGGGCGTCAGCGTCGAGGGTGAACTGCCACCACAGTTGATGGCTGTACGGCACGTCCTGATAGGCGAACAGCAGCAGCCACGTCGAAGCGCCCAGCACACAGAGGCTGGCCACCAGATACAGGGGGGAGAAGGGCAGTTCGGTCAGGCGGCTCGGGCGATAGAACGAGCGACGGAACACACCGAGCAAGGCTGCGGTGAGGGTCATCAGCGTCGCTTCTTCCCAGTCGAAGCCTTTAAGCAGCGAGAGCAGGGCGCCGACCAGCAGCAGAATGGTGGTCAGCATCCACGCCGCCGACAGGCGCCGGCGCAGGCCCTGGGCCAGCATCAGGCAGAGCACGCCGATCAGGCTGGCGCCGAAGTGCGAGGCGTCGACCAGACGATGCGGGATCAGAAAGCCGATGTGTTCCAGACGTGTATCGATCTCGGGCGTCGCACCAGAAAACAGCAGCACCACGCCGGACAGGAACACCAACACCGCCAGAATCGGCGCGGCCAGACCAGACGCGGCGCGCATGGTCTGGGTTTGAAACAGGCGCTGACCTTCGTTGATCAGCAGGAATACGCAGGCCACCAGCAGCGGCAACACCACGTAGATCAGGCGATACAGCAGCAGCGCCGCGGCCAGTGGTGCGGCACCTAGCGTGTCGGCGAAAGCGGCCAGCAGAATCGCTTCGAACACACCGACGCCGCCGGGTACATGACTGAGTACACCGGCAGCCAATGCCAACAGGTACACCAGCAGGAATGCGCCGAACGGCGGCGCCTCCGGCAGCAATAGATAGAGAACGGTCGCGGCAGCGGCAACGTCGAGGGCGGTAATGATCAGTTGCAGGAACGTCAGGCGACGCCCCGGCAAGCGCAACGTGCGGCGGCCAACCCTGACCAGCAGGTTGTCGCGCAACGGTTGTTCCGGCAGGCGCCGACGGTAGATGCCAACAGCCAGTACTGCGCCAAGCGCCAGCACGACAGTGGCGACTGTGCCGAGCAGACCTTCGGACAAACCCAGGGCTTGAGAGGCAGCAGGCAGGTCGCTCAGCGTTGCCAATGCAGCCAGTGGCGGCAGGGCGCAACCCAGCGACAGGCTGGCGAACAAGGTCATGTGCGCGACTTCCGACGCCCCCAGACCCAATCGTGCATATAAACGGTAGCGCACCGAACCGCCGGACAGCAGCGACAGACCGATCGCATTGCCAATCGCAAACGCGGTGAAGCCGCCCAGCGCCAATGTGCGCGGCGGCAAGGTCACGCCGGCATAGCGACTGGCCGACCATTCGTAGCCAAGCAGAATAATGAAGCCGACCACGGTCGCGCCGAAGGCGCCGAGCAGGGCGGGTTTCGGCACGTCAAGAATCGAGTCGTGCAACGCATCGAGATCGAGTTCGGCGAGCAGATGACGACAGGCAATCAGCGCAATGGCGAACAACAGCAAGGTGACCCCCAGCCCGATGGGCTGACGGTATTTGCTCAACCGATCCAGCAAGCGCAGGCGCTCGGGTTTGATCGGGTGTTCCGCTGTGACGGTGTCTTGTGGATCAGACGAGTTGGCGCGCATCAATCACCTCTTGGATTGTGCGCGACAGGATGGAGGTATCCAGCCAAGTTACCAATCCCTGTAGAAAAAAATAATCACAAAATACTACGCCTCTCACCGGGCATCGGCGAGGGCAGTTCCTGGATTGCAGAGGCCTTGCCTGCGACTCAAGCATAGTCGCAAGTGAGTACTTCTGAAGATCCCAAGCGGTTCACTGCACAGTGACAGATCATTGTTGCGAAAGGACTTTTTCAACAGATACAAAAAAGGCCACTCTTTCGAGTAGCCTTTTTTGATGTTTGGTTGCGGGAGCCGGATTTGAACCGACGACCTTCGGGTTATGAGCCCGACGAGCTACCAGACTGCTCCATCCCGCGTCTGTGTGGCGGCATTCTACAGGCGAACGGCGAGGTGTCAACCGCTAATCCCATAAAGGGTCAAATAAGTGTGCATTCGCGTCAAACGGTCGCAGCTGATGCGTTAAGTTTCGGAAATGCAAAGAATTCCTGTTTGGCGATCGCTTCTTTATAAGAAGAGGAAATCGACAAAACAGACGCGCACAAAAAAGGCCACTCTTTCGAGTAGCCTTTTTTGATGTTTGGTTGCGGGAGCCGGATTTGAACCGACGACCTTCGGGTTATGAGCCCGACGAGCTACCAGACTGCTCCATCCCGCGTCTGTGTGTCGGCATTCTACAGAGGAACGCAGGGGTGTCAACCCGCAATCTGGATAAATCTGTTGAGGTTCAATCGGTTAGCGCATTTTTACGGGTGTTTGTCACGCTACAGGTCAGGCGGGGCAAGGCTTTCAGCTCTATTGGCGGCCGCTCGTCGATTGAGAAAATAAATTCAAAGGACATTTCCTACCGCCTGGAAAGAACATTCATACCACTGGTGCTATATACAGGTGTCAGTGAGATACTGCCGATCCGGTTCGCCACGTTTCCTTTTCTGACATGACTCAGCGAAAAATCATCCACATTGACTGCGACTGTTTCTACGCCGCCATCGAGATGCGCGATGACCCGCGTCTGGCCGGCAAGCCGTTGGCGGTGGGTGGTTCGGCGGACCGGCGCGGGGTGATCGCCACCTGCAATTACGAAGCGCGGGCCTATGGCGTGCGTTCGGCGATGGCTTCGGGACATGCTTTGAAGCTGTGCCCGGACCTGACCATCGTCAAGCCGCGCATGGACGCCTATCGCGAAGCGTCGAAAGAAATACACACGATCTTCAGCGACTACACCGACCTGATTGAACCGCTGTCGCTGGATGAGGCTTATCTGGATGTTTCCGATAGCGCGCATTTCGGCGGCAGTGCCACACGCATTGCCCAAGACATTCGCCGGCGGGTCTCCAATCAATTGCACATCACCGTGTCTGCGGGCGTGGCGCCGAACAAGTTTCTGGCAAAAATCGCCAGTGACTGGAAAAAGCCCAACGGCTTGTTCGTTATTACGCCGGATCAGGTGGAGGAGTTTGTCAGCGGTTTGCCGGTGAGCAAGTTGCACGGCGTCGGCAAGGTCACCGCCGACAAGCTCGGCAAGCTGGGGATCGTCGACTGCCAGCACTTGCGCGAGTGGGACAAGTTGGCGCTGGTGCGCGAGTTCGGCAGTTTTGGCGAGCGACTGTGGAGTCTGGCCCGTGGGATCGATGACCGGCTGGTGCACAACGACAGTCGGCGTCAGTCGATCAGTGTGGAAAATACCTACGACGTTGATCTGCCGGATCTGCGCAGTTGCCTGGATAAATTGCCCGAACTGCTCGAAACCCTGAAAACCCGTATGGCGCGGATCGACAGCAGTTATCGGCCGGGCAAGCCGTTCGTCAAAGTGAAGTTTCATGACTTTACCCAGACGACACTCGAGCAGGCCGGGGCGGGGCGGGATCTGGGCAGTTATCAGTTGATGCTGACGCAGGCGTTCAATCGCGGCGGGAAACCGGTGCGGTTGTTGGGGGTTGGGGTGAGGCTGGAGGATTTGCGCGGCGGGTTTGAGCAGATGGAGTTGTTTGAGCGGTAGATTTGCGGTGTTTGTCAGGGCCTCTTCGCGAGCAGGCTCGCTCCCACATTGATTCTGTGTCGTACACAAATCCAATGTGGGAGCGAGCAGGCTCGCGAAGCTTTTAGCTTTTAGTTTGGCCCTGGATCCGCCACCAGACGCCCGGCATCCTTGGTCAGCGACTTGAGAAACTCGGTCTGCAGCTCAGGATCGTTACGCGTCAGTTCGATGAGGCTTTGTTCCAGCTCGCTGGCTTCTTCTTCCAGACCCAGTTCCGACAGACGTTTGACCCGGTGTACCCACTGGCTCACTTCGTCGTCTTCCAGGTCGTCGTAAATCAGCCCGTGCGCTTCCAGCAACTTGCCACGCAGATGACTGCTGATCACCAGCGATGAGTCAGAGTGCACGTCATCCTTGGCGTCTTCGACGCTGATCTGCAGTTTGCCGACATGATTAAGGTCATTTTCGGCAAACGGACTGTCGAGCAGGTTCAGGCGCAGTACACCGTTACGATCAGTGGTCATGTCGAAGGTCTGTTTGCCAGCCTTGACCTGCACCGGACGTTCGCTCCACGGCAGGCTCGAATACTCCGTACGCTTGTCGCGCTGGACTTCATCGATGCCGGCCAGGTTCTGTTGCGCACGACCGTTGGACTGCGCGTTCATGAATGGGTTGAGCCCGGCAAAACCATAGCTCAGCCAGTCCCTGGTGACGCTGTCCGGCAAGTTGCCGAGGGCGAACACATTGACCACGTTGGCGCCGATGCCGCCCACCACGGCTACCGCGCCCAGCGGAATCTCATAGATCTCCCGCCAAGGCTGGTAAGGCGTGTAGCGATCGTAGCGACGCGTCACTTCGAACTCGGTGACTTCGAAGGTCTTCTGCTCGTTGATCTTTACGCGTCGCTGCGGCAGCTCAAGCTCCTTAGGCTCACCGACATCGATCTGCAGGCTGTGGTCGAGCAACTTTCGCTCGACCCGCTCTTCGTGCTCGCTGCGTTGTGACATGTGATTGGCACAGCCGCTGACCAGCAGGGCACCGCACAGGGCGGTGCCACCTAGGCCTAAGGTGTTTCGCTTGAACATGACGTCTCTATCTGGTTTCAGCGGCGGATACGGGCCTGAAGGAAGGACACCACATCGGCGACCGGCAGCGCTTGCGCTTCCGGCTCGGTACGGCTCTTGTATTCCAGGTTGCCTTCGGCAAGACCGCGGTCGCTGACCACGATCCGGTGTGGAATGCCGATCAGCTCCATGTCCGCGAACTTGATGCCCGGGCTGGTTTTCTTGTCGCGATCGTCCAGCAGCACTTCGAAACCGGCGGCTGTCAGTTCGGCGTACAGCTTGTCGGTGGCTTCGCGCACCTGCTCGGTTTCATAGCGCAGCGGTACCAGAGCGATCTGGAACGGCGCCAGGGTGTCGCTCCAGATGATGCCGTTGGCGTCGTTGTTTTGCTCAATGGCCGCAGCCACCACGCGAGACACGCCGATGCCGTAGCAACCCATTTCCAGGGTGACTGGCTTGCCGTTCTCGCCCAGCACTTCACACTTCATCGCTTTGCTGTACTTGTTGCCAAGCTGGAAGATGTGCCCGACTTCGATACCGCGCTTGATTTCCAGCGTGCCCTTGCCGTCCGGGCTTGGGTCACCAGCGACCACGTTACGCAGGTCAGCCACGGTCGGAACTGGCAGGTCACGCTCCCAGTTCACGCCGAAGTAGTGTTTGTCGTCGATGTTCGCGCCGATACCGAAGTCGCTCATCAGCTCGACCGAACGGTCGATGATGATTGGCAGCGGCAGGTTCAGCGGGCCGAGCGAACCGGCGCCGGCGCCGATGGCGTCACGCAGTTCGGCATCGGTGGCCATGACCAGCGGGCTGGCTACGCCAGGTTGCTGGGCAGCCTTGATTTCGTTGAGCTCGTGGTCGCCACGGATGACCAGTGCGATCAGCTTGCCTTCTTCTTCGGCGCGCACGATCAGGGTCTTGATGGTCTTTTCAATCGGCAGGTTGAATTTTTCCACCAGCGCCGCGATGGTTTTGGTGTCTGGCGTATCGACCAGACGCAGCTCTTCGGTCGGAGCAGGGCGCGAAGTTTCGCGTGGCACGGCTTCGGCTTTTTCGATGTTCGCCGCGTAGTCGGAGCCGTTGCTGAAGACGATGTCGTCTTCGCCGGATTCGGCCAGTACGTGGAATTCGTGCGAACCGGCACCACCGATCGAACCGTTGTCGGCTTCAACCGGACGGAATTTCAGGCCCAAGCGGGTAAACACGTTGCAGTACGCTTGGTGCATGCGGTCATAGGTGACCTGCAGCGATGCCTGATCAGCGTGGAACGAGTAAGCATCTTTCATGATGAATTCACGGCCACGCATCAAACCGAAGCGTGGGCGGATTTCGTCACGGAATTTGGTCTGGATCTGGTACAGGTTGATCGGCAGCTGTTTGTAGCTGCTCAACTCGTTGCGCATCAGATCGGTGATCACTTCTTCGTGGGTCGGGCCCGCGCAGAAGTCGCGACCGTGGCGGTCTTTGATGCGCAGCAGCTCAGGGCCGTACTCTTCCCAGCGCCCCGATTCCTGCCACAGCTCGGCCGGTTGGGTGCTCGGCATCAACACTTCCAGAGAACCGGCAGCGTTCATCTCTTCGCGAACGATGGCTTCAACCTTGCGCATGACTCGCAGGCCCATGGGCAGCCAGGTGTACAGGCCCGAGGCGAGTTTGCGGATCATGCCGGCGCGCAGCATCAGCTGGTGGCTGATCACGACCGCGTCGGAAGGCGTTTCTTTCTGTGTGGCGAGCAAAAATTGACTGGTGCGCATGGTTGGCCGTTGTCGGTTGCTATGACTGGAAATGACTCCGCAGTGTACCGGCGAGATTTGCCGACGTACAGGCGTGAGGTCAGTGGGGAGCACGACGGCGAGATTCCTCCCGCCGTTGCCGAAACGTCTTACGATTCTTCTGCGACCGGCGTCGGCACAGGCTCGGGCGTTGGCGTCGGGCCTTCGCGGCGGCTTTCCTGGAACCAGTGCAACGCGATCAGAATCAGCGTCGGCACGCCGAGCAGAGCGGTGATCAGGAAGAAGCTGTGATAGCCGAACTTTTCCACCAAGACACCGGAATACCCGCCCATCAGGCGCGGCAACAGCAGCATGATCGAGCTGAGCAGCGCGTATTGCGTGGCCGAGAACTTCAGGTTGGTCAGGCTCGACAGGTAGGCAACGAACGCCGACGTCGCCAGGCCGGAGCTGAAGTTATCGAGGGAAATGGTCACCATCAGCATCTGCAGGTTCGGACCCATGTCAGCGAGCATGACGAACAGCAGGTTGGTGGCTGCCGAGGCCGCGCCGCCGATGAACAGGATCGGCAGAATGCCGAAGCGCACGATCAGCAGGCCGCCCATACCGGCGCCGACCAGCGTCATGATCAGGCCGAAGATCTTGCTGACACTGGCAATCTGATCCTTGGTAAAACCCTGATCGATGTAGAACACGTTGGCCATGACGCCCATCACCGTGTCCGACATTCGATAGGTGGCGATCAGGCCGAGCAACAGCAGTGCCTGCCAGCGATAGCGCAGAATGAAGTCGTTGACCGGCGTCAGCACCGGGGCGAGGCCGCGACGGCCCATGGTCGACAGGCACAGACCGGTCAGCAGCGTATACAGAATGGCACGCAGGAACGCGCGGTCTTCGAGCAGCAGGTCGAGCGGGCTCATGCCGCCGAACAGTACGCTGGCGAAATCAGTGTTGTAGAGCTGGGTGAACATCGCCGGTACCGAGACCAGCAACACGATGAGCACAAATACCGACATCAGTTGATGCATGAAGGTGTAGCGCCCGGCCTGCAACTGAGTGCGTAGCGGCACCGGCGGCTCGCGCATGAACAGCGTGGTCAGCAGCGCGGGAATCATCAGTGCACCGAACAGCGCGTAGGTGCCGGCCCAGGCCGAATGCTGATAGTTGAAGCCAGTGGAGCCGAAGCCCTCAGCGAAGAACAGCGCGCCAGCAGTGGCCAGCAGCGCAGCCACGCGATACCCGGACATATAGCTGGCAGCGAGGGCGGCCTGGCGGTTGTCTTCGGCGATTTCCAGGCGATAGGCGTCGACCGCGATGTCTTGGGTGGCGGAGGCGAAGGCGACAACAACAGCAATGGCGATCAACCAGGACAGGTGCTTTTGCGGGTCGCAGAAACCCATGCCGATCAAGCCGAGGATGACCAGGGCTTGTGAGAGCACCAGCCACGAACGGCGACGGCCAAGTTTGCCCAGCAACGGCAGGCGCCATTGGTCGAGTAAAGGTGACCAGACCCATTTGAACGCATAGGCCAGGCCGATCAGGCTGGCGTAGCCGATGGTTTCACGGGCGACACCGGCTTCACGCAGCCAGACGGATAGCGTAGAGAACACCAGCATGTACGGCAGGCCGGCGGCGAAACCGAGCAACAACAGCACGAGCGTCGAAGGACTGGCATAAGCGGCTAGCGCGGCGCGCCAGGTTTTACGGGGCATGGGCTGAAGTCTGCCTCAAGATTGCGGAAACAAAGCGCGCACTCTAACCGCTGTGCTCTACCGGACGCCAGCCATGGCGCTGAATATCCACACGATTGTTCAGGACGGTGATGCCTTCCATGCGCAATCGGGCCCGTTGTTCATCGCCGGACGGGCTGCCCACCGGCAGGCTGATCCGACCGCCGGCGCCCAGCACGCGGTGCCAGGGCAGCTTTGTATCGCCGGGTAACTGACTCAAGGTGCGGCCGACCCAGCGGGCGGCGCGCCCCAATCCGGCCAGTTCAGCTAACTGACCATAGCTGACGACTTTGCCTTCGGGCACTTGGGCGAGCGTCGAGTAGAGCGCCGTGCGTCGGATTTGCGCATCGTTTTCAACGCTGTCGAGCGGGTCTTTCACGTGCGCGGTTCCTGAGCATGAACAGTTTGATGGCTTTCAGAGTAATCGGTGATCGCGCAATTGAGAAATGAACTCATCGGAAATAGTCCGGTCAGTCCTTGTCAGGGTCTTATTCCTACGGATAATGCCGACCTTTTTTCGCAAACTTGAGCCTTCGATTTGCTTATGTTGTCCAGATCTCTGCTGTGCCTTGCTGTTTTCAGTGCGTCCACGCCCCTGCTTGCCGACACCGTCTGGTTGAAGAACGGTGACAAGTTGAGCGGCACCATCACCGTGTTCGATGGCGGCAAGCTGTTGATCCAGACCAAATACGCCGGTGCGGTCACCATTGACTGGAAAGAGGTCAAGACGCTGGACAGTGATCAGCACTTGCTGGTCAAGCAGGATGCCTACAGCGGTGAAGTGTCCAAGTCGCTGACGGCTGCCGAAGATGGCAAGGTCACCCTGGCGAATGGTGAGGCGCCGAAAACCGTTGAGCTGGCGAGCATTCAGCAGATTCTCAAGCCGAAACCGGTGGTCGAAGATCTGGTGTGGAAGGGCAATGTCGACCTGGCGCTGGATTATCAACGCGCCGAGAAAGACACCGATGACTACGATGTCGGCTTCAAGACCACGGCGCGTCATGGTCGCTGGCGTCATACCGCCGAAGGTGAGTACAACCGCGAAGTGCAAGACGACGAGACCACTACCAATAACTGGCGCGCCGAGTACGCACTCGACCGCTTCCTGACCGATAAATGGTTTTGGCAGGGCCGTCTGAACTACAAGCGTGATCACATCGAAGAGCTGGCACGCCAGCGTGTGGTCGGTACCGGTCCCGGCTATCAGTTCTGGGATGACGAGTTGGGCGCGTTCTCGCTGGGCTCGCTGCTTAACCGCACCGACTACGAGTATCGCGATGGCAGCAAGGACAACTTCTATTCTGTCGCGATGAAGTGGGATTACAACCGTTACCTGATCGGCAAGAAAGTCGAGTTCTTCACCAACGGTGAAGTGGGCAAGCCGCTGTCCGGTGTCGCCGATTACGCGCTGGATGCTGAATTGGGGCTGCGCTACAAGGTCACCGACTGGGCATCGCTCAACCTC
This sequence comes from Pseudomonas sp. Mb7, assembly GCF_054790525.1. NCBI lineage: Bacteria > Pseudomonadati > Pseudomonadota > Gammaproteobacteria > Pseudomonadales > Pseudomonadaceae > Pseudomonas > Pseudomonas sp. Mb7. The sequence continues at coordinate 598,581 of NZ_CP186501.1, forward strand.
AAGGCTGAACGCGACATCATCAGCGGCACCAACGATGCCGATCTGAACAAGACCCGTTATACCGCCGGGTTTGGCGTGGCCTGGTAAGGCACCCACAAAAAATCGCAGCCTTCGGCAGCTCCTACAGAGAATTGATGTACATCCTGTAGGAGCTGCCGAAGGCTGCGATCTTTTTTTTCGCCCGGAAAAGAGGCGCCCACAAAAAAGCCCCGCTTTTAAGGGCGGGGCTCTTTTCTAAAGAAGCTACAAGTTAGATAACTTGTACTTCTTCAGCTTGCATGCCTTTCTGACCGCGGGTAGCGATGAAAGAAACCTGTTGGCCTTCTTTCAGGCTTTTGAAGCCGTCGGATTGGATAGCTTTGAAGTGAACGAACAGGTCGTCACCGGATTGTGGAGTGATGAAGCCGAAGCCTTTTTCATCGTTGAACCACTTAACGGTACCGGTTTGGCGATTAGACATGGTGTAACTCCTTGAACAAAGATAACTGCGACTCAGGAAGAACCCTGGCCGAGACTGAGTGCAAAGAGCAGGAAAAATTCTTGTAGATGGTTGGATCGAAATTCAACATATCGTGTAGAGATTCTCAGTGACACAAGCAACACAGTGACGCCACCTTAACCCAGTTTCCGAGAAGTGCCAATGCTTCTTGCGAAGGTTTCTCTGTTTTCGGGATCGGCGGTGTGACGGTTCGTCGCCAAAGCCCGTATTTCATGGGTGTTCGGCGAGAATTGCACCGCGCACTTTGAACCGGGCGGCGCGCCCGGTAAGATGCCGGACAGAATTTTTCCACCTCGCTATTCAGGACACCCCGCCATGAGCATCAAATCGGACAAGTGGATTCGCCGCATGGCGCAGGAACAGGGCATGATCGAGCCGTTCGTCGAGCGCCAGATGCGCGGCAGCGATGACAGCCGAGTGATCTCCTACGGTGTGTCGAGCTACGGCTACGACGTGCGCTGCACCAATCACTTCAAGGTGTTCACCAACATCAACTCGTCCATCGTCGACCCGAAAAACTTCGATCCGGGCAGCTTCGTCGACGTCCACAGCGACGTTTGCATCATTCCGCCGAACTCCTTCGCCCTGGCCAGCACCGTCGAATATTTCCGCATTCCGCGCAATGTGCTGACCATCTGCCTGGGTAAAAGCACCTACGCGCGTTGCGGCATCATCGTTAACGTCACGCCGCTTGAGCCTGAGTGGGAAGGCCACGTGACCCTGGAGTTCTCCAACACCACCAACCTGCCGGCGAAAATCTACGCCAACGAAGGCGTGGCGCAGATGCTGTTCCTCGAATCCGACGAGGAATGTGAAGTGTCCTATAAGGATCGCGGTGGCAAGTACCAGGGCCAGCGTGGCGTGACCTTGCCGCGTACCTGATCGGTCCATCCGACAGATCGCGGGAATTCTTTGGCGGGCAGACACTCTATGGGGTGTACTGCCCGTTTTTGCTTTCGGCAAAACGGGCCTTCGCCGAGGAGTGCCCTATGAAGATCGATCCGCAAATCACTGCCGAACTGGCAAGGCTCGAGCCCAATCAGATTGGCGTATTGGCCTGGTCCTTGTTGGCGCATCCGCCACTGAGCATGGCCGGCGGAATTCCCGGACAGCCCGATCCCGATACCCCCAACGAACAACCCTCCGAGCCTGGCGAACCGACGCTTCCGGACGAGCCGCCACCGGCACCGGTTGCCTGATCTGCATTGAAAACCAATGGCCAGTCAGATGAGGTCTGCAAGGACTTCAACTGACTGGCCATATTTCGTTATCGCCGATGACGAAAATCCTGCAACTCTCTTCGCGCTCGACCGCATAGCCGCCGGTGAAGGCGCCGAATGCCGGTAGCAGGCTGAGGCGTTCGCCGAGCCTGAAACACGCCAGTCGCAAGCTTTGCCGACCCTTGCCGCGCAGGCGATAGACCGGGTGTACGTGACCCGCCAGCACGTGCCTTTCAGGGTGCGGATCAGGCTCATGCTGCAAGGCGAACGGCCCGAGCAGCAGCGGTTCCGGCACCACCCGGATATTCAGCGATTCAGGTGGATCACCGGCGCGTTTGTCATGATTGCCGCGAATCAGTGTCATCGGCAGATCAGCGTGGCGCGCGCGCCATTGTGCCAGCGCGTCCAGCGTACCTGGCGCATGAGAGCCGGGCCCGTGGAGGAAGTCACCGAGAAAGATCAATAACCGGCAGGGCAGCTTCGCCAGCAGCCGATCAATCACTGCGATATTGCTCGCCGTGGTGCCGTGCGGAACCGGTTGACCCAGACTACGGTAAGCCGCCGCTTTGCCGAAATGCACATCGGCAATTAGCAGGACCTGTTGCGCGGGCCAGTACAGGGCTTTTTCCGGCAAAAGCCATAGTTCTTCGCCGGCCAGGCGTACTGGGTAGCCTGAACTCATGAGGATTTATCCTTGTCTGCGCTGTTCTCCAGATCACCAACCATTCGCCTGATGCGATCAGCGAGTTTTTCCGAACTCATGCTTTCGCGCATGCGCTCCACCAGCAGCGGGAAGCCCAGTGGTGTAGGACGTTTAACCTGATGCACGTCCAGTTTCATCTGATTGATCCGGTCCAATGTCTGCTCCAGACGCTGAATATCCAGTTCTTCTCGCAGGACTTCTTCCCCGGCCTGGGCCAGCAACAGATTATCTGCGTCGTATTGTTTGAACACTTCAAAAAACAGTCCGCTGGACGCCTGCACCTGTCGGGTGCTTTTCGGTGCGCCGGGGTAGCCGGCGAAGACCAGCCCGGCAATCCGCGCGATCTCGCGAAAACGGCGCAAAGCCAGTTCGCCAGCGTTCAGACTGGCCAGAACGTCCGCTAATAAATCATCGGCATTGAAGAGATCGGCATTCAAATACTCGGCCCAGTCGATCGGCGTGGCGCTGAGCAATTCCAGGCCGTAATCGTTCACCGCGATGGAAAACGTCACAGGCTGCTGTTGACTGACGCGCCATGCCAACAGGCTCGCCAGTCCCAGATGCACTTGGCGCCCGGCAAAGGGATAGAGGAAAAGGTGCCAGCCTTCGCGGGACTTCAGCACTTCAGCCAGTAGATTTTTGGCGGTGGGCAAACCCGACCAGCGCATCTGCGTTTCCAGTAACGGCCGCAATGCGTGCATTTCCGGCCCGACAAACTCACCCTGCGCGGCCGCGCTGAAACGACTGACGACGGCGGCGGCGAGCTCATTGGAAAGCGGCATGCGCCCGCCATTCCAGCGCGGCACGGCGGCTTTTTTCGCGGTGCTGCGTTTGACGTAAGCGGTCATGTTTTCCACTCGGACCAACTCCAGCAAACGCCCGGCGAAGAGAAAACCGTCACCCGGTTTAAGCCGCGCGATGAAACCTTCCTCAACACTGCCCAACTGTTTGCCACCGCCGCCCTTGCTCCAGAATTTCAGATGGATGCTCGCGTCACTGACGATGGTGCCGATGCTCATGCGATGGCGCCGCGCCAATCGCGCATCCGGCACTCGCCAGACGCCGTGCTCGTCTGGCTCGACCCGGCGGTAATCCGGATAGGCTGTCAGAGACATCCCGCCATGGCGTACGAAAGCCAGCGCCCAGGCCCAGTCAGCAGCTGTCAGGTCACGATAAGCCCAGGCGCCACGGACTTCTTCGTACAGCTCATCGGGTAAAAATCCACCGCCGAGGGCCATGCTGACCAAATGCTGGACCAGCACATCCAGCGGTTTGTGCGGTGACTGGCGTGGTTCGATACGCCGTTGTTCGACGGCATCACGGGCGGCAGCGGCTTCGATCAGCTCAAGGCTGTGAGTCGGCACCAGCGTTACTCGCGAGGTGCGTCCCGGCGCGTGGCCTGAACGACCGGCGCGTTGCATCAGGCGCGCGACACCTTTGGCCGAACCGATTTGCAGCACGCGCTCGACTGGCAGGAAATCCACGCCCAGATCCAGGCTTGAGGTGCAGACCACGGCTTTGAGTTGTCCGTCTTTCAAGGCCTGCTCGACCCAGTCGCGAGTCTCGCGAGACAGCGAACTGTGATGCAAAGCGATCAACCCGGCCCAGTCCGGCCGTGCCTCCAGCAGCGCCTGATACCAGATTTCCGATTGCGCTCGGGTATTGGTGAAAACCAAGCTGCTGGCGCAGGCCTCCAGTTCGGCGACCACTTGCGGCAGCATCTTCAGGCCGATGTGTCCGGCCCATGGAAAACGCTCGATGGCCGGTGGGAGGAGAGTGTCGACCTTCAGCGCTTTTTCGCTTTGTCCCTGAATGCTGACGCCGCCGCCCTGTGGGATCAGCACTTGTTCGGCGTGGGATTGATTACCGAGGGTGGCAGACACTCCCCAGACGATCAGTTCGGGTTGCCAATGCCGGAGGCGGGCGAGGGCCAGTTGCAGTTGCACGCCGCGCTTGTTGCCCAGCAGTTCGTGCCATTCATCGACGACGATCATGCGTAGGCTCGCCAGCGCCACTTGGGCATCGGCGCGGGCGAGCAGCAGGGTCAGGCTTTCCGGGGTGGTGATCAGCGTGGTCGGCAGGCGCCGGCTCTGCCGGGCGCGTTCGCTGCTGCTGGTATCGCCGGTGCGCAGGCCGATGCTCCATGGGATCTGCAAATCATCTACCGGCGCTTGCAAGGCGCGAGCGGTGTCGGCGGCGAGGGCGCGCATGGGCGTGATCCACAGCACGGTCAGCGGTTCGGCCGGTGGTTTGCGCTTGCGTGGGGTTTCAACAACAGCGGCGGGTTTGGCGAAGCGATTGAGCGCGGCAAACCACACCGCATAAGTTTTACCGGCGCCGGTGCTGGCGTGGAGCAGACCGGATTGGCCGTTTTTCACCGCCGCCCAGACCTGTTTCTGAAAGGCGAACGGCTTCCAGTTGCGGGCGCTGAACCAGATTTTTGCCAGGTCGGAGGATTTCGCCATGCGGGCTGCGCGCGCTCTGGAGGGGTTCTTCCAGTGACCACATCAGTTGGCGAAAGGTTTAATCAGGGTGACCGTGTAGGAGCTGCCGAAGGCTGCGATCTTTTGATCTTGATCTTGATCTCTACAAAACAAGATCAAAAGATCGCAGCCTTCGGCAGCTCCTACAGGGGAACGTGGGCTACTTGAGGTTACCGCTGAGGAATTGCTTGAGGCGTTCGCTTTTCGGGTTGCCGAGCACTTCTTCGGGGGCGCCTTCTTCTTCCACCAAGCCTTGGTGCAGGAACAACACCTGGCTGGAAACCTTACGAGCGAAGCTCATTTCGTGGGTCACCATGATCATGGTCCGACCTTCTTCAGCCAGCCCCTGAATCACCTTCAACACTTCCCCCACCAACTCCGGATCGAGCGCCGAGGTCGGTTCATCAAACAGCATTACCTCCGGTTCCATCGCCAGCGCCCGGGCAATCGCCACGCGCTGCTGCTGACCGCCTGAGAGAAACGCCGGATATTGATCGGCCACTCGTGCCGGCAGGCCAACCTTGTCCAGATAACGCCGCGCACGTTCGTCGGCCTCCTGTTTGCTGCAACCCAGCACCCGGCGCGGGGCCATGGTGATGTTTTCCAGCACGGTCATGTGGCTCCACAGGTTGAAGTGCTGGAACACCATCGCCAACCGCGTGCGCAGGCGCTGCAGTTCATCGGCGTCGGCGACGTGCATGCCGTGGCGGTCGGTGACCATGCGGATCGCCTGGCCATCGAGGCTCATGGCGCCATCGTTAGGTTGTTCGAGAAAGTTGATGCAGCGCAAAAAGGTGCTTTTGCCCGAGCCGCTGGCGCCGATCAGGCTGATCACGTCGCCGGTCTTGGCCTTGAGCGAAACGCCTTTGAGCACCTGATGGTCGCCATAGCTTTTGTGCAGGCCTTCAACGGTCAGTTTGTACATGGGACAGACATCCTCAAGGCGAAAGTAGGTAGCCGCTGCGATAGGCTTCAGCGCCCGCGACGTGGGCGATGACCATGCCGGCAGTGGCCATGCGTCGCAGCGAGCGGGCGTACATCACGCCGGCGCTGGTGCAATGAATGGGGGTGACCCGGTCGTGGATCGGGTCGATGATTTCGGCGATCTGTTGCCCGGCTTCGAGGTATTGACCCGCCGTGGCGGTGTACACCAGCAGCCCACCGACCGGGGTGGTCACCGGTTCCACACCGGCCAGCGGCGTGGCGGGGAACGGCAACGGTGGTTGCGATTTGGTCTCGCCAACGATCGCATCGGACTGGATCAGATAGTCGATCAGCGCCTGGCAGTCGCGGCTGGCCAGCGGATGGGTGACGTCACCCTGGCCGCGCAACTCGACGGTGACTGAAAAACTGCCCAGCGGAATCTCGAAGTGTTCGCCGAAGCGCTCCTTCAGTTGCCACCACAGCAGGGTGAAGCATTCGTCGAACGACTGACCGCCGGAGTCGGTGGCCAACAGACTCGCCTGGGCTTCGATGTAGCGCGCCAGCGGTTCAACCTGCGGCCATGCTTCGGGCGTGGTGTAAAGGTGCACCACCGATTCGAAATCACAGTGCAAGTCGAGCACCATGTCCGCGTCGCAGGCCAGCCGTTGCAGGGTCAGACGCTGGGATTGCAGTTGCGTGCTGGCGGTCTGGCGGGCGAGGGCGTCGCGCAGATGTGTGCGGATCAGTTCGAGGTTGTGTTGAGGATCGTCGTTCAGCTTGCCTTCGATGGCGTTGCCGATCTCTTCACTGAGATCGACGAACCAGCGGTTGAAGTTCTGCCCGCTCTCCAGTTCGTAGCGGCCCAGCGGCACGTCCATCAGCACTTGTTCGAGGCCGACTGGGTTGGCCACCGGCACCAACACGATTTGGCTGCGCAGGCGCCCGGCGGCTTCCAGCTCCGCCAGACGCTGCTTGAGGTGCCAGGCCACGAGCATGCCGGGTAATTCATCGGCGTGCAGCGAGGACTGAATGTAGACCTTGCCTTTGGCCTGCTCCGGGCCGAAGTGGAAGCTGTGGATCTGTCGTGCGGTCCCCGGCAGCGGGGCCAGCAAGTCATGAATCAGGTGGCGCATTTTTTATCTCTTTATTCCTGAGATGGGCCTAGTGAGTCGGCCCGAGGAAGGCCAGCCATCGGCGTTCGGCAAGGCGGAACAGGCCGACCAGCGCAAAGGTGATGGTCAGGTAGATCAACGCGGCGATGCCGAACGACTGAAAGGTCAGGAAGGTCGCCGAGTTGGCGTCCCGCGCAACTTTCAGGATGTCGGGGATGGTCGCGGTGAAGGCCACGGTGGTGGAGTGCAGCATCAGGATCACTTCGTTGCTGTAATACGGCAACGAACGGCGCAGCGCCGACGGCATGATCACGTAGGCATACAGTTTCCAGCCAGTCAGCCCGTAAGCCTTGGCCGCCTCGACTTCACCGTGGTTCATGCTGCGGATCGCCCCGGCGAAAATTTCCGTGGTGTAGGCGCAAGTGTTCAGGGCAAAGGCGAGGATTGTGCAGTTCATCGCATCGCGAAAGAAACTGTCGAGCAGCGGCTGCGCACGCACGGCGGCCAAGCTGTAAATGCCGGTGTAGCAAATCAGCAACTGGATATACAGCGGCGTGCCACGGAACAGGTAGGTGTAGAACTGCACCGGCCAGCGAATGTAGAAGTGCGGCGAAACCCGCGCGATCGACAGCGGAATCGACACCAGGAAACCAATGAAGATCGAGGCGCTGAGCAGCCACAGCGTCATCGCCAGACCGGTGATGTTCTGGCCGTCGGTATAAAGGAAGGCGCGCCAGTATTCCTGCAGAAGTTCGATCATCGTACGGCCTCCCGGGCACCGGCGGCGTAGCGGCGTTCGAGCCAACGCAGGATGAAGTTCGAGGCACTGGTGATCAGCAGATAGATCAACGCGGCGAGAACCAGGAAGTAGAACAGTTGATAAGTGCTTTTACCGGCGTCCTGCGCGGCTTTGACCAGATCGGCCAAACCGATGATCGACACCAGCGCAGTGGCCTTGAGCATCACCATCCAGTTGTTGCCGATGCCCGGCAGGGCGAAACGCATCATTTGCGGGAACACCACAAAGCGAAAGCGCTGACCGCGTTTGAGACCGTATGCGGTGGCGGCTTCAACCTGACCGCGCGGCACGGCGAGGATCGCGCCACGGAAGGTTTCGGTGAAATACGCGCCATAGATAAAACCCAGGGTCAGCACCCCGGCGCTGAACGGGTCGATTTCGATGTATTCCCATTCCAGGTAATCGGTCAGGGACGTCAGCCAGGTTTGCAGGCTGTAGAAAATCAGCAGCATCAGCACCAGATCCGGCACCCCGCGAATCAGCGTGGTGTAGAGCTGGGCGGGCAGGCGCACCAGTTTGACTTTTGACAGCTTGGCACTGGCGCCGAGCAGGCCGAGCAACACGGCCACCAGCAGCGACAACGCCGATAATTTGATGGTCATCCAGGTGCCTTCCAACAGCAACGGGCCAAAACCCTTGAGGCTGAAGGCTGCGAGCCCCAGATTTTGTAATAGGTTTTCGAACATAAATCAGCAACCTGAGCGGATGGAAAAGGCGCCCATCGAGGATGGGCGCCGGGGCATTATTTGCCGCTGTACAGATTCAGATCGCCAAAGTGTTTCTTTTGAATCTCGGCATATTTGCCGTCATCGTGTAACGCTTTGATACCTTTATCTAAAAGCGCTTTCAGCTCAGTGTTACCTTTCTTAATACCGACAGCGGTTTTGGCTGGCAGCAATTCGCTGTCGACTGGCTTGCTGACGTCATAGTCGGCGCCCTGTGGCGACTTCAAAAAGCCCAGTTCGGCTTGCAGCATGTCCTGAATGCCCGCATCGAGACGGCCGGAGGTCAGGTCGGAGTACACCTGATCCTGGTTCTGATAGGCCTGGGTTTTCACGCCGGCCTTGTCCAGCACGGCTTTGGCGTAGGCTTCCTGAATAGTGCCTTGCTCGTAACCGACGGTTTTACCTTTCAGCGACGCAACGTCGGCGGTGATGCCGGAGCCTTTCTTGAACACATAGGCGGTCGGGCCGGAGAACAGCTCGCTGGAGAAGTCGATGACTTTTTCCCGGGCCGGGGTCACGGTCATCGACGAGATCACACCGTCGAATTTGTTGGCCTTGAGGCCCGGAATCATGCCGTCGAAGTCACTTTCAACCCACTTGCACTTGACCTTGAGTTCGGCGCAGATCGCGTTGCCCAGGTCGATGTCGAAGCCCACCAGGCTGCCGTCGGCCGCTTTCGACTCGAACGGTGCGTACGAAGGGTCAACGCCAAAGCGCAGCTCTTTGTATTCCTTGGCCAGCGCGGAGCCAGCGGCCATGCACAACGCCAGTGCAGAAAGGGTCAGCAATGCTTTTTTCATTATTCAATCCCTAAGAACCAATATGAGCGCTTGTGGCGCAGAATTATTGTTACTGGAACGCGTACGACCTATAGAAAGTAGCAATTTCCGAACCAGAGTCCCGAACAAGTGTTTTAAAAGGTGAGGAGAGCTACAAGATCAATGGATGAATGCACGAAAACGGGCGCGGCAGAAAGCGTGCACTGATTTGTGGCTTGTCGGGGACAGTCAAGCAGATCGCTGATCGTTCCCACGCTCTGCGTGGTAATGCAGCCCGGGACGCTCCGCGTCCCCTCCAAGGCCGAACGCGGAGCGTCCGTTGAGGCATTCCCACGCGGAGCGTGGGAACGATCAATGTCCCGGGAAAAGGGGTCAGGCCAGCAGATCCTGGAGGGTGGCCAGGCTATCGGCCTCATCCACGGTTTTATCCTGGCGCCAGCGCAGCATCCGCGGAAAACGTACCGCGATCCCGCTCTTGTGCCGCCGCGAAAGGGCGATGCCTTCGAAACCCAGTTCAAACACCAGGCTCGGTTTCACGCTGCTGACCGGGCCGAACTTTTCCACGGTGGTTTTGCGCACGATGCTATCGACTTTGCGCATTTCCTCATCGGTCAGCCCCGAATAGGCCTTGGCAAACGGCACCAGCGCACGCTGGCTCGACTCGGGCGGGCCGTCCCACACGGCAAAAGTGTAATCGCTGTACAGACTGGCCCGGCGACCATGACCGCGCTGCGCGTAAATCAGCACCGCATCGACGCTGAACGGGTCAACTTTCCACTTCCACCACACGCCCATGTCTTTGGTGCGCCCGACGCCATATAACGCGTCGCGCGCCTTGAGCATCATGCCCTCGACACCCAGTCGCCGCGAGGCTTCGCGCTGGCGGGCGAGGTCGAGCCAGTCGCTGCCGGTCAGCACCGGCGAGGGTAAAAGTACCGGACTGTTACAGCGGGCGATGACGTCTTCCAATTGCGCGCGGCGTTTGGCCTGCGGTTGATTGCGCCAGTCTTCGCCTTGCCATTCGAGCAGGTCGTAGGCGAGCACCACCACCGGCACGTCTTCGAGGATTTTCTTGTCGAGGGTCTTGCGGCCGATGCGTTGTTGCAACAGGGCGAAGGGCTGCACTGCCGGCGGTTCGGTCGATTGCGGATCAAAGGCGTCTTCGGTGCGCGGATGCGTGCTTTTCCACACGACGATTTCGCCGTCGATCACCGTGCCATCGGGCAAGCCTTGTACCAGGACCTCCAGTTCGGGAAAACGCTCGGTCACCAGTTCCTCGCCCCGCGACCAGATCCATAGTCGGCCCTCTCGCTTGACCACTTGTGCGCGGATGCCATCCCATTTCCATTCAATCTGCCAATCGCTGGCCGGGCCGATCAGCGCTTCAAATTCTTCCACCGGTTGCGACAAAGCGTGGGCCAGGAAGAACGGATACGGCTGACCACCCCGCTGGGCATGTTCATCGCTGGATTCAGGGGCAATCAGCTTCAGGTAACTGGCGGCGCTCGGCCGGTTGGACAGATCGGTGTAACCGACCAGACGCTGCGCCACGCGCTTGCTGTCCAGCCCGGCCATCGAGGCCAAGGCCCGGGTAACCAGCAATTTCGACACGCCAACGCGAAAACTGCCGGTGATCAATTTGATGCACAGCATCAGGCTTGATCGATCCAGTTGCGCCCACAGGGCCGGCAGTTGCCGGTTCAGATATTCCGGTGCTTCACCGCGCAGTGGCAGCAGTTTGTCCTCGATCCACTCGGCGAGGCCGGCGTCGGAGGTGTGCGGGTTTTCTGCGAGTACCAGCGAAATGGTTTCCGCCAGGTCACCGACGGCTTGATAGCTTTCCTCGAACAACCACGGTTCCAGGCCGGAGATCTCGACGGCGAGTTCACGCAGAATTCTCACCGGCACCAGTTGCCGGGGCCGGCCACCGGAGAGAAAGTACACCGCCCACGCGGCGTCGTGCGGTTCGGCCTGGGCGAAGTAGGCTTGCATCGCCGCCAGTTTGGCGTTGCTCGAGGTGGTCGCGTCGAGCTCGGTGTACAACTCGGCGAATGCTTTCATGCTGGCATCTCGGCGATGGTCGGTTCGGTGGCGATGTGTTCTTCTTCGTCATCGCCGTATTCGGTGTTGAAACCCTGGGCATCCAGACCCTGTTCGCGCAGATGCCGCACCAGCACGCCGATTGAACCGTGGGTGACCATCACCCGCTCTGCGCCGGTTTGCTCAATGGCCCAGAGCAGGCCGGGCCAGTCGGCGTGATCGGAGAGCACGAAACCGCGATCGACGCCGCGCCGCCGTCGGGTGCCACGCAAACGCATCCAGCCGCTGGCAAATGCGTCGCTGTACTCGCCAAAACGGCGCATCCAACTGCTGCCACCGGCCGAAGGCGGGGCGATGACCAGAGCCTGGCGCATGATCGGGTCGCTTTTTTTTACGTCCCCGGCGTAGATCGTCGGCGGCAAATACACGCCGGCATCGCGGTAGACCCGATTCAGCGGTTCGACCGCACCGTGGCTGAGGATCGGGCCGAGGCTTTCGTCGATGCCGTGGAGTATCCGTTGAGCCTTGCCGAACGAGTAACAGAACAACACGCTGGCCTTGCCGGCCGCGATGTTCGCAGCCCACCACTGGTTGATCTCGCTGAACACCTGCGCCTGTGGCTGCCAGCGATAAATCGGCAGGCCGAAGGTCGATTCGGTGATGAAGGTGTGGCAGCGCACCGGTTCGAACGGGGCGCAGGTGCCGTCCGGTTCGATCTTGTAGTCGCCGGACGCGACCCAGACTTCGCCACCGTATTCCAGACGCACTTGTGCAGAACCGAGCACGTGGCCGGCGGGGTGAAAGCTCAGGGTGACACCGTGGTGTGTCAGACGCTGGCCGTAGGCGAGGGTTTGCAGGTTGATGTCCTGCCCCAGACGCGCGCGCAAAATCCCTTCGCTGGCGCTGCTGGCCAGATAATGTTGGTTACCGGTACGGGCATGATCGCCGTGGGCATGGGTAATGACCGAGCGCTCGACGGGGCGCCACGGGTCTATGTAGAAATCTCCGGCAGGGCAATACAAACCCTCGGGGCGGGCGATAACAAGGTCCATGTCCTTACCAGAATGGGGGGCTTGTTAGCTATGAGGTTGGCGCTGGGCTGGAAGTTCTATCGACTTTGAAGAGCAACCCTCACCCCAGCCCTCTCCCAGAGGGAGAGGGGGCCGACTGAGGTGTCTGGGAGAGCTACGCCGACGTGAAATACCGAGTCGAACACAGATTCTGGACCAGATCAAAAGCCCCTCACCCCAGCCCTCTCCCAGAGGGAGAGGGGGCCGACTGAGGTGTCTGGCCAGCTACGCCGACGTGAAATACCGAGTCGATTACGGATTCGGCAAGGCACGAACCGAGTTGATTCTGGATTCGGCAGTGCACGTTCAGGTCGGTGTATGACTCAAGCATCCCCCAATCAGTCCCCTCTCCCTCCGGGAGAGGGTTAGGGTGAGGGGCTTTTGATGTACAGCTTATTTGCCGGGAGTAAGCGTCAGGCGGGCCTTGCCATACACCCGATCAAAGTTCTGCGGCTGCATCGGCAAGCCGATGTACTGCCCCTTCAACCACGCATCGATGCCATTGAGGTAGTTCGGACTCACCGGATTACCCGACTGCCCCGTACCGTTCTGGCCCATCAGCGGTTCGGCTTGGCCGAAGTCGACGATGAAACGCATCGACGGTGCGCGCGTCGTGGTGAAATCCTGGCCCCAGGCGAACGCCGACGTGTTCAACGTCGTGTGATCGCCACCGGCCGCCAGTGGTCCGCGCACGGTCTGGCCATTGCTGTTCTTCCAGGCATAACTGTGCAGCTTGCCCCACTGCCAGGCCCGGTGATCGCCGCCCAACTGACTCTCGCCAGCGCTGATCGCCGCCGCGAAGCTACGGGCAAGAATCACCGCTTTGTCTTCTTTCTGCGGTGTACGAATGTCGTCCCAGAACGGACTGTCTTCGCGCCCCAACAGATGGTCAGCCTGCGCCGCGTAAGACAGATCACCATTGGCGATAAACGCCTTCCACGCAGGACTCGATTCCGGACCGAGCTCATCGAGGAAGATCTGTTTCATGCTTTCTTGCAGGAACAGCTCATAGATCGCCGCATCCGCCGAGGTCGGGCTGAGCTTGCCGTCGAACGCCATCAACCGCGTGAACGCTTCGCGCGCCTTGCTGCGGTCCGTTTCTGGCAGGGCATCGATCGCCTGTTTCAGTGGCTGCTTCATGCCCGGTGCTTCGAAGACTTTCTTCAACTTGGCGGCGAAGGTGGTGGTCTGGTCGTACTGCATGGCGATCACGCTGCGGCTGTCGTGCTTGCTGCTGCCGGCCAGTTCCGCCAGACGCTCGCCACGTTCCGGCGCCGCCCAAGAGTTCGACAGTTGCATGCCGTAACCGTGAGGAATCACACGCTGGTTGGCGGTGCCGAGCCAGCCTTGCGCCGGATCCTGATCGTACGGATGCAGCATCGGGTCGGCGTAACCGTCCCAGTCGTAGCGACCTTCCCAGCCCGGCGACGGCAGCAAGCCTTCGCCTTCTCGGCGGTTGGGGAAACGCCCGGTGACCTGCCAACCGATGTTGCTCGCATCGGCGAACACCAGGTTCAGGGCGATGGCGCGGATCTCGCGGCTCGCGTCGGAAGCGCGTTCAACGGTTTGTGCACGGGTCAGATCAAAAAACGCATCCAGCGACTTGTCATCAGTGAAGCTCGGCGTCTGCAAGGCCAGGCCGAAACCGCTGCCTTGCGCGGCCGCCTGAGCACTGTTGAGCAATGCGCCGTGGCGGGTTTCGTACACCGCTTCGCGAATCGGCCGTTGGCCTTTGACGAAGTAGGTTTCGTTGCGCACGCCCAGCGGCTGCCATTTGCCATTGACCTCGTAGGTCAGGCTGCTGCCCTGGCGGCGAATTTTTTCCAGAAACAGATCCTGGTTGTCGCCGAGCACGCTGGTCATGCTCCACGCGACTTTGCCGTTGAAACCGCCGAGGACCATCGGCAGACCGGCAACGGTGACACCGGCGGCCTGATATTTCGGTGCGCGGATCTGCACAAAGCTCCACAGCGACGGCGCGGCCAGCGGCCCATGGGCGTCGCTGGCCAGCAGGCTCTTGCCGCTGCGGCTGCGTTGCGGGGCGATCGCCCAGTTGTTCGAAGACGGGGTGCCGAGCAGGTTCAGCGCGGACAGTTGCTGGCTGGCGTTGCTCAGTTCGGTCAGGCCGGGGATCTGCCCGTTGAGCTTGAGCCCTTGTAGCTTGTCGGCCTCGGCCAGTGGCAGGTTTTCGTCAGGCGCGGACGGCGTCAGCCAGGCGAGTTTGTCGGTGGTGACGGTTTGCGCCAGCACCAGCGAGGAAATTTCTTCCGGCAGGTTGGCCGACTGGCTGAAATTCAGCAGGGCGAAAATCAGCGCCGAGTCTTCCGGCTTCCAGTATTCCGGCTTGTAACCACTGGAGGCGAGGTCGCCCGGCAGCTTGTCGGCGTAGCGGAACAGGTAGGCGTTGACGCCTCGTGCATAGACTTCGAAGAAGCGCTTGAGGCGTGGCGACGAAGCCTTGTACAGCTCGCCAGCGCTTTTCTTCAGATTGACCGCGCGCATGTAGCGGTCGGCATCGAGCATCGACGCGCCGGACATTTCCGCCAGGCGGCCCTGCGCCAACAGGCGCAAGGTGACCATTTGATTGATGCGATCGCTGGCGTGGACGTAACCGAGGCTGAACAGTGCGTCATGGAACGTGTTGCTCTCGATCAGCGGCATGCCCATGGCATTGCGACGTACCGACACGTTCTGCGCCAGCCCCTTGAGCGGTTGCACGCCGGAAGTCGGGGGGAGGGTGTCCTGAGCATTCCAGGTCTGGCAACCGGACAGGCCCAAAACACCGGCCACTGCTGCGGCAACGCCGAACCGGGGAAGAAAATGTGTGAGGGCTGGCGAGGCCATGGCAAAGCTCCTGCGGGGGGTAGCGTCAGTAAAGGCGCTACGTTAGTGAGCAGGAGGTGGCCGCGCAAGCGGGGGCGGGGGTTATTTGCGTATTTCTGTCGAATGGAAAAGATCTCAGCCTGCGGCAGCTCCCACATAAGCATGCATTCCCCTGTAGGAGCTGCCGAAGGCTGCGATCTCTTGCCGTTCAATCAAGCCTTCGGTGGATTGATTTTCTGCACCAGCGCGTAGGCCTTCACGGTCGCCGGGCGATCCTTGATGTGGTTGAACCAGCGCTGCACATGCGGGAAGTCTTCGAGGTTCTGGCTCTGCCATTTGTGCGAGACGATCCACGGGTAGATCGCCATGTCGGCAATGCTGTATTCGCTGCCGGCGACGAATTCGTTATCAGCCAGTTGCTTGTTCAATACGCCATACAACCGCGCGGTCTCGTCGATGTAGCGCTTGATCGCGTAGGGGATTTTCTCCGGGGCGAACTGGCTGAAGTGGTGATTCTGCCCGGCCATCGGCCCCAGTCCGCCCATTTGCCAGAACAGCCATTGCAGCGCCGTTTGCCGACCGCGCAGGTCTTGGGGCAGAAACTTCCCGGTCTTCTCCGCCAGATACAAAAGAATCGCCCCGGATTCGAACAGCGACAACGGTTCGCCGCCATCGGCCGGTTCATGATCGACGATGGCCGGGATGCGGTTGTTCGGGGCGATTTTCAGAAAGTGCGGCTGAAACTGCTCACCCTGGCTGATGTTGATCGGGTGCACGTTGTACGGCAGGCCGGCTTCTTCGAGGAACAGAGAGATCTTGTGGCCGTTGGGGGTGGTCCAGTAATACAGGTCGATCATGGAGAACTCCAAAGCAGAAATGGACTTGCGTGCGGACAGCAAACGCCGGCGTCAGGTCGTCCCGTGTGCGTTCGATAGCTTGCTTAGCAGGAAGAGGTGATGCTGAACTGCGCAGAATTCAATGACTCTGCATGAGAAAAATCGCCATGGAGCTTCAGGCCAACGCTGCACTGATCATCATCGACCAGCAAAAAGGCATCCTGCAGCCGCGTTTGGGTCGAAGGAATAATCTTCAGGCGGAAGAGCGAATCCTTGATCTGCTGGGGCTGTGGCGGCGTAGCACAAGGCCGGTGATTCATGTGCAACATCTGTCCCGTGAGCCGGAATCGGTGTTTTGGCCGGAGCAGGAAGGGGTGGAGTTTCAGGAGAGGTTTTTGCCGCAGGACGGCGAATGGCTGATTCAGAAACAGGTGCCGGATGCGTTTTGTGCCACGGGATTAGAGGCGCGGTTGCGCGAGGCGGGGATCGGGCAATTGGTTATCGTCGGCGTGGCGACGAACAACTCAGTGGAGTCAACGGCGCGTACGGCGGGCAATCTTGGCTTTGCTGCGTGGGTAGCGGAGGATGCCTGTTTCACCTTCGACAAGGCTGATTATTTCGGCACATTGCGTACGGCTGAAGAGGTGCACGGGATGTCGCTGGGGAATTTGCAGGGGGAGTATGCGACGGTAGTCAGTTCTGCACAGATTCTGGTGGCCGGCTGAAAAACTTCACCGTATGTGCCGGCCCCTTCGCGAGCAGGCACGCTCCTACAGGGGATTGCATTGCAACTGAAGAAACCCGCTCACCTGTAGGAGTGAGCCTGCTCGCGATAACGGTCTGTCAGACGCCAACGATGTTGCATGTGCCGGCCTCATCGCGAGCAGGCTCGCTCCTACAGGGATTGCATTCCAACTGGAGGAACTCGAATGACTGTGGGAGCGAGCTTGCTCGCGAAGGCGGCAGGTCAGGCGAAGAGGCTCTTCGCCCCGGGCATCACGCGCCGTGGCACTTCTTGAATTTCTTGCCGTTGCCGCATGGGCACGGGTCGTTGCGGCCGACGTCTTTCAGGGCGTTGCGCACCGGTTCCTGGTGGGCGTGGCCGCAGTTCGGGCCGTGAACGTGGCCGTGGTCATGTTCGTGATGATGGTCATGATCGTGGTTGCAGTCAGGGCCATGGACATGAGGTTGCTGGGTCATCGGTGTTGCTCCGGAATTAAATCGGCGGGGATTATCACGCCATTGCGCTCAAGGTGCACGTAGTGGGCGATGAATAAACCGGTTTCCATCTCACCCTGCAAGCGATAGGGAATCTGTTGATTCGAGCTTTTCAGCATTTTCACCACATCTTTTACCCGGGGCCACAGGTTCGTGCGGATCGGCACTTTGAAGTAAGCACTGCGTTTTGGTCCGACCGTAAACCAGTGTTCATGCTCACCCTCGGCCAGCAGTATGTCGGCCAGATGAATACGGTATTCGAGGCCGCGCACGGTCAGGTCGCTATCGTTGGGGTTATCGACGCGAAAGTGCAGGATGAATTTCTGTTCGAGCAGTTTGGCGCGCACCACTTCAACTTTCACCAGATGCACGGCGGGGTCGACGCTGTCATCGTTGAACCACGATGCGCAACCGCCGAGGTTCAGGATCAGCATCAAAAACAGAAAATGTAGTGTGCGCCAGCGACCGAGCATGGTTTTACTCCCTTTGCTGGCAGTCTAGCCGCTAAAAGATCGCAGCCTTCGGCAGCGCCTACAGGGGAAACGAAAATCCTGTGTAGGCGCTGCCGCAGGCTGCGATCTTTTGATCTTAAGCGCCGAAATATCCCGCACAGCACTTCTTGAACTTCTGCCCACTGGCGCACGGGCAACTGTCATTGCGCCCCAGCTTCAACTGCACCGTCGGATCAATGAAGTACCAGTGCCCGGCGTTCTGCACGAACGACGAACGCTCGCGATGGCTATGCTCGCCCTGACCGTCATGCCAGCGCGCGGTGAAGGTGACGAAAGCGTGTTCCGGCTGACCGCCGAAGACTTCCGAGCTCTCGACTTCAAGGCCGAGCCAGGTGCTCTGCGCACTCCAGTCGGTGATCGATTGGCGATTGAGGCCCGCTTGCTGGGCGGGCAGGGTGGTCGCCACCAGATAGTCGATCAGCCCCAGCACATAGGCGCTGTAGCGCGAACGCATCAGCGCTTCGGCGCACGGTGCCGGATGGCCGTCGTGATAATGGCCGCAGCAGGCCTCCAGCAGATTGCCGCTGCCGCACGGGCAAATGGCTGTACTCATTGCATTACCACCAGTATTTCCCGAAGTTTTCCGGATTGGCCCAGAACCGTGAGTTGAGCCAGTCGGGGACTTGTTTGTATTCAAGCAGATCATAGGTGAACAGGGTCAGCACTTGATCGTCGCGTTGAAAACATTCACTGGCTTGCAGCGCCAGTGAATAGAAGTCGGTTTCCTGCCAGCCGCTGGCCGCCAGATCCGCCAGCACGGCGATGCGGCTAGCGTTGAGATTGCGAATCCCGCCCAACAAGTTGAGGCCATCGCGTTTGGGCAAATGTTCCAGGCAATCGACCACCAGCGCCAGATCGAAACGCTGTGCCGCCAGTTCAGCAGGCAACGCCCCCGGCGCGGCGTGGGCCACGACGGTGTCTGGATGTGCCTCTTTAAAGACGCTCAGGGCTGGAAATTCGCTGGCGCCGATCAGCAACAGCCGCGCCGGGGCGTAGCGATCCAGCAAAACGGCCAATGCCTGTTGCGGCGTACGGGAAGAAATGGCGACGTTCATCGAAGCTCCTCAATCAGACCGCCAAGACTAGCCTGCCTGACGGTGGCGGCAAAGCGCCCTGTTCCGCCCGTTTCGGGTAAATGTGCCGAAGTCCTGTGAACAGGCTCGCAAACAGCGGTGGCCTATTGCTGGCGGAGATTAAAACTCCGGTCTTTACTCCCTGAATCGGTTCTAAGCCGATCCCTCAGGAGAAAACCAGATGAGCATAGTTCGGACAGCGTTACCTTTGATTCTGCTAACCAGTGTGTTGACTGGTTGCGCAGGTTTGCAGAAAACCGACTGGCCGACCTGTGCGGCGGTCGGTGGTGTCGTCGGTGCCGGTCTCGGCGCAACCGAAAGTTCGGCATGGGCCGGCTACGGTGCGTTGCTGGTCGGTGGCACGGCAGCGGCCTATTGCTGGGTTCACGGCGATGGCGACGAAGACGGCGATGGCGTGCCGGACAGTCGCGACAAGTGCCCGGGCACGCCTAAAGGCGTACAGGTCGATGCTGACGGTTGCCCTCCACCAGCGCCTGCACCCGTGGTCGAAGAAGCTGTAGTGGTCAAGGAAGAAACCATTGTTATCCGTGATGTGCACTTCCAGTTCGACAAAGCCACGCTGACCGGCCCTGACAAGCAAGTGCTCGACAAGGTCGCCACCCGCCTGAAACAGGAATCCTCGACGGCGCAACTGACCGTGACCGGGCATACCGACAGCGTGGGCAGCGATGCCTACAACAAAAAACTGTCGGATCGTCGTGCGCACTCGGTGGTGGATTACCTGATCCAGCAAGGTGTGCCACGCGCCAGCTTCGTTTCGGTGTCCGGTCTGGGTGAAAGCCAGCCTGTTGCCGACAACAAAACCGCTGACGGTCGCGCGCAAAACCGTCGTACCGAAATCAAAATCCAGCGTTAAGCCCCTCTCGCATCCGCGGCTTGTGCAGTCGCGGATGCGGGTCTTTACTCCTGTGTAACCGGTATGGGCCGGTGACACAGGAGCTTTCACAATGACTGTTTTCTCAAGGTCCGTCTTGCCGGTGCTGCTGCTAGGCAGTTTGCTCACCGGTTGCGCCACCCACAGCGATGGCACTGCACCCCTCAATCAACGTACGTGGCCGATCTGCAGCGTTATCGGCGGACTGGTCGGTGGCGGCCTCGGCGCTATCGAAAGCGCTGGCTGGGCCGGTGGCGGCGCAGCGCTGGGGATTCTTACCGGCGGACTGATCTGTTATGCCCAGGACGGCGATGAAGACGGCGACGGTGTATTTGACCGCCGCGACCGTTGCCCGGACACTCCGGAAAACACCCCGGTCGATCACCGTGGTTGCCCGCTGCCACAGTACCCGGTCACGGAAAAAGTGCCGGAGCCTGCACCGCAAACTGAGGTCATTACCTTGAGCGATGCCGGCAACGTGCTGTTCGATTTCGACAAATCCGACCTGACCCCGGCGGCGAAAGCCCAGCTCGATACGCTGATGGACAAACTGCGCAGTGCCGATGTGGTGAGCATCAAGGTCATAGGTCACACCGACAGCAAAGGGTCGGATGCGTACAACCAGGCATTGTCGGAACGGCGTGCGAGCAGTGTCGCCGCGTATTTGCTGAGCCAGGGCTTGGCGCCGAACAAACTCACCAGTGAAGGTCGCGGTGAAAGCGAGCCGGTTGCCGATAACGCCACCGATGAAGGTCGTGCGCAGAACCGGCGTGTGGAGTTGCACATCAACCGTTAGGAAGCGTCTGTAGGGCGCAGGCTAGAGCTGCCGGGCGACGATTAGCGTCGTTTCGGCAGCCATTTGGCAGACGATCGAAGTTTTTTCATTTTCCCCTCTGGCTTATCCCCCGCAGAAGCCGTTACTGTGCGCCCAAAGAATAATTCGCAACACGGGGGAGCGTATGAAAGTGTTCTGGGGGCTGGGGCGATTGTTGACCCTGCTGTTCTGCTGCGTGGTGCTGGCCAACCAGTTGGTGCCGTTCGTACATCCGTTGCATCTGCTGGTCAATCTGGCCGGCGGTCTGTTGTTGCTGATTCATTTATTCGAAGTGCTGCTGTGCAATCGCAGCCTCAAAGGTCGCCCGCACCCTTGGCGTGACCGTGGCCGCATCCTGCTGTTCGGCGTATTTCACCTGCAAACCATCCCGGCCCCGGCCGCTCCGGAGGCTTCTTCCCATGCGTAAACTCTGCTTGCTCGCTGCATTCATCAGCCCATTGGCCTGTGCCCAGGTGGTCAGTGTCGAAACCAATTCGCTGATGCGTTTGCCCAATACCACCAGCACCTTGCAGCTCGAACGTCTGGACGTGGCCGATTACGGCACCTTGCTGATTCCCGCCAACGTGACCGAATTGACCGTGGGCGAGTTGCGTCTCGGTCATGAAGCGCGCATTGCAATCGTTCCAGCTGAACAGGCGCTGGAATTGAAAGTGGCCCGCGCCGAACTGAGCGAAGGCAGTCAGATCACTGCGCGCGGGGCGCCGGGGACTTATGAAAAAGCTGCCCGTGCGGGGCGCAATCTGAATCTGCAATTCAAGGCGTTGAACGCGCCGCAGCTATTGGTCGATGCCCGTGGCGGCACCGGCGCACCGGGCTTTGTCGGCCTCGATGGCGGTAACGGCGAAGACCCAGGCTGCACTTATGGCGCGGCCGGGCACGGTTTTGATGGCAGTAACGGCAGCGATGGCCAACCGGGCGCACCGGGTGCGTTGGTGCGGCTGGAAGTGCCTCGCGAGTTTCCGGCGGAGTTGATCAAGGTCAATGTGGCAGGTGGCAACGGTGGCCCGGCGGGTGTTGGCGGCAAAGCAGGGAAGGGCGGCAAGTCCAAGGGGTGCTTGGTGTATCGCGCCGATGGTGGCAAGAACGGCAAGGCCGGGGCGGATGGCCAGCCTGGGCCAGTGGGGGCGGCGGGGGCGGTGACTGTGCAGCGCTTGTAAGATCACTGATTGTTCCCACGCTCCGCGTGGGAACACAGCCCGTGACGCTCCGCGTCACTGGACGCAGAGCGTCCCTTGCGGCATTCCCACGCAGAGCGTGGGAACGATCACGGCCTCGCCGCCGCAATCGCCACCAACACCACCCCCACAATCAGATTAAGCCCCACCACCCGGCGAATTCGCCCCAGCACCGCCGCACCCGCCGGCCAGTCCTTTGCATCAACCGCCGTGCGCAATTCCGGCAGCATCAACCCCTGAATGCGGATAAACAGCGCAGTCATCACCACGTACAAGCCCATCATCACCTGCACATACTTCGGCGCGGTCTCAAACCCGACCTGCTGCAAATGCAGCATGCCCACGCCGCTGATCGGCAACAGAATCACCGCGACCCAGACCCACCGAAAAAAACCTTGAAACACTTCCACCCACAAGGTCAGGCGGGCAGGGCCGTCTAGGGCCTTCACAGCCGCAGGGCGCAGGACCATCCAGGCGAAAAACATGCCGCCGACCCACACCAGGGCGGACAGCACATGCAGGGGGTAAACGAGGCTAAAAGGTGTCATTGGGGCACTCCGTTCTGCGCGGGATTAATTAGCGGGGTATGATAGCCGCCATCCGAAACCACTGAAAATTTATCCAGCGTTTTTTGCGCCCGACAATCCATGATCAGTACTGAACTCAAAACCACGATCCAGGGCGCCTATTCGCGTTTTCTAGAGGCCAAGAGCCTCAAACCGCGTTACGGCCAGCGCCTGATGATCGCTGAAATCGCCAAAGTCCTCGGGGATATCGACACCGACGACGAAGGCCGGCGCAGTGGCGACCCCGCGATTGTCGCGGTGGAAGCCGGTACCGGTACCGGCAAGACAGTGGCCTACAGCCTGGCCGCGATCCCCACCGCCAAACTGGCCGGCAAACGCCTGGTCATTGCCACCGCGACCGTCGCTCTGCAGGAGCAGATCGTCTACAAGGATTTGCCCGACCTGATGCGCAACAGCGGGCTGAATTTCAGCTTCGCCCTGGCCAAGGGCCGTGGCCGCTACATGTGCCTGTCCAAGCTCGACATGCTCTTGCAGGAAGGCCACGCGCAAACCGCCACTGCCCAGCTGTTCGAAGAAGAAGGCTTCAAGATCGAGGTCGATGAGGCCAGTCAAAAGCTGTTCACCAGCATGATCGAAAAGCTCGCCGGCAATAAGTGGGACGGCGACCGTGATAGCTGGCCGAATGCACTGGAAGATGCCGATTGGGCGCGCCTGACCACCGATCACAGCCAGTGTACCAACCGCCATTGCCCGAACTTCGGCCAGTGCGCCTTCTACAAGGCCCGCGAAGGTATGGGCAAGGTCGACGTGATCGTCACCAACCACGACATGGTCCTGGCTGACCTTGCACTGGGCGGCGGCGCGGTGTTGCCGGATCCGCGCGACACCATTTACGTGTTCGACGAAGGCCATCACCTGCCGGACAAGGCCATCGGCCACTTCGCCCATTACACGCGCCTGCGTTCCACCGCCGACTGGCTGGAAACCACCGCGAAGAACCTGACCAAACTGCTGGCCCAGCATCCGCTGCCAGGCGATCTTGGCAAATTGATCGAACAAGTTCCGGAACTGGCGCGTGAGATCAAGGCTCAGCAACAGTTCATGTTCAGCGCCTGCGAGCAGGTCGCCGATTTCAAACCCGGCGAAGACGTCGAGGGTCGCGAGCGGCCACGGCATCGCTTCGTCGCCGGGGTGATTCCCGAGCACATGCGCGAAATGGGCATCGAGCTGAAAAAAGGCTTTGCTCGTCTCAATGATCTGTTCACCCGTCTGACCGACCTGCTCAAGGAAGGCATGGACGGCGAGGTCAACATCGGCATCGCCAGCAATCAGGCTGAGGAATGGTATCCGCTGTTCGGCAGCCTGTTGTCGCGTGCCTCCGGCAACTGGGAGCTGTGGACTGCGTTCACCGCCGAAGACCCGGAAGACAGCCCGCCGATGGCGCGCTGGCTGACTCTGGCCGAAAGCGGTTCGCTGTTCGATATCGAGGTCAATGCCAGCCCGATCCTGGCGGCAGAAACCTTGCGCCGCAGCTTGTGGAACGTGGCTTACGGCTGTCTGGTGACCTCGGCGACCCTCACGGCGCTGGGCACTTTCGACCGCTTCCGCATGCGCGCCGGCCTGCCGAAAAAGGCCGTCACGGCTGTGGTGCCGAGCCCGTTCCATCACGCCGACGCCGGTGTGTTGCGGGTGCCGGACCTGAAAGCCGATCCACGCGATGCCGCCGCACACACGGCAGCGATCATCCGTGAGTTGCCCGATCTGGTCGAAGGCTCGCGCGGCACCCTGGTGTTGTTCTCCTCGCGCAAACAGATGCAGGACGTGTTCGACGGTCTCGACCGCGACTGGCGCAAGCAAGTGTTCATTCAAGGCAACCTGTCGAAACAGGAAACCCTGAACAAGCACAAGGCGCGGGTCGACGGCGGTGATTCCAGCGTGCTGTTCGGTCTAGCCAGTTTCGCCGAAGGGGTGGACTTGCCGGGTGCGTACTGTGAACACGTGGTAATCGCCAAGATCCCATTCTCGGTCCCGGACGATCCGGTCGAAGCGGCGTTGTCGGAATGGATCGAGGCCCGTGGCGGCAATCCGTTCATGGAAATCTCCGTGCCCGACGCTTCGCTGAAACTGGTTCAGGCCTGCGGGCGGCTGCTGCGCACCGAAGAAGACCGCGGCACCATCACTTTGCTCGATCGGCGTCTGGTCACCCAGCGCTACGGCAAGGCGATCCTCAATGCGTTGCCACCTTTCCGTCGTGAAATATCCTGAGACAACGGTGGGCAGTTTTGCCCGCTGTGTTGTCTATCTCTCTGCCATCGCTTTTCCATTGGCCATTGTTGGTCGTTAGGGAGAACTCCGTTCTTATGATCCGCCGTTCGTTGCCTGCCGTATTTGCCTTGATCTTCGCTGCCCCGTTGCTGGCAGCGCCCGCCGGTCAGCAGACCCTGTTCAACTTTGTCCGTCCTGCCGACGTGGTGAAAATCGCCACCGAAAACGCTGATCTGCCGCAAGCCAACGCCGAGCAAACGCCTGAGGGCGAAGTGCTGCGCCGGGTGACGTTCAACCCGGTGGCCCGCCCGACCTTGCGTCTGACGCCGCAGACCGGGGCTTGGGACTGGTCGCAGTCAGGCATGATGACTTTGCGTTTGCAGAGCGCAATGGACTGGGCGGTGACGGTCTATGTGCAAATCCAGAGCAACGACGGTCGCACCCTGGTCAGCCGCGTCGACCTGCCGGCCGGGCCTGCGCAGACCCTGTTGGTGCCGCTGGTGGCATCGTCACCGCTGAGTCTTGGCATGAAAGCCGGGCCACCCATGCCAATGACGGTCGATGGTCAGCGGATCCTGCTGGCCAGCAGCAGCGGGGAGATCGATCGCAGCCAAGTGGTTTCGGTGAGCTTGTCTTTGGATCAGCCGAAAGTCGCGCAGAGTTTGCTGCTGGAGCGTTTCGGTGTGCAGAACGGCGAATCGGTCACCCAGGCCGTTTACGGCAATCTGGTCGACGCCTACGGGCAATCGACGCGCAGCAAGTGGCCGGAAAAAATCAGCAACGACGAACAACTGAAATCTGCCGCCGCCAAGGAACAGCAACAGCTGAAAACCTGGCTGGCCGAGCGTGAAAAGTCTTCGCTGGACAAATTCGGCGGCTGGAACAAAGGCCCGGCGTTCAAGGCCAGCGGTTTCTTCCGTACTGAAAAGCGTGATGGCCGCTGGTATCTGGTCACGCCTGAAGGTCATCCGTTTTACTCGCTGGGCGTGAACACCGTCAGCCCCCAGGTCAACCAAACCTACGTGGCTGGCCGTGAGTACATGTTTGAATCCCTGCCTAAACCTGAAGAACCGTTGGCCAAGCATTTTGGCGAGGGTGACAACCGTGGCGGCAACGGTGTTGATCAGGGCCGGGGATACGGCAACGGGCGCTGGTACGACTTCTATGGCGCCAACCTGCAGCGCGTGTACGGTGAACCGTGCAAAGCCGACAGTGAGAGCAAGTCCGGAGTCGCCGAAGCGGCCAAGTCTGCCGCCGCTGAAACGGCCGCAGTGAACTCGGCTGAACCTGTCTCGGTGCCTGCGGAGCCGAAGTCCGGTGTCGCTGAGGCAGCCAAAACTGAAACCGTACAAGCGACGGCGGAAAAGGCTGCTGAGCCGTGTAAGGCCACCATTGATGAGCAACAGTGGGCCAGCCACACGCTCGATCGCCTGCAAGCCTGGGGCTTCAACACGGTTGGTAACTGGAGTGCCGATTCGCTAAGTGATGCCGAGCGTGTGCCTTACACCTTGCCGCTGTCGATCGTCGGTGACTACACCAGCATCAGCACCGGCAGCGACTGGTGGGGTGGTATGCCGGATCCGTTTGATCCGCGTTTCGCCATGGCCACCGAGCGCGCTGTCGCCATCGCCGCCCGCGATCACCGCGACGATCCGTGGCTGATCGGCTACTACGCCGACAACGAACTGGCGTGGGCCGGTCCCGGCGATGATCCGAAATCCCGCTACGCGCTGGCCTATGGCACCCTGAAAATGACCACCGACGTGCCAGCAAAGCGAGCGTTCCTCAAGCAATTGCGCGACAAGTATCGCAATCAGGCGGGGCTGTCGAAGGCGTGGGGCATTGATCTGCCGGCGTGGGAATTGATGGAAGACCCGGGTTTCGTGCCACCACTGCCGAACCCGGAACATCCGGAAATCGAGGCTGACTTCAAATATTTCCAGAAAGTCTTCGCCGACACTTACTTCAAAACTATCTCCGACTCGCTGAAATGGCACGCGCCGAACCAGTTGCTGCTTGGCGGTCGCTTCGCCATCAGCACCCCTGAAGCTGTAGCCTCCTGCGCGCAGTATTGCGACGTGTTGAGTTTCAACATGTACACGCTGAAACCGCAGGACGGTTATGACTTTGCCGCACTGGGCGCTTTGGACAAACCGGTAATGATCACCGAATTCAACTTTGGCTCAGCGGATCGTGGCCCGTTCTGGGGCGGCGTCACGCAACTGGCCAAGGAAGAAGATCGCGGCCCGGCCTACGCCAACTTCCTCAAACAAGCGCTGAGTGAACCGTCGATTGTTGGCGTGCATTGGTTCCAGTATCTGGACCAACCGGTAACCGGCCGTCTGCTTGATGGTGAGAATGGCCACTTCGGTCTGGTGGGAGTGACGGATCTGCCGTATCAGGGCTTCGTCGAGTCAGTGCGCAAGAGCAATCTGCAGGCCATTGATCAGCTTGGCAAAGAGGCCGAGAAAGCCGCCGCTGCGGCGGGGCATGAGGCTGAGGGCGGGCGCAAAGGCGAGGCCGGTAAAGGGCCGGGGGCAGGGCATGCCGGTGGGCATTCGGGGAATGGTCATTAACGTGTGATGCTTTAAAAAGATCGCAGCCTGCGGCAGCTCCTACAGAGGAATGCGATCTCATGTAGGAGCTGCCGCAGGCTGCGATCTTTTGACTTGGCTTTTAACCGTCTGGCCCGCAGCTGTTCCCAAATCCCTCTAGGGCTGGAACAATGCGGGCCACTTTGTAGAGCGTTTTCGCGGGGGAGTTGCGGGTGCAGATTCAGGGACATTACGAGCTTCAATTCGAAGCGGTGCGCGAAGCCTTTGCTGCACTGTTCGACGATCCCCAGGAACGCGGCGCAGCCCTGTGCATCAAGGTCGGTGGAGAAACCGTCCTCGACCTCTGGTCCGGTACCTCCGACAAGGATGGCGCCGAGGCCTGGCACAGCGACACCATCGCCAACCTGTTCTCCTGCACCAAAACCTTCACCGCCGTCACCGCCCTGCAACTGGTCGGTGAAGGCAAGCTGCAACTGGATGTTCCGGTCGCCCGCTACTGGCCGGAATTCGCCGCTGCCGGCAAAGAATCCATCACCCTGCGCCAATTGCTTTGCCATCAGGCCGGTCTGCCGGCGCTGCATGAGCTGCTGGCGCCGGAAGCCCTCTACGATTGGCAAACCATGGTCGACGCCCTCGCGGCTGAAACACCGTGGTGGACGCCGGGCACTGGTCACGGCTATGCCGCGATCACGTACGGCTGGCTGATCGGCGAATTGCTGCGCCGCGCTGACGGTCGCGGGCCTGGCGAATCCATCGTCGCCCGTGTCGCCAAGCCGTTGGGACTGGATTTCCACATCGGTCTGGCTGACGAAGAATTCCACCGGGTGGCGCATATCGCTCGCGGCAAGGGCAATACTGGTGATGCCGCCGCGCAACGCCTGCTGCAAGTGACCATGCGCGAACCGGCCGCCATGACCACTCGCGCTTTTACCAATCCGCCCTCGGTGCTCACCAGCACCAACAAACCGGAGTGGCGACGCATGCAGCAACCGGCGGCCAATGGCCACGGGAATGCGCGCAGTCTGGCCGGTTTCTACGCTGGTTTGCTCGACGGCAGCCTGCTCGAAAGCGACATGCTCGAAGAGCTGACCCGCGAACACAGCCTCGGCGAAGACAAGACTTTGTTGACCCAGACCCGTTTCGGTCTGGGCTGCATGCTTGATCAACCGGATGTGCCCAACGCCACTTACGGCCTCGGCCCACGTGCGTTCGGCCATCCGGGCGCGGGCGGTTCCATCGGTTTTGCTGACCCCGAGCATGATGTCGCGTTTGGTTTTGTGACAAATACCCTTGGGCCGTACGTCTTGATGGATCCCCGCGCGCAGAAGCTCGCGCGGGTGCTTGCCACTTGTCTGTAAAGTTTCATCCGAGGTCCCAGGGTCGGAACCTCAAGCGGTTTTTCGTTTCAAAACGGCTGTTTATCCGGGCGAAAGTGCTCTGATTTTTCATTACTTCATTTTGTGGATTTTCAATGTCATCTAAAAAGACCCTCGCCCTGGCCCTGTGTGTAGCGATCACCGGTTGTGCACAGACCCCGAAAAACGATGCGGACGGCGGTAGTTGGTGGCCGTTCGGTTCTTCCGACAAGGTCGCGGCCAAGGAGCCAGCTCCGGCCCCCGCCCCGCTGAAACCTGCGGCCTCCGCACCCGTGGCCAAGACTCAAAGCAGCAGCCCGTGGTACTGGCCGTTCGGTTCCGATGATGAAGCGGCCAAGGCCGATATGAAGGCTGAAGTCGCCCCGGAAGCGAAAAAAACGGTCACCGTGGCCAAAGCTGAAGCCGACGCGGGTGGCAAATGGTGGTGGCCGTTCGGCGGTAAGGATCAACCCACCACCAAAGCCGTGCCGATGCCGGATCCGAAAGTGACCCAGGCCTGGCTCGACGACTACGAACCGCGCCTGCGTGAAGCGGTCAAGGACAGCAATCTGCAACTCGAACGCCGTGAAAACGTGCTGGTCGTGACTGCACCGGTCGAAGGCTCGTTCAATCCGGATCGTCCCGCCATGCTGCTGCCGGTCACCCTCGGTCCGTTCACCCGAGTGGCGAAAATCCTCGAAGCCGACCCGAAAACTGCCGTGCTGGTCCTTGGCCACAGCGATTCCAGTGGTGCCGCGCCTGCCAACATCAAACTCAGCCAGGAACGTGCCCAGTCCATTGCGGCGATCTTCCGTCTCAGCGGCTTGCAGCGTGATCGCCTGATGCTGCGCGGCATGGGTTCGGAAGCGCCGCGTGCGGCCAACGACAGCGTTGAAGGTCGTGCCCTGAACCGTCGTGTCGAACTGCTGGTGACCCCGCAGAACACCATGGTTGCGCTGCTGAGCAAGTACAACATGCCAACGCCGAAGCCAGTGACCATGGTCGCCGCGCAAGACGTCAAGCCAGCCGCCAAACCGGTAACTCCAGCGCCTGCTGCGAAAAAAGCGGCTGTTCCGGCAACCAAGAAGGCTCCGGTGAAAAAAGCGGCTGCCAAGGCACCGGCCAAAAAAGCCCCAGCCAAAGCCCCAGCGAAAAAGACTGCGCCAGCCAAAGCCGCCGCGACCGACAAGAAAGTCGCCGCGACCGATGCCACCAAGAAGTGATCCGCTAACGAAAAGGAATGCGCCATGACCCAGGCTCTGGCAGATATGCGTCGTGATTACACCCGGGATGGTCTGACCGAGGCGCAAGCCCCGGCCGAGCCGTTTGCGTTGTTCCACCAGTGGTTCGCCGACGCGGTGAAAACCGAACAGGCGCCGGTGGAAGCCAACGCCATGACCCTGGCCACGGTCGACCAGGATGGGCGACCGCACTGTCGCATTCTGCTGCTCAAGGGCCTCGATGAGCAGGGGTTCACCTTCTTCACCAACTACGACAGCGCCAAGGGCCAGCACCTGGCGGCCAACCCGTTTGCCGCCATGACTTTTTTCTGGCCCACCCTCGAACGCCAGGTGCGCATCGAAGGGCGGGTGGTGAAGGTCACGCCCGCGGAGTCGGATGCGTATTATCAGGTGCGTCCGCTGGGCAGCCGTCTCGGTGCCTGGGCATCACCGCAGAGCCGGGTGATCAACGGGCGCGGTGAACTGGAAGATTTGCTCAAGGCCACCGAGCAGCGTTTCTCCGATACTCAGCCCGACTGCCCGCAACACTGGGGTGGTTACCGCTTGCTGCCTGAGCGCATCGAATTCTGGCAGGGCCGTCCGAGCCGTCTGCACGATCGCCTCAACTACCGTGTGCAGGGCGCCGACTGGATTCTTGAACGTCTGGCACCCTGAGCAGTCTACCGAGCGGGATAGCCTGCCGCAGCGGCCTCCAGCCACTTCGGCAGATCCCGGCGCTTGATCCTCTGCGCCTGAGCGTTCGCCAACTGTTCGAGCATGAAGGCGCGTTTGCCTTCATCCTTGCCCGCCAGCGACAACGCCAGATCGCGATCCATCCAGCGCTTGATCCGCACGTACAACCACCAATGGAAGTACAAACCGGCGACGGTGGTGACGACGATGATGAAGTAATCCATGAAAATCCTTGGTGTCCGTGGCGCAGAATCGGTAATTTGGCGCTACTGTAGGGGCTAAATCAGGGAGAGCGTGCAGGTGTCTGTACCGCGCCTGAATGAAAGCCAATTTATCCGGGCAGTGTCGTGACAGGCGTCAAGCCACGGAGTTTAATGACTATATGTTTCTTTGGAGTTGATGCTATGCGTAAGTCTGTTCTGCTGGTTGCTTCCTTTTCCACGATGGCGATGTTGCTTACCGGCTGCCAATCGAGCCTGACCGGTGACTCCTACTCCCGTGACGAAGCGCGTCGCGTGCAGACGATTCGCATGGGCACCATCGAATCCCTGCGCCCGGTGAAAATCGAAGGCACCAAAACCCCGATCGGCGGCCTCGCTGGTGCAGCGGTCGGCGGCGTTGGCGGCAGCGCCATCGGCGGCGGCAAGGGCAGCATCGTTGCCGCGGTTATCGGTGCGGTGGCGGGTGGTCTGATCGGTTCGGCCACGGAAGAAGGCCTGACTCGTACGCAAGGTGTGGAAATCACCGTGCGTGAAGACGACGGCAGCATGCGTGCTTATGTGCAGCAGGTGCAGGAGAATGAAGTGTTCCGCGTTGGCGAGCGCGTGCGCATCTCCACCGTTGGCGGGACCAGCCGCGTTTCGCACTAAGCGGAATTCAGGGTAAAGAAAACCCCGATCAGGTGACTGGTCGGGGTTTTTTGTTTTTTGCTTCCCAATTCGGTAGTCAGTAATCAGCACCGGTGCCCATGAAGAACTCCAAACCCTTCGGGAGGCTAACTTTGAGAAGAGTTTTCAGCGCAGTGACTTGATCTGTAGTCAATAACAGCTCCCCGGGTTCCAATTCATTCAGGGGCTTGGATTCAATGAGCTGTGCAACTTTTTCGTTCATCTCGCTATCTTTTATATGTAACTCGAATTGCAAAGAGTCATCTTGAGCGTCATCAGGGTAAAAGCCGGTTATCGAAAGGTAGCGCATTAAATTTCAATAGCCTGTTTGTCGGTATTAACTGTAGTCAAACGAAATTTGATAGTCGTTGGCACTCAGAATGATTTGATGTTGAAAGTATGGCTGAATGGTCGCAACCCACTTCTCGACGACGTTGAAGCTGCCATTATTGATGTTGCCCTCCACCGGAATGCCTAAGGCATTCAGTACTGATTCATCATCCCCCAGATCTTTTGACGACTCCTCGCCCTGCAATTGCAGGGTTGCTGTGTCGTACCACTCCAGTCTCAGTTCTAGTCCCATATCTCTTCCTCACAGATATCTTTTTTTGATATTTTTTCGGGTATTGAATGGGTATCTACCAGTTGTCGCGGTATACGAATGATATCTGATAGTCGTAAGACGAATATTGGATGAAGTGCTGGAAGTACGGTTGAAGAATCTTTAACCAATCGGATTTAACATCAAATCCGCCATTATTTATGTTTCTGGCAGGCGACAGGCCTAACGCTTCAATTAGTGAGCAGTCCTCACCAAAATCTTTCGACAGCTCCTCTCCTTCACCCAGTTCGGTTTGCTTGTCATACCATTCAAGCCTGGCCTTCAGTCCCATGTAATCCTCATAAATATTTTTTGATATTTCGTTTCTTTTTGGGCGGATCTATCTGTTCGCCAGTCCTATGATCGAAAGAGCCTAAATGGCTGCCATCGCTTGCGCGGTATGCTTCAAGTTCACCGTGCAGATAGTCCCATTCGTATATTATCCGGCCTTTCGCGTTGATCCAGCGATCCCGAAGCCCTCCGTTGTATGGTGTTTTCTTTTTTGCTCTTCTCAAATCAGGAAAGGCTGTTATATCCACCGTTTCAGGAGCTGGGTGATAGGTATGACCCTCTTCGGCGGTACCTTTCGCAGCGCTGACAACAATGTAAATCGGTTTTACTCCCGACCCCACCGGAAAAACCAGAATGAAATCCCGGTACTCCGGCGGATAAACCGGATTCACCAGAATCCCGTCCGCTGCTTTCGTCGGCGGATACACCCAGATATGCGGCGCTTGCGGTGCAGCCTCCAGCGCGGGGATGCCAAGGATGTCCGAGCCATCCACGGCAGGCGTCCAGATCAGTTCTACGCCTTCGCCCAAGTCAGCAATGAACCGGCTGTCACGCAACTTGAACTGCACGACATCAACCATTTCCCAATCGCGATTCTTGCCGGTGTAGAAACCGTAGCCCTTCAGGCTGCCGTCGGCCTGCTGTTCGACCCTCAGCCGAACACGCGTTCGCGCCTGTTCAAGTCCACGCAGTTGTTCGTCGGTATAGAGCGCACTGTCGCCAAGACTCGATGGCATGAACAGCGCAACCAAACCAACTAAAGGCGCAACAGCCGCGCTTGATACAGCAGCGGGCAGTGCTTCAAACACCGATCCCGCCAGAGCCAGACTGCCAAATCCGGCCGGAATAGCGGTTGCGCCGATTTTCTTGAGCGGAACTGCGCCGCTTTCATCGGCCTCACGCGCGCCCAGCAGAATCAGATCGCCGTAATCCTTCAGGCTGTCGGTCGGCACCATCCCCGAAGGACTCGAGTAATCGATAATCGCATCCGGCAATTTGCAGGACTTGGCGAATACGCAGCCGGCGCGAACGGGATCGGCTTTTTTGACCGCCACCTCACGACTGCGCTCGAAAGCCTCCTGCCGCGCCAGCATGGCGTCGTAAGCGTTTTGTCTGGCATCGCGCTCGGCCAGTTCAGTGGCCGTCATGTAGCGGTAGGTGACGTGATGCCCGTCGCCTTGCGGTGGGTTTTGAACCCGAGGAATGTCCTTGTTGCCAGCCACTGATCGTCCTTTCGTTCATCCATCGACAGCCCTTCGCAAAGGGCTGCGCAACGTTAACGAAGCAGGAAAATGGTGGCTGTAGGACGCGTCGCTAAAGACGTGAGGATTGTTCGCTGTGTAACGGGAACGCAGGAAGTTTGTGGCGAGGGTGCTTGACCCTCGCCACAGAGGTTATATCGGTTGGGAGTTCTTGCGACTCGCCGCCGCCGTCACCGCATAACCAATCAACGCCGCCAGAATCGACCCGGTCAAAATCCCCATCCGGTCCATGCCAGCGTAATCACTCACACCCGGTTCAAACGCCAGCGAGCCGACAAACAGGCTCATAGTGAAGCCAATGCCGCACAGGATCGCCACGCCCAGCACCTGACCCCAGTTGGCACCTTGGGGCAGGGCGGCGATGCCGGTTTTGACCGCGAGCCAAGTCAGGCCGAACACGCCGACGGTCTTGCCCAGCAGCAGGCCCACCGCGATGCCCATCGGCACATGGTGAGTGAAGCTTTCCACGGTGACACCGCTCAGCGACAGGCCGGCGTTGGCGAAGGCGAACAGCGGCAGGATGCCGTAGGCCACCCATGGGTGCAGCGCATGTTCGAGGGTCAGCAACGGCGACGGTTCGGCGTTTTTCGTGCGCAGCGGGATGCAGAAGGCCAGGGTTACGCCAGCCAGCGTTGCGTGGACACCACTCTTCAGTACGCAGACCCAGAGGATCAAACCGATGATCATGTACGGCCCAAGCTTGACCACCCCGAGCCGGTTCATCGCCACCAGCGCCGCGATGCACGCTGCTGCAAGGCCCAGGGAAAGAGTCGAGAGTTCGCCGGAGTAGAAGATGGCGATGATCACGATGGCGCCGAGGTCATCGATGATCGCCAGGGTCATCAGGAACAGTTTCAGCGACACCGGTACGCGCTTGCCGAGCAGTGCAAGCACGCCGAGGGCGAAGGCGATGTCGGTCGCGGTCGGGATTGCCCAGCCGTCGAGGGCTGCCGGATTGTCGCGGTTGAGGAACCAGTAGATCAGCGCCGGCACCAGCATGCCGCCGATCGCGGCTGCACCGGGCAGGACGATCTGCGACGGTTTAGACAGCTGACCGTCAAGGACTTCGCGCTTCACTTCCAGGCCGATGAGCAGGAAGAACATCGCCATCAGACCGTCGTTGATCCACAGCAGCAGGGGTTTAGCGATTTTCAACGCACCGATCTGCGCCACCACCGGGGTGTCGAGCAGGCCGGTGTACAGCCACGACAATGGCGAGTTGTTGATAATCAGGGCCAGGATGGCTGCAGCGATCAATAACAGACCGCTGGCAGCTTCCAACTGAAAGAAACGCGTGAAAGTGCTACGCAGAGGCAAGGTCGCTCTCCATCGAATCGTCAAAAAGGTGGGACACCCTAACCCGTACTGTTAGTTGTTAAAACAAAAGTTATATTCTTTTTTGTTATATGTCGTTACAGGGTGTCTGGCTCAAGCCACGCTGAGCCTAGCAGTTGCCTGACATATTGAGACTCAGCTGTATCTGTGCGCGCTATAGGATTTTTCCTAAGCTGATGAATGAGCCTTTCGAACAGCTTCATTTCCTGCCGAATCAACGAGAACCATCACCATGAGCGACAACCGACAGTGGGCCCGCGAAGCCATCCGCATCATCGAAGCGGATTTCCAGCGCAGCGCCGACACCCACCTGATCCCTTTGCCGCTACCGGGTTTTACGGGCATCGAGTTGTACTTCAAGGATGAGTCCAGCCATCCGACCGGCAGCCTCAAGCATCGGTTGGCGCGCTCGCTGTTCCTCTATGCATTGTGTAATGGCTGGCTGAAACCCGGCGCACCGGTGATCGAGGCGTCCAGCGGTTCGACGGCCATTTCCGAGGCGTACTTTGCGCGGATGCTCGGTTTGCCGTTCATTGCGGTGATGCCGGCGACTACCTCCAAGGAAAAAATCGCGCAGATCGCTTTCTACGGTGGCCAGAGCCATCTGGTGAAAGATCCGACGCAGATCTACGCCGAATCCGAGCGCCTGGCTCGTGAGCATGGCGGCCACTTCATCGACCAGTTCACCTACGCCGAACGTGCCACTGACTGGCGCGCGAACAACAACATCGCCGAATCGATCTTCCAGCAGATGCGTTACGAGAAACACCCGGAACCGAGCTGGCTGATCTCCAGCCCCGGCACCGGCGGCACCACCGCGACCCTGGGCCGTTACGTGCGCTATCGCCAGCATTGCACCCGCGTGTTGTGCGCCGATGCCGAGCGTTCGGTGTTCTTTGATTACTACCAGACGGGCGACGCCGGTTTGCGCCTGGATTGCGGTTCGCGGATTGAAGGTATTGGCCGGCCGCGCGTTGAGGCGTCGTTCCTGCCCAAGGTGATCGATGCGATGGTCAAGGTCCCGGATGCCCTCTCGCTGGCGGCCATGCATTATCTGGCGCAGCGCCTAGGACGGCATGTTGGCGGGTCGAGCGGGACCAATCTGATCGGTGGGTTGATGGCGGCGCAGCAGATGAAAGCGGCGGGGGAGTCGGGGTCGATCGTGGCGATTCTGTGCGATGGTGGCGAGCGGTATGGCGACACGTATTACGATCAGGATTGGTTGAAGGCGCAGGGGTATGAGTTGGCAGGGTTGATCGAAGCAGTGACTGCGAGTGCCGAGCGCGGTGAGCCGCTGCCTGACTCAGTCCTGCGCGCCAATATCTAAAGCCGAATGCAAAAACCAATGTGGGAGCGAGCCTGCTCGCGAAGGCAGTGTGTCAGGCAACTTGGTTGTTGAATGACACTCCGCTTTCGCGAGCAGGTCGAATCGTCGCACCGTCGCTCCCACAGGGATTTTTGTTGCTTCAGACGATTAGTCAGTCAGGCCGAGAATATCCCGTGCCACGGCTTCTGCAATCCGAATCCCGTCAACACCCGCCGACAGAATCCCGCCCGCATAACCCGCGCCTTCACCCGCCGGGAACAAGCCCTTTACGTTCATGCTCTGCAGCGTTTCGTTACGAGTGATGCGCAGAGGTGACGAAGTGCGCGTCTCGATCCCGGTCAACACCGCATCATGCAGCGAGTAACCGCGAATCTGCTTCTCGAACGCCGGCAACGCTTCGCGGATTGCCTCAATGGCAAAATCCGGCAAGGCCAAGGCCAGATCACCCAGCGCCACACCCGGTTTGTACGACGGTTCGACTTCGCCCAACTCGGTCGATGGGATGTCGTTGATGAAGTCGCCAACCAGTTGCGCCGGGGCCTTGTAATCGCTGCCGCCGAGGATAAAGGCGTGAGATTCCAGACGTTCCTGCAACTCGATCCCGGCCAGCGGGCCGCCCGGGTAATCGACTTCCGGGGTGATACCGACAACGATCCCGGAGTTGGCATTACGCTCGTTGCGCGAGTACTGGCTCATGCCGTTGGTGACCACGCGGTTCGGCTCTGACGTCGCGGCGACCACGGTGCCGCCCGGGCACATGCAGAAGCTGTAGACCGAGCGGCCGTTCTTGGCGTGGTGCACCAGTTTGTAGTCGGCAGCCCCGAGTTTCGGGTGGCCAGCGTATTTGCCCAGACGTGCACGGTCGATCAGCGATTGCGGGTGTTCGATACGGAAACCCACCGAGAACGGCTTGGCTTCCATGAACACGCCACGGCTGTGGAGCATGCGGAAGGTGTCACGGGCACTGTGGCCGAGGGCCAGAACCACGTGTTTCGAATGCAGGGTTTCGCCGCTCGCCAGTTGCACGCCGACCAATTGGCCGTCTTCGATCAGCACGTCGGTGACGCGTTCCTGGAAGCGCACTTCGCCGCCCAGATCGCGGATCTGCTCGCGCATGTTTTCAACCATGCCGGTCAGACGGAACGTACCGATGTGCGGCTTGCTGACGTAAAGGATTTCTTCCGGTGCACCGGCCTTGACGAACTCGTGCAGGACTTTGCGGCCGAGAAACTTCGGGTCCTTGATCTGGCTGTACAGCTTGCCGTCGGAGAACGTGCCCGCACCGCCTTCGCCAAACTGCACGTTGGATTCCGGGTTGAGCACGCTTTTACGCCACAGGCCCCAGGTGTCTTTGGTGCGCTGGCGGACTTCGGTGCCGCGTTCGAGGACGATCGGCTTGAAGCCCATTTGCGCCAGCAGCAGGCCGGCGAAGATCCCGCACGGGCCGAAACCGACAACGATCGGACGCTGGCTCAGGTCGCTCGGCGCCTGACCGACGAATTTGTAGCTGACATCCGGCGCCACGTTGACGTTACGGTCATCGGCGAACTTGCCCAACACGTTGGCCTCGTCGCGTACGTTGAGGTCGATGGTGTAGATGAAGCACAGTTCGGAGGACTTTTTGCGCGCATCGTAGCTGCGCTTGAACAAGGTGAAATCGAGCAAATCATCGCTGGCGATGCCCAGGCGTTGCACGATGGCAACGCGCAGGTCTTCTTCGGGATGGTCGATTGGCAGCTTGAGTTCAGTGATTCGTAACATGGCGAGGATCCGGGTTCGCGGGGCGCACAACTGCGCCAGGGCGTTTGAAGGCCGCGATTATAAGCCGCAAAGGCCGGATCCGGTGAGGCTAAAACGCTCAGTCGTTGCGCGATCCGCCGAAATACCCGCAACCACGCTGCACCTGGCCGTCGATGCGCAACTCGGCGCTCATGTGCTGCACGCTGCCGGTGCTGCTGTCGACGCAGCGTTGCGGTGCGACCCACAATTCGATGCGCTGGTTGTTGGCTTCGCTGCTCAGATTGAAGCGGCCATCGCCCAATTGATCTTCAATATACGGCACAGCAAGTGGCGGCTGACCTTCGCGGTCGATGACCATGCCTTTGCCGCTGACTTTGACATTCCACTCCGGGCCATGGCCGGCGGCACGCAGGATCAGCAGTTTGAAGTTGGGATCGTCACACGCGGTGCCGGAGCGCTCGACACGATACAACTGAGTCAGGTCGAGTCGATCGCCGGCGACTTTGCCGCGAACATCGGCAAACAGTTTGCCTTGCTCATCAGCCAGCGTTGCCGCTTCTTGCAGAATGCTGGTGCCACCAATGTCATTGACCACCAGTTGACGCTGATCCTGACATGGCTGAAACACCAGTTTGCCGTCAGCGGCGGTCAGTTGCCCCTGCATCCGCGTCTGCCCGACGTGCGAGGCACTTTCTCGCTGGCCATCGAACAACTGGCAAGCGGCAAACAACGGCAGCAGGGCAATAACGACTAACGAACGGGCAACACGCATCTTCGGCTCTCCAGACAAGTGCCGCCACGTTACGCAGCCTGACCGTTCATCACAAGGGTTTAGCCCACGTGAAATGTCTGACCTGTCTGCAAGCCTTCGACACTTTTCGCGTAGGCCAGCGCCACATCCGCCGCAGGAACCGGCTTGTAACCACGGAAATACGGGGCGTAGCTACCCATGGCTTCCAGCAGTACGGTCGGGCTGATCGAGTTCACTCGCAGGCCGCGTGGCAATTCGATCGCGGCGGCGCGGACGAAGCTGTCGAGGGCGCCGTTGACCAGCGCTGCCGAGGCACCGCTGCGAATCGGATCGTGGCTGAGCACTCCGGTGGTGAAGGTGAATGACGCGCCGTCATTGGCGAATTCGCGACCGATCAGCAGCAGATTGACTTGGCCCATCAGTTTGTCTTTAAGCCCGAGGGCGAAGCTGTCTTCAGTCATCTCACCCAGCGGTGCGAAGGTCACGTTTCCGGCAGCGCAGACCAGTGCATCGAACTTGCCGGTCTTTTCGAACAATTTGCGGATCGATGCGCTGTCGCTGATATCCACCTGCAAGTCACCGCTGGTGCGGCCAATGCGGATGACTTCATGGCGTTGCGACAGTTCTTTGTCCACCGCTGAACCAATGGTGCCGCTAGCGCCTATCAACAGAATCTTCATCGTGCCGTACCTCAAGTGATTGAACGAGGTTTCAGTCTAGAGTGGTTTTTTCTGTGGATAAGCGCGCTAATAGGCAACCTTTGGTTTTCAAATGGAAACAATCCATGAGCGAAATGGATGATCTGGCGGCGTTCGCGGTGTTGATCGAAGCGGGCAGTTTCACTTTGGCGGCGCAGCAGTTGGGTTGCAGCAAGGGCCAGTTGTCCAAACGCATCAGCCAGCTCGAAGCGCAGTTTTCCGTTGTGTTGCTGCAACGCACCACCCGGCGCTTGAGCCTGACTGCGGCGGGCGCTGCGTTACTGCCGCAGGCGCAGGCGCTTGTAGTCCAGGTCGAAAAAGCGCGTCAGGCATTGGCGCGATTGAAGGACGATATGGCCGGACCGGTGCGTATGACCGTGCCGGTGTCGCTGGGCGAAACCTTCTTTGATGGTCTGTTGTTGGAGTTCTCGCACAAATACCCCGAGGTGCAGATCGAGCTTGAGTTGAATAACAGTTACCGCGATTTGTCTCGGGACGGGTTTGATCTGGCGATCCGTAGCGAAGTGGCCAACGACGAGCGACTGGTCGCCAAACCGTTACTGGCATGGCAGGAAATGACCTGCGCGAGCCCGGCTTACCTCGAACGCTTCGGTGAACCGTTGACCCCGCAGGCACTGGCCGAGCATCGGTGCTTACTCAACAGCCACTACAGCGGGCGTGAGGAATGGCTTTATCACCAGCAACACGAATTGCTGCGGGTGCGGGTGTCGGGACCGTTTGCCAGCAACCATTACAACTTGCTGAAGAAAGCCGCGCTTAGCGGTGCCGGTATCGCGCGACTGCCTTCCTACTTGCTGCAAGCGGAATTGGCTGACGGTCGATTGCGCTGGCTCCTGCGCGATTTTCAGACCCGGCGCATGCCGATGTACCTGGTGCATCCGTATCAGGGCGGACTGCCGAAGCGCACGCAAGTACTCGCTGACTATCTGATCGGCTGGTTCAGACGCAGCGGTGAGGCGCTGGATCGCCTTCAGCGCTGATCATATGAACGTAAACCCAATGTAGGAGCTGCCGAAGGCTGCGATCTTTTGATTTTTTTTTTCAAAGCAAGATCAAAGGATCGCAGCCTTCGGCAGCTCCTACAGGTCGGCGTTCAGTTGGCGAAATGGCGGGCGATCAGATGATCAATCGACAACTTGCCCGGCCCCGTCGCCATCAGGTACAGCAACACCGCCGCCCAGGTGCCGTGGGTCGGATAGGCATCGGGATACACAAACAGTTGAATGGTCAGGGTCATCCCCAACAGCGCCAACGCCGAAAAACGCGTAGCGAAGCCGATCAGAATCAGCAGCGGAAAAAAGTGCTCGGCGAACGCGGCCATGTGCGCGGCAATCTCTGGCGACAATAACGGCACGTGGTATTCGCTCTTGAACAACGGAATCGTCGAGTCGGCCAGACGTGGCCAGCCGAGTTGAAAAGTGCCGTCAATCAAATCAATGGCCAAACCTTCAACCTTGGTCTGTCCTGATTTCCAGAACACCGCGGCAATCGAGAAACGCGCAATGAACGCGATCAGGCTGTGGGGGATTTTTTCCAGCAGCGCGATGGCGCGGGTGATGAGCGTTTTCATGGCAGTTCCTTGTTATTCAAGTGGGTAATGGCGTTGTGCGCGATCAGCAAGCCAAGGGTTTGCGCGAGGTCGAACTCAGGGCTGTTTTCCGCCGCTTTCAGCAGTGGCTGGCCATCGATCAGGTTGCGGATAAACGTACTGGCGCCGGGGTCAACGGCAAACACTTCGACGTCCAGGCCATTGCGCAATACCAGCGCGTGTTGCCTTTGGTTGATGTCGATGCCCTCCAGTGTCGCGTCGTGTTGATGTGCGCCCCAGATCGCCACCACGGCATAGGTTGAGTCGAGCAGGTGCAGGGAGGGATGAAGGTCGAGGCGCAGCTCACTCAGCGTTTGCGCATCAGTCAGTGCTGCCGTGATTTCTTCTGGCCGGACGGGCAGGGCGTCGGCGGCGTGATAGGCGAGGGTGCGCAGGTGCTCAAGGCGCGCCACGTCGGCCAGATAAGGCACGCTGCCGGCCGGTTCAAACGCTGCAATGAAGTCCGCCAATTGTTCGCCGTAGCGGCTCATCAACCGACTTTGCGGCGGTTGCTGTTGTACGAAAACGGCCGCCATGGCGCGGAAGAATTCTTCGCCCACCAATTGCGCAACCACCGGATAGCTGTCGCCCAACGCATTGCTCAGCGAGCCCTGCACGTTGTTGCGATACACCGCGAAACGGCTCGCCGGATCAGCGCCGTTGGCACTGCACAGACCTTCGGGGCAGGGCAGCCGCGTGTCGATGAGCGCAGCCGCGAAAGCGCGTTGAGTGCTCATGTGCGGCCTCCGGCATCGCGCAAAAGCGCATCAGCCTGTTGCGCCTCGGACAGCAGCACCGTGAACGCCGGCACTTGATTGTCGCGTTCGATCAATGTCGCCACCGGGCCGGTGCGCTGCAGCACTTGCCGGTACAAACCCCAGACGGCTTGATCGATCGGCGCGCCGTGATCATCGATCAGCAAACGGTCGCCGAGGCTGTCGCTATCTTCGGCAAAACCGGCCAGATGAATCTCGCCAACCCTGTGCAGGGGCAGGGCATCGAGATACGCCAGCGGATCACGCTGATGGTTCACACAGGAAACGTAGACATTGTTGACGTCCAGCAACAGGCCACAGCCGCAGCGGCGAATGACCTCTGCGATGAAGTCTGCCTCATCGATCGTCGAGCGCTCGAACGCCAGATAGGTTGCCGGATTCTCCAGCAGCATGGGTCGTTGGAGGGTGTTCTGCACCTGATCGATATGTTCGCAGACGCGGTTCAGCGTCGGCGTGTCATAGGCCAGTGGCAGCAGGTCATTGAGAAACACCGGGCCGTGGCTCGACCAGGCCAGATGCTCGGAAAAGGATTGCGGTTGATAGCGCCGAATCAGTTCGGCGAGGCGCTTGAGGTGCTGTTCATCCAGCGGCTCTTCAGCACCGATGGACAAGCCGACACCGTGCAGCGACAGCGGATACTGCTCGCGGATCAAACCGAGAAAATGATGAAACGGACCGCCGACCACCATGTAGTTTTCGGCGTGGACTTCGAAGAAGCCGATGTCCGGTTGTGAGCCGAGCACTTCACGAAAGTGCCCGGTCTTGAGTCCCAGCCCGGCACGGGGCGGGAGCCCGGTGAGGGCTGCCTGAGTGCGGGGTTGGGCATGGTCATTGAGGGTGAGCATGATCGTCACTCAGGCAGTTCGCGGATCAGGACTTGGCTTTGAACGCTTCCATCTGACCGAAACCGGTCGGCGAGGTCTTGCTCTCGGTGGTGGCGCAGGTGCCTTTCGGAACGAGTTTCCAGGCGTTGGCCTGGTAGTCCGTTTTCGACGTGCCGGCACAAGTGGTGCCTGCGCCTGCGGCGCAATCGTTGTGACCTTTCATGGCCACGCCGAAGCATTTTTCCATGTCGGCGTCAGCGGCGTGGACGGTCGATACAGCAGCCATGCTCAGGGCAGAACCGAGGGCCAGAACCAGGGCAGTGGCGGACAGGGTGCGAGTGGTAGCAGTCATGATGTTTCTCCAGTCTTGTTCAGGGTTTTTACAAGCGGTTTGTGCTTGCTTACCCCACTAGAGAACGCTCACTGCGATGCGTTACAGCAACGCTCAAATCTTTTCCAAAAGAACCAACGCACGTCGCCGGTGGGAGCAGAGATAGCCCGAGGGAATTGAATAATGGTTATCGTGAACGGTTATTAAAAACTGTCATTTCTGACAGTTGGCAGGGTTTTTCGACTGAGTATATTGGGCTTGTGGCGGTACACATCAGGGAGAAAGACCATGAATTTGTCCGAATTGAAAAAGCTCGTGCAAGCCAGGATCGACGAGAAGGCCAATATCATCCTGGATGAAAAGGTTGTTAATGACGGCGCTGCATTTGGTGAACTGCAGATCTATTTTTGCCTGCGTCGCATTCTGAATAAAAAAGCCACTCTTGAAGATTTTGGTGTCTTGCACGCGGTGAGTGATTTGCTGCAGGCGACGGGTGTTATTTCTGCGAATCAGA
The DNA here is from genome assembly GCF_054790525.1 of Pseudomonas sp. Mb7. Classification (NCBI taxonomy): domain Bacteria; kingdom Pseudomonadati; phylum Pseudomonadota; class Gammaproteobacteria; order Pseudomonadales; family Pseudomonadaceae; genus Pseudomonas; species Pseudomonas sp. Mb7. The sequence goes on from NZ_CP186501.1 coordinate 641,863, forward strand.
CGCTGGGATCAAGAGTTGCCCCCTGATTCGGGACGTTTCCTCGCGGCAGGAACCTTCAATGAAAAGTGAGGTGTTGGAAATGGACGATGTAGAGCAACAAGTGAGAAAGTTTGTCGCTGATTATTTTGAAATCAATGAGGACCAAGTCAAAAATGAAAGCAGCTTCGTCGGTGATCTGGGGTTGGACGACGTGGACAAGCTTTATTTGATGATGGTGATTGTGAATGAGTTTGGTATGGAGATCCCGGAGTATGAATCCATGGCTTTTACAACGGTGCAGGACGTGATCAATTATCTACGCGAAGAAAACGTCAATGATCAGTAAAACATGGCAGCCTGTTATGAACCGCCAAAGTCCGGTCCCCAAGGGAGGAATGCCAGGCACAAAAAAAACGGCCCGAAGGCCGTTTTTTGTTGGGCGAAACACATCAACCGCCGAGGTACGCCTCGCGTACTTTCGGGTCGGTCAGCAGCGCTTCACCGGTGCCTTGCATGACCACACGGCCGTTCTCCAGAACGTAGGCGCGGTCAGCGATTTTCAGCGCCTGGTTGGCGTTCTGCTCGACCAGGAACACGGTCACACCGTCCTTGCGCAGCATTTCGATGATGTCGAAAATCTGCTGGATGATGATCGGTGCCAGGCCCAGTGACGGCTCGTCGAGCAGCAGCAGTTTCGGCTTGCTCATCAGCGCACGGCCGATGGCGAGCATTTGCTGTTCGCCGCCGGACATGGTGCCGCCGCGCTGGTTGAAGCGTTCTTTCAGGCGCGGGAACAGGCCGAGGACCTTGTCCATTTGTTCCTGATAGTCGCCCTTGTCGGTGAAGAAGCCGCCCATGGAGAGGTTTTCTTCAACGGTCAGACGGGCGAATACCCGACGACCTTCCGGCACCACCGCGATGCTCTTGCGCATGATCTGCGACGAGTCCTGGCCGACCAGTTCCTCACCCATGTAGCGGATGCTGCCGCTGTGCGCTTGCGGCGAACCGCAGAGCGTCATCAGCAGCGTGGACTTGCCGGCACCGTTGGCGCCGATCAGGGTCACGATCTCGCCCTGACGGACTTCGACGTTGACGCTGTGCAGGGCCTGGATCTTGCCGTAGAAGGTGGAAACGTTTTCGAACTGCAGCATTTACGCTTCCCCCAGGTAGGCTTTGATCACTTCAGGATTGTCGCGGATCTGTTCCGGTGTGCCGTCGGCCAGAGGCGTGCCCTGGTTGATCACGACGATGTGGTCGGAAATGCTCATGACCAGTTTCATGTCGTGTTCGATCAGCAGCACGGTGACGTTGTGCTCTTCACGCAGCACGCCGATCAGCGCCTTGAGGTCTTCGGTTTCCTTCGGGTTCAGACCGGCCGCCGGTTCGTCGAGCATGAGGATCCGTGGACGGGTCATCATGCAGCGAGCGATTTCCAGACGCCGTTGCTGACCGTAGGCCAGGGTGCCGGCGGTACGGTTGGCGAACTCTTTGAGGTTGACCTTTTCCAGCCAGTACTCGGCAAATTCCATGGCCTCGCGCTCGCTTTTGCGAAACGCCGGGGTCTTGAACAGACCGGCCAGGAAGTTGGTGTTCAGGTGACGGTGCTGGGCGATCAACAAGTTTTCGACCGCGGTCATGTCCTTGAACAAGCGCACGTTCTGGAAGGTGCGCACCACGCCTTTGAGGGCGATCTTGTGGCCCGGCAGGCCTTGGATCGGCTCGCCGTCCAGCAGGATGCTGCCGCCGGTGGGCTGATAGAAACCGGTCAGGCAGTTGAACACAGTGGTCTTGCCCGCGCCGTTCGGCCCGATCAATGCAACCACTTGTTTTTCTTTGACGGTCAGGGCCACACCGTTGACCGCCAGCAAGCCGCCGAAGCGCATGCTCAGGTTTTCGACTTTAAGGATCTCGCGGCTCATTTTCGCAACTCCATGTGTGGGCGTTGCATCGGCAGCAGACCTTGTGGACGCCAGATCATCATCAACACCATCAGGGCACCGAACATCAACATGCGGTACTCACTGAACTCACGCATCATTTCCGGCAACAGGATCATCACCACGGCCGCGAGAATCACGCCCAGTTGCGAGCCCATGCCACCCAGCACGACGATGGCGAGGATGATCGCCGACTCGATGAAGGTGAACGACTCCGGCGTCACCAGACCCTGACGTGCAGCGAAGAAGCTACCGGCGAAACCGGCGAACGCAGCGCCGAGGGTGAAGGCGGACAGCTTGATGATCGTCGGATTCAGCCCCAGCGCACGGCAGGCGATTTCGTCTTCACGCAGCGCTTCCCAGGCACGGCCGATCGGCATGCGCAGCAGGCGGTTGATGACGAACAGTGCGGCCAGTGCCAGCAACAGGGCAACGAGGTAGAGGAAGATCACCTTGTTGATCGAGTTGTATTGCAGACCGAAATACTCGTGGAAGGTTTGCATGCCTTCCGCGGCCTTACGTTCGAAGGTCAGGCCGAAGAACGTCGGTTTCTCGATGTTGCTGATGCCGTTCGGGCCACCGGTGATGTCGGTCAGGTTACGCAGGAACAGACGGATGATCTCGCCGAAGCCGAGGGTTACGATCGCTAGATAGTCACCGCGCAAACGCAGCACCGGGAAGCCCAGCAGGAAACCGAACGTCGCCGCCATCAGGCCGGCAATCGGCAGGCAGATCCAGAAGCTCAGGCCGTAGTAGTGCGACAGCAGCGCGTAGCTGTAGGCGCCGACGGCGTAGAAGCCGACGTAACCGAGGTCAAGCAGACCGGCCAGACCTACGACGATGTTCAGGCCGAGGCCGAGCATCACGTAGATCAGGATCAGCGTCGCGATGTCCACCGCGCCACGCGAGCCGAAGAACGGCCACACCAGCGCCACCAGGATCAGCGCAATGATGAAATAGCGCTGGGTGGTCGGCAGGGTCAGGAAGTTGCTGGCCTTGGCCGGAATCAGCGGCAAGCCCGGCGAGGATCGCCAGGCCTTGCTGATCTGCTGATTGAACAGCACGCGCAGGAACATCAGTACCGAGCAGATGGCGATGGTCGCCAGCACGGCCGGGCTGGTGTTGTGCACTTCCAGGTTGATGCCGACGATGGTCAGTTTCAGACCGAGTACCGGGTAGGCCACGGCCCACACCAGCAAAGCGCTGAACAGCGCCTGTTTAAGATTCCTAGTCATACTTTCTCAACCTCCGGACGGCCCAGAATGCCGGTCGGACGGAACAACAGCACCAGAACCAACAAGCCGAAAGCCACGACGTCCTTGTACTGGTCGCCGAAGATATCGGCACCAAAGGCTTCCGCCACCCCAAGCACCAGCCCGCCGAGCATGGCGCCGGGGATGCTGCCGATACCGCCCAGTACCGCTGCGGTGAAGGCTTTGAGGCCGACGAGGAAACCGGCGTTCGGGTTGATTACGCCGTACTGCATGCTCAGCAGCACAGCCGCAACGGCCGCCAGCGCGGCACCGATGACGAAGGTCAGGGCAATGATGTTGTTGGTGTTGATGCCGAGCAGGTTGGCCATCTTGATGTCTTCGGCGCAGGCGCGGCAGGCGCGACCCAGGCGAGAGCGGGAGATGAACAGGGTCAGGCCGAGCATGGCGATCAGGGTCACCACGAACACCACGATCTGCATGTAGGAAATCAGCACTTCTTGTGCGCCACCTGGGCCGAAGGCAATGTTGCCCGGAATCAGGTTGGGGATAGCTTTGTCCTTGGAGTCTTGCGCCAGCAGAACGGTGTTCTGCAGGAAGATCGACATACCGATTGCGGAAATCAGCGGGATCAGACGGTTGCTGCCGCGCAACGGGCGGTAGGCAATGCGTTCGATGCTGTAACCGTAGGAACTGGTGACGACGATGCTGGCGATAAACGCTGCGGTCATCAACAGCGGGACACTGTCGAGTCCCATCATGGTCAGCCCGGCGATGGCGATGAACGCCACGTAGGAACCGATCATGTACACCTCGCCGTGGGCGAAGTTGATCATTCCAATGATGCCGTAGACCATCGTGTAGCCGATGGCGATCAGGGCATACATGCTGCCAACGTTCAGGCCGTTAACCAGCTGTTGGAAGAAGTGATAGATGTCAGGCATTACAGCGCTCCTAAAAACCTGATACGCATTTCACTGGTGGAGTCATTTTCCCGCCCGGCCCCGTGGATCTTTATCCACTTCGAATCCGGGTTTTGCCAGCGAACCGCTGATGACGGTTTTGAGATTTTCAGGTGGGGAGACTGGCGGATCACGCCAGCGCGGCCCAATACATTCGTAAAACAAAGCCCACGGCACGCCGTGGGCTTTATTGGCAGTCAGTCAGGCAGCGCCTTACTGAGGTGACACTTCGGTTTTCGGCTTGCCGTTGTGCCACTCGTAGACTACGAATTTGAAGTCTTTCAAGTCGCCCTTGGCGTCGAAGCTCAGGTCGCCAGTAGGCGTCTTGAAGGTACCGGCATGAATGGCTTCAGCCACTTTGGTCGCGTCTTCGGACTTGGCTGCCTTGATGCCTTCGGCAATCACTTCAACCGCCGAGTAGGAAGGGAACACGAACGGGCCGCTCGGATCTTCTTTCTTCGCCTTGAAAGCATCAGCCAGGGCAATGTTGGCTGGATCCTGGTCGAAGGATTTCGGCAGGGTCACCAGCAGGCCTTCGGCCGCGTCTTTGGCGATCTGGGTGATCGAGTCGTTACCCACGCCTTCCGGACCCATGAACTTGGCTTTCAGGCCTTTTTCCTGGGCTTGACGCAGGATCAGACCCAGCTCCGGGTGGTAGCCGCCGTAGTAAACGAAGTCGACGTTGGCTTGTTTGAGTTTGGCGATGATCGCCGAGAAGTCTTTGTCGCCGGCGTTGACGCCTTCGAACACGGCAACCTTGGTGCCTTTCTTCTCGAGGGTCGATTTCACAGCGGTGGCGATGCCTTCACCGTACTGCTGTTTGTCGTGCAGCACGCCAACGATTTTCGGTTTGACGTGATCGGCAATGTAGTTACCGGCGGCAGGGCCCTGGGCGCTGTCCAGACCGATGGTGCGGAAGATCATTTTGTAACCACGGGCGGTGATGTCCGGGCTGGTGGCAGCCGGGGTGATCATGATCACGCCTTCGTCTTCGTAGATGTCCGAAGCCGGTTGAGTGGAGCTGGAGCACAGGTGACCAACCACGAACTTGACGCCGTCGTTGACGACCTTGTTCGCGACCGCTACCGCTTGTTTCGGATCGCAGGCATCGTCGTATTCAACGGCTTCGAGCTTCTTGCCGTCGACACCGCCCTTGGCGTTGATTTGCTCGATGGCCATTTTCGCGCCACTGAACTGCATGTCGCCGTACTGGGCTACAGGACCGGTTTTAGGACCGGCGATACCGATTTTGATGGTGTCAGCTGCGAACGAATGGCTGGCAACCCCGGCCAGAACCATAGCGGCAAACAGTTTGGAAATCTGCTTAGTAGCCTTAGTCATAGTGCTCCACTCTTACTGTTGTAATTTTTTTGAGTTCTGGCGCCGTAGCAGCAGAACCGGGTCAGATATCTTTGCGATACCCTCCGGAAATGCCCCCGGCAACTGTACCGGTACAGTGTAGAGCGCCGGTTGTCAGCCTGGGAAGCGGGCGCCGAGGGGCAAAACTTCGGGGTGTCGCATTTTTGAATGAAAAAGACAGAATTGCGGCGGGGCGTTCGTGGGCATATATCCCAATCAGCAGCATTCCCTGGCGTTCCTGCTCTTTTCGTTCGGTGCAGCCATTTGCAACCGGGTTTTGCTGGCGGACCACCGACGTTATTATTCGCGTCGATTTCTTTTCCGGACAGCACCCATGAATCAAGAACCTAGCACCCTCTATGCCAAGCTGCTTGGTGAAACCGCATCTATTACCTGGAAAGAGTTGGAGCCGTTCTTCGCCAAGGGTGCCCTATTGTGGGTCGACCCTGCGCTGGATTTGATCGCCGCTGCCGAGGCCGTGGCGTCGGATGATGGCGAGAAAGTGGCTGCCTGGCTGGCCGAAGACAGACTCGCCAAGCTGTCTGAAACGCGGGCGCTGGATCTTTACGAGCGCGATCCGTCGTTGTGGGCGGTGGTGGTTTCGCCGTGGATTATGATCCAGGAAAGGGCAGTCGCTGCTGACGTCGCACCGTGATAGTGCGACCAGCCATCAGCGAAAAGTGTGTAGCGGAGTAGCGTGATGGCACGTTGCCGTAGAGAAACACCACAAGCGCAGGCGGGCTCACGGTGACGTAAACGTAACGGGAACAGTTTAGTAAGCAGCCTAACGGCTGCTTAATTGTTTCTGGATATTGGAAAGGCCGAAATCTTCAGTGAATTTGAAGGCCTCTTCGCGAGCAGGCTCGCTCCCACATTTGGAATGTATTCCCCTGTGGGAGCGAGCCTGCTCGCGAATGGGGCGACTCGTTCTCAGATCAGATCAGATCAGACCGAGAACGACTTGCCGGTATGGTTATTGAGGGAAATAACCTTGGTCTTGCCAATCCGGTGACGGTAAATCTCGCGCAGGTACTTGATCGACTTCTTCACGCAATCACGCGACAAACGAATGTCGTTGATCGAGACAAACTTCTCTTTGTCGTTGATCAACTCGCGGTACTTCTTCTCGTACATCGGTTTTATTGCATACCAGTTAGTGTCGAGGATCTTCGCCGGGTTCTCGAATTCGTTGAGCAGGTCGTCGATGCGGTCTTCGTCGAACTCTTCGTTGATGATGAAATCGAGGATCGAGTTGTCCAGGGTCTCGTCGAAACGGTACGGGTTCTTCGCGAAGCAGCGCTTGATAAACGCCACGATCAAGGTCAGGAAGTCATCCGACAGGCACGGGCTCTTCGCGATCAGGGTGGTCAGCGAGAGGTTGGCCGAGGCGCCGATCACCAGCGCGTAACGCTTGAGCGTGGTGTTGGGGAACAGGCTGTTGAGGTGAGTCTTCAACCGGTTCAGGTCCATGTACGACAGCTTGTAGTCTTTCGGCAACGAGACAATCGAGACCACCGACGAGCAGTTCTTGAAGAAGTGCAGGTCGTGCAGCGCGGCAGCGTCGTAGCCGGAATTCTTGTACTGCTCCAGCGAAGCGCGATAACGCTTGGACTCAATCGGCAACAGACTGATGCCTTCAATCGCCTGGGTGACTTTGTTGAAGTGCGGCAGGTCGATCGAGCGGAAGAACAGGTCGTCGATGTTCAGGCGCTGCGGCTCTTTGTCGAACACCTTGAACTTGTCGCTGCTCGGTGGCGGGGTTTCCGGCACCACCGATTCGGCGTAGGCAATTGCCACCGGGCCGGCCAGACTCATGAACAGGTCGTTGGCGTCGAGGCGAATGGTTTCGCCGATGTCGATGCCGGCGCGGCGGAAGTAGTTCTGGTCGTAGTCGGTGGTGACGGCCTGCGCTGTCAGAATGTTGAAGATCTGCTGCGAGATGTATTGATTGGCGTGCTTCTCCATCGCATTGACATCAATGTTCTGGATGTTGCCGTCATCGCTTTCTTCGGCGTAACGCATGATGTCGTTGGAGATCAGCATCATCGCGTTCCAAGGGCGGATACGCCCCATGACGCTCGCTTCGCTGCTGTCTTCGTTAGCGAAGTTGTAGGAGAAATCCCATTCTTCCGAGAGGTATTTGCACAGCAGGCGACCGGCGTTGATGTGCAGCGCCTCGGACATTTCGCTGCGGTGGTCGGAAATGTTCGGCAGCACGCAGATGCCGCTGGTGAAGATCGGTTCGAACACAAACGAGTGACCACTCTTGCCGTCATGCTCGTCCATCGGTTTGGTGTCGAACGTCTTGTTCATGTACGAGTGCTGCTGGGCCAGACCGAATTCCGAAGCCATGCCGGAACCGGTACCGCCGCCGGCACTGAAGATCGAGAAATACAGACGCGACTGGTTGGCCTTGATGCCGCAGCTGTCGATCAGGTACGAGTGGATCATTTTCCAGTCAGGGCTGGAGAAGCGCTGGGTGTCCTTGTTGAGGATGATCTTCGCCAGGTACTGGCCGAGGATCGGCGCGTTACCGGCGCCACCGGCGTGGACTTCGGACAAGTCCATGATCTTCATTTTGCTGTAGTCGCGCAGGAAGCCGCTTTTCTCGCCCTTGCGCGAGAAACGGATGCGCCCGGCGATGTCCTTGTCGAGGTCGCCGAGCATCACCAGCGGTTCGACCAGGAACACCGGTTTGGTCGATTTGTTCGGGCCGATGCGCAGGTTGTTCTTGATCCACTGGGCCGGGCTGTAGCCCTTGTCGGCCAGACGCCGATCTGCCGCGCGGTCTTCGTTGTTGAATTCGTTGAGGTAAAACTTGCGCGCGTTGTACACCAGCTCCGCGACATCGAGCGCGATGTTGGAGCCGCAGCGACCGAGGCCGATCAGGCACACAGACGGGAATTCCTGGTCGTTGTGCTGTTCGTTATCGCCTTCCAGGTGCGGCGGGCGCGGGAACACCAGATCACGCAAACCGTCGAGGTTGTCGAGGATGCGGTCGGTATTGGTTTCGGTGAAGTACAGGTATTGCTGAGTCGACAGCGGGCGCGACGGCAGCAATGGCTTCGACGGTGACGGGCTGTTGGCGGCGGGGCTCAAAGTCAGATCGGATACCGCAGTGGCGGGATTGTTTTTAGAAGTCATTGTGCGCCATATACCTGGACTGGGTTGGCTCGTGGGCTTTTGCCTGCGAACCTCACGGAATAAGATCTCGCGTCTTTGTGCGCGAATTGAGCCCGAGCATCAGGTTTTTGGCCTGACTGTCGCTGGGGGGAATCCTTTCCTGATCGTTGATGAATCGGCCATTATTCGGCGATCTTTAATCGAAAAGAGGCAAAATGATGTCAACGCTACCTTCGTTGGGGTTCGCCGGAATCGGTCTGATGGGCCTGCCCATGTGCCGGCGTTTGTTGGAGGCGGGTTATCCGCTGACCGTGTGGAACCGCAACCCGGCCAAGTGCGCGCCATTGGTCGAGGCCGGCGCGCGACAGGTAGCGAGCCCCGCTGAACTGTGCGAACACGCTGACGTGGTGATGCTGTGTCTGGCCAATACGGCGGTGGTTCGCGAGGTGGTGTTTGGCCCTGTTGGTGTTGCCGAAGGCGCGAAGAGAGGCCAGTTGCTGGTGGATTTTTCCAGTCTTGAGCCAACCGCCACGCGCGAGATGGCCACAGAACTGGCGGAGAAAACCGGCATGGCCTGGTTGGACTCACCGGTGTCCGGTGGCGTGGTGGGTGCCGAGGCGGGCAGTCTGGCAATCATGGTCGGTGGTGACGCTGCGGATCTTGAGCGGGTGCGCCCGGTGTTGCTCAATCTCGGTCAGCGCGTCACGCACATGGGCGGCATCGGTGCGGGGCAGGTGACCAAGGCCTGCAATCAGATGATCGTCGCCTGCAACGCGCTGGTGATTGCCGAGGTGGTGGCGCTCGCCGAGCAAGCGGGGGTCGATGCGAGCCTGATCGCCGAAGCGCTGGCCGGTGGTTTTGCCGACTCCAAACCGTTGCAGATCCTCGCCCCGCAAATGGCTGACAGCCGTTTCGAACCGATCAAATGGCACGTGCGCACATTGCTCAAGGATCTCGACACCGCCGTCAAATTCTCCCGCGAACAGGGTTCGGCGACGCCGATCAGCGGATTGGCCGCACAACTGATGCGTCTGCATGGGGCGCAAGGCTATTTGGCGCAGGATCCAGCGACACTGGTGCAAATGTACCGCGCGCCAGAATCAGCGGATTGACCGTGTGTGAATGCTTGCGCTGATTGATTTCTTCCAGCACCGGGCGCAACTCGTCCAGCGGCACGGGGCGACTGAGCAGGTAACCCTGGATGAAATCGCAGCCCGAGCGTTCAAGGAATTCGTACTGCTCCAGACTTTCCACGCCTTCGGTCACCACCTGTAAATGCAGGGTGTGCGCCATAACGATGATCGCCTGGACGATCTCCATGTCGGCGGTCGCCGTGGGAATGTCGAGGATAAACGAGCGGTCGATTTTCAGGGTGTTGAGCGGCAGGCGTTTGAGGTAGGCCAGCGAGGAATAACCGGTGCCGAAGTCGTCGATCGACAACGACACACCGAGCGCACGAATCTGACGCAGCAGCACCAGGGTGTTGGCAATGTTGCCCATCAACGCGTTTTCGGTGACTTCCAGTTCCAGCCGTCCCGGCGCCACCCCGGCGGTGCGTAATGCGCTTTCGATTTCCGTGGCCAGTTCTTCCCGGGTGAGGTTGAGCGGAGAGCAGTTCCAGGCAATTTTCAGTTCTTCGCAGCCATGCCGCGAGAGTTCGCCCAGATCCTTGCAGGCCCGGCGCAGCACCCAATTATCCAGTTCGGCAATCAGGCCATTATTTTCGGCGATAGAGATAAAGCGATCCGGGGTCAGCAACCCGTGCAGTGGATGCTGCCAGCGGATCAGTGCTTCAAGCTTGGTGACGCGGCCGGTCTTCAGTTCGAAGATTGGTTGGTAATACAGCGTCAGGCCGTTTTCTTCGCGCAAAGCGTGGCGCAATTCTTCTTCCAGTTGCAGCTCGAAGCTGGCGCGGGTCTTGAGGTTGGAACTGAAAAAATGCAGGCCGTTGCGCCCCGCGCCTTTGGATTGATACAGCGCCAGATCCGCGTGTTTGAGCAATTCTTCGCAGGTGCTGCCATCCTCCGGAAACAGACTGATGCCGATGCTGGTGGTCATCACCATGCGGCGTCCGGCCAGTTCGATCGGCTCCTTCATCTTGAGCATGATGCGCTGGGCCATGTTGCGGGCTTCTTCGCGGTCACGCAGATTGATGAGGATGCAGAACTCGTCGCCGCCGAAACGCGCGACCACGTCTTCATGGCTGCGCACCGAGCCTTTGATGTGCTGGGCGATGACTTTGAGCAGTTCGTCACCGGCGTCATGGCCGAGGCTGTCGTTGATCCGCTTGAAGTGGTCGATGTCGAGAAACATCACCGCGAGCATGCCGCCCTCGGTGGCTTTCTGGCAGAGTTTCTCGGCGAAGATCTGGTTGAACCCGCGGCGGTTGATCAGGTTGGTCAGGGCGTCGTAGTTGGCCGCTTGTTGCAGCGACATGCGCGCCTGATCGAGCTGGCTGAGCAGGGCGTTGACGCGGCGCAGGTCCTCTTCTTTGTTCTGCAGTTTCTTGTCGGCCAGCGCCGCACTGATCGCACTGCCAAGGATCAGCAGGATGATCAGCGCCACGGTCAGGCCCAGTTGCAGATGCCCGTTATCGCCGCCGCTCGCTGTCAGGCCTCCCTCGGGAAGAACCAGATCCAGCGCAGCCATGCCGGTGAAATGCATGCTGATGATGCCAGCGCCGAGAATCAGCGCAGCGCCGTACTTGAGCAACTGATGCGCCACGCCGCTGCCTTCGCTCAGATAGCGGGCCACACACAGCGCGGCGAAACTGGCGCCGATGGCGATCGCCACAGACAGCGCGAACAGTCCTGGCTGATAGTAGGCGGTGGCGCTCGACTTCATCGCCGCCATGCCAACGTAATGCATGCCGGCGATGCCCAGGCCGATGACAAACGCGGTTTTCAAGCAATGCAACGCACTCGGCTGCGCTTCGCTCAAAGTTTGCATGGCCAGCCAAGAGGCGAGCAGGGCGATCAGCAACGAGAAAAGGGTGATACCAAGGTCGTACTGAATGTCGATCGGTGTCTGGAAAGCCAGCATGCCGATAAAATGCATGGCCCAGATGCCGCCGGCCAGGCAGGTCGCGCCGATCCAGCGCCAGATCCGCCGCGATCCCGGATCTTCGGCATTTACAACGCGCTCAGCCATATCCAGGGTGGCGAAACTGGCTGCGCAGGCGACCAGATACGCAACCATCACCAGGAGAGGGTTGTGACTGCAATCGAGGATGACCTGCCCGCTCTCCGGCAGCTCGGCAACAAACTGCAAACCAAGCCACTCCATAGCATGCCCCGTCTCTGAAGTCGTCCCGAGTGCGCGTTGAACGCAGTTGAATGTCAGGAGTATAGAGGCCGATTTCGGCGTGCAAGCGGTAGTGGCACATTGGCGCTAATGATTTTGGCATTAGCGTCATAGCGATTGGCGCTAAAAGCTTAAGCGATCTGTTCGAAAGGGATTTGCGCCCAATCGGGTTGCAGGGGCGGCAAGCCGAAACGCGCGCGGGCCTTATCGCAATCGACATTCTGCTCGCCGTTTTCCCACGACGACTCGAATTCGCGGCAGGGGCTGGAACGCAGTTCATAAATCGAACACTTCACCTCGCTGCCGACTTCGCCGACCAACGCCGTGCAGCGCGGCGATTTGCAGTCGGTGCCGTTCATCGCCACCCGGCTGGGGCTGATCTGTGTGACCAGTTCATCAGGCACCGTGCCGCCGGAAGATGCGCACTCACCCCAAAAGAAAGACACGCGAAAATGGGAACAGCAGGCACCGCAATTCAGACACGGACTGACTTCAGACATGGGCGAGGGTATCAAAGGGATTGATCGGGAGATCCGGACGGATCCGGCGGCCATTCTAGGCTTTGCCGCAGACTTGGGAAGGGGGGCAGGAAACTATTTTTTTGTGGCAAGGTTTTGCCGCAAAAGCCCCGGTTTTCGGGGGATTTCAGGCTTATCAAGGGCTTACGTTTCGTTACAGTGCCATGGGTCGATATCAGGCAGACGAATGATCACAGACAGCCTTTGCGCGGCTGACTAGATTGCAGGTTCCGGGCTCGGATGCGGTGGCAGTGAAGCCCTATAACAATAAAGAGACGGACCCATGCAGAACTCGACCCAAGCGGCGAATGCCTGGCGCATTCTGTTCCTGCTGTTCCTCGCCAACCTGTTCAACTTTTTCGACCGCACCATTCCGGCGATCATCATCGAGCCGATCCGCATGGAATGGCACCTCAGTGACTTTCAACTGGGCATCGTCGGTACCGCATTCACCATTGTGTACGCGATTGCCGGACTGCCGCTGGGGCGGATGGCCGATACCGGTTCGCGCAGCAAGCTGATGGGCTGGGGCCTGGCGACGTGGAGTGCGCTGACGGCAGTCAATGGCCTGGTCGGCAGTTTCTGGAGCTTCCTGATCGTGCGCATGGGCATCGGCATCGGTGAAGCCAGTTATGCGCCGGCGGCCAACTCGCTGATCGGTGATTTGTTTCCTGCCCATCGTCGGGCGCGGGCGATGGGCATATTCATGCTCGGTTTGCCGTTAGGGCTGTTATTGGCGTTTTTCACCATCGGGGCGATGGTCAAGGCGTTCGACAGCTGGCGTGCGCCGTTCTTTATTGCCGCAGTACCAGGGCTGATCCTAGCGATTTTCATGTTCTTCATTAAAGAGCCGAAGCGCGGGGCGGCGGAAACCGTGCAGGTTTCGCAAGAAAAGGTCGACAAGCCGATCCGGCGGATTCTGGCGGTGCCGACTTTTCTCTGGCTGGTGATGGCCGGGTTGTGCTTCAACTTTGCGACGTATGCCTGTAACTCGTTTTTGGTGCCGATGCTGCAACGCTATTTCCTCATGCCGTTGCAGGAAGCGGCGGTGGCCACCGGAGTTATCGTTGGCGTGACCGGGCTGGTCGGCTTGACCCTGGGCGGCTGGATTGCCGACAAAATTCACCAGCGTGTGGCCAACGGGAGACTGTTGTTTGCCGCGTTCAGCCTGATCATTTCAACGCTGTGCACGGCGTGGGCGCTGCACGCCGGGCGTATCGAGATCGGTGTATTCGTGGCGGTGTTCAGCGTCGGCTGGCTGTTCGCCTACAACTTCTACACCTGCGTTTATACGGCGATTCAGGACGTGGTCGAACCGCGCCTGCGAGCGACGGCGATGGCGTTGTTCTTTGCCGGGTTGTATTTGCTGGGCGGTGGTCTGGGGCCGGTGGTGGTGGGGGGCTTGTCGGATCATTTTGCGCACACGGCGATGCTGGCGGCGGGGGCGGAGCAGATGACCGAAGCGTTCAAGGCAGTCGGGCTGCATGATGCGATGTACCTGATTCCGGTGGCGCTGTTTTTGACCATGGTCTTTCTGTTTCTGGCGGCGCGGTGTTTTGTCCGCGATGCGCAGCGGATGAAGGCGGGGTTGGTGGCGGTGGTTGAGCCAGAAGTGGCTGCGGCGACTGCATAGCCGCTATCGCGAGCAGGCTCACTCCTACAGGGGGACGCATTCCAACTGTAGGAGTGAGCCTGCTCGCGATAGGGCCCTTAGTATCGGCAAGTAAATAACAGGCAAACAAAAAGGCCCGCATCGCTGCGGGCCTTTCTGTTTTCAGCGGTGGAGCGGGGCGGTTTAGCCCGCCACCAACACCCGAATCGCTTCCAGGCGCAACGCCGCTTTATCCAGCATCGCCAGACCCTGCTCACGCTGCTGGCGCAGCGCATCCAGTTCGCTGTCACGCACAGTCGGGTTGACCGCTTGCAACGCGGTCAGGCGCGCCAGTTCTTCGTCGGTGTCGGCTGCCAGACGGCGGCGGGCCTCGGCCACGCGCTCGGCGTGACGCGGGGCGATCTTGTCTTCACCGGCGTTGATCCGTGGCGTCAACTGATCGCGCTGGGCCTGGATGAACTTGTTGGCGCTGGCACGCGGCACGCTTTCCAGCTGATCGTTCAGCGTTTCAAACGATACCCGTGGCGACAGGTCGTTGCCGTTGGCGTCGAGCAGGCAGCGCAGGGCGGCCGGCGGCAGGTAACGGCCCAGTTGCAGCGAACGCGGCGCGACCACTTCGCTGACATACAGCAATTCCAGCAACACGGTGCCCGGCTTCAGGGCTTTGTTCTTGATCAGTGCGACAGCGGTGTTGCCCATCGAACCGGACAGCACCAGGTCCATGCCGCCCTGCACCATCGGGTGTTCCCAGGTGATGAACTGCATGTCTTCGCGCGACAGCGCCTGGTTGCGGTCGTAGGTGATGGTCACGCCTTCGTCGTCGCCCAGCGGGAAACTGGCGTCGAGCATTTTTTCGCTCGGCTTGAGGATCAGGGCGTTTTCCGAATGGTCTTCGCTGTCGATGCCGAACGCGTCGAACAGGGTTTCCATGTAGATCGGCAGGGCAAACTGATCGTCTTGCTCAAGGATGGCCTCGACCAGCGCTTCACCTTCGCCAGCGCCGCCGGAGTTCAGCTCCAGCAGACGGTCGCGACCGGTGTGCAGCTCGGCTTCCAGACGCTCACGCTCGGTGCGTGCTTCGTCGATCAGCGCTTGCCACTCGCTGTCGTCGGCTTCTTCGAGCAGCGGCAGCAGGCGCGGGCCGAACTGGTGCTGCAAGGCGTTGCCAGTCGGGCAGGTGTTGAGGAACGCGTTGAGCGCTTCGTGGTACCACTGGAACAGGCGCTCTTGCGGGCTGGTTTCCAGGTACGGTACGTGCAGTTCGATGATGTGTTTCTGGCCGATCCGGTCGAGACGACCGATACGCTGCTCGAGCAGGTCCGGGTGCGACGGCAGATCGAACAGCACCAGGTGGTGCGCGAACTGGAAGTTGCGACCTTCACTGCCGATTTCCGAGCAGATCAGCACTTGCGCGCCAAACTCTTCGTCGGCGAAGTAGGCGGCGGCGCGGTCACGCTCAAGGATGTTCATGCCTTCGTGGAACACCGTGGCCGGGATGCCGGAACGCACGCGCAGGGCGTCTTCCAGGTCCATCGCGGTTTCGGCGTGGGCGCAGATCACCAGCACCTTGGTGCGCTTGAGCATTTTCAGCTGATCGATCAGCCACTCGACACGCGGGTCGAATTTCCACCAGCGCTCTTCTTCGCTGGCGTCCGGCTGGGCCTGGAAGCTGACCTCCGGGTACAGCTCGGCGTGTTCGCCCAGCGGCAGTTCGAGGTATTCGTCCGGGCATGGCAGCGGGTACGGGTGCAGTTTGCGCTCCGGGAAACCCTGCACGGCGGCGCGGGTATTACGGAACAGCACGCGGCCGGTGCCGTGACGATCGAGCAGTTCACGCACGAGGCGCGCGCTGGCTTCGGTGTCGCCATCGTTGACAGCGGTCAGCAAGGCTTCGCCTTCGTTGCCGAGGAAACCCTGAATGGTTTTGTGCGCTTTGGCCGAGAGACGGCCCTTGTCGAGCAGTTCCTGAACGGCTTCGGCCACCGGGCGATAGTTCTCGCTCTCGGCGCGGAAGGCAGCCAGGTCATGGAAACGGTTCGGGTCGAGCAGGCGCAGACGGGCGAAGTGGCTGTCCTGGCCGAGTTGTTCCGGGGTGGCGGTGAGCAGCAGCACGCCCGGAATGACTTCGGCGAGTTGCTCGACCAGCGAATATTCCGCGCTGGCTTTCTCTTCGTGCCAGACCAGGTGGTGGGCTTCGTCGACCACCAGCAAATCCCAACCGGCAGCAAACAGTGCGTCTTGCGCCTTTTCGTCGTCGACCAGCCATTCCAGCGCGACCAGCGCCAGTTGGGTGTCTTCGAACGGGTTGGTGGCATCGCTTTCGATGAAACGTTCTTCGTCGAACAGCGCAACTTGCAGGTTGAAGCGGCGGCGCATTTCGACCAGCCACTGGTGCTGGAGGTTTTCCGGGACGAGGATCAGCACGCGGTTGGCGCGGCCCGAGAGCAGTTGGCGATGGATCACCAGACCGGCTTCGATGGTTTTACCCAGACCCACTTCGTCCGCCAGCAGAACGCGCGGCGCGATGCGGTCGGCGACTTCGCGAGCAATGTGCAATTGGTGCGCGATTGGCTGAGCGCGTACGCCACCCAGGCCCCAGAGCGACGATTGCAATTGGCGGCTGGTGTGTTCGAGGGTGTTGTAACGCAGCGAGAACCACGCCAGCGGGTCGATCTGCCCGGCGAACAGACGGTCGCTGGCCAGACGGAACTGAATGAAGTTCGACAGCTGGGTTTCCGGCAGGGTGACGGCTTCGTTCTGCCCGTTGAGACCGTGATAGACCATCAGCCCGTCGACGTCGTCGACTTGCTGCACGGTCATCTTCCAGCCTTCGAAGTGGGTGATGCTGTCGCCCGGCGAGAATCGCACGCGGGTCAGGGGCGCATTCCGTAGCGCGTACTGGCGGGTTTCGCCAGTGGCCGGGTAAAGCACGGTCAACAAGCGGCCGTCCTGTGCCAGAACGGTGCCTAAACCAAGCTCTGCTTCGCTGTCACTGATCCAGCGTTGCCCCGGTTGATACTGCTGCGCCATGCTGCCTGACTCCCACCTTGAAAAAGCGGGCTATCTTAACGGAATGCAGGCTTCAGGGCCAAAGATTACTGGCGTAGGAGCTGCCGTAGGCTGCGATCTTTTGATCTTTGAGAACCCTTGAGGTTTGAGCTGTCTGATGAAGATCGCAGCCTTCGGCAGCTCCTACACGTGCCAAGTGCGTCACAGATTTTCGACCAGTGGCTCAAGGCGCCTTTGCCGCAGCCGATAGCCTGCTGACAGGAGACCCCATATATGTTGCCACCGATGCTCCCCCTGAGCGCTGTGCCGATCACTTCCCAGCAGGATCCGATCCGCCAGCGGCCGGACATTCCTCCGGTGGTGCCGGTGCAGGAAAGCTCCAACGAAAGCACGATCGATCTGCAAAAGCGCGACCCGGAAGAGGATCGACTGCTGGCGCGTGAAGAGCAGCGCCGTCAGCAAGAACGTGATCGCCGTCGTCGCGAAGCCGACGAAGACCCGGAAGAACACCTGGCGGTGCCCGGTACCGAACTGAATGCCGACAACACCGTGCCGGTGGTGCCGCTGATGGAAGATCAGCCGCGTCAGGGCTTGTGGGTCGATATCGAGATTTGAGTCGCTGTACCGCGTGGGGCGCGCCGGCTGGTCAGCGCGCGTCTGAGGCTGCATTATTGGCGCAGTCCTGCCGGTGATGTGGCAGTTGTGATTCTTTCAAGTGATGTACTGACGCCATGAGCCAAGACGACAAATTGATTGACCTCAGCACTGAGCGCGCCAAGCGTGTGCATGACATTAAAGAGAAGCGCCTGAACGAGGTGCGCCAAGCGTTCGAACAGGCTATGCCGCTGGGAAAAGCCAAGAAAAAGTCGAAAAACAAGCCGAAAAAGCGTTGATCTCCCCCTGCATCCGTTGATGCAGGTCAGTTATTTTCCCTCCTTTATCCCCCTTCGTTGCTGGTATTGATCCCGGTCAATTTGTGCGCCTGTGTGTTTGGTAACTTAGTCCCATCGCAGCAGAGCAGGGGCCAGGAGGCCAGTCATGTTTTTCGATAACGTGGTGTTTGCCGGGGTCCTGACTGTAGGGCTGATGGTTCTGTTTTTTGCAGGGTTTGGATTTTTTATCTGGAAGGATGCGAATAAGCGCAAGAAGTGATTCTTCTGGATTGATGAGCACGCAAGGCATTTTGGGGCGACTTCGGTTGCCCCTTTTTTTTGTGTCTTGGCGGCCTTTGGGCCGACCATGCTCCTGGGGTTCTGGGTGAATATCCGTTTTTGCGGGTGTTGCTGATTACGGTTCCGCCCTTACGGCGGGTCACCTTTTTCAAACGCCAAAAAGGTAACCCAAAAGGCTTGCTCCTGCGTTCGGCCCTCGCAGGCTCGGGTTCCTTCGCTCCGGGATCGATCCGGGCGCAGCGGCTCCGGTTTGCTTCGCTGCACCTCCTTCCGCTGTGTTTGGCTTCGCCAAACGGTCGCTGCGCTCCCACGCCCGGATCAATCCCTCCACTCAGCCTTCCGACGTCGCCTTACAGATCAAGATCAAGAGCAGGCGAGCTGACACTCGGCCTATTGAGTGGTGAAAAGCGGGTGTTCGGCTTTGGGTTTGTGGTGCTCTTGCCACTCACCCCAGCCCTCTCCCGAGGGAGAGAGAGC
Organism: Pseudomonas sp. Mb7; assembly: GCF_054790525.1. NCBI lineage: Bacteria > Pseudomonadati > Pseudomonadota > Gammaproteobacteria > Pseudomonadales > Pseudomonadaceae > Pseudomonas > Pseudomonas sp. Mb7. Next base: position 660,525 of record NZ_CP186501.1, read on the forward strand.
CGATGGTGGGCCTGTGAAAATTTGCGTTCAACTCGGACTTTCACGTCGGCGTAACTCTACCAAACACCTCGATCAGTCCCCTCTCCCTCCGGGAGAGGGCTAGGGTGAGGGGCTTTTGATCTGGCTTTTGATCTGGCTTTTTGCCCCATCGGCAGGCCGAGCGAAGGTGTTCATCCGGGGGTAGGCGCGTAGCGCCGTGCGGCGTAGCCGCATACATCGAGAGGAGGTGCAGCGAAGCAAACCGTAGGCGATGCCCCCGGATGGACACCGTAGCGAGGGAACACTGAGCTTCAGCGAAGTGCCGTACGCCAGGGGCAAAGCCTTTTGGTTCCTTTTTGGCGTTTGAAAAAGGGACTCGCTGTAAGAGCGAAACCGCCAGCGGCAGCACCCGCAGCAACGGATATGCCCCCAATCCCAATCCCAAAACCCCAAACACAAAAAAAGGCGCGATCCTCTCGAATCGCGCCTTTCTCAAGTACCGCTATCTATCAACTACCCAGCGCCTTCGACGCCAGCCAGAACAACCCGGCCGACAGCGCCACAGTCGCCGGCAGGGTCAACACCCACGCCAACAGAATGGTACGCACCGTGCCACCCTGCAGGCCGCTCTTGTTAGCAACCATGGTGCCCGCCACGCCCGAAGACAGCACGTGAGTGGTCGACACCGGCAGGCTGAAGATATTGGCCATACCGATCAAACTGGCAGTAGTGATCTGCGCCGACATGCCCTGGGAATAGGTCATGCCCTGCTTGCCGATCTTCTCACCGATGGTCAGTACCACGCGTTTCCAGCCAACCATGGTGCCCAGGCCCAGGGCCAGTGCAACCGCCAGAATCACCCAGAACGGGGCGTATTCGGTGGTGGTGGTCAGGTCTTTGCGCAGCTTGTCGAGGTCAGCCTTTTCACGGGCTTCCAGGCCAGGCAGCTTGCCAACCTTCTTCGCGGTGTCGTCCAGGCAGAGCAGGTAACGGCGCACTTCAATGCGGCTTTCCGACGATAGCGAGTGATAGTCCGCTACGCCTTTAAGCGTGTGCAGCAGGGCGCTGATGGTCGGTTCGGTCTGCTGCGGGTTGCAGCGGAATTTCTCCGGCAGGTCGCCTTCCACGCTTTTGCCCAAGGCCAGGAATTCACCCAGCGAATCGGCGTTGCGCTGGTAGAACTGGCTCAGGTGCAGGGTCGCATCGCGAGTGCGTTCGATCTGGTACGTGGTGCTGTTCAGATCAAGGACGAACTGCGCCGGGACGATACCGATCAACACCAACATGATCAGGCCGATGCCTTTCTGGCCATCGTTGGAACCGTGCACGAAGCTCACGGCCATGGCCGAGATCACCAGAACGAGACGGTTCCAGAACGGTGGGTGCTTCTTGTCGTCGATCTTACGGCGTTGTTCCGGTGTCTTGTGCATCTTCGACAGCGGACGCCACCACTTCAGGCCGATCAGGATCAGCGCGGCGATCAGGAAGCCGGCCATTGGCGAGAACACCAGCGAGGCACCGATGTCGATCGCTTTCTGCCAGTTCACGCCGTCGGCCAACGGAATGTCGTTGATCAGGGCGTTGGCGAGGCCGACACCGAGGATCGAGCCGATCAGGGTGTGCGAGCTGGAAGCCGGGATACCGAAGTACCAGGTGCCCAGGTTCCAGGCGATTGCCGCGGCGAGCAACGAGAACACCATCGCCAGGCCATGGCCGGTGTTCACATTGATCAGCAGCTCAACCGGCAGCAAATGGACAATGGCATACGCCACGCCAACGCCGCCCAGCAGCACGCCGAGGAAATTGAACACACCGGAGAAGAACACCGCCAGATGGGGCGGCATGGCTTTGGTGTAGATAACAGTGGCTACCGCGTTAGCGGTGTCATGAAATCCATTGATGAACTCGAAGGCGAGGACAAACGTCAGGGCGAGCAAGAGGCTCACAAGCACCCAAGCATCCAGTCCGCTGAATAAATCGATCATGAAGGTTTTCTGACCCGGTCGTAAGGGGGCGCGATTATGCCAGAAAAGACTGGAAATCGATCCCCTCCCTGCTCATCGGTTACACACTTCTTCGATTTAATTTGTTGCAACGCATGAAAACCAAGCGTGCTACAGGGTTTTTCAAGTGTTTGATTTGTTTAATAAAAAGCTTGTTTTGCAAGCGAATTTACCGATGCGCAGACGTCTCAAACGCTTGTCTGAAATATCTGTGAAACCTGTAGGACGCCCGTTCTCAGTCAGTCAGACCGGATGATGGCCGCTGCCCGCGGGTAGCGGGCGCGCAAGGCATCGTCGTTCCACCGCGCTTGTAACCGGTGTGGACGCAAACCTTCAAAAGATCCGAAAACCGTGGCTCAAGGCTCTTCGGCTTTGAGTTCCTTTTCGATTTTTTCGATTTCCTGCTTGAAGACCTGATCCTGAACGGTAGGGCGTTTACGCCATGCTTTGCGTTCCGGTTCGGGCTGAGCGGCGTAGGTGGTGACTTCCCCGCCGTAAACTTCCTTGTAACGTTGTTCCTGGCGCTCAAGTTCCGCGCGCAGTTCGTCTTTCGTCACAGTGCTACCTGTATGAGTTGAGTTAAGTGTCTGGTGAAACGCACTGCAACGAATCGATTGAACGGAGCCACCGCGAGTTCAACGCCCGGACAGGCATTGGTGTGAACGGTGGGGCGATCAAGACTTCCGTGTTACAGGCGGCTACGGCACCAGATAAAAACTGACGCAGCATCAGTTTCCTGTTTCAGCGAGCGCAGGCGTTGCATGAGTAATGCGCGTCAGGCGCTGGCCGGGCTGTTGGCGATGGGCATCGCCGCAGCGGGTGACGACCTCGCGATTGAAAACGAGGTGCCACTGAGCTGCATTATAGCGGTCGATTCAGGAATGACTATCTTTGCCAAGTTAAAAACGGTTCCGGATGTGTGATTGTTTTGTGACTCGCAACTTTTGTTACTAGTTGAAGTGCGTGTTGGCGCTTATTGCGTGGGTGATCTGTTTTTGGCGCCATTTAGTCGGACAACTAAGGCTGTGATTCTGATAATCGCAAAGTTTGGCTTGCCCCATAAATGGCTAGAGGCTAGCCCATCAGCTGATTGCGATTATCGGTCGACGGTTCGATAATCGCCCAATCTTGCAGCCCGACGCTTGTGCATTTGTCGGCGAGCCGCTTGTATAGCCCATTGATCCGTGCCGGATAAAAGGACAAGAAATGAACGATCAAATGCGCAACTCCTTCACCTCCGTGGCGCCGCCGATCGTCGCCTCGCCGGCCAAACGCATCCAGGCGCTGACCGGTGATCCGGACTTCATGACTTCGCTGGCTCGTGGTCTGGCGGTGGTGCAGGCGTTTCAGGAGCGCAAGCGCCATCTGACTATCGCCCAGATCAGCCACCGCACCGAGATTCCCCGCGCCGCCGTGCGCCGTTGCCTGCATACGCTGATCAAACTCGGCTACGCCACCACGGACGGTCGCACATATTCATTGCTGCCCAAAGTGCTGACCCTCGGCCACGCCTATCTGTCGTCGACGCCGTTGGCAGTGTCCGCTCAGCCGTACCTCGACCGCATGAGCGAACAACTGCACGAAGCCTGCAACATGGCAACGCTCGAGGGCGACGACATTCTCTACATCGCCCGCTCGGCGACCACCCAGCGACTGATTTCGGTGGACCTGTCGGTGGGCGGCCGTCTGCCGGCGTATTGCACATCAATGGGCCGGATTCTGCTGGCAGCCCTTGATGACACCTCGCTGCGTGAATACCTCGATCACGCCGAACTGGTCGCCAAGACCAGCCGCACGATTCACACGCCCGATGCTTTGCTCGAATGCCTGCAGGAAGTGCGGCAGCAAGGCTGGTGCATCGTCGATCAGGAACTGGAACAAGGTCTGCGTTCGATTGCCGTGCCGGTCTACGACGCTTCCGGCCAGGTGGTGGCAGCGCTCAACGTCAGCACCCACGCCGGTCGCGTCAGTCGTACCGAGCTGGAGCAGCGCTTCCTGCCGGGACTGCTCAGTGCCAGTCGTGACCTCAGTGCGCAGCTGTTCGCCTGATGAAGCTGTTCGATAAACGCACAGTGTTGCGTTTATCGAATTGACGCTAAAACCCTCGGATCATTAATGTCGCGGCAGCGTCATCCGGCGCTGATGTGAATGAACCCGCCGGACTGCCGACTCCCATAATAATGACAAGAGGCAACTCACCATGCGCATGCTCTCCGACTGTCTCCGCCCCATCCGCTGTTGCCGGGTTCACCGCAACGCCTGATCCAGACCTTCTATTCTTGTGACCGTGCCGCTCTCTGGCCGGCCGCCGTTCGACTGCGTTTTTTGCGTGGAATAAAAATAATGAACCAGCCTCAGTCCGCTGTGGGTAACTGCCTCGACGTGCAGACCTTCATCAATGCCCAACCGATCTCGCGCTATCAGTGGCGCGTAGTGATCCTGTGTTTCCTGATTGTCTTTCTCGATGGCCTCGACACCGCCGCGATGGGGTTTATTGCCCCGGCGCTGTCGCAGGATTGGGGCATCGACCGGGCCAGCCTTGGCCCGGTGATGAGTGCCGCGCTGATTGGCATGGTCTTCGGCGCACTGGGTTCCGGGCCTTTGGCTGACCGCTTCGGACGCAAAGTGGTACTCGTTGGCGCGGTGGTTCTGTTCGGTGCCTTCAGCCTGGCGTCGGCGTACAGCAGCAACGTTGAACAGCTGCTGGTGCTGCGCTTCCTCACTGGCCTTGGCTTGGGCGCGGGGATGCCGAATGCCACAACTCTGCTCTCGGAATACACCCCGGAGCGCAAGAAATCGCTGCTGGTGACCAGCATGTTCTGCGGTTTCAACCTGGGCATGGCCGGTGGCGGGTTTATTTCCGCCAAGCTGATTCCGGCGTTCGGCTGGCACAGCCTGCTGCTGATCGGCGGGATCCTGCCGCTGATCCTCGCCGTGGTGCTGCTGTTCTGGCTGCCGGAATCGGCGCGTTATCTGGTGGTGCGCAATCGTGGCACGGACAAAGTGCGCAAGACCCTGGCGCCGATCGACCCGGTCACCGTCGCTCAGGCCTCGAGCTTCAGCGTACCGGAACAGAAAACCGTCAAGGCGCGCAACGTGTTCGCGGTGATCTTCTCCGGCACTTACAGCACTGGCACCTTGCTGCTGTGGCTAACCTACTTCATGGGGCTGGTGATTGTTTATCTGCTGACCAGTTGGTTGCCGACACTGATGCGTGACAGCGGCGCGAGCATGGAGCAAGCCGCATTTATTGGCGCGTTGTTCCAGTTCGGCGGGGTGTTGAGCGCGGTCGCTGTGGGATGGGCGATGGACCGCTTCAATCCGCACAAGGTCATCGGCATTTTCTACCTGCTGGCCGGGGTGTTTGCCTACGCGGTCGGACAGAGCCTGGGCAACATTACGTTGCTGGCGACTTTGGTGCTGGTGGCGGGGATGTGCGTCAACGGCGCGCAATCGGCGATGCCGTCACTGGCGGCGCGGTTTTATCCCACCCAAGGGCGGGCGACCGGGGTCTCATGGATGCTGGGGATTGGCCGCTTTGGCGCGATTCTCGGGGCATGGATGGGCGCGACATTGTTGGGCCTGGGCTGGAATTTCGAGCAGGTGTTGACGGCGTTGGTGATTCCGGCGGCATTGGCGACTACTGCGGTGGTGATCAAAGGCATGGTCAGTCATGCGGATGCGACCTGAGTATCAGCGCATGATCGTTCCCACGCTCTGCGTGGGAACGCCTCAATAGACGCTCTGCGTCTGCTTTGGGAGGCGGAGCGTCCCGGGCTGCATTCCCACGCGGAGCGTGGGAACGATCAATCAAAACACGAACCGATAGGCTGACAACAATCTGTTCGATAAACGAACACTCAGTCGATTATCGGATTGTTTGGCGATTTTCCCAGGCTTAATCTGCAGTGACTCCGGCGCTGAACCTCGCGCCTTTTTATCACTGGCGATTCATTACAAAAACAGGAGCCCGCTCCATGGCTGAGATCCTTTCGCTGCACGACGCGGTGAAGCAATTCGTCAACGACGGTGACACCGTCGCACTCGAAGGCTTCACTCACCTGATCCCTACAGCAGCGGGTCATGAAATCATTCGTCAGGGCAAGAAAGATCTGACGCTGGTGCGGATGACACCTGACCTGATCTACGACCAACTGATCGGCGCCGGTTGCGCACGCAAACTGATTTTCTCCTGGGGCGGCAACCCGGGCGTCGGTTCGCTGCACCGCCTGCGTGACGCGGTCGAGAAACAATGGCCGCATGCTCTCGAAATCGAAGAGCACAGCCATGCCGACCTGGCCAATGCCTACGTCGCTGGCGCATCCGGCCTGCCGTTCGCGGTGCTGCGCGCCTACGCCGGCTCCGACCTGCCGAAGGTCAATCCACTGATCAAAACCGTGACCTGCCCGTTCACCGGTGAAGTGCTGGCGGCGGTGCCGTCGGTGCGCCCGGACGTGACCGTGATCCACGCACAGAAAGCCGACCGTCAGGGCAACGTGCTGCTGTGGGGCATCCTCGGTGTGCAGAAAGAAGCGGCACTGGCGGCCAAACGCTGCATCGTCACCGTGGAAGAGATTGTCGACAACCTCAACGCGCCGATGAATGCCTGCGTGCTGCCGACCTGGGCCTTGAGCGCAGTCTGCCACGTACCCGGCGGCGCGCACCCGTCCTACGCCCACGGTTACACCGAGCGCGACAATCGTTTCTATCAGGCGTGGGACCCGATTGCCCGTGACCGTGAAACGTTTACTGCGTGGATCAACGAATACATCCATGGCTGCGCTGACTTCAGCGCGTTCCAGGCCAAGTTGGCCGCTGCTTCGGAGGCCAAGTAATGACTTACACCACCAATGAAATGATGACCGTCGCGGCGGCCCGTCGCCTGAAGAACGGCTCGGTGTGCTTCGTCGGTATCGGCCTGCCGTCGAAAGCCGCCAACCTCGCGCGCCTGACCTCGTCGCCGGACGTGGTGCTGATCTACGAGTCGGGCCCGATTGGCGCCAAGCCAAGCGTGTTGCCGCTGTCCATTGGTGACGGCGAGCTCGCTGAAACCGCTGACACCGTCGTACCGACCGGTGAGATTTTTCGCTATTGGTTGCAGGGCGGACGCATTGACGTTGGTTTCCTCGGTGCTGCGCAAGTCGACCGTTTCGGCAACATCAACACCACCGTGGTTGGCGATTACTTCTCGCCGAAAGTGCGTCTACCGGGGGCCGGTGGCGCGCCGGAGATTGCCGGTTCGGCAAAAAGCGTGTTGATCATCCTTAAACAGTCGGCGCGTTCGTTTGTCGACAAGCTCGACTTCATCACCTCGGTCGGTCACGGCGAAGGCGGCGACTCGCGTAAACGTCTGGGCCTGCCGGGCGCCGGGCCGGTCGGGATCATCACCGACCTGTGCATCATGGAACCGGAAGAAGGCACCCACGAATTCGTGGTCACCGCGCTGCACCCGGGCGTGACCCGCGAGCAAGTGGTCGCGGCCACCGGTTGGGCGATTCGTTTTGCCGAGCATGTTGAAAACACCGCTGAACCGACTGAAGTCGAACTGACTGCGCTGCGCGATCTCGAAGCGCGTACTGCCGCCGCCCACGGCCAGGCACCGGGAGAAGCATGATGCGTGACGTTTATATCTGCGACGCGATTCGCACCCCGATCGGCCGTTTCGGCGGCGGTTTGTCCGCCGTCCGCGCCGATGACCTGGCCGCTGTGCCGATCAAGGCCCTGATGGAACGCAATCCATCGGTGGACTGGAATGCCATCGACGAAGTCTTCCTCGGTTGCGCCAACCAGGCCGGCGAAGACAACCGCAACGTTGCGCGTATGGCCCTGCTGCTGGCGGGCCTGCCGGAAAGCGTACCGGGCGTGACGCTCAATCGTCTTTGCGCTTCGGGCATGGACGCGATCGGCACCGCATTCCGCGCCATCGCCAGCGGCGAGATGGAGTTGGCAATTGCCGGCGGCGTCGAGTCGATGTCCCGCGCGCCGTTCGTGATGGGCAAGGCTGACGCAGGGTTTTCGCGCAACATGAAACTGGAAGACACCACCATCGGCTGGCGTTTCATCAATCCGTTGATGAAGGCGCAGTATGGCGTCGATGCGATGCCACAGACGGCTGACAACGTCGCCGACGACTATAAAGTGTCGCGCGCCGATCAGGACGCGTTCGCTCTACGCAGTCAGCAACGCACTGCTGCCGCGCAGGCTGCGGGCTACTTCGCCGAAGAAATCGTCGAAGTGCGGATCGCCCACAAGAAGGGCGAAACCGTGGTCAGCCAGGACGAACATCCGCGCGCTGACACCACGATTGAAGCGTTGACCAAATTGAAACCGGTCAACGGCCCAGACAAAACCGTCACCGCCGGCAATGCTTCTGGCGTCAACGACGGTGCTGCCGCACTGATTCTGGCTTCCGCCGACGCGGTAAAAAAACATGGCCTGACCGCCCGCGCCAAAGTGCTCGGCATGGCCAGCGCCGGTGTCGCACCTCGGGTGATGGGCATCGGCCCGGTGCCGGCGGTGCGCAAATTGATCGAGCGCCTGGGCGTCGCGGTCAGCGATTTCGACGTGATCGAACTCAACGAAGCGTTTGCCAGCCAGGGTTTGGCGGTGCTGCGTGAACTGGGTCTGGCGGATGACGCCGCGCAGGTCAACCCGAACGGCGGGGCGATTGCCCTTGGTCACCCGTTGGGCATGAGCGGTGCGCGTCTGGTGCTGACCGCGCTGCATCAGCTGGAAAAGACCGGTGGCAAGAAAGGTCTGGCGACCATGTGCGTCGGTGTCGGCCAAGGTCTGGCCCTGGCCATCGAACGCTTCTGACGCAAGCCGTGACGAAATAGAACAGAGGAAAGCGACATGTCTGACAAGCCTGGTTACCGTCGTCCGCAGGAAGGCACTCAGCCTGAGTACCTGCACCCGACGTATCAATCCACCAACCTGCGCTCGCCGTCCAAACCATTGGTGTTTCTGCCGCACTCGCTGTCGGAAATCACCGGGCCGACCATCGGCGCCGAGCGCGTGGGCGACACCGATAACGACCTGACCGCCCAGCATGAAGGCGAGCCGCAGGGCGAACGCATCATCATTCACGGCCGCGTGCTCGACGAAAACGGTCTGCCGGTGCCGGGGATTCTGGTGGAGATCTGGCAGGCCAACGCCGCCGGCCGCTATAACCACAAGCGCGACCTGCACGACGCGCCGCTGGACCCGAACTTCACCGGTACTGGCCGCACCGTCACCGACGCCGATGGCTGGTATCAGTTCCAGACCATCAAGCCCGGCGCCTACCCTTGGGGTAACCATCACAACGCCTGGCGCCCGGCGCATATCCACTTCTCGCTGTTCGGGCCGAGCATCCTCACGCGTCTGGTCACGCAAATGTATTTCCCGGGCGATCCGCTGCTGGCCTACGACCCGATCTACAACTGCGTGCCGGACACCTCGGCCAAGGAACGCCTGATCGCCAGTTTCGATCTGGAAAAAACCATTCCGTCCTACGCCCTCGGTTATCGCTGGGACATCGTGCTGCGCGGGCGTGAAGCCACGCCGATGGAGAAATAAGATGACGCTGACTGCGACCACGTCCCACACCGTCGGGCCGTACTACCACATCGGCCTGACCTGGCTGAACCGTGAAGACCTCACCGTTGAGCAAACCCTCGGCGAGCGCGTGGCAATCACCGGGCAAGTGGTGGATGGCAACGGCGATGTCGTTAACGACGCCATGCTCGAAGTCTGGCAGGCCAACGCTGCCGGCAAATACGACCACCCGGAAGACGAGCAGGACAAACCGCTTGATCCGCACTTTGAAGGTTTTGGCCGGGTGCCGGTGGATGCTGAAGGGCGCTTCCGTTTCACCACCATCAAACCGGGCACGGTTGAGGGGCTGAAGGGCTCGACCCAGGCGCCGCATCTGGTGGTGCTGGTGTTTGCCCGTGGCTTGGTCAAACACTTGCTGACGCGGATCTACTTTGAAGGCGAGCCGGCCAACGTTGATGATCCGTTACTCGATTGTGTGCCGGCCGAGCGTCGCAGCACGTTGCTGGCCAAGCAGGACGCCTCGGGTGTTTACCAGTGGAATGTGATTCTGCAGGGCACTGATGCCGAAACCGTGTTCTTCGATTATTAAAATCAAAAGATCACCGCCTGCGGCAGCTTCTACATGATCGTTCCCACGCTCTGCGTGGGAATGCCGCCATGGACGCTCCGCGTCCACTGTGACGCGGAGCGTCACCGGATGCGTTACCACGCGGAGCGTGGGAACGATCGATGTAGGATGTGGAACGGGACTGTTGCAAAGTATGTCTAGACTCTCACTGTCCCTATCGAGTGAAAAACAATGACAACGACCACCTCCCATTACACCGGTGAAGAGCGCAGCAAGCGCATCTTTGCCATTGTCGGCGCCTCGTCTGGCAACCTCGTCGAATGGTTCGACTTCTACGTCTACGCTTTCTGCGCGATCTATTTCGCCCCGGCGTTCTTCCCCTCCGACAACCCGACGGTGCAACTGGTCAATACCGCTGGCGTGTTCGCCGCCGGCTTCCTGATGCGCCCGATTGGTGGCTGGATTTTCGGCCGGGTCGCCGACAAGCACGGGCGCAAGAATTCGATGCTCATCTCGATTCTGATGATGTGCTTCGGCTCGTTGCTGATTGCCTGCCTGCCGACCTATAAGGACATCGGCGTCTGGGCACCGGTCCTGCTGTTGTTCGCACGCTTGCTGCAAGGCTTGTCGGTCGGCGGCGAGTACGGCACCACCGCGACCTATATGAGCGAAGTTGCCCTTAAGGGCCAGCGTGGATTTTTCGCCTCGTTCCAGTACGTGACCCTGATCGGCGGACAACTGCTGGCGGTGTCGCTGGTGGTGGTCCTGCAGCAATTCCTCACCGAAGAAGACCTGCGTGCCTACGGCTGGCGGATTCCGTTTGTGGTCGGTGCGGTGGCGGCGCTGATTTCGCTGTTCCTGCGTCGCAGCCTGAAAGAAACCACCAACAAGGAAACCCGCGCGCATAAAGACGCCGGCAGCATCAGCGCACTGTTCCGCGATCACAAAGCCGCGTTCATCACCGTGCTCGGTTACACCGCCGGTGGTTCGCTGATTTTCTACACCTTCACTACCTACATGCAGAAGTACCTGGTCAACACCGCTGGCATGCACGCCAAGACCGCCAGCTACATCATGACCGGCGCGCTGTTCCTGTATATGTGCATGCAGCCGCTGTTCGGCATGCTTGCTGACAAGATTGGCCGCCGTAATTCGATGCTCTGGTTCGGCGCGCTCGGCACGCTGTTCACCGTGCCGATTCTGTTGAGCCTGAAAAGCGTCAGCAGCCCGTTCCTCGCGTTTGTATTGATCACCGTGGCGCTGGCGATTGTCAGTTTCTACACCTCGATCAGCGGCCTGGTAAAAGCCGAAATGTTCCCGCCGGAAGTCCGCGCCCTTGGCGTTGGTCTGGCCTATGCGGTGGCGAACGCGATCTTCGGCGGTTCGGCGGAATTCGTCGCCCTGAGCCTGAAGAACATCGGCATGGAAAACTCCTTCTACTGGTACGTTACGGCCATGATGGCGATCGCCTTCCTGTTCAGTCTGCGCTTGCCGAAACAGGCGGCGTATTTGCACCACGATCTCTAACCCGAAGTGCGCGGGTCGTCACGGCCCGCGCCGGCAAGGACTGTTTATGACTCAGCGACCGGGCAATCAATTGTTCGATGCCTATTTCACTGCCCGCGATATGCGTGAGGTGTTCTGCGATCAGGGCCGCGTGCAGGCCATGCTCGACTTCGAAGCGGCGCTGGCCCGGGCCGAGGCGCGGGTCGGGTTGATTCCAGCTTCCGCTGTGGCACCGATTGCGGCGGCATGCAGCGCTGGTCTGTATGACTTCGCGGTGCTGGGCGAGGCGATTGCCACGGCCGGCAATTCGGCGATTCCGCTGGTCAAGGCATTGGGCAAGCAGATTGCTGCCAGCGACGCTGAAGCCGAACGTTATGTGCATTTGGGCGCGACCAGTCAGGACGTGATGGATTCCGGGCTGGTGTTGCAATTGCGTCAGGCGCTGGCGTTGATCGAGAACGATCTCTCGCAACTCGCTGATTCCCTCGCGATCCAGGCGCAACGTCATGCTGCAACGCCGTTGGCCGGGCGCACGTGGCTGCAACACGCGACGCCGGTAACCCTCGGCATGAAAATCGCCGGATGGCTGGGCGCGGTGAATCGCAGCCGTCAGCGCTTGCGTGAACTCAAGCCGCGTTTGCTGGTGCTGCAATTCGGTGGCGCTTCCGGGACCCTCGCCGCGTTGGGCGAACAGGCCTTGCCGATTGCCGAAGCGCTGGCTGAAGAACTGCAACTGACCTTGCCGGAACAGCCGTGGCACACCCAGCGTGATCGCGTGGTCGAGTTCGGCGCGGTGCTGGGTTTGATCGCCGGCAGCCTGGGCAAATTCGGCCGCGACATCAGCCTGTTGATGCAGACTGAAGCGGCTGAGGTGTTCGAGCCATCGGCACCGGGCAAGGGTGGTTCGTCGACCATGCCGCACAAACGCAACCCGGTGGGCGCGGCGGTGTTGATCGGCGCAGCGACGCGGGTGCCGGGTCTGGTCTCGACGCTGTTCAGCGCGATGCCCCAGGAGCACGAGCGCAGCCTCGGTCTGTGGCATGCCGAATGGGAAACCCTGCCGGAGATTTGCTGCCTCGTTTCCGGTTCGCTGCAACAGGCACGCTTGCTCGCCGACGGTCTGGAAGTCGACGCCGCACGCATGGCCCGCAACCTCGAATTGACTCAGGGGCTGGTGTTGGCCGAAGCCGTCAGCATCGTCCTTGCCCAGCGTGTCGGCCGCGACGCCGCGCATCACCTGCTCGAACAATGCTGCAAACGCGCGGTGGCCGAGCAGCGCCATTTGCGCGCCGTGCTCGGTGACGAACCGCAAGTCACCGCCGAGTTGAGCAGCGCTGAACTTGATCAACTTTTGAACCCCGCTCATTACCTCGGCCAGGCAAAAACCTGGGTCGAGCGCGCGGTGGCCGAACACAACGCATTGTCTGTCTGAAAGGAGAGGGCTGTGGCTTTCGTTCAACTCGCCGATGGCGAACTGCATTATCAAATCGAGGGCCCGGTCGATGCGCCGGTGCTGGTGCTCTCCAACTCGCTAGGCACTGATCTGCACATGTGGGACGCGCAGATGCCGGCGTTTACCGAGCACTTTCGCGTGCTGCGTTTCGATACCCGTGGCCACGGCGAATCGCTGGTGACGCCGGGTCCTTACAGCATCGAGCAACTCGGTCATGACGTGCTCGGTTTGCTGGATGCACTGCACATTGAGCGTGCGCATTTTTGTGGGCTGTCGATGGGAGGCCTGATCGGCCAGTGGCTGGGGATCAATGCCGGGCATCGGCTGCATAAGCTGATCGTCTGCAATACCGCGGCAAAAATCGGTGATCCGTCGGTGTGGAATCCACGCATCGAAACCGTGCTGCGTGACGGTGCGGCAGCGATGGTGGCCCTGCGTGATGCATCGATTGCCCGCTGGTTCACCCCGGACTTTTCGGCTGCTCATCCGGCAGCGGCCAAGCAGATTACCGACATGCTCGCGGCCACCTCGCCGCAAGGTTATGCGGCTAACTGCGCAGCGGTGCGTGATGCGGATTTCCGCGAGCAACTGGTTTCGATCAACGTGCCGTTGCTAGTGATTGCCGGCACTGAAGATGCGGTGACGCCGCCGGCCGGTGGGCACTTTATTCAGGAACATGTACGCGGCGCCGAATACGCCGAGTTCTATGCGGCGCACCTGTCCAACGTGCAGGCTGGCGTGGACTTCAGTGATCGTGTGTTGGCGTTTTTGCGGGCTAAGTGAGGAAGTTTTTGTGGACGAGAAACAACGTTACGACGACGGCATGCAAGTGCGTCGCGCGGTGCTGGGCGATGCCCATGTCGATCGCAGCCTGACCACGCTGACCGAGTTCAACTCGGAGTTTCAGGAAATGATCACCCGGCATGCGTGGGGCGATATCTGGACGCGACCGGGCTTGCCACGTCATACGCGCAGTCTGATCACCATCGCCATGCTGATCGGCATGAACCGCGAAGGCGAACTGAAACTGCACTTGCGCGCGGCGGCCAATAACGGCGTGAGCCGGGGTGAGATCAAGGAAGTGATCATGCAGAGCGCGATCTATTGCGGGATTCCAGCGGCGAATGCGACGTTTCATCTGGCTGAATCGGTTTGGGATGAGCTGGGTGTTGAATCCAGGGATTGATGGTGCCTGAGCTGACGTCTTCGCGAGCAGGCTCGCTCCCACATTTGGAATGCGTTCCCCTGTAGGAGTGAGCCTGCTCGCGATAGCGATAGTGGCCGCGACGAATCAGACGGTGGCAACAATAAATATCCGCTTGAACGCAAACAACGTATGCCCATCCCCCTCCTGCGGATAATGCTTATGCACCCGCATCAGGTAGTGATAGATAAACCGCGCCTGTTCCGCTGAATCCAGCGCCTGCATCACCGGCCGCAGCGCCGAGACCTTCACCCAGTCATAAATTGGCGATTTGCCGTCAACCACCTGCAACTGCTCGGTCTCCCAGATATCCAGGGATGAGGTCAGCGGCGCGAGCAAGCGGTAGTAATCCTCCAGTGCCAACAACGGCCGCGCGGCCATGCGCTGGCGCAGTTCAGGTGTGCCCATTGGCGTGCCACCGGGGCCGCCATTTTCGAGAGTGTCGAGCATCAGCCGATACCACAGCGCATCGCGCCAGTCCGGCATGTGCGCCGCCAGACAACCGCCGGGATTCAGATAACCGAGCAGATGCGGCAGCAGCGTTTCATGGCCCTCGATAAAGTGCAGCACGGCGGCTGCGAGCAGCAGGTCCGCCGGCTGCTCCGGTTGCCAATCGAGCAGATCGCAGTGTTTCCACGATGCCCTGAGCGGCAGACAGCGCGCTTCTGCGAGCATCTGTGCCGAGCTGTCGATCCCCTGCAACTGCGCGCGCGGCCAGCGTTTGGCCAACAACTGCGTGGCAATGCCGGTGCCGCAGCCAAGGTCGTAAATGCGTTGAGGATTTGGCAGGTCAACACGGTCGAGCAATTCATTGACCGGGCGTTGCCTGAGACGGGAAAACTGCTGGTACGCCTTGGCGTCCCAGTCGGGTGTTGCAAGACGAGAGATCATTGAGGTGGTCCTCCAGTGATCGATGGTGTCTTCCGATGACAACCTGGCTCCCAGCTTGAGGACCGACTACGACGACGGAAGCGGAAAGGTGAAGCACCTGACTCCTTCAGGTTTTGTCACTTTACCTGCCGGCCGGCAAAGTGCCACTTCTCCTGACCAATGGCGAGAATTCCAATGTAGGAGCTGCCGAAGGCTGCGATCTTTTGATCTTGTTTTTAAGATCAAAAGATCGCAGCCTGCGGCAGCTCCTACAGGGGTGGATCGGTGTTTACAGGAGGCTGATCGGGTAGCTGACGATCAAGCGGTTCTCATCGAACTCGTTGTTGCTGAAGTCCCGGCGCATGGTCGAGTTGCGCCATCTGACGTTCAGATCCTTAAGCGCGCCGCTCTGCACGGTGTAGCCCAGTTCTGATTCGCGGCCCCACTCCTTGCCGTCGGTGATGGTCCCGGTGTGCACGTTGTAGCCGCTGATGTAGCGGTTCATCAGGGTCAGGCCGGGGATGCCCAGCGCGACGAAGTTGTAGTCATGGCGTACTTGCCAGGAACGTTCCTGCGCATTGTCGTAGCTGGCGTTGTAGCTGTCGTTGGCCAGCGTGCCGCCGCTGGTGCCGTTGACGCGCATCCACGCGCTGTCGCCGGTGAGTTTCTGCAGGCCGACGTAGAAGGTGTTGCCGCCGTACTTCGCCGAGAACATCCCCGACCAGGTTTTGTTGTCGAGGTCGCCGGCGCGGGCGCTGCCATCGTCCTTGCCGTAGAAGAAGCCGAGGTTGGCGCCCAGCGTCCAGTCGCCCAGCGGCTGGCTGTGGATCAGGTTGACGTATTGCTGGCTGTAGATGTCCTTGAGTTCGGCGTTCCACAGGCCGATCTGTGTGCGTTTTTCGTTGAAAACGTATTCGCCGCCCTGAAAGTTGAAGCGATCAGAGGTGAACGCCGCTTTGCCGGTCATCGACATGTCGCTCATGCTGCTGTCATCGCGCGGGCTGTTGGCGCGGAACTGGCCGCCGTAGAGGGTCAGGCCGTCGATTTCTTTGGACGTGATCTGCCCGCCACGGAAGGTCTGTGGCAATGAGCGGCCATCGTCCGAACGCAGGATCGGCAGCACCGGCATCCACTCGCCGACCTTCACTTCGGTCTGCGAAAGCTTGGCTTTGAAAGCGACGTTGGTGCGACCGAAGTTGTCCGCCGGACGACCGTCATGGTCCAGCGGCAACAATTGGGTGCCGCCCGTGCCTTTGCCGCCATCAAGCTTTACCGAATACAGGCCCAGCACGTCCATGCCGAAGCCGACGGTGCCTTGGGTGAAGCCGGATTTGGCGTCGAGGATGAAGCTCTGCGTCCACTCTTCAGCCTTGCCCTGAGCCTTGGTCGGGTTGGTGAAGTTACGGTTGATATAGAAGTTGCGCAGGTTGAGATTGACCTTGGCGCCCTCGATGAAGCCGGCTTCTTCAGCCGCTGCGGGCAGCGCCGCGCCGGCCAGGGCCAGGGCGATCAGGCCGGGAATTGCGTAAGGCGCAGGGGAGGTTGTCATGGGCTCGGGTCTCTCTTGTTTTTTTAAGGCGAACAGGTGCGCTGACACCGGTTTTCGGAGTGCAAACATGAAAAGTGTTCAGAGGTGAAACGACGGCAATCAGCCGGACGGGGCAGGGCGCGGGAGCATGGTGTCGAACCTGTTGTTATTGGTTTTGTGGAGCGAATGGTGCGGGGGGCGGTGGTGGGGATTCAATCGGCGGAAGCGGTTTTTGGGCGATTATCGAACGCAAGATTTGCTCGGGGTTTTGGGTGAATGGGAGGGCCTCATCGCTGGCAAGCCAGCTCCCACAGGTTTTTGTGTCGTTCACAATGTTGGGTACACCACAGAACATTGTGGGAGCTGGCTTGCCAGCGATGGGGCCAGCCCAGACACCACAACTTTCCGACAGGCAACAAAAAGCCCACCAATCGGTGGGCTCCTTGTATTCAGCCGATGATCAGAACAACTTCATCTTCGGCGCTTCTTCTTTCAGCGGTTCGTTCTGCGCGGTCTGCGCATTCCAGCCACCGCCCAAGGCCTTGTACAGGTTGACCGCACTGGTCAGCTGCGCGAGGCGGTCGGTGATCAGCGCTTGTTGCGCGCTGAACAGCTGACGCTGGGCATCGAGGAAGGTCAGGTTGCTGTCGACGCCGATGCGGTAGCGACGTTCGGCCAGGCGGTAGTAATCCTGGTTGGCCGCGACGAAGTCACGCTGCGCTTGCAACTGCTCGGTGTAGGTCTGGCGGGCGGCGAGGCCGTCGGCGACTTCCTGGAAGGCCGTTTGAATGGACTTTTCGTAGTTCGCCACGCCAATGTCCTTCTGGATCTTGGCGTAGTCGAGGCTGGCGCGCAGGCTGCCGGCGTTGAAGATCGGCAGGTTGATCTGCGGCTGGAACAGCCATGTCCCCGAACCACCCTTGAACAGGCCGGACAGGTCCGGGCTCAGGCTGCCCGCGTTGGCGGTCAGGCTGATGCTCGGGAAGAACGCGGCACGGGCTGCGCCAATGTTGGCGTTGGCCGCTTTCAGGTTGTACTCGGCTTGCAGAATGTCCGGACGACGTTGCAGCAGGTCCGAAGGCAGGCCGGCCGGTACGTCGCTGAGCAGGTCATCGGACAGCGGTTTGGCCGTTTGCAGATTAGCCGGGATACCAGTGCCGAGCAGCAGGGTCAGGCTGTTTTCGTCCTGCGCCACCTGGCGGGTGTAACGCGCCAGTTGTGCGCGGGCGTTCTCGACCGAGGTGCGCGACTGCGCCAGGTCCAGTGCCGAAGCGACACCGACTTCGTTGCTGCGGCTGGTCAGCTTGTAGCTTTCTTCAAAGGCACCGAGGGTGTCTTGCGTCAGCTTGAGCAGTTCCTTGTCCGCTTGCCAGGTCAGGTAAGCGTTGGCGACGCTGGCGACCAGACTGATCTGCGTGCTGCGGCGTGCTTCTTCGGTGGCGAAGTATTGTTGCAGCGCTTGTTCGCTCAGGCTGCGAACGCGACCGAACAGGTCGAGTTCGTAGGCGCTGATGCCGACAGTGGCGGAGTAGGAGCTGGTGATGCTCGACTCGCCGGTCTGCGATGCACGGGCCGGAACCCGCTGACGGCTGCCGCTGGCATTGGCCGATACCGCCGGGAACAGGTCGGCGCGCTGGATGCGGTATTGAGCCGCATAGGCGTCGATGTTCAGCGCCGCGACACGCAGGTCGCGGTTGTTTTCCAGGGACACCTGGATCAGCTGTTGCAGCGCCGGGTCATGGAAAAACTGCTTCCAGCCTTGCTCGGCAGCGGCTTGCGCCGGTGCCTGGGCCGGCGAATAGGCCGGCCCCTGCGGGTACTGACCTGCGACCGGAGCCTCAGGCTGCTGATAATCAGGTATCAGCGAGCAACCGCTCAGCACGAAGGCGGCGACTGCGATGGAGAGTAGCGACTTGCTCATTGGCCAGCCTCTTTAGGAGTTTCTTTAGTGTCATCCGGGTCGGTGATTTTACGCTGGCCCATGGACGAAACCGTAACGAAGAACAGGGGTACCCAGAAAATCGCGAGTACGGTGGCGGTGATCATACCGCCAATTACCACGGTGCCAATGGCGTGCTGGCTGCCTGAGCCGGCGCCTGTGGAAATTGCCAGAGGCACTACGCCGAGGATGAACGCCAGGGACGTCATGATGATCGGACGCAGACGCATGCGGCAAGCTTCGATGGCTGCGTCGCGCAGACTGGCGCCCTGTTCATGCAATTCCTTGGCGAACTCGACGATCAGAATGGCGTTTTTCGCTGCCAGACCGATGGTCGTCAACAGCCCCACCAGGAAGTACACGTCGTTGGACAGCCCGCGCAGACTGGTCGCCAGCAAGGCACCGATGATCCCCAGCGGAACCACGAGCACCACCGCAATCGGAATCGACCAGCTCTCATAGAGAGCCGCCAGACACAGGAATACCATCAGCAGCGACAGCGCAAACAGTGCCGGCGCCTGCGAACCCGCCAGACGTTCTTCATAGGACAGCCCCGTCCAGGAGATGCCTACGCCTTTCGGCAGTTTCGCGGCAATGGCTTCGACCTCGGCCATGGCTTCACCCGTGGAGTAACCTGGAGCCGGGGCACCGAGGATTTCCACCGCTTCCACACCGTTGTAGCGCGAGAGCTTCGGCGAACCGTAGATCCACTCGCCCTTGGCGAATGCCGAGAACGGAACCATGGTGCCGCTGGCGTTGCGTACGTACCACTTCTTCAAGTCTTCCGGTTTCATGCGCGAATCCGGCTGGCCTTGCACGTACACCTTCTTCACCCGACCACGGTCGATGAAGTCGTTGACGTAGCTACTACCCAAAGCAATCGACAAGGTGTTGTTGATGTCGCTGATGGTAACGCCCAGGGCGCTGGCCTTCTCGTCATCGATTTCGAGCTGGAATTGCGGCTCGTCATTCAGACCGTTCGGACGTACCTGCGACAACACTTTGCTTTGCGCCGCCATGCCGAGGAACTGGTTGCGTGCCTCCATCAGTTTTTCATGACCGATACCGGCGCGGTCCTGCAGGAACACGTCGAAACCGGTGGCGTTACCCAACTCCAGCACTGCCGGCGGGGCGAAGGCGAACACCATCGCGTCGCGGAAGGTAAAGAAGTGCTGCTGGGCGCGAGCCGCCAGCTTGAACACGCTGTTGTCGGCGTTACGCTCATCCCATGGCTTGAGCATGATGAATGCCATACCCGAGCTCTGACCACGGCCGGCGAAGTTGAAACCGGTCACGGTGAACACCGAGGCGACGGTGTCACCTTCACCGCCATCCTTGGTCGGACGCAGCAGGTATTCACGCATTTCATCCACGACTACCTGGGTGCGCTGGGCGCTGGAACCGGCCGGGGTCTGCACTTGAGCGAACAGTACGCCCTGGTCTTCTTCCGGCAGGAAGGAGGAGGGGATGCGCATGAACAACCAGATCATGCCGATCAGAATCAGCGCGTAGGCCAGCAGGTAAGGCACCTTCTGGCGCAGGATATTGCCGACGCCACGCTCGTAGCTTTTGACGCTGCGATCGAAGTTGCGGTTGAACCAGCCGAAGAAGCCTTTTTTCGGAACGCCGTGCTCACCATGGGGAATAGGCTTGAGCATGGTCGCGCAGAGTGCCGGGGTGAAGATCAGCGCGACCAGCACCGACAGGGCCATGGCCGAGACAATGGTGATCGAGAACTGCTTGTAGATCACACCGGTCGAGCCACCGAAGAACGCCATTGGCAGCAGAACCGCCGACAGTACCAAGGCGATACCAACCAGTGCGCCCTGGATCTGGCCCATGGATTTCTTGGTCGCTTCCTTCGGAGACAGGCCCTCCTCAGCCATGACTCGCTCGACGTTTTCCACCACGACGATGGCATCGTCCACCAGCAAACCGATGGCCAGTACCATGCCGAACATGGTCAGGGTGTTGATGCTGAAACCGGCGGCGGCGAGGATGCCGAACGTACCGAGCAATACCACCGGCACGGTCATCGTGGTGATGACGGTGGCGCGGAAGTTCTGCAAGAACAGGAACATCACCAGGAACACCAGCGCGATCGCTTCGACCAGCGTGTGAACCACACCTTTGATCGACTCGGTCACTACGGGGGTCGTGTCGTACGGGAACACCACTTCCATGCCTGGCGGGAAGAACGGCTTGAGGCTGTCGATAGTGGTGCGCAAGGCTTTGGCCGTATCGAGGGCGTTGGCGCCGTTGGCCAGTTTCACTGCCAGACCGGATGCCGGGCTGCCGTTGAACTGGGCACTGATGGCGTAGTTTTCGCCACCCAGGCCAACATCAGCCACGTCTTTGAGGCGAACCTGCGAACCGTCCTTGTTGACCTTGAGCAGGATTTCCTTGAACTGCTCGGCCGTCTGCAGACGGGTCTTGCCGATGATCGTCGCGTTCAGCTGCTGGCCCTGTACGGCCGGCAAGCCGCCGAGCTGGCCGGACGAGACCTGGACGTTTTGCGCCGCGATGGCAGTCTTCACGTCGATCGGGGTCAGGTTGAAATTGTTCAGCTTGGCCGGGTCGAGCCAGATGCGCATCGCATACTGGGCACCGAAGACCTGGAAGTCACCGACGCCAGCAGTCCGCGAAATCGGATCCTGCATGTTCGACACGATGTAGTTGGACAAGTCGTCCTTGGTCATGCTGCCGTCACGCGAGACCACGCCGATGACCAGCAGGAAGTTTTTCACTGCCTTGGTCACGCGGATACCTTGTTGCTGCACTTCCTGCGGCAACAGCGGAGTGGCGAGGTTCAGCTTGTTCTGAACCTGCACCTGCGCGGTGTCGGAGTTGGTGCCTTGCTCGAAGGTCGCGGTGATGGTCATGCTGCCGTCGGAGTTACTTTCCGAGGACACATAACGCAAGTTGTCGATACCGTTGAGCTGCTGCTCGATCACCTGGACCACGGTATCCTGCACGGTTTGCGCCGAAGCGCCCGGGTAGGTCACGGAGATCGCAATGGCCGGTGGCGCAATGCTTGGGTACTGGTTGATCGGCAATTTCAGGATCGAAAGTGCCCCGACCAGCATGATCACCAGGGCAATTACCCAGGCAAAAATCGGACGGTCGATGAAGAATTTTGACATGGATTACTCCCCTTTGCCGCCGGCGGCTTTGTCAGCTGCCTGAGCGGGGGCCGGGTTCTTGGTGCCGACGTTGGTCGCTTCAGTCGGTTTGACCTCGACGCCCGGTTTGACGAATTGCAGCCCTTCGGTGATCAGGCGATCGCCGGCCTTCAAGCCGTCTTCGATCAGCCATTGGCTGCCGACGGTGCGGCTGGCCTTCAACTGACGCAACTCGACTTTGTTGTCCGGGCCGACGACCAGTGCGGTCGGCGTGCCTTTGAGGTCACGGGTCACGCCTTGCTGCGGGGCGAGGATCGCGGCGCTGTTGACACCGGCCTGCAGCTGCGCGTGGACGAACATGCCTGGCAACAGGGTGTGATCCGGGTTCGGGAACACGGCGCGCAGGGTTACCGAACCGGTGGTCTGGTCGACCGACACTTCGGAGAATTCCAGCTTACCGTCGAGCTTGTATTGGCTGCCGTCTTCCAGAGTCAGCTTGACTGCGGCGGCGTTGTCACCCGCTTTCTGCAGACGACCGCTTTCCAGTTCGCGGCGCAGCTCCAGCAGTTCCACCGAGGACTGGGTGACATCAACGTAGATCGGGTCCAGTTGCTGGATCACGGCCATGGCGTCGGTTTGACCATTGCTCACCAAGGCACCTTCGGTGACCGAAGAGCGGCCGATACGCCCGGAGATCGGCGCGTACACCTTGGTGTAACGCACGTTGATCTGCGCGCTCTGCAGCGACGCTTCCGATTCCATGCGGTTGGCCACGGCGGTGTCGTATTCCTGGCGGCTCACGGCCTGTTCATCGACCAGTTGCTTGTAGCGGTCGGAGATCGACTTGGTCGAACGCAGGCTGGCTTCGGCGCTTTTCAGGGTCGCTTCATAAACCGCCGGATCGATCTGATACAGCTGCTGACCGGCTTTGACATCGCCGCCTTCCTTGAACAGGCGCTTGAGAATGATGCCGTTGACCTGTGGTCGAACTTCCGCGATGCGGTACGCACTGGTGCGCCCCGGCAGTTCGGAGGTGAGGGTAAAGGCTTGTGGTTGCAGGGTGACGACGCCGACCTGAGGCGGTGGAGCGGCCGGTGCCGCTTCTTCCTTTTTACATCCGCTGAGCAGCGATGCCAGGGCGACGGCAGTGACCAGAGCGGTAACAGCTGGCTTGAATTGCATGAAGATCCTCGGGTCAGGCGCGCAAAAAGCGCACAAGAAGTGTGGAAGGGTAAAAAATGGGTATCGGGTGGATAAGTAGCTTGCTAAGGAATATACTTACGTTCATGGTTGTTTGTAAATACCTTGGCGTCGTATCCACCCTGTTACAAAACTCGTCGCAAGGTTTGAAATTGTAGGCCGGGGAGCAGATCCGTGAGAGATCGCCCCCTCTTTATTCAGCGGATATTCAGCCATCCCTGAAACATCCTGTTTGAGGTTTTACTGTCATGGTCCGTCGTACCAAAGAGGAAGCTCAAGAAACCCGTAGCCAGATCCTGGAAGCGGCGGAGAAAGCCTTTTATGAAAGGGGTGTCGCTCGTACGACGCTGGCCGATATCGCGACAATGGCCGGCGTCACACGTGGTGCTATTTACTGGCATTTCAGTAACAAGGCCGATCTGGTCCAGGCCATGCTGGATTCGCTGCGTGAGCCGCTGGATGAATTGGCCAGGGCCAGCGAAAGTGAAGATGAACTCGATCCGTTGGGCTGCATGCGCCAACTGCTGATTCATTTGTTTCATCAAGTTGCGCTGGACCCGAAAACCCGGCGTATCAACGAAATTCTGTTTCATAAGTGCGAGTTCACCGATGAAATGTGCGATTTGCGCCAGCAGCGCCGGGACGTCAGTCTCGATTGCAACGAGCGCATCGCTCTGACGTTGCGTAATGCGGTCAATCGCGGCCAGTTGCCAGAAGATCTCGACACCGCCCGCGCGGCCATCAGTATTCACAGCTATATCGATGGCCTTCTGTATGGATGGCTTCTGGCGCCGGACAGCTTTGAGCTGCATGCCGAGGCCGAGCGTTGGGTCGATACAGGGTTGGATATGCTGCGCCTGAGCCCCAGCCTGCGCAAATGAAACAAAATGCGTAATTGACACCGCTTATGTCAATTGGCCTGCCTTTATATAGCTTCGCAGCGGGGGGGGTTTAAACGTAGCGAGCTACGCATTTTGTAGGGGATTTGTGTCTTGTGTGTGAATGAGTGTAAGCCGCTTGCCCTCACCCTAACCCTCTCCCAGAGGTAGAGGGGACTGACCGAGGTGTTCTTGCGAGATACACCGACGTGAAAAATCCAGCCGAACTCAGGTTTCGAATATTCCCCGATCGGCCCCCTCTACCAGAGGTAGAGGGGACTGACCGAGGTGTTCTTGCGAGTTACGCCGACCTGAAATGTCCGGTTGAACTCACGTCCCGAACATTCCCCGATCGGCCCCCTCTCCCAGAAGGAGAGGGACTGACCGAGGTGTTCTTGCGAGTTACGCCGACCTGAAATATCCGGTTGAGCTCCGATTTCGAACGTTCCCCGATCGGCTCCCTCTCCCCTGGGAGAGGGCTGGGGTGAGGGGCTACGTACTCAGACGCGCAATCATTCTCCAGGCGAGCACAAAAAAGCCCCCGACTCTCAAAAGTCGGGGGCTTTGTGTTCCTACTGCTTATAGCGCTGGATAGTCGATGTAACCGACCGGCCCCTTACCGTAGAACAACTCCGGACGCGCATCATTCAACGGCGCATCCGCCTGCAAACGAGCCGGCAGATCCGGGTTGGCAATGAACGGCACACCAAATGCCACGGCATCAGCCTTGCCGCTGGCCAGCCATTCATTGGCGCTGTCCTTGGTGAATTTTTCGTTGGCAATGTACGGGCCACCGAACGCCTCTTTCAATTGCGGACCGAGGCTGTCGGCGCCTTCTTTCTCACGGGAGCAGATGAACGCGATGCAGCGCTTGCCCAGTTCACGTGCGACGTAGGTGAAGGTTTCCGCCAGGTTGTCATCGCCCATGTCATGGGAGTCAGCGCGCGGTGCCAAGTGCACACCAACGCGACCAGCGCCCCAGACTTCGATCGCGGCGTCAGTCACTTCCAGCAGCAGGCGCGCACGGTTTTCCAGCGAGCCACCGTAGTTGTCGGTGCGCTGGTTGGTGCTGCTTTGCAGGAACTGGTCGAGCAGGTAACCGTTGGCGCCGTGGATTTCCACGCCGTCGAAACCGGCGGCTTTGGCGTTCTCGGCACCGGTGCGGTAAGCGTCGACGATCTCGGCGATTTCAGCGGTTTCCAGTGCGCGCGGGGTTGGGTAGTCGGCCAGTGGGCGCACCAGGCTGACGTGACCTTTAGGCTGGATCGCGCTTGGTGCCACCGGCGTTTCACCGTTGAGGTACGACTCGTGGGAGATACGGCCCACGTGCCACAGTTGCAGGAAGATCTTGCCGCCGGCAGCGTGAATCGCTTTGGTCACGTTGGCCCAGCCGCGCACTTGATCGTTGGACCAGATTCCCGGGGTGTCCGGGTAGCCAACGCCCATTGGCGTCACCGAAGTGGCCTCACTGAGGATCAGGCCAGCGGACGCGCGCTGTACGTAGTATTCAGCCATCAGCGCGTTCGGTACGCGGCCTTCGTCGGCGCGGCAGCGGGTCAGCGGGGCCATGATGATGCGGTTGGCCAGCTCGACGTCGCCGAGTTTGATCGGATCAAAAATAGTTGCCATGTCTACAACCCTCGTAAGTAAAAGTTAATCAGTTGGTTGCCGGGGCCAGATCGGCATTGCCGTTCTGACGGAAAGTAATCAGGGTCACCAGCAGGGCGAGCACGGCCAGAGCCGCCGCCGCGAGTGGCACGCTGGTCAGGCCATAGCCGTGGGCGATGACGCTGCCGCCGACCCAGGCGCCGAGGGCGTTGCCGACGTTGAAGGCGCCGATGTTCAGGGTCGAAACCAGGTTCGGTGCGGCTTTGCCGAAGGTCACCACGTTGACTTGCAGCGCCGGCACGGCGGCGAAACACGCGGTGGCCCAGAGGAACAGAGTGATTTCAGTCGGGATCAGCGCAACGCTGGTCCAGGTCAGTACGGTGGAGACCACGGCCATGGCGATGAACACGCCGATCAACGTCGCGGCCATGCCCTTGTCGGCGAGTTTGCCGCCGATGATGTTGCCGACGGTCAGGCCCAGGCCGATCAGCATCAGCGTCCAGGTCACGCCACGCGGTGACACGCCGGTGACTTCGCCGAGCAGCGGGGCGACGTAGGTGAACAGGGTGAAGACGGAGGCGGCGAACAGCGCGGTCATGCTCAGCGACAGCCAGATCCCGGCACCTTTGAGGGCGGCGAGTTCGGCGCGCATGTCGAGTTTTTCTTCGTCACGCTTGGCCGGCAGGAAGCGGATCAGGCCGATCAGCGCGATCACGCCGATAACGGTCACCGCCCAGAAGGTCGAGCGCCAGCCGTATTGCTGACCCAGCGCAGTGCCCAGCGGCACACCGAGGACGTTGGCCAGGGTCAGGCCGGTGAACATCAACGCCACCGCCGAAGCACGTTTGTTGGCCGGCACCAGATTGGCCGCCACCACCGAACCGATGCCGAAGAACGCACCGTGGCACAGCGCGGTGATCACCCGGGCGAACATCAGCACGTTGTAATCACTGGCAATGGCGCAGAGCAGGTTGCCGACAATAAAGATGCCCATCAACGCCACCAGCGCCGCTTTACGCGGCAGTCTGGCGGTGGCCATGGCCATGAACGGCGCACCGATGGCCACGCCGAGGGCGTATCCGGTCACCAGCCAACCGGCGCCGGGTATCGACACACCGAGGTCGGCCGCCACATTGGGCAGCAGGCCCATGATGACGAACTCGGTGGTGCCGATGGCGAAGGCGCTCAAGGCGAGAATGAGGAGCGAGAGGGGCATGCGGGTTTCCTTGTCGGCTGGCTGACGTTAAGGGTCAGAGCTCTTTACTGAGGGTGCTGAGGAACGCCTGGATCACGTCCTCGTTACGTTTGAAAAAGTGCCATTGCCCGGCCTTCTGGCTGCTGATCAGGCCGGCGCGCTGCAACGTTGCGAGGTGTGCCGAAACGGTCGATTGCGACAAGCCGCAGCGTTGATCGATCTGCCCGGCGCAGATGCCGTACTCGTGGTTGTGCAACTGTTCCGGAAATTCGTTCTTCGGGTCTTTCAGCCAGTTGAGGATGTCTCGCCGTACTGGGTGCGCCAGGGCTTTTATTATTTCGTCGAGGTCGAGGTTCATGGCAGGGTGCTCACAATGTGTACAACGCTATATCGCGATGTGGCGAAATATAAATCGTTAGATCGCGATACACCAATATGATTTTGATCTGACATCAGCATAAATTGGTATATCGCGTTATAACGATACGTGGGTGTATGGCTTGTGGGTCGCAGTGCTAAGCTGCGCCCATGAACTATCTCGCACATTTACACCTCGGTGGCCAGCGCCCCGGGCAACTGCTCGGCAGTCTGTATGGCGATTTCGTCAAAGGTCGGCTGCAAGGGCAGTTTGCCCCGGAGGTCGAGGCGGCCATTCAACTGCATCGGCGGATTGACGTGTTTACCGATCGCCATCCGTTGGTGGACGTTGCGTTGGGGCGGTTTTCCGATACGAGGCGGCGTTATGCCGGGATCGTCCTCGACGTGTTTTTCGATCATTGCCTGGCCCGGGACTGGCGGTTGTATGCCGATCAGCCGCTGGAGGTTTTCACCGCTGATGTGTATCGGGTGCTGACCCGCGAACGGCAACTGCCCGAGCGATTGGCGAAGATTGCCCCGCACATGGTCGCCAATGATTGGTTGGGCTCGTATCAGGAATTTGAAGTGCTGGAGCAGGTGTTGCGCGGCATCTCACGGCGACTGACCCGGCCGGAAGAGCTGGCGGGGGCGATGGAGGAATTGCGGCGGTTGTATGAGCCGCTCAGTGAAGACTTCCGCTTGTTCTACCCGCAACTCCAGGACTTCGCCCAAAACCCCGAATCACTCAAGATCTAAATGTGGGAGCGAGCCTGCTCGCGAAGGCGGCGTGTCATTCAGCATCTACATTGGCTGAGACACCGCTTTCGCGAGCAGGCTCACTCCTACAGGGGATGTGTGTTTTCAGGCGGCGATCAGTTCGCCTGCACGACGCGGTTCGGCCGGTTTCGCCACCTCACCAAACAACGCCTTCTGCACCGCCTGCTGTGCTTCAAATGCCAACGCCGCACGCTCACGACCCTGACAGGCAAGCGGCTTGAGCAGATGGACTTCGACATCGCCGCAATCATTGCTGAACAGACGCATCAGGTGCGAGAGCAGATCATCATCACCAATGAACGGCGCCAGCGCATCGATCTCGCCATCACGCAGATAACGGATCGCCACCGGTTGCAGCATCACCTCGGAATCAATCGCCGCCGCCAGCAAGCGACCATGAAAGGTACGCAGCGAGCGGCCATCGGTGGTGGTGCCTTCCGGGAACATCAGCAGGGCGTGGTCGGTTTGCAGGTGACGGGTCATCTGCTTGCGGATCAACTGGCTGTCGCCCGAACCGCGACGGATGAACAGGCTGCCAGCCTTCGCCGCCAGCCAACCAGCCACCGGCCAGGTACGCACTTCGGCCTTGGACAGAAACGACAACGGCGTGAGCATGCCGAGCAGCGGAATATCAGTCCACGACACATGATTGCTGACCCACAGCATCGGCTGTTTCGGCAGCTCACCGTGCACGGTCACGCGAAAGGGCAGGGCATTGCTCAGGCGCGCCATGAAGAAGCGCGACCAGCGCTGACGCCGTTCCATCGAATGCGCCAGGCCAATTCGTTCAAATACGCCAAAGACAGTGGCCATGGTCAACCCCAGCGCCACCACCAGCAGCACCCGCGCGATCCGCGCGTACACCCGCAGCCGGCTCATCACACGGCCGCCTTGAAGTGCTTGGCGTAGCGCGGGCAGAGTTCGTCGCGCTTGAGCAGGATAAACACATCGGCGACCTGGAAGTCTTCGTCCCAGCACGGCTCGCCGCAGATCTTCGCGCCCAGGCGCATGTAGGCCTTGAGCAGCGGCGGCATTTCGGCGATCACGTTGGAAGGAATATCCAGCGTCGGCAGCGGATTTTTCGGTTCGGCGCGCAGGTGTTCGGTGCACAGATAGCGTTCACGCAAACGCTGCATGATCGCGTGGGCCTGGATGCCGCCGTCTTGCATAGGAATGCTCGCGCAACCCATCAAGTAGCTGTAACCGCCCTGATTCAACACTTCGGCCAATTCGCCCCACAACACCGCAATGGTGCCGCCGTTGCGATAGGCCGGGTCGACGCAGGTGCGACCGATTTCGAGGATCGGGCCTTGCAGATGCGTCAGGCCGTGCAGGCTGAATTCTTCTTCGCTGTAAAACTTGCCGAGGCTGCTGGCGGCGGTGTGATCGAGCAGACGCGTGGTCGCCACCAAACGGCCGGTGTTCAAGTCACGCACACCGATGTGGCTGCAGTGAACATCATAATCATCCATGTCCAGACCCAGTTCCGCGCCTTTCAGTTTGGCGTTGAACTCGCCGCTGAAGACGTTGAAGCGCAAGGCCTGGGCTTGCTGCAAGGCCTCGGCGCCGATCAGGCGTTCGGCTTGCAGGCGGCGTTCATTGCCGGTGTCGCTGATGCGGGCGATCTGAGTCATGTGAATCTCCGTACGGGCCTTTAACCCGTCGTGGGTTGCAGCCGATCGACTTTCTTTATGCAGCCGTGTTGTGCAAAGTCAGGCTATGTAGCCCCGGTGTCATCGCCATGAACGTTCGGTGATGCTTATATGACAGCCCACAAGGAGCCTCTTATGCCCTGGCCAGATTTGCTGCACCGCCGTGAACGATTGCCCGCCGTTGCTGACCTGGCCGAGGGTTTTGCGACGTTGTTGCAGCAACTGGGCAACGTCACCCCGTTCGAATTGGCGGTCGCGGGCGGGCGGCGGATGGCGACGCCGGGGCTGGCGTTTCTGGTCGGTTACCAGGCGGCATTGCGCATGTTGTGGCCGAGTGCACCGCTGAGCCTCGGTGCGTTGTGTGCGACCGAACAGCGCAGTTTGCGCCCGGCGGACATGCACACGCGGCTTGCCGATTTACGTCTGAGCGGACGCAAGGATTTTGTCACCGCCGGCGATGCGGCGGACTGGTTGCTGATCGCCGCGCGCAGTGAAGAATCCGGTGAAACGCCGCGCCTGAGTCTGGCGGTGGTGTATCCCGGCGAACCCGGCGTGACCGTGGAGAAGCTGCCGGCGCTGCCGTTGATGCCTGACATCAGCCATGGTCGGCTGCAGCTTGATAACGCGTTGTGCGAGTTGTTGGCCGGCGATGGTTGGGACGCTTACGTCAAACCGTTCCGCACCCTGGAGGACGTTTATGTGCTGAGCGCGATGACCGCGTGGCTATATGGCGTCGGCCAGGACAGTGACTGGCCGCAGGCGCTGCAATTGCGCTTGCTGGCGCTGTTGGCCGGGTGTGCGGAGGCGAGTCGGCAACCGCCGAACAATCCGGCCGGGCATGTGTTGTTGGGCGGGTTGTTTGCGCAGTTTGAAGCGCTGGAGGGGGAGGTGAGTCAGGCGTTGACTTACGGGCCGGCAGAATGGGCGCAGATGTGGCAGCGGGATCGGGGGGTGATGCAGTTGGCCTCCGGCGCTCGGGCCAAGCGGTTGGCCAAGGCACTGGTGGTGTCCTGACTGGCCCCATCGCTGGCAAGCCAGCTCCCACAGGTTTCACAGGTGTTCACAAAATTTGTATCCACTCAAGAACCCTGTGGGAGCTGGCTTGCCAGCGATGGCGATTTCATGGAAAAGCAAAATCTCAAATTTGTCATGAGTCCTGACTAATCTCAGCAGGTTCTCCCCAAGAGCCCTCACCATGCGCAAAGGCCTGTCGCTGTTTCTGCTACTGATCAGCTTCACCGTTCACGCCGAACAATGGCCGGGTGAAGAATGGCCAATCGGCACGACGATCACCGATACCGGAGCGCTGGATAATTACGCCTTCCCACCCCGCGACGACACAACCCGCAAAGGCATCCGCACCGATGCCCTGCTGATCATCCACGACGGCCAGATCCTCTACGAACGTTACGCCGGCCCGACCACCGAACAAACCCCGCATCTGACTTGGTCAATCAGCAAAAGTCTGATGGCCACCGTCCTCGGTATGGCGTATGGCGAAGGCCTGTTCAAACTCGAAGCCCCGGTCGTGCAGTTTTACCCGCCGCTGGAACAACACCCGGCCATCAAAATCGCCGATCTGTTGCACTGGGCCTCCGGTATCGACTGGCAGGAAGACTACGAATACGCGCCACTGAAATCCTCGGTGGTGGCGATGCTCTACACCCGGGGCCATCGCGACATGGCCGCGTTCACCGCCGATCACGATGCTTACGCCGAACCGGGGCAGGCCTTCCGTTATTCCAGCGGCGACAGCAACCTGCTCGCGGCGGCGTTGAAAAATATCGTCGGCCCGCAGCGTTATCCTGATTATCCGTGGACGGCGTTGTTCGAACCGTTGGGCATCCGCCACGCCGTTTGGGAGACTGATGCCAACGGCACGTTTGTCGCGTCGTCTTATGCTTACCTGACGGCGAGGGATCTGGCGCGCGTCGGTCTGTTGATGGCCCGTGACGGGCGCTGGAACGATCGGCAATTGCTGCCCAAGGAGTGGGTCGACTTCAATCGGCAGCCCTTCGCCGGCTACAAGGCTCATCAGGACGAAGCGGTGCCCGGCGGTCAATGGTGGCTCAATCGCCCGGCCGATGGCGCCTTGTCACCGTGGCCCGATGCACCGCTCGACACCTTCGCGGCCCTCGGCCACTGGGGCCAGGCGCTTTACGTGATCCCCAGCGAGAAACTGGTGATCGTGCGATATGGCGATGATCGCGACGGCAGCTACCGTCACAACGAGTTGCTTAAGCGTGTGCTGAAGGCGGTGCGCCCATGAAGCGCTTATTCCTGTTAATGCTGGTCCTGTTGCTCGGCTGGATCGTCTACGAGCGCGAAAATCTGTGGGCCTTCCCCGACATCATCAGCGCCTACACCGCCAAGGAATATTGTTCCTGTCGTTATGTGATGAACAATGATGCCGAGTACTGCCGTGGCTATGTAAAACAATGGCTGCCGACCAGCCAATTCACGGATGACAGCGCGAACAAAACCATCACGGTCAGCGGCATGGGCCGCAGCAACCGCGCCCAGTGGCAAAGCGAACGGCAAGGCTGTCGCCTGAATCCCTGAAACACCCGATTGTTTTTTGTGGGAGCGAGCCTGCTCGCGAATGCAATAGCAGGCGCACCTTCTCTGTTGAGGCAGATGACGTCTTCGCGAGCAGGCTCGCTCCCACCGGGTGTGATCTTCAGTTTGCAATAACAGCGTGGGCGGTTAAGGTTCGTGCAGGTTTATCGGCCCTACGAGTGTTCAATGTTCAACCGCTCTCTCTGTGCAACCCTGTCCAGTCTGCTGCTCGCCACCGTCGCGTTGCCGGCGCAGGCCAATTGGTATCTGGACGGCGAGTCGTCGCGGCTGTCTTTTGTCAGCACAAAAAACACCCATATTTCCGAGGTGCAGCGCTTTCTGGTGTTGCACGGCAAGGTCGACCCCAACGGTCGCGCCGAAGTCGAAGTCGAGCTGGATTCGATCAACAGTGGCATCCCGCTGCGTGACGAGCGCATGCGCAAGGAGCTGTTCCAGATCGAGCAATTCCCCGAAGCGACCATCACCACCCAGATCGACCTGCGCCCAATCAACGATCTGGCTCCCGGTGCGCAGCTGGAATTGCGTCTGCCGCTGACCGTCAACCTGCACGGCAAGCAACACGAATACCCCGCTGAGCTGCTGGCGACGCGCCTCGATGACCGGCGTTTTCAAGTGGTCACCCTGGAGCCGCTGGTGATCAACGCCGAGGATTTCGATCTGGTGCCGGGGCTGGAAAGCCTGCGCAAACTCGCCGACCTGTCGGCGATCAGTCTGTCGGTGCCGGTGGGTGCGGTGCTGATTTTCACGGCGCGCTGACATGCGCGGCGCGGTGTTCCCGTGGCGCGATGGCAACCGCTTCGAGCTGTTGATCGATGGCCCGCAATTCTTTCCGCGCATGCTTGAGCAGATTGCTGGCGCGCAGGAGCAGATCGAACTGGAGTTGTATCTGGTCGAGGCCGGCGCCTGTGCCGAAACCATCGTGCAAGCGTTGGTGCTGGCCGCCGAGCGTGGTGTGCGCGTGCGCTGCCTGTTCGATGATTACGGCAGCCTCGCGTTCACCCTCAATCTGCGTCAGCGCCTGACCCATGCCGGGGTTGAACTGCGTTTCTACAATCGGCTGAATTGGCGGCGCTGGGTCGGCAATTTCTATCGTGATCATCGCAAGTTGCTGTTGGTCGATCAGCGTCTGGCAGTGGTCGGCGGCACCGGAGTCACTGATGAGTTCTGGACACCGGGGCACGACACCAGCGAGTGGCACGAAGTGATGGTCGAGATCAGCGGCCCACTGGTGATTGACTGGCAATTGCTGTTTGATCGTCAGTGGATCGCCAACCGCTATCGCCGCGCCTGGCGCCCGGCCGCGCATTTCGGCTTGCCGCGATTACCACGGGTGCCGGACAAGGGCGAGGGCATGGGCCGCGTGGCGTATGCCGACGCCCGCCAGCATCGCGACATTTTGCAATCGCTGTTCCGCGCTTTGAACAGTGGGCAAAAACGCATCTGGATGGCCACACCGTATTTCCTGCCGACCTGGAAAATCCGCCGCTCCCTGCGCAAGGCTGCTGCACGCGGAGTCGATGTGCGGCTACTGCTGACCGGGCCGCGCACCGATCATCCGTCGGTGCGTTACGCCGGGCATCGCTACTACCCGCGACTGCTCAAGGCCGGGGTGCAGATCTTCGAATACCAGCCGTGCTTCCTGCACTTGAAAATGGTCTTGGTCGACGATTGGGTGAGCATTGGTTCGTGCAACTTCGATCATTGGAACTTGCGTTTCAATCTGGAGGCGAATCTGGAGGCGCTGGACCCGTCGTTGACGGCAGCGGTGCAGGCGAGTTTTCTGAAGGACTTCGGGCTGAGTCAGCAGGTGAGTCTGGAGGAATGGCAGCGCCGGCCGCTGTGGCGGCGGGTGAAGCAGCGGGTGTGGGGCTGGGTGGATCGGGTGGTGGTCAACATCCTCGACCGCCGCGGATAACCGCTCACCTGATGATCGTTCCCACGCGGAGCGTGGGAACGATCAGCCGAGCAAAAACCGGTTACAGCAATTCAAAGCTCTGCTGCGTCACGTCCTGGGAATCCAGGCCGATCTGCACGTTGAACTTGCCAGGCTCCGCCGCGTATTTGAGCTGGGCGTTGTAGAACTTCAGGTCATCCTCGCTGATGGTGAAGTGCACGACTTTCTGTTCACCGGCCTTGAGCATGATTTTCTGGAAGTTCTTCAGTTCTTTCACCGGACGAATCATCGAGCCGGTGACGTCCTGAATGTACAACTGCACCACGGTTTCGCCGTCACGCTTGCCGGTGTTCTTGACCATGACGCTGGCGTCGAGTTTGCCGGTGGCGTTCAGGGTGGTCGACGACAGCGCCATGTCACTGAGGGCGAATTGGGTGTAGCTCAGGCCATAACCGAACGGGAACAGCGGCCCGGTCGTGTCATCGAAATACTGCGAGGTGTAGTTGCCCGGTTTGCCCGGCGTGAACGGCCGGCCAATGCTCAGGTGGTTGTAGTAAGTCGGGATCTGGCCCACGGAGCGCGGGAAGGTCACCGGCAGTTTGCCCGACGGGTTGTAGTCGCCGAACAGCACGTCGGCGATGGCGTTGCCGCCCTCGGTGCCGCTGAACCAGGTTTCCAGAATCGCGTCAGCCGACTGGTTCTCTTCGAGAATGGTCAGTGGGCGGCCGTTCATCAGCACCAGCACCAGCGGTTTGCCGGTGGCTTTCAGCGCGCGGATCAGCTCACGTTGGTTTTCCGGGATGTTCAGGTCGGTGCGGCTGGAGGATTCATGAGACATGCCACGGGATTCGCCCACAGCCGCAACGATCACGTCAGCGTCCTTGGCGGCTTTTACCGCTTCGTCGATCAGCACGTTGGCCGGTCGCGGATCGTCGACCACTTCCGGCGCATCGAAGTTGAGGAAGTTCAGGTAGTCGAGCACCTTCTTGTCGCTGGTGATGTTGGCGCCACGGGCGTAGATCAGGTTCGCCTTTTCACCGATCACCGAGCTCATGCCATCGAACAGCGTGACCGATTGCGCAGGGCGCCCGGCGGCGGCCCAACTGCCCATCATGTCGATCGGTGCTTTGGCCAATGGGCCGACCAGCATGACTTTTGCGTCTTTCTTCAGCGGCAGGGTTTCGTTCTGGTTCTTCAGCAGCACCAGACTGCGACGCGCCACTTCACGGGCCTCGGCGCGGTGCAGGCGGCTTTCGGCGTAGGTGTCGGACGGATCATCTTCAGCCTTGCCGATGCGCAGGTACGGGTCTTTGAACAGGCCCATGTCGTACTTGGCCGCGAGCACTTCACGCACGGCGTTGTCGATGTCTTTCTGTTCGATCTCGCCGGACTTGAGCAGCCCCGGCAGTTCTTTGCCGTACAGGGTGTCGTTCATGCTCATGTCGATACCGGCCTTGATCGCCAGCTTCGCCGCTTCACGACCGTCGCGGGCCACGCCGTGCTTGATCAGTTCGAAAATCGCGCCGTGGTCGCTGACCGCCAGGCCCTTGAAGCCCCAGTCTTTGCGCAGCAGATCATTCATCAGCCAGGTGTTGGCGGTGGCCGGAATGCCGTTGATCGAGTTCAACGCGACCATCACACCGCCAGCGCCGGCATCGATCGCGGCGCGGTACGGTGGCAGGTAGTCCTGGTACATCTTCACCGGGCTCATGTCGACAGTATTGTAGTCGCGACCGCCCTCGACCGCGCCGTACAGGGCGAAGTGCTTGACGCTGGCCATGATGCTGTCGGCCGCGCTCGGGGTGGCCCCCTGATAGGCGCGCACCATGACGCCGGCAATGCGTGAAGTCAGGTAGGTGTCTTCACCGAAGCCTTCGGAGCTGCGGCCCCAGCGCGGGTCGCGGGAGATGTCGACCATCGGCGCGAAGGTGATGTCGAGGCTGTCGGCAGCGGCTTCTTTAGCAGCAACGCGCCCGGACTGACCGATGGCGTCCATGTCCCAGCTCGAAGCGAGGGCCAGTGGAATCGGGAAAATCGTACGGTGACCGTGGATCACGTCGTACGCGAAAAACATCGGAATCTTCAGGCGGCTGCGCATGGCGGCGTCCTGCATCGGACGGTTTTCCGCGCGGGTGATCGAGTTGAACGTGCCGCCGATGTTGCCACCGGCAATCTCCTTGCGGATCAGCTCACGGGGCATTTCCGGGCCGATGCTGATCAGGCGCAACTGGCCAATCTTCTCGTCGAGGGTCATTTGCTTCATCAGGTTGCTGATGAACGCGTCCTTGTTTTCCAGAGGTACCGGGGTCGTAGCGGCCAATACTTGATGACTGGCCAGGCTGACGAACAGACCCAGCAAACACAGCTTCTTCATGAATAGTTTTCTCAAGGGCCCATGCGGCAATGCAACGCCGGCCAGCCAAAATTTAGGGAGCGACTATTGTTGTTCGGGTACAGGCTCAAAGAAACAGAGCCAAAAAACGGCAGCCGACACTTGGCCGCATGATCACGCAGGGCACTTTTTAGCCCATTGCCCCGTCGTAATCCAGCGACGCGGCCGATTATGCCCCAACAGCCCGCTGAGAATGTTTCGCGCTCGGTTTTTATAATGATATGTGCCAAGGAGCATCACTGCGATGAATGTAAGCCCAACCAATCGCTCGCGTTTGCAGGTCGCCACACTGCTGGTGCTGGCCACGCTGTTGACCGCGTGCGGAATCAACAATATCCCGACCCTCGACGAACAGGCCAAAGCTGCGTGGGGCCAGGTGCAGAACCAGTACCAGCGCCGCGCCGACCTGATCCCCAACCTGGTGGAAACGGTGAAGGGTTATGCCAAGCATGAAGAGGAAACCCTCACGGCAGTGATTGAGGCGCGGGCGAAAGCGACCTCGATTCAGGTCGACGCCAACACCCTCGACAATCCCGAGAAACTTAAGCAATTCCAGCAGGCGCAGGATCAACTGACCGGTGCATTGAGCCGCTTGATGGTGGTCTCAGAGCGCTATCCGGACCTGAAAGCCAACCAGAACTTCCTCGCCCTGCAATCGCAGCTGGAAGGCACGGAAAACCGCATTGCGGTGGCTCGCCGCGATTTCATTCTGGCGGTGCAGAAATACAACACCGAGATCCGCACCTTCCCCGGTCGCCTCTGGCACAGCGTGATGTACAGCGATCTGCCGATCCGCGAAACCTTCGAAGCCACCACGCCCGGCGCGGAAAAGGCCCCGGAAGTGAAATTCTGATTCGAGGTTGTCCATGCGCGTGTTGAAAATGGGTCTGGTGCTGATGCTGTGGCTGTTCGCCGTCAGCGCCCAGGCCGAGTTGACGTTCCCGGCGCTGAGCGGGCGGGTGGTGGACGAAGCGCAGATGCTCGAGCCGTCGGTGCGCACGCAACTGACCCAGCAGTTGCAGGCCCACGAACAGGCGACCGGCGAGCAGTTGGTCGTGGTCACGCTGCCGGATCTGCAAGGTACGACCATCGAGGACTTTGGCGTTCAACTCGGGCGTCACTGGGCAATTGGTCAAAAGGACAAGAACAACGGCGCGCTGCTGATCGTTGCCCGTGACGAGCGCAAACTGCGCATCGAAGTCGGTTATGGCCTGGAGGATCGGCTGACCGATGCGCAGACTTCAGTGATCATCCATCAAGTCATCACGCCCGCGTTCAAGAGCGGCAATTTCAGCAAAGGCATCAGCGACGGCGTGGCGGCGATGCTGGTGGTGCTGGGTGGCAATCCGCTCGATGAACCGTCGACGGTGTATGAATCCACCGGTGATCCGTCCGATGATTTCATCTCGCGGCATCCGGCATTGTTTGTGTTTTTGGTGATGTTGTTCATCCTGACGGTGTTTGTCTGCCAGATGCTCGGTATCCTGCCTGCCGGCCGGGGCGGCTCAGGAGGAGGGGGCGGCTTTGGCGGTGGTGGTTTTGGCGGCGGCGGTGGAGGTGGAGGCTTCAGCGGCGGCGGGGGCAGTTTCGGCGGCGGTGGTTCGTCCGGCGGCTGGTGATATCAGAAGAATAATGAGCAGGCACTTTTCAACATGGCACTACTGACCGAACACGAACAACGCAAAGTCGCCGAGGCGATTGCCCGGGTCGAGCGCGACACCGACGCCGAACTGGTGACGGTGCTAGCCGCGCGCGCCGATGACTACGCGTACATCCCGCTGCTGTGGGCGAGCCTCTTGGCACTGGTGGTGCCGGGCGTCGTGCACTATCTGACCGGCTGGCTGACCCTGCGCAGTCTGCTGTTGGTGCAGTGGGGCGCGTTTATCGTGCTGTGTCTGCTGTTTCGTTTGCCGAAAATCACCACTCATTTGATCCCGCGTCGCGTGCGCCACTGGCGCGCCTCGAATCTGGCGCGGCGGCAGTTTCTAGAGCAGAACCTGCACCACACCGTGGGCAGTACCGGCATGCTGATTTTTGTCTGCGAGGCGGAGCGGTATGTGGAGATTCTGGTGGATGAGGGGATTTCCAAGCGGCTGGATAACAAGAGTTGGGATGCGATTGTCGCGGCGTTTACCGAGCAGGTCAGGCAGGGGCGCACGCTGGAGGGATTTGTGACGTGTATCGAGGCGTGTGGGGAATTGCTGAAGGTGCATGTGCCGGTGACGCAGGTGAGGAATGAGTTGCCGAATCGGTTGATTGTGCTGGGGTGAGACAAACCCTCACCCCAGCCCTCTCCCGGAGGGAGAGGGGGCCGACCGAGGTGTCTTGCGCTCGACATCGACCTGAAAAACCGTGTCGATTATGGATTCAAGGCAAATCGTTCAAGTCGGTGTATCTCGTCAATATCCCCCAATCAGTCCCCTCTACCTCTGGGAGAGGGCTAGGGTGAGGGCTGCTTTAACCAACCGTTCGGTAAATAAGAGCGTGTCCCCAACCCCCTTCCCCCCTAAAATACCCGCCATTCCCGATTTCGCCCGTCCGAGGCCGCTTTTTCATGTCCGTTACTGCCCCGTCCATCAAGCCTGCGCCCGATCACCACGCCCAGTTCATCGAGCTGCTGCAAACCAGCCTCGAACAGAACGGCTTCATCAAACTGGTGCTGGCCAAATACGTTGGCGAAGAAGTGGATCTGCAGCGAGTCATCATCAAACCGGTGACGGTCAAGGCGCAGCCGAATCTGTCGTTCGTCTATCGATACAAAACCCGCGACATCACCAAAAACCTGCCATTGGCTGACGGTGTGACGGCGATTGCCGAGTTGTTGCCGGCCTCGTTCAAAAATGCCCATTTACTCGCGGTGACTGATGAAGCCCAGCTCGAATACAGCAAAAAGGGCAAGAGTTCGCTGTTCAAGAGCAAACCTCAGCAATTGCGCGAAGCGCCGTCTGCCGAGCACAACCGCGAGAAAAATCGCTTCCTCGAACTGAGCCGACCGTTCCTCAAGGACCTGGGCGTGACCAACGCGCAGCATGAGCTGATCCCGGCGATGTCACGCAAGTGGAAGCAGATCAACAAGTTCATCGAAGTGTTCAGCCATGCCCTGACCTCGTCGCCGCTGGCGCTGGACAAACCAGTGCGGGTGGCAGATTTCGGTTCGGGCAAGGGCTATCTGACGTTCGCCATTCACGATTACCTGCGCAATACGCTCAAGGCTGAAGGCGAGGTCACCGGCGTCGAGTTGCGTGAGGAAATGGTCAACCTGTGCAACGCCGCTGCAGCGAAACTCGATCACCCGGGGCTGGTGTTCAAGTGCGGTGACGTGCGCAGTGTGGCGCCGAGCGAGCTGGACGTGATGATCGCCCTGCATGCCTGCGACATCGCTACCGATTACGCGATCCACACCGGCATCCGTTCCGGCGCGTCGATCATCATGTGCTCGCCGTGCTGCCACAAACAGATCCGCCTGCAGATCCAGAGCCCGGCGCTGCTCAAGCCGATGCTGCAATACGGTTTGCATCTCGGTCAGCAAGCGGAAATGGTCACCGACAGTCTGCGCGCACTGTTCCTTGAAGCCTGCGGCTACGAGACCAAGGTCTTCGAATTCATCTCGCTGGATCACACCAACAAGAACAAAATGATTCTGGCGGTGAAGCGCGCCGAGCCGGTGGACCCGGCGCAGTTGTTGGTGAAGATCGAAGAGTTGAAGGCTTTCTACCACATCAGCGAGCACTGCCTGGAAACACTCCTGCGCGCCGACGGCTACCTGACCTGACAAGATCTGAAATAAAACCACTATAGGAGCTGCCGCAGGCTGCGATCTTTTGATCTTAAAAAACAAGATCAAAAGATCGTAGCCTGCGGCAGCTCCTACAAGGGAATGTGTTCAGGCTGTGGCAGGTTGGGCAGGGCGCACGGCGGTTTTGCGCCCGAGCGTGACCGTTGCAATCACGCCACAGGCAAACACCCAGGTAATCGGCTCGACATGTTCGCCAAAGAACAGCGCCGAAAACGCGATGGTGAAGAAGATCTGCAGCAACTGGATCTGACTGACCCGGGCGATCCCGCCCATGGCCAGCCCTGCGTACCACGCGAAAAATCCGAGAAACTGCGAAAACAGCGCCACATACCCGAACGCCCACCAGGCCTTGGCCGACACTGCGCCCTGATGTTGCAGGGCCAGATACAGCACCGGCCCGATCAACAACGGTGTCGACAGCACCAGCGCCCAGCAGATCACCTGCCAGCCGCCCATCTCCTTGGCCAACCGGCCACCTTCGGCGTAGCCCAGTCCTCCGACGGCAATCGCGCCGAGCATCAACAGATCACCCGCCTGAATGCTGCCGGCCCCGGTGTATAGCGCATAACCGAGCACCAACGCACTGCCCAACGCTGCGCAGGCCCAGAAGGCTTTTGACGGCCGCTCATGGGACAACCACGCGGCATACAGCGCCACGCACAGCGGTTGCAGTCCGTTGACCAAGGCACCGTGGGACGCCGGCAACGTTTGCATGGCCCACGCCGACAACACCGGAAAACCCAGAATCACCCCGGCGATCACCAGGCTCAGGCCTTTGACTTGCTGCCACGTCGGCCATTTCTCGCGCCGCCACAAAAGCAACAGCGCCGCCGGAATCGCCGCGAACAATGCGCGGCCCAAACCGTTGAGCAGCGGATGCAGTTCCTGCACCACGATGCGGGTGAAGGGCAGGGTGAGGCTGAAGATCACCACGCCGAGCAGGCCGAGGGCCATGCCGGTGTTTTCGCGCGAGGACATGAGGGGGGACCGGAATTGAAGGTGGCAGGGAATGACCTTCATAAAGCCATAAACCTTGCAGTTCGGGCTGTTACAGCTAGGCACAGACTTATCCGTACAGTTTGAGATCGCATCGCTGGCAAGCCAGCTCCCACAGTGTCCGAGTTGAACACAACATCGGTGGTCGCCTCAGAACCTGTGGGAGCTGGCTTGCCAGCGATGAGTCAACTCGGTAGTAGCCGGTTGTTACCCGACCTCGCGGATAAGGTCTACCTTGAACACTCCCAAGCATTCTCCAGAGGAGTCCTCCCCATGGCCGCGAAAAAGATCCTGATGCTGGTCGGCGATT
Organism: Pseudomonas sp. Mb7; assembly: GCF_054790525.1. Taxonomy (NCBI): domain Bacteria; kingdom Pseudomonadati; phylum Pseudomonadota; class Gammaproteobacteria; order Pseudomonadales; family Pseudomonadaceae; genus Pseudomonas; species Pseudomonas sp. Mb7. The sequence continues at coordinate 701,868 of NZ_CP186501.1, forward strand.
ACGTCGAAGATTACGAAGTGATGGTGCCGTTCCAAGCCCTGCAAATGGTTGGTCACACCGTCCACGCCGTGTGCCCGGACAAGGCTGCCGGCAAAACCGTGCGCACCGCGATCCATGACTTCGAAGGCGATCAGACTTACAGCGAAAAGCCCGGTCACCTGTTCGCCCTCAACTTCGACTTTGCCAAGGTCAGCGAGGCCGATTACGACGCGCTGCTGATCCCCGGCGGTCGGGCGCCGGAATACCTGCGTCTGAACGAAAAAGTCCTCGACCTGGTGCGCGCCTTCGACAAGGCCGGCAAACCGATTGCTGCGGTCTGCCACGGCGCGCAATTGCTGGCAGCGGCGGGCGTGCTTGAAGGGCGCGAATGCAGTGCCTATCCGGCCTGCGCGCCGGAAGTGCGACTGGCGGGTGGTACGTACATCGATATCCCGGTGACGGACGGCCACGTTCAAGGCAATCTGGCCACAGCCCCGGCATGGCCGGCGCATCCGAACTGGCTGGCCGGTTTCCTTGGTTTGCTCGGCACCAAAATCACCCTGTAACGAGGATCCGCCGATGTGCGAGCTCTACGTCAAGGCTGACCCTATTCTCTACGAATCACGCTCGCGCTCGTTGCGCATCTGCGGCGTGGTGACGACGTTGCGCCTGGAGAATCAGTTCTGGGACATCCTCAGTGAAATCGCCGAGGTCGACGGCATGACCACCAACCAGCTGATCACCAAGCTGTATGAAGAGGTGATGGATTATCGCGGGGAAGTGGTGAATTTTGCCTCGTTCCTGCGGGTGAGTTGTACGCGCTATCTGAGTCAGCGGCGGGTGGGTGCGCCGGAGTTGTCGGTGGTGCGGGCGGTGGTGAAATAGGCCAGACCGGGTTGACCCCATCGCTGGCAAGCCAGCTCCCACAGGTATTGTGATGCGGCACAGTTATAGGGCACACAACAGACCTCTGTGGGTGCTGGCTTGCCAGCGATAGGGCCGGTACAGGCGACAGATAATCAGGACTGGTCTTTACTCTGAAGCGCGAAATCTCTCAATCGCCAAGGAGAAACGAGCATGTCCGGATGGTACGAAATCAGTAAAAGCAGCAACGGCCAGTTCAGGTTCGTGTTGAAAGCGGCGAATGCCGAAACGATTCTGACCAGCGAGCTGTACACCACTCGCGCTGCGGCCGACGGCGGCATCGCGGCGGTGCAAACCAACAGCCCGCTGGATGAACGCTACGAGAAGAAGTCAACGAAGGACGGCCATCCGTACTTCAATCTGAAAGCGGCCAATCACCAGATCATCGGTAACAGCGAGGCGTATTCATCGGATGCTGCGTGCGATAAAGGCATTGCCAGCGTTAAAACGAACGGGCCGAGCAAAGTGATCAAGGACAAGACTTTGCCGGTTCTCTAAACCCGCTTTCAAATCCAACACCATTCCTGTGGGAGCTGGCTTGCCAGCGATGAGGCCATTTCATTCAGCATTGATGTTGAATGATTCACCGCCATCGCTGGCAAGCCAGCTCCCACAGGTTTTTGCGTTGTCAGTGGATCAGCGCAGGGTTTTCAGGATTGCTTGCAGCTGGGTCTGGCCCGCTTCACTCAGCGGGAAGACCGGCAAGCGCGGATCGCCCACTTCAAGCCCGGTCTGCCGCAACCCTGCCTTGATCGTCGCCGGCAAGCCACCCTTCAAGATGAAATCCAGCAGCGGCAACTGGCGGTAAAACAAATCCCGCGCGCGATCCAGATCACCGGCCATGGCGGCCTCGTACAAGTCCAGATTCAACTGCGGGATCAGGTTCGGCGCCGCTGTGCACCAGCCTTTCGCCCCGGCCGCAAACGCTTCCAGTGCCAGCGGATTGCAGCCGTTGTAGAACGGCACCTGACCTTCGCCGAGCAATTGCAGCTTGTGCATGCGCTGAATATCGCCGGTGCTCTCCTTGACCATGGTCACGTTTTCCACGCCTTTGACGATGCGCAAAATCAGCTCCACCGACATGTCAGTGCCGCTGGTGGCCGGGTTGTTGTAGAGCATGATCGGCACGCCGATGCGCTCGCCAATAGCGCGGTAGTGAGCGAAGATTTCCGCCTCGGTGAGCTTCCAGTACGAAGCCGGCAGCACCATCACCACATCGGCACCGTGGGCTTCGGCGAAACGTGCGCGGCGCACGGCTTTGACGGTGGTCAGGTCAGAGACGCTGACGATGGTTGGCACCCGTTTGGCGACGTGCTTGATGCTGAACTCGGCAACCTGATCCCACTCCGCATCGCTCAGGTAAGCGCCTTCGCCAGTGCTGCCCAACGGCGCGATGGCGTGGACGCCGCTGTCGATCAGGCGATCGATCGATTGCCCGAGCGCTGGCATGTCCAGCCCTTCGCCGTTGGCGCCGAACGGGGTGATGGTGTAGCCGATGATGCCGTGAATAGTGGACATAGGAATCTCTCCGTAACAGGTTTCAGTTCAGGCAATCGGCGTGTTGGCGCAGGTTCTGCCGGGCGTAATAGTTGAAGGCAGCGGCGTGGCGTTTCGGCTTGGCGATCCAGTCATGGGCTTCGCGACCCAGTTCGGGAATGATCGGCTTGATCGTACCGGCCGCCATCGCCAGCAGTTGCAGCTTGGCCGCGCGCTCGATCAGTTGGGCGATGACACAGGCTTCTTCAATCGTCGTACCGGTCGACAGTTGACCGTGGTGCGAAAGCACAATCGCGCGTTTGTCGCCCAGCGCGCCGGCAATCAACTCACCTTCTTCATTGCCCACCGGCACACCCGGCCAGCCTTCAAGAAACGCGCAGTCGTCGTACAGCGGGCACAGGTCCATGTGGGAAATCTGCAACGGCACCTCCAGCATCGACAGCGCCGCGACGTGGGTCGGGTGGGTGTGGATGATGCAGTTCACGTCCGGCCGGGCGCGGTACACCCAGCTGTGGAAACGGTTGGCCGGGTTGGCCATGCCGTGACCTTCGAGGACTTCCAGATCCTCGTTGACCAGCAGCAGATTGCTCGCGGTGATTTCGTCGAAACCCAGCCCCAGTTGCTGAGTGTAATAGGTGCCGGGTTGCGGCCCACGGGCGGTGATTTGTCCGGCCAGACCGGAGTCGTGACCGTTCTCGAACAAAATCCGGCAGGTCAGGGCCAGCTTTTGCCGGTCCGTCCACGTATTATCCGCCAGGCTTTTTTGCATCTGGGTCAGCGCTTGCTTGACCAGTTGGTCTTTGGGTAGTGCTAATGTCTTGGCCATGTCTGTGTCCTTTGGGTGAGAGCAAATGACACGAAAGAGGCTATATGACACAAAGTGTCATTAGCAAGCACAAATCGTCGCTTCCTCCATGGAATAACTGCTGCGCATGTCTATCCGTTTGAAATTATTGAGAAAAAAACTTGGCGTAACCCTTGAGGCATTGGCCGAAAAATCCGGCATGACCAAGAGTTATCTGTCCAAAGTCGAGCGCGGGCTGAACACGCCGTCGATTGCTGCTGCGTTGAAACTGGCGAAAGCGCTGAATGTGAAAGTCGAGGAATTGTTCTCCGAAGACAACGTCAGCCTCGACAGCTACAGCCTGGTGCGCAGCCACGAGCGCCAGTCACTGGCAGCGAATGACCAGAGTCCGGGATATGCCGTGCTCGCGCATCAGGTCAGCGAGCGCAACCTGCTGCCGTTCATCATCTACCCGCCCAGCGAGTTCACTGACAAAACGTTCAAAGAGCATTTGGGCGAAGAGTTTCTGTTCGTCCACGAAGGGCAGGTCGAAGTGGATTTCATGAACGAGAAGGTGCTGCTGGAACGTGGCGATGCGTTGCACTTCAATGCACAGAAGCCGCACCGGATCCGCTCGGTGGGGGAGGTGCAGGCGCAGTTGCTGGTGGTGGTGCACAGCGCCGAAGATTGAGGCGCCCCCAAAAGCTTCGCGAGCAGGCTCGCTCCCACAGGGGAATGCGATCCAAATGTGGGAGCGAGCCTGCTCGCGAAGGCGTCAGTCAGGCCTGCATCAAACCTCGACGGGCACCGACAACTTCGGATTGCCGAGCGCATGGCTCTTGGCATCAAAAAACCGCAACTCAACCCCGGTCCCCTCAAACACCTGCGCGTAATGCCGCTTCTGATGCTGCACAAACGCCGCACTGCGCGGATAAATCGAGATCGCCACAGTCTTCGGTTTCGCCAACCGCAGCGCCCGAACGATATGCGCATCCTGCTCACCCAAGGCATGACCAAAGATGCACAAACTGCCGCCATGCCCGAGCAACTGCTCATAACAGAACGACAGGTAATCCGAACTGCGAATGGTCTTGAGCTTGTCCGCGCTCGGCCCTTCGGTGACGAACAGCGGCACGTCATCCAGCGTCTTGAGCGTGTTGTTGATCGCAAAACTACCAAGCAACGTGCCTTCGGTTGAAGTCAGCTTGCGCGCCGTGCCGTCCTGATTGCGCACCAGATGCAGACCGCCGTGCAGGTACAACAAGCGCGGTTTGTCGGTGGCAGTTTCGCTCAGATCAAAACTCGCGCTGGCGCCGTTGAACAGATCGTCAATGGCCGCGCTGTTGTGTTGCAGCGCCCAGTAGTTGAGCAGGTCGTAATTGGTGGTGAACACGGTGCGATAGCGCGCCAGTTCTTCGTTCACCGTCGCCAGCGTCGAAGGCTTCACCAGTCGCCACGGAATGTGCACCGCGTGCACTGTGTTGATCAGCGCTTCCTTGATCGCGTAGTAGCGGTTGCGCGGCGCCGCCGAACTGACGGCCAGGGCCTTGTTGACCCGGCTGGTGGTTTTCAGCGCACCGAGCACCTGCTCGAAGCTGCGTGTTTGCAGCGCGTCGAACACTGCCAGTTCCGATGGGCTCAGCGGTTTTTCTTCGACGGTGCGGGCGTTTTCGAACAGCGAGTCGTAGCCGAAGTCGTCCCACACCGCACGGCTGGCGCCATTGCCCACCAGCAAACCGCTGAAATCGGTCGCGGCGCGCACGGTGTTCCAGTCTTCGAGGCTGGCGTCGACATCGAGAAAATCGGTCATTGCGTAGGCGGTCTCAAAACAAAGGGGCTGATGGGCGGCGACTTTATCACGAGCGGGCATTGAGCCAGATCAACATCGGTCGTGACCGATCGGTCGATCCTGTGTGCATCCGCCGGATCGGCGCAGTCGATTCGGCCTCAGTCAGGAGATGCGCGCATGACCAGCACCTTTTTCATTCCGGCGGTAAACATCATGGGCAACGGCTGCCTCGACGAAGCCATGGTCGCCATTCGCAATTACGGTTTTCGCAAAGCGCTGATCGTCACTGACGTGGGGCTGGCCAAGGCTGGCGTGGCCACGATGGTCGCCGAGAAACTGGCGATGCAGGACATCGATTCGGTGATTTTCGACGGCGCCAAACCGAACCCGAGCATTGCCAATGTCGAGTCGGGGCTGGGCCTGCTCAAGGAAAGTCGCTGCGATTTCGTCGTCTCGCTGGGCGGCGGTTCGCCGCACGACTGCGCTAAAGGCATTGCCCTGTGCGCGACCAATGGCGGGCAGATTCGCGATTACGAGGGCGTCGACCAATCGAGCAAGCCGCAACTGCCGCTGATCGCGATCAATACCACCGCCGGCACCGCCAGCGAGATGACCAGGTTTTGCATCATCACCGACGAATCGCGCCACGTGAAAATGGCCATCGTCGACCGTAATGTCACGCCGCTGCTGTCGATCAACGACCCGGCGCTGATGCTCGCCATGCCCAAAGGCCTGACCGCCGCCACCGGCATGGATGCGCTGACCCACGCCATCGAGGCTTATGTCTCGACCGCCGCCAACCCGATCACCGACGCCTGCGCCCTGAAAGCCATGACCCTGATCAGCAACAATCTGCGCTTGGCTGTGCGTGACGGCAGCGACCTTGCCGCGCGGGAAAACATGGCGTACGCGCAGTTCCTCGCCGGCATGGCCTTCAACAATGCTTCGCTCGGTTACGTGCATGCGATGGCGCATCAGTTGGGCGGTTTCTACGACTTGCCTCATGGCGTGTGTAACGCCGTGCTGCTGCCTCATGTGCAGACGTTCAACGCGCTGGTGTGTGCCGAGCGGCTGACCGATGTTGCCCACGCCATGGGTGCAGATATTCGCGGTTTCAGCGCGGAAGAGGGCGCGCAGGCGGCGATCAATGCGATCCGCTGCCTGGCCAGGGATGTCGAAATTCCCGGTGGCTTGCGTGAACTCGGCGCCAAGCTCAGTGATATTCCGCTGCTCGCCACCAATGCGCTGAAAGACGCCTGCGGTTTGACCAATCCTCGGGCGGCGGATCAGCGCCAGATCGAGGAGATTTTTCGCAACGCGTTTTGAGCGGTCATGACGGGGGCAACGGGCTTGACTGCTAGGTTTTGCCCTTGTCTTTGTCCTCAGTGATCACCGTAAATGTTCGAACACGGCCCCAGTCTGACAATTCTCCGTTGATGTTGTGAATGGCGGATATTCGATACCTGCCTTTCGTTAGGGGGGGTGTAGCTTGAGTATGCCATTGCATTTCGCTGTCGACGCTGGCTCTGGCAATCTCCAGGTCGGTGTCCAAATCGATAATGCTAACGATGCCAATGGGCTTGGTGACATTGCCATAAAAGACCGGAACGGCATCTACCTCCGCTTCTTCCTCCGGTCCCATCACTATCGGAATGTTGACGGGGGGCACCAAGAGCGCCTTGTATTTGCGCACTTCACTCCAACCTGACATGACGCCATCCACCTCCTGGCGGGCCTTGATCCTATGCTCTCCCGGAAACTGGGCACCGCTGAAGCTAAACGCCCATCGTCCCTTTGCGCTGACCTGTCCTCCACCCAGCGAATGTGTCTCTTCAACGTTCCAGACCTGCACCAGAGCCCCCGGTATACCGCTGCCGAGAAACAGTGTTGCAACCCCCGTGTTCTTGTCCTCTTCGGGGTAGGTGATGGTCGGGGGCGGGACAGGTTGCGTATTGGGTTTGTCGGGAGTGCTCATTGTGCTTCTCGTTTCAGGCTGAATTTGAAACGAAACACTGGCACGGTGTGTCCCGTTTAGAACCTGTAAGAACTACCAGTTTTTTAGCTTTTTTTACTTGATCGGTAATTTCGTTTTCTTCTAAAAAACTGTCATTTCTGTCAGTTGTCTGCTGTGGCTGCTTCGGATCGAATGCTCTGACAACGGGGGTCGACTCCGATCGCCTTGAGGAGCACACGAACATGCCGAAAGCCAATGCACGTAAAGCACGATCAGCCGGTGAGCTGGATCAGACCTTTGCCCATTCGGGCCTGCAAACACTGCAGTTTCCAGCCGCGCGCAAAACCATCGGGAAAAGTGTCGCAGTGCTGCCTTCGGGACACATCATGGTCAGTACGACCGTCATCGATGCATCGGGAGCCTCGCATTACGGCCTGACGCGACTGCTCGCGGACGGTCATCTCGATACCAGCTTCGGCGAGGGCGGGTACCTTCACGGTCAGTTTGTCAGGGGGCGATTGTCACAAGGCGGGAACCTGGCCGTCGTCGAGAGCGGCGTATTCTGGTTGTGCGCAGTGCTTGCAGATGCAGCAGGCAAGCTTGAGCAAATCATCGCTCGATTCAAACCGGACGGTACGCTCGATCCCGAATTTGGTGATGGACAGACTGGCTACCGAGTCGTGCCGACGCGTATTCCCGTGCTGAACAATGCCACGGGCGGCCGCTTGATACTGGCGCACTCCACTCCAGCGAAAGCGCTGCCGGACAGATTGCTTTTCGTCACCTCTCAAGGGGGCAGCGGGTTGTTGACGCGTTTTTTTCTGGATGGCAAGGATGACCCGGAGTTTGCAGGCAAAGGCTGGATTCACCTGACGCTTTCCGGTGTGGCGATCACGTTGCACGGGGTTACGCAGTTGGACGATGGGCAGATTCTGGTCCATGGCAAGACTGAAGTGACCAACCAAGGTTTAGTCATGGCTTACGAGCGTTCCGGGCAGGTTGCCACGTCGTTCGGCAAGGACGGTACGCTGCTGCTGGAACTGCAAAATGCGGGTGCACCGCTCGAAAGCTCGGTGAATCGCATCGTTGGGCAATCGGCGCAGCGCCTGTTGTTGATCGGATCGGCCGTCGAGTCGTCTGCCGGGGAAAAGCGTCAGCATGGCTTCATCAGCGGGATCACCCGCGACGGTGAGTTTGATCCAGCATTCAACGGCGGTGCGCCAGTCATTACTGCCGCAACGCGGCCACTGGATCTTAAAAGCTGGAGCGCAGGGTTTGCGCTGGATGACTTCCCCGGTCCGCGAATCGTCACGGTCGGGCAGACCTCGGACGGAGAACGACGCTTACTCACCGGAGGCTTTTTGGTCGATGGCGCCGTGGATCCTGCATTTGATGTCGAAGGCGCCGCCGGTATCGAGTGGATTGCGCAGGATGCCTGTCTGCAGGAGTCGTCAGTGTTGGTACTGGGGCAGAGAAATGAAGCCGCTCATCTGGTGCGATTGTTGACGGTAGCGGACTGACGGGGAGGGCTGACAAGCCTTCGCTGAAGGGGCTGGCCTCTTCGCGAGCAAGCTCGCTCCCACAGTTGATCGCATTTCCCAGTTGAAATGCATTCCCCTGTGGGAGCGAGCTTGCTCGCGAAGACTGACTTCCAGACGCAGAAAAATCATGGATTCATGACATCAGCTAACAGCCAGTCCGCTCCTCTCAAGCATCCGAATCAACACCACCCCCCCGCGATCACCAACATCGCCCCGCCACCCGCGACGCCGTCAACTGCTTCTCGCTACCAAACGGGAAATGCGCTTTGGTCTACTGATGATTCGGTTGAAAGGGCCGATATAGCAAGGGATAGTGCGCGGCTGAAAAAGTAATCAAGGAGCGGGAATTGACAATGAAGTCTGGCTGGATCGGATGTGCGGCATTGTGCGGGTGGTTGCTGGCGGGGCAGGCATTGGCCGATTGCACGCCGGCGCCAAAGGCGCATGAGATGGATTTTTCCATCTGTAAGGATTGGCCAGCGTATCCAGGGCTGACGCTCACCGCCGCCGCCAACTTCTCGCCCGATCCGGTGTATGGCGAGTCAGAGACTATAGGGCTTTACGATCTGCGTTTGGCCTTGGTGGCGAGTGCAGACTCCAAGCCGTTAGCGAGCTTTTATCAGCCCTCGGCATTCTCTGTGGATGCCATCGCGCTGGACGAACTGAAATTCGATACCGCCCGCTATAAGCTCACGCCGCAATTGCAGGCCTTTGGCGTTCGGGTTCGATTCAAAGGCTCTTCCCGTGTGAATCCTTTGGATGAAACCTGGTTGTCGCTCTATGTGAAAGACGGCAACGCATTGCGTCCTGTCATGGATCGGCTGGTGGTTTATGAATATGGCGGAGAGTGGGATGGCAATTGTGCGGGAGAGCGCTACGAGACTACGCGAACCGTGGCTCTGGCCAAGACCAGCAGCCATGGCTTTGCCGATCTGATGATCAAAACGATCCGTAGCTCGACCGTTGGCGAGGGCGAGGGCGAGGCGTGTGTATCCAATACCGTCACGCAAAAACCTGTCTTGACGACACTTCGCTATGACGGCAAAAACTACGTAATGCCTGAAGATTTCAAAGGCCTCTAAGACCGATGTCTTTTACTCAAGGAAGAACAATGATCTCGCGTTCCACATTGCTGGGCTCTTTCATCGCAATGGGCCTTTTGACGATGGCCGCTCAAGCCCAGGCCGCCTGCGAAGTGAAGAAGTTCGACGGCCATTCCCTTTCGCGCTGCAAAGCGTGGCCTGCTTTCAATGACCAATCGATTGCGGCGAAATCTTCATTTCTCTCGGATTCGGGCGACGATGAGATGGGGGTATTCGATCTGGAACTGGCGCTCGTCAGTTCGACAAGCGGCAAGAGCCTCGCTACCTATGCAAAGCCGGGTGCCTACAATTCCGATGCCATTAGTTTCGACGATCTGACAATCGATACGGCCCGTTACCGATTGGCTGCTGATGTCCGTGCATTCGGTTTGCGTTCAAAATTCGCCAGTCACGGCTCCAGAGCCAATCCTTACGCAAAAACTGATTTGGCGTTGTATGTGCGCGAAGGCAACAAATTGCGCCCTGTGCTGGAAGGCTTGGTGATTCGCAAGGAGTTCGGCGAAGGAACGGATGAGTGTGGAACCGAGGACACGCAAATCCGCAGAACTATCGATCTCGGCCCGACGAGCCACCATGGTTTCGCCGATCTGATCGTCAGCTCAAGTGGTTCAGTTTACAAATCCTTCCTGTCGGGCAAAGACTGCATCTCGAAAACGATCGAGATGAAGAAAACTCGCGTCACCCTGACCTACGACGGCCAACAATACATCGTCCCCGAAGACCTCAGAGGTTACTGACCCGATGCTCACCGGCCTCAACCACCTGACCCTCGCGGTCAGCGATTTGAATCGCAGCCTCGCCTTCTACCGTGATCTGCTGCAGTTGCGCGTCGAAGCCACGTGGGATGCCGGCGCCTACCTGTCGCTGCCGGGGCTGTGGTTGTGCCTGTCGCTTGATCCGCTGCGTTCGAGTCAACCGTGCGCCGATTACACCCATTACGCTTTCAGCCTCGATGCAGCCGATTTCTCAACGTTTGTGCATAAGCTACAAGCGGCAAACGTGCAAGAGTGGCGGGATAACCGCAGCGAAGGTGCGTCGTTCTACTTTCTCGATCCCGATGGCCACAAGCTCGAAGCGCATGTCGGCGATCTCGCTTCACGGCTGTCGGCGTGTCGGCAAAAACCGTACGCCGGCATGCGTTTTTACGACGAGTCATGATCAGACTCATTTGTCTGTTATAGACTGGCGGCCACGTGTTCTGGCGCTTGCAGGTTTTCCATGACTCCATCGTTGCTAATGGCCGTGCTGGCCTCGGGTTTCATTTACGGCATTACGCCCGGGCCGGGTGTGCTGGCGGTGTTCGGCATCGGTGCAGCCCACGGGCGGCGGGCCGGGGCGGGGTTTCTTTGCGGGCATCTGCTCGGCGATGTGGTCTGGTGCAGCACCGCGCTGATCGCGATTGTCGGCGCCCGGGAAATCGGCAGCACCGCGTTTGATGTGCTCGGTGTGCTCAGCGGTGTGTACCTGTTCTGGCTCGGCTGGCGCGCGGTGCGCGCCCAGCGTCGCAACGGTGACGAGCCGCAGGGCGCGGCGCGCAATCCGTTCTGGCACGGCATTCTGTTCGGCTTGACCAATCCCAAGGCTTATCCGGTGGCGGTCGCGACCTTCACCGCGCTGTTGTCGAGCCGCGCCGAACTGCTCAACTGGTCGATGCTGCCGGCGTTGATTGCCCTGAGTTTCCTCGGTGGCTTGCTGGCCTACGCTATTCTGATTGGCGTGGTCGGCGCGCAACGGGTACGCACGCTGTATCAGCGTCATGAGTTGCTTATCACCCGCTTGTGCGGCGTGATGTTTATCGGTTTTGCCATCAACGCGCTGGTGCATGCACTGCCGGGGCTGATGCCGAACAAGGCTTGAAAATGTGTGCAGGGAGGCGCAATAAAAAGGTCAGGGATGGTTGATCAGTGCTGCATTGTCCGGACACCCACGCTGAACCATGGAAAGCCGAAATTCCGCGCCGTTGGCGAGTTTTATTGATCTGTTGCTGGACGCCGTTTGCGCGGTCGACAAGCAGGGTCGCTTCGTTTTTGTCAGTGCCGCTTGTGAGCGTGTTTTCGGTTATTCGCCTGAAGAGTTGATCGGCCGGCAAATGATCGAGCTGGTGCACCCGGCGGATCGTCAGCGCACTCTGGCTGCCGCCAACGAAATCATGGGTGGCGAACCCAAACTCAACTTTGAAAACCGTTACCTGCGCAAGGACGGCAGCGTCGTGCATATCCTCTGGTCGGCGCGCTGGTCGGAAGTCGATCAGTTGCGCATCGCCGTGGCGCGCGACATCACCGAGCGCAAGCAGGCCGAGTCGCGCCAGGCTGCGCTCTATGCGATATCCGAAGCGGCCCATGCGGCTGAGGATCTGCTGGCGCTGTTCAAGCGTATTCATCTGATCATCGGCGAATGGCTGCCGGCGATGAATTTCTCCGTGGCGCTGTACGACGAGCACTGCGCACAACTGAATTTCCCTTATCACGTCGACGATCACGAATTGCAGCCCGAGCAACCGGGCACCGTCACCGGGCGGCTGTGCACGGAAGTTATCCGTAGCGGCCAGCCGATTCTTCTGACACCGGACAGTGCGGATTCCCCAGCCGATTTCGCCGAGTTGGTGGCGGGGCAGAACGCGCCGTGCTGGCTCGGCGTGCCGTTGAACTCGAAAAACGGCACCATCGGCGCCTTGATCGTCAAAAGCCTGCCCGGCGGCGAGCGCTACACCGAGCAAGACAAGGAACTGCTGCAATACGTTTGCGCCCAGGTCGCCACGGCCATCGAACGCCAGCAATTGCACGCCCGCCTGCGGCGCATGGCGCAGTACGATCAACTCACGCAGCTGCCCAATCGTGAATTGCTGCGCGATCGCTTGAAGGCTGCGTTGGCCGGCGCTCGCGCGCAATCAGGGCACATGGCCTTGTTGTATGTCGACCTGGATCGCTTCAAACAGGTCAACGACACCTTTGGTCACGCCGTCGGCGACATGCTCCTGCAAACCGTGGCCAACCGCCTAAAAGGCTGCGTGCGGGAAACCGACACCGTGGCCAGAATTGGCGGCGATGAATTTGTCGTGCTGCTGCACAGCGTGCAGGTTTCGGAAGATGCTGACGGCGTGGCGGAAAAAATCCGCCAGGTCCTGGTGCAACCAATGCGCCTCGATGGCCACAACCTTCACATCGAACCGAGCATTGGCGTCGCCCGCTATCCAGAGCACGGCAGTGAGGAACAGCAACTTTTTCGCCATGCCGATCAGGCGATGTACGCCGCCAAACGCTTGAACCATCACGCGTTGAATAGTTGATCCGGGGCCGCCGTTCGTCGCAGCGACTGCAATTTTTCTAAACCTTTGCCGGCCAGAAAATTCTCAATCTAGGCGGGCACCTGCTCGCCACGATCATTACCAAGAGGTAGAGAATCATGCCTAATTCAAGAAACTCGAACTCGGGAAACTTCGCCAACGATCGAACGAAGGCCTCTGAAGCAGGTCGCAAAGGTGGGAAAACCACCACAACGACCGTCGACAAAGAGCCAAAACCAGATATGGGCCGCAAGCCCGCTCAGAAATCGAAGTAGTCGGTGAAGGTAGTTTTGATTGAGAGGCGGGGGCGTAAGCTCCCGCTTGAATTTTGCAAGTAAGGAGGGCGCGACCATGAGCCGAATGGCCACCCGTATACGTACCGTGAGTTTTGCATCGCTGTTGGGTCTGTGTGCCAGCAGTGCTTTTGCCCAGTCGCCCGCCGATTTCATCAACGATGCCTCGGCCAAAGGCATGGCCGACATCGAGGCCAGTCGTCTGGCCCACAGCAAGGCCGAATCGAAAGAGGTCAAGGACTACACCATCGTCGTCATCAACGACCGTACGACGGCCAATCAGCACTTGGCGAAAATCGCCAAGAAGCTCGACCTGCCCGTCGCGCCCCGTGAAGAACTGGCCGACAAGGCCAAGGAAATGATGCCGCAAGTGACCGACGGCGCCTCCTTCGATCAGGCCTACGCCGCCAGTCAGGTCAAAGCCACTGAAGAGGCCATCGAGCAGATTCAGCAGGAAGCGCAGACCACCGACGTGCCGGAGATCAAGGCGTTTGCCGACGAGACATTGCCGAAACTGCAAAGCCATCTGGAGAAGGCTCGCGCCTTACAGGCTAGCCGCTAATCAAGGTTAAAAGATCGCAGCCTGCGGCAGCTCCTACACCAAACTTCGTAGGAGCTGCCGAAGGCTGCGATCTTTTGCTTTTTAGCACTCATTCAAGTCCTGCTTCGACTTACTCTTCTCGCCCAGCCCCTCTAGATTGAACACTTCCCCTTCGCCCAACGAGCGGTAGTGCCTGCGCAACGCCTCAAGTTGCTTCAAATCCAGCGCCTCCAGCCCAAGCATCGCGTTTTGCGCTTCTTTGGTCACCAACAACAACTCATCGATCTTCAAATGGAGAATGTCGGTATCGCGGTTCTGCGTGTTCTGGATCAGGAACACCATCAGGAAGGTGATGATGGTGGTCGAGGTGTTGATGATCAGTTGCCAGGTGTCGTTGTAATCAAAGATCGGCCCGCTCAGTCCCCACAACCCGATCAGGATCAATGCGCCCATGAAGGTCTTGGGACTACCGGCCACCATCGCGAGCTTCTGGGAGATTTTTGCGAATTTCATAGCCGTGTTCCTTATTGGGAAGAGTCTTGAAATTCAGACATTGGCGGCTGGTGGAAAATTCTAATTACAAATCCACCCACGTCACCGGACGTTGGTAGGAGAGGCAGGCGCGCTGGATCGCGGTATCGTGTCGAACCGCTGAAATGCCCCGACAGGAGAACGCAATGAGTTGGTCCGCCAAACAATACGTCGCTTTCGAAGATGAACGCACCCGCCCGGCCCGCGATCTGCTGGCGGCGATTCCCGCGGCTGAAGCGCGAACAGTGGTCGATATCGGTTGCGGTCCCGGCAACTCGACGGAGCTGCTGGTACAGCGTTATCCCGGGGCGAAAGTCAGCGGGCTGGACAGCTCGGCGGACATGATCGATGCCGCACGCAAGCGCTTGCCAGAGTTGCAGTTCGAGGTGGCCGAGATTGATAAGTGGGCCGATGCAGGCCCGTTCGATGTGATCTTCGCCAACGCCGTGTTGCAGTGGGTGCCGGATCACGCGACGTTGCTGCCGGCGTTGGCCAGCAAGTTGTCGGTCGGTGGCAGTCTGGCGATCCAGATGCCGGATAACCTTAATGAACCCTCACACCGCTTGATGCGTGAAGTCGCCGCGGATGGTCCGTGGGCGAGCAAGCTCAGCGGTGCAGCGGGGCAACGTACCGACATGGCGAGTGCCAGCGATTATTTCTCGATGCTGCGGCCGCACTGTGCGCGGGTCGATGTGTGGCGCACCACCTATCACCATCAGCTGTCTGGCGGGGCAGCGGGGGTGGTGGAGTGGTTCAAGGGGAGCGGGTTGATTCCGTTTTTGAATCCGCTGACCGAGGCGGAAAAGGCGCAGTACCTGGAGCAGTATCTGGCGGAGGTTGAGAAGGCTTATCCGGCATTGGCGGATGGCTCGGTGTTGTTGCCATTTCCACGCTTGTTTATCGTTGCGACTCGCTGAAATAAATTGGGCCTGTTTTTCGGCTGGAGATTTTTGGTGCGCTTTCGGACGGGCCCCTCATCGGAACGCCGCCCGCCCAGCCCTCTCCCGAGGGAGAGGGAGCCGATGGCCGTTGCTTCAAAAACCTGAGTTCAGCTCGATATTTCAGGTCGGCGTAACCCTAGAGAACAACTCGGTCAGTCCCCTCTCCATTTGGGAGAGGGCTAGGGTGAGGGCTTCTGCACCGCCACCAACATCATCATCGGCCGCTCCCGCTCTTCCGCCAGCGCCGGTTGCGCCGCCACTTCAGCATCGCTCGGCCCCCATTCATTGACATGTCGAATCGTGAACCCTGCGTCGATCAGCGAATTGAGCAATGTCCCCACCGTACGATGCTGCTTGATCACACCCTCAGCCAACCAGTTTGTAACCCGCTCGCCCTCCAGCTGATAGCTGTCCAGCGGCCAACGCTTGTTGCCTTCGCTATCTACCAACCAACCCGGATTACGCGGCGCCATAAAGATTGGATGCTCAATGGAAAACACAAAATGCGAACCCGGCTTCAGTGCCGCGTACAGGTGCGCAAACAGCCCCGGCAGATCCTTGATGTAGTGCAGCGCCAGTGAGCTGTAGGCCAAATCAAAACTACAGGCTGACAGATCGAGCTGTTCCAGATCAGCGCGCTCATAACAAATATTCGCCGCCGCCGTGGTCTCCCGCGCCCGCTCCAGCATCTTCTCCGAGACATCAAGTCCCAAGACACTGGCGGCGCCATTCTCAAGCGCCCAGCGACTGAACCAGCCATAACCGCAGCCCAGATCCACCACGTTCAGGCCGTGCATGGATGGCAACAGCGCCTTGAGCGCCGGCCACTCCGGCGCCGCGTCGAGGCCACTGATGGAGCGGTTCATCTGGCTGTAGCCCTGGAAAAATTCGGGATCGTCGTAAATATTTTGCGTCATGGTGAAGGCTCTTCTGAGTTCGGTCGTCAGCGGCAAAGTGGCCGCGATTGGAATCCCTCGAAAGTGATGGCGCGTATTCGTCGATGGCCGCGCAGGAGGAGGGTGGTGGGTGATGAGGAAATGCTAGTTGGTCGGGTGGGAGGTGGAAACCGGTGGAGTGTTATGGATCTGTAATGTCGGGGAAATCGCTATATTTTATCGCTGCGTAAACGTCTTCCGAGCGAAGTGTTTAAAGGCGTGCAGTGTTACGTCCTGAAGCCTACAAATCCTTGCGCCGTTGCCTACCGCTACGCCAGAATCCGCCGGCTTGTGCGCCTTTGGGGCAGTCGGTAACTTGGTTCGCGTCACTGATTTCCAGTGATCGGGTTTAGTAGCCTGGCATCCTCAATCTAAATAGCTGCATGAGTACCACTCAGTCAGGCGAATGCTTGCACCTGATGGTGGCTGTGCGCATGGCGCCCTCGGGTGCGCCGGATTTGGATTGGGGTCCGGTCTACTAACTTGCGCACAGCTGCCACCCATCCGTTTAGTAGCGAGATCGGTTGCGGCCTTACTAAAAGGTCTCAATCCAATGTTCAAAGTTACGCCCAATCCGCCGGAAACCGATCCGGCATCCCCCTACGAATCACCCAATTCCAAAAAATTCCACGAAGCCGCCGAGCGCGCGCTCGACCACTACCTCAGCCCCACGGCCAGAATCATGGGTTCCACCCACGAACCCGAACCGATGTACCTCGCCAACCCTGCCTACGACACCGAGTCTCTGCTGGCCAACGCCAGCGAAACCCTCGGCTCGGCCACCACCATGCTCAACAACTTCGCCGCGCTGCTCGACACCTCACACCGCAAAACAGCGCTCGGTATCGCGCAAGTCGTCATGTTGGGGGAATTGGCGGTGAATCAGGCACTGGATAAGGTCGTGCCGGCGGCGTAATCACAACATCGTCGATGTGTAGCAGACACAAAAAAACCGGCTTTAAAGGCCGGTTTTTTGTAGTTGCGCCTACGGATATTCACGATTCAGGGCGCCAACATCCGCAACGCCGCCGAAGTCAAAAACGCCGAACGATTCTTCTCCTCCGGATGATGGTGAACGTGAAGATCAATGCGCTCCAGCAGGTAGCCCGGCAGCGTAATACTCACTTCCTGCGGACTCCCGAGGCACCGACCGACATCCGCGTCCACCAATGCCCAAACGCAGCCTGCGTATTTCGGATTGGAAAAGTGAGTTCCAAGTTTGCCTGCGACCGGAATGGCTGCACCACTTTCGGCCAGAATCTCGATGTGGGCCTCTATGGCCGCTTTTGCCATCTCAATGGCATTCTCTTGATCCTCTCCTGCAGAAAAACATCCCGGCAGATCCGGCACCTCAACACCCCAGGCACATTCACTGTCACTGGCAGAGATTGCGATTGGATAGAGCATCTAGATCATCTCCTTGAGCACGCAGCGCTTCTTATCGTTAGAGAGATCAAAGGGTAAAGGGGGATGGCGAATCTGCAATCAACGGTGTGTTTCTGAATGGTTCTGCGCCCAAGTGACCAACCTCAAATCCCAGACACAAAAAAACCGGCCCTGTAGGCCGGTTTTTGCTGTTCTTGCATCCCCCGTCAAAAAACACAACGTGAGATCAAAATTCGATTGGAGCGGGTAGAGGGAATCGAACCCTCGTCGGAAGCTTGGGAAGCTACTGTTCTACCATTAAACTATACCCGCTCAGAGCGGCTGACTTTGTACCAGACTCGGCCACGGATTTGAAGTTTTTCTTTTACTCATGAACGCTTTGAATCACTGAAAACGGTCAATCGCGGGCGAGCACTGCGGTGAGAAAAGCAAAATCTCAGCCCCGCAGCCTCGCGCGCGATGACACTCTTTCAAATAGCCAATGCATGTTGATCCTGAACAAACGAGTAACGCGTTCGGCTGGCTTGCTGTGCCGGTTTCAGAAAGCCGAGCAGGGCGTTCTGGCTGTCGCGGCACGCGGCCTTGTGTTCCATGTCGAGGAAGTGCCCGGTGGCTTGTAGCGTGGTAAACGTGCTCTGCGCCACGTGGTTGCCGAACAGGCGTGCGTCCTCGGCTGCGGTGTATTCGTCCCATTCGCCGTTTAGAAACAGCACCGGCACGTTGATCTTTTTCGCTGCGTTCAGATAGCACTGCCGATCGCTGTGCAACACGTCGCTGATGTGGAAGTGCATCTGCCCGTATTCGTGCTCGGCGAGGCTGCTGACGTGGCGATAGTTGAAGCGTTTGAACAGTGACGGCAGGTGTTTACCGATGGTGCTGTTGACCAGATGGCCGACGCGGTCGCCGTCGCGCTGGCCGAGGTAGTCGACGCCGCGTTCGAGGTAATCGAGCATGTGCGCGTTGATCACTGGCGAGAACGAGCTGATCACGGCCCGTTCGATGCGCCGTGGCTGCTGGGCGAGAGCGACCAGGGTCGCGGCGCCGCCCCAGGAGAACGACAGCACGTGTTCGGCGGCGAAGTGGTCAATCAGCTCGAGCAGAATCTGCCCTTCGACGTCCTTGGTCAGATGTTTCTCGTGGCGGTTGTGGGCTTTTGACCGGCCCGCGTAGGGCTGGTCGTAGCAAACCACGTTGAATTGCGGGTGCAGGTTTTTCACAGTCTGTGCAAACGACGCAGTCGTGGCCATCGAGCCGTTGACCAGGATGATGGTCTTTTCTGCGGCGTCTGCGCGATAGAACTCCGTGTAAACCCGATACTGACCCTGTATATCCAGCACAGCGATTTCTGGCCTCATGTCATAAGACTCCTGGCAAGCAAGCGGGTATGCGCGCAAATAGAGATTGCACGAGCTTTGTGACAGGTAGGCATACGCCTGGAATTTGCTTGGCCCATGTCGATCCATGACTGCGGTCGACGGGTGTTGTTATTGGCGGGCAGTCTGCCGGCTGAGGCGGAGCCTTGAAGGCTCTCTACCGGCAAAAAGTTTCTTGGATGTATGTTGTGACTTATCGGTCACAATCTGGCCGACGTCCTGATTCAAGCAGGGGAGTAGGGATCGCGCAAGTGCCGTTGGTAAATTGTTCGACAACTTCTGCTGAGCGGTCGCGAGCTTAGAACAAATGGATCTCTTCGGTGCGCAAAGCGCGGTACTCGCCCGGTTTTAGCGCGTTATCGAGGTGCAGAAGCCCCATGGATTCGCGGTGCAGGCGCAGGACTTTGTTGTTGAAGAAACCAAACATGCGCTTCACCTGATGATAGCGGCCCTCGACGATGCTCAGCCGCGCCGAGCGTCGGCCGAGCAGCTCTAGGTGCGCCGGCTGCGTGGTCAGGTCTTCGAAGGCGAAGTAGATCCCCTCGGCAAAGGTGCTCGCATATTGCGCGCCAATCTCCTGCTCGGTCTCGACGTAGTAGACCTTTGGCAGTTTGGTCTGCGGCTGGGTCAAGCGGCGCGACCACGCGCCGTCGTTGGTGATCAGCATCAGGCCGGTGGTGTTGAAGTCCAGGCGTCCGGCGATGTGCAGGTCGTCCTTGTCCGGCTCATCGATCAGGTCGAGCACGGTGGGATGTTGCGGATCGCGGGTGGCGCTGACGCAGCCCGGCGGTTTGTGCAGCATGAAATAGCGTGCCGGTTTGCCGCTTTGCAGGACTTCGTCATCGACTTCGACACGGCTGAATTCCAGCACTTCGCTGTGCGGATCGCTGACGACTTTTCCGTCAACCCGCACGCGCTTTTCCACCAGCAACAGACGAACCTGCTGACGGTTGTAGCGGGGCAGGTTGCTGAGGAAACGGTCGACACGCATGTTCAGAGTTCGATCAATGAAGGGCCGCGCATCTTACGGGATCGGCCGCTTGGCCGCTTGCAGTTGCGCCTCGACCTGCGCGCAACGCGGGCACAGGCAGGATTGGTTGCGCAGTTCTGGCGGCAGCGCTTCAAGCACGGCCGGGTCGATGCTGACGCCATAGCACCAGCATTCGCGGTCGGCGGTGCGCGGGTCGGCCAAGCTGCAGTCGTTGCGGGCGCCGCAGGCCGGGCAATGATCGGGTTTAACGTCGGAATCAGGCATAAGTCGAGTGAGGCATTTCCACGCAGGTGCGGTTGCGGCCGGTTTGTTTGGCTCGGTACATCGCATGATCGGCCCGCGACAGCAGGCTGTGCAAGGTGTCATCGCGTTGCAGGGTGGTGGCGCCGATGCTCACCGTCAGATTGAGGCTGTGGCCGTCGTAGGCATATTCGTGTTGTTCGACGTGTTGGCGGATCTTTTCGGCAATTTTCTGACCGGTATCGCCGTCGGTGTCCTTCAGTAAAACGATAAATTCCTCACCACCCCAGCGGCAAACAATGTCGACTTGGCGCAGGCAACTTTGCAGGTCGCGGGCAAAACCGATCAGCACCTGATCGCCGGCCATGTGCCCGTAGGTGTCGTTCAACACTTTGAAGTGATCGAGGTCGAGCAGCAGCGCGGTTAACGGTTTGGTCTCGCGTCGGGCTTCGTGCAGGGCCTGTGCGGCGAGAATGTCGAAGCCACGGCGATTGGGCAGTTCGGTGAGGCTGTCGAGTATGGCCTGCGCCTGGATTTTGCTTTGGTAGCGCTTGATCACGCGGTTGAGCAGCGCCAGCACAATCAGCGTCACCAGCAGGCAGATCAGTAGATTCAGATACAGCGACTGACGGATTTCACTCAGGGCGCCGTCTTCGCGTTTATCGACAAACAGGTACCAGTTCAGCTCAGGAATAAACCGCACGTTGAGGAAGTGCCCCTGACCGTGGGCGGAGTATTCGTAGCTGCCGCTGTGCGGTTTCGGCAACTGGCTGACCAGGCTTTTCATGCTCTCGAGTTCACTCAGGCTCTGGCCGATGTGTGCGTCTTCAGGTCCGCCTTCGGCGCCGGTCAGGACCAACCGGCCAAAGGTGTCGACGAAGTACACGCTGCGTTGATAGCGCTGTTGATACTTGTCGATCAGCTTGATCACCGCGTCCACGGTCAGACCGACCCCGGCCGCGCCGATGAAGCGGTTGTGATAGTCGTAAACCTTGTAGTTGATGAAGAAGGTCAGGTTGTCCTTGTTGGCCAGGTCCGGGTCGACGTTGATCTCGTACGGATCCTTCATGTCACGCACGCGGAAGTACCAGGCGTCGCGCGGTTCATCGACCTTGACCTGCTTGAGCACGCCTTTGGCGTGGTAGTAGGTGTGGGTGCTGTTGGAGACGAAGAACGCCGTGTAGGCGCCGTAATGGGTCATGACCTCGTCGAGGTAACGGGTCATCTGCTCGGGGTTTTGTTCGCCGTTGACCACCCAGTCGCGCATGAAGGTGTCGCGGGACATCATCGAGGAAATCAGGATCGGCCGGACCAGGTCTTTCTGGATTTCCGAGTAGACCGTGTCGGACGTCAGCGGCAGTTCAGTGTTGACGATGTTGTCGCGGATCGACTCGCGGGAGGCGTAGTAGCTGAGCAACGACGTGGCGAGGAACCCGGCGCCGAGCAGGGCGATCAGCGTCAGGACCAGCGAGCGTTGCGAGTACAGGGGAGAACGAAGCGGCATGGCGGTTCCGTTGGCAGTGGCCCGATGGCATGCATTCTAGTGGGATGGCCGGGAAAAGACTGCGGGATTTATGCCTGAAATGGCGGGGGATATGACGTAGAGGGTGTGTCAGAAGGATAGCTCCCTCACCCCAGCCCTCTCCCGGAGGGAGAGGGAGCTAGATTGTGGTGATTTCAAAAATTGTGTTCGGCTCGGTATCACTGAATGACAACCACCTGACAAACACCCCGGTCAGTCCCCTCTCCCGGAGGGAGAGGGAGCTAGATTGTGGTGATTTCAAAAATTGTGTTCGGCTCGGTATCACCGAATGGCAACCACCTGACAAACACCCCGGTCAGTCCCCTCTCCCTCCGGGAGAGGGCTAGGGCTAGGGTGAGGGTTGGTTTCTGGATCAGTTCCGAGTCTCAAGATACGCCCGCCAGCCCCCCAAATGGCTGATGTCCAGCGCACCCTCCAGTCCATACGGCTCACAAATAAACCCGCTCTCCCAACGTCCATCCGCCAGTTGCACCTTGCCCAGTCCCAGCGGTGCCGGAATCCCGGTGAGGAACGAGCCCAATTCACTGCTCGGCAACTCCCACACTTCCACCGCAATCGTCACGCCGC
Organism: Pseudomonas sp. Mb7; assembly: GCF_054790525.1. NCBI lineage: Bacteria > Pseudomonadati > Pseudomonadota > Gammaproteobacteria > Pseudomonadales > Pseudomonadaceae > Pseudomonas > Pseudomonas sp. Mb7. The sequence continues at coordinate 724,063 of NZ_CP186501.1, forward strand.
CATCCTTTACCCGCACCATTCCCGGCCGCAATGGTGGGCCGCCGGCCAACGCATACAGTTGATAATCAGGTGAGCTCAACGTCGTCTCCAGCAAGCGCCCACCCCGCTGGGTCAGTTGCCAGTTCAACGCCAACCCTTGCAGATGCGCGCCACACACCACAATGCGTGCGCGATCATGGCGAGCTGCGTTCGCCGGTGTCGGCAGGTCGGAATCCAGCTGACGCTGCAGCGCATCGGCCACGCTCAACAGGTATTGATCGGTGAACGCCCGGCCAAACAGCGTCACGCCCCACGGCAAACCGTTGGCCATGAACGCGCTCGGCATGGCGACGGCGGCGTAGTCGAGCAGGTTCATGAAGTTGGTGTAGTAACCCAGTTCGGAGTTGCGCAGCACCGGTTCGGCGTGCAGTTCGGCCAGCGTCACCGCACGACCGATGGTCGGGCTCAGCACGCAGTCGAGGCCTTCGAGGGCCTGATCGCACAGGGCTTTCAGTGCTTGCAGCCGATACTGCGCACGGAAGGTCTGCACGCCGGTCACCGCCGGGGCTTTCGCCAGCACGGCTCGAATCACCGGTAACACCGCTTCGGGATTCTGCTCCATCAACTCACCCGCCACGCTATAGCGCTCGGCAACCCAGGGCCCTTCGTAAAGCAGGCGCGCGGCTTCAAGGAAGGGCGACAGGTCCAGTTCGACCGCTTCGCCACCCAAAGCCTTGAGCCGGTCGATGGCATCGCCGAACAACAGCGGCCCTTCGACGCAACCGAAAAACTCAAGATCCTGCGCACGCGGCACACCGAAACGAAATGCGCGTGGTGCTCCAAACGCCGAGCCGTCATTCCACGATGGATTGCGACGGCTGTACTCATCACTCGGATCTAGTTTGGCGGTCAGCGCCAGCAACTGACTGGCCTCACGCGCTGTGGCGGTGAACGTGGTCACGCAATCCAGCGTGCGACAAGCCGGCAGCACGCCGGCCGTGGAGATCAGCCCTTTGCTCGCCTTCAACCCGACCAGATTGTTCAGCGCCGCGGGCACCCGACCGGAGCCTGCGGTATCGGTGCCCAAGGCAAAACTCGCCACGCCCAATGCCACCGCCAGCGACGAACCGGCGCTGGAACCGCCGGACGGATATTCCGTCAGCACACTGTTCGGGCATGCGCCATAAGGCGAGCGGCTGCCGTTGAGGCCCGTGGCAAATTGATCGAGATTGGTCTTGCCCAGCGGAATCGCTCCCAAGGCGATCAACTGCTCGACGATGGTCGCCGAGCGTTCCGGCACATAAGCGAAGTCCGGACACGCGGCGGTGGTCGCAATCCCCGCCAGATCAATGTTGTCCTTGATTGCAAACGGCACGCCGTACAGCGGCAGGTTGTCGAGGTCACGACCGTCGAGGGCGGCGAGATACGGCTCCAGTTCGGCGGCGCTGAGCAGATGAATGAACAAGTGATAATCCGGGTTCAGCGCGGCGGCTTTCTCGCGCAATTTCAGCAGCAGTTGGCGCGGTGTGGTGTCGCCATTGCGATAGGACTGGCGCAGAACATCGAGTTGCAAATTCATGAGTAGATCCTTATCCAATTGGCTTCAGTCGAGTGCCAGCACCACGATCCGTTGTCCGGCGCGCACCGCCGAACCGGGTTGCACGCGAATCTCGCGCACCACCCCGGCCAGCGGCGCGAGTACCGGGATCTCCATCTTCATCGACTCGAGAATCACCAGCACATCGCCCGCCGCGACACGGCTGCCGGCCTCGACCTGCACCTGCCAGAGATTGCCGGCAATGTGGCTGTCAACGCTGTGTTCTCCGTCGGCTAGCGGCGCGTCTTCGCTGGACTCCGGCACGGCTTCTTCGCTGTCGAAATGCGCCTGACCGCTGGCGATCCAGCGTTCGCGTTCGGCGTTGAAGGCGCCCTGTTGCTGGGCACGAAAGGCGTTGATGCCTTCGGCTTCGCGATTGAGAAAAGCCTGATAATCGGCAAGGTTGAGCTGGCTGTGTTCGATGTTGAGATCGAAACGCCCCAGCGGAAAATCGCGGCGGATGCGCAGCAGTTCTTCGGCGCTGACCGGGTAGAAACGAATCTGATCGAAGAAGCGCAGCAGCCATGGTTTGCCATCGAACGCGGCGACTTCGCGGTAGCGATTCCACATCTGCAAGGTGCGCCCGACAAACTGATAACCGCCGGGGCCTTCCATTCCGTACACGCACATGTAGGCGCCGCCGATGCCCACCGAATTTTCGGCGGTCCAGGTGCGCGCCGGGTTGTATTTGGTCGTGACCAGGCGATGGCGCGGATCCAGCGGCGTGGCGACTGGCGCTCCGAGGTAAACGTCGCCAAGGCCCATCACCAGATAGCTCGCATCGAACACCGTGCGCTGTACTTCGTCGAGATTCGGCAGGTCGTTGATGCGGCGGATGAACTCCAGATTGCTCGGGCACCACGGCGCGTCCTTACGCACGGTGGTCATGTATTTCTCGATGGCCAACTGGCAAGCCGGGTCGTCCCACGACAGCGGTAAATGCACAATACGTGACGGCACTTGCAGGTCGTTGGCGGCGCACACCGCGTCCCATTCACCGGCGACGATGCCGAGCAGATCGGCCAGCGGCAGTTGCTCGGGCTGGTAGTGGATTTGCAGCGAGCGAATGCCGGGGGTGAGATCGATCACGCCGTGCAGGGATTTGAGTTCCAGCGCTTGCATGAGGGCGTGGGCGCGGAAACGCAGAACAAGATTGAGTTCAGGCTCGCCGATTTCCAACAACAAATGCGTATCCCCGGAAACCCGCGCAACAAGCCGCACATCCCCTTGACCCAACTCCAATACCACAGGTGACACAAGATCCTGTGGGAGCTGGCTTGCCAGCGATGAAGTTAATGCGGTGTCTGGCCGGGCCCCATCGCTGGCAAGCCAGCTCCCACAGTTATCCCATTGACAGGCGAGATCGCGAGCGGTTTTTAGATTGACCGGAATGAACTGGATTTTATCGCCTGCCTTGAGCTGCCCAAGTTGCCACAGATCCGCTTCGATCACCGTCACCGGGCAGACAAACCCGCCAAGGCTTGGGCCATCCGGGCCGAGGATCACCGGCATATCCCCGGTGAAATCCACCGCGCCAATGGCATACGGATTGTCGTGAATGTTCGACGGATGCAATCCGGCCTCGCCACCGTCGGCCCGCACCCATTCCGGTTTCGGCCCGATCAGACGAACACCGGTGCGGCTGGAGTTGAAATGCACTTCCCATTGGGTTTCAAAGAACGTGCCGATATAGTTTTCCGTGAAGTATTCCGGTGCGCCGTGCGGGCCGTAAATCACCCGAATCTGCCGCACCGCCGGCAACGCGGTGATGTGCTGCTCGGCCAGTTGCTCACCAGCACTGCGATCCTTCAGCGCAGCGATATGCAACACGTCCCCGGCACGCAACGCCCGACCACCATGCCCACCAAACTGGCCAAGGGTGAAGGTGCTTTTACTGCCCAGATAATCCGGCACCTGCAAGCCACCGCGCAGGCACAGATAACTGCGTGCCCCGGCGCCACTGATGCTGCCCAGATGCAACGTTGCGCCCGCCGGGATCAGCAGGGCGGTGTTCATCGGTACGCTTTCGCCCTCGAGCGTCACGCCGATCGGCGCGCCGGTCACTGCGATAACCGCTTCACAATTGAAGCGCAACAGCGGCCCGCTCATGGTGATTTCCAGCGCCGCTGCCCCGTCAGCATTGCCGAGCAAGCGGTTGCCCAGACGCAATGCACGGCTGTCCATCGGCCCCGATGGCGGCACACCGACCGCCCAGTAACCGAGGCGACCGGGATAGTCCTGCACGCTGGTTTGCGTGCCGGCGCTGAGCACTTCGAAGGTGTTGGCGCGATAGACCAGATTCTCCAGACAACGGGTCCACGGCTCGCCGCTGGCGAATGGAGTGTCGCGGAGAATCTGCCGCAGATAATCACGGTTGGTTTCCACGCCGTACAACAAACTATCGCCCAATGCTTGATGCAACTCGGCACGCGCCTGTTCGCGGCTCGGCGCCCAGGTGATGACTTTGGCGATCATTGGATCGAAGTACGGCGGAATCTCGCAGCCAGCCTCGACCCAGGTATCGATGCGCAGTTGAATGCCGTTGGCCGGCGGAAACTCCACCGCCGTCAGCAAGCCCGGGCTTGGCTGGAAATCGCGGCCCGGATCCTCCGCATACAGCCGCGCCTGAATCGCATGGCCGTCAGGTTTCAACTGGCGATACAACTCGCTCAGCGGCGGCAGCTCACCCGCCGCCAGCTCAACCATCCAGCGCACCAGATCGACGCCCCAGACTTGTTCAGTGACGCCGTGTTCCACCTGCAACCGTGTGTTCACTTCGAGAAAGTAGAAGCGCTGCGCCTCGCTGTCGAAGACGAATTCCACCGTGCCGGCGCTGCGATAGTTCACCGCTTTCGCCAGCTTGATCGCCGCTGCGCACAACTCTTCGGCCATGCCGTGCGGCAGGTTCGGCGCCGGGGTTTCTTCGAGGACTTTCTGATTGCGCCGCTGCACCGAGCAGTCGCGCACGCCGAGGGCGATGACCTCACCGCGACCGTCACCGAACACCTGAACTTCCAGATGGCGGGCGCGCTGAATGTACTTCTCGATGAACACGCCAGCGTCGCTAAAGTTGTTCTGGCCGAGACGTTTTACCGCTTCGAAGGATTCGCTCAATTCGCTGGCGCTGCGGCACACGCGCATGCCGATGCCGCCACCGCCGGCGGTGCTTTTCAGCATCACCGGGTAGCCGACCTGTTCGCCGGCAATCAGCGCGGCGTCGAGGCTGTCGAGCAGTTCGGTGCCTTCGAGCATGGGCACGCCGTGCTGTTTGGCCAGCGCACGGGCGGTGTGCTTGAGGCCGAATACGCGCAGTTGTTCCGGCGTCGGGCCGATGAAAGCGATGTTGTGCGTTGCGCAGGCTTCGGCGAACGCGGCGTTTTCCGAGAGAAACCCGTAACCGGGATGGATCGCCGTGGCGCCGCTTTGTCGGGCGATGGCGAGGATTTTATCCACTGCCAGATAGGTACCGGCAGCGGCGCCTTCACCGAGGCTGTGCGCTTCATCGGCGTGCAGAATGTGCAGGCTGGCGGCGTCGGCTTCGGAATACACGGCCACGCCTTTGACCTGCAGTGAAGCAAGGGTGCGCAGGATGCGGCAGGCGATGGCGCCACGGTTGGCGATGAGGATTTTTTCGAACATGGCATAACCCCTGAAGGGGAAGCGGGCCGTCCCGCCGTTTTTCGACAGACATCCGGGTCGTCCCGGATGAAAAAAACACTTCAGATCACCACCGAGCCCCTGTAGGAGTGAGCCCGCTCGCGATAGCGTCGGATCAGTCAAAACTCATGTACCTGACACACCGCGATCGCGAGCAGGCTCACTCCTACAATGGGATTTGTGGTGGTTTCACTTTTTAAGGCACTGGCCGGAACGGGCCTGGCACAGGGCGAATAGCCAACGGCGCAAACGGCTGATTTTCAGTTCCATACCAGCAGCTCCGCAGGTGTCGGGTTATAGGCGTTGCACGGGTTGTTCAATTGCGGGCAGTTGGAAATCAGCACGATCACATCCATCTCCGCGCGCAAATCGACGTACTTGCCCGGCGCCGAAATCCCGTCCTCGAAGGTCAGCCCGCCATCCGCCGTCACCGGCACATTCATGAAGAAATTGATGTTCGGCCCGATGTCGCTTTTGCCCAGTCGCCCATCATGGACACAAGCGCGCAGGTAGTTGTCGCGGCAGCTGTGCATGTAGCGTTTTTCCAGGGCGTAGCGCACGGTGTTGCTCTCTTGTGCACAGGCACCGCCGAGGGTGTCGTGGCGTCCGCAAGTGTCGGCGACGATGGTCAGCATCGCGTGGCCGAGGTTGGAATACAGCACGCTGCCGGTGCTCAGGTAGACGCTGTTCTGCCGACGCAAGGTGCGCTGCACGTCGTAGCGTTCCTTGGGATTGGCGAGGCTGTAGAACAACGTATCGATGGCCTGATTACCTTCTAGATCGAGGATGCGCAGGGTCTGGCCGGCCTTGACCTCCATCAGCCAGGGTTCACCGGCCGGGATCGTGGCGCGGTACACCGCTGTGTCGGGTTGGTTTTGCGAAGTGGCGATAGCAACTGACATGGCAGCGATCCTCAGGCGAACAAACGGTCGGTGTTGATAAAGCCGCGCTCATTTTCCGGGCGCGAGGTGCGGCAGTGTTCGGCGACGCTGGCGTCGGCGTTCATCCAGCTCAGCTTTAGCGGTTTCGGTGCGTATTCCGGCGCCGGATCCATCGGGTGCTGCAGCGCAGTGAGCACCACCAGCGTGTCCATCGGTGCGTACAGTTCGATGTAATCGCCAGCCTTGGAATTGCCTTCGACGAAGTGGAAACGCCCGGCCTCGTCGACGTTGACGCGACTGAACAGATTGAGCGTCATCAACAGGTCGGAGAGGCCCAGGCCCCACTTGCCGAGTTCCACCAGCAGGTTGTCGGTACCGTTGCGGAAGAAGCCGTTGCGCAGTTCCTGATAGCGGCCCTGACCGTACTTCTGCGCGACTTCTTCGGCGCAGAGCACGCCGCCGAGGCTGTCGCTCCAGCCGCAGGTGTCGGCGGTGATTGCAGCCAGCACGCGGCCCATGTCCGAGTACAGGCAATGGCCACTGGTGAGCTTGGCGGTGTGTTGGCATTTGAGGCTGTCGGGCAGGTTCAGCCGCTCGGTTTTTTCATTGGCGTTGAGCAAGGTCAGGCTGACGTTGGCGCCGCCGCGCAGACCGGTCAGGCGCAGCAATTGGCCGCGCTTCAACACGAAGGAACGGTGGCCGCCGCCGGGGAGCATTTCTTCGGCAAACGGTGGAAACAGTTGAGTCGAATCGGTCATCGGCTTATTCATTGAAGAAGTCCTCTCAAGCGGTGCGAAGGGCGCCTGCCAGTGGCAACGGCAGGGCGTCGACGGCGGCGCGTTGGGCGCGGCGGTCGCTGTTCAAAGGGATGTCGTAGGTGATGCGCGCGCCATAGGCGCCGGGGGCGTGCGGGTCGAGGCGAACCTTGTCGAACACCAGCAGACGCGTGCCGAGGCTGAAGCCTTCGGACAGGTCATGGGTGACCATGAACACCGTCAGTTTGGTTTCGCGCCACAGTTCCAGCAGCAAGGCGTGCATGTCTTTGCGGATGCCCGGATCGAGCGCGCCGAACGGTTCGTCGAGCAGCAACACGCGCGGTTTCATGATCAGTGCCTGGGCAATCGCCAGCCGTTGCTGCATGCCGCCGGACAGCTGCGCCGGGTACTTGTCCAGTGCATGGCCGAGGCCAACTTTATTCAGCAATGCTGCCGCTTGTTCGCGAGCTTCACGTTTGGCGCTGCCGAACAGCCGACCGAGCAATGGCGCACGCGGCAGTTCGAGGCCGAGGGCGACGTTGTCGAGCACGCTCAAATGCGGGAACACCGAGTAGCGCTGGAACACCACGCCACGGCTGGCATCCGGTTCGCTGGCCAGCGGCTGACCGTCGAGCAGGATCTCGCCGCGACTCGCCGTTTCCTGGCCGAGCAGCAGACGCAGGAAGGTCGATTTGCCGCAACCGGACGCGCCGACCAAGGTGCAGAACTCGCCCTCGTTGACGCTTAGGTTCAGGCCTTCCAGCACCACCTGATCGGCGTATTGCTGCCAGACGTTTTTCACGGTGATGAAGCTCATTTGGCCGCCCCCTCATACCAAGGGAATGCGCGACGGGTCAGGTATTTCAGGCCCCAATCCATCAGCCAGGCGAGGAGGGTGATCCACACCACATACGGCAGAATCACGTCCATCGCCAGATAACGCCGGACCAGAAAAATCCGGTAGCCGAGGCCGTCGGTGGAGGCGATCGCTTCGGCGGCAATCAGGAACAGCCATGCCGAACCGAGCATCAGCCGCAACGAGATCAACAAACGCGGCAACAGTTGCGGCAGCACTACGCGCAGCATCAACGTCCAGGTCGAGGCACCGAGGGTCTGCGCTTTGATCAGCAGTTCGACGGGGATTTCCCGCGCACGCTGTTCAAGGTCGCGAGCGAGCGCCGGGGTGATGCCGATCACGATCAGCATGACCTTCGACAACTCGCCCAGACCGAACACGATGAACAGAATCGGCAGGATCGCCAGCGGCGGCACCATCGATAGCACTGTCAGCAGCGGCGACAACGGTGCGCCGAACAACGGCAGCGTGCCGGCGGCGATGCCCAGGCACAGCCCGGCCAATGCAGCGATGCCGAGGCCGATGGCCAGGCGCCGCAGACTCGACGCGGTGTCCTGCCACAACAGGTAGTCACCGGTGCGGCTGTCGGCATTGAAGGCCAGGCGTTTTACCGCGTCGCTCATCTGCACGGCGCTGGGCAGCAGTTTGTCGTTGGGGTTTTCCGCCAGGCGCTCGGCCGAGCCCATGAAATAGGCGAACAGCAGCAAAGCGAACGGCAGGATCACCAACAACAGGCGACTGGGGCGATCCGGGTGGCGATTGATCAGGCGCATGGCCAAATCCTCCGTGGCTTACAGCTTGGCGTCGGCGGCCATCTGCACGTAGGTCGGATCGAAACGCAGCTTGAGGTTGCCGGTATCGCCACTGGTCACGCCGTTGGCGAAGGCCATGCCGACCGCGCTGGTGTCTTTCGCGCCTTCACCGAGCAAGCCGTGCAGGAAGGAGAATTCGGCGACCTTGCGCATGGTTTCCGGCAGTTGCTTGCTGGTGGCGAAACTCAGCGCTTCGCTTGGCGTGGCGAACAGTCTGGTGGTGTCGAGTTGCGCCTGGAATCCGGCCAGATCCGTGCCCGAGGCCTTGGCCATGTGCTCCAGCGCAGCTTTGCTCGCGGCGTTCTTGGCGTTCATCAGCTCGACCACTTCGAACCACGCGCCAGTCAGCGCTTTGCCCAGCGCCGGGTTGTCTTTGAGGGTGGCGCTGTTGACCACCATCATGTCCATTATCTCGCCGGGAATCTGGCTGGAGTTGAATACTTCGGTCACGCCCGGCTTGGCCTTGATGTCCGAGAGCATCGGGTTCCAGGTGGTCACGGCGTTGACCTGATCGGTGTTGAATGCAGCGGAAATGTCGGCGTCGGAGGTGTTGACCACTTTCAGGTCTTTTTCGGTCAGGTCGACCGAGTCCAGCGCGCGGGCCAGCAGGTAGTGCGAGACCGACAGTTCGACCAGATTGACGTCCATGCCCTTGAGGTCGGCGACTGTCTTGCCCTCGCCCTTGAGGACGATGCCGTCGTTGCCGTTGGAGAAATCGCTGACGATCAGCGCGGTGCTGTCGACGCCGCCGGCGGCCGGAATGGTCAGCGCGTCCATGTTGGTCATGGTGCAGCCGTCGAACTGGCCGGCGGTGTACTGGTTGATCGATTCGACGTAGTCGTTGAGCTGCACGACGTCGATCTTGATCCCGTACTTCTTCGCCCATTTGTCGACGATGCCTTGGCTGCCGGCGTATTCCCAGGGCATCCAGCCAGCGTAAATCGTCCAGCACACGCTGAAGTGGTCTTTCTGGGCGGCGGGGGATTGCGTGCTGATGAGCGCGGCGAACGCAGCGGCGAGCAGGGCGGGAAAACTTAGTCGAGTCATGGTGGATTCTCCAGTTGATCAAGGGCGGACAGGAAGGCAACGCGGCACCGCGAACGGTGGCTTGTCTCCCGGGCTTTTGTCCCGCCGTGTAACCTCAACTGGAGGTCGCCAACTCTCGGACCAGCCACTCGCGATTGCGAGCCGGAACCCTAGTCAGCCATTGCAAATTGTGGTGCCGCGAACCTGTGATGACTCCTGCACGGGTTTGCTAAAGCGAGACGCGTGCCAAGTCGCGTCAGGCGCTCTGGCACGGGCGCGCGGGTTGCCTAGGGTTGGTGGCGAGGCTGCTGAGGCGCTTTGAGTTGGTGCGCGACTGCACCGTCATGCAGCGTGTTTGCCGCTGATCCGATGATTTTGCGCTGTTGGCACTCGGTCTGGTTTTGCCAGTCAAAACAGATGTTAGCCGGTCTGTGCCGACTGCTGTCGCGGGTCTTTCAGGAGGCCGCCATGCTTATTCAAAAAACATTGCGAAGGGTGCTGCTGGGAGCGGTGCTCGGTTTGGGTCTGTCCGGTTGTTACTACTACGCCGGACCCTACGGCGGTTACCCAGCCACTTATTACTATCCCGGCTATTACTCACCTTATCCGTACGGCAATTATTACGGCCCCCGCTACTACGGCGGCGCGCGTTATTACTACGGTGGCTACGGGTATCGAGGCGGTTACGGACGGAGTTATCACGGCGGCGGATATCACGGTGGGCACCATTAATCAGCGGCTGAATGACAGCGTTTTTGCGGATGAACAAGGTTTCATAGATCACTTGTTTCAACTTGTTGCAGCAACGCACCAGATGCCGAAAACGCTGTCTGATTTTTCGACAGTCACCGATTAAATGACTGTCGCCTGCCAGCGTCGCTGGTGTGGCCAACCCGCGGTCCAGGAGGCCGCCATGTATAGACGAATTCTTCTACTTGCTGCGATGATGTTTTCCGTTGCCGGTTGCGTCCCGTACTCTTACGCGGACTCGTATTACAGCTCAGAGGTCTACACATCACCTGCACCGGCCTACTACAACACGGGTGGCACGTATTACAACGGTGGCAGCAGGTATTACGCGCAGCCACGCTACTACCAGCCAGCCCCGCGGTACTACCAGCAACCGCGCTATTACCAATCGGCGCCGCGTTACTACCAACCGGCTCCACGTTATTACGAAAGCCGTCGCTGGCACGGCAACGATCGCGGGCGTTGGGATGGTCATCGTCGCGGCGGTTGGGATAGCGATCACCGCGGTCGCGGTAACTACGACCGACACAGTGGACGCGGCGACCATAACGGGCGTGGCAACCGCTGGTAGATTCACGCAAATGAAAGCGGCGCAATTAGCGCCGCTTTTTTGTGCCCGGGAATATCGTCAGGATTAAGGCGCCACCGTACAGCGCACCCAAGGATCAATGGCCGTCGTCGCTTTGACGCCTCAACGGGCAGTCAGCGACCAGGGTCCTGTTTGACCGCTATATCAGGCACGGGCTGATAGAGCAGGCCGTAATCCATCAGTAATTCATCACCCTTGCTGATGTCCTCTAGCGCCACGTAGAACGTCAGGTTTTTTCCCGCGGCAATGGAAATGACGTTGTTCGACTTCCATGCCGGCTCATTGCCCAGTTGTGAGGTATTGATCAGGCTCAGGGTATTGCCCGTGTGCAGCCCACTCACCGAGCGATTGCCCGAGCGTGTGCCGAACAAGTAAGTCAGTACAGCCCGTGAACCTTGTTTGCGTATCTCCTGAAACAACGACGCATCTGATTCATGAAACTTGCCTGCGTACGGTCCTAGCACTTCAAATTTGGCAATATCGCGTCGTGCCCACACTGACGCGCCGCGATTGGGGCCGTCATCCAGTGCCGTGAACACTTCCAGAGTTTGATCAAACCGCGATTGATGCTGTCCTTCGGTACGCAACCAGTCTTTGATCGATTCCTTGATCTGGCTTGAAACGTTTTTTTTGCTTGCGTTATCGAGACCGTCAAGCAAGCCATTCCAGTGGGCGATACGGATGTCATCTATCGGCCCCTCTAATGCATGGGTCAAACTGAGCCTGGGGTTCTTTGGGTCCTGCAGGATTGGCAATGTGTTGTCGACCTGATGAGGCAATGACGAGGACGTTCCGGTTTCAACCTTGATTGCGACAGGCAGGATGTCCGAGGAGGGGCCGGGAGCCTGTTCTGAGTTTTGTGGTGTGTCGGCAGACTTCTTCGGCTGGGTCGGGTCGACAGATTCCTGTGCAGGCCGCTTTTGTCCCGAACTTGTCTCGATTTGTTGAGGCGCGGGAGACAATGTGGTGTTTCTCCCTGCCTGTTCGAGACGCCGCACAGCGGTATCTTTTAAGAGTCCATTAGCTCTGACAAGTCGTCGCCAAGAGTTGGGGCTTAATCCGTGCTGGCGTACGAATTCTTCTACTGTGACTGTGTTGCCCGACTTCTCGAAGAGCATTTTCCACTGGCTTAGATGCTCATCTCTAATCGAGTTGTAAGCAACGCCTGCCGCCCTGTTCAACATCGCTTCACCGGCAGGTGCCAGGCTTCCATTTTGCCGGACAATACTTTTAAACAGACCCGGATGAAGGTGATGAAGACCGGCAAATCCCTCCATGGTCATTGCATCACGCAACGGTTGTGTCATGGCTTGCCAATCACGAATATGCGCACCGGTCACCTGATTGACGGGTGTGCCGGCGGGGCGTTCACGCACGATCATGCCCGCGGCGCTCAACTGTCCGTCAGGCTCCACATAGTACGCAAAGGTTTTGCCGGATAGCCCTTTCTGGCGGGTAAAACCCTCGCGGGTAAGCGACAGCTGTTCTGCTCGCGGTAATGCTTCCCAAGCCAATAAGTGCTCAGCAGTGATTAACTCACTACGCCGGCCTGGCACATGAGCCGGCAGGCTCGCAATTGCATCAGTTTTTTGGGGCGCGGAGGGGAGTAGTGCGACGTCGCGCCCTGCTGGATAGAGACGCTGCGCAGTCGCATCTCGTAAAGATCCATTAGCTCTTACTTGCGCATGCCAAGAGGTTGGGCTAAATCCGTGTTGACTGACGAACTCCGCTGCCGTGACCAAATTATCAGGTTGCCCGAATTGCCGGCTCCACTCGCGTAGATGATCATCGGTAATCGCGTTATAGGCGGTGCCGGTTGCTCTGTTCAATAGCGCTTTACCGGCGGGCCCCAAGCTTCCATTGCGCCGCACAAAGCTTTTGAACGTCCCCGGATGAAGGTGATGATGACCGGCAAATCCCTCCATGGTCATTGCGTCACGCGCTCGTTGCGTCATGTTTTGCCAATGATCGATATGCGTTTGGGTCACCTTGTCGAAGGGCATATTGGCGGGGCGGTTGCGCACAATGGCGCCCGTAGCACTCAGTTGGCCGTCAGGTTGCACGTAGTATTCAAAAGTTGTCTGGGACAGGTTATGTTGCCGGGCAAAGTCTGCACGACTCGTGTTCCCCTGTTCGTTACGCGACACCGCCTCCCAATTCAGTAGATGCTCGGCAGTGATCTTCTCCTCCGGTCCCCCCGGAACCCGCGCCGGTAAACGGGCTGGCGTCGCAGCGAGCGGCACGGCGGACGTCTGCCGAGCTTGATCAAGACGCTGCACAGTCTCATCTTTCAGGGTGCCATCAACTTTAACGTGAAGTCTCCAAGAGTTCGGGCTGAGCCCGTGTTCACGTATGAACTCTTGCGGTGTGACCGAGTTGTCCGGTTTCTCGAACAATCCTTTCCACGTGCGTAAATGGTCATCGGTAAGCGCGTTGTAAGAGCTGCCGGCCGCCCTGTTCAGCAGCGTTTCACCCGCGGGCCCGAGCCCGTCGGCTCGCACATAAGTTTTGAACGAGATCGGATTAAGGTGGTGGTGGCCGGCAAATCCTTCCATGGTCATTGCGTCACGCGCCGGCTGTGTCATGGTTTGCCAGTCACGGACATGTACATGAGTCACCTTGTTGAAAGGGGTGTTGGCAGGTCGGTTACGCATGAGCAAGCCGGCAGCGCTCAACTGACCCTCGGGTTCTACGTAGTACGCAAAGGTTTTGGCCGACACTCCGTTCTGTAGCGCAAAGCCCCGAATGGTCAGCCTCTTCTGTTCCGCTTGCGGCAACGCCTCCCAGGCCCGCAAGTGATCCGCCGTGATCTGCCCCCCACCAAACAATCCCAGTCGTTGCCACTGATCACCCTGGAGATGCTGGACCAGCAGACTGGTTTGCCGGTTGTCGTGATACACCCGCGCACGCACGACGCCGTCTTCCGTGCGAGTGACTTGCCTGACCTCGTACACCGCCGTGGTACCGCTGCCATCGGTATGGCGTATGTGGGAGAGGTGTCCGTCGGCGGCAACATACACCCCTTGGCTGTTGCGAGAGAGCCCGGCGATTCTGGAATCGGGCACACTGTAGCGGCTGAACAAGGTATGGCTCAGTTCGTCCCAATCATCGATGTGTGCAGCGAGCACTTCTCCGGCGACCGCCTGGGTGGCGACAGCGAATTCCTCGAGCGGGCTGCCGTAAGGTCGCATCGTGTCGGCATCAAATGAATACCATTGACCGCTCTTCAGCACGGCCGCACCTTCCACAGTCTGGCCGGTTACTTTTACGGTGCCCGTTGCCGCCGCGTCGTACTGTTTGCTGAGCGCTTTCAAGACATCGTAACTGTTGGCGGTCCCCCTGAGCCGGTTGACGGCTTTGGCGCCTCTGGACAGCAGATAAAGGCCACCGGTGCCCACGAGTCTGGCCAGATCACTCAAGCCACCCACCGGGTTGAGCACATCAATGGTGGCGACACCGATGACATGGGCGGTCTTCAATGCCTTGGCGCCGGTGGACAGAGCAGTCCTGCCGATTCTGATCAGTTTTCCTGCCGTGGCGACGCCCGCCGTGAGAAAACCGAATACATCCACAGTGAGATCAAACACCGCCTCGCCGTAGTTGCCCTTCTGAAAATTGACAATGGCGGATCTGAAGGGGATCAGGTTCAACAAAAACTCACCCAGCGGTTTGGGCCGGTAATATTCATCCATGGGGGTTTGCCCGCGTGCGAGCTCTTTGATTGCGGGGTCATCCAGATCCAGATGTTGCACAAAGGTGTCGGCAATCGCACGGGACCGCGCGCTGCTGAAACTGCTCACCAGTGATTCGCTTAAAGCGAGCTCGCGACCCAGTTCATTTGCCGCTTCACGGGGGACAAGCTCTTTGGTCGTGAAGTATTTGTTGGCCTCCCTTGATTCCTGTTGCTTTGCCTTGTGCAGGGCCGTCCGTTCAATCGTGTCTTTATTGATGTTGATTTCGTACGCCTGGAACGTGCCGCTCAGCTCCGTCCTGATGAGCAGCCCGGGCTCGTTGGGGCAAGGGGTATGATTGAAAAATCCATCCGAGACAAATGAGCCTTGTTGGAAAAAGCTGACTTTTCCAAACTCGAAATTCTTTTTGTCTTCTAGTGGGAGCAGGGAGATCATGTGCCTGATCGTTGTATTGACGGCGGCCTTTTTATCCAGAATTGAGCGGGCGAACTGCCGGTCGAAGGCTTCCTGCACACCGAACGTCGGGTTGTTATTCAATGCCTCGAGTGGGAGGCGGGTATCACTTGATGCAAGTGGACGCGGATTCGGCAAGTCCATCATTGCGTAATCCAGAAGCGAATGGATGCCACTGAAACCCGTCTGTCCACTCTCGCCACGATACGTATCCGTGTGGAGAGCCTTGACTTCGAAAAGCGTGCCCAGATCGCTAAACCGCTCTATCAGCAGGGCCAGGGCAATGTCTTTTCGTGTCGGTAATGCTTTGTCCAGAATCCTGGCGGCAGCAAGCCGCTCTTCAAGCTCTTGGTTAAATGTCGCTCTTATCGTTTCAAGTTGTCCTTCGGTGTAGGCGTCATCGTTTCTTTTCAGGATGATTTCGTTGGTGACAGCCCAATCGCGTAATACGGCTGTCTGAATGCGTTGAGTCGATGCCGGGTCAGCCCGGCGAGCACTTTCAGCCTTGCTCATGACTTGGGCAAACGTCAGGCCGGGGACTTTGCCAGGTGTTTGTGCCTCGATGGCCATTGCCGCCATGGTCAGGTTGGCCCAGGCCAGACTGCCAACTTTCACATTTCGGGGAATGTCTGCAATCAGAAACTGCGGTGCCGACCTGCCTAGCAAAAGGTATGCGCCGGTTTTCGCCAGGGCAGCGCTGGTTCTGCCTTCACGACTTAAGTGTTCGGCGAGGTCATCGATGACTGCAGATGCATGCCGGCCGCAATGTCGATTGCTGGCCAGATCCAAGCCAGCTGTCTTGTTGCGAAGGGGGGCGGTGATCGACTCAGGATCCATCTGCAGTGCGATCCCCGCCAGCAGGTAATCCATAACGCTGCTATCGCTGTCGATGCCTTGCATTCTCTGTTGCAGCGTTTTGCCCATCAGTTGCCCTTGCGGGGAGCGGAGCAGCGCGTCGAGCATCTTTGCAGGGTCGTCTGTCACGTTCTCGGGAATAGGGTGGTCATAACGCAAGAACTCCAGCACACCGCCCTTGATCTGCATCACCAGCGGCTGGTCGCCCAAATGGTGTGCATGGCTCATGGTGATCAGACGCAAGCGGCGTTGTTCGTCCGCACTCAGGGGAATGGGCCAGGACAACGCCCCACCCAAGTTAGCCAGGGGAGTAGCCGGGGAGTCGATGTCATCAGGTCCTGGCGTGGATTGATCGTCAGGGGAGAGCCGTTGAGTCTGCGAAGGTGTGAGTACGAGGGTGTTGGCCATCATGAGACTGTCCATAGTCAAAGAGTCATCCTTGGAAGCGCGCAGGTTGGCGCTTCCAGCGTTCACGAGTGTAAAAACACTCCGTGAATAAACGCCATAAACCAAGTATGAGTCTTTGCGTACAGGTCAGATGAGCCCTGCGCCGCTTTTTATGCCCGTCGAAAAAGTCGCCCCGTTAGCCATCTCCTAGGGCATTCCCAGACGCTTCCTACAGTTTCATTTCCTTGCATTTGTTAGCGTCTGTTCGTGCCGATCGAGGTGAGCAAAACTCAGTTCAACAGCGGCGAATAAAAGGACGATGCCGCTATGAAGCTTCTTGTGATTCACCAAAACTTTCCGGGCCAGTTCCGTCATGTGGTGCTGGCGGCGATTGACAGGCGTTATGAAGTTTTAGCGATAGGTCGGGATACGGCGCCGGGTATCGCAGGGGTGAAAATATATCGATACCGCGCTGCCAGCCGAGCACCGGGCGGTATTCACCCCTACCTGACCCGTTACGAACAAGCGGTGACTGATGGACAGAAGGTTTTTGAAATTCTGAGCCGGCTGAAACATTCGGGTTATCGGCCGGACGTAATTCTCGCTCATCCCGGATGGGGGGAAACGCTCTTCGTCAAGGATGTCTATCCTGACGCGCCGCTTATTCACTATTGCGAATATTACTATCGGGCGCAGGGCGCAGATTCCGGGTTCGACCCTGAATTCCCGCGAGCAACAAGAGAGTCATCAAGGCTGCGAGTGCTCAATTCGCTGCATCTTTTGAATCTTGAGCAATGTGACATTGCCATTGCGCCCACGCGGTGGCAGCGCAGTCTGTTTCCTGCAGCTTATCAGTCGGCCATTCGGGTTATTCACGAGGGCGTCATTCAAAGTTCTTGCTTGGCGAAAGCGGGGGCCGTCAGGTTGCCCAATGGCGTCGAACTGAGAACCGGGCAGCCGATCGTTACTTATGTCGCGAGGAATCTTGAGCCTTATCGCGGGTTTCACAGTTTTATGCGAGCGATCCCGCATATTCAGGCTGAGTGTCCCGATGCACAGATAATCATAGTAGGCGGTGATGACGTCAGTTACGGGTGTAAGCCGGTTGGCTTTGCAAATTGGCGCAGCAGGATGGAGGCAGAGGTAAGTTTCGATGACTCCAGGGTGCATTTCACAGGGAAGCTTCCTTACCAGACTTACCGGGCAGTTCTGGAATGTTCGAAAGTCCATGTTTATTTGACGTATCCGTTTGTTTTGTCGTGGTCGTTACTGGAGGCGATGGCGTCTGAGTGTGTGGTAGTAGCGTCGGATACGGCTCCGGTAAGGGAGGTGATCGTTGATGGTCACAATGGGTTGCTGGTGGACTTCTTCGATCATCACGCTATTGCCAAACGTATTGCCAGGGTTCTTGAATCCGCTGGTGAGTACGACCGCCTTCGCAGCGCTGCGAAGTTGACGGCGAGCAGATTTAATGTGGAGTACGGCACGAAACAATACTTTGAGGTGTTTGAGAACGCGACATCCGGGTATCTCAAGAAACAGCCTGCTCCTCAGTTTGGCAGGGAGGTTTGAAATGCTCCGGATGTCGTATAAGCAATTGATTAAATGGTTTAAGAAGTTGTTGAAGTACGGCTTGTTTATTTATGCCTGTTATTGCGTGGTGGATTTTTATATCCGTGAAGAAGAAGTCGCCGCGGCGATGGCAATCTATTACGCGGATCAGGAGGCCTGCCAAAAGAAGCTGGCGAGCATGAAGCAGGTGCCCATACTGGGCGGTAGCTATGTGGATAAGACTCTGGTCCCGGAGTTTTATGTGGGCATGCCTGAACTGGCGAATAAGAAAGCCTGCCTTGCCAATACGCTCAAGGGACATTTCTGGTGGACCGGGACGGAGATACGGTCGTACCACGATCAGAGTGTAAAGCCGATTCCTGAAAGTTGGCGTCTTTATAAACTGAACGCTGGGCTTTATACAAAAAAAGAAAACAATGAACCCCATGAGCGGGGCTATCGGCACGTCAACTGGCCGGATGAGTTGATTGTAAAGCTAAAAAATTATCCGGGACTGGAGCTTTGGCTTAATGCACCTCCGCCGCATTTCAAGAATGAGGCTTCCGTTCGAAAGTTTGTCATTGCTGACTGGCCGCGGCGTGATGGCACTCCTCGATTGATAAGCTGTAACGGCTTGATTCGCCCCGCTGCTGAGGAAGAACTGACTGACGAGAAATTGGCAAAGCTCAGCAGGGCCGAATTGGAAAACCTGGATTTTGGAAGTTTGAATTTTTTTTGCACCGTGGAATTACACAGCTTTGACTTTACCGGAGGGCACGGTCGGGTAAGTCTCGGTCTATCGTCATTACGCGAATCACCTGAAATGCTTAAGTTTCTCAGTAGCTATCTTTCACGCTCTGTTATTACAAGGAAGTAACGATGAGTTATGTTTTTAATGATCTGGAAAAGTCAGAAATTTTAAATGCAGCAAATATTTGTAAGGGGCTGATGTTCGATTCTGAAGATATCGAATATCTTGCGCTGAAATTAACAGGGGCTAGCTGCGCTCCCCTGTATCAAAAACTATTCGATATTATTGGCGGAAGAGTTTCTGAGGTTATCGTTGTCGATAATGAAGCGGGAGAAATTCTGAAAAGCGCCAGGCTCTGGCTTGCCGTGGCCATTGATGCCAACGGTGGAAACGGTGGAAACGGTGCCTACTCCGCCCTGATTCGCGGCTACACCTCGCGGCAAGGTGAACTGAGATTGAATAAAATTTTCAGTGAAAACCTGATGCAGCTGTCATCGAATCAGGTCGCCGCCAATTTCATCAATACCTTGATCGACGGATCCCTCGCGGGTCGGCTGGCACCCTGGACGGTTCCATCCATCAGCCAGATTGCAGAGATTGATGCCAGTGCGATCGGCAAGGCACTGTTTAGTGAGGCTTGCGGAGAGAAGGATACAGCCGTGAGCCATAACGCCGGTTGGTCCGGGACCGTCGGATTCAGCCTGTTGGGTGGAGCGCCGCCCTATGAAACCTGGAGATTGATCTCTGCTGGTGATTCGCAAGGGGAAGATGGCGGCCCGCCGACTCAAACAACGAAGGAACAGCGACTCAAGACTACAGCGCGATGCAGATTGCTGAACGTCTGCACCCTCTTCCGCCATTGAGGGATGTCGAAGACATTCTGATAAAGGGCGACGAAGAAGCGCAGCGGGCGATGACGGAGATCATTCAGTTTTACGAGCTGAATGTCTGAGCCCTATGGCGACCGATTGAGCCAGCTCGCGATCGGAATCCAGTCGTCATCGCGTCAGTTCAATACTGCGTCAAATCCGCCAACGGATGCCGCCCCTCCCAGACCTTGTGAAAGTGCGCCTCGACCACCGCATCCGGCACATTGTTGATATCCGGCCAATGCCAGTGCGGCTTCTGATCCTTATCGATCAACCGCGCGCGAACCCCTTCGCTGAACTCCGGATGCCGGCAGCAATTGAGGCTCAGGGTGTATTCCATCTGAAAGACCTCGGCCAGCGACATATGGCGGGCACGGATGATCTGTTCCCAGACCAGATGCGCGGTCAGTGGCGAGCCTTCGCTCATGGTTTTCGCCGCCCGCGCGATCAACGGATCTCTGCTGTCGCGCTGCAGGCTGATGGCTTTCCACGCACAGGTAACGTCGCTGACGTCGAGCAGTTCGTCGATCTGCTGACGACGTGGCAGCCACTGCGCCTCGGGCATCTGCGCCACGGCTTCCTGCTGCAACGCCTTGAGCAGGCTGTTGAGTTGCACGTCGGTCTGTTCCTGCCAATTGAGCTGCAACAGGCCTTCGATCAGTTGCGGCTGCTGTTCGTCGAGCAGGAAGCGGTCGGCCAGGTCCAGATCGATCGCATCACGACCGTTCATGTGCGCACCGGTCAGGCCAAGAAACAAGCCGAGTTTGCCCGGCAGCCGCGCGAGAAACCAACTGGCGCCGACGTCGGGATACAGACCAATGGTGATTTCCGGCATGGCCAAACGGCTGCTCGGTGTGACGATCCGTGTACTCGCGCCTTGCAACAGGCCCATACCGCCGCCGAGCACGTAGCCATGGCCCCAGCAGATCAGCGGTTTTGGATAGGTGTGCAGGCTGTAATCCAGGCGGTATTCCGCGCCGAAAAACTGCGCGGCCAGCGGCGGGACTTCGCCGGGATGGGCGCGACAGGCCTCGACCAGGCTGCGCACCTCGCCGCCGGCGCAGAAGGCCTTGGCGCCGTTACCGCGCAGCAGCACACAGACGATTTGTGGATCCTTGGCCCAGGCGTTCAACTTGTCGCTGAGGGCATTGATCATCGGCAGGGACAGCGCATTCAGCGACTTTTCAGCATCCAGGCTGGCGATACCGATGCGGGCGCCGTCGGTGCCGGTGAGTTCTTCGAAGTGCAGATTCATCGTGACCTCGATCGGGAATTTGAACGATCAGTATGATCGTTGTGTGGGAAAGTGCCGGATCTGCATCAGATCAATTGACAAGCGTGGTCGGCTTTCCTAGGGTTCGCCCCATTGTTTTTGCCGGGTATGACCATGACTGCTGACGACCGTATCAAACTCGAACCGAGCTGGAAGGAGGCACTGCGTGCTGAGTTCGACCAGCCTTACATGGCAGAGTTGCGCCAGTTTCTGCAGCAGGAGCGGGCGGCAGGCAAGGAAATCTATCCGCCGGGACCGATGATTTTCAACGCGCTGAACTCGACGCCGCTGGATAAAGTGAAGGTGGTGATCCTCGGCCAGGACCCGTATCACGGCCCGGGCCAGGCCCACGGTTTGTGCTTCTCGGTGCAACCAGGCGTGCCGGCGCCGCCGTCGCTGGTCAACATCTATAAAGAGTTGAAGCGCGACCTGAACATCGATATTCCCAATCACGGCTACCTGCAGAGCTGGGCCGATCAGGGCGTGTTGATGATCAACACCACCATGACCGTCGAGCGCGCCAACGCCAATGCGCATAAAGACAAGGGCTGGCAGTTCTTCACTGATCGGATCATTGAGGTGGTCAGCGAGCGCCAGCCGCATCTGGTGTTCATGCTCTGGGGCGCGCACGCGCAGAGCAAGCAGAAGCTGATCGACGCGACCAAGCATCTGGTGCTGACGTCGGTGCATCCGTCGCCGCTGTCGGCTTATCGCGGGTTTTTGGGGTGTGGGCATTTCAGCCGGACCAACAAGTTTCTCGAGCAGAATGGCGAAACACCGATCGAGTGGCGGCTTCCTCCGATCTGATGACGGTCTGAAGGGCCCCATCGCTGGCAAGCCAGCTCCCACAGGTTTTTGGGGGGTGCCCATAGTCTGTGGCAGCCACAAGAACCTGTGGGAGCTGGCTTGCCAGCGATGAAGTCGACTCGGTGCTACTCGGGATTACGATTCCAGTACTTGAACAACGGCTCCGCCAGAAACAGCACAAACAACAACCGCATCACCTGCATCGCCGTCACCAACGGCACCGACAATTGCAGCGTCTCTGCCGTCAGACTCATCTCGGCAATTCCGCCGGGCATCATGCCCAGCGTCAGCGAACGCAGATCCAGATGGGTCAAAGCGCTCAACCCTAACGCCGCCAGTGTCGCAATCAACATGGTCAACGCCGTGCCGATCAATGTCCGCCCCATAAACGAAGGCGCACGGCGGAAAAACTGCCGATTGAAGTGACAACCCAGACCGCTGCCAATCAGCCATTGGCCAATCTGACTGCCGCCATTGGGCAAACCAATGTGCAAATCCCAGCCAATGCTCACCGCCGCACTCACCAGCAACGGCCCGAACAGCCACGGATTGGGTTGGCGCAAACGCTGCCAGAGCCACGCAAGCAAACCGCCCGCCGGAAACAGAATCGCCAGCCAGCGCCAATCGACGCTGCCAGCATGAGAAATCGGGTTGCCATCGCCGAGCAGATATTTGAACGCCGCCGGCACACACAAGACCACCACCAACACCCGTAAACTCTGCCCCGCCGCGACGTGGCTGAGCATCGCACCATTACGGGCGCCGAGGTTGACCATCTCCCCGGAACCGCCGGGCATGCTCGAGAAAAACGCTGTGGCGCGATCTTCACCGGTACGGCGCATCAACCACACGCCGACCACCGCCGAGACACTGGTGACCAGCGCACCGAAGAAGATCAAACCGAAATGACTGAGCACCTGCTCCATCACCACCGGAGTGAAGTGCAGGCCAATCCCGATGCCGACAATCCACTGGCCGCACTTGCGGCCGCCAGGGATTTCCGTGAGTTGCCACGGGGTCAGGCAGCGCACGAGGATGATCGCCAGCAACGAGCCGACCATCCACGGCAGTGGCCAGCCGATCTGGCTGGCGAGGTAGCCGCCAAGCAGACCGACCAGCGGGGTTCCCCACCAGGATTTCAGTGAGGCGCGATCAAACATCGGCAATGGCGCGACGCGCGACCGAACGTTTGCGCCAGATGCGCAGCAGCGGCATCAGCAGCATGATCGCGGTCAGCACCCAGACACCGAAGGTGATAGGGCTCGACCAGAGAATTTCCAGCGCGCCGTTGGAAATCGACAGCGCCCGACGCAGGTTTTGCTCCATCAGACCACCGAGGATGAAGCCCAGCAGCACTGGCGACAACGGGAAGTCGAGCTTGCGCAGGATGTAGCCGAAGATGCCGATGCCGACCATCAGGAACAGGTCGAACGTGGTGGCGTGCACCGCGTAGACGCCAATCCCGGTGATGATCGCGATCACCGGCACCAGTGCCCAGTTCGGCACGGCGAGGATGCGGGTGAAGATGCGGATCATCGGGATGTTGAGGATCACCAGCATGATGTTGGCGATGAACAACGAGGCGATCAGGCCCCAGACGATGTCCGGTTGTTGCTGGAACAGCAGTGGGCCCGGGGTGATGTTGTACAGCGACAGAGCGCCGATCATCACCGCGGTCGTGCCCGAACCTGGAACGCCGAGGGTCAGCATTGGCA
Organism: Pseudomonas sp. Mb7; assembly: GCF_054790525.1. Taxonomy (NCBI): domain Bacteria; kingdom Pseudomonadati; phylum Pseudomonadota; class Gammaproteobacteria; order Pseudomonadales; family Pseudomonadaceae; genus Pseudomonas; species Pseudomonas sp. Mb7. The sequence goes on from NZ_CP186501.1 coordinate 747,318, forward strand.
CCAGTGCGCCACAAGCCGAAGCACCGATGGCAGTTTCTGGCGCGGCGAGACCACGGGCATCACCCTGACCGAATTTGCCACTGGCACCGGCGATGCGTTTTTCGGTCATGTAGGCCACGGCGCTGGCCAGCGTCGCGCCGGCACCCGGCAGCACGCCCATGATGAAACCGAGCAGGCCGCAACGGATGTTCACCACGAACACCGACGACGCTTCCTTGAAGTTGAACATCATCCGCCCGGTGGCTTTCACCGCTTCCTGACCGCGATGGGTTTTCTCCAGCAGCAACAGAATCTCACTGACCGAGAACAGACCGAGCACCAGCACAACGAATTGAATGCCGTCAGTCAGGTGGATGTTGTCACCGGTGAAGCGGTAAACGCCGCTGTTGGCGTCGATGCCGACGCTCGACAGGAACAGGCCGATCAACGCCGCGATGAAGGTCTTCAACGGTCGATCACCGGCCATACCGCCGAGACAGACAATCGCAAACACCATCAACACGAAGTATTCCGCCGGGCCGAAGGCTATCGCCCATTTCGCCAGCAACGGCGCAAACAGCACCATGCCGCAGGTGGCGATAAACGCGCCGATAAACGAACTCCACGCCGACAGCGACAGCGCGACACCAGCGAGGCCTTTGCGGGCCATCGGGTAGCCGTCGAGGGTGGTCATCACGGTCGATGCTTCGCCCGGAATGTTCAGCAGGATCGAGCTGATCCGTCCGCCGTATTCACAGCCCAGGTACACCGCTGCCAACAGAATCAACGCCGACTCCGGCGGCAGGCCGAGAGCAAAAGCAATCGGAATCAGCAAGGCCACGCCATTGATCGGGCCGAGGCCTGGCAGCAAGCCTACGACAGTGCCGATCAGCGTGCCGGTCAGGGCCGTGACCAGGTTGTACGGGCTCAGCGCAACGCCGAAGCCTTGACCCAAATAACCGAGGGTATCCATATCAGTTCTCCAGCACGTCGAGCAGGCCAAGGGGCAGCGGAACGTCCATCACACGGTCGAACAGCAGGTACAGACCGATGGCCATCAGCGTGGTCACCACGATGCTCGGCATCCAGCGACCGCCATACAGGCGCGCCATTGGAATACCGATAAGGATGCTGCTGAGGATGAAACCCAGCGGTTCGAAGAGACCGGCGAACACCAGCAGCAGTGCGACGCAAATGGCGATCTTGGTCAGGGTTTCGCGATCCAGTGGCGGCTCGTCTTCACTGTGTTTGATCGGCGCCGGGCGAAATACCATGTACAGCAGCGCCGCGCCCATCAGGCCGAGCATCAACAGAGGGAAGGCGCGCGGGCCCACCGGTTCGTAGGAAAAAGCCGCTTGGTACGGCCACGCCATCAGTGCCAGGCCGGCGCAAACCAGCAACAGCACGGAGGCGAAAATGCGTTGAATAAGCATGGGAGCTCCTGTGCCGCGTCCCCGCAACCGGGAACGCAGCGGCTAGACAGAGGCGATCACTGAATCAGGCCGAACTCTTTGGCCAGCACTTTGTAGTCCGCCACCTGCTTCTTCACGTAGGTGTCGAGTTCCGGGCCGGTCATGGCGAACGGGAACAGTTCACGCTGGTCGCGCAGCTTGGCGAATTCGTCGGAGGCCAGCAGTTTGTCGAACGAGTCTTTCCACCAGGCGTAGTCTTCATCGCTGACTTTTGGCCCCAGGTAGAAGCCGCGCACCACTGGCCAGACGATGTCGTAGCCTTGTTCGCGAGCGGTCGGAATGTCTTTCATTTCCGGCTCGTCGAGACGCTTGTCGGCGAACACCGCGAGCAGGCGCATGTCACCGCTCTGGATGTGCGGCATGGAGTCGGAGATGTCGGTACTGCCGACCTGGATGTGACCACCGAGCAGGGCCGTGGCGATTTCGCCGCCACCTTCAAGCGCGACGTAACGCAGGTCGCGCGGGTTGATCCCGGCAGCCTTGGCGATCAGTGCGGTTTGCATCCAGTCCTGGCTGCCGACGGTGCCGCCGGAGCCGATCACCACTGAGCTTGGATCTTTCTTCAGAGCCTGAACGAGATCGTCGAGGGTCTTGTAGGGCGAATCGCTTTTCACCGCAATGGCACCGTAGCTGGTGCCGACCGCTGCCAGCCAACGCACGTTGGTCTCATCGAAACGACCGAACTTGCCCTGGGCCAGGTTCAACAGCGAACCGCTCGACCACGCGACCAGCGTGCCGGCATCGGCCGGACGTTGCGCGACCACGGCGTTGTAGGCCACCGCGCCGACACCGCCGGGCATGTAGGTCACACGCATCGGTTTGCTCAGCAGTTTCTGGTTGACCAGTGCGCTCTGCACCAGTTTGCAGGTCAGGTCGAAACCACCGCCGGGGGAGGCCGGGGCGATACATTCCGGACGTTTCGGTTCGGCCATCAGTTGGCCGGCAAACAGGATGCAACTGGCGGCCAGTGCAACTTTACGCAGTGACAGGTTCATTCGATTCTCCACGGGCATTGTTGTTATTCGACGTGTTTTTCACTTACGGGCATTTACCAAAGGGCAACGCTGTAGCTCACCAGCAAACGCACTTCGTCAGCATCGCGAGCCGAGTAATTGGAGCGGTAAGTGGCATTACGCAAACGCACGGCGACATCCTTCAAGGCGCCGCTTTGTACTACATATTTGATCTCGGTGTTGCGTTCCCATTCTTTGCCTTCCTCGCCGTTCTTGAGCTTGATGTTGTCACCGCTCAAGTAGCGACTCATGAAGCTAAGACCGGGGATGCCGAGTTTGGCGAAGTCGAAGTCGTAGCGCGCCTGCCAGGAGCGCTCTTCAGCGCCGGCGAAATCGTTGATCTGCACGAAGTTGACCAGGTACGGGTCGCTGCCATCGACATAAGGGAAGGCACTGTCGCCAGACATGTGCTGGTAACCGGCGCTGAACTTGTGGCCGCTCAGCGCGTAGCTGACCAGACCGTTGAGCGAGCGGTTGTCGATCTCGCCGCCACGGGCTGCGCCCTGATCATCACTGACGGCGAAACGCAGGTCGGTGGCAAACGTACCGGGTCCCATAGGTCGCGAGGCAACGAGGCCGAAGAAGTGCTGGTTGTAGACTTCGTCGAGTTGGGCGAAGTGGTAACTGCCGGTGATCTTGTCGGTGAACTTGTAGTCCACGCCGCCAAAATCGAAGTGCTTGCCAGCGGCGGTGCCGGCAAAACGGCTGTTCTTGTTGTTGAGGGCGATGTCCTCGAAATCGGTGCTGTCGCGATCCTTGGCTTTCTCCAGACGGCCGCCGGTGAAGGTCAGGTTCTTGATCTCTTTGGAGGTCAGCAAGCCGCCTTCAAAGGTCTGCGGCAGGATGCGCCCGTCGTTGGGCTTGAGGATCGGCAGTTCAGGAATCAGGCTGCCGATTTTCAGCTCGGTGGCGGAAATTTTCACTTTGCCGGTCAGGCCGACTTTGGAGTATTCATCCGCCGCGCGCCCGTCATCATGGGTCGGCAGCAGGCCGGTACCGGTGCGGTCCGGGCTTGAATCAAGTTTGACCCCGAGCATGCCCAGCGCATCGACACCGAACCCCACGGTGCCGTCGGTGTAACCCGATTGCAGATTAAGCATGAACCCTTGAGCCCATTCGTCACGCTTGGATTGCTGGGCGCTGGTGCCATCGCGAAAGTCGCGGTTGAAATACATGTTGCGGGTTTCGAAGGTGGCGCTGCTGTCTTCGATGAAGTCGGCAAAACTCAACGGCGAAAAACCGGCAAGGGCGGCGGCACTGGCGAGGGCGGTGTGGCTGAAACGGGAAGGGCGGACAGGCGTGGAGGCCTGAGGCTGCATGGACGGCATGCGGGTTTACTCCGTTTATTGTTCTTATTGGTCGAAAACGCTTCGAGGCGTTTTTCTTTACGCTGTGTGGCATCAGCGACGGCAGTCGGAACTGTCCGTGGGCCGACTGTAACGAGCTAACCTTTCGCTAACCTTTCAGCTGACTTTCAAGGTTTTCGGGCTTCACAGCGGCGGTTGCGGCTGTAAACTCCGCGGCAAAGCGTGGCGTTGGCCATTCCTGAACGAGGTAAAAATCCATGCGTGTTCTGCTCGTCGAAGACCATCTGCAATTGGCTGAAAGCGTTGCGCAGGCGCTCAAGAGCACCGGTCTGACCGTGGATGTGTTGCACGATGGTGTGGCCGCCGATCTGGCGCTGGGCAGTGAGGAATACGCCGTGGCGATCCTCGATGTCGGCCTGCCGCGCATGGACGGTTTCGAGGTGCTCGCGCGTTTGCGCGCACGCGGCAAAAATCTGCCGGTGTTGATGCTAACGGCGCGCAGCGATGTGAAGGATCGCGTCCATGGCCTCAATCTGGGCGCCGACGATTACCTCGCCAAGCCTTTCGAGCTGACTGAGCTGGAAGCACGGGTCAAAGCCTTGCTGCGCCGCAGTGTGCTCGGTGGTGAACGCCAGCAGCGCTGCGGTGTGCTGGCCTACGACCTCGACACCCGGCGCTTCACCCTCGGTGAAGAGTTGCTGACGCTGACGTCCCGCGAACAAGCGGTGCTGGAAGCGCTGATCGCCCGGCCGGGACGGGTGATGAGCAAGGAGCAACTGGCGTCCCAGGTGTTCGGTCTCGACGAAGAGGCCAGCCCCGATGCCATCGAAATCTACGTGCACCGCTTGCGCAAGAAACTCGACGGCCAACCAGTGGCGATCGTGACGTTCCGTGGTCTGGGTTATCTGCTGGAAAGCCGCGATGCATAAGCCCAGCAGCCTGCGCTGGCGCTTGCTGTGGAACCTTGCATTGCTGCTGGTGGTACTGATGCTCGCCAGCGGTTTGAGCGCATACTGGAATGGTCGCGAAGCCGCCGACACCGCGTATGACCGCACGTTGCTGGCCTCGGCGCGGACCATCGCCGCGGGCCTGTCGCAGCGTGACGGCACACTGAGCGCCGATGTGCCCTACGTCGCACTCGATACCTTCGCTTACGACAGCGCCGGGCGGATTTACTATCAGGTCAACGATATCCATCAGAAGCTGATTTCCGGCTACGAAAACCTCCCCGGCCCGCCACCAGGGACGCCGCGAACGGACAGTTATCCCGCGTTGGCGCGCTTCTACAACGCCACTTACAACGGTCAGAACGTGCGCGTGGTCAGTCTGCTGAAAGCGGTGAGCGAGCCGAACATGAACGGCATGGCGGAAATCCGCGTGGCCGAAACCGACGAAGCGCGGGTGAGCATGGCGCGTAGTCTGGCCGCCGATACCTTGCTGCGTTTGGGTATGTTGGCGATTGGCGCGTTGTTGCTGGTCTGGTTCGCGGTCAGTGCGGCACTGCGCCCATTGGAGCGCTTGCGCACGGCGGTGGAAGAGCGTCAGCCCGACGACTTGCGCCCGCTGCCATTGGTTGAAGTGCAGCATGAACTGTGGCCGCTGGTGCGCGGGCTCAATCATTTCACCGAGCGTCTGCGCGGGCAGTTTGAGCGGCAGGCGCAGTTCATTGCCGATGCCGCCCATGAGTTGCGTACGCCTTTGGCAGCGCTGAAGGCGCGGCTTGAGCTGGGCCTGCGTTCCAATGATGCCGAGGTCTGGCGTTCGACGCTGGAGTCCTCGGCACAAAGCACTGATCGCCTGACACATCTGGCCAATCAGTTGCTGTCGTTGGCGCGGGTCGAAAACGGCGCCCGGGCGATTGCCGAGGGCGGCGCGCAGTTGCTCGATCTGAGTCAGTTGGCCCGAGAGCTGGGCATGGCCATGGCGCCACTGGCGCACAAGCGCGGGGTGGCCCTGGCGCTAGAGGCGGACGAACCGGTGTGGCTGCGCGGTGAACCGACGTTGCTCAATGAGTTGCTGAGCAATCTGGTGGACAACGCCTTGGCGCACACGCCATCGGGCGGCAACGTGATTTTGCGGGTGACGGCGCCGGCGGTGCTTGAAGTGGAAGATGACGGCCCGGGGATTCCGCTGGAAGAGCGCGATCGGGTGTTCGAGCGTTTCTATCGGCGTAATCAGCAGGTGGCGGGTTCAGGATTGGGGCTGGCGATTGTTGGCGAGATCTGCCGGGCGCATCTGGCGCAGATTAGTTTGCATGACGGTGAGCAGGCGGGGTTGAAGGTGCGGGTCAGTTTTATTGCCGGCTGATTGTGGTGGTTTTGCTGGCCCCTTCGCGAGCAGGCTCGCTCCCACTCTGGAATGCATTTTCCTGTGGGAGCGAGCCTGCTCGCGAATGTGGCGGCGCGGTCTCGGATCAGTAAAACATCGTCCGCGACTCTTCCAGATCTTCACACAACGCTTTGTTCTCCGGATCAATCCCAAGCTTCCTGAACGCCGGCACGCTCAGTGGATCAATCCGCGCAAACGGGTGGTCAGTGCCCTTGTGGCAATACAGGCTCGCCACCTGCACCAGATCGACGTAATCAATGGCCGTCGAGTCGCGCTTGAAGTCCTGATAGCGCCCCGGCAACTCCACCAATCGTTCCGGAAACTCCCACACGCGCAGCAACTTGTCGCCGAGCAACGGGTGAATATGGTCGATCACATGGTTGAGGCTGACCGGATCCGACAGCAGCTCATAGTGATCTTCGGCGTAAGTCAGAATCGGCAGTACCCCGATCTGATGCACCAGCCCGCCAAGGGCTGCTTGATCGGGCTTGAGTTGCGTGTAGCGGCGGCACAACGCGTAACTGACCCCGGCAATTTCCAGGCTCTTGCGCCAGACTTCGCGCATCTTCTGCTCGACCACTTCGGAGCGGGCGTGGAAGATCTGCTCCATCACCAGGCCGATGGCCAGGTTGCTGCTGTAGTTGATGCCCAGCCGGGTGATGGCTGTGTGCAGGTCGGTGACTTCCTGCGCGGCGCGCAGCAGCGGGCTGTTGACCACTTTGATCAGGCGCGCCGACAGTGCCGTGTCACGGCCGATCACTTTGCTCAGATCGCTGACGCTGATTTCCGGGTCTTCAGCAGCCTTGCGAATCTGCAGGGCCACTTCCGGCAACGTGGGCAGAACCAGGTCATCGTTATCGATGGCCGCAACCAAATCCTGTTGGACTTTTTCCGCCAGTTCGCTCATTTAAACTCTCTAGGGTGTTGCAACAAATGCTGCGATCAGCGCTGGATTTCGCGGTCGCGATCCAGTTCGTAAGGCAGGTCGAGCAGATGCAGCGCGGGACCTTCGAGGGTGCCCAGACGCAAATCACCGGCTTCGGCAGCTTCGGCCTGCAGCACCGCCAGGAGTTCAATGTTTTGCCCGGCCTTGGCGGCCAGCACCACTTCGCCGATGGCGCTGTTGTGGCTTGGCGCGAACAGTTGTGTACCAGGCTCCGGCAAGTCAGCAGCGTCCAGGCTCAATCGATACAGACGACGCTTGAGTTTGCCCAGGTACTGCATGCGCGCAACGATTTCCTGGCCGGTGTAGCAACCTTTCTTGAAACTCACGCCGCCGACGGCTTGCAGGTTGAGCATCTGCGGGATGAACAGCTCGCGAGTGCTTGGCATGACCTGACCGATACCGGCGCGGATCTGGCCCAGCAGCCATTGATTCAGCTCGGCTTCAGGCAGGGCTTCGGACAATTTGGCTTTGATCGCGTCAGCCTGATCGACCGGTGCCCAGAGTTCGGCGCGATCCGGCGAGACGCGAATCGCGATCAGGCTTTCATTGCGCACGAGGCTGTCAGTTTCTGCCGGCAGATCCAGACCGAGGCTGGTCAAGGCGTTGTCGCCATGGGCCAGGCCGAAGCGTACCCAAGCGGCGCTTTCGTCGGTCAGTTTTGATTTGGAGAACACCGCGTACTTTTTCAGGTCCGCCAGTTGCGGCTCCAGCAGCTCGCTGGCCATCGCCAGGACCACGCCATCGCCTTCAAGCAGAATGCGGAAGCTCGACTGCATCCGGCCTTTCTGTGTGCAACGAGCACCGAGGCTGGCGCGGCTGTCGCTCAGGTAATTGAGATTGCAGGTCAACTGGCCTTGCAGGAATTTTCCGGCATCCGCGCCGCGAACCGCGAGAACGCCTTCATGAGACAGGGTGCAGAAAAAAGCAGAATCGGCCATGGGTCTTCGCAGGGTAAATAGACTGGGGCACATCATAAGGGCGCGTTGGTGAAATGGGTAGTTGATAAAGGATCGGTGGTGCCCGACCAAAGCCGACTGTGCGACCCGCCTCGGCGCTGTATACTTGCCGCCAAATTTGAGGAGGGCTCCATGGTCGAACAAGTTGAACTGAATCGCCTCTTTTGGCACAGCCGTCGCGGCATGCTTGAGCTTGACGTGTTGCTGGTGCCGTTCGTGAAAGAGGTTTATGCCGATCTGAACGAGGTGGATCGTGCGTTGTATGTTCGCCTGTTGGAGTGCGAGGATCAGGACATGTTCGGCTGGTTCATGGAGCGCAGCGAGTCTGAAGATCCGGAGCTGCAGCGTATGGTTCGCATGATCCTGGACCGTGTCCAGCCCAAGTAACACGTTCGAATGCCGCTGGCATGCCTCACGGCAGTTGCTGGCGGCGTATCTGCTGGCCCAGGCGTTCGCACTGGGTTCGGTGTTCCTGCTTTCTATTCCACTCTGGGCAAGTTTGCTCGGGGCTTTTGGCTGTCTGCTTCACGGATATTGGGTGTTGCCTCGGCAGATTCTGCTAAATCACCCTCAGGCGTTTCGCGGATTGCGCCGGGACGCCGATGGCTGGCAGTTGTGGAATCAGGCGGATGGCTGGCAAGCCGTGCAGTTGAGGCCGGACAGCCTGGCGCTGCCGTTGATCGTGGTTTTGCGTTTTCGTCTGCGCGGGGAATGGCGGGTCAGATCAATCTGTGTACCACGGGACTCGCAGGCGGCGGATCTGCACCGGCGCCTGCGAGTACGGCTCAAGTTCAGCCGGCGTAGGTGGGCGGCACCAGAATAGTGTCGAGCGCCTCAGGCAACAGGTCGGGATAGTCGAGGGTGTAATGCAGGCCGCGACTTTCCTTGCGCTCCATGGCTGAGCAAATCATCAGTTCGGCGACTTGTGCCAGGTTGCGCAGTTCGATCAGATCGCGACTGACCTTATAGTTGCTGTAGAACTCGTCGATCTCGTCCAGCAGTAGGCGCACGCGGTGTTGCGCCCGTTGCAGGCGCTTATTGGTGCGCACGATGCCGACGTAGTCCCACATGAACCGTCGCAGTTCATCCCAGTTGTGCGCGATGATCACGTCTTCGTCGGAGTCGGTGACCTGGCTGGCGTCCCAGACGGGCAGGGCGCTTGGCGCGGCGACATCGTCCAGTTGCGCGAGGATGTCCGCCGCCGCCGAACGGGCATAGACGAAACATTCCAGCAGCGAATTACTGGCCATGCGGTTGGCGCCATGCAGGCCGGTGAAGCTGGTTTCGCCGATGGCATACAGGCCCGGCACATCGGTGCGACCGTTCTGATCGACCATCACGCCGCCACAGGTGTAATGCGCGGCCGGGACGACCGGGATCGGCTGTTTGGTGATGTCGATGCCGAATCCCAGGCAGCGCTCATAAACAGTCGGGAAGTGACTTTTAATGAACGCTTCGGGTTTGTGGCTGATGTCGAGATACACGCAGTCAACGCCCAAGCGCTTCATTTCATGGTCGATGGCCCGGGCGACGATGTCACGCGGTGCCAGTTCGGCGCGCTTGTCGAAGCGGGACATGAAGCGTTCGCCATTGGGCAGCTTCAAATGGGCGCCTTCGCCGCGCAGGGCTTCGGTGATCAGAAAACTCTTGGCCTGTGGGTGATACAGGCAGGTCGGGTGGAACTGGTTGAACTCCAGGTTCGCCACCCGGCAACCCGAACGCCAGGCCATGGCGATGCCGTCACCGCAGGCGCCGTCGGGGTTACTGGTATAGAGATAGACCTTGGCGGCACCGCCCGAGGCCAGAATCACGAAGCGTGCGCCGTAGGTGTCGACTTCGCCAGTCTTGCGGTTGAGTACGTAGGCGCCGAGGCATCGTTCGCCTTGCATGCCTAAGCGTCGTTCGGTGATCAGGTCGACGGCGACCCGCTGCTCCAGCAGTTCGATATTCGAACGCTCTTTGGCCTGGGCCAGCAGGGTTTTGAAGATGGCAGCGCCGGTGGCATCGGCCGCATGGATGATGCGGCGGTGACTGTGGCCACCTTCGCGGGTCAGGTGGAATTCGAATCCGCCGTCTTCAGTGCCGGACTGATCGTCGCGGGTGAAAGGCACGCCTTGGTCGATCAGCCACTGGATGGCCTCGCGGCTGTGCTCGACGGTGAAACGCACTGCGTCTTCGTGGCATAGACCGCCGCCGGCGTTCAGGGTGTCGTCGACGTGGGATTCGACAGTGTCGGTGTCATCCAGCACAGCTGCGACGCCGCCCTGGGCCCAATAGGTGGATCCGTTGGCGAGATCGCCTTTGCTCAATACGGCAATGCGCAAATGACCCGGCAGGGTCAGCGCGAGACTTAAACCGGCAGCACCGCTGCCAATGACCAGAACATCATGTTGGAATTGTTGGCTCATTACAGGATTCCGCTCAAAGCGACCCGGGTCGGGGGTGGTGCAGGACTGCCGGATCGGCGAGTCAAGGCAGCCACACAGCCCACTAGTATATAGAGGGGGGGATCGGCACAATAGCCGGGCCGACATGGCATTGTGAAACTACTGTGACCGAAAAAACCGTGTGCTTCGTCGGAAGTTTTTCTCACCCATTTGGGGAAAAGACGACTGTATCGGTGCTGAAACAGACTTTTTCTGCACAGGGTCGCCCAATGTCAGGTGGTGACGGCTATAAATAATTGGAACTTTTGCCAAAGGCCCAAGATCAATAGTCGGTGCCAGAGATAAGGGACAGTGTCGGCTTCAGTGCGGAATCTGCGGTTGGATTCCTGCCGGCGAAACCGATGACAAGATTATTCGCGCAGCCGGTTTATCCCGAGCTGCGCTTTTCGTGCGTGCCAAATCAGAGCCCGCAGGAAACTTGCCTGGAGGGGGAGAACTTTTGCGAAAAGCCCGAGTCTATGTTTGCAAGTCTGGTCGTTTAGTTATGCAAGTCTCCTTCGGGCTTATCGAGGAGTGTTCATGCTAACCCAGGAAGAGGATCAGCAGCTGGTCGAGCGCGTTCAACGCGGCGACAAGCGAGCTTTCGATCTGTTGGTGCTGAAGTATCAGCACAAGATTCTCGGGTTGATCGTGCGTTTCGTGCACGACACCCATGAAGCCCAGGACGTGGCTCAGGAAGCCTTTATCAAGGCATATCGAGCGCTTGGAAACTTTCGCGGCGACAGTGCGTTTTATACGTGGCTGTACCGTATTGCCATTAACACGGCAAAGAATTACCTGGTTTCACGCGGCCGCCGGCCGCCGGATAGCGATGTAAGTTCCGAAGATGCAGAGTTCTACGATGGCGATCATGGCCTCAAGGATCTCGAGTCACCAGAACGTGCACTGCTGCGGGATGAGATCGAAGGCACTGTCCATCGAACCATTCAGCAACTGCCAGAGGATTTGCGTACGGCGTTAACTTTACGTGAATTCGATGGTCTGAGTTACGAGGACATTGCGAGCGTCATGCAATGTCCGGTGGGTACCGTGCGCTCCCGGATTTTCCGCGCCCGGGAGGCCATCGATAAAGCCCTGCAGCCGTTGTTGCAGGAAAACTGAGACAGCGGCGACAGCCAAGAGAGGAACGCCATGAGTCGTGAAGCCCTGCAGGAATCGCTGTCCGCAGTGATGGATAACGAAGCGGACGAACTGGAATTGCGTCGAGTGCTCAATGCACTGGATGATGTTGATACCCGTGAGACCTGGGCTCGTTACCAGATCGCTCGGGCAGCCATGCACAAGGATCTGCTGCTGCCACGTCTGGATATCGCTGCGGCAGTGTCTGCTGCACTGGAAGACGAAACGGCTCCGGCCAAAGTATCTCGCAGCCCATGGCGCAATCTCGGCCGTCTGGCTGTTGCAGCCTCGGTGACTGTTGCCGTTCTCGCCGGTGTTCGCCTGTACAACCAGGACGAAATCGCTGGTGTTGAGCTGGCTCAGCAATCCAATCAGCCAACCTTGGCCACCCCACAGGTCAAAGGTCCGGCTGTTCTGGCAGGCTATAGTGAAAGTTCGGAAGCCACTGGCCCTATGGCCAACGGCGTACTGCAAGGTCAGCCAGGCTGGCATGATCAGCGTCTGCCAGGCTACCTGCGTCAGCACGCACAACAGGCCGCACTGAAAGGCACTGAAAGCGCGTTGCCATACGCACGTGCAGCAAGTCTGGAAAACCGTTAAGGAGGATCATGCGCGCCATACCTCTACTTTCGCTTCTGCTCAGTGGCTGGTTCATAGTTCCAGCCCACGCTGATGAGGCCCAGGACTGGTTGACCCGTCTGGGCCAGGCCGAGCAGCAGCAAAGCTTTCACGGCACTTTCGTATACGAGCGTAACGGTAGCTTTTCTACCCATAACATCTGGCATCGCGTCCAGAATGGCCAGGTTCGCGAGCGTTTACTCCAGCTCGACGGTTCGGCGCAGGAAGTCGTGCGCATTGATGGACACACTCAATGCGTCAGCGGCACCCTGATTGCCGGTCTGGGGGATTCCCCCAACTCAGCCGCTCGTCCTCTCGATCCGCAAAAGCTGAAAAACTGGTATGACCTTGCCGTCATCGGCAAATCGCGCGTGGCTGGGCGAGACGCAGTGATTGTATCGCTGACGCCTCGCGATCAGCATCGTTACGGTTTTGAATTGCATCTGGACAAGAAAACGGGTTTGCCGCTGAAGTCGTTGCTGCTGAACGACAAGGGGCAGTTGCTCGAACGCTTCCAGTTCACCAGTCTCGATACTGACGAAGTCCCGTCGGACAAAGATTTGCAGGCTGATGCCGACTGTAAAGCGATAACGCTCGACAGCGACAAGGCTTCCGCGGTCAAGACCGCTCAGGTCTGGCATTCGGACTGGCTGCCGCCGGGTTTTGAACTGACCAGCAGCACCTCGCACAAGGACCCGGAAACCAAGACTCAGGTCAACAGTTTGCTGTACGACGACGGCTTGGCACGCTTTTCGGTTTTCCTTGAGCCTTTGAACGGCGCAACCGTCACTGACACCCGCACGCAACTGGGTCCAACCGTTGCCGTTTCCCGTCGCCTGACAACGCCTGAAGGCGAGATGATGGTCACTGTGGTTGGTGAGATTCCAATTGGCACTGCCGAACGAATTGCTCTGTCGATGCGAAATACCGATGGCACTGCAACCAGTAAGCAGTGAGCTGATTTCAGTCATTACCACGTCTTCATCGAGACGTAGATGAAATGTTTGCTGAGCATTTTCATTTGCAAATACCCCGAAAATTTTTTATAGGTCAGAGCCTCACGGCTCTGGCCTTGTTTGTTGTTCCCGGAACAAAAATGCCGGTCGGTGGTTTCCGGCGTTCCTTGCTCCATATCGCTTAACCCTGCTCGTCGTAACGGGAGCTGTATGTCGATACCAAGTTTGAAATCCTATCTCTCCATTTTCGCCACTGTGCTGTTGCTCGGTCAGGCGGTGCCTGCGGCGCAAGCGGCCGATCTGCCTGACTTCACCCAATTGGTCGAACAAGCTTCGCCAGCCGTGGTGAACATCAGTACCACGCAGAAACTGCCGGATCGCAAAGTGAACCAGCAGATGCCTGATCTGGAAGGCCTACCGCCGATGCTGCGCGAATTCTTCGAGCGCGGCATGCCGCCTCAGCAGCGTTCGCCGGGCGGTGGTGGTCGTCAGCGTGAAGCGCAGTCGCTGGGTTCGGGCTTCATTATCTCCCCGGATGGCTACATCCTGACCAATAACCACGTAATCGCCGATGCCGACGAGATCCTCGTCCGCCTCGCCGACCGCAGTGAAATGAAAGCCAAGCTGATCGGCACCGATCCACGCTCCGACGTGGCCTTGCTGAAAATCGAAGGCAAGGATCTGCCGGTGCTCAAACTCGGCAAATCCCAGGACTTGAAAGCCGGTCAGTGGGTCGTGGCAATCGGTTCGCCGTTTGGCTTCGACCATACCGTGACTCAAGGCATCGTCAGTGCCGTGGGTCGTAGCCTGCCGAACGAAAACTATGTGCCGTTCATTCAGACCGACGTGCCGATCAACCCAGGCAACTCCGGTGGTCCGCTGTTCAACCTGAACGGTGAAGTGGTCGGCATCAACTCGCAGATCTACACCCGTTCGGGTGGTTTCATGGGCGTGTCGTTCGCGATCCCGATCGACGTGGCGATGGATGTGTCCAATCAGCTGAAGAGCGGTGGCAAAGTCAGCCGCGGCTGGCTGGGCGTGGTCATCCAGGAAGTGAATAAGGATCTGGCCGAGTCGTTCGGCCTGGATAAACCGGCCGGCGCGCTGGTTGCCCAGATTCAGGATGACGGCCCGGCAGCCAAAGGTGGCCTGCAAGTTGGCGACGTGATCCTGAGCATGAATGGTCAGCCGATCGTCATGTCAGCTGATCTGCCGCATCTGGTCGGCGCACTGAAAGCTGGCGCCAAAGCCAATCTGGAAGTGATTCGTGAAGGCAAGCGCAAGAATGTCGAGCTGACGGTTGGCGCGATCCCTGATGAAGACAAAGAGCTGGATGCGCTACCGAAGTCCGGTACTGAAAGCACCAGCAACCGCCTCGGTGTGTCGGTGGGCGAGCTGACCGCCGAGCAGAAGAAAACCTACGACCTCAAAGGTGGTGTGGTGATCAAGGAAGTGCAGGACGGTCCTGCGGCGCTGATTGGTCTGCAGCCAGGTGACGTGATTACGCACCTGAACAACCAGGCCATCGGCTCCACCAAGGAGTTCGGCGAGATCGCCAAGGCACTGCCGAAGAACCGTTCGGTGTCGATGCGCGTTCTGCGTCAAGGTCGTGCAAGCTTCATCACCTTCAAACTGGCTGAATAATCCAGCGCTAAGGTAAAAAAGAAACCGCCTCGAAAGAGGCGGTTTTTTTATGCCTGAAGCTTTTGTCTGGACGGCAGGAGGCTTAGCCCATCATGTCCTTGACCATCCGCTCTTGTTCCATCAGCTCACGCTGGCGGGCATCGATGCGTGAAGACAGCGGGAAGTTACTGCCAGCCTTGCGCTTGGCAAAATCGAGTTGCTGGATCGCCTGGCGATAATCGCCAACCAGCGCGAAATACTCGGCCCGCGCCTGGTGCAGGCCAATGATGTTCCCCGACAAGCCACGGGTTTCGGCGACCTGATACCAGACATCCGGATCATCCGGGCGGGATTTGAGTAATGCTTCCAGCGCCTTCTCGGCATCCGGCGCGCGATTCTGTTTCAGCAGCAGATCCACTCGAACCTGATTCAGCGGATAGTTGCCCGGATATTGTGTAAGCATCCGGTCCACACGGGACTGTGCATCCGGCAAACGATTATTGGTGATGTCCAGATCGACTTGGGCAAGGTTGTAGATGATTTCGTTCGGCGACGTCGCCAGCAATTGCTTGAGATTCTCGCGCGCTTCATTCAACTGGCCACCCTTGATCTGCGCAATCGCCAGACCGTAGCGCGCCACATCGTTCTTCGGGTTTTCATCCAGCTGCGCACGGAAACGCTTGGCGCCCAGACCCGGGGTTTCTTCGTAGATCAACTGCACGCGCGCGCGGATCAATTGATAGCGCTTGGAGTCTTCAATGCCGCCCGGTTTGGCTTGTTCGGCGCGGTTGCGGGTGTCGGCAATACGCGATTCGGTCACCGGGTGAGTCAGCAGGAATTCCGGTGGCTTGGCGTCGAAACGGTATTGACGCATCAGGCGTTCGAACATGGTCGGCATCGAACGCGGGTCATACCCGGCCTTTTCCAGATTGAGGATGCCGATGCGGTCGGCTTCCTGTTCGTTCTGCCGGGAGAAGGTGCGTTGCGACTGAATCGCCGCTGCCTGCGTACCGGCGATGGTCGCAATACCGGCGTCACCGCCACCGGCTGCGGCAATGACGATCCCGGCCAGCAGCGCGGCCATCATCGGTACCTGCATTCGTTGCGATGCCTCGACGCCGCGCGCGAAGTGGCGTTGTGACAAGTGCGCCAGTTCGTGCGCCAGTACCGATGCGTATTCACCCTCGGTCTGCGCATTGAGGAACAAGCCACCATTGACCCCGACCACGCCACCCGGCGCCGCGAAGGCGTTGAGCTGCGGGCTGTTGATCAGAATGAATTCAAGGCGTCGGTCAGTGACTTGACTGGTCTCCACCAGCTTATAGACGCTGGATTCGACGTAGTCCTTGAGCTGCGGATCGTTGAGCTGTGAAACCTGGCTGCGCAACATCGCCAGCCAGGCGCGGCCAAGCTGGTATTCCTGTTGCGGCGAGACAATGGCAGAACTGGCGTCGCCAAGTGACGGCAGATCGTCGGCAAAGCCTGGTGAGGCGAGCAGGCAAGCGAGCGTCAGCAGGGTAGGGCGCAGAAAAGTCATGCACAAAGCCTTAGAAGACAAAGACCTTACTGTAGCCGGACACCGATGCTGCGACCAGATATTCTAGGCTGCTCGAAGACCTGAACCGGAGTGACGCAATGACTGACGCTGTAGCCCATGACGTGGAACTGGACGCCAGTGGCCTGAATTGTCCGTTGCCGTTGCTCAAGGCGAAAATGGAGCTGAACAAGCTTCAGAGTGGCGCCGTCCTCAAGGTGATCGCCACTGATGCGGGCTCGCAACGCGACTTTCGCACCTTTGCCAAATTGGCCGGTCATACGCTGCTGCGCGAAGAAGACGAAGCAGGTGTCTACCGTTACTGGTTGAAAAAGGCCTGAAATCGACAGCGTTACAATCTAAGGATTATTGATGTTCAAAGTGTTACGCGACTGGATTCAGCGCTATTTCTCCGATGAGGAAGCGGTGGTGCTGGCGGTGCTGCTGTTTCTCGCCTTCACGGCCGTGCTCACCCTCGGCGGCATGCTTGCGCCGGTATTGGCGGGGATGGTGCTGGCGTATCTCATGCAGGGCCTGGTGGTCACGCTCGAGCGTCTGCGCGTGCCGGGTGGTGTGGCGGTAGGATTGGTGTTCGCGCTGTTCATGGGCGTGCTGATGCTGTTTATCCTCGTGGTGTTGCCGCTGCTCTGGCATCAGTTGATCACCCTGTTCAATGAGTTGCCGGGCATGCTCGCCAAATGGCAGTCGCTGCTGTTGCTGCTGCCGGAACGCTATCCGCACCTGGTGTCCGATGAGCAAGTGTTGCAGGCGATCGAGGCGGCGCGTGGCGAGATCGGCAAGTTCGGCCAGTGGGCTCTGACATTCTCTCTGTCGAGTTTGCCGCTGCTGGTGAACATCATGATCTATCTGGTACTGGTGCCGATTCTGGTGTTCTTCTTCCTCAAGGACCGGGCCATGATCGGCGAATGGGTGCGTGGCTACTTGCCGCGTGAGCGCGCGCTGATCACTCGGGTTGCGCAGGAGATGAACCGGCAGATTGCCAACTACATTCGCGGCAAGGTCATCGAAATCGTGATTTGTGGCGGCGTGACCTACATCGCGTTTGCCGCCCTCGGACTCAACTATGCGGCGCTGCTGGCGTTGCTGGTCGGTGTGTCGGTGGTGGTGCCGTATGTCGGTGCCGTGGTGGTGACCGTGCCGGTGCTGCTGATTGCGCTGTTCCAGTGGGGCTGGAGCGATCAGTTCATTTATCTGATGGCGGTCTACGGGATCATTCAGACACTGGATGGCAATGTGCTGGTGCCGCTGCTGTTCTCGGAGGCGGTCAATTTGCACCCGGTGGCAATCATCTGTGCAGTGCTGTTGTTTGGCGGGTTGTGGGGATTCTGGGGGGTGTTCTTTGCGATCCCGCTGGCGACCCTATTCAAGGCAGTGCTGGATGCGTGGCCGCGCAAGGAGCCGGTGGTGGCGCCGCTGCTGTAGCGATTGATCCAGATTGTTCGGTGCGGCTTAAGGCCTCATCGCCGGCAAGCCAGCTCCCACAGGGTTTTCGGTGCACACAAAACCTGTGGGAGCTGGCTTGCCAGCGATGGCGTCAGAGAAGACGCCAGAGAAGACGCCAGAGAAACATCAGGCCTTGTTCAAATTCTGCGCAGCAGCCAAAACAGCATCCACATGCCCCGGCACTTTCACACCACGCCATTCCTGACGCAGCACACCGTCCTTATCAATAAGGAACGTGCTGCGATCAACGCCCAGGTATTCCTTGCCGTACAGCTTCTTCAGCTTGATCACGTCGAACAATTGGCAGACGGCTTCGTCCTTGTCGCTGATCAGCTCAAAGGGAAACTCCTGCTTGCACTTGAAGTTCTCGTGGGACTTCAGGCTGTCACGGGAGATACCGAAAATCTCGGTATTGGCGGCCTTGAAGGCGGCGTACTGATCACGAAAGCCCTGGCCTTCTGTGGTGCAACCCGGGGTGCTGTCCTTCGGATAGAAATAGATCACCACTTGTTTGCCCTTTAGGGCAGACAGGCTGACAGTCTGCCCGCTGGTGGCAGGTGCTTCGAAATCGGCAACCGGTTGGTCGATGACAACAGCCATGAAAGCTTCCTTACATTGGGTTCTGTGGGCGCCAAGGCTCGATCAGTGCGTCCAGGTTCATCGCGTCGGAGAAGTCGAGAAACTGGTCGCGCAGCCAGCTGATCTGGGTGCCGGCGGGCAGGGTCACGGTAAATGTGGCGTTGAGCATGGTGCCGCCGGTCTGCGGCGCCTGATACGTGTCGCAGGTCAGGTTTTCCAGTTCGACGTTGTGATCCATGAAGAACTGGCACAGCTCATTGATGATGTCCGGGCGATATGCCGAGCTGACATACGCCACATACGGCAGGGCCTGCGGACGATTTTCCAGCGGCGCGCTGCGCACCACGTTGGCGGTAAAGGCGTGTTTCTTGGCCAGACCCGGCAAGCTGCCTTCCAGGCGGGCGAGGGCATCCCAACTGCCGGAGACCTCGAGGACCAAAGCGCTGCACTCGCCGTGGCGAGTCAGGCGTGAAGTAACCACGGCGCAGCGATTTTCATGGCTGGCGCGGCACAGGACGTTAGTCAGCTCCATGGGGTTGGCGCCGAGGGCACTGATGACAAGGAATTGTTCGCGAACTGTGGGGGTGGACATGCAGCATTCCTAAAGCGATGAGCGGTCGGTAGGTTTACGGGCGTTGGCCACCGGGGAGTGCCTGTTCTGGCTGTCCGTACAAAGAGGCCCGGCAAGCGCTCGCGGCTCGCTCCACTATAGCGGGAGCGCGTCGATGCGACGCAGGAACGGGGTCTGGGAGGCCGTAAAGGGAGGCTGGAACCCGGCGTACAAGCTGATCAGTACCGATCAAAGTCTGAAGGGTAGCGAAAAGCGGCGCCAAGGGGAATGGCGGCAGCGCAGTACTTCGCTTGTGCAAGCATCTTGGCGCCAGTACCATTACCGCTCTCTTTTTCCGGCAGGAGCGGTTTCATGATTGCGGGCAGTATGGTGGCACTGGTCACTCCCATGGATGCACAAGGGCGTCTTGACTGGGACAGCCTCAGCAAACTCGTGGACTTCCATCTCAAGAACGGCACCCATGCCATTGTCGCGGTCGGTACTACCGGCGAGTCGGCAACCCTTGATGTAGAAGAACACATCGCCGTCATCAAAGCCGTGGTCAAACAGGTTGCCGGGCGCATTCCGGTCATCGCCGGCACTGGCGCCAACTCGACCCGCGAAGCTGTCGAGCTGACCCGCAACGCCAAGGAAGCCGGGGCCGATGCCTGCCTGCTGGTGGTTCCGTACTACAACAAGCCGACTCAGGAAGGTCTGTACCAGCACTTCAAGCACATCGCTGAAGCGGTCGACATTCCGCAGATTCTCTACAACGTTCCTGGCCGCACGTCTTGCGACATGCAAGCCGAGACCGTGATTCGCCTGTCCACCGTGCCGAACATCATCGGTATCAAGGAAGCCACTGGCGACCTGAAACGCGCCAAAGCGATTATCGATGGTGTGAACAAGGATTTCATCGTGCTGTCCGGCGATGATCCGACCGCCGTTGAGCTGATCCTGCTGGGTGGCAAAGGCAACATCTCTGTAACCGCCAACGTCGCGCCACGCGAAATGGCCGATCTGTGCGAGGCCGCGCTCAAGGGCGACGCCGACACCGCACGGGCGATCAACGAAAAACTGATGCCACTGCACAAAGACCTGTTCATCGAAGCCAACCCGATTCCGGTGAAGTGGGCTTTGGTGGAAATGGGCCTGATGCATCAAGGCATCCGCCTGCCACTGACCTGGCTGAGCACACCTTGTCACGAAACGCTCCGCTCGGCCCTGCGCCAGTGCAGCGTCCTGGTTTAATTGAGGAAATACAACGCATGAAGCGAATGGCCGGACTTTCCGCACTTGCCTTGATTATCTCCAGCACCAGCGGCTGCGGATGGGTCTGGGGGCCGGAAGGTTATTTCCGCGACCGTGGTAGCGATTACCTGCAAGCGCAACAGACTGCACCAATGCAACTGCCACCGGAAGTCAGCACTTCCAAGCGTCTGGATCCGCTGTTGCCGATCCCGCGTAACGTTGCTGATGACACCGAGAAGGGCGAATACATTGTGCCGCGTCCTCAGCCGCTGTCGGCCGTTGCCGATGCCAGCGATTACTCGCTGCAGAAGAGCGGTGACTCCCGCTGGGTCGTGGCCCAGCACCCACCGGCCGAAGTCTGGCCAGTGGCGGTGCAGTTCTTCCAGGACAACGGTTTCCGTCTGGATGAACAGCGCCCGCAGACCGGCGAGTTCACCACCACCTGGCAGCATTCCGACGAACTGTCCGCGGCCATGGCCAAGCGCCTGAGCGCAGCCGGCATCGCCAGCGACAGCGAAACCCGCGTGCGTGTGCGGATCGAGCCGGGCGTGCAGCGCAACACCAGTGAAATCTACGTGGTCAGCGCCGAGCGTCCAGCCGGCAGCACGGCCGATGTGGCCTTCACCAACCGTTCGGTCAACACTGGCCTGGACGCAGCGCTGGTCGACGACATGCTCGCGAGCATGAGCCGGATCTCCGAGAAGGGCGGCTCGGTGTCGATGCTGGCCTCGCGTGATTTCGATACGCCAAGCCGTGTCAGCCTCAGCGAAGACGGCAGCGGCAACCCGGTGTTGAACGTCGGTAACGATCTGGACCGTGCCTGGTCGAGCGTTGGCCGTGCACTGGAACAAGGCGAATGGCGCGTTGAAGACATCAACCGTAGCCTGGGCCTGTACTACATCAACCTGGCCGAAAAAGCCGAGAAGAAAGACGACAAGCCTGGTTTCTTCAGCAGCCTGTTCGGCAGTGCGCCGAGCAAGGAAGAAGTTGAAGCCCGTGCCGAGCGTTATCAGGTTCGCCTGAGCAAGGTTGGCGAGAACATTCAGGTGACCGTCGAGAAAAACATCAACACCGTCGCGCCGGCTGAAGTGGCACGCAAAGTGTTGAGCGTGATTCAGGACAACCTGGGCTGATCAACCATGCGTTTTGCCGTTCTCGGCAGCGGTAGCCAAGGGAACGGCACGCTGATCGCCAGTGCTGATACGTATGTGCTGGTGGATTGTGGTTTTTCCCTGCGGGAAACCGAAAAACGCCTGTTGCGCCTGGGTGTGACCCCGGCGCAACTGAGCGCGATACTCGTAACCCACGAACATGCCGACCACGTGCATGGCGTGGGTTTACTGTCTCGGCGCTACAATCTACCGGTCTACCTCAGTCGCGGCACACTGCGCGGGATGCGCAAACCGATTGAACCCGCAGGCTTTCTGGCCGGCGGCGAGCAACTGCAGATCGGTGCACTGAGCATCGGGGTCATTGCCGTGGCCCATGATGCGCAGGAACCGACCCAGTACGTCTTCAGTGATCACCAGCAGCGGCGCTTCGGCCTGCTGACCGACCTGGGTTCCTACTGCGAGCGGGTGCTGGATGGTTATCGGGACCTCGATGCGTTGATGATCGAGTCCAACCACTGTCGCGATATGCTGGCCCGTGGTCATTACCCGTACTTTCTCAAGCAGCGGGTGGGCGGCGAGCTGGGACATTTGAACAACCATCAGGCGGCATTCCTGGTGTCCGAGTTGGGCTGGCAGGGCTTGCAACACCTGGTCCTGGCCCATCTGAGCAGCAAGAACAACCTGCCGCAGTTGGCCCGGCAATGTTTTGTCGACACCCTCGGGTGCGACCCGGACTGGCTGCAACTGGCCGATCAAGATTCAGGGCTCGACTGGCGCCACATCGCCTAGCCCACCTACTTAGCAAGCGGAGCCCATCATGGAAAAACGTGAAGAACTCTACCGCGGCAAAGCCAAATCGGTTTACAAGACCGACGACGCTGACCGCTTGATCCTGCTGTTTCGCAACGACACCTCGGCGTTCGACGGCAAGCGTATCGAGCAGCTCGACCGCAAAGGCATGGTCAACAACAAGTTCAATGCCTTCATCATGCAGAAACTCGAAGCGGCCGGCGTACCGACCCAATTCGACAAACTGCTGGCCGACAATGAAGTCCTGGTGAAGAAACTCGACATGATCCCGGTCGAGTGCGTCGTGCGTAACTACGCTGCCGGTAGTCTGGTCAAGCGTCTGGGCGTCGAAGAGGGCCTGAAGCTCAATCCTTACACCTTCGAACTGTTCCTGAAGGACGACGCCAAGGGCGACCCGTTCATCAACGAATCCCACGTCGTGGCATTCGGTTGGGGCACCGCCGAGCAACTGGTGCGCATGAAAGAACTGTCGCTCAAGGTCAACGAAGTCCTGACCAAGCTGTTCGACGACGCTGGCCTGCTGCTGGTCGACTTCAAGCTTGAGTTCGGCGTGTTCAGCGACGGCTCCATCGTCCTCGGTGACGAGTTCAGCCCGGACGGCTGCCGTCTGTGGGACAAGGACACCAAGAAGAAGATGGACAAAGACCGCTTCCGTCAGGGCCTCGGTGACGTTATCGAAGCCTACGAAGAAGTCGCCAATCGTCTGGGTGTACCGCTTTAATCGACGCAAGCATCTGATAGCACGAAGAAAATTTCGAAAGAGGGTTTGCTTTCGGTAAAAGTGTTGTTATGATGCGCGCCGTTGGAGAGATGCCAGAGTGGCCGAATGGGACGGATTCGAAATCCGTTGTACCTTCACCGGTACCTAGGGTTCGAATCCCTATCTCTCCGCCATTACATAGAAAAAGCCCCGTAGATGAAAATCTACGGGGCTTTTTTGTTTCTGCGAATTCAGCATTCGTTGCGATAGCGCTGAAGCGCGTCGTGCATGGTGAGGGCCTCGGCAGAGAGGCAATTTAAGTAAACACAGCCTCTGCCGACATTAGAGACACAACGCTCACAGGACTCACCGACCCATTTAGAGCCGCGCTCGCAGAGTAGGGGCTGTCATTATTGGCCAGCGATCGGCCGCCAAATCACACCTGTCGTCGTTTATCCTCTGTCCAGTCATGAGGCCAGCGCTCTCACTAAAGTGGATACTTGCTCACCTCGGCCGTGAAAGGCGCATCCAGCGAGTTCCAGCCACGCTCCCTATTTGAATTGGTTTGAATATGAAAATTCCACCATCAGCCCAAGGTGCTCACCGCGTTTCTGAACGTCAGTCCGTCAGGTCAGGCAGCAGCGCCGCACCCCACGTCGAAGACTGCGAAGTGCTGGTTGCGCAGCCGCCAGCGTTCGAGGATGGCGAGCCGCCAGTCGGCGTGGTTATCCATGCGTATTACCCCGAGGTGCTGAAAGATATCCTGCGCCGTTTGATTAAACTGACTGAACGCCTGCACCTCTACGTAACCTGCGTAGCCGGTCGTGAAGATGAGATCTGTGCTCAGCTGACGGCCAGCACATTGAGTTTTTCGCTATACCGGGTGCCGAATCACGGCAGGGATGTTTTGCCGTTTCTGCGGGTGCTGCCGTTCTTGCGTGCCGACAATATCCGCACGCTGGTCAAGCTGCACACCAAGCGTTCGCTGCACTTGGGCGGGGCGATCGATTGGGGCGTTGAACTATTCGATGATCTGCTGGGCCCGGTACGATTCAGTCGAGCGCTGGAACACCTTGCCGACCCGGTGCATGTGCCGATGCTGGGTCCTCAGCGATACCTGGTGCCAGTCACCCGATTCCTCAGCGAAAGCAACCGCGCCTTGCTTGTCACCTTGGCCGAGCGTGGCGGTATTGAGGCGCAGGGCATCAACGAAGCGGATTATTTTGCCGGCACCATGTTCTTTGCGCGCATTGAAGTGTTTGCGCCTTTGGAGCGGATTCAACTGACGGGCAGCGATTTCGAAGTTGAAAGTGGCCAGCTCGACGGTACCCTGGCACACACGTTAGAGCGGTTTTTCGGCGTTCTGGCGAATGTTGGCCGGCAGCAGCGCAATATCGACCTTTATCAGCGCTGGCTGGCGAGTCGGCAACTGGCCGCCGTCGAGGTCGAAGGTTTGCCCGCGCGACTGGCGAGCTGGCCGCGGCAACCGGACGTGTTGTTGGTGTTGACCGACACTACGGGTGATATCGGACTGTTGCGTTCCAGCTTGGAAAGCATTGACCGCCAGCTTTATCGGGCGGCGGCCATCGTGGTGCTCTCCAATGCCGAACCTGTAGGCGTGACGCCGGCCGATAATCTGGTCTGGCTGCCGTTGGCCGAATCCTGGCCGAGCCAGCTCAATGAACTGTTGCAGGAGATCGACGTTGACTGGTGGTACCTTTTGCGTGGCGGAGACGAACTGGATCCCCACGCGCTGCTTTTGCTCGCCGAAGGCATCGCGCTCAATCCCGGTGTCAGCGCATGCTACAGCGATGAAGACTCACTGACCGCTGAAGGCTGCCAGAGTCCGGTATTCAAGCCGGATTTGAATCTGGATATGTTGCGCAGTTATCCCTATGTCGGCCGCGCACTGGCTTTCAGTCGCGAGGCCGCGCTGTCTGCCGACGGCTTTGATCCCGCCTTCAGCGAACTGGCGCCCCATGATTTGCTTTTTCGGCTGATTGAAACTCACGGTCTGGGCACTGTCGGGCACCTCGCGGATGTGCTGGTGCATCAGGCCATCAATTTCCCTCAGTGGCTCGGTGAACCGCAAGTCATCGTGAACTCGGCAGCCATCGTCGGGGCGCACTTGCAGCGCCTGGGCGTGGCGCATGAGCTGCTGGCCGGACCTTTGCCAATGGCTAATCGTGTGGTCTACCAACATGCGGAACAGCCGCTGGTGTCGATCCTCATTCCCACCAAGGACTGCCTGCCGATGCTGCTGCGCTGCATCGAAAGCATCATGGAGAAAACCAGCTACACGAATTACGAACTGATCATCGTCGACAACAACAGCGAAACAGCCGAGGCCCGGGACTGGTTCAACGGTATGGAGCTGTTGAACAATCCCAAGGTGCGCATCCTGCGTTATCCGCACCCGTTCAACTATTCGGCGATCAATAATTTTGCTGCTAGTCATGCCCGCGGCGATTACCTGGTGCTGCTCAACAATGACACGGCGATCATTGATGGCGACTGGCTTGGTGCACTGCTCCATCACGCCCAGCGGCCAGAAGTGGGGATAGTGGGCGCCAAACTGTTATTCCTCGACGGGACTGTTCAGCATGCAGGTGTGGTTCTCGGGTTGCGTGGTGTTGCAGACCACCCGTTTATCGGCGATTCAATGCAGTCCAACGGCTACCTTCACCGCTTGCATCTTGATCAGAACTACAGCGCGGTCACCGCCGCCTGCCTGATGATCAGCACCGAGCTGTACCAGCAAGTGGGGGGGATGGACGAGGTCGGCCTGGCCGTTTCCTTTAACGATGTGGATCTGTGCCTGAAAGTCGGCCAGGCTGGACGGCTGATTGTCTGGACGCCTTATGCGCTGCTCGTTCACGAAGCCAGTGTGAGCCAGAACAACGTCGACACGACCAAGGAGGAAGCCAAGCGCAAACGATTCAAGGGCGAACAGTCGGTGATGTACCAACGTTGGCTTGCGCAAATCGCCAACGATCCGGCCTACAACCGCAACCTGACCCTGGAGGGTAGTGGCTTCTCCTCCAAATACCGCACCGACACTGATTGGCACCCGTTTGCCAGTCGTGAATTGCCTCACGTGCTGTGCCACCCTCTCGACTCTTTCGGCAGCGGACACTACCGCGTGCGTCAGCCTTTCGCTGCCCTGAAAGCCGCGCAGCTGATCGGCGGAACGGTGAGCAACGAGGGACTGCAACCGACAGAACTGGAGCGCATTGCGCCGGACACGATCATTTTCCAGGGACAGCACACAACGCCTCATCTGGAGTACATGCAGGACACCAAGGCATTCTCCAGGGCGTTCAAGATTTACGAGCTGGATGACTATATTCTTGACGTGCCCGCTGGCAACTTGAACCACGAATTGCTGCCCAAAGACATCACCAAACGCTTGAAGAAAGCCGTAGGGCTGTGCGATCGGTTGGTGGTGTCTACCGAGCCGCTGGCCAATGCGCTGAAGGGGTTCAATGCCGACATCCGGGTGATGGAAAACCGTCTGCCGAGCCATTGGTGGAGCGACCTGACCAGCCAGCGCCAACAAGGCCGCAAGCCTCGGGTTGGCTGGGCCGGCGGCTCGAGTCACTGCGCCGATCTGCAAGTCCTTGCCGAAGTGGTTCGTGCGCTGGAAGGAGAAGTTGAATGGGTGTTCATGGGGATGTGCCCACCAGCACTGCGTCCCTATGTCCATGAGTTCCATAGGGGGGTGAGTATCGAAAAATACCCGCAAAGACTGGCTGAGCTGAACCTCGACCTGGCTTTGGCACCTCTGAAAGACAACTTTTTCAACGCCTGCAAAAGCAATTTGCGCTTGTTGGAATATGGCGCCTGTGGTTTCCCCGTGATCTGCTCGGACATCCCTTGTTATCGTGGTGATTTCCCGGTGACGAGGGTCAGGAACCGTTCGCAAGACTGGATTGCCGCTATTCGCGAACATCTGGCTGAACCCGATGCCAGCGCCAAGGCTGGAGACGCCCTGCGCAGCGTTGTACTCAATCAGTGGATGCTCAAGGACGAACATCTGTTGGCGTGGCGAAACGCCTGGCTGGCGGACTGAAGATGAAGCCTGGGTTGCGCTGACTGCATTCAGGTCTTTTGCTACCGGCTCGGAAAAAAGCCTCACAGCCTTAAAACTGTGGGGCTTTTTCATATCTGCTGGACCGTGCAGAGCGGCTAGATCTCCTTGACCGGCGTCTCCCCCTGCACAGCCTTGATCAACCCGATCACGTGCATGCAATCCGCCTTGTTCACATACGACTCGCCACTGGCGATGGTCTCGTGGTTACCCGCCCGCAATCTCCAGCGCCATTGTCCTTTGCCGGTGCTCGGGGTGCCTCTGGATTGCCTGTAAATCTCGAAATACATTCAGTTCGCTCCATGCGATTCATTGTGCGACAGCCGGTGTGGCGCATGCTCGCAAGCCTAGCGCAGACGGTTTTTTTGGCTATCGGACATTTGTTTCCAATCGTTCGCGGATGTTTCTGAAGGACGCGGGCTAGAGCGCAGCAATAGGCCTGTGGATTGGCCAAAATGACGCCGTCTGATCCTTGCAACACCGTCGACGCTGCTGCTTAATACGGGACGGCTCATGGCGTCGAATATTGTTCGGTGACCGACAAACACTATAAGAAGAGCACTCCTTTGATTGAGCACGGAAAGCAACAGGCCGGGCTGGTGACGTTATCGCTGGTGGTCCCCGTTTTTAACGAAGAGGACAGCCTCGACACGTTTCTGCGGCGAATCAATCAAGTCTTTCAGACGCAGGCGTTGATCGACCTTGAACTGGTGTTCGTCAACGACGGCAGTACCGATGCCACGCTTGAGCGCCTGCTTGAACATCAGCGGGACGATGCGCGTCTGCGTATCGTCGATTTGAGCCGCAACTTCGGCAAAGAAGCAGCGTTGTCCGCCGGTTTGCAGATCGCGACCGGGCAGATCGTGGTGCCGATCGACGCTGATCTGCAAGACCCGCCCGAGGTCATTGTGCAGATGATCGAGCGCTGGCGAGAAGGCTTTGAAGTGGTGCTCGGTCATCGCATCAGCCGTCGCAGCGACACCTGGGCCAAGCAGACATCAGCGCACTGGTTCTACCGCCTGCACAACAAGATCGCCGAACAGCCTTTGCCCGAGAATGTCGGCGATTTTCGTCTGATGGATCGCTGCGTGGTCGATGCCTTGCTGACCCTGCCGGAATCCCGGCGCTTCATGAAAGGCCTGTTCGCCTGGGTCGGCTTTCGCACCACCCACGTCGATTACGAGCGCCCGGAGCGCGTGGCGGGGCAGAGCAAGTTCAATGGCTGGCGCCTGTGGAACTTTGCGCTGGAAGGCATCACCAGTTTCAGCACTGAACCGTTGCGGATCTGGACGTATGTCGGCGCATTGGTGTCGCTGGTGTCTTTTGCCTTCGCCATGTTCATTGTCGTGCGCACGCTGATTCACGGTGTCGACCTGCCCGGTTATGCCTCGCTGATGGTGGCCGTGACCTTTCTCGGTGGACTGCAATTGATCGGCATCGGTGTGCTCGGTGAGTACCTGGGCCGCACGTATATCGAATCCAAACGCCGGCCGGTTTTTCTGGTGCGTCGCGTCTATGACCCCAAGGACTGACACATGGATCTCAAGGAAACCGACATCCTCGGCGACGCCATCAACGAGCACTGGTATTACTGCTCGAAAGCCGCCGCCACCCGGCGTTTGCTGAGAGATGCACCCATCAGCCGAATCCTCGATGTCGGTGCCGGCTCGGGATTTTTCTCCCACCATTTGCTGACGCACACCGATGCACGCGAAGCATGGTGCGTGGATATCAGCTACCCCGCCGACTCCAGCGCGACCACCGCCGGTAAACCGGTGCACTACCGTCGCGGGATCGAAACCATCGAGGCCGATCTGGTGTTGTTGATGGACGTGCTGGAGCACGTCGATGATGACCTCGGTCTGCTCAAGATGTACGTCGACAAAGTGCCATCGGGCAGCAGGTTTCTGATGACGGTACCGGCATTCCAGTTCTTGTGGAGTGGCCACGATGACTTTCTCGAGCACAAGCGCCGCTACACCCTGGCGCAGTTCGAAACCTTGGCGCGTGATGCCGGTTTGACGGTGCAGCGCGGTGCCTATTATTTCGGTGCGGTGTTTCCGATCGCTGCGGCGTTGCGCTTGCTGCCGCAAGGCGCACAAGCCCAAACGCCGCGTTCACAGCTCAAGCGTCATCATCCGCTGGTGAACGGTGTTCTCAAGACGCTATGCAGTCTTGAACTGCCGTTGATGGGCATCAACCGTCTGGCCGGGTTGAGTGTGTTCGTGCTGGCGCGCAAACCGTGACCTCGGCGCAAAAAACAGCATTGATTCAGCGAGGTTTGCGCTTTGCCGTGACCGGGCTGTTTGTCACTGCGCTGCATGCGCTGGTGGCGGTGCTGTTCATCAACTTCATTACTGCGCAACCGCCGCTGGCCAATGGCGTGGCGTTTGCCGTGGCGACGGTGGTTTCCTACGTGATTAACACCACCTGGAGTTTTTCTGCCCGCTTGCGCGGACGAACGCTGCTGCGTTTTCTGCTGGTGTCCGTGGGCGGCTTTTTCCTCGCGATGTTCGTTGCCTGGGCCGCGCAGGTTGCCGGGCTGCACTATCTGCTGGGCATTGTTGCGGTGGCGCTGACGATTCCGGCGTTCACCTTTGTCTTGCACAATTTCTGGACCTATCGATGAAGGCGTCACCAAACCATCCGGCGCTGGGCGTGTTGCCTTTACTGCTTGGCGTTCTGGCATTTTTCTGCGTGATCGGACCGCAAGCGCTGGATCCGCAAAACATTGCCTGGCTGGAGCAGGGCGATCCGGCGACGCATTATCTGGGCTGGGAATATTTTCGTCATTCACCCTGGATCTTTCCGCTCGGACTCAACCCTTCCTATGGTCTGGAGCTGGGCAGTTCGATCATCTTTTCCGACTCCAATCCGCTGCTGGCGTTGCTGTTCAAACCGTTCAATGCGTGGTTGCCGGCGACCTTCCAGTATTTCGGTCTGTGGCTGCTGGCGTGTTTCGTGCTGCAAGCCTGGTTCGCCTGGAAACTGCTGGGGCTGATGACCGGCAATCCGCTGATTCGTTTGCTGGGTACCGGTTTGCTGGTGGTTTCACCGCCGATGTTTCTGCGCATGGGCGGACACCTTTCCCTGTCCGGGCATTTTCTGATTCTGGCGGCGCTGTACCTGGCGTTGTTGCCGAACTTGTCTCGACGACGCCTGGCCTGGGGCGCGTTACTGGCGGTGACGGCGATGGTGCATGCGTACCTGCTGGCGATGGTGGCGCTGATCTGGGTAGCAGATCTGCTCGGCAAAACTTTCAGCCAACAACTGACTCGGCGTCAGGGGCTGCTTGAAAGCGTTTCGCTGTTTGCCGTGGTGAGTGTGTGTTGCTGGCAGGCCGGTTACTTTGCCATTGCCGACGGCGGGCAATCCGGCGGTTTCGGGTTGTACCGGATGAACCTGTTGTCGCCACTCGATCCAGCGGGCTGGTCGTTCATCTTGCCGGATCTGCCAAAAGCCAGCGGCGATTACGAAGGCTTTAATTATCCGGGGTTGGGTGTGCTGTTGCTGGTGCCGTTGGCGCTGATTGCCTTGCTTAGAAATCGCCAGCCGCTGAAGGATGAGCTTCGCGTTCGCCCTTGGCTGTTGCTGGCGTTGATCGGTTTATCGTTGTTTGCGCTATCGAACCAGATCGGTGTCGGCGCGCACACGTTCAGCTATCCGCTGCCGAAAATCGCCCTCAAACTGGCCAATATTTTTCGCGCGTCGGGGCGGATGTTCTGGCCCGTGTTGTACGCGCTCATCCTGATGGTGATGTTCCTGCTGGTGCGCGGTTACCGGCCACGTATCGTCGTCGCGTTGTTGGCGCTGGCATTGACGATACAGATTGTCGACATACGCAACGGCTGGATGGGCTTGCGCAACAGCAAAATGATGACGCCCTCCGCACAATGGCCAACGCTGATGCGTGATCCATTCTGGGCGAGTGCGGCGGCGCATTACTCGAAGGTGCGCAGTCTGATGCCACAGAATCAGTCCGAACGCTGGCAAGTGATTGCCGATTTCGCTGCGACCCATGGTCTGAAAACCGACGCTGTTTATCTGGGACGCATGAGTTCCACAGCGCTGGATCAGGCTCGGCAGAAAACGCAGCACATGCTCGAATCAGGGCAATACGATGCCGACTCGTTGTACATCCTCGACGACTCCGTGCTGGCCGATGCCGCCAAAAGCGTCAACTGTGAAACGGATCTGCTGACCCGAGTGGATGGTCTGGTGGTGCTGGCGCCGGGCTGGAAGCGTTGCTCGCAGTGCCTGAGCGTGCCTGATGAAGGACGCCGAATGTCATTGCTGGCACTGATGCGTCCCGGTCAGGCGCTGATCTTCAACTACTCCGCCCGGCAGTTGACCAGCGGTTGGTCGACCCCGGAAAACTGGGGTACATGGTCGGCGGGACAGCAGGCGCAGGTCGACTTGCGGGTGTCACCCGAGGCGCGCTCGATTGCGCTGGAGGTCATGGCATTCGTTTTGCCGCAACACCCGGCGCAGCGAGTGATTGTCAGTTTGAATGGCGAGCAGGTACTGAGCACGCGGCTGGTGCAACATCAGGATAATCATCTGGAGATCCCGATCAGTCCTGCGATCCGTCAGCATCTGGCAGACAACGATCGCCTGACGATCGAGCTGCAATTGCCCGACGCCATCAGCCCGGAACAATTGGGCATCAATGATGATTCACGGATCATGGCGCTGGGCTTGAAACGCCTGACGGTGAACTGACGCTGCGTGGCGATGGACGGCGGGGCCCTGCGCTTTCTACACTGCCGGTATTCCGGGGGGCAGGGGGCAATGGATGAACCGCAATGAACTACGCAAGGCTGACATCAACCTGATGGTGGTGTTCGAGACCTTGATGCTCGAACGCAACGTGACCCGGGCGGCCGAGAAGCTGTTTCTCGGCCAGCCGACCATCAGCTCGGCGCTCAATCGCTTGCGCACCATGCTCAATGATCCGCTGTTCATCCGTGTCGGCCACCGCATGGAGCCGACAGCGCGTGCCGAAGATATTTTCCGCCATCTCAAGCCCGCGCTTGACTCATTGTCGGTCGCGCTGAGTCTGACCCGCGATTTCGATCCGGCCGTGAGCACCATGACCTTTCGCATCGGTCTGTCCGATGACGTCGAGTTCGGCCTGTTGCCGCCGCTGTTGCGTGCGTTGCGCCAGGAAGCGCCGAACGTGGTGTTCGTGGTGCAACACGTCGATTACTGGCGCATCCCCGATCTGCTCGCAGCGGGTGATATCACGGTCGGTATCAGCCAGACCCGGGGCTTGCCGGCCAATGCCAAGCGCAAATTGCTGCGGCACATCCAGCCGAGCATCCTGCGCGCCGACGCCAGCGATACACCGCTGACGCTGGATGAATATTGCGCGCGCCCCCATGTACTGGTTTCGCACACGGCCAACGTCAGTGGTTTTGCCGATGAGTGGCTGGCCGAACTCGGTCGTACTCGCCAAGTGGTGCTGTCGGTACCGCAATACAGCGCGTTGCCGGCGCTACTGGCCGGCACCGACCTGATCGCCAGTCTGCCTGATTACACGGCGGCAGCCATGGCCACTTCCGGATTGCTGTTTAAGGAGCCGTTTCCGTTTAAAACACCGACGCTGGATTTGTCGATGGTCTGGCTCAGCCACGTCGACAGCGACCCGGCCGAGCGCTGGTTGCGCTCAAGGCTGGAGCAGTTCATGAGCGAACGGCCACTGACGCCATCCTGAGCTATAACACTCCCCCTGTAGGAGCTGCGGCACGCTGCGATCTTTTGATCTTCAAATTTCAAGATCAAAAGATCGCAGCCTCGTTTCACTCGACAGCTCCTACAGGGGTTAGTGTGAACCGCATGTGCTATATGTACGACCTTTCTGCCAACTGACTGGGGACCTGCAATGCCACACCTGCACATGGAATACACCGCCAACCTGCCGCAGTTGAACGCCGATGTAGCGTTGATGCGGCTCAACAACACCCTGGTGGGCTCTGGTCAGTTCGCGGCGGAGTTCGATATCAAGAGCCGTGCGGTGAAAGTCGAGACCTTCAAGGTCGGAACCGCCATGGCCGAGCGCGCCTTCGTCTATGTGAAGCTGGCGCTGCTCAGCGGGCGTTCGCCGCAGATCAAGAAGCAGTTGTCAGAGAGCCTGTTGGCAGTCTTGCAGGACCTGTGCGAATGGCCGGCCGGTGTCGAGGTGCAGTTGTGTGTCGAACTGGTCGACATGGATCGCGAGTCCTACAGCAAAACCGCTATTGGCGTGTAGGACTCAGGCCGCTTCGAGTTCGCTGCACACCTTGACCACCTGCTCGCGCAACCACAGATTGGCGCTGTCCTGATCAACGCTCTGGCTCCATTGCATGTCGAGGGTAAAGCCCGGCAAGCCATTTGGCGCCTCGCAGTGATTGAACACCGCCTCGTTGGTCAGTAAACGCTGGATACGGCGGGGCAGGGTGAGGATGAAGTCGGTCCCCGTGATCATTTTCAATGCCGCGCTGTAGCTGTTCGAGCGCGCGACGATCTGACGCTTCTGCGCCTGCCGCGCCAGCCAGCCATCGACCATGTTGGTAGTCGACGTCCATGGCGTCGGGAACACGTGCCGGCGTTCGGTAAAAGCCTGCAGGCTCAGGCGCGGCTCCAGTGGCGTGGCGCGTTTGTCGAAGACGCAGACCAGATCGTCCTCCAGCAGCATTTGTGATTTCAGGTCAGCGTGATGACGGTGGAAGTTGGGGCCGAAGCTGATGACAAGATCGAGGCTGCCGTCGCGCAGCTCATCCGCCGGGACATCGGTCTCGAACTTGTGCATGTTGACCATCACCGGCAAATCGTCGAAGTCGAAACGCTTCAACAGACGCGGCAGGATCAGTTGCTCGAAGTATTCCGGGGCGCAGATATTGAAGGTGACGGCTTGTCGGGTCGGGTCGAACGTGGGGGCACCGGCGTGGCACAGGTTGATGCTTTCGAGGATTTTCTGCACATGGCCATACATGGTGCTGGCCTTGTAGGTCGGACGCATGCCGGTGCGGGTGTTGATAAACAGTTCGTCTTCGAAACTGGTGCGCAGTTTTTTCAAACAATAACTGACCGTGGACTGGCTGACGAACAGGGTTTCTGACACATCAGTGACGCTGCTCTGCTCATAAACAGCGATGAACACCATGAGATCCTGCATGTCGAGCTTTCTAAGCAAGTTACTGTTCAGCATCCGTTCCGTCTCGCTGTGCTCCTTGCGCTGAATCCGCGCAAACGTGTGCGAATGATCCTAACGGAACGATGGTGCCAGGACAAAGCCCTGTAGGACGTTTCACAGTCAGTTGTGGGACAGAAAGTTTTAGTAACACGACGTCACGGGGCAAACCGCAGAAAGATGGCCAGAGGCCTTAGCCCGATCAGGAAAAGTGCCTCGCGTAATGCCGGGGATCGAAGCGCCACACCATCAACAGCATCACCACCATTACCGCTGTCAACGACCACCACGCCCACTCGAAGCTGCCCAGTTGATCGCGGATCATTCCAGCCATCAGCGGCGAGAGACCAGCAATCAGATAGCCAATGCCTTGCACAAATGCAGTCAGGCCACCGGCACGTTGCGGGTTGTCGAGGTGATCAAGCGAGACAATCAGGCTCATCGGGAACAACCCGCCAATGCCCAGCCCCAACAGGCATGGCCATAGCAGGCTGAATTGTTGCGGTCTGAGGATCAGGCCGCAAAATCCGCCGATGATCAGTGCCAGTAGTGTCATCAGAATCACACGCCGATCCCGGCTGCGATTGGCGATAGCCGGAACCACTAGACCGGAAATCACCTCCATGGCCGTCAGCAAACCCAACAGCAATCCGGCGTTCTGTTCGCTCCAGCCGTTTTCCACGTAGTACGGCGCGAGCCAGGCCAGCACGCAGGTATAGGACGCTGTCCCCAGACCAAAGAAGAGGGCCAGCAACCAGGCACGGGAATACTTGAAGAACGAATCCTTGCCGGCTGTCGCCGTTACGGTGGAGGACAGCTGGTTGCGTTGCGACCACCAGAACAGCAGCGCGATGAATGCCAGGATCGCCCAGATCGCCAAACCGCCGCGCCAGCTCCCGGTTTGCAACATCACCAACGGTGCGAACGAGGCCGCAATGGCCGCTCCACCCATGATCGACGTGACATACAGACCCATGCACAGCGCGACATTGTCGGCGAAGCGCGATTTGATCAGCGTCGGCATCAATGCCTGAATCAGTGCAATCCCGAGGCCGGCCAGCACCGCGCTGACGATCATTTCGGCGGCCGATTCGATGAACAGCCGCGACAGCGTCGCCAGGCCAATGATCAGCAGTGACAGGAAAACCGTCCGTTGCTCGCCCAGCCGCTGACCGATGCCAATGCCGAAAAACATCGCCAGCCCCATTGCCATCACCGGCAGCATGGTCAGCAGCGACGCGACGCTGAAGTTCAGCGGGATGTCAGCGCGAATGGCTGACAGTAATGGGCCGATTGCCGCCATCGACGGACGCAGATTGAGGGCTACGAGAATGATGGCGAGCATCAACCAGGCAGCGGGGCGAGCGGTAGCGCGGACGTTTTCCATCATCAGACCTTTGGGCGGGGCAGATGATTAAGCGCGGAGCGGTCTGGTTCGGGCAAACCAGAAAATCCACAGCAGTATTTAAAAAGTCGATATCCCCACTCTCTGTGGGAGCGAGCCTGCTCGCGAAAGCGGATTGTCTGTCAGCAAAAATATTGAATGTGCCGGCCTCTTCGCGAGCAGGCTCGCTCCCACAATGGACAACCGTGCTGTTTTTCTGAATAAAACCTGAACCATTCTCAAATACTTCACACTTTCATCGCATGGCCAACAGCCAACTAATCGTTGGCGTCTTTTTCACAAAAAATTGATGGTTGCCTGCTTAAAGTTTCTCGTGCCTTAGTTAATGAAATTTTCACAATTGAAATTTCTTTCATGGACCGAGGCTCTTCTTTTCAGGAATCGCCCTTTCTATGTTGAAGTTAAAAGCCGTGCGCCCGGAATGGGTGACGTTAATTGCCAGTGCCTTTCTTTTAATCGGCTGCAATTTTGTCCTCTGGCAACACCTGTTCGAGATCACCGCCGCCGATGGTAAGGGCATCGCCATGTGTGTGGCGTTCGGGGTGATGATTCTCGCGGCATTCAATATCGTGCTGACGGTCCTCGCCTTCCGTCCGCTGCTCAAGCCGCTGTTGACCGTGATATTTCTGATCAGCGCCGGCGTGGCTTACTTCATGAGTCAATATGGCGTCATGATCGATGCCGGCATGTTGCGCAACTTTGCCGAAACCAATGCAACGGAAGTGCGTGATCTGCTCTCGTTGAAGTTGTTTGCTTATATTCTACTGCTCGGTGTATTACCGTCCTGGTTGTTGTGGAAAGTTCCAGTCAACTATCGTCGTTGGCATCGTGAGTTAATCAGCAAAGTTATTGTCGGTGTTGCTTCTGTGGCGGTGATTGGTGGGGTGGCGCTGGCCAACTATCAGGGCTTGTCATCGCTGTTTCGCAATCACCACGAAATTCGCCTGATGCTGGTGCCCAGTAATTACATCGGTGCTTCGGCGGGTTATCTGCGTGAGCAAGTAGTCTCGGCGCGGCAGCCATTCATCAAGATCGGCGAGGACGCCGAGCGCAATCCGGATGTGAAGCTTCAACCGCGTAAATCCCTGACCGTGCTGGTGGTGGGTGAAAGTGCCCGGGCGGAGAACTTCGGCATCCTCGGCTATGACCGTGACACCACGCCGACACTCGATAAGGAAGCCGGGCTGATCGCCTTCACTGACGTGCATTCCTGTGGAACGGAAACGGCTGTTTCGGTGCCGTGCATGTTCTCCAACATGGGCCGCAAGGATTATGACGCCAGCAAGGCGAAGAATGAGGAAGGCCTGCTCGATGTGCTCAAACGTGCCGGTATCGATGTGATCTGGCGTGACAACCAGTCCGGTTGCAAAGGCACTTGCGACCGGGTCACCCTGCAAGATGTCAGCAACCTGAAAGACCCGGCGCTGTGTGCCAACAGCGAGTGCCGCGACGAAATCCTCCTGCAAGGTCTGCAAAGTTTTATCGACCATCTGGACAAGGACACCGTGCTGGTTTTGCACCAGATGGGCAGTCACGGCCCGGAATACTTCAAGCGTTATCCCAAGGAATACGAGCACTTCACCCCGGTGTGTGAAAGTAACGCGCTGAACAATTGCAGCCGCGAAAGTATCGTCAACGGTTACGACAACACGTTGGTGTATACCGACCATGTGTTGTCGAGCCTGATCGATGTATTGCGCAGCAATCAGGACAAAGTCGATACCGCGATGTTGTACCTGTCGGACCACGGTGAGTCGCTGGGCGAGTACAACTTGTTCCTGCACGGTACGCCTTACATGTTGGCGCCAGAGCAACAAAAGCATGTAGCGATGCTGGCGTGGTTCTCCGATAACTATCAGAAGGCCTATTCGGTCGACACGCATTGCTTGCAAATGAGCCGTGACAAACCGCTGAGCCAGGACAACCTGTTCCACTCGATGCTTGGCCTGCTCGAGGTCAGGAGCAAGGTCTATCAGCCGGGTCTGGACATGTTTGCCGGTTGCCGAGGTGCGGTGATCGACGGCGTACTCGCCAAGGACTGAGGCCAATCGGCTCCGTCGTTCTGATACGACGGGGCTTTCTGCTTCTTTTGTCAGACTATTCTTGCTCTCTGGAAGGACATTTCGTTACAGCTCTTGCCCTTCACAGGCGCGTAAATCGCCAGTGGCGATATATACTGCGCGCCATTCTTCAAGGGAGAGCCGTGTGGCCATCGATATTCACTGGATTCGCGACAACGAAAGCCTCGCGCAGTTTTGCGCCGAGTGGCAGCAGCTGCCGTTCGTTGCCCTCGACACCGAATTCATGCGGGTCGACACCTTCTACCCGATTGCCGGCCTGTTGCAGGTGGGCGACGGCAAACGCGCCTACCTGATCGATCCGCTGACCATCAATGCCTGGCAACCGCTGGCTGCGTTGCTGGAGAACCCGGCGGTACTCAAAGTCCTGCACGCCTGCAGCGAAGACCTCGAAGTGCTGTTGCGCCTGACCGGCAGCCTGCCGGCCCCGATGTTCGACACGCAACTGGCCGCCGCTTACCTGAACCTCGGTTTCTCGATGGGCTATTCGCGACTGGTGCAAGAAGTGCTCGGCATTGAACTGCCAAAGGGCGAGACCCGTTCCGACTGGTTGCAGCGTCCGCTGTCCGAGACGCAAATCAGCTACGCCGCCGAAGATGCCGTGCATCTGGCGGAGGTTTTCGTACAGCTGCGGCCGAAACTGTCTGACGACAAATTCGCCTGGGTGCTGGAGGACGGCGCTGAACTGGTCGCCAACCTGCGCCGTGAAACCGACCCGTACGAGGTCTATCGCGAGGCCAAACTGGCGTGGAAACTCTCCCGTGCGCAACTGGCGGTTCTGCGTGAACTGTGCGCCTGGCGGGAAAAGGAAGCCCGCGCCCGCGATCTGCCGCGCAACCGCATCGTCCGCGAGCATTCGCTGTGGCCACTGGCCCGCACGCAACCGGACAACCTCGCGGCGCTGGGCAAAATCGAAGACATGCACCCGCGTACCGTGCGTCAGGACGGCCAATTTCTGCTTGATCTGATCAAGCGCTCTGGCAGTGTGGGGCCTGATCAATGGCCGCCCGCCGTAGCGGAGCCCTTGCCGATCGAAGCCGCCGCGTTGATCAAACAATTGCGCGCATTGGGCCAGGCTGAGGCCGAGCGTCTGGGCATTGCCCCGGAACTGATGCTGCGCAAGAAAACCCTCGAAGCCCTGGTCAAAAGTGGCTACCCCGAGGGTCCTT
The DNA here is from genome assembly GCF_054790525.1 of Pseudomonas sp. Mb7. Taxonomy (NCBI): domain Bacteria; kingdom Pseudomonadati; phylum Pseudomonadota; class Gammaproteobacteria; order Pseudomonadales; family Pseudomonadaceae; genus Pseudomonas; species Pseudomonas sp. Mb7. The sequence goes on from NZ_CP186501.1 coordinate 785,995, forward strand.
ACCAATTGCCTGAGTCGTTGCGTGGCTGGCGCCGCGAACTCATGGGCCAGAAGCTGCTCGACAGCCTGGCCACCGCCGGAGAACAGCCTTGAAACGTATTTGCTCTATTTACCAAAGCTCGAAGCGCAAGGGCATGTATCTCTATGTGCTCAAGAGCGATGAGCTGGAACGCGTGCCCGAGGCCCTGATGGCGGCTTTCGGCAAAGCCATATTTGCCTTCAGTCTGGTGTTGACGCCTGAGCGCAAACTGGCCAGCGAGGACATCGTCGTGGTCCTGGAAAACCTCGACAAGCAGGGCTACCACCTGCAAATGCCGCCGGCCGAGGACGAGTACATCGAGCACTTGCCCGAAGAGTTGCTGCGACGCAACGACCCGGTCTGATCTGCGCGGCTCTGTTCTGAGTCTCGGTTTACCCTGGAACTGTTTTTACCGCGATGGCCGGCTTAATCCGGCGGCCATCTGCACGGTTTGCGAAAGGTTTGAAGATGCGCGTTCTGATTGCTGAACACGACCACGCGATATACGCCCGGCTGCTGCGTCAGGCAGCGCCCGAGCTTGAAATACTGACCAGCGGCGACTCCGCCGAGCTGGCCCGGCAGGCCGCCGATTGCCCGGTGTGGCTGGGCCAACCGGATTTGCTCGCGACTCTGTTGCGCCAGGGGCACCAGCCACAATGGCTGCAATCGACCTGGGCCGGTATCACACCATTGCTCGCTGACGGCTTGCGCCGCGATTACCGTTTGACCCGTGCAGTGGGGATTTTCGGTCAGGTGATGGCCGAGTATGTGCTGACCTACATCCTTGGCCATGAGCGCGAAGTGCTGGCGCGACTGGTCAGCCAGGTCGAGCGTAAATGGGACAACCGCAGCGGCCAGAGCCTGGTCGGGCGCAAAGTGCTGATCGTCGGCACCGGGGATATAGGCCAGAGTGTCGCGCAGTTCCTGCTGCCGTTCGGCATTGAGCTGTACGGGATTGCCAGCAGCGCCCGTGAGCAGGCGCCGTTTGTCGAGGTCGGTTCGATGGCGGATCTGCCGCGACTGGTGGGTGAAGTGGATTACGTGGTCAATCTGCTGCCGAACACCGAACACACCCACGATATCTACGACGCGGCGCTGTTCAAGCAATTCAAGCCAACCGGGTTGTTCATCAACGCCGGGCGCGGTGTTGCGGTGGTCGATGCCGATCTGGTGGACGCGTTGAAGGAAGGCCATCTGGCGGGGGCGGTGATCGACGTTTGCCGTCAGGAACCACTGCCGCAACGCCATCCATTCTGGACCGCTTGGGGCTTGCTGCTGACCGGGCACAGTTCGGCGCCGACGTCACCGGCGTTGATGGTGCAGCTGTTTGTCGAGAACCTGAAGGCGTATCAGGCGGGTGAAGCGTTGCGCGGGGAAGTGGATTTCAACCGCGGATATTGATCTCCTTGCTTCAGATCGTTCCCACGCTCCGCGTGGGAATGCAGCCGGGGACGCTCTGCGTCCCATTGGAACGCGGAGCGTCCCTTGAGTCATTCCCACGCGGAGCGTGGGAACGATCATTTGCGGTGTGGCTTAGAGGGTGAAGTCGCCTTCAGCCGCCAGTTCGCTCAGCGGACGGCGCGGGCTCGGCTCTTCGCGAGCCTGCAGGTATTCAGCCAACGTTGCCTTGTCACCGAGTTTGCCAACGGCAACGGCCGCATGCAGCGCATAACCTTCAGGAATGTTCAGCTCTTTGCGCGTCAGTTCCTGATCGAACCCGGCCATGCCGTGGGTGTGCCAGCCACTGATGCTTGCTTGCAGCGCCAGATGGCCCCACGCCGAGCCGGTGTCGAAGGTATGCCACAGCGCCGGGGTTTCTTCAGTGGCGCCTGGTGCAGTGAAGGTGGTTTTCGAAATCACGATTACCAGCGCCGAGGCATGCTGCGCCCAGCTACGGTTGAATTCGTTGAGCAGACCCAGATAACGCTCCCAGTTTGGCGTATCGCGACGCGCATAGAGGAAACGCCAAGGCTGCGAGTTGTACGCCGAGGGCGCCCAGCGTGCGGCTTCGAAGAAACTCAGCAGGGTTTCTTCCGGGATCGCTTCGCCGGTGAAGGCGCGCGGCGACCAGCGGTCGGTGAATTGCGGGTGAATGGCGTAATCGGCAACGCGAGGGTTGGCACTCATCGAGAGATTCCTTGCTACGGTTGAGTCAGGGATTTGAATGAAAACCCGGCGGGATCAGTTGCGCTGAACGATGGGGTTTTCCGAGCCTGAGGGTTCACCACAATGCAACGCGGTCGCGCGTTAATGGCTTGCGGGCAAGGCTCCTTGCGACTGGCAAAGCTACGCGCCGCCACAAAAACTGACAAGCCCCGCGCAACCGGCAGTCGCCGACGCTTGGCCCGCAAGGCCTTGGGCACTAGACTGGCGGCCTTTTCACCACCTGATGTTGATGCTTGAGCCATGGCCGCCAAAGTCGAACCGTTCTGGAAACGCAAAACCCTCGATCAACTCGATCACCAGGAATGGGAATCGCTGTGCGACGGCTGTGGTCTGTGCTGCCTGCAAAAGCTTGAGGATGAGGAAGACAACAGCGTTTATTACACGCGCATCGCCTGCAAACTGCTGGACCTGAAAACCTGCCAGTGCAGCGATTATCCGAACCGCATCAAGTTTGTCCCGGACTGCATCCAGCTCACCCCGGGGCAGGCCGAAGAGTTCAAGTGGCTGCCGCCGACCTGCGGTTATCGGCTGGTCAGCGAAGGCAAGGATCTGCCGTTGTGGCATCACCTGGTCTGCGGCGATCGCGATGCGGTGCACCACGAGCGGATTTCCCAGTCCGGGCGCATGCTCGCCGAAGGCAGCGTGCCGGAGGATGACTGGGAAGATCACCTGATTTTCCGCGCGGGCTGATACCTGCTGATTCAAGCTTTACCAAGGAGTGCGTATGGCTGTCGGATTGCAGCGAGCGTTGATGATTGCGCTGCTGGCGCTGAGCGCCCCGGTGTGGGCGGCGAAGAAAGTCGATCTGGATTATCACGTGCGCCTGTTGCCGCAAAGCGATCAGGCCGAGGTGCGCCTGACCCTGGGCAAAGGCGAGGCGGTGCGCAGTCTCGATTTCGACCTTGGCGACGGTAGCCATTACAGCGATTTCAAGGCTGACGGCCATTGGCTGCTGACCCCGGGCAAAAACGCCCGGGGCGTCTGGCGCCCGACCAGTGACAAGGCCAGCCTGACTTACCGCGTGCGCATCAGCCACGGGCGCAAGAACGGCAGTTTCGACACCCGCATGACCCCGAACTGGGCGTTGATGCGTGGCGATGAACTGGTGCCGCCAGCCAAACTCGATCAGCAGGACGGCACCGAACTGATCGCGCGTCTGCAATTCGAATTGCCCGATGGCTGGAAAAGTATCGAAACCGCTTGGCCGCGCATCGGCAAGAACAAATTCCGCATCGACAACCCGTCACGCCTGTTTGATCGTCCGACTGGCTGGATGCTCGCCGGCCATCTCGGCAGCCGCCGTACGCGCCTGGGCGAAACCGAAGTCACCGTGGCCTCGCCGCAAGGGCAGGGCATGCGCCGGATGGACGTGCTGACCCTGCTTACGTTCGTCTGGCCGCAGGTGCAGGCGGTTTATCCACGCCATCCGGCGAAACTGTTGATCGTCGGTGCTAATGACCCGATGTGGCGCGGCAGCCTTGGCGCGCATGAATCCATCTACGTGAACACACGATTGCCGTTGGTCAGCGAAAGCGGCAGCAGTGCGCTGGTGCGCGAGCTGGCGCAGGTGTTCGGGCGGATTAACGACGAGCAGCGCAGCGACTGGATCAGCGAGGGTTTTGCCGAGTATTACGCCATTGAACTGGTGCGCCGTGCCGGCGGTATGAGCGATGAGCGTTATCAGGCACTACAGACGAAACTGGCCAGGGACGGCCAGAAAGTCACCACGTTGCGCGGCGAGCAGATCAGCCCGGCGCAGGTGGCGAAAGCGGTGTTGCTGTTGCAGGAACTGGATCGCGAAATTCGCTTGAAGACGCGCAACAAGCGTTCGCTGGATGACGTGTTGCGTGGGGCGATGCATCTGGGGACGGTGAGTACCAAAGAGTTTGTGCAACTGGCCGAGAGCGTGCTCGACGAGTCCTCCAAGGTCCTCGATACCGCATTACTGCAGTAATACCGCTATCGCTGGCAAGCCAGCTCCCACAGTGCTTTGGGATGGGCACAAAATCAGTGCACAACCCATAAGCCGATTTTGGGCTGGGCAAAAATTCTGTGGTCTCCACAGAACCTGTGGGAGCTGGCTTGCCAGCGATGAGGCCGTCAGCCCCACCGCAATTCTCGGATCAAACCCCGGCTTTCGGCGATTTCACCGAATCATTGCCGGTCACGGTGGCAGTGCTGGTCGCCGCTTCGGCATTGGCTTTCAGCTTGCTCAACTCTTCCCCGGCGCGCTCGATCTTCGCCCGCACGTTGTTCATGTCCTGACGACTTTTCTCAAACAGGCTTTTCACCGAACTGTGCCCGGTAATCCCGCGCGCCATGGCCACGCCGCCAATCGCCACCTGAATCAACCCGAACACGCCGCCACGGCGCAGGCCTTTACCGACCATGATCACGCCGCCCGCGAGTGAGCCGATGCGCTCCCAGCCTTCGACGTTCTGCTCGGAACGGCTCTGGAACGGGGTGGATTCGATACGTTCGACACGTTTGAGCTCGGTCATGATCTTTCTCCAGGCAATGAGTAATGGATAAACAAGCTGACTGCCGGAGCGGTCAGCTCGTTCCATCGGATGTGCGACGCTTTAGCGGAATTTTGGTCCGGAGCGGGTGTTCAAGCCCTTGGCCATGCGGTCGTAGAGCACGACGTTGACCGTGGCGGCGAGGTTCATGCAGCCGGTGGTCGGGATGTACACGACGTCTTCGCACCAGTCGCGGATCTCTTTGTCCAGCGAACCGTCTTCGGGGCCGAAGATATAAAGGGCGCGATCCGGGTGGGTGTATTCCGGCAGCGGGCGGGCGCCTTCGACCAGTTCCACGGCGACGGGCACGCAGTTGAGCGGGAGGATCTTTTTCAGGTCATCGATGCCGATCAGCGGAATGTCGTAGTGCACGCGCTTGGTGTCAGTGACGAAGTCGGCGGCGCGTTCATAACGTTTGCCGGTGTAGAACACCGAGGCCACGCCATAGCAGCCTGCGGCGCGCATCACCGAACCGACGTTTTCCGGTGATTTGGGGTTATACAAACCAATGCAGCTGTACCGTTTGTCTGCCACGAGCGGGGTGCCTTCGGGAAAAAGAGCGCGATTATACGGGGATTGGGAGAGGGCGGCACCGCTCGTTCCCACGCTCTGCGTGGGAACGTCTCTTCGGACGCTCTGCGTTCGGCTTTGCAAGGGACGCGGAGCGTCCCGGGCTGCATTCCCACGCAGAGCGTGGGAACGATCATGACTGGCTTATTCTTCTTTCTTCATCAGCCCGGCCAGCGCGGCAAACGGGTTATGCGTTGCCTTGGCGATCTTCGGCGTGCTCAGCGAGCCTTCGCTGAAATACTGCTGATCGGTATAGCGCGAGTGTTCGTTGTCGTGGCAATACAGGCACAACAATTCCCAGTTCGAGCCGTCCTGCGGGTTGTTGTCGTGGTTGTGGTCGCGGTGGTGCACGGTCAGTTCGCTCAGGCGCTTGCCGGAAAACTCACGGGTGCAGCGGCCGCAGACGTGCGGGTACATCTTCAGGGCCTTGTCGCGGTAGCCCATTTCCTTGTCGCGCTGGTTGTCGGCGAGGATGCGATCCAGCTTCGACGTATTGGTTGGAGTGGACGAACTCATGGGTTCACCTTTGTAAAAGACTAATGACGGTTATGCGCAGAGTTTAGCTCAGCCCTTGAGCTTCTCGGCAATCCAGATCGTGTGGCGCGTGCCCTTGTTGCCGTGGGCGAAAACCTGGACTTCTTCGGCCTTGAAACCGGCCTTCTTCAATTTGTCGGAAAACAGCCGATCGGCGCTGGCCGACCACACCGCCAGCACACCTTTCGGTCGCAATGCTTTGGCGCACGCATTCAGACCAGCGGCGGAGTACAGCCAGCTGTTGGCCTTCTGCGTCAGGCCTTCGGGGCCGTTGTCGACGTCGAGCATAATCGCGTCGAAACCGTTCGGCTCACTTTGCAGCACCTTGGCTACGTCGTCCTGACGGATCACCGTGCGCGGATCGAGCAACGGACGTCCGGACTTTTCGCCGAGCGGGCCACGGTTCCATTCGACCACGCCGGGCACCAGTTCAGCGACCACCACTTCGGCAGTCTTGCCCAGATGCTTGAGCGCGGAGGCGAGGGTGAACCCCATGCCCAGACCGCCGATCAGCACCCGCGAATTCGCCCGGCCAGCGACCTTGCGGCACGGAATTTCGGCCAGCGCATCTTCGGAACCGTGCATGCGCGTGTTCATCAATTGTCCGCCGTCGCCGCCCTGGATCTTGATGACAAAATCCTCGCCATACTCGAACAGGCACAGGGCACCGCCGCTTTCAGGGATCGGGGTGGTGTCGAGCAGAACGAAACGTTTCATGGAAATCTCTACAAGGGGGAAGGCAAGCAGGCCCGTTGGGAGTAGCCTGAGCGCAGACTAAGGCCAAACGGAGCCCTTGATGAAGCGCACCATTCTAACGGTCATTGCCCTGGCCGCGCTCTCGATTACTGCAGTGCAGGCGCAGCAGGTCGTTCCAGTCAGCCCGGCGCCGCAACCCGGCTCGCCCGGCACCGCTACACCGACACCGTATCCGCAGATCACGCCGATCAATATTCCCAAGTCTGGCGCTGGCAGTGGCAGCCCGCCGCTGGTGCCGATTGAAATGCCCAGTCCGCCGAGCAAGGATCAATCGGTGCCGGGCATCGAGCCGAGTGGCACCAAGGCGAAATCCCCCGGCGGTTAAACCTGTTGCGCCGCCAGTTGGCCGTCGGCCATGCGCAGGCGTTTCGACAGAGAGACGGCGAGGGCGCGGATGATTTTCGCGGCGATCTTCGGCGCGTCGTTGAGCATTTTTTCCAGCGAGTCTTTGCCGAGGTTCAATAGCTGACAGTTCGTCGCCGCCACGCACGTTGCCGAGCGCCGTTCGCCATCGAGCACGGCCATCTCGCCGAACGCCCGACCACTGCGCAGGGTAGCCATGGTGATGACCTGGCCATCGGGCCCGGTTTTCTGCACGGCCACCTGGCCGGTGTGGAGGATGCACATGAAACTGCCGGCATCGCCCTCGCGGAAAATCGCTTCGCCTTCAGCCACGGTACTGATGCTGAAGTAGCCGGAAGCGGCCGCAAAGTCGGCCAACTGCAATTGATCGAACAGGCCGCAGTCCATCAGCCAGTCGCGGATTTCGTTGTTCAGGAAGGTTGGTTCTGACATGTCGTCACGGTCTTTTTGTTTTCACTGTTTCAGGCTTCACACGGTCCCCATGTAGGAGCTGCCGAAGGCTGCGATCTTTTGATCTTGCCTTTGAAAAAATCCAAATCAAAAGATCGCAGCCTTCGGCAGCTCCTACAGGGATGTGTGGGGTATCGGCCTCTTGGGTCTGCAATTAAGACCCAAGTGACCAACGGAGTTCCTCAGGCCAGACCCAAAACCTTGAAAACAAATGCGTATTCGAGCGCTACGTCACGTAATCCCTGATAACGCCCGCTCATCCCGCCATGTCCGGCGCCCAATTCAGTCTTGAGCAGCAGCACGTTGTCGTCGGTTTTGGATGCGCGCAGTTTCGCCACCCACTTGGCCGCTTCCCAGTACTGCACGCGGCTGTCGTTGTAACCGGCGATCACCAGCATCGCTGGATAATTCTGTGGGCTGACGTTTTCGTACGGTGCATAAGCCTTGATCCGCTCGTAAACCTCCGGCTCTTCGGGATTGCCCCACTCGTCGTACTCGGTGACGGTCAGCGGCAGATCGGGATCGAGCATGGTGTTGAGCACGTCGACGAACGGCACTTCAGCAATCGCAACGCCGAACAGATCCGGCCGCTGGTTCAACACCGCACCAATCAGCAGACCACCGGCGCTGCCGCCGCTGATCGCCAGTTTATCGGCCGTGGTAATGCCGTTGAGGACCAGAAATTCGGCGCAGGCAATGAAGTCGCTGAAGGTGTTGTGCTTGTGTTCCTGCTTGCCGGCGCGATACCAGGCTTCGCCCAGCTCACCGCCGCCACGCACATGCGCAATGGCGAAGGCCATGCCACGATCCAGAAGGCTCAGGCGGGCGTGGGAGAACCACGGATCAAGGCTCGAACCGTAAGCGCCGTAACCGTAGAGATACAGCGGCACGGCTTTGCCAACCATTTCGCGCTTCATCACCAGGCTGATCGGCACTTGCGTACCGTCCGGCGCAGTCGCCCACAAGCGCTGGCTGACGTAGGCATCGGCGTCGAACGGGCCGAGCACCGGGGTTTCTTTCAACACCGCTTGTTCGCCGCTGGCGAGGATCAGTTGGCGAACTTGCGCCGGACGGTTCAACGCCTCGTAGCGCAGGCGAATGCGGTCGCTCTCGAACTCCAGGCTGTTTTGCACATAGAGACTGTAGGCCGCGTCCGGCAATTGCACGCGATACGGCGCCAGACCGTGTGGGTGAACTTCGATAATCGGCAGTCCGCCCTCGCGCAAGCTCAGGGTCATCGCCTCGGTGTTCAGACTGACGCCATCGAGCATCACCGTATCGCTGTGGGGGATCAGGTTCTGCCAGTCGGCTTCGGTCGGCGCGGTGCCGGTGTCCGGTGCCTGATACAAGGCATAGTTGATGCCGTCACGGTTGGTGCGGATAAACCACGTCCACACGCCATCGAGCAGGCCGTGATCGACATCATATTCATGATCCTCGACCCGCGGCGCCAGGCAAGTGAACGGCAGGTGCGGCTGGTGGGCGTCCAGCGCCCAGACTTCGCTGGTGGTCTTGCTGCCCAGCGACAACAGCAGTTGCTGCTCGGAACTGGAACGGTAGCAGTGCAGGAAGAAACGCCCGTCCGGCTCGTGGAAAACTTCTTCGGCAGCGGTGCCGTCGAGGCGGTAACGGAACAGCTTGTGTGGACGATGGGTGTCGTCGAGTACGCCGAAAAACAGGGTCAGGCTGTCATTAGCCCAGGTCATGCTGCCGTCGCAGTCTTCGAATTCCAGTTCGCTGACTTTGTCGTTGGCCAGTTCCTTGACAAACAACGTGTAAATCTCATCGCCCGAAGCGTCGACGCTGTAGGCCAGACGCTGGTGATCCGGGCTGATGCTGAACGCGCCCAGCGAGAAAAAACCACCGTTGGCCAGTACATTCGGGTCGAGCAGCAGTTGTTCGCGACTTTCATCGAGGGTCAGACTGTCGTCCGCCGGGCGTGGGCAGCGGTAGTGCCGGGCGTACTCGTCGCCCGCCGTGGTGCGCGTGTAATACAGGTACGGACCCCAAGGCGAGGGTAGGGACAGGTCGGTTTCCAGAATCCGACCCTTGATCTCTTCGAACAGGCTTTCACGCAATTCGGCTTGATCGGCGGTTTGCGCTTCCTGGTAGGCGTTTTCGGCTTTGAGGTAATCGAGCACCGCGTCGGTGTCGCGCTCCTGCAGCCAGGCATACGGGTCGGCACCGGGCGCCTTGTGGGCGATCGGGGCACTGATGGCGTTGGCGGATTCGGACATGAAAGGCTCTCGGACAATGTACGGAATAAGGGTTTTCGCAGCGTTTGAAACCGCCGCAGACCCTATAGGAGTGAGCCTGCTCGCGATAAGGCCGGCACATTCAACATCAATGTTGTCAGGCTGTCCGTCATCGCGAGCAGGCTCACTCCTACAGGTCGCATGTCTATTGGGACAAGCCTGACGGGCGAAAAGTCGTTACTATAAGCGCCTCTTTGCCTGCCTTGCCATGGACACCATGACCGAGAACGACTATCTGATCGCCTGGGGCCTCTACGCCTTTGCTGCTGTGGGCTGCCTGTTGGTATGGATGCGCCTGACCACCTGGATGTGGCGCTGGTTGCGCGAACCGCTGCGCGTCTTGATGGCCGTGTTGTTGTTCAGCCCGACCATCATTGATCCGGTGAAAGCCAAAGTTGCGCCGTCCATCGCCATTACTGCGCTGGATCTGGCCTTCAAGGTCGGCAACAACGCCTGGCGTGCAGTCTCCGATCTGTTCATGTACGGCATGATCGCCTTTGGCATCTATCTGATTTTCGTGGCGATCCGCTTCCCGATCGAGCGTGCTTCCCGTGCGCGTCGTGAACAGGCAGAAGCCGCCAAGGCCGCCGCTCGCGCTGATGACCGCGACGACGATCAGCCGTTTGGCGGCGCCGGCGATGACCGCTATGGCCGTCCCCCTCTGCCAAACAATCCGCAGCGCATGCGGGTCGAGCCGCGCCTGTAACCCGAGAGTCCGCACATGTGTGAATTACTGGGCATGAGTGCCAACGTGCCGACCGATATCGTGTTCAGCTTTACCGGCCTGATGCAGCGTGGCGGTCGCACCGGGCCGCACCGCGACGGTTGGGGCATCGCCTTTTATGAAGGCCGTGGCTTGCGTCTGTTTCAGGACCCGGCGGCGAGTTGCGAGTCGGAAGTCGCCAATCTGGTGCAACGTTATCCGATCAAAAGCGAAGTGGTCATCGGCCACATCCGCCAGGCCAACGTCGGCAAGGTCTGCTTGTCCAACACCCACCCGTTCGTCCGCGAACTGTGGGGACGCAACTGGTGCTTTGCGCACAACGGCCAGCTCGCCGATTTCACCCCGATCAAAAGCTTCTATCGCCCGGTCGGCGATACCGACAGCGAGGCGGCTTTCTGCGATTTGCTCAACCGCGTGCGTGCAGCATTCCCGGAACCGGTCGATATAGAAGAGCTGCTGCCGGATCTGGTCGCCGCGTGCGCCGAATACCGCAGCAAAGGCGTGTTCAACTGCCTGCTCAGCGATGGCGACTGGCTGTTCTGCTATTGCTCGACCAAACTCGCACAGATCACTCGCCGCGCCCCGTTCGGCCCGGCGCGTCTGAAAGATGTCGACGTGATCGTCGATTTCCAGGCGGAAACCACGCCCAACGACGTGGTCACGGTGATCGCCACCGAGCCTTTGACCGAAAACGAAACCTGGACCCGCTACGAACCGGGCCAATGGAGCCTGTGGCGACGCGGCGAATGCGTCAGTCAGGGCAAGACCGAATAAGGATTGCACCCCATGTTGCTCAGTTATGTACGGCTGGTGTTGTTTGCGGCGGGCCTGTTGATCGGTGTCCAGGTGCCAGGCTTCATCAACGATTACGCGAAACGCGTGGAGGCGCACCTGATCGAGGCGCAGACCGGCCTGCGCGGTTTTCAGGGCACCGCCGAGCAGTTTTTCAAGGGCGATATGCAGGCGCTGGTGGCGCATTACCGCGCCAGCGAAGACCCGGTGTTTCGTAGCGATGCCGACAGCCTGAGCACCTTGCTCAGCCGCCAGATTGCGCTGGACAAGCAGTTCCAGGCGATGCAAGGCCCGTGGTACATCCGCTTCCTGCAAGTGGTGCTGGCCGCCGACCCGGACATTCGCAAGGAAACCTGGAATGGCTACAGCTACCAGATCCTGCTGACCCCGGAAGCAATGATCTGGGGCATGAGCGGCGCGCTGTTGCTGTCGTTCGGGATTGAATGCGTGTTCCGTCTGATTGACTGGGTGGTGCTCGGTGGCCGGCGCTTGCGCCAGAGCCGGCCGATCGAAGACCGCGACGTACGCGGCCTCTGAGATCAGCGCAGCAAGGATCGTTCCCACGCTCTGCGTGGGAATGCCTCAACGGACGCTCCGCGTTCGGCTTTCGAGGGACGCGGAGCGTCCCGGGCTGCATTCCCACGCGGAGCGTAGGAACGATCAACTTAAAGCGATGTAGTCCTTGCCCACCTTGATCGCATATCCCTCCAGCACCTGCTGACACAACGTCACAATCTCCTCGACCCACTCAACCCCCACCCGCCACGACACCACCACCTGTAAATTCGGTGGCCGTTGATCAATCGCCAACAAGATCAATTCCCCCCGCGCCAATTCCTCAGCCACCAGCACCGGTGGCAACACGCCAATACCAAACCCATCGCGCAGCAACCGCGTGATCGCCGAGACTGAGTTCACGCAATTCAAGCGCGGCGCCAGTACGCCATTGGCTTGCATCAGCGCCAGAAGATCCTGATGCGGCCGGGAGTTTTTCGAGTAGGTGATGATCCGTTCCTGCGCCAGTTCGGCAAGGTCGGCGTAGTCGCGGTTGTAGATCGAATTACTGGCGACAATCCAGCCTAGCGGATGGCTGGCCAGCTCCAGACTGCGCACGCTTTCATGGCGGATCAGATCGGTTTGCAGAACGATGTCGAGAAAGCCTTTTTGCAGCTGATCGCAGAGGTTCAGCGAAGTATCCGCCACCAGCTCGATTTCCACCCGAGGGTACAGATCAGTCATCTGCGCGACCAACGGGCTGAGCCAGGTGTGGATTACCGTGTCCATCACGCCGATGCGCACGCGGCCGACTTTGCTCGAGCGAGTCTCAATCGACTGTTTCAGCGCCGACATGGTGTCGAGCATCTGCTCGGCGTACTCCAGCACTTTCAGCCCTTCGGGCGTCAGGCTGACACCGCGCGAATCGCGCAAAAACAGCTTCACCCCCAGCTCGCCTTCCAGCACCGCAATGCGGCTGGAAATCGACGCCTGAGTGGTGAACAGCTTGTCGGCGGTCAGGCGAAAACTCTTCAGTCGGGCGACCCAGACAAAGGTCTCGAGAAACTTCAGGTTCATGGGCAAGGCTCGGGTGACAAATTTTTCTTATGGCTAGGGCGGGTTTTTATTCGTTGGACGCAGCAGGGCCGCGCGACGAAAAATCGACGCATCCGGCCCCCACGATAGGCGTCGTCGGGGCTACGAACAAGACCAATAAAAAAACCTGCGGAGATAAGCCATGCGTGCTCCCGACACCCTAGAAGTCCCCAAGGCAACGGCGCGTCCGGGGCCGTTCGACTGGTATCGCAACATCAATCAGCAGGAGCGTCGCACGTTCTGGAGCTGCAAGATCGGCTACGGTCTGGACGGCATGGACACGCAGATGCTCAGCTTCGTCGTGCCGACACTGATCGCGATGTGGGGCATCACCACCGGCGAAGCAGGACTGATTCACACCAGCACATTGATCGCTTCGGCCATCGGCGGTTGGGTTGCGGGGATTCTCTCTGACCGCATCGGCCGTGTACGCACCTTGCAACTCACCGTGCTGTGGTTCGCCTTCTTCACCTTTCTCTGCGGCTTCGCGCAAAACTACGAACAACTGTTGATCGCACGCACGTTGATGGGCTTCGGTTTCGGCGGCGAATGGACCGCCGGCGCGGTGCTGATCGGCGAGGTGATCCGCGCCAAGGACCGTGGCAAAGCGGTGGGCATGGTGCAATCCGGTTGGGCGCTGGGCTGGGGGCTGACGGCGATTTTGTATGCGCTGCTGTTCTCGGTGTTGCCGCCGGAAGACGCCTGGCGCGCCTTGTTCATCCTCGGCATCGTGCCGGCGATTTTCGTGATTTTCGTCCGTCGTCTGGTCAAGGATCCGGAGATCTATCGCGAGGCCAAGGCCCAACAAACGCCGGAGACTCAGTCGAAGTTCTACGAGATCTTCGCCCCCGGCATGCTCTTCACCACGTTTCGCGCTTCACTGCTGACCACCGGCGCGCTGGGCGGCTATTACGCGATCACTTCCTGGCTGCCGACCTTCCTGAAAAACGAACGCGGCTTGAGCGTGCTGGGCACGGGGGGTTATCTGGCGATGGTGATTGTCGGTTCCTACGTCGGCTATGTGATCAGCGCCTATCTGACTGACCTGCTGGGGCGGAAAAAGAACTTCATCCTCTTCGCTGTCGGTTCGTTCACCATCGTTCTGCTCTATACGCAACTGCCGGTGAGCAACGGCGTGATGCTGTGGCTGGGCTTCCCGCTGGGCTTCTTTGCCTCGGGGATTTTCAGCGGCATGGGCGCGTTTCTGACTGAACTGTTTCCTACGCGAATTCGTGGTTCGGGGCAGGGCTTTTGCTACAACATCGGTCGGGCGCTGGCGGCATTGTTTCCGCTGCTGATTGGTCTGCTTAGCCAGAAAGTTCCGTTGAGCGTAGGCATTGGCGCCTTTGCGGCGGTGTCCTACGGCGTGGTGATTATCGCGGCACTGAGTCTGCCGGAAACCCGTGGCAAGCAACTCGATGCGCAGTAACTGATAACCTGCAAAGCAAAGTCCTACAGATAAAAAGACAAGCACCTACAGGAGTGTTCACCGTGAGCCGCCTGCTATTGAATTGCGACATAGGCGAGAGCTTCGGCAGTTGGACCATGGGTCTGGACGCCGAAATCATGCCCTTCATCGATTGCGCCAACGTGGCCTGTGGTTTCCACGCCGGCGATCCGAGCATCATGCGCAAGACCGTCAGCCTGGCGTTGAGCCACGGCGTGCAGATCGGCGCACACCCGGCCTATCAGGATCTGGTCGGTTTCGGTCGCCGCTCCATGGCGTACTCCGCGCAAGAGCTGCAAGACATCCTGCATTACCAGATCGGCGCTCTCGACGGCATTTGCAAAGCCCAGGGTGGGCGCGTCAGTTACGTCAAACCCCATGGCGCGATGTACAACGACATGATGGCCAACCCGGCACAATTGCGTGCGGTGATTCAGGCGGTGGCCGCTTACGACCGCAGCCTGCCGCTGATGCTGATGGCCACCCGCGACAACGCCGCCGCGCAGCAGATCGGCGATGAGTATGGCGTGATCCTGTGGTTCGAAGCTTTCGCCGACCGCGCTTACGACAGTGCCGGCAAACTGGTTTCACGACAATTACCGGGCGCGGTGCATCACGACCCGGAAAAAATCATTGAACAAGCCCTGACCATTGCCCGTGGCGACAACCTCACCGCCAGCGACGGCAGCGCCTTGCGTCTGCACGCCAACACCCTCTGCGTACACGGCGACAATGCCGGTTCGGTGGCTGCCGTGCAGCGCATTCGCGAGGCCTTGAATCAGCAGCGTGCCTCATGAACCCAAGGATTGAAGTGGTGGCACTGGATTGCCTGATGCTGCGTCTGTTTGATGAGATCGCCGAAGCCAACATGCCGTGGATGCTCGCTGCCAGTGAGTGTTTGCGCGGGGCATTCGGCGCGCAACTGATCGATCTGGTGCCGTCCTATACGACGTTGATGGTGCATTACGATCTGACTGCACTGAGCCCGAGCCAGGCGCGGGAATTGATTGCCAAGGCGTTGATCGACCTGTCGCCGAATGCGCGAACTGGCGGTCAATGTCATGTGTTGCCGGTCTGGTATGACCTCAGCGTCGGGCCAGAATTGAGCCTGCTCGCCGAGCGTAGTGGGCTGGCAGTGGAGGAGGTGATCCGTCGTCACAGCGGACGTGAATATCAGGTATTCGCCCTTGGTTTCGCACCGGGGTTCGCCTTTATGGGGCTGGTCGAAGAGGTTCTGGCGGCGCCACGTCTTAACACGCCGCGCAAGAAAGTCGCTGCGGGCAGTGTCGGCATTGCCGAGCGCCAAACCGCTGCGTATCCCGTGGTCTCGCCCGGTGGCTGGAACCTGATCGGCCGCACCCCGGCGAAACTGTTCGATCGCACACGTGATGGCTACAGCCTGATGCAACCGGGCGACACCGTGCGATTCGAGGCGGTCAGTCATGCCGAGTTCATCAACCTGGGCGGCGATGACACACCACTGGAGGCGCTGGCATGAGCCGACTGAGGATTGAAGCGAGTACACCGCTGTGCCTGTTGCAGGACGCGGGCCGTTTCGGCGCACGGCATCTGGGCGTGACCCAGGGCGGCGCGGCAGACTGGTGTTCGATGAGTTGGGCCAACTGGCTGCTCGGCAATGGACTGGATGTGCCGGTGATCGAAATCACGCTTGGCGGCTTTGCCGTAGTCGCTGAAGACGATTGCTTGCTGGCGCTGGCCGGAGCTGATCTTGGCGCGCAGATTGAGGGTCAACCGCTGGCGCCGTGGCGCAGTTTCAAGTTGGGTAAAGGACAGAAGTTGCTGTTCACGCAACCGCTGCATGGTGCCCGGGCGTATCTGGCGGCGCCCGGCGGTTTCGACGCTCCGAAGGTCTTGGGCAGTAGTGCGACGGTGGTGCGCGAAGAACTCGGCGGACTCGATGGCATGGGCTTGCCGTTGGCCAAGGGTTCGACGCTGAGTTATCACGGGGAAGCGCGATTGGTTCGCGAAGTGCCATTGGCGTTGCGGCCGGATCTGAAATCGACTGCACCGCTGGATCTGGTGCTCGGCGCGCAGATCGGCCAGTTCAGCGGGCAGAGCCTGTTTGATGTGTTCAACAGTGCCTGGATCCTCGACAGTCGCGCTGATCGCATGGGCGTTCGCCTGCTCGGCAAGGCGTTGGAATATCAGGGCCAGCCGATGATTTCCGAGGGGATTCCCTTGGGCGCGGTGCAAGTGCCGCCGGATGGCCAGCCGATTGTGTTGCTCAATGATCGGCAGACGATTGGCGGGTATCCACGGCTGGGCGCGTTGACGCCGTTGGCGTTAGCGCGGTTGGCGCAGTGTCTGCCGGGGGCGCAGATACGGTTGCGGCCGGTGGTGCAAGACGTCGCGCACCGTGAGCACATCAATTATCTGCAGCGCTTCAAAGATAGCTAGAAGCATCGCGAGCAGGCTCACTCCTACAGGGGAACGCATTCCAAATGTAGGAGTGAGCCTGCTCGCGATAGCGTCCGTCCAGACAAAGCAGGTTATTTGGAAAGAAACCGCATCCCTTCCTCAAGCCCGCGCAACGTCAACGGATACATCTGATCCTCGATCAGATCCCGCACGATATTGGTCGACGAGGTATAGCCCCAGGTATCTTTCGGGTACGGATTGATCCAGATGAGTTTTTTGTACTTCTCCATGAAGCGCTGCATCCACACGTAACCCGGCTCTTCGTTCCAGTGCTCGACACTGCCGCCGGCCTGGGTAATTTCATACGGCGCCATGGCGGCGTCACCGATGAAGATCACTTTGTAGTCGGCGCCGTACTTGTGCAGCAGGTCCTGGGTCGAAGTGCGCTCCGAGGTGCGGCGCATATTGTTCTTCCACACCGATTCATAAACGAAGTTGTGGAAGTAGAAATACTCCAGATGCTTGAACTCGGTCTTGCAGGCCGAGAACAGTTCCTCGCAGATCTTCACGTGCGCGTCCATCGAGCCGCCGATGTCGAACAGCAACAACAACTTCACCGTGTTGCGCCGTTCCGGGCGCATCTGAATATTCAGCAGACCGGCGTCCTTGGCGGTGTGGTCGATGGTGCCGTCGATGTCCAGCTCTTCTGCCGCGCCTTGGCGGGCGAATTTGCGCAGTCGGCGCAGGGCGACTTTGATGTTGCGCGTGCCCAATTCCACCGAATCATCGAGGTTCTTGTACTCGCGCTGATCCCAGACTTTCACGGCTTTGCCCTGGCGCTTGCCAGCATCGCCGACCCGAATGCCTTCCGGGTTGAAGCCACCGGAGCCGAACGGGCTAGTGCCGCCAGTGCCA
The DNA here is from genome assembly GCF_054790525.1 of Pseudomonas sp. Mb7. NCBI lineage: Bacteria > Pseudomonadati > Pseudomonadota > Gammaproteobacteria > Pseudomonadales > Pseudomonadaceae > Pseudomonas > Pseudomonas sp. Mb7. The sequence continues at coordinate 803,473 of NZ_CP186501.1, forward strand.
ATCCATTTGTTGCCGCCGGCGTGGCGTTCCTTCTGTTCTTCCAGACGCTTCTTGAACTCTTCGATCAGTTTGTCGAGGCCGCCGAGGGACTGGATCTGCGCGCGTTCTTCGTCGCTTAATGAGCGCTCGAACTCCTTACGCAGCCAGTCTTCGGGAATCAATGCCTGCAAGTGATCGTCGAGCTTTTCCAGGCCATTGAAATAGGCGCCGAACGCGCGGTCGAACTTGTCGAAATGGCGTTCGTCCTTCACCAGAATCGCCCGCGACAAGTAATAGAACTCGTCCATGTCGGCGAAGGTCACGCGCTGTTTCAGCGCGTTGATCAGGTCGAGCAGCTCACGCACCGACACCGGCACCTTGGCTGCACGCATTTCATTGAAGAGGTTGAGCAGCATAACGATGGCCCCTGCTTACAAGTGCTTAGCGAGAGCCGCGACGGCTCATGAACGCCAGGCGCTCAAGCAATTGCACGTCCTGTTCATTCTTCACCAAAGCACCGGCCAGCGGCGGAATCGCCTTGGTTGGATCGCGCTCGCGCAGCACCGCTTCGCCGATGTTGTCGGCCATCAGCAGTTTCAGCCAGTCGACCAGCTCTGAGGTCGACGGCTTCTTCTTCAGGCCCGGCACCTTGCGCACGTCGAAGAACACGTCCAGCGCTTCGCTGACCAGATCCTTCTTGATGTCCGGGTAGTGCACGTCGACGATTTTTTGCAGGGTGGTACGGTCGGGGAAGGCGATGTAGTGGAAGAAGCAGCGGCGCAGGAAGGCGTCCGGCAGCTCTTTCTCGTTGTTGGAGGTAATGATGATGATCGGGCGCTTCTTGGCCTTGATGGTCTCGTCGATTTCGTAAACGTAGAACTCCATCTTGTCGAGTTCTTGCAGCAAGTCGTTGGGGAACTCGATGTCGGCCTTGTCGATTTCGTCGATCAACAGAATGACCCGCTCTTCTGACTCGAACGCCTCCCAGAGCTTGCCCTTCTTCAGATAGTTACGTACATCGTGGACTTTTTCATTGCCCAGTTGCGAGTCGCGCAGACGGCTGACCGCATCGTATTCGTAGAGACCCTGATGGGCCTTGGTGGTGGACTTGATGTGCCAGGTGATCAACTTGACGCCGAACGATTCGGCCAGTTGCTCGGCGAGCATGGTCTTGCCGGTGCCCGGCTCGCCCTTGACCAGCAGCGGCCGCTCCAGGGTGATGGCGGCGTTGACCGCCAGCTTCAGGTCATCGGTGGCGACGTAGGCCTGGGTGCCTTCGAACTTCATCTGCTAATCCTCGAACGGTAACGCCGACCTGACGGGCAGGGCGGGGGCGAAATAATCGGATGCCCGACTATAACGCGCAGCCCGGTCGACTGTGAACGCAGACGGCTTATTCAGTCTCTGAATGGGGCGTCACATGTTGACTCAGTCTCGGCTGATGGCCAGTATTCAGGCCTAGTTGATTTGACGATAGCCTTCAGGATGTCCACTGAATCTGTGGCGAGGGAGCTTGCTCCCGCTGGGCTGCGAAGCAGTCCCCATATGCCTGGAGGCGCTGAATTGATGCTATCCATGAAACGACCACGCTTGGCCGCAGTTACTGCACTCTCTGATTGCCGGCTTGCACTGGACTTTGTTGATGGTCGAGCGCTGACACTCGATTTGAGTCGAGATATTCAAACGTGTAAGCAGTTGCAGCCCTTGCTTGCCCAAGTCTTTGCGACTGCCATCTTGGGCGATAAAGGTTGGACCGTTGAATGGCCGGCCCCGGACATTCAGATTGGCGCCGATACTCTATATCTGGATGCTTTTCCAGAAATGAACTCTAACCCGCATCCGGCTTAGGCCGTTCATAGCGGGCATTGAATGCCTGTACGAATCCATTGCGCAAAATCTGTAAAAACGCTTCGAGCGCGCTGATGTTTTGCTGATGCACGTTACCGCTGAGTTCGACCTTGGTGGCGAACTGGTTTTTCGCCTGGTTCTTCAGCACGGTTTCCGAGCCGCCGACGATGGCCTCCCAGACCGAGCGGAAGATGCTCTTGTTCTTGTTTTCCACGTCCTGCTGCCAGTTGAACACTTCGACGTCGCGCAGCAGGGGTTTGATGTAGCCGTTGACCTGGGCTTTTTTGGCTTGGGCTTCGATCACCACGTCACCGTGGCCTGCGTTGAAGTCGAACTTGCCGTAGGCCGAGGCGAAGTCGTTCATGCTTTTGAGTTCGATGTCTTTGGCGCGCAGGCGGAACTGGAAGTCTTCGAAATTGCTCAGCGGGTCGAAGGTGGCAGTGGTTTCCAGTGGGGCATGCCCGAGCAAAAGCGCTTTGCCCTCGAAACGGGCGTCGCGTTTGCCCTGTTTGTCGACCACGTTGGTCAGGTTGTAGATGCTCGCGTCGACGTTGGTCGCGTTCATGTTCACCGGCGGTTTTGAGTTGAAATTGCGGAAGCTGATCTTGCCGTCGTGAATCTGCACTTCGTCGAGGGTTATCGGCAGCAATTTGCCTAGTTGCGCACGCCAGTCAGTGCCCTGACCGGTCTGGGAGTTCTGCTTGTTGGCTCCGCCATCGACGAAATTGATCTCGGGATTGACGAATTTCACTTGCGCCACCACAGCATGGTCGTACCACAGCGAATGCCAGCTGACCGCAAGATCGATCAGCGGTGCATTGACGAACGGCACCGGCACCTTGCCGTCGACCTTGACGATCTTCAGTCCATTGATCTTATAGGCGCCGCGCCATAGGGCCAGATCGACATCAGTGATCTGGCCCCGATAGTCACCCATGTCCGCCAGTTTGCCGTTCAGGTAGTCGCGCACCATGTAGGGCAGGGCGATGTGCAGCGCGATCAGCAACACAACGACGACGGCGAAAATCCCTAGTGGCCAACTGTAGCGACGCTTCATGACGGCAATTCCCTGACGATGTAAGCGATTGACTGTTACGTCGCGCAGACGTTCGACCCGACTGGACTGTGATGGGCAACAGGCATACCTTGGAAGGCTGAATTCAACGCTGCATAAGGACCCAGCCATGAGCCGTATTTTTGCTGACAACGCCCATTCCATCGGTAATACGCCGCTGGTGCAGATCAACCGCATCGCACCGCGTGGCGTGACCATTCTGGCCAAGATCGAGGGGCGCAACCCCGGTTATTCGGTCAAGTGCCGGATCGGCGCCAATATGATCTGGGACGCCGAAAGCAGCGGCAAACTCAAGCCTGGCATGACCATTGTCGAGCCGACATCGGGCAACACGGGGATCGGTCTGGCCTTTGTTGCCGCGGCCCGTGGGTACAAGTTGATGCTGACCATGCCGGCCTCGATGAGCATCGAACGCCGTAAAGTCCTCAAGGCTCTGGGCGCCGAACTGGTCTTGACCGAGCCGGCCAAAGGCATGAAAGGCGCCATCGAGAAAGCCGCCGAGATCGTTGCCAGCGATGCTGACAAGTACTTTATGCCATCGCAGTTCGATAATCCGGCCAATCCGGCGATTCACGAAAAAACCACCGGTCCGGAAATCTGGAACGACACCGATGGTGCGGTGGATGTACTGGTGGCCGGCGTCGGCACCGGCGGAACCATCACGGGCGTTTCGCGGTATATCAAGAATACCCAGGGCAAACCGATCCTGTCGGTGGCGGTGGAACCGGTTTCCTCGCCGGTGATCAGCCAGGCGCTGGCGGGCGAAGAGATCAAACCGAGTCCGCACAAGATTCAGGGGATCGGTGCCGGTTTTGTGCCGAAGAACCTGGATCTGTCGATGGTCGACCGGGTCGAGCAGGTCACCGACGACGAATCCAAGGCCATGGCGCTGCGCTTGATGCAGGAAGAAGGGATTTTGTGCGGTATCTCCTGCGGTGCAGCGATGGCGGTAGCAGTACGTCTGGCGGAGACGCCGGAAATGCAGGGCAAGACTATCGTGGTGATTCTGCCTGACTCGGGCGAACGTTATCTGTCGAGCATGTTGTTCAGCGATCTGTTCACCGAGCAGGAGACTCAGCAGTAATCCAGTTGATTCAGGTCAGCCAGGGTTCAGGAACGTTATGCTAATAAATGCTTTGTTGCGCAATTCTTAACACTGAATCTTGTGTCAGGCGGGTTTTTCCCGAAGCCGGTAGTGTTTATCATGGCCGGCTGCCATGCCGGGTAAAAGGCATTGCGCAGCGTTGTCTTTATTCAAGGAGTTGTTGATGACCTTTTCGTTTGCCGCCAAGGCGTTTGTGCTGCTGCTCTTTTTGGGCAGCACGCTCTATGTGCATTTGCGCGGCAAGGCGCGTTTGCCGGTTCTGCGTCAGTTCGTCAACCACTCGGCGCTGTTCGCTCCTTACAACGCCTTGATGTACCTGTTTTCCGGCGTGCCGTCGAAGCCGTATCTGGATCGCAGCAAATTCCCGGAACTGGACGTACTGCGCGACAACTGGGAAACCATTCGCGACGAGGCCATGCACCTGTTCGACGAAGGCTATATTCGCGCGGCGGAAAAGAACAACGACGCCGGTTTCGGCTCGTTCTTCAAAAAGGGCTGGAAGCGTTTCTACCTCAAGTGGTACGACAAACCGCTGCCATCGGCTGAAACCCTGTGCCCGAAAACCGTGGCGCTGGTCAGTGCGATTCCCAACGTCAAAGGCGCGATGTTTGCGTTGTTGCCGGGTGGCAGCCACTTGAACCCGCATCGCGATCCGTTCGCCGGCTCGCTGCGTTATCACCTCGGCTTGTCGACGCCGAACTCCGACGATTGCCGGATTTTCGTCGATGGTCAGGTTTACGCCTGGCGTGACGGCGAAGACGTGATGTTCGACGAAACCTACGTGCACTGGGTCAAGAACGAAACCGACCAGACCCGCGTCATCCTGTTCTGCGACGTCGAGCGTCCGCTGAGCAACCGCCTCATGACCCGCATCAACCGCTCGATCAGCGCCTGGCTCGGCCGTGCCACCGCACCGCAGAACCTTGATGATGAACGCGTCGGCGGGATCAACCAGGCCTACGCCTGGAGCAAGAGCTTCAGTGACAAGTTCAGTGGCGTGGTCAAACAGTGGAAACGTCGTCATCCGAAGGCCTACCGCGTGATGCGGCCGGTGCTGGCGGTGGTGGTGTTGACGTTGTTGGGGTATTGGCTGTTTGGCTGAGGCTGGATATTGTAGAAAAACCGCTCCTTGTGAGCGGTTTTTTATTATCTGCGAGTCAGCGCCGCCCAGCGAGAACGTCGGGTTCGTCTTCGATGCCTGTAATCAGTAGCTGAAGAAAGCGCTGCTGATTGGCTGATAGCTCGGAGGAGATAAACTTTTCGTCCGTTTTGATTGATCTTTTCTTAGTAGGGGATTTTTTCACGGATTTACGCATGTTCCCGCCCTCGTTGATCATTACTTGAACAGTTTTCACGATACTTTACTCTCCACTGCGAGGACAAGGCGGCCTTCAAAATCAAATTTGAAGCCGAGTTTTGTATAAACAGGAATTGCTCCTGGTATCGGTTCCTGGACTTCAATGCACTTACTGCCGATTATTTGCGCAAACTCATCAATGGCCACCATCGACAAAAGCGCAATACGCTTTTTAAGCGGGTGAGGCACTCCGGACCGCCCCTCCAATCGTACGATCCGAATTCGCTGGCGGCTTTTGTTCGGATTGACGAAACACAGCCCGCACAGCTGTTCTTCAAACCAGATCGCGATATCCAGGGATAAAGGTTCTCGTGACTTCCATTCGGCAATCTCTCGCCAGCAAAAATGCGGATCATCCCAAAGCTCAAACGCATCTAGTGCTTTGGCATCGATAGGTTCAAAGCGTACTTTCGACAAGTCTTGTCCCGCTGGTAGCTGCAACAGAGCAGTGGCGATGCTTGCCTGCTTCCTGGCCAGCGACCGATACAACTGATATCGCAGATAACTCCGTTCCCTTGGCATATGATTTCGAGCATTCCATGTCTCCCCATCGATAGGTGTTGCGGTTGCTCAAAAGCCTATTCAGCTCTCATGCATCCGTCGCTACTGGCCCTTTGTCCAAATCATTGCAATCCATGTCGCCCGCTGGTTATAGTCGGCGCTCGTGAGTCGTAAGCCTCACCTTCCACCCTCTCAAAAAAGATCTGCGCCAATGCCTGCATCCCTCATCAACGCGGTAGTCGATTCAGCGGTCAACGCTGGCGTCGTGCCGTGCGGGAATCAGCAGCCCAAGCAGATCAGTCATTACCCCCCACCTGTCAGTAGCACGCCGGTGTGCGCAGTCGTATCACCGCCGGGCGTTGGCGTTTCGGGCTGATCGGCAGTTTCTGCTGACCCCTGCGCCCGCCAGAAAAACCTACTGAATTTCAGCTTCGGCTGAGTTGGCTTCTTGCCTGACTACAGGTGGTAATCATGTTTGTCCTGTCGAAAAAATCCGCGCTCGCGGCCGCGTCCACGAGCCTGTTCGTTCTGCTGTGGAGCAGCGGCGCGATCTTCTCCAAATGGGGGCTGGCCCACGCGTCACCATTTGCCTTTCTGCTAATTCGTTTCGCGATTGCCTTGTGCGGCCTCTTGTTGTTGGCGCCGCTGCTCAAGCTCAAGTTGCCCAAGGGCGGCAAACCAATGCTGTTTGCGGTTGCCACCGGCGTGGTGTTGTTGGGGGCGTATCAGATTTTCTATCTGCTGGCGCTCAACACCAAAGTCACCCCTGGGGTGATGGCGACCATCATGGGTGTGCAGCCGATTCTCACCGTGGTGTTGATGGAGCGGCAGCGCTCGGCGAGCCGGATGTTTGGTCTGGCCTTGGGGTTGGCGGGGCTGATCATGGTGGTTTACCAAGGCATCGGTTTGGCCGGGATGTCCTTGGCGGGGATGCTGTTTGGTCTGCTGGCGCTGGCGAGCATGACGCTGGGCTCGATCATGCAGAAACGCATCACCGACAATCCTCTCGGTACGCTGCCGGTGCAGTACTTGGCCGGTCTGTTGTTATGCGGGATTTTCGTGCCGTTCCAGCCGTTCCACTTTGAGCACAGCACAGGTTTTATCGTGCCGGTGTTGTGGATGGGGCTGGTGGTGTCGGTGCTGGCGACGCTGTTGCTGTATCGGTTGATCGCGCGGGGCAATCTGGTCAATGTCACCAGTCTGTTCTACCTGGTGCCGGCGGTGACGGCAGTGATGGACTATCTGATTTTCGGCAATCGCCTGGCGGCGTTGAGTGTGCTGGGGATGCTGTTGATCATTGTCGGTCTGGCGTTTGTGTTCCGTAAAACCAGCTAACAGATCGTCAGGTGGCGGCTTTTAGGCCGCCGATCGCAAGCAGGCTCACTCCTACAGAGGAACGCATTCCAATTGTAGGAGTGAGCCTGCTCGCGATGGCCTTTTCGGCACCGCACAAATTTATCGGGCCGGCGCCTCAGCCGGTTTCACCACCGCCGGCTTCAACACCAGCCACAACGCCAACGCAATCAACACCCCGCCGTAGATATGCGCCATCGACAACGGCTCATCCAGCAGCAACGCCCCCCACAGCACGCCGAATGGCGGAATCATGAAGGTCACGGTCATCGACTTCACCGGCCCGATCGAACTGAGCAGGCGGAAATAAATGATGTAGGCAAACGCCGTGCAGCCAAGACCCAGGCCCAACAGCGACAGCCAGACATTCCAGCCGCCCCAACTGGCCGGCGGTGCGGTGATCACGCTATATCCAAACAACGGCAACAGAAACAACGTCGCACCGAGCATGCTGCCCAGCGCCGACAGGCGACTGTCCAGACCACCGGCCTGATCCAGCCAGCGCCGTGCGAGGAAACCGGCAAAACCATAACAAGTGGTCGCCAGCAAACAGGCGAGGGCGCCCATCAACAATTGCAGATCGAACGCCACGGGACCGGCGCGGGTCAGCACGCCAACGCCGAACAAGCCGAGGAACACCCCGCCTAGTTTGGCTGCGGTGAGTTTTTCACTGAAGAACAACCCGCCAATCAGCACGCCCATGAGCGGCGTGGTGGCGTTGAAGATCGCCGAATAACCGGCCGGTAACACCTGGGCCGCGACCGAATACAGCGTCGCCGGAATCCCCGAGTTGATCACGCCCAGCAGCATCACGGTTTTCAGTTTGCCTTTGAAGTCCCAGCGCACGCGCATCAGCCCAAGGATCACCAGCAGGCCGACGGCCGCAATCGACACGCGAAAGAATCCGGTCGGGATCGTGCCGACCACCGGTGCAATAATGCGCATGAACAGAAAACTCGCGCCCCAGATGGCCGCCAGCGACAACATACGGAAAATATCGACAGGGCTCACGGCGGGTCTCCTTCCTTGATCGGGACGAGAGTGTTGCCGAGCGCCCTGCCGAAGGCAACCGCTAATCGGGCATGCAACTGTTCGTTCAGATCACAAAGCGTGTGACCAGGCCGTTCAAGTCGACGGCCAGACGCGACAGCTCCTGGCTTGCGGCCGAGGTCTGGGTGGCGCCAGCGGCGGTCTGGGTCGAGAGGTCGCGGATGGTCACCAGATTCTGATCGACTTCGCGAGCGACCAAGGCCTGTTGCTCGGCTGCACTGGCGATCACCAGATTGCGCTGGTTGATCTGCGAGATCGACGCGGTGATTTTCTCCAGCGCCTGACCTGCGCTGTTGGCCCGGCGCAGCGTCTGACCCGCCTGCTCGGCGCTGCTTTGCAATGCGCCCACGGTAGCGCCTGTGCCTTGCTGGATGCTGCTGATCATCAGCTCGATTTCCTCAGTGGAGTTCTGCGTGCGTTGCGCCAGCGAACGCACTTCATCGGCGACCACGGCAAAACCGCGCCCGGCTTCACCGGCGCGGGCCGCTTCGATCGCCGCATTGAGCGCCAGCAGGTTGGTCTGTCCGGCAATCCCGCGAATCACTTCCAGCACTTTGCTGATGTCCTGTGCCTGCGTGGCCAGGCCTTCGGCTTGTTCGGAAGCACCGAGTACCGCATCGACCAGTTCCTGAATCGAACTGATGGTTTCGCTGACCTGCACATGGCCGTGCTTGCTGTCCTCGTTCGACGCGGCGGACGCCTCGGCGCTGGACACCGCGTTGGCCGCGACTTCGTCCACCGCGGTGCTCATCTCCGTGACTGCGGTGGCGGCTTGTTCGATCTGATCGTTCTGCTGTTGCAGGCCGCGAGTGCTTTGCTCCATCACCGAACTCATTTCCTCGGCCGCGGAAGCCAGTTGCTGTGCCGATTCGCTGATGCCGCGAATAGTCGAGCGCAGATTGCCCTGCATCTCGGCCAAGGCGTCGAGCAGATCTGCAGCCTCATCTTTACCAGTGCTGACGATCTGTGCGCTGAGATCACCGGCAGCAATGCGCCTTGCGACATTCAGCGCCTGATTGATCGGGGTGGTAATACTACGCGTCAACTGCCAGGCCAATAGCAGCGTGGCAATCAGGGCAACCACGATGATGGTCGCGACGATCCACAATGCCCGTAGATATATCGTTGCGGCGGCAGCGGCGGCGGTATTGGCGCCTTGCTGATTGAACGAGATCATCTGCTCCAGGGCCTTGTCGAGCAGCGTTCCCTGTGGCGCCAGTTCATTGTTAAGCCGCGTGTAGGCCTGTTCACTTTGCCCGGCGTCGATCTGGCCGATGATCTGTTCGAGGATGTTCATGTACTTGGCCGTGTTGGCATTCAAGCCGTCGAGCATCACTCGTTCTTCTTCGCTGGAGAGCAGGGTTTTGTGATCGGCGAGGCGTTTGAGCAATTCTTCGCGCTGCGCTTTGATGATGCCTTTGCTTCTGTCGCGCACGGCAGGTTGGGTGCTGGTGATCAGGCGCAACGATTCGAGGCGAATGCTGGCGATGTTCGCCGCCGCGACATGGATGTTCTCGATGCTTGGCATCCATGATTCTTCAATCACTGCTGCACTCTCGCGCAGGGTTTTCATCTGGCCCAGCCCGAACAGGCCGACCACCACCAGCAGACCGGCCAAAACGGCAAAGCTCAAACTGGCGCGCAAACCTATGCGCAGATTCCGGATAGACATCAGTGTGCTCCTTGATCTTTGAGGGGGGGAGGTCGTCCTCGTCAGCGAGGATCTTGTTATGAAGGGGGTAATGGCGGGCTGTATATCAAAGCGCCACTATTTTGGTAAGACCAATCTGGAAGCGTCGCTGTCGGTAAACGCATGCGCAGCAAAGCAACGAGCTAGACGCGTCTGGTCAGTATTGGAGCCGAAACCCAGCGAATTCGCGGGCTGGCGCGGGGCGACAAGAAGAACCGCTCAGGCGATTAACTGACCGAACGGTCGATTAAAAAAACTTTGCTGAAAACTGTGCCGTTGTACAACCCCGACGCAGAATTGGCCGAAATTGCACTTCACGCGCACACGCTTGCGTGGCTAAGCTCAGCACAGATTTCCCATGCACGCAGAGGTCTTATCTATGCCGCAGCAATGGCCCGCCACCGATATCGCCCGCATGATCCTCGATGGCTTTGACGATTACCGCGAGCATTTCCGGCGAATCACCGACGGCGCCCGGGAGCGTTTCGAGCAGGCGCGCTGGCAGGAGACGCAAACGGCGTCGGCGGCACGGATCAATCTCTACGAAGAAAAGGTCGGCGAAACCATCGCTCGCCTGCGCGAATACTTCGATGATGAAACGCTGATGAACGTCAGCTGCTGGCCGCTGGTGAAAAGTGCCTACATCAGCGTCATCGACCTGCGCTTCGATGATGAGTTGTCCGAGACCTGGTACAACTCGATTTTCTGCGGGCTGTTCAGCCACGACCTGATCAGCGACGGCTGCATGTTCATTCACACCACCCGCCCGAGCCTGCGCCGAGCCCGCGCCGCGCAAACCCGCACCTACAAACCGCAGGGGCAGTTGTCGGGGATGCTCGCGAGTATTTTTGCCGATTACCGTTTCAGCGAGGATTACGCCGATCTGCCGGGTGACCTACGCCGCCTCGAAGCGCAACTGCGCGAGAACCTGCCGGACTGGGTGTGCAAGGACCCGGAACTCAGCGTCGAGCTGTTTTCCTCGGTGCTGTACCGTAACAAGGGCGCGTATCTGGTCGGACGCATCTACACCCGCGACGAACAGTGGCCGCTGGTGATTCCGCTGCTGCACCGGGAAGGGCGCGGGATTCAGATCGACGCGTTGATCACCGACGAAGCTGATGTATCGATCATCTTCTCGTTCACCCGTTCGTATTTCATGGTCGATGTACCGGTGCCGGCGGAGTTCATCGGCTTCCTGCGACGCATTCTGCCGGGCAAGCACATTGCCGAGTTGTACACCTCAATCGGCTTCTACAAGCACGGCAAGTCCGAGTTTTACCGCGCGCTGATCAATCACCTGGCCAACACCGATGATCAGTTCATCATGGCGCCGGGCGTGCGCGGCATGGTCATGAGCGTGTTTACGCTGCCGGGCTTCAACACCGTGTTCAAGATCATCAAGGACCGTTTCTCGCCGTCGAAAAACGTCGACCGCGCCACGGTGATCGAGAAGTACCGACTGGTGAAAAGCGTCGACCGGGTAGGGCGCATGGCCGATACCCAGGAGTTCGCCGATTTCCGTTTTCCGTTGAGCAAGTTTGATCCGGCGTGCCTGGAGGAGCTGCTGGAGGTGGCGCCGTCGACGGTGTCGGTCGAGGGCGACACGGTGTTGATCCGTCACTGCTGGACCGAGCGGCGGATGACCCCGCTCAACCTCTATCTGGAAAACGCCAACGATGCGCAGGTGCGTGAGGCGCTGGAGGATTACGGCCTGGCGATCAAGCAACTGGCGGCGGCGAACATCTTTCCCGGTGACATGTTGCTGAAGAACTTCGGCGTCACTCGCCACGGGCGCGTGGTGTTCTACGACTACGACGAAATCTGCTTCCTGACCGAAGCCAACTTCCGCCACATCCCGCAACCGCGCACACCGGAGGATGAAATGGCGTCGGAGCCGTGGTATTCGATCGGGCCGCTGGATGTCTTTCCTGAGGAGTTTCCGCCGTTTCTGTTTGCCGATTCGGGGCAGCGCAAGTTGTTCGATCAGTTGCATGGCGAGCTGTATAACGCGGATTACTGGAAGAGCCTGCAAGAGGCGATTCGGGCGGGGAAGGTCATTGATGTTTTCCCGTATCGGCGCAAAGGCCTCGACAACGAGTAGCTCTTTTAAAAAAACACCCTCACCCCAGCCCTCCCGAAACGTCGGACCGCCCATAGGGAGAGGGGGCCGACCGAGGTGTCTTGCGCCAAAGATTGACCTGAAAGATTTTGGCGATTATGGATTCGGTAAAGCAGTTTCAAGTCGCTGAACATCTTCAGCATCCCCCAATCGGTCCCCTCTTCCTCCGGGAGAGGGCTAGGGTGAGGGCCGCAATCCCCCAGACACGCCACAAATCCGCCAAATCTGCGACAATCCGCCCCCTGCATAAATAGACGACCGAATTGCCTACCCGATGACCGACGAATCGCCCTCCATCGACAAACTGCTGAAGAACCTCGATCACGCCATGCTCGCCGACCGTCACCGGCTGCGGCGGCAGTTGCTTGAGCTGCGCAAGAAACCCGACGAGGCCAAACTGGCCCAGTGGGTGACGCGCATGCAGGCGTCCTGTGATCAGGTGCTGGCCCGCCGTGCCAGCCTGCCGGTGATTCGTTACGACGACAGTCTGCCGATTGCGGCCAAGCGCGACGAGATCAAGAAGGCGCTGGAAAAGCATCAAGTGCTGATCATCGCCGGCGAAACCGGCTCGGGCAAAACCACCCAGTTGCCGAAAATCTGTCTGGAAATCGGTCGCGGCCAGCATGGTCTGATCGGCCACACCCAACCGCGTCGAATCGCTGCGCGCAGCGTCGCCAGCCGGGTCGCCGAAGAACTCGCTACGCCGCTCGGTGCGCTGGTCGGCTATCAGGTGCGTTTCGAGGATCAAAGCGATTCCAACACTCTGATCAAGCTGATGACCGACGGTATTCTGCTGGCGGAAACCCAGAACGATCGCTACCTCGAACGCTACGACACGATCATCGTCGACGAAGCCCACGAACGCAGCCTCAACATCGACTTCCTGCTCGGCTACCTGAAAACCCTGCTGCCGCGTCGCCCGGACCTGAAAGTCATCATTACTTCGGCGACCATCGATCTGGAGCGCTTCTCCAAGCATTTCGATGATGCGCCGATTGTTGAAGTCTCCGGTCGTACCTTCCCGGTAGACACCTGGTATCGTCCGTTGACGCTGGAGCAGGACGAAGAGGGCAACCGCGTCGAAGACGACCTGACGGTGGATCAGGCGATTCTCGCGACCCTTGATGAAATCGCCGCTTACGAGCGCAGCGAGCGTCGCAGCCCCGGTGACGTGCTGGTGTTCCTGCCCGGCGAGCGCGAGATTCGCGACGCTGCCGACATGCTGCGCAAGGCGCAGATCAAACACACTGAAATCCTGCCGTTGTACGCGCGCTTGTCGCCCGCCGAGCAGCAGCGGATTTTCCAGTCGCACCCGGGCCGTCGCGTGGTGCTGGCGACCAACGTCGCCGAGACCTCGTTGACTGTGCCGGGCATTCGTTACGTGATCGACAGCGGCACCGCGCGCATCAGCCGCTACAGCTATCGCGCCAAGGTCCAGCGTCTGCCGATCGAGGCGATTTCCCAGGCCAGCGCCAACCAGCGTAAAGGTCGTTGCGGGCGGGTTGAGCCGGGCATTTGTATTCGGCTGTACAGCGAAGAAGATTTTAACGGGCGCCCGGAATTCACCGATCCAGAGATTCTGCGCACCAACCTCGCTGCCGTGATTCTGCAGATGCTGCATCTGCGTCTCGGCGAGATCACCGCGTTCCCGTTTATCGAGCCGCCGGATGGCAAGGCGATCAGCGACGGTTTCAATCTGCTGCAAGAACTTTCGGCGGTGGATCGCAACAGTCAGTTGACCCCGCTCGGTCGTCAACTTGCGCGCCTGCCGGTCGACCCGCGCATGGGCCGCATGCTGCTTGAAGCGGCCAAGCTCGGCAGTTTGCAGGAAGTGCTGATCGTCGCCAGTGCGATGTCGATTCAAGACCCGCGCGAGCGTCCGCCGGAGCGTCAGCAAGCCGCTGATCAAGCCCACGCGCAATGGAAAGACGTTGATTCTGACTTCGCCGGACTGGTGAATCTGTGGCGCGGTTTCGAAGAGCAGCGCCAAGCATTGACCGCGAGCCCGCTGCGCAACTGGTGCCGCAAAAACTTCCTCAACTATCTGCGTCTGCGCGAGTGGCGCGACTCGCATCGGCAGTTGAGCCTGATCTGCCGCGACATGCAGCTGAGCCTCAACAAAGAGCCGGCGGATTACCCGAAACTGCACAAAGCGGTGCTGGTCGGCTTGCTCAGCCAGATCGGTCAGAAAACCGAGGATGGGGATTACCTCGGCGCGCGTCAGCGACGTTTCTGGATTCACCCGTCGTCGGGCATCGGCAAGAAGCGACCGCAATGGCTGATGACCGCTGAGCTGGTGGAAACCACCAAGCTTTATGCACGCATGGTCGCCAAGATCGACGCCGACTGGATCGAGCCGTTGGCCGGGCACCTGATCAAGAAAAACCACTTCGAACCGCATTGGGAAAAGAAGCGCGGCCAGGTCGTGGCCTACGAGCAGATCACTCTGTTCGGGCTGATCGTGGTCGGCCGCCGGCCGGTGCATTACGGCCCGGTGGATCCGGTGGTTTCTCGCGAATTGTTTATCCGTGAAGGTCTGGTGCGTGGCGAGATTCAATCGAAAGCCAAGTGCCTGACCGCCAACCAACAGTTGCTTGAACAGCTCGACGAACTGGAAGCAAAAGCCCGTCGTCGCGACATTCTCGCGGATGAAGAAACCCTGTACGCGTTCTACGACGCGCGGTTGCCGGCGGAGATTCACCAGACCGCGACCTTCGACAGTTGGTACCGCATCAACAGCCAGAAGAATCCGCAGTTGTTGATCATGCGCGAAGAAGACGTGCTGGCCCGCGAAGCCAGTGAAGTCACCGCGCGGGATTACCCGGACACGTTGCACATCGGCGATCTGGAGTTGGCACTGACCTACCACTTCGAACCCAATCATCCGCGCGACGGCGTGACCCTGCGCGTACCGGCGCCGCTGTTGCCGATGTTGCCGCCGGAACGCCTGGAGTGGCTGGTGCCGGGGATGATCGAAGCCAAGTGCATCGCCCTCGTGCGCAACCTGCCGAAAGCTTTGCGCAAGAACTTCGTGCCGGTGCCGGACTTCATCAAGGCTGCCTTGCAACGCATGACCTTTGCCGAAGGTTCGTTGCCGCAGGCGCTGGGCCGCGAGTTGTTGCGCATGACCGGCGCGCGGGTCAGCGACGAGGCGTGGGCCGAAGCCGAGCAAGGCGTCGAGGGGCATCTGCGGATGAACCTGGAAATTGTCGACGGCCAAGGCAAATTCCTCGGCGAAGGTCGCGATCTGGCCGAGCTGACCGCACGGTTTGCCGAAGCCAGTCAGGCCGCGCTGGCGGTGCCGCAGAGTGCGAAAAGTCAGCAACCGGTGGAGGCCAAGGTCTTCGCCCCGGTAGCAGAAAAGACTCAACAGAAGATCGCCGGGCTGTCGATGACGGTATATCCGGCGCTGGTTGAAGAGGGCGGCACGGTCAAGGAGGGGCGCTTCTCGACCCCGGCCGAAGCCGAATTCCAGCATCGTCGCGCCTTGCAGCGGTTGTTGATGCAGCAACTTGCGGAACCGGCCAAGTTCCTGCGTGGCAAGTTGCCGGGGCAGACTGAGCTGGGCTTGCTCTATCGCGAGTTGGGCCGGGTTGATGCGCTGGTCGAAGACATTCTGCTGGCGAGCCTCGACAGCTGCATTCTCGAAGGCGAAGACCCGTTGCCCCGCGACGGCGCCGGTTTGGCGGCACTGGCCGAGCGCAAACGCGGCAACTGGACCGAGCACGCCGAGCGCGTGGCCCGGTTGACCCTGGAGATTCTCAAGCTGTGGCACGGCCTGCAAAAGCGCTTCAAGGGCAAGATCGATCTGGCCCAGGCCGTGGCGCTCAATGACATCAAGCAGCAAATCAACAATCTGGTGTATCCGGGGTTTGTCCGCGAAACGCCGATGCAGTGGCTTAAGGAGTTGCCGCGTTACCTGAAAGCGGTCGAGCAGCGTTTCGAAAAGCTCGGCGCGCAGGTGCAGAAGGATCGGGTCTGGAGCGGCGAACTCGCCGGCCTCTGGGGGCAATACCAGACTCGTGCGGCGAAACATGCCCAGGAAGGCAAACGCGATCCGCAGCTTGAGCTGTATCGCTGGTGGCTGGAGGAATACCGGGTGTCGCTGTTCGCCCAGCAGTTGGGCACGAAAACGCCGATTTCCGACAAACGCCTGAACAAGCAGTGGAGCCAGGTCGAACCGTAACGCTGATCGTTCCCACGCTCTGCGTGGGAATGCCTCTGGGGACGCTCCGCGTCCAGTGACGCGGAGCGTCACGGGCTGCATTCCCACGCAGGAGCGTGGGAACGATCATCCGTGTTGATCTTGAGAAAGGCGCCAAAACCCCGCGTTTATGGCAAACTTCGCGACCATAAACGCCGGTTTCGCGACCCAGAGCCTTCGGCCGGTTCGCGCGACGGAATAAAGCGATGCCAGGTTTGCGTCCCCCGGATGGGAATAGACCCTTTGTGTGTTGGTACGACGGTTCCAGCACTTTCTGCCTGAACAGATTAGAGAAACGACCATGCATAACGTCGTCATCAGCGGCACCGGCCTGTACACCCCGGCCAACAGCATCTCCAATGAAGAGCTGGTGCAGTCTTTCAATACCTACGTCGCCCAGTTCAACGCCGACAACGCCGAGGCCATTGCCAGCGGCGAGGTCCAGGCCCTGACTGAATCCAGCGCCGCGTTCATCGAAAAAGCTTCAGGCATCAAGAGCCGCTTTGTCATGGACAAGGACGGCATCCTCGATCCGCAACGCATGGCCCCGCGTCTGCCGGAGCGTTCCAACGACGAATGGTCGGTGCTTTGCCAGATGGCCATCGGCGCTGCCGAACAGGCCCTGCAACGTGCCGGCAAAACTGCTGCCGACATCGACGGCGTCATCGTTGCCTGTTCCAACCTGCAGCGCGCCTACCCGGCCATCGCCATCGAAGTCCAGGAAGCTCTGGGCATTCAGGGTTTCGGTTTCGACATGAACGTGGCCTGTTCCTCGGCGACTTTCGGCATCCAGGCTGCTGCCAACAGCGTGCAGCTGGGCCAGGCCCGGGCGATCCTGATGGTCAACCCGGAAGTCTGCACCGGTCACCTGAACTTCCGTGACCGCGACAGCCACTTCATCTTCGGCGATGCCGCGACTGCAGTGATCATCGAGCGCGCTGAGACCGCGACGTCCAAACACCAGTTCGACGTGGTCAGCACCAAGCTGCTGACCAAGTTCTCCAACAACATCCGCAACAATTTCGGTTTCCTCAACCGCGCGGCGGAAGAGGGCATTGGTGCCCGCGACAAACTGTTCGTGCAGGAAGGCCGCAAGGTGTTCAAGGATGTCTGCCCGATGGTTGCCGAGCTGATCGGCGAACATCTGCAAGAGAACCAGCTTAACGTCGGCGACGTGAAGCGCTTCTGGCTGCACCAGGCCAACTTGAGCATGAACCACCTGATCGTGCGCAAGTTGCTGGGTCGCGAAGCCACTGAAGAAGAAGCCCCGGTGATTCTCGACACCTACGCCAACACCAGCTCGGCGGGTTCGGTGATTGCTTTCCACAAGTATCAGGATGATCTGGCTGCCGGTTCGCTGGCGGTGTTGAGTTCGTTCGGTGCAGGCTATTCGATCGGTAGCGTGATTCTGCGCAAGCGTTGAAAATCGGTTTAATTTCCTCCTAATCGCGCCGACCTTTCCTACATCCGAATCGGCTCAAACGCTGTAATTTTTCGGAAATGGCGGCAGGTGAAGACCTGCCGCTATCATTTTCGGAATCGGCACAAGGAGATTTTTGGATGGCGGCTGACGACACCCAACTGCTTGCGCGCCTGCTGGCGGGTGAGCAAAAGGCTTTCAAGGAACTGGTGACGACGTATCAGAGCGCTATGCGCGCCGTGGCGTATGCGATTGTCGGCCAGCGTCATGTCGAAGAAGTGGTGCAGGATGCCTGGCTATCGGTGGTGCGCCACATCGCCAGTTTCGAAGGTCGCTCCAGTCTCAAGACCTGGCTGCTGACCATCACGGCCAACTCGGCCAAAAGCCGTTATAAACAAAATCGCCGGGAAGTGTTGATGGATGATCTGCCGTCACCCCATGGCACGATCGACGATGACCGCTTTTCTCCCGGTGACGGCCATTGGCTGGTTGCCCCGTTCGCCTGGCATCAGGACACCCCGGAAGCCTTGCTGACCGAAGGTGAATTGCGTGACTGTCTGGAGCACACCCTGCTGAACCTGTCGGAACTGCAAAGCAGCGTTTTGTTGTTGCGCGAACGCCAGGGGCTGGAGCTGGAGGAGATCTGTAATCTTCTGGAGATCTCGCTCTCCAATGTCCGTGTGCTGCTGCATCGTGCGCGGCTGAAAGTCTTCGCGACCGTGGAGCATTTTGAGGAGACCGGAGAATGCTGACCTGTAAGGAACAAGTGGCGCGCTCCAGCGATTATCTCGATGGCCAATTGAGCTTTCGCGAAAAGCTGATGGTGCGTCATCATCTGATGTTCTGCCCGAACTGTCGGCGTTTCATTCGCCAGATGCGTTTGATGCAAGCGACCTTGAAGGCGATGCCGGAACCACCGCTGGAAGGCGTCGAAGAACTGGCCGAACGCCTGGCCGAGCAACGACGAAAAGATAACCCCCTGTAGGAGCTGTCGAGTGAAACGAGGCTGCGATCTTTTGATCTTGTTTTCAAGATCAAAAGATCGTCCGATCGCGGCCCGAGCCTTCGGCAGCTCCTACATGGGGTTTTTGCATCCTGCAGAAATAACCCAGTGCGGGTGAAACGAACGGATGATGGGGATCGTCCCGCCCGCACAGGGCTATAGGGTGAAGCGTTTTAGAACTTGGCTTCCGCGTCCAGCTGCAAGGTGTTGGCGTCAGCGTCACGCTGGGTACGGCTGGCGAAGTCAGCCTTGGTCAGGAAGTACGTGGCACCGATGGCGAAGTTCTTGTCGATGTCGTAACCGACCTTGAACTTGTGACCGCGCGAACCAGTGGTGCCGTTGGCGAAGTCGGAGTCGGTAAAGGCGCCGACCACAGCGTTGCGCTGCACGTCGCGGTAGTTGTAATCGAGGTTCAGGCCGAAGACTTTCGACTTGGCACCCAACAGCCACGCAGTGTCCTGATCGGTCACGGCATCGTTGTTCTTCACGTACTGACCGTAGAACGACAGTGGCATTGGCAGACCGCCGATGTCGACCTGGCTGAACCCTTCATACAGACGGAATTCGTTGTTGGCCGAGTTGCCATTGACTGCCAGGGCGCACGGTGTGGACGTGCCGGTGCAGCGGCTGTCTTCGTCGTTCTGGTAGGCGTAGACACTACCGCCCAGAGTCACTTTCAAGTTGTCGGTGATGTTGAAGCGGCTACCCAATTGGCCGGCGGTCAGACGCAGGTCGTGACGGAATTGCACGCCATCGCCGTCGACGTTGTCCTTGAGGTTGTAGTTACCCAGGCTGCCGAACAGTTCGGCGCTGCTGCCCAACGGGTATTTGTAGGTAACGGCCAGACCTTCCGGATTGATGTCGCTATCCCAGATCACGTCGCCCATGCTGACCCACGGCTGGAGCATCTTGCCGCCGATGATGTGCAGGTTCTTGATCTGGTCAGGGTGGTAGTCGATGTAGCCCAGATCCAGCCAGATCTGCTTCTTGTCGAAGTAGTTGTCCTGGTCCTGGTTGGTCGAACGGGCATCATCGCCGCCGCCGGTGGCAATACGGATACCGGTGTCGACTTGCGGGTTGATCTCGGTGTAGGCACCCAGACGGGCACGAATGCGCTGACGGTCCTTGTCGCGGCCACCGTTGTTCGGCTCGCCGTCGATCTTGATGGTTTCCTGGCGGATACGCACATCGCCCTTGAATTGGGTCTTGGCTGCCCAGGCGAGTTTCTGGTCGAAGACGCTTTGTTCGTTGGTTTTCTTCGCAACAGCGGCGACTTGTTCGTTGGTCTCTTGCTGCGCCTGCTGCGCGATTTGCTGAGCCTTCTGATCCTTGGCCAGTTCAGTTTGCAGTTCGATGTACTGCGCCTGGGAAATGGAACCGTTAGCCTTGAGCATGTCGAGCAGTTTGGCGTCGACTGCAGCACTGGCCGGAACACTCATGGCCAGCAACAAGCCACCGCACAGGGCCGCCGCAGTTTTCGTGGAAGCAAGACGCATAGCAATCTCCGAAGATGAGAGGGGATGGCACAACCATCCGGGGCACAACCGACGATTCGAACGTCGGAAAACAGTGTCCGGGTAGAACCCGGCGCTCTAAAAACAGGCGCCAGTATCGCGATGGTTTATGACAGACCAGTGGCACAGTGATGGCAGGTTGATGACGATATCGATTTGGCCTGAACTATTGATCTAGAGCGCTGTCGGCCGATTGCGGGTGTGCAATGGCGCGCAATCGGCGATACTCGCCGGGCGCTGAAGTCCTGTTGTGGAGAGCTGTCGATGCCGTTGCAATGCCTGCAAAACCTGTCGCAAATCGCTCCGGCAACCTGGGATGCGCTGGTGCCTGAAAGCCAGCCATTTCTGCGCCACGCTTTTCTCAGTGCACTGGAAGACAGTGGCAGCGTTGGCCCTCATACCGGCTGGCAACCTGAGCATTTGCTGCATATTGAAGATGATCGACTGATCGCCGCACTGCCCAGTTATCGCAAGTGGCATTCCTACGGCGAGTACGTGTTCGATCACGGCTGGGCCGACGCCTGCGCCCGCGCCGGTATCGATTACTACCCCAAGCTTTTGACGGCTGTGCCATTCAGTCCGGTGAGCGGCCCGCGCTTGTTGGCGGCCAATGTCGAAGACGGTTTCGAGCTGCTCAAGAGCCTGCCCGGTTACCTGGAAATCGAAGGGCTTTCCAGCGCGCACATCAATTTCACTGACCCGTTTACCGACGCGGCGATGGCCGAACAACCGGGTTGGCTGCAACGCATTGGCTGTCAGTATCACTGGCAGAATCGCGGGTATCGCGACTTTCAGGATTTCCTCGACGTACTCAGTTCGCGCAAGCGCAAACAGATGCGCAAGGAGCGCGAGCAAGTGGCGGGGCAGGGTTTTGAATTTGAATGGCGGGAGGGGCGCGAGCTGGACGAGGCGCAGTGGGATTTTGTCTATGCCTGTTACGCCAACACCTATGCGGTGCGGCGCCAGACGCCGTATCTGACGCGGGAGTTTTTCAGTCTGCTAGCCGAGCGTATGCCCGAGGCGATCCGCGTGGTACTGGCCAAACAAGGCTCACGGCCGGTGGCGATGGCCTTCAGTCTGGTGGGGGGCGACAGTTTCTACGGACGCTATTGGGGCTGTCTGGCGGAGTTTGATCGGCTGCACTTTGAGACGTGTTTTTACCAGGGCATGGATTATGCGATCGCGCAGGGTTATCAGCGTTTCGATGCTGGCGCTCAGGGCGAGCACAAGTTGATTCGCGGGTTTGAACCGGTGATCACCCATTCGTGGCATTACCTGCGGCACCCAGGTCTGAACGCGGCGGTGAAGGATTTCCTGCATCAGGAACGCGCCGGCATCCTCGCGTATGCCGAAGAAGCGAAAACAGCCTTGCCCTACCGCCAGACATAGATCCCCTGTAGGAGCCTTCGGCAGCTCCTACAAGGGGATCTCAGGCACCCCTCAGGTTTCCTCTTTGCCCAACCAGCGATAGATCCCGCCACCGACCACCGCGCCAATCAACGGCGCGACCCAGAACATCCACAACTGCGCAATCGCCCAGCCGCCGACCATCAATGCCGGCCCGGTGCTACGAGCCGGGTTCACCGAGGTGTTGGTGACGGGAATCGAGATCAGGTGAATCAGCGTCAGGCCCAGGCCGATGGCGATCGGTGCCAGCCCCGGTGGTGCGCGTCTATCGGTCGCGCCCAGAATGATGATCACGAACATCGCCGTCATCACCAGCTCGGTCACAAACCCCGCCGCCATGGAATACTTCCCCGGCGAATGCTCGCCATAACCATTGGATGCGAGGCCGGCGGCGATATCGAAACCCTCCTTGCCGCTGGCAATGTGCGCAATCAGCGCCGCCGCGAGAATCGCGCCGAGCACCTGCGCGATGATGTAGGCGGGCAACTCTTTGGCCGGAAACCGACCGCCGACGAACAGACCGACCGACACGGCCGGGTTTAGGTGACATCCGCTGATGTGACCGATGGCGAATGCCATGGTCAGCACCGTCAGACCAAACGCCAGGGCCACCCCCAGCACCCCGATTCCCAACGGTGAAGACGCGGCGATCACCGCGCTGCCGCAACCACCCAATACTAACCAGAACGTACCCAACAACTCAGTGACTGAACGTTTGAACAGAGACATGAGAGGCGTCCTTGATAGCCCTGCTATCGAGACTGCATCGAGTTGTGCATCCCTGCAGATTTACGACAGGTTTCGTGCCGAAACCTTGGCTGAGTACAGCAGGCTTTCTGCGGATTTCCAGCGGCCACAAAAAACCGCCAGCGCCCGTGGTTGGCGGGCTGTGGCGGTGATCGTTCCCACGCTCTGCGTGGGAAGGCCTCAAGGGACGCTCTGCGTCCAGTGACGCGGAGCGTCACGGGCTGCATTCCCACGCAGAGCGTGGGAACGATCATGGGAAGGTCAATCGATACCGACAAACCCCCCTGTCTGATGCGCCCACAGCCGTGCATACAACCCACGGTGAGCCAGCAGTTCAGCATGGGTGCCGCTCTCGGCAATCTTGCCGTTCTCCAGCACCACCAGGCGATCCATACGGGCAATGGTCGAGAGTCGGTGCGCAATCGCGATCACGGTTTTGCCCTGCATCAACGTTTCCAGGCTTTCCTGAATCGCCGCCTCGACTTCCGAATCCAGCGCCGAGGTCGCTTCGTCCATGATCAAAATCGGCGCGTCCTTGAGCAGCACCCGCGCAATCGCAATGCGTTGACGCTGACCACCGGACAATTTCACCCCACGCTCACCGACATGCGCATCGAAACCCGTGCGACCTTCAGCGTCCGACAACAGCGGAATGAACTCATCGGCGCGCGCCTTGTGCACCGCGTCCCACAGTTCTGCGTCGGTCGCATCCGGTTTGCCGTACAGCAAGTTGTCGCGGATCGAACGGTGCAGCAGCGAGGTGTCCTGGGTGATCATGCCGATCCGTGCACGCAGGCTTTCCTGACCGACTTCGGCGATGTTCTGGCCATCAATCAAAATCCGCCCACCCTCGACGTCGTACAGGCGCAGCAATAGATTGACCAGCGTCGATTTGCCGGCGCCGGACGGCCCGATCAAACCGATTTTCTCACCCGGTTTGATGTTCAGATTGAGATCGCCGATGATCCCGCGCTTCTTGCCGTAGTGAAAATCCACGTGCTCGAAACGCACTTCGCCACGGGCCACTTCCAGCGGTTTGGCCTGCTCGTGATCGGTGACGCTGACCGGTTGCGAAATGGTCTGTAAGCCGTCCTGGACCATGCCGATGTTTTCGAAAATGCCGGTGACCACCCACATGATCCAGCCGGACATGTTGACGATGCGAATCACCAGACCGGTTGCCAGGGCAATCGCCCCGACAGTGATCAGCGATTGCGTCCACAGCCACAAGGCCAGGCCTGTGGTGCCGACGATCAACAGGCCGTTCATGGTGGTAATGGCGATGTCCATGCTGGTCACAACGCGGCCCGCCAGTTGGGCTTTTTCGGTTTGTTCTTCGATTGCTTCGCGGGCGTATTGCTGCTCGTAATTGGTATGGGCGAACAGCTTCAGGGTGGCGATATTGGTGTAACCATCGACGATCCGCCCCATCAGTTTGGAGCGTGCATCGGAGGACACCACCGAGCGTTCCTTGACCCGCGGCACGAAGTAACAGAGCGCGCCAATGTAAGCGGCGATCCACGTCAGCAACGGAATCATCAGGCGCCAGTCCGCCTCGGCGAACAGCACCAGCGAGCTGATCGCGTAGATCAGCACATGCCACAACGCATCCACTGCTTGCACCGCAGAGTCACGTAGCGAGTTGCCCGTCTGCATGATGCGTTGGGCGATACGACCAGCGAAGTCATTCTGGAAAAAGTTAAGGCTCTGCTTGAGCACGTAGCTGTGGTTCTGCCAGCGGATCATGCTGGTCATGCTCGGGCTCAGGGTCTGGTGCACCAGCAGGTCGTGCAAGCCGACAAAGACCGGGCGCAAGATCAGCGCGACCACGGCCATCCAGGCCAATTCCAGGCCATGCTCCTGAAAGAAATTCGGATTCGGTGCACCTTGGGCGAGGTCAATGATGCGACTGAGGTAGCTGAACAACGCCACTTCGATCAAGGCGCCGAACAGTCCGACGGTGAGCAGGGCGGCAAAACTCGGCCAGACCTGCTTCAGGTAATAGGTGTAGAAGGGCAGCACGCGATCCGGCGGGGATGCCGTGGGGGCGTCGCGGAACACGTCGATCAGTTGTTCGAAACGGCGATAGAGCATCAGATAACCGCCCGGAGCACGGGCTCTCCTTTTATCGGTGTGAGCGGCGCGGGATCAGGCCAGCGCCGCTCGATACGCCCTGTACAGCTTAGTCGATGACTTTGGCCGACTTGATGAATACAGGGTCGGCAGGTACGTCTTTCATGCCGCTTTTGGTGGTGGTCGGCGAGTTGACGATGATGTCTACAACGTCCATGCCTTTGACCACTTTGCCGAATACTGCGTAGCCGTCGCCCTGGTCGAGGAAGTCGTTGTCCTTGACGTTGATGAAGAACTGGCTGGTCGCCGAATCAGGTACGGAAGTGCGAGCCATGGACAAGGTGCCACGAACGTTAGCCAGACCGTTTTTGTGTTCGTTCTTGATTGGAGCCTTGGTTTCTTTCTGCTGCATCTGTTGAGTGAAACCGCCGCCCTGGACCATAAAGCCCGGGATCACACGGTGGAAAATCGTGTTGTTGTAGAAGCCGCTGTTCACGTAATCGAGAAAGTTCTTGGTGCTGATCGGTGCCTTGACCGGATCCAGTTCGATTTCGATCTGGCCGTTGGTGGTGTCCAGCAGCACGTGCGGTGCCTTGGCCGGCGTGGCAGCCATCAGGTTGGCGGCAAACAGCACAGTACCAGCGGCGAGGGCGAGTTTTTTCAACATGGGTCAGTGATCCTGAGATTGAATATCGGCTGCGGCGAGGAACTCCAGCAGCGTTTGATTGAAACGTTCGGGTTGATCGAGCGGGGTGGCGTGGCGCGAATCGGCGATCACCACCAGCCGCGCATTCGGCAGCAGTTTTACATAGGTTTCTTTCAGTGCCACCGGTGTGTAGTCACGGTCGGCGCTGATGACGAGCGTTGGACAGGACACTCGGGAAAGTCGTTCCTGAACGCCCCAGCCAACAATCGCATCGAAGCTGGCGAGATAAGCACGTTTGTCGTTTTTTGCCCAGCGTTCGGCCATTTTCTGTCGCAGATCCGCCTGTTCCGGTTTCGGAAAAAGTTTACCGCCGAGGGCTTTGCCGATGGTCGCGAGGCTGAGTACGCGCATCAGGCTCCAGCGTTTGAACCACTGCCAGTAGTCGTCGCGGCTGCGGATTTTGACTTCGGGTGCGCTGTTGACGATGGTCAGGCTCTTGAGCTGGTCAGGATGATCGACGCCGAACTGGAAGCCGATCATGCCGCCCATCGACAGCCCGACGTAGTGCACCGGGCCGAGGTTCAAGTGCTCGATCAGCGCCAGCATATCGGCACTGAAACCGGCGATGCTGTAGCGCTCGCGCGGTTTGTCCGAACGCCCGTGGCCGCGGATGTCCGGGACGATCACGCGGTAGTGCGCGGCCAGGGCCGGGATCTGCATTTCCCAGTCCAGTGTGCTCGAACCGGCCCGTGAACCAGTAGCAACGGCGCGCCGTGGCCATATTCCTCGTAGTGCAGGTTGCAACCTTCATGTTCGAACCAGGCCATCGGTGAACTCCGTGTCAGGCTTGTTCAGGGGCGGCGAACGGTGCGTCCAGCGGCAAAGTGTCGAAGGTACGCAGCAGTTCGATGAGGATTTGCGTGGCCGGGCCCAGGGGTTTGTCCTTGTTCGAATACAGATAGAAGCTGGAGTTGCGGTTGCCGCCCCTGTCCAACGGTAGCAGCTTGAGCGAGCCATCCTTCAATTCCCGCTCGATCATGTGCCGGGGCAGCCAGGCAAAGCCCAAGCCGCTGCTGACGAACGTCGCCGCCGTGGCGAGGCTGCCAACGGTCCAGCGCTGTTCGGCGCCGAGCCAGCCAACGTCCCGTGGTTGCTGGCGGCCGGAGTCGCGGATCACCACCTGCATCTGGGTTTCCAGATCCTGAAAGCTCAGCTCACGGTTGAGCCGGTGCAGCGGGTGATCGGGGTGGGCGACGGCGACAAACTCGACGTCGCTCAGCTCCGCGCCGAGGTAGCCGGGAATGCTCAGACCGGTGATGGCCAGATCGGCCACGCCTTCGAGCAGCACTTCTTCGACACCCGACAATACTTCTTCACGCAGACGTACGCGGCAGCCGCGACTCTGCGGCATGAACGCGGTCAGCGCGCGAACAATGCGTGCGCTCGGGTAAGCCGCATCGACTACCAGCCGCACCTCGGCTTCCCAACCTTGCTCCATGTGATGGGCGAGGTCTTCCAGTTGACTGGCCTGTTTCACCAGTTGCCGCGAGCGGCGCAGCAACACGCCGCCGGCTTCGGTGAGCACGGCTTTGCGCCCGTCGATGCGCAGCAACGGCACGCCGAGTTGGTCCTGCATGCGGGCGACGGTGTAACTCACCGACGATTGCGAACGGTGCAAGGCCTCGGCGGCCTGGGCAAATCCGCCGTGGTCGACCACGGCCTGCAATGTTCGCCATTGATCCAGGGTCACGCGGGGCGCTTTCATCAATAGCTCCTCTTGTCCTAAGCTGGCCGTCCCTCATGGAGACTGCCGAATGAAAAAATTCTGTTGTGTGCTGCTGGCGCTGCTTCCGCTGACTGCTTTTGCTTACCCGATCGATGTGCAGAAAGATCTTAACGGCATGAAGATCGATTACGAGACCTACGACACCGATAACGACATCGGCTCGATTAGGGTGGCCAACTACGGTGATGTCGATGCAACGTGCAAGGCGGTGTTCAGCAACGGCCCGGAAGCACCGCGCACCCGCACCATCGAAGTGCCGGCCGGCAAACATAAAAACGCCACGGCCAAGTTCACCCGCGAGATCATCAAGCTGCGCATCAAACTGACCTGCACCCCGAAATAACGGTCGATCCCTTGTAGGAGTGAGCCTGCTCGCGATAGCGGTGTGTCAGATACATCTGTGTTAACTGACACACCGCTATCGCGAGCAGGCTCACTCCTACAAGGTGTGTGTCAGCATCTAAACGAATTATTCGATGCTTTGCAGCAATTATTTGCGCTTTTTCATCGATTCGACTCTGTTTAACCTTCATTCCATCGACCTACAACATTCTCGGATGGAGGCTACACACCATGTCCCGCGTTCTGATCATCGAAAGCAGCGCCCGCCAGCAAGACTCGGTTTCCCGTCAACTGACCCAGACTTTCATCAGTCAGTGGAAAGCAGCGCATCCCAACGATCAGATCACTGTGCGTGACCTCGCCGTGAACCCGGTGCCACACCTGGACAGCAACCTGCTAGGTGGCTGGATGAAGCCTGCCGAGCAGCGCAACGCCAACGAGCAAGCGTCGCTGGATCGTTCCAACGAATTGACTGATGAGTTGCTCGCCGCCGACGTACTGGTGATGGCCGCGCCGATGTACAACTTCGCCATCCCGAGCACCCTTAAGGCCTGGCTCGACCACGTGCTGCGTGCCGGCGTGACCTTCAAGTACACCGAAACCGGCCCGCAAGGCCTGCTCAGCGGCAAGCGTGCTTACGTGCTCACCGCTCGCGGCGGCATCTACGCCGGCGGTCCGGCCGACCATCAGGAACCGTACCTGCGCCAGGTCATGGGTTTCATCGGCATCAACGACGTGACCTTCATTCATGCAGAGGGCATGAACCTCGGTGGCGACTTCCAGGAAAAGGGCCTGAATCAGGCCAACGCCAAACTGTCTCAGGTTGCTTGATAGGTTAATCGCCAGATAATCCCCGATTGTTTAAGTGACCTGGCGCAACCCCTTCAAGGCTCTACGCGCATCGAACCTCCCTTTGCACTTGTTGCTCCTGAGTGCTGTAGCCCGATTGAACGCATTAGCGAGATCGGGCTTTTTTTTGCCTGTATTTTTTTTCGACGCAAAACTCCTGGTGGGAGCGAGCCTGCTCGCTCCCACAGGGGAATGTTGTGTTTCGGGCTATTCGCAGTGAGACCAGAAAACCGCTATCGTCGCCGCCATTCAAATTAGGGGCGAGCATGGGCTATCTACTTTTTGTCACGCTGATCCAGGCGTTTTCCTTCAGTCTGATCGGCGAATATCTGGCCGGTCATGTCGACAGTTACTTCGCGGTGCTGGTGCGCGTGGTGCTGGCCGGGCTGGTGTTCATTCCGTTGACCCGCTGGCGTTCGGTGGAACCTTCGTTCATGCGCGGCATGCTGATGATCGGCGCCTTGCAGTTTGGCGTAACTTACGTCTGCCTCTATCTGAGCTTCCGCGTGCTGACGGTGCCGGAGGTGTTGCTGTTCACCATCCTCACGCCGCTGCACGTGACGTTGATCGAGGATGCGCTGAACCGACGCTTCAACCCGTGGGCGCTGATCGCCGCGTTAGTGGCGGTGGGCGGGGCGGCGGTGATTCGTTTCGACAGCGTCAGTCCGGACTTCTTCATGGGCTTCCTGCTGCTGCAACTGGCCAACTTCACCTACGCGGCAGGGCAGGTGATGTACAAGCATCTGGTGGCGAAACACCCGAGCGATCTACCGCACTATCGGCGTTTCGGCTTCTTCTATCTCGGCGCGCTGGCGGTGGTGCTGCCGGCATTCCTGATGTTCGGCAAAGCCAACTTCCTCCCAGAAGCGCCGCTGCAATGGGGCGTGTTGCTGTTCCTCGGCCTGGTCTCGACCGCGCTGGGCATGTACTGGTGGAACAAGGGTGCGTGCATGGTCAACGGCGGCACGCTGGCGGTTATGAACAATCTGCATGTGCCGGTGGGGTTGCTGCTGAATCTGCTGATCTGGAATCAGCATGAGGAACTTGGAAGATTGTTCCTCGGTGGCAGCGTCATCCTTGCCGCCGTATGGATCAGCCGACTGGGCATCCGCCGCACTGCATGAACCCATGTAGGAGCTGCCGCAGGCTGCGATCTTTTGATCTTTAAGGTCAAAAGATCGCAGCCTGCGGCAGCTCCTACACGGGAATCGTGTGTTACATCAGGTGTTTTTGCGGCTCGGGAATGCTCGCCGCGCCAAGTACCGCCGGCAGCAGGCCAGAACGCAAATCCCCACCACTCGGCTGCTGATACAGGCTCAACCCGAACTCCGGCAGCACCGCCAACAGATAATCAAAAATATCCCCCTGAATCCGCTCGTAATCGGCCCACACCGTGGTGCGGGTGAAGCAGTAAATCTCCAGCGGAATACCCTGCGCCGTGGTCTGCATCTGCCGCACCATGCAGGTCATGTTCGGCTGAATCTCCGGATGACTCTTCAGGTACGCCAGTGCATATGCGCGGAACGTGCCGATATTGGTCATGCGCCGACGGTTAGCCGACATCGCCGCGACATTGCCCTGCGCTTCGTTCCACGCCTTGAGTTCAGCTTTTTTGCGGCTCATGTAATCGGTGAGCAGGTGCACCTGGGAGAGCTTTTCTTCTTCGTCGTCACGGATGAAACGCACGCCGCTGGCATCGATGAACAGGCTGCGCTTGATCCGCCGCCCGCCCGATTGCTGCATGCCGCGCCAGTTCTTGAATGACTCCGACATCAGCCGCCAGGTCGGAATCGAGACGATGGTTTTATCAAAATTCTGCACCTTGACCGTGTGCAGGGTGATGTCGACCACATCGCCATCGGCGCCGACTTGCGGCATCTCGATCCAGTCGCCGACCCGCAACATGTCGTTGCTGGTCAACTGCACACTGGCGACAAACGACAGCAGGGTGTCCTTGTAGACCAACAGAATCACCGCCGACATTGCGCCCAGACCGGAGAGCAGCAACAGCGGCGAACGGTCGATCAGTGTGGCGACGATGATGATCGCGCCGAACACGTACAAAACCATTTTTGCCAGCTGCACGTAGCCTTTGATCGAGCGCGTACGCGCATGTTCGGTGCGTGCATAGATGTCGAGCAGGGCATTGAGTAGAGCGCTGACCGAGAGCAGCAGGAACAGAATGGTGAACGACAACGCCACGTTCCCAAGAAAGGTCATCGCGGTTTTGCTCAGTTCCGGCACCAGATGCAGGCCGAACTGAATCACCAGCGACGGCGTCATCTGCGCCAGGCGCTGAAACACCTTGTTGTGGCGAAAATCATTGATCCAGTGCAGCGCCGGCTGGCGGCCGAGCATGCGGCTGGCGTGCAGGATCAGGTAACGCGCCACTCGTCCGAGTACTAGCGCGATGACCAACAGCAGCATCAGCGCTAGGCCGGCCTGCAAAAGTGGATGCTGTTCGAGGGTGCCCCAGAGGTCCTGGGCGTTGAGCCAGAGCTGTTTGAAATCCATATGAGCAACGATTCTTCTGTAAGACGCGATGGGCGATTAGAGCATTTAAGACGCCGTGTATTACCGTTCAAGACAAATCGAGCAACAAAAAAGCCACTGATTACGTCCGTTTGTATAAAGAAACTCGGCCTGAGCGCTCGAAACCGGTAACCTATGCAGCTGTTTTTTTGCATATCTTCGAGGTAGCACCCGTGTTTTCCCAATTCGCCCTGCACGAACGCCTGCTTAAAGCTGTGGCCGAGCTGAAATTTGTCGAGCCAACGCCTGTGCAAGCCGCGGCCATCCCGCTGGCGCTCCAAGGGCGTGATCTGCGGGTGACGGCGCAAACCGGTAGCGGCAAAACCGCCGCTTTCGTTCTGCCAATCCTCAATCGCCTGATCGGCCCGGCCAAGGTCCGCGTCAGCATCAAGACGCTGATCCTGCTGCCGACCCGTGAACTGGCTCAGCAGACCTTGAAGGAAGTTGAACGCTTTTCGCAGTTCACTTTCATCAAGTCCGGCCTGATCACTGGCGGTGAGGACTTCAAGGTCCAGGCCGCGATGCTGCGCAAAGTGCCAGACATCCTCATCGGTACCCCGGGCCGGATGATCGAGCAACTCAACGCCGGCAACCTCGACCTCAAAGAAGTCGAAGTGCTGGTGCTCGACGAAGCCGACCGCATGCTCGACATGGGCTTCGCCGAAGACGTACAGCGTCTGGTCGACGAATGTCCTAACCGTCAGCAGACCATGCTGTTCTCCGCCACCACCGGCGGTTCCGGCCTGCGCGAGATGATCGGCAAGGTGCTGAACAACCCTGAGCACTTGCAGCTCAATGCGGTCAGCCAACTGAACTCGACCACTCGCCAGCAAATCATCACCGCTGACCACAATCAGCACAAAGAGCAGATTGTGAACTGGTTGCTGGCCAACGAGACCTATCAGAAGGCCATCGTCTTCACCAACACCCGCGCCATGGCCGACCGTATCTACGGCCGTCTCGTGGCTCAGGAATACAAAGCGTTCGTGCTGCACGGCGAGAAAGACCAGAAGGATCGCAAACTGGCGATCGACCGTCTGAAGCAGGGCGGCGTGAAGATTCTGGTCGCTACCGACGTCGCGGCCCGTGGTCTGGACGTTGATGGCCTGGATCTGGTGATCAACTTCGACATGCCACGCAGCGGCGACGAATACGTGCACCGCATCGGCCGTACCGGCCGCGCCGGCAACGACGGTCTGGCGATCTCGCTGATCTGCCACGGCGACTGGAACCTGATGTCGAGCATCGAGCGCTACCTGAAGCAGAGCTTCGAGCGCCGCACCATCAAGGAAGTCAAAGGCACCTACGGCGGACCGAAAAAGGTCAAGGCCTCGGGCAAAGCCGTTGGTGTGAAGAAGAAAAAGACCGACGCCAAGGGCGACAAGAAGAAAACCGCCGCCAAAACGCCGACCAAGCGCAAGAGCGTCAACCGTCCGAAGCCGGACTCGTTGGTGAGCAGCGATGGCATGGCACCGCTCAAGCGTCGCAAGCCAGCAGAGCCTGCGGCTGAGTAAGGCGTTTCTAGCGAGCATAAAAAACCCGGACAGTGTCCGGGTTTTTTTTCGTCCATCAGTTGCCGAGCTGGCCACTGGTGTCGGCATCAAAGCGCCGTTTGGCCTGATCAGCTACCGGTTTCAATGCTGCGAGCAAGGCTGCCTCGCTGTACAACCGCGTGACCGCCAGCTCCTTCGGCGTCGGCTCGATCGGGATCAGCACGTCCTCACCGTCGGCGTGCAGCCAGATCGCCACAACATGCAGCGCCGAGACAAACAGCACGCGCAGCTCAACGTTTTTACCCTGCAATTGCGGCGCTTGTTCCGCCAGTTTCAGCGCACCTACCGTCGCAGCGGCGTGATCGCCGTGGTTCAACGAGGCGAATTCGACATGCCCGCGCACCTCGGCCAATTGCGCATCGGCAATCGTCACGCCGTCGGCAAACACCAGGTAATGCCAGTCGCCGAGGCGGGCATCCTTCAGGCCTTTGCCGCTGCTCAGGTCTTCCAGGTTCAACGAGTAGCCACGATAGGCTTCGCTGAGGCTGATTTTTGCAGGTGCTGCGTTGGCGAACTGGCGATTGGCGCCAAAGCCTTGGGTTTGCAGTGCCGCTTGCAGCGCCGGGCGCAAGGTCTGTACGCCGTTGGAAGGCGCCTTTGGATAAGTCAGTTGCATGATGTCGCCCTCCTAGTTTTTCACGGTGAAGTAAGTGTGAGTCCAATTGCCGCCGCCGTTGTAGGCGCGGGGGAACGCGTTCAGTGCGCGGGTCGAATAGCCGTAGATCGAGTCCGCAACCAATACGTAATCGCCGTTGGTGCCGTAGATCGTCAGGAAGTGCGCACCGCCGCCGTACCAGGCGCAGCGCAGGCCGACCGGGCGGCCCATGCTGATCTGGTTCTGGATGGCCGACATCTGTAGCGAGCCCTGATTCATGCCGTTGTAGCTACGGGTGGTTTGCAGAGCGGAATCCAGATAGCCGTAGACGTTGCACGGCCCCGGCTGATTGCAGCAGTTGCGGTCGAGCTGAGTGCTGGCCACGCCGCACTGCGTCCAGTTGCCGGTGCCGTAATAGTTACCGACCGAGGCGGAAACGGCCGCCCAGCACCAGTTGGTCTGGGTCTGTTTCTGCATGTTGAAGTTAAGGCTGCCGGCGGCGAGGGCGCTGATTTGTTCAGCGGCCTCGACTTCGACCAGTTGTGGGTCGAGCAGGTGACTGGCCAGGCACCTTGGCAGTGATTCGCCGGTGAATTGTGTTGCTGCTGTGGTTAACATTTTTCAATCCTCCATGAGTGAAAACAAGCGTCCAGCTTGTGTGGGTGTAGCGGTGTTGCCGAGCGATCGGTGTGCAAGGGTTGCCATCTCCGATGGCCGGTTCCGATCTCGTTGCTCGATGTAACCGTAGATGTGAATATGCGTTAATGCAAATAAATAAATAAATAAATGCATAAATGCATTTTCAGGGTCAAAAGATCGCAGCCTTCGGCCGTTCCTACAGGGATCGATGTAGGAGCTGCCGCAGGCTGCGATCTTTTAATCTGGCTTTTAGCTTTCCGCTTTTTTCTCCGCCGTGCCCAACTCTTTCAACCGTTGATCAATCAACTGACATTTATCCGGCAGATCGGCACTGGCCGTGCCCAGATCCATCTTCTGCAACTCGGCGTTGATCTCCTTGGCCTTGGCCGGATTCTGTTCGGTGAGCTTGGCGACTTCCTTGGCCAGTTGTTCGCGTTTGGCGGTGGCTTCTTCCGGCGTGCAGGCCCAGACGGGCAGGGCGCAGGCAAGGGTGGTGGCGATCAATAATGTGTTAAGGATTTTCATGGAGGGCGGCCTCAGTTCCGGTCAAGGCGAGTTGATCGGTTGAGGGCTGCTGGCCTGGAAAAGTTCAGTGCAATGCACGTGATGCGTGTCGATTTGTGTGACCGATAAGTCGCTATTTTCGGCAAAATTTCGATTATGTCCCGAAAAGCCGCGTTCTAGAGCGGTTGCCCAAAAAGCCTTGTTACGACTTATTGACGCCAGAATGATGGCAATCTACCATCGCGCCATCACATTGATATCAATGTGCGCTTTCGAGGGATCGAACCGACTTTTCGCAGTCTGCACTGCGATTGTTTTCGCATCGTTTTGGACGTTCTGACCGAAACGCGCATTTATCCCCATTTGTTTCTTTCACTCTCCCGGCAGCCTGTTTTTTTTCCGGGTAGGGACTGCTTTGCCTGTCGATTGCCCCGATCAACTTGCCCGTTGCAAAGAGACTTTAAACATGGACGTTCGCCATTACGCCTTCCTTGCTTGTCAGCCTGCCGCTGCCGTGAAAAAACGCGATTTATTCCTTGGCATGCCCAAGCGCGGCCTGGCGTTCCTGTTGGCGAACGTGATGTTCTGGCAACCGATGTGGGCGCAGGCCGACGGCATTGTCGTGGCCAACCCGAACACCTCGCTGGATCGCGCCGGCAACGGCGTGCCGATCATCAATATCGCCACGCCCAATGCCAGCGGGCTGTCGCATAACCAGTTCCACGACTACAACGTCGGCGCGCAGGGGCTGATTCTCAACAACGGTTCGACGCAGAATAATCTGACGCAGTTGGGCGGGCACATCATCGACAACCCGAACCTGAAAAACAGCGGTTCGGCACAGGCGATTCTCAACGAAGTCATCAGTGGCAACCCGAGCCAGTTGCGCGGTTACACCGAAGTGGCGGGGCAGTCGGCGCGGGTGATTGTCGCCAACCCTTACGGCATCACGTGCAACGGGTGCGGTTTCATCAACTCACCGCGTGTGACTTTGACCACCGGCAAACCAGTGCTCGACAACGGTCGGCTGGATCGCTTTCAAGTTGATCAGGGCAGCGTCGCTATTGAAGGCGCGGGACTCAACGCGACCAATGTCGACCGCTTCGAAATCATCACCCGCAGCGCGAAGATCAACGCCGAGATTCAGGCGCAGAACCTGACGATTGTCGCCGGTCGCAACGATGTCAACGCACAAACCCTGAATGCCACCGCCCGCGCCGATGACGGCAGCACCAAGCCGCAACTGGCCATCGACTCCTCGGCACTCGGCGGCATGTACGCCGGGGCGATCAAACTGGTCGGCACCGAGGCCGGGGTCGGGGTGAAACTCGACGGCAAGCTGATTGCCAGCGGCGGCGATATCCAGCTCGACGCCAACGGCCAACTGAGTCTGGCCGACACCTCGGCCACCGGCGCGGTCAACGTCAAGGCGGCCAGCCTCGACGCACGCGGCCCGGTTTACGCCGGCACCGCGCTGAACGTGCAAACCCAGGGCAACCTGACCAACCGCCAGACCCTCGCGGCCCGCGACAGCCTCACCCTCAGCGCCGGCGGCCAACTGACCAACGCCGGCGCCATCGAAGCCGGCGTCAACGCCGACGGCAGCCGCAATGCCAACGGTGACCTGAGCCTCACGGCACAGAACCTCGACAACACTGGCAAAAGCCTTACTGCCAGCCGCAATCTGACCATCAATACCGCACAAACCCTGAACAACCAGGGCGGTACGCTCAGCGGCCAAACCGCTGCGATCAGCGCCGGCACGCTGGATAACCGCAACGCCGGCAAGGTGCAGAGCAACACCACCCTGAACCTAAACGCCGCGCAGGTGCTCAACAGCCAAGGCGTGATCACCAGCAACGCCAGCCTCACCGCCAACATCGGCCAGTTGATCAACAGCAACGGCGAACTCAGCAGCCAGACCGACGCGGTTCTCAACGTCACCTCGCTGGACAATGTTGCCGGCCTGATGAGCGCCGGCCGTCTGCTCGACATCAGCGCCCTAGGCGCGATCAACAACCGCACCGGCAAGATCGGCGCCAAACAGACCTTGCTGGTAAAAGCCCAACAACTCGACAACAGCCAGCAAGGCCAGTTGACCAGCGAAGGCACGCTGACCACGCGGATCAGCGAGCAACTGAACAACCAGAACAAGGGCCTGATCCAGGCCAACGGCGCCATGGACGTGCAGGCCACGCGCCTGGATAACCGCGCCGGCAAGATTTCCAGCCTCGACACCCTGACCGTCAGCAGCGCCAACACCGACAACCGTGGCGGGACGATTCGCGCCGATCAGGCCGCCAAACTGCTGATCGACAACCTGGACAACCGCGACAAGGGCCGCCTCGAAAGCAAGACTGCGCTGAGCTTCGACGGCAACACGCTGAACAACAGCAATGGCGGTCTGCTGACCTCGAGCGGCGTGTTGAGCCTCAAAGCCAAAGCCGTGACCAACGATGGCGGACGGGTTTCCGCCAAGGGTGATATCGACGCCAACATCGACAGCCTCAATCAAGAACACGGTGAACTGGTCGCCGAAGGCAATCTGCTGCTGACCGGCAAAACCCTCAATAGCCATCAGGACAGTCTGGTCGGTTCGCTCAAGACTTTGACCGTCAACGTCGAGCAGATCGACAACCGCGCCAGCACACTGTCCAGCCAGCTGGATTTGCACATCAACGGTTCGCGCCTGGACAACAGCGATGGCGGCAAGGTGCTGTCCGACACCACACTGGCGCTGAAAGTCGCGCAGATCATCAACGCCACCAACGGCCTGATTTTCAGCAAAGGCGCGAGCACCCTCAGCGGCATCGGCCTGAGCAACGTTGGCGGGCGCATCGTCAGCCAGAACACGCTCGGGCTGACCTTCGACGAGGCCATGGACAACCAGCAAGGCCTGATCAGTAGCGAAGGGCAGATGACCCTCAGCGCCGGTAGCCTCGACAACCGTCTGGGCAAACTGTCGAGCCTTGAAGCGATGGCGCTGACCGCCAGCGGTTCCGTGCTGAGTCAGGGCGGCCTGATCGTTTCGCAGAAAGGCCTGACCTTTAAAAGTGGCAGTCTGGACAACAGCGACAACGGCATCATCAGCGCCAAGGCTGATTCGACCCTGACTACCGGTGAGTTGAAGAACCGCCAGGGCGGCAGTATCGCCACCGATGGCTCACTATTATTGACCGCCGCGCACCTGGACAACTCCGGCGGCAGCCTCGGCAGTCAGCAGAAACTCGAGGCGTCGCTGACCTCGCTGGAGCAGGATGGCGGAGAGCTGTTCAGCAACGGCGACCTGACCCTGGACATGAACAACGGTCTGCTCAATAACCAGCGCGGCAATATCCATACGCCGGGCCAGTTGCTGCTGAAAAACCTCAAGGACGTCAACAACAGCGCCGGTGAAATCTCCGCCGCCAAGGCTTGGAGCGTCAACGCGCAAAGCCTGAACAACGACGGCGGCAAACTGCTCAGCAATGAAAAGCTCACCTTGGCCATCGACCGCGCCTTGAGCAACGTCAAAGGCCTGATCGCTTCCGCCAGCCTCGACAGTCGCAGCGACAGTTTGAACAACAGCAGCGGTGACATTCGCGTACGCGGTGATGTCGATTTCAGCGTGACTGGCATGTTCGATAACCAGAACGGCGTGGTCATCGCCGACAACGGCCTGACGATCATCGCCGCGAGTCTGGATAACCGTCAGGAAGGTCTGATCGGTTCGACTAATGCGCTGAAGCTCAACGTCGAGCGTGTCGACAACCGCAGCGGCGAGCTGTCGAGCAAGAGCGATGTCAGTCTGATCGGCGCCTGGCTCGATAACAGCGACAGCGGCTACATGCTCGCGGGAGGCAATCTGGCTCTGACCGTCAACGACGTCATCAACCGCAATAAAGGCCTGCTGTCCGGTGACACAGGGCTGACACTGACCGGTAAGACACTGGAAAACAGTGGTCGCCTGACCAGCCAGAAAGACCTCGTGATCAACCTCTCCGGGGAGCTGAACAACGCACAGGGCAGCGTCGTCAGCGAAGGCGCCTTGGCGATCAACGCCGCTAGCCTCAACAACGACGCCGGCACGGTCTCCAGCGCCAAAGCGCTCACCGTCGATACGCGCGGCGCCATCAGCAACCGGGGCGGCAGCCTGCTGACCGATGGCGATCTGACCGTCAACAGCGATGCGCTGGATAACCAGCAAAAAGGTGTGATCAGCAGCAAGGCCAACCTCAACATCAGCACTGGCGAGTTCAACAACAGCCAAGCGAATATTTACGCGGCCGACCACGTTGAGATCAATGCCGGTCAGGTGACCAACACCGCAGGCAGCCTCGGCGCGGGCAAGACGCTGACCGCCAATATCCAAGGCCTCGACCAGCAGGGCGGCAAACTGTTCAGCGGCGGCACCGTCAGTGTCGATCTGAACGGCAGCGCGCTGAATAACCAGGGCGGCGTGATCAACGCGCCGGACCAGTTACTACTGAAAAACCTCTCCGACGTGAACAACCGTGGCGGCGAGATTTCCAGCGACAAGGCTTTTGAACTGATCGCCACATCGCTGGACAACAGCGGCGGCCAACTGCTGAGCAACCAGAAACTCACCCTGACCCTCGACAAGGCGCTGACCTCGATCAAAGGCACGATTGCCGCTGCGGCGTTGCAGGTTCGCGCGGCGAGTCTGGATAACAGCGATGGCGGCGTGTTGCTCAGTGACAGCGACATCGAGGTGACTGTCGATGGCCTGCTGACAAACACCAACAAAGGCAGCATTCGCGCCGCGCAACAACTGACCCTCAACAGCACCGGTCTGAACAATCAGGGTGGCACGCTGGTCGGCGTTTCCGGCTTGAGTATGGACTTGGGCACCACCGCGCAGGATCTGAATAACCAAGACGGTGTGATCAGCAGCAAAGGTGTGTTGAGCATTGCCCATCTGCGCGACCTGAATAACCAGAACGGCGTGATCAACAGCAAAGGCGTGCTGAGCATCGCCACCCTGCGTGACTTGAATAACCAGCAAGGCGAAATCTCCAGCGTCAACAGCTTCAGCCTCACCGGAAACCGTTTCGATAACCGCGGCGGCAACCTGATCAGCAATGATCAGTTGAGCCTCACGGCTGCCGAACTGAAAAACCAGGGTGGACTGATTTCGGGCTGGAAGAGTGTCACCCTTACAGGCGGCACGCTCGATAACAGTCGCGAAGGCACCGTCTCCAGTCTGCTCGGCAACACCAGCATCGACCTCAGTGGCGCGTTGATCAACCACAGCAATGGGGGCGTGGGCGGCAAAGGCGAGGTGAGCATCAAGGCTACCAGTCTGGACAACAGCAACGGCATCGTCACGAGCGGCGGCAAGCAGACGTTGACCATCAGCGGCGGCAACATAAGCAACACCGCGGGTGGCTTGATCGAAAGTGGCGACGCACTGGATATCCGTGCCGCCACGCTGGACAACACCTCCGGCAGAATCAGCGCCACCAAAGCCCTGAATTTCACTGGCACGCAACTGAACAACACCAGCGGCAGTCTGGTTGGTGATGACAGCGTCACCCTCGACCTGCTCGGCGCTCTCAGCAATATCAATGGGACTCTGGGCAGTACCGGCGCATTCTTGATCAACCGCTCCACCAGCATTGATAACCGCGGCGGGCAATTGATTAGCCAGACCCTGCTGAGCCTGTTTACCAGCGGCGATTTGAACAACAGCCAACGCGGCACCCTGTCGGCCAAAGATCAACTGGATATCGCCGCTGGCGGCACGCTGCATAATGAAAACGATGGCTTGATTTCCAGCCGCGATGCCGGTGTAACCCTCACCGCCGCCGCACTGAACAACGGCAAAGGCGCGGTGCAAAGCATGACCGCGCTGACCGTGATCACGGGCACTGGCGCCATCGACAACCAGGGCGGCAAGATCATCGCCCAGAACGGCGACCTTACCCTCACCGCCGCCAGCCTCGACAGCCGTGGCGGGGTGCTTTCAAGCCTCAAAGGTCTGCTGCAAACGCGCCTGAACGGCGTGTTGCGCAACGGTCAGGGCGGCAAGATCGAAGGCAGTCGCCTCGACCTGCAAGCGCTGGGCGGCATCTACAGCGACGGCGGACGAATCGCCGCCAACACCGGCAACATCCTGCTCAACGCTGGCGGCAACACCCTCGACAACAGCGGCGGCGGGATCTATGCCAAAGGCGTGGTGAAAACCATCGCCGGTTTGATGAGCAACAACAACGGCCAGATCAGCGGCAGCCGCATCGAGCTGGGTGCCGATGGCAACCTGAGTAACCGCAGCGGCCTGATCGAAAGCGCCGGCACACTGGCGATTCGCGCGGCCAATCTCGACAACCAGGGCGGCAAGCTGCGCGCGCTCGGCACCAGCGGCAAAACCGATTTCCAGATCGGCAGCCAGTTCGACAACCGCAACGGTCTGGTGGAAACCGCCAACACCGATTTCACACTGGCCGCTCCGAGCTTCCTAAATGCCGGCGGTTCGGTGACGCATGTCGGTCTGGGCGAGTTCGGCATCTCCACCGCCAACGTGATGAACGCCGGCGGCTCGCTGGTGACCCGTGGCGGCCTGACGCTCAACGCGGACAGCTGGACCAACAGTAGCGTGATTCAGGCGGGGCGGTTGACGGTGAATGTCGGCAATTTTGTGCAGACCGCGAGCGGGCAGTTGCTCGCTTCGAATCAACTGGTGGGGCGTGGTGGCAACTGGAGCAACGAGGGCTTGATCGCCAGTGACGGCAGCCTGGATATCCAGCTGTCCGGGAATTACGGCGGTAATGGTCGTGTCAGCAGTCTGGGCGATATGACCTTCAATGCTGCGCAACTGGGCCTGACCAGCGCCTCAAGCATTGGAGGTGGTGGCCTGACCACCGTTAACGTCGGTGGCCTGCTGAACAATGCCGGCGGACGACTGACGTCCAACTATGCGATGACGATCAACGCCGGTGCGGTGAGCAACACCGGTACGTTGGGGGCTGCGCAGGATCTGACGATCAGCACTGCAAATCTGGTGAATAACCGCGGCCTGGTGTTCAGCGGCGGCAATATGAGTCTGCTGGTTAACGATTTCACCAACCAGACCGGTGACGTTTACAGCATTGGCAATTTGACGATTGGCGGGCAATACGGCGGGCGGGCGAACAGTGTCAATAACCTCGCGGCTTCGATCAATGTGGATGGTGATTTTTCGCTGTCGGCCAATAGCTTCAATAACAAGACGGAAGGGGTTGTAGGCGAGGAAAAGTTTATCTCCGGCGACATCACCTTCAGCGGCACTACGTTCTACGTCAATGAAAACTTTGAATCGACCTCGACGATCACAGGGCCGCAAGCATCGCTTTCGGTGGCGGGAAATCTGACTGCCAATGTGGGGGCTTTCACCAATACTGCGTCGCTGATTTCTGCAGGCAGGAACATCAAACTCGACGTCGATACTTTCGATAACTTCGGGTTGCAGTCGGGCAGCTTTACACGGATGCGCGTTTATAAACTAGGCGGGCTACCGAATAAACAAACCAGTTGGGTCAGCGTCGATCTGCAGAACTATGCAGACCGAAACTCAAAAAACCAATATGACTACATAGATACCTGGCACGAACCCGACAAGGGCGGAACTCACTGGGATTATCAATCGCTGGACAAGCAACTCATGAACAGGGTCAATACCAAGTTCGGTATTGGACCTGAAGTCGCAGTGCCTTCGCAGATTCTGGCGGGCACCAAGCAGCGCGACGACCGAGTGTTCACTAATGGCGGAAGTAGTGTCTCCTCTATCGTTCAGGCCGGCCAGGCGGTCCAGATCAACGCCAAAACCACGATCAACAACGGCAACCTGAACCCGTACACCAATTTTGGTGGCACGGTAAAAGACACGGCCGACACCGGGGTAAAGAACTCCGCCAAACCCACCGTCGTTTTCTTGAATCCGCAGTTGCCTCCGGATTTGGCTCAACAACAAGTCAACCCGCTGGCCCTGCCGGGCTTCAACTTGCCAACCGGTGATAACGGCCTGTTCCGACTCAGCCGCAAGGACGGTAGCGAACAGACGATTGTTGCGGCTAAAGACTGGACTATCGGCTCGATCACTGCCGCACCGTCCGGCCATGCAGGCGGAATGCCGGTCAGGCATGCCACCGATTTCCAGATCGACAAAGACGATCCGGTCTCGATGAAAAAGCGCGACCTGGCGTTGAGTGATGCAGCCTCACTGAATCTCAACGACAGAACGGCGCAGTTCAACGTGGGTGCAACGGCTGCTGACGGGCCAGTCGGTGTGCTGCTGCCAACGCGTGGCAATGGCGCCTTCGATGTACCGCGCGTGCAGGGCCTGCCAGACACTAGCGTGCGTTCCAACCCGCACAAGTATCTGATCGAGACCAACCCGGTACTCACCGATCTCAAACAGTTCATGAGTTCGGACTATCTGTTGGCCAAGCTCGGCTACGACCCCGACAACAGCGCCAAGCGCTTGGGCGACGGCCTGTTTGAACAGCGCCTGGTGCAACAAGCCGTGGTCGCCCGCACCGGCCAGCGTTTCATCGACGGCCAGACCTCCGACGAAGCCATGTTCAAGTACCTGATGAACAACGCCATCGCCAGCAAGAATGAACTCAACCTGTCGATGGGCGTGACCTTGACCGCCCAGCAAGTGGCGGCACTGACCCACGACATCGTCTGGCTCGAAGAGCACGAAGTGAACGGTGAGAAGGTGCTCGTGCCTGTCTTGTATCTAGCCCATGCCGATAACCGCCTGGCGCCGAACGGTGCGCTGATCCAGGGCAATGATGTTGACCTGATCGCTGGCCAGAACCTGACCAACGCAGGAACGTTGCGTGCTACCAACAATCTGGCGGCCAGTGCCGGGCAAGACCTGACCAACAGTGGCTTGATTGAGGCGGGGAATCGGCTGGGGCTGCTAGCCACCCATGACATCATCAATAAATCAGGCGGTGTCATTTCCGGACGCGATGTCACTATGGTGACGCTGACCGGAGACGTCATCAACGAGCGCACGGTCAACAGTATGGTCTTCAACAACAAGGGCCAAATCCAGCAACGTGACTACGTTGATAGCGCTGCACGTATCGAAGCAGCCAATGATCTGACCATCTTCTCGGGCCGGGACGTGCTTGGCATCGGTGGGGCCATGTCCAGTGGGGGAGACACGCGGATCGAGGCCAGTCGAGATATCGCCATCGCTTCGGCCCAACAGCTGAGCGTTGACAGTGGCGGCAAGGAACAACGCAGCTCCATCACACAGTACGGATCCAGCATCAATGCCGGACGCGATATCCTGATGAGTGCGGGCCGTGACTTTGCCGCCGTGGGCAGTGACATGAATGCCAAGCGCAATTTCACCCTCGTTGCAGAGGGTGATGTGACGATTGCTTCAGCCGCTGATGAAAGTCACTCCTATTCAAAAACCAAAAAACTCACGACTCAGGAAGATCACGTTAAACAGATTGCCAGCACGATCACTGCCGGTGGTGATGTCGCGATCCGGGCAGGTAATGATTTGGCGCTGATCTCCAGTCGTATCACCGCTGGCGATGAAGCCTATCTGGTGGCGAA
The DNA here is from genome assembly GCF_054790525.1 of Pseudomonas sp. Mb7. Classification (NCBI taxonomy): domain Bacteria; kingdom Pseudomonadati; phylum Pseudomonadota; class Gammaproteobacteria; order Pseudomonadales; family Pseudomonadaceae; genus Pseudomonas; species Pseudomonas sp. Mb7. The sequence goes on from NZ_CP186501.1 coordinate 846,925, forward strand.
GAACGATATTCAAGTGCTTGCCGCACAAGACACGGACTACTCTTTGTACGACAAAAAAGACAAAGGCAGTTTTGGCAAAAAGAAATTGAAGCATGACGAAGTCACGCAGGTGACGAACGTTGGCAGTGAGATTACGACCGGTGGAAACCTGGCTGTAGTGAGTGGCGGCGATCAACGATTCCAGGTCGCGAAACTCAACAGCGGTGGCGACATCCTGTTGGACAGTGGTGGGCAGATTGTCTTTGAAGGCGTGAAGGATCTGCACGATGAGAGCCATACGAAAACCAACAATAATGCGTTCTGGAACTCTTCCAAAGGTAAGGGCAATACCGACGAAACGTTCCGTCAGACGCAGATGTTTGCCAAGGGCGACATCGTCATCAAAGCGGTCGATGGCCTGAAAATCGATGTAAAGCAGGTCAATCAGCAAACGGTCAGCGAGTCCATTGATGCCATGGTCAAGGCCGATCCGCAGATGGCCTGGCTTAAACAGGCAGAAGAACGTGGCGATGTGGACTGGCGGCAGGTCAAGGAGATTCATGAGTCTTTCAAATACCAGAACTCCGGATTGGGGCCAGCTTCACAACTGATCATTGCCATCGCCATGGCTGCCATCCTCGGACCGATGATGGCCGGCATGAACGCAATGTTGCAGGGAGTCGCCATTACCGCCGCAACCAAAGCGACGGTCAGCACGATCGACAACCGCGGTAACCTTGGAAAAGTGCTCAAGGACGTTACGTCCGAAGATGCCTTGAAAAGCTACGTCGTGGCGGCGGCAACTGCAGGCGTTACTCAGGGAATGAAGTTCGATGTGGGCAATATCACTCTGACGCCGGAGGGGCTCAAGGCCGTGGCGACCAAAGTGACTGCCGATGCGTTGATCAAAACCGTCGTCTACGGAGGCAGCTTCAAGGACAACCTGGTCAGCTCTGCGGCCGGAACGCTGGCCAGCATCGGCGCAGCCATGGGCGCTGGGGAAATTGGCGACCTGAAACTGCCCGAGGGCAGCCTGGAGAAAATTCTCCTGCACGCCGGACTCGGCGGTCTGGTGTCCAAAGCCATGGGCGGAGATTTCGGCACCGGAGCGCTTGCCGGTGGTGCCAACGAGTTTCTGGTCGGTTTGCTGGGCGATAAGCTCTTGCCGGAAAACTATGTTCCGGGAACCCCTGAATACATTCAGGCGCAGGCCAATCTGCTCGCCGTCTCACAAATAGTGGGGGTGTTGGGCGCTGCCGCTTCCGGTAGCGATGTGGGTATCGCCGCTTCGGTGGCCGCCAATGGAACGCTTTACAACTATCTGTCTCACCAAGCCTTCGAGGAAGTCGAAAACTGTCTCAATGGCAAAACCTGCACGACGAAGGAACAGAAAGACGCTGCCATCGCCAAGGCCGAAAAGCTGAGCGAATTTCTCGATTCGGAAATGCGCAGCATGTGTGACAAGGCCCCCCAAAGTGATGGCTGCCGCACGGCGGTCAACTCGGCACTCAAATACATTGCCATGCAGGATGCGTGGAATGTCATGCACAAAGACGTGGCACGTACATCGCAAACGACCTTTGACTATCTCTACAACACCCAAGGTGCTTCTGATCGTCTGGTGACCTATCTGAACACGATCGATAACCGAGCCAACTTTTTCGGTGCGAGCAATGTGTATGAGCAACAACTCGGAATAGGCGCGTCATGGTTTGGAGGCGCTGAGACCGTTTCCCGAGCGCCGTTGACCGGTCTGGGCGCAGATGGCAATGCATCGTTCCTCAGCTTTGGTCTGGGCTGGTTCCTGGCGCCCGTTTATGACTGGCGTAAAGCGGCTGGCGATGCGTTGATTACAGGCGGGTTTGATAACTTCAAAGACCTTTACAATAAAAACGCTACGGATCCGGCAGGCTGGGATATCAAACAATTGAAGAACGAGCAGTCGTTGTTGCAGACCATTCATGAGAAGTTTCTGGGTGATCACACGTTCTTTCAAACGGTTGGCAAGTACGCAACAGATACATCCCTCAACCCGTTTATTGGCGACAAACAGGGCGTCGATGGTGGCGTGATTATTTTGAATTACGACTCAAGGGTCGAATATGGCTGTAAATTGCTGGGTCTTTCGAAAAGCCAGGGTTGCGCACCATGAGTAAGACGGGGTATCCACGCCGCAGGGTTTTCCTGGCGTTTCTTTTATGCCCGTTCGTTTTGGGATTCATTGGGGGGATCATCAAGACCATCACTCTGCTTGCTCACTTGGTCAATACCCCGAAACTCTTGGGCGAGGTCAGGGGAGGCGAACTGGTTCTGATGCCGCTATTAGCGCCATTTCTTGCGCAACTGATTTTCCTCCTGCCCTTTTTAATATTGGCAGGGGCAATTTCATTGCTGAAGGTCAGGAGGACGACGGCGAACTGTTCGCTGGTGGCACTGGCGGGTGCCAGTGTCGCCACCGGGTGGGTGTTTTGTTTCGTCCTGCTCGTGGTGTTCGACGAAGACATTAAGGGCGGCGGGATTTCGGATTATCTGATGGAGTTGTCGGGCGTGTTTTTCGCATCACTGGCGACGTGTTGGTTCGCCGCCCGATTGTTCCTTCCTCAGGGAAACATTGATACTTACCGCTCGGGCAACAAAACAATTCAGAGTCCCTGAACAGGCGCCCGGAAGGATGCGAAAGAGGGCACTAGTGAGCGCTCCCACCCCACAATTTCCGTCTACTCGCTACTTATTTTTCGTGGCAGCAACTGGACACTTTTTCCCCGTCATACCGATCATGATGCCGCACCCACTCCATGATCTCGTCCTCATTCCTGCCCTTGGGCGTAAGGTCGAGGTAGTTATAGGCGCCGACGAGCATGTCCAGACCGCGAGCGTAAGTTGAGTAGGTGTGGAAGATGTCGCCCTTTGCATCACGATAAAACACGCTCAGACCAGGCATTTCTTCCTCAGCACTGTCAGTCTTTTCGTAGTTGTACGTAGCCTTTCCGGCCGCGACATCCTCAGCCCGGGCACAAACGCCGAAGTCATAGTTGAAGTCGCAACCTTCCGACGACACCCAGTCGAACTTCCAGCCCATGCGCCGTTTAAAGTCTTGGAACTCGTTGAACGGCGCGTGCGAAACCGCAACCACGGCGATGTCGTGATGAGCCAGATGCTGGTTGGCACCGTCGATGTGGTCGCTGAGGAACGAGCAACCCTGGCAACCTTCCTTCCAGTCCTTGGCAAACATGAAGTGGTAGATCACCAGTTGGCTGTGTTTACCGAACAGATCCCCCAGCTTTAATTCGCCGTTCGGGCCCTGAAAGCGGTAGTCCTTGTCGACCTTTACCCATGGCAATGCGCGACGTTTGGCGCTGAGGCGGTCGCGTTCTTTGGTGAAAGCTTTTTCGTCAGCGAGATGCTGCTTACGGGCGGCGAGCCATTCTTCGCGCGACACCACCGGATGATTCTCAACGTTCATGATGATTTCTCCTGCGGGGTTGAAGCCTGTTTCAGACTAGTCGTTTAACCCTGCGCAGGATCGACAGACCGCCGGTCGGTCGCTGCGGGAAATGCGGCTGAACGGCTGACAGCCACTCCGGTCACAACCTATGAACGCGCCATAAATCACGCGCACCGGAGGTTGTATCAGGATGACGACTTATAACTGGGATTTGATTGAACGCTTACTGCACGAAGTGCAGAACAGTGCCGGCCACAGTTTTGCCCCTCGGGCTTACGCCGAAGATTATGCGGCGGCGAAAGCCAGCGCCGGCGAGCCGATCGAGAATCTGGATCATCTGAAAACGCTGGCTTGCGACTATGAACGGTTGTTGCTCTTGCGCGGCTATATCGCACCGCGCCCGGATGAGGAGGGCAGCACCGGAAACAATTTTGTTCTGACCCCGCGCGGTTCCAGCTTGCTGAGCCTGATCGACAGCAGCATTCCTGGCAATGATCACCCGCGTCAGGTGCTGGATGAGCAGGAGGATGCGCTGGCCGAGGCGACCTTTGAGGAAGTGGCTTCGAAAGCCCAGATCGCCTGAGTTCATGCAGATCCCCTGTAGGAGTGAGCCTGCTCGCGATAGCGGTCTTCCAGTGACATCAATGTTGACTGGAAACCGCTATCGCGAGCAGGCTCACTCCTACAATTGGATTTAGGAGTCTTCAGGTTTTTTGCGCGGCCTTGAGGCATTTGAGGTCGTTGAAGTCTTTGCGCACTCCTTCGATCTTCTTCAACAACCGCTGACGCTGTTGCGGCGTACTTTTGGCCATCAAGTCCACCGCCAGAGAGCGTCCCTGCGCTTCGGTTTCGGCGAAGGCCTTGCGGTAATCCGCTGTCCATAAACTCTCGCGATTGACCAGAAGCGTCTCGATTCTCTGTGGGAATTCGGGGCTTTTGCGTTGTGCGACGGCTGCACTGAATTGCTTTTGCCAATGGGCCCGGTTGGCAATCCATTGGGTGTACTGATCGCCCAGGGCGGTCGACCACGTCATTACCCGCTGCTCTTGCGTGGCACTCAAGGGGCCGAGCCAGTCGTTCAGACGTTTGACCATTCGCGCCCCGCGTTCGGCAATTTGCTGATCAAGCGGTGGTTTAAGGTATTCCTGCTGACGCTTGCGCAGATCCTTGGCAAACGCGTCATTCATCTCGGCCACTTGCTTGTCATCCAGCCCTTGCAGCAACTCGATTGCCGACGGGGTGATCTCTCGAGCGGTTTCGGCAATCGCCTGCTTGGCTTCCGCAGTGCGCGCCTGCAATGCGGCATCGTTGACCTGATTGGTCTCGACCATCGTTTGTAAACGATCCAGCCAGTCCAGGTAACCCGGCAATTGTGTGGTGCAATGCCAGTTCAAGTGATCCTTGAGCCGCTCGTTGAACCAGTCCTTTTGCTCGCCGTTCATGTCCAGATAGTCGCTGAGCGTCCATGGAATGATCACATCGAGGTTGCGATAGGCCAGGCCGACACGGCTGCAAGCGCCGAGGGCGAGGGTGAAAATCAGTAGTGCGGCGATGTGTTTGAACCAGCGAGACATGGGCGAATCCTTGCGTGAGCCTGGCTTCGAGGAACTGATTCCTATGTGAACGCAGAATGAACCCGGCAGTTCAGCCAATCAATAGAACGCGCGCGCAGCCTTGAGGGTGACGAGGCCGTCGCACTCGCTGTTGTGCCCGGAGTAGGCCGAACAATCGCTGCCGCTGAGACTGGAGTCGCTGTAGATCAGATCGAGGTCGACGCCCATGAATGGTCGGGACAATTTCACCGACCAATCGGTAAAACTGCCGACATAACCACCGTCCACGGCCACTGGCGTGTTCAGTTGGTGGGTGGTGTATTTCATGCTGACGCCGATGCCGAATGGCTGGTTGCCGCCAAGATCGGCAAACAACGTGTTGTTCTGTTTATCCGGGTCATTGCTGAAGGCCACGCCGAAACGACTGCCGAGCAAGGTCAGGCCACCGAACAGCTCCTGGCTGTCGAGAGTGTCTACCTTGGGATAGCTGTAGTGGATCATGCCGACTTCATAGCCGAGGGTCTGATCGAAAGGTTGTTTAAATCCGACGTAGGAGTCGATTTCGAGGTTCTTGCCCGGGGAGATGCCCATGCTCGGTGCGTACTGGCCGACATAGAGGCCGCTGTCGTGGCTCAGGTCGAGGCCGCCATGGAAGGAACCGACTGCCGCCGGTTTGACCAGGCCTTGAGCCATGCTGCGCGTGGGCGTGGTACCGAGTTTGAGATCGAAGTCGCCGAGTTCACGCTGGAAAATCTGCGCGTGCGCGGTCGAGCCGACTATCAGGCTTACGAGCAATAAACAGGAAGGTTTGCGCATGCGTCACTCCATGAACAGCGAGCGCAGGAAGGCGGGCCTGCTGAAACGCTTGATCTAGACGCGTGCAAGGATACCGGCGAATGATCGGCATTGAAGGCCGTTCGTCGATTTACAAGGAATTTTGTTTAAAAAGGAGGGAGGTTACGCGGTGCCAGTCCAGGCGCTTCAAAGCTCAAAGCGCCTCTGGACGGGTGTAAAACCGGTGTTACTTCTTGCCCAGGCTGATCTGCTTGGACGGGCCGAATGTCTGGCCACTGACGCCTTTGGCAATTTGCTGAATCTCGCCACCAGACTTGAGAAACGCTGCGATCTGATCGTTGATCGATTCGCTGGTTTCAACGGCTGGAGCTGGCTTTGCTTTGCTGGAGGATGCTTTTACACGCATGGCGGCCATTAACCTGTAGAAAAGTAACTCGGCCAGGCATCGTACAGGAATAACTTGACAATTGCTTGGTAAATATCCCCCGGAATAACCAACCGCATTGCTGCATTATTCTCGATCCAATATTCGAAATATCCGGCTAACCTGCTGTTTTAAATAGCAACATTTATGTGCGCGTGCATTGAAATATTCAGTCATGAGCGTTCGTGCCTGTCTGACGAGCGGCACCTCGGCCCGGCTGCGCCCGAGGAAAATCAAGGTGTTGAACCGGTTTCACAAGCGTGCCGATCTGTCACCCGACGGCCACGATAAAAACGGGTAGAATGCCGCCCACGCAATGAGGGTTCTGGAAATGGCTTTAGTCGGGCGTTACAACAGTTTGCAAGTGGTTAAACACACTAACTTCGGTTTATATCTGGATGGCGGAGCCGATGGCGAGATTCTTTTGCCTAATCGTTATATCCCAAAAGATATTCCGACCGAAGATGAAGATTGGCTCAACGTTTTTGTTTATCTGGACAGCGAAGACAAACTTCTCGCCACCACGGAAAAACCGAAAGTGCAGGTCGGCGAATTTGCCAGTCTGAAAGTCGTTGAAGTCAACAGCATCGGTGTGTTCCTCGATTGGGGGCTGCCGAAGGATTTGTTGCTGCCGTATTCCGAAGAGAAGCGCCAGATGACCGCCGGCGAATACTGCGTGGTGCATGTCTACCTCGACAAGCACACCCGCCGTATCACCGCCACTGCGCGACTGGATCGCTACCTCGACAAGACTCCGGCCAATTACAGTCAGGGTCAGGAAGTTGATCTGCTGGTTGCCGAAGCCACCGACATGGGCTTCAAGGCGATCATCAACAACAAGCACTGGGGTTTGATTCACAAGAACGAAATCTTCAAGTTCATGCGCGCCGGCATGAGCGAGAAGGGCTACATCAAGGAAGTGCGTGCCGACGGCAAGATCGCCCTGAGCTTGCAACCGGTTGGCCAGGAAGCGGCGAGCAGCCTGAACTCGAAGATCCTCGCCAAGTTGCGTGACAACAGCGGCACGTTGCCGGTCAGCGACAAGAGCGATCCAGCATTGATCAGCAGCCTGTTCGGCGTCAGCAAGGGCAACTTCAAGAAGGCCATCGGTGCGCTGTACAAGGAAGGCAAAATCGTCATTCACGCCGATCGTATTGAACTAACCTGAGACACCGCTGGCCCCATGTAGGAGCTGCCGAAGACTGCGATCTTTTGACTTTGAAGATCAACAGATCGCAGCCTTCGGCAGCTCCTACATGAGGGCGGGTGTGATGAAGAAGTCTCTGGTTGCCTATGTTGCGACGCTGATTGCGTTTCTGTTGCTCGACGGTATCTGGCTCGGCCTGTTGATGGCGCCGACCTATCGCGAACTGCTCGGCCCGCTGATGCTCGAAAAACCGCTGCTGATTCCCGCAGCGGTTTTTTATTGCCTGTATGTATTTGGCTGCGTGGTGTTTGTGGTGCTGCCTGCGGCGACCTGGCAGTGGGCGGCGAAGCGGGGCGCGTTGTTGGGGCTGGTGGCTTATGGCACCTATGACCTGACCAATTGGGCGACGTTGCGCGGCTGGTCGGTGCAGGTGACGCTGATGGATTGGGCGTGGGGTATGTTTGCTACTGCTGTGGCTTGTAGCGTCGGGTTTTTGTTGGCGAGGCGGTTTGGCAAGGTCTGATCCGAAATGCAGGTAAGCCATGCCGGCCTCTTCGCGAGCAGGCTCGCTCCCACAGGGGAACGCATTCCAAAGTGGGAGCGAGCTCGTTCGCGAATGGCGGCGTAGCCGATAGCCATTCACCACTGGCGCCAATGAAGCACAAAATGTCTTTTCCAGACGGCTTTTTGCACCCGAGTCATTGATAATCCTCGACACTGTTTTCTGACCATTGGATGGCCTGCCATGTTGTGTGTATTCGAGGTGTTGCGGTGAGTGTCGAGCGGCGTAATGCCGACAGATTTGCCCTGCAAGTGATGATCGGCCTCTGCCTGATCTGGGGCGTGCAACAGGTGATGATCAAGTGGGCCGCAGCGGACATCGCGCCGGTGATGCAAGCGGCGGGGCGCTCGGGAATTTCCGCGTTGCTGGTCGGTTTGCTGATCTGCTGGAAAGGTGGCTGGGATCAGGTCGGTACGACCTGGCGTGGTGGCCTGCTGGCCGGTGCGCTGTTTGGTCTGGAGTTTTTTTTCATCGCCGAAGGCTTGCAACTGACCACTGCTGCGCACATGTCGGTGTTCCTCTACACCGCACCGATTTTCACCGCGTTGGGTGTGCACTTTCTGCTGGCCAGTGAGCGACTGCGGCCGCTGCAATGGCTTGGCATCCTGCTCGCCTTCATCGGCATCGCGATTGCCTTTGCCGGCGGTGTGTCGTGGGACAACCTCGACCGGCGCATGCTGCTCGGCGATGCCTTTGGCGTGTTGGCTGGCGCCTGTTGGGGCGCGACTACGGTGGTGGTGCGCGCATCACGGCTGTCGGAAGCACCGGTGACGCTGACCCTGTTCTATCAATTGATCGTCGGCTTCATCGGGCTGCTCTTGATTGCGCTGTTCAGCGGCCAGATCACCCACGTCAGCCTGACCACCGTGGCGGTGGCCAGCGTGTTGTTCCAGGGCCTGGTGGTATCGTTCTTCAGCTACCTGATCTGGTTCTGGTTGCTGCGCCGTTATCTGGCAGCCAACCTCGCGGTGTTTTCGTTCATGACGCCGCTGTTCGGCGTGACCTTTGGCGTGTTGCTGCTCGGCGAACAGTTGACTGTGAACTTCGTCGTTGGCGCTGTACTGGTGCTGCTCGGCATCACTTTTGTCAGCGCCGAGCAGTGGCTGCGTCGGCGTTTGCGCAAAGCGCTGGGCCAGCGCTAGTCGACTGCATCGCCAGACCGCCGGCAATCAACAATCCGCTGCCGGCGATGACCAATGCTGGCTGCAAACCGCCGCTGAAATGGCTGCTCAACGCCGCCAGCAACGGGCCGCTGAGTTGGCCGACGGCGAAGCACGCGGTGAGCATGCCGGCATTGCGTTGGGTGGCATGCGGCGCCAGTTCCCGCGAGCGTTGCATGACCAGTTGCATGCAGGCGAGGAACGGTGTGCCACAGAGGATCACGCCCAGTGCGAGGCCCAGGCCACTGCCGAGCAGGCAGGCAAAGACACCGGCCGCTTGCAGCCACAACGTCGCCATCAACCAGTGGCGCGTCGTTTCGGGATCGTGACGCCGTAGACTCACCAGCAACACGCCAAGCGCCGCAGCCAGACCGAAGCACGGCCAGAACAAGTCCGCCTGCCATTGTCCGTGAAACTGCTCATTGGCCATCTGCGACAGGAATGTCGCCGGAATGATGTAGCCGACGCCGTACAGCGCATAAATCACGGCCAGCCGCCCGATGCCGCGATTCGATGGATTGCTTGCCGCCACAGCAACTGCAGCCGTTGCGACGGGCTTAGGCAGCAGTCGCCATACGCTCAGCATCATCACCAACGCAGCCGCTGCGTAAATCAGCCACAACGTCGCGGAAGTCTGGTTGAGAAGATGTGAGACCAGTGCCAACAATCCTGTCAGAAAAATCCCTAAGCCCGGTCCGGCGAATACCAGTGCGCCCAAACGTGGACGACCCGCTGCCGCTGCCAACGGTTGGCTTAAAGCCGTAATCATCACCAGCACCCAGGCACTCGCCACCCCGGTGCCAAAGCGCAGCACCAGGTGCGACCAAAAACCATCGGCCCAGAACGATGCCAGGGTCAGCAGCACACAGAGCCACAAGCCACCGTGCAGGCGCCGCTGAACCTGCTGCGGGCGATGGGCGAACATCGCGTCCACCGCGCCGAGCAAGTAACCGAGGTAGTTGGCCGCTGCAATCAGACCAGCGGCTGTCAGGTCGATCTGACCTTCGCTGAGCAGGTGCGGCATTTGCGGGGTGAGAGCGAAACGTCCGATGCCCATGGCCATCATCAGGGCCACGAAGCAGGCAGATAAGCGAATAAGCGGCGACATGGTCGGAATTCCGTGAGGGCTTCAATGACCGTCAGGCTAGGACTGATTGACTTTCTTTAAAATTGAATAATAGTGAGTAACTTGTTCTGTTCTGGAGAAAGGTTGTGGAATTCAGCCAACTACGGATCTTCCAGGCCGTGGCCGAGGAAGGTTCCATCACCCGCGCTGCGGAACGCCTGCACCGCGTGCCATCGAATCTATCGACCCGGCTCAAGCAACTGGAGGAGCAGCTCGGTGTCGAGTTATTCGTCCGTGAGCGTCAGCGTTTGCAACTGTCGCCTGCAGGAAAAGTCCTGCTGGACTACACCGGCAAACTCTTCGCCCTGCGCGATCAGGCCAGTGCGGCGGTGATGGGCGGCAAACCCGCCGGTGACTTCGCTCTGGGCACCATGTACAGCACGGCGGCGATTCATCTGCCGGCGCTGCTGGCGCAGTATCACAAGCGCTATCCAGCGGTGAATCTGCAAGTGCAGTCAGCACCGAGTGGCGAGTTGCTGGAGGGGTTGCTCACCGGGCGCCTTGATGCCGCGTTGGTCGATGGCCCGCTGGAACTCGCCGGGCTCGACGGCGTGCCGTTGTGCGAGGAGCGGTTGGTGTTGATCACTGAAATCGATCATCCGCCGGTGCGCAGCGCGCGGGATGTTGAAGGGCGTTCGGTGTTCACCTTTCGTCGCGGCTGTTCCTACCGCATGCGCCTGGAGGCGTGGTTTTCGCACTATCACGCGACTATGGGCCGGGCGATGGAGATCGAGTCGTATCAAGGCATGCTCGCCTGTGTGATTGCCGGCAGTGGCGTGGCGCTGATGTCGGAGTCGATGCTGGCCAGTCTGCCGGGGCGTGACAGCGTCGCGGTGCATCCATTGGCCGAGCCATTTGTGGGTGCGACAACGTGGCTCATGTGGCGCAAGGGCATGGTCGGCGCCAACCTCAATGCATGGATTGAGGTGCAGCAGGCTGTCTATCCTGCGGCTCAGATTGAAACCCGAGAAACAGCCTGAACCAATGGCGGCATATTCTGTTCAATTCAGTAACAGATCATTGCGGATTTGGCCGAGCATTACGTAGGACTTCGGACTATTATCAGTGCGAAGCGGCCTCAGAATTCCGGCCGCTCAGCACCACCCTGAAGGGGGCATGACGATGAAAGAGAAAATTCAAAACTGGCTGCACGACTTGGGTGTTGCCCTTGGCTTGATCGAACCGCCTCTGCAACCTGTCCCGATCCGCACCGATGACGAGCAGCGCCGCCGTCAACAACGGCGCCGGTAAGCCCCCCGATCCGAGATCAAAGGATTCAGATCAAGAGATCGCAGCCTGCGGCAGCTCCTGCACGGATTAATGCAGGAGCTGCCGCAGGCTGCGATCTTTTGCTTTTAATGACGGCCGATCTCCAGTAAAAACCGGCTCAAGTCATTCGCGGTCTTCGCGGTCTTGAGCATGCGGTCTTCCTCGGCGGTAAACGCCGTCAGGCCGAATTCATCTTCCAGATGAAAGATCAAATCTTCTATATCGGCTTTCTCCAGGCCCAGTTGCACCAGACTGGTGTTGTCGTTGAATTCGCGGGTTTCCAACAGACGCCGGATATATCGGTGCACGGCGGCACGCACGGCAGCTCTTCTCATGGCAGATATTTCTGATTGTTGTTGTGCTTGAGTGAAGCAGGCCTCAGGCGTGGCCGCGCAACCACTCGTCAATCATCGAGCGCAAATGCTCCCCGGAAAAACTACCGAAGTGCCCGCCATGCACCGTGCGAATCGGCAACGCCTGCAAACGTCGCAGACTGGTGGCGTAATCCTCAAGATTGGAGTGGTAGGCGTCTTCGATCAGCGGCCCGGCGTAGATGATGTCGCCGCTGAACAGCGTTTCAGTCGCCGCTTCATACAGGCTGATGCCGCCCGGCGAATGCCCCGGCGTGTGCAGCACCTGCAGCGTGCGATTGCCCAGATCGAGCACATCACCGTCCTCGACAAACCCGGTCGCCGGCGCGGCTTTGACCCGGTACTCGGCGTAGCACAACGGGCAATCCGGGTGCGCTTCGAACATGTCGTCGCCAACGAAAGCACGGCTCAAGTCGTTTTCGCCATCCGGCGCGGCCAGAATGTCCGCTTCGGCCGGATGCACCAGCCGTTCAGAAAATTCGTGATGCCCGGCGATATGGTCGAAGTGGCAATGACTGGCCACTGCCACCAGTGGCCGCTCGGTAATCCACGGCAACTGTTCGCGCAGGCTGACCAGTCCTGAGCCGCTGTCCAGCAGCAGGTCTTTGTCACGGCCCTGCACATGCCAGAGGTTGCAGCGGTAGAACGGGCGGATATACGGCTCGTGAATCAACCGAATGCCATCGCTCAGGTGCTGCACTTCAAACCACTGATCACGAGAAACGATCTTCATCGGTACTTTTCTCCAAGCGTAAAAAAACGAGTGTGGCAACCGACGCCACACTCGTCGAAGAAAGCATCAAGTCGTTATGTTTCAGCTTAGATCGCGCGGGCCACCGAGACAGGACGGCGCGAGGCGAGGCTGACCACCACGAAACTCACCAGACCCACCGCCAGGCTGTAGTAGATCGGCGTATTGGCATCCAGACCGTCCTTGAACATGAACAGCAGTGCGGTGGCGAAACCCAGGCCCATGCTGGCGATGGCGCCGGCGGTGGTCGCGCGTTTCCAGAAAATCGCACCGATCAGCGGGACCAGCATGCCGCCCACCAACAGGTTATACGCCAGCGTCAGGGCGCTGATCACGTCATTTACCACCAGCGCGATACCCAGCACCACGACACCGGTCAGCAGAGTGAACAGGCGGTTGACGCCCAGGCTCGACTGTTTGCCGCCACGCAGCTTCGGCAGCAAGTCTTCAGTCAGCGTGGTGGCGGCGGCGAGCAGGCCGGCGCTGGCGGTGGACATCATCGCCGCGAGTGCAGCCGCGATCACCAGACCACGGATGCCGTCCGGCAGCGACAGTTTGACGATGGCGGCGAAGGCGTTGTTGACGTTGTCCAGATCCGGGATCAGCACGTGTGCAGCCATGCCGATCAGCGCGCAGGCCAAGCCGTAGATGATGCAGTAGATGCCGGCGATGCTGCCGGCGTATTGCGCGACTTTGGCGGTCTTGACGGTGAACACCCGTTGCCAGATGTCCTGACCGATCAGGATGCCGAAGAAGTAGATCATGAAGTAGGTGATGATCGTGTCCCAGCCGATGGTGGTGAAGCTGAAGGCAGTCGCCGGCAGTTTCAGCACCAGTTCGTCCCAACCGCCGACGCGGTACAGGCAGATCGGCAACAGGATAAACATCAGGCCCACGGTCTTGATGATGAACTGGACGATGTCGGTGAGGGTCAGCGACCACATACCGCCGATCGCCGAGTAGATCACCACCACGCCACCACCGACGAGTACCGAAACCCAGAATGGCAGGTCAAACAGCACTTGCAGCACGGTGCCGATCGCCAGGATCGAGGTCACGCCGATCATCAGTGCGTAGGCCAGCATGATCGCCGCGCTCGCCGAGCGCGCCATCGGGTTGTAGCGTTTTTCCAAGACCTGGGTAACGGTGTAGATCTTCAGTTTCAGCAGCGGTTTGGCGAGGAACAGGTTCAGCGCAACGATGCCGCAACCCAGAGCCGCGCACAGCCAGAAACCGGAGATGCCATGCACGTAGCCCAGGCGTACGGTGCCGACGGTGGACGCGCCACCCAGAACAGTCGCGGCCATGGTGCCCATGTACAGGCTCGGGCCGAGGTTTCGACCGGCAACGAGAAAGTCCTCGTTGGTCTTGGCCTTGCGCATGCCGAAGTAGCCGAGCAAGAGCATGCCGGCGGCGTAGATGAGGACGACGAATAAATCCAAAGCCATGATGGCGTGTCTCCGATTGTCTTTTTTATGTTGAGGCCAAAATCATTTCCCTTGTAGGAGTGAGCCTGCTCGCGATAGCGGTCTGTCAGTCACATCTTTATTGGATGTGCTGAAGTCATCGCGAGCAGGCTCACTCCTACAGGGATCTTCGTCAGGCGGCCTGACGCAGTTGAGGTTTTACTGCCGCTTCACGCCGGGCATCCTTGGGGCCGAACACTTCGCGCGGTTCCGGGAACAGGCTCAGCAGCGTCAGGTACACCACCGAAGCCAGGCCCAGGGTCACCGGCAAACTGATGTCGATGCCGCCGGCCATTTCACCCAACGGGCCAACGAACTGCCCCGGCAGATTGACGAAGCACAAACCGACCACCGCGCTCGGGATCCATGCACCAAGACCGCGCCAGTTCCAGCCGTGGCTGAACCAGTAGCGTCCGCCCTGTTCGCCACGGGTGAACACTTGCAGGTCATCCGGGCAGTAGAAGCCGCGGCGCACCAACAGACCGATGATCATGATCACCATCCATGGCGTGGTGCAGGTGATGATCAGCACGGCGAAAGTCGACACGCTCTGCACCAGGTTCGCCGCAAACCGGCCGATGAAGATGAAGGCAATCGACAGCACGCCGATCAGCAGCGTCGCTTTCACTCGCGAGAGCACACGCGGGAACACGCTGGACATGTCCAGCCCGGTGCCATACAGCGAAGTGGTGCCGGTGGACATGCCGCCGATCACCGCAATCAGGCACACCGGCAGGAAGAACCAGCTCGGCGACACCGCCAGCAAACCACCGACATAGTTGTTGGCCGCGATGTAGTCCGGCGCCTTGATCGCGACGATGGTCGCGGTGGCCAGGCCGAACAGGAACGGGATGAACGTGGCGATCTGCGACAGCACGACCGCTGCCATGATCCGTTGTTTGGAGGTGTCACGCGGGATGTAGCGCGACCAGTCGCCGAGGAACGCGCCGAAGGAAATCGGGTTGCTCATCGCCACCAGCGCAGCACCGATGAACGCGGCCCAGAAGCCCGGCTGACCTAGGCTCACCGTACCGGCGTAGTTCGCATCGAAAGGACCGGCGAAGGCGAAGATGCCCAGCAGGAACAACAGGCTGGCGCTCCACACCGCGATCTTGTTCACCCACAGCAAAAAGCGGAAGCCGTAGATGCACACGGTCAGCACCAGAATTGCGAACAGACCGTAGGCCAGGCCCAGAGTCAGGTCGGTTTCCGGCAGACCGATCAGGCGTTTTGCACCGCCGATCAGCGCATCGCCCGAACTCCACACCGAGAGCGAGAAAAACGCGATAGCGGTCAACAGCGACAGGAACGAACCGACGATCCGCCCATGCACGCCGAAATGCGCACCCGACGACACGGCATTGTTGGTGCCGTTGAGCGGACCGAACAGACCCATCGGTGCGAGAATCAGCGAGCCAAGCAGCACGCCCGACACAATCGCCCAGACGCCGGCCTGAAAGGACAGACCGAACAGCACCGGGAAACTGCCGAGCACGGCGGTGGCAAAGGTATTCGAACCGCCGAAGATCATCCGGAACAAGTCCGTCGGGCCTGCGCTGCGTTCGTGGTCCGGGATCTGCTCGACCCCGTGGGTTTCAATCTGCGTAAGGCTTTGGTCGTTGTTGTTGTTATTCATGATCTGCTCCGATCATAAAGGCGCGCCTCATCGTGCGTGAGGCGTCACCTGTTTTGGCTAAGGGGATGGCAGCCCTTCCGGCATTGCGGACAAATGTTCGTGGCAGGCCAGCCAATGGCCTTGTTGTTCTAGGCTCGACGCTTGTTTCTTGAAAACAATCGTCTCGCGCTCCTGGCTGAAGTGTTGCTCCCCTTGCATGCGCAGCTCGGTGGCCACGTCATGGATGAAAATCGCCACATCACCTTGCAGGCTGACGAAGGCGTTGCTCGAGGTGCACGCAAGCACCTCGAAGCCATCCTCGGCGCGCCAGCTGTCCCACAAGGCCTGATAGGCATCGCGCGACAGCAGCGGCTGTTCGAGGGTGTAGAAAACGAAACTCGCATCGGCGCTGAAGGCGCCGAAGTAAGCTTCGCGATCGTTACGGGCGAAGGCGGCCACCAGATCGGCGGCCGCTTGCAGAACCTGATCACGTTCGTTCATGACCCGACCCTCAGCGATGGACCACGCCAGGCAGTACGCAGAGCATTTCGTACAGCAGGTTGGCGGCCAGCAGCGAGGTGTTGCCGGTGGTGTCATAAGCGGGCGAGACTTCTACCAGATCGCAACCGATCAGGTCGAGGCCTTGGCAGCCGCGAACGATTTCAATCGCCTGAATGGTCGTCAGACCACCGATTTCCGGGGTGCCGGTGCCCGGTGCCCAGGCCGGATCGATGCCGTCGATGTCGAAGCTCAGATACACCGGACCACCGCCGACTTTCTCACGCACTTCGGCCATCAGCGGCGCCAGCGACTTGTGCCAGCACTCTTCGGCCTGAACCACGCGGAAGCCCTGATCGCGGCTCCAGTTGAAGTCGTCCGCGGTGTAACCCTGCGCGCGCAGACCAATTTGCACCACGCGGTCGCAGTCCAGAAGGCCTTCTTCGACGGCGCGACGGAAGGTCGTACCGTGGGCGATCTTCTCGCCGAACATGTGATCGTTGACGTCAGCGTGGGCATCGATGTGCACCAGACCGACCTTGCCGTGCTTTTTATGAATCGCCCGCAGGATCGGCAGGGTGATGGTGTGGTCGCCACCCAGGGTCATCGGGATCACGTTGTGCTCGAGGATGTTGTCGTAGGCTTCTTCGATGATGCGCACGGCGTCGAGCAGGTTGAAGGTGTTGATCGCCACGTCACCAATATCGGCGACCGACAGTGAGTCGAACGGCGCAGCGCCGGTGGCCATGTTGTAGGGGCGGATCATCACTGATTCGGTGCGGATGTCGCGTGGCCCGAAGCGGGTACCGGGGCGCAGCGAAGTACCGATGTCCAGGGGCACGCCAACAAAGGCAGCGTCCAGGCCGGCAGCGGTCGGTACATGGGGGAGTCGGAGCATGGTGGCGATGCCGCCGAAGCGCGGCATTTCGTTGCCGCCCAGTGGTTGGTGAAGAATCTTGTCCACGGGTAAGGCCTCATCGTCTTTGTTTTATTTATGTCGGCGCGCCGTGGAGCACAGGTTCGGGCGCCGCTGTGGGGCCGATGATGCGAAATGTAGTGAGGGGAAAGAATCGCTACGGGCAAAAACTTAGTTCAGATTTTTCTAAACTAATGCCAGACTTCCACACCTGCTCGTTCCCATGCTCCGCGTGGGAATGCATCTACGGACGCTCCGCGTCCAGCCGTACTCGCAGGTGACGCAGAGCGTCACGGGCTGCATTCCCACGCAGAGCGTGGGAACGATCCTTGGAGTAGACATGGCCAACGCTTTACCCGACCTGAAACTATTACGCATTTTCGTCAGCGTGGTCCGTCATCAGGGTTTCGCTAACGCACAACAGGAACTCAACCTGTCGACCTCGGCGATCAGCACCTACATGAGCCAGCTCGAAGCCGCACTCGGCCTGGTGCTGTGCCATCGCGGCCGCGGTGGGTTCAGCCTGACCAGCAAGGGTGAGCTGTTCCATCAGGAAACCCTGCGCCTGCTCGCCGAACTCGAAGGTTTCGAGCAATACGCCGCGGCGCTCAAGGGCGAACTGCGCGGCACACTTAACCTCGGCGTGATCGACTCCACCGTCAGCGACAAGGCCTTGCCGTTCGCCGAAGCCATCGGCGCCTACAGTCAGGAACACCCGGCGGTGCATTTGCATCTGTCGGTGATGAGCCCTTACGAACTGCAACTCGGCGTGCAGGACAACCGTCTCGATCTGGCCATCGGTGCGTTTTCCACGCGCATGAGCGGCCTGATCTACATGCCGCTGTACCGCGAGCAGCACTGGTTGTATTGCAGCAGTCGCCATCCGTTATTCAACGAGCGGCGGATTCCCGAGCAAGTCATCACCCAGCAACGCATGGTCGGGCGCGGTTACTGGAGCCAGGCCGAGCTGGCCCGGCACGGCTTTAAACACAGCGCCGCCACCGTGGAAAGTATGGAAGCGCAGCTGATTCTGGTGCTGTCCGGCGCCTACATCGGCTACTTGCCGGAGCACTATGCTCAGGCCTGGGCCGACAAGGGTGACCTGCGCGTGTTGCTGCCGGCGACCTTCGGTTATCAGGCACCGTTTTCGATGATCATGCGCCGGGGCCGTAGCCGTGAACCGCTGATCCAGACCTTCCGCGATTTGCTCAAAGCACAGCTCAATCAGGCTTAGCTTGTAGGGAAAAGAAGTATGTCCAGACCTCAATGCCCGCGCTGCCTGCGCCCCCAAACCCATTGCCTGTGCCCGCTGATCCCGAGCCTCGACAGTCGCACGCGGGTGTTGCTGTTGCAGCATCCGAGCGAGGTTCATCACGCGTTGAATACCGCGCGTCTGGCAGCGCTGGGGTTGAGCAATGCCGAGCTGATCGTCGGTGAGGTGTTCGAGGATTTGCCGGCGCTGTTGAACCGCCCGGGGTATCAGGCGCGGTTGTTGTTTCCGGCCGATGACGCGCAGCCGATGCAGGCTTACGGTGAGTCCGAGGAACCGTTGTTGCTGGTGGTGCCGGATGGCACCTGGCGCAAGGCGCGCAAGATGTTGCACCTCAATCCGTTGCTGGCGGCGCTGCCACGGGTGACGCTGGCCGAGGGCGGGGTGTCGCGGTATCGCTTGCGCAAGGCTCCGGGGCCGGGGGCGTTGTCGACCATCGAGGCGATTGTGCAGGCGTTGCAAACGCTGGAGGCGCCGGCTTCATTCGAGCCTTTGCTCAAGCCGTTCGAGGCGTTGATCGAGGGGCAGATTGCGGCGATGGGCGAGGAGACCTTCCAGCGTAACCATGGCGACAAATGATCGTTCCCACGCGGAGCGTGGGAACGATCATTGGCTAGCGTTCGCGCATCGCCTCGGTCCGCGCTTTCAACACTGGCTTGAGCAGGTAATCCAGGACACTTTTTTCCCCGGTAATAATGTCCACCGTCGCCACCATCCCCGGAATAATCAGCAACGGTTTCACATCCCCGCCCAAATGGTTTTTATCGGTGCGCACCTGAATCAGATAAAAGCTGTTGCCCTTGTCATCGGTAATCGTGTCGGCACCGATCAGCTCCAGTTTGGCACTCAGTCCGCCGTAGATCGTGTAGTCGTAGGCACTGAACTTGACCATGGCTTTCTGGCCCGGATGCAGGAACGCGACATCCTGCGGCCGCACTTTGGCCTCGATCAACAGGTTGTCTTCCAACGGTACGATTTCAACCATGTCGCTGCCCGGCTGAACCACGCCGCCGATGGTGTTGACCTTCAATTGCTTGATCACCCCGTGCACCGGAGAGGTCACCGTCGTGCGGGTGACGCGGTCGTCGATGGCGATGCTGGTGGCGGTGATTTTCGACAGGTCGGTGCGTTTCTCATTCAGCTCTTTCGCCGCTTCCGAACGGAAGGTTTGTTCCGACTCGTCGATCTTGCTGCGGATCTCGGCAATCGCCGATTCGGCGCGGGGGATCGCCAGCGTCGTCGCGTTCAATGAGCCGCGGATTTCTACCGCGCTGCGCTTGAGTCGGAGGATTTCCACAGGTGACACCGCACCGGTTTTCACCAGCGGCTCGGACATGTTCATTTCTTGCTGCAGCAACGCCAGACTTGAGCTGAACTGACCCTGCTTGGAGCGAAACTCGGCGAGTTCCTGAGTCTTCTGCCGCAGTTGTTCGCTGAGCGTGCGCTGCTCGCTGGCCAGCCGGCGCTGACGTTGTTCATACAGCGAGCGCTCGTCTTCGGCGACTTGCGGGGCTTTGGCGATCACTTCATCGGAGAGCTTGAACGGCCGACCTTCGGCCTCCGCCGACAGCCGTTCGACCTGCGCCGTCAGCGCATAACGATCCGCCTCGCTTTCGCCCTTGTTCGAGCGAAAGCGCGTGTCATCCAGACGCAGCAGGGTATCGCCTTTGTTCACCATCTGCCCTTCACGTACAAAGATTTCGGTGACGATGCCGCCCTCAAGGTTCTGGATCACCTGAATCTTGCTCGAAGGAATCGCCTTGCCTTCGCCCATGGTCACTTCTTCGAGCACGGCGAATTTGGCCCAGACCACCGCGCTGATCAGCAGCGCCGCCGCCAGCCACACGGTGATCCGCGACCAGCGCGGCGAATCCTGTAACGAGGCACCGGCGGTTTCCGGCATGAATTCGGCTTCGGCGCTTTTACCGAAACTGTCGAAGTAGCCGCGCTCTTTGCTATCGGTGGAAGCAGACATGGGGCAACTCCTAAACCGCCGCCGAGCCGACACGGCCCTTGCGCAGTGCATCGATGACCGCTTCTTTCGGGCCGTCGGCGACGACCCGGCCGTTGTCCAGCACCAGCAAGCGGTCCACCAGACTCAGCATTGAAGTGCGGTGGGTGACCAGCAGCAGTGTCTTGCCTTGCACCCAGCCGTGCAGCTTCTGCCGCAGTAAGTCCTCGCTGCTGTTGTCCATGGCGCTGGTGGGTTCGTCGAGCAGCATGATCGGCGGGTCGAGCAGCAGCGACCGTGCGAGCAAAACGGCCTGACGTTGGCCGCCGGAAAGCAATTGCCCGCGCTCGCCCACCGGCCGGTCGAAACCTTGCGGATGCTGGCGGGCAAGTTCGGTAACGCCGGTCAGTTCGGCGACTTCGAGCATCCGCGCATCGCTGATGTAGCGTGCGCCGAGGGTCAGGTTGTCACGCAGGCTGCCGGCCAGCAGCGGCAGATCGTGAGCGACGTAGCCGATCTGCTGGCGCAGGTCAGCGACATCGAGTTGGCGCAGGTCGAGACCGTCAAGCAACAGTTGGCCTTCTTCGGGTTCATAGAAACCCATGACCAATCGCGCCAAGGTGCTTTTGCCCGAACCGCTGCGGCCGATGATGCCGACCCGTTCACCGGGTTTCAGGCTGAAGCTGACATTGCTCAGTGCCGGCGCATTCTGGCCGTTGTAGTGAAAGGTCACGCCGCTGACGTCGAGCGCGCCTTGCAGTTGCGTGCGCTCCAGCGGCCGCTGCTTGCCGTCGCGTTCCTGCGGTAAGGCCATCAGCGCATCGGTGCTTTTCATGGTCAGTTGCGCTTGCTGATAGCGGGTGATCAGCCCGGCAATCTGCCCCAGCGGCGCTAGTACACGGCTGCCGAGCATGTAACTGGCAACCAGCGCACCGACGCTGAGGTTTCCAGCGATGATGCTGTAGACCCCGGCGACAATCGTCGCCATCCCCGAGAACTGTTGAATGAACAACGTGCCGTTGGTGGCCAGTGCCGACAGATTGCGTGCATGGCTGTCGAGGCGGGTGAGGGCGCCGTGGGTGCTTTCCCATTTGTGCTGGCGCTCGCTTTCGGCGCTGCAGGCCTTGAGGGTTTCCAGGCCGCCGAGGGTTTCGATCAGTACCGCCTGACGTTCGGCGCCGAGGCTCAGGCTCTTTTGCACGGTGTCACGCAGACGTACCTGAATGATCATCGCGAAGATAATGGTGATCGGAAACGCCAGCAGCGGAATCACCACCAGCCAGCCGCCGAGCAGGCCGATCACCACCAGCATCAGCACGACGAAGGGCAGGTCGATCAGGCTGGTCAGGGTCACCGCTGTGAGGAATTCGCGCAGGCCCTGGAAGTCATGAATGCTCTGGGCGAAACCGCCGATGGTCGCCGGCCGTGCCTTCATCGACATGCCGGTGATGCGCTCGAACAAAGTCGCGGAAAGGATCACATCGGTTTTCTTGCCGGCGGTATCCAGCAGGTGCGCGCGCACCACGCGTAACACCAGTTCGAAACCGGTGCCGATCAACAGCCCGATCGACAGCACCCACAGTGTCGACGTGGCCTGATTCGGCACCACACGGTCGTAGGTTTGCATAACGAACAGCGGCACCATCAGGCCTAAAAGGTTGATCAGGAAACTGGCGAGAATCGCATCGCTATACAACCATTTCGACAGCTTCAGGGTGTCGCGAAACCACGCATGCACCCGTGGCACCAGCGGCGAGCGCAGGTCTTCGAGTTCGTGGCGCGGACGGGCGAATAATGCCTGGCCGCTGTAGTGCTCGGTGAGTTCTTCGCGGCTGATCCATTGCTCGCCGCCATCGGCTTCGCTGGGCAGGATCAGCGCTTTGCCGTCGTCGCCGAAGCGCCGCAATACGGCGGTGCGGCCGTCGTTGAGCAGCAGCAGGATCGGCAGATTGAGCGGCGAGATGTCTTTCAGCTCGCGGCGCAGAATCCGTGCCTGCAACCCGGCCCGGGCGGCGGCGCGGGGCAGCAGGTCCAGACTCAGGCGTTGCTTGTTCAGCGGCAGGCCGGCACTCAGGCTGGCGCGACTGACCGTCGCGCCATGCAGTTTGCAGAGGATCAACAGACCGTCGAGTAACGGATCATCGAAGCTCAGCCGCGGATCGATCCCGGTGTGGCCGGGTTCCATGCTGGTCATATTGATCGCTCCCCTGTTACCGCTTCATTGATCGTTCCCACGCTCTGCGTGGGAATGCCTCTAGGGACGCTCTGCGTCCAGTGACGCGGAGCGTCACGGGCTGCATTCCCACGCGGAGCGTGGGAACGATCAGGGCAAAGCTGACTCCTGCGTTGGTTATTTCAGTTCGGGCAGGCGCGCTTCGTTTTTCACTTCGGTCGCGGCGATCGCATCGGCCGGCAGCACCACCCGTTGTTTGCTCAGCAACTGGCCCATGTTCGCCAGCACGCGGTACATCGAATACTCCTCGGTGTAGCGGATTTCGGTGTAGCGACGGTTGGCGTTGTAGAGCTCGTTCTCACTGTCGAGCAAGTCGAGCAGGGTGCGTTGGCCCAGGCCGAACTGATCCTGATACGCCGCGCGTACACGTTTGGTGGTTTCCGCGTATTCGCGGGCGGTCGGGGTCTGTTTCTTCGCGTTTTCCATGGCGTTCCACGCCAGGCGAATGTTCTCGTTGAGTTGACGCAGGGCGTTGTTGCGGATGTCCATCGCCTGATTGATCTGGTGCGCATCGGAGGCCAGGCGCGCCTTGTCGCTGCCGCCACGGAACAGGTTGTAGTTCATCACCACACCCACGCGCCATTCGTTGTCGTGGCCTTCATCGCCTTGCACATTGTTGTTCGCGCCGACGGCCGCTTCCGCGTCGAAGCGTGGATAGAACGGCGACTTGGCGACTTCGTACTGGCTCTCGGCCGATTGCACGTCAGCCTGGGCGGACTTCAGATACGGGTTGTTGTCGACCATGCTCTGCTGGGCTTCACGCAATTCGGTCGGCAGTTCGCCACGGGTTGAGGCCGGGGTTTCCAGCTCATCGGGCATGCGCCCGACCACGCTGTAGAAGTTGGCTTCGGCGTCAGACAGATCGACTTCGGCGGTGTCGAGGTTGTTCTGTGCCAAGGCCTTACGAGCGACCGATTGATCGGAGTCAGCGGTGCTGCCGACGCCACGCTCGGTGCGCAGGCCGATCTGATCGTTGACGCGCAAATGCGCCTGCAGGTTGTTCTTGGCCAGTGTCACCAGTTCACGACGCTTGAGCACTTCGAGGTAGACCTCAATGGTGCGCAGAGCCAGATCCTGGGCAGTGCCTTGCGCGTAGTACGCGCGCGAATTGGACACGCCTTTGGTGCGCTCGACTTCGTTGGCGGTGTTGAAACCGTCGAACAGCATCTGCCGCAGACGCAGCTCGGACTGGGTGTAATTGAGGATTTCGGTGTGGTGATTACCGAAAGCCCGAGTGTTGGTGTTGTCGCTGTAGCCACGGCCATACGCGGCGTTCAAATCGACGGACGGATAGAAGCCACCCTTGGCCACTTTGACTTGTTCATCAGCCGACAGGCGGGCGTCCACGCGCGAGGCCAGTTCCGGGTGCGTGGCGATGGTGCTTTGAATAGCCTCGGTAAGGTTCATGGCCTGGGCTTGAGAAGTGCAAGCCATGGCCAGCAAAACCGCGCTGCAGAGGGGGGTTAGAACGCGCATGGGTGCATCTCCCTGAGTCCTGATGGTGTGTTACTGTCGCCAAATATTTGACGATATTTTTAGGTGTAAGCGTTTCACTCTTGTAACAACAGAGCTAAGAACATCCTGAAGCGTAGCTAAGAAAAAATTTTCATAAGGCTTATGCCGAAAAAAACTTATGCGCTTTGTAAAAACCGGCACATTGTTCAGCATGAAAGCCTTTGTTTTATGCGCTTTAGGGAGCGCAAAAAGGCTTGAGGAAAGTTCCACTCACTTTGCGACATACGGCGAAGTAATGCTGAAGGGGAGGGACGCGTAGCGGTTGATGAGCGACATTTTTTTGTCACTTAAGTGATTCACCACCGTTACGTAGCGTTAGTGGGCGTATGGCTTTGATCAGGATGCGGAAGTGCTTGATAGCACTGATGTTTCCGAAAGAGGCCGCCTGCGAAACGAACTGTCGAGGGTGCGAGCGTCCCCTCCGACAACCCGATTGAGCCATGGGCTGCTTCGCTTACCAGTGCCGACGGTGGTCGGCAGCGGAGGATTTCACATGGCAACGCTCATCGGGATAGTCACCAAAGTCATTGGCCAGGTTTTCGCCCAGTCAGCCGACGGCACTAAGCGCGCACTGGTTGAGGGGGATCGCCTGTTTGCCGGCGATCAACTGATCACCGGCGCAGAAGGCGCCGTCGCCGTTCATCTGCAAAACGGCCAGGAATTGACCCTCGGACGCGGCAGCAGCATGACCATGACCGGTGAACTGCTGGCGGGTCAGGCGGCGCATGTAAATGCCGCTGAGGCAGTGACCCCGAGCGACGCGCAATTGACCGACGTTGAGCAGATCCAGAAAGCCATCGCCGCCGGTGACGACCCGAGCCAAACCGCTGAAGCCACCGCGGCCGGTCCGAATGCCCCGGGCGGCGCACCGGGAGAGGCGGGCGGCGGCCACAGTTTTGTCCTGCTGACGGAAGTTGGCGGACGTGTTGACCCGATCATCGGTTTCCCCACCGCTGGGTTCGGCGGTATTCCCGAATTCCCTGAAGAACGCCATAACGCGGTGATCGACAACGGCGATGACACCCCGGCAGTCGTAGTGCCGCCTCCGGTGAACAATCCGGTGACCCTCACTGGCCTGAACGTGGCTGGCGGCGAGCTGAACGTCAATGAGGCCAATCTGCCCGGCGGTTCTGCGGCCAACCCTGGCGCACTGACGCAAAACGGCAGCTTCACCGTCTCGGCGCCGGACGGTCTGACCAGCCTGAGCATCGGCGGCATCAACGTAATCATCGGCGGTGTGCCGATCGGCTTCCCGCAATCAATCACCACGCAACTGGGCAACACCCTGACCGTCACTGGTTACAACTCGGCGACCGGCGTGGTCAGTTACAGCTACACCCTCAACGGCAATGAAAACCACGCGGCCGGCGATGGCGCGAATAATCTCAGCGAACAGTTCACCGTGATTGCCGGCGACAGCAATGGCGACACCGCGACCGGCACGCTCGACGTTAATATCACCGACGACGTGCCCAAAGCCTTTGATGACAGCAATGGCACGGCGACTGAAACGCAGCTGACACTGACCGGCAACGTGTTGACTAACGATGTGCAGGGGGCTGATCGCGTGCCCACCGGGCCAGTCACCCCAGGCACATTCACTGGCACTTACGGCACCTTGGTGCTGAACGCCGACGGCACGTACACCTACACGCTGAACACCAGCGATGCCGACTTCAAAAACCTGCACGGCGGCGGCAATGGCACGGAAACCTTCGCCTACACCATCACCGATTCCGACGGTGATACCAGCACCGCCAACCTCGTCCTGCAGATCCACAACAATGATGATCCGGTGGTTATCAATGGCTTGAATGTCGAAGGCGGCGAGCTGACGGTTTACGAGAAAAACCTCAGTGACGGCAGTGCACCGGACGCCACCGCACTGACCCAGAACGGTACCTTCACCATCACTGCACTCGATGGCGTGACGAGCCTGATTGTCGGCGGCATTGCCGTCGTCACCAACGGTGTAGCGGCAGGTTTCCCGCAATCAATCACCACACCCTTGGGCAGCACGCTGACGATTACCGGGTTCAATGCCGCAACGGGCGCGGTCAGTTACAGCTACACCCTGGTCGACAACGAGGCGCATCCAACCGCCAACGGCGCAAACAATCTGCCTGAGCAGTTCGCCGTCACGGTGATCGACGATAACGGCACCACCGCCAATGGCACGCTGGACGTGAACATCGTCGACGATGTTCCCCAAGCGGTTGACGACACCAATGGCACCGCTTCGGAAACCCTGCTGACCCTGACCGGCAACGTCCTGACCAACGATGTGCAAGGCGCCGACCGCGTGTCCACCGGACCGGTCACCCCGGGCACTTTCACCGGGACTTACGGCACCTTGGTACTGAATGCCAACGGCACGTACACCTATACGCTGAACACCAGCGACGCGGACTTCAAAAATCTGCACGGCGGCGGCAACGGCACAGAGACCTTCGCCTACACCATCACCGATGCAGACGGCGATACCAGCACCGCCAACCTCGTTCTGCAGATCCACAACAATGACGATCCGGTGATCATCAACGGCCTCGACGTGAATGGCGGTGAACTCACCGTCTACGAGAAAAACCTCACTGACGGCAGCGCACCGGATTCCACCGCGTTGACCCAAAGCGGCACGTTCACCATCACCGCACTCGACGGCGTGACGACCCTGACTGTCGGTGGCATCGCCGTGGTCACCAATGGTGTAGCCGCAGGCTTTCCGCAATCCGTGACCACGCCATTGGGCAGCACACTGACCATCACCGGTTTCAACGCCACCACCGGCGTGGTCAGCTACAGCTACACCCTGGTCGACAACGAAGCGCATCCAATCGCCAATGGCGCAAATAACCTGCCTGAGCAGTTCGCCGTTACCGTGGTGGATGACAACGGCACCACCGCCAATGCCACCCTCGACGTAAACATCGTCGATGATCTGCCCAAAGCCGTGGATGACAGCAACGCAGGCACCGCGTCGGAAACTCTGCTGACCCTGACCGGCAACGTGCTGACCAACGATGTGCAAGGTGCTGACCGCGTACCCACCGGACCAGTGACCCCGGGGACATTCACCGGCACTTACGGCACCTTGGTTTTGAACGCCGACGGCACGTACACCTACACTCTCAATACCAGCGATGCCGATTTCAAAAATCTGCACGGCGGCGGCAATGGCACAGAGACCTTCGCCTACACCATCACCGACGCAGACGGCGACACCAGCACCGCCAACCTCGTTTTGCAAATCCACAATAACGACGATCCGGTGATCATCAACGGCCTCGACGTCAACGGCGGCGAACTCAGCGTTTACGAGAAAAATCTCAGCGACGGCAGTGCACCGGATTCCACTGCGCTGACCCAGAGCGGCACGTTCACCATCACCGCACTCGATGGCGTGACGACCCTGACTGTCGGTGGCATCGCCGTCGTCACCAACGGTGTAGCCGCAGGTTTCCCACAATCGGTGACCACTCCGTTGGGCAGCACACTGACCATCACCGGTTTCAACGCGGCTACCGGCGTGGTCAGCTACAGCTACACCTTGGTCGACAACGAAGCCCACCCAACCGCCAACGGCGCGAACAATCTGCCTGAGCAGTTCGCCGTTACCGTGGTCGATGACAACGGCACCACTGCCAACGCCACACTCGACGTGAACATCGTCGATGACTTGCCGAAAGCCGTGGATGACAGCAACGCCGGCACCGCGTCGGAAACCTTGCTGACTCTGACCGGCAACGTCCTGACCAACGATGTGCAAGGCGCCGATCGTGTACCGACCGGGCCGGTAACCCCGGGCACTTTCACCGGGACCTACGGCACCTTGGTGCTCAACGCCAACGGCACGTACACCTACACGCTGAACACCAACGATGCCGATTTCAAAAACCTGCACGGCGGTGGCAACGGCACGGAAACCTTCGCTTACACCATTACCGATGCCGACGGCGATACCAGCACCGCGAACCTGGTGCTGAACATCCACAACAATGACGATCAGGTCTACCTCAACGGCCTCGACGTCAACGGCGGCGAACTCACCGTCTACGAGAAAAATCTCAGTGACGGCACCAGCCCCGACACTCCCGCGTTGACCCAGAGCGGCACCTTCACCGTCACCGCCCTCGACGGTCTGCAAACCCTGACTGTGGGCGGCATCAACGTGGTCACCGGTGGCGTAGCCGCAGGCTTCCCGCAATCGATCGTCACGCCGCTCGGCAGCACGTTGACCATCACCGGTTACAACCCGGCCACCGGCGTGGTGAGTTACAGCTATACCTTGGTCGACAACGAAACCCATCCGAATGCCAACGGTGCCAACAGCATCACCGAGAACTTCAATGTCGTTGCCAGCGACACCGATGGCAGCACGGCCACCGGCCAGATCAACGTCAATATCGTCGATGATTTGCCCAGCGCCCATCCTGATGCGGCGTCGGTGGCGGAGGGCGGCACGGTCAGCGGCAATGTTCTGAACAATGACATCGGCGGCGCCGACGGCCCGGCGGTGACTGGTGCAGTGGTCGGCGTGCGTGCAGGCGCCGACACCTCGACTTCGGCCATCGGCGGCCTCAACAGCAACATTAACGGCACCTACGGCTACCTGACCCTGGACGCCAACGGCAACGCGGTCTACCACAGCAATCCGAATGCGGTGAACGGGCCGGGCGCAATGGATGTGTTCACCTACACCGTGCGCGATTCCGACGGTGATGAAAGCACCACCACCATCACCATCGATGTCGCCAACAGCAAACTGTGCGCGACCAGCGACACCGACGTCTCCGTCTACGAGAAAGCACTGGACCTGACCAAGGACGGCGCGGATCTGGCTCCCGGGACAGTCACTGGCAGCGACCCGACCAGCACCGGCGAAACCGCGTCCGGCACACTGGTCGGCTCGGTCACCGGGGCGGTCGGCGCGATCAGCTATGCGCTGGTCGGCAGCGCCACCGGCAATTACGGGCAGATCGTCCTCAACCCCAACGGCACGTACACCTACACCCTGACATCGCCGGCGAGCACCACGCCGCATGCCGACGACGGCGCCAACACCCTGAGCGAAACCTTCACCTATCAGGCCACTGATTCACTGGGCAACATCGTCACCAGCACCATTGTTGTCAGCATCGTCGATGACGTGCCGAAAGCGGTGAACGACAGCAACGCCAACAGCGCCTCGGAAACCCAGCTGACCCTGACCGGCAATGTGCTGACCAACGATGTGCAAGGCGCCGATGTGGTCGCGACCGGACCGAATGCCGGGCCGATCACCGCCGGCACGTTCACCGGCACTTACGGCACGCTGGTGCTCAACGCCAACGGCACGTACACCTACACGCTGAACCCCAACGATGCCGACTTCAAAAACCTGCACGGCGGCGGTAACGGCAGCGAGACGTTCACCTACACCCTGACCGATGCCGACGGCGACACCAGTACCGCCAACCTGGTGCTGAACATCCACAACAACGACGATCCGGTGCTGCTCAACGGCCTTGACGTAAATGGCGGCGAACTCACCGTTTACGAGAAAAACCTCAGCGACGGCACCAGCCCCGACACCCCGGCACTGACCCAGAGCGGCACCTTTACCGTCACCGCGCTCGATGGCTTGCAAACCCTCACCGTTGGGGGCATTGCCGTGGTCACCAATGGTGTCGCCGCAGGCTTCCCGCAATCCGTCGTCTCGCCGCTGGGCAGCACCTTCACCGTCACCGGTTACAACCCAGCGACCGGTGTTGTGAGTTACAGCTACACCTTGGTCGACAACGAAACCCACCCGAATGCCAACGGTGCCAACAGCCTCACCGAGAACTTCAACGTGGTGGCGACGGACACCGATGGCAGCACTGCCAATGGTCAGATCAACGTCAATATCATCGATGATCTGCCGACCGCCAAACCCGACACCGGCTCGGTGGCCGAGGGCGGAACGGTCAATGTCAGTGTGCTCGGCAATGACATCAGCGGTGCCGATGGCGCCGCCACTGTGGTCGGCGTGCGCGCCGGCAGCAACACCGGCACTTCGGCCATCGGCGGCCTCAACAGCAACATCAATGGCAACTTCGGTTACCTGACCCTCGATGCGGCGGGCAACGCCGTCTATCACAGCAACCCGAACTCGGTGAGTCCACCGGGCGCCACCGACACCTTCACCTACACCGTCCGCGACAGCGACGGCGATGAAAGCACCACGACCATCACCATCAACGTCGCCGACAGCAAACTGGTGGCCTCGGTCGATCAGGACGTCACGGTCTATGAGAAAGCTCTCGATCTGAGCAAGGACGGCGCGGATCTGGCCCCCGGTACGGTCACCGGCAGCGACCCGAGCAACACCGGTGAAACCACCACCGGCACGCTGGTCGGCGCAGTCACTGGCGGCACCGGCGCGATCACCTACACCCTGGTCGGCAGCGCAACCGGCAGCTACGGGCAGATCCAGCTCAACGCCGACGGCACTTACACCTACACGCTGACATCGGCGCCGAAAACCTCGCCGAGCGCCAACGACGGGGCGAACACTCTCAGCGAAAGCTTCACCTACAAAGCCACCGATGCACTGGGCAACAGCACCACCAGCACCCTTGTGGTGAACATCGTCGATGACGTACCAAAAGCCGTGGCCTCGGATCGTTCGGTGGCGGCAGTGGAGATCGATTCGAACCTGCTCATCGTTCTCGACATCTCCGGCAGTATGGCTGACGCCTCCGGTGTGCCGGGCCTGTCGCGACTGGCGCTGGCCAAGCAGGCAATCAGTGCCTTGCTCGACAAGTACGACGACCTCGGCGACGTCAAAGTCCAGCTCGTCACCTTCAGCAGCAACGCCACCGACCGGACCTCGGTATGGGTCGATGTGGCGACCGCGAAGACGATTCTCGCCGGCCTGACGGCGGGCGGCGGCACCAACTACGACGCCGCGGTGGCGGTCATGCAAACCGCGTTCAATACCTCGGGCAAACTCACCGGGGCACAGAACGTCGGTTACTTCTTCTCCGACGGCAAACCCAACGAAGGCGACATCAACGCCGCTGACGAAGCCGCGCTGAAAAACTTCCTCGATGCCAACAACATCAAGAACTACGCGATCGGCCTCGGCAGCGGCGTGAGCAACGCCAACCTCGACCCGCTGGCCTATGACGGCATCAGTCACACCAACACCAATGCGGTGGTGGTCACCGATCTCAACCAGCTCAATTCGGTACTGTCGGGCACCGTACAGGGCGCGCCCGTCACCGGTACGTTACTGGGCGAGGGCGGCACCTTCGGCGCCGATGGCGGCTTCATCAAATCCATCGTGGTTGACGGCACCACTTACACCTACGATCCGAAAGCTCTCAGCGGCCAAGGCTCGCTGACGCCAAGCGGCGGCACCAATCACGGGACGTTCAACACCGTGAACAACACGCTGAGCATCGCCACCAATAACGGCGGCACACTGCTGATCAACCTCGATACCGGCGACTACACCTACACCTCGCAGAAAACCACCGCTGTGGTCATCACCGAGAACATCGGCTTTACCGTCAGCGACAACGACGGCGATCTCGCCAGTTCGACGCTGACCGTGAAAGTCATCCCCAACGCGCCGCCGGTGGCGGTGGACGACCACGTCATCACCAACGTGCTGTCGGGCAACATTGTGGTGCCGGGCGAACTGCTGCTGGCCAATGACACCGATCCGAACGGCGATACGCTCAATGCCACACCCACCAGTTTCAACACCGGCTGGATCTCGAAAGCGGCGGACTTCACCGGCACCGGGGCGATCAACTTCACCGGCACCAACGTCAACACCGCCGCCAACCAGAACCTGGCCAACGTGCGTAATTCGTTCAGTGCCAACGCCGCGACCATGACTGCCGTACTGGTGGTCAGTGGCTATCTCGGTGCGGTGACCAACAGCAACGCCAACGATGAAGACCGCATCACCGTCAACCTGCGCCAGGGCGAAACCCTCAACCTCGATCACAACCTGGCGGCCGGTCACGTCACCATGGAGTACTCGATCAACGGTGGCGCCTACACAACCCTGGCGGACGGGCAAACCCTCACCGCGTCGGCCGATGGCGTCTATCAGATCCACATCACCAACATCGCCAATCCCAGCGGCGGCGGTAACCCCAACGCGGCGGAAAACTATCAGCTGACCATGACCCTCAACTACGCCGGGGCGCATGACATTACCCCGGACTTCCACGGCAGCTACACCGCCAACGACAACCACGGCGGCAGCGACACGGCCAACGTGAGCATCAGCTATCAGGACGGCCACACCCTCACCGGTACCTCGGGGGATGACGTGCTGGTGGCCGGCAGCGGCGACAACATCATCAACGCCGGCGACGGCAACGATGTGCTCACCGCCGGTTCCGGCAACAACGAACTGCACGGCGGCGCCGGCAACGACTTGCTCTACAGCGGCCCGGGCAATGATCTGCTCGACGGCGGCACGGGCAGCGACACCGCCAGTTATGCCCATGCCACGGCCGGGGTCACGGTCAACCTCGGCCTGCTCGGTGCGCAAAACACCCTTGGCGCGGGGACGGACACCCTGACCGGCATCGAAAATCTCGTCGGCTCGAACTTCAACGACACCCTGACCGGCGACAACAATAACAACGTGATCAACGGTGGCCTCGGTAACGACATCCTCAACGGTGGCGGCGGTGACGACCTGCTGATTGGTGGCATGGGCAACAACACCCTGACCGGCGGGGCAGGGGCCGACACCTTCCAGTGGCTCAAGGGCAACAGCGGCCACGACCTCATCACCGACTTCACCCCCGGCACCGACAAGCTCGATTTGTCACAACTGCTGCAAGGTGAAAACGGCACCACCGCCTCACTGGATGACTACCTGCACTTCACCGTCACCGGCAGCGGCGCCTCGGTGCTCACCAGCATCGACGTCAGCGCCATGGCCGGTGCAACGCCGAACCAGACCATTGACCTGGCCGGCGTCAATCTGGCCAGCCACTACGGCGTCACGCCGGGCGCGGGCGGGGTGGTGGCCGGCGGGCATGACACGGCGACGATCATCAGCGGCATGCTGAATGATCATTCGTTGAAGGTGGATACGGTGTAAGCGGCTTTTGATTCGGGCCTGAAACGAAAAAAACCGCCGTCCCGGTTGATGGGGCGGCGGGTTTTTTCTGTCTGATGGTATGGCGTTGCTCATTCGTGATCGTTCCCACGCTCTGCGTGGGAATGCAGCCCAGGACGCTCCGCGTCCTCTCCAGAGCCGAACGCAGAGCGTCCGAAGAGGCATTCCCACGCAGAGTGTGGGAACGATCGGTTGTCTGGCCTACTGCGGCAACTCCAGATTATCCATCACCCGATTCACCGCCAGCTCCCCGAGCATGATCAATTGCGCGATCCCCAACAGCGTCCTGCGCTGCGACGCGGGTATGAGGTGGGCGAAGTCATGGGCGATGGTTCTGGCTGAGGCGAGTGTTTCGCTGGCATCGGCCAGCAGTTCTTCATTTTTGAAGTCTGCGGTCACGGCGTACATCCGGCGGGTTTTTCGGGGCGGAGGGGGGGAGCCGGGTGGGCAGAGGTAATGATCGAGGGCGCGTTCGGCGGCGTCGTTGAGCTTTTTTGAATCGAGGGATTCGTAGGGTGAGGCGAGATCGGTTTCGGGCGGGTTGGGTGTTGGTTTGATCATGGTGAAGCTCCTACAGGTGAGGCCACCAAAACCTGTCGCTAAACAAGAAAGGGTGGCGGCTGGACGCAGGTTAGCGAACCGGGTGTAGGCGCCCGGCAGACCCGAAGGTCTCCCACGCACAGCCGCCATGACATCAACTGCAGACAGATCGTTTGCAATGAGTTTTGGAGCGCTGGTGCGCCTACACAGATTCGGGTCGCTAAACCCGATCGCTGAATGAGTCAGCGACCGACCAACAATAGATCCCGTCCCCAAGGCGCACAAGCCGGCGGATTCTGGCGTAGCTGTAGGCAAAGGCGCAAGGATGTGTAGCCTGGAAGGCGTGTCTGAAGGTGTCTCTTAAACAGCCTGAGATTTCGACAAAGTGTGTCGGATAGCTGTAGAGAATGGCAGATGTGCGGTGTTCTGAATTTCGCCTTCCAGAAACGCTAGAAAGTCGTCCGGCGAAAAATCATCGGCTATAGCCATCAGCTCCTGGACAGTCTGCAGATGCGGGCGAATAGCCTCTCGTCTTATGGCACGCAGGGCGCCGTTTTGTGCGTCAAGATTGAATAAACGCAACGTCTCGACGGCACGTGTCCGTGCTCGAACATCGAGGTTGGCGAGAGGGCTGATTGTGCCGTCGCTGACAAAAAGTAAATAGCTATCCGGATCATCTTCGTCAGGTTTGAGCAGGTCTCTGTGATCATAGGGAGGGCAATTGTCTTTGAATTTTCCGCAGGCTTCCTCCCTACAACATGAGTGGAATAGATTGGTCCATTCGAAGGTGCCCTGCGGATAACTGCGTCTTTGTCGAAAGTGCTCGATATGCGAAAGTCTTGGCACGCTGATATCCGCTTCACAGTAGGCGCAACGAGTATCTTGCATCGCTTGAAGGCACTGGCGGATTTGGTCTCTATCTGCGTGTGTCACATCAACCCATTGATGTAATCCATGCCTATATCCAGCAAGACAGTTTGGAGTCGCAGTTCGAATCAGTTTTCGCATTCGCCCGACTTCCTTATTTTTGTTGTGTCAGTTGTTTGCGTTTGAATGTTTCGAGGCGAATCAACCGATCACAATCAAGCATGACGGGGTGTTGTGTCTCAAAGTGCGTGTCCAGATATTTTCGCAATGATAGTCCTTGGTCCGACTCATGCTGATCTTGCTGAATCAAGGCTATATATTCGCTCAATTTGCGAGAGGGTTCATTGTCTGGTGTGGGGTCAATACCCATGATGTATGCCAGAACCTGAGAGCTGGTGACTCCCTGAGTTTGTTGATCGACATTACTTATTCTAACGTGGCGGCAATTGTCGTCAGTCACTGTGTGCAGCACACGGATACACGTTGCCTGAACGGAGGTAATTACTTGCGGGCTATGTGTGGTGACGACGAACTGGATGTTCGGAAAGGCGCCGAGCAGATCGGGTATGACCGTTTGCTGCCAAGCAGGATGAAGGTGCATATCGACTTCATCGATCAGCACCACTCCCGTGCATTGGCGTGGCGCGGTGCTGCCGAAGTGAGGATTCAGCTTTACGCAGCGATAGGCAATATCGGCTGCCAAGGCAACTATGTTGCGAATACCGTCGCTGAGTTGG
The DNA here is from genome assembly GCF_054790525.1 of Pseudomonas sp. Mb7. Classification (NCBI taxonomy): domain Bacteria; kingdom Pseudomonadati; phylum Pseudomonadota; class Gammaproteobacteria; order Pseudomonadales; family Pseudomonadaceae; genus Pseudomonas; species Pseudomonas sp. Mb7. Next base: position 882,230 of record NZ_CP186501.1, read on the forward strand.
CTGACTTTCAGCACGCCATGTATTGGATGCTCCAACACCAGATCTGCGAATTCACTACTGTAGGCAAGGTTTCTCCATCCAGTTTGTGATTCAAGCATTGAGTTGACTGTGTTCTGAACTGCTTTGACTGGATTCAAAAACTCGTCTTTAACATCGAACGTTGTTTTTCCTCGTTCAAGACTGCGAATTTGCTCTTCACGATAGGTACGAAAAATTCGTGTGTACCATTTGCTGAACTGCTTGTAGTTGGAGGCAGGGTCAAGGCTGTCCCGATAACCATAGGTTCTGGAAAGTTCGGCGTTATCGATGGGTTCAGAGGTAGGCGTGTTATCCCTCCATAGGCGACTCGTACCGTAATAGGCCAGCACAGGTAGATCGATCGGTTTGGTAACGTCCATTAATACGTTATGAAAGATCCAGCCTTGCAAATCACGAGCTTTGTTCTCCAAAGCCCTTGCACCTTGGTCGCTGCGGGTTTTCGTTCCTTTGCGAATACTGATTCGACTGCGTGACCAGGAAATGTCAGCACTCTGAAAATCAGCATGAGCCGTCAGGCGAGCTGGAAGAGAAGGTTCCATTTGATGCGCCTCGACGGGGCGTAAAAAAACATCGTCAGGCTGAATGCCCGTCAAGGGAGCGTTACCCAAATCAAATCCGCGAACAAAGGGCCACAAGGCCACTTTGATAGCGTCCAGCAAACTTGTCTTGCCCTGACCGTTGCGCGCAACCAGCAGCGTCAGCTGTTCATTGAGTTCCAGTGTCAGCGCGGGGAAGCAGCGGTAGTTTTCCAGATCGAGCCTGATCAGTTTCAAAGACTTTCCTCCATGTGAACCGATTCCAGGCTACGGCAGTGGCTATATTGGCGGGGACCGATGTGGTGCAAATTCTACTGTGAATGAATACAGGTGAATACATGCTCACTGCTAACGGTGTGTTTCAGGATTTGGGTAGTGTCTTCTGCCGCAAAATATAAACCGTCACCAACACCGCGCTCGTCAACATGAACCCCCGCGCCCACGGCAACGGCACCAGGTAGCAGGAAAACAGAATGCTCGCCCACATCAGCCCGATCGCGTAGACCTTGCCCTTGAGCGGAATGCCGTTGCCATCGAGATAATCGCGGATCCACGGGCCGAGTCGGGGATGCTCGACCAGCCATTGATAGAAACGCGCAGAGCTGCGCGCGAAGCACGCCGCGGCGAGCAGAAGGAAAGGGGTAGTGGGCAGGACGGGCAGGAAAATCCCGATCACCCCCAATGCCACGCTGAGCCAGCCGATGGCCAGCAGGAAGTAGCGCAACATCAGGGGGCGGTTGCCTATGGGGTTGTCCATAGGCCGGATCTTAGTGGTGACGTGGCTTGAGGATCGCCGGTTTTTCGTCTGGCGCTTGGCACAGCAGGTACAGCGCGGTCAGGGCTTCCGGGATCTGCACGATCATGTCGTCCATCAGGTTGGCGTCTTTGGCGATGTCTTCGAATTCCGGCTGTTCGTCGAACAGGCCCGAACCGACCATGATCGGCAGGAGCATTTCGCTGACTTCTTCTTCGGCGGTTTCGAACCAGGCCGCTTCACGCAGGAACACGCCTTCCATGAAACCGATGCACCAGCCGCGCAGTTCGGAATCATCAGGCTCGTCGCCCAGGTCCAGTTCGCATGGCAGTTCGAACTCTTCATCCGAGGCCAGTTGACGGGCGATGTGTGCCTTGAGGCCGATCAGGGTGGCTTCGATCTCTTCGCGCTGGGCGTCGCTGCTGTAATGCGGCTCTTCGGCGAACAGGGCGTCGATCCACTCACGCTCCGGTACGTCTTCAGCGCAGATCGACAGCGCGGTCAGGTAGCCGTGAGCGGCCACGTAATCCAGCGCCTCGTCATGCAGCTCGTCGGCGTCGAGGAAAACTTGCAGGCGGGTCAGTTGCTCAGCGAAGGACATTACGGGGCTACCTTGGGGAATAAACAATGCGGGAATTCTAGGCCTTCTTGCGCGCTCAAGCCAGCCGCATGGCAGATTTGACCTGTCATACCCTGCATACACCCTGTAGGAGCTGCCGAAGGCTGCGATCTTTTGATTTGCTTTTAATAAAGACATGATCAAAAGATCGCAGCCTTCGGCAGCTCCTACACAGGTATCAGCGATTGTATCGACGGGTGTCGCCCTGTGCAGGGGAGGGCTCGGGTATACTGCCGCGTTTTGCGATCCCTGCCCGCATTGCGGTTGTCGTGCAATGCGCTCTTACGTTTTGTTTAAGCAGCTCCGGCTGTTCTGAACCAGCCTGCGCAGGGATGTATCGGTAGATTTTTGGAGTTTCTATGCTCGAACAGGCTCAACGCGTCCTCAAGGACATCTTCGGCTACGACAGTTTCCGTGGCCGTCAGGGTGCAATCATTGAGCGCGTGGCCAGTGGCGGTGATGCGCTGGTGCTGATGCCTACCGGTGGCGGCAAGTCCCTGTGCTTTCAGGTGCCGGCGCTGTTGCGCGATGGCCTGGCGGTGGTGGTGTCGCCGCTGATTGCGCTGATGGACGATCAGGTCGCCACCCTCGAAGAGCTCGGTGTGGCCGCCGCCGCGCTGAACTCCACCCTGAGCGCTGAACAGCAGCGTGACCTCGCAGCGCGGATCAAGCGCGGCGAAGTGAAGATGTTGTATCTGGCGCCCGAGCGCCTGGTGCAGCCGCGCATGCTGTCGTTCCTGCAAGGCCTGAACATTGCGCTGTTCGCCATTGACGAAGCGCATTGCGTATCGCAATGGGGTCACGATTTCCGCCCGGAATACCTGCAACTGGGCCAGTTGGCCGAGATGTTTCCCGACGTACCGCGCATCGCCCTGACCGCCACCGCCGACAAGCGTACCCGCGAAGAAATCGTCACGCGCCTGCATCTGCAGAATGCCGAACGCTTCCTGTCGAGCTTCGATCGCCCGAACATCTTTTACCGCATCGTGCCCAAAGAGCAGCCACGCAAGCAGTTGCTGGCGTTCCTCGCCGAGCGGCGCAGCGATGCCGGCATTGTCTATTGCCTGTCGCGCAAGAAAGTCGAGGAAGTCGCGGCATTCCTCAGCGAGCAGGGCTTCCCGGCGTTGCCGTATCACGCTGGTCTGCCCAATGATCTGCGCGCCTTCAATCAGAAACGCTTCCTCAACGAGGAAGGCTTGATCATGGTCGCTACCGTGGCGTTCGGCATGGGCATCGACAAGCCCAACGTGCGTTTCGTCGCCCACCTCGACTTGCCGAAATCCCTTGAGGCGTATTACCAGGAAACCGGGCGCGGCGGTCGTGACGGTCTGCCGGCAGATGCCTGGATGGCCTACGGTCTGCAAGACGTGGTGATGCTCAAGCAGATGCTGCAGAACTCCGAAGGCGACGAGCGGCACAAGCGTCTGGAGCAACACAAGCTCGACGCCATGCTGTCGCTTTGTGAAGAGACCCGCTGCCGTCGTCAGACCCTGCTGGCGTACTTCGATGAAGACATGCCCGAGCCGTGTGGCCATTGCGACAACTGTGTCGACGGCGTGCAGACCTGGGACGCCACCGAGCCTGCACGTCAGGCCTTGTCGGCGATTTTCCGTACCGGCCAGCGTTATGGCGTAGGTCATCTGGTTGATGTGCTGTTGGGCAAGGACAACGAAAAAATCCGCAGTTTCGGCCATCAGCATCTGTCGGTGTGGGGCGTCGGCAAGGCGTTGAGCGAGAGCGAGTGGCGCTCGCTGTTCCGTCAATTGGTGGCGCGCGGTCTGGCGGATGTCGATCACGAAGGTTATGGCGGTCTGCGTTTGAATGACAGTTGCCGGCCATTGCTCAAGGGCGAGGTCACGCTGGAGCTGCGCCGCGACCTCAAACCGCAGGTTACGGCCAAAACCGCCAGCAAGAGCCCAGCCAGCCAACTGGTGCGCGGCGAAGAGCGCGAACAGTGGGAAGCCTTGCGCGCCCTGCGGCGCAAGTTGGCCGAAGAGCATGGCGTGCCGCCGTACGTTATCTTCCCCGATTCCACGTTGTTGGAAATGCTCCGCAGCCAGCCGACCTCGCTGGCGGAAATGGCCCGGGTCAGCGGTGTCGGCGCACGCAAGCTGGAGCGCTACGGTGATGCCTTCCTCGAAGTGCTCGGTGGCGAGGCCGAAACGCCAAAAGCGGTGGCCGATGTGCGCCACGAATTGATCACCCTGGCCCGCGCCGGCATGACGCCGCTGCAGATCGCCGGGCAGTTGCAGTGCTCGGAAAAAAATGTGTACACGATGCTCGCTGAGGCCATTGGCAAGCAGCAGTTGTCGCTCGAGCAAGCGCTGGACTTGCCGGAAGAGTTGATGGGCGAAGTGCAGGACGCGTTCCTTGATGGCGAGGGCGAGTTGCCATCGGTCGCTGAGGTTGCGGAGCTGTTTGCCGGACGTGTGCCGGAAGGCGTGCTTTACTGCGTGAGGGCTGCGTTGCAGTCGGAATTCGAGATGTGAAATTCGGTCTCGACCCTCACCCCAGCCCTCTCCCAGAGGGAGAGGGGGCCGACCGAGGCGTCTGAGGTTTGACATCGACCTGAAAGAACCAGTCGATTATGGATTCGGTAAAGCAGGATCAGGTCGGCGTAACCCTGAACCATCCCCCATTCAGTCCCCTCTCCCTCTGGGAGAGGGCTAGGGTGAGGGCCGTCCAATTCTGGATTCAGCAAAGCACTCCCACGTCGCTGAATATCCAAAGCATCCCCCATTCAGTCCCCTCTCCCTCTGGGAGAGGGCTAGGGTGAGGGCCGTCCAATTCCGGATTCAGCAAAGCATTCCCAAGTCGCTGAATATCTAAAGCATCCCCCCATTCAGTCCCCTCTCCCTTTGGGAGAGGGTTAGGGTGAGGGAGCCTCAAGATGTAACGATTCAGTACAGACCGCCACTTGCCTATAACTGCAGCTCATGCTTAGCTGGCTAATAATTAGATTTTCTTTATTTTCAGTCTAACCGTGAGTGTTTTATGCCGTTAACCGATCAACACCGCTTTGGCATGCAACTGGCCCAGATGTCCCGTGGCTGGCGTGCCGAACTGGACCGCCGACTGGCCGGGCTGGGTCTGTCCCAGGCGCGCTGGCTGGTGCTGCTGCATCTGGCGCGTTTTGAAGAAGCGCCGACCCAACGCGAGCTGGCGCAGAGCGTTGGCGTCGAAGGGCCGACCCTCGCACGCTTGCTCGACAGTCTGGAAAGCCAGGGCCTGGTGCAACGCCAGTCCGTGATGGAAGACCGCCGGGCGAAAAAAATCGTCCTCTGCGCACCGGCCCTGCCGCTGATCGAACAAATCGAAACCATTGCCACACAACTGCGACACGAGTTGTTCGAAGGCGTCGACGAGGCGGATTTGAAAGTGTGCATGCGGGTTCATGGGCACATTTTGGCCAACCTGGAAAAATCTTGAGGCACATCCACGTGCCGTATCTTTGAGAGATCGCGCTGAGCCGACTATAAGAACTACTGGGCAATATCGTGTTCGTACCGGATGTGCGAACGCATAGAAGTCGGTTTTGCTTATTTAAGGGATGCTCATGCTCGCAAGTCGGCACGTGGTACTGCGCGGTGGCGCCAAATGGCTGCTGGCCGCTGGCGTATTCAGCTATTCGGCCTGGTCGATGGCTGTGGGGCTAGGTGATATCACCGTTCATTCAGGCCTCAATCAGCCGCTCAAGGCCGATATCGCGTTGGTCGATGTCGGCGGGCTGACGCAAAACGATCTGACGGTGCGCCTGGCCACGGCGGATGAATTCGCCGAGGCCGGGGTTGAGCGGGTGTTCTTCCTCAACGACCTCAAGTTCATCCCGATCCTGCATGGCAATCGCCAGATGATCCGGGTCACGTCAAGCAAACCAGTCAACGAACCCTTTCTGAATTTCCTTGTGCAGCTCAATCAGCCCAATGGCCGTTTGCTGCGTGAGTACACGGTGTTGATCGACCCTCCGGGGTCGCCGGGTATCGTGCCGGCCACCGATGAACCGGATCCGCGTGCACAATCTTCCGCGTTTCCCAGCGTCGAGCCTGTTGTCGCAGCGCCGCAGGCACCTCAGGCCAAACGCGATGCCGTGCCCGCGCCAACGCCTGCAAATCCGCCGGCCAACGATGCACTCGCCGAGCAACTGGCTGCCAGTGCGTTGCTGAATCAGCAATTGCAAAAGAGCGTCGATGAGCTGAACGCCAAACTGCAGACGCAGGATGTGCAGATTGCCGCTGGCAAGAAGCAGATTACTGAGCTGCAAACGCAATTGATCGAACTCAGGAAAGCACCGCCACCTACCGAAGTCGCTCCGGCACCTGCCCCGGTTGTGGCACCTGTTGAGTCCACAGATGACGGTTTGAACTCGCCATTGTTCGCGGGCCTGTTGCTGTTGTTGGGGGCCTTGGCCGGGCTGTTTGTGCACCGTCGACGGCAACAGTCGCAACAGGCTGATCGACCGCTGCCGCAGTTGCCGCAGAGCGAGGAACCTGAGGTAGATGAAGTCGAAAACGCAGAGTCTGTCAGGGCTCACACCTCAACCCAACACCGTGAAGAACCGGCAGCGGGCGATGTGCTGGAGGCGGTAGGAATCTATCTGGCCTACGGCCGCTTGGGCGAAGCTGCTGGGTTATTGCGCGACGCTTTGCACAAAGAGCCGGAGCGCACCGATATCGGTTTGCAGTTGCTCGAAGTCTTGGGGCGTCAGGGTGACAGCGCCGTGTATGAACAGCAGGAAAGTCAGTTGCGTGAACAGGGTGTGGATGCCCAGACGTTACAGGATGTTCGTGTTCGACATCCGAAACTGGCGGGTGCCGAACCGTTGGCCGCGGTGGCGCCCATCATTGCGGTGGCGCCTGCTGTCACTGCCCAACCGGCGCCTGAAGATGATTTCGAGTTGAATCTGGGCGAGCTGTCGATGGATTCCAGTTGGGATTTGGAAGACAGCCGCACGGCCACTACTGAGCAAGCGGCAGACACCTCGGCGCTGGGCTCCAGCCTGAAAATACTGCCTCAGGATTTTGAACTGCCGGAAGCGGCCGGCGAGGACGCTGAACTTGAGTGGATCCCTGAGCCGGACGCCGAGCCGCTGGATGAAGATTTTCTCAATGAGTTTGCCGATGCCGAGCCGTCTCTGGTGTTGCAACCGTTGGACTTGCAGGCACCTGAGCCGCTACACGACGAAAACTCCGGAAAACTCGAACAGGCGCAGACCTGCATTGATGACGGTGATATCGACAGTGCGATTGCGTTGCTCAATGAGCTGCTCAAAGAGGGCGATGAACCTTTGAAGCAAACGGCGCGGACGTTGCTGGCGGGGATTCGCTAATACCCGATTGATTTGCGGTGGCGCTGATATCGTTTTCGCGAGCAGGCTCGCTCCCACATTTGAACTGTATTCGCAGAACCATTGTGGGAGCGAGCCTGCTCGCGAAGACTGACGGTCAGACAACATCAATTCCTGACCCGGTCAGAAGGTCTGGCCAAGGTTCAGATAAACCGCCTGCTCATTCGCATCATTCAACCCGTAACTGAAATTCAACGGCCCCAGCGGCGTGTCAAAACCAATGAACACGCTGGCGGCGTTGATGTAGCCACTGTCGAACTCATTGTCGTTGTTCCACGCCCGCCCACGCTCCAGCGAGGCGCCGGCATACAGCGGAAAGTCCAGCGGCAGATACGAGCGCGGCGTCAACCGACGGTAGTACACCGCGCGCATCAGGCTGACGTTTTGCCCGGAAATGGCGTCTTCACGGAACCCCGACAATTGCCGCGCGCCGCCGAGCAGAAAGCTCGACGTCACCACGTTGGCATCGTTCAGCGTACGCCCGTAGCGCCCTCCGAGAATCAGCGTGTCCGGGCCACGGCTCATGGCTTTGTCGAGTTTGAACTCCCACTGTCTATAACGCGTATCCGAACCCAGCCCCGGTTCGAACTGCATCAGCGTCAGGCTGACGTCCTTGCCTTCGTGAGGGAAGTAGACGTTATCCAGTGAGTCGTACGAATACTTCAGCGCATAGAAGCCTTCGTTGAAGTTTTCACTCGGCAGGTCCTGATCACCAATGCGCACATCGGCCTTGCCCCAGGCCTCGCCGACACCGAACCGCACTTCGCCGTTGTTGCCGATCTGGCGACCGAAGTTAAGGCCGAAACCGTAGCGCTCGACGCGGTACTGTGCGATCGGATCGTTATCGAGCACCGCCTCGACGTTCTGTGCTTCAAACGAGGCGTACGGTGCGACGAAATAGCGCGAACCGACGTCCAGTGGTTGATAGAACTCGGTATACAGCTCTTGTTTGTCACCAATCTGCGCGCGGGTCAGCCATTCCGCGCCGAGGCGGTTGATGCCGTTGATGCGGTAACTGGCCCCGAGGTTGAAGGCGCTATCGCCACGCATGTCGTCGGACAGATTGAGGCCGACCCGCAGGTAATCGGTGCCGCTGCGCTTGCCCCGAGCACTGATCACCAGTGTGTGGTCCTGGCCCTTGTGCACCACGCGGTACTGCACTTGTTCGAAGTAGTCGAGGCCATACAAGGTGCCCATGTCCGAGTGCAATCGCCCCAGGTCCAGCGGCTCGCCAATGTGCTGGCGAATGTAGTAGCGGATCACGTCGTCGTCGACTTTTGAGTCATTCTCGACGCGGATCGCGGTGATGATCGGCGTGCGCTGCCCCGGGGAACGGGCGGCAGCGAGTTCGGCGTCTTGGGATTCCTTGGGTTTGAGCACGGCGAGGCGCGCATCGAGGATGCGGGTCGCGCGGTAGCCGGCGTCGATCATGTCCTGGGCTTTACCGAAATCGGTGACACCGAATGCGGCCAGCGCGGGCTGGATCAGTACATCGGAGGATTTCAGCGCGGCCAGTTGTTCTTCGGAGTTACTGCGGGTCATCAGAGTGATCGACTGGTTCAGCACATCGACCACGGTGGTCAGTTGCTTGCGGTTGCGCAGCGGTGTGCCGATGTCGACGACGATGGCCACGTCAACGCCCATTTCCCGCGCGACATCCAGCGGGATATTGTCGGTCATACCGCCGTCCACCAACAGCCGGCCGTCGAGCTCGACCGGGGCGAACACCGCCGGGATCGACATGCTGGCGCGGATCACCTGAGGCAAGTGGCCTTTGCGGAACACCACTTTTTCGCCATTGGCAATGTCGGTGGCCACAGCGCGGAACGGGATCGGCAGTTTGTCGAAGTCCCGGGTATCGCTGGTGTGGGCCAGCAGGCTTTCCAGCAGTAGCGCGAGGTTCTGGCCCTGAATCACACCCAGAGGCAGGCCGAGACTGCCGTCGTCGCGAAAGCTGAGTTTCTGTTTCACCAGAAAGTCGCGGTCATCCTGTTTGCGTCGAAACGGCACGTCCTCGCGCGGCGGGGCGTCGGACAATGCGGCTTGCCAGTCGATGTTCAGCGCGAGTTTTTCCAGCTCATCGATCTTGTAGCCCGAGGCGTACAGCCCGCCGACCACCGCGCCCATGCTGGTGCCGGCGATCGCATCGATTTTGATGCCTTGCTCTTCCAGGGCTTTGAGCACACCGATGTGCGCCAGACCACGCGCGGCGCCGCCGGACAGCACCAGGCCGACTTTCGGTCGCGGCGCGTCACTGGCGTGAACAAACAGTGGAAGCAAACCAAGCAGCAGGCAGAACAGCAGACGGCGCATTGTGAGTCTCTGGGCAAGCAATAAAGCCGGCTATTATAGCGGCGCCCTCTGTCTCAGGAGTTTCAGCGAACATGACTGTCGCAAAAGCAGAAGTTGTCATCACCTATTGCACCCAATGCCAGTGGCTGCTGCGCGCGGCGTGGCTGGCGCAGGAACTGCTCAGCACCTTTGGTGATGACCTCGGCAAAGTCTCCCTGGTACCCGGCACCGGCGGGGTATTTCACATCACCTGCGACGGCGTGCAGATCTGGGAACGCAAGGCTGATGGCGGTTTTCCCGAGGCCAAGGTGTTGAAGCAGCGGGTTCGCGATCAGATCGATCCTGACCGCGACCTCGGTCACAACGACCGCACTCAGTGAGACGCGGCCTCGGCGGCGACGGCTTTCTTGTCGGCGTGGCCTGACATCCGTGCTGACACAACGATGGCGATAATGATCAATGCGCCGCCGAGCAACATCTTCGGCGTCGGGTTTTCATTGAACAGCAGCCAGGCGACGGTGATGCCGTAGACCGGTTCCATGGCAAACACCACCGCCGCCGTGCGCGCCTTGATCACCGCCAGGCTGGCGACGAACAGGCTGTGCGCGACGCCGGTACAGAACACCCCGAGCAGGGCGATCCACAGCCAGTCGAGTGCGCGTACTTCGCTGAGTAGCGGTGCTGCAACCGGCAGCAGACACAGCGCCACCACTACGTTTTGACACAGTGCGGCCTGCACTGCCGGGATGCGCCCGGAGCTGGCACGGTTGGTCAGCGACAGCAGGGAAAACAGCAGTCCCGACAGCACCGACCAAAGCAAACCGATGGTCGCGCCGCTGCTCAGGTCGAAGGCTGGGGTCACCAGAATCAGGCCGATGCTGACCAACACCACCAGCACAATTTCATTGGCACGGATGCGTTCTCGGAAGATCAGCCCTTCAAGAATCACCGTGAAGGCCGGGAAACTGGCAAAGCCCAATGTTGCGATGGCGACACCGGCGATCTTCACAGACAGGAAGAAACTCACCCAGTGCCCGGCCAGCAACACGCCGCTGAGGGCGAGGCGGCGCCAGTCCACGGCCTGAAGTTTTTGCCAGCCGTGCTGACTGGCGAAACGGGCAAAAAATGCCAGGGCGAGCACGGCGAAAGCCGCGCGACCGAAGACGATCACAGCGGGGGACGCGGCAGCGAGTTTACCGAACACACCGGTCAGGCCAAACATCAAAGCACCGATATGCAGAGCGCCGAGGGCGGTACGCGGAGTCATCGAAATCCTTCTATCTCAAACACAATTCTTGATCGTTCCCACGCTCTGCGTGGTAACGCCTCTAGGGACGCTCTGCGTCCAGTGACGCGGAGCGTCACGGGCTGCATTCCTTTGCTGCGCGTGGGAATGATCAGCAGTGGACACATAATGAGCCGGGGAAGGTCGAAAGTCTGTCGGCAGACTATCGTCGTTTGTCGCAGGAATCGCGCCGAAGCTGGCCGGGTGACGAACCGAACTCACGCAAGACGGCGGCCGAGAAGGCACTCTGCGAGTTGTAGCCGACGCGACTGGCAACTTCCCCGATCGGCAGGGCTGTGTCGCGTAGCAGTTGAACTGCCAGATGCAGGCGTTTACTGCGGATGTAATCCATCGGCGTCTGCCCGCATTCGGCCATGAACCGTGCATGCAGGCGCGCGCTGGACAACCCCGCCACTCGCGCCAGATCGGCGACTTGCAATGGATAAGCGGCGTACTGCTCGATGTGCGCATCCAGCGCGGCATAGGGCAAGCGGCGAGCAGCCAGTTCGCCAGGTTGCGCGTGATTGAGACTGGCCAGCAGCAACACCGCGCCTTGCTGGGCAATCAATGGATCGCTGACCGGACTGTTCGCCAGCCAACTGACCAACTGGCTTTGCCCGGAATCCAGCGACAAGCGCGCCGGTTGATCGAGCAGACGATGGCTGGCGTCGGCATGCTCGCCCAGTGAATCCGTCAGCCATTGCCCGTCCGGGATATCCAGTACCAGACAGCGGCTGCCGTTGGGACTGCCGCAGGCATGATGAGCGCCGGACGGGACCACCACAAAGCTTTGCTGGCGCACCTGACTGCCACAACCCTCGACCTCGAAATCCAGCGCACCGGACAACCCGAACACCAATTGCGCGTGGTCGTGGCTGTGGACGATCAAGTCGTGGGTGTACTGACGCAAGGTGAGGATCGGTCGCATGGCAGGTGGTCTCCGAAGTGATCGCCAGTCTACACCGGCGCACGCCGGATGCGTTGTCACAGGACTGACTCATGTTTGTCATGGTCGATTAACCGAGCGCGCGCAGAGTGGCGAAAACATCGCAGAGGGTTGCCCATGACCAGCGCCGAGCTCGCCAGACCCAGCCGTAAACAACGCGTGCGCACCCTATGGATCTCCGACGTGCACCTGGGCACGCGAGATTGTCAGGCCGAGCACTTGTCGCAATTTCTCAAGGGCTACCATGCCGACAAGATTTACCTGGTTGGCGACATCATTGACGGCTGGAAGCTGCGCGGCGGCATGTACTGGCCGCAAGCGCATACCAACGTGATCCGCCGCTTGCTGACCATGAGCAAGCGCGGCACCGAGGTGATTTACGTCACCGGCAACCACGACGAATTCCTCCGCCGTTATTCGAAGCTGATTCTGGGCAATATCCAGTTGGTCGACGAGGCCGTGCATGTCACGGCCGATGGTCGGCATCTGCTGGTGATTCACGGCGATCAGTTCGATGTGATCACCCGATATCACCGCTGGCTGGCCTTTCTCGGCGACTCCGCTTACGAATTCACCCTGACCCTCAATCGCTGGCTCAACCATTGGCGTGCGCGCTATGGCTACGGCTATTGGTCGTTGTCGGCGTACCTGAAGCACAAGGTGAAAACGGCGGTGAGTTTCATCAGCGACTTTGAAGAAGCCATCGCTCATGAATGTGTGAAGCGCGAGTTGCATGGCGTGGTGTGCGGGCACATTCACCATGCCGAGATTCGTAAGGTGGGCGAGGTCGATTACCTTAATTGCGGTGATTGGGTGGAGTCGTGCACGGCGCTGATCGAGCATTGGGACGGCACGATCGAGCTGTATCGGCTGGCGGATGCGCAGGCGCGGGAGGCGGAGCTGCAAGGCGGCCAAAGTCGCCGAACTCGCATAATGCTCTGGTGATTGAGAGGGCCTCATCGCGAGCAGGCTCACTCCTACAGGGGTACGCATTTCAACTGTAGGAGTGAGCCTGCTCGCGATGAACCGCGCAGCGGTTGCCGAGGATGATTACGCTGGCGAGTGTTCCTCCATCGCCGCCTTGTAAATCGAGTTCTTCGGCTGCGCAAACAACCGCTCCATCATCGGCTCGAAAAAACTCAACGGCAGCGTGTCATAGTCAGGATCAAACGCCGCCGCATCGTATTTGGCGCAAAACTCGGCGGTCGCCTGAAACTGCGGATGCTCCCTGAACTGCTCACGAAGATGCCGATCCATGCCCAGGTGATGAAAGAAGTAATACCCCTGAAACACCCCGTGCTTCTCGACCATCCACAAATTTTCGGCACTGACGAACGGCCTGAGAATCGCCGCAGCAATGTCCGGATGGTTGTACGAACCCAAGGTGTCGCCGATGTCATGCAGCAAGGCACAAACCACATATTCCTCGTCGCGCCCGTCACGAAAGGCACGGGTGGCGGTTTGCAGCGAGTGGGTCAGGCGATCCACCGGGAAGCCGCCGAAATCGCCTTCCAGCAATTTCAGGTGGGTCATGATCCGTGCGGGCAACTGTTTGGCGTAGGCGCTGAAGTCGGCGGCGATGATCGCCCAATCTTCTTGGGTACCGTCCTTCATATGGGTGAAGCGGGCATTGGCATTCATTGGCTGACCCTCATTCAGAACGCCACGCGACCCAGAATCATGTCGCGGTACATGACGAAGTCGCCAAGCAGGCTGTACAGCGGATGCTGGAAAGTCGCCGGCCGGTTCTTTTCAAAGAAGAAGTGCCCGACCCAGGCGAAGCTGTAACCGGCCAGCGGCAAGGCCAATAACAGCAGCCAGGCGCCCTTGGCGATGGTCAGCGCGAGAATAAAAATCACCAGTGTCGTGCCGATGAAGTGCAGACGCCGGCAGGTGCTGTTGCTGTGTTCGCTGAGGTAATACGGATAGAACTCAGCGAAGCTGTTGAAATGCTTGATGTTTTCCACGACCGCGTTCTCTGTGGTTATTGTTCTGGCGACGAGTTGTGCTGCGGGTAGCTTATTTGAGTCTAGAGTGATCATTGGCGTGGGCCAGTGACAATCGGCGCCACTTTAGTATCCTTCGCAAATCGGGCCGTAACATGCGGCCCATCATGTAAAAGAAAAACGCCATGAGCGAACGAACGACTTCTGCAAGCTGGGCGATGGGGATTGTCAAAGCATTGGAGATGGACGGCCTGGATTGCCGGGTTCTGTTCAAACAACTGGGGCTCGATTACACGGCTCTGGATGATCCGGATGCGCGCTTCCCGCAAGATTCCATGACCCGTCTCTGGCAACGGGCGGTCGAGTTATCTGGCAACCCCGCGATCGGCCTGAACATGGGCAAGGTGGTGCGACCGGCGTCTTTTCATGTCGCCGGCTACGCGTTGATGTCGAGCAATACCCTTGCCGAAGGCTTTCAGCGGCTGGTGCGCTATCAGCGCATCATCGCCGAGAGCGCCGATCTGAGTTTCCGATTGCTTGATGAAGGTTATGCGCTGATTCTGACCGTGCACGGTGACCATCTGCCGCCGACCCGGCAAAGCGCCGAAGCCTCGCTGGCCTGTGCGCTAGGCCTGTGCGGCTGGTTGACCGGACGCACGTTGCACCCGGTCAAAGTGCTGGTGCAGGGCGCGGAACCGGATGACCTGGAACCCTATAAACAAGCTTTCCACGCACCGCTGATGTTCAACGCGCCGTACGATGCGCTGATCTTCGAACGTGCCGACATGGAAGCGCCGCTGCCCACCGCCAACGAAGCGATGGCGCTGCTGCATGACCGCTTTGCCGGGGAATACTTGGCGCGTTTTTCCGAAAGCCGCGTGACCCACAAGGCGCGACAGGTGCTCTGCCGTTTGCTGCCGCAAGGTGAGCCGAAGCGCGATACCGTCGCGCAGACCCTGCATCTATCGCAGCGCACCTTGCAGCGCCGCTTGCAGGAGGAGGGCACGAGTTTTCAGCAACTGCTCGACGACACCCGCCGTGAACTGGCCGAGCAGTATCTGGCGCAACCGAGCATGACGCTGCTGGAAATCGCTTATCTGTTGGGATTTGCCGACCCGAGCAACTTCTTTCGCGCGTTCCGCCGCTGGTTCGACACCACGCCCGGCGATTACCGGACGCGGTTGTTGCAGGCGCCGGGTGCGGTCAGTGACGCCAAAAGGCCGGAATACACAGTACAAACACCGTAATGATCTCCAGTCGGCCGAGCAGCATGCCGAACGACAGGATCCACTTGGCCGCGTCCGGCAGAGTGGCGAAGTTGCCCGCCGGGCCAATGGTCTCGCCCAGGCCTGGGCCGACCCCGGACACGGTGCTGGCAGCGCCGGTCAACGCGGTCATCCAGTCGACGCCGAGCAGCGACAGGAGCAGGGCGATCACGCAGATGGTAATGGCGAAGAAGAACGAAAAGGTCAGAATCGAACGGACGATCTCTTCGTCGAGACGGTGGCCGTTGTACTTCTGTTTGATCACTGCGCGCGGGTGAATCAGTTGATTAAGGTTGGCCTTGAGCAAGATGTAGGCGACCTGGAAACGGAAGATCTTGATCCCGCCCGCCGTCGACCCGGAACAGCCTCCGACAAAACCCAGATAGAAAAACAGCATCAGCGAGAAGTTACCCCACAGGCTGTAGTCGCCGAGGGCGAAACCGGTGGTGGTGACCACCGACGTCACGTTCAGCGCCACGTGGCGTAGCGCCTCCAGCCAATGCAAATTGGTCGTCCACCAGTACCAGGTGCCGAGCACCAGCCAGGTCACCAGCAGCATACCGAGCAAACCCTGTACTTGCTGATCCTTGATCAGCGCCTTGCGGTTGCCGCGCAACGTCGCCACGTACAGTGTGAACGGCAGGCTGCCGAGAATCATGATGACGACTGCGACCCAGTGCACCGCCGGTTGCGTCCACTTGGCCAGGGATTGATCGGAGGTCGAGAACCCGCCAGTGGAGATCGCCGACATCGCGTGGTTGATCGCGTCGAACGGACTCATCCCGGCCCACCAGAACGCCAGGCTGCCAAGGATGGTGATGCCGACATACGCCGCCACAATCAGGCGCGCCACCATGTGCGAGCGGGGCATGACCTTTTCCGAGCGGTCCGAGGACTCGGTCTGGAACAGGCGCATGCCACCGATACGCAGCAGCGGCAGAATCGCCACCGCCATACCGATAAAGCCGATACCACCGATCCAGTGCAACAGCGAGCGCCACATCAGAATGCCCGGTGACATGGTGTCGAGCCCGTTGAGAACGGTCGAGCCGGTCGCGGTAATGCCGGACATGCTTTCGAAAAAGGAGTCGGTGTAGCTGATGTGCTGGGTCAGCAGAAACGGCAGCGCAGCAAAAATGCACACCACCAGCCAACTGCTGACCGTCAGCAGGTACATGTCACGCGGACGCAGGTGAATGTGTTCCGGTCGGCCGGGAATCACCAGCGCGAGGCCGGCGACGAAGGTGATCATGCTCGCCCAGAGGAACGACGGCAGATCACCGGTGCGCTCGAAAATCACCAGGGTGGCCATAGGCACGACCATGGCCACGGCCAGGGTGATCAGGAAGATGCCGATGATGAAACCAATGATCCGTAAGGTCGGCAACGCCATGAAGTCCGCTCGGGCTGATGTGGGAAGGGCGCCATTCTACCCGTGGGGCAGGGCATGTAAACCGGCATCCTGTTGGCAGATACAGCTAGAATAGCCGCACATATTTTTCAGGAGGTGGCCGATGCAGGCTCTCGACGCGTTGCTCAACCGTGTTTCCGTTCCACGACTGGTCGAACCGGCCCCCACTGCCGAGCAGCGCGAAGCCCTGTTTGGCGCCGCGTTGCGCGCGCCGGATCACGGGCATTTGCAGCCGTATCGCTTCCTGACGGTCGAAGGCGCGGCGCGTGAACAGATGGGCGAGTTGTTGGCCGAGGCTGCACAGCAGCAGGAAGGCGAGGTCACCGAAGCGATGATCGACAAGGCGCGCAACGGTCCGCTGCGAGCGCCGTTGGTGGTTGTGGTGATCGCCAAATTGCAGGAACACGTTAAATATCCGAAGGCCGAGCAGTTGCTGGCGGCCGGGTGTGCGGCGCACGGGATTTTGCTGGCGGCGTATGCGCAGGGGATTGGTGCGGTGTGGCGTACGGGTGATCTGGCTTATTCGCAGCATGTGGCTAAAGGCTTGGGCCTGGCCGAAGGTGAAGAGGTGATTGCGTTCCTGTATCTCGGCACGCCGCAGAAAGAGCCGCGTGTGGCAGATAAAGTCGATCTGAGCGAGTTCGTCAGTGCCTGGCCTGGTAAAGCCTGAAGATCAAAAGCCCCTCACCCTAGCCCTCTCCCAGAGGGAGAGGGGACTGATTGGGGGATGCTGTAGAGGTACGCCGACCTGAAAGTGCTCGGCTGAATCCAGAGTCGATAACGGCTCCAGTGCATTTCGAGTTCGGAGTCGATAACGGCTCCAGTGCATTTCGAGTTCGGAGTCGATAACGGCTCCAGTGCATTTCGAGTTCGGAGTCGATAACGGTTCCAGTGCATTTCGAGTTCGGAGTCGATAACGGCTCCAGTGCATTTCGAGTTCGGAGTCGATAACGGTTCCAGTGCATTTCGAACCCAGAGTCGGCGACGATTCACGTGCCTTCCTGGTCCATAATCAACTCGGTTCTTCAGGTCGATGTATGACGCAAGACACCTCGGTCGGCCCCCTCTCCCTCCGGGAGAGGGCTGGGGTGAGGGTAGCTTTTAGGCTCTTAAAGTTGCACCACCGCTCCGGGCACCAACGGCAATTCCAGGCTGGCAATAAACCCACCCTGCGGATGATTTGCCAGCGTCAAACTCCCACCATGCCGTTCCGCCGCTCGCCGCGCAATCGCCAGGCCCAAACCGTGTCCCGCTGCCGTCTGCCCCGGCGCCCGGTAAAACGGTTCGCCCAACTGGCTCAAATGTTCAGCCTGCACCCCCGGCCCATGGTCGCGCACGCTCACGATGATTTTTTCACCCTGACGTGAAGCCTGCATTTCAATCGGCTGACCTTCCGGGTTGAAGCGCTGGGCGTTGCGCAGCAGGTTATCGACGGCGCGCTCGATCATGGTCGGCCAGCCTTTCAGATTCAGCTGCGGTTCGGCATCAAGACGCACGATCTGCTCGGGCGATCCCAGTATTGCGTCCTTCTGCAAGAGGCCGAGCAACGCATTCAGATCCACCTCTTCAGCACTGGCGTTGTCGGCATCGACCCGCGCCAATACCAGAATTTCACTGATCAATGCTTCCAGCCGATCACACTCGCGGGTCAGGCGTGGCCAGAGTTTTTCCCGTTCTTCAGGATTGGCCCGTTCCGCCAGCGCCAAGGCAATGCGCAACCGCGCCAACGGTGAGCGCAATTCGTGGGAAACGTCGCGCAACAACTGCCGTTGGCTGCCTATCAGGCTCTGCAGACGCGCACCCATGCGGTTGAAGTCGGTGGCCAGCACGCCGAATTCGTCGCGGCGATTGGCCAGTTTCGCCAGGCTGTTCTGCTGATAGGTGGTCTGCCCGAGATCATGCACCGCGCCGCGCAAACGGCTGAGCGGGCGGGTGATGGAGAAGGTCACCAACAGACTGAACAGGGTCAGCACCACCAACGCGATGCCCAGCGCACTCAATGGCCAAAGCAGACTTTCGCGGTGCCAAGAGTCGAGTTCCGGATGCGGGATGCGGTAGATGAACAGGTAGGTGTCACCGGTTTTTTCGCTGGTGAATTCATCGGTCAGACGTCGCCATGGCAGGCGCCGGTCATCATTGTTCTGGCGGGCTTCGAATGCGGCTGCGCGGCGCGGGAAGGTGCCGCGAACCACCGGGTCGCCGGATTCGTTCAGCACCTGAACATCGATGTGATATTGGCGTTTGCGCTGTTCGAGGATGTCCTGAGCAGCTTCCTCGCCCTGGGCTTCGTAGGTTTGCGTCCATTCGCCGGCGAGGGTGTTGAGGCCCGGATGGCGGCTGAGGATCCACGCATCCTGGTTGAGCATGTGCCCGAGCAGAATGGACAGCCCGGCCACCAGAGCGATGGCCAGCCAGAAGCTCGCGAGAATACGCCAGAACAATGAACGCACAGAAAATCCTCAGAACAAACGCAAATCCCTGTAGGAGTGAGCCTGCTCGCGATAGCGGTGAGTCAGACAAGTATTCGTTGACTGACACACCGCTATCGCGAGCAGGCTCACTCCTACATTGGATCGGTGGAAAAAGACCCGGCGGTGTTTAGCCGTCGGGTCCGGGGTCAGAACATTATTGCGCCTTTTGCGCCTGTTGCGCTTTCCACGCCTTGAATTCGGCCCATTCGGCGCGACGCTCGGCCTGTTTTTTCTGGATCTCGTCGAATTTCTTCTGTTGATCCGGTTTCAGCAGCGCCCGAACATCGGACTCGGCTTTCTTGTGGTTGGCGGCCATCTCGTCCTTCATGGCTTTCTGGTCAGCCGGCGAGAGTTTTTTCAGGTACTTGTCGACCAGTTGCTTACGCTCGTGCATCTGCTCGCCCATGATCTTGCGGATCTGCTCGCGTTGTTCGCGGGACAGGTCGAGTTGACTGTACGGGCCTTTGCCGTGCATGCCGTGCATCTGACCGCCGTGGCGTGGGCCGTCGAGCGGGCCACCCATCGGGCCACCGTCTTGCGGCATGGCCATGGCGACGGTTGGCAGAGCGGCAGCGAACATCAGAGCGATAAGAGTCTTGCGCATGGTGTATCTCCTTGTCTCGTTCCCGGTACGTTCCGGATGAGTACAGATTACGGAGATCAAGGTCAGCGGCGGTCAGCACTGCGTAAAGCTTGGGTAAAGACGCTTCGCGCCCAGCCTTACACATATCCCGTTGTAGGAGCTGCGGCACGCTGCGATCTTTTGACTGTGGGACGCAGAGCGTCCCCGGCTGCATTCCCACGCAGAGCGTGGGAACGATCAGATCGCAGCCTGCGGCAGCTCCTACAGGGGGAGGCGTCGGTTACCGTTGGCCGGGGGATGTGTGCAGTTCAGAGGCTGTAGAAGTAACCGCGGCTGCGCAGAGCGACGATGCGTGGGCGGCCGTCGGGATGCGGACCGATCTTCTTGCGCAGGTTGCTGACGTGCATGTCGAGGCTGCGGTCGTACAGGGTCAGCTTGCGACCGAGGGCGATCTGCGCCAGTTCCTGTTTGTCCAGCGGCTCGCCGGGTTGCTTGAGCAGGGCTTCGAGCAGGCGGCTTTCGGAAACGGTAAGGGTCAGTTCTTTCTCGTCGATGCTGACCACGCCGCGCACCGGGCTGAAACTCAGATCGCCCAGCTCAAGCTGCGTCGAGACTGCCGCCGGGTGGCTGCGGCGCAGTACGGCGCGCAGGCGAGCGGTCAGTTCTCGTGGGTCGCAGGGTTTGGCCAGATAATCGTCGGCGCCCAGTTCCAGACCGAGGATGCGATCCAGCGGCTCGCCACGGGCCGAGAGCATCAGCACCGGCAGATCAGCGTGATCGTTGCGCAATTGCTTGAGCAGTTCCAGACCGCTGCCGTCGGGCAGCATCACGTCCAGCACCACCGCCGCCGGGGCCGTTTCGGCCAACGCCTTGCGCGCACTCTGGCCATCGTGGCAGGCGCGCACATGGAAGCCTTCCTGGCTCAGCCAGCTACTCAGGAGTTCGCACAACTCCTGGTCATCATCAATCAGTAACAGCTCGCTCATGACTCACTCAATTTAGCCATTGCCGACGTTTTCGGCTTGCTCCACTGGCAAAGATACCGCAGAGCAGCGCCAATAGCGCTACTCCGGCGCCCGTGACGAACCATTGCTGCTGATCAGTCAGCAGACGCGGCAGCGGGCTGGCCTGGGCTTCCTTGAGTTGCAGCTTGAGACGCTGGTTCTCCTGGCGCAACCGGGCGAGCTGTGCGCTTTCACGGGTATTGTCGGCATTTTGCAGTTGTTTGCTCAGTTCTTCCCGTTGCTGCTCGCTGGCCTTGAGGCGCTGCTGCAACTCGGTGATCTGGCTGCCGGCGCTTAACGACAATGGCGTGGAACTGCCGCCTTCGGTGGTTTCCTCACCATGGGCGGGTGCCATGATCGACAACGTGACCAACATCAGACACAACGGACCCTTGCGCATCGCGACACCTGTTTCCAAATGGATATTGGGCAGGTTGTCGGCAGGCAAACGAGAATAATGAGCGATTGAGAGCAGCAAGAACCAGGAAGGTTCATTGCGTGAGGCAGTGTCGCGAGTGATGAGGGGTAAATCCCCTCATCACCGAACGTTTAAGGCAGGACTTGCTTGAACGGCTTGACGACCACGTTGGCGTAGACACCCGCGGCGATGTACGGATCAGCATCGGCCCATGCTTGCGCAGCGCTGAGGGAATCGAATTCGGCGACGATCAGGCTGCCGGTGAAACCCGCTGCGCCCGGATCATTGCTGTCGACGGCCGGGTGCGGGCCGGCCAGTACGATGCGGCCTTCGCCCTTGAGCGCATGCAGGCGTTCCAGATGCGCAGGGCGCGCGGCCAGGCGTGCTTCCAGCGAGTTGGCGACGTCGGTGGCAATGATGGCGTAGAGCATGTCAGTCCTCGGTTTTTGGTGTTGTTGTGGTATCGGCATCGTGCAGATGACGCGACAGGTAAATGCCCTGTGCGACCAGGAATACCAAGGTCATGCCCAGGCTGCCGAACACCTTGAAGTCCACCCAGTAGCTCTGGAAGGTGAAGGCGACGAACAGGTTGGCAGCGCCGCAGAACAGGAAAAAGGCGATCCAGGCGATGTTCAGGCGGGTCCAGACCGGATCCGGAAGGGTCAGTGCGTGGCCCATGATGCGTTTGATCAGCAGGCGGTCACCGATGAAGTGGCTGCCGATGAAGGCGACGGCGAACAGCCAGTTGACCACCGGGGCTTTCCACTTGAGGAAAGTTTCGCTGTGGAAGGCCAGCGTCAGGCTGCCGAATACCAGGCAGGCAATCAGGGT
This sequence comes from Pseudomonas sp. Mb7, assembly GCF_054790525.1. NCBI lineage: Bacteria > Pseudomonadati > Pseudomonadota > Gammaproteobacteria > Pseudomonadales > Pseudomonadaceae > Pseudomonas > Pseudomonas sp. Mb7. Next base: position 903,974 of record NZ_CP186501.1, read on the forward strand.
CAGCCATTGGCTCTTTTCCAGCTTGCGCTGTTTGATGAACAACGCGCCGTACACCACCAGGGAACTGATGATCAGCATCGCCGTGGCGCTGTAAATACCGCCTACAGTCACTTCATGGCCAGCGATGTCGACGACCCGTGGATCAAGTTTGTAAACGATGAAGAACAGCAGAAGCGGGATGAAATCGATGAATTGTTTCACAGTGAGAGCCAGAAGCTGGATGTGGCGGCATAATAACAAACATATGGGCGCGCGATAGCGCCAGCTGATTTGAGGTTACAACTCCCCGTGAATGTTGATTTGCATTGCCATAGCACGGCCTCCGATGGCGCCCTCGCGCCTGCGGTTCTGGTTGCGCGTGCGTTCGAGAACGGCGTGCGAGTCCTGGCGTTGACTGACCACGACACCCTCGAAGGCCTCGCCGAAGCGCGCACGGCCGCCAACGAATTGGGCATGCAACTGGTCAACGGCGTCGAATTGTCCTGCACCTGGGGCGGCGCGACGATTCATGTGTTGGGCTACGGTTTCGACGTCAACGCCGCACCGTTGGTCGAAGCGATTGCCAGATTGCACGATGGGCGCTGGCTGCGGTCGGAAGAAATAAGCCGCAAACTCGCTCTCAAGGGCATGCCCGGTGCCCTCGATGGTGCCCGGCAGGTCCAGCAGGAACTGGGCGACAGCGGCAACGCCCCGGCCCGTCCGCATTTCGCCGACTGGATGGTGCGTGAAGGTTTTGTAAAGGATCGTGCCGAGGCATTCCGCAAATGGCTCGGCGCCGGCAAGCTGGGTGACGTCAAGTTGCACTGGCCGACGCTGGAAGACACCGTTGGCACACTGCGTGCCGCCGGGGCCTGGGTCAGCCTCGCGCATCCGTGGCACTACGATTTCACTCGTAGCAAGCGTCGAAAGCTGATTGCCGACTATATTCAAGCAGGCGGGCATGCGATCGAGGTGGTCAATGGCCATCAGCCTGCGGAACAGGTCGGCAGCCTGGCAATCCTTGCCCGTGAGTTCGGTCTGCTGGTCAGCGCCGGCAGTGACTTCCATGGCCCTGGCGGCTGGTCCGAGATCGGCCAGTACCGGCCGGTTCCCGAGGACCTTCCACCCCTGTGGTGTCGGTTCAAACATGACACAGATATTGCCGCCGTCTGAACAGGTAGAGAATGTGAGTCAATTTTTCCAGATTCATCCGGAAAACCCGCAAGCGCGCCTGATAAAACAGGCGGTCGAAATCATCCGCAAGGGCGGGGTGGTGGTTTATCCCACGGATTCTTCCTACGCCATCGGCTGCCAGATCGGCGACAAGACCGCGATTGAGCGCGTGCGCCGCCTGCGCCAGCTCGATGAAAAGCATAACTTCGCGCTGATCTGCAGTGACCTGTCGCAATTGGGCAACTACGCCAAGATCGACACCGGCACCTTCCGCATTCTCAAAGCGCATTTGCCAGGGCCATACACCTTCATTCTCAACGCTACCCGCGAAGTGCCGCGTCTGTTGCTGCATCCGAAGAAGCGCACCATCGGTCTGCGTGTGCCGAGCCATCCGATCGCGCTGGCGCTGCTGGCCGAACTCGGCGAGCCGCTGATGAGCGTGACCCTGATCATGCCCGGCGACGAAGACCCGCTCAGCGATCCTTACGAAATGCGCCAACTGCTTGAACACCAAGTGGACTTGATCATCGACGGCGGTTTTGGCGGCATTAAAGCCTCCACCGTGATCGACCTGACCGGCGACGACCCGGAAGTGATCCGCGTCGGTTGCGGCGACCCCGCGCCGTTCATGGTCGAGGCCTGAATGTCCGCAGTGGAAACCGTTGTCGATCCGCAGGCCGGCGCTCAGCAGGAACTGCCATTTGCCATGGTCTATGGCCAGGCAGTCATGGAGATGCCGCTGGACCTGTACATCCCGCCGGATGCGCTGGAAGTCTTTCTTGAAGCCTTCGAAGGCCCGCTCGACCTGCTGCTGTACCTGATCCGCAAACAGAACATCAACATCCTCGATATCCCGGTGGCGGAAATCACCCGCCAGTACATGGGCTACGTGGAGTTGATGCAGTCGGTGCGCCTGGAGCTGGCCGCCGAATATCTGGTGATGGCCGCGATGCTCGCCGAGATCAAGTCGCGCATGCTTCTGCCTCGGGCCGAGACTGTCGAAGACGAGGAAGATGACCCGCGTGCCGAACTGATCCGCCGCTTGCAGGAATACGAGCGTTTCAAGGCGGCCGCCGAAGGCATCGACGGCTTGAGCCGGGTTGGCCGCGATGTGATCGTGCCCAAGCTCGACGCCCCGGAAGCCCGGGCGCGCAAGCTGTTGCCGGACGTTGCGCTGGAGGAGATTTTGATGTGCATGGCCGAAGTGCTGCGCCGTGGCGATATGTTTGAAAGCCACCAGGTCAGCCGCGAGGCACTGTCCACCCGCGAGCGCATGAGCGATGTGCTGGAACGGCTCAAGGGCGGCGGTTTTGTGCCGTTCGTCGAGCTGTTCACCGCCGAGGAAGGGCGGCTGGGTGTGGTGGTGACCTTTATGGCGATCCTTGAACTGGTCAAGGAATCCTTGGTCGAGCTGGTGCAGAATGAGCCGTTCGCCGCGATCCACGTGCGAGCCCGAGCCGAATAACGAGTCGAAACATGAACCTGACTGAACCCCGCGAGCTGGCCCCCCTGCTTGAAGCCTTTCTGTTGGCCTCGGGAAAGCCGCAATCCCTTGAGCGTCTGTTTGAACTGTTTGAAGAAGGCGAACGGCCCGAGCCTGCGGTCTTCAAGAAAGCCCTGACCCTGCTGGGCAAGTCCTGCGAGGGCCGTGCTTTCGAGCTCAAGGAAGTCTCATCGGGCTATCGCTTGCAGATCCGCGAAAAGTTTTCGCCGTGGGTCGGCCGCTTGTGGGAAGAGCGCCCGCAGCGTTACTCCCGCGCCTTGCTCGAAACCATCGCGCTGATCGCCTACCGTCAGCCGATCACCCGTGGCGAGATCGAAGACGTGCGTGGCGTGGCGGTGAACAGCAATATCGTCAAGACCTTGCTGGAGCGCGAGTGGATCCGTGTTGTTGGTTACCGCGATGTGCCGGGCAAACCGGCGATGTTTGCCACCACCAAGATGTTTCTCGATCACTTCAACCTGAAGAACCTCGAAGACCTGCCGCCGCTGGCCGAATTGCGCGAAATGGAAACTGACCCGGTGCTTGATTTCGACGACGCTCCGGTGCCGCAGGGCTTGCAGGAACTGGCCGATGCCAGCGCCGAGCCGGAAGAGGAGAAGGAAGAGACCAGTTTCCATACCTTGCTGTTGGAGCTGGACAGCATGGAGGAGGGGATCAAGACCGACTTCGATGATTTGCTGCGGGATGCGGTGGATGGTGAGGCGGGCGACAGTGACGCGCCGACGAACGAGCCTGAAACCGAAGTCGCTGAGCCAGCGATTGAAGTTGAACTTGAAGCAGAGCCAGAAGCCGAACCGGAAGAGGACATTCTTGGCGTCGCCGAAGCCCGCGAAAAACTATTGGCCGCCGTCGCCGCGCTCGAACAACCCGCGCCAGAACCGGAGCTAAGCGAAGAAGAAGCCGAAGCCCGTGCCCTGGCCGAAGCCATCGAGGCCGAACGCCGCGAATTGGAAGACTGACCCGCCCTGCCAAACACCGCGATCCCCTGTAGGAGTGAGCCTGCTCGCGATAGCGGTGTATCTGTCAAGAAGATGTTGACTGACACACCGCTATCGCGAGCAGGCTCACTCCTACAAGGGATTTGTGTTTTTCGGAGACCTCGATGAGTTCCACCAAAGACCCGTGCATCAGCCTCTGCAAATTCACCGACGACATCTGTCTCGGCTGCGGCCGCAGCAAGCGCGAAATCAAAGCCTGGAAGAAACTCGACAAGGACGACAAGCGCAGCGTACTGGCCGAAGCCGCGCTGCGCCTGATCAAACTCGGTGGCGCCGGTCGGCGGAAAAAGAAATAACCTTGGCCTGATCGACTAGTCTCTGATGCGCGATGGCGCACATCCGCGTATGATTCGCGACCCTTCGCCGATCCCTTCGGCTAAGTACCCAGATTTCAATGCTTCAGGCGCCGCCTGAACAGACCACACCGGGAGGTGCCCAGATGAGCGACATCATTCAGAAAGACGACCAGGAAATCGGCCCAGCAGGCGAAAAGCTGCAGAAAGTCCTCGCCCGTATCGGCGTCGGCTCGCGCCGTGACGTGGAATCCTGGATCAGCCAGGGCCGGATCAAGGTCAATGGCAAAGACGCCACCCTCGGTCTGCGCGTCGACATGCACGACGCCATCACCATTGATGGCAAGGTGATCAAGCGCGAAGAAGCGGCCGAATCGGTCCGCCGCGTGATCATGTACAACAAACCCGATGGCGAGATCTGCACCCGTGACGACCCTGAAGGCCGTCCGACCGTGTTCGACAAGCTGCCGCGTCCGAAAGAAGGTCGCTGGATCAACATCGGTCGTCTCGACATCAACACCACCGGTCTGCTGATGTTCACCACCGACGGTGAGCTGGCCAACCGTCTGATGCACCCGTCCTACGAGATGGACCGTGAGTACGCCGTGCGCGTACGCGGTGAAGTCGACGACGAGATGATCGAGCGCCTGAAGGCCGGCGTCGTGCTGGAAGATGGCCCGGCGAAGTTCACCGACATCAAGCAGGCGCCAGGCGGTGAAGGCTTCAACCACTGGTATCACTGCGTGGTGATGGAAGGCCGTAACCGTGAGGTTCGTCGTCTGTGGGAATCGCAGGGTCTGGTGGTCAGCCGTCTGAAGCGCGTGCGTTTCGGTCCGGTGTTCCTCAACTCCGACCTGCCGATGGGGCGCTGGCGCGAAATGAGCCAGTACGAAGTCGACATCCTCAGTGCTGAAGTCGGCCTGACGCCGGTAGCGATGCCGCAACTGAACGCCAAGAGCAAAGACAAGCTTGAGCGCATGCAGCGCAAATCGTCGCGGCCGATGGCCAAGACCGAGCGCGTTCGTACGCTGCGTCCAGCCGCTGGCGCGCCGACCGGTCCGCGCCCAAGCCGTGAACCGCAGATCGAAGGCGAGCGTCCAGGTCGCAAGCCAGTAGCCCGTGACGGCGAACGCGCTCCGCGTCCGGCCAACGGTCGCACTGAGCGTGGCGAGCGTGGTGCGCCTGCCGGTCGTGGCACGCCTGTGGCGGATCGTCCAGCGGACACCACCAACAAGCGCCCGGCCAAACCTGCGCCGAAGCGTCCGGGGATCAAGCTGGTTGACGGTGACAAGCCGTCGGGCAAGCGTCGTGGCGCACCGGCCGGTTCCGGTCAGCGTCCGGGGTTTGGTCGTAAAAAGCCTGAGTGATCGGGTTTAGCGCCAAATGAAAAAACGCCAACCGCAGGGTTGGCGTTTTTTTTCGTCTGGCGCACACCGATCGTTCCAACGCTCTGCGTGGGAATGCCTCAACGGACGCTCCGCGTTCGGCTCTAGAGGGACGCGGAGCGTCCCAGGCTACATTCCCACGCGGAGCGTGGGAACGATTAAATCTTGGGGCTAGAACACAAAACGCCCATCAAACACCGGCTTGTCATCCAGCGCCAGCACCCCACCCGAAAAGATCAGATCCAGGTGATGACTACCCTTGGCGCCACCGCCCAACCCAAGATGCAACCCACAATGCCGCTCCTCAAACCCGGCATTACGCGCATACAAATCCTTCACGCCTTCATTGGTGCCAATCCCCAACTCCTCAATCCGCCGGTTCGATGGGTTGGCATCCAGGTACCTGTTGAAATCATGCTCCAGCCCCGGCACCTCCGTGGCGATGCGGCTGATGGTCGAGTTCTCGATCCACAGTTCCAGTGGTGATTCCAGCACACCGTACTTGCGCGCAAACGGGATGGTGCTGAGGAACGTGCCCTTGAACTTCACATGGCCGTTGATGGCCTCGCTGTGCGTGGCGATTTCGCCGGGGGCCAGGTCGAAGTTGCCGACACCGTTGATGTCGGTCCACTTCTTGATGCTGCTCAGCGGCGTTTCAAACCATGAGCCGTCATCGTCCTTGAAACTCAGCGTGGTCGCGTGGGACATACGCTGGATCAGGTGACTGTTCAGTCCGGCAATCCGCTGCGGGGTGACGCTGAAGGTGTCATAGAAATAATCGCCGTAATCCTTGAACAGCAGCGACTTCTTCCAGTTCTCCGCCATCACCGCTTGCAGCGCGCGCACGAACTCCGGGCCGTCGGGGCGCGGGTTGGGCAGGGTGGAAGAGTCGTAGAAGAAAATGTACAGATCGCTGTCGGTGATTGCCGAGGTCAGCGTTGCGGTGCTGTCCAGGTCCAGACGTCGGGTGCTGAACTGGAAACGAGGATGATCGCCTGCCTGTTCGGCGATCGCGCCGGTCAGCGCTTGGTAATCAGCCGTGTGGCCGAGCAATACCTTCGCCGAGTCGATGCCGGTAAGGGCGGGGTGGTGTTCGAGGTAGTAAAGGAAATGCGAGATCGCGCGGGGCTTATCCATGAATCCTCCCTGACTGACCGTGTAAAAAGCGGCAGGCACGACCGGCCGGATCGTGCCTGCCCGGAGATGTCTTACAGAGGCCACATCGCCGTGCCGAACGGAACTACCGCGTCGGCTTGCATCATTTCTACAGCCGCCTCGTGGGTCGGTGCTTCAAACCATTCGTCCAGTTGCAGTTCGGTATCCAAGTCTTTTTCCAGTGCTTGCATGGTCGATCTCCTAGATGACATTCACGGTTGTGACTGGCCGGTCGAGGTGGCCGGCAAGACGTGAAGAACCTAGTTCAGGGTGTTTTGTAATGCAAAAAATTATTCATTTATTTTTTAAATAGACTTTTTATTCTGTTTTTCGGCGGCAGTTTTTTTATTTGAAAACAAAAAACTAAACAGCACGTTTCATTAGCAAGCTAGCTACCGTCAATTTGCAGACGTCTGACAGATATTTCTGAAATGGAAACTCTGCGTTACGCGTCGTAAAGAAATGTTTACAAAAAAGCCGTTAAAACCGAGTGAAACCAACCCGTCATGAGCGCTGTAAGGAAAAGCTGCCGAAGCCTGCTCCGCCGCGGGCCGGACAAGGCTCTGGCACGCTTGTTTCAGCATCGTTTGCAGGGTGATATGCGCCCCATGCCTGTCGTGCAGGTGCATAACAAGAAGGAGGCGCAATGAACGCCGTGACTGATCTCCATCTCTCTCCGTGGGACGGTTTTTTCCTCGTCCACGCCGATGGCCTGCAAAGGCCTGACTCAATTTTTGCAGCCGCTCGAGTGTCTCGAGGCGGACACACGCAATCCCGGCAACCGCCACGCTGATCCAGCGGGGTCTGGCAGCAGGGGGTTAGCGGTGTACAATGCGCCGCGTTTTAACTGTGACCCTCTGCGTAATCGCGCAAATCTCAAGGCTATCCGCCTTGTTCACTCCGTGGCGCCACAAGCGTTTCGGGTTCGATTTCGTCACAGATAAAAACAAACAGGTGACGCATGACCGTTGTAAATGAGCTGAACTCCTGGTGCCTGCGCTGGGGTTTGATCGGGGCTGCTTGAAATCGCAACCTGGCAGCAACGTCTACTGAACATCATCAAACCTTGCGTGAGACCTTTTTCATGAGTGGACAACCCTCGCAATCAGGCGAGCTGAAACGCGGCCTGAAAAATCGCCACATTCAACTGATCGCCCTCGGTGGCGCGATCGGTACCGGATTGTTCCTCGGCTCGGCCGGGGTACTGAAATCCGCCGGCCCGTCGATGATTCTCGGCTACGCCATCTGCGGCTTCATCGCCTTCATGATCATGCGCCAGCTCGGCGAGATGATTGTCGAAGAGCCGGTGGCCGGTTCCTTCAGCCATTTCGCGCACAAGTACTGGGGCGGCTTTGCCGGCTTTCTGTCCGGTTGGAACTGCTGGATTCTGTACATTCTGGTGGGCATGTCGGAGCTGACCGCGGTCGGAAAATACATCCACTACTGGGCACCGGACATCCCGACCTGGGTGTCTGCAGCGGCTTTCTTCGTGCTGATCAACGCGATCAACCTGGCCAACGTCAAAGTCTTCGGTGAGGCCGAATTCTGGTTCGCGATCATCAAGGTCGTGGCGATCGTCGGCATGATTGCGCTCGGTAGCTACCTGCTGGTCAGCGGCAACGGCGGCCCGCAAGCCTCGGTGAGCAATCTGTGGTCGCACGGTGGTTTCTTCCCCAATGGCGTTAGCGGTCTGGTGATGGCCATGGCGATCATCATGTTCTCCTTCGGCGGTCTGGAAATGCTCGGTTTCACCGCCGCTGAAGCGGACAAACCGAAAACCGTGATCCCGAAAGCGATCAATCAGGTGATCTACCGGATCCTGATTTTCTATATCGGTGCGCTGGTGATCCTGCTGTCGCTGACGCCATGGGACAGTCTGCTGGAAACCCTTAACGCGTCCGGTGATTCGTACAGTGGCAGTCCGTTCGTGCAAGTGTTCTCGATGCTCGGCAGCAACACCGCCGCGCACATTCTCAACTTTGTGGTGCTGACCGCCGCGTTGTCGGTTTACAACAGTGGCACCTACTGCAACAGCCGTATGCTGCTGGGCATGGCCGAGCAGGGCGATGCGCCGAAAGGTCTGGCGAAGATCGACAAGCGCGGCGTGCCGGTGCGGTCGATCCTGGCTTCGGCGGCAGTGACGCTGGTGGCTGTGCTGCTCAATTATCTGATCCCGCAGCACGCGCTGGAGCTGCTGATGTCGCTGGTGGTTGCGACGCTGGTGATCAACTGGGCGATGATCAGCTTCTCGCACTTCAAGTTCCGCCAGCACATGAACAAGACCAAACAGACGCCGCTGTTCAAGGCGCTGTGGTACCCGTACGGTAACTACATCTGCCTGGCATTCGTCGCCTTCATCCTCGGTGTGATGCTGTTGATCCCGGGCATTCAGATCTCGGTGTATGCGATTCCGGTGTGGGTCGTGTTCATGTGGGTCTGCTACGTGATCAAGAACAAGCGCGGCGCGCAGCAGGCCGTGCACGCGGCAGGTGCTGCCAAGTAAGCGCTGATGCAGAAACACAAAACCCGGCCTGAGTGCCGGGTTTTTTATGGGCGCAAATGTTGGACCGCTATTGATAGTCGGCGAGAGGATAGTCCCTGCACAGGGTTTCGACCTCTGAGCGAAACTGCGCGAGGAGCAGAGGTTCCAGGGTGTAATCCTGTTCGCCGAGCGGCGCTACCGTATTCAGAACCCGCACGATCAAATCGACGATCTGGCGGCTGCCGTGGACATCGACCCGGCGTTGCGCTAGAGCCGCGGTGCCGATACGCAGCCCGCTGGTGACAAGTGCCGAACGGGGATCGTCGGGTAGGCGATGTTTGTTGACGATGATCCCGCAGTGTCCCAGCGCCGCCTCCGCGATAGCCCCTGTGATGCCACCCCGCAAGCGAACCAGCACTGTGTGGTTTTCACTGCAGCCGCCGACCACTTCATAATCCTTGGCCTGAAACGCTTTGACCATTTCATCCGCCGTACTGCGGATCTGTGCCATGCAGGCATCGAATTCTGCGGACATTGCGTAACCCAGCGCGGCAGCCTTCGCTGCGATCATGTTGGCGGCGAGCGCGCCCTGCATGCGCGGGTAAACGGCTTGATCCAGCAGGCGACTGAAGGTGGTTCTCAAGCCGGGGATCTTGGTGTTTGCGTCCCGACCGCTGAGGATCACGCCACCCCGAGGTCCGGCGAGTTGCTTGTGCGTGCAGGTGACGGTGACATGTGCGGCGTCGATCGGACCTGGATGCCGTCCGGTGGCCACAAGCCCGGCGATATGCGAAATGTCGGCGAGCAGGATGGCGCCGGCTTCATCGGCAATTTCGCGAAACCGCTTGAAGTCGACTACGCGTGAATAGGCGGTGGCGCCGCAGAGGATGACGCGTGGGCGATGGGCGAGCGCCAGCAGACGCACTTTGTCGTAATCAATGAGACCGTCGGATGTCGTGCCGTACTGGATCGCCTTGTAGTAGGCGCCCGAAAACGCCGCGAGGCTGCCATGCGTGAGATGACCACCGTGTTCCACTGCCATACCCAGCAAGGTGTCGCCAGGCTCCAGCAAGGCCGTAAGGACTTGGTATATAGCGTTCGACGCTGAGTGTGGCTGCACGTTGGCGTATTGCGCGCCGAACAGTTGCCGCGCTCGGCGGATGGCCAGCGACTCGACCAGTTCGACGTTCTCGCACCCTGCACTGTGGCGCTTGCCGGACATGCCCTCTGCCGTCACGTTGACCAGCACGGAAGCAGAGGCCGCCAAGGTTCGCGGCTGGACGGCGCAGGAGGAGGAGGCCAGTGAAAGCGTGTGCTGTTGACGCGTGACTTCAGCGTCGAGAATGGCCGCCAGTTCGGCGTCTTCTGCGCGAAGATCCGCCAGGCCACGACGCAACATGTCAGCCTGGTTCTTGAGCGGTTCAGTAATGACTGCCATTGCTTGATTCCTTCCCTGGTTTTGCGAGATTTGCGCATGTCCTTGCTTGCCAGATCTGTACAGGCGAATCCGTGTTTTGACCGCTGTGAGCGCAAAACTAAACCCTGTACAGGTCCCCGTTTTTTCGTTCTTTCACTCTCGAGAATGAAGCGCCGGGTTGACGCATCATAAATTTTTCAGTGAGGAACGCCACAGAATTAATCAAAAAAATGAACATTCTTCAAAGAAAATGATTCTTTTTGTAGCCGCTGCGGGTGTAAAACGGCCATGGCATGATGCCGATTTTCAGACGCCGGGTGAAAGGCAACCGAAACTGACTAGTCAGTACAAAGGCTGAAATCATCCTGCCAGTGGGTGGGTGGCATCGCGTGAAGGCTGACTTTTTATACCGAACCCAAGGAGGGAGAATGCTATGATCCTGCGCGGCACTGACAGGGATATAACTGCAATTTCCTACCTCACTTGTGCATGTCCGGAATGATCATTCGGGGTGTGACATTGATTGCAGTTAAAAAATGGATGGCAAGCATGTGATACACAGAAGAGAAAGATCGGAGAATCTGAAAAACAACATCAAATACCTGATAAAGAGTCGCGGGGAGACGCAGTTGTCCTTGTGTCACTCCAGTGGTTTGACGCGTACCACCATCTACAACATCCTTGAAGGCAAAGTGGTCAATGTACAACAGTCCACTGTACGCAAGATTTCTGATTTCTTCGGCGTGTCTTACGAGGAAATAGAAACGATTGATTTTGAAGAGAAGGAAATCATCGAAAGCAGTATTTCGCCACAGGGGAACATGAATCCGGCGGCGGTGCCTGTCATCAAGGAAAGTATGCTGCTGCAAAGTCTGGATAAAAGAATTGGTGAACTGGCCACGATTCATCCACTGACTTACTATTTTGGCGCGTCCTTTAACCTGATTGGCGTGCTTCTGGAAAACGAAATCAGTGGCATGAACGAACCCGGCGATCTGTTGATCGTGCAGAAAGGAGCATCGACCAGCGACAGGGAAAAACTGGTGTATGACAAAATCACAGCGAAGTTATCTATAAGCCATGAAGGCAGCTTTGATACGGATCGTGTATGCGTGATCGGAGATGTAATCGAGGAACGATTTAATGGATTGCAGTGTTGAAATGGAAAACAGCAAGTACAAATTGCTGGGGTTCGAAAATGGAAAAAGCCTGGCCGTTATCATGGTCATTGCGACAGGCAAGATAATTAAAATAAAACTGAGTGAAGTGTTGAATAGTGAGATTATGGATAATCTGAATAAAATCGAAGTGAAAAACCTCTACAAGAAGTTCTACTCCCAGGGTGGGGCGCTGACGGCTTACGAAATCAATGATCGTCATGAGAGTTCCTGGATGATCTACATTATCCTGAACTTGATGTTGTTCACGCTTTATATCTTCACCAGTATTGCAGCGACTAAACCGATCTATCTGGATTACTTTGACATTGTCGTGACTCCGGGAACCTTTCTTTACCCGCTGACCTTTCTGATCGTTGACCTGTTGAACGAGACCTTTGGTCTGCGGTTGGCGCGCCGGGCAATTCTCTTTGCGTTCATCAGCAATGCGGCGATTATCATTCTATTGGCGATCACCACCCATTTGCCGGGGTTGCCGGGGTGGAAGCTCGATGGACCTTACAATGACGTGATCAGTCAATTGTCTTCTGTTCTGGTAGCGTCTTCGATATCGTTTCTGGTGTCCGAAAACATCAACTCGTATCTGTTGTGCAAGATCAAGGAACTGACCAACTCCAGATTCCTGTTCTTGCGCGTATTCTTGAGTACATTGTTTGCAGTAATCATCGACAGCTTTCTGTTCTGTTACATCGCATTCTATGGAACGATGGAGAACAGTGCGATCTTGAGCATGATCTATGTGCAGATCGCGATCAAAGTGGGTTTTGCTTTCTTTAATATCATGCCCGCTTATGGGGCGCGGTCGCTGTTCAAGAAGTATTTGACAGGAAGCCAGGTTTGATCGAATAGCAGAAGCGCTCGCTTGGATTGTCCAGGCGAGCGTTTTTTTTGTGCCTTATTTTAGTTTGAGTTTCAATTTCAAACTGTTGGTTACCTGCTCTTTGTTCTCCAGGAACTCGCTGAGGCCTTTCGCGCGAAGATTGCACGCGTCACAGTCGCCGCATCCGCTTCCAGCTATACCGTTGTAGCAGGTCAGCGTGTGATGACGAATCAGGTCAAGTTGATTGTGGTAATCAGCCAGCGCCCAGGTTTCGGCTTTGTTCAGCCACATCAGTGGCGTTTCTAGACGTAACTTGTAATCCATGCCCAGTTCAAGCGCGTTGTTCAACGCCTTGACGAACTCATCGCGGCAATCCGGGTAACCCGAGAAGTCGGTTTCGCAAACGCCGGTAATGACTGTTCGGGCTTGAACTTGATACGCATAGATAGATGCGAGGGTCAAAAACAGAATGTTTCTTCCCGGTACGAAAGTGCTGGGCAGACTTTCTCCGGAGCTGTTGACGGTCGGCACGGGAATGTTGTCGCGGGTCAGGCTGCTGATCGCCAGTTCATTCAGCAGAGAGACATCCATTACCTTGTGAACGGTCACGCCAAGCTGTTTGCAAAGTTGCTGGGCAACTTCAATTTCCGCGTGGTGACGCTGACCATAATCAAAGGTAATGCAGTGGACTTCATCGTAGTGGGTCAGTGCATGGATCAGGCAGGTCGTAGAGTCCTGGCCACCACTGAAAACGATAACTGCCTTGTTGCTCATAAGTCTGCTTCCTGCATTAAACGGGTAAATTTAAAGGTCGCAATGGTAACTCGAAATGATGCTCGATATAAGTGCGCTGGAAGTTGCGCCCGCAGGCCGCAGGTCGCTTTGCAGCTAATCGCGGTATCCTGTGCACTCTGATTACGGACGTTTTTCCATGCTGGTAATTTCCAACAACGTGCATCTTCCCGATGCCGAGATCGAACTGACGGCCATCCGCGCGCAAGGTGCCGGTGGGCAGAACGTCAACAAGGTTTCCAGTGCGGTGCACCTGCGCTTCGACATTCCGGCCTCGTCCTTGCCCGAGTTCTACAAGGAGCGGCTACTGGCGTTGCGCGACAGTCGCATCACCAGCGATGGCGTGTTGATCATCAAGGCCCAGCAATACCGTACGCAGGAGGCCAACCGTGCCGATGCGCTTGAGCGTCTGGTCGAGCTGATCCTCAGCGCCACCAAAGTCGAAAAGAAACGCCGCCCGACCAAGCCTACCCTCGGATCGAAGAAGCGCCGGCTCGAATCGAAAACCAAGCGCGGCAGCATCAAGGCCGGGCGCGGCAAAGTGGACTTCTAGTCTTCGCGGTACTTGGCCGTGTGCTTGTACAGATACACGCTCAAGGCCAATCCGCTCAATGCAGCGAGAGCGGCGAACAGGAAGATCGAAGCAAAGCCGAAGCCTGCCGCAATCGCCCCGGCCAATGGCCCGGTGATCCCCAGCGACAAATCAATGAACAGCGAATAAGCACCGACCGCTGCGCCACGGCTTGAAGCCGGCACCAGATTCACTGCCTCCACACCCAGCGCCGGGAACACCAGCGAGAAACCAAACCCGCTCAGCGCCGCACCGGCCAGCGCCCAATGTGCGTCCGGTGCCAGCCACAACAGCAGCAGGCCCAGTGTCTCCACCGACAGGCAGGCAATCGCCACGCGAAAGCCGCCGAGGCGGTTGATCAGATTGCCGAACAGCAGGCGCGCACCGATGAAGCTGGCACCGAACAGGCTCAGGCACAGCACGGCGTTGTCCCAATGCTGTGTGGCGTAATACAGGGTGATGAAAGTGGCGATGGTGCCGAAGCCGATCGAGCCCAGCGCCAGGCCGCAACCGTGGGGAAACACTTTACCGAGCACATGCATGAACGGCAGGCGTTCACCCGCCACAATCGGTGCGGCGGTTTTCGGCCAGGCCAACGCCAGACCAAGAATCGCCAGCAAGATGATGCTGACGCCCATGCTCCACAAACCCAACTGGCCGACCAGCCACACACCGAACGGTGCGCCAACCGCCAGTGCGCCATAACTGGCGATGCCGTTCCAGGAAATCACTTTGGCGGTGTTTGCCGCGCCAACCCGGCCAATGCCCCAGCCGATCGAGCCGGAACCGACAAGGCTTTCAGCGCTGCCCAGCACCAGGCGACCGATCAACAGACTGATCAAACTGAGCATCGGCATGCTCGGTGTCCACGCCGAAATCAGCATGAACACACCGCTCAAGCCACACCCGGCCAGGCCAATCATCACTGCGCGTTTGCTGCCCTGGTTGTCGATGATCTTGCCGGCGTACGGGCGGCTGAGCAGGGTGGCGAGGTATTGCACGCTGATCACCAGACCGGCGATCACCGCACCAAAGCCCAGATCGCTGTGCACATAACCTGGCAGCACCGCGAGCGGAATGCCGATGTTCAGATAACCGATAAAGGTGAAGAGGACGATAGAAACGACTTGCAGCGTGACCGCCAGGGGGCGCTGGGGCTCGGACATAGAGGACGACATGGGTAACGATCCACAGGAACGGCAGATTAGATAGGCTGCTTATGATACCGGCGTGGAGGCTTCTGGGGCGGGAAAAGTAAAACTATTTGCCGGGAGGCCGCTTCAGGGGTTGGCCGGGGCAACCAGTTGTGTGGTGACCAGCGCCGCGAGGGCATTTTCTTCGCTGCCGAAACGGGCGAGCAGGGCGGCTTGTTTCTCGGGGGAGAGACGGTTCCAGATGTCGATCATTTTCTCGGTGGCGCCGATGAGTACGGCAGCTTGGCTTTCGGAGAATTCGTCGGTCATGGCGGGCTCGGGGGTCAGGCAGTGTGGAAAGCGCATGTTAGCGCTTTCCACACGGTCTGTACGACGGGGTCTTACTCTTCGTTGTCGGCCGGGCGGCTCTCAACGGCTTCTTTCTGCTCGGGCTGTTGGGCTCCGGCTTGCTGCGTGGTCGTCTGCTCAGGTACGTGCAGGCTTGGGAAGGGGAGATTAGGAATCTCGTGCATGGTTGCGCTCCTCGCTAAGTCTGTTGATAGATCTGGTAGATCCGCGCTTCTTGAAAGCCTGCGCAGGATACAGCAGGAAAAATGACAATCAGACTTTTAATTCAAATTAATGCGACAGATGGCCGCAGGGGGGAGCAAAAGCTGTGGTGATTGATCGTTCCCACGCTCTGCGTGGGAACGATCAATGGACGCTCTGCGTCCGCTGTTGGGACGCAGAGCGTCCCGGGCTGCATTCCCACACGGAGCGTGGGAACGAGCAATGGGAGGGATTATTTGCAGACGCTGGCGATGGCTTCTGCCAACAAGGCGAGGCGCGTAGCGTCGATGCCGGCGACGTTCGCCCGGCCCGAGCTGACCATGTACACGCTGTGATGCTCGCGCAGTTGCTTCACTTGCTCCGGCGACAGTCCGGTGTAAGAGAACATCCCGCGTTGTACGCCAATGTGTGCGAAACGCTCGCGCAGGCCATGCGGCTCCAGCGCTTCAACCAGGCCGCTGCGCAACTGCGCGATACGCAAACGCATGGCTTCCACTTCATCGGCCCAACGGGCTTTCAGCTCTGGATCGGCGAGGATGGTCGCGACCACCGCAGCACCATGATCGGGCGGTGTCGACCACAAATTGCGGGCGATGTTGGCCAGTTGGCTGCGGATGTCGATGAGCTTTTCGGCGCTTTTCGCGCAGACGATCAGCGCACCGGTGCGGTCGCGGTACAGACCGAAGTTCTTCGAGCAGGAACTGGTAATCAGCAGCTCAGGCACCTCGGCCGCGAACAACCGGGTCGACCACGCATCCTGTTCCAGACCATCGCCAAAGCCCTGGTAGGCAAAGTCGATCAGCGGCAGCAGATTGCGGCTGCGCACCACATCGAGCACGCGCTGCCAGTCGTCATGGCTCAAGTCAAAACCGGTCGGGTTGTGGCAGCACGCGTGCAGCAGCACCACATCACCGTTTGGCACTTGGTTGAGCACGGCAAGCATGGCATCGACGTCGAGGCGGTTGTCACTGCCCACGTACGGGTAGTGACTGACCTTGACCCCGGCCGTGGCGAAAATGGTTTCGTGGATCGGCCAGGTCGGGTTGCTCAACCACACGCCTTTGCCCGGCAGGCATTGGGCGATGAAGTCGGCGGCCAGGCGCAGGGCGCCAGTGCCGCCCGGGGTCTGGGTGGCGCCGGCACGTTGTGCGGCGATCAGCTTCGAGTCGGCACCGAGCACCAACTGATTGATGACTTTGCCGAACAGCGGGTTGCCGTGGCCACCGATGTAGGTCTTGGTGTCTTGGCTTTCGACCAGCCGCGCTTCGGCGATTTTCACCGCCTCCGGGATTGGCGTCAGGCCCTGAGCGTCCTTGTAGACGCCAACGCCCAGGTCGAATTTGCGCGGGTTGGTGTCCTGCGCATACGCCTCCATCAAACCGAGGATCGGGTCGCCGGGTACCCGGCCGATGGCGTCGAAGTGCATTACTTGCGTCCTTCTGCGGTCTTGGCCACTTCGTCAGTGCGCGCAGCCATGATGAAGTCGTTGCGGTGCAGGCCTTTGATCGAATGGCTCCACCAGGTCACGGTGACTTTGCCCCATTCGGTCAGCAGGCCCGGGTGATGACCTTCTGCCTCGGAGATCTCGCCGACAGCGTTGGTGAACGCCAGGGCGTGCTTGAAATTCTTGAACAGGAAAACTTTCTCCAGCTGCATGATGCTGTCGCGGACTTCGATGTTCCAGTCAGGGATCTGCTTGATCAGGATCGGCAGTTCTTCGTCGCTGACTTGTGGCGCATCGGCGCGGCAGGCTTCGCAGTGGGCTTGGTTCAAAGTGGACATGGTGTATTCCTGAATCGAGTGTGTTTTTTTTATTAAAACGTTTGAGCTGTCAATGCCGTCACGCTAAACCAAAGTGGCGGCGACGGACAGGCTCAATTGTCAGCAAAAGTCGCGGTTCACGCGGCTTTCGGTTTCGGCGGAAACTTCGGTGCGTGCAGACCCAGCTGCATGCCTTGGCGAACCATGGCCATGATGTCTTCATGGGCCACGTCGAACAGACGCTTGAGGTTCGGCAGGACAAAGTACAGCGGTTGCAGGATGTCGATGCGATACGGCGTGCGCATGGCTTCGAGCGGATCGAACGCCTGATGCTCAGGTTCGTCCGACAGCGAATAAACGGTTTCTTTTGGCGAGGACAGGATGCCGCCACCGTAAATGCGTTTGCCTTGCGGGGTGTCGACCAGGCCGAACTCGATGGTCATCCAGTACAGGCGCGCCAGATAAACACGTTCTTCCTTGGTGGCCTGCAAACCGAGTTTGCCGTAGGTGTGGGTGAATTCGGCGAACCACGGGTTGGTCAGCAGCGGGCAGTGACCAAAGATCTCGTGGAAAATGTCCGGCTCTTGCAGATAGTCCAGTTCTTCGCGGGTGCGAATGAACGTCGCCACAGGAAATTGCTTGCTGGCCAGCAATTCAAAAAAGGTCTGGAAGGGGATCAGTGCTGGCACGCGGGCGACCTGCCAACCGGTGGTCTCGCCGAGCACCTTGTTGATCTCGCCCAGTTGCGGAATGCGGTCGTGGGGCAGACCGAGTTTTTCGATACCGTCCAGGTATTCCTGGCAGGCACGCCCTTCGATCACTTTCAACTGGCGAGTGATCAGCGTGTTCCACACCGCATGTTCTTCGGCGGGGTAGTCGATAAAACCTTGCGCATCGGGCTCGCGGGCCACGTATTGCGTCTGCTTCATACTGCTCTCCTGCTAGGGGAATTCGTTCTTGTTATGTCCAGCGATGGATTCAGAATTACCTGAGAGCGAGTTGATGTGCAGCAGGTTGAATGGCCTGCTCGTGGGAAATTTCTCTTTAATTCGTAAAGTTATCGTTACGCTTTGACCGCCGGTGCGCATTTTCGGTGATTTTCAGGTTTGAAAAGCCTAGTGGCTGTCACATAATCTTGACAACTATCTGCGTGCCACTACAGAAAAGTCTGGTGCGGTCCCCCTGTAGTAGTGAGCCTGCTCGCGATAGCGGTGCATCAGTCAGCATCAATATCAACTGACCCAAAGCCATCGCGAGCAGGCTCACTCCTACAGGTTTCTCATCGTTTATTCGGGCGATTTATATGCGCATCAAAGTCCACTGCCAGAACCGCATCGGCATCCTGCGCGACATTCTCAACCTGCTGGTTGCCTACGGGATCAACGTCGCGCGCGGTGAGGTCGGCGGTGAGCATGGCAACGCGATCTATCTGCATTGCCCGAACCTGATCAACATCCAGTTCCAGGCGTTGCGCCCGAAATTCGAGGCGATCGCCGGAGTGTTTGGCGTCAAGCGGGTTGGGCTGATGCCCAGCGAACGACGGCACATGGAGTTGAACGCGTTGCTCGGTGCGCTGGAGTTTCCGGTGCTGTCGATCGACATGGGTGGCTCGATCGTGGCGGCCAACCGTGCGGCGGCGCAGTTGCTCGGCGTGCGGGTCGATGAAGTGCCGGGTATTCCGCTGTCGCGTTACGCCGAAGATTTCGACTTGCCGGAGTTGGTGCGCGCCAACAAATCGCGAATCAACGGCATGCGGGTCAAGGTCAAGGGCGACATCTTTCTGGCCGACATCGCGCCGCTGCAATCGGAGCACGACGACAGCGAGGCCATGGCCGGTGCGGTGTTGACCTTGCATCGCGCTGACCGCGTTGGCGAGCGTATCTATAACGTGCGCAAGCAGGAGCTGCGTGGCTTCGACAGCATCTTCCAGAGCTCGAAAGTGATGGCCGCCGTGGTGCGTGAAGCGCGGCGTATGGCGCCGCTCGACGCTCCGCTATTAATTGAGGGCGAAACCGGTACCGGCAAGGAATTGCTTGCGCGCGCCTGTCACCTCGCCAGTCCGCGTGGGCAGTCGCCGTTGATGGCGCTCAACTGCGCAGGCCTGCCGGAGTCGATGGCCGAGACTGAGTTGTTCGGTTATGGCCCGGGCGCGTTCGAAGGTGCACGCGCTGAAGGCAAGCTCGGGCTGCTGGAATTGACAGCGGGCGGCACGCTGTTTCTTGACGGTGTCGGTGAGATGAGCCCGCGTCTTCAGGTGAAGTTGCTGCGCTTTTTGCAGGACGGTTGCTTCCGCCGGGTCGGCAGTGATGAAGAGGTTTATCTGGATGTGCGGGTCATCTGTGCGACGCAGGTCGACTTGTCGGAGCTGTGCGCGCGCGGCGAGTTTCGTCAGGATTTGTACCACCGCTTGAACGTGCTCTCGCTGCACATCCCGCCGCTGCGTGAATGCCTCGACGGACTGACGCCGCTGGTCGAGCACTTTCTCGATCAGGCCAGTCGGCAGATCGGTTGCTCGCTGCCGAAACTGGCGCCGGCGGCGATGGATCGCCTCAGTCATTACCATTGGCCGGGCAACGTGCGGCAGTTGGAAAACGTTTTGTTCCAGGCAGTTTCGCTGTGCGATGGCGGCACGGTGAAGGCCGAACATATTCGTCTGCCGGATTATGGCGTGCGTCAGCCGCTTGGCGATTTCTCGCTGGAAGGCGGGTTGGACGAGATTGTCGGGCGATTCGAAAAAGCGGTGCTGGAGCGGTTGTATTCCGAGCATCCGAGCAGTCGGCAGTTGGGTAAGCGTTTGGGGGTTTCGCATACCACCATTGCCAACAAGCTGCGTGAATACGAAGTCGGCAAAGAGTCGGGCAGCACGTGATCGTTCCCACGCAGAGCGTGGGAACGATCATTCGAGGGATTGCCGCCAAGCGGCATAACACCGCCGGTTTTTCGACTTCGATACATTTCAAATTTCCCCTCGCCATCCCCCAAGTCCTTTGTTTGCCGGGCCTTTGTGCGCCAGAAAAAAGTTGGTCTGCAAATTGCTTATGGCTCAGCAGTACAGCGGTGGGCGGCAAACGTCCGGCATGCAGAGGAAAGAGTGTGGACAAGTACCTTTATGTGGCAATGACCGGCGCCAGCCAGAACGCACTGGCGCAGAAGGCTCATGCCAACAACCTGGCGAACATCTCCACCAACGGTTTTCAGCGCGACCTGGAGCAGGCGCGTTCGATGCCGGTGTTCGGTGACAGCTTTCCGGCGCGTGCGTTTGCCATGAGCGAACGGCCCGCCACCGACTTCACCCCGGGCTCGCTGGTGCAGACCGGTCGTGACCTCGACGTCGCCGTCACCGGCAATGGCTGGATCGCCGTGCAGAACCCGAACGGCGGCGAAAGCTACGTGCGCACCGGCAGCCTCAACGTCGACGCCCTCGGCGTATTGCGCGCCGGCAACGGTATGCCGGTGATGGGCAATGGCGGTCCGATCGCCGTGCCGCCCGAGCAGCAGATCGAAGTCGGTGAAGACGGCACCATCAGTATTCGAGCGATGGGCGAAGGCCCGCGCGTCATGGCGGAGGTCGACCGGATCAAGCTGGTCAACCCGGACATCAAGAACATGAACAAGGGCCTCGACGGCTCGATCTATACCAAGGACGGCCAGCCTGCGCCGGCCGATGCCAACGTCAAACTGGTGTCGGGTTTCCTGGAGTCGAGCAACGTCAACGCCGTTGAAGAGATGACCTCGGTGCTGGCCTTGGCCAAGCAGTTCGAGTTGCACGTCAAGATGATGAACACCGCCAAAGACGACGACCAGGCCATGGCTCGGGTCTTGCAGATCAGCTAATTATCAGAACGTCGCGCCGAAAAACAGGCGCACGAGGAGAATCGAATGCTTCCGGCTCTATGGGTTGCCAAAACCGGTCTGTCCGCCCAGGACACCAACCTGACCACCATTTCCAACAACCTGGCGAACGTGTCGACCACGGGTTTCAAACGTGATCGTGCCGAATTCCAGGACTTGCTCTACCAGATCAAGCGTCAGCCGGGCGCTCAGTCGACTCAGGACAGCGAACTGCCGTCGGGTCTGCAACTGGGTACCGGTGTGCGCATTGTCGGCACCCAGAAAAACTTCACCGCCGGCAGCCTGCAAACCACCGAGCAGCCGCTGGACATGGCAATCGACGGTCGCGGTTTCTTCCAGATCCTGCAGCCGGACGGCACCACGTCCTACACCCGTGACGGTACCTTCCACCTCGATTCCAACGGCCAGATCGTCAACGCCAGCGGTTTCGCTCTGGAACCTGCCATCGTTATCCCGAACGACGCCCAGACCTTCACTGTTGGCCGTGACGGTACTGTGTCGGTGACCATCGCCGGTAACCCGGCAGCGCAAGTGATTGGCAACCTGCAAACCGCCGACTTCATCAACCCGGCCGGTCTGCAAGCAGTGGGTAACAACCTGTTCCTGGAAACCGCCGCTTCCGGCGCGCCGCAAGTCGGCACTCCGGGTCTGGCCGGTTTCGGTACCACCCTGCAGAACACCCTGGAAACCTCCAACGTCAGCACTGTTGAAGAAATGGTCAACATGATCACCACTCAGCGCGCGTACGAGATGAACTCCAAGGTGATCTCCACCGCTGACCAGATGCTCTCGTTCGTAACGCAGAATCTGTAATCAAGTCTATGAGGCGGCCATGAGGTCGCCTGCAACACCGTGAGGTAGGGTCATGAATCGCTTTGTATCTGTTCTGGCATTGAGTGGGGTCGTCTCGCTCGCGGGCTGCGTCGCTCCGACGCCCAAGCCCAATGACCCTTACTACGCCCCGGTGTTGCCGCGCACGCCGTTGCCGGCTGCCGCCAATAATGGCTCGATCTATCAGGCCGGCTTCGAGCAGAACCTGTACAGCGACCGCAAGGCTTTCCGGGTCGGTGACATCATCACCATCACCCTGAACGAGCGCACGCAGGCGAGCAAGAACGCCAACTCGCAGATGGACAAGAACAGTGACAACAAGGTCGGTCTGACCTCATTGTTCGGCTCCAGCCTGACCACTAACAATCCGATTGGGGGCAACGACCTGAGTCTGAACGCCGGCTATAGCGCCGACCGTTCGACCAAAGGCGACGCCAAGTCCGGGCAGAGCAACAGCCTGACCGGTTCGATCACCGTGACCGTCGCTGACGTGCTGCCCAACGGCATCATCGCCGTGCGTGGCGAGAAGTGGCTGACGCTGAACACCGGTGACGAACTGGTGCGCATCGCCGGCCTGGTGCGTGCCGATGACATCGCCACGGACAACACTGTGTCGTCGACCCGGGTCGCCGATGCACGCATCACCTACTCGGGTACCGGCGCGTTTGCCGATACGAGTCAGCCAGGCTGGTTCGACCGTTTCTTCCTCAGCCCGCTGTTCCCTTTCTAGGTGGCTACGTTGAATTTCAAGAGCCTCATGCTGGCTGCGGCGCTGATGTCCGCAGCCTTTGGTGCCCACGCCGAGCGGCTGAAAGATATCGCCAGCATTTCCGGCGTGCGTTCCAACCAGTTGATCGGTTACGGCCTGGTGGTCGGGCTTAACGGCACCGGCGACCAGACGACGCAAACCCCGTTCACCCTGCAGACCTTCAACAACATGCTCTCGCAGTTCGGCATCAAGGTGCCGCCGGGATCGGGCAACGTGCAGTTGAAAAACGTCGCGGCGGTGTCGATCAGTGCCGACTTGCCGGCGTTCGCCAAACCCGGTCAGCAGGTCGATATCACCGTGTCCTCGATCGGTAACTCCAAGAGCTTGCGTGGCGGTACGCTGTTGCTGACCCCGCTCAAGGGTATCGACGGCAACGTCTACGCAGTCGCTCAGGGCAACCTGGTGGTCGGCGGCTTCGACGCCGAAGGCCGTGACGGTTCGAAGATCACCGTCAACGTTCCGTCGGCCGGTCGTATCCCCGGCGGTGCCTCTGTGGAGCGTTCGGTGCCGAGCGGTTTCAACCAAGGCAACAGCCTGACGCTGAACCTCAACCGTTCCGACTTCACCACGGCCAAACGCATCGTCGACAAGATCAACGACATGCTTGGCCCTGGCGTTGCGCAAGCCATCGATGGCGGTTCGATCCGTGTCACTGCGCCGCTCGATCCGAGCCAGCGCGTCGACTACCTGTCGATCCTGGAAAACCTCGAAGTCGACCCGGGTCAGGCGGTGGCGAAAGTCATCATCAACTCGCGTACCGGCACCATCGTCATTGGCCAGAACGTGAAAGTGTCGCCAGCCGCCGTGACCCACGGCAGCCTGACCGTGACCATCACCGAAGACCCGATTGTCAGCCAGCCCGGCCCTCTGTCCAATGGCCAGACCGCTGTCGTGCCGCGCTCGCGGGTGAATGCCGAGCAGGAAGCCAAACCGATGTTCAAGTTCGGTCCGGGCACCACCCTCGACGAAATCGTTCGTGCGGTGAACCAGGTCGGCGCGGCGCCGGGTGACTTGATGGCGATCCTCGAAGCCTTGAAGCAGGCCGGCGCGTTGCAAGCCGACCTGATCGTGATCTGAGGCCGACCCTTATGGATATGCGCAAAAGCGGTCTGGTCAGCAGCAGCGATTCGGGTTCCTACTCGGACCTCAATCGCCTGAACCAGCTCAAGGTCGGCGACAAGAACAGCGATGCAAACCTGCGCAAGGTGGCGCAGGAATTCGAATCGCTGTTCCTTGGCGAGATGCTCAAGTCGATGCGCTCGGCGACCAACGCCTTGGGTGAAGACAATCCGCTGAACACGCCGGCGGCCAAGCAGTATCAGGAAATGTACGACCAGCAACTGGCCGTTTCCATGTCCCGCGAGGGCGGTGGTATCGGTCTGGCCGACGTGCTGATGCGCCAGATGTCGAAGAACAAACCGCTGGCGCCGGGCGAGGCCGCTGCCGCGTCCGCCGCCAAGCAGGAAGAAGCCAAGGTGAAAGCTGCTGCCGTGGCTACGCCGATTGCCGCCGGCACCGTTGCCACCAATGGCCCGTTGTCGCGGCTCAATGGCGAGCGACCGCTGTGGGCGTCGCGTTCGGTGAATGCGCCGAACACGCAACTGGCTCATCGCAACGATATGGAACTGATCAATCAGCGTCGCCTGGCTTTGCCACCAAAACTGGCCGATCGTTTGCTCGCCGGGCTGGTGCCGTCAGCCACGCCGGCAGCGGCAACGGCATTGCCGCAGCGTGCGACAACCGCTGCCACCACTGGCGCCGGCCCGCTGTACAACGGCGATTGGCTGGCCCGCGCCGAGGGCGAAAAAGCTTCGGGCGGACAGATGCAGGTCTACGGTCGCGCCATGGCGCAGATTCCACTGGCGCCGGCGAAGAAAGCTTTCAGTTCCGCCGACGAATTCGTCAACACCATGCTGCCGATGGCCAAGGAAGCGGCCGACCGCATCGGCGTCGATCCGCGTTATCTGGTGGCGCAGGCGGCGCTGGAAACCGGTTGGGGCAAGTCGGTCATGCGTGCCCAGGATGGCAGTAGCAGCCACAACCTGTTCGGCATCAAGGCGAGCAGCAACTGGAAGGGCGATTCGGCCCGGGCGATCACCAGCGAGTTTCGCAATGGCGAGATGGTCAAGGAGACGGCCGAGTTCCGTTCCTACGCCTCGTACAAGGACAGCTTCCATGATCTGGTGACTTTGCTGCAGAGCAATAATCGCTATCAAGATGTCGTGAAGTCTGCCGATAACCCAGAACAGTTTGTACGCGAGTTGCAAAAGGCCGGTTACGCCACCGACCCTAACTACGCAAGCAAGATTTCGCAGATTGCCAAGCAGATGAACAGTTTCCAAAACTACGCTGCGGCGGGTGTATCCACCACGCCTTTATAAGGCACAAGGTATAAGGTCTGAACCATGAGTTTGCTCAATATCGGGATGTCGGGACTGTCGGCCAGCCAGTCCTCTTTGGCTACGACAGGCAACAACATTGCCAACGTCGACACCGCCGGTTATTCACGTCAGCAAACCGTGCAGGGCACCAAATCCTCGCAGCAGTTCGGCACCGTGTTCATCGGTACGGGCACGACCCTGGCCGACGTGCGCCGGGTGTACAACTCGTACCTGGAAAGCCAGCTGCACACCGCTACTTCGCTCGACAGCGAATCGGCTGCTTACCTGGCGCAGGCCACACCGCTGGACTCGATGCTGTCGGACACCAACACCGGCCTGACCGGTGTGCTGCAGAAGTTCTTCACCACGATGCAGGGCGTTTCGACGTCGGCGACCGATGACACCTCCCGCCAATCGGTGCTGACCGGTGCGCAGGCGCTGACCAGTCGCTTCAATACCATCGCCAAACAGCTCAACGACCAGAACACCACCATCAACGGCAGCCTTGGCGACATGACGGCCCAGGTGAACAAACTGGCCACCTCGATTGCCAACCTGAACCAGAAAATCGGCGAGATCTCCACCAGTGGCGGTGCGCCGAACGATCTGCTCGACAGCCGCAACGAAGCCGTGCGCCAGCTCTCCGAACTGACGGGTGCACAGGTCGTCGAGCGTGGCACCAGTTTCGACGTTTACATCGGCAGCGGTCAGCCTCTGGTGATCGGCAACACCACCAACACGCTGAGCATGGTCGCGAGCAAAGACGACCCGTCGCGCATGGCCATCCAGATGGATCGCGGTTCGAGCACCATCGACATCACCTCGGCGATGAGCGGCGGTGAAATCGGCGGCCTGTTGACTTACCGCAAAGAAGTCCTCGACCCGTCGCTCAACGAGCTGGGCCGCGTGGCGCTGGTGATCGCTGATCAGGTCAACAGTCAGCAAGCCCAGGGCATCGACAAGAACGGTGACTTCGGCGCGGCCATTTTCAACAACATCAACAGTGCCGCGCTGATCAGTTCGCGCAGCATCGCGCAGTCGGGCAACAGCACCGGTTCGGGTAACCTCGATGTCACCATCAAGGACACCGGCAAGCTGACCACCAGCGATTATCAAGTGACGTTCACCAGCGCCACTGACTACACCGTCAAGCGTTCCGATGGCACCGATATGGGCGCCTTCAGTACCACGACCAATCCGCCGCCTGTGATCGACGGTTTTACCCTTGCTCTCAAGGGTGGTGCGTTGAGCGCCGGTGACAGCTTCAAAGTCACGCCGACCCGCAATGCGGCGGCGAGCATCCAGACAGTGCTCACCGATCCGAAGAAAATCGCTGCGGCCGGTCCGTTGACCGGTGTAGCCAGCGCCAACGGTCTGGGCACTTTCACCCAGCCGACGCTCAACAGCAAAATCGATATCTACAACCCGACTGCCCAGGCTGACATGCAGGCGGCGCTGAAGAACTCGACGCCGGTCAAGCTGGTGTTCGGTGCGGTCACCGGGGGCAGCCAGTCCTACACCTTTGTGGATGCCAAGGGCGGCCTCATCAGCAGCGGCACTATCGTTCCCGGTCAATCGAACACGCTGGACCTGAAAGTCGGCATCGTCGATGCCAGCGGCAACCCGGTGATGGACACCAGTGTTACGCCGAACGTGCAGAAGACATTCTCCGTACAGACCACCGTTGGCGGCACGCCGAAGTCCGGCGAAACCTTCACCATGAATCTCACCGGTGCGGCGTCTTCGGACAACCGCAACGCGCAATCGCTGGTCGCCCTGCAAACGGCGCAGACCGTCGATACCGGTTCGGCGAGCAAGGGCATCAGCCTGACTGACGCCTACAACAAGCTGGTGACCAACGTCGGTACCAAAACCGCCCAAGGCAAGTCCGACAGCGCCGCGACCTCGGCGATTCTGGATAACGCCAAAGGCGCGCGCGATTCGCTGTCCGGGGTCAACTTGGATGAAGAAACCGGCAACCTGGTCAAATATCAGCAGTACTACACAGCGTCTTCGCAGATCATCAAAGCTGCGCAGGAAACTTTCGCCACGCTGATCAACAGCCTTTAAGGAGTCGTAATTCATGCGCATTTCCACCGCCCAGTATTACGGCACGCAAGCGTCGGACTATCAGCGTAACTTCAACAAGGCCGTCGCCACCGCCAGCGAGGCGAGCAGCCTGCAGCGCATCAATACCGCCGCCGATGATCCGATCGGTGCCGGGCGCTTGCTGCAACTGGGCCAGCAGGCCGCGATGCTCGATCAGTACAAGACCAACGTCGACAGCACCAAAAGTGCATTGACCGTGCAGGAATCCACGCTGGACTCGATCACCACCGCGTTGGCCCGCGCCAAGGAACTCGCCCTGGCCGCCAACAATGGCACGGCCACCGACAAGGACCGCCAGGCTTACGCTTCGGAAATGGGCCAGATCCAACAACAAGTGCTGGGTCTGATGAACGCCAAGGATGCCAGCGGCAACTACCTGTTCTCTGGTTCGAAGACTGACACCGCGCCGTATTCGCAGAATGCCGACGGCACCTACAGCTACAACGGTGACCAGACCACGATCAATCTGGGCATCGGCGATGGCATGACGATCGGCACCAACACCACCGGTTGGGCTGCTTTCCAGCAGACCATCAATACCGCGCGTACCAACGTCGCCATGACCGCACCGGCAGTGGATGACGGTCGCGTCGTACTGTCCAACGGCACGATCGGTACCGTAGCCACTTACAACTCCAAGTTCACCGCTGGCCAGCCGTATACCGTCAGCTTCCTCAGCAGCACCCAACTGAAAATCACCGATGCCCTTGGCAACGACGTGACGGCTGAGGCGAGCCAGAACGGTTTGGTCAGCAACAGCAGCGGTGCCAACCAGACGGTCAGCTTCCGTGGCGTCGACATGAAGCTGAACATCAACCTGAAGGCTGGTGATACCAACCCTGACGCGGTCATTGCCGGCCACAGCTTCCAGTTGTCCACCGCGCCTGACTCGTTCACTACCACGCGCAGCCCGGGTAACCCGTCGACCGCCGTGATTACCGGTTCGAGCATCACTGACCAGGCGGCGTACACTGCGGCATTCCCGCAGGGCGGCGCCGTTCTCAAGTTCACCAGCGCCACCGCATTCGATCTGTATGCTGCGCCGGTGACTGCGGACAGCAAACCGGTGTCCTCGGGCACTGTGGCCGGTAGCAACGCCACGGCGGCAGGCGTGACCTTTGCTCTGGGCAGCGCACCGGCAGCGGGTGATCAGTTCTCGATCCGCCCAAACGATCACCAGACCCAGAACGTGCTCGACACCCTCGGTCAGATGATTACTGCTCTGAATACACCGATCGATGGTGATCCGGTGGCCAAGCAGAAATTCCAGGGCGCCATGGAGGCGGGCCTCGGCAACATCGACGCGGCCAACAATCAGATCGGCACCGCGGTGACCGAGATTGGTGCCCGTGGTCAGGCGCTGGAAATGCAAGCCACCACCAATGACAGTCTGAGCACCGCGAATACCACCACGCAAGGTTCCATTCGCGATTCGGATCCGGCTGAAGTGATGACGCGACTGACCCTGCAGCAGACCATGCTGCAAGCTTCGCAGCTTGCGTTCAGCAAGATCAGCCAGTTGGGTCTGTTCAACAAGATCTGATCCTCAACGGGCGCGTAAGCGCCCGTTTACCCTGCCACTCAGTCATGTTTTTTAGCGGTATCAAGGGCTCGCTTTTCCGAGCGGGCTCGTATCGCCTGTGAGCCCGCCGTGAATTCACTCCCTCTTGTCAGTCTTGTCATTCCCGCCTTCAATCCGCGCTTTTTCGAGCGGACGCTGAACAGCGCTGTCAGCCAGAATTACGCCAATCTTGAAATCATCGTGTGCGATGACAATCGTGGCGACGAGATTGAAGACATCGTTATGCGGGTGACGGAGCAGACCGGCTTTGCCGTGCGTTACGTGCGCAACCCTCGAACGCTGGGGCTGGTCGGTAACCTGAAGGCCTGCCTTGAGCAAGCCCGGGGCGAGTTCATCAAATTCCTGTGTGATGATGACCTGCTGTATTCGGCCTGTATCGAACAGCAAGCCCACGAGCTGCGGCGTGACGAAGTCAGTCTGGTGGTAGCGCAACGGTTGTTGTGGGATGCCAACGACATCATCCTGCCCGCACGTCTGGAAAACAGCTCATTGTCGCCGGCCAGTGGTTTGCTCAAAGGCGACGATGTACTGAGCATCTTTGAAAAATTCCCGGTCAACGTACTGGGTGGATTCAGTAGTGCGCTGTTTCGCCGTAGCGACGTTGTGGAGCTTTTGCCAGCCTTGACCGAGGAGGGGGCCTGCTTCGTTGCGACGCTGGATTTTGCCTTGTACGTCTGTCTGTTGCGGCGCGGCAATCTGGTGGTCTCCAACAACGTACTGAGTGCCGAGCGTCTCTACCCCGAGCGTCTGAGCGCGCAGCAACCGATGAAAGACGCGGCCGAGATCGAGCGCGAGTGGATCTCGCAAATGCTCAAGGTCCGCAGCGGCGAGTCGGCGCCGGCGCCGGGCTGGGTTCGTTATGTGCCGTTGACCAAGGCCGATGAGTCGCCTCGGGTCTGGCAGGAGCTGCCGCTGAGCCGTACCCTCGGCACCAAGCAGAGCCGTCAGGAGCTGGGGGTCGGAGTCGACAGCTTCAGTTTTGGCGAACTCTATGCACAATGGCTGGCGGTTCGGGTGTTGACCGAGGCGCAGCGCCAATGGCTGCCGGAAACCCTCGCTGGCTGGCCGCACCGACCGCGCATCGTGCCGATCATCATTGATGCCCAAGGCAGTCGCGATGGCCTGGAGCGCACCCTTGAGGCACTCGCCGCTCAGGATTACCCGCCGGAGCTGGTTCTGGTTCTGTCCACGGCTTGCAGCGAGGCGAAGCTGGACGATCGGGTGTTCCACATGCCGTTGCAGGGTGACGGCCTGGAGCAGATCAACGCTCTGCTGCCGCAACTGGAAGGCGCCGACTGGTTTTATCTGTTGCAGCCAGGTGACTGCCCGGTGGCGCCAGCATTGTTGGTGATGGCCGATCGCATTGCGCACGCAAGCTCATTGACATGCCTGTACAGCGACGAAGGCAGTCTGCGCGATGGTGAGTCGGCCGAGCCTGCGTTCAAGCCGGATTTCAACCTCGACCTCATGCGCAGCTACCCTTACGTCGGGCGAGCGCTGGCGTTCCAGCGCGAACGGTTCCTGGCGCTTGGTGGTTTTACCTCGACGTTCGCCGAACTCGCGCCCCACGATGTGCTTTGGCGCATGGTTGAAAGCGATGGCCTGCAAGTGGTCGGGCACATTGCTGAAGTGTTGCTGGAGTCGAAATTCGATCTGTCGCAATGGCTCACTGATCCTGGCGTTGCGCAGCAAAGTCCGCGAATCCTCGAAGCGCATCTGCAACGCCTTGGCATCGCTCACGACATTCGCGACCGTAACGGCGGGCTGCTCAATCGTGTCGACTATCACCATGCCCGGCGCCCATTGGTGTCGGTGGTCATTGTCACGCAGGACCAGACGGCTGCCTTGCAACGCTGCGTCGAGACATTGCTGGAAAAGACCGACTACACCGAGTACGAATTGCTCTTGGTCGATAACGGCAGCGAAAGCGCTGAAGCGTTGGCTTGGCTGGACGGTATGGCGCAACTGGGCAGCGAGCGGATTCGCGTGCTGAGCTACCCGCAAAAGGGTAACGCGGCAGCGGTGCACAACTATGCCGTCAGCCAGGCGCGCGGTGAGTATGTGTTGATGCTCAACGCCTTTGCGGTGATCACCCGGAACGACTGGCTCGACGAACTGCTCAATCATGCGCAACGCCCGGAAGTCGGGGTGGTTGGCGCCAAGCTGTTCAATCCGGACGGCGGCGTGCTGCACGCCGGCCTGATTCTTGGCTTGAACGGGCCGGTCGGGTTGCCGTTCTATGGCCAGCCGATGCAGTCGGAAGGGTACATGCATCGCCTGCAGGCGGTGCATGACCTGAGTGCCGTCGGCAGTGATTGCCTGATGATTCGCAAGTCGGTGTTCGAAGCTGCCGGCGGGCTGGACGAGCAGGACCTCAAACAAACGCTCAATGTCGTGGACCTGTGTCTGCGCGTTGGCCGCGACGGTTATCTGGTGGTGTTGAACCCTAATGCGATCCTGGCTGTGGGTGCGCGGCCAAATGCGATGGCGACACCGGAGGAAGAAGCGCAGCACGCCGAGGAGAGGGACACGTTTTACCAGCGCTGGCTGCCGCTGGTGGCGCGCGATCCGGCCTACAACGTCAACCTGACGTTGCAGGGCGTGGGCGCCACCAACTTCAGTCTGGAGCCGGGACTGCGCACGGGGTGGAGTGCATTCTCCAAGGCGCAGTTGCCCAATCTGCTGGTGGTGCCGATCAACGCTTCGGCCATCGGCCATTACCGCATGAGCCAGCCGATGATCGAGCTGGAAGCGGCCAATAGG
The DNA here is from genome assembly GCF_054790525.1 of Pseudomonas sp. Mb7. Lineage (NCBI taxonomy): Bacteria > Pseudomonadati > Pseudomonadota > Gammaproteobacteria > Pseudomonadales > Pseudomonadaceae > Pseudomonas > Pseudomonas sp. Mb7. The sequence continues at coordinate 935,472 of NZ_CP186501.1, forward strand.
GCGGAAGGGCGTATTTGCTACGGCTTGCCGTCGATCATCGATATCGAACGTCAGTCGCCTGATGTGATCGTTCTGCAAGGGCGCTACTCGGAGCACGCCATCGATGAAATCCCACCGCTGAAAAAGTACTTCAACGCTCGACGGATCTTCGAACTCGACGACTACGTCATTGATGTTCCCCACCGCAATGCGCACATACGCAACATGCCGAGCAAGCAGGACATGGAGCGCATGGTGCGCCGCGCGATCGGGCTGTGTGATCGTGCGGTCGTATCCACCGCACCACTGGCCAACGTGCTGTCGGACATGCACCACGACATTCGTGTCGTCCCTAACATGTTGGCCAAGGACTTGTGGGGCCACCTGCGCAGCCAGCGTCGGACCTCGAAGAAACCGCGGGTCGGCTGGGGCGGCGGCACCAGTCACCACGGTGATCTGGCGGTGATCGCCGAGGTTGTTCGTGAACTGGCCAATGAAGTCGACTGGGTGTTTTTCGGCATGTGCCCGGATGATCTGCGGCCGTACATGCATGAGTTCCATGGCGTCATCGGCCTGGACGTGTACCCGGCGAAACTGGCCAGCCTCAACCTCGATCTCGCGTTGGCGCCGCTGGAGTTCCATATCTTCAACGACTGCAAGAGCAACTTGCGGCTGCTGGAATACGGCGCCTGCGGTTACCCGGTGATCTGCACGGATACCGAGGCCTATCGCGGTTATTTGCCGTGCACGCGGATCAAGACCAACAGCACGGATGAATGGCTGCAAGCGATCCGTATGCACCTGGCCGATCCTGATGCCAGTTATCGCATGGGTGATGAATTGCGTGAGGTGGTGTTGCGCGATTACGTGTTGCGCGGCGATAACTTGCGCTACTGGGAATACGGCTGGCTGGCGGATTGATCGAGCGGGGCTTGGCGGCCTTTGGGCCGACCAGGCTCTTGGGGTTTTGGGGGTGTATCCGTTGCTGCGGGGGGTGCTGATTAGGGTTCCGCCCTTACGGCGGGTCACTTTTTCCAGACGCCGAAAAAGTAACCAAAAAGGCTTGCTCCTACGTGCGGCCCACTCGCTAAAGCTCGGGGTCCCTTCGCTCCGGGATCGATCCGGGGGGCATCGCCTACGGTTTGCTTCGCTGCACCTCCTCTCGATGTGTTTGGCTTCGCCAAACGGTCGCTGCGCTCCCACCCCCGGATCAATCCCTCCGCTCAGCCTTCCGACGTCGCTCGTGGATCAAGATCAAGAGCTGCAGCCGAGCTAACGCTCATCCTGTTGAGTGGTGAGGAGCGGGGCGTGGTCGGCTTTGGATTTGTGGTGGGTTTTCCCCTCACCCCAGCCCTCTCCCGAGGGAGAGGGAGAGGGAGCCGATTTGTGGGCTTTTCAAGGTTTGAGTTCGACTCGGTATCGCACGTCGGCGTACTTCTCGCAATTTCCTCGGTCAGTCCCCTCTCCCTCTGGAAGGGAGAGGTGCCGATTTGTGTGCTTTTCAAAACCTGAGTTCGACTCGGTATCGCACGTCGGCGTAGCTCTCCCAAACACCTCGGTCAGTCACCTCTCCCTCTGGAAGGGAGAGGTGCCGATTTGTGTGCTTTTCAAAACCTGAGTTCGACTCGGTATCGCACGTCGGCGTACTTCTCGCAATTTCCTCGGTCAGTCCCCTCTCCCTCTGGAGGGGAGAGGGGCCGATTTGTGTGCTTTTCAAAACCTGAGTTCGACTCGGTATTTCACGTCGGCGTAGCTCTCCCAAACACCTCGGTCAGTCCCCTCTCCCTTTGGGAGAGGGTTAGGGTGAGGGGGCTTGTGGAGCTGGCGCGTTTCCTGCAAGTCCCCTGTAAATCGCCATAAAACGAGCGCTCGCGGTCACTCCAGCGGCGCCCGGAGCGGCAAAAGGTTTAGCCAGACGGCCCGCAAAGCTCAAGAAAGCCATGCGCAGCCCGGTGAAGAACAAGAGGGGAGACGATGAAGGCAGTTATTTTGGCGGGTGGCCTCGGCACGCGCATCAGTGAAGAGTCGCACCTCAAGCCCAAGCCAATGATCGAGATCGGCGGCAAGCCAATTCTCTGGCACATCATGAAGCAGTATTCCGCCCATGGAATTCACGACTTCGTGATCTGCCTCGGCTACAAGGGCTATGCGATCAAGGACTTCTTCGCCAACTACTTCCTGCACACCTCTGACGTCACCTTCAACATGCGTGAAAACCGCATGGACGTGCACCAGAATTACAGCGAGCCGTGGAGCGTCACGCTCATCGACACCGGCGAAGAAACCATGACCGGTGGCCGTCTGCTGCGTGCCGGCCGTTACCTCAAGGATGAAGAGGCGTTCTGCTTCACCTATGGCGACGGCGTTTCTGATATCAACATTGCGCAACTCGTCGATTTCCATAAAGGCCACGGCCGTCTCGCGACCGTCACTGCCGTGCAACCGCCGGGCCGCTACGGCGCGCTTGAGCGTCAGGGCGATCAAGTGCTGGGCTTCACCGAAAAGCCTCGCGGTGACGGTGGCTGGATCAATGGCGGCTTCTTCGTGCTCTCGCCGAAAGTGCTGCCATACATCGCCGATGACGCCACCACTTGGGAAGCCGAACCGCTGGCGCGTCTGGCCGCTGACGAACAGTTGAAAGCCTTCGAGCACGAAGGCTTCTGGCATCCGATGGACACCCTGCGCGACAAGAACCATCTCGAAGCGTTGTGGCAGAGCGGGGAGGCCCCATGGAAGCAATGGGCCTGAGTGCGGATTTCTGGCGCGGCAAACGCGTCCTCGTCACCGGACACACCGGTTTCAAAGGCAGCTGGCTGACCCTGTGGCTGCAAAGCCTCGGCGCGCAAGTCAGCGGCTTTTCCCTGGATCCGTCGACTGAGCCGAGCTTGTTCGAACTGGCGCGGGTGCATGAGGGCATCAACGATCAGCGCGGTGATCTGCGGGATCTCGGTGCCTTGCTGGAAATCATCGCCGACACCGAGCCTGAGATCGTTCTGCACCTGGCTGCTCAGCCATTGGTGCGCGAAGGCTATCGCGATCCGCTCGGCACGTACTCCAGTAACGTCATGGGCACGCTGAACCTGCTCGAAGCGATTCGTCAGGTCGGCTGCGTGCGCGCCTGTGTGCTGGTGACCACCGACAAGGTCTACGCCAACAAGGAATGGCTGTGGCCGTACCGCGAAGACGAAGCCCTCGGTGGCCACGATCCTTACAGCAGCAGCAAGGCTTGCTGTGAATTGCTCGCACAGTCTTATGCCGCGTCGTTTTTCCCGGCGGACAAGTACGCCGAGCACGGTCTGGCCCTGGCCACCGCGCGCGCTGGCAACGTCCTGGGCGGCGGCGATTTTGCCCCTGAGCGCCTGATTCCTGACGTGCTCAAAGCGTGGAGCGCCGACGAACCGGTGACCCTGCGTTATCCGCAAGCCGTGCGCCCGTGGCAGCACGCGTTGGAGCCGCTGGCCGGTTACCTGCAACTGGCCGCAGGTCTCTACGAACAAGGCCCGGAATACGCCGGGGCGTGGAACTTCGGCCCGGGTGAAGCGGACATGTGCAGTGTCGGCGAAGTGGTCGAATTGCTCGCCAGCCGCTGGCCGCAGGCGTGCGGTTTGCGCATCGAAAAAAGCGAACTGCACGAGGCCGGCCTGCTGCGTCTGGACAGCAGCCGCGCACGCCAAGTACTTGGCTGGCATCCGCGCTGGACCTTGCAACAATGTCTGGCCCAGACCCTCGACTGGCATCTGGCGTGGCAGAACGGCGATGACATGCGCAACGTCACTCTCGGCCAACTGAACCTTTACCGAGGCGCGTTGTGAGCGAATTCTCCCTGAAGGCATTGCCGCTGGCCGGACTGTTCAGCGTCCAGCACAAACGCTTCGAAGATCAGCGCGGGCACTTTGCCCGGCTGTTCTGCGAAGGCAGCCTGAGTGCGTTCGGCAGTGAGTTCCATATCCGTCAGATCAACCATTCCTGCACCCGTGAAAAGGGCAGTGTGCGTGGTCTGCATTATCAGAATGCCAATGCCCCGGAAGCCAAACTGATCACTTGCCTGCGCGGTGAAGTGTGGGACGTGGCGGTGGATCTGCGCCCAGACTCCGAGACCTTTCTGCACTGGCACGCCGAGCATCTGAAGGCTGGCGACGGCCGCAGCCTGTTGATTCCGGCCGGGTTCGCCCACGGTTTCCAGACCCTCACCGAAGACGCCGAATTGCTTTACCTGCACAGCGCCGATTACGCGCCGGAGCACGAGGCCGGGCTGTCGGTGAATGATCCACGGCTGGCGATTGCCTGGCCGTTGCCTGTCAATAATTTGTCAGCGCGTGACTCCAGCCATCCCGCGCTCGATCAACACTTTGCTGGAGTGCGTCTATGAACTGCCGTGGGTGCGCCGCACCGCTGAGCCTGCCGCTGATCGACCTCGGCACCTCGCCACCGTCCAACGCCTACGTCCACGCTGATCGCCTGGAGCAGGCCGAGCAATGGGTGCCGTTGAAGGTCGCGGTGTGTCAGCAATGCTGGCTGGTGCAGACCGAGGATTACACCAGCGCCGATAGCCTGTTCGACGCCGAGTACGCCTACTTCAGTTCGTTCTCCAGCACCTGGCTGGCCCATGCCGAGCGCTATGTCGCCGAGATGGTCGAGCGTTTCGGCCTGACCGCCGACAGCCGTGTGGTTGAAGTCGCCGCCAACGACGGTTACCTGCTGCAATACGTCGCCGCTCGCGGCATTGCCTGCCTGGGCGTTGAACCGACGCGCAGCACTGCACAAGCGGCACGCGAAAAAGGCCTGGAGATCCGTGAGCTGTTCTTCGGTCGCGACACCGCTGCGCAACTGAAAAGCGAAGGTTGGGGCGCTGACCTGATGGCGGCCAACAACGTGCTCGCCCATGTGCCGGACATCAACGATTTCCTTGTAGGCTTCGCGACGCTGCTCAAGCCGACCGGCGTCGCCACCTTCGAATTCCCGCAACTGCTGACGCTGATGGCTGGCGCGCAGTTCGACACGCTGTATCACGAACACTATTCCTACCTGTCGCTGACCGCCGTGCAGACCCTGTGCGAGCGCAATGGTCTGGAAGTCTTCGACGTCAGCCAACTGACCACCCACGGCGGTTCGCTGCGCGTGTTCGTCCAGCGCAAGGACGGCCAGCGCCGCCCGGTTCAGCCAGCGGTGCAACAACAGTTGCAGGCCGAGCTGGAGGCCGGGGTGAAAACCGCCGAGTACTACACAACCCTCGCGCCTGCCGCTGAACGCATCAAGCATGACTTGCTGCGCTTTCTGTTGCAGGCCAAGGCCGACGGCAAGCGGGTAGTCGGTTACGGCGCGGCGGCCAAGGGCAACACCTTGCTCAACTACGCCGGGGTCAAACCGGACCTGCTCGCCTGGGTGGCTGATGCCAACCCGCACAAGCAGGGCAAATTCCTGCCGGGCAGTCGCATTCCGATCGTTGCGCCCGCGCAGATCGACATCGAAAAACCGGACTACGTGCTGGTGCTGCCGTGGAACCTGCTGCACGAAGTCAGTCAGCAACTGGCGCAAGTGCGTCAGTGGGACGGCCGCTTTGTGATCGCCGTGCCCGAGTTGAAAGTGCTGTGAAGGTACTGGTTACCGGCGCTACCGGTTTTGTCGGCCGCCATCTGGTTGCGGCGTTGCTGGCCCGTGGCTGTGACGTCCGGGCGGTGGCGCGCAACGCAGAAACCGCGCAAGGCATGCCGTGGATCAACGACGTCGAGTTTGTGAGCGCGGATATTCACGCCGCCGATCTCGATGTCGCTGCGTTGACCGCAGGTGTCGATGCACTGGCGCATCTGGCCTGGCCGGGTTTGCCGAACTATCGGGCGCTGTTTCATTTCGAGCACAACCTGATGGCCGATTACCGCTTTATCAAAAGCGCGGTCGAGGCGGGCGTGCAGCAGGTGCTGGTCACCGGCACCTGTTTCGAATACGGCATGCAAAGCGGCCCGCTCAGCGAAAGCTCCGCGCCGCAGCCGAGCAACCCTTACGGTCTGGCCAAGCACACGCTGCACCTGTTTTTGCAAAACCTGCAGCAGGAACTGCCGTTCACGTTGCAGTGGGCGCGCTTGTTCTATCTGCATGGCGAAGGGCAGAACCCCAACAGCCTGTTGGCGGCACTGGACCGGGCGATCGATACCGGTGAGCCGTCGTTCAACATGTCGGCCGGCGAGCAGTTGCGTGATTTTCTGCCGATTGAAAACGCTGCGGGTTACCTCGCCGCGATCCTGCAACGACACGACTTCGACGGCGTGATCAATTGCGCCAGCGGCCAACCGGTGTCGGTGCGTTCATTGGTTGAACAACGCCTGTGCGAACGTGGCGCGACACTGAATCTGAACCTCGGCCACTACCCGTATCCGACCCACGAGCCCTTAGCGTTCTGGGCGGTGACCGAGCGCTTGCAACAGTTATTGGGAGAGCCGCAATGAGGCACGAGTTGTACCGGGTCACCGACCTGCCGGTGCTGCAGAACCGCACCTTTGCCGATCCCGCGTCGGCGCAGGCCTCGGCCAGTGCCGACATGCTGTTGGTGCAGGACGAGCGCAGCGGTCTGATCTTCAACGCGGCGTTCGACGCCGACAAGCTCAGCTACGACGCCGATTACCAGAACGAGCAGGCGCATTCCGGCCAGTTCCAGAAGCACTTGAGTGACGTCGAAGGCATCATCGCCAAGCACTTCAAGGGCCAGGAGCTGATCGAAGTCGGCTGTGGCAAAGGCTATTTCCTGGAATTGCTCAAGGGCCTCGGCTATTCGATCACCGGCATTGATCCGGCGTACGAAGGCGAGAATGCCGACGTGATCAAGGCACCTTTCACTCGGGGCCTGGGTCTGGCTGCGGACGCCATCGTCCTGCGCCATGTGCTGGAGCACATTCAGGATCCGGTCAGTTTCCTCGTGGAAATCGCCAATGCCAATCAGGGCGGGCAGATCTACATCGAAGTGCCGTGCTTTGACTGGATCCTCGAGCACAAAGCCTGGTTCGACCTGTTCTACGAGCACGTCAATTATTTCCGTCTCGATGACCTGCGCCGGATGTTCGGCACCGTGCACGAGGCCGGTCACCTGTTCGGTGGCCAATACCTGTACATCGTCGCCGACCTGTCGACCTTGCGCCTGACTCCGGATCAACCGGTGCCGCGCCTGGCCCTGCCTGACGGCTTCACCGCCAGCCTCGATCGCGCCGTGCAGATCATTCAGTCCGCCCCCGAGCAGGGTTCGGCGATCTGGGGCGCTTCGTCCAAAGGCGTGATCTATTCGCTGTTCCTGCAACGTGCCGGTGTGGCGGTGGATCGTGTGGTGGATATCAACCCGGCCAAACAGGGGCGTTATCTGCCGTTGAGCGGCGCGCGGGTGTCCTCGCCGCAAGAGGCCATGGACGCGCTGCCCGAGGGCGCCAACCTGTTTGTGATGAATTCCAATTACCTCGAAGAGATCAAGCGGATGACCGGTGGACGCTACGTCTATCACGCCGTCGACAGCGCTTCGTTTCAGTGACCCTTGAGATTATTAAAATGACCGACAACAGCATCAACCAAGCCTTCGAAGCCGAGTGCCGGGAACAGATTGCCCAGCAGGGTGACGACCAGAAACTGACCGGCCTGGCCCGCGATTTCTTCAACGAATCGGCCAAGCACAAATACAGCTACCACTTCTCGTGGATGGGCCGTCCGATCATCCAGTTGCCACAAGACATGATGGCGATGCAGGAGATCATCTGGCAGGTCAAACCGGATCTGGTCATCGAGTGCGGCATCGCTCACGGCGGTTCGATTATCTACTACGCCTCGTTGCTGGAGCTGCAGGGCCACGGCGAAGTGCTGGGCATCGACCTCGACATTCGCCCGCACAACCGCGAAGCGATCGAAAGCCACCCGATGGCCAAGCGCATCAAGATGATCGAAGGCTCGAGCATCGACGCCGGCATTGCTGCCCAGGTGCAGGCGGCGGCCAAAGGCAAGAAAGTCATTCTGGTTCTGGACTCCAACCACACCCACGATCACGTACTGGAAGAGCTGCGTCTGTACGCACCGCTGGTGTCGGTCGACAGCTACTGCGTGGTCATGGACACCGTGGTTGAAGACATGCCGGCCGATTTCTTCCCGGATCGTCCGTGGGGCCCGGGCGACAACCCGAAAACCGCCGTGTGGAAATACCTGGAAGAGAACCAGGATTTCGAGATCGACCAGCAGTTGCAGAACAAGCTGTTGATCACCGTGGCGCCGGACGGCTATCTGCGTCGCGTCCGTTAATTCGCAACATCACCAAGCGTTGTTTCGGCGAGTCGCCGGTTGTGGAGAGAAGTTATGCAAGGCAAGTACAGTTCTGAACTGGCGCTACCGCTCGAAGAGCTATTGACCGTCGTCCTGATTACTCACAATCGGCCGGCGTTTTTGCGCCGGGCGGTGAAGTATTACAGCAGCTTGCCCTGCAGAATCATGGTGCTCGATTCGACACTCGAACGACCTGAAGGCGACTTTGACGCCGTCGATTACCACCATGTGCCGCAGTTCGCCTACTGGGGCATGCAGGCCAAACTGGCGTATGGCGTGGAGAAACTGACCACGCCATACATGGTGCTGGCGGCCGACGACGATTTCATCCTGCATGATTCGCTGGCAGAGTCCGTCGGTTTCCTGCATGCCAACCCTGACTACGGCATGTGCCACGGCTATTGCCTGATGTACCTGTCATTGGCCCATGGCGTGAACTACTACCGCCGCGACAAGAAAGTCCAGGAAGACTATGCGTCCGAGCGGGCGCAGGATCGCGTCCTCGACTACATGAACCAGTACATCCCGCCGTTCTACGCGGTGACCCGTACTGATCTGATGAAAAACTGGCACTCGACGTTGCCGCCGGGGACCAATTTCCAGTGGCAGGAAATCGGCCACGTCTACTACCTGCTGGCCAGTGCCAAGGCCCGCATCCTGCCGATTCCGTACGTTGTGCGCGAGATCAACTACGGTGTCTCCGAGCACAATACCGATGTGTATCACTCGCTGACCTACGTTGACGCCAAATCGGTCGCCGAACGGGAGGCGTTTGCCGAGTTTCTCGTCTCGCTGCCTACCGCTATCGAAGGGCTGGATGCAGGGCAGGCCAAGGCCTTTGCCCTGGAGAGTTTCGAGGCAATGGCCGACAGCCTGAAGGCCGGGCGGGCGCTGACTGCCGAGCTGATTATCGAATCGACCTGGAACCAGGAACTGAAGGCGCCGGATCGTCGTTTTGGCCCGCTGCAGTACGTTGAAATGCCGTTCTACAACCAGGCATTCTTTGAGCGTCTGGAGCAGTTCGAATTCATGTTGCACACCCTGCCGGCCGGTCGCATGCAACTGGAAGGACTGGAAGGCGTGTGGGCCCGTCAAGCGCACCTGTTGCAGGCGCGCAATAACGACACGGCGGAAAGTGTGGTTGACCGGTTGTGGCAGGCCCATGATCTGAATGCGTTCAACCTGACCGTGGTCAAACGTCTGGCGACCCAACTGGACATCGTCGGCGACGAAAACGCTGCGCAAGCCATGCGCGAGTGGATCGCCCGTCTCGAAGCGCTACTGGTCGAAGATCATCAGCCAGTCTTCGGCAAAATGAAGTCCGGTCGCCTGTTGCAGTGGCTGGCGGCTCGCGCGCCGACGATCGAACAACTCGAGTCGATAGGCCAACATCTGGCGACTGAAGGCGGTGGCCCGCAATTCGGCATTTTCCTGCTCGATCTGGACAACGACATCGACAAGTTGCAGGTGTCGCTCGACAGCCTGCTGGAAGGTCACTGCAAAGCGTTCAGGATTGTCGTGTTCACCACCGGCGAAGCACCGACGGCGACGACGGCACAAAACACCCTGCACTTTGTTCGTGTCACCCAAAGCAACTTTGTCGACAAGCTCAACCAGAGCGCTCAGCAGTCGCCAAGCGATTGGTTACTGCTGGGTGAAGCGGGTGACCAGTTCACCGCCAGCGGCCTGTTGCGCGCCAGTCTGGAGCTGATGTCGGCCGAAGGTGTGCGTGCGGTGGCCACCGATGAAATCCAGCGCAAGGACAATGGCGCGCTGGTTGACGTGTTCCGTCCGGGTTTCAACCTGGATCTGCTGCAAAGCGTGCCGGCACTGATGGCGCGCCATTGGTTGATCCGCCGCGAAGTGTTGCTTGAAGCCGGCGGATATCAGGCTGACTTCAGCAAAGCGCTGGAATTCGACCTGCTGTTGCGCATCATCGAGCAGGGTGGCCTCGACGGTCTGGCGCATCTCGACGAGCCGTTGCTGATCACTCAGGCGGCAGAGCTTGAAGAAAACGCCCACGAACGTCAGGCGTTGCTGCGTCATCTGGGCAATCGCGGCTACAAGGCCAAGGTCACGTCGACAGCGCCGGGCACCTGGCAAATCGATTACCGCCACACCGAGCAGCCACTGGTTTCGATCATTGTGCCGGTCATCGATGATCTGCCAGTGCTGCGCCGCTGCCTGGAAGGCGTGTTGCTCAGAACCCGTTACAGTCGTTATGAAGTGTTGCTGGCGGCAAACGCCAATCAATCGGCAGCGGTCAACGACTGGCTGGGCACGCTGCGCCACGCCAAAGTCAATGTGTTGCGTGCCGATCAGCCGCTGAGCGAAGTCGCGCTGTACAACGCCGCCAGCGAGCAGGCTCAAGGTGAGTATCTGGTGCTGTTGGCCGCAGACAGTGAAGTTGTCAACCCGAACTGGATCGATTCGCTGCTCAACCACGCCCAGCGTCCGGAAGTGGGCATCGTCGGTGCGAAATTGGTCGACCGTGACGGCAAGGTGGCCCAGGCCGGCTTGATTCTTGGCCTGAACGACGGCGTGGGTTCGGCCTTCATCGGCGAAAGTCACACAGCAGACGGCTACATGCATCGCTTGGCCGTCGAGCAGAACTACTCGGCCGTGTCGAAGGTCTGCCTGATGGTGCGCAAAGAGCTGTTCAACGCGCTTGGCGGGCTGGATGAAGTGACGTTCGTCGAGGGTTATGCCGATGTCGATCTGTGCCTCAAGGCGAGTCAGGCCGGCTACCTCACCGTGTGGACGCCGTTGGTGCAGGTGCTGCATACCGGCGAGTTGCCGCAGGCGCCAGAAGCGCTGGCGGCACTGCGTGAGAAATGGAGCGGCGTCTTCGCGCAGGACCCGGCTTACAACGCCAACCTGGCGCTGAGCGGCAAAGGTTTCACCCTGGGTGAAAATGCCTCGATCAACTGGGCACAGTTGCTCGCTTAAGCGCGCCGGACAGGAATCAGCATATGTTCAACGGTAAATCGATTTTCATCTCCGGCGGCACAGGTTCGTTCGGGCGCAAATTCATCACGCGCCTGCTCGAGCAATACCAGCCCAAGCGCGTGGTGGTGTTCTCCCGTGACGAGTTGAAGCAGTACGAAATGCAGCAGACGTTCAACGCGCCGTGCATGCGTTATTTCATTGGTGACGTGCGTGACGCTGACCGTCTGCGTCAGGCCATGCGCGGCATCGACTACGTGGTGCATGCCGCGGCGTTGAAGCAAGTGCCGGCGGCGGAATACAACCCGACCGAATGCATTCGCACCAACGTCAATGGCGCGGAGAACATCATTGCCGCCGCCATCGACAATGGCGTGAAAAAGGTTGTGGCGCTGTCGACCGACAAAGCCGCCAGCCCGATCAACCTGTACGGCGCGACCAAGTTGCTCTCGGACAAATTGTTCGTCGCCGCCAACAACATTGCCGGCGAGCAGGAAACCCGGTTTGCCGTGGTGCGCTACGGCAATGTTGCCGGTTCCCGTGGTTCGGTGGTGCCGTTCTTCAGCAAACTGATCGCCGATGGCGCACAGGAACTGCCGATCACTGACGAACGCATGACGCGGTTCTGGATCACCCTCGACCACGGCGTGCAATTCGTCCTCGACAGCTTTGCGCGGATGCACGGCGGTGAAGTGTTTGTGCCGAAGATTCCGTCGATCCGCATTGTCGATCTGGCGCGCGGCATGGCTGAACACCTGCCGCACAAGAACGTCGGCATTCGTCCCGGCGAGAAGCTCCATGAATTGATGGTGCCGCTGGACGATGCGCGGATGACCCTCGAGTTCGAAGATCACTACACCATCCAGCCGTCGATTCGCTTTACCAGCGTCGATGTCGATTTTGCCGTCGACAAACTCGGCGAGCAGGGGCGTGCCGTGAGCGAGGATTTCGAGTACCGCTCCGACACCAATTCGCATTTCCTTTCGGTCGGGCAGATCGCTGATCTGCACGCGAAGCTCTCGGCATGATTCCCTACGGTCGGCAGAGCCTCGATCAGGCAGACATCGATGCCGTCGTCCAAGTGCTGCAGTCGGACTGGCTGACCCAAGGGCCGAGCATTGAGCGTTTCGAACAGGCAATGGCCGAGCGTTGCCAGGCTGACTTCGCCGTCGCGGTGTGCAACGCCACGGCGGCGTTGCACATTGCCTGTCTGGCCGCTGGCCTGGGGCCGGGTGATCGATTGTGGACGACGCCGAACACCTTTCTTGCCTCGGCCAACTGTGGACGTTATTGCGCTGCCGAAGTTGACTTCGTCGACATTGATCCGCTGACCTGGAACCTTGATGCGTTCGCCCTCGAAGCGAAACTCGATCAAGCCGAGCAGGACGGCACTTTGCCCAAAGTGCTAGTAGCGGTGGCGTTCTCCGGGCAGAGCTGCGACATGCGCAAGATTGCCGAACTGGCCGAGCGCTACAACTTCACCGTGATCGAAGATGCGTCTCACGCGGTCGGTGCGTCCTACGCCGGGCGGCCGGTCGGCTGCGGTGAATTCGCAGCGATGACGGTGTTCAGCTTTCATCCGGTGAAAATCATCACCAGCGCCGAGGGCGGCATGGTGCTGACCAATCGGCCGCAACTGGCCGAGCGCCTGCAGCGTTTGCGCAGCCACGGTATGACCCGCGATGCACAGCAGATGAGCGAACCGAGCCACGGCCCGTGGTACTACCAGCAGATCGAGCTGGGTTTCAATTACCGCATGACCGATCTGCAAGCCGCGCTGGGTTTGTCGCAACTGAGCAAACTCGACGACTTCATCGCCCGACGTCGTGACCTCGCGGCGCGATACGATCGCTTGCTGGCGTATCTGCCGGTGACGTTGCCCAGCTCTCAGCCTGAGGCGGAATCGGCTTGGCACCTGTATGTGATTCGGCTGCAGACCGACCGCATCGGCCTCAGTCATCGTCAAGTGTTTGAAGGCTTGCGTGCTGTCGGTGTTGGCGTGAATCTGCACTACATTCCTGTGCACCTGCAGCCGTACTATCGCGACCTGGGTTTCGCCGAGGGCGATTTCCCCGAGGCCGAGCGTTATTACGCCGAGGCGATCAGCCTGCCGCTGTTTCCGCTATTGAGCGATGCGCAACAGGATTACGTGGTCGAGCAATTGCGTCGGCTGACCGAATAATTGCCGCTGAGGCAAAGGATGAGTATCTGCAATGCGTCATTTGAGTGAGCAGGAAAAGTTCTGGCAGGGCGACTTCGGCAACCAGTACGTCGCGCGCAATGTCGGTCAGCCGCTAGTGGCGGCGAACCTGGCGTTGTTTGCCAAAGCGCTGAGTCGGGCTGCAGGCATCGAGAGCCTGGTCGAACTGGGCACTAACGCCGGCAATAATTTGCAGGCATTGCATCAACTGCTGCCGCGCTGTGAGCTGTTCGGCGTCGAGATCAACGACAGCGCCTGTGCTCAGGCACGGGCGTTGGACATTGCCCAGATCTGGCATGGCTCGCTGTTCGACTTCCCGCGCGAGCGCCGCTACGACCTGACCCTGAGTAAAGGCGTGCTGATTCACTTGGCCCCGGAGCTGTTGCCGACCGCTTATGCGCAGTTGTACGAGTTGAGCCAGCGCTACATCCTGATCGCCGAGTATTACAATCCGGCACCGGTGGAAGTGTCCTATCGTGGCAACAGCGGCAAGCTGTTCAAGCGCGATTTTGCCGGTGAAATGCTCGATCGCTATGCCGATTTGTACTTGCTGGATTATGGTTTCGTCTATCACCGCGATCCGCAGTTTCCTGTGGACGACATCACTTGGTTCCTGTTGGAAAAGCGCCCTTGAGCAACGTTGCAATCATCCCGGCCCGTGGCGGTAGCAAACGCATCCCGCGCAAGAACCTTTTGCCGTTCGACGGCGTGCCGATGATTGTCCGTTCGATCCGCACCGCGGTCGATTCCGGGTTGTTCGATCAGGTTGTGGTCAGCACCGACGATGCTGAAATTGCCGATGTGGCGCGAGCCCATGGCGCGCAGGTGCCATTTCTGCGCCCGGTAGACTTGGCCGATGATTTCACCGGCACGGCGGCAGTGATCGTGCATGCCTTGCAGCAGTTGCCGGCGTTCGATTACGCCTGTTGCGTGTATGCCACGGCGCCGCTGTTGCAGGTACGTTATCTGCGCCAGGGCATCGAGTTGCTGGAGCAGCGTTCAGACAAGTCCTTCGCGTTCTCCGTGTGCAGTTTCGGTTTTCCGGTGCAGCGTGCGTTGACGCTGGACGGGCAGGGTGGGTTGAGCGCTTTGTATCCGGAATTTCGCAATACACGTTCGCAGGATTTGCCCGAAGCATTTCAGGACGCCGGTCAGTTTTACTGGGGGCGCACTGAGGCGTGGTTGCGCGGCGAGGTGCTCTATTCGCCAGCCAGCCTGCCGGTGATTCTGCCCCGGCATCTGGTGCAGGACATCGACACCCTTGAAGACTGGAAGCGCGCCGAATACCTATACGCCGCGCTCAAGGCCGGTGGAGAGCTGCAATGAGAGTGCTGATTCGCGCCGACGCCTCGCCAACCATCGGCAGCGGCCACATTGCCCGCTGCCTGACGCTGGCGCGAGTGTTGCGCGGGCAGGGTAGCCACGTCGCGTTTGCCTGCCGCTGTCTGCCGGGGCATCGCCTTGATGCCTTGCGCGCCGAGGGCTTCGAGACTTTTGCGCTGCCTGAGCGCTATGCCGCTGAAGATCCACAGCAGGCCATCGAATCAATGCTGCCGTGGCAGGCCGACATCGACGCGTTGGCTGCGGTGCTCGAGGGGCACGCCGAATTCGACTGGGTGATTGTCGATCACTACGGCCTCGATCACCAATGGCAGACGGCTGCTCGACGGTGGGCGCCACGGATTGCGGCAGTGGATGATCTTGCTACGCGGCGCTACAGCGTCGATCTGCTGCTCAATCAGAATCTCTCGGGCCTGCACGAAAATTATCAGCCGCTGTTGCCTGAAGGGTGTCGCACCTTGCTCGGCCCACGCTATGCCATGTTGCGTGAAGAATTCAGCTGCCCGGCCATCGAGATCAAACCCACGGCGCGAAGGGTATTGGTCAATTTCGGTGGTTTCGATGCCGCGCGGCAAACCTACCACGCGATGCTCGCGCTGGCGGACTTTCCCGAGTTGCAGGTGGACTTCGTCGCAGGCGCCGATAACCCGGCATGGGCCAAGATGCAGGCCTTGGCCGAGACACGGCCGAACTGGCGTCTGCACAGTTTTGTCAGCAACTTCTACCAGCGCATGACCGAAGCTGATCTGTTTATCGGCGCCGGGGGCGGCACCAGTTGGGAGCGGGCGGCGCTGGGGTTGCCGACGATCTGTATTGCCGTGTCGAACAATCAGCAGGCCAACGGCGAAGTCATGGCCGCGGCGGGCGCGCATGTGTTCATGGGCGCCCGTGAGCAGGTCAGTGTCGAGCAGTTGCGCGACGCAATTGGCTTTGTCAGCGGCAATCATTATTTGCGCCAGAGCCTGGCCGAACGCTCGCGGCAACTGGTCGACGGGCGGGGTGCCGAGCGTGTCGCGGTGGCACTGGCCGGTGCGGTGCTCAAGGTGCGTGCGGCGACTCTGGATGACGCGCAGTTGCTGTTCGATGGGCGCAATGCCGAAACGGTACGGCGCTGGTCGCTGGACAGCGGCGTGATCGATTGGCCGCAGCACCTGAACTGGTTGACGGCGAGTTTGCGCAATCCGCAACGCCTGTTGTTGATCGCCGAGGCGGACGACGGCGCGGTCGGCGTTGTGCGTTATGACCTGCGCGGGTTTGAAGCCGAAGTCTCGATCTACCTGCTTGAGGGACGTTTCGGCCTGGGTTGGGGCAAGGCGCTGCTGACGCGGGGCGAAGCGTTCGTCACCCGCCACTGGCCGCAAGTGACCGCCATTACCGCTCAGGTACTGCCGGGCAATCGTGCCTCGTTGAATGTGTTTCATGACGCCGGGTTCACTCAGAGTGCCTGTACGTTCACCCGTGTTTTGAAGGATCACCCGCATGACTAGTTTCAAGATCGGCAACCGCTTGATCGGTGCCGATGCGCCGCCCTTCATCATCGCCGAGATGAGTGGCAACCATAACCAGTCGCTGGACGTGGCCCTGCAAATCGTCGAGGCAGCGGCCAAGGCCGGGGCGCATGCCTTGAAACTGCAAACCTACACCGCCGAAACCATGACGCTGGATTTGTCTGAAGGTGAGTTCTTCATCAAGGATCCGGGCAGTCTGTGGGCCGGCACTTCGCTCTACGATTTGTATGAAAAAGCCCATACACCGTGGGAATGGCATGCGCCGATTTTTGCTCGTGCCAAGGAACTGGGGATGCTCGCGTTCTCGACACCGTTCGATGACAGCGCCGTGGACTTTCTCGAAAGCCTTGATGTGCCGGCCTACAAGATTGCCAGTTTCGAAAACACTGACTTGCCGTTGATCCGTCGTGTGGCCGCCACCGGCAAACCGCTGATCATCTCCACCGGCATGGCCAGCATCGCTGAGCTGGATGAAGCCGTGCGCGCTGCCCGCGAGGCGGGGTGCAAGGATCTGGTGCTGCTCAAATGCACCAGCACCTATCCGGCGACCCCGCTCAACAGCAACGTGCGCACGATCCCGCATCTGCGCGAATTGTTCGGTTGCGAAGTGGGGCTGTCGGATCACTCGATGGGCGTTGGTGTGTCCGTGGCCGCCGTGGCGCTCGGTGCGACGGTGGTGGAAAAACACTTCACCCTCGACCGTTCAGCAGGTGGCGTCGATGCGAGTTTCTCCCTGGAACCGGCGGAAATGGCCAGTCTGGTGGTGGAAACCGAGCGCGCCTGGCAAGCCATGGGCCAGGTGCATTACGGCGTTACCGAGGCCGAGCGCAAGTCGTTGGTCTATCGCCGTTCGCTGTATGTCACGGCCGACATGGCCGCCGGTGACACCTTTACCGGGGACAATCTGCGCGCCATTCGCCCCGGCCTCGGTCTGCCGCCCAAGCACACCGACGCTGTTCTTGGTCGCCGCGCCCGCGCCCCGATCAAGCGCGGCACACCGCTGGACTGGTCGTTGGTCGAATAACCCGATCTGCACCGATTCGGCAAAATAGCGTGACCTGCGAGTCATAACGCGCATCTTCACTGTATTGTATTGATCGGGGAGATGGCGCCTGGCTCGTTTTCGATTCCAGTGATAGCCCTTTGCGCTCCCCGTGGCTGCCCGTTGTGGCGGCCGTTTTCTGTTTGTCGGCGCCCCTCGAAATCCTTGCGAGCGGTGGTCTTGGGCTGTTTTTTATTGGGAAGCCGTAATGATTGGCATAAAAAGCATTGCGAGCTACGTTCCTGTAGCCGGCGTGGACAATTACGCACAAGGTGCAAAATTCGAGAAGGATGAAGAATTCATCCTTGGCAAGATCGGCTCGGCATTCCTGCCGCGCAAAGACGCTGAACAAGAAACCTCCGACCTGTGCGTGGAAGCGGCCAATGCGCTGTTTGCCAGCAACCCGGATCTGAAACGTGAATCGATCGACGCCTTGATCGTCGTCACCCAGAACGGTGACGAAGAAGGCCTGCCGCACACGGCTGCAATCGTGCAGGACAAACTCGGTCTGCCGACCAACGTGGCGGCCTTCGACATTTCCCTGGGCTGCTCCGGTTATGTCTACGGCATCTACGCGATCAAGGGCTTCATGGAAGCCGCCGGCCTGAAGAACGGCCTGCTGATTACCGCTGACCCGTACTCGAAAATCGTCGATCCGGAAGACCGCAACACCACCATGCTGTTCGGCGATGCCGCAACCGCTACGTGGATGGGTGAAGATCCGACCTGGGCGCTGGGCAAGGCCAAGTTTGGCACCGACGGCTCCGGTGCACCGCACTTGAAAGTCACCGATGGCGTGTTCTTCATGAACGGTCGTCAGGTCTTCAACTTTGCGCTGCTCAAAGTCCCGGCACACTTGCACGAACTGCTCGACGATTCCGGTCTGAAAGCCGATGACATCGATGCCTTCTGCATTCACCAAGGCAGTGCGGCGATTGTCGATGCCGTGGCGCGGCGCTTCGAAGGCGAGCCGGAGAAGTTCATCAAGGACATGGTCGAGACCGGTAATACTGTGTCGTCGAGCATTCCGTTGCTGCTGGAGAAACACGTCATCGATTCCGACTGGCAGCGTATTGCCTTGAGCGGTTTTGGTGTCGGTCTGTCATGGGGCTCGGCGATCATCTATCGCCCTTGAGTCCGAGCAAAAACGGCGGATACAAAAATAGCGTTCAAGGTTAACCTTGAACGCTATTTTTTTGCCTGGAAGGGAGCGCGAGGCGCCATGAGCGAGTTTTTTCAAGCCAATGCCGAGGTGTTGCAACGGCGCTGGCCGGCGCTGTTCGAACGACTGATGGCGCAAGACAGTACGGCCATTGCGGCTCAATTGGTTGAGGGGCTAGGCTCGACGCTGAGCATCAACGGCATCCAGCTCACCAGTCGTCACGATCGCCTCCAGGAAGCGCAGATTCAGGCGGCCAGCCTGCCGGACAAGGCGCAACTGCACGTCTATGGCACCGGTCTCGGTGATTTGCCCGGTGTGCTGCTTGAGCGGACGGGATTGCAACGCTTGTACGTGCACATCCTCAATGGCGCGCTGTTTGCGCTGGTGGTGCAACTGCTCGATCAGCGTCAGTGGCTGGAAGACCCGCGGGTCGAGTTGTTTTACGCTGCCGATCATCCGGACTTGTTCACGCCGTTTTTTGCCCTGCCTGCCGAGATGTTGCTGGCCGATGACTACAACGCGAAGATTCGCGATCGGCTGGTCAATGAAGTCCATCTGAGTTTTAACAATCGCGAATTCGACGCGCAGTCGCCGTTCATTCAACAGCGCTTGCAGGACTGCTTGCCGGTGCTGCTGGGTGATGACGATGTGGCGCAGTTGTTTGGTACCTGCACCGATCGCGAGATCTACGTGATCGCTACCGGGCCGACTCTGGAAGGGCACTTTGAACGATTGGCAGCGCTCCGGAATCAGGCTCAGCGCCCGCTGTTCATCTGTGTCGACACGGCGTATCGGCCGTTGATTGAGCACGGGATCGTTCCGGATCTGGTGGTGACCATTGATCAGCGCATCAGCTTCCGTCATTTGCCGTTCGAGGCGTCTGACGGTATCCCGCTGGTGTATTTGCCCATGAGCGATCCCGAAGTTTTGCGGGCCTGGAAGGGCAAGCGCTATGGCGGTTACTCGGCCAGTCCGGTGTACGCCGGGTTGCGTGAACAGCATCCGCGCGCGCTGCTGCACGTCGGCGGCAGCGTGATCCATCCGGCGGTCGATCTGGCGGTGCAAATGGGCGCGTCTCGCATCACGCTATTTGGCGCCGATTTCGCCTTTCCGATGAACAAGACTCACGCGGGCTGGAGCGATGGCGATCTGGGGCCACCGGTGAATCAGGCGCGGCATTGGGTGCGCGATGGCCATGGTCAGCGGGTGACCACACAGCTCAACTTTCGCGGTTATTTGTGTGTGCTGGAGCGCTATATCGCTGCACATCCACAGGTCGAATTTCTCAACAGCAGCCGCTCCGGGGCGCTGATCGCCGGAACCGACTTCAACCCGGAGTTTGTGCAATGAGTACGCTGAGCCTCTGTAAGGATGAATGTCGCCAGTGTGCGGGTTTGTTTCGCCTCGGGCGCGATGTCGAGGCGGCGCTGACGATGGTCGATGTGTTTGAAAAGGCCCAGCAATGTTTAGCGTCTGCCCCGGTAGAGGTTCAGCAGGTGTGGGCGCAGCTGTTAATGCAAATGCTCGAATGTCAGGAGCGCCAGGACTGGTTGGGGCTGGCTGATTATATGGAGTACGAATTGATCGAGTTGCTGGAAAGTGTTCCGGTCTGAGCAGGCCGACAGCACTGGCCCGCAGGTTTGCGCCGCAGTCGGTTTTATGACGTCATTTTATCGCGGCTGACGTACTGCTAAGTCTTTGTTTTCTCGGGGGTGGCAGGGTGATGGCAAATTTTTTTCAAAAAGCCCTCAAGCAACCTGCAAACCCGACGATAACTATTACGAAGGTTCTCTAGGCCATACCCGGCGGTTGCCAGGGCCGGAAGCCGCAGTACCCAACCAACGAGGAATTCGTCATGGCTTTAACAGTAAACACCAACACCACGTCGTTGAACGTTCAGAAAAACCTGAACCGCGCTTCCGACGCTCTGTCGACTTCGATGCAGCGCCTGTCTTCCGGCCTGAAAATCAACAGCGCTAAAGACGACGCCGCTGGCCTGCAGATCTCGAACCGTATGTCCTCGCAGATCCGTGGTAACACCCAAGCCATCCAGAACGCCAACGACGGTATCTCCGTTGCCCAGACCGCTGAAGGCGCTCTGCAAGCTACTACCGACATCCTGCAGCGTATGCGTGAACTGGCTGTTAAAGCACGTAACGGTACCAACGGCACTGCTGACCAGACCGCTACCAACGCTGAATTCGCTCAGATGTCCGACGAGATCACCCGTATCTCGGCTTCGACCAACCTGAACGGCAAAAACCTGCTGGACGGTTCGGCTGGTACTGTGACCCTGCAAGTGGGCGCAAACACCGGTTCGGCTAACCACATCGACCTGGTACTGAGCTCCAAGTTCGACGCAGTAAGCCTGTCGGTAGGTAGCGGTACTCTGTCCCTGACCGGTGCTACCGTAACTGGCGCTTCGCAGAACATCGACAACGCGATCACCGCGATCGACGCTGCAATCGCTGCCATCGGTGCAACTCGTGCCAGCCTGGGTGCTTCGCAAAACCGTCTGACCAGCACCATCCAGAACTTGCAGAACATCACCGAGAACACCACTGCTGCACAAGGTCGCGTACAAGATACCGACTTCGCCGCAGAGACTGCTAACCTGACCAAGCAGCAAACCCTGCAACAGGCTTCGACCTCTGTTCTGGCTCAAGCCAACCAACTGCCTTCCGCTGTACTGAAGCTGCTTCAGTAATTTCGGAA
The DNA here is from genome assembly GCF_054790525.1 of Pseudomonas sp. Mb7. Lineage (NCBI taxonomy): Bacteria > Pseudomonadati > Pseudomonadota > Gammaproteobacteria > Pseudomonadales > Pseudomonadaceae > Pseudomonas > Pseudomonas sp. Mb7. The sequence continues at coordinate 956,648 of NZ_CP186501.1, forward strand.
TGAGTTTGAGCGGGGGAGTGCGCTGGTCGCGCTCTCTCGCTTTTTTCGTTAGGAGGTGATGAGCATGGACATGAGCGTAAAGCTTAACGTGTCTTATCCGGCTCCCAAGCCAGTAACGCCGGTTGCTGACAAACCGTCAGAGACGCCTAAAGTTGCCAAGACTGAAGCGCCGGTCGCTGCCAAGAGTCAGGATTCGGACGACGCCAAATTGAAACTGGCGGTGCAGGAGATCGAAAAGTTTGTACAGTCGATCAAGCGCAATCTGGAGTTTTCCATCGATGAACACTCTGGAAAGGTCATCGTCAAGGTGATCGCAAGCGAGACGGGGGAGGTCGTTCGACAGATTCCCTCCGCAGAGGCCCTCAAGCTGGCAGACAGCCTCGCCAATGCCAGTCACGTATTGTTTGACGCCAAAGTCTGATAGCTGGCATGAATTATGTTTGTCCGTTCCCAAGACGCTGGTAACGGTCAAAAGAATGGCAACAATCTGAAGGGAGATGCACATGGCAAGTCCAATTCTACCGGGTTCCGGACTGGGTTCCGGTCTGGACATCGGCGCGATCGTGACCGCGCTGGTAAACGCCGACAAGTCGCCGAAGCAGACGCAGATCGATTCTGCGACCAAAACCAACACCCTGAAGATTTCCGGTGTCGGTGCGCTGAAAAACGCATTGGCGGCCTACCAGAAGGCAATGACCGATCTGGGCAGCAAGACTAACCCTGCGTTTGCCGGTTACGCGGCGACCTCGTCTACCCCGACAACGCTGACCGCTACTTCCGATAACACGGCTGTTTCGGGCACATACAGTGTCGTGGTAAATAACTTGGCCACCGGCTCGAAAGTAGCTAGTGCATCCTTTGCCGGCGGCGCGGCCAGTGCCATTCCGAGTGGTACCCTGAAAATCAGTCAGAATGGCACTGATTACAATGTCGATATTCCGGCCAATGCCACCTTGCAGACTACCCGTGATGCCATCAACAAGGCGCAGGGTGTCAACGGTGTTTCCGCTAACATCGTGACCGACAGCTCGGGCGCTTCGCGTCTGGTGATCAGCTCCAACAAGACGGGCGCGGGCTCCGACCTGACGGTCAGTGGTATTGCCGGTCTGGAAATCGATGGCACCAAGGTCATGTCTGCGACCCCGGCCGCTGGTGACTCAGGGGCTGTGGGCGATATTGCCAAGGATGCGAAGCTGACCATTGATGGTCTTGCCGTTACCAGCAAGAGCAACACAGTGAGCGGCGCCATCAGTGGCTTGACCATGAACCTGGTGGAAGCCAGCCCCACCGCGGTCAAGGTCTCTGTCGATACCAACACCAAGGGCTTGCAGGCTTCGGTTCAGCAATTCGTCGACGCTTTCAACACGCTCAAGACCACCATCGATAGCCTGTCCAAGGCAACGCCGGACGAAGATGGCAAGTTGACGGTGCAGGCCGCGTTTACCGGTGATTCTCTGCCGCGGACGTTGATTGCAGACATTCGTGCCCAATTGACCACTTCGTCGCCTGGCGAGCTGGGTGTGCTGTCGCAGATCGGCGTCATGACCGATCGCGACACCGGTAAGCTGACGCTGGACGCGACGGCTTTCAACAAGGCCATGTCTCAGCCAGGCATGACTGGTCAGGTGCAGCAGCTGTTCTCCGGCACCGACGATAAAAACGGTCTGTTGGCGCGAATGAGCAAAGCGGTCGATCCGTACCTCAAAGCTTCTGCTGATGGTAAAACCACCAGCGGTCTGCTTGATCAGCGTATGACCATTCTGAACAACAACACCCGCAGCCTCACGTCGCAGCAGTTGGCGCTGGATCTGCGTGTCGCCAACCTGACCAAGACGTTGACTGCCAAGTACAACGCCATGGACTTGCTGGTAGGGCAGATGAAGGCTACGGCGAGCAATATTACGTCGTTCTTCAGCTCGCTTAACGCTCAGCAGTCCGCGAAGTAACGCGCGGGCACGACAAAAACCCGGCTACGCTTCATCGGCGTGCGCCGGGTTTTTGTCTTTTGATCTAAAGTTCTGTGATTCGTTGGCGATACACTGGTTATACGAGTCATTGTGGCAATGAGGTAGAACATGAATCCGATGTTAGCCCTTCGGCAGTATCAGAAAGTCGGCGCACACGCTCAGACATCCGAAGCGAGTCCGCACCGTCTGGTGCAAATGTTGATGGAAGGTGGTCTGGCCCGTATTGCTCAGGCCAAAGGCGCCATCGAGCGCAAGGACATTCCTGGCAAATGCACTTCGATCAGCAAGGCGATTGGCATTGTCAGCGGTCTGCGTGAAGGCCTTGATCTGGAAAACAGCGCAGATACCCTGGCTGATCTGGATGGGCTGTATATCTACATGATGAAGCGCCTCGCCGAGGCGAACATCAGCAGCGACCTGCGCATTCTTGATGAGGTTGCCGGCTTGCTGAGCACGGTCAAGGAAGGCTGGGATGCTATTGCCCCTGTGCCTGCTCCGCAGTTTTAAAGGAGATCGTCATGAGTCTTGTATTGCAGCGAATCGCCGATACCCGAGAAGCGTTGGTTACTGCTCTCGCTGAACGCAATTGGGAAGCCATTGGTGAACTGGATCTGGCTTGCCGTTCCTGCATGGAAGACGTCATGGCTGAGGCTGCGCTGGACGAGGTCGCGTTGCGCGACAACCTTGAGGAGTTGCTCCACGTCTACAAGGAGCTTCTTGAGGTGGCCATGGGTGAGCGGCAGGCGATAGCCAATGAGATGTCGCAGATCACGCAAGCGCAAAAGGCGGCAAAGGTTTACCATCTGTTTGGTTAATTAACCTCCAGTTAATCCAGACATGTGCGCCATAAATTTGACTGTGCACGGTTTTTTGACTTAACTAGTGGCTGTTTTCAGATTTCAGGCGTCTACAGGCACATGGTGTCCTGCAAGCGTCTCGCTTGCCCCTTATTTTGGGCATTGAGTTGACTAGGGAAGTTGCTATTGCATGTGGCGTGAAACCAAAATTCTGCTGATCGATGACGATAGCGTCCGCCGCCGCGACTTGGCGGTGATTCTAAATTTTCTTGGCGAAGAAAATTTACCCTGCGGCAGCCATGACTGGCAGCAGGCAGTCGGCTCATTGTCGTCTAGTCGTGAGGTCATTTGCGTACTGATCGGGACGGTTAATGCTCCTGGTGCGCTTTTGGGCTTGCTAAAGACACTCTCAACCTGGGATGAGTTCCTTCCGGTTTTGTTGATGGGCGATAATTCTTCCGTTGACTTGCCTGAAGACCAGCGTCGCCGAGTGCTTTCGACCCTCGAAATGCCTCCCAGCTACAGCAAATTGCTTGACTCCCTGCACCGTGCTCAGGTCTATCGCGAGATGTACGACCAGGCACGCGAGCGCGGCCGTCATCGCGAACCCAATCTGTTCCGCAGCCTTGTCGGCACCAGCCGTGCGATTCAGCACGTGCGCCAGATGATGCAGCAAGTCGCCGACACCGATGCCAGCGTGCTGATCCTCGGTGAGTCCGGCACTGGCAAGGAAGTGGTTGCGCGCAACCTGCATTACCATTCCAAGCGCCGCGACGCACCGTTCGTGCCGGTCAACTGCGGGGCGATCCCGGCAGAGCTGCTCGAAAGCGAATTGTTCGGTCACGAGAAGGGTGCTTTCACCGGAGCGATCACCAGCCGTGCCGGCCGCTTCGAACTGGCCAATGGCGGTACGCTGTTCCTCGACGAAATCGGCGACATGCCGCTGCCGATGCAGGTCAAACTGCTGCGCGTCCTGCAGGAGCGCACCTTCGAACGCGTGGGCAGCAACAAGACCCAGAGCGTTGATGTGCGCATCATCGCCGCGACCCACAAGAATCTCGAAAGCATGATCGAGATCGGCACCTTCCGCGAAGACCTTTACTATCGCCTGAACGTGTTCCCGATCGAGATGGCGCCGCTGCGTGAGCGCGTCGAAGACATTCCGTTGCTGATGAACGAACTGATCTCGCGCATGGAGCACGAGAAGCGCGGTTCGATCCGTTTCAACTCGGCAGCGATCATGTCGCTGTGCCGTCACGGCTGGCCGGGCAACGTCCGCGAGCTGGCCAACCTGGTGGAGCGCATGGCGATCATGCATCCGTACGGGGTGATCGGCGTGGTCGAGTTGCCGAAGAAATTCCGCTACGTCGACGACGAGGACGAGCAAATGGTCGACAGCCTGCGCAGCGATCTTGAAGAGCGCGTGGCGATCAACGGCCATACGCCGGACTTCACCGCCAACGCCATGCTGCCGCCGGAAGGCCTGGACCTGAAAGACTACCTCGGTGGTCTGGAGCAAGGCCTGATTCAGCAGGCGCTGGACGATGCCAATGGCATTGTGGCGCGTGCGGCTGAACGCCTGCGTATCCGTCGCACCACCCTGGTGGAGAAGATGCGCAAGTACGGCATGAGCCGGCGCGATGGAGATGAACAGGCGGAGGATTGACGCCTGTTTTTCAACTGCTTCATTTATAAGCAGTTTTTTTTAGGCACGGGTATTGCTACAGCCCTCGCAACGTTCCGTTTAACTGACGGTCAGCCAAGCGAGAAAGCACAATGCCCCACGCCCAGATGTCTACTGCCTCCAGTCCCGAGGGGCAGCCGTCCTCCGTAGAGCAGGCAAGCCGACAGGGCCTGGAGCAGGCATTCGAGCTGTTCAGCCAGATGTCCAGCCAGCTGACGGACTCCTACAGCATGCTTGAAGCGCGGGTGACCGAGCTGAAGGGTGAGCTCGCAGTCGTCAGTGCCCAGCGCATGCAGGAGCTGGCGGAAAAAGAACGCTTGGCCAACCGCCTGCAAAATCTCCTTGATCTGTTGCCCGGTGGCGTCATCGTCATCGACGGTCACGGCATGGTGCGCGAATCTAATCCTGCCGCTATCGAACTGCTCGGCTTGCCGCTTGAGGGCGAGCTGTGGCGCCATGTGATTGCGCGTTGCTTTGCCCCGCGTGAAGACGACGGTCATGAAGTTTCCTTGAAAAATGGTCGACGCCTGTCGATCGCCACCCGTTCGCTGGATGCCGAGCCGGGGCAACTGGTGCTGCTCAACGACCTGACAGAAACCCGTCATCTGCAAGATCAACTGGCACGCCACGAGCGCTTGTCCTCGCTGGGGCGCATGGTCGCCTCGCTGGCCCATCAGATCCGCACGCCGCTGTCAGCCGCTTTGCTCTACGCCAGTCATTTGACTGAGCAGCAATTGCCGGTCGCTACCCAACAGCGTTTCGCCGGGCGCCTGAAAGAGCGCCTGCACGAGCTGGAGCACCAGGTGCGCGACATGCTGGTCTTCGCTCGCGGTGAGTTGCCGCTGACCGATCGCCTGACCCCGAACACCTTGATGCAGGCTCTGCAAGCGGCGGCGCTGACGCATGTCCAGGATCTGCCCATCCGCTGGCAGTGCGACAGTCATGCCGGTGAGCTGCTGTGCAACCGCGACACGCTGGTCGGAGCGCTGCTGAACCTGATCGAAAACGCCATTCAGGCCAGTGTCGGCGACGTCCGCCTGAAAGTGCATTGCTACACCCGTGACAACAACCTGCATCTGAGTATCAGCGACAGTGGCAGCGGCATCGAGCCTGCGGTTCTGGCGCGGCTCGGCGAGCCATTTTTTACCACCAAAGTCACCGGCACCGGCCTCGGCCTGACCGTGGTCAAGGCTGTGGCCCGTGCGCATCAGGGAGAATTGCTGCTGCGTTCGCGGGTCGGGCGCGGCACGTGCGCGCAGGTGATCCTGCCGCTGTTTTCCGCTGTACACGGAGCTGAGTAAAAGACATGGGCATCAAGGTTTTGCTGGTCGAGGATGACCGCTCATTGCGCGAGGCGCTGGCCGATACGTTGTTGCTGGCCGGGCACGATTACCACGCGGTCAGTTGCGCTGAAGACGCGCTGACGGCGGTGGCTCGTGAGGCGTTCAATCTGGTGGTCAGCGACGTCAACATGCCGGGCATGGACGGTCACCAGTTGCTCTCGCTGTTGCGGGCCCGCCAACCGCAATTGCCGGTGTTGCTGATGACGGCGCACGGCGCGGTCGAGCGTGCGGTCGATGCGATGCGCCAGGGCGCGGCCGACTATCTGGTCAAGCCGTTTGAACCCAAGGCCTTGCTGGATCTGGTGGCACGGCATGCGCTAGGCAGTATTGGTACAAGCGACGGCGACGGTCCGGTGGCCGTCGAGCCGGCCAGTGCGCAGTTGCTGGAGCTGGCAGCGCGGGTGGCGCGCAGCGATTCCACGGTGCTGATCTCTGGCGAATCCGGCACCGGTAAAGAAGTGCTGGCGCGTTACATTCATCAGCAATCCCATCGCTCCAGTCAGCCGTTCATCGCGATTAACTGCGCGGCGATCCCGGACAACATGCTCGAAGCCACGTTGTTCGGCCACGAGAAGGGTTCGTTCACGGGCGCCATTGCCGCACAAGCCGGCAAGTTCGAACAAGCCGACGGTGGCACGCTGTTGCTCGACGAAATCTCCGAAATGCCCCTCGGCCTGCAAGCCAAACTGCTGCGTGTGTTGCAGGAGCGCGAGGTCGAGCGCGTCGGGGCACGTAAACCGATTGCTCTGGATATTCGCGTGGTCGCCACCACCAACCGCGATCTGGCGGGCGAGGTGGCGGCGGGGCGGTTCCGTGAAGACCTTTTTTACCGTCTGTCGGTTTTCCCCTTGGCCTGGCGTCCACTTCGCGAACGCACTGCCGATATCCTGCCGCTGGCCGAAAGGTTGCTGGCCAAACACGTCAATAAAATGAAGCACGCGGCGGCGAAACTCTCGCCTGAAGCGCAGACGTGCCTGACCGCTTACCCGTGGCCGGGCAATGTGCGTGAGCTGGATAACGCCATTCAGCGTGCTCTGATCTTGCAGCAGGGCGGCTTGATTCAGCCGCAGGATTTCTGTCTGGCCGGTCCCGTGACGTACACCACGATGCCCGTCGTCGCGCCGGTGTCAGCGGTGCTTCGCGAGGTTGAAATCGAAGCGGATTCGGCCGGTGCACTGGGCGATGACCTGCGCCGCCGGGAGTTTCAGATGATCATCGACACCCTGCGTGCCGAGCGCGGCCGACGTAAAGAAGCGGCGGAAAAGCTCGGTATCAGCCCGCGCACCCTGCGCTACAAGCTGGCGCAAATGCGCGATGCCGGAATGGACGTCGAAGGTTATCTGTTCGCCACCTGACGTCTGGCGCAACGATTTGAAAACGCTTTTCTGAAAGGGGTGCCCATGAGCTGGCACCCTTGTTGCTAATACCTGTGTACCCGCCGAGTGAGTGTCAAAAAATTGCGGGCCGCCCAAGAGAGTAGACCATGAGCCAAGGTATTGAATTTAATCGGTTGATGATGGACATGAAGGCCATGAAACTGGACGCCATGTCTGCACCGAAATCGACGACCGCTGTCCCTGAACTGGCGGGCAGCAGCTTTTCCGACATGCTCGGTCAGGCGATCAACAAGGTCAGCGATACCCAGCAGGCGTCGACTCAGTTGGCCAACGCATTCGAAGTGGGCAAGAGCGGCGTCGATCTGACGGACGTGATGGTCGCTTCGCAAAAAGCCAGCGTGTCGTTCCAGGCTCTGACCCAGGTACGCAACAAGCTGGTTCAGGCTTATCAAGACATCATGCAGATGCCGGTATAAGGACGAGATTGAGTCATGGCAGAAGCAGTCGCCGATAACGTTCCGGCCAAGGCCACCCCAATAGACGGCAAACCGCCGCTGTTCGGCTTGTCCTTCCTGGAAAACCTCTCCGAGATGACCATGCTGCGTCAGGTGGGCCTGTTGGTCGGCCTGGCTGCGAGCGTGGCGATTGGCTTTGCCGTGGTGCTGTGGTCGCAGCAGCCGGATTACCGTCCGTTGTACGGCAGCCTTGCCGGCATGGACGCCAAGCAGGTCATGGACACCCTGGCCTCTGCTGACATTCCTTACACCGTCGAACCGAACTCCGGCGCCTTGCTGGTCAAGGCCGATGACCTGTCCCGTGCGCGGATGAAACTCGCCGCTGCTGGTGTCACTCCCAGCGACGGCAACATCGGTTTTGAAATCCTCGACAAGGAACAGGGGCTGGGCACCAGTCAGTTCATGGAAGCGACGCGCTACCGTCGTGGCCTCGAAGGTGAACTGGCGCGGACCATCTCCAGCCTGAACAACGTCAAGGGTGCCCGCGTGCACCTGGCGATTCCGAAGAGTTCGGTGTTCGTGCGAGATGAACGCAAGCCAAGTGCTTCGGTTTTGGTCGAGTTGTATTCCGGTCGTTCGCTGGAGCCGGGTCAGGTGGTGGCGATCATCAACCTGGTGGCCACCTCCGTTCCTGAATTGAGCAAGTCGCAGATCACCGTCGTCGACCAGAAGGGCAACCTGCTCTCTGATCAGGCGGAGAACTCCGAAATGACCATGGCCGGCAAGCAGTTCGATTACAGCCGCCGCATGGAAAGCATGCTCACCCAGCGCGTGCACAACATTCTGCAGCCGGTATTGGGCAATGATCGCTACAAGGCTGAGGTCTCGGCCGACATCGATTTCAATGCCGTCGAGTCGACTGCCGAGCAGTTCAACCCGGATCAACCGGCGTTGCGCAGCGAGCAGTCGGTCAACGAACAACGCACCGCCAGCAATGGCCCGCAAGGTGTGCCGGGTGCTCTGAGCAACCAGCCGCCGTCGCCAGCCTCGGCGCCGCAAACCACCGGTGGCGCCGCAGCGCCGGCCGCTATGGTGCAGCCAGGCCAGCCGTTGGTTGATGCCAACGGTCAGCAGATCATGGACCCGGCCACCGGCCAGCCGATGCTCGCGCCATACCCGGCAGACAAGCGTCAACAATCGACCAAGAACTTCGAACTCGACCGTTCCATCAGCCACACCAAACAGCAGCAGGGTCGCCTGAATCGTCTGTCGGTGTCGGTGGTGGTCGACGATCAGGTCAAGGTCAACGCGGCCAACGGCGAAACCACACGCGCGCCGTGGAGCGCCGACGAATTGGCGCGTTTCACCCGTCTGGTCCAGGACGCCGTCGGTTTCGACGCCAGCCGTGGCGACAGCGTCAGCGTGATCAACATGCCGTTCTCCGCCGAGCGCGGCGAAGTGATTGCCGATATTCCGTTCTACTCCCAGCCATGGTTCTGGGACATCGTCAAACAAGTGCTGGGTGTGTTGTTCATCCTGGTGCTGGTGTTTGGTGTGCTGCGTCCGGTGCTCAACAACATCACCGGCGGCGGCAAAGGCAAGGAGCTGGCCGGTCTTGGCAGCGACGTGGAACTCGGTGGGATGGGCGGCCTGGACGGCGACCTGGCCAACGACCGCGTAAGCCTCGGTGGTCCGCAGAGCATTCTGTTGCCGAGCCCAAGTGAGGGTTATGACGCGCAACTGAATGCAATCAAGAGTCTGGTGGCCGAGGATCCGGGTCGCGTGGCTCAGGTCGTGAAAGAGTGGATTAACGCAGATGAGTGATAACCGAGCCGCTACCGTCAAACTGACCAAGGTCGACAAAGCCGCGATTCTGCTGCTGTCCCTGGGTTCGACCGACGCCGCACAAGTGCTGCGCCACATGGGCCCGAAAGAGGTTCAGCGTGTCGGCGTGGCCATGGCCCAGATGGGCAATGTCCATCGCGAGCAGGTCGAGCAGGTCATGAGCGAGTTCGTCGACATCGTCGGCGACCAGACCAGCCTCGGCGTCGGTTCCGACGACTACGTGCGCAAAATGCTCACCCAGGCATTGGGCGAAGACAAGGCCAACGGCCTGATCGACCGCATCCTGCTCGGTGGCAACACCAGTGGCCTCGACAGCCTGAAATGGATGGAGCCACGCGCCGTTGCCGACGTGATCCGTTACGAACACCCGCAGATTCAGGCGATCGTGGTGGCGTACCTCGACCCGGATCAGGCCGGTGAAGTGCTGGGCAACTTCGACCACAAGGTGCGTCTGGACATCATCCTGCGCGTCTCGTCGTTGAACACCGTACAACCAGCAGCACTGAAAGAGCTGAACCAGATTCTCGAGAAGCAGTTCTCCGGCAACTCGAATGCCTCGCGCACCACCCTGGGCGGCATCAAGCGTGCGGCAGACATCATGAACTTCCTCGACAGCTCGATCGAAGGCCAGCTCATGGACTCGATCCGCGAAGTCGACGAAGACCTGTCCGGTCAGATCGAAGACCTCATGTTCGTGTTCAACAACCTCGCCGATGTCGACGACCGTGGCATTCAGGCGTTGCTGCGCGAAGTGTCCTCGGACGTGCTGGTGCTGGCCCTCAAGGGTTCGGACGAAGGCGTCAAAGAGAAGATCTTCAAGAACATGTCCAAACGTGCTGCCGAACTGTTGCGCGACGACCTCGAGGCCAAAGGCCCGGTGCGCGTCAGCGATGTCGAAACCGCGCAGAAAGAAATCCTCACCATTGCCCGTCGTATGGCCGAAGCCGGCGAGATCGTACTCGGTGGCAAAGGCGGCGAGGAAATGATCTAAGCCCATGGACAAGCACGACGACGATGTGACGGATCTGATCCGTGCCCGCGATGTCCGTGGTTTCGAATCCTGGGCCATGCCCAGCTTCGACCCGCCGAAGCCGGAACCCGAGCCCGAGCCGGAACCCGAACCGCCGGAAATGGAAGAGGTGCCGCTGGAAGAAGTCCAGCCACTGACCCTGGAAGAACTCGAAAGCATCCGTCAGGAGGCTTACAACGAGGGCTTTGGCATCGGCGAGAAAGAAGGCTTTCACAGCGCCACGCTCAAGGTTCGTCAGGAAGCTGAAGTGGCGTTGGCGGCGAAGCTGGCCAGCCTTGAGCAACTGATGGCGAACCTGTTCGAGCCGATCGCCGAGCAAGACACCCAGATTGAGAAATCACTGGTCGACCTCGTGCAGCACATCACCAAACAGGTGATCAAGCGCGAGCTGGCCATCGATTCCAGCCAGATCGAACACGTCATGCGCGATGCGCTCAAGCTGTTGCCGCTGGGTGTCGAGAATGTGCGTCTGTACGTCAATCCGCAGGACTTCGAGCAGGCCAAGGCTTTGCGCGAACGTCATGAGGAAACCTGGCGCATTGTCGAAGACGAAGCGCTGTTGCCGGGTGGCTGCCGGGTTGAAACCGAGCACAGCCGCATCGATGCCAGCATCGAAACCCGCGTCGCTCAGGTCATGGCCAAACTGTTCGATCAGTTGCACGAGCAGGCTTTGCACCCGGCCGAGGCGGATTTGACTCTGGACATTCCAGAAGATGTAAAACCGGCGGCCACGCCTGAAGAGCCGCTCGCGGACGAACCCGATGCGCCTTGAACGCACCAGTTTCGCCAAGCGCCTGAGCACTTACGCTGAGGCCACCGAGATTGCCGGCGCGCCGATTCTTGAAGGTCGCCTGCTGCGTATGGTCGGCCTCACCCTCGAAGCCGAAGGCCTGCGCGCCGCCATGGGCACGCGTTGCCTGGTAATCAATGACGACAGCTATCACCCGTCCCAGGTCGAAGCGGAAGTCATGGGGTTTTCCGGCGGCAAAGTATTCCTGATGCCGGTCGGCAGTGTCGCCGGTATCGCTCCCGGTGCCCGCGTGGTGCCGCTGGCTGAAACCGGCCGCTTGCCGATGGGCATGAGCATGCTCGGGCGCGTCCTCGACGGCGCCGGTCGTGCGCTGGACGGCAAGGGCGGGATGAAGGCCGAAGACTGGGTGCCAATGGACGGCCCGACGATCAACCCGCTCAACCGTGACCCGATCAGCGTACCGCTGGATGTTGGTATCCGTTGCATCAACGGTTTGCTGACGGTCGGTCGCGGCCAGCGTTTGGGTCTGTTCGCCGGTACCGGTGTCGGTAAATCGGTGTTGCTGGGCATGATGACCCGCTTCACCGAGGCCGACATTATCGTCGTTGGCCTGATCGGTGAGCGGGGTCGAGAAGTTAAGGAATTCATCGAGCACATCCTCGGTGAAGAAGGTCTCAAGCGTTCCGTGGTCGTCGCATCCCCTGCGGACGATGCGCCGCTGATGCGTCTGCGCGCCGCCATGTATTGCACGCGAATTGCCGAGTATTTCCGCGACAAGGGCAAGAACGTCCTGCTGCTGATGGATTCGCTGACCCGTTTCGCCCAGGCGCAGCGGGAAATCGCCTTGGCCATCGGCGAACCGCCGGCAACCAAGGGGTATCCGCCGTCGGTGTTCGCCAAATTGCCGAAACTGGTTGAGCGTGCCGGTAATGCGGAGAAGGGCGGTGGTTCGATTACCGCGTTCTATACGGTGTTGTCCGAAGGCGATGACCAGCAGGACCCGATTGCCGACTCGGCTCGAGGCGTACTTGATGGTCACATCGTGCTGTCCCGACGTCTGGCTGAGGAAGGGCACTATCCGGCCATCGACATCGAAGCGTCGATCAGCCGGGTAATGCCGGCGGTGGTCTCGCCGGAACATATGCAGCGCGCGCAGTACTTCAAACAGTTGTGGTCGCGTTATCAGCAGAGCCGCGATCTGATCAGTGTCGGCGCCTACGTTGCCGGCGGCGACCGCGAGACCGATCTGGCGATTTCCCTGCAACCGCAGTTAGTGCGCTACCAGCGTCAGGGCCTCAACGACAAAATCAACATGGGTGAAAGCCAGGCCTATCTCGAGACCTTGTTCGCCCCTGCGGCGGGCGGGTAACCGGCCATGGCCGTCAGCCGCGCTGCGCGCCTGGCTCCGGTGGTGGACATGGCCGAACAGGCCGAAAAAACCGCCGTGCAACGGCTGGGCTATTTTCAGGGTCAGGTCAAAGTCGCAGAAAGCAAACTCGCCGACCTCAATGCCTTTCGTCTGGATTACTCGCAGCAATGGATCGTGCGCGGCAGCACCGGCGTGAGCGGGCAATGGCTGCTCGGTTTTCAGGGCTTTCTGGCGCAACTCGACACCGCCGTCGACCAGCAGCGCCAGAGTCTGGTCTGGCACCAGAACAAGCTCGACAAGGCGCGTGAGGAATGGCAGCAGGCGTTCGCCAAGGTCGAAGGTTTGCGCAAACTGGTGCAACGTTATCGCGAAGAGGCGCAACGCCTTGAAGACAAGCGCGAGCAGAAGCTGCTCGATGAATTGTCGCAGCGTTTGCCGCGACAGAATCCGTTTTAAAGCAAGATCAAAAGATCGCAGCCTTCGGCAGCTCCTACAGAGGATCAGTGTAGGAGCTGCCGAAGGCTGCGATCTTTTGATCTGTCTTCTAACCTTGCCGCAACCCTGTGCAAGTGCTAAACCTTGTACAGGTTCGTCAATGACAAGGAAGCCAGTCAATGTCAGTCGTTACAGAAGTCTCTCCGGATGGTCACAAACTGACGATCTCGGTCAGGGGGCGGTTCGATTTCGGGCGCCATCAGGAGTTTCGCGAGTCCTATGAGCGACTCCAAAAGAAACCTGAGTCCATCGTGGTCGATCTGAAAGAGGCCACCTACCTCGACAGCTCCGCACTGGGCATGCTGCTCCTGCTGCGGGATCACGCCGGTGGCGATAATTCGGACGTGCGAGTCGTCAACAGCAACTCCGATGTGCGCAAGATCCTCGCCATCTCCAATTTCGACAAACTCTTCGACATCAGTTGACGGCCATGCAGGCGCAAGAGCCGCTGACCCTGTTGATCGCCGAAGACAGCGCCGCCGATCGCCTGTTGCTGTCGACCATCGTCCGTCGTCAGGGCCATAACGTCTTGACGGCGGCCAACGGTGCCGAAGCGGTCGATCTGTTTCGCCGGCAGCAACCCGATCTGGTCTTGATGGACGCGATGATGCCGGTCATGGACGGCTTCGAAGCCGCGCGGCAGATCAAGGCGCTGGCGGGCGAGACGCTGGTGCCGATCATCTTCCTCACGTCGCTGACCGAAAGCGAAGCGCTGGCCCGTTGTCTGGAGGCCGGTGGCGACGACTTTCTGGCGAAGCCTTACAACCAGGTGATCCTCGCCGCCAAAATCAAGGCGATGGATCGCTTGCGCCGCTTGCAGGCAACCGTGCTGCAGCAGCGCGACCTGATCGCCAAACACCATGATTACCTGCTCAACGAACAACGTGTGGCCAAAGCCGTTTTCGACAAAGTGGCGCATTCCGGTTGCCTGAGTGCGCCGAACATCCGCTACCTGCAATCGCCCTATGCCTTGTTCAACGGTGACCTGCTGCTGGCGGCCTACACGCCGGCAGGTGACATGCATGTGCTGTTAGGCGATTTCACTGGCCATGGCCTGCCGGCAGCCGTCGGGGCGATGCCCCTGGCCGAGGTGTTCTATGGCATGACCGCCAAGGGCTACGGCCTGGCGGAAACCCTGCGCGAGATGAACGCCAAGCTCAAACGCATCCTGCCGGTGGACATGTTCTGCTGCGCCACGTTGCTGTGCCTGAGTTTTCAGCGACGCTCGGTCGAAGTGTGGAACGGCGGCATGCCTGACGGCTATCTGCATCGGATCGCCAGTGGTGAGCGTGTACCGCTGGCAGCACGGCACTTGCCACTGGGTGTGCTGAGTGCTCAGGCGTTCGACGATCGTACGGAAGTGCATCCGATGGCTGTCGGTGATCGGGTGTTTCTGTTGTCCGACGGGGTGATCGACACCAGTGACGCCAGTGATCAGCTGTTCGGCGTCGAGCGTTTGCAGCAGGTGTTCGCCGCCAATCGCGAGCCGGATCGCTTGTTCGAGGATATCGAGCAGGCGCTGCGGGATTTTCGTGGCGAGGCGCGCGACGATGTCAGCATGGTCGAGGTTAGCCTGCTGGAGCCGGCGCAGGTCAAACCGTCGGCGCCGGTGTATTCCGACAGCGGCCAGTCGTGCCCGCTTGACTGGTCGGTGAGCTTCGAATTCCGTAGTGCCACACTAAAGCGTTTCAATCCGTTGCCGTACCTGTTGCAGTTGCTGCTTGAGGTGCATGGGTTGCGGGCGCAGAGTGGTGCTTTGTACAGCGTGCTGGCCGAGTTGTATTCCAATGCGCTGGAACATGGCGTGCTGGGTCTGGACTCCAGCCTCAAGCGCGATGCGGCGGGTTTTGCTCGCTATTATCAGCAGCGCAACGATCGGCTGGAGGCGCTGCAGGATGGCTTTGTCCGTGTGCATCTGCAGGTGCAGCCACAAGGCGGGGGCGGCCGGCTGGTGATTCGCGTTGAGGACAGCGGCAAGGGTTTTGATGTGGCGCGAGTCATGGAAAGGCCGCTGGACGGTGTCCGTTTGTCGGGGCGCGGCGTCAGTCTGGTCCGGCAATTGGGGCATAACGCCAGTTGGTCGGACGAAGGTCGTAGTGCCTGCGTGGAGTTTTCCTGGGAGGTTGAGGCATAATTCGCGCAATTCTTGATCAAGGAGTGAACAAGTGACTGACCAACATGTGGATCGCGACGTACTCGATACATTGCGTGACGTCATGGAGGAGAACTATCCGGATTTGCTGGATACCTTCCTGATAGATTCCGAAAGTCGCGTGCAGGTGCTGCAAACGACCGCCGATGCCGAAGTGCTATCGGAGGTTGCTCACAGCTTCAAGGGTAGCGCCAGCAATATGGGCGCGGTTCGACTGGCCGTGCTGTGCCAGAAGCTGGAAAGCGAAGCAAGGGACAAGAGTCCGGCAGAAAACGTCAGGCTGGTCGCCGATATCAGCGTCGAATTCGCTGAAATTCGCACTGTTTACGAAGACGAGCGACAGCACGCCACTACCCACTGATCCCGCCGTCCGGCGCTTTTTACGAGCGCCGGGCAAATCTGGCCCGGCACTTGCAACTATCTCTGCAACTGTACCTACGATCCCAGTGCAGCGGAGACCGTTTCATGCCTGCGACCCCCAACATCCTTCTTCAGAATGCCGCTCAGGCCAAGGCGCAGGCCGCCTCGGCCAAATCGTCGGCTATGGCCGTAGACACCGGGGATAAAGCCTCAAGCTTCGCTAAAGTGTTCGCCGATCAGGGGTCAAACAAGCCTGTCGCCACCGCTGACAATTCGCCCAAGTCGGCGCGCGACAAGGTCGCTGACAACAGCGGCAAAAAGGACATCGCCAAAGATCCGTCTGCCGCTGCACAACCGGCGGTTGCCGATAGCGGCAACGACTTGCCTGCCGACAAAACCGCAGCGACCGATGACAGCAGCGCCAGCAGCGACGACAACACAGGCACCGCCCAGACGCCAGTGGTAGACGCGGCGCCGGTTGATCCGACGCTCGATCCGGCATTGGCAACCGCTGTGCAGCCGGTAGTCACGACGCCAGTTGTGCAGAATCCGGCGGTCGTCGCGACTGACCAGCCTGAAACCGAAACGCCTGCGCTTGCCGCTCTGCCGGGGACGGTCAAAGATCCGGCACCGGCCACTGACAGCGATTTCGACCCTTCGGCCGATCCGCTCGACTCAATGCCGGCCGTGCGCATGGCGATGGAGCAGGGCGGGCACATTTCCGCCGCCAGCCAGGCGCAACCGAAAGCGTCGCCGGCTCAGGCTCAGGCCGACGGTGAATTGACTTCCGCGCAAACCTTCGCCGCCGGCATGGCCAGTATGCTCGACGTGCAAGCCGACAAGGACAGCACCAGCCAGGGTGGTGACAAAGCGTTCAGCGGCTTGATCGACGACGGCCTCAAAGATCTCAAAACGGCGACCAGCGATACCCGCGTCGATGACTTCGCCAACCGTCTGGCGGCACTGACGCAGGCGGCCACGCCGAAGACTGCGAACGCGGTACCGGTGAATCAGCCGATCGCCATGCACCAGAGCGGCTGGACTGAAGAAGTGGTCAATCGCGTCATGTATCTGTCGAGTGCCAATCTGAAGGCGGCCGACATTCAGCTGCAGCCGGCTGAACTGGGGCGATTGGATATTCGCGTCAACATGGTTCCGGACCAGCAGACCCAAGTGACCTTTATGAGCGCGCATCCAAGCGTGCGAGAAGCGCTGGACGGCCAGATGCATCGCCTGCGCGAAATGTTCAACCAGCAGGGCATGGGTCAGGTCGACGTCAATGTCTCCGACCAGAATCGTGGCTGGCAGGGGCAACAAGGTCAAGAACAGGCGCAGCAGGGCCAGAGTGGTCGCACCAGCGCGGCCGGCGGTCGCCTCGATTCGGCGGATGACGAATTGGTGCCTGCAACCATTGCTGAAGCCGCCGCTCAAACCACCAGCGTGATTGGCAGCAGCGCGGTCGACTATTACGCCTGAGCAAAATCAAGAGCCCCTCACCCTAGCCCTCTCCCAGAGGGAGAGGGGACTGATAGGGGGATGCTTGCGGATTACGCCGACCGGATACTGCTGTTGTGAATCCATAATCGACTCGGTCTTTCAGGTCGATGTTTGACGTCTTGCACCTCAGTCGGCCCCTGAAAACCCTCACCCTAGCCCACTCCCCGAGGGAGAGGGGACTGATTGGGGGATGCTTGCGAAGTACGCCGACCGGATACTGCTGTTGTGAATCCATAATGGACTCGGTTTTTCAGGTCGATGTTTGACGTCTTGCACCTCGGTCGGTCCCCTGAAAACCCTCACCCTAGCCCTCTCCCGGAGGGAGAGGGGACCGATTGGGGGATGCTTGCGAAGTACGCCGACCGGATACTCCTGTTGTGAATCCATAATCGACTCGGTTTTTCAGGTCGATGTTTGACGTCTTGCACCTCGGTCGGCCCCCTGAAAACCCTCACCCTAGCCCTCTCCCAGAGGGAGAGGGGACTGATTGGGGGATGCTTGCGGAGTACGCCGACCGGATACTGCTGTTGTGAATCCATAATGGACTCGGTTTTTCAGGTCGATGTTTGACGTCTTGCACCTCGGTCGGTCCCCTGAAAACCCTCACCCTAGCCCTCTCCCGGAGGGAGAGGGGACCGATTTGATCTGGTCAAACGATACTGGACACGGTTATAGGGTTTTACCCTTTTTCATGCCGCCAGGGCCTCCATGTCCACCGGAGTTCGGTAGCCATTGTGACTGTGCAGCCTGATCCGATTGTAATAATGGGTCAGGTAGCGCAATACATCGGTACTGGCCTCATCTTCGTTTCGGTAGCCAGCCTTGGGTATCCATTCAGATTTCAAACTGCCAAAGAAACGCTCCATCGGGGCGTTGTCCCAGCAGTTTCCTCGTCGACTCATGCTTTGTTTTATGCGCATGTCCGCCAGCGTTTCACGAAACACTTTACTGCTGTAATGACAGCCCTGATCCGAATGGAACATTAGGTTTTCAGGGCGTCCTCGCGACTCGAAAGCCATCTTTAACGCTCGACAGGTCAGAGCTGAATCCGGACTTCTGGACATCGCCCAGCCGACGATGCGGCGGGCATGCAGATCAAGTACAGCAGCCAGATAAACCCAGTAAGTACCGGCCCAAATGTAAGTCACGTCGCCACACCACACTCGATTGGGGGCCTCGACTTTGAATTTACGCTCCAAATGATTGGGGGCGTATTGCGCCTCCGCACCGCTGGGTTTGTACCGATGCCTGCGCCGTTGCTGGCTCTTCAAACCGAGCTCGCGCATCAGGCTACGAGCCATGTAACGACCTACCGACTCTTTTTCGTTACACAGCGCTTTTGACAGGCTGCGCGCGCCCATTGAGCCACGACTTTGCTCATGTAATTCGGCAGCCTTGATCTTTAGGCGATCGCGCCCGACATGCACTTTCGCCCGCTGTTTCAGACGCTCGTAATAACTGCTGCGGTTGATACCAAACACGCCACACAACTCGGATCTTGGATATTGCTCGCTTAACTCCTCGACCAGCCTTACCGATCGAGGGAATCCGACATCAAGAGAGCTGTAGCCTTTTTTAAAATTTCCTTCTCGCGCTCAATCCGTCGAATTGTTGCTTCCAGTTCTTGGATGCGTTGTTGGTCAACGGTCATGGCCTTGGACTTCTCAGGCGTCTTGCCGCTGCGCTCCGCACGCAGTTGTTCAACCCAGCGGCGAAGAGCTGTAGGGCCCACGCCCATTGCTTCACAGGCTTCACTCACCGAATAGTCTTTATCCAAAACCAGGCAAGCCGCATCCCGTTTGAAATCTGTTGAAAAATATCGTCTGGTCAAATCACACCTCATCGTTGGGCGTAGATTAACGCCCTTTAGGGGTGTCCAGAATCATTAAGCCAGATCAATTGGGGGATGCTTGCGAAGTACGCCGACCGGATACTCCTGTTGTGAATCCATAATCGACTCGGTTTTTCAGGTCGATGTTTGACGTCTTGCACCTCGGTCGGCCCCCTGAAAACCCTCACCCTAGCCCTCTCCCAGAGGGAGAGGGGACTGATTGGGGGATGCTTGCGAAGTACGCCGACCGGGTACTGCTGTTGTGAATCCATAATCGACTCGGTCTTTCAGGTCGATGTTTGGCGTCTGACACCTTGGTCGGCCCCCTCTCCCTCCGGGAGAGGGCTGGGGTGAGGGTGCCTTTGACTTTAGCGTTGTCTGCGCTACGGCCGACACTTCTGGCATAACACTTGCTCTTGCCTTGCCGTGCGACTGTGAAAACCCGATTAGTGACGGATTATTGGCATGGCGAAGAGCGAAACAGCAGCAGTGAAAGACCCCGCAACCAAAGGCAAACTCAAGCTGATCATTGTGATCGTGCTGGCGTTGCTGCTGGCCATTGGCGCGTCCGTGGGGGCGACCTGGTTCTTCATGCACAGCGCTCAGAGCAAGCCTGCCGAAGCCGCTGATGCAGCGCCTGTCGGCAAGCAGCCGGCGATTTTCGAGCCGATGGCGCCGGCCTTTGTTGCCAACTACAACCAGAACGGCCGTCAGCGCTACATGCAGGTGAGCATCACCATGCTGGCGCGTAATCAGGCCGATCTGGAAGCGCTCAAAGTGCACATGCCGGTGATCCGCAACAACCTGGTGATGCTCTTCTCCGGTCAGGATTTCGCCACCTTGGCGACCCCGGTCGGCCAAGAGATGTTGCGCCAGAAGGCCACCGCCAGCGTCCAGGAAGTGGCGCAGAAAGAGCTGGGCAAAGTGGTGATCGAACAGTTGCTTTTCACTAATTTCGTACTGCAGTAGGAACACGACATGGCCGTGCAGGATCTGCTGTCCCAGGATGAAATCGACGCGCTGTTGCACGGCGTCGACGATGGTCTGGTACAGACCGATAACGCTGCCGAACCCGGCAGTGTCAAAAGCTACGACCTGACCAGTCAGGACCGCATCGTCCGTGGACGCATGCCGACTCTGGAAATGATCAACGAGCGTTTTGCCCGCTATACCCGCATCAGCATGTTCAACATGCTGCGCCGCTCGGCGGACGTTGCCGTCGGTGGCGTGCAGGTGATGAAGTTCGGCGAATACGTGCATTCGTTGTACGTACCGACCAGCCTCAACCTGGTCAAGATCAAACCGTTACGCGGCACCGCGCTGTTCATCCTTGACGCCAAACTGGTGTTCAAACTGGTGGACAACTTCTTCGGCGGCGACGGCCGTCACGCCAAGATCGAAGGGCGTGAATTCACCCCGACCGAACTGCGTGTGGTGCGCATGGTGCTGGAACAGGCTTTCGTCGATTTGAAAGAAGCCTGGCAGGCGATCATGGAAGTCAATTTCGAGTACATCAACTCGGAAGTGAACCCGGCTATGGCCAACATCGTCGGCCCAAGCGAAGCGATCGTGGTCTCCACGTTCCACATCGAACTCGATGGCGGTGGCGGCGACCTGCACGTGACCATGCCGTACTCGATGATCGAGCCGGTGCGCGAAATGCTCGACGCCGGTTTCCAGTCCGACCTCGACGATCAGGACGAGCGCTGGGTTAACGCGCTGCGTCAGGACGTCCTCGATGTCGACGTACCCATCGGCGCCACCGTGGCGCGCCGCCAGTTGAAACTGCGCGACATCCTGCACATGCAGCCGGGTGACGTGATCCCGGTCGAAATGCCGGAAGACATGATCATGCGCGCCAACGGCGTGCCGGCCTTCAAGGTCAAGATGGGCTCGCACAAAGGCAACCTCGCGTTGCAAGTGATCGAGCCGATCGAGCGTCGCTGAAACGGCGCTCCTACCCCAAGCATTTAACTGAATTTTTGCCCGCCGAGGACAAATGATGAACGACGATATGAACGCCCAGGACGACCAGGCACTGGCTGACGAATGGGCTGCGGCCCTGGAAGAAACCGGTGACGGTCAAGCTGACATCGACGCCCTGCTGGCCGCCGACGCATCCAGCGGCTCGCGTCTGCCAATGGAAGAGTTCGGCAGCGTGCCGAAGAACAACGATCCGGTGACCCTCGATGGCCCGAACCTGGACGTGATCCTCGACATCCCGGTGTCGATCTCGATGGAAGTCGGCAGCACCGACATCAACATTCGCAACCTGCTGCAACTCAACCAGGGTTCGGTAATCGAGCTTGATCGTCTGGCCGGTGAGCCGCTCGACGTGCTGGTTAACGGCACGCTGATTGCGCACGGTGAAGTAGTTGTGGTCAACGAGAAGTTCGGCATCCGCCTGACTGACGTGATCAGCCCAAGCGAACGCATCAAGAAGCTGCGCTGAGTGAAACGGTTTCTCTGGGCTTTGCTGGCATTGCCATTGAGCGTGCTGGCCGCCGAGCCTTCAACGGCGACCACAGTGCCAGCCGCCACCGCGCCGATGGTCAACAGCGGCGTGGCCGGGCAACTGACGCAACTGGTATTCGGCCTGTTGCTGGTGCTGGGGTTGATCTTCTTCCTCGCCTGGCTGTTGCGCCGGGTGCAGCAGGCAGGTCCGGCAGGCAAGGGCCAGGTGATCGAGCTGATCGGTTCGCGCGCGCTCGGCCCGCGTGACCGTTTGCTGCTGGTGCAGGTCGGCAACGAGCAGATTCTGCTCGGCCTCAGCCCCGGCACCATCACCGCGCTGCATGTGCTCAAAGAGCCGGTCGAGGTGCCGAATACCAGCGAGAAAGCGACCCCGGAATTTGCCCAGCATCTGCTGAAGATTCTCGGCAAGGATCAGAAGGATAAGAAGTAATGGGTGCGTTACGCATCGTCTTGACGCTGGCCCTGTTGCTGGCCGCGCCGCTGGCATTCGCCGCCGATCCGTTGTCGATCCCGGCGATCACGCTGGGCACCAACGCCGATGGCGCGCAGGAGTATTCGGTCAGTCTGCAGATCCTGCTGATCATGACCGCCCTGAGCTTCATTCCGGCGGCCGTGATTCTGATGACCAGTTTCACCCGGATCATCATTGTCTTCTCGATCCTGCGTCAGGCCCTCGGTCTGCAACAGACGCCGTCGAACCAAATCCTCACCGGCATGGCGCTGTTCCTCACCATGTTCATCATGGCCCCGGTGTTCGACCGGGTGAACAAGGATGCGCTGCAACCGTATCTGGCGGAAACCCTTACCGCCCAGCAAGCGGTCGAAAAGGCCCAGGTGCCGATCAAGGACTTCATGCTCGCCCAGACCCGCACCAGCGATCTGGAGCTGTTCATGCGCTTGTCCAAGCGCACCGACATTGCCACGCCGGATCAGGCGCCGCTGACCATTCTGGTGCCGGCGTTCGTCACCTCCGAGCTTAAAACCGCGTTCCAGATCGGCTTCATGATCTTCATTCCGTTCCTGATCATCGACCTGGTCGTGGCCAGTGTGCTGATGGCGATGGGTATGATGATGCTCTCGCCGCTGATCATCTCGCTGCCGTTCAAAATCATGCTGTTCGTGCTGGTTGATGGCTGGGCGCTGATCATCGGCACCCTGGCCAGCAGTTTTGGAGGTGTCTCGCCATGACGCCGGAAGTTGCGGTCGATATCTTTCGTGAAGCCCTTTGGCTGACCACATTGATGGTCGCGATTCTGGTAGTGCCGAGCCTGTTGGTCGGCTTGCTGGTGGCGATGTTCCAGGCCGCTACGCAGATCAACGAACAGACCCTGAGCTTCCTCCCGCGTCTGCTGGTGATGCTGGTGACGTTGATCATCGGTGGTCCGTGGATCGTGCAGACGTTCATGGAATACATCATCCAGTTGTACAAAAACATCCCGATGGTCATCGGCTAAGCCATGCAATCGCTGCTTCAGCTGACCGACACCCAGATCAGTACCTGGGTGGCCTCGTTCATGTTGCCGCTGTTTCGCGTCGCCTCGATGCTGATGGTCATGCCGGTGTTCGGCACGACGTTGGTGTCGCGCCGGGTGCGCCTGTATTTCGCCGTGGCCATCACCGTGTGTATTGCGCCGAGCCTGCCGCCGATGCCGGCGGTCAGCCCGCTGGATCTCAGTGGCTTGCTGCTGATAGCCGAGCAGATTCTGGTCGGTGCGGTGCTGGGGTTTTCCCTGCAACTGTTTTTCCAGGCCTTTGCCGTCGCGGGGCAAATTGTCGCGATTCAGATGGGCATGGGCTTCGCCTCGATGGTCGACCCGGCCAACGGTGTCTCGGTGGCGGTGATCGGGCAGTTCTTCACCATGCTGGTGACTTTGCTGTTCCTGTCGATGAACGGCCATCTGGTGGTCTTCGAAGTCCTCACCGAAAGCTTCACCACGCTACCGGTCGGCAGCGGTCTGATGACCGCGCATTACTGGGAACTGGCCGGCAAACTCGGCTGGGTGCTGGGCGCCGCATTGTTGCTGGTGTTGCCGGCGGTGACGGCGTTGCTGGTGGTCAACATCGCGTTTGGCGTGATGACCCGCGCGGCGCCACAACTGAACATTTTCTCCATCGGTTTTCCGCTGACCCTGGTGCTCGGTCTGTTTATCGTCTGGGTCGGTCTGGCGGACATTCTCAATCAGTACCAGCCGCTGGCCACCGAGGCCTTGCAGTTGTTACGCGAACTGGCACGGGCGCGCTGAGTCATGGCAGAGAGCGAAAGCGGTCAGGACAAAACAGAAGACCCCACGGAGAAACGTAAAAAGGACTCTCGTGAAAAGGGTGAAATTGCCCGTTCCAAAGAACTCAACACCCTGGCCGTGACCATGGCCGGTGCCGGTGCGCTGCTGGTGTTTGGCGGCATGCTGGCCGAAGACCTGATGGAACTGATGCGCCTGAACTTCACGCTGTCGCGCGAAGTGATCATGGATCAGGGTTCCATGGGCGCGTTTCTGTTGCAGTCGGGCCAGATGGCGCTGCTGGCGATCCAGCCGATCATGATCACTCTGTTGCTCGCCGCGTTGATCGGGCCGATTTCCCTCGGTGGCTGGCTGTTCGCAGCGGTCCATGGCGCCCAAGTTCAGCCGGATGAACCCGGCGGCAGGCCTGAAGCGGATGTTCTCGTTCAAGGCTGTGGTCGAACTGCTCAAGGCCCTGGCCAAGTTCCTGATCACACTGGGCGTGGCGTTGGCAGTGTTGTCGGCGGACGTCGATGACTTTTTGCGGATCGCCCACGAGCCACTTGAAATGGCGATCATCCACAGCGTGACGCTGGTCGGCTGGAGCACATTGTGGCTGGCCTGCGGCCTGATCATCATCGCGGCTGTCGATGTGCCGGTGCAGCTCTGGGAAGCCCACAAGAAACTGCTGATGACCAAGCAGGAAGTGCGCGACGAGCACAAGGATCAGGAGGGTCGCCCGGAAGTCAAACAGCGCATCCGCCAGACCCAGCGCGAGATGTCCCAGCGGCGCATGATGGCGGCGATTCCCGACGCCGACGTGGTCATCACCAACCCGACCCACTACGCCGTCGCGCTCAAGTACGACTCGGAGAAGGGCGGCGCACCCGTGCTGCTGGCCAAGGGCAGCGACTTCCTCGCCCTGAAAATCCGCGAAATCGCCGTAGCCAACAACGTCATGCTCCTCGAATCGCCGGGGCTGGCGCGTTCGATCTACTACTCCACCGAACTCGAGCAGGAAATTCCTGGTGGTCTGTATCTCGCGGTCGCGCAGGTCCTGGCCTACGTCTACCAGATCCGCCAGTACCGTGCGGGCAAGGGCAAACGCCCGGATCCGCTCAAGGACGACTTGCCGATTCCGCCGGATCTGCGTCGCGACTCCTGACGTCGTTGTGCAGCCATTGGTCTGAGATCTCCCTTTACTGTCAACTCTGACAGGTGCGCTCGTCGTGATTTTGCAGTTTGATGCAAGGTGGCGCCGTGAACCTGGCGCGGTCATGCGGGCGAGTGCAAGGGAGCACGACAATGAAAGGTATTTTCAGCAGTTATGACGAAAAAACCGGAAGGGGCACCATCACGCCGAAGCCCTCGGGACGATGTATTTCCTTTGCCGAAGCCACGGGGTTTTTTCTGACGGCCAAAGAATACCGATTCAGCATTCCATTGCCCGATGCCCTGCGGGCGAGCGTCAAAGTGGGCGGCGAGGTCGAGTTCGAATTGCCCAAGAGCAAGAATGGAAAAGTAAAAATCCTCCGGTATTGACCACTGTTCGCAAAGCCGCTTAAAACGGGGCGGCGGTTTTTTATGATCGTTCCCACGCGCAGCAAAGGAATGCAGCCCGGGACGCTCCGCGCCCCTTCCAAAGCCGAACGCGGAGCGTCCGTTGAGGCATTCCTTTGCTGCGCGTGGGAACGATCATCGCGTGTCGCTACTGCGGCACCTCCAGATTATCCATCACCCGATTCACCGCCAGCTCGCCGAGCATGATCAATTGCGCGATACCCAACAGCGTCCTGCGTTGCGACGCGGGGATGAGGTGGGCAAAGTCATGGGCGATGGTTCTGGCTGAAGCGAGGGTTTCGCTGGCATCGGCCAGCAGTTCCTCGTTTTTGAAGTCTGCGGTGACGGCGTACATCCGGCGGGTCTTACGCGGTGGTGGCGTGGAGCCGGGTGGGCAGAGGTAGTGATCGAGGGCGCGGTCGGCGGCTTCGTGGAGTTTTTTTGAATCGAGGGATTCGTAGGGGGAGGTGGGGTCGGTTTCGGGTGGGTTGGGTGTTGGTTTAATCATGGTGATACTCCGTGGTTGATTTGGCCGCCACGGCTCATCGCTAAACAAGTAAAGGTGGCGGCTGTACGCAGGTTAGCGATCCGGGTCACAGAAACCCCGGGTAGACCCGAAGGTCTCCCACGCACAGCCACCATGACGCCAAGTGCAGATAGACAAAGCTGCAATTGAGACTGGGGATTGAGCGTCTGTAGGGTATCGGATCGCTAAACCCGATCGCTGATTCGTCAGCGACCGACCCACAATAGAACCCGACCCCAAGGCGCACAAGCCGGCGGATTCTGGCGTAGCTGTAGGCAATGGCGCAAGAATTTGTAGCCTGAAAGGCGTGTCTGAAGGTGTCTTTTAAACGCCTGAGTTTAAAAGGCGATTTGCGCTGACTTCACTGGCCCCTTCGCGAGCAAGCTCGCTCCCACATTTGGAATGCATTTCCCTGTGGGAGCGAGCTTGCTCGCGAAAGGGCCATCCCGGTCAGTGCCATTCAGGTCTGGCTTCTTTTTACCCCCCCCCCTTTTTTTTGGTTCTTCACGGATTACCGGGAAAGACGCTCTTGATCTTCATGAAAAAGAACTCGCTATCCCGGTAACCGTACGCCATCCGCTTGATCACCTTTATTCGATTGTTTATTCCTTCCAACTGACCGGTGTGCATCGGCCAGCGCACCCGGCTTACGATGCCTCGCCAGTAACCCTTTAGCCGTTTGGCAAACTGCACCAGAGCCGGTATTTCGCTTTCATGAGCATGGCGCAGCCATTGTTTCCAGGCCGATCGCCAGCCCCAGGCGCTGCTAGGTGCCCAAAGCGTTTTGAGTTCAGCCTTCATTAGATAGACTGTCATCAATGCTTGGTTGGCCGCCAGCAGGTCCTTTAAACGTACCTGTTGCTCCGGCGTTTTCAGGTTCTGCGGGTTGCGTAGCAACAGCCATCGCGCTTGCTTGATGACCTTTCGGGCAGGCTTGTCATGGCGTAGCCGATTAGCTTCATCGACGCGGACCCGATCAATCACCTCTCGGCCATATTTGGCCACCACATGAAAGAGGTCGTAGACCACTCGCGCTTTCGGGCAGTGCTGACGGACCTCCAGGTCAAAAGCGGTATTCATGTCCATCGCAACCGCTTCGATTCGAGCACATCCCTCTGGCCCCAGCTCTTCGAAAAAGGGCCGAACCGCCGCCCGGCTACGGCCTTCGCCAATCCATAGCACTCTTCGCGTATCGGCATCCAACACCACACTGGCGTAGCGATGCCCTTTGAACAGCGCGAATTCATCCATCACCAGGCGTCGTGGTTGCGCCTTCGGCAGCGTGGCCAACGCCGCCTGTAAGGCTCGACGCTCCAGCAACCGAACGGTGTCCCAATGCAGCCCAAACATCTGGGCCACGTGCAGGGTGGGAAGTCGCTCGCAGGCTTGAATGACCGCATCGGCCAAGCGACGCGTCATGCGGGCATAGCGATCCAGCCAACTGACGGCCTCCATGCGTTTGCCACAGTCGCGGCAACCAACACGCCTGAGCAAAACGCTGAGGCGCACCGCACGACCGAGAATGGGTAGATCACGAATCACTCGCTCGCAATACTCATGAGTGGTTGAACAGGTTTTTTGGCACCCTCCGCAGGAAGGGAAGCGGGTGGTGTGGGGTGTGAGATCGATCTGGAGGCCGTCACCATCAGGCTTGATGTTGACGACAGAAAAGCCCTCCCAAAAAGGAAGGAAAGTATTAATATCGCGCATAAGAACGCCGGTTTGTTAGATGTGTTTGCTCGCACGAACATCATCAATCAAATCGGCGTTCTTGTTTCTGTCTTTCCCGGGATTCCGTGAAGAACCTTTTTTTTTAACTTTTACCTTTAGCCTTTTAAAACCAAGCGCGTCTGATCAATACGGTCTGAGACACCATGAAACCAGATTTCTACTCAAATCCGAATGGCATATGACTCCTCCATTACGATACCCAAATATCGATCCCCAGCCGCTTGGGCAGCCGCCTTCATCGCACATTCTGTACACCCCTCCCGGCACCAAAGGCCAGTTGTTATCCGGGCCGTAAACGCGACGCATGGCTGTCAGTGCATTAGTTAAAGGTACTGAGCCGGCGATGGTATTTCTCCAGCTGATTGCTTGCTGATAATTATATCCAACTGTACTTATATCCAGCCGGAAGATGTTGCTGACATATACGTTGTAAGTAAGAGTGCTTAACTTGTCCTGAACGGTGATGACTACGTTGTTACCGTTGCGAAGGCCGATAACCTTGCCATTCATATCCACTGTAGCGATGGCTGTGTTGCTGGACATATAAGTGACTGGGCTTACTCCATAAGAGGCGGTTCGAGTTGCGGAGTTGTTTAAAAACTCCAAGCCCGTGGTCGCCCATCCGGTGTATATCCGGTAGCCGTTGAGAATCATATTGGATTGGTCAATTTGCAGGGGCTGGTGAACGGTAAGTGATCTGGGTTGTGATGTTGGGTTGTCAGCGTATTGTGCCTTAGCAACAAAGGTGTACCTGCCCTTGGTCAGTTCTGTAAGGGTCAGCCTCCATTCTCCATCTGTCGGACTAGCGACGGGTTTACCTTTTGATACGTCGCCTTCTATTACATCAACTTGTTGGCCTTTGGCGGCTGTGCCGATGAGAATTATTGAGTTTTCTACTGTGTCGTCATTGTCAGGGATTTCGATGTTACTGGGTAAGCCTTTGATTGAGTCTATTGTCGGTTCTACATTCTCCACGGTCCTGACGGTATACACCTGATCCGGAAACCGCGTGGCGCTAGCAAAGTTATTGCTCTTGTCCTCCGACACCCAGAATTCCAGTTTCAACTCCGATCCGTCGTTCAATTCTCTCAGGAAAGCGATGAGCAGCGGTTTATCCCAGAACCTCTGACTGACCCAGGTCGCATTCACCTTGTGGGTGCCACCATTCCAGAATTGCAGGACGTGCGCCGAGCCGTCGGGTTTCTGGCCGGTGAATTTCAACCACACCTGCTGACCGACCTGTAATCCTGTCCAGTCGCGTGCTCGTAGCGTGGCGTCCTGACCTTTCAGTGCGGCCACATCCAGCATGCCGTCCACGGCCTCAAGGATTATCGGCGAGTTGTACACCTTCTGATTTGCAGTGATATTAATCGGGGTCTTCGCCGACTCGTTGTTGTTGGTCAATTGATCGCGCACCGTGGCGAAGACCGAATGGGTGCCGTCGCCAATCAACAGCAGTTCGGCAGCCGTCAAGGTGTGGTTGATCGGGTTTGTGGGGTTGGGAAATGTGATGCTCAAGGTGCCTATGGTGAGCTTGACCGTGTCGTGAGGCCGTGGGTAAGTGACAGTAATCGTGAGGACTGCCGTCTGCCCCGGTACGACGCTGGGTGGATGGCTGACGGTGACGGTAGGCGCCGGGTTGTTGTAAAGCAGCTTGAGTGTGGGTGAGTTATCGTCGTTGCCGCTGGCTCGGGCCACTCTGTAGCGGACATCGTTGACACCGTTTGTGAACCAGCTCGCCGGCACGCGCAAAAGAATGCGTTCCTGCTCCTCACCGGGATAGATGGTTTTGCTGATGCCGGTGCTGACTCCGTTGACAAGAATAGTCACGACGTCAAAAGCCGCCATGACCCAATTCCGCAAGCCGGTTATGGGGTCGATGACAAGTTCTACGCCAGATGGAATGAATGCCGAGAGAGGAAGGCCACCATCAGCAGTACCTGGAGGCAGCACCGGTGTTATCCATTGCGGTGGGTACACGGGATACAAGGCCAGGGCTGCGTTGGCTTCGAGTGAATTGACTTGAACGCTCATTCTGTTCTCCAAGGACAATGGTGACGAACAATGGCAGGCAAGGTTCATCACAACGCAGAACGAGGCGTCCGTCACCTGTCACATCTGACAGGTGGTGATGATTTTCCGACGTGTGGTATTGCTGGGTGGCTGCGCGCCCCTGCCTGCCGTGAGGCAGGCTCGAGCAAGCTGCGTCCCGCAGGATCTTCCGTCGCTGCAAGGTTCGCATCCAAGAGGATCAAAATGTGGGAGCGAGCTTGCTCGAAGAGGCCGGCAGGAGCACCGAATATCTCAGCCTGCCCGCATCACCCCGGGATCTCCAGATTATCCATCACCCGATTCACCGCCAGCTCACCGAGCATGATCAATTGCGCGATACCCAGCAGCGTCCTGCGCTGCGACGCGGGTATGAGGTGGGTGAAGTCATGGGCGATGGTTCTGGCGCAAGCGAGTGTTTCGCTGGCATCGGCCAGCAGTTCTTCGTTTTTGAAGTCGGCGGTCACGGCGTACATCCGGCGGGTTTTACGCGGTGGTGGAGTAGAGCCGGGTGGGCACAGGTAATGATCGAGGGCGCGTTCGGCGGCATCGTTGAGTTTTTTTGAATCGAGGGATTCGTAGGGGGAGGTGGAGTCGGTTTCGGGCGGGTTGGGTGTTGGTTTGATCATGGTGAAGCTCCTGAGGTTATGGAGCCACTCTTTCCCTGTCGCTAAACAAGTGAAGGTGGCAGCTGTACGCAGGTTAGCGAACCGGTCACAGGCACCCCGGTAGACCCAAAGGTCTCCCGCATACAGCCGCCATAACGTAATTGCGGGCGAAGAGTCCCACAACGAAGCCACGAACGCTGATGCACTGAGATGGTCCGAGTCGCTAAACCCGATCGCTGATTCGTCAGCGACCGACCCACAATAGAACCCGCCCCCAAAGCGCACAAGCCGGCGGATTCTGGCGTAGCTGTAGGCAATGGCGCAAGAATTTGTAGCCTGGAAGGCGTGTCTGGAGGTGTCTTTTAAACGCCTGAGTTTAAAAGGCGATTTGCGCTGACTTCACTGGCCCCTTCGCGAGCAAGCTCGCTCCCACATTTGGAATGCATTTCCCAGTGGGAGCGAGCTTGCTCGCGAATGGGCCATCCCGGTCAGCAGAAAAATCTCGATCAAGCCCCGCTCACTGGTTAAATAAATCCGTCCCCCTGTTCGCATCCGCCAGATTGTATTTTCCTCCTCGGGTGTCAGTGCCGTTTGTCTGAAAAACCCGCGCACCTGTTAGTTCTGACAGTGGTCGAATGTTGTCGTGAGGTTTTCAATGGCCTCTGCAGATCCTTGGCAAACCGCTACGGAATTTTTCAGGAGCAGGGCGATGATTGGTTTGATGGTGATGCCGATTGAGGACGATATCGACGATACGCAACATGACATAACCCCTTTTGACTCCAACGGAGGTATGGGGCTTTTTTCGTTGTTCCCGCCCAATATCCCCGGGCAGTTCACAGGTATCGATTTTCCGCCGGCGCAAGTGGGGGTCAACCGCCCCTTGCTTTATACGAGTGCCAACGGACTTCGGGTGCTGGTACAGGCCTATCTGAATATGGCCGAAGGCGACACCATTCGACTGTACGTCGGTGAGAATTTGGTTGACACGTCGGTGCTGCCTGCTGACCACGGTAATCTCGATGTGGTGATGCACATCGCTGCGAAGCTGGTTCCGGCCGGCGTGCATACCTTGCGCTACGAGATTCTGCGCAAAAGCGGTCAGCCCCCTGAGGGGGCGCAGATCGAAGTCTGGTTCAAGATCGATCCGCCGGGTGGCAACGATCCCGAGCCGGACTTGCCCGGCCATCAACGACTCAAGCCGGCTCGACTTCAGTTGAAGCCCGGGCAAGTCATTGACAAGGAGGTGGCTGCCGAGGGCGTCACGGCGGTTATCCCTCCCTGGCCCTTCATGACCAAAGGGGACAAGTTGAAACTCTGTTTCCACGGCATTGCTGTCACGCCCTACACGGTGCTGGAAAGCGAGGTCGGAAAAGAGATCAGTGTTTTCATTTCGCCAGAGAATATCCGGGATGCGGGCCCCGCAAATCCGGCGGTGGTGGTCTATCAGATCGAAGATCAGGTAGAGAACGTCAGCGACTTTTCGGAGCGTACGACCGTCATCAGCGATCCAGACAAAAACTGGCTCGATCCGGTATTCGTTCCTCTCGCCGATGAAGATCTGGTCAGCCTTGATGAGGTTGGATTCGACGACCTGGAAGTTCAGATCATTACGCGCACTGGTTTTGTGAAGGGGCAAAAACTCCGGCTTCAATGGACGGCTACGGCGCAAAGCGGAGAGGTGGTCGAGCACAATGAAGAGCAATCGATTACTCGTATCGGGATTCAGTCTTTCAAAATTCCCAATCCGATAGTGCTTGCCAGTGCGTCCGGGCAGGTGCAAGTGGATTACCGGCGCATCAAAGATGAGGGGGAGCCGGATCGTTCAGAGATCTATATTTTCACCTTGCAAGGAAAGACGTTGCGACTGCCGGCACCGTGGATGACGGATCTGGTGGGCGGCACTCTGGATCCTGCGCTAAGTCAGACCGTGGTGTTGTGCGGTCCCGATGACCGGATCAAAAAGGGTTTCAGAGTCACATTGACTTGGATGGGGACCAGTGCTTCCGGACGCCCGCACCTGTATCAGACGTATCGCGACGTCAGCGACCGGTTGGTAGGGCAGGCCATTGCCTTTAATGTCACTGGCAGCAACATCGCTCCATTGATCCGAGGGTCGGTCGGTGTCTCGTATGAGGTCAGCCATGCCACGTTGAATCCTGCGTTGGTATCGGAAAAGCTGTATGCACGTGTAGACGATTTCAAACCTGTCTTGCCTGCGCCGGTGGTCATTAGCGCCATTGATGGTGTGCTCAATCCTGCGCATGTGCCGTACGGAACGGATATTCAGGTTGCAGCAGCTTCGTATACCCGCCTGGGCGATGTGGTGCATGTGGAGGGGCGGGGCGATGCGGGCGGGGTAGTTTTTCGGGACAAGTTGCCGATTGATCAAACCCGGGCAGACAAAGATCTGGAATTTTGGCTGGACGGCGAAGCTATCAAGTTCTATCGGGAGCAGTTTTTCAGTGTGCTCTGGTGGATCGAGCGGCCAGACGAACTGCCGCAATCATCCGCGTTGCTCGAGTTGTATATCGGCGATCCGGCGCAGTCGTTGCAGCCGCCAACTGTACGCCGTGCGCCTGATGGCGTACTTGACCCGCTGGAAAATAATGACGGTGCCCGAGCGCGAGTCCATGTGGCCAGTCCGCGCCCGGGTGATCAAGTGCGTTTGCTGGTCAAAGGGGCGCCTGGGGAGGGTTCGCCGACGTTTGCTCCTCTACCGTTGAATGCTGACAACGTTGCATTCTTTGTGCTGCGGCCTTCATTCATTGCGGAAAATCTGGGAAAACTGGTTGAAGTCCTTTACGAGCTGATCAGAAATGGCAAGACGATCCAGTCCAGGCCGTTGATGTTGACGGTCAAGACAATCAGTGACGGTGATCCCGTCCTGACTCGGCCGCATATCGTCGAAGCCGGTGCTGTACCGCTGATCGATCTGAGAATCATCCAGACTGACCTCACATGTGTGGTCAAGCCGCCGCTGCCGATTGCCGAGGTCGGGCAGCGCGTCTGGATCATGGTCAGCAGCGAGGGCGTTGAGCCGTTGGTATTGCGCCCCGGTACCGCGTTGACTGCCGAAGAAGTGACTCAAGGCATCAGCGTCAAGGCGGCGCGAAGCTGGTTCTACTCTCTGAAGGATCTTTCTGGATGTGCGTTGACCTGCAAAATAGCACTGAAAAGCACGGATGATGAGGACACGGCATTGGTGCTTCCTGTGGCGCGGTATACCGTCAAAGTCACAGAAAAACTGGCAATTGATACGCAAACGATGCTTTTGAATGGCTGGAAACTGTTGGGCGGCACAGCGTATGGATTACGCGAGCGCGAGGTTGTCAACAATGTGCAAGTGCGCGTTCCAACGGGCGGGCGGCCGCCTTACACCTATCGTTCAGCCAATGCGGGCATAGCATCGGTCGATGCCAATGGCAAAGTGTCGGGGCTAAGTAATCAATCAACCACTATCACTGTGACGGATGCCGATGAAAACCAGGTTTCTTATCCGGTGCGGGTGATGAATGTCTACCGGCTGATATTGAACAATACCTTCATGACTGCAGCCGAGGCCGGCGCCTGGTTCAGGCAGTTCGGTGCCGTTAGCATGGACAACAGTGGACAACCCATGGGATGGGGGATTTTGCATAACAACTTTGTTGACGTGACGCCCATCTATGGCGGGCGGGGCTTGTATTACGGGCGGTTTGTGTCGGTCAATCTTTCATACCCGCACTTGTATGCAATCGAACATTCGTTGCTGGTGAGCAACGGGGCCATGGGCAGTCGCAACGTGTTTTTATCTGATGGGGCGACTCGCTCTCGGGCAATGGGGTATTTCCCGACGTAGTCAGATAGGCGTCATGGCTGAAAGTGGCGGCGATCAGCGCTTTCAGCGGCTTTCCGGGCGGGGCAAGCCGTTCTGGAGCCATCACTGTGGATCGTTCCCGCGCATAGTACGGGAACGATTTTCTGCACGGTAGTCAGGCGTTAATTCGGCAATTCCAGATTATCCATCACCCGATTCACCGCCAACTCGCCGAGCATGATCAATTGCGCGAT
Source organism: Pseudomonas sp. Mb7 (assembly GCF_054790525.1). Classification (NCBI taxonomy): domain Bacteria; kingdom Pseudomonadati; phylum Pseudomonadota; class Gammaproteobacteria; order Pseudomonadales; family Pseudomonadaceae; genus Pseudomonas; species Pseudomonas sp. Mb7. The sequence continues at coordinate 990,782 of NZ_CP186501.1, forward strand.
ACCCAGCAGCGTCCTGCGCTGCGACTGCTCCTAGAGTCATTGGAGCTGCCAACGTTCGCTGCGAGACGAATGAAGGTGGCAGCTATACGCGGGTCGCAGACCGGGACTCTAGAACCGGCAGACCTGAAGGTCTCCCACGTACAGCCGCCATAAAAAAGCGGGTGTTGTGCGTCCAGAGATCGACGGGCTGCGAGACCCGATCGCTGATTCGTCAGCGACCGGACCACAATAGAACCCGACCCCAAGGCTCACAAGCCGGCGGATTCTGGCTTGGCTGTAGGCAATGGCGCAAGGATTTGTAGCCTTGAAGGCGTGTCTGAAGGTGTCTTTTAAACAGCTTCGTTTAAATCGAAAAATTTGTGCCGGACATAAGGGCCCCTTCGCGAGCAGGCTCGCTCCCACATTTTGGAATGCATTTCAATCTGACATCTGGAATGCAATCCCCTGTAGGCCTTCGCCTGCTCGCGATGAGGATTTTTCAGTCGATCAATTCGAACCAGACAAACCGCTACCGCGAGCAGGCGAAGGTCTACATTGGTCATGTTTTCTCTCCCCGGTCAAAGTTGGAAAGCTTCTTGCAGTACCCGCCGTGAGCCCGCTCTGGGCGTCAAAAGTTTGCTTTAAAGGAACGGGGAAAACCGGTGGATCGCTCTCAGTTATTCAACACTGCTCGCACAAACGTTGCCGACCTCAGTCGAGGCAATCTGGGCGTGCCGTTGTTGCTGCTGGTCATGCTGGCGATGATGATGTTGCCGGTGCCGCCGTTCCTGCTCGACGTGTTCTTCACCTTCAACATTGCCCTGTCGATCGTCGTCCTGCTGGTCTGCGTGTATGCGCTGCGGCCGCTGGATTTCGCCGTGTTCCCGACGATTCTGTTGGTCGCGACGCTGTTGCGGCTGGCGTTGAACGTGGCCTCGACGCGGGTGGTGATGCTCCACGGTCAGGACGGCCACGCCGCTGCCGGTAAGGTGATTCAGGCCTTCGGTGAGGTGGTGATCGGCGGTAACTACGTGGTCGGTATCGTGGTCTTCGCGATCCTCATGATCATCAACTTCGTCGTGGTCACCAAGGGTGCCGGACGGATTTCCGAGGTGAGCGCGCGCTTTACTCTCGATGCGATGCCCGGCAAACAAATGGCGATCGACGCCGACCTCAACGCCGGTCTGATCGACCAGAACCAAGCCAAGATGCGCCGTCAGGAAGTCGCCCAAGAGGCCGAGTTCTACGGTTCGATGGACGGTGCCAGCAAATTCGTCCGTGGTGACGCCATTGCCGGCCTGCTGATTCTGTTCATCAACCTCATTGGCGGTATGGCCGTGGGTATCTTCCAGCACAACATGAGCTTCGGCGATGCCGGCAAGGTTTACGCCTTGCTGACCATCGGTGACGGTTTGGTGGCGCAATTGCCATCACTGTTGTTATCAACAGCGGCGGCGATCATGGTGACCCGTGCTTCCGGTTCGGAAGACATGGGCAAACAGATCAATCGCCAGATGTTCGCCTCGCCAAAAGCGCTGGCGGTGGCGGCCGGTCTGATGGCGGTCATGGGCCTGGTGCCGGGCATGCCGCACTTCTCGTTCCTGAGCATGGCTGCGCTGGCCGCTGGCGGCGCGTACCTGTTCTGGAAAAAGCAGAACGTCGCTAAAGTCGTGGCGTTGGAAGAGGTCAAGCGCCAGCAGGATTTGCTGCCGTCGCCGGCCCGCGCCATGGAAACCAAAGAGCTGGGCTGGGACGACGTGACGCCGATCGACATGATCGGTCTGGAAGTCGGTTATCGCCTGATTCCGCTGGTGGATCGCAACCAGGGCGGGCAATTGCTGGCGCGGATCAAGGGCGTGCGCAAGAAGCTCTCGCAGGATCTGGGCTTCCTGATGCCTACCGTGCACATCCGCGACAACCTCGATCTGGCGCCAAGCGCCTATCGCCTGACCCTGATGGGCGTGATCCTCGCCGAAGCCGAGATCTACCCGGACCGCGAACTGGCGATCAACCCAGGCCAGGTCTACGGCACGCTCAACGGTATCAACGCCAAAGATCCGGCTTTCGGCCTCGAGGCGGTATGGATCGAAATCAGCCAGCGCGCCCAGGCACAATCGCTCGGTTACACCGTGGTCGACGCCAGCACCGTGGTCGCGACCCACTTGAACCAGATTCTGTACAAGCACTCCAGTGAGCTGATCGGCCACGAAGAAGTGCAGCAACTTATGCAATTGCTGGCCAAAAGCTCGCCGAAACTGGCAGAAGAGCTGGTGCCGGGCGTGGTCACGTTGTCGCAGCTGCTCAAAGTGCTGCAAGCGCTGCTTGCCGAACATGTGCCGGTGCGCGATATCCGCAGCATCGCCGAAGCCATCGCCAACAACGCCGCGAAGAGTCAAGATACCGCCGCGCTGGTGGCTGCTGTGCGGGTCGGCGTATCGCGCGCCATCGTCCAAAGCATTGTAGGCACTGAGTCCGAGCTGCCTGTGATCACCTTGGAACCAAGGTTGGAACAAATATTGCTCAATAGTCTGCAGAAGGCAGGACAAGGCTCGGAAGAGGGTGTTCTGCTGGAGCCAAGCATGGCCGAGAAGCTGCAGCGTTCGCTCATCGAAGCGGCGCAGCGTCAGGAAATGCAAGGTCAGCCGGTGATCCTCTTGGTAGCCGGCCCGATCCGCGCGATGCTCTCGCGCTTTGGCCGCCTCGCAGTCCCTGGATTGCATGTGCTGGCCTACCAGGAAATACCGGACAACAAGCAAGTGACCATCGTTGCGACAGTAGGGCCCAACGGCTGAGGTAGTGGTTTATGCAAGTTAAGCGTTTCTTTGCCGCCGATATGCGTCAGGCCATGAAGCTGGTTCGTGATGAGCTGGGCGCTGATGCCGCCATCATTGGCAACCGCCGCATTGCCGGCGGTGTCGAGTTGACGGCGGCACTGGATTACAAATTGTCGGCGCTGGCGCCACGGGTTCCGAACATGGAACTCGAAGACGAGCTGCGCAAGACCCAGTCGCGCATCGTCACCGCCCAGGCCGAGTTGAGCCTGCGTGGCGAAGCCGACGGCAACAGCAATCGCCAGATTTTCGCCGGGCTGCCGTTGACGGCCGGCCTGCCGCTGACCGCCGCTGAACCCCTGACCGAGCCGACTTACGCCGCTCCGGCGCGTCCGGCCCCGGCACCTGCGCAGTCCTCCGGCGGTGTCGATCCGCGTGCACTGGATTCGATGCGCTTTGAATTGAACAGCCTGCGCGAGCTGATGGAAGTTCAGCTCGGCACCCTGGCCTGGAATCAGCTGCAAGGCAGCCGTCCGGCGCAAGCCAACCTGTATCGCCGTCTGCAACGTATCGGCCTGTCCGGCCCGTTGTCGCGCGATCTGCTGGCGATGATCACCGATATCGAAGAACCGCGTCAGGCCTGGCGCATGTTGCTCGCGCACCTGGCACGGATGATTGCCGTACCGGAAGTCGAGCCGCTGGAAGAGGGCGGTGTGATTGCCATGGTCGGCCCTGCCGGCATGGGCAAGACCACTACACTCGCCAAGCTTGCCGCGCGTTATGTGCTCAAATACGGCGCGCAGAATGTCGCGCTGGTGAGCATGGACAGTTTCCGTATCGGCGCTCAGGAACAACTGAAGACGCTGGGCCGCATTCTCAATGTGCCAGTGACCCACGTCGATCCGGGCCAATCGCTGGTGCAAGCGCTGGATCCACTGCTGCGCAAACGCGTGGTGTTGATCGATACTGCCGGCCTGCAAGCCAGCGATCCGGCCCTGCGCATGCAGCTGGAAAGTCTGGCCGGGCGTGGCATTCGTTCAAAAAATTATCTGGTCTTGGCAACCACCAGCCAGAAACAGGTTCTAACCGCCGCTTATCACAGTTACAAGCGTTGCGGGCTTGCCGGCTGCATCCTGACTAAACTGGATGAAACGGCCAGCCTTGGCGAAGTGTTGAGCCTGGCGATCAGTCATGAATTGCCGGTCGCGTACCTGACCGATGGCCCACGGATTCCGGATGATTTGCATCTGCCGCGCCGTCATCAACTGGTCAGCCGCGCCGTCAGCGTGCAAATGCAGGAAGAACCCAGCGAAGAAGCCATGGCTGACATGTTCGCTGATATCTATCACAGCCCGACCAAGCAGGTAGGCTGAGGTATTCATGAACAGTTTTTGTACCTACATCGATGGTCTGCCATGCATTGTTCCGGTTGTGAACGCGCAGCCAGTAATGTGGCCTCCGTCTATGCAAGACAAGGTAAAGAAATAACATGGGCAGCATGCATCCCGTACAGGTGATCGCGGTGACCGGCGGCAAAGGTGGCGTCGGCAAGACTAACGTGTCAGTGAACTTGTCGCTGGCGCTGGCAGAGCTTGGCCGTCGGGTCATGCTGCTGGACGCCGACCTGGGTCTGGCGAACGTTGACGTATTGTTGGGGCTGACCCCTAAACGCACGCTGGCCGACGTCATCGAAGGCCGGTGCGAGCTGCGCGACGTGCTGTTGCAAGGCCCCGGTGGCATTCGCATTGTGCCGGCGGCGTCCGGCACGCAAAGCATGGTGCACCTGAGCCCGGCGCAACATGCCGGCCTGATTCAGGCGTTCAGCGACATCGGTGACAATCTCGATGTACTGGTGATCGACACTGCTGCGGGTATTGGTGACTCGGTAGTCAGTTTTGTTCGCGCCGCGCAAGAAGTGTTGCTGGTGGTCTGCGATGAGCCGACCTCGATCACTGACGCTTACGCGCTGATCAAACTGCTCAACCGCGATTACGGCATGAACCGCTTCCGCGTCCTCGCCAACATGGCGCAGAGCCCGCAGGAAGGGCGCAACCTGTTCGCCAAGTTGACCAAGGTCACGGATCGCTTTCTTGACGTGGCCCTACAATACGTCGGCGCCGTGCCTTACGACGAAAGCGTGCGTAAAGCGGTGCAGAAGCAGCGCGCGGTGTACGAAGCCTTTCCGCGTTCCAAGTGCGCGCTGGCGTTCAAGGCGATCGCGCAGAAGGTCGACACCTGGCCGCTGCCCGCCAACCCGCGTGGCCATCTTGAGTTTTTCGTCGAGCGCCTCGTGCAGCAAACGGCAGGGCCCGTGCTATGACCGCAAGCGGTATGAACTACTACAAGAAGTCGGCACGTGACGCGCAGTACGAGTTGATCGAGCGTTACGCGCCACTGGTCAAACGCATTGCCTACCACTTGCTGGCGCGCTTGCCGGCGAGTGTGCAGGTCGAAGACCTGATCCAGGCCGGGATGATCGGCCTGCTTGAAGTCTCGACCAAATACGACGCCAGCAAAGGCGCCAGTTTCGAAACGTACGCGGGCATACGAATCCGCGGTGCGATGCTCGACGAAGTGCGCAAAGGGGACTGGGCGCCACGCTCGGTTCACCGCAATACCCGTATGGTCAGCGACGCGATTCGCTCAATTGAAGCTAAAACCGGCCGTGATGCTAAAGATCACGAGGTTGCGGCCGAACTCCAATTGAGTCTCGACGATTACTACGGGATTTTGAATGACACCTTGGGCAGTCGCCTGTTCAGTTTCGACGACCTGTTGCAGGACGGCGAACACGAAGGGCTGCACGAGGATGGCGCGAGTGCTCATATGGAGCCGTCACGCGATCTGGAAGATGAACGTTTCCAGGCAGCGTTGGCGGACGCGATTGCCAATTTGCCGGAGCGTGAGCGACTGGTGTTGGCGCTGTACTACGACGAAGAGCTGAACCTCAAGGAGATCGGTGAAGTCCTTGGCGTCAGTGAATCGCGGGTCAGCCAGTTACACAGCCAGTGCGCGGCCCGTTTGCGGGGGCGTTTGGGGGAGTGGCGAGCGCGCTGAAGGCAGTGTGGGGACACTGCGAACGAGGCTGGTGCGGTGATGAACGGCACCGGTCTTGCTCTGTTGTGCTCCAGACAGTCTTCGAGTGCTGCGCCGATTGATTGAAGTGGCGCGTCCAGGTGCTGGGCGCGTTTAAGACTGCTTGGAGGTCGAATTGAACAAAGACATGAAAATCCTCATCGTTGATGACTTCTCAACGATGCGGCGGATCATCAAGAACCTGCTGCGTGATCTTGGGTTCACCAACACCGTCGAGGCTGACGATGGCGTGACTGCCATTCCAGTGCTCAACAGCGGAAGCATCGACTTTCTGGTAACGGACTGGAACATGCCGGGCATGACCGGTATCGACCTGCTGCGCCACGTGCGTGCCGATGAAAAACTCAAGCACCTGCCAGTGCTGATGGTGACTGCAGAAGCCAAGCGCGAGCAGATCATTGAAGCCGCTCAGGCCGGTGTAAACGGCTACGTAGTCAAACCTTTCACGGCTCAGGCGTTGAAAGACAAAATCGAGAAGATTTTCGAACGCATCGGCTGATGAACGCGCGGGGGAGCTATGGAGCATAACGAATCTTCACAGGGCGATTTCGAGTCGACCCTGAAAAAACACGCGGTCGAACTGGTCGAAAGCCTTGAAAAAGGCAGGTTCGGCGACGCTGTGCAACTGATCCATGAGCTCAATCAGACCCGTGACCGTGGCCTGTACCAGGAAGTCGGCAAGCTCACACGTGAACTGCACAGTGCGATCGTCAACTTCCAGATCGATCCGAACATGCCGCAGGCCGAGGAAGTGTCGCAAATCACCGACGCCACCGAACGCCTGGGCTATGTGGTCAAGCTGACAGAGGCCGCGGCCAACCGCACCATGGATCTGGTGGAAAGCGCCACGCCGGTGGTCAACAGTCTGGCTGATGAAGCGCAGACCTTGAGCGCCGATTGGGGTCGCTTCATGCGACGCGAGGTCGGGGCTGAAGAGTTCCGCGAGCTGGCGCGCCGGGTCGACGGTTTTCTGTCACGCAGCAGCACGGACAACCGTGCGGTGTCGAGCAATCTCAACGACATCCTGCTGGCCCAGGATTACCAGGACCTGACCGGTCAGGTGATCAAGCGTGTGACCCAACTGGTCACCGAAGTCGAAAGCAATTTGCTCAAACTCGTCCTCATGGCCAGTCAGGTCGACCGCTTTGCGGGCATCGAACATGACCGCGCCGCGATGCTTGCAGAAAAAGATCCACAAAAACATCTCTCGCAGGGTGAAGGTCCGCAGATTCATGCCGATAAACGAGAAGACGTTGTGTCCGGTCAGGACGATGTGGACGATTTGTTATCCAGCCTCGGATTCTAGAGTTGTGGAATTTTAGGTTTTTTGGGTTTTTAGACCTGTAGGAGCACCCCATTAATGAGCTTCGGCGCCGATGAAGAGATCCTTCAGGATTTCCTGGTTGAGGCCGGCGAGATTCTTGAGCAACTGTCCGAACAACTGGTCGAGCTGGAAAGCCGTCCGGATGACGCAGATCTGCTCAACGCAATTTTTCGCGGTTTCCACACTGTAAAAGGGGGCGCCGGCTTCCTTCAGCTCAATGAGCTGGTGGAGTGCTGTCACATCGCCGAAAACGTGTTCGACATCCTGCGCAAGGGTGAGCGTCGCGTTGATGCAGAACTGATGGACGTTGTCCTCGAAGCACTGGACGCGGTGAACAGCATGTTCAGCGAAGTCCGTGAGCGTGCACCGATCACCGCTGCCACCCCGGAACTGCTGGCCGCCCTGGCGCGTCTGGCCGAACCGCAATCGGCGGATGCCGCCCCGGCATCGCCGGTGGCCGAGATGATCGAAGAACTGGTCGTCGAAGGCGACGCGTCTGGCGACATCACCGATAACGAATTTGAACAACTGCTGGACTCGCTGAACGCCGTCAAGGCTGAAGCTGAAGCCCCGGCCGCTGTTGCACCTGCGCAAACGGCGGCTGAAGCCGCGAGCGACGAAATCACTGACGCCGAGTTCGAGTCTTTGCTCGATCAGTTGCATGGCAAAGGCCAGTTCGCGGCGGATGCCGTGGCTCCGACCGCAGCGGCTGCGGTAGCCCCGGCGGCGGGCGACAGCTCGGATATCACCGACGACGAATTCGAAGCCCTGCTCGATCAACTGCATGGCAAGGGCAACTTTGCCGTTGAAGCACTGGAATCGGCGATCGCCTCGGCACCGGCTGCGCCAGCCGCGCCGGCAGCCGCCGCAGCCGGCAGCGATCTGATCAGCGATCACGAGTTCGAATCGCTGCTCGACGAATTGCACGGCAAAGGCAAGTTCACTGACGTTGGCGCCGCGACTGCCGGCGCTGCTTCCACGGTGGCTGCGCCTGCCGCCAAGGCTGCGGCCGCTCCGGCTGCTGCGCCAAAGGCAGCTCCCAAGCCTGAGCCGAAAGCCGAAGCGCCGAAACCGGCTGCCGCTGCTGCACCGGCTCCGGCCCGTGCCGCCGCTGCGCCGCCACCGGAAAAACCGGCTAGCGAAGCCGAGACCACCGTGCGGGTTGACACCGCGCGTCTCGACGAAATCATGAACATGGTCGGCGAGTTGGTGCTGGTGCGTAACCGTCTGGTGCGCCTGGGCCTCAACAGCGGCGACGAAGCCATGTCCAAGGCCGTGTCGAACCTCGACGTGGTCACGGCTGACTTGCAGACCGCGGTGATGAAGACGCGGATGCAGCCGATCAAGAAGGTCTTCGGGCGCTTCCCGCGTCTGGTTCGCGACCTCGCGCGTCAGCTCAAGAAAGAGATCAACCTGGAACTGGTGGGCGAAGAAACCGACCTCGACAAAAACCTTGTCGAGGCCCTGGCCGACCCGCTGGTCCACTTGGTGCGCAACGCTGTTGACCACGGCATCGAGTCGCCGGAAGAGCGCGAGGCATCGGGCAAGGCCCGTGGCGGTCGTGTTGTTCTGGCCGCCGAGCAGGAAGGCGACCACATCCTGTTGTCGATTTCCGATGACGGCAAAGGCATGGACCCGAACGTCCTGCGCGCCATCGCGGTAAAACGCGGTGTGATGGACAAGGACGCAGCCGATCGCCTGAGCGATACCGAGTGCTACAACCTGATTTTCGCCCCGGGTTTCTCGACCAAGACCGAGATCTCCGACGTGTCCGGCCGCGGTGTCGGCATGGACGTGGTGAAGACCAAGATTTCCCAGCTCAACGGTTCGATCAACATTTACTCGACCAAGGGCCAGGGCTCGAAGATCGTCATCAAGGTGCCGCTGACCCTCGCGATCATGCCAACCCTGATGGTCATGCTCGGCAATCAGGCGTTTGCGTTCCCGTTGGTCAACGTCAACGAAATCTTCCACCTCGACCTGTCGACCACCAACGTCGTCGACGGCCAGGAAGTGGTGATCGTGCGGGACAAGGCGCTGCCGTTGTTCTACCTCAAGCGCTGGCTGGTCAGCTCCGCCGCTCACGAAGAGCAGCGTGAAGGCCACGTGGTGATCCTTTCGGTGGGCACCCAGCGGATCGGCTTCGTCGTCGATCAACTGGTCGGTCAGGAAGAGGTGGTCATCAAGCCATTGGGCAAAATGCTGCAGGGCACTCCGGGCATGTCCGGCGCCACCATTACCGGTGACGGCCGCATCGCGCTGATTCTCGATGTTCCAAGCATGCTCAAGCGTTACGCCGCACGGCGTATTTGAATCCGGGGCGGCGGGGCGACAACGTCCCGCTGCACCTAATGGAGTGTTTATGGCAGTCAAAGTCCTGGTGGTGGACGATTCGGGTTTTTTCCGCCGCCGCGTCTCGGAAATTCTTTCAGCGGATCCGAGCATCCAGGTGGTCGGCACCGCAACCAACGGTAAAGAGGCGATTGATCAGGCGCTGGCGCTCAAGCCGGACGTGATCACCATGGACTACGAGATGCCGATGATGGACGGCATCACGGCGGTGCGGCACATCATGCAGCGCTGCCCGACCCCGGTGTTGATGTTCTCCTCGCTGACGCACGAAGGCGCCCGGGTCACCCTGGATGCGCTGGACGCCGGCGCGGTGGATTTCCTGCCGAAGAATTTCGAAGACATCTCGCGCAATCCCGAGAAGGTCAAGCAACTGCTGTGCGAGAAAGTGCATAGCATCTCGCGCAGTAATCGTCGTTTCAGTGCTTACAGCGCGCCTGCGCCGGTTGCGGCACCAGCGCCGACGCCTGCTCCGGCAGCGTCGAGCTTCAGCAGCCACAGCACCAGTGCACCAACGCGTCCGGCTCCAGCTCCAGCGCCGACTCGCGCCCCGGCCGCCAGCGCTTCGTCGCCCGCGCCGAAACGCAAGGCCTACAAACTGGTTGCCATCGGTACCTCGACTGGCGGCCCGGTTGCCTTGCAACGCGTGCTGACTCAGTTGCCAGCGAACTTCCCGGCGCCGATCGTGCTGATCCAGCACATGCCGGCAGCGTTCACCAAGGCCTTCGCCGAACGTCTCGACAAGCTCTGCCGCATCAGCGTCAAGGAAGCCGAGGATGGCGACATCCTGCGTCCGGGCCTGGCGTTGCTCGCACCGGGTGGCAAGCAAATGATGATCGACGGCCGTGGCGCGGTGAAAATCCTCCCGGGCGACGAACGTCTGAACTACAAGCCGTGCGTGGACATCACCTTCGGTTCGGCGGCGAAATCCTACGGCGACAAAGTTCTGGCGGTGGTGTTGACCGGCATGGGCGCCGACGGCCGTGAAGGCGCGCGTCTGCTCAAGCAGGGCGGCAGCGCGGTGTGGGCACAGGATGAGGCAAGCTGCGTGATCTACGGCATGCCGATGGCCATCGTTAAAGCCGACCTCGCCGACGCGGTGTACAGCCTCGACGACATCGGCAAGCACATTGTCGAGGCGTGTCTCTGATGGATGTTTTAAGCCTTATCGGGATCATCATGGCGTTCGTCGCCATCATCGGTGGTAACTACCTTGAAGGTGGTCACCTCGGTGCGCTGGCCAACGGCCCGGCGGCATTGATCGTACTGGGCGGCACCATCGGTGCCGCACTGCTGCAATCGCCGATGAGCGCGTTCAAACGCGCCATGCAGATTCTGGCGTGGATCCTGTTTCCGCCACGGGTCGATCTGGCCGGTGGTATCGATCGCGTCGTCAACTGGAGCCTCACCGCGCGCAAGGAAGGCCTGCTGGGTCTGGAAGGCGTGGCTGATGCCGAACCTGACAACTACTCGCGCAAAGGCCTGCAACTGCTGGTCGATGGCGCCGAGCCGGAAGCGATCCGCAGCATCCTCGAAGTGGACTTCTACACCCAGGAAGCCCGTGACATCGAAGCGGCGAAAGTCTTTGAAAGCATGGGCGGCTACGCGCCAACCATCGGCATCATCGGTGCGGTGATGGGCCTGATCCACGTGATGGGCAACCTCGCCGATCCGACGCAATTGGGCAGCGGCATTGCCGTGGCCTTCGTCGCGACCATTTACGGCGTGGCCAGTGCCAACCTGGTGTTGCTGCCAGTGGCGGCCAAGCTGAAGTCAATCGCGTTGCGGCAGTCGCGTTATCGCGAAATGTTGCTGGAAGGGATCTTGTCGATCGCCGAAGGTGAAAACCCTCGCTCCATTGAGTTGAAGCTGCAAGGCTTCATGGATTAAGGGAATAACCTCATGGCACGTCGTCGCCACCAGGAAGAGCATGTAAACCACGAACGCTGGCTGGTTTCCTACGCTGACTTCATCACGCTGCTGTTCGCGTTCTTCGTGGTCATGTACTCGATTTCGTCGATCAACGAAGGCAAGTACAAAGTCATTTCCGAAGCGCTGATCGGCGTCTTCACCGACTCCGACCGCTCGCTCAAACCGATCCCGATTGGCGATGAACGACCGAAGACCGTGACCCCGGCCAAGCCGCTGGTCAAGGACGCTGAGCAGGTTGACGCCGGTATTGCCGGTGCCAGCGATCCGCTGAAAAGCATCGCCGATGACATCAGCGCCGCGTTCGGCGATTTGATCAGCTCCAATCAGATGACCGTGCGCGGCAACGAGTTGTGGGTCGAGATCGAGCTCAACTCCAGCCTGTTGTTCGGCAGCGGCGACGCCATGCCGAGTGACATCGCCTTCAACATCATCGACAAGGTTGCAGCGATTCTGAAACCGTTCGATAACCCGATCCATGTCGAAGGTTTCACCGACGATCAACCGATCCGCACTGCGCAGTACCCGACCAACTGGGAGCTGTCCTCGGCGCGCTCGGCGAGCATCGTGCGCATGCTGGCGATGCAGGGCGTCAACCCTGGTCGCCTGGCATCAGTGGGTTACGGTGAGTTTCAGCCGGTGGCCAACAACGCCACCGCTGAAGGCCGCGCGAAGAACCGTCGCGTCGTACTGGTGGTGTCGCGAAACCTCGATGTGCGCCGCAGCCTGACCGGCACTGGAACCGCCCATGCGCAACCGGATGCTGCGTTGAAGCGTGCTGGCACACAAACTGCACCGACCCCGGTCAAGACGCCGGGACGCGAGAGTGCCGTCAATTCTCCGTCACCCGCATTAACACGCTGAGCTATGTCTCGGTCGAGCATATCGGCCGGGAGGAACGAACCGAATGAGAGTCTGGGCAGTCGCCAATCAAAAGGGTGGTGTCGGTAAAACCACATCTTCCATCGCTTTAGCCGGATTGCTGGCGGAGGCGGGCAAGCGCGTGGTTGTGGTCGATCTCGACCCGCACGGCTCGATGACCAGCTATTTCGGCTATGACCCCGACAGCCTGGAACACAGCAATTACGACCTGTTTCTGCACAAGGGCAGCGTGCCGCAAGGCCTGCCGGGGCAGTTGCTGTTGTCGACCAGCGACGAACGCATTTCCCTGCTGCCATCGAGCACCGCGTTGGCAACCCTTGAGCGGCAGTCGCCGGGACAGAGTGGCTTGGGTCTGGTGATCGCCAAGAGTCTGGCGCAGCTGTGGCAGGACTTTGATTACGCCGTCATCGACAGCCCGCCGTTGCTCGGCGTGCTGATGGTCAACGCCCTCGCGGCGAGCCAGCAACTGGTGATCCCGGTGCAGACCGAACACCTGGCCGTCAAAGGCCTGGAACGCATGGTCAACACCCTGGCGATGATCAACCGCTCGCGCAAACAGGCGCTGCCGTTCAGCATCGTGCCGACCCTGTTTGATCGTCGTACCCAGGCATCGATGCATACCTTGCGCGTGCTGCGCGACAAATTCCCCGACGAGATCTGGCAGGGTTACATCCCGGTCGACACCCGTCTGCGCGACGCCAGCCGTGCCGGTGTCACGCCTTCGCAATTCGACGGCAAGAGCCGTGGCGTGCTGGCGTATCGCGCGCTGCTCAAGCATCTGTTGGCGCAACAACTTGTTCCGCAGGTGGCTTGAATGACGTTGAACCTTGTAGGAGCTGCCGCAGGCTGCGATCTTTTGATCTTGCTTAGTGGCGCTCCTGAAAAGATCAAAAGATCGCAGCCTGCGGCAGCTCCTACAGGGGACTGTGCATGAACCGGCCTTTGAAGTTGACGTCGAAGCCGCAGTTGGCCTTGCAGTCGTATCTGGACAGTTTGCTCCAGGAAATTCCTGACGCGTTGCCGACGCCAGTCGAAGTTGTCGAAGAAAGTACCGAGGCGCTGGACGAGTTTCAGGCCGCAGTGCTGGAAGAGCAGGCGCGTGACGCGCAGAAGGCTGCCAAACCTGTCGCACCGGTTGTTGCGCCTGCCGCCGCACCGGTCGCCAAGGCATCGGTTACATTGATTGAAGAAGCCGAGCCGGTTCGCGCGCCGGTCTCGACATTGGCACCGCTGCTGCAAACCCAATTGCTGAAAACCGCGCCGGAACCGGCAGTGGTCGAACCGGCCCCAGCTCCGGTTGCACCCGCGCCTGTCGAACAGACGCTGGTCCCGCCGCTGGTGGAGGTACATCTGCCGCCGAGCAATACGCCGCCAGCGGTGGAAACCGATGGTCGCCCGGCCTGGGCCTCGGAAGCGTTCGAATGCCTGCTGTTCGACGTCGCCGGGCTGACCCTCGCGGTGCCGCTGGTGTGCCTCGGCTCGATCTACTCGCTGGCCGGCCACGAGCTGACGCCGCTGTTCGGTCAGCCGGAATGGTTCCTCGGCATCCTGCCGAGCCAGGCCGGTAATTTGAAAGTGTTGGACACCGCGCGCTGGGTCATGCCGGATCGCTACCGCGATGACTTCCGTCAGGGCCTGCAGTACGTGATTTCGGTACAAGGTTACGAGTGGGGGCTGGCGGTGCATCAGGTCAGCCGCTCGTTGCGTCTGGACCCGAATGAAATCAAATGGAGAAGTCACCGGGGTCAGCGGCCATGGCTCGCCGGCACCGTGATTGAGCACATGTGTGCATTGCTTGACGTTTCCGCACTGGCCGAGTTGATCGCCAGCGGTGGGGCAAAGCACCTCGGCGGCCACAAGCCGCTACATAAACCGACATAGCAGCCGACATAACAATCAGGCGACGGCATTGTTGAATGCCGCCACACAGAACACACACCGCTCAGAGCGGTTTTTTCGAGGGGTCAGGGTATGAGTAGTCAGGCGACGAATGCAAAAGGTTCTGAAGATCCGATCCTGCAATGGGTGACCTTCAAACTGGACAACGAGACTTACGGCATCAACGTAATGCGCGTTCAGGAAGTGCTGCGCTACACCGAGATCGCTCCGGTGCCGGGCGCGCCAAGCTACGTGCTGGGTATCATCAACCTGCGCGGTAACGTGGTCACCGTGATCGACACCCGTCAGCGCTTCGGCCTGAGCACCGGTGAGATCAGCGACAACACCCGTATCGTCATCATCGAAGCCGACAAGCAAGTCGTCGGCATCATGGTCGACAGCGTGGCCGAAGTGGTTTATCTGCGTCAGTCGGAAATCGAGACGGCGCCGAACGTTGGCAACGAAGAGTCGGCCAAGTTCATCCAGGGCGTGTGCAACAAGAACAACGAGTTGCTGATCCTGGTCGAGCTGGACAAGATGATGAGCGAAGAAGAATGGTCGGAACTGGAGAGCATCTGATTGATTCTCGAGGTCGCGGTCATTGTCCTGTTCCTCTTCTGGGCAGGCACACTGGCAATGTTTGTGTCGTACATCAAGGCGCAGCGGGTGATCGCTGCGCAACAGGCTCAGGGCGATGCGTTGCGTGACCAGCGCATCAAAGACTTGGCCAAGCGTGTCGACGACTACCAGAACGGCAACGTGCGCATGGGCGACGCCCTGCACGAGTTGCGCGCGGTGGTGAATCCGTTGCCGGACAAGATTGTCGCGCTTGAACAACGCGACCCGTCGAGCCTGTCATTCGCCCAGGCGGCGAAACTGGTGGGCATGGGCGCAAGCGTGGATGAACTGACTCAGTCGTGTGGGTTGACCCAGGCTGAGGCGGAGTTGATGCGCAAGTTACATAAGGGCAGCTAAGAGCTTCGAGCTTATAGCGGCAAGCAATATCAAAAGATCGCAGCGTTCGGCAGCGCCTACAGGGGAAACGCTAATCCTGATGTAGGAGCGGTCGAAGGCTGCGATCTTTTCATTTATGCATAAAGTACCGCCTGTCGGGACTGTCAGATCTGACAGTAGATAACAATCTTCGATGCTCAACATACTCAAGATGAAATCAACTTCATCAGGGTGTGAATATGAAACTCTTACTGTTCTTGACTTTAGTTTTTTCCGCTGCTGTTAATGCCATGTCTGGTCCGGCGTTAGTGGCAGACTTGAATGCAAAATATCAAAACAATGTTGCGCAGTGTTCAAATGGCACTCCTGCCTATTATTGTTCCGGTGTTCTTTTGCGGGCGGTAGACTACAGCACATTTTTCAAATTCTGGGATTATGGTTCACAGGCGACAAAGCTTGGATCCGTTGCATTCACTTATATCCGCTCGGATGTCGGTAGTACTGCACTTAACGGAAACAGAAAAAGCGGCTTTATCTTGAAGGACCAGACTTCAGCATTGGCGGTGGGTAAGGCCGTGAGTCTGCGTTGTATTTTCCCTTTTCCGACCGAATCACTCAATGAACGGGCAGACCACGGTTGTGGATTTGCACCGAAAGTGGCACAAGCGGATCCTGATCTTGCCAATTGTGCAAAGTTATGGGGCTCTCCCACTACGGCTGCGGCATGGTTGAAAAATTTCAAGGAACATGATTCTTTGCCAAAGAACCAATGTTCGTTAAGTACGGTTGTCGCTGCGCAATTCAAGGCTAGTCTGGAAGCACACAAGCTCATGGATGCAACGTGGACGGCCAAGCCCACTGAGGTCCTGGTTGAAACCTGGGATGAAAGCAAGCCTGAGAAACTTCCAGTCGAGGCCGTGTTTTACGAGGCTTCATCACCGGCTAAATTGGCGGACGCGCAGAAATTTCAACGTGAGTATTATCTTGAGACGTCTTTGTACGTCCCTATTGTGAAAATCAATATGGCCGCAGCCAACAAGCAGATATTCAGTTTTGATGCGAAAGATCAACGATTCGGTCAGTTGGTCGCGGAAAGGCTGAACAGCCGATACAACAATGTTTCAAATAACTGTAGCGCAAAGCCTGCGTATTATTGCAGTGGTGTGATAGTGCGTACCACTGGGGCCAAGCCGTCTTACCATTCCTGGAATCCAAGCCCTACGGCAATCAACAAGAAAGGGGTTCCTTTTTCTTACCTGCGTAAGGATTTAGGCATCACAAAACTGGCGTGGGGAGATCTTCACGGTTTTATTTTCAAGGACTTCGCCACTGCAGAGCGGCTGGGCACCTATCCGATCAGCCTACTGTGCTCGTTTCCTACGGATGCCGCGAGTTGGTACCGCGCAGGCGTTGGTGGTTGTGGAGCGCACAGTTCCTATCCCGCCAACAGTCGTTCCTGCCCCGAAGAAGGTGTCACCACTCTAGAGAAGTGGAAAACACATTATCGATCAGTGGCGGGTTCCGGATCTTTTTCAAACAGAAATAAACATCAATGTGGATTCACTTCTAGTGTTGAACAGTTTGCCATCAGCCTTGAAGCGCGAGCTCATTTTGAGCCGCCTGCGGGTGAGCGCCCACAGCACAACGAGATAATCATGTCTCTTTGGCCCCAGGATATTCCGAAGCAACTACCGCTTTACGCGTTTTTCTATCTTCAACGCCAAGACGGTGGTTCAGGGGTGACGGGGGCCAAGTACATCCAGCAGGACTATTTCAACATGACCGGTGATGTGTTGCCTGTTATCAGAGTGGATCTTGCACCCGGGGCAGCGGCCGCGTTCAGTTTTCATGAAGCAGATCAGGCCACAGCGGTGAAAGGACGTTAAGCGCGCTCGTCGCGATTGAGGTTGAAAGGCATAAGGTGTGGATTATCTGCACT
This sequence comes from Pseudomonas sp. Mb7, assembly GCF_054790525.1. NCBI lineage: Bacteria > Pseudomonadati > Pseudomonadota > Gammaproteobacteria > Pseudomonadales > Pseudomonadaceae > Pseudomonas > Pseudomonas sp. Mb7. The sequence continues at coordinate 1,007,883 of NZ_CP186501.1, forward strand.
TTATGCCTTTTTTTTCGGGGGGATTCAAAGCGTGACGCGCAATACACGAGAAAACATTAGATTATCGTTAGAGCCTGAGCGGTGAACGCTGTAGTTTATCGGCACGACCTTGCCCGCATTTTCTGTTACCCAGTGTGCCGGAATGTTAAAGGTCATCGACGAACTGTTTTGAATCGGCTGGCTCTCGGTATCCCGGACCACCACGCCATGCCACCTTACTCTTACGGTATAACCGGAAGTCATGTTCAAGAACTTGACGGTTACATTTTTTCTGTCTGCGGAAAGTCGCGGCTGACTGAGATCAAATAGTTGTGGGTCGATACTCAATGAGAGTGATTTGGAAATGAGCAGCGGCGCGCCAGGGGTCGGGCGGACGCTATAGTTGACAGTGACAAGGCTGTCAATGGAATCGATAACTTCCAGGCGAGGAATTCTAAAGTTCAGCTTTCCGGGGATGCCTACGGTCAGTGTCTCGGTGTCATATTTATAACGGCCATTTGTCCAGCGTACCCTCACGGTTTGCCCGCCGAGCATGCCGACGTAGTGTGGCACCTGCACATTGACATGTGTGCTGTTATAAACGTCGTTGAAGTTCAGACGTTTACCGTCAGCACCGTAGGCCTCCAGAACTTTGGGGGCAGTAAGGTCCAATGCATTGAGTTCAGTACTCATCTCTTTAACTCCTTTTGGGGGACATCAAGTGCGCGGCGGATTGCCTGCACTGCTTACAGCTCTACTCTCAATACCTGAGAGAACTGGCTTTGCTCATCGATACCGATCTGATTCACGCTGTAGTTGATCAATACGGTTTTTCCTTTGTTTTCTGATACCCAGTCCGCGGGGATTGAAAACTCTGCAGTGACCCCTGTTTTCATATCCTGCCATTGCGTCCGGCGGGTGATGATTCCGCCCAAACGGACGCGTGCCTGATATCCGTTGGCCATTGCCGGATATCGCACCGTCACTGTGGTTTGGTCGGGGGTAAGCCTTGGAGGGGGCAGCACGAATTCCTGGGCGTCTACCGCCAGGCTAAGCGGATCGGATCGGTGCAATGGGCCGTTCGGGTAGGTACGTACCGTGAAACTGACGGGAACGGTACTGCCTATGGAATCCACAACTTCCATGCGTGGAACGTTCAGGTTCATTGCGCCAACGGCCGTCACCGGTGTGATTGCACTGTCGTAGACATGGCGCGCGGACGCGTAACGGACACGAATGGTCTGCCCAATCGCCATTCCTACATATTGTTCAATCTGAACTGTTATGTGCCTGGCAGTGTAGATGTCGGACATTTTCAGGCGATCACCTTGCGCGCCATAGGCTTCCAGGACTTTGGCGGGCTTCAAGATGATTGTGGTTTTGACTGTGAAGGATTTAGCCTCGGACTCGGGCGATGCACTTCCACGAGCCACGCGCAAGGTGACATTGACCGCGCTTTGGTCGCTTTCGTTGGCCCAAGCCAACGGTATAGGGAACTCTAGTGCTCCGTTTCCTGAATAGGTCTTGGGCGTAGTCTCGCGCTCTATTCGCCCCTGCCAATGAACGCGGACGCTGTCGTCGGCCAATAGACCGGCACCTGAGGCAACAACCTGAATGCTGGAAAGGTAAGCAGGATCCAGTACATCTCCTTGTTCGCCTGTAACCGTGGGTGCAGGTATGCGATTCACGTTTACGCTGACTTCAGTGGGAATGGCCCAAGGGGCAAAGGCATGTGGACGGTTGCCACAGCGATCAATCACCTGGAAGGTAATTGAGTGCTTACCATCCCCCGCACGCTTGATCAGCTTCTCATCGAACAAGATTAAAATCGGATGGTTTTTCGGGTCACTTATTTGCTCAGGAGTGACGGGATAAAACATCACCTGTTCTTCATTGCCCCATCGCGCCATTATGCGGTCGAATGGCGTGATGTTCGGATAAGGTTCGATAAGCATGACAATGCCGTTTTTTGCCATTGCGGCATCGACACCCTTCCCGATATCGGGAATGAAGCTATACAACAGGCGGGGATGACCTTGGGGTTCGGGTTTATCGAGCACACCACCCGGAAGTGTTCGCTTGATCAGAATGTTGAGCTTGAACGAGTCGGCTTCGTTGTGGCTGGAACGGATAATACGATAAAAAACCGGAAACGCCCTTCCATCCAGTATCTGGCCCGCCGGTACATGGAAAAAAACGGGGGCTGTAAGTTTTTCGGAGGTGTCGAGGATTTCCGTCAGTACGGGAGTTACGTCGTCGCCCCAGAAGAGCTGGCACCTTTGGCCTATTGCGTTATCGAGCCACGGATCAACGCTGACGAGCAGATCGGCATTAAGGGGGGCGGCGCCAATGCCGCCGTGGTAACCCTCATTACCACCAATCGGTGAAATCCATGCGGGAATATCTGGTGCTCCTAGGGCCAGCGTATTGCTGTCCGTGGAGTTCTCATCGGTCTCGGGGGGCAAAGTCATCGGAGTACTCCTGTCAGGGCAGCGCCGAGAACTATTCCATCGGAGCTGTCACTTCATCAGGCGACAACCGCGACTTTTCGCGCAACTGTCAGATCTGACAGTTGCGATGAACGGTATAACTGGGTGGGGCTTCGAGTCAGAGCCGGGGCGATCGCGTCGCTAGAAGATTCAAGCGGCAAGCAAAATCAAAAGATCGCAGCCTTCGGCAGCTCCTACATCAGGATTAGCGTTTCCCCTGTAGGCGCTGCCGAAGGCTGCGATCTTTTGCTTTCAGGGCTTAATAATCATCCCCACGCTCGGTAACATCCTTCTCGACCATCGGCGCATTCGGGTCCTGCCCCTCGGGGAATTTGCCCTTCAGGTTCCACGCAAACGCGATGATTTCGGCGATGGTGCGGTACAACTCTTCGGGAATGCTGTCGCCCAGTTCCATCCGCGCCAGCAAGCGCACCAACTCGGCGTTCTCGTAGATTGGGACTTCGCAATCGCGAGCAATGCGCAGGATTTCTTCGGCCAGTTCGTCATCACCTTTGGCGGTGAGGGTTGGCGCGTGGTTGCCGTCGTATTTGAGGGCGATGGCCTGGCGTGGGGCAGTGGAGTCGTTCATGCGGTTTCGTCGACCCAGCGATGTTCAAGACGGGTTTGGTTGCCTTGCGGCGGGGTGCCATGGTGGCAGTCGATGTCGCCGACGTTCAGCCCGCGATCGAGCAGGCGCTGGCGCAGGGCAAACAGGTTGTTTTCGATGAGTTCGGCGGTGTATGGCCGTTCGGCCCACAGTTGGCTGGACAGGCTGCCGGCGATCAGTTGCGCCTGAATCTGCATCGGCCCGAGCGGTTCCATGTCGAACGCCAGATCGACGCGCCACAGTTGCTGCTTGGGCTCGCGCTCGTCGCGGCGTTCGTTGGGTTGCGGTTCTCGCTCCGGCGCTTCTTCACGCTGAAACTTGACCTGCAACGGCACGATGTCCTGCAGATTGCGCATGGGGATTTCCAGTTGCCAGGTGCTGAGCAGGCGCCCATCGTCGGTGACGCCGGTCTGCTCCAGGCTCGACAGTTGATGGCTTTGCAGGCGCGAAACAGCGGCAGCAGCGAGGCGCAACAACTGTTCCAGATCGCCTTCGCCGTCCAGACTTTGCAGCAGGCGGTCGGGCAGCGGGAAGCTGCTCGGTACAGGTTTGGCGCTGACCTGGCCGAGCATGCCGAGGGCGTTACGGACGAAACTCGGCAGCGCTTGCGCCAGGGTGTTGGCGGCGATGATTGCGTTGAAACTGGTGCTGCTCGGCAGGCCCGGGGTCAGTTGTGCGATCAGCTTGAGCAGATCGGCTTTCATGTCCGGTGCCAGCGTCGGGTTCTGCCCGGTCAGCAGTTTGCCTTCGAGGAACACGCCGCTGTTGGCCAGGGCAAGGGCCACGCCTTTGGCAGTGCTCAGTTGTTGCACGTCCGGGAGGCTGGCAAGGAGCTTGTCGACCACCGCGCGTAGATCCGCAGAGGTTTGGTCGGTGGCGGGTGGCAGGTTTTGCAGCGCGTTCAACAACCCGCTCAGCGACGCCTGACGACTTTGCTGGCCGAGCAGTTGCTGACTCACGGCCAGTTGTTCCTGGCGACTGCTCATCGGCAGGAATTTCAGGGTTTGTGCGTCTTCGACCAACGCCGACAGCAAAGTGCCGATGCGCAGCGGCTGCGGGCTGTCGATGGTCAGTGTGCTGCCGCTCTGCGCGGTGTTGAGCAAACTGACCAGCGAGCGGAACACCGCTGCCTGCCCCGGCGTCTGCGGCAGCGCCTGCGAGGTCAGCACCTTGCCTTGCAGCAGGGTGCCGACCGGCAATTGTGCGGTGTCGATGCGGGTGAGGGTGGCGACGCTGTTGGCAATGGCTTGTTGCACAGTAATCGCCAGATTGCCCGCCGAGGGCTGAGTGATCGCCAGACTGGTGCCTTGGGGTAGCGGCAGATTGCTGGTCGCTTGCACGGTGGTCTGGCGGCCGCCGTCGACGGTCACCTTGAGCAATAACTGAAAAGTCTGATCCGCCTGCTTGAGCGACAACACCTCGGCCTTGGCGCTCTGCCCGGCGCCGATCAGGCCTTCGACCGGGGTCAGCAGCTTGAGCAGCTCACCGACCTGCGGGCGAACGGTCGCCGGGGGGGTGGGCGGGAGCGGGAGGATGTTTATTTCGCCTGTCATACGCGGACACAACCTGAGGAAAATGCACTCTTGAGAGTAAGGCACGACATGTATAATGCCGCCCGTCTTGCGCTTCGAATAAAAAACATAGCAATTGTTTGACCCAGCTCTCTAGATCGAGCCGTCAATGCATCTATGCTGCATCTCTTTAACGGCCGCGCCAGAGCCGACTTGAACCGTATAAGGCCCGTGATCCCTTGACCAGTCCTGTCCTGCAAACCGTTGCCCTCGCGTGTGAACGTGATCTGCGGCTGCTCTTCGAAAACCTCGAATTGAGACTCGCCAGTGGCGATATGGTGCAGATCAGCGGGCCCAACGGCAGCGGTAAAACCAGCCTTTTACGCCTGTTGTCCGGTTTGATGCAGCCGACCGCCGGGCAAGTCCTGCTCAATGGCCAGCCGCTGACCGAACAACGCAGCGAACTCGCACGCAACCTGCTGTGGATCGGCCACGCCGCCGGGATCAAGGATTTGCTGACCCCGGAAGAAAACCTCTCCTGGCTCTGCGCCCTGCATCATCCCGCCGAGCGCGACGCCATCTGGCAAGCCTTGGCAGCCGTAGGATTACGCGGTTTCGAAGATGTTCCCTGCCACAGCCTGTCCGCCGGCCAGCAACGCCGTGTGGCGCTGGCGCGCTTGTATCTGGACAGCCCGCCGCTGTGGATTCTCGATGAACCGTTCACCGCCCTCGACAAACAGGGTGTGGCGCAGCTCGAAGAGCATCTGGCTGGACACTGCGAACGCGGTGGCCTGGTGGTGTTGACCACGCATCACACGCTGAGCCGGATGCCGGCCGGTTATCGCGATATCGATCTGGGGAACTGGGCAGTATGAGTGTGTTTGGCCTGCTGGTTGCCCGTGAATCCCGACTGCTGTTTCGCCGCCCGGCGGAACTGGCCAATCCGCTGATTTTCTTCGCCATCGTCATCGCGTTGTTCCCGCTGGCCGTCGGCCCGGAAACTCAAGTGTTGCAAAACCTGTCCCCCGGGTTAGTCTGGGTGGCGGCGCTGTTGTCGGTCCTGCTCTCACTGGACGGGCTGTTCCGCAGTGATTTCGAAGACGGATCCCTGGAACAGTGGGTCCTTTCGTCGCACCCGTTGCCACTTCTGGTCTTGGCCAAGGTGCTGGCACACTGGCTTTTCTCCGGTCTTGCGCTGGTTTTGCTCTCACCGTTGCTGGCGTTGATGCTCGGTTTACCTGCCGCCTGCCTGCCGGTTTTGCTGTTTTCGTTGCTGCTGGGAACACCGGTGTTGAGCTTACTCGGCGCGGTGGGCGCGGCACTGACGGTCGGTTTGAAACGTGGCGGCCTGTTGCTGGCGCTGCTGATTCTGCCGTTGTACATCCCGGTGTTGATCCTCGGCAGTGGCGCTTTGCAGGCAGCCCTCCAAGGCATGCCGGCGACCGGGTATCTGCTGTGGCTTGGTAGCCTGACCGCTCTGGCGATCACCCTGACACCGTTTGCAATAGCTGCTGGCCTGAAGATCAGCGTCGGCGAATAATGAGGTCTGGTTAAAATTTAACCAGCAAAGACCCTGAGACTGCTCACACCGATGAGCGGCACCCGTGATGGAAACAGTATGAACTGGACCTGGTTTCACAAGCTCGGCTCGCCCAAGTGGTTCTACGGCATCAGCAGCAAATTCTTGCCATGGCTGAGCATCGCAGCGTTGCTGTTGATTGGCGTCGGCGTCGTTTGGGGCCTGGCCTTCGCGCCGCCGGATTATCAGCAAGGCAACAGCTTTCGCATCATCTACATTCACGTACCTGCTGCGATGCTCGCTCAGTCGATCTACGTGATGCTGGCGGTGTGCGGCGTGGTCGGGCTGGTGTGGAAGATGAAACTGGCCGACGTCGCCCTGCAATGCGCCGCTCCGATCGGCGCGTGGATGACCGCCGTCGCGCTGGTCACCGGGGCGATCTGGGGCAAACCGACGTGGGGCTCGTGGTGGGTCTGGGACGCGCGCCTGACCTCGATGCTGATTCTGCTGTTCCTGTATTTCGGCGTGATCGCGCTGGGCAATGCCATCAGCAACCGTGACAGTGCCGCCAAGGCCTGTGCGGTATTGGCCATCGTCGGCGTGATCAACATCCCGATCATCAAATACTCGGTGGAGTGGTGGAACACCCTGCACCAGGGCGCGACCTTCACCCTGACTGAAAAACCGGCAATGCCTGCCGAAATGTGGCTGCCACTGCTGCTGACGGTGCTGGGTTTCTACTGCTTCTTCGGCGCCGTGCTGTTGCTGCGCATGCGTCTTGAAGTGCTTAAGCGTGAGGCCCGCGCCAGTTGGGTGAAAGAAGAAGTGCAGCACAGTCTGGAGGCCGCTCGATGAGTTTTGCTTCATTCGGCGACTTCCTCGCCATGGGCCATCATGGCCTGTATGTCTGGTCGGCCTACGGCATCTGTCTGGCGGTGCTGATCCTCAACGTGGTGGCGCCGATCGCGGCCCGCAAGCGTTATCTGCAACAAGAGGCGCGTCGTCTGCGCCGGGAGAACGGCAAGTGAATCCGCTGCGCAAGAAACGTCTGATCATCATTCTGGCCATTCTGGTCGGGGTCGGCGCTGCCGTCGGCCTGGCGCTCAGCGCCCTGCAGCAGAACATCAATCTGTTCTACACCCCGACCCAGATTGCCAACGGCGAAGCACCGCAAGACACGCGCATCCGTGCTGGCGGCATGGTCGAGAAGGGTTCGCTGCAACGCTCGCCGGATTCGCTCGACGTCAAATTCGTCGTCACCGACTTCAACAAATCCGTGACTATCACCTATCGCGGCATCCTCCCGGACTTGTTCCGTGAAGGGCAGGGCATTGTCGCCCTCGGCAAGCTCAACGCCGATGGCGTGGTGGTGGCCGATGAAGTGCTGGCCAAGCACGACGAGAAGTACATGCCACCGGAAGTGACCAAAGCCTTGAAAGACAGTGGTCAATCGGCACCAACGCCTGCGAAGGAGGGTTGATCGATGACGTCGACGATTTTTATTCCTGAGCTCGGCCATCTGGCGATGATTCTGGCCCTGTGTTTTGCCCTGGTGCAGGCCGTGGTGCCATTGGTCGGTGCTTGGCGTGGCGACCGTTTCTGGATGAGCCTGGCCCAGCCGGCGGCGTGGGGCCAGTTTGCTTTTCTGCTGTTCGCGTTCGGCATTCTGACCTACGCGTTCATGACCGATGACTTCTCCGTCGCGTATGTGGCGAACAACTCCAATACCGCGTTGCCGTGGTATTACAAATTCAGCGCGGTGTGGGGCGCCCACGAAGGTTCGTTGCTGCTGTGGGCGTTGATTCTCGGCGGCTGGACGTTCGCGGTGTCGGTGTTCTCGCGGCAGTTGCCGCAAGTCATGCTCGCTCGTGTACTGGCGGTGATGGGCATGATCAGCACCGGTTTCCTGCTGTTTCTGATCCTGACGTCCAACCCGTTCAAACGCATCCTGCCGCAAATGCCCAGCAATGGCGCCGACTTGAATCCGTTGTTGCAAGACATCGGCCTGATCGTGCATCCGCCGATGTTGTACATGGGTTATGTCGGCTTTTCGGTGGCGTTCGCTTTTGCCATCGCGGCATTGATGGGCGGTCGCCTTGATGCGGCGTGGGCACGCTGGTCGCGTCCATGGACCATCGTCGCCTGGGCCTTCCTCGGCATCGGCATTACCCTCGGTTCGTGGTGGGCCTATTACGAACTCGGCTGGGGCGGTTGGTGGTTCTGGGACCCGGTGGAGAACGCCTCGTTCATGCCTTGGCTGGTCGGCACCGCGCTGATTCACTCGCTGGCGGTCACGGAAAAACGTGGCGTGTTCAAGAGCTGGACGGTGTTGCTGGCGATTGCCGCGTTCTCGCTGAGCCTGCTCGGCACCTTCCTCGTGCGTTCCGGCGTGCTGACCTCGGTGCATGCGTTTGCCTCTGACCCGGAGCGCGGCGTGTTCATCCTGATCTTCCTGTTGTTTGTGGTCGGCGGCTCGCTGACGCTGTTCGCCCTGCGCGCACCAGTAGTCAAGAGTCAGGTCGGTTTCAACCTGTGGTCGCGGGAAACCCTGCTGCTGGGTAACAACCTGGTACTGGTCGTTGCTGCATCGATGATCCTGCTCGGCACGCTCTATCCACTGATTCTCGATGCCCTGAGCGGCGCGAAGATGTCGGTTGGCCCGCCGTACTTCAACGCGCTGTTCATCCCGTTGATGGGATTGCTGATGGTGGTGATGGCGATCGGCGTGATCGTGCGCTGGAAAGACACGCCGGTGAAATGGCTGGCCGGCATGCTGACCCCGGTATTGCTCGGCAGCGTCGCGCTGGCCGTGGTGGCTGGTGTCGCTTACGGCGATTTCAACTGGGCAGTGATCGCGACCTTCCTGCTCGCCGCGTGGGTGTTGCTCGCCGGTGCGCGCGACATTGTCGACAAGACTCGCCACAAAGGTTTGATCAAAGGTCTGCCGACGCTGACTCGCAGCTATTGGGGCATGCAGATCGCGCACCTGGGCATCGCCGTGTGTGCGTTGGGCGTGGTGTTGTCGAGCCAGAACAGTGCCGAGCGCGATCTGCGTCTGGCGCCGGGCGAGTCGATGGACTTGGCCGGATATCACTTCATCTTTGAAGGCGCCAAGCACTTCGAAGGGCCGAACTTCACCTCCGACAAGGGCACCATTCGGGTGATCCGCGACGGCAAGGAAATCAGCGTGCTGCACCCGGAAAAACGCCTGTATACCGTGCAGAGTTCGATGATGACCGAAGCCGGGATCGACGCTGGTTTCACTCGCGACCTCTACGTTGCCCTCGGCGAGCCGCTGGACAATGGCGCATGGGCGGTGCGCGTGCACGTCAAACCGTTTGTGCGCTGGATCTGGTTCGGCGGTTTGCTCACAGGTTTGGGTGGTTTGCTGGCGGCGCTGGATCGACGTTATCGGGTCAAGGTGAAAGCCAAGGTGCGTGAAGCACTGGGCATGACGGGAGCGGCTGCATGAGACGTTGGTTGATGCTGGTGCCACTGGCGATTTTCCTGCTGGTGGCGGTATTTCTTTATCGCGGTCTGTACCTCGATCCGGCGGAACTGCCGTCGGCGATGATCAACAAGCCGTTCCCGGAGTTTTCGTTGCCGGCAGTGCAGGGCGACAAGACCCTGACCAAGGCTGACATTCTCGGCAAACCGGCGCTGGTCAATGTCTGGGGCACCTGGTGCATTTCCTGCCGGGTCGAGCATCCGGTGCTGAACAAACTCGCCGAGCGTGGCGTGGTGATCTACGGCATCAACTACAAAGACACCAACGCCGATGCCTTGAAGTGGCTGGCCGAGTTCCACAATCCGTATGCGCTGGATATCCGCGACGAAGAGGGCTCGCTGGGCCTCAATCTGGGTGTGTACGGTGCACCGGAAACCTTCTTCATCGACGCCAAGGGCATCATTCGTGACAAGTACGTTGGCGTGATCGACGAGCAGGTCTGGCGCGAAAAACTCGCCGCCAAGTATCAGGCGCTGGTCGACGAGGCCAAGCCATGAAGCGCTTTCTGGCTGCCGTGGTTTTGGGCTTGAGTCTGGCCGGCGTCGCCCATGCCGCGATCGATACGTATGAGTTCGCCAAAGAAGGTGATCGCGAGCGTTTCCGTGAACTGACCAAGGAACTGCGCTGCCCCAAGTGCCAGAACCAGGACATCGCCGACTCCAACGCGCCGATTGCCGCGGACCTGCGTAAAGAGATTTTCCGCATGCTCGGCGAGGGCAAGGACAACCAGCAGATCATCGACTTCATGGTTGATCGCTACGGTGATTTCGTCCGCTACAAACCGGCGCTCAACGCCAAGACCGCACTGCTGTGGTTCGGCCCGGCCGGGCTGTTGCTCGGTGGTTTGGTGGTGATCGCGGTGATTGTCCGTCGTCGTCGCGGCCAGCGCGCCGAAACCCCGCAAGCGCTGTCCAGCGAAGAGCGTCAGCGCCTCGACCAACTGTTGGATAAAAACCAAGAATGATTGATTTCTGGCTTGCCGCAGGGCTGTTGCTTCTGGTCGCCCTGAGTTTTCTGCTGATCCCGGTTTTGCGTGAGCGTCGCGCCCAGCGTGAAGAGGATCGCACTGCCCTGAACGTCGCGCTGTATCAGGAGCGTGTCGCCGAGTTGCAATCGCAACAGGCTGAAGGTGTACTCGACGCGGCACAAATGGACAGCGGCCGTGCCGAGGCGGCGCGTGAGTTGCTGGCGGATACCGAAGGCGTTGCCGCACCGCGTGTGTCCAAGCTGGGTAAACCCTTGCCGTTGTTGGCGGCTGTGCTGGTTCCGGTGTTGGGCCTGGGTCTCTATCTGCATTTCGGCGCTGCCGACAAAGTCGAACTGACCCGCGAATTCGCCCAAGCACCGCAGTCCATGGAAGAGATGACCCAGCGTCTGGAACGTGCTGTCGCGGCGCAACCGGACTCTGCGGAAGGCCTGTATTTCCTCGGTCGTACTTACATGGCTCAGGAGCGTCCGGCGGACGCAGCGAAGATGTTTGAACGCGCCGCGAATCTGGCCGGTCGTCAACCGGAACTGCTCGGCCAGTGGGCGCAGGCGCAGTATTTTGCTGATGGCAAAAAGTGGTCGGCGAAGATTCAGGCCCTGACTGACGAGGCGCTGAAGGCCGATCCGAAAGAGGTCACCAGCCTTGGTCTGCTCGGCATCGCTGCGTTCGAAGGCGAGCGTTATCAGGAAGCCATCGATTACTGGAACCGCTTGCTGGCGCAATTGCCGCCGGACGACAACTCCCGCGCCGCGCTGCAAGGCGGGATCAAACGCGCCGCCGAGCGTCTGGAAGCCAGCGGTGGCAAGGTTGCTCAGGCGCCCGTAGCCGCGAAAGCCGCGCTGTTGAAAGTCAGCGTCAATCTGGCCAGCGAACTCAGAAGCAAAGTGCAACCGGGCGACAGCGTGTTTATCTTCGCCCGCGCCACCTCTGGCCCGCCGGCACCGCTGGCCGCCAAGCGTCTAACCGTGGCCGATCTACCGGTGACCGTCGAACTGGGCGATGCCGACGCAATGATGCCGCAGTTGAAACTGTCGAACTTCCCTGAAGTCCAACTGGTTGCGCGCATCTCCCGCGCCGGCCAACCGACCGCCGGTGAGTGGGTCGGTCGCAGCGGCCCTCTGGCCAGCAGCACCACTGCGCTACAAAAACTGACCATCGACAGCCCGGACAAATAACCGGACACAACAGGAAAGCACCGCCATGCACACCATCGCCCGAATCACAGTCCTCACACTGGCCCTGGGCTTGAGTGCATGTGCGGTGCAACGACCGGAACCGACCACCAACCTGCCGCCGATCCCGCCTTCGCAACCGAGCCCGACCCCGTCGACCTCGCCGGCCCCAGGCAAAAGCATCCCGGCGAAACCGGCAAAACCCGTCCCGCGCACCTCAGCCAGCTTCGCTCCGCCACCGGGCGGCAACAGCCACTGGGATCAGAAACTCGGCGTCTACGTCCTCGACGACCAGCCCAACACCTTCTACCGCCAGCGCACCTACTACCGCTGGAACAACGGCTGGAGCCGCTCCGTCAGCCCCAACGGCCCGTGGGAAGACACCAACATCCACGGCGTGCCACCGGGATTGGGCAAACAGTTCGGGCAGTGAATGCAAACGGCGATCTTCGGATCGCCGTTTTGCTGTGTGCCTGTTGGGTTCGCACAGAAATTGCTCAAGGAAGTGCTGCGTAAAGCTCAGGATCTAGCGTTTCAATCACACTCTGTAAAACAACCGGACGTCGCTCTGTGGATTTTCGTGCTTGAGTAAAGATAACTCTAGGGTTACTTTTAATGGGCCGGGGCAAGGAGGCGATTGGTGCAAAGCAGGTTATTGATCAAGGAGCTGGAGGAGGCGGGTTGGACGCTGGACCGGATTACCGGCAGTCATCACATTTTCAGGCACCGTTACAACCCTTACACGATTCCCGTTCCTCATCCGAAAAAGGATTTGCCGTTGGGGACAGTCAAAAGCATCAGGAGACGTGCCGGGTTGTACAACCCGCCAGCCAGTTTCGAAGGAGATCCATAATGCAATATCCAATCTGTATCGAGTGGGGAGACGAGAACACTGCCATCGGTATTCAGATCCCCGATATTCCCGGCGCCGTTACAGCAGGGGATAGCTTTGAAGATGCCTACAAGGCGGCAGTTGAAGTCGCCCACATCATGCTGCAGGAGATTGCGGCGGACGGGGAGTCGATTCCTATGCCGACTTCGGCATCCGCTCATCGCAGTAATCCGGACTTTGCCGACATGGGATGGGGCATGCTCGAGCTGGACATTTCGCCCTATCTCGGCAAGACCGAGAAGGTCAACGTAACGCTGCCCGGTTATGTGATTCAGCGCATCGATCGTTATGTGCGCGAACACAACGTCAAAAGCCGCTCCTCCTTTCTGGCAGACGCGGCGATGGAGAAACTGGTTCGCTATTAAGCTTCATCGCTCCTCCAGGTTCAATCAATTACCTGTGGGAGCGAGCCTGCTCGCGAAGCTTTTGGCGCCTTATGCCGTCGCCAATGAACCACGCTGCGAAACACTCAAAAACCGCAACAACGCCAACAGCGGGAACGCACTTCCCACAATCACGATCCACAACCAGCCGCCATGTTCATACACCGCACTGGCCACCGACGAGCCGAAGGCGCCGCCTATGAAGATGCTGGTCATGTACAGCGCGTTCAAGCGACCACGGCTTTTCGCATCCAGCGAATAGACCGCACGCTGGCCGAGGACCATGTTCATCTGTACGCAGAAATCGAGCACCACGCCGGTCACAGCCAGGCCGATGACGCTGTAGGCGGGGTGAATGAACGCCGGCAGGAAGCTCAGGCTGGCAAATATCATCGCCAGTAGCGAAGCGATGCGGGTGTGGCCAGCGTCAGCCAGACGTCCGCTGATTGGCGCGGCGATGGCACCGATGGCGCCGACCAGGGCGAAGATCGCGATCTCGCTTTGCGACAGGCCATGGTTACGCGCCAGTTCCAGCGGCACGGCAGTCCAGAACAGGCTGAACGTGGCGAACATGCAGCCCTGGTAAAACGCCCGTTGGCGCAGTAACGGTTGCTGGCGCAGCAACGTCCACAGCGAACCGATCAGTTGGCCGTAGGTGGCGCTATGATCCGGTTGGCGCTTGGGCACGGTCAGCGCCAGCACTACGCTGATCGCTGCCATCAGCGCTGCGGCAATCATGAACATCGCCCGCCAGCCCAAGTGGTCGGCAACCACGCTCGACACCGGTCGCGCCAACAGAATACCCAGCAGCAAACCACCCATGATCCCGCCGACGACCCGGCCACGGGATTCTTCCGGTGCCAGATGCGCCGCCAGTGGAATCAGGATCTGTACCGACACCGAGCTAAAACCGACCAGCAACGAGATCAGCAGAAACACATTCGGCTGATCGGTAAACGCCGCCGCCAACAGGCTGGCAATCGCCACCACGGTGGTGATGATCATCAACCGGCGGTTCTCCAGCAGATCACCCAGCGGCACCAGAAAGAACAGGCCCAGCGCATAGCCAATCTGCGTCAGCGAGACGATGAAGCTGGCCATGGTGTCGCTCAGGCCGATATCGGGCGCGATGAGGCCGATGATCGGCTGTGCGTAGTAGATGTTGGCAACGATGGCGCCGCAGCAAAAGGCGAACAGCAGCACCATGCCTCGGGTCATTGCGTGAGTGGTGGTGGTCATAAGGTTTCTCGATCCAGCGAAAGAATGCGCTAAGGCTATGGGGCAAACCGGATGGGCAGAAGACGCCTTCGGTTGATATCAGTTATTCCGTTGCGCAATGACGGGGTGCTAGCGGCGTGTCATCCATCGGCGGACCTTGCGTCCGACCGTTGCGGGTCGATGATACATTCACTTACATCCTGTTCGATAGCGTGCTTATGTTTGCATTGGCTTGTTCAACATTCATGACCGGAGGATTGCAATGTTTCGACAGACGCTTCGCCACACCGCAACGATTGCCCTGATCAGCCTGCTCGGCGCGATGAGCGCACAGGCCGCCGACGCACCGGGGATGCGCCTCGGCGTGCGCGGCGAGATCACCGGGGTCAGCGCCGACAGCCTCAAAGTCCACGTCAACAGCGGTGAGAACGTGGTGATCCAGTTGACTGGTGACACCAAAGTTCGCGCGGTCACCCTGGCCAATATCGAGGACATCAAACCCGGCAGTTACATTGGTTCGGCGGCGATGCCTCAGGAGGATGGAACGCTCAAGGCACTGGAGGTGCATGTGTTTCCGCCGGAACTGGCGGGCAGCGGCGACGGCCATCGGCCGTTCGATCTGGCCAAGGGCAGCAGCATGACCAATGGCAGCGTCGGCGACCTGGTGGTGAGCAACGGGCGGGTGCTGACGGTGAACTACAAGGGCGGGCAGCAGAAGATTCTAGTGCCGGAGGATGTGCCGATCGTCAATCTGGTGCCCGGGGATCGGAGTTTGCTGAAGGTTGGGGTGAAGATTGTTACGTTCGTCACGCAGAGTGCGGATGGCACGCTGACGGCGCAGTCGATTTCTGCGGGTAAGGATGGGGTGACGCCGCCGATGTAAAAGCCCCTCACCCTAACCCTCTCCCAAAAGGAGAGGGGACTGATTGGGGGATGCTTGAGAGGTACACCGACCTGAACGTGCTGTGGTGAATCCATAATCGATAAGGTCTTTCAGGTCGATGTAATTCGCCAGACACCTCGGTTGGCTCCCTCTCCCTCCGGGAGAGGGCTGGGGTGAGGGTAAGGCGGCCACAAAAAAGGCGACCACTGTGGGTCGCCTTTTTATGTCAGCTCAAGCCTTACTGCCCGCTATAAATCTGATCGAAAACCCCACCATCATTGAAGTGAGTCTTCTGCACCGTACGCCAGTCACCAAACGTTTTCTCCACCGAAAGGAAATCAACTTTCGGGAAACGATCGGTGTACTTCGCCAGCACCGCCGGATCACGCGGACGCAGGTAGTTTGCCGCCGCAATCTCCTGACCTTGCGGCGACCACAGGTACTTCAGGTACTCATCCGCCGCTGCACGCGAGCCTTTCTTGTCGACCACTTTGTCGACCACCGATACCGGCGGCTCAGCCTCAGCCGAAACGCTCGGGTAAACCACTTCGAACTGATCACGACCAAACTCGCGGGCAATCATCTCCGCTTCGTTTTCGAAGGTCACCAGCACGTCGCCGATCTGGTTGGTCATGAAGGTCGTGGTGGCGGCGCGGCCACCGGTATCCAGCACCGGCGCTTGCTTGAACAGTTTGCCGACGAAGTCTTTGGCCTTGTTTTCGTCGCCACCGTTCTTCAGCACATAACCCCAGGCCGACAGGTAGGTGTAGCGGCCATTGCCCGAGGTTTTCGGGTTTGGCACGATCACTTGCACGCCATCCTTGAGCAGATCCGGCCAGTCTTTCAGGGCTTTCGGGTTGCCTTTGCGCACGATGAATACGGTGGCCGAGGTGAACGGTGCGCTGTTGTTCGGCAGACGCGTGACCCAATTCTCCGGGACCAGTTTACCGTTGTCGGCGAGGGCGTTGATGTCGGTGGCCATGTTCATGGTGATGACGTCAGCCGGCAGGCCATCGATCACCGAACGCGCTTGCTTGCTCGAGCCGCCGAAGGACATCTGTACGGTGATGTTTTCGTTGTGCTCGGCTTGCCAGTGTTTCTGGAACGCAGTGTTGTAGTCCTTGTAGAAATCGCGCATCACGTCGTAGGAAACGTTGAGCAGCGTCGGGGCTGCCTGAGCGATGTTGGCCAAGGCCAGGCCGGCGGCGAGAAGTGAGGCGCCAAAGAGTTTTTTCACTGCGCATTCCTTGTTGTCTATTTATGTAGGAGCTGCCGAAGGCTCGGGCCGCGTTCGGACGATCTTTTGATTTTGTTTTTACAACATCAAGATCAAAAGATCGCAGCCTGCGGCAGCTCCTACAGGTTCGGGGGTGATGTTCAATTGCCACTGACTATAACGGCGCGCGCATAGTCGTTTAAAGATTAAAAAGCTCTTTGCTTATTCCAGTTTCTTAAACAGCGCATTGCCGCATCGCGAGCAAAACGCGGCGCCATGTTCATGGCTGTTTTTCTTGCACACCGGGCAATCGTGTTGCAGCTGTTCGCCGCGCATGGCGTTGGCCAGTTCGGCGGTGAAAATCCCGGTCGGCACGGCGATGATCGAGTAACCGGTGATCATCACCAGCGACGAAATCACCTGGCCCAGCGGGGTCTTCGGCACGATGTCACCGAAGCCCACGGTGGTCAGCGTGACGATCGCCCAATAGATGCCTTTGGGAATGCTGGTGAAGCCATGCTCGGGGCCTTCGATCACATACATCAAGGTGCCGAACACCGTCACCAGGGTGCAGACGCTGACCAGAAACACCACGATCTTCTGCTTGCTGCCGCGCAGCGCCGACATTAGATAATTGGCTTGCTTGAGGTACGGGCTGAGCTTGAGCACGCGGAAAATCCGCAGCATGCGGATGATCCGGATAATCAGCAGGTACTGCGCATCGCTGTAATACAGGGCGAGGATGCCCGGCACGATCGCCAGCAAATCCACCAGCCCGTAAAAGCTGAAGGCGTAGCGCAACGGCTTGGGCGAGCAGTACAGACGCAGGATGTACTCGCCGAGAAAGATGATCGTGAAGCCCCACTCGATGTAGGCCAGCACGTCGGCATAGTTCTGGTGAATGCTGTCGATACTGTCGAGCATCACGATCACCAGACTGGCGAGGATGATCAACAGCAGGATGCCGTCGAAGCGACGCCCGGCGCGGGTGTCGCTCTGGAAAATCATCACGTAAAGCCGTTCGCGCCAACTGTTGCTGCTGTCCATGGATAACGCCTGAATCGAAGATCAGCGCAGCCTAGGTTGATTCTCCCCATGAGCGCAAGGCGCACGCCCGACGCTGGCTTTGCCGAGCATCTGAATCCCGGCGCGGATCAGCCAGCCGGCGAGGATGAACGGCGCGGTCAACGTGGCGAGGCCGACGGCGGCAAACAGCGGTGTAACCAGCAGCGCTAACACGATGCCGACCAGCGGCAGCCACGGTTGTTGGCGTTGCGCGGAGAAGGCGAGGGCGGCGAGCACGGCGTTATAGCTGCCGAGGCCTAAAAGTGCAGCGCTGGTTTCGTGGTGTAGCAGACTGGAGCCGAGGCCGATCGCCGACGCCAGCAGCGCCCAGCAGAATGCACGGCGATCAGCGATCAGCAAACCGACGGCGATCAATGCGCCGGCCAGTGGATGACCGAGGAACATCACCTGACCCAAGCCGCGCAGTTCAGCGGCGAGCAGGTTCAGCGTGTTCATCTCGATGTGCGCCATCGGCGCCGACGGCTCGGCGAACAGTAGCAGGATCCAGCTCATGGCCACGAACGGTGAGGTGTAGGCCGGTATGGAGCGGCTGCTGTAGACGTGTTTGAGCCATTGCTGCGTGACCATTGCGCTCAAGCCGCCAGCGGCAAGAATCAGCGGTGGCAGCATTGGCGACCAGGGGAAATACAGGCTCAGCAGCAGGCCGAGCAGCACGCCGTTGTAGCTGAACAGTCCGGCCTGGCGATCAGCCTTGGCGTAGTTGCGCCGTTGTGCGGTGAGCAAACCGGCGACGGCACCGAGCAGCGCACCGGCGAACAGCACCGGCGCGGTCAGCAGGATCGCCAACAGGCACAGCAGGCCGCACAGCGGATGGCGCTGGAGGAATATTTGACTGAAACCGTTGAGCAAAGCCTCGGCCCAGTCGGGGCAGTGGGTGTTGAAGTGATTGGCAGGCATGGCATGTCATTCGATACTGATCGTTCCCACGCTCTGCGTGGGAATGCCTCATAGGACGCTCTGCGTCTGCTCTTGGGACGCAGAGCGTCCCGGGCCGCATTCCCACGCGGAGCGTGGGAACGATCATGGTGGGCGGTTAAATCAATGTTTCGATCCGCAGCGAGTTAGTCGACCCAGGCTGCCCGAACGGCACCCCCGCAGTGATCAGCAGTGTGTCGCCGCGCTCGGCCATACCCTGCGCCTGGGCGATTTCCAGCGCGGTGGAGCAAACCTCATCGACCTGACGCAGGCGATCGTTGACCACCGAATGAATGCCCCACGCCACGCTCAAACGCCGTGCGGTCTGCAGGTTCGGCGTCAGGTTGAGGATCGGCGCTTTCGGCCGTTCCCGCGCTGCACGCAAACTCGACGCACCGGACTCGCTGTAGTTGACCAGCACCGCCACCGGCAGCACGTTGCTGATACGACGAATCGCGCAGCTGATCGCATCGGAAACGGTCGCTTCAGCTTTCGGCCGGCTGACGTCGAGTTGGGTCTGATAATCCGGGCCGTTTTCCACCTGGCGAATGATCTTGCTCATCATCTGCACCGCTTCGAGCGGGTATTCACCGGACGCGGTTTCCGCCGACAGCATCACCGCATCGGCGCCTTCGGCCACGGCGTTGGCAACGTCAGTCACTTCGGCGCGGGTCGGGGCAGGGGAGAAGCGCATCGACTCAAGCATCTGCGTCGCCACCACCACCGGTTTGCCGAGTTCGCGGCAGGTGGTGATGATGTTCTTCTGAATCTGCGGCACGCTTTCGGCCGGCACTTCAACGCCGAGATCGCCACGGGCAACCATGATCGCGTCGCTCAGTTCAGCGATTTCGCGCAGTTGCTCAACGGCCGAAGGCTTCTCGATTTTCGCCATCAAAAAGGCTTTGTCGCCGATCAATGCGCGGGCTTCGATGATGTCTTGCGGGCGTTGCACAAACGACAGCGCGACCCAGTCCACACCCAGTTCCAGACCGAAGCTCAAGTCACGACGATCCTTGGCAGTCAGTGGGCTGAGGTCGAGCACTGCTTGCGGCACGTTGACGCCTTTGCGATCCGACAACTCGCCGCCGTTGAGCACGGTGGTGTCGATCGCGTCAGCGTATTTGGTGACCACACGCAGACGCAGTTTGCCGTCGTCGAGCAGTAGATCCATGCCGGCTTCCAGCGCGGCAATGATCTCCGGATGCGGCAGATTCACTCGGCGCTCATCGCCCGGTGTTGCGTCCAGATCAAGACGGAACGCCTGACCACGATGCAACTGCACCTTGCCGTCGGCGAACTTGCCGACGCGCAGTTTCGGTCCCTGCAAGTCCATCAGAATGCCCAGCGGGTAGTTGAGCTGGCGCTCGACTTCGCGGATCCACTGATAGCGCTTGGCGTGGTCGGCGTGATCACCGTGGCTGAAGTTCAGGCGGAAGATGTTGACCCCGGCTTCGACCAGTTCACGGATGTCTTCGATGCCATCGACAGCAGGCCCGAGGGTGGCGAGGATTTTGACCTTTTTATCAGGCGTCATGATTTGCAGCTCTCAAGGATCAGGATGGCGCGGAAGTCGTTGACGTTGGTGCGGGTCGGCTCGGTGACGATCAGCGCATCAAGCGCCGCGAAATAGCCGTAGCCGTTGTTGTTATCCAGCTCGTCGCTGGCGCTCAAACCGAGGGCGGCGGCACGGGCGTAGCTGTCCGGGGTCATGATTGCGCCGGCGTTATCTTCCGAGCCGTCGATGCCGTCGGTGTCACCGGCCAAGGCGTAAACCCCGGGCTGGCCTTTGAGGCTGTCGGTGAGGCTAAGGAGGAACTCGGCGTTGCGTCCGCCACGGCCATTGCCGCGCACGGTCACGGTGGTTTCGCCGCCGGAGAGAATCACGCACGGTGCCGCCAATGGCTGGCCGTGATGGATGATCTGGCGGGCGATACCGGCGTGGACCTTTGCCACTTCGCGCGATTCGCCTTCGAGGTCGCCGAGGATCAGCGTGCTGAAACCGGCCTGACGGCATTTCACCGCCGCAGCGTCCAGCGATTGCTGAGGGCGAGCGATCAACTGGAAGTGGCTGCGCGCGAGGCTTGGATCACCGGGTTTGACGGTTTCCGACTCAGGGCTTTGCAGCCAGGTGCGTACCGAAACCGGAATCTCGATGCCGTAGCGTTTGATGATCGCCAGCGCTTCGGCGGAGGTGCTTGGATCGGCCACGGTCGGGCCGGAAGCGATGACCGTGGCGAGGTCGCCCGGTACATCGGAAATCGCGTAGGTGTACACAGTGGCAGGCCAGCAGGCCTTGCCGAGGCGGCCGCCCTTGATCGCCGAGAGGTGCTTGCGCACGCAGTTCATCTCGCCGATGGTCGCGCCGGATTTGAGCAGGGCTTTGTTGATCGATTGCTTGTCGGCGAGGGTGATGCCTTCGGCCGGCAACGCTAGCAGGGCAGAGCCGCCACCGGAGAGCAGGAAGATTACGCGGTCGTCCTCGGTCAGGTTGCTGACCAGTTCCAGCACGCGTTTGGCCACGGCCAGACCGGCAGCGTCCGGTACCGGGTGGGCGGCTTCGACCACTTCGATTTTTTCGCACGGGGCGCCGTGACCGTAACGGGTCACCACCAGGCCTGTGACTTCACCTTCCCAGCAGCGCTCGACCACTTGCGCCATCGCCGCGGCGGCTTTACCGGCGCCGATGACGATCACCCGACCGCTGCGATCAGCAGGCAAATGGGCTTCGAGGACTTGGTTCGGATGAGCCGCGTCGATGGCTGTGGCAAACAGCTCGCGCAGCAGTTGTTGCGGATCGACCGACATGGCGGGCTCCCAATCTTATTGTTCTTGGTTAATGCTGATGATCGTTCCCACGCTCTGCGTGGGAATGCCTCAATGGACGCTCTGCGTCCGCTTCGGCAGGGACGCGGAGCGTCCCGGGCTGCATTCCCACGCAGAGCGTGGGAACGAGCGACGGGGCAGTGGCTTATTTGTTGTCGCGAATCGAGAAGTTGGCCATGTGTTCCAGACCCTTGATCAGCGCCGAGTGGTCCCAGTTGCTGCCACCGATGGCCGCGCAGGTGCTGAACACTTGCTGGGCGTTGGCGGTGTTCGGCAGGTTGATGTTCAGCTCTTTGGCGCCTTGCAGGGCCAGGTTCAGATCCTTCTGGTGCAGGCTGATGCGGAAGCCTGGATCGAAAGTGCCTTTGATCATGCGCTCGCCGTGTACTTCAAGGATCTTCGAGGAGGCGAAACCACCCATCAGTGCTTCACGCACCTTGGCTGGATCGGCACCGTTTTTCGAAGCGAACAGCAGGGCTTCAGCAACGGCCTGAATGTTCAGCGCGACGATGATCTGGTTGGCGACTTTGGCGGTCTGACCGTCGCCATTGCCACCGACCAGGGTGATGTTTTTGCCCATGGCCTGGAACAGCGGCAGCGCGCGTTCGAAGGCATCGGCGTCGCCACCGATCATGATGCTCAGGGTCGCAGCTTTGGCGCCGACTTCACCACCGGACACCGGTGCGTCGAGGTACTGCGCGCCTTTCTCGTTGATCTTGGCGGCGAACGCCTTGGTCGCGGTTGGCGAGATCGAGCTCATGTCGATGACGATTTTGCCTTTGCTCAGGCCTGCGGCAACGCCGTCGGCGCGGAACAGTACGTCGTCGACCTGCGGGGTATCCGGGACCATGACGATGATGAATTCAGCTTCCTGCGCCACTTCGCGCGGGTTGGCCAGGGCGACGGCGCCAGCGGCGACCAGGTCGGCCGGGGCGGCGTCGTGGTGCGCGGACAGGAACAGGCTGTGACCGGCTTTCTGCAGGTTCGAAGCCATTGGGTGGCCCATGATGCCGGTGCCGATAAATCCGATTTTAGCCATGAGAAAATCCTCTTGTTTTTATTGCTGCTTCAAGCAAAAAGGGAGCTGCTTTTATGTAGGAGTGAGCCTGCTCGCGATTCAGGCGCTGAGGTACATCAGGTGTACCGAGGTGAATTCATCGCGAGCAGGCTCACTCCTACAGGGGATCTGCGTCAGATTGCGTTGTGGGTTTTCAGCCAGCCGAGGCCTGCTTCGGTGGTAGTCAGCGGCTTGTACTCGCAACCCACCCAACCCTGATAACCGATGCGATCGAGGTGTTCGAACAGGAACCGATAGTTGATTTCACCAGTGCCTGGTTCGTTGCGCCCCGGGTTGTCCGCGAGCTGCACATGGTTGATCTCGCCCAGGTGCGATTGCAGGGTGCGGGCCAGATCGCCTTCCATGATTTGCATGTGATAGATGTCGTATTGCAGGAACAGATTGGCGCTGCCGACCTGCTCGCGAATCGACAGGGCTTGCGCCGTGTTGTTCAGGTAGAAACCCGGAATGTCGCGGGTGTTGATCGCTTCCATCACCAGTTTGATGCCCGCTGCCTGCAGCTTGTCGGCGGCGTATTTCAGGTTGGCGACGAAGGTCTTTTCCACGGTGGCATCGTCAACGCCTTGCGGACGAATACCGGCCAGGCAGTTGACCTGGGTGTTGCCCAGCACTTGCGCGTAGGCAATCGCCAGATCGACCCCGGCGCGGAACTCTTCGACCCGATCCGGCAGGCACGCGATACCGCGCTCGCCCTTGGCCCAGTCACCGGCCGGCAGGTTGAACAGCACTTGGGTCAGGCCGTTGGCGTCGAGCCTGGCCTTGATTTCAGCGGAGCTGAAGTCGTACGGGAACAGGTACTCGACACCGCTGAAACCAGCCTTGGCGGCGGCGTCGAAACGGGCAAGGAAATCCTGTTCGGTGAACAGCATGGACAGGTTGGCTGCGAAACGCGGCATGGTGGTCTCCCGTTCTAGATTCTCGTTCCCACGCTCTGCGTGGGAATGCCTCAATGGACGCTCTGCGTCCGCTTTGGGACGCAGAGCGTCCCGGGCTGCGTTCCCACGCAGAGCGTGGGAACGATCAGCGGTCAGCAGTTAATCGAGCAGCGAAATCGCCGTTGGCGCATCGTTGCCGACCAGCGCCAGGTCTTCGAATTCGTTGACGGCGTTGATCTCGGTGCCCATGGAGATGTTGGTTACACGCTCCAGAATGATCTCGACGATCACTGGCACCTTGAACTCTTCGATCATCTGTTCGGCCTTGCGCAGGGCAGGGGCGATTTCCGAGGGCTCGAATACACGCAGCGCTTTACAGCCGAGGCCTTCAGCCACTGCGACGTGGTCAACACCGTAACCGTTGAGTTCCGGCGCGTTCAGGTTATCGAAGGACAGCTGCACGCAGTAGTCCATTTCGAACCCGCGCTGCGCCTGACGGATCAGACCCAGGTACGAGTTGTTCACCACGACGTGGATGTACGGCAGTTTGAACTGAGCGCCGACCGCCAGTTCTTCGATCATGAACTGGAAGTCATAGTCCCCCGACAGGGCCACGACTTTCCGGCTCGGATCGGCCTTCACCACGCCCAGCGCTGCCGGAATGGTCCAGCCCAACGGACCGGCCTGGCCGCAGTTGATCCAGTGACGCGGCTTGTAGACGTGCAGGAACTGCGCGCCGGCAATCTGCGACAGACCAATGGTGCTGACGTAGCAGGTGTCCTTGCCGAACACCTGGTTCATTTCTTCGTAAACGCGCTGTGGTTTCACCGGCACGTTGTCGAAGTGGGTCTTGCGATGCAGGCTGGCTTTGCGCTGCTGGCAGTCTTGCAGCCAGGCACTGCGGTTTTTCAGCTTGCCGGCGGCTTGCCATTCACGGGCCACTTCGATGAACACGGTCAGTGCAGCAGCGGCGTCGGAAACGATGCCCAGATCCGGCGTGAACACGCGGCCGATCTGCGTGCCTTCGATGTCGACATGGATGAACTTGCGACCTTCGGTGTAAACGTCAACCGAACCGGTGTGACGGTTGGCCCAACGGTTACCGATCCCCAACACCACGTCGGATTTCAGCATTGTCGCGTTGCCGTAACGGTGCGACGTCTGCAGACCGACCATACCGACCATCAACGGGTGATCGTCCGGGATGGTGCCCCAGCCCATCAGGGTCGGGATCACCGGGATGCCGGTCAGTTCAGCGAACTCAACCAGCAGATCGCTGGCGTCGGCGTTGATGATGCCGCCGCCGGCCACCAGCAATGGACGCTCAGCCTGATCCAGCAAAGCCAAAGCCTTCTCGACCTGAACGCGGGTCGCGGTCGGTTTGGCCAATGGCAGCGGCTGGTAAGCGTCGATGTCGAATTCGATTTCGGCCATCTGCACGTCGAACGGCAGGTCGATCAGCACCGGGCCAGGACGGCCGGAGCGCATTTCAAAGAACGCTTTCTGGAACGCGTAAGGCACTTGGCCCGGTTCCAGAACAGTGGTCGCCCACTTGGTGACTGGCTTGACGATGCTGGTGATGTCGACAGCCTGGAAGTCTTCCTTGTGCATACGGGCGCGGGGTGCCTGGCCGGTAATGCAGAGGATTGGAATCGAGTCGGCCGAGGCGCTGTATAGCCCGGTGACCATGTCGGTACCGGCAGGGCCGGAAGTACCGATGCACACGCCGATGTTGCCGGCCTTGGTGCGGGTGTAGCCCTCGGCCATGTGCGAGGCGCCTTCCACGTGGCGAGCAAGGACGTGATCGATGCCACCGACCTTCTGCAAGGCGGAGTACAGCGGGTTGATGGCAGCGCCCGGGATGCCAAAAGCGGTATCAACCCCTTCACGGCGCATCACCAGAACGGCGGCTTCGATTGCTCTCATTTTGCTCATGGTTTTGTGCCTCTTTACGTTTTGTAATTGTATACAAGTGGCTTTGCGCAGAGTGTATTCACGGCGGACGGCGCAGGTCAATCCATTTTCTCAAGCGCCTGTTTCATTCGTCGGAAGCCTGTCTGACTGTGGCTTTTCGTCGCATGTGGCGCTTTTCGAGAATTATTGTATACAAAAAAATAACTCATTGTGTTCTATTTGTTGCATCGGGCTGCGGCAGAAAACCGCAGGCCCACGACTTTCCCTATAACAAAATGAGGACGGCACCATGAGCGCTTTAACCTTGAAAGTCGCAGTCAACCTGGTCAACCAAGCCATCACTGCAGGGCGCGGCATCAACGCCGCGCCGCTGACCATCGCGGTACTCGATACCGGCGGCCACCTGATCACCCTGCAACGCGAAGACGGCGCCAGCCTGCTACGTCCGAACATCGCCATCGGCAAAGCCTGGGGGGCGATTGCCCTGGGTAAAGGCTCACGCCTGCTGGCACTGGATGCACAACAACGCCCGGCGTTTATTGCCGCACTCAACAGCATGGGCCAAGGCAGCGTCGTGCCGGCACCGGGTGGTGTGTTGATTCGGGATCAGGCGGGGAATGTGCTGGGCGCGATCGGCATCAGCGGGGATTTGTCGGATATTGATGAGCAGGTGGCGATCAGGGCGGTGGAGGCGTTGGAGTTGCGGGCGGATGCGGGGGTGGCTGCCTGAATCTGCGTTGATTGAATAACCGCTATCGCGAGCAGGCTCGCTCCTACGGGGATTTGTGTTCAGACACAAAATGTTTGAACACCCCTGATCCCCTGTAGGAGTGAGCCTGCTCGCGATTGCTATCTACCAGACACATCCTGTCAACAGTTGACCGCTCCATTTGTCTTTCCCGGTACTAGCCTTTTCATGACCTGATCACAGAGGGCAAAGGAATGCCGGATCTACCTGCTGCACATAAATTGCGAGTCGGGCGCTATACCGAAGTCAGTCGAATCTATCTGTTAACCAGCACCACTTATCAACGAAAGCCGATTTTCACGAATTTTGCCTTGGGAAAATTGGTCGCTGATCAATTCCGACACGCGCAAGATTCGGGGCTGGTGAGCTCATTAGCCTGGGTAGTCATGCCAGATCATTTCCATTGGCTGATTGAATTGCGACGAGGTTCATTGAGTGAGGTGATGCAAAAAACCAAATCGCTGAGCACCAAGGCTGTCAGGCACGCTTCCGGTGGAAACAGCGTTCTCTGGCAGAGAGGGTTTCATGACCGCGCGCTGAGACGGGAAGAAGACTTGGTGAGGATGGCGCGTTATGTCGTGGCCAACCCCTTGCGGGCCGGGCTGGTGGAGAAGCTTGGCGACTATCCGCTGTGGGATGCCATTTGGGTTTGAGCTGAAACCGAGTCGCCTCGATCGCGAGCAGGCTCACTCCTACAGGGGAACGCATTCCAAATGTGGGAGCGAGCCTGCTCGCGAAGCGGTCACCGCGGTCTTACTGATCCGGCTCACACCCCTTCAACACCAACCGGATTATCGTCTGCGCCGCCGCTTCATAATCTGCCTCGTCCAGCTTGTCCTTGCCGGTCACCGCAGAAATCTGCCAGTCAAAGTCGGCGTAGGTCTGGGTTGCGGCCCAGATGCTGAACATCAGGTGATTAGGGTCGATCGGGGCAATTTGCCCGCGGTCGATCCAGCTCTGGATGCAATCGATGTTGTGCTTGGCCTGGCCGTTGAGTTGCTCGACCAGGTCGGCGCTCAGGTGTGGCGCGCCGTGCATGATTTCGCTGGCGAATACTTTCGAGGCGAAGGGCAGGTCGCGGGAGATGCGGATCTTCGAGCGGATGTAGCCGCTCAGCACTTCGCTCGGTACGCCGTCCGGATTGAACGGAGTCGAGGCCTGCAAAATCGGCACGATGATGCTTTCCAATACCTCGCGGTAGAGGTTTTCCTTGGACTTGAAGTAGTAGTAGACATTGGGCTTGGGCAATCCCGCCTTGGCGGCGATGTCGCTGGTTTTGGTCGCAGCGAAGCCCTTGTCGGCAAACTCCTCACTGGCGGCACGCAGGATCAGTTCTTTGTTGCGCTCGCGGATTGTGCTCATAAACCCGGTGGTTCCTTGCCTGTTCTGGCGGTTGCGCATGGTAGCACCGGCCTCGCGCAGCGCTCAAGAATGCCCCGCGTGGTCTAAGGTCGCGTTATGCTTCGCAACATTCATACATAAAAGGAAACAGGATTCATGGCAGGAAGCAGTTTGCTGGTGCTGGTCGACGATATTGCCACCGTGCTGGACGACGTGGCGTTGATGAGCAAAATGGCCGCCAAGAAGACCGCCGGCGTACTCGGCGATGATCTGGCGCTCAACGCCCAGCAGGTCTCCGGCGTGCGTGCCGAACGGGAAATCCCCGTAGTCTGGGCCGTGGCCAAGGGCTCGTTCGTCAACAAACTGATTCTGGTGCCATCGGCGCTGGCGATCAGTGCGTTCGTGCCGTGGTTGGTCACGCCATTGTTGATGGTCGGTGGTGCGTACTTGTGTTTCGAGGGCTTCGAGAAGCTCGCGCACAAGTTTTTGCACAGCGCGGCTGAAGATGAAGCCGAACATGCGCAACTGACTGAGGCGGTAGCGGATCCGGCGACCGATCTGGTGGCGTACGAGAAGGACAAGATCAAAGGCGCGATTCGCACCGACTTCATTCTCTCGGCAGAGATTATCGCGATCACTCTGGGCACCGTGGCAACTGCCTCGCTGACTCAGCAAGTGATTGTCATGTCCGGCATTGCGATTGTGATGACGGTGGGCGTTTATGGCCTGGTGGCGGGCATCGTCAAACTCGACGACCTCGGCCTGTGGCTGACGCAAAAGCCTGGGCAGTTTGCGAAAAAAGTCGGCAGCGCCATTCTCAGCGCCGCGCCATACATGATGAAAACCTTGTCGGTGGTGGGTACGGCGGCGATGTTCCTGGTCGGTGGCGGCATCCTCACCCACGGTGTGCCGGTAGTGCATCACTGGATTGAAGGCGTTGGCGCAGCGGCGGGGAGTGCCGGGTTTGCGGTGCCGATGTTGCTCAATGGTGTGGCGGGGATCATCGCTGGTGCTGTGGTGTTGGCGGTGGTTTCCGTTGTCGGCAAAATCTGGAAAGCCCTGAAAAACTGACATTCAACACAAAACCCTTTGTAGGAGTGAGCCTGCTCGCGATAGCGGTGTGTCAGCACTGCAAATGGTGGCTGGTACACCGCTATCGCGAGCAGGCTCACTCCTACAGTTGATTTGTGTTGTGCCAATAAAAAGGGCCATTCAATTTTCATTGAATGGCCCTTTTTTGTGCCTGCCGTTTTTACTCGGCGATCTGCAACTTACGCGCCTCGGTATACACGTAACGCACCTTCTCGTACTCGAACGGCGAGTTCATCTGGCCGTAGCGGAAGCTGGTCTGGTAGCGCTTGTCGACCGCGCGCAGGGCCCAGATTTCCGGGTGGTTGGAGCTGACTTCCGAGACGTTGAGGAAGTTGATCGCTGATTCGGCGGTGTAATCCACAGCAAGACCGGCGGTGTCGCGGATGTTCGACGGGCCGAGGATTGGCAGCACGAAGTAGGCGCCGCCCGGTACACCGTAGAAGCCCAGGGTCTGGCCGAAGTCTTCGCTCTGGCGCGGCAGGCCCATGGCGGTCGCTGGGTCCCAAAGGCCGGCAATGCCGATGGTGGTGTTGAGCAGCAGGCGCGCGGTGGTTTCCATCGAGCGCTGACCTTTGAACTGCAACAGGCTGTTGACCAGGTTCGGCACGTCACCGAGGTTGTTGAAGAAGTTGCTTACCCCGGTACGCACAAAACTCGGCGTGATGTAGCGATAGCCATCGACCACCGGCAGGAACACCCATTGGTCGAAGCGGTAGTTGAAGTGGTAAACCCGGCGG
The DNA here is from genome assembly GCF_054790525.1 of Pseudomonas sp. Mb7. Classification (NCBI taxonomy): domain Bacteria; kingdom Pseudomonadati; phylum Pseudomonadota; class Gammaproteobacteria; order Pseudomonadales; family Pseudomonadaceae; genus Pseudomonas; species Pseudomonas sp. Mb7. Next base: position 1,036,857 of record NZ_CP186501.1, read on the forward strand.
TTCCACGACTCCAGCGGGTCGTAGACGTTCAGCGCGTTGAGCGTCGAACGCTCGAACTCGCGCTGATCCAGCCCCGGGTTGAACTTGAGTTTGGACAGCGGCTCTTTGAAGCCGTCGCTGTCGACGACGACCGGCGCGTTGGCTTTACTGTTGTCGGCCTGGGCCACGCCTGCGCAGAGGAGCGCTGCCATCAGCAGGAGATATTTAGCCACGGAAGAACTCCAGCATGGCGTCGCTGTTGACGCGGTAGTTAAGGTTGCCGCAATGGCCGCCCAGTGGATAAACGGTCAGGCGATCACCGAATGTTTTACGCAGGAAACCGAGGTCGCCCGGGCCCAGGATTACGTCGTCGGCGTTGTGCATCACGGCGATTTTCGGGCTGTCATGCAGGTAATCCTTCAGCGCATACAGACTGACCTGATCGATCAGTTGCAGCAGGCTGCCGCCGTCCGTGCGCGCACGCCACATCGGGATCACCTGTTCGGTCAGGTAGCAGTCGAAGTCGCACTGCAGCGCACGCTTGAGGAACGGCGTGAGGCTGGTGCCTTCGGTGATCGGGAATTTCGGCGGAGTGATCAGGCCGCGGCGGTTGATCAGATCCGAGGTGAAGGCAATGTCGGCCGCCGAGAAGCGGAACGAGGTGCCAATCAACATCGCCATCTGTTCGTTGGTCAGGTGCTGCTTGGACTGCTGGAAGTCGTAAAGCAGTGCATCGTTGAGGTCGATGTAGCCTTTCTGCTGGAAGTAGCGGGTCAGCTTCGACAGCACCAGTTCATAGAACGTGGTGCTGGTGTTGATGCCTTTCACCTCGGTTTGCACCAACTTGTCGAGGTTGGTCACCGAGGTGTAGAGGTTGACCGGCGGATTGAGCAGCAGGACTTTCTTGAAGTTGAAGCTGCGGCGCGTCTCGTCCAGATGCGCTACGAAGGCGGCATCAAGGGCGCCGAGGCTGTAACCGGTCAGGTAATACTCGGTCACCGGCAGTTTCGGGTTCTGCGCGCGCACAGCCTGCATCACCCGGTACATGTCCTCAGCGTCTTCCTTGGTCACGCCTGGGGTGGCGAAGCGGGAGGCGGCGCTGATGAAGTCGAAACTGGTTGGCGAAGACAGCTGCACAACGTGATAGCCGGCCTTGTAGTAGAGCTTTTTCAGGTATTCGTTGAGGGTGCTGTCATAACGCGCGCCGGTGCCGGCGATCAGGAAGATCAGCGGTGCCGGTTTGTCCTGGGTGGCGATGCGATAGGTGAGTTTTTTCACCGCCCAGAAGTTGTCTGGCAGGATGAACTCTCGCTCCGGGCGCAACGTCAGGCTGCGGTCCGACTGATTGATGTCGTCGTCCAGCGGCAATTCCGGGCGCAAGTCCGGCGGCGTCGTGGCGATGGTCGCCTCGAACGGGTTGGTCAGGGGGTAGCCATAACTGGCGGCATCGATATCCACCGCCAGTGCGGACGCACTCAAAATAAGGCCGCTGAACAGCGCGGCGAAGCGCAAGGAACGGAGCATGACTAGATCCCTTAGAGGAAGGTGCCGAATGAAGTTCGCAGGCTATGACCACCGGGGTTGCGCCAAAGTGCCATGCTGCGGCACCAAACAGGCAGAATTCGGAGTAATAGTAGCTGGACGATACACTTTGCACGCCCTGAATGAATAGTTAACAGTTGTTAGTTCTTGCACACGGCTGGCGGCAGATTAAGCTGGCCGCCGATTTCCGAAGATTGGAGTGTTTCATGTCCCGCCGTTTGCCCGTGATTTTGCTGCTCGTTCTGTTGCCGTTGTGGCTGGCCGCCAGTTATGGCGCGCGTTATGGCTTTATGGAAGACGGAAAGTGGGTGGGCATCTGCGTCGACGAGGCCAGCCGCTGGGAATGTCAGGTGCGGTCGAACCTGGGCTTGATGATTCATTTCAAGGTGTTGGGCTGGACGGCGCTGGGCGCGGCGTTGATCGGGTTTGTATTGCCGGGGCGGGCAGGGTGGTGGCTGGCGGTGCTGGCGCTGGCGGTCGGAGTGCCGGCACTGGCGTTGTACAACACCACGTTTGCGGTGTTTGCGTTGGTGATTGCCGGGTTGCGGTTGGTCCGCGAGTCTCGTACTGCCTGATGGAAAAGATCGCAGCCTGCGGCAGCTCCTACATTGAGATGGCGTACACCTTGTAGGAGCTGCCGAAGGCTGCGATCTTTTGATCTTGCTTTTGATCAGTCCTTGCGAACGCGGAGGCAGCGCCACAACGCAGCGACCATCAGAGCGCTGACCAACGCCCACCCCCACGCCTGCTGATTCTGCAACCCTTCCTGATACAGCTGCGGCGCAATTCCCGCGCCGACAATAAACGTCAGCAACGCAATCTCCCGACGCGGCACGCTCACCGGCCGGCACAGATAAACCAGCGCCGGCAGCACGAACGCCATGCTCGCAAAGCTGCGATAACGCGGATCGAAGACCATCTCCAGCATCATCACGGCTGCGGCAAAACCTGCCGCCGCGACCAGCCATCCTGCGCGGCGCTCCAGCAGATTGAACGCCCGCTCACGCCAGCCAGTACGGGCGCTCAGCGTCAACGCCGCGTGTGCCAATACCAACAGATTTAGCGCCGTCAACAAGCCGACCCACAGCCACTCACTGGCAAACCGCGTGGTTACCCGTGCCAGATCACCCCAGGCGCCAATCGAGCAAGCGGCGAGGGCACCCAGCAGCGGCAACACCAGCGCCGAACGCGTGGTGCGAACGCGACCGCCAAGAATCAGCGTGCCAAGAAAAATCAAACCACCGACCGCCAGCCATTCCTTCCAATAGGGGACGTTGGTCACCGGCCCTGCCAGCACGCCCTTGTCCTGACGGTCGGCATCGAACAAGCCCCAATAGCCACCGACTGCGCCTTCACTGCCGCGCTTCCACGGCTGGTCGAAGGCTTCGATCAGGTTGTAATGCCAGCCTTCCTTCTCGGCCATCGCGACAAAACCACGAATGAATTTGGCCTCGTTGACCCGACTCGGCAGGGCGGTCTCACGCTGGCGGCCTTCGCTTGGCCAGCCGGTTTCGCCGATCATCACGTCTTTCGGCGCGAATTTATTACCGAACACCTGGCGCACATCCGCCACATGCTGCAGGGCGACGTCGATGTTCGACGGATCATCTTCCCAGTACGGCAGCAAATGAATAGTCAGAAAGTCCACCGCTGGCGCGACTTCAGGATGCTTGAGCCAGAACTCCCAGACATCGGCGTAAGTGACCGGTTGCTTCACCTGACTTTTGACCTTGTTGATCAATCGGGCCAGTTGCGCGCCGGTGACTTCCTTGCGCAGCAGCGCCTCGTTGCCGACGATCACCGCGCTGACCACATCCGCGTTGGCGTTGGCCGATTTGATCAGCAGGTCGACTTCCTTTTCGGTGTCCACCGGGTTGCTGTTGACCCACGCGCCGATCATCAATTTCAAGCCGTGTTTGCGCGCCAGATCCGGTAGCGCCTCAAGGCCCGTCATCGAGTAAGTGCGTATGCACTCAAAGCGTGTCGCCAGCAATGCGAGGTCGGCGTCCATGCGCTCCGGGCGCAGTTTGAACGGCACGTCGAACGGCGATTGGTCTTTATCGAACGGGGTATAGGAGGCGCACTGCAATTTATGCGTCGGCGTCGCCGCATCCGGCAGAATCACCGGTTGGCCGAGGCCGTACCAGAAGCCACCGAGGGCAAACAGCCCGAGCAGGCAGGCGAAGAGATAAGGCAGAGCGGGGAAACGGGAAGTCGCGGACATGGTCAGGCCGAGTGGCTGCAAAGCGACGCATGTTACCTGCATTTATAGAGGGGTTGGTGGCCCGCATGATTTTGACATGCAAAGTTCGGGCGGATTATTTGGCGTCATTTATATAGCCGCGATTAATGGCCTTCTGATGTCGTTTCTCGTTGCCTTGAGGTCGCTGACAGAGCAGGTCGCCTGCGGCGTCAGGTTGATGATCAAGCCATCAGTACTCCGCTGATGTTCGAGTTGGTTTGCGGTCAGGCGTGATGGGGGCGCTGTGCACCATAACAATACGTTGACGATGCCCGGCATCCGTCGGGCGCAGCATTTCGGGGAAGTAACGATGAAGATGCGACGACTTTTAGGCGCAGGTGCCGCTCTGGTGCTTGCGATGAGTTCCACTTTCGCCAGCGCAGAAAAACAGACCCTGAACATCGGTTACGTTGACGGTTGGTCCGACAGCGTCGCGACCACCCACGTGGCGGCCGAAGTCATCAAACAGAAACTCGGCTACGACGTGAAGCTGCAAGCCGTCGCCACCGGGATCATGTGGCAGGGCGTGGCCACCGGCAAACTCGACGCCATGCTTTCGGCCTGGCTGCCAGTGACCCACGGTGAATACTGGACAAAAAACAAGGATCAGGTCGTCGATTACGGTCCGAACTTCAAGGATGCGAAAATCGGCTTGATCGTGCCGGAGTATGTGAAAGCCAAGTCGATCGAAGACCTGAAAACCGACGACACCTTCAAGAATCGCATCGTCGGCATCGACGCCGGTTCGGGCGTGATGCTCAAGACTGATCAGGCGATCAAGGATTACGGCCTCGACAAGTATTCCCTCAAGGCCAGTTCCGGCGCCGGCATGATTGCCGAGCTGACCCGTGCCGAGAAGAAAAACGAATCCATCGCCGTCACGGGTTGGGTGCCGCACTGGATGTTCGCCAAGTGGAAACTGCGCTTCCTCGATGACCCGAAAGGCGTGTACGGCGCAGCTGAAACCGTAAACAGCATCGGCAGCAAAGAACTCGCGACCAAAGCGCCGGAAGTGGCCAAGTTCCTGAAGAACTTCCAGTGGGCGTCGAAAGACGAAATCGGCGAAGTCATGCTGGCGATTCAGGACGGTGCCAAGCCTGACGCAGCGGCCAAGGATTGGGTCGCCAAGCACCCGGATCGCGTGGCTGACTGGACCAAATAACCGCCACCCCGCCATACCCGTGTAGGAGTGAGCCTGCTCGCGATAGCGTCCCGTCAGCTGATGAAAATATCGACTGATAAAACGCCATCGCGAGCAGGCTCACTCCTACAGTTGTTTTGTGGCGTACCGGAAATTGGCAAAAGTGTCATGGCGTTCTACTACTAAGGTCGTCTGTTACCGCTCCCGCAGCCGCATACATTAGCTATGTTCCAACAATAATCTGTGCTGCGAGGATAAAAACAATGAACGACAGCATTTACCTCTCGATTCAAAACAGTCCCCGATTCAAGGAGCTGGTGCGAAAAAGGGAAAAGTTCGCCTGGATACTCTCGGCGATCATGCTCGGGCTTTACTCTGGCTTCATTCTTCTGATCGCTTACGGGCCGCATATTCTGGGCGCGAAACTCAGTCCGGAATCCTCGATTACCTGGGGAATTCCAATCGGTGTCGGACTCATTCTTTCTGCATTCATCCTCACCGCTATCTACGTGCGCCGCGCCAATGGCGAGTTCGACGACCTGAACAATGCGATTCTCAAGGAGGCTCAGCAATGATCCGGCGTCTACTGGCTTTATTGAGTGTTGCGGCTTTCGCGCCGGGTGTCTGGGCGGCTGACGCGTTGACGGGGGAGGTGGCCAAACAGCCGCTGAACATTCCGGCGATCCTGATGTTCGTGGCGTTCGTCGGTGCGACGCTCTACATCACCTACTGGGCCTCGAAGAAAAACAACTCGGCGGCCGACTACTATGCAGCGGGCGGCAAGATCACCGGTTTCCAGAATGGTCTGGCGATCGCCGGTGACTACATGTCCGCGGCGTCCTTTCTGGGCATTTCCGCGCTGGTGTTTACCTCCGGCTACGATGGCCTGATCTACTCGATCGGCTTCCTGGTGGGCTGGCCGATCATTCTGTTCCTGATCGCCGAGCGCCTGCGTAACCTGGGTAAATACACCTTTGCCGACGTGGCGTCCTACCGCCTCGGGCAAACCCAGATCCGCACCCTGTCGGCCTGCGGTTCGCTGGTGGTGGTGGCGTTCTACCTGATCGCGCAAATGGTCGGTGCCGGCAAATTGATCCAGCTGTTGTTCGGCCTGGACTACCACGTTGCGGTGATTCTGGTCGGTGTGCTGATGTGCATGTACGTGCTGTTCGGCGGCATGCTGGCGACCACTTGGGTGCAGATCATCAAGGCTGTGCTGTTGCTGTCCGGTGCCTCGTTCATGGCGCTGATGGTAATGAAGCACGTAGGCTTCGACTTCAACACGCTGTTCTCCGAAGCGATCAAGGTTCACGCCAAAGGTGAAGCGATCATGAGCCCGGGCGGTCTGGTCAAAGATCCGATTTCGGCCTTCTCGCTGGGTCTGGCGCTGATGTTCGGTACGGCTGGCCTGCCACACATTCTGATGCGCTTCTTCACCGTGAGTGACGCAAAAGAAGCCCGCAAGAGTGTGCTCTACGCTACTGGCTTCATTGGCTACTTCTACATCCTGACCTTTATCATCGGCTTCGGCGCGATCCTGCTGGTCAGCACTAACCCGGCCTTCAAAGATGCGGCTGGCGCGCTGTTGGGCGGCAACAACATGGCGGCGGTGCACTTGGCCAACGCGGTCGGTGGCAGTATCTTCCTCGGCTTTATCTCGGCGGTGGCGTTCGCGACCATTCTGGCGGTTGTGGCCGGTCTGACTCTGGCCGGTGCTTCGGCTGTGTCTCACGACCTGTATGCCAGTGTGATCAAGAAGGGCAAGGCGAACGAGAAGGACGAGATTCGTGTCTCGAAGATCACCACCATTGCCTTGGCAGTGTTGGCGATTGGCTTGGGCATTCTGTTCGAAAGCCAGAACATTGCGTTCATGGTGGGCTTGGCGTTCTCCATCGCGGCGAGCTGTAACTTCCCGGTGCTGCTGCTTTCGATGTACTGGAAGAAGCTGACCACTCGTGGTGCGATGATTGGCGGCTGGTTGGGGCTGGTGAGTGCGGTGGGTCTGATGATCCTCGGCCCGACCATCTGGGTGCAGATTCTGCATCATGAGAAGGCGATCTTCCCTTACGAGTATCCGGCGCTGTTTTCGATGATCATTGCTTTTGTCGGGATCTGGTTCTTCTCGATTACTGACAAGTCGGCGGCTGCGGATAACGAGCGGGCGCTGTTCTTCCCGCAGTTTGTGCGTTCGCAGACTGGGTTGGGGGCGAGTGGGGCGGTTTCGCATTGATGGTTTGATGGTTTTGTAAATGTTGTGCTGAATGCCCCGGTTGAGAGATCGGGGCATTTTTATTGGGCGGTTATCGGCTAGAGCTGTGTACATATCCGTTGCTGCGGTAACGGCGGCTTAGGGGTCCGCCCTTACGGCGGGTCACTTTTTCCAGACGCCGAAAAAGTAACCAAAAAGGCTTGCTCCTACGTGCGGCCCGCTCGCTGGGGCTCGGGGTTCCTTCGCTCCGGGATCGATCCGGGCGCAGCGCCTACGGTTTGCTTCGCTGCACCTCCTCTCGCTGTGTTTGGCTTCGCCAAACGGTCGCTGCGCTCCCACCCCCGGATCAATCCCTCCACTCAGCCTTCCGACGTCGCCTTACAGATCAAGAGCTGCAGCCGAGCTAACGCTCATCCTGTTGAGTGGTGAGGACAGCGTGGTCGGCTTTGAATTTGTGGTGGTGCTTCCCCTCATCGGAACGCCGCCCGCCCAGCCCTCTCCCGAGGGAGAGGGGGCCGATTTGTGAGCTTTTCAGAATCTGAGTTCAACGCGGTATCGCACGTCGGCGTATCTCTTCCAGTCCACGCGGTCAGTCCCCTCTCCCTCAGGGAGAGGGCTAGGGTGAGGGGCTTTTGATCTTGCTTTGGCTTTGGCTTTGGCTTTGGCTTTTGATTTTTTGCCCCATCGGCAGGCCGAGCGTAGGTGTTCATCCGGGGGTAGGCGCGCAGCGCCGTGCGGCGAAGCCGCATACATCGAGAGGAGGTGCAGCGAAGCAAACCGTAGGCGATGCCCCCGGATGGACACCGTAGCGAGGGAACACTGAGCCTCAGCGAAGTGCCGTACGCCAGGGGCAAAGCCTTTTGGTTCCTTTTTGGCGTTTGAAAAAGGGACTCGCTGTAAGAGCGAAACCGCCAGCGGCAGCATCCGAAGAAACGGATATGCCCCCAACCCCCAAAAATACCAAGCACAAACAAAAAACGGCCCCTATATAAATAGAGGCCGTTCCCGGTACAACTTAAGACGTTATCGCAAGACAGGTCTTATTTGCGGTCTTCCAGCTTGGAAATATCACGCGACTCGTAGCCGGTGTACAACTGGCGCGGACGGCCAATCTTGTACGGGCTGGAGAGCATCTCTTTCCAGTGGGAGATCCAGCCAACAGTACGTGCCAGCGCGAAAATCACGGTGAACATGCTGGTTGGAATGCCGATCGCCTTGAGGATAATCCCCGAGTAGAAGTCGACGTTCGGGTACAGCGAGCGTTCGATGAAGTACGGGTCGGTCAGCGCGATCTCTTCCAGGCGCATGGCCAGTTCGAGTTGCGGATCGTTATTGATGCCCAGTTCCTTCAGTACTTCGTCGCAGGTCTGCTTCATCACAGTCGCGCGAGGGTCGCGGTTCTTGTAAACGCGGTGACCGAAGCCCATCAGTTTGAACGGATCGTTCTTGTCCTTGGCCTTGGCGATGAACTTGTCGATGTTCGAAACATCGCCAATCTCGTCAAGCATGGTCAATACGGCTTCGTTCGCACCGCCGTGGGCAGGGCCCCACAGTGCGGCGATACCGGCGGCGATACAGGCGAACGGGTTGGCACCCGAGGAGCCGGCCAGACGCACGGTGGAAGTCGAGGCGTTCTGCTCGTGGTCGGCGTGGAGGATGAAGATCCGGTCCATGGCCTTGGCGAGCACCGGGCTGATCGGTTTGATCTCGCACGGGGTGTTGAACATCATGTGCAGGAAGTTTTCCGCGTACGTCAGGTCGTTGCGCGGGTACATCATGGGTTGGCCCATGGAGTACTTGTAAACCATCGCTGCCAGGGTCGGCATCTTGGCAACCAGACGGATCGCGGAGATTTCGCGATGCTGCGGGTTATTGATGTCCAGGGAGTCGTGGTAGAAGGCCGAGAGGGCGCCGACTACACCGCACATGACGGCCATCGGGTGGGCGTCGCGACGGAAACCGTTGAAGAAGGTTTTCAACTGCTCGTGAACCATCGTGTGGTTTTTCACGGTGCTGACGAACTGGGCCTTCTGTTCTGCAGTCGGCAGTTCGCCGTTGAGCAGCAGGTAGCAGGTTTCCAGGTAGTCCGACTTTTCAGCCAGTTGTTCGATCGGGTAGCCGCGGTGCAACAGAATGCCGTTGTCGCCGTCGATATAGGTGATCTTCGACTCGCACGAGGCGGTCGACATGAAGCCTGGGTCGAAAGTGAAGCGGCCCGTGGCCGTCAGGCCCCGAACATCGATTACATCGGGACCAACGGTGCCGGTTAAAATGGGCAGCTCGACGGGGGCTGCGCCCTCGATGATCAACTGCGCTTTTTTGTCAGCCATGTGGCCTCCTATTTATGCTTGAACCATCAGACAGACCCCCCACGCAGGGCCCGCACCACTATAGTGAGATAAATTCGAATGTCAATTTGCCTAAAGTCTTGCTCCAGAAGGCTTTAAGCGCACTTTTTCCTCGAAATTGACTGCCATTTACGCCTTTTATACGACTTGTGCAATCAGCTATTTGGGGTAGGTGATTGCGTTGTCATTAGTAGCCTAACTGTCTATACTCGGCCACCGACCGCCAAGGGCTTTTGGGCTTGCTTTCATTGGGGGTCGCATCCCTGGGTGGTGGTTACCTGACCAGTGCACTCCCCAACAACTTTGCCCTGATTGTTAGGGGCTCTTCAGTGTGAAAAAAAAGCCGTGAAAAGCCAACGACCTGTAAACCTAGACCTAAGGACCATCAAACTCCCAGTCACTGCTTACACGTCCATTCTTCACCGTATCTCCGGTGTCATCCTCTTTGTGTGCCTTGCCATCATGCTTTATGCATTGGACAAGTCGCTCAGCTCCGAGGAAGGCTTCGGTCAGGTGAAAGCGTGTCTGACCAGTCCGCTAGCCAAGCTAGTGATTTGGGGCATCCTGTCCGCTCTGCTGTATCACCTGGTAGCCGGTGTGCGCCATTTGATCATGGACATGGGCATCGGTGAGACGCTGGAAGGCGGCAAACTGGGCTCGAAAATCGTTATCGCCGTTTCCGTGGTGGTAATCGTTCTGGCAGGAGTTTGGATATGGTAACTAACGTCACGAACCTGTCGCGTTCGGGCCTCTATGACTGGATGGCGCAACGTGTGTCTGCGGTCGTTCTCGCGGCTTACTTCATCTTTCTGATCGGATACGTCGTGGCCCACCCTGGCCTCGAGTATGCCCAGTGGCATGAACTGTTCGCCCACAACGGGATGCGTATTTTCAGCCTCCTGGCCCTTGTTGCTCTGGGCGCTCACGCCTGGGTCGGCATGTGGACCATCGCGACTGACTACCTGACGCCGATGGCGTTCGGCAAGTCCGCAACGGCGATACGTTTCCTTTTCCAGGCAGTATGCGGCGTTGCGATGTTCGCTTACTTCGTCTGGGGTGTGCAGATTCTCTGGGGTATCTGAGTCATGGCTAACATTCCAACGATTTCTTTCGACGCCATCATTATTGGTGGTGGCGGTGCCGGCATGCGCGCTGCGCTGCAACTGGCGCAGGGTGGTCACAAGACTGCCGTGATCACCAAGGTTTTCCCGACCCGTTCGCACACTGTATCCGCTCAAGGCGGCATCACGTGCGCGATCGCGTCTGCTGACCCGAACGATGACTGGCGCTGGCACATGTACGATACCGTCAAGGGCTCCGACTACATCGGTGACCAGGACGCTATCGAATACATGTGTCAGGAAGGCCCGGCCGCGGTTTTCGAGCTGGACCACATGGGTCTGCCGTTCTCGCGTACCGAACAAGGCCGTATCTACCAGCGTCCGTTCGGTGGTCAGTCCAAGGACTACGGTAAAGGCGGCCAGGCTGCGCGTACTTGCGCGGCTTCCGACCGTACCGGTCACGCCCTGCTGCACACCCTTTATCAGGGCAACCTGAAAGCCGGTACCACGTTCCTGAACGAGTACTACGCTGTCGACCTGGTGAAGAACCAGGAAGGCGATTTCGTCGGTGTGATCGCGATCTGCATCGAAACTGGCGAAACTTCCTACATCCGCGCCAAAGCCACCGTATTGGCTACCGGCGGTGCAGGTCGTATCTACGCTTCCACCACCAACGCCCTGATCAACACCGGTGACGGCGTCGGCATGGCTCTGCGTGCTGGCGTACCGGTACAAGACATCGAAATGTGGCAGTTCCACCCGACCGGCATCGCCGGTGCCGGTGTACTGGTTACAGAAGGTTGCCGTGGTGAAGGTGGTTACCTGATCAACAAGCACGGCGAGCGTTTCATGGAGCGTTATGCTCCGAACGCCAAAGACCTTGCCGGTCGTGACGTGGTTGCTCGCTCGATGGTTAAAGAAATCATCGCCGGCAACGGTTGCGGTCCGAATGGCGACCACGTGATGCTCAAACTCGACCACTTGGGCGAGGAAGTGCTGCACAGCCGTCTGCCAGGCATCTGCGAACTGTCGAAGACTTTCGCCCACGTTGACCCGGTTGTTGCGCCGGTTCCGGTTGTTCCGACTTGCCACTATATGATGGGCGGTGTTGCCACCAACATCCATGGCCAGGCGATCACCCAGAACGCCGATGGCGTGGATCAGATCATTCCTGGTCTGTTCGCGGTAGGTGAAGTGGCTTGCGTATCGGTTCACGGTGCCAACCGTCTGGGCGGCAACTCGCTGCTCGACCTGGTGGTATTCGGCCGCGCTGCCGGCCTGCACCTGGAAAAAGCCCTGACCGACGGCATCGAATACGACGACGCTACCGAAGCCGACATCGAAGCTGCCCTGTCGCGCCTGAACGCACTGAACAACCGTACTGACGGCGAAGACGTCGCTACCCTGCGTCGCGAGCTGCAGAGCTGCATGCAGAACTACTTCGGTGTATTCCGTACTGGCGAATACATGCAGAAGGGTATCGCTCAGCTGGCCGATCTGCGCAAGCGTATCGCCAACGTGAAGATCAACGATAAGTCGCAGGCGTTCAACACTGCACGTATCGAAGCGCTGGAACTGCAAAACCTGCTGGAAGTGGCTGAAGCTACCGCCATCGCGGCCGAAGTACGTAAAGAGTCCCGCGGTGCTCACGCCCGTGAAGACTTTGAAGATCGTGATGACGAAAACTGGCTGTGCCACACCCTGTACTTCCCGGGTGACAAGCGCGTCACCAAGCGTGCCGTGAACTTCTCGCCGAAGACTGTTCCGACTTTCGAACCTAAAGTCCGGACTTATTAAGGGTGACCGCCATGTTGAATGTCAGTGTTTATCGCTACAACCCTGATCAGGACGCTGCGCCGTTCATGCAGGAATTCCAGGTCGATACCGGTGGTAAAGACCTGATGGTGCTGGACGTGCTGGCCCTGATCAAAGAGCAGGACGAGGGTTTCTCCTATCGTCGCTCTTGCCGTGAAGGCGTCTGCGGCTCCGACGGCATGAACATCAACGGTAAAAACGGTCTGGCGTGCATCACGCCGCTGTCCGCCGTTGTAAAAGGTAACAAGCTGATCGTTCGTCCGCTGCCAGGTTTGCCGGTTATCCGTGACCTGGTCGTCGATATGAGCATCTTCTACAAGCAATACGAGAAGGTGAAGCCTTACCTGCAGAACGACACGCCGGCTCCGGCCATCGAGCGTCTGCAGTCGCCAGAAGAGCGTGAAAAACTCGACGGTCTGTACGAGTGCATCCTGTGCGCTTGCTGCTCGACCTCTTGCCCGTCCTTCTGGTGGAACCCGGACAAGTTCCTGGGTCCAGCTGCACTGCTGCAAGCGTACCGCTTCCTGGCAGACAGCCGTGACACCAAGACCAACGAGCGTCTGGCTTCGCTCGATGACCCGTTCAGCGTTTTCCGCTGCCGGGGCATCATGAACTGCGTCAACGTATGTCCGAAAGGCCTGAACCCGACTAAGGCCATCGGTCACATCCGTAACATGCTGCTTTCGAGCGGCGTGTGATTCAGCTGCTGTAACCGCTGTACCGTAGAGGCTGTGGCGCGGGCTTCAACCCGCGTCATGGCTATAACCAGAGCAGTAGCCACAAGCTGCCGCTCTTATTTTGAAGAAATGAGACAAGCAGGGGCATCCGGGCTGGTACCCGGACTATCAGTGTGATCCTAAGTGGCTTGTTTTAGTCGCTGCATTCGGACTTCTGCAAGTTTGCTCGGTGTCGACATCGATGGTGTTCCCCTAACCGAGGGTGACCAAGCATGCAAGAAAGCGTGATGCAGCGCATGTGGAACAGCGCCTACCTTTCAGGTGGAAACGCTGCCTATGTGGAAGAGCTTTATGAGCTCTACCTGCACGACCCTAACGCTGTGCCAGAAGAGTGGCGCACCTACTTTCAGAAGTTGCCTGCCGACGGCAACTCTGCCACTGATGTTTCGCACTCCACGATTCGCGATCATTTCGTGCTGCTGGCAAAGAACCAGCGCCGCGCCCAACCGGTTTCCGCCGGCAGCGTGAGCAGTGAGCACGAGAAGAAGCAAGTTGAAGTGTTGCGATTGATCCAGGCCTACCGTATGCGTGGCCACCAGGCAGCCCAGCTTGACCCGCTGGGGCTGTGGCAGCGTCCTGCACCTGCAGACCTGTCGATCAATCATTACGGCTTGACCAATGCCGATCTTGATACGACCTTCCGTGCCGGCGACCTGTTCATCGGCAAAGAGGAAGCGAGCCTACGCGAAATTCACGAAGCGTTGCAGCAGACATATTGCCGCACCATCGGCGCTGAATTTACGCACATCACCGATTCCGAGCAGCGCCAGTGGTTCCAGCAGCGTCTGGAAAGCGTGCGTGGTCGTCCGACGTACTCCGCCGACATCAAGAGCCACCTGCTTGAGCGCGTAACCGCCGGTGAAGGCCTGGAAAAATACCTGGGCACCAAATACCCGGGCACCAAGCGTTTCGGTCTGGAAGGCGGCGAAAGCCTGATTCCGATGCTCGACGAACTGATCCAGCGTTCCGGTTCCTACGGCACCAAGGAAGTCGTCATCGGCATGGCCCACCGTGGCCGTCTGAACGTGCTGGTCAACACCTTCGGCAAGAACCCGCGCGAGCTGTTCGACGAGTTCGAAGGCAAGAAGAAGGTCGAGCTGGGTTCCGGTGACGTTAAGTATCACCAGGGCTTCTCGTCCAACGTGATGACCGCCGGCGGTGAAGTTCACCTGGCCATGGCGTTCAACCCGTCCCACCTGGAAATCGTTTCCCCGGTGGTCGAAGGTTCGGTGCGCGCCCGTCAGGATCGTCGTAATGACGCCACTGGCGAGAAGGTTCTGCCGATCTCCATCCACGGTGACGCTGCATTCGCAGGTCAGGGCGTGGTCATGGAAACCTTCCAGATGTCGCAGACCCGCGGTTTCAAGACCGGCGGTACCGTGCACATCGTGATCAACAACCAGGTCGGTTTCACCATCAGCAACCCGCTGGACTCGCGTTCCACCGAGTACGCCACCGACGTTGCGAAGATGATCCAGGCGCCGATCCTCCATGTGAATGGGGATGATCCGGAAGCCGTGCTGTTCGTGACCCAGTTGGCCATCGACTACCGCATGCAGTTCAAGCGTGACGTGGTGATCGACCTGGTCTGCTACCGTCGTCGCGGCCACAACGAGGCCGACGAGCCAAGCGGTACCCAGCCTCTGATGTATCAGCAGATCACCAAACAGCGCACCACCCGTGAGCTGTACGCTGATCGTCTGACCCAGGGCGGTGTGCTGGACGCAGAGCGTGTTCAGGCGAAAGTCGATGAATACCGCAACGCGCTGGACAACGGTCTGCACGTAGTGAAATCGCTGGTCAAAGAGCCGAACAAAGAGCTGTTCGTGGACTGGCGTCCGTATCTGGGCCATGCCTGGACTGCGCGTCACGACACTCGCTTTGATCTGAAGACCCTGCAAGAACTGTCCGCCAAGCTGCTGGAAATTCCGGAAGGCTTCGTGGTTCAGCGTCAGGTCTCGAAGATCTACGAAGACCGTCAGAAGATGCAAGCCGGCGGCCTGCCGATCAACTGGGGTTACGCCGAAACCATGGCGTACGCGACCCTGGCGTTCGAAGGTCACCCGATCCGCATGACCGGTCAGGACATCGGCCGCGGTACGTTCTCGCACCGTCACGCTGTGCTGCACAACCAGAAAGACGCGGGCACCTACATTCCGCTGCAGCACCTGTACGACGGTCAGCCACGCTTTGACCTGTACGACTCGTTCCTGTCGGAAGAAGCGGTACTGGCGTTCGAATACGGTTACTCGACCACCACGCCGGATGCGCTGGTGATCTGGGAAGCCCAGTTCGGCGACTTCGCCAACGGTGCACAGGTTGTAATCGACCAGTTCATCACCAGCGGCGAGCACAAGTGGGGCCGTCTCTGCGGTCTGACCATGTTGCTGCCACACGGTTACGAAGGTCAGGGCCCTGAGCACAGCTCGGCACGTCTTGAGCGTTACCTGCAATTGTGCGCCGAGCACAACATTCAGGTTGCCGTACCGACTACGCCAGCACAGATCTACCACTTGCTGCGTCGTCAGGTGATTCGTCCGCTGCGCAAGCCGTTGATCGTGCTGACGCCGAAGTCGCTGCTGCGCCACAAGCTGGCCATCTCGACCCTGGAAGATCTGGCCGAAGGTTCGTTCCAGACCGTGATCCCGGAAATCGATGCTCTGGACCCGAAAAAGGTCGAGCGCGTTGTTCTGTGTAGCGGCAAGGTCTACTACGACCTGCTGGAAAAACGCCGTGCCGAAGGCCGTGAAGATATCGCCATCGTGCGTATCGAGCAGCTGTATCCATTCCCTGAGGACGACTTGAAAGAAGTCCTGGCTCCATACACCAACGTCAAAAATGCCGTTTGGTGTCAGGAAGAGCCGATGAACCAGGGCGCCTGGTACTGCAGCCAGCACCACTTGCGTCGCAGCATCGGTAACCTCGACAAGTCTCTCGTACTTGAGTACGCGGGCCGTGAGGCTTCTGCTGCCCCAGCTTGTGGTTACGCATCGATGCACGCCGAGCAGCAGGAAAAACTCCTGCAAGACGCGTTTACCATTTAACGCCTTCGCGCACCTGAAACCGAATTTAAGGAACCACAGATAATGGCTATCGAGATCAAAGCCCCCACTTTCCCGGAATCGGTTGCCGATGGCACCGTTGCCACCTGGCACAAACAACCGGGCGACGCCGTCAAGCGCGACGAACTGATCGTCGACATCGAAACCGACAAAGTCGTACTGGAAGTTCTGGCTACCGCTGATGGCGTGCTGGGCGCAATCGTCAAGGGCGAGGGCGAGACCGTCCTGTCCGACGAAGTGCTGGGCTCCATCGTTGAAGGTGGCGCTGCTGCCGCTGCCCCAGCCGCCGCTGCTGCTCCGGCCGCTGCCGCTGCTCCAGCTCCTGCCGAAGGCGAAGACGATCCTGTTGCTGCTCCTGCTGCGCGCAAGCTGGCTGAAGAAAACGGCATCAACATCGCTTCCGTTGCCGGCACCGGCAAGGGCGGTCGTGTGACCAAGGAAGACGTGGTTGCTGCTGTTGCTGCCAAGAAAGCCGCTCCGGCTGCCGCGCCTGCCAAGGCTGCTGCTCCTTCGGCTGCTGCTCCTGTGTTCGCCGCTGGCGACCGCATCGAGAAGCGCGTACCGATGACCCGTGTTCGTGCCACCGTGGCCAAGCGTCTGGTTGAAGCACAGTCGAACATGGCGATGCTGACCACTTTCAACGAAGTCGACATGACTGAAGTCATGGCCCTGCGTTCGAAGTACAAGGACCTGTTCGAGAAGTCCCACAACGGCGTACGCCTGGGCTTCATGTCGTTCTTCGTGAAAGCGGCCACCGAAGCGCTGAAACGCTTCCCGGCTGTCAACGCGTCGATCGACGGCGGCGACATCGTTTACCACGGCTACGCTGACATCGGTGTTGCTGTTTCCAGCGATCGCGGTCTGGTGGTTCCGGTTCTGCGTAACGCCGAACTGATGAGCCTGGCTGAAATCGAAGGCGGCATCGCCACCTTCGGCAAGAAAGCCCGTGACGGCAAACTGTCGATGGACGAGATGACCGGTGGTACCTTCACCATCACCAACGGTGGTACCTTCGGTTCGATGATGTCGACCCCGATCGTCAACCCGCCGCAGGCAGCGATTCTGGGCATGCACAACATCATCCAGCGTCCTATGGCCATCAATGGTCAGGTCGTTATCCGTCCGATGATGTACCTGGCACTGTCCTACGATCACCGTCTGATCGATGGCAAAGAAGCTGTGACCTTCCTGGTGACCATCAAGAACCTGCTGGAAGATCCGGCTCGTCTGTTGCTGGATATTTGATAGAAGCAGCTGCAAGTCTCAAGCTGCAAGCTGCGAGTAACCGCAGTTTGGCTTGAGGCTTGCGGCTTCACGCTTGCTGCAAAAAAGAGGATTTTTGAATGTCGCAGAAATTTGACGTAGTAGTGATCGGTGCTGGCCCTGGTGGCTACGTGGCTGCCATCAAGGCGGCGCAGCTGGGTCTGACCACTGCCTGCATCGAGAAGTACACCGACGCTGAAGGCAAGCAAGCCCTGGGCGGCACCTGCCTGAACGTGGGCTGCATTCCTTCCAAGGCGCTGCTCGACAGTTCCTGGAAATACAAGGAAGCGAAAGAAAGCTTCAACGTTCACGGTATCTCGACTGGCGAAGTCAAAATGGACGTCGCTGCGATGGTTGGCCGCAAGGCTGGCATCGTCAAGAACCTGACCGGCGGCGTTGCCACCCTGTTCAAGGCCAACGGCGTTACTTCGATCCAGGGCCACGGCAAACTGCTGGCTGGCAAGAAAGTCGAAGTCACCAAGCCAGACGGCTCGGTTGAAGTCATCGAAGCTGAAAACGTTATTCTGGCTCCAGGCTCGCGTCCGATCGACATTCCACCGGCTCCGGTTGATCAGAAAGTCATCGTTGATTCGACTGGCGCTCTGGAATTCCAGTCCGTACCTAAGCGTCTGGGCGTGATCGGCGCTGGCGTGATCGGTCTGGAATTGGGTTCGGTCTGGTCGCGTCTGGGCTCCGAAGTCGTTGTTCTGGAAGCACTGGACACCTTCCTGATGGCAGCGGACACCGCTGTTTCCAAGGAAGCGCTGAAAACCCTGACCAAACAAGGTCTGGACATCAAACTGGGCGCTCGCGTAACCGGCTCGAAAGTGAACGGCGACGAAGTCGTTGTGAACTACACCGATGCCAACGGCGAACAGACCATCACTTTCGACAAGCTGATCGTAGCCGTTGGTCGCCGTCCGGTGACCACTGATCTGCTGGCTGCCGACAGTGGCGTGACCCTCGACGAGCGCGGTTTCGTGCACGTTGACGATCACTGCGCGACCACCGTACCGGGCGTTTTCGCCATCGGTGACGTGGTTCGCGGCATGATGCTGGCTCACAAAGCTTCGGAAGAAGGCATCATGGTTGTCGAGCGCATCAAGGGCCACAAAGCCCAGATGAACTATGACCTGATCCCTTCGGTTATTTATACTCACCCGGAAATCGCGTGGGTTGGCAAAACCGAGCAGGCCTTGAAAGCTGAAGGCGTTGAAGTTAACGTCGGCACCTTCCCGTTCGCCGCTTCCGGCCGTGCCATGGCCGCCAACGATACCGGTGGTTTCGTCAAGGTCATCGCTGATGCCAAGACTGACCGCGTATTGGGCGTGCACGTGATTGGCCCGAGCGCTGCAGAACTGGTTCAGCAGGGCGCGATCGGTATGGAATTCGGCACCAGCGCTGAAGACCTGGGCATGATGGTTTTCTCCCATCCGACCCTGTCTGAAGCCTTGCACGAAGCTGCTCTGGCTGTGAATGGCGGTGCCATCCACATTGCCAACCGCAAGAAGCGTTAAGACACAATAAGAAACCACGGCGGTAACGGCCCGTCGTGAGCCTTGCGAGCAAGTCTCACCGCGGAATGTCCGCTGGACGCAGTCTTGCGTAGCTCAGCTACGCAAGCAGCAGTCACAGGTGGCGCGGCACTCAAACGAGCGCAGCGCCGAATGCGCAGTACCTAACGAAGACGGTAAAAAGCATGAATCTTCACGAGTATCAGGGTAAGCAGCTGTTCGCTGAATACGGCCTGCCAGTTTCCACTGGTTACGCAGTAGACACCCCGGAAGCAGCAGCAGAAGCTTGCGACAAAATCGGCGGCAGCGAGTGGGTTGTCAAAGCCCAGGTCCACGCCGGTGGTCGCGGTAAAGCGGGCGGCGTTAAGCTGGTTCGCAGCAAAGAAGACGCCAAAGCCTTCGCACAGCAGTGGCTGGGCAAGCGTCTGGTGACTTACCAGACTGATGCCAATGGCCAGCCAGTCACCAAGATCCTGGTTGAATCGTGCACTGATATCGCTAAAGAGCTGTACCTGGGCGCTGTCGTTGACCGTTCGAGCCGTCGCATCGTGTTCATGGCTTCCACCGAAGGTGGCGTGGACATCGAGAAAATCGCTCACGACACTCCAGAAAAAATTCTCAAGGCCACTATCGATCCACTGGTTGGCGCTCAGCCATTCCAGGGTCGCGAGCTGGCATTCCAGCTGGGTCTGGAAGGCAAGCAGGTTGCTCAGTTCGCCAAGATCTTCGTAGGTCTGGCCAAACTGTTCAAGGATCACGACCTGGCTCTGCTGGAAGTGAACCCGCTGGTGATCAAGGCTGATGGCGATCTGCACTGCCTGGACGCCAAGATCAACATCGACGCCAACGCCATGTACCGTCAGCCTAAGCTGAAGACTTTCCACGATCCGTCGCAAGACGATCCGCGCGAAGCGCACGCTGCCAAGTTCGAACTGAACTACGTAGCACTGGAAGGCAACATCGGTTGCATGGTCAACGGTGCTGGCCTGGCCATGGGTACCATGGACATCGTCAACCTGCATGGCGGCAAGCCAGCCAACTTCCTCGACGTAGGTGGTGGCGCTACCAAAGAACGCGTAACTGAAGCGTTCAAGATCATCCTGTCCGACACCAACGTCGCTGCAGTACTGGTCAACATCTTCGGCGGCATCGTTCGCTGCGACATGATTGCCGAAGGCATCATCGGCGCTGTGAAAGAAGTCGGCGTGAAAATCCCGGTTGTTGTTCGCCTTGAAGGCAACAACGCTGAGCTGGGCGCTAAAGTACTGGCAGAAAGCGGTTTGAACATCATCGCTGCTACCAGCCTGACCGACGCTGCTCAACAAGTTGTCAAAGCTGCGGAGGGCAAATAATGAGCGTCCTGATCAATAAAGACACCAAAGTTATCTGCCAGGGTATTACCGGTTCGCAAGGTAGTTTCCACACCCAGCAAGCCATCGAATACGGCACCAAGATGGTAGGTGGCGTTACTCCTGGTAAAGGCGGCACCGAGCACCTGGGTCTGCCAGTGTTCAACACCGTTAAAGACGCAGTAGAAGCCACTGGCGCTACCGCCAGCGTGATCTACGTTCCGGCTCCTTTCTGCAAAGACTCGATCCTGGAAGCGGCATTCGGCGGCATCAAGCTGATCGTCTGCATCACCGAAGGCATTCCTACCCTGGACATGCTGGACGCTAAAGTTAAGTGCGACGAGCTGGGCGTAGTCCTGATCGGCCCTAACTGCCCAGGCGTTATCACTCCGGGCGAGTGCAAGATCGGCATCATGCCAGGTCACATTCACTTGCCAGGCAAAGTCGGTATCGTTTCGCGTTCCGGCACCCTGACCTACGAAGCTGTTAAGCAGACTACTGACGCCGGTTTCGGTCAGTCGACTTGCGTCGGCATCGGTGGTGACCCGATCCCGGGTTCGAACTTCATCGACATCCTGAAGCTGTTCCAGGAAGACCCGAAGACCGAAGCGATTGTGATGATCGGTGAGATCGGCGGTTCGGCTGAAGAAGAAGCGGCTGCCTACATCAAGGCACACGTGACCAAGCCGGTTGTTTCCTACATCGCTGGTGTGACTGCTCCTCCGGGCAAGCGCATGGGCCATGCTGGCGCAATCATCTCTGGCGGCAAAGGCACTGCAGACGAGAAATTCGCTGCTCTGCAAGACGCAGGCGTGAAAACCGTGCGTTCGCTGGCAGACATCGGCAAGGCCCTGGCCGAGCTGACTGGTTGGGCTGTCAAGTAAGCCTCGCGCTTAACTGACGCTTTACCAAACAAAGGCCACCTTCGGGTGGCCTTTGTCGTTTCTGACATCCGCTGATTTATAGGCTTTCGCCCAATTACATGCAAAAACGCGACACGGAAACGTCGCGTATCGGATAGTTCGCCCTCTAACAGTGCGTTTACACGCCAAATTCGTTAGGCTAGCAGCCATTTTTGCGTCTGCCGCCCACAAGGCATGCAACGCGCTTTAAGGGTCAGTCCCATACGGATCGACAGCATTTCCCTAATTACACAGGGCAATCCCCCTCTAAATTCCGATTTCAGTAGTGTGGTATTACCTTAATGAAAGTTTTGAAAGGTCAGGACATCCTGGCACTTGGCTTTATGACATTTGCCCTGTTCGTTGGGGCTGGCAACATTATTTTCCCGCCGATCGTGGGCTTGCAGGCCGGACCTCATGTCTGGATGGCCGCGCTGGGCTTCCTGATCACTGCGGTCGGTCTGCCGGTGATCACCGTCGTTGCACTGGCCAAGGTTGGTGGGGCGATGGATACGCTGAGCAGCCCGATCGGCAAGATTGCCGGCGGCATTCTGGCGGCTGCGTGCTACCTGGCGGTCGGCCCGTTGTTCGCCACACCGCGTACCGCGACCGTATCCTTCGAAGTGGGTCTGGCACCGCTGACCGGCGAAAGCCCGCTGGCGCTGTTCCTCTACAGCTCGGTGTACTTCCTGCTGGTGTTCTTCATCTCGCTCTACCCTGGGCGTTTGCTGGACACCGTGGGCCGCTTCCTCGCGCCATTGAAGATCATCGCGCTGGCGGTCCTGGGTATCGCTGCATTCGCTTTGCCGGCGGGTGACATCGGCCATGGCACGCCAGAATACGTGGCGGCACCGTTCTCCCAAGGCTTTATCAATGGTTACCTGACCATGGATACCCTGGGCGCGCTGGTGTTCGGCATTGTCATCGTTAACGCGATCCGCTCCCGTGGCGTCGAGTCGCCCGCGCTGATCACCCGTTATGCGATCATCGCCGGGCTGATTGCCGGTGTCGGTCTGGCGCTGGTGTATGTCAGCCTGTTCCGCCTCGGTTCCGGCAGCCACGAAGTGGCGGTGGGCGCGACCAACGGCGCGGCGGTACTGCATGCCTACGTGCAACACACCTTCGGTTCGCTGGGCAGCGGTTTCCTCGCGGTGTTGATCTCGCTGGCGTGCCTGGTGACAGCGGTCGGCCTGACCTGTGCTTGCGCTGAGTACTTCAGCCGTGTGTTGCCACTGTCCTACAAGACCCTGGTGATCATTCTGGCGGCGTTCTCGCTGCTGGTGTCCAACCTGGGCCTGACCAAGCTGATTGCCTTCTCGATCCCGGTGCTGACCGCGATCTACCCGCCGTGCATCGTGCTGGTAGCGCTGAGCTTCTGCAAAGACTTCTGGCATGAGCACGGCCGCATTCTTGGTCCGGTGATGCTGGTATCGTTTGTGTTTGGCACCATCGACGCGCTGAAAGGCGCGGGTCTGGCCGACTGGATGCCATCGCAGCTGTCCCACCTGCCGCTGAGCGAGCAGGGCCTGGCCTGGTTGGTGCCGTGTGTGATGACGCTGGTGGTTGCAGTGGTTTGCGATCGCATGCTGGGCAAGCGCAGCGAAGCGGTTGCCTGACGTTGCCTGACCCGCCATAAGCGGGTCTTCAACGCTTAAACAGAAATGCCCCGTATCAATCGATACGGGGCATTTTTTATGCGCGTCAGGCAGTGTCTTTTTCCCTAGGCTAACGTCGAAGAGTTGCCAAAGTCCTAATGTGGGAGCGAGCAGGCTCGCTCCCACAGGTAGCATCCATACTCCACAGGGAATTGCATGTCGTTCATCCAAGCCAACCTGATCCACCTGCTCGCCGCCGTCTGGTTTGTCATCTGCTGGGGTGGTTACACCCGTTATGCCGGCTGGAAAGCCCGCGACACAGCGTGTCTGGCCAGTGTGCTGCACCTGTACCGCGAGGACTGGATGCGCCGTATGTTGCTGCGTGACAACCGCATCGCCGACGCCAGCGTGATTGGCAATCTTGAACGCAACGCCTCGTTCTTCGCCTCAAGCACATTGATTATTCTCGCCGGCATTCTCACCGTGCTTGGCGCGTCAGAGCGGGCGGTTTCGTTGCTGGCGGACATCCCGATGGTGCAACAGGCGTCGCAGGGCATGTCGGAGATCAAGTTGCTGTGTCTGGCGATGGTGTTCGTTTACGCCTTCTTCACTTTTAGCTGGTGCATGCGTCAGTACAACTTTGCTGCCGTACTGGTGGGTTCGGCGCCGATGATCGGCGAGCGGCAGGTGTCGGAGCAGGAGCGTAAAGCCTTTGCCTTGCGGGCGGCGCGAGTGATTTCAATGGCGGCCAACCAGTTCAACTTCGGCTTGCGTTCCTACTACTTCGGCATGAGCATGCTGGCCTGGTTTGTGAGTCCATGGTTGTTCATGCTGATGAGTGCCGGCGTCGTGGTGGTTCTGTACCGCCGGGAGTTTCATTCCGACGTTCTCGATGTCATGGTCTATACCCCTACAGAAGCCCCCCTTCCCGAAACAAACAGAGAGGTCGCTTGATGAGTATTCCGTTCTGGTGTGTGTTTATCAGTGCGCTGTTGATCTATATCGCGCGTATGCCGGTAGGCAAAGCGATGAAAGAGCAGGGTGGTTACAACAATCACCTGCCGCGTCAGCAACAGGCGCAATTGACCGGTTACGGCGCGAGGGCGCTGGCGGCGCATCAGAACAGCATCGAAGCGTTCATGTTGTTCGCAGTCGGTGTGTTGATGGCGCACACCACGCAAACGGCAGGATGGCTGATCGACACATTAGCGATCGTCTTCGTGATCGCGCGACTCTTCTACTTGTGGTTCTACCTGGCCGA
This sequence comes from Pseudomonas sp. Mb7, assembly GCF_054790525.1. Lineage (NCBI taxonomy): Bacteria > Pseudomonadati > Pseudomonadota > Gammaproteobacteria > Pseudomonadales > Pseudomonadaceae > Pseudomonas > Pseudomonas sp. Mb7. Next base: position 1,060,877 of record NZ_CP186501.1, read on the forward strand.
TCTTCCCAAACTGCGCAGTCTGGTCTGGATAGTCGGCGTATTGTGTTCGCTGTTGCTAATGATTAGTCCGACTTTTAGAACTGTCTTGCTCTAAGGCGACTCTGGCGTTAATTGCCAGGCAAAAGAAAACCCGCACTTGGCGGGTTTTCTTCTTTCTGCAGCAAAAAGCGAATTATTGCTTCTTGGCAGCTTCTTCTTGTGCAGCAGCGTTCGATTCAGCCTGAGCTTTGGCAGCTTCGGCGTTTTCTTTCGCAGCGTCGTTCACTTTATCCTGAGCTTTGTTCATGTCTTGCTGAGCTTGTTCAGCATGTTGGTTGGCATCTTGAGCTTTGTCCTCGGATTTTTTATCGCAGGCAGCGAGACCGAGGGAAGCGGTCAACATCAAGGCAATAGCAAAAGTCTTACGCATGGGGTGTTTCTCCTTATGGAAAATAACTACTGGCCTTAAGAACTCGGCGCTACAGGTTAAGTTCCTCATTTCTTTCAGATATATAAGTTTGTTTTTACACGGAACTTTTGCTGTTTTGCTCACTACTGGCAAAAGGCTCTAACGAGAGTAATTATCAAATGGCCGAAAACACCGTTTTTGAGCGTGCGACGCGGTTTCTATCGGCGCTGCGTCACTGTCAGGTACTCGGTTTGCAGGTGCACAGCGCCTCGGCCGAAGGGCTTACGGTGATCTTGCCGTACAGCGAAAAAATCGTCGGCAATCCCCGGACCGGAGTCATTCACGGCGGGGCGATTACTTCATTGATGGACACCGCCTGCGGGATGTCGACCCTGTGCGTGTTGCCGGAGTTCGAGGTGTGTCCGACCCTCGATCTGCGCATCGATTACATGCACGCCGCCGAGCCGAACAAGGATGTGTATGGCTTTGCCCAGTGCTACCGAGTGACCACCGATGTGATCTTCGCCCGAGGCTTCGCTTATCAGGATGATCCCGAACAGCCCATCGCCCATGTGGTCGGCACCTTCATGCGCATGGGCAAGGGCCTCAAAGGCACCAAAGGTTTCGGCGGCGCGATCAAGGGAGAAAGTCAGTGATTGACGACCTCAAGCAACAATTGCAGCAGGCCCATGCAGAGGGTGATTACACGCCGTTGCTGGAACTGATCCCGTACGCCGGGCTAATCGGTATCGAGTGTTCGCGAGTCGGTGATGAACTGTTGTTCAAGCTGCCGGCGAACAAGGACAACATTGGTAACCCTTTATTGCCGGCGATCCACGGCGGGGTGATTGCCGGATTCATGGAGCTGGCCGCTGCCCTGCATCTGTTGATTTTCACCGGTGCGCCTGGCGTGCCGAAGATTATCGACTTCTCCCTTGATTACCTGCGCGCCGGGCAGTTCCGCGATACCTGGGCCAAATGTCAGGTCTGCCGTCAGGGACGCCGCGTCGCCAACGTTGCGATCACAGCCTGGCAAAGCACTGAAAGCGAACCGATTGCCACCGCGCGTGCACACTTCAAAATCGAGGAGCCCTTGAAATCCTGAACAGCGCCCCAAACTCACAAGACAACCCGCCGTCGACCATTTCGGGTCGCGGCCACTGCCATCTGATTGGAGTTTGATGACCATGAGTGTGGAAACTCAAAAGGAAACCCTGGGCTTCCAGACCGAGGTAAAGCAGCTGCTGCACCTCATGATCCATTCGCTGTATTCCAACAAGGAAATTTTCCTTCGCGAATTGATCTCGAACGCCTCTGACGCTGTCGATAAGCTGCGCTTCGAAGCCCTGGCCAAGCCAGAGTTGCTCGAAGGTGGCGCTGATCTGAAAATCCGTGTGAGCTTCGACAAGGACGCCAAGACCGTCACCCTCGAAGACAACGGTATCGGCATGAACCGCGACGATGTGATCACCCACCTGGGGACTATCGCCAAATCCGGCACTGCCGATTTCATGAAAAATCTTTCGGGCGATCAGAAGAAAGATTCGCACCTGATCGGTCAGTTCGGTGTGGGCTTCTACTCCGCCTTCATCGTTGCTGACCAAGTTGATGTGTACTCCCGTCGCGCCGGCACCCCGGCCAGCGAAGGCGTGCACTGGTCGTCGAAAGGCGAGGGCGAGTTCGAAGTCGCCACCATCGACAAACCAGAGCGCGGCACCCGCATCGTTCTGCACCTGAAAGCTGCGGAAGACGAGTTCGCCGATGGCTGGCGTCTGCGCAACATCATCAAGAAGTACTCCGACCACATTGCTTTGCCGATCGAACTGCCGAAAGAAGCGGCAGCAGCAGAAGGCGAAGAAGCACCAGCCGTTGAATGGGAAACCGTCAACCGCGCCAGCGCTCTGTGGACCCGTCCGCGCACTGAAGTGAAGGACGAGGAATACCAGGAGTTCTACAAGCACATCGCTCACGACTTTGAAAACCCGCTGGCCTGGAGCCACAACAAAGTCGAAGGCAAGCTCGAATACAGCTCGCTGCTGTATGTGCCGGCCCGCGCACCGTTCGACCTGTACCAGCGTGAAGCGCCGAAAGGCCTGAAGCTCTACGTGCAACGCGTGTTCGTCATGGATCAGGCCGAGTCGTTCCTGCCGCTGTACCTGCGCTTCATCAAAGGCGTGGTCGATTCCAACGACCTGTCGCTGAACGTGTCGCGCGAAATCCTGCAGAAAGACCCGATCATCGATTCGATGAAGACCGCGCTGACCAAGCGTGTGCTCGACATGCTGGAAAAACTGGCGAAAAACGAGCCTGAGCAATACAAAGGCTTCTGGAAGAACTTCGGTCAGGTCATGAAAGAAGGCCCGGCCGAAGACTTCGCCAACAAAGAGAAAATTGCCGGTCTGCTGCGTTTCGCATCGACCAATGGCGACGACGGCGAGCAGATCGTCGGTCTGGCCGACTACCTGGCTCGCGCCAAGGAAGGTCAGGACAAGATCTACTACCTCACCGGCGAAACCTACGCGCAGGTTAAAAACAGCCCGCACCTGGAAGTCTTCCGCAAGAAAGGCATCGAAGTACTGCTGCTGACCGACCGCATCGACGAGTGGCTGATGAGCTACCTCAGCGAGTTCGACGGCAAGACTTTCGTTGACGTGGCACGTGGTGATCTTGATCTGGGCAATCTGGACTCGGAAGAGGACAAGAAAGCTGCAGAAGAAGTCGCCAAGTCCAAAGAAGGTCTGGTTGAGCGTCTGAAAACCGCGCTGGGCGATTCCGTGGCTGAAGTCCGCGTATCGCATCGTCTGACCGACTCGCCGGCCATTCTGGCCATCGGCGAGCAGGATCTGGGTCTGCAAATGCGCCAGATCCTCGAAGCCAGCGGGCAAAAAGTGCCGGATTCGAAGCCAATCTTCGAATTCAACCCAAGCCACCCGCTGATCGAGAAACTCGATGGCGAGCAGAGCGAAGAGCGGTTCGGCGACCTGTCGCACATCCTCTTCGATCAGGCAGCCCTGGCTGCCGGCGACAGCTTGAAAGATCCGGCCGCTTATGTGCGCCGCCTGAACAAGCTGCTGGTTGAACTGTCGGTTTAACCAAGTCGTAGAAAAACCCGCTTCGGCGGGTTTTTTCATTCTGGTGTTTAGCAAATCAGGAGTCAGAAATGAGCGAAGTCACTGTACGTTCCGTGGTCTACCAGATCGACGGCCAGCCTTATGAAGGTCGTCTGGCGTTCGACGCCGAGCACAAAGGCGCGCGTCCGGGTTTGTTGATGGCGCCGAACTGGATGGGCGTCAGCGCCGGTGCCGAAGAGATCGCCAAATCGGTCGCGGCCAAGGGCTACGTGGTGTTGATCGCTGACGTTTACGGTCAGGCTGTGCGTCCGCAGAACGCGGATCAGGCCGGCGCGGCGATGATGCCGTTGAAGGATGATCGCGCGCTGCTGCGCAAGCGTATGCAAGCGGCGTTCGAGCAGTTGCAGAAGCAGGGCGAAGCGGCGGTGGATACTTCGAACCTGGCAGTGTTCGGTTTCTGCTTTGGTGGTTGCTGTGCGCTGGATTTGGCGCGCACCGGTGCGCCGGTGAAAGCGGCGGTGTCGTTCCACGGCACGCTGGATTCGCCGAATCCGGCCGACGCGCAGAACATCAAAGGTTCGGTGCTGGTGCTGCACGGTGCTTCAGACCCGTTGGTGCCAAAAGAGCAATTGCCGGCGTTTGAGGATGAAATGAACGCGGCGAAAGTCGATTGGCAACTGCTGAGCTATGGCGGTGCGGTGCACTCGTTCACTGATCCGCATGCGAATGTGCCGGGCAAGATGATGTACGACGCGAAAACCGCGAAGCGCGCGTTCAAGTCGATGCATGATTTGCTGGATGAAGTGTTCAAGGGCTGAAGCCTGAAAAGCAAAAGCCCCTCACCCTAACCCTCCCGAAACGTCGGACCGCCCGTAGGGAGAGGGGACTGAATGGGGGATGCTTCAGGGTTACGCCGACCTGAAAGTGTCTTGGTGAATCCATAATCGCCAAGATTTTTCAGGTCTATGTATGACGCAAGACACCTCCGTCGGCTCCCTCTCCCTACGGGCGGTCCGACGTTTCGGGAGGGCTGGGGTGAGGGTGCTTTTCAGCGCGGTAACTCGATCCGCTCAACTTCCCCCGGCACCGTCGGCCAATCCCCGGCCGCCCATTTACGCCGTGCTTCATCAATCGCCGCCGGATCGCTCGCGACAAAATTCCAGTTGATCCGCCGCGGCCCGTCCAGCGGCGCGCCGCCGAACACCACCGCGTGCACATCACTTTCGGCAAACAGACTCATCTCTTCCCCGGCCGGCAATACCACCAACGCATGCGGCTCAATCGCTTCGCCATTCAATTGCGCATCCCCACTCAACACATAAACCGCCCGCTCTTCATGCTCGGTCGGAATCAGCAAAGTGGTCGCGGTTTGCATGTTCACTTCCGCATACAACGTAGGAGAAAGCACCGGCACCGGCGATTCCAGGCAAAAGCCTGACCCGGCAATCATGCGGATCTGTACGCCAAGGTTATCGCTGACCGGCAATGTCGCTGCCGGGTGATGGCTGTAATGCCCCGGGCCTTGCTCGTGATCCTTGGGCGACGCCAGCCAGATCTGCAAACCGTGCATCGTGAAACTCTGGTCCCACAACGGTTCCGGCGTGCGCTCGACGTGTGCAATCGCACTACCAGCGGTCATCCAGCTGACATCACCGGCTCTGACTACTTGATCCGAGCCAAGGCTGTCCTTGTGCTGGATCTGACCTTCGAACAGATACGTGAGCGTCGACAGACCGATGTGCGGGTGCTGTCGGATATTCATACCTTTGCCCGTCGGATAAACCGTCTCGAGCATGTGGTCGAAAAACACGAAAGGCCCGACGCTGCGGCATTTGGCTGACGGCAACGGGCGCAGAATCGGCTGGCCTTCGACGTCTTCGGCGCGCGGGCGGATGATCAGAGGTTGCGTGTCCATGGTGCATTCCAGGCTGAGCGGGTGATGCCAGAAGCATAACCCGCCGCTGGCATGAGGAGGATTACTGGCTATCGAAGCCTTGCGGAGCGTGGGTTTCGATCGTCACGTCGCTGGTGGTCATCAGTTTGTGAATCGGGCAGCGATCGGCGACGCGCAGCAGTTCTTCACGCTGGGCGTCGGTGAGTACGCCTTTGAGGGTGAGGGTGACGTGCAGGGCGTATTTGCCTTTCTGCTCTTCACTGTTGTCGCGTTTGACCTCGACTCCGACACCGGTCAGCGGGATGTCTTTTTTCTTCGCGTACATCTTCAGAGTCAACGCTTTGCAGGCGCCGAGGGCCGCATCGAAATAGTCGTGCGGCTCAGGTGCCGAGCCTTCGCCGCCGGCGGTTTTCGGCACGTCGGCAAACAGTTCGTGATCATCAATCTGTACGGTGTGACGAAAACCTTCAGCGGAGACGGTATTGACGGTAACAGTCATGGGAACCTCACAGGCAGTAGGAAAAGTCGTTCGATCAAAAAAGACCTTGCAGTTATAGAGCATTCCCACCGGTACGCGTTCCACTTTCCTGCGGGATGAACCCTTGTCGTCAGGGTGCGGTCTAGGCTATGCCTACTTCCCGGAGATTACTTGTGTCCCTGTATCGTCTGAGTCTTGCCTGTCTTCTTCTGGTTGCCGGCAGCGCGAGCGCCCGCGATTACACCTACAGTGATGCGCACCTGCATTACGTGGATTTTTTCCAGGAAAGCGCAGGCATGGCGAAACTGCTGACAGCCATGCAGGACAATTCCATCGAGCATGTGATGATTTCCGGCATTCCGGTGGCGAAGAAATGGCACGAAGACGAACCCAAGCGTCCGCGTTATTACGCGGGTGACGACGCTGACGCCTACTGGTACAGCGCAACCGATGTGATCGTTGCTGATGCCGTGCAAAAACTCAGCGCCGAGCAGCGCCCGTACTTTCATCCGTTCCTGGCCGGCTTCAACCCCAACGACAAGAACTCCGCCGCACATATCCAGCGCATGCTCGACCTTTACCCAGGGCTTTGGCAGGGCATCGGCGAAGTGTTTACCCGGCATGACGATCTCACGGCGCTGACCTCCGGCGACACGCCGCGGGCCAACAATGAAGCGATGACCAAGATCTATCATCTGGCCGCCGAGAACGATCTGCCGGTGATGCTGCATTCCAACATCACCTCCAAGCGTGAGAAAAATCCGCTGTACCTGAAGGAAATCGAAGAGCCGCTGCGTAATCACCCGCATACACGATTTATCTGGGCGCACGCCGGCACCAGTGCCGAAATTCATCGGCATCAGACACAACTGAAGTTCTTGCTGCCCACGCTGACGCGCATGCTTGAGGCGTATCCCAACCTGTTTATCGACTTGTCCTGGAGCATGCTCACGCCGTACCTGCTGGACGAACAGGGCACGCCGCGCGCGGAGTGGCTGGCGCTGGTCGAGAAATACCCGGAACGCTTCATGCTCGGCTCTGACGTGGTCGGGCGTTTCAATAAGCTCGGTGAAGAAATGCGCAGTTTCAAACCGTTCCTTGATGCGCTGCCGGAAGACGTTGCGCAAAAAGTCGCACGGGATAACTTCCTGGCAATCTTGCCGCGAACGGTGCTCAAGTCCGGCAAAAGCACGCTGAATCGTTAATGCCAACGGTTCGAAGGATCAAGGCCTTTTGATATCGCCTTTTCGTCTTACGCAAATTTTCGCCGGGCCGATACCTTCTAAAGCAACCAGCTGCAGGGTTGATGCAGCGCTTTTGGAAGGAACCAGAGCAATGAGTATCCGTAGTCTCAATATTGCCCCGCGCGCCGGCCTCGGTTTTGGCCTGTTGGCGCTGATGGTATTTGCCCTCGGGGCGTTCGCTTTGCTGCAAATGTCAAACATGCGCGCGCAGTCCGACGAGGTCGATAACAATTGGCTGCCGAGCGTGATGGCGGTCGGCGAGATGAGTCAGGACATGCTGCGCCTGCGAGCGTTGACCATGCGTCTGTTACTCAATCGTGATCCGCAGGCGCTCGAACAGAACGTTGCCAAACTCAATGAATTGCGCGGTGTGCTTAGTGAGGCGCAGCAGCGTTATGACGTGCTGATCGTGTTGCCCGAGGAGCGCAAGCTGTTCGATCGCTTCAAGGTTGCCGAACACCAGTATCTGGAGTTTCAGGCACAAGTCATGCAGTTGTCTGCGCAGAATCGGGTCGAGGAGGCCGCGACCATTCTCAATGGTCAGATGAGTCCCTTGGCCGACGAAATCGCAGTGCTTTTGCGCGAACTGGTTGAGCTGAATAAACACAATGCCAATCTCGCCACCGAAGCTGCGCGGTTGGTGTTCATGAATTCGCGGGTGTGGGTCGGGGTGATGATTGGCGTGACCGCGCTGATCACCATCGGCCTGGCCCTGTTGCTGACCCGCAGCATCGTGTTGCCGCTGGCGCAGTCGTTGGGCGTGGCCGAGGTGGTGGCGGGTGGCGATCTGACCGGCGACATCAACATCAGCGGCAAGGACGAGCCGGCGCGGCTGTTGCAGGCGCTCAAGAGCATGCAGCACAACTTGCGCGAGACGATTCGGCAAATCTCGGAGTCCTCCAGCCAATTGGCCTCAGCGTCAGAGGAGCTGAGTTGCGTCACGGAAGACGCTACGCGCGGGTTACACCAGCAGAGCCTGGAAATCGAACAGGCGGCCACGGCGGTCAATCAGATGACTGCTGCAGTGGAGGAGGTTGCCAGCAATGCCGTGGCAACGTCAGAAGCGTCGCGGGAATCCGATCGTATTGCCCAGCATGGTCGTGAACAGGTGCATCAAACGGTGTTGTCTATTGAATCGCTTGCCGATGATGTGACGGCCAATGCCAGCCAAGTAGAAGATCTGGCGCAGAAGGTCTATAGCATCAGCAAAGTGCTGGACGTGATTCGTTCGATTGCCGAGCAGACCAATTTGCTGGCGCTGAACGCTGCGATCGAAGCGGCGCGGGCCGGCGATGCCGGGCGTGGGTTTGCTGTGGTGGCGGACGAGGTGCGGGCCTTGGCGCATCGCACCCAGCAATCGACGCAAGAGATTGAGCAGATGATTGGCGGCATTCAGCAGGGCACCGATTCGGCGGTCAGTTCGATGCAGCAGAGCAATGTGCGGGCGCGCTCGACGCTGGAGTTAGCCAAGGCGGCCGGGGCTGCACTTGAAGAGATTGCCTCGGCGTTCACGCTGATCAACGAGCGCAATCTGGTGATCGCCAGTGCCTCGGAAGAGCAGGCGGCGGTGGCGCGGGAAGTGGATCGTAATCTGATGAATATTCGTGATCTGGCGATGCAGACATCGGCCGGGGCCAATCAAACGAGCGCGGCGAGTCAGGAACTGTCGCGGTTGGCGGTGGATTTGAACAGCATGGTCGCCAAGTTTTCGGTTTGAGGTTTGCCTTCAAAAGCCCCTCACCCTAGCCCTCTCCCGGAGGGAGAGGGGACTGACCGTGCGATGCGCTGCACATACGTCGACCTGAAACTGCTTGGGTGAATCCATAATCGACTCTGTTTTTCAGGTCGATGCCCAGCGCCAGACATCTCGGTCGGCTCCCTCTCCCTCGGGAGAGGGCTGGGGTGAGGGGCGAAGGTGACACAAAAAGTCGAGTTAAACGCACGCAAAAAAAGCCCCGCATTTCGCGGGGCTCTTTGTTCTTGCGGCGGATCAGCTGCCTTTAACGGCTTTGCCGTTGACGGTGCCGTCTTGGAGCATGATGTTGTACTCCTTGCCGTCGGTTTCAACCTGTTGCAGGCGAACCAGCAGGTAATCCCAATCCTTGGCGAACCAGAGGACGGTGATGCGCTTGCTTTGTGTCGGGTCGCGCACGCGCTCGACCTTGATCGCATCAATCTTGCCAGCCTTGGTCTCGACTTTTTCCGAACCCAGCACGCGGAAGTCATAGGTATCGACTTCACCGTCATCGACCACTTGATAGCTCATGGTCTTCTTGCCGGCAGCAACGTCATGTTGCAGTGCCAACTGGTAAGTGGACTTGTCGACCATGCCGCGATTCAGCGGAATCTTCACCGCGTCGCCACGGTCGGTACCGGTGACCATTTTGCTGTTCCAGTCAAAATCCAGATCAGCCTTTTTCGCTTTGCCCAGACCGCCACGTTCAAAGTGGTAGGACTGCGGTAGCAGGGTGTCCTTGTCCAGGGTCAGAGTGCTTTCTTCAGTCAGGCTGGCAATCATCATCGAGGCCTTGAAGCTGAGCTTCCAGACGCCGTTGGCTTCCTTGACCAGACTGCGCTCGGCGGTGCCGCTCATGGGCAACTGCTTCCAGTCGGCGGTGTAGCTGGCGGAGAACGGTTGAAGGTCCGCTGCCTGCGCGAAGGGCAGGGCGAGCAGAGCGCAAGCGAAGAGCAGGGCGCGACGCATAATATCTCCTAGTTTCGAATCAAGTGGCCGCTGGCCGCGAGTAACTGGCCGTCCAGCAAAGCACCGTGTTCACCGAGTGCCAGTCTGCCTTCGGCAAACCAGCGTACTGCCATCGGGTAGATCAGGTGTTCCTGAACGTGGACTCGCTGCGCCAGACTCTGCGGCGTGTCGTGCAACTCTACCGGTAATACTGCCTGTACGACCAGTGGTCCGCCATCGAGTTCCTCGGTGACGAAGTGCACGGAGCAGCCGTGCTCAGTGTCACCGGCCTCCAGCGCACGCTGATGAGTGTGTAACCCTTTGTATTTGGGCAGAAGCGACGGGTGGATGTTGAGCAGGCGACCCTGATAGTGGCGAACGAAATCAGCGCTGAGAATGCGCATGAAGCCCGCCAGCACCACAAGTTTCGGTTTGAATTCGTCGATCAGTTCGATCAGGGCAGCATCGAAGGCCTCGCGACCTTCGAATGCCTTGTGATCCAGCGAGCGGGTGGCGATACCCGCAGCACTGGCGCGTTGCAGGCCGTAGGCGTCGGCGCGATTGGAAATCACTGCAGCGATGCGGACCGGGCTGTCGCCGGTCCGCGTGCTGTCGATCAGAGCCTGCAAGTTACTGCCGGTGCCGGACAACAGCACCACGACATCACAGGTTGCGGACATTAATGAGCCTTAAGGTTCTGCAGATCAACCTGAGCAGCGCCTTCGGCAGCGGCAGCGATCTGACCGATGACCCAAGGCTGTTCGCCGGCGTCACGCAGGGTGTTCAGCGCAACTTCTACGTGTTCCTGAGCCACGCAGATGACCATGCCAACGCCGCAGTTCAGCACGCGGTGCATTTCGGTCTCGTCAACGTTGCCTTTTTCCTGCAGCCAGTCGAATACGGCAGGGCGAGTCCAGCTAGCCACGTCAACCACAGCCTGAGCGCCTTTTGGCAGTACGCGCGGGATGTTGTCGAGCAGGCCACCACCGGTGATGTGGGCCATGGCTTTGACCGCGCCGGTGTCTTTGATCAGCTTGAGCAGCGGCTTCACGTAGATACGGGTCGGGGCCATCAGCAGGTCGGTCAGCGGTTTGCCGTCGAGCTGGATGTTTTCGATGTCGGCACCGGAGACTTCGATGATCTTGCGGATCAGCGAGTAGCCGTTGGAGTGCGGGCCGGACGATGGCAGAGCGATCAGCGCATCACCAGTGGCGACTTTCGAGCCGTCGATGATTTCCGATTTTTCCACGACGCCGACGCAGAAGCCGGCCAGGTCGTAGTCTTCGCCTTCGTACATGCCTGGCATTTCAGCGGTTTCACCGCCTACCAGCGAGCAGCCCGACAGTTCGCAGCCAGCGCCGATGCCGGTTACCACCTGGGCAGCGGTGTCGACATTCAGTTTGCCGGTGGCGTAGTAGTCGAGGAAGAACAGTGGCTCAGCGCCGCAAACGACGAGGTCGTTCACGCACATGGCAACCAGGTCGATACCGATGCTGTCGTGCTTGTTCAGGTTCAGCGCCAGACGCAGCTTGGTGCCGACGCCGTCGGTACCGGAAACCAGAACTGGCTGCTTGTAGCCGGCCGGGATTTCGCAGAGGGCGCCGAAACCGCCCAGGCCGCCCATGACTTCCGGGCGCGCAGTGCGCTTGGCGACGCTCTTGATGCGTTCGACCAATGCTTCACCGGCGTCGATGTCTACACCGGCGTCCTTGTAGCTCAGGGAGGGTTGCTTGCTCATGATCCAGGCCTTTAGGGGAGGGGATTCAGGGGTAACGACCGAGTTCAGCGGGAACGTCGAAATCGAGGGTGGCGATGGCCTCACGCGAGTTTCGAGGTGCCCGGCTGTTGCCGGTCTGCGAAGGCGCGCGATTTTATCAGGCTTGAGGGGCAGCGGCCATCCTCGCACCGACGGGCAGGGCCATATCAGCGGAAATTTTTTGCAATTGAGCCGTATGAACGCCTGTATAAGGTTTGGCGATTAACCGTCTATCGTTATCACTGTGCAAAAACTTACCGCTACCGTGTGAATGTTTTGCGATGGCAGATTGTCACAGCCTTGCTTAACCGGTTCACGCGGCCTGTTCCAGCCGCTCCTGTCGACGGGAATTTTCCATGCGTTTTTGTAAATTGTTGTTTGTGGGTTGTTTGTCTCTGCTCAGCCTGGCGAGTCACGCCGAAAATATCAAAGGCCTTTATCAAGTGCGTGAGCCGGTCAATGGCCAGGCTCCGGAAGAACGTGATCGCGCCACGCAGGCGGCGCTCGACACGTTGGTGCTGCGTTTGACGGGCGATCCGAAAGCTGCGCAAAACCCGGGGCTGGCGGCGATTCGCAAGGATCCGCAGCAAATTATCAGTCAGTTCGGTTTCGATGCCGGGCCGCCGGAGGTGCTGAAGGTCGATTTTGATCCGGCGACCACCGAGCAGGCGCTGCGTCGGGCCGGCCTGTCGTTGTGGGGCGCCAGTCGGCCGTCGATTCTGAGCTGGTGGCTGAATGATTCGGCTGAAGGTTCGAGTCTGGTCGGTGACGGTCAGGCCGCTGCGGCGCCGTTGCGTACGGCTGCGCAACACCGCGGCTTGCCGTTGCGTTTGCCGCTGGCTGATTTGAGTGAGCAGTTGGTTGCCACTGCGCCAGCGCTTGAGGGCACGGATCCGGCGCCACTGCGCGGTGCTTCGGAGCGCTACAACGCTGACGCCTTGCTGGCGGTGCATGCCCGTGAAGAGGGCGGGCAATGGCAGGCCAAGTGGCACTTGTGGCTGGGCGACCAGAAAGAGGCGGGCAGTGTGCAGGGCGCCGATCAGGCCGCTGTCGCTGATGCGGTGATGCTGGCGGTGGCTGAGCGTCTGGCGCCACGATTTGTTGCCAAGCCCGGTGCTTCGGGTCAGCAGACCCTGGAAGTCCAAGGCATGAATCTTGAACATTACGCGGCGCTGCTGCGGTTACTCGAACCGTTTGGCGTGCGTCTGCAAAGTGTTGATGGCGATCGTATCGTTTATCGGGTCAATGGCAGTGCCGATCAGATGCGTGCGCAGCTGTCGCTGGCGAAGTTGCAGGAGTTGCCGGCCGAGGCGCCGGCTCCGGTAGCGGCGCCACAACCAGTGGCTGGTGGCGCAACACCTGTCGCGGTGCCAGCCCCGACCCCGGCAGCACCGTCGTTGCGGTTTCGCTGGTAAGTCTTTCCTTATATAGAAGCAACAGGAGTGGTACATGGCCGATACGCGGCGTTGGTTCTGGCTCGGTGGGGTAGTCCTGCTTTGCGCGTTTGTGTGGTTGCTGCACCCGATCCTCACGCCGTTTCTGGTGGCGCTGCTGCTGGCTTATCTGTTCGATCCGTTGGTGGATCGTCTGGAAAAACTCGGGCTGTCGCGAACCTGGGGCGTGATCGCGGTGTTTGCGTTGTTCACGCTGATCGTCACCGCACTGATGCTGGTGCTGGTGCCGATGCTCGCCAAGCAGTTGCTGCGTCTGTACGAACTGGCACCGCAGATGCTCGATTGGCTGCAGCACACGGCAGTGCCGTGGGCGCAGTCGAAGCTGGGGCTGTCGGACGGTTTCTGGAAGTTCGATAAGGTCAAGGCCGCAATCAGCGAGCACATGGGTCAGACCACCGACATTGTTGGCGTGGTGCTGAGTCAGGCAACGGCCTCCAGTCTGGCGCTGATCGGCTGGCTGGCCAATCTGGTGCTGATCCCGGTAGTAAGTTTCTACCTGCTGCGCGACTGGGACGTGATGATGGCCAAGATCCGCAGCCTGCTGCCGCGTGACCGGGAAGAGACCATCGTATCGCTGGCCGGTGAATGCCATGAGGTGCTGGGTGCGTTTGTTCGCGGTCAGTTGTTGGTGATGGTGGCACTGGGGGTGATTTACGCAGCGGGTCTGATGATCGTCGGGCTGGAACTGGGGCTGTTGATCGGTCTGATCGCGGGTCTGGCGGCCATCGTGCCGTACATGGGCTTCGTGATCGGTATTGGCGCGGCACTGATTGCCGGTTTGTTCCAGTTCGGTGGCGATCTGTACCCGATGGTCGGGATCGTCGCGGTGTTCATGGTCGGTCAGGCGCTGGAAGGGATGGTGCTGACCCCGCTGCTGGTGGGTGATCGTATCGGTCTGCATCCGGTGGCAGTGATCTTTGCGATTCTGGCCGGTGGCGAGCTGTTCGGTTTCACCGGTGTGCTGTTGGCGTTGCCAGTGGCGGCGGTGATCATGGTGCTGGTGCGCCATGTGCACGACTTGTACAAGGATTCTGACATCTATAGTGGTGTCGACGATCCGCAGTTGTAATCGGGCAGGGCGGCCCGGCGAATAGCCGGGTTGGCCCGCGTCCTGCAGGCGTTGGCGCCAAAGAATCTGTCATAAAACCAGCGTGTTAACGCAAACCTTTGATTTTGCTTGGACTCTGTCGCATTGTGCGCTCAGCTTCACGGGTATAAACTTCGCAAACTTTACACAGAGGCCACTAACGGTTCCTTGAGAACTGTTCAGTCAGCATGAAACCGATTCAGCTGCCCCTAGGTGTGCGTCTGCGTGACGACGCCACCTTCATCAACTACTACCCAGGCGCCAATGCCGCTGCACTCGGCTATGTCGAGCGTCTATGCGAAGCCGACGCCGGCTGGACAGAAAGCCTGATCTACCTGTGGGGCAAACACGGCGTAGGGCGGACGCATCTGTTGCAGGCCGCATGCTTGCGCTTCGAGCAGATGGGTGAGCCGGCTGTGTATTTGCCGTTGGCCGAGTTGATGGACCGCGGCGTTGAAATCCTCGACAACCTTGAACAGTACGAGCTGGTTTGCCTGGACGACTTGCAAGTGATTGCCGGCAAGGCTGACTGGGAAGAGGCGATGTTTCATCTGTTCAATCGTCTACGTGACAGCGGTCGGCGCTTGCTGATTGCCGCCTCCACCTCTCCGCGTGAATTGCCGGTCAAACTGGCTGACTTGAAATCCCGCCTGACCCTGGCGCTGATTTTCCAGATGCGTCCGCTCTCCGATGAAGACAAATTGCGCGCCTTGCAATTGCGCGCGTCGCGTCGCGGTCTGCACCTGACTGACGAAGTCGGGCATTTTATTTTGACTCGCGGCACTCGCAGCATGAGTGCGCTGTTTGACTTGCTTGAACAGCTCGATCAGGCCTCCTTGCAGGCGCAGCGCAAGCTGACCATTCCCTTCCTGAAAGAAACCCTTGGCTGGTAGCCATCCCTTTGGTTCTGTGGCTTGTAGCGTGTTTCGGCATATTTCAGGCGCCAGAAAATCCGCTTTCCTGCGAGGTGCGCAGGCCGCGTATCGGTTCAAATGGGCTTAAGCGCTTAGATGTAAACGAGAAACCGAGAAGTCACAAAAAGATCGATTGAATTTGCAAATGAGGCTGATAGCGGGCATAGTCTCGGCTTCTTTACAACTATCAGCCACGGTCGTGCCCATGCTAAAGCGCTTCGCACCCCTCGTGCCTCTCGCACTCGTCACCCTGTTGTACGGTTGCGCTGCTCATTCTCCAGTTCAAGAGCAGCCTCAACAGGTTAAAAATTCTGCCACGGCTCAGTCTTCCGTTATTTACCAGGAAGAGCTGGACACCGAAAAAGAACTCAACGAATTCAATGGCAAGAAGCCTTATCAGCTTCCTGTTCTGGCCGACAGCATCCTCGAACGCGGCATGTCCCTGATCGGTACCCGTTACCGTTTCGGCGGTACCTCTGAAGCCGGTTTCGATTGCAGCGGTTTCATCGGCTATCTGTTCCGCGAAGAAGCTGGGATGAACCTGCCGCGCTCGACCCGCGAAATGATCAACGTTGATGCGCCGCTGGTCTCGCGCAGCAACCTTGAGCCGGGCGATCTGCTGTTCTTCGCCACCAATGGTCGTCGCGGTCGTGTCAGTCACGCCGGGATCTACTTGGGTGACAACCAGTTCATCCACTCCAGCAGTCGTCGCAGCGGCGGTGTTCGCATCGACAGCCTGGGTGATAGCTACTGGAGCAAGACTTTCATCGAAGCGAAACGCGCTCTGGCCAACGCTCCAACCGTCGTCACTGCTCGCAAGTAATTCCCCCGATGTCGCTGCGCTCGCGGCGACAATCAGGCTCCCTGCAATGGAGTAGACGTAGACTTTACAAGGTGAAGTTAAAGTCTTACTTGAAGTTTGCCGCGTAGCCGCTAGAATCCTGTATCTATATTGATGGCAAACCGCCTGCGTGCTCACGCAGGCGGTTTTCTTTTCTGTCCATCGGCAGAAAAAGCCGCAGCCAGATCAGGATGTTCTGCTTATGACGATGACGGCCCGCCTCACATTGATCTTCTTCGCAGCGCTGCTCAGCGCCTGCGCCAGTCGTACACCGCCGCCTGCGCCGGTGGTTCGCGCACCGGTCGTGTTCGGCCCATCCCAAGCTTTTTCACCGGCTGCTGAAGATGTGCTGTTTCGCGCGCTCGGTCTGGTCGGCACGCCTTATCGCTGGGGCGGCAACACGCCGGATTCGGGGTTTGATTGCAGCGGGCTGATCGGTTTTGTCTACCGTGATGCGGCGGGCATCTCTTTGCCGCGTTCGACGCGTGAGCTGATCGTTATGCAGGCGCCGAATGTCGGCAAGGAAGGCTTGCAGACTGGCGACCTGATCTTCTTCGCCACCAATGGCGGCTCGCAGGTCAGTCATGCAGGGATTTACGTCGGGGAAGGGCGCTTCGTGCATGCGCCGGCCACCGGCGGCACGGTGAAGCTGGACAGCCTGTCGAAGGCGTACTGGCAGAAAGCTTATCTGAGTGCCAAGCGGGTGTTGCAGCCGGAGCATCTGGCGCATAACCCGTAGTAAAAATCGCAGCAATCCTAATGTGGGAGCGAGCCTGCTCGCGAAAGCGGTGTATCAGTCAACTCAATGGAGACTGACACTCCGCATTCGCGAGCAGGCTCGCTCCCACAGTTGTTTCAGGTCACATTCAGCATCACTTCGTGGCCGACACTCGCCACACCTTGTTACCGACATCATCCGCCACCAGCAAACCACCTTGCTGATCGATCACCACGCCTACCGGCCGACCCAAAGCATTCTCGTCCTTGTCGAGGAAACCGGTCAGCACATCCACCGGTTTGCCGCTCGGCTTGCCGCCGGTAAACGGCACGAAAATCACTTTGTAGCCACTGTGCGGTTTGCGGTTCCATGAGCCGTGCTGGCCGATAAACGCGCCTTCCTTGAACTGCGCCGGCAGCGTGTTGCCCTCGGCAAAGCTCAGGCCCAGCGAGGCGGTGTGCGGCCCGACTGCATAATCCGGGGCAATGGCTTTAGCCACCAGGTCCGGATTCTGCGGCGTAACGCGGACATCGACATGCTGGCCGTAGTAACTGAACGGCCAGCCGTAGAAACCACCGTCCTTCACGGAAGTGATGTAGTCCGGCACCAGGTCACTGCCGATTTCATCGCGCTCATTCACTGCCGTCCACAGCGCGCCACTGGTCGGTTCCCAGGCCAGGCCGTTGGGGTTGCGGATGCCCGAGGCGAAGATCCGGTGATTGCCGGTTGCACGATCGACTTCCCAGATCGCCGCGCGGCCCTCTTCCTTATCCAGGCCATTTTCGCCGACGTTGCTGTTCGAGCCGACCGTGACATAGAGCTTGCTGCCGTCCTTGCTGGCAATGACGTTTTTGGTCCAGTGGTGATTCAGTGTCCCGCCCGGTAGATCGACAACCTTGATTGGCTGCGACTTGATCTCGGTCGCGCCGGGTTCGTAGTTGAAGCGCAGCAGGCGATCGGTATCGGCGACGTACAGATCGTTGCCGACCAGGGTCATGCCGAACGGCGAGTTGAGGTTCTGCAGAAACACCGTGCGGGTCTCGGCAACGCCATCATGATCGGCGTCACGCAGCAAGGTGATGCGGTTCGGACTCGGCACGCCAGCGCCGGCCTTGCCCATGACCTTCTTCATCACCCAGCCACGAATGCCACTGCTGTCATCGGGCTTTGGCGGGGCATTGGTTTCCGCCACCAGCACATCGCCGTTGGGCAACACATAGAGCCAGCGCGGATGATCGAGGCCTTCGGCGAATGACGCGACCTGAGTGCCAGCCGCCGCAGTCGGTTTGCCGCCCTCGGGCCAGCCGATCGCCGGGGCGATGTTCACCGTCGGGATCAGGGTCTTGTTCGGTTCGGGTAGTTTCGGTGATGGGCCGGTGCCGTCGGAGACTTGCAGGCTGGAGGATTCACCACAGGCGGCGAGCCCTCCGGCGAAGGCGATGACAAAAACGAGCTGGGGCTTGCGCATTGCTGATCTTCCCTATGAATGCATTCCTAATCATAGAGGAGGGCGCAAGCCCGATGGTTCAACTGCTCAGCCGCGGGCTTCCTTGAACAGCACGGCGATGCCCGGGTGATAGTTGCCCGCTTCGCTGCGCAATTTGCGGTAGGCGTAGGGGAAATACCAGGCGACCGCGCAGGTGTGTTCCTTTTGCAGGTCGTCGACCATGTCTTGCAGTTCTTCGGGGCTGGCGCTGTGCTGGGCTTTCTGCGGCGCGACAAACAGGCAGCCGAGCTTGAGGTCGCTGGCATAGCTGATGCGTTTGGCGTCGTTGGTGATGTCCAGCAGGGCTTGAGTCAGATTCAGGTTGGTAACCTTTGGCCAGCGCTGAGTGGCCTGGATAAAGGCGCGGTCTTCGGCACCGGCGAGAAACAGATCGGCGCGGGCATTGCGCTCGCCTTCTTCGTTCTGCTTGCGCGTGGCAGTGTCGTTCAAAGTGACCAGCTCAGCCATCCAGGCTGCGGCCGAGAGCACTCCGAGATTGGCTTTCTCGTCATGCCAGTAAGGGGTGTCGCTGTCGCCGCGCACGGCGTTGTAGCGGTCGATACAGTCAAACCAGCGTTCAAGCACCGGGCGCAGGAATTCCAGGCGCGGGTTGCTGATGATCATGCCTTGCATCGTCATCATCCTTTATTGTTGTAGTGGGCTTTTCGAGAAAAGCATGGCTCTTTGATATCATTTGTATCAGTGTGGCACAAGATTGGCGGCAGATAAGTGATCGGCGGCAGTTATTCGCCCGATGGCCGCCTCTTTAATTGACGCTCCACCCCCAACCCTCTAACCTTCGCGGCTTGTTTCAGGTGCTCTGTGACCTGCGTCGACAGAGTGAAACAGGGAAGCCGGTGAGGGTTGTCTTCGCACGAAGAACCACCACGATCCCGGCGCTGCCCCCGCAACGGTAAATGAGTGAAAACTGCGCCTTGAGCCACTGCCTCGAAAGAAGCGGGAAGGCGCGCAGTCAGGCATGCGCCGCTCATGAGCCCGGAGACCGGCCTGATCCATCCAGCGGCATCACGGTGGGCGATGCCAGGCTTTTTGCCGTCTATTCTTGTGCCTGCCCGCCGTTATCCAGCCTCAACGGAGAGCTCCCCCATGACTGATTCCCCCGAGCGCGACGAACGCCATCTGGCGCGTATGCAGCGCAAAAAAGCCGTGATCGACGAACGCATTGCCAACTCGCCCGACGAGTGCGGCCTGGTGCTGGTGCTCACCGGCAATGGCAAAGGCAAAAGCAGCTCGGCGTTCGGCATGCTCGCCCGCGCCATGGGCCACGGCATGCAGTGCGGTGTGGTGCAGTTCATCAAGGGCCGCAACAGCACCGGCGAAGAGTTGTTCTTCCGGCGCTTCCCCGAGCAAGTGCGCTTTCACGTGATGGGCGAGGGCTTCACTTGGGAAACCCAGGATCGTCAGCGCGACATCGCCGCCGCCGAAGCCGCGTGGGCCGTGTCCCGTGAATTGCTGCGTGATCCGTCGATCGGCCTGGTGGTGCTCGACGAATTGAACATCGCCCTCAAGCACGGCTACCTCGATCTTGATCAGGTGCTCAGCGATTTGCAGGCGCGTCCGCCGATGCAGCATGTGATCGTCACCGGTCGCGCGGCCAAGCCGGAAATGATCGAGATGGGCGACACGGTCACCGAAATGGGCATGCTCAAACACGCTTTCCAGGCCGGCATCAAAGCGCAGAAAGGCGTCGAACTTTGAATCAACCACGTCACTGCCCGGCGGTGCTCATCGCCGCGCCGGCCTCCGGTCAGGGCAAGACCACCGTCACCGCCGCGCTCGCCCGTTTGCATCGCAATCAGGGGCGCAAAGTGCGCGTGTTCAAATGCGGCCCGGACTTCCTTGATCCGATGATTCTCGAGCGCGCCAGCGGTGCGCCGGTGTATCAACTGGACATGTGGATGGTCGGCGAGCAGGAAAGTCGTCGTCTGTTGTGGGAAGCCGCCAATGAGGCGGATCTGATTCTGATCGAAGGCGTGATGGGCCTGTTCGACGGCACGCCTTCCAGCGCCGATCTGTCGCGGCACTTCGGCGTGCCGGTGCTCGGTGTGATCGACGGCACGGCCATGGCACAGACTTTTGGTGCGTTGGCGCTCGGTTTGGCCAGGTATCAGCCGGACTTGCCGTTTGCTGGCGTGCTGGCCAACCGTGTCGGCACCTTGCGCCATGCGCAATTGCTCGAAGGCAGCCTCACCGAAGGTCTGCGCTGGTACGGCGCGTTGTCCCGCGAGACCGGTATCGAACTGCCGAGTCGTCATCTCGGCCTGGTCCAGGCCAGCGAACTGAATGATCTGGATGTGCGCCTCGACGCCGCCGCCGACGCGTTGGCCAGCAGTTGCGAGGTAGCGCTGCCACCGGCCGTGGAGTTTGCTGCACCGGACGTGATCGCTGTCGAGCCGTTGCTGAAGAATGTGCGAATTGCCGTCGCCCGTGATGAATCGTTTGCTTTTACCTACGGCGCGAGTCTCGATCTATTGCGGGCGATGGGCGCCGAGTTGAGTTTCTTCTCGCCGATCCGCGACACGCAATTGCCTGAAGCGGACAGCCTATATTTGCCCGGTGGGTATCCGGAACTGCACCACGTTGCGTTGTCGCAGAACACCGCGATGTGTGAGGCGATTCGCGCGCATCATGCGGCGGGTAAGCCGTTGCTCGCCGAGTGTGGCGGGATGCTGTATCTGCTCGATTCGTTGACTGACGTTGAAGGTACCCGCGCTGAATTGGTCGGGCTGCTTAAGGGCGATGCGGTGATGCAGAAGCGTCTGGCGGCGTTGGCGTTGCAAGCGGTGGATCTGCCGGAAGGTTCGTTGCGCGGGCACACTTATCATCATTCGTTGACGACGACTGAGTTGACGCCGATTGCGCGTGGCTTGAGCCCGAATGGGGGGCGTGGCGCCGAGGCGGTTTATCGTGAGGGGCGGATGACGGCTTCTTATGTGCACTTTTATTTTCCGTCGAATCCTGTGGCTGTCGCTGCACTGTTTGCGCCTGATTCCGAAGGCGCCTTCGCGAGCAGGCCATGACCGACAACACATTCTCCGAAGCCGAGCGCGAAGCGGTTTATAGAGCCATCGCCGAACGCCGCGACATGCGCCACTTCACCGGCGGCAGCGTCGAGCCGGAGCTGTTGCGCCGACTACTGGAAGCCGCCCACCAGGCCCCAAGCGTCGGCCTGATGCAGCCCTGGCGCTTCATCCGCATCAGCGACCGCAGCCTGCGCGGGCAGATCCAGAATCTAGTGGAAGAAGAACGCATCCGCACAGCCGAAGCCCTCGGCGAGCGCAGTGACGAGTTCATGAAGCTCAAGGTCGAAGGCATCAATGATTGCGCCGAAGTGCTGGTCGCCGCGTTGATGGATGATCGCGAAAAGCACATTTTCGGTCGCCGTACATTGCCGGAAATGGACATGGCCTCGCTGTCCTGCGCGATCCAGAATCTATGGCTGGCCTCGCGCGCCGAAGGCCTCGGCATGGGCTGGGTCTCATTATTCGAGCCGCAGGCGCTCGCCGATTTGCTGAAGTTGCCCGAAGGTGCCAAGCCGCTGGCGGTTTTATGTCTGGGGCCGGTCAAGGAATTCTATCCGGCGCCGATGCTGGTACTCGAAGGGTGGGCGCAGGCGCGTCCGCTCAATGAGCTGCTGTACGAAAATTATTGGGGAGTGAGTCAATGAGTGTGGCGTTGTTGAGTGTCGCCGCGGTGGCGCTGGATGCGCTGCTCGGTGAACCGAAACGCTGGCATCCGCTGGTGGCGTTCGGCAATTTTGCCGGGCGCATCGAGCAACGTTTCAACGCCGGTGGCCGGGGTTGGCGCAGCCATGGGGTCACTGCGTGGGTGATCGCGGTGCTGCCGCTGACCTTGCTCGCCACGGCGTTTTCCTGGGCGCCATACGTGGGCTGGGTCGTCGAGATTCTCGCGCTGTATTGCGCCCTCGGCATGCGCAGCCTCGGCGAGCATGTCGCGCCGGTCGCCGCCGCGTTGCGCGCGGATGATCTGGACGAGGCGCGCAAGCGTGTCGGCTATCTGGTCAGCCGTCAGACCGATGAACTCGACAGCACCGCCGTCGCCCGTGCCGCCACTGAGTCGGTGTTGGAAAACGGCAGCGATGCGGTGTTTGCCGCGCTGTTCTGGTTTGTCGTGGCGGGTGCGCCGGGCGTGGTCCTCTACCGCTTGAGCAACACGCTCGATGCGATGTGGGGCTATCGCAACGAACGCTTTGAGCGTTTCGGTTGGGCAGCGGCAAAAATCGACGACGTGTTGAACTACATTCCTGCGCGTCTGGTGGCGTTGACCTACGCGCTGCTGGGTAAAACCCGACTCGCGTTGAAGTGCTGGCGCACACAGGCGCCGAAGTGGGACAGCCCCAACGCCGGTCCGGTGATGGCTGCCGGGGCCGGTGCCTTGGGCGTGGAGCTGGGCGGCCCGGCGATCTATCACGGCGAACTTCACGACCGTCCGCAACTCGGCGAAGGCGCTCCAGCGGATGCCGATTCCATCGACCGTGGCTGGCAATTGGTCCAGCGCGGGGTATGGTTATGGCTGCTGATTCTCTGCGTGGGGGCTGAATTCTATGCTTGAGCACGGTGGCCGGCTGCGCAAGGCTGCACACGATTACGGCATTGCCGAGGCGGACTGGCTTGACCTGTCCAGCGGCCTCGCGCCGTGGCCATTTCCGATCCCGGAAGTCCCGCTACGCGCCTGGGCGCGCTTGCCGGAAACCGATGACGGTCTGGAGCAAGCTGCGTGCGATTACTACGGTGCCGCGCAAGTGCTGCCGGTGGCCGGTTCGCAGATGGCCATCCAGTTGCTGCCGCGTTTGCGCCGGGCCGGCAAGGTCGGCGTGTTGTCGCCGTGTTATGCCGAACACGCCGAAGCGTGGCGGCGCAGTGGTTACATCGTGCGCGAAGTGCTGGAGCAGGAAGTCGAATTCTTTCTCGACAGCCTCGACGTGCTGGTGGTGGTCAACCCGAACAACCCGACCGGCTTGAGCCTGACCCCGGCACGATTGCTCGACTGGCACGCGCGGCTCGCCCGGCGCGGTGGCTGGCTGGTGGTCGATGAAGCCTTCATGGACAACACACCGCAGTTGAGCCTGGCCCCGCATGCGCATCAAGTCGGGCTGATCGTGTTGCGTTCGTTCGGCAAGTTTTTCGGTCTGGCCGGGGTGCGTCTGGGCTTTGTCCTGGCCGAGCGCAAGTTGCTCAAACTGCTCGCCGAACAGGTCGGGCCTTGGGCGGTGAGCGGGCCAACCCGAGTGCTTGGCCAGGCGTGCCTGCAAGACACCGAAGGTCACACCCGCCAACGCATTCGCAGCGATGAGGCCAGCGAACGATTGGCAACGCTGCTTGAGCGCTACGGCTTCAAGCCCCAGGGCGGTTGCGCGCTGTTCCAGTGGCTGATCACCGAGCATGCCGAAACGCTGCACGCATTCATGGCCCGTCGCGGCATCCTCCTGCGCATTTTCACCCACAACAGCAGTCTGCGTTTTGGTCTGCCCGCCGATGCGACTGAAGAGACGCGCCTCGAACAGGCTTTGATAGCCTTCACCAAGGACCACCCATGACCACCCTGATGGTGCAAGGCACCACTTCCGACGCCGGCAAAAGCACACTGGTGACGGCGTTGTGCCGCTGGGCAACTCGTCAGGGCGTTGCGGTCGTACCGTTCAAGCCGCAGAACATGGCGCTCAACAGTGCCGTGACCGCTGATGGCGGTGAGATTGGTCGCGCGCAAGCGGTGCAGGCGCAAGCCGCTCATCTCGAACCGCACACCGACATGAACCCGGTGCTGCTCAAGCCGAACAGCGACACTGGCGCGCAAGTGATCATCCATGGTCGTGCCATCACCACGATGAACGCGGTTGCCTACCACGACTACAAAGCCATCGCGATGCAAGCCGTGCTGGCCTCGCATGAACGACTCAGTGCCGCGTATCCGCTGGTGATGGTCGAAGGCGCGGGCTCACCGGCGGAGATCAATCTGCGTGCCGGTGATATCGCCAACATGGGTTTTGCCGAAGCGGTGGATTGCCCGGTGTTGCTAATCGCCGACATCAATCGCGGCGGGGTTTTTGCTCATCTGGTTGGCACCCTTGAGCTGCTGTCGCCGAGCGAACAGGCACGGGTCAAAGGTTTCATCATCAACCGTTTTCGCGGCGACATCGCTTTGCTGCAACCGGGCCTTGACTGGCTGGAACAGCGCACCGGCAAACCGCTGGTCGGCGTGTTGCCCTACGTGATGGATCTGCATCTGGAGGCCGAGGACGGCATCGATCAGCGCCAGACCGACAAGGCTGAGCAGGTGCTGAAAGTGGTGGTGCCGGTGCTGCCGCGCATCAGCAACCACACCGATTTCGATCCGCTGCGTCTGCATCCGCAGGTCGATCTGCAATTCGTCGGCCCGGGGCAGGCGATTCCTGCTGCCGATCTGATCATCCTGCCGGGTTCGAAAAGTGTGCGCAGTGATCTGGCTTATTTACGTGCCAATGGCTGGGATACCGCGATCAATCGACATTTGCGTTACGGCGGCAAGGTGCTGGGGATTTGCGGTGGTCTGCAGATGCTCGGTGAGCAGGTGCATGATCCGCTCGGCCTTGAAGGTGCGCCGGGTACGAGTGCTGGTTTGGGCTTGCTGGCGTTCGACACCACGCTTGAAGCCGAGAAGCAATTGCGCAATGTGCGTGGGCGGCTGGCGCTGGAAAATGCCGAAGTCAGTGGCTATGAAATTCATGCGGGCGTGACCACGGGAGCGGCGCTGGAGAACGCAGCGGTGCATCTTGATGACGGCCGTTGCGACGGTGCGCAGAGCGCTGACGGGCAGGTGTTCGGCACGTATCTACATGGCTTGTTTGAATCGCCGACGGCGAGTGCAGCGTTGCTGCGCTGGTCCGGGTTGAACGATGTGCAGCAGGTGGATTATCACGGCTTGCGCGAGCGTGATATCGAGCGCTTGGCGGATCTGGTGGAGAAGCATCTGGATACCGGCTTGTTGCGTCAGCTCTGTGGGATTTGAGGTGAATTCAATGGCCTCATCGCGAGCAGGCGAAGGCCTACAGGGTTATGTGTTTTACACAAAATTCATGGTTGCTCGAGATCCCTTGTAGGTCTTCGCCTGCTCGCGATAGCGCCAGTCGGCTCAACCCATAATTTTCAGGATATCCCCCATGCTCCAACTGATCCTCGGCGGCGCCCGCTCCGGTAAAAGTCGTCTGGCCGAAAAACTCGCCAGCGATAGCGGCCTGGCGGTGACCTATATCGCCACCAGCCAACCCCTCGATGGTGAGATGAGCGACCGCGTCGCCCACCACCGCGCGCGCCGTCCCGTCGAATGGGCGCTGATCGAAGAGCCGCTCGAATTGGCCCGCGTCCTGCGCGAATCCGCCAGCGCCGAGCGTTGCCTGCTGGTCGATTGCCTGACCCTGTGGCTGACCAACTTGCTGATGCTCAATGACGCCGAACGTCTCGCCGCCGAGCGCGAAGCCCTGCTCGACTGCCTGGCCTTGCTGCCGGGGGAAATCATTTTTGTCAGCAACGAGACCGGAATGGGTGTCGTGCCGCTGGGCGAATTGACTCGCCGCTACGTCGATGAAGCCGGTTGGCTGCATCAAGCTCTGGCTGAGCGCTGTCAGCGTGTTGTCCTGACTGTCGCCGGCCTGCCCCTGACTCTGAAAGGACCTGCGTTATGACTCAAACCTGGTGGCTGAATCCGTGTAAACCGGTCGATCTGAACGTTGTTGAACAAGCGACGGCGCGGCAACAGCAATTGACCAAACCGGCAGGTTCGCTGGGATGTCTGGAATCGGTTGCGGTGCAACTGGCCGGTCTGCAAGGCCAGGTCAAACCGACGCTGGCTCAGGTCTGGATTGCGATTTTTGCCGGTGATCACGGCGTGGTCGCTGAAGGTGTTTCGGCGTTCCCGCAGGAAGTCACCGGGCAGATGCTGCTCAACTTTGTCAGCGGCGGTGCGGCGATCAGTGTGTTGGCGCGGCAGCTCGGTGCGCAGCTGGAAGTGGTTGATCTGGGCACGGTGAATCCAGCGCTGAACCTGGCGGGTGTGCGCCACTTGAATATCGGCCCGGGCACGGCCAACTTCGTGCGGGGCGCGGCGATGACTCAGGCTCAAGGCGAGCTGGCATTGCAGGCCGGTCGCGACAGTCTGTTGCGGGCGAAAGCCGCAGGCACACAGTTGTTCATCGGTGGCGAAATGGGCATCGGCAACACCACCGCCGCCAGCGCCTTGGCCTGTGCTTTGCTCGATTGCCCGGTGGCACATCTGACGGGTCCCGGCACCGGGTTGAATGCCGAAGGCGTCAGCCATAAAGCGCAAGTGATCGAGCGCGCATTGGCGTTGCACGCCGCGCAACGGGGCGATGCCTTGCAGACCCTGTTCAATCTTGGTGGTTTTGAAATCGCGGCGCTGGTCGGCGCGTATCTGGCGGCGGCTCAAGAAGGTGTTGCAGTATTGGTCGACGGCTTTATCTGCACGGTCGCTGCGCTGGTTGCGGTGCGCTTGAATCCGGACTGCCGCGAGTGGTTGTTGTTCGGTCACCGGGGCGCCGAGCCGGGCCATCGCCATGTGCTGGAAACGCTGAAAGCTGAGCCGTTGCTGGAACTCGGTCTGCGTCTGGGTGAGGGCAGTGGCGCCGCGTTGGCGGTGCCGTTGTTGCGTCTTGCTTGCGATCTGCACGGGCAGATGGCGACCTTCGCCGAAGCGGCGGTGGCGGATCGTCCGGCATGACGCTGCAGCTGGATCTGATGCGTCATGGTGAAACTGAACTCGGCGGTGGTTTGCGCGGCAGCCTCGACGATGCGCTGACCGAACGGGGTTGGGCGCAGATGCGTGCGGCGGTAGTCGAAGGCGGGCCGTGGCAGCGGATTGTCAGTTCGCCATTGCAGCGTTGTGCGCGCTTCGCCGTCGAACTGGGCGAACAGCTGAGTCTTCCGGTGCAGCTGGACCAGGATCTGCAGGAGCTGCATTTCGGTGCATGGGAAGGGCAGAGCGCAGCGGCGTTGATGGAAACGGACGCCGAGGCCTTGGGGCTGTTCTGGGCTGATCCGTATTCCTTTACTCCACCGCAAGGTGAGCCGGTCAGCGCGTTTTCCTCGCGAGTGTTGGCAGCGGTTGCGCGCCTGCACACTGCGTACGCCGGTGAGCGGATTTTGCTGATCAGTCATGGCGGCGTGATGCGTCTGCTGTTGGCGCAAGCGCGAGGGCTGCCACGCGAACAACTGCTCAATGTCGAGGTCGGGCATGGCGCAATGTTTGCGCTGACGGTCGAGGTTGACGGTTCACTCAAGGAAGGTCACTGACATGTTGCCGCTGTGGATCGCCCTGCAATTTCTCAGCAGCCTGCCGATTC
Source organism: Pseudomonas sp. Mb7 (assembly GCF_054790525.1). Taxonomy (NCBI): domain Bacteria; kingdom Pseudomonadati; phylum Pseudomonadota; class Gammaproteobacteria; order Pseudomonadales; family Pseudomonadaceae; genus Pseudomonas; species Pseudomonas sp. Mb7. Next base: position 1,088,264 of record NZ_CP186501.1, read on the forward strand.
GCCTGCCGGGGATGCCCGAGCCGGAGCAACTTGGGCGGTCGTTGCTGTTTTATCCGCTGGTGGGATTGCTGTTCGGCGTGATCCTGTGGGCGCTGAATCTCGCCTTGAGCGGCGCGCCGTTGTTGCTGCATGCGGCATTGCTGTTGACGGTTTGGGTGGTGCTCAGCGGCGCACTTCATCTGGATGGTCTGGCTGACAGCGCCGATGCCTGGCTCGGCGGCTTTGGTGATCGCGAGCGTACGTTGACGATCATGAAAGACCCGCGCAGCGGGCCGATTGCGGTAGTGACGCTGGTGCTGGTGTTGCTGCTCAAGTTTGCTGCACTGCTGGCGTTGATCGAGCAAGGGCATGGGCTGGCGTTGATCATTGTGCCGCTGCTCGGGCGGGCGGCGCTGTTGGGGTTGTTTCTGACGACGCCGTATGTGCGTGCAGGCGGGTTGGGGCAGGCGTTGGCTGATCATCTGCCGCGCAAGGCCGGATGGTGGGTGCTGGGCTTGAGTGCATTAGTCTGCGTGCTGATTGCCGGATTCAGTGCCGTCGTTGCGCTGATGATCGCTGTCGGTGTGTTTGTCTGGTTGCGGCAGGTAATGATGCGGCGGTTGGGCGGGGCGACGGGCGATACGGCGGGGGCGTTGCTGGAATTGCTGGAGATGGTGGTGTTGGTTGGATTGGTTTTGATCTGACAGTTTTGGATTGTCTGTGCTGGCCTCTTCGCGAGCAGGCTCGCTCCCACAGGGGGATCGCATTGCAAATGTAGGAGTGAGCCTGCTCGCGATAGCGGTGTGTCAGGCGCCACAAATGTTATGGGTAAACTCATCTGTAACTTGATTTAACATAGTCGCGGGTATATACACGCATCATGCTTCCTTCTCAGTGTTTGTGCACCAACCTGCGTCGCGCCGCTCGTGGCGTCAGCAGGCATTACGACGGCGCTCTCGACGGCTTCGGGATCAACGTTGCCCAGTATTCTTTGCTGTGCAATCTGCAGCGTCTGGATCAACCGAGCATTTCCGAACTCGCCGAGGCGATGGGTCTGGACCGCAGCACCCTCGGGCGCAATCTGCGGGTATTGGAAGGCGAGGGGCTGGTGGCGCTTGCCGAAGGCGAGGACATGCGCAACCGTATCGTCAAACTCACCGAGACCGGCGTGCAACGCCTGGCAGCGGCACTGCCGGCCTGGGAAGCAGCGCAGCAGCGGTTGATCGACCGACTGGGCGCCGAGAAGCGTGAAACCTTGCTCAGATTGCTGGATGAACTGGCCTGAGGCCGGTTTTTTCCAAACTCAAGCGGGTATATACCCGCAAGCGGAGAATAACAATGACATCGATGTGGCGTACGTGCGGTTGGGTGTTGCTGGGGAGTGCGCTGATCCTGGCGTTGTCATTGGGCGTGCGGCACGGCTTCGGGTTGTTTCTGTCACCGATGAGCGCTCAGTTCGGCTGGGGAAGAGAGGTGTTCGCCTTCGCCATTGCCTTGCAGAATTTGATCTGGGGCCTGGCGCAACCGTTTACCGGTGCATTGGCTGACCGCTTCGGCGCGGCAAAAGTGGTGCTCGTCGGTGGGGTGCTCTACGCGGTGGGTCTGGTGTGCATGGGCCTGTCTGATTCGGCGGTGACGCTATCACTGAGCGCTGGCCTGCTGATCGGCATTGGTCTGTCCGGCACCTCGTTTTCGGTGATCCTCGGCGTCGTCGGCCGCGCGGTGCCGCCGGAAAAACGCAGCATGGGCATGGGCATTGCCAGCGCCGCCGGCTCTTTCGGCCAGTTCGCTATGTTGCCGGGTACCCTCGGCTTGATTGGCTGGCTCGGCTGGTCGGCGGCGTTGTTGGTATTGGGCTTGCTGGTGGCGCTGATCGTGCCGCTGGTGAGCATGCTCAAGGACAAGCCGCTGCCGGTGCTTGGCCATGAACAAACCCTGTCCGAAGCGTTGCGTGAAGCCTGCTCGCATTCCGGGTTCTGGCTGCTGGCGTTTGGTTTTTTCGTTTGCGGTTTTCAGGTGGTGTTCATCGGTGTGCACTTGCCGGCCTATCTGGTCGATCAGCATCTGCCGGCCAGTGTCGGCACCACGGTGCTGGCGTTGATCGGGCTGTTCAATATCTTCGGCACCTACACCGCCGGCTGGCTCGGCGGACGCATGTCCAAGCCGCGCTTGCTCACCGCGTTGTATCTGCTGCGCGCAGTGGTGATCGTGTTGTTCCTGTGGCTGCCGGTGACGACCACGTCGGCGTACCTGTTTGGCATGGCCATGGGTTTCCTGTGGCTGTCGACGGTGCCGTTGACCAACGGTACGGTGGCGACCTTGTTCGGGGTGCGAAACCTGTCCATGCTCGGTGGCATCGTGTTCCTCTTCCATCAGTTGGGATCGTTCCTTGGCGGCTGGCTAGGCGGGGTGGTGTATGACCGAACCGGGAGTTATGACTTGATCTGGCAAGTGGCGGTTCTGCTGAGCCTGCTGGCAGCCGCGCTGAACTGGCCGGTGCGCGAGCGTCCGGTCGCACGCCTGCAAGCCGCAGCGAGCGCCGCATGAGCCGATTCTGGCGACGATTGGCCATCACTGCACTCGGCGCCGCTGTGCTGGCGCTGGTGTGGTGGGGCTGGCAGCAGGGCGGCCTGGCCTTGATGCAGTTGGGCATGAGCATTTGCTAGAAGCGGGCATGACGAGTAACGTCGAATCCTGAACGACTGCTCAAGGATGCTCGACATGCTGATGCGCTGGTGTGCTGTTCCCGCGTTGCTGATGGCGTTGACTGGTCTGGCCCAGGCCGCCGACTGTCCCGAATTGCTGCAAGGCTCACTGCCCAAGTTGCGAGCCAAGGAATCCATTGATCTGTGCAAGCAATACGCCGACAAGCCACTGGTGGTGGTCAATACGGCGAGCTTCTGCGGTTTTGCGCCGCAGTTCGAAGGCCTTGAGGCGCTGCATAAACGCTACGAAGGGCAAGGTTTGCAAATGCTCGGGGTGCCTTCCAACGACTTCAAACAGGAGTCCAAGGACAGCGCCGAGACTGCCAAGGTCTGCTACGCCAACTATGGCGTGACGTTCAATATGACCGAGCCGCAGAAGGTTCGTGGTGATGACGCTACGCATCTGTTCCAGATATTGGCGGCACAGAGCAGCGCACCGAAATGGAATTTCTATAAATATGTGGTCGATCGCCAAGGCAAGGTGATCGCCAATTTTTCCAGTCTGACCAAGCCGGATGATCCGGAGTTTATCGCCGCGATCGAGAAGGCTATCGCCTCGAAACCGCTGAAGCCATAGCGCTGTTTTTTTGTGGGAGCGAGCCTGCTCGCGAAAGCGATCTGCCAGTCGACAGGTGTATTGGTTGATACACCGCCTTCGCGAGCAGGCTCGCCCCCACGCGGGAAGTGTGTTGTGGTGGTGAGCAAAATCAAGGCATCAAAAAAGCCCCGCCTCTGCAAAGAGAGCGGGGCTTTTTTGTAGGCGAGGGGTTAGCCTCGCCGTGCAGCATCAGAAGCGGTAAGTAGCGCCGACACCGAAACCGTTTGCCGAGTTTTCATACTTGGCATCGTAGGTCTGACCACGGTTGTTTTCGTTGCGGATCTTGACCGACTCTTCCTTCAGGTACGAGTAGGCGACATCGATGGTCAGGTCGTCGGTCGGGCTCCAGCCGGCACCGATACTGAAGATGGTGCGGTCGCCAGTCGGAATACGTGGCGAACGGTCTTCGTTATTGGTCGGCGACTGGTCGAACGTCAGGCCGGTACGCAATACCCATTCCTTGTTCAACTGATACGACGTACCCACGGCGTAGGCCCAGGAGTCATGCCAGTTCTGGTCTTCGTTGATCGAACCGAACTGACCGGCCAGCAGCGGCTGTACCCCGGAGTTCTTGACGGTGATTTTTTCCAGCTGGCTCCAACGGGTCCAGGTGGTACCGGCATAGACGTTCCAGCGATCGTTGATTGCCTGGGTGACCGAGAAGTCGATGGATTCAGGCGTGGTGATCTTCAGCGAAGCGTCGTATTTCTGGTTGGCGCCCAGACCGATTGCGCCGAGCACACCGTAGTTGACCTTGGTGTTGCCTTCGAGCTTGTAGTCGACTTTCGAGTGGTAAGTCAGACCCAGGCGCGTGGTATCAGTGGCTTGTACCAGCACGCCGACGTTGTAGCCCAGCGCGGTGTCGTCACCCTTGATCTTGACCTTGCCGTCCGGGAACGCCGGAGAAATCGACAGATTGGACTCCAGCGAGCCGTCGATGCGGTTGATGGTCGGACCGAAACCGATCGATACCTTGTCGTTGAAGGCGTAGCTGACAGTTGGCTGGAATGTGATCACTTGTACTTCGGACTTGCTGCCGAAGTAACGGCCGGCAAAGCCTTTTTCGTAGTCGGTAATCAGGCCGAACGGCACGTACACGCCCAGGCCGAATGCCCAGTGCTCATCAATTGGTTTGACGTAGAAGCCCATAGGTACAGCGGTGAAGGGCACCATGTCGCCTTTGTTGCTGCCGCCGTTGGGGCTGGAACTGGCGTTGCTGATATCGGTATGAGCATCGACAACGGCTACACCGCCGGTGACTTGTTCGCGCTTGATGCGCGACATGCCGGCAGGGTTGCCATAAACAGTGCTTGCGTCGTCTGCAGAAGAAGATCGCCCGGCAAAACCAGTCCCCATCGCACTGATGCTTTGTTCGTTGAGGGCAAAGCCGGCCGCGAAAATTTGAGTGGAGGCAAGGGTAACGGCGAGGCTAAGGGTGGTTTTGAGCATGACTTTTTTCATTATTAGAACTCCTGGTGATCACCGGGGCGAAAATTACCAACATTTTCGCCCTAGCGCTATAGCTCGTATGCCTTGATTTAGAGCGGTTTTGTAGGACAATCCGACCAGATTCGCGACCTGTTGGCAGATCTTTTGAAACCAGACGGTCAGCAAGCGACCTGATTCACCGTTGAAACACAGGTGTGCCAGGCGTAAGTGAAGTCGCGCAGACGACCTTGGGGTTGGAAGGTCTGGCGCCAGATGCGCGCCATTCCCAGTAAATCGCTGGAATCGGGGAGTGTGGGGTTTTGTTCTTCTACCAGCAGCCAGGCAATGGCCGTGGCGTAACGCAGATTTACTGTCAATTCCAGGTGCGGACCGGTCAGGAAGGCATGCTGACTGGCGAGGCCACGAACCAGGCTGGCACGTTCCGGATCGAGCGCCAGATAATCATCCCAAAGGGCCTGGTGGCGATGCTCGGCGATACGGTAGAGGCCGTGGCCACGGCGGTCATGGAGGGCGGAACCCAGGGCAGACTGGCTGGCGGCGATGCCCAGCAGGAGAGATTCGGCGGTCGCGCTGTGGCGTCCCAGATAAATCAGCGTAGGACGGATCACGTAGCGGCACAGTTCGCTGGCAGCGATACCCATAACACCCTCGGTTCTTGTTATTAATGGCGAGTCCTGAAAGGGGGCTTGGCAGCTATGGATCGGTTCAGGCTCGCCGCAAGCGGATCATACCGCTTGAGTTGAAGTGTAGTGTCATATTCGCGACGTAAAGGACTGTTTTTAAAATATTTCCCGCTGCGGGGAATATCCGTTATATCCGATGGTACTTAGCCGCTGAGGGGTAAAAGCGAAACATCAGGCAATAAAAAGCCCCGCATTGTGTGCGGGGCTTTTGCTTTTGCAGCCTTTTCGGCTCTCAGGCAACCAGTGCCTGACGGGTACGATCGATCACGGCCTGCAGCGGTTCAGCGCTGGAGTACTGATCGGGGTACAGACGCTCGCTGTGGCGGGCGATACCGTGTTCGTTGACCAGTGTGAAGCTGAAGCAGCCTTTGCGAGCGGCCATGATCAGGCAGTTCATTGGTGCAAAAGCGTTGGTTAGGGTGCGAATGGCATCCTGAGTATGGATTTGAGTAGACATAGTTATTAGGTGTTCCTACAAATGACACGGATAAGAACCGTGCAACGTTAAAACGTTCCAGTAACGTCGACCACCATTGGTCGAACGAAGAACCCGACTGGAACAAAGCAGCCAGTTTGAAGCGCTATTAAGTTGGCGCGCTTGGGCTGGCAGGTAGGTACTTAGGAGGGCAGGCATCACAACGAGGGCAAAGGTTCTGGGCCCGGGGTGAAGATCCTGATCAATTTGCAGGTTGGTTCGGTCAGAGTAAGTGTTCTTCGCAACACCCTTCACGTCATTGGAAGGCTGTGTTGTCGCAAGATTTACCTGGAAACCATCGAGGGGTCGTTCCCGCTTTTTTCGGTAGAGCTTCTTGGAAGAAGGCAGACCGTGGGGATGTGTTCGACCGGAATTGACTTTCAGCTTGGTACTAACGCCGCGGATACTAACGGATCGAAACGGGTAAAGCAAACTTCGTGTAGAAAAACATTGCAGACGCCGATTGAGTCTGCTTTGGGGGGGGCGATGAATTGCCCGCATTTAGCGCAGCTAGTGACCGTCGGTCGGTGAAGATTTGTTCATCAAGTCCCGTGCCAGACCGGTTTATCCCCAGACCGGTTAGCAAAACGACCCGAAAAAGCGCATCGATATAACCGGGTAACAGGTACTTGTGCACATTAGTTGCGCAAGCTGTAACGGCACTGTCATACCAATCCTGACTCCACTGGCTGCCTGCATCGAAAGTTTAAGTCAATGAAAAACATCGCTTTTTTTTGTTGGTGAAAAAATCGTCAGTTTGACTGCGAGCCCCATTCCATAAGGCTTTGCGACGGTTGGAGGGCGGTTGTCCACTGAGTTATCCACAGCTTCTGTGGATTGTCCCGAGCGCTTGCTCTAGGACGGGCGTGCCGGGTTGTTTTTCGACTTTACCTGTAAGAAAAAGAGAGTAGAGTGGCGCGCCTTCCGATTCGTCCCACAGTGCTTTATGAAGTTTCGCTCAGTATCAGACTCTGTTACCTCACAACCTTCTCCTGTTACCCCGCCCAAGCGATTTTCTGTTCGCGTCGCAGAATGGCTGCTCGACAGCCCGCGCCTGAGCGACAGTCATAATGCCAAACACATCGCAGGGTGTTTGCTCAAACAACCGGCGCGTGAAGGCGTGGTGGCTGCGCAAAGCCGCCTCGGTCAGTTGATGTGCCGTGAGTGCGGTAACGCCCGGGATCGTCGCATCGGTCAGGATCTGCTGCGCCAGGCCGCTCGCGCCGGTGACCGTCGTGCGCAACAGGAACTCGGTCTGCTCGAAGACTGAGCTGTCCAAGACCTGACACCTTGGTTAACCTTCAGGCTTTATAAGATCGGCGGGAGTGGCTATGGCGATGGACTTGACCAGCGTATTGCTGGGGCTTGCGGGGGCGGGATTGCCACTGCTGGCGCTGGCCTGGCAACTGCAACGCCGGGCGAGCAATGGCCAGGCCGAGGTCGCCTTGCTCGAAGAGCGACTGGCCATGGCGCAACTGACGCAGGACGGACTCAACGCGCAGCTCGACGCGAGCCGCGATGAAGTTGCCGATCTCGGCCAGGCCAACGCCGCCAAGCAGGCTGATCTGGCAGCGCTGCGCCGGGAAGTCGAGCTGCTGCAGATCGAGCGTGATGACGCCCGCGATGCCTCCCACGCCTGGAACCTCGAACGCGCGAACAAGGAAGCTGAGCTGCGCCGCCTCGACGCACAAGCCGCTTCACTGAACGCCGAACTGCGCGAGCAACAGGAAAGCCACCAGCAACGCCTCAACGACCTGCAAGGCTCGCGCGATGAACTGCGTGCGCAGTTTGCCGAACTGGCCGGGAAGATCTTCGATGAGCGTGAGCAGCGCTTTGCCGAGACCAGTCAGCAGCGGCTCGGGCAGTTGCTTGATCCGCTCAAGGAGCGCATCCAGTCCTTCGAAAAACGGGTGGAAGAAAGTTATCAGGCCGAGGCCCGCGAGCGCTTCTCGCTGGCCAAGGAGCTGGAACGTTTGCAGGCGCTCAATCTGCGCCTGAGCGACGAAGCCACCAACCTCACCCGCGCCCTCAAAGGCCAGAAAACCCAAGGCAACTGGGGCGAGCTGATTCTTGAGCGCGTGCTCGAACACGCCGGTCTGGAGAAGGGCCGCGAGTATCAGACCCAAGTTAACCTCAAAGGCCCGGATGGCGAGCGCTTCCAGCCTGACGTGATCATTTATCTGCCGGGCGACAAGCAAGTGGTGGTGGACTCCAAGGTGAGTCTCACCGCCTATCAGCAATACGTTGCAGCCGACGACGACACCCTCGGGCAGATCGCGATCAAGCAGCATGTATTGTCGTTGCGCAATCACGTCAAAGGCCTGGCCGGCAAGGATTACAAACGTCTTGAAGGCCTGCACAGCCTCGATTTCGTTTTGCTCTTCGTGCCGATCGAGGCCGCATTTTCGGCAGCTTTGCAGGCTGAGCCATCGCTGTTTCAGGAAGCCTTCGACCGCAACATCGTCATCGTCAGCCCGACGACGTTGCTGGCGACTTTGCGGGTGATCGACAGTCTGTGGAAACAGGAGCGCCAGAGCCAGAACGCGCGGGAAATCGCCGAGCGCGCCGGGTGGCTGTACGACAAGTTCGTGCTATTCATTCAGGATCTTGACGAGGTCGGCAACCGCCTGCAGCAACTGGACAAAGCCTACAGCTCAGCGCGCAACAAGCTGACAGAAGGGCGCGGTAATCTGGTCAGTCGCAGTGAGCAGCTGAAATTGCTCGGCGCCCGGGCGAGCAAGAGCTTGCCGGCGGATTTGCTGGAGCGGGCGATGACCGATGTCGATGGTCTCGTCGAACTTCCTGAATAAAGATCAAAAGATCGCAGCCTCCGGCAGCTCCTACAGGATGTACGCCATACCAATGTAGGAGCTGCCGGAGGCTGCGATCTTTTGCTTCTATAGCGGCAAGTACCGACTCAACAACGCCCGCAACGCCGCCGGCTTCACCGGTTTGGGCAGATAATCCAGCCCCGCCGCATGCACCTGGGCGACCATCTCCGGTCGCCCGTCAGCGCTGATCACTACCCCCGGCACCGGCTCACCCAGGCTCGTGCGCAACCACGCCATCAGCTCAGTGCCGGTATCGCCGTGGTCGAGGTGATAGTCGACCAACGCCAGTTGCGGCCGCACGCCGTCATTTAACAGCGCAGCACATTCTTCGCGATTGCGCGCTGTCCACACCTGACAGCCCCAGCGACTGAGCAGGCTGTTCATGCCGATCAGAATGCTGTCTTCATTGTCGATGCATAGCACCCGCGCGCCGCTTGGCAACCTGCCATTCATTTCGGCTGCAGCGCTTGCCGGTTGGGCCTGCGAGCGGGCAAGCGGCACGCTGACGCTGAACACACTGCCGCGACCCGGCCACGAGCGCACCCGCAAGGTGTGACCGAGTACCCGGCACAAACCATCGGCGATTGCCAAACCCAGGCCGAGGCCTTTTTCAGCGCGGGTCTGATGACTGTCGAGGCGTTTGAACTCTTCGAAAATCACTTGCTGTTTATCTTCCGGGATCCCTGGCCCGCGATCCCACACCTCCAGACACAATTCGCCGCCGCGCCGCCGCACGCCCAGCAGCACCGGGCCTTTGGCGTAGCGGAAAGCGTTAGTCAGGAAGTTCTGCAAAATGCGCCGCAGCAATTTGATGTCGCTGTCGATACGCAGATGGCTGCCGCGCACCCGGAACTTCAAACCCTGTTCCTGCGCCAGTGCCTTGAATTCCGCGCCGAGCGTGTCAAACAGTTCATTGACCGCAAACGCCTTGCGGTCCGGGTTGATCTTGCCGTTTTCCAGACGAGAAATATCCAGCAGATCGCTGATCAGGTCCTCGGCCGAACGCAGTGAGCTGTCGAGGTGCTGCACCAGTTTCTGCGCCTCGCTGCTCAAGCCGTCGTCCTGATGGGAGAGGGCGGCGGAGAACAGCCGAGCGGCGTTCAGCGGTTGCATCAAGTCATGGCTGACCGCCGCGAGAAAGCGGGTTTTCGACTGGTTGGCGGCTTCGGCGGTGCCTTTGGCTTCAGTCAGCGCGACATTGAGTTGCGACAGCTCCTGGGTGCGTTCGCTGACCCGTTGTTCCAGCCCTTCATTGGCTTCGGTCAGTGCCTGCTCGGCTTCGCGGAACGCGGTGATGTCGGTGAAACTCATGACGAAACCGCCCCCCGGCATCGGGTTGCCGATCAGTTCGATCACCCGGCCGTTGGGGAACAGCCGTTCAGAGGTGTGCGCGCGGCCCTGACGCATCCAGTGCAAGCGGCGGGCAACGTGGACTTCCGCTTCGCCGGGGCCGCACAGGCCGCGCTCGGCGTTGTAGCGAATGATGTCGGCAATCGGCCGACCGACGCTGATCAAGCCGTCGGGGTAGTTGAACAGCTCCAGATAACGACGGTTCCAGGCCACCAGTTTCAGTGACTGGTCGACCACGCTGATGCCTTGGGTGATGTTCTCGATCGCACCCTGCAGCAAGGCACGGTTGAACTGCAGCACCTCGGAGGCTTCGTCGGCGATGCGCACGACGTCCTCCAACTGCATTTCCCGACCTTCGATGGCGGCTTTTACCACTGCGCGCGTCGACGAAGCGCCGAGTACACCGGCCAGCAAGCGCTCGGTATGGGCGATCCACTCGCCGTCGGCATTCTGGTTGGGGTTGAAGCCTTTGCCCTGGCGATAGGCGAAGCGAATGAAGCTCTGGCGCGCACGTTCCTCACCGACAAAACGCGCGGCCAATTGCAGCAAGTCGTCGATTTGCACCGCCAGCATCGAGCGTGCGCTCGGCCGCGCACTGATCTCCTGACCGATGAAACGTCCGGCCTGCCAGTGTTCCGATACGCGGGTACGCGACAGCACCGAAACCCAGGCGAACAGAGTGAAGTTGCCGGCCAGCGACAGCACTACGCCTTGGGTCAGCGGGGTAATCGGCAGGTTCAGCGGATTGCTGTGCAACCACGCCAGCCCTGGAAAACTGCTTAACGACCAGCCAAGGCTGTGCGCGGCGATCGGCAGGATCAAGGTGTAGAACCACAGGAAAGTACCGGCGGCCAAACCGGCGAAAACGCCGCGCCGGTTGGCCTGTTTCCAGTACAGCGCACCGAGCATGGCGGGCGCCAGTTGAGTCACGGCGGCGAACGCGATCTGGCCGATGGTCGCCAGGCTTGCGGTCGAGCCGAGCAAGCGATAGCTGACGTAGGCCAGCAACAGAATCACGACGATGCTGACGCGGCGTACCGAGAGCATCCATTGGCGGAACACTTCGAACGGGCGCTCGGCGTTATTGCGCCGCAGCAGCCACGGCAACAGCATGTCGTTGGAGACCATGGTCGACAACGCCACACTGGCGACAATCACCATGCCGGTCGCCGCCGACGCGCCACCGATAAACGCCAGCATGGCTAGCGCCGGATGGGCCTGCGCCAGTGGCAGGCTGATCACGAAGGAGTCGGGCAGCACATCGCGTGGCAACAGCATCTGACCAGCGAGCGCGATCGGCACGACAAACAGCGCGGCCAAGGCCAGATAGGCCGGAAATACCCATTTGGCCAGGCGCAGATCTTGCGGGTCGATGTTCTCAACCACGGTGACGTGGAACTGCCGGGGCAGGCAGATGATCGCCATCATTGCCACGCCGGTCTGCACCACCATCGACGGCCAGTTGATGGTTTCTTTCCAGTATTCCTCGAGACGCGGGGCGAGCATGGCCTGGTTGAACAGGTCATCGAAACCGTCATACAGGCCATAAGTGACGAAAGCGCCGACGGCGAGAAAGGCGAACAGTTTGACCAGCGATTCGAAAGCAATCGCCAGCACCATGCCACGGTGGTGTTCGGTGGCATCGAGGTTACGCGTGCCGAAGACGATGGTGAACAGCGCCAGCACCAGCGACACGATCAACGCGGTGTCCTGGGCGCGAGTGCCCATGGCGTCGGCACCGGCGCCGATCAGCAGGTTCACGCCGAGGACGATGCCTTTGAGTTGCAGGGCGATGTAGGGGAGGACGCCGACCAGACAGATCAACGCCACGACCACCGCCAGCGATTGCGATTTGCCGTAGCGCGCGGCGATAAAGTCAGCGATGGAGGTGATGTTCTCCTGTTTGCTGATCATCACCATTTTCTGCAGGACCCACGGCGCGCCGACCAACAGCAGAATCGGTCCGAGGTAAATCGGCAGGAATGACCACAATTGCTCGGCGGCTTGACCGACAGCGCCGAAGAACGTCCAGCTGGTGCAATAAACCGCCAGCGACAGGCTGTACACCCAGGCACGCACGCGCGGCGGCAACGGCGCGCTGCGGCGGTCGCCGTAGAAGGCGATGGCGAACATGATGGCCATATAGGCCAGGGCGACGGCGGCGATCAGCCCGGTGGACAGCGACATGCAACACTCCCGACAAAAGACTCCCCGGCACTCCTGCCCGGGCGGACAGTCTCGCATGCGCGGGGCGGTTAGTCAGTGTCGACCAAGGTCGTGGCGTGGTGGGGTGTCGCAGGTTTGAATGGAGGCGTTGTGCGTTGACATTGCCAGGCATCGAACCCTGTAGGAGCTGTCGAGTGAAACGAGGCTGCGATCTTTTGATTTTTCAAAATCAAGATCTAAAGATCGCAGCGTGCCGCAGCTCCTGCATGAATATCGGCGTCAGTCCTGACGCAACGCAATATCAATCAGCCGATGCAGTTCATCCACCTCCAGCGCCGCCGCCGAAAACAGAATCCGGAACACCACCGGTGCGACCACCAGATTGATCAGCCGATCAACACTCGGAGCCACTTCATCCGGATGCCGCTCAATGATCGTCTGCAACTGCGCGCCAATGATCGTCACGCAATAGCCCGGCGTAGCACTGGCCTGCACGTCGCGCATCATGTTGCGCCCAGGCTCCGAACTCATCTCATCGAGATACTGCTCAGCCCACGCACGAATATCACTGCGCAAGCTGCCGGTTTGCGCCGGTTCGCTGTCCGGACGCATGCGGGCGAGGGCGACGTCGGCCAACAATGCCGACAGGTCACCCCAGCGCCGGTAAATCGTCGACGGTGTAACGCCTGCACGCGCGGCGATCTGCGGGACGGTCACGCTCGAGCGCTCCTGTTCTTGCAGGAGCGCACGGACTGCCGAATGAATTGCATCTTGCACCCGGGCACTGCGGCCGCCGGGGCGTAAACCTTCTTTAATAGCCATGGCGCAGACCTTAACACAAAGAATTTGCTTTAAGCGCGAGGCAGTAGCACACTCCGCAAAAGCAAAAAATTAGCTTTTGCGGAGTGCGCCCATGACCAGCCTTGCTTCCAATCGATCCAGCCTGTGGTTTCTGGCGATTACTTTACTGAGTTTTCTCGCCGCCTCCACAGCGCCAACGCCGCTGTATCACCTGTATCAGGATCAGCTGCACTTCTCGGCAACCATGCTGACGCTGATCTTCGGCGTCTATGCGCTCAGTCTGTTGGTGGCGCTATTAACTGTCGGCTCGCTTTCCGATCACCTGGGACGCAAACCGGTGATCTTCACCGCCGTGCTGCTCAACGCGTTGGCGATGTTGCTGTTTATCTACGCCGACAGCGTGGCGTGGCTGATCAGCGCGCGTGTTCTGCAAGGGTTTGCCACCGGCATGGCCACCGCTGTTTTAAGCGCGACATTGCTCGACGCCGATCGTCAGCAGGGGCCGCTGATCAACAGTGTGGCTCCGTTGCTCGGCATGGCCTTGGGCGGCATGGGGTGCGGTTTACTGGCGGAGTTTGCGCCGGCACCTATGCAGCTGACCTATTGGCTGCTGCTCGCACTGTTTGTATTGCAAGGCATTTATGTCTGGCGCTTACCGGAAAGCGTCACTCCGCAAGCGGGGGCGTGGGCCTCGTTGCGGCCGACACTGCACGTGCCGATTCAAGCGCGGGCCACCTTGTGGCGCGTGTTGCCACTGAACACGGCAACCTGGGCGCTCGGCGGTTTCTACGCCTCGTTGGCACCGTCATTGGTGCGCACCGCCACCGGTTCGACTTCCAATCTGATCGGCGGCGCAACCGTGGCCGCCCTGACAGTGACCGGTGCATTGATGATTTTCACGCTGCGCAATCGTCCCGCCGCACGGGCGTTGCAGTTGGGTGCGAGCCTGCTGCCGATCGGTCTGGTATTGATTCTGCTGGGCGTGCACAGCGCCAGCCTGTCGCTGTTTTTCCTCGGCACGCTGGTGGCCGGTTGCGGCTTTGGCTCGGGATTCCTCGGCGCCGTGCGCAGCCTGGTGCCGCTGGCCTTGCCCCATGAGCGGGCAGGATTGATGGCGGCCTATTACGTGCTCAGTTATCTGGCGTTCTGCCTGCCGGCGTTGCTCGCCGGGCACTTGTCGCGTAGCTACGGTTTGCTGGCAACCACCGATGGTTACGGGGTGGTGTTGATCGTGTTGGCCATTGGTGCGCTGTTACTCAGCCTGCGCCCAGCCGCAGCCAAAGTGTGCCGCGCTCCATAACCCCCTCGATTTCGGTTAGCCTTGCCCAGCCTTCTCTCACGGATCGCCCCATGAAGATTATCCGCAGCAAGACCTTCACTGCCGAGCGCGCCTGGGGCGCGCTGGACATCGCCAACATGAACGGCATCACCACGCGCCTGCACTGGACGGATCAGCCGTACAAATGGCACATCAACGATGGTGAGGAAGTATTTGTGGTGCTCGATGGCCAAGTGCTGATGCATTACCGCGATCTGGGCGAAGAAAAACAGGTGCAGCTTGAGGTCGGTGACATCTTCTATGCGAGTGTCGGCACCGAGCATGTCGCCCATCCGCAAGGCGCAGCGCGGATTCTGGTGATCGAGAGCGAAGGCAGCGTCTGACTGCTTATTGGTAAAACAGATAACAGTTAGAGAAATTACCCGTTATATAGATATTCGATTCGGTTCTACCATGGACTCAACCTCACCAGAGGAGAGGACTCCATGATGACTTGCCCCAACAGCGCCAAACCCGGCATCAAACCGTTCCGCCAGCTTCAGCACCCGCGTGAAGTGATTCGCCAGTTCACCCCCAACTGGTTCGCCGCGACCATGGGCACCGGTGTGCTGGCGTTGGCGCTGGCGCAACTGCCATTGGCCATTCCAGGCCTGCACGCTATCGCCGAAGGTTTGTGGTTGTTCAACATTCTGTTATTCAGCCTGTTTACCGTCGCATACGCCGCGCGCTGGATGCTGTTCTTCGACGAGGCCCGGCGGATTTTCGGCCACTCCACGGTTTCGATGTTCTTCGGCACGATTCCCATGGGCCTGGCGACCATCATCAACGGCTTTCTGGTGTTTGGCTTGCCGCGCTGGGGTGACGGCGTGATTCACCTCGCCGAAGTGCTGTGGTGGATCGATGTGGCCATGTCGCTGGCTTGCGGCGTGTTGATCCCTTACATGATGTTTACCCGTCAGGAACACAGCATTGATCAGATGACCGCCGTCTGGTTGCTGCCGGTCGTGGCGGCAGAGGTGGCGGCGGCCAGCGGTGGTTTGCTCGCACCGCATCTCACCGATGCCCACTCACAACTGGTGATACTGACGACGAGCTACGTGCTCTGGGCCTTTTCCCTACCGGTAGCATTCAGCATTCTGACCATCCTGCTGCTGCGCATGGCCCTGCACAAACTGCCCCACGAAAATATGGCGGCGTCGAGCTGGCTGGCCCTCGGCCCGATCGGCACCGGTGCGCTGGGCATGTTGCTGTTGGGCGGTGATGCGCCGGCGATATTCGCGGCGAACGGTCTGCCCGGTATCGGTGAAATCGCCTCGGGTGTGGGGCTTATTGCCGGGATAACCCTGTGGGGCTTCGGGCTGTGGTGGATGCTGATGGCGCTGCTGATCACCGTGCGTTACTTGCGTGACGGCATCCCGTTCAACCTCGGCTGGTGGGGCTTCACCTTCCCGTTGGGCGTGTATTCGCTGGCAACTCTGAAACTGGCGAGCACCCTGAACCTGACGTTTTTCAGTGTCGTCGGCACGCTGTTGGTGATGTTGCTGGCGCTGATGTGGCTGATCGTCGGCAAACGTACCGTGCAAGGCGCCTGGCGGGGCGAGCTGTTTGTCTCGCCGTGCATCGCTGGTTTGAAGAAATAACCTGAAAAGTTTAGGTAAGGTGTGGCCTGGATCGCGGTTCGAGAATCCAATAAGCAGTACCCAGGCCTCTCTACCTTAAACATCAGGGAAACACGGAAGATGAGTCACCCCTCACAGTTCAACCTGCTGCGCACCCGGCGCTTCTTGCCGTTCTTCATCACGCAGTCGCTCGGCGCGTTCAACGACAACGTGTTCAAACAGTCGCTGATCCTCGCCATTCTCTATCGGCTGACCATCGAGGGTGACCGTTCGATCTGGGTCAACCTGTGTGCGTTGCTGTTTATCCTGCCGTTTTTCCTGTTCTCGGCACTGGCCGGGCAGTTCGGGGAAAAATTCGCCAAGGACGCGCTGATCCGTCTGATCAAGCTCGCGGAAATCGCGATCATGGCCGTAGGATCGGTCGGTTTTCTCTTCGATCACTTGTCGCTGATGCTGGTGGCGCTCTTCGCCATGGGTACCCATTCGGCGCTGTTCGGGCCGGTGAAGTATTCCATCCTGCCGCAGGCCTTGCGCGAGGATGAGCTGGTGGGCGGCAACGGCCTGGTGGAGATGGGCACGTTTCTGGCGATTCTTGCCGGGACGATTGGTGCCGGGGTCATCATGTCCTCTTCGCACTATGCACCGTTGGTGTCCTGCGCCATCGTCGGGATCGCCGTGCTGGGTTATCTGGCCAGTCGCAGCATTCCGCGCGCGGCGGCATCCTCCCCGGAGATGCGCCTGAACTGGAACATCTTCAGTCAATCGTGGGCCACGCTGAAGCTCGGTCTGGGCCAGACGCCAGCGGTGTCGCGCTCGATTGTCGGCAACTCGTGGTTCTGGTTTGTCGGGGCGATTTACCTGACGCAGATTCCCGCCTACGCCAAGGAATGGATGCACGGCGATGAGACTGTGGTCACCCTGATTCTCACCGTGTTCTCGGTCGGGATTGCGCTGGGTTCGATGCTTTGCGAGAAGCTGTCCGGGCGCAAGGTCGAGATCGGTCTGGTGCCGTTCGGTTCGTTCGGTCTGACCGTATTCGGTTTGCTGCTGTGGTGGCATTCCGGCGGGATTCCCGACAGCGTCAGCGGCCACAGCTGGATTGAAGTGCTGGGCTTCGTGCACACCTGGGCGGTGTTGGTCGACATCCTCGGCCTCGGCATTTTCGGTGGTTTCTACATCGTGCCGTTGTATGCCTTGATCCAGTCGCGCACCGCCGAGAACGAGCGGGCAAGGGTGATTGCCGCCAACAACATTCTCAACGCACTGTTTATGGTGGTCTCGGCCATCGTCTCGATTGTGCTGTTGAGTGTGGCCAAGCTGTCGATCCCGCAGTTGTTCCTGGTGGTGTCGCTGCTGAATATTGGCGTCAACGCCTACATCTTCAAAATCGTCCCCGAGTTCAGCATGCGCTTCATGATCTGGCTGCTCAGCCATTCCATGTACCGTGTCGAGCACCGCAACCTTGAAGCCATTCCGGATGAAGGCGCGGCATTGCTGGTGTGCAACCACGTGTCGTTTGTCGATGCGTTGTTGATTGGTGGCGCGGTGCGTCGGCCGATTCGCTTTGTCATGTACTACAAGATCTACAACCTGCCGGTGCTGAACTTTATCTTCCGCACGGCGGGGGCGATTCCGATTGCCGGACGGAATGAAGACATCCAGATCTACGAAAAGGCTTTCACCCGGATTGCTCACTATTTGAAGGCCGGTGAGTTGGTGTGCATCTTCCCGGAAGGCAAGTTGACGGCGGACGGCGAGATGAATGAGTTCAGGGGCGGGCTCACGCGGATTCTCGAAGAGACACCGGTGTCGGTGATTCCGCTGGCGTTGCAAGGGCTGTGGGGGAGTTTCTTCAGTCGCGATCCGAACAAAGGGTTTTTTCACCGATTGTGGTCGCGGGTGACGTTGGTGGCAGGAGCGCCGGTGGGCGTTGATGCTGCTGAGCCGGCGAAGTTGCAGGGGTTGGTCGGGGAGTTGCGCGGGGCAGTTAGATAGCCGGCGATTTTAAGGTCCTCTTCGCGAGCAGGCTCGCTCCCACATTCGATCGCGTTCCGTCAGAGGAATACGATCAACTGTGGGAGCGAGCCTGCTCGCGAAAGCGGTAGTGGCTTAAGCGCTGACCTTAAGCCCAATCAACCCGGTAATGATCAACGCCACACTGGCCAGCCGAATCAACGCCATCGACTCGCCAAACAGGATGATTCCGGCAATCACCGTGCCCACCGCACCGACGCCGGTCCAGATCGCATAGGCGGTGCCCAACGGCAATTCCTTCATCGCAAGGCCGAGCAGGCCAAGGCTGATGGCCATGGCCGCAACGGTCAGAACGGTGGGGAGCGGGCGGGTGAAACCGTCGGTGTATTTCAGGCCGACGGCCCAGCCGACTTCAAACAGGCCGGCGAAAAACAGAATGATCCAGGACATGAAAGACCTCCATCGATAGACGGGGTCGTCCCCAGATTAATGACTCGATCGAGCCGCAGGGTCGTCCCCGCGTTGCGCGCTAGTTTGACCAGCATTAACCCGGGGATCAAGTTTCGAGGTCAGTCAGCCGCTTGCTGCGCCAGTGTCTCGCGATCTTCCTTTTCACTCATGCGCCGGAAGTACGTCGACAGCAGGGCGCCGGAAATATTGTGCCAGACGCTGAACAGCGCGCTCGGCACCGCTGCCAATGGCGAAAAATGCGCACTGGCCAACGCGGCGCCCAATCCCGAATTCTGCATGCCCACTTCCAGTGCCAGCGACTTGCGTTGGGCCAGCGGCAGCTTGAACAGGCGTCCGGTGAAGTAGCCCAGCAGATAACCGAAGCTGTTGTGCAACATCACTACGGCCAT
The DNA here is from genome assembly GCF_054790525.1 of Pseudomonas sp. Mb7. NCBI lineage: Bacteria > Pseudomonadati > Pseudomonadota > Gammaproteobacteria > Pseudomonadales > Pseudomonadaceae > Pseudomonas > Pseudomonas sp. Mb7. The sequence continues at coordinate 1,107,033 of NZ_CP186501.1, forward strand.
GATCAGCAGGCCGGATTCGGCGATTTTCGCTTGGCTGGCGGCCACCACGGCGGTGACGATGATCACGATGCTGACCACCGACACCAACGGCAACACATCCACTGCGTGGCGCACTTTGTCGCCGAGCAAGCGTTGGGCAACCACGCCGAGAATGATCGGCAGCAACACCACTTGCAGGATTGACCAGAACAGCTCCATGAACGACACCGGCAACCACGCCGAAGCCAATAGCCAGATCAGCGCCGGCGTCAGCAGCGGGGCGAGGAGGGTGGTCACGGCAGCAATGGCCACCGACAACGCCAGATCACCTCGGGCCAGCCAGGTCATCACGTTGGACGAGGTGCCGCTCGGGCAGCAGCCAACCAGAATAACCCCGACGGCGATTTCCGGCGGCAGATGAAACACCTGGCAGAGCAACCACGCCACACCGGGCATGATCACGAAATGTGCAACCACGCCCAGCGCCACACGCCACGGGTGGCGGGCAACGGCAGCGAAGTCGTCGAGTTTGAGGGTCAGGCCCATGCCGAACATGACAAGCCCGAGCAGCGGTACGATCGCGCTTTTCAGGCCGAGGAACCACGCCGGTTGCAGGAACGCAATCACCGCGAAAATCAGAACCCAGTAAGCGAAGGTATTGCCGACAAAGCGGCTGAGTGCAGCCAGTGCGCGCATGGCTTGATCCTTATTATGTGAAAGCGTTAGGAAGCTAAGCATACGTCGCCAGCAAAAAGATCGCAGCCTCCGGCAGCTCCTACAGAAAAACACGTCCTTTGTAGGAGCTGCCGAAGGCTGCGATCTTTTAAGCGTTCACACAAAAAACCGATCAGATCCCCTGCGGAGTCTCTTCCCCACCCAACGCTTCAACCAGCGCTGGCAGGAAATCACCGAAGGTCAGCATCATCAGCGTGAAGCTGGCATCCAGTTGACCCAGCGCCTCGTCGCCACCGTCCTGCTCCGCCTGATCCTGCAACAGATCTTCGAACTTCAGACGTTTGACCGTCATCTTGTCGTCGAGCATGAACGACAGTTTGTCCTGCCAGGCCAGCGACAACTGAGTGACGACTTTGCCAGTGCTCAGGTGCAGCTGGATTTCTTCGCTGGTCAGGTCCTGACGCTTGCAACGCACGATGCCGCCATCTTCGTGGGTGTCGCGCAGTTCGCACTCGTCCAGTACATAGAAGTCATCAGCGGCTTTTTGGGTGGTGACCCAGTCAGTCATGACCGCAGTCGGTGCCATTTTCACGGTCAGCGGACGGACGGGCAGGGTGCCGATCACTTCACGCAGGGTCGACAGCAGGTCTTCGGCACGTTTCGGGCTGGCCGAGTTGACCAGGATCAGGCCCTGTTTCGGCGCGATAGCGGCAAAGGTCGACGAGCGACGGATGAAGGCGCGCGGCAGGAACGCCTGGATGATTTCATCCTTGATCTGATCGCGTTCCTTCTTATAGACCTTGCGCATCTGTTCGGCTTCGATCTCTTCGACCTTTTCCTTGACCGCGTCGCGCACGACGCTGCCCGGCAGAATGCGTTCTTCTTTACGCGCGGAAATCAGCAGGAAGTCACCGCTGACGTGCACCAGTGGAGCATCTTCGCCTTTGCCGAACGGCGCGACGAAACCGTAGGTGGTCAACTCCTGGCTTGCACATGGACGCGCCAGTTTGGTGGCCAGTGCAGTTTCCAGCGCCTCGGCATCGACAGGCAGGTCTTGGGTCAGGCGATAGATAAGCAGGTTTTTGAACCACATGGGGTGAGTCTCTCCTTTATACAAAGGGGGGCATTATTGTCTTCGCCGTCCCATAGGCCAACCCTTCTCTAAGCCTTTGGAAGGCCTGAGAAAATTATTTAAAAAAGTGCTTGCCAGAGGTTGGGTCGCTCCGTAGAATGCGCGCCACACCGAAGCGAAGGGTGATTAGCTCAGCTGGGAGAGCGTCTGCCTTACAAGCAGAATGTCGGCGGTTCGATCCCGTCATCACCCACCATTCGTTTCAAGTGTTTAGCGCAGCGGTAGTTCAGTCGGTTAGAATACCGGCCTGTCACGCCGGGGGTCGCGGGTTCGAGTCCCGTCCGCTGCGCCATATTCGGTAACCTGGACCACTGAACGCCAGGTCACCACGGAAAAACCCGCCAAGGCGGGTTTTTTTCTGCTCCAAGGTTGTACCCGCGAGATGTGTCGTTTTACTGGTTTTCGGATTTATTTGAAAAAAAATTCAATTAAATCAACACTTTACGAAAACTTGTGGCATAATGCGTCCCGTAACGAAGCGAAGGGTGATTAGCTCAGCTGGGAGAGCGTCTGCCTTACAAGCAGAATGTCGGCGGTTCGATCCCGTCATCACCCACCATTCGTTTCAAGCGTTTCGCGCAGCGGTAGTTCAGTCGGTTAGAATACCGGCCTGTCACGCCGGGGGTCGCGGGTTCGAGTCCCGTCCGCTGCGCCATATTCGGAATCTGGAACACTGAACGCCAGATTCCACAGAAAGCCCGCCTAGTGCGGGCTTTTTGCTGTCCTGGATTTATTGATTCCATGTCCTCAAAGGTGCTTTGACACCGTTCTACTGCGCGGCATTCTGGCTGTGCCGATAATCGCTCACTGCCTCATACACCGCTTTACGCAAGCGGTTGATCCCGCCAATCGGCCGATGCGCCTCAAGCCCGAACCACGGATTGAACGAAAGATTGTCACACGCCAGATTCAGCGCCGGTGTATCGAAGTCCTGCGGTGGCAGAGTGATCCGCGCTACGGTTTCAAACGGCGAATCCTGCTCGCGCCATTCGATGCTGGTGTCTTCGATCGGCATGTACTTGTTGGCATCCTGACGCTGGATCTGCAGGACGAAACACGCCGGTATCCGGTCCGTCGACAGTTGATGGTTTAAGGCGCTGCGCAAGAAATTCGGTAAATCATGATTCTGTTTTGGCAGTGTGTAGTCCGGGCAGTTGTCCGGGGCCGGCGCCACCCGAAACTTTGCATTGGCTTCACCAAATTTGTACGGCGATACCGAAAAATAAGTGGTCGCGGTCGGACTGTCCGGCGGCGGTGACAGGGTTGCCAGCGCAATAAACAAATGGCGGACCTGCCATGTGCGCGGGTCCCATCCCGGAAAAAATGCCATGACCTTTTTGCCGTCAGCCTGCGCCGACACGTTCTGACGATACTCGGCGACATCGCTGACAAAAAAGTTCGGGTGGCTGAACATCACAAAATCCTGCTCAGGCTGTGACTGGCGGTTGCCGAGCAGCTGTTTTCCCGAAACGTCCAGCAGTTTGATCGCCATCCCCCGGGCGTCGCGCAGGCTGTCGAACTGTGGATAGGCATTGCCATTGGACAGGCGAATCATCGCTTGCCAGGCTTTTCCGGGCTCACTGAACACGCCCTGTCGCAGCGGTTGCGCCAGTTCCGGCAGCACTTGCACCTGCGCCTTCACGCAGCCATGGGCCTTGGCATGGGCGTCGCGCAGATAACGGGTGCCTTCGCGATGCTGATCGACGATGCGCACGGCGGTCTGGATCACGTCCTGTGTCATCGCCGCTTCGCCAGGCGGAACCTGCTCCAGCGCCGACACCGGGCCGCGGTGATGCCAGGCAAACCATGCTGTGGCGATGGCCCAGCCGAACAGGCCGATGACGAGCGCTATCAACAGAACCTTGCCCAGTACACGACCCAGCCACAACCAGATTCTGGCCAGCAGCGACTGTTCTTTCTTGAAGGTTGAGATCATGGCAGTTGCGCCTCCAGTGGGCCGCCGAGGACTTTCAGGTACTCAAGAAGTGCCCAGCGTTCTTCGGGCTGCAATAGCCGGCCAATCACGCCGTTGCCACGTTCGCCGGCGCGGAACTCATGGCCGCTGTTGTGGTTGCCGGTGATGCGCGTGTCGAACAGGAAGCCATTGGTAAACGCTTCGGTGCGATAACCCAGATGTCGCGGATCGTATTCAACGGTGCCTTTGAAAAAGGTCGTGACGCGTTCATCCTGCGGCGACAGCAACTGATAAATGCTCGGCACTGAACCGTTGTGCAAAAACGGCGCGGTGGCCCAGACACCGGCCAGTGGGCGCGCCTTGTAAGCGACTTTTTCGCGTACGCCGATGGGTAGGCCGAAGCCGTCCAGGCGTGGTTTTTCCTGCGGCGTGACGTTGGCTTCGCGATAGGCGCGGTCTTCGACGAAGGCGGTGACGTAAGCCAAGCCCTTGGCCACCGATAACTGGCTCAAGTCCAGTGGCTCCTTGGGTGTCGGATGCAGCTTGACGTCCATTTTTTCGAGTTCTTTCAGATCCCACTGCAGGGCTGTGAGGTCGAAACGGTGGTTGGCGATATTGTCGGCAGCGGTCGGGTCGGTGCCGATGACAGCGACTGGCAGCATGTGCAAATGCTGCACCCAGCGCTCACCTTCCTGAGTCTGGCGCGGTACGTGACAACCGGCGCAGTTCTCGACAAACAGCGTGCGGCCCTTGGTTGCCAAGGGTTTGTCGATGGCGCCAAACAGATCCTCTGGCCAGGCTGGTGGCTTGAGCCTTTGCAGGGTTTCTTCGATTTTGTGCAGATCACGCACACGCACGCTGGAGGCATAGCGTGCTTCGCCCTGCAGTGGCTGGCCGTTGTCATCGAAAAAATTCAGGGTGGCGCCGACGCCCAACGCTTCACCGATATTGCGTGCCATCGGCTGCTGCGCCGAGCCGTTCCACTGCACCCAGTCGAATGACCACATATCCCAGAGCTGTGGATAATCCACCGGGGCATTGGCCACGCGGTAGTTGGCGGGGGAAATCGCATCGCCAAACGTCGCGTTGGCAATGCGTCCGAAGGCATCGGCGCGGCCGGGGCCTTCTTCGGTCGGGTAGAGGCCGCGATGGGTATCGTTCCAGGCGACTTTGAGGAATGTATTCAGTGAGGTTTTGAAGTCTTTGCGCAATTGCTCGTGACGCGCGTCGTAGTCGTCGCCCAGTACGGTTCTGGCGAAACGTTCGAATTTCCATGGGTTGTAGTAAGTGGAGGTCAGACTTGCCACCAATGCCTGTCCGAAACTGCCGCCGCGCAAAGTAGGCACACTGGACGGCAGCACATGTTGCGCGGTACCCCCGTCAATTCGCACGGCCTGACCTTTGAAGCGCAATTCGCCGGTGTGGCAAGCGGCGCAAGTGATGTCCAGATATTGTTCGGTGCTGCCGGGGTTCTGATGTCGGGCAAAACCGACGGGGAGGTTGCCGGGGTTGGTCGTCGTGGCTTTCTGCTGCGGGTCGATCAGAAAACCGAAACGCGCCAGGTAATCAGGCGAGGCGAAACGTTGCGCCGAGAAGGGCAGTTCCAGCGCCTGGAACCACTCATAGCGCAGGCCTTTGACCTGCGTACCCTGGGGCGTGAAATAGTAGGTTTGCCGGTCTTCGTCACTCCACTGATCTAGGTAATGCACCTGCTCGGCGGGGGTGTAGAAGGGCAGTTTCGGATTGGCGACGTAATACAGGACCACGGCGAGAACCAGTCCCAGCAGCGCGATGATCAGGGTCAGCACACGGAATAAAAGGCGCAAGTTAAACATCCTTGTCGAATTGTTCCGCTGTTATGCCTGAGCCGGACCCGATGCGGCAAGTGGCCATTACGCCAGAAGATGTAAGCAGAGACGCCAGTCATTGTCGGGACAAGATGACAGAAGCTTCATCGTCGCTTCGCCCCAATGCGTTTTAATCCCTGAACTTATCGGAAGATTCCTGCTCTCATGCCGGTAGCCATTGGTCGTGGCGGCCTGATAAGCTCGCGGCTTTACTCGATTGCCCTTTCGGCGCATGAACAAGGAAATAGCATGAAACAGCATCGGTTGGCGGCGGCGGTTGCCCTGGTTAGCCTGGTCCTCGCGGGTTGTGATTCGCAGACCAGCGTAGAGCTGAAAACCCCGGCGCAAAAAGCTTCCTACGGTATCGGCCTGAACATGGGCAAGAGCCTGGCTCAGGAAGGCATGGATGATCTGGACTCCAAAGCGGTAGCCCAGGGCATCGAAGATGCCGTCGGCAAGAAAGAACAGAAGCTGAAAGATGAAGAACTGGTCGAAGCCTTCGCCGCGCTGCAGAAGCGTGCTGAAGAGCGTATGGCCAAGATGAGCGAAGAGTCGGCAGCCGCCGGCAAGAAATTCCTCGAAGAAAATGGCAAGAAAGCAGGTGTGACGACCACCGCTTCCGGCCTGCAGTATGAAGTCGTCAAGAAAGCTGATGGCCCACAGCCTAAGCCGACTGACGTAGTGACCGTTCACTACACCGGCAAGCTGACCAACGGCACCGTCTTCGACAGCTCCGTCGAGCGCGGCAGCCCGATCGATCTGCCGGTGAGCGGCGTGATCCCGGGTTGGGTTGAAGGTCTGCAACTGATGCACGTTGGCGAGAAGTACAAACTGTACATCCCTAGCGATCTGGCTTACGGCGCTCAGTCGCCAAGCCCGGCAATCCCGGCCAACTCGGTTCTGGTCTTCGACCTGGAACTGCTGGCCATCAAGGATCCAGCTAAAGAAGCCGCTGCTGCCAAGTAATCGGTAACGGGTCTGACAACAACGCCTCGCTTATGCGGGGCGTTGTTGCATCTGGACCCTGCCAAGGGTAAACAGAGCGAACCGATGGCGGTCGGGAGAGTCATAGCCAATGAGACTGCCATCGCTAGCCGCCCTGAGCAGCCAAGTCAATGAAATATTGGGGTTTTTTATGTGAGTAAAAAACGCCCGATCTGAGCGCAGCCCTTATGAAACGGGGCTTTCAGCGCTGAAATGCAGCTCTGTTCACAAGGTTATCCACAATTTGTGTGGATAACATTTCAACGGGAGGAATAGATGAAAGCTCCGTGGAATTTCGCTCGATTCCTGCCCTTGGCCGGCCGTCTGTTGGCGCGTGGCCGTTTACCGACCTTACTGTTTGCGGTTGCCAGCAAAGGCGCCGCGCAAGGCAATCGTCTCGGTAAACTCAAGGACGATTTACGCTTGCTTCAGGCATTGTGCCTGGCCTACTGGCGCGGCGAGTACCGCGCTATCAGTGGCAAAGCCTTGGTGTCGGTGGTGGCGGGTTTGATGTACTTCCTCAGTCCGCTGGATGCGATTCCAGATTTCATTCCCGTGTTTGGCATGTTCGACGACATCGCCGTCCTCGCCTGGCTGATGAAAACCCTCGACGATGAACTCAATGCGTTTCGCCTGTGGCGTAACCGTCAGCAACCGGAAAAACTGGCAGTCGTCGAACGCCTGCCGGATACCCCCGAACAACTGCAATTACAGGGGCCGAAAAAAACCTGATTCTCAGCACCCACCTACAGATAGATACCCCCCGCGACCTTGGCCGCTGTTAGGATTACACTTCTAGGGAAAAGTGCCGACTCGCTAAGTGTTGTTGTCCTACGGGGTAGTCATGGATATTCAGATAATTGCACGCGATGGCGAACCCGAATACGCGGTTCTGCCGTGGGCTCAGTATCAGGCTCTACTAAAAGCAGCAGGCATCAACGAAACACCGTCGCGTCCGGCAGCCACGCCGCTCACGGCCTCACCAGACGCGATACTTCCAGGTCTGGATCAACTACGCAATTTGCGCGAAGGGAAGGGCATCGCCATTGAGGCGCTGGCCCGCACGGTAGGCATCAGCCCGTCTTATCTGGCCATGATCGAAAGTGGCGAGCGTCAGCCCGACGCCGCGATTCGCCGCAGCCTGGCCTGGGAATTGACGGTGCCAGGGTGGAGGGATGAATCGTGAGCGTACGCATCAGTCGTCAACATTGGGACGGATTGCTCGGGGAACTTGATCAGGCGCGTCGCCAGCGCCATCTGCTGACTTATCGGGCGTTGCTCGAGCGGTTGCAATTGCCGACGCCGGCCATGCAAACCCTGACGGCCGCGCTTGAACATCTGGCCGCGCTGGATGCCAAGGCCGAACAACCGTTGCGCAGTTCGCTGGTGATCAGCCAGGGCGCCAGTCGCCTGCCGCGCACAGGTTTCTTCGAATGTGTTGAACGTCTGGGGCGTTTTTCCGGGCCATCCGACGGCGTTGCCGCGGCTTCCTGGCATGCCTCGGAAGTGGTCAGGGTCTTCGAGTACGAGTACCCGGAATCGGCAGAGGCCTGAGTGTTTTTACGACTCAAGGCGCGGGCCAGTTACTGGCTGGCCCGCAGGCTGTTTCACTGGTCGTGGTTTGTCCGCCAACCGCGAGGCTGGCGCTGGCTTGAAGGGCAGTTTGCGCGCATGGCCAACCTTGGCGATGTTGGTGCACAAAGCTTCTACGGGCACATCCTGACCTTTCGTGGTGTCGGCCTGGGTGCACGTGAAGAAGGTGTTCGCCTGTTGCGGCTGGCCGCGCTCGCGGGTGATGGCAAAGCGGCTTATCAGGTCGGCGTGATCAGTTTGGCCGGAACGCCGAGCAAACCGCCGGATCCTGTCGAAGCCGCCCGCTGGTGGGGCATGGCGGCCAAAGCCGGACACCCGTTGGCGGAGCTCAAATTGAAAGAGCTGAGTACTCGCGACTCAACACTGTAAATCCATTTGTGTCTGCCCGAACAAACGCGGCGTGAGGTTTTCCTCACGCCGCGTTTGCGTTTTTGCGCGCCTGTTTATCTGTGAGCTGTTTTTTACAGATAAGTCCTACAGTCATCGCCTACTTGCCTGACTTCTTTCCCGATTGATCCCCCGCACAGTTCCCGCGCCTAATATTTTTTGCGCGAGGGAACGCCCATGTTTGATCCGCTTATCCAGTCCACTTCGCCCACCCGCGTGCGTTGATGGACGCCGTCACCCGCATCGAGCAAGCACTCGACAGCTTTCCCGACACCCTCAGCGTTTACCGCGAACAGCTCAAACATTGGGCCAGTCGCGCGGCGGACGAGGTCAGCCACGCGGCGGATCTGCCGTCACTGATGGGCATGGAGCGGATCATTCGCTTCGGCTCCGATAGCACTGCCGTCAGCAGCACCGACAACGCGTTTTTCTCCGGTGTCGTCCAGTGCCCGAAGAGTGGCCCGATGCTGATCGAAAGCAAATTCGAGTCGGTCTACGACATTCCGCTGGGCAACATCGTGGTCGATGTGATCGCCATGGACAGTGGCGAAACCACCCCCATCACCCTTGATGCGCAAGGCAAAGGCTCATTCAAAGGAATACCTGGCAAGTTCTACCGGGTGCAGGTGCACAGCGCTGTCACTTCGGGTCAGGTCGAGGACCTGTTCAAAGCCTATGACGGCCTGACCGCGGAGCTGGATGGCTGGCTGCGCAGTGAATGGCAGAGTTTCAAGCCACAGTGGTCGCAGTCGGTGGCGACGGCGGCGGGCAACGGCATGCTGGCCGGGAGTTGGGCGGCGATCGAGGGCGTGTGGGACAGCATTGGTTTGCTCTCGGACATCCTCAAGGATCCCGGTCAGTTTGCTGAGCGCTTGGGCAGTGGCGCGGCGGATCTGATCGAGCTGGCGAAAACCGCGCCCGAGGTCATGGAGAAGCTGCAACTGCTGGTCAGTGACGAGGCGGCGCTGTGTCTATTGCTGCGCACTGCCAGCTTTTGGCTGGAGATGCTGCCACCCAGTGAAATCGCCGGCAAAACTGCTGAAGCGGCGTCGATGATGATGGTCCAGTTGCTCATCGATGTGCTGATCAGCGTCGTCTTGACGTTCGTCAGTGGTGGCGCAGGCATCGCTTATCTGACGCTGCGTCTGGCGGATCGCGCCGTGCAATTGCTCTCGGCGGTAAAGCGTTTGGTGAAGGCGATGTTTGGCATCGTCGAAGGGTTCATCAAATACGTCGATCAATACAAAACCGTTGCCGCCCGTGGCATCGCCGCCGGGGTGAAAAAAGGCCGGATGCAATTGCGCTGGGATGCGCAGCGCAACACCTTGTTGAAGAAAGACGAGCATCACGACGACTCGCCGGATCAGGCGAAAAACCCCAACGGCGACAGCGCCGATTGCGTGCCGCGCACCTGCACCAACGGCTGCCCGGTGTCGATGGTCACCGGCGAAGAACTGCTGACCTTGAGCGATGCGCTGCTCGATGGCGTGTTGCCGTTTGAGTTCACGCGGTTGTATCGCAGCAGTGCCGCCGAAATCGATGTTGGGTTGGGGTTTGGCTGGAGTCATTCGCTGGCGCATCGGCTGGAATTTGCCGGCGACGAGGTTGTTTGGGTCGATCACGAAAACCGGCGTACCCGTTTTCCGTTGCCGAATACTGAGCGCCCGGCGATTCACAACAGTTTGTCGCGGGCGGCGATTTTTCTTGGCGATGAGCCGGAAGAGCTGATCCTCGCACTGGCCGGGGACACCGCGCGGTTTTATCACTTTCGCGCAGGACGGCTGACGGCGATCAGCGATGCCTATGGCAATCGTCTGACGGTGCAGCGCGATCGGTCTGACCGGGTGCAGCGCCTGGATAACGGCGCCGGGCGTTCGCTGTTGTTGCGGTATGACCGGGCGCAGTTGGTTGGTGTGGATTACCAGGTGTTTCGCGACGGTGCATGGAGCACCGAACAAGCGCTGGTCAGTTACAGCTACGACGCCTACCGGCACCTGATCGAAGCGACCAACGCCGTCGGTGACAGCGAGCGTTACGACTACGACGACGCTCACGTGATTCTGCAGCGGCAACTTGCTGGGGGCGCGAGTTTCTTCTGGGAGTGGGAGCGCTCCGGCAAGGCTGCTCGTTGCGTGCGTCACTGGGCGTCGTTTTCGCAGATGGACACACGTTACGTCTGGAACGATGACGGCAGTGTCGCGGTGCATTACGTCGACGGCACCGAAGAGACCTACGTTCACGACGAACGTGCGCGGCTGGTGCGCAAGGTCGAGGCCGATGGCGGTGAACAGCTCAAGGCCTATGACGATGCCGGGCGCTTGATTGCCGAGCAGGATGCCTTGGGCGCCGTCACCGAATACCGCTACGACGAAGTCGGACGGCTGATCGCGCTGATTCCACCGGATGAGGCGCCAACGTCCTACGAGTATCGCAACGGTTTCCTGCATCGACGTTCGCGCGGCGAGGCGGTGTGGATCTACCGGCGCAATGCCGAGGGCGATGTCACCGAAGCGGTCGACCCCGACGGCCAGGTTACTCATTACTACTACGACACCCGGGGGCAATTGCTGTCGATCCGCTACCCGGACAGCAGCCGGCATCGGCTGGTCTGGAATAGCCTCGGCCAGTTGACCGAGGAAACCCTGCCCGACGGTGGCGTGCGGCGTTTTTCCTACGACGCACTGGGGCGGCGGACCACGACCGCAGACGAACACGGTGCGGTCACCCGGCAACACTGGGATGCCGTCGGCCGACTGATTCAGACGACATTTCCTACCGGCAGCACCCGCGCCTACAGCTACGGCGCCTACGGTCAGGTCACTGCCGAACGGGATGAACTGGGGCGCATTACCCGTTATGAATATGACGACGATCTGCACTTGGTTTCGCGCCGAATCAACCCTGACGGCACGCGGGTGCAGTACCGCTACGACCATGCGCAACTGCTGCTCACCGAGATCGAAAACGAATCCGGGGAAAAGTATCGGCTGGACTACACGTCCACCGGGCTGATTCGTCAGGAGGTCGGTTTTGACGGCCGCCGCACGGCGTACGCCTATGACCTCAACGGGCATCTGCTGGAGAAGACCGAGTTCGGTGATGACGGTTCGCAACTGGTCACCGCTTATGAGCGCGATGCTGCCGGGCGTCTTCTGCTCAAAACCCTGCCCGACGGGATCAAGGTTTCCTACCAATACGACCGCCTCGGCCGACTGATCGGGGTCGACGACGGCCAGCAACATCCTTTGGCCTTCGAGTACGACCGCCAGGATCGGCTGATCACCGAGCATCAGGGCTGGGGCACCCTTCGTTACCGCTACGACGCCTGCGGCCAGCTCAAGCGCATGCGCCTGCCGGACAACAGCGTGCTCGACTACCGCCACGCCAAAGGTGGCGCGCTGACCGACATCGACCTCAACGGCACGCCGCTGACCCGCCATGTCTACCAGTCCGGTCGCGAACTGCAACGCCAACAAGGTCTGCTGCTCAGCGAATATTCCTACGACGATCAGGGACGATTACTCGCCCACGCCGTAGGCCATCAGCGCGATGCCCTGTACCGCCGCGATTATGCCTACAGCGCCAACGGCAATCTCGCGCACATTGCCGACACCCGTCACGGCCAGCGCACCTACGGCTACGACGCCCTCGACCGCTTGATCCGCGTACGTCACTCGCGCGACGAACTGCCGGAAAGCTTCGCCCACGACCCGGCCGGCAACCTGCTGATGCAGGACCGCCCTGGCCCGAGCCAGATAAAGGGCAATCGCCTGCTGATGCAGGGCGATCGTCATTACGACTACGACGCCTTCGGCAACCTGATCCGCGAACGTCGCGGCCGCGCACAGACACTCGTCACTGAATACCGCTACGACTGCCAGCACCGCCTGATCGGCCTGACCCGCCCGGACGGCCAGACCGCCAGTTACCAATACGACGCCTTCGGCCGGCGTATCCGCAAAATCGTCAACGGCGAGATCACCGAATTCTTCTGGCAAGGCGACCACCTCGTCGCCGAAAGCAGCGAAAGCGAATACCGCAGCTACGTCTACGAACCCGGCACCTTCCGTCCGCTGGCGCTGCTCGACGGCAAAGGCCCGAAAAAAGCCTGCCCGTTCTACTACCAACTCGACCACCTCGGCACCCCGCAGGAACTCACCGACTACAGCGGCGACATCGTCTGGTCCGCGCAATACGACGCCTACGGCAAAGTCGCCGCGCTGACCCTGGCTGGCGACGACTACCTGAACCAGCCGCTGCGCTTTCAGGGGCAGTACTTCGACGGGGAAAGCGGGCTGCATTACAACCGGCACCGGTATTACGACCCGAGGTTGGGGCGGTATCTGACGCCGGATCCGATCAAGTTGGCGGGTGGGTTGAATCAGTACCAGTACGTGCCGAATCCGACGGGGTGGGTGGATCCGTTGGGGTTGACGTCGAACTGCCCACCGCCGAATAAGCCGGGTTGTGAGGTGCCCGGCGGTATTGGTGGGGCTAAGGTTGACGAGGGGGAGCCCGCGCTGCCGAAGATGACGGCGCAGGAGCGTAGAGCGAGGATTGATGTATTAGCTGAAGAAAACGCATACCGACGTTTGCATGAAATGGAGAATCCACAAAATGGAGAGCATTTTTTAGAAAAACACGGCGCACAAACAACCCTACAATCTCAATTTGAAAGAGCTATGACAGGGAGAAATCCAACGACTGGTGTCATAGAGACCTATATTGGTGGGTCAAAAGACGGAGAGCCTAAAATTCCAAGTGCGGCCACTCACTTTCTCAGTCACAGAGATCAGTTAAATGCTATCTATAGAGCGAAACTAATACTTCGTCAGACTGATCTCCAAACGTCTAGAAGGCCCATGGATATGGGGAAAATAGTTGGGGAAGGTTATACAAAGGAGGGAGTTTATGGGCAGCAGAATAACGCTGTTGTTATTCTCAGAGCAAATGGCGATACCATAACGTCGTATACGGATTTTGATTGATGAGAAAAATATATAAGATCGTGGATATAAAAAATTTACTGTTTGTTTTTGATATCGAAAATACTTTTGATGTCGAGCGGGAGCGGTTAATAGTTGAAAAGAACGTAAACGATCCTGAGGAGTTAACGGAGTTGTTCGATATTTTGTTAAAGCCGGAATTTTATGAGTATACGGATGCAGAACAAGAGTCTCTCATAAATACGGTCGATCATTTTTTGAAGGAGGATGACAATTTTGATCGTGTGTTTAACCGAATGACTACATATTTTGATGATGAGGTTACGGATCGGCTCAGTTTTATGAGGGTTTTGGTGGAGTGTTTGACGAAATATCGCAATGAAAAAACCTCAGGCCAATAAAGTTGCAGTTTCATAATGTGCAATGAGAGAGCGGCCCCCTTGGCGAGCGAGCCCGCCCTAACGCGAAGTTTTACCGATTAGTTGCGACGGCTGGTTCGCGAACGGGGGCGCAGCGTCGAGCAAGTGCACGCTATTTCCCTGAATATTCTTCGCATGACGCTTCGTTTGCGAGGCCATTTACTGGCTTTCCAAGATAGGTGAACTTATGTTGATGCTACCATTTACAAGATTGCCATATGAGCCCCGGCTCTCTAACGTTCTGAGTGGGATATCGATTTATGATCGGGAAGAGACGCTTGGTCAGGCATTGTGGGATTACGATCCAAATAAGTATGATGATCGACAAGAAATAATTAAAAATTTCATTGTTCCTGAGTTTGATTATCTAACCTATCGTCATAGATATTTGATTTACAATCTCATTGAAAGCCATTTGCAGGATGCTTGTTTTGATTTTTCTGGAGAGTTTGAAAGTGACTATGAAGATCCGAGAGTGCTCGCGTGGGACGAAACACAAATAATATACGCTCGTGGTTTTTTTGAACACATATACGAAGTCGTAAGTGAATCATGGAAGGATGATTTACTTCGGGCGAGTCTTGAAGATCAAACATAATGGTGATTTTGATTGATCTGGCTAATTCGCGAAGTTGAAGAAATCAACGTTGGCCGACTAGTTGCGATGGATGGAGGTCTGGAGCGGCGAGACTATCAATCACATGCACGCTATACCCCGGAACATTCTTCGCATGATGCTTCGCCTGCGAGGCCATCTCCGCGAGTTGGCTAGCATCAAGGTGCGCGCAAGCTTCTGGGTGCAGATGAACGACACCAATGGATAGTGACAACAGCGGAAACTCCTGTCGCACCCCTTGGCGATTCGGCGCAATAAAGCATCCAGCCTCAAGGTGTTCAGGACGGTAGAACCTCCGGCATTGGCTCTGGAAATCATCAAGCAATTGATTGAGGCGTTTGCGCCAGTCTTCGGGGCCGAGGACGAGCAGGAAATCGTCGCCGCCAATATGGCCGACGAAGTCGCGGCTCGGGTCGACGCGCTCGTTGAGGCATTGCGCCAAACACAGCAAAACTTCATCACCACGCCCGTAGCCATAAATGTCGTTGAAGGGTTTGAAACTGTCGATGTCGACGTAGCAGATGACCGACTCGCGCCCCTGCTGCAGCAACCGCGTCAGGCATTGCTGGATCGGCACATTCCCCGGCAACAAAGTCAGCGGATTGGCATACCGCGCCTGTTGAATCTTCAACTCGGTGATCAGTTTGAGTACGTCGATCACCCGGCCAAGACCCAGGTAGCCGCCGTTGAGGGTGATGATGAAGTCTTCTTCGATGCGTTGCCGCGCGCGGCTGGTGATCAGGCGGCTGACTTGTTGCAGTGACTGGCTCATTTCCACGGCGAGGAAATCGTCGTTCATCAGGCGGCTGATCGGTTTACGCGCGAACAGGTCGGTGGCGAACGGTTTGAGCAGCGCATCCGACAACGAGTGGCGGTGGACGATGCCGCAGGGTTGGCCTTGTTCGTCGAGTACTGCCAGTGAGTTGAGGTTGGCCTGGCGGCGAAAGGCTTCCAGCACGGTGGCGGTCGGTGTGTCGCGGGGTACGGCTGGCTGGTCGTTGAGCAGGGCACTTAGGTCGCTGCCTTCGTCGTTCAGCGCAACGCTGCTGCTGTCGTGTTTGGGCATCAAGGCGCGGGCATCGCGCGGAGGGTGTTCCTGAGGGCGGCCGAGCAAGTAACCCTGCACCAGATCGACGCCCATTTCAGTCAGCACCGCGAGTTCTTCCGGCAGTTCGATACCTTCGGCGATGACTTGCGCGCGCGAGGCTTTGGCGATTTGCAGGATCGAGCCGACAAACTCGCGCTTCAGCGCATCCTGATGAATGCCGTCGATGAAGTGTCGGTCGATCTTCACGTAGTCCGGGCGCAGTTCTGACCATAACCGCAGGCTCGAATAACCGGCCCCCAGATCATCCAGCGCAATGGAAAAACCCATCGCTCGATAGTGATGCAAGGCGGTTTGCAGCAACTGAAAATCGTCGATCGGTGTTTGTTCAGTCAGTTCGATGACCACCTGACTCGGCGGAATGCCGAAATCCTGCAGCAACTGCAACGTGCGCCCCGGTTGGTGCGCGGCTTCAAGCAAGGATTCCGGCGAGACGTTGAGAAACAGTTTGCCCGGCAGTTGCTGCTCGTTAAAGCGGCGACAAGCGCTCTGACGGCAGGCGATTTCCAGTTCGCTCAAACGCCCGGCCTGACGCGCCACGGCGAACAGCGCGATCGGCGAGTGAAGAGGGCTGTTGGAAGGGCCGCGCGTGAGGGCTTCATAGCCGAGAATGCGCCGTTCGGAGAGAGAGATGATTGGTTGGAACAGGCTGTGTAAACCGCTTTGAGTCAGGATCGAGCTCAAGGCACTCAGCTGTTCGGTCGTGGTCATGGCAATCTCTGGCGATAAAAAAAGGACTGGGAGCGTTCTCAATGAAGAGAGTGGCTCCCAGTCCTTTATTGCACGACAGAATGATGACTGTTTGATGACGATCCGGGGATCGTCAGCACTAAATTGCCATCATCTTACTTCTTGGCCACCTGATTACTCAGCTTCAGGTAATCCAGCAGCACGCGCCCGGTTTCGCTCAGGTAGGCATCGTCTTCTGGTTTGACCTTGTCCGGGTCGGCAGCCGCGAGGGCGTCTTCGTCTTCTTTCTTCAGCTCTTTAAGCGGCTCTTCGCCTTTGGCTTTGCGACGGATGTTTTCCATCGTCAGTTGCTTGGCGTCGATGTCGTTGTGCTGGGCACGGCGCTCGGCTTCGTTGAGGCTGACGGTTTTTTCTTCCATCAGTTTCTGCGCCAGAGCCAGCTTGTCACGGATGAACACGAACTCGGCATCCTTGGCGGTGCGCGTGTCATGCTCGGACTTGAGCTGAGCCAGGAACGGCTTGAACGGATCGGCTGCCGGTTTGATTGCCGCGCGGATGGTGTCCCATGGCATGGCTTCCGGCAGTGCGCTCTCGCCGATTTCCTTGGTGTCGATCAGCGACGGATAGTCGATGTCCGGCAGCACGCCCTGATGCTGGGTGCTCTGCCCGGAGACACGGTAGAACTTGGCCAGGGTCAGTTTCAGTTCGCCATGGTTGAGCGGCTGAATGGTCTGCACCGTGCCTTTACCGAAGGTCTGGCCACCGATGATCAACGCGCGGTGATAGTCCTGCATGGCGCCGGCGAAAATCTCCGAAGCCGAGGCGGACAAGCGGTTGACCAAGAGTGCCATCGGACCTTTGTAGAACGCGCCCGGGTTTTCGTCTTCGAGTACGTCGACACGGCCATCGGCATTACGCACGAGTACGGTCGGGCCTTTGTCGATGAACAGACTGGTCAGCTCGGTGGCTTCCTGCAGGGAACCGCCGCCATTGTTGCGCAGGTCGATGACCACGCCGTCGACTTTGTCTTTCTGCAACTCGGTGAGCAGTTTCTTGACGTCACGGGTGGTGCTCTTGTAGTCCGGATCACCGGCACGGAACGCCTTGAAGTCGAGGTAGAAGGCTGGAATCTCGATCACACCGAGTTTGTAGTCCTTGCCGTCCTGTTTCAGGTTGAGCACGGACTTCTTCACGGCCTGGTCTTCGAGCTTCACCGCTTCACGGGTGATCGGCACGATCTTGGTGGTCTGGTCATTCGGCGCATTGCTCGCCGGAATCACTTCCAGACGCACCACGGTGCCTTTCGGGCCACGGATCAGTTTGACCACTTCGTCCAGACGCCAGCCGACCACGTCGACCATTTCCTTGTTGCCTTGGGCAACGCCGATGATCTTGTCAGCCGGTGCAACTTGCTTGGTCTTGTCGGCCGGGCCTGCCGGCACCAGACGCACGACTTTCACCTGGTCGTTGTCGCTCTGCAACACGGCACCGATGCCCTCAAGGGACAGGCTCATGTTGATGTCGAAGTTTTCCGCGTTATCCGGCGACAGATAGTTGGTGTGCGGATCGTAGGACATGGCGAAGGTGTTGATGTACGCCTGGAAGATGTCTTCCGGACGGGTCTGGTCCAGGCGCGCCAACTGGTTCTTGTAGCGCTTGGTCAGAGTTTCCTGAATCTGCTTCGGCTCTTTGCCGGCGATCTTCATCCGCAGCACTTCGTCCTTGACGCGTTTGCGCCACAGGTCGTCGAGTTCAGCGGTGGATTTGAGCCAAGGTGCATCCTTGCGATCGATCAGCAAGGTCTCCTTGGTGGTGAAGTCCATCTTGTCGACGCCTTTGTTCAGCTCGGCAAGGGCGAAGTCCAGACGCGACTTGACGCGGTCCAGATAGCGCTTGTAGATGGTGAACCCGGCGTTGAGGTCGCCGCTTTTGAGGAAGTCGTCGAACTGGGTCTTCCACTTGTCGAATTCGCTGATGTCGCTGGCCATGAAGTAGCTGCGCGACGGATCCAGCAGCTTGAGGTAGCTGTCGTAGATGATCACCGAGCGCGCATCGTCGAGCGGCGGCTTGCTGTAGTGGTGACGCTTGAGCAACTCGACGACGTTCAGGCTGGCGATGACTTCATCGCGATCAGGCTGCAATTTGTCCCAGCTGTTGGCTGCGAATGTATTGCCCGACACCGGCAACAAACCGATACCGATGAAAAGAGCGAGGGCGGTGCTGGGGAGCAAATGCTTCATGCTGATTCGACGCGGGGACAATTGATAACGCATATTAGGCCGTCTTTGAAGTCGCCGGTTCTACGAGAGCCGGTCGCATAATGCAAAAAGCCCGGCGCTACAGCTTCGGGCTCAGTCCAGACTCACTATGGAGGCACTGTGAAGGCATTGCAAGGCGTTGACGGTCAAGTGGCATGGGTTGAAGAGCCGAGTCCTACGTGCGATGTAGGACAAGTCCGCATTCGAGTGGCAGCAGCGGGCCTCAATCGCGCCGATTTATTACAGAAAGCAGGGCTCTATCCGCCACCACCAGGGGCCAGCCAGGTACTCGGTCTTGAGTGCTCCGGGGTGATCAGCGAGGTCGGCGCGGGCAGTGCCTGGCAGGTCGGCGATCGGGTTTGCGCCTTGCTGGCCGGGGGCGGCATGGCCGAAGAGGTGGTCGTCGACGGGCGGCACGTGCTGCCGGTTCCCGAAGGCGTCTCGCTGATCGAGGCGGCAGCATTGCCCGAGGTTTATGCAACAGTCTGGCTGAATGTGTTTCAACTTGCGGCGCTCAAACCGGGTGAGAAAGTTCTCTTGCACGCCGGTGCAAGTGGAATCGGTTCAGCCGCCATTCAGTTGTGCAAGGCGTTTGGCAATCCGTGTTGGGTCAGCGTCGGTTCGACCGAGCGTTTGGCTTATTGCGAGGCGCTGGGCGCGCAGGGCGGGGTGGTGCGCACCGATGATCTGGAGAGCCTGCGTGATTTCGGGCCGTTCAATGTGATTCTCGATCCGGTCGGCGGCAATTATTCGGCGCTGAACCTCAAACTGATGGCGCTGGACGGCCGTTGGGTGTTGATCGGTTTGATGGGCGGCCGTGAGGCCAAACTGGATCTGGCGCAGGTGTTGGCCAAGCGTGTGCAACTGCTGGGCTCGACGTTGCGCAGTCGTGACGATCAGTTCAAGGCGGATCTGTTGAGTGATCTGGGTCAGCAGGTGTGGCCGCTGTTTGCTGAAGGGCGGTTGAGTCCGCAGTTGGCCAAGGCGTTTGCGGTGAAGGATGCCGAGGCGGCGTTTGCCGAGTTGGCGAGTAATACCGTTTCTGGAAAATTGGTATTGGTGATCGACGAAAGTCTGAGCTGATTTGCAGGAGAAGCCCCTCTCCCAAAGGGAGAGGGGACTGACCGGGTTGTTCTGCCGGGCTACATCGACCTGATGCATCGGGTCGAACTCAGGTTTGGGATGTCAGCCTGTCTGCAATTGCAGATTAAATCTTTGTCATTTCCAGAGGTGGATTGGCCAGTTGGCCTTTTCGGCGTGTTCCAGCAGCACTGGGTCCGGATTCACCACGTGTGGGAAATCCACCTTCAGTAACAGCGGCAAATCATTGCGCGAGTCGGAATAGAAGCTCGCACCCTCCAGGTTTTCCTCTTCAGCATCCAGCCATTCCAGCAAACGGGTGATCTTGCCTTCGCGGTAGGTCAGGGTGCCAACGGTGTGGCCGCTGTAAACACCATGCGCGACTTCCAGTTCGATGCCGAGAATTTCATCGATGCCCAGTCGATCGGCAATCGGTTTGACCAGGTGCGTGCCTGACGCCGAGATCACCAGAATGCGATCGCCGGCCTTGCGATGGGCGGCGATGGTCTTGGTGGCATCGCTGAAGATGATCGGTTCAATGAAGTCTTCCACCCACGGGCCTACCAGATGTTCGACTTCTTCCGGCGTGCGGCCGATCAGCGGTTCGAGGCTGAATTCCATGTAGTCTTCCATGCGCAATTTGCCATGGCTGTAGGCGTCCATCAGCTCGTTGTTCTTGCGCATGAACGACTCGGGATCGACCCAGCCCAAGCGCCCCATCTGTTCGCTCCAGAGGGTGGCGCAGTCGCCGTGGATCAACGTTTCGTCCAGATCAAAAATTGCCAAAGCCATCGGTTCTCTCCGAGAACAGCTGCGAGCTACAAGCGTCGAGCTGCAAGAATTGAAATCAGTTACGCCGCAGTCTACAACTTGAAGCTTGTAGCTCGAAGCTTGCAGCTGCTTTTAAGCTACTTCACACAGGGCCGTCGGATCGATGGAAAGCGCCAGACGCTGACCGTCGGGATGCAGATCGGCGGCCGAGCGGTTGAGCACATCCACCACCAGTTCCACGCCGCGGGCTTCGATGCGATAGCGGATCACGTTGCCAAGCAGGCTGTGGCTACGGATCTGCGCGTCGAGTTCGCCTTCGAGGCTCAGTTCGATGGCTTCCGGGCGAATGGCGATGCGGTGGTTGATCGGGCGCTGCAGCAGCTTCGAGGCGTCGTCGGCATCGAGCAGGTTGTAGTTGCCGATGAAGCCGGCGGCAAATACATCGACGGGGGCGGTGTAGAGGGTTTCGGCATCGCCGCTTTGTACGATTTTTCCCTGATTCATCAGGAAAATCCGATCAGACATGGTCAGCGCTTCCTCCTGATCGTGGGTGACGAAAATCGTCGTCAGGCCGAGTTCGCGCTGAATCTGACGGATCTGTTCACGCAAGTGTTTACGAATTCGTGCATCAAGAGCCGACAGCGGCTCATCCAGCAGCAGCAAACGCGGGCGCGTCACCAGCGAACGGGCGAGGGCCACGCGCTGACATTGGCCACCGGACAGTTGATGCGGATAGCGGCTGGTGAAGTCGTTCAGTTCAACCAGTTTCAGCACCTCGGAAACGCGTTTATGACTGTCATCGGCGTTGACCTTCTGCATGCGCAAACCGAAGGCAACGTTCTGCTCGACGGTCATGTTGGGGAACAGCGCGTAGCTCTGGAACACCATGCCGATCCCGCGTTTCTGCGGACTCAACGGCACGATATCGACGCCATCCAGCAGGATCTTGCCGCCATCCACCGGCGTCAGTCCGGCGATGCAACGCAGCAGGGTCGACTTGCCGCAGCCGGACGGGCCGAGCAGGGTGACGAACTCGCCTTTGTTGATCTCGCAGTTGATGTCGCTGAACACGGTCGTGCCCGCGTAATTTTTTTGCAGGTGTTGGACGCTGACATAGCTCATTCGCTTTTGTCCTTGTTCAAGATGTTGGCGATCCAGGTCAGGACCAGCACGAAAAAGAAATACGAAATGACCAGCGCGCTGGTGAAGTGGCCGCTGCTGTTGCGCATGTTGTTCAGGTACACCTGCAGGGTTTCGTAACGGGTGCCGACCAGAATATTGGCGAAGACGAACTCACCAAACAGGAACGAGAACGACAGCAGCAAGGCGACCATCAGGCCTTTGCGCAGGTTCGGCAGCACCACCAGAAACGCCGCCTGAAAGGTGCTGGCGCCGAGCAGTTGCGCGGCGTCCATCAGGTCGCGCAGGTTGATCGCCTGCAGGTTGTTGGTGATTGCCCGGTACATGAACGGCAACGCCACGGTGAAGTAGCAACCGATCAGGATCCACGGCGTGCCAACCATCGCCATCGGCCCGGAACCGTAAAGCTGCAACAGACCCACCGACGACACCACTGGCGGCACCGCGAAGGGCAGCAGGATGAGGATGTTCATCAGCGCATCGAGTTTCGGGAAGTGGTAATGCACGACGAACAGCAGCGGCAGGATCAGCACCACCGACAGTACCAGCGCACCGACGCACACCAGCAATGACTGACCGAAGGCGTGCAGGAAACGCGGATCGCTCCACAACTGGATGTACCACTTGAAGGTGAAACCGCTGGGCAGAATAGTCGCCGACCAACTGCTGGCGATCGAATAAACCAGCGTGCCTACGAGTGGTAGCAAGAGGATCGCGAACAGCAGGTAAACCACGACGCGGTGGTAGAGGCCGGCCGGGCCGGATTCAGCGCGAGACATGGTAGCTCCTCTTCAGCAGCAGTTGATGCACGACGGTGACGATGGTCATCAGCGCCACCAGCACCACGGCCAAAGCGCTGGCCAGATTTGGATCGAGGGAGATATCGCCGGAGACCATCGCTGCAATACGGATCGGCAGGACGTTGAAGTTGCCCGTCGTCAGCGCATACACCGTGGCGTAGGCGCCGAGGGCGTTGGCCAGCAGGATCACGAATGTACCGAGCAACGCCGGGGTCAGCACCGGCAAACCGATGTGTCGCCAGAACTGCCAGCCGTTGGCGCCGAGCAACGCGGCCGACTCGCGCCAGTCTTCACGCAAGGCGTCGAAGGCGGGATAGAGCAGCAGCACACCAAGCGGAATCTGGAAGTAGGTGTAAAGGATGATCAGGCCGGTTTTCGAGTACAGGTTAAAGTCCTGAATGATCCCCGACTGCTTGAGCATGATGGTGATGCTGCCGTTGAAACCGAGCAGGATGATGAACGCGAAGGCCAAGGGTACGCCGGAAAAATTGCTGGTCATGTTGGCGAAGGCATTCACGAAATTGCGCAGTTTCGAATCGACCCGGCGCAGGGAATACGCACCGATTACGGCAATGATGATGCCGAACACGCTCGACCAGAAACTGATTTCGAGGCTGTACTGGATCGCCTGCAAATAGAACTTCGAGCTGAAGATCTTGCTGAAATTGGCCAAGCTCCAGCCGAACTCTTCCGATTGCAGGCTGCTGATCATCACCCAGGTCAGCGGGGCGATTTCGAAGACGATAAAGAACAGCGCGAAGGGCACCACGCACAAGGCTGCCAGCCATTTGCCGCGAGTCATTGAGTTCACTTGAGCAACTCCCGGCACACAGGTTTGTCATGGGGTACGCCGAGCAGTTCGCAGACCGTGCCGCAGATTTCCGTCTGCTTGGGTGCGGCGCCAGCGTCGAGGCTGAAGGCGTCACCGAGGACAAACAGTGGCACTTGGCGCTCTTCCGGCAACAGGCCGTTGTGCGAGCGATCGTTGTTCATGCCGTGGTCGGCAGTTACCAATACCTGATAGCCAGCGTCGAGCCAGTTCTGCAGATAGTCGGCGAGGATGATGTCGGCGAAGCGCGCGCTGTTGCGGTATTGCGAAGAGTCGAGGCCGTGCTTGTGCCCGGCGTCGTCGATGTTCATCGGGTGAATCAGCAGGAAGTTCGGATCGTGGCGCAGGCGCAGGTTTTCCGCGTCGGCGAACAGGTGCGAGTCCGGGTAGTGATCGCTCCAGTAGAAATGCCCGTGCTGGATCGGCAGCGACAGATTGTCGGTGTGGCGGTCGCGTGCTGCCACGAACGGCGAGCGGTTGTACAACTCGCTGACCCAGTGGTACGCCGCCGCTGCGGTTTTCAAACCGGCATCGCGGGCGTAGTGATAAATGCTGCGCTGGTTGGACAGGCGCGAGACGTTGTTGTGGACGATGCCGCTGTCGATCGGCGGTACGCCGGTGAGGATGCATTCATAAAGCGGTCGGGACAGGGCCGGCAGTTCGCACTCCAACTGGTAGAGCGCGGCGCGTCCTGCGCCAACATACGCCTGCAGATGCCCCATGGCGTGACGCGCGACCTCGTGGTTGAGGCCATCGAGCACGACAAGGATGACGTTGTGCTTCATAGGGGCAAAAACTCCGCGAAATTCAAATATTCCGAAATCAACTCAATCCCCTTGTGGGAGCGAGCCTGCTCGCGAAAGCGTCGTGTCAGTCACATCATTGTTGAATGACACACCGCATTCGCGAGCAGGCTCGCTCCCACATTTGGAACTCCAGCGGATCCCGAAGAGGGATCTACAGGCTTACTTCATCTCTACGATGACTTCCTCGTTCCACTGCTGTGGCAGGGCCTTGGAAGTCTTTTCCCACGCATCGGCGTCTTTGATCGGAGTGACCTTTTTGTACTGCTCGTTCGGCAGCAGCTTGGCCTTCACGTCTTCCGGCAGTTGCAGGTGTTCGGCGCGGATCGGGCGGGCGTTGCCGCGGGCGAGGTTGGTCTGGCCGGCGTCGCTGAAGATGTATTCGCGGGTCAGCTTGGCGGCGTTAGGATTTTTCGCGTACTTGTTGATGATCGTGGTGTAGCCGGAAATCACCGAACCGTCGGACGGGATCAGCACCACGTAGTCATCCGGGTTGGCCATCTTGGCTTTGTAGCTGAGGCCGTTGAAGTCCCAGACCACACCGACTTCGATCTCGCCTTTTTCCATGGTAGCGATGGTCGGGTTGGCCATCGACAGGCGACCTTGCTTGGCGATGTCGGCGAACAGCAGCAGCGCAGGCTTGATGTTTTTCTCGTCGCCACCGTTGGCCAGGGCTGCGGCCAGTACGCCGTTGGCCGCTTGTGCGGCGGTGCTCACGTCACCGATGGAGACCTTGTATTTGCCGCCCTTGAGGTCAGCCCATTTGGTCGGTACTTCGGAGCCGTGCAGGAGTTTTTTGTTGACGATGAACGCGATGGTGCCGGTGTAGGCCAACGCCCAGTTGCCGTCCTTGTCCTTGGCCCAGTCCGGTACCTGATCCCAGGTGCTTGGCTTGTACGGTTGCACCACGCCTTGCTTGACCGCGATCGGGCCGAACGCGGCACCGACGTCGCCGATGTCGGCGCTGGCATTGTCTTTCTCGGCGGCGAACTTGGCGATTTCCTGGGCGGAACTCATGTCGGTATCGATGTGTTTCAGGCCGTAGGTCTTGGCCAGGTCTTCCCAGGTGCCTTTCCAGTTGGCCCAGTCATCGGGCATGCCGACGCTGTTGACGGCGCCTTCCGCTTTCGCAGCGGCTTCGAGGGTTTTCAGATCGGTGCCGGCCGCCATGGCGGAGGTGCACATTGCAATGGTCGAGCCTAACAGTGTTGCCAGGAAAAGCTGTTTCATTCCGAAGCTCCTTGGTCGTGTTCAACGCTGCGTTTGCGGTGTTTGTTGGTCTAGGTCAGCAATACCTGAGCCAATCTAAGGGGGCTGGATGACACTTTGATGTCTGCTGGCCGTCGGCAGGCGTTTTTTCTGCCCGGTATCGGCGGGTCCCAGATAAGCGTAGACCATGCCCAAAGGACCGAAGAGCAAGGGACTTGGCCGATGTATTGCAAGTCGTGAAGACGACCGTTCGGTAGTTTTGTCATCTCTCGGTCATCTGCACTGCCTAGGCTTGCATCATCAGGAAACGGCTCGATTGCCGTGCGGTTTTGCCCCGAAACAGTGCTGGTCTAGTCCAGATAGGTAACGTTGATGCGCGATGAGGCAACAAAAGCGGTGACAGCGATTGGCCAGGTGCTGCAGGAACAACTCGACCACGGGTTGCTGGCGGCGGGCAGCAAGTTGCCGGCCGAGCGCAAGCTCAGTGAGTTGTTCGGTACGACGCGGATTACCGTGCGTGAGGCGTTGTTGCAATTGGAGGCGCAGGGGCAGATTTATCGCGAGGAGCGCCGTGGCTGGTTCGTTTCGCCGCCGCGTCTGGCCTATAACCTGATGCAGCGCAGTCACTTCCACGCGATGGTCAGTGCGCAGGGGCGGGTGCCGTCGACCGAGGTGATTTCGGCGCGGTTGCAGCCGGCGTCGGCGGCGGTTTGTGCCTGGTTGCAGTTGCCGGCGTTGTCGAGCGTGATTCAGATTTGCCGGTCACGGCGCATTGATGGGCGGTTGGTGTTGTATGTGGAGCATTACCTGAATCCGCAGTTTTTTCCGGGGATTCTTGAGTTTGATTTGAATCAGTCGATGACCGAGTTGTATGCGCGGCATTACGATTTGCACTATGGGCGGGTGCGGTTTGAGATCGTGCCTACGTCGTTGTCGGTGGATGCGGCGGCGGCTTTACGGGTGTCGGTGGGGAGCCCGGGGTTACGGATTGCTCGGGTCAATTATGATCAGCATGAGCGGTTGATTGATTGTGATCTGGAGTTTTGGCGGCATGATGCGATTCACGTTGGGGTTGATGTGGTTTGATCGTTTTGGGGGGCATATCCGTTGCTTCGGGTGGTGCTGATTAGGGTTCCGCCCTTACGGCGGGTCACTTTTTCCAGACGCCGAAAAAGTAACCAAAAAGGCTTGCTCCTGCGTGCGGCCCGCTCGCTGGGGCTCGGGGTTCCTTCGCTCCGGGATCGATCCGGGCGCAGCGCCTACGGTTTGCTTCGCTGCACCTCCTCTCGCTGTGTTTGGCTGCGCCAAACGGTCGCTGCGCTCCCACCCCCGGATCAATCCCTCCACTCAGCCTTCCGACGTCGCCCGTGGATCAAGATCAAGAACGGTACTCGAGCTTGCGCTCATTGTGTTGAGTGGTGAGAAGCCGAAGCGATACAGGTTTACCGGTTGGCTCAATCCTCGTGGGAGCTGGCTTGCCAGCGATGGCGGCCTGACAGCCGACCTGTTTCTGGCAGGCTGTACAGGGTCCAAATGTGGGAGCGAGCTTGCTCGCGAAGGCGCCCCCACAGTCACCTCATCCCTACTTGCCCGCCCCCGCATTGGCATACAGATAATCCGTCGCCAACGAGGCCAATGTTCTCACGCCTACCACCAGCGCCGACTCATCGACAAAGAACCCCGGATTGTGATTCGGCGCTGCCTTGCTCATGTCCTGGTCTCTTGGCGTCACGCCGAGAAACACAAACAGTCCCGGCACTTCCTTGGCAAAGAACGAGAAGTCTTCCGCGCCACCCACCAGCGGTGCATTCACCACATCATCCTTGGCCGCCCACTTCAACGTCGGCAGCATTTTTTCCGTCAGTGCCGGGTTGTTGATGGTCGGGTCGTATTTTTCGATGATGGTGACGTCGGCTTTGGCGCCGCCGCTTTCGGCGATTTTTTCCACGGTCTGGCGGACGTCGGCATGCAGTTTCTGGCGGATGCCGTAGTCGTAGGAGCGGATCGTGCCGGTCATGTCGACGGATTCGGGAATGATGTTGTAGCGCGTGCCGCCGTTGATGGTGCCGATGCTGACCACTGACGGATACGAGGAGATATCGGTGCGACGGCTGACTACAGTTTGCAGGCCGACGATGGTTTGCGCGCCGACGGTGATCGGGTCGATGCCGTCCCATGGACGGCCGGCGTGGGTCTGTTTGCCGAGGATTTTGATGCGCAGGTCGTCGGAGCTGGCGAGGGTGGCGCCTGGGCGGTAGGCGATCTGGCCGGCGGGGACGCCGGCCCAGACGTGCAGGCCGAAGACCGCGTCGGGCTTTGGCGATTTCATCACGCCTTCCTCGACCATCATTTTCGCGCCCCAGGTGTTTTTGCCGTCGGGGATGAAGTCGCTTGGGCCTTCTTCAGCGGGCTGGAAGTAGAACACCACGGTGCCGGGTAATGTGTCGCGCATGCCCGTGAGAATTTTCGCTGTGCTCAGCAGGATGGCGGTGTGCGCATCGTGGCCGCAGGCGTGCATGACGTCGACTTCTTTGTCGAGGTAGGTGCCTTTGGCTTTTGAGGCGAACGGCAGGTCGGAGACTTCCTTGACCGGCAGCGCGTCCATGTCGGCGCGCAGGGCCACGGTCGGGCCGGGCAGGGCGCCTTTGAGGACGGCGACCACGCCGGTGCGGGCGACGCCGGTTTTCACTTCGAGGCCCATGGCTTTGAGTTGTTTGGCGACCAACTCAGCGGTGCGTTTTTCCGTGTTACCGAGTTCCGGGTGAGCGTGGATGTCGCGGCGGGTTTCCAGCAATTCCGGTTCGAGTTTTTGCGCCTCTTCGGCGATCGTTGTGCGGGTGCTTTCCAACGTCGCGGCGCCAGCGTGGCTGGCGAACAGGCTGAGCAGAACGGCTTGGGCAATGCGCGTCAGTTGCATCGGTTACTCCTTGATTATTGTTGTCGGGCTTCCCTGCCTGTGACTGCAACCGCGCGCCTGAGTGCTATTCCTTCGGCTGACCGCCACCGGCAGTGATTACTTGCACGCTCATGCGCGGCGTCGCCAGATCGAGCCCGGCTTCGTCGAGGTGGCGTTTGAGCGACAGGTTGAAGGCTCGGGACACTTCCCATTGTTTGATCGGTGCGGTCTTGAATCGCGCGCGCAGAATCGCGCTGCCGGATTCGAAGCTCTCGACACCCTGAATCTCCAGCGGCGACCAGATGTTGCGCCGCTGCAATGGATCGGTGCGCATCTTCTGGCCGACTTCACGCATCAGTTTGATCGCGTCGTCGATTTCCATGTTGTACGGCACCGCCACGCGGAAGATCGCGTAGCCGAACTCCCGTGAGTAGTTCTTGATGCTTTTGATTTCGCTGAACGGGATGGTGTGGACGATGCCGTCGATGTCGCGCAGGCGCACGGTGCGGATGGTCAGGCCTTCGACGGTGCCGAGGTGGCCGCCGACGTCGACGTAGTCATCGATGGCCAGCGAGTCTTCGATGATGATGAACAGGCCGGTGATCAAGTCCGCGACCAGCGACTGCGCACCGAAACCGATGGCCAGACCGATCACACCGGCACCGGCCAGCAGTGGCGTGACGTTCATGCCCATGTTCGCCAGGGCGACGATCAGCGCGATGATGAAGATCGCTACGAACAGCACGTTACGGATCAGCGGCATCATCGTTTGCGCGCGGGCATTCGCCAGACCTTTGCGCGAGCGGGTGAGGGCGTGGTGCACGGCGGTGTCGGCGAGGATCCAGATCAGCCAGGAGAAAATCAGCGTGCCGATCAGGCTGAACAGTTTGACGCTGATGTCATGGCCTTCGCCTTCGGCAAAACCGATCAGCGACTGGCCCCACACGCGCAGGCCGAGTTCGATGAAGACCAGCCAGACCACCAGGTGCGCGAGGGTGTAGAAGAAGTTTTTCAGGCGTTCGGAGTACAGCGCGTGGCGTTTCGGCCCGCGTTGCGGTTTCAGTGAGTGGCGGCGCACGAGGCCGTTGATCACCATGCACATCACTAGCAGCACGGTGCAGATCAGCGATTGGCGCAAAGCGGTGCTGGTGTCGCCGGCGGAAACGAAGGTGGCGAACAGCGAGATGCCGACCAGCACCAGCGCCGGCACGTACCAGAAGGTGCCGAGGATTTCGATGGTGTCGCTGAGCGCGCGGCGGGTCAGGCGTCGCGACAGCGGCTGGTTGCGAATCAGATGCGCAATCGGTCGGCGGAAGCGCAGGATAAACAGACCGGTCGAGAGTGCCGCGAGGACATTGGCGATAGTGGCGGCGGAGTGCGCCAGATGCACGCCCAGACTTTCGATCAGGCGTGGATCGTTCAACGCCTCGCCGAACGCGGCGAAGCTGCCGATCAGCCACAGCGGCCGGAACGCCTGATGACGCAGGATGTACAGCGCGCGATGACGGTGCGGGCCATCGAGCAGGGAAAACGCTATCACGCAGATTGCCGAGAAACAGGTACCGACCACCAGCGCATAGGCCAACACCATCGCCAGGCTTTTGCCCAGTGACGACGGCAGCGCGTAGCTCATGTAGACGGTCATCACCAACGCGATCAGCCACGGCCCGAGCTTGCGTAACGCAAAGCGCAACATGTCGAGGGCCTTGGGGTGTTGCGGCAATTCTTCGGTAAGGCCGAAGCGCATGCGCACCCGATGGCTGAGCCAGATCAGTGCGGCGGCGAGCAGGCTCCACACCGCGAGGATCATGGCGAAGCCGAAGATGATCGGCAGCCACTCGTTGGCCGGCAGCATCATCGCGCTCAGTTCGTCCTTGGCCAGGTCGAACTCGTTGCCCCAGCGGTTGAGCGGGCTGTCGGCGCCGGTAAATTGTTTTTCGAAGTTGGACAGGGTGCCGCCGATCAAGCCGAGCACGCCTTCTTCAGGGCTGGCCTGAGCCTTTTTGGTGGCGTCGCGCAGTTTCTTCAGATCGGTCAGCAACTGTGCGCGTTGCTTGTCGTTTTCCAGCGACTTGATGACTTCGTCGAGGGACTGGCCGAGCGGTTCCTGGGCTTCCGGTTGGGCTTTGTTGGTGTTGAGCAGACCGGGCAAACCGACCGCGTGGGCGGGCGCCAGCGGCAGCAGCGTCATCAGGCAGACGAAGAACAGGCTGGGCAAAGCAAAAAGACGAGCGAACACTAGGCGGTCAACCTCGCAAGGGGCGGATTCGCTGGAGTGTACGAGGCCCACTAAAGCAATGCGAGCCGGGCGCGGATTTATTCGTTGAGTTTGGCGAGGATCTTGTACACCACGGTGGCGAGGATCGTGAGCATGCCGATCCACATGGCAAACACCCCGGCGTTCTTGTCACGGAAGTTGAAACCGATCGCCAGCAGGATCATTCCGCACAGGATGGGAATGAGCATGGCGTGGAACGAAGACATCGAGATCATGGAGACTGCCTTGTCGAAATGAATGATGTAAGTCTAGGTCGGTTTCTGCCGACCGCTATTGATCTGAGTAGGAGCTGCCGAAGGCTGCGATCTTTTGATCTTAAAAACAGAATCAAAAGATCGCAGCCTTCGGCAGCTCCTACAGCGAACAAGTGGTCCCGAATGGTTACGGCAATTCGCGGCAGGCGTAAAACGCGCTCAGCACTTTGACCAGATGCGCCAGGTCGTGGCTGCCACACAGTTCGCGGATCGAGTGCATGGCGAAGGTCGGCAGACCGATATCAACGGTGCGCACACCGAGGTGGCTGGCGGTGATCGGGCCGATGGTCGAGCCACAACCCATGTCGCTGCGCACCACGAAGCTTTGCACCGGGACTTCTTCGGCCATGCACAGATGGCGGAAGAACCCGGCGGTTTCGCTGTTGGTGGCGTAGCGCTGGTTGCTGTTGACCTTGATCACCGGGCCGGCGTTGAGTTTCGGGCCGTGGTTGGCGTCGTGCTTTTCGGCGTAGTTGGGGTGTACACCATGGGCGTTGTCGGCCGAGACCAGCAGGGATTTCTGGATGGTGCGGACGAACTCGTCACCTTCCGGCAGCAGACGGCGCAAGGTCTGTTCAAGCATCGGGCCGTCGGCACCGCAGGCCGAGCAGGAACCGACTTCTTCGTGGTCGTTGCACACCAGCACGCAGGTTTCGTCGGTTTCTGCGGTGAGCAAGGCTTGCAGGCCGGCGTAGCACGACAACAGGTTATCGAGGCGCGCACCGGCAATGAAATCGCCGTTGAGGCCGATAACCGCAGCACTTTGCGTGTCGTAGAAACTCAGCTCGTAATCGAGCACGACGTCGGCGTTCAAGCCGTGTTCGCGGGCCAGTTGATCGGTGAGCACGGCGCGGAAATCGACGCGCTCGTCACCGGCAAATTGCGCGAGGATCGGCGGTAGCTCGGTCTGCGCGTTGATCGCCCAGCCCTGATTGGCTTCACGGTTGAGGTGAATGGCCAGGTTGGGAATGATCGCGATCGGTGCCTTGAAGTCGATCAATTGGCTTTCGACTTTGCCGTCGCGGCGGAAGGTGACGCGGCCGGCCAGCGACAGATCACGGTCGAACCACGGTGCGAGCAGGGCGCCGCCGTAGACTTCAACGCCGAGTTGCCAGAAGCCCTGACGCTGCAGCTCCGGTTGCGGCTTGACCCGCAGGCACGGGCTGTCGGTGTGCGCGCCGACCAGGCGGATGCCGCCGTGCAGTGGCGAAGTGCGGCCCATTTTGATCGCGACAATCGAGGAGTCGTTGCGGGTGACGTAATAGCGGCCGTTTGGCTCGGTGGTCCATGGCTCGCGCTCGTCGAGGCGCACGAAACCGGCAGCCTCAAGACGCTGCACCAGACTGGCAGTGGCGTGGAACGGGGTAGGGGAGGCCTTGAGAAAGTCGATCAGGCCTTGGTTCAACTCTTCGCGCATAAGAAACTCCAGACAGCAATGGGCGGGAGTTTAACGCATCGGCCGGGGAATTGAATCTGCACCGGATCCGTGTAGGAGCTGCCGAAGGCTGCGATCTTTTGATCTTGTTTTTGATTTACGAAACACCAGATCAAAAGATCGCAGCCTTCGGCAGCTCCTACAGGGGGTCAGTGTTGTCGGTCAGAACGGGGCGGGGCACTCGAAGCGCAGGCGTTCGCCGGTTTGCGGATGGGTGAAACTGAGCATGCTCGCGTGCAGGCACAGACGCGGCCAGGCGGCCAGAGCCTGCTCGTGAGCGTAGAGCCCGTCACCGAGCAGCGGGTGCCCGATCGACAACATGTGCACGCGCAACTGGTGCGAACGACCGGTAATCGGCGTCAGCTCGACGCGACACCAGTCGCCGCAACGCTCCAGCACGCGCCAGAAGGTCAGCGCGTGTTTGCCGAATTCGTGGTCGACGACGTGGCGTGGTTTGGTCGGCGGGTCGTAACGCAGCGGCAAATCGATGCTGCCGCTGTCGAGTTCCGGCTGACCCCAGGCCAAAGCGGTGTAGGCCTTTTCGGTTTCGCGGTCGTGAAACTGGCGCGACAGTTCGCGATGCGTGTCGGCGTCACGCGCAAGCAAAATGATGCCAGAGGTTTCCCAGTCCAGGCGATGGACGATGCGCGCTTCCGGGTAGCCGTTTTCCTGCAAACGGGTAATCAGGCAATCCTTGTTGTCGTCGGCGCGACCGGGCACCGAGAGCAGCAAGGTCGGTTTGTCGACCACCAGCACGGCGGCGTCCTGATGGATGATGCGGATGTTGGACAGCGGCATTAAAACAGCCTCGTAACAAATGCCAACGGCGGTTCAGGGCCATTCCCGCATGGGATGGCCCTGAACCGCCGTCGTACCTGCCGGATCGACTCAGCGATCAGGCAGGGTGATGTTGAGTTCCAGAATCGAGCAACTGCCCTGGCTTTCCAGTGCAACATGTACGTCGTCGTTACCGATGTTGACGTACTTGCGGATCACGTCGACCAGTTCCTTCTGCAAGGCTGGCAAGTAATCCGGCGTGCTGCGCTGGCCGCGCTCATGCGCCACGATGATCTGTAGACGCTCTTTCGCTACCGAGGCGGTACTTGGCTTTTTGTTGGCACGAAAGAAGTCAAAAAGGTTCATTACCTACCTCCAAACAGGCGCTCGAAGAATCCCTTCTTCGTAACATCGAGGAAACGATGTTCTTTTTCTTTGCCCAGCAGACGATCAACGGCATCGCTGTACGCCTGACCTGCATCGCTCTGGTCGTCGAGAATTACCGGGACGCCCGAGTTGGACGCCTTGAGGACGGCTTGGGATTCCGGAATCACGCCAAGCAGGGTGACGGCTAGAATTTCCTTCACGTCTTCGACGCCCAGCATCTCGCCGTCGCTTACGCGTTGCGGGTTGTAGCGGGTCAGCAGCAGGTGTTCCTTGATCGGCTCTTCGCCTTTTTCGGCACGACGCGATTTGCTGGCCAGCAGGCCCAGCATACGGTCGGAGTCACGTACCGAGGACACTTCCGGGTTGGTCACGATGATCGCTTCGTCGGCGAAATACATGGCCAGGTGAGCACCTTTCTCGATGCCGGCCGGGGAATCGCAGACGACGAAATCGAAGTCTTCCTTCAACTGCATCAGGACTTTTTCCACGCCTTCGACAGTCAGCGCGTCTTTGTCGCGGGTCTGACTGGCGGCCAGTACGTAGAGGTTTTCCAGGCGCTTGTCTTTGATCAGCGCTTGTTGCAGGTTGGCTTCGCCGTTGACCACGTTGACGAAGTCATACACCACGCGGCGCTCGCAACCCATGATCAGGTCAAGGTTACGCAAGCCCACGTCGAAGTCGACGATCACTGTTTTGTGGCCGCGCAGAGCGAGGCCGGTACCGATAGCGGCGCTGGTGGTGGTCTTACCCACACCACCCTTGCCGGATGTAACCACGAGAATCTTGGCCAAGGTGTTTCACCCCTAAGGAAGAAGGACTTTTTAGCCCCTGAAAAACATCTCTTGAAAACTACTGCAGTCGGACAGCCTTGGCTGGAATTTGGCTTTGAGCCTTTTTCCTACTTCGTTTGAGCCGTTTTCGCTACGTTTTAGAGATGCTTGGAAAATGCGGCAGTATCCGTTAAAGCCGAATGATGTTCAACACGTCGCCCGACAGGCTGACCTGTACGCCCGAGCCCCACATAGGGTCGCGACGCAAATCTTCGGAAACCTTGTAGTGACCGGCGATGGAGATCAGTTCAGCGCTCAATTGCTGACAGAAAATCCGTGCCTTGGTGTCACCCTTCACGCCGGCCAGCGCCCGACCACGCATCGGGCCGTATACATGGATGTTGCCATCGGCGAGAAGTTCCGCCCCCGGACTGACCGAAGACACCACGACCAGATCGCCACCCTGGGCATATATCTGTTGGCCACCACGTACTGGCGTGGTGATGACACGGGTCGGTTTGACGGTGGGTTCCGGCGGTTTTTCCGGTTTCTTTTTGACTTCGGCTTCCGGCGTTTCCAGCGGCCGCTCACGGGCACCGGACGGCGGCAGCACCGGAATGTCGATGGCGATGGCGGCGGCGATGTCTTCGATGCGGCTGGCGCGAATCGCCAGGGTGCGCAGGCCATGTTGACGGCAGACGCGCATCAGGCCTGGCAGATCGACGGCGCCTTCGCTCGGCGGCAGTTTGTCCAGCGCCAGAACCAGCGGCGCGTTGCTGAAGAAGTTCGGCGCCTGGGCAACTTTGGCGGCCAATTGCCGATCGAGGCTTTCGAGGTCGTTACGGGCCAGTTCCAGCACAGTAATGGCCAGCATGCTGCCCTTGAGCTGGAATACGGGATCTTGGTCTAACGGTTCGGTTTGGCTCATGTCGGCATACAACGGCTTGTCACTAAAAGTGCCGAGACTTATAACGAGAACGCCCGCAGGCCGCAAGCCGGGTCGAACGATGTAGAATGCGCGGCCACTGTATTTACGGAAGCTTTAATGGATCGCCCGCGTTTTCGAAAAGCATTTCTTGCTCCACGCTTCTGGCCGCTCTGGTGCGGTCTGGGGCTTTTATGGCTGATCGTGCAGTTGCCGTATCCGGCCTTGCTGACCATCGGTCGAGTTTTGGGCGCGCTGATGTATCGCGTGGCCGGCGACCGGCGGCGCATCGCCAAGCGCAATCTTGAACTGTGCTTCCCGGAAAAATCCGCCGCTGAGCGCAAACGCCTGCTCAAGGAAAATTTCGCCTCCACCGGCATCGCCTTTTTTGAAATGGCTATGAGCTGGTGGTGGTCGCGCGAGCGTCTGGCCAAGCTGGCCCACGTTGAAGGCCTGGAGCATTTGCAAAAGGCCCAGCGCGAAGGCAAAGGCGTGATTTTGATGGCGGCGCATTTCACCACGCTGGAAATCGGCGCGGCGTTGCTCGGCCAGCAGCACACCATCGACGGCATGTACCGCGAGCACAAGAATCCGTTGTTTGACTATGTTCAGCGTCAGGGCCGCGAGCGGCACAACCTCGATTCGCTGGCGGTGGAGCGTGACGACGTGCGCGGCATGCTCAAGCTGCTGCGTTCCGGTCGCGCGATCTGGTACGCACCGGATCAGGACTACGGCGCCAAACAGAGCATCTTCGTGCCGCTTTTTGGCATTCAAGCCGCGACCGTGACTGCGACCACCAAGTTTGCTCGTTTGGGTAAAGCGCTGGTGGTGCCGTTCACGCAGGAGCGTCTGGCCGACGGCAGCGGTTATCGCTTGGTGATTCATCCGCCGCTGGAAGATTTCCCCGGCGAAACCGAAGAAGCTGACTGCATCCGCATCAATCAGTGGGTCGAGAGCGCGTTGCGTGCCTGCCCCGAGCAGTACCTGTGGGCGCATCGACGCTTCAAGAGCCGGCCACCGGGCGAGCCGAAGTTGTACGCCAAACGCGGTTGATTCCCCCATCCTTTCAAGCACCATGGAGTGTTGCGATGAGCCCAACTGAACCGGTCACAGGTTTGATTCTTTCCGGCGGCGGGGCTCGGGCGGCGTATCAGGTGGGGGTACTGGCGGCGATTGCCGAATTGCTGCCGTTGGGCGCCGACAATCCGTTTCCGGTGATCGTTGGCACCTCGGCCGGGGCGATCAACGCCGTCAGCCTCGCCAGTGGCGCTACCGACTTTCGCGCCGCCATCGAACGGCTGACCTTGTTCTGGCAGGGCTTTCGCAGCCATCGCGTGCTGCGCAGTGACTGGCCCGGGGTTATCCGTCAGGCCAGCCGCTTTGTCAGCCACAGCCTGCTCGGCCTCGGTCGGCAACTGCCGGTGGCGTTGCTCAACAGTTCGCCGCTGCGCGCACTGCTCAATGAAAAACTGCACATGCCCGGTATCGCCGAATCGATCGCGCGCAAGCAATTGCATGCGGTGGCGGTGACGGCGTTCGGCTACGAATCCGGGCAAGCGGTGACGTTCTATCAGGGCGGCGGCAAGATCGATTCATGGCTGCGGCATCGGCGCATTGGTGTGCCGACGCAGCTGTCGGTGGATCACCTGCTGGCCAGCTCGGCGATTCCGTTGTTGTTCGCGCCGGTGAAAATCGGCGATGAATATTTTGGCGACGGCGCCGTGCGGCAATCGGCGCCGATCAGCCCGGCGCTGCACTTAGGGGCGAGCCGGGTGCTGGTGGTCGGTGTCAGCGGCAACCCGCGCGGGTTTGATCCGCAGCAGCCGCTGGAGCGCGCCTACACGGGGCAACAGCCGACGCTGGCGCAGATTGGCGGGCACATGCTCAACAGCACGTTCATTGACAGCCTCGAGAGCGACATCGAGTTGCTGCAGCGTCTCAACCAGTTCAGCCACTTGATGCCTGCCGTCACGCCGACGCGCGAGTTGGGCGTGGCACCGGTGGAGGTGTTGGTGATTTCGCCGAGTCAGCCGATCGATGAGATTGCGGCACGGCATCGCCAGGAGTTGCCGGCGGCGTTACGTCTGTTTCTGCGCGGGCCGGGGGCTACCAAGACGAGTGGGGCAGGGGTGTTGAGTTATCTGTTGTTCGAGGCGGGGTACTGCAGCGAGTTGATTGATCTGGGGCGGCGTGATGCGTTGGCCAAGCGCGAGGAGTTGTGCCGGTTTCTCGGGCTATCCGAAGCGGTGGTTCCAGCCTGAGATCGGTGGTGCGGCAATCGCTGGCAAGCCAGCTCCCACAGGGCTTTGCGTCGTAAACAGATTTTGTCTACACCAAAGAACTTGTGGGAGCTGGCTTGCCAGCGATGGCGTCCTCGCAGACGCCACTTACACCCGCATCAGAAGTGGAACTTCACCAGGAAGCTCGTGGTGCTCTGATTGGTCTTGAACGCACCGGTGTCGTCGATGCCGTACTTGTCTTTCCAGTAGTCGTACTCCACACCGACGTACAACTGCTTCTCGCCGAAGCTCAGCGCCTTGCCCAGGTCGTATTTGACTTGCGGGTTGAAGTGCAGGTTGGCGTGGTAATCACCCTTGGAGTTGGAGTCGTTGTCGGTGACCCAGTCCATGAAGCCGTCGATCAGGATATCCGACTTGCCGACCGGGATGGTATAGGACCAGACCGGGGTAATCTGCCAGACGTTGTCACCGGCGCGAGCACCCTGGGTGTGGCGCTGGTAGAAGTTCAACTGGAAGTAGTCGAAGCCCGGGATCGCCAAGTCGAAGCCTGGACCGATCAGGTACGACTCGGTGTCGCCTTCGCCGAACTCGTAAGTCATCGCCACCAGGACGTCTTTGATCGGGCCGAACTCGATCTTCTGGTCGAGCACTTTACCCAGCGAGATGCGCGGGCTGAACTCACCGTAGTAGGTGTTCGGACCATTGCTGAAGTCCTTGCCACCGTTGTAGAAGATCTTGTCGAGGAAGAAGAAGTTGTCCCCGTACTTCCACGCATCGGCGTGCTCGAAGGTGACGGTCTGCTGGATGCGCGGGTTGACCTGGAAGTCCTTGCCATACAGGTAGGTCAGGCTGTTGTTCTGCCACTGCAGCAGGCCTTCGGCCATGGCCTGGCCGCCGGCCAACATCGATCCCGCGAGCATCAGGCTGGTGCACATACGTTTCATTCGGTTGCTCCCAAAGTAGGTGTTCCACGTTATTTTTTTAAGATCGGCGCTCTGGTGTGGCGCCTTTTTTCGTTGCTGCAAAAAACTCATCCGATCGGTCAGCTTCGTTGCTGTGAGCAAGAGCTGAGCCAAGGCTTTCGAAAAGCAAAAAAACACCCGCTCGGCTGCTAAAAAACAGTCGATTGAGTGTGTTTTCGGGATGCCTCGGTACTGACCGGGGCCGGGATAAGTTGGCTTTTCGGTCAGGAATTAAATCCGGGCTTTTTTTTAGACCGAATTCAGGAGGCCGCGGAGAATACTGACTCCTCGGCCAGCTCTCAAGTGCCCCGCAACAGAGCACCGACGACAGGTATGGGGCACGGTTGCGGGCCATCTTAGAAATGCACCTTTACCAGCAGGCTGGCGGTGTTCTGATTGGTGTCGAAGTTGTGGGTGTTTTCGACGCCGTATTTATTTTTCCAATAGCTGTATTCGGTGCCGACATACAGTTGCTTGTGGCTCCAGCCCAAAGCTTTGCCCAGGTCATATTTGATCTGCGGATTGATGTGCAGGTTGGCGTGGTAGGTGCCGCGTGAGTTCTCATCGTTGTCGACTACCCAATCGAGGTAGCCGTCGATCAGCACATCGGAATTGCCCAGGGGAAAGCTGTAGGACCAGCCGGGGGTGATCTGCCAGACGCCATCGCCGGGACGCGGGCCTTCGGTCTGGCGGCGGAAGATGTTCAGGGTGACGTAGTTGAAGCCGGGCACTTTGAGGTCGAAGCCTGGGCCGATCAGGTAGGCCTCGCTGTCGCCTTCGCCATACTCGTAAGTCATGGCGAGCAGCACGTCCTTGATCGGGCCGAACTCGAGCTTCTGGTCGAAGATCTTGCCGAAGGAGAAGCGTGGGGTGAATTCACCGTAGAACGCGTGCGGGCCTTTGTTCGCGTCTTCCTTGCCGTTGTAGAAGATTTTGTCGACGAACAGGAAGTTGTCGCCGTACTTCCACTTATCGGCGTGCTCGAAGGTCAGCGTCTGCTGGATCGACGGGTTGATCGCGAAGTTCTTGCCGTACAGATAGCTCAGGCTGTTGGTCTGCCACAGCAGTAAATCGCCGGCCATGGCCTGACTCGCGGCCAGCAGGCCGCCACTCAACAGAACGTTGGTTTGCGTGCGAATCATCTGTTGCTCCCTCTTGTTTTTATTGTTTGAGGCGCAGAGCTTTTTTTGCCCTTGTAGGAGTGAGCCTGCTCGCGATAGCGGTATGACATTCAACACATCAGTTGACTGAAAAAATGCTATCGCGAGCAGGCTTACTCCTACAGGGGGTACATCGGTGTTG
This sequence comes from Pseudomonas sp. Mb7, assembly GCF_054790525.1. Classification (NCBI taxonomy): domain Bacteria; kingdom Pseudomonadati; phylum Pseudomonadota; class Gammaproteobacteria; order Pseudomonadales; family Pseudomonadaceae; genus Pseudomonas; species Pseudomonas sp. Mb7. Next base: position 1,146,437 of record NZ_CP186501.1, read on the forward strand.
CTGTTAGTGCTGGTGTGCGTGGCAGTCGTTGATCGCCGCGCGCTCTTTGCCGCCGAGAATGTTGAACAGCAAGTTCAGCGTCAGCGCGCTGAGCGTTGCCATGGCGATGCCGCTGTGGGTAATCGGGCTCATCCACATCGGCAAATGCGCAAAAAACTCCGGACGCACCACCGGGATCAGGCCCATGCCGATGCTCACCGCGACCAGCAACTGGTTGCGACGGTCACCGATGTCGGCTTCCTGGAGAATCTTGATGCCGGTGGCCGCGACCATTCCGAACATCGCAATCGCTGCGCCGCCGAGTACCGCCGGCGGAATCGACGCCACCAGAAACGCTGCTTTCGGCAGCAGGCTCAACACGATCAGCAAGCCACCGGCAACGATGGTCACCGAGCGGCAACGTACTCCGGTCATCTGCACCAGACCGATGTTCTGGGCGAACGAGGAGTGGGTAAACGTGTTGAAGAAACCAGCGACAAACGAGGCGCCGGCATCACACAGCAAGCCGCGACGCAGCATGCGCGGGCAGACTTCCTGGCCGGTGATCTTGCCCAGCGCGAGGAACATCCCGGTGGATTCTACAAAGATGATCACCACCACCAGACACATCGACAGGATCGGTGCCAGTTCGAATTTCGGCATGCCGAAATGCAGCGGAGTGACGAACTGAACCCATGGCGCGTTGGCCATGCCGCTCAGGTCGACCATGCCAATCGCGCCGCACAGGATGTAGCCGAAGCACATGCCGATCAGTACTGAAATGTTGACCCAGAAACCGCGCATGAAGCGGTGGACCAGCAGAATAGTGCCCAACACCAATGCGGCGATGGCCAGATAAATCGGTGAGCCGAATTGCGCAGCGGCAGCGCCACCACCGGCCCAGTTCACGGCCACGGGGAACAGCGACAAACCGATCGAGGTGATGACCGTGCCGGTCACCAGCGGCGGGAAAAAGCGCACGACCTTGGACATGAACGGCGCGATGAGCATGCCGAAGAAACCGGCGGCGATCGTGGCGCCGAAGATGCCTTGCAGGCCGATACCGGGCATGCCGGCCATGGCGACCATGCTGCCGACGGCAGCAAAACTGGCGCCCATCATCACCGGCATGCGAATGCCCATCGGGCCGATGCCCATGGACTGGACGATGGTGGCGATACCGGCGACCAGCAGGTCGGCGTTGATCAGGAAGGCAATTTCTTCACGACTCAGGCCAGCGGCCTGTCCAATGATCAGCGGCACCGCGATGGCACCGCCGTACATCAGCAGAACATGTTGCAAACCGACCAGGATCAGTTGCAAAAGGGGCAATCGCTGAATGGCGGGTGCGTCGGGGATGCGCGCTTTGGACAGCTCGGACATGCAACACCTCGGATCTTTTTATTCTTGTGATTGAACAGCTGCCGGGTTGCTCACAGCTGTTTCTGTGCATCAGGTAACAACCGCGTTGCGGCGAATCGCTGGCAAGCCAGCTCCCACACAGGCAGTGCAAAACCCTGTGGGAGCTGGCTTGCCAGCGATGCTTTTACTGCTTAGTTGGTCTGTGCTCCCTGGGCGATCCATGCACCGATCAGGTCACGTTCCTGCTGGGTCATCTGCGTGATGTTGCCCAGTGGCATGATCTGCGTGGTGATGGCCTGCGCCTGGATGCGCGCCGCGTTCTGGCGGATCTGCTCAGGGGTGTCGAGCATCACACCCGCCGGAGCTGCGCTGAACAGCGGGCTGGTCGGTTTGGCCGAGTGGCAAACCGCGCAACGTTCTTGAATCACGTTGTGCACTTTGTCGAAGGCCGGACCTGCGTTGGAGGCTTGCGCCGGTGCTGCTGCAGGTTCGGCAGGGGCTGCCGGTGCTGCTTCAGCCGGTTTCGCGCCACCGCCCAGTGCCGTTTCCGGCAGCGGTTGGTACTCGATTTTGGCTGGCGCCTTGGCCACTTCCGGCGCGGTCGACATTGGCATCGGGCCGGTGACGTACGCCAGACTGATCATGCCCACCGCTGCCACAGGCAAGGTCCAGGCAAACTTGTGGCTGTCATGACGGGTGTTGAAGTAGTGACGCACCAACACCGCCAACACCGCGATCCCGGCGAGGATCAACCAGTTGTACTGGCTGCCATAAGTGCTCGGGAAGTGGTTGCTGATCATGATGAACAGCACCGGTAGGGTGAAGTAGTTGTTATGACGCGAACGCAGCAATCCTTTGGCTGGCAGCGCCGGATCCGGCGTACGGTTTTCGGCAATCGCCGCGACCAGGGCACGCTGCGCCGGCATGATGATGCGGAACACGTTACCGACCATGATGGTGCCGATGATCGCGCCGACGTGCAGGTATGCACCACGACCGCTGAACACTTTGCTGAAGCCATACGCCGCGCCGATGATCAGCACGAACAGAATGAAGCCGAGCAGAGCAGGGCGTTTGCCCAGTGCCGAGTCGCACAGGAAGGAGTAGATGAACCAGCCGATAAACAGCGAGCCGATACCGATGGCCACGCCTTCAGGGCCGCTCAGGGTGCTGCCCGGAGCCAGCAGGTAGAGCGTTGGATTGGAGTAGAACACCACGCACAGCAGCGCGATACCCGACATCCAGGTGAAGTAGGCTTCCCATTTGAACCAGTGCAGGTTCTCCGGCATCGCCGGTGGGGCCAGTTTGTATTTTTCGAGGTGATAGATACCGCCACCGTGGATCGCCCACAGGTCACCGGCCAGGCCGGTTTTCGGGTTGACGCGGTTGAGGTTGTTCTCCAGCCAGACGAAGTAGAACGACGCGCCGATCCAGGCCACGCCAGTGATCATGTGAACCCAGCGCACGCTCAGGTTCAGCCATTCCAACAGATGTGCTTCCACAGTCTTTACCTCTCGCCTGTCACTCTTGTTGTCGAGTGATCAGACCTTCTCTTATTGGTGGGGGGCGAGGATCAAACGCTCATCCTCTTTGAAAAAATGCTCATCGCAGTTATTGCCTGTGCCACTGCGATCAACCACCAGGAAGTCATCCCGCTTTTCGATCGTCAGCACCGGATGGTGCCAAACGCCGCGATGGTAATTAATGCCCTGCCTGCCGTTGGTGACGAAGGCGCGGACCAAGCCTGATACAGGTTCATCGCCAACTGGCGCGACCACGATCAGAAAGGGGTTGCCGAGCAGCGGAATGAAAGCCTGGCTGCCCAGCGGATGGCGTTCCAGCATGCAAACGGTCAGCGGCATGTCCTGCGCGTCGGCGCGGAAGATGCTGATGATCGCGTTGTCCTCAGGCTGAGCGGTTTCGACCGTCGCCAGTTTATGGAAGCGCATGGTCGAACCGTTGTTGATCATGAAATGATCGCTGCCGTCGGTTTCGATCACGTCACCGAAAGGGGCGAAGGCTTCTTTGCTCAGCGGTTCAATCGTTAGTGTGCGCATGCTGTTCTTCTTTTCGTTGAGTGATCGTTCCCACGCTCCGCGTGGGAATGCAGCCCGTGACGCTCCGCGTCACATCCTGAGTGGACGCAGAGCGTCCAGTGATGCATTCCCACGCAGAGCGTGGGAACGATCATTGCGTTGTTATTTAGCGACCTTGCCGAGAACGCGCAGGCGGCTCACACCACCATCCGGGAACACGTTCAGGCGGATGTGGGTGATCGGGCCCAGCGCCTTGATCTGCTCGACGAAGGTGTGTTCGGCGTGCATTTCCAGTTTCTGGCTTGGCAGCAGTTCACGCCAGAACAGCGACTGGGTTTCGATCTGGCTGTCAGTACCGCCTTTCACGAACGCGCCCTGGATCGAGCAAGTGTCCGGGTAGTTGCCTTTGAAGTGCAGGGTGTCGACGACGATCTTCTCGATCTCGCCCGGGTGACCCAGCGCGACGATGACCCAGTCATTGCCTGGCGTGCGACGACGTGCAGTTTCCCAGCCGTCGCCCATGTTGATGCCACGGCCCGGGTTGAGGATGTTGCTCATGCGGCCGAAGTGTTCGTCGGAGCAGGCGAGGGCGCGGCCACCATTCAGGGCCGCAGCCAAGTCGACTTGCTCGTTGTCGCCAACCGCCGACCAATCGCGGAACGGAATGCCGTACACGCGCAGACGGGCAACACCGCCGTCCGGGTAGATGTTGAAGCGCAGGTGGCTGAAAGCTTGGTCGTTGCTGATTTCGTGGTAGTGATGGCTGTTGCCCTGCAGCTCGACGGCCGACAGCACTTCAGTCCACTGGGTGTTTTCATCAGGCTCGCCCGACGCCAGGAAGCACGCTTCCAGAGAGGCCGATGGCGGGAAGTTGCCGGTGAAGAATGAAGTATCGATGTCCACGCCTTTGATCGAGCCCGGTACGCCCAGACGAATTACGGCGCTGTCGAAGCCTTCGAAGCGCTTGCGGCGTGATTCCCAGCCGTCCATCCACTTGCCGTTGTCATCGAACACGCCCTCCTTCCATACGGCCGGGGTCGGTTGGAACAGACGATTGGCGTCTGCGAACCAGTCATCGGTGACCGAAATGATTTTGGTGCCCAGACGGGCATCGGCCAGGTTGACGAATTTTTCGAAAGGTACGGCGTAAGCTTTCATTCTTCTTGTCTGCCTTTAAAAAAGTGGCTGGGGATGCTTGCAGGACCCTGGGTACTCTCCGCGTTTGATGTACTCGGGTCAGGCTTGCTAAAGAGTCAGTAAACGGAACAGGGCGATCTTGTTGATCTCCGCCAGCGCGCATTTGAATTCGGTATCGACCGAGTTGTGAATGCGCGTTTCGAACGCCGCGAGGATCTGATGCCGGTTGCTGCCTTTTACCGCCATGATGAAGGGAAACTTGAACTTGGCTTTGTAGGCGTCGTTCAGCTCGGTGAAGCGCTGGAACTCTTCGGCCGTGCATTGGTGAATACCGGCGCCAGCCTGTTCATTGGTGCTGGCTTCGGTCAGTTGGCCCTGGACGGCGGCTTTGCCGGCCAGGTCCGGGTGAGCGTTGATCAGGGCCAGTTGACTGGCATGATCGGCGCTCAACAGGATGTCGCTCATGCGCTGGTGCAGGGTTTCGATCTCGTCGATCGAGGCATCTGCGCCCAGGTCGTAGGCCTTCTCGGCCACCCATGGCGAATGTTCGTAGATGTCGGCGAAGGCGTTGACGAAAGCGTCGCGGCTCAGGGTCGACGGTTGCAGGGTTTGAAAGCGGCTCATTTCGCGGCCTCTTGGTACGGGTGAGTTTCGTGCCAGTGACGCGCGATGTCGACGCGACGGCTGAACCACACCTGTTCATGACTTTTGGCGTATTCGATAAAGCGTTTGAGCGAAGCGAGGCGACCCGGACGACCGATCAGGCGGCAGTGCAGACCGATCGAGAGCATCTTCGGCGCTTCGGCACCTTCGGCGTAAAGCACGTCGAACGCGTCTTTGAGGTATTCGAAGAAGTCGTCACCCTTGTTGAAACCTTGCACCTGGGTGAAGCGCATGTCGTTGGTGTCGAGGGTGTACGGGATCACCAGATGCGGCTTGCCGGTCGGGTTGTTCGGTTCCCAATACGGCAGGTCATCGTCGTAGGTGTCGCAGTCGTAGAGGAAACCACCTTCTTCCATGACCAGGCGACGGGTATTCGGGCCAGTGCGGCCGGTGTACCAGCCCAGTGGGCGCTCTCCGGTGATTTCGGTGAGGACGCGGATCGCTTCGAGCATGTGCTCGCGCTCCTGCGCTTCGTCCATGTACTGATAGTCGATCCAGCGGTAGCCATGGCTGCAGATCTCGTGGCCGGCATCGACCATTGCGCGGATCACGTCCGGGTGGCGCTGGGCGGCCATGGCCACGGCGAAGATGGTCAACGGAATGTCGAATTCCTTGAACAGTTTCAGAATCCGCCAGACCCCGGCGCGGCTGCCATACTCGTAAAGCGATTCCATGCTCATGTTACGCGCGCCTTGCAGCGGCTGAGCGGCCACCATCTCGGAGAGGAAGGCTTCGGACTCTTTATCGCCGTGCAGAATGTTGCGCTCGCCGCCTTCTTCGTAATTGAGTACGAAAGACAGGGCGATGCGGGCATTGCCCGGCCAGTGTGGGTGAGGAGGGTTACTGCCGTAACCGATCAGGTCGCGTGGGTAGTCAGCGCTCACTGCAGTCTTCCTTCTTATTCGTTGACAGATGGGTGTGGCGGCCTGGCAGGCTGGCGTCACAGCGATGGGCTGATTGTATACAACTTTATTCGCAATTTGTAAGCCTGAATTTTCGCATTTTTCGCCGACTGTCATCTTTTACTGGTATTGGCGTGAGCCTGCAAGAAACCTGCCTGACCAGTCAGTTAATGGATAGAAGGTGCAATGTATAGGCGTGTTGCTGGCAGAACGCGGGGAAACCCCCGATTGGCGGGGGTGGTGTGAAAAATGTCGTTTTTATTGTGTACAATTTTTTTGAAAAGTGTCTTAATCAGTCGCTCGCCGCAGCTTTTCGTGCTCCGAATCGGTGCGGTCTCCTTTTTATCTGACTTCGGGAGGCGCGAGGTCTGACTGCTTCCACGCAGGCAGGCGCGCAGAATCAATGGGACGTTTGACAACACACGTTTTGGACGCTGCACACGGTTGCCCGGGCAGTTCGATCAAGGTCGAGCTGTACCGCGTTGAAGGTTCGCACCTGGAATTGGTCGCCAGTGCGATAACCAACAGCGATGGCCGGGTCGATGCGCCGCTGCTGCAAGGCGATGATTATCGTACCGGGGTTTATCAGGTTCAGTTCCACGCTGGCGATTACTACCGCGCCCGCGGCGTTCAGTTGCCGGAGCCGGCATTTCTGGACGTGGTTGTACTGCGCTTCGGCATCTCTGCCGAACAGGATCACTACCACGTGCCATTGCTGATTTCGCCTTACAGCTATTCCACGTACCGGGGCAGTTGACCCCCAAGCAGCTGCCCCCCGCCGGGAAGCGACTGCGCATATAGCTTCTTTGGTCTTTCGCCCGCTCACACTGCGGGCTTTTTTATGCCTGAGTAATCTGCCCGCCTGTGCTGCAGAGAACTCCGGAGCTCATTCAGCTGTGTCGGGTGACAATAAGGTTATGTTCGTGAGTGGGGAGAGGCTCGTTGGTGCCCAGCAAAAAAATGATTCTGTTGGTGTGCAAATGCACCATCAACTCGTCTTTGACCTGCACGTCCATGTTGTCGACAAAGACTCTTTTCTTGAGCCAGGCAACTGGATCAGGGAGAAAAACAGTGTTGTTTTGAATCCTGTCCATGAACAGGATGAAAACAGGATCAACCCCCGTTCGCTTGATCAATAAGGCATTCCCCTGGTTGGCGCCGAAATCATGGGCAATGTAGTAGCCGTGTGCGCTAAGAAGATCTTTGAACAGTGTTCGCGTTGTTCGGCGACCCCTTTGGTGTTGCGAGCCGGAGAACAATTTCGGGTTGAAGTCGATTCTTCGCAGACCTTCAGCGGAAGGTAGCGGCATACGCATGTAGCCATTTACGTCAGTCGCAAGCGGCGAGAGGAGCATCAGCGGGTCGCTCAAGTCTTGACGAGCGACTCTGTTATCGCCCGTGAAAATAGAGCGATTTTCCCAGTACTTGAAAGTCTCGAACAATGCACTGATCCCGGACCCTGTTATTTTCTCGGAGTGACTGGCTCGATTGAACATCTCCCGTGCGGCTTTACTTGCAGAGTGATCGGAAAGGTAGGGGAACTGATCGCTGACATATTGCGTCAGGGTTTTTTCAAATGGCCGACTCTCCACGATTCTCCATGCCGGATTGCCATGCCCCGTATTGCCCTCCCACTTCACCGCCGCCCTGGGTTGCAACTCAGGATTGGTCAGCAGCAACTGTTCGAAAGCATCGAAACGAGTAGCAGAAAACTGTGGCGGCTTGATGAAGGCAAAGGCGTCAATGGCGTGGCTCGGCTGGTCAAGTATCGCAAAGTGCTTGCCGCCGATTTCGATGGAGTCGCCGGCTGACGGTTTCGTCGTGGTTCCCCAGCCTTTCCATAATTCACTGATGCCCATGAGTACGAAGGGATTGAGAGGATCACTGTCTTCTGGCAGTCGAGGGCGTTTACTTGGGCTCGGGCCGGGCCTTTCCGACCGGGGGAGGGCACGGGAACTGCCTGCTTTTGGAGCTTGTTGTGTATCTGTAGTCGTCTGCAATTTACGGCGCCAGACGAATTGCCCGGGAATCTGCTCGAACGCTATATCCGGCACATTGATCGTTGTTGCTGAAGCCAGTTTGTATTCGCCTTGTTCGTTCCTGCGAACCAGAACGGTTCCTTCGGCGATATCGACATAGGTTTTCCCACGCGGCCCTTTGCGAATACCGTCCAGGGACTCCCGCGCGGCAGGCAGAAGGGTCGCCAGGTGCGGGTCGACGAGGATGATCGCTTGTAGTGGTTCGGCAGTCCGTTGCTGCGCAGACAGACTCCTCTGTCTGGAGTGAGCCGCGTACCACTGTGCCTCGATGCGCCAACGTGACTGGCCGTGGATTTTTTTCAGAATGGGTGGTGTCACGCCCGGGGCCGCGGGCCAGGGAATCTGGTAGTGACCGGCGGTGTTGAGTTCAACCCGGTAATGCCGGCCGTCTTCCAGGTGCGCGTAAATCTGGCCGCCCGGGGTCACGAATACCCCGTCGACGGACATGTGCGGCTGTAGAAGAGCGGTTTGTAATACCGGCAGGGATATCTCGGCCAGTCTGGCATTGGTTTCGGTGAGCAGCGGATCCGTTATGTAACTCACCACCACGCGTGGGGCGCCTGCCATTTCACTGCCAGACGTATTGGGAGTGGAAGTGTCGGGCGGTTGCTTCGTACCTGGCGCAAAAATGTCAGAACCCTGGGTGTTTTTGAGGCTGCCATTGCCAGCGGTAGATCTGTTGATCGCGGAGGTGTCGGGCGAAGCAGGGCGGACTGTAGTCTTTGTGGGTTTGGTCATTGAAGTGTCTCTTAGCTGTTCATGTTTTTTGGTTGACTGTCCTGTGCGGTCATTGGTCTTTGAAAATGAACAGCGTTGTCTGCCCCAGAACATCTGTTTGGGTGCCGCCGAGCAGGTAGCTGATCTTTTTTTCTGTGCGGTAAGTCGACAAAGGCTTTGATTCGCTGCTGGATGTTTGCAGCACGACTTCATTGTTCTCAAAAGGCTCAGGCCGAAATCGCTGCAGGCGCCCGTCGTTAAGAGGTGGCAGTTTCAGTACGAACACGTGATCGATTTTCTCGCGGTGAAACAACAATTCGTTTTCCGCAAGCGTGTTTGTCGGGTTGCTCACCACGTAACCGTCATCCTCCAGAATCTGCCTGAACAGCCTTCGCAGATTGGCCGCAGTGGGCGTCGTGGCGTACTCGTTCCAGTGGCGAGAGAAGCGCCCGGGATCAAAATCCAGGCGCATCAGGCCTTCACCCAGCGAGGCAGGAATCGCCAGGGTTGGTTCCGGTCCGGACAGAGGGCGCAACATGAGGAGCGGGTCGGCCAGCTCTCGATTCGGTGCTCTGCGCCGATCCCTGTTGGCCCAGTAACGAAACACTTGGTTCATCAGCGCCAGACCGGGGGCAATGATGATTTCCGATCGGTTCGCCTGATTGAACATGGCCCGGGCGAGTGAATTGACGGATTGATCCGACAAGTATTTGAAGGTTCTGGCGATGTACCGGGTGATCGGCATCTCGAAGGGCACGACACTGTCGAGGACCGTCCATTGGTGGTTTTGTTTAACCGCCCACTTAGGCTGCAGCGACGGGTTGTCCCGCAGCATGTATTCGAAAGCGTCATACAGGGCGGGTGAGAACAACGGATGCTGCAGGTAAACCAGTCGCGGGTTGGTATTCAGGTCTTGTTGCATCACCCGGTAATACTGCCCGTCGATCTCGATATGCTGGCCCAATGCTGGTCGGACACTGTGTCCCCAGTTTCGCCATAAACCGAAACTCAAGTTGATCGCGTCGGGGTTGTCCGAGAGCAGGCTTTCGGTCAGCGCCCGGGTGGCGTCTGTCCCCTCTTCCTGATGCGGGCGTTGTGTAGCCAAATCGGTTAGCCCGGTCTTGCGGCGCCACAGTCGCGTCCCGGGAATCTGTTCGAACAATAGAGCGGATACTTTGCGCGCCGTCGCGGAGGTCTGCTGATAGTGACCGTTGGCGTTTTTACGCACCATGACGGTTCCTTCTGCGGTATCGATATAGGTTTTTCGGTGCTTGTCGTAGCGAACGCCGTTCGGTGTTTGCAGGCGGGGGGAGAGCAGGGCGGCGGCATCGGGGGCGAGGTAGATCGGCTGTTCCCCGGGGATACGCTCAGCGGCTGCAACTGGCCCGTCATTGTCTGGGTTGTGCGCCAGCCAACTGGGTCGTTCGAAGGTCCAGACTGGCTGGCGCTCGGTTTTGATCAGGAAAGGACCCGCCAGATGCGGAGTGAAGTTGAAGGGAATCTGGTAGCGGCCATCGTGATGTATTTCGACCAGCAGATGCCCTGCATTTTCAACATGGGCGTACAGCTTTCCCTCCGGACTGGTGAACAATCCGCTGTCGGGATCCAGCCTTTGTAGCAGGTGCACTTGATCGGCAGGCCAGCTGATGGAGCGCAGAGCGGCCGCTACCGACACGGGGTAGACGGCGGATGCCTCGTGGACCCGCACCGGCGGTTGACGCACGGAATTGCTCGGCAGGTCTGCAGAGGGTTGCGTGTTTTCGCCTGGGATTCTGGGGACAATGCCAGCGGCATTTGGACGTGTGTCAGGCGCAATAACACCGGCCACACGCTTTGGTGGTTTGACCATTAACTGAATCTCTTGATTTGGATTGTGGGTGTGCAGGTGTCCGGACTTGCGGACGCACCGTTCAGGCGTTCAGCAGCGGCTCAGGCCTCTCTCACAATGAACAGCGTCGGGTAATCAGCGGATATGGGTTGTATACCCCCCACCAGATGGATGACTTCGGTGTGAGCCAACTGCACCTCAAGCGCCTGTTTTTGCGACACGCTGAGCCTCGTCAGATAGGCGGGGTCGATGAGTTCGGTACCTGCGGGTGTGGTGCGAGTAACCTGATTGCCAGCGATGGGTGGCAGCTTCAACACGAATAGAGCGGCAACGCCCGGGCGGTAAAAAATCAATGCACCTTCACTGAGTCGGCGCGTGGTCGGATTAATGCTGTAGCCGTTGTGTTGCAGGATGGTCGCCATCAATCCGCGCAGGTTTCCTGGCGTCGGCGCTGCTGCATAGGGGGCCCACTCTTGAGGAAACCGTTGTGGGTCGAAATCCAGGCGCTGTAATACGGCTGAGTTGTGCGCAGGCAGTGTGAGCAAGCGGCCGCCTGCCAGATGGCCGGGCGATGTCGGCAGTTTTGGCAGCATTATCAAAGGGTCCGCCAGTCCGTGTAGCGGGGGTTCGTGATTCACCCTGTCCAGCCAGTGGCGGAAGGTCAGCGCCATCACCGAAAGTCCATGGGCGTTGATGCCCTGAGGCAGTGAAAGCCGATCGAATACCGCCCGCGCGAGGTTGCTGGTCGCCTGCTCGGACAGATAGTTGTAGGCGGCGGAAACATATTGGGTGGCGGACATTTCGAACGGTGGAGCGTTGTCCAGAACCTTCCATTGGCCTTCGCGTTTCAGTGCCCATTTCGGTTGGCGCGAAGGCTCATGACGCAGCATGTTTTCGAACGCGTCATAGCGGTCCGGTGCAAATCCCGGGTGTTGCAAATAGACCAGTTCGGTATCGGCACTGACACCTTGCATGACGATCCGAAAGTGTTGCCCGTCGATCTCTATCGACTCGCCTGAATCGGGTTTTGTGGACTTCCCCCAGTTTCTCCACTGACCGGCGGAAAGATCCAGGGCGACGCCCGGCTGGGCTAACAGATGTTCGACCAGCGTGCTGGTACCGGTTGCAACATGGCTCTGTTCGTCCAGGCGTTGGCGCTTGCTCTGGTCGGGTATGGCATCGGTCGCTTCGGTGGACAGTGGATTGATTACGGCTGGGTCGCCTTGCTGCGGCGTGTCGATTTCACGCCAGAGTGTTGTCCCCGGAATCTGTTCCACTCTTTGTCCCGTCGGGGTTGATTCCCCTGCATGTGTCTGTCGCCAGCCTTCCGCAGTTTTGCTCACCATGACCATGCCGCCGACCATTTCGACGTAGGATTTCTTGCGTTTGTCGTAGCGAAACCCTTCTTCAGTGCCTGGTTGCAGCTTCAGTTGGGTTGCCGATTCGGGGTCGATATAGACCGGATGCGCTGGTCTTTCGCTGCTGGAAGCACCGGCCAGCGCAGACGGTCCGGTTTCGATGGATTGCTGCCTCACCCAATCAGAGGTTCGCGCTTCGCTCAATTGGCGATGCCGGGTGAACGGACGACCGACGATGACGCTGGGGCGGTCGGCGGGTGCTTCTGGCAACGCGTGTGATGAAGTGGCTTCGGTGTGCGGAGTGGAATGACCCGGTTCACCGGGAAGTGCTGCAACTGGAACAGGTAAAGGATTGGTTGCTCGGCTAGACGCCTCCGGTGACGCCGTGCGAGGAATTTTCCTGGGTGGTTTTGCCATGGACTTGCTCCGATGAATCGCTGATCAGTGATGCGGCCGGATATTCGGGAAGCGGATTCGATGTGCAATTGCGCGGCATCGTGTTTGCCCGACCCATTGGCTTCAAAGGCGTGATGTTCGGCAAAAACTCGCCACGGCGTGCGGTATATATGTATGGCGATGAGGGCAAGTGCTGCAGGGTGTTTCGAGGCGTTCGAAAGTCATGCCGACTCGCGCCGGCAGGGCCGGTGCGAGTCGTAGCGGGATCTCAGCGCTCCCTGAGCACGAACACCGAATCCGGAGTCGACTCAACCTTCAATACGCCCCCGATGAGCCAGACCACTTTGTTTTCCATGGTCGCGGTGGCCAGGGCGTGAAACGCCTCGTTGCCTATCCTGGCCGGCAGGCTGGGTTCTGCCAGTTCATTGCCCGGGGTGTGGGACAGGCCGACATGATCCACCACACCCAGTTTCATAAAATAAATCCGCTCACTGGTTCCGCGCCTGAATACCAGCGTTGGCATGCGGTGTTCGTATGTCAGGGGAAATATGTCATAGCCGCTGCGAACCAACAGGGCGCCAAGCAGGCGTCTGAGGTTCAGGTCGGTCGGGTAGGTTTTGTAGTGGTTCCACTCGACGGGAAAATGCTTGGGATCGAAGCTGAGTCGTTGCAGTTCGCCGTCGACCTGGGAGGGCATACGGATGAGTTTTTTACCGCGGAAATCGGTGGAAGGTGCCACTGCTAGCATGTTCAGCGGGTCGGCATACGCAGGTGCGGTGGGAAATGGCCGTTGTTTCCACTGATGCAGGACTGCCTGAATGTTGACCAGCCCGGTGCCGGTAATCATCGGTGTGTTGTCCGCGAGTTCGAACAGCCTTCTGGCGACGGCCCGTGCCGTGTCATCAGAGAAATCAGGGAATGTCTTGGCTACCGACTGCGAGATCGGTTCATCGAAGAAACGTTTTCCAGGGTGTATTTCTCCCGGATCGTTACCGATGCGAAATGTTGCAACAGGCTGCATCGAGGGCGCCGTGCGGAGCATTTGTTCAAACGCATCGAAGTGTGTTGGCACAAAGTCAGGATGTTGCACAAAGTAGACTTTGGGGTGAGGGGTGGAACCCTTCGGCACCACCGGATAATGAAACCAGCCGAGCTGCACCGACTCCACCTGCGCTGGTTTGTTCAGATGGCCCCAGGGTAGCCAGAAAAACGGTGTTTGCTCGGCTGGAGCGCTGGCATCGAAGGTTATTGGTGCTAGTGGTTGTTCGGGGACGTTGACCCGCGCGCGTTTGCTTGGGCCGGGTTGCGGTTCGTCTGCTTCGGCCATTGGCCGCGACCTGCCTGCAGCGGGATGGTCGGGGGTTGGCAAGTGCGGATGCTTGCGGCGCCAGAGCACCGTTCCGGGAATCTGTTGAAAAAATACATCGGGCAAGTCTCTGCTTGTTGCCGAGGTCAGTTGATATTCACCTTGCAGGTTTTTCCGAACCATGACTGTGCCGTCTGCGGTATCGACGAAGGTATGTTTGAGTTTGTTGTATCGAAGTCCCCCCGTTGAGAGTTCTGCTCTGGTCAGCGTTTTTGCGTCATCGGGCGCAAGGTAGGTGAGGGACGGTGGCGTGGCAGGGGTGTCGGGTCGAGACTGTGTTGATTGCCAGCCAGGGCGCTGGATGTGCCAGCTGGCCTGGCCTTCAATCCTGGTCAGTACCGGGCCGGGAACACCGGGTGCAAAGGTCAGCGGAACGTAATAGTTGCCTTGCAGATCCCGTTCGACGACAAACCGGCCTTCGTTGCCGATTTGCGCGTAGGTTCGTTGATCCGGGCCGGTGAACAGACCCGTGTTTTCTCCGCTTGGTATCAGCTCGTGCAATCGATCCTGTGGCCAGGCGATTGCACTGCGGGCGGCACGGTAGGTATCGGGCATATCACTGACGATGACGACGGGCGGGCGAGTGGTGGCGATACCGGGAGGTCCCGTGGTCGAGTCGACGCCAGGCAGTGCTGATTCAGGCAGGTTTGCAGTGACGCGAGTACCCGAGCCTGACTGTGCAGGTCTGGTTGTAACAGTGGTATCTGCTGCCACTGTCACAGGAACTTTTTTGGGTGGTTTGGCCATGTGAAGTTACTCGTTGAGTGATGATGCGCGGGCACGTGCCTCTGCGCATTTTTCAGGCGCACTCGTCCGCATCCCTGTGGACACGTTCGGTTACTGCACTTCGGAGTGCGCACGTGGTTATCGGTTTTTGACGGGGGTGCGCGCGTCAAGCAGAGGGAGCAGTCATCAACGGCGGCTGTGCAAAGAGGGGGAGTTCTTGATGGCTGCACCGATTGACCACTTGCAGTGCTGAGTATTCAACGCGAGATTTGTCTCTGCGCAGGATCCAGCCGTGTGCGGGAAAGTTGTAACTCAGCGCCTCGGGACGGTTGTCGGCGAGCACGATGTTTCTCACTTTGATCTCTTGATTGGCCATTGCTGCAAAAGCCTCGGGCAAGTCTTTTGCCGAGCCGGGGTCTTCAAAGAAGCGGGCATCCAGACCATCCAGGTAAACCCTGTCGAAAGAGAGATCGACGGTATGGACAACCCCTTTCTCGGTAATGACTCGGACCTGATCGATCAGGTCTTCGCTTTCGTACTCCGGCAAATGAATAATGCAGGTGCCGATGTGCAGCTGGTTATTTTCCAGCCTGATCTCGACCTTGCCGAGTTTCGTCGCGTCGAGGTCCCAGGTGGAAGAGTAAGGCAGTCTGGCAGGGGCGTTTGCGAGTGCTCCCGGGGTAGACAATCTGATCGCTATATCGGCAACCAGGTGAATCAGGTAGGTGGAACCAGTACCTTCAAGATTCTGGATCGAGGTTTGCTCGGGATAGGAAAAAAGCGAACCGCATCCCGCCCTGTCGAATTTGAAGGGTTTGGTTTCAGGTAACTCAAAAGGAGTCTGATCTGTGCGCCGTGGCAGTGGTAGTGAGAGCTGCGTCGTCCAAGTATCAAAATCATTCGGATTATGGCTTTCAAGGGGGCAAACATCGGTTTCCGGTGTCAGTTGCAAATTGACCGTGACGCCACCTTTAAAAATGAGCACGACCCGGTAGTTGGGACGTGCGGCCATGGTTCGCAAGATCCTGATCATGTTTCTGGGGGCAAGTCCACCTTCCGCATAGGCGAACAAGCCAAATTTCAGTGTGTTGTGGCCGAAGTGATAAATCAGGTCGCATCCCGCAAAAAGTTCTCCATTTGACTTCTTCTCTCCCGAGGTGAAGTGCGCTTCAACCTGTGTCAGTTCGCTGATGTCGTAATCAAGATGCAGACGAACCACCGCTTCGGCACGTTTCACCAACCGGATTGTTGTGTTTTTCCTGGACCTTGGCAGGTAGTAACTCGCATCACGCTGATGATCGATCAGGCACTCGGGAGCGTGGAGGATAAGGGGGCTTTCGGGTGTTCCTTTTTTTACAACGACTACTTCGATTTCGAGGTTGTGGCCATTTTCGATGCTGTCGGGCAGGTCGGGGGCGTCAGGCAGTTTTAACGAGTAGCCGTCGCCGGTCATGAACGTGAATTTATTATTCTGCAATACGAAGTTGTTCGCGTCTTTCTTATACAGGCCTTGAATGATCACGACACTTTTCGGGTCGTCCGCAAATGCGAACCGGGAACTGATGATCAGCGCGCCATTCTCGATTGCCCAGCTTTCGATCAGTTCGTATTTCCAGTTGAGCAAAACAATACTTTCTTCTGTGCCGTCTTCGATGATGGCAATACGGCCTGGTTTGTGGTCAATGATGTATTCGTCAATGCCAGCCTCACCCGAGGCTGTTGCTCCGGGATACGTCAGATGGATTTGATCATTTCCGGGCCCCGCATTGATGGTGTCCTGGCCGCGCGAATTAATGATGTTGCGTTTATCCGAACCGGTCACAACACTGATGGCCCCGCTGACCGTTTCAACATTCTCGATACTTTCCAGAAGGCTGTGGAGAGTATATTTTTCACCCTCTTCTACAGACGGATCGGTTGCGATTACCTGCAGGGTTTGGGCCAGCAGATCGACGTCATAGCCTTTTCTATCGGTGCGGCGTGTGTAATTGCTTCCAGCCAGAACAAGCGTGTCGTTGCCTGCGCCGCCTTTCAGTGTTGAATACTCAGAAATCTGGGCATCCTGTACAAGCAGATCCCCTGCACCCTCGAACACGAAGCGGTCGTCTTTCTCACCCCCGGTCAGCTGTTTTTTTCCCGATCGGTAGTGAAAGCTGTTGGGTTTGTTTTCAACGCCCTTGATTGAGTCCTGGCCCTCGCTGATGAACCAGAGAATGCCCTTGTTTTCGCCAACCGTACCCAACTCTGCACCTGGCGTATCCTTGGAAACCCCGTTGCGGGCGTCAATGATGTCATCGCCTCCCTTGATCTCGGGAACCTGGATCGTTTCCCAACGGTCCTGTTTGGTCCACCAGTTACGCTTGCGCACTCGGGAGGGTTTGAGGTGGACTTCAAACTTGCCATTAACGATGGCTTCGGTTGTGTCCTTTAGTTGCCCATCCAACAGTTTTCTGGCTGTTTCTTTCAATTGTTTCGCGTGTTGGAGCCTGGTTTTTGCCAGCAGATAGCGGTTTTGCACGGCCTGGTCAGGGTCCATCATGCAGAACGAAAACCAGCCTGTGCGCCAGCGCTCGTCCAGCGTCAGTTCGATGTAGTCATCAATGTCGTCGACCACGCGTACCGCGCCATAAATTTGCGATCCGATGGCCAGGATTGCTCCAGCTGCAAGCCCGACCGGGCCTGCAAATGAAAAGCCTGCCAACGCTGCCGCACCGAGGATGACCGTCATGGCGGCGCTGGTAATACTCAATCCAGCGCTCACGTAATGGTCCATGGCTTCTTTTCCGACGGCATTTTCAGCGGCATTGATCGATCTGACAGCGGTGAAGATATCGAACGGCAATGTCAGTGCGCCGCCGATCAAACCGCCGGAGCGACCCAGCCTCAGGGCAAACCGGGTTTTGGCAAAATCCATAAGGGCGCCTTGCCCGGCCGAGAGCATATTCGACGCAATTTTGCTGACGGCGATGTCAACAACAATGGAACCCACTTCCGTACCAATACCCAAGCTGTTGATGGCGACTTCGGTGGTGTTGTTTGCTTTGATAGCATCCACCACACCGCGTAAACCCATGAATATGCCGAAAGCTTGGATGCCGACACTCGAACCGAGCGCGGCGTAACTTTTCGCCAGGGACACCCAGCGAGGATTATGTTTGGGCAGGTTTGCGTGATACAGATCCAGTTTCTGTGCGGAATCCAGTAGTTTTACCAATTTGCTACGGTAGTTACCTTCGTCTGTAGAAACTTGCGAACTTTCTCTTATCAGGTGAGGGGCCGTCAGTGGGCGTTCGCTGGCCATTTCGAAAAGCAGTGTCGTCAACAAATAACTGTCCTTGCCTGTTGACGATTTCATATGGTGTTCAATGTCGACAGCACTGAACTGCAACGCGTTGATGAAAGATCGCTTGGGTACCCGGAAAAAGGTGCTTTTGCCACTCAGTGGTTGGCCGTCAAACGTGGCGCCCAAGGCATAAAGTGACACTCGTGTTATTGAAATATTGCCGATTTGCAGCGGGCCGAATACGGAGTCGACTATTTTCAATTGATCGAATTTGCTTTTTACTTTGATGCTGGTTGTTTCATCAGTTTCGGGTTTGAAATCAATGGTCGAAACATGATGTTCATTGCGCTCGAAACGCATGTCGGCGATGACGACGGCGTCGGTGATCTCTGCAGTTTCCAATGACGCTTTACGTATCAGGGTGGCCATGTGAACTTCCTTGTTCTGGCGGGTTTTTATTTATTTGAGTCGTGATAGTACGGTCGCCTTTTGAACGATGTACATCAACGGGTTGTTGCTGTGTATTGCGCTTGAGGGATGCAGTTGTTGCGGCGGGGAGATGTCGCGAGCAACACGAGCGGTCGCTGCGAATGCCATCCCTGACTTGAGTTTTTCAAGTCAGGGATGGCTACAGATAAATAAAAAGTTTGTGATCCAAATGTCTCAGTGACTGCTGAGCAACGATGCCGCGCCGGCGCCTCCGAACAAGCCGGCACTGATCCGGTTGAACCAGCTCTGTCCTTTGCCACTGCGCAAGTAACGCGCTGCGCCGTGGGCTCCGAGTCCGTAGGCCAGTTTGCACAGCAGATCCAGCAGAGTCCAGGTGGCGATCATCACCAGCAACTGCGGCAGGAAGGGCTGTTCGGCGCTGAGGAATTGCGGCAGGAAAGCGGCGAAGAACAGGATGTCTTTCGGGTTGCTGGCGCCCAGTACAAAGGCGCGCCCGAACAACGCGCGAAACCGTGGAACGGCGGCAGCTTGTGGCACGACGGCGCCGACCGATGGCTGGCGCGATTGCTGCCAGCTCTGCCAGGCCAGATAGAACAGATAGAGTCCGCCGACGATTTTCAGGGCACTGAACAGTTGCTCCGATGCCAGCAACAAGGCACCCAGCCCCAACGCCGAAGCACTGAGCAGGCAGATAGAGGCGAATACGCCACCGAGAAATGCCGGATAAGAACGGCGCAACCCATAATTCAGACTGTTGCTGATCATCAACAACGACAGTGGCCCTGGAATCAGAATCACCACCAATGCAGCGCCGCTGAACAGCAGCCAGGTTTCCAGACTCATCACTTTCCTCCTTTTTTTGTTGTACTCAAGAATGTGCAAAAGCCCCACCCGATTGGGTGAGGCTGTGTTGAAGCTTGAACCGCGTGACGCTTACAAGAAGATGAACTTGGCGATGAAAATCGCGCAGAGCACCCACAGGCTCACGGAAATTTCCTTGTACTTGCCGGTACCAGCCTTCAACGCCACGTAGGTGATGAAGCCCAGCGCGATGCCGTCGGCGACCGAAAAGGTCAGTGGCATCATGATCGCGGTGACGATGGCCGGGATCGCGTCAGTGGCTTCGTCCCATTCGATGTGGGCCATGCCGCCCATCATCAGCATCGCCACATAGATCAGTGCACCGGCGGTGGCGTAAGCGGGAATCATGCCGGCCAGCGGTGCGAAGAACATCGCCGCTATAAATAGCACACCTACGGTGACTGCGGTAAGACCAGTCCGACCACCAGCGGCTACGCCAGCGGCACTTTCTACGTAACTGGTGACTGGCGGAACACCGACCACGGCACCGAACACGCTGGATGCACTGTCGGCTTTCATCGCGCGGGAGAGGTTTTCGATACGGCCGTCAGCATTCACCAGATTGGCGCGCTGGGCGACGCCCATCAGCGTGCCGGCGGTGTCGAACATGTGCACAAAGAGGAAGGCGAGCACCACGCTGATCATGCTGACGTTAAACACGCCGGCGACGTTCATGGCCATGAAGGTCGGAGCCAGGCTTGGCGGGGTCGACATGATCCCTTCGTAGTGCACGATGCCCAGGCCCCAACCGGCCAGGGTCACGGTGATGATGCTGATGAGGATTGCGCCGAAGACTCGGTGGTAGCTGAGGATCGCGATCATCAGAAAGCAGATGGCCGCGAGCAGTGGGCCAGGTTCGCGCAGGGAGCCGAGTTTGATCAGTGTGGCCGGGCTATCGACGACGATACCCGCGGTTTTCAAGCCGATCAGGCCAAGGAACAGACCGACACCGGCACCCATCGCAAAGCGCAGGCTGACTGGAATGCTGTTCAGCAGCCACTCGCGAATTCGCGAGAAAGTCAGGATCATGAACAGCACACCGGAGACGAACACCGCACCCAGTGCAGTTTCCCAGTTGTAGCCCATGGTGCCGACCACGGTGTAAGTGAAGAATGCGTTGAGGCCCATGCCCGGCGCCAGACCCACTGGCCAGTTGGCGTACAGGCCCATCAACAGGCAGCCCAGCGCGGCGGCGATACAGGTGGCGACGAAGGCTGCACCGTGATCGATCCCGGCATCGGCCATGATGTTCGGGTTGACGAAGATGATGTAAGCCATGGTGATGAAGGTTGTCAGACCGGCAATCAGCTCGGTCTTCACCGTGGTGCCGTGCAAGCTGAGTTTAAACAGACGTTCCAGCAAGCCACTGCGTAATGGCGGCGAGAGGTCCAGCGTCGATGCTTCGGATTTGCGGCTTTCCACAGCGAGTACTCCTCAAGAGTTTTATTGTTATTTCCAGGGCCGGACCCATGAGGGGTGGCAGCGGCCCTTTGAGGCATACGCGAATTTGTTGACCATGCGGTCAGGAACTCGCACGCTGTGGATTATGCTTTTGTGTACAAATAAAGCAAATATTGTTTTTGGTTTTGTTTACGAAAGTTCCGTCGATAGCGATATATCGCCTGCACTGGCCCCTTCGCGAGCAGGCTCGCTCCCACGTTTGAAATGCGTGCCCCTGTGTGCGAGCTTGCCCGCGAAGAGGCAGTCCCATTCAGTCGAGAGCCGTCTGACTTTTCCCCAGCGCCATATTCACCGCCAGCCAGCCATTCACCGCCGCCTCGCCAGCCTCGGCAAACACTCGCTCCAGCAATTTCACCTGCTCACGCCGCAGCGCCTGTTCAAACTTCGCGCCTTCGGCCGTCAACTCCAGCAGACGCTTTCGCTTGTCGGCCTCGGACGCCACGCTGTCGACCAGATGCATTTCCTGTAACTGTCGCAACGGCATGTTCAAGGCCTGCTTGCTCACGCCAAGCAATCCCAGCAATTCCTTCACGCTCAAATTCGGGTATCGAGCGATGAAAAACACAATTCGCTGATGTACCCGCGACAGCCCACGGCGCTCGAGCATTTCATCAGCCTTGGCAGTGAAGGCCTGATAGCCGAAGAAAAACGCTTCCATCGCCTGTTGTTGGCTCGCGGGGTTTTTAAGGTCAAGCATATTGACGTACTCGCTCAAGCTGTCGTAATTTCAGTCAACCAGTTTGACTCATTATTCCCATGCCTCGCTACCGGTGACTTCCATGGCCTTTTCCGAACGTGTCGCGCGCCTTAAAAGCTCTTTGATCCGTGAAATCCTTGCCGCCGCCCAGCGCCCGGAGGTCATGTCGTTCGCTGGCGGCTTGCCGGCCGAAGCGATGCTGCCGAAGGTCGAGTGGGCTGACATGCCGCTGTCACTCGGCCAATACGGCATGAGCGAAGGCGAACCGGCATTGCGCGAAGCCTTGGCAGCGGAGGCGAGGGCGCTGGGCCTGGAGTGCACCGCAAGTCAGGTACTGGTGGTCAGCGGCTCGCAGCAAACCCTCGATCTGGCGGCCAAGCTGTACATCGACAAGGGCACGGAAATTCTGCTTGAAGCGCCGACCTATCTCGCCGCATTGCAGATTTTCCAGCTATTCGGCGCCGATTGCCTGACCGTGCCGCAAGAAGCCGACGGCCCGAATCTGGCGCAATTGCGCAGTCGTCTCGAACAGCACCGGCCAGCGTTCATTTACCTGATCCCGACGTTCCAGAATCCGTCCGCCGTGCGTTACAGCGAAGCCAAGCGTGCAGCCGTAGCGGCATTGCTCGACGAATTCGGCGTCACCCTGATCGAGGACGAACCCTACCGCGAGCTGACTTTCGATGGCGGCAGCGCCAAGCCGATTGCCGGGCGTCTGCAGAAGGCGAGCTGGATCTACACCGGCACCGTGTCGAAAACCTTGTTGCCCGGTTTACGCGTCGGTTACTTGATCGCCAGCCCGGACCTGTTCCCGCATCTGCTCAAACTCAAGCAATCGGCAGATCTGCATACCAACCGCATCGGTCAGTGGCAGGCCCTGCAATGGATTGGCAGCGACAAGTATCTGCAGCATCTGAGTGAGTTGCGCGGCTTCTATCGGCAACGGCGCGATGCCTTCCAAACGGCGCTGGAAACGCACTTTTCTGATCTCGCCGACTGGAACATGCCGCAGGGCGGGCTGTTTTTCTGGCTGACGTTGAAGCAGCCGCTGGATACGCGAACGTTGCTCAATGAGGCGTTGGCCAATGACGTGGCGTTTATGCCGGGGGAGCCGTTCTTTCCGGATCCGGATAACCATCATGGGCATTTGCGCTTGAATTTCAGCCACATTGATCCGGCGCGACTGGATGAAGGGCTCAAGCGATTGGCGGCGGTGGTGCGCCAGGCGCTGCTAGAGAAAGCGGCCTAAAAACAATAAACCGGCTCGAGGGCCGGTTTATTTTTGTCTGGGATTTGCGGTGGCTGAGAGGGTCCCTTCGCGAGCAGGCTCGCTCCCACAGTGGAAATGCATTCCAAAGGGTGGGAGCGAGCCTGCTCGCGAAGGCGTCAATCAACCCACAACATAATCATCAGACAGCGGCAAACCGCTTATCCAGATAATCAATAATCACCTTGGACTCATACATCCAGGTTGTCTGGCCATTCTCTTCAATGCGCAGGCAAGGCACCTTGATCCGGCCACCCTGATCCAGCAGCGTCTGACGATCCTGCTCGTTGTTCTTCGCATCCTTCAGCGCCACCGGTACATTCAGGCGACGCAGTGTGCGGCGGGTTTTCACGCAGAACGGGCAGGCATGGAACTGATACAGGGTCAGGCCTTGCGCGGCGGCGTTGACCTGGGCCTGAGTTTCGGCAGGACGCTGTTTCTTGCCCGGGCGGGTGATGAAGTCGATGAAGATAACCAGTTGGCCGAGGCCGACACGAAGCGCTTTGACGAACACGTTTAAAGCCTCACGGTGCAAATTGAGAAAGGCGCGCAGCTTACCCGATTTTTCACGGACGAAAAAAAACCGGCGATGAATGCCGGTTTTCTTCGCGCAACGAATTACTTGATGAGGCTGAGGAATTCGCTGCGGGTCGCTGCGTTTTCGCGGAACTCACCGAGCATCACCGAAGTGATCATCGACGAATTCTGCTTCTCGACACCGCGCATCATCATGCACATGTGCTTGGCCTCAATCACCACGGCTACGCCCAGCGCGCCGGTGACTTGCATCACTGCATCGGCGATCTGACGGCTGAGGTTTTCCTGGATCTGCAGGCGACGGGCGTACATGTCGACGATCCGCGCGACCTTAGACAGGCCCAGCACTTTGCCGCTCGGGATGTACGCAACATGCGCCTTGCCGATGAACGGCAGCAGGTGGTGTTCGCACAACGAGTACAACTCGATGTCCTTGACCAGCACCATTTCGCTGTTGTCGGAGCTGAACAGGGCACCGTTGGTGACCTCTTCAAGCGTCTGTTCATAACCGCGGCAGAGGTACTGCATGGCTTTGGCGGCACGTTTTGGCGTGTCGAGCAGGCCCTCGCGGGACACGTCCTCGCCCAATTGGCCGAGAATCGCGGTGTAGTTCTGTTCCAGTGTCACAGGGGCTGATTCCATAAGGGTTTCAGAGGGGTACTGTTTCTGTCTGTACCAATTTTGTACCAATCAAGCTGTTTTCGAGCTTACCGAGTTCACCCCAGTCAGTGCTGGAGTTGATCCATCGGGCGTAAGTCGATAGCAACATCTGAACGCTATGACCGAGCTGAGTGGCAATAAACGCAGGGTTCATACCCGCCATGAGGCACATGGTAGCGTATGTGTGTCGGCAGTTGTATTGCCGGCGGGCGCGAATCCCCAATTCGGTTAGGGCAGCCTGGAAGTGTTTGTCGGTCACACTCGATTGTTGAATGAACTCGAAGTTCTTGGTTGGAGGGAACACGTAGGGCGAATCGGCGCGTTTGCGGCGGCTCTGCAAGGCGCGTTGTTGTGCTTCCAGCTCGGCTTGCTCAAGAGCGTGCAGCGCTCGGCTATTTAGCATGAACTGGCGAACGTTCCGAGTTTTGGTGCGCTCCTCGATCTTGTAGTCCGCGACGATCCGACACACGTTGACCAGTCGCTTTTCCTTGTCGACCTCTTCCCAGCGCAGCGCTGCGATCTCGCTGGGGCGCATGCCGGTGTAGAAGGCGAACTCGAAGTAGGCCGCGTAGATCCGCATCGAGTGGGTCAGCGTCTTATATAGGTGATCGATGATCTGATTGGCCTCGCCGACTGTGAACGGATCGATAGGTTTTTTGGCCTTCACCGGCAGTTCGATGGACTCCACTGGGTTACGGGTGATAAGGCCATCTTTTACTGCGGTACCGAACACTGTGGTCAGGCGCTGGATCGCCGCGCGCTTTACGCCCGGTGTCGGCCATTCTGTGTTGGCCACGACCTTGCGCAGCATCACCGACGTGATGCTGTCGATGGGCAGCATTGCCAGATACGGCATCCAATACAGATTGAGCGAACCGAGGTAGTTCTTGCGTGTGCCGGACACGATCTCGCGACTGTTGAGCCACTCCTGGGCGTACTCCCCGAAACGGGGAGTCGCCGAGTAGTTGGCGTAGGTGGAGTTTGGGAACAGTTCAGCGTATCGCTGATCATCCAGCACGCCATGCTTGATCAGGCTGGTTACGTTAGCGCGTAGGTCGGCGGCAGCCTTAATCCCCTTCGGCGTTTGGGGATAGGGGAGGGTTTCGCAACGGCGTTGCCCGTTCCAGGTGAAGCGAATGCGGACAGACTGTCCAGCAAATTCAACTCCGGTGGGCAATCCCATTGGCTTTCGAGCCATGCCTCGTATCTCCTGATGCTGTAGTAAATGCGGCTATCGATGGTGTTCCACACCCCTTTGGGGATGACGCCTCTGGCGCGTTTTCCTTGTAGCGCCCGGCGGCTAGTCCCGATCAGCTCGGCCATCTTGAATTCTGGAATCTTGTCCAGGTGATAGGTGAGTACCGATGACTCAGCAGACTCCTCAATGTGGGCATAGATTTCACCATGCTGCGCGGACGGGTGTTTCTGAGTGTGGAAGTGTTGGAATGTACGCTCGATCATGGGTGGACTCCTTCAGCTTGCTGCCCAAGGAGTGCCGCGTGTTTCCAGGCTCTGCGCTTCCATGCTGCGAAGCCTGCCCGGTACGCGTAATGCTCACGGGCGAACGAGTCGGATGTCTTCGCACCTGGTGCGGTGATGTACGTGCCTCGCTGGGCGCAGTACTGCAGGCCTTCGGGGACTGGGAACTCTTTCTCGAACTCAGCGCGCTCATCGATCTGCATCACGTCGACGGCTTTTTGTGATGGGTTGTCAGGGTGCGTATACCCCACAGCAGGCTGCGCGGGCGGGCGATTCTGAGCGATTAGCGTTGCATTGGGTGTGGCTGCCTCGCGCAGCTTTTTGTGGGGTATAAGCGCCTCGGTGGTGCTGCTGGAAGGGGCAATAATGCCTGCTGCTTCGCAGCAGAGACTGTTTGTTTCTAGCGTGGTGACGCTGGCTGCTTCGCAGAGCAAAGCGGTCGTGGATTGGCTGGTGTGCTGGTCCTTATGCATGCCGCTTTCCTCTGAGGTTCGAGTGCGCGTTGGTTCATCTGCCGCCAATGGGGCGTGAGCCGGGTTGTGGTGGATGCTGGATTGAATGCTGATCTGGCTCATGCAGCGCTCTCCTGATCAGCTGGCTCCAGCAGGGCTGCGATGGCGAGCGCCTGGTCGCGAAGGGCGAGGCTTTCACGTTCGAGTTTTTTGCCGGTGCGGAAGGCGGCGAACGTCTCGGCCGCAATCCGTAGTTTTTCAGCAATCTCTAACAGGGTAATTCGTGCAGGTTCTCCGAGTTGCGAGGCCTCTAAGGCGCGTTTGTAAAAGTCGTAGAGTTGCTCGTGTTGGCCGTGAGCCTGCTTTAAGGAGAGCGTCAGGTTGCGGATCTCTTCCGATTTGTCGGCGCTCTGAACTGCTATGCCTTCGCTGAAGCCTTCTGAATAGCCTTCGGTGTGACCATTGCTGACGCCGCATCGGTAGGCGATCCAGTACACGGCGCCCGTCATGAGGACGATTGCTAACAGTGCGTAGATCTGAATCTCGGTCATGTGGTGTGCTCCTGGTGATGTCATCGGCCGGTGGTGGCAGCCGCTCGGTTTGTGGTTGTTACTCGTTGGTGTCGTCCTGCTGTCGCTGCATGTCTTCGTCGGCCTTATAGGCGCGGATGTCGATCAGGGAAGCGACATGTCGGATGTGCGCGTACTTCGGTGCCTTGCGGCTGGTGTCCAGCGTGGTGATGGGGAGCTGGATGCGACCACTGCTGATCTCGGCCACGAACGACTGCTCGTTGAGGTTGCGGAAGTACTGCTCGCGCACTTTGTCGAGCGGGATCAGGACGTCGCCGAAGATGCGGTAAAGCAATTCGACGGTGGCTGATTCCGGCGCCGGGTGCAGGCGTAGCGGGTTTTGTGCTGTGTTACTCATGGCTTTGTTGGGCCTCCTTGCGTTGTTTTCTGGCCGGGTGGTTCCAGGCGTTCAGGCAATGCGTTCTGGTCAGCTCGCGCAGATGTTCGGGCACTTCGAGGAGCGCGGCGTTGCGCTCCTCTCGTGTCCGCATGGCGATGATCTGGCGGGCGTATTCCCTAGGCCACGTCACGGTTGTCTGCCGGGATGGCAGGCAGATCGATGCCCAGTTGTTCGGCTAGCCAGCGGATGCCAGGTTGTTTGATTCGGGTTGACTGGCTGTACTGCATGCCGAGCTGGTCGTGGTACCACTGGCCGTTCTTGATCCGCAGATAGTCGCGGTCACGGTTGGGGTAGGCCGGCAGATTTCGCTCGTCGAGCAGGCCTTTTTTCCGCATGCGTGCGATGAGCTTCGGGCGAGTCAGGCCGAGGTGGGTTGCGGCTTGGGCGAGGGTGCGTTCCATGGTGTGCCCCTCATGCCGCGTGCGCAGCTGGAGTTGCCGCTGCAGCAAGGTGGTTGATGGACTCGCTGACCTTGCCGTAGATCTCGACATCGCTGCCGTACACGGTGAAGCAACGGGTGTGCGGGGTTTTGTTACCGATGCTCAGGATGGTGGTGACACCTGATCGAGAGTGAGTGCGGTGAAGCGCGACTATTAGCGGGTAATCGAAACCCATGTCGAGGTTCAGCACGCCGCCGGTGCGCACCAGCTCAAACACTCGTTGCTTGTCCGAGACTTCAAAGCGGCCATATTCCCGGCTGGCGTGTGGTCGGTGTACCAGGTCGCTGATATTGCTCGCATCGAAAGGGCCGTTGGCGATCTCTTCGATGAAGTCGGCCAGCTTGAGATGCATCCTCTTTTCGTTCGGCAGGGTCAGCGTGTGGCGTTCGCTGCCCAGCTCCACGACGAAGGTGCTTTCCGAGATGCCACGTTCAACCTTGAGGCGAAACGCCAGACACTCGCGCCTAGGCGCAGTCCGCAGGACGTGGTTGAAGGTCTCGGTCAGGTTGACCTGGGCATTGAGCAGCTGCAGGGTGCGGTTGTCGATTTTGTATTTGATCATGCTGCATGCCCTCCGCCGTTCGGATTGACTGGGGCAGGCGTGGTGCGCACTGTCAGCTTCGGTTTGCTGATGGCGAACGCGCAGCCGTACTCGCGGGCTAGGCGCCGGATCTCAAAGATTTGGAAGGGGTTGGCAGCGGCTGGGTGGACGTGCAGGGTAGCTGTGGTGTGCATGGTTTTGCCTCGCTCTGTGGTGGAAGAGTGAAGCAAATATCAACCATCGGTTGTGTTATGTCAACTATCGGTTGATTTTCGTTGCCGGGTGCTTACGAAAGTAGACGATGTAGTGGCTATTGGATAGCATTTAGAGAGTTACTAAATTTATCTTCAATTAAATTCTGGATGAAATCTGTGCAAAAAAAGGATTTAAGGCGCAATCGCCAAGTCACTAGCAATCTTGCAACCATCTATGAACGAGTTAGGTCGGTAACGCATACGGTTGCGCATTGGATTGGGTTTGGACCCTTCTTAATGTTTATGAGCGTGACGTTGATTGTTAGCGTGGGACTATATATTGTTTTCAAATTGACATTCGGAATTGATTTGCCATTTGTTGGTTTAAAATTTATAGAGCAGTCGGACAAATTAGGGCAGTTTGGAGATTTTTTCGGGGGGGTACTCAATCCTTTACTAAGCTTTATGGCACTTCTTGGTGTCTTGTATACAATCCGCACTCAGGGGAAGGAGTTAAAGGAAGCAAGGGAAGAGACACGAATCGCTAATCGAATTCAAGATAAGCAAACGGGAGTGTTTGAGCGGCAGAATTTCGAATCCGTATTCTTTAGGCTAGTTGACGTTCATTCAAAAATAGCTGAGAGGATTAGGAATAAAATAGACCCTTGGGGCGCAAACGGGTTTGATGTTGCCGTTAGCGAAGTACTACAAAAATACAAGCACGCTTGTGAGGATTTAGCAGAAGCCAAAAGGTTAGCGCCTAAGCCTCAATATGCTGCAGTGAACCCTGAAGTAACGACTGAGCGGCAGCTATTGCAACAAGCTTTCGACGAGGGTCTTCATGGTGAGGCACGCGTCATGCTTTCGCAGTATTACAGGAATATATATCAAATCCTCAAGCTTGTTGACGGATTTAAGGTGTTAGCCGGGGAAGAACATAAAGGTAGGCGTCCATCTCGTCTGATTAGACTAGATTATTTTCATAAAAGGCAGTATTCAAATATTCTGCGGGCGCAATTGTCGGATGATGAGCTTAAATTGCTGTTCTTCAATTGCATTACACCATATGGAGAGGGCCTAAAGAGCTACGTTGAACAGTATTCCTTGATGAAGCACCTGCAAAAATCTAAATTTTTAAATGGGCGGCAAGATGTATTCGATCTTTACGAGGATGAAGCATATGCGGATTTTGAAGATATTTCGACCTCTACAATAATGTTCTATGCAAGCTTGCGTGCTCGTAATCAGCTACGTGCTACATATAACTCAAAGGCATCGTCACGAGATTCACTCAGGGATGAATGAACCAACCACTTTTCCGCATATGTGTGTTTCTTCGGTTATTTCTATTATTGGGTATTGAGGGTTTATCGGGCGTAGATATTTTCGGCCGGCATCTTCTGCTAGAACCTTAAAAGTGGCCTCATTTGTTCTCGGTAGTCTAGCTATGACACGATCTCCGGTCTTTGTCTCAGCCTCAGGATCTACAAAAATAATGCATCCTGTTGGATAGCTACGACCAGGTCCTTGATTAGTCATCGAGTCTCCAAGAACCTTCAATGCATAACCATGGATACTGATCTGTACGGGACAAGATAGCCAAGAATCAGCGTCGTACGACTCAAAATTAGTAATTGCTTCGCACCATGCACCTGCCTGTACCCAGGAAATAAGAGGTACCTTGCCAAAGCGATGATTGATCTCCGTGACGTTACTTTCATCACTTTTCCCCTCTTGGACAACATTACCCACGCTGGGTTGTATTTTGGGTAGAACTCCATATTCAAGCCATTCCCGGCGTATCTTCAGCCATGAGCACAGAGCAGTCATGCTATCTGCTTCGGCTATCGCTTCACCGTTTAGCCACTTGCTTATAGCTTGGGTCGTCTTACGGATCCCCAGGCTTTTCAACTGACGATGGATATCCACACCACGACCCCGGCGGCGTACGCCGGCATCGTCAAGTGCTTCGTGTAAGCGCTCGCTGAATGCTGCGCGGAGAGTATTTTTATCAACCATGAGTTGAGAGTCTCATAATGGTTGCGCAATAGTCAGCTGATCTATAACATCAACCGTAAGTTGATAAATGGAGGTTGTCATGTTGGACCCCGCAGATTTTCCCAGCGCGATTGCATTCGCGTTTGAAGCCGTTGGCGGCATCGGGGCCGCCGCGAAGATTTGCAATAGAAGCTATCAAGCTTTGAACAAATGGCGTCAGGCCGCATGCCTGCCGCGAACGGATTACACAGGTGAAACCCAATACGCGGAGCTGCTGGCGACAGCTGCGAAGCAGAAAGGCAACGCCTTCCAAGCTGCTTGGTTGTTGAACGCTTCGGCCCCTCATAAAGCTGCAGCCTAGCAAGAAAAAAGGCGACCCAAAGGTCGCCCAGTTCCTCCCGGCACGCACCACCACAGCGCTGTCGGGACGCGATAGAGATAGGCGGGCACACCACATGCAGCCACCTTCCTTTATCGCGCTTTTCCAAGGCTCGGAAGCCTTGGTGTTGCTGCCTTCTCCACCACAGATTGGGCAGCTGTTGCGCCAGGGGTGAGCAAAGGATTGCTCGCCCCGGCACGGTGCCGGTGTCGATCCCGAAGATCTATCCGGCGTTTGGGCCCTTTCAAGCCACGCGGCAAATGTATCACCACTGCATGTCGCGCGGCACTGGCAACTTACAAGGATTAATGCCATGAGCCGTATCGCTCTGAGTTCTGTTGAGCGGGCGCAGCGGGAAGTTTTGCCGCTCGATCTCGCGCTTTATCATGCCGCACGGGACTACCCCGGCGGCGCCGCAGCCATTGCCGCCACCACCGGCCGAAATGCGACCACGCTGCAGCACAAGCTGTCCCCAACCCACCCCAGCCACACGGTGAACATTCAAGAGTTCGGCGAGATTCTGGAGCTGACCAAGGATCGCCGCATTCTGGATGCGGTTCATGCGTTGGTCGGTGACACGACTTGGCAGGAGCTGGCTGAGGCATACACCAACGACATGCCCGAGACGTTGACCACCGGTATTGCCGAGTACTTCCGACAGGTCGCGGATCTGGCTGATACGTGGGCCAAAAGCATTGGTGATGGGGTTGTTTCCGATGAGGAACTGGCCGCGATTCGCCTGCAGGTGTTTCGTGGGATTCAGGGGCTGTTGGGATTGTTCAACCGCGCCACGTATGTCAACCAGACGACGCGGGGTGTTGATCGTGGCTGACATTGCTGACTTCGCAAATGACCTGGTGCAAGAGCGTATCGATCAGGCGCTCGCTGCACGCAACGCCGCTAAACCTGCATTGGCGGCGCATTCGTTTCTATTCTGTGAAAACTGCGACAGCCCAATCCCCGAGGGACGGCGTTTAGCTGTTCCTGGCTGCACGCAATGCGTGACCTGCCAGGAGGTCGAGGAGATCATGGAGGCCATCCATGCTCGATGAAGTGTTGGGGCAATTCGCGGACTACGGCCTTGAGCCTGCGCAGCCGCTGGTGTTTGGCAAGCTGACCCGGTGTAAGACTTCGCAGGACAAGGGCAAGGAAAAGAATGGCTGGTATGTCGTCCATGAACAGCACACGGAGAAAGGCGAGACGCTGATCTTCGGTGCGTTCGGTGACTGGCGTTCGGGCGAGTCTCAGAAGATCAAGGTCAAGGCCGGGCGGATGTCGCCGGAAGAGCGTGAGGTTATGCGCGCTCGACAGGAAGAGGCCAAACGCCGGGCTGCTGAGATCTCGGCCAACGCTGCACGTCGTGCGGCGAAACGCGCTGCTGGCATTTTCAAACGTATGCCGGAGAAGGGCCGTAGCGACTATCTGGATCGTAAGCAGATTGTGGGGTTCGGGGTTCGATATGCGCCTCGTACAGGCGCGTTTCTGGTGCCGATGAGCAATGTTCGCGATGAGATCGTCGGCCTGCAGGTGGTGTTCCCGGCCATTCAAGAAGACACCGGACGGGATAAATCCTATTGGCCCTATGGTATGTCGAAGGAGGGCGCGTTTCACCTGATCGGGCCGCATCCAGATCCGGGCGAGCCGGTGCTGGTGTGTGAGGGATACGCTACCGGCGCAAGCCTGCACATGGCCACGTCACTGACTGTGGCCATTGCGTTTGATGCCGGCAACCTGTTGGTGGTTTGCAAGGCTATGCGCGAGCGGTTTGCCGGCTGTCCGCTGATCATCTGCCGCGACGATGACTGGAAGACAACGAAGCCTAATGGGGATGCCTGGAACCCCGGCGAAGAGAAGGCCAATAACGCGGCGCTGATCGTTGGTGGCCAGGTGGTTGCACCGATCTTTTCCGGTGAGCGGGGAGCCAAGTGGACCGACTTCAACGACCTGCATGTCGCGGAAGGTTTGGAAGCTGTGCGCCGTCAGGTGTTGGCGGTGGTCAAGCCGCCGGCCGCTGGTGGCTGGAAGGACATGCTGGCCCGCAGTGAAAGCGGCGCGTTGATCGCGCACATGCAAAATGTCGAGTTGATCCTGGCCAATGATGAGCGTTGGGCCGGGGTCATTAGTTACAGCGCCTTCAGTTCGAAGATCGTCAAGCTGCGTGCGGCGCCTTATGGCGGCGGCACGGGCGATTGGGCGGACATTGATGATGTGCGGGTGATGAAGTGGCTCGCGCAGCAGTACAACTTGCGGGTCAAGGCTTCGCATGTGATCGAGGCGGTGAGTGTGGTTGCGCATGACCATGCTTTTCATCCGGTGCGCCAGTACCTGCGCAAGCTGCAGTGGGATCAGGTGCCCCGGCTTGAAAGTTGGCTTACCGATGTCATGGGCGTTAAGGCCACCGATTACACGAGCAAGGTCGGCAAGCGCTGGATGTTGTCGGCCGTGGCTCGGGTGATGAAGCCCGGCTGCAAGGCTGACTCAGTGATGATTCTGGAAGGTGCGCAGGGCGCCGGTAAGTCGACGGCGATGAGTATCCTCGGCGGCGAGTGGTTCATGGACACGCCGTTTGCGCTGGGTGACAAGGACGGCTTTCAGGCGATCCGGGGCAAGTGGATCGTCGAGCTGGGCGAGCTGGACAGCTTCAACAAGGCTGAGAGTACGAAGGCCAAGCAGTTCTTTTCGGCATCCACCGACACTTACCGCGAGAGCTACGGCCGCAGAACAATGGATGTGCCACGCCAGTGTGTTTTCGTGGGCACAACCAACCAGGACGAGTACCTGAAGGATGCTACCGGCAACCGGCGCTACTGGCCGGTCGCCTGTACCAAGGTGGATCTGGAGTTGTTGCGCTCGATGCGCGATCAGCTGTGGGCCGAGGCGGTGTTCTGCTATGACGCGGGCGACCTTTGGTGGGTGACGCTGGATGAGGCAGCAATGTTCGGCGAAGAGCAGGACGAACGTTTCGTTGTGGATGAATGGGAAGGGCCGATTCTGACCTGGCTGGAAGAGTCGCAGATCGGTGAGACGACCACCGGGAGCGAGGTGCTGGCCAATGCGCTCAAGTTGGACTTTGGGCATTGGGGCAAACCTGAGCAGATGCGCGTCGGCGCGATCATGCATCGGTTGGGTTGGCGGCGGGTGCGGTTGCCTGCATTGGTGAAGAGTGGACAGCGGCCTTGGGCTTACAAGAAGCCGGCAGGGTGGGGCGGTGCCTCGGCGTTACAGCGTGAAGCGTTCGAGGAGCCTTGTTTTGATTAAGGAGATCGATTCGCTGCTTCGGTTATGGGCGCAGGAACTGCACTCCGAACATTCGAAAGGAGGGCTGGCTGGGGGGAACATGGTTGCGATGATGATGGAGAGCAACGGGCAACTGATCAGGGGGCGGCGCGCCTTTCGTGCGCCGCTGGAGAGTTCGTTGGACATTGAGCTGATCGTGACCAAGCACCTCGCGCCGGAGCTGGTGACGGTGGTGCGTGAGCATTACTGCACGCTCGATGTGGATATGCGCTTGCGGTATGCCCACTGCGGTTGTGGCCGCGACACGTACTACCAGCGTTTGCATGATGCGCATCTGCAGATCTATTGGGTGCTGATGGGGCTAGCTGCGTGACCCCAGGCAGCGCTCCGGTTGTGGTTGTCCCACTGGCCCGTCTTGTCTCGCTGTGTTTTGATGCAGTGGGACAGGTGCGGGCCTTGTCGTTGCTGGGTTGTCCCACCGTCCCGCTTAGTAGTGCCTCCCGTCCGTGTGAGCGTAGCGGGCGAGCACTACGCGCTCACGCGCGAACGCGTGTTCTTTAAAATTCTCCCTTTACACGAGAAAATAGAAAAATAAGTAGGACAGCGGGGCGAAGCCCCGAATTCAGGCGCTCTCAGGCGTCCCACTTCGATTCTGAAAAGTGGGACGTATGGGACACCGCCGCAACAACAGAATGCCGGGGAGGTGTATTCGCCGACATTCGCTAGGCGTTCACCCTGCGTTACCCACTTATTCACCGGGTGGCATTAAAACAGGGTTGCTGCCACCGGAATCGACCTGTAAAAAGTAGTCATCTTCGATAGGTGCGACCGCAGAGAGCGGCAGGCACCACACCACCAAACCCGGCCATTGCGCCGGGTTTTTGCGTTTAGGGGTTGGCGATGACAAACGAGCAACAAGCGCTGGCAGAGATGCCGATCTGGTTAGTGGTCGTGTTGGCCTTGGTCGGTGGCGTGTCGGGGGAGATGTGGCGAGCAGATAAAGATGGGGCGCGGGGCTGGGCGTTGTTGCGCAGGCTCGCGCTTCGGTCTGGGGCCTGCATTGTCTGCGGGGTGTCGGCGATGATGTTGATGATCGCCGCCGGGATGTCGCTTTGGACGGCGGGCGCGCTGGGTTGCCTGACGGCGATGGCGGGCGCAGATGTTGCCATCGGGCTTTACGAACGCTGGGCTGCCAAGCGGTTGGGCGTCTGCGAAGTCCCGCCATCCGGGGGCGAGCAGGGGTGATGCACCGATCTGGTGCGCCGAAAACCGCCGGGGACCCTAGGGGGATCTGAGGGGCACGGGGTCGGAAACCCGCGGGACTGTGTTAGCGGACGGTTCACCAACTTAGTGAACTGAGGTGAACAGGTGAACTCGCGGGGTGAACTGGAGAATTAAGCATGACAATCATCAGCAAAACGGAGTTTGCGGCCCGGCGCGGTTGGGCCAAATCCTATGTTTCAAAATTGGCCAGTCAGGATCGGCTGGTGCTTACCGAGAACGGCAAAATCGACCTTGAGGCCACCGAGGCGCTGCTCGATAAAACCAGCGATCCCAGCAAGGTCGCCGTAGCCGTGCGACACCAGCAGGACCGGATTCAGCGCGACGTTTACAGCCAACTGTCTCCTCTGACCGAGCCGACTTCCATGGCTGCGCCGCCGCACCTGATGCCAGTCGACGGCAAACACCCTGACTACCAGAAGTCCCGCGCCCTGCGTGAGCACAACATGGCCAAGCTGGCGGAGATCGAACTGGGCAAAGCTCAAGGTTCGCTGGTCTCCAAAGAAGCGGTAGAAACCGGCGCCTACAACGCAGGCCGCTTGCTGCGCGATCAACTGTTCGGCCCGTTGCCGCAACTGTCCCACGACCTTGCAGCCATGACCGATCCCTGGTTGATCGAAAAGCACCTGACCGCCACCTTCCGTCGAACGCTGGAGGAAGCCGAGCGCCTCTCTTCAGCAGACCTTGAACACGCCATGACAACGGACTGAACCCATGCACACGGAATTTCCTGACGGTGCAGTGGTGTACCGTGAGGCATATTTCCGTGGACTGCGCCCCGACCCAGATCTCTGGATCGACGAATGGGCCGACGAGTACATGCGAATCCCGCGTGACACCGGCGCCCCTGAACCCGGCCAGTACCGCACCTCTCGAACACCTTATGCCCGCGAGCCAATGCGCTGCCTGTCGCCCGCTCACCCTTGCAGACGCGTGATCACCATGGTGGCCTCGCAGCTGATGAAAACGCAGATCGCCCTGAACTGGATGGGCGGCCTGATCCACATGGCACCGTC
Organism: Pseudomonas sp. Mb7; assembly: GCF_054790525.1. Taxonomy (NCBI): domain Bacteria; kingdom Pseudomonadati; phylum Pseudomonadota; class Gammaproteobacteria; order Pseudomonadales; family Pseudomonadaceae; genus Pseudomonas; species Pseudomonas sp. Mb7. The sequence goes on from NZ_CP186501.1 coordinate 1,182,148, forward strand.
GAACATCCTAGCGCTGCTCCCCAGCCTTGGCCTGTCCAAGCGAGTGTCTGGGCGGATCAGCAAGACCATCAAGGCCACGCCCGTTCTGCGCGAACGGGTCGCGGCCACCCGCTCGCGGGACGCACGCAACACGATGGACACCAAGGAGTTCGAGGGCGGCTCGCTGTACGTCACCACGGCCGGTTCTGCGGCCAACCTTTCGGAGCTGTCGGCGCGTTATATCTACGGCGACGAAGTCGACCGTTGGGAGAATGACGTCGGCCAGGAGGGTGATCCCATCCGGCTGGCCGAGACGCGGGCGACCAACTTCGGCCGCAACGCCAAGATCTATTTTTCCAGCTCGCCAACGATCAAGGGCGCATCGCGAATTGCGGATCTGTTCGAGTCCAGCGACCAGCGCCACTACTACGTGCCGTGCCCCACCTGCGGCCATATGCAGGTGCTGGAATGGGAGCGGCTGCACTACAGCAAGGACCTCAGAACTGTGCATTACGAGTGCGCAGCACCTGAATGCGACGTGCTGATCGAGGAACACCACAAGAGCGACATGCTCGCCCGAGGCGAGTGGCGCGCTCACGCTGGTGGCGACGGCAAAACTGTTGGCTTTCATCTCAACGCGCTGTATTCGCCGACCGGCTGGATGGATTGGGCCGGCCTTGCCGAGGAGTTTGAAGACGCCAAGAAAGCTCAGGCTCAAGGCGACACGAGTCTGATGCAGGTGTTCTACAACACTCGTCTGGCTAAGGTCTGGGACAGCGCGCTCGAACAGACCAAGGCGGAAGTACTGATCGCTCGGGCGCGGCTGGAGAATTACACCCTCGGTACGATGCCGGCCGGTGTGCTGATGCTGACTGGTTCTGTCGACGTCCAAGCCAACCGCCTGGAAATGATGGTGATGGGCTTTGGTGTCGGCATGGAGCGCTGGGTGGTCGATCACCAGATCATCTGGGGCGATCCGGCAGACGACCGCACTTGGGCTGTGCTGGACGAGAAGCTCAAGGCTCGTTACCGGCATCCCTGCGGTGTCGGCCTGGCGATTCTCGCCGTCGGCGTCGACTCCGGCGGTCACCACACCGATGAAGTCTATCAGTTCTGCCGCGTTCGCCGCTGGCGCAACATCTTCGCCATCAAGGGCGCGAGCAAGCCGGGCCGACCGGTGATTGCACAGCGCCCGTCCATGGTCGACGTGACATGGAAGGGCCAGACCGAACGCAACGGCGCCGAGCTGTGGTTTGTCGGTACCGACACCGCCAAAGACTGGATCTACAACCGCTACCCGTTCCCGGACGGCCCCGGTTCGCTGCATTTTGCCAACGACCTGCCGGACGAGTTCTTCGCCCAGTGCGTCGCCGAACGCAAAGTCTTGCGCTACGTGCGGGGCCACAAGCGCATCGAATGGGTGAAGGGCAAGGCCGAGCGCAACGAAGCGCTCGACCTGATGGTGTACTGCCTTGCGATGGCGCATTACCTCGGCATCAACCGCTATCAGGAACACGATTGGGACCGGGTGCGACAAGCCCTGGCCCAGTCCGGATTGTTCGATGATGCCTTGAGCATCAAGCCAGTTCAGGGCGAGCGACTTGATGCTGAGCAAACACCGGCGCCCGCTGCTGTACGCCAAGCCCAACCCGCACCCCCACCTGCTGCACCGGTTACACAATCACGACCGGCAGCCCCCCCTCAACGCCGCAGCTCTGCCAGCGGCTATCTGAAGAGACGCTGATATGTCCTTTACAAAAAAGCACCTCGACGCGGTTGAGGCGGCCATTGCTCGCGGTGAGAAAACTGTGCGCTACACCGACCGCACCGTGGAATACCGCACGGTCGATGAACTGCTCAAGGCGCGTGAAGAAATACGCTCGTCACTTGCCAGCGCCGCCGGGCCACGCTCACGTGTGGTCCGGCTGTACCACGCAGGGAAGGGGGTCTGATGGCCCGACATTTCCCAACGCTGACCCGTAACGGATTTGTCCTGCCGTCCAACATCAAGGCCAGTTACGAAGGCGCTGGAGAAGGGCGACGCTCCACTGGCTGGGACGCTCCCGACAACGGGATCAACAGCATTAACACTCCCGCCTTGCGCAATCTGCGGTCGCGCTCGCGGGCGGCGGTTCGCAACGACCCCTACGCCTTCAACGTCATCGACAAGCGCGTCAGCAACCTGATCGGTACGGGCATCACCCCTCGGCCGACGACTGATGACGATGCGTTGCGCAAGTTATTGCAGGAGCTGTGGGGGGATTGGGTCGATGAGTCGGACGCGGATGATCGCACCGACTTCTACGGGCAGCAGGCGCTGGTGGCACGCACGGTTGAAACCTCGGGCGAGTGCTTTGTTCGGTTGCGGCCACGCGGTCTGGATGAAGGCTTGGCGGTTCCGCTGCAGCTGCAGATCCTCGCACCGGAATTCGTACCGCACGACAAATTCGAGAGCACCAAAAACGGTAATGTCATCCGCGCCGGCATCGAGTTCACCCCGGGCGGCAAGCGGGTGGCGTACTGGATGTACCTGTCGCATCCGCGTGATGCAGCCTCGCTGAACGCCGGCTACAACCAGCTGGTGCGCGTGCCTGCCACGCAGGTGCTGCACATCTTCGAACCGGTTGAGCCCGGCCAGTTGCGCGGTGTGCCGCGATTGTCGCCGGTGCTCAAACGCCTGCGCAGTCTGGACAACTACGACGACGCGGTGCTGTTCCGACAGGAAGTGGCCAACCTGTTCGCCGGTTTCATCAAGCGGCCGGCTCCGGAGTCGGGGCAACAACCCCGCGACCCCGTTACCGGCGCCTTGCTGGATCTGGACCGCGATGGCTTCACGCCGATGGTTGCGCTCGAACCCGGCACCATGCAGGAACTGGGGGCAGGCGAGGAGGTTGAGTTCTCCAAACCACCAGACGCGGGCAACAACTACCCGGACTTCATGCGGCAGCAATTGATGGCTGCAGCGGCGGGTAGCGGTACGCCTTACGAGATCCTCACTGGCGACATGCGCGGGATCAACGACCGAGCGCTGCGGGTGGTGCTCAACGAGTTTCGGCGCCGCCTGGAACAACTGCAATTCAGCGTGTACGTGCATCAACTCTGCCGCCCGGTACGGGCTGCGTGGATGGATATGGCGGTGCTGTCTGGTGTCCTGGTGCTGGACGATTACGCACAGAAACGCCGCCAGTACCTGCGTACCCGTTGGGTGCCACAAGGCTGGGCCTACATCCAGCCAGTACAGGACGTGCAGGCACGCCGGATGGAGGTACAGGCCGGGTTTTCCTCTCGCAGCGAGATGGTGCTGCGCACCGGTTACGACGCTGAAACGGTCGATCTTGAAAACGCCGCCGATCTGGCACGGGCCACAAAGCTGGGCCTCAACTACAACACCCTTGATGCCGTCGAAGACTCCGACGACAAGGAGCAACCATGAGCAAAACTGCGAAACCGCGTATTTACAACCGCGCCGGCAAACGTGTCGAGGTAAAGGACAAGACCTGGTATGCCGTCAATGCCAGCGGCGAAGCGACCGATCGAGTCATCGAAGTTTTCGTCTATGGCGAGATCGGTGCGTGGGGCATCACTGCGAATCAGTTCGTGCAGGATCTGCGTGCCATGGATGATGGCGTGTCACCAGTGGTGGCCGCGTTCAACAGTATCGGCGGTGACCTGTTCGATGGTCTGGCCATGCACAACGCGCTGTCGCGGCTGGGCGAACGCTGCACCGGTCGGATCGACGCGTTGGCAGCGAGTGCGGCCAGCGTGGCAGTGTGCGGTGCACACCGCGTAGTCATCGCTGCGAACGCCATGTTGATGATTCATAACCCCTACACCTATGCAGGCGGGGACGCTGAGGACTTTCGTCGGGTCGCTGATGTGCTGGATCAAACCTTGGAGGCGATCATTGCGGCCTATAAGGCCAAGGCGCCCGACATTGACGACGCGGAACTGCGGCGAATGGTTAATGCAGAAACCTGGCTGACTGCCAATGAAGCATTGGCTCTCGGTCTGGCTGACGAAGTCGGCGACGGCATCAAAGTCAAAGCATGCCTCGGGCAAGGCGCGGTGCTGCAGCGATACCAGCACGCTCCGGCTGAGCTGGTGGCGCAGCTCGACGAGCCACCTGAAGCGGATCCGGATCTTGAGCCTATCGATCCGCCGCAGGTACTGCCCGTAGTCGACTCGGCCAAGTTGGCGCTGCTGATCACTCAGCGCTGCACGGCGGCGGGCATCAGCAACCTGGTCGAGTCGCTGCTCTGTTCGACCCAGCTCGAAAGCGAAGAAACTGTTTTGGCCGGTCTGGCACGCGCCAAGGCGGTGAACGACCTCTGCGTGGCCGCGCGGCTGCCGGAATTCAGCGCCGAGTATGTCGCGGCAGGTCTGGACGAGGCGGCGGTGCGAGCGCGTCTGTTCGACAAGATTGTCACCAGTGGTAAGGGCTTCGAAATCGACAACAGTCTGCCGCTGGCGGATGACCCGGCGCCCAAGGTGCTGGCCAAACAACCTGACCCCAACTCGATTTGGGCTGCTCGCCAAGCGGCCCAGACAGGAACCGCGCGCGGCGCGAAAGGAGCATGAGCATGACCATCAAACAGGAACCGATGCACGCAGGTGAATTCCTGCTGTCCGAAGGCGCCGGCACCATTTCGCGTGAAGCGATCAACGTCGCGGCCGGTCCAGCGTTGTGGCCGGGACAAATCCTCGGGCTGGTGACAGCCTCCGGTGAATTCGCACCCTACGAACCGACTGCTGAGGACGGCACTGAAAACGCTGTCGCCATTCTTTACGGCCCGCTTGGCGAATCCGATGTGGTGCGTCGCGGTCGCGCCGTGGTGCGGTTGGCCGAGGTCAGCGAAGCACAGCTGACCGGCCTGGATCTGGCCGCCGAGAAAGCACTCGCCACTCATTTCGTGATCGTTCGCTAAGTCGATCCTTTTTTATATGCATCCCGCCGCGTGCGGGATTTTTCGTTTCTGGAGAGTACCTATGGCCGATATCGCCATTTTTGACGACGAAGCGTTTACCGTTACTTCGCTGACTGCTGCACTCAATGATCAACCTTACCTGCCAGGGCGCATCAGCGCCTTGGGACTGTTCCGTGAGGAAGGCATTACCACTCTGACCGTGCAGATTGAAAAAGACGGCGACACCCTGGCACTGGTGCCTGCTGGCGAGCGTGGTGGTTCTGGCCTGGTGGTTGCGGCCAGCAAGCGCACCCTTATCCCGTTCAACACCGTGCATCTGCCTGAGCGCTTCACCATCAAGGCCGATGAGATCCAAGGCATTCGCGCCTTCGGTACTCGCACTGAGTTGCAGGCGGTGCAGGATGTGGTCAATGCGCGCCTGGCTAAGGCGCGGCGTCAGTTGGACGCCACGCACGAATTCCAGCGTATGGGCGCACTGAACGGTCAGATCCTTGACGCCGATGGCAAGACCGTACTGCTGGATCTCTATGAACGCTTCGGTGTGCAGCGTCAGAAGTTGCCCATGGGCTTGGCAGACCCAAAAACAAAGCTGCGTGTTAAATGCGTTGAGGCGCTGGATATGCAGGAAGATGCTCTCGGCAGTGTGACCAGCACCGGCTCTCGCGCCTTTTGTGGCAAGACCTTTTGGAACAGCCTGATCGTCCATGATGCAGTCGAGAAAACGTATCTCAACAGTCAGCAAGCGGCAGCTTTGCGCGGCGACGCTCGGGAAAGTTTCGAATTCGGCGGCATCACCTGGGAGCGCTACCGTGGCAAGGTGGCCGGCGTGTCGTTCGTGCATGACGACAAGGCGCTTCTGATCCCTGAAGGCGTGCCGGATCTGTACATCTCGGTGTTTGCGCCGGCTGACTACATGGAAACCGTCAACACTCAGGGCATTCCGTACTACAGCATGATCGAGCCGCTGCCCTTCAACAAAGGCATGGCAGGTGAGGCGCAGTCCAACCCGCTGCACCTGTGCACTCGACCGCGCGCCCAGATCCTGCTGGAACTCTGACCGTGGGCTTTCGCGACCTGGTCGCCGAGGTCGACGCGGTGGTGTTCGAAACGCTGGGCGATACGGCGCGGATCGAGGGGCGCGAAGAGCCAGTGTTCGGCATGTTCGCCGCACCCTGGCTGCAACCCAAGTTCGGCAAGCTCAACACCGGGTTGCGCGAGCCTCGCTTCGAGATCCGCGTCAGCGATTCGCAAGGTCTGGAACAGGGCATGCTGGTTAGCGTTGACCTGCCTCCCTTGGATGGCGGCGGTGACTACGACCTGATTCAGCTCGAACCGAGCGGTGACGGCCTGGTCGCCCTGATTCTGAGGTTGCGCCCATGAGTGTCGGCAGCTATTTCAAACCCTCGGCCGGTGGCGGGATGATCTCCATCCAGTCATCGGCCGCAGACTTTCAGGCGTTCCAGGACTTTGCCAAGGTGGTACCGAAAGCGGCTGCTGCGGCGCATCGGCGCGCGATCAACAAGACGCTGGGATGGTTGCGCACGCACATCGCCCGAGCCGTCAGCCGGTCAGAGCGCATCGCTGTTGCGGCGGTGCGTCAGCGGTTGCGCAGCTATCCGGTTTCCGGCGGGGCTGCGAGCGGCAAACTGTGGTTCGGTTTGAATGCCATCGAGTCCAGCCGGATCGGCCGGGCGCGGCAAAGCGGCAGCGGCGTGTCAGTAGCGGGGCGGCGTTACCAAGGGGCTTTCCTCAAGAAGGTCTACGGCAACAAGCCCGACATCTGGATCCGAACGGCTAGCAAGCATTTTAACGCGGACGACTACCCCGACAGCACGGTGTCACCCGGTCGCGGTCCGAGTTCGGGTTGGGTTGCCGAAAACGGCAGTCGTTTCCCGTTGGCCAAGGCCAAGGTGTCGCTGGAGCAAGCCCGACCGCACTTTGAAAGCTGGGTAAAAAAAGCGGATGAGCGCCTGCTGGAGATCCTCAAGCAGGAACTCAACTTTGAGCTGCAGAAATACCTCAAGAGGATCGGCAATGTCTGACGAACCCTTCAGCCTGGACCAGCTTTATCGGGCGGTAGAACAGCATCTGCGCGCTCACCTTCCTGGAGTGCAAGCAGTCACGGCCTGGCCAAACATTGCAGATCGCGTGTTGCTGCCAGCGTTGTTCCTTGAGGTGGCGGAGATCGAGCCAGGTGCCGATATCGGCACCGGCGAAACTTCGCTGATCTTCAAGTTTGAAGCTCGCATCATCGTCGACCCGATCAAGCCGCACCATCATCAACAGGCCGTGCAATTAGCGACGCAGTTGGCGGTGCTGCTGCGTTCGCAGACGTGGGGGTTGGCAGTTGAACCCGCCGAGTTTGTGCAATCGCTGCAGGACTGGACCCAGCCGCACCTGGATGGATACACGGTGTGGCTGGTGGAGTGGACTCAGCAGGTTTATCTCGGCCTTGAGGAATGGCCGTGGTCGGACGAACCGCCGGGGTCGTTGGTGTTTGAAGCCGATCCGGGTGACGGGCAATTCAGGCCGGAGGATCTGCCGTGAGTTACGCAAGCGCGCAGCATGACCGCATGATCGCGGGTGCGGTAAAGGCTTGCTACGTGGTCGCGGTAGATCTGTCCGCTTCGCCGCCGGTATGTCGCGTGTCGGATGGCAGTGAATGGGTCAGCGCCTGGGTGCGGTGGCACAGCATCGCCGCCGGCAAGGCCAGGCACTGGCGGGCGCCGTCTTTGGGCGAGCAGGGCAGTTTGATCAGTCCCAGCGGTGACGTGTCACAAGGCACGTTTGTCCCGGGCTTGTATGGCAATGCCGGACCGCCGCCAGACAACCGCGACCATGTCGAGGTCTGGCGTTTCGATGATGGCGGCTCGCTGGTCTACGACTGGCAGGCCAAGAGCTACAGCATCACGCTCCCGAGCGGCACGGTCACCATCAAAGTGGCCAGCACGGAAGCGGTCGTGACCGATAGCGCGGTGAACGTGACCACCGGCAACATCAATTTGAAAGCGGCGGTGATGATCGACGGCGCGCTACACGTTACCAAGGGCATCACCAGCGCCGGCGCAATCATTGATGCCACCGGCAACAGCAATCACCACACGCATTAATTTCAACTCACCACAGCCCGCCCAGTGCGGGCTTTTTCATGCCTGGAGAACCACATGGCCAAGATCGATACGACCTCAACCGATGCGCAAACGCCCTCGGAACCGGCATTGTCATCCTCAACTTATTCATCGCCTGAGTCCTTGAAATTCCGCGACAAGCTCTACACGTCGCGACTGGTGATCGTGCCCGGTACTGACCGTTCCTATCCGGTGGAGAAGGCGACGGTCGTGGTGCCGGCCTCCGACATCGAGGCGGTCAAGTTCCTGAAAGCCAGTGAAGAATACGAGCCGTTCAAGGAGTGACATCGATGATCGGAATGGATCGCCAGACCGGCCTACCCATATCCGGCATCGAGCACCTGCGGCAATCCATTGCCGACATCCTGAGCACGCCGCTGGGCAGTCGCCGGCACCGCATGGAGTACGGCAGCAAGCTGCGGCGGTTTGTCGATTTGCCCGTTAACGAGGGCTGGAAAAGCGCCGTACAGGCTGAGGTCGCCTGCGCTTTGGGGCGCTGGGAGCCACGTTTGAGGCTCGACCAGGTGCGTGTCCTCTCCGTCATTGGTGGGCAAATCAATCTGCAAATCGTCGGGAAGTACCTGGGCGACGGCGTCACGTTGGAGGTGGCTGCATGAGTACCGTTGATCTGTCGTCGCTGCCGGCGCCGACCGTGCTGGAGCCTCTGGACTTCGAAGAGGTCTATCAGGATGGTTTAGGCGTCTTTCGTGGGTACATGGGTGGCAACTGGACGGCCGCGCTGGAAAGCGATCCCGTGGTCAAAGTGCTTGAGGTTGGGGCTTACAACAAGGTCGGCAACCGCGCCCGGGTCAATGACGCCGGCAAGGCGCTATTGCTGGCGCACGCCATTCGCGGCGACCTCGATCACTTGGGGGCCAACGTCAATCTGCAGCGCCTGGTCATTCAGGCCGAGGATCTGCTGGCGGTGCCGCCGGTGCCCAAGGTCATGGAGGACGATGACCCGTTTCGCGAGCGCATCCAGTTGGCCTATGAGGGCTTGACCACGGCCGGCCCGCGTAACAGCTACATCCTGCATGCACGCAATGCCTCAGGGTTGGTGGCAGATGCCACGGCTGAAAGTCCGAAGCCTTGTTACGTTACGGTCACGGTGCTGGGGTTGGACGGGGAAGGCGAAGCGCCGCCAGAGCTGCTGGCGGCGGTGGCCGCTGCGCTGGATGACGATGACGTTCGCCCGGTCGGTGATCGGGTGACTGTACAGAGTGCAGAGGTGATCCGTTACGAGATTGACGCCATTTTGCACATGGCCAGCGCCGGACCAGAAGCGGACGCCAGTTTGGCCGAAGCGAAAAGCCGATTGGCCAGTTGGATCAATCCACGCAAGCGGCTGGGTGTCGAGGTCGCACGCTCTGCTGTTGACGCTCAGTTGCACGTTGCCGGTGTTGCCCGGGTTGAGTTGGTCGGTTGGCAGGACTTGGCCCCGACCAAGGCGCAAGCGGCGTTCTGTACGCGCTACAGCGTGATGCTGGCGGGCTGATATGAAAAGTCTACTGCCGCTCAACAGCACGCAACTGGAACGTGCCATGGAGGCCGCGTTTTTCGAAAAGACGATTGTCCCACTGCGCGACCTCTACAACCCCGACACCTGCCCGGTGCACCTGCTGCCGCATCTGGCTTGGGCGTGGTCGGTCGATCGCTGGGATTACCGTTGGACTGAGGCGACCAAGCGCGCGGCCATCAAGGCGTCGTATTACATCCACAAACACAAGGGCACCATCGGCGCTCTGCGCCGCGTGGTCGAGCCGCTGGGCTATCTGATCGAGATTGTCGAGTGGTTCCAGACCGTGCCCGAAGGTGTGCCGGGCACCTTCGCGCTGAAGGTGGGCGTTCTCGATACCGGCATCACCGAGGAAATGTATCAGGAGCTAGATCGCCTGATTGACGACGCCAAGCCCGTCACACGGCAATTGACCGGGCTGGCGATCAGCCTGGAAACCCAAGGCAATTTAAACATCGCCGTATCCCTTAACGAGGGCGACGAAATCGACGTTTACCCACCCGTCATGCGTGACATCGAGGTCACCGGCAGCTTTGGCGTGGTCGGCCGCGAACACACCATAGACACCCTGGACGTTTATTATGATTGATGCGAATTCGCAGTTTTTCGCGATCCTCACGAACGTGGGGATGGCCAAGCAGGCGAACGCCGACGCGCTCGGTGTTCCCTGGCTGATCACGCAAATGGGCGTGGGGGATGCCAACCCGAACGGGCTGGCGGATCCGCCTAATCCGGTTCCGTCGGCCAGTCAAACAAAGTTGCTCAGCGAGTGGCGTCGCAAGCCGCTCAACCAACTGAAGATCGACCCGGTCAACCCGGCGGTGATCATCGCCGAACAGATCATCCCGGCCGATGAGGGCGGTAAGTGGATCCGCGAAATCGGCCTCTACGATGCGGACGGCGATCTGGTGGCGGTGGCCAACTGCGCGCCAAGCTTCAAGCCGCTGCTGTCGCAAGGCTCTGGGCGCACGCAAATCGTGCGGATGAACTTCATTGTCACCAGCACCGGCAACATTCAGCTCAAGATTGACCCAGCGATTGTTTTGGCCTCGCGTGCCTACGTCGACGCGGCCATTCTGGAGGTGCTCCCGAAGAACAAGGCGGCGGGCCAATACACTCGCGTCAAGGTCAACGATCGCGGGGTTTTCGTCTCCGGTGATAACCCGGAAACACTCGCCGGGATGGGTATCAAGGACACTTACACCAAGACCGAAATCGAGGCGATGATTGCCCAGGCCTCGGCCTTGCCTGTGGGTGCAACGGTCGCGTTTCCGCTGGACAAGGTGGCGCCGGGCTTTCTGGAGCTGGACGGCAGCGTTAAGAGCATTGCGGTCTATCCCGATTTGGCCGCGTTCCTCGGGACGGCCTTTAACAAGGGGGACGAGGGCGCCGGCAATTTCCGCCTACCGGAATCGCGCGGTGAGTTCCTACGTGGCTGGGATCATGGGCGCGGTGTTGATGCCGGTCGCCTGATTGGTAGCTGGCAGGCTGACGAGTTCAAGTCTCACGTTCACCAAGTCGATGCGCCGGCTAATCCGAATGGTTTTGGTCAAGACAAGGTCGCGCGGGGCAACCGTTCGGACAACAATGGAACGCCTGTAACCAGTGCGGCTGGTGGTAGTGAAACCCGGCCGCGAAACCTCGCGGTGATCTGGTGCATTAAGGCGTGGAACGCGCCCATCAATCAGGGAAACATCGACATTGCCGCGCTCGCCGCGCTGGCCACGCAGGCGACGGAAGTCAAGCTGGGGACGGCCAAGATCGCCACGCAAGCGCAGACCGATGCTGGCACCGATGACGCCACGATCGTGACCCCGAAAAAGCTCCGCTGGGGCTTTCAGATTCAAAAGGCCACTAATGGCTACATCGTTTTCCCGAGTTGGTTGGGGGGGCTGATCATTCAGTGGGGCACTGTTAATGGCACCGTTTCGGATATGTCGGCGCCATACCCAATCCAATTTCCAAACGGTTTGTTTCAAGTCGTCGTCAGCATGGCGGATAAAACGGGCGGCCAGGTTGGTGGCATAACTCTCTACGCGACTGCTGTTGGGACTGCGTCCAAAACAATGCTGACAGTTAGAAGCACTGGTACAGACGGCCAAGGTGCGTCTTCTGCTCGCTACATTGCTATTGGCCACTAACGGGTGAGTTATGAAATACGCTGTATTTAACGATGACTCGACGCTGCAAACCTGCTTGATTGAAGGCGTGCACCAAATTCCAGAGTCGGCTGTAAAGCTGAGTGAAAAGCAGTTTTTTCAGATCACCCAAGAAACTGATGGGGTCTGGAGTCTGGTTGAGGGTGGTATCGTCAAAGTGCCTTTTCCTACGCCTGTACCGAACTATCCGCAGTTGGTTGCGGCCGAGCGCTTCAAGCGCGAAGCGATCGGCGTCTATGTCGACGGCATGCAGATCGAGACGACGCGCGACAGCCAGTCGCTGATTGCCAGTACCGGGCTGTCTGCCGTCCTCGATCCTGAGTACCGCTGCAACTTCAAGACGGTCGGCGGCTTTGTCGAGATCGGTTCGGAGCAAATCATCGCGATCGCCAAGGCGGTTCGGGCGCACGTTCAAGCCTGCTTTGACCGCGAACTGACGCTGTTGCGCGCGATCAAGGCCGGCGAGTATCACGACGACATGCTGTCAGTAGGTTGGCCGGACTCTGCGCCGCCTGAGCCTGTAGAACTGCAATAGACGCCCCGGAATGACGGGGCGTTTTCTTTTCCGTTACGCGTAACACCAACACCCCACACAGCCTCGCTTAAGCGAGGCTTTTTCGTTTCTGGAGACTGACCCTTATGAGTTTTTTCCACGGCGTTACGACCACGTCGGTCGACACTGGCGCGCGCACGATCTCGCTGCCCTCGTCCTCGATTATCGGTCTGTGCGACACATTCACACCTGGCGTTCTCGGGGGCGGCACGGCGAAAGCGGGCGAGCTGAAGTTGATCACCACCGAGCGCGAAGCCATTGCCGCCTTCGGCGCTGACTCGGCGATCACCAAGGCGTGTCAGGCGATCTACGTCAAAGCCAAGGCGGTGATCGTCGCCATCGGCGTGCCCAAGCTGGAAGACGCGGCACTGCAAACCTCGGCGATCATCGGCGGCGTGCTGGCCTCGGGTCAGCGTACCGGCCTGCAGGCGCTGCTCGATGGCAAAAGCCTGTTCAACGCCCAGCCGCGATTGCTGATCGCGCCGGGTCACACCGCGACGCAGGCCGTGGCCACAGCGCTCGATAGCTTGGCGCAGAAACTGCGCGCCATTGGCATCATTGACGGCCCGGGCACGACCGACGAAGCCGCCATGGCCTACGCCGATAACTTTGGCAGTCGCAACCTGTTCATGGTCGACCCGGGCGTCAAGTACTGGGACACCATTACCAGTAAGACCGTCGACGCGCCGGGTTCGGCATGGGCGGCGGGCCTGTTCGCCTGGACGGATGCTGAGTACGGTTTCTGGGCCTCGCCATCGAACAAGGAGTTGACCGGCATCACCGGAACCGGTCGTGCGGTCGAGTACCTGGACGGCGACGAGACTTGCCGGGCCAACCTGCTCAACAACGCCAATATCACCACGATCATTCGCGATGACGGTTATCGCCTGTGGGGCAACCGCACGTTGTCGAGCGATCCGAAGTGGGCGTTTGTTACCCGCGTTCGCACGCTGTTCATCCTCATGGACGCGGTGCAGGCCGGGCACAAATGGGCGGTCGACCGCTCGATCACCAAAACCTACGTGACCGATGTCACCAACGGTCTGGATGCGTTCATGCGCGACCTTAAAGCCCAGGGCGCGATCATCAATTTTGAAGTGTTCCCCGACACCGAGCTGAACACGGCCAGCCAGATCGCCCAGGGCAAGGTGTATTGGCGTATCCGTTTCACCGACGTGCCGCCGGCAGAAAACCCGAATTTCCTTTTTGAAGTCACCGATCAGTGGATGACCGAAGTGCTTGAAGCAGCCTAAGGGGGCGTAGCAAATGATTCCTCAGACTTTGTACAACACCAACCTGTTCGTCGACGGCGTGAACTTCTCCGGCGACGTGCCCAGCCTGACGCTGCCCAAGCTGACCACCAAGACCGACGAATATCGTGGCGGCGGCATGGCTGGCCCCATCGATATGGATCAGGGGCTTGAAAAAATGGAAGCCTCGTTTGTCACCAAAGGCGTGCGCCGCGAGTCGCTGAAGTACTTCGGCCTGGCGGACGGCACGGCATTCAATGCCACATTCCGGGGTGCCTTCAAGGGCCAAAAGGGCGCGGTGACAGCGGTCGTTGCCACTCTGCGCGGTCGCCTCAAAGAGGTCGATCTGGGTGACTGGAAAGCCGGTGATGCGGCCGAGATCAAACACGCCGTTGCGGTCACGTACTACAAGCTCGAAATCGACGGGCGCCTGATGTACGAGATCGACATGGTCGCCGGCATTCAGGTGATCGACGGCAAAGACCAACTCCTCGAAGTGCGCCAGGCGCTCGGCCTGTAAGGAATAGATTCAGATGACTCAAGCATTCGCTAAAAACCTTCCGGCCTGGCTGTCGCTCAGTGCAGTCGGTGCCGTCGTAACGCTGACCCGCCCAAGCCAAGCCAATAGCATCGACGTCGAGACGTTGAACCTGCGTAACCCGACCGTGCGTGAAGTGCGCGCGGCTGATCGTGCTGCCAACGGCGATGATGAACAGCGCGAACTGATGCTGTTCGCCGGTCTTGCCGAAGTCGGACTGAAGGATCTGGAAGGCCTCAAACTGACGGATTATCGCCGCGTGCAAACGGCGTATTCGCACCTGGTACCGAAAACCGATTATTCGGACTCGATGCCGGCGTGGTTGTCGCTGACCACCGATCAGGTAGTGGTAACGCTGTCGTGTCCGAGTGAAGTCAACGGCGTGACCGTCGACAAGCTGGCCTTGCGTTCGCCGACTGTGGGCGACGTGCGAGCGGCCAACCGTGAGGTGGGTGGCGACGATGAGCAGCGCGAGCTGGTGTTGTTTGCGGCGTTGTCCGGCGCTTCGGTGGCGGATCTGGAGGGGCTGAAGCTGGTGGATTTTAACCGCTTGCAGGCCGGCTATTTTCGCATGGACAACGACGACGGGCTTTAACCCCAGCGTGATCAAGTCGGCAGCGAAACGTCTGGCGGCGGAAACCGGATTTTCCGCCGCCGAGATCCAGTCGATGCCGTTCGCGGATATGGTGTGGTGGCTCACGGATTGAGCCGCCATCGGTAGTGCTGGGCACATGAGGGCCATGACATGGCAAACAAACTCGCCCTCGGGCTGGTGATCGGCGGTGCCGTCAGTTCAACGGTCGGCGCCGCGTTCAAGGATGTGACCGGGCGCATCAAGCGCCTTGAGGCAGAAGGCAACAAAGCGCGGGTGCTGCAGCGCACGATTGGCGACACCATCCGCCTGCGCGAAGAATGGAAGAAGGCTCACGACACCGGCGCGGCCGGTGCGTCCAAATTACTCAACCGTTTGAACTCGAACCTCGACAGCCTGAAGAAGCAGGGGATCGAGGTCGGTCGGCTGGAAAAAGCCTATCGCTCCATGGGGCAGACGGCCAACAAGGCCGAGCTGAAAGCCAAGGGGCATCAGCAGATTGATTCTGGCGTAAAGGGCATGAAGGGCGCTGTCGGTGCTGCGGTGGTCGGTGTCGGTGCCATGGCGGTACCGGCCAAGGTCAGCGCTGATTTTGGCGCGATTGTGCGTGACATCGCGATCAAGGCCGGCATTGCCAATAAGCCGCAAGAGCAGGAGATGTCGCGCAAGATCATCGACACTTCACGCGACACCGGCATGGCGCGCAACGATGTGGCCGACGTGGTCAATCAGTTGGTCGGCGCCGGTATGGAATTGAGCAAGGCGCTGGAATACGCGCCTGTCGCGGCCAAGTTTGTCGTGGGGCAGGGATCCAGCGGTGTCGACACGGCGAAGATGATCAACGCCTTGGGGCAGAACGCCAAGATCACCGACCCCAAGCAGATGCAGCAGGCGTTGGAGGCGATCGCTTACCAAGGGCAGGCGGGCAGCTTTGAAGCGGCCGACATGGCCAAG
Organism: Pseudomonas sp. Mb7; assembly: GCF_054790525.1. NCBI lineage: Bacteria > Pseudomonadati > Pseudomonadota > Gammaproteobacteria > Pseudomonadales > Pseudomonadaceae > Pseudomonas > Pseudomonas sp. Mb7. The sequence continues at coordinate 1,197,742 of NZ_CP186501.1, forward strand.
TGGTTCCCGGAACTGCTGGCCAACATGGCCAGCAACGGCATCACCGGCTTGGATGCGGTGACCCAACTGGGTGCCATGCTGCAGGTGCAAATGAAACAGGCCGGCAGTTCGGACGAGGCGGCCAACAACCTGAAAAACTGGATGGGCAAAATCGGTTCGACCGATACGGTCAAGGCTTACGAAAAAGCCGGGATTGATTACAAGGGATCGATGCAGACCGGTTTGCAAAACGGTATGTCCACGCTTGAGACCAGCATGGCGCTGGCTCAGAAATACATTCAGGCGACCGATCCGGCGCGTGCGGCGAAAATGGCCGAGGCCACGGCAAAAATCAGCGAGCAAGCCGATCCTGAAAAGGCCAAGGCCATGATGGCCTCGCTGGAAGAATCCCTACGCACCGGCGACCTGTTCGCCGACATGCAGGTCAAGGCCGCACTGTCGGCCTACATGCAGAACAAGGCGCTGTACAGCCAGCTCAAAAACGATTCGCGTGATGCGACCGGGATCCTCGACAAGAACCTCGCCGAGCGGCGCGAGTCTTCATCGCAGAAATGGGCGGAAATGGCCCAGTCGATGGATGACGCCATGCGCAGCATCGGCGATGCCCTGAGGCCTGTGACGGACACCGTGGCCGAGTCGTTGACCAAGGTTACTAAAGGCATTACGTCGCTGACTGATAGCGCGCCCGGGGTGGTTGCCGGTATCGCCACGGTCGGGGCGGGGCTGATTGCCTTAAAAGGTATCTTCAGCACGATCAAGATCAGCAAGGGACTGCTAAACCTTGCGCGTGGGTCGCGCGGTGGCAGGAATGGGAGCGAAGCCCCAAATAAAAACCCCGGAGAACTTGATCTGGTAGCGACTGGCCTGGATGTTGTTTCGCGGGTGAAGGATGCGGCAACAGGCGGTGGTCTTGGTACTGAAAGTGGTGCAGGTAACGACGGCGTCAAGAAGGTTTTCGTCGTCAATGCCGGCGCTATGGGGGGCGGTGTGGATGCGTCGGGCGAATCGCGCCGACGTGGACGTGGGTCAAGGCGCAGCGCTCGGCGCCGGTCATTGCCGAGTTCGAGAGGTCATCGCCCGTCTGTGTCTCGTCCCCCTGTTCCGGCTCCGCGTCCCCCTGTCTCGATCCCATCGCCATCAGTCGCTTCCGTTCCACGTGGGGCATTGTCCAAGCTCGGCGTCGTCGCAGGAACCGTCGGTAAGGTCGGCAAGGCGGCCAAGGTCATTCCTGGCGGCACGCTGCTGGAGTCCGGCGCGATGGCGCTTGAAACCTTTCAAAACGCCAAGACCAAGGACGAAAAAGCCGAAGGTTACGGTTCGGCTGCCGGCAACCTGGCCGGCACCATGGCCGGTGCAGCAGCAGGCGCCGCCATCGGTTCGGTTGTGCCGATCATCGGCACCGCGATCGGCGGCATGATCGGTGCTTACCTGGGCAGTCAGTGCGGTGCGGCGCTGGGCGGATCGTTGGGTAAGTCGCTGTTCGGTGGTGAGGATGAAAAGCCCGAGCAAACGGCAAAGGCGCCGGTGCCGACCACGCCGCTCATGATGGCGTCAGCGGGCCAGCAAGGCCCGGCGCTGGGGGATGTCGCGCGCTCGATGGCGGTGACGGCGCCGCTCAAGTCGGCGGCGATGGCCATCCAGCCCAAGGAGGCGGCGAAGCCGGAGCCGGCCAAGGTGGATCAGCAGTTTCAGTATTCACTGAGCATGCCGGTCACGGTGCAAGGTGATGTCAAAGACCCGCAAACCTTGGCGCAGGATCTGATGCCGCACATGCAGCGAATGATGGCGGATGCGGCGAAGAGTAACGCCGCCAAGCTGTACGACGAACCCCATGTCTAAGGAGGTTTCATGGCTTACATGGAGCAAATGCAATCGAGCCTGAAGTATTTGGTCGAGGCAGCGGAAACCGGGCGGCGCAGTGCTGACGGCATGCTGACCCCGGTCAACGGCGCGATCCGCGAACTGACCGGCGCCGCGTCCGAGCTGGAGAACATCCCGTTCGTCGGTCCGGCCATCGGCGCCAAACTTCAGCGGGTGATGCGCGGCGTCGATGCGGCTCAGGCCAAGGTTGGGCAGGTGGTGGCGGTGTACGGCCGCGCCACCCGGGCGGCGGCCGAAGTGCAGGAGCGGCTGGGCACATTGAAGGAACAGGCGGGCAAGGCTGCCACGGCGATCAACAACGTTGCCGGCAAGGTCAGTCCGTCGCTGGCCAACATCGTGCCCACCAGTTCCTTTGCCGTGGAGGCCACGCCGGCGCCGGAGGCGGTGAAGCCGTTCCCGCATCTGATGATTATTCAGCCGCGCGATCCGAAAATTGAGCCGTACTACTTCAACCTGGACACGGCGGCGTTTGATGAGCTGAGCCGTTCGACCGAATTCCGCTGGGCTTCGCAGGAGCGGCTGACGCGCCGGCCGGCGAAGCAGGCCATCGGTATGGGCGATGAAAAGTTGACGCTCAAGGGCACGATCTACCCGGGCTTCAAGGGCGGGCTGAAGCAGCTCGACACCCTACGTTCCATTGGTGCCAGGCTGCAACCGCTGACCCTGACCACGGGTTATGGCGAGGTGATCGGGACCTGGTGCCTGAAAAACATCAACGAGGAACAGTCCGCACTGCTGCACGGCGGGATTGCTCGCAAACAGGGGTTCACTTTGGAGTTTGAGCGTTATGGCGACGACATGCAGGACGTCTGACGGCGACATGCTCGATGTCATTTGCAACAACGTTTACGGCCATCTGAATGGCAGCGTCGAGGCCGTGCTCGATGCCAATCAGGGGCTGGCCGATGAGCCTCAGCCGTTCCGGTCCGGTGTGATTATCGTCCTCCCGGATCTGCTGAGTCCGACCAGTGAGGGCGTCAGCTTGTGGGATTGACCCGGGGAGAGGCTTTCGCCGGCGCCGCGTCGCTTACGCGTAACGACACCTTGTTTTTCTGGCCCGCCTTGTGCGGGTTTTTTATTGGAAAAAACCATGACTCCGATGTTTCGCATTGTCGCCGATGGGGCCGACGTCACGGCCAAGATCAACGATCGGCTGTTGTTGCTGCGCACCTCTGATAAGCCGGGCATGGAGTCCGACGAGTTTGAGTTGCGTATCGACGACCGTGATGGGCAAGTGCAATTGCCAGGGCGTGGCAGCTCAATCGAGATCTACCTGGGCTATGCCGAAACGACCTTGACGCGTATGGGCAGTTACACCGTCGACACGGTCGAGGTGTCAGGCCCGCCGGACACGATCGTGATCAAGGGCAAGGCCAGCGACGTGCGTGGCAGTGGCAAAACCATCCGTAGCGGAAGCTGGGAAGGCGTGCCGTTGTCGAAGATCGTGGCTGACGTGGCCGCGCGCAATGGCTGGACGCCGGTGTGTCCGGTGTCGACCAAGGTCGCCCGGGTCGACCAGCTCAACGAGTCCGATTTTAATTTCATCACCCGGTTGGCCAAGCAATACGACTGCACGGCCAAGGTGGCCGACGGCAAGCTGTTGGTGATGCCGCGCCAAGGTGGCCAGACGGCCAGCGGCAAAGCATTTGGCGCTATCACGCTGACCCGTAGTGACCTCAGCCGTTGGCAATTCAGTCTCGGTGATCGCAACTCACACAAGGCGGTCGCGACCAAGCATCAGGACAAGAAGAACGGCAAGCTCGCGGTGGTCACCATCGACAATGATGACGCTCCGGACGGCCTGCCGGCAGTGCATACCGACCGCCATATCTACCCAAACAAGACCGCTGCGGAAGCGGCAGCCAAGGCCCGTTTGTCAGCGTTCAACCGCTCGACCGCCGATGTTCGGCTTGAGATGCCCGGCCGGACGGACATCTTCGCCGAGCGTCCCATCATCGCTCAGGGTTTCAAGGTCGGGCTTGATGGCGAATACCTGGCGGATTCGGTCGAGCAGGTGTTCACCCAGTCCGGCTGGTCGACCACGGTCGAATGCAACGCCGGCAAAGCCGGTAAATCCAAGGGCAAGAAAAAGAAAGGGCCTAAACCACCCCTCAAGGTGGTGAACATCGAGAAACAGTAACCGCATCCCATCGCCGCCTAGTGCGGTTTTTTTATGTCTGGAGTTTGTATGTCCATCACTGAACAACAGCTGCAAAGCATCATGCCCAACGCCCGCCGCCAAGCGGGCGTTTTTGTATCCGCCCTCAACGCAGCCATGGCCCATCGACAGATCAACACGCCGAAACGCCAAGCCGCGTTCCTGGCGCAAGTCGGCCACGAGTCGGGCCAGCTGCAGTACGTCCGGGAACTGGGCGGCGATCAGTACCTGAGCAAGTACGACACCGGCAACCTGGCTGCGAAACTGGGCAACACGCCGGCAGCGGATGGTGATGGCCAGCGCTATCGCGGTCGCGGTCTGATCCAGGTCACTGGCCACGACAATTACCTACGCTGCAGCTTGGCGCTGTTCGGTGACGAGCGATTGCTGCGCACGCCTGAACTGCTGGAGCTGCCGCAGTGGGCCGCCGAGTCGGCCGCATGGTTCTGGTCCGTGAATGGGCTGAACGCGCTGGCCGATCAAAACGAATTCAACACGATCACCCGCAGGATCAACGGCGGCCTCAATGGCCTGCAGGATCGGCTGGATTTGTGGGGGCGGGCGAGGGCAGTGCTATGCGTCTCGGCGAACTGATCCCGGCGCCGTATCGGCTGCTGGCGAAAGGCGTGCTGCTGGTCGTCTTAGTCGGTGGTTCCGCGGCCATTACTTGGCAAGTCCAGGATTGGCGCTACGGCAAACAGCTCGCAGAGCAGGCCCGACTCCACACCGAAACCCTCAACCAACTGAATCAGGCCTCGGCCGCTCAGCAGCGTGCCGAACAGGACAAACGTCTCGCTCTCGAGCAGCGCCTGGCTACCAGCGAACAAACCCATTACCGAGCCTTGAGTGATGCCCAACGTGATCAAGGTCGCCTGCGCGACCGCCTTGCCACTGCTGATCTGCGCCTGTCAGTCCTACTCGACTCCACCACCGGCGCCGGCAACGGATCGGTGTCAGCCACCACCGCCACCGGCGGCGTGGTTCATGGCCCCACAAGAGCCGAACTTGACCCAGCGCATGCTCAACGAATTATCGGCGTCACCGATGACGGCGACCGGGGGCTAATTGCCCTCGCGGCCTGTCAGGCATACGCCAAAGAAGTCTCAACACCGAAGTGAAAAAGAGCGGCCGGTCCGAATGCGTCAACATTCGGATCGACCGCCGTCCCTGCAGATGGTCCCTGCAAGTCCAGCCAAGGCTCTTGCTCCGTGCACAAAGCGCGGCGAGCCTAGCACCTGTTTATCCATACAGTAAAGGTCTTGCTTTTATGTCTACACCCATCATCCCTTGGATGGGCGGCAAACGCCGCCTGGCCGACCGCCTCATTCCGCTTTTTCCGCCACACGAATGCTACGTCGAAGTCTTTGCCGGCGGTGCCGCGCTCTACTTCATGAAGCCCCAGCCATCGCCGGTCGAAGTCCTCAACGATATCAACGGCGACTTGGTCACGCTTTACCGCGTCGTGCAGAACCACCTCGAAGAGTTCGTGCGCCAGTTCAAATGGGCGCTCAGCTCGCGGCAGGTGTTCGAGTGGCAGAAAATGACCCGCCCTGAAACCCTTACCGACATCCAGCGCGCCGCCCGTTTCTTTTACTTGCAGCACCATGCCTTTGCCGGCAAGGTCTCCGGTCAGACGTTCGGCACGGCGACCACTGCACCGGCCATTAACCTGCTGCGGATCGAGGAAAACCTCTCGGCCGCGTGGCAGCGCCTGTCCGGCACCTACGTCGAAAATCTCCCCTGGCTTGAATGCGCTGAACGTTACGACCGTGCTCAAACGTTCCACTATATGGACCCGCCTTACTGGCAGACCGCCGGCTATGGCGTGGACTTTCCGTTCGAGAACTATGAGCGGATGGCCGACTTCATGCGCCGTTGCAAAGGTAAAGTGATGGTCAGCATCAACGACCACCCAGACATCCGGCGTGTGTTCGAAGGCTTCCACTTCGAGACACTTGACATCCGTTACTCCAATACCAACCAGCGGCAAGGCAAAGCCGAGGTGAGCGGCGAGCTGGTGATCATGAACTGGGAGCCGGCAATGCTGGGCGGTCTGTTCTGAGCATCCTTGGCATTTTCCGTGAACATTACAGTGGGCGTGCCTGTAAGCTATTCAGGAGGTCCGCTGACCACTCTCTACAGATTCATCGCGATTCCCGCGCAATCCTGACAGAGAGCCCGTATGACTCCCCGCCGTGCCACCTCGCTTCGCCCTGGACAATTCAAACACCTTGTTCGCGTTGCATCCGTGACTGGTCGACTACCAGAGCGCGATGTGATGTTGCTTTGGCTTACTCACACGACCGGTATCCGCGTCACCGAGCTGGCATTGCTGGAGGTGGCCGACGTGCTGTACCCGAGCGGAGCTATCAAGCCCGAGGTGTATTTGCGCGCAGACATCACTAAGGGCTGCCGACCGCGTAACGTGTACCTGACCCATACCAGATGCCTTGCTGCGCTTGATGCTTGGTTTGATGTGCGTACCCGGCGCTGCTGGGGGCTTTCAGGTGCCGATGAGTATCGAGGTCTGCGCCCAGGTTCAAAGCTGGTCATGACACACAAGGGGCAGGCTTTTGAACTGGCATTCAAGCATCGGGAGCTGGACAGTGGGCCGGAGGTGTACCGGGCTTGTGATGCGCTGCAACAGACCATCACCAGGCTCTACCGGCAGGCAGGTATCAAGCAGGGGTCGTCGCACAGCGGCAGGCGCTCCCTGGCGGCAAAGGTATTGGCGGCAACTGGTGACGTTGAAACGGTGCAGACCATTCTTGGCCATGCCTGCCTTGACCATAGCAAGCCTTATCTAAGCGTGTGCCAGGAAACGATTCGCCGGGCGTTTGAGGTCGCGCTTTGAACGTAGCAATGGTCGCTACCCGCCCAATTTCAATGGCTCGCAGGTTATGCCAGTGTAGACGCCGCAATGGTGTGAAAAAATAAACGCTCTTATTTGATTCTTATTTTTAAAATAAGATATTGATTGTGGAGAGTTAAAGGTTCAATATGGAAGCTTCCAAAATGTCCAAGAGACCTTGAAATGTCTATAACCATGCGTGACATCGACAATTGTATCGAAACCACCATAAACCGCCTCTCCAGCGATGCCGGGTCGATGAGAAGCACTTTTTACTTTGATTTGAGGACTAGTAACCCTGGTCGCCAACGCATTACCGATAAGTTGGCAGATCAATCTATCGCCTTGTGTCGGACGCGTGGCATTGATGCCGAGCGTGATGGTGATGGCTTGAGAGTCACTATTGATCTGCGCAGCTGCTATTTGAATCCGAGCCAGTCTGAATTGTTCAATGTGGCTCTCGGCTATACGCGCTCGGTGCATGGCAACCACCTTTGAAAGTCCGCTGCAGCCACCAGCCCGCCTTGTGCGGGCTAAGTCAGTAAAGCAGCACCGGGTCGGCGCTCACTTAGCCAAGGATCACGATGATGAGCAGTACGCTAGAGGATAAAAAAGCAGAGCTGGAACGCGCCATCCAGGAGCTGGATCAGTGGGAAGAATATGACTCTCGCCGTGAAGATGGGAGTGGAGCCCAGGATCGCAGGCACGAAGAAAGAGGTGAATCACTGCGCAGACGCGTTGCAGAGTTGAGTGCCGAGGTCGATAGCCTCAGTAAGTGATGGGAGAGTCGCACCAGGTCCACCCAAGCCCAGCTATGCGCTGGGCCGAGGACGTAGAAGAGCACGATGATCGCGCTCAGCCCAGAGAAGTCGATATGGACAATGTTCGCGAGTCAGCGCTTGACGACGAAACGCTAGAGAGCATGGAATCTGCTTTGAAGGAGGCCCTTACCGCGGTCAGTGAAGGGCGGTTGAATGTAGACGATGCATTAGGAGACATCCTCTATTTAATCACCAGCATTGATAACGGCGAACCAAGTGAGATTAAAACCTGGACAGCACCAGGTGCGCTAACTAAAAAAATCACACGCATCGCTTAACGATTTAAAGTCACGGAAAACGCACTAGGTACACCCAAAGCCCCGCCGTGAAACGCGGGGCCATGGACGTAGAGGGTGCCATTTTGGCGCTCAGTCTCTTGACGGATTGATGGCATGGCTTTGAGCAGTAACCAGCAGGCACATGTGGCACCGGGGCTTCAAGGGAAATTCGAAAGGTGAAAGCTCAATGATCATTATCGACGAAGTGTTGCGTGAGCGGGTGAATGCGATCGGATGGGGTATTCCCGCTGGTGTTGTGATGCGGGTACATGCAGTTCCCCCTGTAGAGGGACGAGGCGAGAATGGCTCCATAACCGTGGTTACAGAGAAAGTGACCGCTCTAAATTCGAGATTTTTTGAAGATACGAATTGGTGGGTCACATCTACAAATTTGGGCTGTGTTCAGCAAGAGGGTTGGTGGATCACCTCCAAAGTTCCTGCGACAGCAGCTATCCAATTTGCTTTGCGAACCGACGACGGGATGCGGTTCTTGCGGATGTTTGATGAACGCGACTTCGACACGATCCGGCGCGAGTGGCCAGATGCGCCGGCGACGATTTTTAGCGGCGCTTAACCTCTGCACAAACCAACCTAACTGTTCAGGGAACACGCGGCGGATCTGCCGTCCAGGTACACCACACCCACATCTGTTGCTGTTGGCCCATAAGGAAGTGAACCATGACAATGCTTGACAACGCTGTGTCCTCAATCCGTTTGGGTATTGAGGACTTCAAAGCCATCCCAGCCGACGAGGCCCGCGCTCTGTCAGCGATCCGAAACCTATCTGCCGGGCTGCTGTTGATGTTCAAGGTGAAGCTTCAGGAGCTGAGCCCCGCTGACTCCAAAGAAGCGCTGCTCAAACAGCATGTGACTACAGGTCTAGATGCCGATGGCAATCCAGTTTGGGTCGGCAAAGGAGGACAGACAGTCGATGTGCGAACAATCGAAGAGCGCCTTGTGAACCTTGGAGTGAAGGGCATCGACTGGAGCCTTCTAAGAAAGCTGACCACAATGCGTAACGATGTCGAGCACTACTATTCAAAGCTGCCTGCATCAGGTTTAGCCGAAGCCATGGCCGCTTCCTTTCACCTTATCCAGCAGTTCGTGCCGCGCTATCTCGACCGAACTCCAATTGAGCTACTAGGCGATGACCTTTGGAGATTCCTGACGGCCCAAGAGGCTTTTTATAATCGCGAATTGGAGATATGCCAAACAGCTAATAAGCAGGTGCCTTGGGGGCATGAGCTTCTAAGGAACTCGGTAGAATTGCTGCAGTGCCCTGCCTGTGGATCGCTTCTCATCAAACCCGTCACGTTGGTGATTGAAGCATCGGAGATCGCCTTTGCATGTACCTGTTGCGCCTCTAACGCCACTTACACTGAGGCAGTTGAAAACATCGCGACAAATTACCATTACGCTGATCTGTACTCCGCCTTTACCCAGGGAGGTGAAGCCCCGCTGGAGCATTGCTCCTCGTGCGGACACTTCAGCTACCTGACTGAAGAGTTCGAATGCCTTCTGTGCCTCCAGGACAGTCCTGGCCCAGCTTGCGCCGAGTGTGGCGCGACGTTGGAGTCGGAAATCGATAAGGACGACGATATGACTCGGCTGTGTGGCATGTGCCGCTACGCCGTCGAGGCCGACTGACCAACTGGCGAAGACGCTCGTTCAAGTGGAGGTCGATAAAGGCCGAGTCAAAGGTATGGGGGTTACAGTCTCATCAGTGCGACCTTCGACCGCTCCAAGTAAGAGGGAAAAATCAATGCCCCTTCATAGAAAGGCTTTAATTACTGCGTGGTGCCTTATAGTTTCTATAGCACCGCTATCGAGTCCTGCTGCATCAGGTCCATCGGGTCACGACTTTGTGGTTGCCATGAATCCTGCAAGCGGCAGTGCCTATAGATCTGAGATGATTTGGTATCTCAAGGGAGTGGCTGATCAGCGAGAAATCTCTGAGGCGGTTACCGCCAGAATGCACAAGCCTCCATTGCCTGGTAGCGAGTGGGCCACCTGCCGAAACAAGCTCGCTCCTGAAGTGTTGGCAACCGAAGTCGCCGAGAAAATTGTTGATTTGAAGTTGGATGAAGAACCGATGGCATGGGCTGTGACGACAGCCGTTGGGGCAGTCTGCGATAGCCAGCAGGACAAGCTTCTGCAGCTCCGTACCCAGTAAGCGAACTGATCAAGGAAAAAGACAGGTGATGACGCTCCTGTGTCCTCTTACAACCGCCCCATAGGAATTGGAGTCAATGTTTCAGAGATACTCTTTTATAGCTGGGTTGAGTTTACTGGTATTAGGTGTTTTTGCGGAGCCAATTCTCGCGAAGGATGTTTACGTAAGTGCATATACCCGCAACGACGGAACCTACGTGCAGGGTCATTACCGATCAGCACCAGATGGGGATTTTGACAACAATTGGAGCACACTTGGTAAAGTAAATCCCTATACAGGTGAACCGGGAACTTTAACCTCACAATATAGCGATACAGCTAAAGAGGCTGCGGCGGAAACATTTGAGGATGATGGTGAATCAGACCCAGACAATGATCTTTGATGACCCCGAGCACTTGGCTGGATGAGGGGCACTTTTCGCTCCCTACGATCAGCAGGAAAAAAGCATTATTCCTACATGACGAAGTAAGAAGGAAAAGACTTTGAGTAACGAATCATTTATTGAGGACCTGGCTGAGAAGGGCGTGACTTTTCAGGCGACTCATGCGAGTCCATATGGATGCAAATCTATTCCACTGCCCACCGAAGATGTCGTTGCTTACTCCCGTGATCCGGTGGAGTACATCGCAAAATATTACGGCGTGACAAAAAGCCAGTACCTCAACTGGCATCGATCTTCTTACTGCGTCTATTGTGCAGATGCCACAGTAGGAGGCGATCCCTGCCGAAATATTATTACAGGGGGAAATGCTATCGACTCACCGAGTAGATGGGTAGCTCTGCTAGGCGGATACTGCCATGTTCATGAGAACGGCTTAGTTGGGTAGGAAGTCCAGACCGGCCCTTCGGGGCTGCACCGGAAAGCGCTCATTGCGCAATCAAACTGGTCGGGACAGTCACTGAACGCTTTCCCGTGCAGCAACGACGTTAAGGGAAACGAACCATGGCAATAAACCCAGGAGCACGCCCGTTTAAGCTAGAAGGCGTTTGAATCCCTATCCTTAAGATCAGATAGTGCTTCTGCAGTGAATCAGTAATGAGTTGATGCTGCATACGTTATATCAGCCGAATCATGCGGACAAAATTCAGCATGATATCGAATGACTTCTTCTGCCAAGCCAAGATTATCTACCGGGCTAGATGAGAATCGGCTTGCGCTCTCTCGCTCCCTAGCCAACGCGACCTCGACGGGTTCATGGATGTCTAGCTGTGTCTCATCTAACCAGAATCCGTATCGAACTCGTTTGATATAGATGCTCGCTTCGGGCGTGAGCTGAATTCTTTGCAATACCTTAGTCAAGCAGACCCCTTCCACTACGTACCCCTTAAGGCCCTCCAGCGCTGCTTTCAGTTTCGTGTAGTCCATCGACTCAACATACCCTTCCGGATCTTTCTCAAGGAAGGAGTCTAAACTGATACAGGGAAGACCAAGGGCTTCCGAGACCGCGCTGCCTAGCGTTGACTTGCCCGAGCCATCTATTCCATCAATACCGATCATTACAGCATTGATTTCGCGAATCGCAGCTATTACTTCCTGTGTGCTTATGCAGTGCCTCATAAAGCCCCCAGCCCGCTGACGTCATCCATTACAGATTGAAAGTGGCAGGTTTCGAATGAACCGATTCGACGGACATGACTCGACTCTAACCAGCCTTTTTTCCATTTAACCTAGCCAAACCCTGCTTAATATGCCCCGCATTCTCTCCAATTGCCCACAAAGCACCACGAACGTTTTCTCCAATTTCAGTGAAGCCCTGCTGTTCAGCTAGAAGTGTTAACTCCATCAAGGCTGCCTCCAGCGCAAGCTGATTTTGATACATCCTTTCTAGCACGTCCGGTAACGAATACTCGTCTGACATGGCGCCGACTCCTTTCGATAAAAGAACAAGCATAGTACCGGTAGTGCTATTGGTAGGCAGAAACCGCGGCATGCTTAGAAATTGCTACAAAGGAATGTGCAACGCGGCGTTTAGCCAGGCAGGCCGGGATGCAGATGGTCCACTATGCCCAATCCATCATCGGAGCCAGCCTGCGGCCGCTTTCGGCCAAAAGCTGCCGAGGGCCAAAGCCTGCACTCGGCCAAACGCAAGCTTTAGCTAAACTTTTCTTAACTGGTCGCCGATGTTAGATTAAGTTTGATTTTTTAACTCCAGCACAGCGCGCACACTTTTCAACGAAAGAGATCTCTAATACTCGCTATACTGCCGGGGCTGCCAAAGCCATTAGTTTTTGACGAACCTCATTTGGGGTTTGCTTTTTCTGAAGCGGCATTACTACAAATTGGTCGAGATGCTCATAATTTGGCGCATCACGTAGCCAAGAATTAACGAAGTCGGAAAATGTAATAAAGTGCAATGTAAAAATCGCGCCTTCGTGCTCAACCTGATCACCATCAGCATAACCTCTAAGAGCCAGAGAGTGCGCTACGAAGTTTATGTTAATTTCCCACTCTGAAATCTCCGCAATGCCCTCTAGTTCTTCGCGTCGCAATGCAAAAGTCTTCATCAGAGTGCGGAGATGCTCCTTCACGTATATATCTGTTAGCACACCTCCATGGCTCTCGAATGCAGAGATTATCTTTCCATCAGAAGATTGGTAGTCGCAGTCGCCCAAGCGACGGGTACTGATATTTGTAGCGTTGACCGAAGCCCCAACCCCCCTAGCACGCCAGCCATCTGCGAATTGACCCCAGGTTATAGCATCCACAATTCGCTGTTCGAGGATTCCGTAAGTTGAGCTATTCCCTGCTCCTACGGCGCCAATTACTTTTTCCCACTCGGTTTTTGATAATGATTGAGGAAGATCGTTAGTGGTTGGTCGAGTAAATCGAATTATCCTATGTAGCCATAAGCGAATTAATCGTGCTAACTCGCGCCTTGCGGCGAAACCCATCATTTCAAGATTGAAAAGAATTCCTTCAAGCGCCGCAGTCCCGGGCCGTTCACCCTTCTTTTTCATCCGGACCCATCCTGCATCTGCTCGCTCTACTGACTTAGCATTGTTCAGAAATGGATTTCCGGCTTTAGTCAAAGCGTCGGGGTATGCGTCAAAAAGCCACAACGCAGCCATACCTCTCGGGCTAAATTCGTACAAGTCTGTAACGGCGTGATCGAAATACTCGGCCAGTGTGCACTGAAAGTGAAGTATCTGAAGATACGGAGCATACTTATCACAATTATCTTCGGGCGCGAGTTGTCGTAAATTTTCTGCGAGTGACTGGGCATATCCTAAAGCGCTCGCTGCTGAACCAACCATACTTGCAGCCTGTTCAAGCGATGCATCTGCAAAGAAGGGAGCCTCTTCCGCTGAATCGGCATGAAAAAGATCTTGGACCTGTTCGACGCTCAACGTCGGTCCGTATCTCATCTTATTTAAAAAAGTCTCAGTCGTTTGGCGATTAAAACGTGCTCGCCCATCTCGTACAGCCAACATTCTAGCTATCTGGGCAGCTGTTAGTTTTTCTTTGCTGGCCAACTCAAGCATTAGGAATGAGTGGCTTAAAAACCACCTGCCTTCTGAGTGACTAAAAAAATGATCATCGATCAGCTTTTTATGAATGGAGAAATAGTGCTGCGATAATTCATTTGCTCCTATATCGCCTGATACGACCAGTATCCGCTCAACTGCTCTCCGTAGCTCATCCGATGGAGATAGCGCATCCTCCCACTGTTCGAGATTTATAATAGTCCAGTCATGAAAGTCAGCATTGTGTAAACCCAAAGAAAGCAAAAATTCCTCAAGGACAGAAGCAGACCTCGACTCAGTCCCGGGAGTTGGGCTAATTGGCAGCAGAAGTGTACGAAGCGCCTTTATAGATTCCTTACTAGGCATTAAAAAAATCCTTTGGATCGATATCGAGGGCTTTAGCCAGCCTGACGATTGTTTTAAGTGAGGGATTACGCTTTCCTCTTTCACAACCGCTTACATATGTTCGGTCAAGGTCGGCCCGGGCAGACAGTTCTTCCTGCGAAAGACTTTTTGAGATCCGTATCTCCCGAAGCCTTTGGCCAAATGCTTTATAGATTTCATTGTCAGTTATCATTGGGGCATGCTGAAGCGAGCGATGACTATGAGTCCACGGTATATAAGTCACACTTGGCTAGCTTTTTTGGACGCCTTCTGTACAATTGCGTCTGATTTTTTTTACCGAGCACGAAATGCCTACCTCAGAAGCCCTATCAGCTATTTCTCTTTTTTCTGGCGCTGGAGGGATGGACGTTGGCTTCGCGAATGCAGGGATTCGGCCTGTGTTTGCCAACGAGCTGGACGGTGCTGCCTGTAGGACTTATGCCGCAAATCATGGCTCTATGATCCAGGAGGGCAGCATCCTGGATCACTTTCAAGCCTTAGAGACTTTCAAGGGCGTGGATGTCGTATTCGGCGGCCCACCATGTCAAGGGTTTTCTGTCGCTGGAAAGATGGATCCAAATGACGCACGCAGCGGACTGATACGGACTTTTTTTGACGCTGTAGACCTAACCACGCCCCAAGCATTTGTTTGCGAAAATGTGAAGGCGCTTGCAGTACTCAGCCGCTGGAGTGATGTGCGGGACGAGCTTCTAGTGCGGGCGAATAAGGCTCATCATGCCGTACTGATTTTGCTCAATTCGAGCGATTATGGAGTTCCACAGAACAGAGAGCGCATGTTTCTGGTCGGCGTGCGCAAAGGTGGAGCTATCCGATCCGCTGAAGAGCTTAAGTGGATTTTATTGGAAAGCCTAAAGCAGCATCATAAGGTTGCACCAACTGTAGGTGAAATTATCCGCTCATTGGGTCCCGCAGGGTCTCCGGGAAACCAACGAATATGCAACGCAAAGATAACTTATGCTGCCAATCCAGTAATGCGTCGTTCTCCATATGCGGGAATGATGTTCAATGGAGCAGGTCGTCCTCTTAATCCGTTGGGACACTCTTCGACCCTACCAGCTTCGATGGGAGGAAATAAAACTCCTATAGTTGATGAGGAGTCCATCTTCAATGGTACTCCCAGCTATATCGAAGAATATCATCGCCATCTTATGTCTGGAGGAAACCCGCGCCAGGGAGAAGCGCCTAAGAGGTTGCGTAGGCTTACAATCGACGAGTGTCTCGCAATTCAAACGTTCCCTGCGGATTACATCCTCGCCGGCTCTCAAAGCGCGACGTTCAAACAAATCGGTAATGCCGTTCCTTGCATGATGGCTCAAGCCGTGGCAATGAGTTTGAAGAGAGTAATAGCCTTGAACAGCAAAGCGCTCAGTAGAGTCGCCATCCCTGCCTGAAATAGTTATTAGAAGGGAAGCGTCTCTCAGCTAAGCATTGGATTCTGAGTGGCTACTTCTGGTCGAGAGAGTGCGCTCCTGAAGGGCAGCTTGTGGCCGATAGCCGCCATTCGATTTACGGTGAGGCCATCATTCAACAATGAAAAAAGCCCCGCATCGTTTCAAGCGATGCGGGGCTTTTTCGATGTATGTGGGATACAAATCCCGTACCACTTTCTGTACCAATAACTGTGGATCAGAATGAAATTCTGGGTTTTCCTTGGTGCTAAGCCCCTGATTTCATTGACCCTGAGAACCTACTGAAAACCACTAAACATCGCGGTGTAATTCTGTTCCAGGGACATGAAACTACCTGTGGGGATTTTCGCAAAGGGCAAGGGTACGGTGGCGGACACAACCCTGCAAGTTCGGTGTAACGCGATTATTCGTCGCGGCCTTCCATCATGGTGCGTTTGAGCATCACGTAAACCGCGCCGGCACCGCCGTGTTTCGCCTGACACGAGCAGAAACCCAGCACTTGGGCATGCTGGCGCAACCAGGTGTTGACGTGGCTTTTGATCATCGGCCGCTTGCCGTCCAGGCGCACAGCCTTGCCGTGGGTGACGCGTACGCAGCGGATTTCGAATTTAGTCGCTTCGGCAAGAAAGGCCCAGAGGGTTTCGCGGGCCTTTTCCACGCTCATGCCGTGCAGGTCGAGGCTGCCTTCGAACGGGATCTGGCCGACCTTGAGCTTGCGCATCTGACTTTCCTGCACGCCGTCACGGGACCACATCAACTCGTCTTCCGGGCCGACGTCGATCACGAACTGGTCGGACAGACCATCCACGGTAGCAGTGTCGGTGCGCACGGTGGCGGACTGGCGCAGCTTGGCGATCTGTGCGCGGTCAGCCTTGGGTTTGCCGGTGTCGGCGCGGTCGTGCTTGATCGGCTTGACGCCTTGGATCGCACTTTTGAACAGGGAAAAATCGTCGTCTTGCATGTCAGCCTCCGCGAAGGGCGGCCAGTTTACCCAAGTCGAAACAAAACGGCCCGGCAAAAAGCCAGGCCGGTGATTCAGTCGTGTTTTTTCATCAGGTGCGGGGACATGTTCAGTTCCCGCGATTGCCGGGCGCGACGCCGGCAACGACGCCACAGGGCGACACCGAAATACAGAAACAGCAAGCCGACTGCCAGAATGATCGCCGAACCCATCGGCGTGGCATTCAAATCACCGAGCGCTGGCGGGCGCCCGAGCAGGCTGGCGGCCCCGGCCATCGCCAGCAGCACACCGAACGTCGCCAGAATGGCGGCAATCGCCGCGCCGAATCGAAAACGCCAGTTGCTTTGGCCTTTGGGCCGCAAGCGGCGTGCGTCAAATCCATCGGATAACTTCATTCCGACCTTCCTCAATGGGTATCGGCCCTTCGACCGGGAGTTGACCGGGTTGTTCCTGAGGCTATGGCATTTGCGGCAAATGAGAGGATTTTGCAGATGAGCGGCGCCGCGAGCCGCCCATCAGAGCCGATCAGATCAGGTCTTGAGTCAACGCGAGCGTGGCGAAATTGTCCGCCATGATCGCCATTTCGGCTTCCTGCACCACGGCGGCGCTGAGCACTCGGCCCTTGAATGGCAGGTCGCGGGTGGCGCAGGCGTCTTCGACCAGAGTGCAGCGGAAACCCAGATTCTTCGCCGCACGTACGGTGGTGCTGACACTGGAGTGGCTCATGAAACCGCAGACGATCAGGTCCAGCGAGCCAAGGTTTTGCAAACGGTCCAGCAACTCGGTGCCGTGGAACGCGCTCGGCAGCAGTTTGCCGATAATGGTTTCATCGCCCTGTGGCTCGAGGCCAGGGATGAATTCGCCGCGTTCGCCCTGTGGGTCGAACAGGCCGCCGACGGTGCCGAGGTGACGCACGTGCACGATCGGCCGACCGGCTGCACGGGCTGCGGCAACCACTTGCTTGATGTTTGCGACGGCCGCGTCCATGCCGCTCAGGGCCAGCGGGCCACTGAGATATTCTTTCTGGGCATCGATGATGACCACGGTGGCATGGCTCAGTGTGGCCGCTGCGTAACCGCGACCGCTGAGTTGAAACATCGTTTTTGGAACGGACATTCTGGGGCTCCTTGGGGTGGGGCTTTTGCGACATTGTCCTCTGGCTGAGCGGTTCTGTGAATCGCTACCATCGTAGGCACCGTCGTTATTGGCCTGCAGCCTTGTCAAGTTACACTTTCTGTTCAATAGCCGATGCAAAAAACAGAAAACTCCTACCGTCGGTGCGATGTTTTTCCTGCGTCGTCGTCGCGCGTTTTGGCTGCTAGAATCGCCAGTCGTTTTTTCTGGAGTTCTGCCCCGTGATCACTTCCCGACTTCGTACCCTGCGCGACCATATTCGTTGGGCCGTCAGCCGCTTCCATGGGGAGGATCTGTTTTTCGGCCATGGCACCGACAATGCCTGGGACGAAGCGCGGCAGCTTGTGCTGGGAGCTTTGCACCTGCCTTGGGAAATCGCCGACAGCTACCTCGATTGCGCGCTGGAAGACGACGAGCTGGTCAATTTGCAGCGTTTGCTCAAGCGCCGTATCGAAGAGCGCATTCCGACCGCTTACCTGTTGGGTGAGGCATGGTTCTGCGGCATGTCGTTCATCGTCGATGAGCGTGTGTTGATCCCGCGCTCGCCGATTGGCGAACTGATCGAAAACCGTTTCGCCCCGTGGATCGGCAGCGAGCCTGCGCGGATTCTCGACCTGTGCACCGGTTCCGGTTGCATCGGTATCGCCTGTGCCTACGAGTTTCAGAACGCCGAAGTGGTGCTGGCCGATCTGTCGTTCGAAGCGCTGGAAGTGGCCAACCAGAACATCGAGCGCCATGGCGTCGATGAGCGCGTCTATACCGTGCAGGGCGATGGGTTTGATGGCTTGCCGGGCCAGCGTTTCGACCTGATCGTGTCGAACCCGCCTTACGTGGATGCGGAAGATTTCGCCGACATGCCGGACGAATATCAGCATGAACCGGAGCTGGGCCTGGCGTGTGGCGACGATGGCTTGAACCTGGTGCGACGCATGCTCGCTGAAGCGGCCGATCATCTGACCGAGAAGGGGTTGTTGATTGTCGAGGTGGGCAACAGCCAGGTACACGTTGACGCGTTGTACCCGGAAGTCGATTTCGCCTGGCTCGAATTCGAGCGTGGCGGGCATGGCGTGTTCATGTTGACGGCGGAACAGTGCCGCGGTCATCAGGCCTTGTTCGCTTCCCGCGTTTGACCCGTTAAAAGCAAAAGATCGCAGCCTTCGGCAGCTCCTACAGGGATTACCGCATTCCAATGTAGGAGCTGCCGAAGGCTGCGATCTTTTGATCTACCGGTGCGTAGCAATCCAGATCAACAGCCCCGCCTGAAACACCGCAAACGCCACCAGACAGGTAATGGTGAAACGCAGCCCGGCGTCTTCACGCTTGAACTTGCTGACCTTCTCTTCCTGTTTCTTCAGCTTCACTTCCTGCTCAGCCAGATTCTGTTCGGCCTGCTGCAGCATCTGTGCCGCTTCAAGAATCTCGACGATCTGCAGCTTTTCGCTGTTCCAGTCGCCGAGCAAATCGCCGACCAATACATCCTTGACGCTGCCCTTCAAGTGCTGGGCATCGGCGTACACCACATCAAAACCATGCACCCGCAGGAAATGATCGCGACGCAGACGGGTGTCTTCGTTCAGCGCGTCCTTGTTGTTCAAGTCCATGCCGTCAACGGTGTAGGTCGGCCAGCGCTTTTTCGCCCAATTGATGCCTTGCGCGGCCATGTAACGGCCGATGCCACGGTTCATTGGTTCGATCTGCAAGCCACTGTCGGGGCCGAAGTGCACACGTTTGGTCGTGTGATCGACCCACACGTCCAGCTGATTCTGCTCTTTGCGCACACGCTGGCCGGGCAGCTTGATCGTCATGCGCATCAGGCTTTTTTCTTTGCTGTTGCGCTCGGCATAGCCGAATTCGACGAAGCGCAAGGGGCGGCCGCCAGTGTTGCGGTCGGTCTGCAATGGGGCCAGGCGGAGCATCTTGTGGTGCTCGACGTGGACATCCGCCCACGGCAGCTCGACCGCTGGCGGTGCGTCTTTTTCAGCGGTGGTGTCGGGTGAAGTCGGGGTATCAGTCATAACGGCGAGATCCTGTCCAAGCCCTGCTTGTCGCCAGCCGTTGCGCTGGCGACAAAGGCTTATCGGCCGTTTTTTGCAGGACTAGAGGGTAAACCGCGCTTAACGGGTGCGAAGTCCGTCAATAAACTCGATGATCTTCGCGCCAAGTTCCGCCGCCAGTGGCAAATTCGGATCCTTGTACGAAGCCAATTGCCGCTTCATATCGTTGTGGACGATGCGCATGACGTGGTTCATGCCGTCGATCACCGCCAGTTCGGCGTCGGGTTTGGCGGCTTTCAGCGCCCGCGCATCGCCAACGCCGACCTGCATGTCGTTGCTGCCCTGGACGATCAGCGCCGGCATCTTCAATTGCGCGAAGGCTTTCGCGGGATCCTGACGGAACAGCGAAATCAGATACGGCTGCACGCTCGGGCGGAAAATCACCTGCAGCGGTTGCGGCACATTGTCGTCAGTCTGGCCGGCCTTGAGGCTGTCGAGCAATTCATTGCTGCGTAGCATCAACGGAGGTGGGAGGCTGCGAGCCAATTGCTCGCGGATCACCTGATCGACCGGGCGCGCGCTGCCGGACAGGGAAATCACCGCAGCGGCGTCCACTTTCGGCGCGGCGAGGCTGGCAATCAGCGCGCCTTCACTGTGGCCGAGCAGGATCAATTTGCCGAAACGCGGGTCGGCCTTGAGTTTCTGCCCCCATGCCACTGCGTCCGCCGCATAGGCCTCCACCGATAAATTGCGCTCATCCGGCGTCGCCGCCAGGCTCGTCGCAACACCGCGCTTGTCGTAACGCACACTGGCGATATTGTGTTTGGCCAGCACCCACGCCAGGCGCTTGAGGCTGTCGTTGCGCCCGCCGTCGGGGTTGTTTCCGTCGCGATCCGTAGGACCGGAGCCAGAAATAATCAGGACAACCGGCACAGGGTTGTCAGATTTTGGCAGCAGCAGCGAACCGAAAAGTTCGCCGGTGCCGGTATCCAAAGTGACCGGGCGTTGTAGGACCGTCGCTTGGGCAAAGCCCGTAAAGAGGGTAAGACTCAAGATCAAAACTCGCAGCATCATCACGCCATCATTCGCCAAGGTGCCGGTTGGACTCGCCAGCACCACTAAGGTTCGAGGATGAACTACTCGGTTAGCCTGCGTATACTGGCGCGCATCACGAATTTGGGTTTGATTTCACGGAGCGTCCTGCATGTCCGGCAATACCTACGGCAAGTTGTTCACTGTCACCACCGCTGGCGAGAGCCATGGTCCGGCGTTGGTCGCCATTGTCGACGGCTGCCCGCCGGGCCTGGAGATCTCCCTCGAAGACCTGCAGCGCGACCTCGATCGCCGCAAGCCAGGCACCAGCCGCCACACCACCCAGCGTCAGGAAGCCGACGAAGTCGAAATCCTCTCTGGCGTATTCGAAGGCCGCACCACCGGTTGCTCGATCGGCCTGCTGATCCGCAACACCGACCAGAAGTCCAAGGACTACTCGGCGATCAAGGATCTGTTCCGCCCAGCCCACGCCGACTACACCTACCACCACAAATACGGCGAGCGCGACTACCGTGGCGGTGGTCGCAGCTCGGCGCGCGAAACCGCGATGCGCGTGGCGGCCGGTGCGATTGCGAAGAAATACCTGGCCACCCAAGGCATCGTCATTCGTGGCTACATGAGCCAGCTCGGCCCGATCGAAATCCCGTTCAAGACCTGGGATTCGGTGGAAGAGAACGCTTTCTTCTGCCCGGACCCGGACAAAGTGCCGGAGCTGGAAGCCTACATGGACCAGTTGCGTCGCGACCAGGACTCGGTTGGGGCAAAGATCACTGTCGTTGCCGAAGGCGTGATGCCGGGTCTGGGCGAGCCGATCTTCGATCGCCTCGATGCTGAACTGGCCCACGCACTGATGAGCATCAACGCGGTGAAAGGCGTGGAAATCGGCGCCGGTTTTGCCTCGGTTGCCCAGCGCGGCACCGAGCACCGCGATGAAATGACCCCGGAAGGTTTCCTCAGCAACAACGCAGGCGGCATCCTCGGTGGTATTTCGTCCGGTCAGCCGATCGTTGCGCATCTGGCCTTGAAGCCGACGTCGAGCATCACCACCCCGGGCCGTTCGATCGATATCCACGGCAACCCTGTGGACGTGATCACCAAGGGCCGTCACGACCCGTGCGTCGGCATCCGCGCCACGCCGATTGCCGAAGCGATGATGGCCATCGTGCTGATGGATCACTTGCTGCGTCACCGTGGCCAGAACGCCGATGTGCGCGTGAGCACCCCGGTGCTGAGCCAGCTTTGATGGCGGGCTCTGAAGCCGTCGCGGCATAACCGTGACGGCGCTCCCTTACTGGCGGCTGTCCAGTTTCTATCTGTTCTATTTCGCCTTGCTCGGGTCGACAGCGCCGTTTCTGGCGCTGTACTTCGACCACCTCGGCTTCAGTCCCGCGCGGATCGGTGAGCTGGTCGCGATCCCGATGCTGATGCGCTGTGTGGCGCCGAACATCTGGGGCTGGCTCGGCGATTACACCGGCAAACGCCTGGCCATCGTGCGCTTCGGCGCGGTGTGTACGCTGCTGACTTTTTCGTTGATTTTCGTCAGCAAAACCTACGCCTGGCTGGCGATGGTCATGGCGCTGCACGCGTTCTTCTGGCACGCGGTGCTGCCGCAGTTCGAAGTCATCACCCTGGCGCATTTGCAGGGGCAGACCTCGCGCTACAGCCAAATCCGCTTATGGGGCTCGATCGGTTTCATCATCACCGTGGTCGCGCTTGGCCGATTGTTCGAATGGCTCAGCCTCGATATCTACCCGGCGGCGCTGGTGCTGATCATGGCTGGCATCGTCCTCAGCAGCTTGTGGGTGCCGAACGCGCAACCGCCGCAAGGCAATCGGCCGAGCGGGGAGGGCTTTCTCAAGCAACTGCGCAACCCCGGCGTGCTGGCGTTCTATGGCTGCGTGGCGCTGATGCAATTGAGCCACGGCCCGTATTACACCTTTCTGACCTTGCACCTTGAACGCCTCGGCTACACCCGCGGCACCATCGGCATGCTCTGGGCCGTGGGTGTCGTTGCCGAAGTGCTGATGTTCATGGCGATGAGCCGGATTCTTGCGCGGTTTTCCCTGCGCCGGGTGCTGATGGCAAGTTTTCTGCTGGCGGCGCTGCGCTGGTTGCTGCTAGGTTCGTTCGCCGAGTTCTTGTGGGTGCTGTTGTTTGCGCAGGTGCTTCACGCGGCGACCTTCGGCAGTTTTCACGCCGCTGCCATCGCTTTCGTGCAACGTAGCTTCGGCGCGCGCCAGCAAGGGCAGGGCCAGGCGCTGTACGCCGCACTGGCCGGCACCGGCGGCGCCATGGGCGCGTTGTATTCCGGCTACAGCTGGAATGCCCTCGGCGCGACATTGACCTTTAGTATTGCCAGTCTCGCGGCGCTCGCTGCTGCCGTTATCATTGCCACACGTATGCAAGAGGACAGGCCATGAGCCTTACGCGTGAACAACTCGCCCAGCAAATCGTCGATGCCGGGCGCTTTCTTTATGGTCGCGGCTGGTCGCCGGCCACCAGCAGCAACTATTCGACGCGCCTCTCGCCAAGCGAAGCGCTGCTGACCGTGTCGGGCAAGCACAAGGGCCAGTTGAGTGTGGACGATGTGCTCGCCACCGACCTTTCCGGCAATAGCCTGGAACCGGGCAAAAAGCCGTCCGCCGAAACCCTGCTGCACACCCAGCTGTATAGCTGGCGGCCGGAGATCGGCGCAGTGCTGCACACCCATTCGGTCAATGCCACGGTGCTGTCGCGCCTGACTCCGCAAGACTTTATCGAGTTCGAAGACTACGAGCTGCAAAAAGCCTTCAGTGGCATCTCGACCCACGAATCGCGGGTGCGCGTGCCGATTTTCGACAACGATCAGGACATTGCGCGCCTCGCCGCCAAGGTGCAGCCTTGGCTCGACGCCCATCCTGATTGTGTCGGTTACCTGATTCGCGGCCACGGCCTCTACACCTGGGGCGCGCAGATGAACGACGCGCTGCGGCAGATCGAGGCCTTTGAATTTCTGTTTGAATGCGAGTTGAAAACCCGCAGCGTCATGAACCGCCAAGGCTGACTTCACCAGAAGTAGCCCATTTGCCTGATGAAATGCTGTGCCCGACCGGTCTGCAAGAACCGGACGGCAAGGCCGATACCGAGGAATTGCCCCAATGAGCAGCCTGTCCGTCTATCACGTCTCAAGCCCTGAGATTCCGAACAAGGTGCTGACCCACTTTGAAGACATCGCCTCGACCCTGGCCGAGCAGGGCGTGCGCTTCGACCGCTGGCAAGCCGCCGCGAAAATCCAGCCCGGCGCCACCCAGGAAGAGGTGATCAGTGCTTATAAAGAGCAGATCGACCAACTGATGACCGAGCGCGGTTACATCACCGTCGACGTGATTAGCTTGAACAGCGATCACCCGCAAAAAGCCGAGCTGCGCGCCAAGTTTCTCGAAGAGCATCGCCATGGCGAAGACGAAGTCAGATTTTTCGTCGCCGGCCGTGGGTTGTTTACCTTGCACATCGATGATTACGTCTACGCCGTACTCTGCGAAAAGAACGATTTGATCTCGGTGCCGGCCGGCACCAAGCACTGGTTCGACATGGGCGAGCATCCGCACTTTGTCGCGATCCGTCTGTTCAACAACCCTGAAGGCTGGGTTGCCAATTTCACCGGCGAAGACATCGCCGGCCGCTTCCCGCGTCTGGAGGACTGATTCGATGTCGATCAAAGCCATTGTTACGGACATCGAAGGCACTACCAGCGCGGTGAGTTTCGTCTTCGACGTGCTGTTTCCGTATGCCGCTAAACACCTGCCGGAATTTGTCCGCCAGAACGCCGAGCGCCCCGATGTGGCCGAGCAACTGGAGGCCGTGCGCCGTGACAGCAATGCGCCGCAGGCCGATGTTGAACGGGTTGTTGAAATTCTCTTGAGCTGGATCGAGGAAGATCGCAAAGCCACGCCGCTCAAGGCCTTGCAGGGCATGGTCTGGGCGCAGGGTTATCACGCCGGGCAATTGAAGGGGCATGTTTACCCGGATGCCGTTGAAGCGCTGCAGCGCTGGCATGCTGCCGGTTATCAACTATTTGTGTACTCGTCGGGTTCGATTCAGGCGCAGAAACTGATTTTCGGCTGCTCGGAGGCGGGGGATCTGACGCCGTTGTTCAGTGGTTATTTCGACACGACTTCAGGGCCCAAGCGTGAGGCGCAGTCCTACACCAATATTCAGAAAGCCATCGGCGTTGAACCGGGGGAGATCCTGTTTCTCTCGGACATTGTTGAAGAACTCGACGCCGCTCAGTCGGCAGGCATGCAAACCTGCGGCCTAGCCCGCGAAGGCGGGGAGTTGGGCAGCCACATCACCGTCGACACGTTCACCGGAATAGAACCCGAAGCCTTCTGACCTCACCGATCTAGTGTGGGAGCGAGCCTGCTCGCGAAAGCGTGCGTTCAGCCAGCATTTTCAGTGCCTGACACACCCTATTCGCGAGCAGGCTCGCTCCCACAGGTTTTGCATAAGCCACAAAAAACAGGCCGTGAAGCGAAAGCTCCACGGCCTGTTTTGTTTAATGCGCTTTAAAAATTACAGCGAGTGATATGTCGGCAGAGCAAAACGCTGCTGGCTCTGCAGCATGGCAATTTGCGGCAACTCACTGGCTTGTTCTGCCAGGTCACGACGAATTGCACTGATCGCCCACGACAGTTGGTCGCCGGCATGCAGTTGTTGATAAGTCAGTGCGCGTTTGAACACTTTGCCGTCGCTGCTGCGCAGGGTCAGCAGGATCCCGCCATCGGGACGTGGCGCAGTGGTGACGTCGAAGTTGGAGAACAGGGAGGTAAATTTTTCTTGGATCAGGCTCATGTCTTTCAGCTCCGTATGCACTTGAATGGCAAGCATGCAGAGGAGGTTGCAGCGATTGTGCCAGCATTTGAAAATAAAATAATCGTTATAAATCAAAGAGTTAAAAATAATGAAAATTCAGGTTGTCGTGCAAAGTGCATGAATGGCCATCGTGCATCCTGCATTTTGCGGGATCGATATCGATTCGATTGAACCAATCGCAGATCCGCAGATCCGCTGTGCTCGCTAAAGAGCAGCGGATACAAAACATTGCAAAAACCGCGTGTACAGCCCGAGAAGCGCTGACGTATTTTCGACCTCGACCTGTGCTCGAATGCGCCGGTTGCTTCAAGTCAAAGCCCGAAAAATAAAAACATCGACCTGCACGTCAAGGTCGAACGGGGAGTTGTCATGAGTCACGCGCCAAGCGACACGATTACCTGGGGCATGATGCTCCGCAAACTGCCGATGATTGCCAAAGCCATCCCGCGGGTGGTCAAGGGCATGAAGGTGGCCAACGTCACGGATCCGACCCAAAGCTGTGGCCTTGGCTGGACATTCGAGCAAGCGACACTGCGCAATCCCGAGGGGCCGGCGTTATTGCACGGCGATGTGCGGCTGACCTATGCGCAGGTCAACCAGTGGGCCAACCGCATCGCTCACTATCTGAACGGGCAGGGCATCGGCAAGGGCGACGTGGTCGCGGTGTTTATCGAAAACCGCCCGGAACTGCTGGTGACCATTCTGGCGCTGGCCAAGGTCGGCGCGGTCAGCGCGCTGCTCAACACCTCGCAGACGCGTGACACACTTGTCCACAGTGTGAATCTGGTGGCGCCGGTGGCGATTATTGTGGGCGAAGAACTGCTTGCGGCGTATGCGGCGATTCGCGATCAAGTAGCGATCACTGCACCGCGCACCTGGTTTGTCGCCGATCAGGACACCTACAGCCATCCGGGCATTGCGCCCGACGGGTACGTCAACCTGATCAGCGCCAGTGCCGACGCCTCCAGCGAGAATCCGCCGAGCAGCCAGCAGATCTTCTTCGACGATCCGTGTTTCTACATTTATACCTCCGGCACCACCGGCCTGCCCAAGGCCGGGGTGTTCAAGCATGGGCGCTGGATGCGCAGCTCCGCCAGTTTCGGCATGATCGCCCTTAACATGAGTCCAGACGATGTCGTCTATTGCACTTTGCCGCTGTACCACGCCACCGGTCTTTGCGTGTGCTGGGGTTCGGCGGTAAACGGTGCCTCGGGCTTCGCGATCCGTCGCAAGTTCAGCGCCAGTCAGTTCTGGAGCGACGTGCGCCGCTACCGTGCAACCACCATTGGTTACGTCGGCGAGCTGTGCCGTTACCTGGTCGATCAACCGGCCAGCGCCGATGACAGCCGTCACGATGTGCGCAAGATGATCGGCAACGGCTTGCGCCCCGGCGCTTGGGCCGAGTTCAAGACACGTTTTGCCGTCGAGCACATCTGTGAGCTGTACGCGGCGAGCGACGGCAACATCGGATTCACCAACATTCTCAACTTCGACAACACCATCGGTTTCTCCCTGATGGCTTGGGAATTGGTCGCCTACGATCATGACAGCGGCGAGCCGATCCGCAGTCCTGACGGATTCATGCGCAAGGTCGGCAAAGGCGAGCAGGGGCTTTTGCTGGCACGGATCGATGAAAAAGCTCCATTGGACGGCTACACCGATCCACAGAAAACCGCCAAGGTCGTGTTGCACGACGTGTTTAGCAAAGGCGATCGTTTTTTCAACACCGGCGACCTGCTACGCAACATCGGCTTCGGCCACGCTCAATTTGTCGATCGCCTCGGCGACACCTATCGCTGGAAGGGCGAAAACGTCTCGACCACCGAAGTCGAAAATCTTCTGCTGCAACACCCGCATATTTCCGAGGCGGTGGCTTATGGCGTGGAGATCTGCAATACCAACGGCCGCGCCGGTATGGCGGCGATCACGCCAGCGGAATCCCTTGCGACGCTGGATTTCGCCGAGTTGCTGACTTTTGCCCGGGAGCGCATGCCAGCTTATGCCGTGCCGTTGTTCCTGCGAGTGAAGGTCAAGATGGAAACTACTGGCACCTTCAAATACCAGAAAACCCGACTCAAGAACGAAGGCTTCGATCCCGGCCAGACGGGGGATGACCCGATCTTCGCATGGCTGCCCGGCACGCAGACTTACGTTCGGGTCACCGATGAAGTGTTGGCGGAAATTCATCAGGGCAAGCATCGTTATTGAATCTGGCTATGGCTCGACTTGAGAAAAAGGGGGTGACAGCCACCGTCTCGCTCGGGAAACTGTCGGCTTTCCGATTGACCGAAAGTGGAGTTGCCCCATGTCCGACCAAAGCCGCCAGATGACCCCTGAAGAAGCTGCCGAATTCACCGAGCAGGTTTTCAACAAGGCGCGCGACGGTGATGCCGAGATGCTTGATCGCCTGGTCACGGCCGGTTTGCCAGTCAACCTGAAGAACAGCAAGGGTGACACGTTGTTGATGTTGGCCAGCTATTACGGCCATCTGGATGCGGTGCAGGTGTTGCTTAAACACAAGGCCGACCCGGAAATGCGCAATGGCAACGGCCAGAGCCCGATTGCCGGCGCCGCATTCAAAGGCGATCTGCCGGTGGTCAAGGCGCTGGTCGAAGCGGGCGCAGAGATCGAAGGCTCGTCGTTTGATGGGCGTACGGCGCTGATGATGGCGGCGATGTTCAACCGCGTTGAAATCGTTGATTACCTGATCAGCAAGGGTGCCAATGCGCAAGCCAAGGACGCCAATGGCGTGACAGCGCTGGATGCGGCCCGCACGATGGGGGCGGTTGATACCACCGCGCAGCTGGAAAAACTGCTGGCCTGACGGGCCTCAAAAGATCGCAGCTTGCGGCAGCTCCTACATTGAACGCGTTGGCCTGCCATTCCGTGGATGAGCGCTGAACGTAGGAGCTGCCGAAGGCTGCGATCTTTTGCTTTGTGCGCTATCCTCCGCGCCCTCGAAATTCACCTTCGCCACAGGATCCGCCCTCATGAAAGCCGCACTCGTCGAACTCATCAGCAAAATCAGCTCTGGCTGCATGGGCGAGGACGAGATCTTGAAAGTGGCTGACGAAGCCGCGCAAGCCTACGCCGATGCCGATGCCTTTCTGGCAGCCAACCCGGACATCAACTACGACGACACATTCCCGATTGCGTTGGGCGAGTGGGTCGTGGTCGGCAGCCTGCCGGAAACCGTGCTGTTTCAGGCTGACACCTACGTTGACCTGTTCGCGCAGATCGTTGCCTCCTTTGGCCCGGGCGTTGATTTCAACCTCAAACCCAAGCAACTGGCCAAGACCGAAGCACTGGTCGCGCTCAACCGCATCCAGGTGCAGATGAGCAGCATGAACAAGGAAAACGGCGGCTACACGCTGATGAACTTCAGCCAGTTGCTCGACGACGAACTGCAAATGGTGCTGGTCTACGGCAACGACGTGCCACGGGTACTGGAGTTGTGCGCCGAAGTCGGTATCGCCGCCGCGCCATCGCTCGAAGCCCTGAAGATCGCCGTTCACGTCTGAACGCAATAAAAGGGAACCCTGCGCGCGACCGTCTATCCTAAAAGTGCATGCCACTATTCTGGAGCGACACCATGGGTTCCACGTTCAACGGTCTGATCGGCCTGATCATCCTTGCCCTCGACATCTGGGCCATCATCAATGTGCTGAAAAGCGGCGCCACCACCGGGATGAAAATCGTCTGGGTGCTGCTGATCATCCTCCTGCCAGTGCTGGGCCTGATCATCTGGGCGATTGCCGGACCGCGGGGCAACGTGCGGATCTGAATCAGCTAACACCGCAATACCCCTGTGGGAGCTGCCGAAGGCTGCGATCTTTTGATGTTGATTGTAAAAAACAAGATCAAAAGATCGCTGCCTTCGGCAGCTCCTACAGGGGGATTGTGGTTGTGAGGTTCGACCTGTCATCTTCGGCAACGTAGAATGCGCGCCTTTCCCGGGCAATCGTCCCCACGATTGGCGCCCGCGCATTCATCGGAGCACTTGACCATGACCGTCACCAAAACCAGCGAGTACCTGGAAACCCTCTACGAAGGCTACGGCCAGCGTTTTCGCATGGAAAAACTGCTGCACGAAGTGCGCACCGAACACCAGCACCTGGTGATTTTCCAGAACCCGCGCATGGGCCGGGTGATGGCGCTGGACGGCGTGATCCAGACCACCGAAGCCGACGAATTCATCTATCACGAAATGCTCACCCACGTGCCAATCCTCGCCCACGGCAGCGCCAAGCGCGTGCTGATCATTGGTGGCGGTGACGGCGGCATGCTCCGTGAAGTGACCAAGCATGCCGGTGTCGAGCACATCACCATGGTCGAGATCGACGGCACCGTGGTCGATATGTGCAAAGAGTTCCTGCCGAACCACTCCAGCGGCGCCTACGACGATCCGCGCCTGAACCTGGTGATTGACGACGGCATGCGTTTCGTCGCCACCACCACGGAAAAATTCGACGTGATCATCTCCGACTCCACCGACCCGATCGGCCCGGGCGAAGTGTTGTTCTCGGAGAACTTCTATCAGGCGTGCCATCGCTGCCTGAACGAGGGCGGTATCCTCGTGACCCAGAACGGCACGCCGTTCATGCAAATTGACGAAGTGAAAACCACTGCCGGTCGCCTGAACAGCCTGTTCCCGGACTGGCACTTCTACCAGGCAGCCGTGCCGACCTACATCGGCGGCTCGATGACTTTCGCCTGGGGCTCGACCAATCCGGCGTACCGCAAACTGAGCCGTGAAACCCTGCAACAGCGCTTCATCGGCAGCGGCATCGTCACCCGCTACTACAACCCGGAAATCCACATTGGTGCGTTCGCCTTGCCGCAGTACGTGCTGCAGGCGATCAACAAGCCAAGCAACGACTGAATAATCGCTGCAAGTCTTTGTAGGAGTGAGCCTGCTCGCGATTACGGTTTGTCTACCAACATCAGCGTTGGATGAGAAATCGCTATCGCGAGCAGGCTCACTCCTACAGTCGATGTCGTTTTTTTCATCTTCGCCCGTTGTAATCCTTTTGAACCAACTTTCGGCGTACACAGTCGAGATAGGTGTAAGCCCATTTGCGGGTTTGATCGAGGAGGCACCGATGCAAAAGTGGAAAGTCACTTTCGTGGACGATCATGGTGAAATTGTCGATGAGGTGTTCGAGCGCGCGGAATGCCCCAGCGACGATGAGGCCGCTCGATTGATCAAGGCACGGCTCCTGCCCGTCGCCGCCGAACTGGATCTGAACGATCTGGAAGGGCGCACCGCCGATGCTGGCGTCAAAAGCCTGAAAACCCAGAACAGCATCGAAATCCGCAGCATCACCCCAATCTGAAATACTTCTTGTCACCTTCAACACCAGGCCTTGGCAGCAGCTCTATCTTGGGGCTACTCTGCAAGCGAGATCAGCGAACGGATCGCTAAGGTCTGGTCTTGTCAGCTACATGCTTGTTCCCGCGTGCAACCACGTTGCCGTCGTACTTTGGCCAGAGGCCCGGGGCGGGAATACGGAAAGTCTATCCATCTATGCGAGGGGGACGATTCATGAGCACAGCCTATCAAGAAGACATCAGCAGCAATGTTCTGCGCCGCATGAAAGAAGGCGGTTTCGATTTTTCCCGATTCCATCCCATCGAGTTCTACGCAATTTTCCCGGACGAGGAGCGGGCGCGCAGGGCGGCAGGCAAATTTCGCGGTGAATCCATCAATGCCCAGGTCAGCCTGCGTGATGACGGTGCGTGGGCGCTGGAATTGAGCAAAGTGATGTACGCGACATATGACGATATCGGCGACTTCGAGCAGGGATTCTCTGCCGTGGTTGAACCTCTGGGTGGCATTATCGAAGGCTGGGGTGTGAAGCAGGAGGTGCGCAACCGCCACCGTTTGAACTGATCTCTGGTTTCATTTGTTGAGCAACGGCTGACCTTCGGGTTGGCCGTTGTCATTTCCGGCATAAGCAAAACGCTGTGGCAAAACCCTGAAACAAGAAACCGAGGCAAAAAAAAGCCACCGGAGAGGGTGGCTAAAAGGGAAGACCGATAAGGAGAGGAAACCGGTCAGGGTTACAGCGGGGCGGGCCGCCGAGGCGATCCCAATCAGTTGAGCTGGCCGCTTCATGGCGCCGGGGCCGGTGAAGATTTGCAGCGAATGTGCGGATTATCCGCAGGCAGCGCCGGGCAGTGAAATCAACTCTGACTATGCTGGTGATAGGCGATGCAGTGCGTCGCAATGAAGCGGGGGCAATCCGGTTGGGGCATTTGCCGCACAGGAATGGTGCGGTGCCTGCGGCGTGTATTTCCAACCGATTGAAATCAAAGCGTTTATGCCGATGGCACGGGCCTTGCGAAGGCCTGTATGTCCGGGTGACAAGGAGTACGGCATGATCCGCACCTATTTTGATGAGATGTACGATGCCGGCGGCCAGGTTCGCCCGCATTATCGGGAGTTCGCCCGATGGCTGGCTGATACGCCGGATGAGCTGTTGGCCCAGCGGCGACGCGAGGCCGATCTGCTGTTCCATCGCGCCGGCATCACGTTCACGCTCTATGGCGACGAGCAGGGCACCGAGCGCCTGATTCCTTTCGACACCATCCCGCGCAGCATCCCTGCCAGTGAATGGCGAATCGTCGAGCGCGGGTGCATCCAGCGGGTCAAGGCGTTGAACATGTTCCTCGCCGACCTCTATCACGAGCAGCGCATTATCAAGGCCGGGATCATTCCCGCCGAACAGGTGCTGGCCAACGAGCAATATCAGTTGGCGATGCAAGGCCTGGATCTGCACCGCGATATCTATTCGCACATCTCCGGCGTCGATCTGGTGCGCGACGGCGACGGCACTTATTACGTGCTCGAAGACAACCTGCGTACACCGAGCGGCGTCAGCTACATGCTCGAAGACCGCAAGATGATGATGCGCCTGTTCCCGGAGCTGTTCGCCGCGCAGCGTATTGCCCCGATCGATCACTACCCGAACCTGTTGCTCGACACCCTGAAAAGCTCAAGTCCGATCGATGACCCGAGCGTGGTGGTGCTGACGCCGGGGCGTTTCAACAGTGCGTTCTTCGAGCACGCATTCCTGGCGCGGGAAATGGGCGTGGAGTTGGTGGAAGGCGCGGATCTGTTCGTTCGCGACGACAAAGTTTTCATGCGCACTACGGACGGCCCGAAAGCGGTGGACGTTATCTACCGTCGGCTCGACGACGCGTTTCTCGATCCACTGGCGTTCAATCCCGATTCGATGCTCGGTGTGCCGGGGCTGCTGTCCTCTTATCGCTCGGGCAACGTGGTGCTGGCCAACGCCATCGGCACCGGCGTAGCGGACGACAAATCGGTGTATCCGTTCGTTACTGACATGATCCGGTTCTACCTCGACGAAGAGCCGATTTTGAAGAACGTACCGACCTGGCAATGCCGCAACCCGTCTGAACTTTCTCATGTGCTGGCCAATCTTCCAGATCTGGTGGTCAAGGAAACCCAAGGCTCAGGCGGTTACGGAATGTTGGTCGGGCCGGCATCGACGAAAGCGGAAATCGATGCTTTCCGCGAACGGATCAAAGCCAAACCCCACGCGTACATCGCGCAACCGACGCTGTCGCTGTCGACCTGTCCGACCTTTGTCGAAAACGGCATCGCGCCGCGCCATATCGACTTGCGTCCGTTTGTCTTGTCCGGGCGCGAAACCCGGGTGGTTCCCGGCGGTTTGACCCGTGTGGCGCTGCGCGAAGGCTCCTTGGTGGTGAATTCCTCCCAGGGTGGCGGAACCAAGGACACCTGGGTGGTCGAGGATTGAAGGAAGCTTGCCATGTTAAGTAGAACTGCCTCGGATCTGTATTGGATGTCGCGTTACCTGGAGCGGGCGGAAAACCTCGCCCGGATGCTCGACATCAGTTATTCGCTGTCGCTGATGCCGCAGGACGGTCGTGGCGATGGTTTGCACGAATTGGCCATGCCGTTGCTGATCACCGGTACCCTTGACGATTACCTCGAGCGCCATGGCGCGCTACATGCTGAGCGTCTGCTGCATTTTTTTGCCCTCGATGCGGCTAACCCGGCGAGCATTTACAGCTGCCTCGGCGCGGCGCGGGCCAGTGCCCATGCGGTGCGTGGGCGCATCACGGCGGACATGTGGGAGAACATCAATTCGACGTGGCTGGAAATTCGCGGCATCGCCGAACAGGGCCTCAGTCGCTATGGCATGAGCCGTTTCTGCGAATGGATCAAGGAACGTTCGCACCTGTTCCGTGGTGCGTCGTACGGCACGATCATGCGTAATGATGCGTTTCGTTTCATTCGCCTCGGTACGTTCATCGAACGCGCGGACAACACCCTGCGATTGCTCGATGCGCGCTATGAAATGGCTGGCGATCAGGCTGAAGCAGTCAGCGACGGTACGGCCCACGCCTACTACCAGTGGAGCGCCTTGCTGCGCGCCTTGTCGTCATTCGAGGCCTACACCGAAATCTACCGCGATGCGCCCGGCGCCCGGCATGTTGCCGAGTTGTTGCTGTTGCGTGCCGATGTACCGCGTTCACTGCGTGCCTGCACCGAAGAGATCGATCAGATTCTCGCGCAACTGCCCGGTGCCAATGGCCGTCCGGCACAGCGTCTGGCGGCAGAGATGGACGCGCGCCTGCGCTACACCGGCATCAACGAAATTCTCGAGGAAGGCCTGCACGCGTGGCTGACCGAATTCATCCCGCTGGTGCGCCAGTTGGGCAACGCCATTCACAGTTCCTACCTGGAGGCTGCATGAGACTTTCCATAAGCCACGAGACCACCTATCACTACGAGGATCAGGTGCGGGCGAGCATCCAGTACCTGCGACTGACCCCACACGATAGCGAACGTCAACACGTGTTGAGCTGGCAGCTCGATCTGCCGCGCCCGGTGCGTGCGCAACTCGATCCGTTCGGCAATATCCTGCATGTGCTGACCATGGACGAGCCGCACGAAGCGATCATCATTGGTGCGCGCGGGCAGGTCGATATCGACGAACTGCGCGAGGCCGAGCATGAGAGCCAGTCGGCGCTGCCGTTCCTGCGCTTTACCCGTTTGACCGAGGCGGATGAGGCGTTACGCGCGTTCGCTGAGAAATCCTGCAAGCAGCGGCGTGATCGCACAGCGCTGATCGATCTGATGCACGGCTTGAATCAGCACATGACCTACACGCCGGGGTCCACCGAGGTCGACACCAGCGCCGCCGAGGCCTTCGCCGGGCGTGCGGGTGTTTGCCAGGATCATGCTCACGCGTTTCTGGCTTGCGCACGCAGTCTCGGGATTCCGTCGCGTTATGTGTCGGGGTATCTGTACAGCGAGGATTGCGAGCATCTGGCCAGCCACGCCTGGGCTGAAGCGTGGCTGGATGACGCCTGGTACAGCTTTGATGTGACCAATGAACTGGCGCGGCCGGAGCGACATTTGAAGCTGGCGGTGGGCCTCGATTATCTCGACGCCTGCCCGGTGCGCGGCATGCGTCGGGGTGGTGGGTGTGAGCAGATGCACGCGAAAGTTTCTGTGTCGCCCACCCCGGTGATC
The DNA here is from genome assembly GCF_054790525.1 of Pseudomonas sp. Mb7. Lineage (NCBI taxonomy): Bacteria > Pseudomonadati > Pseudomonadota > Gammaproteobacteria > Pseudomonadales > Pseudomonadaceae > Pseudomonas > Pseudomonas sp. Mb7. The sequence continues at coordinate 1,232,711 of NZ_CP186501.1, forward strand.
TCTGTCCAGCAACAATAACGGGTTCACATAAAACCCCTGTAGGAGTGAGCCTGCTCGCGATAGCGGAGTGTCAGACACCGAAATTTCAACTGACAGACCGCTATCGCGAGCAGGCTCACTCCTACAGGGGATGGCGTTACGGCTTAACCTTGCGTCCAGCCATGTGCTGCAAATACCCGATCAACATCTGCAAATCCCCCTCCGGCAAAACCTGCGCCGAAAACCCCGGCATCTTCGCCTGCGGCCACTGACGCAAACTCTGCGGATCGCGAATGTAACGCTTGAGGAAGTCCGCACCGAAATACTCGGTCGGGTTATACGGAATATTCAGATCCGGCCCGAATTGCGCATCACCCGCACCGTTCAACCGGTGACACGCCAGACAGTTTTTCTGAAACAGCGCAAACCCTTGATTCACCGGGTCATCTGCCTTCAACGCAGGATCCGGCAGCAGGGCAGGGAAGCGTTCGGCCACCGGCGCCATGCGCTTGATGCTCGCGACTTCGAACGGCCACTGCTCCGGGCTGATATTGCCGGCCTGCGGATCGGTCCAGACCAGGTAGAACGGCCCGGCGCTGTGCTTGCCTTCCGACAGCGGTGGCCACGGCTGCGCCGGATCTTCGATGGCCAGCCATGCTCGCGCACCTGTTGTATTAAGCAACGGCGCAGCTGACAACTCGGCGGCAAAGCCGTCCAGTGCCACCGCTTGCAGGTGATCCTGCGGTTTGATCCCTGTCAGTAATGCGGCCACAGGCACGGCGCGATAAGTCATGTCCTTCTTGTAGGACACATCGTTTTTGATCGTCAGGGTTTGCACTTGAGGATGCTTGAGCAATTCCTCGGTCTGCCAGGTGCGGCTGCTTGCGCCCAGTTGCAGATCCAACTGGGCGGCAGACAAGGGCATGCTCAGCAGCATGGCCCCGAACACAATGAGCGCTTTCAAATGATCGCCGTCCATGTCGTGAGAGTGCGCCAAGGTTGGCACAGCCACGCTGGCCCGGGTAGCGGGCCAGTCACATTTTCAGTGGCGATGAACAGCGCCTGCCGCTCGACTCAGCCGATGACCTTGGTCAGATTCGGCAAAATCAACAACAGCGTCGTGGCGAAAAGAATGAGCCCTGCTTGACGAACTTTCGGTTGTTTGAACATGGCTTGACCGCCTTTATTGTTATTTCCTGATGCCTGCCTGCATATCCATGACGGCAAGCGCTGCACTTCCTGTTGAAGAACGTCTGCCTCGGCAAAACCCGACGACCCTGACGTACATGTTCTACATTAGGGGCCGCGTCACGCTTGGCTTAGATCCATTTCATATGGAATGCTTGCCAGATGCGATAAAAAAGGCATGAGGCTTATTGCCAGCTTCTTTGCCGGCCGCTGGCTAGACAACTCGCCGACCTGAACCGGTTCACCCAGCTGCCGATGACCGTCCGTCTGAGCGTGTGCGTCAACCGCATTGAGCGCTGTGGTCATTGAATCCATGGCCGCACGGGTCAAGAGTGGAGTCACAAGCAATCACTCCCCGCACAGGTTCGAGGACGTCATGACCCAAGCTTTGATATTCGATGCGTTACGCACGCCCCGTGGCAGAGGCAAGGCCGATGGCGCCCTGCACAGCGTCAAACCGGTGAATCTGCTGGCCGGTCTGCTGGCCGCGCTGCAAGCGCGCACCGCGCTGGACACCAGTCAGGTCGATGACGTGGTCATTGGCTGCGTGACGCCGATTGGCGATCAGGGCTCGGACATCGCCAAAACCGCAGTGCAAGTGGCCGATTGGGACGTCAGTGTCGCGGGTGTGCAGATCAACCGTTTCTGCGCCTCGGGACTCGAAGCGGTCAACCTTGGCGCAATGAAAGTGCGTTCGGGCTTCGAAGACCTGGTGGTGGTCGGTGGCGTCGAGTCGATGTCGCGGGTGCCGATGGGCAGCGACGGTGGCGCCTGGGCGCTGGACCCGCAAACCAACCTGCACAGTCATTTCACTCCGCAAGGTGTTGGCGCGGACCTTATCGCCACGCTGGAAGGCTTCAGCCGTCAGGACGTCGATGCCTATGCGCTGCACTCGCAACAGAAGGCCGCGCGGGCCCGGGCTGACGGCTCGTTCAACAAGTCGCTGGTGCCGGTGCAGGACCAGAACGGCATCATTCTGCTCGATCACGATGAGTTCATTCGTGCCGAGTCGACTCTGGAAGGCTTGGGCAAGCTCAAGCCGAGTTTCGAAATGATCGGCCAGATGGGTTTTGACGCCACGGCGCTGCGGGTCTACAGCCATGTCGAACGCATCAATCACGTGCACACCCCGGGCAACAGCTCAGGGATCGTCGACGGTGCAGCACTGATGCTGATCGGCTCCGAATCCAAGGGGCGTGCGCTGGGCCTTCAACCTCGGGCGCGCATTGTCGCCACGGCGGTCACCAGCACCGATCCGACCATCATGCTCACCGGCCCGGCGCCGGCAACGCGCAAGGCACTGGCGAAGGCCGGGCTGCGCGTTGAAGACATCGACCTGTTCGAGGTCAACGAAGCGTTTGCCTCGGTGGTGCTGAAGTTCATCAAGGACATGGCGGTCGACCCGGACAAGGTCAACGTCAACGGCGGTTCCATCGCTATGGGCCACCCGCTGGGCGCGACCGGTTGCGCGATCCTCGGCACCTTGCTCGATGAGCTGGAAGCGCGGCGTCTGCGCTATGGCCTGGCGACGCTGTGCGTCGGCGGCGGCATGGGCATTGCCACCATCATCGAACGCCTCTGAGCCCCGAATTCAAGGAACCTTGTTATGAGCGAAGCCATTCGTTACGAAAAAGGCCAGGACGCGATCGTCGTGCTGACCATCGACATGCCGGGCCAGAGCGCCAACACCATGAACGCCGTTTACCGCGAGGCCATGGCCGCTTGCGTTGCCCGTCTAGTGACTGAAAAAGACCAGATTGCCGGGGTCATCATCACCTCGGCGAAGAAAACCTTCTTTGCCGGCGGCGACCTTAAGGAGCTGATCAAGATCGGCAAGCCCGAAGCCAAAGCCTTCTACGACATGGTGCTGACCCTCAAAGCGCAGTTACGCACCCTAGAGACCCTCGGCAAACCGGTGGTCGCGGCGATCAACGGCGCGGCGCTGGGTGGCGGTTGGGAAATCTGCCTCGCCTGTCACCACCGCGTGGCGCTGGACGATGCATCAGTGCAACTCGGTCTGCCGGAAGTAACTCTCGGCCTGTTGCCGGGCGGCGGCGGGGTGGTGCGCATGGTGCGTATGCTTGGCATCGAAAAAGCGCTGCCGTATTTACTCGAAGGCAGGAAAGTGCGTTCGCAACAGGCGTTGCAGGCGGGTTTGATTGATGAGCTGGCGGCGGATCGCGATGAATTGCTGGCCAAGGCGCGCGCCTGGATCGTTGCCAATCCGACGGCAGTGCAGCGCTGGGATGTGAAGGGTTATCAGATTCCGGGCGGTACGCCGTCGAATCCGAAAGTCGCGCAGATGCTGGCGATTGCGCCGTCGATTCTGCGTAGCAAGACCCAAGGGACAATGCCGGCGCCGGAGAAAATCCTCTGCGCGGTAGTCGAGGGCGCTCAGGTCGATTTCGACACCGCGCACTTGATCGAAACCCGTTACTTCACCGAACTGACCACCGGGCAGATCTCGAAAAACCTGATTGGCACGTTCTGGTTTCAACTCAACGAGATCAATGCTGGTGGTTCGCGGCCGCAGGGTTTTGCGCCGTATGTCACGCGTAAGGTCGGCGTGCTTGGCGCAGGGATGATGGGCGCGGGTATTGCCTTTGTCAGTGCTTCGGCGGGCATTGAAGTGGTGCTTAAGGATGTCAATCTGGTTGCCGCCGAGAAAGGCAAAGCACATTCTGCGGCGTTGCTGGACAAGAAAGTCGCCCGTGGGCAGATGGATGCTTTGAAGCGTGATGAGGTGTTGGCGCGGATCACCCCATCCGAAAGTGATGCGGATCTCGCGGGTTGCGATCTGATCATCGAAGCGGTGTTTGAGGATCGCGATCTCAAGGCCAGGGTTTCCTCTGCCGCCCAGCAAGTTGTCGGCGCCGAAGCGGTCATCGCTTCGAATACATCGACGTTGCCTATTACCGGGCTGGCAAAGGCTGTGCCTGATCCTGGCAAATTCATCGGCCTGCATTTCTTCAGTCCGGTGGAAAAAATGCCGCTGGTGGAAATCATCAAAGGTGCACAGACCACCGATGAAACGCTTGCCCGAGGTTTTGATTTCGTCCTGCAAATAAAGAAAACCCCGATCGTCGTCAACGATAGTCGCGGCTTCTTTACTTCACGCGTCTTCGGCACCTTCACCAACGAAGGTATCGCCATGCTCGGCGAAGGCGTGAGCGCGCCGATGATCGAGACCGAAGCGCGCAAGGCCGGGATGCCGGTCGGGCCTCTGGCGATCTCTGACGAAGTTTCCCTCAGCCTGATGAGCCATATCCGTCAGCAAACCGCCAAGGACCTACAGGCAGAAGGGAAACCGCTGATTGAACACCCGGCCTTCGCCGTGATTGACTTGCTGCTTCACGAGTACAAGCGTTCGGGCAAAGCGGCGGGTGGCGGCTTCTATGATTATCCGGTCGGCGCGCAGAAACATTTGTGGCCCGAGCTGAAGCCGCGCTTCGAGAAGCCCGACGGGCAGATTTCGCCTAAAGACGTGCGTGATCGGCTGTTGTTCGTGCAGGCCATTGAAACGGTGCGTTGTGTGGAAGAGGGCGTGCTGACCTCGACGGCGGATGCCAACGTCGGCTCGATCTTCGGTATCGGTTTTGCGCCGTGGACCGGCGGTGCGTTGCAGTTCATCAACCAATACGGAGTGAAAGATTTCGTCGCCCGCGCGCAGTATCTGGCTGAGCAGTATGGCGAGCGTTTCGCACCGCCCGCGCTGCTGCTGGACAAAGCGGCAAAAGGTGAAATGTTCTAAGGACAACGCGCATTCCGGGGCTTGCCACGCCAGGGGGTTTCAAGGCAGGCTCTGGGGTGTTCATTATTCCCATCACGTGTCAGGTATTTTTTATGTCGCTACGCATCTGCATTCTGGAAACCGACATCCTGCGTCCAGAACTGGTCGATCAATATCAGGGTTACGGGCAGATGTTCCAGCGCCTGTTCTCACAGCAACCGATTGCCGCCGAGTTCACCGTCTACAACGTGATGCAGGGCGAATACCCAAGCGACGACCAGACCTTCGACGCGTACCTGGTCACCGGCAGCAAGGCCGATTCGTTCGGCACTGACCCGTGGATTCAAACCCTCAAGGAATACCTGCTGAGCCGCTACGAGCGCGGCGACAAACTGCTCGGCGTGTGCTTCGGCCATCAACTGCTGGCGCTGCTGCTCGGCGGCAAGAGCGAGCGCGCGACCCAGGGTTGGGGTGTCGGTACCCACAACTACAAACTCGCGGCCAAGGCGCCGTGGATGAACCCGGTACGCGAAGAGCTGACGCTACTGATCAGTCACCAGGATCAGGTCACTGCGCTACCGGAAAACGCCACCGTCATTGCTTCGAGTGATTTCTGCCCGTTTGCGGCGTATCACATCAACGATCAGGTGCTGTGCTTCCAGGGGCACCCGGAGTTCATCCATGATTATTCGCGGGCGCTGCTGGATCTGCGTCAGGAAGCGCTGGGTTCGCAAATCTACAGCAAAGGTGTGGCGAGCCTGGAGCAGGAACACCATGGCGCTACGGTTGCGGAGTGGATGATGCGTTTTGTGGCGCACAAACCAGAAACTGTCTAAGGCCAAAAGCTTCGCGAGCAGGCTCGCGCCCACATTGGATTTCCGGTGCGCCACCGATCAATGTGGGAGCGAGCCTGCTCGCGAATGTTCCAGACAACTCGGTTTGCTCTACAACCAACCAGACTTCTTGAAACTTGCCCACAAACTCACACACCCCACCGTAATAAACCCCAGCACACCGAAATAGCCGTAGTGCCAGCTCAACTCCGGCATGTTCTGGAAATTCATCCCGTAAATCCCCGCAACCGCCGTCGGAAACGCCAGAATCGCCGCCCAGGCAGCAAACTTGCGTTGCACCACGCTTTGCCGTGATGCCTCGAGCAACACACCAATCTCGATGGTCTGGCTGGCAATGTCGGCCAGGGTGGTCAGGTCTTCCATTTGCCGCGTGACGTGAATCTGCACATCACGGAAGTACGGGCGCATGTTCTTGTCGATAAACGGGAAACTCAGCTTCTGCAGTTCCTCGCCAATCTCCACCATCGGCGCCGCGTACCGACGCAGGCGTACGACATCGCGGCGCAAGCCATGCAGCCTCTGAATGTCATGCTCATTCAACGCGCTGCACAACACGTTGCGCTCCAGCTCATCGATCTCGGCATGGATCGCTTCGCCGACTGGCTGATAGTTCTCGATGACAAAATCGAGCAACGCATAAAGTACGAAATCTTCCCCGTGCTCCAGCAGCAGTGGACGTGCCTCACAACGTTGGCGTACATGGGCGTAGGACGCCGAGTGGCCATTACGCGCGGTGATGATGTAGCCCTTGCCCGCAAAGATGTGCGTCTCGATAAATTGCAGAACGCCGTTCTCGCGGATGGGGGAGTAGGTGACGATAAACAAAGCGTCGCCAAAGGTTTCGAGCTTCGGTCGACTGTGTTTTTCCAGGGCGTCTTCAATGGCCAGTTCGTGCAGGTTGAACTGACGTTGCAGGTTGGACAGCTCTTGAGCGTCCGGCTCTTCCAGACCGATCCACACAAAGTGACCGGTTTTCGCAGCCCAGGCAGCGCCTTCGTCGAGGGTAATATTGGTGACTTTCTTGCCTGCGCTGTACACCGCAGCAGCAACAACTCGACCCATGGTGGTGATTCACTTCTTCTTGGCAGGTGGCAGGGAATTCAAGGCTTCAGCTTAGCCGTGTCGCTGCTTGAGAGTCAGTGAAATCTGTACAGTTCACCGGGTAAAAGAAAACCCGCACAGGGCGGGTTGTCTTTTCAGGCAGCTTGCAGTTGCCGATCCATCGATTCAATGCACTCGCGCATCTGCTCGCGACACTGATTGATGAGCATGGGCATGTCGTCCATGGTCAATCCGGCTGTAGGAATCGCCGGCAACGAGCGTATGAGGATTTTCCCGCTGCGCCAGCGATTCAGACGCATGTGCTTGATGTAACTGCTGACGCAAACCGGAACGATCGGTACACCAGCGGCAATTGCCATCTGGAACGCACCTTTCTTGAAGGGCAGCAATTCTTCGCCGAGGTTGCGTGTGCCTTCCGGGAACACCCAGATCGAGGTGTCTTTGTTCTGCAGGGTGTTGGTGGTGGTGAGCATCGATTGACGCGCCTTGTGCGCATTGCCACGGTCGATCAACACATTGCCGGCCAGCCAGAACAGTTGCCCGAACAGTGGCACCCACTTGAGGCTCTTCTTGCCGATGCACACGGTACGGCGCGGCACGACGTTTCCGAACACGAACAGGTCATAGTTGGACTGGTGGTTGGCGATGATCACGCAGCTATCGGGTTTGTTCAGCAAACCGCTGACATCGGATTTCACCCGTAAACGCAAAATACACATCGCTGGTAGCGCATAGAGGCGGGCGCACAGACGGCTGTTGTCCGGATTGAACGGGCGGCAGATCCCGAGAATCACCCCGAGCACGCCGGCCAGAATAAAGTGCAGGCCCATCAATAACATACGAAACACGAACAGCATTTTCAGGCCCCACCGGGACAAAAGGTGGCGCAGTGTACGGATGTGCACTGTTTTCGGCAATTGCCGCTATAGAGTGCGGAGATAGCCGATGTTTAAGCGCATGTTTCAGAATGGAGGGTCAGACCTGTCCTAGAGCGGTCGCAGACTTTTAAACCATGCGTGCAAGAAAAAGCCCGACACGACGGTCGGGCTTCTTTTGCGCATCAGCCGGGCTTAGCCCAGATGCTCCTGATCCTGGATGATCGCGTTATCCAGAGCTTCCAGCAGCGCTTTACGCACCTTCAACTTGGTGTTCTTGTGCGCGAGCATGTTGATCTTCTTCAACTGACGCGCAGCGGCGAGGGCGGCACCTTGCAGCTCTTCGGCGGCAACCACCTTGTCGAGGAAGCCGGCATCCACGGCGCTTTTCGGATCGAACATCTCGCCGTTGATCACCGAGCGGTGGAACGCCGAGCGACGCAGACGATCACGCGCCAACTCGATACCTGCGTTATGCATTGTCATGCCGATCTGCACTTCGTTCAAACCGATGCTGAACGGGCCATCGACACCGATGCGGTAATCAGCAGACAACAGAATGAAAGCGCCTTTCGCCACCGCGTGACCTGGGCATGCGACGATGACCGGGAACGGGTGAGAGAGCAGGCGACGCGCCAAGGTCGAACCCGCGGTTACCAGCGATACGGCTTCCTTAGGGCCGGCGGTCATGACTTTCAGGTCATAGCCGCCGGACAGAATCCCTGGCTGACCGGTGATGATCACGATGGCACGATCAGTCACCGCCTGATCCAGCGCCGCGTTGAATGCCGCAATCACGTCCGGAGAAATGGCATTGACCTTGCCGTTGCTCAAGGTCAGGGTCGCGATACCGTCTTCGAGGTGGTAGGAAATCAACTCACTCATGACGCTATTCCTTGTAAGAAAGATGGGCAGACGTTACCCACCGCCGCAGGCCAGGTAAAGCGCCGTGACTGACTCGCCAGTCACCGTTTCACGGCCCATCCAGCGTGGCGAGGCGCTCTGCTTCTATATAGAAGGGCCACGCCCACCGAAGATTGGCCGGTTTGCCATGGCTTACCAGCGAGCAAAACGACTTTTTCTCTTAACCGCATGAAAATTCTGAAAAAAAGTTTGCCATCGGAAAAGCTTTCGACTACATTAGCGCGCCTCGACAGACAGAACATGTTTGAAGAGATACGGTGAAGTGTCCGAGTGGCTTAAGGAGCACGCCTGGAAAGTGTGTATACAGGAAACTGTATCGAGAGTTCGAATCTCTCCTTCACCGCCACATTTAGTACACAAAACCCCTGATTTCGAAAGAAGTCAGGGGTTTTGTGGTTTCTGGCGTCTGGATTTTATTGGCTACGGCTTGAAGTTCGTCTTGAGCGATTACAATTGCGGATTTATTCATCCATATAGGGACGACATTCCATGATCATTTCCACCACTCACGCCATTGAAGGCCGGCAGATCGCGGCCTACCTGGATATCGTCAGTGCCGAATCGGTGCAGGGCGTCAATGTGATCCGTGACATGTTCGCTGGTATGCGCGACTTTTTTGGCGGCCGCTCGCAGACGCTGGAGCGCGCTTTGAAGGAGGCGCGTATTCAGGCGACCGAAGAAATCAGGGAGAGGGCGCGTGCTTTGCAGGCGGATGCGGTGGTCGGGGTGGACTTTGAGATCAGTATGCCCGGCGGGAAGGGCGGGATGGTTGTGGTGTTTGCGACGGGTACAGCGGTGAAGTTGCGCTGAGTTTGTTTAACGGGTGTGTAAGCCCATTCAGAGGTTGAATGGGCTCAATCTTGCGGTGCAATCAGCCTTGTGGCTTGAGGATCACGGTGCCTCTTTCGTCATAGGTCAGTGGTGTATCAATGGCGACCAGAGGGGGTGTATCAGAAGGTGGGTTGGGTTCGACTGGCTTGCTGGGATGGTAAATGACCCCTGGTTGCAGAACCGGTGTATCCGGACCCGGAGACTTGATGGTGATTTCACCGGAAGCGATCTTTTCCTTGAGTTTTTCAGCGCCAGCCTTGCCGGCTGCGATCTGTTCGTCCGTGAGTTTTACGACAGGCATATTGGGGAATCCGTTGATTTGCATGTTCTCTCCTTGAGATTCATTTGTATGAAAAAGGTCAACGGCCTGTCTCTGCAATTCTTTAGCGGTGCAGGACCAATGGCACTTCATCGCGTTGAGTTTTTGTAGGCCATTCGTCGGGCATCAGGAGATCTGAATAACAAGTCCAGGAATGACCAGCTAGTCTCAAAAGCGTTGGAGGTCGATATTTTTTCAGGCGAATGGGTTTTTGCCGGTGTCGACCGGTGGCGAAGGGGCGATGGTATGACTGATCCGTATATCGAAGACGATGGCGCTGAATTTTCCTTCAATAACTGTGTACGGTGCGGTCAGACCGAGTACCAGTCAGGCTTTGGCGAGGACCGGGTGCAGACCGGCAAGATCAAATCCACAGCACCGAAAGGACCGAAGGCAAAATTTCTACCCAAGGTCAGCGCGCGATCCAGAAAATAATCTGTCACTGCATAACCCCGTCATTGAACGGGGTTTTTTATGGCTGATTGAGTGAGAGAAATGTCCTACGCACTTCGGTGGCAAATGCGGGGGGCTTTCACAAACTTTTCACGTCTACCGCGGTAGGGTGAAGCCATCCGTTAGAAAGCAAGTCTCCAGCCCGTCTCCCCAGCGGGCTTTTTTTTGCCTGTCATAAAACCTTTTGCAGAATCGCTGTCCAATCGGCGCCGAGTACGCGAAGCCTCTGATTTCGGCTGGACTTTTGCGCGGCGACGGCATTAAATCCCGGCCCTTTTTGTCATCCCAATTTTTGAGGTTTTCGTCATGCGTTTAACACTGCCTGCTCTGGTTCTGGGGCTTCTGGTTGCTCAAGGTGCAATGGCTGCCGGTGATGGCACCGCGGCGCTGGGCGGTGGTCTGGGTGGCGCACTGGGTAATGTCGTCGGCCAGAAAATGGGCGGCAGCACTGGCGCGGCAATCGGTGCTGGCGTAGCAGGCGCGGCGGGCAGCGCAGTGGCGGCGCGCAAGGGGAGCCGGACCAAAGCGGCGATTGGCGGCGGTGTTGGCGCAGCGGGTGGTTCGGTGATCGGCAACAGCCTGGGCGGCAAGACCGGTGCGACCATTGGTGCAGGCCTGGGCGGTGCGGCGGGCGGCGCAGTGGGCAGTAACTTGTCCAAAGGTCACAAGCGTCACTGAGACTAATCCCTTGTCAGAAAAAGCCCGGCTCGATGTCGGGCTTTTTCATGGCTGAACGTTTTTCTCGTTTGCGTCTCCAATCTCACATAGGCCCATGTCTGGGCGGACTGTCCCACTTCGGGAACTGTGAGGTTCATATGCGCTTGTCATTATCTGCACTGTTTTTCGGTTTGCTGGTAGCACAAGGGGCGATGGCCGCTGGTGATGGCACCGCCGCTGTGGGTGGCGGCTTGGGCGGCGCGCTCGGCAATGTGGTCGGTGGACAACTCGGTGGCAGTACTGGCGCGGCGGTAGGTGCGGGTGTTGGTGGCGCGGCCGGGAGTGCCGTCGGGGCGAATAAACGTAATCGAACTGAAGCGGCCATTGGTGGTGGTCTCGGCGCGGCGGGCGGTTCGGTTGTCGGCAACAGCCTCGGCGGCTCAACGGGTTCGACCATTGGCGCAGGTTTGGGCGGCGCGGCGGGTGGTGCGGTCGGTAATAACCTGGGTGACGATGGTGGCTCTCATTCGGGTGGTGGCCACAAACACAAGAACAAACATAAAAACCGCCATCATTGATGGTGGGTTAAACGGAAACCCGGCATTTTGCCGGGTTTTTTGTATTTGCTCGTCAGACTCTGGAACGATTGGCTGTAGGGCTTTTCGAACGTCATACACTCCCTGAAATGACGAGGTTGCCATGACTCCTGAAACCGAAGGCAAGGAAGAGAAAGGTTCGAGTGGACTGCCATTTATCAATGACCCGGGGAATGAGGACCCGGGATCGTTGATGGATGATGCGACGGTGCCGTTGAATGATTCGGATGAGGCGGATATGGAGTATGAAGAGGATGAGGATGAGCAGTGATCGGATGTTTGAGAAGATCTGAGCGTCTGAATCCGGATTTTAAGGGCCTGAGTTCTAGAGGTCCTACAAATTTGTTAGTGACTAAAAATGGCTGCCCACCAGTCATTGATCTGGTGAGCGAGTCTAGGTATAGGCGTTTTTTTGTAGTGCTAACAATGTGAGATCCCGGATTTAGAGAATTCCAAATTGTCTAGAATCATGCTGAGCAACTGGATGTCGAACTGTTCTCTGTATCTATATAAATTTTTTATGATGCCTCACGGTAACAGAGCACCCGTTGCTCAATAAATTTTAGAAAGGTAACTCTGTTAAATATACGCTAGGTTCTCGCAGTCTTAATGATGATGTGGTAAATGTTACTTTCGAAGTGCTTGATACAGCTGAAATCAGATATCTGTCTCCAACTGGTTGTATGGATAGACTTAAGTTTTTTTGAGTTGGAATGTTGGATGTCGTCAACTCTCTAATTTCACCGCATGTTATTCCGATTCGGCAAGCATTGTATCCTATGGATTCCCATTTTTTCGGAGGAGTGTCCGGCATTTCTCTAATATCAAATGCCAAGGTCAATGTTGAAAGGTTGTTGTCCATGTTTAAAGCGAATAGCTTGATCTCCCCAATGGGTATATTTCTGCTGAATACCATGTTGAAGAATTTGCTGCCTTCTATCTCATTCCAGTACTTCATTGTCGTCCCTTGAATGGATAATGATCGTTGGTGTTTTTTACTTTGCCATTGCGTGTGTCATCAGCGGGTCGTATATTTATGTGAGGTCCTTGATCTCCTCGGTTATTTATATCTCCATACTTGTGTCCCGCTGAGTGGTCTTGGAGTGTCAATATAAAACCATCCTCTCGGGTAAATCTATATTCTCTGGTTATGATCGGCTTTCCGTTGCTGTCTAGAATGTTATTTCCTTTTCTATCCGTCATGTTGACATAGGTGAACTGCTTCTGCCTGCCACTTACCTCATCAATTTGAATGTCTGGCTGTTGCCCTTTCGGTATTCCTGCATCAACTTTTGCCTGTCTGAATGCACCGCGCCTGGAAACCTGTGGTAGCTCAACATCATCAGGTTTTGAACAATTGATCGATTTTCTGCCTTTGGGCGGACAATTGGAACTCAACCCCAACGGATCCACCCACCCCGTCGGGTTCGGCACGTACTGGTACTGATTCAAGCCACCGGCCAACTTGATGGGATCCGGCGTCAGATACCGCCCCAGCCGGGGGTCGTAATACCGATGCCGGTTGTAATGCAGCCCACTCTCCGCATCGAAGTACTGCCCCTGAAAACGCAGCGGCTGGTTCAGGTAGTCCTCGCCGGCCAGGGTCAGTGCGGCGACTTTGCCGTAGGCGTCGTATTGCGCGGACCAGACGATGTCGCCGCTGTAGTCGGTGAGTTCCTGCGGGGTGCCGAGGTGGTCGAGTTGGTAGTAGAAGGGACAGGCTTTTTTCGGGCCTTTGCCGTCGAGCAACGCCAGCGGGCGGAAGGTGCCGGGTTCGTAGACGTAGCTGCGGTATTCGCTTTCGCTGCTTTCGGCGACGAGGTGGTCGCCTTGCCAGAAGAATTCGGTGATCTCGCCGTTGACGATTTTGCGGATACGCCGGCCGAAGGCGTCGTATTGGTAACTGGCGGTCTGGCCGTCCGGGCGGGTCAGGCCGATCAGGCGGTGCTGGCAGTCGTAGCGGTATTCAGTGACGAGTGTCTGTGCGCGGCCTCGCCGTTCACGGATCAGGTTGCCGAAGGCGTCGTAGTCGTAGTGGCGGTCGCCCTGCATCAGCAGGCGGTTGCCCTTGATCTGGCTGGGACCGGGGCGGTCCTGCATCAGCAGGTTGCCGGCCGGGTCGTGGGCGAAGCTTTCCGGCAGTTCGTCGCGCGAGTGACGGACGCGGATCAGCCGGTCGAGGCCGTCGTAGCCGTAGGTACGCTGGCCGTGGCGGCTGTCGGCAATGTGCGCGAGATTGCCGTTGGCGCTGTAGGCATAATCCCGGCGGTACAGCGCATCACGCTGATGGCCTACGGCGTGGGCGAGTAATCGTCCTTGATCGTCGTAGGTATATTCGCTGAGCAGCAGGCCCTGCTGACGTTGTTGTTCGCGACCGGACTGATAGACATGGCGGGTCAACGGCGTGCCGTTGAGGTCAATCCCGTTCAGTGCGCCGCCCTTGGCGTGGCGGTAGTCGAGCACGCTGTTGTCCGGCAGACGCATGCGCTTGAGCTGGCCACAGGCGTCGTAGCGGTAACGCAGGGTGCCCCAGCCCTGATGCTCGGTGATCAAGCGGTCCTGACGGTCGTACTCGAAGGCCAAAGGATGTTGCTGGCCGTCGTCGACACTGATCAAACGACCGAGACGGTCGTATTGGTAACTGACCTTGATGCCGTCGGGCAGGGTTTTGACGAGTAACCGGCCTGCGCCATCGCGTTCATAAGCGGTGAGCAAACAAGAGCCGTCATCACCGAACTCGGTCTTTTCCAGCAGATGCCCATTGAGGTCATAGGCGTACGTGGTACGCCGACCATCAAAACCGCTTTCCTGACGAATCAGCCCGGTCGGCGTGTAGTCCAGCCGGTACTTTTCCCCTGATTCGTTTTCGATCTCGGTGAGCAGCAGTTGCGCATGGTCGTAGCGGTACTGCACCCGCGTGCCGTCAGGGTTGATTCGGCGCGAAACCAAGTGCAGATCGTCGTCATATTCATAACGGGTAATGCGCCCCAGTTCATCCCGTTCGGCAGTGACCTGACCGTAGGCGCCGTAGCTGTAGGCGCGGGTGCTGCCGGTAGGAAAAGTCGTCTGAATCAGTCGGCCAACGGCGTCCCAATGCTGGCGGGTGACCGCACCGTGTTCGTCGGCGGTTGTCGTCCGCCGCCCCAGTGCGTCGTAGGAAAAGCGCCGCACGCCACCGTCGGGCAGGGTTTCCTCGGTCAACTGGCCGAGGCTATTCCAGACCAGCCGATGCCGGCTGCTGTCCGGGTAGCGGATCGACAGCAATTGCCCCCGGGTGTCGTAGTAGTAATGAGTAACCTGGCCGTCGGGGTCGACCGCTTCGGTGACATCGCCCTCGGCATTGCGCCGGTAGATCCACACCGCCTCGCCGCGCGAACGTCGATGCAGGAAACCGTTGCGATACTCGTAGGACGTTGGCGCCTCATCCGGTGGAATCAGCGCGATCAGCCGTCCGACTTCGTCGTAGCGGTATTCGGTGACGGCGCCCAAGGCATCCTGCTCGGCAATCAAGCGCCCGGCATCGTCATAGGCCTTGAGCTGTTCACCGCCATCGGCCTCGACCTTGCGCACCAGCCGCGCACGTTCGTCGTGAACGTAGGTCTCTTCGGTGCCGTCGACGTAATGCACCGCGACACTGCCGTCATCGTTCCAGACGTAACGTGTGTCCATCTGCGAAAACGACGCCCAGTGACGCACGCAACGAGCAGCCTTGCCGGAGCGCTCCCACTCCCAGAAGAAACTCGCGCCCCCAGCAAGTTGCCGCTGCAGAATCACGTGAGCGTCGTCGTAGTCGTAACGCTCGCTGTCACCGACGGCGTTGGTCGCTTCGATCAGGTGCCGGTAGGCGTCGTAGCTGTAACTGACCAGCGCTTGTTCGGTGCTCCATGCACCGTCGCGAAACACCTGGTAATCCACACCAACCAACTGCGCCCGGTCATACCGCAACAACAGCGAACGCCCGGCGCCGTTATCCAGTCGCTGCACCCGGTCAAAGCGATCGCGCTGCACCGTCAGACGATTGCCATAGGCATCGCTGATCGCTGTCAGCCTTCCTGCGCGAAAGTGATAAAACCGCGCGGTGTCCCCGGCCAGTGCGAGGATCAGCTCTTCCGGCTCATCGCCCAGAAAAATCGCCGCCCGCGACAAACTGTTGTGAATCGCCGGGCGCTCAGTATTCGGCAACGGAAAACGGGTACGCCGGTTTTCGTGATCGACCCAAACAACCTCGTCGCCGGCAAATTCCAGCCGATGCGCCAGCGAATGACTCCAGCCAAACCCCAACCCAACATCGATTTCGGCGGCACTGCTGCGATACAACCGCGTGAACTCAAACGGCAACACGCCATCGAGCAGCGCATCGCTCAAGGTCAGCAGTTCTTCGCCGGTGACCATCGACACCGGGCAGCCGTTGGTGCAGGTGCGCGGCACGCAATCGGCGCTGTCGCCGTTGGGGTTTTTCGCCTGATCCGGCGAATCGTCATGCGGCTCATGCCGCTCGATCCGGCTCGAACCGCCAGACTTGTCCCGCACAACAGGCGCCGGGTTTGGCACGGTCAACACCAGCGAATCGGCCTGACAAATGTTCAGCGGTATCGCCGGTGTCGGTTTCAACTCAACGTCACGCACATTGAGCATCAGTGGCTTCAAAACGCTGGCATGCCGCGTCAAATCCGCCGAGGACGTCAGTTCGGCCAAGCGCAATGCCGAGGCCGCCAGCCATTCCCGCGCGCGCGGCGACTTGATCTTCGCCAGCACCTTGCTGCTCAAACGCAGCGGCACGCCGATGCCACCCGACACGCCCATCAACAGGAAGCTGATCAGCAATTCGACCCGCACCTCGGCCACCACTTCAGCCAGATACTGCGGCGGCAGCATCTTCAGCCAACTGGTAAACGCGGCCAGATGAATGAACAGCAGCGGCTCGTCACTGAGGATCAGCAAGCCATTGGCGATGGCGTCGCTGGAGGCATTCAATAACGCCTCAAGCTCGGCCTCGCTGAGGTATTCCAGCAATTTTTCACTGTTGGCCTGCAAGTCTGCGAGCAGGGCAAATACCTGTTTAATGTCATCCCAGACGCCATTCAGGGCTTTCTCGAATCCACGCCAATCGGCCTGTTGCAACTGACCGTAACGCTCAAGAAACCCGGCGCTGGAAAATTCCTTCCACTGCGGCTGACATTCACTCCATTCCCCGCGCAACCAGCCCTCCAGCCCATCGATGATGCCCTGATAGGAGGCGTACAGCTTCTTCACATGGTCCGTGGACACATCGGGAAAGAAGGTGATGCGATAACGCTGGCCCCGATCGCAGTCGGTCACTTGCAGAATGCCGCTGGGGCCGATGGTGTAATGCAGCGGTTCGCCGAAAGTCAGCACGCCGCCGACATCGGCAAGCACCGGTTCGAGGATTACCGGGGTGTTGCCAATCGGCACAAACCTCGCGGCCTCGAACATATGCACCAGCGTCAGCGACCCGCTGGCCGAGCACATGACCACCGATGAACTGAGCGGCTGGCGCGACGTGATCGGCGCGCTGAGGCGTACGTCGTTACCGACGGTGAAGACCTGTTCGACATCCAGCGCGGTGCCTGTCCAGAACTGCTCGGCCCAGGCGTCGTAGTGGTTCAGGCACAGGCGGAACTCGCGGATCAGGTGTTCGAAGTCCGGCTCATCGGGATTCAAAGCAGCAACAACGAGCAGGCCGATGCTGTTGTTCAGGGCCAGAAGCCGATCGGTTGGAAGCATTCGCAGTCTCTCGCGCACGTCAAAAAGGTGCGGGGACTTTGCGGGGGATCAAACAGGAAAGAAGTCGGGCGAGTAGGCGATGCCTGTAGGACATTTCGCTAAATGTCTGCGAGTAGTTCATCGCTCAATAAACATTGGCCGTTGCTCAATGTCTGTCGCGCTCGTTATGCTGCTGAACCCTTTAATCAGATCCGAGCAGCGGTCCACCTGCCGCTTGGGATGTCTTTGTTAACGGATCCGATGATGAATGCACCGCTGAAGGCGTTCGGCCCGATCAAGGCCGTGATTTTTGATATGGACGGTTTGTTGCTGGACACCGAGGGCATTTACACCGAAGTCACTTCGCTGATTGCCCAGCGCTACGGGCGCACCTTCGACTGGAGCGTCAAGCAGAACATCATTGGTCGCGGGGCCAACGATCTGGCGAACTACGTGGTGCAGGCGCTGGATCTGCCGATCACCGCTGAAGAGTTTCTGGTGATCCGCGAACCATTGATGCGCGAGCGTTTTCCCACGGCGCAAGCGATGCCGGGTGCCGAGGAGCTGATTCGCCACCTCAAGGCGCACAACATCCCCATCGCCGTCGGCACCAGTTCATCGCGGCAATCGTTCGGGCAAAAAACCACGCTGCACCGCGACTGGTTCGCGCTGTTCGACTTCATTGTCACGGCGGACGATCCGGAAGTCGGCGCGGCGAAACCGGCGCCGGATATCTTCCTGACCGCTGCCCGCCGTCTGGGTGTGGCACCTGAGGATTGCCTGGTGTTCGAGGATTCGCCGTTTGGCGTGACCGCAGCGAAAGCCGCAGGCATGACGGCCATCGCCATCCCCGATGCCGCCATGGCCGATGAAAAGTACGCACACGCTGACGGGATTCTTCGGAGTTTGAAAGCGTTCACGCCAAGTGCCTGTGGTTTGCCGGCGCTGGAATGGATGTAAACGTCTGAGACAAAAAAACGCCGCCCCTCTGTAAAAAGAGGGGCGGCGTTTTTCGTTCAGGCGACTCGGGAAATCAGGCGCCGAAACCACCGTCGATGGTCAGGCTGGCACCAGTGATGTAACCGGCTTCCGGGCCCGCCAGATAGGCGACGAAACTGGCGATTTCTTCGGCTTTACCGTAACGACCGACGGCCATCAACGGAATGAGGCTTTCGGCGAAGTCACCGTGCGCCGGGTTCATGTCGGTGTCGACAGGGCCGGGCTGCACGTTGTTGATGGTGATGCCGCGTGGGCCCAGATCGCGGGCCAAGCCTTTGGTCAAACCGACTAGCGCCGATTTGCTCATCGCATATACACCGCCACCGGCAAAGGGCATGCGGTCGGCGTTGGTGCTGCCGATGTTGATGATGCGCGAACCTTCGCCCATGTGCTTGGCGGCTTCTTGCGAGGCGATGAATACGCTGCGCACGTTGATTGCGAGGGTCTGGTCGAAGTCTTCGAGTTTGAAGTCTTCCAGTGGAGCAACGGCCAGCACACCGGCGTTGTTGACCAAAATGTCGAGTCGGCCAAAAGCTTCGACCGTGGCGCTGACCGCGTGGCGGATCGCTGCGGCGTCGGCACTGTCGGCCTTGATCGCCAGGGCTTTGCCGCCGTTGGCGGTGATACTGTTCTGTAACTCTTCGGCTTTGGCGGTGGAGCTGACGTAAGTGAAGGCTACTGCAGCGCCTTCAGCGGCCAGGCGTTTGACGATGGCAGCGCCGATACCACGGGAACCGCCTTGAATCAGAGCGACTTTGCCGCCGAGGTGTTGAGTGGTCATGTTCGATCTCCAGACTATTCAAGGCGGGATGCCTTGTTGTTGGAGCCGAGTATCGACCTCTGATCCGCAACCGTGTAGACCCTGATTGCTATAGTCTGTGTAAACCAGAAGTTTATAGTGGCGGCCATGGAAACCTTCAGCAGTATCGAATGCTTTGTCCGTAGTGCTGAAGTCGGCAGCTTTGCCGAGGCGGCGCGGCGCTTGAGCCTGACCCCGGCAGCGGTTGGCAAAAGTGTCGCAAAGCTTGAGGCGCGGCTGGGTGTGCGGCTGTTTCAGCGCAGCACCCGCAGTCTGACGCTGACCGAGGCGGGGCAGCTGTTTTTGAGTGAAGTCAGCGCCAGCCTGACCACGATCCAGAATGCCGTGGCCAATCTGGCCAGTGCCGAAGGGCAGCCGATCGGCACCTTGAAAGTCAGCATGGGCACGGTGTTCGGGCGCCTTTATATAGTGCCGTTGCTCGGCGAGTTTCTGCGGCGCTTCCCGGCGATCAATCCGGACTGGCATTTCGATAATCGTCAGGTCGATCTGATCGGGCAGGGCTTCGATGCGGCGATTGGCGGCGGCTTTGAGCTGCCACAAGGTGTGGTAGCGCGCAGATTGACGCCAGCGCATCGGGTATTGGTCGCTTCGCAGGATTATCTGAACGGCAATCCTGCGATCACTCATCCGGACGATCTCAAGCAGCACGACGGAATTCTGATTCGCTCACCGCAAACCGGGCGTGTGCGTTCATGGCAATTGACGCACCGCGATCAGCAGCACAGTCCGTTGATGCTCAAGGCCCGGATGACCATGAGCGATTCCGAAGCCGCGTGTGCGACAGCAGCGCAGGGCCTGGGGATTGCACTGGTGAGCATGCCTTTTGCGGTGGGGTATCTGGAGGCGGGTACGTTGCAGCGAGTGTTGCCGGACTGGTTTGTCGATGATGGCAACATCTCGATTTATTACGCCGAACATAAGTTGTTGCCGGGCAAGACGCGGGCGTTTGTCGATTATGTGATTGAACAGTTTGCGGAGAGAGGGTTGGCGCGGCGGTTTAGTGCTATTTGAGCAACCTTGATACCGAGTTGCGGCCTTCGCGAGCAGGCTCGCTCCCACATTTGGAATGCATTTCCCCTGTGGGAGCGAGCTTGCTCGCGAATGGGGCGACTCGGTTTCCGATGATAAGCTTAGCGGGCAAACCGCCCCGGCCAGCCAATGATGTTCTTCGGCCGAGGTGTCGCATACGTTCGCACTTTCGACGTCGACAAGCGCAAGCGCACCAGCGATTCCGCAATCGTTACCGCCGCCGTGACGCCATCCACCACCGGCACGCCAGTGCGCCGACGAATCTGCTCATCCAGGCCGGCCATGCCGCCGCAACCCAGGCAGATCACCTCGGCTTTGTCCTGCGTCACCGCCAGTTCTGCCTGATGCACGATGGCTTCCAAGGCACGCTGTGGCTCGTGTTCCAGTTCCAGAACGGCCAGACCACTGGCCCGTACCGATGCACAACGATCCCACAGGCCGGACAATTTCAGCCGATCTTCGATCAGCGGTACGGTGCGATCCAGCGTGGTCACCACCGAATAGGCGTGGCCGAGAAACATCGCCGTGCTCGCGGCCGCATCGGTGATATCCACCACTGGCACGTTGAGCAATTCCTGCAGACCTTCGCGACCGTGCTCGCCGTAGCCGGCCTGAATCACGGCATCGAACGGCTGGTCGTAGGCCATCACCCGATCCATCACCGCGATGGCCGCCAGATAGCTTTCGAAGTTGCCTTCAATCGAGTCGGCACCGAAGTACGGCGTCAAACCGACGATTTCGGTACCGGGCGAGGCGACAGCCTGCGCCGAGCGGGCAATGGCCTCGGTGATGGATTCGGTCGTGTTGACGTTGACCACGAGAATACGCATGGGGAAATCCTTATAGCGGGCAGTTCTGCGGCCCGAAGTCCGGGCCACGAGGGAATTAATGGCAGACGTTGTCGACAGCGATCGATTCGCCGCTGATGTCGGCGTAGTGCGCATGGCGTTTGGCAATGATCAGGTAGAGCATTCCGGCGATCCCGGCGCCGATCAGCCAGGAGAACGGCGAGACGCTGTGGAAACCCGGCACGAGCGCCAGGACGATGGCGATCAGCGCCGCAGGAATAAATGCCGCCACCGCACGGAAATTCACCCCACGGCTGTAGTAATAAGCGCCGTCGGGATCTTCGCTGTAGAGCTGCGGGACGTTGATCCGGCCTTTGCGGATCAGCCAGTAGTCGACCATGATCACGCCGTACAACGGGCCGAGCAGGGCGCCGAGGCCAGACAGGAAGTACACGATCACCAGCGGGCTGTTGTAGAGATTCCACGGCAGGATCAGCACAGCGATGGTTGCGCTGATCAGCCCGGCGCGACGGAACGTCAGGTACTTCGGCGCCAGGTTGCTCAGCACGAAGGCCGGGGCGACGAAGTTGGCCATGATGTTCACCGCCACAGTGACGATCAGGAATGCCAGGCAACCGAGCACGAGGAAGAAGGTGTTGGGAATCGAGGCGATGATCTCGGTCGGGCTCTCGATGATCCGGCCGTTGATCTGAAATTGCGCACCGCAGAGCAGCACGGTAATCGCGGCGAACACCAGAATATTCACCGGCAAACCCCAGAAGTTTCCTACCTTGATGGTCTTGCGGCACGGCGATGAGCGGGCGAAGTCGCAGAAATTCAGAATCAGCGTGCCGTAGATCGCCAGCCACAACGCGCCGCCGGCAAAAATGTTGCGCCACATCTCGCCACCGGTCAGTGGCTCGCGGATCGACCAGGCAATGGTCGCGTTGGCTTGGAAGTACATCCACCCAGCGAGTGCCGCAACTGTCAGCAAAATCACCGGCCCGGCAAACGCTTCGTAACGGCGGACCATTTCCATGCCGTAGGCGAGGATCGCCAGTTGCACGAACCAGATCGCCACGAAACACACCCAACCCAAAGTCGACAGCCCGAGGATCGAGTTGTGGTCGTATGCGGCGAATCCGGGATGGACTGCCGTGAGCAATACGCGAAACACCACTGACGCCAGGTACGTCTGAATGCCGAACCAGGCGATGGCGATAACCGCGCGGATCAGTGCAGGAATTTGCGCGCCGTGGATGCCGAAACTGATCCGGCTGATCACTGGAAACGGCACCCCGGTTTTCTGCCCCATGTACCCGGACAGGTTCATGAAGAAATACACCAGCGCCGCGCCGATCCCCAGCGACAGCAGGATCTGCCAGCCACCCAGGCCAAGGGCGTAAAGGCCGATGGCGAACGAGTAGTTAGCAATGTTGTGCACGTCGTTCGTCCACAGGGCGAAGATGCTGTATTTGCCCCAGCGCCGACCTTCGGCCTTGGTTGGCGCCAGGTCGCTGTTGTGCAGGCGGGGGCTCAGTTGTAACGGCTCGGTCAACCCGTCATCGGGTAACGGCTGGTCGAGAGCAGCGGCGGGCAGATTCAGCGCGATGTTGTTGGAGAGACTTGTACGCATTCCGGCAGGCTCCTGATGTTCAGGGCCGCGATGACTGTGCATGAGCCGTCAGGCTCGACAAATCTTCGTCGCGGCAGTGAAAGCATCACTGGTTACGGGGCATCTGCAGCCTGTACGGGATAGGGCGCTTCAGGCTTGCGGATCGAAGTGGTTTTATGTTTTGCAGTTTTGTATACAAAACATGTATGCACATAAGCCAGATCTGTGCCAGTCGTTGATCTATGCGCAGCCGTGCTCATTTCGAAAAGTTATCGATGTGCGCTAAGTGTCTGAAAATAATTGGCTAAAAATTGACCGGTTGAACAGGTATTTATTTTTGGCGAGGGATTTTGATGGCGGGCGGAGGCGAGGGATTTTTGGCAGGGATGTAACTTTTCAGGGCGCTGAAACAAAAAAGTGCACACATAAATGGCACCGATGGTGACATTCATGTGTACACATTTTTGGAGTCGCTACAAACCCCTGTAGGAGTGAGCCTGCTCGCGATAGCGGTGTATCAGCCAAAAAAATTATCGACTGAGACACCGCTATCGCGAGCAGGCTCACTCCTACAAGGGGGAAATCAGCGCGGCAGGGAGTTAGGCCTTGCTGATGATATTCCCGGCATGCAGCCCGCATTCTTTCTGCGTCGCTTCTTCCCACCACCAGCGGCCTTCGCGCTCGTGCTGATTCGGCAGGACAGGGCGGGTGCACGGTTCGCAGCCGATACTGATAAAGCCGCGCTCATGCAGGCTGTTGTACGGCAACTCGAGCATGCGGATGTAACCCCAGATCTCTTCGCTGGTCATCTGCGCCAACGGGTTGAACTTGTACAGGGTGCGCTCGGGGGTGGAGAACGCAGTATCGATTTCCATCACGGCTACAGCACTGCGGGTGCCCGGGCTCTGGTCGCGGCGCTGGCCGGTGGCCCAGGCTTTGACGGTGGACAATTTGCGGCGCAGCGGCTCGATCTTGCGGATACCGCAGCATTCGCCGTGACCGTCCTTGTAGAAGCTGAACAGGCCTTTTTCCTTCACGAACGGTTCGAGTTTCGTGTAGTCCGGCGACACCAGTTCGATGTCGATCTTGTAGTGCTCGCGCACCTGATCGATGAAGCGGTAGGTCTCCGGGTGCAGACGGCCGGTGTCGAGGCTGAACACCTTGACGTTCTTGTTGAGCTTCCAGGCCATGTCCACCAGCACCACATCCTCGGCGCCGCTGAAAGATATCCACAAGTCATCGCCGAACTCGGCGAACGCGAGTTTGAGGATGTCTTGCGCGGATTTGTTGGCATAGGTCGTGGCGAGTTCCACGACGTCGAACGTTGCACTCATCAGGGCGGCTTCCTACAGGTCGGTGGCGCTGGGCGCTCTATATGGCGCTGATGGTAACAAAAAGCTGCACGGCTCGGGGGCGTGCTGTGCGTTGCGCGTCTGCATGTGAGTCGCTAGAGTTCGGCCTCGCTCGACTCAAATAATCAATACAAACGGGAGTGTCTTGTGGAAATTGCTTGCCTGGATCTTGAAGGGGTACTGGTGCCGGAAATCTGGATCGCCTTCGCTGAAAAAACCGGAATCGAATCCCTCAAGGCCACCACCCGGGACATTCCCGATTACGACGTGCTGATGAAGCAGCGCCTGCGCATCCTCGATGAGCACGGCTTGAAGCTGTCGGACATTCAGGAAGTGATCGCCACACTGAAGCCGCTGGACGGCGCTGTGGAGTTCGTCAACTGGCTGCGCGAGCGCTTTCAGGTGGTGATTCTGTCGGACACGTTCTACGAGTTCTCGCAGCCGTTGATGCGTCAACTGGGCTTCCCGACGTTGCTTTGCCATCGCCTGATTACTGACGAAACCGGGCGGGTGACCAGCTATCAGTTGCGCCAGAAAGATCCCAAGCGTCAGTCGGTGCTGGCGTTCAAGAGCCTGTATTACCGGGTGATTGCGGCGGGGGATTCGTATAACGATACGAGCATGCTGGGCGAGGCTGATGCGGGGATTCTGTTCCATGCGCCGGAGAATGTGATTCGCGAGTTTCCGCAGTTTCCCGCGGTGCACACCTTTGCCGAGTTGAAGCAGGAATTCCTCAAAGCTTCGAACAGAGAATTGAGTTTGTAATGAATACCCCTGTAGGAGCTGCCGAAGGCTGCGATCTTTTGATCTGGTTTTTCAGGATCAAGATCAAAAGATCGCAGCCTTCGGCAGCTCCTACAGGGGTTGTGTCATTCAGAGGTTCTGCAGGGTGTCGAGGAGGATTCTGACTTTGGTAATCGACTCCTGATACTCAGCCTGCCAATCCGAATCGGCAACAATTCCGCCACCGCCCCAGCAGCACACCTGCCCATCCTTGACCAACAAACTGCGAATCGCGATGGAACTGTCCATCTCGCCGCGCACGTCCAGATACAGCAACGACCCGCAATACAACCCACGTCGCGTCGGTTCCAGCTCATCGATGATCTGCATTGCGCGAATCTTCGGTGCGCCGGTAATCGAGCCACCGGGGAAACTGCCGGCAATCAAATCCAGTGCGTCACGATCATCCGCCAACTCACCGGTGACGCTACTGACCAAGTGATGCACGTTCGGATAGCTTTCCAGACTGAACAGCTCCGGCACCCGCACCGAACCGATGCGGCAGGTGCGCCCGAGATCGTTGCGCAGCAGGTCGACGATCATCAGGTTTTCTGCGCGATCCTTGGGGCTGGCCAGCAGTTCGGCGGCGTTCGCGGCATCTTCGGCCGGGGTCATGCCACGCGGACGGGTGCCTTTGATCGGTCGGGTTTCCACCTGACGGTCGCTGACTTTGACGAAGCGCTCTGGCGACAGGCTCAAAACGGCACCGCCATCAGGCAAGCTCTGGAAACCGGAAAACGGCGTCGGGCAGGCCTCGCGCAACGCGCAATAAGCCAGCCACGGATCGCCCTGACACGCAGCGCGGAAGCGCTGGGCGAAGTTGACCTGATAGCAGTCGCCGGCCTGGATATAATGCTGAATGCGTTCGAAGGCCTGACGATAATTGTCGGCGCAGAGGTCGGCGGTCATTGGCTGGTTCAGTTTGAACGGCGCCATCGATTCGACAAGCGGCTGGCTGAACAGCGCGATCAGCCGCTGTTTCTCGCTATCGATCACGGACGGGTGAAACACCAGTTGGCTGCTGGCCCTCTGGTGATCGCTGATCAGTGCCCAGTCGTACAGGCCAAAGCGGGCATCCGGCAATTGCAGATCATCCAGCGCCTGGCTCGGCAGGTTTTCCAGATGCCGACCGAAATCGTAGCTCAGGTAGCCGATCAAACCGCCGGCGAATGGCAGGTCGAAACCTGTTGGTAAATCAGCCTCGCCCAGACGGGTCAGATTATCCCGCAGGCGTTGCAGGAAAACTCCGCCGCTTTCGTCGGGCAACACCGCCAGATGTTCCAGCGGCCAGGCGCTGAGCAGGTCATAACGGCCACGGTCGGCACTTGGCCGGCCGCTGTCGAGCAGCACGGCGCCGGGCGCGTTGCGGATGGCCGCGAAGTAGTCGGCGGGATTGGCGCGGTAGGGCAGTGGGTGTACAGAACAGGTCAACATGGGCGGGGCAGATCGGCCGTTGAGGCGGGGTGGGGATTGTAGTCCTCTCCGATGCCAGATCAAAGTCAAAAGCCTCCCCCTCACCCCAACCCTCTCCCCCAGGGGGGCGAGGGGGAAAGGGAGCAGATCTTCATGCTTTTCAAGATCCGAGTTCGGCTCGATATCTCAAGCTGGCGAGGGAAAGGGAGCCGATCATCATGCTTTGATCGTTCCCACGCTCTGCGTGGTAACGCCGCCATGGACGCTCTGCGTCCACTGTGACGCGGAGCGTCACGGGATGCATTCCCAAGCAGAGCGTGGGAACGATCATCGGGGGAGATCAGCCCTCGATGGCTGGAATATGCCCAAACATCTCCTGAGTAAACGCCACCCGCTCTTCAACCGATTCAGTCACCCCACGCGCCTTCAACTCTTCCAGTCGCGCTTCCACCGCATGGGTACGCAACGTCAGCCCACAGTCGTTAGCAATCTGAATATTCAGCCCCGGCCGCGCATTCAGCTCCAGAATCAGCGGGCCTTTTTCCTGATCGAGCACCATATCAACACCGATATAGCCCAACCCGCACAGCTCATAGCAGCCGGCGGCGAGTTTCATGAAACCGTCCCAGTAGGGCAGTTGCACGCCGTCCACCGCGTTGGTGGTGTCGGGGTGTTTGGTGATGATGTTGTTCAGCCAGGTGCCGCGCAACGTCAGACCCGTGGCCAGGTCAACACCGACACCGATGGCGCCCTGATGCAGGTTGGCCTTGCCGCCGGACTGCCGGGTTGGCAGACGCAGCATCGCCATCACTGGATAACCCATCAAGACGATGATGCGGATGTCCGGCACGCCTTCGTAGCTGATGCTTTTGAAGATCTGATCCGGGGTCACGCGGTATTCGATCAGCGCGCGATCACGGTGGCCGCCCAGCGAATACAGGCCAGTGAGGATGCTCGAGATGTGATGCTCAAGCTCTTCATGGGCAAGGATCTTGCCCGACACCGTGCGATAGCGGCCCTCGAAACGGTCGGCAATCACGATGATGCCGTCACCGCCAGCGCCTTGGGCCGGTTTGATCACAAAGTCGTTGCGCCCGCCGATGATCTGGTCGAGTTTGTCGATTTCCTTCTCGGTGGAGATCACGCCGTACAGCTCCGGCACGTGAATGCCGGCCTCGATGGCGCGTTCCTTGGTGATGATCTTGTCATCGACAATCGGGTACAGGCTGCGCTTGTTGTACTTGAGCACGTAGTCGGCGTTACGCCGATTGATGCCCATGATGCCCCGCGCTTCCAGGGCCTTCCAGGTCTTCCAGAAACCGAACATCAGGCGTCAGCCTTCTTCAGGAAAGCCTTGAAGCGCACCAGCTCGGTCAGGCGGTAGCCGCGATAACGACCCATCGCCAACATGAAGCCGACCAGAATCAGCAGGATCGCCGGGAAGGTGAACACGAAGTAGACCAGCTCTGGAACGGTCATGATCAGGTGCGCGAGTGACGCCGCGAACAGTGTGCCGATCGCGACTTTCATCGCATGGCTGGCACCGCGTTCTTCCCAGGTGATCGACAGGCGTTCGATGGTCATGGTCAGAATCACCATCGGGAACAGCGCCACCGACAGCCCGCGTTCCAGACCGAGCTTATGGCTGAACAGGCTGATCGCTGCGATCAGCACCACAACAAAGGTCAGCACCACCGAGAGTCGCGGCAGCATTTGCAGCTTCAGGTGTTCCAGATACGAACGTAATGACAAGCCCAGCGCGGTGATCACGGTAAACAAAAGAATGCCGAAGCCCAGTTGCGTTTCGCGGAAGGCGAGGGCGATCAGCACCGGGGTGAACGTGCCGAGTGTCTGCAGGCCGATCAGGTTGCGCAGAATCAGGATCACCAGCACGCCGATCGGGATCATCACCATGATCATGAACGTCTGCTGAGTCTGCAGCGGCAAGCCGTACAGCGAGTATTCGAGGAAGTTGGCGTCGGTGTTTTCGTCGGTCAGCTTGGCCAGACGAATCGCGTTCATCTCGCTGTTGTTCAGGCTGAAGGTCACGTTGGCTTTTTTGCCGCCATCGACGGTGATCAGGTTTTCATCGCCGGTCCACCACAGCAGGCGGTCGGTCGGCAGGCCTTGCTCACCGGTTTCCGGGTTGAAGTACAGCCAGTCGTTGCCGTTGAAGCTGCGCAGCCACAGTTCCGGGGTTTGCGGCTGGTCGGCGACGAGGCGGATGGTGTGGACTTTTTCCACCGGCACGTGGGCGATGGACAGCAGCAGTTCGACGATTTTGGCTTTGTGCGGCGTCGACGGATCGCCGGCCAGCAGCAATTTCACGTTGTCATCGTTGACGTTGTTGACGCGTTTGATCGCCTCGCCAATAAAGGTTTCGACGTCGGCCGAGTGCTGACGGATCGGCGCGAGCAGGGCTTCGGCGGCGATTTTCTCAGGGCCTTCGATGGCGATGCTGTCGCGGAAGGTCGGGCCTTTGATCTTGGATTTTTCGGCGGTGTAACGCTTGGTCAGCACCAGACGGTAATAAAGGGTCTGGTTGCCCTTGGCCCGGCGCGCCGACCAGGTAACCTTGCGGTTGCCGTCGACGCGGTTGACGGCGACACCGTAGTTATTGGAGATAAAACTCTCGTTGAGGCTGACGTAATCGCGGCTCAACGGCGGCACGAACATCTGGATCTTCACCGGATCCTTGGTGCTGGCGACGAACTCGACCTTGGCGTCGATGTTCCACAAGTCGTCGGTGGCGTCTTCGGTCACCGGGATGCCGAGCACGAAAATCTGATAGGCCGTAACCGAAACGCCCAGGAGCACCAGAATGGTGATCAGGATTTTCAGGTGGAAGGTTAGAGAACGCATGGAAATTACTCGGCGGTATGAGCGGCGATGGTGCAGGCGGGTTTGCCGGCAGCGTATTTAAGGCTTGGATCGACCAGCGCATCAAAGCGTTTCAGCGCTTCGGAGCCAATCAAAAGCGGGTATTGGAACGCACTTCGGTCGGTCAGGTTCACTTCGATGCTGCGCATCGCCGTGCCCATGCAGATATCCAGCTCGATCACCGGACGGGCGGTGTACTTCTTGCCTTCCTCCGGGTCGTAATCGCCGGCGCGGCGCTTGATCTTGCTGACCCGCGCCAGCGGCCGCTCGATCGGGTGTGAATGCGCAGCGTCGATGGCCAGGTAGAAACGTACCCAGGACTCACCGTTGCGTTTAAAGCGTTTGATGTCGCGGGCACTCAGCGATGCGGTTTTCGCACCGGTGTCGAGTTTGGCCGCAACTTCCAGATTGATGCCGTCAAGCGAAGCGTATTCGTTGAGGCCGTACACGGTTTTTTCCCCCGCGGCGGCGAGGCCGGGCAGGCAAAACAGGGCAAAGAATGTGGGAAAAGGCTTGAGTCTCATAAATCCTGGTGCGCAGCGTTCCGTTTTCGGTTCAGGTCCTTGGCAAAACTTGCGCAAGGCCCTTCGTGTGCCTATCAGCTTTTTATGACAAGCCGTACAAATGGCCAGCAAATGCGGGCGGCATTCTAGCACGGTGGGTTTATGGCGCCAGCGCCGGCACCGGTCTATAACCCTTGGGATTCCCTGTGGGAGCGAGCCTGCTCGCGAAGGCGGTGCGTCATCCCAAGCAGATGCTGACTGACACTACGCTTTCGCGAGCAGGCTCGCTCCCACAGGGGTTAATCGACCAATGGAAGATTGCCTACGGTTATTAGACGATTGTCGACAATACCTATTTATCCTTTGACTGATGCGGGCGAATTGGCTAGTTTTTGCCGCATTGGATTTAAAGGTGTCGACAATCATGCTGGATCAACTCGATCCCCCAGTCATCAGCGGCGACGATTCCGAGACGCTCTCGGAAAACGTCTTCCGGCGCATTCAAGCGGCTATCGTCAAAGGCGAGATCGCCCCGGGCAGCAAAATCTCCGAGCCGGAACTGGCGCGCACCTACGGCATCAGCCGTGGGCCGTTGCGTGAGGCGATTCATCGTCTGGAAGGCCAGCGCCTGCTGGTGCGCGTACCGCACGTTGGTGCGCGGGTGGTGTCGCTCAGTCATGCCGAATTGCTCGAACTCTACGAAATTCGCGAATCCCTCGAAGGCATGGCCTGTCGTCTCGCAGCCGAGCGCATGAGCGTCGAAGAAATCGACGAGCTGCGCCGGGTTCTGGAAACCCACGAGCGCGACGCGGCGTTTCAGGCTGGCGTTGGCTATTACCAGCAGGAAGGCGATTTCGACTTTCACTACCGGATCATCCAGGGCAGCGGCAACCGCACGCTGACGCAGATGCTCTGCGGCGAGCTGTATCAATTGGTGCGCATGTACCGCATCCAGTTTTCCACCACGCCGAACCGCCCGCGTCAGGCCTTCGCCGAACACCACCGGATTCTCGATGCCATCGCCGACCGTGACGGCGAACTCGCGGAATTGTTGATGCGCCGTCACATCGGGGCCTCGAAACGCAACATCGCCCGTCATTACCAGGACGGCGCCCACAATAAGACAGCCACTGAACGAGGTGAGTCATGAGTTCCAACCTGAACACTCCAGGCCAGCGTTTCCGCGATGCGGTCGCCAGCGAGCATCCATTGCAAGTGGTCGGCGCGATCAACGCCAACCACGCGCTGCTGGCCAAACGTGCCGGTTTCAAGGCGATCTACCTGTCCGGTGGCGGCGTGGCCGCAGGTTCCCTCGGCGTGCCGGATCTGGGCATCACCGGTCTGGACGACGTGCTGACAGACGTTCGGCGCATCACCGACGTCTGCGATCTGCCGCTGCTGGTCGATGTGGACACCGGTTTCGGCTCCTCGGCGTTCAATGTGGCGCGCACGGTCAAGTCGATGATCAAGTTCGGCGCGGCGGCGATTCACATCGAGGACCAGGTTGGCGCTAAGCGTTGTGGCCACCGTCCTAATAAAGAGATCGTCAGCCAGCAGGAAATGGTTGATCGCATCAAGGCTGCAGTGGATGCGCGCACCGATGACAGCTTTGTGATCATGGCGCGTACCGATGCGCTGGCGGTGGAAGGTCTGGAGTCGGCACTCGATCGCGCAGCGGCATGCATCGAGGCCGGCGCCGACATGATCTTCCCGGAAGCCATCACTGAACTGGAAATGTACAAGCTGTTCGCCAACCGCGTAAAAGCGCCGATCCTGGCCAATATCACCGAGTTCGGCGCGACGCCGCTGTACACCACCGAGCAACTGGCTGGCGCCGATGTGTCGCTGGTGCTGTATCCGCTCTCGGCGTTCCGCGCGATGAACAAGGCAGCGGAAAACGTCTACACCGCCATTCGCCGCGACGGCACGCAGCAGAATGTCATCGACACCATGCATACTCGCATGGAGCTTTACGATCGCATCGACTACCACACCTTCGAGCAGAAGCTCGATGCGTTGTTTGCCGCCAAGAAATAAAGATCAAAAGATCGCAGCCTGCGGCAACTCCTACACAGATCCCTGTAGGAGCTGTCGAGTGCAACGAGGCTGCGATCTTTTCGCCACACTCCCTAACAAATTCAAGATTGGAGAACACAATGGCCGAAGCAAAAGTACTCAGTGGTGCCGGGCTCCGTGGCCAGGTTGCCGGGCAAACCGCACTGTCCACCGTGGGCCAGGCCGGTGCCGGGCTGACCTATCGCGGCTACGACGTGCGCGAACTCGCTGCCGATGCGCAATTTGAAGAAGTCGCGTACCTGCTGCTCTACGGCGAGCTGCCGACGAAGGCGCAACTCGACGAATACCAAGGCAAACTGAGCAAGCTGCGCGACCTGCCGCAAGCGCTGAAAGAAGTGCTTGAACGCATCCCCGCCGACGCCCACCCGATGGACGTGATGCGCACCGGTTGCTCGTTCCTTGGCAACCTCGAGCCGGAGCAAGACTTCTCCGAGCAGCGCGACAAGACTGACCGCTTGCTGGCCGCGTTCCCGGCGATCATGTGCTACTGGTATCGCTTCAGCCACGACGGCAAACGCATCAACTGCGTCAGTGACGAGCCGACTATCGGCGGTCACTTCCTGCACCTGCTGCACGACAAGAAGCCAAGCGAACTGCACGTCAAAGTGATGAACGTTTCGCTGATCCTCTACGCCGAACACGAATTCAACGCCTCGACCTTCACCGCGCGCGTTTGCGCTTCGACCCTGTCTGATCTTTATTCCTGCGTGACCGCCGCCATCGGTTCGCTGCGTGGCCCGTTGCACGGTGGCGCCAACGAAGCGGCGATGGAAATGATCGAGCGCTTCTCGTCGCCGGAAGAGGCGATCAAGGGCACTCTCGGCATGCTCGAGCGCAAGGACAAGATCATGGGCTTCGGCCACGCGATCTATAAGGACAGCGATCCGCGCAACGAGGTGATCAAGGGCTGGTCGAAAAAACTCGCAGACGAGGTCGGCGACAAGGTGTTGTTCGCGGTTTCCGAAGCCATCGACAAGACCATGTGGGAGCAGAAAAAACTGTTCCCCAACGCCGATTTCTACCATGCCTCGGCGTACCACTTCATGGGCATTCCGACCAAGCTGTTCACGCCGATCTTTGTCTGCTCGCGCCTGACCGGCTGGGCCGCGCACGTGTTCGAACAGCGTGCCAACAACCGCATCATTCGTCCAAGCGCCGAGTATGTCGGCGTTGAACAGCGCAAGTTCGTGCCAATCGAACGTCGCTGAAATGGTGAGCTGACCCGATCCCGAAAGCCACCGCAAACCCTGTAGGAGTGAGCCTGCTCGCGATGACGGACTGACATTCAACATTGATGTCGACTGATCTACCGCTATCGCGAGCAGGCTCACTCCTACAAGGGACGGTGTGAATCTTGAGTCTGGCGTCTGCCCACCCTTTGAAACTACCGTGACCCGAGTCCTGACCCGATGAACACAGAATTCCGTAAAACCCTGCCCGGCAGCCCTCTGGATTATTTCGACGCCCGTGCGGCGGTCGAAGCGATTCAGCCCGGCAGTTACGACACCCTGCCGTAC
The DNA here is from genome assembly GCF_054790525.1 of Pseudomonas sp. Mb7. NCBI lineage: Bacteria > Pseudomonadati > Pseudomonadota > Gammaproteobacteria > Pseudomonadales > Pseudomonadaceae > Pseudomonas > Pseudomonas sp. Mb7. The sequence continues at coordinate 1,265,678 of NZ_CP186501.1, forward strand.
ACCTCCCGCGTGCTGGCGGAAAACCTCGTGCGTCGCTGCGACCCGGCCACGCTCACAGACTCCCTCAAGCAACTGATCGAACGCAAACGCGACCTCGACTTCCCGTGGTTTCCGGCCCGTGTGGTCTGCCACGACATTCTCGGCCAGACCGCGCTGGTCGATCTCGCCGGCCTGCGCGACGCGATCGCCTTGCAGGGCGGCGACCCGGCGCAGGTCAACCCGGTGGTGCCGACGCAATTGATCGTCGACCACTCGCTGGCGGTGGAGGCGGGCGGTTTCGACAAGCAGGCGTTCGAGAAGAACCGCGCCATCGAAGACCGTCGCAACGAAGACCGTTTCCACTTCATCAACTGGACCAAAAAAGCCTTCAAGAACGTTGATGTGATCCCGCCGGGCAACGGCATCATGCACCAGATCAACCTGGAGAAAATGTCTCCAGTGATCCAGGTGCGTGAAGGCGTGGCGTTCCCCGACACTTGCGTCGGCACCGACAGCCACACCCCGCACGTTGATGCCTTGGGCGTGATTGCCATTGGTGTCGGCGGCCTCGAAGCCGAGAGCGTGATGCTCGGTCGCGCGTCGTGGATGCGTCTGCCGGAAAGCGTCGGCGTCGAACTGACCGGCAAGCTGCAACCGGGCATCACCGCCACCGACATGGTGCTGGCGCTGACCGAATACCTGCGCAAACAGAAAGTCGTCGGCGCCTGGCTGGAGTTCTTCGGCGAAGGTGCGGCGGCGCTGACCCTCGGCGATCGCGCAACCATCTCCAACATGGCCCCGGAATATGGCGCCACGGCGGCGATGTTCTACATAGACCAGCAAACCATCGATTACCTGAAACTCACTGGCCGCGAAGATCAGCAAGTGCAGTTGGTCGAGCAATACGCCAGGCTTACCGGACTGTGGGCCGACAGCCTGAAAGGCGCGCAATACGAGCGCGGCCTGACTTTCGATTTGTCGTCGGTGGTGCGCAACATGGCCGGTCCGAGCAATCCGCACGCGCGCGTTGCGGTGGCGGATCTGGCGGCCAAAGGCATCTCCGGGCAGTGGGAGGACGTGCCCGGGCAAATGCCCGACGGCGCGGTGATCATCGCCGCCATCACCAGTTGCACCAACACCAGCAACCCGCGCAACGTGATTGCCGCCGGACTGCTGGCGCGCAACGCCAACAAGCTTGGCCTGACCCGCAAGCCGTGGGTGAAATCCTCGCTGGCGCCGGGTTCGAAAACCGTGGCGCTGTACCTCGACGAAGCAGGGCTGACCACTGAACTGGAGCAGCTCGGTTTCGGCGTCGTCGCCTTCGCTTGCACCACCTGCAATGGCATGTCCGGCGCGCTCGATCCAGTGATCCAGCAAGAGATCATCGACCGCGATCTGTATGCCACCGCCGTGCTCTCGGGCAACCGCAACTTCGACGGCCGCATCCACCCGTACGCCAAGCAAGCGTTCCTCGCTTCGCCGCCGCTGGTGGTGGCTTACGCCATTGCCGGGACCATCCGTTTCGATATCGAGAAGGATGTCTTGGGCGTGGTCGACGGCAAGGAAATCCGCCTGAAGGACATCTGGCCGAGCGACGAAGAAGTCGACGCCGTGGTGAAATCTTCGGTCAAGCCTGAGCAGTTCCGTCAGGTCTACATTCCGATGTTCGCTGTCCATGAAGACACCGGTCCGAAAGTCACGCCGCTGTACGACTGGCGCGAAATGAGCACCTACATTCGCCGTCCACCGTACTGGGAAGGTGCGCTGGCCGGCGCACGTCCGCTTAAGGGCATGCGCCCGCTGGCGGTGCTGCCGGACAACATCACCACCGATCACCTGTCGCCATCCAACGCGATCATGCTCGACAGCGCCGCCGGCGAATACCTGGCGAAAATGGGCCTGCCGGAAGAGGACTTCAACTCGTACGCAACCCACCGTGGCGACCACTTGACCGCACAGCGCGCGACGTTCGCCAACCCGAAACTGTTCAATGAAATGGTCGTGGAAAACGGCAAGGTCAAACAGGGTTCGCTGGCGCGCGTCGAGCCGGAAGGCAAGGTCATGCGCATGTGGGAAGCCATCGAAACCTACATGGAGCGCAAGCAGCCGCTGATCATCATTGCCGGCGCCGATTACGGACAGGGTTCGTCCCGCGACTGGGCGGCGAAAGGCGTGCGTCTGGCCGGTGTCGAGGCGATTGCCGCAGAAGGTTTCGAGCGCATTCACCGCACCAACCTGGTGGGCATGGGCGTGTTGCCGCTGGAGTTCAAGCCGGGTACTGACCGTCACACCCTGGCCATCGACGGCAGCGAAACCTACGACGTGGTCGGCGAGCGCAAACCGCGTGCGGACCTGACGCTGGTGATCCATCGCAAGAACGGCGAGCGCGTTGACGTGCCGGTGACCTGCCGTCTGGATACCGCTGAAGAAGTGTCGATCTATGAGGCTGGCGGCGTGTTGCAGCGCTTCGCTCAGGACTTCCTCGAAGAGTCGGCGGTTGCCGTTTAAATCAACTGATGCGGGCATGGGATTTTAAGTCCCATGCTTTCGGTAAGGAGCAATATGGCTCACGCACCACAGATTAAAATCCCTGCGACCTACATGCGCGGCGGCACCAGCAAAGGCGTGTTTTTCAGTCTCAAGGATTTGCCCGAAGCGGCACAGATTCCCGGCCCGACCCGCGACGCTTTGCTGCTGCGCGTGATCGGCAGCCCCGACCCGTACGACAAGCAAATCGACGGCATGGGCGGCGCGACTTCGAGCACCAGCAAAACCGTGATCCTGTCGAAAAGCATCAAGGCTGATCACGACGTCGATTATCTGTTCGGTCAGGTCTCCATCGACAAGCCGTTCGTGGACTGGAGCGGCAATTGCGGCAACCTCTCGGCAGCGGTCGGTTCGTTCGCCATCAGCAACGGTCTGGTCGACGCCAGCCGCATTCCGCACAACGGTGTTGCGGTGGTGCGTGTGTGGCAGGCCAACATCGGCAAAACCATTATTGCCCACGTGCCGATCACCAACGGCGAAGTGCAGGAAACCGGTGATTTCGAACTCGACGGCGTGACCTTTCCGGCGGCCGAAGTGCAGGTTGAATTCATGGATCCGGCGGCGGAAGAAGAGGGTGGCGGTGGCTCGATGTTTCCTACCGGCAACCTGGTCGATGAGCTGGAAGTGCCGGGTGTTGGCACGTTCAAGGCGACCATGATCAATGCTGGCATCCCGACGATTTTCGTCAATGCTGAAGACATTGGTTACACCGGGACCGAGTTGCAAGGTGCGATCAACAGCGATCCGCAAGCACTGCAGATGTTCGAGACGATTCGGGCTTATGGCGCGTTGCGCATGGGTCTGATATCGAATCTCGATGAAGCGGCCAAACGTCAGCACACGCCGAAAGTCGCGTTTGTCGCCAAGCCTGCTGATTACGTGGCGTCGAGTGGTAAAGCGGTCGGCGCCGGTGATGTGGATTTGCTGGTGCGCGCCTTGTCGATGGGCAAGTTGCATCACGCGATGATGGGCACGGCGGCCGTGGCCATCGGCACCGCTGCAGCAATCTCCGGCACCCTGGTAAACCTCGCGGCCGGTGGCGTTGAACGTAATGCCGTGCGCTTCGGGCATCCGTCCGGGACGTTGCGCGTTGGCGCTGAAGCCAGTCTGGAAAACGGCGAGTGGATCGTCAAAAAAGCCATCATGAGCCGTAGCGCGCGTGTCCTGATGGAGGGTTACGTGCGCATTCCCGGAGATTCGTTCTGATCCAAGAGCTTTACCCTCACCCCAGCCCTCTCCCGGAGGGAGAGGGGGCCGACCGAGGTGTCTGGGGTTGTACATCGACCTGAAAGACCGAGTCGATTATGGATTCAGCGCAGATCGCTCACGTCGGTGAACCTCTACAGCATCCCCCAATCGGTTCCCTCTCCCTCGGGAGAGGGCTAGGGTGAGGGGCCACTCACTGAAGAAACCCAAAACAAGCAGGCACCCCAGACCTGCAATCAACCAGACCAAACCCGCCAAGCCCCGAGGAAGACCGCACCCACTCATCATTCCCGCACAGGAGTACCGCAATGAGCGCCAACGTCGACCTGAACAACCGCCCCGACTACGATCATGTCCTGCAGGACATCGCCGATTACGTCCTCACCTTCAAAGTCACCTCCGCCGAAGCCCTCGACACCGCCCGCAACTGCCTTATGGACACGCTGGGCTGCGGCCTGCTGGCGTTGCGCTTTCCCGAATGCACCAAGCATCTGGGCCCGATCGTCGAAGGCACCGTCGTCCCGTTCGGCGCACGCGTTCCCGGCACCTCCTATCGCCTCGACCCGGTCAAGGCCGCCTGGGACATCGGCTGCATCGTCCGCTGGCTCGACTACAACGACACCTGGCTCGCCGCTGAGTGGGGGCATCCGTCTGACAACCTCGGCGGAATTCTTGCGGTGGCTGATCACCTCTCGCAAAAACGTCTGGCCAACGGTGAGTCACCGCTGACGATTCGCGATGTGCTGGAAGCGATGATCATGGCCCATGAGATTCAAGGTGTGATCGCCCTGGAAAACTCCTTCAATCGTGTAGGACTCGACCACGTCATTCTGGTGAAAGTCGCTTCAACCGCCGTTACCGCCAAACTCATGGGTGCCAATCGCGAGCAATTGCTGTCGGCGTTGTCCCATGCATTCGCCGATGGTCAGGCGCTGCGCACTTATCGCCATGCACCGAATGCCGGTTCACGAAAATCCTGGGCAGCGGGGGATGCGTCGAGTCGTGGTGTGCGCCTGGCCGACATCGCCATGCGCGGCGAAATGGGCATTCCCGGGGTTCTGACGGCAAAGCAGTGGGGCTTTTATGACGTGCTGTTCAGCCACACCAACAGCGATCTGGCGCTGAAACCGGAGAATAAACGCGCCTTCAGTTTCTCGCGCTCGTTCGGCAGTTACGTGATGGAAAACGTGCTGTTCAAGATCAGCTTCCCCGCCGAATTCCACGCGCAAACCGCCTGTGAAGCGGCGGTGACGTTGCATCCGCAAGTGCGCAATCGTCTGCATGAAATCGACCGCATCGTCATCACCACCCACGAATCGGCGATTCGCATCATTTCCAAGGTCGGGCCGCTGGCCAACGCTGCCGACCGCGACCACTGCATCCAGTACATGACCGCCGTGCCGCTGGCGTTTGGCAATCTGGTCGCCGAGCAGTACGAAGATGATTTCCACAAGGCGCACCCGATCATCGATGTGCTGCGCGAAAAAATGGTCATCGTTGAAGAGCCACGTTTCACCCGCGAGTATCTCGAGGCCGACAAACGTTCGATCGCCAACGCCGTACAAGTGTTTTTCAAGGATGGCAGCAGCACCGAAAACGTCGTGGTGGAATACCCGATCGGTCATCGTCGCCGCCGTGTCGAGGGCATTCCATTGCTGGAAGACAAGTTCAAGGCCAACCTGGCCACACGTTTCACCGGCCAGCGTAGCGGTGAGATCTTGGCGTTGTGCAAAGACCGGACGCAGCTGGAGTCCACCCCGGTAAACCGTTTCGTCGACCTGTTCGTGATCTGACGATCGAACTCACTGAATGAAACCAACCCATGTAGGAGCTGCCGCAGGCCGCGATCTTTTGACTTTGATTGTAAAAAAACAAGATCAAAAAATCGCAGCCTGCGGCAGCTCCTACATGGACGATTTGCGCCACCTTTCGATAGGCAATTTGGTGAGCGCAAAACCACTCAGCAAAACCGCCGAATAGATCATCAACTCCTCGGACAGGGTTTGTCCCTCGTACCAGGCGCCGATGATCACGGCGAACACCGGGAAAATGATAAACACGAACGACAGAATGATCGGGCTCAAGCGTTTAAGCAGTAAAAAGTAAACGATGAATCCGCCGACCGAGGCCACCAGCCCGAGATACAGCAGGGCGCCCCACGAGCGTGCTGTCACCTGCGCAAACGCCGGTGTTTCGATGTTCAATCCGACAATAAATAACATCCCCCCGGCAATGCCGATCGGCAGTGTGTTGTAGGTGATCACGCTGATCGCGCTGCCATGTTTTTTCGTCACCACGTAACACAGCGCATGCATCACCGCTGCGCACAGAATCGCCAACACGCCAAGCCACTCCGCCTGATCCAGATGCAGACCCTGACTGCGAATAATCATCAACAGACTGCCAAAGCCGATGGCGATGCCGAGCATCTGCGAGGGGTAGATTTTCTCGCGCAGAAACAACGCGGAAAACAACAGGATAAACACCGGCATGCAACTGAACAGCAGCGCTGTCAGGCCTGACGACACGTGCATCTCGCCATAGTTGAGCAAGTAGTAAGGCAGGCTGAAATACGACAGCGTGACGAACACAAAGAACCAGCGGCTTTGTCGGGGAAACAACAGCGGTTCCTTGCGCAACAGCGCGAAGCTCAGGAACAGCGGAAAAGCAATCAGAAAACGCAGCCCGGCGGCCGTCAGCGGCGGCACGCTTTCCACCGCAATCTTGATCCCCAGCCACGTCGTGCCCCAACTCAGACAGACGATCAGAAACAGCGTGCTGGTGATCAATCCGGCGAGCCAGGGTTTGCTGATGTGCATCGGTGTGCTGACGGCTGTCGACATGTGGCGTACTCCGAACGGTGGAATTGACCTGATCGCGAAAACGGTCTATTTCTGATTGAACCTGTTTTCAGCACGCTATTCGGGGCAAGAATGACTGTCAAAGTAAGTATTGCCATGGTGTCAATCCTCCGTGATGGTCTCGCCAATGGCGTGGGCGTGAAGTACAAACGCCTGGCGAATGCCGTCGCGCAGGCCATCGATGAAGGCATTATCGATGCCGGTAGCAAACTGCCGCCGCACCGGTTGTTGGCCGACAGTCTCGGAGTGACCATCGGTACGATCAGCCGTGCCTACGGCGAATTGGAGCGCGTGGGGTTGGTCGTCGCCCGCGTCGGAGATGGCACTTATGTGTGTCAGCGCGGGATAGAACGGCCGCAGGACAAAGGCTTTCGTAATGTCAGCGATGAGCCGTCAGCCTGTTTCGATATGAGCCGCAATCAGCCGATTCCCGCACAGGAAGCGGCGTTCATGAGCCAGAGTCTGCAGGAACTGGCCAGCGATCCTCGGGTGCTGCAACAGTTGACCGGGTACACCGCTGAAGCCGGGTTGGCGCGGCATCGTGTGGCGGGGGCGGTGTGGTTGCAGCATGCGGCTTATGTCCCGCATGCCGATCAGGTGTTGTGCGTCAACGGTGGCCAGCATGGTCTGCTGTGTACGTTGATGGGCTTGCTCAAGGTCGGCGACACCGTTGTGACCGAGCATTTGTCCTACCCGGGATTGATCGGCGTCGCACGCCAGCTCGGGATAAAACTCATTGGCGCGGCAATGGATGACGAAGGACTTTTACCGTCGGCGCTGGAGGACATTTGTCGTCAGCATCGTGTTTCAGCGCTGTATTGCACCCCGACGATCCAGAATCCTACGGCCGCTGTGATGTCGATCCCACGGCGCGAGGCGATTGCCGACCTCTGTCGTCAACACAATCTGCTGATTATCGAAGACGAGGCCCATGCCGTTCTGGATCGCCAACGCCCGTTACCGCTGAGCTATTTTGCGCCGGAGCGATCGGTGTTGATCGGCAGCCTGAGCAAGGCTGTTTCGGCGGGGCTGCGCGTCGGTTATCTGCATGCGCCGCAAGCCTTGATCGGGCGTTTGAGTGCCGCCATCCGCGCAACATGCTGGATGGCCAATCCGTTATCGATGGAAGTCGCGAGTCTGTGGATTGAGAGCGGCATGGCCGAGCGTTTACTGGACGAGCAGATCAGCGAGATCACTCGGCGCAAGACCTTGGTGGCGCCTGTTCTGCAGGGTTTGAACTACAAGACTCACCCTTACAGTCCGCACTTCTGGGTGGAGGTGCCTGAGCTGTGGCGGGCTTCACAGATTGCGGCGGAGTTGAAGGAGAACAACTATCTGGTGGCCACCGCTGAGGCGTTTGCGGTGGGGCATGCAGCGGTGCCGCAATTTATTCGGGTGAGTGTGTGTAATGCGGTGGGGGATGATCGCTTGTTGCTGGCAGGTTTTGAAGCTCTGGCCAAGGCATTAACAGACACCGTGTAATCGTTCTTCGCGAGCAGGCTCGCTCCCACATTCGACCGCATTTCAACGGGATAAACGCGATCAAACTGTGGGAGCGAGCCTGCTCGCGAAAGCGTCAGCCCAGACACCACAAATCTACTTGAACCGCCGCTCCACACCTTTCTCGACCAGAATCTTCGCCGAAATCTCTTCCACCGAAAAATGCGTGGAGTTGATGTGCGGGATGTTCTCGCGGCGGAACAGATTCTCTACTTCACGCACTTCGAATTCGCACTGCGCGTAGCTCGAATAACGGCTGTTGGGCTTGCGCTCGTTGCGAATCGCGGTGAGGCGGTCGGGGTCGATGGTCAGGCCGAACAGCTTGTGCTGATGAGCGCGCAGGGCCGTCGGCAGGGTCAGGCGTTCCATGTCGTCTTCGGTCAGCGGATAGTTGGCCGCGCGAATGCCGAACTGCATGGCCATGTACAGACACGTCGGCGTTTTGCCGCATCGCGACACGCCCACTAGTATCAAATCGGCTTTGTCGTAATAGTGCGTGCGCGCGCCGTCGTCGTTGTCGAGGGCAAAGTTAACCGCCTCGATACGCTCCATGTAATTGGAGTTGTGCCCGATCGAGTGCGACTTGCCCACGGTATAGGAGGAATGCTCGGTCAGTTCCTGCTCCAGCGGGGCAAGGAAGGTCGAGAAAATGTCGATCATGAAACCATTGGACGTTGCGAGAATCTCACGGATGTCCTGATTGACGATGGTGTCGAAGATGATCGGGCGAAAGCCGTCGGTTTCAGCGGCTTTGTTGATTTGTTGTACCATGGCCCGCGCTTTCTCAACGCTGTCGATGTACGGTCGCGTGAATTTGCTGAAGGTAATGTTTTCGAACTGCGCCAGAAGGCTTTGACCCAGGGTTTCGGCAGTGATGCCGGTGCCATCGGAGATGAAGAAAGCAGATCGTTTCATTTGCACCTTGGGCCTTAAGCTAGTCATCAATCTTGGATATGATAGGCGCGATTTGCCGGCCGCCATTGGCCCGCATTCTCACTTATTTTCCAGGTCCAGGCCATACAACCGGCCAAGGCTCCCCCGGGCCGCCGGTTTCTGAGCTTTTCCAACACAGTTAGTGGAGAGATCACCTTGGTAGAGTACGTAGTTTCCCTCGATAAGCTCGGCAAACACGATGTTGAGCATGTGGGGGGCAAGAACGCATCCCTGGGCGAGATGATCAGTAACCTGGCAGGCGCCGGTGTTTCGGTCCCCGGCGGCTTCGCCACGACGGCTCAGGCTTATCGTGATTTCCTCGAACTGAGCGGCCTCAACGACCAGATCCACGCGGCCCTCGATGCGCTCGACGTCGACGACGTCAACGCCCTGGTCAAAACCGGCGCACAGATCCGTCAATGGATCATGGAAGCCGAATTCCCCGAAAAACTGAATGCCGAAATCCGCACCGCGTTTGCCGCGCTGTCGGCCGGCAACCCTGACGTGGCCGTGGCCGTGCGTTCTTCCGCCACCGCCGAAGACCTGCCGGACGCCTCGTTCGCCGGTCAGCAGGAAACCTTCCTGAACATCCGTGGCGTTGAAAACGTTATCCGCGCCGCCAAAGAGGTGTTCGCTTCGCTGTTCAACGACCGTGCAATTTCCTACCGCGTGCACCAGGGCTTCGACCACAAACTGGTCGCCCTGTCGGCTGGCGTGCAGCGCATGGTGCGTTCGGAAACCGGCACTGCCGGCGTGATGTTCACCCTCGACACCGAATCCGGTTTCCGTGACGTGGTGTTCATCACCGGCGCTTACGGCTTGGGCGAAACCGTCGTACAAGGCGCGGTCAACCCGGACGAATTCTACGTACACAAGGGCACGCTGGAGGCCGGTCGTCCGGCGATCCTGCGTCGCAACCTCGGCAGCAAAGCCATCAAGATGATCTACGGCGACGAGGCCAAGGCCGGTCGTTCGGTCAAGACCATCGACGTCGACAAAGCTGATCGTGCGCGGTTCTGCCTGTCCGACGCTGAAGTCAGCGAGCTGGCCAAGCAAGCGATGATCATCGAGAAGCACTACGGCTGCCCGATGGACATCGAGTGGGCCAAGGACGGTGACGACGGCAAGCTGTACATCGTGCAGGCACGTCCGGAAACCGTGAAAAGCCGCACCCAGGCCAACGTCATGGAACGTTACCTGCTGAAAGAAACCGGCACCGTGCTGGTGGAAGGTCGTGCGATTGGCCAGCGCATCGGCGCCGGTAAGGTTCGCATCATCAAAGACGTCTCCGAGATGGACAAAGTCCAGCCGGGCGACGTGCTCGTTTCCGACATGACCGACCCGGACTGGGAACCGGTGATGAAGCGCGCCAGCGCCATCGTCACCAACCGTGGCGGCCGTACCTGCCACGCGGCGATCATCGCCCGTGAGTTGGGGATTCCGGCAGTGGTTGGTTGCGGCAACGCTACCCAACTGCTCAAGGACGGCCAAGGCGTGACCGTGTCCTGCGCCGAAGGCGACACTGGTTACATCTTCGAAGGCGAACTGGGCTTCGACATCAAGAAGAACTCCGTCGACGCCATGCCAGAGCTGCCGTTCAAGATTATGATGAACGTCGGCAACCCGGACCGCGCCTTCGACTTCGCGCAACTGCCGAACGCTGGTGTGGGTTTGGCCCGTCTGGAATTCATCATCAACCGCATGATCGGCGTCCACCCGAAAGCGCTGTTGAACTACGACGGTCTGCCGCAGGAAATCAAGGACAGCGTCGACAAGCGTATCGCCGGTTACGACGATCCGGTCGGCTTCTACGTCGAGAAACTGGTTGAAGGCATCAGCACCCTCGCGGCTGCGTTTGCACCGAAGAAAGTCATCGTGCGTCTGTCGGACTTCAAGTCCAACGAATACGCCAACCTGATCGGCGGCAAGCTCTACGAGCCGGAAGAAGAAAACCCGATGCTGGGCTTCCGTGGCGCTTCGCGTTACATCAGCGAATCGTTCCGTGACTGCTTCGAACTCGAATGCCGCGCGCTGAAACGTGTGCGCAACGAGATGGGCCTGACCAACGTCGAAATCATGGTGCCGTTCGTCCGTACCCTCGGCGAAGCCAGCCAGGTCGTCGATCTGCTCGCCGAAAATGGCTTGAAGCGCGGCGAGAACGGTCTGCGCGTGATCATGATGTGCGAACTGCCATCCAACGCGATTCTGGCCGAAGAATTCCTCGAATTCTTCGACGGTTTCTCGATCGGTTCCAACGACCTGACTCAGCTGACCCTGGGTCTGGACCGCGATTCCGGTATCATCGCGCACCTGTTCGACGAGCGTAATCCGGCAGTCAAGAAGCTGTTGGCCAACGCGATTGCCGCGTGCAACAAGGCCGGCAAGTACATCGGTATCTGCGGTCAGGGTCCTTCGGACCACCCGGATCTGGCCAAGTGGCTGATGGAACAGGGCATCGAAAGCGTGTCGCTGAACCCGGACTCCGTGCTGGAAACCTGGTTCTTCCTCGCCGAAGGCCAAGCCCCGGCTTGATCAACATGTGAACGGGCCGCGTCTCCCTGTAGGAGTGAGCCTGCTCGCGATAGCGTCATGACAGTCAGCATCGATTCGAATGACACACCGCCATCGCGAGCAGGCTCACTCCTACACGGTTCGGTTCCTTATGATTCAAACAGGGCGGGGTCTCCGGATGCCGCCCTTTTTTGTGCAAGAGCATTATGCAAAGCAGCAGCAACCTGTTTCCTGTCGCCCTGATCAGCGCCGAACGGCGCGGCGATCTGAGCGAAGACGTGTATCGACTGAAACCCGGCAACAGTCCCGACTGGTCCGTGGAAATCGCTGTGACCCGTTTGGGCATGGCCGATGACTCGACGCCTCGTGGTGTGCCGGTGATTTTGCTGCACGGCAGTTTTTCCAATCGGCGCTTCTGGTTCTCACCCAAAGGCCTGGGCTTGGGCGCATATCTGACGCGCCTGGGGTTCGACGTGTGGATTCCGGAGATGCGCGGCCACGGCCTGTCGCAGCGCAACGAAGAATACCGGCGCAATCGCGTGGCCGACTATGCCCGCTACGACCTGCCGGCGATTGCCGCGTTCGTGCGTGAGCAGAGCGGACAAGTGCCGCACTGGATTGGCCATTCGCTGGGCGGCATCACCCTGGCGGCGGCGCTCGGTGGCGAATACCTGGGCGAGCCGGCGGTAGCGTCGGCAGCGTTTTTTGGCACCCAAGTCAGCCGCACCTACTGGCCGCTGAAAATCCCGCCAGTAGAGTGGAGCGGGCGCTTTATCCTCAAGCGTTTTGCGCAATTGTCGGGTTCGCGTCTCAAACGTGGCCCGGAAGATGAGCCGATCGGTCTGGCGCTGGAAAGCATGCGCTGGTACGGCTTGTTCGGTCGTTTTGGCGACAAGGACAAGGATTGGTGGGCGGGGCTGGCCGATGTTCAAGTGCCAGTGCTGGCGGTGACCGCAGCAGGGGATCATCAGGATCCGGCCTGGGCCTGTCGCAAATTGTTCGAGCAGATCGGCTCCGAGCACAAGCAGTTCATCAATCTGGGTCGCGAGCAGGGCTTCAACGATAATTTCGGCCATGTCGAGATGTTGGTGAGCAAAGCGGCGCAGACCGAGGTGTGGCCACTGGTGGCGCGTTGGTTGAACGATCAGCACACGCCATTGCTGGGCGAGAAGCCGGATCTGGCCGCTGCTGTGTGAGTGCGAAGGCCTTGAAGGGATTTCGTTCGGGTTGGCTTGCGGCTAAGATATGACGCAATGTGCGGATCTGGTCATTTTTGGTGGCGGTTTAGCTATTACGTTTCAGGGTTTGTTCAGGTTCGTTCAGCGACCATGGGATGGACTAAGGTAAACAGCGACCACCGAAACTCGTCTCTTCAGAACGCAGCATCCTCGATCGTTTTCCTTTTTACAGGAGTTTTTCGATGAACCATTACCTTACGCCTGATCTGTGCGACGCCTATCCGGAGCTGGTACAGGTGCTGGAACCGATGTTCAGCAATTTCGGCGGCCGTGATTCGTTCGGCGGCGAAATCGTGACCATCAAATGCTTCGAAGACAACTCGCTGGTCAAGGAACAGGCTGAACTCAAGGGCAGCGGCAAGGTGCTGGTGGTCGATGGCGGCGGTTCGCTGCGCCGTGCGCTGCTGGGGGACATGATCGCCGAAAAGGCTGCGAAAAACGGTTGGGAAGGGCTGGTGATCTACGGCTGCATCCGTGACGTTGACGTCATCGCGCAGACCGATCTGGGCGTGCAGGCGCTGGCCAGCCATCCGATGAAAACCGAAAAACGCGGCATTGGTGACCTCAACGTCCCGGTGACGTTTGCCGGCGTGACATTTCACCCGGGCCACTACATTTATGCGGACAACAACGGCGTGATCGTCTCGCCGAGTCCGCTGAAGATGCCTGAATAAGCTTTTCGACAAAGGGATGCGGATGTTCGAGGAAGAAAACGCGCAGTGGGGGCTGGTGCATGCCCTGGTGCTGGACGGAAAAGGCGGTGCGCGTTCGATAGCCCGGACTGAGCTCGACGATTTGCAGCTGCAGGCCCATGAAAGCCTGTGGCTGCATTGGGATCGCAGCCATCCGCAGACCCAGACCTGGCTGCGCAAATCCAGCGGGCTCAATGAATTCACCTGCGATCTGCTGCTGGAAGAGAACACCCGGCCGCGCCTGTTGCCGCTGCCGGATGCCGAACTGTTGCTGTTTCTGCGCGGAGTCAATCTGAATCCGGGCGCCGAGCCGGAAGACATGGTCTCGGTGCGGATTTTCGCTTCTGCCCAACGGGTGATTTCACTGCGTTTGCGCCCGTTGCGCGCCACCGATGAGCTGCTGGCGCAATTGGCCGACGGCAACGGCCCGAAAACCTCCTCCGAACTGATCCTTTATCTGGCGCAGTTCCTCACCAACAAGGTGCAGGATCTGGTCACTTGCCTCTCGGAAATCGCCGATGAGGAAGAAGAAAAGATGGATGCCGACGAACGGTATACTCCCGAGCATGGCGCCATTTTGCACATCCGTCGCCGGGCGGCCGGACTAAAGCGATTTCTCGCGCCGCAGCGGGATATTTTCGGACAACTCACGCGGATAAAACTGCCTTGGTTTGTCGATGACGATGCCGATTACTGGAACGAACTGAACAACAGTCTGACCCGCTATCTCGAAGAGCTCGAATTGACCCGAGAGCGCGTGGGGCTTGTGCTTGAGGCTGAAGACCGACGCTTGAGCGAGCGTATGAATCGCACGATGTACCGCTTCGGGATCATCACCTGCATCTTTTTGCCGATGAGTTTTATCACCGGTCTGCTGGGTATAAACGTCGGCGGAATTCCGTTCTCCAGCAGCCCTTATGGTTTCCTGATTGCCTGTTTGACGGTGCTCACCCTGGCCTTCGGTCAGTGGTGGTTATTCCGTCGTTTGCGCTGGGTATGAAGATGGCGCATGTGACCCGACCAAATCTGCCCGCGTCTTTCACAGACATCACGAGAGGTGCGTATGCACGATCCGTTTGAACAGTCTTTGCGCGACATGCTCAACGCTTCGCCGTCCAGCCGCGACGACGATGCGTGCCTGGGCCGCGTACTCAAAACCGCCAACCGCCAGGTTGGCGCCGGTGATCTGTTCAGCCTGCTGGGCCGCTGGCTGCCCGCGCTGATGATCGCCCTGAATAATGGATCGGCGCATGTCTCGCCGGTTTCCCGTCTTCGTAAACCTACCGCTCGCACTGCTGATAAGGCTGATTGAATATGGAACTTGATCTCTGGACTCAGAGCCTCGTCACTGCAATGACTGCGTTGTGGACCAAAGTCGCCAACTTCATCCCGAACCTGTTCGGCGCACTGGTCGTGCTGCTGTTGGGTTTCGTCGTGGCCAAGCTGCTCGATACCCTGCTGTCCAAACTGCTCGCCAAGCTCGGTCTTGATCGCCTGATGGGCGGCACCGGGCTGACCAAGTTGATGTCGCGCGCCGGGTTGCAAGTTCCGATCTCGACCCTGATCGGTAAAATCGTTTACTGGTTCGTTCTGCTGATTTTCCTGGTTTCTGCAGCAGAATCCCTTGGCCTTGAGCGAGTTTCGGCTACGCTGGATATGTTGGCGCTCTATTTGCCGAAAGTATTCGGCGCGGCGCTGGTGTTGCTGGTAGGTGTTTTGCTCGCGCAACTGGCCAATGGGCTGGTGCGCGGGGCGGCAGAAGGCGTCGGCCTGGACTACGCTTCGGGGCTTGGGCGAATTGCTCAGGGGCTGGTGATCATCATCAGCATCTCGGTCGCGATCAGTCAGCTTGAGGTCAAGACTGACCTGCTGAACCATGTGATCGTCATCGTTTTGATTACCGTTGGTCTGGCCGTTGCGCTGGCCATGGGTTTGGGAAGCCGGGAAATTGCCGGTCAGATTCTTGCGGGAATCTATGTGCGTGAGTTGTATCAGGTTGGGCAACAAGTGCGTGTTGGCGAGGTCGAAGGCCAGATCGAGGAGATCGGCACGGTTAAAACCACATTGCTGACCGATGAGGGTGAGCTAGTCTCTCTTTCCAATCGGATCCTGCTGGAACAGCATGTGAGTAGCCGCTAATCCGGCAAACCCTGCTAATGTATGCCGCCGCAAAATGCCAGCTGATGCTGGTTGCGGCGGACATTGACCTGACTGTCGGCACGACTTGTTTTGAATAAAGCCCAAACGCTATCCACGCGCTACGACCCCCGCGAGCTCTCTGATGAGGAGTTGGTCGCGCGCTCGCATACCGAGCTTTTTCACGTAACGCGCGCCTATGAAGAACTGATGCGGCGTTACCAGCGAACATTATTTAACGTTTGTGCGAGATATCTTGGGAACGATCGCGACGCAGACGATGTCTGTCAGGAAGTCATGTTGAAGGTGCTGTATGGCCTGAAGAACTTCGAGGGGAAATCGAAGTTCAAAACGTGGCTCTACAGCATCACGTACAACGAATGTATTACGCAGTATCGGAAGGAACGGCGAAAGCGTCGCTTGATGGACGCATTGAGTCTTGACCCCCTCGAGGAAGCGTCCGAAGAAAAGGCGCCGAAACCCGAGGAGAAGGGCGGGCTTGATCGCTGGCTGGTGTATGTGAACCCGATTGACCGCGAAATTCTGGTGCTTCGATTTGTCGCAGAGCTGGAATTTCAGGAGATCGCAGACATCATGCACATGGGTTTGAGTGCGACAAAAATGCGTTACAAACGTGCTCTAGATAAATTGCGTGAGAAATTTGCAGGCATTGCTGAAACTTAGTTCAGCGCAAATATCTCTTACGTGTAGGCAAGTTCTGATAGACTTGCCGCCGAGTTGTCCCCCGGTTTGCGGGACTGCTTCACAATCACCAGATGGGGATTTAACGGATGAAACTGAAAAACACCTTGGGCTTGGCCATTGGTTCTCTGATTGCCGCCACTTCGTTCGGCGCTCTGGCACAAGGCCAAGGCGCAGTTGAAATCGAAGGCTTCGCAAAGAAAGAACAATTCGACAGCGCTCGTAACTTCAAGAACAACGGCAACCTGTTCGGCGGCTCGATCGGTTACTTCCTGACCGACGACGTTGAACTGCGTCTGGGCTACGACGAAGTGCACAACGTACGTGCCGATGATGGCAAGAACGTAAAAGGCGCTAACACCGCTCTGGACGCTCTGTACCACTTCAACAACCCAGGCGACATGCTGCGTCCATACGTCTCGGCCGGTTTCTCCGACCAGAGCATCGACCAGAACGGTTCGAACGGTCGTAACCGTTCTACCTTCGCTAACGTTGGTGGCGGTGCCAAGCTGTACTTCACCGAGAACTTCTACGCCCGTGCTGGCGTTGAAGCTCAGTACAACATCGACCAGGGCGACACCGAGTGGGCTCCTAGCGTCGGTATCGGTGTGAACTTCGGTGGCGGCTCCAAGCCTGCTGCTGCTCCAGTTCCAGCACCAGCTGAAGTCTGCTCCGACAGCGACAACGATGGCGTTTGCGACAACGTTGACAAGTGCCCGGACACCCCAGCCAACGTAACTGTTGACGCTGACGGCTGCCCAGCAGTTGCTGAAGTTGTTCGTGTTGAGCTGGACGTTAAGTTCGACTTCGACAAGTCGGTTGTGAAGCCAAACAGCTACGGCGACATCAAAAACCTGGCTGACTTCATGAAGCAGTACCCATCCACCACCACTACTGTTGAAGGTCACACTGACTCCGTCGGTCCTGACGCTTACAACCAGAAACTGTCCGAGCGTCGTGCAAACGCCGTTAAGCAAGTTCTGACCAACCAGTACGGTGTTGAATCGTCCCGCGTTCAGTCTGTTGGCTACGGCGAATCCCGCCCAGTTGCTGACAACAAAACTGAAGCTGGCCGCGCTGTAAACCGTCGCGTAGAAGCGCAGGTTGAAGCTCAAGCTAAGTAATTAGCTGCCGCTCTGAGAAAAGCCCGGCTTAGGCCGGGCTTTTCTTTGCCTGCGATTTGGCTTTGCAGCTTTAAAAGATCGCAGCCTTCGGCAGCTCCTACAGGACCAATGCAGATCCAAAGTAGGAGCTGCCGCAGGCTGCGATCTTTTGATCTTCAACAACAGCCGCCACCGCCCCGATCACCAGAATCGCCGGGCTTTTCAATCCAAACGCACACGCATCATCACTCATACTCGCCAGATCACTCCGGCATTCGCGCTGCTCTGGCAACGATGCATTCTCGATCATCGCCACCGGCGTATCCGCCGCCATCCCGCCTGCCAGCAGTTGATCGCGAATCTCCCCCAGCTTGGCCACGCCCATATAAACCACCAGCGTCGTCCCCCCCTGTGCCAGCGCCTGCCAGTTCAACTGGCTGTCGTCCTGCGTGTGTGCAGTCACCAGCGTCACCCCGCGCGCCACACCGCGTAACGTCAGCGGAATATCGCACTGCGTCGCCCCGGCCAGCCCGGCGGTAATGCCATTGACCAGTTCCACCTCAACGCCTCTTTCACGCAGCCACTGCGCCTCTTCGCCACCTCGGCCGAAAATGCACGGATCGCCGCCCTTGAGCCGCACCACACACTTGCCATGGCGGGCATAGCGCAGCATCAGCCGATGGATAAACGCTTGCGGTGTCGAACGGCAGCCGCCGCGTTTACCCACTGCAATGATGCGGGCGTCAGGGCAGTGTTCCAGCACCGCGTCGTTGACCAGATCATCGATCAGCACCACATCGGCCTCGCGCAGGGCGCGTACCGCTTTGAGGGTCAGCAGTTCCGGATCACCAGGACCTGCACCCACCAGCCAGACTTTTGCGTTCATGGTGTTTTCCTCATCAGATGACGGCGGCTGGCTGCACGTCGGCAGCCAGTAAGCGTTTTATTTCCGGGACGCACGATCCGCATTGCGTGCCGCAGCCCAGTTGGTTTTTCAAGCCCTGCAGATCCAGGCCTTGGCGAATGCCGGCGCAGACCGCGTTGAGGCTGACGTTCTTGCAGTTGCACAGGGTTTTATCCACAGCCATTTGCGCCCCGACACTGCCCGGCGGCGCACTCATTGGCGCCAATAGCCAGCGCCGCAGTTGCTCATCCGCACGGCCTTCCAGCCACAACCCTTGCAGCCAATGCTGAGCGAGGGTTTCACCGGCTAACCGGATAGCAGTGATCCGGCCGTTTTCAATGCGCACGCGTTTGCCAATGGCGCGGCGAGGATCGTCATAGGCCAATACCGGGCCGTCGATCAGTGACAGGCATTGGTCGATTTCACCGAGCAATTGCGCATTCGGAGCTTCGCTGCTGGCCGCGCGTATCAGCAATGCCGATCGTTCACGTCCGACAAGGCTGAGACTCACGTAGGAAAATGCCTCACAGAGCGGTCGTAGCGTCTCGAAATGCCGTTGAACATCACCCTCGATCAGTGCGAAAAGTTGCCACGGCAGACTGATCGGCTCGAGGCGCACACCGCTGTGTTTGAGTTCCGGTTGCTTCGACAGCGGATCAAAGTCCGGCAGGGTCAGGCTGTTCACACCGCCCTTGAGAAAACGGTCGCCCCAGTGCATCGGCAGAAACGCTTGCCCCGGACGTACGCTGTCATCGCTGCTAACCGCGACGATTACCGCGCCGCGACGACTTTTAAGGTTGACCAGATCGCCCGGCTGCAAACGATGCCGGCGCATTTCGTCCGGGTGCAGGCTCAACACCGCTTCGCTGACATGCCCGAACAATTGCGCTGCCGTGCCAGTGCGGCTCATACCGTGCCATTGATCGCGCAAGCGGCCAGTGATCAACGTCAGTGGAAAGCGAGCATCGCGCTGCTCTTTGGCGGCGCGATACGGATCGGCAATAAACTGAGCCCGACCGTTGGCCGTAGGAAAAATACCGTCCTCGTACAGTCGTGGCGTTCCTTGCCGCGCTCCGACAGGGAAGGGCCATTGCTGCGGTCCGATCTCGTCGATCAGCGTGTGGCTGATCCCGGACATATCCAGATCCCGTCCACGCGTCAGCCCTTTGAATTCATCGAACAACTGCGCGGGCTGAGTAAACGCAAACAGGCTTGGTTCAGCGGGGCGCAGACGTGTCTCCAGGCGCTGTGCGAAATCCACTGTGATCGCCCAGTCCGGCCGCGCTTCCCCCGGTGGGAGGATGGCTTTGCGTACGTGGGAAATGCGTCGCTCGGAATTGGTCACCGAGCCTTCTTTCTCGCCCCAACTGGCGGCGGGTAGCAGGAGATCGGCGAATGCAGCGGTTTCGGTGGTGCGAAAGGCTTCTTGCAGAACCACAAACGGGCAGGTCTCAAGCGCTGTTCGCACAGCATGTTGGTCCGGCATCGATTGGGCAGGGTTGGTGCAGGCAACCCACAACGCCTTGATCTTGCCGTTGCGCACTTGCTCGAACAGTTCGATGGCACTGAGACCGGTACTTTCCGGCAACCGATCAACGCCCCAATATGCCGCTACTTCGGCGCGATGTTCAGGGTTGGCCGCGTCTCGATGGCCCGGCAACAGATTCGACAAACTGCCCGTTTCGCGCCCGCCCATGGCATTCGGCTGACCGGTGAGGGAGAAAGGTCCTGCACCCGGACGGCCGATTTGCCCGGTGGCTAAATGCAGATTGATCAGCGCGCTGTTCTTCGCGCTGCCAGCGGTGGACTGGTTCAGGCCCATGCACCACAGCGACAGAAAACTCGGCGAGGTGCCCACCCATTCCGCGCATTGCTGCAATTGCTCGACACTGATCCCGCACAGTTGCGAAACCATCTGCGGGGTGTAATCACGGACTAGATTTTTCAAGTCGGCGAGGCCATCGGTGTGCGCCTTGATGAAGTCACGGTCGATCCAGTCTTCCCACAACAACAGATGCAAAATCCCATGAAATAAAGCGACATCTGTGCCCGGCAGAATCGCCAAGTGCAAATCGGCAAGATCGCAGGTGTCGGTGCGCCGTGGATCAATGACGATGACTTTCATCTGTGGGCGGCGGGATTTTGCCTCTTCCAGCCGACGGAAAAGTACCGGATGGGCGTAGGCCATATTACTGCCGACGATCATCACGCAATCGCTGAGTTCCAGATCCTCATAGCTGCACGGCGGGGCGTCGGCGCCGAGGCTGCGCTTGTAGCCGACCACCGCTGAAGACATGCACAGGCGCGAATTGCTGTCGATGTTGTTGGTCCCGACCAACGCCCGCGCCAGTTTGTTGAAGGCGTAATAGTCCTCGGTCAGCAACTGCCCGGAGATATAGAACGCCACGCTGTCCGGGCCGTGCTCGGCAATGGTCTCGGCGAACACGTTGGCAGCGTGTTCCAGTGCCGTATCCCAATCCGTTCGGCTGCGCGCCAGGCCTTTGCCCAGACGCAGTTCCGGGTACAGCGCGCGGGCTGCCAGGTCGCCGGTCAGGTGCAGGGTCGAGCCTTTGCTGCACAGTTTGCCGAAGTTGGCCGGGTGCGCCGGATCGCCGCTGACGCCGAGGATGCGCTCGCCGTCATGCTCGATCAGCACGCCGCAGCCGACCCCGCAATAACAGCAGGTCGAGGCGGTCGTCTGGCGGCTCATCAGATGGCGTCCCGCAGGGCCAGTTGCACACGACCGTTTTCGACCCGTGCCGGGTGATGGTGCGCGCAACCGATATCTGGCGCCTGAGCTTCGCCAGATTCGAGGTCGATTTGCCAGTTGTGCAGCGGGCAGGCCACACGTTTGCCGTAGATCAAACCTTGCGACAATGGCCCGCCCTTGTGCGGGCAGCGGTCGTCGAGGGCGAAAACCTCATCGTCGCTTGTACGAAAAATCGCGATGTCACCTTTCGGCCCGGCAATGATTCGCGAACCGAGGGCATTGATCTCGTCGAGAGCGCAGATATCTAGCCAGTTCATGCCGGCACCTCCAGATTTTTCACAGGGATCACATCGAATTCTTTCTTCAGTTGCGGCTGCGCCAGACGCTCTTTCCAAGGGTCTTGCTCGAACGACAGAGAGAATTGCAGGCGCTCGTTCAGGGCCTTGCGACGCTCGGGGTCTTCGAGCACGGCTTTCTTGATGTGCTCCATGCCGACCCGTTGCAGGTAGTGCACGGTGCGTTCGAGGTAGAAGGCTTCTTCGCGGTAGAGCTGCAGGAACGCGCCGTTGTATTCGCGGACTTCCTCGGCGGTTTTCAGCTTGACGAAAAACTCAGCGACCTCGGTTTTGATTCCGCCGTTACCGCCGATGTACATCTCCCAACCGGAGTCGACACCGATAATTCCTACGTCTTTGATCCCCGCTTCCGAGCAGTTGCGTGGGCAACCGGAGACGGCGAGTTTCACTTTGTGCGGCGACCACATGTTGAACAGATCGTGCTCCAGCTCGATGCCCAGTTGTGTCGAGTTTTGCGTGCCGAAGCGGCAGAACTCGCTGCCGACGCAGGTCTTCACGGTACGGATGGATTTGCCGTAGGCATGCCCGGACGGCATGTCGAGGTCTTTCCAGACGCCGGGCAAGTCCTGCTTCTTGATGCCGAGCAAGTCGATGCGCTGACCGCCGGTGACCTTGACCATCGGCACGTTGTACTTGTCGGCCACGTCGGCAATCCGCCGCAGTTCCGAAGGATTGGTCACGCCGCCCCACATCCGTGGTACCACCGAATACGTGCCGTCCTTCTGGATGTTGGCGTGTGCACGCTCGTTGATCAGGCGCGATTGCGGATCGTCCTTGGCTTCGCCGGGCCAAGTGGAAATCAGGTAATAGTTGAGGGCCGGGCGGCAGGTTGCGCAGCCGTTCGGCGTGCGCCAATTGAGGTAGCTCATGGTCCCGGCGATGGTCAGCAGATGCTGTTCGCGAATAGCCTGGCGGATCTGGCCGTGGTTGAGATCGCTGCAACCGCAGATGGCTTTTTCGCTTTTCGGTTTGACGTCCGCCGCGCCGCCGACGGTGTTGATCAGGATCTGTTCGACTAGCCCGGCGCACGAGCCGCAGGAGCTGGCCGCTTTGGTATGTTTCTTCACCTCGTCGACGCTGAACAGGCCGTGTTCCTGAATGGCTTTGACGATGGTGCCTTTGCACACGCCGTTGCAACCGCAGACTTCGGCGCTGTCGGCCATGACCATGGCTTTGTCCTGGCCCTGATGTCCTACGTCTCCGAGTGCGTTTTCTCCGAACATGAGGTGATCGCGGATCTCGCCAATGGCGTGATTCTCACGAATCTGCCGGAAATACCAACCGCCATCTGCCGTATCGCCGTACAGACAGGCGCCGACTAGCACGTCATCCTTGATCACCAGTTTTTTGTACACGCCGCCAATCGGGTCGGAGAGGGTGATGGTTTCCGTGCCTTCGCCGCCCATGAAATCGCCGGCAGAAAACAGATCGATGCCGGTGACTTTCAATTTGGTCGAGGTCACCGAACCCTGATAACGGGCGAAACCCAGTTGTGCGAGGTGGTTGGCGCAGACCTTGGCCTGTTCGAACAACGGCGCGACCAGACCGTAGGCAATGCCGCGGTGGCTGGCGCACTCGCCGATGGCATAAATGCGCGGGTCGTAGGTTTGCAGCGTGTCGTTGACCAGAATCCCGCGATTGCACGGGATGCCGGCCTTTTCCGCCAATTCTGTGTTGGGACGAATACCGGCAGCCATTACCACCAGATCGGCGGGGATGATGTCGCCGTTCTTGAACTGCACCGAGCCGACCCGGCCATTGCCTGCGTCGTGCAGCGCCTGAGTCTGTTCGCACAGACGGAAGTGCAGGCCACGGGATTCAAGGGCGTTTTGCAGCAGTTGGCCGCTGGTTTTGTCGAGTTGACGTTCCAGTAACCACTCACCGATGTGCACCACGGTGACGTGCATGCCGCGCAGCATCAGGCCATTGGCGGCTTCGAGACCGAGCAGACCACCACCGATGACCACCGCGTGTTTGTGGGTTTTGGCGGTGTCGATCATGGCTTGGGTGTCGGCGATGTCGCGGTAACCGATCACCCCGTGCAAGGTGTTGCCGGGGATCGGCAGGATGAACGGCGTTGAGCCGGTGGCGATCAGCAGGCGATCGTATTCGGCTTCGGTGCCGTCCTCGGCGATCACCCGGCGTTTGACCCGGTCGATCTCCACCACTTTGCGGTTGAGCAGCAACTTGATGTTGTTTTCCAGGTACCAGTCGAGGTCGTTGAGGACGATCTCTTCGAAGGTCTGCTCACCGGCCAGCACCGGCGACAACAGGATGCGGTTGTAGTTGGTGTGCGGTTCGGCGCCGAAGACCGTGATGTCGTACAGCTCGTTGCTCAGCTTGAGCAGTTCTTCCAGGGTGCGGACCCCGGCCATGCCATTGCCGATCATCACTAGTTTGAGTTTTTTCATCAGGTTCTCCGGGAGCTGCGGCTGGCCTCTTGTGGGCAGTCAGGCCTTGCTCGACAAATTTTGCGCAAACAAAAAAAGGCGTCCCGCTAGTTGCCTAGCGAGGACGCCTTTGTCCTGGTCCCGTTCTCTCGGGAAGCGCAGCCTTCGTCGTTGAAGGTTGGGCTTTATGTGTGTGTTGGTTGGGTTAATGCAGTGGTTGTGCCAAGTGGGGGAATGGCGTGTTTATTGGGCGGGAGCGGTAATTGACGGGGATTTTTTGCACCGAATCGACGCGGGTTGCTCGTTCGTGGGGCATTCAGGCAGACAGAATTGTTGTGATTGGGCTGACGTCATCGCGAGCAGGCTCACTCCTACAGGGGAACGCATTTCAAATTGTAGGAGTGAGCCTGCTCGCGATGGACGCGATGCGGTGTCAGCCGTGAAACAACAAAACCAGCAGCACCAGATTCCCCAGCAGAGCCACGATCGCCATCGTCCGCCACACCTTCAACGGCTCACGCTCCAATAATGGTCTGGGCCGCACACTCAAACTGCGCCGCTCGCCCTGTTCCAACACCAACAGCCATTCCTCAGCCGTTTCAAACCGTTGCTGCGGATCAGCCGCCACCCCGCGCTCCAGACTCTGCGCCAGCCATTCCGG
Organism: Pseudomonas sp. Mb7; assembly: GCF_054790525.1. Taxonomy (NCBI): domain Bacteria; kingdom Pseudomonadati; phylum Pseudomonadota; class Gammaproteobacteria; order Pseudomonadales; family Pseudomonadaceae; genus Pseudomonas; species Pseudomonas sp. Mb7. The sequence continues at coordinate 1,290,107 of NZ_CP186501.1, forward strand.
CAGATCCGGCCGAAATCGACTGGCACTCACTGCCACACCAAATCGCGGCCGCTGAAACGCTTCGATCTCGCCATAGGGAAAATGCCCGGTGAGCAAGAAATACAGGGTCACACCGACCGCATACAAATCCTGCTGCACATTCGGCGGAGCCCTACGAAACGCTTCCGGGGCGATATAGCTGGGCGTTCCCGGCAACGTTGACGGCGCGTCTTCGGACAAGCCTGGGCAGTACGCCAGACCAAAATCCAGCAGACGCAATTCGCCGTCGTCGCCCACGTGCAGATTTTCCGGTTTGATGTCCCGGTGCAGGATCTGCCGCCGATGCAGCAGCCCGACCGCACGCAACAGGCGCTCGGCGATGTCCTGCCACTGTGCCAACGACAACGGGCCTGACTGTTGAAACAGCTGCGCCAGCGTCGCCCCGGAATATTCCCGCATCACGTAGTACAAATGCTGACGCTGCTGGCAGGCATGGACTTCAGGAAAGTGGCGACCGGCTACGCGTTTCAGAAACCATTCCTCGGACAACAGTGCTTGCCCGGCGTAGGAATCATCGGCGGAACGCGTGGGTAGGGTTTTCAGAAGCCACGTCTGACCTTGTCCATCAAGCACCCGATACAGCAGCGATTGCTGGCTCTGAGCGACAACGTCCAGCACTTGCCAGCCTTCGAACGACTGACCGGGTTTCAACGGTGGCGGCAGGGGCCATTGCTGCAGATGAATCAGCGCATCGCCGATACTGGCCTCACCCAAAGCATCCACCCGCACCAGCAAAGCACTGGCATTGTCCTGGCTCCCCGCCAGATGCGCGGCGTTGACCAGCGTCTGCGCGGCACTGTGCAGATCCGGTTGATCACGCAGAATCGCCGCAATAGCGGTATCGCCGAGTGTCGACCAGACACCGTCACTGAGCAAAACAAAGCACTCGCCGTCGCGCAGTTCGCCATCAAGGAAGTCCAGTACCAGATGCTGATCCAGCCCTAGCGCACGCTTGAGCACATGCTGCATGCCCGGCTGATCCCAGACGTGGTCTTCGCTGATTCGCTGCAAGCTGTCGGCGTGCCAGCGATACACCCGGCAATCGCCGACGTGGGCGAGGGTGAAACGCCGACCACGCATGACCAAGGCGCTGACCGTGGTGAGCAACGGTTGCCCACCACCGTTGGCCTGCAACCAGCGGTTTTGCGCGAGCAGCAGGCGATCCAGTGCCTGGGCCACGCTCCAGGTTTCCGGTGTGGCGTAGTAGTCCAGCGCCAAGGCTTGCAAGGTTGAACGCGCGGCCAGTCCGCCATCGGCACACTGGCTGACGCCATCGGCGATAGCGAACAGATAACCCTTGCTCGCCGCCAGCGCCGGCGCGGGCGTGACCAGACGCAAAGCGTCCTGATTCTCCGCGCGCGGGCCGGTGGCGCTGGCTTCGGCAAAGCTCAGTTGCAGGGCCATCGAAGGTTCAGACCCGCGCCGCCGTCACTGCCGCCGAACCCCAGGTGGTTCTCCAGCGACGCTTGACGCCGTGCAGGCCAAACCACGCCAGCACGCCAAGGCTGGCGAACAACCACAACGCCAACTGATAGCTGCCGGTGCTCTGCTTGATCGCGCCCATACCGGCGGCCAAGGCAAAACCGCCGATGCCGCCGGCCATGCCGATCAGCCCGGTCATCACGCCGATCTCCAGACGAAAACGCTGCGGTACCAGTTGGAAAACGGCGCCGTTGCCGGCGCCCAGACCGAGCATGGTGCAGACGAAAAGTGCCAGCGCGGCGTAGGAACTTGGCAGGTTGAAACCGACGGCCGCGATGCAGACGGCAGCGACGGTGTACATCGCCAGCAAGGTGCGGATGCCACCGAAACGGTCAGCCAGGGCGCCACCCAATGGCCGCATCAAACTGCCGCCGAACACGCAGGCTGCGGTGTAGTAGCCAGCGGTCACCGGGCTCAAACCGTACTGATCGTTGAAGTAGCCGGGCAGGGCGCTGGCCAGGCCGATAAAGCCGCCGAAGGTCACGCTGTAAAAAAACATGAACCACCAACTGTCACGGTCGCCCAGGGCTTTGAAGTAGTCAGCCATGGCTTTGGCTTTCGGCCGCTCAGGGGCGTTTTTTGCCAGCCAGGCGAACAGCACCAGGGTCAGAATCAGCGGGATCAGAGCGAAACCGAAGACATTGCTCCAGCCGAACGCGGCGGCGAGCACCGGCGCGAGCAGCGCGGCGAACACCGTGCCGGAGTTGCCCGCACCGGCAATGCCCATGGCTTTGCCCTGATGCTGCGGCGGGTACCACTGCGACGCCAGCGGCAGTGCAACAGCAAACGACGCGCCGGCCATGCCGAGAAACAGGCCGAGTATCAGCGCCTGTTCATAACTGTGGATGCCGAGTTTCCAGGCGCCGAACAGCGCACAGATCACGATGACCTGGCCGATCAGACCGGCGGTTTTCGGCGACAGCCGATCGGCGAGCATGCCCATCACAAAACGCAGCACCGCGCCGGCGAGGATCGGCGTGGCGACGACGAGACCGCGTTGTTGCGTGGTTAGCTGCAGGTCGGCGGCAATCTGCACCGCCAGCGGGCCGAGCAGGTACCAGACCATGAAGCTCAGGTCGAAATACAGGAAGGCTGCGAACAATGTCGGGGTGTGGCCGGATTTCCAGAAGCTTGAATTCATCGCGCACCTCAGCTGAAAAGAGTCTCGAAAGGAGTCATGCAACAGCAGGTGGGGCGCCGCCACGGCCGCACCACCGGCCCCGGGCTGTGGGGCCAAAACGCAAAAACGCCGCTACCTGATGCGCCGGTTGGGCGAACGGGTGAGCGACGTCTTTGTCGTGGGTGGGGCAACCGCCGTTGGTTACCTGTGCGTTTTACTTAGCGAGATTTGTGCCAACAGCCGGAAAATCAAAAGCCCCTCACCCTAACCCTCCCGAAACGTCGGACCGCCCAGAGGGAGAGGGGACTGACCATGTTGTTCCAACGAATTCAGCGACCTGAAAGACCGAGTCGATTATGGATTCACAGCAGAAATCACAGGTCGGTGTACTTCGTGAGCATCCCCCAATCGGTCCCCTCTCCCTCTGGGAGAGGGCTAGGGTGAGGGGCTCTTAAGCTTTCAGAACACCTCAGCCCAATAACTCACTCATCGCAATAATCTGCTCCGCCACCTGAATCAGCTTCTGCTGGCGGCTCATGGCCTGGCGCCGCATCAGGGTGTACGCCTCTTCCTCATTGCAGTCCTTCATCTTCATCAACAACCCCTTGGCCAGCTCAATACGCTTACGTTCAGCCAGTTGCTGATCACGCGCCTGCAGCTGCGCTCGCAAGGCCTGATCACTCTCGAATCGTGCCATCGCCACATCGAGAATCGGCTGCAAGCGCTGGGCGTGAATGCCTTCGACGATGTACGCACTGACCCCTGACTTGATCGCCTGGCGCATCACCCCCGGATCATGCTCGTCGGTAAACATCACGATCGGCCGTGGTTGGTCGCGGCTGACCAGCACCACTTGCTCCATGACATCGCGGCTCGGTGACTCGGTATCGATCAGGATCACGTCCGGGCGCACCGTTTCGACGCGCGCGGGCAGGTCGATGGTCAGGCCGGACTCGTCGATCACCTCGAAACCGGCCTCGGTCAACGCAGCTTTCAGGCGACCGACTTTTTTCGCTGTGTCGTTGATCAACAGAATGCGCAACATGTTCGCGGTCTCCTGTCAGCGGCGGGCGAGAAGGGGGGCGTCGTCGTTCAACGCGTGCAACTTGAAACTGCGCGCGTAAGCGGCCGGGTCACTGCCGTCCCAGACCTTGCCGTCGAGCAACTGACTGCTGCGCATGTCGGTGCCCCATGCGGCGACGCTGACAGCGGTGGCGGCGTCGCGGTAGACGTCCAGCCGCTGAACCTGGCGGGCGACGGCGAGGTAATCCGGATCCTCACGCAGCAAGCCCCAGCGGCGGAACTGGGTCATGAACCACATGCCGTCCGACAGATACGGCAGATTCACTTCGCCGTTACCGTGAAAGCGCAGCGCGTGCGGATCCTGCCAGCGATTGCCGAGGCCATCGGCATAGTCACCGAGAAAACGCGGTTCGATGCACGCCACTGGCGCATCGAGATATTCCGGCGCGCTAAGCAACTGCGCGGTGCTGCGGCGGTTTTCCGGGCTTTCTTCGATGAAGCGGCTGGCTTCAAGGATCGCCATCACCAACGCCCGTGCGGTGTTCGGATACTGCTCGACAAATTCGCGAGTGCAGCCAAGGACTTTTTCCGGGTGATCGGGCCAGATGGTCTGGCTGGTGGCCAGGGTGAAACCAAGATCCTGCTGCACCGCGCTGGCCGCCCAAGGCTCGCCGACACAAAAACCGTCGATACGCCCGGCTTGCAGGTGCGCGACCATTTGTGGCGGCGGCACCACCACGCTGTCGACATCCTGAAGTGGATGAATGCCCTGACTCGCCAGCCAGTAATACAGCCACATCGCGTGCGTGCCCGTGGGGAAGGTCTGCGCGAAAGTCAGTTTTGCGCGGCTTTGGTGCACGTGGCGGTCCAGCGCTTCAGGACTGCTCACGCCAAGGTTTTGCAGACCGTGGGAGAGGTTGAGGCTCTGGCCGTTCTGATTCAGGCCCATCAACACGGCCATATCGGTCGGGGCGATACCGCCGATGCCCAGGTGCACTGCGTAGATCAGCCCATACAGACTGTGCGCGGCGTCCAGTTCACCGCTGACCAGTTTGTCGCGCAAATTGGCCCAGGATGTCTGGCGCTTGAGGTTCAGCGTCAATCCGTAAGGCTGGGCGAAGCCCTGTGTGGCTGCGACCACCACCGACGCGCAATCGCTCAGGGCCATGAAGCCGAGGTTGATCGCGCTTTTTTCCGGGGCATCGCTGCCATTGACCCAGGCCAGTGGCCCTACCGAAGGTTCATTCATCCAACGTACCTCGAAAAAAAAGCGCCGCCGCGGACTTTGCGCAGGCAAAACCCGGGACGACGCCATTGTCCTTGCCCGCCTGCCGTCATTGACCGGCGCACTGATAGCCTGGAGGGTGCAAGGCATATGCCAGTGCCAGTGATTTGCGCGTGCGCCTCGCGCCGCAGGTCGATGCCCGGCTATAATCGCCGCCTCTTTTCGCCGCCCGAGTCATCGCCGCCCATGTATTCCCTGGCCCGTCAGCTGTTGTTCAAACTTTCCCCGGAAACCTCCCACGATCTGTCGCTGGATCTGATCGGCGCGGGTGGGCGTTTGGGCTTAAACGGCTTGCTGTGCAAGGCGCCGGCGAAGAAGCCGGTGACGGTCATGGGCCTCGAATTCCCAAACCCGGTGGGGCTGGCGGCCGGTCTGGACAAGAACGGCGCGGCCATCGATGGCTTCGCGCAACTGGGTTTCGGTTTTGTTGAAATCGGCACCGTGACCCCACGCCCGCAGCCGGGCAACCCGAAACCACGGATCTTCCGATTGCCGGAAGCCGAGGCAATCATCAACCGCATGGGTTTCAACAACCTCGGTGTCGATAACCTGTTGGCGCGTGTGGCGGCGGCTAAGTACAAAGGCGTGCTGGGCATCAATATCGGCAAGAACTTCGATACCCCGGTCGAGCGTGCGGTCGATGATTATCTGATCTGCCTGGACAAGGTTTACGCCCACGCCAGCTACGTGACGGTCAACGTCAGTTCGCCAAACACCCCTGGCCTGCGCAGCTTGCAGTTCGGCGATTCGCTCAAGCAATTGCTCGCCGATCTGGCCACGCGTCGCGCTGAACTGGCCCTGCGTCATGGCAAGCATGTGCCGCTGGCGATCAAGATCGCGCCGGACATGACCGATGAAGAAACCGCGCAGGTTGCTCAAGCGCTGATCGAAACCGGCATGGACGCAGTGATCGCGACCAACACCACCCTGAGCCGTGTTGGCGTTGAAGGCATGGAGCATGGCGACGAGGCGGGCGGTCTGTCGGGCGCACCGGTGCGGGAGAAGAGCACGAATACTGTGAAGGTGCTGGCCGGTGAGCTGGCTGGGCGTTTGCCGATCATTGCGGCGGGCGGGATTACTGAAGGCAAGCATGCGGCGGAGAAGATTCTGGCCGGTGCGAGCCTGGTGCAGATCTACTCCGGCTTCATCTATAAAGGCCCGGCGCTGATTCGCGAATCGGTAGACGCGATCGCCGCCCTGCGCACATAACCCAGGCTGACCCGGTCAATGTAGGAGCTGCCGCAGGCTGCGATCTCTTGATCCTGTTTTTAAGATCAAGATCAAAAGATCGTCCGAACGCGGCCCGAGCCTTCGGCAGCTCCTACACGAGATGTGTGTCAGCCAGACAGGCATAAAAAAGGGCTCCTCGAAGGAGCCCCTGGGCCGCAGCCCGCCGTCCGGGAAGGACGTGCATGGTAAGTCGTTACAAATTCAGATTGTCGTGTCGGAATTAATGCCCTGTGTCAGCCGACGGCGTGAAGTTCGTTGAGTCTGTGGATTCCCGCAGTGCCGGTCATACCGTCCCAGTTGTCGCCGCGTCCTTCTCGCCAGCCGTTAATCCAGGCTTGGCGTACCGACGGTAGAGTAAATGGGCAAAGCTCACGGGATTTGCCACCAACGCCATATTGATATCCGCGCAAAAATGCTCTTTCCAACGGATCACGCTTAAGTCTTCTCATAGGGTGTTTCCCTCACTTGTTGACTGTTTTGTATCGCGTTGACCTCAACCGAGGTCTGGCAGAAAAAACCTGCCATGGTGCGGCTCGCTGCCGGCGTGGCGAGCCAAGGTGTTGACGCCGTTGCGACGTCAACCTGTGTTCAGTTCTAACCAATGAGTCACACCGAGGGAATGATCGTTTTGTCATAAGGACGTAACGAAATTGGTGCTACAGCCATAAGTAACGACGGGTTTCATGCACGGTTTTTCAGCAAACCCCGGTATGATCGGCCCCGCGCTGGATGATGGGGTTAATTCTTTAGTGAGAATGACCCACGTTTGCGCTGGGGTATAAAGCGACGAAGGGTCGCTTTAAGACTTTTTGTTTCATCAACTTTTTTATCTGTCCCGGCATCTAAGCTCTTTTAACCCGAGCAGCGGGGATGGAACGGCACACCTTCGTGCCACGCGGGCGTTCTTTTAGAAAAGCGCCTGATTGAAAACCGGATCGGCAATGCGTTGCCGATTCACTAGCCAAAGGCTCTGGAAATACCATGTCCGACCGTTTCGAACTCTTCCTCACTTGCCCTAAAGGTCTTGAAGGCCTGCTCATCGAGGAAGCCGTCGGGCTTGGCCTTGAAGAAGCGCGCGAGCACACTTCCGCCGTGCGTGGCATGGCGACCATGGAAACCGCTTATCGCCTGTGCCTCTGGTCGCGTCTGGCCAACCGCGTGTTGCTGGTACTCAAGCGTTTCCCGATGAAAGACGCTGAAGACCTCTACCACGGTGTGCTCGACATCGAGTGGCAGGATCACATGCTCAGCGACGGCACCCTGGCCGTTGAATTCAGCGGCCACGGCTCAGGCATCGACAACACCCACTTCGGTGCCCTGAAAGTCAAAGACGCCATCGTCGACAAACTGCGTACGCCGCAGGGCGACCGTCCGTCGATCGACAAGCTCAACCCGGACCTGCGCATTCACCTGCGTCTGGATCGCGGCGAAGCGATTCTCTCCCTCGACCTGTCCGGCCACAGCCTGCACCAGCGCGGCTATCGCTTGCAGCAGGGCGCTGCACCGCTGAAGGAAAACCTCGCGGCGGCGATCCTGATCCGTTCCGGCTGGCCGCGCATTGCCGCTGAAGGCGGCGCGCTGGCTGACCCGATGTGCGGTGTCGGTACGTTCCTCGTCGAAGCCGGCATGATCGCCGCTGATATGGCGCCGAACCTGCGCCGTGAGCAGTGGGGCTTCACCGCATGGCTCGGTCACGTGCCGGCGCTGTGGAAAAAACTCCATGAAGAAGCCGTTGAGCGTGCCGCTGCCGGTCTGGCCAAGCCACCGCTGTGGATTCGTGGTTATGAAGCTGACCCACGTCTGATTCAGCCAGGCCGCAACAACGTTGAGCGTGCTGGCCTGAGCGAGTGGATCAAGATCTACCAGGGCGAAGTCGCGACCTTCGAGCCGCGTCCGGATCAGAACCAGAAAGGTTTGGTCATCTGCAACCCACCGTACGGCGAGCGTCTGGGTGATGAAGCCAGCCTGCTGTATCTCTACCAGAACCTCGGCGAGCGTCTGCGTCAGGCTTGCCTGAACTGGGAAGCGGCGGTGTTCACCGGCGCGCCGGATCTGGGCAAGCGCATGGGCATTCGCAGCCACAAACAGTATTCGTTCTGGAACGGCGCGCTGCCGTGCAAACTGCTGTTGATCAAAGTGCTGCCGGATCAGTTCGTCACCGGCGAGCGTCGTACCCCGGAACAGCGTCAGGCCGAGCGTGAGCAAGCGGCTTACGATCAGACCCCGGACGAGCCGCAAGAACGCAAGTTCAACAAGAACGGTAACCCGATCAAGCCAACGCCAGCTCCGGCACCGGTGATCGAGCAACCGCGCTTGAGCGAAGGCGGGCAGATGTTTGCGAACCGCCTGCAAAAGAACCTCAAGGCCATGGGCAAGTGGGTCAAGCGCGAAGGCATCGATTGCTACCGCGTCTACGATGCCGACATGCCTGAGTACGCGATGGCCATCGACCTGTACCACGATTGGGTGCACGTCCAGGAATACGCCGCACCGAAGTCCATCGATCCGGAAAAAGCCTCGGCGCGCATGTTCGACGCCTTGGCCGCCATTCCGCAGGCGCTGAACGTCGACAAGAGCCGCGTGGTGGTCAAACGCCGCGAACGCCAGAGCGGCACCAAGCAGTACGAGCGTCAGGCTGCACAGGGCAAGTTCAATGAAGTCAGCGAGGGCGGCGTGAAGTTGCTGGTCAACCTCACCGACTACCTCGACACGGGTCTGTTCCTCGACCACCGCCCGATGCGCATGCGCATTCAGAAAGAGGCCGCCGGCAAGCGCTTCCTCAATCTGTTCTGCTACACCGCGACCGCCAGCGTGCACGCGGCCAAGGGCGGCGCGCGCAGCACCACCAGCGTCGACCTGTCGAAAACCTACCTCGACTGGGCACGCCGTAACCTGTCGCTGAACGGTTACTCCGACAAGAACCGTCTGGAGCAGGGCGATGTGATGGCGTGGCTGGAAAGCAGCCGTGACGAGTACGACCTGATCTTCATCGATCCGCCGACCTTCTCCAACTCCAAGCGCATGGAAGGCATCTTCGATGTGCAGCGTGACCAGGTACAGTTGATCGACCTGGCCATGGCCCGTCTGGCAACCGGTGGCGTGCTGTATTTCTCCAACAACTTCCGCAAGTTCCAGTTGGAAGAAAACCTCGCCGAGCGTTACGCGGTCGAGGAAATCAGCGCGCAGACCATTGATCCGGATTTCGCCCGTAACACCAAGATCCACCGCGCCTGGAAAATCACGGCTCGTTGACGCTTTGCGCAATTGGATCCACAGAGCCTTGATTTTTAAAGGCTCCGTGGATCTGCCCGCGCTAGCTAAATTAGTGGCTAATAGCTATAACTCACACACGGTCAATGGGGTTTTCCCGTAAATGCTGGCGTAGTGTGAGTTGTCTTTATGTCGTTGCACCCCGTGCGCCCAAAGATTCTGGGTTTCATCAGTGAAGACGTCTCGGCCTGGCTGGTCGCGCTGCTGGTATTGCTCGCCGGCGGGATTCTCACGGGGCTGCTCGCCTGGGCCACTCTCAATCAGTTCCAGCAACAAACCCGTCAGCGTTTCCAATTGCTGGCCAACGAACGTTACACCCGCATCGAAGAACGCTTTCAGGATCAGGAACAACGCCTAGACGGCCTGCGCCGCTTCTTCGCCAACTCTGAATCGGTGTCTCGCGCCGAATTCGACGGTTACACCCAACCCTTATTGATGCGTACCCAGGCCTATTCGTTTGCCCTCAAGGTCAATGGAGCCGAGCGCGCCGCATTCGAGCAGCGGGTGCGTGATGAAGGTCTGACCAACTTTTCCCTCCGAGAATTGAGTGCTCAGGGCGAGCTGCAACTGGCTGGCGTGCGCGATGAATACGTGCCGGTGCTCTATAGCCAGACGCAAAGTCGGCTCGGCTCACCGTTAGGCTATGACCTGCTGGCGCAACCCTTGCGCCGGGACACCCTGCAACGTGCCGACAAACGCGGCGGGCTGGCGGTGTCGCAACCGATGCACCTAGTCAGTATCGAGCCGTCCTATGCGCGTGGTGTGCTGCTGGTGGCGCCAGTGAGCCACAGTGGCGAGCGCCAATCCTTTGGCTACGTGATGGCGGTAATCAGCATGCGCCAGTTGCTGGCCGACGGTCTGCCTGATGCCTTCCATGACTATCTGTCGGTGCGCATTCTCGACATGTCGACCCATGATCAGCACGAAGTGTTGTTCGAGTCGACCAACGAGCCGGCGCCGAGCGACCTGTCGGCCACGCGGTTACTGCGCATGGCCGATCACGACTATCAGGTCGATATCCTGCCGAGCGACGCCTTCGCGCAGGCCAATCATTCGTCGGTCGGTAGCGTGATCATTCTGGGCAGCTTGCTCAGTTTGCTGCTCAGCGCCTTGCTCTACGTGTTGGTCAGTCAGCGTCAGCGCGCCTTGCGCATGGTCGAACTGCGCACGCAGGAGCTGCACGCCAGCGAACAGGAATTGCGCGGCACCCACGGTCAGTTGCGCGGCGTGCTCAATGCGGCGACGCAGGTGGCAATCATCGCCACCGACTTGCGCGGCGTGATCAACACCTTCAACCCCGGTGCCGAACAAATGCTCGGCTACAGCAGCGCCGATGTCGTCGGTCACATGACCCTGGAAAACCTGCACCTGCCCCGTGAGCTGATGGCCCGCGCTGCCGAGTTGAGTGCGCGCTACGGGAAAAGCATCCCGACCTGCCACGCGATGCTGGTCGAGGGCGGTGAGGTCGGCGGACACGAGGCCCGCGAGTGGACGCTGGTGCGCAGCGATGGCAGCCATATTCCGGTGAACATGCTCGCCACGCCGGTGCTGGATGAGCAGGGGTTGTGGGTCGGACACCTAGCGATCTGCATCGACATCACCGAGCGCAAGCGCGTGCACGAGGTGCTGGCGGCGCGGGATGTGTTGCTGAAGAAACTCAGCGCGCACGTGCCCGGCGGCATTTATCAATTCAAGATGGAATTCGATGGGCGCTTCAGCGTGATCTACGCCAGCGACGGCATCCGCGAGATCTACGAACTGGAGCCGGACGTGCTGCTGTTCAACGCCGAGGCGATCTTCACGCGCATTCATCCACAGGACGTTACTCGTGTGCGCTCTTCCATTCGCGCCTCGGCCGACAGCCTCAGCCCGTGGCGCGAGGAATATCGCGTGCAACTGCCCGAGCGCGGCCTGCGCTGGGTGCGCGGTGAGGCGACGCCGGAAGAACTGCCGGGCGGCGGCGTACTCTGGCACGGCTATATCTCGGATATTTCCGACCTGAAACGCGTGGAAGAAGAATTGCGCGCATTGTCGGTGACCGACTCGTTGACCGGCATCCACAACCGTCGCTACTTCCAGGAACGCCTGACCACGGAAATGGCCCGGGTCGAGCGCGGCGGCGGCGAGCTGTCGGTGATCATGCTCGATATCGACCATTTCAAACGTATCAACGATCAATACGGCCATGCCGTGGGCGACCGGGTGCTGCAAGCGGTGTGCGAACGCATCGGCCATCGTCTGCGGCGTACCGATGTGTTTTGTCGGTTGGGCGGCGAAGAGTTCATGGTGCTGTGCCCGGACATCGACGGCGAGCATGCGCACACGCTGGCGATCGAGTTATGGCAGGGTTTGCGCAGTGCGCCGGTGGATGTGGTTGGCGTGGTGACCGCGAGTTTTGGTATCGCCAGTTGGCGACCGGGGGAGGGCGCGGATGCGCTGTTGCTGAGGGCGGATTCGGGCGTGTATATGGCAAAGCAGCGCGGGCGTGATCGCGTCGAGCAGATGAGCTGACTTCAATACGCCGCAACCCCTGTGGGAGCTGGCTTGCCAGCGATAGCGTCATTTCAGTCAGCATATTCAGTGGCTGACATTCCGCAATCGCTGGCAAGCCAGCTCCCACAGGGTTTTGTGGTGTTGCTTGAACGGCGTTACAGGACCGAAGCGGTCTGCGCCAGTTTCGGCTGTTTGTACAGATCCAGCAGTACCTGATCGAGCACCGACGATGCCCCAAACGGTGCCTTGTCATTGAGGATCGCCACCACTGCCCAGGTGTTGCCATTCACATCACGGCTGAAGCCGGCGATCGCGCGCACGGTGTTCAGAGTGCCGGTCTTGACGTGAGCCTCACCGCGCATCGCAGTGGTTTTCAGGCGTTTACGCATGGTGCCGTCGGTACCGGCGATCGGCAGCGAGCTGATGTATTCCGCGGCATACGGGCTGTGCCACGCCGCCTGCAGCATGCTCGCCATCTCACGGGCGCTGACACGTTCGGCGCGAGACAAACCGGAGCCGTTCTCCATCACCAGATGTGGCGCAGTGATGCCTTTCTTCGCCATCCACTGACGCACTACGCGCTGCGCTGCCTTGGCGTCGTCACCGTCGGCTTCGTTGCGGAAGCGTTGCCCAAGGCTGAGGAACAGTTGCTGGGCCATGGTGTTGTTACTGTATTTGTTGATGTCGCGGATGATTTCCGCCAGATCCGGGGAGTAGGCACGAGCCAGCAGTTTCGCGTTGCTCGGGGTCGAGGCCAGACGATCCTTACCCTGAATGCTGCCACCCAGTTCTTTCCAGATCGCGCGCACGGCGCCGGCGGTGTAGGTCGCGTGGTCGAGCAGCGACAGATAAGTCTGCGAACTGCAACCTTCGCCCAACTGACCGGCCACGGTCACGGTCACGCTGCCATCGGCCTGCGGCACCGGGTTGTAGCGCACGCCGCCGGTGCATTGTTTGGAAGGCAGCGCTTTGACAGTGTTTTCGATACGCACGCTGGCAATCGGCGGCTCAACCGAGATCAGCACCCGGCCGTTATCGTTACGGGCAACAAAGCGCAGGGCCTTGAGGTTGACCAGCAAGGAGTCGGGTTTGACCAGGAACGGCTTGTTCTCGTCATTACCGTCATCGTTGAATTCCGGCAGCACTGGCTGCACGAAGAAGTTACGGTCGAGGATCAGATCACCGGTGATTTGTGTCACACCGTTGGCGCGCAGGTCGCGCATCAGCAGCCAGAGCTTTTCCATGTTCAGCTTTGGATCGCCGCCGCCCTTGAGGTAAAGGTTGCCGTTGAGGATGCCTCCGTTCAGGTCGCCATCGGTGTAGAACTCGGTCTTCCACTGATGGTTGGGGCCGAGCATTTCCAGCGCCGCGTAAGTGGTCACCAGTTTCATGGTCGAGGCCGGGTTGACCGACACGTCGGCGTTGAACACGGTCGGCGTGCCCGGGCCGTCGAGCGGCACCATCACCAGCGACAGGGCGCTGGGCTGCAATTTGCTCGCCTTGAGGGCTTTTTCAACGTTGGGAGTCAGGGAAGTATTGATGTTGGCAGCAGAAACAGGCAGCGCCAGAGGCAGAAGAAGGCCGGCGAGAAACAGTGGACGCAACGATTTGATCATATGAAATAAAACCCTACAGCCGAGGGGAAAAAGACGAGGACATGGATGAAAAGGTCCTCAGTGGTCACGAAAGTGTCGGCATTATGCCCCAACCTGTAACAGGTTGTGCCTTGTCCGGGCAGGCCAATACGTTATTTTTTTACAGGCGGTCGGTCGCTGTGTCCAGAGAGTCGGGCAATCGATTGCTTAAACTGGTAAAGTGCCCGCCGTATTTACTTAAGAGGATTGTTCCAATGGCGACTAACCGTTCCCAGCGTCTGCGCAAAAAACTGTGCGTTGATGAATTTCAAGAGCTGGGTTTCGAGCTGAACCTGGACTTCAAAGAAGACTTGTCCGAAGAAGCCATTGACGCTTTCCTCGAAGCCTTCATCAAAGAAGCCATGGAAGCCAATGGTCTGGGTTATGTTGGCGGCGACGACTTCGGTCTGGTTTGCCTGCAGAAGCGTGGCTCGGTCAACGAAGAGCAGCGCGCTGCCGTTGAAGCCTGGCTGAAAACCCGCTCCGAGCTGACCAAGTATGAAGTCAGCCCGCTGCTGGACGTTTGGTATCCGGAAAAGCCGATCAATCCGGTAGCTTGATGTCATGGGAAACGGCGACCTAAGGGTCGCCGTTTTTTTTCGTCTGGTGTTTGGGTGTTCGGCTCGAGTTGTACGCTGGGCTTGCCCCTCACCCCAGCCCTCTCCCCCGGGGAGAGGGCTAGGGTGAGGGGCTTTTGACCTTAAGCTTTACGCCAATTCAGAATCACCAGCGTCAAAACCCCCGCGACAATCCCCCAAAACGCCGAACCAATGGAAAACAACGTCAACCCCGACGCCGTGACCATAAAGGTAATCAGCGCCGCTTCGCGTTCCTTCACCTCGGTCATGGCAATGCTCAAACCATTGATGATCGAACCAAACAGCGCCAGCGCCGCAATCGACAGCACCAGTTCCTTCGGCAACGCGGCAAACAACGCCGCCAACGTGGCGCCGAACACCCCGGCAATCCCGTAGAAAATCCCGCACCAGACCGCAGCGGTGTAGCGCTTGTTGCGATCTTCATGGGCGTGCGGCCCGGTGCAGATCGCCGCGCTGATCGCTGCGAGGTTGATGCCGTGGGAGCCGAATGGCGCCAGCAGCAGCGAGGCAATACCGGTGGTGGTGATCAGCGGTGAGGCCGGCACGTTGTAACCATCGGCACGCAGCACGGCGATCCCGGGCATGTTCTGCGAGGTCATCGCGACCACGAACAGCGGAATGCCGATGCTGATGGTCGCCGCCAGCGAGAAGTGCGGGGTGGTCCACACTGGTGTCGCCACTTCCAGATGAAAACCGCTGAAGTCGAGCAGACCCATAAAGCCTGACAGCGCGGTGCCGATCAGCAGCGCGGCGAGCACGGCATAACGCGGCGACAGGCGTTTGATCAGCAGATAGGTGAAGAACATCCCCAGCACCAGCCCGGTGCGGTGCTGCGCGGCGACGAAGATTTCACTGCCGATCTTGAACAGAATCCCTGCCAACAATGCCGCCGCCAGTGAAGCGGGGATCTTTTTCACCAGGCGTTCGAAGCTGCCGGTCAGGCCGCAGATCGTCACCAGCACGGCGCAGGTGATGTAGGCGCCGATGGCCTCGCCATAGCTCACGCCGCCGAGGCTGGTGATCAGCAACGCTGCGCCGGGGGTCGACCAGGCGATGGTGATGGGCGTGCGATAACGCAGCGACAAACCAATCGAGCACACCGCCATGCCGATCGAGATCGCCCAGATCCACGAGGAAATCTGCCCGCTGCTCAGCCCGGCCGCTTGCCCGGCCTGGAACATCAGCACCAGCGAGCTGGTGTAGCCGGTCATCATCGCGATGAATCCCGCGACGATCGCCGACGGTGATGTGTCGGCCAGTGGGCGCAGTTGAGTGTGCGTGGCGTCGTTCATGACGGCGGTGTTCCTTATACCAATGAAGATGTCCGCCATGACGCAAACCCTTGTAGGAGCTGCCGAAGGCTGCGATCTGTTGATCTTGCTTCTTAAAATCAAAGTCAAAAGATCGCAGCCTTCGGCAGCTCCTACAGGGGAGGCGGTGTTCTGGCGGCGGATTCTGTGATCAAGCCTAAACTCAAACGTAACGGATCGTTGCAATACAGCGGAAGTCGCAAACAGCCGTACAGTCGTGTTGCCACCTTCCATTGTGTACAATCGCGCTGTTTTTTACGCGATACTTGCCAGCGACCTACTGTGCCGTATTACAGTCACGGTCTATTCGCCGCAGTTCTCCCGACTCGAGTGCCCATGAACGAACAGTTGCAACCCCTCAAGAAACAACCGCGAGCAGGCAAAGCCGGCCGCAGCGGAACCCAGGACGATATTGTCTACGCGCATATCTTCGAGGCCATCCTCGAACAGCGTCTGGCGCCCGGCACCAAATTGAGCGAAGAAGCGCTGGGGGAAATCTTCGGGGTCAGCCGCACCATCATTCGCCGCGCGCTCTCGCGTCTGGCCCATGAAGGCGTGGTGCTGTTGCGGCCGAACCGTGGCGCCGTAGTTGCCAGCCCGAGTGTTGAAGAAGCCCGTCAGGTGTTTCTTGCCCGTCGCCTGGTCGAACGCGCGATCACTGAGCTGGCGGTGCAACACGCCACCGCCGAGCAGATCGCCGAGCTGCGGCAGATGGTCAACGATGAGCGCGACAGCTTCTCCCGTGGCGATCGCGGCGCCGGTATTCGTCTGTCGGGCGAATTCCACCTGAAGCTGGCGGAAGCGGCGATGAACGCCCCGTTGATCAGCTTCCAGCGCAGCCTTGTTTCGCAGACGTCGCTGATCATTGCCCAGTACGAAAGCGGCAACCGCTCGCATTGCTCGTACGACGAACACACCCAGTTGATCGACGCAATCGAGAAGCGCGACGGTGAGTTGGCGGTGAATCTGATGATGCATCACATGGATCACATCGACAGCAAGCTCAACCTCGACGAGGAAGGCGCGTCGGATGATCTGCATGCGGTGTTCTCGCATTTGTTGCAGACCAAGAAGCCGGGGCGCCCTGCGGCCAAGCTCTGACTTAGACCGAGTCGCCCCAATCGCTGGCAAGCCAGCTCCCACAGGGAATTGTGGGGTTCACCAAATCTGCGATACATCGAGAAACCTGTGGGAGCTGGCTTGCCAGCGATAGCAATCTGAAAGGCAACAAAAAATCCCCCGGGGTGCACACCACCGGGGGATTTTTTATGCCTTGGAAAAAACTCAGCGCTGATGCACCAGCGCACCCGCCGCATACGTCTGCTGCACCGTGCGGTCATCACCCAGCGTCATCAACACAAACAACGTCTCGGCAATGTTGTTGGCCTGCTTCAAGCGGTAGCTCAGCAGCGGCGTGGCGTTGTAATCGAGCACCAGGAAGTCAGCGTCGGAACCCGGTTGCAGGGTGCCGATCTTGTCTTCCAGACGCAGCGCCCGCGCGCCACCCAGGGTCGCCAGGTACAGCGACTTGAACGGGCTCAGGCGCGCACCTTGCAGTTGCATCACTTTGTACGCTTCGTTCAGCGTCTGCAGCAGCGAGAAACTGGTGCCGCCGCCAACGTCAGTGCCCAGACCGACATTGAGCTTGTGCTTCTCGGCCATCGGCAGGTTGAACAGGCCACTACCCAAGAAGAAGTTCGAGGTCGGGCAGAACGAGATCGCCGAGCCGGTTTCCGCCAGTCGCGCGCATTCGTCGTCGCACAGGTGCACGCCGTGGGCGAACACCGAGCGCTCGCCGAGCAGTTTGTAGTGATCGTAAACGTCGAGGTAGCCCTTGCGCTCCGGGAACAGCTCCTTGACCCACTCGATTTCCTTGAGGTTTTCGCTGATGTGGGTCTGCATGTACAGATCCGGATACTCGGTCAGCAGTTGGCCGGCGAGTGTCAGCTGTTCCGGGGTGCTGGTCGGTGCGAAGCGCGGGGTGACCGCATAGTGCAGACGACCCTTGCCATGCCAGCGCTCGATCAGCGCTTTGCTGTCGACATAGCTCGATTCGGCGGTGTCGGTCAGGTAGTCCGGGGCGTTGCGGTCCATCATCACCTTACCGGCGATCATGCGCAGGTCGAGCTTCTCGGCCGCTTCGAATAACGAGTTCACCGATTGCGGGTGCACGCTGCCAAACACCAGTGCGGTGGTGGTGCCGTTGCGCAGCAGCTCCTTGACGAAAATGTCAGCGACTTCGTCGGCGTGGACCTTGTCGCCGAACTGGCTTTCGCACGGGAAGGTGTAGGTGTTCAGCCAGTCGAGCAGTTGCTCGCCGTAGGCACCGACCATGCCGGTTTGCGGAAAGTGAATGTGGGTGTCGATGAAGCCCGGGGTGATCAACGCGTCTTGGTAATGCTCAATTTCGATGTCCGCCGGCAGGGTCGGCAGCAAATCACTGGCATGGCCAAGGGCGCTGATCTTGCCGCCATCGACCACCAGCAGGCCGTCCTCGAAATATTCGTAGGAGGCTTCGATCCCGACTTCGGCGGGGTCGGCGATGCTGTGCAGGATGGCGGCGCGGTAGGCTTTGCGAGTCAGAGGCATGAGGGTTCTCTAATCAGTTTGAGGCTTTGAGTTTGGTGGCTTGACTGCGCCGCGACACCGGCAGCAGTTTGGCAATCGGTTCGGCGCTGGCAGTCTGCTGGCCGAAGTTGGCGTTGTAGGTGGCGATGATTTCGCCGGCGATGGAAATGGCGATTTCCACAGGCAGTTTGCCTTTGACTTCGCCGATGCCCATCGGGCAGCGCATGCGTTGCACGACGCCGCTGCCGAAACCACGATCGCGCAAACGATGTTCGAACTTCGCCCGTTTGGTTTTCGAGCCGATCAGGCCGAAGTAAGCGAAGTCGTTGCGCTTGAGAATCGCGGCGGTGAGTTCCAGGTCGAGTTGATGGTTGTGGGTCATGACGATGCAATAACTGCCGGCGGGCAGCTCATCGATTTCATCCACAGGCTCTTCGGCGACGATTTTACGCACGCCGTGGGGGATCTGTTCGGGGAATTCGGCCTCGCGCGAATCGATCCAGCGTACCCGGCAGGGCAGGCTGGCGAGCAGCGGCACCAAGGCGCGGCCAACGTGACCGGCCCCGAACACGGCGATTTGCGCCTGCACCTGGCCCATCGGTTCAAACAGCAACACGGTGGCGCCGCCGCAGCACTGGCCCAGGCTGGCGCCGAGGCTGAAGCGCTCCAGATGGGTGTCCTGCTTGCCGCTGGCGAGCATCTCGCGGGCGATCTGCATGGCTTTGTATTCCAGATGCCCGCCACCGATGGTGTCGAAACTCTGATTGGCACTGATGACCATTTTCGAGCCGGCGTTGCGTGGCGTCGAGCCGAGTTCTTCGATGATCGTCACCAGAACGCAGGGTTCGCCCTGGTTCTGCAGGTCGGCGAGGGCGTCGATCCAGTTGTACATACACACCTCTCAGATCGTTCCCACGCTCTGCGTGGGAATGCATCACTGGACGCTCCGCGTCCGCTGTTCAGGATGCGACGCAGAGCGTCGCGGGCTGCATTCCCACGCAGAGCGTGGGAACGATCATCAAACAACCGCGGTTTCAGCTTCGACGGCTTTCACCGCTTTCAACTGACGCATCTGCTCACACCCCCACAACACCCGCTCCGGGGTCGCCGGGGCATCGATCTGCGGCTGATGTTTGTAATCACCGAGGCTCGCCACTGCATCCTTGATCGCACACCACGACGCAATCCCGAGCATGAACGGCGGCTCACCGACAGCTTTGGAATGGAACACCGTGTCTTCCGGGTTCTTGCGGTTTTCCACCAGTTTCACCCGCAGGTCGAGCGGCATGTCCGCCACGGCCGGGATCTTGTAGCTGGCCGGGCCGTTGGTCATCAGCTTGCCTTTGTTGTTCCAGACCAGCTCTTCCATGGTCAGCCAGCCCATGCCTTGAATGAAACCACCCTCGACCTGACCGATGTCGATGGACGGGTTCAATGAGGCGCCGACGTCGTGAAGAATGTCGGTGCGCAGCATCTTGTACTCGCCGGTCAGGGTGTCGACGATGACTTCGCAGCACGCCGCGCCGAAGGCGAAGTAGTAGAACGGACGGCCACGCGCCTGGCTGCGGTCGTAATAGATTTTCGGGGTCTTGTAGAAGCCAGTGCTCGACAGCGAGACCTGATTGAAATACGCCTGCTGGATCAGCGCTTCAAAGGTCAGGATATGGTCACGAACACGCACGTGGCCGTTGTGGAATTCAACGTCTTCTTCAGTGACTTTGAAGTGACGCGCAGCGAATTCGATCAGGCGTTTCTTGATGATTTCCGCCGCGTTCTGCGCCGCTTTACCGTTCAAGTCGGCGCCGCTGGACGCTGCCGTCGGCGAGGTGTTTGGCACCTTGTCGGTGTTGGTCGCAGTGATCTGCACACGATCGATTTCGACCTGGAACACTTCGGCCACGACCTGCGCGACTTTGGTGTTCAGGCCCTGACCCATTTCTGTGCCGCCATGGTTCAGGTGGATGCTGCCATCGGTGTAGATGTGGATCAGCGCGCCGGCCTGGTTCAAGAAGCTGGCGGTGAAGGAAATGCCGAACTTCACCGGGGTCAGCGCCAGACCTTTTTTCAGGATCGGGCTGTTGGCGTTGTAGCGACGAATGGCTTCGCGGCGCTCGTGGTACTGGCTGCTTTCTTCCAGTTCGGCGGTCATCTCTTCGAGCATGTTGTGCTCGACGGTCTGGTAGTAGTGGGTGACGTTGCGCTCGGTCTTGCCGTAGTAGTTGGCCTTGCGCACCGCAAGTGGGTCGAGGTGCAGGTGACGGGCAATCGCGTCCATCACTTCTTCAATCGCAACCATGCCTTGCGGGCCACCGAAACCACGGTAAGCAGTGTTCGACGCGGTGTTGGTCTTGCAGCGGTGACCGTTGATGGTCGCATCGCCCAGGTAGTACGAGTTGTCCGAGTGGAACATCGCGCGGTCAACGATCGACGCGGACAAGTCCGGCGAGCAGCCGCAGTTGCCGGCTAGGTCCATGTTGATCCCGTGCAGGCGCCCGGTGCTGTCGAAGCCGACGTCGTACTCGACGTAGAACGGGTGACGCTTGCCGGTCATCAGCATGTCTTCGACGCGCGGCAGGCGCATCTTCGTCGGCTGGCCGGTGAGGTGCGCAACCACCGCGCACAGGCACGCCGGGCTTGCGGCTTGAGTTTCTTTGCCACCGAAACCACCGCCCATGCGGCGCATGTCGACGACGATTTTGTTCATCGATACGTCGAGCACTTCGGCAACCAGTTTCTGTACTTCGGTCGGGTTCTGCGTCGAACAGTAAACGATCATGCCGCCATCTTCAGTCGGCATCACCGAGGAGATTTGCGTCTCCAGATAGAAGTGTTCCTGGCCACCGATGTGCAGCGTGCCCTGAATGCGGTGTTCAGCGGTCGCCAGCGCGGAAACCGAATCGCCGCGCTGGTGGGTGTGACTGTCGAGGACGAAGTGGCGTTTGCGCAGGGCTTCGACCACGTCGAGCACGGGTTCGAGATCTTCGTATTCGATGATCGCGGCCATCGCGGCTTTGCGCGCGGTTTCCAGATCCTTCGCGGCGACGGCAAGCACCGGTTGACCGACGAACTGCACGTCATCGATGGCCAGCAACGGGTCGCCCGGCATCAGCGGGCCGATGTCTTTCAGGCCCGGCACGTCTTCGTGGGTGATGGCGATGCGCACGCCTTCGAAGGCGTAGCACGGCGAGGTGTCGATGCTGATGATCTTCGCGTGGGCGCGGTCCGACATGCGTGCATACAGGTGCAACTGGTTGGGAAATTCCAGGCGATCATCGATGTACTGCGCTTCACCGGACACGTGCTTGGCGGCGCTGTCGTGCTTGACGCTGCGGCCGACACCGGAGGTCAGGTCCTTGGCGAACAATTCAGCCAGTTCAGCCTGGTTTTTTTCTACGCCGTGATGGTTAGACATAAGCGGTCACCCGAGTCTCGATGTGCGGTGTTTGCAGTTCGATGAAGTATTTGCGCAGCAGGTTCTGCGCGCTGAGCAGGCGATATTCCTTGCTGGCGCGGAAGTCCGAGAGCGGCGTGAAATCTTCCGCCAGTGCGGCGCAGGCGCGTTCGACCACCGTGTTGGTGAACGGCGCACCGATCAGCGCGGCTTCACAGTGGGCAGCGCGTTTCGGGATCGCGGCCATACCGCCGAAAGCCATGCGTGCATCGGTGATCACGCCGTTTTCGACGCGCAGGTTGAACGCGGCGCAGACGGCGGAGATGTCATCGTCCAGACGCTTGGAGACTTTGTAGGCACGGAACAATTGCTCGGCGCTGGCGCGCGGGACGATGATCTTCTCGATGAATTCACTTTCCTGACGGGCCGTGACTTTGTAATCGATGAAGTAATCTTCCAGGTTCAGGGTGCGGCGGGTTTCGCCTTTGCACAGCACGACCTGGGCGCCGAGGGCGATCAGCAGCGGTGGCGAGTCACCGATCGGCGAGGCGTTGCCGATGTTGCCGCCGAGGGTGCCCTGGTTGCGGATTTGCAGCGAGGCGAAGCGGTGCAGCAGTTCGCCGAAGTCCGGGTACTCGGCGTTCAACGCTTCGTAGCAGTCGGAGAGGGCGGTGGCCGCGCCGATTTCGATGCGGTCTTCGAAGGTGTCGATGCGCTTCATTTCCGCGACGTTGCCGACGTAGATCATCACCGGCAGGGTGCGGTGGAATTGGGTGACTTCCAGCGCCAGATCGGTACCGCCAGCGAGCAGACGCGCTTGTGGGTACGCGTCGTAGAGATCGGCAAGGTCGGCGACAGTCAGCGGCACCAGGCAGCGCTTGTCGCCGCTGTTGAGTTCGCCGATATCGGTCGGGGCGATGGCTTTGAGGCGCGCGATGGTTTCCGCTTCGCGGGCATCGAACTGATCTGGTTGCTTGCCGCAGCAGGATTGCTCGGCAGCGGCCAGAATAGGGCGGTAGCCGGTGCAGCGGCAGAGGTTGCCGGCCAGCGCTTCGTGGGCCTTGGCGTGATCCGGTGCATCGCTGTTCTTTTGCAGGGCGAACAGCGACATGACGAAGCCGGGGGTGCAGAAACCGCACTGCGAGCCGTGGCACTCGACCATGGCTTTCTGCACGCTGTGCAGTTCGCCTTTGTGCTTGAGGTCTTCGACGCTGATCAGTTGTTTGCCGTGCAGCGACGACACGAACGTCAGGCACGAGTTGAGGCTGCGATAGCGAATGTGTTCGCGGCCAGCGTCATCCGTTTGCAATTCGCCGACCACCACGGTGCAAGCGCCGCAGTCACCGCTGGCGCAACCTTCTTTGGTGCCGGATTTGCCGACGTGTTCACGCAGGTAATTGAGCACAGTCAGATTCGGGTCCAGGGCGTGCTCGCTACGGAGTTCCTGGTTAAGTAAAAACTGGATCACGGAAGGCCTCGCAGACTCATTATTGTTGTTAACCGACGTGAACCGAATTTAGCAGGTCTGACTTTTCGGTCAATGGTTTTCTGACTTAAAGGTCAGGAAAATGCATTTCGTCGATCAACAACGTGTCTATTCAGTATTGACCCTCATCGGATCCCCTGCTTTTTTGCGGGAATCGTGCCAAAAACCGCTGAGTGGGCACTCCGCCATGACCGTGCATTTGCGCTACACTGCGCCGCTTGTGCAGATCGATAGAGTTTGAAGGACAACCATGACGTTCAAGGCGCCGGACAGCCTCGCCGAGCAAATCGCTCACCACCTCGCCGAACGCATCATTCGTGGCGAAATGAAGCCGGGAGAGCGCATCCAGGAACAGAAGGTCACGCTGGCACTGAATGTCAGCCGCGGTTCGGTCCGTGAAGCCTTGCTGATCCTTGAGCGCCGTCACCTGATTGCGATCCTGCCGCGCCGTGGTGCGCACGTCACCGAGCTGACGCCGCACAAGGTGCAGAGCCTATGCACGTTGATGAGCGAGCTGTACATCCTGCTCGGCAACGCGGTGGCCAATGGCTGGCAAGTGCAATCGGACATGGCGCCGTTCGTGCAGATCCAGCAGCGCCTGACCGCCAGCTACGAGCGTCAGGATATCCGCAGCTTCGTCGACGACAGCTTCGCCGTAATGCGCGCTGCCTATCCGTTCGCCAACAACCCGTACCTGCAAGAGACCGTCGAGAACCTGCAACCGGCGATGAGCCGTGCGTACTTCCTCGCCCTCGAACAGCGCAAGGCTTCAATGAGCGAGTTCCTCGAACTGTTCGAACGCCTGCTCGCCGCCGTGCTCGCCCGTGATTTGCCGCAGATCCGCATCGTGCTGACGGCTTACGCCCAGCGCAGCTGCGATCTGGTGGTTTCCGCCCTGACGGTTGCCTAAGCGTGCGGCTCAAGTGCATCAAACTGGCGGGATTCAAATCCTTCGTCGACCCGACCACGGTGAACTTCCCCAGTAACATGGCGGCGGTCGTCGGGCCGAACGGTTGCGGCAAGTCGAACATCATCGACGCCGTACGCTGGGTGATGGGCGAGAGTTCGGCGAAGAACCTCCGTGGCGAGTCGATGACCGACGTCATCTTCAACGGCTCGACCAGCCGCAAACCGGTGAGTCAGGCCAGTATCGAGCTGGTTTTCGACAACTCCGACGGCACGCTCCTGGGCGAGTACGCCGCCTACGCCGAGATTTCGATTCGCCGAAAAGTCACCCGCGACAGCCAGACCACCTATTACCTCAACGGCACCAAATGCCGGCGTCGCGACATCACCGATATCTTCCTCGGCACCGGTCTGGGCCCGCGCAGTTACTCGATCATCGAGCAGGGGATGATCTCCAAGCTGATCGAATCCAAGCCGGAAGACTTGCGCAACTTCATCGAAGAAGCGGCCGGCATCTCGAAATATAAAGAGCGCCGCCGCGAGACCGAAAACCGCATCCGCCGCACCCACGAAAACCTCGCGCGTCTGACCGACCTGCGCGATGAGCTGGAGCGTCAGCTCGAGCGCCTGCACCGCCAGGCCGAAGCGGCGAAGAAGTATCAGGAATTTAAAGCCGAGGAGCGTCAGCTCAAGGCACAACTGTCAGCCCTGCGCTGGCAGGATCTCAACGAACAGGTCGGCCAGCGCGAGTCGATCATCGGCACCCAGGAAATCAGTTTCGAAGCGCTGGTCGCTGAGCAGCGCAATGCCGATGCGGCCATCGAACGTCTGCGCGACGGTCACCATGACCTGTCCGAACGCTTCAATCTGGTGCAGGGGCGCTTCTATTCGGTCGGCGGCGACATCGCCCGCGTCGAGCAGAGCATCCAGCACGGCCAGCAACGCTTGCGGCAGTTGCAGGACGACTTGAAAGAAGCCGAGCGCGCACGCCTCGAAACCGAATCACACCTGGGCCACGACCGCACGTTGCTGCTGACCCTCGGCGAAGAGCTGGACATGCTCACCCCTGAGCAGGAAGTCACCAGCGCTGCCGCCGAGGAAGCCGCCGCTGCGCTGGAAGATTCCGAATCGGTCAT
This sequence comes from Pseudomonas sp. Mb7, assembly GCF_054790525.1. NCBI lineage: Bacteria > Pseudomonadati > Pseudomonadota > Gammaproteobacteria > Pseudomonadales > Pseudomonadaceae > Pseudomonas > Pseudomonas sp. Mb7. Next base: position 1,315,079 of record NZ_CP186501.1, read on the forward strand.
GCACGGCTGGCAGGAGCAGTGGGACGCCTTCAACCTGACCGCCGCCGAACCGCGCCGTCAGGCTGAAGTGCAGCAGTCGCGCATCCAGCAGCTGGAAACCAGCATGGAGCGTCTCGCTGATCGGCAAAAGCGTCTCGGTGAAGAGCGCGCGCTGCTTTCGGCTGACCCGGAAGACGCGGCGATCATGGAACTCAACGAGCAGCTCGCCGAGTCCGAAGCGACCCTCGAAGATTTGCAGACCAGCGAAGAAGCGCAGGTCGAAAAGCTTGAACAACTGCGTCAGGAGTTGCAGCAAGCGCTGACCGCGCAGCAACAGGCGCAGGGTGATTTGCAGCGCCTCAACGGTCGTCTGGCTTCCCTTGAAGCCTTGCAGCAAGCTGCGCTCGATCCGGGCACCGGCACTGCCGAATGGCTGAAAGAACACAACCTCGCCGAGCGTCCGCGTCTGGCCGAAGGCCTGAAGGTTGAGGCCGGTTGGGAGCTGGCGGTGGAAACCGTGCTCGGCGCCGACCTGCAAGCGGTGCTGGTCGACGACTTCAGCGGCTTCGATTTATCCGGTTTCACTCAGGGCGATCTGCGCCTGCTCAGCCCGGCCAGCGATGGCGTGCGCGTCGCCGGCAGCTTGCTCGATAAGGTCGACGCGCAGATCGATCTGTCGCCGTGGCTCGGTCAGGTCAAGCCGGTCGACAGCCTCGAGCAGGCCTTGGCCTTGCGCGGGCAATTGAGCGCCGGCGAGAGCTTGATCAGCCGCGACGGTTACTGGGTCGGCCGGCACTTCCTGCGCGTGCGCAGGGCCAGCGAAGCGGAGAGCGGCATGCTCGCCCGGGGCCAGGAAATCGAAGCGCTGCATCTCGAACGCGAAGAGAAAGAAGCCACGGTCGAGGCTATGGAAACCCGTCTGCAAACCCTGCGCGCGCAACAGCGTCAGCAGGAAAACGGCCGCGAACATTTGCGCCGTTTGCTGCAAGACGAAGCGCGCCAGCAAGGTGAATTGAAAGCGCAGCTGTCCGCTGGCAAAGCCAAGGCTGAACAGCTGACGCTGCGCCGCACGCGTCTCGATGAAGAGCTGGTCGAGCTCGGCGAACAACGCGAACTCGAGCACGAACAGATCGGCGAAGCGCGGATGCAATTGCAGGAAGCGCTGGATGCCATGGCGCTGGACACCGAGCAGCGCGAGTTGCTGCTGGCCCAGCGCGACAGCCTGCGCGAACGCCTTGACCGGGTGCGTCAGGAAGCGCGCCAGCACAAGGATCACGCGCATCAATTGGCCGTGCGTCTTGGCTCGTTGCGCGCGCAGCATGACTCCACGCGTCAGGCGCTGGAGCGTCTGGAAATGCAGGCCGAGCGCCTGACTGAAAAGCGCGAACAGTTGAGTCTGAATCTGGAGGAGGGCGAGGCACCGCTGGAAGAGCTGCGCCTGAAACTCGAAGAACTGCTCGACAAGCGCATGACCGTCGATGAAGAACTGAAGACCGCGCAGATCGCTTTGGAAGATGCCGATCGCGAATTGCGCGACGCGGAAAAGCGCCGGACTCAGGCCGAGCAGCAATCGCAGTTGATTCGCGGCCAACTCGAACAGCAACGCATGGAATGGCAAGCCCTGACCGTGCGCCGCAAGGCTTTGCAGGATCAGTTGCTCGAGGACGGCTACGATCTTAACGGCGTGCTCGCGACATTAACCGCACAAGCCAGTGAACGCGAAGCCGAAGAAGAACTCGAACGCATCAACGCGCGGATTCAGCGCCTGGGTGCGATCAACCTCGCGGCCATCGATGAATACACGCAACAGTCCGAGCGTAAACGTTATCTGGATGCCCAGGACGCCGATCTGGTCGAAGCGCTGGAGACCCTGGAAAACGTCATTCGCAAGATCGACAAGGAAACCCGTAACCGCTTCAAAGATACCTTTGATCAGATCAATGGTGGTTTACAGGCGCTTTTCCCGAAAGTTTTCGGTGGCGGGCGCGCGTATTTGGAACTGACGGGCGAAGATCTACTCGATACAGGGGTAACGATCATGGCGCAGCCGCCAGGGAAGAAGAACAGCACCATCCATTTGCTCTCCGGCGGGGAGAAAGCCCTGACCGCACTGGCACTGGTTTTTGCCATCTTCAAATTGAACCCGGCGCCATTCTGCATGCTTGATGAGGTTGACGCGCCACTGGATGACGCTAACGTTGGACGCTACGCACGCTTGGTCAAAGAGATGTCGCAGACCGTGCAGTTCATCTATATCACCCACAACAAGATCGCCATGGAAATGGCCGAGCAGTTGATGGGCGTAACGATGCATGAACCGGGTTGTTCGCGACTGGTAGCCGTGGATGTCGAGGAGGCGATGGCGATGGTGGACGCCTGAGTCAGCGTGGTGTCGGAAAAGGTAATTCAGGTCTGTAGGACTTTTTTACCAACTGCGACTTGCTGGCCAATCGACATATTCGCGCAAGCCAAATGAGACAGACGGTGTAAAGTTGTCTTTGGTCGTGCTAGTTTAATGTCAATTTTTCGTATACGTGGGCAAAACGCCTGTCAGAACATAGAGTTGGCGCCACGTTTTAAAGCGGTTTGCACAATGTAAACCCCTTATTTTTCAGCATTTTTTATAGAGGCACGGGATTACATGGAAATCGGTCTGCGCGAGTGGCTGATCGTCATCGGCATCATTGTGATAGCCGGTATTCTTTTCGATGGCTGGCGCCGTATGCGCGGCGGCAAGGGAAAACTGAAATTCCGTCTTGACCGAAGTCTGTCCAACCTGCCGGACGAGGACACCAGCGCTGAGCTGTTGGGCCCGGCTCGCGTGCTGGACACTCACAAAGAGCCGCAACTGGACGAACACGACCTGCCGTCGGTGAGCATGCCGGCCCGCGAAGCACGCGAGCCTCGCGAATCCGGTTCGAAACGTGGCAAGCGTGGCAGCAACGGTCCGGCGCAGGGTGACCTGAACCTCGATCTGGATCTGGACGGCGGCCCGAGCTTCAGCAGCCGTGACAACGATTTCGTTGAAGACAGCAAGCCTGCGCCGGCGATGGCCGACAAGGATCAGCCGCAAGCTGAAGAAGTATTGGTCATCAGCGTGATCTGCCGTGATGCCGCTGGCTTCAAAGGCCCGGCGCTGTTGCAGAACATTCTCGAAAGCGGTCTGCGTTTCGGCGAGATGGATATTTTCCACCGTCACGAAAGCATGGCTGGCAACGGTGAAGTGCTGTTCTCCATGGCTAACGCGGTCAAGCCGGGCATCTTTGATCTGGACGACATCGACCATTTCAGCACCCCGGCGGTAAGCTTCTTCCTCGGCCTGCCAGGCCCGCGTCATCCGAAGCAAGCCTTCGACGTGATGGTGGCTGCAGCCCGCAAGCTGTCGCAGGAATTGAACGGCGAACTGAAAGATGACCAGCGCAGCGTCCTGACCGCGCAGACCATCGAGCACTACCGTCAGCGCATCGTCGAATTCGAACGTCGCGCCTTGACCCAGAAGCGCTAAGGCCAAGATCAAAAGATCGCAGCCTCGTTTCACTCGACAGCTCCTACAGGATTGCGATGTCTGTAGGAACTGCCGAAGGCTGCGATCTTTTGCTTCTGCTGCCAGAGATAGATGAATTAGAGCAGCTTCGGCTGCTCTTTTGCTTTTTGAGAGAACACCCATGACCGCCGCCAAAAACCGCATTCTTGAACTGCGCGCTGAACTCGATCAGCACAACTACCGTTACCACGTCCTCGACGAGCCGAGCATTCCGGACGCCGAGTACGACCGGTTGTTCCACGAGCTCAAAGCGCTGGAAGCGGCCAACCCGGAATTGATCACCAGCGACTCGCCGACCCAGCGCGTCGGCAGCGTGGCGCTGACCGCGTTCACCCAGGTGCGTCACGAAGTGCCGATGCTCAGCCTCGGCAACGCCTTCGAAGAAACCGATATGCGCGAATTTGATCGCCGGGTGACCGAAGGTCTGGACCTGCCGGCCGGCGATCTGTTCGGTGGCGGGGCGGCGGTGGAGTACAGCTGCGAGCCGAAACTTGATGGCCTGGCGGTCAGTCTGCTTTATCAGGACGGCGTGCTGGTACGCGGCGCCACGCGCGGCGACGGCACTACTGGCGAAGACATCAGCGTCAACGTGCGCACCGTGCGCAACATTCCCCTGAAACTGCATGGCGAAGGCTGGCCGACGACCCTGGAAGTGCGCGGTGAAGTGTTCATGTCCAAGGCCGGTTTCGAGCGCCTCAACGCCTCGCAACTGGAAGTCGGCGGCAAGACCTTCGCCAACCCGCGCAACGCTGCCGCCGGCAGTTTGCGTCAGCTCGACTCGAAGATCACCGCTAACCGTCCGCTGGAATTCTGCTGCTACGGCATCGGCCAGGTTTCCCACGATATTTCCGACACGCACATCGGCAACCTCAAGCAGTTGCAGAAATGGGGCATGCCGATCAGTCACGAACTGAAACTGGCCAAGGGCATCGGCGAATGCCTGGATTACTATCGCGACATCGGCGAGCGTCGTAACGCGCTGGCCTACGAAATCGACGGCGTGGTGTTCAAGGTCAACAGCATTGCCGATCAGCGCGAGCTGGGCTTCCGCGCCCGCGAGCCGCGCTGGGCGATCGCGCACAAATTCCCGGCGATGGAAGAGCTAACCGAGTTGCTCGATGTGGAATTCCAGGTTGGCCGCACCGGCGCCGTGACGCCCGTGGCGCGCCTGAAACCGGTCAAGGTTGCCGGCGTCACCGTGGCCAACGCCACGCTGCACAACATGGACGAAGTCGCCCGTCTGGGTCTGATGATCGGCGACACCGTCATCATCCGTCGCGCCGGTGATGTGATTCCGCAAGTGGTGCAAGTGGTCATGGATCGCCGTCCCGAAAATGCGCGCGCGGTGCAGATTCCAGAGAACTGCCCGGTGTGCGGCTCGCACGTCGAGCGCACGCAACTGATCAAGCGCAGTAAAGGCAAGGAAACCGTCAGCGAAGGCGCGGTGTATCGCTGCGTGGGCCGACTGGCCTGTGGCGCGCAACTGAAGCAGGCGATCATTCACTTTGTCTCGCGTCGGGCGATGGATATTGAAGGCTTGGGCGACAAGAGCGTGGAGCAATTGGTCGACGAAGGTCTGGTCAGTTCACCGGCCGATCTGTATGCGCTGAAGTTCGACGACATCGTCGATCTGGAAGGCTTTGCCGAGGTGTCGAGCAACAAACTGCTGGCGGCCATTGAAGACAGCAAGAAGCCGGGGCTGGCGCGTTTTATCTATGCGCTGGGTATCCCTGATGTCGGCGAGGAGACCGCCAAGGTGCTGGCGCGCTCGCTCGGTTCGCTGGAACGCGTGCAGCAGGCATTGCCGCAAGTGCTGACCTATCTGCCGGATGTGGGGCTGGAAGTGGCGCACGAGATTCACAGCTTCTTTGAAGATGCGCATAACCAGCAGGTCATCGCTGAGTTGCTGGGCCATGGTCTGCAGATTCAGGATCAGGGTGAGCTGGGTGCCGAGTTTGCCGCCAGCGCCACGCTGGGTGGCTTCCTCGACAAGCTGCACATTCCTTCGGTCGGCCCGGGCGGCGCGCAGAAGTTGGCGGACAAGTTCGGTTCGCTGGAAGCGGTGCTGAATGCTGACTGGCTGGACATGCGTCAGGCCTTGCCGGAGAAGCAGGCCAATTCGGTTCGCGAGTTTTTTGCACTGCCTGAGAACCGGCAACTGGCTGAGAAATCCGAAAAGCAACTGCGCGATTTCGGCATGCACTGGCAGAGCGAGAAGAAAGTCGTCGAAGGTTTGCCGCTGTCCGGCGAGACTTGGGTGCTGACTGGCAAAGTTGAGTTGATGAGCCGTGATGTCGCCAAGGAGCATCTGGAAAGCCTGGGCGCCAAAGTCGCGGGTTCGGTGTCTGCGAAGACTCATTGCGTCGTGGCAGGCCCCGGTGCCGGTTCCAAATTGACCAAGGCCAATGAGCTGGGCGTAAAAGTGATGGACGAAGAAACCTTCATCGCCTTCCTCAAAACCCATGGCCTGAACGTTTGATCGTTCCCACGCTCCCGCGTGGGAATGCCACCCCGGACGCTCCGCGTCCGCTGTGACGCAGAGCGTCACTGGATGCATTCCCACGCAGAGCGTTGGAACGATCAGCAAAGTGCGGGAACGATGTTGTCACGGGAATGATCTAGTCTTGGCAAGCCCCAGGGAGAGATCGCCATGCACCGTTTTTTCGAGCAGCTCAGTTCCCGCATCATCGCGCCGTTCATGGGCGAATCCTCACGCAACAGCAAACTCTGGCCGTGCCGCTGCGGCCAGTCGCTGTTCTTTCGTAACAGCCAGTGTCTGGCCTGCAACGCATTGCTTGGTTATCAAGCCGAAGAAAGTCGCCTGACTTCGCTGCAACCGGGGCCGTATGAGGGCACCTGGACGCTCGATGCCGACCCCGAGGCCGGACTGTTTCGCCGCTGCGCCAACCTCGACACAGCCGCCGCGTGCAACTGGCTGCTGCCGGCCAACGAACACGACAGCCTATGCATCGCCTGCAGCCTCAATCGCACCATCCCCGACCTGTCCGCCCCGGACAACCCTGAGCGTTGGCGCAAAGTCGAAATCGCCAAGCGTCGCCTCGTTGCTCAACTGATCACCCTCGGCCTGCAAGTCATCCCGAAAACCGTTGATGAAGACACTGGGCTGGCCTTCGACTTCATCGGCGTCGACCTCGAAGGCAACGCGCCGATGACCGGCCACGCCAATGGCCTGATCACCCTCGACATCAAAGAAGCTGACGACGCCCACCGCGAGCAGGTGAGGGCGGCGATGCATGAACCCTACCGCACACTGCTCGGGCATTTTCGTCATGAGGTTGGCCATTACTACTGGGATCGCCTGATCGCCAACGGCCCCTGGCTCGATTCATTCCGCAGCCTGTTCGGTGACGAACGCGCCAGTTACGCCGAGGCGCTGGACCGTCACTACCAACAAGGCGCACCGCAGGACTGGCCGCAGTACTACGTCAGCGCCTACGCGACCATGCACCCGTGGGAAGACTGGGCGGAAACCTGGGCGCATTACCTGCACATGATGGATGCGGTGGACACGGCGTTGGGCTTTGGCATGAGCGCGCGGGAAATGGATTTCGACTACCAGCCGTTTCCGCCCAGCACGCTGTACGACCCGGAGCATCCCGGCGGCGAGGCGTTCCTCTCATTCGTCAATGCGTGGATCGAATTGGCCGGCATGCTCAATGAACTGTCACGGAGCATGGGCCAGCCGGATTTCTACCCGTTCGTGCTGCCGGCACCGGCGATTGCCAAGCTGCACTTCATTCATCTGGTGATCCAGCAGGCGGGCGGCAGGGCGGATGAGGTTCTGACCCTGTAGGCGCTGCCGCTGGCTGCGATCTTTATGTCCTTGAGCCCGTTCATATTTTTTATCTGCAACCAACGGTTGTAACTTCGCTTCAGATAGGTACAATGGCGCGGCTCGCCGACAGGCAAGCGTCGTTATGGTGACCCCATCGGTCCCCCCGCAACGATTACCCGTGAACCTGGTCAGAGCCGGAAGGCAGCAGCCACAGCGGGAACATTGTGTGCCGGGGTGTGGCTGGTGGGGTTACCACCTTAACGAACAATCGAACGCTTCAAACAGAACTGCATGGGTTTCGCCCACTGCGGTTTTTTTGTGCCTGCGATTTGCCAAATCGACACATATTCCCCCTGTTGAAGATGACCCTGTGGGAGCTGGCTTGCCAGCGATAGCGGTGTGTCAGGTTCATCTATTTGACTGAAAATCCGCAATCGCTGGCAAGCCAGCTCCCACAAGGTTATGGGGTGTTGTCGGAGTGGCCGGTGTAGAGCCGGATAATCTCATCAATCTCCCCCGATATCTTCATCCGCAACAACGTGCGCAAGACCAGTTCCACCGGCACCTTCGGGTCATTGCGCACATAGCAACCCACCTTCTGCTCCTGCAACACGGCGACACCTTGCAGTTGCTGCTCAGGCATCAACCGCTGATTAAACCAGTCCAGCGTCCACTGGTTACTCACCGCATAGCGATAACGCCCGGCCAGTAGTTTCTCCAGCACCTGCTCCTGATTACGCGCATCTTCCCGTTGCAGCCGATCAGCGTCGAACAACGGTTGCAGAGTCGGGTAGGTGTAGCCAAGCACGGTGCCGATGGACTGGCGGGGCAGGTGCGCAGGGTCAGTGCTGGCAGGTTGATCCTTGCGGCTGATCAACAGATCGCGCTGGAAGAACAACGGCAGACTCCAGATGTAGTCCCCCGACTGATTCGGCAGCCACGACTGTGCGGCATAGCAGCGCACGTCGATCTCGCCGTGTTCCATCGCGCTCTGCACGCGGGCGCGGGGCAGGACGTGAAACTCGGCCGGTACGCCGACTTGCGTGGCCAGGCTGAGCATCAGATCGTAAAGAATGCCTTGCGTGGGTCGCCCGCGTTCGTATTGCACCATCGGCATCGCCCAGCTGTCGGGCATGGCGAAGCGCAACGGGGTTTCCGCTGCCGTCACATTCAGGCTGATTCCCAGCAACGCCCCCACGGCCCACCGCATAAACGCTCCGGTAATTCCCGATCCCGAGCCGATAAAAGCCTCTGCTCATGCAGCTTAGCCATATTAGACGAGGACACCGGATGCAATTTTGCCCTTGCTCCGCTAGCATTAGCCGCTTCAGCTTCCTTCGTTGCGACGGTTTTCGATGAGTTATCAGGTTCTTGCACGTAAATGGCGTCCGCGCTCGTTCCGCGAAATGGTCGGCCAGACCCATGTGCTCAAGGCTCTGATCAATGCCTTGGACAGCCAGCGGCTGCACCACGCGTACCTGTTTACCGGTACGCGTGGGGTGGGTAAAACCACGATTGCGCGGATCATTGCCAAATGCCTGAACTGTGAGACAGGTATCACTTCCAGCCCGTGCGGCGAGTGTTCGGTGTGCCGGGAAATCGATGAGGGGCGCTTCGTCGACCTGATCGAGATCGATGCCGCGAGCCGCACCAAGGTCGAAGACACCCGCGAACTGCTCGACAACGTGCAGTACGCGCCAAGCCGTGGGCGCTTCAAGGTCTACCTGATCGACGAAGTGCACATGCTCTCCAGCCATTCCTTCAATGCGCTGCTGAAAACCCTCGAAGAGCCGCCGCCGTACGTCAAGTTCATCCTGGCGACCACTGACCCGCAGAAACTTCCGGCAACGATTTTGTCGCGCTGCCTGCAGTTCTCGCTGAAGAACATGACGCCGGAGCGTGTGGTCGAGCATTTGACCCACGTTCTCACTGCCGAAAACGTGCCGTTTGAAGACGATGCACTGTGGCTGCTCGGTCGCGCCGCTGACGGTTCGATGCGTGACGCCATGAGCCTCACCGACCAGGCGATTGCCTTCGGTGAGGGCAAGGTTCTCGCTACCGACGTGCGGGCGATGCTCGGCACCCTGGATCACGGTCAGGTCTATGACGTCCTGCATTCATTGATCGAAGGCGACGCCAAGGCGTTGCTCGAAGCCGTGCGTCACTTGGCCGAACAAGGTCCGGACTGGAACGGCGTGCTCTCCGAAATTCTCAACGTGCTGCACCGCGTGGCCATCGCTCAGGCGTTGCCGGAAGGCGTCGACAATGGCCATGGCGACCGCGATCGCGTGTTGGCATTGGCGCAGGCCTTGCCGGCCGAAGACGTGCAGTTCTATTACCAGATGGGCCTTATCGGCCGCCGCGATTTACCGCTGGCGCCGGATCCGCGTGGTGGCTTCGAAATGGTGTTGCTGCGGATGCTCGCCTTCCGGCCGGCAGATACCGCGGACGCGCCGAGGCAACCGCTAAAGCCAGTGGGGATCAGCCAGGCCACAGTTGATTCCGCAAACTCCGTGGCTGCCGCGCCTAAACCTGCGCCGGTAGTCGCTGCGGCGGTTGGGCCGACGCCTGCTCCTGCGCCGGTGGCTGCAACTGCACCGGCTCCCGAGCCTGCGCCGGTTGCTCAAGTTGCTCAAGTTGCTCAAGTTGCTCCCGTTGCCGAGCCAGAACCTGCGCCAGCGGCTGTCGTCGCCGAAGCAGTCGTCGATTTACCGTGGAATGATCCGGTAGAGCCAGAGCCCGAGCCCGAGCCTGCGCAGCAGCCAGCCGTAGAGCCCGTACTGGAAACCACCGCCGAGCAACCCGAGTTGCCGCCGATGCCGCTGCCGACCCCGGACAGCGTCGTTCCGGAGGCGCCTGAGTGGGCCGCCGCGCCGATTCCCGAGCCGTCGGTCGCCGACGTCGATGCCGCCACCCCGGGCATGGACCTGGACGACGAGCCGCCGCTGGATGAGGATTACATCGAGCCGGACATGGATTCGGCGTACAGCTACCTCGACGAACTGGCCAGCGAACACGCTGCCGAGCCTGCCCCGGAACCAGAGCCAGAGCCGGCAGCGGCGCCAGCCACAGGTTTAGCGTTGCAGTGGCTGGAGCTGTTCCCGAAACTGCCGATCTCCGGCATGACGGGCAGCATCGCCGCCAATTGCACATTGATCGCCGTCGATGGCGACCATTGGCTGATGCACCTCGACCCGGCGCACAGCGCACTGTTCAACGCCACGCAGCAGCGTCGTCTCAACGATGCCTTGAACCAGTTCCACGGTCGCACGCTGAGCCTGACCATCGAGCTGATCAAACCCGAACAGGAAACCCCGGCGCAGGCCGCCTCCCGTCGGCGCGCCAACCGTCAGCGCGAGGCGGAGGAGTCGATCCACGGCGATCCGTTCATCCAGCAAATGGTTCAGCAGTTCGGCGCAGTGGTGCGACACGATACTATTGAACCTGTCGATGCCTTGGTCGCCCAAGGCTAATAACTGAAGGTGCCCGGCCTCGCTGGCCGGGCGCTGTTTTGATCCAAGTACTTTTGAGGTGATTCCCATGATGAAAGGTGGCATGGCCGGCCTGATGAAGCAGGCACAGCAGATGCAGGAAAAAATGGCCAAGATGCAGGAAGAACTGGCCAACGCCGAAATCACCGGTAAGGCCGGCGGCGATATGGTCACCGTGGTGATGACCGGTCGTCACGACGTCAAAAGCGTGAGCATCGACCCAAGCCTGGTTGAAGGCATGAGCGAAGATGACAAAGAAATGCTGGAAGCGGTCATCGCCTCCGCCGTCAACGACGCAGTGCGCAAGATCGAAAAGAACAGTCAGGACAAAATGGGCAACATGACTGCTGGCATGAACCTGCCGGCCGGTATGAAACTGCCATTCTGATTCGCCAACCGGCGGCAGATGAGCTACACAAAATGCCAGGCATCGCGCCTGGCATTTTTATTTCTGACTGATCGTTCCCACGCTCTGCGTGGGAATGCAGCCCGGGACGCTCCGCGTTCCAAGTCCAGAGCCGAACGCGGAGCGTCCGTTGCGGCATTCCCACGCGGAGCATGGGAACGATCAATCCCGGCCAACTGAATAAACATCGAACGCGCAAAAGCTTCAACGGTCTGCTCCCTATACCCGCTGAATTAACCCTTCACAGGAGACGCTGACATGTCCGACCCTCTCACCCTCAACCAGCGCTTTGTCCTCGCCTCACGTCCGGTCGGTGCGCCGACCCCGGAAAACTTCCGCCTCGAACGCGAAGCCTTGCCGGATCTGCAGGACGGCCAGGTATTGTTGAAAACCCTGTACCTGTCCCTCGATCCCTACATGCGCGGGCGCATGAGCGACGCACCGTCCTACGCCGCGCCGGTACAAATCGGTGAAGTGATGACCGGCGGCGCGGTCAGCCGTGTCGAGGATTCACGTCATCCGAAATTCCATAAAGGCGATCTGGTGGTCGGCGCGACCGGTTGGCAGAGCCACAGCATCAGCGATGGCCGTGACATCATGCCGATCCCGGCCGGGTTGCCGAGCCCGTCGATGGCGCTGGGTGTGTTGGGCATGCCCGGCATGACCGCGTACATGGGGCTGATGGACATCGGCCAGCCAAAAGAGGGCGAAACATTGGTCGTGGCTGCTGCGTCCGGCGCGGTCGGTTCGGTGGTCGGGCAAGTGGCCAAGATCAAAGGGCTGCGCGCAGTCGGCGTGGCCGGCGGTGCCGATAAGTGCAAGTACGTGGTCGAAGAGTTGGGTTTTGATGCCTGCATCGATCACAAGGCGCCCGATTTTGCCGAGCAATTGGCCAAGGCCTGCCCCGATGGCATCGACATCTATTACGAGAACGTCGGTGGTCATGTGTTCGATGCCGTGGTGCCGTTGCTCAACCCCAAGGCGCGCATTCCGCTGTGCGGTCTGATCGCCGGTTACAACGCCTCCGAAACGCCAAAAGGCCCGGATCGCCTGCCGATGCTGCAACGCACGCTGCTGACCAAGCGCGTGCGCATTCAGGGCTTCATCGTGTTCGACGACTACGGTGATCGTCAGCCGGAGTTCATCAGCCACATGGTGCCGTGGGTACGCGATGGCAAGGTGAAATTCCGCGAGGACGTGGTCGAAGGCCTGGAGCAGGCGCCCGAGGCGTTTATCGGTCTGCTCGAGGGGCGCAACTTCGGCAAACTGGTGGTGAAGGTCGCCCAGGACTGAGTATTTGACGCTGGCCAGAGGCGCGGGTATAAACCGCGTCTCGTTGTTTTGTCGGACTTTTTACCCATGAGCTTCAGCCCTTTGATTCGCCAACTGATCGACGCCTTGCGCACTTTGCCAGGCGTGGGTCAGAAGACCGCCCAGCGCATGGCGTTGCAGATGCTCGAGCGTGACCGCAGCGGCGGCTTGCGCCTGGCCCAGGCCCTCAGCCAGGCCATGGAAGGGGTCGGTCACTGCCGTCAGTGCCGCACGCTGACCGAAGACGATCTGTGCCCGCAATGCGCCGATACCCGCCGTGACGACACGTTGCTGTGCGTGGTGGAAGGGCCGATGGATGTGTATGCGGTCGAGCAGACCGGTTTCCGTGGCCGCTACTTTGTGCTCAAGGGGCATTTGTCGCCGCTCGATGGCCTGGGGCCTGAGGCGATCGGCATTCCGCAGTTGATGACGCGGATCGAAGAGGCGGGCACGTTTACCGAAGTCATTCTCGCGACCAACCCGACCGTGGAAGGTGAAGCGACGGCGCATTACATTGCTCAGCTGTTGAGCAACAAAGGCCTGATCGCCTCTCGCATTGCCCACGGCGTGCCGTTGGGTGGTGAACTGGAGCTGGTCGATGGCGGCACGCTGGCGCATTCGTTTGCCGGGCGTAAACCCATCTCTCTCTGATAAAAATCAAAAGATCGCAGCCTTCGGCAGCTCCTACATGGAAACGCGTATTTCCAATGTAGGAGCTGCCGAAGGCTGCGATCTTTTGATCTTCTGCATCTTGTAAACCAAGCAAGCGCTCGGTTAAGTTCGGCGAACCCTACCGTGGAGCTCGCCCATGCCTGCCTTTCAGGAATACTTCGACCCCAGCCACCAATTGGTCCGCGACAGCGTCAGACGTTTCGTCGAACGCGAGATCCTGCCGGACATTGATCAGTGGGAAGAAGCCGAAAGTTTCCCCCGCGAGCTGTACCGGAAGGCTGGCGCGGCAGGCATCCTCGGCATCGGTTATCCGGAAATGCTTGGAGGCAGCCATGAAGGCGATCTGTTCACCAAGGTTGCCGCCAGTGAGGAGTTGATGCGCTGCGGCTCTGGCGGCCTGGTAGCGGGGCTGGGATCGCTGGATATCGGCCTGCCACCGATCGTCAAATGGGCGCGCCCGGAGGTACGTGACCGGGTCGTGCCACAGGTGCTCAGCGGTGAAAAGATCAGCGCGCTGGCGGTTACCGAACCGGGCGGTGGCTCCGACGTCGCCAACCTGCAAACCCGCGCCGTGCGTGACGGCGATGTCTATCGCGTCAGCGGCAGCAAAACCTTTATCACCAGTGGCGTGCGCGCCGATTTCTACACCGTCGCGGTGCGCACCGGTGCGCCGGGGTTTGGCGGCATCAGTCTGCTGCTGATCGAGAAGGGTACGCCGGGCTTCACCGTTGGCCGTCAGTTGAAAAAAATGGGCTGGTGGGCGTCGGACACGGCTGAGTTGTTCTTCGACGATTGCCGCGTGCCTGCAGGAAACCTGATCGGCGCCGAGAACATGGGCTTCGCCTGCATCATGGGCAACTTCCAGAGCGAACGGCTGGCGTTGGCGCTGATGGCCAACATGACCTCACAGCTTGCACTGGAGCAAAGCCTGAAGTGGGCGCGCGAGCGCGAGGCGTTTGGCAAGCCGATCGGCAAGTTTCAGGTGATCAAGCATCGCCTCGCCGAGATGGCGACTGCGCTGGAAGTCTCACGCGAATTTACTTACCGGCAAGCGGCGAAGATGGCGGCGGGGCAGAGTGTGATCAAGGAAATCTCCATGGCGAAGAATTTTGCCACGGACACCTCGGACCGGATCACCACCGAGGCAGTGCAGATTCTTGGTGGGCTGGGTTATATGCGCGAAAGTCTGGTGGAACGGCTGTATCGGGATAACCGCATTCTTTCGATTGGCGGCGGGACGCGGGAGGTGATGAACGAGATCATCAGTAAGCAGATGGGGCTTTAAAGGCAAAAGATCGTAGCCTTCGGCAGCTCCTACAGGGAAACGCACATTCCAATGTAGGAGCTGCCGAAGGCTGCGATCTTTTGATCTTGATTATTTATCGGTCAACGCAAACTGCGTCAGGCAGAAGGTCGGGATGCCCATGTCCTCAAGACGCTGCGAACCTTGCAGTTCCGGCAAATCAATAATCGCCGCCGCTTCATGCACCCGCGCGCCCATGCGGCGAATCAGGTTGGCTGCTGCGATCAATGTCCCGCCCGTGGCAATCAAATCATCGAACATCACCACCGAATCGCCTTCACACAGGCTGTCGGCGTGCACTTCCAGGAACGCTTCGCCGTACTCGGTTGCGTAACCTTCGGCCAGTACGTCCGCCGGCAGTTTGCCTTGCTTGCGGAACAGCACCAGCGGCTTGTTCAACTGATAGGCCAACACCGAGCCGATCAGGAAGCCACGGGCATCCATCGCGCCAATGTGGGTGAAATCAGCTTCCACGTAGCGGTGGGCGAAACTGTCCATCACCAGGCGCAGAGCCGTTGGCGACTGAAACAGCGGGGTGATGTCGCGAAAGATCACTCCCGGTTTCGGGAAGTCGATCACAGGGCGGATAAGCGATTTGATGTCGAAGGAGTCGAAGACCATCGTCGAGGTGTCCTGGCAGGGCTGCAAACGGCGCAGTATACCCGCGGCTGAAACGCTTCGCTCAACCGCGGATCGAGATCAGCCTTCGATCGAGCCACCGGCCAGCGCGCAGAGCTGGATCGGGTCGAGGATGTGAATCTCTTTGCCCTCGGCGGCGATCAGTTCGTTCTGCTGGAAACGGGTGAAGACCCGGGACACGGTTTCCACCGCCAGACCGAGGTAGTTACCGATTTCATTGCGCGACATGCTCAGGCGGAACTGGTTGGCGGAGAAGCCGCGAGCGCGGAAGCGGGCCGAGAGGTTGACCAGGAAGGTAGCGATGCGCTCGTCGGCGGTTTTTTTCGACAGCAGCAACATCATTTGCTGGTCGTCACGGATTTCCCGGCTCATGACGCGCATCAACTGCCGGCGCAGCTGCGGCAGTTGCAGGGCCAGCTCATCGAGACGTTCAAAAGGGATTTCGCAGACCGATGTGGTTTCCAATGCTTGGGCGGAGACCGGGTGTTTCTCGGTGTCCATGCCTGACAGGCCGACCAGTTCGCTTGGCAGGTGGAAGCCCGTCAGTTGCTCTTCGCCGCTGTCGCTGAGGCTGAAGGTCTTCAGGGCGCCGGAGCGTACTGCATAAACGGAATCGAACGTGTCGCCCTGGCGGAACAGGAACTCGCCCTTTTTCAGCGGGCGGCCGCGTTTAACGATTTCGTCCAGCGCATCCATGTCTTCCAGATTCAAAGAAAGTGGCAGGCAGAGAGGGGCCAGGCTGCAATCCTTGCAATGGGCCTGGTTGTGAGCGCGCAGTTTAACTGGCTCGGACATTTCTTAGATCCTTGTGGGAAAACACACATAAGCCGTAAGGGTAACTCACGGGAGGACATTCAGGCCAGTCTGGGGCGACTTTGCCCTACAGCCATAAAGCCACAGGGCCAGCAGCCGATAAACAGGTATCAAAGTGCATACAAGGAACGATTCGATGGCCGCCATTGGTACGCTGGGCCCCGCTAGCAGCGACGTTGCGGCAACGCCGGAAGCGTTTAAAGTTGCGTCCGGCAATGCACACAACCCAGGTTCGTCCGATGAGGCAACCCCGACCTTGGTCGAGGGCGTCAAAGTGTCGCTCTCCGGTGCATCGATTGCAAAATCCGCCAGTGCCGGTGGCGAAAACAGCGACATCGAGACCAGTGGCCTGCCCGAGAACATCCAGCAATTGCTGAAGATGATCCGCAAACTGCAAAAACAGATTGCCGAGAAAAAGGCACTCATCGAAGCGGTCATGGCCGACAAGCGCCTTTCCAACGAAGAAAAGATCATCAAGGCTGCCGCGCTGCGAGGCGCAATCGCCGCGTTGAATACCGGTCTGATCACGGCCAATCTGGCTTTGTCCAAAGTGGTCGGGCAGTCCGGGTTGACCGCGGATCAGAACCTGAGCGTCGGTTCGTTGTTGACGAAAAACTAAATCACCCGCGAAAAACGCTGGCGGTTCTGCTGTTCCAGGTAGGCATCGAACACCATGCACACCGAGCGCACCAGCAGACGACCCGCCGGCAACACGGCGATCCGCTCGCGATCCAGCGCGATCAGGCCATCACTGGCCATGCCTTGCAACTGCGGCCACAGCGCGCCGAAATAGCCCTGAAAATCGATGTTGAACTGCTGCTCGATCGCGGCGAACTCCAGGCTGAAATTGCAGATCAGCTGCTGGATCACCGCTCGGCGCAAGCGATCATCGGCGTTGCACACCAAGCCCCGGCTGGTCGCCAGTTGTGCGGCGGCGAGGGTGTTCTGGTACTCGTTGAGGTCGCTGCTGTTCTGGCAATACAGGTCGCCGATCTGGCTGATGGCCGAAACGCCCAACCCGATCAGGTCGCAATGGCCGTGAGTGGTGTAACCCTGGAAGTTACGTTGCAGGGTTTCTTCTTCCTGAGCAATCGCCAGCTCGTCATCGGGCAGGGCGAAGTGATCCATGCCGATGTAGCGATAGCCGGCGGCGGTGAGCTGCTCAATGGTGCGCTCAAGCATTTCCAGCTTCTGCGCGGGCGCCGGCAACTCATTGTCATTGATCCGTCGCTGCGGCATGAAACGCTCGGGCAGGTGCGCATAGTTGAACACCGAGAGCCGGTCCGGTTGCAGGCTGATGACTTCTTCAACGGTGCGGGCGAAATTTTCCGGGGTCTGCTTGGGCAACCCGTAGATCAAGTCGATATTGATCGAGCGGAACTGCAGGGTGCGCGCCGCATCGATCACCGCGCGGGTTTCCTCCAGACTTTGCAGGCGATTGACCGCGCGCTGCACCGCCGGATCAAGGTCTTGCAGGCCGATGCTGACCCGGTTGAAACCCAGTTCGCGCAGCAGGCCCATGGTCGACCAGTCGGCTTCACGCGGGTCGATCTCGATGCCGTAATCACCGGAGTCGTCATCCAGCAAATTGAAATGCTTGCGCAGGTGCGCCATCAATTGGCGCAGCTCGTCGTGGCTGAGAAAGGTCGGCGTGCCGCCGCCAAAGTGCAGTTGCTCGACTTTCTGGGCCGGGTCGAGGTGGCAGGCGATCAACTGGATTTCTTGCTCCAGCCGCTGCAGGTAGGGCAGGGCGCGACCACGATCCTTGGTGATGACCTTGTTGCAGGCGCAGTAGTAGCAAATGTTCGCGCAGAACGGCACATGCACGTAGAGAGACAACGGGCGCAGGGCCTTGCGGCTGTCGCGCAGGGCATGAAACAGGTCGAAGGTGCCGACCTGACTGTGAAATTGCACGGCCGTCGGATACGAGGTGTAGCGCGGCCCCGCCAGGTCGTAGCGGCGGATCAGATCAGAGT
Organism: Pseudomonas sp. Mb7; assembly: GCF_054790525.1. Taxonomy (NCBI): domain Bacteria; kingdom Pseudomonadati; phylum Pseudomonadota; class Gammaproteobacteria; order Pseudomonadales; family Pseudomonadaceae; genus Pseudomonas; species Pseudomonas sp. Mb7. Next base: position 1,333,009 of record NZ_CP186501.1, read on the forward strand.
CCCAACGAATGGCGTCGAGCATGCGGGCATTCCCCCGGATAGGCTGGCAGTGTGAGCGAGTCTATCGGGGGGCGGTGGTGGCGCTGTTGATTTGCATCAACGGGGAGAGGTGTGGTGTTAGTGCGGGCCTCTTCGCGAGCAGGCTCGCTCCCACATTGGATCGGTGGTGCAACACAAATCCCCTGTGGGAGCGAGCCTGCTCGCGAAGGCCGCGCCGCCGATCTAATGGCCCATGAGCCAATGCTGATGTGGGCCGGGTAATGTCCAGATCCCGAACAGGATCACCAGCAATCCGCCCGCCATGCGCACGCTGCGTTTGCGCAAAATGGCAGTCACGCGTTCCGCCGCAAGCCCCGTCGCCAGCAATACCGGCCAGGTGCCGAGGCCAAACGCGAGCATCAACAACGCACTGTCCAGCGCATTGCCCTGACTCGCCGACCACAGCAACGTGCTGTAAACCAGTCCGCAGGGCAGCCAGCCCCACAACGCGCCAAGCAATAGAGCCCTAGGCAGACTCGACACCGGCAGCAAGCGGTTGGCCACCGGCTGAATGTAGCGCCACAAACCGCGTCCAAGACTTTCAATGCGCGTCAGCCCGCTCCACCATCCGGCCAGATACAAACCCATGGCGATCAGTAGCAATCCAGCCAGCACGCGCATGAACAGCGCGGCCGGACTGTTGGCGACAGCCCATCCGGCCAGACCGATCAACAAACCAGCCGTGGCATAACTGAGAATCCGCCCAAGGTTATACGCCAGCAACAAGCGGAAACGCCGGCTGCGCTGTTCCTTGGGAATCGCCAGGGTCAGCGCGCCCATCAAACCGCCGCACATGCCCAGGCAATGACCGCCACCGAGTAGGCCGAGGATCAATGCCGATACCAGCAAGGGCGCCAGTTCAAGCATGAGGTGGGGCCTTGTCGTCCGGTTTGTCGGGGTTGGCTTCGTCCACGGCGGCGGTGTGGTTCGGGTCCTGATCATCGAACAGGATGCTGTGCGCCGGGCCGTCGAGGTCGTCGTACTGACCGCTGTCCACCGCCCAGAAAAAGATGTAAACGGCGATGGCCACGATCAGCAGGGCGGCCGGGATCATCACGTAGAGAGCTGGCATCTGTACTCCAGGTGCCCGCGCGGCTCAGGCCGGCAGCGGGCGGGTTTGCGATCGGGTGCTGGCGGGCGGCGGACTCGGCAGGCGAGTCAGACGCAAGGCATTGAGCACCACGGTCAACGAACTGATCGACATGCCGACGGCGGCCCACACCGGCGTGATCCAGCCGAGGGCGGCGAACGGCAACATGAGGCCATTGTACAGCGCCGCCCACAGCAGGTTCTCGATGATGACCCGACGGGTGCGGCGCGCCAGCGTGAAAGCCTGGACCAGCGCGTCGAGTCGGTTGGACAGCAGCACCGCATCAGCACTGGTTTTCGCCAGATCGGTGGCCGAACCCATGGCGACACTGATGTCGGCCGCGGCGAGTACCGGCACGTCATTGACGCCATCGCCGAGCATCAGCACTTTGCGACCTTCCTTGTGCAACTGTTGCAGGACTTGCAGCTTGTCGTCCGGGCGCAGACCACCGCGAGCCTCGTCGATGCCGAGTTCTGCCGCCACACTGGCGACCATCGGCGAGCTGTCGCCCGACAACAGCAATGTGCGCCAGCCGCGCGCCTTGCACGCGGCGAGCAGGGCGGGGGCGTCGTCACGCAAGCGATCGTCGAGGACGAACCACGCCAGCGGCCCCTGAGCGTCGCCGAGCAGCAGCCATTGGCCGGCCTCGTTCGGCATGCCGGGCACGTTCGCACCGCTGAGGGCGCAGACAAATTCTGCCTGGCCGATGCGCAAACGCTGTCCGCCCACCAAGCCTTCGAGGCCAAGCCCCGGCGTGCTGTGGACTTCTTCAGCGGCCAGCGGCGCACGGCCGAAGGCGCGGGCAATCGGATGTTCCGAACGGTTTTCCAGTGCGGCGGCAAGGCTCAGGCATTCATCGCTGTCGCGCGCGCCGAGCGGGCGAATCGAGCGCAGCACCAGTCGGCCTTCGGTGAGGGTGCCGGTCTTGTCGAAGATCACCGTGTCGATTTGATTCAAGCCTTCCAGCACGTGACCACGGGTCAGCAGCAAACCGAGTTTGTGCAATGTCCCGGTGGCTGCGGTGAGCGCGGTCGGTGTTGCCAGCGACAGCGCGCACGGGCAGGTCGCAACGAGCATGGCGAGGACGATCCAGAATGCGCGCGATGAATCCAGCTCCCACCAGAGCAGGCCGATGGCCGCGGCGGCAATCAGTGATAACAGCAAAAACCATTGCGCGGCGCGGTCGGCGATTTCCGCCAGTCGCGGTTTTTCCGCTTGGGCGCGGTCGAGCAGACGGACGATGGCCGACAGGCGCGTGTCTTGGCCCAGCGCCTGAACTTCCACGGTCAACGCGCCTTCGACATTGAGCGTGCCGGCAGTGACCGTGTCGCCGAGGGTACGCGGTTGCGGCAGGTATTCTCCGGTGAGCAGCGATTCGTCGATGCTCGATTGGCCGTCGATGATCTTGCCGTCCGCCGGCAGAATCGAGCCGGCCTGCACCAGAATCCGCTCGCCGAGGCGCAGTTCGCTGAGCAGGATGCGTTCGCTCTGGCCGGCTGCATCAAGGCGCAGGCAAGAGGCAGGCAATAGATTGACCAATTGCGCGGTGGCGGCAGCGGTGCGTTCGCGGGCACGGCGTTCGAGATAGCGGCCGGCAAGCAGGAACAACGCAAACATCCCCACCGCGTCGAAATACAACTCGCCGACCCCGGTGATCGAGGTCCAGATCCCGGCAATGTAAGCACTGCCGATCGCCAGCGACACCGAGACATCCATGGTCAGGTGGCGTGTGCGCAGATCGCGCATCGCGCCTTTGAAGAACGGCGCGCAGCTGTAGAACACGATCGGTGTGGTCAGGAACAGCGCGACCCAGCGCAGGATCGTGTGCAGTTCGGGGCTGAGGTCGATGTTGAATTCCGGCCAGGTGGCCATGGTCGCCATCATCGCCTGGAACCACAGCAGACCGGCGACACCGAGTTGGCGCAGGGCCAGACGGTTTTCGCTGGCCAGTTGTTCGCTGGCGCGATCGGCCTGATACGGGTGGGCGGCGTAGCCGATGTGGCGCAGTTCGGCGAGCACTTGGCTCAGCGGCAATTGCGCGTCGGCCCAGCGCACATGCAGGCGATGGTTGGACAGGTTCAGCCGCGCCTCGGCCACGGCGGGCAGCGTGCGCAGGTGTTTTTCGATCAGCCAGCCGCAGGCGGCACAACTGATGCCTTCCATCAACAGGGTGGTTTCGGCCAGATCGCCTTCGTGGCGGACGAAGGGTTGCTGCACATCGGCGCGGTCGTACAGGGCCAGTTCATCGACCAATTGCACCGGCAATGCTTCGGGGTTGGCCGAGGCTTCGCTGCGGTGTTGGTAATAGCTTTCCAGACCGCCGGCGACGATGGCTTCGGCCACCGCCTGACAGCCCGGGCAGCAGAATTCGCGGGATTGCCCGAGTACGACGGCAGTGAAGCGGCTGCCGGACGGGACCGGCAGGGCGCAGTGATAGCAGGGGAGTGGGGTGGTCATGGCATCGTTGAGGGGGTAAGCCCTTGCATTGGGGTTGTCCGCTTGCCCTCACCCCAGCCCTCTCCAAGAGGGAGAGGGAGCCGATCGGTGTGAGCCGGAAAAACTGGTTCAGTCGGCTGGATCTTTACTGTCATACACAAAACGTGCAAACGCTCTAGATCAGTCCCCTCTCCCGGAGGGAGAAGGAGCCGATCGGTGTGAGCCTGAAAACAGGCTCAGTCGCCTGGATTTTCACTGTCATACACAAAACGTGCAAACGCTCGAGATCAGTTCCCTCTCCAGGGGGAGAGGGCTAGGGTGAGGGGGCTTTTGAAGTTGTTTACTTCTTCAAGTCTTCGGCACCTTGCAGCGGTTCATCACCCAGCAGCAGATCCTTGTCATGGTTAACCAATTCTTCCTCGAACATCCGCCAGACGTGATCATCCTGAGTGCCCAGCAACTCGACAAACCGGCGACCTTCAACTTTGTCACCCAATTGGCCGATGTAACGCCCGGTTTCGGTCTCGCTGCGGGTCAGGACAATCTTGCGATCCTTCTCCGGCTGCGTCGGTGAAATCAGGTTCAGCTCCAGAGTCTTTGGCTGACTGTCACCGCTTAAACGCAGATCAACTTCACCGGTCACGTCATCCAGATGCACAGCGGCGCGCATCTTCAGAGTCTGTGCCAACAGCTCACGGTCCAGCGAACGGTTGATGCCTTTGCCGGCCTCGTAGTAGTTGTCGTTGACGAGGTTGTCCGGGTTATTCACCGCAATGGTCACCATGGACAGAGTCAGGGTCACCGAACAGGCCAGAATCCCGATGATGATCCATGGCCAAAGGTGCTTGTACCAGGGACTTGCGGCGTTTGCTGCGGGCATGTTCAGTTCTCTCAACGGATTTGTGGGCCGATGAATCGGCTCTTGGCTTCAACGTGGACGCTGTCGTCATCGGCATCCTTGAGGAGGAATTTCACCTCATTGGTGCTCGATGGCAGTTGCTCCGGTGCGCTCGACAACTCGACCGGCATGCTGACGATGTCGCCGGCCGCGACTTTGATCTCGCGTTTGCCTTGCAGGCGCAGGTCGGGCAGGCCGGCGGCTTCCAGCACGTAAGTGTGGTCGCGCTGATCCTTGTTCATGATCTTCAGGCTGTAGACGTTTTCGATCCGGCCTTCGGCGTTTTCGCGGTATAGCACGCGGTCCTTGCTGACGTCGAAGCCAACCAGCGAGCGCATCACGAATGCAGTGACCAACAGGCTGATCATCGCCAGCAACACTACGGCATAGCCGATCAGGCGTGGCCGCAGTTTATGGGTTTTCTGCCCGGACAGGTTGTGTTCGGTGGTGTAGCTGATCAGCCCGCGCGGGTAATCCATCTTGTCCATGATGCTGTCGCAGGCGTCGATGCAGGCCGCGCAGCCAATGCACTCGATCTGCAGACCGTCGCGGATGTCGATGCCGGTCGGGCACACCTGAACGCACATGGTGCAATCGATGCAATCGCCCAGGCCCTGGGCCTTGTAATCGACGCCTTTCTTGCGCGGGCCACGGCTTTCGCCGCGACGCGGGTCGTAGGAGACGATCAGCGTGTCCTTGTCGAACATCACGCTCTGGAAGCGTGCGTACGGGCACATGTAAATGCACACCTGCTCACGCAGCCAACCGGCGTTGCCGTAAGTGGCGAGGGTGAAGAAGCCGACCCAGAAATACGACCAGCCATCGGCCTGGCCGGTGAAGAATTCGAAGACCAGTTCACGGATCGGCGAGAAGTAGCCAACGAAGGTCATGCCGGTGACAAAACCGATCAACAGCCACAGCGCGTGTTTGGCGAGTTTGCGCGCGAATTTGTTGGCGCTCATCGGCGCCTTGTCGAGCTTGATGCGCTGATTACGGTCGCCTTCGGTGACCTTCTCGCACCACATGAAAATCCACGTCCACACACTTTGCGGACAGGTGTAGCCGCACCAGACCCGGCCGGCGTACACGGTAATGAAGAACAGGCCGAACGCGGCAATGATCAACAGGCCCGAGAGCAGAATGAAATCCTGTGGCCAGAAAGTGGCGCCGAAGATGAAGAACTTGCGCTCCGGCAGGTTCCACCACACGGCCTGATGACCGCCCCAGTTCAGCCACACCGTACCGAAATACAGCAGAAACAATGCCGCACCGCCCATCATCCGCAGATTGCGGAACAGGCCAGTGAAAGCACGGGTGTAGATTTTTTCTCGAGAGGCGTAAAGGTCAACGCTGTTGTTCGCGTTTTTGCTCGGTGGTGTGACGTCGTGTACCGGAATCTGGTTGCTCATCATTGCATCCCACGGCAGTGGAAAAATGCCTCGGTCGATACGTGCCAACCCAGGTCAGAAAGGGGTGTTGCAGTGGCGCAATGATACGCCGGTCGCTCTGGCTCAAGGGTGCGACCTTTGGTCGCGTTGGGTAAAAAACCTGAATGGTGTAGCGAATGCAGCAAAGCATGATGCAGGTCAATTGACTTGTTGAGTATGGACGGTTTTGGCTTGAGGGCTAATTCATTGTTTCCACGGGAGAACAGTCCGCCGCTGCGGTCATTGCGAGTTTCATAAAAAAGCCTGGTCAGATTGGACGCACGCACGAATGGCGTCACGTTCAGGGTTTCCTTTGCACAACTCGACGCGTGTCTGTCCTGAAAGAAAACTTTGAATGTGGTTTTGCGTGGACCACGCCAGGTTGAATGGAACTTGTCATGTTTATTTTCAGTGCTCTGCAGGTTATTCAAGTTGTGCGGTTAGTGCCTCTGAAATAAATCCAATTGATTGTTCTTTATGAGTGCTTTGAAGTTTTCTGTTTTTTCGAATAAGTTCTGTTTGCGCGAAAAGTTTGCGTCTGATTGATTAATTTAAACGGAATTTAATGTATGGCTTTTAACAAGTTTGCAAGCGTTGTGCTGGGTGTTTGTTTGTGGGCGACGGTTGTATCGGCGCAGGCTATAAGCGGAACACCGAAACACATGGTTTTTGCCTCGGATACTCAATATCCCTGGACCGACAAGACTGATGACCGGGAGCCGGAATCCGACGCCGAATTCGATGTTCGTTCGAAATGGCTGGTTGATACTCAGCTTGGGAGTATTGCCGAGTTCAGAAATCAGGACGGCTCTCAAGCCCAGGTGCCTTTGATGATCAATGGCGATATAACCGCTTTTGGTCATGGCTGGCAGCGTTCGTTCATGAAGGATTTACTGACCAAGCACTTCAAAGGTGAGTATTTGTATGGCTTGGGTAATCACGATTATGAAAACAATGTTGATGATTGTTTTAGTAATAGCTGTGCAGCGGGAAGTATCGTCGAGTTCAAAGAGCACCATGAGGGTAAAGTCGACAGCTTTGATCTGAAAATCACCAGTGGGTTTCTCAGTAAAAAGTACTCTGGCAGTCTCGCCTATTCAAAAAACATCGGCGAAGTTCATATGGTTCAACTCAATAACGAACCGACGTATACCACCCGGATTGCTCATCCATTGAACCCGACGACATTTGAAATCAACGATGCGCTCGACTGGCTCGAGACGGACCTCAGACTGGCGCGAGCCTCGGGGTACGCCATCATCATCAATATGCATAAACCGTTGCGCCACCAGGGGACCCAGGCGCAACAGAAACGCTTCACCGATATGGTCAATAAATATCAAGTGACGGCGATCTTTGCCGGCCATTTGCATAAGGATGGAGGTGATGCTTATTGGGAGGGTAGCGTACCCATCTACCTGAGTGGCAGTACGTCTCAGCAAACCTATCTGATTGCCAGTTTCACCGAGGACCGCAAGCAGTTGCAGGTCTATCTGGTGAAGAACAATCAGTGGCGCAATCGAACGCTGATCGATACGACGCCGGTGCATTCAATCTTCGCCAAGCGCCCATAAAAAAAGCCCCGCCAGTGATTAGGCGGGGCTTTGGACGATCAGTGATTGGCAGCGTTCCATGGATTGATCAGATGAACGCCGCTGAGTTGGAAATCGGCAACATTACGGGTGACCAGCGTCAGCCCATGAACAAGCGCGGTGGCGGCGATCAAAGCGTCGCATTCATTGCTGCGATCAGGCACGTGCAGCTGTGCGCATCGGCTAGCGACGGTGCTATCGACCGAGAGGATTCTTCCCGAGAATGCGGGTTTGACATGACGCTCGAGCCAGTTGCGCAGCATCCCTCCTTGTGGCGGGTCGCGGCGTTCGATACGCAGAATGCCGGTTTCCAGCTCCAGCACAGTGATGGCCGATAAATACAGGCTGGCCGGGGCGACGCTGTTTGCCCATGTCACCACCTGCTTGTCGGCCTGGGGTTTTCGCAGTTCGGAAACTACATTGGTATCCAGTAGAAACATCAGGACAGGTCCACGCTGCGAGGAGTGATGACGGCGCGCTCGGGTTCGAATTCGATATCAGGCGCATTCGGCATGACCAGCAGATCGACGATGCTGGTCTGGGTACCGGTCAGTTTCTGGTATTCCTCGATGCACAGCAGTACATGGGCAGGCTTGCCACGATCGGTAATGATGACCGGGCCCTGATGCGCGGCTTTTTTGGCAGCACTGGTGTCCTGGTTGAATTCGCGGCTGGAAATGGTCGTGATGGCCATCATGTTCGGCCTCCGGTGATTCTGGTGTAGAAACGTTACTACGTTGAGGTTTTTCCGGCAATCGGAAAGGTGGGTTGCGGACGATCGGTTTATCACTGTCATAACGGCACCAGCCAGAGCGCCCCTGCCAACGGGCAGGGGCGCAGGATATCGGGCGAATTTTCGCTGTGTTCTGCTGCTTTTTCAGAGCAATCGGCCGCCGCCGAGACCGTCCAGACCGCCACCGTTACCTGGAGGGTCCATGGTGTCTGGCGATGTTGAGCGTGCCGGCGCAGCAGGCGTTTTTAGCGGCGTTGCGTGATGAACAGGGCGGGGCTGCAAACGTTTTGGCAATGTGTTTTGGTCATTTTTTGACATGTAGGCTTCATCCTTGAAGGTTGACCCGATGCTGCTCATCGGGGTGAGAAAAACCTACAGGGCAGCTTTCCTCAGGTCTATTGAGCAAACGTTTCAAGGCATGAATGCCAGCATGAAAAAAGGCCCCGCCAATCAACATTGGCGGGGCCTTTTGTACTTCAAGCGCTGGCCTTACTCGGCGTTCGCTTCCGGTGCTTTTTCACCGTGGGACAGGCTGTAAACATATGCCGCCAGCAGGTGCACCTTGTCGTTGCCTTGCAGTTGTTCCTGCGCAGGCATCTGGCCCTGACGGCCGTAACGGATGGTCTGCTGCAGTTGCGCGAAGCTCGAACCGTAGATGAACGCACCCGGGTGGGTCAGGTCAGGCGCGCCCATGGCGGGGGTGCCTTTGCCGGCCGGACCGTGGCAGGCCACGCAATTGGCGGCAAACAGTTTACCGCCGTTAGCCGGGTCAGCCTTGGTGCCTTCCGGCAGTTTGCGGCCATCCAGGTTGGTCACGACAAACGCTGCCACGTCGGCAACGCCTTGCTCACCAATCACTTCAGCCCAGGCCGGCATCACCGCGTGACGACCGCCCATGATGGTGGTCTTGATGGTTTCCGGCTCGCCGCCCCAGCGCCAGTCGGCGTCGGTCAGGTTAGGGAAACCGTAGGCACCCTTGGCGTCGGAACCGTGGCACACCGAGCAGTTGGAGGCGAACAAACGGCCACCCATCTTCAGTGCTTGCGGATCCTTGGCCACTTCTTCGATTGGCATGGCAGCGAACTTGGCGAAGATCGGACCGAACTTGGCGTCCGAGCGGGCCATTTCCTTTTCCCACTCGTGCACGCCGGTCCAGCCGGTCTGGCCATTGGCGAACGCGGTCTGCTTGTCGTTATCGAGGTAGTTGTAGCCCGGCAGCAGGCCTTTCCAGTTGCCCAGGCCCGGGTACAGCACCAGGTAACCCAAGGCAAAAATGATGGTGCCGACAAACAGCATGAACCACCATTTCGGCAGTGGGTTGTCGTACTCCTCGATCCCGTCGAAGGAGTGCCCGACCGTCTCGTCCGTCTGTTCGCTGCGCTGGCCCTTGCGGGTCGACAGCAGCAGCCAGGTCAGGGAAAAGATCGTACCGAGACTGAGGACTGTGACGTACAGACTCCAGAATGTAGTCATTCTTTGTTACTCCTAGAAGCTTGCTCGACGTGCTTGATGGCTTCGGGATCATCCGCAAAAGGCAACAAGGTCGCGTCTTCAAACTCCGACTTGCGCTTGGGGCTGAACACCCACAACGCCAGACCGATGAAGGCCACCATCACGACAACGGTGCCCAGGCCACGAATCATCCCGATATCCATCTAGATCACCGTTTGCTTTTGATGATGGTGCCCAGGCCTTGCAGATAGGCCACCAGCGCGTCCATTTCGGTTTTGCCCTTCACGGCATCCTTGGCCCCGGCGATGTCTTCGTCGGTGTAAGGAACGCCGAGCGTGCGCAACACTTCCATTTTCTTGGCAGTGTCTTTGCCGTCGAGCTTGTTTTCTACGAGGAACGGGTAAGCCGGCATTTTCGACTCAGGCACGACGTTGCGCGGGTTGTACAAGTGCGCACGCTGCCAGTCATCGGAGTAACGACCGCCAACACGGGCCAGATCTGGCCCGGTACGTTTGGAACCCCACAGGAACGGGTGATCCCAGACGCTTTCACCGGCGACCGAGTAGTGCCCATAGCGTTCGGTTTCGGCACGGAACGGACGGATCATCTGCGAGTGGCAGCCGACACAGCCGTTGGCGATGTAAACGTCGCGGCCTTCCAGTTCCAGCGCCGAACGCGGCTTCATGCCTTCGACCGGCTTATTGGTGACGTCCTGGAAAAACAGCGGAACGATTTGGGTCAGGCCGCCAACGCTGACGGCGATGACCATGAAGAAGGCCAGCAGGCCAATATTCTTCTCGACAGCTTCATGCTTCATCAGTGAGCTCCAACGACAGCGATCTGGGCAGCGGCTTCGGCTTCAGCCGGGTTCGAGGCGCGCACGGTGCGCCAGACGTTGTAAGCCATCAGGAACATGCCGCTGGCGAAGAAAGCACCGCCCAAGGCGCGAACGATGTAGCCCGGGTGGCTGGCTTGCAGCGCTTCAACGAACGAGTAGGTGAGGGTGCCGTCGTCGTTGATTGCACGCCACATCAGGCCCTGCGTGATGCCGTTGACCCACATCGAAGCGATGTAGAGCACGGTGCCGATGGTCGCGAGCCAGAAGTGCGCGTTGATCAGGCCGACACTGTGCATCTGCGCACGGCCGAACAGGCGCGGGATCATGTGGTAGATCGCGCCGATCGAGATCATCGCTACCCAGCCGAGAGCGCCAGCGTGTACGTGGCCAATGGTCCAGTCGGTGTAGTGCGAGAGCGAGTTGACGGTCTTGATCGCCATCATCGGCCCTTCGAAGGTCGACATGCCGTAGAACGCCAACGAGACCACGAGGAAGCGCAGGATCGGGTCGGTGCGCAGCTTATGCCAGGCGCCCGACAGGGTCATCATGCCGTTGATCATGCCGCCCCAGCTTGGCGCCAGAAGGATGATCGACATCGCCATGCCCAGCGATTGTGCCCAATCCGGCAGTGCGGTGTAGTGCAGGTGGTGCGGACCGGCCCAGATGTACAGGGTGATCAGCGCCCAGAAGTGCACGATCGACAGGCGATAGGAGTAGATCGGACGCTCGGCCTGTTTCGGCACGAAGTAGTACATCATCCCGAGGAAACCGGTGGTCAGGAAGAAGCCCACCGCGTTGTGGCCGTACCACCACTGGATCATCGCATCGGTCGCGCCGGAGTAGGCGGAGTAGGACTTGAAGAAGCTCACCGGCAGGGAGGCGTGGTTGACGATGTGCAGCATCGCCGTGACGACGATGAACGCGCCGTAGAACCAGTTACCCACATAAATGTGCTTGGTTTTGCGCTTGGTGATGGTGCCGAAGAACACCAGACCGTAGGTGACCCAGACAATCGCCAGCAGAATAGCCAGTGGCCATTCCAGTTCCGCGTATTCCTTGGTGGTGGTGTAACCCAGCGGCAAGGTAATGATTGCGCCGACGATCACCGCTTGCCAGCCCCAGAAGGTGAAGGCCGCGAGGCTATCGGAAATCAGTCGCGTCTGGCAGGTTCGCTGCACGACATAGTAGGAAGTGGCAAACAGTGCACAACCACCGAAGGCGAAAATCACCAGGTTTGTGTGCAACGGGCGCAGGCGTCCAAAGCTCGTCCACGGCAGACCGAAGTTCAACTCCGGCCAAACCAGTTGCGAGGCGATGAAGACACCGAGCCCCATGCCAAGGATCCCCCAGACCACCGTCATGATGGCGAACTGGCGGACTACCTTATAGTTATAAGCAGTCGGACTGATTGCTGTGCTCATTCTAAGGTTCCACGGTTTGGGTGTTTTATTAGGATTAAAATCGGCCGCAAGTATGCAGAGAGCAGGGGGTCATTGCAACGCGCCATGACCTGGGTCAATGCTTTCCAACGCTGATTCTGCGGCCTTTCCATGCGCCGCGTAAGGACAAAATTGGCCTCGGACAAAATGTCGCAGCGGACGAAAAAAGCGAGGGGTTCAGGTCGCTTGTAACGGGGTGTGTTCAAACGCTCAGTTCGGGTGACGGACGGTAAATGGCACGACAGCCGGTATCTACCGGCGTTTGCGGCCACATCAGTCAGCCGGTTCGCGGAACACAGCAGTCAGCATTGACCTGGAACCGGCACAAGCCAGTCCGCATCGAGCAAGCGTAGACCCGAATCAGAGGAACCGAAAGGAGAGGGTGTGAAGGGGTGCGACAATGCGTCGCAAAGGGGCTGGATGCTGCCGCACCGAGAATGGTGCGGCAGAGGTGTACGCAATGATTACTTCTTGTTGTCTTCAGTAATCAGTTTTTCTGTATTCAATCCATGTGACAGGCTGTACACATAAGCGGCAAGTAATTGCACTTTATCGTTGCCCAACAGTTCGTTCTGCGCTGGCATGTGACCCTGGCGACCATGGCGAATGGTCTGCTCGAGTTGGGTCAGGCTGGTGCCATAGATAAACCCGGCCGGGTGCGTCAGATTCGGCGCCCCCATGGCTTCAGTACCTTGGCCGGTTGCCCCATGACAGGCCACGCAAGTAGTGCTGAACGCCTGCTGTCCGGCTTGCAGGTCAGCCTTGTTATCGGCTGGCAATGGCAGACCGGCCAGTTCGTGACGGACGTACGCCGCGACGTTTTTCACCCCGGCTTCGCCCAACACTTCGCCCCAGGCCGGCATTGCCGCCATCCGGCCACCCATGATGGTGGTCTTGATGGTGTCGGCGTCGCCACCCCAGCGCCAGTCGCTGTCGGCGAGGTTAGGGAAACCGAACGCGCCTTTGGCGTCTGAGCCGTGGCACACCGAGCAGTTGGAGGCGAACAGGCGGCCACCCATCTTCAGCGCCTGCGGATCCTTCGCCACTTCTTCCAGAGGCATGGCGGCGAACTTGGCGAAGATCGGCCCGAATTTGGCGTCGGCCTTGTTCATTTCCTTTTCCCACTCGTGCACGCCGGTCCAGCCATCCTCGTAACCCGGCAGGATGCCTTTCCAGTTGCCCAGGCCCGGATAGAGGATCAGATAGCCCACGGAAAACACCAGCGTGCCGGCGAACAGCATGAACCACCACTGCGGCAGCGGGTTGTCGTACTCCTCGATGCCGTCGAAGCTATGGCCCATGGTCTGGTCTACGCTGCCCTTGGTCTCGCCCCGGCGCGTGCCGATCAGCAGCCACGTCAGGCCGATCAGGCTGCCGATGGTCAGTACGCAGATCCACGTACTCCAGAAGGTGGTCATGGCCGAGTACTCCTTGTCTCATTTACTGGGGTTGTGTCGGGTTGCGGCTCGTCGGCGAACGGCAGCAGACGTGCTTCGGCAAACTCCGGGGTGCGCTTGCGGTTGAATACCCACAAAGTCAAACCGACGAAAGCTATAAACACGACAACGGTGCCTAAACCACGGATCAGCCCTGTGCTCATTTCAATGACCATGGCTCACCTCTTGCTCTTGATCGCAGTGCCGAGCACTTGCAGGTAGGAGACGAGGGCGTCCATTTCGGTCTTGCCCTTGAGGCTGGCCACCGCGCCGCTGATGTCGTCGTCGGTGTACGGCACGCCGAGGGTGCGCATGGTCTTGAGCTTGGTTTCGGTGTGGCTGCTGTCGACCGCTTGCGTGACCAGCCACGGATAGGCCGGCATTTTCGATTCCGGTACGACGTTGCGCGGGTTGTACAAGTGCGCGCGGTGCCAGTCATCCGAGTAACGCGCGCCGACCCGGGCGAGGTCCGGACCGGTACGTTTCGAACCCCACAGGAACGGGTGATCCCACACGCTTTCGCCCGCAACCGAGTAGTGCCCGTAGCGCTCGGTTTCGGCGCGGAACGGGCGGATCATCTGCGAGTGGCAACCGACGCAGCCTTCGCGGATGTAGATGTCGCGGCCTTCCAGTTGCAGCGCGGTGTAGGGCTTCATGCCTTCCACCGGTTTGTTGGTGACGTCCTGGAAGAACAGCGGGACGATCTGGGTCAGGCCGCCGATGCTCACGGCAAAGACCATGAGCAACATCAACAGGCCGACGTTCTTTTCAATCGTTTCGTGTTTCATGGCGGACTCCTCAGGCCATCTGCGCGGCAGCAACGACGTCAGCAGGCTGCGAGGCCCGCACGGTGCGCCAGGTGTTGTAAGCCATCAGGAACATGCCGCTGAGGAAGATCGCGCCACCAATCAGCCGCACGACGAAGCCTGGGTGGCTGGCCACCAGGGTTTCGACGAAGGAGTAGGTCAGCGTGCCGTCCTCGTTTACCGCGCGCCACATCAAGCCTTGGGCGATGCCGTTGACCCACATCGACGCGATGTAGAGCACGGTGCCGATGGTCGCGAGCCAGAAGTGCGCGTTGATCAAACCGACGCTGTGCATCTGCGCCTTGCCGAAGATTTTCGGGATCATGTGGTACAGCGCGCCGATCGAGATCATCGCCACCCAGCCGAGGGCGCCGGCATGTACGTGGCCGATGGTCCAGTCGGTGTAGTGGGAGAGGGCGTTGACGGTCTTGATCGCCATCATCGGACCTTCGAAGGTCGACATGCCGTAGAACGCCAGCGAGACCACAAGGAAACGCAGGATCGGGTCGCTGCGCAATTTATGCCAGGCGCCTGAGAGGGTCATCATGCCGTTGATCATGCCGCCCCAGCTCGGTGCCAGCAGAATCAGCGACATCACCATGCCCAGCGACTGTGCCCAGTCTGGCAGCGCGGTGTAGTGCAAGTGGTGCGGGCCGGCCCAGATGTACAGGGTGATCAATGCCCAGAAGTGCACGATCGACAGGCGATACGAATACACCGGACGCTCGGCCTGTTTCGGCACGAAGTAGTACATCATCCCGAGGAAACCGGCGGTGAGGAAAAAGCCTACGGCGTTGTGGCCGTACCACCATTGCACCATCGCGTCGGTTGCACCGGCGTACACCGAGTACGACTTGGTGAAACTCACCGGCAATTCAAGGTTGTTGACGATGTGCAGAATCGCCACGGTGATGATGAACGCGCCGAAGAACCAGTTGCCCACGTAGATGTGCTTGGTCTTGCGCTGCATGATCGTGCCGAAGAACACGATGGCGTAGGCGACCCAGACGATGGTGATCAGGATGTCGATCGGCCATTCCAGTTCGGCATATTCCTTGGAGCTGGTGTAACCCAGTGGCAGGCTGATCGCCGCCAGCAGGATCACCAACTGCCAGCCCCAGAAGCAGAACGCGGCGATTTTTGGTGCAAACAACTGGGTTTGGCAGGTGCGTTGCACCGAGTAAAACGAACTGGCGAACAGCGCACAGCCGCCGAACGCGAAGATCACCGCGTTGGTGTGCAGCGGGCGCAGACGGCCGAAACTGGTCCAGGGTAAATTGAAGTTGAGTTCGGGCCAGACCAATTGAGCCGCGAGAAAAACCCCGAGGCCCATGCCGACGATGCCCCACACCACCGTCATAATGGCGAATTGGCGGACCACCTTGTAGTTGTAGGCGGTACTGATAGAAGTGTTCATGGTTCCCCATCCACGGTTCAGCCGAAGTGAGCGCGCGCAAGACACGCGGCGAATCCTTCGTCTGGAGTTATAGGCAGACTAAAAGCGAGGCAAGCATGGACAAACAGCACAAGGCCAGTATTGACGGGGATCAATGGGCGCAGTGTGTGCATGATCATGGATGGCTTTGGGATGCCGCTGAGGGTAAGGCGTTTGTGACGTTGATCCTCGCGCATGGGGCGGGGGCGCCGATGGATAGCGATTGGATGAACAATATGGCTGGGCGCCTTGCCGGGCTTGGGGTGAATGTGTTGCGGTTTGAGTTTCCTTATATGGCGCAGCGGCGTATCGACGGTGGCAAGCGTCCGCCGAACCCGGCGCCGAAACTGCTGGAATGCTGGCGCGAAGTGTTTGCCGAAGTGCGACGTCATGTCGCTGGGCCGTTGGGGATCGGCGGCAAGTCCATGGGCGGGCGGATGGCTAGTCTTTTGGCTGACGAATTGGGCGCTGATGCGTTGGTGTGTCTGGGTTATCCGTTTTATGCGGTGGGTAAACCGGAGAAGCCTCGGGTTGAGCATTTGGCTGGTTTGCAGACTCGGACGTTGATTGTGCAGGGCGAGCGGGATGCGTTGGGCAATCGTGAGGCGGTTGAGGCTTACACCTTGTCACCGAGTATTGAGGTGGCGTGGTTAGCTGCCGGCGATCATGACCTCAAGCCATTAAAGGTTTCCGGGTTTACCCATGAACAGCATTTGGCCAGCGCTGCGCAGAAAATAGCCGAGTTTCTCAGCCACTGACCGAGCTGGGCTGAGATTTTGAACTGCATGAAGATCTGCTCCCTTTCCCCCTCGCCCCCATGGGGGAGAGGGCTGGGGTTGATCTGGCTTAATGATTCTGGACACCCCTAAAGGGCGTTAATCTACGCCCAACGATGAGGTGTGATTTGACCAGACGATATTTTTCAACAGATTTCAAACGGGATGCGGCTTGCCTGGTTTTGGATAAAGACTATTCGGTGAGTGAAGCCTGTGAAGCAATGGGCGTGGGCCCTACAGCTCTGCGCCGCTGGGTTGAACAACTGCGTGCGGAGCGCAGCGGCAAGACGCCTGAGAAGTCCAAGGCCATGACCGTTGACCAACAACGCATCCAAGAACTGGAAGCAACAATTCGACGGATTGAGCGCGAGAAGGAAATTTTAAAAAAGGCTACAGCTCTCTTGATGTCGGATTCCCTCGATCGGTAAGGCTGGTCGAGGAGTTAAGCGAGCAATATCCAAGATCCGAGTTGTGTGGCGTGTTTGGCATCAACCGCAGCAGTTATTACGAGCGTCTGAAACAGCGGGCGAAAGTGCATGTCGGGCGCGATCGCCTAAAGATCAAGGCTGCCGAATTACATGAGCAAAGTCGCGGCTCAATGGGCGCGCGCAGCCTGTCAAAAGCGCTGTGTAACGAAAAAGAGTCGGTAGGTCGTTACATGGCTCGTAGCCTGATGCGCGAGCTCGGTTTGAAGAGCCAGCAACGGCGCAGGCATCGGTACAAACCCAGCGGTGCGGAGGCGCAATACGCCCCCAATCATTTGGAGCGTAAATTCAAAGTCGAGGCCCCCAATCGAGTGTGGTGTGGCGACGTGACTTACATTTGGGCCGGTACTTACTGGGTTTATCTGGCTGCTGTACTTGATCTGCATGCCCGCCGCATCGTCGGCTGGGCCATGTCCAGAAGTCCGGATTCAGCTCTGACCTGTCGAGCGTTAAAGATGGCTTTCGAGTCGCGAGGACGCCCTGAAAACCTAATGTTCCATTCGGATCAGGGCTGTCATTACAGCAGTAAAGTGTTTCGTGAAACGCTGGCGGACATGCGCATAAAACAAAGCATGAGTCGACGAGGAAACTGCTGGGACAACGCCCCGATGGAGCGTTTCTTTGGCAGTTTGAAATCTGAATGGATACCCAAGGCTGGCTACCGAAACGAAGATGAGGCCAGTACCGATGTATTGCGCTACCTGACCCATTATTACAATCGGATCAGGCTGCACAGTTACAACGGATATCGGACTCCGGTAGCAATGGAAGCCTTGGCAGCATGAGAAATGACCTAAACCCTATAACCGTGTCCAGTATCGTTTGACCAGATCAGGTGAGGGGGATCGATTTCAGTTGCGACATATTTTTTGGGTACATATCCGTTGCTGCGGTAACGGCCACTTAGGGTTCCGCCCTTACGGCGGGTCACTTTTTACAAACGCCTAAAAAGTAACCAAAAACGCTTGCTCCTACGTCCGGCCCGCTCGCTGGGGCTCGGGGTCCCTTCGCTCCGGGATCGATCCGGGCGCAGCGTCTCCGGTTTGCTTCGCTGCACCTACTCCCGCTGTGTTTGGCTGCGCCAAACGGTCGCTGCGCTCCCACCCCCGGATCAATCCCTCCGCTCAGCCTTCCGACGTCGCTCGTGGATCAAGATCAAGAGCTGCAGCCGAGCTAACGCTCATCCTGTTGAGTGGTGAGGAGCGCGGGTGTTCGGCTTTGGTTTTGTGGTGGATTTGCCCCTCAGGTCAGTTCCCTCTCCCTCTGGGAGAGGGTTAGGGTGAGGGGCGATTCTGCTGACACGATAAAAAACTGGAAGCGCGCACTGCCCAGCATTTCCTGTGCGTAAACATGATTTTGTGAGCGCGTTTAAAGTACATGAACCGTTACGCCATCAGGCCTACAACACCTTGCGCCGTTACCTACGCGTACGCCAGAATCCGCCGGCTTACACGACTACAGGCCGGGCTATATCGTTTCCTTGTCACTGAAAAACAGTGATCGGGTTTGGTAGCCCGCCTTAAATTGTCGTTGTTGCGACACTGTCGATGCTGTCTCCTTTTTGAGATATGGCTTTGTATGGTGGGCATGCGTGGGGCTCCTCTGTGAGCGCCGGGTTACCCAATTTGACCGGTCTACCAACCCGCGCATGGCCGCCACCCGCCGTTTGGTAGCGAGGGTGATGGCTCCCGTTTTTTCAAATTGGAGCTTTATCTATGTTCAAAATCACACCAAACCCACCACCCACTGATCCAATCCCCCACGACCCAGCGCTCAGCCCACAAAAGATCAAAGAAGCAACCGACCGCGCCCTCGACTACTACCTCCGCCCCGAAGCCCTGGGGGCTCCACCAAGCTCGCCAAAATTTCGCCCGGTCTATCTCGTCGACCCCACGCTGGATGACGAAACCCTGCTGGTCGAGGCTAGCGAGTCGCTTTCATACGCCCATGTCATGGCCGGTAATATCGCCAACTCAATCGGCGGCCCGGAGCGCAAACCGTTGCTGGCGCTGCAACAGGTGATCATGCTCAACGAGCTGTTGGTCAATCGACTGCTGGATAAGCTGAAGTTGCCTCAGTAATTTCGCTGGCTGTTATGGCCTCATCGCGAGCAGGCTCGCTCCCACAGGGGATTGTTGTCGGGCACATAATCTATGACCACCGCAGATCCAATGTAGGAGTGAGCCTGCTCGCGATGACGGTATGACAAGCGACATCAATTTCAGACAGGTAATAAAAAAGCCCGAATGCTTTCGCTTTCCGGGCTTCCACGATCAAAAGATCGCAGCCTTCGGCAGCTCCTACCGTGATCGGTGTAATAGCTGCCGAAGGCTGCGATCTTTTAATTTACTTTGCAGTGTGTAGCCTGCCAGTGATCAAAAATTTATCGAACAATTTCTGGCCATCACGCGCGGCTTGCCGAACATCAAGGAATGTCAGTTCATCACAAGTTTTCTGTTTTGCGGGTTTTCGGACGGAGATTTTATTCATGCTTGCCGGTCTGCGTGATTGAGTAGCAACCGGCAAACGATAGAACCTGGCATCAACGAGCACCAGTCGGTGCACTCTGGCGAAGCTGTAGGCAGTT
Organism: Pseudomonas sp. Mb7; assembly: GCF_054790525.1. NCBI lineage: Bacteria > Pseudomonadati > Pseudomonadota > Gammaproteobacteria > Pseudomonadales > Pseudomonadaceae > Pseudomonas > Pseudomonas sp. Mb7. The sequence goes on from NZ_CP186501.1 coordinate 1,352,478, forward strand.
TCTGCATTGCTTGAGTGAGATCGTCGTTGGCAGAGAAGGCCTCTTCGCGAGCCTGCTCGTGAAAGCGGCCTGCCAAACAACGTCTATTTCAGACAGGCAACAAAAAACCCGGAAGCTCTCGCTATCCGGGTTTTTTGTTATCGCCAGTTCAATCAGCGGTTAAACCGCTCCACCAACGAATACTGCGTATTCGCCGTCTTCGTCAGCTCTTCACTCAACAACGCCGAGTTATGCGCCTGTTCCGACGTCTGATCCGCCAGCTCCGAAATATTGCTGATGTTGCGGCTGATCTCTTCAGCCACCGCACTTTGCTCTTCGGTCGCGGCCGCAATCTGCGTGGTCATGTCGGTGATGTTGGCCACCGCTTCGCTGATGCCGACCAACGCCTGATCCGCTTCCAGCACCCGCGCCACACCTTCTTCAGCCTGGCGATGCCCGGCTTCCATGGTTTGCACGGCACTCGAAGCCGTCTGCTGCAACTTGGCGATCAGGGCATGAATCTGCCCGGTCGATTCGCTGGTGCGTTGCGCCAGTTGACGCACTTCGTCAGCCACCACGGCAAAGCCACGGCCCATCTCACCGGCACGCGCTGCTTCAATCGCAGCGTTCAGGGCGAGCAGGTTGGTCTGGTCAGCGATGCCTTTGATCACATCCACCACGCCGCCGATTTCGTCGCTGTCCTTTGCCAGTTGGGTCACGGTCAAACCGGTTTCACCGACAACTACCGACAGACGCTGGATGGCTTCGCGGGTTTCCCCGGCGATGTCACGACCGCGACCGGTCAGGCGATTGGCTTCCTGAGTGGCGTCAGCTGTGCGCTGGACGTGGCTCGCCACTTCCTGGGTGGTCGCGGCCATCTGGTTGACGGCGGTGGCGACTTGTTCGGTTTCCACACGCTGGCGTTCCAGGCCGGTGGAGCTGTTGTGCGCCAGGACGTCGGATTGCTTGGCCTGATCGGTCAAGTGTTCGGCGGTGTCCTGCAGACGGGTCAGGCAGGTTTTCAGGCGTGCTTCCTGGCTGAGGATCGACATTTCCAGACGCGCCTGGGCGCCACGGCTGTCGGTGTACATCTGCGCGATCAGCGGGTCGGAGGTGGTCTGCTCGGCCAGGCGCAGCAGGCGTTTGAGCCCGCGTTGCTGCCATTGCAGGCCCATCAGGCCCAGCGGCACCGACAGACCGGCGGCGAGGGCGAAGCCCCACTGCGAGTTCAGGGTCGCGCCGATCATGAAACTCAACTGGCTGACGAGAATGAACGGCAGCCAGTCTTGCAACACCGGCAGCCATTTATCAGTGGAAGGGATCGCCGACTTGCCTTGGTTGATGCGTTGGTAGAGCGCTTCGGCACGGCGGATCTGTTCGGCAGTGGGTTTGACACGCACTGACTCGTAGCCGATCACCTGACTGCCATCGAACACCGGAGTCACGTAGGCGTTCACCCAGTAGTGGTCGCCGGATTTGCAGCGATTCTTGACAATGCCCATCCATGGCAAGCCTTGTTTCAATGTGCCCCACATGTGCGAAAACACCGCCGCCGGTACGTCGGGGTGACGGACCAGGTTGTGCGGCGCACGGATCAGTTCTTCACGCGAAAACCCGCTGATCTCGACGAAAGCGTCGTTGCAGTAGGTGATCACGCCCTTGGCGTCGGTTGTGGAAATCAACCGCTGCTGAGCCGGGAAAGTCCGTTCGCGTTGTGTAATGGGCTGGTTGTTACGCATGGTTTTTCAATCCGCAAGGCTTTGAAAGGTTGTCGGCGGTGACAGCTTTTTATTGAAATTTTTTTTCAATAATCAGCACGGCGTCGCAAAATGGCGCTTGCTTCAGCCGGCGAGCATCGGATAGGTGAACAGGCCGAAATGCAGCAGGTTCAGGCCGAAATGCGTGGCGATCGCCGCGCCGAGCCCGCCAAAACGGTAGGCCAGACCATAGCCGACACCCGCCAGACCCGCCAGCAACACCCAGGTCCAGCCTGCGCCGACATGCACCAGACCAAACAGCAGCGAGGCCAGCAGCAGGGCGAGATTTTCTCCGTAAGGAAGATTTTTGAAACGCTGACTGAGGCCGCCCTGTATATAGCCGCGAAACAGCGCTTCCTCGACCAAGGTCACCAGCAGCAGATTGTTCAGCACCCACAGCCACGCTTGATCAGGCCACTTCGGTGCCCAGGCGATCACGCCCAGCAACAGCGCGCCGCCAAGGGCAAGAACCGCGCTCAGCGTCAGGGCGAGGGCGGTGGCGTAGACGCTCAGGCGCAACGAACGTCGCCCGACAATCCACGGGCACACCAGCAGCAACCAGAAGCCAACCAGCGGTTTGTCGAGGTTCAGGTACATCGCGAACGGCACGGCGTTGTCGGTGAAGCGTTGCGGATCAATGGCGCGACCGTTGGCGAAGCCCGGTAGCCAGTGTAGAGCCAGCGCCAAAGCCAGCACGATAAACAGACCATGGCCGAGAAAACGTGCGACCGGCACCTGTTGTTGGCGAACGGCAAAACCGGCGAACACCAGCAGCCCGATGGAAATCAGCGCCAGCCAGCCGAGGTGGCCGTAACTCAGCGCCCATCCGTAACCGAGGCTGAGAAGCGCCAGATAGAGCCATGGCAAAGCCTTCATCGAAAGTCCCTGTGCAAATTTGTGGAAGGGCTTTCTACACGGGTGGGGGTGTGGGGACAAGTGAAGGTGAAGGGGGAAACCGGGGCAGCACACAAACCTATGGTCAACCCCTTTACCTGTGGGAGCTGGCTTGCCAGCGATGAGGCCTGTTCAGCCGACATCTTCATCGACTGGTCCACCGCTATCGCTGGCAAGCCAGCTCCCACAGGGTTTTGTGTTTGCCTGGGAATCAACGCAAGTTAAGTTTCGCCGCCGCACGCTCGGTGATTTCCGTTCGCAGCTTCAGCGATGGCGCTGCACGCAAACGTGCCTCATCGACAATCTCACTCGGCGCAGTCTCCGGGCTGCCCGCGTTGAACGGCGGTGCCGGGGCATATTCCAATTGCAACTGGATCAGTTGCGCCGCATCGGCACCCACCAACTCTTCAGCCAGCACCAAGGCGAAATCAATCCCCGCCGTGATCCCGCCGCCGGTAAACAGATTGCCGTCACGCACCACCCGATCCTTCACCGCGATCGCCCCCAGCGTCGGCAGCAGATCGTGATACGCCCAATGCGTGGTCGCCCGTTTGCCTTGCAGCAGACCCGCCGCGCCGAGCACCAGCGAACCGGTGCACACCGATGTCACGTACTTTGCCAGCGCAGCCTGACGCTTGATGAAAGCCAGTGTCAGCTCATCTTCCATCAGCGCGCCGACGCCACCACCACCCGGTACACAGATCACATCCAGATCCGGGCAATCCTCAAACGTGGTGGTCGGTTTCAGCAGCAGTCCGGTGCTGGCGGTGACCGGCATCAGATCCTTCCAGATCAAGTGCACCTGCACGCCCGGCAGCGAGGCGAGCACGTCATACGGCCCGGTCAGGTCGAGTTGCTGAACCTGCGGAAACAACAGAAAACCGATCTGCAACGTCATCGTTCTTACTCCATGAAAAGGGCTGGACGGCTTCACTGTAGGCGCGTAGGTTCTGGCGCATACGCCAATCACCCCACGAATTACGCCAAATGCCCAAAGCCATCCACGTACTCGCGTTTGCCAACATGCAGATCCTCGACGTCACCGGCCCCTTGCAGGTGTTCGCCTCGGCCAACGACATCGCCCGTCAGCGCGGCTTGCCGATCCCGTATGCGCCGAGCGTGATTGCCAGCGGCGGCGGGGCGGTGATGTCGTCGGCGGGGTTGGCGGTGTTGGCCGAGCCGTTGCCGCAACTGCCCAGCGACACGTTGATCATCGCCGGTGGCTGGGGCATTTATCCGGCAGCCGAAGATGTGCTGTTGGTGGATTGGGTGCGCGAACACGCCGGCAAATGTCGACGCGTGGCCTCCGTGTGTACGGGGGCATTTCTGTTGGCGGCGAGCGGCTGGCTCGATGGCCGCCGCGTGGTTACCCACTGGACTCGCTGCGAACAACTGGCACAGCAACATCCGAATTTGCACGTCGAGGCCAATCCGATTTTCATCAATGACGGCCCGGTCTGGACCTCGGCGGGGGTCACGGCCGGCATCGATCTGGCCTTGGCCATGGTTGAAGAGGATCTGGGCAGCGACATCGCCCTGGACGTCGCCCGGCACCTCGTGGTGTTTCTGAAACGTCCGGGCGGGCAATCGCAGTTCAGCGTGACCTTATCCTTGCAGAATCAGGGCAATCGCTTTGATGAACTGCACGCGTGGATCGCCGAAAACCTCACCTGCGACCTTGGCATCCCGACCCTCGCAGAACAAGCCGGGATGAGCGAACGCAGTTTCGTCCGCCACTACCGCGCCGACACCGGCCAGACCCCGGCGCGGGCGATCGAATTGATTCGCGTCGAAACCGCCCGGCGCTTGCTCAGTGACACCGGTTTGCCGGTCAAACGCATCGCCGCCAATTGCGGTTTTGGCAGTGAAGAGACGTTGCGGCGCAGCTTCCTGCGGGCCATGGGGGTAACTCCGCAGGCTTATCGGGAGCGGTTTTCGGTCAAGGCTGGAGCAGATCCAGTGATGCCTTGAATCAAGCCTCAGCTTCCGCCACCTGATTAAAATACTTCGTCCGATCCGGGGTAAACGTCACCCGCATCTTCGTCCGCGAACACGTCAGCGCACGTTCTGCACTCAAATCAATATCCAGATCCTCACCGCGCAAGCCTTGCCACTGCGCCAGATACTTCAGCGAGCCAAATTTCTCGTTTTTCTTCAGGCTGCGGCTCACGCCACCTTTCCAGCCGAGCACGGGCAGTTCGCCGGCGAGACATTTTTGCGCGAGGTCGGGGAAGCGGGTGGCGCGCTGGCGGCCGATTTCCCAGCACTTGATCAGGCCTTTGTCCGCGGCTTCCCAGAGTTGGGTGCGGGTCAGGCCGCTGCGAAGCGGCGTGTCGATGGTGCGCTGGACGTGCTGGGACATTCTGGTTCCTTGAATTCGGGTTTTATTGGACAGCTCCGCTGTGCCCGTTGCGGTGGATGGTAGGGGTGGATGTAACAGCTGGCAACAGGGTATTTCCGGGTGTGACTGCGAGTTGCAGGGCAGACACGGTTCAGGGGATGTTGACCATTTGTAGTCTTACGGCAGTTGAAAACTGTGCTGAGGGAGCTTGCTCCCGCTCGGCTGTGCAGCAGGCGCAAAGTCAGGCAACCCGGTGCTTCAGTGGGATTGGGGAGGCAGGTTTCAGGGCCGCTTCGCGACCCGGCGGGAGCAAGCTCCCTCGCCATAGGGGGTGGGAGTGAGCCTGCTTTTGCGTAGGTGTCAGTCCTACAATTGGCTGTTGATGCGGACTATTTCCTACAGCCTTTGGTGACAATTACGGCTGCCAGTAACTCTTTTCCCCACTCAACTTGCGATCGAGAAAACTCGCCGCACTGATCAACGCCAGATGCGTCAAGGCTTGCGGGGTATTACCCAAGTGCCGGCCATGGGCGTCGAACTCTTCGGCGTAGAGACCCAGCGGATTGGCATAGCGCAGCAATTGCTCAAACTCCAGATGGGCTTTTTCAACCTGCCCCGCACGAGCCAGGCATTCGACATACCAGAACGAACACGCGGCAAAGGCGCCTTCAGTGCCGGCCAGGCCATCGATATTGCTGTCGTCATTGCGATAGCGATACACCATGCCGTCGCGCACCAAGGTCTTTTCGATGGCCGCAAGGGTCGACAGCCAGCGCGGATCCTTGGCGCTGACGAAACGCACCAACGGCATCAACAACATCGAGCCATCCAGCGCGGTGCCGCCCTTGTACTGGACGAAATGCCCGCGCTCCTCATTCCAGAAGTTGTCCCAGATGTCGGCGTAGATCGCCTGCCGGGTCGAGTCCCATTGCGCAAACGGTGCCGGTAGCGAGCGTTTCGAGGCCAGGCGAATCGCCCGGTCCAGCGCTACCCAGCACATCAGCCGCGAGTGCAGGAAGTGATGCTGCTCACCGCGCATTTCCCAAATGCCGACATCGGCGGTCTGCCACGTTTCACAGACTTGATCGACCACTTCGCGCACATGTTTCCAGCCCTCGTGGGAAATTGCGTCGCCGTATTTGTTGACCAGATACACCGCATCCATCAGCTCGCCGAAGATATCCAGTTGAATCTGATCGTAAGCGCCGTTGCCGATGCGCACCGGTTGCGCACCGCCGTGACCGGACAGGTGCGACAGCTCGGTTTCCGGCAATTCCTGACGACCATCGATGGTGTACAGAATGTTCAACTTCATCGGCTTGCCGCAGCAGTCGCTGACCCGTCCGCGCAGCCAGCCCATATAGGCGTTGGCCTCGCCGACAAAGCCCAGGCGCATGAACGCGTACACCGTGAACGAGGCATCGCGGATCCATGTGTAGCGGTAGTCCCAGTTACGTTCGCCGCCCGGCGTTTCCGGTAGACCGAAAGTGGCGGCGGCGAGAATGGCGCCGTGTTTGCGTGAGGTCAGCAGCTTCAACGCGAGGGCCGAGCGGTTGACCATTTCCCGCCAGCGCCCGCGGTAAATCGACTGACCGATCCAGTCGCGCCAGAACTTCAATGTGCGTTCCATGCACAAGTGTCCGGCGCCTTCGGCGAATCGTGGATCATCGGTCGCCCCGAGCATGAACGCCGCCGTTTCATTTTGCTTGAGCGTGAATTGTGCCACCGCCGCTTGCGCGTCGATCTGCATCGGCTGGTCCGAAGCCAGGCGCAGTGACGGTTGGCCGGAAGCGCTAAATGTCACGTCTTGTTGATCCATCTGAGCTCGGGTGTCGGCTCGGGCGTAATCGTGGCGCACGGCGCAGCGCATGGTGAAAGTCGCTTCGCCGCTGACCACGCGCACCCGACGCATCAACAGCGGCAGGTCATCGGCGTTGTCCGCCACTGGCAGCAGATCGGTGACTTCGACCACGGCGCGTTCACTCAGCCAGCGGGTTTGCAGAACGTTAGTGTCGGGCAGGTAAATCTGTTCGCGGCGGGCGTCGGGCAAGTCCGGCGCCAACTGGAAAATCCCCGCGTCCGGGGTGTCCAGCAACGAACAGAAAATCGACGGACTGTCGAACTCCGGCCAGCAGAAAAAATCCACACTGCCACGGTCGTTGATCAGTGCCGCGCTGCGCATGTCGCCGATGATGCCGTGGGCGTCGATTGGGCTTTGTCGTTCCAGGTGATGCTCAGCCATTGCCGCGAAACTCCGGATAGAGGCTCATGCCGCCGTCGATGAACAGGGTGGTGCCAACGATGTAATCGGCGGCATCCGAGGCGAGAAAGACCACGGCGTTGGCGACGTCTTGCGCGTCGCCGATGCGCCCGTAGGGAATCAGATCAAGCAGCTTTTCGCCGGCAGCGCCTTCGGTGGCATCTTTATTGATCGCCGTGCGAATCGCCCCCGGCGCGATGCCGTTGATGCGAATGCGTTGGTGGCTGACTTCCTGTGCAAGGGTCTGCATCAGCTGATCGACACCACCCTTGGACGCGGCGTAATTGACGTGCCCGGCCCAGGGAATGCGCTGGTGCACCGAACTCATGTGGATGATCTTGCCGGCCGCGCGGGACACGCCTTCACGAACGCCCTGGCGATTGAAAATCCGCAGGGCAGCGCGGGCGCAGAGGAACTGCCCGGTGAGGTTGACGCCGATCACCGCGTTCCAGTCGTCGAGGGTCATGTCCACAGCGGCGGCATCTTTTTGCATACCCGAGTTGGCCAGCAGAATATCCAGCGAACCGAAGGCATCGATGGCCGCCGAGAACAGACGCTCAACCTCGTCTTCCTTGGAGACATCAGCGCGAATGGCGATGGCCTGCCCACCGTCAGCAATGATTTGCCGGGCCAGTGCTTCGGCAGGTTCTGCCTGGCGGTTGTAGTTGATGACCACTGCCGCGCCGGCAGCGGCCAGGGCTTTGGCGCACGCGTGGCCGATGCCGGAGCTGGCGCCGGTGATCAGGGCTGTTTGTCGGGCGAGGGAAATATGCATGCAAAATCGCGCCTTGAGTGAGGGCCTACATAGCTGACCGGTTGCCAATAGTGAGAGTTCATTCGGCAGAAAGGGCTATGGTGATTTCGCCGACGCTTTCGCGAGTAGGCTCGCTCCCACACTGGATCGGCGTCGTACACAAATCCTCCTGTGGGAGTGAGCCTGCTCGCGATGGAGGCTTCACATTCCACCAACAATTCCGCGCTTCCACGCCACCCGACCCTATGGCAACTTGGCGGCCCTTGATGAGGCTGCAGTCCATGGCAAACCCCTACCGCGAATTGTTCAACGCCCCCGGCGCACGGAATTTTGTCCTGGCCGGAATGATCGCGCGCATGCCGATCTCCATGACCGGTATCGGCGTGATCACCATGCTGTCGCAGTTGAAGGGCGGGTATGCGCTGGCCGGCGCGGTGGCGGCAACCTTTGCCCTGGCCACAGCGTTTTGCGCGCCGCAGGTATCGCGTCTGGTTGACCGTTATGGGCAGCGACGCATTCTGCCGGTATCGGCATTGATCGGCGGCGGGGCACTGCTGATGTTGCTGCTGTGCACGCGGTTGCAGGCGCCGAACTGGACGCTGTTTATCTTTGCCGCGCTGGCCGGGTGCATGCCGAGCATGTCGGCGATGGTGCGGGCGCGCTGGACGGAGATCTATCGCGGCCAACCGCAGTTACAGACGGCTTATGCGCTGGAGTCAGTACTCGATGAAGTCTGCTTTATCGTCGGTGCGCCGCTGTCGGTGGGGCTGTGCGTGACGCTGTTTCCCGAGGCCGGACCACTGGCGGGACTGTTGATGCTGGCGGTCGGCGTCACCGCGTTTGTCGCCCAGCGCAGCACGGAGCCCTCTGTGCATCCGCATGAGCCACACCATCAAGGCTCGATCATTCGCTCCACGGACATGCAATGGCTGCTGTTGTTGATGACCGCCATGGGCGTCATCGTCGGCGTGATCGATGTGGTCAGCGTCGCGTTCGCCCAGCAACAGGGGCAGCCGGCGGCAGCGAGCATCGTGTTGTCGGTGTACGGAATCGGTTCTTTCCTGTCCGGTATTGCGTTCGGTGCGATGCGCTCGAAGCTGCCGTTGCCGCAGCTGTTTTTGTACGGTGGAGTGGCGACGGCGGTGACGACATTGCCGCTGTTGCTGGCGAGCAATATTGTTGGATTGTCGGTGGCGGTATTCGTCGCCGGGCTGTTCTTCTCACCGACGCTGATTGTGGCGATGGCGTTGATCGAGCGCATTGTGCCGCCGGCCAAGCTCACTGAAGGCCTGACCTGGCTGGTGACCGGTTTGAGTATCGGCGTGGCGGTGGGCGCCGCCGGCGCAGGTGCGCTGGTCGATGCCTTCGGCGCGCGCAGCGGCTTCTGGCTGGCGATTGCTGCCGGGGCGGTAGTCCTCGCATCGGCGGTGCAGAGTTTCCGTCATTTGAAGTGATCGGCTAACCGACTAATTCCCGCGCTATCTCATCCGTTCTCTTTTACAGATAACCCTATTGAGGTAAACGCGGTGACAAAGCTGACACTGCTGTGCCTGCCCTATTCGGGCGCCAGCGCCATGGTCTACAGCCGCTGGCGGCGCCAACTGCCATCGTGGCTGCACTTGCAACCGGTGGAACTGCCCGGGCGCGGTGCCCGTTTCGACGAACCCCTGCAGATCGACATGCGTGCGCTGGCCCGGCAACTGGCCCGCGAGCACAAGGCTGGCTTGCAGGCGCCTTACGCACTGTTCGGGCATAGCCTCGGCGCGCTGCTGGCGTGCGAGATGGCGCATGCCTTTCGCGAACTCGGAGTACCGGAACCGGTGGCGTTGTTCGCTTCCGGTACTGCTGCGCCGACGATGCGCAGTGACTACGATCGCGGCTTTGCCGAAGCGCGCAGCGATGAGGAATTGATCGATCAACTGCGCACCTTCCAGGGCACCAGCGAAGAAGTATTGGCCAACAAAGAACTGATGAGCCTGACCCTGCCGGTGCTGCGCGCGGACTTCATGATGTGCGGGCGTTTCACGCCGGCGCAGCGGCCGTTGCTCAATTGCCCGGTGCACGTGCTGGGCGGCAAGGAAGACCGCGCGACCACCGAGCAACTGATCGGCTGGAGCAAGGAAACCCTGGGCAGTTTTTCCGTGGACATGATGACCGGTGGGCATTTCTTCATTCATGAACACGAAGCCCGGGTCATCCGCACGATCAAGACCCATCTGGAAGTCCATCACCGCCGTCATGCGCAGGCTACGGCACCGGCGTTTTAGCGCGCGGTTCACCTATCGAGTGATTACAGGAGGCCAGTCATGGCTGTTGCTGTGGGATTTTCCGTTCGGCCACTGCTGCCGCAACGGGGGCGCTTGCCGTTGTTGGTGGAAGCGACCGATGCGGACACTGACTTGTTGGCGGTGTTCGATGAATTGAAAGAACTGGTGGACGAGCATCTGCTGCGCGACGGCGGGCTGCTGTTTCGCGGCTTCCGTCTGAACGGTGCCGAACAGTTCCGGCAGTTCGCCGCCAGTTTTGGCCATCCGCTGTTGAACTATGAATTCGGCTCGACACCGCGCACCAACGTGACGCAGGGCGTGTACACCTCGACCGAATACCCGGCGCACCAGAGCATTCCGCTGCACAACGAGCAGGCTTATTCCCGCGACTGGCCGATGAAGATCTGGTTCTACAGCATGATCGCCGCCAAGTCCGGCGGCGAGACGCCGATTGCCGACAGCCGTGAAGTTTATCGGCGCATTCCGTTGGCAATTCGCGAGCGCTTCGTCAGCAAAGGGCTGATGTATGTGCGCAACTTCGGCAACGGCTTGGATGTGGCTTGGGAAGACGTGTTCAACACCGACGATCGCGAGGTCGTCGAGGCCTACTGCAAGGCTCACGGCATTGTCTGCGAATGGAAGGACGACGGTGAATTGCGCACCCGCCAGACTTGTCAGGCGGTGGCGGTGCATCCGGTGACCGGCGACAACGTCTGGTTCAATCAGGCGCACCTGTTCCACATTTCCAACCTGCAAGCGGAAGTGCGCGAAAGCCTGCTCGATATCGTCGACGAAGAGGACTTGCCGCGTAACGTCTATTACGGCGATGGTTCGGCGATTGAAGACGAGGTGCTGGCGCAGATTCGCGCGGTGCTCGATGAGTGCGCGATCAGTTTTCCTTGGCAGGAGGGCGATGTGCTGATGCTCGACAACATGCTCTCGGCGCACGCGCGTTCGCCATTCGAGGGGCCGCGCAAAGTGATTGTCGCCATGGCTGAAGGGCATTCACAGGGGCCGCTCTGAGCAATCCCCACGCCTGGTGGTAAAGCAGCCGAAGCCGGTCTCGTACCGGCTTCGGCGTTTGTGTGCCTACCGTCGGGCCGCTGTTGCGCCAGCGCGCTAAATCATCACGTTTGTCATTCGTTCTTGTTGATACGACCGGGTCTCCTGGTCACGCCGCCGATCAGCAAGGACCCCATGCATGAATGCCGCAGACGCCCAGAAACTAGCCCGTCGTTTTATCGAACTGCCACAGGACAAACGCCGTTTGTTCCTCGCCGGCATGGCCCGTGAGGGCATCGATTTTGCGCAGCTTCCCATGACTGCCTGTGACGGAATCGCCGAGCGCGACGGGCTTTCGTACGCCCAGCAGCGGATGTGGTTTCTTTGGCAACTGGACCCGCACAGTGCCGCTTACAACTTGCCGATGGCGGTGCGCCTGACGGGCGACCTGCAAGCGCAGGCGCTGGAGCAGGCGTTCAGTCTACTGGCGGCGCGGCACGAGTGCTTGCGCACCACCTTTGGTCAGGAGGGTGAGCGCGCGTTTCAGCGTGTCGCCGAACCGCAGCCGTTGAAACTGCCGATCACTGATCTGAGTGCGCTGCCCGAGACCCGGCGCTGGCCGCTGGCGCAACAGCACATGATGGCTGAGGCCGCTCAGGCCTTCGATCTGGAGAACGGTCCGCTGCTCAGCCTGCGCCTGTTGCGTCTGGCCGAGCAGGAGCATGTGTTGCTGCTGACCTTGCACCACATCATCGCCGATGGCTGGTCAATGAATATTCTCATCGATGAATTCATGCGCACTTACGATGCTCTGGTGGCGGGCCGCGAGCCGTCATTGCCGGCACTTACCGTGCACTACCGCGATTTCGCCCTGTGGCAACGCAGTTGGCTGGAGGCCGGTGAGCGCGAACGTCAGCTGGATTACTGGCGCACGCAATTGGGCGACGAGCATCCGCTGCTTGAGCTGCCGACCGATCGTGCCTATCCGGCGCAATCCAGTCATCAGGGCGCGCGACTGGAAGCGGTGATCGACGCAGCGCTGCGCCAAGAGCTGAAAAACCTCGCGCAACGCCAAGGTGTGACGCTGTTCGTGGTGCTGTTGGCGGCGTTCAAAACGTTGCTGCATCGCTACAGCGGCCAGACCGACATCCGCGTCGGCGGGTTGATTGCCAACCGTACGCGCAGCGAAACCGAAGGGCTGATCGGCTTCTTCGTCAACACGCAGATCCTGCGCAGTGAAGTCACCGCACAAACCCGTTTTGCCGATCTGTTGCAAAGCCTGCGTCAGGCTGCGCTCGGCGCCCAGATTCATCAGGATCTGCCGTTCGATGCCTTGATCGAAGCCTTACAACCGGCGCGCAGCCAAAGCCACAACCCGTTGTTCCAGGTGATGTTCAACCACCAGCCGCTGGTGACTGACTTGCACGATGTGCAACTTGAGTCCGGTTTGCAGGTGGGCTATTTGACTGAGGAGCAATTGGCCGGCAGCGGTCGCCAACATGCCGCCACCAGCGACCTGATGCTCGACACCCGCGAGGAGGGCGAGCAGTTGTTCGCGGCGTTCACCTACGCCACCGATATTTTTGATGCCACCACCATTGCTGCTATGGCCGGGCATTGGCGCAACATCCTCGCGTCCGTGTGCCGCGATCCGCAGCAAATCGTCGGCGAAGTCGAACTGCTGGCGGAGGCGGAACGTGCACAACTCATTCAGGCCACCGAAGCAGAACCTGTGTTCGCCAGCGTGCAGACCCTGTTCGAAGCGCAAGTAGCGTGCACGCCACAGGCATTGGCAGTGATTCTGGCGACCGAGCCGTCGCCGGCACTCAGCTATGCCGAGTTGAACACCCGCAGTAATCGTCTGGCCCATCAGTTGCGCGCTCGCGGTGTCGGCCCTGATGTGCTGGTCGGTGTCGCGTTGGGGCGCTCGCTGGAACTGGCGGTGGCGTTGCTGGCGGTGCTCAAGGCCGGCGGCGCCTACGTGCCGCTGGATCCGCAAACCCCGGCCGAACGCTTGCGCCATGTGCTAGATGACAGCGGTTTGAAATTGCTGCTGACCGATCACGCCAGCCTCGCCAGCCTGCCGGATCTGGATGGCGTCGATTGCCTGTGCCTGGAGCAACTGGCCGAGAGTGATCAGGCCGACAATCTGCCGGTGACGGTCGCCGCGCAAAACCTCGCCTATGTGATCTACACCTCCGGTTCCACCGGGCGCCCGAAAGGAGTCGCGGTCAGCCACGGCGCGCTGAGCGAGTTCATCGCCCGCGCCATTGATTACAGCGACCTGCGTGAAGGCGATCGCGTTCTGCAGTTCGCCACCAGCAGCTTCGACGGCTTTGTCGAGCAGTTTTTCCCGCCGCTGTGCCACGGCGCCGCAGTCGTCCTGCGCGATGCGCGGTTGTGGGACAGCGCGGCGTTGCATCAAGTGATTGTCGATCACGGCATCACCTTGGCCGACTTGCCGGCGGCTTATTGGTATTGGCTGGTGCAGGAATTTGCCGCTAATCCACCGAGCGGCTTCGGTGCGCTGCGGCAGATTCACGTCGGCGGCGAAGCGATGGCGGTGGACGGTTTGCGCTTGTGGCAACAGGCCGGTTTGGGCCATGTGCACTTGCTCAATACCTACGGGCCGACCGAGGCCACGGTGGTGTCGAGCATTCACGATTGCACGGCATTGACGGCAGACGCCGTGTCGTGGCGCGGCATCCCGATCGGCCACGGTCTCGACGCGCGCCGTTTATACGTGCTGGACGATGATTTGAACCTGCTGCCGCAAGGCGCGGTGGGCGAGTTGTACATCGGTGGTCCGGGCCTGGCGCGGGGTTATCACCGCCAGCCGATGCTCAGCGCCGAGCGTTTTATCGCCGACCCGTTTGCCGATGGCCAGCGCCTGTACCGCACCGGTGACCGCGCGCGCTTGCGACCTGACGGAGCCGTGGAGTACATCGGTCGGGCCGATCATCAAGTGAAGATTCGCGGTTTCCGCATCGAGTTGGGCGAAATCGAATCGCGCCTGCAGCAATGCTCTGGCGTTCGCGAAGCCGTGGTGCTGGCGGTGCCGCTCAGCGGCGGCCAGCAACTGGTGGCCTACGTAGTCGCCGATAAGGCCTCGCTCGAAAACGCCGCGACGCAAGCGGCGTTCCGTCAGCAAATTCGCGCTGCCCTGCAAGCCCATTTGCCGGACTACATGGTGCCGGGCCACTTGCTGTTGCTGGCGAACCTGCCGCTGACACCCAGCGGCAAGCTCGATCGCAAGGCGTTGCCGGCGCCGGATCCGGCGCAGTTGCAGGGCGATTATCGCGCCCCGCAATCGGACGCCGAGTTGTGTCTGGCGCAGATCTGGGCGGATGTTTTGCAAGTTTCGCGGGTGGGTCTTGACGATCACTTTTTTGAACTGGGCGGCCACTCGCTGTTGGCCGCGCAAGTGATTGCCCGGGTGAAAAGTCAGCAGGGCGTGGTGCTGCCGCTACGCAGCCTGTTCGAGAAACCGCTGCTGATCGATCTGGCCGCCGTGTTGGCGCAACTGGCAGATGGCGCAACGAACGACGACTGGTCCGACATGGATCAGTTCATGAGTGCTTTGGAAGGAGAAGAAGTATGAGCGGCACAATGGCGGAACGTATCGCGAAGAGGTTCGTCGGCTTGCCGCTGGAACAGCGTCGGCTGTTTCTGGCCAAGTTGCGCGAAGATGGCAAGGACTTCAGCCTGTTGCCGCTGCCGGTCAGTCGTCACGATATCGCGCCGATTCCGTTGTCGTTCGCTCAGCAGCGCCTGCTGTTTCTCTGGCAACTCGAACCGCAAAGCGCTGCTTACAACATGGCCGCCGGCCTGCGCCTGAACGGGCGTCTGGACGAAGCGGCGCTGCAGCGCTCCTTCGATCATCTGGTGGCGCGCCATGAGGTCCTGCGCACGGTGTTCCAGACTGACGGTGATCAGCCGCATCAGGTGATCCTTGAACAGCAACCGCTGGCCGTGGAGCGTATCGACCTGACCCGCATGCCGGCAGCAGAACGCGAGCAAGCGTTGGCGCAACAGGTGCAGACCGTCACTGCAAGGCCTTTCGATTTGCGCCACGGGCCGCTGCTGCGCGCCAGTCTGTTTGCCCTGGCCGACGAGGAATTCGTGCTGGTGGTGAGCATGCACCACATCGTCTCTGACGGCTGGTCGATGGACGTGATGGTCAAGGAATTCGTCCAGTGCTATCAGGCGTTCAGCCTCGAACGCGAACCGCAATTGCCGGCGCTGGCGCTGCAATACGCCGACTATGCGATCTGGCAGCGCCGCTGGCTGGAAGCCGGCGAGGGCGAGCGTCAACTCGATTACTGGCGCCAGCAACTGGGTGAAGAACATCCGCTGCTGGAAGTGGCGCCGGACTTTGCCCGGCCACTGACGCAAAGCTTCGAAGGCCAGACCCTGAGTTTTGATTTCGGTGCGCCGCTATCCCTGCAACTCAACGCCTTCGCCCGTAGCCAAGGCATCAGTCTGTTCATGCTGGTGCTGGCCGGGTTCTCGCTGTTTCTGTCGCGGCAGGCCGGGCAGCGCGACATTCGTGTCGGCGTGCCGAATGCCAACCGTGGCCGTGCTGAAGTCGAAGGGCTGATCGGCTTTTTCGTCAACACCCAAGTGCTGCGTTGCGAGGTGGATGAGCGCGGCAGTTTCGAGGATTTGCTGGCGCGGGTGCGTGAAGCTTCGTTCGGCGCGCAGGCGCATCAGGAGTTGCCGTTCGAGCAACTGGTGGACGAATTGGTGGCTGAACGCACCCTCGGCCACAACCCGCTGTTCCAGGCCAAGTTCAACCAGAACGTCGGCATGCAGAAACAGCGCGCGATGGCTCTGCCAGGGCTGACTGTCGCCGAGTATCCGCTGGACAAGGACGGCACCCACTTCGATCTGGCGCTGGACATCACCGATGACGGCACGCTGATTCACGGTCAGATGACCTATGCCAGCGACCTCTATCGCCCGCAGACCGTCGAAGCTTTCGTGCTGGCCTTGCTCGGTCTGTTCAGCGAATTGCTGAAAGCGCCGCAGGCACCGTTGCACAGTGTTGCGTTGATCTTGCCAGCACCGCTCCCGGCACCCGCCGAACCGGCGTTGATGGTGTTGCAGCACTGGGATCGTGAAGTCGCGCGCCAGCCCGAAGCATTGGCCGCGCGCGACTTGAATCAGGCCTTGAGTTTTCAGGGGCTGGATCAGGCGGCCAATCGACTGGCCCATCATTTGCGCGCCCAAGGCGTGCGCGACGGCCAGCCGGTGGCAGTGCTGATGGAGCGTTCGCTGGACTGGCTGACTTCTGTGCTGGCGATCTTCAAGGCGGGCGCGGTGTACATGCCGCTGGACGTCAAGGCGCCGGACGCACGCCTGCAGCAGATGCTTGGCGCTGCGAAAGCACGGCTGCTGTTGTGCGCCGAAGGCGATGCGCGTGTCTCCGCGCTGGCGGTCGATGGCTGTCAGGGCATCGCCTTTGCAGCGCAGCAGTGGCAGTCAATGCCGGACACTTGCCCAGCCGTGACGCTGTGCGCGCAATCACCGGCGTACGTGATTCACACCTCCGGTTCCACCGGGCAACCGAAAGGCGTACTGGTCAGCCACGGTGCGCTGGGCAGTTATGTGCGCGGTGTGCTGGAACGGATGGCGCCGACGGCGGACAGCAGCATGGCGCTGGTCTCGACCATTGCTGCGGATCTGGGCTTTACCGTGCTCTTCGGTGCGCTGTGTTCCGGGCGCCTGTTGCATGTCTTGCCGGAAGAATTGGGCTTCGATCCGGACCGCTTTGCCGAGTACATGGCCACGCATCAAGTGGGCATGCTGAAAATCGTCCCGGGCCATCTGGCCGCGTTGTTGCAGGCCGCGCGGGCTGCCGACGTGCTGCCGGAACACGCGTTGATTGTCGGCGGTGAAGCGTGCTCGCCGGCGCTGGTCGAGCGCGTGCGCCAGCTCAAACCGGGCTGCCGCCTCATCAACCACTACGGGCCGAGCGAAACCACGGTGGGCGTGCTGGCCCATGAAGTCGGTGATCTGAGCCTGACGCGCAGCGTACCGGTCGGTAGCACACTGGCCGGCGCTCACGTTTACGTGCTCGACGATGTGCTGAACAACGTCGCCGATCAGGTGGCTGGCGAGTTGTATATCGGTGGTGACAGCGTGGCGCTGGGCTACCTGAATCAGCCGGGGCTGACGGCCGAGCGCTTCCTGCCCGATCCGTTTGGCGCGCCGGGTGCGCGGGTGTATCGCAGCGGCGACCGAGTACGCCGCAATCGTCAGCAAACGGTGGAATTCATCGGCCGCGCCGACGATCAGGTCAAGGTGCGCGGTTATCGCGTGGAGCCGGCGGAAGTCGCGCGGGTGTTGCTGGGCCTGGACGGTGTCAGTGAAGCGGCGGTGCTGGCGCTGTCACTGGATGACGACCCGACGCGTCTGCAACTGGTCGCGTGGTGTGTGCCGGCGGCGGGGCTGACCTTGCAGGCGCAGGCGCTGCGCGAGCAATTGCAGGCGTGCCTGCCGGATTACATGGTGCCGGCGCAGATTGTGCTGCTGGAAACATTGCCGCTGACGGCCAACGGCAAGCTCGACAAGCGTGCTTTGCCGGTGCCGGGCGTGGTCACTCAGCACTTCGTCGCGCCGCAAGGTGAAGTTGAAGAGAAACTCGCGGCGATCTGGGCCGATGTGCTCAAGCTTGAACGCGTGGGCAGCAGCGACAACTTCTTCGAACTGGGTGGTGATTCGATCCTCAGCTTGCAGATCATTGCCCGGGCCAAACGCCAGGGCATCAAGCTGAGCCCCAAGCAATTGTTCGAAAAACAGACCATCGGCCAACTGGCCGCCGTGGCTAAACTGATCGAAGCCAAGCCCGTCACGGCTGCGGCACCTGCTGCTCGCGGGCCGTTGCCATTGTTGCCGATTCAGGCGCGGTTCTTCGCAACCCCGATTGCCCAGCGTCAGCACTGGAACCAGTCGGTGATGTTGCAGCCGACCACGCCGCTCGACGCCGCGCATCTGCGCACGGCGCTGGCCGCGCTGATCGAACAGCACGACGCATTGGCGCTGAGCTTCCAGGCGTCCGCCGACGTGTGGCAGGCAATGCCGCAGACCCAGCGTGATCCGCAGCTGTTGTGGGTGCGTGAGCTGGACAGCCTGGACGCTTTGCCGGCATTGGCCGATGTGGCCCAGCGCAGCCTGAATCTGCAACAAGGGCACTTGGTGCGGGCGGTGTTGGTGAATCTGCCGAATGCTGAGCAACGCCTGTTGCTGGTTATCCATCACCTGGTGGTCGACGGCGTGTCGTGGCGCATTCTGCTGGAAGATCTGCAGCACGCTTACACTGCGCTGGCGGCGGGCACGCCGCTGGTCTTGCCGGGCAAAAGCAGCTCGCTGCACAGCTGGGCCGAACATCTGCAGCGTTACGCGCAGAGTGAGGCGCTGGCCGCTGAGAGCGCCTACTGGCGGCAAACCCTGGCGGCGGGCGACGCGCAACTGCCACGGGATTTCCCGCAGGACACCCAGACCCGCGCACAAGCGGCCCGGGCCAGCACGCGCTTGAGTCAGACGCTGACGCACAAACTGCTAAAAGTGGCGCCAGCGGC
This sequence comes from Pseudomonas sp. Mb7, assembly GCF_054790525.1. Classification (NCBI taxonomy): domain Bacteria; kingdom Pseudomonadati; phylum Pseudomonadota; class Gammaproteobacteria; order Pseudomonadales; family Pseudomonadaceae; genus Pseudomonas; species Pseudomonas sp. Mb7. The sequence goes on from NZ_CP186501.1 coordinate 1,371,315, forward strand.
GTATCGCACGCAGATCAATGATCTGTTGCTGACGGCCCTGGCGCGGGTGTTGTGTGACTGGAGCGAACAGCCTTCGGTACTGATTCAGCTCGAAGGTCATGGTCGTGAAGACTTGTTCGACGACATCGACCTGAGCCGCACCGTGGGCTGGTTCAGCAGCTTGTTTCCGGTGCGCCTGACCCCTGAATCGACACCGGGTGCGTCGCTGTGCGCGATCAAGGAACAGTTGCGGGCGGTGCCGGGCAAAGGCATCGGGTTTGGCGTGCTGCGTTACTTGAGCCAATCCGCCGAGTTGCAGGCATTGCCGCAGCCGCGCGTGACCTTCAACTACCTCGGCCAGTTCGACGGCGCGTTCAACGCCGACGCGGGTGCGCTGTTCGTGCCAAGCGGCGAAAGCACCGGCGCTAATCAGGACGCGGCAGCGCCGCTGGGTAACTGGCTGAGCGTTGACGGTCAGGTCTACGGCGGTGAGCTGGAATTGACCTGGACCTTCGGCAGCGGCATGTATCGCGCAGAAACCGTCGCGGCGCTGGCCGAAGCCTACCGGCGCGAGCTGGAGCGTTTGATCGAACATTGCTGCGACAGTGGCGAGGCGGCTGTGACGCCGTCGGACTTTAGTCTGGCAACGCTGACCCAGGCACAACTGTCGGCGCTGCCGATCCCGGCCCGCGACATCGTCGACCTCTATCCGCTGTCGCCGATGCAGCAGGGCATTCTGTTCCACAGCGTCAACGATCCGGACAGCCCGGCGTACACCAATCAATTGCGTGTGGATGTGCAACAACTCGACGCCGAGCGCTTCCGTCTAGCCTGGCAGCAAACCGTTGATGCCCACGAGATCCTGCGCACCGCATTTGTCTGGCCACAAGACGCTGGCGCCGCAGTACAAGTGGTGCGTCAAAGTGCGCAGATGCCATGGCGCGTGCAGGACTGGCGCGGTCGTGCTGACCTCGGCACGGCGCTGGAGCAACTGGCCAGCGAGGATTTGGCCAACGGTTTCGACCTGACTGGCGCGCCGCTGTTGCGGGTGACGCTGGTGCGCACGGACGAGGCCACGCATCACCTGATTTACACCTGCCATCACATCCTCATGGACGGCTGGAGCACCTCGCAGTTGTTCGGCGAAGTGCTGCAGCGTTATGCCGGCCTGACCCCGGCGGTCGGGCAGGGGCGCTATCGCGATTACATCGAATGGCTGGATCAGCGCGATCAGCAGGCCAGCCGCGATTTCTGGACGACAGCCCTCGCTGATCTTGATGAGCCGACGCGTCTGGCCAGTGCCGTGTCGGGCGGGCAGCACGCGGCCAGCGGTTACGCCGATCACGCGCATGTATTCAGCGAAACCTTGACGGCGAACTTGAACCGCTTCGCCCGCGAGCAGAAAGTCACCCTCAACACCTTGGTGCAAGCGGCGTGGCTGGTGCTGTTGCAGCGTTATACCGGGCAGGACCATGTGGCCTTCGGCGCCACGGTTGCCGGGCGTCCGACGGATTTGCCGGGCGTCGAGCAGCAGATCGGTCTGTTCATCAACACCTTGCCGGTGGTCGCGGCGCCGTCCGCCGAGATCGTCGTCAGCCAGTGGCTGCAACAGGTGCAGGACGTCAATCTGGCACTGCGTGAACACGAGCACACGCCGCTCTACGACATTCAGCGTTGGGCCGGTGCCGGTAACGGCGCGTTGTTCGACAGCATTCTGGTGTTCGAAAACTACCCGATGGCCGAAGCGCTGCAACAAGGCCCGGCCACCGGTCTGAAGTTCTCGGCGATTCGTCGTCAGGAACAGACCAACTACCCGTTGACGCTGGTGGCGGTCACCGGGCGTGAGCTGAGCCTGGGGATCAGTTACGACCGGGCCAGTTTCGATGCGGCCGCAATCAGCGGTTTGAGCGCGCAACTGGAGAGCCTGCTGACGCAGTTCCTCGCCGATGCTTCTCTGCCGCTGGGCGATTTGCAATTGCTTGCAGAACCGCAGCGTCAACAAGCCATCGCTTGGGGCAAGGCTGACCTCACGGCAACGGACGCGCGCACGGTGCTGGAACACCTCGCCGCGCAAGTGCAGCGCCAACCGCAAGCGCATGCGGTGCTGTTCGCCGAACAACAGATCGATTACCAAAGCCTCGATACTCGGGCCAACCGTCTGGCGCACAAGCTGCAGGCACTGGGTGTCGGACCGGAGGTGCGCGTCGGCGTGTGCATGCGACGCACGCCAGATATGCTCGTGGCGTTGTTGGCCATTCTCAAGGCCGGTGGCGCGTATGTGCCGCTGGATCCGGACTACCCGCAGGAACGCTTGCTGCACATGCTCGATGACAGCCGCGCCGCCGTGCTGATCACCGAACCGGCCGCACTGGCGCTGCTGCCTGAAAACTTGAGTGCGCAGGTGTTGTTGGTGGAAGAGGGCGCGTTGAGCGCGTTCCCGACAACGGCACCGCTGGCGAATGTCACTGCGCAGAATTTGGCGTACGTCATCTACACCTCCGGTTCCACCGGCAAACCGAAAGGCGTAGCCATCACCCACGGCAACCTGTCGGCGCTGATTCAGTGGTCGGCCGGGGTCTATCGCGAAGAACAGTTGCGTGGCGTGCTGGCGTCGACGTCGATCTGCTTCGACCTGTCGGTCTGGGAGATTTTCGTCACTCTGGCTTGCGGGGGTTGCCTGGTGTTGGCGGACAATGCGCTGGCGCTGGCCGATTTGCCGGCCCGCGAACAGGTCACCCTGATCAACACGGTGCCGTCGGCGATTGCCGCGCTGCAACGGGCCGGGCAGATTCCGCATTCGGTGGCGACCATCAATCTGGCCGGTGAACCGCTCAAACAGAGCCTGGTCGACACGTTGTACGCGAGCACGTCGGTGCAACAGGTCTACGACCTCTACGGGCCGTCGGAAGACACCACCTATTCGACCTTCACCCTGCGCACCCCGCAGGGGCAGGCGAACATCGGCCGGCCGTTGCCGAACACCGTGGCCTATCTGCTCGACAGCCAGTTGCAAGTACTGCCGAGTGGCGTGCCCGCCGAGTTGTACCTGGGCGGTGCCGGTGTCACCCGGGGTTATCTGCTGCGCGCAGCGCTGACCGCCGAACGCTTTGTGCCGAACCCTTACGCCAGCAACGGCGAGCGCCTTTACCGCACCGGCGATCTGGTGCGTCAGGGCGGCGACGACAACATCGAGTACATCGGCCGGGCCGACCATCAGGTGAAGATTCGCGGCTTCCGTATCGAACTCAGCGAAATCGAAGCGCGACTGCTGGAGCAGGACGACATCCGTGAAGCGGTGGTGCTCGCTCAGGACGGAGCCGCCGGCAAACACCTGCACGCCTATGTGGTGGTGGCGCAGGCTGTGGTCGATCAACCGGTGTTGGCGGAACACTTGCGCAATGCACTGGCCAGTCGCTTGCCGGCGCACATGGTGCCAGGCCACTTGCACCTGATCGACGCCATTCCGCTGACTCCCAACGGCAAGCTCGATCGCAAGGCGCTGATGGCCTTGGGCGACGGCCCGACGCAGCAGCACTATCAGGCGCCGCAAAGCGATTTGCAGTGGGAGGTGGCGACGATCTGGCAGGAGGTGCTGGAGGTCGAGCAGGTGGGCCTCGCGGACAACTTCTTCCAGCTCGGCGGGCATTCGTTGCTGGCCACGCTGGTGGTGACCCGGATCAAGGAGCGTCTGGGCGACAAGGTGCCGCTTAAAGAGTTGTTCGAAACCGATACCCTCAAGGCGTTCTGCGCGCGAATCGAGGCTCTGCGCGTCGAAATGTCGCCCGTTCAGGATGAATTGGCTAAATCCCTGGAGGCCCTCAAACGTCTATCCCTCGATGATCTGGAAAAACTGATTTCTTGAGAGGGAAAAACGCGTGCAAGAGTTAATCGAGTCGGTAGGACAACTTTCGGCTAAGCAAAGAAAGGCTCTGGCGGTTCTGCTCAAGCAGAAAGGCGTCAACCTCTTTGACATTGCCCCGGTTTTCAAGCGCACGGCTGAAGAGCCGTTGCTGCTCTCCTACGCTCAGCAGCGCCAGTGGTTTCTCTGGCAGTGGGCGCCGCACAGTGCGGCCTACAACATTCCGACGGCCCTGCGTTTGCAGGGTCCGCTGGATGTCAGCGCGCTGGAGCGCAGCGTTCAGGCGCTGATCGAACGACACGAAACCTTGCGCACGGTGTTCTCCCAGGAAACCGCGCAACCCTTGCAAGTGGTCCTGCCCGCAGGGCCCTTTGCACTGGAGATCCATCAACTGAGCGCTGAGCTGGCCAACGACGCGGATGCCTCGATCCAGACGTTCGTGCAGACCCAGAGCCAGAAAACTTTCGACCTGCAGCACGGCCCGCTTTTGCGCGCAGCGCTGCTGCAAGTCGGCCCCAATGACCATGTGCTGGTGCTGACCCTGCACCACATCGTCTCCGATGGCTGGTCGCTGCAAGTGATGATCGAGGAACTGGTGCAGCTCTACGCCGGTTTCAACCTCGATCACGACGCCGGTCTGCCGGCGCTGCCGATTCAATACGCCGACTACGCCTTGTGGCAGCGGCAGTGGATGGAGGCCGGTGAACAGGAGCGGCAACTGGCCTACTGGCAAGAGAAACTCGGTGGCGAACAACCGGTGCTGGAACTGCCGATGGATCGCCCGCGCACCATCGAGCAAAGCTTCGCTGGCGCCAGCCATAACCTGATTCTCGACCCGGCGCTGAGCAACGCGCTCAAAGCCTTCGCCCGGCAAGAAAACGTCACCCTGTTCGTGGTCTTGCTGGCCTCGTTCCAAGCCTTGTTGCATCGCTACAGCGGTCAGGCCGACATCCGCGTCGGCGTGCCAAATGCCAACCGTGGCCGGGTAGAGATCGAGCGGCTGATCGGCTTCTTCGTCAACACTCAGGTGCTCAAGGCCGACATCGATGGGCAGATGTCCTTTGTCGATCTGCTGCGTCAGGTCAAACAGACCGCGCAAGAAGCGCAGGCCCATCAGGACTTGCCGTTCGAGCAACTGGTCGAAGCACTGGAACCGGGCCGCAGCCTTAGTCACAGCCCGCTGTTCCAGGTGATGTTCAACCATCAGGCCGAGCGCCGCGTGAGTGTCGAAACCCGTTTGAATGGCCTGAGCATCGAGCCACTGGAATGGCAGAGCCAGACCGCGCAGTTCGACCTGACCCTCAACACCACCGAACAAGCCCATGGCATCGAAGCCGTACTGAAATACGCCACCGATCTGTTCGACGCCGCGACCATTGAGCGTCTGGCACAACACTGGAACGCGCTGTTGCAGGCCATCGTCGCTGCGCCGACCCAGCGCATTGGCCAGTTGCTGATGCTCGATGCCGGCCAGCAGCAACAATTGCTCGCGCAGTGGAATCCTGAGCGGGTCGAGCAACCGCTTGAGCAGTGCATTCACCAAGCCATTGAAGCGCAGGCCGAGCGTTATCCCGATGCGATCGCCGTGACGTACGACGGGCAACGCCTGACGTACGCCGAACTCAATCGCCGCGCCAACCAGTGGGCGCATGCGCTGATCGCGCGTGGCGTTGGCCCGGACGTGCGTGTTGGTGTCGCGGTCGAGCGTTCGCTGGACATGATTGTCGCCATCCTCGCTGTGCTTAAGGCCGGTGGCGCTTATGTGCCGCTGGATCCGGGCTACCCGGATGATCGCTTGAGCTACATGATCGCGGACAGCGGCATCGAGCTGCTGCTGACCCAAGGCCATCTGCTTGCGCAACTGCCGGTACCGTCAGGGCTGGCGTGCCTCGATCTGAATCAGACCCCAGAGCCCGACAACGAAACCAACCCGCTGTGCCTGACCACGTCGGACAGCCTGGCGTACGTCATTTACACCTCCGGTTCCACCGGTAAACCGAAAGGCGCATTGCTGCCGCACGGCAACGTCATGCGGCTGTTCAGCGCCACCGAACACTGGTTCGATTTCGGCCCGCAGGACAGCTGGACGCTGTTCCATTCCTACGCCTTTGACTTCTCGGTTTGGGAGATTTTCGGCGCGCTGTTGTATGGCGGCAAACTGGTGGTGGTGCCCCACGACGTCAGCCGTTCACCGGAGGATTTCTACACGCTGCTGTGCGATGAAAACGTCACCGTGTTGAACCAGACGCCGTCGGCGTTCAAGCCCTTGATGCAGGTCGCCAGCGAGTCATCGCGCAACAACGCTCTGCGCTACGTGGTGTTCGGCGGCGAGGCGCTGGAAGTGCAGAGCCTGCGCCCGTGGTTCGAACGTTTCGGCGACCGTGCGCCCACGCTGATCAACATGTATGGCATCACTGAAACCACCGTGCACGTGACCTACCGGCCGTTGTCGATGGCCGATCTTGAACAAAGCCACAGCAGCCCGATTGGCGAGCCGATTGTCGACCTGTCGTGGTACTTGCTCGATGGCTCGCTGAACCTGGTGCCACAAGGTTGCATCGGTGAGCTGTACATCGCCGGTGCCGGTCTGGCCCGGGGTTATCTGAATCAGGCCGGCATGACCGCCACACGTTTTGTGCCAGACCCCTTCAATCCGCAGGCCGGCGAGCGTCTGTATCGCACCGGCGACCTAGCGCGGCTGCGCGGCGACGGGGTGATCGAGTACATCGGGCGGATCGACCATCAGGTGAAGATTCGCGGTTTCCGTATCGAGCTTGGCGAAATCGAAGCGCAACTGCTCAAGCACGCCGACGTGCGCGAAGCGGTGGTGCTGGCGGTCGACGGTATCAGCGGCCAGCAACTGGCAACCTGGATTGTCGCCAACGAGGCGCTGGATACCGAAGGGCAGGGCACACTGCGCGATTCGATCAAGGCGCATCTGCGCGAAACCCTGCCGGATTACATGGTTCCGGTCAGTTGGGCGTTCCTTGAACGCCTGCCGCTGACGGCCAACGGCAAACTCGATCGCAAGCAACTGCCGCACCCGGAAGTTGCGCAGGCGCAGGAAGTCTATGCCGCACCGCGCAACGAACTGGAACAGCGTCTGGCCGAGATCTGGCAGGACGTGTTGAAGGTCGAGCGTGTCGGCCTCAACGACAACTTCTTCGAGCTGGGCGGCGACTCGATCATTTCGATTCAGGTGGTCAGCCGCGCGCGTCAGGCGGGCATTCGCTTCACCCCCAAAGACATCTTCCAGCATCAGACCGTGCAACGTCTGGCGACCGTCGCGCAACAGAGCGACGCGGTGCAAATGCAGCAGGGCGAAGTGCTCGGCGACGCAGTGCTGACACCGATCCAGCATTACTTTTTCAACAGCGACATTCCGGCGCGGCATCACTGGAACCAGTCGATCCTGCTGACCCCGGCCAGCGCACTGCACGCGGCGCCGCTGGAGCAGGCGCTGGTGCAGTTGCAGCGCCACCACGACGCCTTGCGCCTGCGTTACCGGCAAACCAACGATGGCTGGCAGCAGAGCCACGCGCCGGCGGATCAGGCGCAAACCTTGTTGCGCACGGTCACCCTGGACGACAGCGCAGCATTGCCAGCGCTGTGCCTGGACTTGCAACGCAGCCTCGATTTGCTCGATGGTCCGCTGATTCGTGCAGTGTTGGTTGACTTGCCGGACGCCACTCAGCGTCTGCTGCTGGTGATCCATCACCTGGTGGTCGATGGCGTGTCGTGGCGGATTCTGCTGGAAGATCTGCAAAGCGCTTATCAACAACTGAGCAGCGGTCAGGCTGTGCGTCTGCCGGCCAAGACCAGCGCGTTCAAGGATTGGGGCGAGCGTCTGCAGAAGCATGCCCGTAGCGCTGAACTGGAAAGCGAACTGGATTACTGGCGCGGGCAACTGCGCGATGAGTCGGTCGAACTGCCGCTGGACAACCCGCATGGCCAGTTGAGCAACCGTTTCGAGCGCAGCGTCGATACGCGTCTCGACGCCGAACGCACTCGCCAGTTGCTGCAACAGGCACCTGCGGTTTATCGCACCCAGGTCAACGACCTGCTGCTGACCGCGCTGGCCCGCGTGCTGTGCCAATGGACGAACACCGATAGCGCCCTGGTGCAGCTTGAAGGCCATGGTCGCGAAGACCTGTTCGATGACGTCGACCTCAGCCGCACGGTGGGTTGGTTCACCAGCATGTTCCCGGTGCGCCTGACCCCGGACGCCAGTCTGGAAACCTCGATCAAAGGCATCAAGGAGCAACTGCGCGCGATCCCGAACAAAGGCATCGGTTATGGCTTGCTGCGTCATCTGGGCAGCGCCGAGTCGCAAGGGGTCTTGAACGAACTGGCGCAACCGAAGGTGACGTTCAACTACCTCGGCCAGTTCGACAACAACTTCGATGAACACGCCCTGTGGGTGCCGGCCACTGAAGACAAGGGCGCCGGTCAGGACGAAAACGCGCCGATGGCCAACTGGCTGACCATCGATGGCCGGGTTTATCAGGGCCAGTTGAGCCTGACCTGGACTTACAGCGGCGATGTCTTTGAAGAGGCGACCATCAACGCGTTGGCCCGCGCTTATGAAGTAGCGCTGAGCGAGTTGATCGACCATTGCCTGAACCATCCGAGCGGCGGTTTGACGCCATCGGACGTGCCGTTGGCCGGGTTGTCCCAGGCGCATCTGGATAGCTTGCCGATCGCTGCCCAGCGCATCGAGGACATCTATCCGCTGGCGCCGATGCAGCAAGGCATCCTGTTTCACAGCCTGTACGACGCCGATGCCAGCGCCTATGTCTATCAGATGCTGCTGGATATCGACGGCCTCGACGTGGCGCGTTTCCAGCAGGCCTGGCAGCGCGTGGTGGATCGCCATGAAGTGCTGCGCGCCGGTTTTATCTGGGGCCGCGATGGCCTCGATGCGCCGCTGCAAGTGATCAATCGCCAGTTGACCCTGGAAATGCCCGAAGTCGATGTGCGCGGTGTGGCGGACTTGCCGGCCGTGCTCGAAGCGCGGGCGCAGGCTGATCGCGCACGCGGTTTCGATCTGCAGAACCCGCCGCTGCTGCGTCTGTGCCTGCTGCGCACCGGCGATGACCGCCATCGTTTGATTTTCACCTGCCACCACATCCTCATGGATGGTTGGAGCAACTCGCGGATGTTCGGCGAGGTGTTGCAGGATTACGCCGGTCAGCCGGTACCAAGCGCGCAGGGCCGTTATCGCGACTTCCTCGTCTGGCTGCAAGGTCAGGACAAGGCGGGCGCAGAGGCATTCTGGCGCGGACAACTGGCCGCACTGGACGAACCGACCCGACTGGCTTCGGCCTGTCACGGGCGTACCGTGCCGGGGCCTGGCAAACAGATGCATCGCCTGCATTTCGACCAAGCCTTCACTCAGCGCCTGAACGGTTTCTCCCGTCAGCAGCAAGTGACCCTCAACAGTCTGGTGCAAGCCGCGTGGTTGCTGGTGTTGCAGCGCTACACCGGCCAGGCCACGGTAGCCTTTGGTGCGACTGTGTCCGGACGTCCGGTGGATCTGCCGGGCATCGAGCAGCAATTGGGCCTGTTCATCAACACCTTGCCGGTGATCGCCAGCCCGCAAGCCACGCTCAGCGCCGGCGACTGGGTGCGCAGCGTGCAGGACAAAAACCTGTTGCTGCGCGACTACGAGCAGACGCCGTTGCAGGACATCCAGCGTCTGGCCCAGCTGAGCGGCGAAGCGTTGTTCGACACCTTGCTGGTGTTTGAAAACTATCCGGTGTCCGAAGCGCTGGAAGCCAATCCGGGCGGTCTGCGTTTCGCTGGCCTGGAGCATCGCGAGCAAACCAACTACGGCCTGACCCTGATCGCCGGGGCCAGCGATGTCTTGAACCTGGACTTCAACTACCTCACCGAACACTTTGCCGAACGCAGCGTGCTAGGTCTGGCGGGGCATCTGGAAGAAGTGCTGCGTCAATTCATCGAGGCGCCGCAGCGTCTGCTCGGTGAGATCGGCCTGTTGCCACTCGCCGAACGCCAGACCCTGGCGCAATGGAACGACCATCAGGCCGCGTATCCGGCTGAGCGGTTGATCCCGCAAAGTTTTGAACGTCGCGTCGCGGCACATCCGCAGGCACTGGCGCTGAGTCATGCCGGCGTCGCCCTGAGCTATGCCGAGCTCAATCAACGCGCCAACCAGTTGGCTCATCATCTTGTCGCACTGGGTGTCGGTGCGGAAATCCGTGTAGGCGTGGCGATGCCGCGTTCGGCGGAGCTGGTCATTGCCCTGATGGCGGTGCTCAAGGCCGGTGGCACCTATGTGCCGCTGGACCCGGATTACCCGGCGGATCGCGTGGCCTACATGCTCGACGACAGTCAGGCGAAAGTCTTGCTCACGCAGCAGTCGCTGCTGGCGCAACTGCCGCAGACCGATGCGCAGGTGGTGCTGGTCGAGGCGGGTAGTGCAGCATTTGCCGAGCAGCCTGCGGACAATCTTGCTGCGCGCGGGGATTCGGCCAATCTGGCCTACGTGATCTACACCTCCGGCTCTACCGGCAAGCCGAAAGGCGTGGCCATTGCCCATCGCAACGTGCAGGCGCTGATTCACTGGTCCGCCGAGGTCTACAGCGAAGACGATCTGCAAGGTGTACTGGCGTCGACGTCGGTGTGCTTCGACCTGTCGGTGTGGGAGATCTTCGTCACCCTCGCACGCGGCGGCTCGATCGTCATGGCGCGCAATGCCCTGGAACTGCCGGACTTGCCGGAGCGCGATCAGGTGCGCCTGATCAACACCGTGCCGTCGGCGATTGCCGCGCTGCAACGCACCGGGCAAATTCCGCCGGGCGTGCGCATTATCAACCTCGCCGGCGAGCCACTGAAGCAGAGCCTGGTCGACACGCTCTACCGCGAGACGGCGGTGGAGCACGTCTACGACCTGTACGGGCCGTCGGAAGACACCACCTATTCGACCTACACCCGCCGCGAACTGGGTGGTCTGGCGAACATCGGCCGGCCGCTGGTCAACACCACGGCGTACCTGCTCGATGGTCAATTGCAGCAAGCGCCGCTGGGCGTGGCGGCCGAACTGTACCTGGCCGGCGACGGCATCACCCGTGGCTATTTGTTCCGCCCCGGCCTGACCGCCGAACGTTTCGTGCCCAATCCATTCTCGAGCAGCGGCGAACGCATGTACCGCACCGGCGACCTGACTCGCTTCAGCGATGACGGCCGGATCGAATACGTCGGCCGCATCGATCATCAGGTCAAGGTGCGCGGTCTCCGCATCGAACTGGGTGAAATCGAAGCGCGTCTGCTCGCTCAGGACAGTGTGCGCGAGGGCGTGGTGCTGGCGGTGGATGGCCACAGCGGTCAGCAACTGATGGCGTATGTGGTGCCGAGTGACAGCAGCCTCAGCCTCGAACAATTGGACGATTTGAGTGAAACGCTGCAGGCCGCGCTGAAGGCGCATCTGCCGGAATACATGGTGCCGGCGCAGTGGCTGTTCCTCGAACAGTTGCCGCTGACCCCCAACGGAAAACTCGACCGCAAAGCCTTGCCTGCAGCGGACGTCAGCCAGTCGCAGCGCGAATACGTGGCGCCATCGACGCCGCTGGAGCAGCAACTGGCCGAGGTCTGGCAGGACATTCTGAAGATAGAACGGGTCGGCGTGACCGACAACTACTTTGCGCTGGGCGGCGATTCGATCATCTCGATTCAACTGGTCAGCCGTGCGCGCCAGCAGGGGATTCGCTTTACCCCCAAAGACCTGTTCCAGCAGCAGACCGTGCAGAAGCTCGCCGCTGTGGTTGCGCTCGAGTCGTCGACCGACGAGGCGCCGGCGGATTATCCGCTGGCGCAACTCGATCAGGCGCAGCTCGATGCGTTGCCGGTGCCGGCCGACCAGATCGAGGATGTCTACCCGCTGTCGCCGATGCAGGAAGGCATGCTCTTTCACACTCTGTCGGATAACGGCAGCAGCCTTTACGTGCAACAGGTCAGCCTGCCGATCAAGGGCCTGGACGTGGAGCGCTTCCGTCAGGCGTGGGAATTTGTCATCGCCCGTCAGGCGATTCTGCGCACCAGTTTCCATTGGCAGGACGGCCTGGCCAAACCGTTGCAGGTGGTGCATCGCCATGCGCCGTTGCAAATGCAGGTGCTCGATTGGCGTGAGCGCGAAACCAGTGAAGAACTGATTGCCGAGTTCGCCAGCGATGACCGTGCGCTCGGTTTCAATCTGGCCGAAGCGCGTTTGTTGCGGGTGACCCTGCTGCGCCTGAGCGAAGATCAGTACCAGATGATCTGGACCAGCCACCACATTCTCATGGACGGCTGGAGCAGTTCGCGGCTGTTCGGTGAGGTGCTGCAGTATTACGCCAAGGGCGAAATCATCGGCGAGAACGGTCGTTACCGCGACTTTATCGCCTGGTTGCAGGCGCAGGATCAGGACGCTCAGGAGCTGTTCTGGAAGGCGCGGCTGGCGGCGGTCAACGAGCCGACGGCACTGAGCCAGGCGATGCACCCGCGCCACAGCGCCGATGTCGCCGGTCACGATGCAATCTATTCGAACTGGGATAAAGCGCAGACCGCGCGGCTGTTGCAGTTCTGTCGCGACCTGCGCATCACCCCCAACACGCTGATTCAGGGTGCATGGTTGCTGCTGTTGCAACGCTACACCGGGCAGCAGACGGTGACCTTTGGCGCCACGGTGTCGGGGCGTCCGGAAAGTCTGGCGAATGTCGGCAACATGCTCGGTCTGTTTATCAACACCTTGCCGATCATTCAGACCCCGCAAGCCGATCAGCGTCTGGCTGACTGGCTGGGCGAAGTGCAGGCCTACAACCTCGACATCCGTGATTATTCCCAGGCGCCGCTGGCGGATGTACAGCGCTGGTCCAGCCTCGGTGGGCAGGCGTTGTTCGACAGCATCGTGGTGTTCGAAAACTTCCCGATCGACGATCGCTTGCAGGAAGACAACGACACCGATCTGACCTTCGGCAAATCCATCGGCCATGGCGTGACCAACGTGCCGATGGACCTCGCGGTGATGCTCGGCGACGAGTTGTCGATCGAATACCTGTACCTGCGCAGCCACTTCAGCGCCGAGGCGGTTGTCGGTATTCGCCAGACCATGGAAAACACCCTCGCCGCGATGCTGGCGGCGCCGTACGAACGCCTCGGTAATTTGCAGCGCCTGAGCGGCGAGCAATGGCAAGCGGCGCAAGCCTGGAGCGCTGAACCGGCACACACCCATCAAGCCGCGCTGTTGCCGGAACTGATCAGCCGTCACGCGCAACAGCAGCCGCAGGCCATCGCCCTGCAATGCGCCGGAATGAACCTGACCTACGCCGAACTCGAGCAACGCGCCAACCGACTGGCGCACTGCCTGATCGAACAAGGTGCCGGGCCGGAAGTGGTGATCGGCGTGGCCTTGCCGCGTTCGCTGGAAATGGTCGTGAGCTTCCTCGCCGTGCTCAAGAGCGGGGCGGCGTACGTGCCGCTGGACATCGACTATCCGCCGGAGCGTCTGGCCTACATGATCGAAGATTCCGGCATGGCGCTGTTGCTGACCCAGAGCAGTCTGCGCAGCACGTTGCCGGCGCCGCAAGGCCTGCTGCGCCTGGAAATCGATCACCTCGATGAAAGCCGCTACGCCGACCACGCCCCCGAACGTCGCGTGCAGGAGCAGGGCCTGGCCTATTTGGTCTACACCTCGGGTTCCACCGGCCGGCCGAAAGGCGTCGCGGTGACCCAAGGCCCGCTGAGCATGCACTGTCAGGCCATCGCCGAGCTGTACGAAATGGACGCCAGCAGTTGCGAGCTGCACTTTATGTCGTTCGCCTTCGACGGGGCCCATGAGCGCTGGTTGAGCACCTTGTACAGCGGCGGTCGTCTGCTGATTCGCGACGGTTGCCTGTGGACGCCGGAGCAGACCTATCAGGCGCTGCACGACTACGGCATCACCATTGCCTGCTTCCCGCCGGCCTATCTCAAGCAACTGGCCGAGTACGCGGCGGCCAGCGGTATTGCGCCGCCACCCGTGCGCATCTATTGCTTCGGCGGTGACGCGGTGCCGGATCAGACCTTCGAGCAGGTCAAAGCTGCGCTGCGTCCGCAGTACTTCACCAACGGCTACGGCCCGACCGAAACCGTGGTCACGCCGATGCTCTGGAAAGTCCCGGTCAGCCAGCATTGCGAAGCGGCGTACGCGCCGATCGGCCGCGCCGTGGGGGCACGCTCGCTGTACGTGCTGGACGAAGACCTGAACCCGCTGCCGCCAGGCTTTGCCGGTGAGTTGTACATCGGTGGCTATGGCGTCGCCCGGGGTTATCACGGCCGTCCGGACCTGACCTGCGAGCGCTTCGTACCCAATCCGTTCGCGGCGGGCGAGCGCCTGTATCGCAGCGGCGATCTGGTGCGTTTACGCGCCGACGGTGTGGTCGATTACGTCGGCCGTATCGACCATCAGGTCAAGGTGCGCGGCTTCCGCATCGAACTGGGTGAAGTCGAGGCCAGTCTGCGCCAGTTGCCGTCGGTGACTGATGCACTGGTGATCGCCCGGGACAATGCCTCCGGCAAGCAACTGATCGGTTATGTGGTCATCGCGACCGGTGCAGACATCGGCGATGAACTCAAGGCGGGCCTGCGCGCCTCGTTGCCGGAATACATGGTGCCGGCGCAGATCGTCTGCCTGAACGCTTTCCCGGTAACGCCTAACGGCAAGCTGGATCGCAAGGCGCTGCCGGAACCGGAATTCAAAACCGAAGAATACGTCGCCCCGCGCAATGAGCAGGAAAGCCTGCTCGCGGACATCTGGGCGCAGGTGCTGCAGGTCGAACAAGTGGGCATCAGCGACAACTTCTTCGAACTGGGCGGCGATTCGATTTTGAGTTTGCAGGTGATCTCCCGCGTCAGAAACCACCCGACGTTGCAGATGGATCTCAAGCTGCGCGACCTGATGCGTTATCAGACCATCGCCGGCATCGTCGAGCAGGAAGCGGCGAAGGAGGGCACGGCACAACCGCAGACGGACGTCACGCACGTGGCCGCCGAGGGCTTGTTCAATCTCTTGCCGATTCAGGAGTGGTTCTTTGCTGAAGGCATGGCCGAGGCGCATCACTACAACCAGTCATTGCTGTTGAGCGCGCGCCAGCCGCTGGACCTCGATGCGCTCGAGCAGGCACTGGGCTGGATCGAGCAACATCACGACTCGTTGCGCCTGCGTTTCTCCCACGAAGGCGGGCGCTGGATGCAGCGTTACTGCGACCTCAGTGAACAGGGCGAGACGTTGCTCTGGCGCCGCGAGGCGGACAACAGCGAGCAGGTCGAAGCCTTGGCCAACCTTGCCCAGCGCAGCTTGAAACTCGATGACGGGCCGGTCTGGCGGGTGATGCACGTCGCCTTGCCGGATGGCCAGGCGCGCCTGCTCGTGGTGATTCATCACTTGGTGGTCGACACCGTGTCGTGGCGAATTCTGCTCGATGATTTGAAAGTGGCGTATGAGGCGTGCGTGCAGGGGCTGCAACCGAAACTGCCGATTCGCACCAGCAGTTACCGATCGTTCGCCGAAGCCTTGCAGGCGCAGGCGCCGGTGATTGCCGAGCAGGAACTGGGGTATTGGCTGGAGCAACTGGATCAGCCGGGCGTCGACTTGCCGTGCGACAACCTGCGCGGCAAAAACCTCGTGCGTCAGCAGGCGCAGGCGCGGCTCAAATTGTCTCGCGAGCACACTGAACAACTGCTCAAACAGGCCCCGGCGGTGTATGGCACGCAGATCAACGACCTGCTGTTGTCGGCGCTCAGCCGTGCCCTGTGCCGCTGGAGTCAACAACCGTCGGCACTGATCCTGCTCGAAGGCCATGGTCGTGAAGATCTGTTCGAGGCCATAGACCTGAGCCGCAGCCTGGGCTGGTTCACCAGCATGTTCCCGGTGCGTTTGCGCCCCGACAGCGACGACATCGGCCAGTCGATCGTCAATGTGCAGGCACAGTTGGCAGCGGTGCCGCAGAAAGGCATCGGCTATGGCGTGCTGCGGCATCTGGCAGGCGCTGAGGTGTCGAGGCAACTGGCCGAGCTGCCGCAAGCGCGGGTCACGTTCAACTACCTGGGGCAATTCGACCAGAGCTTCGACGAGCAGGCCCTGCTGGTGCCGGCGCTGGAAGAAACCGGTGACAACTACAGCCTCAAAGCCAATTTGGGCAACTGGCTGGAAATTGTCGGCCAGGTCTATGACGGTCAGTTGGCCTTGCGTTGCATCTACAGCAGCCAGCGTTATCGCGCCGGCACCATGGATGCCTTGATGAGCGATTACCAGCGTGAGCTGGAAGCGTTGGTCGAGCATTGCATGGCACGCGCGGGCTGATCGCCACACGTTCAGTCATCTTCGGGGGCGCTGCCGCGGCGCGCCCCTTTTTTGCCGATACAAGGATTTAAGCGATGTCGTTACACCCTGATCTGGAAGCCTTCCTCGATCTGGCCCAAGACAGCCAGGACGCCGGCCTGCCGGCCATGCACCAAATGACCCCGAACGAAGCCCGCGCGACTTTCGAACAGACCACTGCGCAACTGCGCTGGCCGGCGCCTGAAGACCTGTTGGTCAGCGCAATCGACACGTCGGCACGTGATGGTGCGCCGTTGGCATTGCGTCTGTATCGCCCCAATGCTGCGGTCTCGCCGATGCCGATGCCGATGCCGGTGCTGGTGTATTTCCATGGTGGTGGTTTTGTTGTCGGCAGCCTCGACTCTCACGACGGTGTGTGCCGCGAGTTTTGTCAGCGCACGCCGTGTGCGGTGTTGTCGGTGGGCTATCGACTGGCCCCGGAGCATCGTTTTCCAACGGCATTGGAGGATGGCGAAGACGCTTTGTCGTGGTTAGCGGAAAACGCCGTAAGTCTTGGGCTTGATACCTCGCGCGTGGCGTTTGGTGGCGATAGTGCCGGCGCGACGTTGGCTACGGTGCTGGCGATTCAGGCCGTGGTGCAACCGCATACTGTGGCCATCGCGCCGAAGGCGCAGTTTTTGTGCTATCCGGTGACCGATGCTTCGCGTGTGCACGATTCGCGGTTGTTGTTTAGCGAGGGGTATTTGTTGGAGAGCGATACGCTTGACTGGTTTTATCAGCATTACGCCCGCAGTCCGCAAGATTATCTGGACTGGCGTTTTTCGCCGTTGTTGGCGGAGGATCTGCAGGGGGTGGCGCCGGCGATTGTGTTGTTGGCGGGTTTTGATCCGTTGTTTGATGAGGGGCAGGCTTACGCTGATAAGTTGCGGGGGCAGGGGGTGAGTGTTGAGGTTGAGCATTGTCCTGGGCTGACGCATGATTTGCTGCGGATGGCTTCGGTGATGCCTGATGTTTTGCGGGTGCATGAACGCCTGAGCCGGGCGTTGGCGGGGGTGTTGGTTTGATTTTTGGGGGGGTGGTTTTTGGGTGAATATCCGTTGCTGCGGTAATGGCGGCTTAGGGTTCCGCCCTTACGGCGGGTCACTTTTTACAAACGCCTAAAAAGTAACCAAAAACGCTTGCTCCTACGTGCGGCCCGCTCGCTGGGGCTCGGGGTTCCTTCGCTGCGGGATCGATCCGGGCGCAGCGCCTACGGTTTGCTTCGCTGCACCTCCTCTCGCTGTGTTTGGCTGCGCCAAACGGTCGCTGCGCTCCCACGCCCGGATCAATCCCTCCACTCAGCCTTCCGACGTCGCCCATGGATCAAGATCAAAAGCAGGCGAGCTGACACTCGGCCTATTGAGTGGTGAAGAGCGGGTGTTCGGCTTTGGATTTGAGGTGGATTTTCCCCTCACCCCAGCCCTCTCCCGAGGGAGAGGGAGCCAATTTGTGGGCTTTTCAAAATCTGAGTTCGACTCGGTATCGCATGTCGGCGAAGCTCTCCCAAACATCTCAGTCAGCCCCTCTTTCTTGGGGGGTGAGGGGCTGATTTGTTTGCTTTTTAGAGCCTGAGTTCAGCGCGGTATCGCACGTCGGCGTAGCTCGCCCAATCACCTCGATCAGTCCCCTTTTCCTCATGGCGAGGGCTGATTTGTTTGCTTTTCAGAGCCTGAGCTCAGCGCGGTATCGCACGTCGGCGTAGCTCTCCCAAACACCTCAATCAGTCCCCTCTCCCTCCGGGAGAGGGCTAGGGTGAGGGGCTTTTGATCTGGCTTTTGATCTGGCTTCGGCTTTTGATCTTTTGCCCCATCGGCAGGCCGAGCGGAGGTGTTCATCCGGGGGTTAGGCGCGCAGCGCCGTGCGGCGTAGCCGCATACATCGAGAGGAGGTGCAGCGCAGCAAACCGTAGGCGATGCCCCCGGATGGACACCGTAGCGAGGGAACACTGAGCCTCAGCGAAGTGCCGTAAGCCGGGGCAAAGCCTTTTGGGTTACCTTTTCGGCGTTTGGAAAAGGTAACTCGCTGTAAGAGCGAAATCGCCAGCGGCAACACCCGCAGCAACGGATATGCCCCCAAAACCCAAAGAGCATGGTCGGCCCGAAGGCCGCCAAGACCAACAGGCGAAAAAAAGCCCCGCCAAAGCGGGGCTCTCTCACATCACACCCAATCAGAAATCAGCCTTGACCGACATCACGAAGTTACGCGGATCACCATAGAAGTTACCGAACCCTTCGGTACCAATGGTCGAGTAGTAACGCTTGTCAAACAGGTTGTTCCCGTTAAGCGCCACCGACCAGGTGTCATCGATACGGTAGCCAATGCGACCGTTCCAGACCGCATAACCGGCGCCATCAATGTTGTCACCGCCCAAAGGCGAAGTCCGGTAGTTGCCCGTCTGCGCGTTGACACCCGCACCGATCGTCACGCGATCCAGCGGCCCGCTCAGGCTGTAGTCACCCCAGACACGCAGCAAATGGCGCGGCACGTAGGAGTTGTAGACCACGCCATCCTGCGTGGCGTCGGCATCTTCCAGCACTTTGGTCTGGGTGTAGGTGTAACCGGCGAGCAATTGCAGGCGATCAATCACCTCACCGCTGACTTCCGCTTCGAAGCCCTGCGCGCGAACCTTGCCGGAGTTGATCGAGCAAGAACTGTCTTCGCAACGCGGGTCATCCTGGGCGGCATCTTTCTGAATGGTGCGGAACAGGTTGAAGGAGCTGTTCAGACGACCGTCGAACCACTCACCCTTGATCCCCAGCTCGTAGCTCTGGCCAACCAATGGCTTGAGGGTGCTGCCATCGATGGTCTTGTAAGCGCCTTGCGGGGTGAAGATGTCGGTGTAGCTGGCGTAGGCGGTCAGGTTGTCGTTGAGGTCGAACAGCACACCGGCGAACGGCGTGACCTGGCCGGTTTCGGTGGACTTGGTGTCGACCTGGGTGCCTTCGCCACGGAAGTACTGCACCGAATCGGTGTCGGACTTGTACCAGCTGACACGGCTGCCCAGTACCAGGGTCAGCGGATCAGCCAGTTTCAGGCGGGCGATCGAGTAGGCGCCGTATTGCTTGATGTGCATGTCCACCGGGCCGCCACGGGAAGCGTTGGCCAGGTAGTAGCTTTCGTCCGGTTGCGGGATGTGGTGGTTCGGGTCGAGCACGTTCTGCCGTTGTGGCAGCGCGGCGACGGCGTAGAAGTCATCCTTGTGCGAACGGCTGGCGTTGGCGCCGATGGTCAGTTCATGTTGCTGGCCGAAGGCGTCGAATTTGCCGTCGACATAGGCATCGAAGCCGTAGTCGCGCTGGTCGTAGTCGTAAATGCTACCCAGCATCAGCGTATTCGAAGCCGTGGCACCGACCGGCACTGCACCGCTCGGGAAGGCGTATTCCATGTCCTGGGTGTTGCGCGAATACACCCCGGCGACTTTCAGCGACCAGTCGTCGTTGAACTGGTGTTTCAGGTCGGCGAAGTAGGTGGCGCGTTTGCTGCGCTGGTTGTTCCACGCGGTGTTCAGGCAGGTGGAGCGCTTGAGGTGCAGGTCGGATCCGTCGGCGTAACGCGGCAGGCCGCCCCAGCATGGCGTAGCGTCGACGTCTTCCCAGGCGAAACCCAGACCCAGGGTGGTGTCGGGGCTGAGGTCGAAGTCCAGGGCGCCGTAGTAGATCTGGTCTTTGCGGCTGGCCACGTCATAGAAATATTGACGGGTCTGTTCGGTGACCACGGCGCGACCACGGATGGTGCCGGAATCGTTCAGCGGGCCGCCGGTATCGACCTGGCCACGATAGTTGTCCCAGGTGCCTGCCGACAGCGAGAGCTGCGTGTGCGCAGTGTCCTGGCCGCGTTTGCGTACGAAGTTGACGCCACCGGCGGTGCCGCCTGCGCCTTTCATCATGCCGGCTGCGCCACGCAGAACTTCCACGCGGTCATAAATGGCCATGTCGCTGTTGAAGCTGTCGGCCTGCACGTAGCTGCTGCCGATATCCAGCGGCACGCCGTCGTACTGGTACTGGCCAGTCATACGGAAGCCGCGGGAGTAGAAATACTTGCCGCCCATGGGCGAGTCATACACGGTAATGCCCGGGGTCTTCTCCATCACCTGTTCGATGGTGTTGAGGTTCTGGTCATCGAGCATCTTGCGGGTCATCACCGTGACCGACTGCGGGGTTTCCTTCAGCGAGTGCACGCCCTTGCCAATGGTCACGCCGCCGGTGGTGTAGGAGTTGCTGCCCTCGGTGGTGGCACCGAGGCGGCTGGCGTTGACGTTGGTCGGGGCCAGTTCCATCGCGCTGCCGGTGGCCGGGCCGAGCACGGTCACGGTGTTGCCGTCACGCTGGTAGCGGATGCCGGTGCCGTTAAGCATCGCCTTGAGTGACTCGTCGTCCTGGTAGCGGCCGTTGAGCGCGGTCGAACGCAAACCTTGCAGGCTTTCCGGACTGTAGATGATTTGCAGGCTGGTCTGCTGGCCAAGGGTTTGCAGTGCCTGGGCCAGTGGCTGCGACGGGATGTTCAGGGTCCATTCCTGGGCCTGAACATACGGCGCTGCCGTGAATGTCAGTGCCAGACCAAGGCCAGTGCCGGCCAGTCGAGTGCGTGTCGCGCCGTGCATCAGCAGGGCTCGAGTCAGAGGGCGAAGCATGAAACGGGATGCGGACATGAGGTTAAGACCTTGGCAGGTATAGTTGTTAATGGTTCTTATTCATCTCATTAAGACGAGGAAGCCGCGGCAAACCGGAAAATTATTTTTCCGTCCCGGCCGCGGCCTCGTCGATCAAGCGGTTTGCAGTTCGCTCTTGACCTTGCCGGCCTCCATGCGCACCAGTTGATCGGCGACGTCGAAGTAACGGTCATCGTGGGAAATGACGATGATGGTCTTGCCCAGACGTTTGAGGTCAGGCAGCAACTCGGTGTAGAAAATTCGCCGGAACGTCGGGTCCTGATCGGCCGCCCATTCATCGAACACCAGCACCGGCCGCTCTTCGAGCCAGGCATTGACCAGGGCCAGGCGCTTGCGCTGGCCGGTGGACAAATCGGTGGTGCTGAACGCGCCGTCGCGCACGCTGACCTTGTGCGCGATCTCCAGACGTTCGAGGTAGCGGGTCGCGTCCTGCGGGACTTTGCGGTCGCCCTGAATCAGATCGTCGAACAGGTAGTAGTCGGCAAAAATCGTCGTGAAATTCTGCCGGTAGTCATCGCGATTAAGCGCGGTGATCGGCTGATCGTTGACGCGGATTTCGCCTTCGGTTGGCGCGTACAAGCCCAGCAGCAGTTTGATCAGCGTGGTTTTGCCGCAGCCGTTTTCACCGACGATAAACACGATGTCGCCCTGTTCGATGCGCAGGTTGACCGGCCCCAGACGGAACGGTTCGCTGCCTTCCACGGGTGGGAAGGCGTAACGCACGTTGTGCAGTTCCAGGCTGTTGACCGCACCGGGTTTCTTGCCCTGATCCTCCAGCAGCAGATGCGGTTCGGGCGAGGAGAATTGCTCGCTCAGTTCGGCGATGCGGCGGAAGGCAATCTGCGCACGGCTGATGATCGGCAAGGTGCTGACCAGGTGCTCCAGCGGCCCCTTCATGTACAGCAGCACCAGGACGAAGCCGCTCATCACTGCTTTGTCGCCGCTGGGCCAGAAGGATTGCAGGGCCAGGGCCATGCCGATGACCACGAAGAACAGCATCGAACCGAAGGACTTGGCGATGACGAAGGTGTTGATGGATTTGATCTGGGTGTCGCAGATCTTCTCGGCGGTTTTTTGAATCCCGGCGACAAACATGCGCTGGCGACGCGGGCGATGAATGCGCAGTTCCTTGGCGCCCTCGGCAATCGCGTTGTAGTGCTTTTGCAGTTCATCCTCAGAGTCGCGTGCGGCGTAGAAACCGCGCATGCCCTTGGCCCGGGCAATCGCCTGAATGGTCGTACCGATCGCAATCGCCACCAGCATCATCAGGAACATCGGCCAGGACAGCAGCGCCAGATAGCCGAGGCAGCCGAGGGTAACGGTCATGGAAATCGCCAGCGGGGCGAAGGCGAAGGCGAAGTCGCTGATGGTGTCGACGTCGTGGGTCAGCACCGGGATCAAGCGATGGCTGCGGTAACGTTCGATCTGGTCGATCGGCGCCGACAGGACTTTCTCCCCCAGCTCTTTGCGCAATTTGGCGATGATGTGCTGGCCGACGTAGTTGGTGCCGATGTCGGACAAAATCGTCGTCAATAAGGCCAACGCACAGAGGCCAGCGAAGATCATTACCACGGTGCGGGTCAGGCCGTCGTCGGAGTGCAGGGCATTGTTGATGGTCGCCAGCAGCACGGTGACGCTCAGGCCGCCGATCATGCCGAGCACGATGGACACAGAGACGATCAGGCGGAAGGGCTTGAGCAAGGCGAACAATTCGTTGATCGCCCCACGCGTAGGCTTGGTCATGGAGGATTCCTGCTTCGGTGCGGAGGGAGTGCCGGTACTTAAGGAAAACGAATGGTCACGGACTTTCTTTAAACGACCGCAGGCGGGGCTGCGGTCGGGATGGGCAGGATCAGAGGTCGCGCACTACGCGAAACCCGAGCCAGTCGCCTTTGCTGGTCGGCCAGCTGCTGTTGCGGTTGCCGGAGCGCGAGAACACCGGCGCCTCGCCCCAATCGTTGCCGCGCATGACCTGACGCTCGCAGTTTTCCTGGGTCCATGGGCGACCGTCGTTGGGTACGCCGGAGTAATCCTTGTGATAGCAGTCGGCGGTCCATTCGTAGACGTTGCCGTGAGCGTCGTAAACGCCGAAGGCATTGGCCGGGAACGTCCCGGCAGGGGAGGTGAAGTTGTAACCGTCGGCGGCGCCATAGGTGTTGGCGTGTTTGGAGATCTGGTAGTTGTTGCCTTCATCGAACGGGAAAGGGAAGGGCCCGGTGCTGCCGCCGCGTGCGGCGTACTCGCGGATCGATTCGCTTTGCAAGCGATAGGCATGACCGGTTTTTTTCGACAACCAATCGATGTAGCCCTGGGCTTCGGCGACGTTCATGCACACGGCCGGGTCGCGGGCGGTCTGTTTGAATTCCGGTTTGCCGGCGGTGCAGCGGCGGCCCGGGCGATCATCGAAGTCGTAAGGCTTGTTGCCGGTTTCGCGCACGTACGCGTCCCACTCGCCGACCAGCACCTGGAAGCGGCTGATGGCGAAGGGTTTGCTGAAGGTCACTGCGTGGCGCGGGCCTTCGTCCGGTTCGCGGCCGACTTCGTCGTCCGGGGTGCCCATGGTGAAGGTGCCGGTCGGCAGCACGACCATTTCCGGGCAGTCCTTGCAGTCCTTGAACACTTTGCCTGGCGCCGGCACTGTCGCCGCTTGAGCTGCGCCGGGCAACAGGCCGGCGCACAGCGCGGTCAGGGCCAGCGCGGGCAAGGCCTTGAAGGTGAAACAGGCATGGGGCTTTTTCATGAGTCGTCTCTGTGAAAAGGAAACTGGAGTCGAGGGATCAGGCGCGGCGTTTTTTACCGAGCAGGGCCATGAAGCGGTCCACTTCGGCTTCGTTGTTGAGCAGGCCCGGCGCGGTGCGAATCACCGGGCCGACATCGCGGCTGACCGCATCGCAGATCACCCGGTTTTGCATCAGGTAGGCGGCCACTTCATCGCTGTCCTGACCCTTGGCCCGGAAGAAAGTGAAACCGGCAGAAAACTGCGGATCGAGCGGAGTCACCAGCTCGATGTTCGACTGTTCTTGCAGACGCTGCTTCAGGTAGCTGTTGAGCTGATGAATGCGCGCCTGAACGTCAGCCTTGCCCAGTTGCAGGTGCAACTTGAACGCTTCGTCCACCGCCCAGCGATGCTCGAAAGCGTGGTAACCGCCCGGGGTCATGATCGTGGCGAAAGAAGTGGCTTCGGAGAATGTCGGCACACTCGGGCTGACGTATTTCAGCTCTTCGCTGCGGCTGCACACGATGCCGGTGCCGCGCGGACCGAACATCCACTTGTGGGTGCCGGCGATAAAGAAGTCGCAGTTCATCTGCGGGAAACTCAGGTCGTCGACACCGAAACCGTGCACGCCGTCGACCACGTAAATCAGCCGATCCTTGTCGTCGCGTTGACGGTTGTGTTCATCGACCAGCCGCGAGATAGCGCTGATCGGCAATTTCACACCGCTGCCCGAATGCACCCAGGTCATGCCGAGTACGCGGGTCTCAGGGCGAATGTTGCGGTTGATCGTGTCGAGCACCTGATCCAGGGAAATGCTTTGCGGGTTGTCGAACAGCCTGAGTTTGCGCACCCGGGTGCCATCGCGGCGGCTGCGGAAATCGAGAATGTTGCGGGTGGAATAGTGCTCGTGCTCGGTGGTGAGGATTTCCTGATCCGCGCGCACTTGCACGCTGCCATAAATCATCGCCAGACCTTCGGTGGTGCTACCGGTGAGGGCGATCTGGCCGGGCTTGGCTTGCAGGTATTGGCCGGCCCAGACCCGCACGTTGTGCTGCAATTGTTCGTTGCTGCCCTGATCCCAATCCATCGCCAGTCCCGGATTGCGGTCGAGCGTGGCGCGATGGCGTTCGATGGCTTCGCGCACGGGTTTGGGGTGCGAGGTGATCAGGAAGTTAGCGAAGTGAATCGCCTGCGGGTCCTGATCGAACAGCTGGCGCAATTGCGTCCATTTGTTCGCGGAGGCCACGGGCGCGGCCATGGCTGGCGCCGCCAGACTGGCGCCGAACGGCAGAGCGGCCGCCAGCACGCCGGCCTGTTTCAGAAAGGTCCGGCGGTCAGTCATGGCTTGGCAGTGTCCTGACGGGAAATCAGTGCCGGTTTCGCGGATTTCTGTACCTGATCCCAGACGCGCATAAAGTTGCCGCCCCACAGCTTGGCGATGTCCGCTTCGGAGTAGCCGCGCTGTATCAATTCGGCGGTGACGTTGCGGATTTCGCCAACGTTTTCCCAACCCTTGATGCCGCCGCCGTCGTTGAAGTCGGACGAGATGCCGACATGGTCGATACCGATTTTGCGCACGGTGTAATCGATGGCGTCACCGAGATTCTTAAGGGTGGCTTTCGGCTCTTCTTCAAGGATGCCGTAGAGGCCGCTGGCGTACTGGCCGAGTTTTTGTTCCGACCAGGCCGTGATGATCGGGTCGCCCGGCATCAGCGCCATGGCCAGGTTTGGCAGTGGCGGCAGATCGAAGCGTGCGCGCAGGGCATTGAGTTTGTCCTGCGTGCCCTGAGTCAGCGGTTTGAGGTACTGCGAGAAGCCGACCACCTGAACCACGCCGCCGCTGTTCTTGATCAGCTGCAATTCCTTGTCGCTGAGGTTGCGCGGAATATCCACCGCCGCACGCGGCGCCGAGTGTGAGGCCACCAACGGTGTGCGGCTCAGCTGTGCAACCTGTTCCAGGCCTTTGGTCGACATCTGCGAAACGTCGATGATCACGCCCAGATCGTTCAAACGCTGCACTGCTTGCTTGCCGATATCGGAGAGACCGTCGAGGGCGTCCGGCGAGTCATTGAAGAACGGCAGCGGCCGCGAGGAGTCCGCCCAGCTGTTGTTGCCGATGTAGCTGAAGCCGAACATGCGCATGCCGCGTCCGGCCCACAGGTCCAGTTTGCTCAGGTCGTTGCCCAGCGGGTAGGCGTTGAGCATGCTGATGAAAATCGCAAACTTGCCTTCGCCATGCAAGCGGCGGAAATCATCCGGGGTGTAGGCGATGCCGACCTGATTGGGGAAGTCGCGGACCATGCCGGTGATGATCTTGTAACGGACTTCCTGTTGGTTGCGGGCCTCTTCGACAAAACCTTCGGTGGGGCGATGCGGGGCGTTCGGGCCGTTCCACATTTCCGGCCAGCCGAACACCGTCAGCGCAGCGCCCGACAAGCGCCCGCGGTTGGCCTTGATCAGGTCGAACTGGCCGGAACCGTCCTTGTCGGCTTCGTTGCCGTGGGCGCCGAAACTCAGCGGTACGGTGATGTGGCTGTCGAAGGAGAGAATGCGATCCTGCAACTCGGTCGCCTGTTTCATCACCTTTACCGGGTAGCCAGGGTTGTCCCGAAACCAGTAATCCCAGGCCAGAAACCCTGCGCCGGCGCTGATCGCCAAGGCCAGCGGCAGGCCGATAAATAGAGCCTTTTTCGAACGCGGTTTTGTCATTGCCATCTCATTCAGGTTCGCCGTCGAGGTGCAGGCGCAGGGGCCTTTGCTATCTGGGAGGAACGAGTGGCCGGGCGGGTAATTTAGTCGCGCGCAGGAAAAGCGCTGACGGCGCGTAGCGATCTTTTGCCGGGGCCGTAAATTTCCCCGGCGAGCAAACGTTCTAGCTTGGATAAAGCCTGCTTCATGGCTGACACAGGTAGGGCAATGACGATCTCTCGACGCTGGTTCATGGCGGGCATGGCACTCACGGGCGCCGCGCTGCCTGCCGCTTTTTATGCACATCGTGAGCTGACCCGCGAGGAGTTTCCGATCACCCCGGGCGAGGCTACGGTCGATCTGGCCGATACCGCCGGACAGCAGTTGGCGGACAACCTGCGCGGCGTCTGGGATATCCGTTTCAGCGGATCTGCGGCCGGGCTTGATGGCTTGCCACGCTACGGCCTCGAGTTGTTTCTCGACATTGCCCACCGGGGGCGCGGTTTGCGCGGGTTTCTCGATACCGGTGCCAACCTGCGCTCAGAAGCGCCTGCGCGTTACCAAGTGATCGGCGATCTGGCGCCGGGCAACGGCGCCGAAATGTACTGGCGGCTGATGCGCACCGATGCGCCGCAAGCGCCGCCGGTCTACGAATTCAAAGTCAAACTCGACGAAGTCTGGGCGGCGTTCGGCAATGCCGGCAGCGGCACGTTCACCGGGCAAGTGTTGCGCCTCGATCGGCCGTTGGCGCTGCCTGAACTGGACAATCATTTCATCGCCATCAAGCGACGTTTTCCCGAGGCCCGCGAACGCACCGGTTTGAACCCGACGCTGTTGGCGTGGCTGGTGGCGCCGGAACATCGCCTGTTCCACCAGCTCTGGCACGCCAGCCGCGACAAGTGGCACAAGCTCTCGGAGAAAAAACGCGACGCCCTGCGCGGTATTGGCTGGCAACCCGGCCCCCGTGACAAGGAGCGCGATGCCCGAGGGCCCAGCAAGGATCGTAACGGCTCTGGTATCGATTTTTTCTTCATGCACCGACACATGCTCGGCAAGGCCCGTTCGATGCAGGATTTGCCGTCATGGCAGGCCTTCCCGATGCCGCAGCCGGAGCTGGAGCGTGACCGCCAGGGCTTCGCCCGTTACTTCGACAATCACGACGGCGATGCACTACCACCGACGTGGCTGACTGAAGGTGACGACGAGTACACCAAGTGGGTCAGCGATATTAAAGCGGCCGAGACCTATCACAGTAATTTCCAGGTGTGGGAATCGCAGTACCGCGACCCGCGCTACCTGGCGAAACTCAGCCTCGGCCAGTTCGGTTCGGAAGTCGAATTGGGTCTGCACGACTGGCTGCACATGCGCTGGGCGTCGGTGGCGCGGGATCCGTCCAACGACATTCCGGTGCCGATGGCGCGCGATCAGGCAGATTTTGCCGCGCGCTGGTATGCGCCGGAAAACGACTTTCTCGGCGACCCGTTTTCCTCGCACGTGAACCCGGTGTTCTGGCGTTTCCACGGCTGGATCGATGATCGCATCGAAGACTGGTTCCGCGCCCACGAGCGCTTTCACCCGGGCGAAGTCAGCCGGCTGGAAGTCAACGGTGTGCCGTGGTTTGCGCCGGGTCGCTGGGTTGAGGTCGATGACCCGTGGCTGGGGCCGGACACCCATGGCTGCAGCACCGTGCCGGGGTTGCAGATCGGGCGCTCGGTGGAGATGGATCCTGAGACGATGAAGCTGGCGTTGCGCATCACCTTTGGCGATGAAGACAACATGGCCGACCTGTTCCGCAAAGTGCCGCAGCGACCGTGGTACGCGCGGCATCTGAAAGTGAAAGGGCGGCAACTCTGAGCGCAAAAAAATCGCAGCCCGGTGCTGCGATTTTTTTTGCCTAGGGATCTTGGTTGCCTGACCTGGCGCCTTCGCGAGCAGGGGGCTTTGTAAACGACGCAGATCCAATGTGGGAGCGAGCCTGCTCGCGAAGGCGTCAGTCCAGTCGATAATTTTCGCTCAGATAACCTGCCAGCCCCCGCCCAGCGCCTTGTACAGGGCAATGCTCGCCTGCAGTCGCGACAAGCGCAATTGCACATTCATATCCTGCGCCGCATACAAGGTGCGCTGGGTTTGCAGCACCGTCAGCAAGTCTTCGGCACCGGCCTGGTAGCGGCTCTGGGCAATGTCGAACGCGGTCTGCGCCTGGCTCAGTTCTTCGCTTTGCCACTGGCGCTGTTCGTCGAGGCCGCGAATGCTGCTCAGGGCTTTTTCCACGTCAGCGAAGCCATTGATGATCGCCCCTCGATAGGTTTCCAGCAGTTCGTCCTGACGCGCCTTGGCCTTGTCGCGCTCGGCGCTCAGGCGGCCGTTGTTGAAGATCGGCGCGGTCAATCCGGAAGACAGGTTGTAGAACGTGGTGCGCAGCAGGTCCGCCGCCAGATCGGCGCCAGTGCCGAGGCTGGCGGTCAGGGTGATTTTCGGCAGCATGGCGGCGCGGGCCACGCTGACGTCAGCCTGGGCCGCCGCCAGTTTGGCTTCGGCGCTGGCGATGTCCGGACGCCGGCTCAGCAAATCGCTGGGCACACCACTGGCGATGTTCGGCCATTGCAACTGTTCGAATGACTGTTGCGGTGCCGACAATGCCTGCACCGGTTGGCCGAGCAGGGCGGCGAGGGTGATCAAGGCTTCGCGGGCCTGTTGCTGCACCAGTGGCAATTTGCGCTGCTGTTCCGCTACCAGGCTTTTTTGCTGGGCCAGTTCCAGCGCGGTGGCGCTGCCGGCGTCGAAGCGGGTTTGCACCAAGTGCAGGACGTTTTGCGCGTTGGCCAGATTGAGCTCGGCAATGCGTGCCTGTTCGCGCAATGCCAAGGCCTGCGTGTAACTGTTGGCGACGCCGCTTTGCAGGGTCAGTTCGACGGTGGCACGGTCGAATTCGCTGGCCTGTACACCGAACACGGCGCTGTCGCGCGCCGCGCGTTTGCCGCCCCAGAAGTCGATTTCGTAACTGGCGCTCAGCTCGGCGTCGTAATAATCCAGCGAGCGATTGTCCGGGCTGACGTCGAGTTGGCTGTAGCCTTTGCCGTGCAACAGTTTCTGCCGGTTGGCATTGAGACCGGCCTTGATTTCCGGGAGCAGCGGGGCGCCGGCAATCGTCGCGCTGGCCTGGGCTTGCCTGACCCGCGCAACAGCGGCGCCGAGGTCATGGCTGCCCAGTCGCGCCTGTTCGACCAGTCGATCCAGCTCGGGGCTGCCGAACTGGGTCCACCATTGGCGGTTGCTCTGCACTGCACCAGGCTGCTCAGGTGATTGCCACGCGGCCGGTGGCAGCACGCCGCTGTCGGGGCGTGGCGCAGGGCTGTTGCAGGCCGCCAGCAACAGGCTGGCGGCAAGAATTGTCAGTGGCGCTTTCATAGGTCGATCATTCACTGGTAAGGGCCGTGACCGGGTCGAGCCGGGCAGCCTTGCGGGCAGGCATGAAGCCGAAGAGGACGCCGGTGGCCAGCGCGCAGGCGAACGCACCGATGACGGCCAGCCATTGAAACGCGATCGCCACGCCGCTGAACAACAGCACGCCGCCGACCAGCATCGCCAGGCTGATACCGGCCAGGCCGCCAACCACCGAAAGCATCACCGCTTCGGTGAGAAACTGGCGCAGGATGTCGCGCTGACGCGCGCCCGTGGCCATGCGGATACCGATTTCCCGGGTGCGTTCGCGCACCGTCATGAGCATGATGTTCATCACCCCGATACCGCCGACCAGCAACGAGATCGCGGCGATGGCGCCGAGCATCAGCGACAGCGTGCCCTGCGTGCGTGCTTCGGCTTGAATCATTGCGGCGTTGTTGGTCAGTTCGAAATCCTTCTTGCCATTGTGTCGCCGCAGCATCGCCTGTTCGATCGCCTGCTCGGCGTCTTTGACTTTGCGTGCGTCCTTGGCGGCGATCACCACGTATTCCGGATTACGGCTGCCGAACAGGCGCGTGCTGGCCGCCGAGTAGGGCACGGCGATGCGGTTGTCGCTGTCGGAATCGCCGGAGCTCGACCCTTTTCCGCCAGAACACCGAGCACCTGAAACGGCACGTTTTCGATCAGGATGTATTGGCCGATCGGATCGGCGACATCCTTGAGCAGCTTGTCGCGCACCTTGGTGCCGATCACCGCCACGGCGGCGGCGCTGTCTTCATCGGCCTGGCTGAAGTAACTGCCCTGAACCACCGGCCAGTTGAAGATGCTCGGGAAATTGGTGTCGTTGCCACCGACGTAACTGCTGTGGTCGGCATTGCCGAAACGCACGCCAGCGGTCGAGCCGTTGACCGGCATGATCCGCTCGACCTGGGGCAGGGCGGCCAGTTCGGCGACGTCGTCGAGGGTGATGATGCCCGGTGGTGTGCGCGGATTGGGTGCGGCGCCGCTGAGGTAGATGATGTTGGAGCCGAAGGCGCCCATTTGCGCCATCACCTGGCGTTTGCTGCCTTCGCCCACCGCGAGCATCACCACCACCGAGGCCACGCCGATGACGATCCCGAGCAGGGTCAGCGCGGTGCGAAAACGATTGATCCACATGACCCGCCACGCCGCTTGCACGGCGTCGACCAGTTCAGCTTTCCAGGCGCCGGTCTGGGTGCTGCCGCTGCTCAGGCGCTGGCGCAGATCCACCGCTTGCAGGGCGCCGGGGTTGGCGCTGCGCGGTGGGGCTGACGGGTGTTCGGCGGTGTCGCTGATGATCAGCCCGTCACGAATTTCAATGATGCGCTTGGCTCGTTGTGCGACTTCGCGGTCGTGGGTGATGAGAATCACCACATGGCCCTGACTGGCGAGCTCATCGAGCAGGGTCATGACCTCGGCGCCGCTGTGGCTGTCGAGGGCGCCGGTGGGTTCGTCGGCGAGGATAATGTGGCCGCCGTTCATCAACGCCCGGGCAATCGACACCCGCTGTTGCTGACCGCCGGAAAGCTGATGCGGACGGTTGCCGGTGCGGCTGCCCAGGCCGAGCCGCTCCAGCAAGGCGCTGGCGCGCGCGTGGCGTTCGGCGGCCGGGGTACCAGCGTAGATGGCCGGCATCTCGACGTTTTCCTGGGCAGAACCGGACGGAATCAGGTGATAACCCTGGAATACAAAACCAAACGCTTCGCGGCGCAGCCAGGCCAGTTCGTCAGTGTCGAGTCGGGCGACGTCTTCCCCGGCGAAGCGATATTCGCCGCTGGTAGGGCGGTCGAGGCAGCCGAGGATATTCATTAATGTCGACTTGCCGGAGCCGGACGCCCCGACGATGGCGACGAACTCACCGGCATGAATCGACAGATCAATGCCGCGTAATACTTCCACCAGCGGGCTGTCATTGCCGCCATAGGATTTGCGGATCTGCCGCAGGTCAATCAGTGGCGTTTGCATTCAGCCTCCGCTGCCGGTGGCCGGCGCGCTGAGAATGTGATCGCCTTCGGCCAGGCCTTCAAGCACTTGGGTGCGCAAGCGGTCGCTGATGCCGGTGCGCACTTCGCGGGGCTGGATTTCGCCATTGGCGGCGACGATCTGCGCCCGTTGCCATTGTGGGCGTGAGCCGGGTTGCAGGGCGGCGCTGGGCACGGTGAGGGTGTCTTGCGCCTGTTGCGCCACAAAGAACACCTGCGCAGTCATGTCGGTCATCAGGCTGTTGTCGGCGTTGTCGACGTCGAGCAATACGGTGTAGAGCACCACGCGTTCGCTGCCGCTGCGACCGCTGGTGGGGCTGCCACCCTGATTCTGTTCGAGCGGGCGCGGCGGCACCGGCAGAATTTGCCGGACGGTGCTGCTCCAGCGCCTACTGCCGCCGCTGAGCGTGGTGAAGTAGGCGGTCATGCCGGGTTTGACGTGGCCGATGTCCGCTTCGGAAACCTCGGCCCACACGGTCATCGGCGAAAGCCGGGCGATGCGCAGAATCAGCGGGGTTTGCTGCTGCGCGTTGAGCGTCTGGCCTTCGCGGGCGCCGACGGCGACGACGGTGCCGCTCATCGGCGCATAAATACGCGTGTAGCCGAGCTCCGCTTCATCACTGCGCAGGCTGGCTTGAGCCTGGCGGATCTGCGCCTGGAACATGTCGATGCGTGCCTGCGTGGCGCGGACTTCGGCGCGGGCGGTCTGCACGTCTTCCTCACGGGTGGCGCCACCGGCGGCGAGTTTCTGCTGGCGCTGGTATTTCTGTTGCGCGAGGTCGTGCTGGGCGCGTTGCTCCTGCAACTGTGCCTTGAGGTTTTCGATGGAAAACCGCCCGGCATCCAGTTTGGCCTTTTGCGTGGAGGGGTCGATCTCTACCAGTAACTGGCCTTCCTTGACCGTGTCGCCAGCCTCGACATGAATCTTCTGGATCTGCCCGGATGCCTGCGCACCGACGTCCACATAACGACGTGGCTGCAACGTACCCAGTGCGGTCACGCTGTTTTCGATACTGCTACGCGTCACCTGCACCGTGGCGAGGGCGTCGCGCCCGGGCGGCAGGACTTGCCACGCGGCAACGGCGATCACGGGAATCAGGCAAAGGGCGGCGAACAGGGCGCGTCGGGCGGGGCGGGGACGTTTCATGCAGGGTTCCGGCCAGTGGAATCGGCCCGTCATTCGGCCAGTAAACAGGCGTGCAGGGGCGCTGAACGCTGTCGCATGGCACGACAGATACGGGGAGCTGTCCTGTAAACGATGAATGCACAAGGGAATTTAAGCGCCGTACACATCAAGTAACAGGTAGCCAGACGCGACTATTTGGGGCGGATGTGGAAACAACTCTTTAAATCTATATGAGAATTACTATAAATTACGCACCTCACGTTGCCACTATCTTGCTACTGCGTTTGCGGCGGCTGGATCAGTGTGCTCAAGGACAGGAACTGCATCGATGCGGTCGGGAGTCATGTTGGAAAACTACTATCGCGAGCTGGTGTGTTTCCTTAACGCCAAGCTGGGCAACCGTCAGGTGGCCGAAGATGTGGTGCATGACGCTTATGTACGGGTACTGGAGCGTTCCAGCGACACACCGATCGAACAACCGCGGGCCTTCCTTTATCGCACGGCATTGAACCTGGTTATCGATGATCATCGGCGCAACGCCTTGCGCCAGGTCGAATCGCTCGATGTACTGGACAGCGAAGAGCGCTATTTCACCCCGTCGCCCCACGGCACCCTCGACCACGGTCAACGTCTGGAGATGCTCCAGCGCGCGTTGGCCGAGTTGCCGCCGCGCTGCCGGGAAAGTTTTCTGCTGCGCAAGATCGAAGGTCTGTCCCATCCGGAAATTGCCGAGCATCTAGGGATTTCCAAGGCGTTGGTGGAAAAGCACATCGTCAACGCCATGAAACATTGCCGCTTGCGCATCAAACAATGGGACGCCCATTGATCCTTGCTGGTTAAATTTCCGTTCATCGTCCTCGTTCCTACTCAACAGACGACCTGCTGACCTGATTCAGGCCGGTCAGGCCACCCAGGCTTTATCCCCGCGTTGAGGGGTTCATCCAGAGGACACTGGAAATGACACAGGCAATTGCATCGCCCATCGTTCACGACCTGATCGGCGTCGGTTTCGGCCCTTCGAACCTGGCACTGGCCATCGCTCTGCAAGAGCGCGGCCCGACCCAGGGCGAGCTGGATGTGCTGTTCCTCGACAAACAGGCCAACTACAGCTGGCACGGCAACACCTTGTCGACGCAGAGCGAGTTGCAAATTTCCTTCCTCAAGGATCTGGTGACCCTGCGCAATCCGACCAGCCCGTACTCGTTCGTCAATTACCTCAAGTATCACGGTCGTCTGGTCGACTTTATCAACCTCGGCACCTTCTATCCGTGCCGCATGGAGTACAACGACTACCTGCGCTGGGTCGCCGGGCAGTTCACCGAGCAGAGCCGTTACGGCGAAGAAGTGCTGACCATCGAGCCAGTGCTGCACAACCACCAGGTTGAAGCGCTGCGGGTAATTTCCCGCGATAGCCAGGGCCTGCAACATGTACGCACCACCCGTTCGGTGGTGGTCAGCGCCGGTGGCACACCGCGTATTCCGGAGGCGTTCAAAGCGCTGAAGGGCGATAGCCGCGTGTTCCACCACTCGCAATACCTCTCGCAAATGGCCAGGCAGCCGTGCGTGAACAATCAGCCAATGAGCATCGCGATCATCGGCGGCGGGCAGAGCGCGGCGGAGGCCTTTATCGATCTGAACGATTCGTTCCCGTCGGTGCAGGTCGACATGATCCTGCGCGGCTCAGCCTTGAAGCCTGCTGACGACAGCCCGTTCGTCAACGAAGTGTTCTCGCCGGAGTTCACTGATCTGGTGTTCCAGCAGAACAGCGTCGAGCGTGAGCGTCTGGTCAACGAGTACCACAACACCAACTATTCGGTGGTCGACATCGACCTGATCGAGCGCATCTACGGCATCTTCTATCGGCAGAAAGTCTCGGGTGTTGCCCGCCACGCGTTCCGTACCCTGACCACCGTCGAGAAAGCCAGCGCCACCGAAAACGGTATCGAACTTGCCGTGCGCAACAACGCCACCGGCGAAGTCACTGTACGCAATTATGACGCGGTTGTTCTGGCCACCGGTTACGAGCGGCAGATGCACCGCAAACTGCTGGCGCCGCTGGAAGAATACCTGGGCGATTTCGAGGTCGATCGCAATTACAAACTGATCACCGACGAACGCTGCCAGGCCGGCATCTACATGCAGGGCTTCTGCCAGGCCAGCCATGGTCTGAGCGACACGTTGCTGTCGGTGCTGCCGATTCGTGCGGACGAGATTGCAGGTTCGTTGTATGAACACGGCAAGAACCGTGGGCATCGGTCGATGGCGGATTTGTTGTTGGCAACTGCCAGCTAACGCCGATTTCCAGGCCAGATCATTCCCACGCTCTGCGTGGGAATGCCTCAACGGACGCTCCGCGTTCGGCCTTCGATAGGGACGCGGAGCGTCCCGGGTTGCATTCCCACGCAGAGCGTGGGAACGATCATCCTGAACCCTTCCTGAACATCCCCCACATTCCCCGACACACTGCCTTTTGCGGGTTTACTCTCCAGACATCGGGGCGTAAGCTTCGCGCGTTTTCATCAATAGCGGAGACCCACAGTGGGTACTTGTTCGAGTGACAGTTGTCGGCCGGTCTCGGTAACCGGCAGATTCTCGGCAAGATAACGCGCAGCCTTTCTCTGCCGTTGTCTCGCCGTAACAGCGAGCAGCGGCATCCCGTGCATGACCCGTCCTGGGCCATGTCTGGACGTTCCTTCTCATCGACGCTGAACAGAGCGTGATTTCGACTACACAGTCGTGATCGCAGCCCTATCGACACGCCTGTCGTTTCTGACCGGCGCGCCAGGCCTTGCCGTGCCGGTTTTTCCGGTGGACGAGGCGCGGCCGTACCTGCTTGACGGTTTCCCGGCTGACCATAGGGGCAACAGCCATGAAACTTACGCTCAAGGAATTCTTCGCAGGTTTTCTGCGGACCCGCCACATCGCCCGGCACTTCCGTCGTCTGGCGCTGCTGGAATCGATCAACGACACCACGGTCAGCCGTGAAGTCCCGCCGACTTTGGCCAACACCCTGGTCGATGCCGCGCATTGCGACAGCGGTGTGTTGCTCTCGTCATTGGGCACGCACTCCGATGGCCTCACCGATTTCGAAGTCGATGCGCTGCGTGCGCAATACGGCCTCAACGAAGTCGAACACGAACAACCGCTGCCATGGTGGATTCACCTGTGGCACTGCTACAAAAACCCGTTCAACTTGCTGCTGACGTTGTTGGCGGTGATCTCGTGGCTGACCGAAGACCTCAAGGCCGCCGTGGTGATTTTCTCCATGGTGGTGCTGTCGACGTTGCTGCGCTTCTGGCAGGAAAGCAAATCCAACCAGGCTGCCGACGCGCTGAAAGCCATGGTCAGCAACACCGCCACGGTGATGCGCCGTGACGCCCCACGCAGCGAATTGCCGATCAAGCAATTGGTGCCGGGCGATCTGATCGTCCTCTCGGCCGGTGACATGATTCCTGCCGATTGCCGCGTGCTTAGCGCCAAGGATCTGTTCGTCAGCCAAGCGGCGATGACCGGCGAATCGATGCCGGTGGAGAAGTTTCCGCGTCAGGCTGATCGCGACACGCGCAATCCTCTGGAGCTGGACAACATCCTGTTCATGGGCACCAACGTTGTCTCCGGCACGGCGGTGGCGGTGATTCTCACCACGGGCAACAGCACCTATTTCGGTGCGCTGGCCCAGCGTGTCGGCGCAACCGATCGCGCGGTGACTTCGTTCCAGCAAGGCGTGAATAAAGTCAGCTGGCTGTTGATCCGTTTCATGTTCGTGATGGCGCCGCTGGTGCTGTTCATCAACGGTTTCACCAAGGGTGACTGGACCGAAGCATTGCTGTTCGCGCTGTCGATTGCCGTCGGCCTGACCCCGGAAATGCTGCCGATGATCGTCACCTCGACGCTGGCCAAAGGCGCGGTGTTCCTGTCGCGTAAAAAAGTCATCGTCAAACGTCTCGATGCGATCCAGAACTTCGGCGCCATGGACGTGCTGTGCACCGACAAGACCGGCACGCTGACCCAGGACAAGATCTTCCTCGCGCGCAATGTCGATGTCTGGGGCGAAGACTCCGATGACGTGCTGGAAATGGCTTACCTGAACAGCTACTACCAGACCGGCCTGAAAAACCTGCTCGATGTCGCGGTGCTGGAACACGTGGAAATCCACCGTGAACTGAAAGTCGGCACGGCGTTTCGCAAGGTCGACGAGATCCCGTTCGACTTCAATCGTCGGCGTATGTCGGTGGTGGTCGAAGGACGTGGCCAGCCACATCAGTTGATTTGCAAAGGTGCCGTGGAAGAAGTCTTGGCGGTGTGCAGCCGCGTGCGTCACGGTGAGGTCGATGAAGCCTTGAGCGATGAATTGCTGACCCGGATTCGTCAGGTCACCGCAGCATTCAACGCTGAAGGCTTGCGCGTGGTGGCGGTGGCCGCCCGCTCGATGCCTGAAGGTCGCGAGATTTATAGCCTGGCCGATGAACAAGAACTGACGCTGATCGGCTATGTGGCGTTCCTCGATCCCCCGAAGGAAAGCACCGCGCCGGCGCTCAAGGCCTTGGCCGAACATGGCGTGGCGGTAAAAGTGCTGACCGGCGACAACGAACTGGTGACCGCGAAAATCTGCCGCGAAGTCGGTCTGGCTCAGCAGGGTTTGCTACTGGGTAACGACGTTGAACGCATGAGCGATGCCGAACTGGCGGTTGCCGTAGAGACCACCAACGTCTTCGCCAAACTGACGCCGTCGCACAAGGAGCGCATCGTGCGCATCCTCAAAGGCAACGGCCATGTGGTCGGCTTCATGGGTGACGGCATCAACGACGCTCCAGCCCTGCGCACCGCCGACATCGGTATATCCGTGGACAGTGCGGTGGACATCGCCAAGGAAGCCGCCGACATCATCCTCCTGGAAAAGAGCCTGATGGTGCTGGAGGAGGGCGTACTCGAAGGGCGGCGCACCTTCGCCAACATGCTCAAGTACATCAAGATGACCGCCAGCTCCAACTTCGGCAATGTGTTCTCGGTGCTGGTCGCCAGTGCGTTCATTCCGTTCCTGCCGATGCTGCCGATGCATCTGCTGGTGCAGAACCTGCTCTACGACATTTCGCAGATCGCCATTCCATTCGATAACGTCGATGAGGACATGCTGAAAAAACCACAACGCTGGCAGCCGGGTGACGTCGGGCGCTTCATGCTGTTCTTCGGCCCGATCAGTTCGATCTTTGACATCACCACGTTCGCCTTGATGTGGTACGTATTCGATGCCAACACCCCGGATCACCAGACCCTGTTTCAGTCCGGCTGGTTCGTGGTCGGGTTGCTGACCCAGACGCTGATCGTGCACATGATCCGCACGCCGAAGATTCCGTTCCTGCAAAGCCGCGCGGCCATGCCGCTGCTGGTCATGACCGGGATCATCATGGCGGTCGGCATCTTCCTGCCGATGGGGCCGCTGGCGCATTACTTCAAACTGCAGGCGTTGCCATCGCTGTACTTCGTGTTCCTGCCGGTGATTCTGCTGGCGTACATGGCGCTGACCCAGGCAGTGAAAGGGTTCTACATCCGCCGGTTCGGCTGGCAGTAATGCTGCCCCCTGTAGGAGTGAGCCTGCTCGCGATAGCAATCGGTCAGTCAACATTGCAATGACTGACACACCGCTATCGCGAGCAGGCTCACTCCTACAAAGGTTATGTGTTTCAAGGACAAGACTATGCAAGCCATCAACAACCTCAACCTCGATTCGCTGCTCGACACCCTCGTCAGCCTCAGTGCCGCCTTCATCCTCGGTGGCCTGATCGGTTTCGAACGTCAGTACCGGCAACGCACCGCCGGCCTGCGCACCAACGTGCTGGTCGCCGTCGGCGCAGCGATTTTCGTCGACATGGCCAACCGTCTCGCTGGCGCCGAAGGTGCGGTGCGCGTGGTTGCTTACGTGGTCTCCGGCATCGGCTTTCTCGGCGCCGGGGTGATCATGCGCGAAGAGGGCAACGTGCGCGGTCTCAATACCGCCGCGACCCTGTGGACCTCCGCAGCGGTCGGTGCCTGTGCCGGGGCCGATCTGCTCGCCGAAGCCGTACTCGGCACGCTATTCATTCTGGCCGCCAACACCTTGCTGCGGCCGATCGTCAACAACATCAACCGCCAGCCACTGGACGTGGTCTCGGCGGAAGTCACCAACATCGTCTACGTCATCGCCCGACGCTCCCAGCAAACCGCCGTGTTTGCCTTGCTTGAGGCCGAGCTTGAACGCAGCAACTACCCGGCCAGCGATGTTGATGTGCATGCCTTCGGCGCCGATGAAATCGAAATCGAAGCGACGCTGGCGACAACGTCGGTCGATGGCGATGAACTGGATGCGCTGGTGGCGCGGATTTCCACATCGGCGCTGGTGGTGCAGGCGTTCTGGAGTCCGAGTACCACGGAATGATCGTTTTCGGTTGCTGAGAATTGTCCTACAAGGCGGCAAGAAAGAACCTACATTTTCACCCTTGGGTCTCGATCACTATTTGTTCCGGAGCAGAGATGCCCGGCGTCCTGATGACTCGATGCGTTATTACGGAAGTGCAATGAATACCTGGAAAGTTCGGCAGGGAATGGCCGGAAAGAGGGGGGAACCATTCGTTGCAGATTCCGTGATGAAGGTTGTTCGCTACAGCGAGCAAGCCTGTTGTCGCTGATGAGTAATTGGGAGAGCCAGGCCGCTGGGCCGAATAAACAACTATCCCAAGAGATGTAAAAAATGAAAAAGATCGTCGCTGTTACCGCCGCTACCGTTGTCATGGGTCTCGCTTCTTTCGCCAATGCTGCGACGCCGGCTTCCGGCAACCCTGGCACCGTACGTTTCATTGGTGAAATCGTATCCGGCGCCTGCGGTATCGACGCCAGCTCTCTGGACCAGACCGTTTCCCTGGGTCAGGTGCCATCGAACCAGTTCAAGGCGATCGGTGATCGTTCGACGCCGACCAAGTTCGACATCATCCTGACCGACTGCGACACCACCACCCAGAAGAACGCCCGCTTCACCTTCAGCGGTGTGCAGGATCCAGCGGTTCCGGGCCTGTTCGCCACTACCGGTCTGGCGCAGAACGTCGGCATCCGTCTGCAGGCCAGCGCTGGCGAAATGCTCGATAACGGCACCGAGCAGGTCGCTCCGGTTGTGCTGCAAAACGGCAACAACACCGTGACCTTCGCCGCCATGTATGAAGCCACCGCTGCGACCGTCACCACCGGTGAAGCAGACAGCGTTGCGAACTTCACCGTGGCCTACAACTGATACCTCGGTATCGCACGTTGTAAGAGAAAGGGGTGAAAACCCCTTTTTTCTTTTCCGTCAAAGTTCTGATAAAGGCTATTTCCCGTGTACGGCCGAAAACTTTTCGTGTCTTGCGTGTTGATCTCCTGTGCGCGTTATTCAAACGCTGTGGAGTTTAATTCGGAGTTCCTGAATATCGATAAAAACGACGATATCAGTCTCGGACAGTTTGCCCACGCCCAATACACTGTGCCCGGTCGTTACTTGCTGGATATCACCGTCAATCAGCGTTATTTCGGTTCACGTTCGATCGAGTTCAAGAGCGGCGCCAACCCGCAAGAAAGTTACGCCTGTCTGCCCGAAGACCTGGTGGCGACCTTTGGTCTCAAGCCTGCGTTGCTCAAAAGCCTGCCGCGTCTGGCTGAGGGGCAATGTGTGGATTTGCGTGGCATTGAAAATGCCTCGATCAAGTACATGAAAAACCTTGGACGTCTGTCGATCAGCCTGCCGCAGGCCTCGTTCGAGTATGACGATCCCAACTACATTCCGCCTGCCGCCTGGAGCGACGGGCTCAACGGCGCGTTGCTTGATTACCGAGTGATCGCCAACAGCCGCGAAACCAATACGCCGTCCGGCGATTCGCGTTCATTGCAAAGCTATGGCACGGCCGGGGTCAACCTCGATGCCTGGCGCATCCGCGCCGATTATCAGGCGCGGCAAGAGTCAGGTAGCCAGAATAATGATCCCCACGGCGAAGCGTTCCAGTTGAACCGCTTGTACGCCTATCGCGCGTTGCCATCGATACGTTCGAAGCTGTCGGTCGGTGAGGACTATCTGAACTCCGATGTGTTCGACACCTTTGCCCTGCGCGGTGCGACCCTGAGCAGCGATGACCGCATGTTGCCGCCGAACCTGCGCGGTTATGCGCCGCTGATCAGTGGCGTGGCGCGTACCAACGCGACCGTCACCGTATCCCAGCAGGGTCGTGTGTTGTACTCGACCACGGTGACACCGGGTGCGTTCAGCCTTCAGGATCTCAACAGCAGCGTGCAAGGCACACTGGATGTGACCGTGCGCGAAGAGGATGGCAGCGAACAAACGTTTACCGTAGCCACCGCCGCAGTTCCGTTTCTGTCCCGTGAAGGCGAGTTGCGTTACAAGGTTTCCGCCGGCCAGCCGCGCCTGACCGGTAACGGCGGCACAGAGCCTGAGTTTGTCGCCTCGGAAGCGGCCTATGGTCTGCCAAGGGACTGGACGATCTACGGTGGCGTGCTGGCTGCCTCGGGTTATCAGTCGAATGCCATCGGTATCGGCAAGGACCTTGGCGTATTCGGCGCAGTGTCTGGTGATGTCACCACGTCTCGGGCGAAGCTGCGCTGGAACGGCGAAACCGTGGCCGGCAACTCTTACAGAATCAACTATTCCAAGCGTTTTGACGCCATTGGCACCGACCTGCGGTTTCTGGGTTATCGCTTTTCCGACAAGACCTTCACCAACTTTTCGCAGTTTGTCGGCGATGCTGATTCCTATGCGATGAACTCGGGCAAGCAACGTTATTCGGTGACCCTGGCCAAGCATTTTTCCTGGTTATCGACGAGTTTTTCCTACGACCATTCGACTTATTGGGACGCGCCGGCAGCCGATCGTTTCGGCATGACCGTGGCGCGCAGTTTTTCCCTTGGCAACGTCAAGAACATCACCGCAAACCTGTCGGCTTACCAGACGCAAAACAGTCGGCAGAATGACTCGCAGATCTACCTCGGTGTGACGGTGCCACTGGGGGGCAATTCGATGGCCTCCAGTAACCTGCAGCGCTCGGGCTCCGGCGATTCGTCCGCCAGTGTCGGCTACAGCCATGACGACGGCGAAGGCGTGAACTATCAGGTGTATGGCGGCGTTGGCGACAACCGCTACGTCAACGCCTATGTCGGTAAACGCGCTTCGAGTTACCGCGCCAACGCGTCGGCCTCCACCGATGGCAGCACCTATCGCTCGCTGACCGGCGAACTCGACAGCTCACTGGTCGCCACCCGTTATGGGGTCTCGGCCCATGGCAATGGCACCAATGGCGATACGCGCCTGCTGGTGTCCACCGATGGCGTACCGGACGTGGCCTTCACCGGGCAGACCCGCACCAACCGGGACGGCTATGCGGTGATGGATGGCTTGCCCTCGTTTCAGGCTTACGAAGCGCGGGTCAACGTCGAAAAACTGCCGCTCAACACCGAAGTGTCCAACCCGATCCAGCGTCTGGCGCTGACCGAGGGGGCCATCGGCTACGTCAATTTCGCCACGGGGCAGGGCCGCAACGCATTTGTCGTATTGACCCGCAACGACGGTAAACCGGTGCCTTTCGGCGCATCGGTGCAGGACAAGAACACCAACCGGGAGGTGGGCATCGTCGGCGAGGCGGGCGTCACTTATCTGTTGGGCATCAAGGTTGGGGCTGAACTGGTAGCGCGTTGGGATGACGCCGGCCAATGCAGTCTGGCCAAACTCCCTGAGGAGGACGTGGTGAGCAATATCGCCAAGCCTGCCCAGTGTCTGTAACCGCGTCTTCCAATGAACCCGGAGTCATCATGTCTCGTTTTGCCTTGTTTACTGCTCACCGTCTGTTTCTGGCCGCGGGCCTTAGTCTGCCGCTGTTGGCCAGCGCCGCTGTGGTGCCGGATCGCACCCGGCTGGTGTTCGAGGAAAGTGCACCATCGGTCAGCGTCACAGTCAGCAACAAAAACCCGCAGCTGCCATTCATTGTGCAGTCGTGGATCGAAAACGAGAGTGGCCAGAAAGTCACCTCACCGTTCATGGTCCTGCCACCGCTGCAGCGCATCGAGCCGAACGAAAGCAGTGTGCTGCGTATCGTGAAATTGCCCGAACTGGCCCTGCCGGCTGACCGCGAGTCAGTGTTCTATTTGAACATTCGCGAGATTCCGCCGAAGAGCCAGGCCGTCAACTCGATGCAGATCGCCTTGCAGTCGAAGATCAAATTGTTCTATCGCCCGGCAGCGGTGAAGCGTGAGCGTGGTGAAGACCTCGCGCTGGGCCTGAACCTGAAAATCGACCCGGCAGCGAAACAGCTGATTGTCGATAACCCGACACCGTTTCACATCACTGTGGTCGGGCTGCTGGCCGGCCCGGAAAAAACCAGAATGCCGATCGATACGGTGATGATCGCGCCACGCGGCAATGCGCGCTTTGCCCTGAGCAACACCGCGTTCAGCACCTTGCGGGTGTCGAACATGAATGACTTCGGTGGCCAGTCCGACACGCTGTTCAACTGCGTGGCGAACGTCTGCAAAGGCGTGAGACCGTGAGCCTGTTCTCTACGCTGACCCGGCTGGCCGCGGCCGCAGTGCTGCTGGGCGCGTCGCAGTTGGCTTCGGCGATGGTCTGCAAGTCGCTGGACGGCGGCAGCTACCTGAGCGAATACATTGGCCCGGTGTCGGTGCCGGACACCGTGCCGGACGGCACGATCATCTGGCGCTCGAAAACCCATGTGGTGCCGGCCGACTGCTGGAAACTCTTCGATCTGCACTTCAGGGAAGACGATCCGATCTACTTCTATGGCAACCCGGCAGGACTCAATGCCACCCCGTGGGGCATCGAATTCGGTCTGGTGTATCGCGGCGTGACAGCCTGGGACGGCGACTGGAGCTCCAACCCGACCCAGGGCGTGAACAGCGGATTCGTATCCCGTGGTTGCCCGGACGCGACCAGCGGCGCTGACATGCTCGCGTGTTCACGGGTGACGCCCAGCATTGCGTTTCAGGTGGTGATCCGCAAACGCGGATTGTTGCCCTTGCAGCGTCCCTCGCAAGACACCTACGACGTGTTCCAGTTCGAC
Source organism: Pseudomonas sp. Mb7 (assembly GCF_054790525.1). Taxonomy (NCBI): domain Bacteria; kingdom Pseudomonadati; phylum Pseudomonadota; class Gammaproteobacteria; order Pseudomonadales; family Pseudomonadaceae; genus Pseudomonas; species Pseudomonas sp. Mb7. Next base: position 1,415,193 of record NZ_CP186501.1, read on the forward strand.
GGTCTCTATGGCTTGAATGGCGGGCCGAGCAACCCGGCGGGCAACTTCCGTTTTCAACTCTCCGGGTTGCAGAACATTGTCGGCACTGCGTGCACAGTCGACGTCACGGTGACGCCGGAGCCGGGCATTGTCGACTTTGGCGTGATCCAGAAAACCACCACCGGTTTTTCCCCACCCAATCCGACCGGCCCCTTCAACCTGGCCCTGGAGAAAAAGTGCAGCAGCGCGATCAACATCGGTGCGACGTTTGTGACCACCCACCAACAGGGCCTCTACAACATCTTGCCATCCGCCGATAGTCAGTTCGGCATTCAGGTGCGCGATGCCCACAACAATCTGGTGCAGATCAACGAGCCTTTCCCTCTGGCGAATTTTCCGGCGGACGTCAGCCATATCGATGTGCCGTTCAGCGCGTCGGTGGTGTCGCTGGGCAATCCCGAGGTCGGACCGTTCGAAGCGATCATGGTTGTGCAGATCGTTTACTACTGATGACGCATTAGCTTCTGGGAAATTTCCTACATTGACGCAGGATAAGTCCTGCGTTCAACCCTGCTGGCGCAGGCCACTATCCGGTCTCCCGGGTCAATTGAGTGATTAAAGGAAGATGACCTCCCCACGTATTCTGGTGCTGGAAAATCATGAGTTTGCCCGCAACGTGCTGGTCAGGATGTTGCAACGCCTGAGCGTGCGTGACGTGTTGCAAGCACCGGATGCCGAGCAGGCCATGGTGCAGATGCACCTGCAGGGCGGGGTCGATATCGTGATCTGCGACCTCACTGACCGGGGCCTCGATTGCCTGGAATTCCTCCGTGTTGCCAGCCACAGCGGTATGGTGCGCGCGGTGTTGCTGTGCAGTGAACTCCCCCCGGAGCTGGCGCGTACCTTGGGGCAAATGGCCTCGCTGGGCGGTCTGCAATTGCTCGGAGTGCTGAGCCGGCCGGTGCAGCTGCGTGCGTTGAACCGCCTGTTGTATCGCTATAAACACGGGCGGATCCCGCCAGTGCTGGCGCCACCGAGCAAAGAGTTGCCCCACGAAGATGAAGTGCGCCGCGGGCTGGCGCTGGGTGAGTTTCGGGCGTGGTTTCAGCCGCAGTTTCAATTACACAGCGGTGCGGTGATCGGCGTGGAAGCGCTGGTGCGTTGGCAGCATCCCGCGCGCGGGACGCTGTTGCCTTGCGACTTTCTCTCCGCCGTGCTGGCGTATGACTTGACCGACCAGATGTTCAAACAGTTGCTTGAGCAGGGCCTGAACCTGCTGGGCATTTTGCGTCATCGTGGTGTGGCCTTGCAGTTGGCGTTCAATCTGCATGCCTCGCAACTGACCCATAGTGCTCTGGTGGAACACATCAAACGGGCGCTGGAGCGGCACGGGTTCAACGGATCGGTTCTGATGCTCGAACTGGCGGAGAACGGTTTGCTCGATTGCCCGCCCGGCACGCAGGAGAACTTGTTGCGTTTGCGCCTGCTCGGCTGCGGATTAGCGGTCGACGACTTCGGTGTCGGGTTTTCCTCGTTGAAGCTGATGTGCCAGTTACCGTTCACCCAGATAAAACTCGATGGCCGTTTTGTCCAGCACCTCGACCGTCAACGCAACCGGGCGATGGTCGCCAGTACGAGGGTGCTGGCTCGTTCGTTAGGAATGGATCTGGTGATCGAAGGCATCAGCAGCCCAAAGGTGCTTGAGCATGTGCGCGAGCTGGAGTGCGAAATGGGTCAGGGTTATTACCTGGCCCGTCCCATGAGCGGACATGACTTGCTGCAATGGCTGGAGAAGCCAGAGGGCGAGCGCTGATCGTTGTGCGGTGCTGTGCGGTGTTTTCCAAGAATTTTCCTACAATTCTGTGGTGCTCGTGTATGTTCTGCACGTGGAGCATCTGGACTGCTGTCCCATTGTTATTTGTGGCGTTGCCAAGTAGTTGATCAACGTCTTACAGGGGTTTTTATGTTGAAAGCGATCATCGTGGACGATCACCCGTTCATTCGCTCTGCGGTCAAGATGCTGTTGAAACAGGAACATTTCGAAGTCGTCGCGGAAGCGGACAATGGCGCCGATGCTGTGCAGCTGGCCCGCGAACATACCCCCGACCTGATCATTCTGGACATCGCCATGCCCAAGCTCGACGGCCTGGAGGTGATCTCGCGTATCCGCGCGCTGAACCTGTCTTGCAAGGTCCTGGTGCTGACGTCGCAGTCGGCACAGTTCTATTCCATGCGCTGCATGAAGGCTGGCGCAGCCGGATACATGTCGAAAACCAACGACCTCGACGAGTTGGTCAAAGCCATCAAGGTGGTGATGGACGGCTATACCTTCTTCCCCAATCTGGCCAGTAGCTCGGTGCGCCGCAGCGATGCGCAGGCCACCGATCTGGAACTGATTCAAAGTCTGTCTGATCGCGAGTTGACGATCCTGCAGCAACTGGCCAAGGGTTTGAGCAACAAGGAAATCGGCGAAGCCATGCTGTTAAGCAACAAAACCGTCAGCACTTACAAGACGCGGCTGATTGAGAAACTCAACGTCAAGTCGGTGGTGTACCTCGCCGATTTTGCCAAGCGTAACAACCTGCTCTAGATGATTATTTTCGTCAGAAATTGCCTGGCCGGTCTGGCACTGTTCGGCTCAATGTCGTTGCTGCAGGCCATGGCCGCGACGCAGCCCGATACATTGCAATTGCTCGGTCGCTCGGATGTCGACGAGTATGCCGTGCCACTCGATGAGCCGGACTGGAGCTGGTTGCGCCGTAAGGGGCGTCTGTTGCTCGGCGACAGCAGCCCTGATTACGCGCCTTTTGCGATCACCGGCAACGGCAATGATTACGAAGGCCTGACGGCCGATTACGCACAACTGATCGAACAATTGCTGCACGTCACGGTCGAGGTCCGGCGCTACGCCTCGCGCGGCGATCTGCTGACGGCGCTGAAGCACGGCCAGATCGATATGATCGGCACCGCCAACGGTTTTGAGGCGGCGGACCCCGAACTGGCAATCTCTTCGCCTTACGCTGACGATAACCCGACCCTGGTGACGCGCATCGATGAGAGTCACAACCTGCCGGAAGACCTGGCGGGCAAACGGGTGGCGATGCTCTATCACTACCTGCCACCGGAAACGGTCAAGGCGTTTTACCCAAAAGCCGACGTGCAACTGTATCCCTCGACACTGACGGCGATCGGTGCCGTGGCGTTCGGTCAGGCTGACGTCTATCTGGGCGACCTGCTCAGTTCCAATTACCTGGTCAAGAAGAACTACCTCAACAACGTTCAGCTCAGCGATTTTTCGCGCATGGAAACCCAGCCCTTCAGTTTTGCCGTGACCCGGGAAAACACCCGGTTGTTGCACATTCTCGATGCGGCGTTGAAGGTCATTCCTGCGGAAGAGCGTATGAGCATCCGGCGCCGCTGGAGTGTCGGCGGGGTGGCCATTCCCGGCCAGCATCGGCTGCATTTCAGCGTGAACGAACAGCGTTGGCTGGATCACCATCCGCGTATCAAAGTCGCGATCAACGAAAACTTTCTGCCGTTGACCTTTGTCGATCAGGCCGGAAACTTTCGCGGCATCAGCGCTGACGTGCTGGCCAAGATCAGCCTGCGCACGGGTCTGCAATTCGATATGCAGCGCGTAGATTCGGTGGGCGACCTGATCGGCGAGGTGACCAGCGGCAAGGCCGACATGCTCGCCGCTTTCACCCCGAGTACTGAGCGCGAAGGCGAACTGCGCTTTACCCGGCCGTACCTGATCAATCCGTTCGTGTTGGTCATGCGCCGTGGCGACGAGCCGCAGACGCTCGATCAACTGGCCGGCAAACGTCTGGCGCTGATTCGCGGCAATGTCTTGCGTGAATACCTCGTCGAGCAATACCCCAATGTGCAGTTGGTGCCGGCGGACAATGCTGCCGAAGCCATGGAGATGGTCGCGCTGGGAGAGGTCGACGGCGCGATCAACTCACTGGTCAGTGCCCGCTACACGATCTCGCGTCAGTACCGCGACAAATTGCAGGTCACCAGTACCGTCGGCACCCAACCTGCACGCATCGCACTGGCCACCAGTCGCGGTGCGCTGGAGCTGTACTCGATTCTCGACAAGGCCCTGTTGAGCATCAGCCCGGAGGAAATGGATGAGCTGACCAACCGCTGGCGCAGCGAAGTGGTGGTGAATGACAGTTATTGGCTGCGCAATCGCGGCATGATCATCCAGGGCTTCGTGATCGCCGGCGTGTTGCTGTTGGTGGCGCTGGGCTGGATCGCTTATCTGCGTCTGTTGATGCGCAAGCGCCGTCAGGCGGAAATCGCGCTGAACGATCAGATGGAGTTCATGCGCGTGCTGATCGACGGCACGCCGCATCCGATCTACGTGCGCGATCGCGAAGGTCGCCTGGTGATCTGCAACAGTGGTTATCTGCAAGTGTTTGGCACCGAGCGCGAAGCGGTCATCGGCAAGTTGGTCACGGACGGCGTGCTCAGCGATATGCAGCAAGCACAGACGTTTCAGGATGATTATCTACGGGTGATGGAGGACGGCTTGCCGAGCATCCAGGACCGCAGCCTGAATCTGGCGGACGGCCGCGCGCTGACCATCTATCACTGGATGCTGCCATACCGTGGCAGCGATGGTGCCGTCACCGGCATGATCGCTGGCTGGATCGATGTCAGCGAGCGTCAGCATCTGTTGCAGGAACTGCAAATCGCCAAAGATGTTGCCGATGACGCCAACCGCGCCAAAACCACGTTCCTGGCAACCATGAGCCATGAAATTCGGACGCCGATGAACGCCATCATCGGCATGCTCGAACTGGCGCTGAAAAAGGCCGATCAAGGTGTGCTGGATCGCTTTGCCGTTGAAGTGGCCTCGGGCGCAGCGCGGGGCTTGCTGGACCTGATTGGCGACATTCTCGATATTGCACGGATCGAGTCCGGGCGCCTGTCGCTGGCGCCGGAACGCGCCAATCTGCGTGAACTGATTGAATCGGTTGCGCGCATTTTTGAAGGCCTGGCGCGCCAGAAACAGTTGCGTCTGCAACTGGATCTGGACGCCCTGAGCAACGTCGACGTGTTGATCGATCCGCTGCGTTTCAAGCAAGTGTTGTCGAACCTGTTGAGCAATGCGATCAAGTTCACCGATGTGGGCAAGGTGGTATTGAGCGTGCAGGTCGAGACTGGCAGTGATGATCGACTGCGCCTTTGCTTGCGCGTGACCGACAGTGGGCGCGGCATCTCGCTTGTGGATCAGGCGCAATTGTTCACGCCGTTTTCCCAGGCTGCCAACCATGGTCAGTCGGCCCAGGGCGGCTCCGGGCTGGGGCTGATGATCAGTCGCACCTTGTGCGAAATGATGGGCGGCAGCCTCACGCTGACCAGCGAGTTGGGGCAGGGCACGCAGATCGAGGTGCGGTTGAATCTGCCGACACTCGATCCTCTGGACGCCGCGCCGGTCGAGGAAAACGTGGCACTGCAGGCCAGTCACTGTCTGAATATTCTGGTGATTGACGATTACCCGGCCAACCGTCTGCTGCTGTCGCAGCAGTTGAGTTATCTGGGCCACCGGGTGACGGATGCCGAGGACGGCGCCCATGGCCTGCGTGCCTGGCGCAACCAGACGTTCGACGTGGTCATCACCGACTGCAACATGCCGATCATGAATGGTTACGAACTGGCCCGGGCGATCCGCGATGAAGAGGCGACGCGAGGATTGGCGCGCAGCCTGGTGTTGGGGTTTACCGCCAATGCGCTGGCCGAGGAGAAGGATCGTTGTGCCGAGGCCGGCATGGACGATTGCCTGTTCAAACCGATCAGCCTCAGGGATCTGAATCTGCGTCTGGCCGCAGTCGTTCCACGGCCTCGTTCACCGACTGAAGACGAGCCCGGCGATGTCGGCATCGGTGACATCGATCTGGGCAGCCTCGAACAATTGACCCGTGGCGACCGCGCGTCGATCAACAGTCTGTTGAGCGATCTGGCCACGAGCAATGCGCAGGACATGGCCAAACTGATGCGCCTGTTTACCCAGCACGACATGCCCGGGCTCGCTAATCTGGCCCACCGGGTCAAGGGCGGCGCACGCATTATCAAGGCGCACTCACTGATCCAGGCTTGTGAAGCGCTGGAAGTTGCCAGCGAAGGTCTCGACACGCAGGTTCTGACCGAAGCGGTGGATGCCTTGCAGCAATCGATGGAGCGTTTGGCGGCACAACTGGATGAGCGTCTGGCGTAGCAATCTATTTCCATTTTCCCTGTCGTTCTTGCGAATTTTCCTACATTCGTCACTGGCTCTCTGTCGCTAACGTGCGGTGGTCTCGGCATACAGCCGAGCTCACTTCACTGGTTAACATTTGGAGCTGTTGATGACCCTTCCACGTATGTCTTCCCGTGCACGATTGGCCGTCTGTGGACTGGCCGTCGCTGCGGCGTTGAGTGCCTGCGCCAGCGCGCCGCTTCCAGAGCAACAGATCAGCTTGTCCAAGGACGCGGTCAACCGTGCGGTGTCGGCCGAAGCAACCCAATACGCACCGTTGGAAATGAAGGCAGCGCAAGACAAGATGTTCCAGATGGAACGCGCCCTCGGTGAGAAAAACTACCCGCAAGCCAAGTTGTTGGCCGAACAGATCGAAGCCGATGCCAACCTCGCCGAACGTAAATCGCGCGCTGTGAAATGGCAGAAACAATTGGCTGACGCGCGCAATGGCATTGAGGTGCTCAAGCAGGAAATGCTGCAAGACCCGGTCACCGGTTTCAATCCGCCAGCCAGCGCTCAATAAGGACTTGTTCATGTCGAATTTCAAACTGTTGCCCATCGCTTCGCTGATCGCTCTGACACTGGCCGGTTGCGCCACGCCGCCTGAAAACCCGCAACTGCTGCAAGCCCGCGAACAGTTCGCGGCGCTGCAAAACAAGCCGGAAGCCAACACCCTCGCAGCTATTGAAACCAAGTCTGCCTTTACGGCGTTGAACGCGGCCGACCAGGCGTCGCAGAAGGACCGCCAGGCATCGCAAGTCGATCAATTGGCCTATCTGGCCAGCCAGAAAATCGCCCTGGCCGAGCAGACCATTGCCGGCCGCCAAGCAGAGGCGGGTCTGAAGAAAATCGACGCCGAGCGTACCCAGGTGCAACTCGACGTGCGCACTCAGCAGCTCAAGGCGCTGCAAGCGATGAAAGCGCAGAAAACCCAGCGCGGGGAAGTCGTGACCTTCGGCGATGTGCTGTTCGACACCGGCAAGGCCGATCTCAAGTACGGCAGCCAGCGCAACTTCGAACAACTGGCGCAGTATCTGGCGGCCAACCCTGAACGCAAGGTGCGCATCGAAGGGTTTACCGACGATGTCGGCGGTGACGATTTCAATCAGCGTCTGTCGGAGCGGCGCGCAGACGCCGTGGCTTTCGCGCTCAAGCAAATGGGCATCGGCGCTGATCGGCTGATCACCAAAGGCTACGGCAAGCAATTTCCGATTGCCGATAACGGCAATGCTCGCTCCCGTCAGCTCAACCGTCGGGTGGAGGTCATCATCTCTTACGGTTCAAGCGTGGTCGGTGCACGCGGCTGATGAGCGATCAAGCGAGCCTGCAACGGGCTCGCTTTCTTGCATCTGAGCATGGGTCAAGACCGATCAATGCTCTTGGGAAATTTCCTACAAAGACAAGGAAAAATCCTACTCAGAAAGTCCCTTCGATTCTCTAAATTGCCGGTTCCCCGAGTGCGAACCGGTTCCCTCAAAGGTTCTGACTCAACTCGATTTACGCCGTTGCCCAAGAGGGCGCACGTGAGGTTCTGTTGATGAAAACCCGTTCCCCGTTGTTCCAGCGCAACCCAGTCGCCGTGGCCGTCGCCATTGCGTTTTTGCTGCCACTGCACGCCAGTGCCTATACCTCTTCAGTCAATGGCGGGGCAGTGATTTATGACGAAAGCGTTACCACCGGCGTGCAATCGATCGGAACCAACGGCACGGCCCATCGCACCACGGTCAGCGGTAGTGGGACGCAGAGCGTATTTCAGAACGGTGTGACCTACGACACCGTAGTAGACAGTGCGACACAAAACGTTCTCAGTGGCGTCAGCCATGGCACGGTGGTCAATAACGGCGGCTCACAGATGGTGGGCACCAGCGGTATTGCCAATGACACCGTGCTCAATGCCAGTCAGCAGACCGTCACTCGTTCCACGGCCAACCGCACGCTGATCAATGCGGGCAGCGTACAGACGCTGGATATCATGGCGATTGCCAACGATAGCCAGGTCGGTGCTGGCGGTACGCAAAACCTGATCAACATGGCGGTGGCTAACGGCAGCGTGATTAACGCAGGCGGTGAGCAAACCCTGCGCCGTGGCCTGGTCGGCGGGGCGGTGGCCAATGACACGCGCGTGCAGGGTGGTACCCAAAGCGTGTACGCCACTGGCACGGCCAATAACAGTACGGTCAGCAACGGTGGTCAGGTCAATCTCTACACGGGTGCCCAAGCCAATGGCCTTGTGGCAGACGCAGGTGGCACGGTGAATGTCATGGAGAACGGCGTGAACACGGTGGACTCGCTGACCCTCAATGGCGGGCGTCTGGCATTCGCGCCGGGCAGCGACGGTACGTTCAAGACGCTTACGGTCAATGCTCTTTCCGGTAGCGGCAGCATTTTGATGAATACCGATATCGCCAATCAGCGTGATGATTTGCTGATCGTGCAAGGCGCCGGCATGGCCAGTGGTGATCACACGTTGATCGTCGGCGATAGCGGTAATGAACCGACGACCTCCGATGGCCGCTTGCTGTTGGTCGATACGAACGGCGGCAGCGCGAAATTCGCCCTGTATGGCGGCCACGTCGATGCGGGTGCATTCCGCTATACCTTGCGCCAACAGGGTGATGACTGGGTACTGGCGAGCGGGGGAGCGATTCCGGTTGATCCGGTAACGCCGGTGGATCCAGAGACGCCAGTAGACCCCGGCAATCCGGTGGAGCCAGTGACGCCAGTTGATCCGGTCAATCCAGTGGATCCGGTGGGCCCTGTGACGCCACCGCCGCGCCCGATCGACCCGGCGCCGGAAAACCTGTCCAAAGGGGCCAACGCCGCCATCGCCGCGCACACCGCCGGCGCCAGCCTGTGGAACGCGCAGATGAACGCTCTGGTCAAGCGCCTCGGCGAGTTGCGCATGGGCGAGGATGACGGGGGGCTCTGGACCCGCGCCATCGGCAAGCGTTTCGATGTGAGCGAGCATTCCAGCCGCGCCTATTCCCAGGACGTCAGCGGTCTGGAAATCGGTGCCGACAAGGCTTTCGCAGTGGACAGCGGCAAGATTTATGTCGGTGGCATGGTCGGTACTGCGCGTTCCGATCTGGATTTCGGTGAAGGGGCGTCGGGCGATATCGACAGCCGCATGTTCGGCATTTACGCCACTTACCTCAATGACAATGGCGTCTACGTTGACAGCGTCCTGAAGTACAGCCGTTTCGATACGGACATCAAAACGCCGAACAATCTGGGGCAAGCGGTAAAAGGTTCCTACAGCACTAATGGTGTCGGTGCTGATATCGAGGTTGGCAAGCGCATCAATCTGAAGGATGGCTGGTTCGTCGAGCCGCAACTGGAAATCACTGCGACCCGCACCCAAGGGGCCAGTTACACCGCCAGCAACGGCCTGCGCGTCAAGTCCGATGATCTGGATTCACTGCAAAGCCGTGTCGGTTCGCTGTTCGGTCGCAGCCTGGAGCTGAGCAATGGCATGAAGGCCCAACCGTATGTCAAAGCGTCGTACATCACCGAGCATGCCGGCAGCAGCAAGGTCAGCGTCAATGGCAACAAACTCGATGCCGAGCTGCCGGGCAACCGCGTCGAACTCGGCTTCGGCGGCGTATTGCAGGTCAGTGAGAAAAGCAAGATCTCGCTGGATGCCGAGTACGCCAAGGGCAATGGCATCGAACAGCCATTCGGAGTGAGCCTGGGGTATCGCTACCTTTGGTGAGGCGGGTTGCCACGTCGGATCCTTCCGACGTGGCGTTGTTCTTCAAAGGGTGTCGGAGATTTCTTGGTGTTTTTTCAGACTCGTCCTACATGCTTTGACGACTGTTTTGCCTAGTGTGTCGCCTCTTACGCCGCGAGCGGCGACCTTTTCTACCTCTGTCGAAACCAATGTCCTACAAAAGCTGGCGAATTCTGATTGCCGACGAGGAGCCTGCGTTGCACGCCCGAATCGGCAAGACCTTTAAAGAACTGGGCTGTCGCGAACTGACGCGGGTGCACTCGTTTCGTGAGTTGTTGGGCGTGACCCATTACTCCAGCGAGCCCTTCCAGCACTTTGACCTGATGATCATCAACGCGGGGTTGATCGCCGCCACTGGCGTGGATTGGGTGCGGTTCTTTGCAAGCAATGCACAGATTCGCCACGGCGTGATTCATGACACCGTTCGCGGCCAGCCGCAGGCTCAGACGATTTATGCCAACCACCGACGACAGTTGATGCTGATCCGTACCCCGGACCGGCAAACCCTTGGCCCTTTGCTGGAGCACCTCGATGTTCATGAACAATCCCACAACCGTTGAGATCTCTGCTGGCGAGTCGAATACGCGATTGGCCACGACACACCATGCTCCCGGCATCGACGACTCAATCGCCGTGCCTGCTCTGCCGCTGCGTGTGTTGGTGTTGGAAGACCATGCGTTCCAGCGCTCGGTGGCGGTCAACATGCTGCGTACGCTGGGTTGTCGCGAAATCTTCGAGGCCAGTGACGGAGCTCAGGCGCTGGCGCTCTTGCAGGAAGTCGGTACCGTCGATGTCGCCCTGTGCGATTTGCAGATGGAGGGGATGGACGGGCTGGAGTTTCTGCAGCGGGTGGGGGCCTCGGGGCAGGTCAAGTCGGTGATCATCAGTAGTTCGCTGTCGGCAGACCTACGTCGTGCGGTGCATCAGATGGTGGCGTTGCTTGGCCTGGAACTGCTGGGCGATGTAGGCAAGCCTTTGCATGTGCAAGTGCTGGCGAATCTGCTGAGCAAATCCCTCGACAGGCCTGCTCTGGCGCAACCCACGGCCGCTGCCGTGACGCTGGCCAGTGAGGCATCGGTTCGTCAGGCGTTGGCGCAGCAGCAATTGCAGGCCTGGTATCAGCCCAAATTCAACCTGCAGACCGGTGAGGTCTGTGGTGTAGAGGTGCTATGCCGCTGGCTCCATCCGACCCACGGCATCCTTTCGCCCGCTTTGTTCATGCCTGTACTGGAGCGTTGCGGGTTGCTCGACGAGCTACTGTTTGCGCAGATCGAGCAGGCACTGGGCGTGCAACGAAGTGCCCGTGCACAGGGAGTTTTCCTGAATGTTGCGTTCAATCTGCACGCTGTGCAGTTGGCCAATGCGCAGCTCACGACCACGTTGAAGAACCTTCTGGCGCACCACGGCGCTTGCGGTGCAGGCCTGACTTTCGAACTGACCGAAAGCGGTCTGCTAGAAGCGCCGGCCACCAGCCTGGAAAGCCTCGTCCGCCTGCGAATGATGGGCTGTCGTCTATCGATCGATGACTTCGGCGCCGGCTTCTCATCTTTGCAGCGCTTGTGTCAGTTGCCGTTCAACGAGATCAAGCTCGACGCCGAATTCATCCGCAATCTTGAGCACGAACCGCGATGCCGGGCGGCGATCAGCAGCACACTGGCGTTGGGTGAAACCCTCGGCATGAGCGTGGTGATCGAAGGGATCGAGACCGATGCACAGCGCCGTGAACTGTTGGCATTGGGGTGTTCCCAAGGGCAGGGCTATTGGTATGCGCGGCCGATGTCCGGGGCTGATCTGTTGCTTTGGTTGCAGCAGCACAGTGATCGGCGTGACTTGGATGAGTGAACCTTCTTTTAGGAAAAGTCCTACAGATCCTGTCGTGTGGCTTGCGTAGTCTTGCCGCACCCAGAAACCGTGACACCGGGAGATTGAGCATGATCAATAAAGCCCTGCGCATCCTGATAGCAGATTCGCAGCATTTCCACCGGATGAAAATCGAGCGTCTGTTCAACAGCCTCGATTACTACCGCGTGGCCCCGGTGCAAAGCCTCACTGAGCTGTTGACGCTGGTGGACTACGGTTGTGAGCCGTTCGATGTGGTGGTCATCAATGCCGAACTGGCGGCGCGTTCGCTGGATCTGCTGGGGTTTTTCCTTGATAACCCGCAGATTCGTCAGGCGTTGATCTATAACGAAGGCACGGCGCCGTTGCAACAGACCTCGGGGTTCGCTCAGGAGAATGTGCAGATCAGTCATTTGACGTTGCCTTCAAAACAGTCGATCAGTCAGTTGATGGCGCTGGTCGATGTGCCCGCAAAGCCAGGTAAACCGGCCGCTCACAAGCCACACCCGCTGATGCAGTACGTTGCGCATGCATAAAAAGTCCCCGGCCGCAACTGTCAGACCTGACAGGTGCTTTGCTCCCCGTTCCATGCAACAGTCCCTGTGCAGCCACTGAGTCTGGATCAGCCCCCATCGGTGGCCTGACCGTCAGTCTTTGCACCGGGAGTGGCCATGAAGTTAGCGCTGATCGTCGACGATCATCCGGTGGTGCGTGCCGCCATCCGGATCGTGTTGCAAGCCGAAGGATTCAAGCAGATATACGAGGCGTCCCAAGGCAACGAGGTGATCTCGCTTATTCGTGAACACAAGCCTCAATTGGTGATCCTCGACCTGAATCTGCCAGTGCTCGGCGGGCTGGAGGTGCTGGCCCGGATCAAGGCCAATGATCTTCATTGTCGAGTGCTGGTGTTCAGTACACACGAGCCGATGTTCTATCAGGAACGCTGTGTGCGCGCCGGGGCCATGGCCTACGTGACCAAAACCAATCAGTTGGAGCAGTTGCGCAATGCCATCCGGGCGGTGGTGTCGGGGCATACCTTTTTCTCTGCGCTCCCGGACCATTTCAGTACGCTGAATGCCGTGCAGATCACGGAAAAACAGATGATCGAGCAGCTCTCCGACCGTGAGTTGAGCATTTTCGCGCAACTGGGGCGGGGCAAGTCCAACAAGGCGATTGCTGAGGACATGCACCTGAGTCACAAAACCGTCAGCACCTATAAGACCCGTCTGATGAAAAAACTCGGGGTGAACTCAGCGGTACACTTGCGCGATTTCGCCAAGCGCAATCATGTGATCTGAGCGGACAGACATGAGGCAGGGGCGCCGGATTGTCTGGCTGTGGCTGTGGCTGACGCTGATGGCCACCTGTTGGGCAAGCGACACGCCGCAGGTGCTGCAAGTGCTGACCCGTACCGGACTGGAAAATGTCCAGCTGCGCCTGGATGAACAGGACCGGCAATGGCTGCGTCAGCATCCGGTGTTGCGCATGGGCATTTCCGGGCCGGATTACCCGCCGTTCGAGATCACCCGTAATCAACAGGAACTCGAAGGGCTGACCGCCGATTACGCCGACCTGCTGGGGCAGTTGCTCGGCGTGCGCATCGAAGTCCGCCGTTTCGCCAACCGCGATGCCGTGATGGCGGCACTCAAACGCGGCGATCTCGATCTGCTGGGGACCTCCAACAGTTTTGAAGCCGCCGACCCGGCCTTCATCCTGTCCCGTGCCTACGCCGAAGATCAGCCGATGCTGGTGACTCGACTCGATGAACAATTGCCCACCGATCTGGCCGGCAAGCGCCTGGCCATGGTCGAGGACTATCTGCCTCTGGCCAGCGTGCAGGCGTTTTATCCCCGGGCAAGTGTGCAGCGTTACCCGTCGGCGATGGATGCGCTCGGTGCGGTGGCCTTCGGCGCGGACGATGTTTATCTGGGCGACTTCATCAGTGCCAACTACCTGATCAACACCAATTATCGTAACGACCTGCAATTGGCCGGTCCGGCCGGGCTGGACGCCAATTCGTTCGGCTTCGCGCTGTTGCGCAGCGATGGGCGCCTCAAACGCATCGTCGACAAGGCATTGACGGCCATCCCCATGGAGCGGCGCCAGCGCATCGAGCTACGCTGGAGCGTCGGCCTCGCCGATATGGCTGAACAGTCGCGGGTGCAGCTCAGTGCGAATGAGCAGGAATGGCTGGACCAGCATCCAGTTGTCCGGGTTGGAGCCATCGAAGATTTCGCGCCGCTGACATTTTTTGATGCCGATGGCCGTTTCAGCGGACTGTCGGCGCAACTGCTGAGTCTGATCAGCCAGCGCAGCGGGTTGAACTTCGAGATCGTGCGCGGGACGTCGCTGGATCGGCAGATCGAACAGCTCAAGGCCGGTGAACTGGATGTATTGCCGGTGGTGACACCGAGCAGCGAGCGCGAAGCCGAACTGCAATTTACCCGTGCCTACCTGAATAATCCGTTTGTGCTGGTCAGCGTAATCACCGCGCAGGGACCGCTCAACCTCGATGATCTGGCCGATAAACGGCTGGCGATTTATCGCGGCCATCCGTTACGTGCTTACCTGTTAAGCCGCGTGCCGCGCATCCGTCTGGTCGAAGTCAAAAGCCCCGCTGAAGGCGTGGCGTTGATTGCCAAGGGTCAGGTCGATGCCACGGTGAGTTCATTGCTGGTGGCGCGCTTTCTGATCGCACGTCACTACCGTGAGCGTCTGCGCATTACCGGCACCATCGGCGATCAACCGGCGCGCATTGCGTTGGCGACGGCACCGCAGATGACAGCATTGCATTCGATCCTGAACAAGGCGTTGTTGAGCATCGCCCCGCCACAGATGGACGAACTGGTAGAGCGCTGGAGCCACGATGTGGTTGTGGAAGACAGTTATTGGTTACGCCATCGTCGCGAGATTCTCCTCGGTTTTGCCGGTGCGGCGGTGTTGCTGGCGCTTGCGCTGGCCTGGATCGTTTTTCAACGCCAACAGATTCGCCGGCGCCAGCAATGGTTGCAGCAATTGCAGGAAGCCAAGGACGTGGCAGATGATGCCAATCGCGCCAAGACCACGTTTCTGGCGACCATGAGCCATGAAATTCGCACGCCGATGAACGCCTTGATCGGCATGCTCGAACTGGCCTTGAAGCGCGCCGAGGAAGGCGTGACCGATCGCTTGGCGATTCAGGTGGCATCCAACGCCGGGCAACAGTTGCTGGCGTTGATCGGCGACATCCTCGACATCGCGCGGATCGAGACCGGGCATTTGTCCCTCGTGCCTGAGCGTGCCAACCTGCGTGAGCAGGTGGTGTCGGTGTGTCGAGTGTTTGAAGGGCTGGCGCGGCAGAAGCGCTTGTTGTGGCACATCGAACTTGATGCCCGCAGCAACATTGACGTGCTGATTGATCCGACGCGCTTCAAACAAGTGCTGTCGAATCTGTTGAGCAACGCGATCAAGTTCACCGAGGAGGGCGAGGTCAGTCTACGGCTGACGGTGACCACCGCGACGGCGGAACGCCTGAGTGTGAAAGTGCTTATTGAAGACAGCGGGGTGGGGATTAACGCCGACGACCGACGACGGCTGTTCAACCCTTTCGTGCAGGCGAGCCATGACTCGCAATCAGCCCGCAGTGGTTCCGGGCTGGGGCTGGTCATCAGTCGCAACCTCTGTGAAATGATGGGCGGTACGCTGCGGCTTGACAGTGCACCGGGTGAAGGCACACGCGTCGAAGTCAGTCTTGAACTGCCGTTGTTGGCTGCTCTGGCTCGCGCGCCAAGTGCTCCGCAAGCAGCGCTTGCGGTAACGGCTTCACTGAGTGTTCTGGTGGTGGACGATCATCCGGTGAACCGATTGCTGTTGTGCTGGCAGTTGAGTGAACTCGGCCATCGCACCGTCGACACCGAGAACGGTGATGAAGGCCTGAAGCAGTGGCGGGCGCAGGCGTTCGATGTGGTGATCACCGATTGCAACATGCCGCGGCGCAACGGTTACCAACTGGCGCGGGCCATCCGCGATGCCGAGTCGCATGCCGGCCGCAAGCCTTGTCTGATCCTCGGCTTTACCGCCAATGCGCAAGCTGAGGAAAGGACGCGCTGCCTGAATGCCGGCATGGACGAATGCCTGTTCAAACCGATCCGCTTGCACGACCTGGCGCAGGCGTTGACGGCTGCCAGTCATTGCGAGAAGACGGTGGACCCCGGCGAGGTGGCCGCGCTGACGGAAATCGACCTGAGCACGCTGGAGCAAATGGCTGGGGATGATCGTGCCTTGATCGAACAGTTGCGCAAGGAAGTGTTGAACAGCGTGCGCCTCGATCTGCAACGTCTGGAGCTTTTGCAGCAGGAGCAGGATCGCGCAGGGTTGCGCGAGCTGGCGCATCACATCAAGGGTGGGGCGCAGATGGTCGGCGCGGCGCGGGTGGTGGCGGCATGTGTAGCGCTCGAGCAGGCGTGTCGCGAGACGCACGCGGCGCCGCTGGACGTGGCGAGCGAGACGTTGCGCAAGGCCATGGCCGGACTCGCGCAACGCTTGCAAATCTGACGGGCGCCGGCTCAGTCCCAGTGCGGCGCGATGCCTTTCGGGCTGGTCAGGCGATGGTCGCGATCAAGCGTGGCAATCAGCGCCATATCGGCGTCGCTCAGTGTCAGCGCTGTAGCGGTAAGGTTGCTTTGCAGGTTGGCGCGCTTGGTCGACGACGGAATCACCGCGTAGCCAGACTGCATGGCCCAGGCCAGGGTGATTTGCGCCGGGGTGGCTTGCAGGCGCTGGGCGATCTGCTGGATCAGCGGATCTTGCAGCACTTCGCCGTAGGCGAGGGTCATGTACGAGGTGATGTGGATGCCTTGGCTCTGGGCGAACTCGACCACTTTGCGGTTTTGCAGATACGGGTGCAGTTCAATCTGATTAGTAGCGATGTTGTCGGCACCGACCGCCGCGATCGCCTGTTGCATCAGCTCGATGGTGAAGTTGGAAACACCGATCTGTCGGGTCAGGCCCAGACGCTTGGCTTCGAGCAGGGCGCCCATAAACTCTTCGACCGGCACTTGGTTTTCCGGCGACGGCCAGTGAATCAGCGTCAGGTCGAGGTAGTCGGTCTGCAGTTTTTGCAGGCTTTCCTTGAGGCTGTCGATCAAGCGATCCTGGGCGAAGTTGGCGACCCAGATCTTGCTGGTGATGAACAGCTCTTCGCGCGGTATGCCGCTGGCTGCGATGGCCTCGCCGACGTCGGCTTCGTTTTCGTAGATTTGCGCGGTGTCGATGGCCCGGTAGCCGAGTTCGAGAGCGGTGCTCACCGAATCAATGACGACCTGGCCTTGCAGGCGAAATGTACCCAGACCAAAAGCGGGAACAGACATGAAAAACTCCAGGGTTGCAGTGGGAATGGGCAGGAGTATCGGCGTCTGCATCGTTGAGAAAAACCGCTGGCGGGGCAAAGCACTGTTGATCAGAAGTCATGAATCATTTTCAGGATTTGTGTTGTCCGGGCTGGCCTCTTCGCGAGCA
Source organism: Pseudomonas sp. Mb7 (assembly GCF_054790525.1). Taxonomy (NCBI): domain Bacteria; kingdom Pseudomonadati; phylum Pseudomonadota; class Gammaproteobacteria; order Pseudomonadales; family Pseudomonadaceae; genus Pseudomonas; species Pseudomonas sp. Mb7. The sequence goes on from NZ_CP186501.1 coordinate 1,432,484, forward strand.
GGCTCGCTTCCACAGGAGATCTGTGGTGTTCACAAAATCCTTGTGGGAGCGAGCCTGCTCGCGAAGGGCGCACCACCGATTCAGGCAATGTCACTGTGGGCAAATTCCTCGCCGAGAAAATCAATCAACGTGCGCACTGACGGCAATAACCCGCGCCGCGAAGGGAAAATCGCATGCACTACGCCGCACTTCGGCGCCCAACCGGGAATCAACTCCACCACACGACCGGCCGCAATGTCCTCACGCACCACCACACTCGGCAAATGCGCCACGCCAACGCCGGCAATCACCGCCTGACGCAGGGCAATCAAATCATCGGTGACCATGCGTGGCGTATGGCGAATCAGTGCCGTGTTGTCATTCGGCCCGAGCAGCTCCCATTGATATTCGCGCTGCGCCGCGCCCCAGTGCAGGCTCGGCAAGCCGTTGAGGTCGGCAGGTGAGGGCGGTGACGACAGGCGTTCGACAAACTGCGGGCTGCCGACCACCGATTGCGTGCTGTTGCCCAGCACCTTCATGACCATGTCGGTGTTCTCCAGCGGTGGAAAACGCACGCGCAAGGCAATGTCGAAGCCTTCGTGCAGCAGATCGACGCGGCGGTTGGTGCTCTCGATAAACAATTCCACTAGCGGGTATTTGAGCATGTAACGGGTGAGCATCGGCCCGACCCACGAGTTGAGCAGCGCTGTCGGGCAACTCAGGCGCACCAGTCCCTGCGGTTCGGAGCGGTTGCGTTCGATCAGCTCGGCGGCGCTTTCGGCTTCGACGCGCATGGCCAGGCAGCGCTGGTAATAGGCCTGACCGATTTCGGTCAACGAACAATGGCGGCTGGTGCGGTGAAGCAAGCGCACGCCAAGGCGTTCTTCCAGTTCGGAAATCCGTCGGCTGAGCTTCGATTTGGGCATGTCCAGTGCGCGCCCGGCGGCGGCGAAACCATGATGTTCGACCACTTGGGTAAAGTAGTAAAGGGTGTTGAGGTCTTCCACCATCGTTCTCCATATAGAACGCTAAGGCTGATTTTTGCAGTCTAGTGCATTAATGGTCATGGATTTAAGCTTGATCCATCGCGTCACTCACCCAAATTGGAGACAACCATGAAAAACATCATCGGTATCTACACCAGCCCGCGCGGCCATTGGGTCGGCGATGGTTTCCCGGTTCGCACGCTGTTTTCCTACGACAACCTGGGCAAACACATCAGCCCGTTCCTGCTGCTCGATCACGCCGGTCCAGCCGATTTCACCCCGACCATCGAACGGCGTGGCGTTGGTCAGCATCCGCACCGTGGTTTCGAAACCGTGACTATTGTTTATGAAGGCGAGGTTCAGCACCGCGATTCGACCGGTAGTGGCGGTGTGATCGGCCCGGGCGATGTGCAATGGATGACTGCGGCTTCCGGGATCCTCCACGAGGAATTCCATTCGGAAAACTTCGCCAAAACCGGCGGCAAACTGGAAATGGTCCAGTTGTGGGTCAACCTGCCGGCCAAAGACAAAATGGCCGCGCCGGGCTACCAGACCATTCTCGACAGCGACATCCCGAGCATTGCGCTCAAGGACAACGCCGGTCGCCTGCGCCTGATCGCCGGTGAGTTCGATGGCCACACCGGCCCGTCGCGGACTTTCACACCGATTGATGTGTGGGATCTGCGCCTGAACGCCGGCAAGTTGCTGACGCTGGATTTGCACGAAGGCCGCAACACCGCGCTGGTGGTGCTCAAAGGTTCGGTGCAGGTCAACGGTGTGGAATCGGTGCGTGAAGGGCAGTTGGCGCTGTTCGAGCGTGACGGCCATCAACTGACACTCGAAGCCAGCCAGGACGCGGTGGTGTTGCTGCTCAGCGGCGAGCCGATCGACGAACCGATCGTCGGCCACGGCCCGTTCGTGATGAACACCGAGCAGGAAATCCACCAGGCCTTCGCCGACTTCCAGTCCGGCCGCTTCGGTCAGATGCACGCTTAACGCACCACCACTGCGCTCTACACAGGACGCGTAGTCCGGTTCGCAGGCCAGGGATGGCTGTTGCCTATAGAAAAGAGGAAACGCACATGAACACGCCCGTCCGGGCCAGATCAACGCCTGGGACAACGAAGATTTCGTCAAGGCGATCAAGGCCACTGGCAAGAAGCAATTGATCATTGCCGGTGTGGTGACTGAGGTTTGCGTGGCGTTCCCGGCGCTGTCGGCGCTGGAAGAGGGCTTCGATGTGTTCGTGGTGACGGACGCCTCCGGCACATTCAACGAACTGACCCGTGAATCGGCGTGGAACCGCATGTCCAGCGCTGGCGCGCAATTGATGACCTGGTTCGGTCTGGCCTGCGAGCTGCACCGCGACTGGCGCAACGACATCGAAGGGCTGGGCACGTTGTTCTCCAATCACATCCCGGATTACCGCAACCTGATGACCAGCTACAGCACCCGACTAACGGTACATAACTCAAGTCCTATGCAATAAATGTAGGAGTGAGCCTGCTCGCGATGGCGGAGTGTCAGTCGAAGTCTCTTTGACTGATACCCTGCCATCGCGAGCAGGCTCACTCCTACATGGGTTTTGTGGTGTTTTTGCGGGCGTGTTCATCCTCTGAAATCAATTGCTCCTACACTTGCTCAATCTGTGCGATCTTCTCGCGATTGGCCCCCGTCGGAGTTGTTTGATGCTGTCTCTGCTCACCGAACATCCGTTGTTCTGCGCGTTGATCCTGATCCTCCTCGATCTGGGTTTATGGCGTCTGATCAGTTCCCATGGCAGCGAGTGGAAACTGCTGGTGCGGGTGCTGATTTTCAGCCTGTTCAGCGTGCTGCTGTTCAACGAAGGCCTCAATCCCATGGAGCCGGCGCCGTGGGCCGACAACGTGCCGCTGCACCTAGCGGCGACTGGCCTGCAGATTGGCTGGTGGCTGTTCGGTGCGCGCACCCTGACGGTGTTGATCGGCGCGGTGATGATGCAGCGGGTCGGCCACACCGGGCGGTTGTTGCAGGACTTGCTCGGCGCGGTGATTTTCCTCATCGCGATCATCGCGGCGCTGGCCTATGTGCTGGATCTGCCGGTCAAAGGCGTACTGGCGACCTCCGGGGCGTTGGCGATCATTGTCGGTCTGGCCTTGCAGAGCACGCTCAGCGATGTGTTTTCCGGGATCGTCCTCAACACCACCAAGCCTTATCAACTCGATGACTGGATTTCCATCGACGGCACCGAAGGCCGGGTTACCGATATCGACTGGCGCGCCACGCGCCTGCAAACCAGTCAGGGCAGCATGGCGGTGATCCCCAACTCGCTGGCGGCCAAGGCCAAGATCATCAATTTCAGCCGGCCGAGCAATATGTTTGGTGTCGCGGTCAGCGTGCAGGTAAGCCCGCATGCGCGGCCCAATTCGGTGATCGATGCGCTGGAGCGGGCGATGCAGGGCTGTCGCCAGTTGCTCGACATACCTGCGCCGAGCGTCGCACTGAAAAGCTCCGGCAGCAGTGGCGCGGAATACGAGATCAGCGGTTTCGTCGCCTCAATGGGCGAGAAACGGGTGGTGCGCAATCAGTTGTTCGATCTGGCCTATCGGCACTTGCAGGCCTCCGGGGTCAATCTGCTGTCGAGCGATGAAAGTGCTGCGCCGACCAACCTGTCGCGGCCCCGGGCGTTGCTCGACAGCTCGCCGATTTTCTCAACCCTGCGCCAGGAAGAGAAGGACACCTTCAGCCAGAACATGAGCCTGCAAACCTTCCGCGCCGGCGAAGTCATTCTGGCGGGCGGGGAGGTCAGCGATCACTTGTTCATTATCGAGTCCGGTGTGGTGTCGGTGACGTTGAAGCGCCACGGTACACCGTTCGAGTCCGGGCGCATGGGGCCGGGCGAGGTGATTGGCGAGGCAGGAATCTTGTCCGATACCGCGTTGCCGGCGGACTTTTCGGCGAAGACCTTTTGCGCGTTGTATCGCATCGAGAAGTCGTACCTCAAACCGTGCCTCGATGCGCGTCATGATATCCACGACGCGATGCAGACGCTGCTCGATTTCCGCCTGCACAAGGCGCAATCCCTGACCGAGGAAGCGCCGGCGGTTGTACCCAAAAGAGGCTTTTTGCAGTGGCTGCGTAATCGCGCCTGAAGGGTCAGGTAGCGAGTTTCTGTTCCAGGTGCAGACGCACCTGTGGCCATTCGTCATCGATGATGCTGAAGCGCACCGAGTTGCGCTTGCGCCCGTCCGGCATGATCCGCTCGTGGCGGACAATACCTTCCTGCTGCGCGCCAAGCCGCAGGATCGCGTTACGCGACTTCTGGTTGTTCTCGTCAGTGGTGAACTGCACGCGCACGCAGTCGAGCACTTCGAAGGCGTGACGCAGCATCAGGTATTTGGCTTCGGTGTTGACGAAGGATTTCTGCCAGCTCGCGGAGATCCAGCTGCTACCGATTTCCAGTTTGCGATTGAGCGGGTCGATCTTCCAGAAGCGCGTCGAGCCGATGACTTGGCCGCTATCTTTCAACACGATCACGAACGGCATCACCGTGCCGGCGTCACGGCCATCGAGTGCCTTTTTCAGATAACTGTCGACAGTGCTGGGCGAAGGCACCACGGTGACGGTGAGGTTCCACAACTCGCCGTCAGCGGCAGCGTGGAGCAGGGCGTCGGCATCTGAATACTGGAGCGGGCGCAAGAGGATGCGCTGACCTTGCAGCGTGGTTTGCATGGGATTCCGGTCTCGGCAGTGCGGGTAAAAGGCGAGTGCCCATTACGCCGCACGAGACTGATCCGATGCAACCGGCGCGATGATCACGGGGTCACAATTTTTACAGCCCTTGGGCAGGAGCCTCAGCCGATGAAAAACCTGCGAATCGCCACTTACAACGTCAACGGTTTACGCGCGCGTTTGCCGAACCTGCTGGATTGGCTCAAGCGCGAGCAGCCGGATATCGCCTGCCTGCAAGAACTCAAATCCGTCGACACGGCGTTTCCCGCAGCAGAACTGGAAGCCGCCGGTTACGGCGCGATCTGGCAGGGCCAGGCCTCCTGGAACGGTGTAGCGATTCTCGCCCGCGATGCGCAGCCGCTGGAGAGCCGGCGCGGTCTGCCGGGTGATCCCGATGACAAGCACAGTCGTTATCTGGAAGCGGCGGTGCATGGCGTGTTGGTCGGTTGCCTGTACCTGCCCAACGGCAACCCGCAACCGGGGCCGAAATTCGATTACAAACTAGCGTGGTTCGAACGGCTGATCAGCTATGCAAAGGACCTGCAAAGCAGCGATCACCCGGTGGTGCTGGCCGGCGACTACAACGTCGTGCCCACCGACATGGACATCTACAACACTCGCTCCTGGCTCAAGGATGCGCTGCTGCAACCCGAGAGCCGCGAGTGTTATCAGCGCTTGCTCGATCAGGGCTGGACCGATTCGCTGCGGCATCTGTATCCCGAGGATCGGCTCTATACGTTTTGGGATTACTTTCGGCAGCATTGGCAAACCAACTCCGGTCTGCGCATCGATCATCTGCTGCTCAACCCGGCGCTGAGTCCTTATCTGCATGAAGCCGGCGTAGACGCCTGGGTGCGCAATGAACCGCACGCCAGCGACCATGCGCCGACGTGGATTCGCATCGGTTCCCGCAAGAAACGCTAGCGGGCGATTGGCGAAATCAATTGTCGAAAACAGTGCCTGATCCCGTATACATGGCGACCATCAACGCAGTGACCTGCGGCCCCATGCATAAGGATCGAGCAATGAGTGAGCCACGCCTGACGAATCTGAAGCTGTACCTGCAACGTCTGGGTTTTGAAACGCCACCGGAACCGACACTGGTGACCCTGCGCTTGCTGCAACTGCGCCATACCGGCGTGTTCCCTTTCGAGAATCTGGCGACGATTACCGGCGCGCCGGTGTTGATCGATCTGCCGTCCATTGAAGAGAAAGTCCTGCTCGGTGGGCGCGGCGGTTACTGCTATGAACTGAATAACTTGTTCTTTGCCCTGTTGCTGGAACTGGGCTTCGACGCTCGGGCCATCAGCGGGCGCGTGGTAATGAATCAGCCCGAAGGCAGCTGGACAGCGCGCACACACCGTTTGAGTCTGGTGACTATCGACGACGTGCGCTACATCACAGATGTCGGCTTCGGTGGCATGGTGCCGACTGCACCGCTGCTCCTTGACACCGAGACTGAGCAACCAACGCCTCACGAACCTTATCGCATTGAGAAACAGGCCGACGGCTACATGCTGCGTGCCAACGTGGCGGGTGAATGGCGGCCGATGTACCTGTTCGACCTGCAACGCCAGGAAGACATCGATTACACCATTGGCAACTGGTACGTCTCGACCCATCCTGAGTCACCGTTCAGTCAGCGCCTGATGGTTGCGCGCACCGGTGAGGGCTGGCGCAAGACGCTGAACAACGGCAGCTTCGCTGTTCACCGCATGGGCGCCGAGAGCGAGCGGCGTGATATCGCGGACGCCGGGGATCTACTCGGTCTGCTTGAGGTTGAGTTCGGGATTCGGGTCGCGAGCCCGGAGTTGTTGAGGCCGGTGCTAGGACGCCTTATCGAGTCTGGTCAGGGATCTTCAGCGTAAGCATCGACCTGGATCGTGAACAGATTGATCTTGGCCCACGACTCCCGTTGCCTGACCTCTGTCTCCTCTGAGCCAATGCTGATGAGGTAGTTGATGCCTGTTGCCGGGTCTCTGAAACCATTTTGGGTCGAGTCCCAGACACAACAGGCGCGCGTGATCGGCGAAATCCCGAAGTGCTGTTCAAGGTACTGTTCGGCTTTCGAAGCATTGGCCCCGGACACTTCATAGCTGGCGGAAAATGGCTGGCCCATGCGGTCAAGCGCCTGTGTGCAGCCTTTGAATTCAACAAACGATGGCTTGTCTGCGAGCTTCGACAGAAAGTCATCACAGCCAAAGTCGGCACTGGCGCTGTTGGCAACGACCAGCAACAGCGCGGGTATTAATCGGATAAGTAGCAACCGTTTCAATTATTTCTCCACCAGCAATTCACCGACATATTTCCCGCCTTCACCTTTAACTCGCCGGCAGATCAGGTAGTCGTAGATGTCGTTCCATTTGATCAGCTCATAAAAGGTGACACAGCCGTCGGACAAATGACCGACGTGGATGTAACGACTGCTGTTGCCTTTTGTGCCTTGCAGTTCGATTGGAAACCAGACGTCGGTGCAATGCAGATTACCTTGTGCCTTGTAGCCATCCGTGGAGATATTTCCGTGGGAGCGGTCCGGGGCCATGATCCGGTGGCGTCCGGGAGGGATCGGGGTAAATTCGCCGCCCCACTGGCTGTTCAGCGTCACCTTCGCCGTTTTGCCATTGAAACTGACCTGTGCCCATTGCTGCAGGAGTTTGCCTTTGAACTCCGAGACCGCATGAACCGGTGCACCGGTGTACTTGACCTTGACGGTGGCCGGCGCCGTTGGCGGGGTATCCATCAGGTACTTCAAGGCATTTTCGGTTTTCAGGCTGGCCGTCTGCCCGACGAACTCCGAATTGCCGTCGGCAATCCGGAAGTAGGTTCGACCACCGGACTCTTTGGTGAAGGTCACTTTGGTGTATTCGCAGAGGGCGATGAGCGTGCCTTTTGGTTCGAGTTTTACACTCAGCCAGCCGTTTTCGTCGGCTCGTTTGGTGTATTTGGTGACAACGGCTGCGGGATGCGTACTGCCACCCTGTCGATTCGAGGGAGCCCGGTTATTGCTGAGGATTGCCTGCGCCATGCTGGTTACAACTCCTTTCAGGTGAATTCAGCCACTGGTTCTTCCTGTTCAGGCCAGGTCGTCAGGCTCCAGATGCAGCAGTTCGCTCGCTCGGGTCGATACTCTCTGGGTCAGTCCGCGCTCATTGGTGACGCCACGGATTACCTTGCCAGACGCGGTGGTGATTTTGTAAGCGAAGTCGGGGACAGGCTCGCCGTCGGCGTCCAGTAACGTGAACTGTTCGTCGAAACCCAAGTTGATCGGCGGAACGGGACTGATCGGCGCGCCACCACCACTCTGGCCAATGATGACGGTGCCGGAACCGCCGACGATAACGTCGCCGTGGCTGCCCTGACTGCCTTGGGTGGCGGCGTTTTTACCGTTGATGAAGACGGTTGCGGAAATGTTGCCGCTGATGGCGCTGCCGCAAGAGGCTGGATCGCCAAGGCGCGCGGCAGGCAGACCATCGAAGAATACGTCGGGAGAACCGGCAACTATTTTCTGCGCCGCATGGGCAGGGCATGTTGTGGCGTCTGTGGCGCGTGCAGCGGGTTTTCCACTCATGGTGACTTCCTTTTCTTGCCCGGCTGGGGGCATCCGTTGGTCCGTACAGCATGGCTTCTGATCGTGCCACGTGATGAGGGGGTACTCAAGACATCAGGCCGTTTGAGTGACGAGTAACTCGTGCCTGATATTTTGTATACAAAACCATGGACACTTGTCGCGAGTTTTGAATACAGTGTGCGCATAACAAAAACCAGGGAACCCCCCACCATGAAAACGCCCCATGTTTCACACCAACGGCCCGAGGACGAAAATCTCGGGGTCGGCGCGAATATGGCTTACGGCCTGCAACATGTTCTGACCATGTACGGCGGTATCGTTGCGGTGCCACTGATCATCGGCCAGGCGGCCGGCCTGTCGCCGGCGGACATTGGTTTGCTGATTGCTGCTTCATTGTTTGCGGGGGGGCTGGCGACGCTGCTGCAAACCCTGGGTCTACCGTTTTTTGGTTGTCAGTTGCCGCTGGTGCAGGGCGTGTCGTTCTCCGGTGTGGCGACCATGGTCGCGATCGTCAGCAGTGGCGGGGAGGGCGGCTTCCAGTCGGTGCTTGGCGCAGTGATTGCCGCGTCCTTGATCGGCTTATTGATTACGCCGGTGTTCTCGCGAATCACCAAGTTCTTCCCGCCGCTGGTCACCGGCATCGTGATCACCACCATCGGCTTGACGCTGATGCCGGTGGCCGCACGCTGGGCCATGGGCGGCAACAGCCATGCGCCGGACTTCGGCAGCATGCAGAACATCGGTCTGGCGGCGGTCACGCTGGTGCTGGTGTTGCTGCTGAGCAAGGTCGGCAGCTCGACCATCTCGCGTCTGTCGATCCTGTTGGCCATGGTGATCGGCACGGTGCTGGCGGTGTTCCTTGGCATGGCGGATTTCTCCAGCGTCACCACGGGGCCGATGTTTGGCTTCCCGACGCCGTTCCATTTCGGCATGCCGACCTTCCACTTCGCCGCAATTCTGTCGATGTGCATCGTGGTCATGGTGACCCTGGTGGAAACTTCGGCGGACATTCTTGCGGTCGGTGAAATCATCGGCACCAAGGTCGATTCCAAACGCCTGGGCAATGGCCTGCGGGCAGACATGCTGTCGAGCATGTTTGCGCCGATTTTCGGTTCGTTCACCCAGAGCGCCTTCGCCCAGAACGTTGGGCTGGTGGCGGTTACCGGGATCAAGAGCCGTTACGTGGTCGCTACTGGCGGTATCTTCCTGGTGATTCTTGGTCTGCTGCCGTTCATGGGCCGGGTTATCGCAGCAGTGCCGACGTCGGTACTCGGCGGCGCCGGTATCGTGCTGTTCGGCACGGTGGCAGCGAGCGGTATCCGTACGCTGTCGAAGGTTGATTACCGCAACAACGTCAACCTGATCATCGTCGCCACTTCGATCGGTTTCGGCATGATCCCGATTGCCGCACCGAACTTCTACGATCACTTCCCAAGCTGGTTCGCGACCATTTTCCATTCGGGCATCAGCTCGTCGGCGATCATGGCGATCCTGCTCAACCTGGCGTTCAACCACTTCACCGCCGGTAACTCGGATCAGCAGTCGGTGTTTGCTGCGGCGGAAGAGCGGACCCTGCGCTATCGCGACTTGGCGGCGCTGCGTGAAGGCGATTACTTCAGCGACGGCAAGCTGCATGACTGCGATGGCAAGGAAGTGCCGGTCATTGAGCCTGATGATCACGATCATGGGCAGGGTGCGTCGAAGGTGCAGGTAAAGAGTAGCGAGCACGTCTGACGGCTGTCTCTAAACAAAAAGGGCCGATCTATTACACACAGATCGGCCCTTTTTCATTTCAAGATCAAAAGATCGCAGCCTTCGGCAGCTCCTACACAGATCTCATGCTCCGCCGATTCTGCGGATGAACGCTGAATCTGTAGGAGCTGCCGAAGGCTGCGATCTTCAGATCTTTTCGAGCGCCCACAAAAAAGCCCCTGAATCTTTCGATTCAGGGGCTTTGCTATTTGGCTCCACAACCTGGACTCGAACCAGGGACCCAATGATTAACAGTCATTTGCTCTACCAACTGAGCTATTGCGGAATTGGTGCGTATGTTACTGATTCAAAAAGAGAAGTCAAGCGCAGGTTGTAAAATTAGCTGAATCCTCGGGACGAACGGTGACTTGTCAGCGATTGGCGGTTACCAGAACTGCGGTAGAGGTCTACCATGGGCGCCCGGAAGTGGTCACACGCGCTGCCGGCCATTCGCCGAAAAAGGTCTGCGTCATGAACCATTTATCCCGCAACAGCGAGGTGTTCGCATGAGCATCGCGCAAATCAGCCTACCCAAGGGCGTTGGCCCTCACGCCGAAAAACTCTTCGATGCAATCACCCAGGCCAGCACCGCTGAGGAATTGAACCGCGCCGGTGGCAAGGCCGAAGGCTTCGTCCTGGGTCTTGAAAGCACCAAGGCGATCAAGAGTCAGATCGCCGAATCGCTGTACGTCGTTTATGACGACGCCGCGAGTCAGCGTGCGATCGAACTGGCTTAACTGCCGAAGGTGATGGTGCCCATCATCAGTTTGGCGTAAGCCGCGGTGGCGGCCAGTTGCACCAGCCACAGGACCAGGCCACCCAGGAACACCCCGGCGGCGACTTGCAGTACCAGGCTCTTTTCGCGCTTGGCCGATGCGCGGGGGATGAAATCATCCAGATCGTCACGGTCGGCGCGCAGGTTGTCGTTTTTCATATTGGGTCTCTTCAGAAATCTCGGGTGTACACAAAACCTGTAGGCCTTCGCCTGCTCGCGATAGCGTCGTGTCAGTCGAAGCTTCATTACCTGACACGCCGCTATCGCGAGCAGGCTAACTCCTACATTTTGGATTTGTGTGCAGTCTAGAGGGTATGGGGCGTTATCCGGGACAAATAAAAAACGGGAAGCCCCAAGGCTTCCCGTTTTTCATCACAGTGCGAAATCAGATGACCTGAACAATCGCATCCGTTACCGCCTTGATGTTGCTCTGGTTCAGCGCAGCCACGCAGATGCGGCCGGTGTCCAGGGCGTAGATGCCGAACTCGTTACGCAGGCGATGCACTTGTTCAGTGGTCAGGCCTGAGTAGGAGAACATGCCGCGCTGACGACCGACGAAGCTGAAGTCGCGGCCCGGGGCTTTCTCTGCCAGCAGGGCAACCATCTGCTCGCGCATGCCGCGAATGCGCAGACGCATTTCCGCCAGCTCGGCTTCCCATTGTGCACGCAGTTCCGGGCTGTTCAATACAGCTGCAACGATGCTTGCGCCGTGGGTCGGCGGGTTGGAGTAGTTGGTGCGGATCACACGCTTGACCTGCGACAGCACGCGCGCGCTTTCTTCTTTCGATTCGCTGATGATCGACAGCGCACCAACGCGCTCGCCGTACAGCGAGAACGATTTGGAGAACGAGCTCGAAACGAAGAAAGTCAGACCGGACTCAGCGAACAGGCGCACGGCCGCGGCGTCTTCATCGATGCCGTCGCCAAAACCTTGATAGGCCATGTCGAGGAACGGCACGTGACCTTTGGCTTTAACCACTTCCAGCACGTTGTTCCAGTCCGCCGGGGTCAGGTCGACGCCGGTCGGGTTGTGGCAGCAGGCGTGCAGGACAACGATCGAGCCGTTCGGCAGGGCGTTGAGGTCGTCGAGCATGCCAGCACGATTCACATCGTGGCTGGCTGCGTCGTAGTAACGGTAGTTCTGCACCGGGAAGCCGGCGGTTTCGAACAGGGCACGGTGGTTTTCCCAGCTTGGGTCACTGATCGCCACGACGGCGTTCGGCAGCAGTTGCTTGAGGAAGTCGGCACCGATCTTCAGTGCGCCGGTCCCGCCGACGGCCTGAGTGGTGATGACGCGACCGGCGCTGATCAGCGGCGAGTCGTTGCCGAACAGCAGCTTTTGCACGGCCTGGTCGTAGGCGGCGATACCATCGATCGGCAGGTAGCCGCGCGAAGCGTGTTGAGCGGCGCGAACGGTTTCGGCTTCGATCACGGCGCGCAGAAGTGGAATTCGCCCCTCTTCGTTGCAGTAAACACCCACGCCCAGGTTGACCTTGGTGGTCCGGGTATCGGCGTTGAATGCTTCGTTGAGGCCCAGGATTGGATCGCGGGGTGCCATTTCGACAGCGGAGAACAGGCTCATTATTGCGGCGGCTCTGAATGGAGAATGGAGGGACGTGTCGCGCTCCAGCCGGATGCACTAGAGCGGTGCACAAACGGGGAGCTAGTATAGAGGCCATTACTGAATAATGGCGACAGGCGATTCGGCTTTTAGGGTAAGTTTTTCCGATTATTTCTTGACCGTTAGTCGACTGCTCGTGTCAGAGTCTTTACCGGATGTAGGACGTTTGCCTTGAAAGGTGAGGCAATCGCCACCACATTGAGCACAATCCAGGTTTTTTCTTGCGCGACACCGGTCGTTTGCGGTCGTCCCCGTGGTGTTCCGCTTTGCTCGGAATGCCGCGATCCCAGAGGTGTATATGTCCGAATTCCAGCTCGTCACCCGCTTCGAGCCCGCCGGCGACCAGCCAGAAGCCATCCGCCAATTGGTGGAGGGCATCGAGGCCGGGCTGGCGCACCAGACGCTGCTCGGTGTGACCGGCTCGGGCAAGACCTTCAGCATCGCCAATGTCATTTCGCAGATTCAGCGCCCGACCCTGGTGCTGGCGCCGAACAAGACCCTTGCTGCGCAGCTGTACGGTGAGTTCAAGGCGTTCTTCCCGAATAATGCCGTCGAGTATTTCGTTTCCTACTACGACTACTACCAGCCTGAAGCCTATGTGCCGTCGTCCGACACCTTCATCGAGAAGGATGCGTCGATCAACGACCACATCGAGCAGATGCGCCTGTCCGCAACCAAAGCGTTGCTGGAGCGTAAAGACGCGATCATCGTCACCACGGTGTCGTGCATCTACGGTCTGGGTAGCCCGGAAACCTATTTGAAGATGGTGCTGCACGTCGATCGCGGCGACAAACTCGATCAGCGTGCGCTGCTGCGGCGGCTGGCCGACTTGCAATACACGCGCAATGACATGGACTTTGCCCGCGCGACTTTCCGTGTGCGCGGCGACGTGATCGACATCTATCCGGCGGAATCCGATCTGGAAGCGATCCGCATCGAGCTGTTCGATGACGAGGTCGAAAGCATTTCCGCGTTCGACCCGCTGACCGGCGAAGTCATCCGCAAGATGCCGCGCTTCACCTTTTACCCGAAGAGCCACTATGTAACGCCACGCGAAACCCTGCTCGACGCCATCGAACACATCAAGGTCGAATTGCAGGAACGCCTCGAATACCTGCGCAGCAACAACAAACTGGTCGAAGCCCAGCGTCTTGAACAGCGCACCCGTTTCGACCTGGAGATGATCCTCGAGTTGGGTTATTGCAACGGCATCGAGAACTACTCGCGCTACCTGTCCGGTCGCCCGGCCGGCGCGGCGCCGCCAACGCTCTACGATTATCTGCCGGCCGATGCTTTGCTGGTGATCGACGAATCCCACGTCAGCGTGCCGCAGGTCGGCGCGATGTATAAGGGCGACCGTTCGCGTAAGGAAACCCTCGTCGAATACGGCTTCCGTTTGCCGTCGGCGCTGGACAACCGGCCGATGCGGTTTGACGAGTGGGAAGGGGTCAGCCCGCAGACCATTTTCGTCTCGGCGACGCCGGGCAACTACGAAGCCGAGCACGCCGGGCGGGTGGTCGAGCAAGTGGTGCGGCCGACTGGCCTGGTCGACCCGCAGGTTGAAGTGCGTCCGGCACTGACTCAGGTCGACGATCTGCTCTCGGAAATCAGCAAACGCGTGGCGGTCGAGGAGCGGGTGCTGGTCACCACGCTGACCAAACGCATGGCCGAAGACCTTACCGATTACCTCGCCGATCACGGCGTGCGCGTGCGTTATCTGCACTCGGATATCGACACCGTTGAGCGCGTGGAAATCATCCGTGATCTGCGCCTCGGTACCTTTGATGTGCTGGTCGGGATCAACTTGCTGCGTGAAGGCCTGGACATGCCGGAAGTGTCGCTGGTGGCGATCCTCGACGCCGACAAAGAAGGCTTTCTGCGTTCCGAGCGTTCGCTGATTCAGACCATCGGCCGGGCGGCGCGTAACCTCAATGGCCGGGCGATTCTTTACGCCGATCGGATGACTGGTTCGATGGAGCGGGCGATTGGCGAAACCGAGCGGCGTCGCGACAAGCAGATCGCCTTCAACCTGGAAAACGGCATCACTCCGCGCGGGGTGATCAAGGACGTCGCCGACATCATGGAAGGCGCCACCGTGCCGGGTTCGCGCAGCAAGAAGCGCAAAGGCATGGCCAAAGCCGCCGAAGAGAACGCCAAGTACGAAGCAGAACTGCGTTCGCCGAGCGAGATCACCAAGCGTATTCGTGCGCTGGAAGAGAAGATGTATCAGCTGGCGCGGGATCTGGAATTTGAAGCGGCGGCGCAGATGCGCGACGAGATTGCCAAACTGCGCGAACGGCTTTTGGCTGTGTAAGGAGGATCGTTCCCACGCTCTGCGTGGGAATGCAGCCCCGGACGCTCCGCGTCCGCTGTGACGCAGAGCGTCGCCGGAGTCATTCCCACGCGGAGCATGGGAACGATCAGTTGCAGTTAGTGGGACTCCCCAGCCTTCAGCCCTTGCGGCAATTTCTTGGTCAACAAAATCGCCAACATGCTGATCCCCAGCGCAATCCCGACAAAGTGAAACGCATCGTTGTAAGCCATGATCGCCGCCTGCTGATGGACGATCTCGCTCAGCTTGCCCAACGCCGCCGTATCACTGCCAAACCGATCAGTCATCGACGCCAACCGCTCGGCCACCTGCGGATTGGTCGGCACCACCGCCTCGCGCAAATAATCGAAGTAAGTCTTGGTGCGCGCATCCAGAAGCGTCGCCAACAAAGCAATCCCGATCGCACCGCCGAGGTTACGCAGAATATTGAACAGACTCGACGCCGACCCCGCATCCTGCGGCAAAATGTAAGCCGTGGCGATCAGCGAAATGGTCACCATGATCAGCGGCTGCCCCAGCGCTCGAATGATCTGGATCTGATTGAACTGCGGCCCGGCAAAATCCGGGTTGAGCACCCCCGATGAAAAACTCGCCAACCCGAACAGCCCAAAGCCGATCGTGCACAGCCATTTCGGCGAGACAAACTTCATCAACTTCGGCACCAGCGGAATCAGGAACAGCTGCGGCACGCCCATCCACATGATCACTTCGCCGATCTGCAGGGCGTTGTAGTTCTGGATCTGCGCCAGATACAGCGGCAACAGATAGATTGAACCGTACAACCCGACACCCATGCCCAGACTGGAAATACTCGACAGACCGAAATTGCGATTACGCAGGATGCCCAGATTGATCAGCGGATTCGGTTTGGAAATCTGCACGATCACAAAGGTAATCAGGCTGAGCAGGGCAATGCTGCCCAGGGTCACGATCAGGCTCGACTCCAGCCAATCCTTGCGATGGCCTTCTTCAAGGAATACCTGCAGACAACCGAGGCCAATCCCCAGCGTGAGAATGCCGGTGTAGTCGGTGCTTTTCAGCAGTTCCCAGTGCGCTTCTTTCTTCTCCAGCCCGTACATCAGGCCGGCAATCATGATCAGGCCCGGCGGAATGTTGATGTAGAAGATGTATTCCCAACCCCAGTTTTCCGTGAGCCAGCCGCCCAGCGTCGGGCCGATGGATGGGGCGAAGGTCGCGGTCATGGCAAACATCGCCATGCCTTTGGCGCGGTGGTGTTCGGGGAGTTTGATCAAGGTCAGGGTGAACGCCAGCGGGATCAGCGCGCCGCCGGTAAAACCCTGCATGGCGCGGAAGACGATCATGCTCTCCAGGCTCCAGGCCATCGAGCACAGCAGCGATGAAACCAGAAAGCCCAGCGACACCCACACCGCCAGCCGTCGTGCCGACAGCAGTTGCACCAGCCACGCGGTCAGCGGAATCATGATGATTTCCGCGACCAGATACGAGGTGGAAATCCACGAGCCTTCTTCCAGCGTCGCCGACAGTGCACCCTGAATATCTTTCAGTGACGAGTTGGTGATCTGAATGTCGAGCACGGCCATAAAGGCGCCGAGCATCACGCTCATCACCGCAATCCAATCGCGCCGGGTCGGTTCGCCGACCGGGCGGATCAGCGAATCACCGGCCATTGTCCGGGGCGTCTTTGATGTTCACTTTGGCAGTGACGGACATGCCCGGGCGGATCTTGCCGTGCAGCGGGTTGTCGGCCTTGAAGGTCAGTTTCACCGGAATGCGTTGCACGACTTTGGTGAAGTTGCCGGTGGCGTTGTCCGGCGGCAACAGGCTGAATTGCGCGCCAGACGCGGCGAACAGGCTGTCGACCCGCGCTTCGATCGGCGTGTCGCCATAGGCATCGAAGGTCAGCTCGGCTTTCTGCCCGGGTTGCATGCGGCCGATCTGGGTTTCCTTGAAGTTGGCCTGCACCCAGATATCTTCGTCCGGGACGATCGACAGCAGGTAAGCGCCAGCCTGCACCACTTGGCCGTTACGGGCGGCGCGCTGGCCGACCAGACCACTGATTGGTGCGTGGATTTCGCTGCGGGTCAGGTTGAGTTCGGCTTGCGCCAGATCGGCGCGGGCGTTGGCGATCTGTGCGTCGAGGCGTTTGATTTCTGCGTTCAGGGCGTTGACCTGCTGACGCTGACCTTGCGCATCGGCCTGCGCCTTGGCCACTTGCGAACGGGCGATATGAGCGTCAGCGGAGAGGGTGGTCACGCGTTCTTCGGAAACGTAACCGGGCTTGCGCAGGGTTTCGGCACGCGACAAATCCATCTGCGAGCGCCCGAGCGTTGCTTGGGTGGTTGCCACTTGTGCGTCGCTGGAAGCAATCAGACTGGCTTGCTGAGTCAATTTGCTTTGCGCTTGCAGGCGCTCGGCTTCGCGGGTGGCGAGGGCGGCATTGGCGCGATCGATGGCCAGACGGAAGTCATTCGGTTCGAGGCGCACCAGCAACTGGCCTTTTTCCACGTGTTGATTGTCCTGCACCAGCACTTCATCGATGCGCGCGCTCAACTGGCTCGAGACACGGGTGATTTCGCCCTGGACATAAGCGTTGTCGGTGCTTTCATAAAAGCGTCCCTTGAAGAACCACTGGGCGAAAAAGCCCCCGGCGACCAGCAGGACGAGCAGTAGGAAAATCAACAGGCGACGCTTGAGTTGGGCAGGCATGGGCAAACTGTAGTCGATGAATTGTAAGGAAAGTTATCAGCAGGCGAATCTGGCATACAGCCGATAAACGGTAAATGCCATCCGCTGATATTTGCCCATTCACCACGGCTTACGGGCGTTCCAGACGCAAACTTGGCTTAAATGCCCTGCCCGCTGGAGCGGGGCGGGTGTCGCCTGTTACCATTCGCCGCTTGATTGTTTTGCTTTTCATTCTTTTCGAGACATGCCATGACCACCGTCCGCACTCGCATCGCGCCATCGCCTACCGGGGACCCCCACGTAGGTACCGCTTACATCGCATTGTTCAACTACTGCTTTGCCAAGCAGCATGGCGGTGAGTTCATCCTGCGCATCGAAGACACCGACCAGTTGCGTTCGACCCGCGAGTCCGAACAGCAGATATTCGACGCCCTGCGCTGGTTGGGTATCGAATGGAGCGAAGGCCCGGACGTTGGTGGCCCGCACGGTCCATACCGTCAGAGCGAGCGCGGCGACATCTATCAGAAGTACTGCCAGCAACTGGTCGACATGGGTCACGCGTTCCCGTGCTTCTGCACCGCTGAAGAGCTGGATCAGATGCGCGCCGAGCAAATGGCTCGCGGCGAGACCCCGCGCTACGACGGCCGCGCACTGTTGCTGTCGAAAGAAGAAGTCGCCGCCCGTCTGGCCGCTGGCGAGCCGCACGTTATCCGCATGAAAGTGCCGAGTGAAGGCGTTTGCGTGGTGCCGGACATGCTCCGTGGCGACGTCGAGATCCCGTGGGATCGCATGGACATGCAAGTGCTGATGAAGACCGACGGCCTGCCGACATACTTCCTCGCCAATGTGGTTGACGACCACCTGATGGGCATCACCCACGTGCTGCGGGGCGAAGAGTGGCTGCCATCAGCACCGAAACTGATTCTGCTTTACGAGTACTTCGGCTGGGAGCAACCAGAGCTGTGCTACATGCCGCTGCTGCGTAACCCGGACAAGAGCAAGCTGTCCAAGCGCAAGAACCCTACCTCGGTGACATTCTACGAGCGCATGGGCTTCATGCCGGAAGCGATGCTCAACTACCTCGGCCGCATGGGCTGGTCGATGCCGGACGAGCGCGAGAAGTTTTCGCTGCAGGAAATGGTCGACAACTTCGATCTCAAGCGTGTCTCGCTGGGCGGGCCGATCTTCGACATCGAGAAGCTGTCGTGGCTCAACGGCCAGTGGCTGCGTGATCTGCCGGTGGAAGAGTTCGCTGCACGCGTGCAGAAGTGGGCGTTCAATTCCGAATACATGATGAAGATCGCGCCGCACGTTCAGGGCCGCGTTGAAACCTTCAGCCAGGTTGCCCCGTTGGGCGGGTTCTTCTTCGCCGGCGGCGTCAATCCGGATGCCAAGCTGTTTGAATCGAAAAAGCTTTCGGGCGATCAGGTTCGCCAGTTGATGCAGTTGATCCTGTGGAAGCTGGAAAGCCTGCGTCAGTGGGAGAAGGACAACATCACCGCGACGATTCAGGCCGTGGTCGAATCGCTGGAGTTGAAACTGCGCGATGCGATGCCGCTGATGTTTGCTGCGATCACCGGTCAGGCGAGTTCCGTCTCGGTGCTCGATGCCATGGAAATCCTTGGCCCGGATCTGACCCGTTATCGTCTGCGGCAGGCGATTGACCTGCTGGGTGGCGTGTCGAAGAAAGAAAACAAAGAGTGGGAAAAGCTGCTGGGCGCTATCGCCTAAGCGCTTGCGGCTTTGTGCAGGAGCTGCCGAAGGCTGCGATCTTTTGATCGTGCCTTCGGCGCTTCTCCCGAATTTACGGGGGGGAGAGCGGTAAGTGATTGTTATGCCGACGAAAAATTTTGAAATTTTTCAAAAATAAGTTTGACAGGCTTTCGATACGCCCTTAAGATTCGCCCCGTCCTCAGCGATGACATCAACGATGAGGGGCTATAGCTCAGCTGGGAGAGCGCTTGCATGGCATGCAAGAGGTCGACGGTTCGATCCCGTCTAGCTCCACCAATTTACACTTCGAAGCCTGGCCACACCGGCTCCGAAGCGATCAACACTAAGCGTTGATCAGTTGTATAGAAGGGTTTGCGTCCCCTTCGTCTAGTGGCCTAGGACACCGCCCTTTCACGGCGGTAACAGGGGTTCGAGTCCCCTAGGGGACGCCAGTTTTACAGAAGTGATGTTGCAAAATGTCACTCCGCCGCGAGGCGAAAAATCCGGGGCTATAGCTCAGCTGGGAGAGCGCCTGCATGGCATGCAGGAGGTCAGCGGTTCGATCCCGCTTAGCTCCACCAATTTACAGTTCAAGGTCTGGCCACACCGGCCTTGAATCGATCAGTTCTCAGCGCTGATCAGTTGTATAGAAGGTTTGTGTCCCCTTCGTCTAGTGGCCTAGGACACCGCCCTTTCACGGCGGTAACAGGGGTTCGAGTCCCCTAGGGGACGCCACGATTACCCGCTCTGCGGGATTTTATAAGGGTCATTCAATTATTGAATGGCCCTTTTGTTTGTCTGGCGTTTGGCCAATTCTCCTTTTTCCTTACACTGTGCATCAGACCAGCGGTCATATCCTTGACTTGCGGAATATTATTATGCGAATAATATTCTAGTCGTAATATTCGGAGGCAACGATGAACGATAAAAAAGCTCAAACCCGCGAACGCATCCTCAAGGCTGCCAGCGCCGCACTGATCCAGCGCGGCCCGGCTGACCCTAGCGTGGGCGAAGTGATGGGCGCGGCCGGCCTGACCGTTGGCGGTTTCTATGCGCACTTCGAAAGCAAGGACGCGATGATGCTGGAAGCGTTCAAGCAGCTTCTCGGCCGCCGCCGCGACCTGATTGCCGACATGGATGCCGAACTGACCGGGGAAGAGCGCCGCGCCTTGGTCGCCGCGTTTTACCTGTCGCGCAAGCATCGTGATTCCAGCGACGCGGCATGCCCGATTCCAGCGTCGATCGGCGAGCTGGGGCGTTTGCCGGAATCGTTCCGCGTCGCGCTGAACGAGCACCTGGAATTGATGATTGCGCAGTTGGCGTCCAGCCCCGAGGACACCGACAAAGCCCTGGCCGACGTGGCCCTGATGGTGGGTGGTCTGGCACTCGCAAGAGCGCTCGGCCCGGGAGATTTATCCGATCGATTGCTGCGCGCTGCTAAGTCGGCGGTGCGTTGACCTGAAGGCAACACGCCTGAGGAGAGAGCGATGAACACGTTGAAGTGGGTTCGTGGCGTTAATGGCACCTTGGGCTGGATTGCACCGAAACGCGTGGCGAGCAAAATGCGTCTGGCATTCATGACGCCACGTTCGCTGCCTCTTCGTGATTGGGAGTTGCCGCTGCTGGCCAGTTCCGAACGCATCACTTTGCGCTTTGGCCTCTCGGCGCTGCGCTGGGGCCAAGGCCCGACAGTGCTGCTGATGCACGGCTGGGAAGGGCGGCCAACCCAGTTCGCCGCGCTGATTACTGCGCTGGTCGATGCCGGGTATACCGTCGTCGCGTTGGATGGTCCGGCTCACGGTCGTTCGCCGGGGCGTGAAGCCAATGTCGTGTTGTTCGCTCGGGCAATGCTCGAAGCCGCTGCCGAGTTGCCGCCATTGCAAGCGGTGATCGGTCACTCCATGGGCGGCGCCAGCGCCATGCTCGCCGTGCAACTGGGCTTGCGCACCGAAACCCTTGTCAGCATCGCCGCACCTGCGCGAATTCTGGGTGTACTGCGCGGTTTCGCCCGCTACGTCGGTATGCCGCCGCGAGCGCGCTCCGCCTTCATCCGTCAGGTCGAGCAAGATGTCGGTATGCGCGCCGCGACGCTCGACGTTGCCCACTATCAACTGGATATGCCCGGCCTGATCGTGCATGCCGAGGACGACAATTTCGTCTCGGTCAAGGAATCGCAACTGATCCACGAATCCTGGTTCGACAGTCGCCTATTGCGTCTTGAAGGCGGCGGGCACCAGCGCGTGCTAGCCGACCCTCGGGTGATTGATGGCGTGTTATCACTGCTGGCCGGCCGCAGCCTTCAGGCGCGCCAATCGGCCTGAGCTCCGTTACACTGCTCCGGTTGAATACTTTGACCAGGAGTGGGGCATGGGTTGGGATCGGGCAACGCCGTTTACCATTGATCTGCAAGTAGGCGCTGAGGATATCGACGGGTTGGGCCACGCGAATAACGCCGTATACGTGACCTGGCTCGAGCGCTGCGCCTGGCGCCACTCGCAGCGTCTGGGCCTGGATCTGGTCGAGTATCGGCGACTGGATCGGGCGATGGCCGTGGTCCGTCACGAGATCGATTATCTCGCCGCCGCCTATGAAGGCGACGAACTGCAATTGGCAACCTGGATTGTCGATTGGGATCAACGCTTGAAGATGACCCGGCATTTCCAGCTCAAGCGCCCGAGCGACAACACCACGTTGTTGCGCGCGCAGACCACGTTTGTCTGCATTGAGCTGTCCACGGGCAAGCCGAAGCGCATGCCGGCCGAGTTCGTCGAGGGCTACGGACCGGCGATCCTGGCACTAGCCTGACCCGATCTCTGTAGGAGCTGCCGAAGGCTGCGATCTTTTGATCTTGATCTGCAAACAGCAAAATCAAAAGATCGCAGCCTTCGGCAGCTCCTACAAGGGATCTGCGGATTTGCGCGATATCCAGTAAACTGCCGCACGTTTTTCTTCAAGTAGTGTGTTCCCATGCAAATTGCTCTGGCGCCCATGGAGGGGTTGGTCGACGACATTCTCCGCGACGTGCTGACCCGCGTTGGCGGCATCGACTGGTGTGTGACCGAGTTCATTCGGGTCAACGACCAGTTGCTCACGCCGGCCTATTTCCACAAGTTCGGCCCGGAGTTGCTCAACGGTGCCCGCACCGCCTCCGGTGTGCCATTGCGCGTGCAATTGCTCGGTTCCGACCCGGTTTGCCTGGCGGAAAACGCTGCACTGGCCTGCGAACTCGGCTCCGAAGTCATCGACCTCAACTTCGGCTGCCCGGCCAAGACCGTGAACAAGTCCCGTGGCGGCGCGGTACTGCTCAAAGAGCCGGAGCTGCTTAACCAGATCGTCGAGCACGTGCGTCGCGCTGTACCCGCGCACATTCCCGTCACCGCAAAAATGCGCCTGGGCTTCGACAGCCCCGACGGTTCGCTGGTCTGCGCCACTGCGCTGGCTGAAGGCGGCGCCGAGCACATTGTGGTTCATGCCCGAACCAAAATGGACGGCTACAAGCCGCCGGCGCATTGGGAGTGGATTCCGCGCGTGCAGGAGGTGGTCAAAGTCCCGGTGTTCGCCAACGGTGATATCTGGAGCGTCGAAGACTGGCGGCGTTGCCGCGAAATCAGTGGCGTGGAAGACATCATGCTCGGTCGCGGTCTGGTCTCGCGCCCGGATCTGGCCAAACAGATCGCTGCCGCTCGCGCTGGTGAAGAAGTGGTTGAGATGACCTGGGCCGAGCTGATGCCGCTGATCCAGGACTTCTGGCTGCAAGCCAAAGCGCAGATGACTGCACGCCAATCGCCAGGCCGCTTGAAGCAATGGCTGGCCATGCTGACGCGCAATTATCCCGAGGCTGCCGAGCTGTTCACCGTTCTGCGTCGTGAAACTGAGCCGGATCATGTCTCGCGTCTGCTCGGTCTGCCAGTGGCTGAAGCGGCCTGAAAAAAATCTGCAAATAATCTCTTGAAATCATTTCAGCGGTCCCTATCTAAGGGGTACGCGATGCCGAATTCGGGTCGCGGAGTCAAAAAACCTTGCTGATTGTTTTCA
Source organism: Pseudomonas sp. Mb7 (assembly GCF_054790525.1). Lineage (NCBI taxonomy): Bacteria > Pseudomonadati > Pseudomonadota > Gammaproteobacteria > Pseudomonadales > Pseudomonadaceae > Pseudomonas > Pseudomonas sp. Mb7. Next base: position 1,455,623 of record NZ_CP186501.1, read on the forward strand.
GGAGATTTGAACCATGAGTACTGCATTTTCCCTCGCGCCACTGTTCCGTTCCTCGGTAGGTTTCGACCGTTTCAACGACCTGTTCGAAACCGCCCTGCGCAACGAGCCAGGCAGCAGCTACCCACCTTACAACGTCGAAAAGCACGGTGATGACCAATACCGCATTGTCGTAGCGGCAGCCGGTTTCCAGGAAGAAGACCTGGAACTGCAAGTCGAGAAAGGTGTGCTGACCATCAGTGGCGGCAAGCGTGATGCCAACGAAGGCGTGACCTTCCTGCACCAGGGCATCGCCCAACGTGCTTTCAAGCTGTCCTTCCGCCTGGCCGATCACATCGAGATCAAGGCTGCGGATCTGAAAAACGGTCTGCTGAGCATCGACCTGTTGCGAGTGATCCCGGAAGAAGCGAAAGCCAAACGCATCCCGATCAACGGGGTGGAGAAGCCGGCGTTGCAGCACTGAGTCATGTGCCGCAACACAATCGTCTGAACCGGCGATGAGCCGCTGAATGAAGGCCCCGATACGTCGGGGCCTTTTTTGTGCGCGCAAAGAAAGCGGACGCAACGTTTGCCGCTGCCTTTGTGGCTCTTTACAATCCGCGCCAACAAGGCCGGCACTCCCTAATTCCCGCTGGCCCCGGAGCCTTTGTTCATGGACGAAATGGAACAGCGCTGGCTATACGCGCTTTCTGCGCCTTTGGTCGCCCTCAATCCCGACGCCGATTACACCGCACCCACCTATTGCTTTGACCTCAAACATGTCGATGTCGAAGGTGGTTGGGGCATCACTACGCGCGAACAACTGTTGGACATGCTGCGTACTGCCGATGACGGCCACGCTACGCAGTTGAACGAAGCCTATCGGCAATGGGAGCGGTGTCTGCCGTCCGAATGGCAGGCCTTGCTCGCAACACTCGACACTCGCCAGCGAGCTTTCTACGAATTCGCCAGTCGCACATTTGGCGAGTGCGGTTCAGGTGGCATCCGTGCCTGGGACCTTGGCCGCATGGGTTTTCTGCTGCGTTCTGCGGTGCTGCACGGCTGGATCGATCTCACCGAAAGCCTTTGGCTGCATGGTCGCATGGCGGCACGCGCGCGCTACTACTACGACAGTTGGACGAGCTACCTTAACGGCTTTGTCTTCGGCAAAGCCTTCTGGCATTGCCTGGGCAACAAGGATGAAGAGCTGGAACACGAATATGACCGGCAAGGCGATTACATAGGCACCACCGTGGTCATCAGCAAGCTTGATCGTGATGCGCGCGCGCTGTTCGCACAATTGCCGTGGGACATGCCCCTGCATCCACCCGAGCGGCCTGATTCGCTAGGGGAGTTCGACTGGTCATGAGCTGCTGGATTCGCTTGGGTATCGAGCCCACCAAAGACAACGACGTCATTCGCGGCGCCTATCGCGCGCGCTTGCCGCAGCACCACCCGGAAACCGATCCGGAAGGTTTTCAGGCGTTGCGTGAGGCCTATGAACTGGCACTACGCTTTGCCCGCGAGGAAGCCGAGGAACCGGATCAACCGGTTGCAGGTGAGGTCAGTCCTGCCGATCAGACGATGGCCGACTTTGAAGCATTGCTGCTTGATCCAGCGCGTCGCTTTCACCCGGTGGCCTGGCAGGCATTCAACCTTGAGCTGGACCGTCTGCCGCTGGAGGTACTGGACGAAGTTTGCTGGCCATTGCTACGTGAGTTGCTCGACGCCGGCCCGATTTCCCATGTCTGCGCCCGTTTGTTGGCCCAGCGCCTGGGATGGGCAAGCCGCATGCTGGATCTGGATTTCGACAACGCACGGCATGTCGACGAGTTTTTGCAGCGGATCAGCGCGGCGGATCCGTTCGACACCTCGTTGATGAGCCATTGGCCCGCTGTCGCGCAACTGGAAACTCTCTGGTATGTGCGCACCCTGAATCACCTGCACCGAGAGGCGTCGCTCGACGACTACCGTCATTTCGCCGGCCTGCACACTTGCATCCCGCTGCCTGCTGATGACGGGTTATTGCAACGCCTGGCCATACAGTTCAGTCAGGCTGATATCGCCAACAAAGACTTTCTCGACATTATCAGCGAGCAGCACCGGCTTGCACCTGAAGATGTCGACTGGCTGTATCTGTTGGCCTGTCAGCGCAGTGCGCTGGGAATGGAAGAGTTGGCACTGCAGGCGTGGGTGCGGCTCTGGCGCGAACATCAGCATCCGAAAGCGGCGACGTGGTTACTGGCATTGTGCGCGCGACATCAGCCTCAGCGCCTGCCGCTGCTGATTCAGGCCTTTGATCGTCTGGAAAACTTCCGCGACTGGTCCGAGGATCTGAGCGATGTCAGCCAAGAGTACGGCAGTCCATCGCAGCGCCCGGAGACACTCGGGCGTTGGTTTAGGGCCAGGCAACTCGAGTTGCAGGACATTGCCGGTGCATTTGTCGAATGGCGTATCAGTGGTGACGAGTTGCCGTTGTTGGCGGCGCTGATCATTGACAGTGATGACCGGCCGCTGCAAACGCTTTACCAGCATGCCTGGGCTTTGCACCGTGGTGATGTGCCATTGCTGCGACGCATCATGGAGGCATCCGAGCCGGAGGATGTGCTCGATCAACTGGTGCTGGAAGGCTTGCAGTATCAGGCCGGGCAGCAGATCTGCTGGTTGACCCGGGCGCCGATTCCTCAGGCCCTGGAAGCGTTTCTGGCCAGTGACTCGACACTGCCGCCGGCGCTGGAAAAGGGCGAACCGCTTGAACTCAGCCTGCTGTGGATGCGCCGTTTGCGCACTTACGACGCCCGATCGCTGGCGCGGCTTGCCCAAGCGTTCAGTCTCGACAAACGTGACGAACGGCTTGCGGGGCTCAAGTTGCAAGCGCAACTGGCCGCGCAAGGCATGCTGCTTCCGGCCGTCGATAGCTATTCTGATGTCTGGGAATGGCATCGTCAGGCGATTTACCTGCTGGCCACCCTCGACGATCCGACGCGTTGGCTGGACGCGCAATCGGCACACTGCGTCGACACCATGAATATTGCGCGTGAACACCCCTTGGCCCGTTTGCAGCCGCTGCTCTGTCGCCTGAATCGCGAGCAGGGCTGTGCCAGTGGCCTGCTCGGCTGGCTGCAAGCGGCGGATCCGGTGCACTCGCTGCTCGCGCGCAAGTTGTTCAGTGTGCATGAGGCGCTCGACAGCACTCGGCTGTTGGGTAATGACCGTTTGTTCGAGTGCATGCGCAGCGACATCGCCAGCTTCAACGAAGATTTGCTCGGGCGCATGCTCTTGGGTGGAGTCCTTTACCACGACCCGTTGCTCACTGCGCAACAGCGCAAATACCTGCTGGAAAGTATCACCGAGGTGGTCAATCCACAGGACTGGTTCGACGGCTTCCGTCACAGTCTGATCAAGGGTGAGCCTGTTCACCCGCCCCGTGAGGCTCTCACGGAGGAGGGTGTCAGCGACGCCTTTTACCTGGCGCTGGATGTGCTGAAGGATCTGGTGCGTTTTGGCAATCTGGGCGTGCCAAGGCAGAAAGTTCTGTTGCGCATGCAGCGGGCCAAGGATGACCCGGAAAATGGACTCGGTCTGCGCTTCGCATTCAGCGCATTGCTGTCGTGGTCTGAGCGTTTGCTGCTGGCCAAGGCAGAGACCCGTCCAACCCCCGCCGGAGCGTTCTGGCGCCTGGGTACCCGGCTGGGGCGCGGGGCGTTTATCTGGCAGGTGATTGGCGCGTTGCTGGTGACGCCCGTGGCGGCGTTGCTCAGCGGTACGCCCGTGTCCGGCATCGTCGTGTTGCTACTGGGTCTGGCGTTTCTGCTCGGTGCGGTCCTGCGCCGTTTGCATGACATGGGGCGGGGCATTCCGATGTTACTGATTTTGGTAATGCTGTCGCCGGTGTTGCCGTTCCTGCCGCTGATACTGTTCGGTTTTCCCGGAGAGAAGCTGCCCAATCGTTATGGCGTGCCACCGGACAGTGGCGGTGAAGGCACCTTGTCCGGTGGTTTGCAGGCGACCTTGCGGCGACTTATCGGCTAGAGGCGCAACTCATCCAGTACCTTGTTGAGTTGTGAGCGGTGGCTGGCGATTTCTTCCGATCGCTGGCCGCCCAGCACCGTGGTGAAACTGTCCAGCCAGTCGGCAATCCGCTGGCGTTCTTCGCCCAGACTTTGCGTCCACGCCCGTTCCAGTCGAGCCAGCAGGGTTCGGTTGGGCAGCGTGTCGCGGGGGTGAATTTTCAGTGTACTCAAGCGTTCATGACTGGTTTGCCGCGATTGCGCATCGAGTCCGGTCGGGCTGCGGTCAATGCTGTGGCTGTGGCGTTCGCCCGTCCCTGGCAGGGTGACGTCAACTTCGAGCAAACCGTTGATGTCATAACTGAAGCGCACATCCAGCGCCTGGATATCATCGCTGGGCGTCAGCGTGACATCGAAAGCATCGATAAAAATGTTGTCGCGTACCCACGGACGTTCGCCCTGATAGACCGCAATACGGATGACTTCCTGCCGTGGAGATGTCGTGTGGTAACGCTCCACCCTTGAGGTCGGAATGATGGTATTGCGCTCGATGATCGGCGAAAACGCGCCTTTGATGTCTTCGCCGCGTATGGTCGAAATCCCCAGCGTATACGGGCAGACATCCGTCAGAATCAACTCTTCAACCGCCCCGTCACGCGCCTTGCACGCCGCTTGCGTCGCCGCCCCGAGCGCAACAATGGTATCCGGATCAAGATGCCGGTAAGGTAGGCGCCCGAACAGCGTGGCAACCATTTGCTGCACCGCCGGCATGCGCGTGGCGCCGCCGACCAGCACCAGGCTGTCGAGGTCGCGGGGCTTGAGTCGGGCATCGCGCAGGGCCTGTTCGATCGGCGCGCGCAAACGGGCCAGTAGCGGCTCCCAGATTTTTACCGCCGCCGCTTCGTCCAGTGACCATTCGAAGGTCTTGTCGGCGTGGCGCCAACTCAGTTGTTGAATGCCTTCGCCGAGTTTGCATTTCAGTTGCTCCAGGGCATCACCGAGGCTGGCCATGCTTTGCGCATCGACCATTGCCGGAGTCAGTTGCCAGTGCTTCAGGCAGGCCTGCAACAGCGCGGCAGTGAAGTCTTCGCCGCCGAGAAAGTTGTCGCCGGTGGAGGCGTGCACTTCGATCAGTGGCAACGCGTATTCCAGTACCGTGACGTCGAAGGTGCCGCCGCCCAGATCGAAGATCAGCGTGCGTTCGAATTTCTGTTCATGCAGCCCGTAAGCCATCGCGGCGGCGGTCGGCTCGTTGATCAGGCGTGTCACCGAGAGCCCAGCCAGTTCGGCGGCAAACAGCGTGCGTTTGCGTTGTTCGTCGCTGAAGTACGCCGGCACGGAAATCACTGCTTCCGAAACCGCGTGGCCGAGAAAGGCTTCGGCGTCCTGCTTGAGTGAGCCGAGTACCAGCGCCGACAACTCTTCCGGGCTGAACTGACGTGTACCGAGCTGGACTTGTTTATCGCTGCCCATGAAGCGCTTGAACGCTGCAGCGGTGCGATCAGGGTGCGTGGTCAGGCGCGCGCGCGCGGCTTTACCGACCAGAATCGTGTCGTCTTCATCGAGACTGACTACCGATGGCGTCAGCACATCACCCAGGGCGTTGGGAATCAGTCTGGCCTGACCGTCCTGCCAGACGGCGATCAGACTGTTGGTGGTGCCAAGGTCGATGCCCAGCAGAGCCGGGCGGGGGAGGGTTGCATCCTGCATGACAGATCTCGAAACGGCGCAAAAAACGCGACCCTACAGGTTGCTGCAAATCGTGGCAATTGCGCGTCTGTTGCAACGTGCACCGGTTACGGCAGGAGCTTTTTCAGATCCTCGAGCGCAACCGGTCGGCTATGCAGATAGCCTTGATACAAATGGCAGCCCAAACCCTGCAGGAACGCCAGTTGTTCGGGAGTTTCCACGCCCTCGGCAATCACCTCCAGCTCCAGACTGCGCGCCATGGCGACGATCGCGCGAATGATCTCGGCATCGTTCGGATCGGTCGTGGCATCGCGAATAAACGATTGATCGATTTTCAGCGTGTCCACCGGCAGGCGCTTGAGATAGGTCAGCGACGAATAACCGGTGCCGAAGTCATCCATCGCAAAGCTCACACCGAGCTTTTTCAGCCGGCGCATTTTACTGATGGTGTCTTCGAGGTTCTGGATGACGATGCCTTCGGTGATTTCCAGTTTCAGCAACGAGCACGGCAGGCCGTGGCTGCTCATGCTGTGCTCGATGCGTTCGACGAAGTCGTTCTGGCGGAACTGCCGTGGACTGATGTTCACGCACAGGCTGAAATTCAGCGGTTCGACCAGTTTCAGCGCAATCAGTTGTTTGAAGGCATTGCAGGCTTCGTCGAGGATCCAGGTGCCGACTTCGAGAATCAGGCCGCTGTCCTCCAGTACCTTGATGAACTCGGTGGGTGACTGCGCGCCCAGTTCCGGGTGATTCCAGCGCACCAGGGCTTCGGCACCGATGATGCGGTTGTCGCGGGCGTCGACCTGCGGCTGAAAGTGCATGGTGAATTCACCGCGCGACAGCGCCAGGCGCAAGTCGGTCTCCATGCGCAGCCGTTCGCTGGCGGCCTTCTGCATGGTGTTGTGATACATCTGCGTGGTGTTGCGCCCGGAATCCTTGGCCCGGTACAGCGCGATGTCGGCGCGTTTGAGCAGGTCGGTTGGCGTCGAGCCATGATCGGGAATCAGCGCCACGCCGATACTCGGCGTCACTTGCAGGCGCTGGCCGTCGAGGAACATCGGTTCCGAGAGCAATTCGCGCAGGGTGTCGGCCAGACTGCGCACTTGTGCGCTGACTTCATTGCGCGAGCCTTCGAGACCGCTGAGCAGCACGACAAATTCGTCGCCGCCGAGGCGTGCGACCGTGTCTTCCATGCGCACACTGGCTTCGAGCCGCGCGGTGATGATCTTCAGCACCGTGTCGCCGACCGGATGGCCGAGGGAGTCATTGATGTGCTTGAAGTGATCGAGATCGAGAAACAGCAAGGCGCCGCGCAGATTGTGGCGCTTGAGCAGGGCGATCTGCTGGCTCAGACGATCCATCAGCAAGGCGCGGTTGGGCAGGTTGGTCAATGGGTCGTGGTAGGCCAGATGGCGAATCTGCGCTTCGGCGTTTTTCAGCAGGCTGACGTCCCGCGCGGTCAGCAGCAGGCACGCCGTTTCATTGAGGGTGATCGGCTCGACCGAGACTTCCACCGTCAGCATCTCCCCGCGCTTGTTGCGCCCGAGCATTTCCTGATGGTGCACGCGGCCCTTGATCTGCAATTCGGCGAGTAATGCTGAACGCTGTTTCTCTTCAGCCCAAATACCCACCTGATAAACCGTTTTGCCCACGACTTCTTCAGCGCGATAGCCAGTGAGACGGCAGAAGCCGTCGTTGACCTCCAGATAACGCCCGGTGTCGCGCTCGGTGATGGTGATTGCGTCGGGGCTGGAGTGGAACGCCTTGGCGAATTTCTCCTCACTGGCTTTCAGCGCTGCTTCCGAGCGCTGCTGCTGGGTGATGTCGCGCAGAGTGGTGACGATACAAGCCTGGTCGCCGACGCTGATCTGCCGGCTGGAAATCACACAGGTCAGCGACTGGCCGTCCTTGTGTTGCACGATGATCGCGACATTGCTCAAGCCCTGTTCGCGGATGACCCGTTCAATCCGTTGCAGGCTTTTTGCCGAGGCGTCCCACAGGCCGATTTCTTCGGCGGTGTGGCCGATAACGTCGGCGGCGCTCCAGCCGAAAGTCTGGGTAAAACTGTTATTGATCTCGATGAACTCGCCGCTGTCTTGGCGGGTGACGCAGATCGGGTCCGGGCTGACCTGGAACAGCGTGGCAAATTTCTCTTCCGAGGCCACCAGCCGCTGTTCACGCTCGACCTGATCGGTGATGTCGAGCAGGGTGCCGGCCATGCGCAGCGGTGCGCCGTTGTCGTCGCGGTAGAGGCGGGCGCGGCTTTCCAGATAGCGCGAACTGCCGTCCGGCAATTGCACGCGATAAGTCAGTTGATAATTGCCCGCCGGGCCTTCGCGCAGGCTGCGGTAGGCGTCGCGCATGCTGTCGCGCTCCTCACCGGGGACGCCTTCGAAAAACTCTTCGAACGACTCATGAAACGGTTTCGGCTCTAGACCGTGCAATTGCGCGGCCCGCGCCGAGCCGTAAAGCATGCCGCTGGGAATGTGCCAGTCCCAGGTGCCGAGCTGCGCCGAGTCCAGCGCCAGATCGAGGCGTTCCTGGCTGTCCTTCAAGGCGTGTTCGGCGGCTTTTCGTTCGGTGGTGTCGAGGAAGGTGCTGAGCAGATATGGCTGGCCTTCGAGCTCGACTTTCTGCGCACTGAGAATGCCATCGTGAATCTGCCCGTTGCTGGCGCGAAACTGCACTTCCATGCTGATCAATTCGCCCTTGGTGTTGGTCTTCTTGACCAGTTCGCCGCGCTGTTCGGGGTGCACCCACAGGCCCAGTTCCAGCGTGGTGCGGCCAATAGCGCTTTGCACCGGCCAGCCGAACAGGCTTTCGAAATACTGATTGGCTTCGCTGATCAGGCCGTCTTCCTGACGGGTCAGCAGGACCATGTTCGGGCACAGGTGAAAAAGTGTCGCGAAACGTTTCTCCGAACTGCTCAGCGCCTGTTCGCGCTGGCGCTGGTGGGTGATTTCACGAATCACCCCGATCATTCGGGGGCGGCCGTTTTTATCCGGCAGCAGACTGCCGCTGATCTCCAGCCAGTGCAGGCTGCCGTCAGGCCAGCGGATGCGGTGGTGCATCGCTTGTTCCAGCGGCGCCCCGGCAATCACCGCGTGGAAGGCGCGAACGGTTTTCGCGCGGTCTTCCGGGGGCAGCAGATCAAGGTATTCAAGGTCTGCGGGCAACGGCTGGCGCGGGTCGAAGCCGAACAAGGCCTGGGTGCCACGCGACCAACTGATCTGCCCGCGCTCGATGTCCCAATACCAGGCGCCGAGCCGCGCGCCGTTGAGCGCCGCCAGCAATTGCGGCGCGCTCTCCCAGCTCTGCTCGGAATGTCGCGGGTCAATCGCCTGAATACGCGGCATCGGCGGAATTCGGTCAACAGATTTCGGCATTGTGGACAGGCCTTGAGCTGATGGTGGCGTTAGGCACAGGGGCAGCGGCTCTATAGGAGTAGCACAAGTTGGCCTCAAGTCCCTGGCAGATCGATTTGTGCGTCCAGCAGTGCCATAAAGGCTTTTGCCGCATTCGATAGCGTCCGTTCCGTGTGCAGGATATAGCCTAGCTGGCGAGTGAGCTGTATGCCCGGTAAAGCGATGCTCGCCACCTGCTCATCGAGCATGGTGCGCGGCAAAACGCTCCAGGCCAGGCCAATCGAGACCATCATCTTGATGGTTTCCAGGTAGTTGGTGCTCATGGCGATGTTCGGCGTCAGGCCCTGAGCCTCGAATAACCGTTGGACAATATGGTGGGTAAAGGTGTTGCCACCGGGGAAAACCGCCGGATGACCGGCAATGTCCGCCAGGCTGACGGCTCCGTTATTGATCAGCGAATGCTCCGGGGCGACCACAAAGTCCAGCGGGTCGTCCCACACCGGCGTGGCTTTGACCAGTGCGTGAGGCTCCGGCGCCAGGGTAATGACCGCCAGTTCTGCGCGGCCATGAAGAATTTCTTCGTAGGCCACTTCCGAATCGAGGAACTGAATATCCAGCGCCACTTGTGGGTAACGGCGGGTGAATTCCCTTAACAGCGGCGGCAAGCGGTGCAGGCCGATGTGGTGACTGGTGGCCAGGGTCAGGCGCCCGCTGACTTCACCCGTCAGGTTGGTCAGGGCGCGCCGGGTGTCGTCCAGCACATTGAGAATCTGATAAGCCCGCGGCAACAGGGCGCGGCCGGCCTCGGTCAGGCCGACTTCGCGGCCCAGCCGATCGAACAGGCGTACTTTCAATTGCTGCTCCAGCCCGGCGATGCGTTTGCTGATCGCCGGCTGCGTCAGGTGTAGCCGTTCGCCGGCGCCGGAGAAGCTGCCGGTCTCGGCAATCGCGATAAAAGCGTTGAGGTTGGCCAGATCCATGTTCGTATTCCAGTTGGTTATCCAAAGCATAAAAAATATGAATTTGAGTTATTTAATCTAACCCCATAGGATCGGCCTCACAAGCCAAAGGGTTATTGATAAGCCCAGGGCATAGAAACAAGCTGATGAGGAACCGTCTGATGGCCGGCAAAACGCTCTACGACAAGCTCTGGGATTCGCATTTGGTCAAACAGCGCGACGATGGCTCGGCGCTGATCTACATCGATCGTCACATCATTCACGAAGTGACCTCGCCGCAAGCCTTTGAAGGCCTGCGTCTGGCCGGGCGCAAGCCTTGGCGCATCGATGCCAACATCGCGACCCCGGACCACAACGTACCGACGACTCCAGAGCGCAAGGGCGGCATCGAAGCCATTGCCGATCAGGTCTCGCGTTTGCAGGTTCAGACCCTCGATGACAACTGTGATGAGTACGGCATCGTCGAGTTCAAGATGAACGACGTGCGCCAAGGCATCGTTCACGTCATCAGCCCGGAGCAGGGCGCGACCTTGCCGGGCATGACCGTGGTCTGCGGCGACTCGCACACCTCGACCCACGGCGCCTTCGGCGCGTTGGCGCACGGTATCGGCACTTCCGAGGTCGAGCACGTGCTCGCCACCCAGTGCCTGGTCGCGAAGAAAATGAAGAACATGCTGGTGCGCGTTGAAGGGCAATTGCCGTTCGGCGTGACCGCCAAGGACATCGTCCTCGCGGTGATCGGCAAGATCGGCACCGCCGGCGGTAACGGCCACGCCATCGAATTCGCTGGCAGCGCGATCCGCGACTTGTCCGTTGAAGGCCGCATGACCATCTGCAACATGTCCATCGAAGCCGGCGCCCGCGTCGGTCTGGTGGCGGCGGATCAGAAGACCGTCGATTACGTGAAGGGCCGTCCTTTTGCACCGAAAGGCGCCGAATGGGACATGGCCGTCGAGGCCTGGAAAGACTTGGTCTCCGACTCTGACGCCAAGTTTGACACCGTGGTTGAACTCGACGCCGCGCAGATCAAACCGCAAGTCAGTTGGGGCACTTCGCCGGAAATGGTTTTGGCCGTTGATCAGAACGTGCCGGATCCAGCCAAAGAGATGGATCTGGTCAAGCGCGACTCGATCGTCCGTGCCTTGAAATACATGGGTTTGACCGCCAATCAGGCGATCACCGACATTCAACTGGATCGCGTGTTTATCGGTTCCTGCACCAACTCGCGGATCGAAGATTTGCGCGCTGCAGCCGTCATCGCTAAGGGCCGCAAAGTCGCTTCGACCATCAAGCAAGCGATCGTGGTGCCGGGCTCGGGTCTGGTCAAGGCTCAGGCTGAGGCCGAAGGTCTGGACAAGATTTTCCTCGAAGCCGGTTTCGAATGGCGTGAGCCGGGCTGCTCGATGTGCCTGGCGATGAACCCGGATCGTTTGGAGTCCGGCGAGCATTGCGCCTCGACCTCCAACCGTAACTTCGAAGGCCGTCAGGGTGCCGGTGGCCGCACCCACCTCGTCAGCCCGGCCATGGCTGCTGCGGCAGCGGTGAACGGTCGTTTCATCGACGTCCGTGAATTGATCTAAAGGAGCGCAGCATGAAAGCTTTTACCCAGCACACTGGTCTTGTCGCGCCTCTGGATCGTGCCAACGTCGACACCGATCAGATCATTCCGAAACAGTTTTTGAAGTCGATCAAGCGCACTGGTTTTGGTCCGAACCTGTTCGATGAGTGGCGTTACCTCGACGTTGGCCAGCCGTATCAGGACAACTCCAAGCGCCCGCTGAACAAGGACTTCGTCCTCAACGCCGAGCGTTATCAAGGCGCCAGCGTGTTGCTGGCCCGTGAGAATTTCGGTTGCGGTTCCAGTCGTGAGCACGCGCCGTGGGCGCTGGAAGAATACGGTTTCCGCAGCATCATCGCGCCGAGCTACGCCGACATCTTCTTCAACAACAGCTTCAAGAACGGTTTGTTGCCGATCATCTTGAGCGATGCGGAAGTCGACGAGTTGTTCAAGCAGGTCGAGGCTGAGCCGGGCTATCAATTGCAGGTCGATCTGCAGGCGCAGACTGTGACTCGCCCGGATGGCAAGGTGTACAGCTTTGAGATTGATGCGTTCCGCAAGCACTGCCTGTTGAATGGTCTGGACGATATCGGTTTGACCTTGCAGGACGGTGATGCGATTGCGACGTTTGAGGCCAAGCACCGGGTTAGCCAGCCGTGGTTGTTCCGCGACGCGTGATTAGTCAGGGCTGGCCCCTTCGCGAGCAGGCTCGCTCCCACCTTGGAATGCATTTCAAATGTGGGAGCGACGGTGCGACGATTCGACCTGCTCGCGAAGGCGGCAGCCCAAACAACAAAAATATCAGGATGTGACCATGACCAGCACCGCCCAGCACACTCAGGTCGTACAAAAGCAATTCGGTGAACAGGCCGCCGCCTACCTGAGCAGCGCCGTTCACGCTCAAGGCACCGAGTTCGCACTGCTACAGGCTGAGCTGATAGGGCAGGGCAGCGCCCGGGTGCTGGATCTGGGTTGCGGCGCCGGTCACGTTAGTTTTCACGTCGCACCACTGGTCAGGGAAGTGGTCGCCTACGACCTGTCGCAGCAAATGCTCGACGTGGTCGCCGCCGCTGCCGTTGAACGCGGCATGAGCAACATCGCCACGGTCAACGGCGCCGCCGAGCGTCTGCCGTTTGCCGATGGCGAGTTCGACTTCGTGTTCAGCCGTTATTCGGCGCATCACTGGAGCGATCTCGGCGTGGCCCTGCGCGAGGTGCGTCGGGTGTTGAAGCCGGGCGGTGTGGCGGCGTTCGTTGATGTGTTGTCACCGGGCAGTCCGTTGTTCGACACTTACCTGCAAAGCGTCGAGGTGCTGCGTGACACCAGCCATGTGCGCGATTATTCCGCCGCCGAATGGCTGCGTCAGGTCAGCGAGGCCGGTTTGCATGTACGCAGTACCACCCGTCAGCGCCTGCGTCTGGAGTACACCAGTTGGGTTGAACGCATGCGCACGCCTGAAGTGATGCGCGCAGCGATCCGCCAGTTGCAGCAGTCGATGGGCAATGAAGTGCGCGAATATTTTGAGATTGATGCCGACGGCTCGTTCAGTACAGATGTAATCGTGCTGATGGCTGAGCGATAAGATTTTTTCCGGGCGCGTTTAAGATGGCGCACCGACTGAAGACACGAGGAAAGCATGAGCAAGCAGATTCTGATTCTCCCAGGTGACGGTATTGGTCCGGAAATCATGGCCGAAGCGGTCAAGGTGCTGGAGCTGGCCAACGACAAATACAGCCTGGGCTTCGAGCTGAGCCATGACGTAATCGGTGGCGCCGCCATCGACAAGCACGGCGTGCCGCTGGCCGACGAAACCCTCGACCGTGCCCGCGCTGCTGACGCCGTGTTGCTGGGCGCCGTCGGCGGCCCGAAATGGGACACCATCGAGCGTGACATCCGCCCTGAGCGTGGCCTGCTGAAAATCCGTGCGCAACTGGGCCTGTTCGGCAACCTGCGTCCGGCGATTCTGTACCCGCAACTGGCCGATGCTTCGAGCCTGAAGCCGGAAATCGTTGCTGGCCTGGACATCCTCATCGTCCGAGAACTGACCGGTGGCATCTACTTCGGTGCGCCACGCGGCACCCGTACCCTGGAAAACGGCGAGCGTCAGTCCTACGACACGCTGCCGTACAGCGAAAGCGAAATCCGCCGCATCGCCCGCGTCGGTTTCGACATGGCCATGGTCCGTGGCAAGAAGCTCTGCTCGGTGGACAAGGCCAACGTGCTGGCGTCCAGCCAACTGTGGCGTGAAGTGGTCGAGCAAGTGGCCAAGGATTACCCGGAAGTCGAACTGAGCCACATGTACGTCGACAACGCCGCCATGCAACTGGTGCGCGCGCCGAAGCAGTTCGACGTGATCGTCACCGACAACATGTTCGGCGACATCCTCTCCGACGAAGCGTCGATGCTCACCGGTTCCATCGGCATGCTGCCGTCGGCCTCGCTGGATTCCAACAACAAGGGCATGTACGAGCCTTGCCACGGTTCAGCCCCGGACATCGCTGGCAAAGGCATCGCCAACCCGTTGGCGACTATTTTGTCGGTGTCGATGATGCTGCGTTACAGCTTCAATCTGCACGACGCGGCCGATGCTATCGAAAAAGCTGTCAGCGTTGTCCTTGATCAAGGGCTGCGTACTGGCGACATCTATTCGGCCGGTTGCACCAAAGTCGGTACGCAGGAAATGGGCGACGCAGTAGTCGCCGCGCTGCGGAATCTGTAATCTCTCGGGCCCGCTGCGAAATTCAATACAAAGCAGCGGCCCACTTTTCAAGAAGGTGTAGTTGCGATGAAACGTGTAGGTCTGATCGGTTGGCGCGGGATGGTCGGTTCCGTGCTCATGCAGCGGATGCTGGAAGAGCAGGATTTCGATCTAATCGAGCCGGTGTTTTTCACCACGTCCAACGTCGGTGGCCAAGGCCCGTCCGTGGGCAAGGACATTGCTCCGCTCAAGGATGCTTACAGCATTGACGAGCTGAAGACCCTCGACGTGATTCTGACCTGCCAGGGCGGCGACTACACCAGCGAAGTGTTCCCCAAACTGCGCGAAGCCGGCTGGCAGGGTTACTGGATCGACGCGGCCTCGAGCCTGCGCATGAACGATGACGCGGTGATCATTCTCGACCCGGTCAACCGCAAGGTCATCGACCAGCAGCTCGACGCGGGCACCAAGAACTACATCGGCGGCAACTGCACCGTCAGCCTGATGCTGATGGGCCTGGGCGGTCTGTTCGAGGCCGGTCTGGTCGAGTGGATGAGCGCCATGACCTATCAGGCGGCCTCCGGTGCCGGCGCGCAGAACATGCGTGAACTGATCAAGCAAATGGGCGCGACCCACGCCGCTGTCGCCGATCAACTGGCCGATCCGGCCAGCGCGATCCTCGACATCGACCGTCGTGTCGCTGACGCCATGCGCAGCGAAGCGTACCCGACCGAAAACTTCGGCGTACCGCTGGCCGGCAGCCTGATCCCGTGGATCGACAAGGAACTGCCGAACGGCCAGAGCCGCGAAGAGTGGAAAGCTCAGGCCGAGACCAACAAAATTCTTGGTCGCTTCAAGAGCCCGATCCCGGTTGATGGCATCTGTGTGCGCATCGGTGCCATGCGTTGCCACAGCCAGGCGCTGACCATCAAGCTGAACAAAGACGTGCCGATCGCCGATATCGAAGGGCTGATCAGCCAGCACAACCCTTGGGTCAAACTGGTGCCAAACCAGCGCGAGATCAGCATGCAGGAGCTGAGCCCGACCAAGGTTACCGGCACCCTGAATGTGCCGGTGGGTCGTCTGCGCAAGCTGAACATGGGTTCGCAGTTCGTCGGTGCCTTCACCGTCGGCGACCAACTGCTGTGGGGCGCGGCCGAACCGCTGCGTCGCATGCTGCGGATTTTGCTTGAGCGTTGATTGCTTGAAGTAATGAAAGAACCCGTGCCTTGAAAGAGGTGCGGGTTTTTTTATGCCGATCGTTCCCACGCTCTGCGTGGGAATGCATCCCGGGACGCTCCGCGTCCCTTTACAAGCCGAACGCAGAGCGTCCGATGTGGCATTCCCACGCAGAGCGTGGGAACGATCTGGGTGGGCAGAAATTGCCTGTGCGCCAGTCACCCGGTAAAGTGCCGCTCCCCCCGTTTCGCCAGAGGCTCGCACCATGACCCAGACCCTAGATATTGCCGTGATCGGCGCCACCGGTACTGTCGGCGAAACCCTCGTGCAGATTCTCGAAGAACGCGACTTCCCGGTCGGTACCCTGCACCTGCTGGCGAGCAGCGAATCCGCCGGCAGCTCGGTGCTGTACCGCAACAAGAACGTGCGCGTTCGCGAAGTCGACGAGTTCGATTTCAGCAAGGTCAAACTGGTGTTTTTCGCCGCAGGCCCGGCGATTACCCTGAGCTACGCCGCCCGTGCCCACGCCGCCGGTTGCTCGCTGATCGACTTGTCCGGCGCGCTGCCGGCCGATCAGGCGCCGCAAGTAGTACCCGAAGCCAACGCCGAAGTGCTCGCTGGTTTGAAAGCGCCGTTTCAGATCAGCAGCCCAAGCCCGTCGGCCACTTCGCTCGCCGTGGTATTGGCGCCACTGCTTGATCTGCTTGACCTGCAATATGTCAACGTCACCGCCAATCTGGCCGTTTCCGCCCAGGGACGCGAAGCCGTGACCGAGCTGGCGCGGCAGACCGCCGAGCTGCTGAACATGCGTCCATTGGAGCCGACGTTCTTTGATCGGCAGATGGCGTTCAACTTGCTGGCTCAGGTCGGCATGCCCGACGCGCAGGGCCATACGCTGCTGGAAAAACGTCTGGTGCGCGAGTTGCGTCAGGTGCTGGCCAAGCCTTTATTAAAGATTTCCGCAACTTGCGTTCAAGCCCCGGTGTTTTTTGGCGATAGCCTTAGCGTGACCTTGCAGTCAACGTCGGCTGTCGACCTGGCAAAAGTCAACGCTGCACTCGAAGATGCGCCGGGTATCGAGCTGGTCGAGGCCGGTGATTACCCGACTGCGGTCGGTGACGCGGTAGGGCAGGATGTTGTCTATGTCGGTCGCGTGCGCAGCGGTGTCGACGATCCGGCGGAACTAAATCTGTGGCTGACGTCAGATAACGTACGCAAAGGCGCGGCCCTTAACGCTGTGCAGGTGGCTGAATTGTTGATAAAAGACCTGCTGTAAAAGATACTTGGCAACAATTTGTCGACTGATTCTAGGTGAGCGCTATGCTTGCCCAGATCGCTTGATAACGTGTCACCCTCCGGGACATTCCGGGGCATCAAAGAAATGATCGCGCGCGACATCTGTCGTCGTCGCGCGCAATGCCTTACGGCAGCGGTATTCAACATCTTCTCGCTGGCCGAGGAACGTTCAAACAAAGGATGAGGCTATGGTTCAAGTTCGCAAACTGGTGTTAGCAATAGCGGCCGCCTCGGCGCTGTCCTCCGGTATGGCGCATGCCCTCGGGCTCGGGGAGCTGACCCTGAAGTCGACCCTGAACCAGCCGCTGGTGGCTGAAATCGAGCTGCTCGACGTCAAGGATCTCACTGCTGCCGAAGTGGTGCCGAGCCTGGCGTCACCCGAAGATTTTGCCAAGGCCGGCGTCGACCGCCAGGCCTTCCTCAACGATCTGACCTTTACCCCGGTGCTCAACGCCAGCGGCAAAAGCGTGCTGCGCGTAACGTCGAGCAAGCCGTTGTCCGAGCCGATGGTCAAATTCCTCGTGCAGGTGATGTGGCCGAACGGCCGTCTGCTGCGCGACTACAGCGTGCTGCTGGATCCGTCGAAGTTCTCGCCACAGACCGCTGACGCCGCCGCACAGCCAGCGCCGTCGCAGACCATCGCCGCGCCGACCACTGGCGCCACGCACCCGACGCAATACACCACCACGCCGCGCGATACCCTGTGGGAAATCGCCGCGAAGGCGCGTACCGGCGGCTCGGTGCAGCAGACCATGCTGGCCATTCAAGCGCTGAACCCGGATGCATTCATCGGTGGCAACATCAACCGCCTGAAAACCGGCCAGGTGTTGCGTCTGCCGGATGCGGTGCAAAGCACGGCATTGCCGCAGTCGAAAGCGATTGCCGAAGTCGCTGCGCAGAACGAAGCCTGGCGTCAGGGCCGTCGTTATGTGGCCAAACCGGGCACTGGTCAGCAGCAGCTCGATGCGACCAACCGTGGTCGCGGTAACACCGGTGCAGCACAGAACGCCCAGGACAATCTGAGCCTGGTCTCCGCTGAGAGCGCCAAGGCGCGCGGCAAAGGCCCGGCAGGTGATGCCAAGGCACTGAGCAACAAGCTCGCGGTGACTCAGGAAAGCCTCGACACGACCCGTCGTGACAACGAGGAACTGAAAAGCCGCATGTCTGATCTGCAGAGTCAGCTGGACAAGCTGCAAAAGCTGATCGAGCTGAAGAACAATCAGTTGGCAAAACTGCAAGCTGAAGGCGCGGGCGCTGCGCCGGCCACCAATCCTGCCGCACCGGCGGTGCCTGCAATCACGGCTGAGCTGGCCGCCACCCCGCCAGCTACTCCGGCAGACGCAGCGCCGACGCCAGAGTCCGCCATTGCACCACCGGCTGAAACGCCAGTCGTCGAGCCAGTGGTCGCGCCGAAACCGGTTGCCGAAGACGAGAAAACCTTCAACGAACTGCTGACCAATCCGATCCTGCTGGGTCTGGTGGGTGGCGGTGCTGTGGTTCTGCTGCTCCTGTTGTTGCTGCTGGCGCGTCGCCGCAAAGCACAGCAAGAGGCCGAGAAACACATGCGCATGGCCCGCGCGCTGTCGGAAGAGCAAGATTTCTCCGCCGAGCAGGATCTGCCGGAAAGCAGCTTCGAAGGTCTGGAAACTCCTGCGGCGAGCGTCAAGCTCAACACCCCGGCGCCTGCTCCTGCTCCAGTCGTGGCTCCGGTAGTTGCCCCGATCGTGATGGCTGAGCCGATTGCCGCGCCGCTGGTAGCTCCCGCCGCCGAGCGATCCGATGACGTGCTCGACAAGGCGCAGTCGCATATCAACGCCGGTCGCCTGAATCAGGCTGCCGCGCTGCTCGAAGAGGGCGTCAGCCTGGAGCCGCAGCGCAGTGATCTGCGTCTGAAGCTGATGGAAGTCTACGGTCAGCAGGGCGACCGCGACGCGTTCGTCGGTCAGGAGCGTCAGCTGGTGGCCAACGGCGACAACTTCGCCAAGGTCGAAGAACTGAAAAGCCGCTTCCCGGCCATGGCCGTCGTCGCTGCCAGTGGTCTGGCCGCTGCCGCCGTGGCTGCCGAGTTGGACGCGCAATACGTCAAGGATCTGCTGCTCGATGAGCCTGAAGCACCGGCGCCAGCGCCAGTGGAAGACGACCTCGACAGCGCGTTTGATCTGAGCCTGGACGATCTCGACAACATCACGCCGGTAGAGCCTGCGCCGGTGGTTGAGCCTGAAGCGCCGGTCGAGCTGGACGAATTCCCGGCGGACGACGACCTGAGCTTCGAATCGGTGCTGCAACAGCAGACCGACATCAAAGAGAATCTGGATGATCTGTCGGACTTCGACCTCGATCTGGACCTCGGTGCCGAGCCGGCAGCTCCAGCGGTTGATCTGGCGGACGATGACTTCCTGCTGGACCTGGACGAAGGCGTGAAGGATCTGCCGCCGGTCGAGGCGCCAGTGGTGGCTGACGTGCCACAAGATGATCTGGAGCTGCCGGCCGATTTCGATCTGTCGCTGGCCGACGAAATGGACAGCAATCCAGCGGCCGAACCGGATGCGTTCGCTGCTGAGCTGGATGACGTCAACGCTGAACTGGATCGCCTGTCGCAAAGCATCGCTGAACCGACCTTCACCGAAGCCGATGCAATGAAGGGTGATGATCTGGGTGAAGATGATTTCGACTTCCTCGCCGGCACCGACGAAGCGGCGACCAAGCTCGATCTGGCTCAGGCCTACATCGACATGGGCGACAGCGATGGTGCGCGCGACATCCTCAACGAAGTGTTGACCGAGGGTGACGAGAAGCAACGTGGCGAGGCCAAGGAAATGCTCTCGAACCTGGCTTAAGTTCACAGCGGTAAATCAAAAACGGCAGCCCGGTGAGGCTGCCGTTTTTGTTTCGGTTGGATTATGGGTTGTCTGATTTGCCGTCTTCGCGAGCAGGCTCGCTCCCACCTTTGAAATGCATTCCCCTGTGGGAGCGAGCCTGCTCGCGAAGAGGCCGGCACTGCTGATAGAGAACTCTGGCATCCCTGAACCACAGCCTTATAATGCCCGCCTTTGCACAAACAGCAGGCTGTCCCACCTTGGCAAACATAGATAACCCGGTCGCCGAAATGGCCCCCGACGGCTTTTACCGCGTCGCACTGGGCGTTGAGTACAAAGGCTCGCGCTACAGCGGCTGGCAGCGTCAGTTGACGGGTGTGGCGACGGTGCAGGAAGAACTCGAAAAAGCGCTGTCGAAAGTCGCCAATTCACCGGTTTCGCTACAGTGTGCCGGGCGCACCGATGCCGGCGTGCATGCCTGCGGGCAAGTGGTGCACTTTGATACGACCGTCGATCGTTCGCTGAAAGCCTGGGTCATGGGCGCCAATATCAATCTGCCTCATGACATCAGCGTCAGTTGGGCGCGGGTGATGCCAGCGCATTTCCATGCGCGGTTCAAGGCCATCGCCCGGCGCTATCGCTATGTAATCTACAACGACCAGATCCGCCCGGCGCATCTCAACGAAGAAATCACCTGGAACCATCGCCCGCTCGACGTCGAGCGCATGGCCGAAGCCGCGCAGTACCTGATTGGCACCCACGATTTCAGTGCTTTCCGTGCCGGCCAGTGCCAGGCCAAGTCGCCGATCAAAAAAATGCATCACCTGCGCGTGACCCGTCACGGCAAGATGATCGTGCTCGATATTCGCGCCAACGCGTTCCTGCATCACATGGTGCGCAACATCGCCGGTGTGCTGATGACCATTGGAGCCGGAGAGCGGCCGGTGGAGTGGATGAAGGAAGTGCTGGAAAGCCGCGAGCGCCGTTCCGGTGGCGTTACGGCGCATCCGTACGGTCTGTATCTGGTGCAGGTCGAGTACCACGACGAATTCCCGTTGCCCGAGCGTTTTATCGGGCCACATTTCCTTACGGGTTTCTCCGAACTTGACGGCTGACGGCCTCGAACGCTTTTGTTACCATCCGGGACTTTCCCGGATTTTACCTCGGAGTTTTTCTCGTTATGCCAGCCGTTCGCAGCAAGATCTGCGGGATTACCCGCATAGAAGATGCGCTGGCCGCCGTTGAGGCCGGGGCGGATGCGATCGGGTTCGTGTTCTACGCCAAGAGTCCACGTGCGGTAACCGTGCAGCAGGCGAGGGCGATTATTCAGGCATTGCCGCCGTTCGTGACCACCGTGGGCTTGTTCGTCAACGCCAGCCGCTGTGAATTGGGGGAAATTCTCGATGCCGTGCCGCTGGATCTGTTGCAGTTCCATGGCGATGAAGCCTTTGAAGACTGCGAAGGCTGGCATCGTCCTTATATCAAGGCGCTTCGGGTCAAGTCTGGCGACGATATTGCGGCAGCGGTTGATGCCTATCCAAGTGCCAGTGGCGTGCTGCTCGACACCTACGTCGAGGGCGTGCCCGGCGGAACCGGTGAGGCCTTTGACTGGTCATTGATTCCGCAAGGTTTGAGCAAGCCGTTGATTCTCGCGGGTGGTTTGACCCCGGAGAACGTTGCAGACGCCGTGGCTCGGGTGAAACCGTACGCGGTAGACGTCAGCGGTGGGGTAGAGGCGAGCAAGGGCATCAAGGATCACGCAAAGATTCACGCGTTCATCAACGCGGTACGCAAAGCGCCATATTGATGTGACGGCTGGCAGTCTGCCGCCGTCCATCAATGCACTTGCACAAAGCAGGCGCGGCTGAGGGTTTCTGGATGGCACGCAGGTCATGTTTCGCGCTGATCGTGGCAGTCCGGCAACCATCGCCACACACATGAATTTAGCTGAAGGGCATACGCGGGGCTGCGAACCAGAGCGTTCGGGCCGCCGGTACTGGAGAAAGAAAGCATGAGCAACTGGTTAGTAGACAAACTGATCCCTTCGATCATGCGTTCCGAGGTCAAGAAGAGCTCGGTCCCTGAAGGTCTGTGGCACAAATGCCCGTCTTGCGAGGCGGTGTTGTATCGTCCAGAGCTGGAAAAGACCCTGGACGTTTGCCCTAAATGCAACCATCACATGCGCATCGGCGCACGTGCGCGCATCGACATTTTCCTCGATGCCGAAGGTCGCAACGAACTGGGCGCCGATCTGGAGCCGGTTGACCGTCTGAAATTCCGCGACGGCAAGAAGTACAAGGATCGCCTGACCGCTGCACAGAAGCAGACCGGCGAAAAAGATGCGCTGATCTCGGTCAGCGGTACTTTGCTGGGCATGCCGGTGGTGGTTTCGGCCTTTGAATTCGCCTTCATGGGCGGTTCCATGGGCGCCATCGTCGGTGAGCGCTTCGTACGCGCGGCCAACTACGCGCTGGAAAACCGCTGCCCGATGATCTGCTTCGCTGCCTCCGGTGGTGCGCGCATGCAGGAAGCGCTGATCTCGCTGATGCAGATGGCCAAGACTTCGGCTGTGCTGGCGCGTCTGCGTGAAGAAGGCATTCCGTTCATCTCCGTACTGACCGACCCGGTCTACGGCGGTGTTTCCGCGAGTCTGGCGATGCTTGGTGACGTGATCGTCGGTGAGCCGAAAGCTCTGATCGGCTTCGCTGGTCCGCGCGTTATCGAACAAACCGTGCGTGAGAAGCTGCCGGAAGGCTTCCAGCGCAGCGAGTTCCTGCTGGAACACGGCGCGATCGACATGATCATCCACCGTCAGGAACTGCGCCCACGTCTGGGTAACCTGCTGGCACAAATGACTGGCAAGCCGACGCCGAAATTCGTCGCCGCGCCAATCGAGCCGATTGTGGTTCCACCGGTACCTGCTGGCCTATGACCGAGCGCACCCTTGGCGAATGGCTCGCCTACCTTGAGCAGTTGCATCCGTCGGCCATCGACATGGGCCTGGAGCGTTCGCAACAGGTAGCGTCCCGCATGGGGCTGGGCCAGCCGGCGCCTCGGGTGATCACGGTCACCGGCACCAACGGCAAGGGTTCGACCTGCGCTTTCGTGGCTTCATTGCTGCGGGCGCAGGGCCTGAGCGTTGGTGTCTACAATTCTCCGCACCTGCTGCGTTACAACGAGCGGGTGCAGCTCAATGGCGTCGAGGCCACTGACGCGCAGCTGTGCGAAGCCTTTGCAGCAGTCGAGGCCGGCCGCGGCGACACTTCCCTGACTTACTTCGAAATGGGCACCCTCGCGGCGTTCTGGCTGTTTCAGCAGGCCGGGCTTGATGCGGTGGTGCTGGAAGTCGGGCTGGGCGGGCGTCTGGACACGGTCAACGTGGTCGATGCCGATATCGCACTGGTCACCAGCATTGGCGTCGATCACGCCGATTATCTGGGCGACACCCGCGAATCCGTGGCTTTCGAGAAAGCCGGAATTTTCCGTCAGGGCAAACCTGCCTTGTGCGGCGATCTGAATCCTCCGCAACCGTTGCTCGACAAGGCACGTGAACTGGCTTGTCCGTTCTTCCTGCGCGGGCCCGACTTCGATCTCGGCATCACTGATCAGCACTGGCAATGGCGCGGCACCGATGCGCGCGGTCAGGCTGTTGAGCTGCGTGACTTGCCGCTGCTCGATCTGCCGATGGAAAACGCCGCACTGGCGTTGCAGGCGTATCTGCTGCTCGGTTTGCCGTGGGATGCGTCGCAGATTGTCGCGGCCTTGCAGGACACTCGCGTGGTCGGGCGACTGGATCGCCGCTCATTCGAGTGGAACGGCAAACGCCTGAATCTGTTGCTGGATGTGGGGCATAACCCGCATGCCGCCGAGTATCTGGCCCGCCGTCTGGCCTCGCGACCACCGGTCGGCAAGCGCCTGGCGGTGTTTGGTCTGTTGGCCGACAAGGATCTGGATGGTGTTGTCAGCGAATTGAATGCTAGTGTCGAGCATTGGGCGGTGGCGCCGCTGGATTCTCCGCGTGCCCGTCCGGTGGCTGAATTAAACGCTGCATTGCAGAACCTTGGTGCGTCGGTCACGTCTTACGACAGTGTCGCCGCTGCGCTGGAAGGGCAGTGCGCAGTAGCCACCAGTGACGACGAGATTCTGTTGTTCGGATCATTTTATTGTGTCGCCGAGGCCCTTGAATGGCTGGCCCGGCGCTCCACGGAGGAAGCGGCAAATGGCTTTGCTGGATAAAGCGTACAAGCAGCGCATGGTTGGCGCTTTGGTGCTGGTCGCGCTGGCAGTGATTTTCCTGCCGATGCTGTTTTCCCGTCAGGACGAGCAACGTCAGGTGACCGTCGAAGCACCCGCCGCGCCGCAAGCGCCTGTCGTGCCGCAAGTGCAGATGGAAACGGTGGCTGTTCCCGAGCCGCAAGCCTTGCCGCAGGAGCCAGTGCCAACGGATGAAGAGGTCGCCGAAGACACGGCGTCTGCTGCGCCCGTCGCAGCGACGCCGACGGCTCCCATCATGATCACCAAGCCTGTTGCGCCGCCGGCGGTGGCCAAGCCGATTCCGGCTCCTGCTCAGCCGATCACTGCGGCCTCGACCAAGCCGGACACCACGCAAAGCCGCGTCGATGCCAATGGCCTGTCGGTGAGCTGGTCGGTGCAGTTGGCCAGTCTGTCGAGCCGCGCCAGCGCCGAGAGCTTGCAGAAAACCCTGCGCAGCCAAGGCTACAACGCCTATATTCGTTCGGCCGATGGCAAGAATCGGGTGTTTGTCGGCCCGCTGATCGAGCGTGCCGAGGCTGATCGTCTGCGTGATCTATTGGGGCGTCAGCAGAACCTCAAGGGTTTTGTCGTGCGCTTCCAGCCTGAGCGCGGCTAAAAACTATCGCCTCGATTGAAATGCACTGACAATCGCAGCTTACCGAGAGGCATGCGCTCTGCTAAAATGCGCCGCCTTATCCGTCTGTAGGCTGCACTGTGCCATTTACCTGGGTTGACTGGGCGATCGTTGCAATCATCGCCATCTCCGCTTTGATCAGTTTGAGCCGCGGCTTCGTCAAGGAAGCATTATCGCTGGTGACCTGGATCATCGCAGGAGTCGTCGCCTGGATGTTCGGTGGCTCATTGTCCGAGTACCTCGCCGGATACATCGAAACCCCATCGGCTCGCGTGATCGCGGGCTGTGCCATCATGTTTGTCGCCACACTGATCGTGGGCGCAATGATCAATTATCTTATCGGCGAGTTGGTTCGCGTCACCGGGTTGTCCGGGACCGATCGATTCCTCGGCATGGCCTTCGGCGCTGCGCGTGGCGTGTTGCTGGTGGTCGTGGCGGTCGGGCTGTTGAGCCTGGGGCCGGTACAGCAGGACGGGTGGTGGAAAGAATCACAGCTCGTACCAAAATTTCTATTGGTCGCTGATTGGTCCAAAAACCTGATTCTCGGGTGGAGCAGTCAGTGGCTTGCCAGCGGAATCAGCGTACCCGCTGATATTCCGTTCAAGGAGCAACTCTTGCCGTCGGCGAAAACGCCTCAGTGAGTGTTGTTCAGTTCAGATCCATTAAGTAGGGGTTGCGTCGCATGTGTGGCATCGTCGGTATCGTCGGTAAGTCGAACGTCAATCAGGCGCTGTATGACGCGCTAACCGTGCTCCAGCACCGCGGCCAGGACGCTGCCGGTATCGTGACCAGCCATGATGGCCGGTTGTTCCTGCGCAAGGACAATGGCCTGGTGCGTGACGTGTTTCAACAGCGTCACATGCAGCGTCTGGTCGGTCACATGGGGATCGGCCACGTCCGTTACCCGACTGCGGGTAGCTCGACTTCGGCCGAAGCCCAACCGTTTTACGTCAACTCGCCTTACGGCATCACTTTGGCGCACAACGGTAACCTGACCAACGTTGAGCAGTTGGCCAAAGAGATTTACGAATCCGATCTGCGTCACGTCAACACCAGTTCCGACTCGGAAGTGCTGCTCAACGTGTTCGCCCATGAGCTGGCCCAGCGTGGCAAGCTGCAACCGACCGAAGAAGACGTGTTTGCCGCCGTGACCGACGTGCACAACCGTTGCGTCGGCGGTTACGCGGTAGTCGCCATGGTGACCGGTTACGGCATCGTCGGTTTCCGTGACCCGCACGGCATTCGCCCGATCGTGTTCGGTCAGCGTCACACTGACGAAGGCGTTGAATACATGATCGCCTCCGAAAGCGTTTCGCTGGACGTGCTCGGTTTCACCCTGATTCGCGACTTGGCGCCGGGCGAAGCGGTCTACATCACTGAGGACGGCAAGCTGCACACCCGTCAGTGCGCGACCAATCCGTCCCTGACCCCGTGCATTTTCGAACACGTCTACCTGGCGCGTCCGGACTCGATCATCGACGGCGTGTCGGTCTACAAGGCCCGTCTGCGCATGGGTGAGAAACTCGCCGAGAAGATTCTGCGCGAGCGTCCAGAGCACGACATCGACGTGGTTATCCCAATTCCGGACACCAGCCGTACCGCGGCACTGGAACTGGCCAACCACTTGGGCGTGAAATTCCGCGAAGGTTTCGTCAAGAACCGTTACATCGGTCGTACCTTCATCATGCCGGGCCAGGCGGCGCGCAAGA
Organism: Pseudomonas sp. Mb7; assembly: GCF_054790525.1. Taxonomy (NCBI): domain Bacteria; kingdom Pseudomonadati; phylum Pseudomonadota; class Gammaproteobacteria; order Pseudomonadales; family Pseudomonadaceae; genus Pseudomonas; species Pseudomonas sp. Mb7. The sequence goes on from NZ_CP186501.1 coordinate 1,481,766, forward strand.
AGTCGGTTCGCCAGAAGCTTAACGCCATCGAGCTGGAATTCCGCGGCAAGAACGTGATGCTGGTCGACGACTCGATCGTGCGCGGCACCACTTGCAAGCAGATCATCCAGATGGCCCGCGAAGCCGGCGCGAAAAACGTCTACTTCTGCTCGGCAGCGCCAGCGGTACGCTTCCCGAACGTTTATGGTATCGACATGCCAAGCGCGCACGAACTGATCGCACACAACCGTTCGACTCAGGACGTGGCGGATTTGATCGGCGCTGACTGGCTGATCTATCAGGACCTGCCTGACTTGATCGAAGCGGTTGGCGGCGGCAAGATCAAGATCGAGAATTTCGATTGCGCGGTGTTCGACGGCAAGTATGTTACCGGTGACGTCGACGAGGCTTACCTGGACAAGATCGAGCAGGCACGCAACGATGCCTCGAAGGTCAAGACCCAGGCGGTCAGTGCGATCATCGATCTGTACAACAACTGAGTTATCACCGGCCCTGAGGGGCCGGTTTTGTATCTGACTTTCAATTTTCGAGAACAGGGCAAGGAGTGACAGCATGAGTCAGGAATGGGATGCCGGTCGGCTGGACAGCGACCTCGAAGGCGTAGCGTTCGATACCCTGGCCGTACGTGCCGGTCAGCACCGTACGCCGGAAGGCGAGCACGGTGATCCGATGTTCTTCACCTCCAGCTATGTGTTCCGCACCGCTGCCGACGCGGCCGCACGGTTCGCCGGGGAAGTGCCGGGTAACGTTTACTCGCGTTATACCAACCCGACCGTGCGCGCGTTCGAGGAGCGCATTGCTGCGCTGGAAGGCGCCGAGCAAGCCGTTGCGACCGCAACCGGCATGGCCGCCATCATGGCGGTGGTGATGAGCTTGTGCAGCGCCGGCGATCACGTGCTAGTTTCGCGCAGCGTGTTCGGTTCGACCATCAGCCTGTTCGAGAAGTACTTCAAGCGTTTCGGTGTGGAAGTCGATTACGTGCCTTTGGCCGACCTGTCGGGTTGGGATGCGGCAATCAAATCCAACACCAAACTGCTCTTTGTCGAGTCGCCCTCCAACCCGTTGGCCGAGCTGGTCGATATCACCGCACTGGCTGAAATCGCTCACGCCAAAGGCGCGATGCTGGTCGTCGATAACTGCTTCTGCACGCCAGCGTTGCAGCAGCCGCTGAAAATGGGCGCAGACATTGTCGTGCACTCGGCGACCAAGTTTATCGATGGCCAGGGCCGTTGCATGGGCGGTGTGGTGGCCGGTCGCAGTGAGCAAATGAAAGAAGTCGTCGGCTTCCTGCGCACTGCCGGGCCGACCCTGAGCCCGTTCAACGCGTGGATCTTCCTCAAAGGTCTGGAAACCCTGAACCTGCGGATGAAGGCGCACTGCGCGAATGCTCAGGCGCTAGCTGAATGGCTGGAGCAGCAGGACGGCATTGAGAAGGTGCATTACGCCGGTCTCAAGAGCCATCCGCAGCACGAACTGGCCCAGCGTCAGCAGAAGGGTTTCGGTGCGGTTGTAAGCTTTGAGGTCAAGGGCGGCAAAGAGGGCGCTTGGCGCTTCATCGATGCGACCCGGCTGATTTCGATTACCGCCAACCTCGGCGACAGCAAGACCACGATCACGCACCCAAGCACCACCTCTCACGGCCGTCTGGCGCCGCAAGAGCGTGAAGCGGCGGGCATCCGTGACAGCCTGATTCGCATCGCGGTCGGTCTGGAAGACGTCGCTGACCTGCAAGCCGACCTGGCGCGCGGTCTGGCCGCGTTGTGATCGAGTTGTCTACGCCGACAGCAGGTACCCATGGCCGCGTTGCGCTGGTCACGGGTGCTGCGCGCGGTATCGGTCTGGGCATCGCTGCCTGGCTGATCAGCGAGGGCTGGCAAGTCGTGTTGACCGACCTGGATCGGGCGCGCGGTTCAAAAGTGGCGAAAGTGCTGGGTGAAAACGCCTGGTTTATTGCCATGGACGTTGCCGAGGAAAGTCAGGTGGCGCTCGGCGTGGCTGAAGTGCTGGGTCAGTTTGGTCGTCTCGATGCACTGGTGTGCAACGCGGCGGTCGCTGATCCGCACAACATCACACTGGAAAGCCTAGATCTGGCTTACTGGAATCGGGTGCTGGCGGTGAATCTCAGTGGGCCGATGCTGTTGGCCAAGCACTGTGCGCCGTATCTGCGTGCGCACAACGGTTCGATCGTCAACCTGGCGTCGACCCGTGCCGGGCAATCAGAGCCTGATACCGAGGCTTATGCGGCGAGCAAGGGCGGTTTGCTGGCGCTCACGCATGCGTTGGCGATCAGTCTGGGGCCGGAGATTCGTGTTAACGCCGTCAGTCCGGGCTGGATTGATGCGCGTGATCCTTCTGCGCGTCGCGCTGAGCCATTGGCCGATGCCGACCATGCTCAGCATCCTGCGGGCAGGGTAGGGACGGTCGAGGATGTAGCTGCGATGGTTGCCTGGTTGCTGTCGAGGAATGCCGGGTTTGTTACCGGGCAGGAATTTGTCGTCGACGGCGGCATGACGAAAAAGATGATCTACAGCGAGTAGGTCGCTTTTTTCGCCTGAATTTGCGTTGAATGAACTGACGCCTTCGCGAGCAAGCTCGCTCCCGCATTTGGAATGCAATCCCCTGTGGGAGCGAGCTTGCTCGAGAGGGCGGTCTTGCAGGATCGAAACAATTTCGTCTTTTTCAGAAAAACTTCAATCCTGCTATTGACTTAGGTTCGCTACCTGCGTAAATTTCGCGGCCTCGGAGATGCAAACGGGTGATTAGCTCAGCTGGGAGAGCGTCTGCCTTACAAGCAGAATGTCGGCGGTTCGATCCCGTCATCACCCACCACTCCCCGAGAAACTTGCGTAAGCAAGAGCGTAGGCTGAAAGTGCCTGCACCGACGCGCAGCGGTAGTTCAGTCGGTTAGAATACCGGCCTGTCACGCCGGGGGTCGCGGGTTCGAGTCCCGTCCGCTGCGCCATATTTTACGAATCAGACTTGTCTGGTTCGCGATTGCAAAGCACCGAAGCTTGCAGTCAACACGAGTTACTTGAGCGCAAGCTCAAAGCGATACGCAGCGGTAGTTCAGTCGGTTAGAATACCGGCCTGTCACGCCGGGGGTCGCGGGTTCGAGTCCCGTCCGCTGCGCCATATCTGCTCCAAGGACCACTGAACGCCTTGAAGCACCGAAAACAGCCGTTGGCTGATTCGGAATCGATAGCAAAGACCCTGGTCGAAAGACCGGGGTTTTTTGTGTCTGAAATTTGGCTATCCACCTCTTTTTCTCCTGCCTAAATCCTGAATCCAATACAAATCCCTGTAGGAGTGAGCCTGCTCGCGAAAGCGGTGTGTCAGCTAATAATGTGCTGGCTGACACTACGCCTTCGCGAGCAGGCTCGCTCCCACAGGGGGGATATCTATTGGTTTGGTAATCTGCTGCGGTCTCACGTCGCATTGATTTTCTGATCCTTTAGTCAAATTTTTGTAACTGGTTGTTTGCTGCGAGCGCAGAAACCTTTAAAGTTAACCTTTCGGTCAGCTTTGCACTGTCATCACGCCTTTCGTTTAGCCAAGAAAGGCTTCTGCAAGACTCGAGATTCCCCAGTAGATAACCAGAAGGGCGGACACATAACCGCCCAGAGGATGATCCATGTCCAACCGTGAAATATCCCGGCGCTCGTTTCTCCAGGGCGGGCTGGTGGCGGGTGTGAGCGTCACGCTCACGCCGCTCAGCAGTCAGGCGCTGGCTGCCTTGATGGAAAACACTGTCACCGTGCCGTCCGAGAAGTGGCTCGGCAGCAACGGCAAGGCGCGTCAGCGTAACGACGCACTGTCCAAGGTCTGCGGCAGCAAAGTCTTTGCCCGCGACATCCGTTCCAAGGACATGCCGGGCTGGCCCGAGCAGCAAGGCCACGCCATGCTGCTGAAAACCATCAAGGCTGACCGCATCTACGACGGCTACGACCTGTCGTGGCTTGGCGCTGACTTGCAGCCTGACCGCATTGTCACCGCCGCTGATCTGGACAAGGACGGTATCGTCTTCCCCGAAGAGCACGCGCCGGATCCACTGCTGCCAGAAGGCAAAGTGCCGATGTTCATCGGTCACCCGGTGGCAATCCTGATCTGGAACGACTTCGAGCGTTTCCGTCAGGCGAAGAACAAACTCAAATTCAATGACAAAGCGATTCGTTACGGTGCCAAAGTGCCGTTCTACGAAGGCGACCCCTACGGCAGCTTCCGCTACGTGCGCGTCGGCGGCGCGACCTCGGCCGACGAAGACGAATTCGCCAGCCTCAAAGACTCGATCCTGTTCCCGATGCTGAAGAACCGTCGTCCGGTGTGGAATTCCCAGCCGAACCTGCACGGCAATCTGACCGAGCGCGGCTTGTTCTACGCCGACCGCATGAAGCAAGAGATCGACACGCCGTCGGACAACTGGCTGGTGTTCGACGAGCGCTACAAGACCCCGTCGATTGAGCCGGCCGCCATGGAGCCGGACAACGGCAACGGCTGGTACGACCCGAAAACCAAAACCCTGCATTTCGTCGTGGCCACCCAGTGCCCGCTGGAGGCAGCGACCGAAACCGCGAAAATGATCGCGCCGTCGCGCTTTGGCCTCGACAACCTGAACATGCACCCGGGTTACACCGTCGGTTACGGATCCAAAGACCACAACATCTTCGTCTACTACGCAGCCCTTGCTGCGCTGTACGGCGCCGGCGTGCCAGTGCGTCTGGCCAACGACCGCTACGAACAATTCCAGAGTGGCATCAAGCGCCACCCGTTCGACATCCGCTATCAATTGGCCGTGGACAAGAACGACTACAGCTTCAAGATTTTCCGCGCGGAAATGAGCGTCGACGGTGGCGGCCGGATCAACTACAGCCCATCGGTAGCCGCGGTTGGCGCCACGGCCGCGCAGTCGATCTACTACATGCCGCAGAACGATCTGCAAGTCACCGCCTACCACTCGCGTGGCGTTGAGGCCGGTTCGATGCGCGGTTACGGCACCCTGCAAAGCATGGCGGCAACCGAGATGATGGTCGATGAAATCGCCAACCGTCTCGGTGTCGATGCGATCGACCTGCGTCGCAAGAACGCCCTGCGTTCCGGTATGAAAAACACGCAAGGCGCGATCCCGGCCGGTGCCTTGCGCCTGCATGAAATTCTCGACAAGGCCGCGGTGCACGAAGTCTGGAAAAACCGCGACGCGATCAAGAAACAACGCGAAGCCGCAGACCCGGACAACTGGTACGGCGTTGGTTTTGCCATTTGCCAGAAAGACTTCGGCACCGGTTCCGAAGCGCCGATGGCCAGCATCGAATTCACCGCTGACGGTCGCATTACTCTGCGCCACATCGGTATCGAAATCGGCACCGGCATGTCCACCTCGCAAGCCCTGGTGGTGGCCGATTTCCTCGGCAGCCCGGCGCACGAAGTGAAGACTGGCGAAACCGAATGGAAGGAAATGCAGCTGATCACCAGCGGCAACCCTTACATCATGAGCCAGGCCGAGCAGGACAACCTGCTGCGCAATCCGCGCTGGGTCGGCAAACTGGCTTCGGCCTCGTCGGCGACCAACTCGGCGTACTACTTCAGTCACGCCACCCGTGAAGCGGCGCGCGTGCTGTTCAACAACGGTTTGTGGCCGGCGGCCATGGAAATCTGGCGTCAGGGTCCTTACGGCGGTCAAGCCAACCCTTACGTCGTGCGTCGCGAAGATGCGCACTGGGTTGACGGCAAGCTCACCGCCAACGGCATGCAGCCGTTGAGCTTCGAAGAGCTGGCCAAACACGCTCATGAGCGTGGTCTGGTGACCGGCGCCACCGTTCACGCATTCAACCGCTGGAGCTGGGCCGAGGCCGAATACAGCATCGACGGCGTGCGCGAGCGTCTGCCGCTCGACGGTCTGGCGGTGAAATATGGCGATGGCGCGCCGAAGGCGAAGAAGGCGCTGATGAACACCGCTGGTTTCCACCTGTTGGATCGCCAGAACATCAATTACCCGGTTGTCCAGTTGAACAACGCTGCCGTGACTTACTACAGCCCGGTCGCGACACTGGTTGAACTGAAGGTCAACAAAGGCTCGGCGGAAGTCGAAGTGCTCAACCACCATTCGTGGGTCGAGTGCGGTCGGGTGCTGGTCGAGGAACTGGTCAAGGGCCAGCTCGAAGGTGGTATCGCCATGGGCATCGGCCACGCCTTGATGGAAGAAATGCCGCTGTATGAAGGTGGACCGGGGGAGGGTGACTGGAACTTCAACCGTTACCGTTTGCCGATGGCGCGTCACGTTGCCGTATGGAAACAGACGTCGGAGATTCTGCCGGCGCTGTCGCCAAGTGATCCGTCCAAAGGCATCGCCGAAGTGGTGATGATCCCGATCGTCGGTGCCATCGGTAACGCCGTGGCGCACGCCATCGGTAAACGTGTTCGCGATCTGCCAATCACTGCTGCGCGCATCAAGGAGGCCCTCAATGGCTAACCGTCCGCTTCAACTGACCCTCAATGGTCAATCCGTCGGCCCGGTGGACATCCCTGATGACCTGCCGATGATCGACTACCTGCACGAATACAAGAACCTCACCGGTTCGCGCCTGGGCTGCGGCCAGGGCATCTGCCACGCCTGCGTGGTGATCGTCGATAACCCGGACGGGACCAGTGAAGAAGTACGCACCTGCATCACTGGTGCGCACTACTTCGAAGGCAAGAAAGTCCGCACCATCGAATCTCACGCCAAGCGTGACGAGAGCGGTCAGGTCACCGAGCTGAATCCAATCCAGCAACGCTTCGTCGACGAGTTCGCCTTCCAGTGCAGCTACTGCGCACCAGGCTTCGTCAACGCCGCGACCGTGCTGGTCGAGAAGCTGCAGCGCCAGCCGACTGTGCAAAGCAAGCTCGAACAAGTCATCGAGGACAGCCTCGGCCATCACGTCTGCCGTTGCACCGGGTACGTGCGTTACTACAACGCCACCCGCAACGTGCTGACCGATCTCGGCCTGGTCAAGGAGGGTTAAGCATGAAGCTTTTACTGACCCGCCTGACCTTGGCGGTCGGCCTTGCTGCGCCGCTGTTGTTTGCCCACGCCGATGACCAGGTCAAGCGCGGCGAATACCTCGCCCGCGCCGCTGACTGCATGGCTTGCCACACTGCACCGGGCGGCGCGCCGTTTGCCGGCGGCCTGCCGATCGTCTCGCCGTTCGGCACGATCTACGGCACCAACATTACCCCGAGCAAAGAGCACGGCATCGGTTTGTACAACGATGATGAGTTCTTCGCGGCGCTGACTGAAGGCAAGCGTCGCGATGGCGCGAATTTGTATCCGGCGATGCCGTATACCTCGTATCACCTGATGCCGCGTGAAGACTCGGATGCGATCCATACGTATCTGAAAACCATCGAGCCGATCGAGCGTGCAGCCCCGGTCACCAGCCTGAGCTTCCCGTTTAACGTGCGTCCGGGCCTGATCGGCTGGAACATGATGTACGGCAAAGCCCTGAAGCTGGAGCCGGCCGAAGGCAAAAGCGAAGCCTGGAAGCGCGGCCAGTACATGGTCGAAGTGCTCGGTCATTGCGGCGAATGCCACACGCCGCGTGGCCTCCCGGGCGCAATGCAGCTGGACAAGCGTCTGACTGGCGGCATCCTCAATGGTTATCTGGCGCCGAGCCTGTTGGCCACCGATCTGGCCGCTCGCGGCTGGAACGAGCAGGACCTCGGCACGTTCCTCAAGCACGGCATGAGTGCGCAAGGGACGATGTTCAACGAGATGTTCCCGGTGTTCCACAACAGCACTCAAGGCCTGAGCGATGCCGATCTGGCGGCGATGGCGACGTTCCTGCTCGGCGACAAACCGCCGGCAGCCAAAGCCCTCGTTGAAGTGCCAGTCGAGAAACTCAGCGCCAGCGCCCAGCGCGGCCAGCAGGAATACCTGAACGTCTGCGCCGGTTGCCATGCGGTCGGTGGCGAAGGCAAGCCGCATATCGCGGTGGCCATGCGCGGTAATACCACGTTGCGTCTGGAAGACCCACGCAACCTGTTGCGCGTGATCGAGGATGGTATCGGCGAGCAGAAGTTTTCCGGGTTCGAGCACATGCAACCGATGCCGGGCTTCGCTGGCAAGCTCAGTCCTGAGCAACTGACTGATCTGCTCAACTACCTGCGTCAAGGTTGGGGTGGTCAATCCGCTGAGTTGGCGGTGAGTGAAGTGCAGAAGCTGCAAGCCGACGCACCGTCCATCGAGCACAAGGCGCACTGACATGCAGCATCTCGATCTACAAGTGGTGCGGCGAGCGCTGGAGTGGTCGGTGGCGGGGCAGCGCATCTGGCTCTGCACTGTGCTGACCACTTACGGCTCGGCACCGCGTGCGCCGGGTTCGCTGCTGGCAGTGAATGACAGCGGACAGTGGATCGGTTCGCTGTCCGGCGGCTGCGTCGAGGAGGATTTTCTCGAGCGCGTCGCCGAAGGTGCGTTTCTCGATGCGGTGAATGTCGTGCGTTACGGCGAAGGCGACGATCCGCGCTCGCGGGTCAGTCTGCCCTGCGGTGGCATCCTTGATGTATTGGTAGAGAAATTTGACGCCGACTGCGAGGTGCAGGCGCATCTGCGTGAATTGGAGTCGGCGCTGCTCGGTCAGCGCCGTTTGATTCGCGAGGTCGATCTGGCCAGCGGTGCGCGCAGTCTGTTCGCTGATCGCGAGCAGGGTGCGCGGATTGAGCGTGAGATTGATCGGGTGCGCATTCGCGTTGGCGCGGCGCAGCGCTTGTTGCTCGCCGGGTATTCCAGTGTGGCGCAAGCGTGTGCCGAGTTTGCTGTCGGCCTCGGGTTTGAGGTGATTCTCTGTGATCCGCGCGATGAGGTGCTGGAAGGCGTGGCGCTGGATGGTGTGGAGATTCGTCGGCAATTGCCGTCGGTGTTTATTGCTGATGGTGGCTGTCATCGTGACACGGCGGTCGTAGCGCTCACTCACGATCCGCGTATCGATGACCTGGCGATGATGGAGGCGGTGCGCACCGAAGCGTTCTACATTGGCGTGATGGGCTCGCTGCAGACGTCACAGAAGCGCTTCGAGCGTTTGCGTCGGATTGGCGGCTTGGGCGAGGCGGAGTTGGCGCGGATTCATGCGCCGATTGGCCTTAACCTCGGCAGCAAGACGCCAGCGGAAATTGCCTTGGCGGTGCTGGCGGATATCCTGCGGATCCGTAGCGGGATTGCTCGGGATCAGCTCTGAGTGCTGAGTTCAATAAATAGGGCCGCGATCAGCGGCCCTTTTTTACATCCCGAATTTATCGCGTAGCCCGTAATACCACGCACCCAGTGCGGCAAACGGCGTGCGCAACAGTTGTCCGCCGGGGAACGGATAGTGCGGCAAATCGGCAAACGCATCAAAACGCTCGGCCTGGCCGCGCAACGCTTCGGCGAGGACCTTGCCTGCCAAATGCGTGTATGTCACGCCATGGCCGCTGCAGCCTTGCGAGTAATAGATGTTGTCGCCCAGGCGTCCAACCTGAGGCAAGCGCGACAGGGTCAGCAGGAAGTTTCCGGTCCAGGCGTAGTCAATCTTCACATCCTTGAGCTGCGGGAAGGCCTTGAGCATTTTCGGGCGGATGATTGCTTCGATGTTCGCCGGATCGCGCGCGCCATACACCACGCCGCCGCCGAAGATCAGGCGTTTGTCGCCCGTGAGGCGGTAGTAGTCGAGCAGGTAATTGCAGTCTTCGACGCAGTAGTCCTGCGGCAGCAGCGCTTTCGCCAGCTCATCACCTAGTGGCTCGGTGGTGATGACTTGCGTGCCGCACGGCATCGACTTGGCCGCAAGCTCCGGCACCAGATTACCGAGGTAGGCATTGCCCGCGACGATGATGAATTTGGCCCTGACCTTGCCCTGGGGCGTGTGTACAACTGGGTTCGCGCCGCGCTCGATGCGCACGGCGGGTGATTGTTCGTGGATCGTGCCGCCGAGAGACTCGACTGCCGCCGCTTCGCCCAGCGCAAGGTTCAGCGGGTGGATGTGCCCACCGCTCATGTCGAGCATGCCACCGACGTACTGATCGCACGCAACCACTTCGCGAATGCGGCGTTGATCGAGCAGTTCCAGTTGCGTATGACCGAAGCGCTCCCAGAGGCGCTTCTGCGATTCCAGGTGGCCCATCTGTTTGGCCGTCAGCGCGGCGAACACGCCGCCGTCCTTCAGGTCGCATTGAATGTTGTACTTGGCCACGCGCTCGCGAATGATCCGGCCACCTTCGAATGCCATCTGCCCGAGCAGTTGCGCTTGCTTCGGCCCGACGCTGCGTTCGATCACATCAATGTCACGGCTATAACTGTTAACGATCTGCCCGCCATTACGTCCGGAGGCGCCGAACCCGACCTTGGCCGCCTCCAGCACGGTGACGCGGAAACCGTTCTCCAACAGGAACAGCGCTGAGGACAATCCGGTATACCCGGCGCCGATCACACAGACGTCCGTCTCCACATCATCCTGCAAGGCAGGGCGGGGCGGTACGGCATTGGCCGACGCAGCGTAATAAGACTCTGGGTAAGGGGTGTTCGCCATCCTGTAGCCTCTGTTTAATATATTTTACGAGTGCGTCGATCCTACCCGAGTTGAAAAACCTCCGCCAGCCACCGGAAAATCTGCGTCGGCGAGCCGAAATTAAATATTTTGCATATTCATAGGGTTAGGTGAAAAAAAGGTGTTGACACCCCTCCGGAATTCCGTAGAATGCCGCCTCACAGCAGGCACGTAGCTCAGTTGGTTAGAGCACCACCTTGACATGGTGGGGGTCGTTGGTTCGAGTCCAATCGCGCCTACCAAACAAAATCCGCTCTGCTGGGCGGTCTAGAAAGGCTCACCGAAAGGTGGGCCTTTTTTTGTTGTCTGCGATTTGCAAAACCCTCTTCAGGGCGCTAGCTGGACTCCGCGTTTAGTCGATCTCAGGGCATTCGAAATTCCATGCGAGGCCTGTTGATCCACTGCGAGTCGTGCTTCACCGTTTAGCGGGCCTTGCTGAATGGCGTGCGCAAGTCTTCGTCGTGCCTCCCACCTATGATCGAATTTCTGCGTCGTCGGGTCAGGCAGTTGGTTGACGATTCACCGTTCGTCGCCATCGCCCTTTGAAAAAGTGTGGATATTGAACAGGTTACGAGTGTTACTAACCAGCCAGTTATCAAAAAAATGTTGTTACTGTTCGTGGGATTAAGTAACATTCGTCCCGCGTTCACCACCACGGTTTATGCATTTTTAAATCCCAAGCTTCCATCAGCTGCTTGGGATTTTTTTTGCCTGCGATTTGCCTCAACTGGCTGAAATTTCTCCTTTCGATCTTTCCTGAAAGCCTGGTGACACCCCGCAGGCAGATCCTTGTTTTTTCAACTACTACTGACTGGCCGATTTTCAACTCTGCAATGAGGGGGTATCGATGCTGGTTCATTGGTTTCTTGCAGCTGTTCATCTGCTGGCATTTGCCTTGGGTTTTTGGGCGGTGCTGACGCGTGGCACGGCGTTTAATCGCCTTGCTGCCGGTTCAGGCGAGGCCCGGCGCGTTTTGCAGGCCGATAACCTATGGGGCATCTCTGCATTGGTTCTGCTGGTGACAGGCGGGATGCGGGCTTTTGGAGGCTTTGAAAAGGGCACTGACTATTATCTTGATCAGCCACTGTTTCATCTGAAGATGACGCTGTTCGTGCTGATCCTGATTGTAGAACTCGCCCCGATGATCGCGTTGGTCAAGTGGCGGATCGCTTCCGCACGCGGCGCAGCAATCGATACCGGGCGCGCGAAGCTGTACGCACGAATCAGTCATGTCGAGGCGTTGTTGCTGGTGCTGATGGTGATTGCGGCCACAGGCATGGCACGTGGTGTGACATTCGGTTAGAGGGCGAATTCTCTGCGCTCTATCGGAAATGTCCGACAGCCAGCCTCGGGGATGGCAGGTAGTATCGGGCAGCAAGAGCATGCGGGGAGAGGTAGGAAGGGGAGTCGGGTTTTGCGTGTCAGGCGCCGTGCCCAACAGAGTGGGGAGCGGATGGCAATACGGCGCGTGAATCTCTAGCCAGTCATTCCACAAGGTAAACGGACTGGCTACTGACTGCGATCTGGCTCAGGGAGTTTGTGGCTTGTCCGGGGCGGTCAGGCCAGCCTGAATGCGCTGGTAAATCTCTTCACGGTGCACGGCAACGTTTTTCGGAGCGTTGATACCAATGCGGACCTGTTGGCCGCTTACGCCCAGAATGGTGATCGTAATGTCATCACCAATGTTTATGCTTTCACCGACTTTGCGGGTGAGTATCAGCATGGTCTTCTCCTTGATTGCTTTGTAGGGCACCTGATTCAGACAGTGCAGAGGTCGGTGTACGTATAGATTAGTGCGAAGTCTCACGGTTTGGGTGCCTCTTTCTGACGCGCAGAAGCGGCATTAATTCCCAGGGCGTAACTATACAGAGGCTGCAAGCATCAATCTCGTTGTTTTGTGCCCATTTTGCGGGGCTCGCGAAGTATTTATGAATGATAAGATCGCGGCTTTGAGAATTTCGAGGAAAGCGTTGTGCGCAAATTGGTTTGGGTAGTCGCGGCACTGGTATTGGCAGGGTGTGGTGAAGGCAAGAATGTAGAGGCGCCAAAACCACAATCGGCTGCAGTAACCGCGCCGGCGGCGGCTGCAGCACCACAATGGGATCTAGAAGTGCGCGGCGAAACGCCACAGGCTGTCAGCGACCTGAGTGGCTGGCTGATCGAGCACGCCTTCGTGCCTACGGTGATCAAGGACGGCAGCGGAAAAACGCGAATTCTGATTGGTCCGTTCAACTCTCAGGCTGAAGCTGAAGCACGTAAGGTGCAAGTGGATGCGGCGTTGGCGAAGGCCAAGAAGCAGAACGTTGAGTCGGTGCTGGTCGAGCATCCGCTCACGCCGTAAACGAATGGGCGGTGACTTTGCCAGTTGATATGGCAGCGGTGGGGCAAGCGATTGAATTGGCTGACGTCGATATGGGAAAGGACACTTTCTGGGAAATCGCCGACACCGCCACTGAGGGTTTTTACGGCTGGATTGCCGGGGAGTCGGCAGCCGTCATGAAGATTGCGCAGATACCTGATCAAAGAGCGTGGCATACCTCGTGAGTCACTCAATTTGATGGGCTGCTGGCGATACAATAAAGCGGCTAATCAAGCGTAAATGAAAAGGCCTCGAACATCGCGTTCGAGGCCTTTTTTGTCTGCACTGCAATCAGCCGCAGGCTTTCATGTTCACCGGGCCGACAAACTCATTGCCGCGCCCCATCACGCACGCCACGCTCTGATTACGCTGACGCTCCCAGTCCTGCACCGGGTAAGTCTTGTCCCATGCCTCATACAATTGTCGATCCTGTTTTGACAGGCGCAAGCCGTACTGCTTGCTCATGTAGAAGTACGTGCGGGCAATCATGCCGCGAATCGACGGGCGGGGCATGACCTTCTTCGCCTTGAAGTCGACCTGGGTCAGGCACGAACCGTATTGCCCGGATTGCACTGGCAGCCAGCCGTAGCTGAAATTGCTGCGATCGCCATTGACCTCGCCGATGCTCGGCACCAGGTTATGCAGATCGGCTTCGGCCTTCTGATAGCTTGGGTCGTATCGGGTGCAGTTCTTGCGGCCGCCTTCCTGCCAGCACTGACGCTGATGGCCGAACTGCCAGGCCGGCACAATGTGTTCCCATTCAATACGTGACGCACGCTTGGCATTCTTGCGCGGTACGTAACCGCACGCCTTCAGATCCACCTTGTTGCCGGTGTACTTGCACCCGCAATAGAACTCTGTGGACTGCGGTGCATACAGCTTCCAGGCGACCTTCTTGGCTTCGGTAAATGTGCGGGGTGCGCCAGCCTGGGCACCCATGGCGATGAACAGCAACAGCAGAGCAAAACAGCGGACACTCATTGAATCAATCTTCCTTCGGCACAACCCAAAAAATCTGCACGCCACCGTCGTCGCGATAAGCGAGAGTGACGTTGTCGTTCTCGTCGATTTCCTCAAGCAGGCGCTCCCACTCGTCCATCGGCTCGTCCGGAAGACGAAAGATCAGTGCGGCTTTGGCTTTCTGTGCGGTAGGGGAATTGATGATTTTCTGAACGCGCATGCCTATGCGTTCGTAAGCGTCAGGAGCATCAGGGGAGGTGGCCACGAGGTTATCCTTATTAGGCTGTACGTGCATACAGTATTTAACTGTAAGCATTTTCGCAACTGCTTAAAATTCAAGAAAATCCTCTGACAGCGGTTTTCCGGATTTGGTGTAAGTCGTGTCGAGTTTTTTGTAGGAAAAGTGCGAGAGCTTTGTGAGCGTTGCACCACCCGCCCGTCAGGCGAGTGGTGCAGGGTGCCCAATCAAGAATTGACCGGGCGAAAGTCCATCAGTATTCCCAGAACATCCGTTGCAGCTCTTTGCTGTCATTGGTTTTGGTCAGGGCGACCATTGCCAGGATGCGGGCTTTCTGCGGGTTCAGGTCGTGAGCGACAACCCAGTCGTATTTGTCGTCTGGCTGTTCAGCGTTACGCAGAACGAAGCCGCCAGCGTTGACGTGGGACGAACGAATGATTTGCACGCCATCCTTGCGCAGCGCTTGCAGGGCTGGAACAACGCGGGAGGAGACCGAGCCGTTACCGGTACCGGCATGGATGATCGCCTTGGCACCGGATTGTGCGAGAGCCTTGTAGGCAGTATCGCTGACGTTGCCGTAGGAATAAGCGATTTCTACGTCAGGCAGGCTCTTGATATTTTTGATATCGAATTCCGAATCCATGGTGTGACGCTTGGCTGGCAAGCGGAACCAGTAGGATTTGCCTTCAACCACCATGCCCAGTGGGCCCCAGGCGCTTTTGAACGCTTCGGTCTTGATGTTGATCATCTTGCTGACGTCACGACCGGACTGGATTTCATCGTTCATGGTCACCAGTACGCCTTTGCCTTGCGCTTCTTTGCTGCTGGCCACGGCCACGGCGTTGTACAGGTTGAGCATGCCATCGGCGGACATCGCGGTGCCCGGACGCATTGAGCCGACGACGATGATTGGCTTGTCGGTTTTTTCTACCAGGTTGAGGAAGTAAGCGGTTTCTTCCAGGGTGTCGGTGCCGTGGGTGATGACGATGCCATCGACGTCTTTGCTATCGGCCAGTTCGGCCACGCGACGACCCAGTTGCAGCAGGTTTTCGTTGGTGATGCTTTCCGAAGCAATCTGCATGACTTGTTCGCCACGCACGTTTGCCAGTTTGCTCAGCTCGGGAATGCCGGCGATCAATTGTTCGACGCCAACCTTCGCCGCTTGATAGGTGGCGCTGTTGGCGGCGCTCGCGCCGGCGCCGGCGATGGTGCCGCCGGTGGCAAGGACTACGACGTTAGCGAGCTTGGTCTGGGTTTCGACCTCTTTCGCCTGAAGGGCGGTGGGCAGGAGTAGGAGAAGGGCCAAAGCGCCCGGAACCAAAGTGTTGAAAGCAGATTTCATTATTTTTCTCTCTAGTAGTGAGACGGTGCTGATGCAGGTTCATCTAGATGCGCCCCAAGCCGATCTGAATGCTCGGGGTGCAGGCTAGGGAGCAGGATCTGTACCAGCCCTACTTTGCTTTGGAGAAATGTTTAACTTGATGATTTACATCAATATTTTATGGATTTGAAAATGGTGGGGCGAAGCGTTTATCCGGGTTTCCGAACAATGGAGGCTTTCGCGTTCGGTTCACCGAAAGGGACTACGGCTTCTTTCGAATGAAACCGGTTGCCGGCTCGGGATTCTCTACTAAAGAAATCGGCCTTGAGGCCGATGGTTGTTCTGGGAAACGCTTTTTTAGGGAGTTCACATGTCACTGACGATCGGTTTTTCAAACCCGGGTACAGTCACCATCGGCGGTAAAACCGCAGCGACGATCAATGCGATGAACCAGGCAGAGGCGGACGCTTCCGACGAGGCGCTGGGCGTTGAAAAAGAACCGAGCAAACAAGTCAGGACTGGCGGCCCTGCGCAAGAAGCCAGCCAGGCCGATAGCGCGGACAGCGGCGACAGTCTCAATGTCACCGTGAAAATGCTGCTCAAGCGGATGAAAGAGTTGCAGAAGCAACTGCAGGAGCAGCAACAGCAACTGGCGGCGGCCCAGGCTGCGAGCTATCCGACGCCTGAGGCCAAGTCGCAGGCGGTGATGTCCATTCAGGGTCAGATCGCGCAGACCAGCGGCGCACTCATGGAGGTCGCGGCGGCGTTGCTCAAGGAAATGTCCCAGGGCTCCACCAGCGGCAACGTGGTCAACACCACGGCCTGAGCATTGAAGGGCGAAGCAGAGGATTCGTCCTTTAATCAATACCGATTTCTGATTGTTGACAAATGACGGCGGGATTCGCATAGTTCGGTCTACGCAAACGTTTGCGCGGCTTTCCCGGCGCATTATGGCCATGGGGAAAGCGAAGTAGCTTACGCCAGCGCAAGCGTTGCTCACAATAATCATAAGATCGGAGTGAACCCATGAAGCTGCCATTCGCTGGACGTCTTCTTGCTGTCGCTATGCTGGCTGCCACAGCCGCCGCACTACCTGTCTCCTCGGCATTCGCCGAATCCGCCGAAAAACCTAAAGTCGCGCTGGTCATGAAGTCTCTGGCCAACGAATTCTTCCTGACCATGGAAGATGGCGCCAAGGCGTACCAGAAAGAACACTCCGCCGATTTCGACCTGATCTCCAATGGCATCAAGGATGAAACCGACACTGCTGGCCAGACCCGCATCGTCGAGCAAATGATCCTGGCCAAGGTCAATGCACTGGTGATCGCGCCTTCTGATTCCAAGGCCATGGTGCCGGTGATCAAGAAAGCCGTCGATGCTGGTATCACCGTGATCAACATCGACAACCAACTTGATCCGGCCATCGTCAAAAGCAAAAACATCAGCGTGCCCTTCGTAGGTCCGGACAATCGCAAAGGCGCCCGTCTGGTCGGCGAATACCTGGCCAAGCAGCTTAAGGCTGGTGACGAAGTCGGCATCATTGAAGGTGTGTCCACCACGACCAACGCTCAGCAACGTACCGCTGGCTTCAAGGATGCGATGGACGCCGCACAGATCAAGATCGTTTCCCTGCAATCAGGTGACTGGGAAATCGACAAGGGCAACAAGGTTGCCGCTTCGATCCTCAGCGAATACCCGGACGTCAAAGCACTGCTGGCCGGTAACGACAGCATGGCCGTCGGCGCCGTTTCCGCAGTACGTGCCGCTGGCAAGGCCGGTCAGGTTCAGGTGGTCGGTTACGACAACATCAACGCTATCAAGCCAATGTTGAAGGATGGCCGCGTGTTGGCCACGGCTGACCAGTTCGCTGCCAAGCAGGCAGTGTTCGGCATCGAAACCGCGCTGAAAATCATCAAGGGCGAGAAAGTCGACAGCGGCGCCAACGGCGTGATCGAAACACCGGTCGAGCTGGTCACCAAGTAAGTCTTCTGGCGACACAACGGCGCTCGTCCGTCCGGGCGAGCGCATGGAGAGTTTTTATGTCAGTTTCCGCCCCGAACGCTGTCCTCTCGGTCAGCGGTATCGGTAAGACCTATGCGCAACCGGTGCTCACCGGCATCGATCTGACGCTGATGCGCGGTGAAGTGCTGGCGCTGACCGGCGAGAATGGTGCCGGCAAAAGTACCCTGTCGAAAATCATTGGCGGACTGGTCACGCCGACCACCGGCCAGATGCAATTCCACGGCAAGGACTACCGTCCGGGCAGCCGCACCCAGGCTGAAGAACTCGGCGTGCGTATGGTCATGCAAGAACTCAATCTGTTGCCGACATTGTCGGTCGCGGAAAACCTGTTTCTCGACAACCTGCCAAGCAACGGCGGCTGGATCAGCCGCAAACAACTGCGCAAAGCGGCGATCGAAGCCATGGCGCAAGTCGGTCTCGACGCGATTGATCCGGATACGCTGGTCGGCGAGCTGGGGATCGGGCATCAGCAGATGGTTGAAATCGCCCGTAACCTGATTGGCGATTGCCATGTGCTGATTCTCGATGAGCCGACCGCGATGCTGACCGCACGTGAAGTCGAAATGCTGTTCGAGCAGATCACCCGGTTGCAGGCGCGCGGCGTTTCAATCATTTACATTTCCCACCGTCTCGAAGAGCTGGCCCGTGTCGCACAGCGCATTGCCGTGCTGCGTGACGGCAATCTGGTCTGTGTCGAGCCGATGGCCAATTACAACAGCGAGCAACTGGTTACGCTGATGGTCGGTCGTGAACTGGGCGAGCACATCGACATGGGCCCGCGCAATATCGGCGCCCCGGCGCTGACTGTCACGGGTTTGAATCGCTCTGACAAAGTGCGCGATGTTTCATTCGAAGTCCGTGCCGGCGAGATCTTCGGGATTTCCGGATTGATCGGGGCAGGGCGCACAGAACTGCTGCGACTGATTTTTGGTGCGGACGTTGCCGACAGCGGCACCATCGCGCTCGGCTCCCCGGCCAAAGTGGTCAGTGTGCGCTCGCCGGTCGATGCGGTGCGCAACGGTATCGCGTTGATTACCGAAGACCGCAAGGGTGAAGGCCTGCTGCTGAGTCAATCGATCAGCGCCAACATCGCACTGGGCAACATGCCGGAAATCTCCAGTGGCGGTGTCGTCAACAATGGCGACGAGATCGCTTTGGCGCAGCGTCAGATCGACGCCATGCGCATTCGTAGTTCGAGTCCGACACAACTGGTTTCAGAGTTGTCCGGTGGCAACCAGCAGAAGGTTGTGATCGGCCGCTGGCTGGAGCGCGACTGTTCGGTGCTGCTGTTCGATGAGCCGACCCGTGGCATCGACGTCGGCGCCAAGTTCGACATTTATGCCTTGCTCGGCGAACTGACGCGCCAGGGCAAAGCGCTGGTGGTGGTCTCCAGTGACCTGCGTGAACTGATGCTGATCTGCGACCGGATCGGCGTGCTGTCGGCAGGGCGCTTGATCGACACCTTCGAGCGCGATAGTTGGACCCAGGATGATTTGCTTGCCGCCGCGTTCGCCGGCTACCAAAAACGTGATGCGTTGCTCAACGAAGCGGCGCCTAGGGATCTCCCATGAAAACTGCATCTCCTGCCGGCAAACGTAGTGGCAACTTCTATGGCCTGGGCACTTATCTGGGCCTGGCCGGTGCCTTGCTGGCGATGATTGCGCTGTTCTCGGTCTTGAGCAGCCACTTTCTGTCGTATAACACCTTCAGTACGCTGGCCAACCAGATTCCTGATCTGATGGTGCTGGCGGTCGGCATGACCTTCGTATTGATCATTGGCGGCATCGATCTTTCGGTGGGGTCGGTGCTGGCATTGGCTGCTTCGACGGTCAGCGTTGCCATTCTTGGCTGGGGCTGGGGCGTGTTGCCGTCAGCGTTGCTCGGCATGGCAGTGGCCGCACTGGCTGGCACCGTCACCGGTTCGATCACGGTGGCGTGGCGGATTCCATCGTTCATCGTTTCTCTCGGTGTGCTGGAAATGGCTCGGGGTCTGGCTTATCAGATGACGGGATCGCGCACCGCGTACATCGGTGATTCGTTTGCCTGGCTGTCGAACCCGATCGCGTTCGGCATCTCGCCATCGTTTATCATTGCCTTGCTGGTGATTATCATCGCTCAGGCCGTGTTGACCCGTACCGTGTTCGGTCGCTACCTGATCGGCATTGGCACCAACGAAGAGGCGGTGCGCCTCGCGGGGATCAATCCGAAACCCTACAAGATTCTGGTGTTCAGCCTGATGGGGCTGCTGGCCGGTATCGCTGCGCTGTTTCAGATTTCCCGTCTGGAAGCTGCTGACCCGAATGCCGGTTCCGGTCTGGAGTTGCAGGTAATCGCAGCTGTGGTTATCGGCGGTACCAGCCTGATGGGCGGGCGTGGTTCGGTGATCAGCACATTCTTTGGGGTCTTGATCATTTCGGTCCTGGCGGCAGGTCTGGCGCAGATCGGTGCGACTGAACCGACCAAACGAATCATCACCGGCGCCGTCATCGTGATCGCGGTGGTGCTCGACACTTATCGCAGTCAGCGCGCCAGTCGCCGGGGCTAAGAGATGGCAACGATCAAGGATGTGGCAGCCCTCGCGGGGATTTCCTACACGACGGTGTCGCATGTGGTGAACAACACCCGTCCGGTGAGTCAGGAAGTGCGGTTGAAAGTCGAGGCGGCGATCAAGAGCCTCGACTATGTGCCGAGTGCGGTGGCGCGCTCGCTCAAAGCCAAGACCACTGCAACCATCGGCCTGCTGGTGCCCAACAGTCTCAACCCGTACTTCGCCGAGTTGGCGCGGGGCATCGAGGATTATTGCGAGCGTAACGGCTATTGCGTGATCCTCTGCAACTCCGACGACAATCCCGACAAGCAGCGCAGCTATTTGCGCGTGTTGCTGGAGAAGCGCATCGACGGTTTGATCGTTGCTTCCGCTGGCGGTGACAGCGGCCTGGCGCAGGGGTTGGCCGGGGTGAAAACGCCGATGGTCATCGTCGACCGAAGTCTGGATGGCGTCGATGCCGATCTGGTGCGTATCGATCACGAATACGGCGCTTACCTCGCGACCCGGCACTTGCTTGAACTGGGGCACCGCGACATCGCCACCATCGGCGGCCCGGCCAGCACCAGTGTTGCGCAGATGCGTCTGGCCGGCTATTGCCGAGCGCTGAAAGAGGCGGGCGTTGATGTCCGTCAGGAGCGCATGCTGGAAAGCGATTTCACCAGTACTGGCGGGTACAACGCAGCGGCGATTCTGCTCGAGCGCAATCCGCCGAGCGCAATCTTTGCCGGTAACGACATGATCGGCATTGGTGTGCTGCGAGCGGCGGCGGAGCGCAATGTGCGCGTGCCGAGCGAGCTGTCGGTGATTGGTTTCGACGATATCCAGATGAGTCGTTACGTCTACCCGGCACTCACCACGGTGGGGCAATCAATCCTGCAACTGGGCGAGATGGCGGCCGAAGTACTGCTGCGCAGGATTGCCACGCCGAACCTGGGCACTGATCAACGGATCGTGACCCCGAGTATTGTCTTGCGCGAATCCACTGCACCGTTGTCCGGCGTGTTCACCGAATACCGCTGAAACCGAATTGACGAGTAATGATGTATGCCAGCAAATGTAGTGGTAATAGGCAGCCTGAACATGGATCTGGTGACCCGGGCGCCACGGCTGCCGGTCGGTGGCGAAACGTTGATCGGTCATTCGTTTGCCACGGTTTCCGGCGGCAAGGGCGCCAATCAGGCGGTGGCCGCAGCGCGTTTGGGCGCGCAGGTGGCGATGGTTGGCTGTGTTGGCAGCGACGATTATGGCGTGCAACTACGCAACGCCTTGTTGGCCGAACAGATCGATTGCCAGGCAGTGAGCGCTGTCGATGACTCCAGTGGTGTGGCGTTGATCGTGGTCGATGACAACAGTCAGAACGCCATTGTCATCGTCGCCGGCGCCAATGGCGCCATGACGCCCGCAGTGATCGACCGGTTTGATGCGGTGCTGCAAGCCGCAGACGTGATCATCTGCCAGCTCGAAATTCCGGATGCCACGGTGGGGCATGCGCTCAAGCGCGCGCGCGCGCTGGGTAAAATCGTGATCCTCAATCCGGCGCCGGCCAGTCGTCCACTGCCGGCAGACTGGTTTGCGGCGATCGACTACCTGATCCCCAATGAGAGCGAAGCGACCGTGTTGAGCGGGTTGCCGGTGGACTCGCAGGAAACGGCAGAAAGTGCAGCCAGTCAGTTGATCGCCATGGGTGCGGGCAAAGTCATTATTACCCTTGGTGCGCAAGGCTCGCTGTTCGCCAATGGCCAAAGCTTTGAGCATTTCCCGGCGCCCAAAGTGAAGGCCGTCGACACCACGGCCGCAGGCGACACGTTCGTGGGTGGTTTCGCCGCTGCGCTGGCCAATGGCAGGTCCGAGGCCGAGGCGATTCGTTTCGGGCAGATCGCCGCCGCGTTATCGGTAACCCGCGCCGGCGCGCAGCCGTCCATTCCAACCCTATCCGACGTACAGGCCTTTAAACCCGCATGAAAAAGACTCCTCTGCTCAACGTCGCATTGTCGCGACTAATCGCGTCCCTGGGCCATGGCGACATGGTGGTCATTGGTGATGCCGGGCTGCCGGTGCCGCCGGGTGTCGAGCTAATTGATCTGGCGCTGACCCACGGTGTCCCGGATTTCGTCAGTACCCTGAAAGTCGTGCTAAGCGAGATGCAGGTGGAAAGCCATGCACTGGCCAAAGAAATCTTCGACAAGCAACCGACCGCACTGAATGCGCTGGACGCGTTGAATGAAGAGGGTGCTCTGGGCCGTCGTGATCTGCTCAGTCACGAGCAATTCAAGGTTCTCAGCCGACAGGCACGGGCGATTGTTCGTACAGGCGAATGTCAGCCGTACTGCAACATCGTGCTGGTCGCTGGAGTCACCTTTTAACTTTTGATTTCACAAGCACAAGGAATGCGCCATGCAACGCTATGCTCAGAAACTGCATCAACTCATCCGGGGTTTACTGCTTTTGTCCGTAATCACTGCGACCGGCGCTCAGGCGGCGGAAAAAATCGACCTGATCATCGATACCGATCCAGGGGCCGACGACGTGGTCGCCCTGTTGTTCGCGCTGGCCTCGCCGGAAGAACTGAACATTCGCGCGCTGACCACCGTGGCCGGCAACGTGCGCCTCGACAAGACTTCGCGTAACGCACGACTGGCGCGCGAGTGGGCAGGGCGCGAGGACGTACCGGTTTATGCTGGCGCGCCGAAGCCGCTGATGCGCACACCGATCTACGCCGAGAACATCCATGGCAAGGAAGGCCTGTCGGGTGTCACCGTGCACGAACCGAAAAAGGGGCTGGCTGAGGGCAATGCTGTCAACTACCTGATCGATACCCTGAAAAAAGCCAAGCCGCACAGCATCACGATCGCCATGCTTGGTCCGCAGACCAACCTGGCATTGGCGCTGATCCAGGAGCCTGAAATTGTTCAGGGCATCAAGGAAGTGGTGATCATGGGTGGTGCGCACTTCAACGGCGGCAACATCACCCCGGTGGCTGAATTCAACCTGTTTGCTGACCCGCAAGCGGCCGAAGTGGTCCTGAAAAGCGGCGTGAAACTGACCTACCTGCCACTGGACGTGACCCACAAGATTCTCACCAGTGACGCGCGACTGAAGCAGATCGCTGCGCTGAACAACAACGCGAGCAAGATTGTCGGCGACATCCTCAATGAGTACATCAAAGGCGACATGGAGCACTACGGTATTCCGGGTGGCCCGGTGCATGACGCTACCGTTGTGGCCTATCTGCTCAAGCCGGAACTGTTCACCGGTCGCTCGGTGAATGTCGTGGTGGATAGTCGTGAAGGGCCGACTTTCGGTCAGACCATCGTCGATTGGTACGACGGCCTGAAGGCGCCGAAAAACGCCTTCTGGGTGGAAAATGGCGACGCGCAAGGCTTCTTTGACTTGCTGACCGAGCGTCTGAAACGTCTGAAGTAAGCCACTCCCCCGCAGGTGCCAGCCTGCGGGTTTTTACACCCTCTCAGTGTGTTCAGCCTGCTCGCTGGGGTAGCGCTCGAAAATCTGCTTGATGAATTGCTTGGCCGCTTCTGTGCCCAACTCTTTGACCAATAGATCGATACCAATCAGCGCAAGCTCCTCGGTGGTTCCCGGGCTGTAAGAGCTGTGTCCGTCTGCCCATTTGGCATTAATGGCGGCGTCGATGCTGATGGTGGTCATGAGAGCGCTCGAATAGTCGGAAGATCTTGTATTTGAGTTAACCATTTTGTCGGGCATTTGGCACTGCGACTTAGGCATGAGCGGAGCGCTATGCGACACTTGGTCTTTTAAGGCTTCCAAGGATTGTGCTGTGCAGATCGATTTGAACACCCCTGACGGCCTCACGCTCGACGCGGTGCGCCAGTTGCTCGCCTCGGCCAGTGATGACGAACACACGCAGCTGCGCGTGACCAAGGGCGGTATCGCTTACATTTCTTCGGGTATCACCGGTGGGCAGGATATCGACGGTTTGCTGTTTCGCCTGGAAACCTGGGCCAAGGGTTCAGGGTACGTGGGTAACGTCGCGGCCAGTGATGAGGTGTGGGTGATGCAGATTTTCAACGCGTTGAAGGAGAACTGGCCGAATCCGCCGTATGACTACATCGATGTCTATTGAGCACCGTTAATATTCAGTCACGATTGATTGATGAAGTGGTACGTGCCGCTCAGGCACACTCGGCGCTTTTCCGGTCGTGGGGCAGGGTGATGGCCTTGGCTGTGAAACCAATCGCTTGAATGGCGGTCGCACGATCTCAGCTTAACCATTTTGAAAACAAGGAGGCTTCATGCCTTTGAAGTTCGCGACACTGGGTGCACTTATGGCCGCTGTGATGTTGGCCGGTTGCAGCACGACCTCCAGCGAGTCGGCAAAGGAATCTGTGGCGACCGAAGCCGGTCATAGCCGCTGTGAAGCATCGGCGGCGGAGTTCGCCATTGGCAAGAAAGCTTCGCCAGAGTTGCTGGAGCAGGCGCGCAACAAAGCCGGGGCGCAAAATGCTCGCTTCCTCAAGCCGAACGACATGATCACGCTCGAGTACCGCTCCGATCGCTTGAATCTGAACACCGACAACAACCTGGTGATCACTCGTGTCAACTGCGGCTGATTAGCGAAGGCTTTTATTGCAGGCATAAAAAACCCCGTCACATGGACGGGGTTTTTTTAGTGCGCGCAGAAATTACTCTGGGCGAACCTGTGCAGCTTGCATACCCTTTTGGCCTTTCTCAGCCACGAAAGAGACGGTCTGGCCTTCTTTCAGGCTTTTGAAACCGTCGGATTCGATAGCTTTGAAGTGTACGAACAGGTCGTCACCGCCACCTTGAGGAGTGATGAAGCCGAAGCCTTTTTCATCGTTGAACCACTTAACGGTGCCGGTTTGGCGATTAGACATGGTGTATCTCCAAGAAACATATATTTTTCAGTACTGTGCTGCTCAGGCCAACTGGGCACACCCGGGTATCATAGTCGAAATGTTCGCTTTGGTAGCCCCCCGGACGTGCTGTTTGCCAATCAGTCGTGTTTTCTTTACTGCCTTTATCGGCTGAAAGCCCCGGTTTACAAGGCTTTTGGCGGAACGTAAAGACGATAAAAAAACCTGTAAAACCTGCATAAATCATCTGAAAAGGCTCAAATTCAGCCCTTTTTAGCGGCGCTGAGCCAACTCAGAAGACTTCTTTGATCACTTTTTCGCCGGAGTATTTGCCTTGCATTTGGCGATTTGGCCCAGTGCTTTCTGCTGCAATTCAGGAGTGGCTTTGTTGTCCATCAGCGCCTGAATGTCGCTCGCTGGATAAGACTTGATGGCGTCAGCGCCGCAAGCACAATGGGATTTGGCAGCCGCAGCACCGATTTGTTGGGTCGCCGCCTGGGTGCATTGCGCCATGTACTTCTCGCGCTCGCCCTTCGGCCAGTCGGCGTGGGCGCTCAGCGGCAGTAACATAACGATAGGGGCGACGACGGCGAACAGGGTATTCAGACGCATGCGAGGATGCTCCTTGTGGGTCAATGTCTTGTTATCTGAGGGCTGAAAGGCCTATCAAGTTCAGCACTCTGGCATAAAAACAGACGATTTGCCTTCTGATCAAACAGAGGCATAAGTGACCGCTCATCTGTGCTAGCATGCCGGGCTCAAGCGTTCTCAGGCTCCGGATGACCTACAGTCCCGGCAGCGGTCAACGTGCGAATATTTTCGATTTGAATCCCAGTCACTCTGGTTCGGTTTTCCGGTTGGCCGCAAGGCTCCTGCCGCTGTAAGGCAGGCGTTCGTCATTGAATGGCCTGGATCGGATCTTGTACTGGCTCATCCCAACCCACGTGACCTTTGGTAGGGGTCACCACTAGGAGAGGAGGCGCCATGCCAACTATTACTCTTCCCGACGGCAGTCAACGTTCATTCGATCACCCGGTTTCCGTAGCCGAGGTCGCCGCATCCATTGGTGCCGGTCTGGCCAAAGCCACCCTGGCCGGCAAGGTCAATGGCCAACTGGTCGACGCCAGCGACATCATCAGCAGCGACGCGACCCTGCAAATCATCACGCCAAAGGATGAAGAGGGGCTGGAGATCATTCGCCACTCTTGCGCTCACCTGGTGGGTCATGCGGTCAAACAGTTGTACCCGACTGCGAAAATGGTCATCGGGCCGGTCATCGACGAAGGCTTCTATTACGACATCGCCTTCGAACGTCCTTTTACTCCGGACGACATGGCCGCTATCGAACAGCGCATGCAACAGCTGATCGAAAAAGATTACGACGTGATCAAGAAAGTCACTCCGCGCGCCGAAGTGATCGAAGTGTTCAAGGCTCGTGGCGAAGACTACAAGTTGCGCCTGGTCGAGGACATGCCGAACGAACAGGCCATGGGTCTGTACTATCACGAAGAATACGTCGACATGTGCCGCGGTCCGCACGTGCCGAACACGCGTTTCCTGAAATCCTTCAAGCTGACCAAGCTGTCCGGTGCCTACTGGCGCGGCGACGCCAAGAACGAGCAGTTGCAGCGCGTTTACGGCACCGCTTGGGCAGACAAGAAGCAACTGGCGGCTTACATTCAGCGCATCGAAGAAGCTGAAAAGCGCGATCACCGCAAGATCGGCAAGCGTCTGGGCCTGTTCCACACCCAGGAAGAATCCCCGGGCATGGTGTTCTGGCACCCGAACGGCTGGACTCTGTACCAGGTGCTCGAGCAGTACATGCGCAAGATCCAGCGCGACAACGGCTACCTCGAAATCAAGACGCCGCAAGTCGTTGACCGCAGCCTGTGGGAGAAATCCGGGCACTGGGCCAACTACGCCGACAACATGTTCACCACGCAGTCGGAAAACCGCGACTACGCGATCAAGCCAATGAACTGCCCATGCCACGTGCAGGTGTTCAATCAGGGCCTGAAGAGCTACCGCGAGCTGCCGATGCGTCTGGCCGAGTTCGGTGCCTGCCACCGTAACGAGCCATCGGGTGCTCTGCACGGCATCATGCGCGTACGTGCGTTCACTCAGGACGACGCCCACATCTTCTGCACCGAAGAGCAGATGCAGGCTGAGTCCGCCGCGTTTATCAAGCTGACCATGGACGTTTATCGTGACTTCGGCTTTACCGATGTCGAGATGAAGCTGTCCACTCGTCCGGAAAAACGTGTCGGTTCCGACGAGTTGTGGGATCGCGCTGAAGCTGCATTGGCTGCAGCCCTTGATTCTGCGGGCCTGCCGTACGATCTGCAGCCGGGTGAGGGCGCGTTCTACGGTCCGAAGATCGAGTTCTCGCTGAAAGACTGCCTTGGTCGGGTCTGGCAATGTGGTACTCTGCAGCTCGATTTTAACCTGCCTGTCCGTTTGGGCGCTGAATACGTCTCTGAAGACAACAGCCGCAAACACCCAGTGATGTTGCACCGTGCGATCCTCGGTTCCTTCGAGCGTTTCGTCGGGATTCTGATCGAGCACTACGAAGGTGCGTTCCCTGCCTGGCTCGCGCCAACGCAGGCGGTGATCATGAATATCACTGATAAACAGGCAGATTTTGTTGCAGAAGTTGAAAAAACTCTCAACGAAAGCGGATTTCGTGCCAAGTCCGACTTGAGAAATGAAAAGATCGGCTTTAAAATCCGCGAGCATACTTTGCTCAAGGTTCCCTATCTCTTGGTAATCGGAGATAAGGAAGTCGAGATGCAGACTGTCGCTGTGCGTACTCGTGAAGGTGCTGACCTGGGCTCGATGCCCGTCGCCCAGTTCGCTGAGTTTCTCGCGCAAGCGGTTTCCCGGCGTGGTCGCCCAGATTCGGAGTAATTATTATTAAGCGTGAAATGAGACAAGATAAACGAGCTGCACCGAAAGCCCCGATCAACGAGAATATCTCGGCACGCGAGGTTCGGTTAATTGGGGCTGAAGGTGAACAGCTTGGGATTGTGTCAATTGAAGACGCGCTTCTTAAGGCTGAAGAGGCCAAACTGGATTTGGTGGAAATTTCCGCCGATGCAGTACCCCCTGTTTGCAAACTGATGGACTACGGCAAATCGATCTTCGAGAAGAAGAAACAGGTTGCCGCAGCCAAGAAAAACCAGAAGCAGATTCAGGTTAAAGAAATCAAGTTTCGTCCAGGGACGGAGGAAGGGGATTACCAGGTAAAACTGCGCAACCTGGTACGTTTCCTGAGTGATGGGGACAGGGCCAAGGTATCCTTGCGATTCCGCGGCCGTGAGATGGCCCACCAGGAGCTGGGGATGGAACTCCTCAAGCGGGTTGAAGCTGACCTGCTCGAGTACGGTTCGGTCGAACAGCATCCTAAGATGGAAGGACGCCAGCTGATCATGGTCATCGCCCCGAAAAAGAAGAAGTAATCAACAGGGCACGGCAGGCCTTCTGATTATGTTTATCAACTGAATGCGGAGTATCCGAACATGCCAAAAATGAAAACCAAAAGTGGTGCTGCTAAGCGGTTTCTGAAAACTGCTAACGGTATCAAGCACAAGCACGCTTTCAAGAGCCACATCCTGACTAAAATGTCGACCAAGCGTAAGCGTCAACTGCGCGGTAGCAGCTTGCTGCATCCGTCTGACGTGGCAAAAGTCGAGCGCATGCTGCGCCTTCGTTAATTTTAGTCAAGAATAGAGGAAGTAACTCATGGCTCGTGTAAAGCGTGGCGTCATTGCCCGTAAGCGTCACAAAAAAATTCTGAAACTTGCTAAAGGCTACTACGGCGCACGCTCCCGCGTATTCCGTGTTGCCAAGCAAGCGGTAATCAAGGCAGGCCAATACGCCTACCGTGACCGTCGTCAGAAAAAGCGTCAGTTCCGCGCTCTGTGGATCGCTCGTATCAACGCTGGTGCTCGTGTTAACGGTCTGTCCTACAGCCGTTTCATCGCTGGCCTGAAAAAAGCGTCCATCGAGATCGACCGTAAGGTTCTGGCTGATCTGGCAGTGAACGAAAAAGCGGTGTTTGCTGCGATTGTCGAGAAAGCTAAAGCCACCTTGGCTTAAGTACCCCCGACAATCACCCGGCCTCACTTCCGTGGGGTCAGGTGGTAAACGTCTTAAATAGGGGAAGAGCCTTCAAGCTCTTCCCCTATTTTGTATCTGGAGTCTGTACATGGAAAACCTGGATGCGCTGGTCTCTCAAGCACTAGAGGCTGTGCAAAGCGCTGAAGATATCAATGCCCTGGAGCAAATCCGGGTTCAATACCTTGGCAAAAAGGGCGAATTGACTCAGGTGATGAAGACCCTGGGGAATTTGCCGGCAGAAGAGCGTCCGCAAGTCGGCGCCCTGATCAACGTTGCCAAGGAACGTGTTACAGGCGTTCTCAATGCGCGCATGGCTCTGTTTGAAGAAGCCGAACTGGCTGCCAAACTGTCTGCCGAATCCATTGACGTGACATTGCCGGGTCGTGGTCAGACCTCCGGTGGTCTGCATCCAGTGACCCGGACTCTGGAACGTGTCGAGCAGTTCTTCACCCGCATCGGCTACGGCATTGCCGAAGGCCCTGAGGTCGAAGACGACTATCACAACTTTGAAGCGCTCAACATCCCAGGCCATCACCCGGCCCGGTCGATGCATGACACCTTCTATTTCAACGCCAACATGCTGCTGCGAACCCATACCTCGCCGGTACAGGTCCGCACCATGGAATCGAAGCAGCCGCCGATCCGCATCGTCTGCCCAGGCCGCGTGTATCGCAGCGACTCCGATATCACCCACTCGCCGATGTTCCACCAGGTCGAAGGCCTGCTGGTTGATCGCGACATCAATTTTGCCGATCTCAAAGGCACCATCGAAGAATTCCTGCGGGTGTTCTTCGAAAAAGAGCTGGCCGTACGTTTCCGTCCTTCGTACTTCCCGTTCACCGAGCCATCCGCTGAAGTCGACATGGAATGCGTGATGTGCAGCGGTAAAGGCTGCCGTGTCTGCAAGCAGACCGGCTGGCTGGAAGTGATGGGCTGCGGCATGGTTCACCCGAACGTGTTGCGCATGTCCGGCATCGATCCGGAAGAGTTCTCCGGTTTTGCTTTCGGCATGGGTGTCGAGCGTCTGGCCATGCTCCGTTACGGCGTGAACGACTTGCGTCTGTTCTTCGACAACGACTTGCGGTTCCTCGCGCAATTTCGCTAGTCGTAACGAATTCTTAGGAGAGCAGGATGAAATTCAGTGAACAATGGCTGCGTGGCTGGGTTAGCCCGCAGGTAGATCGCGATGAGCTGGTTGCTCGTCTGTCGATGGCGGGCCTTGAGGTCGATAGCGTGACCCCGGCCGCCGGTGTTTTCAGTGGTGTGGTGGTGGGCGAGGTGCTGAGCACCGAGCAACACCCTGATGCCGACAAGCTGCGTGTGTGCCAGGTCAGCAATGGCGCGGAAACTTTCCAGGTCGTGTGCGGTGCGCCAAACGTGCGTCCGGGCCTGAAGATTCCGTTCGCCATGATCGGCGCTGAGCTGCCGGGCGACTTCAAGATCAAGAAGGCCAAGCTGCGCGGCGTCGAGTCGAACGGCATGCTGTGCTCGCAAGCCGAGCTGCAGATCGGTGAAGGCAACGACGGTCTGATGGAGCTGCCGGTCGATGCACCGGTGGGCGAAGACTTCCGTGTGTACCTGGATCTGGAAGACGCCAGCATCGAGGTCGACCTGACCCCGAACCGCGGCGACTGCCTGTCCCTAGCCGGTCTGGCCCGTGAAGTTGGCGCGCTGTACGACGCACCAGTGACCCGTCCAGTGGTCATGACCATTCCTGCCGTGCACGATGAAGTGCGTTCGGTAGAAGTGCTGGCGCCTGCCGCGTGCCCACGTTACCTGGGCCGCGTTATCCGTAACGTTGACCTGTCCAAGCCGACGCCGCTGTGGATGGTGGAGCGTCTGCGTCGCGCTGACGTGCGCAGCATCGACGCTGCCGTCGACATCACCAACTACGTGATGCTCGAACTGGGTCAGCCATTGCACGCTTTCGATCTCGCCGAAATCAATGGCGGCATCCGTGTGCGCATGGCGGAGGAGGGCGAGAAGCTGGTACTGCTCGACGGTCAGGAAGTCAGCCTGCGTAGCGATACGCTGGTGATTGCCGACCACACCCGCGCGCTGGCGATTGCCGGTGTGATGGGTGGTGAGCACAGTGGTGTCTCCGCGACCACTCGCGATGTATTCCTGGAAAGTGCGTTCTTCGACCAGATCGCTGTGGCGGGCAAGGCTCGTTCCTACGGCCTGCACACCGATGCGTCGCACCGCTACGAGCGTGGCGTTGACTGGCAACTGGCCCGTGAAGCCATGGAGCGCGCCACTGGCCTGCTGCTGGACATTACTGGCGGCGAAGCCGGCCCGATCATCGAGACCGTCAGCGAGCAGCATCTGCCGTCGATCGCGCCGATCACTCTGCGTTCCCAGCGCATCACCCAGATGCTCGGTATGGAAATGGATTCCGCGCAGGTCGAGCGTTTGCTCGGCGGTCTGGGTCTTGGCATTACTGCCGACGGTGAAGGTCAGTGGCGCGTAGAAGTGCCAAGCCATCGCTTCGACATCAGCCTGGAAGTCGATCTGATCGAAGAGCTGGCCCGCCTGTACGGCTACAACCTTCTGCCGGTTCGTTACCCGCAAGCACGCCTGGCACCGCAAGCCAAGGCTGAAGCGCGCAGCGATCTGCCGGAGCTGCGCCGTCTGCTGGTGGCGCGTGGTTATCAGGAAGCGATCACTTACAGCTTCATCGATCCGCGTCAGTTCGAACTGTTCAACCCGGGCGTCGAGCCGTTGTTGCTGGCCAATCCGATCTCCAATGACATGGCGGCAATGCGCTCTTCGTTGTGGCCAGGTCTGGTCAAAGCGCTGCAGCACAACCTCAACCGTCAGCAAGATCGCGTGCGTCTGTTCGAAAGCGGTCTGCGCTTCGTCGGTCAGCTCGAAGGCCTGAAGCAAGAGCCGATGCTGTCCGGCGTGGTTTGCGGTAGCCGCCTGCCGGAAGGTTGGGCGCAAGGTCGCGACACGGTTGATTTCTTCGACGTCAAGGCTGACGTGGAAGCGGTGCTGGGCTTCGCCGGTGCACTGGATTCGTTCACCTTCGCTCCGGGCAAACACCCTGCGTTGCACCCTGGTCAAACCGCGCGCATTGAGCGCGAAGGGCGTGAAGTCGGTTTCATCGGCGCCATTCACCCGGAATTGTCGAAAGCCTTGGGTCTGGACCGTCCGGTCTTCGTTTTCGAGCTGGTTCTGGCTGAAGTGGCACTCGGTAAAATGCCGAAATTCCACGAGTTGTCGCGCTTTCCTGAAGTGCGTCGTGACCTTGCACTGATTGCGCACAAAGACGTCGCGTCCGCGGCCGTACTGGACGTAATCCGTGAAAATGCAGGCGAATGGCTCACGGATCTCAGGCTGTTTGACGTGTATCAGGGTAAAGGCATTGATCCTGATAGAAAAAGCCTTGCAGTTGGCTTGACCTGGCAGCATCCATCGCGCACTCTTAATGACGATGAGGTGAATTCGACGACGCAAAATATCCTCACCTCGCTCGAACAAAGGTTGAACGCCACGTTAAGGAAGTGACGTATGGGGGCTTTGACGAAAGCTGAGATGGCGGAACGTCTGTATGAAGAGCTGGGCCTGAACAAGCGGGAAGCCAAGGAATTGGTCGAACTGTTTTTCGAGGAGATCAGGCACGCTCTTGAAGACAACGAGCAGGTCAAATTGTCCGGTTTCGGCAATTTCGACCTTCGGGACAAACGCCAGCGGCCTGGCCGCAACCCGAAAACGGGGGAAGAAATCCCGATCACGGCTCGCCGTGTGGTCACCTTTCGTCCAGGGCAGAAGTTGAAGGCCCGAGTTGAGGCTTATGCTGGAACCAAGTCATAACGACGAACTACCCGTCATCCCGGGCAAACGCTACTTCACCATTGGTGAAGTCAGCGAGCTGTGTGCCGTAAAGCCACACGTGCTGCGCTACTGGGAGCAGGAGTTTCCTCAACTCAACCCCGTCAAACGCCGCGGAAACCGCCGGTATTATCAGCGCCAGGACGTGCTGATGATCCGGCAGATCCGCGCGCTCCTTTACGATCAGGGTTTCACCATCGGCGGCGCACGCTTGCGCTTGTCCGGCGATGAAGCCAAAGACGACACGACCCAATACAAGCAGATGATTCGGCAGATGATTGCCGAATTGGAAGATGTGCTGGTGGTTCTCAAGAAATAAAAAGCAGCGTTTGAATACTTCCAGTTTTCAAACGCTTGCGCTATATTCTTGAGCGTTCTTCGAGGTGAAGAACAGTTGCAAAACCAGTCGGGGCGTAGCGCAGTCCGGTAGCGCACTAGCATGGGGTGCTAGGGGTCGAGTGTTCGAATCACTCCGTCCCGACCATAATTCCTGATTAAAATCAGACACTTAAGCCGATCAGATGGATCGGCTTTTTTGTGCCTGCGCAAAACCCGCGCAAAACTTGCGCAAAACTACCCTGTGAATTCGCTGATATTGAGGTCTGGAATTGCTTCGGACCAGACGATTTCGGCGTGATCCTTCTGGTAGTTTTTGGTCATGCTCTCACTGGCATGTCCGGCGATTTTCTGCCCGTCCTTTCCGGCTTTCTGATACAGGTGCAACGACAGCGCCCGCACTTCATGGAAGCCCGGCATTTCCTCTTCTTTCCATCCCTTATAGCAACCCGCCGCCTCCCGAGCCTTTTTAAAGGCTCCGGTCAAATATCGTTCTTCGACCTTTGTCCAGTGTTCCTTCGTCAGTGCCTGTTTCTGCTTCTTGCGATCAGGTCTGCGGTGGATCAGGTAAGGCGAGACGATGTCATCCCGGCACCGGCTGATCACTGCCTGGAGCTCGTCGGTCACTTTGAACCGGATCCACGCCGCATCACTGGCCTTGGCCGTCTTTTGCTGTACCACATACAAACAGCCTTCCCGAACACCATCGAATCGCATGTTGAGGATGTCGGTTCGACGCTGCGCAGTGATCAGCGCCAGGTCGATTGCGTTCTGCAGCCACGGCGGAGACTTCTCTCGGATGGATTTCAGGCCTTCAACGGTATGTCGCTTGCGCTGCTTCTTCTCGATCCGGTTGATGGTGCTGCCCGCTGGGTTGTCCGGGCACAGGCCCTTAGCCGCTGCGTGGTTGAAGATGTCGATCAGCAGGGCGCGGCACTGGTTGGCAGTGCGCGGCGTGAGGGCGTCCAGCATCTCCGCAATCATGCGAATCGTGATCTGGTCGACCGCTTTACCTTCGAACTGCTTCCGGAAACGTCGGAAGTGAACGGCATATAGGCCCAAGGTTCCTTTCGCCAGTTCGCGCGGCGGCAGCACGTCGCGTTCGTATGCGTCCAGGAAGCCGGCGAATGACTCGGAAGTGCTGCCCATCACTGCGCCAATCAGGTCGGCGCCGCGCATGAACTCCAGATTCAGCTGCTTCGCCGCATCGATCGCTTTGATTCGGTCCGAGCCGAACTGGAACCACTTACCGTCGGTAGGCCGGCGGTAGCGATAGGTCGAGCGCCGCGAATCGAAGTACAGGTTCTGCGGAAGGCTCTTGTTCGCCTTGTTGCGCGGCCGTGGGACCATCATGCAGCTCCTTTCAATACCATCGCGACCAGGTCGTTTCCGGCCGACTTGCTGAACGCGGTCCAATCAACGTACCAGAGTTTGCCGATCTGCTCGCCGGGCACCTGGCCGTTGCGGATGTAGTTGCGGATCGCTTGGGGGCAGGGTGGTGTACCGTTCTCACCCCAGCGCCGGCGCTGGAATTCACTGATCTTGATCAGCTCTTTTTTCATTGGTGATGCTCCATGCCGCGCGTGGCGGCAGAAGGTGGTGATGGGTTACGCCGGCAACAAGCCTTTCGCTTTTGCTTCTGTCCGGCACTGCTCGCGGAACTCCCGAGCTTTTTCGATTGCTTGCTGTTTGGTGGCTGCTTTCCAAGTGGAGCCGACCTGGATGAATTTTCCGCGCAGCTTCCCGCACCAGTGTTTGACGAAGTCGCCGTTCTCGATCTGGCAGATGGTGCCGGCCGATGCTTTTGGCGCCGTCGCGTAATCCACCAGCTTCTGGTCGTAAGTTAATTCGGGCATGCGAATTCCTCGCCCGCCGTACACCGGCAGGCTGTTGAGTGGTTGGGGTTATTGCTGGAACAGTTCGGCGGGGACTTTCACGGTGCCGCCGTGCTTGACAAAGACCACGGCGCGGAACACTGCGATGGTTCGGGTTTCGCCGGGCTGGCGGTTGAATGGATCGTTGGTGGCGTCGGCCAGCCACGGGTAACGGTGGCCAGCGTCGACCCAGACGCCGTACTTCATGATCATTTGCTCGGCGTCGGGCAGGGCGAAGAGATCCATCTGACCGGTGCCGGGTTGTTGATCACCCTCGATCGCGTTGATTGCCCAGTCCAGCGCCGGGCCGGTCAGTTCCTCGGTGCGGACGCTGACCATGCGGCTCATGGCTTGGGCCCGGGATGCCAGCGCGCCTTGTATTGAGCGATGAACTCGGGAGGGTACGAACTGATCCAGCCGCATTGGCACTGAAACTGTTCGCCATTCCATCGAGTTCTCGCCCAGACCATGCAAACGTCGTCGCCGCAATATGGTGTGTAGCCAGGCTTCCTCATTAGCGCTTCTTCCATGCGGCTCATCGCCACGGCCCCTTGTAGATGAGGTAGGCCATGTAGAGCGGGGCGAAGATCATGGCGTCACCTCTGAGACTTCTGGAATTTCCTCGAACTTGTAAGTCTTGACGACCCGCTCTTCGACGTCAGTGATCTTGATGAATTTGGCCTCTTCAACCCAAGGGTAGGCGTCGGGCTCGCCGTGCTTGCCGCCGCCGCTCATCTCACAAAAGGCGAGAGCGCGACCATCGGGCAGGATGAAGGCCTTCACATCGACCTCGTAGTTTCGCTCCCAACTGTAGTGGCACCAAGACGGAACTCCGGGGGCGTCCACTGCGCTGTAACGCACCTCGTTTACCGCGTCATCGTGCGAGCTCTCATCGTAAAGCTGATCCAGATCCTCGCCGGACATGGACGCCAAATCTTCAAGCGTAACGGGGCTATTCGGTGCATCGCGCAGGCTGTCGTACTTGTAGCCGAAAGCATCGATTCCGTGATGCATCACCAGCAGCTTGGCCATCTGGCTTGCAGTGAGCGTGTTCAGTGAGTGGTGAATGTTTGTATCGAGCATAGGGGTTCCTTGCCGCTATAGCGGCTGACTTTGAAGGGGGAGGGGTTACAGGTTTTGCGGGTGGAGTACGGATGTGATATTGGTCGGCGATCGAGCGGCTGGCCGCTCAAATTTTTTTGGGTCTGAGATGGAACCAGAATGCTCCAATACAACGCTGCTACTATGTGCCAGTAGGTTTGCCTCTTATACTTATCTCGCCTGCCGATTGGGCAGTAAACCAAACAAGGAAATTTATGGTTGATAAACAATCAACATCTGACGAGACATTGCACTCGTCCGAGCAGAACAAGTCGAAAGCGCCTGATTCTCCAGGAGACGTCGCAAAGTTCGCCACGACCCTTGGCGGGGCAGCATTGGGGAACATGATTTTCCCCGGCGTAGGCGGGGCTCTCCTTGGAGCCGCTTTGGGTGCGTACTTTGCTTTGAAAGCTACTAAGGACGTGGCCGATGGAGATTGAGTTGGATGGCGTAACGCTTGTTTCGGGACTTGGCGTTGGAGTATTTGTGATCATTTATGTAATCGCAGCCTGGCGGCGCAACGTAAAGCCAGATCTTCAACAAGCCGTCATTTTGGGTATGTCGTGGGCTGGATTTGCGACCACGGCAAATCTCGGCCTCCAAGTTGCGGTTTCAAAGGCTAGCGATCTCGGGGTGCTTGCAGATCAAAGAGTTACAATTTGGTTTGGCGTGGCGGCGGTGATGTGGGTATCTATCACAACAATGTACGGAGTATTCGTCAAACTTCGTGACGACGCAGGCGTGCGTAGCACGCAGTCCGCACCGAGTTAACGCAAAACCCGGCTGTCTATAGCTCTGCGCGCTAAGTCACTTTAGTTGTTGTAGAAGACGCCGGCCGATCCAGCGCACGCACGGCACGGCCTTGCTGTTGCCGATCGCCTTGTAGCGCGGGCCGTCCGGGCATTCGCTGGCGGGCTTGCCGCGCCAAGGGATCAGCGTGTAGTCGTCAGTCATTCCCTGGAGGCGTTCGCACTCGCGCGGGATCAGGCGCCGAACCGAGGCGCCGACTTGAGCCGAAGGCATCCCCTGACCAGCCTTGCCACCACCGCATCCGAGCGCGCCGGTGATACTGCCGTCGCCACCTTCATAGCGCAGCTCGGCTCGGGAGTTCTCGGCGAATGCGGCCACAATCGGTTGGCCGCGCCCGGTACCGTCCTCGCTCCCGTCGAAACCGTCAGCCTTTAGCGTGTGCGTGATGTCACCAGTGATGCACACTGCGAGCTGGCCGCCGGCGTTTGCATGGCTTCCGGAGTGGTTCATTGCGCGCAGCGTGGGAGTGACATCGCCAGCGTCGGCGCCGTGATCCTTGCAGGAGAAGGCGAGCACGGCGTTTTCCATCCCGTTGTTACGGCCCAAGGTATGGGCCTGCTCGAAGCGCACATCCGGGTCTTGCGTGCCATGCACAACCAGCAGCCCGGATTCTGCGTCTTGCTGAGTTGCGCTGCCGGCCGCCTTGCCGTTGGAATTGAGAGTGCCAGCCACGATGAACGCCTCGGAGTCTGCGCGGTGGCTGCTTTGCGCTTGGGCGCGCAGTGCTGGTGCGGTGATAGGGATATCGTCGAGCGAGTAACCTCCGGACTTGCGCGCGCCGCCGGCGAGAGTTGGCGCGATAAAGAACGTCTCGCTTTCCATGTCGAGCCGGGTGTCCTTCGCGGTGAGCGTTGCAGACCGTTCAACCGATCCGCTAAGGCTGTGACCGCCGAAGGCTGGCACACCGCAAAACACTCCAACCGCCGGGCCTTCGTCACCCTCGCAATTCGGGCAACCGTACTGCCCTAATGACTCGTCGAAGGTGTATCCGCATCCGCACTGGAGCGCAGGGCCGAAAGGAGCTGATCCGGTAACGTCTTGCCCCTCGCCTCGGCGCGGCGCAGTATCCCGGCGCACGCCTTCTCGCTCAAAAAGTACCTCGGTGGGATCGAATCCGTCTCGAGCACTTGCGACAACGAACACACGGCGGCGTCGTTGGGCCAGGCCGAAATATTGGGCGTCCAGGATCCGCCACGCGATTGTTCTTTTGGGTCCATACACACAACCAGCGTCCGGCCACTTCTTCCCTGAAGGCTGCAGTTCGCAGTCTTCCCCAGCAAGCGCGCCAAGAAAGCATCCGAAGGCGTTGCCTTTGTCGCTGAGGACGCCGGGGACGTTTTCCCAGACGATAACGCAGGCGGGCTTTCGCTGGCCGGCGCGAACATAGTCAACTGCATCTGCAAGCTCCACGTATTTGATGGTGAGGGCGCCGCGCGGGTCTGTGAGGCCTTCGCGCATCCCGGCGACCGAGAAGGCTTGGCACGGTGTTCCGCCGACGAGGACGTCCGGCGCGGCGATTTTGCCGGCCAGCACCTGTGCGCCGAGTTTGGTCATGTCGCCGAGGTTCGGCGTGTACGGGTAGTGGTGGGCCAGCACCGCGCTGGGGAACGCTTCGATCTCGGCGAACCAGGTCGCCCGCATGCCGAGCGGCTTCCATGCAAGCGTTGCCGCCTCGATGCCGGAGCAGACCGAGCCGTAAGTGATTTCCATAGGGGATCCTCGCCGGCTGGCGTGATTTGTAGAATTAGGGTATGTATGTCTAAATCTGAATTAAAGTTGGGCTATTTATGGGAATAAGATCGGTCACGTACGAGCTGTTGGAAGATAAATCTGTATCCCAGTTTCCTTGTCGAATATGCTATCGCGAAACGAACCATAAGATGATAAGTAACTATATAGAAAGAGGTAGTGAGGAACATGGTCATAATATGTATGACTGGCGAATAGAGAAGCAGATAGTTCAATGTCTGGGTTGTGAAGATGTTTCGTTTCGAGTTTCCAGTACGAACTCTGAAGATTACGAGCATGACGATGAAGGGTTGATGTATAACCCTCCGGCAGTCAAGTATTATCCTGGTAGAACTGCCGGCTCGAGAATTGAGGAGTACTGGTTGCTGCCTAATCGCATCAGTCAGATTTACTCAGAGGCTCGATCCGCAGTAGAAGGCGAGCTTCTAATTATTGCTGGTATTGCGATTCGCGCGTTACTTGAAGCAATTTGTACGGAAGTTAAGGCGGCAGGAAGGGATCTCTATAAGAAAATCGACGATTTGCACGTTAAGTCTCTTGTTACAAAGGAAGGTGTCGAAACGCTTCAAAAAGTTCGTGTCTTAGGGAATAGAGCAGCTCATGAGTCGGAGGCTCACTCCCAAAGTCAATTGATTTTAGCGCTTGAAGTGGTTGAGCATATATTAGTTGGTGCGTATATTATTCCTGCCAAGGTCAAAACCACCTTCAAAAACTTGGAAGTTAATGCGCAAAATATTCTGGCGCCACCAAAGGCGCCAACAGCTACAGAGTGATTCGTTTACCTCGTGAGTAATTTGTTAGTGCAACTTTATTGTGGTTAGTGTATTTGTGTTCGGCCCGGCATGGAGCCGGATCAAGGAGAAACATGTGGGAAAAATTAAGATCGAGCGCCTGACAATCAGCTCTGGCTCAAGTCTCGCGACCTATGACCGTGAGAAAAGCACTGAGGATCTTTACTTGGAAGACACCGATGAACTCAATGTTTACAAGGTCACTCTTCGGGAAGGCACTTACGGTCACACAGGAGAGGTTCGCGCACAGGGTGAGTTCGAAGCCTCTCTGTCAATCGGCAGCAGCATGCATGGCCACGTTGTTTCGCAATTGCCGGGGCTTACTCAGGAAGGTGAGCCAGAGACGATTATTCTTACGCTTGAGGCTGATCGCTAAGGCTCGATGATTTCGTCGTCAGGCTCTGGCGGATCGTCAGCTAGCGACTTCATCCCGGCCGCTTCGATAAGTCGCGACACCTTTTCCGTGATGACAAAAGGTGTCGTGACACAGCGAAGCATGCGGGATTGTTCTTCGAAATCGGCGGCGATCAGATTCATCAGCAGCAGCTGGTAAACCTCCTGCTGGTTGTTGATGCCGTGGTCCTTCATGACCTTCTTCAGGTCAGGCCTGAACACCCCGGCCACCTCAACCGTAAACTTCTCGACGCCCAATGCAGCGTCCTTCGCTGCGGCCTTCTCGCGCTTCTTGCGCTGCTTGATGGCTTCCGCTGTCGGCTGCGGCTCTTGCGTCGGGAGCTGCTGTTCTTCGGCCATGGCCTACCTCTTCTATTCCGCTGGCCGGCAAGTCCAGCCAGGTCTGTCGTTTGCGTTGTTGGGTGCGAAAACGTCTCACGCAGCTACCTTCACCTGATGCCAGGCGCCAGCGGCGTAGAACAGCTTCGCGGCTTCGGCTTCATCCATCGAAACCTCGTCCGGAATGGCGATCCATCCTGATGCGACCAGATGGGCTGGGTTCGCGCTGTTGCGCAGTTCCAGGTAGTAATGCTCGATGGCATCGGTCAAACGCTCGACCTTGTAGATGCCCTCGGGCGAGATCTCCACCGACTTGATGTACTCGGCGCCGCGCTCGTCTCGACACATGGCGCCGATGTAGATCGTCCAGCGGTATGAAAAGTCGAAAATCGCGTTGGCGATCGCCAGACTTCGGATCTGCTTGCAGCTCTTCCAGTTCGCCATGATCTGGCTACCGCTGGGGTCGATGTTCACCACCGCGACGTGGTTGGTGCGCAGCAGCGCCCGGCAACTGCGTTCAGCCCGGGCGAAACCGTTGTTGGGTTTGCGTTTTGACTTCATATCGCGTCCGCCATTTTGCGCAGAGCCCTGCGGTCAGCGACTGATATCGGTTTCGGGCGCCGCTTGAGGACTGTTTTAGGGTCTACCCAGTCACGCCGCGCAGGCCTTGGCCTCATGCGAGCCGGCGGCAACTCTTTGAAGGTGCCGCCGGGCCGCGTCCAGAAGTCGGCCATCGCCGCCGCGATCTGTTCCGACTCAGTTTGTTTTGCCCGAACCGCGTTGAGATTGAGGCTGATCATGCGGCCACCTTGACCAGCCTCACACCGGCCATGCTGAACTTGGCGCCTTGTTCGGCGACCAGTGCGTCGAGGTTTTCCCAGCTGACGGTCAGCACCGAGATAGGCGCCTGGCCGTAGGCAACTGCTTTGATCAGCTCTTCCAGATCGAACACTTCGGCCTGCAGGCTCGCCGGCACCGCGGCTGTGGTCGCTGGCTTCGACGCAGACTGAACCAGCGCGGCGGCTTTCACCGGTGCCGGGCTGGCGACTGGTGCAGACTCAACCGGTGCGTTGGCTTTCGCCTCGTCCTCAATTCGCTTCAGCTCCTCCTGACGGATCTGCTCACGCTGCGCTTCGGCTTTCTGCTCCTCCGCCTTCTGGTGCTCCGAGACCCGCACCTTGATCAGCGCGACCAGGTCGTCGTTCGCCTTCATCACCAGTTGCTGCACGTCGTTGAACAGAAACAGGTAGTCGGCTGCGAGCTCGTCCAAGCTGGCCAAGTTGGTCCGGATGCTGTCGCCGACCTGGCTGGCGGCAATCTTTGCCCGGGCCAGCTCGGAGTCGGCAGAGTCGCGCAGGCTGCTGATCGTCTTCTTGCCTTTGATGGCCCCGGCGAAATCCGCAGGCACTGCCGGCATGCGGGCTTTACCGCCCAGTGAAGTGTTGATCTGGTCGATGTGCGTCTGAAGCGCCTTGGCTGCGGTCATGACAATATCTTTGCGAATGCTCAACTTACGAGCCTTCACCAGCTTGTCGAGCATCAGGCGCTTCGCACGGGCTTCGGCACTGATCTCGTCAATGGTGCGGAACAGCGCGTCGATGCTCTCGGTTTGGCTCAGGGCGTGCTGCTTCGCAGCCTCAAGCCGCTCCTCAACATCACCGCACCACTTGACCGCTTTCTCTGCGTCGGCGAAGTGCTGATCAGTTTCCAGTTCGGTGTTGATAGAGCCGAACACCGCCAGCGAGTGTGCTTTGAACTGCTCCAGGTTGCTGGCGGTAACCATGCCGGTCACTTCGATGCGCAGTGCTGGCAATGACTCCGGCGTTTTGCCGACGGCTTCCGGCACCACCTCGGCCGGAGTGAAGTCCAGCAGGTCAGCCTGGAACTGTTTCCAACCCGCGACGAGCGTTGCGGCGCGGCCCGTCACCGGCACGTATTCCATCGAAACGAAGTTTTCTTCGGTGCCGTCGGAGCACACTAAGATCACTTTCTCGGCGCCGCTCACTAACAGCTGCTGTTCAAGCTGCCAGTAGTAGTGCGGATCGAGGATGCCTGCGCGAACGTCAGCAGCGAGCTGCTCATTCCACATCTTGTGTTCGAAAAGCACATCGCCAAGGATCGTGCAGCCATCGAGCGATGCGAGTAGATCACCCTCGGTGCCGACCACGGGAAACAAATCTTCTCCGATTCGCGCCTCGAGGATCGGTCGAGCGAGCGCCTCCGCTTCGTGCCCCTTGTCGAACAGGTTTTTCTGCACCCACCACGATACGTCTCGATCGAGGCCGGTCTTTTTGGCGTGCAGCAGTTCGGTGCGCTTCATCTGCTTCGAGGCGCCCATCATTGCCGGCGCTTCTGACGCGGTGAAGTAATTGGCGCGGAGCGCATGCCAGGCTTCGGAACCCTGAGCGACATTGTGGATTTTCATACTTGGTCTCCTTCAATTGGCGCGAGCGCTTTGATCTTGGCGATCTGCTCTTCGCTCAGGGTGAATTTGCTGCTGATGGTTGCGATCAGGTGATCGGGAGCAGAGCGGCCTGCGTCGACCGCGATCTGCCACTTCGGCAGGTTCTCTGCGAGCTTTTCGTCGGGGTAGGGCGGGAGCTCAGCAGCGGCCGCTCCGCGCGTCGGCGATACATCGCGAATGGTTGGCGATGTTTCTTCCAACTCGTCGGGGCTGTAAACGCCGAGGATCACGTCCGGGCAGTACAGACGCGACCAGCGCTTGGTGGCGAGGTACGCCAACTGCTGGCGAGGATCATCCGCCCAGAGCGTGCTGTTCCGGGTGCGAGCCTGGGCCAGAAGCAACTCAAGGACGCGCGGCTCGTCTTCGCCACGGAAGGTCGCCCAGACCTTCACGCCAAGCCCTTGCTCATCCTCGAGCTTCCACCCTGGGACGCGGTATTCGCCTTTGTCTCCGTTCTTGATGGTGAATTTGCCGATCACCTTTTCCCAGGCGCCGTACCACTCGTAGTGCAGGCGATCCAGCACCGGTGCGCAGGTGGTGATCACGGCGTTCACTAGCTGTGCCTCGTATCCCAATACGCCGTTCACCAGGTGCGTTTTCTGCGCCACGGCGAATGGGTTCATCTTCCACTGCATCGACTGCATGACGACTGCCAGGCAATCCGCGGGGTTGCCGTTGAAGTGCTTCGGCAGCGTGGCGCGGCCGGTGGCCATGACTTCGGCCAGGCGCATCATTTTGTCTAGGCTGTCGCCGTCCAGTACGAGGGCGCTGGTGCTGGTTGCCGCGTGCGGCAGGACGTGAAGATTTCGTTCGTGCGC
Source organism: Pseudomonas sp. Mb7 (assembly GCF_054790525.1). Taxonomy (NCBI): domain Bacteria; kingdom Pseudomonadati; phylum Pseudomonadota; class Gammaproteobacteria; order Pseudomonadales; family Pseudomonadaceae; genus Pseudomonas; species Pseudomonas sp. Mb7. The sequence goes on from NZ_CP186501.1 coordinate 1,525,242, forward strand.
CACCGGCGCAACGCTTTGAGCGGACATGAGTGTTCCTTGCCGCGCGGTGCGCAGCGATTGAATGCTTTGTCTATTGAGTGATGCGATCGGCGAGGGCGCTGAGCAGCATCAAGAAGGTGAAAACGCCGATGGCAGAGAATGATGCGCGCCGAATCAGAGTGCGGCGGGCAAGCTGGCGACCGGTCACGGCCGAACCCTTACCGCAATTCGTTTGCCTTTCATGGATGGCGCCAGACGCTGCGGGAGATTTGCGACCAGTTCCTCGCGCTTGCGGCCGATCAACTCGTTGAAGGGAAGGCCGAAGCCGAGGAGGGCGATCTTGTGTTCGATGTCTTCGAGCTGTTCGTCGATGAGCGATTTAACAGGTGCCGTACTCATGCTTCCTCCTTGCGCCGCTGACAGGTGTCACGCAGGCGTTTGCAGTAGTGGTTGAACTCGTCGGTGGTAATCGCGCCATCGGTGAAGAGGCGGGTGATCAGCCCCTGTACCAACAGGCTGATATCTTCTTCGCCGGCGGGCGCCGACACTCCATCAAGGGCTTGGTCGATCAAGATGTGCGGGCTCAAAACCCGCACTCCCGCTCTACGCGATCGCTTTCGCGCTTGGCATCTCGGTACTCGTTGGCATGCACCGCAACCAGGTCGCCGGCCAGCCTTGGAACAACCAGCGGATCGCCTCCGACTGCCTCAACGGCCCACTTGTGCAGTACACCGCCATCCCCGTGACAGATCAGCTCGATCAAAATCTTCTCGATGTACCGATCAGGATCAGGGTTTGCGGCCATGTGATCCGCCAGCGCCTCCGGTAAGTGGTCGGCGTTGACCAGGACTTTGTTTCGACCTACCGGATTTGGCGCCTCGACGTGTCGCCGATAAAGCAGATCGTCGACCGACTCGGTCAGCCATTCCTGACCTGCCTCCGTGTCGAGAAAGTCGTCTTCCGGGATGGGCTTGCGTAGAGCTGACATGGTCGTCTCCAGAGTGACGGGGTGTTGATCCAACAAAACTCGGATGCACTCATCCGCTCCGCTGGTTGCCGTTGGGCGCGGAGGGGAGTGCATTCGGGTGGCGTCGGAGGTGCGCGGCTAAATTGCTAAAGGAACCAGCGAGCTTGGCCGATACGTTTTGGCATTAATGCCAAATAATTGAGATCGGGAGATCTGAATGTTTCTAAGTAAAGTTCGCAGTGCTGCAGCCATCGCGGTGATTGCCCTCGCTTATGCTGTTCCAGCTCCGGCTGCCACAGACGTTGTCGCAGACCACAACACTGCGGTTATGGCTGTAGCATCCACCCAGGCTTGCGCAAAAAAACATCCAGAAGCAGGTATCACCTTAGAAAAATTCCTGACGGAGCAGAAAGAGGGCATGACTGACGAGATGGCGAAACACATCCGTGATGTTGCTACAAATCCTCGGTACGAAATGGAAGTGAAGCAGTCGACGGAATTTTTCAATTCCAAAGGCGGCCAGGATTTTCTGGAAAGCCTCTGTGGTGGGTTGATTACTGCTAAGTAATTGCCTCGCTTGCTCACTTTGATGTGAGCCATGCCTGATGCATGTCGGCGGTACAGGCCGCGGTCTTTCCGCATAGGGGTGTGATCTGGCCGGGGCTCAACCGGCATTCGGCGGAAGGGGTAGCCCTGAAGGCGACCGGTTGGCACATCCGCTGCCCGAGACTTAGCCTCAGATCACACCCCGATGCGCTCTCACAGAGAGGATCGGGCAGTTAACGACAGGCTGTCGTGGCGCTGGTTGTTCAGTCGAGGTTGCGGATGGCGATGCTGCAATTCAGCAAAACCGAAGGCACCGAAACACATCCGATTATCGAACTGCTCACGATATCCATCTCTACCGTCATCCCGTGGTTCGCATACTCCCGGACCGCTTTATTTAAGGCGGTGGCGAGTCGCTGCAAAGTTTGCTCAGCGTCCTTTAGGTCGTTGTTTTCCATATCCGTCTCCGGTTGATTTCCCGTCTGGCCCTGTCGCCAAGGCCAGCCAGTGAAATCGCTCAGTACGGCTTTTCAACCTTGCCCTGGTCTTGCAGGCTTTTGATTTTGAAAAGGTCGTTCAGCATGTGGTCCATTTGATTGGCAAGCTGATTCCGCAAGCCGTCTTTCAGGGCGCCGGTTACGTTCGCCACGCTTTGCTGCATTTGCTTGCTGAAGTCTTCGGCGCAGATCTTGGTCATAAGCCACTGAGCCCGGGTGACTGAGTTGTAATCGCTAGATGCTGGCTTGCCATCCCCGGGGTTTACCTTGCCGTTCCAGTAGGCGGTTACCGTTTTTTCCAGTTCCTTGCGCAGCGTGGTAGATGGCCCCTCCTGATCGCCCCACTGATTCACGCGGCGATATTCACGCTCGAACGAGCCATTGATTGTTTCGTCGATCGCCATCTGGATCTGCGAGGTAACGCGCTCATCGAAGATTTTGTCGATGCGCTTTTTCACCTCTTTCGCCACCATCTCGGAGAGGTCTTCATCCTCTCGCAGCAACTGATCGGCGACGTTCGACACGATGGATTTCTTCAGTTCAGCTTCGTTGATGTTGAGCATTTTGTGACTCCCGTTGATTTCCAATGCCGCCTCATCGAAGCGGCATCAGTAAATCTTTGGTCTTTCTCCGCACCCGCTTACCAGGTCATTCACTCAGTTCGGTCAACACCTCGTCCGCCGTCGCAGTGGGCTGCGCGTTGGCAGGCTTTCGGGCCTGTCGGATCGCCGGTCGCCGGTAGAGGCAAGTGCGGTTTTGTTCATCGGTTTACTGACCTCCCACCGATGGAGCCGGGAGTGACCTAACCGGACTGGCCGGGTAGTCGTTCATGGCGCTGGTTGTTAAAGAGCGGCGGGTTTGTTGAGGCCCTTCGCAGTGGCAGTGTGTCGCTGCGATGGGTGAAATATAGGCACTCCCATATTTAGTGTCAATGGGTATTCCCATAAAATGTGATTCCCCCATATTTCTGGTCGCAAAAAAGCCCGCGCTTGGCGGGCTTCAGATGACGATCACGCTATCTACACTACCTGCTGTTCCAAGTCAGAACCGCAGTACCGGCATTTCTTGGCAGCGGCCTTAATGGTTTCCGCGCAGAACGGGCAATCCTTGTTCGCGGCAGCGGCAGCAAGATCCTCGGCGTAAGTTGTCGTATCGACCGGGCGTGCAGGGTGGATGGCGGGCTTGTTGAGTGCCCAGATGAAAGCCGCAACCCATCCGATAAAGGTCCAGCCGGCGAGGAGATTTAGCGCGAAAATCGGAGTGGCCTTGGGGTGCTCGCCGACAGCGCAGATTGTCGGGTAGAAGTACAGCGCGATCGCGCTCGGAAAGAAAACGATGCTTGCGACCATTGCTAAGCCGTTGGTGCCGCTTCCGATCAGGTAACTGACCAGGCAAACGATCCCGAGCAGAATCAGGCCTACGATCTTCATTGGATCCCTCCATCAATTGAGCTGAGATTTTACCATTCATGGCGGTGCGCCACCATCTTCCACACCGTCAGTCGCCTCCACCGAACGGCAGCGCCACGGGCGAACTCTACCGGTGCACACCCACCAGGTACTCACCATGAACGACGATCGGAAAAAGCAGGAGCTGGTTGGTTGGCGGAAATTACTCGAAGAGCCGGAGATTAGGATGGACGCCGAGGAGCAATACGACGAACTGCTGAAGCTGGCGGACGAATATAAGCGCGCCGGCGTAATCGATAGTGATGACTGGCGGGAGTTGGTGGAGGAGGCGACAGCCTTTTACGCGCACTCTGTCGAGGGTCTGGAAGGCGGTACATAGGAGGGAAGGGCAGGCATGAAAAAGCCCGGCGCTGGGCCGGGCATTCTTCATTTTTCGGTGTTTGGTTGTGCAGGCGTGTTGGGTGCGGGCCGTGTCGTTGGCGCCTTTTCTTGTGGCGCCTCGGACTTGGCGATCCCGACCTGAAACGCAGCCATCATATTTGAAGTAAGCGCTGTATTAAACGAAGCAACACCAAAAACAATAGCTAAAACAGTGGAAACAGCGGTAACTACCAGTGCTGTCTTCATCGAGCTAAGGCTGCTTTTGGTCTCAGAATGATTCGCTGTAATCTGCGCTAACGCTGCATCCAATCGTTTATCACGCTCTGTCTGAGCAGCTAGAAATCCTTCGATTTTGGCTGAAACGGCCTCCACTCGAGCGTCCATCTTAACCTCAATGGTCTCGAGTTTGGCGTTGAATTCTTCGCGGCTAATTTCGTTCATAGAGTCAGTGTACACCCGTCTTTCGCGCGAGTCTTGAACGGAAGATTGCGATTGTGTTTCAGTCAGGCTGACCTTTAGTTTTTGAACCTCCCCCATTTGTGCGAGGAGGTATGAAAACAGCTGAGCTGATTCTGATGCATCTCTACTCGACATCGTTCAGCCTCTCGTCGAGGGCTGATTTTTCATTCGCCAGGTCTTTTTTTGCATCAGTGAAGTAATTCGAAAGAGTATTGTTCAGAGCCTCAAGATCGGCCAGAGCCTTGCGGACAGCGGAGAAATACTCTTTGCGATCATCACCAGGGGGAAGCAGACCATGGCCATTCAACTGTTGCGTCACTGCAACATTCACAGCCATCTGAGACGCGATAGCTTTAGATAGGCCTGTGAAGATATCGGCTTGGCTCGTTTTTAGCCTGTAGATCTCCAACTGTAGCTCGCTAGCGGTAATTCCTTCTGACATAAATATTCTTGCTCCAATTGGGCGCTAGATTTTAACGGTTACCGTGAATACATCGCCCACCAGAACACATGGCCCAAGATCGAAATCTGCTGCTCTTGGATCTGCTGGAACGTGTAGTCCTCGTCAGGATGCTCGTCACGATTGAAGCTGCGCAGGCGAATCCCGATCGGGATCCGGTAGACCTGCTTCACGCGCAACTGCCCGTTGTGGTTGATGGCGTACATTTCGCCGTCAACGATATCGCTCAGCGAGTTTTTCCCTACGTTCACGCCGACGGTGGCACCATCGCGCAGCACGGGCATCATGCTGTTCCCGCCGACCTTCACACACTTCGCGTTGCTGAACTGAACGCCGTTGTGGCGCAAATCCTTCTTGTTGAAGCGCAGACGTGAGTTGGCGTTTTCCTCGATCGCAAATCTGCCAGATCCGGCCGCCAGCTCGACTTCATGTAGGAAGGGGACGTAGACCTCATCGTCATCGAGTGGGGTTTCGTCATCCCAGGTTTCGATGGTGCCAAGTTTCACGCTGGGCTGGATGCGTTCGTCCTGATGATCAGGTACACCCTTGAGCATGTCGCCGACACCTTCAGCCAGCCACATAGGGGACACGCCACATACAGAGGCGATCTGAGCTGCGAAGGCTGTAGCCTTCGATTTTCCCCTCTCCAAATCGGAGATCGAGGTCTGCGTGAGTCCGGCACGCTCAGCTAACTCAGTCTGATTGAGCTTGGCGTGGCGGCGGGCGGTTTTGAGTCGGTCTTTGAATTCCATCCGTGGAGTATTACGGGCGCTCCCATATCCTTGCAAATCGGTATTCCCATAACCTACTATATGGGTATTCCCGTATGGAGGGGCATCATGAACGCAATTTACAAGGGCCTCGTTGACTACTTCGGCACCCAGGAGGCCACCGCCGAAAAGCTCAAGGTTGATCAAAGCACCGTTTCCGGCTGGGTTCGGGGGAAGCACGGCATGTCTCCGGTTATTGCCAAGCGAGCGGAGGCGCTGACCGAAGGTGCTTTCAAAAAAGAAAACCTGTGCCCGTCGTTTCCTTGGGCCGAGATGGCCGCCTAAGCGACATCCCTGTCCGCCAATCCGTTGAAGCCAGATTAGAAGAGAGCAGTCCCCATGGAAACGTCCAGTCCAAGACACACCGCGCAAACCCGTGATCAGGTTCTGGTCGCGCACGCTCAAAACCAGATCGCCCGAACCAGCTTGAGCCAGGACGATTTCGCGCAATCGCTGAGCCGTGAGCTGCACCTGTCGATTCCTGAGCGCGCCAAGAAGAAGGAAGTGCCAGATTTCAATTCGCCAGAACTGACCGGTGACGTGAGCGAGTTCGTGAAAGCGACCGGCCGCTGGCTGAAACGCGTACAGCGCTGGCTCTCCGGTGATCAGGAAATGCCGTCTTGGCTTGAGGAGTCTTGGGTGAACGCTCTGGAACCAGAGTTCCGCGACAACTGTATCAACGAACTTGCCGGACGCCACGGCTTGATCGGCGCCCGCCAGATGCAGAGCGACCAATGCGCCAACAAAAGCTTCGGTGCGCTGATCCGCGCACTGGGCGACGTGATCGATACCGGCAGCGAGGTCTTTGACGACCAGGTGATGTGCGAAGAGGACCTGCCGCACCTGCCGGCGTTCGCCGAGCAGTGCCGTCAGGTAGAAGCGCGGGCAGGGGAGCTTGGCCGAAAGGCTGAGGCACTGATCGCAAAACACCGACCGAATTTGAAGCTTGCCTGAATCCCGGGCACAAAAAAGCCGGGATTGCGCCCCGGCTAATTCATTAACACTTGATGAGGCCGATTATGCATAGCCAACCTACTTCAAGCAATACCCCCAACAGTGTCGCGACACGTTTTTCGAATTCTGAAAACGTGTCGCGCATTCCAACCCAATTCAGCTTCCACGGCCTACTTGTTCGCGTGATCGACGATGGAAGCGGTGAGCCTTTGTTTATCGCCAAAGATGTCGCTGAAGCCCTGGGCTACGCAAACACTTCGAAAGCCATCAACGCCCACTGTAAGGCCGTCAGTACCTGCCATACCGAAATGGGAGGTCAGGTCCGTGCGGTGCAGATCATCCCCGAGCGCGACCTTTATCGATTGGTGATGAAGTCGAAGCTTCCAGCCGCCGAGCAATTCGAAGAGTGGGTGGTTGGTCAGGTGCTGCCGAGCATCCGCAAGACCGGCAGTTACTCTACACCGGTGCTAAACAACTCCAAGATCGTCGGCGAGCTGGCAATCCTCGAATGCTTCGACCGGCTGCTCAAACCAGCGAACTCCAGCAAGATGATGATGCTAGCTAAGATCGCCGCCAACAACGGCTTGGATGCCAAGTTCCTCCCGGGCTACGCCGTAGACGCGGCACCAGATGCAACTGGTGGCAGTTCCATGCCAACCAAGGCCGTCACCGCGCTGATCAAGGATTACGGCATCGCCAGCACGGCTGCCGCCTTCAACCGCGCCCTGGCTGCAAAGGGATTCCTCAAACAGCTCCAGCGCAAGAACTCCAAGCAGGAAATGGTCGAATTCTGGTCGGTGACCGACAAGGGCTTGAAGTTCGGCAAAAACCTCACCAGCCCTCAATGCCCACGCGAGACACAGCCACACTGGTACGTGGATCGCTTCCTTGAACTGGCCAAACTGGTCGGGAAGGCCTGATATGCAATTCACCGTCACGATCAATCAGGTGAAAGCGCTGGAGTGGGGGCTGAATTCTCAGCAAGCCCTGCTGTTCGCCTTCGTCTACGGCTGCCCAAGCTGGACAAAGCCAATCAAGACTGACGACGGGATCTTCTTCGCGCTGAGCAAGGCCAAGATCATCGAGGAGCTGCCGCTGCTCACTGACAAGCCAGACACTGCTTATCGCATGCTGAAGGCCCTGGAAGATGCGGGTTTGATTGAGCTTTCCAGCACTTCGAACATCACGCTGTTCCGCCTCACCGAGAAGGCGATCGAGTGGAACCAGAAGCTCGACGGGTCGGAAAAATATCCGACCCCACCAAAGAACAAAGGTCGGAAAAAAATCCGATCTGCCTCGGAGAAAAATCCGAGCAAGGTCGGAGAAAAATCCGAGCAAGGGTCGGAAAAATCTCCGACAAATCAGGATACCAATCATCAGGGTACCAATCAGGATACCAGTCAGGACTTGCAAGGCAGCCCGGACAAGCCGGCCCGCAATCTGGTTCTGGTGGTTGATCGCACTGATGCGCCACGGGTTGAGATTCCCGCCGACATGCCGGGCCCCAAAGACCAGTCCTGCAAAACCTTCAAGGTCTGGGCGAACTACGCCATGGCCTACCGCAAGCGCTACAGCACCTGGCCCGTGTGGAACGCGAAGGTCGGTGGCCAGCTCGGCCAACTGGTCGACCGCCTCGGTGCCGATGTCGCTCACCACGTCGCTGCACACTTCCTGAAAACCGCCGATGCCGCGGTGCTGCGCAAGTGCCACAGCCTCAACGAGCTGCTGGCCAACGCCGAGAGCTACCACACCCAGTGGGTGACCGGTCAGCGCATCAATGGGACAACTGCCCGCCAGATGGAACGTACCGAAGCGAACGTTTCCGCCGCCGAGCGGGCCGCGCAAATGGTCTTGGCCAAGCGCCAAGCAGGGGAGCGCAATGAGTACCTTTGAAATGAACGACCAGCAGGTTGCCGGGCTCGCCGCCGCGATCTGTGCAACTGCCGAGGCCATGGGTCAGGAAATGAACCCAGGTACTGCGGCGATCATGGCTGAAGATCTCTGTGCTTACCCGGTTCAGGTGGTGAAGGCCGCTTTGAAGGCTTGCCGCTTCGAAGTGAAAGGCAAGTTGGCAATGGCTGACATTCTCCAGCGAGTTCAGATCGCCGACGGTCGCCCGGGCAAAGACGAAGCTTGGGCGATCGCCATGACGACGAACGACGAGTTCGAAACAGTGGTGCTGACTGATGAAATTCAGCTCGCGCTGGCAGCTGCGAAACCTGTCCTGGATGCCGGCGACAAGGTCGGTGCGCGCATGGCGTTCAACAGCGCTTACGAGCGTTTGGTGAGTCAGGCTCGGGAGGACAACAAACACGTCAATTGGCACGTGTCGGTCGGTTTCGACGCCAACCGCCGCACACAGGCGATCACCAAAGCTGTGCAGATGCAACGGATCCCACATGAGCGCGGGCAGTTGTACTTGGCCGACTTGAGTGTCGCGCCGGTTACCGAAGACGGCCGGGCCGTCGTTGCGCTGCTCACCGGTGAGGTTGCGCGACCTTCGCCAAAACTGCGCGAGAAGCTCGCCGCGGTGAAGGATTCGATGCTCGCCATGCGCCAAGCATCGGCCGAGGAAAAAACAGAACTGCGAATTCTGGCAGCCAATGAGCTGGCGGATCGCCGGGCGCTGCTCATTAAGCAGGCCGAACAATTGGAAGCAAGGAGCGCTGCTCAATGATCATCGACAAACAAAAACTCCAGAAGCTGCTGTGGGCCGAAGCTGCGTCATACCGTGCCGACTGCGCTGACTGGAAGCGCAACACCGAGGCGCTGCAAGAATTCCTCGGCGAAAAGACAGTGGAGGAGGTGGCGCTGGAGCTGCTGGCCGACAACGAACGACTGACGCAGCAACTCACTGAGTTGATCGAAGGGTTGCCAAATAAGGTGGCAGCTCATGGCTGACAAAATCTCCGTGAACTGCCAGGCCAAACTCTCCGAAGCCATCACCAAGCTCAGCACCATGTACCGCGACAAGAAGTTCGTAGTGGTCTCGCTCCGCCCCGGCAAGGACCGGACGCTGGACCAGAACCGACTGTGGTTCGCGATGTACAAGCGCATCGCGGAGATGACCCAGATCGGCGACGAGGCTGATGCCCGCCGGTACTGCAAGTTGCACATCGGCGTGCAGATCCTGCTGAACGAGGATGCCGGGTTTCAGGTTGAGTGGTACCGCGTCATGCGCCACCTCCCGTACGAGACGAAGCTGGCCATGATGGGAGGCTGCCATCTGTTCGGCCCGGACGGCTTCCCGGTGACCAGTCTGTTCAACCGCGCCCAAGGCGTTGCGTACACCGACCGCATCGTCGCGCGCTTCGCTCCGCAGGGCGTGTATTTCGATGACCTGCTAAGCCAGGAGGCTGCATGACGATTGAACGGAAGCAGCCAAAGCCCAAGAAATGCCGCGTTGCTACCTGCAGGGCCTCATTCGTCCCGTCGCGAATGGGGCAGGCGGTATGCAGCCCGGCATGCGCATTGATCGATGCGCCGAAGAATCAGGACAAAGCCCGCAAGGCCATCGCCCAGCGCGACCGCCGCGAGATCAAGATCCGCAAGGAGAAGCTGAAGAGCAGGGCGGATCACCTGCGCGAAGCCCAGGCAGCGGTGAATGAGTACGTCCGCCTGCGCGATGTGCATTTGCCGTGCATCAGCTGCGACTCGATGCCGAACGACAATGACTTGATGACGGGCAGCCGCTGGGACGCTGGTCACTACCGATCTGTCGGCGCCTGTCCTGAGCTTCGCTTCGAGCCGCTGAACATTCACCGCCAGTGCGTGAAGTGCAACCGCAACCTGTCCGGTAACGCGGTCGAGTACCGCATCCGATTAGTGCAGCGCATCGGCGCCGAAACTGTGGGCTGGCTGGAAGGGCCTCATGAGCCCCGCAAGTACACCGTCGAAGAAATCAAAACCATCAAGGCCGAATACCGAGCCAAGACCCGCGAACTGAAGAGGGCTGCAGCATGATCTATCCAAGTGTTCTGAACGCAGTTGTCTCGGCTCTCGCGGCTGAGGCAATCGACAACACCAGCAAGCAGGCGTGGCAGAAGCTCTACAACTCTGCCGATGAGGAGGAGGGCGGCGATCTGGCGACACTGGTTCGCTCCCGTGGTGCTGACACCATCGACCGCACACAAGTGGATTGCTGGGTGTCCGCCCGCCTGCACAGCGCGCTTGAGCAAAAGCACTGGGATGCGCTGGTGGCAAAGTACAGCACGCACAAGGGGCGCAAGGTTCAAGCCATTGCGGCACTGCAAACCCAGATCAACACGCCGGCGCCGAAGCTTTTCCTGTTCAAGGCGAGCACCGCATGGGCTATCCCGCAGTTGAAAGGAGCGCGGCCGAAGGTAGCGATCTCGGTGTCAGTCGAGATCCCAATCGATGCGCCAGAGTGGCGCCGTGAGGCGGTGGTGAAGGCTGCGCTGGCTGCCGGTCAGGCGAAGGTCAAGCGTGATAGCTCCCGATCCGCCGACATGATCGTACTCAAGGACAGCTTTTACGACATGAACACCTGGGACAACGACGGCACGCCGGAGTCGACTCGCCGCCGGTGGCGTCAGGATATCGGCAAGGCTGCTGATGACCTGGTAAACGAGGCTCTGGCACACGCGGCCGACATTCTCGGAGGCGAAGGTTTGCTGATTGAACAAGCTGCGTGATTGCCTGTTGACATCGGTGAGCGAATGAGCGAAATTAATCCCATCCTGTCATTCCTGCGTGTGTAGGACTGATAAAAGAAACCCGGCCAAGCGCCGGGTTTTTTATTGTCTGCAAACTAGGATTATCCTGCACTGCAAGATGACTGCGGAAAAGGGAGTAACTTGGTTGGCCAGATACATTTTTGTTGATAGTTGCGCGTTCGACGAGCTCTTCAAGCATCGAATCGAGCCAAGCGAACTTGACGCTTCTGAATTTCAGCTCTTTGTGACGGGTGATGTTTTAGAAGAGCTGAGTCGTATCCCTGATAGAGCCGACGAGCCAGGGAAAAAGGCTTTCATCGATCGCATATCTAAAAGTGGAGAGATCCCTGAGCGCGGGTACTTCGGATTCGGATCAGGCGCCTACGGTTTCGGCAGGGGTATCCTGGCAGATCTTTCTCAAACTGATTATTTAGAGTCGACCGAGGATCAACTCGGCGCTCCAAGACGCTCAGGCACTCCAAAAAACGCCACGGACAGGCAACTTCTTTCGCACGCCATAGTGTTTGCAGTTCTGACAAATGAGGCGACACTCGGCAACAAGGTACTAATGGATAAAGCTGTCGAGCTTGGAGCGACGGTTATTCGAATGCGGGATTTTGATCCCGCAGCTGAGACATTTATTCAATTTCTGAGGCGACACTTTCCCGATTGAAATGTCGTCTGATAGGTCGTAACCCGGTCATGGAGCCGGGTTTTTTATGCCTCGAATTTACCTGTCGCCAGGACAGCCTTCGGGAATACCTGGACGTCGATAGCCGGATAGTGCGACGTACGGAATCAACGCCGGCAGCCCGCGCACCCTAACCTCAAACTTGCTTTCGGGGTGGCGCGAGACTGGATCAGCGAGATCGATGCAAAGGGGCGTCGACGTTGAGAAGGTCTTTGGCCGACAGCTCGGAAAGACGAGCGCACCTATTCAGGGCCTCTGCATTCGCAAGGCCCTTTTTGTTTTCGGCTCCCCACACCCAATGCCCCGAGCTGGGAGTGCAGCGGACGCCGGATTTATCAATCTCCCCAAAGGGGAGGCAACCCGGATGCCAAACATGCCTGACAAGCCAGACACATGGGCCAAGATCTGGCTGGCGTTGAGCAATCCGCTCTGGCAGGGCGTGATCATGTCCATCACCGTATCGTTGCTTCGAGTCATGTACGACGCGAAGGAAACCAGTAAGCGCCGGATTGTGTTCGAGGCGCTGATCTGCGGATCGCTGAGCTTGGTCGCGTCCAGCATTATCGAGTGGATGGCCTGGCCTTCCAGTTTATCGGTTGCTGCCGGAGGGACTATTGGGTTCCTTGGCGTGACAGCCATTCGCGAGTTGGTGACCCGTTTCCTCGGTCGCAAGGCGGATGCCGCATGAAGGCTTTCGCTGCTGCAATCATCATCGCCTTGGTTGGTCTGCTCCTCGTTGGGATCCAGCAATCGCGCGTCGTCGCCCTTCGCGGGGAGGTGGCATTCGAAGCCAGCGAGAAGAAGAAGGCGGTCGACGCCAACCTAGAAAGCCAGGCCACGATCACCACCCTGCGCGCCGAAGCACAGCGCAACGCCGATTACCAGAAAGACCTGAACAAGCGGTTACAAGCCAGTCAGGCCAAAGCCAGAAAGGCGGAGAAAAACTTTGAAGAACTCAAACGCAACAGCAAGCCTGTTCGTGATTGGGCTGCTCAGCCTCTGCCTGACGGCCTGCGCGGGAAAGCCGTCAGTGGTAACAAAGACAGCGGCAGTAAGGGTCGAACCCCCTGAGCTGGTGCCATGTGAGCGGGTAGCCGATGAAGACCTCGCTGACAACGGCCAGCTGTGGGAGCTGAAAAACCAAGCCATCAACCTGCTCGACACTTGCGCAGATCAGGTGGACGCGCAAATCAAGCGCAGTCAGAGCAAATAGGTCGCGACACGTTTAGCGAGAGTACAAATTGTGTCGCGACACTGGAGTGAGCATGACAGCAGAAATTCATGACATCGCCGACCAGCGCCCGCACCTGATGGTGGCAGCGAGTAATGGCGCTCATGTCATCCCGCGCACGCTGGTCCAGTCAGTGATCGACGGTGAGCAGCCTTCCGCCATCCTCACCGAGCCGGTAGTGCAGCGCATCATTGAAGAATGGCTGCAGAAGGTAAGCGCATGACCGCCAAGCTCATCGACTTCAAACGCGAGGGATGGCGCGACGCTGCGAAGACACTGCGCAAGATCGCCGATGACCTTGATGCTGGTGTCCATCCGGAATGCACCGTAGGCGCCTTAACCCTGATCGGCCCGAAAGGGCAGGTGACTGTGTTCGTGCTCGGCCCTAAGTGCGACGACCTGCAGTGCTTGGGTGCCATGCGCCTGGGTGAGCAGAAGCTGATTGATGTGCTGCTGGATGGCGGTAAAGAGTAGGTGTGCCGCAGGTGAGTGCGGCACTGATGATTAATTGATGCTTTCGAAGATGTTGAGCTGACCGTACGCGATGGCATACTGCCTGTCCAAACTGGATGGGAGTGCACTATGAAATTCGAGCATGTTGGATTGAACGACCAGATGGTTGTTGAAGAAACTGTTAACGTCACATATGCACTGAAGATTTTTTGCAAGCAGCTGTTGGATGGGCTCAAGAAATCCTTCGATACACCCGGCGCGCAATCGAAATTCGGCGTTGAATTCCTTTTCGAGGAGAACCTTGAATCACAGATCCAAACCCCGCTGGGAAATGCCCGCGGAAGCCTTGATGTGATGATTATTGGTGAAGACATAGTCGGCCGGTACGTTTTCGAAAAAAGCGTCGTTACCGAGCTGGGCCAGAAGGTATGGTCTCCAGTTTGGGCCCTTAAAATCGACAAGTATGGAACCATACTGCTAGGTGATGAGGGTATAGTTAAAATTGATGCGCAGGGAATCATTCCTCATGGAACAGCAATTACGGCTGTTGCGAGATCCTTGCTGTATCGAATTGGCATCACGCCCAAGTTTCAGTAGTCATCAGTATGCAAACTAACCCCGCCAAGTGCGGGGTTTCGTATTTTTGGAGGATGGCATGGACAGGCCATTGCCACCGGCGCCACTGCTGGAATTGTCTGATCTGTCCAGCTTCGGCATCCGTCTCACCCCAGCACCCGAAGTATGGGAGTGGCTCCAAGCAGAAATCCTCGCTGACACCGGAAGCATCCACAACGAAGACCATGCCCATCTGATCGATGCGGACGTGAGAGTCATGTGGGCGTCTGCCGCCTACACGAAGAAGGGGCGCACAGTGGTCGGTCAGGCCGAACAGGTAGCGTTCCGCGCGGGTGGCTGGCAGAAGGCCCGGATGGAACAGCAGATGCTGGATTGGTTCGGCGACGTACCGGCCTACATCATCACACTGGCTGCCGACTACTGCGCCGACTGCTCCGACGCTGACTTCTGTGCCTTGGTTGAACATGAGCTCTACCACATCGCCCAAGCGACCGATAAGTACGGTCAGCCAGCGTTCACCCAGGAAGGATTGCCCAAGCTTGAGATGCGCGGGCACGACGTTGAAGAGTTCGTCGGTGTGGTACGTCGGTATGGGGCGAGCCCTCAGGTGCAAGAGCTGGTGGACGCTGCAAACAATCCTGCTGAGGTGGGGAAATTGAACATATCGAGGGCCTGCGGAACCTGTCTGCTCAAGTCGGCCTGATTCTGGACAGGCTCTGGACGGATGAAAATCTATGGCAGCCCTTCAAAACGACGTGAAGGCCTTTATCGTTCAGGCCTTGGCGTGCTTCGACACGCCTTCACAGGTTGTTGAAGCCGTCCAAAAGGAATACGGGATATCGGTGACTCGCCAGCAGGTTGAGACACACGATCCCACGAAGACATCAGGGAAAGGCCTGGCCAAGCGCTGGGTGACGATGTTTGAAGATGCCCGAAAGCGCTTTCGCGAAGAGACAGCTGAAATCCCGATCGCCAACCGAGCGTTCCGATTGCGTGCCATGAACCGGTTCGTGGAGAGGGCTGAGACGATGAAGAACATCGGCTTGGCCATGCAGATCCTCGAGCAGGCAGCGAAGGAAGTCGGCGACGTCTACGTCAATCGCAACCGGAAGGACGAGTCTGATGATGAGCCGGTAATCCCGACGCGCATTCAGGTCGATGTAGTGGATGCGAGGAAGCCGAATGCCGAGCCTTAACGTTCCGCAGTCGCAGTTCCTCCTGTTGCCTCACAAGTTTCGCGCATTCGTTGCTGGTTTCGGCTCGGGGAAGACCTGGGTCGGATGTTCGGCGCTCAGCAAGCACTTCATGGAGTGGCCCGGCGTCAACGCTGGTTACTTCGCACCGACCTACCCGCAGATCCGCGACATCTTCTATCCCACGATGGAGGAGGTTGCCTACGACTGGGGGCTGAAGACCAAGATCAACCAGGCGAACCATGAGGTTCACATTTACAGCGGCCGGCAGTATCGCGGCACTGTGATTTGCCGGTCGATGGAGAAGCCGCAGACCATCGTCGGCTTCAAGATCGGTCACGCATTGGTCGATGAGCTGGACGTGCTTACGTCGATCAAGGCGCAGCAGGCATGGCGCAAGATCATTGCCCGGATGCGTTACAACCTGCCCGGGCTGAAAAACGGCGTGGACGTAACCACGACGCCGGAGGGCTTCAAGTTCGTCTTCCTCCAGTTCGTGAAGCAGTTGCGCGACAAGCCAGCGCTGAAGGAGATGTACGGCCTGATCCAGGCCAGCACCTTCGACAACGAGTTGAACCTGCCTGACGACTACATCGCCTCGCTGATGGAGTCGTACCCCGAGCAGTTGATCCGCGCGTACCTAAATGGCCAGTTCGTCAACCTGACGTCGGGATCGATCTACCACGCCTACGACCGCAAGCTGAACCAGTGCTTCGATACTGTACAGCCTGGTGAGCCGCTGTTTATCGGCATGGACTTCAACGTCGGCAAAATGGCCGCGATCACCCACGTCAAACGTGACCAAGGCCTACCGCGAGCCGTGGACGAGTTGATGGATGGCTACGACACGCCGGACATGATTCGTCGCATCAAGGAGCGGTACTGGGAACACACCGGCAACGACTACAAGAAGACCTGCGAGATCCGGATCTACCCGGACGCCTCCGGTGATTCGCGTAAGTCGGTCAATGCGAGCCTCACCGATATCGCCATGCTCAAGCAGGCAGGCTTCACGGTCATCGCGCCGGCGGCCAACCCACCGGTGAAGGACCGAATCAACGCCATGAACGCCATGTTCTGCAATGCGCAGGGCGAGCGCCGCTACTTGGTCAACGCGTTTACATGCCCGACATATGCCGACGGTCTCGAACAGCAGATCTGGGCGCCCAATGGCGAGCCAGACAAGAGCCAAGGCAACGACCACGCCAACGACGGCGGCGGTTACTTCATTCACCGCGAGTACCCGATCGTTAAACCGGTCACCTCAATGAAAATGGGAGTCGCTCGATGACGGACGTCACTTTTACTCGTCCCGAGTACAAGGCGGCACAGTACCGCTGGCGCTTGGTGCGCGACGTCTGCAAAGGGTCGGAAACCATCAAGGCTGCCGGTGACCGTTACCTGCCGAGGCCGAACGCGGCCGACACCAGCGAGGACAACAAACAGCGCTACGAGGCGTACAAGAAGCGCGCGGTGTTCTACAACGCCACCGGCCGCACGAAACATAGCCTAGTGGGTGCAGTATTCCGCACCTGGCCAACCCTGACTGTTCCCGGCGCGCTCGATTACGTGGCCAAGGATATCGACGGGCAGGGCGTGAGCGTTTACCAGCAATCACAGTCGGTGATTGGACATCTGCTCGAAGTCGGCCGCCATGGGCTGCTGGTGGACTATGTCTCCGTTGTGGCTGGGACAGTCAGCAGGGCTGACGAGCAATCTGGCCGCGCCCGGGCGAACATCGCCAGCTACACCGCGGAGTCGATCATCAACTGGAAGACCCGCCAAGTCGGCGGCCAGCACCTGTTGAGCCTTGTCGTGCTGCGCGAAACGGTCGACGTTGATACGGACGATGGTTTCGGTAGTGAGCAGGTAGTTCAATACCGAGTATTGCGCCTTGATGTCTTGGGTCAGTACACGCAGGAAGTGTGGGAAGAGGGTTCAAGTGCGACAACTCAGAAGGTCGCGCCATTCACCCCATTGAATGGCTTGGGTCGACCGTGGCAAGTGATCCCGTTCCAATTCGTTGGCAGCGAGAACAACGACACCAGCATCGATGACGCGCCGCTCTATGACATGGCCGAGGTGAACATCGGTCATTATCGGAACAGCGCGGATTATGAAGAGGCGGCGTATCTGGTTGGGCAGCCTCAGCCGTGGATGGCTGGTCTTGATGAGCAGTGGCGCGATCACATGGAGGAAAGCGGCATCTTCCTCGGCTCCCGCGCACCCTGGATGCTTCCAGTAAACGGCACCTGCGGGGTTTGGCAGGCTCAGCCGAACACGGTGGCCAAGGAGGCGATGGAATCCAAGAAGCAGGACATGGTTTCGCTCGGTGCCCGGCTGATTGAGCGCGGCAGCGCGGTGAAGACCGCAACCCAGGCCGACAACGACAGCGCCGCCGAACACAGCGTTCTGTCGCTGGTGGTCAGCAACGTCAGCGAGGCCTACAGCCAGTGCCTGGAATGGATGGCTGAATTCGTGAATGCATCCGGCGAAGTGGTCTACAAACTCAACCAAGACTTCAGCCAGATCACTCTGGACGCGACGATCTTGGCGGCGCTGTTCAACGCAGTGCAGGGCGGGAAGCTGCCGGAGGGCGACTTCTGGCAGTACCTGCGCGATCGAGGCGTGATCAATCCGGAGAAAACGGACGATGAAATTCGGGGTGAACTCGAAGCACAAAGCACCGGGCCGGATCTGGATGACGACGACGAGGCAAACCTAAATGGCGGCAAACCAAGCGATCCTTGATGCCACGATTCGGCACGCCGTCTTCCTTGAGCAACTGAAGTCGGGGGAGGTGGCGAAGTTCGCACCTTTCCTCAAGGAGATCGACCGCTCGATTCGTGAGCGGCTGACCCGGGCGGATCTGACGGATTACACCGTCGCCCGCCTGGAGCGGCTGCTGAGCGAGGTTGATAGTCTGCTGCTGGGCATCTTCGATCGGTACAGCGAGAAGCTGAACCTCGACCTGGTGGATATCGCCAACTACGAGGCCGAATTTGAAGCAACCAGCCTGACCCGGGCGGCACCGGTAGGTGTGTCGTTCGATGCGGCGGTGCCAGGTGCTGCAGCAATCAGGGCGGCAATCCTCACAAACCCGCTCAGTGTGCGCGGTGCCGACGGCGGGAAGCTGCTCAAGTCGTTCATTGATGGTTTCACCGCCATGGAGCGACAACGCCTCACAGGCGCGATCCGGCAGGGCTTCTTCGAAGGCCAGACCAACTTCCAGATCATCAAGAAAATTCGCGGCACCAAGGCGCTGCAGTACAACGATGGCATCTTTGCAACGACCAACCGCAATGCCGGTTCGATCGTTCGGACTGCGGTGCAGCACGTCGCTACTCAGGCGCGCATGGAGACGCTTAAGGCGAACGCCGATGTCGTGCAGTCCGTGGAGTGGGTCAGTACGCTGGATTCGAAGACAACCAGCCAGTGCCGGACGCTCGACAAACGTCGGTTCAAACTCACCGAAGGGCCGAGGCCGCCGATCCACATCAACTGCCGGTCGACGGTGGTGGCGGTTACTCGCTTCAGCGCGCTGTTTGCCGAGGGCGCCACGCGTGCATCCGTCGGCGACTCTGGCGCGCAGCAGGTAAGGGCAGACCTCAGCTACTACGACTGGCTTAAGCAGCAGCCGGCAGCATTTCAGGACAAGGCTATCGGTCCGGTTCGGTCGAAGTTGTTTCGCGAAGGTGGCCTGAGTGTTGAACGCTTCGCCGAACTGCAGCTTGACCGCAACTTTGCACCGCTGACACTTGTGCAGATGCGTGCGCTAGAGCCTCTGGCGTTCGAGCGGGCGAAAGTATAGGGTTTGTCATTCACAATGCATGGAGCAAAGCTATGACAAACCTAGTCGCCGTCGAGATCAGTAAGCTTAAAGGCTGGCAACTCCGATATGCACTTGCGACGCACGTCGGCAATCTCGAAACAAAGGTAACGACCCACCTGAGATTTACTCATGGCGAGCCCTTCTCAGTAATGGAAATGGCCGACCGACCAGCCTATCGACTAGGTGACGGGAGTGTCATCGAAGGAAAGTGGGTTGACGACCAAAAAGAGCCTCGCGCGCTCCGTAGCGACGAACTCAGAGCGATCCTCGATCAATACCCAATTCCTGAAGAGGAGGAGGGGCTAAACTTTGTGTACACAGTCGAAGGACAGTCATTTAAAGACATCTTTCAAGACGAGGCGAAAGCGCGAGCAATTATTGCCCTGGTGACGCGCCAAAAAACGGTTCTAGTCCCGGATATTTAAACAGAACTGCACTATTTCAATTGAAGCCGCCTCCGGGCGGTTTTTTTATGCCCGCAGGCAGGGCCTGCACCTAAGTCTCTGGGAGACAACCAATGCTGAAATTCCAACTGGATACCCTGGAAGGGGTAGATGAAACCGTGCGCGCTCTTTACACCGAGAAGGACGGCAAGTTCGTACTCGGCATTGAAGGTCTGCCGCAGCAAGAAGATGTATCCGGCCTGAAGGCCAAGGTTGATGAGCTGCTCGGCGAGAAGAAAGCCGCCGAGAAGAAGGCGCGCGAAGCTGAAGATGCAGCGCGCCTTGAGCGTGAAGAAGCCGCTCGCAAGTCCGGCAACGTCGAAGAGCTCGAACGCTCCTGGACTGAAAAATTTACCCGCCGCGAAGCTGAGCTGAACGGCATGTTGGAACAGGAGCGTGGAACGCTGAGCGGGCAGATCCGGGATCTGACTGTCGGTCGTACCGCTACTGACATCGCGTCTGCACTGGCAGTGCAAGGCAGCGCGAAAGCCCTGTTGCCGCACATCGAGCGCCGTCTGAGCGTCGAACAGCGCGAAGGGAAGCCTGTTGTGGTCGTCCTTGATGCACAGGGCAAGCTCTCGGCGGCAACGCTGGATGAGCTGAAAGCAGAAATCGCGAATGACGCGGCTTTCGCGCCGTTGATCGCGGGTAGCAAGGCATCTGGCGGCGGGGCTGGCGGTGCTGGAGGTGGCGGCGGGGCCGCAAAAGGAAAAATCGGCGGCACCAAAGAGGAACGACAGGCAGCAATCGCGAGCCGGTTCCCGGATCTCCCTCTCAAGTAAGGAAATAATTCATGTCTCTGGCTCAAATGCAGGTCTTCAACGAATTCGTCATGCCTGCCACTCTGGAAACGCTCGATCAGATGACCGATGCATTCAACCAAGCAAGCAATGGCGCTATCGTGCTTTCTCCGGACGGCTTCACTGGCGACTTCTTACAGGAGTCGTTCTTTCAAAACTTGGCCTCGGCTCAACGCCGTGTTGATCGCTACGCGGCCAACGCCACTGTCGGTGCGACCGATCTGACTGAGCTGAAAAACACTTCGGTGAAAATTGCCGGCGGCTTCGGCCCTCTGCGCTATGAACCGTCGCAAATGACTTGGCTGCAGCGTCCAACTGCCCAGGGCATTGAAGTTGCCAGTCGCGCATTCGCCGAGGTTCTGCTGAAGGATCAACTGAACACAGCAATCGCCGCGCTTGTGGCCGCGATCACCGCGCAGGCGGCCGCGACGAACGATATCTCGGCTACCGCAGGGATCACCCAGTCCGGCCTGAACAACTCGCACGCGAAGTTCGGCGACTCCAGCCAGAACCTGGTCACTCAGGTTATGCAGGGTTCCAGCTGGCACAAACTGGTTGGTCAAGGCCTGGTGAACTCGGCGAACCTGTTCCTGGCGGGCAACGTCCGCGTGGTCGACATACTGGGCAAGATCTCCATCGTCACCGATGCGCCAGCGCTGATGCAGGCGGGCACACCGAACAAGGAAATCATCCTGTCCCTGGTCGCCGGCGCAGCGCTGGTTCACGACAATCGCGACATCATCTCGAACGTCGAGACCACCAACGGCAAGGGTCGCATCGAGACCACCATCCAGACCGACTACACGTTTGGCTTGGGCCTGAAAGGTTACACCTGGGACACCACTGCCGGCGGCGCGTCTCCAACTGACGCCGAGCTGGCCACCGGCACAAACTGGGACAAAACCGCTGCCAGCATCAAGCACACCGCCGGTGTCGCTCTGATCGGTGACGCTTCCAAGTAACCCCGTGATGTCCAAGCCGGGACGTGTGCCCGGCTTGGCGGAGATGCAATCATGAGCAACAAAATTTGGTATCTGCCCGGACCGTTTCACCAGTACCGGGAAGACGTTAAGGCGCTGGCGAAGGAACACGGCCTGCGCATCATCGACGCCAACGTCACCGAAAGTCGCGAGGGTGAAGCTGACGATGTGCCGGTGGTGACGGTGCGGCAGGTTGAACCGGCACCGGTGCTGCTGATCGCAGAGAGTGGTGATCACGCTGCGCTGCAGGAGCTGATCGACAAGTTGAACGCAGAACGTGACGGCATCGTGTTGCTGATCGATGCCGCTGAAGGTCTGTCCGAACTGGAGCACCCGGGCGCCGGCGAACTGCCAATCCGCTTGTTCGGCGCGCTGAAAGCCATTCATGAGGGTTTCGAATCCCTTACAGGTGAACGTGACAACTTGGCGGGCGAGGTTGAATCTCTCCGCGCTGAAGTCGAACGCCTCAAGGCGGCAGCGGAACCGGTCGACAATGCCGAGAAGATCGCGAGCCTCAAAGCGCTACTCGACACTGCCAACGTGACGTATCGGGCGAATGCTTCGGTAGAGTCGCTGGAAAAGGCAGTTGCTGATCTTCAGCAGGCGTAATAATCCGGGTGTCCGGTAACTGGGCATCCGATCCAGAACACCACAGCGAGCTGATTCATGACTCTCATCATTGAGGACGGCACCGGCAAGCCTGACGCCGAAAGCTACGCATCCGCCGAAGATCTGGCCATGTACGCCGTGAAGTTTGGCGTAACCATTCCCGAGGAGGTGCCAGCACAGGAAGCGCTGCTGCGCCGGGCCGCGCTTGCAATGGATGGCATGACGTGGAAAGGGCGAAAGTCCAACAGCGAACAGGCCCTGTCTTGGCCGCGCCGCGGAGTCGAACTGGATTACGAAATCAAGCCAGACAACTACCTGCCGGCGCGAATCCAGTACGGCCAAATGGCGCTGGCCGCCGAGATTCACACCGACGACGTCGACCCGATCGAGAAGCGAAAAGGCGCGGTAACTCTGGAGCGCGTCGAGGGCGCGGTAACTCGAGAGTACGCTACGATCCCAAACACCAGCGGCCGACTATTACCGGCGGCACCAGATCGGCCGAGTGCAACGCAGTTTGCTGACTATCTCCACCGACGAGGCTTGTTCGCGATTCGGGCATAGTTCAAATGCCCAAGTCGTCCTGCAAAATGTATCCCTTGAATACGTCGTACAGCGTCGCGTCGGTGCTAACCGATATTGCATTAGCTTTGTCGGTCAAAGCACCTATGTCGATGTCTCCTTTATCCGGAATAAGCCGCGTTTGGAGTCTCTCAGCTAAGTCTTCCGCTTTGGTCCCCGCTAAAACCAACTTCCATCGCAGTTGCAGTGATTTCCGGTATGGGTATTCGGCGCAACGGCCATGCTTCAATTGTTGGTTCACCTTGGTAATTGCATCCAGAAGGTATTTACCTTTTTCTTCGTTGTTCACTCACATTTCCTTAGGTGTTTCTATGGCCTTTTACGACGAGATGGCCGTGATGGCTCTGGAGATGATCGCAGAGTACGGCCAGCCCGTTACCGTCAGCAAGACGGTGCGGGGCGAGTATGACCCGGAGACCGGTGGCGAGTCACCGGGCTCCACCATTGAACAGGCCGCCCAAGGCATCCTTCTCGACTTCACCGGTCAGGAATTCCAGAACAACAGCCTCATCAAGCAGGGCGACAAGAAGCTCAAGATCGCCGCGCAGGGGCTGGAGTGGGTGCCTGAGTTACTGAGCAAGGTCGTTGTTCAAGGTCGTACCTGGTCAATCGTCCCTCCCTTGAAAGAAATCAACCCGGCCGGCACGCCGATTCTCTACGAATTGCAGGTGAGGTCATGAGCCGGGCGGGCGCCGGTCAATCCGGCAGCTTCGCCTTGAGCCTGGCCGAGTTTGCTGCTCAGACCAGCGAAGCCATCGACGCCAGTGTGCGCGAGATCATCATCGAGGTCGGCAGCAGCCTGATCCGCATGTCTCCAGTGGGCAACCCGGAGATCTGGGCGCAGAACGCTGTCGCAGCCCAGTACAACAAGGCCGTCGACGACCACAACAGCGCGCTGCGCAGCGATCCGACCAATCTCACCAAGGGCGGCAGGCTCAAGAAAGGCCGCAAGCTCAACGACGGCATGGATATCAAGGCGCCCGAAGGCTACGTCGGCGGCCGGTTCCGCGCGAACTGGCACATTTCCCTCGGTGTGGTCGAGAGCGTCACGTTCGACGAGGTGGACCCGAGCGGCGCCGAAACGACTGCGGCACTGGTTGCTGCGATGAGCGATTTCACCGCTGGCCAGATCGCTTACATCATCAACAACTTGCCCTATGCCATCCCGCTGGAGTTCGGCCATTCGACCCAGGCTCCCGGCGGCATGGTTCGGGTAACCGTGGCTCGCTTCCAGCAGATCGTGCAGGAGGCCATCAGGAACAATCAGGTATGAGTCACGCACGCGCCCGTCAGGCCATCGAAACGAAGCTGGCCGCATGGTCGGCTGCGCGCCCAATACGAGTGGCCTACTCGAGTCAGCCATTTACACCGGGTCCATCTGAAACCTATCTGCGGGCCTTCCAGCTTCCAGCCAGCACCACTTGCCGTTACCTGGGCGGGGACGCGTACGAGTACACCGGCGTCTATCAGATCAGCATCGTCTGTCCATCTGCCCAGGCCATGGCCACCGCAGAGACGCTTGTTGAGGAGCTGACCCAACTCTTTCGCGTAGACACGCCACTGGCCCGCAACGGGTTCGATGGCCTCATCACGGAACCAGTAGATCAAGGACCAACAATCACAGAGTCGGCGACCTACACGGTCCCGGCCAGCTTCACCTACGCAGGTGTCGCAGACCAACCGCCCGCTGGGGCATAACCTACCGCCGTCAGGCGGGCATTCAAGAGGAAACACACCATGGCCGCACGCTTCCCGCTGCCGAACGGCGCTGTGCTGGAGATCGCCAGCGTTATGGGATCCGCCGTCGCTTTCACTGCTTTGACCAATGCGAAACCGCCGATTGCTGCCTCTGTAGGGCACGACATTGAAAGCGGCGACGTTTTGCTGATCAACTCCGGTTGGGCTCTGATCAATGATCGCGCAGTAAAGGCGTCCGGCGTCACCGCCGATGCTTTTGCGTTGGCCGGTCTCAATACCACCAACACCGACAAATTCACTGTCGGTGCGGGTTCTGGTTCAGTGATCCCGGTGTCCGGATGGACGCAGATCTCGAAAGTCACTTCTTTCACATCCTCCGGCGGCGAGCAGCAATACCAAACTGTCGGCTACCTGGAAGATGACGACGACAAGCAGTTCCCAACCAACCGCAACCCGACCACGATCACTATCGTGGTGGAGGATCAGCCGACCGCTCAATACGTCGAGACTGTCGAAGGCTTCGATGACACCAAAGAGCTGGCCGTCGTGCGCATGAAGTTGCGCAATGGCGATCAGATCCTCTATCCGGGTTATGTGAGCATCACTCCTGATCCAACGATGGAGCGCAACAACGTCATGACCCGCACCATCAGCATCGGGCTTTCGGCTCGTTCGCTTCGTTACTTGGCCGGCGCATAAGGACTCCCCATGGCAAAGATCAGGATCGCCCAGAACCCTACGTTCAGGGCACTTGTGCACATCCCTGTCGTTGGGTGTGAGCCCGAGGCAATCGAGTTCACCTTCAAGTATCGCGATCGCCCGGCACTCGCCGCGCTGTTCGACGAATGGAACCTGAAGGCGAAGGAAATGCGCGAGGGATTCGGGGAGGCCACTACATTATCGGATGTCGTTGCTGCCGAAACCGAGTATCAGGTGCAGCAGATCAAGGATCTGGTAGCGGGCTGGGGCTTCGATGACAAGTTCGACGACAAGAGCATCCTCGCCCTTGTGAAGTCATGCCAGGGTACTGCCGAAGCGGTAGTGAATGCCTATCAGAGCGCATTCAATCAGGCCCGCTTGGGAAACTGAGGGCGGCCGCCGCGGCGTTGTACGAAAGCGGACCATCTGCTGAGCAGTTGGCAATCCTCGGGCTGACGGCTGCTGATTTGTCTGGTGACGATGTAGAGGTCTGGCCATGCAACTGGCCGGCCTTTCTCTTGTTCAACCGAATGTCCACACAGTGGCGGGTCGGCACCGGTGGCCCGATCGGTCTCGATTACAACTGCATTCGCGACGTCGCCGGTTTCCTCGCAATCAAGAAAAAGAAACTCGCTGACATCTTTCCTGACCTGCAGGTGCTGGAAGGCGAAGCCCTGCGCGTCATGGCGGAGGAAAGGGAAAACAGCCCGTAACCACGGGCACTTATTCAAGGTGAGTCGATGAACATTGCAGAACTCGGCGTCAAGATCGACTCGGCCGATGCGATCGAGGCCAAAACGAGCCTGGATGAGATGGCGAAGGCCGGCGGCCGGGCCGAGCAGTCCGCCGTTTCGCTGATGAACGAAATGCAGGCACTGGAGAAGTCGCTTTCTACCAGCGCAAAAACCACACAGGACCTTGCCAAACAGCGCGATGCGCTGGCGAAGCTGACCAAGACCGGCGCCTATGGCGAGGCTGAAGCCGCGAAGATCTCTGCGCAGCTCGACAAGCAACAGGTAGCGCTGGCCAAGTCGGCCATGGATGAGCAGAAGGCACTGAACAGCCTGCTGGGCGCCATCGACCCCGCGCGCGCCGCACTGGCGAAGCTGGATACTCAGGTCGAGCAACTGGGTAAGCATCTGGATGCCGGCCGAATCAGCCAGGACGAGTACAACATCGCCCTGAGCAAGATCGATAAGGACTACGACAAACTCAACAGAACCACCACCGGTTTCGACAAACTGCGACTTGGCACGCGCCAGGCACAGGAAAACGTCGTGCAACTTGGGAATGCGCTGTCTTCGGGAGACTGGGGTAGCGGCGTTCGCGCAGTCGCACAACTGGGCGCTGGTGCAGGTGAGGGTGCGGCGGGTCTGCTGGCCATTCTCGGCCCGCTGGCGCTGGCCACCGCCGCAGTGGGTGGGCTGGCATACGCTTTCTACAAGGGCAGCGAAGAGCAGGACAGCTACAACAAATCGCTGATCCTGACCGGCAACTACGCAGGTGTGAGTGCCGGGCAATTGGGCGATATGGCCCGTCAGGTCAGCGCAACCGTTGGCACCACTGGCCAAGCCGCAGCCGTGCTGGCTCTGCTGGCCGACAACGGCAAGATCGCCGGCGAGAGCTTCACCGGAATCACCCAAGCCGCCGTGTCGATGCAGGAAGCGACAGGCAAGGCAGTGAGCGAGACAGTTGCCGAGTTCTCCAAGCTCGCCGACGACCCGGTCAAGGCGTCTGCCGCGCTGAATGAGCAGTACCACTACCTGACCGCTTCGGTTTACTCGCAGATCACCGCGCTGGAGAAGCAGGGCGACCATGCCGGCGCCGTGAAGCTGGCCACCGAGTCGTTCGCTGATGCAATCAACGAGCGCACACCGCGAATCCTCGAGAATCTGAGTTTCTGGGAGAAAGGCTACAACGCCGTTGCTCGGGCTGCTGATGGATTGAAGAATATCGGGCGCAGTGATATCGGCGCCGATATCGAGCAAGCCCAGCGCGACTTGGCGAGCGCTCAGGCAGGCAATGTCGGCCTGTTCCAGAATAAACAGGAGATGATTGATCTCTACCAGAATCGTCTCAACATGCTGGAGGATCAGAAAGCAGCAGAAGCCGATATTGCTAAGTGGCAGGGCGAGCAGGCGAAAGCTCAGGGCGATGCGGTCTCCTCAATGGCGAAGGTCGACGCACTCACCAAGTCAGCATGGACGAATGAGCAGAAACGTACCGACGCGATCAAGGAGTACAAGCGGCAGCTCGAAGACATCCGCAAGGTAGCGCCGAACGATCCGCGCCTGAATCAGGCCGCAATCGACAAGAACCTGGCGAACATCAATGACCAGTTCAAGGATTCGAAAACGGCTGGTTCACAGGTCGATCTGACCGGCTTCAATAACGCCAAGAACAACTTGGCAGCCATCAGCGAAGAGTACAAAAACGCCCAGAAGGAACTGGACGCCGCGCAGAAGGCCGGACTCGTTTCTCAAGCCGACTATGCCCTGAAACGCGAAGCTCTAATCGGCAACGAGCGCGACGAGGTAGCCGCAGCCTACGAGGCAGAGATTGCTGCACTGGAAGCCGCGAAGGCGAAGAAGACCACTTCTGCCGCGCAAAGCATCCAGCTCGATCAGAAGATCGCCGATGCGCGCGCCGGCATGGTCAAAGCGCAGAAGGACGCGGACACCCAGCTCGAGGTTCTGGCCACAAACGAGACCGGTCGTCTCGCCCGACAAGAGCGTTCGATCACCACCTACGTTCAGGCCTTGGCTCAGCAGCAGAGAGCGCTGGAGCTGGCAGGGCAGCGAGCCGTTCTCGGCGTCGGTCAAGGCGATCGCCAGAACGCGCTCAACAACGAGCTGAACAGTCAGCAGGATCGGTTTGCTCAGCAGTCGCTGGAGCTGGCAAACCAGAAGTCAGATCCGTCGCGGAACATGTCAGAGGAGGAGTTCGCCCGGAAGTCGCAGGCGCTCGCCGATGCGAACAAAGCTGCCACCGACCAAATCCGGCAGAACTACGCAGATGTGGAGGCGGCGCAGGGTGATTGGACCAAGGGCGCGACATCGGCCTGGGCCAACTACCTGGACTCGGCGAGCAACATCGCCGGCCAGACGAAAACTCTGTTCGGCAACGCCTTCAGCTCAATGGAAGACGCGGTGGTCAACTTCGCCATGACCGGGAAGCTGTCCTTTGCCGACTTCACCAAATCGATTCTGGCGGACATGGCGCGGATCGCTACCCGTCAGGCCAGTTCTGCGTTGCTGAGCAGCCTCGTCGGTGCTGCCACCAGTTACTTCACTGGCGGAGGCGGCGGTAACGGGCTAGCGGCTGGATCCGCCGGTGCGACGTCTTCGAATCTCGGCGCGTCCTCGGCAGGGTACTCCAGCACCTACTTCCCGCAGGCGCTCGGCGGTGCCTGGTCGTCGGGCGTACAGATGTTCGCCAACGGCGGCGCCTTCACCAACAACATCGTCAGCACGCCGACCGCCTTCGGGATGGCCGGCGGCGGGGCGGGTGTCATGGGTGAGGCGGGGCCGGAGGCGATCATGCCGTTGACCCGGACTTCCAGCGGCAAGCTGGGTGTTCTCGCGGCTGGTGGTGGTTCCGGGACTGCAATCAGCATCAGCGCGCCGGTCACGGTGGTGACCGAGGATCGCAGCTCTGAAGGCATGCAGATCGACCAACAAGCGCTTTCCAAAAACCTACAGTCGCAAATGCAGGCCGTGGCCGAGAAAGCCGTTGCTGACTCTTGGCGCGCGGGCGGTACCAGCTTCCGAAATGCAAATGGGAGGGCCTGATGGCCATCGAGAAATTCACTTGGCCAACCGGGCGCGGGGAAACACCCGATATCAACTATCGGGTGCGCTCCTCGAAGTTCGGCAATGGCTACGCCCAAAACGTCGGCGACGGACCGAACAACAAAGAGGACTCCTATCCGATCACCTGCGTCGGCCACAAGGCCAAGGTGCAGCAGATCATGGAGTTCCTCGATAGGCACGCCGGGGCAAAAGCGTTTCTCTGGACAACGCCGCTCGGCGAACTCGGACTGTTCACCTGCAAAAATCCCGCTCCCACACCAATGGGCGGCGAGGTCTTCAAACTCACCGCCACGTTCGAGCGGGCATTCAAACCATAAGGGGCAACCATGCCGCTGATCAGTGACATCCAGGTTCTTGAACCTGGCAGCGAAGTGCTGCTCTTTGAGTTGGACGGCACGGAATATGGTGCCGACGTACTGCGCTTCCACGGGCATGCAATACCGCACACGCCGGCCGAGTTAATTGCCGCCGGCGACAATGCCGATCAATTACCCGCGAAGGCCATCTACTGGCAGGGCAACGAGTACAGCGCTTGGCCCATGCAGATCGATGGCATCGAGGCCAATGGCGACGGCACGGCGGTTCGGCCGACACTGTCGGTTGGCAACGTCAACGGGCGCATCACCGCACTCTGTCTGGCGTTCGAAGATCTGCTCGAGTTCAAGCTGACGATGCGGCACACGCTCGGCAGCTACCTCGACGCTGCAAATTTTCCGGGAGGCAATCCGACGGCAGACCCAACCCAAGAGACGATCGAGGTCTGGTACATCGACCAGAAGACGAACGAGGACGGGGAAAACGTCAGTTGGGAGCTGGCCAGCCCGGGCGATGTTGGCAATGAGTCGATTGGGCGGCAGGCCACGACGCTTTGCCACTGGTGCCTCACCGGCGGCTACCGCGGGCCGAACTGCGGCTACACCGGCCCGTACGTGACCAAGAATGGCGTTGTCACCGATAACCCTGAATTGGACGAGTGCGACGCCACACTGGGCAGGGGCTGCATTCCTCGATTCGGTGAGGGCAACCCGCTGCCGTTCGGTGGCTTCCCTGCTGTTTCCTTGATCGCACGGAGCTGACATGCGAAAGCACATCTTGAACGCGATCCAGGCGCATGCGGCCGCCGAGTACCCGAAAGAGTGCTGCGGGCTGCTGCTGGCCGTGGGCCGCAAACAGCAGTACTACCCGTGTCGCAACGTCTCCACAGAACCGAACGAGGAATTCCGGATCGATCCGGAGGAATACGCAGCGGGCGAGGACTTCGGCGAGGTGATCGGCGTAGTTCATTCGCATCCGGATGCCACCAGCCGACCTTCGCCGCGCGACCTCGCTATGTGCGAAGCGACCGCGCTGCCGTGGCACATACTCAGTTGGCCGGAAGGGGATCTGAGAACGATCATGCCGTCCGGCGATGTGCCGCTGCTGAAACGGCCATTCGTGCACGGCGCCTGGGACTGCTGGCAGGTCTGCGCGGACTGGTACAGGCGCGAGTGGGGCTTGGAGTTCGAGGCCTTCAAGCGCGCTGATGGCTGGTGGGAGAGCAAGGACAATGCCAGCCTGTACGAAGCGAACTACGAGGCCGCCGGCTTCTACCGCGTCGACCAGCCGCAGCGCGGCGACATGATCGTGATGGAAGTGGGTCGGACGGTTTACCCGAACCACGCAGGGATCTTCCTAGGCGCCGATCCGGCGCTGCCAGGTGAGGACGCAACGACGTTCGGGCCAGGGCCTTTTCTGTTGCACCACCTCTACGGCAGGCCGTCGGAGGTCATCGTGTTCGGCGGGCCATGGCTCGACCGCAAACGCCTGATCCTCAGGCACAAAAATGCACAACCAACCAAATGACGCGGCGGTGCTGCTGGAGCTATTGATGAGTGAAATACAATCGAAAAATAAGCCCGTTAGCGACTTCCCTGGTCACGCTGACTCAGGGAAGTTGTTGCAATGGATCAGTCGTCAGATTTCGGTGACTCAACTGGGTGCAAACCTTTTATCAGCGCTCGAAGCGCCAAATGATTGCCCGATGAGCCATCAGCGTAATCTCGATCAAAAGGTAGCGCTTCCATAAGTTCCTGCGCCGCACTGCTGATTTTCGTGCGCTTCGACAAATCTAGGCTAGCAAGGGCCGTCCCAATTAGGGTGATCGCTGCGAGGGTTCCCGTCTCGAATGAACTCAGAACTTTCTTTTCACTCATTTGTTGCTCCTTGCGATATTCGCGCCGAAATTGGCGCAATCCCAGTCCTTGGGCTTGCAGGCAAAGGACTGGGGAATCCGTTGCGTGTGGGTAGGAGGCTACTATTCCAGCGAGGCGGGGCGTTACTGGGAATTCGTACAGCTGAGATCAACGTTATAACTCAGCTGTTAAATGCTATTTAGATGAGGCACATAGCACCGATGATTTCTATATTTTTCAGATCTTTTATTGGGTAGGGCTTCTCACTGTTGGGCTCGTAGGACTCCAATCCTTTTAAGATTTTTCTGAGCTTTTCGCGAGTATGGGGATCAACATCACATTTGAGTGGAAGCAAGTCGTATACCCATTGATAGATTGGGGTTCCCCAATTACTGAGAGTCTCGATTGTTGCTTCTCTTATTTCATCCGCAGCTGACTTGTTGGCGGAGGTGACTTGTAAAGCTCGATCAAGACGATTTTGTTTTATAGGCATGCACTAATCCTTATTCCTGGAAAGAGTAGTGAAAGAACATGCCTTCAATAGGATGTCCCGGGTAGAAGCGAGATTCACTTGTGATCTACCGATATCGATCAATCGGTAGAGTAGTTGCACCAATTGATGCTGACATCACGTCTTGCGAGGTAATCAATCAAATCCTCACGCCCCCAAAAAGTTAAATTTCCGTTAGGGGTTTCAGTTGCTAGCACGATTGGAACCTGAGGGAAATATCTCGAAAAAGCCTCCGTAACGTCGTCCCTTGTTCTCTCTGAAGCCATTGCTTGCGGTTTTACAAGCACCACAGCAAAGGAAGTTCCTCGAACTACAAAATACGCACCATTAAAGTTTGACACGTACGACCTCCAGGAATTGTAGAAGGCACAACGCTACTACGAATGGATCCAATTGTGCTACTGGCATTCCATCCACACTGGATGCCCGGACAGTGGCAATGGGCAGGGCAAGCTTTACCGGTATAATTGGAGATTATCTTCAGTAATCGGAAAGCGTTGATGCGTCAGTTTCTTGTTTTTGCTTTGGTGTGCGTCTTATCTGCCTGCACCAAAGTCGGGCGGCCTATATCCCCTGCGGACACTGATCAAGTGACTAAAGGGGTTACCACTCGCGAAGAGCTTCTGAATCGCTTTGGGCCACCCTATCTACTTAGCGAAGACGCAAATGGAAACAAGATGGTTACCTGGGTCTATGTTCGGTCGAGTTTTTTAGGGGTCGGCTATAAAAGTCAAGCGTTCACCGCACGGTTTGATTCTTCAGGCAAAGTCATCGACTCATTGTTGACAGAGAAGTCGGAGCCCACCGCACGCAGGTGAGGCGCATCGCCGATCCCTGTCTAACGCTGGGCTTTTTGCATCGGTTCATTGGGTGCTTTACATTGCCCGCATTTCCACAGGAGTGACCTGCATGAAACTGATCTTAGGAGCGCTGGCGGTAGCGCTGTTGGCGGGGTGTGCGACTTCGCCGACGCCTTCCAATGAAGCCAGGCAGGCGCCGACCAGTCAGCTGTCGGCCTACCAAGCCAAGCCATCAGGGGCATATGGAACACTGCAAGTGATCCGTGACTCTGGGCAGACCGGAAGCCTTTGTTCAATGGCCGTTTTTATCGATGGCAAACAAGCTGCCAAGCTCGACCCGGGTCAGAAGGCATCTTTCTATCTGCCGCCTGATTCGGTTTCAGTTGGTGCCGCTTACACCGGCTCTGGCATCTGCTCCATGGGTGCAGCCCGAGTGGAGAGGGAAGCGATCGTGAAAGACGGCGCGATCAAGAAATACCGAGTTTTCACCGGGGGCGATGGGCAGATCGACATACTGCCCACGACTCTCTGAACAGACCGCCTCCGGGCGGTTTTTTATTGCCTGGAGAATGGCATGTGCTCAGCAATTACCTACACGCCAATGACGAAAGTCATGTTGTCCGGCTCGCTTGCGAAGAAGTTTTTTCGAAGCAAGCCATTCCTTCTCGACGGCGGATCGGCCGTGGAGGTGTTCCGTGCGCTCAATGCGACCATTGATGGGTTCGCCGAGGAAATTAAACGACTGGAGCGCCTTGGACTGAAGTTTGCGATCTTCCGCAATCGCGCAAACATCGGAATGGACGGATTCGATCTCGGCGGTACACGGGAAATCCGCATTGTTCCAGTGATTGGTGGCAGCAAGCGTGCTGGCGGGTTACAGACCATTATCGGCACAGTGATGATCGCCGCAGCCTATGTGCTGTCATTCACTCCGTTTGCAGCCGCATCGCCGTTTTTATATGCGGCCGGCGCGTCGATGGCGATCGGCGGCGTGATCCAAATGCTCAGCCCTCAAGCCTCTGGCCTGAAGCAGAGCGCATCCCCCGAGAACTCCCCGTCCTACGCCTTCGGCAGCGCCAAGAACACCACGGCCAGCGGCAACCCGGTACCGATCTGCATCGGCGAACGCCGGTGGGGCGGGATGATTATCTCGGCCTCGATCCTGGCTGAAGACAAAGTGTAAAAAGTTTATGACTGAGGGGAGGCGGAAGGGCGAGGTTGCTTCTTAAAGTTTGAGGTCCGAATGTATCTAGCAAGCATCCATAACCCGCTACCAACTGCGGCAAACACTAGGGCGAAAAGCAATTCGGCCAATCCCTGGCCAATCTGTTGGGGCGTTACATATCTGGAGAGCATTTTTACCGAAGAGGTGATGATTGTGTATGCAGTGAAAATCCACAACACGGCTGAAATTGCGTACACCGGAAGCGAAAGGGTTGTTCGTAGCCAAGTTGGAGCTTTTTTCATCAGCACTTATTTCCTTGATGACTGAGTCGAGCGCCTCATCGTTGGAGGGCTCAGCATGCGAATTCTATCATCACGACTTTTACAGAAATGCCATTAGGCCGCCCAAGAGGCGGTTTTTTTATGCCTGGAGGAAAGCATGGGCGCAGCAGCACAGATCGATATCCACGGCGAGAAGGGCGGCAGCAGCAAGCCGAAGTCGCCGACCGAAGCCAGCGACAGCCTGCGCTCGACCAACCTGGCCAAGCTGCTGATCGCCGTGGGCGAGGGTGAGTTCGACAGCGTCCCGACCGATTACGATATCTACCTGGATAACACGCCGATCCGCGATGCCAGCGGCAACTACAACTTCCCGAACGTGAAGTGGGACTGGCGCTCTGGCTCGGTTGATCAGACCTATATTCCGGGCATCCCGTCCGTTGAGAACGAGACTTCGCTGAACATTGAGCTGCGCAGCGATTCGCCGTGGGTGCGCTCGATCACCAACACCCAGCTTTCCGCCGTGCGCATGCGTTTGGCGTGGCCGGCGCTGCAACGGTCTGATGACCAGGGCAACGTCGGCGGCTACCGAATCGAATACGCGATCGACGTGGCCACTGATGGCGGCTCCTATCAGCAAGTTCTGGTGGATGCAGTCGACGGCAAGACCACCACGCGCTACGAGCGCTCGCGCCGCATCGATTTGCCGGACGCCACCACGGGCTGGCAGATCCGCGTGCGCCGCCTGACGCCGAACCAGAACACCAACAAGATCGCCGACACCATGCTGGTGGCCGGTTACACCGAAGTGATCGACGCGAAGCTGCGTTACCCGAACACCGCGCTGCTCTATATCGAATTTGACGCCGAGCAGTTCACCAACATTCCGGCGGTGACCGTGAAGTGCAAGGCCCGCCGCTGGATGGTGCCGAGTAACTACGACCCGATCCAGCGCACGTATACCGGGACGTGGGACGGTTCGATGAAGTCGGCCTGGACCAATAACCCGGCGTGGATCACCTACGGCATCTGCACCGAAGACCGTTTTGGCTTGGGCAAACGCATCAAGCCGTTCATGGTCGACAAGTGGGAGCTGTACCGAATCGCCCAGTATTGCGACCAACTGGTACCGAATGGCCTTGGCGGCCAGGAACCTCGATTTCTCTGCGACATGAACCTGCAGGGCAAGGCTGATGCCTGGTCGCTGCTGCGTGATATCTCGGCGATTTACCGAGGCATGACGTACTGGGCGCAAGGTCAACTGGTTATGCAGGCGGACATGCCGCGCGCGCAGGACTTCGACTATGTCTTCACGCGTGCCAACGTCATCGACGGCAAGTTCTCCTATGGCAGCGCGTCGGCGAAAACTCGGTACACCCGGGCCTTGGTCAGTTACGACAATCCGGCGAACAACTATGACACTGACGTCATTCCGTTTGCCGACCTGGATCTCCAGCGCCGCTATGGCGACCGGCCGACCGAGCTGAGCGCCATTGGCTGCACGCGTGCCTCAGAGGCCCAGCGCCGCGGCAAGTGGGCAATCCTCAGCAACAACCAAGACCGCACCGTCTCGTTCAAGACCGGTATGGAAGGCGTGATCCCGCTGCCCGGTCATATCATCCCAGTGGCGGATTCGCTGCTGGCTGGCCGTGAGGTGGGCGGCCGTATCTCGGCGGTGGCGGGGCGGGTTATCACGCTCGATCGCGACACCCAGGCCAAGGCCGGCGATCGACTGATCATTAACCTGCCGGGTGGCCGTGCCGAAGGCCGCACCGTGCAGAGCGTCAACGGACGCGCCGTGACCGTCACGGTTGCCTATAGCGAACCGCCAGTGGCGCAGTTGCAATGGGCGCTCGACGCCGATGACTTGGCTATCCCGCTGTACCGCGTGCTGCGCACCAAGCGCACCACCGAGGGTGACTACGAAATCAGCGCGCTCCAGTTCGAGCCGAGCAAGTTCGCATTTATCGATACCGGCGCACGCCTTGAAGAACGCCCGATCAGCGTGATCCCGATCACCGTCGTTCCAGCGCCGGCTAGCGTTTCGCTGTCGTCGACCTCATCGGTCGTGCAGGGTCTGGCCGTGGCCACCATGACCATCAGCTGGCCCGCCGTGGATGGCGCGGTCGGCTATGACGTGGAATGGCGCAAGGACAGCGGCAACTGGATCAAGCTGCAACGCACAGGCATGACCAACGTCGACGTGGTCGGCATCTACGCTGGCGCCTATGTGGCCCGGGTTCGTGCGGTGAGTGCGTTCGACATCACGTCGCCGTGGCGCAACTCGATCCTGACCAACCTCAGCGGTAAGCAGGGTTTGCCCCCAGCGCTGGCGTTCTTGACCGCAACACCGTTGCTGTTCGGTATCTACCTGAAGTGGGGTTTCCCTGCTGGCGCCGAGGACAGCCAGCGCACGGAGATCTGGTACGGGCCGACGACCGATCTTGAGGCCGCGACCAAGCTGACAGACCTGGCATATCCGCAGAGTGATTTCTCCATGCTCGGCCTGCGCGCCGGCGTGACCTTTTACTTCTGGGGCCGAATCGTCGACAAGATTGGCAACATCGGGCCTTGGTATCCGATCGGGCTTGGCGTGCAGGGCCAGTCGAGCGCGGACGCAGCCGCCATTCTTGAAATGATTGCGGGGCAGATCGGCCGCACCGAACTTGGCGAGGACATCCTCGACGAAATCGACAAAATCCCAGGATTGCAGGATCAGATCGACGCTCTCGATGGACTGAAGGGCTATGACCCAGAAGCGCCCTATGAGGAATACGACCTGGTGGTGCAGGGTAAGCGGATCTATCAGGCCACCGGCCCGGTACCGCTCAACATGCCGCCGCCAAACCCGCTCTACTGGCTCGACGTTGGTCAGACAGTGGAAACGGCGAATGGCTTGGCCCAGCAGGTGGCGACAAATACCGCCGAGATCATCGAGATCGACGGAGTTGTTACTGCCCAGGCCACGGCGTTCGAAGCCCTTCGCGCCTCCTATAGAGACGATGACGGCGCTGGCGATCTCGCGGACGCGATCAAAAGCCACACAAGCACCGCCGCGATCGCTTCCGAGTCGAAGGTTCGAGCCTCCGAGAACGAGGCAATGGCAGGGCGCCTAACGACCTTCGACGCAAAAATCGGAGAGAACGCGGCGAACATCACAGAGCTTGAAGAGGTGGTGGCCACGAACGAATCGGCGACCGCGACGAAGATCGACCAGTTGAATGTTTCCGTCGGGCAAAACTCGGCGGCCATTCAGCAGACGTCAACAGCCTACGCGGATACGGCCGGGAAACTGAGCACCATGTGGTCGGTGAAGATGCAGGTCACGGCGAATGGGCAGTACGTCGCTGCCGGCATCGGCCTCGGGATCGAGAACACCGGCGCCGGACTGCAAAGCCAGTTCCTGGTCAGCGCTGATCGCTTCGCCATTGTCAACACAATTGCCGGCGGCGCCATCGCAGTGCCGTTTGCAGTGCAGGGCGGGCAGGTGTTCATGAACTCGGCGTTCATTCAGGATGGAACCATCACCAACGCCAAGATCGGCAGCTACATCAGTTCCACCAACTACATCGCCGGCCAGCAAGGCTGGATTCTGAACAAAGACGGCACACTTGAAATAAACGGCATCGTCCCGGGGCAGGGGCGCCTGGTGATCAACTCACTGAACGTCTCGGTCTACGACGCCAACAATGTGTTGCGTGTTCGTCTCGGCTATCTGGGGTAATAAATGGCGCTATTTGGACTGCGTGTCTTTAACGAGAGCGGTCAGCTTGCTATGGACACCAACAGCTTCACATATCAAGTGATCTGGCAGGGCGTCATAGATTTCAGCGGGGCGGTACCCAGTTACACGCTGAACATCCCCGGATTCAATCCTGCCAATTGCGTATTCATGATCATCCCGACGAGGGTGCAGGACGTACAGCCATCCGAGACGGACGGCAGCGCTAACCAAAAATCCTATCCATTCGTCACCACTGCGGCAGGCCAAGTTGTTGTACTCAAGAAAAACCCATCAGCGAGCGCTTCCACAATCGGGTCAACGGTAGTGGCCAAGGCTTACGCGATTAGGTATGCGACATGAGTTACGGTTTTCAGAGCATCAATGACAACGCTTTCGTGCAAATCGACTCGGAGGCTCCACGGCTTTGTATGTTGACGCGAGGGTCGTATTCAGGGGCGGCCAACGCCACGGCGACATTTCCTCGCGCAGTAACTAGCCAAGAACCGCCGCTTGTTTTCATTCGGCCGGATCAGACGGGAGTAATTCAGGTTCCGTATTCAGTCTGGTTCACCGGAGGGCCTGGCAATTGGACGGGGTTTTCGATGAACGCCTCAAAGGTCAATGAGTCGTTGAGCGGTCAGTATTTCGTTGCGGCATGGGCGTCGATGGGTACCGCCTCTTATGGCCTTCGCTTATGGGATCAGAACGGTGCGCTTTGCTACGACAGCGGTGCGCCGGCGGTCATCGTGACATTCGCGGCGGGAGACTGGACCTATTTGGGGACCGAGCAGTTAAGTGTTGGGCGCCGGTATCTATGGGGAATCAATAAAGCGCTTGGAGCAGGGGAGTACGTATCTATAAACCCCTTCACCATGGCCTGTCATAACGAAGGCACCGGCGGTAGTTGTGCGCTCGGCGTCGATTACGCCAACGGCCGAATCATGATGTACAGCCTCGCTTTCACTGCGTGGACCAATCAGGGCCACCGCCCGTTTCTCTGCGCCAAATTGCTGGCCTGATCCTTTCATTCTTGGAGATACACAATGCCCTGGTACAAGACGGGAACGGTCTCTGTCACCCAAAATTCCAATGCGGTGATCGGCACAGGTACTGCATTCATTGCGAATAGCCGGGTCGGCGACGGCTTTCGCGGCCCTGATGGTCGCTGGTACGAAGTGACCAACATCGCGAGCAACACCGCTTTGTCGATCTCCCCGAACTACGAAGGCCCGACAGCGGCCGGCGGCTTCTACTCGATCATGCCGGTTCAGGGATACCAGAAGGATCTGTCCGATCAAGTTCGCGCGATCCTCAACGACTACGGCGAGAAGCTGGCGGCGCTTGGGACTACTGGTAACTACGATGTTCTTCCTGTCAGCAAAGGCGGGACGGGCGGTGTCGACCAAGTGGAGGCGCGCGTCGGGCTCGGGCTTGGGGCTGCGGCCACCGAAAATGTAATCCCGGTGACGAAGGGAGGCACTGGTGGAACTGATCAAGCAGGTGCGCGCACCGGTCTGGGGCTTGGATCTGTAGCGGTTGAAAACATTTTGCCAGTCACGAAGGGTGGTACCGGCGGAACGAGCCAGGCAACAGCGCGTACCGGCCTTGGCCTTGGCTCGGCCGCTGTAGCGGCAATTGTTGGAACGGTTTCGCAAACTGGTGGGGTTCCTACCGGGGCTGTTATTGAACGAGGGAGTAATTCACAAGGGGAATTCGTAAAGTATGCAGATGGAACCTTAATATGCAGGATTCGGGTAACAACTGGCGCTATTAACGTAGCCAACGGTTCAGTCTTTAATAGTATCGCTGTATCCCCAGGAGTTTACCCATCACCGTTCGTTTCTATTCCTACTGTAACCACAGCAGGTTCGCCGTATGGATATAACATAGTCGCATGGGCAGGGTGTTATGCCGAACCTACCCAGACTGTGTGGGGTCAATGGGTAGGAATGGCCCCGACATCTACCGTAGGTTTTGCCTATATAAATTTACTGGCAGTAGGAAGATGGTTCTAAGGGGCTATTATGCGCATTAATCTTATACCGCAGCGTCGGGATGACACTCTACAAGTTTTTAAAGTTGGTGACGCTTTGACCGTGAACGGCGAAATTTTCGACTTTTCACCAATTGTCGAAGGCGATACTTTGCCAGCCTTTGCAGTTTCTTCAGATTGGTTTGTTGATAAAATTGACCGAGTCGATGGCGAACTTGTCCTGAACTTGATACTACCTAATCCATGGAACTACTCACCGGAACAAGCCTTTCCAGTGCCACTGGAAAACGTTCCTGACGGCCCAGTTGATTTTCCGCAACCGCTGCCAGTGGATCATCTAAATGAACTGAGACAAGTGGAGACTGCAGAATGAGCGGTAACATCGACTGGTCTCTTTTGATCACAAAGGCCATGAAAAACGCTGATTCGGCAGCCGTCACTCGCGCCGCGTGCGTTCTGGCTGAGGATGCATGGCGTGTCAAGGAGGCTGCATTTATTGCCGATCAGCTCATCGGCATTGAAGACGGTGACCCGGCTGCATTACCAGGAACAGAGGCGGAGTGGCGAGCCTACCGGACCAAGGTCCGAAACTGGAAAGAAGGCGAGCAGTTTTTTCCAGACACGACGTATCGCCCGATACGCCCCGCGTAAACAACCCGCTGCTGTAGGCCCGCCGCCGAGCGGGTATTTTTTTGCCTGGAGAAAAGTGATGTCAGTAACCGAGAAAGACCGCGATATCCTCGCCCGCACGATTTGGGGCGAAGCCCGAGGCGAAGGCGCTGCCGGCCAGATTGCCGTGGCCTGGACTATCCGCAACCGCGTGTTCGATGGAAAGGAAAAGTCGTGGTGGGGTGAAGGCTACGCCGGCGTGTGCCAGAAGCCGTACCAGTTCAGCTGCTGGAACAAGAACGACCCCAACTATCAGTTCCTGGTCGGCGTAAAGCAGATCCCGCTCCGCGAGCTGGCTCAATGTCGGATCGCTGCTGACCAGGTGATCGACGGCAAGGTGTCTGACCCAACTGGCGGCGCCACGCACTACTACGCAGCCAGCATTAAGGTGCCGGCTTGGGCGGCGAAAGCGAAACAGACCTTGAAGTTGGGTGGTCACGTGTTCTTCAAGGATGTTCCTTGATCATCATGCGCGGACTCACTCTTCCTCACTGTCGCGACGATCCCTGAGTAGGCGCTGATTCTCGCTGAAGAGATAGTCTCTCTGATGCGCCACGTCCGCGAAGCTGCGTTTTTCGCTCAGTAAATCCCTCTCGGCGTACTGAAGCTTTTCCCTGAGGGAATTCCTTTCCGCCGTGAGCGAGTCATTGTCACGAACCAATCCCTGAATATTTGCCAGTGCGCGCTCGAGCTTTAGGGTGAGGGCTTCGAATTCGTTCTCATACATCCGCAGCTGGTGGCGGCAGGTTTCGAGCGAAGTCGGGTTACCGAGCCAATCGTCGGTTTCTTCTATATAGAGGGGATCCACGGGCATGCCTTGCTGAGTACTGGTTGCATATACAGTAATCGAGGCGAAGGGAGCGGGCGAGGGTGAAGCGACGAACTGTCAGTCGGGTGTCATCAAAACGGCGAGCGTCATCTTGATGAACTCCTCGTTCTTGTCGATTGCCCAGAGCGCGCCGCGGACATTCTCGGCCACATCGGCCGATCCGCGCTGCTCGACCCAATTCGATAGCTCCATGATGGCTGCTTCGAGTGCGAGTTGGTTTTCGTTGATCTTGAAAAGCAGGGAAGGGAGCAGGTCAGAGTTTGGCATTTGGTTTCCTCCGTGGACGAAACCAGCGTAGCAGGGGGTTTGATTTTCAAGTGGCAGAACGCCGGGGGAAGGAGCAACCACTGTAGGAAAATACAGCGCTAAGTTGTTGATTCTTATGGGGGGTAATGGCGATTTTTTACCCTGCGATTTTAGGGCTGTTTCTCTTCTATATCAGTAGCTTACGATCATTCAGAAGTCACCTTGACATGGTGGGCGCCTAAGCGCCCGCCGTTGGTGCAAGCTACTGCGCAGTGTTTTTCACGTAGTACGAGATGTCTTCAGCAAGCTGAGCAAAGCTGTCCAGATCATTCTCAAATGTCTTGGCGTCGTTTTCCCGGTATTCAGCCAAGCCCAGGACAATCGCCTCTCGGAAATTGTCGACCCCAATGGGGGTTCCCAATTTTTCGAATGCAGACTTGAGTGCCTTATGAAAGCGCTGCTCATCCAAGGCGTGGCCGGTGTGCCAGGTTTCCGCGGCAAGCCAAGGCTTAAGTGAATTCTTCAGTTGTTCGATATCCATTGCACCTCCAGGAACCGACTCGAAATGGCCGGCATTTGCAAAGGTGCCCGGAAGGGAATTCATTGGCAACAACGGGATGGTTCAAAGTTTTCTTGGCGCGCGCAAAACCTCCTCTGCAGGCCGCGTCTTTCCGTTTGCATAAGCACAAAAAAACGGATGTTTTGCTAACTTGCAAACAGGGTGTTTTCCTTGTAAAACAACAGCTTGGCTCTCTTCAGTCCCCAGCATGGGGTGCTAGGGGTCGAGTGTTCGAATCACTCCGTCCCGACCATATAAATCAAGGGGTTGCGAGATTTTATCTCGCGACCCCTTTTTATTTTGAGGCGTTTTTACCCCTACAAAACGACTGGCTCTCGGTGGAGCCTTGGTCGCGCGTAGTTTCTGGAAAGGCTGAAAAAAGGGGGGGGGGGCGTAGGAAATCCCACTCGAGGTTCGCCCCAGATCCGAACGTTTTGCTGTAAATCGATCAGGCACTCAAAGAACAGGTGGCCGACGCACTGAATAGCACCTCGGATAAGATCTGTTCTGCGCAACTCACAGTTCACCGAACTGTAGCGAGGAGGGTAAGTAACTTTGGGTTTACGCTTATAGAGCTTTGGATGTTCGTTGATCAGCGCTGGAATGATTTCGCTCTGCAGTCCCAGTGA
Organism: Pseudomonas sp. Mb7; assembly: GCF_054790525.1. Taxonomy (NCBI): domain Bacteria; kingdom Pseudomonadati; phylum Pseudomonadota; class Gammaproteobacteria; order Pseudomonadales; family Pseudomonadaceae; genus Pseudomonas; species Pseudomonas sp. Mb7. Next base: position 1,567,510 of record NZ_CP186501.1, read on the forward strand.
CTGAACTTGGGGCTGCGGGGCTTTGGGGCTGAAACAGTCTCCGGACGAACGCCCGAAAGCGGCCGTTCATGAATGACCGCTATTGGCTGTGGATTCAACCGGTCGATGCAACAAATTGGCTCCCTAAAACATGACAGGGGGATTCGGCGCGCGCGGGAAATTCAGTGCGAGCGGCGCAGTTACGGTTCAATTCGGCACCTTACTCCTTTGATGCTAAAGAAACGAAGGTTGGTTGTTGAGGACCAGTGAAACTCGACTTGATAGTCGACGACCCCCGGCACCCACCAGTCTCGCAATTGATTGACCGGCCCGTCTTTGTCGATATTGACGTTCCTGAATGGAAACAATGGGCGATTCGCGGGTAGCGCCACATCAACTGACGACGCCTCGCTTCCATCGCTCCTGAAGTAGGCTTGTGGTGTCTCGACACGCTGTTCGTGCGATATCGTGATGCTGAGATCGTGTGATCGCCACTCGCTATCATTCGTGAGGATGGCCCGCCGGCCGTTGAGGCGGTTGTCGTTTGTGAAGTCGTGTTCCGCAAGCAGGAGTTCTGAGATGAGTTGCTCGACGGTAAGCGAGCTGGCGGCCAATTCAATGGACTCGTTCTGATAAACATCGACCACCGCTTCGATTGACAGTGGATCCGTGTTCGAAAGCTGTTCGCTGCTCATCCCGAACTCCGGAGCAAAAATGCGCCCCGGTGCAGCGCTGCCCGCAGTCATCGAGTTACGGGTTTGCAGCACTTCAACCTGGTAACTGCGCCATACGGGTAGCTCCGCAAGAACGATCAGGACCAACGTACGTGCGGCCGCGTCTGCGTCATTGCGCAGTAAATGGGCTGTCACCCCTCCCTCCTTGTGCGGCCACTCGTTGCGGACAATATCAATGTCAATTGTGTTGAATGTCGATGCAGTCTTGAAATTGAGTGTGAGCCACTTCTCGCTTTCCTGTAGCGACGGAATTGTTGCAGGCAGAGCACTTTTACTCATCTGTATGAAGATGTCAGGTGATATTGCGAGATCGAAATCGTCCTTGGCTCTGTTGAAATCGACTGTGTCCGATAGCCGTTTGGCGAAATCGCTTTCGGCCTTCTGGGCCATGTTGGAGTTTTCAGGCTGATCCGGCATTACGGCGTCGAGATTGATTCGCAGGGAATCGCTGTTCAGGCTTTCCATAAGCGTCTCTTCGTCGCCTTCGATCGTTATGATGAGGGCGACCATTGGATCGTCGAGACGATTGCTCAGCGGGGCAGGGGATGAGGAGCCGATCCAGCGGTACGCGTTGTTCTCATCCTTGTCTTTATCCTCCAGTCGGCCGTGCTTAAGCGCCGTGAGACTGAATAGTTTGGTCCTGTCGAGATTGGTCCAGCCTTGCACTTCTTCAATCTTGATCGGGAGCGCCGCTAGCAGCTGAGGCATCTCGACTCGTTTTCGCGACGCCAGGAAAATGGAAGGCTGGGTAGCTGCTCCCATGACCCCATTCGGGATCGTGCATCGCGCGATGGGAATCCCAACGGTCGGTGAATCTTTATCAAATTGGCCGATCGACTTGTCGATGATAGCTTCGAAGGTTTGAAGCACCGGCACGGCCACTGTGAATTCATCGTCATAGCGGCGATCAGACAAGGGTTCGAGAAAGCCGAACTGCTCGACAGTTGGGGAAAAACTTTCTGACACAGAAAGTGTGACCTGATCCTCGACGGCTGCAGTAGGGCCATCCTCTTTCGCGATCTGCCTGGAAGCCGACATTCGAAAGAAACTTGCGGGCAGTATTTTGTCAGCCGCTTCATCACCCGCGAGGCAGGAGTAGAGATAGGCTTTGGAGTCAAAAAATACGCTTGGATCGCGTTTGAAGTCCATTGCGATATGCGCGACCAACTGGCCCCGGACAACACCGCCGGTCGCGGTTGCTCGTGCCAGATCGATAATGGCTGTTGGAAAAATCGGCTTGCCCTGGGCGTCAGCGCAAGCCGGATCGTGCATCGGCCACGCCAGCGCGGCGAGATTGTCCATAAGTGCCGAATAGCCGTGAGCATCCTGTCCGTAGTCATAAAGCGTCTTGAAGTATTGCGACCAGTTTGACGCCGTGTTGGTCCCCGCGAGCTCTATGTTGCTGCAGTTGATCAGGCATCCAACCCACTGCAGGTAACGACGGTACATCGTGTCGGTTTTCGCGCCAAAGAGGGTATGAAACTGGAGTGGCCGGAATCCGATCGGCATCAACGTGATTTCCGCTTTGCCGGGTGCCGGGTCGACCGGCCCCTCGGGCACGATCCAGTCGTCAACGTCTACAGCCTCTTGCGGCAAGAGCCTGGTATCAGCGCTACTCGCCGCGCTTCCGCCGAGAAGACTGCGAAAAACCCGAGTTTCGGCCGTTTCGGAGCTGTCTGCATCGATGCCATCCGATCGATTCTTGAGATGGCCGAGCCAGTCTGCGAACCCTGCTTTGATCCGCGAATCATCCGGGTCCGTTGTATCGATGTTGCGCACCAAGCGACCTTCATGATCGTAAGTCTCGTCCAGTGGCAACGGTTCACCGTCATCTTTCGTTGTCACAAGACGCACCAGAGTCCAGGAAGATGGCCCCCCGGCGGGAGTCTTCTTCGCCGGCCGCTCGATTTCGAGCCGGAACTCGACCGCGTTTGAAAGCCGGTAGACGCGGTTCGCGTCACCGCTACGACTCAGTACCACCTGGACTTCCAGATCATCTTCCGGGATGGCGTTGTTGGGAATGCTGTAGACCCTGGAGAGTTTGCTCTGCACCGCTGTCTTGATGTCATGAACGAATTGTCCACGCGCCACCGGCTGGAGGGCGTCTCCCAACCTGAACTTGCCCTCCGGGCCAAGACCGGAACGGAAATCGTAGCGGGCGAGGTGAGGGGCGAGAAGAATTTTGTCCGCCGCGCAAAGCTCGGCCACCGCATTCCAGGCCTCGACAAAAAGTGCTTGTCGATCAGTGTTCGCGCCGACGCTATTCACTTTCAAAAAGCGTTGTCTGAAAATCAGCGTGGCGACCTCGTCATCCGTGTATGGCTCGGTTGTCGGGCTCGAGAATTTTACCGTCAGGAACTTGAGCGCTTCCTGACTCGTGCCGCTTTCAACCTTGGTGCGGACAGTCGTGGCCATGTTGATGGGGAAGTCGAGCGGGCGCGCAACGTCAAGGTCTGGAAGCATGACCTGCGCCGCACCGGAGATGTCGTCGTGTCCGTCCAGCTCCGGCCCGAGTACGTGGGCAAGGCGCGGTGACAGGGTGTAGGCCGTAGACTGCGATGATGCGCGGTCATACAGCACCTTGAAATGGTCAGGAATCGAAGGGAGATCCAATTCCTTTCCATCGGTGGCCATCGCACTGGCCGCCGTCGCAAACTGATAGGTGTGCAATCGGCACTTCGCGTTCGCAATGTCCTCTTGGTAGACGGGATAGAGGTTCCCTCGGCCGGTCAGATCCTCAATCGGTTCGCTTGAAACACGGCCGGCAAGCCGCAAATTGACGAAGCTCACAAGATCGTCCTGGAACTCATCGGACGGCGTGACCGTTTCTATCGCCTTGTGTTTGTCGTGGATGAGTGGATAAGTGACCTTTGCCACGGCCTCGACACGGCTTGACGATTGTGCGAAATGGAAAGTGATGTCTCCCGCCAATCCGATCGACGGAATCAGGTACTTTCGTTCATCCTCCGGCACCTGCGTGACAAGCCGGAGACGATGAAATTCCTCCTTGTTGTTCGATCCTCCGGGAGGTACTGGATATCGAGTTTCCCAATAGGGCGGATCAGCAGAACGCTGCTGTGCGGTCAGTCGTATGGATCTGCCGATAAGTAACGTGACCCCGTTGCCGTTCAAGTCGGCGTCTGTTTTTGGCTTTACAAAGAACACAAGTGTCGGCAATGCATCGCCGTCGATAGCATCCCAAGGCAGCTTCCCCCAGAAGACAAATTGGGGCATTGCGCCCAAAGGAAGGTCGTTCTCGTCCTCCCAGCGAACCTCATTGGTGAAGAACTGATGTAGCCTCGTCTGTTGCGCGGCCCAACCAAGGCCTTGTATGACGCGATCCAGTTCCGCGAGGAAATCGGCACGATCCTCGGCATGGGGTACCAGCCGCATGAGCGCGAAACCACTCGGGCCAGCTTTCTTTGGGAAACCGCGATAGAGGCGTAGCCGGCATTGCAGCGCAACAAATGGCTGGAACTCCAACAGAGCCGGAATCACCGAGAGCCCGGACGCAGTTGATGGTGTGCGAGCGCTCAACTTGTCCGGCAAACGGACATCGACCCTCAAGCGCCGGACATCAGCCAGAGACAGGTCATTCTCGGGCATCCCGGGCGCAGCTTCGCGGCGGCGCACGAAACATTCACCGGCGGCGCGATAGGGAAACGTCATAAGCCCGTCGTTTACGTAGATACGCCTGGCAAGGTCCGGCATCCAGTTCAGCTCTACCTTGCCGGGATACTGTGTATCGAGAGCGGCGAAGAAGCTTGCGATGCTGTCCTGCCCTGGTGTAACCAAGGCCGAAAAACGGAACTCCTTCAATGCCACACCAGCGCTTTCGAGCGTGATCTTGAGGTCGGTGACGGTTTTCAGCTTCGCGAGGTCGGATCGTGACCCCAGGCGTAATGTATGGCCAAGCAGGCTATGAAGGCTCGCAGCCGTTAACCCTTGACGCGGTGCAGTAATAGGAATAATGGCTGTGTCTGTAGATACTCCCGCGATCATTGCATCAGTCGCGAGAAATGTCCGTCCGAGTGTCTGAGCGCGCATCATTTCGTCGGCGAGGGTCGCAAGCGGCGCATTCTCGCTCAAAGCATCCTTGAGACTCTCGACGTAACCATAGGCAAACGGTTTCCCCTGTTCCGGAGGCCGAGGGGGTTCGGACTTGATCTGGTTCTCTCCTTCGCCGTCGACACCAGGTTTGTTCAGTTGCCACAGCTCGTCGGGATCGACGACGCTCAGGCGTTGCGATCGCTGAACAATGTCGATTTCCGACCACGCACCGCCGTCGTATTGAATTGCAACCTTTATGTCCACATCGCTGGGAAACGTAACTGGCTGGAAGCGTGCGGGAGGGTGGGGCACTACCACTTCCGAGACCATCTTGTAGTCGACGCCATTGCCGGTATGGCCGGCGACGATCCAGTCCTTGAAGTCTTCTTCGAAGGCATCGGGATGGTTGACGTCGCCAATGATCACATGCGGCCGGAAAGAGAGCCACAACCCGCCGCGGGCAGGGCTCCCCCAGTCGGCAAAGAAGAGGTCTGAGGCGATCAGAAGAAGAGGGCGGCTCATTTATTACCTCAGTACGAGGCGATGCCTGAATGGCATCGAGATTGAAGTGCTGATGCCGCGGCAAACTTTGAACCAGCCTGAGCCGATACAAGCACTTGCTGACGCGCGAGCGGAAAGCATGAAGTCGAGCTGTAAGGCGACATCGTTGACTCTGGGGAGGTTGACGTTTTCCGGATCTAATCCCCAGAGAATGGTCGCGCGCGCTTCCGCCTGAGCAATCACGGAGACATGCGCCGAGATGATCCACCAGCGCAGAGATCCATGACCTTCTACAAGAATGCCGACTGCGCCGACGAGCCGAAGCCCTTCGAGAGCTTTGTTGTCAAGGTTGAGCACCACGGCGCCTTCGGCGACGACGTAAATCCCCGCTCTCACCCAGACTTCGAAAATCCCACCGCCGAAGCTTGCTCCCAGACCCGCCTGCAGCGCGTAGCCGCCGGCGAAAATGAGGTGCTTGTCGTTAGTGTGGACGACTGTTGTCTTGCGATATCTAACGTAGAGGCCGCCAGAACCCTGAAACGGCGTACAGATCGCCCCGAAGGTCCGGTTCCATGCACGTATACCGTTGGGTGTCATCCACGGGAAACCGACGTCGAGTACAAAGCTACCATTCGCTGCGATCTCAACCGACACCACACCGCCCATGAAGCGAAACGACCCCGTCTGGACCGCCGGCACCGTAAAGGAAACGATGAAGCTGTCTTCCTCGGGTCGCTCGCGCTTCAAATAGAGGCAGGAAATCGCGAATGGGTAGCCGAACCATTCATCGAACAGCGTGCCGCGCAACATCAGGCCGTAGAAAGCGCGATCCTGGAACAGGAATTTGCCGTCCAGAAGACCTTTCAGAACCGAAAAACCGGCGGCGAATAACCAAGGCTCCGCATTCTGATTGATGTCGAGCGGGAAGATACTTTCGTCTTGTATCGATTTCGCAATGCTGGTTCTGGTTTCGTCCGAAGTGCTCCATTTGCTGGTATCGGTGTCAATGCTGATCAAATCCTTCGCGAGCGTTTTATCCAGCGTCAAATTGTTACCGATGAGCAACCAGGAGAAGCCCAGGAAACTGTTCCCCGGCGGAGGAGGCTTTGCCGTTCCATCCAGGGGGTTGCCGAAGAAGCAGACAAATCCACGGCGTCCGGTTTTTGGTACCGAGAAGAAGGCAAGCGTGAGATCCGAGAGGATAGTTTTATCCAGAATCTTCAGCTCGACGCCTTCCATGATGATCCAAGGCGTTTCGGTGCCGTCCTTGTAGGTTTTCTTCTCGAGTGCCAGCTTCGTGATATGCAGTTCGATAATGCGGGCGAGATCCAGATGGAAATTATCGAAGCCGGCGGCGGAGAGTCCGATCTTCAAAGCGTTGGGTGAAAAGCTGAAATCGGAACCCGACAGCAACTGTCCAAGGCCGAGCGAGAAGTCGAGGTTCAGTTTGTCGAAAAGCTTGCCTGCCAGCTCCGGCAGGTCGGCGGCGGTGAGGCGGATATCGACGAGAAAGATGCGCTTTGAGGGAACATTCCAATCCTTCAGAACCAATGTCTTTTCCCATCCAAACTTGTTTTCCCAATCCACGCCGATGCTGCGGATCTTGAGGGCAAGCTGCGGCAGGTTGAACAACTGAAAATGCGGAACGTTGACGTCGAGCTTGATGGCGGGGTAGCTGATCCGTAGCCAGCTGAGGTCCAGGCTCATTGTTTCGGGCAGGCCGATTCCCAGCTTCTCGAATGAGATCCGGCCGTTGCCGCTCGAGCCGACATTGAAGAAATCGTTGAATTTTGGATCAAGATCAAGCTTGCCGAGCTTGATGTCTCCATCGAAATCGATCCGCGCTCCTTTTCCCGGGTCGTAAACGACTTCGGCACCTTTGAACCAAATTTGCTCAATGAGGCCAGGCGGGTTGCGTGGTTCAAGAAGTGCGATCTCTTGTTCGATCTCGCCACTGAAACGGATACGCGGCTCCCCCTCGTTCCTCGGAGGGACTTCCAGGCGTCCACGCAGCTTGACACTGTTCCAATCTTTGGGCTGCCCCTTATGTTTGGGGTGCTGCATACCGAAGACACTCTGGAAAGAAAGCGTTGCTCCGGCATCGAAGCGTACGAGCCGACTGTCGCGCCACAAAGCGTCGACAAAATCGAACCTGTAGGTCGTCTCGTCGTCATCGTCCTTCAGGACAGGCAGTTTCGGATCCTCTTGGTTCTGGTACCAGACCCGTCCGTTAAGACTGGTACCGTTCTCATCGCCTGACTTCGACGGTGTAAGGGCGAGGTAGCGGAAGCGGAGAGTAGGGGGGATGCCAGGAGGGGGAGCGGGCAGCAACGACCGAATGACTGGATGGTCGGAAAAAATGAAATCCAGGTTGAAGAGGATGAGTCCGAGCCAGGCCTTGGCTTTGATGGGTTGATCGACCACGTCGTTCAGAAAGTCTGCTGAACGCCCTTGAATTTCGAGATCGCGAACTGGCTTGAGACCAAGGCTTTCGCGCTCGAAAATTTCTTTAAGCGAGTAGCGTTCACTGAGTTTCAACACGGCGAGCGGAAGATCGGTTGCGGGCTCATCGTGAGCCACCGGCATTTCGAATTTCAACTCAGGGAAACGGTGCGAGTCTGGTGCAAGGGGTTTGGCTGGTGGGTGGATTGTGAAGTCGGCAGTGCCTGATTTTCGGAGAATCAGGTAGTCGGGCGCTTTTCCCGCCGGAATTTTTACCTCAACCTTGAACAAGCCGTAGTCGCGAATGACCTCATAGGCTGCGGGCTGCAAACCGTCTGCCTGAACATTCACGGACGCGACCGCGACTGTTACCGCGGAGTGTGTTTCTGGCGCAAAGAGCTGCGTCAGCGTCATCCTTTGTACTCCGCCCGCCGGACTCTCGATTAGCGAGGTATCGTGCCTGGCAGAACCCAGCTGATGCGACAACGTGGCGGCGCGAGCATTTAGGTGGGCGTAGTGCAGTTGGCGGACATCGTTCGTTCTGGTTACCGCGTGCCGGGCGAGATTGTCCGCAATTAAAGCGAGGCCGATCTTGCCGCCTGCGAACTTCCAGACGTCTACACATTCAGAACCCGCCGTGTAAGCATCGCCCGCCTTGGGATGTTCAAGACAGGTATCGAACTCGATCCACGGCAAAGTGACATCGCGCAGCATCCGCAATGCAACAGGCGGAAACACTGCGCCGGGGAAAGCGTGGGATTGCGTTTCATGCTCACAGCAGAGATGGGCGACTCCTTTCGACTCTACGCGTGCCTTGGCGAGTAAACCGTGAACCGCCCCGCACGCCAGCTTGACGCGAACACCTTTCTCGGCGGGAAGTGACGCCGCGACCAGCAATGAGCCAATCTGCTTGTTTTGATGCAGCCTGGCCGACAAGGACAGCGGCTGACTCAGTTCTACTTCGATCGGTTTGTTGTTTGCCGACAAAAGCCCGAACAGTGTCATCGTCGGGCCACCGGCTCCGCCTGATCCGGCCAAGGTGGTGGCCGACAAAATCGTGCCGCTGCCGTTGCGCTCCAGATCGGTGATCAGCCGATAGTTATCCGCCCGAATCGGAACCCATACTGGATTTTCGGCAGACACAGCGGCTGCCCGGTCGTGGATATCCGCATTGAGCGGCAACCCGAACTTGGCCGGCTGCGAATCGAACTCGAGTTGCAATGTTCCGATGGTGGCTGACAGATCGAGAGTATGCGCGCGAGAGATATGCCTGCGCTCGAACAACCAGGCTGTTATACCGTCCGGACGCTTGGCGACGATCCCTGTCTGCGCGGCACAGAAATTTTCTTCCAGCTGGATGCGCATCGCGCCGAGGTTGGGCACGGCTCGGCCCTTCTCCAGACTTATCTCCAAGGGTAGTTCGCTGGACTGCAGGATGTGGGTTGCCGCCGAGCCAAAGCTTTGCCCGATCCAGCCCCCCTTCACGGTAACTGCATTCTTTGCCGTCGCATTGCCTGCGAGTTGCAGCGGGGGGACGAAGAGCGAAAGAGTGCCGCTTCCCTGGCCATTTTGTTCGATCGTTAGGCGACTGATAGATTCCGGAACGCCATCCTCGAGACGCCAGGTAACACCGTTTTTCACAACACGCATCGTGGCTCGCATGATTATCTTTATGGACGAGGCTTCGACCTTGAGTTCGAGGTCGGTTTTGAGTTTTTTATCGGCGATGTGCACGGCCCAAGCGTTCACCGTGAGGCCGTGAATCGCAGGGGGGCTGACCGTTCCGTCCTGCTCGACGGTGAGATCGAGGCCGAGAAGTGAAATAGTTGACATAGAACTCCTTTCCCCGCCCGTGCGTTATTGAGCCCAGAAGGAACCAAGGATCTGTTTGCGATGACCTACAAGCAGGACGTCGCGGTGTGCAAGTAGCACTCGTTCCGGGCAAGAGTTCATCTCTGCGCAGAGATTGGTTGCGTCGACCAGCCTGCCGCCGGGCGCCGCTGTCGCGCCAGAACGAAGCTCGATTGAGTAATAACCGTCGGGGCTCACTGTCGATTTATCGCTCCCTCTCAAAGTGATGAGTCCGTCAGCGGTAGCGTTGCTTTCGTTGCCCTTCATCGCAAAATTGGATTGTTCTCGCCAGAGGCCAACAATCTCCACTCCGAACATGCGCTCTATGTCCGCGACCGTGGTGCATGGGGGGACAAAACGTACTCCCTCCTCACGGCTCAAACGAACGGCGATACTTAGCTCAATGTTATTGCGCGCGCGCGCAGGCGCCGAAAGCGTGTACTTCATAAATTCGCTTCCCTGTTTTGCATCGATGACACCCACTTGATCGGCGTAAAACCAGTCGTCCGATCCAATGGCAATGGCGCGACTACCGTCTTTTCCAGGGGGGAGTGTCACATGCAGGGTCCGGCTCGCAAGGCCGTTTCCTATCGTAGGATCTTGCTCATCGGCGGAGCAGAACACACGCTTTGCGAGTTGAGACGTGGTTCTCTTCGGGATACCGCTCTTTTCTACAAACTGATAGTCGACACGCATCTTTTCCAGAAATGGTTTGAGAATACGGGTGGTATATATTCCTGGCGCAGTCTTCACTCGACTGGAATAGGATTCGCTGTCGTTGCCATACATGAGCTGCCACGTGCCCGGATCATCGCGATCCTGTTCGGACATCGAGAGCAACGTTGTCATGAAGAAGGCATTTTCGCGCCCAAGAGCGAGGCCGTCGGCCATCGCTCCATCCACATCAGGCACCGTGTAGGTGTACGACGAAGGGAGGGTTTGTTGCTCTACTTTTTCGTTGCCGGAGGGGAGGGCAATTGAGTCGAGGCGGATCCTCATCCCGGCTCCAACATCAAGCTGACAGGAGCGCGCTGATTCCTGATTGTCGGGGTTCCAACAGTTCTTGTCGTTCAAACCCAGATAAGCGATGCGCTGATTCAGTGCATCCACTCCACCAGTAAGTCTTGCTGTGCATCCGGTCAAAGCCATTGCCATGACCACAGCAAAAAGAACTCCGTTCTTCATTATCGCCTCCGTTCCAACTCAGGAAATGTTCGCCACCATCGTTTCTCTAAATAGCGGGCAAGCTTCGGTCAGGCTGTTATTGACGTCTGTATAAACCGACCAAGAACGGCAGGTCGTTTTCTAACGGCGAAATACGGATGAAATTGCTCTGTTGGGTTTGTTCTTTCTAGCGCAGCGCAATATTAAAAAGTAAGTGACGATGCCAATCCTTGTCTGTAAATCTATGCCAATGTGCTTTGCAATCCAGTTCGAGGACTGCACTTATCAGATGTAAACCAGACCTGGCCCTATAAAACGTCAGATGCGTCCCACCTAAATGACGCCCCGACTGGCGTAGGTAACACTATCGCGAGAAGCTTGGTCCCAGGCCCAGTTTACCGTCTTGTTGAATCCGGCATTCGCCGGGTCATTGAGCTTGCCCCAGTAGGCAAACGGGTACTTTCCGTGTGCGAGGGGGGAGCCTGCTACAACAACCACAACGTGTCCGTTACCCGTCTCCTTCCGCGCTCCGATCACGAACTCGCCTCTTGCGGCAGCTGTAGCAGCTCTTTGTCCAGCCTGAGCATCCGATCCCAATTCTGTCCAGCCATTGGCTGAGGTCAACTGACCGACAATGTCATTGGCCTGTCCGGTCAATGTGATTGCAAATTCCTGAGCTACTGCCTTGGCGAAATCTGAGCAATCGGAAGCGTTTTCAGGGATTTTCAAAAGCTTCTCGCAGCTTTGCTTGATTCGGTCTGTGCTTGAGATGGTGGTGAAGAACTCGGTAGTAGAATGAAGGGAGCGCGGACTCATGGTCGGGACAAATGGTTGCCTCCCCCATTTCGGTAGTTGTGTGCGGACAAATCCCTCAATGAAATCGGTACCCGCATAGCCAATTCCCACAACACCGAAGAACATCTCGGCAGAGATATTGACAGCGGCGCTTGCTTGGAAACCAGTTATGGTGAGAATGCCGATGCCGCCAGCGATCGCCCCAATAAAGAGACTGAAGATTAAACGAGAAACGTCCAGCCCTTCCGAGCGAAGTGTCGTTCCTTCTGCCGCTGCTTCATCGCTCGCCTTCTTGAGGCCGACGATCGTGCGTAGCCCTTGCCCAAATGCGCCGGCAATGACACCGATCACGATAAGCTGCAAAAGCTCATATCCATCCATGGCTTTTTCCTCTCATCCTTAATATTTGGTAGATGGTAGACGAACCTTTCGATTGGTCAAAAAAAGACCTACCAGAGATGGTTTGAAGTAACCATGTATTTAGGCCGACTTGATCCATCAAGCGATTCTGAAAGAGTAGAATCCACCGTAACGCGCCGACACACCGCTCGATTCTGTGTTTCAAGCCGATGCAAGCACCTCCTAGCAGCCATGCCCCAGCATCGGTACGGAATAGTCCTCCGGTAATGTTCCGACGCCACTCAGTCCGGGGTGTTGTTCCTAGATTTGTGGCCGACTGGCCGCCTTAGGTTGGTTTCAATCGGTTCCAAGAGGCAGCTATTGGCCGACTCTGTTGAAAAAGTCGGATTTTCGGCTTGCTTGAACTCAGGCATGCCAACCACTGGAGAACCTTGTAGACCGGTGGTAATCCGTCGTCGGTGCTGAATTCACTTGCCCCGCGACCCATCCACACCCCTTATCACTTGCACAAAAACGGCACCAGAGTACGCTTCAATCGGATCCAAAGGAGGGATTGCGGTGCCGAATTTTTTTGTTGAGCAAGCGGGGACGCTGAATCTGTTTCAACAGCAGCGCACTCCCAATCATGGATTCAGACCTGGACAGTTGGGTGCGTTGCACGCCGTTTTGGCGCATTTCTCCGTACAGGACGACCCTGCCATCGTCTGTTTACCCACAGGCTATGGAAAGACCTCCTTGATGATGGCGCTTCCCATGCTGCTGGGGCCGGCGCATGTACTGATAGTGGAACCTTCAAGCGCCTTGAGAAAACAGGTGCATTCGCATATTTCAGTTATGTCCACGCTCCGTCGGATTGGTGCGCTGGCTGAAGATTGTCCGCTTCCCGACGTGCACCTGCATATCGGCCGTCCTCAGTCCCTTGAAGAATGGCAATCGCTTCGAACCTACGACGTCGTCGTTTCGACACCTTCAAGCTCATCACCCGACCTAGCCCTCGGTGCGCCCCCGGATCTCTTCGATCAGCTATGCAGCGGCGTGTCGATCTTGCTCCAAAGCAAGAGCTCTCGTGGCTTGAGCGCGTGGCGGCCTCATCCGGACTTCCATACGAAATCGTGGCGAGCCTGAAAGGGCTCATAGAGACCGGTGCGTTTTCCGGAAAATCTACCGACTGCATTCAGTCATTATTCTGCTGGATTGAAACGCGCCCAGAATGGTTGCTTCAGCTAATCAGGCCGAATGACATCGAAGGGCTTTTTGGTGGCCGATCACGGCTACGCTCAGTCGCTTGCCGACGCAGCGAGTAAGTGAGATTGATCAGTTGCTGTAGCGTCGGTGGATACCGGACTGACTTGCGCAAGGTGAGTTTGGCGGACGCTTACCGCTCAATTCGTGATTGAACGGATATAGTAGCGTCGTGTGCGCACTGTCCAATGCAATACGTTGAAAGGAGTCGACATGAAGCTGATCGCCAATCGAATTAACGGGGTACACCTGCGCGACCTATTACCTGGGGCCGAGGTCGAGGTAGATGGCGTGTTGGCTGCGGTGGCCTATGGCAGTAGTGCATCCGATATCACCCAGGATCTGGTCGGCCATTGCGTCGTTAACAAGCTGCGTCTGGACCTATGGATGCGCTACGACCACACCGTGCCCGTTTCGGTAGAGCTGCTTAAGCGCCTGTTCAAACATCAGAAAGACAATGTATTTACGCGCTTTGTCCCCGACCGCTTCCACCCCAAGGTAATTTGGTGGAAAGGTTACGGCGCCTATATTGGCTCGGCCAACCATACTGATAATGGGTGGCTTACAAACATTGAAGCGGGAGTTTTCCTGACGGCGGACGAGTTGCTCGCCAATGGCATGGACAACCAGTTGGAAAACCTCTTCGACTACCTGCGTGAACTGGAAGTAACCATCCCTATTTCGGCGGATTACATCGCTGAAATGGAGCGCTTCAACCTCTGGAACAAGGGCATCTACGACGAGTCGCGCAAGAAGCGCAGCCATCCCGAATGGGAAGGGCCGAGCTTTGTCCAAGAGAAGGCCGCCTTTGACCGACGGAAGGACAATTTCAAGCAGGAGTGGTTAGAAACGCTCGGTATTCTGCAGAGCATTCAGCAACAACTGGGAGACTACCGACCCAAATGGGTGAGTGCCGATGTCCCAAGTGCTTGGCATGTCGATCAATTTCTGCATGGTTACTATTACAATCATGTCGGTGACGCCCAGCGCAAGCCATACGAGGACTTCCACGAAAACCATCGGGCCAACCCGCAGGCTGCACTGGAGGTTGAACTGAGGTGGTGGAAGTCTTTGTCGGAAGCGCCATCGTACGAAGACTACGCGCTTTATGAGAGTGCACCGGCGGTGCGTGAGTTGCTGGCCCAGGACAGGGTGCTCGAATTATCTAGTGAGGAATTCGCCGTCCTGTGTCGCAACACCCACGCGACCATGGAGCACATAATAAAAGTGCCAACCGCCGAGCTTGGCTTTCCTGAGCTGAAGACGCTGGACAGGGAGTCACGTGTGCGGCCCTTTGCCGAACTCATCCTGCGTCAGCGCAACCGCAAGGGATGGGATGTTCGTAAACTACTCCACCATGTGCTCTACGAAGGGCAAGATAATGAGATCTGGTTGCGCCTGTACCATGCTGGGCGCGACTGGGATTACAGCATCCCACGCTATGGCCTGAATTCTCTAGCCGAGGTGATCGGCTGGGCCCGGCCGGAAGTGGTTCCACCGCGCAACGGTCGCACCAGCAAGGCGTTGAGAGCACTGGGCTACGATGTGAAGGTTTATTGAATTCCACAGCACAGTTGCCACGTTCAAGCGCTGTATCGCTTGGCGGATAGTTGAAATATTCAGTGCAGGAGCGTCTGCTAGTGGCCGATAGCTTCTGCTTGCTGGGCGCGCGTCCAGTTGCCACCGGTCTGACAAATGCTCCTTTCTGGCTTGTCGGGTTGGGCGCAAAAAAAACCAATGCCACCATTGCGATGCGAACCGTTTGTTAAGTCGCTCAATCGCTTCCAAAATGGGCACACTCTCCAGACTTTAGAGGGATTACCTCCACGATCTGCTGTATTAGCATCCATTCAGATTAGCATCCATTCAGCCCTGGACCGTTAAGACGGACTAGCATAGAGGCGTTGACCGAGCGCGAGGTTTGGCCAGCCACCATTGGCGTAGGGCTAGAATGTACAAAATTTGCGCCAGATGCCTGGAGCCTTTCCAGTCGATTTCAGCACGTGTACTGCGATAGCGCTGTTTCGAGTTGCTCGCGGACATGACAGCGAAGGTGCGCGGGCGACACGACTTCGACGTCTGCGGCATTGCTCATCAGGAATAATCTAAGACCCTGAGTGTCGAGCAATTCACACCGCAGCAACCATCTATCGCCATCTCTTTCGACCTGTTGATTCGCCGCAAGCGCGTTTTCCGTAAGGCGATTGTGAAGGTTCTCCTTCAACCGCAACACCAACTCTATCGTCTCGTTCGCGTGGACAGAAATTAGGTCTCGCTGAACCTCGATGGAGCGAACGTCATAGCCTTCAGGTTCTTGGATAGCATCCCTCGCCACCCGCACGTCCACCATCCGATGCAACATCAGCGCACAGGTTTTACCAATCCCGTTGCTGCTGTACTTTCCTCTTGGCAAGCCAGGATCGGGCGCCTCTCCATGCCAGGTCTCCTTCGCTACAAATGCTGACAGGTAGATGTTGCTGTCCTGGTACGCGAGCGCGAGCGGTTTCAGAAGGTAGGAGCACTCCACGCCGTTGGCATCTCGAGGTCTATAACGCACGGTCAGGCTATGATCGTCGATCATTGCACCTTGTATGAGCTTGAGGTGCTCATGGTCATGTTGCCCATGCTCCAGCACAGTGAACCGCGTGCCAGTGATGATGCGACCCTCGGCGACTAAATGCCGGGCTGATCGAGACTTCAGCTCCCAGGCCGCGTACTCGCGCAGCTTTGTAAGCTCTTTCGTGTCCATCCAGAAACCGAAGCGTTCAGCATGTTGGAAAATAGCGCTAAGGGTCATCGATTCTTGCGGCGAAAGCGCCAAGTCAAAAATGCCCTTGCCCAATTTCCAGCGATGCGCTCTGCGTCGCTGTCCTGATTCTTCGGGTACTTTTTCTACAAACCCTTCCGCCTTCAACTCAAACAGGTCACGCCGAGTTGTCCTCGGATTGGCGGTACCGTCCGCCCATTCGAGCATCTCTTGATGCAACTCCTCGGTCGACAAAGCGCGGCCTGCACGTTGGAGAATCTTGCGCAAATATTTGCGCCGCTTTTCTCGGTGTTCAGTTTCATCTGAAATAATTCGCATAATTTTTCAACTCGGACAAATCAGTGTCTAGTAGGGCTGCATCATAGCCCCGCTGGCACGCAATTGGGCGTTGAATATGCCAGCCCACAGGAGCATTCATGAACACTAAACACCCCTACGCTAAGCTTGATCACGTCCCCGAATTCATCGACTGGTTGGCGGGTCATCTTGATTCGGACACGCTCATCACGCATGAGTACGTTGATCGTCGCTCGGGAGTACGGTGGTCGTGTAACAGCCTGTACGGCGCGTTTACCTCGTATTGCTGGAATCACCCGGGTAATACCCGCCTCGCGTTCAACCCAGGGGTTAGCGCTGCCAGCAACGAAATGGCGCTGTCCGCACTGCGCGCAGACTTGATCGCTGCTGGCAGCAGCGATGCGTTGATCCTCCAGGCGTCCCTCGACGTCATGGCCTGGGGAGGTGTCACCTCCCGCAACAACGAATGGTTGAAAGCCAACAAGACTGGCCTTGCAAAGATGATTTCGGATGTCGCTACAGCATTGGTAGACAATGATCCCGACGCCCCGATTCTTCGTAATCAATCGCTGCGCTTCAATTCGGGAATGACCAAAATCTATTCGTTGCTTTGCCCTGATTTCATCATCTACGACAGCCGGGTAGCCGCTGCATTGGGATTGCTGGTGGTCAAATACTGCAATGTCAAATGCCTGACGAAAGTTCCGCCGGCGCTTAATTTCCCTTGGGCCGGGGCGAAAGAGTCGACCACTGCTCTCGCACCTAAACGCCGTAACCCAAGTATCGGAAGTCTTCAGTTCAAACGCCTGCGCTCAGGGTCGCATCACGCACGTTGGAACATGCACGCCAGCTACGTGCTCAGCCAAGTGGCAAAACATCCTCTCTGTTCTGAGAGTCCTTTCCGGGTCGGTAAAACAACCCAACAAACACTTCGCAGCATCGAACAGGCTCTGTTCAGTATTGGGTATGACTTGCCGGTGAACGACTGACCACCATTGCTTTGGTGAAACGATCTCACAAGTCACCCTGCTGGAGGAGGCGAGGGGGCGTCCTGCGCCCTTGCGCCCCCACTAACTTAAATCGGAGGCCCCAATGGCCGAGATGACCTCGCTGCAACTCATGATTGTCGAGTTGGCGAAAAGCGGTATTAGTTCGTCGGCGCTCAAATCTGCTGTCCTAAGCGTTCACCCACACCTGAACGATGGTGCTTACTTGGGGGAATTGGCCACCTTGCAAGTCGAAGGCTGGCTTGTTGGTGAAGAGGCGGAGGGCGCTTGGTTTTTCACGTCTTTCGTCGACGACGTGGGCGCTGACCGGGTACCTGAGTACAGCCCGGAGTTCGCCGAAATGATTGTGGCCGCGGATTGTGGCAACTGGACCGAATTGGACCCGGATGAACTCATAGCGCAGTTGGATGAAATGCTCAGAAAAGCAAACGCCCGGCGTTCGGGAAAAGCGTAGCGTTGGATTTACAGAGCTCCGTTGTTGTCTTCACCCTGACAACGCACAGAATAATGGAGTGACAACGATCCAGTCACCATCGGGGGATCCTAAAAATGGAGTGACAGCGCTCCAGTTAGACCTTTCGCTACGCTAAAAATATTACTAAAGTGCCACTATCTAATAGCGAGATGATGGCAATGAATATCCTCACGCCTCAACCCATTCAGGTTTCGCTCGGCCAATGGTTTAGCCGCAACCTATCCTCCGTTCTCGCTGTCGCAGGTGCGCTGCGGGAAACGCAACACGATGCCGACGGCCCCGGGCCTTTGTCCGCGGTGCAGATCCAGCTGCAAACCGGCATCGCTCGTAGCACGCTGCGGGCCCTGAAATCACCAGCGCAAGGTAGCGATGCCAACCCGGACCTGAGCACTATCGAGCGTCTTGCCCAGGCTCTGGGGGTGCCACCTGCTTTCCTGTTGATGCGCCCCCAGGACTGGGCACTGCTGGCCAGCGCGATCGGCAACAGTGGCGATTACTTGGTTGCAGCTCACAAGTTGGAGGCCGAAGAGCGGCTTCAAGAGATTAATCCGGTGGAAAAGGTCTTGCGCGAATGCAAGGTCCATCCGGATCAGCGCCCCAGTATTGTGGGTGCCTCGCCGGAAGTTGCCCGGGCCAATGCCCGCGATGAGTGGCGTAGACGCGCATGTCTCAAGCTCGATGCGCTGATGCTGCGCGAGATTTCAAAATCCGGCCCACGCAAGTGGTTGGCCGCGATAGCGGGCGCCTGGGTCAGCCAGACCACGCCACACGATCCTTCTTCTAGCGAACAATAAGGAGTGCCGGGATGCCGATCATTCACGACCCCGATCTTGCCGATGTATTGATGAGTGCCAGCGCCGACGACGTGGGCCTGTTGATAGATGTGATCACCGACAACGGCAAGGGCCGCATCTCCCTGTCATCTTCAGTCTGTCGTCAGTTGATGTCCGACAAGGACAAGGGTGTCGGCGAGTCGACCCGGGCTATTTTCGCCGAGGAGCTTACCCGCTTTGGCGGCAACTCACTGGTCAACCTGTTCCGCGGCGGCAGTGGTGTGCCGTACCGCGAGCTGTTGGCTGATGTGGCCGGGCACGTCGGCGCGAAGAACAAGGCGAGCGCCAGCTGCGCCGAGATGGAAATGGCGATCATCACCAAGGTATTCGCCCAGTCCCTGGCGCGGATGAGCGAGGAAGACCGCAAAACACTGTTCGAATCCCTGGGCGGACTGACGTACCGACCCGGCATGGGGCCGGGGGCATTGGCGGCTTTGCTGGCTTCACTCGGTAGTTCCGGGTTGGCTTCCTACAACGTGGCGGCGGTGGTCGCCAGCGCGACCATGAGCAGCCTGGTAGGGCGTGGCGTGGTGCTGGCGGGTTCGAGCACCCTGGGTCGTGGTCTAGCAGTGCTGGCTGGCCCGGTGGGCTGGGCCATCACCGGGATCTGGACGGCATTCGACCTAGCAAGCCCGGCGTACCGGGTCACCGTGCCCTGCGTCATCCAGATCGGCCATATGCGCCAGAAGATGTTGCTCAAACCCACCTGTCCCGGTTGCCACGCGATAGTCGCGGCCGGCGCCAACTTCTGTGGCAAATGCGGGATACGCCTGGGCGCCTGATGCCCACTTTAGACGACCAAGGAGTGAGTCAATGAACCCTGTGATTTCCCCTCTCGAATTTCTCCTGACCAACGTCATCTGCTTCGCCGCTGGCGCGGCCACGGTGGTCGCGCTGAACCTTGCGGCGAAAGCCGTGCATGCCTCCGGCAAACGCGCCGCGCAGAGCGCCACCTGAACCAACGGATTGAGTAGGAGCGAGAACCGTGTACAGCAACCATCACGCCAAGCGACTGGTATCCCTCAAGGGGGAAATCATAAAGATCAATGCAGACATCCAGAATCTGCGTGCCGACCTCGAATGGTTCGAGCGATTCGACCAGGAGAGCAACCATAGCAGGCTCGCTCAGGTGCAACGGGAAACTCTCGCCGCGCGGGAGCAGCTTGCCAGGGTCGAACAGAGCATCAAGGCCAGCCGCGCTGAGCTGAACAGCGCCAAAGGCGTTGCCGAGGCGGGCTGGTCGCCGTTGCACTGGTTTTCCAGTGAACGGCGCGTGGCTGAGCGCCAGGTCAGCACCCTGCAGAAGCGGCTGGCGCAGTTCAAGAGCCGGCAAGAGGGCTTGGTATCCGGGCTCCGCGAAAGCGAACGGGAGCAGCTGCGCTTGAGCGCCAATTCGCGGCGATACCAGGGCTTCGATTCATTGCAGGCCAAGGCCACCATCACGCAACTGGACAACGACGTGCAACGCCTGCAGGGCGTCGCCGACGAAGTCAGAAAGGCCAGCGCCCACTGGGAGGCGGTGGCCGGAGAGGTGTATCGCAATTGGAAAACTACTCATGACCAGTTGCGGGCGACGGAGCGGGACATCATCGATGCCGAATGCTTCATCAACCAGTTGGACAATGCGCAAAGCTCATTCGATAAAAGGATGGCCCATGACGAATGTGAAAACCGCTTTGGTGTCGGGCAACGCAGTCCGGATAGGGTGTTGAAGGATCGGCAATTCCACCAGCGCAAACTGGAACGGGAAGAGGAAAAACGCAAGCGCCGCCTGCGCGACACCATTCGCCTGCTGGAAAACGAAATCCGCAACTTGGTGGTAGATGGCAATAATCTTTGCTACCTGAACGAAGCGGGCGGAAAACGGCGCTTCATCGGTCTGGAGGTGCTCAAGACACTTGTGCCTCACCTGGCCGCGACTTATGGCGTGACTTTGGTCTTCGATCCGGGCATCCGCCGCCAGCTCGATATGAGCGACAACGCACTCCAAGCGATGTTTCCGCAGGCCCGGGTACTGGTTATGCCGCCCACCCTCACCGCCGACCATCCGGTGCTGGCCGCCGCGGAGTTCGATGTCGAGACCTATGTGATCAGCAACGACCACTACAGCGATTACCCGGACATGGCTGCGGTCCGAGAGGATCGGGTACTGCATACAGTGGTCCATCGCGACTCCGTGCAGATCCCGCAACTGCAGGTATTGCAGCCTTACTGATGCCCCACGCGACCGGTGACTACCGGTCATGTGCAACCCACGCCTGTGCGCTCGTGCAGGCTAGCAACGAGTCAAGAAAGATGGATCTGAAAGGCCACCTGCTGTACATCGATATCACCCAAATTTGCGGCATCGGTTGCGCGTTCTGCATGTACGCCGACAAGCACAAGACGGGGATGAGCATGGAGTTATCGAGCCTCGCCCGGGAGAACCTGGCGGCGCTGATCAACGCCCCCGACGTCAAGCGCATCTCCATCAGCGGAGAGGGCGAACCCCTCAACAACGGCAGAGTCTTCCACGAGATTCTTGAGCTTTCCCAGGGCGGCAAGCGTTTCGAGTTCATCACAAGCGGCTTCTTTCCCCACGAGAAGATGGCGGAATTCTATGACACCACCAATCGCATCGTGGTCAGTCGGGGCGACACCTGCAATATCAGGCTGAGCTCGGACAGCCACCATATCGAAAAGGTGAAATGGCGGGCTCATGGCTTCAGCCTGGATTACCTGCGACGAAACAAACCGGCCGGGCTGAGCTTTTCGTTTCGCTCGATCGACACTGATCGGGAGTTCACCCGCGACTACCTCCGGGAGGAACTGGCGCGCTGGGGCCTCGACGCCGGGATCGTCGCGGGCAATGCCCTGGAAGATACGCTGGTGGTCGGCGAGGAACGGTTCGGTATCGACTACAAGAACCTCGTCCACCCAGCGGCCGACACGCCACCAGGTTACCTGGATCTGCATGGCTACATCGACGCGATCGAAGCCCGGGTCAACAAGCGCTTCACCCTCGGCAGCCTCAACCCGCCTCCCCACGCCAACGGCATGGACCTGACGGTGAAACCTAATGGTGACGTCTACCTGTACGGCATCGAGTACCAACGCCTGGGCAATATTCACTTTGACCGGATTGGCTGGGAGCGACTGGCCAGCCATGTACGCGACACGCCCCTGGTCCGCGCCCTTTACAGCCAACCGCTGAGGGACCTGCTGGCGCGTCTCGACGACCTCGAACTGGTGCACAAGATCCTGCGCAAGGCGAATAACCCCTACTGGCTGGTCAAGGAACTGGCTAATCACGATGGTCTGTTAGAACGAATGGTGCCGGCATGATCGACTCCCACACCCATACCTTTTATTCCAAGCATGCCGTCGGTACGGTGGATGAGTTGGTGCGGGCGTCAATCGCCGCCGGAGTGAAGATCCTCACCATCACCGACCACGCGCCGTTCCCGGTGGACAGCGACAATCGCCTGTTGGAGGCGGAACTGGAGCGCTATTTCGCCGAGATTGAGCGGGCACGACAGGAGCACCAGGGGAAGATCAAGATCCTACGCGGACTGGAGTTCGACTACTTGCCGGGTGCGGATGCCTACAACCGCGAGATGCTGGCCCGGTACGAGCTGGATTTCGCCATCGGCTCGATCCACTACGTCGAGTTGCCGGGCGAGACCATGGCTAAGGTTTGGGAGTTGGCCCGGCTGTCCGCCCCAGCCTTTCTCGACCGTTATTTCGCCCATCTGCAAGCCTTGCTGGAGTGCGGGCTGTTCGACGCAGTCGGGCACGCCGACACGCTGCTGCGCGGCGTGGCGGAAGACGTAGTGCTGCGCCGGATGGAACCGCTGCTGCCGCTGTTCGCCCGCAATGGTGTGGCCTACGAACTGAATGCCTCGGGCATTCGCAAGTCGAGCCTGTTGCCCGGTTCGACTCGTGAGGTTCAGGGTGTCTGGAGCTATCCATCACGCACCCTGCTGCCCCAACTGATCGCCCACGGCGCGGCCTTCACCATAGGTTCAGACGCCCACGATCCGCTGGACGCGGGGGCAGGCATCCGCACTTTGGTCGACGAACTGCAACCGCTGGGCCTGGACCGGATCAGCTACTTCGAAGGGCGTCGACGCGTCGACATGCCCCTAGACTTCTTCAGCCTGTCGTCTGGCACCGATACAAGGATTGTCCCGTGAACTCCCGATCGAATGACTGGAAACTACTCGCCAAGGCGCCTGTCGACGAACAGCTGGCGCGCTTTCGCGAGGCCGTGGCCCGGCCGCAGGCGGAGGACGTGAAAGGAGGTCTGCGCGCGTTCGCTGGCGGCTTGCTTGCGCAAGACCTGATCGATATGAACAGCTATGTCGCGGTGCTCGGTGGTCATGCCCTGAACTGTCTGACGCCCGACGGCACCAACGGATTCCGCGACATGAGCAGTGGCGCAAGCGCCTCCGCGCTGACAGCCATCTACAGCCGTGCCAAGTATGGCAGCCAGAAGGACATCCGTTTTCTCGCCGGCCTGGTGATCAACTACCTGGAGCGGCAGCTGGATGACCCGGCATCGCACTGGGCACGGCTGTTCACCAGCGCGCGGGAACTCAACGACAATGTGGTGCTGATGACCACTGGCTGGCGCAACGTGCCTTCGACGGCCAACGTGCTCTACGACGTCGTGGTTGAGGAGATAAACGTCAAGCTCGCCCATATGGGCCTGCCCACCCTGATCAACGTCAAGCTGCCGCGCATCGCCCCTCCTTGCGAGAACTACGCGAGCCTGAGTACTGAAGAGCGCGAGCGGGTCAATCTTGTCCAGGACCATGTGATACCCGCGGAGAACTTCTATCGCTGGAGCGGTGTGCACGTCATCTTCGGCGACGATGTGCTGGTGACGGGGTCGACTGCCGACAAGGTGTTGCGTGAGTCCCTGCTAGCCGGTGCCCGCTCGTTCCAGGCGATCTACCCGGTTGCCATCGATCCGCGGGTCGCCCTGGCGGATGCCACCGTCGAGGAGCGCCTGAACATGGTGGAAATCAGCCATCAGCTGGACGACACATTGGCCAAACTGCTTGGAGCCGTGGATTACCAACCCATCCTGCGCACGTTGCGTCTACTGTTTTCGACGAACAACTACCAAGCCTTGCCGTCATTCCTGGCGCGAGTGCCGGCGGCCAATTGGTTGCGGCTGTACAAGGCGGCTCTCGGAAACGAGTTCCTGCGCCAGGCCGAATGCATACCCTCGCTGACGCTGCTGCGGCATTACCTGGAGGACCATGGGCTGCTTGGTAGTAGCGGCGTGAAGGCAAAGAGGGCCCCGTTGTGCGTGTGAACTACGTGAGCTACTGGGAAACGGCGGCGGGGCAGAGCATGCCGCCGTGGATCGCCTTGGCCCTGGTCTCCATGCAGCGGGCGCTGGGGGACCATTTCACCCTGCTAACCCCGGACAGCCTGGAGCATTGCATAGATGCTTCTATCCTCGGCAAGGTTTGGCGCTTCGAGCCGCTGACCTTCAACATGGACAAGGGGATCGAGGCGATCGTCGCCAGGAGCGACTTCATCCGCATGGCCTACGTGCATCGCCATGGCGGCGCATGGATCGACGCGGACAGCATCCTACTGCGCGACCCGACCTCGCTGCTGTTCCCGACGGGACTCGACGAGCGGCTGCACTGGCACAGCGAATGCCTATTCGCCTCACTGCCGGGAAATGTCCATCTCGCCGAGGCACTGGCGACCGGGCTGGCCGTCGAGGCACATGCCTGGGGCAATCCGGGGGGGATCAAGGAGATAGTTGCCAGGTTGCCGTACCAGCAGGTGCTAATTTCGCCCTCGGTATGCGACCCGGGTTTTCGACCGCTGTACAACTTCGACAGTTGCGCGGTGATGAGGCGCACGGACATTGACGTGAGCGATTTCCTGCTGCGCGACGTGAGCCTGCTGAAGCTGTACAACACCTGGTTCAAGCGGACAGCGACACGCGATGAGTCGGTGGCCGAGTTCCTCGACGAGGAAACTCTGCTGTCACGCATCTTCCTGCATATCGAACCCGACCGTGGTTATTGGCTGGGGGAGTGTGAGCGCTTAATCGAACGCTGCGGCTGAGGGTTCAGGCCAGATCCACCGCATGCGCCGGCAGGTGCACGCGGCAACGTTTGGCCCCGTTTAGCTCCAAGCGAGTCGCGATCACCTCGTGCACTGTCGGGGTCCGCCGGTGTGGCGAGCCATGGGCGACATATAGCCAGGCCGGCACGCGGTGGGCAAGGTGGTCGAATTCCAACTCGATGCGCAATAGGTCGAACACCTCTTTGGTACGTCCTCTCGGAGTCCAAGCCAGCGGCGCGCTGCGGTGATGAGGATGGATCAAACGCAACGGTCGTGACAGTTGCAGGTTCAGCGTGCCCGGATGGCACTCGGCGACTTCAGGAAAAGACCGGCTGATCAAGGGCAGCTGGCGGGCTAGGGTGCCAGTGGCCACGCCCAGGCCGGAAACGATATGCGCATCCACTGCGAGAGTCGCAGCGATCGACTCTTGCAGCAGTTCGGCGACGGGTTGAATCACGTCGACATCAGTGAATTCGTTCATGTTTTTCCTGCCGGTGTGCGGGTACTGACGTGGTCCCTGGCGACTAAACACAACCCGGGTATGGGGGGAAAGCGGCGGCAGCCAGGGATTGGAAGAGTTGCTGGCCGGATAGATCGCGACCAATGCCGCCTTCAGTCCGACGGCCATGTGCACGATGGCAGTATCGACACTGACAACCACTCTGGCCCGCTGGATGGAACCCGCGACCGCGCGGGGCGTATCCAGTTCGACCAGTGTCCGGACGTTGCTGCGGGCGATGGCGTGTCCGAGCTGCAGTGCCTCGGCACGGCTGGCGGGACTGCACAGAATGCCAATATGGTGCTGCGGCCAGACATCCGCCAGGGCACGGACCAGCGAGAGCGCTCTGGCGAACCCAAGGCTTTTATCAGGTCGGCTGGCATAGGGGTTGACCAGGATGTGCGCGACGTTGTCGTCCTGTCGTTCGGGAAGCGGGACGATATAGTCGCGGTTGATACGGGTCGCACCGAGGTCGAGCAGGACCCGGGTATAGCGCTCGACCACGTTGAGCTGCGCGGCTGCTTCACCAAGCTTGCCGCTGACGCAGTGCAAGGCATCATCCAGCGAGTAGACCCGGGCGGGCTTAAGTAAGCGGATGAACAGCATCTCGATGGGTTGGATACGGCCAACTAGGTGGACAAACACATCGACCGATCCCAATTCCCGTACCAGTGGGCCCAGCCCGGTCAGCGTGGGTGCGCAAGCGACAGAGATGACCCGGTCGACGCCGAAATCGAGCCGATGCAGGTCGACCAGCTCCGGTACGGTGAGCACGGTGACCCGGGCACCGAGCTTGTGCGCTTCGCGAAAGAAGAATGAAGAAACGATCGCGTCGCCCAGTTTGGCGTCCCAGCGGGGAAGCACGATATGCAGGGGTTGGGCAAGGTCGCGAGGTGCCAGCTGGCGGTCCACCAGGCAGCGCATCAACAGGCGCGCCATAGACTTCCGATGGTTTTGCAAAATCGGCATCAGTTCGCACTTTCCGGAATAGCTGGCGATGATATCTATGGCACGGGGCCGTTACCAGTATTGGCCTAAGGCGCGTGACATATGGCGACGAGACAGGTGCCCGCGTACCAACTGCCAAAATATATTCACTACGATGTTAGTGCCTAAGCTTAGCTGCGTTATCAGGGAAGAACTCAAAGCTGCTGGCTTCGCTGATACAGCTCAGTGACCCAAGGCGAGTGATTAGCTTTCTGAAAAACCAAACAGAGCTCTTTTCGAGGCCGCGTTACGCCGACATAGAACAGACGTCTAGCTTCGCGCATGCCTCGTTCTGACTTAGCGTCGCGCCAGTTGGGGAAGTCTTGAGCATTGATACCAAACATGATGACCGCGTCAAACTCGCGACCTTTGGCGCTATGTAAGGTACTCAAGGTCACTCGGCCAGAGCCATCTATCCGTCCCGCAAAAACATTGAGGGGCATATCAAGCTTCGACGCCGGGTCTGTCCGCACTAACAACTCAGAACAGACTTCCCATTCCTGATGAGTGTTTCGGGCAATTTTCTGCCAAGGCTCAATCAGCTCGCGGCAAAAGCGTGTCAACCAAGCATGGGCGGTTTCCTCTCGATCGATTCCGCTACGCAAGAAGCTGATCAAATGGTGGGTTATAGCCAGTTCTTCATCCGCGCTAACTCGCCCACCATACACAATCGCGAGAGCTTGGCCGAGTAACCGGTGATAGGTCGGCGAAGCGTCACGCCAACCTCCAGTGACCCACCGGCTACAAGCTTCGACGAATCGGGCAAGACGGGAATTGCGCCTCACCAGCGCGTTACCATCAGTACGCAGAATGGCGATATCTGTATCCTTAAGTGCATTGGCAACCTTATCTCCGAGCCATGCAGCGCGATACAGAATTGCAATTTGATCGGGCTGGAACTCTCGGTCAAGCAGTGAGGGCAGGACTGCCTGAGCGATGTGTAGAGCCTGCTCATCATGGTCGCCGTCTACCGCCCAGAATCCAAGTTCTCCATCGGGGGCACGCTCCACACCACGGTAGTCGCGCTCTTCGCCAAGTGCCCCTAAGGAGGCTCTGATGATTTTCGCACCAGATCGATAGTTGAAGCGCAGACGGATCGTTTTAATTTCGTCGCGCGCGATGAGACTTTGCAGCAAGCCTGGGTTGGCGCCGTTAAAGCCATAGATCGACTGATCAGCATCGCCAACTGCAAAGAGTCGGATTCCGCTCTCAAAACAGAGCAGGAGCACCAGTTCATGAAGTGCATGCCCCAGATCCTGATATTCATCGACAAAAAGGATGGGGAACCGAGCGCTTAGAGCGTTACGAATCCAATTGTGGTCCTTGATCATTCGGAAGGCGAGGAGTGGCATATCATCAAAGTCGATCAGCGCCTCGCAACGCAGTTCCGCCTCGTAAGCCTCGATAAAAGATGCAAGCTCTGGATTCTGTCCCTGCCAAGCTGGCAGAGTACGATCAACGTCTCGACGTCGCTTCTCCTCGGCAAGGCGCCAACGGTCCTGTGCATTGCCCATTTCGCCGAACACCGACTTGTATGCGGTTTCGACTGCAGCACGGCACTCGGTATTCGTAGCAACTCGGAAGCCGTCAGGGAGGAGATGAGGAATGCAGCGAGCATAGGGAGTAAGAACTTGAGTGAGCGCGAAGCTGTGGACAGTGCCGATGAAGCTGCGGTCGCTGTTAGCAACGCCAAATCTAGCTAAACGCTCCTCGAGCTCCGTAGCGCACTCATTGTTATACGTAATGCAGGCAACTCCACGCGGATCGACAACATCGTCCATCAGGGCACGTGCCATTGCGGTAGTCAGCGTCTTCGTTTTCCCGCTTCCTGGGCCAGCCAGGACAACGCAATGACCGCATTCAATGGCTGCATCATATTGTTCGCTATTGGGCTTGAGCTCTGCCAGCGCTTGTTCCAACGCGAACCTACTAGACATGGGACGCCAAGAACTTAATAGCCGAAGTGATATAGTCGGGCGGAGTGAGCCCTGTCAGTTTGCTCGCGAGCTTTGCACTCAACCGGCCTTTGCCGATGTCAGAAATCATTGCAAGCAGTTGAGTAGGATCGACGGGAGTGCCCGTACGCCAAGCCTTAATACGCGACGAGCGGACAGATCCGAATCCCTGCTCGTCAAGAATGTCCAGCAGCGCCCCTTGGAGGCCAGGTGTATTTGCCACCGCTACTTCGAAGGTCTGATCGTTCAGAAAGATGCCGAACGACGCCCAAGCCTTACTGAAGCTATCGAAGTCAGCTGTTTCACACCAAGTGCGGTTCTCGGGTGTCAATTGGCGCGCACCAACGGCAACCGCGCAGTAGGCGTCCCAAATACCTACCGTCCTCGCTTTGCCGAGCGGAGGTTTTGTGCCGTCTAGCGGATCCCAATCAGTGATGACCGCGAAAGGCATACCGAGACTACCTGCCAGCTTCACGTAGGGAGCGAAATTCACGCCCGCCACGTTGCAAACGGTGATGCCAAGTTGGTCCAGGTTGTACCCCAGCGCATCGGCGAAGCCGGGGAGCAATGCTTCTTCCGCGTCGCCTTCGACGAAAATCACACTTCTTGCGAAGAGCAACTCAGACCGTGTAGCAGTGAGATACCGCTCGATATCGTCGAGTTCGTCAGCTGTCACCGGCAGCGCAGCAAGAGAGTAAGCCTTAGACAAACCATCTGGCGTTCGCCGCAGGGTTACGATTGAACGCAACGGCGCGATTGCGGCCAGAGTCGGAGAGTGGCTGGTCACGATCAAAGCCTGCGCGGCGTCAGGGTTATTGAAGAGCTTCTCAAAGACCGCCCTCTGCAACTGGGGATGGAGGTGGGCCTCAGGTTCCTCAATGCAAAGCAGCGAATAGTTCCGTTCATTCTTCGTGCGACGCCAAGCAAACTCAGCCAGCTTCAGAGCTATCAGCGCAACGTTCGCTGAACCAAGGCTGGCCTCCGCGATACCGCGCTTACCGTCGTCGATGAACATGGCGATAGAGCGAATGAGCCGGAGCGGGTCGGCGGGCGCGAAACGTAGCCTTGCGTTGAGATCATGCGCGTTACCAGCCAAATTGAGAATGCCACTCCGTAAAGAACTCTCCAGAGCTTTTACGGATGGGATGCTCTCCATCTTTGCTGTAGCCGCCTCTAAATCATTTGCAACGCTATCCAGCTCGGCCCGGCTGACTGAAGCAAATGAGTCCTCAAGCAAAGGCCGGAGTGGGGAGTGTCGCCAGGAAGCGAGCTGTCCTTCGGCGTCGCGCAAGGCATCCAGCATGTCAATTGCAATACGACGGCGTACTCGGCTGGGAATGCTGCGGGACTCATCACCCCCGCCGAAGACAATGAACTCACAATCCTCGCTGGATTGTAGTCCGCCAGTAACATCGGCTTTTTTGCGGTAGACATAGCTCAGCCGTGCAACCGTTGGATTGCCTGAAGTGCGGAAGTCAGTGAGCAAAGCAACGAGCATGGGGTCGCTATCGAAATCAGCAAAATCTAGATGCACTTCGATCTGAGGGTTTGCTGCCAAATCGCTACCGTCCGAAAAATCAGACAGTCTCAACTGCCGCAGCGAATCAGGAAGGGCGGGATCAAGCACAAGGCGAATGGCAAGTAGCAGGTTGCTTTTGCCAACACGATTCTCGCCGAGCAACACAATGTTGCCAGCAAGCGGGATATCGACTGATAAAAAATTGCGGAAGTTGCGAATGCTCAGGTTTGCCAGGCGCATGAAACTCCCTCTCGCATGCGGATCGCGTATTTCGGCTTCACAGCTGTCATCTCGAATCACCTTACGACAGTTAGGCAAGGAGCTGGCGAGGATGACCTAGGATGGCCATTGGCCTACATCCTAATTCCTATACCTACGAGCTGTCTGCCAGATTTTGCTCTGAATTAGTAAATACCACCTAGCCGCTCTTGGCCGTTCACTACCGGTTATGGTTGCTATGGGAGGGGTAGATCAAATCCGTTGCAAATGGCTGGTTAGCGTTGCTGAGCATTGTCAGCTTATAAAAGAACTGGCGGCCGCTGAAGTGCAGCGTCTGGCTGATCTGAGAGCCATTCCAGGACGATGATCTGATGCCATCCTATACTCCGATCCTCAGGATCGGGGGTGTAGGATGGGAAGTCTTTCACGCGTGCTCGCAGTCGTATCCGCGGCGCTAATGCTGACGGCATGTTTTGACCCCCGCTTTTCTGGCACTTACGTTGCCACTCGCTCATCAGGAGTGGAACTCTTGGAGCTCACCCAGTCTCAAGGTAGTGAAATCGTCGGTAGCCTTCGGTCCATTGAGCTCTCGTCCACTGGCGAGGTCAGTACGTTGATGGCCAACGTGAGAGGAGTCGTTGATGGAGAAAGACTGACGTTAGCGATCTCTACACCTATGAACTCGCCTGAGCAGAACTATAGCGGTGTACTGTCAGATAAAGGCCTGGATCTCAATCTATCAGGCGATGCGGGCCTGGTATCCAAGGTTCATTTCACCCGAGACAGTGTCGAGAACTTTAATGCTGAATCGCAGAGGCTTGCGCAAACTGGTCAGGTGATCAAAGCCGAGAAGTTGAAAGGCGCACGAGTAGACGCTTTGAATCGGTCTGCGTCTGCCCTCGAAGCCTCGTTAGATGCCTATGTGAAGAGAGCAAACAAGCAGATCAACGACACGCCTCGTTTCGTGACTTACTTTATTCAGGCAAGCAAAGAAATCGGCGCCAAGCTTCAGCAGGCACAGAGGCTTGCAACTGGGAATGACCAGCAGCGACTTCAAGCAGAAGGTTTGCTTGTTCAGATCGAAGGCTCTGAGCCCAGTATTCGAAATACAAGCGAGTCGATCGATGGCGCCATTGAAGACATGGTTCGAGAGGCGGCCTCACTCAGCGCTCGGATGACTGCTTTTAGGGGAATCTGCCTAGGTGACGCGTCCTCAGTGCATCCAGGTGACATCATTCCTGATATGGGGCCATGCAAAAGTCTGACGGCCGCAGTTTCACGTTTTGAAGCGGTGAGGGGAGCGGTTCATGAGTGCCATGAGCGCTTTCAAAAAGTGAAGGCGGCAGCAATTGCACAGCTAGAGGCTGCCTGGCGTGCGGCAGGTGGTGCTCAGTGAGCATGGGAAACTCATCACGCAGCTCTAGCCCATGGTTATAACTAATGAAGGTGGAGTCCCCCTTTTGTGACCAAGCCTCTGCGCGACAGCTATCGCAGCGTCCAGCCACTTACCTCGTGCTTATGCATAAGCCTGAAGCGCTCTGCCTTTTCCTCGGGCTCAGTCATCGCCATCGCCAGGTAAAGGCACGGCGGTACCGCCCGAAAAAGCACCTCGTTGGACTTCGAAAGGATGACCCCCCTCCGTGAATTTGCCCGATTCCTTACGAGCTGAGAGCATCAGCGCTTTTTGAGCATCGTTGAGTTCGCGGAACCGCGCGATTTTATTGACCTCATCGGCCGGCCGAGCATCTGATCTCGCTCAGCGATGTTGTTGACCGTGTTGATCAACGAGATGTAAGCGATGGAGAGTTGAGCGTTGTAGCCTTACCTTCACCGTTAGGCCCACGAACTTAGCCTGTGAAATCGGTCGCCCAGCCGCGATAGCCGCTACCGAGCGCCCAGGCGGCGAAGACTAAGGCACTGGCCAGAACCAAACCGATGAATAACGTGGTGCTTTGTTGCGGTGTAAACCCGCCCATGGCTTGAAAGGCAGCGAGCTGCTGTTGGCTCATGCTCATGGATGTGATGCGCTTGACTGGGCGTTGTGACCGGTCAACTCAGGCGGGTCACGAGGCTGAGCGCGAGAGGGCGTGAGGTACCCATTGATGCCCTGGCGCTTCAGATCGATGTCAGCCGACAGGCGCCGCGGGTAATCGAAGCTATAGTGGGCACTTGGATCGATCACAGACGCGTCGCGCGATGCTGCAAGGCGGCTCAGTTGAGGAAGGATCAAGCTAAGTTGTTGTTGCTCATCGCTGTCAGCATTGGCAAAAGCAGAAGCGGCCGCGGACAATGTCAGAAGAGCCGATAACCCGAGAGAGGAGGGGAAGAGCATCAGTGGCATCCATGCGTAGAGACGAAGCAAAATTCTCTCGCACAGTGAATTGTATGACAGCAGGAAAACTGGATCTGGGAGAAGTACTTTTTTGCCGTGAGAGTATCTTTACTGAAATACAGCAGAATTTTTAGATTTGTATTCAGCTTCCAGTGCCTTATGCTTCAGGCTATGTAGATAAAGGTCGGTCAAATGAGTGCGGTTACGCTATCAACTAAAATGCATACGAGACAATCGGAATCGGGGATGACAGGTTTGCAACGCCTAAGATGTTTTCGTTCTAATTGACGACACGAGCGACCGTCGCCAGGCCTTGGCTGTTGTGCAAAATTTGAAAGATCGCATTCTGCAACGCAAAATCATCGACGATGAACGATTTTGAGAATTTATGAGGTGGGTGAACGTGGCTGGAAAATTCGTACCAGACCAGAATCCATACCTGTGGAAGTGCTCTTCTATGCTCCAACCTCGTCCGACGCTGCGGGATCTCAGGACTCAGCGCTTATGAACCACAAATCGAAAAGTAAAAAGCTGAATGAGAGCAACGCAGACACGTTGGTTCCCCTCCTGAGATTTCCAGCGTTTAGAGAGGCCGAGGAGTGGGCGAATGTTCTATTGAATGAGATCGCCATCCCCGTATTAGATAGGGTCGTAAAGGGCGAAACGTACCCCGTTATAAGTTTTTCTACAGAACACGGATTAGTACAGCAGGATGAGTCATTTGGGAATAAAGCATCAGGCGAAACCCTAAAACGATACTTCAAAGTCGAGCGTGATGATTTTGTCTTCAATGAAGGTGCGTCGACGGGAACTATATGCGGATCTATCAAACGCTTATCTAAGTTTTCAGATGGAATGGTTTCCCCTGTTTATAAGTGTTTTCGTTTTAACTCTAACGAGGTGCCTGCCTTTTGGGAGTATTATTTTGAATCGCAGTTGTTTAGAGTTCAATTGAGTAGTCTCATTGATAAAGATTTACGTGGAGGAAGATTTAATCTCTCTATTAGACGACTTCTATCTGCACGTTTATGGCGGCCTTGCGTAGCCGAACAGAAAGTAATTGCCGGTTTTTTTACAGATTTAGATAAGCTTCTTAGCGCCCAAGTTCGAAAAATAAGCGTGCTCCGGACTGAAAGAAAAGGATTGATGTTGCAATTGTTTCCGTCTGAAGGCGAGGGTCGACCACCTTTGCGCTTTCCGAGGTTTCGAGATGATGGCGGTTGGAAAGACTATTTGTTTGGAGATATCCTAAGAATAACTGTTGGGAGAGAGTTTAAGAGTTCGGAGCATTCTAGCGCAGGGGTACGTCTGCTGCAGTCTAAGAGTTTAGCCGCACGCAAGGTTCAGTGGAGTGAAAGTGCAGTTTATTTGCCGGTTAACTACGAGCGTGAATATCCTGAGTTGATAGTGCGAGGTGGCGATGTCGTTCTTGCTCTAAGCAATCCATTGATCAACGGCGAGCTGAGGCTGGCGAGAGTGGAAAGAGATCAGGCTATATCGATCCTAAACCAGAGGGTTGGCCGCCTTGAAATTGTTAGTGATTTAGTTTGTATGGATTTTGTCTTTCAATACTGTCAGAAAGTCATTAGGGATTTTTATGTAAAAGATATTGCTGGTAAAGGCTATTCGTTGATTTCTTTGAAAAGTTTGTACTCGCAGCGTATATATCTTCCAACATTGCCCGAACAAACTTACATCAGTCAATGTATTTCGTCGCTCGACAATCTGATAGCTATGCATACTAAAAAGCTGGAAAAATTAAATATGCACAAGGAGGCGCTAATGCAGAAACTATTTCCAAGGCTTGATGAGGTCGACGCATGAGCAGGCAGTCGGATTCAATGAATTTTAGATCTCTTACCTCAATAGCTAAGAGATTGCGTAGGGATCTGGTTGGAGTTAGAGCAACGAAGAAGTCTAAAACGAGAAATGCGTATAAAGCGATTAAAGGGAATGACTTTATTCTTCTTTTTGCTCATAACGGCGTTGGCAAGACACGGCTATCGATGGAATTTAAAGAGGTCGGAAAAACTGAAGAGAAGCGCGATACTCTATACTTTAATGCCTTCACTGAAGATCTTTTTGATTGGGATAATGATTTTGCAGGCGACAGAGAAAGAAGGATAAAGTTTAAGTCTCATTCTCAGTTTTTTTATGGTCTTGACGGTATGGGTATTGAAGATCGTATTCGACCTCACCTGCATCGTCACGCCGATTTCAACTTCACTATTGATTATGATGAGTCAGAAATTCGTTTTTTTCGAGAGGAGGTTATTGCTGGTAGAAGCGAGGTGTTAGAGGATATAAAAATTTCCCGTGGAGAGGAGAATATTTTTATTTGGTGTTTCTTCCTTGCCATTCTTGAGCTGGCTGCCGAGGCAGAGCCTGGAGCGCCTTACAGTTGGGTGAGGTTTGTATATATTGATGATCCGATTTCTTCTTTAGATGAACATAATACGATAGCTGTCGCTTCTGGCTTGGCAGCACTGTTAAAGCTGGTAAGTAATAATATAAAGGTTGTGATATCGACTCATCATGGATTGTTTTTCAATGTGATGTTTAATGAGCTCAAGGGTAAAAGATCAATCGGTGGTCGTGTCGAAGAGATCAAAAAGAAATCCTACGTTCTTAATCGGCCTAGTAGGTCGCAGACTTATACACTCCGTGATACTAGTGAGTCTCCATTTTTACATCATGTTGCTGCATTGAATGAGTTGCAGTTGGCAGCTAAAACCGGAGATATTTCGCAGTATCACTTCAATTCTCTTCGGAGTATTTTAGAGAAGACAGCTATTTTCTTCGGGCGGCAACATATTTCTACTTGTTTTGACGGGCACGCCAATAAAGACCTGTTTGTGAGGTTTTTAAACGTTCGTAGCCATTCAAAGTATTCTGTGTTTGAGCCGCAGTCTTTGAGTCGATCAGAGAAAAAAATGTTCCGCGAAATTTTGAATGCTTACATTGATCAGCATCCGTTCAATCCGGCACTGTTCCCCAAAGTTTCTAGAGCGGGTTTGGCCCGATGAGCTGTCTAGCTAACTATTGCACCTTCGGTAACGAGTATGCGGTGCGTCGCCGAGCGAGTAATAAGTATTCAGTTATAGGTGACTGTCAGGCTTATGTGAAATTAGCTAGCGTGGCTTGCCTATTAGCCCTCCCCGCAAGAGTTTATAAATAATGATTGAGCAAAGCCGAGTAATGCTGGGCAAGACTCTCTGGAGTATCGCCGACGAGCTGCGTGGAATAATGAATGCTGATGATTTTCGCGACTATATGTTGTCGTTCCTAATTCTGCGATATCTTTCGGATAATTATGAGTCTGCTGCGAAGGGTAAGCTTGGTCGCAATTATCCGAAATTTCATAATGACGACCGCCATATACCTTTGATAACTTGGTATTCAAAAAATCCTGATCAAGTGCAGGATTTTGAGAGATGTATGCGTTATGAGCTAAATTATGTGATTATTCCACGGCACTTGTGGGGTAATATTGTTGGTTTGGCTCGCAGCCATAGTAATGAACTGCTCGAGGTTCTTCAGTCCAGCTTGGAAAGCATCGAAGCGGAATCTTTCGAGGGCAAACTCAGAGGGTTGTTCGCTGCGGTGGACTTGAGCTCTGATAAACTCGGTCGGACCTATTCCGACCGAAATGCGAAGCTCTGCACGATCATACATAAAATAGCTGATGGATTGGCAGAGTTCTCCACGGAAACTAATGATCTTGGCGATGTCAGTGAGTATTTGATCGGCCAGTTTGCCGCTGGTTCTGGCAAAAGAGGGGGGGAGTTTTACACTCCCCAACAAATTTCTGACGTCCTTGCTTCTATAGTCACGCTCGATATTCATAGTCCAAAGGTTGGGCCTAAGAATAGACTGCTCAGCGTGATGGACTTTGCGTGTGGCTCAGGCTCCTTGCTTCTCAATGTGCGTAAACGCATGCGGTCGTCTGAGATTGGTAAGATGTACGGGCAGGAATATAACTTAACTACCTATAACCTTGCACGTATGAATATGCTACTGCATGGGGTTAAGTATACCGAATTTGAAATTCATCATGGAGACACGTTGATTAATGATTGGTCAACTCTCCATGATTCTGGGGGGGGTGAGAGACCAACTTTCGACGCAATAGTATCAAACCCACCTTTAAGTAGGAGTTGGGCGCCAAGTGAAACCTTAGCTGATGACGTACGCTTCATGAACTACGGTCTAGCGCCTAAGTCTACTGCTGATTTTGCCTTCCTTCTTCATGGGCTTCACTTCCTGAAGGATGATGGAATTATGGCTATCGTTCTGTCGCACGGTGTACTGTTTCGTGGTGGGGTTGAGCAACGTATACGTACAAAGTTGTTAAGTGAAGGTCATATTGATGCGATTATTGGTCTTCCATCTAATTTGCTTTATTCTACCGGTATCCCGGTTTGTATTGTCGTGCTTAAGAAGAGGAGGAGTCCTGGTGATGTACTATTTATCAATGCGGCTGAGCACTTCGTTAAGGGTAAGCGGCAAAATAATATAACAGCCGAGCATATTACAAAAATTACCAGTACCTATCAATTTCGTAAGGAGGAGCGCCGTTACTCTAGACTGGTAACGATGGATGAGATTAAGAGCAATGAATATAGTCTTGCTATTGCTCGATATATTGATACGGCCAATACTGAGAAGGATATTGATTTTGAGGCGTTGAACAATGAGATGGTATCGTTAGAGAGCGAGATTCAAAAAATGCGGGATAAGCATAACATGCTACTTAAGGATTTAGGTTTGCCTGAATTGGTGTGAGTCGTGGGGTAAGCGAGTAGAGGTACCGCATTCGTTGCGTTACTATTGGTGTCTAGTTGTGTTTCTGTGTAATAGTCTTATGGTTTTAGGATGTTGGTTTTTGTTGCGCAAGATTTTATAATTAGAAATCTGGCTTTGGTATTTTGTGGTGAGGGGGCAGAGTTAGAGCCTATTAGGTTTCACCATGAAAGGTTCCGGCTACCCATCAATAATTCTACATCTGAATATTTTCTGCAGTCCTCTTCTTGTAGTGGTCAAATCTATTCAGTATTCATAGCAATAAGCCCCACCTGCTGGCTTCATAGCTCTTCTAGACTAAATTAATACGACTGACTGAAATCGACCACTTCTACCGAATACGACGGGATAGAATTGACCCGAAGCAAGTACTCAGCGATATCTACGAAACTATGAGGAATCCAGCGCTAAAGAATCCTACTTATGAAGGCGGCAAGGATTCAGTGGCGGTGTAGTCTGGAAAAGACATCATTGACTCGGTCGTCGTGTGCTCGTAGGTTGAGGACAACGCGGCACTGAGTCGATCGCCCAACAGGTTCCATGCACGTCTCTTTTCTTCGGCATAATCGTGATGCAGGTAATGGCGTCTCACCCGGGAGCCGGCCAACACATGATTTTGGCAGCGGTCGATGACGTCCAGGCTGACCCCCAAGGCCTGCATCATGGTTGCGCCCGTGCGGCGTAGGTCATGCGGCGTCCAGTCACCGTTCTGGCCGTTGGCAAGGACGAGGGTGTCGTCGTGTCGCCGTCGCGAGAGGGCCTTACGGTTTTTGAACCGGGCTTGGCGGTCACCGACCTGTTTGCTCACCACCTTCACGTCAACATGCTGATCATCTTGCTTGTTGGGGAAGCACCACTGAGAGTCTCCCGTGAGGGTCTTGAGTTCCTGAAAGAAATGCAGGGCAAAGGGTGACAGGAAGACATGGTGGTCCTGTTTCTTGCCGCGGGTGCCTTTGACGTTTTCGCTGGGGAGAAACCAGGTCTGCTGTTCCAAGTCGACATTTTTCCATTCGGCCTGCAGCAACTCGCCAATCCGGCACGAGGTGCCCAGGCTGATCCAGAGTGCAAGTTGGGTCTCCTTCTTCAGCGGCCGAATGCCCTCATATTTTTGGCCGGCGGGGAGGGCGTTGTAATCGGCCGTCATTTGTTGGAAGCGGTTATGCAGTTCCAACAGCTCAGCCGGGGAAAGGATCCGGCTTCTTTCTGCCTCGTAGTCGGCAGGGATCAGGGGGGATATGTCGACCAGCTCAGTTGGATCACCCTCGACCAACAAGGCCCGCCAGGGCTGGCGCTTTCTAGCCCAGCCAAACATTTGGGTGAGGTCGGCGAAGAAGCTGATGGCTTGACGGTGAGCGCCGCGGTTGACCACGGTGCGGATCAGCGCCCGAACATCGTGTTCGGAGACGCTGCTCACTACGGTCTTGCCGAGTGCTGGCAAAAGGTCCTTGTTAAAGCGTCGTTGCAACTCGGCATTGCCGTCTTTACGCGCGACGCCATCCAACAGCCAGGCCTTGGCCAGATCCTGGACGGTCAGTGTTTGCGCCTTCGACGTCTTTACCTGTTCGGCCTCTATATCAGCCGCGGCGTATGCCTGTGTCTTGGCGGTCTTCTTTTGCTCGTTAGGATTGATTTGCTCATCGATGAGCGCCCGGGCTTGGTTGCGTGCCTTGCGGATGTCCGTCAGGGATTTGCGCGGCCAGGTTCCGCAGGCGTACTCTTTGTTCTGCTCGCCCCAGCGATAACGATAGAAAAAGCTGACTGACACGCCGTCCTTGCGGACTGAGATTCGACCGGCGAGATTACCATCCTCGCGGAGGATCCGGCCGGCATCATTGACGGTCAGCGACTCGAGTTCTTTGATGGTGATTTTGGCCATGGAATGGACTCCCCCTACTTTTACCCCCACAAAAACGTCGGCTCTTGATGGACGTTACTGGACTCTCGTAGAGCAGAACACCGCTGGAGCTCAAGTAAATACTAGCTTAGAAAAATCCAGAGTAAAATTTTGGAAGCTTTCAAGAAGTATGAAAAAGGAGATGGGGTGCTAGGGGTCGAGTGTTCGAATCACTCCGTCCCGACCATATAATTCAATGACTTAGCCCAATCTGAAAAGATTGGGCTTTTTCATGCGTGGGGACTTTTGCTCTCTATAGAAGAGCATTCCCCGTCAGCTTCTTCCACTTGCCGTTTTCTGAGCCGAATCGATGCAAAGCGAATAAAAAGTTTTCTGAAAGTCACCCACTACCTGCTCCTGCTTCCTCGCGTCCGACTCCCTAGGCATGTCGTAGGCCTGCCCGATCAAGGCTTTGTACAAACTACCCACATACTCGCTCTCCTTTCCTGCGTTGTCGGCCAGTTCCAGAACGGAAGAGAGGGGCACGCCTCCTTGCCTGGCTTTCATGATGGCTTTGGCCGAATTTTCGACTCGCTGGCACTCTTCCAGATATTCGCTGGGCAAGGGTGCGCTGTGTGCTGCAAAGCTGAAAGTGAGCAGTATTGCCGTTGTCGCCAGAAACCGATTGAACATGGCACGCCATCCCTGAATGTTGGCCGGGAACGTTAGCATTCATGGCTCGGCGCTACCATCTGTTCATCGGCCAAGAGCAGCGGTTCACTGGCTGGGTTTTTTGATATCTGAGGAACCGCTCGAGGTGTTGGCATCCTTCTGTGTTTCGTGTGCCTCGGCACCGGAATTTGATCCGGATGCTTCCTCACCTTTCTTGTCAGCTTTGTCTTCTTTTGACTCGGTTCCACCTTGGTTTACGCCGGGAATCGCAGTGGCTGGAACTGAGGAGCCGCCTGTTTTTTCAGCCGCAAGGGAAAACAGTGGGCACAGTGAAAGCAGGCTTGCCAATCCGATAGCAATCATTCGCTTGTTCATGAGGTTGTCTTCCAGGTCGGGGATGTACTGCATTGGAAGAGCTAACAGGGCGAAGGTGCGGTACATCAGACCAGCGGCATCCGGTCAAGTAAGGTGGCCAGGCGTTATACGTCTCAGAGATCTACGGCGACAACTGGCTCCATTCAATCCCGAACCGGCCCAGGTACTTGCGCAAGCGGTCCGCATCATTAGGCTGCGCCTTGGCCAGGCGTGAGATGCCGAACAAGCGGCGACCGGCATCTGACAGGCTGTCTGCTTGCCGGCAGACCTCAAGCACTGCCCGCAACTGCAAGCGGTCAAACAGATCCATGCTCTCTTCATTCCCTGGCAAATCTTCTGACTTGCTTCCCACTTGGGTCAGGCCCCAGGCATAACGCAACCGCTCAATCTCTTCCTGTACCTGCGCCTCATCAATTCTCCCGCTATCCGCCAATGTCGCCATGCGCGTGATCGACGCAGACAGTTCGCGGAAATTGCCCAGCCACGCCGCTTCGCTAGAGCTGGCGAAGGCCAGATAGCGGCGGCGTGCTTCAAGGTTGAAGCGCACCAATTGCCCGTGCTCACGGGCATGGCGCTGCAACTCGAAATCAATATTCGGCTCGATATCCTCGCGGCGGCCGGCGAGGCCGGGAAGGTCGAACGTCCAGAGGTTGATGCGTGCGTACAAGTCTTCGCGAAACAGGCCTTCAGCGACCCGGCTGCGCAGGTCGCGATGGGTGCCGGCGATGATCAGGAAGTCGCTCTCCACCTCCTTGTCAGAACCCAGTGGAAAGAAGCGTTTCTCTTCAATCGCTTTGAGTAGCATCGCCTGCTCGTCGACGCCCAGTTCGCCGATTTCATCGAGGAACAGCATGCCGCCATCCGCCGCGCGCAGCAGGCCGTCGCGGGCGTTCTGTGCGCCGGTGAAGGCGCCTTTGCTGTGGCCGAACAAGGTTGACATCGCGCCGTCGCCACGCAGGGTGGCGCAGTTGACTTCAACAAAGCGCCCCTGCATCTGATGGCGGTTGCGTTTGAGTTCGTAGATGCGTCGAGCCAGAAAGGATTTGCCGGCACCGGTCGGGCCGATCAGCAACATGGGGGCTTTCGAGCGCACCGCAACGCGTTCGATCTGCTCGATGGAACGGTTGAACGCGGCATTGCGTGTGGCGATGCCGGACTTCAGAAATGCCAGTCCTTCCAGGCGTTTATTGGCAAAGCGTGAGGCGATGCGATCGTATCGCGACAAGTCGAGGTCGATCAGGGCATGGGTGCCGCAGGCGTGCTCGTCTTCGCTCTTGCGCTTGGCGGGGGAGGTCTGGATCAGGCGAGCGGGCAGGTAGCGCGCCTCGGTCAACAGGAACCAGCAGATCTGCGCGACGTGGGTGCCGGTGGTGATGTGGACGAGGTAGTCCTCGTGTTCGGTGTCGAACGCGTAGGCAGTGGTGAAATCGTGCAGCGCGCCGTAGACCTCTTCAAAATCCCACGGATTGCGCAACGACATCGGGTGCAGGCGCACTTCGGTTCCCGGTGAAACCTGCTGGATGTCGGCGCGCACCCGCTCGGCGAGACTGACGTCGCGGGCGTCGATGCCGTGAATCAGCTCAAGCCGATTGATTAGCACATCCGGCTGCTGGCAGAGGCCCACGCTCGGCCGCCAATGGCTCCAGCGATTGGCGCCTTTACCGACGCGATCAAGGGTGGCTCCGATAAAACCGATGGCGACGGTACGTCTATTTTGCATGCTTATCTCAAAAGATAAAAAACGATATCTAATGATAATTTTTCTACGCAGGGTTTGTCGTCAATTCAAACACTCAAAAAGTCGATAGATAATAAAGGTCATTTAAAACAGAGAGTTATGAAGTTTTTTCAGGGAAATTGAAAACCTGGCACGGCCGCTGCTATGTCTATCGCAACGAACAGCAAAACCCAGCGAGACGCCATGATGGCCAACTCAAATTTCTTTAATACGCAGTCGAATAAAGACATGAAAGATCACACTTACCAATTGCTCGAAGTCGCCAACGGCAAACCGATCAAACTCTGGACCGAAGGCGTTCCGGTGGAAAACGAGGCCCGCGAGCAGTTGATGAACACCGCAAAAATGCCGTTCATCTTCAA
Organism: Pseudomonas sp. Mb7; assembly: GCF_054790525.1. Taxonomy (NCBI): domain Bacteria; kingdom Pseudomonadati; phylum Pseudomonadota; class Gammaproteobacteria; order Pseudomonadales; family Pseudomonadaceae; genus Pseudomonas; species Pseudomonas sp. Mb7. The sequence continues at coordinate 1,609,380 of NZ_CP186501.1, forward strand.
ACATCTGGCGGTCATGCCGGATGTGCACTTGGGCAAGGGCTCGACCATCGGCAGCGTGATCCCGACAGTCGGCGCGATCATTCCGGCAGCGGTCGGCGTCGACATCGGCTGCGGCATGATTGCCGCGCGTACCTCGCTGACCGCCGCTGATTTGCCGGACAACCTGCTCGGTCTGCGCAGCGCTATCGAGCAAGCGGTGCCGCATGGCCGCAGTTCGACCCGTTCGCGACGCGACAAGGGCGCCTGGGATGAGATCCCGCAGCAAGCAGATCAGGCCTGGGCGGGGCTGCAGCCACGGTTCAAATTGATCACTGACAAGTACCCGAAACTGGCCAACACCAACAACCGCGGGCACCTCGGTACGCTCGGCAGCGGCAACCACTTCATCGAAGTGTGCCTGGATGAAGCCAACCGGGTCTGGTTCATGTTGCACAGCGGCTCGCGTGGCGTCGGCAATGCCATCGGCAACCTGTTCATCCAGATGGCTCAGGCGGATATGCGTCAGCACATCGCCAACCTGCCGGATCGTGATCTGGCCTACTTCGAAGAGGGCAGTCAGCACTTTGATGATTACGTGGAAGCGGTGGGTTGGGCGCAGGACTTCGCCAAACAGAACCGCGAGCTGATGATGCGCGCGGTGATTCAAGCGACACGGCAGATTATCCGCAAGCCGTTCGAAGTGGCGCTGGAAGCGGTCAACTGCCACCACAACTACGTGCAGAAAGAGCTGCATTTCGGTGAAGAGGTACTGGTCACGCGCAAAGGTGCGGTGTCGGCGAAGAAGGGCGAGCTGGGGATTATTCCAGGCTCGATGGGCGCCAAGAGTTTCATTGTCCGCGGCCTGGGTAACGAAGAATCCTTCAGTTCCTGCAGCCACGGCGCCGGCCGCACCATGAGTCGGACCAAGGCCAAGAATATGTTTACTGTCGAGGATCAGATTCGCGCCACGGCCCATGTGGAGTGCCGCAAGGACGAGGCGGTGATCGACGAGATTCCGATGGCCTACAAGGACATCGACAAAGTCATGCACGCCCAGCGTGAGCTGGTGGAAGTGCTGCACACCTTGCGTCAGGTGGTGTGCGTCAAAGGATAAAAGGAAAGCAAGTCATGGAACTGGAAGAGCGTCACCCGCTGTGCGCCACGATGCGCGCGCGGGTTCTAGCAGAGCTTGCGCGGATAGAACGCGAGCGCAATGTCACGGTGTTGTACGCCTGTGAGTCCGGCAGTCGGGCCTGGGGTTTTGCCTCGACCGACAGCGATTACGACGTGCGGTTTGTCTACGTGGAGAAGCCCGAGTGGTTCGTTCAGGTCGATGCGCCGCGCGATGTGATCGAACGTCCGCTGGACGATGAACTTGATGTCAGTGGTTGGGAGCTGCGCAAGACCCTCGGATTATTGCGCAAATCCAATCCGACCTTGCTGGAGTGGCTCGACTCGCCGCTGGTTTATCGCAGTGAAACCGCGCAGGTGGCACAGCTGCGCGAACTCGCCGAAGCGTTCTACAGCCCGCCAGCAGCGCGCAATCACTATCTGTCGATGGCAAAGAAGAACTTTCGCGGTTACCTGCAAGGTGAAACCGTGCGTTTCAAAAAGTACTTCTACGTGCTGCGACCATTATTGGCCGTGCGCTGGATCGATCAGGGACGAGGCCGGCCACCGATGACGTTTGCCGACCTCCTGACCACCGTCGACGACCGCGCGTTGCTCGATGAAGTCGACGAATTGCTCGCCCTTAAACGCAATGCCGATGAGAGCGCCTATGGGCCGCGTCGACCGGCGTTGCACGGGTTCATCGCGGCCGAACTCGAGCGCGAAGTGCCCACATTACTCAGAACTCAGGAAGACTCGCGACGGCTGGATCAGTACCTCCGGGATACCGTCGGGCTGTATGCGCAAGGAATGCCATGAAACAGGAAGTGATAGAACTGGACGGTGCCATCGGTGGCGGCCAGGTGTTGCGCAGCGCCTTGAGCCTATCGATGGTGACAGGCAGGGCGTTTCGCATTAAACAGATTCGTGCCAGGCGCAGCCGTCCGGGACTGCTGCGCCAACACTTAACGGCGGTGATGGCGGCGGCCGAGGTGTGTGGTGCAACGGTTGGCGGTGCACATTTGGGTTCGCAAGCCTTGAGCTTCGAACCCGGCGCGATTCGCGCTGGCGACTTTCAATTCGCCATCGGCACGGCCGGCAGTTGCACACTGGTGTTACAGACTTTGTTGCCAGCACTGTTACGGGCACCGCAGGCGAGTCGGCTGCGGATTTCCGGTGGCACGCATAACCCGCTCGCGCCGCCGGCCGATTTTCTCACGCGCAGTTGGCTGCCGCTGCTGCGCCGCATGGGGGCCAACGTTGAGTTGGACTTGTTGCGCCATGGTTTTGCCCCGGCCGGCGGGGGCGAGATTGAGGTGAATGTGCAACCGGCGAACCTGACGCGACTCGATCTGTGTGACCGTGGCGAAGCGATTTCACCAAGCGCGTGGGCTCTGACCGCCGGGCTTGGACCTACGGTCGCCCAACGTGAGCTGAGCCGAGTGGCCAAGCGATTGAAGCTTCCGGCTACGGCGCTGCACTCTGTGACGCTCGATCCGGCTCGCGGGCCAGGCAACGTGTTGCTGCTGGAGTACGCTTTCGAACACGTCACCGAGGTGTTCAGCGCGTTTGGCCAAGTGTCATTGCGCGCAGAGAAGGTTGCCGATGCTGCGATTAGTCAGGCTGCCGACTGGTTGCGCAGTGGCGCTGCGGTCGCTGAGCACCTCGCCGATCAGTTGCTGTTGCCAATGGCGCTGGCCGGTGGTGGCTCGTTCACCACGCCGCGAATGACCGAGCATTTGCACAGCAATATCGCGGTGATCGAGCTGTTCTTGCCGGTTCGTATTGATTGTCGCGAGGAGGGTGCCGATCGACTGCGCGTTGAGGTCATTGTCAATTGATCGGTCATGAACGGGGCGACGGGATTTTATCGGGAAATCCTGTCGCCCTTTTTTTGGCCCGCAAAAAACTCTGAAAAGGCGGCAAATTGCTGGCCCCCGGACGTTCGCTTCCCCGGCAAAATCGCCTTTTTTCAAAAGGTTAGGTGGGCTCTATGCGGACGATTGTTATCACCGTTGCAACGCTTTCCCTGGCTGTCTTCGCCACAGGCGTGCAGGCGAAAGAGTTAAGCAAAAGCCATCGCTTTGCCTGCACCTGGGGTTCGGATATCGCTGCCGGTGCTCAGCAATCGAAGCTGTCAGGCGTCTCGCTGTATGGCGCGCGCAAACAATTGCAAGTGCGACGATTCCAGCAACCGTGGATGCGTATGACCGCGATGGGAATCACCGAGCAAACCTACAACAGCACGTCGAAGCTCAAGCCTGCAGCTGTCAAGCAGACCTATTACGAACAATGTGTACGCCACGAATTGGCCCAGCGCTGAAGCAAAAAGCCCAACCTGAACCGGTTGGGCTTTTTCATGGCTGACGAAATTTCAGCGTCACTTTTCGCTTTCGCAGTTGACCATCCACGACACGCCAAAACGATCGACCAGCATGCCGAAGCGCGCCGCCCAGAACGTCGCTTCCAGCGGCATGTCGATGCGGCCGTCGCTGGCCAGTGCGTTGAACACGCGCTCGGCTTCGGCGATGCTGTCGACGTTCAGCGAAATCGAGCAGCCACTCATGCCCTGAGTCGGGCGATCGGGTGTGGTGTCCGAGGCCATGATCATCTGCTCACCCACCTTTAGACAGGTGTGAATGATCAGGTCGTGGTGTTCTTCGGGCACGTGTTCGGCGGCGGGCGTTTCGCCGAACGTCATCATCGCCTCAAGCTTTCCTTGCAAGGCTTGCTCGTAAAAGGTGAAGGCCGCGCGGCAATCTCCGTTGAAGATCAGGTAGGGATTGATTCTCATGTCTCTGCTCCCGGCAGTCAGGCGCGGAGCGGGCGGGTGTCGCCGGGTTCCGCGTAGGGCGGTTAAACCATAGCAGAGCGTTGGACGCCGGAAAGGGCAGGGTCTTCCAGATGTTTTTGTTCTGAAAAGCACGTCGACGATAACGCGGTCGTCGTTTGAAATTCAGTCGTAGCGCTGGAGTACCATGACGCACAATCATCACCTGCAGAGTCCAATGCCCCATGCCTGATCTATCGCGCTTCACGTCCTTGTTCGATCAGGCGCAGCGAGCCTTGCGCTTGGTCTGGGGGACATCGCGTGGCTTGTTTCTGGGGCTGGTGCTGGCAACGTTGGTTGCCGGTTTGCTGCCGGCACTGGCGGCATGGTTGGGCCAGCGGATTGTCGATGCGGTGGTGGCAGCGATGCAGTTGCACGCGCAGCACGGCAGTGCGCCGCTGTGGCCCGTGTTGCGTTATGTGTTATTGGAGGCCGGAGTGTTGGCGCTGTTGTCCGGCACGCAACGGGCACTGTCGGTGCAGCAATCGCTGTTGCGGGTGCAGCTGGGGCAGAAGGTCAATACGCTGATTTTGCAGAAAGCGCAGACCCTGTCACTGGTGCAGTTCGAAAACTCCGAGTTCTACGACAAACTGGTGCGTGTCCGTCGCGAGGCTTCGACCCGGCCACTGGCGCTGGTCATGAAGTCGTTGGGCTTGATTCAGAACCTGATCATGCTGATTAGCTTCGGGGTGCTGCTGGTACATTTTTCCCCTTGGGCGCTGGCGTTGCTGGTGGTCGGTGCGTTACCGGTGTTTTTTGCCGAAGCGCATTTTTCCGGTGACGCCTTTCGTTTGTTTACTCGCCGTGCGCCGGAGAGTCGGCAGCAGAATTACATCGAAACCCTGCTGTCCCACGAAACCTATATTAAAGAGGTCAAGCTATTCGGCTTCGCGCCGCTGTTACTGCAACGCTACCGCGACACGTTCGCCAGGCTGTATGCCGAAGACCGCCGTTTGACTTTGCGGCGCGATGGCTGGGGTTTCGGCCTTGGCCTGCTCGGTACTGCGGCTTTTTATGTGGCCTATGCCTGGGTGGTCATCGATGCCGTACATGGCCAGATCAGCCTTGGTCAGATGACCATGTATCTGGTGCTGTTCAAGCAAGGCCAAAGCGCTGTGAGCAGCAGTCTGAGTGCGATCAGTGGCCTGTACGAAGACGGCCTCTACCTGACCAGTCTGTATGAATACCTGGCCGAACCGGTTCAGGTCGAAAGCGGCCACCTGACGGTCGGCGTCTGCCCGGGTGATGGCTTGCGTTTCGAGAACGTCGGTTTCCGTTATCCGGGTGCCAGTCGGCCAGCGCTGGAAAACATTGATCTGCAACTGGTGCCAGGCAAGAGCGTGGCGCTGGTCGGCGAGAACGGCTCGGGCAAGACCACGCTGATCAAGTTACTGACCCGGCTCTATCGTCCTGATCAAGGGCGCATCCTGCTCGACGGCAGCGATTTGCAGGATTGGCAGGAGACCGCGTTACGTCGACGCATTGGGGTGATTTTTCAGGACTACATCCGCTACCAGTTCAGCGTCGGAGAAAACATTGGCGTTGGCGATACCCTGGCGTTCAACGACGCGCAGCGCTGGAAGGAGGCCGCAGCCCAAGGCATGGCGGCTCCCTTCATCGAAGGGCTCGACAAGGGTTATGCCACGCAGTTGGGACGCTGGTTTGCCGGTGGCCAGGAATTGTCTGGCGGGCAGTGGCAGAAGATTGCCTTGTCCCGCGCGTACATGCGTCGTGATGCCGACATTCTGATCCTCGATGAGCCAACGTCCGCCCTTGACCCGGCGGCCGAGGCGGCGGTGTTCGAGCATTTCAGCCAACACAGCGAAGGTCGCATGACGTTGCTGATTTCCCATCGTTTTTCCAGCGTGCGCAATGCCGACCACATCATCGTGCTGCAACAAGGCCGGATTCTGGAGCAGGGCGGCCACGATCAATTGATCGCCGCCGCTGGGCATTACGCGCAGCTGTTCGATTTGCAGGCTCGCGGCTACCGTTAAGTGTCCCGCCCGTTGCGCACGGTGGCAGGTCCGGCCACCCGGGGGGGCGGTTTGCTCTGCATCAGGCTGTCGAGCGCCTTGCGGTAATTCTGCCCGCCGAGCGCCATGCTGTTGTTGTGCGTCGCGCCCGGCACCAACAGCAGGCGCTTGGGTTGTTGCGCGGCGTTGAACAGTTGCTCGCTGAAGCGCGGCGGCACGAAAGCGTCAGCTAAACCGTGGACCACCAGCAGCGGCATGTGGATATCAGCGATCTTGTCGATCGAGTCGAATTTCTGCGACAGCAGCCAGCGCACCGGCAGCGAAGTGTTGGCCACCGACGCGGCAACATCCGCCAGCGTGGTGAAAGTGGACTCGATCACCAGCCCGCGCACAGGAAGCGCGGAATGATCGCGAGCGGCGGCCTGGCCGAGTTCAGCGGCCAGATCGATCGCCACGGCGCCACCGAGGGAATGTCCGTAGATCAGGCGTTTGGCTGGGTCCGGTTGCAGCAGTTTGAAGCGTTCCCACGCCACCCGCGCATCTTCGTAAACGCTGCTTTCCGACGGCAGATCACCATGGCTCTTGCCGAATCCTCGGTAGTCGATGGCCAGCACTGAATAGCCCGCAGCGCGCAGTTGCTCGATACGGAACAACTGCCCGGTGAGGTTCCAGCGCACGCCATGCAGATAGAGAATGGCCGGCGCATTGGCTTTTTCCGCCGGCCACCACCAGGCATGAATGTTTTCCCCGGCCTTGAAGCTCTTCGGTTGCAGGTCGAGTTCCTGCACGCTCCCGGGCAAGCCGCGATACCAACCGGCGGTGCCCGGTTCGATGCGAAACAGCAGTTTGCGTTCGGTGTGTTCGAGCACGGCACAACTGGTCGGCACGCCGATTATCAGCGCGGCCATGCAGGCAAACGCCAAACGGCGGCGTCGCAGACGCGTCATGAAGGACAGGAACATTAAACGTTTCACCCAGGCGCAGATAAAAAAGGCTTTTTACCAGATGCCTCGGTCTGCGCGTGAGTTTTTCGACCACCGCCCCGGCGCAACGATTACCAAATGCTGCAAAGACTCACACGACCTGCAGAACGATCTTGCCGATATGGTCGCCAGCCTCCATGTGCGCGTGAGCCTGAGCGGCGTCGGCGAGCGGGTAGACCTTGTCGATCATCGGCAGGCAGCGCCCGGCAGCCAGCGCCGGCCATACGTGCTCGCGCAGTTGATCGGCAATCGCAGCTTTTTCAGCAGCGGTACGGGCGCGCAAGAGGGAGCCGGTGATCACCGCACGTTTGGCCATCATTGCCAGCAAGTCAAAGTCATTGGCTCGCGCGCCGCCGAGGAAACCGAGCATGACCAGACGGCCATCCATCGCCAGGGCGCTGACGTTATCGTTGAGGTACGAGCCGCCCATTATGTCGAGGATCACATTGACGCCTTGGCCTGCGGTTTTCTCGGCGATGACTGCCGCGAAATCCTCATCGCGATAATTGATCGCTTCGCCACCGAGATCGCGAATCGCTGCGCATTTGTCCGGGCTGCCGGCGGTGGCAAACGCTTCAATACCGAATTCGCGGCACAGCATCAGTGCGGTTGTGCCGATGCCGCTGGTGCCACCGTGAATCAGTGCGCGCTGACCACGACTGGCGCCGCCGAGGCCGAACAGGTTGGCCCACACGGTAAAGAAGGTTTCCGGGATTGCGGCGGCGTGCACCCAGTCCAGACCGTGTGGAATCGGCAGGGTCTGGCCGGCGGGGACGGCGCAGTATTCGGCATAACCACCGCCGTTGGTCAGCGCGCAAACTTTGTCGCCCACGGCGAACTGATTGACACCCGCCCCGAGCGCCACGACTTCACCGGCGACCTCCAGCCCGGGAATCGGGTTCATGCCGGGTTTCATCGGGTATTTGCCGGCACGCTGCAAGGCGTCCGGCCGGTTGATTCCGGCGGCGTGTACGCGGATCAGCACCTCGCCTTCTGCGACAGCTGGAAGCGCCACGCGTTTGGGTTGCAAGACGTCGGGGCCACCGGGTTCGCTGATTTCGATTCGGGTCATTTCGTTGGGCAGGGACATATCGATTCCTGTTGGCATAAGTTCTGTAGATGGGAGCGTGCTGTGCAAGCAATGATTCCCTTCAATTTGCACAGCAGCGCGACTCAGTAGGAGCGGGCAACCATTTCATGGCTTGCTCCAGCAGCAGCGCCACGACGATTGCGCCAGCGGCAATGACGAACAACAGCGCGTGATGACCGCCGCTGGCATTGAACAGCGCTGAATAGGCAAATCCGGCCAGCGCCTGAAAGGTGGCGAATGACACAGTGGCACGGCTCCAGGCGATCTGCTGACGATGGTGTTCCGGCACCAGCTCATGCACTCGCGCCAGAGCCAGCGGCACAATGCCGGGCGGAAATGAACCAAGAATCACCGCCAGCAACGCCAGCGCCAGAAACGAGTGAGTCATTGCCAGCAACCCAAGGACAATCGCCTGCACCACCAGCACCAGGCGAATGCCGGAGCGTGCGCCAAGCTTATCGGCAAGAAAGCCATAACTCACCGGGCCGACAATTGCGCCCAAACCGTACATCACCCAGATCAGCGCGCCGATATGCGCCCCGGCACCGAGTCCACGTGCCACGTAATCCACCAGAAACACCATGGCCGGCACCAGTCCGGCGGCCATGAAGGCGTATTGGGCGAACAGCAAATACACACCGCGCGGTGTCGGTTCTGCGGACACCGTTTCTTGCGCAACGACCGGGTGCGGGAAATCGGACGGCCAGCCGAACCAGCTCAGCGCCGTCAGCAACAAAGCCAACGCCCCCAGGCCCAGCCATGTCGCTTGCAAGCCGAGGCTCAACAGCGGCGGCACCAGCGTCCCGGAGCCGGCAATGCCAAGACCGATGCCGAGAAAGATCGCGCCACTGGCCAGCCCTTTACGCGCCGGCGGAACATGCGGCAGTACGGTCGCGGCCACCAGCACCATGATCGCACCGCCGGCAATCCCCGACAGCAGTCGCCAGCCGAAGAACCAGCTCACCGACAACGGAAACGCGCAGGCAAAAAATGCCGCCGTGACCACCAGCATCATCAATCGCAAGGCATTTTTATTGCCGAGCTGGCGCGCTGTCGGCCGGCCGAGCAGGGCGCCGATCAGGTAGCCCACCAGATTGGCCGCACCGAGGTAGACCACATCGTTGGCGCTGAACCACTGCGCCTCAATCAGCGAAGGGATCAATGGGGTATAAGCGAAACGCGCCAGCCCGATGCTGACCAGGCTGGCGCAGAGCCCGGCGAAGATCGGCAGCCAGATACCGGTGGAGGTTGAAGTGCGCATGATAGCGATCTCGCGGAAGGTTTATGGCGTTCAGCATATCGGCTATTGTTGCTGCGTTAATGCGGCGATTTAGCGTCGCTGCGATGCGAATTTGCATCACTGGGAGGCAGCATGAATTGGGATGACGCACGGGTATTTCTGGCCGTTTGCCGCGAGTCGACGCTACGTGGCGCTGCGCGGGTTCTGGGGGTGGATCAGGCCACTGTCGGGCGACGGATCACAGCACTGGAAAAGTCCCTGAGCGCGACGTTGTTCCTGCGCACCTCCGACGGCTACGCGTTGACCGCTGTCGGTGAGGCGGCGCTCAGGAGTGTGGAGAAAATGGAGCATTCGGCACTGGAGTTGGAGCGGCAGATTCAAGGTCTGGACGATCGCCTGACCGGCACGGTGCGCGTCAGTACCACGGATTCGCTGGCGATCGACTTTCTGATCCCGGCCATCGCCCGTTTGCACGAGCAGCACCCGGACGTACGAGTGCAACTGGATGCGTCCACGCAGATCCTCAGCCTGGCCAAGCGCGAGGCGGATATCGCGGTGCGCAACACCCGGCCGGACAATCCTGATCTGATCGCTCGGCGAATCGCCCGATGGCCGGTGGGCTTGTTCGCCTCTCAGGCCTATATAGACGCCAATGGCGTGCCGCAACCGGACACTGCGTTTGAGGGGCATGATCTGGTGGTCTATCAACCGTATCTGCAAAGCCAAAAGGACCTGACCCTGGTGTCGGAACCGCTAAGTCGCGGCCGCATCGTCGCCAGCCTCAGTTCCAGCTTGCTCGTTCGCCGGTCAATTGCGGCTGGGTTGGGTGTAGGAGAAATCCCGGTGTACATGGGTGAGCGCGATGGTCTGATCAGGCTCTGGCCGGAGCGCACTCGACCATTGCCGTATGAAGTGTGGTTAGTGACCCACGCGGATTTGCGGCATACCGCGCGGGTGAGGGCGGTGATTGAGCAGATTGTCGACGTGTTCGCGTCGGAGAATGACTAGGCAGATGTTCTTTTGGCAGGGCTACAAGCTCTGACGAAACGGCCTACATCAGAGGCAGAATCTCCCGGCTTGTGAGGAGGTTGGATGGGGCCTATTGTTTCGTCATGTCGGTGAGGGGCGCAGGGCTCGCACTGATGTTGATACCAGGGACGGTATCGGTAAACCCAGGAAGGTGTCGAATTGAGAACCACGGAATTCAGTCAAAACCCAATCAGTGACCTTGCGAGCAAAGGTCGGAATACTCAAGCCATGAACGCTATCAGTCGTGAAGAATTCAATGCCAGGATCGAGACCATTGAGAGCAGGATGGACGCTCGGGTCGAAGGTGTGTCGGCGAGAATCGATGCTTATCTTTTGACTCAGGCGGAGAGGGACAAACGATACGATTTGATGTGGGACGGCGTACAACAAATCGCCGAAGACTCAAAAGAAGCCATCAAACATGTCTCGACAGTGAAGGCACATTACTGGGCGACGACCGCCGTCCATTTTCTCGGAATGATCACCGTCGTCGTAGGGGCGCACTTTGCCAATCAAGCAGCGGTATTAACCACCTTGCAGACGACACTCGCGGCGATCCAGATCGGCAAGGATATAAGTGCACCAAGACCTGCTTCGCAACAAGTACCCGAATCACCACAATAGAAAACGGCCTTCAAAGAAGGCCGTTTTTCGTGAGCATTGAAACACCGCATCATGGCATTTCTGGCAACTCCTGCGGCCGCAAGTCGAACACCAGCACTTCGGCATCGACACCATTGCTCAAGGTCAGCAACTGTTCTTCGCGAACCCGTACGCCGTCACCTTCCTGCAACGACTGGCCATTGAGTTCAACACTGCCGCGCGCCACATGCACGTAGGCATAACGGTTGGCTGGCAGCTCCAGCGTGGCAGTTTCTTTACCGTCGAACAGCCCGGCAAAGACCCGTGCGTCCTGACGCACTTTCAGCGAACCGTCGTTGCCGTCCGGCGAGATGATCAATTGCAGGCGACCACGTTTTTTCTGTGCGCTGAAATGCTCCTGTTGATAGCGCGGTTTGGCACCGCTGACATCTGGCACGATCCAGATTTGCAGGAAATGCACCGGTTTGGTCGCCGAGTGGTTGAACTCGCTGTGCGCTACGCCGCTGCCGGCGCTCATCAACTGCACGTCGCCCGGGCGAATGACCGAGCCGGTGCCCAGTGTGTCCTTATGTTCCAGTGCGCCTTCCAGCACGTAGGAAAAGATCTCCATGTCGCGATGCGGGTGCTGTCCGAAGCCTTTACCAGCGGCAACGCGGTCGTCGTTAATCACCAGTAGATCGGAAAAACCTTGCTCACGCGGGTCACGGTAGCTGGCAAAGGAAAAGGTGTGAAAGGACTTCAACCAGCCATGATTGGCGAGGCCACGATCGGAGGCTTTGCGAAGGGTCAGCATGATGAAATCTCCTTGTGGGACGTGAATTCGTCCGAGTGAGGAGAAGGTTACTGTTTACTGTACTGCGCAATAAGTAGATGAAAATTGAAAGACTGTCCCTGTCAGGTTGACAGTTTTGCGATAGCCTTCACACAAAACTTTTGCGCTCAAACGGCTACAGTTGGCCATAATGTCTGGTCCGTATCATGTCTCTTTGATTGAAGTGATGTCTTCCCATGAAAACCGTGGCAATGGTGCTGTTTCCCGACTTTCTTCTGCTCGACATGGCCGGGCCATTGGAGGTTTTTTCGGTTGCCAATCGCTACCTGAAACCCGAAGCGCATTATCAATTGATCACCCTTGGCACCGAAGAGGGCCCGCTGCGGGCGTCAAATGGTGTGATGGTGCAGGCCGACCGGATCATTGGCGACGACACCGAGCGTTATGATTTGCTGCTGGTGCCGGGAGGCCCCGGTGCCTACAACCAGCAGTTCCCGTCGTTGTTTGCCTGGCTCAAAGATGCAGTCCGGCGGGTCGAGTACTACGGATCAATCTGCACTGGCGCTTTTGTCCTGGGGCACGCCGGTTTGCTTGACGGTTACCGTGTAACCACGCACTGGAACTACACCGAACGCCTGATCAAGGGGTTCCCGAAGGCCCATGTCACGACCGATCAGATCTATGTCGAGGATCGCAACCTGATCACCTCGGGAGGTGTTACGGCGGGGATCGATATGGCGCTGGCCGTGATCGCCCGCGATCACGGCAAGAAGCTCGCGCAGGATGTGGCCAAAGTCCTGCTGGTGGTGATGAAGCGCCAGGGCGGGCAGGCGCAGTTCAGCCCGTTGATGGCTGCCGTGGCACCGCAGGAAACGCCGATTACCCGCGCGCAGAGTTACGTGCTGGAACACCTCGACGAAGCCTTCACGGTCGAGCGCATGGCGGCGATTGCCAATATGAGCGCGCGGCACTTCGCGCGGGTGTTCACCCGCGACATCAACATGACGCCGATGGAGTTTCTGCAAAGTGCGCGCATCGACTGCGCACGAAACTTGCTGGAAACCAGCGATCTGCCGCTTAAAACCGTGGCTTACAAAAGTGGTTTCGGCAGTGTGCGGCACATGCGTTCGTTGTTCGCTGAAAAGCTCGGCCTGACGCCCGCGCAATACCGCGAACAGTTCAGCTAGAGCGCTGTTGTCCGTCTGGCGCACCCGTATGTCCGAATTGAGTCTCGTGTAGCGGTTGTCGCGTCATCTGAGGCTGCCAATATAGTTGGCATGGATAGCCTCATCGATTTGAACACGGCGTCGGTGCTGCATTTCGGCCCCTACGCCTTCCACCTGCGCCAACGGCTGATACTCGACGGAGATCGGCCTTTGCGCATGGGTGGTCGTGCGCTGGATATTTTGCAAGTGCTGGTCGAGCGTGCCGGGCGAGTGGTCAGGAAGGAGCAATTGATTGCCCTGGTTTGGCCAACGTCGGTGGTCGAGGAGATCAACCTGCGCGTGCACATCGCCGCGCTCAGGCGTGCCTTGGGTGACGGCGAAAACGGTCAGCGCTACATCGTTAATGTGCCGCAATGCGGTTACAGTTTTATCGCCCCGGTGCGCTGCGACAGCGTCGCGCAAGTGGTCTTCGAGGGTCTGCAAACGCCCGAACATAATCTGCCGGCGCGATTGACCCCGGTCGCCGGGCGCGACTCGCTAGTCGGCGGGCTGGTGCGGCAAATGCCGCTGTGTCGGCTGATGACCGTCACGGGCGCGGCTGGTGTGGGTAAATCCACTGTCGCGTTGCGGGTCGCGGAACTGCTGTTGCAGTACTACAGAGACGGCGTGTGGCAGATCGATCTGAGCTTGATCGACGACGACACACCGCTGCTCGATCAGGTGCTGGGCACCCTCGAAAGCGATTTGCCCGGACTGTCCACTCGCCATGCGTTGCTGCTGCTGGATAACTGTGACCACCGTCTCGCCGCTTGCCGGGCAGCGGTTGAAACGTTGCTTGAGGCCGCTCCCCGGCTGTCGATTCTCGCCACCAGCCGCGAGGCCTTGCAGGTCGGTCTGGAAACCCTTCAGGGCGTGCCACCGCTGACCCTGCCGAAACGTTCCGCAGGCGATTGCATCACTGAAGCCATGGGCCATTCTGCGGTGCAATTGTTTGTCAGCCGCGCTCGGGCGCGACAGCATGATTTCTGCTTACGTGAACAGGATGTCAAAGCCGTCCTTCAGATATGTCGCCAACTCGACGGTTTACCGCTGGCGATCGAACTGGCGGCGGCGCAGATCGATGCCTTGGCATTGGTCGGCTTACAGGCGCAAATGAGCAATGGCCTGCATGTGCTCAGCCATGGCCGGCGCACGGCGGTGCCGCGGCACCAGTCGATGCAGGCGGCACTCGACTGGAGCTATCAACGCTTGAGCGAGCAGGAGCAACGCGCGCTGCAGCGTTTATCGGTGTTCAAAATGGCGTTTACCCTGGAGGCGGCACTGGCGGTGATCAGTTGCCCGCAACTCGCGTCGTCGCGGCTTGCCGCGATCATTGAAGGCCTGACGTGCAAGTCATTGCTGGTGGTGGAACGAGGCGGCAGTGCAGGCCGATACCGAATGCTCCACACCACTCGCTGCTATGCGCGCAAGCAACTGGAGCGTTGCGGTGAAGGGATTGATCTTGAGCGCCGGCATACGCTCTATATCAACCGGATACGCCGGGCCTCAGGCGTGCCTGTGCTCGCGTAGTTCGTCAATGAGCAAGCGTACCTTGCGCAAGTCCGGAGTCGCGTAGCCTTCGGTGAAGCGCTGATAGATCGGCGTGAGCAAATCCAGCGCCTCTTGGCAGCGCGATTGGCGCCGCCAGAGTTGCGCCAGTGAGGTGGCACTGCGCAGTTCCCAGGCGAGCGCGCCTTGGCTGCGGGCGATGGTCAGCGATTGTTGCAGGAGTGCTTCGGCTTCCTTGAGGGCCTCTTCGCGAGCAGGCTTGCTCCCACATGGGTTCTGAGTACACCCAAAATTCCTGAGGGAGCGAGCTTGCTCGCGAAGGGCCCCGTCCAGGCAATCCGGATCGTCTTTCAATAACGCAGCAGCCCGAGCCCGCAAAATCTCCGCCGTGCTCCATCCCGCATCACCACTCAGCGCTCGCTCAAACAGTGCGTCATCCACAAAGCGGTCATCCAGCGTCACCATGATTTCACGAATCAGCCCACTGCTGTCCTTCGGCACGGGCGTGCTGGTTTGCGTGTCGATCACCTGCGCGTAATGTCGCGCCCACGTGTTGAACAGCAGCACCGAATGCTTCTGCGATTGTTCCAGCAGCAGTTGCAACAGCGCCCGGGCGTTCTGCTGATCGCCGTTGTAATGAGCGATCAGGCAACTGGCCAGTGCCAGGGTGTAACAAATCGAGGTGCCATGGTCGATCTGCACGGCAATATCCAGGGCCAGTCGCGCCGAATGCCACGCTTGCTCCGGCAATCCCTGCATCCATAGCACCCGCGCCAGCACCGTCAGCGACGCGACACTCTGGTCGTACTGCACACCAAAACCGTGGGTGAAGCGGTTGACGTGGCCGCTGTGCGCCATGCGCTGCAGCACCTGCTCGGCATGAATGCGCGCCTGCGGCTGGTCGCCGGCATAGTGCAGGGCCAGGACCCGTAAACGGTGGGTGCTCAATGACAGCAGTGGGTCGCCGTGCACGCCGAGGCGATCGAAGTGCTCACTCTGCGCCAGCGCCATGCGGTAGTGTCCGCAACTGAGGTTGACCGCCATGTGTCCGGACACCGCGCGCAATTGCCCGGCGACGTCGTCGTGCTCAATGGCCAACTGGCGAGCCTCAACGAACGCCTGGATGGTTTCCGGGGTGCCTCCCCACGTGTGATAACAGGCACTGCCGAGGGCCAGTTTCAGGGAGATTTTCAGACGCGGGCAGGGTTCGCCGAGTTCATCGAGCAGGCTCAGCGCCCGCCGCACATAGCCGCCATACTCCTTGAGCAGCGACAACTCTTGCCACAGGGGCGCCGACGCTGCTGTCAGGCGAATTCCCAGACTACCCGGGCCGACACCGTTCAGGCTCCAGTCCAGCGCCGCGCGCAGGTCTTCCAGCCCTCGGGCGTAACGCTCGATCCACAAAGCCGTCGGTGTCATTTCCCAATCGCTTTGCGCCTGTTGCATCAATGCCAGGCAGCGTTCGGCATGGCGTTCGCGGGTTTCTTCGCATTCGGCGGCGTGCTCGAGTTTTTCCAGTGCATAGCGGCGGGTCGTGTCGAGCAGACGATAGAACACCTCTTCGTCACCGACTTCGACGCTCAGCAGGGATTTCGCCACCAGTTGGGTGATCGACACAAACACCACGCCGGGGTCGATTTGTTGGCCGACGATTACCGCCGCTGCGGACTCCAACGTAAAACCACCGCAAAACACGCCCAGACGGCGCAGGCAGGTTTGCTCGCAAGGGTCGAGCAGGTTGAAACTCCAATCCAGCGTGGCGCGCAGAGTAAGGTGTCGCTCAAGACTGCTTTGATTACCCGCTGCCAGCGGTGGCAAACGGCCCTGCAGTTGGCTCAGCAACCCTTCCAGGCCCAGTTCGGCGACCTGCGCTGCCGCCAGCTCCAGCGCCAGTGGAATACCGTCGAGTCGGTGGCAGATTTCGATCGCTTGCGGCAACTGCGCATCGCTCAGTTCAAAGCTTTCCTGCGCGGCCGTGGCCCGTTCGATGAACAGTTGCAGCGCCGAATATTCCAGCGCTTGCTGACGATTCAATGTCGCGTTCATCAATGGGTATTCGAGCGAATCGAGACGCTGCACGAATTCGCCTTCCGCCCGCAGGCTCTCGCGGCTGGTGGCGAGGATATGCACCTTCGGCGCGCCGCGCAGAATGCTTTCGCTGAGCATCGCGACGGCATCGATCAGGTGTTCGCAGTTGTCGAGCAGTAACAGCATCTGTCGCTGTTGCAGGCCATTGACCAGCGCCGCCAGCGGATCGCCTTCGGGGAGTGCCAGATCGAGCAGGGCGGCCAGGTGTGAGCAAATCAGCCGTGGATCGTTGAGCGGTGCCAGGTCCACCAGCCGAATACCGTCGCGGTAATGCCCGATCAACTGCTCGGCCACGCGCAAGGCCACCGTGGTCTTGCCGATCCCGCCGGGGCCGACCAGGGTGATGCAGCGTTGGCGCGGTAACTGCGTCATCAAGCTATCGACCAGCGCTTGGCGGCCGATCATGCGCGTGCGCCGCAAGGGCAAATTGTGCCGACCGCCAGCATCGCCCACAGGACGCTCCTCCATGGATTGCGGTAGAACCGGGGCGACGAAACTGTAACCGCGTTGCGCCACGGTGATGATGTAACGCTGGCCGGCCTGACCGTCGCCGAGGGCTTTGCGCAGTGCCGCCATGTGCACACGCAGGTTGATGTCCTCGACCACGCTGTCCGGCCAGACCCCAGCCATCAGTTGTTGCTTGCTCACCACTTCGCCGGCATGGGCCAGCAGAATCAGGAGGATGTCCATCGCCCGTCGGCCCAGGCGCAATGGCTGCTCGCCTTCGAGCACCAAGCGTTGGCCGGGATGAATCCGATAGGGGCCAAAACCGAGGGCCTGATTCGGGGAAAGACTCAACAGCTCACTCCTGCGGTGCTGCGGCGGACAGAGCGGAGTAGGGCCGGGCGCGTGCGCAGGCCTTCTATTCCGGGGTGTCCCGGCATAATCCTCAGGTTTGAGCGTCAGTGCAACGGGGGCCGCGATCAAAACATGGCGGGTTGTGAACGCTGGGCTTTGGGTTCACGCATGATCTGGCAGCGCCAGGCAAACGGATTAATGCCCTCGCTGCGGGTAAACATATGGCAGAAATGCGCCTGATCGCAGAACCCGCATTCCAGGCTGATTTGCGTCAGGCTCAGGTCGGTGTGCTGGATCAGCAGCTTGGCTCGCGCGAGGCGCTGGGTGCGAATCCAGTCCTGCGGCGATAACCCGGTACTGCATTTGAAGGCGCGGGAAAAATGGCTGCGTGACAGTGAACAGGCGCGGGCCAGTTCGGTCACTTCCAGGCTTTCGCCCAGACGTTCTAGGATCAGTTGTTTGACCTGTCGTTCGCGCTGCGGACTGAGTCCGCCGATCCCGGTCTTGCGTGGTTCGTTGGCAGGGGCGAGGGCGACGCTGTGCTGTAAGTGAGCCATGGCCAAAGTCCGTGTCGATGGGGAATGCACGTCGGCGCATCCCCTCAGGTCAAAAAAACAACGCTGCGCAGAGGGTTTCATTGTTGGCCGAGGGCGGGCGGCTGACGAGTTAATCGTTGTTAATTCCATGCTGGAGTTGCGCCCACAGTCCGGTTCATCGCGTAAAGTGCGTAGCACTTGCGTCTGGCTGGCTATAAGGAATCCGTGCCCATGAACCGTAACGATCTGCGTCGCGTCGACATGAACCTGCTGGTGATTTTCGAAGCGCTGATGTTCGAAAAGAACCTGACCCGCGTCGCCGAAAAGCTGTTCATGGGGCAACCGGCCGTCAGCGCCGCGTTGGGGCGTTTGCGCGATCTGTTCGACGATCCGTTACTGCTGCGCAATGGTCGCGGCATGGAGCCGACCGCGCGGGCACTGGCGATTCTCAAAGAGCTGCAACCGGCGATGGACGTCATCTCTGGTGCGGTCAGCCGGGCCAAGGAGTTCGAACCGGCGAGCAGTTGCGACGTGTTCCGCATCGGTTTGTCGGACGACGCCGAGTTCGGCCTGTTTCCACCGCTGCTGCGCCAGCTTCAGCAAGAGGCGCCGGGGATTGTCGTGGTCGTGCGCCGCGCCAATTACTTGTTGATGCCGGCACTGTTGGCCTCTGGAGAAATCTCCGTCGGTGTCAGTTACACCACGGAGTTGCCGGCCAACGCCAAGCGCAAAAAACTGCGCGACATTCCCTGCAAAGTCCTGCGCGGCGACGACCGTCCGGGGCCGCTGTCCCTCGACGAATACTGCGAGCGCCCGCATGCAATGGTGTCGTTCTCCGGCGACCTGAGCGGCAACATCGACATGGACCTGGCCAAGGTCGGCCGTACCCGCCGCGTGGTCTTGGGCGTGCCGCAATTCAGCGGCCTGCGCGCCTTGCTTGCCGGCACCGAGATGATCGCCACCGTGCCGGATTACGCCGCGTGTGCGCTGGTTGAGGGCTGTGCGCTGCGTGCTGAAGACCCGCCGTTCCCGATTGATGCTGCGCAATTGTCGATGGCATGGAGTGGGGTGCATGACAACGATCCGGCGGAAAAATGGTTGAGATCACGGATCAGCCAGTTCATGGCGGCGCCGCTGGATATTCCCGTGATGTGAGCGTCCGTTCGTCTGAAAAATAGCCAGACCTGTTAGTTCTGACAGTGGCGCATCTCCGTGTTCCGATGTCTGATTGGCCCATGCCGAAGGGTAGCCAAAAAGGACGTGAACATGGACGCGCTAATACCTGCGCTGAACAACAGCAGTCTGCCTCCGCTCTCCATCAAAGAAAGTCGCCCTGACGGCTTGTTGGATCCAGAGGCCGCTCGGTACAACCTGACGGTAGAAATCGACTTCGACTGGCAGGCAGAAGACAGTCTCACGATCACGTGGGCGGGTACGCCAGGTTCTGGATCCTACACATCACCGCGTATACCGATCGGCCGATTTGCACGACCTTTCCAGACCCATATTGACAACCTCTTGGTGGCTTTCAACTTCGAGCAAACCGTCATCGTCACCTACACGGTTTACCGTGGCACTGAACCGCCTGTAGCTTCACAGCCATTGCCGCTTTACATCACACGCATCAATCAATTGAATCTGCCTCGTCCATTTATCCGACAGGCCGACAACGACGGTCAGGGAAGTGAGCTGAATGTCAGTAACCTTTCCGAGTTCACCTTGCGAATCAATGCGTGGTTACTGGGCAGGCGCGGCAATCCCTTCTGGCTGAAGCTCAAAGGCATCCATGCCGATGGCAGTGATTTCGAGGCGTCGTACTGGCAAGCGCCGGACAATGTGGTCGATGACGAATTCAACCGCTTCGGTTTCTTCGAACAGAACTTCCCTGCTGCACCACTGCAACGTCTGCATGATCGCAGCGTGCTGTCGCTGAGCTTCATGGCCGGGCTGCAAGGCAGTCAGGATGCATCCCTTGCGCAGCCATTTGCACATCGGAACTACATCGTACTGACAAGCGCCCCCAGTGGGCCGAGGATATCGTCAGTCACCGATCTTGATGGAGACATACTCGATGGCGCGGACACCCGATACACCACTGTCACGCTGAGCGGCAGTGCTAGCGACACAGTGGCTGTGTTCGATGGCCCGACCAGGCTCGACACGGCCGATGTTGTTGACGGTATCTGGCAGTACGTCGCGGCTGACCTGACCGGTGGATCGCATGAGTTTACGGTGAGGTTGGCGGATGGCAGCGGAAGCGCCTCAAATGCAAGGCGAATCAACGTCGTGACGCAAAACCTGCCGGTGAGGATTGCCGAGGCTCCCGATAACCTCAACCTCGATCCGCTTAGCGCTGTCACAACCCTGACTGCTTTGGTGGATCTCGACGTGCAGCCCAGCGATATGGTTTCAGTGACGGTGAAAGCTGCTGATGGCACTCCTCCCGCAGGTTCGCACACCACCACGCCGGTTGCGGCCGGCACCACAAGGCCGATCAGAATCAGTTTGCCCGTATCGTTGGTGCCATTCAGCATTGGAAAAATAATGGAGGTGACGGTTACCTGGACCCGAGGCACTTCCGCGCTGGAGACCTCGCAACCTCTGCGTCTCAACGTGTTGCCGATTACGCTGAATCGACTCGCGGCTCCGGTGATCACTCAGGCCAACGGCACTGACATTCTCGATCTGAAAGATGTCCAGTCCGGCGCGAGTCTGATGTTTGGAATATGGCCGCATATTTCTATGGGACAACGAATCTGGCTTTTTTTGGAGGGGGAGAGAAACACCGGCGCACACAATCTGCAGATGTGGGTGGGCACCACTAACATGGTGCATCGGGCCTGGGTGACGAACAGTGGTTACACCGCGCTTGTTTCGGCCAATTATCTACGGCTGCTGAAGGATGGCAGTAAGCTGATCATTCGGTTCCGCGTCAATCTGGATCAGGTTGCAAATTTTGATACGGCAACGGTATTTCAGACACAGGAGTACACAATCCGAGCAGTGCCTTGAAATCAAAACCTCAGCCAGTGTCATCGTGTAACAGTCGTCGCAACTGAGCACATCCGTGCAATTTCCCCCCACCCGTCATTGGCATGATTCAGGCCAATGACATTTCAAGGGTGGGGTCATGAACGCTTCGCAACGAGAAGAACGGTCGCGGGACCTCGGTTTGCTGTTCCTGCGGGTTAGCGGCGGGTTGTTTCTGCTGTGGGTGCACGGCTTGCCCAAGCTGCTGGACTTCACCGCGCAACTGCAACTGATCGAAGACCCGTTCCACCTTGGATCGCACCTCACCTTGATCCTGGCGATCTTCGCCGAAGTCCTCTGTCCACTACTGATCGTCGCCGGGTTACTGGCGCGATTGGCCTGCGTGCCTATTCTCTTTGTGCTGCTGGTGGCGCTGTTGGTCGTGCATCCGCAATGGAGTGTGGCTGAAGGGCAGTTCGGCTGGTTGCTGTTGATCCTGTTTACCACTGTGTTGATCGCCGGGCCGGGTCGGCTGGTGATTCCTGTTCGTTTGCCCGGAGTGCTGCGTTATGCCTGAAGTCCTCAACCCACAAACGCCGGGGGCCGATGAGACGGTCACGTTGATCATCAAACACCGGGTCAAGGCCGGTTTCGAGTCAGCGTATGAGGCCTGGCTGCGCAATATCGTCCGCGTCGCGAGCCAGCGTGAAGGCCATTTGGGCGTGGACGTGGTGCGCGGCAAGCGCGGGCGTCTCGATTTTTACACTTGCGTGCTGCGTTTCAGCTCTACCGAAGCGATGCAGGGGTGGCTGGAGTCGCCGCAGCGTCAGGCACTGGTCGCCGAAGCGGCGCCGATGCTGGCTGACGGCGATCAGACTGAAGTCGCGCCGATCAAGGAATTCTGGTTTACACCACTGGCCGATGCCGCTTCGCCGCCGCCGCGCTGGAAGCAAGCGGTCGTCACGCTGCTGGTGATTCTGCCGCACACCTTGCTCGTGCCGCTGATCTGGGGGCCGCTGCTGGCGCTGCATCCGCTTCTTTCCAACTACGTGGTCGCCACGTTCCTGATCACCCTGACCATCGTTCTGTCGGTGGTGTACGTGGTGATGCCACCGGTCACCCGCTTGTTTACGCCGTGGCTCGAAGCCAGCCAGGCCCATGAACACCTCGATTCCCAAGAGACCTCGCCACGCTGAGCGCGCGGGGTTTGCTCCTTTTCACTTTGCTTGAGGAACTGCGATGAGCGCCGATCTGATTCTCTTCAATGGCCAATTTCATACCGTCGACCGCACCAAACCGCTGGCCAGTGCCGTGGCGATCACCGACGGCCGCTTCGTGGTCGTTGGCAACGACAACCAAGCCATGGCCCTGCGTGGGCCGAACACGCAAGTGGTCGACATGCACGGTCGCTGCGTCATTCCGGGTCTCAACGACTCGCACTTGCACCTGATCCGTGGCGGTTTGAACTACAACCTCGAACTGCGCTGGGAAGGCGTGCCGTCGTTGGCCGACGCCCTGCGCATGCTCAAGGATCAGGCCGACCGCACGCCGACCCCGCAATGGGTGCGCGTAGTCGGTGGCTGGAACGAATTCCAGTTCGCCGAAAAACGCATGCCGACCCTCGAAGAAATCAATCAGGCTGCGCCGGACACCCCGGTGTTCATCCTGCACCTGTACGACCGCGCGCTGCTCAACCGCGCCGCGCTGCGTGTGGCCGGTTACACCCGCGACACGCCGAACCCGCCGGGTGGCGAGATCGTTCGCGATGCCAACGGCAATCCGACCGGCATGCTGGTCGCGCGGCCTAACGCGATGATCCTCTACTCGACGCTGGCCAAGGGGCCGAAGCTGCCACTGGAGTATCAGGTCAACTCGACCCGCCAGTTCATGCGCGAACTCAATCGCCTCGGCCTGACCAGCGCGATCGATGCCGGCGGTGGTTTCCAGAACTACCCGGACGATTATCAGGTGATCGAGCAACTGGCCAAAGACGACCAGTTGACCGTGCGCATCGCCTACAACCTGTTCACCCAGAAGCCGAAAGAAGAGCTGAGCGATTTCCAGAACTGGACCGGCAGCGTCAAGTTACATCAGGGCGACGACTTCCTGCGCCACAACGGCGCCGGGGAAATGCTGGTGTTCTCGGCAGCCGATTTCGAAGACTTCCTCGAACCGCGCCCCGATCTGCCGCAAACCATGGAAGAAGAGCTGGAGCCAGTGGTGCGCCACTTGGTCGAGCAGCGCTGGCCGTTCCGTTTGCACGCGACTTACAACGAATCGATCAGTCGCATGCTCGACGTGTTCGAGAAGGTCAATCGTGACATCCCGTTCAACGGTTTGCCGTGGTTCTTCGACCACGCCGAAACCATTACCCCGCAGAACATTGAACGGGTGAAAGCGCTGGGCGGCGGCATCGCGATTCAGGATCGCATGGCGTTCCAGGGCGAATACTTTGTCGACCGTTACGGCAAACAAGCCGCCGAAGCGACGCCACCGATCAAACGCATGCTCGCCGAAGGCGTACCGGTCGGCGCCGGCACCGACGCCACGCGGGTGTCCAGCTACAACCCGTGGACTTCGCTGTACTGGATGGTCAGCGGTCGCACCGTCGGCGGTCTGGCCTTGTACGAAGAAGGTTTGCCACGCACCACCGCACTGGAACTGTTCACCCATGGCAGTGCCTGGTTCTCCTCGGAGCAGGGCAAGAAGGGCCAGATCAAGGTCGGGCAACTGGCGGATCTGGCGGCGCTGAGCGCGGACTTCTTCCATGTCGAAGAAGAAGCGATCAAGTGGATCGAGTCGGTACTGACCGTGGTCGGCGGCAAGATCGTTTACGCCGCCGGCGACTTCGAAGACCTCGGCCCGCGCTCGATTCCGGTGCTGCCGGACTGGTCGCCGGTGGTGAAAGTCCCGGGCCACTGGCGGCAAAATTCGCCGTTGCAGGCGCAGGTTCATCAGTGCAGCGGGCCGTGTGCGGTGCACACCCACAGCCATGAAAAGGCGCGGATGTCGAACGCACCGGTCAGCGACTTCGCCGGTTTCTGGGGCGCGTTCGGCTGTTCCTGCTTCGCTTTCTGATTTCCCCTGAAGCGCCGGCCATCCGGTCGGCGCTCAACGCTTCATCCATCCGTCCATCAGGAGTTTTCCCATGAGCGTTCCTTACACACGTCTGAACAAAGATGATGCGGTTGTATTGCTGGTCGATCACCAGACCGGTCTGATCTCGCTGGTCCAGGATTTCACTCCGAACGAATTCAAGAACAACGTGCTGGCGCTGGGCGACATCGCCAAGTTCTTCAAGCTGCCGACCATCCTCACCACCAGTTTTGACGCAGGTCCCAATGGTCCGATCGTGCCTGAATTGCGCGAGCAGTTTCCGGATGCGCCGTTCATTCAGCGCCCGGGGCAGATCAATGCGTGGGACAACGAAGATTTCGTCAAAGCGATCAAGGCAACCGGTCGCAAGCAACTGATCATCGCCGGTGTGGTGACTGACGTTTGCGTGGCGTTCCCGACCTTGTCGGCGATTGCTGAAGGCTACGAAGTGTTTGTGGTGACCGACTCGTCCGGCACTTTCAACACCACCGTGCAACAAGCGGCGTGGGCGCGGATGTCGGCAGCGGGTGCCCACTTGCTGAACTGGTTCTCGGTGGCGTGCGAGCTGCAGGGTGACTGGCGCAACGATATGGAAGGTCTGGCGCATCTGCTGTCGGAGCGTCTGCCTAACTATCGCAACCTGATCAATAGCTATACCAAGTTCACTGCCAAGTAATCGGCTGATCCTGAAAAGCCCCTCACCCTAGCCCTCTCCCGGAGGGAGAGGGGACTGACCGAGGGGTTCTTTCGAGGTACGCCGACGTGCGATACCGAGCCGAACTTCAGTTTTGAACAGCTTGAAGATCGGCTCCCTTTCCCTTCGAGGTCTTGGGGAGAGGGGCTGACCGAGGGATATTTTTCGGGATATGCACCGACGGGAATCGAGTCGAACTCCGTACTTGAAGCAAACGGAGATCGGCTCCCTTTCCCCCTCGCCCCCCTGGGGGAGAGGGCTGGGGTGAGGGGGGAGGCTTTTGATCTTGATCCTGTCGCTTCAACGCTTCTGCAACCAAGCGAGAAACCCACCTTTCCTCACCGCCACCGGTTTGCCCATCAACGCGAGGCGACTGTTCTGCTGCCGCACCGCCTGCAATTTATTCAACGCCCGACCCACTTCCGTGCGCTGCTCCATGCACTCACGAGTCAGGCTCTTGTCGAGCCGATAAATGATGCTCGACGTCAACGCCGTGAACGTCGCCTGCGACGGTGTATCCGCCAGAATGCTCTGTTCACCCATGACCTCGCTCGGCCCCATCCGCCCGGCCTCAACCTTGCTGTCGCCGTCCGCCACGGTCGCACTGACCACCCCGGTGGCAATCACAAACAGACTGTCCGGCACCTCATCCAGATCCAGCACCACTTGGCCCGCCGTATACTGCTGCGCGACCATCGATTCCGCCAGCCGATCACGCTCTTCACTGCTCAGCGAGCGGAAGATTTTCACCTCATCGAGCAGCGCTCGGGCACGGGTCGACGGCTCAATCACACCGTCCGGATGCCGCGAAATACCTGCTGCTTCGAGATGCCGATGGGCGAGGTCGAACAATTGATTGCGCACTTCGCTTTTCTTGCCAAGCTCGGCGATGAAACCGCTGGCGACGTATTCCGACATGGTTTCACCGGCCTCTTTCAGCACGGCTTTCGGCGCTGGCGTCAGCAACAGAGAACTGCTGCCCTGCAAGGTGCGATCAAGCGCATCCAATACCCGGCGCGGGCGAATGTGATTCGGCACCTGAATGCTGATCGACACGCCATGCATGTTGTTCGGGCGGCTGAGGTTGACGATTTTCGCCTTGGCCGCCACCGAGTTCGGCACCACGGCCATGGTCCCGGCGCTGGTCAGCAGGTGCGTGGCGCGCCAGTCGATGTCGAAGACTTTGCCTTCGACGCCGTCGATCACCACGAAATCATCCACCTGATACGGCTTGGTGGTGTTGAGCACGATCCCGGAAAACACATCGGCCAAGGTGCTTTGCAGCGCCAGACCGACAACGATGGCGACCACGCCGGAGGTTGCCAGCAAGCCTTTTACCGGCAGCTCCAGCACATAACCGGCCGCGGCAACGGTGGCGACCAGAAAGACCAATGCGCCAATCACGTCTTGCAGCAAACGGCCGCTGTGGCCGATGCGGCGCATCAGCGCCAGGCCGATGACTTCGGTCAGCACCCGCGCAGCGTACAGCCACCAGAGAATCCCCAACGCCGTCGCACCCAGTTGCGCCACGCGGTCATCGGTGAATTGTGGTGCTTGCAACGGACTGACGCCGGCGTTGATCACCAGCGCCGTGAACGCCAGGAACAGCACCAGGCGCACACCGACTCTCGGGGCGCGATGGGTGAAGGGCGAGAAGTGCCAGAGCACCGCGTCGAGCAGCAGCAAAGCGGCGCTGAAGGACAGCAGGTGGGTGTAGAAAAAGGTCATGGCCGGTGCTCCGCAGTGTCTGCCAATAAAAAGATCGCAGCCTGCGGCAGCTCCTACAGAAAATTGCATTCCAAAGTAGGAGCTGCCGCAGGCTGCGATCTTTTGCTGTTAAGGATTCAGATGAGTCTTCAGCTCAGCCGCCGCCTGACGCACTGCCGCTTTCACTTCCGGAATCTGACTCAGCGGATTAAGCAAACCGAAGTCATGAATCATCCCGTTGTAGCGCACCGAGGTCACCGCTACACCGGCCGCATCCAGGTGCCGCGCATAGCCTTCACCTTCGTCACGCAGTACGTCGAACTCGGCGGTCTGCACCAATGCGGCTGGCAAGCCCTTGAGCTGTTCGGCGCTGGCATTCAGCGGCGAGGCATGGATCTGCGCACGCTCGGCCGGGTTGGTGGTGTAGTTGTCCCAGAACCACTGCATCATGCCTTTGGTGAGGAAGTGACCCTCGGCGAATTGCTGGTACGAACCGTCGTCGAACTGTGCGTTGGTCACCGGCCACATCAGCAGCTGGAAGCGCAGCGCCGGGGCTTTTTGTTCCTTGGCCATCAACGCCACAACCGCCGCCATGTTGCCGCCGACGCTGTTGCCCGCTACTGCCAGGCGCTTGCCGTCGACACCGATCTCCTTGCCGTGCTCAGCCACCCATTTCGTCGCGGCGTAGGCCTGGTTGATCGCGGTCGGGTACTGCGCTTCCGGCGACGGCGTGTAGTCGACGTACACCGCGACGGCGTCCGAGCCCACCACCAAGTCGCGAATCAGGCGCTGGTGCGTCGGGTAATCGCCAAGCACCCAGCCGCCACCGTGGAAGAACATGAACACCGGCAACTCGCCTTTGACCTTGGCTGGCCGCACCACTTTCAGGTTGATGGTCTGGCCATCGGCCTTGATCGCCTTGTCGCTGACTTCAATACCCGACAGATCCACTTTTACCGAAGCCTGCGCACCGGTCAGCACCGCACGGGCGTCTTTCGGGCTCAGTTGCTCCAGCGGTTTGCCACCACCAGCGGCGAGGGCGTTGAGGAAGGCCTGGGTGTTGTGTTCGACACCGCTGCTTTCGGCGGCGAAGGCGTTGCCGATGGACAGGGCGAGGAGGGACGCGGTGAGGGTTTTCTTGACGAGGTTCATGGTGGAAATCCTTTTGAATGTTCTTGAATTTTTATGCCTGGGTTGCGGGCTGCTGTGGCGCTGGGCTTCAGGCCTCAGCAACACCGTGAGCACAGATTAATGAGCTGCTTGAAAGTGAAAAAGCGGCTATAAAGCGTTTAACTGTCTACCAGAGAGTGACAATGAACCCGTTCGAAGACATGCGTATTTTTTGCCAAGTCATGGACTCCGGCAGCTTCACGTCGGCGGCTGATCAATTGGGCCTGTCCAAGCAGTTCGTCAGCCGGCGCTTGATGCAGTTGGAGGAGCGTCTCGGCGTACGCTTGTTGAACCGCTCGACGCGGCGTCTGGATGTCACGCCGCTGGGGCAGAGTTATTACGAATCGGCGTTGCGCCTGCTCGGTGAAGTCGAACAGGTGGAGCAGGGCATCGCCGGGCAGACTGCCGAGCCGCGCGGGACGATTCGCTTGAGTGCGCCGCTGTCGTTTGCCGTGGCGCATCTGGGTTGCCTGCTGCCGATGTTTTTGCAGCGCTATCGCGAGGTCACGGTGGAGGTCGATCTGAGTGATCGGCCGGTGGATTTGCTCGGCGAGGGTTACGACTTGGCGTTGCGCATTGGCGTGCTCGAAGACTCGACGCTGATTGCCCGGCGCATCGCCTCCATCGAACGGGTGTACTGCGCCAGCCCGGCGTATCTGGCTGAACGTGGCACGCCCCTCGAGCCGGAAGACCTGCATAGCCATGACTGTTTGCCGTACGGGCATAGTCGTTCGGTGCAGTGGCGCTTCAACGCGGGGCAGGGCAAGCCGTTGTTGGTCAATGTCACCGGGCGCATGCGCGTTAACAACGGCGAGTTGCTCAGGGATGCGGCGGTGCAGGGGATGGGCATTACTTATCTGCCGACGTTCATTGTCGGCGCGGCGTTGAAAGACGGCCGGTTGGTGCCGGTGCTGGATGATTTGCGCCCGGAACCGCTGACACTTTCAGCCGTTTACCCACAGCATCGCCAGGCCTCAAGGCCGGTTCAGGCGCTGGTCGAGTTCTTGCGCGAACGCCTGAACGAGAGCCACGTCGCCCTCTGAGCCTTACAGTAGATTTTCAATCCCTGCAAAACCCTTGTGGTAGCGAGCCTGCTCGCGAAAGCGGTGTGTCAGTCAAAACAATATTGGCTGACCCCCAGCCTTCGCGAGCAGGCTCGCTCCCACAGTTGATGGTGGTTGTCTGCTGATTGTTTGCACACCAAAAAACCCTGTGGGAGCTGGCTTGCCAGCGATGGCGGTGTGTCAGGCAATACAGCGTTGCCTGATCGGGCCTCATCGCTGGCAAGCCAGCTCCCACAAGGGTTGCGGTGTTTCAGGATGGATCAGTTGGCGCGCTTGTCATCGCCCGGCTCGCCGCCGACATGTACGCCACGATCATCCCCCGGTTCGCCAGCTGCATGCAGGCCCCGGTCGTCACCGACTTCACCCGCGCGATGGACGCCATGGTCGTCGCCGACTTCGCCTGCCCGGTGCACGCCGCGGTCATCGCCTGGTTCGGCGTGGGTGCCGTTGCGTCCTGAGGAGGCGGAGTTGCCGGCGTGTCCGGAGCCCTGGCCGCCGCCGCTGTGACCACTGCCGCCGTCACCGTGGCCACTTCCGCCATTGCCACTGCCGCCGTGTCCACCACCATTGCCGCCACCGCCACTTCCGCCGCCTCCACTACCACCATGCCCGCCGCCATTGCCGCCACCCCCTCCGCCATGTCCACCGCCGCCACTCCCTCCACCACCACTGCCACCTTCCTTGGCCTGAACACTGGAAATGCCGGAAAGGCTATCCGGAATCAGCACGATGGACGCCGACAGAACTGCGCCGATGGCCATTGCGAGCACGAGCTTTTGAATGTGCATATCGTTCTCCGTGTTTGTGGTTTTGTTGGGAACGTAAAAGTGCGTTGTTGCCGGGACCGGACCCGTTCCCGAGGTCAGTGAATACTCGACGCCAGTTCGAAAATCGGGATGTACATCAGGATCACGATGACCCCGATCAGCAGGCCGATGAAGGTCATCAGCAGCGGTTCGAACAACTTCACGAACCATTCGAGCCAGCGGCTGATTTCCTCGTCATAGAAGTCGGCGCTGCGTTCCATCATCTGCCCAAGGTTGCCGGACTGCTCGCCCGCGCGCAGCAGGCGCAAGGACACCGGGGTCACCAGGTGATTGAGTTCCAGCGCGGTGGACAAAGACTGCCCCTCGCGTACCCGCTCGCAGGCCTGGTCGAGCCGCACCCGTGAAGCCACGGTGAGCAAACCGCGCACCATGCCCATGGCGGTCACCAGCGGAATCCCGCCCTGCAGCAAGATTCCCAATGAGCGATAAAACCGCGCCAGTTCATACATGAAAATCCGCTGATGCACGGCCGGCAGTTTCTCCACCAGCCGATCCAGCCCACGGCGAAACGCCGGTTGCTTTTGCAGCACGGCGAGGGCGATGACAATTGCTGCCAATGCACCGAAGAATTCCGCCTGATGCGCATGCAAAAACATGCCGCTACTCATCAACACCTGCGACAGCCACGGCAGGTTATTGCCCAAGCCTTCAAACACCAGACTGAAGCGCGGCACCACATAGCCCATCAAAAACAGCACCACGCCACCGCCGACTATCAGCAACAGCATCGGGTAGATCGAGGCGCTGATGATCTTCTGGCGCACCTCGTCCATGCGCTGGCGATAACTGACGTAGCGCCCCAGCGCATCGCCGACCGCGCCGGTCTTTTCGCTGGATTGCACCAGCGCCACGTACAGCGGCGGGAACACCGCCGACAACTGGCCCAACGCCTGCGAGAAGGATTTGCCCTCATAAAGCAGGCGCACCAGTTCACTCAAGGTTTTCCGGGCAGCGGGGGCGGTTTCTTTTTCGGCGAGGCTTTCCAGCGCATCGATCAACGGCAGGCCGGCGTTGAGCAAAGTGGTCAGTTCCTGGCTGAACAACACCAGATTGAAGGTCTCGCGCTGGCGCAGTTTCAGCGAACGCCAATGCTTGTCGGCGTGCGAACTGAGCACACGCAGACCTTGATCCTCGGCAATGCGCCGCGCCTCGCTGTCACCCGGCGCCTCCACACTCAAGGACACCACGCCCGCCTTGCCGACCGCTTTTACATGAAATCGCATGGGCCGCGCTCCGCTCACTGCCAGTTGGTTACTTCAGCGTTTTCGCCTTCGCCACCGGGCTGGCCGTCCTTGCCCATCGACAGCAGGTCGTACTCGCTGTTTTCGCCGGGATAGCGGTAAGCGTAATTACGCCCCCACGGATCCTGCGGCAGTTTTTTCTGCAAGTACGGGCCGGTCCATTTCGCCTCGTCACTCGGCGCGATCACCAAGGCTTGCAAGCCCTGTTCGGTGGACGGGTAGTGGCCGACTTCCAGTCGATACAAATCCAGTGCCTTGCTCAGCCCTTCGATTTGCGCCTTGGCCACTTTCACTTCGGAGCGACCGAGTTGGGCGAAGTATTTCGGCGCGACGATCCCGGCCAACAGGCCGAGCACCACCAGCACCACGAGCAATTCGAGCAGGGTAAAACCGCGTTGGCCACGCGGACGAAATTGCAGCTTCATGATGACCTCCCGTGAGTGGCAGCCGTGTCGCCAGAAGGGCTTATGCAATTGCCATGCACAGCCCCCACTGAAAATCACCTGATTGGCTGAAGCCCTTGTGATCCGGGCATCTCAAGAGTCGGCACAGTGCTTGCGTATGGCTCAAACGTGATCGGCCATTGGGGCATTTCCCCCAATTTATCGGGGTCGATCCGGGGAGGCCCGACATGAAATTCCTTGCCAGCGGATTGCTCGGTTGTGTGCTGCTCAGCGGCGCCGCGCAAGCCGATGTGTTCATCTCCGTGGACGCCAAGGGCAGCTATGTACTGTCCAACGTTCACCGGCCCGGACGCACTTACGAACGGGTGGTCCGCGAGGCTGAAATGCCTGTGGCCAGCCTCGATCAGCAGCCGCAAATGATCGCCAACCAGCCCTACGCGGAACTGGTCTCAGCGGCGGCCAAGGTCAATCAATTACCCGAGGCGCTGCTGCATGCAGTGATCAACGCCGAGTCTCGCTACAACCCCGGAGCCACTTCACCCAAAGGTGCGGGCGGGCTCATGCAGTTGATGCCCGACACCGCACGGGAGCTGGGCGTCACTGACGTCTACGACCCCAAGGCCAACATCCAGGGTGGGGCCAAATACCTCAAGCGCCTGATGACCCTGTTCGACAACGACATTGCCCTCGCCGTGGCGGCTTACAACGCAGGTCCCGACGCGGTGCTCAGCCGTGGTCGAGTGATTCCGCCGTTCGCCGAAACCCAGCGTTATGTACCGAATGTGTTGCGTCAGTACCGGCGTTTGCAGGGCCTGGCGATGGACGCGCCGTTGTGACCCCCAACCCGGTTTTCCCCACTTTCGGGGTAAACCGTGGAGGCCCGAAAAGTGGGGAAAACGGGTGGGGAATATCCCCCGGATTCTCAAGTGGCCGCAGTAACTGATTGAACGCTAATGCAATTTTTTGTGGCACGCGGATTGCTCCGAGGCATTTGTCGAGAAGTGTTCCCACGAGCACCCACTACGAGGTTCCTGATCATGGCTGGCTTTCCTCACGCTCCGTCCCTGATTAACTGGCTGCTGATTCTGGCCTCGATGCTCAGCGTCGAACTGGCCGGCGCGGCCGTGCGTTGCGAGCGCAACCTGGTGGCCAACGTCGTCGCCTTCGATCAACCGCTGATGTTCAACCGCCTCGGTGCACAGAACATCAACGGCATGATGTTCGCCCTGCGCCGCGATGTGGTCGATGAACATGAGCAGTCGCTGGCTTACGGTGGCGCCGCAGTGCCGGGCAAAGTCTCGCTGCGCCCGGACAAGCGCCCACGGCCATTGGTGTTACGCGTGGCGGCCGGCGATTGCCTGACGATCAATCTGCAGAACCTGCTCGACTATCAGGCCAACCCGAACAAGCACTTTGAAAACGAGGGCGAAGAGGAGGGGGCCGAGAACACCAACGGCGCCGAAGACTTCAAAGTCGATGAGCAGGTGGCGGATCGTCACGTCGGCTTCCAGGTCAACGGCCTGCAAGCGGTGAACAGCATCGATGACATTTCTTCGTTCACCGGGCGTAACGCCAACACCCTGGTGCCACCCGGCGCGAGCCGTTCCTATACCTTGTTCGCCGAACGTGAAGGCGCGTTTGCCGTGAGCAGCCGTGGCGCAACGTTTGGCGGCGAGGGCGCGGCCGGCAACGTCGCCAATGGCTTGTTCGGCCAGGTCGTCGTCCTGCCCAAGGGTGGCCGCAGCTATCGCAATACCCTCACCGAAGAAGAAATGCGCCTGGCCACTACGGGCCGCGCACCCACCGGTCAACCGATCGTCGACTACCAGGCGCGCTACCCGCAGCGCGAACCGTGGTTGCGCGAAGGCAAGGCCGGAACGCCGATCATCAACATGGTCGACGGCAGTGAAATCATCTCCAGCGAAAGCGATGCGATTGTCATGGGCAGCAACGCCGACGGCAGCTTCCCATCCAGCACCTATCCGCTGGAATCGGTCGGCAAACGCAACCCGGCAATCCCCAACCGCCTCGAAGCGTTCCGTGATTTTGCCTCGCAATTCCAGGATGAAACCGCCGCCACTCAAGCATTCCCGGCGTACTGGGCTGATCCGGTGATGGCCCATGTGCTGGAGCCGACCCGCGACTCGTTCATGATCAACTATGGCTCCGGCGGCATGGGTGCCGAAGTGGTCGCCAACCGCTTGGGCGTGGGGCCGATGCACGACTGTCTGTCGTGTGCCTATGAAGAATTCTTCCTCAGCTCGCACACCGTCGGCGATGTGGCGATGCTGGTGGATGTGCCGGCCAACACCGGGCTTGAGAACATCGCCCCCGGCCAGATACCGCGCGCCGATCAGATCGGCGTGAAAGCCACCATGGCCCTGTATCCGTCGGAGCCGTCGAACGTCAACCACAGCTACATCGGTGACTTCGTCAAATTCCGCAACACCCACAATGGCCACGAGCAGCACATCTTCCACCTGCACGGCCATCAGTGGCTGTTCAACCCCAACGACGACAACTCCGATTACGTCGACGCCCAGGGCATCGGCCCGGGCGCCGGTTATACCTATGAAATCGCCAACGGTGGTTCGGGCAACCGCAACCGCGTGGCTGGTGATGCGATCTATCACTGCCATTTCTATCCACACTTCGCTCAGGGCATGTGGGCCATGTGGCGGGTGCACGATGTGTTCGAAGAAGGCACCCGCCTCGATGTTTCGCAGCAGGGCGCCGATGGCTATCACAGCGAACCGTTTGCCTTGCGCAGCGGTAAACCCGCCGCCGGAGCACGCGCCTTGCCGGACGGCGAAATCATTGCCGGCACACCGATACCGGCGATTGTGCCGCTGCCGGGCAAAGCCATGGCGCCGATGCCGGGTAAAGTCGTGGTCGTGCCGAAAATCGGTGAAACCCTGGTCGCCGGCAATGATGACGACGAGGATGAAGAAGAGGGCGATGACGACGGCGAGCACCATGGCGGCAACGCTGGCGGTCAAGCCATCGGCTCACTGGCGCTGGTCGATCGCAGCGAAGCCAATCGCAATGCCGACGGCAGCCTGAAAAACCCTGGCTATCCGTTCTGGATCGGCGGCATGGAAAGCTCGGTCGGCCAACGTCCGCCAACGCCGCCGCTGGACATGCTCGACGCCGCCACCGCGCAATCGCTCAAGGCCAGCGGCAAAGCGCTGTGGGCCAACCTTGATCCCGCGCAGTCCGGCGGTTGGGATGGCGGCTTGCAACGGCACGCACTCGACGGCGTCGCGGCCGGTGGCGAGGCGCATACCGTGACCACCTCGCTGGATTTCTCCAAGGAAGTCACCCGCGCCAAACCGATTTACCTGCCGGAAGAAGGCACCGAAGTCGAACAGGCCGCGATGGCTTTCCACGCGAAAAAAGACCATCCAAGCTATGCCTTGCTGCCCGGCAATCAAGTGGTGGCCAAGGCGTTCCGTACCAACGGCGCCTTGCCAATGGCCGGTGCGCCGTACTACGAGCCGTGCATGGACGATCGGCAAAAACGCCTGACCGCCAGCGCCGGTAGCGGTGAATTCGCCAGCGGTGAGCGCATCGACGGCATGTCCTTTG
This sequence comes from Pseudomonas sp. Mb7, assembly GCF_054790525.1. NCBI lineage: Bacteria > Pseudomonadati > Pseudomonadota > Gammaproteobacteria > Pseudomonadales > Pseudomonadaceae > Pseudomonas > Pseudomonas sp. Mb7. The sequence continues at coordinate 1,643,889 of NZ_CP186501.1, forward strand.
TCGGCGCCTCGAGCTTCACCGCCGACCGCCCACGCATTTACAAAGCCGCGAACATCCAGTTCGACGCGGTGTACAACAAGGTCGGTTATCACTTCCCGCAGGCGCGCATTCTCGCGCTGTGGGAAGACGCCTGGCCGGTGATCACCAAGCAACGTCCACCAGAGCCGCTGGTGATGCGCATGAATACCTTCGATTGCGTGCAATACCAGCAAACCAACCTGGTGCCGGCCACCTATGAGATGGACGACTATCAGGTGCGCACGCCAACCGACGTGATCGGCCAGCACATCCACTTGCCGAAGTGGGACCTGACCTCGGCGGACGGCTCGTCCAACGGCTGGAACTACGAGGATGGCGTGCTCTCGCCCGGCGCCGTGCAGGAGCGCATTCACGCGATTCGCGAATTCAATCAGTGCGCCGGCACCGATCCACGTGACGGCACCCAGGCCTGCCCGAAAGCCAAGAACCATCCGTTCTTCGGCCAATACGGGCGCGCCGATTGGCTCGGTGCGCGCACGGCGATGCAGCGCTGGTTCGTCGATCCGGTGGTCAATGCAAAAGGCGTCGATCGCGGCCTCGGCACGATCTTCACCCACGACCACTTAGGCCCATCGACGCACCAGCAGATTGGTCTGTACGCAACCGTTCTTGCAGAGCCGGCCGGTTCCACCTGGTTCCACGCCGAAACCGGCGAGCCTTTGTACAGCGGGGCGCGTCAGGATGGCGGCCCGACCTCGTGGCAAGCGGTGATCAACACCGGCGACCTCGATGGCGACGGCAAGAACGACAGCTTCCGCGAGTTCTTCCTCGAGTACAGCGACTTCCAGCACGCCTATGAAGCTGGCGTCTATGTCGGTGCCGGTCCCAACGGTGTGCCGAATGCGCAGGCGTTCCCGGCCACCGCCGACAGCTTCCGCTACGCAATCAACCCGCCAGTGCGCAACAACGCCAGCAACTTGCTTGAAGGTGTACTGGAAGTGCAGGGCGGTCAGGTACCGGGCTGCCCGAGCCGGCCATGCCCGCAGGCGATTTCGGTGGATGATCCGGGCATGTTCGTCGTCAACTATCGCAACGAGCCGCTGGCCCTGCGTGTGTACGACCCGAACAAGGTCGGCCCGGACGGCAAGCGTGGCATGCAGGCCGACGGCCTCGGCGGCGATCTGTCGTTCGCCATGCAAAGCCGTACCGACCGGGCGATCCCGGCGATGAACCTGGCGCCGAATCTGCTCACCTCGGCGACCGGCCCCACCGGCGGCACCACGCTGTTCCCGCCGCACATCAACAAGGGCGGCGCCGAACCAGGCGATCCGTTCACACCGATGCTGCGCACCTATACCGGCGACAACGTGCGGCTGCGGGTGCATGCCGGCGGCCATGAAGAAGAGCACAACGTCACCCTGCACGGTGTGAAATGGCTGCAGAGCGGTTCCGGTTTTGGCAACAGCTCCAACTCCGGCTGGCGTGCGTCGCAGATGATCGGCATCTCCGAGCAGATGGGCTTCATTGCGCCAGTGTCGATGCTGTCCAGTTCGGCGGCGACCACGGGTGATTATCTGTACTCGATGGACGCTTCGATCGAAGGCTACTGGAGCGGTATCTGGGGCGTGATGCGCAACTACACCGCCAAACGCGCCGACCTGTTCGCCATCCCGAGCAACCCGAGCCCGGCGGGCATGCGCAACACTGTGGCGTTCGAGGGCAGTTGCCCGCGCTATGGCGCCAACCCTAACGGCATTGGCACCCGGCCAACCGTGCAGCGCAACTATGAAGTGGTCGCGGCGCTGGCTAATGACATCCTCGGCAATACGCTGGGCCTGACCATCGGCGATCCCGAAGGGCTCGGCCAGCATGTCGGCGGACCGCTGAATCCGGCGGGCGGCACCCTGGTGCTGAACTCGCGCACGGTGAGCATTCCACAAGTCACCGTGACCGATCCGGAGGATGGCGAAACCATCACCATCGGCGGGCAGAGCGGGCCGCTGCATGACCCGACCGCGATCCTCTATGTGCGTAAATCCGATCTCGATCCGCTCAGCGGCAAGCTGAAACCCGGCATCCCGGTCGAACCGCTGGTGTTGCGTGCGGCGGCAGGGGACTGCATCAACATCACTCTGGAAAACCGTTTGCCGAGCGTCATGCCTGACCTGACCCAGACTGCGGTGATGCAGGGCATGGTCAAACGTGATCGCAACAGCGGCCTGGGTTCGACTACGTTCAGCAATAACCTGATGCGGCCGTCCAGCCACGTCGGTCTGCACGCGCAATTGCTGGCCTATGACATCACCAAATCCGACGGCGCCAACGTCGGCGCCAACCCGATCCAGACCGTGCCACCGCGTGTCGGCAACAGCGGCGCGTACCCGACCCGTACCTATCAGTACTACGCCGGGCACCTGGAGCGTGAAGGCAAACCGGTGACTCAACTGGGCCGCAGCGTCGACAACATCAACGCCACGGCGGTGGAGTTCGGCGGCTTGAACATCACCCCGGCGGACGTGATCAAGCAGCCGCAAAAAGGCCTCGGTGGTGCGATGAGCATTCTGCCGATCGGCGCGACTTGGGTTGATGATGCACGCAAGGTCAATGCCACGGTTACGGCGCCTGGGCAAACCAGCTACCGCGACTTCGCGATGGTCTGGCAAAAGGCGTTGAACACCCGTTGGGCCAATGGCCGGCCGGTGGAAGGGATTGCCGCTGAGGGCTTCGGCGTGCCGACCGATCCGCAGGACAACTCGAGCATGGCGATCAACTATAAGACCGAACCGCTGTGGTACCGCTTCGGCCTCGCCCCGGATGCGCCGTTCGGGCATGCCGACGGCGCGGGTTATGGCGACATGGTTAACGCCCACATGGCCTACAGCAATGCGCTGGTCGGCGGTGATCCGCAGACGCCGGTGTTGTATGCCAAACCGGGGCAGCCGTTGCGTACGCACATTCTGATGCCGAGCGGTGGCAGTCGTGGCACCACGTTCCAGCTCGACGGGCACGTCTGGTCGGTCAACCCGTTCCAGGCCGAGAAGAGCGATGTCGGTGGTTATCCGATGGGTTCGCCGGGCGTGGGCTCGGTGCGCTTCGGCTACAACCCGATGTCGATGTACATCGGCGCCCACGAAAGCATCCTGCCGGCCGCGCACTTCAGCTTCATGATCCCGAGCGCCGGCGGCAGTAATGCAATCCCGGGGGATTACCTGTTCCGCGACTACGGCGCCTACGGCAACACCTCCGGGTTATGGGGCTTGCTGCGCGTGACCAACGAACCGGAACCGGCACCGCAGGGGCAGTAGAAGCAGGTGCAACGACAACATGCCTGTGGATGCAAATCCTTGTGGGAGCTGGGGTGCCAGTGAGTTTGACGGGCTGGATAAAAAACCTGTGGGAGCTGGCTTGCCAGCGATGACGGCGGCGCAGGCGCAATTGATGTGACAGGAAGGACGCCATCGCTGGCAAGCCAGCTCCCACAAAGGGCCAGGTGTGGCAATGAGATTGCGGCATGAATGCAAAACCTGTGGGAGCTGGCTTGCCAGCGATGACGGCGGCGCAGGCGCAATTGATGTGACAGGAAGGACGCCATCGCTGGCAAGCCAGCTCCCACAAGGGGCCAGGGGTGCCAGTGAGATTGACGGGATGGATACAAAACCTGTGGGAGCTGGCTTGCCAGCGATGACGGCGGCACAGGCGCCATTGATGTGACAGGACGGACGCCATCGCTGGCAAGCCAGCTCCCACAGGGTCTGCGGTGGGCAGTGAGGTTGCGGGATGAATGCAAATCCCATGTAGGAGTGAGTCTGCTCGCGATTGGGGCAACTCGGTTTCGGATGGTGAGGCAGATGACGTCATCGCGAGCAGGCTCACTCCTACAGGGATGGGTTTGCAAATGAGGGGAGGGTGGTATGAACAGGATCATCAACATCATCGGTATTTGCACCCTGGCCATGGCCGGGGCGTTGTTGACGCTGAGTGAGATTGCGCTGGCGCAAACCGCTGGCGAGCAGACGCTGAACCGCGACGGTGTGGCGGTGGATTTCAATCTCAAGCCGCTGGCCGCCGACGGTAAACTGCGCGAAGGCGAATTCGCCGATGTGCAGTTCCACGTCACTGACAGCGCTTCCGGCCAGCCGTTGTCCGGGGTAGCGCCGGGCGCCTGGGTCGATCCGCAAACCCTCGCCGCCGATAAAGCCCAGGGCCGCGACCAGAGCTGCAAAGCCCGGGTCGGCGTGTTTCTCAAGTCCAACATCGGCGCGCGGCCGTTGCTCGACCTCAACAGCTATTTCCTGCTGGTGATGAACCGCGACGCCAGCATCGCCGTGGTCGATCCGTCGGTGTCAGTGGGCGGCATCACCAGCACCCTGGCGCGGATCGAACTCAAGCAACCACCGATGGATTGGGTCACCCCAAAAGACAACAAACGCGTGTTCGTCTCGATGCCGACAGCGGGCGAAGTGGCCGTTATCGACAGCGAACAATTCAAGGTTCTCGATTCGGTCAAAGCCGGCAGCCAACCGGTGCGCGTGGCGCTGCAACCGGACGAACGCCTGCTGTGGGTCGGCAACAACGCCAGCAAAGCCGAAGACTCCGGCGTAACGGTGATCGACAGCCAAAGCCTCAAACCCCTCAAACATTTACAGACCGGACGCGGCCACCACGAAATCAGCTTCAGCAAAGACAGCCGCTTCGCCTTCGTCAGCAATCGCGACGACGGCACCGCCAGCGTGATCGACATCGCCAGCCTGACCATCGTCGAGCAGATCAAGACCGGCGCCCATCCGCTGTCAGTCGCCTATTCAGCGCTGTCCGGCGCGGTGTATGTGGCCGATGGCAAGGACGGCACCGTGACCGTGATCGACGCCAGCACCCACGCCGTCCGCCGGGTGATCAAGCTGCAACAAGGCCTCGGCCCGATGGGCTTCAGCGCCGACGGCCGCTTCGGTCTTGTGCTCAACACCTTGGAAAACCGCGCCACGGTTATCGACGCCGCGACCAGCAGCGCGATCCACGACCTCGACGTCAGCGCCGAACCCTACCAAGTGGTGTTTACCCAGGCCTACGCCTACATCCGCGGACTCGCGTCACCGAAAGTCACCATGATCAACCTGTCCTCCCTCGGCGAAGGTCGCCAACCGATCAGCCAGGGCTTTGAAGCCGGCCCACAAGCGCCGCGCCTGGCGGGGGATTTGCCGCTGGCCTCAAGCCTGGCGGTGTCGCGTGACGACAACGCGGTGTTCGTGGTCAACCCGGTCGACAACACCACCTATTTCTACGCCGAAGGCATGAACGCGCCGATGTCCGGTTACCCCAACCGTGGCCAGATTGCCCGCGCCGCCATGGTTATCGACCGCAGCCTGCGCGAGGTCTCGCCGGGACTCTACAGCGCGCGGGTGAAATTGCCGGCAGCGGGGCGCTTCGACGTGGCGTTCCTGCTCAACCAGCCGAACATCATTCACTGCTTTACCGCGCAGATTGATCCTGACGGCAAACCGCAAAAACGCCTCGGCCAGCCGAAAGTCGAGTTCCTTCTCGACAAGACTGCCGTGGCGCTCAACGACCCGTACGTCGTGCGTTTCCGCATCGTGCAAGGCAAAGACAAAAGCCAGCGCAGCGGCGTGAAAGACGTGCAACTGCGCTACTACCTCGCGCCCACCTCGCATCCCCGTGAAGTGGCGGCGCTGGAAGTCGCCGACGGCGTATACGAGGCGCCAATCACCCTCGACCGCAGCGGCGCCTGGTATCTGCATGTGCGCGCGGCGTCGCTGGGTGCCGGTTTCGATGACAAGACCTTTGCCAGTGTTCGGGTCACCCCCGGCCAGGCCCGTTGAAGAGGAGTTTCGACATGAACCGATTTGCATCCAGTGGCCTGCTGACCCTGTGCCTGTTGAGCCTCGGCGTTCAACACGCCAATGCCCATTCGGCAGACGAACACGCTGGGCACAAGGCCCCCGCCAGCAATACCCAGGAACACGCTCAGGTGAAGTTCGTCAACGTGCCGCTGCTCGACCAGAACGGCAAAACAGTGCGCCTGGAGCAGGATCTGGTGCAGGGCAAAATCGTTGTCATGAGCTTTATCTACACCAGTTGCACCACGGTGTGCCCGGTGGTCTCGTCGATCATGGGCAAGGTGCAGAAACAACTCGGCGCGCGCGTCGGCGACGAAGTGCAACTGGTGTCGATCAGCATCGACCCGCAGCGCGACGACCCGAAACGCCTGCAGGATTATGCGCGCACCTTCCAGCGCGGGCCGGGCTGGAGCTGGCTGACCGGATCGCCGCAGTCGATCAATGAAACCCTCAAGGGCCTCGGCAGTTTCAGCGGCGACCTGAAGAGTCATCAACCGCTGATCCTCGTCGGCGACGGCGACAGCCGCCACTGGATGCGCTACTACGGCTTCACTGATCCGGCGCTGCTGGCCAAGGAAGTGGAAAAACTCAGCGGCCTGCGCACCCACGCCAAACACACCGCCATCGCCATGGAGCAGCAGCCATGAGAACGCTCGACTGGATCTCCCTGACCGTGTGTTTCTGGATTCTTGGTAACGTCGCGTTCGCCCACGAAGGCCACGTCTCCGAGCCGCCAGCCGCTGTGGCTGCCGCGCCGGCCAAAGGGACCCACGACGCGAAAACCTGGTTCACCGACACGCCTTTACAGGATCAGAACGGCGACACCTTGCGCTTCTACAGCGACGCGCTGCAAAACCGCATAGTGCTGCTTAACGTGATCTTCACCAGCTGCAACGATGCCTGCCCGCTGATCACCCAAAAGCTCAAAGAGGTGCGCGAACTGCTGGGTGACAAGGCACAGGACATCACCTTCATTTCCCTTACCAGTGACCCGCTGCGCGACACGCCAGCGGTGCTCAAGGCTTACACCTTGAAGCAGGGTTCCGATGACCCTCATTGGCTTTTTCTTACCGGCGACAAGGCGCAGATGGACCTGGTATTGAGCCGCATCGGCCAGATCGTGCCGACCCCCGAGCAACACTCCACGCAGTTGATCGTCGGCGATGTCGCCAATAAACGCTGGAGCAAAATCCGCCCCGACGCCCCGGCCGCCGCCATTGCCCAGCGCTTGCAGTTGCTGACAATGCCCGTGGCTGGCCGTTGACTCCGCGCCATGAAACGCTGCCGCGTACTCGCCCTGATCCTGCTCGCTGGCGTCAGCCTTGGCGCGAGCGCTGCGCCGCTGACTGCGGAGGAAGCGGCAGGCAAGCGCCTGTACCGCCAAGGTCTTTCAGCTAGCGGCGAAGCGATCATGGCGCGGGTTGGCGCGGCGGATATGTTGCTGCCGGCAACCAGCCTGCCGTGCGCCAATTGCCACGGCGCCGACGGCCTCGGGCGACCCGAAGGCGGGGTGCGTCCGCCGCCGCTGAACTGGGCGCGACTGACCAGCACGTATGGCCAGCAACAGGTCAACGGGCGCAGCTATCCGGCCTACAGCGAAAGCACTCTGGCCATTGCCATCGAGCAGGGCCGCGACCCCGGGCACAATCGCCTCGACCCGAGCATGCCGCGCTTTGTGCTGTCGATGAAGGATCAGCGCAATCTCACCGCGTACCTCAAGCGTCTGGCCGATGAGCGCGACCCCGGCCTCGACGCCGAGACCCTGCACCTGGGCACCTTGCTGCCCAGCCAAGGCCCGTTGGCCGAGGAGGGCGCGACAGTGGCAGCGGTGCTCAATGGCAGCGTCGCGCGGATCAACCAGGCCGGTGGCATTCATGGTCGGCAGTTGCGGTTGACAGTGATCGACCCCGGCCCGGATCGCGCCAGTGCCGAACAAGCCCTGCGACAGTTGATCGAGCAGGAACAGGTGTTCGCCCTGATCGCGCCGCTGGCACCGGCCCTCGACAGTGAACTGGGGCCGCGCCTGGAACAGGCCGGCGTGCCGCTGATCGGCGCCTTGTCGTTGCTTGGGGCGGTGCAGGCCAGTCCGCAGATTTTCGAGCCGCTGCCGGGCTTGCGCGAGCAACTGATCGCCTTGGCCGATTACGCCACGGCGAGTTTGCGCGTGCTGCAAGGGCCGACCCTGATTGCCTATCCCGATGACCCTGCACAAACGCTGGCCGCGCAAAACCTCGGCCAGTATTTACAGGATCACGGCTGGCAAAAAGTCCAACTGCAAGCCTACGACCCGACGGCGGATGCGCTGCCGCTGGGTTCGCGATCGGTGTTCTATCTGGGCAGTGGCGGCGGTTTCAGTCGTCTGGCGACACGGCTGCAAAGCGCCGGGCAAGTGCCTTATCTGTTCGCCGCTTCAAGCCAGGTGGCCGGCGATCTGCTGCAAGTGCCCGACGGATTCACCCGACGGGTGTTTCTCGCCTATCCGTTCGTGCCCAGCGACTGGACCCAGACCGGGCGCATGGCCCTGACGCTGCTGCGCGAAGGCCAGGGCCTCGGCGCCCAGCATGCGGTGCTGCAAGTCGGCGCCTACGCTTCGATGTTGCTGCTCAGCGAAGGCATGAAACAGGCCGGCCGCGACGCCAGCCGCGAAAAACTGGTGACGGCGCTGGAAGGACTGCACGACTTCGACACCGGTCTGACCCCGCGCCTGAGCTTTGGCCCCGGCCGACGCCTGGGCTTGAGCGGCGCCCATGTGGTCACCGTGGATTTGCCCGATCAGCGCTTTTATCTGGTCGCACCCTATAAACCGATTGTTGCCAGCCCCTGAATGGAGGGCCCGATCATGAAGCTCACAACGCTGATAATGCTGCTGACCTGCTGGCTGCCGCTGGCGTGGGCCAACAACGAACCGGCCGTGGCGCGAGTCAACGGCGAGGAAATCTCCGGGTTTCGCTTTGAGCGTTTCTTCGCCGAATACCTGGAAGATCAGGGCCGCGCGGTGGCGAGCATTCGTAGTCCCAAGGCCTACAAACAGCTGCGTCAGGCGGCGCTGCAAGCGCTGATCGACAAAGAGTTGCTGTGGCAGGAAGCGCAAAAGCGCGGGCTGCAGATCGACGATCAAGTGGTGCTTCAGCAAGTCGAGCAGACCCGCAGTGCTATCGGCGGCACGGACAAATTCGTCCGCCGCTTGCAGGACGCCGGTTTCGACGAAGCGTCCTTCACCGAATACACCCGCCGGGAAATGGCGGCGCAGCGGATGTTTGCCGAGCTGGTCCGGGCCAATACCTTGCAGCCCCGGCACTTGCTGATCCGCGTGCCTGCACAAGCGGATGCAGCCACAGTCACCGAAGCACGTCTACGCTTGATGCAAATGCGCGCCTCGATTGTCAGCGGCGCGAGTTTTGCCAGCGATCCGCTGCGTTCACCGTTCGGCTGGCATGTGATTTATTTGCCGAACCACTTGGAGACCGCCGATGTCCCAGATTTGCAGGGGCTGGATACAGTCAGGGCACAGCTCGCCCGACAGCAACAGACCCAGGCTCGTCGCCAAGTGCTCGCGCAATTACGGGTGCAGAACAGGATCGAACGAATTGACGACGACTGAAGGTTCCCCCCCAATAGTGGGGAATGGCTTCGATGCCCATTCAGGTGCTTCCCCGTTTCTGGGGAACGGGGTACCGGGACGAGCGGGCATTGTCATTAAATTCAAGGACATGAAGAGATAAAATTACCGGCACTCAGCCTGGCATGAAGTGTGCGTTACCCCTGGTAAGGCGCACTCTCAGGGCGGGGTCATCGGACCTGCTGTTTCAAGGAGTCGACCTTGGTTAACAAAGTACTGGTTGTCGAAGACGAACAGCTGCTTGCACAGAACCTTCAGGATTATCTGTCGGCGCAAGGGCTGGACGTCCGGATTGCACATGACGGAGCGACGGCTATCGGTTTGGCCGAAACGTTCGCCCCCGACGTGCTGGTGTTCGATTACCGCTTGCCCGATATGGAAGGCTTTGAGGTGCTCGACGCGGTCCGCCAGAACAGGACGTGTAATTTTGTGCTGATAACAGGTCACCCCACCGCTGAAGTCTGTGAGCGGGCGCGGCAACTGCAAGTCAGCCACATCCTGTTCAAACCGTTTCCATTGGCGGAACTGGCCCGAGCTGTCTGCGACCTTCTGGGCATCAAGCGCGAAGCGAAACCCGGTGCGAGCCCTTCCGAGGGCTTCGTCGAACGACGCCAGAGCAGGACCGAGAGCTTCCCGTTGCAGTTGTACGATGGCAGTTGGGTGTTGGCGGATCGGCGACGGCAGTCGCAATCCATGGCGCCGGACGACGATCAAATGCTCACCGGGGAGTAATGGCGCGATCAGACGTTCCGGCACTTGCCGCCAAGGTTTGCCGCGCCGACAGGGCACTAAGCCCCGGTTGGAGAGCAAGCCATGGAACGTCTGTCCGTTGTCGTCGAACCTCTGCTGGCGCCGAGCGCGCCGGAACGCTTTTCCAGTGAACAGCTTGCCCAGGCCCGGGCGCGGGCCGCCACCTCCGGCGAACGCGTGCTTGAAGCCCTTGGCGTACTCTGTGAACTGGCGCCGATGCCGTTCATTCACACCCTCGGCGCCACCCTGCATTACCCGGTGCTCGACACCGACAGCCTGTTTCAAGCGACGCCGGTATTTGACCGGGTCACCCTCGCACAATGCCTCAAACGTGAATTCATCCTGCTGCGCCACAACGACGAAGTCATCGGCGTGTTTGCCGACCCCTTCGACCCGGCGCGGCTGGCCTGGATCGATGACTGCCTGCACGGCGCGCCGCTGCATCTGGTGCACGCCGATGACCTCAAAGCCTATCTGGCCCGTCACGAAGAAAGCTTCCACGCCGTCGAATCGCTGAACGCCCAAGGCGATACCCACCACGAAATCGACACCCTGCAAAGCCTGTCGCTGACCAGCATCAGCGAAGACGCCAGCAGCGTGGTGAAACTGGTCAACTCGACCCTCTACGACGCGCTGAAAATGCACGCCAGTGACATCCATCTCGGCACCACCGGCCACGGTCTGGTGATCAAGTACCGCATCGACGGCGTGCTCAATAACATCAGTAAAGTCCAGGGCAACGAGTTCGCCGAGCAGGTGATCTCGCGGGTCAAGGTCATGGCTGAACTGGACATCGGTGAGAAGCGCGTACCGCAGGACGGTCGTTTCAAGATTGGCATCAGTGGCCGCCAGATTGACTTCCGCGTATCGATCATGCCGAGCATCTTTGGCGAAGACGCGGTGCTGCGGGTGCTCGACAAACAGGATCTGGCCGACAAGGTCTGCGGCGTGCAACTGCAGGCGCTGGGCTTTGAAGACGAAACCCTGCGCCAGTTGCGCCGCCTCGCTGCCGAACCCTACGGTATGGTGCTGGTGACTGGCCCGACCGGCAGCGGCAAGACCACCACCCTGTACGCGATGATCACCGAGATCAACCACGGCGTGGACAAGATCATCACCATCGAAGATCCGGTCGAATATCAATTGCCGGGCGTGCTGCAAATCCCGGTCAACGAGAAAAAAGGCCTGACCTTCGCCCGAGGGCTGCGCTCGATCCTGCGCCACGACCCGGACAAGATCATGGTCGGCGAAATCCGTGACCCGGACACCGCGCAGATCGCCGTGCAATCGGCGCTCACCGGCCACCTGGTGTTCACCACCATCCACGCCAACAACGTTTTCGACGTGATTGGCCGCTTCACGCAAATGGAAATCGACCCCTACAGCTTGGTCTCGGCGCTCAACGCAATTCTCGCCCAGCGCTTGATTCGTCTGGTGTGCGCCAGTTGCAGCACGCCGGTCAACCCAAGCGATGAAGAGCTGCGTGCCTCGGGCCTCGATCCGCAGAAAGTCGATCACTACCACTTCGTTCACGGCAAGGGTTGCGGCCACTGCCGGGGCAGCGGTTATCGCGGGCGCACGGCGATTGCCGAGTTGCTGCACCTCGACGACGAGCTGCGTCAGATGATCGTCGAGCGCCAACCGATCAAACAAATCAAAGCCCTGGCCTGTGCCCGTGGTTTGCGCCTGCTGCGCGAATCGGCGCTGGAGCTGGTGGAACAAGGTCGCACCACGCTGGAGGAGATCAATCGTGTCACTTTTATCGCGTGAGCGTTTTGTCGCCGTGCTCGGTGCCAGCGGTGTAGGTCTCGGTCAGCGGCGTGGCAGCGACACCCTGTGGCTGGGCAGCGTCGGGTACATCGACGAAGGCTTCCAGAGCTACGCGGTGGCGCTGGACACCCTCGATCGCCTGCTCGGTGAACACGCCCGCGCTGGTGCCGAATTGAGCGTGGTCATCTCCGGGCACTTCAGCCGTTTCTGCCTGGTGCCGTGGAGCGCGCAGATCAGCAGCCCTGAGGAACTGCGCGGCTTTGCCCAACTGTGTTTTGAAGACCTGTTTGGCGCGCCGACCCAGCCGTGGAGTCTGGTGCTGTCTGCTGAGCCGGCCGGTTACGACCGCATCGCCAGTGCCTTGCCGCAGGACTTGCTGAAACGCTTGCGCACGCTGGTCAGCGCTCGTGGGTTGCGTCTGCGCTCGGTGCAGCCGTACCTGATGGCGGCGTTCAACCGCTTCGATAAAAGCCTTGATGCCGGCGACTTCTTGTTCGTCGTCGCCGAGCCGCAACGCAGTGTGTTGTTGCTGGCGAGGGAAGGGCGCTGGGCCGGCGTGCGTTCGGTGGGCGGCAGCGACAGCGATGCCGCGTTGAATGCCCTGATCGGTCGCGAACGCCAGCTGCAAGCCTCGACCAGCGAACGCGCCTTCAACGTTTATCTGCATGCCCCGGCGCGCCTCGATGCGCATCCGGACGTGGCGGGTGTGCAACTGCGCACCTTTGAAGACGACTCGATGAACGTGCGTGACGGCTTGTACGTCATGTCCCGGGCGGTGGCCTGACATGCGTGCGCTCAATCTCGATTTTCAACCGCGTCCGCGTTCCGGCCCGTTGGGTTGGAGCTTGCTCGGCGGCGGTGTACTGCTGGCGCTGCTGTGCTTCGGCGTGCAACAGCACCTCGACGCGCACACCGAACAGCAACAAGGCCACCTGCAAACCACTCAGCGTCAGCTCACCGGCGACAGTGGCGCCAAGTCCACCTTGAGCCCGGCAGAAACCCGCGAGCAAGCGGCAAACCTCGCTGAGATGCGCAAGGTCTCGCAGCAACTGCGCCGGCCATGGGAACGCCTGTTCGCCATGCTCGAAGCGATGCCGCGCGATGACGTCGCGCTGCTGACCCTGACCCCGGATGCGCGCAAAGGCCAGGTACGCATCAGCGCCGAAGCGCGAGATCTGCAAGCGATGCTCGACTTCCACAAACGTCTGGAAGGCAGCGACGAGCTGTCCGACGTGTCGCTGCTCAGCCACGAAATCGTCGTCAAATCGCCGGAACAACCGGTGCAATTCAACCTGTCGGCGACTTGGGAGATTGGCGATGCGAATCCCTAGACTGATCGTCCACGAATACCTGCAAGGCCTCGGCGTTCCTGGCCTGGCCGGGCTGGCGCTGCTGCTGGTCACCGTGGCTTGGGTACTCGGTGGTTTGCTGCCGGGCTGGCAATCGTTGCAGCACTTGAGCCTGCAGACTCATGAAGCCACCGCGTACCTGGCCAAGGTTGAAGACGGCAGCATCGCGCCGCCGGTGGTGCCGCAGCGTCAGCTTGACGACTTCCGCAACAAACTGCCGGCGCAGCCGCAAGCCACCGTCGCCATCGACCGCATCTACGCCCTCGCAGCGCAAGAACACATCACCCTGGCGCGCGGCGAATACGCCCTCGGCGTCGACCCGAAAACCCATCTCGCGCGTTATCAGATCCTCTTGCCAGTGCGCGGCAGCTACCCGCAACTGCGCCGCTTCCTGCACGCCTTGCTCGGCCAGTTGCCGGCGGTGGTGGTGGAGGACCTCGAGTTGCAGCGCAAGAAGATTGGCGACACCGACCTCAATGGCCGGATCCGTATGACCCTTTACCTGTCGAGGTCGTGATGAATACCAAGCGCGTGACAGGTTGGTTGGCGTTCTTCGGCGTAGCGGCCGCGCTGGCGTGGTTGCCGGAGTACTTCTCGCCGAGCGAAGACGCCGATTCCAACGAAGTGGCTGTCGCTACGCCGGGGAAAACCCGGGGCGCGCTGCCGGCCAGCACCGCCAAGGCCAAGGATGCGTCGATCAAGGACCTGAGCCCGGCCGGCGACTTGTTCGCGGCCAAATCCTGGAAGGCCGCGCCGACTCTGGCCACGGTCACCGAAATGGCCATCAATCCAGCAACTGTGGTGCAAGCCCCGAGCCTGCCACCGGTGCCGTTTCAGTTCGTCGGCAGGCTGCATGACCGCAGCGACCTGCAAGTGTTTTTGCAGAACGGCGAAAAGATCTACGTCGTGCGCAACGGGGATGTGATCGACGACACCTGGAAGATCACCGGCATTTCCGATCTGGAACTGAGTCTGGTCTACCTGCCCTTGCATTTGTCGCAGACCCTGTCTGTGGGGAGTACGCAATGAACCGTTCCCGTTTGCTGATGAGCCTGGGCCTGTGTGCCGGGCTGGCCGCGTGCAGTTCTGCACAAGTGGCCAACAAGGAAGCCGCCGACCTGATTGAACAGGGTCAGTACGAGGCGGGGCTGGCCCGAATCGAAGAAGGCCTGCGCGAAAACCCACGCGACACCGAACTGCACCTGCTGCTCAACAGCGGTCGGGCCAAGGCGATCACGGCGTTGCTGACGACCGGCGACACTGACCGCTCGCGCCGCGACTTCGCTTCGGCGCGGGTGGCCTACAACCGCGCGCTGACCATCGAGCCGAACAACCGCCGGGCTCAGGATGCCCTGAAGCAGATGGATTACCTGCGCAGCATGGACGAAAAACTGGAACTGGCGCGTGGCGACCTGCGCCGGGGCGACATCTACGGCGCTGATCGCCAGGTCAAACAGATCCTCGAACTCGACCCCAACAACGAAGGAGCGCTGGAGCTGCAAGGCAACATTCGTCTGGTGCAGAGCCGCAACGTGATTGCCTATCCGCAACTGCGCACCAAGCTTGATCGGCCAGTGACCCTGGAATTTCGCGACGCCAACCTGAAGACCATTTTTGAAGTGCTGTCGCAGGTCGCCGGGCTCAATTTCATCTTCGACAAAGACCTGCGCCCGGACATGAAAGCGACGATCTTCGTGCGTGACGTGCGCATCGAAGACGCCGTGACCCTGCTGCTGCAACAGAACCAGTTGCACCAGAAAGTGGTGAACGAAAACACCTTGCTGATCTACCCGGATTCGCCGCAGAAAGTGAAGGATTACCAGGAACTGGTGATGCGCACGTTCTACCTGACCAGCATTGACGCCAACACCGCGCTGAACATGGTCAAAACCATGCTCAAGACCCGCGATGTGTTCGTCGACGAACGCCTCAACACCCTGACCATGCGCGACACCGAAGACGCCGTGCGCATGGCCGAGAAACTCCTGCAGTCGCAAGATCAGTCCAACCCGGAAGTGGTGCTTGAAGTCGAAGTGATGGAAGTCGCCACCCAGCGCATTCTCGACCTCGGCCTGCAATGGCCGAACACCTTCGGCGTGGTCAACAGCGACGGTTCGGCGGTGACCCTGCTTGATCAACTGAAAGGCATCAACTCCAGCCGGATTTCGATCTCGCCGTCGCCGCAAGCCAAGATCAACGCCCAGGACAATGACATCAACACCCTCGCCAGCCCGGTGATTCGTGTGAGCAACCGCGAGCAGGCGCGGATCCACATCGGTCAGCGCGTGCCGATCATCAGCGCGACTTCGGTGCCGTCGACTCAAGGCCCGGTGATCACTGAGAGCGTCACTTATCTGGACGTCGGTCTGAAGCTCGAAGTGCAACCGACCGTGCACCTCAACAACGAAGTGGCGATCAAGATTGCTCTCGAAGTGAGTAACGCCACGCCACTGGAACCGACCCGTCAGGGCACGATCCCGGTGCAGGTCGACACCCGCAACGCACAAACCTCACTGCGCCTGCACGACGGCGAAACGCAGATCCTCGCCGGCCTGATGCGCAACGACCACGGCGCCACCGGCAACAAGATTCCGGGCCTCGGCGACATTCCTGGCATTGGCCGGCTGTTCGGCAGCAACAAGGACACCGTCGGCAAATCCGAACTGGTGCTGTCGATCACCCCACGGATCGTGCGCAACCTGCCGTACCAGAGCCCGTCGGACATGGAGTTCTCCACCGGCACCGAAACCAGCATGCACATTCAGGCCCCGGATCGTTCGCAGAGCTACGTGATGCCGTCGCCGGCCGCGCAGCCGCGTGCCGTCGGTGAATCGGCCGTGGCCACCACCCGCGTCACTGTCGAGAAGCCTTGATCATGAACGCCTCCCAACGCGGTTTCACCCTGATCGAAGTCGTGGTGACGCTGGCCCTGATCGGCCTGTTGGCGAGCATGGCCGCGCCGCTGACCGAGACCTTGGTGCGGCGTGGCAAGGAGCAGGAATTGCGCAACGCGCTGTACCAGATTCGCGATGGCATCGACGCCTACAAGCGTGCCTTCGATGCCGGTTACATCGAGAAGTCGCTGAACAGCAGCGGCTACCCGCCGAACCTGCAAGTACTGGTCGAAGGCGTGCGCGATGTGCGCAGTGCCAAAGGCGCCAAGTTCTACTTTTTACGCCGCATCCCGCGCGATCCGCTGGTGCCGGCCAAACGTGATGACGAAGGGGGTTGGGGCGTGCGCGCCTACAACAGTTCGGCTCAAAACCCGCGCGATGGCGAGGACGTGTTCGACGTCTACTCCCACGCCCGGGGCAAGGGCCTCAACGGCATCGCCTACCGCGAGTGGTGAACCTCATGCGCCGGGAAAAAGGTTTTACCTTGCTGGAGCTGATGGTGGTGATGGCGATCATCGCCACGCTGATGACCATCGCGCTGCCGCGCTACTTCAACAGCCTCGAAGCGTCGAAGGAAACCACCCTGCGCCAGAGCCTGTCGGCGATGCGCGAGGCGCTGGATCACTTCTACGGCGACACCGGGCGTTATCCGGATTCCATCGAGCAACTGATCGAACAACGTTACCTGCGCAACGCGCCACTCGATCCGATCACCGAACGCAAAGACCAGTGGGTGCTGATTGCGCCACCGGACGGCGTCGCCGGTGGTGTGGCCGATATCAAGAGCGGTGCTACCGGGAGGGCGCGTGATGGCAGCCAGTATTCCGAGTGGTAACCGTGCGCAGCAGGGTGGCTTCACTTACCTGGGCGTGCTGTTCCTGATCGTCCTGATGGGCATGGGCCTGGCCAGTGCCGGCGAGTTGTGGTCGACCGCTTCGCGTCGTGACCGCGAACGCCAGTTGCTCTGGGTTGGCACTCAGTACGCACAGGCGCTGCGCAGTTATTACCGCAGTTCGCCGGGGCTGGCGCAGTACCCGAAAGAACTGGCGGACCTGCTTGAAGATCAGCGTTTTCCCGAGGCCAAGCATCACCTGCGTCAGCTCTATCCGGACCCGATCGGTCAGGGTGAATGGGCGCTGCAACGTGGTTTTGATGGACGCATCACCGGCCTCAACAGTCCTTCGACCGAGCTGCCTTTGAAGCAATCTGGCTTCCCGACGCAGTGGTCGGATTTCGAAGGCATGCAGCGTTATTCGGACTGGCAGTTCGTCGCCGAAAAGGCCTTCCTCGACGGCACCAATGGCCCGGCCAAAGGCCAGTCGAATCTGCCACAGGCGTTGCAGCCATGACTCGTCAGTGGTGGTGCGCGCTGATTTTCACCGTGGCGGCGTGCTGCGCTCAGGCCGGTGAAGAAGACGAAATGATGGGCTTTATCGTCGACGACACGATCTCGCACATCGGCCACGACTTTTACTACTCGTTCAGTGAACGCCTGCGCGACACCAGCCCGATGGATTTCAACCTGGTGGTGCGCGAGCGGCCCGACGCGCGCTGGGGCAGCCTGGTGACCGTGGAATATCAGCAACGCCTGGTTTATCGGCGCTTCCTGCCGCCGAACACCGTGGAACTGAAGGACGAGGCCTACGCGGCCGCCGACTGGGTTCGACGCCAGGTTGTCCAGCGCAAGCTGGAGGCTCTGTTGCAGGACACCACCGACCTTGAGAAGGACGAACTATGAACAGCACAACGTTCTCACGGCGCAGCGGATTCTGGATCTCGGGGTTGTTGATCGGGCTCGCCAGCGCCGCTGCCGTCCAGGCCACCGAACTGGTCTACACACCGGTCAATCCGTCGTTCGGCGGCAACCCGCTCAACGGCACCTGGTTGCTCAACAACGCGCAGGCGCAAAACGACTACGACGATCCGGACCTGAAAAGCCGTTCGACCGTGGCCGGTACGTCAGCGCTGGAGCGCTTCACCAGTCAATTGCAATCGCGACTGCTAGGGCAGTTGCTGGACAACATCTCCACCGGCAACACGGGGAGCCTGTCCACCGACTCTTTTATCGTCAACGTCATCGACGACTCCGGGGCACTGAGCATTGAAGTGACCGATCGAGCGACCGGTGAGGTTTCGGAAATTCAGGTGAACGGCCTCAACCCATGACGGGCTGACGGTTCCGGGGAGAACGGACATGAAAAAGATCATCGCGTTAGGGCTGCTGTTGGCGACATTACAAGGGTGCAGTCTGCGTGAGCCGATGTCGGCCGAGCAGGACACCGAAACCCCGACCCTGACTCCAAGGGCTTCGACTTATTACGACTTGCTGAAGATGCCGCGACCCAAGGGGCGGTTGATGGCGGTGGTGTACGGCTTCCGTGACCAGACCGGGCAGTACAAACCGACGCCGGCGAGTTCGTTTTCCACCAGCGTGACCCAGGGTGCGGCGTCGATGTTGATGGACGCGATGCAGGCCAGTGGCTGGTTTGTCGTGCTGGAGAGGGAAGGGCTGCAGAACCTGTTGACCGAGCGCAAGATTATTCGCGCGTCGCAGAAGAAGCCGAACACGCCGGTGAATATTCAGGGTGAGCTGCCACCGTTGCAGGCGGCGAACATGATGCTCGAGGGTGGGATCATCGCTTATGACACCAATGTGCGTAGCGGTGGGGAAGGGGCGCGGTATCTGGGGATTGATTTGCAGCGTGAGTATCGGGTGGATCAGGTGACCGTGAATTTGCGCGCGGTGGATGTGCGTAGCGGGCAGGTGTTGGCGAATGTGATGACCAGCAAGACGATTTATTCGGTGGCGCGTAGCGCGGGGATTTTCAAGTTTATCGAGTTCAAGAAGTTGCTTGAGGCTGAGGTTGGGTATACGACGAATGAGCCGGCGCAGTTGTGTGTGTTGTCGGCGATTGAGGCGGCGGTGGGGCATATGGTGGCGCAGGGGATTGAGCGGCGGTTGTGGCAGGTGGCGGGGGATGCTTCTGTGCCTGGGCAGGATGATGTGTTGAATCGGTATTTGAGCCAGAACAAGATTGATCCGGATGCGGAGTGAACGTGGCGGCCTTCGGGCCGACCAGGTTCTGGTTGGGCGGTGAGTTCTGGTTGACCGGGTACATATCCGTTTCTGCGGTAATGGCTGCTTAGGGTTCCGCCCTGACGGCGGGTCACCTTTTCCAAACGCCGAAAAGGTAACCGAAAAGGCTTGCTCCTGCGTGCGGCCCGCTCGCTAAAGCTCGGGGTTCCTTCGCTCCGGGATCGATCCGGGCGCAGCGCCTACGGTTTGCTTCGCTGCACCTCCTCTCGCTGTGTTTGGCTGCGCCAAACGGTCGCTGCGCTCCCACGCCCGGATCAATCCCTCCACTCAGCCTTCCGACGTCGCCCGTGGATCAAGATCAAGAGCAGGCGAGCTGACACTCGGCCTATTGAGTGGTGTGGAGCACAGCGTGCTCGGCTTTTGATCTTCGTAGGCGCTGAGCTTGCTCGCGAAGGCGGCCTTACAGCCGACCAATCTCTTGCTGACAGAGCGCGATTCAATTGTAGGAGTGAGCCTGCTCGCGATAGCTATCTCTCAGACTCAGTTGCCATTGCGGATGTACCCAAATCCTTGTGGGAGCTGGCTTGCCAGCGATGGCGATCTACGAGCCGACCAATTCCCGCCGGTTGCACACATTCACTGCATGAGCTGCCGAAGGCTGCGATCTTTTGACTTTGATTTTTTAAGATGAATATCAAGATCAAGATCAAAGATCGCAGCCTGCGGCAGCTCCTACACATGCGTATTTCAATTCGGAATGTTTAAAGGTTGTTTCGATTTTGCAGAACCTTCCCACAAGGTTTTCAGGTTGTCCGTCGGACGTCCTGTCTCTAGCCTGTGTTCGTCGCTGCCAATTCAGCGACCGGGCATGGAAACCCGAAGACACGAGAGAGCAGATACGCCTTTCATAACGTATGCTTGCGCACTTTCATTGTGTGCACTCTGTTATGGCGGTTGTGCGCGGGAGACATTCGTGTCTGCCGGGTTGCTCTCTCCCGGATTTCCAGCCTGCGTACAGCTGCCACCCATTTTTCCTGGAAGTCGAATGGGCCAGCTGCAACTATCAATGAGAGAGAATCACCATGAAAAAACCAACACCCAACCCCCCAGAACCAGACACCAACACCACATCCCCCTACGCCTCAGTCGACAGCAAAAAACTCCACGAAGCCGCCGACCGCGCCCTCGATTTCTACCTCAACCCAACCGCCCACATCATGTCCAGCGTCAACGAGCCGGAACCCATGTACTTCGCCAACCCCAGGTACAACACCGAATCCCTGCTCGCCAACGCCAGCGAAACCCTCGGCTCGGCCAGCGAAATGCTCATCAACTTCGCCGCCTCGCTGGAAACCTCACAGCGCAAAACCGCACTGGGCATCGCACAAGTCGTCATGCTGGGCGAACTGGCGGTGAATCAAGCGCTGGATCACGTCGAGCTGAAGGATGGCTGATTGATCATTCCCACGCTCTGCGTGGGAATGCAGCCCTTGGCGCTCTGCGTCAAATTCGCAATCTGGAACGCGGAGCGTCCCGAGAGGCATTCCCACGCAGAGCGTGGGAACGATCAAGATACAAAAAAACCGTACCTCCAGGGGAAGCACGGTTTCTTGTGTTGAGACGAGGAAGCGATCTTAACCGGGGTCGCGTCGAGGGTACTCCTGACGCGCATGCAAGATGCTCACAATCTCAATTTGGTCCGCCACTTGATAAACGACGAGATAGTTCGGGCTTACCACAATCTCTCGAGTGCCGGGAGAGCGGCCCTTGCGATACAGGTGTGGATGCCAACAAAGCGCAGATGTAGTTTTTACGACGGACTTGTGAAGTGCAGTCGCCGCTACAAAATTTCGCTCGCCAATGTACTTCAGGATTTTCGAGAGTTCGACCCGAGCCTTGGGTCGCCACTTAATCTGCATCAGCGCTTTTGCGCATTGATTCCATCAAGGCGTTGATTTCCTCCATCACTTGCTCATGGGGAATACTCGGGCGCGGATCATCGAGAGAGGCCTGTACTTCGGCCCGAAACCAACGGTCATAACTTGCAGCCTGTTCCTCGGGATCAAGATCCGAAACAACCGGGCACAGTGGGTCGATCAAGGACGGGTCGATCATAGAGCCTCCGGGTTTGGTGCCTCGAAGTCTATTCGTTAACGGTATCGCTGTCGTCGCTGTCTGGATGAATTGCATGTAGGCCAAGCTCCATGAGGATCAAGTTGTCCCGGCAAATCCTAGAGCCTGCACTTCCGACGGCCAACCGCCAGAACTTGTCAGAAAACTCCCCGAATTTCTAAAAACGTTCCGTTTTCCGTAGGACGCAACTCAAACGTCAGCGCAAAAAAAACCGCGACCCCCCTCACCAGAGAATCGCGGCCCATCAACACCCAACCCCTACTGCTGCAACACCGTCGCCTGGTTAGCCGAGCCGAACTGCTGAATATTCGCCGTCTGCGTAACCCCGCTCTGATCGACATTGGCAATGTTCCCCGTCCCGCCCTGGGTCACATACGCCACGTTCATCGTATCCGCTTGTTTCACGGTGATCATGTTGTCACTGCCATACAGCTGCGCGGTATACGCCTGGTTCCCTGACCCCGACTGATCGAAATCAGCGCTGTTGCCCGTGCCATTCGAAGAACCCTGCACCAGGTTGCCCGTGCCGCGTTGATCCGAGATCAAAATGTTGTCACTACCGTTCTGATCAAAATACAGCTCGTTATACGACTCAGCCTGACTGACCGTGGTCTTGTTGCCAGTCCCGGTCTGATGCGTGGTCATGACTTGCCCGACGCCATCCTGAGTGAAGCTGGCGATGTTGCCATTGCCCGCCTGAGTAACTGTCGCGCGTTGGCCGCTGCCGAACTGGCCGCCGGATTGCGGACCTTTCCAGTTACTGGCGTAGACCTTGTTGTCGTTGCCCACGGAGGTGGCGCTGAGCACGTGGCTGTCGCCGTTCTGGTAGGTGAAGTGCACGTTGCCGTTACCCACCTGATACAGCGCCAGTGTCGAGTTGACCGATTCGAACTGGTCGGCGTAGATCGCGTTGCTGTTGCCGACTTGGGTGACGGCGGCGTTGTTGTTTTCGCCGAAGCTTTGGTCGACCACGGTTTCGTTGCTGTCGCCATATTGGTTGACGGTGGCTTGGCTGGCCAGTTGCGCGTCCTGCCAGATTTCAGTGCCGTTGAGGTTACCGAACTGGTTGATGGTGATGTTGCCGCCAGTGCCGTTGCGCTGGTCGCCGTAGGCGTAGTTGCCTTCGCCGGCCTGGTTGATGCCGATCTGGCCGCCGTTGTGCAGCACTTGTTCGGCGGTGCCGTAGTTGGCGGTGCCGTATTGGGTAATCACCGAACTGTTGCCGGTGCCTTCATAGAGTTGTTCGATGTTGGCTTCGTTACTGTCGCCGAACTGGAAGGTTTTGCCTTCGCTGCCGTTCTGCGAGTCCTGATAGATGAACGAGAAGTTGCCAGTGCCTTGTTGTTGTTGCAGCGCGTTGTTCGGTGAGCCGAAGCCCAGCGACTGGCTGGCGTGGGCGGTGTTGAAGGCGCCGACTTGTTGCTGGGTGATGGTGGCGTTGTCTTCGTAAAGCTGTTCGGCGTAAGCGGCGTTGTAGTCGCCGACCGCGTCCTGGGTGATCACGCTGGTGGCGTGGTCTTGCACGGCGGCGGCGTCGTTGCCTTGGCCCAGTTGGGTCTGGGTGGTGGTGCTGAATGGGGCCTGGGTCTGCTTCACATCCGCGATGTTGGCGGTACCGACCTGGCTTTGGTTGGACAGGCTGTCGTCGGCCATCGCCTGGGCACTGATCATGACCAGGATGGCGGCGGTGAGGGGCGTCAGTTTGAACATGATGAACTCTCCGATGATTGGCAGTGCTTAGCGATATTGCTTGACCGAAACGCTCATGCCGTTGCCCGACTGGGTCACGGCGCTTTGCAGCCCCGCGCCGGCCTGCTCGATGCTGGCGTCGTTGTTGTTGCCGTTTTGCGAAATCTGCGCGCGGTTGTGGCTGCCGTTTTGCGTGATTGAGGCGGCGTTGCCGGAACCGTTCTGGTTGATCAGCGCCATCAGGTCGCTGCCCTGTTGCAGGATGTACGCTTCCTGATTGCTGCCCGACTGCACGATCTGCCCGAGCAGCGACTGACCGTTCTGTTGTAGCAGCGCGACGTTGGCCTGGCCGAGTTGGTCGATCAGTGCTTGCTGGCCCACCGGTGGGGGCAGTTCGCCGAGGTCGCTGCTGGTCGGGGCCAGGTCGTCGTTTTCCATCAGGTCGTCGGCACGCACGCTTGCACTGCTGCACAGTAGAAGCAGACAAAGCAGGGCGGCGGTCGGCGTGTTCATGGCTCACATCCTGTCAGGCGTTAACCGGTTTGAAATCAGCCCCAGCCACCCGAAAGTGGCTGGGGATCAGGCTTACAGCGTGGTCACCGAGACCGTGCGCACGGTGCCTTGGGACGAGCGGATCGTCGCGGTCGGGTTGGCCGATGGCACCACCAGCGTGTTGTTCAGCGTCAGCCGCCAGCGTCCGGTCAACGGCACCGTGGTGGTACCAAGGGTGATCAGCCCGGAAGGGGTGGTGACCTGCACGGTGATGGTGTTGCCGGTGGTCACTGACGAGGTGCCGGTGAAGTCCCAGTTGAAGCGCCCGCCGGAGCGTGCCTGCACCGTCGACGCGGTAACGGCGAACGTTTCTGCCGCTGGCCGTGGCGACACTTGCACCGTGACCGTGGCCGGCGTCGACAGGGCACCGAAGGCGTCCCGGGCGATGTAGGTGAAGGTCGTGGTGAATGCCGTGGTCACGGTGGCCGGTGGGGTGTAGGTGATCACCGTGCCGTCAGTGCTGACCGTGCCGCGGCCGGCGGCGGGTTGGGTCAGGCTGTTGACGGCCAGCGGCACGTTGCCTTCCGGATCGGTGTCGTTGGCCAGCACGTTGATCGGGATCGCAACACCAAGCGTGGCGACGCTGTCGGCGACGGCGGTCGGTGCCTGGTTGGGCGCGACGGTGATGGTTACGGTCGCCGGGTTGGCCGAGGCCAGACCTTTGGCGTCCTGCGCCTTGTAGGTGAAGGTCGTGGTCAGTGGCGCGTTGACTACCGCTGGCGGCGTATAGACCACCGATGTGGTGCCGTTGAGCGCTACGGTGCCTTGACCGGCGGCCGGTTGAGTCAACGCGGTGATGCCCAGTGGGTTGTTGCCATCGGGATCGCTGTCGTTGGTCAACAGACTGAGGGTGATCGGCACGCCGAAGCTGGTGCTGCCGCTGTCGGCGTTGGTGATCGGCGCCTGGTTTTCACCCGTGTCCGGCGCGTTGCCGACCACGACGACCGCTTCGGTGTCACCTCCGCCGGCGGCAGATTTCACCGTCACGGTAGCGGGTGGCTGAGTCAGGTCGGCGACGGTGATGCGCTGCAGGGTGCCGGTTTTCGACAGACGCCCGTAGCCCTGGGCAACCATGTCGGGGATCGCCACTTCATCGCTCGAAGTGGCCTCGATCAGCAAGCTATGGTTGGCCCAGTTGTAGCGCGCGGTCTGCACTTTCACCACGTCGGTGAGCTTGGCTGATACGGCCGTCGGACGCGTGGTGCCGGCGGGGTTGGTGGCGGTCACGACGACTACCGGAGGTACCGCGCCAGTGCCCAAGCGGTGGCCGAAGAACAGACCATTGTTGTCACCCAACAGACTGGTCTGGCACGGCGTTGGCGGTGGGCCGGGCAGCAGCGCCACGGTTTCGCGGAAGCACAGGGTCGAGCTGTTACTGGCCTTGGCAAACACTTCGGCACGCACGCCAGCGGCTGTGCGGCGATAAGTGGCGCGATCGATTTCCACTTGGGTCTGCTGACGGTTGTCGAGCACTTTGCCGGACAGGCTGAACACGTTCGACTGGATCGTCCCGGCCGGCCCGGTGATGCGCAGGAAGTTGGTGTTGAACGGACTGCCGGTCACCGCTTCGTTGAGGTTCGGGTCACCGACGAAAGTTTCCGTGGCGCCGGTGTCCGGGTTCACTTCGGTGTACGGGCCGTTGACGCTGCGCAGGAACGGTCCGATGGCGCCATTGACGGCACCGGTGAAATTGCCCGGTGCGCCGATGCCGATGTCGCGGGTGATGTTGATCGCGCGGCGTCCGGGCGCGGTGACATTGACCGTCTCGACGCCATACGGGTGCGTGATGGTATAGGTGCCGGCAACGGGTACGTTCACCCGGATGCGAATCCGCGCAAAGCTTTGCTGATCTCCATCGGCCGGATTTTCCGAGGCGAATGCCGCTTCGATCCCGGCGACATAAGCGTCCACGCCATAACCGGCAGCGTTGTCGGCAATCGTGGTTTCGGCCAGGAACCAGAAGGCTTCCGGCGGCCAGTTGTCCGGGAAGATCATCGGCTGGGCGTCGTCGTAGATACCCGGCTCGGCCAGCAGAATGCACATGTAGGCCGGCGGCGTGGTCGCGGCAACGCGCGAACTGGCAGCACGCGACTGGCACAGTTCCATCGACAGCAGATTGTTGTCCTGATACCACATCGGGAATTTCCCGGTGGCGAAGGTGTAGGGGCCGGGGTCGACGGCGGCGAGTTGCGCATAGGCACTGCCGGTCAGCGAGAGAGCGAGCCCGAGCGCGTTGAGCGCAAAGCGTGGCCACTTGTTCATGATGCCTCCTGATGCGGATCTGGGCATGTGAGCGTTCATTGCACGATGACCACTTCTTCGGTATCGCTGCCGCCGTTGGACGACGTCACCCGAACCTTGGCCGGTGGGATCGGCGAGATCCCGGTGGCCAGGGTTTTCACCGCGCCGTCGCCGCCCAGCGCACCGATGGCGGCGCCGCTGCCGGAGGTGGCGGTGAGTACCGGCGGTGAGGTTTCGTCACTGGTCGAGGCGACCACGGTCAGTTGTCCGGAGCTGAGGCTGTATTGCGCGCTCTGGATCACCACCAGATCGGTGAGGGTCATGGGCAGGGTGGTCGGCGTGCTGCTGGCGATGGCCAGGTGGTTGTCGGCGGTCACTTGCAAAGTGGTTGGCAAGGTCGGGTTGACCGAGGACTGCGCGTACCAGCTGCCGGTGCTGTTGGCTTCGGTCATGTTCAGCACCGGGGTGCTGCTGGTCACGGCGACAGTGCCCGGCGCTGGCGGCGCGAGAACGAACACGTCTTGTTGGGCGACCGGCGCGCTGGTTCCCGCTTTGCGCGAGTAGGTGCTGCGCTGGGTAATCATTGGCGTAGGCCGGACCACCGTCGACAACTTGCCGGAGACGGCGAACACGTTCGTCCGCAGATCGAGGCCGTTAGGGCCTTCGATGCGTACGTAGTTAGTGTTGAACGGGCTGCCGGTGACTGCCTCGTTGAGGTTCGGGTCGCCGACGAATTGTTCGGCGGCACCGGTCAGCGGGTTGGTCTCGGTGTACGGGCCGTTGACGCTGCGCAGGAACGGTCCGATGTCACCCTTGAGCGCGCCGTCGTAGGTTTTCGGCGTGCCGATACCGATGTCGCGGGTCATGTTTATTGCGCGCCGCCCGGGGGTGTCGATGTTGAACACATCGACGCCATACGGGTGGGTGATGACGTAGGTGCCGGCGGTGGGCACGTCGACGCGAATGCGGATCCGGGCGAAGCTGACTTGATCGCCCTCGACCGGCTCTTCAGCGGCGAATGCGGCTTCGATGGCGCTGACGTAGCCCAGATCAATCCCCCGTGCGGCGTCGACGAGGGCCGTTTCGCCGGTGAACCAGAACGCTTCGTCGGGAAAGTTTGTCGGGAAGACAATCGGTTGCGCGTCATCGAACACGCCGGGGGTCGGTAGCAGCGAGCACATGTACGACGGCGCGCCGGGGGCGCTGGGTACTCGGGAGCTGAGCGCTTTGGACAGGCACAGATCCAGGGTGCGACCGTGGGAGTCCTGATACCAACTGGCGAAACCGCCGTTGGCCGGCGTGTACGGGCCCGGATCAACAGCAAACAAAGCGGCCTGGGCAATGCCCTGGGCCAATGCGCTCACGACCAGGACAGTCGCGGTTTTGGACAGTAAAGGGTGCATGAGTTAATCCCTCTATCAAAGTACCTGCCCCTTGGGGATGGGTCAGTTGCACAGGGCCTGTACACCTTCCATGCCAAGGTGCGGTGAATGGGCGGCAGAGGGCCGGATTAGAGGGGTTTGCAGGTGTGAGGTTGGGGTTTTTGGCCAGCGGGGAAAGGGCGTCATTCCCCAGAATCGGGGACGGTGGGGATGACATTGAACGTCTGTCAGATGAAGAACCTGTGGGAGCGAGCCTGCTCGCGAATGCGGATGTCCTGTGACGAAAATGTCGACTGACCCACCGCCTTCGCGAGCAAGCTCGCTCCCACAAGTTTCTTCGGTGAACACAAAACCGGTGAGCGAACCAGGCCACTGTGGGAGCGAGCCTGCTCGCGAAAGCGGACTTCCTGTGACGAAAATGTCGACTGACCTGCCGCCTTCGCGAGCAGGCTCGCTCCCACAGGGATTTGTGGAGGTTTGGGCGGCCTTATCGGGGCGATATCCCCGCAACCGGGCAAACCCCCACCCGTGGGCTATAACCCTATAGGGACGTATAGAGAAGTCGCCGCCATGAACATGCAGTCGAAATCGCTTCCGGTCGAGGAGGGCAATCTGCGCTTGGGCTCGCGCAAGCAGTCGTTCAACCTGCTGCGCTGGTTTTCGCTGATCAGCATGGCGGTGATTGGTACCGTGGCCATCGCGCTTGGCGCGGTGTCGACGCGTTTTGTCATTGATGAAAGCGTGCAGCGCGATGCGTTGCTCACCGCCCAGTTCATACAGGCCATCGCCTCGGCCGAGGTACGTCACGTTTCCATTCCCAATATCCGCACGATGGGTGAATTGCTCGACCCGCGTCAGGACACGAACTTTCCCGACGTCAGTCCGCAAGCCCGGGCCGATGCTCGGGGCGAGTTTCTCGATCACATCGAACACTTGCCGGATGTGATTCTGGCCAATATTTATGCGCCCGACCGCCAGGTGATCTGGTCAACCAACCCGGTGCTGATCGGTACCAGCATTCATGCCGACGAGGACCTCGATCGTGCCTTCAACGAAAAGATTCCGGTATCCGCCAGCTACCACGACGTCGACAAGGCCCGCGAAGAACAGAAATTCATCACGCCACCGGACTACATCTTCATCGAGAACTACATTCCGCTGTTTGACGCCGAGGGCAAGAACGTCACAGCAATGGTCGAAATCTACAAGGAGCCCAAGGATCTGATCGCACGCATGGAGCGCGGATTGGTTCTGATCTGGCTGGCCACCGCACTGGGTGGCGGGCTGATTTATCTGGGCCTGTACTGGATCGTGCGGCGCGCGGCGATTCTGCTCGCGGCCCAGCAAAAACAACTGATCGCCAACGAAACCTTTGTCGCCCTGGGCGAGATGTCTTCCGCCGTGGCGCACAGTCTGCGCAATCCGCTGGCGACCATCCGTTCCAGCGCTGAACTGGCGCTGGAGTTCGACGCCGGCCCGGCGCAGAAGAACATCAACGACATCATCGGCCAGGTCGATCGCATGTCGAAATGGGTGCGCGAGCTGCTGCAATCGCTGCGACCGCTCAACGATGACCCGGAACCGGTGAACCTGGTGGCGGCGTTGCACGAAAGCCTTGTCGCGTTTGAACAGCAGATCGCCAGAGCTGGCGTGCAGGTGGTGTTTCATCCGCAGCACACACCGATGGTGCTCAGCCAGCCGGTGCAACTGACACAGATCCTCAACAGCCTGCTGGCCAATGCGCTGGAGGCGATGGACAAGGGCGGCACGCTGACCGTCAGCCTGGAACCGAGCGAAGACCGTGGCGTGTGCGTGGTGCTCAGCGACACCGGTAAAGGCATGAACGAAGAGCAACGGACCATGGCGTTCCGGCCGTTTTTCACCACCAAGTCTGGCGGTCTCGGGGTCGGTCTGGTGCTGGTCAAGCGCATCATGGAGCGCTTCGGTGGCGGCGTGACTCTCGACAGCCGCGAAGGCGAGGGCACCACCGTTCGTCTGGCGTTTCAGCTAGTGCCGTAAATCGGCAAAATTTATCTGAACTTCCCCCATCAGTGGGTGTCAAGCCCCGGTCACCGGGGAGTGGGGAAACCCACAGCATCCTCAACTCCCTGTAACAACTGGAAATAATTTCTTGGCTCACTAGTTGCAAAACACCATCACCCCTTCCTTGATGAGGCGGCTGGTGATGGACAGAGCAACGCGTGACCCAAGCAACACTTTCCTGCTGACGCCTCTGAGCGTCTTTCTGATGTTGACCCTCGGCAGCATGGCCGGCGTCCGCGCCAGCCCCATCGATGACGAGCGACAGCCAGAAACCTCCGACCCGTCGGCGTACTACGACGAACCGGCCGACCGCGCCGGCGCGCTCAACGCGATCTTGACCATGCCTGAGGCCAACGAAGACTCATTCGATTTGCCGGACGGGGTCAAAGGCGACCGCGCCGAGACTCGCATCGAAAACGTCTTGCCACCGTCCGTGCAAACCAGTTTCAACTACCCCACCAACGGCAAGCCGAGCCCGCTCTATGGCGCGCAACCGTTCACCCAGCAGTTGACCTTGTTCGAAGAGTTCGGCCCGGAAAAACTCGACCCAACCACCCCGGCCGCGCCGCTGCCGTTTCCACCAGCGGCGATCGGCCCGGCACCGGCTCAGGACCCGAACAACGTCGCCCGCAGCGCGCCACCCGGCACTGCGCTTGATGCGTTCCTGCGCCAACCGGGGCTAACGCCGTTCCCCAGCCAGTTCGCCAACGTGGTCGACCGCAACCCGTGGCAGGCGCAGATCGAGGTGTACCTCAACCGGCACATCGGCTCGTCCGCCGAAGGTCGGCCACCCGGAAAAGGCTGGGCGCATCAGCGCTGGAACGAGTTCTACCCGCAAGTCGCCTACAAAACCGCGCAGACCGGTGCACGTCTCAATGGTGGCCTGCGTGACAGCGTGCAAATGCACCATTACGCCGTCGGTGAGTTCGGCCCCGGCGGCCTGTATCACAACGTCGCTGGCGTGCCGCTGACCGATGGCACCGCCAAGGGTGTCGACCCGCGTTTCCACCCGGCGATGCCGGCGCAAAACCACAACTCGGTGTGGACCTTCGACGGTACGTTGCCGCCAAAACTGTTGATGGTGCGCTACGGCCAACCGGTGATGATGCGCCACTACAACGGCTTGCCGATCGACCCGTCGGCCAACCGTGGATTCGGTTTGCATACGATCAGCACCCACGAGCACAACGGTCACGCGCCGGCAGAAAGCGACGGCTATGCCAACGCGTTCTTCTTCCCTGGGCAGTTCTATGACTATCGCTGGCCGATCCAGCTGGCCGGTTACGACAGCATCAACACCAAGGCCGAAGACCCGCGCGCGGCGTTCCCCTGCGCACCGGGCGAAACCCTGTGGGTCAACGATCTCGCACCGGCGAAGAAGACCTGCGACAACGGCACCATCAAGATCCGCGGCGATTGGCGCGAGACCATGAGCACCCACTGGTTCCACGATCACATGCTCGATTTCACCGCGCAGAATGTCTACAAGGGCAACGCGGCGATGATGAACTACTACAGCGCGCTGGATCGCGGCAACGAGTCGGTGGACGACGGCGTTAACCTGCGTCTGCCCAGCGGCAGTGCCTTGCCATGGGGCAACCGTGACTACGACGTCAACCTGGTGTTTGCCGACAAGGCGTGGGATCAGGAAGGGCAGTTGTGGTTCAACCCGTTCAACACCGACGGCTTCCTCGGTGACCAATTACTGGTCAACTGGCAGTGGAAACCGACCCTCGACGTGCGCGCACGCAGCTATCGCTTCCGCATTCTCAACGGCTCGGTGTCGCGCTACTTCAAACTGGCGCTGGTGCGGGAAATCAAAGGCACCAGCGGCGAGTTCCAAGGGCCGAAAAACTCCGGTGTGTCGTACAGCCGTGTGCCGTTCCACATGATCGCCAACGACGGCAACATCATGGAGCACAGCGTACCGTTTGACGGCAGCATGGATCTCGATGCCGATGGCGACAAACAGAACCACAACGCGATCCTGCCGACTCAGGGCATCGCCGAGCGCTTCGACATCATCGTCAACTTTTCGAAAAACGGCATCAAGCCAGGCGATAAGCTGTTCTTCGTCAACCTGCAGGCTCACGACGACGGCAAGGGACCCAAAGACGTCATCCCGTTGGGAGACATCCTGTCGGAGAGATACCTGGCGGTGATCAAGCAGACCAGCAAGGGCCCGCAATGGGACAGAGGTGACCCGGCGGTAGGCAAGGTCTTGCAGCTTAACGTCAAGGCTTACACCGGTCAGGATCTGGCGATGAACCCGGCAGCCTACGAACCGGCCAAACCGGGCAAGGCTGAAGGGCTGGTGATGATCCCGCTGAAGATCCACCGCGACAACGCCGCCGACAAAGTGCTACTGACCAAGGCCCGTCACCGCACCTTCACCTTCGGCCGCTCTGACGGCACCGATGAGGCGCCGTGGACAGTCAAGACCGATGGCGGCTTCGGTTTCCACATGGACCCGCGTCGCCTGAACGCTTCGACTCAGCTGTCCAGCGGCCCGACCGATGCTGGTGTCACCGGGTTCGGCACCCTCGAAGTGTGGAACATCAAGGCCGGCGGCACGGGCTGGAGCCATCCGGTGCATGTGCACTTCGAGGAGGGGATCATCCTCAGTCGCGGCGGCAAGGCCCCGCCAGAGTGGGAAAAATGGGCACGCAAGGACGTCTATCGCATCGGCTCGGAAAAGGACGGTCTGGACAGCGTCGAAATGGCGATCAACTTCCGCGAGTTTGCCGGGACGTACATGGAGCACTGTCACAACACCCAGCATGAAGACAACTCGATGCTGCTGCGTTGGGACCTGGAGAAACCCGGGCAATTGCAACTGATGCCAACCCCACTGCCGAGCTGGGACGGTGTGCGCTACGTCAACTCCGCCGCGCTGCCTACCTTCCGCAACGGTGACGGTATGGGCCCACAAGTGGTGGTCAAGCCATGAACCGCCGCCACGGCGACCGTCAACCGCTGCATACCCCGCGCTCCCGGGCGTTGGGCATGCACTTGGTGCTGATGCTGGTGGCCTGCGTGCTCGGCAGCCGTGTGCTGCTGGCACACCAGGCTAGCGTCGGCGAACCGCCAGCGGCCAGTGAATCCGCCACCCCGTGGGGTGGCGACTATTTCCCCAACACCCTGCTGACCGATCAGGACGGTCGGCAGATGCATTTCTTCGATGACCTGATCAAAGACAAAGTGGTGGTGATCAACTTCATCTTCACCTCGTGCAGCGACTCTTGCCCACTGGAAACTGCACGCCTGCGTCAGGTGCAGAAACTGCTCGGTGATCGGGTCGGCCAGGACATTTTCTTTTACTCGATCAGCATCGACCCGCTCAGCGACACGCCCGAAGTGCTCAAGGCTTATTCGCAACGCTTCAAGGTCGGCCCCGGCTGGAGGTTTCTCACCGGCGAATTCGAAGACGTCACCGACCTGCGCAAGAAGCTCGGGCTGTTCATCGAAGGCGTCGACAACGGTCGCAGCAAGGATCACAACCTCAGCCTGATCGTCGGTAACCAGAGCACCGGGCGTTGGATGAAGGCCTCGCCGTTCGAAAACCCGTGGATCCTCGCCGATCAACTGGCCAACACCCTGCAGAACTGGAAACAGCCGAGCATCGAAGAAAGCTACGCCAATGCCCCGGACATTCGCCCGCCCAGCAATGGCGAAGAACTGTTCCGCACCCGCTGCGCCTCGTGCCACAGCCTCGGCCCTATGGATGGGCAGGGCATCGGCATGCGCAGCATCGGCCCGGACTTGATTGGCGTAACCCGCCGCCGCGATCCCGAGTGGTTGAATCGCTGGATCCGCGAACCGGATCGCTTGCTCGCGGAAAAAGATCCGATCGCGTTGCAACTGTATGAACAATTCGAGCGAATTCCGATGCCCAACCTGCGCCTCGACGAGCCGTCCGCGCAGTCGATCATCGACTTTCTCAGCGATGAAACAGAGCGTCAGCAACCGTCCACTGCGGCCATGACCGACGGTGCTTTGACGCCAGTAAAACCGGGCGATCCAGCCGCGACGGTGAGTCAGATGCGGTAGCGGCGAAATAGCATTATTGAACCGTGTGTCGCGGTCAGAGCCACCTACACTGATGGCTGTAAGCAGCGCGATATAAAACTCCAGGGCCACTCCCATGCAGCGACTGGAAGCACAAAAAACCTCTGCACCGAACGCATCGGTCGCATGCAAGGGCTGGCGCGAGCAGTTCAATTTGCTGCGCTGGTTCTCGCTCGCGAGTTTTTTCATCATCGCCGCCGTGGCGTTGGGGCTGGGTTATATCTCCACACGCTTCGTGGTCACCGAAAGTGTCGAGCGCGATGCGCTGCTGACCGCGCAATTCGTTGAGGCCATTGGCGCGGCGGAAATGCGCCACGCCAAAATCAATCCGAACCGGACGATGGGCGAAATGCTCGACCCGCGCCAGGACGGCAACTTCCCAGATGTCGACCCTGTGTTACAGGCTTCTGCGCGTATCGAATTTCTTGACCATGTCGAACACCTGCCGGACATTCTCCTGGCCACGGTGTACGCCTTGGATCGCACGGTGATCTGGTCGACCAACGCTGAGCTTATCGGTGTGCACATCAAGGATGACGATGAACTCGACGAATCATTCGAGATGAAAGTGCCGGTGTCCTCCAGCTACCACAAGATCGACGATGAGAAACCCGAGCAACAAATGCTGCGCGAACCGAAATACCTGTTCATCGAGAACTACATCCCGATGTTCAATGCTGACAAAAGCAAAGTCGTCGCCATGGTTGAGGTCTACAAGGAGCCGGCGGATCTGGTCGACCGCATCGATCGTGGATTCGCCTCGATCTGGGCGGCGACTTGCTTCGGCGGTGCGGCGATTTTTCTAGCCTTGTTCTGGATCGTCCGCCGCGCGGCGAAATTGCTGCAGAGCCAGCAGCAACAACTGATCAGCAACGAAACCTTCGTCGCCCTCGGCGAGATGTCCTCGGCGGTGGCGCACAGCCTGCGCAATCCACTGGCGACCATTCGTTCCAGCGCCGAACTGGCCCAGGAAGTCGCCAGCCCCGGTGCGCAACGCAATATTGGCGACATCATCAGTCAGGTCGATCGCATGTCACGCTGGGTACGTGAGTTGCTGGTGTCGCTGAGGCCGATGAATGACGACGGCGAGGCGGTGGATCTGGTCATGGCGGTCGAAGACACCGTTGGCGCCTTCGAAGCATTGATCAAACGCTGCAATGTCGAAGTGCGATTCAGTCCGCAGAATTGCGCGCCGGTCGTCAGTCAAAAGGTGCTGCTCACGCAAATACTCAATAGCCTGTTTGCCAATGCCCTGGAAGCCATGCCCAAGGGCGGTGTGCTCAGCGTCGAGTTCGAATCGCCGCAGCCGGACAGCGTGCGCATGACCCTGAGCGACACCGGTAAGGGCATGAGCGCGCAGCAGCAACTGTTGGTGTTCAAACCGTTTTTTACCACCAAGCAGGGCGGCCTCGGGGTTGGCCTGGCGTTGGTCAAAAGAATCATGGAGCGTTTTCAGGGCTCGGTCGTTTTGACCAGCAAAGAGCAGGAGGGAACCCGCGTCAGTCTCAACTTCAAAGTGGCATCGGGAGGGGAATATGGAACACAGCATTCTGCTGGTCGAGGATGACGAACTGCTGGCCGAGAATATTCAGACCTACCTGGAGCGCAAGGACTTCGAGGTGACGGTCTGCCATTCGGCCGAAGACGCGCTGGGGCAACTGGAAACCTTCATGCCCGACATCGTACTGACCGACAACTCGCTGCCGGGCATGAGCGGCCACGACCTGATCCAGAAGCTGCGCATCAGCGCGCCGGATCTGAAAGTGATCATGATGACCGGCTACGGCAACGTCGAAGATGCCGTGGTGGCAATGAAGGAGGGCGCCTTTCATTACGTAACCAAACCGGTCGCGCTGACGGAGCTCAAACTGCTGCTCGACAAGGCCCTGGCCACCGAACGGATGGAGCGCACGCTGTCGTTCTATCAGGAGCGCGAGGCGCAGAAGTCTGGGGTGCAGGCGCTGATTGGCGACTCGGCGCCGATGCAGTATTTGAAGAACACCATCGGCCAGTTGCTCGATGCCGAGCGGCGCATGGCTAACACCGATCTGCCCCCGGTTTTGGTGGAGGGTGAGACCGGTACCGGCAAGGAATTGGTGGCGCGGGCGCTGCACTTCGACGGCCCGCGCAGCAAAGGTCCGTTTATTGAATTCAACTGTGCGTCGATCCCGTCGAATCTGGTCGAGTCGGAGTTGTTCGGCCATGAGAAGGGTGCGTTCACCGACGCCAAGGATCGCCGGGTCGGGTTAGTGGAAGCGGCGGATGGCGGCACGCTGTTTCTCGATGAGATTGGCGAGATGGACCTGCTGTTGCAGGCGAAGATTTTGAAGTTGCTGGAGGATCGCACCATTCGCCGCGTCGGCTCGGTGAAGGAGCGTAAGGTCAATCTGCGGGTGATCAGCGCGACCAACTGCAACCTGGAGCAGATGGTGCAGCAGGGGAAATTCCGTCGCGATCTGTTTTTCCGCTTGCGGATCATTTCGATCAAGGTGCCGCGCCTGTATGCGCGGGGTGAAGATATCTTGCTGCTGGCGCGGCACTTCCTCGCCAGTCACGGCAAACGCTATGGCAAGCCGAATCTGCATTTCAGCCAGCAGGCCGAAGAATTGCTGCTCAGTTACACCTGGCCGGGCAATGTGCGCGAGTTGCGCAACATGCTTGAGCAAACGGTGTTGCTGGCGCCGAGCGACACGATTGCCGCGCATCAATTGAACGTGTGCATGAGCCTGGTCGACGAGCCGCCGCTGCATATTCATGAAGCGCCGGTGCACTACGAACCACGTCCAGCGAGCAATATGGAGTCGATGAACCTGCCGGAAGTCGAACGCGACATGGTGCGCAAGATGCTCGACAAGACCGACTGGAACGTCACCAAGTCCGCGCGCCTGCTGGGCCTGAGCCGCGACATGCTGCGCTACCGCATCGAAAAACTCGGCCTCGCCCGGCCGGATAAACGGCAGTGGTAGCCCCACCGCAAATCCCCTGTAGGAGTGAGCCTGCTCGCGATAGCGGTGTGTCAGTCGACCTTTTTATTACTGACACACCGCTATCGCGAGCAGGCTCACTCCTACACGGGATCGGTGGTGCCGCAGATGTTGTGAGCAACCCGGATCAATGCTGCTGCCGACTCAAACACTCCAGCACACAACCCGGATCCAACACCTCGTCATTCACATAAATCCCACGCTCGGCATCGTACGTGCGGATAAACACCCGCACCGTCGCATCCGCCACGGTCGGCAACTGCGAATCGTAGAATTCATGGTCACCCGGAAGCACCACAAAATCCTGCGGCGCCGTATCGTCGTAAGGCTTGGGCGGTGTGGAACTCAGTGAATACGGAGCAGGGTGAGCGAAGGGCTGGTTGGGCCCGTAATAATTGAAATTGCTGTCCAGCGCTTGCGCCTGAGTGGCAGCGAGCAGACAGCCGGTCAACAACAGCCGATCGAGCATTTGCATGGCGGCACCTGCGAGTGCGGTTTTCCCCAAGGCTATTAACTATAGCTGCCCACGCCCCCAACGCTCGATCCACATCGGATCCCAAGGAATTGGCTTACAAGTTTGCAACAACCGCAATTGCCGGGCTGATCTAGACTCGGATCCGCTCAATCACGAGCATCGTCCGGAGTGCGCCATGGAAGTGCCCAACAATAAAACCGCCATCGACAGCAATCGACAGGCGTGGAACGATTCCGCCCGCCATCATCAGGATTCGCCTGATTGGCAGGCCTTGCTCGGCGAGGTTGCGCAGGCGGATTTCTCTTGTCTTGATGAGACCTTGAGCGGGTTGCTGGAAGTCGACGGTAAAGATGTCATTCAACTGGGCTGCAACAACGGCCGTGAGAGTCTCTCCCTGTTTGCGCTCGGTGCCAGAAGCGTGGTCGGTGTCGATCAGTCGGCGGCGTTTCTCGATCAGGCGCGTGAGCTGAACAAGCGTTCACCGCACAACGCCGAGTTCATCGAAAGCGATATCCATCATTTGCCAGCGTCATTGCTGAATCGCTTCGACGTCGCGCTGATCACCATCGGCGTTCTCAACTGGATGCCGGACATTGGCGAGTTCTTCCGCCACGTCGCCTCGACCCTGAAACCGGGTGGCAAACTGGTGATCTACGAAACCCATCCGTTTCTGGAGATGGTCGATCCCGACGCAGAGGATCCGAATCGCCTCGCCAGTTCGTACTTCCGCGCCGAGCCGTTTGTGCAGGAAGAACCGATTGTCTATGTCGGCAAAGTCGAGCAGCAGTCGGCAAAGTCGTATTGGTTTGTGCATACGCTGGGGGCGATTTTCAGCGGTGCCATCGGAGCAGGGCTGAATATTGCGCACTTCAAGGAATACCCGCATTCGAATCGGGAAGAGGTGTATGACCAGTATCTGAATCGAGAGGCGCAGATGCCGATGTGCTTTACCCTCGTCGCCACCAAGGCCTGATTGATCGGTGCGGCTGCCGGCCTCATCGCGAGCAGGCTCGCTCCTACATTTGAAATGCGTTCCCGTGTAGGAGTGAGCCTGCTCGCGATGGCGGCATCAAAGTCGCCACAAATATCCAGACTGAATCAAGCCTGCGCCGCCGCCGTCACTACCGGTCTTTCCGGCTTGCGCAGCGCCTCCAGTCTTGAATCGCTGTAGTTTGATTCGCGGAAGAAACGCCAGTGCCCGAACAGGTCGTAAACATGCGTGATATGCCCTTGCTCCTGATAGCCCAGGCGAATATGCATCTTCAGGGCCTGTACATTGGCGTTGTCGCAGATATCCACGACTTTTTTAAAGCCTCGGGCAGCCATGACTTGCCATAGTGCGGTTTGTGCATCGACGGTCAAGCTACTGCCGAAATAGTGCCGGGTAATTTCGGCACCGAACTGAAAGTATTCACCGGGCTTGACCGGGAACGTGCAGCGGTAGAAGTGGCGGTCGTAATAGTCGCGAGTGCTGGCCCAGACGAACCCGACGGTGTGATCGTCCTGGTCCAGGTACATGTGCCCCGTATGCCCTTCAGCGGCCAGTTCGGCCATGGTCTCCACGCGGTCACCAAAGTACTTGCCGAATGCCTTGGCGTTGTCCTCGGTGATGTCGACTCTGCGCAAACCTTCGCAGGGGCGCAGTTTGTTCGGGGCAATCGGCGTGACCAGGTCGCGCTCCATCCACAGCAATTCACGGTGAGCGAAGACGTAACGTTTCCACAGCGCGCCAAGGGTGCGGCGCAGGCCTTTTTGTTTGATGCGCAGAAGCAGATTTTCGATGACGCTCATGATGCCCTCCGAGGCGCTAGCCCAGGTGTGTTGGATGGTGTTGCCGGTTGAGTTTCGGATGTGTTCGCCGCCGTTGAGTTGCCGGCACGCGGTGCGCGCCATTTTTGCAGGGTCGGTTTGACGCGGTGCCAAAGGCGTAGCCCCAGGCCCAGCAGCAAACCGCTCGGGCGCCACGAGTAGAAACTCCAGCGCCAGTGTTCCAGTTGCCCGGTCATGCGTTCGTGCAGTTGATGGCTGGAGTTTTCCAGGCTGACCCGCGACGCATCGATCCAGCGCCAGTGCTCATCCAGCCCCCAGCGAATCCATTCCTCCAGCAACACCCGGCCGCTACCGAGGTCGGCGTATTGCGGCAAAAACGCCAGGTTGTAATCGTAGAGGCGGCCCTGTTCGAGCAGGCCGAGGCGATAGCTGATGCAGCGGCCGTTCAGCTCCAGCGTCACGACCCGCACCAGGCCTTGAGCGGCGAGGGCGGTGAAAGCGCTTTGCATCCACTGACAACTGCGTTCGGTGGCGAAAATCCCGACGCCCTCGTCACCTTTCCAACTGACCGACTCGACTTCCTGCAGCGCGTCTAAAATCCTAGGCATCGACAGCGCATCGGGGGTGATTCGCCGCACTTGCGCACCGCATGCGGCAATCCGTTTGCGTGCCCGACGCAGCTTGTAGCGCGGGTCACCGGAGATCTCCTGATGATCAGCGTCGCTGATCAGATGCACCGGCACTCGGCAACTCAGGCGTCGTTCAGCCGTGGAACTGCGCGCCATCCATTCGGTGAGCGCACTTTCTTCACCGGCAGGTTCCGACAGTTCATTGAGTTGCAGCAGCGCGTGGGGCAGATGCTTACGGATCAGCACCAGCGCCTTGTGCATGTCTTCGCGGCCGAGCAACGACAGCAAGGCCAGGCGATCGGCCATTGGATAACCCAAGTGATGCAAAACGCGAAACGGTACGCCAGCGAAGCGTTCGCGGCTGGCCACCAGTGGCAGGCACAGCAGCAATTGCTCGGCTTCCCAGCCGAGCAGAATATGCAGGTGCTGATCCTCGCCCAAGGCCTGCTCTGTTGCGCACAACCAGCCAAGGTTGTTGAACGGCGTGTGGTCGGCCACGCGCAGGCGCAGTGCTTCGAAGGCTGTTGCCGGGAAGTCGGCAGCGCACAGGGACGTGCGCCATTCGAATCGCATCACCATGGGTTCAGGCCGCCGTTGCTGTGACAGGTGGACGGGAAGTTTTACCCAGCGCCGCCAGACGCGAGCCGCTGTAGCGGGTTTCGCGATAGAAGCGCCAGCGGCCGAACAGCGTGTAGATATTCATGATCCGCTGTTGTTCGGTATAGCCCATGCGCAGGTGCAGCTTGAGCGCCGGGACGTTGCTCGAGTCACAGACATCGACCACTGTGTGGCAGCCTTGGGCGGCCATGGCTTTCCACAGGCGCAGTTGCAGATCTACCGACAATTCGGTGCCCCAGTAGGCACGGGTCAGTTCGCCGCCGAACTCGAAAAATTCGCCGGGTTTAACCGGGAACCGGCAACGGTAGTAATGCCGATCGAAATAGTCGCGCGGTGTGCCCCAGATAAACGCCACGGCATCGCCTTTGTCGTCGACATGCATATGCCCTGTGTGACCGTCACTGGCCAGCTCGGCCATGACGCCGACGCGGTTGCCGAAGTAGCGGGCAAAGGCGCTGGCGTTGTTTGCGGTGATCTTCAGCATGCGCAGTGGCGGGTAGGGTTTGAGGCTGTGCGGCGGCACGGGGCTGACCAGATCGCGCTCCATCCACAGCAGTTCCTGATGGTCAAAAATGTACATTCTGCGGATCTTCGCCAAGGTCGCTCGCAGGCCTTTACGACGGATATGTCCGCTGAGTCTTCGCAATACATCCATGGTCTCTTCTCCTGTTGAAGGTCCCACGCACAGCAAGACGCTCGCGGGACAGAACATCGAAGGGCGGTTCATGAAGCGCTCCAGTTCAGGGCAAATAGGGTTTGCCCCGGTAAATCGAAACGAATGCGCCCGTTTTCGCAGGCAAACGGTATGTCGCGGCTGCGATTGTCAGCGCCGAAGAAACGCAAGGCGCTTTGATTCAGCGGGCACCGGGCACCGCTCAGATCAACCCGTTGCAGGCGCGTGCCTTTGTTCACCCCGAGCAGTGCGCGCTGCGTGTCGCCGGCCATCGCCAGGACATCCACCTCAAAAGCGTCGTTATCCAGTTGCAGCACTTGCGGCAGCCAATGCCGGGCAATGAATTGCTGGGCAAGGCCCACCGGTTTCAGCTCGAAGCGACCATCGTCATGGATGCGCACCATGCCTTTGCCGTAGGGTGGCTCGTCGGCGGCCTGAAACCAGTTGAGCATGCTCAGCAGGCCGTCCTGAGAGGCGTTGATGACCACCGACGCCCACCACAGCGCGGTGTAATGGGTTTCCTGATCGTAGGGGCTCAGGGCTGAGCCACTGGACAGATTGGTCTGATCCAGCAGCAACGCTTTGCGTGGCTGACCTTTAGCGTCCAGCCCCACCACCTCTGCTGCGCGACGCACGCTGTCGCGGTAGACCCGGGTCGCCAGCAAGTCGCGAACCATCCATTCATGCCAGGCCAATGCATCGACTTGATCGGCGGATTCACTGAGTAGACGCCGCGCCCAATCGATGCCGCGCTTGTCCGCTGCGTTGCGGGTGAACGGCCCGTTGATAAAACGTGAGCTGGCGGGCATGGCGATGCGCACGCCGGCCTTGGCATTCGCCGGATCGCTGCGCACCTGGCGGGCCATGCTGACAAAAATCGCTCGATAATCTTCGTAGCTCGAATAGTTCAGGTTCGGTTCATCGGCGAAGCCGATGTAATGTGTGCCTTGACCACCCAGTGCACGAGTGCCGGCGAGCCAGGCCTCAAGGCCGTTGTTGCTCTGCACGTCGGCACGCAGATCGGCCCGACGCCCGGTGCCAGCGAGCAGGGTGATGTCCTGGCGGATGCCGAAGCGAGTCTGATAGAGCTGACGAACCGGGTCTTCGAAACGGGCATTTTTCGCAGTAACGTCAACATAGCTGTAATAACTCGCTGCACTCGGTTTCAAGGCATCCAGTGCGGCATAACTGGCTGCGGGCGGCATGAGATTGGGCAGGGCAATGCCTAGATCCGGGGTGCGACCGAGGACCTTATCGTGCAGGGTCAGGCGTACCTGGCCCGGCTCTTCACGCAAGGGTTGAAGCTGCTGCGGATTTTGCGCAAACAGATTGGCCGTGCCATCGAGCCAGAATGCCGCTTTGCCGCTGCCCTGCAGGCGCAAGCGCCAGACCTGGGGCTGGTCGCTGACCGGCAAGGCCACTTGATCGAATTGCCAATAGGCGCGGTAAGGTTTGAGGGCCAACGACAGTTGTTGGCCATCGTCCATACGCTGGGCTTGCAGCGCGTTGACCCCGCCATGGTATTTGCCGTTCAGCACCGCGTGTTCTCCCGGTGCCACTTGGAAAAACAGCTCATCGCCATTGCCGGTTTCGACACTGAAATGCACTTTGGCCGGGCTGAACAGCGCCACTGTTTTATCGTCATGCTCGACGCGATAACTGCGGAAGCTGTAGCCGGGAATCTCCAGTCGATAACTGGCAGCCCCGGGCAGCAACGGCCAGCTCTGCGAACCGCGAGTTTCGCTGGCTTTGATCAGTCGTTCGCCCTGCAGCTTGCCCTGGCCGTCGAGCAGATAAATATGCTCTTCATTGGCCTCGGCCTGCCACGCCGGAACCCAGCGCACGGTGACCGAGTCCGGTCGATCGGTTTGCAGGTACAAACTGCCGTCTCGCAGGTCACCCCACTGCATCGGCGCCGCGAAACCGTTCAGCGTCAGGCCGAGTCCGAACAGCAGGGCCAGGCGTTTCATGCGGTCTTCCGACGTTGCAGCATCAACCACATCGGGGTGATGTCGCTGGGCAGGATGATCAAGGTTTGCCAGAACGGCACGTTGCTCAAGCGGCAATAAAGCACCAGCATCGCCACCGTCACCGCCAGATAAGCGATTGATGAAGCCGCCGCTGCACCGACAATGCCGAAGGCAGGAATCAACAGCAGATTCAGCGCCAGATTGAACAGAGCGCCGATGCCCATCAGCAACGACACCGTGCCGGGGCGATCCTTGCCAATCAGATCCAGGCGCAGAATGCTTGCATAGCACAGGCCCAGCAGACCGGGCAGCAACGCGAGCAGCGCCGGATACGCCGGTTGATACGCCGCGCCGAACAGCGTGACGATCAACCATTCGCCGATCACTGCCATGGTCAGGCAGGCGCCGAGCATCACCGTGGCGGTCAGGCGCAGCGCCAGCGGCGTGACCTTGTCCATGCCTTTGTCCTGTTGCAGCAGTCGCTTCATCAGCGGTGTGGTGACCGCCTCCGGAACGATCAGCAACAATTCGGCGGCGGCGCTGGCCATGGCGTAGTGGCCGAGCGCGGTACTGCCCAGCAGGGCGCCGATAAACAAGTAGTCGGAGCGCAGAATGATCTGTTGAAAGAGCAGGTCCGGATGGCTGCGCGCACTGAATCGCAGCAGCTCGTTCTGGCTCGCACGGTCCCATTGCAGTTGCAGCGGTTGTGCGCGTTTGAGCCACATCCAGCCGACCAGCACCACCAGGCTGATGCCGGCCAGCCAACTGATCAGCGCGGCTTCGAGTGCTGCCTCCTTCCACATCCAGAACAGCGCAACAAACAACAGCAGCGGTGCCAGGGATTCGATCAGCCGCAGAACATTGAATGCAACCACGCCGCCCGATGCGTTGTGCAAGGTCAGCAAACCGCTTTTAAGTACGGTCAACGGCACCGCCAGCAGCAACAGCCACGCCAGCAGACCGAGCTGCATCGTCACATCGAGTTCGCTGCCGAACTCACGGGCCAGCGCGACCACCAGCAAGGTCAGCAGCCCGGCCAGAAGACAGCCGAACACCAACACCTGAGTGAGCAACAAGCCCATCGGCCGCTGATTGGCCGCTTGATAACCGACTGCCGAATTCAAGCCGCCACTGGTGGCCGCGCTGATCAGATCCGGCAGGGTGCTGAGCAGGGCGAACAAACCGCGTTCACTCGGGCCGAGAATCCGCGCCAGCAACACATTGCGCAGCAGGCGCAAGGCAATCATTGCCAGTTTGGTGCCCATGCTCAGCGCCAGATGCTTGAGGTAGCTACTGCGACTCATGGCCGTGCCCCGCGATAAATGCGCCACGACAACAACGCCGGATTGCACGCGATGCGCTGACTGACGCCGAAGCGCGGCAGGTTCAGCGGGTCGCCTTCGCCGCGATAAATGCCGGTGCCGGTGCCGAGGGCGAACGGATAGTCGTGATTGGCGATCTGCTCGCGCACGCGTTCATCGTTGTCGCCGTTGGGGTAGCAATACACCGGCAGTGGGCGGTTGCAGCCGTTGTACAAGGCATCACGGCTGCGCCTGATTTCTTCGTTCAGGCGCTGATCATCAAGGCCGGTGAGGATGGCGTGGCTGGCACCGTGCGGGCCAAAGCGCACCAGACCGGAAGCCTCCAGCGCGCGCACTTGATGCCAGTCCAGCGCTTGCGGCTGTGATTCGGCTGGGCACTCATCGGTGAGTTTTTCCAGTTCCTGCGGGTCAAGCGTCTTCAACCCTTGGAGGAAATGCAGCAGCGCCAGGCTGCGGCGGTCGATATCGATGTCATCGAGCATTACCGGCAATGGGTGATGCATGAACTGCAGGCACTCGATCAAGTGCATCCGCGCTTTTTCACCGTGGCTGCCCCACAGGGTTTCGCCAAGGCTTTCCCACCAGAAACGCTGACGGCTGCCGATGAAATCGGTGGAGAGGAAAATGCTCGCCGGTACCTGATGTTTCTGCAGCAGCGGGAAGGCGTTGACGGCGTTGTCGCGCCAGCCGTCATCAAAGGTCAGCGCCACCCGTGGGCGCTCGCTGCGCAGCGAATTGGGCTGGAGGATTTCCATCAGCGGCACGCAATCGAAATGCCGACGCAGCCACAGCAGTAAATACTCGAAGGCCTTGGGCCCGACGCACAGTTCATTGCGGTGCGGCAGGTTGGCGGCCCGGTCGTTGGCCAGTACCC
Source organism: Pseudomonas sp. Mb7 (assembly GCF_054790525.1). Classification (NCBI taxonomy): domain Bacteria; kingdom Pseudomonadati; phylum Pseudomonadota; class Gammaproteobacteria; order Pseudomonadales; family Pseudomonadaceae; genus Pseudomonas; species Pseudomonas sp. Mb7. The sequence goes on from NZ_CP186501.1 coordinate 1,688,562, forward strand.
GGTGCAGCATCAGAATGACCCCGGCACCGTGCAACTGGTTGCGGCCCACTGACGAGTTGAGATAAAGCCAGCCGCTGGTGCGTTTTAGCAGTTGTTTGATCGCCATGGCATGAGTCCTCTCAACGATTCTGGTCAGGATTCCACTGTGCGTAACGTTGCCCGCGCAGGAACTGCCACAGACCGACGCTCATGCCGGCCAGCGTCACCAGCAGGAACGCCGCGAGGCGGAACGGCTTCGGCAAACGGTGTTGCGAATCCAGCAGGCCGGCGATGGCCACCGCGTAACCGAGCAATTGCGCAACCAGGCTCAGGCGATAGAAACCGTGCTCGTTCCACAGCCAGAAATTGCTCAGCAGCAGCGGCAGCAAGAGAATCGGCGCGAGACGGCGGATCAGTTTGTGGCTGATCAAGGCAATGGAATAAAGACCGTACTTGAACGGGTTCAGCAGGGCGCTGCGTTGCGCCAGGCTTTGCAGGCCACCGACGGTAACGCGCTGGCGGCGGCGCCATTGCTTGCCCGCTTCGTCGACGCCCTGGTCGATCACTTGCGCCTGGGGTACGTAAACGATGCGTTTGTGCGCGACCGGCGCGCAGGTACTGATGAAGAAGTCGTCGTTGACCTCGGCCGGTACGTTCTGGAACAGCTCGCGGCGCAAGGCGAGCAGGGCGCCGTCGGCGGAGACCATGCAGCCGGTGCGATTCTCGACCCGGCGCAACCAGCCTTCGTAGTGCCGATAGAGGCTGTCGCCAATACTCAGGCCGCCACCGGTGACCGGGATCACCATGTGCCCGGCGCAGGCACCGACCTGCGGATCGCTCAACGGCGCGAGCAAATGGCCGAGGGTGTCGCGCGACCATTGGTTGTCGGCGTCGGTGAACACCAGAATGTCGCCACTGCTCACGGCGACGCCGGCATTCAGTGTGGCGGCTTTGCCCTGGCGCGGCAGGTCGAGGACGGTGATGCGCGGATCGATCACTTTGTGCGCGCAGGCCACGGTGTCATCGCTGGAACCGTCGCTGGCGAGAATGATCTGCAGCGTGGCGGGCTGATAATCCTGGGCCAGCAGCGTGCGCAACTTGTGCTCGATGTGCCGCGCCTCGTTGTGCGCGGCGATGACGATGCTGACGTTCAGCGGCGGTGCCGGCGCGTGCCGCCAGGCCGGGAACAGCGGCGCCAGCAAGGTCAGCAGCAACGGATAGCCGATGTAGGCGTACGCCGGCAGCACAAGGCACAGGCAAAAAATGTATTCAGCCACGGGCGGGCCTCCTGGCGTTCCAATGACACAGACCGAGAATCAATGCCGCGCTGGCCAGGTGCAGGCGCACCCAGTGCAGACCCCAGAGTTGCAAGGTCAGGTTGACGTTATGGTGGCGAATGCTTTGCCGCACGCTGAGCAACAGACTCGGCAGCAGGCCCAGCAACAACAGCATCAGTGCTGGCTGCGTGTAGCCAGTCAACAACGCCAGAATCGCCAGCGCATCGAGCAACCACACCAGCAATGACAGCAACGGAAAACGCAGCAGACGCAGGCTCATGCCGTGGGCGCGCAGTAATTGCAGGTGGCTGCCCTGACGCCACAGCTCCTTGCCGATCCATTCGCGCCACGTCATTTCATAGCCCCAATGCAGGGCGACGCTGGTATTGACCGACAGCAAGCGAGCACCGTGCCTACCCAGACGCAGGGTGTATTCCTTGTCCTCACCGGTGCGCAGGGCTTCGTTGAAACCGCCGACGTTTTCGAACCACTGCCTGCGCATCAGCAGGTTCGCACTGGGTAGCCATTGCACGGTGCGAGCAGCGCGGCTCGACGGACGCAAAGAGCGACGCTGCCACGCGGCGGCATACCATGGCGCGGCGGCAGGGGTGTGCAGGTCCAGGCCGAAGACGTCGCCCTGGGCATCCGCAGCCAGGGCGAACATCTGCTTCAGCCAGTCTTCGGGCATTTCGATATCGGCATCAATGAACGCCAGCCATTCACCGTTGGCAACCGTTGCGCCACGATTGCGCAAGGCGCCGATCAGCAGGCCGGGCAGCACCAGCACCTGTGCGCCGAATGCGCGGGCGATCTGTGGCCCGTCATCAGTGGAACCGTTGTCGACGACGATCAGTTCACAGTCGATGTCAGCGGCGTTCGCGGCTTTGCGTGCGGCCAGGAGGGTGCGGCCGATGTGCCGTGCCTCGTTGTACATCGGCAGTACGATGCTGATTCGGCTCATGCTCTGGCCTCCGTCAGCGGCGCTTGCTCGGCTTTCAGGCGCAGCACCCAGGTCAGCGCAAGCATGATCCACAGGTATTTGAGGTTCGGCGCGCTGAGAAACATCAGAAACAATGTCAACGACAGAAAACTCATTCCCAGATGGGTCATCAGGTCGGCGTGCTGCCATTCGCGCCGTTGCAGCCATTCGCGTCGTGCGCGGATCAGATTGTAGAAACCCTGCACGAGCATGCCGACAAACAGCAGGCCGGCGGGAATCCCCAATTCGCTGAAGATCTCCAGATAAGTGTTATGCGCCCGGCGATACAGGTCGCCGATCTTGCGGTTGGCCGAGAATGCCTTGGCATAACCGGTGGTCGCATAGTGCAACGGGAAGGTCCCGGGGCCGGAACCGAGCAGCGGATGCTCGCGGATGATCTGGCTGCCGACGACAATGTACGAGGCACGACGGCCGAGGGATTCATCCTGAGCCTTAGCCCCGGCGCTCAAGATACTCAGCGACTGGATGCGCGCGAGATATCCGGCAGGCATCGCATAAATCGCCAATGGCAGCACGATGGCCGCGCCGAGCATGGCGAATCCGAAATGCCGCGGACGGATACGGTTGAGGTGCTGGCGGTAATGCCAGACCCCGATCGCCAGACTCAAGGCCAGTACCACCAAACCTGAGCGCGACTCCGTTTTGGTCATGCCGCCGAGCAGCAAAAGACAGCAGCCCGCCCAGAACAGACGGTGCAGCAGGTTCGGGCCGCGAATCACCAGCAGCAGGCCCAGCGGCACGGCGAAGGCAATCAGCAGAGCAAAGGCATTCGGGTCATCGAGCAGGCCGGCGGCGCGGCCCTTGTCCTGGAATCGGCTGGAAAACATCGCCATCGCGCAGGTGGCGCTGACGCTGAGCGTGACCAGCCGGGCGAACAGATCGAGGTTCAGCTCGCGGCCGATCAACAAAGTGATCACGAACAGAATCAGGCCCACGCTCAGTTCACGCAGATGACTCTGTGACATGCCCATGTTGTCGGTGGCGATCAGGCTCAACAGGTACAGCGCCATGAAACCGATCAGGTAGCGCCACAGATTGCTGCGCAGGCGCTGCGATGGAATCTGGTGCAATGCCAGTTGCAACGCCAGGATCAGCGCCAGCGAAGCACCGAGGAATTTGCTCCCGGAAAACGCGCTGTCCTTGAAGAACCCTTCAAACGGCACCAGCGCGGCAATACCCAGCAGGCCCCACGACGGTTTGCGGTACAGCACCGTGAAACCCAGCAGCCCCAACACCGCCCCCGGCGCCAGATACGGATAAGGACTGACCAGCAAAGCCATGCAGACCAGTGCCAGCAGGCTGACGATCGAGAGCGGGAAAATCATGCGCGTGCCTCCCGTGCCGTGTGGATGTACAGCTGCGACCAGCGTTCGGCCAAAGCCTTGAGGTCGTAGCGTTCCTGTTGTGTGCGTCTGGCGTTGTCGCGTAGGTGTGCGGCCAGCTGCGGTTCGGCCAGCAACGTGTCGAGCTGACGGGCGAGTGCGGCGGTATCGGTCGGTGCGGCGAGCAGGCCGTTGTGGCGGTCCTGCAAGACATCGGGAATGCCACCGACCGCGAACGCCACCACCGGCACACCGGCCTGCATCGCTTCAAGCAGAATCATCGGCGTACCCTCGGTGCGCGAGCTGATCACCAGCACATCGAGTTGCTGCCACCAGCCTTGCATTGCCGTCTGATAGCCCGGCAAGCGAATCCGCTGTGGTAAACCGGCAGCGTCGATACGCGCTTGCAGAGCCTCACGTTCCGGACCGTCACCGAGCATCACGGCGTCCAGTTGCGGATGCTGGTGACACAACGCAATCAGCGCATCGAGAAACAGATCCGGGCCTTTCTCGCTGCTCAACCGGCCGACGTAACCGACCAGCCAGCGTTGTCGTTCCAGCGCCGGCGGCAGCGCTGGCGCCGCTGGCAAACCGTTGGCAATCACCTGCAACTTCTCGGCACGGACGCCAGCCTGACGGTGCAGCACAGCGATGCTTTGCGCGACGCAGACCACCCGCTTCACCGAGGCCGTGCGGCACAGTTGCAGGCTTAGCCAGGTGTAGAACTTCTGCTTGCGACTGCGCGGGGTGAAACCGTGCTGAGTGATCACCAGCGGCAGGCGCAACACAGTGGCGCCGACCCAGCCGAACACTAGCCCTTTGAAGTTGTGCGTGTTGAGCAACGGCTTGTCACCACGGCGCTGATGCAGGTGCCACAGCAGTCCGCCGAGCCCGGCACAGGCGCGAGCGTCCACCCCGGCCTCGCGAAAGCGCTCGATCAGCTCTGGAGGCGCGTCGAGGAACAGCACCTGATGCTGCCCCGGCGTCGCCAGGCAATGATCCAGCAACATCCGCTCGGCGCCGTAGAAGCCGCCGCTGCTGAGCAAATGAATGATCGGCAGGGCGACGCACGGGGTGGACGCCGCGTTCAATTGCGCACCCAGTGAACCAGGCTCGGCACGGTCCAGTTCTTGTGCGGATTGCCCGGCTGCGACGTTTCTTCGTTGAGCACCAACAGCACCGGCAGGCCCAGTTCATGGCTGATTTGCGCAGGATGCTTGAAGCGGTGATCGAAGAACTCACGTACATAGACGAAGGCAATGGCCAGCAGCAGTCCGGTGAGCAGACCAAACGGAATGATCAACATCGGTTTCGGAAACGCCGCCTCGGTCGGTTCATACGGCGGGCTCAAGACACGGGCGTTGGACAAGTCGTTATCCAGCGCGCGCGTCGTGCTGCTTTCAGCAAAACGTTGCGCATAGGTTGAAAACGCTGCGTGCAATGCGCCGATCTCGGTGTCCATCTGGCGCAGCTTGCTTTGGGTCTGCTGCAATTGATGGATGCGATTCTTGAAGTCGGCAATGCGCGCGGTTTTCTGCTCGATGACCTGGCTGACCACCGACAGGTCGATCGTGCGTTCCTGGATGCGGTTGTTGACCACTTTGAGGAACTGCTGGCGTGTGCGGGCAATCTGCTCGCGGGCCAGCAACATAGGTTCGCTGCTGGGCTGAAATATCGCCAGGTCGTTCATATAGCGGCTGACCTGAGTGGTCAGCGCCTCGCCCATCTGCCGGATCTCGCGATCCTCGAACGCGATGTTGTCCACCGTCGTCGTGAAGGTGAACGGAAAGGTGTAGTCATTGAGTTTGTTGGTGTTGGCGGTGGCCAGGCTGGTTTTCAGGTAATCGAGCCAGCGCTGGCTTTGCAGCAAGCGATCGCGATACAGGTTGAGTGCCTGCTCTTCGGTGTTGATCGCGTTGAGGCGAAAGGTGATTTCCTCTTTCGGATCGGACGAACCGACGCTTTCCAGCAGGCTGAGCCGCGCGCCTTCCAGGCCATCGAGGCGGACCTGATACTGATGCTTCTTGGTCTCGTAGAACGATTGCGGCAGCTCGATCGATTGCAAGGCCTGACGATCGACCAGATAGTTGCGCAACAGCGTGGCAACGAACGTCGTGCCTTGGGCGGGATCTGGGAAGCTGTAGACGATCGAGATGACATTGGAACCCGGCAGGGTTTCGATCTTCAGATTGTCGATGGCTTCCTGGGTCAAGCCATCCAGCACCGTGTCGCGCACCGGATCGGTTTCCATGCTCAGTGCATCACGCAGCGGATTGATCACGTATTCGCGCAGCGGCGTGCTGACATAACGCTTGAACGGTTCGGCCAGCTTGCTGAGCATCCCCGGCGGCGGGTTGTACTGACCCTGATCGCGCAGTTCGCTGATGGTCTGACGAATCAGCGCCGGCGAACGGAGGATATTGCTTTCGGTTTCCATGTCCGCCAGCGATGGCGGAATGAAGGTGGCGTTGTCCTGGGTCAGCGAGGTGGTCGCATCGCCCTGAGACAGTTTTTTCGACTGCACGATCACCTGCGCGGTGATATCGAAGCTCTGTTTGAGCAACAGCGGCAGCAACAGCGCGATCACTGCAAAGATCAGGAAGATGCGCTTCACCGTTTGCTTGTTGGCGAAGAAAATCCTGAAGAACTCGTGCAGGTAATTTTCTTTTGGGTTCATGTCGTTCACCTGAGAGTCAGTTGTCACTGCCTTTGTTGTCGACGCGGTAGCCGAAGCTGAACCCCACGCCCTGGAACAGCACCACATCGGCCAGTTGGCGGGCGAGTTCGCCGGCGCTGGCCAGTTTGGTTTTCGGTACGTAGAGCATGTCGTCCGGTTGCAGGTAGGCGATCTGTGGCGCATCGCCCGACAGCGCTTTCTCGACGTCGTAGTTCATGGCCTGCACCTGATTGCCGTTGCGCCGCATGATCACTACCGAATCGAGACGCGCCTTGACATTGGTGCCGCGCGCCAGGGTCAGCGCCTCAAGCACCGACACCGGCCGGCGGATCGGGTACGAGCCCGGTTGAGCGACTTCGCCGAGCACGTAGATCTCGTTGCCAGCGGTGGATTTCAGCAGCACATCCACCGTCATCCGTCCTGGCAGTTGCGCGTACTTGCTGTTGAGGAAGGTTTCCAGTTGATTGACGGTCATGCCTTGCAGCGGCACGGCGCCGATTTCTGGGAAACTCGCATAGCCATCGGTGCCGACGGTGATTTCGCGGCTCATGCCGGTGGCCGGGTGGTTCAGCGCGCTTTTGAGGTTTTGCTCGTTGCTCAGCGGGCTGAGAATCTGCACCGAGAGTTGATTGCGGTTGGGCTGGAACAGCTGCTTGCGTTGATAGGCGCGCTGGATTTCCTGCCGCGCCTCGTCGCTGGTCAACCCGGCAATTTTCACCGAGGTGTTGGCGCCCGGCAGTTCGATGGTGCCGTCAGGCAGCACCAGTTGCGTGCCGTTGAGCTGACTGGCAGCGGTGAAGTTCAGGCCGATCTGGTCACCCGACTGCACGCGGTAAGCGTCCGAGCCGCTGGTACTGATGTGGAAAATCACATCCAGCACGTCTTTCGGGCGCAGGGTCTGCTCGACCCTCGGCATGTCGGTGGCTTGCGCATTGGCCGGTGTGGCGGTGAGGATATTCACCGGCATGTTGCGGGTGTCGGAATTGCTGGAGCAGCCTGCAAGCGGCAGCAACAGCAGGACAAGCATTTTGGCGTTCATGGCGTCATCCTTTGCGTTCGCTTACAGGTTTTTGTAAAGCCATTTGGGCATGTAGTACTTGCGCCGGTTGAACACGCTACCGACCACTTTTGCTCCGGCCTGAGTCAGGCGTTGCACGGCGGCTTGCGCGACTTCCCAGCGGGTGTCTTCAGCGCGTACGACAAGCACCACGCCATCGACTTGCGTGCTGATCACCAGCGTGTCGGCGTCGGAGTACACCGCGTCGCCATCGATCACCACAAAGCGGTACTGGCTGCCCAATTGATCAAGCAACGGGCTCAGACGCTCGGCGGTCAGGTGTTCCAGGGTGCGGATCGGCCGGCCGTTGGGCAGCACGTGGAACGGCAGGCTCGAGACCTGCACCACGCAGTCCTGCAACAGCGGCGGTTTGTCGGGGTTGAACAGCAAGTCGCGCAGGCCGCGCTCCTTGCTCAGGTTCAATTGCTGGGTGAGATTGTTCGCCGACTGACTGGCATCGACCAGCAGCACTTGGCCGCTGCTCATTTGCGCCAGTTGGCTGGCCAGCGCCAGCGCACTGGTGGTGGTGCCTGAGCCGGGGTTGGCGGCGGTCAGGAACAGGATCCGCAGATCGAGATCCAGCACGGTCGAGGTCAGGTTCGATTCGCTGGGGGTGGCGATGCTCAGGCTTTTGTTGGTTGAACCGTCCATTAGCTTGCTCCGTGGCCGCTGAATACTTTGAAGGGGGTTTTCAACAGAATCTTCAGATCAAGCAGAAGGCTCTGCTCGGCGATGTAGCTGAGGTCCAACTCAACGCGCTGGTCGAAGTCGATATTGCTGCGTCCGGAGATCTGCCACAGGCCGGTCATGCCCGGATAGATCGCCAGACGGGCGAGGTGATTGTCTTTGTAGCGATAGGCGTTGAACGAGGTCGGACGCGGGCCGACCAGGCGCATGTCACCGGTCACCACGTTGATCAGGTTCGGCAGTTCATCGAGGCTGGTGCGCCGCAGAAAACCGCCGATGCGGGTGATGCGCGGATCGTGGTCGATTTTGAAATCGATGGCGTCGGCACCGTGCTTGTTGAGGTGACGCAACGACTCTTTCAATTCTTCGGCGTTGGCGACCATGGTGCGGAATTTGTACATGCCGAATTTGCGACCGCGGTAGCCGGTGCGCTTTTGTACGAACATCACCGGGCCTTTGCTGGAGTATTTGATGGCCAGTGCCAGGCCCAGCAACAGTGGTGAAATCAGTACCAGAATGACTAGCGCACCGAGGCAGGCGACCACGCGATTGGTGCGTGACAGTTGCCATGGCCGACCGCCGTCGCGGCCCGTGAACCAGCCGCGACCCTGGCGATGAATCGCCGCGTCGAGACGCATTCGGTGCTCGGGATCCACGCGCTTGTCGCGGCGCATTTCTAGGATCGGTACACCTTTCTCATGTCCAGTCATGGAGTCCTCCACATGAATTCAGCCGCGAACGGCGCGTGGGCGATAGGCAGTGGGGTAGTAGTCGCGGAACCAGGCGATAAAGCGTCCGAGTCCCTCATCCAGCTCTATCCGGGGCTGAAATCCGGTGGCCTGGGCCAGATCGCTGGCCTCGGCGCAGGTGTTGAGTACGTCACCCGGTTGCAGTGGCAGCAGCTCGACAATGGCTTTCTGGCCAAGGTGTTTTTCCAGCAGCGCCAGGTAGGTTTTCAGCTCGACCGGGTGCTGTCCGCCGATGTTGAACAGGCGCCATGGCGCCATGCTGCTGGCCGGGTCGGGCTGCTCGCGATCCCACTGCGGGTTGACCTGCGGTGGCTGATCGATAAGGCGGGTGATGCTCTCGATGATGTCGTCGATGTAGGTGAAGTCGCGCTGGTGCTCGCCGTAGTTGAACAGCTTCAGCGGTGTGCCTTCGCTGATCGCCCGGGCGAACTGGATCGGCGACATGTCCGGCCGACCCCATGGCCCGTACACGGTGAAAAAGCGCAGGCCGGTGCAGGGAATGCCGAACAGGTGGCTGTAACTGTGCGCCATCAGCTCGTTGGCTTTCTTGGTTGCGGCGTACAGCGACAGCGGGTGATTGACGCCGTCTTTCACGGAGTAGGGCGTGTGCTGATTGGCGCCGTACACCGAGCTCGATGACGCGTAGATCAGGTGTTCGACCGGGTGATGCCGGCAGCTCTCGAGAATATTGAGGAAACCGTTGAGGTTGCTGTCCAGATACGCCTTGGGATTGTCCAGCGAGTAACGCACCCCGGCTTGCGCGGCGAGGTGAATCACCACTTGCGGACGTTCGCGGACAAACAGCGCTGCGATGGCCGAGGCATCGGCCAGGTCAACCGTAGCGAGCTGGAAATCGCCGGCCTGCTCGCGCACCCACTGCACGCGGTCGTGCTTGAATTGCGGGTTGTAGTAGGCGTTGAAGTTGTCCAGACCGACCACTGAATGCCCGTCGCGCAGCAGCCGCAGCACGCAATGGGCACCAATGAAACCGGCCGCACCGGTGACCAGCACCTTCATGGCCGTAGTCCTTCAGGCGCAATGTGGCGCAGGCCGATGCCGCTGTAATGCAAACCAGCGGCGGCGACTTGTTCCGGGTTGTACAGGTTGCGGCCGTCGATGATCACCCTCGAACGGAGCTTTTCGGCGAGCAACTCGAAATCGACCACGCGGAAGTTTTTCCACTCGGTGCAGATCACCAGTGCGTCGGCGTCTTCCAGGGTGTCGTCGCGGGTGGCGCACAGGTGCAGATCGTTGCGGTAGCCGTAGAGGCGCCGGCATTCGGACATCGCTTCCGGGTCGTAGGCCTGCACGCTGGCTCCCTCGGCCCACAGCGCATCCATCAGATAGCGGCTCGGGGCTTCGCGCATGTCATCGGTGTTGGGTTTGAACGCCAAGCCCCAGATCGCGATGGACTTACCGGCCAGGCCTTGCGGGAATTGCGCTTTCAGTTTGCTGAAGAGGATGTGCCGCTGCAGGTCGTTGACGTCGGTGACGCTGCGCAGCAGTTTCAGCGGCATGCCGTTGTGTTCGGCGGTGTGCAGCAGCGCGCGCAGGTCTTTGGGAAAGCACGAGCCACCGAAGCCGCAGCCCGGATAGATGAAGTGGTAACCGATGCGTGGATCCGAGCCTATGCCTTTGCGCACTGCTTCGATGTCGGCACCGAGCAGTTCGGTGAGGTTGGCCAGCTCGTTCATGAAACTGATGCGCGTGGCGAGCATGGCGTTGGCGGCGTACTTGGTCAGCTCGGCGCTGCGGTTGTCCATGAACATCAGTTTTTCGTGGTTGCGGCAGAACGGCGCGTACAGCTCGCTCATTTGCTCGCGGGCCGCGTCATCGCGGGTGCCGACGATGATCCGGTCCGGGCGCATGCAGTCGGCGAGGGCACTGCCTTCCTTGAGGAATTCCGGGTTGGACACCACCCGCACTTGCAGATCAGTCTTGCCGCGACGCAGCAATTCGCTGTTGGCGGTGGCCAGCACCTGATCGGCGGTGCCGACCGGCACCGTGGATTTGATGATCAGCGTGCGATCGGCCTCCATGTGCGAGGCGATTTGGCGGGCGACGTTGAGCACGTGGCTGAGATCGGCAGAGCCGTCCTCATCGGCGGGGGTGCCGACGGCGATGAAAATCAGCTCGGCATGCTCGACCGCGTCACTGGCCTGGGTACTGAACAACAGGCGGCCGGCCTTGATGTTTTCCTCAAGCGTGCTGGACAAACCTGGCTCACTAATGGGCGGCACTGCTTGTTGCAGTTGTTTAATTTTGTTTGGGTCAATGTCCACGCATAAAACGCGATGACCGACATCTGCAAGTGCGGCGGCTTGTATAAGTCCGACATAGCCAGTGCCAAATACGCTCACGTCCATCTGCGCACCTCAATAACACCAAAAGTTAACTACGGAATGAGATTGTTAAAGGGGTATAGCGCAGCGTTTGAAAAGCGTGTCAGCAAAATGACATGTTGCATCTGTATAACACTTGAGCATTTTTTGGCGATTGGCCATCAAGTCATTGCTGCGATTGAATTTGTTGCTTTTGTGCAGATTTGTTCAGATTTTAAATAAGCGATAAACGGTCTTAAGCCTTTAATTTAAAGGCTTGTAGCGTTTGAGCTGTGTCAGATTTGAGTCACCGTTTTTTTGACGCTTTCTACTGAAAACAGTCAATTCTTGCGCTTTGATGGCCGGGTGCTAGTGTCAGGTTCTGACTGACAAACCTTTGACTCCCTGCCGTTTTGCCCGATCGGTATCGCCATGTTCAGATATGCCAAAGAAATGTTCTTAATTGTTTATTTACTGATTTATTCCGAATATTACATTGATCGGTTAAATGCTATCGGCCTCAGTTTTTCTGTACTTCTTTTTGGCGCGATGTTTTTGGCGCTGACTTTAGCGTTATATCTAACGGCGTATATAAAACAGGCTCTCATTCGCCACGTTTTCGCATTGGCAATGTTTGTCTCGGCAGTGTTTTTCGATGTCTATACCCGGGTCACGGCGGATTACCTGACCTACAGCGGTTTCGTTTCATTGGTTTACTCCGGCGGTTTCATCCAGGAAGCGGCGTACCAGTACCGTGACGCGATCCTGCGTGGCGTGCTTAGCGGTTTGCTGTTGCTGTTCGCCATCGGTCTGAAACCCCGCCATAGCCTGGCGATTCCCAACGCCTTGCGTGTGGCGGCGCCGCTGTGTGGTGTGCTGCTGCTCAGTGCTGTGCTGTTTTTGCGTGCGGGTGAGGGCGCCCGGGGTTTGCCGATCATGTACACGCCGCTGGCCTACCTCAACCTGTTTGCCTACGAAGCGCTGCACAACACCGTCGGCCCGCGTGAACCGGTGACGCTGGCGCGCAACTCGCAAGCGGTCGGCCACGATATCGTGCTGATCATCGACGAAAGCATCTCCGGCAATTACCTGGACATCAACGCGCCGTTCGGCGTGCACAGTAACCTCAAGCAGGCGCACGCCGGCGTCGGCATCTTCAATTACGGCTTCGCCGCGTCCATCGCCAATTGCAGCGCCGACACCAATGTGACCCTGCGCTACGGTGGCACCCGCGCTGATTACATGCGCATCAACACTACGTTGCCGTCGATCTGGCAGTACGCAAAAAAAGCCGGTCTGCGCACGGTATACATCGACGCCCAGCGCACCGCCGGCAACCTGCAGAACCTGATGACCGACACCGAGAAAAAGGACATCGACGAATTCGTGCAATTCGACCAGACCAGCGTGCGCGATCGCGATATGGCCGCTGCGGCGAAGCTCATCGAACTGCTCAACGACGACAAACCGCAACTGGTGGTGATCAACAAAGTCGGCGCGCACTTCCCGGTGCACGACAAATACCCGGATGCGTTCATGGCCTACCGTCCGACCTTGCCGCGCGGGCAGTTCACCGAGGTGGCCGATACCGGCGAACGCAACGGTTTCAATGGTCAGCCGGATGACTGGGTGCTGTACCGCAATGCCTACAAGAACACCGTGTTGTGGAACGTCGGCGAGTTCTTTGCGCGGGTGTTCGCTCAGGCCAGTCTGGACAATGCGCTGCTGATCTATACCTCTGATCATGGCCAGGATCTGCATGAGCGCGGCAATCCTGGATTGAATACCCATTGCGGCGGCGACCCGGTCGAGGAGGAAGGGCTGGTTCCGCTAGTGGTGATCCAGGGCAGCCAGTTGAAGACGCTGGACTGGTCGGCGCAATTGGCGGCGAACAAGGATCGCTCCAGCCACTACAACATCTTTCCGACGCTGTTGCAGTTGATGGGCTATGACCTGGCGGGGATCGAGGCTGTTTATGGCAAGCCACTGAGTGTCGCGACGGCGGATGAGTTCACCTTCAACTACCGCTTCAATGCGCGGTTGGGGGCCAAGCCTGAGTGGAAGCACATTGATCTGGGCAGCATTGTCACGCCGTCGCAGGCGCCGACGAGTGTGGCGGCTGGTCAGTAGACTTTGTGCTGGCAGGACTGGCCCCATCGCTGGCAAGCCAGCTCCCACAGTGTTTTAGGGTGAATTCAATACTTGTGAGCAACGTCATTCCCTGTGGGCGCTGGCTTGCCAGCGATGAGGCCATTGAGTTCACTGCAAGATTCAAGTCTGTCATCGCCATCCGCTATCCTTGCCCCACACTGACCGATCAGGTGGCGGCATGCTTCGTGTTGAAAACGTCTTCAAAAGCTATCTCACCCCGCAAGGCCCATTGCCGGTGCTGCAAGGCGTCGACCTGACGCTGGAATCCGGCAGCAGCCTGGCACTGATGGGCGAATCCGGCAGTGGCAAAAGCACCTTGCTGCACCTGGTGGCCGGCCTCGACAAAGTCGACAGCGGCAGCATTCGCAGCGGCGAGCATCGTCTTGAGGCGATGAACGAAGCGCAACTGGCGAACTGGCGGCGTAGCGAAATCGGCTTGGTGTTCCAGCAGTTCAACTTGATCGGCAGTTTGCGCGTCGAGGACAACCTGGCGTTTCAGGCACGCCTGGCCGGGCGCCACGAGCCGCGTTGGCAGGCGCATCTGGTGCAGCGTCTGGGCTTGGGCGATTTGCTTAAGCGTTATCCCGAGCAACTTTCCGGTGGTCAGCAGCAGCGGGTCGCGTTGGGCCGGGCGCTGGCCTCGCAGCCGAAATTGCTGTTGGCCGATGAGCCCACCGGCAGCCTCGACGAAGCCACCAGCGACGAAGTATTGCGGTTGTTGCTGGAATTGCTCGATGACACGCCAACCACTTTGTTGATGGTCACCCACAGCCCGCGAGTCGCGGCCCGATTGGCGCAGCGAGTGGTGTTGTCCAGCGGGCGGCTGACGTGATCGTTTTCCGACAAACCCTGCGTGCGCTGCTCAGCCATTGGCGGCGTCATCCAGTGCAGTTTTTCAGCGTGCTGACCGGCTTGTGGCTGGCGACCAGTCTGCTCACCGGCGTGGAGGCGCTGAACAGTCAGGCGCGCGACAGTTACGCGCGGGCCAGCCAATTGATCGGTGGCGAACCGCAGGCCAGTCTCAGTACGCCGAACGGGGCGACTTTTGCGCAGCAATGGTTCGTTGATCTGCGCCGAGCGGGCTGGCCGGTATCGCCGCTGTTGCAGGGGCGGTTGCTGCTCAAGGGCATTGAGAATCAGCGGCTGCAATTGATGGGTATCGAACCGGTGTCGTTGCCGGCCGATTCGGCGGTGGCCGGGCAGGCGTTGCCGATTGAGCGTGTTGTCGAGTTTTTCACGCCACCGGGCAGTACGTGGATTTCACCGGAAACCTTGCAGGCGCTGGATCTGCGTGAAGGCGACACGCCGCAAACGGCTAATGGTCTGCGATTGCCACCGCTGCTCGCGCAAAAGGACATGGCGCCTGGCCTATTGCTGGTGGACATCGGCGTCGCGCAAACCCTGCTTGAACAACCCGGACAATTGTCGCGCCTGTTGCTGCCCAAGGATTTTCACGCCGAGTTGCCGGCCTCCTTCAAAGGTCTGTTGCAAATCAAAAGCAGCGGCGAGGAAAACAATCTGGCGCGGTTGACCGAGAGTTTTCACCTGAATCTCGATGCGTTAGGGTTTTTGTCATTCGTGGTGGGCTTGTTCATCGTCCACGCTGCGATTGGCCTGGCTCTTGAGCAACGACGCGGTCTGCTGCGTACGTTGCGCGCCTGCGGGGTCAGCGCGCGGATGTTGATCGTGTGCCTGATCGTCGAACTGGGTGTGCTGGCGCTGATCGGCGGATTGTTCGGTGTGATCAGCGGCTATTGGCTGGCGAGTGTCTTGCTGCCGGATGTCGCCGCCAGCCTGCGCGGTTTGTACGGCGCGGAAGTGGCGGGGCAGTTGCGCCTCAGTCCGTGGTGGTGGTTCAGCGGCATCGGTTTGAGCCTGCTCGGCGCCTTGCTCGCCGGGTCCAACAGTCTGCTGCGCGCCGCCCGTTTGCCGTTGTTGGCCGTAGCGGATCCGCAAGCCTGGCATCAGCAATATGCACGTTGGCTGCGTCGACAAGGCTGGCTGGCGGCAGTGCTCGGTTTGCTGGCCTTGGTGGCATTGATCTGGGGCGACAGTCTGGCCAGCGGTTTTGTCCTGATGGCCGGGTTGCTGATCGGCGCAGCGTTGGCTTTGCCAGTGTTGCTCAGCGCGCTGTTGAATCAGTTGCTCGGGCGCAGTCGCTCGGTGCTGGGGCAGTGGTTTCTTGCCGATTGCCGTCAGCAACTGCCGGCACTCAGTCTGGCGTTGATGGCGCTGCTTTTGGCACTCGCCGCCAACATCGGTGCCGGCAGCATGACCGCCGGTTTTCGCCAGACCTTCGATGACTGGCTCGAACAACGCCTGAGCGCCGAGCTGTATATCAACCCGAGCAATCCGGCACAGTCGCGGGAAATGTACAGCTGGCTAAAACAGCAGCCGAACATTGCGGCGATTCTGCCCAACTGGCAGGTCGCGGTGACGTTGCAGGGCTGGCCGGCGGAAGTGTTCGGCATCATCGATCACGCGTATTACCGCCAGCACTGGCCGTTGCTCGATGTCAGTGGCAGCGACCCGTGGGCGCATCTGGCCACGGATGATGCGGTGATGCTCAGTGAGCAAATCGCCCGGCGCCTGAAACTACACGTGGGTGAACACGTGGCGATTCCGACACCCAACGGCACTTGGTCGCCGCGCATCGTTGGCATCTACGCCGACTACGGCAATCCCAAGGGGCATTTGCTGGTCAGCATCCACCACCTGCTGCGCGGCTGGCCGCAACTGACGCCGAACCGCTTCAATCTGCGTATTGACCTGCAGAATATCCCGGGACTTTTAGCAGCATTGCAGACGCGTTTTCAACTCGATGACAGTCGCATCGTTGATCAGGCGCGGCTCAAGGGCTGGTCGGTGCAGGTCTTCGAACGGACCTTTGCGGCGACGGCGGCGTTGAACAGTTTGACCCTGGCGGTGGCGGGTGTGGCGCTGTTCATCAGTCTGCTGACGCAAAGCCAGAGTCGCCTAGGTCAACTCGCACCGCTGTGGGCGTTGGGCGTAACGCGGCGGCAATTGATGCTGCTCAATCTTGGTCAGACCTGGCTGTTGGCGGTGCTGACGCTGGTGTTAGCGTTGCCGTTGGGGATCGCGCTGGCATGGTGCCTGGATGCGGTGATTAACGTTCAGGCGTTTGGCTGGCGGTTGCCGTTGCGGGTGTTTCCGCTGCAATTGCTGCAATTGATGGGGCTGGCGTTGCTGGCGACGTTACTGGCCTCGGCGTGGCCACTGTACTCGCTGTACCGCACGCAACCGGCGGACCTGTTGAGGACGTTTGCCCATGAGGATTAACTTCGTTGTGCTGATGATTTTGTTGCTGCTCGGCGGTTGCGATCAATCGGCACCGGAGCAGAAGGGCTTCGCCGGGATGGGCAATCAGGCGATGGCGTTTACGCCGGTGGTGCCGGGGCGGGTGTTCAGTTTTCCGGCAGATCACGCTGCCCATGCGGGTTTTCGCATCGAGTGGTGGTATGTCACCGCCAATCTCAAGGATCAGCAGGGTAACGAATTCGGCGTGCAGTGGACGCTGTTTCGCAGTGCATTGAAACCAGTGGCGGAGCAGGCCGGGTGGGCTGATCAGACGATCTGGCTGGGGCATGCGGCGGTGACTTCGAGCACGGTACATCACGCCGCCGAACGTTACGCCCGAGGCGGGGTGGGGCAGGCGGGTGTGCAACTGGCGCCGTTCGAGGCGTGGATCGATGATTGGCGGTTCGCCAGTCAGGCGCAGGATCCCCTGAGCGACCTGCAACTCAGCGCTCGCGACAAGGATTTCGCCTATCAACTGCACCTCACCTCAAGTCGCCCGTTGGTGTTGCAGGGCGACAAGGGTTTCAGCCAGAAATCCGAAGAAGGTCAGGCGTCGTATTACTACAGTCAGCCGTTTTTTCAGGCTAGCGGCACGTTGCAGATTGACGGCCAGAGCTACGCCGTCAGTGGCCCCGCGTGGCTCGATCGCGAATGGAGCAGCCAGCCGCTGACCGCCAATCAAACCGGTTGGGACTGGTTCTCTCTGCACCTGGACAGCGGTGAACACGTGATGCTGTACCGCATGCGCCAGAAGGACGGCGCGCCTTATCTCACCGGCACGTGGATAGCCGCCGATGGCCAGACGCAAACCCT
This sequence comes from Pseudomonas sp. Mb7, assembly GCF_054790525.1. NCBI lineage: Bacteria > Pseudomonadati > Pseudomonadota > Gammaproteobacteria > Pseudomonadales > Pseudomonadaceae > Pseudomonas > Pseudomonas sp. Mb7. Next base: position 1,705,913 of record NZ_CP186501.1, read on the forward strand.
GCGCAGTTCGCAGATCCAGCTCACCCCGCAAACCACGGCCAAGGTCGCCGGCCGGGCGATGCCGGTGAAATGGTCGATCAGCATCCCCGACAAACACCTCGACATCACCCTCGACGCGCTCAACCCCAATGCCTGGATGAACCTGCGCATCCCTTACTGGGAAGGCCCGGTGCACATCCGCGGCAGCCATCCCGGCCAGGGCTATCTGGAAATGACCGGGTACTGACAGCGCCTCGTAAAAACTGCGAGTTGTAACGGGCGCAGAATCCGGATCTGACCGAGATCAAAATGTGGGAGCGAGCCTGCTCGCGAAAGCGCCCGCCCAGACACCACAGAGAAATTGGCCGGAACTCCGCTGCTTCTCAACCCCTCTACCAAATATCTCTCACACCTTTGCGAAACCCCGTCGAGGACTTCCCCATGAGCGACGACCTGCACCCCCCAGACATGACCACCTGGCAGCGTCTGTTCGACGACCAGACCTACTGGCAGCAATCCCCCGACGCGCACTATTTCGACCTGCAACGCATCGCCGACGACCTGCTCGGCCAAGGCGCCATCGACCTTGAGCAATGGCAGATCCTGCGCGCCAAGGCCGATGACCTGCACGAGGATTCACCCGCGATCAACGTCACCCGTGAACTCGACGACCCCGAAGCTTGAGGACAACCCAATGAAACCCATCACCCAAGACCAACACCCCGACGAACCCCGGCCACCGGGCGAAACCGAACGCGACAACGACGCCCTGCGCCCCACCGATCCCAAACAACGTGAAAATAGCGGGAAGGGCACGCCCAGTGGCGAATCAACCGCGCAGGACACCGCAAAACAACAAACACCAGCCAAGCCCTGAACAGCGTCTATGCTCAGTGGCACGTCCGCCGCCGAAGCCACTTCGGCGCCGGGCGCTGCCATTCATCACAGGGAAAGTATTGCTTATGAAGCTCAACGCACTGGCCAAGGCCATCACCCTCGCAACCGTACTGTCCGCCACCAGCTTCGGCGCCTTTGCTGCCGATATTCCGCTGTCTGCCACTTTTGAAGCCGGTCAGGTCACCACCAAAGTGCTCTCCGTCGATGCCGCCAACCATCAGGTTGTGCTCGAAGGTGCCGAAGGTAAGCCGGTACACGTTCAGCTCAGCGACAAGGCGAAAAACCTCGCCAATCTCAAGGCCGGCGATCAGGTCAACATCCAGGTACAGCGTTCCGTCGCCGCTTACCTCGACACCAATGTGGATAAAGGTCTGCCTGGCACCACCGAACGTACCGGTGAGTTGCGTAAGGCTCCGGGCAGCGATAACCCCGGTGGCGAGGCGTACAGTCAGGTTCAGGTACAACTGAAAATCACCAAAATTGATTTGAAGACAAATCAGGTGACCCTGCAAAACCCGGCGGGCGTATCGAAAGTTCTCGACGTGAAAAAGCCTGAAATTCAAGCCAAACTGAAAGATCTGAAAGAAGGGCAAAGCGTTATTGTCACTTACACCGATATCTTGAAAGTGACTAGTCAACACGAAAGTTGAGTATTAGCTCTACAGAATGATTGTTCTTGTACAGCTTTAAGTATGAGAACAATCATATAAAAGATCTGTAGGAAGTTTCCCGGTAAATATCGGTGGTACACAGTTTTTAACTTTCTGGTACATAAATTTCATGTTTAAGCATGAGGACATATCTGCCAACTTCCATTAAAATCCCTCCCGTTCGCCCAGTGTCAGGGCTCTTTACCGGTGCATGGATTGCCAGGCCATTACACTGGGCGAACACCTCTTCGGAGAAGTTGTATACAATTCTCACAAACAAAAAGGGCGACTTTGAAGTCGCCCTTTTTGTTTGCCATGAATCAAGTTGAAACCTGCACCTCAGGCATTGCCTTGCTGCCCTTGAAAGCGCTTCAGTGTGGCCTGATACATTTTTGTCCTACGGTGATTTGCCCCGTAAGTACCCGCTGCCGCGACAGTTCCTGACTGGATGTGATCCAGATAGCTGAAAATCTTGCGCGGCGACAGAAACTTGATGCCATAGCCCAAGCTGCTCATGCGATCTTGCAGCGCATAACCGGGCACCTGCTCATCCATGCAGAAGTGCAAGCCCTGGGACTTCATCAAACGTGCGTTCCACAATGTGCAGAAACTCTTCAGATGAGTTTCTTTGTAGGGTCTTGGCATTTTCGAGCGCAGGCCAAGACGCACTTTTGCTTTACGAACATAGTGCTTGCAGAAACGCGAAGTTAAACGCCAGGTGTCACGCACAATCCCGCGATTGAGTTGTTCGACACAACCGACTGCAGCCATGTCCGGGGTTTTCGTGCACTCGCGCATCATCATGGCAAACACTTCTTTGTCGTAGACAAAGGTGTCGGTGTGCAACAGAAACAGATAATCGGTGTCGACTTTTTCCAGCGCCAGATCCAGGGCCTTGCCATGCGCAATATGGCCGACTTCCTTGCCCGGCGAAGGCCGTTCGATCAAGTTGATCCAGTCGAGCGTGCGCAAGTAATCCAGACTGGCATCCGCCGAATCGTTATCCACCACCCACACCGGAATGCGTTGCTCCTGGACGTGCTCACGCAAAAGCTCGAGGCACATTCGGGTGATGTCCGGGGTTTTGTAATTTACCAAGACGAGGCTGAAGTTCGACGATGGCTGGGTTGGTAAATCAAACGCTTTCATGTCGGAAGGACTCATCTGCGATTCAAGGGCGACAGGGTTTCGTGGCTGCGATCGTAGCGAAGCAACCTTAGTCGAACCTTAATTTACGGATGTGACGGTAGATGTATGCCGAAGAGAGACGACTGATCTTATGAAATGCATGGGGTGCTGCCGGTCATTACCGGATAAAATGCGCGCCCCTCTCACGGTTCAAGGAAGAAACGGCGCACGCCGTTGTGTCACGGATGAAACCACTCTCCCTCTACCACCCGGCCTTGTACTGGCTGCGCGTGTGGCAAAAAAGACTGTTCCGCCAGATTGCCTGGCGCTGTTCCAGCAAACGCTACGCACGCCCCGTCGCCACAGCCGAGCGCCTGCCTTATCGCTACCTCAAACACACCTCGAAACTCATCCGCAAACTCGGCGACTCCGACCTCGCCCTGCAACACAACAAAGTCATCAACCTGAAACTCGCCGTCGCCGCCATCGACAGCGTCATCATCGCCCCCGGCGAACACTTTTCCTTCTGCCGCCTCGTCGGCCGCCCGACGTTGAAGCGTGGCTACGTTGAAGGCATGGAACTGTCCTTCGGCGAAGCTCGACGCGGGGTAGGCGGTGGCATTTGTCAACTGAGCAACCTGATTCACTGGATGGCCATTCATTCACCGCTGGTGGTGGTCGAACGCTCCAACCACAGCTTCGACCCGTTTCCGGATGAGGGGAGGGTGCTGCCGTTCGGGTCCGGGGCGGCGATTTTCTACAACTACGTTGATCTGGTGCTGCACAACCCGACGGATCGGCACTTCCAGCTGAAATTGAACGTCGGCGAGACACAACTCGAAGGGGAGTTGTTGTGTGATCGGGTGAGGGAATATCGCTATCACGTGTTTCAAGAGGCGCATCGGTTTGTGCGAGAGGGTGCGCGGGTGTATCGGGAGAACGAGATTTGGCGAGAGGTCAGGGAAAAAGGGCAGGTGGGGGCATTGGTGGAAAGGGAAAGGCTTTATCGGAATCGGGTCGTGGTGAAGTATGAGGTGGCGGGCGAACTGGTTGAGTAGATGCATTGTGAATGCGGGGTTTCAGCTTTGATGACGTACTGTTGCTCTTCAGAATTTCGCGGATTTTTTATGCGGGTTAGTTGTTTACCGAGTAAGGGGGCAGGCTATTCGGGGGGAGACCACTTCTAGAAGAAAGCGTGGTTTATCCCCCCGATTGTCTATTTACTGTGCTTGATCAGAGCGCTTGAGTTTGAAATGGTCGAGAAAAGTTTTCCCCTTTGAAAAGGTCGAGCGAATCTCGGCGCTTTTATGTAAAAGATCCTCGCTCGGATTTGCATGCTGATCAGAGGGTATTGGCTTCGACCACTGCAGTACCTCTTTAGGGAATTTTGCCTTTGGGCGGCTATTTACCCAGCCGGAAATATAGCAGGGCAAAGTCCAGCCGCTAAAAAACTGTATTGTCAGGAAGCCCCAGGCGTAACGGATTACGGAGTGTTCTGCTCGGTAAGTTCGTCGGCATAAATGGAAAAACGCCACACTTCCTTCTTCAAGTTCGTCTGTTTGTGGCGCAGGCAAGGCTGAGGTTCCTTCTTCCATATAGGCCCGTATAGCCTCCCATTCGGAAATGGCTAAACTTAAACTCCCACAAACGACCGATGACCAAAGAATGTTTCCGGTTTCTGCTTCACGCAAGCCGATCATTAATTTGAATTCAGGTATCGTTGCATATTGCGTTACTAGCTGGCCAGCAGATACGCAAGCAATAGTACTTTCCCAAGCTACATAATGAGGGCGACTTCCTTTTTTTGGAATGAAAACGATCTCGCGACGTTGACGGTTAAAACGTAAGGGTGGATGTTGTGTGATCTGGCGTGTGGAAAGATAAAAGATCACGGTATAAAGCAAGGCTAATGGTATTACAATCGCCCCCACGACCGGCCCGGAGAAAAACTCCCACCAACTTGATAAGAACGGTTCAAAATTTCGTCGTAGCCAGGACAAGTATCCGGTTGCAAGAAATAGGAAAATAATAAAAAACATGACGACGCCAATACCCACTCTTGCCATGAACTCAAAGTTTCCGCGTCCTACGGAAAAATCCAAGTAGGTTTCGTTTGCCTCTTGATGTAAATTGCGGGCGCTGAAGGCTGGCATACCTGTAGGAACAGGCATCGGCGAAAGATAAATAAATTCGGTTCCGAATTTGTTTTCAGTGTCACCGGCTTGCGGTAGTCGTTCATATTTTTTTTCAAACACGTAAGGGCTCTTGCTTGTTCTTAAAAAAGGGTAGGGACTAATTTCACACACCTGTGCTACAAAATAATCTCCCGCCTTTATTGTGTGTGGTGATTTTCTATGTTTGCTATTGGTTGTATGGTTTTTCGATTAGAAATCAATACGCCTATTATCAATAGGTGAGTCAGTTTTGATGAGCAGGTTTTTGTGTTTTGAAAATAAAATCTGTCCGATTTATTGTAGATGCAGGCTACAAACTAAGCCGGAGTAGGCTCCGTCTACACCAGAATTAAACCTGATTATCCTTAAGGCTATTAGTTGTTAGTTGATGTTTTTCGTTGACTATTTTTTAAATAGCTGAATATGTCTCGGCCCTTTGAAAATTCTTTTTGAATTGCCGCAGTTTCATCGATTAGTTCTTTGCTAGGTTTCGCTCGTTGTTCCACTGGAAGTGGCCTTGACCATTCTAAAACTGCTTTAGGAAAGCCGGCCTTTGGTCTCCCATTTGCCCAGTTGGAAATATAGCAAGGTAGTGTCCAACCACTAAAAAATTGAATTGCTAGAAAGCCAAAGATATAGCGTATAAAAGAATGTTCGGAACGATAGCTACGGCGACACAAATGGAAGAATTCTACACTTCCCTCTTCAAGCTCCTCTGAGTGGTGGGTTAGAGTCGTTTGAGGACCTTCCTCCATGTATATACGTATCGCCTCCCATTCAGAAACAGCTAGGTTGAAACTCCCAGTTGATATATCGGTCCATAGGACTTCACCGGTTAGTGTGTCTCGTAATCCAATCATTAATTTGTGCTCAGGCATCACGGCATATTGAGTTATTAGTTGCCCTGATGACACGCATACAATAATGTCCTCCCATTTTACATAACGCGGGCGCTCACCGCGCCTCGCTATGAATGCAATCTCGCGGCGGTGGCGATTGAAACGAATAGGAGGATGCACGCTAACTTGACGAACGGCGTATATGAAAATGAAAAGGTAAACAGCAGAGAGAGTCCAGATAAATCCTTGGGTAAAGGCGTTTGTAAAAAAATCAAACCAGCTAGTGAGAAAAGGTTGAATATCCCTTCTAAGCCAAGAGCCAAAGCCAGATACGAATAGAAAGAACAGTGTTATGAAGGCTATCGAACCAATGCCTGCCCGTGCCATAAACTCAAAGTTGCCTCGGCCGACAGCAAAGTCTAAATAGGTTTCGTTGCTCGTACGATGTAGTTGCCTTGAGCTAAACGGTGCCGTACCCGTTGGGAGCGGTTTGGGGGATAGATAAAGGAAGTCAATTCCCGACTTGTTTTCGGTATCTCCTGCCTGTGGCAAGCGGCCGTATTTTTTAGCAGGCATTGAGTTGTTCCGGTAGAGTGTGGCATCCCTTGCGGTTGCTCTGTTGTATATGGCATCTTACGGGAACTAGGAATGCGCCATATATACCAGCGGCGCAGAGTCCTAGGTAGTAATTATTCATTTGTCTCGGATTTTGTATCCATATCAGAGAATTTTACGCTGAAGTAATCTAAAAGAGTCTTCCCTCTTGCGAAGTGCTTGCGGATTTCTTCGGTTTCCGCAACTAGCTCTTTGCTGGGCTTTGCATGATCGGCTAGTGGGAGAGGCGTTGACCACTCTAATACTTCTTTGGGGAATAGCGCTTTAGGACGATTGTTAATCCATTCGGATATGTGGCATGGTAAAGTCCAACCACTAAATAACTGAATTGTGATAAAGCCCCAGATGTAACGTACTAGGGAATGTTCTTCGCGATAGCTCTCACGGCATAATTTGAAAAACTCGACAGTACCTTCTTCAAGTTCGTCGCTATAATTGGTTGGGAGGCTGTCTATACCATTCTCCATGTAAGCTCTAATAGCTTCCCATTCTGATAGCGCCAGACTTAAGCTACCACATGGTATTACACTCCAAAGGACTTCGCCGCTGGTCGTCTCGCGCAGACCGATCATTAGCTTGTGTTCTGGGGTCACAGAATATTGTGTTATCAGCTTGCCGGAAGATACGCAGGCTATAACGCTTTCCCAAGATGTATATCTGGGCTTGTCTCCCTTTTTAGCTACGTATACAACTTCGCGGCGCTCACGATTAAAACGTAGAGGCGGGTTTGAAGAGAGTTCATTGGCTAACTTTATAAAGTAATAAAGATAGAGTGCAGCAATCGATAGAATTATGAACCATATCACGGGGTTGAAGAAAAAGCTCGCCCAGGCACTCAGGAACGGCTCTGAGTATCTTCTGATCCAAGAAGCGAAAGCCGAGAAGAAAAAAAGTGAGGTAATAATTAACATTATCGAACCAATACCGATTCGCGCCATGAACTCGAAGTTCCCTTGCCCTGTAGAAAAGTCCAGGAAGGTACTATTGGCATTGCGGTGTAGTTGCCGAGAGCTGATCGCAGGCATCCCGGTTGGTATCGGTTTCGGAGACAAGTATATTATTTCTAGTCCATTTTCTTTTTCGAAGTCCCCCGCGTGGGGTAATCGCTCATACTTATTGCTAGGCACTTAGGTTCTCCATGTTAATGTCAACCCATTTTAGCGGATTTTTACTATATTTAACTGATGGTTCGCCCTTCAGCGGCTTATTAGTGGCTGAAAAATTTAGAGAAATTGGATAGGTTAAATATCCGTCATCAGCCTTTAAGGGGGCTGTGGCTATGTCTGGTTGTACACTCATACGTAATGTTAGCTTTGATTGCTCGCTGCACCATTCGTCCGGGATTTCTAGTTTTAGGATCAGTGGGGCACGACTTGTTATTTTGAGTTTTCCAGAAATCGTTAAGCCAACATCCACTTCCTGAAATGCTGATTGAGAGATTAGTCCAGCTTGTATTCGGATTGGGGTCTCGCCTAGTTTTTCAATAGAGACTCCCGGAAAAGATATTCCAATAGTGCGTACGCCCCCACCATTATTCTGTTCTTTGACTATTCCAGCATCCACAATGACAGGGCGTAAATTAACCTCGGCCAACATTTGTGCATGCTTTGACATGTCCCAATCTTTGTTTTCTAGTCCCCAACAGCTGTTTGACATCCAACGTTGTTGGTCGTCCAGGTTGAAATAGTTATAGAGAGATTCGCCGCCTAACTGTAATGCGGTGAAACCTAAAGACCAAGGAGTAAGTCTCGTAGAAAAGCTTAGAAAACGAACCCCCTTTGTTCCCCACGCTCTTCCCACAGCCACTATTCTATCTGTCTTGGGCGTAGTTACGAAGATTCGTCCAATGGAACTGAGGTCGCGGACTGATCTGGTCGTGGTTATAGACATAATAGCTGTGTTGCCAACATCGCCAGTAAGGGCCATTAGCGCTCCAGCTTTCTCTCCACCGGTGCCTGTCAGTAATGCATCCGTCCATTTATTCCAGTTGTCTAATGTAGTTCCAACTGAACTTAATAGGCCGATTGGAGAAATCAGGGCGCCTAAGCCTAACCCTAATTTTCCGAGCTTGGCCATAAATAGCGCTCCACCCTTGCCACCTGTGCTCATGACGGTAGCTTTGAAACCTTTTTCTACTAAAGCTATATAAGCATTCTGGTAAACGGACAATGCTGCGGACATGACGCCAGAAAAAGCACCGTAGAATATTACGTCTTCCTTGATGGAAGAGTTTCCAGATAATTTATCCCAGGTTTCATAGGCTTCTCTGAAGTTCCAGGCTTGAAATAATAGTGCGATCAAAGGTATTGAGGAACTTGACAGCGCTGCGCTAGCACCGGGTTCTCCATAGCCTTTAATAGCGCCAATCCTCAGTCTTTGTATTTCGTTGTTCAGAAGAACTTGCTGGGCGGGATCAATTTTTAGTTGTACTCCAACGAAGCCAGACGACATTGCATTTGTTGCAATCAGGCTTTCTTGAATAGTTGATGTTAGAGCTAAACGTTCTTTTCTTGTCGCTGAGAGTTGTCGGTTTAACTCTGTCTCTTCTGCCTTGGCGTTTGCTTTTCTAGATTTCCCTAATTCATCGCTACTTGCAACGCGTCGATTAGCAATTTTGCGAGCGCTATCTCTATCTGTGACTATTTTTTCTTCACTAGAAAGTATACTTCCAAGCTTGTTCAGTCTCTCCAGAAATATATTTTTATCCTGGTCGGTTGCGATTTTTAACGTCGCGCGGCCATGCTTTATAGCGTAGATTAAACCAAGGCGATGAGCGCGATTACTATGTGATGAGATTTTATCTAGATGGGCTTTTAACTGCGGACCGTTTAGGCTGCTCTGAATTTTTGATAGCCACGTTTGAAGGCGCAAGGCGATCGCTGGGGAGTAAGCAGCATTAATAGCGTGGGTGATATTAAGATTGCTCGGGCTCAAATTTTCAGCCCAATGTTGCCCAAGAACTGCGTCGAAATCTGTAACTCTCTTATTGGCCTCTTCTAAGCCATTGGGAAAGCCTCTAGTGTCATCCAGCAATTTCACCACGTCCCCTGTTTTTTTAATCAGGAAATCTTCGTCAAGGCGACTAGCGAAGCTGGGTAGACTATAGTAGGGGGCGCCGTGAAAAAATTCACCAACGACCTTTATACTTTCCTCTGTGCGACAAAGATCGCGAACGCAATTTAATTCTGTAATTAATGCTTGTTCTAATTGGTCTGGCACATCAGCGTCGTAATACCACGCGCTCATGTGGTATTCACTTTTTGTAAATAAAGTTACGCGGTCAGTGGTGATTCTATTTAGGCGTGCGGTCCAACGTTTCATATGAGAGCGTTCTGACTCAAGGTACTGGGTCATTTCTTCATGACGAACCAGGTCATGAATGCCTCGAGCACCCAATCCCTTACCTTCAACCGCCGCATGACTCTTGTCTTCGAGAACCTCTATATCGTCCTTTAGGTCTTTGTAGAGATCCTTGCCTAGCGAGTCTTCCATCGTTTGTTTTTTAAGCGCTACAGTCTGCTGGGCTGCACGAGTCTTGGCATCAAAGCCGCGGCCAGGGTAGTACGCTTTTTCGGGCTGACTTGTCTTGATCCCGCTGAGATCATTCTTCGCATTAACATAGTCATAAATCTTTTCACGCTGCTCAGGCGTCGTTTTCTCAAACAATGCATCGCTGGTGCCAGCTTGTTTGGCTGATTTCTCACTGACAACCATCAGTGTTTCGATGTAGTTGCCAATAGAGTATTTGAGATCGTTTTTTTCTTTGAGCGCCCATTCTTCAAGCCAACCAACGACGGTGTCTTGATCCTGTGCGAGATCCCGCATCACCCCGATGCTGTCTTTGAATACCAGAAAGAAGTGATCTTTCTCATAAACCGGCAGTAGCGATTTTTTGATCGCACCCAACTGCGTTGCCTTGAACAGGTCCTTCTGATCTTCCCAAATGTAATCTTTGCTTTCATCGGCGTGCGCACCTTTTGGAGGTGTCGCCGTCGCCGGTTTTTCTGCGACTTCAGCGATCCACTTTTCCGCCTGCTTATCGGTGAGCAGGTGTTTACCACCTTTCTCGGCATCGGCGCCGGCTGGATTCACTTTCTGCATGAACAGGTCGCGTTCTTTCGGCGACTTGAGCATTTGCGAGCATTTGTTTGCGGTCCACTGGACCTCTGCGTAGGCAACGTGGAGTGTGCTGCCGCGAGTGAAGATCAGCGCATTTTCACCAGCAGATCCCGTACGTTTGTCTTGGGAAGCTTCTTTGCCTTGCCAGATGCATTTTGTTACGGCACCCGCTTTGACTTCGTATTCATGCAAGTAGCCAGTGCTGTTGTCGATGACGTAGAGCCAGCCGTCCCGTAGCAATCGAATGCCCATTGGGCGAGAGGTGGTTTTGTACGGCAAATATAATTCGGGGGAAGGATCGAGGCGCTCTACAAGGCCATAGCGCAGAGGGATCAGTTGCACTTTTTCTTTCAAATGTGGGCAACCACCCGTAGCGCATTTGCCGTCGGTGCGAGGCAAGTCGACGGCGTTCGGGTTTTTTGCGGGTTGGCTCATATTGGAGTTCCTTTCCTGCAACAGGCAGCGAAGCTGATCTTTCCCTGCGTGCTCGAGTTCTGGGTAATGACGTAAGTGCTTAATACGGGTGGAGTGTTTTTCTCACAGAGACCTGAGTCTTTCCCGGTACTTGAGCTGCCGTACTCTTTTGAAACTTTTTCGACTGAGGCGCAGTGTCACAAAAAGCGACTTGTTGGGCAAAGTGTGACACTCGCTGAAACGATATTCTTCGATCGACTCATGCAGCCCGTTCCTGGGCAATATCAGCGACCCTTTCGAGTCGTTGTGCGGGCGTTTGTTCCGACGGGGTTTTGAGTATGGCGTCGAGGTCTGGATGTTCTTCCAGTGCTCGCTCGCCAAGGAACCCGTGAATGTTGGCATAGAGGGTGATATCGAGTTCGGTGTTGAAGCCGCGATCATAGGAGGTCGAAGCCAACGCATGTAGGTGTTCCCAGCGTTGTTGTGGAGTCGACTGTGCCTGATAGCCTGGAAAATATTCTTGCATGTGTGCATCGAGACGCATCACAACGTTGCGAAAGTTCACCTCGTCCAGTTGACTGAGTTGTGCTTCGCTCAATCGATAGCGCTTGCTGTGGTCGGGCTCAGAAGCGTTGCCCGGCCTATTGTTTATGTACCAGCAATCCAGTGCTGCATCGGCAGTAACGATTTGTTTGCAGGGGCCGAATAGGGTCGGATCCTTGATGGTTTCTGCGTGAGCGAGCAGTGCGTGGGTTACGGCCGGGTCCGCGATTCGCAACAACACTTCCTCACCAAGTGGGTGCATGACGCTGGTGAGCCAGCGAAAGTGTGCGACCAGTTGATCCCATGATTGATCGCTAAACACCAAGTGCCCCCATTCCTGACGCGATGCGTTCAGGAACCGGGTCAGGACCGGATTGTTCTGTGCTTTTATTTGCACGAGGCATGGGGAGATATCGCCCAGCTCTGCCCAACGAGTCCCAAGATAAAGCGGCTCGAACTCAGGGTTTTCCGTCCACTGATACAGGTGCTGCGGAAGCTTCTCAACGCTGACGCCATCAAGCAGTAAACCTACCGTGCCATTCCATGGAAGGCCTTGGGGGAGGCCGTTTTCCAATGGAAATTCCGACTTAAGCATTCTGTGCCTCCAATTTGGCTTTCTCGCACACCGCACAAATCGGCTTCTTCTGCATCAACGCCTGCCGCTGCGCTGGCACCAGCAATTGCCCGGCTTTATCCGTATCCGCCTGCTTCAACGGCCCCGGCAACAACGGCGCCGCCCCCGTGCCGCTCCCCGGGCTACCCCCCGAGTTCATATTGATCACCGGCCCACTCATGGTCACGCCACCAGCATCAATCTTGATGAAGCTGCCGCCGCCGATAAGGGTCAGCTCACTACCGGCTTCCATCACCACTTTCATGCCGCTGCTGAGGTGGATTTCCTGGCCGGCGTCGATGAACTGGCCGGTGCCGATCTTGATGTGCTGGTTCACGCCGACAGTCAGGTGGTCGTTGGCTCGGGTTTCGACTTTGCGGTCGGCGTAGACGGTGTGGTGTTCTTCGGCTTTGAATTCGCTGTAGCTGTTCTTTTCGACGGTGTCGTGGCGTTCGTTGCCGACGCGGATTTTCTGGTCGTGCTCGATGTTTTCGTCCCAATCGCGCTGGGCGTGCAGGTAGATCTGTTCCTGACCTTTTTTGTCTTCGATGCGCAGTTCGTTGTAGCCGCCACCGCCCATCGAGCTGAGGGTCTTGAAGGTGCTGCGGGTCTTGTTTGCCGGCAGTGGATAGGGGACGGTGTTTTCCTTGTGGTACAGGCAGCCGCTGATCAGCGGTTGATCGGGGTCGCCTTCAAGGAAGGTGACGAGCACTTCCATGCCGATGCGTGGGATGGCGATGCCGCCGTATTGCGCGCCAGCCCAGGCACTGGAGACGCGCAACCAGCAGCTGGTTTTGTCGTCGGCTTCGCCTTCGCGGTCCCAGTGGAACTGGACTTTGACGCGGCCGTATTCGTCGCAGTGGATCTCTTCACCTTTCGGGCCGGTGACCACAGCGCTCTGGCTGCCGAGGATGCGCGGTTTCGGGTGGCGCAGGGGCGGGCGGTTCGGCACGTCCCACGGGGTGGCCTGGAAGCGGTTGCGGTAGCCCTGGTGGAAATCGTCTTTCAGTGCGGTGGTGTCGCTGGTTACCGACTCTTCGAGGACTTGCGGTTGCTTGCCTTCGTGGTGGACTTCGGTGAGCAGCCAGAGGTCATTCCATTTGGCTTTCGGGTGCGCGGTGAGGGCGAGGAAGTGGCCGCTGACCAGCAATGGCTGATCGCTCTTGCCTTCAGCCAGTTTGAAATCGCTGCGATGGCGTTCGAGGGCGCGTTTGGCCAGGTGTTTGCCGCGCTCGCGGTCGATGAAACGACCTGGGTAATCGTAGTCTTCGAGGTCGGGCAGGGCGTCGCCACGGTTTTCGCTTTCGAGGGTAATACGCGGTTTTTCGAAATCGTAATCGCGGCGGGTGGTGCGGCTGGTGCGGGTTTCCAGGCGCAGGTCGAAGCGCTTGATCACCGGGTCACTGGCGACCATGCCGGAGTCTTGCTGATAGGCCACAGGCTTGAGTTTCGGGAACACCGTCTGGTCATCGCCGAACACCAGTTTGTGCGCCGTCGCCGTGTGCTCGAAGTGGTAGTGGATACCTTCTTCCTCGCACAGGCGCTGGATGAAATGCAGGTCCGATTCATCGTATTGCACGCAGTAGATGCGCTCGGGATAAATCGAACCGGTCTTGAATTCGTAGGCGTTGCTTTGAATACCGTGCTCTTCGAGGACCATGCCGATGATTTTCGGCACCGTGAGGTTCTGGAAGATGCGCTGGTTGACGCGATGCGCCAGGTAGGACAATTGCGGGCGCAGGGTCACCGAGTAACGGGTCAGGCGTTTGCCCGAATCACCTTGCGCGGCGCGGTAGATCTGGCCGTGGATGCCGCTGCCGTCGGGCGACAGTTGCAGGAAGGCCGGTTTGTGCAGCAGGGTTTCGAGGTCCATCGACGGCTGCTCACTGACCAGCTCCACCTCGAACACAAAAGGCTGGCTGATGGCTTCGCGGCCTTGCAGGGTGAATACCTGAAAGTCAGCAGAAAGACCTTCGATGGTCAGGGCAAAGTGGGTTTCATTGGCCGGCGCGAACATCCCTTGTTCCTCGTGCTGTACAGCGGCGTACGTCGACGACCGCAAAGCGGCTCAACTTACGCGAAATTCTGGAGGGCGAAAACAACATCGACCAGCAGAGCTGGCCGATGCTTGTAACGATCAGCCGTAATTAAACGACTGGAGCACGCCAGTCATCGGAACCCGAAGTACCGGATACTTCGTGGGTCCAGGTGATTTTGCGGTAGGTGAACTGCACTTCTTCCAGGTGGGTGAAGTGCGAATTGCCTGGATCCTGGCAGTTGTGCATTTTGTTGTTGATGGCGACGATGATCGCGTCTTCCAGTTTGGTGGTGTAGTAGTGCTCTTGGGTGCCTTGAGCAGAAGTACGGAACCACTGGATAACGATTTCGCTCATGCGCTCGCCGGAGGTCAGAGCGGCTTGCAACAGAGGCGAAGCCTTGTCGTAGACCTTGGTGATCACAACTGGCTTGTGAACGCGCTGACCGGTTGGCTGACCGGATTGTGGGTCACGCGGGATGATCACGTCGTGGCTGAAAGCCTGAACCATAACCTGGTCTTCGTGGCCTTCCTGGTAGGTGTTGCCTACGGAGTCAGCGGTGAAAGCGCCTGCAGTGATCAGGCCTTGTTTTTCGCCGGTAACCGACATGTACGCTGGTGTTGCCATGGGGTGCTCTCCTTGCGGAATAATTTAAGGTGCCCGGGAGGCGAAATCGCCCGGTGGGTGCCTGACTGTTATCAAGGAGCGTGCCAACAATTGTGGCGACCATGCGGGCCGGGGTGTTTGTCTGATTTTTCAGGCGCTTGTGCGAAATAAAGCGCTCGCTCAAGGCAAAAGTGCGCAAGAAGTTGCGCAGTACTGCGCAACTTCTTGCGCACTTGGCTGCAGGCCTTGTGCGACGTGGCTCTCAGCGGTTTTATCAGGATTTTTTGCAAAACAAGTGCGCAACTTCTTGCGCACAATGGCCAGGTGCCTTCATTTGGCTGGAGTGGCTGCTTCAAGACTTTCAGATCAAAAGATCGCAGCCTGCGGCAGCTCCTACCTTTGGCATGCATTTCCCCTGTAGGAGCTGCCGAAGGCTGCGATCTTTTGATTTTTCAACGCGCAAATCGGGACAGACACTCATCAATCGAACGCTGCTGCGTCGCCGCATACAACCCCAACTCATCAATGGTCGCGCGCTCCAGCGCCAGCTCAAAAGCCTGCCGATTGGAATGCTCGCCATAATGCGCCTGTGCCGCGTCGCCAAGGTTCGACTGAAAAATCCCCGCCGCACTCACCGGCAGGAAGTCTTCGTACACCAACGGTTCCGCTTTCACATAACCACCGCGCAACAAGTCCTCCAGAGACGACTGCCCAAGCCCTCCAGCAGCCTGCCCTTTTTCCGTGGCGAAATAACGAAAGTACGCCAACCCTTGTTCTCGCATACCCTCGACACTGTCAGGAAATTCGCCAAAGTGCTGAGCCATCAGCGCGTTGTAGCGTGCGGCATTGCCTTCGTTGGGGAAGTCACCGAGTTCATCGCGCGCGGCATTCAGCAAGCGGTCATACAGCTCCCGACCTTTGGGTGTGAGCGCCGCGCCGCGCTGTTCGATTTCGCCGAAACGCGCGCTGTGACTGCCACGGGTTTGGTTCTGATCGGTGAAGGCGATCGGCTCGTCCAGTGCCTTGAAACTGGTTTGGCGCAGCAGGATCGGGCACTGCCGGCGCGGTGGGCCTTCGATCACGGCTTTCGGGGTGATGCCATGGGCTGGCATCTGTTCTTGGACGCGGTCGATGTCCAGCGTGCGCGGCGTCAGGTGATTGATGTGCGGGCCTTTGAATGCGACCACATCGGCGATCAAGCGATGTTGGGCGCTCAAAGATTGATATTGCGCAGCGGTAACCGTGGCGCTGTGATGCCAGCGAAAGGTTTCCAATGCCTGTAGGACGAATGCCTCGGCCTCGCTTTCATTCAGTCCGCCCGCGTTTTCAGCTTGCGCGATCAGGCGCAACGCCTCCGAGGTAAAGATCGAACGCTTGGCCAGCACTGATTCGGCAAAGGCACGCAGTTGCGCATCCTCAATCAACTCGAGGCGCAACAGCGACGTAAACACGCGAAACGGGCTGACTTGCAGCGCCTCTTCATGCACCGCGCGAAACGCCGTGGAATGCACCGGCACGCCCGCTGGGGTCAGGTCGTAATAACCCACCGGCTGCATGCCCATCACCGCAAACAGGCGGGCGAGGGTGGCCAGTTCCGTCGCG
The DNA here is from genome assembly GCF_054790525.1 of Pseudomonas sp. Mb7. NCBI lineage: Bacteria > Pseudomonadati > Pseudomonadota > Gammaproteobacteria > Pseudomonadales > Pseudomonadaceae > Pseudomonas > Pseudomonas sp. Mb7. The sequence goes on from NZ_CP186501.1 coordinate 1,722,128, forward strand.
GTGCCGACGCGAATGGCGCCATGGCGCTCCATGTCCAGCCGTTGGATTTCGCCGGTGCTGTCGAGCTGGCAGGCGATGTCCGGCTGACGTGCAAGCACCTCGCGGTTGGTTTGCTCGACCAATTGCATCAGCGCGCCGTACAGCGGCACTTCTTCGCGGTACATGTCGGACATCGCTTTGGAGAAGCGTTGACGGATCAGGTCGGGGCTGACGAACGGCTGCACGGTCATGAAAAAAATTCCTGCCACGGTCACGAAATGGATGAGGGAAAAGATCGCAGCCTTCTCGCACGCGGGCAAACGAAGAATCCTACGAACTTCATTCTGCCAACGACTGATCCACCAGTTCGATCCAGTGCATCACCCGCGTGCGTCCGGCGCTGGCCAGATGGCTCTGACAGCCGACGTTGGAGGTGACGATCAGCTCGGGGCGACCGCTTTCCAGCGCGTTAAGGCGGTTATCGCGCAGTTGCCGGGCCAGCACCGGTTGCGTTAACGAATACGTACCCGCCGAGCCGCAGCACAAATGGCCGTCAGGCACGGCGGTGAGATTGAAACCGAGGCGGGTCAGCACAGCTTCAACCGCGCCGCCCAGTTTCAACGCGTGCTGCAAGGTGCACGGGCAATGCACGGCAATCCGCCGTTCAGTGGCGGCGCAGATCTGCTCCAGCGGTTCTTGCGCGAGTATCTGCACCAGATCCAGCGTGTGCTCGCTGATTTCCCTGGCCTTGGCCGCATACACCGGATCGTCTTCCAGCAAATGCCCGTAATCCTTGATGAATGCGCCGCAACCGCTGGCGGTCTGCACAAGTGCTTCGGCACCGTTTTGCAGGTGTGGCCACCAGGCATCGATATTCTGCCGGGCGCGATCGAGGCCTTTGGCTTGCGCGTCGAGGTGATAGTCCAGCGCGCCGCAACACCCGGCCTCGGCCACCGGGGTGACACTGATGCCCAAACGATCCAGCACCCGCGCCGTGGCGTCATTGGTATTTGGCGACAACCCCGGTTGTACGCAGCCTTCAAGCAACAACACCCGCCGGGCATGCCGAGGGGCAGGGCGCGAGCCGTTAACCGGCAAGTGCTGCGGCAATTTGCTTTCAAGCAAGCGCGGCAACAGCGGCCGAAACGTCGTGCCCACCCGCAACAAGCCTTTGAACAATCCCGGATTAGGCGCCAATGCGCGCAAGCCCTCACGTAACAGGCGCTGCGCCGCCGGACGCGGCACCGCGTGATCGACCACCGCGCGGCCAATGTCGAGCAGGTTGTGATAGTCGACGCCGGACGGGCAGGTGGTTTCGCAGTTGCGGCACGACAGGCAGCGGTCCAGGTGCAGTTGCGTCTGCGCCGTCGCAGGTGCGCCTTCGAGCACTTGTTTGATCAGGTAGATGCGCCCGCGCGGGCCATCGAGTTCATCACCGAGCAACTGATAGGTCGGACAGGTCGCGTTGCAAAAGCCACAATGCACGCAGGTGCGGAGGATTTTTTCCGCTTCGGCGGCACGGGGCAGTTGCAGTGACTGTTCGCTGAGGGTGGTTTGCATGGCTAGAACTCCGCGTACATGCGCCCGGGGTTGAACAGCCCTTGCGGGTCGAGTTGCGCCTTGAGTTGTCGGTGATAGCGCAGCAGTGTCCAGGCCAGCGGCTGGAACGGCGAAGAGTTGGCACCGTGGGTAAAGCAGGTGGCATGGCCGCCGAGTTCCTGAGCAAGAATATGCATGTGCTCGACGTCGGATTTCAGCCAGCGTTGTGCACCGGCCCAGTCGATCAGTTGCTCGCCGGGCAGATCCAGTGGCCCGAGATTGTTCGGCAACGACAAGCGCCACAGCGGCAAACCTTCGTTGAAAAACGCAAGACGCTGCTCATTCAGATCCCGCCAGAACCCTGAATCCAACGGCTCACCACCGAGGCGTTGATGCGCCGCCGTCACCGAGCCTTCGCCGCCCTCAAGACGCAGATACAGGCTCTGGCCATCGTGGCACGCGGCACTGATCGGCAACGGTTGTTGACCCCATTCGGCGAGTTTCGTCAGCGCCAGCGCGCATTCCATATCGAGACGAATGCTCAGGCACTGGCGCGGTTTCGGCAGGACTTTCAGCGACACTTCGGTGAGCACGCCGAGGCAGCCGTAACTGCCGGCCATCAGCCGCGACAGGTCGTAACCGGCGACGTTTTTCATCACTTCGCCGCCAAAACGCAGGTGCTGCCCAAGGCCAGTGATCACCCGCGTGCCAAGGACGAAGTCGCGCACGGAGCCAGACCACGGTCGTCGTGGCCCGGACAACCCGGTGGCGATCATGCCGCCGACAGTCGCGCCTTCACTGAATGCCGGCGGTTCGCACGGCAGCATTTGTCCAGCAGCGTCCAGCGCCGCGAAGAGCTCGGACAACGGTGTGCCGGCGCGCGCCGTGACCACCAGTTCGGTCGGCTCGTAACGGACGATGCCGCAATGGGCGCGGGTGTCGAGCACTTCACCGGCGACCTCGCGGCCGAGGAACGCTTTGCTGTTGCCACCCTGAATTTTCAGCGGCGTGGCATTGGCCCGGGCCTCGTTGACCTGATCGAGCAGGGCGCTGGCGGCATCGACATCGGCCATCAGAAACGCTCCAGTTCGGGAAAGGGCAATTGCCCGGCGTGAATATGCATGGCGCCGAATTCGGCGCAGCGGTGCAGGGTCGGAATGTTCTTGCCGGGATTCAGCAGGCCTTGTGGGTCGAACGCGGCTTTTACTGCATGAAACAGGCTCAGTTCGTCACTGTTGAACTGCGCGCACATCTGGTTGATTTTCTCGCGGCCGACGCCGTGTTCGCCGGTGATGCTGCCGCCGACCTGCACGCACAGTTCGAGGATCTTGCCGCCCAAGGCTTCGGCGCGGTGCAGCTCGCCGGGTTGATTGGCGTCGAACAGAATCAGCGGGTGCATGTTGCCGTCGCCGGCATGGAATACGTTGGCCACGCGCAATCCGTATTCTTCGCTGAGGCGGGCGATGCCTTGCAAAACCCCGGGCAATTCGCGGCGCGGGATGGTGCCGTCCATGCAGTAATAGTCCGGCGACAAACGGCCGATGGCCGGGAAAGCATTTTTGCGCCCGGCCCAGAAGCGCACGCGCTCGGCTTCGTCGCGGGCCTGACGCACTTCGGTGGCGCCGGCCTCGGTCATGACCTCGCGCACCCGTTGGCAGTCGTCGTGGACATCGGCCTCGACGCCATCGAGTTCGCACAACAGAATCGCCTCGGCATCGACCGGGTAACCGGCGTGGATGAAATCTTCAGCGGCGCGAATGGCGAGGTTGTCCATCATCTCCAGGCCGCCGGGAATGATCCCCGCCGCGATGATTTCGGCGACCGCGCGGCCGGCCTTTTCCACGGAATCGAAACTGGCCAGCAGGACTTTGGCGACTTGCGGTTTGGGCAGCAGTTTGACCGTGACTTCGGTGATGATCCCCAGCAGGCCTTCGGAACCGGTGAACAACGCGAGCAGATCGAAACCCGCTGAATCGAGCGCGTCCGAACCGAGGGTCAGGCGTTCGCCTTCGATGGTCAGCACTTCGATTTTCAGCAGGTTGTGCACGGTCAAACCGTACTTGAGACAATGCACGCCGCCGGCATTTTCGGCGACGTTGCCGCCGATCGAACAGGCGATCTGCGAGGATGGATCTGGCGCGTAATACAGGCCGAAAGGCGCCGCTGCCTGGGAGATCGCCAGATTGCGCACCCCCGGTTGAACCCGCGCGGTGCGCGCGGCCGGGTCGATGTGCAGGATATTATTGAAGCGCGCCATCACCAGCAGCAGGCCCTGTTCCAGCGGCAAGGCGCCGCCGGACAACCCGGTGCCGGCACCACGGGCAACCACCGGGACGTTTTTCTCATGGCAGAGTTTGAGCAGGGTTTGCACTTGCTCAATTCGTCGGGGCAGGGCGACCAGCATCGGCGTGGTGCGGTAGGCGGAGAGACCGTCGCATTCGTAGGGTTTGAGTTCTTCCTCGCGCCACAAAATGTCGAGATCTGGCAGCGTTTGCTGCAATGACTTGAGGAATTCGGCCTTGTTCACCTGCGGCAACGGGCCGTCGAGGCGTTCGTCATAAAGAATGTTCATCTCAAGCCCTTACACTTGATCGTTCCCACGCTCTGCGTGGGAATGCAGCCCGTGACGCTCCGCGTCACTGGACGCGGAGCGTCCCTTGATGCATTACCACGCAGAGCGTGGGAACGATCAGGGGAAGAGTGCATTGTCATCTTTGGCTTCCCAGAAACTCGCGATACAGGCGCGCAGTATTCCCCGGCTGTTCAACCATCGGCATGTGCCCGACGTGATCCCAGACATCCACACGCAAATTGGCGATGCCCTTGCTCCACACCGGCACGCTGCTGACGTCGATCAGCCGATCCTTGCGCCCCCAGAGCAACAGCGCCGGGCACTTGATGTCGGCCAGTTTCGGCTCCATCGGCGGGCTGGCGCGAAAATCGCGGAAGATCTCTTCCAGTTCATCGCGTTGTTGTTCGTAGCGCTGGGCGATGGCGTCCAGCACCAATTTGGGTACCCATGGCGGCGTGGCCATGGTCATCGCGTAGAACTGCTGGAACTCTTCCCGCGAATTGATCAGAAACGGGTTATGCCCGCGCGCCAGATGCCGCTCCATGTCGCTGGCCTCAGGCGCGGTGACGCCCGCCGGGTCGATCAATGCCACCGAGGCGATCCGGTCGGGATACGTCGCCGCCAGCCACGCGGCGATGTAGCCGCCCATCGAGTTGCCGATTACGTGGACTTTCTCCACGCCGCAAACGTCGAGCAACTGGATCATGCGCTTGGCCTGCAACGGAATGTCGTAGCCGCCGCCCGCCTTGAAGCCGGTTTCACCATGGCCGGCGAGGTCCGGGATGATCACCCGATACTGGCGCACGAAGTGCCGGGAAAAGCGCAGCCACAGGTTCTTGTCGGCGCTGTAGCCATGCAGCATCAGAATCGCGCTGGCCGCTTCATACGGCCCGCCCTGCCAAGTCGAGACGGTCATCTCGGCAATCGGCACTTCGATCTTGTGCAATTTGTACAACTTGGCCTCGATGGCCATGTTCAGGTCGTACAGCCAATGACCAACCGCCGGATAACTCAACCAGCTCCAGGCCACGAAAACCGCGAGGGCGACAAACAGCAAAAGCATCGACGTCTTCCTTTTACGTGTTCAGGACAGAATGTGGTCGGCCGGTTTCAGCGCTCGGGTCAAGCGGTGGTAGCTGAAACTGAAGCCGGGAAACATCGCGATCACATGACCGCTCTTGCTTTGATACCAACTGTGGCAGCCGCCGGACTTCCAGACCGTGCGCTCCATTTCCCGATGAATCATCTCAGTGTAGGTACGTTCCGCTTCGGGGCGCACTTCGATGCTGCGCAGACCCTTCGCCTGCACGGTGCGGATGCAGTCGAGGATGTAGTTCATCTGCGACTCGATGATGAACAGCGCCGAGGTGTGGCCGATGCCGGTGTTGGGGCCGGTGACGATAAACAGGTTGGGAAAGTCCGGCAGACTGGTGCCCAGATAGGCGCGCGGGTATTGCGCCCAGACATCTCTGAGTTGCACGGCGTTTTTTCCGCTGACCGGGTAGGAAATCACCCCGTCGGTGGCGTCGTACCCGGTCGACCAGATAATCAGATCAACATCGATGTGCTGGCCGTCCTCGGTGTTGATCCCGGTTTCGTCGATGGACGCAATGCCTTGCTCGCGCGTATGCAAGGCGACGTTGGAACGGTTCAGCGCCGGGTAATAGGTGCTGGACACCAGCACCCGTTTGCAGCCAATGGTGAAGTCCGGGGTGAGTTTTTCTCGCAGCACTGGGTCTGGCACTTGGCGTTTGAGAAAGCGCAGGGCGTGCTGCTGGACCATGTGAATCGCCGCTTTCGAGTATTTGAACGCGATGACGCGGGTTTCGAATTGCCAGTAAATCAGCCAGCGCAACAGTTTGTAGGCGGGTTTGCGGCCAAGCAGCCAGCGTTGCAGCGGTCCGAACTGACGATCGGCGCGGGGCAGCACCCAGTGTGGCGTGCGCTGAAACACGTGCAATTGCTCGACCTGCGGCGCAATGGTCGGAATCACTTGCACCGCACTCGCGCCGCTGCCGACGATGGCCACGCGTTTAGCGCGGTAGTCGTAGCTGTGATCCCAGTTGTTCGTATGAAACGTCTTGCCTTGAAAGCGATCCTGGCCGGGAAAGTGTGGGATGACCGGTTGGCTCAATGGTCCGGTGGCATTGATCAGGAACTGCGCATAAAAGGTGCCTTTGCTGGCGGTGTGCACAGCCCAGCGTTTTTCCGTGTCGTCCCATTCGACGCGCTCGACATTGGCCTCCAGCTCAACGCGGTCACGCAAACCGAACTGCTCGATGACATGCTCGGTGTAACGCTGCAACTCGGCTTGTCCGGCGAACATCTGCGACCAGCGGTACGGCGCGAACGACAGCGAATACAGCGGCGACGGCACGTCCACCGCCGCGCCGGGGTAGGTGTTCTGGCACCAGGTGCCGCCAAAGAAGTCCCGTCGCTCCAGCAGGCGAAAATCGTCGATCCCGGCCTTGAGCAGGTTGACCGCAGCACATTGACCGCCAAAACCGCTGCCGATGATCAACACGTGATAGGTGTGCATGGGTCTCCTTCTTATAGTTTTTTTTCCATTTTGCTCCTTTCATGTATAGCCAAATATTTGCACTGTGCGCGGCCCTGATGTCGCGCTATTCAGCCCGCTGGCCGGTGATGGCTATTTAACGTCGCCCTGTTAGACTTCCAGCACATCCGTCCTGCGGTGTGCGTGATCGAGGTCCTTATGGGAAATACCGGAGGAAAGGGACTTTCATTGGCCAGGAGGCTTTATACATCGCGCATCCTCGGGTTGATTCTGGGGCTTGTGTGCGTGAGCGTGGCGATGTATTCGCTCGATCCGCCGCTCTGGGTCTGGGCGTTGATGTTCTTCAATGGCTTGGTCTGGCCGCATCTGGCGTTTCAATGGGCGCGCCGCGCCCGGGTTCCTTACCACGCTGAACACCGCAATCTGTTGATCGACGCCTTTTTCGGCGGCTTTTGGCTTGCCGCCATGCATTTCAATCCGCTGCCCACTGCCACGACCATTTCGATGATGGCGATGAACAACGTCGCTATTGGTGGTTCACGCTTTCTATTGGCAGGCTCTGCGGCGCAGTTGCTCGGGGTCGGCGTCGGGCTGGTGGTGTTTGCTCCGGCATTCATTCCGCAAACCACACCTGCACAAATGTATGCCTGTTTCCCGCTTCTGCTGCTATACCCCTTGGCGCTGGGCTGGATCTGCTTTCGTCAGGCCTACACGCTTGGCTTGCATAAACGCGAATTGCTCGCCTTGAGCCGCACCGACAGCCTGACCGGGTTGCTCAATCATGGCGCCTGGAAGGATCAACTGGAGATCGCTTTTCAGCGCTGCAAGCGGCAGAAGCAGGGTGCGGCGATTGCGCTGATCGACATCGATCACTTCAAGGCGATCAACGACACCTACGGCCATGTCGCGGGCGACATCGTGTTGCGCCAGTTGAGCAAGTTACTTAAACAAAACCTGCGGGCGACTGACGTTGCCGGGCGTTACGGCGGTGATGAGTTCTGCGTGATTTTGCCGGATCTGCCGCTGTTCAACGCCGCGCAGGCGATGGAAGCGTTGCGTGAGCGCTTCGCGATTCTGGGTTATGAGCAGAATCCGGCGTTGAAGGTCAGCTTGAGCATCGGCCTGGCGGCGTACGATCCGGCGCATGCCGACGCAACACGCTGGCTCAATGATGCCGATCAGGCGTTGTACGAGGCCAAGGCCAGCGGGCGTAACCGGGTGATCTGCAATTGCGATGACAAGTCCCGGCAGACGTTACTGGATTCGGTTTGACCGCTATACCCCACATCCCCTGTAGGAGCTGCCGAAGGCTGCGATCTTTTGACTTTGGTCTTTCTAAATCAAAAGCAAGATCAAAAGATCGCAGCCTTCGGCAGCTCCTACACGTGTTCGGTGGTGGTCAGGGAGAGGTCGCATTCGGTGTAGAGCCTCGCGCCGATGTCGGGTACGGTTAAATCCCCCCGACGCGAAACAAGGATCGCTTCATGACGTGCTCATTTTCTCGCTCCCTGCTGGCCGCTAGCCTCGGCCTGTCTCTCACTTTCTCCGCTGCCCACGCCTTTGCCGAACCGCACAAACAAGTGCTCGCTGATGCCGAGCAATATCAACCCGAAGCGCTGAAATTGCTGGAACGGCTGGTCAATATCGACTCCGGTTCCGGCTATGAACCGGGCCTCAAGCAAGTCAGCGACATCGCCATCGATGAGTTGAAAAAACTCGGCGCCACCATCGAACTGGTGCCCAATACGCCGGAAAAATCCAACCATGTACTCGCAACGCTCAAGGGCACCGGCAAGGCGAAAATCCTCCTGATGGCGCATATGGACACGGTGTTCAAGGAAGGTTCGGCAGCCGAGCGGCCGTTCCACATCAAGGACGGCCGCGCTTACGGGCCGGGGGTGATGGATGACAAGGGCGGCATCGTCGCCGGGATCTATGCGCTGAAAGTCCTGAAAAACCTCGACTTCAAGGACTACGCGCAAATCACTTTCCTGCTCGACGCCAGCGAAGAAACCGGTTCGGACGTCGCCACCGATCTGATCAAGAAAACCGCCAAACAGCACGACGTGACCCTCAACCTTGAGCCGGGACGCCCGGCTGATGGCCTGGTGGTGTGGCGCAAGGGCAGCGCGACGGCGCTGGTCGAGGTCAAGGGTAAAGCCGCACACGCCGGCGTCGCCCCGGAACTGGGGCGCAACGCCGCGATGGAAGCGGCGCACCAGATTCTGCAACTGGGCAAACTCGGCGATGAAGCGAAGAAGACCACCATCAACTTCACCGTGCTCAAGGCCGGCGACCGCACCAACGTGATTCCCGATCAAGCCACGGCCAAGGCCGACGTGCGCGCGGCGGTGCCGGAGGAGTTTGACCGGATCGAGAAGGATCTGGCACGGGTGTCGCAGGACAAATTGATTGCTGAGACGGAAGTGAAGACTTCATTACAACGCGGCTTGCCACCGATGCCGCAAACGCCTGAGTCGGATCGCCTGATGGCCATGGCCCAGGGGATTTATGGCGAGATTGGCCGCAAGCTGACCGAGGAGGGCAGTGGTGGCGCGGCGGATGCGAGTTTGTCGGCCGGGGTCGGCACGCCGACGCTGGATGGTTTCGGGATTGTCGGCGGCAATATTCACACGCCGGAGGAGTACGCCGAAGTGGCGAGCGTGGCGCCGCGGATTTATTTGTTGTCGCGGATGATTATGGAGTTGGCCAAGCCGCGGTGAGGTAGTGATCGTTCCCACGCGGAGCGTGGGAACGATCATTAAGCCGCGGTGAGGTGGTTTGCGGTGTGATGAGGTCGGCGGGGTGCCAGATAAATCGGCCCCTCACCCTAACCCTCTCCCAGAGGGAGAGGGGACTGACCGTGTTGTTTGTGGTCCATGTGACAACCAGCAGATCAAGTTGAATGCAAATTCGCATTCAACGGGTCTCTCACGTCGGCGTAGATCCAGAGCATCCCCCAATCAGTCCCCTCTCCCTCTGGGAGAGGGCTAGGGTGAGGGGCTTTTGTGGGAAAAGTGGAAGTCGCGAACGGCGTACAAAAACTACCGAAAAGTCCGACAGAAGCTCTGGTTGCGGTGGATGTGCGCGATCTGGCCGACACCTTTGCCAGCCTCAACCTCAAAGGCATTTCCGATTGTGATCTGACGCGGGTGACCAGCGCGGTGCATCTGTTGATGCGCGAGGGCTGTGCGATTCTGAATGTGATTCAGGCGCGGGCGGTGCAGCGGGAAGAGGCTTACAAGACGCCGGTTTAGCGGTGTAGCGGCAGGCCTCATCGCTGGCAAGCCAGCTCCCACAGGGTTTGGTGCTGAACCATCAATTGATGTCGAACCGCATAACCTGTGGGAGCCTGGCTTGCCAGCGATGGCGTCAGCCCGGTCAACCCATCACTCCTTGACGCTCATGTATTCCTTGGCCCAAAGAATGTATTCCTCTGGCTGGGTATAGGTGTGCGTCAACTCGGTCGCGCTCAGGTCGGAGGCCTGGGTAAAGATCTGCCGCTGTTCACGCAAGCTGTCATACGTCGCTTTGATCGCCGCAAAGTAAGCACCATGGCCATCAATGGTCACGCGTACACCGAGTTCGGCCAGACGTTTGTCGTCGCGCAGCGCCGGGTTGCCGTAGGTCACCAGCATCAGCGGTACGGTCAGGTGTTCGGCGATTTGCTCAAGCTGATCGAAATCCTGAATGCCGACCATGCAGATGCCGTCAGCCCCGGCAGCCTGGTACTGGTGAGTGCGGCTGATGATTTCCTGGTTCGGCAAAATACCGGCGTTGGTACGGGCGATGATCGCCATTTCCGTATCAACCCGGGCTTCCAGCGCCGCGCGGATCTTGCCGACGCCTTCGGCAACGGTGATCAGGTCGGTGGATTTTCGGCCGAATTGTGCCGGCAGCAAGGTGTCTTCGATGGTCAGGGCGGCGACGCCGGCGCGTTCCAGTTCGACGATGGTGCGCATCACGTTGAGGGCGTTGCCGTAGCCGTGGTCGGCGTCGGCGATCACCGGTAATTGGGCGACGCGGCCGATGCGGGTGGCCTGTTCGGCGAACTCGCTGAGGGTGATCAGGGCAAAGTCCGGGGCACCGAGCACCTGCAACGAGGCCACGGAACCACCGAGGATGCCCACTTCAAAACCCAGGTCAGCAGCGATGCGCGCGGACATCGGATCGAACACCGACGCGGTGTGGTAGCAGGTGTCGGAGGCCAGCAGTTGACGGAAGTTACGGCGCAAATCTTGATGGGAAAGCCGGGTCATACGAGTTCCACCAATACAAAGGAATGGAAAGGCTTGAACAAAGGTGTCAACGCCGAAGAATGAAAAGGCTATCACGCGAATGGGTCAAGGATCATGACGAATTTGCAAGGGACAGGTTGTCGCTGACCCTTTTGCTGAAAGGATTTACCTTTTTGCGGTGGTGACCGTCAGGCCGCCACCGCCTGTTGCTGTTGATTGGGCAGCATCACCGCGCGTACCGAGTTGCCCGGTTGCAGTTGCAGGCGCTTGGCGGTGAGGCGGTCGATCACCAGGCTGCTGCCGACCCGGCGGGCGCGAGCGACGGTGATGCGGCAGTTCTCCAGACGCCGGTTGTGAATCAGCCACAGTGGCGCCTGTTCGTCCGGGCTGCCGAGGCTCAGGGCCAGCTCGACGCTCTCGCGCACGGTGCGGATATTGCGCACCGGCGCTTCGATCACCGGGCCGCCGTCGAAGATGTCGATGTAGCCTTTGTGGGTAAACCCTTCGGCCTGGAGGATCTTCAGCGCCGGTTCGGTATTCGGGTGTGCCTGGCCGATCGCTGCCTGGGCCTGTTCGGTGAGCAGGCAGGTGTACAGCGGCTGGCGCGGCATCAGTTCGGCGATGAACGATTTGTTGCCCAGCCCGGACAAGTGGTCGGCATGGCTGAAGTCCATTTGAAAGAAATGCCGACCCAGGCTGTCCCAGAACGGCGAACAACCGTGTTCATCGGCACTGCCGCGCAGTTCGGCAATCATCTTCTCGCCGAACAAGTGCGGGAACTCGGCAACGAACAGCAATCGCCCCAGTGACAACAAGCGGCCATTGCTGCCGTGGCGCTGGTCATGGCCGAGAAACAGCGAGCACAGCTCAGATTGGCCGGTGAGTTCGTTGTTGAGAAACAGTGTCGGGATCTGCCGTTGAATGCCCAGATCCGGCGCCGAACTCACCGTCAATCCGACCCGATAGTTGTACCACGGCTCACGCAGGCCGACCGCCCCGGCCAGAGCGCTGACGCCGACCACGCGCATGTCGTCGTCTTCGAGCACAAACAGATAGTCTGCGTCGGCTCGTTCCACTTGTTCGGCGAACGCCCGTTGCGCCCAACGGACCCGGTGGGACAGGCGATCTTCGTTGGCCGGCAGGGTGGTGAACCCCGGGCCGGCCTGTTGCACCAGCGCCATCAAGGCTGGCAGGTCGCTGACTTTGACCGGGCGGACAATCATGCTGTAACTCCTTCTGCGCGCCTGTTCGGGCACTGTCGTTGTCTGCGCAACCGCACGGGTTTCACAGGGCAATCAGCCGGATCGGGCTGCCATCGGTCACGTTCAGCGCCGCACACATTGCAGGGGTGAGGGACAGCGGTTGATCGGTCTGGTAATCGAGTTCGGCCATGATCGACCGGAAGCCGTGCAGCGCGTCGTTGCTCAGCAGATAACGACCGCGGGCATCGATTTGGGGTTTTTGCTGAACTGTTGCCGTCTGGCTGCGGGCGATCGAACGAATGTTGCTGGTGCGCGCATACAGGGTCGGGCCGGCGTCGAACAGGTCGATGTAGCTGTTGGTTTCGAAACCCTCACGCTCAAGGATGTCGAACGCTTCCTGACCGTCCGGGTGAATACGACCGATACAGTCCTGCGCCGCTTGCGGCAGCATCGGCACGTAAATCGGGTATTGCGGCATCAGTTCGGCGAGAAACGTGCGGCTCTGCAGCCCGCACAGGCGTTCAGCTTCCGCGTAGGGCAGGTCGAAGAAGTGTTTGCCCAGCGAATCCCAGAACGGCGAATGACCTTGCTCGTCGCTGTAGCCGACCAGTTCAGTAATCACCGCTTCGGCAAAGCGCCGCGTGTGAGCGGCGATGAACAACAGGCGCGCACGGGACAACAATTCGGAGAACGGCGTACGCACCAGTTCGGCATTGATGTGAAAACCACGCAGCAATGTGTGGCCGCTGAGGTCATGGCACAGCGACAGCGCCGGCACGCCATGTTCAATGTTCAGTTCGCGGGATGCACTGGTGAAATGGCGGTTGCGCAGGCTGTAGAACGGCTCGTCGAAGCCCGCCGTCGCGAGAATCTCCGAGCAGCCGACCAGCCGTTGGCGGTCCAGGTCTTCCAGCACGAAGAAGTAGTTCTCCGGGCCTTGGGATGCCGCTTCGCTGTCAAACGAGGCGCAGGAGCCGGCGATTTTCTCGCGCAGGCGTTCGCTGTCGTCCGGCAGGGAAGTTACGCCCACCAGACTGTCGCGGGCCAATTGTTGTAGCTGGGGCAGGTCAGTCTGTTCGACTGGGCGTAAGACCAGCATGGATGTACTCCTGTATCAAAAGGTTCGGCGATGTCGCCAAACCTGACTATCACTGTCGGTGTCCACGCGATAAATCGGCGGTCGCCTGATTTGTTGTCAGACGCCGCTCTTTTTCTTGTCAGCCGTTGCTCGGGTCAGGCAGCGCGGTACTGGCGCCGAGTTTATTCAGGAAGAACAGATACACCAGGCCCAGGGCAATCCAGATCAGGCCGAGCTTCTGCGCATCGACGCCCATGTTGTACATGATGGCCGCGACGATGATGAAGCCGATGACCGGGCAGATCAGGTGACGCACCACTTGGCCGGACTTCTGCCGACGCCAGTAGTAGTTGATCACTGTCAGGTGCAGCAGCATGAAGCCGCTGAGCGCGCCGAAGTTGACCAGCGAGGTCAGGGTGTCGACCGAGTTGATGAACAGGTAGCAGATCACCAGCGACAGCACCGCCACCAGATAAATGCTCAGGTACGGCGTGTTGTGTTTCGGATGCACCTTGGCCAGCACTTTCGGCAGCTTGCCGTCGCGGGCCATGCCGAACAGCAGACGCGAGACTGCGGCTTGCGAAGTGATCGCCACGGCCACGCCCCAAGCCAATGCCGTCGCGACAGCGGTCAGGGTCGCCAGCCAACTGCCGGCGGCGATTTCGGCGATTTCATAGAACGCGGTGTCGGCGGATTTGAAACCCATGCCGGCCGCCAGATCGGTGGCAATCCAGGTTTGCGCAACGAAAATCACGCCCATGACCACCAGGGTGATCAGCGCGGCTTTGCCGACGCTCTTGCGCGGATCGCCTTTGATTTCTTCAGCGAGTGTCGAGATCGCATCGAAGCCAAGGAACGACAGCACCGCAATCGACACCGCCTGCATCAGCAGGGCGAAGTTGAAGGTTTCCGCGTGATACAGCGGCGCCAGGGTCAGCTCGCCGTTACCGCCACCGTTGTGCAGGGCATTCCAGGCGTAGAACAGGAAAATCCCCAGCACCACCAGTTGCGCGAGCAGGAAGATGATGTTCATCCGTGCCGTGAAGGTGATGCCGCGCAGGTTGACGAAGGTCGCGCTGACCAGGAACGCCAGAATAAAGCCGACTTTCGGGATGTCCGGGTACAAGTGGTTGAGGGCCATCGCCGCGTAAACGTAAAGCAGCGGCGGGATCAGCAGGTAATCGAGCAGCATCAGCCAACCGGCGATGAAGCCGACGTGCTGATTGAGGCCGCGTTGCGCGTAGGAATAGACCGAACCGGCAATCGGAAAAGCCTTGGCCATGCTGCCGTAACTCAGCGCGGTGAACAGCATCGCCACCATGCCAATAATGTACGCCAACGGCACCATCCCCGGTGCCTCGGCGTTGACGTAGCCATACACACCGAACGGGGCGATGGGGATCATGAAGATCATCCCGTATACCACCAGATCGGTCAGCGTCAGGCTACGTTTCAACTCTTGCTTGTAGCCGAATTCTTCAATTTCCATGAAGCGCAACTCCTTGTCAGCCAGTCGGTCGTTTTAGTTGTTATCGATCCATCGTTTACAGCGTCAGCAGTCTTTCATTCATTACAGCAACGGCGCGAGGTATCCGGCCCAGCGCGATACGGCTTCGGGGCTGCGCAGCAAATCGTTGCGCACCTCGATCAGCACCGAGTCGAGGCCACGGGCATCGCCGTGCACCGGCACGGTCATGTCACCCAGCGGATCGATCTTGTAGGGCTGATTGCCGGCCACTTTCAGCGGATGCTCGCCGAGACCGTCGAGCAGGCGTTGCGCGTAGGCCTTGGCCTGACCGAACAGCACGCCGGCCTCCAGGGGTCGTGGCTGGCCGTAATACACCGGGGTGAAGCTGTGAATACCCACTACACGCACCGCTTGACCTTGGGCAACACGTTCGTCGATCAACGTTTGCAAACGTGCGTGAAACGGTTTGAACAAGGTTCGGCGGCGGTACTCGCGGGTGGCTTCATCCAGCTCGCTGTTACCCGGCACCTGATAGATTTCGCTCTGCGCCGGAATACTGTCCGGGGCGTGGCGGGGCCGGTTCAGATCGATCAGCAGGCGTGAGTAATTGGCGCTCAACAGGGTTGCGCCGAGCCTTTCCGATAACTGTTCGGCGAGTTGCAGCGCACCAATGTCCCAGGCGATGTGTTCAGCGGCGGCAGCCTCGTCCAGGCCCAAATTGTTCAGGGCCTCGGGGATGTAGCGGTTGGCGTGTTCGCACACCAGAATCACAGGGTGCGTCGAGTCGGCGCGGCTCAGGTTGTAGGCCGGTCGGGTGTACAACCCCAGCTCGGCGGATTCAGTACAGGCGTGCATAGTGCTCACACAAGTCAGCGGGCGAGAGCTGTTCCGTCAGCGCCAGTTCCTCGGTTTTCAGGGCGTAGTAAGTGTCGAGCAGCGGCTTGGGCAGCCATGCAGTGAAGGTGCCACTGTTGCGCAGGCAATCCAGCGCCTGGGCCAGCGAGGCGGGCAGGGCGATGATGCCCCGGGCCTTGCGTTGCTCGTCATTGAGTGAATCGGGAATTTCGTTAGTGATGGCGTTCAGCGCCAGACGCTGTTCGATGCCCAGACGTCCGGCGATCAGCAGCGCGGCCATGGCCAGATGCGGCGAGGCGGTGGCGTCCATGGCGCGGAACTCAAGGTTGAACTGCTGGGCCACGGATTTGCCGCCGAGGCTCACGGTCGGGCAGATGCGCAGCGCCGCCTCGCGGTTCTGTTGACCCAGACAAGCGTAAGAGGCGCTCCAGTGATGCGGCTGCAAGCGCTCGTACGATACCGGCGTCGGCGCGGTGAAGGCACAGAGGGCCGGCAAGTAATGCAGGATCCCCGCCGCCCAATGCTGGCCAAGACTCGACAGACCGTTGCTGGTACCGGGGTCATAGAGCATTGGCTGGCCGGCCAGATCGAGCAGGCTGACGTGTAGATGCACGCCGTTGCACACCGCATCCGCCGCAGTTTTCGGCGCGAAGCTCAGGTCGAGGCCCATTTGCCGGGCGATCTCGCGGGTGATCTCGCGCACGTTGACGGCACGATCGGCCGCCGCTACGCCGAGCGTCGGGCGGCAGGTGATTTCGTATTGATGCTTGCCGTATTCCGGCAGAAACATTTCCGGCTCGACACCGCCGGCGCGCAGGGCGCTGAGCAGCCAGCCACCGAACTCGGCACCTTGGCGCTGGGCTTCGAGGGAGAACGCCAGATGCTCGGCAAAACCGGCGTGTAGGTTGAATTCATGTTCGAACGCGGCGTTGACCTGCAAGCCCAGTTCATCGCGATAACGCTCGATTTCATCACGCAACAACGTGCGCGGGCAGGCGCCCCACGGGCGGCCATCGGTTTCGCGGATATCGCCGTGGATGAAATCCAGCGCCGGTGCGTCGACGTCCGGGCCGTTGCCGACAGTGACGCGGCTGCTCAGGTCGGGAATCAGCCGCAAATCGCCATAGGCGCCCCACGGATTGGTCGAAGCAATGATGTCCTGCGGCGTCAATGCGCTGTTGGCCGGCACCCAGCCGCAGCCGGCGGCTTGATAATGCTCCAGCTCATCAGTGGGAAACGAGCGGCCGCGGGTGATGCCGATCAGGTCTGTGGTGACCAGCGTGGTCATCGGCAGCGGCGTCAGGCGCGTGCTCATGGCTGCATCTCCTGCAGGCGGGCGAGCACGGTGTCGGTGTCGGTGATCCAGCAGTAACCCTTGATCGCATTCAGGCAGGCGTGATGGCGTTCGGCGCTGTAGGTGGCGCAGGCATCTTCCACCAGGGTGACCAGATAGCCACGATCGGCGGCGTCGCGCACGGCCATGTCGACGCACTGATCGGTGACGATGCCAGCGATGATCAAGTGACGGGTTTGCAGGTTGCGCAGCACGTAATCGATGTTGGTCGAGTTGAACACTCCGGACGAGGTCTTTGGCAGGACGATTTCGTTTTCCACCGGGCTCAGGTCTTCAATGATCCGCGCCTGCACGCTGCCTTTGGGCAGGTGCATGTCCGAGAGTTTGTGGTCGAGCGAGCGGTCACGGCCATCAGCCGTAAGGCTTTCGATAATGGTGTGCAGCACGTTCTGCCGCGCCTCGCGAAAGGCACTGAGCAAACGACGTTGGTTGGGCACCACCTGCATGTGTGCACGGGTCAGGAAATACTCGGCGTCAGGCCCGTTGAGGTGCGCGTCGAACTGCGGTTCGAGCCAGGCACGCTGCATGTCCACCAGCAACAGTGCGGTGTGATCGGTGACAAACGGCAAGTCTCGCGGCGAGCGGTGGGGAAGGCTGAACATCCTTATTTATCCTCCAGCAGGTGGGTGTTGAAGTCATTGCGCAGGGCATCGATGCCTTCCAGGCGATCGGCGAGGTTTTCGGTGCGCAAGGTCAGGCAGGCGATCAGTGCTTCGACCTGAGCCAGCGCTGGCACCATGGTGTCGAACGGCGAAGCCGATTCCACCGGCGCGCTGATGATCAGGTCGGCCAGTTCGCGCAGCGGCGAGGCATAGATGTCGGTGAACAACACCACGCGCGCGTTGTTGTTTTTTGCCGCGCTGGCGACTCGCAAGGCCTGGGTCTGGTAGCGGCGATAGTCGAACAGCAACACCACATCCTGGCGTTGCAGATCAAACAAGCGATCAGGCAGTTGCGCGTTGTCTTCCAGAGCGAAGCAACCGGGGCGCAGCAGGCGCAGGTGATTGAGCAGGTAGGTGGCCATCAGGCTGCTGAAGCGCCCGCCGAAGCAATACACCTGATGCCGGGCATCGAGCAGCCAGTCGGTGAGAATGCGCACGTCTTCGGGTTGGGTCAGCGATTGGGTTTCGACCAGCAGGCGATGGCTGTCGCCCAGATAGTGGCTCCAGGCGTCGTCCCGGTGTTGATGGGCGCGCGGTTGCAACAGCGTGCGCGGCGAGCGCAGGCGGTGATCCATGTCACTGAGCAGGGCATCCTGGAATTCGGCGTAACCACCGAAACCGAGTTTTTTCACCAGCCGCACGATGGTCGGATCGCTGACGCCGGCATGTTCGGCCAGACGCGCCATCGGCCCCAGACCGTTGCGTGGGTACTGATCAAGCAAGGCGCGAACGACTTTGCGCTCCGACGGCGTAAGATCCAGGCCGGGATCGGTGATCAGGTCTCTGAGAGGGGGCATCCGGGCTCCTGCTGGATGGGGGGGTGTCGAATTCGCTTCATAATCCGTTAAAACAGTATTTATGTAACTGGCGTTACATGTCTAGTGAATTTTTCCGCGTGTTGAAAAGGCCCCAAAATGGGGCGAGACGCCTGTGTAACAAGGGCCACACGGACTTCGACAGGGCTTGTAGTCCATCGCCCACGTTAGTGTCAGAGATTGCCGTATTTTTGCTTTTGTCCGCACATGCCGGGGCGATCCAACAACCCTGCAACCCTCGGTTTACGGCACAATTGCCGACACAACGGCTTTGCGCCGCTGATTTTCATGAAGGCCCACCGGAGCGATCCCTGTGCAGACCACTCGTTTGACATTGATTTGCCATGCGCGAACCGTCGCACAGAAATTGGCGTGTTTTCCTACGAATGAACCTGTTGAAAATAGCCGGCTGACACCGGGCGAATTGGCCCAGCGTTTCGACGCCGCGCGACGCTTGATTTGCGCGCCGGAGTTGCGCACGCGCCAGACAGCGGCATGGTTTGGCTCGGATGCGCAGATTGATGAGGCGCTGCGCGATTGTGACTGGGGACGCTGGCATGGCCAGTCGATCAAAGCCCTGCAAGCCTCGGAAGACGCCGCGCTGCAGGCCTGGCTGGACGATCCCCACGCCACTCCGCATGACGGTGAGTCAGTGGCGCAGTTATGCCAGCGCGTGGCGATTTGGCTAGCTAACCTGCAAGGCACTTCGGGACATGTCGTGGCGGTGACGCATCCGTTTGTCATCCGCGCTGCACTGATCCATGTGCTGCGCGGTTCGGCGTTGCATGACATCGATGTCGAACCGTTGTCGCTGCTCGAACTGCGCTTCACCGGGCGCTGGCGCCTGTGTCTTAAAGGAGCTTTGTGATGAAACAACTGCTGGTGATCGGCATCGGTGCCGGCAATCCCGACTACATCACGATGCAGGCGGTGAAGGCGTTGAATCGGGTCGACGTGTTCTTTCTGATGGACAAAGGCCAGAGCAAGGACAAGCTGATCGACCTGCGTCGCGAGATTTGTGAGCGCTATATCGACAATCCTGACTACCGCTTCGTCGAGGCCCACAGTCCGGAGCGCGAACGCGGCGGTGTCGACTACGCCGCCAGTGTCGATGAGCTGAACCGCGCCAAGCAGCAGACCTTCGAACGCCTGATCAATGACCAATTGTCTGACGGTCAGTGTGGCGGGTTCCTGGTGTGGGGTGACCCGGCGCTGTACGACAGCACCGTGCGTATCCTCCAGACGATTCTGGCCTCGGGCGCGTGTGCCTTCGAGTTTGAGGTGATCCCCGGGATCACCAGCGTTCAGGCGTTGGCGGCGCAGCACAAGGTGCCGTTGAACACCATCGGTCGTTCCATCGAAATCACCACCGGGCGGCGTTTGGCGGCAGGGCAGGTGAGTGATGCGGACAGTCTGGTGGTGATGCTCGATGCTGAAGATTCGTATCACCGAGTGGCCGATCAGGATACCGAGATTTACTGGGGCGCCTACTTGGGCACACCGGACGAGATTTTGATCAGCGGCAGGCTGGCGGATGTTGCGGATGAGATCGAGCGGGTGCGCAAGGCGGCGCGGGCCGAGCATGGGTGGATCATGGATACGTATTTGTTGCGCAAGCCTTAGATTTTCGCTGGCCGGGCGGGCCTCTTCGCGAGCAGGTCGAATCGTCGCACCGTCGCTCCCACATTCTGAAATGCATTCCCTGTGGGAGCGAGCCTGCTCGCGAAGGCGCCGGAACACTCAACGCACATTTCCAACAGGCAAAAAAACACCCGGTGCAACGCAAGTCGCACCGGGTTTTTGTTGCCAGCAAGCGGCGGATGTCGTGGATCCGCCATTCACTGTTGAACTCTGGTTATGCGCGTTCCAGCGCCAGCGCCACACCCTGACCGCCACCGATGCACAGGGTCGCCAGACCCTTTTTCGCATCACGCTTGATCATTTCATGCAGCAGGGTCACCAGCACGCGGCAACCCGATGCACCGATCGGATGGCCCAACGCGATGGCGCCGCCGTTGACGTTGACCTTGTCCAGATCCCATTGCAGATCCTTGGCCACCGCCAGCGATTGCGCAGCGAAGGCTTCGTTGGCCTCAATGAGATCGAGCTGGCCGATGTTCCAGCCGGCCTTGTCGAGGCAGCGGCGGGTGGCCGAAACCGGGCCGATGCCCATGATTGCAGGATCAACACCTGCGTTGGCGTAGGCAGCGATTTTCGCCAGAACCGGCAGACCGAGGGCTTTGGCTTTCTCGGCGCTCATCAGGATGACCGCAGCGGCGCCGTCATTCAGCGACGAAGCGTTGCCGGCCGTGACGCTGCCGTCCTTTTTAAATGCCGGGCGCAGTTTCGCCAGGGATTCGGCAGTGGTGTCGCCACGCGGCTGTTCATCAACCTTGAAGGCAACCGGATCGCCTTTGCGCTGCGGGATCAGGATCGGCGTGATCTCATCGACAAAACGACCGGCCTCAATCGCGGCGGCGGCTTTCTGCTGCGAGGCTGCGGCGAAGGCGTCCTGCTGTTCGCGGCTGATCTCGTATTTGTCGACGAGGTTCTCGGCAGTGATGCCCATGTGGTAATCGTTGAACGCATCCCACAGGCCATCGCTGATCATGGTGTCGACGATTTGCGCGTGGCCCATACGCAGACCGGTGCGTGCGCCCGGCATGACGTAGTTGGACAGGCTCATGTTTTCCTGGCCGCCGGCGATGATCACGTCAGCGTCGCCGCAACGGATCGCTTGCGCACCCAGATGCAGGGCTTTGAGGCCCGAACCGCAAACCTTGTTCAGGGTCATTGCTGGCACGGCATGGGGCAAGCCGGCCTTGATCGCGGCCTGACGCGCCGGGTTCTGGCCTGCGCCGGCGGTCAGTACCTGGCCCATGATCACTTCATCGACCTGCGCACCGTCCAGACCGGTTTGTTCGAGCAACTGGCGGATCACCGCCGCGCCCAGATCAACCGCGGACACGCTGGCCAGGGAGCCCTGGAAACTGCCGATCGCGGTGCGCGTGGCGGCAACAATTACGACGTCTTGCATTTTCGAGTTCCTCACTGGGCAGCGAACTGCATTTCCGGTACGTGATCCGGGACGATCAGTTTACCAGCGGTTTTGGCGACGATTTCCTCGACGCTGACGCCAGGTGCGCGTTCCTTGAGGACAAAAGCGCCATTTTCGATTTCCAGATAGGCGAGGTCGGTCAACACGCGCTTGATGCAACCGGCGCCGGTCAGCGGCAGGCTGCACTTGGATAGCAGTTTCGACTCACCATCCTTGGAGGCGTGGGTCATGATCACGATGATATTGTCGGCGCCGGCCACCAGATCCATCGCACCGCCCATGCCCTTGACCAGTTTGCCGGGGATCATCCACGAGGCGATGTTGCCTTCGACGTCCACTTCGAACGCGCCGAGCACGGTCAGGTCGACATGACCGCCACGGATCATCGCGAACGATTCGGCGGAGTTGAAGATCGACGCGCCGATACGCGCAGTCACCGTTTGTTTGCCGGCGTTGATCATGTCGGCATCGATAGTGTCTTCGGTCGGGAACGGACCCATGCCGAGCAGGCCGTTTTCCGATTGCAGCATGACTTCCATGCCTTCGGGAATGTAGTTGGCGACCAGGGTCGGAATGCCGATGCCGAGGTTCACATAAAAGCCGTCCTGCATTTCGCGGGCGACGCGCTGAGCCATTTGTTCGCGGGTAAGTGCCATGGTTTTATTCTCCGTCAGCCTGAATTATTTGCGGATGGTGCGCTGTTCGATGCGTTTTTCGAACGTGCCGCAAATGACCCGATCGACGTAGATGCCCGGGGTGTGGATCTGCGAGGGGTCGAGTTCGCCGGGTTCGACGATTTCTTCGACTTCAACCACGGTGATCTTGCCGGCGGTAGCCGCCAGCGGGTTGAAGTTCTGCGCGGTGTGACGGTAGATGACGTTACCGAAATGGTCGGCTTTCCAGCCTTTGACAATGGCGAAGTCGCCGGTGATGGATTCTTCCATCAGGTACTTACGACCTTTGAATTCGCGTACTTCCTTGCCTTCGGCGACCGGGGTGCCGACGCCGGTGGCGGTGAAGAAGGCCGGAATGCCGGCGCCGCCTGCGCGCATCTTCTCGGCGAGGGTGCCTTGCGGGGTCAGGATGACTTCGATGTCGCCTTTGAGCAGTTGTTCTTCGAACAGCTTGTTTTCGCCGACGTAGGAGGCGATGACTTTGCTGATCTGACGATCGGTGAGCAGCACACCGAGGCCAAAACCGTCGACGCCGCAGTTGTTGGAAACGACGGTGAGGTCGCGGGTGCCTTTGCGTTTGATCTCGGCGATCAGGTTTTCCGGAATGCCGCACAGACCGAAGCCGCCGGCGATAACGGTCATGCCGTCCTCAAGCCCGGCCAGGGCTTCCTCGTAGGAACTCACGCGCTTGTCGAAACCTGCCATATGCACCTCTTTTATTATTTGCGGGCGGCTGGCTAGCCGAATGGTTGGAGTGTCTCGCTGGAGGATATATTTGTTAAGTTGATTTTTAAGGTTGATTAATAGATAAAACTCAATAATCGCGTTATGGCGTGCTGCTTTGATCGTTCCCACGCTCCGCGTGGTAATGCCTCTAGGGACGCTCCGCGTCCAGTGACGCGGAGCGTCACGGGCTGCGTTCCCACGCAGGAGCGTGGGAACGATCATCATGGCTCGCCGCTTAACGCTTGTAGCTTACAACTGGAGCGAAGCGAGTATGACCATCAAACAGATCCGCGCCTTCCTCGCTGTGGCACAGAGCCTGAGCTTCGCCGTGGCCTGCGAGCGTCTGCACCTGTCGCAATCAGCCTTGAGCCTGACCATCAAAGCGCTGGAAGAGGGCCTGGGCGGTCGCCTGTTCAGCCGTAACACACGCAATGTCGCGCTGACTGCGGAAGGTGAATCCTTGCTGCCGCTGGCGCGGCGGCTGATCGCCGACTGGGATAACGCCGAAGACGAAATGCGCCAACGCTTCAGCTTGCAGCGCGGGCGGGTGACGCTGGCGGCGATGCCGTCGTTTGCCGGCAACCTGCTGCCGCCGATCCTCAAGACGTTTCGTGCGCGCTACCCGAACGTCAACGTCACGGTCAATGACGTGATCAATGAGCAAGTGCTGGAAATGGTCCGTGACCGTCAGGTGGAACTGGGCGTGGCGTTCGAGCCGATGCAAAACACTTCGATGACGTTTACGCCGTTGTACGTGGATCGCTTCGTCGCGGTGGTGTCGAAGGATTCGCCACTGGCGCAGCGCGGCGAGATCGATTGGCAGACGTTATTGCAGGAGCCGTTCATCACCTTGCAGCGGCCTTCGACGGTGCGAGTGA
Source organism: Pseudomonas sp. Mb7 (assembly GCF_054790525.1). NCBI lineage: Bacteria > Pseudomonadati > Pseudomonadota > Gammaproteobacteria > Pseudomonadales > Pseudomonadaceae > Pseudomonas > Pseudomonas sp. Mb7. The sequence goes on from NZ_CP186501.1 coordinate 1,745,744, forward strand.
TGCTCGAAGAGCACCTGCAGGCGCGAGGCATGAAGTTGCCGGTGGAATTTGAAAGCCATCAACTGGCCACGGTCGGGCGGATGGTCGCCAGTGGTCTGGGCGTCAGTGCTGTGCCGGCGTTGTGCGCCGAGCAGATGCAGGAACTCGGCGCCCACTGCCTGACCCTGGATGACTCGGTGGAGCGGGCTATCGGCGTGCTGACTGAGCCGGGCAATGAACTGTCGGCGGCGGCGCAGGCGTTGTTCGATATTCTCAAGGCCGAAGATCTGGGGCGACTGTGAGATCTACCCCCTCACCCCAACCCTCTCCCCCAGAGGGGGCGAGGGGGAAGGGAGCTGATCGGGGGCATTTCAAAAAATGGGTTCGGCTCGAAATTTTCAGGTCGCAGTATTAAGTCCTGACAACTCGGTCAGTTCCCTCTCCCTTGGGAGAGGGCTAGGGTGAGGGGCTTGGGTCCGGAGTCGAGCACAAAGTGCAGCAACTCACCGATCCAGCACTTCAACCAACAACGGCAAAAGCTGTTCACACGACGCTTCAATCTTCAAATCCAGCAAGTCATCCGCGCGGGTCTTGCCCAGATTGATCGCAATCAACGGCTTGCCACGATCGGCAATCACCCGGCACAGGCGAAACGCCGAGTACGCCATCAACGAAGACCCCACCACCAACATCCCCGCTGCATTCTCTGCCGCCGCCATCGCCCTTGCCGCCGTGGGCTGCGCGACGTTCTCGCCGAAAAACACCACGTCCGGTTTCATCCGCTCGCCAGCGCAATGCGGGCAGCGCGGCACCTGAAAGCGCGCTTCGAAGGCCGGGTCGAGCAGGGTGTCGCCATCCGGCGCCTGGACTGCATCGACCCCGGCCAGATACGGGTTGTGCATTTCCATTAATTGTTGAATCGAATCGCGCTCACTGCGCTGGCCGCAGTCCAGGCAGAGGACGCGATGCAGGCTGCCGTGCAGTTCGATCACATCGTGACTGCCGGCTTGATCGTGCAGGGTATCGACGTTCTGGGTGATCAAGGCGTGGATCAGCCCATGGCGCTGCAATCCGGCCAACGCTTGGTGCGCTGCATTCGGCTGCGCCTGACGCACCCTCGGCCAACCCAGCATGGCCCGCGCCCAGTAGCGGCGGCGCGACTCGGGGGCGGCGAGGAACTCCTGGTACATCATCGGCTGCCGGCCACGGCGCACACCGTCGCTGTCGCGGTAATCCGGAATGCCCGACGGCGTGCTGATGCCGGCTCCGGTCAGCACGAGGAAATCGCCATCAGCCATCACCTCTTGCAGCGTATCGAGGTGTTCGCGGGTCGGGTTGTCGAGCATGGTCAGCGCTCCGAAGTGGGCAGTGCGCGCAGGTTAGCACCAACCTTGGTGGCGAGGGCGCAAGCTCCCACGCCACAGTTTTAAAAGCGGATTATTTACGTGCCTCCAGAATCAGGTTGAACGGCGTTTGTGTGGCTCGGCGGAACTGCTTGAAACCGGCCTCGGCGAATACTTTGCGCAGACGCACTTCCCCGGCCTGCGCCCCCAGGCCCAGGCCGACTTCCTGCGACAGCGAGTTGGGGGTGCAGATAAACGTCGAGGCTGCGTAGAACAGCCGTCCAACCGGGGTGATGTTGTCGTCCAGTGTGTCGTTGGCGAACGGCTCGACCAGCAACACCGTGCCATCGTCTTTCAGCGAGTTATAGGCGTGACGGGCGGCACCGACCGGATCGCCCATGTCGTGCAGGCAGTCGAAATAGCAGATCAGGTCGTAGTCGTCGCCGGGGTAGCTTTTCGCCGAACCCTGAAAGAACTTCGCCCGGCTGCTGACGCCACCTTCCTCGGCGCGCTGGGTGGCGACGGTGATCGAGGGCGCGTGATAGTCATAGCCGACGAAACGCGAGTTGGGAAACGCCTGGGCCATGATCACGGTCGAGGCGCCGTGACCGCAGCCGATATCGGCGACGTTCGCGCCGTGCTCAAGCTTGGCCACCACGCCGTCCAGTGCCGGCAGCCATTCGGCAATCAGGTGACCTTTGTAGCCGGGCCGGAAGAACCGCTCGGTACCGGTGAACATACACGGGTGGTGATCGCCCCAGGACAAAGCGCCGTTGCCGCGCATGGCTTTGACCAGCTTGTCCTTGTCGTGAAAAAACGACGCCACCACCCCGAGGCCGCCAGCGACGTAGACCGGCGAGTCTTCGACGGCCAGGGCCAGCGCTTGCTCTTCGGGTAAACGGAACTGGCCGTCGTGGTGTTCCATGTAGCCGGACGCCACGTGGGCGCTGAGCCATTCACGAACCAGACGCGGGTTGCAGGTAGTTTTGGCGGCGAGGGCATCGGCACTGATCGCCTGACTGTCGGCCATTGCCCGGTACAGCCCGAGCTCTTCGCCGACGATGACATTGGCCAGCATCGCCGCGCCGCCCATGTCGTTGACCAGTTTGCCCATGAATTCGTTGAGCTTCGCCTCATCCATCATGTGTGCTCCTGAAACAGGATCACGGTCCGGCGGCGTCGAGGGTCGAGGCGTGCGCCACCGGGCGGTGGTCACGGAGTTGGGCAGGGCACGGCTGACGTCCTGCGTCCCCCTCGACTGGGTAATAAAGGAGTCTAGCCCCGGTCCGGGAGCGGCGCTGTATTTGTGAGCAACGAAAACCTGTGGGAGCGAGCCTGCTCGCGAAGGCGGCATTTCAGGCAATTCTGGTATTGGCAGTGCTGACGCTTTCGCGAGCAGGCTCGCTCCCACAATATTGATCGGCAGAGAATCTGTATCACTGTGTATCGCCGTGATGGTGGGACACACAGGGCTGCAAATGCCCGGTCATCTGCACACAACCGCAATACATCCGGCGGCTCAAATGTGGCAAACCCACTGCTGAGGTACATCCCATGCATACGCCGCCCTCATCAATGCCACCCAGTGTTGGCCTCGGCCTGCGCCGTGGTCTGCTGAAAGACCTGCAGGCTGCCCGTGGCGGCGCCTTCGACTTTCTCGAAGTCGCCCCGGAAAACTGGATCGGAGTAGGCGGCGCGCACGGTGCGGCGTTACGTGAACTGGCCGAGCGCTATCCGTTGTCCTGTCACGGCTTGTCGCTGTCGCTGGGCGGGTCGGCGCCGCTGGATGTCGGATTCTTGCAGGAGGTCCGGGTGTTTCTCGACCATTACAACGTGCCGCTGTACAGCGAGCACCTGAGTTACTGCAGCGATGACGGGCATCTGTATGACTTGCTGCCGTTGCCGTTCACCGAAGAAGCGGTGCAGCACGTTGCCGCGCGGATCAGTCAGGCTCAGGACATTCTCGGCCGGCGCCTGGCCGTGGAAAACGTCTCCTACTATGCCGCCCCGCGCCAGGACATGGACGAGGTGAGCTTCACCAATGCCGTACTGCGCGAGGCCGATTGCGACCTGCTGCTGGACGTCAACAATGTCTATGTCAACGCGATCAACCACGGCTTCGATCCGCAAACCTTCCTCGCCGGTATCGAGCCGGACAGGGTGGTCGGGATGCATGTGGCGGGTCATTTCGATGAGTCCGATACGCTGAAAATCGACACCCATGGTGCCTCAGTCAAACCGGTCGTGTGGTCTCTGCTGGCGGAGGCTTACAGGCGGTTTGGCGCGCAGCCAACGCTGCTTGAGCGGGATTTCAATTTCCCGGCATTTTCCGAACTGGTCGCTGAGTTGCATACCATTCGCCAACTGCAAGCCGGAGGTCGCCCTCATGGATAACCTGATACTGCAACAACAGGCGCTGACCCGGTATTTGCGCGATCCTGAACATCAATCGCCACCGGCCGACATGAACGTGGCGCGGGTCAACGTTTATCGCGATCTGGTGTTCAACAACGTTTCGCAATTGTTGAGCGGCACGTTTCCGGTGTTGATCCGGATCATCGGGGAACAACGCTGGGGCCTGCTGGTACGAGGCTTTTTGCGCGAGTGGCGGGCGCAGACCCCAAAGTTTGGAGAGATTGCCGAAACGTTTCTCGACTATCTCGCGTCGCCACCGCAGGTGTTGCGCGATGGCGAGTGGCCGGCGTTTCTGCTGGAGCTGGCGCATTACGAATGGGTCGAGATGATCTTGCAGCAGTCCGATGCTCAGGCGCTGCCGCCAAGCGATCCGGCGCTGTTGCTGGAGCGTCCGCTGCAGATCTCGGCACTGGCCTGGCCATTGGCGTATGTGTGGCCGGTGCATGCACTTGATCCGAACCATCAGCCCGCCACACCGCCGGCGCATCCGACGCTGTTGCTGGTGCGGCGCACGGCAGACTGGAATGTGCAGTTTTCCGAGCTGAGCCCGCTGGCCTGGCGCCTGTTACAGCGCATTGAAGCGTTTCCTGACCTTGATGGCCGCCAGCAATTGCAAGATCTGGCAGTAGAAGCAGGGGTGGCCGACACCGAAACGTTCATGGACAGCGGATCGGCGTTGTTGCGGCAGTTTCACCAAGAGGGCGTGCTCGCCAGCGTCCTGTAAGTCATGCCGCAGGCAGCCACGACGGCGGGCAGGGATGCAGACGATAGAAGTCGCGCAGGTGCGCCACATCGCGTGCAAATCCTGCGTTCAGCCATTGGCGATATTGCGCCTGCGCCGCTGTTTGCAAGGCCGGTTGGAGCAAACAATCCGCTACGGCTTGCGCGGCTTGCATACCGCTCATCAACGCTTTGAGCACGCCGTGGGAGGACGCCGGGTCGAGCCGGTTGGCGGCATCGCCCACCAGAAAATAGCCAGCACCGGTGACGGCCGGGATGATGCGCCAGGTTACATCGGCGCCGCGTATCCGCCCTACGGCTGGCAAAGCTTGCAGGGCCTCGGGAAGCCTCGTCGAGCGCCTGTTGTTCTCGAACGTCAGGTGCGTCCAGTGCAGCAACTGCGGCTCAACCTGGGCGATCCAGGTCCATCCGTCAGGATCGGCCAGCAAGTGCGCGGTTGTTGCATAGGTTGCGCTGTGACCTTGCAAATAGCCGTAACGCGCCACCAGCGGCGGTGAACAGTGGCGAACCGGCAGACCGAGTTGGCGAGCGAGCCAGTCGCAAGCGCCACTGGCATCGATCAGGCAGGTCGCGTAAAGGCGTGCGCTGTCGGTCTCCACGCCGATCACCCGACTGGCCTGAGTCAGCACTCGCCGTGCCCGGCAGGGCTGACTGATCTCCACCCCCAACGTCGCCGCTTGCGCCAGTAACGTCGCGTCCAGTTGCGCCCGCTCCAAATGAAAGCCCTGCCAGGCGCCGCGATCATCGGCGCCAAAGGCATTGAAGCGCGGCACACCGTTCCAGTGCACCCAGTGGCCGTCAAAGCGCCGTGCCGCGCGGCCACATAGCTGCTCGGCGACCCCCAGTTGTCGTAGCAGCGGTTCGATGCCCGGATGCAGGCTTTCGCCGGGGCGAAACCGGGGGAACGCCTGCCGTTCGATCAAGGCCACGCGCAGCCCGTGACGGGCGCAACTGATTGCCGTTGCGCAGCCCGCAGGGCCGGCGCCGACGACCACAACATCAAAATGTTTCATGGGCGACCCGCCATGGCAGGGTGTCGCGTTTGATCAGGATTGCATCGGCGCTGAGCAGCAAGATCACCAGCTCTTCGACTTCGACGTGGCGCAACCTGAAATCACTTGCAGGGATCTGCACGGCGCCGCGCTTGTACAGCAAAAAGCGCTGCACCCAGCCGTCGAGGAGTTGCCCGGCTTGCGCCTGCGCGCTGTCCAGTTCCGCGTTCGGCCGCTGCACGTCAACGAACGACAACAGTGGCCAGGCATTGCGCATGGGTTTATCGCTGGCGGCGCCGAGCGCACGGTACACGCGATACATCGAGCGCACGCGCTGCTGATACACGGTTTGCGCAGTGTGGCCGGTCGTGCTCAGGGAGAACTGGCCATCGAGGGCCACCTGTGTGTAATCGGCATGGGCGTACGCGTGGTACTGGACGATCAGCCGATCGTCTTGAGTGATGAGTTGAGGGCCGCGCTGATTATCCCAGGCCAGGCCGCCCATGCCGATTTCTTCATCGGTCAGGGGAATGATGCTGTGCAGCGTCGAGCGCGGCTCAAATACCCGTGCCGAATCCGGTGCCACGCCGGGCCAGAAAGAACCTAGCGCTGCGCAGATCTTCGCATCCTCGGGAAACGGGCTGGCCATCTGATAGCCGGCGAGGACGTTGGTCCACTCGTCGTCTGCCGTGCGCTGGCGAACCCAGCCGACCTCCCAGCCAGGCCCGAACACCCCGGCGGCGCCGTCGGGCAGCGAGGTCGGCCGCGATGACGGTGGTAGCGGGGCAGTGGATTGCACCGTGTCGGTTTGATCGGCGAGGGCAACGATGGCGCTCACCCCTCGGTCAGTCGGGGAGAACAGTCGATCCTGCAGATCGAGGTTGGCGCAGTAGCGTACGTTGGAGAGCGCTTCAAGTCGGGCGTGCCAGAGACCGGCACTTGGTAACGCTGGTTCGTCGCTGACCCAGTGCAACAGCTTGCGTTGACTGCATAACGGATAGAAGTCCGGGGGGCCGATCAGCGAATAGGCCGCGATGGCCGGCAAATGGTTTTCCAGCATCGGGCAGCGTGGCAACACCCAGCCATCGGCAGTGCCGTCCTGATAATGCAAGGCGCGATAACCGCCCTGACGCACCAACGCCTCTACACCTTCATGCTCGTTCAGGTCTTCGATGCTGCCATCCGCTTCGACCCGATGACGTCCGTGCACCATGCCGCCGGTATTGGCCGGCAGCATAAAGGACAAGGGCTGCCCCTGATATTCGACGGGCGCCACCAGCCGGGCTCTGGCTTCAGGCACCAGCAGACCGGGGCCGAGATCTACACTCGAGGCCCAATGCGCAAGATTTTCCGTGACGACGAAGGGTGGCTGGCTGATCTGCGGTTCCTGCCAACCGGTGCCGCTGTGGCGCAAATGGACATGCCGCAGTTTTTCGTTGATCTGGTGGTTGCCCAGCGTCACCGTCAGGTTCAGACCCTCCAGGCACTGCGAACCATTGAACAGCTTGTGCACGGGCACCCAGAAATCCAGTCCGGGGTCGAGGTCCATCTGAAAATCCATCGGCCCGAAGCGCTCGGCATCGCCCTTGAGTTGCACGGCAATGTAGGCGCTGTAGCGCACTGGCATCACCCGGATGCCGTGCGGATCATCGTCGACGAAGGGCAGGAAACTGCGCAGCGTTGCGTCATAGCACGGGGGGGCGGTGCCGACGCGGGCGATTCCGGTACGCGAGAAGCACAGGTCGGCATGCCGGCCATGCACGGTGTCGGCGGCGCAGCGATATTCACTGGCAAACGCGACCACCGCCAACGGCGCGCCCCGGGCTTTGTGGCGCAGGCTGTCGAGCGTGGGCGGACTGACGCTGTAGACATAGTCGAGCACGGTCTCGATCTCGGCGGCAGTGGGGAACAGCTGTAATGTCTGGCCGTTTTTATCGCTGAGCACGTTTGGCGAGGCCAGCGCGTGATACAGCAGGCTGTGCGCCGGTGCGCCTGCCTCGATCGCCCGCCTGCCGGTCGTTGCGAAATCAGTAAATCCGGGTATTGACCGGTCGATTTTCAGGGGCTTGTGCAGTTCCGCCGCCAGCGGTTCAGCCAGCAAGTCCAGGCCGTGGGCGAGCATCAGTGAATGCCAGCCGCCAGGCGCCAGGCGCGTACACACGTGGGTAACGGATTCGAGCAGAGTCATGTTGCGCCTCGACAGGTTGGGCCAATTGTCATGGAACCGTAGCCCGGCGCTGACTTGCTACTGTCAGATCTGACAGTGGCGACCAATGGTGAACAGTGCGAAACGGGCAACACAACCATAAGCGCATCAGCCAAGGCGCACAGTCAGTGGATTCTGATGAAGTTGTAGGCATTGGCGCGGCGGTGTGCAGGCTACCGACCGGTATTGGTGCGTAGCGTTTAAACAGGCGCCGTTAAAGCGTTTATGGATGCAGCGGCAGCTTCAGTTCAGCGCACAGCCCGCCACCCTCGCGATTGCTCAACGTCAGCGAACCACCGAGCGCCATGGCCAGTTGCTGGGCGATCGCCAGTCCCAGCCCGGTGCCGCCGGTATCGCGATTGCGCGAGTTTTCCACGCGGTAGAACGGTTGCAGCACCTGCGCCAGTTCGGCGTCGGCGATGCCCGGGCCGCGGTCCATGACGGTGATCGCCAGGTTGCCTTTGTTGGCTTCGACCCAGACTTCGGCGGCGCCGGCGAATTTCAGTGCGTTGTCGGTCAGGTTCACCAGCACCCGGCGCAACGCATGAGGACGGGTGTCGATGACCGCCGCACTCTTGCCGACCAGTTGCACCTGCTTGCCCATGTCCTGATAGTCGAACACCAGGCTTTCGAGGAAGGAATCCATGTTGGTGCGGCGGCTTTCTTCGGTCGAACCATGGATGCTGCGCGCATACGCCACGCCTTCGCGCACCAGGTGTTCCATCTCGCTGAGGTCATTCCACAGTTTGTCTTTCTCGGTGCAATCGTCCATGAGTTCGGCGCGCAGTTTCATCCGCGTGATCGGGGTTTGCAGGTCATGGGAAATCGCCGCCAGCAGTTGCATGCGTTCCTTGAGATAAGCGGCAATGCGCGCCTGCATCGTGTTGAACGCCCGTGCTGCGTAGACCACTTCGTTCGGGCCGCTTTCGTCGAGGTTGATCGGGTGGGCGTTGGGGTCGAGTGTTTCCACCGCGTTAGCCAGCCGGGTCAGGGGGCGAACCGCAATGCGCACCGCCAGCCAGGTGCAGACGAGCATCAGCGCCAATTGGCCGAGCAGTACTACCGGCAACCAGGGTGACAACGGGACCATGGCGGGGTGCACGTCGATGGTCACCGGGCTGCCGTCGCTCAGGCGCAGATGACCCTGAAAGTGTTTCTTCGGCCCGGGAATATCGGTGAAGGTCAGCGGATAGCGTTCACCAATGGCTTCGGTGATCGAGGTGACCGCCACCGGCACATCACTGGCCTCGATCGGTGTGCCCGGTTCGCCTTCGCTCAACAGGTAGCCATAATTTTTTCGCGCCAGACGCTCGAGCCAGGCAGGGCGCTCTTCGGCAGGCAAGCGATCAAGGATCGCAATCGAGGTCGAGACGTCGGTTTCCAGATTGCCGAGCATGGTGTTCTTGGCGCTTTGGTAACGCTCGTAATACTGCGCACCGAACGACAGCGCCTGAGCGAGCAACAGGCCGATCAGGAAAATCAGCGACAGGCGCGAGGCGAGGGTGCGCGGCCAGTGCAGATTGACGCTCATGCCGGGGCCCCGAGAATCTCGACCGGCAGTGAGAACACGTAACCTTCGCTGCGCACGGTCTTTATGTAGGCCGGCTCGCGCGCATCATCCAGCAGGCGCTGACGCAAACGGCTAACCAGCAAGTCGATCGAGCGGTCAAACAGATCGGCATCACGACCCTGGGTCAGATTGAGCAGTTGGTCGCGGCTGAGCACCCGTTGTGGGTGATCGAGAAACACCCGCAGCAATCGATATTCGGCGCCGCTGAGGGCGACCATGGTGCCGTCCTTGTCGAGCAGGTGACGGGCCGAGGTGTCCAGTTGCCAACGACCGAAGGCCAGCAACCGACCGGCCTCGGTGACCACCAGATTCGGCGGCAGCATGCGCGTGCGGCGCAGCACGGCGTTGATCCGCGCGAGCAATTCGCGGGCGGCGAATGGTTTGGTCAGGTAGTCGTCGGCGCCCATTTCGAGGCCGATGATGCGGTCGGTTTCATCGTTGCGCGCGGTCAGCATCAATACTGGCGTGGCCTTGTGTTTGCCCACCCGCAATTCGCGGCACAGCTGCAGGCCATCGTCGCCGGGCATCATGATGTCGAGCACGATCAGGTCGACGGTGTTGGCCTCGAGAAAGCTGCGCATCTGCCGGCCATCGGCGACCACCGTGGTGCGCAGGCCGTTTTTCTTCAGGTAGTTGCCCACCAGTTCACGGATCTCGCGGTCGTCGTCGACGATGAGAATGTGATCGACATGATCCATCGGTGCAAACCTCTATCAAAAGGGACTGCCGTGCAGTGTATCGAGCCTGCGGTGGCCCGCCTGCCTGCCTTTGTATTGCAGTGTATCTGCCGTATCGGCGGATACACGGGAACGCAAAAACGCGATTTTTCCAGGGTTTTGTATCGCTGTGTATCCCCCGATGGCAAGGATACACAGCGATTGAAACGCGCCAGTTCCTGACACAGACGCGATACCTCGCGAGCCTCAAATAGGCTCCATCGAGGCCCACACAGATCGCCTCGGCTCAAACCCCACTGAAGCCTTGAGGAACACGCCATGAACAACAAATCCGTAATCGCCGCCTGCCTGTTTGCCGCCCTGAACATCTGCACGCTCTCGGCCCGGGCCGAAGCCGCTGTTACCGCGCAAACCTACACCTACGGCACCCACCTGGATATCCAGAAAGTGATCTCGCTGAAACAGGACAACTCGGTGTCCTGCGGCATCGTCGAGGCGCGCATGACCTACCTCGATTCTGCAGGCAAAACCCGCGTACTCGATTACAGCAAATTTGCCGACGGCTGCAACAACGACAACTGAGTCATCAACGGCAACCAAGCCAACTCTTTATAGAAGGAACAACACCATGAACAACGTCGCGCGCTTTTTCACCGCCATCGCTTTCTCCCTGGCCGGCGTCGCCGCCCATGCCAACGCTGCGGTTGAACAGCATAGCTGCCACAGCAGCACCTGCTTCCAACTGACGCCGGGGGCCCAGCAGGGCAGCGACGGCCTGATTGCAGCGGACGGCTCCAGCCGCACGCCACAAGGGCAGATGTTCGCCGAGAACGGCGCCAGCCGTACGCCGCAGAGCCAATGGCTGGAAAGCCAGAGCGTCTGAACGGCTCGCCACAATCATTGATCAAGGGTGACTCACTATGTACCTCATCGCATTTCTCGGTGGTCTGCTGACCGTGCTCAGCCCCTGCATCCTGCCGGTGGTGCCGTTTCTGTTTGCCGGCGCCCAACGCAGTCGCGCTTCGATACTGTTGACCCTCGGCGGCATGGCCCTGACTTTCGCGCTGATCTCCAGCCTCGCCGTGGTCAGCAGCGAATGGGTGATCCAGGCCAGCAACAGTGGCCGTTACGTCGCGCTGATCGTGATGAGCGTGTTCGCCCTGTCGCTGACCTCGGCGCGCATCGGCGGCTGGCTGACACGCCCCTTCGTGATGCTCGGCAATCGTCTGGACCCGGACACCCGGAAAAAGGCCGGGCCGATGGGTTCGGTCATGCTCGGCGTGGCCACTGGACTGCTTTGGGCACCGTGCGCGGGACCGATTCTCGGGGTGATTCTCACCGGTGCCATGCTGCAAGGCGCCAACGCGCAGACCAGCCTGTTGCTGCTGGCCTACGGCGCCGGCAGTGCATTGTCGCTGGGCACGTTGATCTTCACCGGGCGCGGGTTGGTCAACCGTTTGAAACCGTCGATCCCGTTCACCGGTTGGTTGCGTCGTGGTGCCGGGGTTGCGGTACTGGCGACGACAGCGGTGATTGCCACCGGCTTCGATAAAACCTTGTTGGCCAACACCTCCTCCGAAGGCGTCGCCAGTGTCGAAAAACGCGTGTTGGAAAACGTGCCGAAAGTGGTCGACTACTTTGTCAGCAAAGTCCGCGCGGACTCGCCGATGGAGGAGGGCAAAGGCGCGATGCCGTCACTCGCTGGCGCCGTGCAATGGTTGAATTCACCAGAACTGAACGCAGACGCCCTGCGCGGCAAAGTGGTGCTTGTGGACTTTTGGACCTACGACTGCATCAACTGCCAGCACACCCTGCCGTACGTCAAGGACTGGGCGAAGAAGTACGAGAAGGACGGCCTCGTGGTGATCGGCGTGCACACCCCGGAATACGGCTACGAGCGGATCATCGAGAACGTCAAGGATCAGGTGAAAAAGCTCGGCATCACCTACCCGGTGGCCATCGACAACAACTACGCGATCTGGCGCAACTTCGACAACCAGTACTGGCCGGCGCATTACCTGATCGACGCCAAGGGGCAGGTGCGTTACAGCCACTTCGGCGAAGGTCGCTACGAGGCGCAGGAGCAGATGATCCAGCATTTGCTGGAGGAGGCTAAGGCGCCTGCGATTTGATCAGCAAAACCAATGGCTCAGAGGTCGCGGACCATGAGCCATTGCTCGTTGTCCCAGGCGCAAAAACGCTCCAGGACCTGCCAGCCGCGCTTGGCGTAGTAGTCCTGCTTGCTCTGCGTATGCAGATACAAACGCGCAAAGCCGCAGTCTTTTGCCTCCTGACAAATCCCTGCAATCAAGCGTTCCGCCAACCCTTGCCCGCGTGCTTCAGGGCTGACGAACACGCAGGCTAGCCAAGGTCCGAGATTGGGGCGCAAGGCGAGGTCATCGCGTGCTAGCGCCGCGCCGCCGACCAGATGTTCACCGTCCATGGCGATCAGGCAAGACCAGTCGCCATTGCCTTGGCCCTCGGCAAATTCACGCTGCCATTCAGCCAGCGGTTGGTCGATGTATTCGTAGGGGAATTGCTGGTGGATCCATTGAGCATAACGGTCGCTGTGGTGCATGTGATGCGCGAGCCAATCGAGTTTCAGTGACATCGGTAGAGTCCGTTCCAGAAGCGAGCGGGCATCAGAAACCAATCCTCGAACGTTGGCAATCTTCAAGGTGTTCCAGACGCTTTACAGATTTCCACCGCTCATCGGCAAACCCCCGGTTTTACAGGGTTGCCAGACGATTGGCAGGGACGCCGAGCGGTCTCGGCGCGATAGTGCTTGAGCAGGGTCACTGCCGGCCTTGCCCCATAACAAGAGCGCGAGGTTGCCATGCCGAAATTCGTGATTGAACGCGAGATTCCAGGGGCCGGGAAGCTGTCGGAAGCAGAACTCAAAGCTGTGTCGAAAACGTCCTGTGATGTCTTGCGCGAACTCGGTCCGCAAGTGCAGTGGCTGCAGAGTTATGTCACCGCTGACAAGATCTATTGCGTGTACATCGCGCCTGACGAAGAGCAGGTACGCGAACACGCCAGGCTTGGAGGATTTCCTGCCAACAGTGTGGCGCGAGTGATGACGGTCATCGATCCGACGACGGCCGAATGATCACCGACCCCACCCGCAGCGGAGTTCACTCTTATGAGTACCCCGATTGATCTGACTGCCTTGAAAGAACGCCAGAAAGTCGCCTGGGCCAGTGGCGACTACGCCGTGATTGGTACGACGTTACAAATCGTCGGCGAAAACCTTGCCGAAGCCTGTGACCTGCGTTGCGATGAAGAGGTGCTGGATGTCGCTGCCGGCAACGGTAATGCGACGCTGGCGGCGGCGCGCCGTGGCTGCCAGGTCACCTCGACCGACTACGTTGCGGCTTTGTTGGAGCGCGGCCAGGATCGGGCCCGAGCAGAGCATCTGGACGTGACGTTTCAGGTTGCCGATGCTGAGGCACTGCCGTTCGCCGATGAGAGTTACGACGCGGTGCTGTCGACCTTTGGTGTGATGTTCGCGCCGGATCAGGACACGGCTGCGGCCGAGCTGGGGCGGGTTTGTCGCCGTGGTGGGCGGATAGGTCTGGCCAACTGGACGCCGGAAGGTTTTGTTGGGCAGATGTTCAAGACGCTCAGCCGTCATCTGCCGCCGCCTGCCGGCGCCCAGCCGCCCTCGAATTGGGGCTCCGATGCCTGGCTGCACAAACATTTCGATGACCGTGATTTTCTGCTGCGTGTGACACGGCGCGATTTCAATTTTCGCTATCGCTCGGCCGCGCATTTTATTGATATTTTCCGCCATTGGTATGGGCCGGTGCATAAGGCCTTTGCGGCATTACCGCCGGAGAGCGGGCAGGCGCTGGAGAGTGATCTGGCGGATTTGCTAAATCGGTTGAATCGGGCGGGAGAGGGTTCGCTGGTGGTGCCGAGCGAGTATCTGGAGGTGGTGATCACCAAGCGCTGATTCACCCCCGACTTTCGAATCTATTGCGACCCCTGTAGGAGTGAGCCTGCTCGCGAAAGCGCTGTGTCATTCAACAAAAATGTTGTCTGACACTCCGTCTTCGCGAGCAGGCTCGCTCCCACAGGGGTAGGTATTTTGGTAGTTGAGCCTATTTCACCTGCGGCCGATCAAACCACTCCAGCGCCGTGCGCCAGATGCAGATCCCCAGAAAGTACGCCGACATCAGCAACCACAACCCCATCACCAACGGGTTGATCACCGGATGGTTGAGCACCAGCGACAGACTGCATAGCAGCCAGATCGCCGTCACTGCAATGTTGATCGGCATGAACCGGCGTACCCGAAACGGGTGCAGGAACTTCATCCGCGTCACGGTCAACAGCGCCAAACCGATAACCGTCAGAAAAGTGATCCACGGTCCCGGTCCGATGATGTACAGGCACAGGGCGACCACATTCCACGCCGCCGGAAACCCGACAAAGTAGTTGTCCTTGCTCTTCATATTGACGTTGCAGAAGCAGAACAACGAGGACACCAGAATCAGCGACACGGTCAGCAGCAGGGTGTAATCCGGCAGCGGAATGTAGCGATAGATGAACAGCGCCGGAATGAACACATACGTCAGGTAATCGATCACCAGATCAAGGATCGAGCCATCGAAGCTTGGCAGCACCGACTGCACGTTGACCTTGCGCGCCAGTGCGCCGTCGAGGCCGTCGACAATCAGCGCCACGCCCAGCCACATCAGGCAATGGGTCGGCTGGTTTTCCAGCAGGGCGAGGGTGGCCAGGAAGGCTGTGACCACGCCAGTCGCGGTAAAACCATGGGCGCCCCATGCTTTGAGCCTGGCGATGTGTACGGTCGATATCACGGGGGCGTTCTCCAGAAAGTGAAGCAAGCCGGGTATCACCCTTGAGTAGCAGGGCGCCGGCAAACCGGGTCGGGGTTGCAGCTATCGACCGGTCTGGCCGGGATAAGGTTCACCACTGATCAATCTTAGCTGGCCGGCGAAAAAATACGCGGGCGAAATCCGTCAGGGCTTCGAGCGTCAGCCAAACGGTGCTGGCGCTATGGCTTAAGGGGTCTATCGTTGCCAGACGCAGTCACTGCCAATGCCTGAGGATAACGTCATGAACACCAGCGATTTGCTCGAAAAACTGCTGCGAGGCCAGGCCTCGACCGGCCAACAATCTTCAGCGTCTGCCGGCGATGGTTTGGGTGGTTTGGGTGGGTTGCTGGGTGGACTGCTCGGTGGCGGCTCGGGCGCGGCCAGCGGCGGCGGATCTGCCGGTGGACTTGGCGGCTTGGGCGGCTTGCTCGGTGGTTTGCTCGGCGGCGGTGCCGGTGGTGGTCTTGGCGGCGCTTTGGGTGGGGCGCTGGGCGGCGCGGGCAGTACGCAAAGTCGTTCCGGCGGGACCAATTATGCGGCGCTGGCGTCGCTGGGCATGATGGCGTTCCAGGCGTATCAGGCGTGGCAACGCAGCCAGGCGAGTTCGGCACCGCAACAAATCCCGCAGACGGCCAATCTGCTTGCCGGCCCGGAAGTCGAGGAGCACAGCCACGCTGTGTTGCGCGCTTTGATTGCGGCGGCCAAGGCTGACGGTGAGATCGACGCCCGGGAACAACAGATGATCAGTGGGGAAATCAGCAAACACACCGACGACTCACAATTGCAGCAATGGTTTGAGGACGAAGTCTCGAAACCGCTGGACGCCAACGAAGTCGCGCAGGCGGCCAAAGGCGATCCGGCCATGGCCGCTGAAATGTATCTGGTCAGCGTGATCCTCGTGGATGACCAGCAGGACGCCGAGCGCAGCTATCTGGATGAACTGGCAGCAGCCTTGCGGATCGACCCGGATTTGCAGGTGCATCTGGAGCAGCAGGCCAAAGGCCAGGCCTGATGTAACGGCAAAAAATCATAACCACCCGCAGCTCCGTCAAGGAGCTGCTTCGCCGTCCGTCCGGGCAATTTTCACGTCGATTGAATTTTTCGCAGGCGCCGCCTCTCTGCTGCTGTAGAGGCGTGTGGAACAGCGCCCTGCCAACCGACCGAGAATTTTGCCATGACTGTCCTGACACCTCTGCAAGCCGCGCCTGCCCAACCGCACCTGATGAACGCCGCTGGGAACATGCGGCAGGTCTATGAAGCGTTGTTGCGCAATGACGATTCCCAGGACCTTGCGCAGGCGTTTTTGCAGGAGCAACTGCAACACGCCGCGCAACTTACCGATTCGTTGCCTGAAGACCCGGCAACGTGGCACGCCTGGGTGGCCGAACATTGCGCCGATGTCGCCCGGCAATACGCCGACTATCTCCAGCAGCGCAAGGCCGGCGGGCCTCGGCAATTCTTCCGTGGCAAGGCGCAGGCGCTGTATTTCCTGCAAGCGGTGGCACCGACCAAACTGGTCGACGGCGCTTGGCTCTATGGTCTATTGCCGCGCTGGCAAGACCCGCGTTTCCAAGGGCTGCTGCGAACCTTTCTGGAAGAGCTGGGCGAAGGCAATCCGGCGCAGAACCACGTGGTGATTTACCAGAAATTGCTCGCCGAGCACGATCTGCAGGACAGCAGCGCCATCGACGATGAACGCTACCTGCAAGGCGCGATACAACTGGCCCTCGGTGTCTGTGGTGCTGACTATCTGCCCGAGGTGATCGGCTACAACCTCGGCTATGAACAACTGCCCTTGCACCTGTTGATCAGCAGTTACGAACTCAGTGAACTGGGGATCGATCCGTACTATTTCACCCTCCATGTGACCATCGACAACGCCAGCACCGGCCATGCGCAAAAAGCCGTGCAGGCGGCGCTTGACCTGCTGCCGCTTGAGGCCGATCGCGCTGAGTTTCTGCGCCGGGTAGCGCTGGGCTATCGGCTCAACGATCTGGGGCAGGGCAGCCGCGCAATCATTGAAGGCTTCGACCTTGAGCAGCAATTGCTGGCGATGCTCGAGCGCAAGTGCCCATTCGCCCAACACATGCATTCCGATTACTGCCGTTTCGAAGGACAGACCGTCAATCAGTGGCTGGCCGCACCGGAGCAATTGCCCGGATTTCTTCAAGCGTTGCAGAACAAGGGCTGGATCAAACGCCACGAAGACCCGCAGGCCAGCCGTTTTTGGCAACTGATCGCAGGCGACGGTGCGGCGATGTTCGGCGTGTTCAATGCCTACGAAAAACAACTGGTGCACGACTGGATCGCCGGCGATTGGACGCCGTCGGATAAAGCGAAACCCGTTCGGCGGCACAGTCAGACCGCAGCGCCCATCGAAGGGCTTGAACAGGACCCCGACGTACAGGCGCTCAACACCGCGCTGCAAGGTCAGGATGCCTCGGCGCAAATGGCGATTTTGCTCCCCTGGCTCGCCCCGGCCCGCCATGCACATCCGGCCGGGCTGCTCGCCACCCGGCGTTTTATCGAACTCAAATCCCGCTTGCCTTAAGGACACCGCCGATGACTCAGGAAGAACAACTCTGCCCCAACGACCTCGTGCTGCTGCAATTGGGCCGGCGCTTGTTGGCAGACGGATATCGGTTCACCACGCCGACGCCGTTGACCCATCAACGGGTCAACCAGCGTGACGAAGGCCAGATGGCCGACTCTTTGCGTGATGTGTTCGGCTGGTCGCGTCCGTTCGCGCCGGGATTGTTGTCCGCCGATGAACAGCGACAACTGCAAGACGCACAGATCATTGATACCTACGAAGGTGAGCTGAAGAGTCGGGTGCGCTGGTCGAGCCTGGATGATTTGCTGTTCGTCCATTCGGCATTTCCCACCGAGGCCGCTGACGCGGTGTTTTTCGGCCCCGACACCTACCGCTTTGCGCAACTGATCCACGCCCACCTGCAGCAGAACTTCGCGCCGATTCATCGCGCGGTGGACATCGGCTGTGGCGCTGGCGTCGGTGCGATTCTGATCGGCCGCGCCCGTCGCGAGGCAGAGGTGCTGGCGCTGGACATCAACCCTGCGGCGTTGCGTCTGACTGCGATCAATGCGGCACTGGCGGAAGTCGCCAACGTTGAAGTGCGCGCCAGTGATCTGTTGCAGGGCGTCGACGGCGAGTTCGACCTGATCGTCGCCAACCCGCCGTACATGGCCGACCCGGCGGAACGCGCCTATCGCCACGGTGGCGGGACGCTGGGGGCAGGACTGTCACTGCGCATCGTCGAACAGGCCTTGAATCGATTGGCGCCTGGTGGCTCGCTGCTTCTCTACACCGGTGTGGCGATGGTCGATGGTCGTGATCCGTTTCTCGACACCGTGCTGCCGCGCCTCGATGAAAAACGCTTCGGCTGGACGTACCGCGAACTCGACCCGGATGTTTTTGGCGAAGAACTGCTCAACCCCGGCTATCAACGGGTCGACCGCATCGCAGTGGTGGCGCTGACCGTGACCCGAATGGGCTGAAACAAGGCAGGTGCACGATGAACAGGAACCTCGACGACTACAACCGCATGCGCGATTTTTCGGCGACCTCGGAACCGGCTGCCGTCAAGCGCTCGGGACGTAAAACCGCTGCCGAGCATGCTTTGCAGTTCTGCATCCAGAAGCACGACGCTTCACACCTGCATTACGACTTTCGCCTGGAACTCGATGGCGCCTTGAAAAGCTGGGCGGTGCCGAAAGGGCCGTCACTCGACCCCAAGGTCAAGCGGCTGGCGGTGCATGTCGAGGATCATCCGCTGGATTACGCAACGTTCGAGGGCAACATTCCGCAAGGGCACTACGGCGCCGGTGATGTGATCGTCTGGGATCGTGGCGTGTGGATTCCGCTGGAAGATCCGCACAAGGCCTACGCCAAGGGCAAGCTCAAGTTCGAACTGCAAGGCGAGAAGCTCGGCGGTGTCTGGAACCTGGTGCGCACGCACATGCCCGGCAAAAAAGAACAGTGGTTTCTCATCAAGCATCAGGACAGCGCCGCACGGCCGCAGGATGACTACGACGTACTGGCCGCTGAACCCGACAGCGTGTTGAGCGAACGCACGCTTGTTACCCAGCCGAAACTGGCCGCCGAGCACAGCAAACCGCTGAAAAAGCCCCCGGCCAAGATGCGCAAAGCCGCGACCGGCAAGCTCACGGGGGCGCACAAGGCCAAATTACCGGCACAACTGAAACCGGAACTGGCCACGTTGGTCGACAGTGCGCCAGAAGGGCAGTGGAGTTACGAGATCAAATTCGATGGCTACCGGATCATGGCGCGGATTGATCATGACCAGGTGCAACTGTTCACCCGCAACGGTCACGACTGGACGCACAAGTTGCCGCAACAGGCCGCAGCCTTGGCCGCGCTGGGATTGGAATCGGCGTGGCTCGACGGCGAAATGGTTGTCGCCAACGAAAACGGCGTACCGGACTTTCAGGCCCTGCAAAATGCTTTTGAAGCTGGAAGCAGCGGCAACATTCTCTACTACCTGTTCGATCTGCCGTATCTCAACGGTGTCGACCTGCGTGAAGTGCCGGT
Organism: Pseudomonas sp. Mb7; assembly: GCF_054790525.1. Taxonomy (NCBI): domain Bacteria; kingdom Pseudomonadati; phylum Pseudomonadota; class Gammaproteobacteria; order Pseudomonadales; family Pseudomonadaceae; genus Pseudomonas; species Pseudomonas sp. Mb7. Next base: position 1,765,081 of record NZ_CP186501.1, read on the forward strand.
CGAGGAACGTCGCGCCGCGCTGGCCACGGTGCTCGGCAGTCATGAGCAACCGTTGTTGCGCTTCTCCGAGGCCTTCGACGAAACCCCGGACGCCCTGCTCAACAGCGCCTGCCAGATGCAGATGGAAGGCCTGATCGGCAAACGCCTTGGTTCGCCCTATGTGTCGCGGCGCAGCGGCGACTGGATCAAGCTCAAGTGCAAACACCGCCAGGAATTCGTGGTCGTCGGTTACACCGATCCGAAAGGTTCGCGCAGTGCCTTCGGCGCGTTGTTGCTGGGGCTGCATGACCGCGACAGCGGTGAATTGCGCTATGCCGGCAAGGTCGGCACCGGTTTCAACGAATCGACGTTGAAAAGCATTCTGGCCCAACTCAAGCCCTTGCAGGTGAAGAAGGCGGCGGTGGTCAATCCACCCAGCGGCTTCGAGGTCAAAGGCGTGCACTGGCTCAAGCCGAAACTGCTGGCGGAAGTCGCATTCGCCGAAATGACCCAGGACGGTTCGGTACGCCACGCCGTGTTCCATGGCTTGCGCGACGACAAACCGGCCAAGGGCATCACAGAGGAGCGAGCGAAACCGGTGAAGACTGCAGCGAAGAAACCAGCCACGAAAAAACCGCCGGAAAAAGCCCCGGCGAGCAATCCGGATACCGCGCCGTCACAGCTCGGACTGGCCAACGGCAAGGTGCGCATCACGCACCCGGATCGGGTGATAGACGCGGTCAGCGGCACCACCAAGATGCAGCTGGCCGAGTATTACGCCAGCGTCGCCGAATGGATCCTGCCGCAGCTCAAGGATCGCCCGGTGGCTCTTGTGCGCGCTCCAGACGGTATTGCCGGCGAGTTGTTCTTCCAGAAAAACGCCGAGCGCCTGGCAATACCCGGCATCACCACGCTGGACAAAGATCTCACCGGGCAACCGGTGATGCTGATCAATAACGCCGAAGCGCTGATCGGCGCGGTGCAGATGAGCACGGTCGAACTGCACACCTGGAACGCCACCACGGTCGATCTGGACAAGCCCGATCGCTTCGTCCTCGACCTTGACCCGGATCCGGCGCTGCCGTGGAAAAGCATGGTCGAAGCGACGGCGCTGACATTGACCGTGCTTGATGAATTGGGGTTGAAAGCATTCCTGAAAACCAGTGGCGGCAAGGGGATTCATCTGGTGGTGCCGCTGACCCGCAAACTTGGCTGGGACGAGGTCAAGGACTTTAGCCACGCCATCGTCAGTCATATCGCCAAGCTGTTGCCGGAGCGCTTTTCTGCGGTGTCCGGGCCGAAAAACCGCGTCGGGCGGATCTTTATCGATTACCTGCGCAACGGTCTGGGCGCCACCACTATCTGCGCTTACGCCGCGCGCACCCGCGAAGGCTTGCCGGTGTCGGTGCCGCTGTTTCGCGAGGAAGTCGCCGAGATCAAGGGCGGCAATCAGTGGAATGTGCATAACGTTCACCAGCGACTGGTTGAAGTCGGTGACGAACCGTGGGCCGACATGAAGAAAACCCGCCAGAGCATCACCGCCGAAATGCGCAAACGCCTGGGGCTGAAAAAGTGATCAGGTGTCGCGCAGCAAGTCGTGAGCGTTGAGCAATTCGAAGGCGATTTCCGGGTGGTTTTCCAGTCCGCGGCGAATGGCGGCCGGGATCGCTGCACGTGTCTTGCGGCACAGGCCCGGTAACTCGTCGATTTGAATAGCGATCCCGCGCATGGTGCGCACTTCGTTGAAACCGGGAGCGACGTCGACGCGAATCCCCAATTGCTCGAACATGCGCTGTTGCAGATGTTTGAGGTCATTCAGGTCTTTGAGCATTTCGAGGCGAGCGAGCAGGCGTTTTTCTTCCTCTCGGGTCAGGCGCAGGATGCGCAAATCCGCGCCGGGCGTCTCCAGCAACGGATCGCGCCCGCAAATGCAGGCGCCGGGCGGGCAGGGTGAGCGCAAGGGCACAGAAGTCGTCATGGCCTCCATCATAGAGGCCGTCGGACAGTTTTGCCTATGCGCCGTCAGCGGCCATCCATCGGCTGCTTTATCCGTGACGGCTACTGATTCAAGCCTTCGTAATGCACCAGAATCGCGTTGGCCAGATCTTCATCACTGGCATTGAGGCCAGGATTTTCCTGGCGAGCCTGTTGCAGCACCGATTCAAGATAAACCCCACGAATGGCCCCGCCACTGGCGACAAATGCAGACAAGTCGTCACGGGCCGGAATCACCATTTTGTGATCCTTGAAGGTCGAGTACAGCGACGCGGAGACACCGGCCGAAGTGGCGACATCTCCGGCATCGACTTTGGCCAGAGCGGAACCAACGGGCAGGCATAGGAGTAAAGAAGAAACGAGCACTAACTTGCGCATGACGGTGTTCCTCCACAAGCGCGAAGCAAAAAGGGAAGGATTACATAATGTGAGAGGGGCGCGCGCGGCGGGAGTTCCGTGGCGCAGCAAAGTCTGCGTTATTGCAAAACAGACGCGGGCAACGCCATGGCGGGTTGCCCGTCTTTCACGCTGGAATGAGTCAGATCACCCCGCAGGCCATACGATCACCGCCACCGCCCAGTGGTTTGGGCATATCGGCGTGGTTGTCGCCGCCGGCGTGGATCATCAGGGCGTGGCCCTTGATCTCGGAGATCTTTTTCAGGCGCGGCGCCAATACCGGGTAGTTGGCGATGCCGTCCGCCGTCACGTAAACCGCCGGAAGATCACCCAAATGGCCGTCGGCGTAAGGGCCGAGGTGCTTGGCGGTTTTTTGCGGATCGAAATGCCCGCCCGCCGCCAGTGCGGCGCCTTTCACGCCATCCTTCATGCCGGCCTCGCAGCTGGCGTTTTCATGCACGTGGAAACCGTGCACGCCGGCCGGCAGAGATTTCAAGTCAGGCGTGAACAACAGGCCATACGCCGTTTCACTGATGGTGACCGAGCCGATCGCCTGCGGCGCGCCGTCAGCGCTGACCAGATTGATCGCGACTTTTTCCGTCGCCGCGTGTGCGGTACCGATGGCGAACGTGCCGAGCAAACCCAACCACAATGCGCGTTTCATAGCGTTTCCTTTTGCTGCATGAGAATTCAGAACGACGGACTCAATAGCCTGCCGGCATTAACCGGTGATGAAGGCGTTGGCCGTGCGCGTTGAAAAGTGAGACTTGCCGCGCAATCCGAAAGTTTTGCTGCCTTTGGCCAGCACGCCGACACCTGCTGACACGCTCTGGCGCGGCAGACCTGCGCAAATAGGCTTAACTGAAGGCTGACAAGCGTTTACGGGCGTGATGAGTGAGGAAAATCCGGTGTCGATCAAACTGCGTTTAGTGTTGCTGATTGTGACAAGTCTGCTGACAGCCTTGATCGTGAGTCTGGTCAGTTATGTCGGCAATCAGCGGATGGCCTCGGCGGTCAGCGATAACGCGGTCAGCATGAGCGCGCTGCGCAACCACATGGAAGCCGACATGATGCACGACGCCCTGCGCGCCGATGTCTACTCGGCAATGCTTGTGGGACTGAGCAAAAGCACCAGCACGGCGGCTGAGGTGCGGGATTCGATCAACGAGCATGCCGGGCATTTTCGTGAGGTGCTCGAGGAGAACCTCAAGCTGCCGATCAACCCGGCATTGCGCACGGCGCTGGAGCAGATTAAACCGAGCCTCGATACCTACATCAACGCGGGTGAACGGATTGTCGGGCTGGCGCTGGAAAACCCTGATACGGCTCAACAGGAACTGGGCACCTTCAACACGGCGTTCGGCCAGTTGGAAGAGCAAATGGCCGCGTTGAGCGAGTTGATCGAGTCCAATACGCTGCAGACCAGCGCAGCAACCGAATCAGCGATCCGCAGCGCCAACGTCGCGCTCGGCGTGGTGTTGATCGCCAGTCTTGTGCTGCTCTTGATCCAGGGGCGCTGGGTCATTCTGAGCATCATGGCGCCGTTGAAGACTGCCAGCCGCATCGCCGAAAGCATCGCCCACGGCAACCTCAGCGAGCCGATCGCCGAGCCATCCGGCAAGGACGAAGCCAGTACTCTGATACGCACACTGGCAACCATGCAGCGCGACTTGCGCAACATGATCGATGTGGTGCGGCGCAATGCTCACGGCGTCAGTGGCATGAGCGAACAACTCAGCCACGGCTGCCATCAGGTCGCCGACAGCAGTCAGCAACAAAGCGTCGCTGCCGGCACCATGGCCGCTGCCGCCAGCCAGATGACCGCGAGCATCGAGGAAATCACCCGCCACGCCGAACGAGCCCTGAGCATGGCCAGTCAGGCCGAAACCCTGGCCAAGGAGGGCGGCGGTGTCATTCATCAAGTGGTCAGCGACATGGACGATATCGCCCGATCAGCACAACAGTCGGCGCAGGTGATCCGCACGCTGGATCAGGAATCCGAAGCCATTTTCAACATCATTCAGGTGATCAAGAGCATTGCCGACCAGACCAATCTGCTGGCGCTCAATGCCGCCATTGAAGCGGCCCGTGCCGGTGAGCAGGGTCGGGGTTTTGCGGTGGTCGCGGACGAAGTGCGCAGTCTGGCGGCGCGCACCAGCGCCTCAACCCAGGAAATCGCCGCGATGGTCGCGCGCATTCAACACAGCACCCGCGAGGCGGTCAGCAGCATGGAGGCGGGTGTCGCGCAGGTCGACAAGGGCATGGCGGTGACGGCGGATGTCGAGCGGGCCATCCGCGAAATCCTCGAGGCGACGTTGAGCACGACGCAACTGGTCAACGACATCACTCGCACGATTGGCGAGCAAAGCCAGGCCAGTAACGAGATCGCCCATCAGGTGGAAATGATTGCCGGGATGTCCGAAGGCAACAGCCGGGTGATCGGGCAAACGGCGAATACCACCGATGAGTTGTCGAGCCTGGCGGGGCAGTTGGCGCAGTCGGTGGATCGGTTTCGGTTGTGAAAGCGGGGGAATGACCCGAACCTGAGTTGAATGTCAGGCAAATAGGTAACAGGAATGCTTTCAGACGATAAGTACCGTCGTTTGTATGTCCAGTTTGAATTTATATGTTCTGAAGAAATGTTGTTTTTTATCTGTTTCAATGGTGACAAAGGGCTTTTTCTTGCGATTGCAAACGAACGCTTTTTTAGGACTGAAGTTATCCAGATACTCCTCACCATGCGTTGTCTGCAGAAATTGAATTGTCGACTCGAGCTGCTCAATCGCATGATTTTTCCATGCGCTACCGCCTCTTTCTTTCAACTCGACCAAGTAAAGCTGCTTATTTGTGGTCAGCATGCAGTCACATCGACCTCGCCCCGGTTCTTCAGTGTCACCAATCACGCATTTGTCGATGGCTGTGAAAAGGACCGCTTTACTATCCGGGTTTTTGACTGTGGCGATCCAGGTCTCTTCTGACTCTGGATCGGCGTAGGCGACAGGACGCGATGTGTTGTCGCACAGGCCAAACCGTTCTTGGTGGTAAGGGCCACTTTGACATTGAGCATTGAGGAAATTCACGCCTCCAATGCCTCCTCGATATCGAGAAGTTGATCGAACAAATCATTACCTTCACGAAGTGATTCGTTGAGGTAGTTATGGTCCGACGGAATGCCTCCCGACATGGGCAATTTTTCGATGCTTCCAGTTGTTTCATCGGCTTGATAAATCGCCAGTTCATTAGCGTCTACCAACGCGTGCAGGGGAATTACTTTGGCGAGGCTGGTTAGCAGGGCCTCTGCGCGCTTCTCCAATATACTGTCGTGCAGATGTTTGCCCTGCACAGCGATCGTCAGATAACTCACCACATAAGGGCTATGAGTTGTCAGTACCAGACGGTTGTTTTGCCCTTGGTTATTGAACTGAAGAAGGCTTTGCAGAACGCTCCATTGTGATCGTGGGTAAAGGTTCTGTTCGGGTTCTTCAACAATGTTTATAAAAGCAGTTTTGTTAAACCTGGCTGACAATGCAGAGAGAGCAATACGGCGTTGTTCCTCTGTCAGTGAGTCGATGGAAAAAATCTCCACAACCTCCTTTCTGAAACGCTCCAGCTCTTCGGTACTCATGGTTTCCTGCCGCTCTTCACTTCGCTCTTGAACGGTGTTGGCTAAGTAGTGGCTCACGAGATGTAGCGGTACAGCTGATTGAAAACCACTGGACGCATCAGCCAATCTCAGTTTGTAGTCTGATTCGCGGATGTTGAGTATGTCATTCAGTTTGTCGTATTCGAGTTCCGCCTGATTGATCGGTAGGCGTAGTGCCCCCTTCATATTGGCTTTCGCCGCGTCGAACTCAGTCAAAAACTCTTTCAGCGAATCAGAAGAAAGCTTCAATTCCCGGGGGTGCCGGACGTAGGCGATGAAATTGCGTTCTGCAGGCACATACATAATTTGAGGCAGGTGATATTTTCTGCCTTTCAATTCACTGACATGCAGCTGTCCGCGCAAATAATGGATTACGTAGGCTTCACCTTCGTATTCGATCTCAGTATCCGCAGAAAGATAATTTTCGAGCCTGTGATACATGAGGTAGGGCTTGATGAATTTATTTTTTCGTTCAAACCATTTTGCGTCGTAGTCGCCGCGCACCAGTGCCTTTTCAATCCACGAGAAGGTTGAATACAGTTTGGCCAATGTGCTCTTCCCTGAGCCCTGATTGCCCACAAATACGGTCACACGTTTGAACTCTATCCAGCCATTGTTCTTCACACCGTTACGGATAGGGCCAAAATGCTTGACGCGTAGTCGGGTCATTGATTACTCCATAGAGACGAGCTGATGCGGTATAGCGGTGCAGCATATCAGGGCGGGATGGAAACAGGAGTGGGAAATGCGACGACTCAGGTATAGCGCCAGTTTTTTGTGGGAAAGGACTCTGCCTCTACTCATTTCAGGCGGAGTCCTTTTTATCAATCAGAACTTGAACGCCTGCCGCCCCACCAACAACCACTTGCCGTCCTGCTTCTGCCAGATCTGAAAGTTTTCGATCTCGGTCGGCACCACCTCGGTTCCCTTCAACGCCTGCGCGGAAAAGTGGTGGCGGACCAGCGCGGTGTCGCCGGACAGGGTGATGGTCTGGTTCTGCATTTCCAGGGTCTTGAACGCGCTCTTGCCGGTTTCGATGTCGGCGATGAACTCCTTCTTGTCCTGGATCTTGCCGCTGGAATGGCCATAAGTCAGGTTGGGCGCGGTGAGCGCGTTCAGTTCGGCGATGTCCTTGTGCAGCATCGCCTGGGTCAGATGGTCCACCGCTTGGGCAACGTCTTTTTCCGCCGGGGCAGAGGCGGCCATCGCGTAACCGTTGAAGGCACAGAGAAAGCCGATCAGGAGTCGGGTCTTGGTCATTGAGGTTGTTTCCTTGTTGTTATGGGGTTGACGACTAATTTGTCAGTCGTCGTACAACGTAGCAGATAATGCTTGAGCAAGGCACTGCCCAAAAGTGCTCAATCTCTGGGCAATTACACTTGAATGCAGGATGGTTTGCGTCGACGCACTCATCAGAGGGTCATGTTCAGCGACTGGCGGCCGATAAGTCCCTGAGTGGAAAAAGACTCTCAAGTCGGGAACAGACGCGCGGGTTTGCCCTGACGTGATATTCTTCGCGCCAACTTGGTTTGACCTTATTCGGTTTGCCTGCCTTCGGGCGGGCCGACGGAATCCCTGTCGCTCAAGTAGCTGAGCCAATAATGATAAGAAGTCAGTTCAGAAGGGACATTAACTGAGGTCGATGCAGCATGTCGGCCTTGTGTGCCCACCCGTCAAAATTGAAGTGTGCCGGAATCTGCGACGCTAGCCTGAGCGTCATCAAAGCGGATCGCATACAGATAACAGCGGCGGGCGGAAGGCGTTTTATCATAGGTGCAACAGATGTTTAAGAAAGTGAACACAGCCCTGCTGGGTCTGGCTTTGGCGATGGGGATGACATCCGCCAATGCTGACGAAGCAAAGAAAGTCGACGTCCTGCTGATCGGCGGCGGCATCATGAGCACCACCCTCGGTGTGTGGATCAATGAGCTGGAGCCAAGCTGGTCGATGGAAATGGTCGAGCGCCTCGACGGCGTCGCCCTGGAAAGCTCCAACGGCTGGAACAACGCCGGTACCGGTCACTCGGCGCTCGCTGAGCTGAACTACACCCCGGAAGACGACAAAGGCAACGTGACGATCCCGAAAGCCGTCGAGATCAACGAAGCGTTCCAGGTCTCCCGTCAGTTCTGGGCCTGGCAGGTTCAGCAAGGCGTTCTGAAGAACCCTCGCTCGTTCATCAACACCACGCCGCACATGAGCTTCGTGTGGGGCGATGACAACATCAAGTTCCTGAAAAAGCGCTACGAAGCCCTGCAAGCGAGCCCGCTGTTCGCCGGCATGCAGTACTCCGAAGACCCGGCTGTGATCAAGAAGTGGGTCCCGCTGATGATGGAAGGGCGTGACCCGAACCAGAAAATCGCGGCCACCTGGAGCCCGCTGGGTACCGACATGAACTTCGGCGAAATCACCCGCCAGTTCGCGACGTACCTGCAGACCAAGCCTAACTTCGATCTGAAACTGTCGAGCGAAGTCCAGGACATCACCAAGAATGCCGACGGCACTTGGCGCGTCAGCTACAAAAACCTGAAAGACGGCACCAAAACCGAAACCGACGCCAAGTTCGTCTTCATCGGCGCGGGCGGCGGTGCACTGCACCTGCTGCAGAAGTCGGGTATTCCTGAAGCCAAGGAATACGCTGGCTTCCCGGTTGGTGGTTCGTTCCTGGTGACCGATAACCCGGCCATCGCTGAACAGCACTTGGCCAAGGCCTACGGTAAAGCATCGGTTGGCGCACCACCGATGTCCGTTCCGCACCTGGACACCCGTGTCCTGGACGGCAAGCGCGTCATCCTGTTTGGCCCGTTCGCGACCTTCAGCACCAAGTTCCTGAAGGAAGGCTCGTACCTGGACCTGCTGACCAGCACCACCACCCACAACATCTGGCCTATGACCAAGGTCGGCATCAAGGAATACCCGCTGGTCGAGTACCTGGCTGGCCAACTGATGCTGTCGGATGAAGACCGTCTGAACGCGCTGAAGGAATACTTCCCGAACGCCAAAGCCGAAGACTGGCGCCTGTGGCAAGCCGGCCAACGCGTGCAAATCATCAAGCGTGATGAAGCCGCTGGTGGCGTGCTGAAACTGGGCACCGAAATCGTTGCTGCACAAGACGGCTCCATCGCCGGCCTGTTGGGCGCATCGCCAGGCGCGTCGACCGCTGCACCGATCATGCTGAGCGTGCTGCAGAAAGTCTTCAAAGACAAAGTCGCGACCCCAGAGTGGCAAACCAAGCTGCACCAGATCGTTCCAAGCTACGGCACTCAGCTGAACAACGATCCAGCCAAAGTGGCTGCAGAGTGGGCTTACACCGCCAAGATCCTCGAACTGCCGACACCTCCAGTGATCGGTCAGGCTGCTGCCCCGGCCGCACCTGCAGCTGAAAAAGCTGAAGCTCCGAAGGAAAACGCTGCACGTGACATGGCGCTGTAACTAGACGCCAGACGCACAAAGCCCACTGAACCGGCGACGGTCAGTGGGCTTTTTTGTGGCAAAGCGTTTTGTAGGAGCTGTCGAGTGAAACGAGGCTGCGATCTTTTGATCTTGCTTTTGAAAGATCAAGATCAACAGATCGCAGCCTGCGGCAGCTCCTACATGGCTTTGGCGGACGCCAGATAAGCGCCGAGTCGCCGCCCCATCTCTTCGCCCAAGGCCTGCAATCCACTAAGTGGCCGCACCATCACTTCAAACTCGACAATCTTCCCTCTTTCATCAAAGCGAATCATGTCGATACCTTTCAGCTCCTTCGAACCCACCTTGGCGCTGAACTCCAGAATCACATTCAGGCCATCGGCAGTCGCCAGTTCACGGTGATAGCGGAAATCCTCAAACACCTCGAATACGGTGTTGAGAATCATCGACACCACCGGTGCGCCCGGATAAGGCGTGTGGGCCATCGGCGAGCGGAACACGGCTTGCGGATCAAGCAGACCGGGCAGGGCGCTGAGGTTGCCGGTGCGGATCATTTCGTGCCACTGCTTCAGGGATTCGGCGACGCTGGGTTGCAGGTTCAGGTCAGTCATGTTCACTCCGGGATTTTTGTTGTTGTACTCGCGACGGCAATGACTCTAGATCAATCGCTCGGAAAGTGAACCCTTGTGCGGCGATCTGAATGTCGGCCAATGGCTCAAGCGGATCAGATGCGCATCTGATCCGTATTTTTTCGCTGGATCTGCCTCTGTTACCGGTTCAGTCATCCGCTCAAAATAGCCCCACAGTTCGGTCACTCGCGACAAGCCTTCATCCCGAAGCATCCGGTGCACCGCAAGCTGAGCATTGAGGAGAGCAACATGAACAAGATGGCGATTTTCCTGGGTGGTTTTCTGGCTCTCACTATTTTAATCGGCTTGCTGGCAACGATTTCTCCAGTTTGAAGAGCCGCAGACTCAGCCCAGCGCTTGTGCCGAGGGCCAGCCACTGACCCGCGCCGCCGGGCCGCCCGCAGGATCTGCCGGGTAAACAATCAATGACTGGCCAGTGCTGGTTTCGGCGATCAGCTTGCTCGCCGGGCCGAATATTGCAGCGCGCTCCGGGGGCGTGCAGGTCGGCAGGTAAACGCGCAGGACTCTGGGGTCGTAGAAGCGGAACACCAGCAGGTTGCCATCCGGGTCACTTACACGCAGCAACGTGCGAAAGTGGCCGCGTAATTCGTCCAGGGAAACCTGCGCAGGGGCGATGACGAAAATGCCCCAACTCTGTCCCCAACTGTCTTCCAATAATCGCCAGGTGTAGGCCTGCTGCGGATCCAGGTGCAGCAGATAAGGTGCGGCCGCCGACAGGTTAGGGGCGAGTTCGCCTGCGTACAGGCAGGAGAATTCAGCGCCGCTGGTCCGCACCAGCGGTTCGATGCGTGGGTCGCGGGCGCCGTCGAGCAAGGCGTAGACCTTGGCGGCGCCCGGGCGCGAACCCAGGGGCCAGAGTTCGGCGGTCAACCATTCGTTGAGGCTGGGACGAAACTGGCTCATTGGTTGCAGATCTGGCAGAAGGCCTTGCCGGTTTCTGAGGCGGTCACCAATGTTTGCGCCTGCATGTTTTGCTGTACGAGCCGGAAGTCTGCAGTGGTCGCCGATGTTGGTGCTGCAAGCGGTGGCGCTGTTGGTGGTGCATTGATGGGGGCTGCACTGAGGGTTTTGCCGGCCGTGTCGGCATCTGCGGGTGTCAATGCGATCGGCAGTTTGATTGCGATGCCGGTTCCTGATCCCGGAGATCCGCCGGAGTTGGTTTTCACTTGCGCACCGCTGATGGTCACGCCACCGACATCGACTTTGACAAAACTGCCGCCAGCCTTGGCGGTAAGTTCCATGCCTCCCTCGACTACCACTTTGTCACCGGCGTAATAGTGGATTTCGGACCCGGCTTCAACAAACATTGCAGTGCCGACCTTCAAGTGCCGGGTGGCACCGACGGTCAAATGGTCATCGGCCCGCGCTTCGGTCTTGCGATCGAGACTGGTGATCCGGTGTTCTTCAACTTTGAACTCGCTGAGGGCGTTGGTTTCAACGGTGTCGTGCCGTTCATTGCCGACGCGAATCTTCTGATCGTGCTCAATGTTCTCGTCCAAATCGCGTTGGGCGTGGATGTAGATCTGCTCTACACCTTTCTTGTCTTCAATCCGGAACTCGTTGTAGCCCTTGCCGCCCGGTGAACTCAGGGTTTTGAAGGTGCTGCGGGTTTTGTTCGCCGGCAGGTCGTAGGGGACGACGTTTTCCTTGTGGTACAGGCAACCGGTGACCAGCGGCTGGTCGGGATCGCCTTCAAGGAAGGTAACGAGGACTTCCATGCCGATGCGTGGGATGGCGATGCCGCCGTAGGCTGCGCCGGCCCAGCCGCTGGCGACGCGCATCCAGCAGGTGGTTTTGTCGTTGGACTGACCGTCGCGATCCCAGTGGAATTGCACTTTGATGCGGCCGTATTGGTCGCAGTGGATTTCTTCGCCTGCGGGGCCGGTGACGACGGCGGTCTGGCTGCCGAGGACTTTCGGTTTCGGGTGTTCAAGGGCAGGGCGGTAGTGCGCGTCCCACGGGGTGGCGAGGAAGCTGTTGCGGTAGCCCTGGTGGAAATCGCTTTTGTTGTCGGTGACGTCGCTGGTGACGTTTTCGCCGAGCACTTGCGGTTGTTTGCCTTCGTGGAAAACTTCCAGCAGCAGCCACAGTTCATTCCACTCGGCGCGCGGGTGTTCAGCGAGGGTGAGGAAATGGCCGCTGGTGAGGGTCGGTTCGTCACCTTTGCCTTCGGCGAGTTTGTAGTCGCTGCGATGGCGTTCGAGGGCGCGGGTGGAAAGGAACTTGCCGCGCTCGCGGGTGGTGAAGCGGCCGGGGTAGTCGTAGTCCTCGAGGTCCGGGGCGAACTCGGTTTTGACCGCGCCTTCGGGGAGGATCTTCGGTTTTTCGAAGTCGTAATCGCGGCGGCTGACGCGGGTGGTGCGGGTTTCCAGGCGCAGGTTGAAGCGTTTGATCACCGGTTTGTCGGCGGCCATGCCGGAGTCTTGCTGGTAGCTCACCGGTTTCAGCTTGCGGAACACGGTCTGGTCGTCGCCGAACACCAGTTTGTGGCCGCTGCTGCTGTGCTGGAAGTGAAAGTGGATACCTTCTTCCTCGCACAGGCGCTGGATGAAATGCAGGTCGGATTCGTCGTACTGCACGCAGTAGTCGCGTTGCGGGTACTCGGCGCCGAGCTGGAAGCTGTAGGCGTCGGCAAGTATGCCGCGATCTTCCAGCACCTGAGCGATGATCTTCGGTACGGTCAGTTGCTGGAAGATCTGCTGATCATGGTTGTGCCGCAGGTAGGCCAGTTGTGGTACCAGGCTGAGGCTGTAACGGGTCAGGGTCTTGCCGGAATCGCCTTGCTCGATGCGATAGACCAGGCCGTGGATCTTGCCTGCACCGGTGGGGCCGAAGGTCAGGACGCCGGGCTTGTGCAGCAGCTCTTCGAGTTTGAGGTCGGGGCGCGCGCTGATCATTTCGAGGTCGAAACGGAAGGGCTGGTTGATGGCTTCACGACCAACAAAGCTCAGCACCTGCAGGTCGCTGGAACTGCCTTCAAGGGAAAAGGTAATGTGGGTAGCGTTTGCGTCCAGCATGCCTGACTCCTTCCGTGGAAAAGCTTGGCTGATGGTGCAGCAATACCAAAGTGCTATCAAGGGATTTTAAACACGCTTGAACCCCTGCATTAAACTCGATCTCAAAGCACTGTACCGAGGTGTCTGCCGGGATGAATTCACCATGGACTCGTTGATTACTGCCGCTGGTCGGGCGCTGAGCGCTGGTGATCCGCTGGGTGCGTTGAACTACGTTGCTTTGCGTGAAGACCCGCCTGCGCTGGCGTTACGTGGCATTGCCATGGCCCAGCTCGGTGATCTGCCCCGCGCCAAAGCGTTGTTGCAGCGCGCGGTGAAAGCCTTTGGCAGCAACGAACCGCTGTCGCGGGCGCGTTGCGTGGTGGCCGAGGCGGAAGTGGCGCTGGCGACGCGGAACCTGGGCTGGCCGGTGAAGGCGCTGGAGACCGCCCGGCAATTACTGCTCAGCCACGGTGACCGGTTGAACGCAGCGCACGCGCGATACTTGCAGATTCGCCGCCTGCTGCTGATTGGTGAACTGGATGCGGCCGAAGCGCTGCTTGCCGAAGTGGACCGCGCACCATTGCCGCCGGCGCTGCATGCCGCCCATGAACTGACGGCCGCCGGGATTGCCCTGCGCCGGGTACAGGCGCACAAGGCCAGCGCCGCACTTGCCCGGGCGCAGCTAGCGGCACAACAAGCGGGCATCGCGAGCCTGATGGCAGAGGTCGATCATGCCATACGAGTCCTCAATGCGCCGGCCGCGCGGTTGACCAGCGCGGGGCACGCGCAAGCGGTGAATCTGGCGCAGGTTGAAGCGTTGTTCGCGTCGTCAAGCCTGGTGATCGATGCCACGCGCTACAGCGTGCGCGGAGCCGGGATGACCGTGGCACTGGCAACCCGGCCGGTGCTGTTCAACCTTGCCCGATTGCTTGCGCAAGCCTGGCCGGGCGATGTGTCTCGGGAGCAACTGATTGCGACGGCATTCCGCCTGCAGCTCAGTGATGAAAGCCACCGCGCGCGGTTGCGTGTCGAAATCGGTCGGCTGCGATCAGCGTTGCAACCGTTGGCGAATATCACCGCCACTTCGCGCGGCTTTGCACTGGTAGCGGCCGATGTGGCGTTGCTCACGCTGCCGATTGAAGACAGACAGGCACAGTTGTTGGCCTTGCTGGCTGACGGTGAGGCCTGGTCGAGTTCAGCCTTGGCGCTGGCGTTGGGGCGCAGCCAGCGACAGGTGCAGCGGGCACTGGAGGCCCTGGCAGTGGAGGACAAGGTGCAGGCTTTTGGCGTGGGCCGGGCGCGGCGCTGGATGACGCCACCGCTAACGGGTTTCGCGACGATCTTGTTACTCCCGGTGTCGTTGGGCAATGGTTAGGCTGGACCCACACATCCATGAGGAAGCCGACATGAAACAGGCAAACGCAGAAATCCTTCGCGAGTACGGTCCTTTTGACGACATCAAAGGCGTTCACGGCGTGACCTTCGATGGCCAGCAGGTCTGGTTCGCCAGCGACGGCCAGCTCAATGCACTCGACCCGGTCAGCGGCGAAACCGTGCGCACGATCAAGGTTGGCGCTGATGGTGGCACCGCGTTCGATGGCCAACATCTGTATCAGATCGCCGATCGCCACATCCACAAGATCGATCCAGCCACCGGCCGCGTGCTCCATACCATCCCGGCACCGGGCAATGGCGGTGATTCAGGCATGGCCTGGGCGGACGGCTCGTTATGGGTGGGGCAGTATCGCGAGCGCAAGATTCATCAGATCAATCCGCAGACCGGCAAGATCCTGCGCACGCTGGAGTCGAACCGTTTTGTCACCGGGGTGACCTGGTTGGATGGTGGGTTGTGGCATGGCACTTGGGAAGGGGATGAGAGTGAACTGCGGCATATCGATGCGCAGAACGGTGAAGTCATCGCGGCGTTGAAGATGCCCGAGGGCTCGGGTGTTTCGGGGCTGGAAGCCGACGGGGCCGATCGATTCTATTGCGGTGGTGGCGACAGTGGCCGGGTGAGGGCGGTGCGTCGGCCCAAATGATGGAGGCGTCTACACGGGCCTCTTCGCGAGCAGGCTCGCTCCCACAGTGATTGCGGGTGAACACAAGCTCTGTGAGTTACCCAAAACCCTGTAGGAGCGAGCCTGCTCGCGAAAGCGCAGTATCAGCCACCGCTGTTGCGACGACGTTCAATACCCTCCGGGCCGCCGATGTCCAGCAACCTTCTTTCCACCAGAACATTCTCAAGTGCCTGGCGCTCGACCGGCGCCATTTGGTGCTCACGCTTTTTCAGCTCCAGCAGAATCGGGCTGGACCAAGTACGGTAGGTCTGTTCGATGTTGCGACGCGACGTCATCAGTCTCTCCTTGAAAAAGAGCCCTGTATTGCGGGCAGGGGCTCTGTCCGATGAGGTAATAACGTTAGTCGAGAAAGCCAAGACGCGCGAATCCACACGCCGGATGTAGGAGCTGCCGCAGGCTGCGATCTTTTGACTTTGTTTTTTAAAAGACAAGATCAAAAGATCGCAGCCTGCGGCAGCTCCTACAGGGGGGGCGAGGTTAGTCGTCGACGTCCATCAGTTGCTGCACACCTTCCCACGCTTCGGCGCGCATGCGTTCAATGTCCAGGCCCGGAATCACGCCGTTCTCCACGACCACGCGGCCGCCGACCAGACTGTATTTGACGCTAATCGGCTCACCCGCCACCACGGGCGCGACGGCGCTGTCGTGGAAGCCATAGAACCGCGGGTGGTCGAGGCTGTAGATCACCAGATCTGCCGCCTGACCGACTTCAAGTGTGCCAACTGCGTCGAGTCCGAGGACTTGCGCGCCGCCTGCCGTGCCCCAGTGGATGACATCTTCCGCCGTGGTCGCCGAGGCGCCTTGTTCAGCGCGGTGGATCAGCCATGCGGTGTTGGCTTCGCCGACCATGCTTCCGGACTCGTTCGAGGCTACGCCATCCACCCCCAGGGAAACCGGCACGCCGGCCTCATACATCTGGGGCACAGGCGCCACGCCGCTGCCCAGCCGAGCGTTGCTCACCGGGCAGTGGGAGACGCCAGTGCCGGTCTGCGCGAGCATGCGGATTTCGCCGGGTTGCAGGTGTACGGCGTGGGCGAACCAGACGTCCGGGCCGAGCCACTCGTGTTCAGCGACGAATTCCACCGGCAGGCAGTTGTACTTGTCGCGGCAGAAATTCACGTAGTTCTGTGTCTCCGACAAGTGCGTGTGCAGGCGCAAGCCGAGGCCGCGCGCGGTGTGCGCCAGTTCGCGCAGCAGCGTCGGTGGCAGCGAGAACGTCGGTGTAGTCGGGGCGACCACCACGCGGCGCATCGCGTCCGGGGTGTCCTGGTGGTACAGCGATTTCAACCGCTCGATATCGCCGACCATTTGCTCAAGGCTTTCCGGTTGCAGCGCGGTTTTCGAGAAGCCCGGATGGGCGCTGGCCGATTCCAGTGCGCCGCCACGGCACAGGACAAAGCGCAGGCCGAATTCATCCGCCAGATCGAACAGCAGATCACCGGTCTCGGTGCTGCCGTGGGCGTGGTAGAGATAATGGTGATCAGCGCACGTCGTCACGCCAGACAGCAACAATTCGACCATGCCCAGCCGTGCAGCGATTCGCGCCAGTTGCGGGGTAAACCGGTTCAGACGCGGGTAGGGCACGCTGGCCAGCCAGCCTTGCAGATCCTGATTCAAGCCTGCGGGTACGGCTTTGAGCAGGTTCTGGAACAGATGGTGGTGAGTGTTGATCCAGCCCGGATAGACCACGCAGTTTCGCGCGTCGATCACCCGTTCACCGGGTTGTGCTTGCAGGTCGGCGGCCATCGCGGCGATGCGCCCGTTGACCACGCGGATGTCCACGGCGCCGGCCCGCGCGCGGGGGCCGCGCAGGCCGGTCATCACCGCAACCGGGTTCTTGATCAGGATGTTCTGAAGTTGAGTCATGGGCAGCTCCAAACTAAAGGATGTGCGAGGCGGATTTGTTGGCGGTGGTTTCCGGCACGCTGACGCCATTCAGCGCGGCGTTGAGCAGCACCGACACCAGGCAGGCGATGACCACGCTGCTGTGCAGGAACGGCTGCGACCACTCGGGAAGTTGTTTGAACAGGGTTGGCGCGAGCACCGGTACCAGCGCGGCGGCGATGGTGAAACCGACGATCAGCACGTTGTAGCGATTGCGCTCGTAGTCGACTTTGGCGAGGGTCTGAATGCCTGCCGCTGCGACCACGCCGAACATGGCGATGCCAGCGCCTCCGAGGGCAGCGGTCGGCATCGAGGCGATGATCGCGCCGGCCTTTGGCACCAAGGCAATCGAGCACATCAGCAAACCGCTGACCGCGACCACCCAACGGCTGCGCACGCCGGTGAGGATCACCAGGCCGACGTTTTCCATGAAGGCGATAAACGGAAACGCGGCGAACATCCCGGCGATGGTGCTGGCCAGGCCGTTGGCGCGCAGGCCATTGATGACCTGTTTGTCTTCCACCGGTTTTTCGACGATGTCGCCGATGGCCACGAACAGCCCCATCGACTCGACCATCTGCACGATCATCACCACCACCATGGTCGCGATGGGGATCAGGCTGAAAGTCGGCAGACCGAAATAGAACGGATAGGGAACGGTTAGCCACGGCGCCTCTTCGACGCTGTGAAAGCTGCCCATGCCGAGGCCATACGCGAGGCCTGCACCGATCAGCATGCCGATCAACACCGCCATGTTGCGCAGTAGCGGGCTGCCGTAGCGGTTGACCAGCAGAATCGTCAGCAACACCACCACCGCCACACCGAGAAACGCCGGGGCGCCGAAGTTGCTCGCGTTGCGCCCACCTCCGACCCATTCATAGGCAATCGGGAACAGCTGCAAGCCGATCACGGTGACGATGCAACCGGTCACCACCGGCGGAAAAAATCGCCGCAATCGACCCACGAACGGAGCTATCAGCATGGTGAATAACCCGGCTCCGATCACCGCCCCGCAGACCCCGGCAAAGCCCACCTCCGGGTTGCTGCCGATGGCGATCACGGGGCCGACGCTACTGAACGCCACGCCTTGCAGAATTGGCAGGCGCACGCCGAATTTCCAGAAACCGACGGTTTGCAACAGGGTGGCGATGCCTGAACAGAACAGCGTGGTGCTGATCAGCACCACCGTGTCGGCATGGGACATTTTCAAGGCACTGGCGACAATCAACGGCACGGCAATGGCGCCGATGTACGACACGGCCATGTGTTGCAGGCCGAGGGTGAGCATCTGTCGCACCGGTAAAATGCGGTCCACGGGATGCACGGTGGCGGCGGATTGCGTTGGAGATGGGGCTGACGACATGGGGAAACACCTCTGGCTGTTTTTATGCGGTAGAGAGGGGTATTCGTCTGATGCCGATCAGCTCAAGAACACAGTGGAACCCTGTGGGAGCTGGCTTGCCAGCGATGGCGATTTAGCAGTCATCATTTTTATAAACTGACAGTCCGCTATCGCTGGCAAGCCAGCTCCCACAAGTTTTGTGTTGTGTAAAAAACTGGCATCAGTCATTCGTACACATGTGCCCGAAGCCGCCATCCACCGGCTCCGATGCCTTGTTTCAGCCTGCTAGGCAGGCGGCGAAGCCCTGGTTCAGCGCCGCGCGGTCGAGGTCGCGGCCGATGAATACGATCTTGCTCGAGCGGGGCTCCGTGCCCCACGCGGTCGAGGCGCGGAATTCCACCAGGCTGTGCACGCCTTGCAGCACGTAGCGCTGATCTTCGTTGGCGACGGCGAGCACGCCTTTCATGCGGTACAGGTTGTCGGCCTGGGAAGAGCGCAGTCCGCTGATCCAGCGGTGGAACGCCATCAGATTGACCTCGCCGTCCACGGCGATGCCCACCGATGACACGCTTGGATCGTGTTCGTGATCGGGCGCTTCGTGATGATGATCGTGGTGGTCGTGGTGCTCAGGTTCAGCACCGATCTCCATGAGCTTCTGCGTGCATTCGAATGCGCCGATGCCGAGGATTTTCGTCAGGTCGATTTGCGCATGGGTCGAGGTCACCAGATCCGCTGTGGCGTTCAAGCCACGGATCTTGCCGCGCAGAACGTCCACCTCGTCGCTGCTGACCAGATCGACCTTGTTGATGACGATCCGGTCGGCGCAGACAATCTGATCCACCGCCTGATTGTCGACGCCATCGAGTTGCAGATCCTCCAGATGCTGAGCGATGTGTTTGGCGTCGACCATGGTTACGATCGCGTCGAGTTCGACTTCTTCGGCGATCGGGTCATTGATGAAGAAGCTCTGTGCCACCGGATACGGATCGGCCAGGCCACTGGTTTCGATGAGGATGTGATCGAGGCGCACCGGCCGCGCCACCAATTCGCGGACGATGCGCACCAGGTCCTCACGAACCTCGGCAGTGCAGCACACGCAGCCGTTGACCATCTCGTAGATTTCTTCGGTCTCGGAGCTGAGGACGAGGTCGCCGTCGATACCGACTTCGCCGAACTCGTTTTCGATCACGGCGATCTTGCGGCCGTGGTTTTCCTTGAGGATGTAATTGAGCAGGGTGGTTTTACCCGCGCCGAGGAAGCCGGTGAGGATGGTCACGGGGATTTTCGTGTTGCGGGTTGGGGCGTTGAATGGGGTGTTCATGGTGAGGCTCCTTTGATTGACCGGTGCACACTGAATTCGGGTGATGCTGCTTCATTGTGGGAGCGAGCCTGCTCGCGAAGGCGGTGTGTCATTTAGCCGTGATGGCGACTGATCCATCGCATTCGCGAGCAAGCTCGCTCCCACAGGGTTTTTGGTGTTCTTGCCAGCGGGTGGCAACGCCCGCATCGAGACCAAACAGGTCGAGCACGCGGCCGAGGCTGTGGTCGACCATTTGCGCCAGGTTCTCCGGGCGGGCGTAGAAGGCGGGCACCGGCGGGGCGATGATCCCGCCCATCTCGGTGACGGCGGTCATGTTGCGCAAATGGGCGAGGGTCAGCGGCGTTTCCCGGGCCATCAACACCAGCGTGCGGCGCTCCTTCAGCGTGACGTCAGCGGCACGACCGATCAGCCCCGAGGACGTGCCGGTGGCAATCTCCGCCAACGTCCTCATCGAGCACGGCGCAACCACCATCCCGAGGCAGCGAAACGATCCGCTGGCGATCCCGGCGGCGACGTCATCGGCGCGGTGGTAATGACTGGCCAGCGCAGTCACGTCGGCGAGTTTGTAGTCGGTTTCGTGGGCCATGGTCAGCAGCGCGGCGCGGCTGACGATCAGGTGGCTTTCGATGTTCAACTCGGCGAGCAATTGCAGGAGTCGCACGCCATAGATAAACCCGGACGCACCGCTGATGCCGACCACCAGCCGTTGCCGGTTCACGATTGCAGACCTTTGAGCAAAACCCGCGCGCGCTCCAGAACTTCCTGATCGAGCTGCGCCTTGATCCCGTCAAAACCCGAACCGCGTGTGGCATCCAGGCCCATCCGCGACGTGGTGCCATTGACCGACGATGAAGGATCGAGCGGACTGCCCGGCAAACCATCAATAGTGAAAATATCCAGGTGCGGCTGGAAGTGCGTGGCCAGTGCCCACAGCACCTGGCTGTCATCGCTGATGTCGATATCGCTGTCCACTGCGATCACTGTTTTCAGGTACGGATCCCAGCCGAGCAGCGCCAGCATGATCTGCCGCGCCTCGCCGTCACGGCTTTGGTCCAGCGCGACGTAGCAGTGAAAATGCGTGCCGGAATTGGGGTAGTGCACAGAGGTGACGGCGGGGAAACGCGCCTTGAGTTTCTCGCTCATTTCCGCTTCGCGCGGCAGGCGGGCAAGGGTCAGGTGTTCGGCGTAGCGGCCGCCCATGACGTCGACCAGCCAAGCGTCTTTGCGCTTTAACAGCGTATCCACGCGCAGCACGTTGTTGGTCGAACGATCCGAGGAGTAACCGCTGAATTCACCGAACGGACCTTCCTCGGCATACGCCGCCGGGTCAATCGCGCCTTCCAGAACAAACTCGGCATACGCCGGCACACCGATGCCGTAGCGTGGGGTTTTCACCAGTTCCAGCGGCGCGCCGAACAGCCCGCCAGCGACGGCACGCTCATCGGCGCCATAAGGCAAGCGCGCAGCAGCGGCGAGCATGAACAACGGATGCGCACCGACGACCATTGCCACGCGCAACTCTTCGCCACGCTCGCGAGCGGTCTGCAACATTCGCCACAGGTGCCCGCGTGAATGCAGACTGGTCGCTAGCGCTTGGCGGGCGTGGCGCATCGAGCGGTGATAGCTCATGTTGGCGATGCCGGTCAGCGGGTCTTCGGCGATGATGATTGCGTTAGTGATGTATGGGCCGCGATCGCTGGCGAAATGCTTGAGCATCGGCAGCAGCGCCAGGTCCAGCGCTTCGCCTTCGAAGACCTCATCGAGGATCGGACCGCTCTCCACATAGCGTGGTGCGATGGGCTGGTTGGCGCGGGTCTGGAAGGTTTCGTGCAGTTGCGCCGCAGTGACGCCGAACAGCCGGGCAATGCGGGTACGGGATGCAAACAGATTGGTCGCCACCGGCACACCGAGGTTGCCGACGTGTTCGCAGATCAGCAGTGGATCGCGGCCTTGGGCGGCGAGGGCATCGACCAGGGCGGTGACGTCCTGATCGGCGGAAATCGCTGGGGTGACAGTCAGCACATCGTCCGGGTACTCACGGCGATAGGCGTCGATGAACACGTGAAAGTCCTGAGAATCGCCGAGCGTCGAACGGGTCATGGTGTCACCTCGTAAAAAGCAGGCACGCAGGGGTGAGAGGGCGATCGCGCGGCCAGCCGTTGGCCTGCCGGTCGAACGAACGCCGGGTCATCTTCGTGCCTGTAAAGTCGCTGTGTGCCTGGGTTGAACACTGATCCCCTGTAGGAGTGAGCCTGCTCGCGATAGCGGTATATCAGTCACTATCACCGCTAAATGACACTCCGCTATCGCGAGCAGGCTCACTCCTACAGTGGGATATGTGTGTGGCTACAAGTACGTGGTGGTCAGGCGTATGTCGGCCTCGACCAGATCCTTGGGCGGTGGCGTCGGTTCGATCCCGCACAACCGGGCGATGTTGTTGCCCAAGTAGTCCTCGAGATGATCCTCATCGATGCCCAAACCCTGCGGCGCCGGTGAGCACAACACCTCAAGTTCGCGCAGCCACATACCCGGTTCGTTCGGCGGCGAATCCGTGCCGAACACGATCTTGTTGCGCGGCAGTTCCTTGGCGAATTCGACGATCCGCGACTGGAAGCACCAGCCCGATTCGCAGTACACGTTCGGCGTGTCCATGGCCATCCAGAACGCCTCGAACGAGTAGTTGCCGCCGGTCTGGATGCCGAAGTGGCCGATGATGAAATTGACCATCGGGAACTCGCGGATGATCGGGTAGAACATCGTCGGAATCGTGTACGGGCCGTCGCCAGTGTGGATCAGCACAACGATGTTGTACTTGGCGCAAACCTTCATCGCCGGGCGCAACCAGTCGAGTGCGCGATCCGGGCGATAGCCGTGCATGTTGGCGTGCAGCTTGAGCATCTTGAAGCCGTATTCCTTGATGTGGAATTCCAGCTCCGCCGCACCGTTTTCCGGTCCCCAGCGCGGGTTGAAGTTGAAGTTGCCGATGAAGCGATCCGGGTACTTCACACAGAGTTCGGCGACGTAGGACATGTAATCACGCACGCCCTCGCGACCCCGGCGGTTGCCGTCGCGATAACCGGTGTTGCCCGGTGGCGGCTGGATGAAACCCATGTCGATGCGGCGTGGTTTGCCGTTGATCATGTACGGGCCGTCCATCAACTTGAGCATGCGCTCGCCGGTGAACGGTTCGCCGGTGTGGCGCCAGGCCTCGTCGACCAGATTGGTGGGGTGCAGATGGGTGTCGATGATCATCGGTTCAGCTCCTGGCCAGTTGAGTGGTGACGGGACGCTTGAGTTGCGCCTCTGCTTCGGAAACGGAACGCGGTGGCGGGGTTGGCTCAAGGCCGATCATCCGCGCGGTGTTGTTGCCCAGATACTCTTCGAGGGTGTCCTCGTCGAGGTTCAGGCCTTGCGGCGGCTCGTGGCAAAGCACTTCGAGCAGGCGCAGCCACATGCCCGGTTCGTTCGGCGGGGTGTCGGTGCCGAAGAGGATCTTGTGCGTCGGCAAGACCTTGGCGAATTCGACGATCCGCGATTGCAGGCACCAGCCGGATTCGCAGTAGACGTTGGGCAACTCCATCGCCCATTGCATCGGTTCGAACACATAGACGCCGCCGGTCTGCACGCCGAAGTGGGCCATGATGAAATCGACGTTGGGAAATTCCTTGATCATTGGCACCCATTCCGACGGGATGCTGTACGGCCCGTCGCCCGTGTGCAGCTTGACCGGAATGCCCAGCTCGGCGCATTTCTCGAAGCATGGGCGCACCCAGTCAAGTGCACGGTCAGGCCGGTAGGCATGCATGTTGGCCTGCATCTGGACCATCTTGAAGCCGTGTTCCTTGACGTAGCGCTCGATCGCCTCGACGCCGTTTTCCACGCCGCAGCGCGGGTTGTAGACGAAGCAGCCGATGAAGCGGTCCGGGTAGGTCTGGACCATTTTCAGGGTGTAGGCCATGTAGGCGTCGATGGATTCGCGGCCCGAGAGTTCGCCGTCGGTCCAGGTGTAAATCGTGTTGCCCTGCGGTGGCTGGATGAAGGCTTTGTCGATACGGCGCGGCTTGCCGTTGACCATGTACGGGCCATCCATCATCTCCAGCAGACGCTCGCCGGTGAACGGGTCACCGTCATGCCTCCAGGCGAGGTCCACGAGATCCGTGGGATAGCAGCTGATATCGATGATCATTGCAGTCGATCTCCTGATAGCGGGGAAGGGAGCCTTGCGGCTCTCGGCATCCACGTCCCGGGCAATCGGCCGTTGCTATGCGCAAGACACGCGCATTCCCTCGCCTGTTCGCATCCGGCCCGGGTGGGTGGTTGCTGAGGGCGAGTATTGGAAGGCGGGGTTGGGTTCGTACAATATTAATTGGGCGCGGTGGTGATACTTGGGCGATATGGGCAGATCAAGAGCTACCCTCACCCCAGCCCTCCCGAAACGTCGGACCGCCCGTAGGGAGAGGGGGCCGACCGAGGTGTTTTTCGCGATGCATCGACCTGAAAGATCGAGTCGATTATGGATTCAAGGCTGATCTTTCAAGTCGGCGTAATTCGTCAATATCCCCCAATCAGTCCCCTCTACCTCTGGGCGGTCCGACGTTTCGGGAGGGCTAGGGTGAGGGCTGGATTTCAAGCGTACGCAAAGCCAACTGTTTGATCACCTCAACCACCGGCGCCACACGTTCGGCCTGCCCATGCGGCCACACCGCATAAAGGTTGTAATGCGCCGCAATCTGCGCCTCGTTCAACGCCACCAATCGCCCACTGCGCAACGCATCAGCCGCCAGTAATCCACGCACCAACCCCGCGCCAACGCCGGCCTCAGCCGCCGCAATCAAATTCGCCGCATTATCAAAAATCACCCGCGCCGACGGTTCGGTCGGTGTCATCCCAGCGGCATCCAGCCATGGAATCCACGAGCGCCGCGTATACCCCAACAAAGGCAATTGAAGAATCTGCGCGGGACTCAACGGCGCCTGCAAACCATAGCGTTCCAGCAATTCGGGCGAAGCCACCGCCAACACCCGATCGCCACAAATCTGCGTCATCTCGCAGTCGTCCCAATCGCCATAGCCATAACGCAACGCCAGATCCACTCGCTCAAACGTACTGCGATCACTGCGCGGCATCGACAGCAGCGTCACCTCGTAATCCGGCAGCTCATCGAGCAGCTGCGGCAGGCGCGGATTGAGCCAGCTCTGTGCCAGTTCACTGTCGACATCCAGGGTCAAACGTTGCGCCATGCTGCGGTTTTTCACCGACGAAATCGCCCGATCAATCTGCGCCAGACCGTCCGACAGCACACTGGCAAACAACTGCCCGGCGTCGGTCAGATTGCTGCCGCCACCTTCACGCACGAACAGCGGCTGGCCGATGAAATCTTCCAGCGCGCGGATCTGCTGACTGATCGCACTGTGCGTGAGGTCGAGCTTGCGCGCAGCACTGGAGAAACTGCCGCTGCGCGCCGCGTGGATAAACGCGCTCATGGACTGCACCGACGGGTATCGCTTGTACATGTTGTTAGTCCTGCTTACAGCGGTTGGCAGAAATCGTCGCTGGCCGCGTTTTGCCCGGGGTTCCAATAATCGGTCACCAGGCCCGCACAAAGACGGGCCGCTCTTTTGGAGCCTGACAATGATTGCATTCACGGTTAACGGCGAACGACGCGAGCTGGATGAAGCGTCCTCCTCCATGCCCTTGTTATGGGTACTGCGTGATCAACTGAAACTCACCGGCACCAAGTTCGGTTGCGGCATGGGCCTGTGCGGTGCCTGCACCGTGCACCTGGACGGCGTCGCGGTGCGTTCCTGCCAATTGCCGGCGGCCGCCGTCGCGGGCCACCGCATCACCACCATCGAAGGCTTGTCACCGACGCAAAACCACCCGTTGCAATTGGCCTGGATCGCCGAAGATGTGCCGCAATGCGGTTACTGTCAATCCGGGCAGATCATGTCCGCCGCCGCGTTGCTCAACACCGGTGCGGCGGTGACCGATGACTCGATCCGCAATGCGATGTCCGGGAATATCTGCCGCTGCGGCACTTACGGGCGCATCAGCAAAGCGATCAAACGCGCGGCGAATGCGCCGAAGGAGGCGTGATGAGCCTTATCGACGACAGTCGCACAGAATTGCCGCGCCGAGTGTTTCTCAAGCAAGCGGCGACGGTTGCTTCGGGCCTGGCGATTGCCCTTTATCTGCCGAGTGGCATGGCGGCTACTGACCCAAAAGCGCCAGCACCGGCGAGTGAATTCGAGCCGAATGCCTGGGTGCGCATCTTTCCCGACGGCACGGTGAAACTGGTGGTGCACAAGCACGATTCCGGCACCGGCACGCAAACAGCGCTGGCCGCGTGCGTGGCGGAAGAACTGGACGTCAATCCGATGACCGTGCAGGTCATCACCCCGGAAGATCCGTTCTTCGAGACCTACATTCATCCGGTCTGGAAGGTCTTTTCCACTGGCGGCAGCACCAGTGTTTCCCTGGAATACGAGCGCCTGCGCATGGCCGGTGCCATGGCGCGGGCGCTACTGATCACGGCAGCCGCCAAGCAGTGGAAAGTCAGCCCTGACAGTTGCACCACGGAAGAAGGTCGGGTCGTTCACATTGCGAACAAACGAAGCCTCGGTTACGGCGAACTGGTCGGAGTTGCGGCGAATCTGCCAGCCCCGACAAACGTCAAGCTGAAGGATCCGGCGCAGTTCAAATACATTGGCAAACTGCGCCACAAACGTGATGCGGCGGCCAAGGTCTGCGGGCAATTCAAGTACAGCATCGACGTGCAACTGCCAGACATGCTGGTCGCCGTGATTCAGCGCGCGCCGGTGGTTGGATCGACAGTGCTCAGCGTCGACTCAGCGGCCGCATTGCAGGTGCCGGGCGTGCGCAAAGTGCTGGCGATTGCGGGGCGCCCTGATGTGCTCGGCGGCAATCAGGAAGGCGTCGCTGTGTTGGCGGATACGTTCTGGGCCGCGCAGCAGGGGCGCAATCTGCTGGCGATCAAGTGGAGCGATTCGCCGTTGGCCGGGTTCTACAGCGAGCAACTGTCCAGCGCGCAAGCCAAGGCCATCGGCGACCCGCAAGCACAAACCGTCAAAGCCATGGCCCAGGGTGATGTCACCGGGCAATGGTCAGGCGCGGCGAAGCTGATCGAAGCCGATTACACCATGCCCTACAAGGTGCAAAACCCGCTGGAACCGATCTGCATCACCGCACACGT
The DNA here is from genome assembly GCF_054790525.1 of Pseudomonas sp. Mb7. Classification (NCBI taxonomy): domain Bacteria; kingdom Pseudomonadati; phylum Pseudomonadota; class Gammaproteobacteria; order Pseudomonadales; family Pseudomonadaceae; genus Pseudomonas; species Pseudomonas sp. Mb7. The sequence goes on from NZ_CP186501.1 coordinate 1,791,986, forward strand.
CAAGGACAAAGCGATCACTTACTGGGGCGGTGTGCAGGTGCCGTCCTCGGCACTGGAAGCGGCGCAAACCGTGTGCGGCATCGACAAGGCCAACGTGACCATTCATGAATTGGTCTCCGGCGGCAGTTTCGGCGCGCGGGAGGCTAAGTACTGGTTGTTCGAAGTCGCGTATCTGGCGCAGAAAACCGGCGTGCCGGTGAAACTGCTCAACAGTCGCGAGGACGAAATGCACGCGCTGTTCAATCACCCAGCGACCTTGCATCGAGTCAAAGGCGCGCTCGACGCCCAGGGCAAACTCACCGCGCTGCAACTGCACGCGGTGTCGCCGGCCTCGCCGGAGCAGTGGGAACCGGGTTACTTCGAACGGCCGGACCATATGGATTACAGCACCACCGAGGCGATCACCGCGTGGGACTTCGCTTACCGTCCGCCGCACCTGGAGCTGAACTGGGTCAAGCACGAAAGCAACGTGCCCAGCGGCTGGTATCGCTCGGTGAGCTTCATCCCCAACGTGTTCGCCGTGGAAAGCTTCATGGATGAACTGGCCCACGCCGCAGGCGAAGATCCATTGGCATTCCGGTTGGCCAATATGCAGGAGCGGCCACGGCATGTGGCCGTGCTCAAGCAGGCTGCCGAGCGCGCCGGTTGGGGCAAACCGTTGCCGCCGGACACGGCGCTGGGGATCGCGACCAATCAGGGTTACACCAGTTTTATTGCGGTGGTTGCGCGACTGGCAACGGTTGATGGCAAGGCCCAGGTCGAGAAGCTCACCTGTGTGGTCGATTGCGGTCTGGCGGTTTCGCCGGGCGGTGTCGAGGAGCAGATCTACGGCGGTCTGATGTGGGGACTTGGCCATGCGTTGTTCGATCGGCTCGACATCAAACAGGGCCGGGTGGTGCAGAGCAATTTCCACGATTACCGGGTGATGCGCATGTCCGACATGCCGGCCACCGACATCGTCGTGTTGAATGGCGAGCCGAGTAAACCCGGTGGCGTCGGCGAGTTGGGCAGCCCTTCGGTAGTGCCGGCCATCGCCAATGCCTTGTTCGCGCTGACCGGCGTACGCCAGCGTTCGACGCCGCTGAGTCTGGGGTAAGCCGCCATGGACTTGCGCCTGTTGCGTTACTTCATGGCGTTGGCCGATGAGCTGCATTTCGGTCGCGCCGCCGAACGCCTGCACATCTGCCAGCCGCCGCTGAGCCAGCAGATTCGTTTGCTGGAAGAGGAACTCGGTACGCCGCTGTTCGAGCGCAGCCATCATCGGGTCGAACTCACGGCGGCGGGGCAGATGCTCAAGGAGCAGGCGCCGCTGGTGTTCGAACAGCTTGAGCGGGCGCTGGACCTGACGCGGCAGACCGGGCGCGGACAACTTGGTGAGCTGGAAATCGGCATGATCAGTTCGGTGATGGTTGGCGTGCTGCCCAAGGCCTTGCACCTGTTTCGCGAGCGTTATCCGCAGGTCAACTGGCGTTTGCATGAAATGACCCCGGCGGCGCAGGTCAAGGCGTTGAAGGAGAAACGCATCGACGCTTGTGTGTTTCGCGTCGGCTATGACGATCCGCAGTTGCGCAATGAACTGCTGATCTACGAGCCGATCAACGTGGTAATGCCGGCGGATCATCCGCTGGCTGGCCGCGAGGTGCTGGCGCCGGCGGATCTGGCGCAGGAGCCGTTTGTGGCACTGGAATTGAAACAGTCGCGGTTCGCTCATTTTCTGTTTCAGTGCTGCATTCAGGCCGGGTTCACGCCGCAGATTCGTCAACAAGTGATCGAGGTGCAGACCTTGCTGAGTCTGGTGCGCGCCGGGTTTGGCGTGGCGCTGTTGCCGGCGTCCATCGAGCAACTGGCCCCGGCGGGGTTGGTGTTCCGGCGCCTGACCCCGGCGTTGCCGGAGGTGCCGCTGTATGCCACTTATCGGGCGGATGATGCTTCGCCGGTGCTCAAGCTGTTTCTCGACACCCTCCGGGAACTCAAGACGCAAAATTCGAACTGAAATCCAATCCCCTGTAGGCCTTCGCCTGCTCGCGATAGTGATGTGTCATTCAACGGATCTGCTGGCTGACACACCGCTATCGCGAGCAGGCGAAGGCCTACAAAGGGATTTGTGCCGTTGCGAACATTTATGCTCGGCACGATCAGAGGTGGCTGCGGTCGTACTCTTCACATGGGCGTATCACTTGTGGAGATCCAATGAGCCAGGAAGTCCTGACCACCGAAACCAACCGCCGCCAGTTGCAGCAGATCATCGCCGGGCTGTCCGACGGGGTGATCCTGTTGGAGCTGGATCAGAGCATTCTCTGGGCCAACGAAGCCGCGCTGGCCATGCACGGTGTCAAGCGGATCACCGATCTGGGCCACAATGCCGACGAATACGCCAAGAAATTCAACCTGCGCTATCGCAATAATCACTCGATCACCGCCGAAAACTACCCGATCAGCCGAGTAGCGCGCTGTGAGAGTTTCAATGACGTACTGATCGAAGTGTCGCCGAGCGACGACCCGGAACGCATCTGGGTGCACAGCGTACGCAGCATGATTCTCACGGACCGCGAAGGGCAGCCCGAGTCGCTGGTGCTGATCATGAGCGATGTCACCGATTGGGCCAACGCCGAGCAGCGCTTCGAAAGGACGTTTAATGCCAACCCGGCACCGGCGGTGATCTGCCGGCTCAGTGATCTGCGTTACATCAAGGTCAATCCGGGGTTTCTGGAAATGACCGGGTACACCCGTGAGCAGGTGATTGGCACGACCTCTTATGAAATCGACATTTTCGAGCAGGCCGAACACCGCGACCTGGCTATTCAGCGCCTGCGCGACGTTGCGACCATCCCGCAGATGCAAGCCGAGCTGCGCCTGCCCGATGGCAGCAGCAAGCAGGTGATCGTGGCCGGCCAGCCGCTTACGCTCAACGATGAGGATTGCATGCTGTTCTCCTTTGTCGACATGGAGCTGCGGCACAAGGCCGAGGTGGCGCTGCGTCAGAGTGAGGAGCGTTTTGCCAAGGCGTTTCGCCTGACGCCGGTGCCGATCCTGATTTGCAGTGCCGACGAACAGCAGGTGATCGACGTCAATCAGGCGTTCCTCGAAACCCTGGCTTATGACAGCGACGACGTGCTCGGCAAAACCGTGCCGCAGCTGGACTTTATCGATGACAGCGGCGCGCGCACGCGGTTGCTGGCGGCGCTGGCGAAAAACGGGCGGGTGGATCGGGTGGATGTGCGGGTGCGCAAGAAAGATGCGGATCTGCTCGAGTGCGCGCTGTCCGCTGACACCGTGAATATTCAGGACACACCGTGTTATTTGCTGGTGTTGATGGACATCACCGAGCGCAAGCGTACCGAGCTTGAGTTGGTGGCGGCGATTGAGGAGGTGATGAAAGATGCTTCCTGGTTCAGTCGTACGTTGATCGAGAAACTGGCCAATGTGAAAAAGGTCAACTCGCCGCAACTGCCTAGCGTTTCGTTCACCGATCTGACGGCGCGTGAGCGCGATGTGCTGGGGTTGATCTGCGAAGGGCTGGCGGACAAGGAGATCGCGGCGCGGCTGAAACTGGCGCCGAACACGGTGCGTAATCATGTCGCCACGGTGTATTCCAAGCTCGATGTGCACAGTCGCAGCGAGGCGATTGTCTGGGCGCGCGAGCGTGGATTGTTTTCCGGGGAGTGGGGCGCCAAGGGCCAGCGCTGAGGTGCAAATGCACTAGTTCATCAGGTGCATATTGAGGTGTTGGCGGTCGACGGCTGTTCTTAGTCTGGCGGGGTGCGATACGAGTTTTTTCTGGCTCGGGATCGTGGCCCTTCGCAGTCGTTATAGGAACAGTCTGATGATGAATCTTGCGCAGTTGCGCACGCAGCTTGAACGCAGTTTTTCGCCGCTGGCGTGTGAGTGTCTGGTGGATGGCGATCATTCGCTGACGGTGAAGCTTTATCACCCGGTGTCGGGGCAGGTGGATCTGGTGATCAGTGGGTTGAAGCTTGATGCGCTACGGACGCCGGAGTCGGTTGAGGCTTTGATTGAAGAATTGCGGTATGAGTTGGAGAGCAACACTTTGCGTTCTTTTCGGGATCCTGATTTGGCTTAGGGCTTTTAGGCTTGGCGGCCTTTGGGCCGACCATGCTCTTGGGGGGTGGGTGTATATCCGTTTCTTTGGGTGCTGCGGCTGGCGGTTCCGCTCTTACAGCGGGTCACTTTTGCAGACGCCCAAAAGTAACCAAAACGCTGGGCCCCGGCGTTCGGCCCACTCGCTAAAGCTCGGGGTTCCTTCGCTCCGGGATCGATCCGGGGGCAGCGCCTACGGTTTGCTTCGCTGCACCTCCTCTCGCTGTGTTTGGCTTCGCCAAACGGTCGCTGCGCTCCCACCCCCGGATCAATCCCTCCACTCAGCCTGCCGAAGGGGCCAGCACGGCAAGATCAAGAGCTGCAGCCGAGCTAACGCTCATCCTGTTGAGTGGTGAGAAGCACAAGCGATGCGCGATTTGTGCTGTTTTGCTTTGGCTGTTCTGTGGGAGCGAGCTTGCTCGCGAAGGCGGCCTGACAGCCGACCAATCTCTGCCAGATGTACTCTGTTCAATTGTAGGAGCGAGCCTGCTTGCGAAGGCGGCCTGACAGCCGACCAATCTCTGCCAGATGTACTCTGTTCAATTGTAGGAGCGAGCCTGCTCGCGAAGGCGGCCTGACAGCCGACCAATCTCTGCCAGATGTACTCTGTTCAATTGTAGGAGCGAGCCTGCTTGCGAAGGCGGCCTGAAGCCGACCAATCTCTGCCAGATGTACTCTGTTCAATTGTAGGAGCGAGCTTGCTCGCGAAGGCGGCCTGACAGCCGACCAATCTCTGCCAGATGTACTCTGTTCAATTGTAGGAGTGAGCTTGCTCGCGAAGGCGGCCTGACAGCCGACCAATCTCTGCCAGATGTACTCTGTTCAATTGTAGGAGCGAGCCTGCTTGCGAAGGCGGCCTGACAGCCGACCAATATCTGCCAGATGTACTCTGTTCAATTGTAGGAGCGAGCCTGCTTGCGAAGGCGGCCTGACAGCCGACCAATCTCTGCCAGATGTACTCTGTTCAATTGTAGGAGCGAGCCTGCTCGCGAAGGCGGCCTGACAGCCGACCAATCTCTGCCAGATGTACTCTGTTCAATTGTAGGAGCGAGCCTGCTCGCGAAGGCGGTCTGACAGCCGACCAATCTCTGCCAGATGTACTCTGTTCAATTGTAGGAGTGAGCCTGCTCGCGAAGGCGGCCTGACAGCCGACCAATCTCTGCCAGATGTACTCTGTTCAATTGTAGGAGTGAGCCTGCTTGCGAAGGCGGCCTGAAGCCGACCAATCTCTGCCAGATGTACTCTGTTCAATTGTAGGAGCGAGCCTGCTCGCGAAGGCGGCCTGACAGCCGACCAATCTCTGCCAGATGTACTCTGTTCAATTGTAGGAGTGAGCCTGCTCGCGAAGGCGGCCTGACAGCCGACCAATCTCTGCCAGATGTACTCTGTTCAATTGTAGGAGCGAGCCTGCTCGCGAAGGCGGCCTGACAGCCGACCAATCTCTGCCAGATGTACTCTGTTCAATTGTAGGAGTGAGCCTGCTCGCGATGAGGCTCTATCAGGCAAAGCACATTTCAATTTGGCAATCCTCTCGAATCCGAACGCAAAATCGACAGCCACTTCCTCCCGATCCGGCCGATTCACTGGCGCTTGCGGGGGGCTCGGCTATAAAGAATGAGTGGTCAGGTCTTCCGTGGTCGGTTCGGTCGCGGGAGTTGCTCTTCCATTTGTCGCGGGTCGTCCTATGAACAATCTTGGGAAACGCGTGTTGCCGTTGGCTTTCTTTACAGTGTTGTTGGCGGGTTGCGCCAGTCCTCCACCCCCTCCACCGGCAGCGCCGCCGCCACCGCCGGAGCGTACGTGTCAGGTGCTCGAAAACACTGAGGTCGCCGGTGACGTGTACGCCGACGGGCAGGTTACTCGACACATCACGACCACCCGTTGCGTCACGCAATAGCGCCGGCGGGGCGGCAGTCCCGGGTTGAGCGGATTGTGCTGGTAGCCGACCTGGCCGGCACTGCGGTGTTTGCCGTGGAAGGCGCTATTGCGGCGATGCGCAGTCAGCTCGACTTGCTCGGTGTGATGGTGATTGCGTTTATCGTCGCCCTCGGTGGCGGGGTGACTCGTGACTTGTTGATCGGTGCGACGCCACCCAATGCTGTGGCCGATTGGCGCTACCCGGCACTGGCGTTTTTCATGGGCGGGCTGGCGTTTGCCTTTCATGAGCAGGTGCTGGGCTGGTCCGGTTCAACCTTGATTGTGCTGGATGCTGCAGGCTTGGCGCTGTTTGCCGTGGCCGGTGCGCAGAAAGCGTTGAATTTCGGGATTACGCCGTTTGTGGCGATGCTGATGGGCACCATTACCGGCGTCGGTGGCGGGGTGATACGCGACATTGTGCTGGCGCGGATACCGGTGGTGTTGCAGGCGGATTTGTATGCGAGTTCGGCGTTTGTCGGTGCGGCGGTGTTGATCATCGGCCGCAGGCTGGGCGTTTCACCGGTAGCGGCGGCGTTGCTGGCGGGGGCGGGGTGTTTGCTGTTGCGTTTGCTGTCGGTGCATTTCGGTTGGCAGTTACCGAAAGTCATTGCCTGATACACAAAACCCTGTAGGAGCTGCCGAAGGCTGCGATCTTTTGATTTTGATTTTTTTACAAATAAGATCAAAAGATCGCAGCCTTCGGCAGCTCCTACAGGGACAAGATCAGTTCAAGTCCCGAGTGGAATCAGGACAGAAACCCACCGTCCACATTCAGCGCAACCCCGGTGGTGTAGCTCGACGCATCGCTCGCCAGGTACAGCACCGCACCGGCCATTTCGCTTGGATCAGCCACACGCTTGAGCGGGATCTGCGTCAGCGCTTGCTTGAGAATCGCATCATTCTTCACCAGCGCCGAGGCAAATTTGGTGTCGGTCAAACCCGGCAGCAGCGCGTTGCAGCGGATGCCGAACTGCGCGCACTCCTTGGCGAAGACCTTGGTCATGTTGATCACCGCCGCTTTGGTCACCGAGTAGATGCCCTGGAAGATCCCCGGCGAAATGCCGTTGATCGACGCGACGTTGATGATGCTGCCGCCACCGTTTTCGCGCATCAGCTTGCCGGCTTCGACCGACATGAAGAAGTAGCCACGGATGTTCACGTCAACGGTTTTCTGGAACGCACTCAGATCGGTGTCCAGCACATTGCAGAATTGCGGGTTGGTCGCGGCGTTGTTGACCAGAATATCGAGGCGGCCGAACTGTTCCTTGATCCCGGCGAACACCTGGCTGATCTGTTCCATTTCACCGATGTGGCAGGCCACGGCCGTGGCTTTGCCGCCGGCGGCGATGATCGCGTCGGCGACGTGCTGGCAGCCGTCGAGCTTGCGGCTCGACACGATCACATGGGCGCCTTGCTGGGCCAGCAGTTTAGCGATGGCTTCACCGATGCCACGGCTGGCGCCGGAAACGAAAGCAATTTTACCGTCGAGGTCGAACAACTGAGTCTTGGACATAAGGGTTCCTGGGTGTGGGCCGTCAGAGGCTCGATTTCGCAATGACCTGCAAGCTCATCTGCTCCAGCAGTTTGTTCATGTGAATGAACTGCGCGAAGCGTTTGTCCTGGGTCTGGCCGTGGTAGAAGCGGTAGTAGATCTGCTGCACGATGCCGGCCAGACGGAACAGGCCGTAGGTGTAGTAAAAGTCGAAATTGTCGATCTGGATGCCCGAACGTTCGGCGTAGTAATCGACGAACTCGCGGCGGGTGAGCATGCCCGGCGCGTGGCTTGGCTGGCGGCGCATCAGTTGCACCGGCGCCGGATCGTCCGCCTGAATCCAATAGGCAAGGGTGTTGCCCAGATCCATTAACGGATCGCCGAGGGTGGTCAGTTCCCAGTCGAGCACGCCAATGATCTGCATCGGGTTGTGCGGGTCGAGGATGACGTTGTCGAAGCGGTAGTCGTTGTGGACGATACTTGAGGTCGGGTGGTCGGCCGGCATCTTGTCGTTGAGCCAGGCTTTCACTGCTTCCCAATGCGGCGCATCCGGGGTCAGGGCTTTTTCGTAGCGCTCGCTCCAGCCTTTGATCTGACGGGCGACGTAGCCTTCCGGTTTGCCCAGATCGCCCAGGCCGCAGGCGTTGTAGTCGACGCGGTGCAGTTCGACGAAGCGCTCGATAAAGCTTTTGCACAGGGCTTCGGTCTTTGCCGAATCAAGGCCCAGCTCCGGCGGCAGCTCCGAGCGCAGGATGATCCCTTTGACTCGTTCCATGACGTAGAACTCGGCGCCGATCACCGATTCGTCGGTGCAGTGCACGTAGGCTTTCGGGCAATACGGAAAACCGTCGCGCAATTGATTGAGGATGCGGAATTCACGGCCCATGTCGTGGGCGGACTTGGCCTTGTGGCCGAACGGCGGACGGCGCAGGACGAATTCCTGTTCCGGGTATTCCAGCAGGTAGGTCAGGTTCGACGCACCGCCAGGAAACTGGCTGATCGCAGGTGTGCCGCTCAGGCCGGGAATGTGCGCCTTGAGGTACGGATCGATCAGGCTGGCATCGAGTTCTTCGCCAGAGCGGATACGGGTGGACTGGTCAGTAAGCGCCATGCTTATCCCTTCTGCTTATTTTGGAGGCCAGACATCATTGGCTAATCTAATAGCGCGCTCGGGTCGCCACAAGCGCGAGTCGGTCTTATAGGCTAGCGTGTTGCCCGATAATCACCTTTGGGAATGTGCGCGAAAGGTCGCGGTGAACCAAGGTTTAGCGGATATGCCGTGGCCGAAAAGGAGGGCTGGGACGAGCGCTCGCCACGTCGTCCGGTGTGCTTCAGTGCACGCGCTGGTTGTTGAGTTTCGGAGGCAAGGCAATGGGCGTCAGTACCGGTTCGCCCGAAAAAAACGCCACGAGATTTTTGCCCACCAACTCCACCGTGCCTTGAGTGGCTTCCGGTGACAGACCGGCGACGTGTGGCGTCAGAAGCACGTTGCTCAGGGTTTTCAGCGCATCCGGCACTTGCGGCTCGTGGTCGAACACATCCAGTGCGGCGCCGGCAATTTTGCGTTGCTCAAGCGCCGTGATCAGATCCGCCGTGGCGATCACACTGGCGCGGGCGATGTTGACGATAAAGCCTTTCGGCCCAAGCGCATCGAGCACCGGGCGAGTCACCAGATGCTGTGTACCGATGCCGCCGGGCGTGGCGATGATCAGGAAATCCGAGGCCCGTGCCAGTTCGGTTGGCGTCGAGCAGAATGTGTAAGGCACATCGCTGCGCATCTGGCGGCTGTGATAGCTGATCTCCATGTCGAAGCCAAGGTGGGCGCGTTTGGCTATCGCCATGCCCACGGCGCCCAGTCCGAGAATCCCCAGGCGTTTGCCGGCCAGCGACGGGCGCATGATCTTCGGCCATTCACCGCGGCGTACCGCCGCGTCACAACGGGGGATATCCCGGACCAGCGCCAGCAGCATCGCCATCGCATGGTCGGCCACCGACGAGGCATTGACCCCGGCGCCGTTGGTGACGGTAATGCCACGGTTACTGGCGGCTTGCAGGTCGACCTGCTCGTAACCGGCGCCGATTACCGTGATGATTTTCAGCGCCGGCAGGGCGGTGATTTCATCGGAGGTCAGGCCCAGCGGGCCGCGGGTCAGCACCGCGTCGATGCGGCTGCCGTGAGTGGCGATGGCTTGCGCACGCTCGGCCGGCGTGGGGGCGAGGATCAGGTGAAAACCCTGATGTTCGAGGATCGGCAAATAGTCATTGATGGTTTCAACCAGTACCAGAACGGTTGCGGGCATTGCGCGGCTCCTGTGAACGTCGGCGGGTCGGTCGCGAAAGTCGTTTCAGAGTGCTGAATCCGCAGCGGCTTGGCAATCGTTGTCATTCGCGCAGTGGTGCTTTGATTCTGGACGGCTTCGGGCAAGAAGCAAGGGTAGGCAGCACACCGGTGATCCGGTGTGCTGTCGGCATCATTGGGCTGCTTGGGCTTTGGTTTGTTCTGCGAGGGCAATCGGCTTGAAATCATAGGTTGGATAAAACTCGGTTCGGTAACTGCCCCATGCGGTGTTTTCCAGGGCAAGGTTCACTTCTGCCAGCCGTGAGGCGGGGAAGCGTACGGTCACCACTTGGCCAATGCCCATCATGATGTTCCAGCTCACCACTTCGACCCCGGCAGGGGGGAAGGTCTTGTAGAAGCCTTGTTGTGTGAGCTGGGCCTTGAGTTCGCTCAGCGGGCGGGTCTGATCATGTTTCAGAAATACGGTCAGCATCATTGCATTGTCGGCGGTGGCAACAGTAGTTGTGGCGGGTTGGGTGGCGGCTTGCGCACTGACTCCGGCGCAATACACCGTGGAGGCCAGCAACGTCGACATCAGCAGGGTTTTGACTGTCTTTTGCATGTTGAACTCCAGCTTTTATTGTTTGATGGCGGATTTGGTTTCTACGGTGCCGGTATACGGCGCGTGAACGACATGAATACGTACAAGTGGATTGTTGTCGATCATGTCGCGGGGGACTTCCCGAGAGTAAGTGAATTCACTGTTGTTCAGTGTTTCCAGGCGCCTGACAATTGTTTTGGTCGGACCGACATCGGGTACCAGAATGTGCTGTTTCTGGTTGCCGGTGACAAAGAAATAACCGCCTCCGCCTTTGTTGTACTTTGACTCGCCCGTGTCGGTGTAAAAGAACTCGTATCGATTACTCTCGGGATCCCAGGTCGATATACCTACGACGCCGGGATACTTCGCCTTGACGTCTGTTTCAGGAGCGCCATCGATGTAGACCTTGGTAGTCAGCCATCGCGGCGAAGAAGCCAGCTCGCGGACATCAGCGCTGGCAAGCGGGGTGAAAAGCAGTCCGGTCAACAGCAGGCCGGTGATCGTGCGCTTTTGCATGCTTTTTCCTCTTTATCAAACTTCGAAGGTCGTTTGCGATTGGTCTTTCGTCATTCAGGGCGTGAAAAATATAGGCCTGAAAAAGAGGAATGTTCAATGGCTGCGTAGTTGCTTGTAACAAATGACTGTTATTCGGATTTCGGTAATATTTCGTCGTGGTTTTATTAGGTGTTTTTGGTTGTAGGAGTATTCTGAAGTATCGATAAGCGAAGGGCTTTTTATTGGTGTTTTCTGTAATTCATAGCGCAGATGACATTAGAGAAGTACACGCAGTTGTAGGACTGAGGATAAGGTTACAAATTCGTGATTGACGCAACCGCAGACAGCGAAGTTGCGTCAATTTGAAGGACCGTTTCTTTTAAAACCTGAAATGAGCACTGTCGATTACTCGTGCGAAGGCAGCGCCGAGGGTTGCGTTGTGATGTTTGATGATCGCTTCGGCCGGTAGCTGGCTGTCAATTGCGGGGTCAGGTGACGTACTGGGCAATGCCATTGCCGAATGACCAGTTCTCTTTTTTCACCTCGACCAGATTAATGAACACGTCTTCCAGGCGCACCGCCAACTGCGCGTGCAGGCGCTCGGCGATGGTTTTGAACAGCAATTGCTTTTTCTCCACTGTGCGCCCTTCGCTGATGGTGATCTGAATGAATACCACGCCGTCGCTGCGCTGGATCCCCAGGTATTGCGGATCGTAGACCAGGTGCTGGCCATCGTGCTCGGTCAGGATCTGAAAGTTGTCGTGCTCGGGCACATCGATACAACTGCGCAGGGCGGAGTAGATATGCTCGCCGATGCGTTTGGCGAAGTTGGGGTCGGGGTTTTGTCTGATGTCGACGCGAACCAATGGCATGGGAAGGCTCCGCAGGGCAGGGGGACTCATTTCACGCTAGATCATGTGGGCCAAATTGAAAGGCACGGGTACTTGATCGCAAGGTGTTTTCTGAAAGGTCTCTGTATGAGGCTGCCTACCTGACTCGCGGATTTTGCCTACGAATTCGACAGATCCGTCCGCTATCGGGCAGTTGATGAATGCGAAATCATGAGGGCACAAAGCAGCCCGGGCACTCAGTGCTAAACGCCAAGGAAGGCACATGCTTCAGAATGATCGAGAAAACCTGGAACTCGAAAGACTACAAAACGAATCCCGCAAGCTCATTGTCGAGAGGCGCAAGCTCATGGCTGAGGAAAACAAACTCAAGCGAGAAAGGTTCTGGTACCCGGTGGCCGTAGGCACGGGACTGCTAACTGCGATTACGGCTGTATTCGGGATATTGACCAAGCTTTGAATGAAACGCTGCAAGCATCATGGTTTGCGATCAGGCGTATCGGATGCTCAACAACGATTTGCATAGCAGATTGATCTCGTGACTTCGCAAAGGACAATAAACATGTACACAGAAGATCCCAAGGCCAGAGTCGAACGACTTCGACGAGAGGACGCCGAGTTCGCTGAAGAGGCGAAAGGACTGTCCCCCGCGGAGATTCGCTCTGAATTATTCAGGTTCGCCATGGGGGCAATATTTGCGCTGGTCGTCATCACAATCGGAACCCTGGTTCTTCGTTCGGTCTGAAATGTGTTCTTGAACTCGCACGGTCATACTAAAAACGACATTCGGCGTGTCTTTGTGCGACAGCCATTTTTCCGAAAACGACACTCGACTGATCTGCTCCGCACAACCATTCCTCAGCTAAGTCTTTGCTTCTGCTCATTTATCGCGGAGAATCGCGCCCCTGTTTCGGCCGGAGCATGTCTGTCGGTTTTTTCCGACGCGTCTGACCGAGTGGCAAGTGACCGGAATGCGGAGATCCGACCGGATGAATGATCAGGCCAATAGCGTCGAAGAGCGCTTTGATGCAGCAGCACCCGCTGAACTTTCGAGCTGGAATCGCCAGGACACCACCTGGATGTTGGGACTGTTTGGGACGGCCATCGGCGCCGGTACCCTGTTTTTGCCGATCAACGCAGGACTGGGTGGCTTCTGGCCGCTGGTGGTCCTTGCGCTGCTGGCCTTCCCGATGACGTTCTACGCGCACCGTGGCCTGACCCGCTTTGTGCTTTCCGGTCGTGAAGGCGCCGACATCACTGAAGTGGTCGAGCAGCATTTCGGCATCAAGGCCGGCGCGCTGATCACCTTGCTGTACTTTTTCGCGATCTTCCCGATCCTGCTGATCTATAGCGTCGGTCTGACCAACACAGTCGCCAGTTTTCTCGAACATCAACTGCACATCACGCCGCCACCGCGCGCTCTGCTGTCGTTCGTGCTGATCCTCGGTCTGCTGGCCGTGGTGCGTTGCGGTGAGCAGGCGATCGTCAAGGCGATGAGCCTGATGGTGTATCCGTTTATCGTTGCGCTGCTGTTCCTCGCCGTTTACCTGATTCCACACTGGAACGGCGGCATTCTCGCCACGGCTTCGCAGGTGCCGGCACCGTCTGCGTTGCTGCACACGCTGTGGCTGGCGATTCCGGTGATGGTGTTCTCCTTCAACCACTCGCCGATCATCTCGGCGTTTGCGGTCGATCAGAAGCGTCGTTACGGCGTCCACGCTGAACAGCGCAGCTCGCAGATCCTGTCCCGCGCACACCTGTTGATGGTGGCGATGGTGCTGTTCTTCGTCTTCAGCTGTGTGCTGACCCTGTCGCCGGCACAACTGGCCGAGGCCAAAGCGCAGAATCTGTCGATCCTGTCGTACCTGGCCAATCATTTCAGCAATCCGACCATCGCTTTCGCAGCACCGTTGATTGCGTTTGTGGCGATCTCCAAGTCGTTCCTCGGTCACTACATCGGTGCCAGCGAAGGTCTCAAAGGCCTGATTATCAAGAGCGGCAAACGCCCGGGCGCCAAGGCGCTGGATCGCATCGTGGCGGCCTTCATGTTGGTGGTTTGCTGGATCGTGGCAACCCTGAACCCGAGCATTCTGGGCATGATCGAAACCATCGGCGGCCCGGTGATCGCGGCGATTCTGTTCCTGATGCCGATGTACGCAATCCGTAAAGTGCCAGCGATGGCCCGCTATCGCGGCCAGGCGTCGAACGTGTTTGTAACGGCTGTCGGCCTGGTAGCGATTTCGGCGTTGATTTATTCGCTGACCGCGTAAGCTACAACTCCAGATACTCAGCTACAGTGGCCGCTGCATACGACGTATGCAGCGGCTTTTTTTCGTCTGGAGACAGTGGATTGTCGAGCGCCCCGCAACCTGTAGAGCAACGCAATCGCTGGCGGGATGTACTCGCCGGTCTATCGATAGCCGGTCTCTTGCTGCCCGAAGCGGTGGCGTATTCGACCATTGCCGCGCTGGCGCCACAGGCCGGGGTAATCGCGCTGTTTGCTGGGCTGTTCTGCTACGGGGTGTTCGGTACGAGTCGCTTTGCGATTGTCTCGGCGACGTCTTCTTCGGCGGCTGTGCTGGCGGCGGCGACGGCGACACTGGCCAATGGTGATCCGCAATTGCGCTCCGCTTTGGCGGCCGGTCTGGTGCTCATCACCGGTGCGCTGTTTTTGCTGGCCGGGGTGTTTCGTCTGGGCAGTGTCACGTCCTTCATCGCCAAACCGGTTTTGCGCGGATTCGCCTTCGGCCTGGCGCTGACCATCATTCTCAAGCAGGTCGCCACTGTGGTGGGCGTGCATCTGACCGAGGCCAATCTGGTGCGCTTCGCCCCGCAACTGCTAGAACAACTGCCGCATTGGAACTGGATGGCCGCGGCTGTTGCGGCCGTCGCGCTGGTGTTGCTCGCGGTGTTTTCACGATTCCCGCGGGTGCCCGGTGGCTTGCTGGTTGTAGTGATCGGCATCGCCGCCGGGCAATGGTTGAATCTGTCGGCGTACGGCGTGCAGATGATCGGCATTATCGACCTGAGCCTGGAAGTTCCTAACCTGCCGGTGCTGCCATTCGCCGACTGGCTACGGCTGGGGGAGGTGGGTTTTGCGCTGGTGATGATTCTGTATGCGGAGTCTTACGGGTCGATCAGTGCGTATGCGCTCAAGCATGGCGATCGCGTCACCTCAAACCGTGATCTGTTGGCGTTAGGCGCATCGAATCTGCTCTCCGGATTGTTTCATGGCATGCCGGCCGGGGCAGGGTACTCGGCGACCTCGGCGAATGAAGCAGCAGGTGCGACGTCACGCTGGGCCGGCGGTGTGGCGGCGTTGGTGGTATTAATCATCGTGCTGACGGTGTTGCCGTGGATCGCCCTGACCCCGGAGCCGATCCTCGCCGCGATTGTCATGCATGCGCTAGGTCGCGGTTTGAGTCTGCAGCCGCTGGGCCGCTACTTCATCTGGCGCCGGGATCGTGTGCTGGTGATCTGCGCGGTTACGGCCGTGTTGGTATTGGGCGTGCTGGACGGTCTGCTGGTTTCGGTGGCGATCAGTGTGCTGCTGATGCTCAAGCAGATGTCAGCCGCGGACATTCAAGTGCTCGGGCGGATTGATGGCGGGCACGATTTTGTCGATGTGCAGCGTCATCCCGTTGCGCGAACGGAGCCTGGCGTACTGATCATTCGGCCCAGTGAGGCGTTGTTCTTTGCCAACGTTGAGCGGATTCTGGGCGCGGCGTTACGGCTGATCCGCCATGCAGAAATGCCGGTGCATACGGTGATTCTGAGTCTCGAGGAGACGCCGGATCTGGATGGCACCAGCATTGAGGCGATGCAGGAGTTCTTTGTGCGGGTGCATCAGGAAGGCAAGCGTTTGATTCTGGCGCGGCTCAAGCATGAGGCGCTGGCGGTGCTGGAGGCGTTGCCCGAAGTGCAAGCCAACGCTGTGATCCTCAGCGGTTTGAGCGTCGATGGCGCCGTGCAGAAAGCCCTCAAGCTCAACCCGTAACCCTATCGGGAAATGCAGGTCTCTTGTCTGGTAAGAATCAAACGTGGGAGCGAGCCTGCTCGCGAAAGCGATTCATCATCCAATAGTTACATCGACTGACACACCGCTTTCGCGAGCAGGCTCGCTCCCACAGGGTCTATGTGTGAGGCATAAAAAAACGCCGCTCATCTCACGATGGGCGGCGCTTTTTCATTGCGTTGCAGCGTTAGGCTTGAACGACCGGGATGTTGGCGTTCGCAGCAGCTTCACGGAACTCGGCAATCTGGTCGAAGGACAGGTAGCGGTAGATATCGGCCGCCATGCTGTCGATCTTGCCAGCGTATTCCATGTACTCCTCGACGGTCGGCAGGCGACCCAGGATCGAAGCCACGGACGCCAGCTCGGCCGAAGCCAGGTAGACGTTCGCGCCGTCGCCCAGACGGTTCGGGAAGTTACGGGTCGACGTCGACACCACGGTGCTGTTCGGCTCAACGCGTGCCTGGTTACCCATGCACAGCGAGCAGCCTGGCATTTCCATGCGCGCGCCAGCCTTGCCGTAGATGCCGTAGTAGCCTTCTTCGGTCAGTTGGTGAGCGTCCATTTTGGTCGGCGGCGACAGCCACAGACGGGTTGGCAGCTGACCCTTGACCTGATCCAGCAGTTTACCGGCAGCGCGGAAGTGACCGATGTTGGTCATGCACGAACCGATGAACACTTCGTCGATCTTCTCGCCAGCAACGCTGGACAGCAGACGGGCGTCGTCCGGATCATTCGGCGCGCACAGTACCGGCTCGTTGATGTCGGCCAGATCGATTTCGATGACTTCGGCGTATTCGGCGTCGGCATCGGCTTCCATCAGTTCCGGGTTGGCAACCCAGGCTTCCATCGCTTGAGCGCGACGTTCCAGGGTACGCGCATCGCCGTAACCTTCACCGATCATCCAGCGCAGCAGGGTGATGTTGGAGTTCAGGTACTCGGTGATCGACTCTTTCGACAGCTTGATGGTGCAACCGGCAGCCGAACGTTCGGCCGAGGCGTCGGACAGTTCGAACGCCTGCTCCAGGGTCAGACCTTCCAGACCTTCGATTTCCAGGATGCGGCCGGAGAAGGCGTTTTTCTTGCCTTTCTTCTCGACGGTCAGCAGACCGTTCTGGATAGCGAAGTAAGGAATGGCATGAACCAGGTCACGCAGGGTGATGCCAGGTTTCATTTTGCCTTTGAAGCGCACCAGGATCGATTCCGGCATGTCCAGCGGCATAACGCCGGTGGCTGCGGCAAACGCAACCAGACCGGAACCGGCCGGGAACGAGATGCCCATCGGGAAACGGGTGTGGGAGTCACCACCGGTACCCACGGTGTCTGGCAGCAGCATGCGGTTCAGCCACGAGTGGATGATGCCGTCGCCCGGACGCAGGGAAACGCCGCCGCGGGTCATGATGAAGTCAGGCAGGGTGTGGTGGGTGGTCACGTCGATCGGCTTTGGATACGCCGCGGTGTGGCAGAAGGACTGCATCACCAGGTCAGCCGAGAAGCCCAGGCACGCCAGGTCTTTCAGTTCGTCACGGGTCATTGGACCGGTGGTGTCCTGAGAACCCACGGTGGTCATCTTCGGTTCGCAGTAGGTGCCAGGACGAACGCCTTGGCCTTCTGCCAGACCGCAAGCCTTGCCGACCATTTTCTGCGCCAGGGTGAAACCCTTGGTGCTTTCAGCTGGTGCTTCTGGCTTCTTGAACAGGTCGAACGGTGGCAGACCCAGTTCGGCGCGAGCCTTCTCGGTCAGGCCACGGCCGATGATCAGCGGGATACGGCCGCCAGCACGGACTTCGTCCAACAGCACCGGAGTCTTCATTTCGAAGGTGGTCAGGACTTCGTCGGTGCCGTGTTTGCAGACTTTGCCAGCATGCGGGTACAGGTCGATCACGTCGCCCATGTTCATGTTGGAAACGTCGAACTCGATTGGCAGTGCGCCGGCATCTTCCATGGTGTTGTAGAAGATCGGAGCGATTTTGCTGCCGAAGCAGAAACCGCCAGCACGCTTGTTCGGCACGTAAGGAACGTCGTCGCCGAAGAACCACAGCACCGAGTTGGTGGCCGATTTACGCGACGAACCGGTACCGACCACGTCACCGACGTAGGCGATCGGGAAGCCTTGACCGCGCATTTCTTCGATCTGCTTCATCGGGCCGATGGCGCCCTGCTGATCAGGAACGATGCCGTCGCGGGCCATTTTCAGCATGGCCAGGGCGTGCAGCGGGATGTCTGGACGCGACCAGGCATCAGGAGCAGGGGAGAGGTCGTCGGTGTTGGTTTCGCCGGTTACCTTGAACACGCGCAGGCTGATCTTGTCAGCCAGGGTCGGACGGTTTTTGAACCACTCGCCGTCAGCCCAGGATTGCAGCACGGCTTTAGCGTGAGCGTTACCGTTCTTGGCTTTTTCCGCGACGTCGTGGAACGCATCGAACATCAGCAGGGTGTGCTTGAGTTGCGCGGCAGCGACCGGCGCCAGCTCGGCGTCGTCCAGCAGGTCAACCAGAGTGACGATGTTGTAGCCGCCCTGCATGGTGCCGAGCAGTTCTACAGCGCGCTTTTTGTCCAGCAGAGGGGAGGAAACTTCGCCCTTGGCCAGTGCAGACAGGAAGCCGGCTTTGACATAGGCCGCTTCGTCCACGCCTGGTGGAATGCGATTGGTGATCAGGTCAACGAGAAATTCTTCTTCGCCAGCCGGAGGGTTTTTCAGCAGCTCGACCAGGCCTGCTGTTTGTTCGGCGTTAAGCGGCTGGGGAACGATACCCAGGGCTGCACGCTCTTCGATATGTTTGCGGTAGGCTTCAAGCACAGTTATTACCCTCATCAGTGGTCCCAAATGGGTGTCCGGGACGCTCATCCCGAAACTGCCGTACTCATGCTCCTCACGACGTTGTGGGTCGTTCGGCCAGAATTACCGGCAATTCCTTACAGAAGCTGCTTTCAAAGTTTTACGCCTGCAGAACGGGGAGCTGATGAGGGTTGGCGCTGGATTTTTCCCCGCTGGAAAAATCCCTCGCCAACACCGCTCTGAAGGAACGACTGTGCTCGTGACGCTTTGAAAACAGCTTCTAACGGACATTGGCGCCTTAAAAGGCTGGCTGATTCTACGGCAAAAAAAATTTAAAGGTAAGTCGGGCTCTATTGGACTTTCGTGGCAATGCGCGTGGCCAGGGCAAACGCCGCGCGTGGCTGTGACCCTGAAGTTTGAGGGGTGATCAATGCCCGACAAAGGGCTAACATGCCGACCTGTTCCGCGTTTCAGTGTTTTACCTATCTTATGCCCAATCAGACCATCAAGACCCCCTGCGTCGGCCTCTGCTCCACTGTTTACGGTGATCTGGTGTGCCGTGGCTGTAAGCGTTTCCACCACGAAGTGATCCACTGGAATGGCTACAACGAGGAAGAAAAACGTGCGGTATGGTTGCGTCTGGAGCAATTGCTGTCACAAGTGATGGCGGCCAAGGTCGAGATTTTCGATTCGGCGCGCCTGCGCGAGCAACTCGAGCAGCGCAAGATCCGCTTCGTGCCGCATCAGTCGGAATATTGCTGGGCGTATCAGCTGATTGCCCGTGGGGCGCGGGTGATCATTAATCTGGAAGCGTACGGGATGGTGTTGCTGCCGGAGTTTCGCGACTGGAACCTGCCGGAATTGCGCGATGCCATTGATCGGGAATTCTTCCTGCTGTCGGAAGCGCACTATCAGCGTTACATCGCCCCCGGATTTCTCAAAGACGCCTTTGGCGCCTGAAGGTCAAAAGATCGCAGCGTGCCGCAGCTCCTACATGGGAATGCGTTCTACCTGTAGGAGCTGCCGAAGGCTGCGATCTTTTGATCTTTAATGTTTCACCGCCAACTCCACCAGATGATCCTCAACCTCCTGCGGTTTGAGCACCAACACATCACTTTCCAGCGCATCCAGCACCACTTCCGCGGTATTGCCGATCAGCGCCCCTGATAACCCGGTGCGCGCCACCGTGCCAATCACGGTCACCGCCGCTTGCAGCTTGTGCGCCATGAACGGAATCAAAACGTCCGCCGGGCCTTCCTCGATGTGCAGATGCTCATCATCGACATCGAATTCCGCCTGAAACGCTCGACATTGCTCGCGATAACGCGCCTCGATGGTTTCGCTCAGTTGCAGCGTCGGGTCTGCAGCCGACAGCATCGGTGATGGATGCGCAGCGATCACATGCAGATGCGCCTTGGCCAGGCTGGCGATGTCGTAGCCATGATCAATGATCGTCGTGTGCAAATGCCGATGTTCACCATCGGCATTGCCCACGTCCACGGCTGCCAGAATCACCTTGTCCTTCCACGAACCGGCGGTTTTCACCAGCAGCACCGGGGTAGGGCAGTGGCGCAGGAGCTTCCAGTCCGCCGGGGTCAGCAGGGCTTTTTTCAGTGAGCTGTCGGGGAAATGCTGCTTGATCACCAAACCGCAGCCCTCGGCCTGCTGCACCTCGATGATGGTTTCATGCAGGCTCTCGTTCCACGCCTGTTCGGTGGTCACGCTGTAGCCGTCGGCCACTAGTGCGGCTTTGAGCACACCGAGCATGCCGGCGTGGTCGTGCTTCTTGTCGCACACCAGCAGGTGCAGATGGGCCTGGGTTACGCCGGCGATCAATTTGGCGCGCTTGAGCGCCAGGCTTTCCGAATGTTCGGGTTCGATGACCACCAGAATGCTGCGAATGGCTTGCATGAGCGGAGTCTCCAGCAAAGAAAAGGCACGGCGTTGCACAACTATAGTTGCTGTCCGATCGTGCGCGACTTGATGCATATCAACGCCAGCCGCTGGTGGTCTGCGGACAGGCCGGTATAATCGGCGCCCTTCGCTCGAACACCTCTTACCGTGAGCCCCATGATCCTTCCCGAAATCCACGAATTCCTTGGCTGCCGCACCCCCGACGCCTGGGTTCAGGCTGCACTGGCCGATCAGGAAACCCTGCTGATCGACCACAAGAACTGTGAGTTCAAGGCTGCCAGCACCGCCCTGAGCCTGATTGCCAAGTACCATTCCCACGTCGACCTGATCAACATGATGTCGCGTCTGGCCCGGGAAGAACTGGTGCACCACGAGCAGGTCATGCGCATCATGAAGCGGCGCAAGATCGAACTGCGCCAGCTCCACGCCGGTCGTTACGCTTCGGGCTTGCGCAAGGTAGTGCGCAGCCACGAGCCGGTGAAACTGGTGGATACGCTGGTGGTCGGCGCGTTTATCGAAGCACGCAGTTGCGAGCGTTTCGAAGCACTGGTGCCGCATCTGGACGAAGAACTCGGCAAGTTCTACTTTGGCCTGCTGAAAAGCGAGGCGCGGCATTTTCAGGGTTATCTGAAACTGGCCTATCAATACGGCGATGCGAAGGATATTGCTCAGGTCATCGAGAAAGTCCGCGCCGCCGAGCAGGAACTGATCGAGTCGCCGGATGAAGAATTCCGCTTCCACAGCGGTGTGCCTGTCGCGGCATAACCCTGTTCGAAAAAACAACGTCAAAATATCGCAGCCTTCGGCAGCTCCTACATTTGGAATGCGTTTCCCTGTAGGAGCTGCCGAAGGCTGCGATCTTTTGCGTTTGAATGTTAAAAACTCTTAAGAGTATGAAACATTACCGATAACGGACCTCCGCCTGCGATTGCCGCCATAATGCCGACCACTTCACACATGGGCGGCAGACGGTCGTTATGGAAAACCTGGGTTTTGGCAAACTCCTGCTGGTGGAAGACGATGAGCGCCTCGCCGCGCTGATCGCCCACTTTCTCGAACAACACGGCTACGAGGTGCGCACGGTGCATCGCGGTGATCTGGCCGTGGCTGCCTTTCTCGAGTTCAAACCGAAAGTCGTGGTGCTCGACCTGATGTTGCCGGGGCAGAGCGGTTTGCACGTGTGCCGGGAGATTCGCAGTGTGTCGGACACGCCGATCGTGATTCTGACGGCCAAGGAAGATGACCTCGACCATATCCTCGGTCTGGAGTCCGGCGCCGATGACTACGTGATCAAACCGATCAAGCCACCGGTATTGCTGGCCCGGCTGCGAGCGCTGCAGCGGCGGCAGGTGCCGGATAGCAATGTCGTCAGTTTTCTGGAGTTCGGCCAGTTGAGCGTCGACCGCAGTTGCCGTGAAGTGCGGCTGGCGGGCGAGGTCATTGAAATGACCACCATGGAATTCGAGCTGCTGTGGTTGCTGGCCAGCGCGGCGGGCAAGGTGCTGTCGCGGGATGACATTCTCAATCGCATGCGCGGGATTGCCTTCGACGGGCTCAATCGCAGCGTCGACGTGTACATCAGCAAATTGCGCAACAAGCTCAAAGACAATCCCCGCGAGCCGATGTGCATCAAAACCGTGTGGGGCAAGGGGTATCTGTTCAATCCGTTCGCGTGGGAGCTGTAGATGCTGCGGTTATTTCTCGGGCTGTTTCTGGTCATGACGATAGGTCTGGTGCTGGCGCTGCAAACGGTCGAGCGTACTTTTGATGCCTTGCTCGATTATCAGATGCAGGACTACAACCGTGAGGCCGTGCGCGGCCAGGCCTGGACGTTGGGCCAGCAGCTGCGCGACCTCGACAGACCGGCCCGGGAGCAACAGCTGGAAACGATCCGCCCGCATTACGGTTTGGGGCTGACGCTGGTCGACGCCTCTGAACTGGCCCTGAGCAACGAGGAAAAAGCCGAGCTGGCCAAAGGGCTGCTGGTGATCCGCGACAAGTACAACCAGTACATTTCTGCGATTGACGAGGGGCCGCAGTTGCTCAGCATTCGCTTGCCGGCCGAGCCGAGCCTGATGCCGTTCTACATCGCCAGTGCCTACCTGATGATTGCCGTGTTGATCGGCATCGTCCTGTTTTTCTGGGTGCGCCCGCACTGGCGCGATCTGGAAAAACTGCGCCTGGCCGCCGAGCGTTTCGGCGATAACGACCTGTCGGTGCGCATTCAATTGTCGAAACGCTCGAACATTCGCGATCTGGCCGAACACTTCAATCTGATGGCGGCGCGCATCGAAGGGCTGATCGCCAATCAGCGTGAGCTGACCAATGCCGTGTCTCACGAACTGCGCACGCCGATTGCGCGGCTGTCGTTTGAACTCGACCAGCTTAAGCAACAGCCGGACGCCAGCCAGAACCGCGAGCTGATTGCCGACATGTACGCCGACCTTGGTGAACTGGAGGAGATGGTGTCCGAGCTGCTGACCTACGCCAGCCTTGAGCGCGGCGCGACGGTGATCAAGCGCGAAAACATCCAGGCTGCCAATTGGCTTGATAGCGTGGTTGGCAGCGTGGCGCTGGAGGCCGAAGCGGCGGGGGTGCAGTTGCTGATCGCGGATTGCCGGATCGACACAGTGCGCATCGAACCGCGATTCATGGCGCGGGCGGTGATCAATCTGCTGCGCAACGCGATTCGTTATGCCGAACAGCGGGTGGAAGTGACGCTGGAACGCACGGGCGATTATTACCAGGTGCGGGTTAACGACGATGGGCCGGGGGTGCCGGTGGACGGGCGCGAGAAAATCTTTGAACCGTTTTCGCGGCTGGATGCCAGTCGCGATCGCCGCACCGGCGGGTTTGGTTTGGGCCTGGCGTTGGTGCGACGGGTCTCGCAGTCCCATGGCGGGCAGGTTGAGGTGGGCGATTCGCCTTGGGGTGGGGCGTCGTTCCGGATGACCTGGGCGCATCTGGATTAAATGCGCTGCCCTGTGCCGCCCCCTTCGCGAGCAGGCTCGCTCCCACAAATGGAATGCGTTCTCCTGTGGGAGCGAGCCTGCTCGCGAAAGCGTCGGGTCAGTCAGCATGGGTGTGCCTATCCACCGCTATCGCGAGCAGACTCACTCCTATAGGGGCACTGTTCAGCGGGTCAAGCCGAGGCGCTCATGCCACTGGGCAATCGATTCTTCGGGATATTCGTCAAATTGCTGGTCCTTGGGTTTCACCTCGGCTTCCACCCAGGTTGCTTTCGAACCGAGCATCAGATGCGTATGTTCCGGCGGCACCGGCAACGGCGTGTCGATGGCCGAGGCAAACGGGTGGATCAGTTCCGGCCATTCCGGGCTGAACAGCCACAAGCCGCTGCCGCACAGTGAACAGAAATGTCGTTCGGCGCTGCTGCGATGGGCGCGCTGGTCGCCTTCGTCTTTCATCTTCGCGTGGTAAATGCTGATGTGTTTGCGCCCGCGCACCTTGAGGCTGGTCGCGTCGCCGCCAAGGTTGATCGCATAACCGCCGCCGCCCTGAGTCTTGCGACAGATCGAGCAATAGCAGCGTTGATAAGGGTAGGGATGGGCGCTGGTGAGACTGAACGTGACCTCGCCACAATGGCAGGAGCCTTCGAGTTGCATGGTTGCTCTCCCGTTTTTGAATGTGCGGTTGAGCCTAGAACATTCAGTGCGATGGCGGCCGGTGTGATTCGACGGGCGGGCGCAGCGTCTAGCCCCAGTGTCCCCGCAATCCCATGGGGCGAGACTTCGGAACCCGGCATGCAAGCGCTGTTGAACGAGATTCTTGACGCTGTCCGCCCGTTGATCGGGCAGGGCAAGGTGGCTGACTACATTCCTGCCCTCGGCACCGTGCCGGCCAATCAGCTGGGCATCGCCGTGTACGGCAACGACGGCGAGATGTATTGCGCCGGTGACGCCGAGACGCCGTTCTCGGTGCAGAGCATTTCCAAGGTGTTCAGCCTGGTGCAGGCGATCGATCATTCCGGCGAAGCGATCTGGGAACGCCTCGGTCACGAGCCGTCCGGGCAACCGTTCAACTCGCTGGTGCAGCTGGAATTCGAGCGCGGTCGGCCACGCAACCCGTTCATCAATGCCGGCGCGCTGGTGATCTGCGACATCAACCAGTCGCGCTTTGCTGCACCAACCCTGTCGATGCGCGATTTCGTCCGCCGACTGTCAGGCAATCCGCAGATCATGATCGACGGCAAAGTCGCCGACTCCGAATATCAACACCGTGCGCGCAATGCAGCGATGGCGTATCTGATGCAGTCGTTCGGCAACTTCCACAACGACGTCGAAGCGGTGTTGCGCAGCTATTTCAGCCACTGCGCGTTGCGCATGAACTGCATTGATCTGGCCCGGGCTTTCTGCTTTCTGGCCAACGACGGTTTCTGCAAACACAGCGGCGAACAGATTCTCACGCGTCGGCAAACCCAACAGGTCAACTCGATCATGGCTACCAGCGGCTTGTATGACGAAGCGGGCAACTTCGCTTATCGCGTTGGCTTGCCGGGCAAGAGCGGTGTCGGCGGCGGGATTGTCGCGGTGGTGCCGGGGCAGTTCACGGTGTGCGTGTGGTCGCCAGAATTGAATGCGGCGGGGAATTCGTTGGCGGGCATGGCGGCGCTGGAGATGCTTAGCGCGCGGATTGGCTGGTCAGTCTTCTGACCTGATCACACAGACACCACAAAACCCTGTGGGAGCTGGCTTGCCAGCGATGAGGGTCTGTCAGTCACTATAAATTGACTGAACCACCGCTATCGCTGGCAAGCCAGCTCCCACAGGTTTCTTAAGTGTTTGAAGAGGTGTATTTCATCGAGTAATCCGCTACATTTTCCGGCCGCTCCCTGCATGGTGAATCCGCTTCATGTCTCTCGCGCTCGAACGTCTAGTCGCTGGCACGCCGATCCCTTTCGCTGGTAACCGCGTCACCGTGGTCAGCCCCGAACTGGCCGCGCGCTTTCAGCCCGGAGACCATCTGCTGGTGGAGCAGGTCAGTGGCGAGTTGCTGTTGATTCCCGTGGCGGATCAGCAAGCGGCGTCCGTGGCGATCGAGCGTGCGGCAGCGGCATTCACTGCGTTGTCGGCGGTGTCCGATGAGGCCATCAGCCAGTTTTTCGACCTGTTTGCGCAACGTCTGGAAACCCCTGCGTGCTGGGCACACATCGAAACCGCCAACCGCGCGGACATCGAACGGGCCAAGGCGCGCGGTCGTTCCACCACCCGATTGCTCGCCGATGAGCGCATGCGTGGCGACATGATCGCCGGTCTGCGCGCCTGGCGGGATGCCGCAGCCACGCGCGGCAAAGTCATCAGCAGCGTTGAGCATGATGGCTGGAAGGTCGAGCAAGTGGTTTCGCCGTTGGGCATCGTCGCGTTTGTCTTTGAAGGCCGGCCGAACGTGTTCGCCGACGCAGCCGGTGTCTTGCGCACTGGCAACACCGCCGTTTTGCGCATTGGCAGCGATGCGTTGGGCACCGCGCAGGCCATCGTCACTCATGCGTTGAACCCGGCACTGTCCGATGCCGGTCTGCCGGCTGGTGCGGTGTCGTTGGTGGAAAGTGTCAATCATGCCGCCGGTTGGGCGATGTTCGCTGACCGGCGTTTGTCGCTGGCCGTCGCGCGTGGTTCGGGTCGTGCGGTCAGTCAACTGGGCAGCATTGCCCAGCAGGCCGGCACCGCCGTCAGCCTGCACGGCACGGGAGGTGCGTGGTTGATCGCTGATCGTGATGCGGATGCCCAACGTTTCGCCGCCGTGGTGCGCAACTCGCTGGATCGCAAAGTCTGCAATACGTTGAACGTCTGCCTGATCCAGCGTGATCGCGCGGCGGAACTGGTGCCGTTGTTTCTTGAGGCATTGCAACAGGCCGGCACCGCGCGTGGTCAGGGTTGCAAACTGCACATCGTCGAAGGCAGCGAAAGTTGCTTGCCGAGCGAGTGGCAGAACGCGACGGTCGAGGTCTATCGCGCCGAGGGCTATCAGACCGAAGCACTGGCCGAACCCTTGGCAGAGTCCGAGTTGGGCCGCGAGTGGGAGTGGGAAGAAACCCCGGAAGTCAGCCTGATGATCGTTGACGATCTGGATCATGCGATTGCGCTGTTCAACCGCTACAGTCCGCAATTTACCGTGTCGTTGATCAGCGAGGATGCGCAGGTTCAGGAGCGCTTTTACAACGCGGTCAACGCGCCGTTCGTGGGCAACGGCATTACTCGTTGGGTCGATGGGCAGTACGCGCTCAACAAACCAGAGTTGGGGCTTTCGAACTGGGAGAGTGGGCGCTTGTTTGCGCGCAGTGCGATTCTTTCGGGGGATGGCGTGTTCACTGTTCGTAGCCGCATGACCCAAGTAGACCTCACGGTAAAACGCTGATCTGGCGGACAATGATCGTTCCCACGCTCCAGCGTGGGAACGCAGCCCGTGACGCTCCGCGTCACTGGACGCAGAGCGTCCCCTGAGGCATTCCCACGCAGAGCGTGGGCACGAACAGATGCTCAGGCGGCGTGGGTGGTTTGTGCGTGGATCGCGCAAGTCGCCGGCTGTTCAGCCAGCGGCACAAACGTGCGGCGGTCGGCGGACAGCGCATCGATCGAGCCGGTCTCGATGTCATACACCCAGCCATGCAGATTCAGCAGGCCTTTCTCCTGAGCCAGACGTACGCTCGGGTGGGTCTGAATGTTCGCCAGTTGCGCGATCACGTTTTCGCGCACCATCGAACTCAATTTCGCCGCGTCATTGGCATGCGGCCGCGCTTCATTCACCACTTTTGCCGACTCGGCATGCTGCAGCCAGCCACTGACGGCGGGCAGGTGATCCATGCATTTGCACTGGGCAATCGCGGTCATCGCGCCGCAGTCCGAATGGCCGCAGATCACAATGTCGGTCACGCCGAGCACCGCCACCGCATATTCCACCGTCGCCGAAACCCCGCCCGGATGCGGGCTGTAGGACGGCACGATATTGCCGGCATTACGGATCACGAACAGCTCGCCGGGTTCTTGTTGAGTCAATAATTCTGGCACTACACGGCTGTCGGAACAGGTGATGAACAACGTGCCGGGCTGTTGCGTGGTCGCCAGGTGTTTGAACAGTTCGGTGCGTTGCGGAAACGCTTCGTTCTGGAATTTCAGGAAGCCATCAATCAGGTTTTTCATGGTGTTGTCCTCTTAGTTCGAGCAACCGCTGCCGAATTCGCTGTATTGAAGAACGTGTTTGCCACCGTGGCTGTCCAGATACGTCATCTCCACCGGCACCACGCCACACACATCGGCAACCGGGGTAATGCTCAGCACTTGGGCGATATCCAGCTGCATGCCGTAGCGGTAGGCAACGGCCTCGTCAGCGGCAAATGCCTGGACGGAAAAGCCGCCGAGCAGGGCCAGGATCAGTAGAATTTTTTGCATGGGGCAGCCTCCAGACGCAGTGGTGACGGGTAACCATTTGGGGTGGGTTGGCCCGCACGCAGGGTGCGGGCCGGTGCGGATCAGAACGGACGCAGGGGCAGGAACTTGCCGTCGAGGGTGACCACAGCGCGGGAGCCGCCTTCCGGGTCTTCAACTTTCTTGATGTCGAGCTTGAAGTTGATCGCGCTGATGATGCCGTCGCCGAACTGTTCGTGAACCAGGGCCTTGAGGGTGGTGCCGTAGATCTGGATCATCTCGTGGAAGCGGTAGATGGTCGGGTCGGTCGGCACGCCGCTGAGGCTGCCACGCAGCGGGATGATCTGCATCGCCGCGACGTCTTCAGCGCTCAGTTCCAGCTTGTCACCGACCACTTGGGCGGCGTTTTCCGGCAGCGGGTGCTGACCGAGCAGGGCAGCGGTGACGTACGCCAGGCTCAGGCCGGTGTCGTCGGCGAGATCCTGCCACGACAGATCTTTGCGTGCCTTGGCGTCGAGAATGCGGGTGGTCAGGGCCAGGCTGGTGTCGTTGTAGGCGTGGGACTGTTGCATGGTGTCACTCCTTTCAGGGGTTGGCTTGCTGTGTGGGATTGATCTTCTGCCGATTCATCCATAGCGTCCAAGACCGATATACAATGCTTGGCATAAGTCCTGCCTATAGATGGTGTTCCCATGCTGCTGCGACATTTGCGTTACCTGCTGGCCGTTGCCGATCACGGCGGCTTTACCCGTGCCGCCGAGGCATTGCATGTTTCACAGCCGACCCTGTCGCAGCAGATTCGCCAACTGGAAGAGACACTGGGGGTCAATCTGTTTGATCGCACCTCGCGGACGGTCAAACCCACCGATGCTGGCGAGGCCTACATCGAATGCGCGCGACGGGTGCTGGTGGAGCTGGAGGCGGGCAAGCGCGCGTTGCATGACGTGAAGGATTTGTCTCGCGGGACGTTGCGTCTGGCGATGACACCGACGTTCATGGCGTACCTGGTCGGGCCGTTGGTGCGCGACTTTGCCGCGCGCTATCCGGGAATTCATTTGCAGATTTTCGAGCTGTCGATGGACGACATCGAGGCGGGGTTAGCGGATGATTCGCTGGATATTGCGATTGCGTTTACGCCGGTGCGCAATGCTGATATCGAATGCATTCCGGCGTTTACCGAAACGTTGGGGATCATGGTCGGGCGTGAGCATCCGCTGTATGACAGCCACTCGTTACTGACGCCGGATGATATTGCTTCACTGGATTTCGCCTTGTTGGCGCCGGATTTCATCACGCGGTTATCGGTGGATGAATATTTCCGTCAGCACGCAATTACGCCGCAGGTGCGGATTGAGGTGAATTCGGTGAGTACGTTGCTGGAAGTGGTGCGGCACTCACCGCTGGCGACGATGCTGCCGCAGGCGATTGCGACGGAGGATCGGGCATTGCGCCGGTTGCGCGTGGAGAGCGAGGCGCCGCAGCGTGGAGCGGCGTTGTTGCGGCGGCGCAATAATTATCACAGTGCGGCGGCGGTGGCGTTTGCTGAAATGGTGTTGGGCTGGGGGATGCCCTCACCCTAACCCTCTCCCAAGGGGAGAGGGGACTGACCGAGAGATGTTGGAGTAATACGCCGACCTGAAAGTGTTTTGCTGAATCCATAATCAACTCGGTGTTCCGGGTTGACGGATGACTTGAGATCACTCGATCGGCTCCCTCTCCCTCGGGAGAGGGCTGGGGTGAGGGGCTACAATTCCAGTCACGCCAAATCAATGCAAGCGAACAAAAAAAGGCCTGCTTCCTTTAAGGAAGCAGGCCTTTCAATTATTTAATTACTAGCTCAGCAGAACCGATCAATCACCCGAACTTCATTCTTATTCTGCATCGAATCCCACGCCTGTTTCAGCGTTTGCAGAACATTCCCGATGAAGTCCTTGTCGGCCGCGGCTTTCTTGCCAACATAACCGTGGCCGCGGCGGTACATCTTCAAGCGGGCCAGCAGGTTCTGATGATTGCGGTCGAACTCGTCTTCGTCAGCATGGGTCGCCAGGCAGTCGATATGCACCTGACCCGACTTGCTGATCCAGAGAATATGGCTGTCATGGCTGTCTTTCTGCGCAGCGAACATACGAGCCAGTTCTTCGATAGTAGGTTGATTGTTCAGATTCATGATATTGCCCCTTGACCAGTCTGGTGATCTTTCAAAGTTGATTCGCTAATACAGGTAGCCCATCGGTTAGTTGATCCCTGGCACCGAAACCAGGACGTCAGCGCTCGCCCGTGTGAAGTACGGGGTCGTGCATCTGTTGCATGTAGTCGTGTTGAATAACTGCTACGCAATAGCGTCACAACGAGGAGAAGCAGCGAAAACCGGGAGGCTCCTTGACGACATTTACCGTGTCGACCACAAGCGTCTTGAGAATTTTCGCCAGCGCTTCTCGTCCTTGTACTGGACGTTCAGGCCAGGTCAGCTTCTTCAATCTGCCTTGTGGGCAGCGTGTATCCGGAAAAAACAACTCGGCGGTCAGACGAGTTTGCTCAAGCGTGTTACCGATGTTCCCGATCGGGGAACGTCTTCATCATGCAAAAGCAAAACGACGCCGTCAACGGTTTTGTAGTGATTATTTTTGCTCACTACATATTGTCGGACAAAGCTGTTTTGGAATGAGAAAGAATCCGTTCAGGCAACGGAAAAAGGCGTTCGCAGCACGTAGAAGGTGCACGGATAGCCGTCCACTTCACGCTGCTGCAGGGTGAAGTGGCCGTCGCTCAATAAAGGAATCAGCCTGGCCCAGAAGCGCTGTGCCGGCAGGTTGGCGTCGATATGGAAAATCTGCCATTGACCGGGGATGCGGCTCAAGAGGGCAGAGACGACAAACTGCGCGACGCCTTGGCCACGAAAGCGTCGGGCGATGAAGAAGTAGCCGATGTTGTGTTCGGCCCCGGCGATGTGGATTTCGTTATCGACGGTCACGAAACCGGCGAGTTCGCCATTGACGCGAATCAGGAACGGTTGGGTGGTCGGGTGACGCCAATAGCCGATTTTCGGCTGGATCGAGAAAAAGCCATGCTTGGCGAGCTTCAGCGGCAGCCATTCGCTGAAGTCGTACATGTAGAACTGCATGAGGTTTTCGATGATATCCAGCTCATCGCGCTGAGCGGGGTGCAGTTCGATATTGGCCATGCGCAGGGTTCCTGAAAGTGCTGAGCCTTGCAGAAACACTAGCGGGTTTTATTTGCCTGACGGTTTCGCTGTGCGTTTTGTCGTACCCGTGGTTTTGCTGCGGGTCGATTTGCGTTTTTTCTTCCACGGGGCCGCCGCTTTACCGGCTGGTGGCGGGCCGCTGATGGTCAGGCTGAGACTGGAACAGCGCGTCACCTGTTTGCTCATCCACGCTGCCTGTTTGGTGACGAACTCTTCCAGACTCATTTCGCCACTTTGCACCATGTCCAGCGCCTGCTCCCAGATGGCCGTGGTGCCGGGGTCGGCAATTGCGCGGGGCACCGCGTCGATCAGGCTGAACGCCGCCGGGGTAGCGGCGAGGGCCTTGCCGTTTTTCACCAGATAGCCACGGTCAAGCAAGCCCTGAATGATCGAGGCGCGGGTCGCTTCTGTGCCGATCCCGGTGGTGTCCTTGAGCTTCTGTTTGAGCAGCGGATCTTCCACCAGTTTGGCGACGTTTTTCATCGCCTTGATCAGATCGCCTTCGGTGTAGGGTTTGGGCGGTTGCGTCCACAGATCCTTGAACTTGACGTCAGCCACCGCGCACTCAACGCCTTGCGTAAGTGCCGGCAAGGTTTGCGGTACCGGTGCCTCGCGGCCCTTGGCCGCTGCCAGCGCCTCGGGCAGTGCGCGTTTCCAGCCCGGTTCGATGATCTGCTTGCCGACCGCACGCAACGCTTCACCAGCGCAATCGAAATCGGCCTGGGTGCGATCGTATTCGTGATTGGGCAGGAACTGCGCCAGATAGCGCGCACGTATCAGTGTGTAGACCGCGCGGTGTTTGCCGGTCAGGCGCTCTAGATTCTTCGCTGCAGCGGTGGGAATGATGCCGTGGTGCGCGCTGACCTTGGCGTCGTTCCACGCGCGGGATTTGCGTTGCGGCTCCAGAAACCCGTTGAGCGCCTCAAGGCCCGGATCGGCCTGACGCAGCGCGGCGAGAATCCCCGGTGCCTCGCTGTGTTGGCTCAAGGGCAGGTAACCGCAATCACTGCGCGGGTAAGTGATGACCTTGTAGGTTTCGTAGAGCGCCTGGGCAATGTCGAGGGTTTCCTGCGCGCCGAGGCCGAGTTTCTTCGAGCAGACTTCCTGCAAAGTGCCGAGATCGAAGGGCAGGGGCGCCACCTCGCGCAGGCGCTCGGTTTTCAGCTTGACCACCCGGGCACTGGCAGCGCTGCTGATCGCAGCCGCCGCTTGCTGGGCCAACGCCTGATTCAGGCAGCGATCCTGATCGTCACAGGTATCCGACGGCGCACGCCACTGCGCAGTAAACGGTATGCCGTTGTGCAGCAGATCGACATCAATCGCCCAGAACGGCACTGGCACGAAATCGGCGATGCTGCGGTCACGATCCACCACCAGGCGCAAGGTCGGCGTCTGCACCCGGCCCACCGGCAACACGCCCTGATAACCCGATTGCCGACCCAGCAGCGTGAATAGCCGGCTCATGTTCATGCCGATCAGCCAGTCCGCCCGCGAGCGGCCCAGCGCCGAGTGATACAGGCTGAAGGTTTCGGCCCCCGGCTTCAATGCCGCCTGGGCTTTGCGGATCGAAGCTTCGTCCAGCGCCGACAGCCACAAACGCCGGATCGGCCCGCGATAGCGACAGTGCTCGACCAGTTCCCGGGCGATCATCTCGCCCTCACGGTCGGCGTCGGTGGCGATGATCAGCTCGCTGGCTTCACCGAGCAGGCGTTTGACCGCTTTGTACTGGCTGGCGGTGCGCGGTTTGACGGTCATTTTCCACTTGTCCGGGATGATCGGCAGATCGGCCAGGACCCAGCGCTTGTAGCGGGGGTCGTAGGCGTCCGGCGGGGCGGTTTCGAGCAAGTGGCCGATGCACCATGTCACCGTGACGTCTGTTCCCAGCCAGCAGCCGTCACCCCGACGCCTGGCGCCGAGCACGGCCGCAATGTCTTTGGCCTGAGAAGGTTTTTCACAGAGGTACAACCGCATAACCACCCACGTCGATCAAGGTCCGCACAGGTGCACAGAATGGCCGGACTTGGCGTCAGCGGCAACTTTTATCTGTATGGATATACAGATAAAAAGCATTGCAGCAGGTGACGGGTAATACAGGGACGCAGCCCGGGCTATCGAGAAATTGATTAGCCTGCGGTTTACACCTGTGTCAGGTTTTTCAGCGATTCAAACACGCGAGTGACAGGACGATCTCGCCAGAAGATCGCCGTGGTCTGTCGACACTGACTACTCAAAAACAAGGAAGTCCACCATGGCTCAAGCCAAATCCAAAACCACCAGCGCCTTCGACGAAATCGATACGTTCAGCCACCTGTATGACCGTGGTGTCGGGCAGGTCAATGGCAAACCCTCATTTACCGCTGACCAGGCCGCTGACGAAATCCTGCGCAAAGGCCTGTCGTGGGGCGACAAGAACGCTGACGGCAAGATCGACCTCAGTTACAGCTTCCTGACCGAGAAACCGGCGAACTACAACGTCAAACTGGGCAACTTCAGCGAGTTCAGCGCCCAGCAAAAAGCTCAGGCCGTGCTGGCCATGCAATCCTGGGCCGACGTCGCCAACGTCACCTTCACTGAAGGCAAGGGCGGTGATGGCCACATGACCTTCGGTAACTATGATGTCAGCACCGGTGGCGCTGCGTTCGCTTACCTGCCGAGCGGCGGCAGCTATGACGGCCAGTCGTGGTATTTGATCAACGATCAGTATCAGGTCAACAAAACCCCGGACACCAACAACTACGGGCGTCAGACCCTGACCCACGAAATCGGCCACACCCTCGGCCTGTCGCACCCGGGCGCGTACAACGCCGGCAACGGCAACCCGACTTACAACGATGCCAAGTACGCTGAAGACACCCGTGGCTACAGCCTGATGAGCTATTGGAACGAAGCCAATACCGATCAGAATTTCAGCAAGGACGGCAGCGGCGCATACGCCTCGGCGCCGTTGCTGGACGATATCGTTGCGGTGCAAAAACTCTACGGCGCCAACTACGCGACCCGCGCCGATGACACCACGTACGGTTTCAATTCCAATGCCGAGCGCGATTTTTACAGTGCCACTTCGACATCTTCCAAAGTGGTGTTTTCGGTGTGGGACGGCGGCGGCAACGATACGCTGGACTTCTCCGGCTTCAATCAGAACCAGAAGATCAACCTCAATGAAGGTTCGTTCTCCGATGTTGGTGGCTTGGTGGGCAACGTCTCCATCGCTCACGGCGTGACCGTGGAAAATGCCATCAGTGGCTCAGGCAATGACCTGCTGATCGGCAACGCCGTTGCCAACGAGCTGGTCGGCGGTGCCGGTAATGACATCATTTACGGTGGTGGCGGTGGCGACACCTTGTGGGGTGGTGAAGGTGCGGATACTTTCGTGTTCGGTGCTGCCAGCGATTCAACTATGACTGCGCCGGACTGGATCATGGATTTCACCAGCGGCCTGGACAAGATCGACCTGTCGGGGATCGCCGGTTTCGCCACGGGCGCGGCGTCGCTGAATTTTGTCAGCGGTTTCACCGGGCATGCCGGCGATGCGATCCTGACTTACTTCGCGCAGACCAATCAGACCAGCCTGATGGTTGATCTGACGGGGCAGGGTTCGGTGGACTTTGCTGTGGGTGTGGTGGGGCAAGCGGTGGCGACTGATATTGTTGCGTGATGCCTGAAAGCGGCCCTCACCCTAACCCTCTCCCAGTGGGAGAGGGGACTGATTGGGGGATGCTACAGAAATACATCGACCTGATAGCGCGATGCCGAATCCATAATCGACACTGCAATATCAGGTCGATGTAGAACGAAAGACACCCCCGTAGGCTCCCTCTCCCTCGGGGAGAGGGCTGGGGTGAGGGGCTTTTGGGGTTAAAGAGCCGGGCCGTTCGGCTGCAAACCCACCCCAACCAGAACCAATGAGCTATACCTGAACCGGTCTCTTCGCCGTATCCAGGAGAACCCCATGAAAAGCTCCGGCCCTAGTCCCGTCATTGCCCTCGAACAACTTCCCGGCTGCCTGATAGTGAAATTCCACGGCATCCAGGTCGCGGCCTCGTCCCACGTACTGATCCTCAACGAAGCCAACTACCCGCCGGTCTATTACGTCCCCCGCGAAGACATCGACGAAAAGTATTTCGCCCGCACCGATCACACCAGTTATTGCCCGTACAAGGGCGACGCCAATTACTTCAGTCTGCAAGTGCCGGGGCATGAAGGGGCGAATGCGGTGTGGACTTATGAGAAACCGAAAATCTCGGTTGGTCCGATCAAGGACTACGTGGCGTTTTATCCGGATCAGGTGAAGTTCGAAGTGATCAAGGCTGATGCCTGAGCAAAAAAAACGGCGAGGGTCAAAGCCCTCGCCTATTGAGTTGTCAGGTTGAGTTTCAGTTCTTGTCGAGATCTATATTCTTCGTCTCACGCAAACAGATCATCCCCACCACCAGGCTCACCCCGGTAATCAGCACTGGATACCACAGCCCATAAAAGATGTCCCCGGTGTACACCACCAGCGCAAACGACACCGTCGGCAGAAACCCGCCAAACCAGCCGTTGCCGATGTGGTACGGCAGCGACATTGAGGTATAGCGAATGCGCGTCGGGAACAGTTCGACCATCAGCGCCGCGAGCGGGCCGTAGCACATCGCCGAGATGATGATCAGCGCCACGATCAGGGCAACGATCATTGGCTTGTTGATCTGCTGCAAATCGGCCTGTTGCGGGTAGCCGGCCAGGGTGATCGCGCCGCGCAGTGCGGCCTCGTCGAAGCCATCGAGTTTGACGTCGCCGACGCTCACTTGCACGGCGCTGCCGGCCGGGGCGGCGGCGCTGGAGTAGGGCAGGCCCTGTTTGACCAGGAAGGTTTTGACCTTGTCGCACGGGCTGTCGAATTTGGCTTTGCCCACCGGGTCGAACTGAAAGGTGCAGGTCGCCGGATCCGCCAGTACGGTGATCGGTGCCTGACGGCTGGCCTGATCAATCGCCGGGTTGGCGTAGTGCGCGAGGGATTTGAAGATCGGGAAGTACAGCGCCGTGGCCAGCAGCAAGCCGAGCATCAGCACTGGTTTACGGCCGACCTTGTCCGACAGCCAGCCGAAGAAGATAAAGAACGGTGCTCCGATGACCACGCTGATGATCAGCAAGGTGTTGGCCACCGCCGGATCCATTTTCAGGAACTGGGTCAGGAAGAACAGCACGTAAAACTGCGCGGCGTAAAAGGTCACCGCTTGCCCGGCGTTGATGCTGAACAGGGCGATCAACACGACTTTGAGGTTTTCCCATTTGCCGAAGGATTCGCGGATCGGCGCTTTCGAGGTTTTGCCTTCCTCTTTCATTTTCAGGTACGCCGGGGACTCATGCAGGCTCAGGCGGATCCAGGTGGAAATGCCCAGCAGCACGATCGACAGCAGGAACGGAATACGCCAGCCCCACACCTCAAACTGATCGCCGGTGAAGTAGCGGCAACCGAGCACCACCAGCAGCGACAGCAACAGGCCGAGAGTGGCGGTGGACTGAATCCAGCTGGTGTGGAAACCGCGTTTGCCGATTGGCGCGTGTTCTGCCACATAAGTCGCAGCACCGCCGTATTCACCGCCGAGGGCCAGGCCCTGAAGCATGCGCAGCACCACCAGAATGATCGGTGCGGCGATGCCAATGCTGGCGTAGGTCGGCAGCAGGCCGACGCAGAAGGTCGCCACGCCCATCAGAATGATCGTCGCCAGAAAGGTGTATTTGCGCCCGATCATGTCCCCCAACCGACCGAACACCAGCGCCCCGAATGGCCGCACGATAAAGCCGGCGGCGAAGGCCATCAGCGCAAAGATGAACGCCGTGGTGTCGTTGACCCCGGCGAAAAACTGCTTGCTGATCACCGCCGCGAGGGCGCCATAGAGGAAGAAGTCATACCACTCGAACACCGTACCGAGTGATGAAGCGAAGATGACTTTGCGTGTATCCGGGCTGGTCTCCGCGCTGCGCACGGCGTCCAGCGGCTGAACGTGTTCTGACATATCGGTATCCCTCACAGTGATTGTTTTTGTTGTTCCACTGGTGCTCGATGTCCATGAATCAAACGCATATCCCCTGTAGGAGTGAGCCTGCTCGCGATGGCGGTGTATCAGCCAACACAGATGTCGAATGTTATTCCGTCATCGCGAGCAGGCTCACTCCTACAGGTACGGTGTTTACAGCTTTGGAATTGAGGATGAGTTGTGCCGCTTTCTCGGCAATCATCAGCGTAGGCGAACAGGTGTTGCCCGAGGTGATGCGCGGCATGATCGACGCATCGGCAATGCGCAAACCGGGCACGCCGTGGACGCGCAGTTGCGCATCGACCACCGCATCGCCGTCATTGCCCATGCGACAGGTACCGACCGGATGGAAAATCGTCGTGCCGATTTTCGCTGCTGCTTGCTGCAATTCTTCTTCACTTTGCAGGCTGGCGCCGGGCAGGTATTCCACCGGTTTGAACGCTTGCAGGGCAGGGGCGCTGACGATGCGTCGGGTCAGACGAATCGCATCCGCTGCCACGCGCAGATCTTCAGGATGACTGAGGTAGTTGGGTTGAATCAGCGGCGCTTCCTGTGGATCTGCCGAACGAATGTCGATGCGTCCCCGACTCTGCGGACGCAAATCGCAAACTGAGGCGGTGAAGGCGGGAAAGCTGTGCAGCGGCTCGCCAAAACGCTCGAGCGACAGAGGCTGCACGTGATATTCCAGATTCGCCGAAGTCTGCTCCGGCCCCGACCGCGCGAACGCGCCCAACTGACTCGGCGCCATCGACAGCGGCCCGCTACGGTCATACAGATAACGCAGGCCCATGCCCATCTTGCCCCACACGCTGCCAGCGATCTGGTTGAGGGTTCGGGCGTTTTCCAGTTTGTAGATCAGGCGCAGTTGCAGGTGATCCTGCAGATTGCCGCCGACGCCCGGCAGCTCATGAATCACGCCGATGCCCAAGCGTTCGAGCAACGGCCGAGGACCAATCCCGGAGCGTTGCAGAATGCTCGGCGAGCCAACGGCACCGGCGCACAGGACGATCTCCTTCCGCGCCTTGAATTGCTTGGTCTGACCTTCATGACGCGCACTGACTTTTGTTGCGCGACCGTCCTCCAGCAACACCCGGTCAACCTCAACCCCGGTCAGCACCGTCAGATTCGTCCGATCACGCACAGGCTTGAGAAAGGCCTTCGCCGCGTTCCAGCGCACGCCGGATTTCTGATTGACCTGAAAGTAGCCGCAACCCTCGTTGTCGCCCTGATTGAAGTCATCGATGCTGGCGATACCGCTTTGCTCGGCGGCACTGCGAAAGGCATCCAGAATCGGCCACGACAGACGCTGCTGCTCGACCCGCCATTCACCCTTGGCACCGTGAAATTCAGCCGCGCCGGCAAAGTGGTTTTCGCTCTGTTTGAACAGCGGCAGCACGTCGTTCCAGGCCCAACCCGGGTTGCCCTCGGCCGCCCAGCCATCGTAGTCGTTGGCCTGGCCGCGCATGTAGATCATGCCGTTGATGGACGAACAACCGCCCAGCACTTTACCGCGCGGATAGCTCAGCGCGCGGCCGTTGAGGCCCGGTTGTTCTTCGGTCTTGAAGCACCAGTCGGTGCGCGGGTTACCGATGCAGAACAGGTAACCGACAGGAATGTGAATCCACGCATAGTTGTCGCGCCCGCCGGCTTCAAGCAGCAGCACACGCTGCTGCGGATCTGCCGACAGCCGATTGGCCAGCAAACACCCGGCAGGGCCGGCGCCGACCACGATGTAGTCGTATTCATCGAGGGAAGTCTGCATTCCCTGACCTCGCTTTTTGTTTTTATTGTCGGACACTCTAGTTGTTAGCTTTCGTTAAAAGAATGTTAGTTTTTGCGCAGCCGCTGTGCGTTTTCAAACAGCGTGCATTGACCATAGCCGACAAGGACACGCCATGTTCGACTGGAACGACCTGCGGTTTTTTCTCGAGCTGCAACGCAGCGGCCGCCTGCTCACCGCCGCCCGCCGCCTCAACACCACCCACGCCACCGTCGCCCGCCATATCGAAGCCATCGAAAAAAGCCTCGGCACCGCGCTGTTCGTCCAGCACGCCCAAGGCTACGAAATGACCCCGGCGGGGGAGGCGCTGCTTAAACATGCTGAAGCGATGGAAAACGTTGCGTTGCTGGCGCAGGAGGAAATCACCCAATCCACTGCGCCGTTGGGCAAGATTCGTGTTGGCGTCACCGAAGGGCTAGGCATCAAGTTTCTCGCCAGCCGGATGATCGGCTTGTTCGAGCGCTATCCGGGATTGGAAGTGGAACTGGTCGCGGTGCCGCGCTTTGTCAGCATCCTCAACCGTGAGGCGGAAATCAGCATTCACCTGGAGCGCCCGGCGGCGGACATGCTGGTCACGCGCAAGCTCACGGACTATCGCTTGGCGCTGTACGCCAGCCAGCGCTATCTCGATAAAGCCCCGCCCCTGCACAGCCGCGAGGACCTTGGGCGGCATGCGTGGATCGGTTATGTCGACGATTTGCTGTTCAGCCAGGAATTGATGTTTCTCAACAGTTTCTGCCGCAGCCCTCGGGTTGTGTTTCACAGCACCAGCGTCATCGCGCAGCAGGAGGCGGCGCGGTCGGGATTGGGCATTGCGGTGTTGCCTTGCTACATGGCCGAGTCGGATCCCGATCTGGTGCCGTTGCTGCCGGATGAAAGCATCGAG
The DNA here is from genome assembly GCF_054790525.1 of Pseudomonas sp. Mb7. Classification (NCBI taxonomy): domain Bacteria; kingdom Pseudomonadati; phylum Pseudomonadota; class Gammaproteobacteria; order Pseudomonadales; family Pseudomonadaceae; genus Pseudomonas; species Pseudomonas sp. Mb7. The sequence continues at coordinate 1,831,684 of NZ_CP186501.1, forward strand.
CGTAGTTACTGGATCAGTACGCGGCGCGAGTTGCACAAGTCGGTGCGGCTGCGGGTGGTCTGGGATTATGTGGTGGGGTTATGTGAAGCGGAGCAGGGGTTGTTGCTGGGCAGATCGCAGGCCGGCATCCGTTAATCCTTTTGGCTGTGCTGCTGTTGGCGCCGCTTTTGCTTGAATAGCTTCAAAGCCTTTGGCAATGGAGAGCAGCAATGAGGGAATGGCTTAGCGTTCGCGACATCAATGCGGACACCTTGAAGGCCATCAGTGACGGCGTCTTACGGCATGGCCGAGCCTTGTCTGAGGCTCGCGGCGGGCACGCTGAAGCCATCGCCTGTGCGCTGATGGAGGAGGGAACACTGATCGGCGGCGCTACCGGCAGAACCGAATTCCGGCGCCTGTTTGTCAATTACCTGTGGATCGACGCGCAATGGCGCGGAACCGGGCTGGGTACTCAGGCGTTGCACAAGCTTGAGGCGCTGGCCGTTGAAAGGGCGTGCGTGGATGCCTTGATCGAAACGCTGGATGACGACGTCGCCCGTTGGTACACCCGCTGCGGCTACCGATTGATCGCGCACGTGCCTGAGTACTGCGGCCCGTGGAGTCGTCATACGCTGTTGAAAACCCTTGGCGCAACCCAAGGAAATGCCGCCGATGACCAATAGCGATCTGGGCAGTACACCCAAAACCGGCAGGCTTCATCACGTTGAAATCAACGTCTCATCGCTGGAAGTCTCGCTGCGCTTTTGGCAGCCGTTGCTCTTGATGCTGGGATATACGCAGCATCAAAACTGGCCCGCCGGGCGCAGCTTTATTCTCAACGGCACCTACCTGGTGTTCGTTCAGGCAAGCGATCTGCAACAGGGCTTTAACCGCCGGGGCGTGGGCTTGAATCATCTGGCGTTCCAGGCGGGTTCACAGGCGCAAGTGGATGAAATGGCGGATTGGCTGCGAACGTCCGGTTTTCGTCTTCTCTACGAGAGCGCCTATCCGCACGCCGGCGGCCCGGAGCACTACGCCCTCTACTGTGAGGATCCGGACAAGATCAAAGTAGAGATCGTCGCGCCGGTGGACACGCACCTGTAGTCCCGTTTGCAGGGCTGGCACGAATGACGTTGCGTGCGGCATTGAAGACTGTGCCTTCTACAGCGCTTTGGCAAAAAGGAAATTCTTGGGGTTGATTAATATATGGATATCCGTATATTCGAATTTCCATATGTGCAGAGCCCATTCCATGATCACTCCCACCGAAGTCTTCAAGAGCCTCGCTGACGAAACCCGTGTCCGCGCCATGCTGCTCATTTCCGATCAAGGTGAACTCTGCGTCTGCGAGCTGATGTGTGCGCTCGACGACAGCCAACCGAAAATCAGCCGCCACCTCGCGCAACTGCGCAGCAATGGCTTGCTGCTCGATCGCCGTCAGGGCCAGTGGGTCTATTACCGGCTCAATCCGGAGCTGCCGGCGTGGGTGCGCGAGATTCTGCAAGTGACGTCCAAAGCCAACGCCGATTGGCTCAAGGACAACGCCGCCCGCCTGCAGAACATGGACGGGCGTCCGGTGCGCGAAGCCGCCTGCTGCTGAATCCGGATTTAGAGAGTTCTGACATGTTGCTGGCTTTCGCTGTTTTCGTCTTCACCCTCGTACTCGTCATCTGGCAACCCAAAGGATTAGGCGTCGGTTGGAGCGCCACGTTCGGTGCCCTGATCGCCCTGGCTGTCGGTGCCGTTTCGCTGCAGGACATTCCCACAGTGTGGGCCATCGTCTGGAACGCCACCGCCACGTTTATCGCGGTGATCATCATCAGCCTGCTGCTGGATGAAGCCGGCTTCTTTGAATGGGCGGCACTCCACGTTGCACGATGGGCAAAGGGCAGTGGTTATCGATTGTTCGCGTTCTGCGTGTTGCTCGGCGCGGCGGTGGCGGCGGTGTTCGCCAACGACGGTGCGGCGCTGATCCTCACACCCATTGTCATGTCGATGTTGCTGGCGCTGCGCTTTTCACCGGCGGCGACGTTGGCATTCGTCATGGCCGCCGGGTTTATTGCCGACACGGCCAGCCTGCCGCTGGTGGTATCAAATCTGGTCAACATCGTCTCCGCCGACTACTTCGGCTTGGGCTTTGCCGAATACGCATCGGTGATGGTGCCGGTGAGTCTGGTCAGTGTCGCGGCGACGTTGCTGGTGCTGTTTGTGTACTTCCGGCGCGATGTGCCACAGCGCTACCCGGTTGAGGCGCTTCAGGAACCCAAAGCAGCGATTCGCGACCACGCCACCTTCGTGGTCGGCGGCTGGACACTGCTGATACTGCTGGTCGGACTGTTCGCACTGGAACCGCTGGGGATTCCTGTCAGTGCCGTCGCGGCAGTGTGTGCGGCGATCCTTTTTGCGGTCGCTGCCAAGGGCCACAAGATCGCTACCCGACGGGTTTTGCGCGATGCACCGTGGCAGATCGTGGTGTTCTCGCTGGGCATGTATCTGGTGGTGTATGGCCTGAAGAATGCCGGGTTGACTGACCTGCTGGCCGTCGTCCTCGACCGCTTGGCCGAGCAAGGTTTGTGGAGCGCCACCCTCGGCACTGGCCTGCTGTCCGCGCTGTTGTCATCGGTGATGAACAACATGCCCAGCGTGCTGATCGGTGCGCTGTCGATCCAGGCCAGCGACGCCCAAGGGCTCGTTCGCGAAGCGATGATCTACGCCAACATCATTGGCTGCGACCTCGGCCCGAAAATCACCCCCATCGGTAGCCTCGCCACGTTGCTCTGGCTGCATGTGCTGGAACGCAAAGGTCTGCGCATCACCTGGGGCTACTACTTCAAGGTCGGCATTCTGCTGACCCTTCCGGTTCTGTTGATCACTCTTTCGGCCCTGGCACTGCGCCTGAGCCTTTGATGTCCGCCAAAAGCGGTAGGAGCAATCCATGCGAGTTTTGTTCATGTGCACGGCCAACAGCTGCCGCAGCATCCTCTCTGAAGCCATGTTCAATCATCTGGCGCCAGCGGGATTCGAAGCGGTGAGTGCCGGCAGTTTTCCCAAAGGTCAGGTCTTGCCGCGCAGCCTGTCGACGCTGCAACAGGCCGGCATCGCCATTGATGGTTTGCACAGCAAAGGCAACGACGCTTTTGAAAGCAACCCGCCAGATATCGTCATCACCGTGTGCGACAAAGCCGCTGGCGAGACTTGCCCGGTGTATTTCGGCCCGGCGCTGAAATCCCACTGGGGGCTGGAAGATCCGTCCGAAGTGAAGGGCGACGAAGCCACTGTCGACGCGGCTTTTCACGCCACCCTTATGCGCATCGGCCAACGCTGTCAGGCCTTCCTCGATCTGCCTTTCCACTCGCTCAGCCGCGATCAACTCAAGGCTGAGCTCGACCGCGTCGGCACGCTTTAAGGAGGATTTATGTCCGAACTGCCCAACCTCGATCTCAATCTGTTCGATAACGCCAAACCGTCGCAAGCGGGCGCGCACAAACCGCGCATCCTGCTGCTCTACGGCTCGACCCGCGAACGCTCCTTCAGCCGTTTGCTGGTAGAGGAGGCCGCACGTCTGCTCGAACACTTCGGCGCCGAAACGCGCATCTTCAACCCATCCGGTCTGCCACTGCCCGACGACGTTCCGGTCGACCATCCCAAGGTGCAGGAACTGCGCGATCTGGTGCTGTGGTCGGAAGGCCAGGTCTGGTGCTCACCCGAACGTCATGGCGCCATGTCCGCCGTGTTCAAGGCGCAGATCGACTGGGTGCCGCTGGAACTCGGCGCCGTGCGCCCGACTCAGGGTAAAACCCTGGCCGTAATGCAAGTCTGCGGTGGCTCGCAGTCGTTTAACGTGGTCAACCAGTTGCGCGTGTTGGGCCGCTGGATGCGCATGTTCACCATCCCCAACCAATCCTCGGTGCCGAAGGCCTACATGGAGTTCGACGACACCGGGCGGATGAAAGCGTCGCCGTTCTACGATCGTGTGGTGGATGTAATGGAAGAACTGGTGAAGTTCACCGTGCTGCTGCGTGATCAACAGGCGCATCTGGTCGACCGTTACTCCGAGCGCAAGGAAAGTGCCGAGCAATTGATGGCGCGGGTCAATCAGCGCTCGATCTGAGGCCGTCCCTCGGCGAGGGACGGCTGCGTTCAGTCGACCAGTACTTGCGGTGACACCACCCAGACGCTGCAGGGCATTTTGTACAGCAACTGTTCCACCGTGCTACCGATCAACCGACCGAGGCCGCGATGACCGATCCGGCCCATGACGATCACGTCGATGTCATAGGCATCGGTGTAGCTGCACAGCACTTTGGCCGGATTGCCCATGATCATGTGCTGGCGTTCCGGCGCGATGCCGTTGCGCTCGGCCAGTTCGCGGAATGCATCACCTTGCGCATCGAACAGGGTTTTCGCCTTGCCCGGGGTAAAAAACGTCGAGGCGTTGCCAAAACCGAACTCGTCGGCGCTGATCGATGACAGGTCGTAGGCGTAGATCACATCCAGTTCGGCATCGCAGAGGCTGGCCAGTTTCGCGGCCTCGCGCAGGATGCGGTCGTTGAAGTCAGCGTATTGCTCGTCGCGATGAAACGGATCAATCGCCGCGACGATCCGCCGAGGCCGGGCATGCTGAACATGGCTGACAAAGTGCAGCGGCACCCGGCATTCGCGCAGCAAATGAACATCGAGCGGGGTGAACATCAATCGCGACATGAACGAGGCGTGCTGCAGATCCTTGATCAGCAGGGCCATCGGCTGCTCCTTGAGGTGAATCTGGATTTCACGCAACGGATTGTCGACCCACACCACTTCCGTGGTCACGGTCACGCCGAGGTGGCGCATGGGCCGGGCCTGGTCCTCCAGCCATTGGCGGTGGCGCTCGACATAACCCAGGCGCATCTGTTCCAGGGCCTGCTCGTTGACCAATCCGGCGGTCGCCAGCCCTTCGAGGTAATCGAATGCCACGATATGCAGCGCCGCACCCGATGCCTTGGCCAGGGCAGCGGCCCGATCGAACGCAGGGCTGTGTTTCATCAGCGGTGAAGCTACCAGCATGAAACGTGCTTGCTCGGACATGACGAATCTCCTGTGGGTAGCGGCATTGGCCGGCCAGACGCAACGGCGTCAGTTCATGTTGCTCCGTGCCGCCGGGCGCGGCTTGATCTTTGTCAATGACGCAGCCGAGCAACGCCCGCGCCCGACGGGCGGTAGCGGCGGGCGCAATCCTGCATTGATTGATCGTTATCAACCTTGTGTCGGTCAGTTCGGCGCAGCCTTGGAAAGGTGCTGAACTCACTGCAAACACCTGCACAGGAGTCTTGATCATGGCCATGATGAAAGCGGCGATATTCGTCGAAAAGAATCGCATCGTGCTGGATGACAAACCGATCCCCGAGGTTGGCCCGCTGGACGCACTGGTGCGTATCACCACCACGACGATCTGCGGCACCGACGTGCATATCCTGCGTGGCGAGTATCCGGTGGCCAAAGGTTTGACCGTCGGTCACGAACCGGTGGGCGTGATCGAGAAACTCGGCTCACAGGTGCGCGGATTTTTCGAAGGCCAACGGGTGATTGCCGGCGCCATCACCCCCAGCGGCCAAAGCTACGCCTGCCTGTGTGGCTGCGGCTCCCAGGACGGGCCGGACACTCGCCACGGCTTTCGCGCCACCGGCGGCTGGAAATTCGGCAACATCATCGATGGCTGCCAGGCGGAGTACGTCTTGGTGCCCGATGCCTTGGCCAACCTGTGTCCGATCCCCGACGGGCTGAGTGACGAACAAGTGCTGATGTGCCCGGACATCATGTCCACCGGATTCTCCGGCGCCGAACGTGGTGAAGTCAGTATCGGCGACAGCGTTGCGGTGTTCGCGCTGGGGCCGATCGGCCTGTGTGCGGTGGCCGGGGCGCGGCTCAAGGGCGCGAGCGTGATCATTGGCGTCGACGCGGTGGCCGAGCGCATGAGCGTCGCGCGGCAGTTGGGTGCGACCCATGTGGTCAACTTCAAGGATGGCGACGTGGTCGAGCAAATCATGGCGTTGACCGACGGGCGCGGCGTGGATGTGTCCATCGAAGCCTTGGGCACCCAAGGCACGTTCGAGTCTGCCTTGCGGGTGTTACGCCCGGGCGGACGCTTGTCGAGCCTTGGGGTTTACGCGTCGGACCTGCGCATTCCCTACGATGCCTTCGCGGCGGGGCTGGGCGATTACAGCATCGTCAGCACCCTGTGCCCCGGCGGCAAGGAGCGCATGCGCCGGTTGATGGCGGTGGTGCAAAGCGGTGGTGTCGATCTGTCGCCGCTGGTGACCCACCACTTCAAACTGGACGATATCGAAGCCGCCTATGAACTGTTCGCGCATCAGCGCGATGGGGTGATGAAGGTGGCGATCACGCCTTGATTGGCAATGCGCCCCGTACTGTTTACTGGTGCAGGGCGCAGGAATGGCGCTACAGACTCAGGCGATGAATGACCTGATGGGGATCATCAGGATCGCTGTGGGTTTCAAAGCCCAGTGATCGGGCGAGGTCGCGCATGGCCGTGTTGCTGGCCGAATCCACCGAATACAGATGTTTGAAACCGTTGAGCCGGGCGGCTTTGATCAGGTGCTCCATCAGCAACGTGGCCAGGCCCAGGTGCATCCATTCATCGGCGACCGTCACAGCGCATTCGCAGTCCTGTTCGCCCGTGGCGGCGTAGCGGCTGATGCCGATCTCGATCAATTCGCCATTTTCGTGAACCAGTGCGATGAAGGCCGCGCGTTGTTTGTAATCGACGTCCATCAACTGATCGAGCAACGCGGTGCCCGGCTCACTCATCTGCGCGAGAAAACGCAGGTGTCGGGACTCGGGCGACAAGCGCTTGATAAACGCGTACTCGCGTTCGCGATCCTTGGCGGCCAGTGCGCGGATCAAGACGTGGCGGCCATCCTTGAGCGACTCGATCCAGTATTCACCTTGGTGCGCGGCATAGGCCGGCGCCGCACGGTCATTGTGGTCTTTGACAGTGAGCATGAGATGAGCCTCCATCGGGGCTGAACGAGCAACGCGCAGGAGAGTGCGCTGAGTCTGTTCTACACCGATGTCAGCCCCGGAAGCTGATCTGGATCAGATTCCGACGCGCGGCCACTGTTTTTTAGCGGGCGATGGTGCTTCTGTTTCCGCAACAGGCTCAGCCCTGAGGTGGCTCGCGGGTGCTGCGTTGCGATGCGGGGCGCGGTTGCCCGTCGGGAATCGACAAGGTCGCGCGCAGGCCGCCCTCAGCGCGGTTGACCAAAGTGATCCGTCCGCCCAACTGCGTGGCGATGGTGTTGACGATGGTTAGCCCCAGCCCCGCGCCGTGGGCATTGCCGCGACTGTAGAAGCGTTCGAACAAGCGCGCCCGGTCGGTTTCATCGATGCCCGGCCCCTGATCTTCAACGCTCAAGTGATAGAAACCCTCAGCCTGGCTGAGCAGCACGGTGATCACGCCGTGTTCCGGGGAGAAGTTCGCAGCATTGGTGATCAGGTTGTTCAGGGCAATGTCGATCGTGCCGGGGCTGGCCATGATGTTGAACGGCTGGGCGCTGTCTTCAAAGGCCAGTTCCAGGTGTTTGCTCAGCAACCATGGCGTCAATTGCACCAGGCTGTTGCGCACGGTTTCGCTGAGGTCGATGGGTTGCAGCGGCGGCGGATTGGGTTTCGGCTCCAGACGCGCCATGGTCAGCAACTGGTTGACCAGGCGACTGGTGCGGTCGACCCCGGCGATCAGAAACGCCAGCGATTCGCGGCGTTCCTGTTCGGTGCCGGCCTCCTGCAGGTTCTGCGCATGCACCCGCAGCACCGCCAGCGGCGTACGCATTTCGTGGGCGGCGTCGGCGATAAAGCGCCGCTCGCGGCCGAGCACTTCCTGGATCTGCGCGAGCATACGGTTGAGCGCCGCCTGCATCGGTTCCAGCTCACTGGGCAGCGGCGCCAATTGCAACGGTTCCAGCGAACCGCTGTGGCGGGCGCGCAAGGTTTCGGCCATGTTCGCCAAAGGTTTGAGGCCCCAGCCAATCGCCAGCCAGACCATCGCTGCCAGCAGCAGGCTGCCGACCACGTTCGGCCACAGCGTGTGACGGACGATGCGGTCGACCAGATCGGCGCGCACATCGTCGCGCTCACCGACCCAGATGCGCAGGCCGTTCTGTTTGTCTTCAAGGAGAAAGGCGCGCCAGTGCCGATTGTTCAGATCCACCACATCGCTGAAACCGGGCTGAGTCGGCGGCGCCTTGAAGGACGGTGCGCTGGCGGTGTGCACCAACACATCACCGGCAGGATTCCACACCTGAAAGGCGATTTTGCGTTCGTAAGGATGACCCTCGCCGCGCGGCACCGCTTCGCCCAGCGCCGAGTTAAACGCCTGGTAAAGCTCTGCGTGCTGTTTGCTGGCCAGGGGCATGCGCATCACCCCTTGCAACAAGCGCGCGTTCTGCGCCAATTGTGCGTCGTAGACTTCGGCGATTTCGTGGTTGCTGTCGTGCAGGTTGAAGGTGCTGAGCACCGCGAGGCCGGCCAGCAACAGGCCGATGATCAAGGTCAGCGTGCGGCGGCGGATCGAGGTCATCGACGCTCCTCCACCAGATAACCCACGCCGCGAATGGTGCGGATCAGGTCGGTGGAAAACTTCTTGCGCAGGTGATGGATGTGCACTTCGAGGGTGTTGCTTTCGGCTTCTTCATTCCAGCCGTAAAGCAGCTGCATCAACTGATCGCGGGTCATCACCCGGCCCGGCGGCGACAGCAGCTCGTGCAGCAACTGATATTCCTTGGGCGTCAGGGCCACAGGCTGGCCCTGATAGCTGACTTGCTGGGTGCCGGGGTTAAGGCTGATGCCGGCATGCTCGATCAACGCCTGGGCGCGCCCGGCACTGCGCCGCAACAGGGCGCGCAAGCGTGCCTTGAGCTCGTCCAGGTCGAACGGTTTGATCAGGTAGTCGTCGGCCCCGGCGTCGAGCCCGGCGATGCGATCTTCGGTAGCGTCGCGCGCGGTAAGAATCAGCACCGGCAGATTCGAACCGCTGTCGCGCAGGCGGCGCAGCACTTGCAGGCCGTCCATGCGCGGCAGACCGAGATCCAACACGGCGACATCGAAGGTTTCACTGAGCAGCGCATGCAACGCGCTGCTGCCGTCCTTGAGCCAGTCGACGGTGTAACCCTCGCGGCCCAGCGCCTGATGAATGCCTTCACCCAGCGCCACGTCATCCTCAACCAGTAATAAACGCACGCGGACTCCTGTCAGTCGAGTTTCTTGTTCACGTCCACCAGCAGGGCGGCGATCTCTTTGCGACGCCCGGCATCGGCACTTTCCCGGCCCGGACGCGGCGCGGCTTGTTGGGCTTTGAGCAGGGCTGCTTTGGCTTCAGCGTAGCGCTTCTGACGGTAGAGGTGATCGCCCCAGAAGTACAGGCTGTCGATGCCGTTGGGGTTGAGTTGCAAGGCTTGCTTGAGCAGTTGCTCGGCCTTGTCGCTGTCGCCGAAACCGATGGGCCAGCCGGGCACGCGGTCATACAGCGCGGCGAGGCTGGTGTAGGCCGAGCCTTGCAGGGCTTTGGGGTCGAGGGTCAGGGATTTTTCCAGATCGGCCTTGGCGTCCTTGGCTTTGCCCAGTGCGCCGAGTCCGCCCTCGGCACCGGCCCAACTGCTGGTGACGATGCCTTTCCAGATCCACGCTTCGGCCACCGCCGGGCGCTGCGTGGTGAACGTGTTGGTTTCGCTGGCCAATTGTTCGAACGCGGCGGCGCGCTGTTTTTCCGCCACTTCATATTGGATGTGCGCCCAGCTCTGCTGGATGCCCTCGAGACGTTGCTGGTCGGCCGGTTCCAGCGCCCAGACACTTTGACTCAAGGCGGCGAGCAACAGGCATGCGGATAGTTTTTTCATGGCTTTGGCGACTCGTGGTCAGGTTTTTCACTGAGACGGCGGATCAGCGGCAACTGCTTGCGCAGGCCTCGATCCACCAGATGCGGGAGCAGATTGTTCAGGCGGACGAAGAAGCGTTCCGGCCAGCCCAGGTAGAGATCGCGACGATCACCGGCAATCGCATGGATCACCGCCGAGGCCACGGTTTGCGGATCGTCGACGTTGGCCTTGAGTGCGTCGTTCAACGCTTGTGCGGCGGCGCTGTTCATCGAGGTGCGCGTGGCGCGGGGCGCGACGTACAGCACGCTGACGCGGGTGTCGGCGAGCTCGCGGCGCAGCGCCTCGGAAAACCCGCGCAAAGCGAATTTGGTCGCGCAATAACTGGCGTAACCCGGGTAGCCGATCGAGCCATAGGTCGAACCGACGTTGACCACCATGGCGCTGTCGGCCTGCTTGAGCAGCGGCAACAGCAGTTTGGTCAGGCACATCGGTGCACTGATGTTCACCGCCAGCATCGCGTTGATGTCGCTGTCATCCAGCTGTTCAAGCATGGCGAAGTGATTGACCCCGGCGGCGTTGATCAGCAGGTTGATGCCGCCGATGGCTTCGGCGGCGACCAGCACTTTGCGCCGATCGCTGAGGAAGGTCAGGTCAGCCGCGACCCAGCACAACGAGTCGGGGTAGCGCTTGAGCAACGGCAGCAATGCCTCCTGATGCCGCGCCACCGCGAGCACATGGGCACCGGCTGCGCACAAGGTTTCGGCGATGGCCAGGCCGATGCCGCCACTGGCACCGGTCAGCACCACCCGCGCATCACGCAGCTGCATGTTGAGCCTCCGCGTCACGCGGCAAGCCACGGAACATGTCGGTGTACAGGCGATAGACGACTTTCGAGGCATGGATCACGGCGGCTTGATCGGCAGGATCTTCCAGCTGATTCATCAGGCGCCGATAGGTCTGCATGTGCTCGATATCGAGCGAACCGTGGGAGCTCAGGTAACTGAACGCCGTTTCCGGCAACGCCAGGCGCTCGCGAATGCTGCCCGCCGCGTGGGTGGCCAGGGCGATGCTGGTGCCTTCGAGCACGTTGACCATGCCGAACAGACCGACCGGATTGCCCCGGGCGATCAGGTCGTAAAGAAAGCTGACCATCAGTTCGATCGACAACGACGGCTGACCGTCGCGCACCGCATCACGATCACCGCCACATGCAGCGATGTCGTTGAGCACCCAGTGCTCGTGGCCGTATTCGTCTTCGATGTACTCGGCCACCGCTTTGCGCAGCCATTCCAGACGCGTCGGCAGGCGCGCACCGCAAGCCATCATCAGCGGCACGGTGTGGCGCACGTGGTAATACGCCTGAGCCAGAAACGCCCGATAACTGTCTAGGCTGACCTTGCCTTGCAGGGCATCGACGATGATCGGCAGGTTGAACAGTTCGTGGCGTTCCTGTTGCGTGGCTTCTTGCAGGGTGTCAAAAAAACTCATGATGCGGACTCCTCGGAAACAGCGGATTCGGTCAATTGCGCGTGGTACTGCGCGACGATGGCGTCGCGGCGCGGGCGGCCATTGGCGGTGAGCAAGCCATTGGCGGCGGTGAAGGGTTGCGGCAGGCGCGTCCACTGATGCACCTGGGCGTAATCGGGCAAAGCCTCGTTGGCTTCGGCGACGGCAGCGGCCAGTTCGGCATCGGTGCAGTCCGGACGATGTGGCCAGAGCAGTGCGTGGTTATGCGGCAAGGCCTCGCCGTAAACGAACGCCTGAGCGATGTGGCGGCGCTGGGTCAGCTCGGACTCGACCCATTCCGGGTTGACGTTGCGCCCGAAACTGGTGACGAACTGGTGCTTCTTGCGGCCCTTGAGATAGAGAAAACCTTCCGGGTCGAACTCGCCCAGATCGCCGCTCGGCCACCACTCATCGGCGTACGGCGCGTCGCCCAGATAACCGAGCAATGTGGAACCCTTGATCAGCACCTCGCCGTCCTCGGCCAGGCGCACTTCAACATGTGGCAGCGGTCGGCCGACGCTGCCGGGGCGGCGTGCGCCGGGGCGATTGAGGCACACCACCGAGGCGCATTCGGACAGGCCGTAGCCTTCGTAAACTGGCAGCCCGACCCGTTGCGCACGGTGCAGCAGATCCTCCGAGACCCGCGCACCGCCGACAGCGGCAAAGCGCAGGTTTCGCGGGTCGAAGGCTTTCTGTTCGGCGGCGCTGACCAGCAACAACAGCAACTGCGGCACCAGGATCAGACTCTCCGGCGCGCGGCTGGCCAGATAACCGAGCAGGCGCGGAATCTCGACGCCGCTGGCGCCCTGAATGCCGAGGGTTTTCTGGCTCGGCACACTGAGCGTTGCGCCGGCATACAGCGCGGCATAGCAGCCGAGGTTCTCTAGCAGAATCGCCAACGGCAACAGCGCCAGATGATGCTGCGGGCCGGTCGCTTCGCTGGCCTGATCCAGCTCCCGCGCCACCCGCAGCAGGCTGTCGGCGCTCAGGCATACACCTTTCGGCGTGCCGGTGGTACCGGAAGTGAAGGTGAGTTTCGCGGTGCCGGCCGGCATGCAATTCGGGCCACTGAACGAACGGCACCAGAACTCGCCACGTTGTTCATAACCAGCCGCGAGCAGTTCGGCGCCCAGTTCTGGCTCGGCGATCACCCGTTCGGCTTGGCTTTGTTGCAGACAATGAGCACGTTGCGCCGCACTGAAAAACGGCGGCAGCGTCACACAGGTCAGGCCTTCAAACAGCACGGCCAGATCCCACAGCATCGCGTCGACGCCGTTGTCCAACGCCAGCGCAATCACCTGCGCTTGCTCATCGCGCAGGCGCTCCTGGCGATACAACACCTCGGCGTACAGCGTGGCGTAATCGAGTTTCAGCGTGTCGCCCCACAGGGCCGTCGCGTTGTCATTGCGCCGGGCATGGTCGCGCAGGGTTTCCTGGAAGCGTTGCAGTTCAAGCGACATGACAGGCTCCTTCAATCGAGCCGGGCAAACCCAGGCGAGTAAACAGGCCGATATCGCGCAAATGGACGAACCCGGCGCGGATGTTGCCGACGTGCACCCAAGGTTTACTTTCGTAATAACTGCCCCAGTGTTGACGCTCGTCACCCAATCGATCCGGGTCAGCGGCGCACAATGTCACTGGCTTCAAACCCAGGCGATGGAAGCTGTTGACCAGGCCGATGTTGCCGGTGAACGTCACCCATTCCAAGCCGCCCATGGCCAGCAGGTAGGTGATGGCGATGATGCTCAGGCGCGCGCTGCCGGTGTCGCTGGCGGCGAGGTTGCCGACTTCGACGATGGCGCTGCGCTCGACCGCACGATCTGCCGCCGCGCTGATCAACGGCTCGATCGGCTCATCCAGATAGCGCTCAAGGAACAGTGATTCCAGATGCGCGCGACGCACCCCGGCCACGGCGCACAACTCGCCATCGCCGTTGTGCATGCCGAACAGCTCGGGCATGAAATGGCGGATGTCGGCGCCGTGGGCTTTGCGAAAGCGCTGCTGGATAAAGGCTTCGAAAGTCTCTCGCAGGGCATCGTCGGGCAGCGCACCGGTCAACGTCATCTGCGGTGTTTCGGCTTGACCGAAGCGCAGGGGCAGGGGGATGTTCCAGTCAAATTCGGGCATGGGCAGAACGCCTCCCTCAATAGGTTTGAGGCGAGTATCGGAGGCATTTCTTAACGAAGTCTGAAGGTGAAAAAAGGTTAACCTGAGGGTCTGTCTTCAGACTCTCTTAAGACTGGGCGGGCAGGGTAACGCCGTCGGTTCGCCCAACAACCGGAGCGAGGCGGTCGAACGAATCGGCCGTCACTCACGACAATCAAGAGGCGCAGCTTATGTCCCACGACATCGCCGTAACCCGTTACGGAAAACTCTCAATCACCCTGCACTGGCTGATGCTGGCGCTGTTTGTCGGCGTCTACGCGTGCGTCGAAATCAAGGGCTACCTGCCCAAGGGCAGCGAAGCACGCGGCTTGCTGATGGGCTTCCACGGCCTGTTCGGCGCGAGCATCTTCGCCCTCGTGTGGATCCGCCTGCTCGGCCGCCTCAGCCCACGCCCACCGATCACCCCCAAACCACCGGCGTGGCAGACCGGCATCGCGCACCTGACACACCTGGCGCTGTACGGCCTGATGATCGCCACCCCAATCCTCGCCTGGCTGATGCTCGCCGCCGCCGACAAACCGTTCCCGTACTTCGGCTTCCACGTCCCGGCACCCGTGGCCATCGACCCGGACTTCGGCAAACAACTGAAGTACTGGCATGAACTGATTGGCAGCACCGGTTACTGGCTGATCGGGCTGCACGCGCTGGCGGGGTTGTTTCACCATTATTGGGTGCGGGATAACACGCTGGTGCGGATGCTGCCGGGCCGCACCGAATAACCCTGATCCACTACAACCCCTGTGGGAGCGAGCCTGCTCGCGAAAGCGGTGTGTCAGCCTACGATGATTTTGGCTGACACGGCCCCTTCGCGAGCAGGCTCGCTCCCGTAGTTTTTTGTGGTGTCTGGCAGAGCGGGGCAGTTGCCGGAACCGCACTTCGCGTCCACTCTATGACCTGCCGACAAGGAGCGTCCGCCGACCCTCCGTCGTGACCACAGGGAGCTTGCAGCATGAGCGAAGACAACAAGGTAAAAGGCCCGGCGTCATACTTCCCCTCCATCGAGAAAAAATACGGCCAGCCCATCGAACACTGGCTAAACCTGCTCGCCAGCATCACCGACAAGAAACACATGGAACTGGTGGCGTGGCTCAAGGAGGAACACGGCATGGGCCACGGCCATGCCAACGCCTTGGTTGCGCATCATCTGGCGGGTAAAAAGTGAGGGCAGGGCAGCGATGAATTTCTCCCACCGGCCCGTGACGGCCGACGACGTCAACACCCTGTGCAGCTTTCCCCAGGGCGAACAAGAACTGTTCTTCATGTTCCCGAAAGCCAACTTCCCGCTGACGGAAGAACAGATGCACAGCGCAATCAGCCAGCGCTTCGACTCCACGGCTTTTCTGGCCAACGGCGAGTTCGTCGGCTTCGCCAACTTCTACCGCGCTGAGCACGATGGCATCTGCTGCATCGGCAACGTCATCGTCGCGCCCTACGCCCGAGGCCAGGGTGTGGCGCGGTACATCGTCGAGACCATGACCGCGTTGGGTTTCGAAAAATACCAGGCCAAGGAAGTGCAACTCTCCTGCTTTAACGAAAACACTGCAGGACTGCTGCTCTACCCGAAACTTGGCTTCGTGCCGTTCTCCATCGAAGAACGCCCGGCGCCGGGTGGCCGCCGTTCCGCGCTGATCAACATGACGCGCCACCGACCATAGCCATCCTCCAATCTCTGTGGGAGCGAGCCTGCTCGCGAAGACGTCAGCCCGGTAAAAAACGCACCAAACCTTGGCCCGAATCCTGTGGGAGCTAGCCTGCTAGCGATGGCGTCAATTCAGTCGACGCATCAAGTATTGAGAGGCGTGCAACCCGCGCCCCGTGAATGATTCATCAACATAGCGAATAAGAATGGACACTCTGAAAGACAGACCGCGAGCAAAAGAAGTGCAAGCGGCTTGGCAGTCACTTGCTGGTCAGATGCTCAACACACAAGCGGTACACCGTATCGAACATCTGGTTTCCAAAAATCATGCTGTCACCGTACCGCCGAATGCCGGAGTTTATGCATTCTGGTGGGTGGGATGCCGTGAGCAGCTCATGAACGCAAATCGGCATATTATTTTGAAGGGCCCAGGAGGTTCTGATGTCGATGTGCTCTACCACGATTGGTGGCCGGCAGACGCACCGTACCCGTGTTTGTACGTAGGTAAGGCGACCAATTTAAAACGTCGGCTGAGAGAGCACCTTTTACCCGGCACGGCGGGTCGCGCGCACCCACCGTTAACCCAAAACAATAAGGCCAAGCCTCGAACAACCTCCTGCCAGTTACGATTTGGCATCGAACATGTATTTCCTGCGGAAACTGCACCCCTGACATTGATAAATGACAATGTCGGGTTTTCCTGGTGCGATGACTTTCCGGATAACGCAGTGGCTGAACGTTTCTTTGCCGAAGATAGACTTGTAGGGCACCTTCGGCCGTGGTTCAACATCGATTCGGAGCGCTAATGTGCGACAAAGGGCTGGATTGCTAATTCGCGTTCCAGCCCGGTTTTGCCACATTTCAAAGGTTTTGATCATGTCAGACATACCACCACGCCTGATCTACAGGCGCCCACAACAAGCAGACCTACCAATCGTGTTCGCTATTTTCGGCGACCCGCAAACCAACCAATTCAACCCCGCCGGCCCCTTGACCGACATCGCCCAAGCCGAGGCCCTGCTTGATCGCTGGCTGCAACACTGGACAACCCACGGCTACGGATGGTGGGCAATCAGCAGCCCTCAAGCCCCCGGAAAAATCCTCGGATTCGCCGGCATCGCTGCCCATGACTATCTAGGAAAACCGGTCACCAACCTCGGCTACCGCTTCGCCGTCGAAGCATGGGGCCACGGCTACGCAACAGAAGCCGCCCAAACCGCGCTGACCCACGCATTTCACCACCTCGGTTTACCCGAAGTCTTCGGACTGGTCAGACCCGAACATTCCGCCTCAATCCGCGTTCTGGAAAAAATCGGCATGCACCGCTTCGGCGATCTCGACGACGTCCCGGGCAAAGCCCCCAGCCTGGTATTTCGCATTCAACGACCTGACGTCTAGACCGCATTCCCCTGTGGGAACGAGCCTGCTCGCGAAGACGTCAGCCCAACCACCGCAAAATCCAAGCCGACCACAATCCCCTGTAGGAGTGAGCCTGCTCGCGATAACGCTAGCCCCGTCACCCCATCAACCACTGACCGAAATAAACAGTAAAAACCACCACTGTTTAAACGAAGCCTCAAGTAACCACCGAAACCCTACAACGCCTTGCGCCGTTACCTACGACTAAGCCAGAATCCGCCGGCTTGTGCGTCTAGGTCTCGGGTTCTATCGTCTGTCGGTCGCTGAAAAACAGCGATCGGGTTTGGTAGCCCGGTGTTAGATGTACAGCTCCTCCATCGCCGAAACTTCTTCGTTTCGAATTTATGGTGGTCATGTGCAGGGCGTCCTAGGGCGCGCCGGATCCTAACACCCGGTCTACCAACCTGCGCATGGCCGCCACCCTTCGTTTGGTAGCGAAAGGGTGAAGCCTCCTCTAAATGTGTTAGGAGCTTCATCTATGTTCAAAGTAACGCCGAACCCACCAGAAACCGACCCCACATCCCCCTACGAATCCCCCGACTCCAAGCGATTCCACGAAGCCGCCGAACGCGCCCTCGACCACTACCTCAAACCCGCCAGCCAAATCATGGCCAGCACCCAACAACCCGAACGCATGTACCTCGCCAACCCGAAGTACAACAGCGAATCCCTGCTCGCCAACGCCAGCGAAACCCTCGGCTCCGCCAGCGAAATGCTCCTCAACTTCGCCGCCATGCTCGACACCCCACACCGCAAAACCGCACTGGGCATCGCCCAAGTCGTGATGCTCGGCGAAATCGCCGTAAACCAAGCGCTGGATAACGTCGAAATCGCCAGCTAACCCCCACCTCGACGAGGGGAAACCCTCGTCGAACCCCGCTGTCACACCCTGGCTGGCACACGGCCACGGCTTGCGCCCCAAAGTCGCGGCTGTCACCCTTCGGGCCGTTCTCAAGGATCAGAACCAGGAATCACGGATGAGTGGCTACGTACCCAACGCCCCGAAAAACTACCGCTACGAAGAAGCCAAACCCGTCGATATTCACGCCCAGCGTTGGGCGGAATATGAGAAGCACGGGAAAGAGCCTGCGCGCGAACCTGAGAAAATCGGAATTGCGCTGAGGATTGGGGTTTTCTTTGATGGCACAGGGAATAATGCGAACAACACGGCGGCTGGATTGCTGTGTGGGGCGCAGCATCCGATTGCGCCGGAAGATATTCCTGCTAGCTGTCAGCCTTACATGAGGGATCCGGACAGCAGCTACGCCAATAGCACCACCAATGTTCAGAAACTAAGCGAACTGTACTTCGCACCTCAAAGGGCCGAAGGAGATGGTTTGCAGAAGCAAGCGTTCCGGATGATTTATATCGAGGGAATAGGAACTGAGTCAGGCAAGAAGGACAGTACGTTAGGTGGTGGTACTGGCCGAGGCGATACAGGCGTGGCAGGACGTGTTCAGTTGTCGTTCGCAGAGATCAAAACCCGTATCAAGGACGTGCTGGATAACAATCCCAATAGTGAAATTACGTCCCTGACGTTTGATGCATTCGGCTTCAGCCGTGGTGCTGCTGCAGCAAGACACTTTGCCAACGAGGTCGTACGTGGAAAGCAGGGGCCACTCGGGGAGGTTTTGCGAAGCAACGCCAATGCCCTCAGCCGGACCTTCATCGAAGAGTACAAAAGCAGCATCAACATGGGTTTTATTGGCCTTTTTGATACGGTGCCATCCATTGCTGGCTGGTCGAATCTGGGGGATATCAAAAGTCCCATCGCAACAGGAATCAAACTTTACCTCGACCGCCGCTTCTTCACTGATGTGGTGCAGTTATCCGCGCGTGACGAATATCGGGCTAACTTCGCTCTGAGCCGCGTTAAAGCGGATCACTTGGAAATAACTCTGCCCGGGGTTCATTCCGACATCGGCGGTGGCTACCGCGATGAAGTCCAAGAGTGCGTGCTCGTCAGTCCGATGCAAACGCTTGAGGTGTCGCAATTTACCGACGTCTCCACTACTTCGATCTACCGTGATGCCGTGACGGTGAAGGCGCAGTGGCTCGCCAAAGGATGGCCTGAAGAAATGTTGGAGATCGTCACGCCTGATGCCCTTTTTCTGCCAATTGATCGGCAGGAACGGCTCAGCCCACGTATGAAGCGCGTGTATGCCGCAGTGCAGCTCAAACGTCCTGTGAGTGGCTTGCTCTCCAGGGTATATCTACGAGTGATGCACCGATTGGCAAAAGAGAAGGGCGTTCGGTTTCAAGACATTCCCGATACGCCTGAGTTGGCAGTGCCCGCAGAGCTTCAAGCGCTGTGTGATCGATTTCTGGCGGGTAGTTACGACACCTCCATCCAAGAAGACCAATTGTTGAAGCTAAAGTACATTCACATGTCTGCAAATTGGAACCATCCTCTCGGGCGCAGAGATGGCAGTGGCGTCCGTGCCGTTTACATCAATGCCCCGACACCGGACTCGATACGCGTACAACACCCCCATGTAGCTGACTGGAAACTTTGGTGATGAAAGTACTTTTTACCCTGCTATGCGCGCTGTTCATTACTGGGTGCCAGTCTGCGGATCCACTTTCAGCAAAAAATGACCCGAAATCCGAGTGGTGGGAGTTGGCGTTTACCGAGCCGGACTATATGAAGGTCTGGGTAGAGAACAGTTCTGTTCAAGACATTAACGGCAGGATTTTCTACAAAACCGGCGGCGGCACCGCTGCGGGGGGAGAGCCGGAAGATGGAACGGAGTCCGCCCGAGGTTGGACAGGTGGGGTAGGCGGCAGCGGAAGGAGAGTGGTGGGAGCAGATTTACCTGTTCGCATCTGGGTTCGTTGGCAATCGATTGTCGAACAGAAAACGTGGCAGGCATGGGTAGAAATCCCAGAGGAAGCCAGGCAGTTGATGGTGGCGTCCGTCAGTCAACGTTGCCCGCAGACGCCTGATCAGGAAGCGAGATTTATGGCGTCGGTTTATTTAGGGTTGGCCCCCGGTGGTGTTGTGCAGGTTTGGGTAAGAGACTCTTGCCACCACCCGGTCAAAGTCGCTCGAGCGCAGGCAGAAATTGAGCCGCTAGGGCCGAGCCAAGGTAAGAACGAAGGGCGTTACGCTTATCCTGTGAGTGAAAAGGCAAAGCAGTACATTGAGAAGTACGGTATCCCTTACGGTAGTTGGTGAGCAGCGTGCTTCTGACCTCCAATCTCACCCTGGATGAAGCGCCTCACGAGGCTGTTCTCGTACGTCACCTGAACGTCGCAACACGTTTGGTTGGCGCTAGTCGGATCATGGAAATTCATTTTGAGAATTGTAAACACTACACGCTTCGATGATGTCGACCACGACGCGGGATATGAGTACCGTGGTTTCAACTACGTGATTCGGAATGAAATGGATGAGTTTCACGTCAGAATTTACGATAGTGATCTTGGCAAGGTAACGGTAGTACGTCCGACCTCTATGTATGAAAACTGCAACCTCAGAATTCTTGTAGGCTTTTTACAATCCAAGCTTGGTGCATCCTCGATATCCGTCTATAAGATGGAGGTAGGGGCTTATGAACAGATAGATCTCAATGGGTGATATTCAAAAAATAAATCTGTCCCGGTTTTCTGCCTGGCCAATCATTCCTGCGGAACGTGTGCACGAATGGCAGTGAATCACGCGCACGTTGTGCTAAATTCGGTCGATCTAACTCTTTGGAACCAGAAACGCGCACAGGCGCAGTACCGGAGCGATGTGAGCAAAGTTGTATCAATGGAGAGGCAGATTGCACGAGGTCTTTATCAGCAATGATGCTGAAGTTGAAATTGAAGAGCTGCTCGCACTGCTCAAGGCCCACTGTATTGTGGTTCTGAATGCCGTCATGCGGACTCAAGCAAGGGATATCAGAAAGGTAGCCAATGCAGCAATCAAGGATTATCGAGGTGAAGGCCCACATGTCCATCTGTTCGAATTCGATGTTCCTATCGACACCGAACGATGGAGCATGCCGACCTTCACCCACTCCACACGCAATCAGCTAGACATCACGCAGACACACCGCATCGTCGACAGAGCTACCCGAGCGTGGGTAGATCGAGGTATGGCGAATCACTTCCTCTATACCAATTGCGCAGAAGTTCAAAGCAAAAAGAGCAAAAAGGGAACTGAGCAAAAAGGGGGCTGATTTATTTCTCAGAAAATAAATCAGTCCCCTTTTTTATATAGTATCTGGTAAGGATTCAACCGATTAAGGAGAAAAAGGAGACCCAGTTTAATAGCGCTCTATCCTTGGTTTAAGTCTATTGTTTATCGCGATTTGTGCGTTAGGTATGTTCTGATGTAAAGATCGATCAGTTTGCTTAGTTGTTTATTTGCTTCGTCGTGCTTTTGTAAGCTTCTCATTTTTGAAAGATGGCGCTCTAGAAATTTATGTGAAATTTTTATTATTATTTTGTTGTGATTGTCATAGATTTCTTTCGCCCATTGTAGCTCTCTGTGTTTTTCGAGGTTGTCGTTGAAATCTCGATTGATGATGAATGCTAATCGCCCGTAGTCTTTGTAAAGATAGCCGTTAACTTGGCGATAGTCCGATGATGTCAAATCTCGATAGTTTTTGACTTCGAAGATGACCTGCCGTGTTTGATAATCTGTAAGGATTCGAGACCAAACTCCTGAGTCAGCGAGATTGGTGGCGATAATATCCCTTTGCTGAAGTCCATTTTTATTGGCGTGCAATTCGATATTTGCAAGGTTTGTTGCGAAAAGTATTTTAATTGCCTTTAAAGACCATGCCTCAAAGTCGACAGCTCCGGCTTTTCCTTCAGGTATCTCGCTCAAATCTTTGAGTAGTGATCCAATTCGTTGTTTGCGCTGTTCTTCCGAAACAGAGCTAACTTCTATGTCGTACTCGTCATGAATGTCTTCGGCTGCATTGCTGTCAATATCAAATTCTTGGATGCTTAGTGCTAGCCAGTAGCAAGGGTGAATTAATATCTTAGAACTTTCTGAAAAATCTTTTTCAGGTTCTTTTCCGTCATGGCAAAATACGTACGAAGACGACTGTGTGTTGTAAAGTCCTAAAAACCCAATGCTGTAGAGACGCTGGATAACTTGAATGGGCCCGTCAAGGAGAAGGATATCCTGTTGCTTTATTTTGCTTTCAAGTACTGGGGATGCCATTGCAGTTGTGATTAATTTTGCGGTCTCTAAGACTTGGTAGTCTGGTTTCTTGTTTGAGAATAGCGATGTGAACACGTCCAGGGCTGGAAATACTGTCTCGTACTCCTTGAGCAAGTCATTTAGTCTGTTTTGTGAGATTGTATTTGCTGTTGCATTTATATCGTCGATTATAATTTTATCTCGATCTTGAACAAAAGCACGCAGGAAGGCGTCATTGAGCAAAACAAGTATGTCTCTAGGCCGATATAGAGTGAGTTTTAGTGCTTCACGGAAGCCAGTGCTGGACTGGAGGCTGTTTGCTGTATAGGCATTCCATAGTCGGGTGTTATTCTCTATCTTTGAATCAAAAGCTGATCGAATTCGATTGCAGACCAAGTTGAATAGATTGTACTCGTCCCAGTGTAGTCTGAGTACTTGTCCTTCAATATTTCTTGTAAAGTCTGGGTCCATTTTAGATATGGCGCGGTGTATGTTGTCTCGGACGAATGCGAAGGCTATTACTCGTTCTTTGAAGGTCTGTTTTATATCGATAACTGATTGAATGAAACCGTCTACAATAGCGACGCCTACATCATCTGGCGTGTAACCTTCATCTAATCTATCGGCAAAAATAACAAACTGAAATTTATTTCTTTCTAGCGCTTCGAGAATTGCGTCTTCCAATTCATCAAGTTCGAAGCCATCTGAGAGCTCTGATATTCGACGAGCCGGAGACTGGTCCTTTGTGTTTTCCAGTATGCTGAGTAGTTTTTTTCTTATTTTTCCACTGATGTTTTGCCGCTTTGCACCCCAGATGCTGAGGTGCTTTAATGCAGTAGGGTCCGTCAAGTTACCTTGCAGTTTATAGTGATCGCTTATCTCGGAAATGATCTCCATGTAGATTGCATAACGCCAGGCAAGTTTGCTTCCTGCCTTAATGTGTAGGTAGTTCTCGCCAAACAGTGAGACAATATCTCTTAATCCAATTATTTGCTCTTCTACTGGCGTTATGGTGATTGTGTGTGTTTTTGGTTTGCTGTGCCAGTGTTTAGAAAGCATGTAAACTAATGCGCTCTTTCCTGTCCCGCGGCGCCCAACTATAACGCATCTGTCATTAGACTCTAATAAAGATTTGTAGTCCGTAGTCGGCCAGAAGGAGGTTTCGAGCATCTTTGCATCATGCTCTGCTCGGATGTCACCAAGTATATTTCCTTTCATTCTCTATTCCTTGCTGTTTTTTTTCTTAAGTGAGAGAGCTTATGCTGCCTTGGTGAATGCGATTTTTATAAGTGTCTAGTTTTCATGTTGTAGGTAAGGTTCGGAGTTGAGTTGTTTTTCAATCGAATTGATTTTTTCTATCAAGAATTCCCCAAACTCCTTTGTGATTTTGACCTTGTCACTTCCCATGTTAATGGTTCCTAAGCTAAAGCCGCCGGCATTGGTGATGGCTGTGTTTGGATGGATTTGTCTAAATTCGTCAAGTAGATCCTGCCGTTTTAAATCGTGTATCCACCACGACCCTCCAAATTTCGGTGAGTGATTACGCCCTTCCAGATACCAAGGCCATCTTTGGACCCAAGGTTCTATTTTTACTTGTGCATCAGCGACATATTGTAGGCCGCCGGTTATTCGGAAGTATGATAATATTGATCCCGCGCCTACAGCAGTAGTGATTATTATGTCGCCTTTTCTCAAGCCTTTTGGTTTTTTCTTAGAAAAGTGTAAGTTCTGGTGCAATCCTGAAAAGTCTTGTTGGTCATTAAGTGTTACAGGTCTTTCACTGTGACCGATCGGTTTAAGAAAATATTGGGTGGTTGTGTTGTTCGCGCTTGTATCGCTATAAATGCTTTTGAGAATATCGCACGATATATCTGGAAGGGTGACCCATTCAGGGTTGAGTTTTTTGTATTGCTCTGAAAACATGCACGCCTTCAGTAATTGGTGTAAGGTAAGCTCTTTGTATTCAATGTGGTGGAATAGTTCTGTGGCAGTCTTGTTGATGATGGTTTCATCTTTCGTAAGGAACCCCCACTCGTGATTGCTTACTAGTCCATTGTTGGTGAAGTTTGCTGATGTTAAAATCATTGTTTTTTGGCTTTTTGATAAATAAATCTTGCCGTGTAATTTGTTGCTGATGTGGATGTTTAATTTTATTTTAGGATGGTTTTGTGAAAAAAAATTATAGAAGGTTATGATTTGATATGGTTTCGTTAGCTGTTCTTCGCTATAAGGTCTTAGCGTTGTAATAAGTTCGATGGTGTTAAGGTTTGAGAAATTAAAATTTTTCAGGAACTCCGACATGTTGGAGGCTAAAAAAGGAGAAGCAATAATAAAGTGATCTTTACACTCTTCTAATAGCTTTTTGGTGTGGCTCATGTGATTGTTATTGCTATCAAAGTTGGAGATCAGCATTTCGTTGGGCCTGAGTTTTTCTCAAGGCTTCGCTTTTTGGGGTGATTGTCAAATTGTTTTTTTGTCAAGGTAAGTGCTCCTTCTCAGTCTTACCGTTTGCTTAAGGCACAAGTAAAAGGACTGCTTTTTAGGCTTGTTCAGCGCTAACTGCGAAAGATGAGTTCGCCAATTTAGCTCCATTTACCAGTACATGTACTAGGTGCTGCCCAAAATAGTGTTTTCGCGTCGTAAAATCCCTAATCACCTGGCGCCTCCCCACAACCTCACTCCCATACCCCGCCAACACCACCATCTTCAACTTAAAAACCTTAGCCGAAATCCCACCATTCGCCTTCACATAGTCAATCGCATAATCAATCACCAACCGCTGCTCATGCGCCACTGTCGACTTCACCACAAACGACAACGTAATCGCTTCCCCCAACCTAACCACCGCCGGCTCAACCCGCACATCCAACAACTCAACCTCAGCCTTCGCCCCGGCACCAATCACCGTCAGCGCCCGCAAATCCCCCTGCTTGATCAAACTCCGCAACGCATGCTTGGCAATCCAAGCCGTGTGCTTGTTCTCCAACGACCAACCTTCAACTGTGTCCAATACCCACTCCGGATGCACCTTCGTCACATCATTCAAATGATTCGCCACGGACTTGCGCACGTACAAACTCTCATCCGCCTTCAACCGATCCAGTATCCCGGCCGCTAACTGCGGATCCGCCTGCACCGCTTCCAACCGAAACGACCAAGGCAGGCGAGGGCGGCTGCCTTCGCTGGCGAGTCGTCGAACGTGGTGGTTTTCGTCTCGGGTCCAGTCGTGCATCCGTTCCAGCGAGCGCTCGAGGTCGCTGCGCAGAAAGTGGCGGATGGCGAATTCGGAGGAGCCGAAGGTGGTGAAGTACTTCAGGGCGTCCATGGAGGTGTCGAACGCTTGTCCGCCGTAGCTTGCGACGTAATGCGGCAAACACATGCTGACGAATCCGCTGTTCAGCCTTGGCGCGAGTTCACGCAATACATCGAGGGAATCCTCGTAATCCAGCGGCAACACGGCGTGCAGGCTTTCGCTGACACGGGCCATGCGTTGCATCACTGATAATTCGGCGAGTCCGTCCTGGGCGTGTTTGAGAAACGCTTTGGCCTTGAACGCCGGGTACACGGCGCTCATTTCGCGGGCGATGTGCTGCAAGCGCTCGGCGTTGAAGATTTCCTTTAACGCCGGGGCGGCGGTGTCGGTGGTGCTCATGGTCAGGTCATCGGGGTGCTGACGAACGCTTCGAGGGTTTCGGCGTAGGCGGTGTATTGGGCGATGTGGGGGTAGCGGCGGGTGTCGATCTGGTCGGGGACGACGAGGCCGGTGAAGCTCCAGGCGACGGCGAGGCTGATGCCGGCCTGGGTGAGGGTGCCGTCGGTGGGCAGGCCGGTTTTTTCCAGTTCTTGCTCAAGGGCGGTGAACGCGGCGGCGAGTTGGCCTTCGACGCGTTCGACCCACGGTTGGTATTGAATGTCGGCCGGGCGCAGGTTGCGTTCGTAGTAGAGCTGTACGGCTTTTTCGCAGGCGGCGAGGCTGAGGCCGATCAGGCGCAGGGCCTGGGCGCGTTGTTTCAGGTCGGTTGGCAGCAGGCTTTTGCCGGAACTGGCTTCGAGGTAGTCGAGGATGAGGGTCGAGTCCATCAGGACCACGCCGTCGTCGAGGATCAGCGTGGGGGCTTTGACCACCGGGTTGATCTGCTGGAATTGCTCGAAGTGGCGGAACACCGAGACCGACTCGTGTTCGAGGTCAATCCCCAAGCGTTTGGCGGAGATGGCTACGCGGCGTACGTAAGGGGAGTCCAGCATGCCGATCAGTTTCATGACGCGTTCCTTCAAGTCAAACCGGTGGGAAGGCATAACCTAGCCGACGCTGAGGCAATTGTCAGTCGTCGAAGCCGGGTTGTTCGTGAATCTCATCAACATTCAGTTCCAGCCGATACGCCACTGCCACAAACAGCGCCTGACACAAACACAACGTCGCACTCAGCGAACGAAAGGCGAGGGCGCTGCCTTCGTTGACCAGCAATACGCTGTTGGCGAGTTTCGCCAGCGGCGAGAGCTGGCTGTCGGTGAGGATCAGGGTGTTGGCCTGTTGCTGGCGGGCGAAGCGCAGGCAGTGTTGGGTCTCCTTGGCGTAGGGCACGAAGCTGATGGCGATGACCAGATCGTTGGCGCGCACGCTGCGCATTTGCTCGCGATAGCTACCGCCCAGCCCCGAAACCAGGTGAATGCGCTTCTGAGTGTGTTGCAAGTTGTAAACGAGGTAGTCGGCGACGGCGAAGGAGCGGCGCACGCCGACGACATAAATGTTGTCGGCGTTGACGATCAGCTCGACGGCTTTTTCGAAGGCGGCGTCGTCGAGTTCGCGGCCCAGGCGTTCGATGCCGGAGCGCGTGGCGTCGATGCATTCCCGGGCGAGGTCGCCGACGCTGGCTTGCTGCGACTGGTCGGCGATCATGCTGCGGATGCGTTGCTGGTAGTTTTGCACCGGCGAGGCTTTGTGCGTGTAGGCGCTGCGGAACAGCGCCTGCATTTCGCTGAAGCCGCTGAAACCGAAGCGTTGCGAGAAGCGCACGATGGCGGACGGGTGCACTTCGCACTCGCGGGCGATGTCGCTGATGCGGTCGACCATGATCCGGTCGCTCTGTTGGCTGATGTAGCTGGCGATGCGTTTGAGCTGGCGCGGCAGGGCGTCGTATTCGTCGGTGATCAGTTGCAGCAGGCGCTCGGCATTGATCGGGGGGCTGGCGAGTGAAACCTCGTCGGTGGCCGGCAGATCGGGGCGGGGCATAGGTCATCCTTCAGGCTGATTGATCACACGGTGGGCCTGATAGTAGGGGGGCTTTTGCGGTTCTGCTTTGCTGAAACGATGCAGTGCGTGGTAAAAAACTGCGTCTGGGCGCTGCGTGGTTAGCCGTTTGTCTTCTATATACAGCCGCTCGACTGAATTTCTTGCTATAAACGCACTCCGATGGCCGTGTGAACCCCGTGTCAGAGCAGTTTCCGGGCGTTGTCGGACAAATTCCCTGTATTTACAGTTGCTGAGGCCTCGATCGGGCCTTAGACTGCCGCCCCTCGTAAATTGAGTGCCGGGTGGCATTTGCAATAAACGATGCCTTTTCGCCGACCGCACGCGGTTCGCCGAAACGCTCCCTAATTCGCCTTAATGCACGTTTTTTTATAGAGATATCAATGACAAAGGACAAGTTGCTGGCCATGCCGGCAGATGACTACATGAATGCAGAGCAGCACGCTTTCTTCACTGAGCTGCTGCAGAACATGAAAGTCGAAACCCACGAGCGCATTGAGCAAAACCGTATCGCCATCGAAAGCCTGGACACCCCGGCTGACCCGGCGGATGCGGCTTCGGTTGAAGAAGAGCGCACTTGGCTGGTGAACGCGATCGATCGCGACCAGCGCATGCTGCCGCAACTGGAACAAGCCCTTGAGCGCATCAAGGAAGACAGCTTTGGCTGGTGCGACGACAGCGGCGAGGCCATTGGCCTGAAGCGCCTGCTGATCAGCCCGACCACCAAGTACTGCATCGAAGCTCAAGAGCGTCACGAGCAGATCGACAAGCACCAGCGTCAGGCCTGATTCTGTGGGGTGACCCTTTCAACAGGGCACCTTGAAAAGATCGCAGCCTTCGGCAGCTCCTACATGGGCGTTGCTGAAGGCTGCGATCTTTGTTTTTACTCGTCTGCAATAAGCCCGCGCCGTTCCATTGACCTGCCACAGACCCCACGACTAACGGACCATGGATAATGGCGTTGTAGTGGCGTTTAATGCAGTCACAATAATGAGAACAAGCGTGGGGTGTTGATATGACGAGAGACGGATCTCTGGTTGGGGCTTTGCCTGCACCAGTGCTTTTGCCGAAAAACCGCTGGATTGCGCCGACCCTGCAAAGCATCGCCCTGATGCTGTTGCTGGCCGGCATGACGCTGGGTGGATGGTCGCTGTACATCGGCATGCCGCTGGCGGTGCTGATTGTCTGGCTACCGCGCTTGCGTTCCCGCGCCATCCCCGATGTTCAGCCTGCCGACAGCGGCAGCGCCATTTCTGAGTTGACCCGAGACCTTTCCTACACCACCAGTCATAACGCCTTGTCGGCGGCTGGCGTGGCATTTTCGGTCAAGGAACTGGCGAGCAAACTTGAATCGCAACTCGATGCGGCGGCGCAGATCGTCAGCAACGCCGAGGTGATGATCGTGACTGAACACGCCACTTCACAACTCAGCCGTGCCGCGCTTGAAGCAGCGAGTCAGGCGCATCACAGCAGCGCGGCGGGGCGCACGGAACTGGTGGATTCGATCGCGCGCATGCATCAGCTCAGTCAGCGCGCCAATACCAGCCGTGAGTTGATCGAAGCCTTGAGCCTGCGCAGTGACGATATTCAGCGTGTGACCCTGGTGATTCAGTCGATTGCCAGCCAGACCAATCTGCTCGCATTGAACGCGGCGATCGAGGCAGCGCGAGCCGGAGAGCATGGTCGCGGTTTTGCCGTGGTCGCGGATGAGGTGCGTGGATTAGCGGCGCGCACGGCGTCGGCCACCGGTGAAGTGGGTGAGATGGTCGCCGACATTCAACAACGCACGGCGCAGGTGGTGGAGCAGATTCGCGAGTTGTCGAGTGATCTGCAGATCGGTGTCGAGCAGGTCGAACACACCGGCCAGCATCTGCAGAACATCGCGCGACTGGCAGCGGGGGTGGAAAGCCAGGTCGGTGAAATCGCTCAGGGTGCAGAAACCAATCGCGAACAGCTCGACAGCCTGTTCAAGGCCATCGAGCAGATGCGCAGCGATCTGGCGATCAGCGATCAACAGACTCGCCGCCTCGCTGAAGCGGCGGTGCAAATGGAAGGGCAGGCGGAAACCATCAGCGAGCGGCTGGCCGAAGTCGGTCTGGATGACTATCACCAGCGCATCTACGATCTGGCCCGCGAAGGGGCGAGCCAGATTGCCGCGCGTTTCGAGGCGGATGTCGAGCAGGGCCGGGTCAGCCTTGAAGACCTGTTCGACCGCCAGTATCAGCCGATCCCGAATACCCAACCGGCGAAGTTTCAGACCCGTTTCGACCGTTACACCGATCAGGTGCTGCCGGCGATTCAGGAGCCATTGTTGCCGCGTCACGAGGGGTTGGTGTTCGCCATTGCCTGCACGCAGCAAGGTTATGTGCCGACGCACAATCAGCTGTTCAGTCAGCCGTTGACTGGCGATGCGCAGGTCGATGCGGTGAACAATCGCACCAAACGCAAGTTCGCGGATCGCACCGGTATTCGCTGCGGCAACCATCAGCAACCGGTGCTGTTGCAGACTTACACCCGCGACACCGGTGAACTGATGCATGACCTGTCGGTGCCGATCATGATCAAGGGCCGGCACTGGGGTGGATTGCGCCTGGGCTATAAGCCGGAGAAACCGCGCTGAGAGATTGTTACTTGCGGTGCAATGAATCTGTGCACGGAGCTTGCTGTTTCCGCTCGAAAGAAACCATTAATCTGCCCGCTTAGTTAGGTTGCTAATGATTTCGGGGGCTGCATGCAGTGCAGAGTTGATGTTGCTGTGATGATCGGCAGTGGCGTGCCGGCCGGTTTACGCGCGTTGGGGCAGAGCGTGTGCTGGGTGGTTTTGCTCAATGGCGAGCGTCGCGGCACCGCGTTTGCCAGTCGTAACGAGGCCGAGCAGTGCAAGGCTGCGTGGCTCGCGCAATTGCAAGCCGAGTGTGGTGACAGCCTGCACTGAGTTCGGTTACTTGCCGTCGTGAAGGCGTACGTTCAGCTCGTCGAAGACGATTGCCCTGTCATCGTCTTTGCTGATCCACTCTTGCAGCGTTTGCTTTTGAGAGTCCGACCAGAAATGGGCATCGACTAGTTTGGTGTCAGCGTCGAGAGGATGCGCGTCGATGAAACTGTCGATCTCCGGTCCTTCTGAAGGAAGACCTAACTGATCGAACAGAGTTTTCAAGTTATAACCTTCCAGATCCATCGTGTTCTCCTTTTTGATTTGCGCCGGGATGGCACAATCGGTCGCTCTCTTTATCTGAGGCAGCCATTCGCCAGGAGTTCGATCTTCGACTCAAGTGAGCGGGCGAGGGCGCAGGCTTCGTTGTGATCTTCACGGAAACCTCTTACGCGCCCGGTCGATGTTTCCTTTATATGGAAGAAAGCGTTGCCGGCGGGTACCACTTGGAAACGCGGGTAATCGTCGTTGATCGTGGTGGCACTTAGTATCAGCGACGATTCGATCCGGGCGTCAACGGTCATGGCAAAGTGAGTCCGAGTGCACATATGAAGTCCTTTTCATCAGTTGGCCGGTATTTACCGGCCGTTTCGGGTAGTCGGAATGAGCATCGCTGCTCTAGAATCGCCAGTACCTGTTGACGACAGGGCTTATCTAAAGCAATTTTTCGCCAGCGATATGTCGGAGAAGTGCTTTTTTTCGTGAGAATTTTCCCTAAAGTTCGTAGTCAGACTGCTCTTGCTGACGCTGAGGAATTTTCCTTCAGGTTTTGGCGACATCGGGATGAGTTTCCCGAGTGACAATCCAGTAGTCTTACCAACCTCGCGTTGAATGAGCACTCTGCTCGATTCGGGCTTTATTGATTTGTTTGCAGTGACATCGGCCTGGCCGTTTTTTTGCCGTGCGCGTTTTCCGTGTGCGGTTTTTTCAGATGTGGGGATGTTTCTTTGGCAGTCAGTAATCTCGATATGCATGCTTTGTTCGTGTTGGGTGATTTGCGTGCAAAGCTGGTCAAGCTGTTCCAGTCGCGTTTTGTTTACATCACCGAGCAGAACGCCGAAGGCATTTACGTGGCCGAGATCGACACCGAAAGTGCCTTGGTGGTCGATGACAAACCGGGGCTCAAGCTCAAGGTCGGCGATCATTTCAGTGCATCGGTCTTGCCCAGCCGCGAAGGCGGCAAGATGGATCTGCGTTTTCGCGAAATCAAACTCACGGTCTATGGACTGGGTGATTACGCTTTCGTCGAAACCGCTGACGGGCACGCCATCCTGTTCAAGGAAGGCCATAGCGTGGTGACCGTGTTCGCCGCCCATGAGCAATTGCAGGAAGGCCTGACCAAAACCCTGAAAGCCGTTACGGCCAAAGCCGCCAAGTGGCGCAAGGGTGAGCTGGTGACGTTCAAGGCCAGCGAGTGAGCCGCGCGGATTTCCATTCGCAGAACCTCGTCACTGCACGCGAGGAAGCCCTGCGGTTGTTCGCCGCCAAGGCGGAACTGCAAGGTGCCTGGCTGAATTGGCTGGCTGCGCAGATCTATCAGTTGCGCCCCGCGGAATACGCCAGCATGGTCAGGCGCGAGCTGCAAAGCTTGCAGGAAAAGTCTGATTCATAACCTCGTCCGCAGCATGACCCGGAAAAAGCAGGAACCTCGGCTACAGTCAGTTGACTGAGTATTCAGAGGCTTGCGGTCCTCTGTCAGGCCAACCTGCCATTGCTGTGAACAGCACGAGGTGCAATGCATGAACGGATTTCGACGGTTATTGGCCGCCAGCGTGGCCACGTTCGGTTTGCTGACATCAGCGCCATCGGTGATGGCCGCGCAGGCGCCGATCCATTTTGCCGACCTGAACTGGGAAAGCGGCAGCCTGATTACCGATGTGCTGCGGATCATCGTCGAGAAGGGCTACGGCTTGCCAACCGACACCTTGCCTGGCACCACCATCACGCTGGAAACCGCACTGGCCAACAATGACATTCAGGTCATTGGCGAGGAGTGGGCCGGGCGCAGTCCGGTGTGGGTCAAGGCTGAGGCCGAAGGCAAAGTCGTCAGCCTGGGCGATACCGTCAAAGGCGCTACCGAGGGCTGGTGGGTGCCGGAGTACGTGATCAAGGGCGATCCGGCCAAAGGCATCAAGCCGCTGGCGCCGGATCTGCGCAGCGTCAGTGATCTGAAAAAGTACAAGGACGTGTTCAAGGACCCGGAAACCCCGAGCAAGGGGCGGTTCCTCAATAGCCCGATCGGCTGGACGTCGGAAGTGGTCAACAAGCAGAAGTTGACGGCTTATGGTCTGCAGGACGATTACACCAATTTCCGCAGTGGCTCCGGTGCGGCACTGGACGCTGAGATCAGTTCTTCGATTCGTCGCGGTAAGCCGGTGCTGTTTTACTACTGGTCGCCGACGCCGCTGCTGGGCAAATTCAAACTGGTGCAACTTGAAGAGCCGCCGTTTGATGCCGAAGCCTGGAAGACGCTAACCGATGCGGATAATCCCAATCCGAAACCGACCCGGTCGCTGGCTTCGAAGCTGTCGATTGGTGTGTCTACGCCGTTCCAGAAGCAATATCCGCAAATTGCCGAATTCTTCAGCAAAGTGGACTTTCCGATCGAGCCGTTGAACAAGGCGTTGGCCGAGATGAGCGAGAAGCACACGGCGCCGCGTGATGCGGCGGTGGCGTTCATGAAGGCCCACCCGGATGTGTGGCAGGCCTGGTTGCCGAAGGATGTGGCGGATAAGGTATCCGCTGATCTGAAATAGAGGCTGTAGCGCCCGGCCTCATCGCGGGCAAGCCCGCTCCCACAGGTATTGTCGTTGAATGCAAATTTTATGTACGACACCAAACACTGTGGGAGCGGGCTTGCCCGCGATGCTTTTAAAACTTCGTCTGCACGGCCAGTTCGAAGGTGCGCGGTGTCCCCAGGTAATACGCCGGCGAAACATGCGCAAACTCGGCATACACCTCATTGGTCAGGTTACGCACGCGCCCGGTGACGGTGGTATGCGAATCAACCTTGTAGCTGAGAAAGCTGCCGAACAATGTGTACGACGGCACGGTCATGGTATTCGCAGTATCGGCATACACCGACGCCACATATCGTGCATCCACCCCACCTTGCCATTGCGGCGAAAAATCATAAGTCAGCCACAGATTGCCAACCCGATCCGGCACGTTGGTCGGCGTGTTGCCCTTGCGTGATACCACCACGCCGGCGGCATTCTTTTCGGTGAAATCATCGTATTGCGCATCAACCCAGGCGAAGTTGCCTTCAGCCAACAGCTTGTCGGTGATCCGCAACGAGCTGGCGATCTCTAAACCTTTCGACGTCTGCTGACCGACCGGAATACTGCTGGTCGGGTCCAGCGGATCGGTCACGGCGAAGTCCTTTCGCTCAATGGTGTAGGCCGCAATCGTCGCCGAGCCGCGCCCGTTCAGATAATCAAATTTGCTGCCAATCTCCCATTGCTTGCCGGTGGAAACGTCGAAGTCTTGCGTGCCGTTCGGTTGCTCGGCGGCGGTGCTGTATTGCACGTAGACGTTGGCCGACGGAATGAATTGGTAAGTCAGGCCGGCGCGGCCGGTGACTGGTTCCCAACTGCGCTTGAGGTGTTTCGGGTTGGTGGCGGTTACCGTGCGATGGTTGGTCACGTCGAGGTCAATGTCGTCATAGCGCAGGCCGGTGAGCAGCGACAGTTTGTCGGTCAACGCTAAACGGTTTTCCACGAACAATGCTTTGGTGGTGACCTCGTTGGTTTTGTCGCTGATCAGCTTGGGGTTGGTGCCCGGGATGTCGTAAAAATGCCCCGGACGGTAGTTGTTCGGGTCAACCGAGCTAGCGCCTTTGACGTTCAGCGGCGAGTTGGTGGTCTGGTTGACCTTGTATTCGAAGCCCCCCGACCACGTCGTATCGAGACCGAACAGCGTGTTGTCATGGCGCAACTCGAACTGGTTGCCGTTCTGCTCGCCTTGATGACGCACCTGATACGCAGTGGAGCGATTCACCGCGGTGTTGTCGGCGTTGTACTGGTAGGTTTCGAGGTTGCGGTAATCGCGTTGGCTGTCGAGGTGGTACAGCGTATTGCGCAGGGTGGTGCTGTCGTTGATCCGGTAGTCGATGATCGAACGGACCCAGATCGTCCGCTGCTCGTAGCGACCGTCCTCGACGTTGTAGTTATTGAAGCGGTTGTGTTTATCGATCTTCAACTCGCCGGCCTTGGGATTGAGCACGGGCGTGCCCCAGTACGGACTGTCTTCGTGTTCATCCTGATATTCCAGGGCCAACGTGTGCGACAGGTCGGGTGTGAGATCGCTGAGCAGCGAGAACGCCACGCTCCAGGCATCGCGCTCCTGGCGGTCGATGTAGCCGTTGCTGGTGTTGTGACTGACGTCGAGGCGCGCGTAGTGCTGCACGTCGGCGCTCGGGTCGGTGAGGGCGTGGTTGAGGCCGAAAGCGGTTTTGCTGGTGTCGTAGGTGCCGTAGCTGACCCGGCCTTCAACCGCTTGTTCATCACGGGTGGCGAGTTTGGTCACGTAGTTCAGCGATCCCCCCACCGAGCCTGCGCCGTTGATCAGCGACGACGGGCCGCCGACCAGTTCCACACGATCATAGATCCATGAATCGACGGGCCGCGCGAGTCCGCCGGAGACGTTGATGCCGTTGAACATCTGGGTGATCTGGCTGCTGGTGAAGCCACGATAGGAGACGAAGCCGCCGAACCCCGGCGGTGCGCTGGCGTTGACCCCGGGCAAGGTGTTGGCGGCGTCCTGGAAGTTCTGCGCGCCATGGCGTTCGATGTCATTGCGATTGGCGATGGCCACCGAGGCCGGCGTGTCGCGCACGCTCAAACCCAGTCGCGAGGCCATGCCGCTGGATTGGTCGAGGCTCAGACCCGGTTCTGCGCCGGACTCGCCATCGATGGTGATCGGCGCCAGATCCACGGTGGATTGCGCCCAGACGTTAACGGACAGGCAGCCGCACAGGCTCGCCAGCAGAGTGAGTTGTTTCATCATTGAATCCTGAATGCTTGTCTAGGAGTCAGCGCACAGGCAAACGCCGCGCGTTGGCGCAGTGGGCTGACAAATCAAAAAGGCAGAGACACTCAGGCGAGCGGTGGGGCGCGAGGATTGGCCGACGGCCAGGTGAAGCGGGCAGGGAGGTCGGCGCTGACGATGGGCGCCAGTGGTGGGCTGTGTTGTTCGGGCAGGATCGCTAGCGTCAGGCTGGAGTTGAACGCCGGGCCCATGCCGCCGCCGACCGAGCACAGCGGGCAGCCAAATGCCTTGGACAGGGTCGGCAGTTGTTCTTCAGTGGGGTTGCTGGCGAGCGGCGCTTGAGTGGCCGGGTCGACTGTACAGAACTGGCCGCCGATACCGTTCAGCTGCATGCCGACCATTTGTCCGTGACCGATGCTGCAGGCGAACACGTTGAACAGGACGCAGCAATAAAGCATCCAGGCCAGTAGTGAGCGATCGGAACGGGAGAATTTCATGGGGCGGCACTTTACCGTACCGCTGATCGGTCGTGCACTTGGAAAAAATGCGACTAGGCTGATTTGTTCAAATCCCTTTCCAAGGATTTCAACCATGACCTTTGTATTGGCTCAATGGCTGGTGACAACGTTTGCGGTGATCGCCTTGATGCACGTGTATTGGGCGCTGGGTGGGCAGTGGGCGGCAGCGGTGGTGGTGCCGCAGGTGCCGGTGCGCGGATTTGTCGCAACGGTGCGGCCGGCGTTCAAGCCTTCGGGCTGGCTCACGTTGATTGTGGCAGCGGCATTGCTGGTGATTGCTGGGTTGGTGTGCATGCGGGTTGGCTGGGGAGTGCCGGCGGTAAGTCACAAGGCACTGCAATGGGTGATCAGCGCGATTGCGTTGTTGATGTTTGCCCGGGCGATTGGTGATTCGAATCTGGTCGGGTTTTTCAAGGAAGTGACGGATTCACGGTTTGCGCGACTGGACACCTGGGTGTATTCGCCGTTGTGTGCGGTCTTGGGGGCGGGGTTGTTGGCGGTGGCTTGGGTTTGAGGTGAGTCGGATATCGCTATCGCGAGCAGGCTCACTCCTACATTTGGAATGCGTTCCCCTGTAGGAGTGAGCCTGCTCGCGATGGCGTCATATCAGCCCCTACAAATCTTCAGCTACCACTCTCGGTGCGGCGGCTACTGACTTCTGCCGGCACATCATCCCCAGCCATGCGCTTGCGGAACAACGCCGCCCGCGCCAGCAGCAAAGTAGTCACCGGCACAGTAATCGCCAGCAAAACCGGAATCAGCCAGGCATGTATGACCGGCCCGGACTTCAGCGCCGAAAAACAGATGATCGATGCCAGCGCCACACACCATGCGCCTAGCGTCGAAGCCAGTGCCGGCGGATGCATGCGCTGGAAGAAATCCTTCATACGCAATAATCCGATCGCACCGATCAGCGCAAAAAGCCCGCTAAGCACCAGCAGGATCGCCACCGGAATCTCGATCCATAGCGACAATTCAGCATTCATTCGATCACCTCGCCACGCAGCAGGAATTTCGCCAGGGCAAACGAGCCGACGAAGCCGAACAGCGCAATCAGCAGCGCCGCTTCGAAGTAAGTGTCACTCGAATACCGAATGCCCAGGGTCAGCATCATCAGCATCGCGACGATGTACAGGTAGTCCAGCGCCAAGACCCGATCTTGCGCCGAAGGGCCTTTGAACAGGCGCACCAGGGTCAGCACCATCGCCAGCGAGAACAGGAACAGCGTCAGCAGGATCGCGTTCGACAGTAATGGGCTCATTCGAAAATCTCCATCAGCGGCCGCTCGTAGGTGCTCTTGAAGTGCTCGATGAACTGCGCTTCGTCATCCAGATCCCAGACGTGCAACAACAAAATGCTGCGATCCAGCGCCAGCTCTGACCATACCGTGCCGGGCACCACCGTGCAGATCATCGCCAGCGTTGCGAGGCCGTGAGCATCGCGCAGGTCCAGCGGGACTTTGACAAAGCCCGAGCGCGGAGGGCGCCGACCAGCATTGAGCACGCCCCACGCAACGATCAGGTTGGACATCACCACATCACGACCGACGAGCAGAAACAGGCGCAGAATCGTTCCCGGACGGCGAATGCGAACTTGTTTCGGGCGCAGTTTGCGCATCATCAAAGGTGCAGCAAAACCCAGTATCGCGCCGAGCAGCAGATTGCCCGGGCTGATCGACAGGTTCAGGGTCAGCCACAAGGCGCACAGCGCCAACGACAATAAAGGTGCAGGAAACACGCGCTTCATGGCTGCACCTCCAGCATCGCCGATTTGGCTTCCGGGCTCGGGACGGCGCGGGTGCCGAGCACCGCCATGACGTATTGCTGCGGGTTGTTCAGTGCCTCGGCGGTGGCCTGGGTGTAGCGCAGCAGGGGCTCAGCCTTGAAGGTCAAGACGATGCTCAGCCCCAGCAACAGGAAGATCGGCGCGCATTCGAGTTTGCGCAGCAGCGGCGAAGGGCGCTCCTCCGGGGTCCAGAAGCGCTGGATGCCGAGGCGCGAGAACGCCATCAACGACGTCAGCCCGGTGAGGATCAGCAGTGCCAGCAACGCCCAGGCCGCGTTGGATATCGGCGCGCCGGTGCCCAGGCCTAGCGGATTGAGCAAGGCGCCGATCAGGCTGAGTTTGCCGATAAATCCGGACAGCGGCGGCATGCCGATAATCAGCAAAGCGCAGGCGATGAAGCTCAGGCCGAGAAACGCCATAGTCCACGGGATAACCTGGCCGACCACGGCTTTCTGCTCGTCATCGAGGTTGATGCCTTTGGGCGGTTGCAGGGATTCCTGTGGGCGTGGCAGCAGTTCGCTTTCGTCTTCCAGCGGGATCTCGTTGGCCGAACGCGAACGTTCGATCAGTTCTGCCAGCAGGAACAGTGCACTCAGCGCCAGGGTCGAGCTGACCAGATAGAACAGCGCCGCGCCGATCAGGTTTGGCTGGGCGAAACCGACGGCCGATAACAGAATCCCCGCCGACACCAGAATGCTCAGGCTGGCCATGCGCTCCAGCCGTTGCGCGGCCAGAATCGCCAGCGCCGCACAGGCCATCGTCGCCATGCCGCCGTAGATCAGCCAGTCGCCACCAAAGAATGCCGACGCTCCGGCCTGGCCGGAAAACAACAGGGTCCACAGACGCAGCAGGGTGTACACGCCAACCTTGGTCATGATCGCGAACATCGCCGCCACCGGTGCACTGGCGGAAGAATAGGCGGGTACGAGCCAGAAGTTCAGCGGCCACATGCCGGCCTTGGCCAGGAAGGCGACAGCGAGAATCCCCGCGCCGGCGTGCAGCAAGCCGCGGTCGGCCTCCGGCACCAGTGGAATCTTCAGCGCTAGATCGGCCATGTTCAGCGTGCCGGTGACACCGTAGATCAGGGCCGCGCCAATCAGAAACAGCGACGAGGCAAGCAGGTTGATCGAGATGTAATGCAACCCCGACGAGACCCGTGCCCGACCCGAGCCGTGCAGCAACAGGCCATAAGACGCGGCGAGCAAGACTTCGAAGAATACGAACAGGTTGAACAGATCCGCCGTCAGAAACGCGCCGTACAGGCCCATCAACTGAATCTGGAACAGCGCGTGGAAGCTTGAACCGGCGCCGTCCCAACGGGCCATGGCAAACAGCAGGGCGCTGACGCCGATGATCCCGGTCAGCACCAGCATCAGCGCCGACAGGCGATCAACCACCAGCACAATGCCGAACGGCGCCTGCCAGTTGCCCGGCAGGTAAACCCCGATGGAGCCGGGCACGCCGGTGGTTTGCGTCCATTGCAGCAACAGCACCGAAATGAACAGGCCGACGAGGCTGGAGAACAGGTTGATTTTTGCCTTCAACGGTCTGTGCCGCTCGCCGAGCATCAGCATGATGGCTGCGGTCAGCAGCGGCAGCAGGATCGGTGCGGCGATCAGGTGAGTCATCGCCATCATTCCTTAGGCTCCCGGCCGTCAACGTGGTCGGTGCCGGTCAAACCGCGTGAAGCGAGCAGCACGACGAGGAACAGCGCGGTCATGGCGAAACTGATGACGATCGCGGTGAGTACCAGTGCCTGTGGCAGCGGGTCGGTGTAGTGCAACAAATCCTGGGTGACACCGTCCTTGATCACCGGCTCCTTGCCGATGAACAGGCTGCCCATGCTGAAGATGAACAGGTTGACGCCATACGACAGCAGGCACAGGCCCATGACCACCTGGAATGTCCGTGGCCGCAGGATCAGCCAGACGCCGGACGCGGCGAGCACGCCGATGGCGATTGCGATGACTTCTTCCATCAGACGGCTCCTTTACTAGCGACGGACTTGGGCAGCGATGCGGTCTTGTGACCCCGCACCGATTGGTGGGCGAGGGCGGTGAGGATCAACAGCGTCGAACCGACCACCACGCCGTACACGCCAATGTCGAAGAACAGCGCGCTGGCGACATGGATGTCACCCAGCACTGGCAAGCTGAAATGCCAGGTGTGTGTGGTCAGGAACGGATAACCGACCAGCATCGCGCCCAGACCTGTAGCGGTGGCGAATAGCAATCCGGTGCCCATCCAGCGCAACGGCCGCAGGCTCATTTGTGCCTCGACCCACTGTGTACCGGCGACCATGTATTGCAGGATGAAAGCCACCGACATCACCAGGCCGGCGACGAAACCGCCGCCCGGTTGGTTGTGCCCGCGCATGAACAGGTAGCACGACACTACCAGCGCAATCGGCAGCAGCAGACGCACCAGCACTGCCGGCACCATCATGAAGCCGAGCGCGGTGTCGCTGGCGGAACGCGGGTTGACCAGATCGGTGACCACGTCCGGTGCCAGCAAGCGTTGCTGGGCTGGCAATTGCAGGCTTTCTTTCGGAGGACGGAAGCGCCGCAGCAGGGCGAATACGGTCAGCGCCACGGCAACCAGCACGGTGATTTCGCCGAGGGTGTCGAAGCCACGGAAATCCACCAGCATCACGTTGACCACGTTGCTGCCGCCGCCCTCAGGCATGGCGCGGCTGAGGTAGAACGAGGAGATGTCGTTCGGCGTTTGCCGCGTCAGCATCGCGTAGGACAGCAGCGCCATGCCACCGCCGACGGCAATCGACAATAGTAAGTCGCGCAGGCGGCGAATGCGTGCCTTGCGCAGGCTGCTCGGCAGTGGCGAGACTTCTTCGATGCGTCGTGGCAACCAGCGCAGGCCGAGCAGAATCAGTACGGTGGTGACCACTTCCACTGCCAGTTGCGTCAGGGCCAGATCCGGTGCGGAGAACCAGACGAAGGTCACGCAGGTCATCAAGCCGCAGACGCTGACCATGGTCAGGGCGGCGAGACGGTGATACTTGGCTTGCCACGCGGCGCCGAGCGCGCAGGCGATGGCCAGCAACCACAGGGTCACGAAGACAATGGAACCGGGGATTTTCGGCCGGTCGCCCCAGCTCAGCGTGCTGTGCAACATCGGGATCAGGCCGGCGAGTACCGCCGCCATTACCATCAGGAACAATTGCATCTGCAAGCGCTTGGTGCCGAGTCGTCGCTCCAAGCGTCGGGCCATACGCATCATGACGACCAGACTACGCTCGAACAGGCGCTTACCGTTGAAGCGCCCCACCAGTGGCGGGTATTTAAAGCGCCCGCGCTTGAGCTGTTTGCGCAACAACAGATAGACGACGATGCCGCCGGACATGGCGATCAGGCTCATGATCATTGGCGCGTTGAGGCCGTGCCAGATTGCCAGGCTGTATTCCGGCAAGGTGCCACCAACGACGGGCAGTGCTGCCGCCGCGAGCAACGGGCCGACGATTTGCGCCGGGAAAATCCCCACCAGCAAGCAGGTGAACACCAGCAACTCGACCGGCGCACGCATCCAGCGCGGCGGCTCGTGCGGGGTGTGGGGTAGGTCGGTGGCCGGCGGGCCGAAGAACACATCGACGGTGAAACGCAGGGAATAGGCAACGCTGAATGTACCGGCGATGGTCGCGACAATCGGCAGCGCCGCTTCAACCCACGCCGTGGCATTGATGAACACGGTTTCGGCGAAGAACATCTCTTTCGACAGGAAGCCGTTAAGCAGCGGCACGCCTGCCATCGAGGCGCTGGCAACCATGGCCAGCGTCGCTGTGAAGGGAATCAGTTTGATCAGGCCGCTGAGTTTGCGGATATCGCGAGTACCGCTTTCATGGTCGATGATGCCCGCGGCCATGAACAGCGAGGCTTTGAATGTCGCGTGATTGAGGATGTGGAATACCGCCGCCACAGCGGCCAACGGGCTATTGAGACCCAACAACAGCGTGATCAGGCCGAGGTGGCTGATGGTCGAGTAAGCGAGCAGACCTTTGAGATCGTTCTGGAACATCGCGCAATAGGCGCCGAGCAACAGCGTACACGCACCAGCGCCGCTGACGATGTAGAACCATTCTTCGCTGCCGGACAGCGACGGCCACAGACGCGCGAGCAGGAAAACCCCGGCCTTGACCATGGTCGCCGAATGCAGATAGGCCGAAACCGGAGTCGGCGCCGCCATTGCGTGGGGCAGCCAGAAGTGGAAAGGGAACTGGGCGCTTTTGCTGAGGGCGCCAATGAGAATCAGGGGAAGGAGGATAGGGTAGAGCGAATGTGCGCGAATCATGTCGCCGGCGGCCAGGACCTTGTCGAGGTCATAGCTGCCGACGACATGGCCGAGAATCATGACCCCCGCCAGCAGGCATAACCCGCCGGCACCGGTGACCATCAACGCCATATAAGCACCGCGACGGGCGTCGGCGCGGTGGTGCCAGTAACCGATCAACAGGAACGAGAAGAGGCTGGTCAGCTCCCAGAAAAACACGATCTGAATCAGATTGCCGGAGATGACCAGACCGAGCATGGCGCCCATGAACGCCAGAAAAAACGCGAAGAAACGCGGCACCGGATCGTCCGGCGACATGTAATAACGGGCATAGAGAGAAACGAGCGTGCCGATGCCAAGTACCAGCATCGAAAACAGCCAGGCGAAACCGTCCATACGCAGAACGAAGTTCAGACCGAGGCTGGGCAGCCACATGAACTCTTCGCGGATCACGCCGCCGTGGGCAATTTGCGGGTACAACATCGCGACCTGGACGGTGCCGATCAAAGCGACCAGACCTGCCAACAGTGATTCGGTATTACGCGCGTTGTGAGGCAGCACCGCTGCCAGACAGCTGCCAATGAATGGCAGAAGCAGTAGAACTATCAGGGACATAGGCTTCTAATCTGCGGAAGTTTGTGAAGCATCATACGTGCCAGCTCCCCGATCACCAAACGCCAGGATGTCTCAGAATCCTACAAAGTAGTCTGGAATTTTCTGTTTGGCATTGTTTCAGGTAGATCGATGTTGCTTGGAATGGCCTCATCGCGAGCAGGCTCATTCCTACAGGGGGGAACGCATTTCAAGTGTAGGAGTGAGCCTGCTCGCGATAGCTATAGTCCAGGCACTAAAGATATTGCAGATTAACCTTGAGTTTCTCGCTCCAGCTCTGCTTCGGCTTCTGCAACCTTACCCTTGGTCTT
This sequence comes from Pseudomonas sp. Mb7, assembly GCF_054790525.1. Taxonomy (NCBI): domain Bacteria; kingdom Pseudomonadati; phylum Pseudomonadota; class Gammaproteobacteria; order Pseudomonadales; family Pseudomonadaceae; genus Pseudomonas; species Pseudomonas sp. Mb7. Next base: position 1,874,078 of record NZ_CP186501.1, read on the forward strand.
CAACTCACTGACAATCACCGCAGCGACAATTAACCCGGCGCCCACCAGCGCAATCGCCGGCAACCGCTCCCCGGCAATCCGCCCGACAATCCCGGCCCACACCGGCTCACCGGCATAGATCAACGTCGCCCGGGTTGGCGAAACACTCTTCTGCGCCCAGTTCATCGCCACCTGAATCGCCGCACTCGCCGCGCCCAACCCCAGCGCGGTCACCAGCAGGGTCAAGGAAAAGTCCGGTATCAATTCGCCAGTCGGCACCACCAGCAGGAACGACAACACCGAAGTCGTGGCCAGTTGCACCACGGTGACCCGACGCACATCCACCTGGCCGGCGTAGGTACTGATCAAAATGATTTCGGCGGCAATCGCGATCGCACTGATCAATGTGGCGATTTCACCTGGACTGAAATTCAGCTCAGCCCCGGACGGCCCCGACAGCAGCATCAAACCGGTGAACGCCAACATGATGCCAATACTCGGCATCAAGCCCGGACGACGCCCGAGCACCAGCCATTGCAGCAACGGCACGAACGGCACATACAACGCGGTGATAAATGCAGATTGACTGCTCGGGATCGTTTGCAAGCCGACCGTCTGCAAGCCGTAACCAAGCATGATCGCCACGCCAATAAAGGCGCCGGCCTTGAGTTCGAACAGGGTCAGTTCGCGTAGATGACGCCATGAGAACAGCGCAACGATACAAGCCGCTGCCGCAAAACGCAGGCCGACAAAAAACATCGGGCCGCTGACCGTCATCGCGTGCTGCACCAGCAGGAACGTGCCGCCCCAGACCATGGTAATCAGCACCAGCACGCACTCGGCTTTGCTGAAACGAGAGAAACGGAGGGGAGTGGGGGAGCTGTTCTGCGACATCATGACCTTGCGCACTATAAAAAGGAGGCCGCACAATGCGCCCAACGTTGCGCAGTATACTGCCCAACCTCACCGAGTGAGCAATATAGTGCACAAAGATTCAATGCAACGGGCATCCGTCCTGCAACACGTCAGCCAGAACGTCCGGCGTCTGCGGCATGCCGCCGACCTGAGTCAGACCGCGCTGGCAGAAAAGTCCGGTGTCAGTCGGCGAATGCTGGTGGCGATCGAGGCGGGCGAGAAGAATGTCAGCCTGACCACCCTTGATCGCGTCGCCGAAGCGCTCGATGTAGCGTTCAGCGATCTGATCCAGGCGCCGGATGCGCGTGATCCGAGCCGCATCAATGAGGTGGCTTGGGCGGGCACTCACCCAGGCAGCAAAGCGGTGCTGCTCTCCAAAGCCACGGCGACGCGCGAAGTCGAGCAATGGGAATGGTGCCTGCAACCGGGCGAGGTCTACCCCTCGCAAGCCGATGCCGAGGGCTGGAGCGAGCAGATTTTCGTCTTTGAGGGTTGCCTGACCCTGATGCTCGGCGATCAGCCGCAGCACATCGGCACGGGCGAGTTTTTTATGTTTGCCAGTAACCAGCCGCATTCCTATCGCAACGATGGGGATGTGCCGGCGCGGTTTGTTCGTAATGTGGTGATTTGAATGAATCAGCGTGCAGACATCCTGATTATCGGCGGCGGCCTCAGCGGCACGATGCTGGCCGTGCAATTGTTGCGTCTGCCGGGCCGGCGCCATGTCCTGATTATCGAACCGCGTGCCGAGATCGGTCGAGGCGAGGCCTATAGCGCGGTCGAGTTGGGTCACACGCTCAACGGCAACGCCGCGCGCATGAGCGTTGATCCGGATAATCCCGATGACCTGACGCAGTGGCTCACCGAGCACATTACTGCTGGCGGCTGGCCAGAGTCTGCCGAGCAGAAGGTGCCGATCAGTGAACTGTTTCCGCCGCGTGGATTGTTCGGGGTCTATGTGCAGCAGCGCTTGGCCGAAGCGCGCCTTGTCGGTGCGAGAAATGGCTCAAGCGTTGAACACCTTCGCGCGGAGGTCGTCGACCTGCAAGTCGAGGCCGATTCAGTGCAGCTCACACTGAGCAATGGCCAGGCACTGCGCGGTGGCTACGCGGTCCTGGCGACTGGAATGTTCCCGGCCGCGCGAACCCCGCAGAAAACCTCCAGCGGCCTCAACGCCGCCGCGCTGGATCCGTGGGATGTCGCGGAGATGCGTCAACTTGACCCGCAATCGACCGTATTGATCATCGGCTCTGGCCTGACCATGGTCGATGCCGTGGTGTCGTTGGAGCAGGCCGGGCATCGCGGGCCAATTGAAGTGTTTTCCCGGCACGGTTTGTTGCCCCATGTGCGCCGACAACCGCCGGCCTGGATGGATTTTCTTGGCGACGATCACAGCCTGTGCACGCCTCGGCAGCTGTTGCGCGAATTGCGTCGGCAATGCCAGGCAGCCATCGCACAAGGCATCGATTGGCAAGCGCCGCTGGACACGGTTCGCGTGCACATCGCCCGCTTATGGAGCCAGGCGACTGACACGCAGCGTCGACAATTCGTACGCCATGTGCGGCCGTGGTGGGAAAGTCATCATCACCGTTCGCCGCCGCTGAGTGCGGCGCTGGTTGAACGGTTGCATGCAGAAGGACGGTTGCGGATTCAGGCGGCTTCGTTCAAAGGGCTTGTGCCGAGTCCGCAAGGTGGCGTCAGCATTTGTATTCGGCGTCGCGGTGAGTCTGGAACTTGTGTAGTGCAGGGCGCAGCACTGATTAATTCCAGTGGCATCGAATACGACTGGCGCCGCGTGGCACGACCGTTGCCGCAGCAGTTACTGGCGCGGGGTTTGGTGCAGCCGGGGCCATTGGCGCTGGGAATCGCAGCGGCAGTGGATGGCGCGGTGCTGGATGCCGAGGGGCGTGCGACTGGCCGGTTGTTTGCCATGGGGCCGCCATTGCGCGGGATGTGGTGGGAAAGCACGGCGGTGACGGATGTGGCGTTGCAGGCCAAGGCGTTGGCGGCGCGGTTGGTGGGATAAGGTTGATAGTGTTCTTTCGGGCCTCTTCGCGAGCAGGCTCGCTCCCACAGGGGGACTTGGGTTGTAAACACCCTTTGCGCTACACACCAGACCCTGTGGGAGCGAGCCTGCTCGCGAAATCAGTGGATCAGTCGACATCACAGCGACTGATATACCGCTATCGCGAGCAGGCTCGCTCCTACATTTGTTGCGTGGTAACCAAAAGAGTTACGCCACCACTCGATAACACGGCACATACGCGGCGCCGCCCGGCAGTTTCATCCGGTGTTGGGCGACGAAGGCTTTGAGCAGCGCATCCAGCGGTTGCATGATCGCCGCGTCACCACGGATCTGGTACGGCCCGTGTTCTTCGATCAGGCGAATGCCCTTGTCCTTGACGTTGCCGGCGACAATGCCCGAGAACGCTCGGCGTAGGTTGGCCGCCAGTTCGTGCGGTGGCTGGTCGCGGTGCAGTTTCAGGTTGGCCATGTTTTCGTGGGTCGGATCGAACGGGCGCTGGAAGCCTTCGTCGATTTTCAGCAGCCAGTTGAAGTGGAACGCATCGTTACGCTCGCGGCGGAACTGCTTCACCGCTTTCAGGCCTTGAGTCATCTGCCGCGCCACCTCGGCCGGGTCGTCGATGATGATTTCGTAGTGCTGCTTGGCCGCTTCGCCCAAGGTCGCGGTGACGAAGGCGTCGAGTTGTTCCAGATACGGCGCGGCATGTTTCGGCCCGGTGAGGATCACCGGGAACGGCAGCCCCTTGTTGTCCGGGTGCATCAGGATGCCCAACAGATAGAGGAACTCTTCAGCCGTACCGGCGCCGCCTGGGAAAATGATGATGCCGTGGCCAACGCGCACGAAGGCTTCCAGACGTTTCTCGATGTCCGGCAGGATCACCAGCTCGTTGACGATCGGGTTCGGCGCTTCGGCAGCAATGATGCCCGGCTCGGTCAAACCCAGGTAACGACCGCCATGAATACGCTGTTTGGCGTGGGCAATGGTCGCGCCTTTCATCGGGCCTTTCATCACGCCGGGGCCGCAGCCGGTGCAGATGTCGAGGCTGCGCAGGCCCAGTTCGTGGCCGACTTTCTTGGTGTATTTGTATTCTTCGGTGTTGATCGAGTGGCCGCCCCAGCACACGACGATTTTCGGCTCGACGCCAGGGCGCAAAGTGCGCGCGTTGCGCAGCAGGTGGAAGACGTAATCACTGATGCCTTGCGAGGTGCTCAGGTCGATGCGTTGGCTGTCGAGTTCGTTTTCGGTGTAGACGATGTCGCGCAGGGCACTGAAGAGCATTTCGCGGGTGCTGGCGATCATTTCGCCGTCAACGAAGGCGTCGGCCGGAGCGTTCAGCAGTTCGAGGCGTACGCCGCGATCCTGCTGGTGAATGCGGATTTCGAAGTCCTTGTAGGCTTCGAGGATGGTCTTGGCGTTATCGACATGGGCGCCGGTGTTGAGGATGGCCAGGGCGCACTGGCGGAAGAGGGTGTAGGTGCTACCGGATCCGGCTTCGCTCAGTTGCTGAACTTCACGTTGAGAAAGGGTTTCCAGGCTGCCTTTCGGGCTGACCGAGGCATTGATTACGTGTCGTTGGGTCATGCAATGATCCTTAAAACGATGTCATCTCAAGACTAGGCGATGGCATCCGAATAGTGTGTATCCATGAATGAAGATGGCACGATCTGCGCAGTACCGCCATGTCCCCGTTGGATGCTGAAAAGATGAAAAGGAGCCCCAGCATAGCTAAATCCGCGGTAGAGGCGATAATGCGCCGGCCGGTTTTTTCAGTTAGCCCTTTTGTCGCTCAAGGAAGTCATTTGTGATGTTCGAGATTCAGCCGATGGATGCCGCCACTTTTCGCCAGCAGACCCGCCGCAGCACGATCATCATCGCCGTGCTGTTCCTGGTGCTGGCGATGTTGTTTTCCAGCGTGGCGGTGGCGCTGTTCGGCGAGCCTGGCGGCGATAACCTGCGCTTCAATGTCGGCGGCGTGTTTGTGGCGTTTCTGCTGACCGCAGCGTTACTGCGCGGGCGCTTCTGGAATCAGAGCTGGATGGCGCCAGCGGTGTACAGCTGGCGGCTCAAGCGCAATCTGATGAGCATCACCAACGTCATGCATCAGGTCACTGCAGCCGTGGAGCAGAATGATCCGACCGCCATGAAGGTTCTGCGCTTTTACCATCTCGGGTTAACGCAAATGCACGAACTGGACGGCAACTCCAGTGATCACGGGCAACTGTGGCGGGAAGTTGAAACGCACAAGGAGCGGATGCAGGCGCTGGGACTCGATACCGAGCAGACGCGCCTGGATCCGGCCTGGCTGGAGGCGTTGAAGCCAACTTCGCGCTGAAACGTCCGCAGTATAAGTTTCAGCCAAAGATCATTGAGCGATGAGTGCCTGCACCGGCGCGGGCCCCATCGCCAACTGCTAGCGCTACTGAACCGGCAGCCAATGCCGCATCTCCGCAGGCAAATACGCCGGCGACGCTGGTTTGTTGTGTCGCGTCAGTCTGAATAAACGGTCCCATCGGGCCATCCTCGAATGTACATCCCAATTGTTCAGCCAGCGGGCTGGCCATGCGTGTGCGCGGCATGGCAAACAGGCCTGCAACGGCGATGACCTGACCATCGCTGAGCACCACGTCCGCACGCTCGCCACGGATGTGACTGACCGGCCGGGTTTCCAGAATTACACCGCGGCGATCCAGTTCCGCCAATTGTTCGGCATCCGGCTCGAAGACACCGTTGGTGAAGAACGTGGTCGGACCCCAATCCGGCAGTAGCAGGGCGTGATGAATCGACATGGGTGACGTCGCCAATACGCCGATCGCGCCTTGATTCAGTTCATAACCGTGGCAGTAGGGGCAATGGAAAACACTTTGGCCCCAGCGTTGCCTGAGACCGTCGATGTCCGGCAACTCGTCGATGACGCCCGAGGCCAGGACCAGTCGCTTGGCGCTGAGCCATTGGCCGCTCTCTGTGCGCAAATCGAATCCGCTGTCAGTCCGAGTCGCTTCAACTGCTGTATCCGTTAGCCATTGCACGCTGGGGTAAGCCAGTAATTGTGCGCGTGCTTCGTCAGCAATTTGCTCCGGAGCACGTCCATCCTGGCCGAGGAAACCGTGGGATGTTTCGGCAAAACGGTTGCGTCGCAGGCCCGAATCCAGCACCAGCACATTGCGTCGGGCGCGGGCCAGTTGCAGGCCGGCGGACAGCCCGGCATAGCTGCCGCCAACGATGATGACGTCGTAAACCATGAGCGAATCTCCTCTTGAGTTTTCAAGGCACACCGTAAGTTACGAGAAATATTGCTGTCAATAGTCTCGTAACTTCAGACCTTGCAAGCGATACTCGGCGCATCTTCTCAAAGGCTTGAAAAAAGGATCATCGATGAGAAACGACACGCGGTTATCGCGCATGCTCCATGTGTTGATTCACATGGCCCGCCATGAAAAGCGCGCGACCTCGGAAACCATCGCCGGCATGCTTGGCACCAACCCGGTAGTGGTGCGGCGCACCATGGGTTTGCTCAAGGAGCAGGGTTTTGTGACGTCAGAGAAGGGCCATCAGGGTGGCTGGGCGCTGGCCAAACCGCTGGCGCAGATCACCCTGCTGGATATCCACCAAGCGTTGGGCACGCAGTCGATTTTTTCCATCGGTTTGTCGACGGATCACCCGGAGTGTCTGGTCGAGCAAGCGGTGAACGCCGCACTGACCCGAACCTTCGATGAGGCGCAGGCGCTGTTGCTGGCGCGGTTGGGCGGCATCACCCTGGCGGACCTGGCAGCGGATTTCGAGGCCCGCTTCAAGTCAGTCGGCGAGGATAATTAAAGCGGCGAAGCGGCGCGACGATGTTTCCATGAGCGAATTGCCCGCCCGTACACCAACAGGTTGATCGCCAGTACCACGCTGCCGAGTGCCAGTTGAATCTGCGGGGTGAGCCCGGCCGGGTAGATGATCGGCCAGATGTAATGTTCGATGAAGCCGCCGGCATATTCGGTCTGCCCGGCGGCGTGGCGCATGAGGTTTTCCCAGTAGGTCAGCGGGCAGGTCAAGTGCAGCACCTCGACCGCCACGCCCCAAGCAGCGGCCGGCAAATGCAGCCACATCACCCGTGGCCATTTGAGGACCAGCAGCCCGCCAAACAGCACAAACAGAATGAAGGACAAATGAAACAGCACCAGCCCGTCGGCTGCGATTCGGTACAGCATGTCGTCTCCCTGACGCGGTTGTGAATGGCGCTATGTTACGCCGCTCAGGGCATTAAAGGTCAGTGCGAAAGTCAGCGAATTGCGCGCGCATCCGGCCGATTTCCCACAAGTGCGCAAGATTGTTCAAGCCAGAAAAGCGAAATGGCTGGCACAGTCTTCGACCGTTTTCCTGGTTGAAGAACGTTTATGTCTGATTCACTTATGCCGCGCAGTGCGTTCCTTCGCGGCGCTGTGGCGATCATGCCGTTGTCTCTGGCCACCGCGCCGTGGGGACTGTTGGCCGGCTCGATGGCGATCGAAGCCAACCTTACGCCGCTGCAAGGCCAAGGCTTGTCGAGCATCGTGTTTGCCGGGGCGGCGCAATTGGTGGCGATCGGTATGCTCAAGGGCGGGGCGGGTATTTTTTCGATTCTGTTGACCACGCTGCTGCTGACTTCACAGCACTTGCTGTATGGCATGAGCATGCGTTCGGTGATTTCGCCACTGCCGGGGCGCTGGCGCATCGGTCTGGGCTTTTTGCTCACCGACGAGTTGTTTGCACTGACCAGTCAACATGATCGTCAACAATTCAATCGCTGGTATGCGCTCGGCGTCGGCCTGACGTTCTACATCGCCTGGAACCTGTTCACCCTCGCCGGCATTGTCCTTGGCAGCAGCATTCCGGGGCTTGAGCACCTGGGGCTGGACTTCTCGATTGCCGCCACCTTCATTGCCCTGATTACACCGGTAGTGCGCAACGTGCCGACGGTGGTTTGCGTGGCAGTGTCGCTGTTTTGTTCGGTGTTGTTCAGTTACTGGCAATGGGGCTCGGCGCTGGTGTTGTCCGGTCTGGCCGGGATGACGGCAGGGTTTATCTGCAACAAGCTGTATCGGGAGCGCACATGATGGTTTGGGCGGTGATTTTCGGCATGGGGATTTTGGTGTTTCTCAATCGCTACGTGTTTCTTGAACCGCGTTTGCCGGTGCGCTTGAGTAGTAATGCGCGGCAGTTTCTCGGTTTTGCAGTACCGGGGATGCTCACCGCGATCTGCGGGCCGATTGTCTTCATGCCGGACAAACAGCTGAATCTGCAGTGGGACAATCCGTACCTGCTTAGTTCGCTGGTAGCGATCGCTCTGGTGATTTACACGCGCAGTACTTTGCTCAGTATGTTGTTGAGCATGGCGTTCTTCTTTTTGCTGCGGTGGTGGTTGTAAGTTGTGCGTTTGAAACTGTTCTACGCTTCAAGGATGACGGGTAACTGATGACGGGAGGTGTACATGACGACTGAGCCAAAGCAGCCAGAGACGGATGACCAAGACACGGATCAACCGACGCAAGAAGAAATAGAGCGGGAGAAACACACCGAACAGACCTGGAAGCGCGATGAATCCACAGAGCTTTCAGATCCAGACCGCAAGTTTTGAAGATTTTTACGAAAAAGCCCCGCACATGCGGGGCTTTTTTTGGGTTCAGAGATCGTCCAGCTGCGTGAAATCGGGGTGTGAAGCCCGATATCCCAATGTTCGGTCGATCCATGCGTTCAGCTCGTTGACCATCACCGGCGCGTGGCCGGGATACCCTTCGAGGGTGGTGCGCAGGATGCGTTCGATATCGGGAACGGCACGCAGGTTTCGGGTCTTGATGTAGTGGCCGATAAAACAGTCGAGTTCAAAGCGTTCTGTCATGGACAGATAAATACACTCCAGGCCGCTGACCTGTTTGATTGCAAAATCGTCGCGCAACTTATTTCTCTGCAAGGCTTGTAGACGTTGTGGGGATTCCTGGTTTGTTGACTCTTTGGTCAACTGGTATACCAATCGGAAAGGCGGCGCGCATGCTAGCCGTAGTGCATCTAAATGTATGTATGACGGTTGAAATGTCAGACAGGCGGTTTGTTCACTCGAACGTGTGTTTTATTTGCAGCGTTTCAAAGATGAAACAGAGTTTGTAACGGCAGTGATTCGCCTTTATGAGTCGCTGAAGGTTGCAATAGTTTTATTCTTCTAACGCTGCGTCAAAAGATCGCAGCCTTCGGCAGCTCCTACATGGATAGACGCGTCAAGGCGGTAAATGTTTAAGTCTCCTCGATAATCAAACTGGCCCCCTGATTGCGCACGTTACCGACGGCTTTGCCGACTTTGTACCACTCGAACACTTCACTGCCTTCACCTTCGAACAACAGCATTTGCTCGGCGCGTTCAACGGGTGTCGCGGGGTCGAGCCATTCGCGCACCAACTCTGCGCGGAACACCACCGGTCGGCGATCGTGGATATCGAGCATGCCGCCGGCGGCATCGGCGGTGATGATCACGAAACCGTCGTCGTCTCGGGCCGCTGTTTCGGCTGTCGGAAATTGGCCAATGGCAGCGCAGAAAACCGCCCCATGATCCGCCCGACGAATCAGCCACGGTTGTCGGGATTTGTCTTCGCTATCAACCCATTCAAACCAGTTGTCCACGGGCACAATCAAGCGATGTCGCCAGATCGCCCGGAAGAACGGTCCGTGGGCGACTTTCTCTACCCGGGCATTAATCGGTGGTGGGCGATCTTTGGCCCAATGCGGGCGCCAGCCCCAGCGCAGATTGTCGGCTTGCAGGTGTTGCTCTTGTTGATGCAGGACGGCCAGCGCGGTGGTCGGCGCCGCGTTATAGCGATCAAGCGGCGCATCGCCAACGTGGTTGATCAACGCGTCGGGAATGCTCAGCACCGCGACAAAGTCGTGAATGCCACGGTACTGCGAGAGTCTTCCGCACATGGGCCGATCTCCGGTTGGAGTTTTCAGCTTAGTCGCTGGCGCTCTGACCGGTGAATGTGTCGCGCCAGTTCAACCAGCGGCGTTCGAGCATGGCGAGCAGGCCGTCGCTGAATTTACCGAGCAAGGCGAGCACGATGATCGCGGCCAGCACGATGTCCGGCCGCGAGGTTTCCCGGCCGTCACTGAGCAGATAACCCAAGCCTTTGGTGGCCGCGATCAGTTCCGCTGCCACGAGAAACATCCACGCCAGACTCATGCCGCTGCGCAACCCGGTGAACAGGCCGGGCAGGGCGGCCGGCAGCAATATTCGTCGCACCAGTTGCAAGCGGCTGAAGCCATAGATGCGGCCGACTTCCACCAGTTTGCGGTCAATGTTGCGTATGGCCGCGACGACGTTGACGTACACCGGAAAGAACGCACCAATGGCGATCAAGACAATTTTCGAGGTCTCGTCGATGCCCAGCCACAACAACAGCAGTGGCACCCAGGCCAGGCTCGGGATTGAACGCAGGGCGGCGAAAGTCGGTTCCAGATAGGCCTCGGCTTCGCGGCTCAAACCGACCCAGGCGGCAAACACCAGCGCCAGACTGGCGCCAATGGCAAAGCCCAGCAGCACGCGTATCAGGCTGGCGCCGATGTGTTTCCACAGCGCACCCTCAGCGAGGTCGGTGAGGGTCAGGGCAATCTCGCTCGGTGCCGGCATCTGGTAGGACGGCAGCCACCCGATGCGTACGATAATTTCCAGCGCAACGATGATCAGCAGCGGCAGGGCCAGGCCCTTGCAGCGGCGCTGCCATGCCGGATTTAAACGCGCAGGACGCTGGCGCGATACGGCAAGTGGCGCGGGCAAGTCTTTGCTGTGAGTGGTCATGGTTTTTGGCTCCGCTCACAACAAATCCGCGACGGGCGCGGATTTGTCCTGAGGCTGATCGGTTACTGGCGGGCGACGGCTTGCTGCACACCGCTGTCGAGCAATTGATCGATGACTTGATCGACATTCACCCCACGGCGCACCAGTTCCTCGGAGACCAGAATCGGCGCCGCTGCCTTGGAGGCACTAATGTCCTGTTGGGTCAGTTGCGGGCTGCTCAGATCGGTACGCGACAGTTGCAACTTGGCTACGTCCAGCGGCAAGCCGGACTCCTTGGCGAGGAGGGCGGCGAACTCATCAGGATTTTTCAGCGCCCAGTCGCGGGCCTGTTCGTAGGCTTTGATCACGGTTTCGATAGTCTGCGGATGTTCTTTGGCGTATTGCTCAGTGACGCTGACCACGCCGTAGCTGTTGAACGCCGGGTTGCGGTAGAGCAGGCGCGAACCGGCCTGCACCTGACTGGCGGCCATGTGGGGATCAAGGCCGGCCCAGGCGTCGACATCGCCTTTTTCCAGCGCGGTGCGGCCATCTGGATGTTGCAGATGAACCAGTTCCACATCGTCTTTTTTAAGTCCGGCCTGTTGCAGGCTGCGTAGGGTGAACAGGTACGGGTCGGTGCCCTTTGTGGCGGCGATCTTCTTGCCCTTCAGGTCGGCGACGGTCTGATATGGCGAATCCTTGCGCACCACCAGCGCTGTCCATTCGGCGCGGCTGTAGACGTAGACCGATTTGATCGGGCTGCCATTGGCCCGGCTTAGCACGGCGGCGAGGCTGGCGCTGGAGGCGAAATCCACGCCCCCACTGTTCAGGTATTCCAGCGAGCGGTTGCTGCCCTGGCTCAATACCCAACTGACTTTGGTTTGCGGCAAGGCCTTTTCGAGGAAGCCGAAGTGCTTAAGCACCAGGCTGACTGGCGAGTAATAGGCGTAGTCGAGATGCACTTCAGCCGGCGCGGTTTCAGCCGCGTGGGCGAGCGGTTGCAGGCTCAGCACCATGGCGCTGGCAGCCAGCAGGGTTTTGAGTCGGGGAAAGAACGATGTCATGGGGGCGCTCCGGCAAAGGCACAAGTTTCTTATGTCCAAAAAGATATTTTTATCGAATGCTTCCTGCATGAATGGAATATTGCAGGCTCTGTGCCATGTGCTTGAGAGCGCCGGTTTATAAGGGTTTTAACGCCAGGTGCAGGATTTCAGCTGTTGCGTGGGAAACAGTGTGGTTCGCAACTGTTGCCAAGCAAACAGCAAGTATCAACCGTGATGAGCTTATGCATTTATCGAATTTCAAAACCGCGAATCAACAGCGTTATGGTCTATGTAATTACTTTCGCAGGACTCACCATGAAGCTTTCTCGTTTCCTCGGCAGTGGGTTAATCACTGCATTATTTACCTCGCCGCTTTCCTACGCAGCCGAGCCCTTGGTCCTCCACGTCGGCGATCAGAACTACTACAACATCCGTGCCTCGGTGGAGGCGTCCGGCGTGTTGAAAGACGCGCCTTATACCGTCGACTGGAAGCACTTCCAGGCCGCTGCACCCTTGGCGGAAGCCTTGCAAACCGGTTCGCTGGATCTGGGCTTTCTGGGCGATTCCGGTTTTCTGTTTCTGGCTGCCAAGCAGGCGCCGGTGAAACTGATTGGCGTATCGCGGCAGAATCCGGACACCATCGCGTTACTCGTGCCGAAGGACTCGCCGGTAAAAACCATCGCTGATCTGAAGGGCAAGAAAGTCGCCTATTGGCCCGGTGCCTGGAGCCAGCAGTTGACCTTGCGCGCACTGGAGCAGGGCGGTCTGCCGGAAAACTACGTCGATTTCGTCAAGCTAATGCCGATCGATGCCGCCGCAGCGTTGCCACAGGGCAGTATTGACGCTTTCCCGGTGTGGGAACCGTACATTTCCCAGCAGATCGTGTTCTCCGGCGCGCGACCGATCCTGACCGCAAAAAATCTGATGCCGGGGCTCAGCGCTATCGCCGCGTCGACGCCGTCCATCGACAGCAAGCGTGCCGCCATCGCGGATTTCCTCGGCCGTTTGAAACAGGCGCGAGCCTGGGTCGACAGCCACACCGATGACTACGCCGATCTGTGGGCAAAGAAAGCCAATCTCGATCAGCAGGTGTCTCGGCACTGGTTGCGTCAGGCGCACATGACTGTGGGACCTGTAGACGAGCAGGCGGCTTCAGACCTGCAAAGTACTGCTGATTTCCTGTTCAAAGTGAAAGCGCTGCCGGCTCCGTTGGCCACCGCTGGCATTATCGACACGTCTTTTCAACAGGCATTGGCTCACTGAGCGAGCGCCGGAACCAAACCCTGTGTACCTTATCCAACCTCCGCTCGCGTATCGGAGCGCAGGGATGGATAAGGGCGAGGGAGTTTTGCCAATCGACAACATGACGGCAGCCGCCGTGCTCAAGGCAAAACATGACATCCGGATTCAAGCTTCTCTGTGCAGCGCTCATCGTCCTCGGGCTGGCCGGTTGTATCGCCGCCCCGATAGAAATGACCGCGCAAACCGAAACGCGCCTGAAAGCCCAGGCACCGGTGCGCTTCCTGTTGACGTTCGATGACGGCCCCAGCGCATCCAGTTTCTGGAATCCGTCGGCGACGGTGCTCGACAGCCTCAAGGACAATTCGCTGATGCCGAATATCAAAGCGGTGTTCTTCGTGCAGACGCGCGCACCGCGAGCGGGCAACAGTGACATCGGTCGCGGCATCATGCGGCGTGAGCATGAGGAGGGCCACATACTGGCGTTTCACACGGCCACCCACTGGCACACCAATCATCGTTTGCTCGACCCGCAAGAACTCGAAGAATCGCTGACCAACGGCACGGCTGATATCGCTGCCATCACTGGCGCGCCGCCGAAGTTGCTGCGCCCGCCGTTCTGGAATTACGACAAACGTACCTTTGCCGCCTATCAGCAGCACGGCTTGCATGTGTTGCTCACGGATTTAAGTGCCAACGACGGCAAGATCTGGGGCTTCAATGCCAGCCCGAGGCGCCGGGCCAACCTATTGCGGCAGTTATCGGAAGTCCGTGAACGGATTGCCCTTGGCGAGCTGCCGACTGTGGACGGGGTGATTCCGGTGGTGGTGACGTTCCATGATCTCAACCGCTATACCGCGCGGCACACGCGCGAATACCTGCAGATTCTGCTCGATAGCGCCGCTGCCACGGGCGTGAAGCTGGCTGACAAGCCTTTCTACGATGATCACGCTGAACTTGAGAAAGCCGCATTGGCTCGTACGGTAGAAAAAAGCTCGGAGCCGGTGAGTTTGCCGGGGATGTGGAACTGGATCTGGGATCACGACGCACACTGAGGGCGGGGTGGATTGTTGTGATCGGGTTGGCATTTTGTATCGGGCAAGCCACAACTGGCTCATCTATGCTCAACGAGTCGACCGACCCATCGCCTGCGAGGCGTGCACTCATGCTTGCCATTAACGATATTTGCCGGATTGTCGAATCCGGCTTTCCTGCGTTCAAGTGCGAGTGCATTCCGAATTCGCAGGGCCTGCTGCAGATCAAGGTTTATGAGGCTGACAGCGAGCGCGTCGAATTGCTGCTCACTGGCGTTTCCCCGGAACACCTCGTCACGATCCGTGACATTTCCAACTTCATCGGTGAATTACGCACCGAAATGAGCGCTGGCCGTCGAGCCTTCGCGGGCTAACACCTCATAAACGCCGTTGAAACGCTTCAACGATGCGCAGCGTCGCCTCGCTGGTGTGCAGATTGCGCACCGCGTCCAGTGGGTGCCAGATGCAATCAATGATCTCGTTCTGCGGCCGCAATTGCTCGAAGTCCAGCACGGAGACCTCGTAGACATGATGCTGTGTGCTGCCGCTCTGCAATTCCATTAAATACAACACATCGTCGGCGTCCAGGCCGGTTTCTTCTCGCAGTTCACGTACGGCAGCCTGCGCTCGGGTTTCCCCAGGCTCGACCTTGCCGCCGGGCAATGTCCAGCGGCAGCGGGGTTTGCGTACCAGGAGAACGTGGCGATCCTGTTCGCATATAACGGTTGCGCGTACTTTCATCTGTTACCTGTTTATTGCTTGTCACGAAATGGTAATAAAACTGCAATATTTGAGCCGGAGCCAGCAACAAAGGTTTCATTGGAGTTTGGAGCGTTTGCGGCGGGGAAAAGTGCCAGAGCCATGGCGGACGCGGCTTGCGACACCCGGTCGGCATTTCGGGCGGATCAGGGTGTAAGGTAAAAGCGTGAAGCTGGATCTGACCGTTAGCGAAATGGAGGTGTCCATGAGCATGCCGATGTTGATCAAGATGCACATGAACGGCTATGACGTGCTAAGCGTGAACAATGGCCCATGGCGGGTTTGCACCCAGGGCGATCGGCTGGCGTCGTTTGGCAGCCAGGAGGAAGCACTGGCCTATGCCGCCGCACTGCCTGGCTACAAAAAACGCTCGACGCGCGCGCAAAGTCACAAAACCCACTGACAGGCAGGCTGTAACGAAAGAGCCCCGGCATGTGTCGGGGCTTTTGTTTGAGGTAGGCGGGTGGGTCTCAGTGGACCTTGGTTCGACTGATGGCGCGGGCTTTCACTTCCTTGGCATAGAGTTGCAGCCGTTCCTCATCGCTTTGCAGCACCTCACAGGATCTCAGCACGCTTTGCGCATCTGCCTCGTTGCCGGATTTGCGCAGTTGTTCTGCGATACGTTTGAGGTCGACCGCCGACCATCTCAAGTCCGATGCAACGCTTTGCAGGTCGCGTTGAAGTTCGTGTTCATATTCATTGAGCCGCATGATCACCTCCAGAACATTCTCGGTAGAAAAGAGTAGTCGCATTTTTCGTCGATGGGCAAAGCCTGTTCGTCAGCACGCTGAACGGTTGTGAAAAGTTGCGCAGATTGCGCCAAGGGCGCGGTGCCACGATGGATGTAGTGCCGCTTACACGCTACATTCACTTTTTTCAGATCAGGAATACACCATGCGGATATGGATCGGGAGTCTGGCGTTGACCCTGTTGGCAGGTTGCTCGTTGCCGGCATCGCTGGTGCCGGGTGAGCCGAATATCAGCAAGACCAGCGCCAAGTCGCCCAAGGACTATGCTGCGTGTTTATTACCGTTGTGGCAGAAGGATGTGGCCAAGACTTCGCAGACATCGATTTCCAACGGCTTCCGCATCACCGCGCCGAGCATCATCACGGCGGACGAGATTCTCGACATCGTCAAGTACAAGGATGGCAGTCGGGTTTCGCTGTATCAGGGGCCTCCGTGGGCCAAGTCCGGTTCGTTGCGCCAATCGGTGCGTGACTGCCTGTAACGACGCCTGCAGAGACAAAAAAAGCAGAAGCCGTATCGTCGGTTTCTGTTTTTTTTTGCCTGCAGGGAGACTGATAAGGTGCGATCTGATTCGCGAAATGACCGGTGACAGTTGCGCACGAAGGGTTTCCTCCGTGTGCACTAGGCTTTTGCGGGGCGGTCGATAGTCAGGTCGGCCGGTCTTTCAAGGAGCCTCGGATCATGGATGATCTGGTCAAAGAAGTTATCCCGTTGTTGCAGTACTTGATTCCCGGGTTTTTGTCGGCGTGGATTTTTTACTCGCTGACGGCGTTCAAGCGACCGGATACGTTCGGGCAGATTGTGCAGGCGCTGATTTTCACGTTTGTGATTCAGGGCGCGGTATTGGGGATTGGGGCAATTTGTCTGTGGGTGGGTTCGAAAGGCTTTTCTTTAGGAAAATGGGATGCTCGGGCGGAAGCATTGTGGGCATTTATTGTTTCAGTATGTCTCGCCGGGCTTTTCTGTTATTTGGCTTCAAACGGGATGTTGCATGTGTGGCTACGCAAGCGACACCTGACACGCAAAAGCTCCCATCCTAGCGAGTGGTACAGCGCTTTTGAACGACAGGATCGCCTTGTCACTTTGCAACTGAATGACGAGAGGCGATTGTTTGGCTGGCCTTTGGAGTGGCCTTCCAGTCCCTCGGAGGGGCAATTTATCTTGCTGAATCCACAATGGCTTGGCGATGGTGGCGAGGTGTTTACTTTTGGCGCCGAATTAATGGTGATAGATTCCTCAAAAGTTCAGTGGGTCGAATTCAATTCTGTCGAGGAGGTTGTTTCATGAGCGCAAAAGCACCCAATCCCATGCCACCTCACGTGGCACGTCTCTTCGTGGGCCCAGACGGCAAGCCATTGGCAAAACCCCTGGTTAAAGGACCCAGTGCGCCTCCACCGCCAAAGCGCTAATCAGCGTCGCCAGTCACCTGGCCCCACCCCTCAGCCACCGCCCGGCGAATCGCTTCCAGCAACATCGCAAACGCCGGGTTGTCGTTGTTCTCCCGCCAGATCAGATGCAGCTCGCTCTGCACCCCTTCGCCCAAATCGATATCGCGAAACACTACATTTTTGAACACCACACTCGTGGCGCAACGCGGCACCAGTGCCAGGCCCATGCCCGCATTGACCAGTGCCAATATCGTCAGCGACGACCCCAGCCATTGCACATAATCCGGCGCAACCCGGGCTGAACGCAGCATGCCGGTCAGCAATTCGTTGAACGGCGGATAAGCAGCGTGGGAGTACATCAGGAAGGGTTGTTTATCCAGGTCATTGACCGACACTTCAGTCGCCGTTGCCAATGGATGTCCGCTTGGCACTGCCAGCACAAACGGCTCGCGCACCAGGCACTCGGTGGCGTACCCCGGTTCCAGTAGCGGCGCACGGGCGATGCCCAAATCGATGCGTCGCGCGCGCAGGGCTTCGTGCTGCTGGTAAGTGTTCATCTCCGACAGATCGATTTTCACCTGCGGTTGTTTCAGGCGCGCCTCGGCAATCACCTTAGGCAGAAATTCATACACCGCGCTGCCGACAAAACTGATGTTCACCGTACCGATGTCGCCCTCTGCGAACCGTCGGGCAGTGACGGCTGCTTGCTGTGCGCGCTCCAGCAGGTTCTGTGCTTCGATGAAGAATGCTCGGCCCGCTGCGGTGAGAGCGACGCTACGAGTGCTGCGGGTAAACAGTTCGACACCGAGGTGATGCTCAAGCAACTGAATCTGCCTGCTCAGTGGCGGCTGGGTCATGTTCAGTCGCTCAGCGGCGCGGCGAAAGTTGAGTTCGGTGGCGACGGTGGTGAAGCAGCGCAGTTGGGTCAGTTCGAACATTGATCTAATCCGGGTATCAATCGAATGCCAAGTTAGATTAGACGGGATCAATGACCCCGTCCATGATCGACCCATCGCTTTACGCCATCCCTAAAAAAACAAGATCGGGAGTCGCCCCTTGAAAACCCTCCAGAGTCCGCTGGACGTCACGGTTCTCGCCCGTGCCGCCGCCAAGGTCAAGCGCCACGTGCTGCCGCTGTTCGTGGTGATGTTCATCGTCAACTACATCGATCGGGTCAACATCGGTTTTGTGCGCAGTCACATGGAAACCGATCTGGGCATCGGTGCGGCGGCTTACGGCCTCGGTGCCGGTTTGTTCTTCGTTGGCTACGCGCTGTTCGAAGTGCCGTCCAACATGCTCCTGCAACGTTACGGGGCACGGGTCTGGCTGACGCGGATCATGTTCACCTGGGGCGCAGCGGCCATGGCCATGGCCTTCGTCAGAGGGGAGACCAGTTTCTATGTGTTGCGCTTTATTCTCGGTGCGGCGGAGGCGGGGTTCTTTCCGGGGATCATTTATTACTTCACCCAATGGCTGCCGGCCTCCGAGCGCGGCAAGACCATGGCAGTGTTTCTCAGCGGTTCGGCCATTGCCTCGGTGATCTCCGGCCCGGTCTCCGGTGCGTTGCTGCACATCAACGGCCTCGGCCTGCATGGCTGGCAGTGGATGTTTTTGATTGAGGGCGCGGCTTCAGTGGTGCTCTGCGCATTCGTCTGGTTCTGGCTGCAATCGCATCCGCGTCAGGCCAAGTGGCTGAGCGAAGAAGAGCGCGAAGCGCTGGTGGCGGCGATTGCCGAGGAGCAGCGCGCTCGTGAGGCGTCGCAGGTGGCCAAACCGTCGATGTTCAAGTTGTTGGCGGATCGGCAGATTGCGCTGTTCTGTTTCATCTACTTCTCCATTGCCCTGACCATTTACGGCGCGACGTTCTGGCTGCCAAGCATGATCAAGAAGATGGGCAATCTCGGCGACTTCCAGGTCGGCCTGCTCAATTCGATTCCGTGGATCATTTCGATTGTTGCCATGTACGGTTTTGCGGCGATGGCCGGCAAGTGGAAGTTTCAGCAAGCCTGGGTCGCGCTGACGCTGGTGATCGCGGCGATCGGGATGTTCATGTCGACCACTGGCGGGCCGATCTTCGCCTTCGTTGCGATCTGTTTCGCCGCCATCGGCTTCAAGGCTGCGTCGGCGTTGTTCTGGCCGATTCCGCAAAGCTATCTGGATGCGCGCATTGCCGCTGCAGTGATCGCGTTGATCAACTCCATCGGCAACCTCGGCGGCTTCGTTGCGCCGACGGCGTTCGGCATCCTCGAAGAAACCACTGGCTCCATTGAGGGCGGTCTGTATGGCCTGGCGGCGACGTCGCTGATCGCGGCGGTGGTGATCTTCTTCGCCCGCACGGCGCCAGGAGCCAAAGGCAAAACCCCGGCAAAGCCGCATGACGAGACCGCCGTTGTCGTGACGGCCAGCCCGGCCGCGAGCCATTGAATTGATTGTCGATCTGTCAGGAGCGTTATCTTGAAAATCACCCGCGTAACTGTGACTCCGATTGCCTTTCGTGATCCGCCGCTGCTCAACGCCAGCGGCATCCACGAACCCTTTGCCCTGCGCTCGATCATCGAGATCGAAAGCGATAACGGCTACATCGGCCTCGGCGAAAGCTATGGCGATGCCCCGGCGCTGGCGATTCAGCAGCAGTTGCAGGCGCAGTTGATCGGCCTTGACCCGTTCAACCTCAACCAGTTGCGCGCGATCGTGCAGGCCACCGTTGCCGCGAACAAACCTGCAAGCATTGCTGGTGCCGAACTGGCGCCCGGTTCTCATGCCAGCAAAGCGGTGAGCAATGCTTATTCGGCGTTCGAAGTGGCGTTCCTCGATTTGCAGGCGCATTACCTCAATGTGCCGCTGGTGGATCTGCTCGGCGGTGCCATTCGCGATGAAGTGCCTTTCAGCGCTTACCTGTTCTTCAAGTATGCGCAGCATGTCGATTCGCCGTACAAGCCGGATAACTGGGGCGAAGCACTCAGCGAGCAGCAGATCGTTGCGCAGGCCGCGCGGATGATCGAGGCGTACGGTTTCAAAAGCATCAAACTCAAGGCCGGGACGTTGCCGCCGGAGCATGAAGTGGCGTGCATCAAGGCGTTGAAAAAGGCCTTCCCCGGCTACCCGTTGCGCATCGATCCGAACGGCAACTGGTCGCTGGAAACCTCGATTCGCATGGCCGAATTGCTCGGCGATGATTTGCAGTATTACGAAGACCCGACCCCGGGCCTCGACGGCATGGCCGAACTGCACAAGCGCACTGGTCTGCCGCTGGCGACCAACATGGTGGTCACCGATTTCGACGAGTTCCGTCGCAGCGTTGCGCAGAACAGTGTGCAGATCGTGCTTGCCGATCACCATTACTGGGGCGGCCTGCGCGACACGCAGACGCTGGCGAAAATGTGCGATGTGTTCGGTCTCGGTGTGTCGATGCATTCCAACTCGCACCTGGGTATCAGCCTCATGGCGATGGCGCATGTCGCGGCGGCGGTGCCGAATCTGGATTACGCCTGCGACACCCATTACCCGTGGCAGGAGCCGGATGAGGAGGTGATCAAGGGTGGCAAACTGCCGATTGTCGATGGCTGCGTGAAGATCACCCGTGCGCCGGGGCTTGGGCTGGAACTGGATCAGGAGCAGTTGGGCAAGCTGCATGATCAGTACCTGACGTGCGGGATTCGTCAGCGTGATGATGTGCGGCAGATGCAGCGCTACAAGCCGGACTGGAAGGCGGTCAAGCCACGGTTTTGAGGTGTTTGATTTGACGCCATCGCGAGCAGGCTCACTCCTACAGTTGGAATGCGCTTCCCTGTAGGAGTGAGCCTGCTCGCGATTGGCGTCCTCATGTTCACAACGTTTTTACCAGCCAATCCCGAAACGCTTTCAGCGACGGCAAATTCTCATTGCGCGGCGGATACACCAGGTAATAGCTGCGCCGACTGGTAATCGGCTCGCCCAGTTGCAACAACTCACCACTCAACAACTCATCCTCAACCAGAATCCGCGGCACCAAACCCACACCAATATTGGCCCGCACCGCTTGAATCAGGTGCGAGGTCATTTCAAAACTCGGCCCGATACGCATGCTTCGGTGCGGCAGACCCTGATGGCTGAACCATTCCGCCCACGCCTGCGCGTTGCTGCTGACGTTAAGCAGCAGTTGCCCGGCGATGTGCTGTTCGGCGTCATTGCGCTCGGCGCTGGATAGCTGCGCACTGGCGATCACCACCAGCTCTTCAGTATGCAAGGGCAGGGCGGTCAGCCCCGGCCACTCCCCGCCGCCGACGCAGATCGCCGCATCGATTTCGCTGGTGTCGAAGTCGATCGCTTCGATACGCGAATGCAAATGCACGGTCATACCCGGGTGCGCGGTGTAGAAATCCTTGAGTCGCGGCAATAGCCACTTCGAACCGAAAGTCGGCAGCGTTGCCAGGCGCAAGCTGTGAATGCCCGAGCCAAATGCCATGGCCTGCAAGGTCGCGCTGCGAATCTGCCCAAGCGCTTCGGCGAGTTCGCGCTGATACATGCGCCCGACATCGGTCAGCACCACTTGCCTGCCTTCGCGCGTGAACAAACGCATGCCGAGCATCTTCTCGAGAATCTGCACCTGACGGCTGACCGCACTCTGCGTCAGCGACAGTTCGTGGGCGGCGCGGGTGTAGCTTTCATGGCGCGCGGCGGCCTCGAAAGCCAGCAATAACGACATGGAAGGAGTGAGCGTGCGCGGATTCATTCGTAAAAGTCATCAATAGCGGGTCGAATTTACGGTTGTCCCTGCGTTCGCCAGCAATGAACATGGGCACCATGAGATGGCGGAGCCTGACGCAATCATTCGTTGCGTACAACTGTTCACCGCCACACGGCCCGATTTGACCGAGATACCCTGACCGATGATTGCCCAGCTGTCCCCCGCCAAAGCCCTGGCCAACGATTACCAGCAGTTCCTCACAGCCCTGAAAGCCAGCGGCTTTCGCGGTGAAATCAGTGCCGATTACGCCAGCCGTGTGGTGCTGGCGACCGACAACTCGATCTATCAGCGCCTGCCGCAAGCGGCGGTGTTTCCGCTGGACGCTGATGACGTGGCACGGGTGGCGCGGCTGATCGCCGAACCGGCCTATCAACAAGTGGTGATCACCCCTCGCGGTGGCGGCACCGGCACCAACGGCCAATCGCTGACGGACGGCATCGTCGTCGACCTGTCGCGCCACATGAACCGCATTCTGGAAATCAACGTCGAGCAGCGCTGGGTGCGCGTGCAGGCCGGAGTGGTCAAGGATCAGCTCAACGCCGCGCTGAAATCCGCCGGGCTGTTTTTTGCCCCGGAACTGTCGACCTCCAACCGCGCCACCGTCGGCGGCATGATTAACACCGATGCCAGTGGTCAGGGCAGTTGCACCTATGGCAAGACCCGCGACCATGTGCTCGAACTCGACATGATCTTGCGCGGCGGTGAGCGTCTGCACGGTCTGCCTCTTGAGGAAAGCGAACTCGAAGCCCAGTGCGCCCGCGAAGATCGCGTCGGTGAAGTCTACCGCTGTGCGCGGCAAATCATTGATGAGCAGGGCGAGCTGATCAAAGAGCGTTTCCCCGATCTCAACCGTTGCCTGACCGGTTATGACCTGGCGCACCTGCGTGAGGCGGACAACCGTTTCAACCTCAACAGCGTGCTTTGCGGTGCCGAAGGCTCGCTGGGGTTTGTCGTCGAAGCGCGGCTGAATGTCTTGCCGATCCCCAAGCACACAATGTTGGTGAACATCCGCTACGCCGGGTTCATGGACGCACTGCGCGACGCCCGCGCCTTGATGGCGCTCAAGCCGCTGTCGATCGAAACCGTCGACTCGAAAGTCTTGCTGCTAGCGATGCAGGACATCGTCTGGCACGGCGTCGCCGAGTATTTCCCGGAAAGCGCCGAGCGGCCGACCTTGGGCATCAATCTGGTGGAGTTCTGCGGCGACGATCCGGAGGATTTGCAGCACCGGGTCGAAGCATTCGTCGAGCACTTGAGCAGCGACCGTACGGTTGAGCGTTTGGGCCATACGCTGGCGGTCGGTCATGCGGCGGTAAACAAGGTCTACGGCATGCGCAAACGTGCGGTAGGCCTGCTCGGCAACGTCGCCGGAGAAGCGCGGCCGCAGCCTTTTGTTGAAGACACAGCGGTGCCGCCGCAGCATTTGGCCGAGTACATCGCCGAATTACGCGACCTGCTCGACAGCCACGGCTTGCAGTACGGCATGTTCGGTCACGTCGATGCAGGCGTGCTGCACGTGCGGCCGATCCTCGACATGAAAGATCCGCAGCAAGCGGCGCTGGTGCGTCCGGTGTCCGATGGTGTCGCCGCGCTGACCCAGCGTTACGGTGGCCTTCTGTGGGGCGAGCACGGCAAAGGCTTGCGTTCGGAATACGCGCCGGCCTTTTTCGGTGAACTCTACCCGGCGCTGCAAGCCTTGAAGGCCGCGTTCGACCCGTTCAACCAGTTCAACCCAGGCAAGATCGCCACCCCGGCCAACACTGGCGCTGCGCTGCTGAAAATCGACGAAGTGACTTTGCGCGGTGAACTCGATCGACAGATCGACGAAAAAGTCTGGCAAAGCTACGGCGCGGCCATGCATTGCAACGGCAACGGCGCCTGCTACAACTTCGACCCCGATGACGCGATGTGCCCGTCGTGGAAAGCCACTCGCGAACGGTCGCAATCGCCCAAGGGTCGCGCCTCGTTGATCCGCGAGTGGCTGCGTTTGCAGGGCGAGGCGGGCGTTGATGTGTTGTCCGACGCCATTCGCAAACCAGCGTTTTTCAGCTCATTGTGGCAGCGCTGGCGTAACAGCCGTGCACAGTCCGAAGACTTCTCCCATGAAGTCTACGACGCCATGGCCGGTTGCCTGGCGTGCAAATCCTGTGCGGGACAGTGCCCGGTCAAGGTCAATGTGCCGGAGTTTCGTTCGCGTTTTCTTGAGCTGTATCACAGCCGTTATCTGCGCCCGGCGCGGGATTACCTGATCGCCTCGCTGGAATACAGCATCCCCTACATGGCGCGGATTCCGGCGCTGTACAACGGGTTGATGGGCGCTGAATTTGTTCGCAGCCTGTTGGAACGGGTCGGTGGCATGATCGATGTGCCGTTGCTCAGTCGCTTTGATTTCCATGCGGCGATGCGCCGCTGGCAGGTGCAAGCGGCGACGGCGTCGACCTTGGCGACGCTGACTCCAGCGCAACGTGAACGCAGTGTGGTCATCGTGCAGGATGCCTTCACGCGCTACTTCGAAGCGCCGCTGTTGGCTGATCTGGTCGAGCTGATTTCGCGTCTGGGTTATCAGGTGTATCTGGCGCCGTTCAGCGCCAATGGCAAACCGCTGCACGTGCAGGGCTTCCTCTCGGCGTTCAACCGCGCGGCGCTGCGCAATGCCCGGCAGTTGCGCGAATTGGCGGACATCGGTGTGCCGTTGCTGGGCCTCGATCCGGCGATGACGCTGGTGTATCGCCAGGAATACCTGAAAGTCCCGGGCATGCAGCAATGCCCGGAAGTGGCGCTGGTGCAGGAGTGGTTGCTCAAGGTCATGCCGGAGCAGGCGCCGCAGGATAAAACCGCCTCGTTCCGACTGCTCGCCCATTGCACCGAGAAAACCAACGCTCCGGCCGCGACTCGGCAGTGGGAGCAAGTGTTCGAGCGCGCAGGGTTGAAACTGGCCACGCAAGCCACCGGTTGCTGCGGCATGTCCGGCACGTATGGCCACGAGGCGCGCAATCGTGAAACTTCAGCGGTGATCTACGAGCAGTCGTGGGCCCGTCAGGTGGCGGCGCCGGCAGAGCAGGGCGAAGCGTTGGCCACGGGGTATTCCTGCCGCAGTCAGGTCAAGCGCCAGTCGGATCAGGCACTGCGCCATCCGTTGCAGGTGTTGCTGACGGCTCTGCGTCGCTGAGTGGTTCATCGTCTGGAGCGTTGTCCCAGATCAGCCGAGGGTCGAAGCTCATTGCCGAGAGCATGGTCAGCACCACGACCATGCCGAAGAACAGGATGCCCGGTCGCGGTTCGATATCGCCCAGTGTCTGGAACTTCACCAACGCTGCGACCAGTGCGACCACCAGCACATCGAGCATTGACCAGTAGCCGATGAGCTCGACGAAGCGGAACATTTTCGAGCGCTCCCGGCGTGCCCAGCCACTGTCGCGTTGCACAGTGATCAACAACAGCGACAGGGCGACGAACTTGACGCCCGGCACGGCGATACTGGCGATAAAGATGATCAGTGCGATGTCCCACGCGCCATGCTGCCAGAACTCCAGCACGCCGCTCATGATCGTGCTGTCGGCGCCGCTGCCAAGCATGGTGGTGTTCATCACCGGCAGCAGATTGGCCGGCACGTAAAACGCCAGCGCCGCGAGCATGTAGGCCCAGGTGCGCGCCAGTGAATTAGTCTTGCGCCGATGCAGCGGCGCGTCGCAACGGGGGCATTCATGTGGCTCGTCGGTCATGTCGCAGGCCAGGCCACAGCTGTGGCACAGGCACAGGTTGAGTTCGCTGGCAGTCGCGGGTCGGTTCATGGAATGTCCCATAGGTCGCGGATATCGCGGCCGGCAATCCTGATCATCATCAAACTCAGCACGGCCAATGCGAACAGGCCGATGCCGGGCAACACGTCGAGCAATCCCGCCAGTTTGAACACCGCGACCATCGCCCCCAGCAGGCACACTTCGAGCATGCTCCACGGCCGCAGGGTTTCCAGCCAGCGCATGCACACCTTGAAGCCCGGTGCGCGTCGCGATGACAGGGCGAAGCTAAGCACCCAGGTCAGCAGGACCAGTTGAAATGCCGGGGCAATAATGATCGAAATTGCCGCGACCATCGCTATGAAGGTGATCGGCCCCTGACTCAGCGCCAGCACCGAATCCCACAGCGTCGCACTGTTTTTCAGGCCTTTGAGGCTGATGCTCATCACCGGATAGAAATTGGCAAACAGCCACAGCATCGCCGCCGTGAAGGTCAGTGCCAGGCGCTGTTCGACGGTCAAACCGTTGAAACGCTGGAGTACGCCGCCGCAACGCACGCACGAGGTTTTCTGGTGTTTGCCCAGCACGGCTTTTTCGTAAACGCAGTCGCAGTGCTCGCAGATGATCAGGTGTTCGGTGTTGACCATGGACAACGCTCGACAACAGGCCGCAAGGGCAGGGGACTTGATCACTATAGAAGCCTGAGGCCATTGGGCAACCTGGACGGTGTGATCGGCTGCGGTTTTCTGAGAATTGCTATCGATTGGGCTTTGGATTTTGCTTTTTAGTGTTATAAGGTAACGCAAAATTTTCAGGGCAGTCCTTGTCGGCGCCCGCTGTTAACCCTTCGATTGCGAAACGCTCATGACAATTGCGCTCCCCCGTTCTGCCTCGCCCACTGGCCGGCTGCTGTCCATTGACGCCCTCAGAGGCTTGGTCATTCTGTTCATGCTGCTCGACCACGTGCGCGAAACTTTTTTGCTGCACCGCCAGGTCGCCGACCCGATGGACATTGCCAGCACTGAACCGGCGTTGTTTTTCAGTCGCACGCTGGCGCATCTGTGTGCGCCGGTGTTCGTGCTGCTGACGGGATTGTCGGCGTGGTTGTTCGGCGAAAAGTACGCAGGCAAGGCCGATGTCAGTGCGTTTCTGTTCAAGCGCGGTCTGTTTCTGGTGGTGCTGGAGTTCACGCTGGTGAACTTCGCGTGGACCTTCCAACTGCCACCGAGCGTGATTTATCTGCAAGTGATCTGGGCGATCGGTTTGAGCATGATCGCCTTGTCATTGCTGGTGTGGCTGCCGCGCTGGTTGTTGCTGGCGTTGAGCCTGATGATCATCGCCGGACACAACCTGCTCGACGCGGTGCATTTCCCGGTGGAGTCGGCGCTGCATGTGCCGTGGGCGATTTTGCATGATCGCGGCTGGATCGAAGTCAGCGAAAATCTGCGCCTGCGCACCTCCTATCCGTTACTGCCGTGGATCGGTGTGATCGGTCTGGGTTATGCGCTCGGGCCGTGGTTTGCTCGTGGCGTTGAAGCAGGTTTGCGTCAGTGCCACCTGCTGATCGCGGGTAGCGCCGGGCTGCTGGGTTTTGTCGGCTTGCGGCTGATCAACGGCTATGGCGAAAAACCATGGGTCGTGGGTGACACGTCGGTGCAAACCCTGATGAGTTTTTTCAACATCACCAAGTACCCGCCGTCGTTGTTGTTTATCGCGCTGACCGTGAGCGTCGGGCTGTTGCTGCTACTGGCATTCGAACGCTTGCAGGATCGCCGCTGGATTCGCTGGCTGACTGTGTTCGGTTCGGCGCCGATGTTTTTCTATCTGCTGCATCTGTACGCGTTGAAGGTGTTGTACCTGATCGGTGTGGCCCTGTTCGGGCTGAATCAGGGCAGCTATTTCGGCTTCTCGTCAGTGGCGGCGATCTGGCTGGCGGCAGCGCTTCTGTCAATTGCGCTGTTCCCGGCCGTGCGCTGGTTCTCGGCATTGAAGGCCCGTCGCCGCGACATCGGCTGGCTCAAGTATCTGTAAACGCCTAGCGCCGGTTGCGCACGAAGTCGATAAACGCTTTGAGCGGTGCTGGCACATGACGCCGGCTCGGGTAGTACAGGTGCAGGCCCGGATAGAACGGGCACCAGTCTCCCAGCACTTGCAGCAGACGCCCGCTGGCCAGGTGTTCGCTGACCATGTCTTCGAACACATAGGCCAGGCCCAGCCCTTGCAGCGCGGGCCCGACCATCAGGCTGACATCGCCGAGGGTTAACGGGCCTTTGACTTCGATTTCCTGGGCGATGCCGCCACGTTCGAGTTCCCAGCGGTACATCGAGCCGCTGGGAAAGCGGTGGCGGATGCACGGCAGTCCGTGCAGGTCTTCGGGTTTTTGCGGTGCTGCGTGGCGTGCAAAAAACGCCGGTGAACCAACGACCACTGAACGCATTGTCGGGCCGATCGGCAGCGACACCATGTCAGCCTCAAGGCGATCGCCGAAGCGCACGCCGGCATCGAACCCGCTGGCGACGATATCCAGCAGCGCATCGCTCTCGACCACTTCCAGACGGATGTCTGGATAGGCCAGCAAAAACTCGCTGGCAATCGGCAGCAGCACCAGTTCACAGGCTTGCCGTCCGCAGGTGATGCGCAGGTTGCCCGAGGGTTTATCGCGGAAATGGTTGAGGTCTTCCAGCGCATCGTCGATATCACGAAACGCCGGTTTCAACCGCGCATACAGACGCTCGCCAGCCTCGGTCAATGCCACGCTGCGAGTGGTGCGATTGAACAGGCGCACGCCAAGACGATTCTCTAGTGCCTTTACCGAATGGCTTAACGCGGACGGCGTCAGGCCTAGCTCGATTGCCGCTTTGCTGAAATTCAACTGCTGAGCGGTGCAGAGGAATACCGAAAGATCTGCCGCTGAAGGGGTTTTCATCTGTGAATGCCTTTCACAAAGTCATGCAAATTTGTTGGGATTATCACATCAGTAACACGGCCTTAAAGTCGCTTCAACTCATCAAGAAGACCCCGGCACCACCGCTAGGGTCGCAGACAGGAGGGGTTGATATGCGTACCTGGTTCATTACTGGCGCTTCCCGGGGTTTTGGTAGCTTGATCGCAGAACGCGCCCTGCGTGCCGGCGATGCGGTGATCGCCACTGCACGTAACCCGCAAGACATCACTGACCGCCTCGGCGAGCAACCAAACCTGCTGGCGGTGCGTCTCGACGTCACCCGTGAAGACGAAGCGCACCAAGCGGTTGCCGAAGGCATCAAGCGGTTTGGCCGTATCGATGTGCTGATCAACAACGCCGGGTTTGGCGTACTCGGCGCGGTGGAAGAAACCAGTGCCA
Organism: Pseudomonas sp. Mb7; assembly: GCF_054790525.1. Lineage (NCBI taxonomy): Bacteria > Pseudomonadati > Pseudomonadota > Gammaproteobacteria > Pseudomonadales > Pseudomonadaceae > Pseudomonas > Pseudomonas sp. Mb7. Next base: position 1,902,796 of record NZ_CP186501.1, read on the forward strand.
GCGAGACAGAGCGCCTGTTCGCCACCAACGTGTTCGGCCTGCTCAACGTCACCCGCGCGGTGTTGCCGCCTATGCGGGCGCAACGCAGTGGCCGGGTGATCAACATCTCGTCGATCGGCGGCTACCAGGCTTATATGGGCTGGGGTGTTTACGGCTCGAGCAAATTTGCCGTCGAAGGCATCACCGAAGCGCTGCATCAGGAACTGGCGCCGCTGGGCATTCAAGCCACGGTGGTCGAGCCGGGCTTCTTCCGCACGGATTTCCTTGATGAACAGTCGCTGATCAAAACCCGGCTTGAGCTGGCGGACTATGACGAAACCGTTGGCAAGATGCGTGCGTTCGCCGAGGCGGCCAACCATGCGCAACCGGGTGATCCGCAGAAGTTTGCCGAGGCGATGCTGGCGCTGGTCAATGCACCGAATCCGCCGCAACGCCTGGCGCTGGGCAGTGACACGGTGGCGCGGATCGAGGCGAAGAATCGGTTGGTGGCGCAAGAACTGGCCGAGTGGAATGAGCTGGCGCTGTCTACCGATTTCGCCAACTGAACGCCGGAGCTGTGAGAGCGAGGTTGCTCGCTCTCATCTTTTTCGTGCGCAAACTTCGGTGGAATTTTCTGCGGTTTTCGCGCCTTATTCGCTGCGTTATGCAGCACTGTGATTGCTCAAGGGATGGAATGATGAACGCTATGACTCCGCCGCACGGAACGCGCGACAAGTTGCTCATACTGGCGGCCGTGTGCCTCTCGGCGCTGGTTCTGCCGTTAAGTTTTACCGGAGGCGCGGTGGCGACGCCGGCCATTGGCCGCGATCTGGGCGGCAGTCCGGTGGCGCTGACCTGGATCACCAATGCGTTCATGTTGTCGTTCGGCAGTTTGCTGATGGCCGCCGGCGCATTGGCTGACGTGTACGGACGCAAACGCCTGTTTACCTTCGGCATGCTGCTGTTCACCGCCGCCTCGATCGCGCAGAGTCTGGCGCCGTCGGTGTTCTGGCTGGATGCGTTGCGCGCGGTTCAAGGAGTGGCGGGAGCGGCGGCGCTGGCCAGCGGCTCGGCGGCGCTGGCGCAAGAATTCGAAGGCCATGCCCGAACCCGGGCGTACAGCGTGCTCGGCACTACGTTCGGCATTGGTCTGGCTTTCGGTCCGCTGGTGGCCGGCGCGTTGATCGAGGCCTTCAACTGGCGGGCGATTTTTGTCTTTACCGCGTTGATTGGAATCATCGCGCTGGTTTTCGGTGTGCCGCGCATGCGTGAAACCCGCGACCCGCATGCCAAAGGGCTGGACTGGCCGGGCACGCTGCTGTTCAGCGCAATGCTGGCGCTGTTTACGTTTGGCCTGATCCAGGCGCCGGACAGTGGTTGGGACAGTCCACTTGTGCTCGGTTTGCTGTGCGCTTCGGCGGTGCTGCTGGCCGCCTTCGTGATCGTCGAAATGCGTGTCGAACGGCCGATGCTTGATCTGACCCTGTTCCGTTATCCGCGATTCATTGGCGTGCAGATGCTGCCGATCGGCACCTGTTTCTGCTACATCGTGCTGGTGGTGATGTTGCCGCTGCGCTTCATCGGCGTTGAGGGGCTGAGCGAGATAGACGCCGGTCTGCTGTTACTGGCGTTGTCGGCGCCGATGCTGGTGGTGCCGATGCTGGCCGCATCGCTGGCGCGCTTCGTTTCCGCCGGCATCTTGTCCGGTGCCGGATTCCTGATGGCCGCTGTGGGCTTGCATTGGCTGAGTCTGTACAACGTCGGTGAGCCGAAAATCGCCTTGGTGGTGCCGATGCTGCTGATCGGCATGGGCGCCGGTTTACCGTGGGGGCTGATGGATGGTTTGTCGGTCAGTGTCGTGCCGAAAGAGCGCGCCGGCATGGCGGCGGGCATCTTCAGTACCGTGCGCGTGGCGGGTGAGGGGATTGCTCTGGCGATTGTGGCGGCAGTGCTGGCGTCATTACTGCACGCTGATCTGTCGAGTGCCCTGCACGCAGTGACAGGCAGCGCTGAGGCGTCGCTGATCGCCGAGACCGCGCACCGGGTGACCACCGGCGATATGGCGCATGCGATCAACACCGTGCCAGGTCTGGCCAATGAACGTTTGGTGCAAGGTTATGCGGCGGCGTTTCAGTATCTGCTGCACATCCTGACGGTGATCACCCTCGCATCGGCGGCGGTGGTGCTGGGATTGTTGAGCAAAGATCGCAGCGTCGTCGAGCCACAACAGGCTGCCGCATAAAGCCAATGTGGGAGCGAGCCTGCTCGCGAAAGCGGAGTATCAGTTGGCATAAATGTCGACTGATGCACCGCTATCGCTGGCAAGCCAGCTCCCACAGGGTTCCAGGGTGTCTGCAGCATCAGTGGTTACACCGCAGTCATTGTGGGAGCTGGCTTGCCAGCGATGGGGCCGGTGCATTCAGCATCTTCATCGCTTGATGTACCGCTATCGCGAGCAGGCTCACTCCCACAGGGTTTTCCGGTGTCTGGATTACTTACGATCCAGCCACACGGTCTGCGCGTTGCAGAACTCGCGTACGCCGAAGTGCGACAGTTCACGTCCGAAACCGCTCTTCTTCACGCCGCCAAAGGTCACGCGCGGATCGCTCGCGGAGTAGCCGTTGATGAACACGCCGCCGGTGTCCAGTTCGCTGGTCAGTTGCTGGGCCAGTGCCACGTTGGCGGTGTAAATGGTCGCGGTCAGGCCGAACTCGCTGTCGTTGGCCAAGGCCACGGCATGCGCGCAATCGCGGGCGGTGATGATCGAGGCGACCGGGCCGAACAGTTCCTGTTTGAACGAAGTCATGCGGTCGGTGACATCGGCCAGCACGGTCGGCTCGTAGTAGTTGCCCGGGCCTTCAGACTTGCCGCCGCCGAGCAACAGCGTTGCGCCTTCTTCAAGGGTGTCGCGCACTTGCTGGTCGAGTTCATCACGCAGGTCGAAACGTGCCATCGGACCGATGTAGGTCTCGGCGGACAGCGGATCACCGACCTTCAACTTGCGCGTGGCTTCGACGAATTTACGCGTGAATTCTTCGACCACGCCTTCTTCGATGATCAGCCGTTTGGCTGCTGCGCAGACCTGACCGGAGTTCTGGTAGCGACCGATCACAGCGGCTTGCACGGCTTCATCCAGATCGGCGTCGTTGAGCACGATGAACGGGTCGGAACCGCCGAGTTCCAGCACGCATTTCTTCAGCGCGGCACCGGCCTGAGCGCCGATGGCCATGCCGGCACGCACGCTGCCGGTCAGGGTCACGGCGGCAATGCGCGAATCGGCAATCGCGGTGGAAACGCCTTCCGGGGTGACATTGATCACTTCAAACACACCATCAGCGAAACCGGCGCGAGTAAACGCGTCGCGCAACAGGTAGGCGCTGCCCATCACGTTCGGCGCATGTTTGAGCACGTACGTGTTGCCGGCGATCAGCGCCGGTACGGCGCCGCGCAGCACTTGCCAGATCGGGAAGTTCCACGGCATCACTGCGAGGATCGGGCCGAGCGGACGGTATTCGATGCGCGCCTTGCCGCCTTCAACTTGCGTTGGTTCGGCGTCGAGCATGGCCGGGCCGTGTTCGGCGTACCACTCGCAAAGCTTGGCGCATTTCTCGATTTCGCCACGGGCCTGAGCAATTGGCTTGCCCATTTCCTGAGTGATCATGGTGGCCATGGCTTCGCTGGTTTCGCGCAGAGCACCGGCGAGGGCGGTCAATAAACGCGAGCGATCCTGCAGCGGCTTGCGCTTCCACTTGCCAAAGCCATAGGCGGCGCGGGTCAGCGCAGCGTCAAGGGCAGTGGCGGATTCAAATGCGTAGTGACCGATCTGCTCGCCGGTGGCGGGGTTGATCGAGATGGCGTGGGTCTGGCTGGAAATCTGGCTCATGGCATCGTCCTGCATGTTCGTCGGATGGGCCTAGAGTAGGGTGGTGTTTGTTTTCTGGAAACTGAATAATAAAGATCGTTTCTTTCACGATTGGAGAATGACTGTGGATCTGGTGCAGCTGGAAATCTTCAAAGCCGTTGCCGAGCACGGCAGCATCAGCGCCGCCGCCGCGCAGATTCATCGCGTGCCGTCGAACCTGACCACGCGGATCAAGCAGCTTGAGCAGGATCTGGGCGTTGATCTGTTTATCCGCGAGAAAAGCCGTTTGCGCCTGTCGCCGGCCGGGTGGAGTTTTCTTGAATACGCGCGACGGATTCTCGACCTGGTGCAAGAGGCCCGGGCGACGGTGGCGGGGGAGGAACCGCAGGGCGCGTTTCCGTTAGGCTCGCTGGAAAGCACGGCGGCGGTGCGTATTCCCGAATTGCTCGCGGCGTACAACCAATTGCACCCCAAGGTCGATCTCGACCTCTCGACCGGCCCCTCGGGCACGATGATCGACGGCGTGCTGTCCGGGCGTCTGGCTGCAGCGTTTGTCGACGGCCCGGTGCTGCATCCAACGCTGGAAGGCGTGCCGGCGTTCGAGGAAGAAATGGTCATCATCGCCCCGATCAGCCACGCGCCCGTCAAGCGCGCGGCGGATGTCAACGGCGAGAATATTTATGCCTTCCGTTCCAACTGTTCCTACCGTCACCACTTTGAAAAATGGTTCAGCACCGACGCCGCTGTACCGGGCAAGATCTTCGAAATGGAGTCCTATCACGGCATGCTCGCCTGCGTCAGCGCCGGTGCAGGTCTGGCGCTGATGCCGCGCAAAATGCTGCAGAGCATGCCCGGCAGCGCGACCGTCAGCGTCTGGCCATTGGCCGCGGACTTTCGTTATCTGACCACTTGGCTGGTGTGGCGACGGGGCACGGTATCGCGCAGTCTGAGCATGTTTGTGCGCTTGCTGGAAGAGCGCGGGGTGGTGCGCGCAGATGCATGATCGCGTCCGCCGCGCACTGGATCGCTGTTATTGCCCGTCGACGCTACGTGGCAGTTGCAGCGGATTGCCCTCGCGCAACGGCTGTGGCAACAACTCATCCGGAAAACCCTGATAAGTCACGGGACGCAAGAAGCGTTCGATCGAGGTCATGCCGACCGAGGTGAAACGGCTGTCCGACGTCGCCGGAAACGGCCCGCCGTGCACCGTGGCGTACGTCACTTCCTGTGGATGCGCGAAGGCGTTGGCCACGATGCGTCCGGTGCGGCGTTCGAGGATCGGCAGCAGGCGCCGCGCGAGTTCCAGGTCCACCTCTTCAAGGTGGATGGCAGCGCTGAGCTGTCCCCTGAACGAGCGGGCGACCGCCAGCAGTTCCTCGGCATCAGTGACCGCCACCAGCAGCGCCGACGGGCCGAACACTTCGTGGGCCAATCCCGGTTCACTGAGCAATTGGTGTCCCTCGACTTGCAGCAACGCAGCACGTCCGGCGAACGTGGCATCGGCCGGCGTGCCTGTCGCGATCACCTGCGCGCCGGCACCTTCCATCGCCATCAGACCCTCGACGTAGGCACCATGAATGCCCGGCGTCAGCATTGTCCGCGCCGATGCCGCGCTGACCCGTTTGCGCATGGCGCTGCGCAGCTCTTCAAACCCGGCACCACGGATGGCAATCAGGATCGACGGACACAAACAGGCCTGACCGACGTTGACCAGCATGCGCTCGATAAAGCCGTCGCCGATCTCGGTGCCGCGAGCCGCCATGGCCTCGGGCAGGATGAAGGTCGGGTTGACGCTGGTCATTTCGGTGAATACCGGGATCGGCTCGGGGCGCAATTGCGCGCGGCGATAGAGCGCCATGCCGCCCTGTTCAGATCCGGTAAACGTCACAGCCTTGATCAGCGGATGATCGACCAGCGCTTCGCCAATGGCATTGCCGCCACCACGCACCATCGAGAAAACACCTTCGGGCAAGCCATGCGCCTGCACGGCTTTACGAATGGCGCGGGCCTGGATTTCCGAGGCGCCGGGATGCGCGTTGTGTGCCTTGAGAATCACCGGTGCCCCGGCCGCGAGTGCCGACGCGGTATCGCCACCTGCCACCGAATAGGAAATCGGGAAGTTGCTCGCGCCGAAAATCGCCACCGGGCCGATGGCGATTTTTTGCAAGCGATGATCCATCCGTGGGCGCGGCTGACGCTGGGGTTGCGCCGGGTCGATGGCCAATTGCAGAAAGCGGCCCCGGCGCACCACATCGGCGAACTGGCGGAACTGGATCGCGGCTCTCAAAGCTTCGCCCTCAAGCTGTGCTTCGGGCAGTCCGGTTTCCAGTGCCGCGCGTGCCGCCAGTTCGCTACGAACCTCATCGAGGTTGTCAGCGATGCTCTCGAGAAACGCGGCACGCTCGGCCAGCGAGGTGTGGCTGTAGTGGTCGAACGCGGCATCGGCGAGTGTTGCAGCCTGATCAACCTGTGCCGCACCGCCGAAAGCGAAGTCCGGTTCTATCCGTTGATCGGTGGCCGGGTTCAGCGCTTTCATCGTGCCTTCGGTGGCGGCGACATCCGCCGCACCGATCAGCAAATGGCCGGTCAGATTCATTGCGCTTCACCCTGGGATTGGAGGTTGGCAATTAGTTCGTCAGTGCTGGCAATCACGTGAGCGAATGTCGGGCCGTTGAGTTCGTGAGCGGCGTGCATCATTTCCGCTTTGAAGGCCGCTGTTGCATCGCGTACCAGGGTGACGTGGTAGCCCAGTTCCGAGGCATAGCGCGCGGTGGCTTCGATGCAGGTATTGGCCAGCAGGCCGACGATGATTACGTGGGTGACGCCTTGCTGCTTCAGGCGAAAATCCAGGTCGGTGTTGGCGAATCCACTGGAACCCCAATGCTCCTGAACCACGATATCGCCATCCTTCGGGGCGAAATCCGGGTGCCATTCGCCGCCCCATTCGCCCCGGGCAAAATGATGCATGTGCATGATTTTGCATTGCGTCGGGGTCGGGTGGTCCCAGGTTTCGTAGTCGCCTTTTTCCCAGCGATGATGGGGTACGATGACCACCGGAATGTTCAGGTCGCGCACCGTGCGATCGAGTTTGCGCAGGTTGTCGAGCAGGCCGTTCTGCTCGGCCATGGGTTTGATCAAAGGGAAAATCTTGCCGCCCTCCGAGAGAAAATCGTTGTACGGATCGACCAACAGGTAGGCGGTTCTGTCCAGCGGATAGGGGGTATTCGACATGGCTGCTTGCTCCGGCAATGGGATTATCGGTGCACAGGGCTTGTCCCGGCATCGTGTAGATATGATAATCATAGTAACTGTAAAAGAGGCAAGCCCTGATGGCAGTAAACGATAGTCTTCCCGATACGCTGTGCCCGATTTCCCGGGCCGAGACGATCGTCGGCGACCGCTGGACCGTGCTGGTTTTGCGCGAGTTGTTCATGGCCAATCATCGCTATGACGAGATCCAGGCGCAGACCGGCGGTACGCCGCAGATGGTTGCCGCGCGTCTGAAATGCCTAGAAGCGGAGGGGCTGGTTGAGCGCCGGTTGTACAACGAAAGGCCGAAACGCTACGAGTACCACCTCACGGCGAAAGGTGAGGCGTTCTACCCGGTGATCATCGCGTTGCGGGCGTGGGGAGAGACCTGGTGCAAGGCACCGGAGGAGGGACTGGCGGTGAACATGACCCACAAAAACTGCAACCACGACGCCGGCCTCGGGCCGCTGTGCGAGCACTGCGGTGAACCGTTGCGTCGGCAAGATTTGATCAGCCAGCCACAAGCAGCCTACGCCGCCGAACGGCAGGCGCGGCGTGAGGCGTTCAAAAGCAAATAACCGCGATCACGGCGTGCCGTTGCGACCGTGCAGCACGTAGCCGGGGCGCAGGTTCAAGCGATTGTAATAGGCTTTCACTGCGGCAAAATCCGGGTGAGCCAGTGGGGTTTCGAACCAGCGGTTCACCGACAGCCCGATGGGAATGTCCGCCAGGGAAAACTGTTCGCCGCTGACGTAGGCGCCGGTCTTCTCCAGTTGCCGGTCGAGGATTGCCATGTTCTTCGACCATTGCTCAATCCCGACCGCCAGTGCGGCGCTGTCCTGATGCTCAGGCGACTGTCGCACCAGAGACAGAAAAGCGTACGACCACGAGCGATTCAGCTCCGACGCTTGCCAGTCGATCCACTGATCAATCCGCGCCCGTGTTTGCGCGTCAGTCGGGTAGAGGTGCGAACCGTCGTAGCGCGACACCAGATAACGAATGATCGTGTTCGATTCCCACAACGTGAAGTCGCCGTCCTGAATCACCGGCACCATGGCACAGGGATTGAGCGCGAGAAACTGCGCATCGTGCGTCGATCTGAATCCCGAACCCCAGTCTTCACGCTCGAAAGGAATCTGCAGTTCAGCGCAAGTCCACAGGACTTTGCGCACGTTGATCGATGAGGCTTTACCCAGTATTCGCAGCATTGGATTTCCCTTACCCAATAATCGTCAGGCCTGAAGTAATACCACACCGCAATAGACAAGGCCCGCACTGGGCGGGCCTTGGTTGTTCATCAGGTCAAAATCACAGACTGCTCGCCAGTTTCCCGCCCATCATCCGCCGCCGATAGGACGTGTCGCGGTTAGCCAGCCAGAAGTACAACGGCGAGGTCACCAGCAGCCCCACCAGCCAGGACAGGTCCGCGCCGTTGATGTGCGCCGACACCGGGCCGACGTAAAGCGGCGTGTTCATGAACGGGATCTGCACGGCGATGCCGATCGCGTAAGCCAGCAACGCCTGCGGGTTGTAGCGGCCGTAGATGCCGCCGTCGACCTGGAAGATCGACTGGATGTCGTACTGACCTTTGTGGATTGCGTAGAAGTCGATCAGGTTGATCGCCGTCCACGGCACCAACACCACCAGCAACACCAGCACCATGTCGACGAAGTGGCCGATAAAGTCTTTCGAGGCGCCGACAGCGGCAAAGCAGCAGGCCAGCAACACGATGATCGAGATCACCGCACGGCTTTTGGCGGTAGGAATCCAGCGGTAGGCGAAGGTTTGCACCAGGGTGATCAGCGACAGCACCGCGCCGTAGAGGTTGAGGGCGTTGTGGCTGATTACGCTGAGCAGAAACAGCACCAGCATCAGCGGGCCAATGGAACCGGTGGCGAGTTTCACCGCGTCCATGGTGTCCATGCCGACGGGCGTTGCCAGCACCGCGACGGCACCGAAGATGAACGCCAGACTCGACCCCAGCGCTGAACCCAGATACGTGGTCCAGAACGTCGACGAGACTCTAACGTCCGCCGGCAAGTAACGCGAATAATCAGACACGTAAGGCGCAAACGCGATCTGCCACAACGCCGCCAACGACACAGTGGCCAGCCAGCCGGACAGGTTGAAGCTGCCGCGAGTGAGGAAGTCGTCAGTCTGAATATGGGTGAAAATGTAGCCGAAACCGACAACGATGCCGATCCCCAACACCCACGTGCCGATGCGGTTGAGCACGTGGATGAAGCGGTAACCAATGATGCCGATAATCCCAGAACCGACTGCGCCGATGACGATGCCGACCGGCACCGGAACGCTGTCGACCACGCCATGCAGCGACTTGCCGGCCAGCACGATGTTGGAGGCGAAAAAGCCGATGTACATGACGCCGGCAATCAACACCACCAGCAACGCGCCGAGGGAGCCGAACTGCGCACGGCTCTGGATCATCTGCGGGATGCCCATCTGTGGGCCTTGCGCCGAGTGCAGCGCCATCAACACGCCGCCGACCAAATGGCCGACGAGAATCGCGACGATGCCCCAGAGCAGATTCAAGTGAAACAACTGCACGCCCAGTGCACCGGTGACGATGGGCAACGGCGCGATATTGCCGCCGAACCACAGCGTGAACAGATCCCTGACCTTTCCGTGGCGATCTTCGGGGGGCACGTATCCTATCGTGTGTTTTTCAATCAGCGGAGCGGAAGTTGCTGCAGGGATAGCCATGACGAACTCCAAGGCAAGGATGAGTACGTGGACGTACTTCGGCAAGCGCCGGCATGGGCGGCGCATTTCTTGTTGAAGTGATCATGTGCAAAGCGTCGGGATTGATAAATTAGTAAGTTTGTTGCTACAGACCTTAAAAAAAATATGCTTCGGCTGGCGCCCGCGTCCGGTATGTTCAAGCTTGATCGTGCGCCAGGGAAACAGGGCGAACACTCGCGCTCTTCGGGAGACTCACATGGCTGCCTATAACCTGCGCCAGCTCAAATACTTCGTCACCACGGCCGACTGCGGCAGCGTCGCCGAGGCCTCGCGCAAGCTCTACATCGCGCAGCCGTCGGTCTCCACCGCGATCAAGCATCTGGAAGAAAGCTTCGGCGTGCAGTTATTCATCCGTCACCACGCCCAAGGCGTCTCGCTGACGCCCAGTGGCTCGCGCTTTTATCGCAAGGCGCTGGAGCTGCTGCGGGTGGCTCACGAGTTTGAACAAAACGCGCTGGCCGATAATGACGTGGTCGCAGGGCAGATCGATATCGGCTGTTTCGAAACCGTCGCACCGCTGTACTTGCCGCGCTTGATCGCCGGCTTCAAGGCGCGCTGGCCAGGGGTGGAAATCCGCATTCGTGATGGCGAACAACAAGAGTTGGTACAGGCCCTGACCGCCGGCAGCATCGACGTGGCGATGATGTTTGAACACGACTTGGACAGCACCATCGAAACCACGCCGCTGATGCCACCGCAGCAGCCTTATGCGTTGCTGCCGGCCAGCCACCGCTTTGCGCAACAGGCAAAGGTCTCGCTGGATGATCTGGTGCTGGAACCGATGATCCTGCTCGACGTGGTGCCGAGCCGCACCTACTTCGTGAGCATCTTCGAGGAACGCGGACTGACGCCGAACATCGTCTTCAGCTCACCGTCGATCGAAATGGTGCGCGGTATGGTCGGCAACGGTTTCGGCTTTTCGATTCTGGTGACCAAACCGTTCAGCGACTACACCTACGACGGCCAGCAAGTGGTGTGCGTGCCGCTGGCGGAAAACGTCACCGGTTCGGGATTGTCGGCGGCCTGGCTGCGCCGGGTGCAACTGACCAAACCGGCGCAGTTGTTTGTCGATCATTGCCGCGAAGAACTGGCCCGAGTGCACCCGTGAGGGCGGTCGGGCCGGGGTTCAATCACTGATAAACGCAAGCATGCGCTGAAGCATCTGATCGCACACCTGCAACTGATCGAGGCTGACAAACTCATCGGGCTTGTGACCCTGATCCATGCTGCCGGGGCCACACACCACGGTGGGAATGCCTACTGCATCAAACAACCCGCCTTCAGTGCCGAAGGCCACGGTGCCGAAATCCGTTGAACCGCAGAACGCAGAGATCAACTCAGCGGCCTGACTTTGCGCATCGGTGGCCAGCCCCGGATACGCCGATAAGGCGCTGAAGCGAATATCACTCTGCGCACTGACCGCGCGCATACGCGGCAGCACTTCGCGCTCGGCGTAGGCTTTCAGTGCTTCGGCGACGAGCGCTGGATCCTGCGAGGGCAGGGCGCGGATCTCGAAATCGAAACGGCAATCGGCGGGCACGATGTTCAAGGCCTTGCCGCCGCTGATCACACCGGTCTGCACCGTGCTGTAGGGCGGGTCGAAGCGCGCATCGTGATGCTCCGGCGCTTTCAGTTGCTGGCCGAGGCGACCCAGTTCGCCGATCAGTTCGGCGGCGTATTCAATCGCGTTGACCCCGAGCGGCGCATAGGCCGAATGGCAAGGATGGCCCTGCACATCGCAGCGCATTGCCAGTTTGCCCTTGTGGCCGAGCACCGGTTTCAATTCGGTCGGTTCGCCGATGATGCACAGCAACGGTTTGATCGGGCGTTGCTGCAAGACCTTGAGCAACGAACGCACGCCGAGGCAGCCGACTTCTTCGTCATAGGACAAGGCAATGTGCACCGGCAGGCGCAGCGGCGTTTTAACCAGCAACGGCACCAAGGCCAGCACGCAGGCGATATAACCCTTCATGTCTGCGGTACCGCGCCCAAACACCTTGCCGTCGCGTTCCGTCAGTTCGAACGGCGGCAGCGTCCACGGCTGACCATCGACCGGCACCACATCGGTGTGCCCGGACAGCACGATGCCCGGTTGATCCACCGGGCCGATCGTGGCGAACAGGTTGGCTTTGCTGCGCTCATCGTTGTAGATCAGCGCGCATGGCACGTCGAAACCTTCGAGGTAATCGCGAACGAATTCGATCAGTTGCAAGTTGGATTCACGGCTGGTGGTATCGAACCCCACCAGCGCCTTGAGCAACTCGACGCTGTTCATCGGTCATCACCGGCCACGCCATAACCCGGCGCCTTGGCCGGATCGAGGGCGCGGTCGATGTAGTCCTGAAGCTGCGGCTCGTAAGCGTTCCAGAGTTTTTGCAACTGACCGATCGGGTCTTCATCAGCCCAGTCGACGCGCAGGTTGACGATCGGCCAGGTCTGCTCGCCGACCACCACAACAGCGGCGGAGTGCACCGGGCCGGCTTCGCCACCGAGCGCTTGTGCGGCGTGCAGGGCTTTGAGCAGACGATCAGCGAGTTGACCTTCGCCGTCCTCGAAGGCGCTGACCATGGCTTCGATCACCGAACGCCCGGCAAGCATGTTGCCGGCGGCGACGCACTGTTCGCCGCTGACGGCGTTGTGCACACCGAGGGTTTGCGCACCGCTGAAATGTGCGGTCTGGCCGAGGTGGTTGATCGCGGTGATCTGGCGGTACTGGCTGTAGCCGTTGCGCGTGAGGACTTTGTCCAGCGCGTCGTCAGGGGCGAGACCCTGCTCCATCAGCGCGAGGACTTCCGGGCCGAGGGACGGCAGGGTGATGTTCTGGCTCGACACCGCGCCAACACCCGGCAGCAGCCACGGGCAACGGGCACCGACGGCGATGCTGGAGGAACTGATGGCGACACCGAACTGACCGGTTTCGGCGCAGCGGGCTGTGATTGAAAAGGTCATCTGCTTACTCCTTACTAGGAAGATGTTGTCCTTGAGGGCCTCATCGCTGGCAAGCCAGCTCCCACAGGTTTGGGGTCGATCAAAAAACCTTCAAACAACTCCAAACCCTGTGGGAGCTGGCTTGCCAGCGATAGCCGCGACTCGGTGTGATGCCTTACTCAGGAATCACCGCAATCACATCAATCTCCATCAACCACTGCGGCTGCCCCAGCGCCGACACCACCAGTCCGGTGGAAATCGGAAACACACCCTTGAGCCACTTGCCGACTTCGCCATACACCGCCTCGCGATAACGTGGGTCGATCAGGTATGTGGTGGTCTTGACGATATGACTCATGTCGCTGCCAGCCTCTTCGAGCAGTTGCTTGACGTTGCGCATGGCCTGTTCTGCCTGCGCGCGCGGATCACCCAGACCGATCAGATTGCCGTCGAAATCAGTGCCGACCTGACCGCGTACATACACGGTGTTGCCGGCGCGCACGGCCTGGCACAGGTCGTTGTCCAGTGTCTGGTTCGGGTAGGTGTCCTTGGTGTTGAACATGCGGATGCGAGTGTGGGTGGGCTGGCTCATGAACGGCTCCTGAAGAAGGTATGCCCGGCGCAATCGGCGCCGGGGCGTAAAGGGCTATCAAGCGTCGACGGTGTCGGCGGCTTTGCTGTGGCTGTTCTGGTGCAACTCGGCCTCGCGCTGTTCGGCATCGCGGTAGTCGAGGTACTTGCGCTGGGTGGCGATGTGGTCGGCGACATGTTTGGCGTCGTGCCAAACGCCCCAGATAAATGACGAGCCACGGCGCGACTGCCACGGCAGACCGAGGAAATACACCCCCGGCTCACTCGACACGCCGCGCTGATGCACAGGCTTGCCCTTGTCATCGAACGCTGCGACCTGCAACCACGAGTAATCCACGGCAAACCCGGTGGCCCAGATGATCGCGGTGACGCCAGCCTTGGCCAGATCCAGATCGGCTAGCGGATTTTTCACGCACTCGGGGTCGGGATAGGTTTCGCGCGCTTCTGGTTCTTCCGGCAGATCGAGGCCGTTGCGCTCGATGTAGGCATCGGCGGCATCCAGCAACGCCAGATAATTCTCGTCGCCGCGAGTGAGGTTGCCGACCAGGTCCTGCTTGAAAGTCACCACGCCGTTATTGAACGATTCGGTGACGCCGACCAGGGTCATGCCGCGATGGGCCAGACCACGGAAATCGATGGTGCGACCGCCATGAGCGCCGCTGACTGCGATGGTCACGTGCTCACGACCGGGTTTCATCGCCGCTTGATCCCACTCGCCGAGCACGCCGAGCCACCAGCAGAAATCCCGGTTGCGATAAGCGCGAGGCGGGCGGTCATGGGCGCCGACCGACAGGTAAACCTGTTTGCCGGCACGTTGCAGCTCATCGGCGATCTGCACGCCGGAAGAACCGGCACCGACCACCAGCACTGAGCCTGCCGGCAGTTGCTGCGGGTTGCGGTAGTCAGCGGAATGGATCTGCAACAGACGTTCGTCTTGCGGGGCAATCGCCGGGATCACCGGTTTCTGAAACGGCCCGGTAGCGGCGACAACACGGTTGGCTTCGATCACACCTTCGGAGGTCTCGACAGTGAAACCCGGGCGACCGACATTGCGCACCACGCTTTTCACCTCAACGCCGGTACGGATCGGCGCATTGAATTTCTTCGCATAGGCTTCGAAATAGTCAGCCACACGTTCTTTCGGGGCGAAACCGTCGGGATCGACGTCATCGAATTCTAGCCCCGGGAAGCGGTCGTGCCACGCCGGGCCGTTGGCCACCAGCGAGTCCCAGCGCCCGGTGCGCCAGCGTTCGGCAATGCGATTGCGCTCCAGCACCAGGTGCGGCACGCCGAGTTTGCTCAGGTGCTCGCTCATGGCGACGCCTGCCTGGCCGGCACCCACGATCAGCGTGTCTGTTTTTATTATTTCAGGGGTCATCTCTACATCCTTCCTAGCAAGGCAGTGGGATTCGGGCCGCTGTTGGCTTGTCCGTTTGGCTTGAGGTCAGACTAGGGAGGAGGGGGATATCGGTAAAATATTATTAAGCTGGGATGTGAAGATAAAATTCTGATGCAGAGGGGCGAAAGCCTTTGAATACGCGGCTTTCAGTTGTTGGAGCGGGGGAGAGAGGGGCGAGCGTGGCCCCTATATTTCGCGCGAACCTTTGTGCGCTGGTTTGTCGCCGGTCAGGAGTTTTTTCGCTGTTTCGGGTTCATCCGGCAATTGGCCGCTGAGATCCCAGATTTCGAGCATTTTTGCGTATTCGAAAGCGTGGCGCGGGTCGAGCTGGATCCAGTGCTGGAAAGCCTGACGTTCAGCCAGCGGGCAATTGTTATCGTGCAGGCGCATGCACCAGTCAGCGGCTTGGTTAGCGATGTCTTCGTCTATTTCGTTGAAGTCGGAAGGGGGCATGGGCAGGTTCCTGTTTGGCCGGATAACGCACCCTACGAAGCGGACTGGGAAAAAAATGTCAAAACGGCGTAATGATCGTCTGGGTGCGTTTGCAGCGGACCTTCACGCAGTCCGTGCGGTTGCCATTATCGGCAAAACGCAAGCAAATGCCGACTCCCTTTTACTCGGTAATGCCCCGACGATAGATCGTCTCGGTCGAGACGCAGAGCCGCAAAAAGTCCGTCAAAGTGATCTGACGGACTTGTTCGTGGGGTTTTTCAGCGCTGGAGAAACGCCAGCAGATCCTCATTCAAGGCCTGCGCATGCGTCACCGCAAAACCATGCGGCGCCCCGGCGTAAACCTTCAGTTCAGCGCCCTTGATCTGCGCCGCCGCCTGTTTGCCGGTAGTTTCGAACGGCACGATCTGGTCGCCGTCGCCATGGATCACCAGCGTCGGTACATCGATTTTCGCCATGTCCGGGCGGAAGTCGGTTTCCGAGAACGCAGTGACGCAATCCACGGTGCCTTTGAGCGAGGCAAGCAGGGCGACATTCAGGGTTTGCGTGAGCACGCCGTCAGAGACTTTCTGGCCTTGGTTGGTGCCGTAGAACGGCGCGGCGAAGTCGGCGATGAACTGCGCACGATCCTGCAGCAGGCCGGCCTTGATGCCGTCAAACACTGAAGTATCGACGCCCTGCGGGAAGTCGGCTTTCTTGCCGAACAGCGGTGTCACCGCGCCCAACAACACCAGACCGGCAACGCGCTCGCTGCCATGCCGGGCGATGTAGCGGCTGACGTCGCCGCCGCCCATGGAAAAGCCCACCAGCGTCACGTCACGCAGGTCCAAATGGTTGATCAGCTGCGCGATGTCATCGGCGAAGGTGTCGTAGTCATATCCGGTCCACGGCTGATCGGAACGGCCGAAACCGCGACGATCAAAGGCAATGGTGCGATAGCCACGGCTGCTTAGGTATTCCATCTGGTATTCCCACATGTCGGCATCCAGCGGCCAGCCGTGGCTGAACAGCACAGGTTTACCGCTGCCCCAATCCTTGTAGTAAATCTCGGTACCGTCTTGCGTGGTGAAGGTGCTCATGGAAACTCCTGCGTCAGGGATCGCGAGTGATGCCGAAATGGCGACATTCACTATCAACGCAAAGCGATCCGGCTACTTGTATGCAGGTGCTGGTTTTAGGTCGGCTCGGTCGTGGATCCGCGCCAGAGTTGTATGATGCAACTCAAGGCCGCCCGGCCGCCTACTGAATCGAGGGAGTACGTTTACGTGAAACGCAAAAGTCTGCAGGGCAATGCCTGCCCGGTTGCCCGCACGCTGGATCTGATCGGTGACTGGTGGTCGTTGTTGATCATTCGTGATGCGCTGGATGGCATCCGGCGTTTCAATGATTTCCAGAAGAGTCTGGATATCGCGAAAAACATGCTCAGCGCGCGCCTCAAGGGGCTGGTGGAGCAGGGGATTCTGCAAGCGATGCCAGCCGCCGACGGCGGCGCTTATAAGGAATACGTGCTGACTGAGCGTGGCAAAGCCTTGCAGACCGTGATCGTCGCGCTGTCGCAGTGGGGCGGTGAATTCATGTACGCGCCGGGTGAGCCGGGGTCGGTGATGGTTGATGCAAAGGATCGTCAGCCGATTCGCAAGCTGGCGTTGACCTCGGCCGATGGTCGCCTGCTTGCACCCGATGACGTCGCGACGCGACTGGGTGTTGAGCACTGACGAACAAAGGTTTGACGTCAAAATGATGGCCAACTAATATCGCGCCGCTATTCTGATGTCATCCTTGGCGCCAGTCCTTAATCGAGAAACTTCGTCCGTGAATAAACGCGCATTACTGCCTCTGGCTGTGATTTTCACGCTTGTAGGCTGCCATTCCACTGTTCGGGATTCCTCCCCGAGCCTGCTCAAAGACGGTGTTCAGTTGGGCCAGAACACCGTTGCCACGGATGACCAGCACGCCAAGGTCATCATGAAGGCCACGGGTGGCACCAATCCGGTGGAGTTTTCCATCCGGCGTGCGGATGACCCTGACCGTCGCATGGAGGTGCTTGGCACCGTCGTCGATTCAGGTCGGGGCCATGTTTTCGGCTGGATCGCCAAGCTCAATGAAGTGGCCAACAGCGCCACGGTCAAGCGCTTCCCACAAGTGGAGGCACAAGCGGATGCCGACAAGCCCTTTGAAATTTCGGGGTATTCGAACAGCCGGGTTACGGGGGGGATTTATACCTGTGGGCCGCTGACCACTGTTTTCACTCCCGAGCGTGGCAAGGTCTACCAGGTGGAGTTCCAGTTCAGCGGTGAGCATTGCGAACAGCATGTTTATGACGTTACTCAGCCCCGGCAGCGCACGCTCGTAAAGAGTTGAGTCGGCACGCACAGCGCACTGAATTTATCGAAAAAAAGGAAATACCCTGTGAAACGGAATCTCTCCCTGGCACTTATCATTCTGGCCGCCACATTGTCTGGCTGCGCCACTAATAAGCCGGTCGTTGACCCATCGCTGGTCGGTTCATGGAAAGGTCAGCGCGACGAAAACGGCAAATGCCAGTTCATGTCCTGGAAAAACCAGTTCAACGCCGACGGTACTTTCTCCATAACCTTTTTCCGCGACGCCAAGCAGACACAGAAGGTGCAAACCGAGCATGGCACCTGGACAGCTACCAATGGCAAGAGTGTGCTGAGAACCAATGGCGTCGCTGCGCCTGATGTTTACACCTACAAGCTTACTGATGCTGACACGGTGCATTACGTCAATGTGGAGAAAGGCCCTTCGGCGGATTGCCAGGAAGATTATGCTTTTGATGAGCACCGTATTCGCGGGTAAGCCAGTCAGAAGCATCGCGGGGCTGCAATGGCCCCGTTTGTTCAATTCTTGATACAAACCCGACAAAAGGTTTAAACGATAGTTTGACGTCAAAATGATGGCCATCTAATATCGCGCCACTATTTTGATGTCACTTTCGTATCGAGGGATCGAACATGTCCTCACCCGCCCTCGTGGCGAGGTTGTGCGTAGCGTTGCTGTGCCTTTCTCCACTCCAGATTGCCGTTGCCGCCCCTACACCCGGCGACACCGACCTCATCCGTGATCGCCAGAACCGCCTGCTCGAAGAGCAGCAGCGGCGCCTTGAAGAACTCAAGGATCTGCCCGGCAAAGATGCCAGGCCTGCGCAACCGGCAGCCCCCACCGATACCCGCTGTTTCCCGATCAAAGACATCGAACTCAAAGGGGCCGACAGTCTTTCCGAGCGCGACAAGACTCGTCTGCTCAAACCCTATATCGGTGAATGCCTCGGTGTGCCGCAGCTCAACGAGCTGCTCAAAGTCATCACCGATCACTACATCGAGAAAGGCCTGGTCACCAGCCGCGCCTACCTGCCACAGCAGGATCTGTCCACCGGGCATCTGCAAGTGCTGGTGGTCGAAGGCAAACTTGAAGGCATGAAAGGCGCGGAAAACAGCCAGCTCTCGGAGCGCGAACTGGCCATGGCTTTCCCCGGCAAAACCGGTGACCTGGTCAATCTGCGCGAGATCGAGCAGATGGTCGATCAGCTCAATCGTCTGCCATCCAATCAGGCAAAAATGGAGCTGGCGCCCGGGCAGAATGTCGGTGGCAGTGCAGTGCTGGTCAACAACACCCCGCAGAAGCCATGGCGAGTCGGGCTGTCACGCAACAACGACGGCCAGCGCAGCACCGGTGAGCAGCAGTGGGGCACCACGTTTGACTGGGACAGCCCGCTTGGCCTGGCCGATCAGTTGAGCCTACGCGGCGGTCACGATGCGATGTCCGATCATCAGCACACCTCGCGTAACGCCATGCTCAACTACAGCTTGCCGTGGGGCTGGTGGACCTTCAGCTACACCTACAGCCAGAGCGAATACCGCTCGCAAATCGCCGCCAACCTCTACAACTTCAAACAGACCGGCGACAGCGAAAACCATCAGTTGCGCGCCGAGCGGGTGATCCACCGCGACGCCGTCAGCAAGACCTCGCTCAGCGCGGGTCTGTCGTATCTGCGCACCAACAACTTCATCGAAGACAGCAAACTCAAGCTGAGCAGCAACCGCATCAGCGAAGCGCAGTTCGGCTTCAACCACGGTCGTCGGATCGGCAGTGCCTTCGTCAACTTTGACGCGGGTATGCAAGAAGGCATTGGCGCCTTCGACGCGCAGGGCAGTCACGATCCGGGCCCGGGTGAGCCAAATGCACGCTACCGCAAATACACCGCCACCCTGAGCTACCTGCAGCCGTTCAAGTTGTGGGGCGAGTCGTTCAGCTTCAGCAGCCTGATGACCGGCCAGCGCAGTGAAGATGTGTTGTTCAGCCCGCAACGCACCAGCCTTGGTGGCTCGTCGTCGATTCGTGGTTACAAGGATCAGTCGCTGTCGGGCGACAGCGGTGGTTACTGGCGCAACGATCTGCGCTGGTCGCGCCCGGTGACCATCGAATGGCTGCAACCGGTGTTCGCTGAATACGGCACAAGCCTCGGTTACGACCAGGGTGTGATCCAGAACGGTCGCTACAACGGCGATCAGCACGGGCGCATGTCGAGCAACTCGCTGGACCTGTTTGCCCGTGGCAAATACCTGTCCGCCGGGGTGACGTTTGCTCATTCCCTGGAACGCCCGGATGCGCTGACCGAGCGTGAAGCACCGATCTACTTCCGCCTGGATTTCTTCCTCTAATACCGCCCGCCCCGAGATTCTGAAATGGACATTCGTCAACTGGCCCCTCTGGCCAGCCAGCCTGCTGCTGCCGAAAAAAACCGCGAACTCTTCCTCGGCATGCCGAAACGCGGGCTGGCGTTTCTGTTGGCGAACGTCATGTTCTGGCAACCGATGTGGGCGCAGGCTGACGGCATTGTCGTCGCCAATCCGAATACCTCGCTGGATCGCGCCGGCAATGGCGTACCGATCATCAATATCGCCACGCCCAATGCCAGCGGCCTGTCGCACAACCAGTTCCACGATTACAACGTCGGTGCGCAGGGGCTGATCCTCAACAACGGCTCGACGCAGAATAATCTGACCCAGCTGGGCGGGCACATCATCGACAACCCGAACCTGAAAAACAGCGGTTCGGCACAGGCGATTCTCAACGAAGTCATCAGCGGTAACCCGAGCCAGTTGCGCGGTTACACCGAAGTGGCGGGGCAGTCGGCGCGGGTCATTGTCGCCAACCCTTACGGCATCACGTGCAACGGTTGCGGTTTCATCAACTCGCCGCGTGTGACGTTGACTACCGGTAAACCGGTGCTCGACAACGGTCGGCTGGATCGTTTTCAGGTCGATCAGGGCTCGGTGGCCATCGAAGGCGCGGGCCTTAACGCGACCAACGTCGACCGCTTTGAAATCATCACCCGCAGCGCAAAGATCAACGCGCAACTGCAGGCGCAGAACCTGACCATCGTTGCCGGTCGCAATGACGTCAACGCACAAACCCTCGATGCCACGGCCCGCGCCGATGACGGCAGCAGCAAACCGCAATTGGCCATCGACTCCTCGGCGCTGGGCGGCATGTACGCCGGGGCGATCAAACTGGTCGGTACCGAGGCCGGTGTCGGCGTGAAACTTGACGGCAAGCTGATTGCCAGCGGTGGTGACATCCAGCTCGACGCCAACGGCCAGTTGAGCCTCGCAGAAACCTCGGCCACTGGCGCCGTCAACGTCGAGGCTGCCAGCCTCGATACCCAAAGCGCGATCTATGCAGGCACCGCGCTCAATGTGCAGACTCAAGGCAACCTGACCAACCGCCAATCCCTCGCCGCCCGCGACAGCATCACCCTCAGCGCTGGTGGTCGACTGACGAACGCCGGCACCATCGAAGCGGGCGTCAACGCCGACGGCAGCCGCAATGCCAGCGGCGATCTGAGCCTGACCGCACAGAACCTCGACAACACCGGCAAGAGCTTGCTGGCCAGCCGCAATCTGACGGTCAACGCCGCCACCCTGAACAACCAGAACGGTACGCTCAACGCCAAAGCCATTGCCATCGGCGGCGGTGCTCTGGACAACCGCAACGGCCGGATGCTCGGCGATCTGGGCCTGAACATCGATCTCAGCGCGGCGCTGGACAACCGTGGCGGCGTGCTCGGTTCCGGTGCAATGGTCAATCTCAAAGCGGCCAGTCTCGATAACCGCGATGCCGGTTCATTGATCAGCGATAGCGGGCTGACGGTGCGCGTCGATGGCTTGCTCGACAACCGCGACAAAGGTGCGATCACCGCCAAAGGTGCAACAAGCGTTTCCGCCGGCACACTGTTCAACCAGGCAGGCTTGATCAGCGGCCGCAATGCGTTGCAGCTGACCGCCGACCAGACCCTGGATAACCAGCTCGGTACGGTGATTGCCGACGGCCAACTCACGCTCACCGCCAAGTCTTTGGACAACCGCAGCGGCAACCTCGTCGGCAAGTCGGATGTCAGCGTTCAGGCGCAAAACGTCAACAACCAGAAAGGCAAGTTGATCGCCACCGGCGTGCTCAAACTCAACGCCGATCAACTCGATAACCGTCAGAATGGTCTGCTCGGTTCGACCAGCGCCATGACCCTGACGGTCGCTGAGCTGGATAATCGCGGTGGCGAAATCAGCACCAACAGCGACCTGCTGCTCACCGGCAAAAAACTCGACAACAGCGATGGCGGCAAGGTTTTCGCCAGCAAGTCAGCGACGCTGACGGTTGATCAAGTGCTCAACCGCAACAAGGGCCTGATCGATGCGGCCACGCGGTTCACACTGCACGGGCGCACGCTGGCCAACAACGGCGGGGAATTGCGCAGCCAGCAAGCCATGCAATTGACCGTCGACGATGCTTTCGATAACGCTCAGGGCAAAGTCAGCAGTGAAGCGACGCTGACAGTCAACGCCGCGCAGCTGATCAACAATCTGGGCATCTTCTCCAGTGCCGCTGATTTGAAGCTCGTCAGCCGTGGTGGCCTCGATAACCTGGGCGGCAAGATTGTCACCGACGGTGCGCTCGTCATTGACAGCGGCAGCCTCGACAACCGTCAGCAGGGCACGCTCAGCGGTAAAGGTGCGGTCACCGTCACCACCGGCGCATTCGATAACAGCGAGGGCTTGCTCAGCAGTGCCGACACCCTGGACCTCGTCGCCGGGCAAGTCACCAACAATGGTGCTGGCAGTATCGGCAGTCAGGGCGCGCTGACGGCGTCGGTCAAAGGACTCGATCAACAGGGCGGCAAGCTGTTCAGCAACACGCGCCTGAGCCTGGATCTGAATCATGGTCAACTGAACAACGGTGGTTCGATCAACACTCCCGGCGCGCTGCTGCTCAAGCAACTCAACGGCGTCAACAACCAGGGCGGGACGATCTCCAGCGCGGAAGCGTTCACACTGACCGCGCAAAATCTTGATAACAGCGACGGCAGTCTCTTGAGTAATCAGGGGCTGACCCTGCGCATCGCGGCGGCGCTGGATAACGTCAAAGGCATGATCGGCGCGGCAGCCATCGATGCCCGCGCGGGGAATGTGAACAACAGCGGCGGCAGCTTGATCAGCCGTGGTGATCTTGAGCTGAATGTCGACGGCCAGTTGCGCAACGACGGCAAAGGCTTGATCAACAGCAAGGGCAATCTGACGCTGACTGCGACGGGGCTCGACTCGAGCAACGGGGGCGAAGTTTCCGCTGATGGCGACATTAACCTGGCGCTGACCTCGCTGACTCAAAACGGCGGACGACTGCTGGGTGAAAAATCGGTCACGGTGGATCTGGCCAATGGCGACCTCGACAACCAGAACGGTCTGCTCACTGCCAAAGGTCCGCTGGCCCTCAAGCGCCTGCGCGATCTGAATAACCAGAACGGCGAAGTCTCCAGCAACTTCGGTTTTGCCTTGATCGGCCGAGCGATGAATAACAGCGCCGGCAAAATCATCAGCGGTGAAAAACTGTTGGTGCGCGGCACGGATTTGATCAACCAGAAAGGTCTGCTTTCCGGCTGGCAAGCGTTGGCGGTGAACGGCAACAGCCTCGACAACCGCGACGGTGGCACATTATCGAGCAAGTACGCCGATGTCAGCGTTGATCTCAGCGGCAAGCTGCTCAACGGCGGCGCGGGCGCGGTGGTCGCACAGGGCAATCTGAGCATCAACGCCGGCAGTCTCGATAACAGCGACAAGGGCAACCTCAGCAGTGGAGCAGGGCAGACCCTGACGCTGGCCGGTACGCTCGATAACCATCAGGGTGGCCTGATTGCCAGCGGTGCGGCGCTGGATATCGTCAGCACCGCGTTCAGCAATATCGGCGGCGCTATCAATGCGCAGCAGGTCATCAATGCCACGGTTTCAAGCCTCGACAACAGCGGCGGACAGATCGCCAGCAACGATGCGATCACCCTCAACCTGAGCGGTGACCTGAACAACAACGCCGGCAAACTTGCGGCTACCGGCCCGCTGCTGATCAAGGGCGTAACCGATCTGCACAACCAGAACGGTGAGCTCGCCAGCCAGAAAAATCTCGACCTGCGCACCGGTTCGCTGGACAACAGCAACAAGGGCACCATTGCCGCCAATGACCAGTTGCTGATCAGCGCCACGGGCGCCGTCAGCAACCAGGCCGATGGCCTGATCTACAGCAAGAGTGCCGATGTTCAACTGCACGCGGCCAGGCTGCTCAACGGCAAAGGCGCGATCCAGAGCGACAGTGCGCTGACCCTGGAGATCAGCGGCGACTTCGATAATCAGAGCGGCAAAGTCATTGCCCAGAACGGTGATGTACTGATCACAGCCGCCAACATCGATAACCGTGGCGGCACGCTCTCGAGCATCAAGGGTGCTTTGGAGGCGCGCACGGTTGGTGTTCTGCGCAATGGTTTGGACCTGAACAACAACCGTCAGGGCGGCATCATTCAAGCGCAGAGCCTGAAGCTGTCGGCATTGGCTGGCCTGAACAACAACGGTGGTCGGATCTCGGCGCAAGCGGCAGACAGCAGCATCACCACGGCTGCGCTGACTAACGGCAGTGGCGTGCTTTACGCGAAAAAGCTGTTGGGCGTCACTGGCGCAAGCCTCGACAACAGCGGCGGGCAGATCGCCGCCGAGCGCATCGATTTCAGCCTCAGTGGTGCGCTAAGCAATGGCGCGGGCGTCATCGAAAGCGACACACAACTGAGCGTTAAAGCGGGAACGCTCGATAACCAGAACGGGCGCCTGCGCTCGCTGGGCGTCACCGGCAAGACCGAATTTCAGATTGCAGATTTGCTCGACAATCGCAATGGCGTACTCGAAACCGCTAACACTGACCTGACCCTGGCGGTCGGCAGCTTCCTCAACAGCGGCGGGCAGCTCAACCACGTTGGGCGCGGCAAGTTCGATATCTCCACAGCCAATGTGCTGGGCGCGGGTGGCAGCATCGTCACCGGCGGCCTGCTGGAACTCAATGCCGATAGCTGGAACAACACCAGCGCGATTCAGGCCGGTCGCCTGAACGTGAACGTGCGCGAATTCAGCCAGAGCGCCAGCGGCAAACTGCTGGCTTCGGAGTCTTTGCAGGCCCGGGGCGGCAACTGGACCAACAACGGCTTGATTGCCAGTGATGGCTCCATCGATATGCAGTTGGGCGGAACCTATGCGGGTAGCGGTCGCCTGAGCAGTCAGCGCGGCACCTATCTCTCCGCTGCACAAATGAACCTCAGTGCGGGCGGCAGTTTTGCCGCTGGCGCGACGTCGACCATCAGCGTCGGTGGGCAACTGCTCAACGCGGGACGCATCACCTCTAGCGAAGACCTGACCGTCAACGCCGGCAGCGTTGCCAACTACGGCAGCCTCGGGGCGGCGCAGAACCTGTTCATCAACACGCCCACATTGCTCAACGATCGCGGGCTGATTTTCAGCGGCAACAACATGACACTCGGCGTCAGCACGCTGACCAACCAGCACGGCGATTTCTACGGTCTGGGCAATGTGCTGATCGGTGGATATGGCGGCGCGGCAAGGGCTGCCGGGGTTTACAATATTTCCGGTTCGATGGAGAGCGTGAAGGATTTCACGCTGAACGCCGATGTGTTCGAGAACCGTACGGAAGGCCCGTCGGCGTCGGTCGAGCGCAAGTTGATATCGGGGTTTATCGCGGCTACGTGCGGTGACTGTGTTGGCGGCACGTTCAACAATTTCCTCGCCACGCGCGAGACGTATCAATTTGTCGACAGTGATACCAGTGCTTCTGCCGTGCTTAACATCGGCAAGGATTTTGTTTTCCAGGGCGGCACGTTCCTCAACAGCAAAAGTACTGTGGCGGCGGGTGGCAATATCACCGTTACTGCTGACTCCCTTAAGAACATTGGCGCCAAAAGCGGAGTTATCGACGTTACGCGCCAGTACAACTTTGAAATGGGGACTGGCAGCACGGCAAAGTTCATGGCCGAAGTCGTGATGCCCTATAACCAGCGCAACAATCCCGATTTCCCTTCTGTGTATTACGTGATCGCGCCGCAAGGACTGATTCGCAAAGCCACGGCCACGACAGTGGGCGGCGGCATTGTCATCACCGACGACGAAACCGGTGAAAACGTCGGCAGTCGCAAATATGGCCGAGCCATGTCTGGATTCAGCGCCGGTTTCGAAACCTCCACCCCGTCGCAGTACGACCCCGATAACCTGTTGGCATTGCCGAGCGAACTGGCCCAGTACCAGAAAGGCCTGGCGGTTGAAACGGAAAGTACCAGCGCGGGGCTGCCTGGTGCCGCGACCGGTCGCAACGCAGTCATACAGGCCGCTGGCAACGTCTCGATCAACGCCACCAAGGAAGTGGTAAACGCCGTCATCCACGAGGATTACGGTTCAACCGGTGGCACCAACAAAGTCGCTGATACCAAGGTCGGTAACAGTGACACTGTTGTTGTCCGCATCAACAGCCAACTGCCGCCAGATCTCGCCCAGCAGCAAGTCAATCCGCTGAGCCTGCCAGGCTTCTCCTTGCCCACAGGCGAAAACGGCTTGTTCCGTTTGAGCGGGCAGGGCAGTAGCGCTGCATCGGCTGGTAACGGGCCAGCGCCGACCTGGACGGTGGGCAATGAAGCGATCAGCGCTCAGGATCATTTGGCCGTCGCCACCAGTGGCGGTGCGCGCAATCTGTTTGTCGACGCCCCGGCTCAGGTTTCCGACGGCACTCGTGCGGTCGATACGTTCCATCGAACCTCAAGCACTGGCGATGACACCCGTCCGGTCACCCGCGTTACCGGCCTGCCGGACACCAAGGCACCGTCCAACCCACACAAATACCTGATCGAAACCAACCCGGTACTCACCGACCTCAAGTCGTTCATGAGCTCCGATTACCTGCTGGCCAAACTCGGCTACAACCCCGACCAGAGCGCCAAACGTCTGGGCGATGGCCTCTATGAACAGCGTCTGATCCAGCAAGCCGTGACCGCCCGCACCGGTCAGGCTTTCCTCGACGGCCAGACCTCCAACGAGGGCATGTTCAAGTACCTGATGAACAACGCCATCGCCAGCAAGGACGCGCTCAACCTGTCGGTCGGCGTCGGCCTCACGTCGCAGCAAGTCGCCGCGCTGACGCACGACATCGTCTGGCTCGAAGAGCATGAAGTGAATGGCGAAAAAGTGCTGGTGCCGGTGGTTTATCTGGCGCAAGCCAATGGCCGTTTGGGCCCGACCGGGGCGTTGATTGCCGGTAATGATGTGACGCTGATTGCCGGGGAAAACCTCGATAACGTCGGCACGCTCAAGGCCACCAACAACCTGTCCGCCACAGCGGGCAAGGATCTGATCAACAGCGGTTCGGTCGAGGCGGGTAATCGGCTGGATCTGTTGGCGACCAACAACATCGTCAACAAGGCCGGCGGCATCATCGCCGGACGCGATGTCAGCCTGACCACGCGCACGGGTGATGTGATCAACGAACGGACCATCACCTCGATGGACGACAAGTACGGCACCGTCACCCGGCATCAGGACTTTGCCGATAACGCAGCCCGTATCGAGGCGGCCAATGACCTGACTGTCAAAGCGGCCAACGACATCAACGTCATCGGCGGCGTCCTGAAAAGCGGTCAGGACATGACGTTGAATGCTGGACGTGATGTCAATGTCGCCTCCGTGCAGGTCAATGACAGCGTTTCGTTGGGTTCAAGGGCAAGTAGCAGTGATATCACTCAACTGGCCGCCGATATCGATGCCGGACGTGACTTCAAGGCCGAGGCCAAGCGCGACATCAATGTGATTGCCAGTGAGATCGATGCCAAGCGTGATGTGTCGATGAAGGCTGCCGAGAATCTGGTGATCAGCTCGGCGGCGGATGAAGAACACTCTAAATCCAAGAATAAGAAAGAGAAGCGCCAGGAGGATCATGTCACTCAGGTTATGTCCGGTGTTACCGCGGGTGGCGACGTCAAACTCGATGCGGGCAAAGACCTCAGTGTGATTTCCAGCCGCGTGACTGCGGGTGATGAAGCCTACCTGGTTGCGGGAGACCGCCTAGAACTCCTGGCCGCGCAAGATACGGATTACTCGCTGTATGACATGAAGAAAAAGGGCAGCTTCGGCAAGCTGAAGATGCAACACGACGAAGTGACCGACATTAAGCACGTCGGCTCCGAAATCAAGGCCGGTGGCAATCTGACGCTGTCGAGCAAGGGCGATCAGTTGTATCAGGTTGCCAAGCTGGACAGCGGTAACAACATCACACTGGACAGTGGCGGGTCGATTACTTTTCAGGGGGTCAAGGACCTCCATGATGAAAACCATACCAAGACCAACAACAGCGCTGGCTGGGTGTCCTCCAAAGGTCGCGGCAATACCGACGAGACCTTGCGCCAAACCCAGATGATCGCCAAGGGCAATATCGTTATCAAGGCAGTCGACGGCCTGAAAATCGATATCAAGGATGTGAATCAGCAGTCCGTCAGCCAGACCATCGACGCTATGGTCAAGGCGGATCCGCAGCTGGCCTGGTTGAAAGATGCCGAGGCCCGGGGGGACGTGGATTGGCAGCGGGTGAAGGAGATTCACGAGTCTTTCAAATACGAGAACTCGGGACTGGGCCCGGCAGCACAAATCGCAATCGCCATCATGATGTCCTTCGTGATGGGGCCGGCAGGGCTGGGCCTGGTCGGCGGTGGCTTCGGTGGGGCAGTCGCCACAAGTCTGGCAACCACGGGCGTTACCAGCACCATTAATAACAAGGGTGATCTCGGGGCCGCTTTCAAGGAGACCTTCAGTGCCGGGAGCTTGAAAAATGCGGCTATTGCAGGGTTTACGGCGGGCATGCTCGATTATGCAGATACTAACTGGTTTGCGGCTGGTGGCAGTAAAACCGCAAATATCCTGACCAGCAGCAATATTACTGATGTCGCCATCCGCACGACGGGGCGCGCGATTATCTCCGGCGGTATTTCCACCACCATTGGTGGCGGTAACTTTGGTGACAACTTTGGAGCGGCGTTGCTGGGTGAGGCGAGCAGTGTCGCCATGGCGACCGGGTTCAACTTTGTTGGCGATCGAACAATCAAATTCCCGGAAGGCGGCGTAGTAAAAGTTGTCGCACATGCGCTGATGGGGGGCTTGCTTTCCGAGGCGATGGGTGGGGATTTTGCTACCGGTGCGGCAGCTGCCGGGCTGAACGAAGCGGCGATGAACGTCCTTGTGAAGTTCGCAGGCGGCAATGATCAGTTGCACTTGATGATGTCGCAGCTAACCGGGCTCGTTGCTGCCGCAGCGGTGGATGGTGATCTCCAGCAAGGTGCAAATATTGCGAGGAATGCCACTCAGTACAACTGGTTGCTACATAGAGAAGTTGTAGCTGCGGACAAAGCGCGTGCAGCTTGTGGTTCGGGAGAGGGGCTCAAGCGTGTCAGGACAATATCACTCGGGCGGTAGCCGCATTGGATGGCGAAAGACAGCGTGAAATGGAGGAGTTTGGGCGTAAGACCCAGCTACAAGCACTAGAAGAAGGGGGGACGCGCGAGCAATACAATGCAGCCATGGCGAGTTATTTTTCCGGCATTGACCCAAGGGAGCTTACAACGGTTTATCCTCCTTCGATGGACCCTGGATTTCTGGCCAGAGAAGCGGGGATTCGCGTTGGTAACGACGCTGTTGCTCTGCCAGGTGAGGCAGTTAGGGCAGCGGAATCGATCTGGAAGGCAGTGTCATCACCTTTAGACACGATTGGTGCAATCGCTGGGGGCATAGGTGGGTTAGCGTTGGGGTTCAAAGACTGGATTACCAGTCCGATCCCGTCGCATACGCTGGAAAAACAGTTTGATAAAGTAGCGACCGCGTCCGCCCAAGAGTTGGGCGGTATGGCTTTCGATGCGGCCACCGGGCTTATCACCGCCTATATTGGGGGCAGAGCCGTTGAATGGGTTGGTGAGAAGTGGGTTAGTGCAAAAGGCACCGCGGGAACCCCAGTAACGAAGGGGCCTTGCTGCTTTGCTGCGGGTACGAAAGTTTCTACACCGCAAGGCGACCGCGTTATTGAGTCGCTCAAGGTGGGAGATGTTGTCTGGAGCAAGCCTGAGAAAGGGGGCAAGCCGTTCGCTGCAGCCATTCTGGCAACGCATCAGCGCTCGGATCAGCCGATCTACCGCCTCAAGCTCAAAAGTGTTCGTGGCGCTGGCGCAGCGGAAGGCGAAACCCTGCTGGTTACGCCGAGCCACCCCTTCTATGTACCCGCCAAACATGACTTCATTCCTGTCAAAGATCTGGAGCCGGGTGATCTACTACAGTCACTGGCTGATGGCGACACCGAAAACACCTCGTCCGAAGTCGAATCGCTAGAGCTGTACCTGCCCGAGGGCAAAACATACAATCTGACGGTCGATGTGGGGCATACGTTCTACGTTGGCGAACTCAAGACCTGGGTACACAACACTGGGCCTTGTGATTTGCCTCCGGATTATTTTGCGGGTGGTGCAAAAGGTAGCTCCGGGGCTGAGAGCGCTATCAATCAAGGCAGACTCAACTCTCAGCTCTTAGCTGAAGAGGTCGCAAGTGGACATGCTTTCCAGAAACATGTAGTTGAGCGGCAGGAGTTCGCTGATCTTGGTATCAGTACAAAAAACCAGTTTCAGAATTTTGTTGAGAACATCGTTTCTAACCCTGCGATCGATCGTCGCCAATCCGTTGATGGAACGATGTACTATCTCGATAGCTCAACTAAGACTATTGTAATTCGAGGGCAGAGAGGTGAGGCTACCGCGTTCAGGCCTGACCAGGGCGGTGTCGGTTGGGATAACTACATTAAATCTCAGGTCCCCAAAAGATGAATGAGCCAGTTAATGAACAAGATTATATTAGTTTGAAAATCACACCAAGAGAGCTTAGATATTTTGTGTCGTGCGGATTGGCTCTAATTCAAAATGTTCCAGATGAGTCTCTATCGACATATTGCGGCCTAAGTAAAAATGAGATCATTGAGGTTTCTCTGCGACTGAGGGAGGTCGCTGACAAATTAGGCGTTGATATGTAATTTTGTGGGAGGGTAAGCCAGTTAGGATAAATGGGGACAGACCCTGAGAAATCCCCGATTTTTCTTACGATAAATCAAGAAGTTAGTAATTGAAGAGGCCTGCATGGGTCGGCAGCTTGTATTGCACCAAATAAATGGGGACAGACCACGTTTAGAAAGCGCTCTGAAAGCGTGGTTTGTCCCCTTTTTACCTTATTTAGGATGAATGGGGACAGACCACATTTAGAAAGCGCTCTGAAAACGGGGTCTGTCCCCTTTTTACCCAATGGTGATGCTTGGAAGATGGCAAATTCAGTTAAGGCTCTTGGTCGTAAAGAGAAACGATCAGGAACCTACGATGCAAACTTAAATCGCATTGGAGATTGATATGAACGATAAAAAAACTCCCGACTGGGTTGGTCGGGGGAAAACCATTAAGCAACTTGTCGCTGAGTTGCAATCTTTCGAAAATCAAAATTTGTTGGTTGAAATATCAACTGATGATGGTGTAACCAAAAAGCCGATTAGCTTGGTTGTGAAGTCTGGTGATACCTGCGTATTAGGGTAAATGGGGACAGACCACGTTTAGAAAGCGCTCTGAAAACGTGGTCTGTCCCCTTTTTACGTGAAATTACCCGTGCCCCCGGAAACTTTGTGCCTGTCACGACGGATAAAGGCCATACCTTCCTTGAAAAAAGGCTGGCGGATGGTCGAGGCGTAAGATTGAATATGGACGGCACATTCAAAGGGTTCGTTGATTGAAGGAGGGCACCATGGCTGGGCTATTAGAAATCGTATTTGAGAACGTCAAGCAGAATGTGGTGTTGCCGTTGTTAGAAACGGTTATTGCTAATGCGGCCTCAGTAGTTAGTGCTGAGTGTTCCGAGGTTTTTTCAGTCTGGAATAATGGGAAACTTGAGCTTGATGCAGTCGACGCTGCTCTTGGTTTCAATGGCGCAGTGAGTGTACTTATCAATGTTCGAGGTCTGAAGTTTATAGATGTGAGCGTAAACTCGGCACTCATTCGAATTCTTAAGTATCAAGGTGGTTTTGATCTTGATATTAGTTTTGATGAGGATGATGACGGGTTGGCGGATGTCGATGGTGTTGGTGCTTTTTTTGCGTTCTCGAAGGAAGTGGCCAAGAAATTCGAGTTTGGTAATTGCTACTTTGGAATGGAGCCAGCCTCGGATGAGAGTACACGGTTTTTCACCAATGACGTGTTGGGGCCGCTGAAGTAAAGGGGGACAAATGGAGACAGACGACGTTAAAAAAATGTGGCCTGTCCCCATTTCTCCAGAATTTATTGAGCCGAATGCAACGTTCGGCTGGCAGCCAATTGGGCTCAGGCATCGTGAAGCACGAGTCTCATCCATTAATTGACGCCAGAATTATGCCGCTCTACAATAGTGCCACTATATTGATATCACCGCTTCGTCGCGCCTAGCCTGCCTGCCGTCGACGTGACATTCGCTTATTTCCTCTACGATCGCATCCGCTGACATCGTCTGCCTTGCCGGTCGGTTTTGGGAAAAATGGGGACAGACCACGTTTAG
Source organism: Pseudomonas sp. Mb7 (assembly GCF_054790525.1). NCBI lineage: Bacteria > Pseudomonadati > Pseudomonadota > Gammaproteobacteria > Pseudomonadales > Pseudomonadaceae > Pseudomonas > Pseudomonas sp. Mb7. The sequence continues at coordinate 1,934,993 of NZ_CP186501.1, forward strand.
AAAGCACTCTGAAAACGTGGTCTGTCCCCGTTTTCCATGTCCCCTTTTTCTCAGACAGCGGAATCGATCTGGAAGGCAGTGTCATCACCTTTAGACACGATTGGTGCAATCGCTGGGGGCATAGGTGGGTTAGCGGTGGGGTTCAAAGACTGGATTACCAGTCCGATCCCGTCGCATACGCTGGAAAAACAGTTTGATAAAGTAGCGACCGCGTCCGCCCAAGAGTTGGGCGGTATTGCTTTCGATGCGGCCACCGGGCTTGTCACCGCCTATATTGGGGGCAGAGCCGTTGAATGGGTTGGTGAGAAGTGGGTTAGTGCAAAAGGCACCGCGGGAACCCCAGTAACGAAGGGGCCTTGCTGCTTTGCTGCGGGTACGAAAGTTTCTACACCGCAAGGCGACCGCGTTATTGAGTCGCTCAAGGTGGGAGATGTTGTCTGGAGCAAGCCTGAGAAAGGGGGCAAGCCGTTCGCTGCAGCCATTCTGGCAACGCATCAGCGCTCGGATCAGCCGATCTACCGCCTCAAGCTCAAAAGTGTTCGTGGCGCTGGCGCAGCGGAAGGCGAAACCCTGCTGGTTACGCCGAGCCACCCCTTCTATGTACCCGCCAAACATGACTTCATTCCTGTCAAAGATCTGGAGCCGGGTGATCTACTACAGTCACTGGCTGATGGCGACACCGAAAACACCTCGTCCGAAGTCGAATCGCTAGAGCTGTACCTGCCCGAGGGCAAAACATACAATCTGACGGTCGATGTGGGGCATACGTTCTACGTTGGCGAGCTCAAGACCTGGGTACACAACACCGGGCCTTGTGATTTGCCTCCGGATTATTTTGCGGGTGGTGCAAAAGGGGCTGTAATCCCAAAAGGTTTTTCAAGTGCAGATGATTTCGTTCGCTTTGGCACAAATACGCGAGATGGTTTGGCACGTGCTGGCTATGAAAATGTAGAGCCAATTCTTCAAGGAAGTGCCGTAACAGGTAAAAGCTTTAAAACTGGGGAGGCATTTGACGTTGGCAGGGTGAGTGACTTCGATGTTGCGCTGGCAAGTCCAGAACTTTTGCAACGCGCTCAATCCTTAGGAATAGGTTTGAGGAGTGGCGGAACTCGTACGGGGCCGTTGAGTGCAAGAGACTTGCAAGCCCTTGGCCTGAAAGATTTGTCGAGTAAGATGAGCGCCCAAGCAGGACGCGAAGTTAATTTTATGATCTATGACTCTGCGGTAACAGCCGCAAGTCGTGCTCCGAGTGCGGTGTTACCGAAATGACTATTGTGTATGATCTCTATGGTGCGGAAAAATCATGTCTTCTGTCGGCGAGAAGTGATGTGGAAAGAGCGCTGGGAGAGATTTTTGAGGAAAGGGATAGCTCTTATCAAGGTGGTATTTACTATATGTGGGGTAGGAGTGATTCAGAGAATTTTGTTTTAAAATTGAATATTGATCCTTTGGACGGCGATCCAGTAGAGCAGAACTACGCTAGCTATAAAGTCTTGCTCTATGTAAACGCTACAAATCGTTCAGCTGATATAGAAAAAGTGATTAGCCAAGGTGGTGGCTTTAAGTTGCTGAGGCATGAGGTTTTTTAAAGAACACCAAGGCTAGTCGGTGCAAAAGGCGCAGGTACATCCTTAGAGCGAGGTCTTGCCTATGACAACCCATCAAACCTTGTCCAAAATCGTGTAAGTGAAATTCAGTGGAATAAATGGGAACAGACCACGTTTAGAAAGCACTCTGAAAGCGTGGTTTGTCCCCTTTTTACCCAATGGTGATGCTTGGGAGATGGCAAATTCAGTTAAGGCTCTTGGTCGTAAAGAGACACGATCAGGAACCTACGATGCAAACTTAAATCGCATTGGAGATTGATATGAACGATAAAAAAACTCCCGACTGGGTTGGTCGGGGGAAAACTATTAAGCAACTTGTCGCTGAGTTGCAATCTTTCGAAAATCAAAATTTGTTGGTTGAAATATCAACTGATGATGGTGTAACCAAAAAGCCGATTAGCTTGGTTGTGAAGTCTGGTGATACCTGCGTATTAGTAAATTGCGAGCAGTAAAGGGGGGCAGATTTATTTGCCTAGTCCTTCTGGAAGAAAAAATAAGCTGTTCATTGGTCTTTGAATGTCCGGTTGAGTCGGCTGACTGATTGTATGGTTTTGTCTAGAGTACAACAGTGTTTTCGCTCCTTTTGAGATTAAAAATTAACATTTCTCTCCCCAGAGAGGACTATTTTATGCGCTTCTTTGAAATGCCTTTCGCTTGGGTCGAGCTTGGGGGTAAAGGGGGAGAGATCACGTTTAATGTAGTTGACTGCAACAATACGTAAAAATTTGCCGTCATTTGTCCTGTGCGGCCCGCTAAGCTTTCAGTTCGACCAATTGAAAGGATTCATCGATGCCGCGTGATGTAAATGGGGACAGACCACGTTTAGACAGAACTCCGAAAACGTGGTCTGTCCCCGTTTTTCCCGTACATCCCCCGCGTTGACGGAATCCACCAAAGGCGCATTGGCCAGCACCGGAAAAGTTATCGTCGCCGATTCCGGTGGTCTGAGCAGCCTGCAAGGTATCGCGCATTTTACCGAAAACCAGTTGTTGCAAAACTCCACCTCCGCGTTGCTCAACAAAGCCCTGGGCCGTGAAGGCAGCTTGGGTGATGCCGTGCAAAAAAGCCTGGTGAATGCGTTTACCGCCTATGGTTTCAACCTGGTGGGTGATATCGGAGTGAGCAACCACGTGAAGGACGGTGGTTTGGAGAAGATAGGCCTGCATGCGCTGATGGGGGGCTTGAGCTCACTGGCCGCGGGTGGGGACTTCAAAACGGGCGCCTTGGCAGCCGGAGTCAACGTGGCGGATAAATGGGGACAGAACACGTTTAGAAAACATTCCGAAAACGTGGTCTGTCCCCTTTTTACCGCGCCAAGATAGACTGATTCATTGGGGAATAAATGGGGACGAATAAAGGGGGCAAACCCTGAGGAATCCCCAATTTCTCTTAAAGAAAATCAAGAAGTTGGAATGTTGAAGAGACCTGCATGAATCGGCAACTTGGTTTGCACCACACAAATACTAGAAACCGAATCCATGCAGCCCATCCGATTTTTACACAGAGCGCTCGCTCAAGCACCACCCTCGATCCATTCTCGCCACCTGACATCACTGATGAGTTGTGTCAGTTCGTTACTGCGGTCGTCTCCCTTTGACGCCTTAACCATCGGCCATTATCATGTGCCATCATATTGGCATCGCTCTGCTTCAGTGCGTTGAAAACGTGCCTTCGTTCACCCTGGGCACGTCAACTTTGCCTCACAAATTCCCGTTTATGGCCTACGCCGTCGTCACAGGTGTTCAACAACGTGTCTGTCCCGAAAATTTCCGTCATCATCCCCACGTACAACGTTGAATCCTACATCGCCGAAACCCTTGATTCGCTGATTAATCAACCCGTGCCTTTGCACGAAATCATCTTGATCAACGATGGCTCGACCGACGGCACGCTTGACGTCATCGCGTCGGGGTTCGGCCATCGTGCGGAAGTCAAAGTCGTCACCCAGGATAATCAGGGCGTTGGTGCTGCACGGCGCAATGGTTTGGCATTGGCGAGCGGGGAGTATGTGTTCTTTTGCGACCCGGACGATGTGGTCAGCCCAGAGATGTTTTCGACGTTGGTGGAGCAGGTGCAGTCCAATGCCGCGCTTGAGTTGTTTTATTTCTCCAAGCGTTCGTACACCGAAGTCAACGGCGAGAAACAGCTGTTGCGGCGTAACACCGCGGCCAGCCGCAATGGTTGGTTCGACGCCGGACGTGACTTGCTCGAGGATCTGATCTTGTCCGGCAAGTATCACGCTGCAACGTGGCAGTACATTTTCAAGCGCTCGGTGTGCGAGCGTTTCGCGGTTCGGTTGGAAGGGCGAGCTCATGAGGATCATGTGTTCAGCATGAACATTTATCTGCACAGCCACGCTACTTTTGCCACCTCGGCGGATTTTTACTTACAACGGGTCAGAAGCGGTTCGCTTACGCAGAGCCATAAAGATGTCGAGTACGTAATGGGAAGTTATGCCGCGTACCGCGACACCCTGGCAGCGTTGAAGAAACACGTTGGGTCGTTCAATGCTGGACGGGACGTTGCGCTGAATTTCATGGAACGCAATGTTGATGCACTGATCACCAAGTGCATCAAGTACGGTGTGCCGTTGCCGCAGCAGATTACTTCGATGACTCGACAGGACAGCCGTGAGTGCGGAGTGGTGGTGCATCCTCGCTGGACGTTGCTGTTTCCGCGTATTGCTCACGGGATGCGCAAACTGCGCTTCAATCTCAAGCAAATGCGCAGGAATCGAAAAAGCCCGGTTCAGGGTTAGTTTTTGACTCATGACCACTGCAAAAAAGGGGCGAATTCAATTCGATGAATTCGCCCCTTTTTTGTGAGCCGCATGACTCCTCTTGATATTGTAGGTCCGCTGTTCTGCCGGAATACTCCCATTAAACCTGGTGTGGGGCTTCGTGAGGGGAACGTGGGTGATATGTGGGACGCAAAAAATGGGATTCGGTTGCAGGGATGTGGTAATCAGGTTAATTTTATGGATAAGACTCCCCGAACTAATCCAGAGCTGTATGAAGTGCATTTCGACTCGGTAAAATCACTCAAATGACAGCATTAATAAGTAAGGTTGTTACGGCTTTAGAAATGGACGATGGGGTCGTTTTTGAGCGATTTGTTAGTTGGGATGGGGCCCGCACCAGTTTTGATGATGTCAGAAAATATATTCTCTATTCGGAAAAGCATAGCGTAATAAATCGTAGGCAGTTTTTGGTTTTAGAGGGGGGAGTTGAGGTTGATATTCCAATGCTTGAAGCGCTGAATATATTACCTGATAGAACTGGGTTTTTAGTGGTTTTTGAAAAGGAACCTTTGAGATTCAGTATTCCAGAAGTACCTTGGTTTTTTAGCTATCCTGATAATGCTGCAGTTTATAATTTTGACGGCTCATTGCGTTTTCAGCTGCATAATACTTATGGTCAAGGCGGGTATATAGGTGCCCTGCACTCTGGTTCGATGCCCGATCATCCAGATAAGCTGGGAGTGCTAATCGGCACAGTTGGTCATGAGCCAGAATGGCTTTATTTGGTTGATCCGAATAGCCCGCAGTTGATTTCTACTGGAAAGTGGATTCGTTATTAGCTGAGAATAAATGGGGGGGCAGACGACGTTTAGAAAGAACTCCAAAAACGTGGTCTGTCCCCGTTTGCCCAAAAGAAAGCTCTCCCGAATGGCAATATGGCTGATGCACATGCAGAAATTGGTGTGATCCAGCAGGCGTTCACTGCAGGGAAAACGGTCGGGGCGAGCATGGAACTCAGGGTATCTGGAAAGGCAGTATGCGGGTTCTGCCGTGGAGACATTGCTGCAATGGCTAACGAGTCTGGCCTGTCCTCTCTTACCATCAAAGAGCTTGCGACAGGTAAAACGCTTTATTGGCGCCCTGGAATGAAATCAGTAAAAGAGGTGAAATAATATGAAGCGCTCTCTCTCTTGGACGGTCGGTTTTGGCAGAACCTGTGAAGGTGGCACGCAAAGAGATCCATCTTGGAACGATATCCTTGCGCACCTTGAAGAGTCCTGCCGAAATTTGGGGAGTGTAACCCTGGATATTGAAGAATTAGCAGGCTTCGAACTCTTGACATTGCAGGTTGTTGCAGAGACAGGCAAGTACGCACTGACGCTCGGCGTTGATGATGGCGATGACTACGATGTCAAAGTATTTTACGGCGATAAAAATCGTGGCGGAATCATGCATATCCAAGGCGACGCCGTTGCTGGTTCAGCCATCTGCTCAAATTTTGAGATTGTCGTGGAGATATTCAAGCAGCACTTCGACAGTGGCCGAGTGTCGCCAGCGCTCATGAACTGACGTTTAACTCGAGGACGATAAATGGGGACAGACCACGTTTAGAAAGCGCTCTGAAAACGTGGTCTGTCCCCTTTTCTTTCATTTTTTCCCCATTTTTTCCGAAAAATAACAGTCGCTTGCCTGGTGGCGGCCATCAAGCGAATTTAATGGATAAAGCGCCCCGAACTAATCCAGAGCTTTATGAAGTTAATATGAAGTCGGTGAGGACATTGCAGTGAATCAGTTGATCAGCGAAATTAGAACGAGGTGGGAGTGCGATGATAGAGCGCTCTTCGAGTCGTTTGTCAGCTGGAACGGAACCTCTACCAGCTTCGAAGACACAAAAAAAAATATGCTATATGCGCAAGAGCACCCAGTCGTACGTTTAGAACAATATCTGGTTCTTGAAAATGGCGTTGAAATACGCCTTCAAATCGGTGAGACGCCCTATATCCTTGAAGACAGAAGAGGGGTTTTGGTGGTTTTTAATGAGAAACCTTCAAAGTTTAGTACGCCTGGATTTCCTTGGTTTTTTGACTGTCCTAATAATGCGGCGATTTACAATGCTGATGGCTCTTTTCGTTTTCAATTGCAAAGTTCCTACGGTATAGGAAGCTATATTGGAATAGTGCACTACGCGGATACACCAGCGAACCCAAATGCGTTAGGTGTTTTGGTAGGTACATTAGGGCATGATCCGGAATGGCTCTATTTGGTTGATCCTAATAGCCCGGAATTGATACCTACAGGGAAATGGATTCGCTATTAGTTGTATAAAAAGTCGGATCTGAACGGTGTTTACTTAACAGCTGCCCAATTGAGCTCAAAAAGAGCGGGATAAATGGGGACAGACCACGTTTAGAAAACATTCCGAAAACGTGGTCTGTCCCCTTTTTACCCAAGATCGGAGGCGGAAGCCTTGGGGTTATCTTCTAAACAGTATGTTGCAAAATTTTATTCAGAGTTTGGTACTGTGGCTTTTGAGGATATTGCTGGTCTGACGATGTATGTTCGTCAAGAATTTCAAGAGATTGAGTGGGTAAATGGATAAGAGGTGTACGTGGCTATTTATATAGAGATGGATAAGGTTGTAGAGACTGAAGCATATGTGGAATATACGTTTGGCCGGGGCGGTGATGTGGGTCTGATACAGCTAGATAAAATAAAGGAAACTATAAGCGTCATTAAAGAGTGCCCGTTGGATGCAAGCGGAAAATGGTCGGAAAGAGCGGGTATGAAGCTCGCTCAGCTTTTCGTAAAAGGCGAGTATCCTGAGAAAACCCAGTGGGCTTCTTGAGAAAGGATAGAGAGAAAATGGGGAAAGATTCTCGGGGATTCCCCGCGCTAATTGAGTTAAATCCCGGGTTTATTGCGTGTAGATCATAAATGATGAAGAATTTTTTCTATTATCAATCGCTTCCTGACTCGATGCCTGTAGAAGATGTGGCAAACGAGTTTCATGAACTGCTGATCGAGAAACCTTTTTCTGGAAAATCAAAGTTTGATTTTTTACAGGCTCTGTTAGAACTCAGCGATCGTCAGTGGCACACCTATGAACAGTTGTGCGAGTCACTAAAGACTCAAATAGAAAAAACCTTGATCAATGAGTGGGATGGGTTTGATTTTGATTTTGCTCAGGGGGCGATCGTCGTTGCGGCATACCTTGGATTGGCGGAACTGTTTGACTTTATATCAAGCCAGAATGTCAGTGAGCTTTCGTCAGAAGTGGCTATCGAGATCAAAGAGGCAATTGCTGAGCTGGGTAGTAATATCGCTGATCCGTATAGTGGTATGAAATTGATAGGTGGAGACTACGTTTAGCGAGCATTTGGAAATGTCAGCTAGCCCCGTTTTCCACCGTTTCGAAGTCAACGTAGCCTCATCGAAGTCTGAACCATTTGGAATGGAATGGGGACAGACCACATTTAGACAGCACTCCGAAAATGTGGTCCATTCCCGTTTTTCCTTTCGGATTATTGACCGTGGTAACCCATAATGAACGAATCCTATCCAACAGCATGCGAGCAGTGTAGAGGCGAATTAGTTGTCTTCAATGAGGGTAGCACTCAGGGAACACGCTGCGATCTGTGTGGCTGGTCGGTAGTTACCACCAATATGCCCGGCATCCAGCTGGATGAGTGCAGGTATGAGGTTCGCTGTCGCGGCGACTATTGGAATCAAGCACAGATAAGGGCGGTTTCCGAGGTGACAGGTCACAATTTTTTAATGTCGAGAGATATGCTCCAGCAAGGCTCTACTCTGGTGTTTAGCGGTCAGGCGAAGTCGGTCCTACGGGTTAGAAATATTCTTGTATCAGCTGGGGTCGCTTGTGAGATTACGCCTGATTTTTGCTGGATATAAATTGACTCTGGCGATGAAGGCCAATTTTTCGCAGGCGGCCATGAGTCAACAACAGGAGTTGATGATTGACCAAGTATAGAGGCGGATTTCACAAGATAGATTTTTTGAGTTTTGATTCTGCGGTGGGAATATCCCAAAAGAATATTTGCATGCTGAACTGAAAAGCCCCGAACTGCTCGGGGCTTTTTTATTTGGGGCAGGCAATCAGCAGTGACTCAGCGAAACGCCGGCACCACATGCTTGATAAACAGCTCCAACGATTTCTTCTTCTCCTCATGCGGCAAGCTGTTGTCACACCAGAAACTGAACTCATCCACCCCCAATTCCTGGTAGTACTTGATCCGTGGAATGATCTCTTCCGGCGTACCAATCATCGCCGTCTTGTGCAAACTCTCCAGCTCAAACTCCGGACGCCCGGCAAACTTCTCTTCCGGGCTCGGCGCGAGGAAACCGTTGACCGGCGTTTGCTTGTTGCCAAACCACGCATCGAACGTGCGATAGAAACGTGAGATCGCTTTCGCCCCGACTTTCCAGCCATCCGGATTATCAGCGGTGTGCACGTGAGTGTGACGCAGCACCATCAGTTGCGGGCGTGGCACGTCGGGGTTGTTGTCCAGCGCAGTCTGGAATTTGTTCTTCAGGTCGAGGACTTCTTCGTCGCCCTTCATCAGCGGCGTGACCATCACGTTGCAGCCGTTGGCCACAGCGAAGTTGTGCGAATCCGGGTCGCGGGCGGCGATCCACATTGGCGGGTTGGGCTTTTGAATTGGTTTCGGCACGCTGGTCGAGGTCGGGAATTTCCAGATATCGCCGTCGTGAGCGTAGTCGCCTTGCCACAGGGCGCGGACCACCGGGACCATTTCGCGCAATGCCTGGCCACCGCTGGAGGCGGGCATGCCGCCGGCCATGCGATCGAATTCAACCTGATAGGCGCCACGGGCCAGGCCGACTTCCATGCGCCCGTTGCTGATGACGTCGAGCAACGCGCATTCACCGGCAACGCGCAACGGGTGCCAGAACGGCGCGATGATGGTGCCGGCGCCGAGGTGGATGGTGGTGGTTTTGGCGGCGAGGTAGGCGAGCAAAGGCATCGGGCTGGGCGAGATGGTGTATTCCATCGCGTGGTGTTCGCCGATCCACACGGTGCTGAAACCGCCGGCCTCGGCCATCAGGGTCAGTTCGGTGAGGTCTTCGAACAGTTGGCGGTGGCTGACGCTTTCGTCCCAGCGTTCCATGTGGATGAACAGGGAAAATTTCATGACGCTTCCTCGGGTCTTTTATTGTTGAGGCTACAAAACTTGTAGGAGTGAGCCTGCTCGCGATGGCGGTGTGTCAGAAAAGACATCGACATCGGATAAATCGCTATCGCGAGCAGGCTCACTCCTACAGTTGAATTGTGCGGGGCTGACGATCAGGCCAGGACGGGCAGGGCGCCCATCTTGCCGTGGCAATACACCAGCGGCCCGGCGATTTGCTCGGGGACGATCAGGTTCTTCACCGCGCCGACCATGATGGCGTGGTCGCCGCCTTCGTATTCGCGCCACAGCTCACATTCGATGATAGCCGTCGCATTGGCGAGGATCGGGTTACCCAATTCGCTCAAGGTCCATTTGATGCCTTGCGCCTTGTCTTTGCCTTTGCGGGCGAAGGCGTAGGCTTCGCTTTGCTGGCCGCCGGACAGAACGTGGATGGCAAAGCGTTTGTTTTTGATCAGCACCGGGTAGGAATCAGAACTGTAGTTGGGGCAGAACAGCACCAGCGCCGGATCCATCGACAGCGAGCTGAATGCACTGGCCGTCAGGCCGACGATCTGACCGTCATCGTCCAGCGTGGTGATAACGGTTACGCCGGACGGGAACGAGCCCATGACTTGTTTGTAGATGGCGGCATCGATCATTGGTCGGTCCTCGGGTGATGTGTTGCTGTTTTTATGTGTTTGTTGGTCTGATGGTATACCAGTATTCGATCTTTGCAAGGCCTTTTAAGCTGAACCGATAAACGTGCCGCGTTCGTCGGAAACTCAGCATTTACGGGGCTTTCGGCTGGTCTGAAAGCCACGGTTTCAGCGAGGATGGCGTATCAGCTGGCGTCGTAAACTACGGATCAGTCTTGTGAATTGTTTGGAATACCATAATATGGTCTGCATCTGAGGGGCGGCCAGAGAGTCCCCCCGGTTTGGCTTCATACAACGATAAGAACAGACAAACTCGAGTTCATGCATATGTCCCAGATGTCCCGGCAAGATCCGTTGATCGAGAACCATACGGTCGACTACGTCCCACTCGCGGAACGCCACGGGAAGGCCCGCGACCTATTCACCCTTTGGTTCAGCACCAACATTGCGCCCCTGCCCATCGTCACCGGCGCCATGGTGGTTCAGGTGTTCCATCTCGATTTGCTCTGGGGGCTGCTGGCGATTGCGCTGGGGCACATGATCGGTGGTGTGGTGATTGCCCTGGCGTCGGCCCAAGGCCCGCGCATGGGCATTCCGCAGATGGTTCAGAGTCGCGGCCAGTTCGGCCGTTACGGCGCGCTGCTGATCGTGTTCTTTGCCGCGCTGATCTACATCGGTTTCTTTATTTCCAACATCGTCCTGGCGGGTAAATCCATCGTCGGCATCGCGCCATCGGTGCCGGCGCCGTTGAGCATTCTGATCGGTGCACTGGCGGCCACGGCGATTGGCGTGATCGGCTACAACTTCATCCACACGCTGAACCGCATTGGCACCTGGGTGATGGGCGGCGCGTTGCTCGCCGGTTTCATCTATATCTTTGCCCATGATTTGCCGGCGGACTTCCTCACTCGCGGCAGTTTCAACCTGTCCGGCTGGCTGGCGACGGTGTCGTTGGGGATTATCTGGCAGATCAGTTTCTCGCCGTACGTGTCCGATTACTCGCGCTACCTGCCTGCGGATATCGGCATTGCCAAGCCGTTCTGGGCGACTTATCTGGGCGCGACGCTGGGCACGATTCTGTCGTTCAGCTTCGGTGCGGTTGCCGTACTGGCTACTCCGGAAGGCACCGAAGCGATGGTCGCGGTCAAGCAATCGACCGGTTGGCTCGGGCCGATTCTGATGGTGTTGTTTCTGCTGAATATCATCAGCCATAACGCGCTGAATCTGTATGGCGCGGTGCTGTCGATCATTACCTCGATTCAGACGTTTGCCAGCCAATGGACGCCCAGCATCAAGGTGCGCGTGGTGTTGTCGAGCGTGGTGCTGGCCGGTTGCTGCGTGGTTGCGTTGGGCGCGTCGGCGGACTTCATTTCCGAGTTCATCGGTTTGATTCTGGCGCTGCTGCTGGTGCTGGTACCGTGGGCGTCGATCAACCTGATCGACTTCTACCTGATCAAGCGCGGCTGCTACGACATCACCTCGATCTTCCGCGCTGATGGCGGGGTTTACGGGCGATTTAATCTGCACGCGATCATTGCCTACTTCATTGGCATCCTCGTGCAACTGCCATTCGCCAACACCTCGCTGTATGTCGGACCGTACGCCAATCTGGTTGAGGGTGCGGACTTGTCCTGGCTGGTGGGCCTGGTTGTCACCGTGCCGTTGTATTACTGCTTGGCAACACGCAGCCAGACTCAGCAGAGCAGGGCGGCGAGATTGGGTTACACCGACTGAGCTGATCCGCTTCACCACAATGCCCGGCCAAGTGCCGGGCATTGTTGTTTCCGCATCCCGGCGGTCAATCAAATTGGCCACATCGATCCCCTTTTGGCCCATCCCCCACTGTGCTCCAGCTACGCTGTCAGCAAGAATCAAAACCACAACAAGACGCTCGACCCTTTTTACCCTTGGCTACCTTTACAGCCGCTGCCGTGTACAGAACATAAAAACCATCGAACTCACGCTGCCTTTTGGGGAACAACCATGGTCACGATGAAACGCATTCTGGGTGCCACTGTGTGTGGGCTGACGCTGCTGGCCGGCGCTGTCCAGGCTGAGCAACGCGAACTGCGCGTGTACAACTGGGCGGATTACATCCTGCCGTCCGTGCCCAAGGATTTCGCCGCAAAAAGCGGCATCAAAGTGACCTGGGACACCTTCGACACCAATGAATCCCTGGAAGCCAAACTGCTCACCGGCAACTCCGGTTACGATCTGGTGGTGCCGTCGAACCAGTTCCTTGAAACGCAGATCAAGGCTGGCGTGTTTCAGAAACTGGATAAATCGAAGCTGCCGAACTGGAGCCACCAGGATCCAGAACTGTTGAAACTGCTGGGCAAGAACGATCCGGGCAACCAGTACGGCGTGCCTTACATGGTCGGCACTGTGCTGATCGGCTTCAACCCGGCCAAAGTCAAAGCGGCACTGGGCGACAACGCGCCGGTGGACAGCTGGGATCTGGTGTTCAAACCGGAGAACATGGAAAAGCTCAAATCCTGCGGCGTGGCGATGCTTGATTCGCCGACGGAAATCCTCCCGTTGGCCCTGCATTACCTGGGCCTCGACCCGAACAGCCAGAACCCCGCCGACTATGAAAAAGCCAAGGAGCTGATGCTCAAGGTTCGCCCGTACGTGACCTACTTCAACTCGGCCAAGTACATGACCGACATCGCCAACGGCGACATCTGCGTGGCCATCGGTTATTCCGGCAGCTTCTACCAGTTCGGCAACCGCGCCAAAGAGGCGGGCAACGGCGTAGTGGTCGACTGGCGCTTGCCGAAGGAAGGTGCGCCGATCTGGTTCGACACCTTCGCCATTCCGAAGAGCGCGAAGAACGTCGCCGAAGCGCATGAATTCCTCAACAACCTGCTCGACCCGAAAGTGATCGCACCGATCAGCGACTTCCTCGGCTACCCGAATGCGAACAAGGATTCGATGCCGCTGATCAACAAGGAAATCACCGACAACCCGAACCTGACGCCGACCCCCGAAGCGCTGAAAAACCTCTACGTCGTGCAGCCGTTGCCGCAGAAACTTGAGCGCGTGCGCACCCGCGTGTGGACCAGCATCAAGTCCGATAAGTAACACCGATCCCCTGTAGGAGTGAGCCTGCTCGCGATAGCGGTCTGTCGGACAACGCGGTGTTGACTGGCAGACCGCTATCGCGAGCAGGCTCACTCCTACAGGGTCTTGTGGTGTGTCATTCAGTGCGGCGTTCGGCATCTCTGGTCATGACCAAGCTGAGCAGGACTGAGCCAAGAATCACCCCACCCACCACCGCCAGCGACCATTCCACCGGCATGTGCAGCCACGGCATCAAGACCATCTTGCCGCCGATAAACACCAGCACAATCGCCAGCCCATACTTGAGCAGATGAAAGCGGTCCGCCATATCTGCCAGCAGAAAATACAGCGCGCGCAGGCCCATGATCGCGAAGATATTTGAAGTGAAGACAATGAACGGGTCAGTGGTCACGGCGAATATCGCCGGGATGCTGTCGACCGCAAACATCAAGTCACTGGCCTCGATCAGCACCAGCACCAGAAACATCGGCGTGGCCCAGCGCACGCCGTTCTGCAACACGAAAAAGCGTTCGCCATGAAAGCTGCTGGTGATGCGCATATGCCCGCGCACCCAGCGCAGCAGCGGATTCTTGTCCAGATCCGGCTGGTGGTCGGCAAACACCAGCATCTTGATCCCGGTAAAGATCAGGAACACCCCGAACGCATATAGCAGCCATTCAAACTGCGACACCAGCCACACCCCGGCAAAAATCATCACCGCGCGCATTACGATCGCCCCGAGCACGCCGTACAGCAGCACTCGGCGCTGCAACTCGGGTGGCACGGCGAAGTAGCTGAAGATCATCACAAAGACGAACATGTTGTCGATCGACAACGATTGCTCGATCAGATAACCGGTGAGGAATTCGAGGGTTTTTTCCCGGGCAATCTCGGCGCCGAACGCGCCGTGCAGATACCACCAGAGCAGGGCGGCGAAACTCAGTGCCAGCAGGCACCAGGCGATGACCCAGGACAAGGCTTCGCGCACTGAGACCCGATGCGCCTTGCGCCCACCGAAGACAAACAGGTCCAATGCCAGCATGGCAAGTACGAAGACGATGAAGGCGCCCCACATCCATGGTTCGCCGATATTGATGTTGGTGGCTGGCATGTCACGCTCCCTGTCTATTCTTGGATTGGGGTCAGACGAGGCCATGCTAGCGACCAGTTTGCGGCAAAGAAAAATCGTTTATTTCTGCGCAACAGTTCGTTAAAAACGAACTATCCGCCCTCGTTAACAGCTCGGGCACTTTTTACGGAGCAATGTTTTCAGCGATGAATACCGACATTCTCGAACCTCAAGCAGTGTGCAGTCCGATCACCAGCAGCGCGATTTTCATCGTTGCGACGCTCAACGACGGGGCTGAAGCCGCGCAAACCGTCAAAGACTGGTGCGGCGATGTTGCCGGGCTGGTGCGTTCGGTTGGAAAGCGCGTACCGACAGGCAATCTGACGTGCATCTGCGGTTTTTCCTCGAGCGTTTGGGATCGCCTGTTTGGCAATCCGCGCCCGGCGTCGCTGCACGGTTTTCGCGAATTTGGCGGGGAAGGGCGGCACGCTCCCGCCACCCCGGGCGATCTGCTGCTGCACATTCGCGCCGATCAAATGGACCTGTGTTTTGAACTGGCCACGCAAATCATGGCGGTTCTCGGCGATGCGGTGACCGTGGTCGACGAAGTGCAGGGTTTTCGTTATTTCGACATGCGCAGCATCATCGGTTTTGTCGACGGCACGGAAAACCCGGTCGGGCGCAAAGCGCTCAACTTCACCATCGTCGGTGACGAAGACCCCGAGTTCAGCGGCGGCAGCTACGTGCTGGTGCAGAAATACCTGCACAACATGACCGCGTGGAACGGCCTGAGTGTTGAAGCACAGGAGCGCGTTATCGGTCGCACCAAGCTCTCCGATATCGAACTGGATGACGCAGTCAAACCGAGCAACTCGCACAGCGCGCTGACCACCATTACCAACGCGGCCGGGGAGGAAGTGAAAATTCTCCGTGACAACATGCCGTTCGGCCGGCCGGGAGCCGGGGAGTTCGGCACCTTCTTCATCGGTTACGCGCGCTCGCCCGAGCCGATCGAGCAGATGCTGGAAAACATGTTCGTCGGCAAGCCACCGGGTAACTACGACAAGTTGCTGGATTTCAGCACCGCCGTCACTGGCAGCCTGTATTTCGTGCCGTCAGCGGACTTGCTGGAAGCACTGGCGGATCGCTGATCAGCGAAAAAACTCACCCGGCGTTTCGCCAAACTGTTGGCGAAACGCGGAGATAAACGCCGAGGTCGAGTCGTAACCACAGGCCAGCGCAACGTCGGTGACGCGTTCGCCTTTTTCCAGCGGTGTCAGCGCACCGAGCAGGCGCAAACGCTGGCGCCAGGCGCGGAAGGTCAGGCCGGTGTCACGTTGAAACAGGCGGGTGAGGGTCTTTTCGGTGACGCCGAACTTCTCGCTCCAGTGGCTCAGCGTGGTCTGCTGTTCCGGGTGTTGCTCCAGGCTCTGGTAGATCTGCTTCAAGCGGGCGTCTTGCGGCAACGGCAGCATCAGATCGATCTGCGGCGCCTCGGCCAATTGATCAAGGATGACCTGGGCCAGACGTCCGTGCGGGCCGCTTTGCTCGTATTCCACCGGAACCTCACTGAACGCGCGAATCAGTTCCCGGAGCAGGTCGCTGACGCCCAGCACATGGCAGCGCTCAAGCGCCCATCCGGCGACGCTGCAATCGATGTAGAGACTGCGCATTTCCGTGCGCGGCGAACTGAACACCCGATGCGGCACGCCCGCCGGGATCCACACGGCGCGCTCCGGCGGAGCGACAAAGCGGCCGGCGCTGGTCTGGATTTCCAGCACGCCCTGAATCGCGTAGGACAACTGTACCCACGGGTGGCTGTGGCGTCGGGTCAGGGCGCGATTGGGCAGCGATTCGGTGCGTCCGTAGAGTGGACGCGGCAGGCTGGGCAGCCCGGGAATGCTGCGACGGACGCTTTTGTCATGTCCTTTAGGCGGCATCTTGTGGCCCTTCGGCGTTAGTCGGTAATTGGCAGTCACGTTAGAGTCGTCGGCACGCACTGGCAACCCCCGGATGGACCGACCATGACTCGCCCACGTTTTTTGCCCGACAACTTCACCCTGACGCTGATTGGCGTCGTGCTGCTGGCCAGTTTCCTGCCGGCCAGCGGCCAAGTCGCCGCCGGCTTTGGCTGGTTGACCAACATCGCCATCGCCCTGCTGTTTTTCCTGCATGGCGCCAAACTGTCCCGTGAATCGATCATTGCCGGGGCCGGCCACTGGCGCCTGCATTTGCTGGTGTTCGGCCTGACCTTTGTGCTGTTCCCGATTCTCGGGCTGGCGCTGAAACCGCTGTTGTCTCCACTGATCGGCGACAAGCTGTACATGGGCATGCTTTACCTGTGCGCACTGCCGGCAACGGTGCAATCGGCGATCGCCTTCACTTCGCTGGCGCGCGGTAATATTCCGGCGGCGATCTGCAGCGCGGCAGCTTCTAGCCTGTTCGGGATTTTCCTCACGCCATTGCTGGTGACGCTGCTGCTCGACGTCCACGGTGATGGCGGATCGACGCTGGATGCGATTCTGAAAATCAGCGTGCAGTTGTTGCTGCCATTCATTGCCGGGCAGATCGCCCGTCGCTGGATCGGCGCGTGGGTGGGGCGCAACAAGAACTGGCTGAAGTTCGTTGATCAGGGTTCGATTCTGTTGGTGGTCTACGGCGCATTCAGTGAAGCGGTCAACGAAGGCATCTGGCATCAGATCCCGCTAGTCGAACTGCTCGGGCTGGTGGTGGTTTGCTGCATCCTGCTGGCGCTGGTCTTGCTGGCGTCGACGCTGCTCGGCAAGGCGTTCGGTTTTAGCCAGGAAGATCGCATCACCATTTTGTTCTGCGGCTCGAAAAAGAGCCTGGCCACCGGTGTGCCGATGGCGCAGGTGTTGTTTGCCGGTAGCACGATTGGTGTGTTGATTCTGCCGTTGATGCTGTTCCATCAGATTCAATTGATGGTCTGCGCGGTGCTCGCTCAGCGTTATGCGAAACGGCCGGAATCGGTGCCGGAGCTGATGGCGCAAGTCGATCCATGATGCTGACCGCCTGGTTCCTCCAACCTCCGACGCCCGGCGACCCATCAGTTCAACCCGTTCGTCCTATTGCGGGAAGTTGCTGCATCTGACTTTGATCAAGGTGTTAGGGCAAGCACAGTGTTGTGTGCAGGGCGAGCAGCTATGGCCCAGATCTGAATTGATCTCATGAGTTCAGGAGTATTTTGTTGGAGCAGCGTTCAAGATGACTTAATGAATGGGGCTGTTGCGCCTATCGGATTGGCACGTTGGTTGTTGCACAGATATGATGAATCAAAGCTTGAATCGCTTCGACGCTTGAATCGGCTGACCGGCCAGTTACCCCTATGACTCCAGGCGGTTTTTTCCCTTCCTGATCCCGACAGGAAGAAGTCATCGTCGCCTGTCTGGATCGATCTTCTATGACATCTCAAGGACATCAAGGCGCAACCGGAACTGTTGCGGAAGATGAACATGCCTCCAGAGCGACTCCCCTCGCCGGATTCGAGTACCAGATAGATGTCTCAGTCTGGCTTGCTCTCGATTTGATTCTGGTATCCCGACAGACCAGAGAGGTGGTGCTCGAGCCGGCAAGTCAGGAAGATCTTGAAGCAGAACTTTCAGGTCAAGAGCCGGGACGGCTCGTGAGTCTGGTGCCGATGGCCGACTATACATTGGTTGTCCAGGCTAAGAGGCGTGAAGGTAATGCCTGGACACCGAAGACGCTCAAAAGCCTGCTTGAATACGGCAGTACAATCAGGCCCAGTGCATCCACTCGGCTGGCCGATCCCCGCTGCCGTTACTTGCTGGTTACCAGTGCGGGCCTGAACGGTGATGCGCAAAAGCTCGGTCGGCGCAGACCGGGAATGTGGCCCGGCCCGGACACATTACCGCAGTTGATCGCTAAGGGCCTCAATCACGACATCACCGGGCGATTTGCTGTCATTGCCAATCAGGACGACGAGCGTCTTCGCGTTGATATTGATCGACTTCTTCGAGAAAGCTGTCGCGTACCCAATGCTCGACTTGAGGCGTGCCTCATCCAGTTGCGAGAAGCCGCTCGTGCCCGAATAGTGCGAGCAGGGGGGGGGCGTTTGGAGCGTCAGGAACTCGAAGACATCATTCGCCGGCATGACGGCTATCTCGCGAGCTCGCCAGAGCTCGAGCATTATGTTTACCCAACTAACTGGTCAGATCTGCGAGCGCAGATGGCACAGAAATCGGCGGCGATTCTGGTCGGCCAATCCGGTACAGGGAAAACCCTTGCGACTCAAATGCTCTATGACGAATTGCGCAAAGTACATCCCGGGCTGACGCGAGTATTGATCAGGCAGGGCCCTTCACAACTGCGCGACGATACGACTCCAGCGCCCGTACTCTACGACATCGAGGATCCGTGGGGGCGGTTCGACTTTGATCAAAATAGTCGCGCGTGGAACGATCAACTCGGCCGTTTTTTCGCCAGTGCCAGAACCGACAGAATGATAATTGCAACGTCGAGACGGGACGTTGCATTAGCATCAGGCTCTTTGGATACGATAAAAAACTGGGAGATCAAACTGGAGGCTGAGCACTACGGTTCGGATCAACGGCACAGGCTCTACACGACTCGAGTAGACAGTTTGCCGCAAGCACAGCAAAAGCTCACTCGTCTGTCTGAAACCCAAGTGCTGGGCGAACTTGCTACGCCGCTAGAAATTCAGAAATTCTTCGATGCCATACGAGCGTTGGATCCTGAGGATTTTCACAGCGATTTTTTTATCGTGAATGAGGCCATTCGTCGTGCACACCAAAACTCGATAGAGCAAACGGTCATTGAGCAGATTGAGGCACGCGGAGATATAGACGCTGCCGCGATACTTTGGGCCCTCCTTGGAACCGGCGACCAAGTGACTCGCTCGATCCTTCTTGTGGTCGAGGATGGTCTATGTGACATGGATGAAAAAAATTCCGCGAATGTCTCTTCGCTGGTTGATTGCTTTGTCGCCGCTCGTAACTTCCGCCAAAACGAAGCAGGTGACCTTACCTATTACCATCCGAGAGTCGAAGCCGGAATCACCCGAGCGCTTGAGAAAAATCGTCGGCAAGTACGGCAGGCGTTGCGTCGACTGATTGATTTTCTGGTTTTGTGCAAGCGTCCAACAATCGAATGGGGCGTTGCAACAGCGGCTCTCATACTTGAACGGGTCGGCACTTCCTTTGCAATTGAACCTGGTGAAGCCGTGCAAGCCAGGATTGATGCATGGCTGGAAGCAAGGCTTATGGAAGGCGGGAAGGAGTTCGAACAGTATCTAAAATGCGCTGCCAATGTGGGGTCCAGCGCGAGCAACGCTGCAGAGGTTGCTCGCTTTTTATTGACTCGAGCCCCAACCGCGTATGCCGGAAGGGATGAGTGGGAAGCGTTGATGCGACCGGCTGAGTGGTATCGCGCGCGCGCGGTTTCAATGTCTACAAAGCCTCTGTTGGAAACGTTCATACGAACACTGTTGCCGATTGATTTTGCTAGTTATCCGGCAAACTTCGCCCAAGAACTTTCAAAATTTGTACACGGTCTGGAGTCTGCTTTTATGGATGCTGCACGCGCAGTAGTTCAGGCCGGCGACTTGTTTTCGCATGACGCTATTGCTTATGGCGCGCTTCAGGACTTCGACGGGTTCGAAGAAATAGTTGATTTGGCAGTGAGCTTTCTGACGCCAACGGAGGACGACCTTCGCAAACGTGCGATAGATTACCTTGATGTGGTCAACTGCGTTTATGACGAGGAGCATGAGTTCTTTCTTCACGACAATGACCAAGGGCAGGCGGCCCGTCAGTTTCTCGAAGCATATGTCAATGTCGCTCGTGCCAAACGAAACTGGGAATGTTTGGCGCGTCACCGGCATATAAAATGGCTTAGGCATCATTGGCTGTGGAGTTTCTCTAGAGATGTTCGCTTGCATTCACTGGACGATGACGAACTTGCTGCAGCCTTCGCTGTTGGATACGGGACAGAGGAGGAGGAATACCTCTGGTTGGCGTTATTGTCAGACTGGAAAGAGCAATACAGTGTTGCCCTTCACACGCGGCTGCGTGAAGGGGCGTCGACGTTTGCCGTCGACTCTTCAGCATTGGCTTGCGTTTTAAGGAATGATCAACAGGGCTGGCGGGAGCTTTTGGCTTATCTGAGACAAGAGCGGAATGTTGAGCGATTTGTAAATATCGGGCGAGGGCTCGCGCATCTTCATTGCGATGAAACCCAAAAAGGCCAGAACGCGCTGGCTGAGGCGGCTCGGATGCAATTACCTGCGCCGTTCAACGAAATCTGCGCTGCGGAAATCGAGCTGAAGAAAGAAAAACGGGTCGTTCTTTCGCAAACAGCGCTGCAAACGTTGCAAGGTATTGAGAATGCAGACGCTTTGATACGCTCCCTCCGGTTGCAACTGGATGCACACTGTCCGCTATTCATCGAGCCGGATGTGTGCTGGGCATTAGAGACAAGCTATGACTTCGACACGGTTGTGAACGCGGTATCGGCAGCTATCCGGCATGGGATGGCATCATATGTGAACGCTGCTTTGAAAAACCAGTTCGCGCATGCCGTAGCGATGGCGCTCGGTGCCATTGCCTCATCGCTGGAGGGGCCTTTGCCGGCGTACCTGCTGGATCTTGCAAACCATCGAGGGAGCCCGGTTCGATTGACTTTGGCAGAAGCGCTCTGTGCAAATGTTCATCCTTCCTATCAGCAAACGCTGATCAAGCTTGCCAAGGATCAATGGTGTCAGAGTGACCTGTACCCCAATTCGGAGTATCCAATAGCGCGGGTTGCAATTGCTGGACTCATCGAACTTGGCGGGGTCGAGTATCGTGACGGTCTCGAGCTGTGGAGCAAGGCCATACTTTCCTCAGACGATGAAGTGCTCGCCGGTATTTTCCGCGTGCTGGCGAACTCTGGTGCAAATCTACAACGAATGCTTTTTGATTGGGCAATGACACCGGATACAGGCCGTTCGCAATCTGCTGCTATTGTTGCTCTCCTGGATTCACGCGAATCTATCGATCAGCGACTGATCGAAGAGTTTAGCGCCGACCAGATCGCTACGTGCCATGCACTGGGGGCGGGTCTTCTAGCAGTGCTTCTGGGGGAGCGAGGTTCTGTTGTATCAGTACAGCGGCTAGCAAAGGATTTGGCAATTAACCGCGTGCGTAGTTCTCTTTTATTTCTCGTAGCGGGCGTGCTGAATAAACGCGATCCTGTTGTTGCGAGGGAAATAGTGCAGTGGGTTACCTCCGATCCGGAAGTATTGGATTGGGCCCTGTCATGCACGACTACTACCATTGATGAAGCCCGGATTGCGGAGTTCGGGGAACCAGAGATCATTTCTCAGATCCGGCGGTATAAAACTCGGCTCAGTAATTAAATCCGCCCGAATACTTCACCGCGGCTGCCCGCGAGGGCACGTTCAATGTGCGCAACAACGACGACACATGAATCCGCACCGTGAACGGCGAAATATCCAGTTCACGGGCGATTTCCTTGTTGGTCTTGCCTTGGGCGATCAAGCGCAGCACGTCTTGCTGACGAGGCGTAAGGGCGGCGCCGGTTTCCAGCGGCAGCAAGCCGGACGGCGCAAACTTCACCAGCACCTCACCTTCACGAATCGCCAGAATCGCCTGACCGATTTCATCGGGGGCAATGTTTTTGCCGATAAAACCGTCAATGCCAGCGGTCATGACTTCGCTGATCAGCGACTCATCATCGACCATCGACACCACAATCAGCGTGGTACGCGGCAAGCGTCGACGCAGTTCGGCGAGCTGGCTCACACACGTGAGCCCGGGGAAGCGCAAGTCGAGAATCAATGTGTCCGGCTCGCCCAAAGGCAGCAGCGCCAATACGGCGTCGAGATCGCCCGCTTCTTCGATAACGGCTTCGGGCAGCAACCGCTGCACCGTGCGCAGCATCGCCTCGCGAAACAGCGGGTGATCGTCGGCTATGATAATTCGGCAGGTCATGGCTTGACCCTCCCTGGGTCAGGCGTTACTCAAGGCTTGCACCTTAGCACCGGGCGCGAAGGTTGCCTGTAGGCTGATTCGGAAACTGACGATTGCCGCACAAGGACGTTTAACCATGAAGTTCGAGAAAAACACCGAACTCGATCAGGCCAACCTGCGCATCATCATTGCCAGTATTGCCGTGGTTTACATGCTGATACTGGGTTTTTTGCCAGGCCAGCGCTTCGATACATACCTGCCGATCATTACCTACATCATTGTGTTTTTGTTGGCCTCGATCGCCCTGCGTCAGGCGATTGCGCGCTGGCCAGGGCATTACCCGGCGCGACGGATTTTCGCCATGATCCATGATTACACCGGTACCTGCTTTGGTCTGGTGGTGGGCGGCGAGATGGCGTTGCCGCTGTACGCGGTGATCATCTGGGTCAACCTCGGCAATGGCATGCGCTATGGCTCGCGCTATCTGGCGATTGCCACGGCGCTGGCGCTGCTGGCATTGCTGTGTGTTTATCGCCTGACGCCGGTGTGGCAGGCGCAACCGTTCATGGTGTTGATGCTGATGCTCACCAGCACGGTGATTCCGTTCTATGCGCACTTGTTGCTGGAACGCACGCGTAAGGCCTCCGAAGAGGCGGTGGCGGCGAATCTGGAAAAGTCGCGGTTTCTCGCTCAGGCCAGTCATGATTTGCGTCAGCCGATTCATTCCATCGGTCTGTTTACTGCCTGTCTGCGTGAGTCGAGACTGGGCGAGGAGGAACGGCGCTTGGTCGACAATATCGACCGTTCGTTGCTCAACGTTTCGCAACTGTTCCGCTCGATTCTCGATCTGTACACCCTTGATAACGGCCGGGTTCTGCCCAAACTGCAAACCCTCAATTTAGGGGAATGGCTCGCGGATCTGATTCGCCAGAACGCTGAAGCCGCGCGTTGGGCCGGGGTCGAATTGCATGTGCGCCCCTGTGAATATTGGGTGCGCACGGATCCGGCGTTGCTCGCGACCATGGTCCAGAACGTACTGTCCAACTGCTTCAAATACGGTGCGCATCGGCCGGTATTGATCGGTGTGCGTCGGCACGGGGCAGGGCTGTCAATCGTTGTTTATGACCGTGGCAACGGTATCGCCGAGGAGCATCAGGCCAAGGTGTTCGAGGAGTTTTATCGGGTACGGCAAGTGCGCGACAAAGACGTCGAAGGCGTGGGCTTGGGGCTGTCGATCGTCAAGCGTCTGGGTGAGTTGATTGGTGTCGGCGTTACTCTGCGTTCGCGGCTTGGGCGCGGAACAGCGGTGACTTTGTACGGGTTGCCGATCGCCGCGCCAGCGCCGTTAACGGTCAATCGGAATGAGGCGCGCCAAGTCGGTTTGCTGACCGGGCTGAAGGTGTGCCTGGTGGAAGATGACCGCAATGTGCTGCTGGCGACTTCAGCGTTGCTGGAGCGCTGGGGCTGTGTGGTTCAGGCCGAGTTGACGGCTCAGGATCTGGTCACCGACTGCGACATCATCGTCGCCGACTATGACCTCGGCACCCATGCCACCGGCATCGAATGTATTGATGATGTGCGCAGGCAGCGCGGTTGGGCGGTACCGGCGATGATCATCACCGGGCATGACGTCGAGAAAATCCAGGCAGCCCTGCACGACCGCGACATCGCCATCCTGTCCAAACCGGTACGCCCGGCCGAACTGCGCGCGACCTTGCGAGCCCTGCGCGATCGCCAGCCCGAACCCACCGAAAATGCCTTGTAGGTGTCCATGGGGCTGTAGGAGCTGCGGCACGCTGCGATCTTTGATGTTGATGAGAAGGGCAAGATCAAAAGATCGCAGCCTCGTTGCACTCGACAGCTCCTACAGGGTCAAGCGTCTAGCGTTTGCACAGGTAATCCTGGGTGATGGTGGTTTGCAGGCAGTTGTATTGGCCCATGGTGCGGCAGATGTTTTTCTCCGAGCCGGTCACTTCGGCGTTCTTGTAGCCCCAGGTCTTGCAGCGTTGTGCGGCGACGGTCAGGCCTTGTTCGGCGCTGGTCTGGCCGCTTTCGAATTGGCCCAGTTCATAGGAGACCTGGACGATGCCATCGTTTTTGCTGCCGCCAGTGGCTTCCCATTGTTTTGGCGTGGCGCAGGCAGTGAGGAAAAGGGCGCTGAGGGTGAGTGTCGCGATCAAGATTTTCATGAGCAAACGGAGTCCTTTACCGGGCGGAGAAGTTATTGCAGTGGGATTGGCGAGGCGCCTTTCGGCAGGCACGACAGCGGCGGCGACATCATGCCCATGCTGGCCACGGCGATGATTACGCCGCTGGGCAATTCACAGTTGTATTCCCCGGCCGGGGTGTACGCGGTGTAGTAGGTGAGGGTGCTGTCGTTGCGGATGTTGTCGATTTTCGACACCGGTTTACCGATCACCGTCTGAGCGCGTTCTTTCATGCTCGCTTCAGTCGGTTTCACGGTCTGGCAGCCGGCCACGCTGAGCAGCACGGCACCGAATACGGCGATTTTGGTAAGGTTTGCATGGAGTTTCATGGTGTTTCTTCCTTGGTGTTGTTCTGATTTCCAGGCACAACGATCCCGCACGCTGCGAACTGGCAACGTTGAGGAACATCGGGGGTTGCGGGGGAATATAACGCCAGCGGACAGGCCGGTCGATTAGCACAAATGTGCTAGTGCGGCGCTCAACAGGCAGCTCGCTAAAACCGCCTGTTGCGCCGAAGGAGGATTACTGTGGACTGTTGAACTGGTCGGAATAACTGCCGGTCATCAGTGCGGAGGCGACGCGATCAGAACCAACGCCGACACGAGAATAGGCAAACCGGTTGATGCCGGTGCGATCGGCGCCATCTGCCGCCAATGCGCCTGCACCGACATGATCGGCACCATCAGAAGCGACTGCGCCCGCGCCAACATGATCGGCACCATCAGAAGCGACCGCACCCGCGCCAACATGATCGGCGCCATCAGAAGCGACCGCGCCTGCACCGACATGATCGGCGCCATCAGAGGCGACCGCACCCGCGCCAACATGATCGGCGCCATCAGAAGCGACCGCGCCTGCACCGACATGATCGGCACCATCAGAAGCGACTGCGCCCGCACCGACATGATCGGCACCATCAGAAGCGACTGCGCCCGCACCGACATGATCAGCACCATCAGAAGCGACTGCGCCAGCGCCGACATGGTCAGCACCGTCGGAAGCTACAGCACCCGCGCCGACATGATCAGCACCATCAGAAGCGACCGCGCCCGCGCCGACATGATCAGCACCATCAGAAGCCACGGCGCCTGCACCGACATGATCAGCACCGTCGGAGGCTACCGCGCCTGCACCGACATGATCGGCACCATCGGAAGCCACCGCACCTGCACCGACATGATCGGCACCATCGGAAGCCACCGCTCCGGCCCCGACATGATCCGATCCATCGGAAGCCAACGCCTGCGGTTGTGCAGCCCAGACATTGGGCACCACCACGGTCGCCACGACCGCCAGAAGCACGCCTGACAACAGCTTGTGTTTCATAGTTTTCTCCATGACCCGGCAGCCACAAAGCGATAAGGCATCGTCCGCCGCTTGTTCGCTGGCGTTATGACTCATTGGCCTGGGTCAGTCTGGTGGGCGAAAGGCACGGGCACACCGTCAGGCGTGCGGGTGTCGACAGAATCATGATCGAACTGATTGAGTATAGATCGCGATAGCGAGGCGGTACGGCGGGGGGATCGGCGGCCTTTAGGCGCTTATCTTCCTGCCCGTTTTGAGCAAAGCTCAAATCAGTCTAAAAACTCTGATTCAAGTCCACGAGGCTTTGCTAGGCTCAAAGATGTAGGCGAAGACGCAGACTGATGCGCAATCGGATAGCAAGGGGGCGTGGGGCGCGCTCCGAAAGGTACACGGTTAGAAAGATCTCCGCGCTGAGATCCAGCCCTTATGCCGTGTGAAGCAGCCGAGGCACTAACTTTCAATTTGACCCGGTACTGTGGGAAGCCCGATAAACCTTGTAAGCCAGAGACCAGCACTGGCCGCCTGCTCGAACACCAAAGCCCGCTTCGTGCGGGCTTTGTCGTTCCTGCAAGGTCAGATCGATTGCAGCGCCTGCGCCAGATCGGCACGCAGGTCTTCGACGTCTTCGACGCCCACCGACAGACGCACCAGGCCATCGCCAATCCCCAGTTTCGCCCGGGTATCAGCCGGAATGGTCGCGTGAGTCATGATCGCCGGATGCTCGATCAGGCTCTCCACACCGCCCAGACTTTCCGCCAACGCAAAGATCTTCACGTTCTCCAAAAACCGCCGCGCACCTGCCAGATCGCTGTTCAGATCAACAGAAATCATCCCGCCAAAACCACGCATCTGTCGCTTGGCTAACTCATGCTGTGGATGCGACGGCAGCCCTGGATAGTAGACACGTTTGACCTGCGGCTGCTGCTCCAGCCACTGCGCCAGATCCAGTGCATTGCTGCAATGACGTTCCATGCGCAGCGCCAAAGTCTTCACCCCGCGCAGGGTGAGAAATGCATCGAACGGCCCGGCAATCGCACCGACCGCGTTCTGCAAGAAGCCCAGCTTCTCGGCCAGTTCTTGGTTCTGGCCGACCACGGCGATGCCGCCGATTACATCGGAGTGACCGTTCAGGTACTTGGTGGTCGAGTGCAGCACGATGTCGAAACCCAGCTCCAGCGGCCGCTGGATATACGGGCTGGCAAAGGTGTTGTCGGCCACGCTGATGATCCCGCGAGCGCGGCAGATACGGGCGATAGCGGCGAGGTCCGACAGGCTCAGCAGCGGGTTGGTCGGTGACTCGACAATCACCAGGCGGGTGTCGTCCTGCAGCGCCGCTTCGAACGCCGCCAGGTCAGTCAGATCGACGTAGCTGAAACGGTGTCCGGCACTGCGCTGACGGACCTTGTCGAACAGGCGGAACGTGCCGCCGTACAAGTCATTGCCGGAGATCACGTGCGAACCGGCATCGATCAGTTCGAGCACCGTGGAAATCGTTGCCAGCCCGGAGGCGAACGCGAACGCCTGGGTGCCGCCTTCCAGGTCCGCCACGCAACGCTCCAGGGCAAAACGCGTCGGGTTGTGCGAGCGCCCGTAATCGAAACCCTTGTGCACGCCGGGGCTGTCTTGCAGATAGGTGGAGTTGGCGTAGATCGGCGGCATCAGCGCGCCGGTGGTCGGGTCCGGTTCCTGCCCGGCGTGGATCACCCGGGTCGCGAAGCCTTGGGATTTATCGTCGTGCTGACTCATGCGAGGGATCTCCGTAATTGGTTGAGCATGTCGGTGCGGGTAATCAGGCCATGGAAGCCCGATGCATCGGCAATGATCGCGACGAGGCCACGGCTGAGCACCGCTTCCAGCTCAGCAAGGCTGGCGCCAGGGGCGAGGGTTTGCAGTTTGTCGGTCATCACGCTGGACACTGATTGGCTGAAGCGGGCGGCGTCTTCGTGCACCGCCAGCAGGATGTCCGATTCGTCGATCACGCCGACCAGTTGCTTGCCTTCCACCAGCACTGGCAATTGTGAGACATCCGCCAGGCGCATGCGCTGGAACGCGGTCAGCAGAGTGTCGTCGGGGCCGACACTGATCACGCGGCCGTCCTCGAAACGCCGGGCGATCAGGTCGCGCAAATCGCCGTAGCCCTTGCGCTGCAACAGGCCCTGATCGGTCATCCACTGGTCGTTGTAAACCTTCGACAGGTAGCGCGTGCCGGTGTCGCAAACGAAGCTGACCACACGTTTCGGCTCGGTCTGTTCGCGGCAGTAACGCAGCGCCGCAGCGAGCAGAGTGCCGGTCGACGAGCCGCCGAGAATGCCTTCGGCCTTGAGCAACTGGCGGGCGTGAGCGAAGCTTTCTTCATCGCTGATCGAATAGGCGTGGCGCACGCTGGAGAGGTCGGTGATCGACGGAATGAAGTCCTCGCCGATGCCTTCCACCGCCCATGAACCGGGCTTGGGCAGAGAGCCGTCGCGGCTGTATTGCGCCATCACCGAACCGACCGGGTCGGCTAGGACCATTTCCAGATCCGGCTGCACGCGTTTGAAGAAGCGGCTCAGGCCCGTCAGCGTACCGGCCGAACCGACACCGACGACGATCGCGTCCAGGTCATGTTCGGTCTGCGCCCAGATCTCCGGCGCGGTGCTGCATTCGTGGGCCAGCGGGTTGGCCGGGTTGTTGAACTGGTCGGCGAAAAATGCGCCGGGAATATCTTTCGCCAAACGTGCGGCGACATCCTGGTAATACTCGGGATGACCCTTGCCGACGTCGGAGCGGGTGATGTGCACTTCGGCGCCCATGGCCTTCAAGTGCAGGACTTTCTCGGTGGACATTTTGTCCGGCACCACCAGCACCACGCGATAACCTTTGGCGCGGCCAACCAGTGCCAGGCCCAGGCCGGTGTTGCCGGCGGTGGCTTCGACGATGGTGCCGCCGGGTTGCAGACGACCATCACGCTCGGCAGCGTCGATCATGGCCAGACCGATACGGTCCTTGATCGAACCACCGGGGTTCTGCGATTCGAGCTTGAGAAACAGTGTGCACGGGCCAGTATCGAAACGAGTGACTTGAACCAGCGGAGTGTTGCCTATCAGCCCAAGTACGGCAGGGCGTGATTCCTTTGACATTTCTTCACCTCTTAATGGTGTTGATCGCGTTCCAATCGCGGGGAAAAGACTCGCGTGCAACATAGGCTCAGACATCCTCTGTCGCAACCTTTAGTCGGCCGCAAATGCTGCCATTTCGATCTAACGATAGATCGAAATCAGAGACCTGCCGGGGCGGGTTCGAGTGCGTTTACACAGAGGCGTCATTGAGTTTTCAAAGGGCGTCTTCATGGCGACGAACAGCTTGAATTGGCGAGAAAATCCCCGGCGCAAAAAACCGTTCAGCCTTCACGCGCGCTCTCGGCTCCGGAGTGTTTACAAGCGACAAGCAGCAATATTTTTATCATGAGGGAAACTCGTGTTGATCACGATTAAAATGAGTTTGTCTCACTAGCGACCGATGCCGACAATGGCCGCCATCAACAGGACATTGGAGTTGTTTGTTATGGCACTGGCCCATTCCCTTGGATTTCCGCGCATCGGTCGCGACCGCGAACTGAAGAAAGCGCAAGAGGCGTTCTGGAAAGGAGAACTGAACGAGGCCGGCCTGCGAGATGTTGGCCGTGAGCTGCGCAAGGCCCACTGGGACTTGCAGAAAAACGCCGGTATCGAATTGCTGCCGGTCGGCGATTTCGCCTGGTACGACCAGGTCCTGACGCACTCGCTGATGTTTGGCGTGATCCCTGAGCGTTTCCGTCCACACGACGGCAAAGCCACTCTGCAAACCCTGTTTGGCATGGCCCGTGGCGTCAGCGACAGTTGCTGTGGCGGTGCGCACGCCCAGGAAATGACCAAGTGGTTCGACACCAACTACCACTATCTGGTCCCGGAATTCAGTGCGGATCAACAGTTCCAGTTGGGCTGGGAGCAGTTGTTCGAAGAAGTCGAAGAAGCCCGTGCGCTGGGCCACAACGTCAAACCAGTGATTATCGGCCCACTGACGTATCTGTGGCTGGGCAAGGCCAAGGGCGCGGAATTCGACAAGCTGGAATTGCTCGATCGTTTGCTGCCGCTGTACGGCCAGATCTTCGCGCGCCTCGCCGCTCAAGGCGTGGAATGGGTGCAGATCGACGAGCCGATTCTGGTGCTTGATCTGCCGCAGGAATGGAAGAACGCGTTCGAGCGTGCCTACAACCAGATTCAGCGTGATCCACTGAAGAAACTGCTCGCTACTTACTTTGGTGGTCTGGAAGAAAATCTTGGTCTGGCGGCGAACCTGCCGGTCGATGGTCTGCACATTGATCTGGTGCGCGCACCGGAGCAGTACCCGACCATTCTCGATCGTCTGCCGGCCTACAAAGTGTTGTCCCTGGGCGTGGTCAACGGGCGGAATGTCTGGCGCTGCGATCTGGAAAATGCCTTGGCGACGTTGCGCCATGCTCATGAGCGTCTGGGTGAGCGTTTGTGGGTCGCGCCGTCCTGTTCGCTGCTGCACAGCCCGGTGGATCTGGGCCGTGAAGACAAACTCGATGCCGAGCTGAAAAGCTGGCTGGCCTTTGCCGTTCAGAAGTGTGAAGAAGTGGCTGTTCTGACGCATGCCGTCAATCAGCCGGAAGCGCCGAAAGTGCTGCGAGCATTGACTGAAAGCCGGTCGGTGCAGGCCGCTCGCGCTGCTTCGCCGCGCATTCACAAACCTGCGGTTCAGGCGCGGGTTGCGGCGATCACGGCCAAGGACAGCCAGCGTCAGTCGCTGTTTGCCCAGCGCATCGCCAAACAGCGCGCGGGTCTTGATCTACCACTGTTCCCGACCACGACGATCGGTTCGTTCCCGCAAACCGCGTCGATCCGCCTCGCTCGCCAGTCGTTCAAACAGGGCAAGCTGACCGAAGCTGAATACACTGAAGCCATGTACAGCGAGATCCGCCACGCAGTGGAAATCCAGGAGCGTCTGGGCCTCGATGTACTGGTACACGGTGAGGCCGAGCGTAACGACATGGTCGAGTACTTCGCCGAGCAACTGGATGGCTACGTGTTCACCCGTTTCGGCTGGGTGCAGAGCTACGGTTCGCGTTGCGTGAAACCGGCGGTGATCTTCGGCGACCTCAGCCGCCCGAAAGCCATGACGGTCGAGTGGATCCGCTACGCCCAAGGTCTGACCGACAAGGTCATGAAAGGCATGCTGACCGGCCCGGTGACCATGCTGATGTGGTCGTTCCCGCGTGAAGACGTCAGCCGTGAAGTGCAGGCCCGGCAACTGGCGCTGGCGATCCGCGATGAAGTGGTCGATCTGGAAGCCGCCGGCATCAAGATCGTGCAGATCGACGAAGCGGCGTTCCGTGAAGGTCTGCCGTTGCGTCAGGCGCAGTGGCAGCCTTATCTGGACTGGGCGACGGAAGTGTTCCGTTTGTGCGCCTCGGGCGTGCGCGACGAAACGCAGATCCACACGCACATGTGCTACAGCGAATTCAACGATGTGATCGAGTCCATCGCGGCGATGGATGCCGACGTGATCACTATCGAAACCTCGCGCTCGGACATGGAATTGCTGGATGCCTTCGAAGCCTTCGCTTATCCGAACGAAATCGGCCCGGGTGTCTACGACATCCACTCGCCACGCATCCCGGATGCTTCGGAAATGGCTAATTTGCTGCGCAAGGCTGCCATGCGGATTCCGGCCGAGCGGCTGTGGGTCAACCCGGATTGCGGTTTGAAAACCCGTGGCTGGCCAGAGACTGAGGCGGCGCTGGTGCACATGGTTACCGCCGCCCGGCAGCTGCGTAAAGAGCTGGCGTAACGCTCGGGTTGCATGAAATAAAACACCTGTGGGAGCGAGCCTGCTCGCGAAAGCGTCCTGTCAGTCAACATCATTGTTGAATGATCTGCCGCCTTTGCGAGCAGGCTCGCTCCCACAAGGTTTTGGGCAAGTCATGAGATTCTGAATGGCCTCGCGGGGCCTGTTGTTGCTACTGTGGCCAGCCGCAGTTCAGGTGTTTGCCGCTACATGAGTGATCAACCCGTTATCCAAACCGTGTCTGACGCAGACATTCCCGAGGTGCTGGATTTTGTTCTAAAGGCCCGTGCCGAGCTTTTCCCCAAGCTCAGCGCAACGGGCATGCCCGACGATCTGGCGCGTTTTGCCGAGGTTTATCTGCGTGGGGCAGGGCGCTTTCTGATTGCTCGCCACGAAGGGCAGATCGTGGCCTCGATCGGCTATCTTCCTTACGACCGGCGATTCCCGAACCTGGATTATCCCGACCGCAATGTGGTGGAAATCGTGCGCCTGTTCGTCGTGCCTTCACAGCGGCGATCCGGGCTGGCCGGCGCACTGTATCGATCACTCAAGGATCTGGCACTCGCTGACGGCGTCGAGTTGATCTACCTGCACACCCATCCGTTTTTACCGGGGGCCATCGCGTTCTGGCAACGGCAGGGCTTCAAGATTATCGACGTCGACGCTGACCCGGTCTGGCAAACAACCCACATGCACAACGTCATGAGTGAAATCTGAGAATCTGCGCCCCATCGAACGGGTCCGTCAGGTAATGCGCCCTGACCCCGAACGTCTCCTGTAAGCGCTGCGGTGTCAGCACCTCCAGCGGCTTGCCCAACGCCACCAGCCGCCCGCGTTCCAGCACCGCCAGACGATCACATTTCAACGCCTGATTAAGATCATGCAGCGCAATCAACGTGGTCACCGGCAACGCCTGCACCACGTTGAGAATGGTCAGCTGATGTTGGATGTCAAGGTGGTTGGCCGGTTCGTCCAACATTAGAATCTGCGGGCGCTGCGCCAATGCCCGGGCGATGTGCACCCGCTGCCGTTCACCGCCGGACAGGTTGCGCCAGAGACGGGTGCGCAGGTGCATCGCGTCGACGTCGGTCAGCGCCTGCTGAACAATGGCGTCGTCGGCCGCCGACCACGGTTGCAGCGCCGACAGCCAGGGCGTGCGCCCCAGCGCGACAGCGTCGAACACGCGAATGCCGTCATCTGTGTCGGCCTGTTGTTCAACCACCGCGAGTTTTTGCGCAATGCTGCGTCGGGCCATTTTGCCCAGGCGTTGACCATCGAGCAGCACCTCGCCAGCGCTCGGTTCACGCAGCCCGGCCAGTAACTTCAACAGAGTGGATTTGCCGGCGCCATTCGGCCCGACAATGCCCAGGGTTTCGCCACGCTGAACCTCAAGGCTGACACCGTTGAGCAACTCGGCGCCGCGCACCCTGAAGCTCAGGCCGGAACAACTCAAAACACTGTTCATCGTGCCGACCTGCGGCCGACCAGAATCAAGGCGAACACCGGCGCGCCGACCAGCGCGGTAATCACTCCGACCGGAATCACCTGGCCCTTGATCAGGGTGCGCGACAGCACATCGGCGGCTATCAGAAACACCGCGCCACCCAACGCACTGGCCGGCAGCAACCGCGCATGACCGGTGCCCAGCAACAGACGCGCGGCATGAGGAATGACCAGACCGACAAAACCGATCGAACCGACAATCGACACCATCACTGCCGTCACCAGCGCCGCACAACCGATCAGCAGAATCTGCACACGCCGCACCGGAATGCCGAGCGACGCCGCCGAATCCGCACCAAAGGTAAATGCATCCAGCGCCCGCCGATGCCACAGGCACACAACCAACCCCAACACGGCCACTGGCACCGCCAGCCACACCGACGGCCAGCGCACGCCGCCGAGATTGCCCAGCAGCCAGAACATGATACCGCGTGCCTGCTCGGAGCTTGCCGAGCGGGTGATCAGAAACGCCGTCAGCGCATTGAACAGCTGCGAACCGGCGATCCCCGCGAGAATGATCTGCCCGGTACCGCTGGCGGAGCCGCTGACCCGCGCCAGCACAATCACCAGCACGAACGCCGTGACCGCGCCGGCGAAGGCACCGACCGAGAGTGAGATGATCCCGGCACCTACGCCAAGCAGCGCGACCATCACGGCCCCGGTCGAGGCGCCGGCAGAAATGCCCAGCAGATACGGATCGGCCAACGGATTGCGCAGCAGCGACTGCAAAATCACTCCGCAGGTCGCTAAGCCGGCACCGCATGCCGCCGCGACCAATGCCCGGGTCAGGCGGTAGTTCCAGACGATGCCTTCATCGATCGGGTCGAGGACATGCCCGGCGCCCCACAATTTGTTCGCCAGCACTTGCAACACCACGTCCGGTGCAATCGAGGTTTCACCGATGGCCACGCCGGCGACCACTGCAATCAACAGGGTCGCCAGGGCCAGGAGCGTGCGGATCAGGCTGGCACTCATTGCGACAGGTCATAGCCGTTGATGGCCGTGGCCAATTGCTCAATGCCCTCGAACATGCGCAGGCTCGCCTGCATGGCCATGGCATCAAGAATGATGATGCGGTTGTGCTTCACCGCGTCCATGTTGCGCGTCACCGGATCACTGCGCAGGAAGGCGAGTTTCTTTTCATAGTCGTCGGCGGGGAAACGTCGACGATCCATGCGCGCGATGACCAGGAAGGTCGGATTGGCCTTGGCGATGGTTTCCCAACCGACGGTTGGCCACTCCTCATCGGACGCCACCACGTTGCGCACGCCGAGGGTGCTGAGCATGAAATCGGGAACGCCTTTGTGCCCGGCCACGAACGGCTCGATGTCCATTTGTGCGCTGGAGAACCACACCAGCGCGCTGGCGTCTTTGAGCTGTTTGCCTTGGGCGGTGGCAATCGATTTGGCGAGACTGGCTTTGAGTTGATCATTGAGCTGCTGGCCACGCTCCTGAACATCGAAGATCTGCGCCAGTTGGCTCACGCTTTTGTAAATCGTCTCGATGCGAAACGGCGCCAGTCGCGTGCCATCGGCGCCGACGAGGTTGTCCTTGGCTTCGCAATCGGAAGGCAGCAGATAGGTCGGAATCTTCAGTTCATGAAACTGCTCGCGAGTACCCACCGCGCCTTGCGGGCCGACCATCCATTCCAGTTCCACGGCGACCAGTTCCGGACGCTTGCCGATCACCGATTCGAAACTCGGTTCGTTGTCAGCCAGACGCTCGATCTTGTCATCCTGCGCTTTGTATTTGGCCAGCACATTGTTGAACCACAACGAGGTGCCGACGACTTTGTCGCCCAGGCCCATGGCGTAGAGCATCTCCGTGCCGGCCTGGCCGATGGTCACGGTGCGCGTCGGTGCGTGCTGGAAGGTCAGGGTGCTGCCGCAATTCTCGACCGTCAGTGGATAGACAGTCGGTGCCGCCTGCGCCAGGGCGCCAAGGCTCAGGCCGGTAATGAGGGTGGCAACGCGGGGCAGCAGCATGGGGCAGTCTCCAGGGGAACCGTACGGGGAGCGGGAGAGTACGGTCTGGAAACACACCATCGAACGCGGTCAGGAAAACAGCGCAAGGCCGGGCAGCCAACGAAGACGCGCACGGCACGATGTCCTTCCCGGACACCCCGCCGGTTAGTAATCACTGTGCCGGCAGGTCTCCTGACTGATGCGTCATCGCCTGGCTCCGGCCTTCCCGGGATTCACCCAGTGGCAGTCGTGGAGCAGGCTCGGCACCTACAGTTGCGGGGGCAGTTCCGATCAGTGCTGTGCAAGCACCTCGGATTCCCTATTAGTCCCGTTCGGGAACCGACGGCGGCA
Organism: Pseudomonas sp. Mb7; assembly: GCF_054790525.1. Lineage (NCBI taxonomy): Bacteria > Pseudomonadati > Pseudomonadota > Gammaproteobacteria > Pseudomonadales > Pseudomonadaceae > Pseudomonas > Pseudomonas sp. Mb7. Next base: position 1,970,404 of record NZ_CP186501.1, read on the forward strand.
TGGTAGTCGATCGAGCCGCTGAAGGGGAGACGAATCTGCCGTGGCGAGGATTAGTGTTGGCTCATCAAACCGTGCAATACGCCCAAACGCAGGCCCGGTTCGGAGGGCAGCATTTGTGCGATACCGAATACTTTGAATGCCGCCAGCATTAACACCAGACCGCCGGGCAGAATGCTCTGGCGGTGTGGTTGCAGACCGGCAAGCTTGAGTTGTTGCACGTTGTTTACCTTCAACAACAGCAGCGACAGGCGCAGCAGTCCGCCGTAGGTGATGCCGTCCTGACCGAAGTCGTTGAGGCGATTGGTCTTGAGCACTTTGGCGAGCATGCGCGCGGTGCCGGACGAACCGATGGTCTGCTGCCAGCCTTGCGCGCGATAGCGCTTGGCGACATGTTCAAACTGCAGAATGGCGAAGCGTTCAGCCTCCTGTAGCGCGCCGGCGGACACATCGCCGCCGCGAAAGAAACGCGTGCTCAAGGTGCCGCTGCCGATGGCGATGCTTTCGGTTAACAAGGGTTGTGAGCCCTGGCCGAGGATCAGCTCGGTGGAGCCGCCGCCGATGTCGACTACCAGGCGCAGGTCGTCGGCGCTGGGCAAGGCGTGAGTTACGCCGGCGTAGACCAGCCGCGCCTCTTCATGGCCGCAAATGACGTCGATGGGAAAGCCCAGATGCCGCTCGGCACTGGCCAGAAAAAGTTGCGCGTTGTCCGCTTCACGCACCGCGCTGGTGGCCACCGCACGAACACGGCCGGCCTCGAAACCACGCAGCTTCTTGCCGAACCGCGCCAACGCCTGCCAGCCGCGATCCAGTGCCAGTGCATCCAGCGCACCACCGTCAAAGCCTTCGGCAAGGCGCACCGGCTCGCGCAGGGTTTTCACTTCCTGAATCTGCAAGCCTTTGCGGCTGCGCACCGACTGGCCGATCATCAGGCGAAAGGCGTTCGAACCCAGGTCGATGGCGGCAAACAGCGAGGCGTCGTCTTTCATGGGAATCCTTGCAGAGCATCCGTCGCGAGGCTCAAGACGGTTTGCGAGGATTCTGCCGTGATCTTGATGACATCCTGATGACGGGGGCGGGGCGGTTGAATGAATTTTCGGCTGTCATGACACTGTCATTATCCGGCGTCTATGCTGCGGTCAATACATCGCGTGTTCTTAAAGTTTTTGCTGCCATTCGTGGCAGCTTTTTTTTGCCCGCGATCTGGCTGTTGATCGTTCCCACGCTCTGCGTGGGAATGCCTCTAGGGACGCTCTGCGTCCAGTGACGCGGAGCGTCACGGGCTGCATTCCCACGCAGAGCGTGGGAACGATCAGCGCGGGGTGCGGACGATCAATTAGCAGGACTGCGGAGTTTCGCCCCGGGCCAGGCGCGCATTGATGTCGTCGATCACTTCGGGCAGCTCGGCGATGGTGTCGATCAGGTAGTGCGGGCGCGAAGGGGCGAACATTTTGCCGATTCGCGCACGCTCTTCCGCCAGTCGATCCGACGGCAACGCCTTGTATTGCTCATAGGTCAGGCCCAGTGCGTTGCCGGAACAGGTCAATGCCACCGTCCACATGCCGGCTGCGCGCCCTTCGAGAATCCCCGGCCAGGTGTCGTCGACCTTGACGCAGGCGGCCACGTCATCGATGCCCAGGGCAATCACGTTGGCCAAGGCCTGCGCCGGATACGGCCGGCCATTGGGCACTTCATCGGTGGCGACGACATGGTCGGCGACGTAGCCATTTTCCCGCGCCAGTTCGACGACCTTGGCCATCACCACCGCCGGGTAGCCCGAGCACGAACCGATTTTCAAACCCTTGTCGCGCAATGCCGCAATGGCTTCGAGTGCGCCCGGAATCAGCGCCGAATGCAGGGCGATTTTCTCGATTTGCAACGGCATGAAACGTTCGTAGATTGCCGTTACATCGTCATCACTCGGCAAGCGATCAAACGCTGCACGATAGCGTTCAGCAATCTGTGGCAAGTTGCACAGCGTGCGGATGTGATCCCACTTGCCCATGCCCATCGGCCCGCGCGCTTCTTCAAGCGATACCGCGACGCCGAACTCGGCAAAGGCTTCGACGAAGATTTGCGTTGGCGCAAACGAGCCGAAATCGACAACGGTGCCGGCCCAGTCGAGGATCGCGGCTTGCAGGTGAGTCGGTTGTTGGTACTGCATGGTCAATCTCCGTTTTCAGGTAAGCGTGGGCCGTCCCTCGGCAATGAGGTAGGCGGTTCAAGGGTCAGTGCTGATCAGGTCAGCGGTGGATTCGCATCAAACAGTTCGGCAATCACCGGTCGGTTGCGGCGGATGCCGAGGCAGCACAGGTGGTATTCGATGAAAAACGGGTGATCGACAAAGGTGATCGGCTTGGTGCCCGGGGTTTCGGCGTACTCGACCGCCGAGACAAACCCGATGCCGATGCCCTTGACGATCGCGTGGACGATGGCTTCGCGGCTGTTGAGTTGCATGACGCAATTGAGATCGATATTGAGGCGCTTGCAGCTTTCTTCCACCAGTTGCCGGGTGCGCGCACTGGATTCGCGCATCACCCATTTTTCGCCGCTGATTTCACTGATGTGAACCTGCGCCTGACTGGCCCACGGATGGTCATCGCGGACCACGGCGATGATCGGATAACGGTGATACAGCCGCGTGTGGAAGCGCTCATCGAATTCCGACAAGGCCAGAATCGCCACGTCGATATCGAAGTTGAATAACCGCGCCAGGGTGTCCTTTTCCGAGGAAAACGAAGTTTCCAGTTCGATATCCGGGTGGCGCTGCATCAGCTCATACGTCAGGTTCATCGCAATCGGCGGTGACACCGCGCCGAGGCGCAACATGCCGGTCTTGCGCTGCTTGAAGCTCTGCAACAGTTGCACGGCTTCATCCTCCTGACCGAACAGGCCCTGAGTGATCGCATAGAGCTTGTGCCCGGCGGCGCTCATTTCGATGTAGCGGCCACGGCGATGGAACAGCTCGACCGAGAAGGTCTTCTCCAGAGCGTTGACCTGTTCGCTGACGGTCGGCTGACCGACGCTGAGAAACTCGGCAGCAAGGGTAAAGCTGCCGGTCTTGGCCACCGCATGAAATGAACGCAACCACTTGTGATACTGGTACATGCAAGCCCCGTCAGCGTCGAATGAACAAGGCCACTGCCGCACTGCACAGGCAGGCGCTGGTGACCACTATAAAGATCAGAGACGTATTTGCCGTGGTGTCAAGCAGACGCCCGATCAGTGGCTCGGCCAATCCGGCGAACAGGTACGAGGAAAAGTTCATGATCCCGGTCGCCGTACCGGCGCGTTTGGCCCCGACCAGATCCGGGCACAGCGCCCAGAAACTCGAGGCTGGGCCGTAGACGAAGAAGCCGCAAAGGAACAGGGCGATCAGGCCGATGACGCTGTGCGGCGGCAGGCTCCACATCCACAGGCTGGTCGCGGCGCCGAGGAACATATAGAGCATGATCGCCAGATACCGCTTGGAGCCGAACAGTTTGTCCGACACCCAGCCGTTGCTCAGTGCACCGACCGCCATGCCGACGGGGAGGGCGACAGTGATCCATTTCGGATCGATCATGCCGTCACCACTTTTCCAGTCAGCGCCGAGAAAGTGCACCGGCACCCAGACGATCAAGCCGTAGCGTGCAGCGTTCTGAAAGCCCAGTGACAGCGCGGCGATCAGCAGGCGAGGGTTCTTCAACACGGCTTTGTAGCGTTGCGCCGAGGACTCGACTTCGCCCTGTGCGGCTTCCTGATGCTTGTCGTCAGCGTTGGCCACACCGGTATCGCCCACCGGCTCGAAGCCCAGATCCTGCGGGCGTTCGCGGGCAACCAGATAGAAAATGATCCCGCCGGCGAGCATCAGCAGCACCGGCAAACGGAAGATCCAGCGCCATTCCAGTTGCAGCACTTCGAGTACAACGATGGAAGTGACGTACGACAGAATCGATGCGCAACCGGCGGCGAAAGTGTAGAAGCCATAGACCTTGCCGCGCTCGCCCGCCGCCCACCAATTGGCAATCAACCGACCGCCCGGCGCCCAGCCCAAGGCCTGAAAGTAGCCGTTGACGCCCCACGGCAGAATCAGGCTGGTGAAACCGCTGGCAAAACTGGTCACCCAGTTGGCACCGCAGGACAACACCGCACCCAGTGTCATGATCCGCCGACCACCGAATTTATCGGCGAGGTTGCCGTTGATGGCTTGGCCAATGGCGTAGGCCCAGAGCATCGCCGCAGAAGCCCAGCCGAGGGTTTCCTTGCTCAGGCCGAACTCGGCCTGAATCCCCGGGATGGCAAAACCGAAGGTCTGCCGCCCGGTGTAGAAAAACAGGTAACAGAACATCGCCGCCAGCAGCATGCGCCACTGGGCGACCCGGAACGAGGCAGAACGTACGGCGAGACCAGGCATGGTTTGGGCACGATTCATGATCTTTTCCTTATTGTTGTCGGTTCCCGTCGGTTGTCGTCGGCGGGTGCACTCTTTTTCGGTGCGGCAGGAAATCACCGCGGCTGTATGCCGCTGGCGGTGCTTGGGTTACTCGGGTGTTATCAGGCGTCAGGCGGCTTGCGAACCAATGAAGTTCTTGCCGCGCGCGCCCTGCATCGCGAGCTGGATGATGGCGTCTGCGTCCTTGGCCGAGACGCCGTAATCGGCAAACTCGGTCTTCACCCCGAGGCTGTGCAGGAACTCGCGCAGCTGCTGCTGGGCTTGGCCCAGGTCCGCGCCGAACACCCGTTGCAAGGTACGGTCGCGAGTGGCGTCGTGACCCCAGGCCAAACCCAATACCAACGGCAAGGTGAAGGAGCAGGCGATGCCGTGGGGCAGGCCGTGGCGCAAGGTCATCTCATAGGAAATCGAATGCGCCAGCGCGGTTTTGGTGTTGGAAAACGCCAGTCCGGCCTTGAGCGCAGCGAGTGCCATGCGGCTGCGCAAGTCGTGACTGGAGAGGTCTTTGTGCAGGCGCGGCAGGCATTCGAGAATGTCTTCAATCGCGGAAATCGCGAAGGTGTCGGATACCGGGTTGGCGTTGACATTCCAGATCGCTTCCAGCGCATGCGACAGCGCATCGAGACCGGTGGAAACGGTGACACTGGCCGGTACGGTGAGCATCAGTTGCGGGTCGATGATCGCCACGCGAGGCCAGGTGCAATCCAGATGCAGCGAATATTTTTTCTGGCTGGCGCTGTCCCAGATCGTCGCCCACGGCGTGACTTCGCTGCCGGTGCCGGCGGTGGTTGGCGCGGCGATCAGTTGTTTGCAACGGGCCGGGGTGAACGGTTTGCCGCTGGACAGCAGGCTCAGCAGTTCATCGAACCGGCCGGATTCGGTGCCGACGATCAACGCTTTGGCGGTGTCGATGGCGCTGCCGCCGCCCACGGCGAGGACCACGTCACAGTCGCCGGCGTGCTGCCAGAAATGCTCGTAAGTGTTGCGCAGGTGGGCGACGTCGGGGTTGGGCTGAACGTCTTCGACAATGTAGATCAAACGCTCGCCGAGCAAGGCTTGCAGGCGATCGACCAGCCCCAGCCCACGCGCTTCGGGAAAGGTAACGAGGGCGACGCGCTGCTGCTCGGTGATGGCGGCAAGGTCTTGCAGGCTGCCCCAGCCGAAGCGGGTATCGACGGGGTTCTGAAAACGGGCAGTCATGGTGGATCCTTATTGTTGTTGTCGTGTGGCCACATACTCGATGGCGGCCGACAACGGTACAAATCGATAAATCGCAGGTTTGAATCGGTTCAGCCGATAGCAGCTTTACGCTAGTGCGCCGAACCGCTCTGGATCGCCGCGCGCAGGCGGCTGGAGATGGCGTCGGCGACAATCACCATGAAGGTGATGACGATGATGCAGGTCGCGGTTTCCTGGTATTTGAACAACTTCAGGCTGCTCACCAGTTCGAATCCCAGGCCGCCGGCACCGACCATGCCCAGCACGGTGGCCGAGCGCAGATTGACTTCGAAGCGGTACAGAATCACCGCAATCCACGCCGTGATGACCTGCGGTAAAACGCCAAACACGATCACCTGCAACGGCCGCGCCCCGGTCGCTTGCAGCGCTTCAATCGGGCCTTGGTCGATTTCTTCGATGCTTTCGGCGAAGAACTTGCCGAGCATGCCCAGGCCATGCAGCGCCAGCGCCAATACACCGGGGAACGGCCCGAGCCCGACCGCCGAGACAAAGATCAGCGCGAGGATCAGTTCGTTGATGCTGCGGGTGAAATTCAGTGCCTGACGGGTGGTGTGAAACAGCCAGCGGTTGCGGCTCAAATTGCGTGCCGCGAGAAACGACAGTGGAATCGCCAGCAACACGCCGAGCAGGGTGCCCCAAATGGCGATCTGCAAGGTTTCCACCGCTGGTGCGAGCAGACGCGGAAGAATGCTCAGATCCGGTGGGAAGGTGCGCGAAAGGAAATCACCGATCTGCGGCAATCCCGCTGCCAGTTCACCAAGGCTGAGCTGCGCACCTTGCGCGCTCCAGTTCAGCGTCCACAGCACAATCAGGACGACGGCACCGGTGGTCAGCCATCTGCGCGGGCCACGCGGACGATCGCCGACCCACTGATAGTTTTGCGATTGCATGTTCAGGCCCTCGAGGCAGCGCGGTAGGACAAGGTGGGCGTGGGCACGTCAGCAGAGGATTGCGCAGATTGCCCCGGGTAGATTCGCGCCAGATCGGCGTCGGTCATGCTCGACGCTTGGCCATCGAACACCAGGTTGCCGTGCGCGAGGCCAACCACGCGGTCGCCGAACTCGCGGGCGTATTCGACCTGATGCAGATTGCACAGCACGGTGATGCCCAGTTCACGGGTGGCATCGCGCAAGTACTGCAACACCAAGCGAGCGGTTTTCGGGTCGAGACTGGCAATCGGTTCATCGGCCAGAATCACCTGCGGTCGTTGCGCCAAGGCGCGGGCGATGCCGACGCGCTGTTTTTGTCCGCCAGACAACGAATCGGTGCGCTCGCCAGCCTTGTGCGCCAGTTCGACGCGCTCCAGACATTGCATGGCCAGCGCCACATCGTCACGGCGGAACAGTTGCAGAATCGAGGCGAGGGTACCGACGGAACCGAGGCGACCGGTCAGCACGTTCTTCAGCACACTCAGGCGCGGCACGACGTTGTGGTGCTGAAAAATCATCGCCACTTCACGGCGCAGAACGCTGGTGTCAGGGCAGGCGAGGGCGTCGATGCCGGCCACGTTCAGCGTGCCGCTGTCGGCCTGCGCCAAGCGATTGATACAACGCAGCAAGGTCGATTTACCAGCGCCGGACTGACCGAGCACCACGACGAACTCGCCGGCCGCGACCTCCAGGTTGATGCCACGCAACACCGGGTTGCTGCCGTAGTGTTTGGTCAATTGACGGATGCTGATCATTTCATGCTCCGCAAATCGAGATCGAGCACCTTGGCGGTTTCGCGCACCACGTCATACGACGCGTCGGTGGTGGGCTGGAAGCCGTTGAGCAGGCCCTGATCGCCCCACGGCACGTCCTTGATCGAGGCCAGTGCATCGGCGACTTTCTTTTTCAGTTCCGGATCGAGCGCCTTGCGCCAGACCATCGGCGACTCAGGAATCGGCTTGGAACTCCAAACTATTTCGAAGTCATCCTGCTTCACCACACCTTTGGCCACGGCGCTGGCGAAGATGCGGTCAGCCACGGCCGCCGCGTCGACTTTCTTGTTCTCCACCGCAAGGATGCTGGCGTCGTGGGAACCGGAGAAAATCACCCGTTTGAACAGGCTGTCCGGAGCAAAACCGGCCTGCTCAAGGCCTGCTTTCGGGAACAGATGGCCGGACGCGGAACTTGGGTCGACGAACGCGAACGTATGGCCCTTGAGGTCGGCCAGCGAATGAATACCGCTGTCCTTGCGCGCCAGAATCACGCTTTTGTACGCGCTCTGCCCGGTCTTCTTGGTCACCGCCACCGAGAACGCCTCGACATCCGCCACCGAGGTCGCCAGCACGTAGGAGAACGGCCCGAGGTAGGCGACATCGAGCTTGCCCGAACGCAGCGCTTCGATAATGCCGTTGTAGTCGGTGGCCACGAACGGCACCACCGGCATGCCGATTTTGGCTTGCAGATCGTCGAGCACCTGTTTGCTCGATTCGATCATCGCCTGGGAATCTTCAGAGGGGATCAAGCCAATGGTCAATTTGTCCTTGGCCCAGACTTGGCTGGCGCCGAGGGCAATGACGGTGAGGCTGGCGACACGCAGAAACTGTTTGATTGTTTTCATGGCATTCCACGGTGTGGTTGGGAGTTGCCACAGGCTAGGTCTGTCACGTGACAGTCATTCAATCAATTCAATATGGGAAACAGCAGCTAACTATTGATGGAGTCTATGGATGTCCAGCGCGAAATTGCGGGCCTTTCTCGCCGTTGCCCGTCACGGCAGTTTCAGTGCCGGTGCGCGGGCGACAGGGCTCAGCCAACCAACACTGACCACGCAAGTACAAGCCTTGGAACGCCAGCACAATGTTGAGCTGTTCCATCGGCGCGGGCGGCGGATCGAGCTTTCCGATGTCGGGCGGCAGTTGCTGCCGATCGCGCAACGGATTGCCTTGCTGGAACTGGAAGCGCACAACCTGCTGCGCGACTCCGGACGGCTCGACAGCGGCCAGCTCAAGGTTGGTGCGGTGGGGCCGTTTCATGTGATCGAGATGGTCGACAGCTACCTGCAACAACACCCGAACATCGACGTGTCGATCCGCGTGGGTAACTCGGCACAGGTGCTGTCGGATCTGGAAAACTATGTGACCGACATCGCCGTGCTGGCGGGGCGTCAGGATGATCCGGCGTTGTGTTCGGTGCGTTATGCGCGGCACGCGATCATTTTGTTCGCGCACCATGAACATCCGCTGGCCAATCGTGGCAGCGTGCGGCTGGAGGAACTGGAAGGGCAGCGGCTGCTGCAACGCGAGCCAGGCTCGACCACACGACTGGTGCTGGAACAGGCGCTGAATGCGGCGCAGGTCAAACCGCGTATCGCCATGGAAATCGGCAGTCGCGAGGCGCTACGTGAGGCGGTGGTGCGTGGGCTGGGGTTGGGGGTGGTGTCAGAAGCGGAGTTCATTGCCGACCCGAACATCCGCACGATCAGAATCGAGGGCGAAGAACTGTTTACCGAGACTTATTTGTACTGCTTGGCGGAGCGGCGTTCCAGTCGGCTCATCTCATCGTTTTTCGACGCGGCGCTGGGTTGATTTGCAATTTCGCGTGAGGCTTGGCTAATATACGATCCATATACACATCGTATCGGATTCATATATGGGCATCGTAAAGATTTCAGAGGACATGCACGAGAACCTGCGTATCTCCAGCAACGCCCTCAGCCGCTCGATCAATGCGCAGGCCGAGCACTGGATGCGCATCGGCATGCTCGCCGAACTGCACCCCAACCTCGACCACAGCGCCATTTGCCGCTTGCTGATCCGCGCCGAACAGAACGGCGGGCTGGATCTGCAACAACTGACTCAGGAAGCCGTCAGCGCATGAGAAACCAGATCAAGATCAACACCCCGGCCGACATCGCGCAATCACGCGCTGCCGGCAAACTCGCCGCTGAAGTGCTGGCCATGCTGGTGCCGCATGTGAAGGCGGGCGTCACCACTGATCAGCTCGATCAACTGTGCAACGACTACATCGTCAACGTACAGAAAGCCGTGCCGGCCAACGTCGGTTATCACGGCTTTCCGAAGACCGTATGCGCGTCGGTTAATGACGTGGTCTGCCACGGCATTCCGTCGGGCACGCCGTTGAAGGATGGTGACATCGTCAACCTCGACATCGCGGTGATCAAGGACGGTTGGTTCGGCGACACCAGTCGCATGTACGTGGTCGGTGAGGCGACGCCTGAAGCGCAGCACCTGATCAAGACCACTTACGAGGCGATGTGCGCGGGTATTCGTGTGGTGAAACCGGGCGCGACGCTGGGCGACATCGGCCACGCGATCCAGAGCTTGGCGGAGAAAGAAGGCTTCAGCGTGGTGCGCGAGTACTGCGGGCACGGGATCGGCAAGGTCTATCACGATGAGCCGCAGATCCTGCATTACGGCTTTCCCAATCAAGGCATGAAGCTCAAGGCCGGGATGATTTTTACCGTGGAGCCGATGCTCAATGCCGGCAAGCGTCATGTGAAAAATATGCCGGATGGCTGGACCGTGCTAACCAAGGACGGCTCGTTGTCGGCGCAGTGGGAACATATGGTTGCGGTGACGGAGACGGGCTTCGAAATTCTCACCGGCTGGCCGGACGAAATCGAAGGCTACCGCGCTATTGTCTGATACCGCGTCGACTGTTTCCCTCACCCTAGCCCTCTCCCAGAGGGAGAGGGGACTGACCGAGGTGTTCTTTCGAGGTACGCCGACGTGTGATACCGAGTCGAACTCGGATTTGAACAGCATGGCGACTGGTTCCCTCACCCTAGCCCTCTCCCGGAGGGAGAGGGGACTGACCGGGTTATTCTTTCGAGGTACGCCGACGTGGGATACCGAGTCGAACTCGGGTTTTGAACAACACGAAGATCGGCTCCCTTTCCCCCTCGCCCCCCTGGGGGAGAGGGCTGGGGTGAGGGGGTAAATCTCACAGACAACACGCTATCAGTGAGAACCCGCAGCTTTGTTCAGGTCGCTGTCGGTCCATTCGGTGTAGACGCAGGCGTCAGCGGTGGCCCAGCGTACTTGAACCGGGTCGCCAGCCTTGAGCGGCATGCCGGCGGCTGACAGTGCTTTCACCGTCATCGAAGTCCCGCCCGAGGTGACCACGCTGCAGGTCTGGCTCTCACCGAGAAACAGCACTTCCACAACCTTCGCTGAAACCTCATTCCAACCCGAAGGCAACGGCTCGCTAATCGCCTGCGCCACGCTCAACGCCAGTGCCTTTTCCGGCCGCACCATCAGCAAAACATCCTGATCGGTGTGCAACCCGGCGGTCAGTCGAATCGACAATGACTGTCCTTCAAACGAAGCCGCCGCATTGCCCTGCGCCTTAAGCTTGAGGAAGTTCGAATTGCCCAGGAACGACGCCACAAACGCATTAGGCGGGTTCTGATAAAGGTCATAACCGCTGCCCAATCCAACAATCTTGCCATGACTGAAAATCGCAATGCGCTGCGACAAACGCATGGCTTCTTCCTGGTCGTGGGTCACGTAAACAATGGTAATGCCCAGGCGACGATGCAGTTGGCGCAGTTCATCCTGCAGATCTTCACGCAGCTTTTTATCCAGCGCACCGAGCGGTTCATCCATCAGCAGGATGCGTGGTTCGTAAACTAGCGCCCGGGCAATGGCGACACGTTGCTGCTGGCCGCCAGACAGTTGCGAAGGGCGGCGATGCGCGAACTGTTCCAACTGCACCAGTTTCAGCATTGCATCGACACGCTTGTCGCGCTCGGCGGCGGCCAGTTTGCGGATCGCCAAAGGAAACGCGATGTTGTCGCGCACCGACAGATGCGGGAACAGCGAATAACGCTGGAACACCATACCGATGTCACGCTTGTGCGGCGGCACATTCACCAGCGACTGACCGTTGACGAGGATCTCGCCACTGCTCGGCGTTTCAAACCCGGCGAGCATCGACAGCGTGGTGCTTTTGCCCGAGCCGCTGGAGCCGAGGAAGGTGAGGAATTCACCGTCCTTGATGTCCAGCGAGATGTTGTCGACGGCAGCAAAGTCGCCGTAATGCTTGTTCAGGTTGCGCAGACTGACCAGGGGTTTGTCATTCTGCTGGGAAGCGTCTTTGATCACGGCACTCATGTCGTACTCCTGGGCGCTCAGGCGCTGATTTCGTTGCGCCGGCGCAGCGCGGCGGCGATGACCATGACCAAAACAGACAAGCCGATCAGCAGCGTCGAAGCGACGGCGATCACTGGCGTCAGGTCCTGGCGCAGGGTGGTCCACATTTTTACGGGAAGGGTTTGCAGGGTCGGGCTGGCCATCATCACGCTGAGCACCACTTCGTCCCACGACACGAGGAAGGCGAAGAGGGCGCCGGCGACCATGCCCGGACGAATCGCCGGGAATGTCACTTTGAACACCGCTTGCAGGCGTGAAGCACCGCAAATCACCGCCGCGTCTTCAATCGACTGATCGAACAGTTTCAGCGAGTTGATGATCGAGATGATGGTAAACGGCAGCGCGACGATCACATGGCTGACGACGAACGCGAACATCGTCCCGGTGTAACCGAGCTTGAGGAACAGTGCGTACACCGCCACGGCGATGATCACCAGTGGCACGATCATCGGCAGGGTGAACAGACCGTAGAGCATTTCCCGACCGGGAAAACGCCCGCGCACCAGCGCAAACGCAGTCGGCAAACCGAGGGCTACGGCGCAGATCGTGGTCAGCACGGCGACCTTGAGGCTGGCCGCTGCGGCGTTCATCCAGTCGGGGTTGGAGAAGAACTGGCCGTACCATTTCAGCGTCCAGCCCGGTGGCGGAAACACCAGCCATTGCGAGGAACCGAACGACAGCAGCACGATGAAGACGATCGGCAACAGCAGGAACAGACCGATCAGCCCGGTGGTGGCGTAGAGGCCGAAGCGCATGCGCCGGCTCATCGCATTGGGGGTCAGGAGCATGTCGGCTTACCTCGCGTTACTGGCGCCAACCGGGGATTCCGGCTGAAGCTTCAGGTAGAAGTAGAACAGCACCAAAGTGATCGCGATCAGCAACGCAGCGCCGGCACTGGCCAGGCCCCAGTTGAGGAACGATTGCACCTGCTGAATGATGAACTCCGGCAGCATCATGTTCTGCGCCCCGCCGAGCAGTGCCGGGGTGACGTAGTAACCGAGCGACATGACGAACACCATCAAGCCACCGGAGGCCAGACCCGGCCGACACAGCGGCAGGAACACCCGGAAGAAGTTGGTCCACGGACTGGCTCCGCAAATCGAGCCGGCCTGCAGAATCATCGGGTCGATGGCCTGCATGGTTGCCTGCAACGGCAGCACGATGAACGGGATCATGATGTAGCTCATGCCGATCACTACGCCGGTGAGGTTGTGCACCATTTCCAGCGGCTGATCAATGATGCCCATCGCCATCAGAGCCTTGTTGATCACGCCCGACGCTTGTAGCAGCACCAGCCACGAATAGGTGCGGGCGAGCAGGCTGGTCCACATCGACAGCAGCACGATGTTGAGGATCCAGCGCCCCCAGCCGCGTGGCACCAAGGTGATCGCCCAGGCCAGTGGAAAGCCCAGCAGCAAGCTGAACAGCGTCACCAGCCCGGCCACCGAGAAGGTGTTGAGCAGCACTCGGGCGTAAGCCGAGTTGGCGAACAGTTGTTCATAGTTGCCAAGGCCTGGCGTCGGTTCAAGCACGCCGCGCAACAGCAGACCAATCAACGGCGCGAGGAAAAACAGGCCGATGAACAGCAGCGCTGGGGCGAGGTTGCCGGCGCCGCGCCAGCGTTGTCTGAGGGACGGGGCTTGCTGCATCGCAACCGCCTGGGTTCCGTGGGCCGAACCGGCAGCGCCGGTGGCGCCCCCGGTGGCAGTGGAGGGACGGGACGCGGTGGCCGCCATTTTCATTTGACCAGCCATTCGTTCCACCGTGTCGCGATGGCCTGGCCGTTTTTGGCCCAGTACGCGAAATCTAGAGTGATCTGATCCTTAGCGTAGGCAGTCGGCAGGTTGGGGGCCAGCGTCGAATCCAGACGCTCCACACTGTCGAGGTTGACCGGGGCGTAGGCGGTCAGGTTGGAGAAGTCGGCCTGGCCCTTGGCGCTGCTGGCGGCGGCCAGGAACTTCATCGCCGCGTCCTTGTTTTTCGAGCCTTTTGGAATCACCAGAATGTCGGCCATGACCAGGTTCTGTTTCCAGCTCACACCGACCGGTGCGCCGTCTTCTTGCAGGGCGTGAATGCGACCGTTCCAGAACTGGCCCATGCTCGCTTCACCGGAGGCCAGCAGTTGCTGCGACTGCGCGCCGCCGCCCCACCAGACGATGTCTTTCTTGATGGTGTCGAGTTTCTTGAAGGCGCGATCGAGGTCGAGCGGGTAAAGCTTGTCGGCAGGCACGCCGTCGGCCAGCAGCGCCAGTTCGAGTACGCCAGGGCTTGGCCATTTGTACAGGGCGCGTTTGCCCGGGTAGGTCTTGGTGTCGAACAGGGCGCTCCAGTCCTGTGGCTTGTTGGCGCCGAGTTTGCCCTCGTTGTAGCCGAGGACGAAGGAGAAGAAGAACGAGCCGACGCCGTGATCGCTGACGAAACGCGGGTCGATCTTGTCGCGCTGGATGACTTTGAAATCGAGGGGTTCGAGCAGGCCTTCAGCGGCGGCACGCAGGGCGAAGTCGGCTTCGACATCGACCACGTCCCACTGCACGTTGCCGCTCTCGACCATGGCTTTGAGTTTGCCGTAGTCGGTCGGGCCGTCCTGCACGACGGTGATGCCGCTGGCCTTGCTGAACGGATCGGCCCAGGCCTGTTTCTGCGCATCCTGGGTGCTTCCGCCCCAGCTGACGAAGTTCACGCTCTCGGCAGCCATTGCAGCCTGACCGGTGACGCTGAGCAGTCCCGCGAAAAAGATCGCGGTTGCAGCTTTGTTCAACACCATTTTTACGCCCTCATTGTTGTGTTTTTGAGCGGGCTTGCGTTGTTGCCCGCCTGTCGGGAGCAGTAGATGGACCTTCGTTGGAATGTCCGGTCTATGGAATATCATATTATGGTATTCCAAACTTTGTGCAAGCACTTTGCCTTACCAGTTATCTGGAGGCTGATGGTTTTTCACTTGAGAGATGTGTAGAAATTTTAGATCCAGCCCCTCATCGGAACGCCGCCCGCCCAGCCCTCTCCCAATGGGAGAGGGGGAAAGGGAGCAGATCTTCATGTCGTTCAAAACCGCGCTCGACTCGGCATTGGAAAGGGAGCCGATCTTTGTGCTGTTCAAAATCTGAGTTCGACACGGTATTTCAGGTCGGCGTATAGCGACTAAACACCTCGGTCAGCTCCCTCTCCCTACGGGCGGTCCGACGTTTCGGGAGGGCTGGGGTGAGGGCAGCTTCATTCAGTGAACGGAATACTCTCGACCACTTCCAGGTCATACCCGGTCAACCCGGCGTATTTCAGAGGAGGGCCCAGGTGACGCAGCTTGCCAACCCCAAGATTCTGCAAAATCTGCGCCCCAGTCCCGACCTCCGAATAAATCCGCGATTGCGAACGGCTGAACTGCCGTGGCGGCTGAGTCAATTGCGGCACCCGCTCCAGCAGCGCCTGCGACGACTCATGATTGGCCAACACCACCACAACCCCGTGCCCCTCAGCCGCCACCCGTTGCAACGCCGCCCACAGCGTCCAGTTCGTTGGCCCGCTGTACTCGGCACCGACCAGATCACGCAGTGGATCGATCACATGCACGCGCACCAGCGTCGGTTCTTCACGGCGCAGATCGCCCATGACCATCGCCATGTGCACGCCGCCCTCGATGCGATCCTCAAAGGTGATCAAGCGAAACGTGCCATGCACCGTCGGCAGCTCCCGTTCGCCGATGCGTTCAATGGTGTGTTCGGTGCTCAGGCGATAGTGGATCAGGTCGGCGATGGTGCCGATCTTGATCCCGTGCTTGCGCGCAAACACTTCCAGATCCGGGCGACGGGCCATGGTGCCGTCGTCGTTCATCACCTCGACGATCACCGAGGCCGGCGTAAAACCGGCCAGACGTGCCAGGTCGCAACCGGCCTCGGTGTGGCCGGCGCGGGTCAGCACGCCACCTTCCTTGGCGCGCAACGGAAAGATATGGCCCGGCTGCACCAGGTCTTCAGCGCGGGCATTCGGCGCGACGGCGGCGGCCACGGTGCAAGCGCGATCTGCTGCGGAGATGCCGGTGGTCACGCCCACCGCTGCTTCAATCGATACGGTAAACGCGGTGCTGAACACGCTGCCATTGGCCGGGACCATTTGCTCCAGGCCCAAACGCTGGCAATGTTCGTCAGTCAGGGTCAGGCAGATCAGCCCGCGCGCTTCACGGGCCATGAAGCTGATCGCCTCGGGCGTGCAACGGTCGGCGGCCAGCAGCAGGTCGCCCTCGTTCTCGCGATCTTCGTCATCGACCAGCAGGACCATTTTGCCGAGACGATAATCTTCGATGATTTCTTCGATGCTGTTGAAGGCCATGCTGGACTCTCAGGGTTCGTTGGAAATATATTGGTATACCATAATACAAAATCAACAATGAGGTCACTATGAAGGCGTACTGGATTGCTCATGTGGATATAGCCGATGCCGATCATTACAGCCAATACACCCAGCGCGCGCCGGTGGCGTTTGCTGAGTTTGGTGCGAAATTTCTGGCGAGGGGCGGGCGCAGCGAAGCGATGGAAGGACGCGAGACGCCGCAGCGCAGCGTGGTGATCGAATTCGAAAGCTACGAAAAAGCCGTGGCGTGCTACCACTCGGCGGCGTATCAGGAAGCGAAAAGTTATCGCGAGGAATGGGCGAAGGCGGAAATCATCATCGTCGAAGGCATCGCCCCACTCTGAAGCCTAGGGTATTGATCGTTCCCACGCTCCGCGTGGGAACGCAGCCCCCTTTCAAAGCCGAACGCGGAGCGTCCGAAGAGGCATTCCCACGCGGAGCGTGGGAACGATCAGAACGACCGCATTCGCGAGCAGGCTCGCTCCCACAGGGGTATAGGTGGTGATCAGCGGATGAAGTGAATCTTGCCGCTATCGTCATTGCCCATGTAGATCCCATACACCCCAGCCTGGCGTTCTTCGATATAGCGCTCGAGAATCTGCCGGATCGCCGGGTAATAGATCTGCTCCCACGGAATGTCTTCAGGCGCGAAGAACTTGTAATCGAGGGTTTCCGGCCCGTACTGCCCGGTGATCTCCAGTGCGATCGCACGGAAGATGATGTACACCTCGCTGATCTTCGGCACGCTGAAAATCGAGTACGGCGAGACGATTTCCGCGCGCACACCGCTTTCTTCCCAGACCTCGCGGATGGCCGCTTGCTCGGTGGTCTCGCCGCTTTCCATGAACCCGGCGGGCAGCGTCCAGGTGCCCGGGCGCGGTGGGATCGCGCGTTGGCACAACAGGTATTTGCCGTCCTGCTCAATGATGCAGCCAGCAATGATCTTCGGATTGACGTAGTGAATGTAGCCGCAGCCGCGGCACATCAGGCGCTCGTGCGTATCGCCCGGCGGCACCTGCTGACCGAGGTCAGGGCCACCGCATTTCGGGCAATAGCTCGGGCTGAACATATCAGTGACCTATACGGGGTTCTTTCAGCGCGATGGGCAGGGTGATGTTCGGCGTGGCGCCGGTCTCTTCCTGTTTGCGCTTAAGGTAATCTAGCGCCACCGCAGCAGCGGCGCGAACGTGATCGACGCAGGCCTGATGCGCCGCCAGCGGATCGCCGCTCTTGATCGCCTCGACCATTTTTTCCATTTCGTGGTTACTCGCGCCGCGACGGTTTTCCTGGGACACCGAGGTCGCGCGCAGGTAGCTGATGCGCGCCTGCAACTGGCGCAGTTGAGTCGCCGCCACATGGTTGCCCGAACCTTCGAGCAGCACGTCGTAGAAACCCTGCACCGAGTCGATCACTTGCTGCAACTCGCCGTCCTTCAACGCCTTGCGGTTGTCGTCGAGGGCTTTTTCCAGGGCTTTGATGTCCTTGGCTTTGGCGCGCAGGGTGAACAACTGCACGATCAGTCCTTCAAGTACGCAGCGCAACTCGTAGATATCGACCGCATCGGCGAGGGTGATGATCGCCACGCGCGGGCCTTTGGCATCGGCGAACTCGACCAGACCTTCGGATTCCAGGTGACGCAAGGCTTCACGCACCGACGTACGGCTTACACCGAGGCGATCGCACAGATCGCGCTCGACCAGACGATCGCCGGGCATGAGCTGGAAATTCATGATCGCGCTACGCAGTTTATCCAGCACGATTTCGCGCAGGGTAACGGGGTTGCGATTGACCTTGAAGCTGTCGTCGAGTGGCTGGCGTTTCATGGGGTCCGCTCATTCGGTTGGCTGTCCATGCCAGACGGGCATCTAAACAGCCGAGGGGTTAACTGGAGGCCTCGGCGTCGGCTTCGGCAAAGGCTTCACGGGCCAGCCGGAAACTGTCCACGGCTGCCGGAACGCCGCAATAAATGCCGACCTGAAGCAGAATTTCGCGTATTTGCTCACGACTCAGGCCGTTACGCAAGGCGCCGCGCACATGCAGCTTGAGTTCATGCGGACGGTTGAGCGCCGAGATCATCGCCAGGTTGATCATGCTGCGCTCCTTGAGCGACAAACCCTCACGCCCCCAGACATGGCCCCAGCAGTATTCGGTGACCATTTCCTGCAGCGGACGGGTGAAGTCGTCGGCGTTGTCGATTGAACGCTGAACGTAGGCTTCGCCGAGCACCTGAGTGCGGATCTTCAGACCTTTTTCGTACTTTTCGTTATTCATATTCTTTGCCTCACCTCAGTCCCTGTGGGAGCTGGCTTGCCAGCGATAGCGGACTATCAGCCAACATCAATGTTGAATGTTAAGCCCTCATCGCTGGCAAGCCAGCTCCCACAGGGTTTTGCATTGTCGCTTCAGGCCAGGGTCGGCAGGGGGCCGAGCTTGCCTTTGTGGTAGATCATCGGCGTCACCGGTTGCGCCGGCAGGATCAGGTTCTTCACCGCGCCAACGATAATCGCGTGATCACCGCCGTCATATTCACGCCACAACTCGCACTCGATGATCGCGGTGGCTTTAGCGAGAATCGGGTTACCCAATTCGCTCAAATGCCACGCGATGTCCTTGGCCTTGTCCTTGCCTTTACTGGCGAACGCATAGGCCTCAGCCGTCTGGTCGGCGGACAGCAAATGGATCGCAAATTTCTTGCTGTCACGCAGCACCGGGTAGGTGTCGGAAGCATAGTTGGGGCAGAACAGCACCAGTGCCGGGTCAATCGACAGCGCACTGAAGGCGCTGGCGGTGATGCCGACGATGCCGCCATCCGGGTCGAGGGTGGTGACCACCGTGACGCCGGACGGGAACGAGCTCATGACGTCTTTGTAAATGCCGGGTTCGATCATTTCGCAGGACTCCTAGCGCATCACAAACGGATCAGGCATTGGCGCCTGGGAAAGGTTGATCCACACCGTTTTCAGTTCGGTGTAGGCCAGCACCGAATCGATGCCGCTTTCGCGTCCATAGCCACTGTTCTTGAAGCCGCCGATCGGCGCCATCGCTGACACCGCGCGGTAGGTGTTGACCCAGATAATTCCAGAGCGCACATCGCGCGCCAAGCGATGGGCGCGACCGAGATCGCGGGTCCAGATGCCGGCGGCGAGGCCGAACTGCGAGTCGTTGGCGATCGCCAGTGCTTCGGCTTCATCTTTAAAGCGGATCACCGACGCCACCGGGCCGAAGACTTCTTCCTGCATGATCTTCATCGAATTGCGGTCGCATTCGAACAGCGTCGGCTCGTAGTACCAGCCTTCGCCGAGATCGGTCGGACGCTTGCCGCCAGTGCGCAAACGCGCGCCTTCAGCGATGGCGTCGGCGACCAGACCTTCGACCACCGCCAGTTGCTGCGCGGTGGCCATCGGGCCCATTTCACTGTGGCCTTCCTGCGGGTTGCCGATGCGAATGCGCTGGGCGCGTTCGACCAGTCGGCTGACGAATTCGTCGTAGATCTCGTCCTGCACCAACAGCCGCGAACCCGACACGCAGCTCTGCCCGGAGGCCGCGTAGATCCCGGCGATCGCGCCGTTGATCGCGCTGTCCAGATCGGCGTCGGCGAAGATGATGTTCGGCGACTTGCCGCCCAGTTCCAGCGACAGCTTGGCGAAGTTCTCGGCGCTGCTGCGCACCACATGCCGCGCTGTCGCCGCGCCGCCGGTGAAGGCAATCTTGCGGATCAGCGGATGGCGGGTGAGGGCGGCGCCAGTGCTCGGGCCGTAACCGGTGACGACGTTGACCACGCCCGGCGGAATGCCGGCTTCGAGGGCCAGTCGCGCCAGTTCAAGAATGGTTGCGGACGCGTGCTCGGAAGGCTTGATCACAATCGTGTTGCCAGCGGCGAGGGCCGGGGCGAGTTTGATTGCGGTCAGGTACAGCGGGCTGTTCCACGGAATGATCGCGGCGACCACGCCCATTGCTTCGTGCACGGTGTAGGCGAACAGGTCGGGCTTATCCAGCGGCAGCGTGCCGCCTTCGAGCTTGTCGGCCAGGCCGGCGGTGTAGTGGAAAAACTCCGGCAGATAGCTGACCTGGCCACGGGTTTCGCGGATCAGTTTGCCGTTGTCGCGGCTTTCCAGTTGCGCCAGTTGTTCTTTATTTTCGGCGATCAAGTCGCCGAGACGGCGCAGCAATTTGCCGCGTGCGGTGGCAGTCAGGCCGTGCCATGCCGGGCTGTCGAAAGCGGTCTGTGCCGATTGCACGGCGCGTTCGACGTCCGCCTCATCAGCGTCGGGCAACTCCGCCCAGGCTTGCGCCGTGGCCGGGTTGAGGCTTTCGAAGGTCTTGCCGGAGAGGGCGTCGACCCATTCTCCGCCGATGCACATCTGGAAGCGTGCGAGTGTCATGCAACGATCCCCTTTATATGGTTTTGTCGGGAGTGTGCGAATTCGAGAAATTCCAGCAGCGTCTGGTTGACCAAGCGCGGCGACTCTACCGGCATCATATGCCGTTGCTCAGGCAGCACGGCAACCTTCGCACCGGGGATGCGTCGGGCCAGTTGCTCGGCCATTTCCGGGGTCGAACCCGGATCGAGTTCGCCAGTGGCAATCAGCGTCGGCGCCTGAATGCTGCCCAGGTCGTCGGCGCGGTACATGTCTTGGGTAGCGAACAATTCATAAGTGGTCAGGTAACCCTGCGGATCATTACCGGCCAGGGTCTGGCGGATCGCAGCGATCTGCGCCGGGTTGGCCGCTTGATACTCGCGGCTGAACCAGCGCGACAACGCCGCTTCGGCATTGGCGTCCGGGCCATGTTCGGCGGCTTGCGCGGTACGGGCGATGACGCCGGCACGCTGTTCTTCGCTGCGGTTGAACACGCTGTTCAAGACCACCAGGCTTTGCAGGCGCTCCGGGTAATGCAGGGCAAAGGCCCGCGCGACCAGACCGCCCATGGAGAAACCGATCACCGCTGCCTGCGGCAGATTGAGGTGATCGAGCAGCTCCAGCAACTGATCGGCGTAACCGAGCAGGGCGGTGCCATTGGCGGGTCGCGGACTGGCGCCATGGCCGAGCATGTCGTAGGCGATCACCCGGTATTGGCTGGACAGACCGACGATCTGCCCGCCCCACATTTCTTTGTTCAGGCCCACGCCGTGGATCAAAACCACGGGCTGGCCTTGGCCGGTCGCCAGGTAACTGGTGCCAGCCGGGGTGAGTTCAGCGGTGAGCCGAATCATGGAGCGCTCCTGCAATGCCTTTTTATTGTGATTACTGGGCTTTTTCGGCGGCCAGTTCTTCCAGATCGATGTAGCGGTTACCGATGCGCGGGTGCAGGCGACCACCGTCGGCGCAACCCAGCACGACGACGATTTCGTCGGCGCGTGGCGCGTCTTCGATCTGCATTTCCAGGGTGATGTAGTGCGAACGCTGACCTTCGTCGTCCTTGTGCATCATCGGGATCTGGATCGAAGTGCCCGGGCCGCCGCGCTTGTTGGTAAAGCTCAGGTAGCTCTTGGCGTTGACCGCTTCGCGGTAGTGATTGCCAAAGCGCAGGGTGTGGATCACGGCGGAGGCGTGTTCGATCTCGCCATCAGCGCCGACCACAGCGGCTTTGCCGTAGGCCTCGATTTTTTCCGCACCGCCGATGATGCCGACCAGACGTTCAACCATCAGCGCGCCGAGGTCGGAGCAGTTGGCACGGATCTGCGGTTTGAGGTCTTCAACGAAACCGTTGCCCACCCATGGGTTTTTCATCACCACGGCGAGGCCAACCATGGTCACGGGTTTGTCAGTGGCTTTGCCGCCTTCGATAAAAGTTTCTTCGACATAGCTGACGATCTTGCGAATTTCGAAACTCATGAGCTGCTCCGTTGGGGGATTAAGAGTGTCTGTGCGTCTGATGGTATACCATAATACCGATCGTGCAAGTCCCTCCGGTAACTTTTGCCGCATCACCCCGGCGAATGGTCATGTATTCAAATCCCAAAGCCCCCACAACTCCCTGTAGGAGTGAGCCTGCTCGCGATAGCGGTGTGTCATCTGAGCAATTGCTAACTGATACACCGCTATCGCGAGCAGGCTCACTCCTACAGGGGGGAATCCGTCGGCAATGCGGTTAACAAAAGATAACGTGGCGCCGATTGTCAGACGTTTCGAAAGCCCGATAGGATGAGCCAGCTTCCGAAGTGGCTCTGGATTGCGGGTTTCAGGACTATGCTTCTGACCAGCCATCAGCGGAGCACACTTGCGGCGCCCTTGAAGGCCAGATGGCCTAACAATAATAAAGAGGGGAAGGTCTATGAGTCGTTGCCGCCCGCCGGCGTTACGCAACACCGCGTTGCTGGCCACAGCACTCTCCATGCTGGGCTTGGCCACGTTATCGGCACCGGTGATTGCCGCCGAGGCCCCGGCTGACGTGGTCTATGCCACCGAATCTACTAAAGCCGCGAAAAGCCTGATTCTCGATGTCGTCCACGCTGGTGCGCGCCTGGTCGCGGTCGGCGATCGCGGGCACATTCTTTATTCCGATGACCAGGGCAAAACCTGGAAGCAAGCCAAGGTGCCGAGCCGGCAACTGCTGACGGCTGTGTATTTTGTCGACGACAAACACGGCTGGGCGGTCGGCCATGACGCGCAAATCCTCGCCAGCGCAGACGGCGGTCTGACCTGGGCCAAGCAATTCGAAGACCTCAAACGTGAATCGCCGCTGCTCGACGTCTGGTTCAAGGACGTCAACAGCGGCCTCGCCGTGGGCGCGTACGGCGCGTTGATGGAAACCACCGACGGCGGTAAAAACTGGCAAGACGTCAGCGACCGCCTCGACAACGAAGACCAGTTCCACCTCAACGCCATCGCGGCGGTGAAGGATGCCGGGCTGTTCATCGTCGGCGAGTCGGGCAGCATGTTCCGCTCCGCCGATGACGGCCAGACCTGGGAAAAACTCGAAGGCCCGTACGAAGGTTCGCTGTTCGGCGTGATCGGCACGGCGCAACCGCAGACCCTGCTGGCGTACGGCTTGCGCGGCAACCTCTACCGCTCCACCGATTTCGGTAGCACCTGGGAGCAGGTCGAGCTGAAAGCTGCGCGCGGATCGCTGGAATTCGGCCTGTCCGGCGCGACCCTGCTTGAAGATGGCTCGATCGTGATCGTTGGCAACGGCGGTTCGGTGATCAGCAGCAGCGACAACGGCGAGACCTTCAGCGTGTTCAACCGTCCGGATCGTATTTCCCTGTCGTCGGTCACCGCTGCCGGCGACGGCAACCTGATTCTGAGCGGGCAGGGTGGCGTTCACACCACGCTGCCAAACGGTGCCGAGATCAATAATAAGAAGGCGGGGCTATGACTTCCTTGATCACTCCTCAGCAGGACAAGGCGACGTTTCTTGAGCGCCTGATCTTCAACAACCGTCCGGCAGTGATCCTTATCTGCCTGGTGGTGAGTATTTTCCTGTTCTGGCAGGCCACGCTGATCCGGCCGTCGACCAGTTTCGAAAAAATGATCCCGCTCAAGCATCCGTTCATCGAGAAGATGATGGAGCACCGCAACGATCTGGCGAACCTGGGCAACACTGTGCGCATTTCGGTGGAAGCCAAGGACGGCGACATCTTCTCCAAGGAGTACATGGAGACTCTGCGCCAGATCAACGACGAGGTGTTCTACATCTCCGGCGTCGACCGTTCTGGCCTGAAGTCGCTGTGGAGCCCGAGCGTACGCTGGACCGAAGTGACCGAAGAGGGTTTCGCCGGCGGTGAAGTGATCCCGCAGAGCTACAACGGCTCGCAAGACAGTCTCGATCTGCTGCGCAACAACGTGCTCAAGTCCGGTCAGGTCGGGCGTCTGGTGGCCAACGACTTCAAGTCGAGCATTGTCGACATCCCGCTGCTGGAGTCCTACCCGGACCCGGAAGACCAGGGCAAGTTGCTCGCGCTGGACTACCGCAAGTTCTCCCATGAACTCGAAGACAAGATCCGCAACAAGTTCGAAGCGCAGAATCCCAACGTCAAGATCCACATCGTCGGATTCGCCAAGAAGGTCGGCGACCTGATCGACGGTCTGGTGATGGTGGTGTTGTTCTTCGGTATCGCTTTCGTCATCACCCTGATTCTTCTGTTGTGGTTCACCAACTGCGTGCGCAGCACCATTGCGGTGTTGAGTACGACGCTGGTGGCGGTGGTCTGGCAGCTCGGCTTGATGCACTTCTTCGGTTTCGGACTTGATCCGTATTCGATGCTGGTGCCGTTCCTGATCTTCGCCATCGGTATTTCCCACGGCGTGCAGAAGATCAACGGTATCGCCCTGCAATCCAGCGAGGCCGACAACGCATTGACCGCTGCGCGGCGCACCTTCCGCCAACTGTTCCTGCCGGGGATGATCGCGATTCTTGCGGATGCGGTGGGCTTCATCACCCTGCTGATCATCGACATCGGCGTAATCCGTGAACTGGCCATCGGCGCGTCGATCGGCGTGGCGGTGATCGTGTTCACCAACCTGATCCTGCTGCCGGTCGCCATTTCCTATGTCGGTATCAGCAAGCGCGCGATTGCCAAGAGCAAGAAAGACGCGAACCGCGAACACCCGTTCTGGCGCCTGCTGTCGAACTTCGCCAACCCGAAAGTCGCACGTATTTCGGTGGTGCTGGCGCTGATCGCCTTCGGCGGCGGCCTCTGGTACAGCCAGAACCTGAAAATCGGCGACCTCGACCAGGGCGCGCCGGAACTGCGTCCGGACTCGCGCTACAACAAGGACAACAACTTCATCATCAACAACTACTCGACCAGTTCCGACGTGCTGGTGGTGATGGTCAAGACCAAGGCTGAAGGTTGCTCGCGTTATGAGGCCATGGCGCCGATCGATGAGCTGATGTGGAAGATGCAGAACACCGAGGGCGTGCAGTCGGCGATTTCGCTGGTGACCGTGTCCAAGCAGATGATCAAGGGCATGAACGAGGGCAACCTGAAATGGGAAACCCTGTCGCGCAACCCGGACGTGCTGAACAACTCGATTGCCCGCGCCGACGGTCTGTACAACAACAGTTGCTCGCTGGCGCCAGTGCTGGTGTTCCTCAACGATCACAAGGCTGAAACCCTCGATCGTGCGGTGCACGCGGTGCAGGAATTCGCCAAGGACAACAACAAGGACGGTCTGGAATTCATCCTCGCCGCCGGTAACGCCGGGATCGAAGCGGCCACCAACGAAGTCATCAAGCAGGCTGAGCTGACCATCCTGATTCTGGTGTACATCTGCGTGGCAGTGATGTGCATGATCACCTTCCGTTCGTGGGCGGCGACGCTGTGCATCGTCCTGCCGCTGGTGCTGACCTCGGTACTCGGCAACGCGCTGATGGCGTTCATGGGCATCGGCGTGAAAGTCGCGACCTTGCCGGTGGTGGCGCTGGGTGTGGGGATCGGTGTCGACTACGGCATCTACATCTACAGCCGTCTGGAGAGTTTCCTGCGTGCGGGGCTGCCGTTGCAGGAAGCCTATTACCAGACGCTGAAATCCACCGGTAAAGCCGTGCTGTTCACCGGTCTGTGCCTGGCGATCGGTGTGTGCACCTGGATCTTCTCGGCGATCAAGTTCCAGGCCGACATGGGCCTGATGCTGACCTTCATGCTGCTGTGGAACATGTTCGGGGCGCTGTGGCTGCTGCCGGCACTGGCGAAGTTCCTGATCAAGCCGGAGAAGCTGGCGGGGCAGAAGGGCAATTCGCTGTTTGCGCATTGATCTGAAAGGCTGAAACGACAAAGCCGCAACCTTAGGGTTGCGGCTTTTTTGTGTTTTAAGATCAAGAGCCCCCTCACCCTAACCCTCTCCCGGAGGGAGAGGGGACTGACCGAGGTGTGCGGCTTGATACATCGACCTGAAACACCGAGTTGATTATGGATTTAACGCAAATCATTCGACCTGAGATACCGAGTTGATTATGGATTTAAAGCAAATCATTCGACTTGAGATGCCAGTCGGTTATGGATTCACTACAAATCGTTCAAGTCGGCGTAAATCTCGAATATCCCCCGGTCGGTCCCCTCTACCTCTGGGCGGTCCGACGTTTCGGGAGGGCTAGGGTGAGGGCAAGCAGTCTCAAGCCTTAAGTGAGTTCAGCGCCAAGCACGACACTCAAAGCACTACGCGCATCATCCAGCTGCACCAACGTCGCATGCCGAGCCCCCAGCGCATCACGATTCTCGATCGCCGTCAAAATCGCCTTATGCCGTGGCAACGCCAATTCATGCAGATTCGGCCGCTGATTCGAATGCTTCAACGCCTCGGCAATCGCCACCGACAACATATTGCACAGATTCGCCAACAAGTCGTTGTGTGTCGCATCGGCAATCCGGCTATGGAAATCCAGATCCGGCTGCAACAACGCTTCCGGCGTCGGCGCCGCTTCCATGCGCTGATACGCCTCGCCAATCGCGGCAATATCAGCCTCGGTCGCATGTTGAGCAGCGAGGGCGGCAGCCGCCGGTTCGATGATGCTGCGCACACTGGTTAGCACATTGAAGAATTCATTCTGCGGGCTGCTTTGCATCAGCCAGTGCAGCACGTCCGGGTCGAGCATGTGCCATTCGCGCCGGGCCTTGACCACCGTGCCAACCCGAGGCTTGGAATACACCAGCCCCTTGGCCACCAGCACCCGCGTGGCTTCGCGTAACACCGGCCGGCTGACCGCGTACTCCTCGCAGAGCAGGGCTTCGGCGGGCAGTTTGTCGTCGGGCAAGAAGCGTCCGGAGACGATCTGCATGCCCAGTTCCTGGACGATGCGCGAATGCATGCTTTTGCGGTCGGAAGGTTTGCGGTAATCCATGGGGAGTGGCGCGATCCTGAGCGATGGAGATGCCGCGCATCATAGCAGGCACCAGACAATCTTGAGGCGGGTAATGATCGTTCCCACGCTCTGCGTGGGAATGCTGCCCGGGACGCTCTGCGTCCCATTTCAGAGCTGGAACGCGGAGCGTCCCTTGAGGCATTCCCACGCGGAGCATGGGAACGATCGGTGGAGAAGGTCAGTGAGAGTGGCGCGGGACTTCAGCGCCGCGGCAGCCTACCAGGAAGTCGAAGTCACAGCCCTGATCCGCCTGCAGCACATGGTCGATGTACAACTGACGATACCCGCCCACCAACAACTGCTGCGGCGGCTGCAGATCCGCCATGCGTGCCGCCAGTTCGGCATCCGGAATATCCAGGTGCAGCCGCCCGGTGGCGCAATCCAGCTCGATCCAGTCGCCTTCCTGCACCGTCGCCAAAGGCCCGCCGGCCGCCGCTTCCGGCGCCACGTGCAAAACCACCGTGCCGTACGCCGTGCCGCTCATCCGCGCATCAGAAATGCGCACCATGTCGGTCACACCCTGTGCCAACAACTTGGCCGGCAAGCCCATGTTGCCGACTTCGGCCATGCCCGGATAACCCTTCGGCCCGCAGTTCTTCATCACCAGAATCGAATCTTTATCGACATCCAGTTCCGGATCGTTGATCCGCGCCTTGTACATGTCGAAGTTCTCGAACACTACCGCGCGGCCGCGATGCTGCATCAATTCCGGGGTCGCGGCGGACGGCTTGAGCACGGCACCCAGTGGCGCCAGATTGCCGCGCAATACGCAAATGCCGCCGTCAGCACGGATCGGATTGTCTAGGGTGCGGATCACTTCGTCCTCGCCATAGATCGGCGCGTCCTTGGTGTTCTCGCCAATCGACTTGCCATTGACCGTCAGTGCATTCGGGTTAGGGATCAGATTGGCTTCACCGAGACGCCGCAGCACTGCCGGCAAACCACCGGCGTAATAGAACTCTTCCATCAGGAAACGCCCCGACGGCTGCAGATCAACGATGGTCGGCATGCCACGACCGATACGGGTCCAGTCGTCCAGATCCAGTTCAACGCCGATGCGTCCAGCGATAGCTTTCAAGTGAATCACCGCGTTGGTCGAACCACCGATGGCGGCGTTGACCCGGATGGCGTTTTCGAAGGCTTCCTTGGTGAGGATCTTCGACAGTTTCAAATCTTCGCGAACCATCTCCACTGCACGCATACCGGACATGTGCGCCAACACATAACGTCGCGCATCCACCGCCGGGATCGCCGCGTTGTGCGGCAGGGAAGTGCCCAGTGCTTCAGCCATGCAGGCCATGGTCGACGCCGTGCCCATGGTGTTGCAAGTGCCTGCCGAACGCGACATGCCACCCTCGGCCGCAAGGAAATCGTCAATCGTGATGGTGCCGGCCTTGACCTGCTCGCTGAGCTGCCAGACCACGGTGCCCGAGCCGATGTCCTTGCCCTTGTGCTTGCCGTTGAGCATCGGCCCGCCAGTCACAACAATCGCCGGCACATCGCAACTCGCCGCGCCCATCAGCAGCGCTGGAGTGGTTTTGTCGCAACCGGTCAGCAGCACCACGCCGTCGATCGGGTTGCCGCGAATGGCCTCTTCAACGTCCATGCTCGCCAGGTTGCGAGTGAGCATGGCGGTCGGGCGCAGGTTCGATTCGCCGTTGGAGAACACCGGGAATTCCACTGGAAAACCACCGGCCTCGATCACCCCGCGTTTGACGTGCTCCGCGATCTGGCGGAAGTGCGCGTTGCACGGGGTCAGTTCCGACCAGGTGTTGCAGATGCCGATGATCGGCTTGCCATGGAACTGGTGGTCGGCGATGCCCTGATTCTTCATCCAGCTGCGGTACATGAAGCCGTTCTTGTCGGCCGTGCCAAACCATTGGGCGGAGCGCAGGGTGGGTTTCTTATCAGACATGATCGATTCTCTTATTGTATGACTATAGTGTTCCAGCTACGGCCTAATCTAAGCGCAAAATCCTAGGTTTGGAAGTGTTGTTGGTGAATTAGTATTACTATATAGTCGTTTTCGACGGAGGGATGGCCCTGACGGTTTTTCCGTGAGAGGCGTCCCCCGAGGTTCTATAAAAACAACAATCGGAGACCGATCTCATGAGCCAGGAACTGCGGCTAATCCGGCGCATTACGCTGAAACTGATTCCCTTCCTGATCCTGCTGTACCTGATCGCCTATGTGGATCGCTCCGCCGTCGGCTTCGCCAAGCTGCACATGGGCGCTGACATCGGCATCGGCGACGCCGCCTACGGCCTCGGTGCCGGGCTGTTCTTCATTGGCTACTTCCTTCTCGAAATCCCCAGCAACCTGATGCTCGAACGCTTCGGCGCACGGCGCTGGTTTGCGCGGATCATGATCACCTGGGGCGCGATCACCATCGGCATGGCCTTCGTTCAGGGCCCGCACAGTTTCTACGTGATGCGCTTTCTGCTCGGCGCGGCCGAGGCGGGGTTCTTCCCCGGCGTTCTCTACTACATCACCCAATGGTTCCCGGTGCGCCATCGCGGCAAGATCCTTGGCCTGTTCATCCTCTCCCAGCCGATCGCGATGATGATCACCGGCCCGGTGTCCGGCGGTTTGCTCGGCATGGACGGCGTCCTTGGCCTGCACGGCTGGCAGTGGCTGTTCATCGTCATCGGCACCCCGGCGATCCTCCTGACCTGGCCAGTGCTGCGCTGGTTGCCTGACGGTCCGCAACAAGTGAAATGGATGGATCAAGCCGAGAAAGACTGGCTGACCGGTGAGCTGAAAAAGGATCTGCAGGAGTACGGCCAGACCCGCCACGGCAACCCGCTGCATGCGCTGAAAGACAAACGTGTGTTGCTGCTGGCGCTGTTTTATCTGCCGGTGACGTTGAGCATTTATGGCCTCGGTCTATGGTTACCGACGCTGATCAAACAGTTCGGCGGCAGTGATCTGGTCACCGGTTTTGTGTCGTCGGTGCCGTATATCTTCGGGATCATCGGCTTGCTCATCATCCCGCGCAGTTCCGATCGTTTGAATGATCGTTACGGGCATCTGGCTGTACTTTATGTGCTGGGCGCGATTGGCTTGTTCCTGAGTGCGTGGCTGTCGCTGCCCGTGGCGCAATTGGCGGCGTTGTGTCTGGTGGCGTTTGCGCTGTTTTCCTGCACAGCGGTGTTCTGGACCTTGCCTGGGCGCTTCTTTGCCGGTGCGAGTGCGGCGGCGGGGATCGCGTTGATCAACTCGGTAGGGAACCTGGGCGGATACATCGGGCCGTTCGTGATCGGGGCGTTGAAGGAGTACACCGGGAATCTCGCGTCCGGCCTGTATTTCCTGTCGGGCGTGATGGTGTTCGGCTTGATCCTGACTGGCGTTGTCTACCGCGTGCTGGAACGCAAACACGTCCTGCCGGTTGACCAATTTGCCGCCAGCGCCCGTGGCGCTACCCGAACCTGAACCCCATCGACCCATCACCACCGAACCTGTGGGAGCTGCGGTGCGACGACTCGACTTGCCAGCGATAGCAATCTGTCAGACACATTAATGCTGAATGTGCCGCCGTCATCGCTGGCAAGCCAGCTGCCACAGGGTTTTGCAGTGTTTCGAAGTTTTGTGTAAAGGAGAGGACATATGCATCTGGTTCAATTCGAATTAAGCAACCGCGAACGCCGCGTCGGCGTGGTCGACAACGATCTGGTGCGCGAAGTGCTAGACGCGCGCAGCGTGCGCGATCTGGCGCTCGCCGCCATCGAAGCCGGCAACACGCTGGAACAGCAAGTGCAGATCCTCGGCCTCGGCATCAGCCACGACTACGCCGAACTGCTCGCGCAACTGCGCATCCTGCCGCCCCTCGATCACCCGGACCCGGCGCACATGCTGGTCAGCGGTACTGGCCTGACTCACCTGGGTAGCGCCTCGGCCCGCGACAAGATGCACCAGCAGGCCGGCGACGAAGCGGCGATGACCGACACCATGCGCATCTTCAAATGGGGTGTGGAGGGCGGCAAACCGGCGGCGGGGCAGGCCGGTGTGCAACCAGAATGGTTCTACAAAGGCGACGGCAGTATTGTCGTTCGCCCGGGTCAGCCGTTCCCGGTGCCGCCGTTTGCTGAAGACGCTGGCGAAGAACCAGAGATGGCCGGCCTCTACCTCATTGGCAACGACGGCAAGCCTTATCGCCTGGGCTTTGCGGTGGGCAACGAGTTCTCCGATCACATCATGGAGCGCAAGAATTACCTGTACCTCGCGCACTCGAAATTGCGCAGTTGCAGTTACGGCCCGGAACTTCGCACCGGTGAACTGCCTCAACATCTGGCAGGCACCAGTCGCATCCTGCGTGACGGCGAAGTGCTCTGGCAGAACGAGTTTCTCAGCGGCGAGGCGAACATGTGCCACAGCCTCGCCAACCTCGAATACCACCATTTCAAGTACAGCCAGTTCCTGCGTCCGGGGGATGTGCACATTCACTTCTTCGGCACCGCGACCCTGTCGTTCGCCGATGGCATCCGCACCCAGCCGGGCGACGTCTTCGAAATCAGCCAGGCCGAATTCGGCGCCCCGCTGGTCAACGGCATCGTCCCGGTTCCGGCGGCATTTGAACCGGACAGCATCGGCACCCTTTAAGGAGATCCCATGACTCAGATTCTCGGTCACAACTACATTGGTGGTCAGCGCAGCGCCGCTGGCGACGTCAAACTGCACTCCGTCGATGCCACGACGGGCGAGCAGTTGCCGCACGATTTCATTCAGGCCACGGTTGAGGAAGTCGACGCAGCGGCCAAAGCTGCCGCTGTCGCGTACCCGGCTTATCGCAGCCTCAGCGCCGAACGCCGCGCGCAGTTTCTCGACGCAATTGCTGATGAACTGGATGCCCTCGGTGATGATTTCGTCGCCGTGGTCTGCCGCGAAACGGCGTTGCCCGCCGGACGCATTCAGGGCGAGCGCGGACGCACCAGCGGGCAGATGCGTCTGTTCGCCAAGGTTCTGCGTCGGGGTGATTTCTACGGTGCGCGGATTGATCTGCCGTTGCCGGATCGCCAGCCATTGCCACGTCCTGATCTGCGCCAATACCGCATCGGCCTCGGTCCTGTTGCGGTGTTCGGCGCAAGCAACTTTCCACTGGCGTTTTCCACGGCGGGCGGCGACACCGCTGCGGCGCTGGCCGCCGGTTGCCCGGTGGTGTTCAAGGCCCACAGCGGTCACATGGCCACGGCTGAGCTGGTCGCTGACGCGGTGATTCGTGCAGCGGAAAAAACCGCGATGCCTGCCGGTGTGTTCAACATGATCTACGGCGGTGGCGTCGGTGAATGGCTGGTCAAGCACCCAGCGATTCAGGCAGTCGGTTTCACCGGTTCGCTCAGAGGCGGACGTGCGCTGTGCGACATGGCCGCTGCACGCCCGCAACCGATCCCGGTGTTTGCCGAGATGTCGAGCATCAACCCGGTGATCGTCCTGCCGCAGGCCCTTGCCGAGCGTTCGGAAACGGTTGCCCGCGACTTGACTGCTTCAGTGGTGCAGGGCTGCGGTCAGTTCTGCACCAATCCGGGCCTGGTCATCGGCATCCGCTCGCCAGAGTTCAGCGCGTTCGTGCAGCAGGTTGCGGGTTTGATCGGTGATCAACCGGCGCAAACCATGCTCAACGCCGGCACCCTCGGCAGCTACGGTAATGGCTTGCAGAAACTGTTGGCGCATCCCGCCATTGAGCATCTGGCCGGCAATCCGCAGCAGGGTAATCAGGCTCAGCCGCAATTGTTCAAGGCCGATGCGAGCCTGTTGATCGATGGCGATGAAGTGCTGCAGGAAGAAGTGTTCGGCCCGACCACGGTGATTGTCGAAGTGGCGGACAAGGCGCAACTGAGTGCCGCATTGCACGGCCTGCATGGGCAACTGACCGCGACGATCATTGGCGAGCAGGCGGACTTTGAACGTTTCCCTGAGCTGACGCCGTTGCTGGAACAGAAGGTCGGGCGGATCCTGCTTAACGGTTATCCGACCGGTGTCGAGGTGTGTGATTCGATGGTGCATGGCGGGCCGTATCCGGCGACGTCTGATGCTCGTGGCACGTCGGTGGGCACGCTGGCCATCGACCGTTTCTTGCGTCCGGTGTGCTTCCAGAATTACCCGGACAGCTTGCTGCCCGAGCCGCTGAAGAACGCCAACCCGCTGCGCATCCAGCGCCTCGTCGACGGCAAGCCCTCACGCGACGCCCTCTGACACGCTGCCCCTGTAGGAGCTGCCGAAGGCTGCGATCTTTTGATCTTGATCTTAAAAAACAAAATCAAAAGATCGCAGCCTTCGGCAGCTCCTACTCGGGGAGTCGAGCGCCATGAGCTATCATTGGCCCTTTCCCCCCTAGAAAGACTGTTTGCCATGACTGCCCAAACCCTTCTCAACGCCCTCGAACACTGCGGTATGGTCGAAATCGACGGCCTGCATGCCTTCGAATTCGCCCTCGATGAAGACGATAACCTGCACATCGAATGCATCGATGGCCGAGCGGCCAAGCATTGGGAATTCACTCCGGCTCAGGTTGCAGCAGCAACATTTGATGACTCCCTGCAAAGCTGGCTGATCGTCGGTTATTTCAATGAAACCAAAGCGATCGGCGAACACCGCCTGGTCTGCCACGGTGACGTAATCAGCAGCAGCGACGATGAGGAAGAATCTGATGAAAATGCGTAAATTCTGGCCGCTGCTGATGGCCGGCAGCGTCGGCGCCATGGGCCTGTCCACGGCGTACGCCGAAAGCTTCCAGTTGCTGGTTGGCTCCTACACCGCTGGCACCAGCCAGGGCATCTATCGCATGAACTTCGACAGCGCCACCGGCCAGATCGACGCCAAACCGCTGCAAGTGGTCAAGAGCGAAAATCCGTCGTGGCTGACCCTGTCCAAAGACCAGCATCGCTTGTTCGTGGTTAATGAAAACGGCCCCGGCCAGAAAGATCCGGTCGGGCGTGTCAGCAGCTATTCGATCGACGCGAAGACTTACGCCCTGAGCCTGATCAATCAGGTGCAGAGCCTGGGCAACGAGCCGACTCATTCGAGCCTCAGTGGCGATGCCAGCCATCTGTTCGTCAGCAACTACTCGGTGGTGGAAGACCCGGGTGGAACGCTGGCGGTACTGCCGGTGGGTGCTGACGGCAAACTCAAACCGGTGGTGCAGATGAGCGCGCACCCGGCGAGCCGGGTCAACCCGGAGCGCCAGGCCTCCAACCACGTCCATTCGACGGTCTCTTCGCCGGACGGCCGCTACGTGTTCTCCAATGATCTGGGCGCGGACAAGGTTTTCATTTATCAATTCGATCCGAAAGCCAACCCGGAGCTGCCGCTGACCCCAGCGAAAGCTGCATCCGTGGCGTTGCCTGCCGGCAGCGGCCCGCGTCATTTGCTGTTCAGTGCTGACGGTAAACACGCTTGGCTGACCATGGAAATGAGCGCGCAGGTCGCGGTGTTCGACTACCACGACGGCGTGCTGACCCAGACGCAACTGGTCGATCTGGCCGCCGGCCAGCCGACTTCGGACAAGGCTGCGGCGGCGCTGCACGCTTCGGCGGATGGCAAGTTCCTCTACGTCAGCAACCGTGGCACCGCTAATCAGCTGGTGGTGTTCGCGATCGATCCGGCGAGTGGCCAGCTCAAAGAACTGCAAAAGCGCTCGGTGGAAGGTGATCACCCGCGCGAGTTCAGCCTCGATCCAAGTGGCAAATTCCTGCTGATTGCCAACCAGAAGAGCAACGAAATTGTCGTCGTCGAGCGCGATGGCAAGACCGGTCTGCTCGGCAAAACCGTGCAGAAACTGCCGATGGACGCGCCCAGCGACCTCAAGTTTATCGTGCGACAATAAGCCACAGGCCCCGGTTTAAGGGGCCTGTCTCTTTGTATTAATCGCGCTGATATCCGGTAATGCTACAAAGCATTTCAAGCGATCAACCCTTGAGCGTTAAGTTTGCTTCACAGCCCAACCGGGCAAGCAAGCCAACCGAACACGAGGGTTACCGCCATGAACTTCAATCTCTTCTCCGTGATTGCCGCTTCCGCCATCTCCGCCACCGTTGTGCTGCCAGCCAGTGCCAACGTTGAAATCAACAGCAAAAAATCCCACACCCAGAGCTACACCCAGAAATACCTGCAACAGAGCGCCAACTTCTACGCCGCCCTGGATCACAAAGCCCAACACTGAAATGCCCGCTTCGAACAACTCCCTGTAGGAGCTGCCGAAGGCTGCGATCTTTTGATCTTGTTTGATCGTTCCCACGCTCTGCGTGGGAATGCCTCTAGGGACGCTCTGCGTCCAGTGACGCGGAGCGTCACGGGCTGCATGCTCACGCAGAGCGTGGGAACGATCGGAAAAAGCAAAATCAAAAGATCGCAGCCTTCGGCAGCTCCTACACGTGTGCGCGTGTTTTTCGCGACCTGATAGGTTTTTTCAAACCTGCAAATAGACTGGCTAAATAATCAACGAAGCTGATGTTTACTATGGAAAACCCTGAGTGGTTGCCACGGCTTTTTTGATCGATTCTGTGGACATCGAAACATGCCCACGGGAGAACACCATGGCCAGCGCAATCCTTCATTCAGCCAAACGCGGCGCTTACCTGGCCATCGGTCTTTATCTGGCCGTGGTGTTGGTCGTGAGCATCGCCTCGCAGATGGAACACAGTTTCGAAGCGCCGATTCAAGTCGCCCACCCCGGCGTACAGTTCGAAGTTCGCTCGCAAAGCGTGATGGTCGACCGGGCTGAACTCGCAGGAGTTGGCGGAGCATGAAAGGCTACAGACTTTGGGTTGTCGCCGGTTTAGCGTTCTTCACCAACGGCGCTTCATTACTGGGAATCGGCCAAGGCTCGGTGGGTGCATTGGCCCGCGCCATAGAGGCCAATCACACCATCGCGCACAACATCGAACGGGCGAATACCCTGGGGCTGATGGCCGGCAATCCACCGGTAAAAGTCTCGGCTGATTTTCTCGGGCCGTTCGAGATAGATTGCATGGCACTCGGCATGTGCAACGCGCTGGCATAGACAACACGATTGATCGTTCCCACGCTCCGCGTGGGAATGCAGCCCCGGACGCTCCGCGTCCGATTGGAACGCAGAGCGTCCCTTGAGGCATTCCCACGCAGAGCGTGGGGAACGATCAAAGCAGGAAGGTAAGGGTTATTTCTTCATGATCGAAGTGAAGAGCTCGGATTCGAGGAAGCGCAGCAACCAGACCTGTAAGCGAACATAAGGCGTCTGCGCAAACCACTCACGATCAACATGGGCAAACTGCCGCACGAAGGGCAGCAGGGCGATATCCGCCAGGCTGGGATGATCGCCCAGCAAATATTCGCGACCTTCAAGCAGCTCCTCCAGCCTCTGCAAGTACAGCGCCCCCTCAGCCCGATAAATCTCCATCGGTTGCTCCGGGTAACGTTCGGCGTACTTGTAGCGATTCAAATGCACTTTGAACCCTTGATCATTCGCTTCGATCAATTCAGCAATCCGCGAGTCGCCATCAAGCAACCAATCCTGCGGATCATTCTGCGCCAACGCCCAGCGCATGATCTCCAGACTCTCGTCAATCACCTGCCCACCGGCATCCAGCACCGGCACCGTGCCCTTGGGCGAGATCGCCAGCATCGCGGCCGGCTTGGCCTTGAGACTGACCTCAACGATCTCCACCGGCACGTTCGAATAACGCAGCGCCATCCGCGCCCGCATCGCGTACGGGCAGCGGCGGAAGGAATACAGCGTGTTCATTTCACCTCCAGGGTGCTCAAACCATTGCCCTGACGCTGTACCTGAATCTGCACCGGGATCCGCTCGTGCATTTCCTGTACGTGGGAAATGACCGCAACCTTGCGACCCTGCGCCTGCAAGCCATCGAGCGCATCCATCGCCAGCTGCAGCGATTCCGGATCGAGGCTGCCAAAGCCTTCATCGATAAACAGCGATTCGATTTTCAGCGTGCTCGACGCCATCGATGCCAGGCCCAACGCCAGCGCCAGCGACACCAGGAACGTCTCGCCGCCAGACAACGAATGCACCGAACGCAGCTCATCGCCCATTTCCGTGTCCATCACCAGCAGGCCGAGCATGCTGCCGCCGCGTTTCAAGCGATAGCGTTTGACCAGTTGCCGCAGTTGCACGTTGGCGTGATGCACCAGCAGGTCGAGGTTGTAGGCCTGGGCGATCTTGCGGAAGGTGTCGCCGGTCGCAGAACCGATCAAGGCACTCAATCGCGCCCAGCGCTGATATTCGGCATAGGCCGAGGCGATCTGCTGCGCCAGCGCCTGATTGGCGTTTTGCCGGCGCTGGTCTTCGACCTGTTCGGCACGCATTTCGGCGCATTGCTGTTCGCTGACGGTGAACTGGTTCTGCAGGTCGGTGAGGGCGCTGGCGAGCTGTTCGGCATCAAGGTTGCCGTTGTGCTGCGCCTGATGATCGAGCAGACGCTGGTCACGCTCCTGCAACAACACCTTGGCTTGTTCGATGGCTTTTTCATTGTGTTGCAGACGCTGACGCAGCTCGGCGACTTGCGCGTCGTCAACTCGCAACAGGTCTTCGAGGCCACCGTCATCCAGCTCCGGATGGCGGGCGCGCCAGTCGGCAATCTTGCCGGCCAGATCCAGCGCTTCGTCTTCCAGTGCCTGCAAACGTTCCTGCTGCGCCTTAAGCTCGGCAGCGTTCTGCACGAGTTGCGTGCGCACGCTTTGCAGTTCCTGCGCGGTGCCGGTTTCGGCATTGCGCGCCTGCTCAACCGCTTGCTCAAGCTGCTGCTGCCAGTGCTCGGCGCTGCTGTGCTCGCCAAGCAATTGCGCGAGTTTCTGCTGGCAGGTGAGCTGCTGCTCGGTCAGCGACGTGAATTGCTGATCGGCGCTGAGCAACTGCTGTGCACGGGTCTGTTGGCGGTCCTGTTCTTTCTCCAGCGTCTGTTGCCGCTGTTGTTGCTCGGCCTGTTCTTCCTTGTGCTGTTCGACCTGCGCGAGACGTTCGGCGATCTGCCGGTCAAGCTGCAGGAACGTTGCCGCCGGCTCCTTTCGCAGGGCTTCAAGGGTGTCGGTCGGCAGCAGATTGCCGAACGCGGCCAGTTCTTCGTCGAGGCGCTGACGATCGCTGCTCAACTCGCGCTGCTGATTGCTCAGGTGCTGCGCCGCTTGCTGATGCGCGGTTTCGGCCTGACGCAATTGCTGGGTCAGCCGCGCGGCATCCTGTTGCAGGGTGAGCAGGGCGTTCTGGCGTTGTTCGTCCTGAGTGATGCTCTGGTTCAGTTGCTCGCTTTGCCGGGCGAGCCAGGCATCGCGCTTGTCGGCATCCTGATTGAACAACTGCGCGGACAGCGGATGCGCGTCGAGGCTCGGCGCCAACGCTTGCTGCTGGGCGGCCAGTTGTTCTTGCTGTTGCAGCAGTTCTTTCTGCTGAGCAATGACGCCAACGACTTCGGCGCGCAGTTCAGTGAGTTTTTCCTTGAGCTGATCGACGACTTTCTGGGCGTTGGCCTGCTCGCTTTCATCATGACGACCAAGGCTTTGCAGCAGCGCTTCGGGCTGATGATAGGGATGCTCGTTGCTGCCGCAGACCGGGCACGGCTGATCGTCCTGCAACTGCGCGCGCAATTCTTCGACACTGGCACTGCGCGCCAGACGCTGGCGTTCAAGCAGCTCGCGAGTGACGTTGAGGGTTTGCTCGGCGATGGTCAGCTCGGCTTTGGTTTTCACGCCGTCCTGAGTCAGGCGTTCGCGTTCCTGCTGGGCGCTGAGCTGGCGCTGTTGCAACTCGGCGCTGCGTTTGTCCAGATCCTGTTGCGTGGACCACAGGCGCGACAGGTCTTCGAAGGCGCGCAGTTGTTTACGGTTGTCCTGCAGCAGCGTGCCGAGGATGCCGATCTGCTCAGCGACGGCGTCGGGTTCGGCGCCGGCCTCTTTGAACAGTACTTCCAGTTGCTGCTTTTGCGTGGTCAGCTCTGCGGCGCTGCGCGTGGCGTTTTCTTCGAGGCTCGCCAGTTCCGCCTGACCCTTGTTCAGGCGATTGCCGATCAACATCAACTGTTGCAGGCGATCGCGGTAGGCATTCCACGCATCACTCAGCGGTGCCAGATGGGTACTTTGCTCCAGCTCAGCGGCGATGCGTTGCAGGCGTTCGGCGACTTGGGTCTGTTTATCCAGCAAGGCTTGAATGGCGTTCTGGCCTTCGGTGCAAGCCTGCTGCGCATTGAGCCTGGCTTCGGTACTTTGCGCGACATCCTTGGCCAGACGGGCGAGGGTGCTTTGCTCTTCGAAGGCCTGACGCAATAGCGGCGCGTTTTCACTTTGCCGTTGCTGCGCTTCGCTCAGGGCAACTTTCGCCGCTTCCAGAGTTTGCTCCAGTTGCGTCTGGCGCTCAGTCAGTTCGGCATTTTGCCGGGTGTGCGCGGCGATTTGCGCGGCCAGTGGCGTCAGCAGGGCATCGAGTTCGCTTTTGCGCGCGAACTGATGCCGCTGCGTGCCGAGCTGCTCCAGTCGCGTCAGTTTCACCCGCTCGCCGGCCAGACTTTCCGAATGCTGTTGCGCGCTGTGCAGTTGCTCGGCGGCCGCTTGCTGCGCGTCCTGCAACACACGT
Organism: Pseudomonas sp. Mb7; assembly: GCF_054790525.1. Classification (NCBI taxonomy): domain Bacteria; kingdom Pseudomonadati; phylum Pseudomonadota; class Gammaproteobacteria; order Pseudomonadales; family Pseudomonadaceae; genus Pseudomonas; species Pseudomonas sp. Mb7. Next base: position 2,009,875 of record NZ_CP186501.1, read on the forward strand.
AAATCCTTGAGCCAGCCGTGCTGTTGCTCAAGCTGCTTGAGCTGTGCCTGCTGCAACTTCATTTGCTGTTGCGCGGCATTGAAGCGCTCATCCAACTCGGCCCGCGCTTCGGGCGCCAACGGGGTCACGCCGGTCGCCTGATCCTGCAACAGCTTATGCGCTTCGCGGGCTTCTTTAGTCTTGTCGAAGGCGCGGCGGCCGAGACGGGTGTACAGCGCGGTGTCAGTGAGTTTTTCCAACAGTTCGCTGCGGTCGTTGTCGTCGGCCTTGAGGAACGCACTGAACTCGCTCTGGGCCAGCAGCACGGCGCGGGTGAACTGTTCGAAGTTCAGGCCGAGCGCAGCTTCCAGCTGAGTTTTGTATTCACCTTTCTGGCTGGCGAGCAGTTGATCCTGATCGATGTCGCGCAGGCTCTGCCGGCTGGCCTGCAACTTGCCGCCGGCCTTCTCGCGCGCACGGTTAGCTTCCCAACGTGCCCGATAACGACGGCCATCGACACCGACGAAATCCACTTCGGCATAACCTTCGCCGGTGCCGCGACGCAGCAAGGTGCGCGGGTCGCCGGTGGCAATTTCGCCGTCTGCATCCGGGACTTTGGCGTCACGGCCAGTGTTGTTCAGACGCGGCACCGCGCCAAACAACGCCAGGCACAAGGCGTCGAGCAAAGTACTTTTACCCGCGCCGGTCGGGCCGGTAATCGCAAACAAACCGGCACTGGCCAGCGGTTCAGCAGTGAAATCGATTTCGAAAGGCCCGGCCAGCGAGGCCAGGTTCTTCAAGCGAATGGCGAGAATCTTCATGGCTGCTCGCCCTCCAGTTGTACGTCTTGCAGCAGTTCGGCGAAGTCCTTCAGCGTTTGCTCGTCGACCTCACTGCCATAGTTGTCGAGCCAAGCGCGGCTGAACAGTTCCTGCGGAGTGAGCTGGTCGAGTTCGATCAGCGCTGTGCCGTCTTCGACGCCGTCAGCACCACGATTACCGGCGTATTCAGCGGCGATACGCACCAGGCGCACGGCTTTGCCTTGCAGGGCGCTTTCGACTTGATGGCGCAGATCCGGCTGTGGCTCGTCGAGGGTTACGCGCACTTCCAGCCACGGTTGCCGCTGGGTTTCGGCGAGCAGATCGATGTTCGGCAGGTCCGCCAGTTGTAGAAGAATCTCGGCCAGCGGTGCCGGGCCGATGCGCTGCAGATTGACCGAACGCGGGATCAGTTTCGGCTCGACGCTGACCAGCGTTTCGCCGTCGAGGGTGACGTCGAGAATCTGGTGCTGATAGCTGATCTCCGAGAACGACAACGGGATCGGCGAGCCGCTGTAGCGAATCCGCTCTTCACCATTAACCTTCTGCGGCTTGTGCAAATGGCCGAGGGCGACATAACTGATGCTCGGCCCGAACAGGCTGGCGGGCAGGGCTTCAGCGTTACCGATGATCAGGCTGCGCTCGGAATCTTCCGACACCGAACCGCCAGCCATGTGCGCGTGGCTGATGGCGATCAGCGCCTGACCGGGTTGGCGCTTGGCGTTGGCCGCTTCGATCAGCCATTCGTGCACCTGACCGATGCCGCGCAGATAGTTGTCGCCCAGATGCGCGCCCGTCACCTCTGCCGGACGCAGGAACGGCAGCGCCAGGCACCACGCGGCGATTTCGCCTTGGGCATTTGGCAGTGGCAACAGCAAGCGGTCGGCGTCCAGTTGCCCGTCATCCAGCCACAGCACCCGACCCAGCGCGTGGGTGCGCAAACGGCGCATCAACGGCGCGGGCAATTCAATCCGCGAACCGGAGTCGTGGTTGCCGGCGATCATCACGATGGTCAGCAACGGCTGCTGTTCGTGGGCGCTGACGATGAAGTCGTAGAGGCGTTCCTGAGCTTTGACCGGCGGATTGACCGTGTCAAAGATGTCCCCGGCGATCAGCAGCACATCCGGCTGCGCCAGTTGCAGTTGGCGCAGCAGCCATTCGAGGAAGCACGCATGCTCGAAATCGCGCTCCTGGCCGTGCAGGTTTTGCCCAAGGTGCCAGTCGGAGGTGTGGAACAGACGCAAGGTGGACTCCGCAACATTTAAAGAGGTGATGGCCGCGGGGAAATGATGGGCGGCGAAAGAGGGGAGAGTTTACAGATTATTGCGGCGCGAGGGCTTGTTGTGCAGGCCAACGCCTATTCAGCAGGGCGCGGTTTGACACATACCGCTCATCGGGAGCGACAGCTCAAGTGATTCAGAAATTGACGCCAAAATAGTGGCCATCTAATATCGCGCCTCTATTTTGATATCAATGCGCTATTACTGGGTGCAATGGGCCGTTTCACGGCCTGCTCCGAGATCGACATCGTCATTACGTCATCTCTCTATACCCGTCATTTGCTCTGATCGCACCCGTGTGGGCGCCATCAGCAAGTAGTGCGCCTGCCGTCAATCCAACTATTACTGCCGTTGTAAAGAGATCTTCAACATGGACGTTCGCCAGTACGCCTTTCTCGCTCGTCAGCCTGCTGCTGCCATGAAATCCCGCGAGTCATTCCTCGGCATGCCCAAGCGCGGCCTGGCGTTCCTGTTGGCGAACGTGATGTTCTGGCAACCGATGTGGGCGCAGGCCGACGGCATTGTCGTGGCCAACCCCAACACCTCGCTGGATCGCGCCGGCAACGGCGTGCCGATCATCAATATCGCCACGCCCAATGCCAGCGGCCTGTCGCACAACCAGTTCCACGACTACAACGTCGGTGCGCAGGGGCTGATCCTCAACAACGGCTCGACGCAGAATAATCTGACGCAGCTGGGCGGGCACATCATCGACAACCCGAACCTGAAGAACAGCGGTTCGGCGCAGGCGATTCTCAACGAAGTCATCAGCGGCAATCCGAGCCAGTTGCGCGGCTACACCGAAGTGGCGGGGCAGTCGGCGCGGGTGATCGTTGCCAACCCTTATGGCATCACCTGTAATGGCTGCGGTTTCATCAACTCGCCACGGGTGACCTTGACCACCGGCAAACCAGTGCTCGACAACGGTCGTCTGGATCGCTTTCAGGTGGATCAGGGCACGGTGGCCATCGAGGGCGCGGGCCTTAATGCAACCAACGTCGACCGCTTCGAGATCATCACCCGCAGCGCAAAGATCAACGCCGAGATTCAGGCGCAGAACCTGACGATTGTCGCCGGTCGCAACGACGTCAACGCGCAAACCCTCAATGCTACGGCCCGAGCCGATGACGGCAGCGGCAAACCGCAACTGGCCATCGACTCTTCAGCGCTCGGCGGCATGTACGCCGGCGCGATCAAACTGGTCGGCACCGAGGCCGGGGTCGGGGTGAAACTCGACGGCAAACTGATTGCCAGCGGTGGCGATATCCAGCTCGACGCCAACGGCCAGTTGAGCCTCGCAGAAACCTCGGCCACCGGCGCGGTCAACGTCAAGGCCGCCAGCCTTGATGCACGCGGCCCGGTTTACGCCGGCAGCAGCGTTAACGTGCAAACCCAGGGCAACCTGACCAACCGCCAGACCCTCGCGGCTCGCGACAGCATCAGCCTCAGCGCCGGCGGCCAACTGACCAACGCCGGCGCCATCGATGCCGGCGTCAACGCCGACGGCAGCCGCAATGCCAGCGGTGATCTGAGCCTCACCGCGCAAAACCTCGACAACACCGGCAAAACGCTCACCGCCAGCCGCAACCTGACGGTCAACACCGCGCAAACCCTGAACAACCAGAGCGGTACGCTCAGCGGGCAAACCGCCGCGATCACTGCCGGCACGCTGGACAATCGCAACGCCGGCAAAGTGCAGAGCAACACCACCCTGAACCTCAACGCCGCTCAGGTGCTGAACAGTCAGGGTGTGATCAACAGCAACGCCAGCCTCACCGCCAACATCGGCCAGTTGATCAACAGCAACGGCGAACTCAGCAGCCAGACCGACGTGGTTCTCAACGTCACATCATTGGATAACGTTGCCGGCCTGATGAGCGCTGGCCGTCTGCTCGATATCAATGCGATCGGCGCGATCAACAACCGCACCGGCAAGATCGGCGCCAAACAGACCTTGCGGAGGATAATGGGACAGACCACGTTTAGAAAGTGCTCCAAAAACGTATTCTGTCCCCGTTTTACCCTCCGAAAACGTAGTCTGTCCCCGTTTTACGCTTCGTTGCCTGCGCTTCGTGGCAGCATCTCGAAGCGTTTCCTCCTTCATACCGGAGGATAATGGGACAGACCACGTTTAAATAAACGTGGTCTGTCTCGAGGGATCAAAGGTCTTTAATTTATGACAGTTGTGAATGAAGAAGGCCATCTCCTGACTGTTATTGCTGAAATTGGCGTATTGGAGTGGCAAAAGTATCAACAGCGTTTTCCAAAAGTAAGGGTGGGGAATGAAATGCAGCGGGAGGATCATTCTGCGCTGCCACCCTTCATCGCTTTCAGGTTTGAGTGTATTAGCAAGGTTGATATCGACAAGTTGAAGGTCGCCGTGGAAGGCTACAAGGGGGCTTTATCATGGTCGATTGTTGGCCGGTCACGCGAAGGGCTACCCGGGATTAACTGGATGATTGCACCGTCAAGGATGTGGGAGGTGGGTGAGTGTGCTCTGCAAGCAAACATGACGGCAGCGGTCTATTTGTCCATTCATGAACCTTTACTTGCTCCGCTGGCATACAAGGATTTAATTGGACTTGCGGAACATGTTCGTTCTGCGGTAAATGGGGAAGACTACGTTTAAATAAACGTGGGCTGTCCCCGGTTCTGCCCCGGTTCTGCCGGTTCTGCGGTTGAACTAGTTGCTTGGGATTGGGCGATTGAAGTTGACAGGATGTCGAGGCCAACTGTGTCGAGTTTTTCCGCACACATTTAGAAGAGGGGATGATTGGAACAATCAATTTCCGGAGGTGAGAGAGTGATTGCTGAAGATTTTGAACTTGTGACAGCTATTTTTCAGCTGGTTGAGGCCGGAATTGTTCACGGTTATGACGCCTTTCGATACCGCGTTGAATGGGGGGGTAACTATATGGAGGCAGACCTCGCCGTTGAAAAAAATGGCTCAGAAATCTGGGACGCTGAAACTGATTTCAATCATTCGAAAATCTATGCGCTTGTAGAAAAATTACACGAGCATGCAGTCGCTCGCGGTGAGCCCTGGAAGGCATTTGTTCTCTCCTATCGCGAAGGCGAACAAGTGAAAACGAAATTCGACTATTGATTCCGATTGTCTTCTGCCTGTTATCCCTAAAGCAAAATCGAAAGATCGCAGCCTTTGGCAGCGCCTACACATACCCTCTGTAGGAGTTGCCGAAGGCTGCGATTTTTTTCTTTTACTTCGGATAAAGCGGCGGCAACCCGCTATCACCCACCGGATCCTGCACCCGTTCCGCCGCCGGAATAGTCCGGATCGCCCGCCACAAATCCTCACCCTGCCAATGCTGCCCCGTCTCGCTGTACAGCGCACCATTCAACCCATCCAGCGCATCCGACAACGGCACAAACCGCGCCGCCATGTCCGCCAGCGTTTCCGGCTGCTGCCGCGCCCACGCATCCAGTGCCTGCCGCGTCGCCTGCGGGTCATTGGCCTGACTCGCACGCTTGATATCATCCATCAATGTGCGCGGGCTCGGGCCGGTTTGTGCGGCGCGATGCACCGCCGGTTGCCAACGCGCACGCCACCACAGGCCGAAGCCGAGCAGGGTGGTGCAGGCGAGGACGAGCGTGCTGAGTTTCCACCACCACAACACATCGTTATCGACGGCGCTCGGTTGCAGATTGCCGGCCGGGGTGTCGACCTGCAGGCTTGGGTTGTTGGCCACTTGCAGCGTGCGCGCGGGCAGGCTGCTGTGTTCCAGATGGTCTTCGAAGGTGTTCCACCAGACCACGTCCACCGTCGGCAATTCGATGGCGCCGCTGCGACTTGGCACCAGGGCTTCGCGTTCTTCGCGGGTGCCGACAATGCCCCGGTCAGTGCTCTGGTTGCTCAGCACCGGTTGGTCGGGGTAGCGGCGCAGGCCGTTGACGTCGGTGGCGGGCAGCGCCGGCAATTGCGAGGCGGCCAGGCCTTCGACTTTCAACGTCAGGCTGCGGGTCAGGGAATCACCGACCTGAGTGTGTTCCGGTTCCGGGTTCCAGCTTTCGCTGAGGCTCAGGCTGCGCGCGGGCAGCCATGGCGCGTCGACCGGATAGGTCAGGGGTTTGGGTTTGACGGTCAGGGGGATTTCAGAAGAACTGACGCGCATCAGTTTGCCCGGTTTCGGCCCCTGTGCATTGGCGTCCTGAGACGGCTGCGTGTCGACCAGTGTGGCGCTGAAGGTCTGCGGCGCGATGGTCAGCAAACCGCTGTGCTGCGGGTAGATCGCATAGCGCATTTCGATCACGCCATGGCGCACACCGTTGAGGTCTTTTTCGTAGGTACGCGTGTCGCCAAGCTGTTCGATGCGCGCATCGGCGATTTGCAGCGGCGTCAGGCTGCTGTCGTCGTACAGCGACACCGAATGGTAGATGCGCAACGTCAGGATCGCCTGCGCCTGCACATACACGCTGGACTGATCGAGGCTGGCCTCGATGAACACCGGATCAAGGCTGTTCTGGTTCTCGCGGGTGTCGCTTTCGACCACTTGCACGGTGATCGGCTGGCTCTGCGCGTCGCCCAGTTGCAGCGGTGGAATCACCACGCTGCCGTTCTCTTTAGGCAGCAGGGTGATGATCCAGCGCGTGGTCGCGGGGTTGTCGCCATTGAGGGTGTTGAGCTGGTTGACTTGCCGCGTACCGCGCACTTCGAACAACGCTTCCAGTGCGGTCAAATCGGGTTTGCCGAACTGGGTGACGTCGCTGGTTTCGAGGGTGAGTTCGACCGTCTCGCCGGAGTTCAGGCGACTGCGATCCACACTGGCGGTCAGCTCGGCCGCCTGGGCGGTGGCCGTGCAGAGCAGCAGGGGCAGCAAGAGAGCGGTGAAGCGGGTCATCGAGTGTTTTCCTGATCCTGATGTTGTTGCTGTTCGTACCAGAATTTGCGTCGCAGCAGTTCGCCCGGATCATCCGGGATCTTGCCCAGCCATTGTTCCAGTGCCTGGCGTTGCTCGCCTTCGAGGTTGTCTTCACTCGGGCGCAGCGTCGGCACGGTGTCCGTTTGTTCTTCCTCATCGCTGCCCGGCACTTCGTTCGGGCCTGGCTGCGGCGGCGTGGTCGGTGGCGGTTCGCTGGCCGATTCGCTCGGTTGCGCTTCGCTCTGGGTTTCACTTTTTACCGCCGGTGGCGGCGTGGTCGCGGGCGCTGGTTCGTCGCCCGGCAGACTTTGCTGCTCGCTTGGCTTGGTGTCCGGCTCGGCGGGCGGGGGGGCGTTTTTCTGCTTGAGCAGATTTTCCACCAGCGACTTGTTGGTCTGCGCCGGGCGTAAATCCGGTTGCTGTTCCAGTGCCTGCTCATAGGCGTCGATTGCCGCTTCCAGCTCACCGCTTTTCGCCAAGGCGTTGCCACGATTGTAGTGGGCGCGGGCATCGCTGCCTTCGGCGAAGCGCTGGGCGGCGCCACTGTAGTCGCCGGCCTCGTACAACGCCACCCCTTGCCATTGGTGATCGTCAAAATGCTGCGCGGCCTCGGCCGGGCGCTTCTGTTTGAGCAGGTGCAGGCCCTGTTGATCGGGGCGCAGCCACAAATCCTCAAAGTCAAAAGCGTAGCTCGGCTGTGGCAAGCAAAACAGCAACGGCAGGCAGAACAACCAGCCGCGACGCCCGGCACACGCCGCGAGCAGCAACAGCGGCAACAGCAGCCAGTAACCTTGATCGGCCCAGGTATCGAGGCGCACGGTCTGGCCGTCGTCGCGCAGGCTGCGTGGACCGTTGAGCAGGCCGAGCGCGCCAAGATCCGCTTCGTCGAGGCGGGCCGGGTGGTATTCGCCGCCGACGCTGTTGAGGAAAGCGCTCAGGCCCGGACTGTCGAGTTGCGGCACGCGAATCGCGCCCTGTTCGTCCTTGAGGAAACTGCCGTCCTCTTGAGCGATTGGCGCACCTTCGGCGGTGCCGACGCCGAGCATCAACAACTGCGCAGATTGTCCGCTGAGGGCGCGGCGAATGCCTTGGCGTTCTTCTTCGTTCAATGACGAGCCGATCAACAAAATCCGTCCCTGACCGAGCGCGCCCTGTTTCAGCAGGGCCAGCGCTTTGTTCACCGCCAGATCGGCACGATGGCCGCTTTCAGGCATCAACGACGGTTTCAGGGCATCGAGCAAATTACGACTGGTCGCCAGGTCATCCGACAGCGGTACCAGCGTGTGCGCGCTGCCGGCATAGACGACGATGGCGGTCTGCGCATCGCTGCGTGCCTGCAGCAGATCGAAGAGCTTGCGCCGCGCCTGTTCCAGCCGCGTCGGTGGCGAGTCAGTGGCGAGCATTTCCGGGGTCAGTTCCAGTACCACCACCAACGGATCGGCGGGTTTCTGGCTGGTCTGTTCGACGCGCTCCCAACTCGGCCCGAGCAGCGCCAGAACCGTCAGCAGCCATGCCACGCCGAGGGCGATCCACGGCAGTTTGCTGTCGCGACCATTGCCGCCGCTGAGCAGGGTGGCATGAAACGCCGGCGGCAAAATCATCTGCCAGCGCCCGGCGCGCTTCTGCCGATGCCAGAGTTGCCAGATCAGCCAGCCCAGCAGCGGTAGCAACAGCAACCACCACGGACGGAACCAGTGCGGCCAGAGCGCGATCATCGGCGCCTCCGCAGACGCAAGCGCTTAAGGCGCTCACGCCAGTCAGGCAGCGGACTTTGCAGATACAGCTCCTTGGTGAACAGGCGTTGCAGCGGGTTGTCCGGCCACAATTCACGCGCGACCAGCAACAGGCTCAACCACAGCGCCAGCGCCAGAGGCCAGTGATACAAGGCTTGTGCCGGGCGGGCCTGGGTCGGTTGTTGGGTCACGGGTTCGAGTTGGTCCAAGGTATCTTTGATTGCTTGCAGTTCTTTGCCGTCGTGGGCACGGAAATACTGGCCACCGGTGACTTCGGCGATGGCTTTGAGCGCCGGCTCGTCGAGATCCAGACTCGGATTGACGCCGAGCAGGCCGGTCGAACCGCTGTCCTCAGGGTTGGCGCCAATCCCGATTGGATAGATTTTTACGCCTTCGCTCGCAGCGAGTTTTGCCGCCGTCAGCGGATCGATCTCGCCGCCGTTGTTGGCGCCATCAGTGACCAGAATCAGCACACGGCTTTGCGCCGGACGCAGGCGCAGGCGTTTCAATGCCAGACCGATGGCATCACCGATGGCGGTGTTCTTGCCGGCAATGCCGATGCGCGCTTCGTCGAGCCAGACGCGCACGGTGTGGCGATCAAAGGTCAGCGGCGCTTGCAGATAGGCCTGACTGCCAAACAGGATCAGGCCGACACGGTCGCCATCGCGACTTTCGAGGAAATCACCGAGCAGATGTTGCACCAGCGTCAGCCGACTGACTTCTTCGTCCTGCCACTGCATATCCGGGAAATCCATCGAACCGGACACGTCCACCGCCACCAGCAGATCACGCCCACTGGCAGCAATCGGCAGCGGTTCGCCGAGCCATTGCGGGCGGGCGGCGGCGGTCAGCAGTAACAGCCACAAGAGCATGAACGGCGCCTGTTGACGCCACGCCGGCAGATTAGCCCGAGCGCGACGGCGGGCGAGACCTTCGAGGTCGGCGAGGAAACTGACTTTCAGCGCGGGCTCGCCGCTGTCGGCCACTGGCAGCACCAGACGCATCAGCCACGGCAGCGGCACCAGCACAAAGATCCACGGCCAGGCGAACTCAAACATGTTTGCGAATCCATGTATCGACCGCTTGGGTCAGGCCGGCGATGGCTTTGTCATCGAGTTTGCACTCCGGTTTATAGGCGCCTTCGACCAGCACCATCCAACGGGTGAGGCCCGCCGCCGGGCAACGGTTGTCGAGAAAGGCCAGCCATTTACGCCCATTGAGGGTGTGGCTCTGGCTGTAGGGATAGTGGTTGCGGCACAGGCGTTTGAGCAGGCCGTTGAGTTGCTGCAACCACGCCCCGGCCGGAGCACCGTCGTAGGGTTTGGGCATTTGCGCCAGTTCGGCGAGGGCGGCAATGCGCACCGGGTCGAGCGGCTGTTCGGCGCGGACAATCGGGCGTTTTTTCATCGGAATGAAACGGCGCAGACGCCAAACGGCGAAACCCAGCAGCGGCAACAACAGAAGCAGCAACAACAGAAGCAGCAGCCACCAGCCCGGCGCCGGCGGCCAGAAGGCAATCGGTGGCGGCGAGATCAGCGGTTGCAGTTGTTCGAGGCCGTTCATCGACCTTTCCCCGGACGCTGCGGATTGAGGAATTCGCGCATCTGCTCGACCATTTCGCTTTGCGTGCTCAGCGGCATCAGCAGCACCCGCAATTTTTGCGCGAGCAATTCCCAGCGCGCGATGCGTGCTTCGGCCTGGGCGCGATAGGTCTGGCGCAGGTCGAAATTCAGCGTATCGAGTTCGAGTTGCGCGCCGCGTTCGGCGAATCGGAGAAGACCGGCGGCGGGCAGGGCGTGATCGAGGGGATCGGAAATCGGCAGCATCAACAGATCGCAATGGCGCGAGAGCAGGCTCAATTGTTGTTCAGCGCTGTCGGACAACGCACGCTCGTCGCAGATGACAATCACCAGACTGCCCGGGCGTAACACTTCGCGGGCACGGCGCAGGGCCACGCCAAACGCATCACGATCCGGCTCTCGCTCGCTGTGCAGCGACTGATTGACCTTGACCAGACGGTTGAGCAGTTGCAGCAGGCTCTGTTTGCTGCGCCGTGGTTTGATTTCGTAGTGCTCGTTGTCGCCGAACACCAGCCCGCCAACCCGGTCGTTATGCCCCAGCGCGGCCCAACCAATCAAAGCCGCCACTTGCGCTGCCAGTACCGATTTGAACATCAGCCCAGAACCGAAAAACAGCCGTGTGCTTTGCTCGACCATGATGAAAATCGGCCGCTCGCGTTCTTCATGGAACAGCTTGGTGTGCGGTTCTTGCGTGCGCGCCGTTACGCGCCAGTCGATGGTGCGCACGTCGTCGCCGGCCTGATAAACCCGCACCTGATCGAAGTCCACGCCACGGCCACGGAATTTCGAGTGATGCAGGCCGATCAGCGGGCTGCGCTGGCTCGGCGTGGAAAACAGCTGCACTTCACGCACGCGGTGGCGCATCTCGATCAGCTCGGCGAGGCTGACGCGGATACCCGGTTCGGACGGCAGGGGGGCGTTCATGGGGGTCAAGCGACGGCTACGACGTCGAGAATCCGCTGCACCACCCGATCCTGATCGATGCCGGCGGCTTCGGCTTCAAACGACAAAATGATGCGGTGACGCAACACATCGAACAGCACCGCCTGGATGTCTTCCGGGCTGACGAAGTCGCGACCGGCCAGCCAGGCGTGAGCGCGGGCACAGCGGTCGAGAGCAATCGAGCCGCGCGGGCTGGCGCCGTAGGCGATCCACTCGGCCATTTCCGGGTCGAACTTGGCCGGGTTGCGCGTGGCCATGACCAGTTGCACGAGGTATTCCTCCACGGCGTCGGCCATGTACAGACCGAGGATTTCCTTGCGCGCGGCGAAGATTGCCTGCTGGCTCACGCGGCGTTCAGGCTTGGTTTCACCGTTCAACGCTTCGCCACGAGCCTGCTGCAGGATACGGCGTTCGACGGCAGCGTCCGGGAAACCGATTTTCACGTGCATCAGAAAACGGTCGAGCTGTGCTTCCGGCAGCGGATACGTGCCTTCCTGCTCGATCGGGTTTTGCGTGGCCATTACCAGAAACAGCGGCGACAACTCGTAAGTGCTGCGACCGACACTGACCTGACGCTCGGCCATGGCTTCTAGCAGCGCCGATTGCACTTTGGCCGGGGCACGGTTGATTTCGTCCGCCAGCACCAGATTGTGGAAGATCGGCCCTTGCTGGAACACGAAACTGCCGGTTTCCGGGCGATAGATCTCGGTGCCGGTGATGTCGGCCGGCAGCAGGTCAGGGGTGAACTGAATGCGATGGAACTGGGCTTCGATGCCCTCGGCGAGTTCTTTGATCGCTTTGGTCTTGGCCAGACCCGGCGCACCCTCGACCAGCATGTGGCCGTCGGCGAGCAGGGCGATGAGCAAACGCTCGATGAGTTTTTCCTGGCCGAGAATCTGCGTTGAAAGAAAGGTTCGCAGCGCCAGCAGCGCTTCACGATGTTCCATCGGTGACTGTTCCTGGAAAGGGGTGGCCACAGGCGTCCGGATAACGCCAGGGCTGGGGGCGTTACTTTAATCCATCGCGGGGGGTGGCGACTAACGGCATTTTGTAGAAAAAGGCAAAAGATCGCAGCCTGCGGCAGCTCCTACAGGTGATTGCATTCCAATGTAGGAGCTGCCGCAGGCTGCGATCTTTTGGCTGTCTGTGAAGGCCTCATCGCTGGCAAGCCAGCTCCCACAGGGACCGATGTGTTGCATAGATCGCATTCACACCGCTGATACTTGTGGGCGCTGGCTTGCCAGCGATGAGGCCAGTCTGGACGCCATCAAACTTCGTTAATGAAGGTACCCGTCCCATCAAGGATATTCGTCAAGGTCTCGACAACCTCATCCAGATCAACCATGTCCGGGTTAAAGCTGATCTCCAGCACATCGTCCCCATTCAACGCATCGGCATCCGCCGCCGCAATCTCGATCTTCAACAGATTCGAAGTCAGGGTGACTTTCACCCCGTCCAGCGTCGAAGGTTCGCCATCCAGAGTGATCTCCAGCTCATCCTCATCCGGGTAGCGGCTCATCAGGAACATGTCGCCCTTGTCGCTGTGGCAGCAGAGCATTGCCATGTTGTCTTCTTCGTCATCGCACGGGTTGACGATCAGTAGGGCGGTGGTCATTTGCATGGTCAATTCCTGCCTCGAGGGGCGTGTTGGTCGCTAATGGGCGCGATTCTGCCAGTCCTCGGGAATTTCTGCATGTGAGAGTGTCAGAGGATGTGTCGTGAACGCGACATGGATCAATGGTCATTTCTGGCACGCATGTACCGTAAAAACGGGCATTCAGACCGGCATTTTCCACCACGACTGCTAGTGTTTACCGGTGCCAGACCCTCGGTTTACGTGCCAATGACCGAATATGTCGCAGCACCGCAAGCAGACACATTGTCGCACCCTTTAAGCTGCGCAACGGATGAGCACCCGTAAAGGCATTGTCGGCACCGCTGGCAGTCGCTTTTGCAGATGCTCATTCTATGGAAGGTGAATGTGACCTGAGTGTCCCGTCCAGCTTCACCCACCTGTCCCCCTGTTTCCTCTGCCCGAGAATCAGGAACAGGGCGACACAAGCCCCGAAAGGGGTGTTGCACGCGACGCTTTCCATCAATAACAAGCTTAAGCGGAGTACCACAGATGGCGTTCTTCACCGCAGCCAGCAAAGCCGACTTCCAGCACCAACTGCAAGCGGCACTGGCGCAGCACATCAGTGAACAGGCACTGCCACAAGTGGCGCTGTTCGCTGAACAATTCTTCGGCATCATTTCTTTGGACGAGCTGACTCAACGTCGCCTCTCCGACCTCGCTGGCTGTACTCTTTCCGCGTGGCGCCTGCTTGAGCGCTTCGATCACGCGCAACCGCAAGTGCGCGTCTACAACCCTGATTACGAGCGTCATGGCTGGCAGTCGACCCACACCGCGGTCGAAGTCCTGCACCACGACCTGCCATTTCTGGTCGACTCGGTTCGTACTGAACTGAACCGCCGCGGCTACAGTATCCACACCCTGCAAACCACCGTGCTCAGCGTGCGTCGTGGCAGCAAGGGCGAGTTGCTGGAAATCCTGCCGAAAGGCACCCAGGGCGACGGCATTCTGCAAGAGTCGTTGATGTACCTGGAAATCGACCGCTGCGCCAACGCGGCCGAACTGAATGTGCTGAGCAAAGAGCTGGAACAGGTTCTCGGTGAAGTCCGCGTCGCGGTCGCCGATTTCGAGCCGATGAAAGCCAAGGTGCAGGAAATCCTCACCAAACTCGACAACAGCTCCTTCGCCGTCGATGCCGACGAAAAGAACGAAATCAAAAGCTTCCTGGAATGGCTGGTGGGCAACCACTTCACCTTCCTCGGCTATGAAGAATTCGTAGTCACCGATCAGGCCGATGGCGGCCATATCGAGTACGACCAGAACTCCTTCCTCGGCCTGACCAAACTGCTGCGCACCGGCCTGACCTACGAAGACCTGCGCATCGAAGACTACGCCGTTGCCTACCTGCGCGAACCGACCCTGCTGTCGTTCGCCAAGGCTGCGCACCCAAGCCGTGTACACCGTCCGGCCTACCCTGACTACGTGTCGATCCGTGAAATCGACGCCGACGGCAAAGTCATCAAAGAACACCGTTTCATGGGCCTGTACACCTCCTCGGTGTATGGCGAGAGCGTGCGGGTCATCCCGTTCATCCGCCGCAAGGTCGAAGAAATCGAAACGCGCTCCGGCTTCCAGTCCAAGGCTCACCTGGGCAAGGAACTGGCGCAGGTGCTTGAAGTGCTGCCGCGTGATGACCTGTTCCAGACCCCGGTCGACGAACTGTTCACCACCGTGATGTCGATCGTGCAGATCCAGGAACGCAACAAGATCCGCGTGTTCCTGCGCAAAGACCCGTACGGTCGTTTCTGCTACTGCCTGGCCTACGTGCCGCGCGACATCTACTCCACCGAAGTTCGCCAGAAGATCCAGCAAGTGCTGATGGAGCGCCTGAAGGCTTCCGATTGCGAGTTCTGGACGTTCTTCTCCGAGTCGGTACTGGCGCGCGTGCAGTTGATTCTGCGTGTCGACCCGAAAAACCGTCTCGACATCGACACCGTGCTGCTGGAAAAAGAAGTCGTACAAGCGTGCCGCAGCTGGCAGGACGACTACGCCGCACTGACCGTCGAAAGCTTCGGCGAAGCCCACGGCACCAACGTACTGGCGGACTTCCCGAAAGGCTTCCCGGCCGGCTACCGCGAGCGTTTCGCTGCGCATTCGGCCGTGGTCGACATGCAGCACCTGCTGAGCCTCAACGAAAAAAATCCGCTGGTGATGAGCTTCTATCAGCCGCTCGGTCAGGTCTCCGGCCAGCGCGAGCTGCATTGCAAGCTGTACCACGCCGACACGCCGCTGGCGCTGTCCGACGTCTTGCCGATCCTGGAAAACCTCGGCCTGCGCGTACTGGGCGAATTCCCGTACCGTCTGCGTCACACCAATGGCCGCGAGTTCTGGATCCACGACTTCGCGTTCACTGCCGCTGAAGGCCTCGACCTCGACATCCAGCAACTCAACGACACCCTGCAGGACGCGTTCGTCCACATCGTTCGCGGCGACGCCGAAAACGATGCGTTCAACCGTCTGGTACTGACCGCCGGCCTGCCATGGCGCGACGTCGCGCTGCTGCGTGCTTACGCGCGTTACCTGAAGCAGATTCGTCTGGGCTTCGACCTGGGTTACATCGCCAGCACCCTGAACAACCACACCGACATCGCTCGCGAACTGACCCGGTTGTTCAAGACCCGCTTCTATCTGGCGCGCAAACTCAGCGACGACGATCTGGAAGACAAGCAACTGCGTCTGGAACAAGCGATTCTGACCGCACTGGACGACGTCCAGGTGCTCAACGAAGACCGCATCCTGCGTCGTTACCTCGACCTGATCAAAGCCACCCTGCGGACCAACTTCTATCAGACTGACGCCAACGGCCAGAACAAGTCGTACTTCAGCTTCAAGTTCAACCCGCACGCGATCCCTGAACTGCCGAAGCCAGTGCCGAAGTTCGAAATCTTCGTCTACTCGCCACGCGTTGAAGGCGTGCACCTGCGCTTCGGTAACGTCGCTCGCGGTGGTCTGCGCTGGTCCGACCGTGAAGAAGACTTCCGTACCGAAGTCCTCGGCCTGGTAAAAGCCCAGCAAGTGAAGAACTCGGTCATCGTGCCAGTAGGTGCGAAGGGCGGCTTCCTGCCGCGTCGCCTGCCACTGGGCGGCAGCCGTGACGAGATCGCGGCGGAGGGCATCGCCTGCTACCGCATCTTCATCTCGGGTCTGTTGGACATCACCGACAACCTGAAAGACGGCGCGCTGGTACCGCCATTGAACGTGGTTCGCCACGACGATGACGACCCGTACCTGGTAGTAGCAGCGGACAAGGGCACTGCGACCTTCTCCGACATCGCCAACGGCATCGCCATCGACTACGGCTTCTGGCTGGGTGACGCGTTTGCGTCCGGTGGTTCGGCCGGTTACGACCACAAGAAAATGGGCATTACCGCCAAAGGCGCGTGGGTTGGCGTACAACGCCACTTCCGCGAGCGCGGCATCAATGTTCAGGAAGACAGCATCACTGTGGTCGGTGTCGGCGATATGGCCGGTGACGTGTTCGGTAACGGCCTGTTGATGTCCGACAAGCTGCAACTGGTTGCCGCGTTTAACCACATGCACATCTTCATCGACCCGAACCCGAATCCGGCGACCAGCTTCGTCGAGCGTCAGCGCATGTTCGACCTGCCGCGTTCGGCCTGGACCGACTACGACACCAGCATCATGTCCGAAGGTGGCGGTATCTTCTCGCGCAGCGCGAAGAGCATCGCGATCTCCCCGCAGATGCAGGAACGCTTCGACATCAAGGCTGACAAGCTGACCCCGACCGAACTGCTGAACGCCTTGCTCAAGGCACCGGTGGATCTGCTGTGGAACGGCGGTATCGGTACTTATGTGAAAGCGAGCACCGAGAGCCACGCCGATGTCGGCGACAAGGCCAACGATGCACTGCGCGTGAACGGCAACGAGCTGCGCTGCAAAGTCGTGGGCGAGGGCGGTAACCTCGGCATGACCCAACTGGGTCGAGTGGAGTTTGGTCTGAATGGCGGCGGTTCCAACACCGACTTCATCGACAACGCCGGTGGCGTGGACTGCTCCGACCACGAAGTGAACATCAAGATCCTGCTGAACGAAGTGGTTCAGGCCGGTGACATGACCGATAAGCAACGCAACCAGTTGCTGGCGAGCATGACCGACGAAGTCGGCAACCTGGTGCTGGGCAACAACTACAAGCAGACTCAGGCCCTGTCCCTGGCGGCGCGCCGTGCCTACGAACGCATCGCTGAGTACAAGCGTCTGATGGGTGATCTGGAAGGCCGTGGCAAGCTGGACCGTGCCATCGAGTTCCTGCCGACCGAAGAGCAGATCAACGAGCGCATTGCCGAAGGCCACGGTCTGACCCGTCCTGAGCTGTCGGTGCTGATCTCGTACAGCAAGATCGACCTCAAAGAGCAGCTGTTGGGCTCCTTGGTGCCGGACGACGACTACCTGACCCGCGACATGGAAACGGCGTTCCCGCCGACCCTGGTCAGCAAGTTCTCCGAAGCCATGCGTCGTCACCGTCTGAAGCGCGAGATCGTCAGCACCCAGATCGCCAACGACCTGGTCAACCACATGGGCATCACCTTCGTTCAACGACTCAAAGAGTCGACCGGCATGAGCCCGGCGAATGTGGCCGGTGCTTACGTGATCGTGCGTGACATCTTCCACCTCCCGCACTGGTTCCGTCAGATCGAAGCGCTGGACTACCAAGTCAGCGCTGACGTGCAGTTGGAGCTGATGGACGAACTGATGCGTCTGGGTCGCCGCGCTACGCGCTGGTTCCTGCGTGCCCGTCGCAACGAGCAGAACGCTGCCCGTGATACCGCGCACTTCGGTCCGCACCTGAAAGAGCTGGGTTTGAAGCTCGACGAACTGCTGAGCGGCGAAATCCGTGAAAACTGGCAGGCGCGTTATCAGGCTTACGTCGAAGCCGGTGTGCCGGAACTGCTGGCGCGTATGGTTGCGGGCACCTCGCACCTGTACACCTTGCTGCCGATCATCGAAGCGTCCGACGTGACTGGCCAGAACCCTGCTGAAGTGGCCAAGGCTTACTTCGCCGTGGGCAGTGCGCTGGACATCACCTGGTACCTGCAACAGATCAGCGCGCTGCCGGTTGAAAACAACTGGCAAGCCCTGGCCCGTGAAGCGTTCCGTGATGACGTCGACTGGCAGCAACGGGCGATCACCATCTCCGTCCTGCAACAGGGCGACGGCACTCAAGACGTGGAAGCACGTCTGGCGCTGTGGATGGAACAGCACGAAAGCATGATCTCGCGCTGGCGCGCCATGCTGGTGGAAATCCGCGCGGCAAGCGGCACGGACTACGCGATGTATGCAGTGGCGAACCGTGAACTGCTGGACCTGGCGTTGAGCGGGCAAGCGGTCGTGCCTGCGGCTGCTGCGAATGCCGAGCTTGAATTGGCATAAGTAAGCGCTGAATGAAAAAGCCCCGGTATCGTGAGATGCCGGGGCTTTTTTATGTCTGAGGGTTTTTTGGTGGCTGTTATGGCGTCATCGCGAGCAGGCTCACTCCTACAGGGGAGCGCATTCCAACTGTAGGAGTGAGCCTGCTCGCGATGGCGTTCTTTATATCAATACAACTTCTGACTTTGTTTACTATCCAGCATTGACACTTTATCCGCAGGCCTTGCGACCAAATTGTTGAGCGACTGGTCAAACTTCTGCAACGCCCGAACTTGCACATCCTGCTGCTGATTAATATCCGCCACTATCTCTTCCGACCGTTTGAAGTCCGCCCACACTGGCGTCAATTCCCGTGCATCCGAACCTTTCGCCGTACCGATATAGTTCAGCTGCGCATCATAAAAATCGGCACTGACGTCGGCCTTGATGTCGGAACTGCGCGAAGTGATCAACTGGCTGTGGGTATCGATGATCGCCACCACATCCGGTCTGGCCGCACGCAGACTCTGCATATCCGGATACACCGTCACCGAGCCGAACTGACGCTGCAGCGAGGCGTTGACCCATTCCACCGCCATGTCTGGTTTCGAGCTGGCGACATAGGCGTCGTGGATCGGCTGCACCAGCAGGCTCTGGCCGAAACCGGTGCCGGCGTTGGCTTGATAGTCACGCAGGTATTCACGGTTGGTCTGGGTACTTGGGCTGTAGACCACGCCGAGCGATACGCCGGGACCGCTTTTTACCTGAGTGGCGCTACTGCGGCCGGTGGGATGAGGCAGCAGAGTATCGAGAGAGGAAACTGCTTTTGGGGCCGTCGGCACTGAACAGGCAGAGAGGGTTAAAACCGATATCGCCAGTACACTGGTGAACGCAAATTTCATGGTGTTTCTCCCGTGAAACAACATCAGTCGGAAAGTTTAAAAGTCGTAAATCACGACCGTTAATTCAGACTAAACCCGTCAACCTGACAATTTGCTGAGCTAACAACAGTTGATTAGGTTCATTTGCTGTAACCCGGCGCGGTTAATTGCCCCGGGAAATAAAAAGGCCCAAATCAACGATTTGAGCCTTTTTATTTATGGCTGGTTAAACAGCCATCAGTTTTTCAGCGGGATCAGCACTTGTTCATCCGGGGCCAGCACCATGAACACCAGCAACTTGGCGGGTTTGCTTTGGCTGGCATTTTTCGACACCAGATGCTCGGAGCCGGCGGGTTCGTACCAGAACTGGCCCTTCTTGTAGGTGATCGGTTGTTCGCCCTTCACTTGGGAAATCACTTCACCTTCCAGCACGTAAGCCATCGCCGTGCCGTCGTGTTTGTGGGCGATTGAGGATTGGCCGGGTTTGTAGTCGACCTCGATCATCATGGCTTTTTTGCCGGGAGCGTTTTTCAGCATCTGGTCTTGCAGGACGGTGACTTTTTCCGAGGGATCGTGGGCGAAAACGGCCGAGGTGCAGAGGCTCAGGGCGAGGGCGGCTGCGAAGAAGGGCAGGGCTTTCATGGCGGGTTACCTGTGATGATCGGGGTGTTGCTGATCACAGTAGTCCGCAGGGCGGGGCATTCAAACGGCCAATATTCGGGAAGATCAGGTGACCAATCGGCGGTTATTCAGCGTGTTTGAGTACGCCATCGCTGGCAAGCCAGCTCCCACAGGTTTTGTGTCGTTCATTAAATTATCGAACGACGCTGAACCCTGTGGGAGCTGGCTTGCCAGCGATAGCGTCAGATCAGACGATAGGGAAGCTGTTGAAATCCACACTATTGGCCAGCCGACTATCGATCAAATCAATAAACCCCTGCGCCTCGGGCCGGTTGAAATGCGCCTGCATCGCCGCTTCCGACTGCCAGCGGGCACTGACCGTCCAGCGGTGGCTGTCCTCGGGGCAGCGGTCGACCAGGTAGGAATCGCAGCCCGGCGTTTCGCGCAGGGTTTCGACGATCTTCTGCAGTTGCTTGCCCAGTTCATCCGAGCGGCCGGCGGCAGCCTGCACCTGCACCGTATTGATCACTTCGTTGGACATTGCTCACACTCCTGAATCAGGCCGGACGAATCCTGCTCATTGAGGGATAACGCCTGTGCAGAATAGGCCTGCACTTGTGGATCACCAATAACCAATCGGCGGTTAAATCTTTAGGCCAATCGCTCAGGCGACCTGCTGGAGGATGTCGCGCAGGCGATCCAGAGCGATATCGATGTCCAGGGTTTCGATGGCGCCAAAGCCGAAGTACAGGCCGTTTTTCGGCGTTTGCTGGTAATAGAAACCGTTGATCGCATACAGGCCGACTTCGACCTTTTTCGCCAGTTCGATCACCAGCGGTAGGTCGATCGGAACCTTGCAGAACACCGTCATGTGGAACCCGGCACTCGGCGGCACCGCCTGCAGCCACGGCGAAAGATCGTCGGCCATGCGCGCCAGAATGCGCTCGCGGCGTTGCGCATAAATGGTGTGGCAGCGGCGGATATGCTTGAGCAGGCAACCCTCGGCGATGAACTTGGCCAGCGCCCATTGCGGCAAGGTCGAGGCGTGTAGATCGGTGAGTTGCTTGGCGCGGATCACCGCCTCGAGGATCGCTGGCGGCAGAATCGCATAACCCAGGCGCAGCTCCGGCAGCAGGGTTTTCGAGAAGGTGCCGACGTAGGCGACGATGCCGCGCTGGTCGAGATTGAACAGCGAATCGGTCGGCCGACCTTCGTAGCGAAACTCACTGTCATAGTCGTCCTCGATGATGATCGCGCCCAACTCATGCGCGCGAGCCAACAAGGCTTCGCGGCGTGCGTGGCTCATCGGCATGCCCAGCGGGAACTGGTGCGACGGCGTGACATAGATGAGGCGGGTGCCCTCGGGAATATGTTCAACCTGAATGCCCTCGGCATCCACCGGAATCCCGACCACCTCGGCGCCATGGGTGGCGAACAGCAGACGCGCTGGCGGATAACCGGGATCTTCCATTGCCACCAGACTGCCCGGGCGGATCAGCACACGGGTGATCAGGTCCAGCGCCTGTTGCGCGCCATTGCACACGACGATGTCTTCATCCTGGCAGTTGATGCCCCGGGAAAACGCGATGTGCCGGGCAATCGCATTGCGCAGCGCCGGCAAGCCTTCGGGCAGGCTGTAGAAACCCTTGGACTGCGCCATCTGCCGCATCGCGTGAGACACGCAGCGGCGCCAGTCATCTTGCGGGAACTGGCCCTTGCTGGTGGCGCCGCCGATAAAGTCGTAGCGCAGCGAACCTTCCAGCGTCGGATGGCGCAGAAACACCGGCAGATTGCGCCAGCTCTCGATCACCTCGGCGCCGGCCAGTTCGGTGTGGCTCTGTTTGCGCTGGATCTGCGCCGGGCGCGCGTTGACGTAGGTGCCTTTGCCGATCACCCCGGTGAGAAAGTTTTCGTAGGTCAGTTGCGCGTAGGTGTCGGAAATGGTCTTGCGCGAAATGCCCAGTTGCTCGGCGAGCAGACGGCTGGGTGGCAATTGCGTGCCGGCAGCCAGACGCCCGGATTCAATGGCCCCGCGCAGTTGCTGATACAACTGACCGGCAAGATCCTTGCGGCCGTTGATCACGACGTGAAGTTCCATACCGACGAGGCTCCTGGGGCTGTTTGGCGTGCCCGCCAGATTACCGCTGTTGTTTGATTCGCAATAGTTGCCTATCCGAAAAACCCGAAATTGGCCCCAATCCCTGTAGGAGTGAGCCTGCTCGCGATCGCGGTGGCACATCCGACAAAAATGTTGCCTGACACACCGCTATCGCGAGCAGGCTCACTCCTACAGGGATTTGTGCTCGGCTCATGGTGATTGGTGTAGCGGTTTTCCGTGGAATTGGGGCTGTAACGCATCGCTGTCGGCGTTTACGGTGCACTCATTATTCCGTCCACCGAGAACCGCCATGTCCCCGCGCCTGGATTACTACAACGCTTCGCCCAAAGCGATGAAAGCGATGATTGCCATGGAGGCGCTGACCGCCCATCTCAGTATCGAACAGCCGCTGCTGCAATTGATCAGGATCCGCGCTTCGCAGCTCAACGGCTGTGCGTTCTGCACCGACATGCATTCAGTGGATGCGCGACGGGCCGGGGAGAGTGATCGGCGCTTGTATGCGATTGCGGTGTGGCGCGACAGTAATTTCTTCAACCCGCGCGAGCGTGCGGCGCTGGCCTGGGCGGAGGCGGTGACGTTGTTGGCGGAGAGCCGTGTGCCCGATGAGGTGTATCAGCAGGCGCGCGAGCAATTCAGCGAAGGCGAACTGGTCGACCTGACCATGGCCGTGACCACCATCAACAGTTGGAATCGCCTTGCGGTGAGCTTCCGCCAAACCCCAAGCGATTGAACCCGCCCTGATCGTTCCCACGCTCCGCGTGGGAATGATCGGTAAGCGACTGAACACCACAGGATCGTTCCCACGCTCTGCGTGGGAATGCCGCAACGGACGCTCCGCGTTCGGCTCCGGATGGGACGCGGAGCGTCCCGGGCTGCATTCCCACGCGGAGCGTAGGAACGATCGGTAAGCGACTGAACACCACAGGATCGTTCCCACGCGGAGCGTGGGAATGATCGGTGGCGTGTCATTGCGGTGGGCGTTGTGGTTTCACTGATGTGCCAAAGGTATTGCCCATCCGCGTACTGGTCGCGGCCGGCGTCGCCAGTCCAACCTGATTCGGCGGCCGTTTGTTCACCGGCACATTCAGCGCCTCCTGGTTCTTTTCCGCCGCCGCCGCGCCTTCCGGGTTGTTGCCCATCTGCTGGCTCAAACAGTCGTAATTCGGCGCCTTGTAGCCGCCGACCGTCACCTCGACACAGCCCAAGGGTTCCTCGGCATAAGCGCTCGACAGCGCCATCAACAACAGCCCGCCAAGGCTCAATCGCCACAGTGTGTTCATGCTCGCCTCCTGGCCGGCCCGACGGGGCCGCGCTATGGCTTGAGTCTAGTGCAAGCCTTGCGCAATTCCCGTGATGGTTTTTTTGCACCGCCCGTCACACCAGATTCATAAACAGCCCTCAGGATGACGATTTCCAAGGATTCGTCAGCCGTGCAGCGAGGCAATTCCACGGACGGTTTTCAGCGTTCAACGAGGCTTGTGCGCCGGATGTGTCTGGGGTGGCTGCTTGGCTGCGCGGCGGGCTACGCCATGGCCGATGCGGTGCCGGCGGACCTGCGCATGACGCTGCACATTCCGGCACAGGATCTGGCGCACGCGCTGGATCAGTACAGCCACGCCACCGGCGTTGCGGTGCTGGTCGACAGTCAGTTGAGTCGCGGTCGCCGCTCGTTGGCGGTGGACGGTGAATACACCGCCGCCGATGCCCTGCGTCGATTGCTTGGCGGCAGTGGTTTGATGGCGCGTTATGCCCGCGACGATGCGTTTACGTTGCAAGTGGCGCAGGTCGAAGACGTGCCGGCGCCGCCGCAAAAGCAAACGCCGGAAAGCGTCGCCGTCAACCGCAGTTACGCGACGGCGGTGCAAGCGGCGATCGAGCGCAACCTGTGCCGCTCGCCGCTGACCCGTCCGGGCAGTTATCGCGCGGTGTTGCAGGTGTGGGTCGGCCGCGACGGCTTGGTGCAGCACAACCGGTTGGTCACTTCGACCGGAGATGTACGGCGCGACAACGCGCTGGTGGAGAGCTTTCGCAATCTCAAAATCGACCGGCCGACGCCCAGCGCCTTGCGTCAGCCGGTCACGTTGCTGTTGTTACCGGAGTCGTCAGGAAAACGCATGGAATGCACCAAATGGGAAGGAGTTTCCGGGGGATGAAAGACGCCGGACAAGGTTCGATGGTCCAACTGTTCCTGGCCTCCTACGAGGACTTTCGGGTGCGCCTGCGCAGGCGTCTCGGTTCGGAAGATCTGGCCAACGACGTGCTACACGAAACCTACCTGCGGGTCGACCGCATGGAGACGCCGCCGAACGTCCTGCGGCCCAATGCCTACCTCTATCGCATGGCCCTGAACATCGCCGCCGACCGCCGTCAGGCCGATGCGCGTCTGCTCACCGGCGAGGAAGTCGAGGAGCTGCTGCAAATCGGCGACGAAGCGCTGGACCCGGCGCGGGTGGTCGGTGGGCAAAAGGAAATCCAGTCGCTGCTCAGTGCGTTGTACGAGCTGCCCGCACGGCGCCGGAAGATCTTCATCGCGGCGCGTCTGGAAGAGGCACCGCATCTGGAAATCTCGCAGCGTTTCGGCATTTCCACGCGCATGGTCGAGAAGGAAATCAAAGCTGCGTTGGGCTTCTGCGCTGCGAAGCTGGAAAGAAAAGTGTTTCAGCGGTTCGGTCGCGGGGCCGGAAAACCGTCTTCTGAATAGTGCCCGATCAATTCGTTGAGAATCTGCGCGTTTGAACATCTTTCGACTGACACCTGCCGAGCCATCGGCGGCCGACAATCTGCACAGCGAAGCTCGCGACTGGCTGGTCCTGCTGACCTCCGGCCGCGCCACCGTGGCCGACGCCCGCGCCCTGCGCGAATGGTGCGCGCAGAGTGCTGAGCATGCCCGCGCGTTCGAGGATGCCAAGCGGTTGTGGCAGCAACTGCAACCGGTCGTGGAGCAAATGCAGGCGCCACGCCGTTTCGGTCGACGTACCTTTCTCGGTGGTGCGATTGCTGCTTCGGCGGCGTTTTTGCTGGTGCGCGGGACGATTCCTGGTGGTTTTGAAGGGCTGGGCGCGGACTACATTACTGAAGTCGGCCAGCAGCGGCGTTTTGAACCGGTGCAGGGTGTGAGTCTGGAGCTGAACACTCAGACGCGGATCAATCAGCGTGCGGTGTCTGAGGGGGTGCAGGGTTTTGAGTTGGTTAGTGGTGAAGTTGAAGTGCAGACCGCGCGGTTGCCGTTGGCGATGCAGGCTGGGGGAGGGTGGTTGCGTGCGAGTCAGGGGCGTTTCAACCTGCGTAATACTGATCAGCAAGTCTGTGTGACTTGTCTTGATGGCGCGGTTGAGGTGGATGTTGAAGGTCGTAGTCTGCGTCTTGAGCCGGGGCAGCAGGTGACCTACGACGCGCGGCAGGTTGGCAGTGTGCAGAGTGTCGACACGGCGGCGGTGATGAATTGGCGTCAGCAGGTTTTGGTGTTCAATGGCGCGACCCTCAGCCAAATGATCGACGAAATCAACCGCTACCGCCCCGGGATGTTGCTGCTGCTCAACCGCGAACTCGGCCAACGCCGCGTCCAGGCGCGCTTTAGCCTTGATCAGCTCGCCGGCGTTGCGCTGCTGATTCGCGATGCTTATGGCGTTAAATGCACTGAGTTGCCGGGTGGCGTTGTCGTTTTGAGTTAGTGGGTTTGACTGGGTACATATCCGTTGCTGCGGTAAAGGCCGCTTAGGGTTTCGCCCTTACGGCGACTCACTTTTTTTACAAACGCCTAAAAAAAGTAAGCAAAAAAACGCTTGCTCCTACGTACGGCCCGCTCGCTAAAGCTCGGGGTACCTTCGCTGCGGGATCCATCCGGGCGCATCGCCTACGGTTTGCTTCGCTGCACCTCCTCTCGATGCATTTGGCTTCGCCAAACGGTCGCTGCGCTCCCACGCCCGGATGAATCCCTCCACTCAGCCTTCCGACGTCGCCCGTGGATCAAGATCAAGATCAAAAGCTGCAGCCGAGCTAACGCTCATCCTGTTGAGTGGGGCGGCTTTGCCGCTTGGGTTGTACGCAAATTATAAACTGTGGGAGCGAGCCTGCTCACGAATGCGGCCTGCCAGCCAACCAATCTCTTGCTGATGCACCCGATCCAACTGTAGGAGTGAGCCTGCTCGCGATGACGACCTCACAGCCAACCAATCCCCACTGACCTCACCCAATTCCTGTGGGAGCTGGCTTGCCAGCGATGACGGCCTGCCAGCCAACCAATATCTACCGGTTGTACTCAATCCCTGTGGGAGTCTGGCTTGCCAGCGATGGCGGCCTGAAAGCCGACCAATTTCCAACTGATTTCAACCAATCCCAATGTAGGAGCTTTGCAGGGATACGCATCAATCCAACGGCCCAATCACCTGCCGATACTTCTCCACCCCCTGCACCGTCCCCCGACTCAAGCGAATCTCCAACCCCAACGGATCCTCCCGCCGATTCCCACTCAACTGCCGCCACCCCTTATCCACCTCCCAAACCCGCACCTGCACATCACTGACATCACTCAAAACAGCAACCCCATTCCCAGGCGCCGGCAACGGATACCGACTCCGCGACTCAGCCACCGCCCGATACAACGTGTCGCCCTTGACCCACCAGCGCACCCGCTGCAAAGCCCCCGGCTGATCCGCCGCCGTGCGAATGATGTCCAGCCGAAACCCCTTACTGTCGCTACTGCGCACAGTCAAAGCGGGCGGGGCGCTCGGCGGCTCATCATCCACCCCAACCTTCTTCGGCTCGGTCAACTCAATCCCCGCCCGCATCTCTACATCCCGCTGCAACTGATTCAGCGCCCGCAACAAACCGTCACTCTGCTCACTGCTCGCCTGCAAATGACTGTCCGCCCGCATCACACTGTCCAGCCCCCGCCAGGCAATCAAACTCACCACCGCCATCAACAAAATCGCGACCATCACCTCAATCAACGTAAACCCTTGCTGGCGCTTCATTGCAGGCTGATCCTTCCACTGCCATCACGCAGCACACTCAAGCGATTCAAGCCATCCGACAACGTCAATTGCAGCGGCGGATTGATCCACTCAGCGTTCAGCACAACCTTCTGTTTCGGCTCCACCCGCACCTCCATTTTCGGACTCTGCCAGGCACGCGGCCGCAACTGCGGATCCTGCGCGAAATGATCAAACCCCTTGCCACTGTCACTGCGCCGACTAAAGCGAAACCCCTTGGCATCACTCACCCACACAATCGGCCGCCCATCCGCGCGCGCCTCCGCCTGCGCCACTTGCAGCAACTGCGCCACGCGCTCGGCATCCTTGCGCAGCAACTGCAACGGATCGGGCTTGATACTAAGGCTGATCGCCGCACTGGCGATGCCGATGATCACCAGCACCACCATCAACTCGATCAGCGTAAAACCCTGTTGCCTGTTCATCGCGCGCGCGCTCCTTTGCGTCCTGCGCCATCGTGCACGGCCAACATGTAAGGCGTGTGAAATAAAACGGAGAGAATTGCCGCGTAGGCTGACAGCAGGGATAAAAAGGAGATTCAACCCATGACCTTCACCGCACGCATTTCCCCACCCCAAATGGTCCAGGCCCTCGCACTGCTCGCAGCGCTGGTCGGCGTAGCGACGTGGTCGTCGCTGCTGCTGACCACTGCCGAATCCCACACCCCGGCAGCGGCCCCGCAATTGCTGGCGGCGCGCAGTGATAGCCCGGCGTTGCAGTGGTTTTCCAATCAAACGGCGCCGATGGACATCAAGGTGAGCGGGGTGATGGCGGGGAGTCGGGGGGCGGTGGCGATACTGAGCTTGAACGATGGGCCGCCGAGGAGTTTTTTGCAGGGGGAGAAGGTGGGGCCTGGGGTGAAGTTGGTGGCGGTGGAGGGGGATGGGGTGGTGATTGAGCAGGGTGGGGAGAGGGTGCGGTTGGGGGTGGAGAGGTTGGCGGAGGGGGTGGTGTTGCCTAGGTTGGTGAGGCCGTAATCAGTGAGGTCTGCGCAAAAAAAATAGTAGCCATATGATGTCATTCCATTGAGAATCGCTTAACCGTCGTAACTCAATGGATGAAATACCTTATGGAAATAGGAACGATCGTAAAAATCATCATGGCTATTGGCGCGATGATCGGTGTAGCGAAAATCTTTTATGAACTGTCCTCCAGCAGTAAGTTGAAGTTGAGGGAGGAGTATAAATTTGCGAAAGAATTTCTCGCCGATCTAGATGAGGAAGTACCACCTCATCACCTTGCTGTTGAGCGAGGCTACTATGCCTTAGCGGGAACTTCTTTAATTCAGGTTTCCGATATAAAGTATCTTATATCTCTCTCAAATCCTAATAAGTCTTTGAGCGATTACGCGCTTTCAAGGCGGTACGTAGAATTAAATAAGAAGGTTCATAGAATTGAATTCCGTTCAAAATACCAGGGTCGGTTTTCTAGAGTCTGGAGGAAGTCATTTTATCTTCTTGTCTACATCTTGGCTTCCTTGTTAGCAATGTCCCCCCTTCTGCTTGCGGCCCCCTTTAATCTTGGTCCGAAATTCATGCTGCTGGCATTGGTCACCATTCCAGGGTGCGGCTTTTTCGCTTTCGACGGGTTACGCAGTTGCATGAAGATTATGAGAGGGGAGGCTTTAGTCAGAGATCAGGAGAAACATGTGCCCCTCATCATTGTGAAGAGCGATAAGAAGATAATTCATAGTTAAAGATATAAAGATGTAGCGGTAGAGGTAGAGGTAAAATATACGTTTTTGCCTCGTCCTGAGAAATGGCTAAGAATCATTTTTTATTAGGTTTTATATGAATCCAGAACACAAGTTTCACTTGTCCGTGACAATTGTTACCGTGATTTTCATGTTTTATGTCATTGATTTTGTTGTTCCGCGCCTCACTTTTTCTACTGAGCTAAATCAATATATCAAGCCGGTGGTGATGATTTTCTCCACGGTCGGGGTTTACAAGATCCTGGCGACGCTATTTCTTGGCCTAGCAAAACATTGGAACTGGGTAAATCGTTGGTTGCTTGGTGCGCACTACCTTGGGGGAACTTGGGTCGGAAGCTTCAAGTCTGCTAGCGGAGAGATAATTCGTACGGTAGAACATTTCGAGCAGTCTCTTTCGACACTAAAAATCCGAGGGCAAGCGTTCAATGAGCTTGGTGAATCATATGCATTCTGGAACTCAGTCTCAGAGAATATCGATGCGGTTTCCGGTCTCCTGACTTACACTTACAGCTGTGACAAAGATAGCGAAAAGAATTCGTTCCAGGGAATTGGCGTGTTTCATTTTCAACGTGCCGATTCTTCATGTGCTCCGACAAGTATTCGTGGATATTCCGCGGACTTGACCGACGGAAAAAGAACTCAAAATGAGGAGCGAAAATATTCAGAGAAGCTCATTGCTTTTAATGATGTTTTACTCGCCACAAAGGTCTAAGCGGGTCTTTGAGTAATAAATTCAAAGGACGGGTAGATTAATTTTATTTCTAAAAAATAAATCTGCACTCATTAATTATAAGCTTCTCGGCATGAATAAAATGATTGAAAATGTTAGAAAAAAATGGCGAGATGAGATTTTACTAGCTCGTAAGCGATCTCAAAAGCCTGAAAATCTTAGGATGTTTAAGGGGCTCCATCGAGACCAAGTTGCAAGAGCTTCATATTTCTCTCAGTTAAGTCATGTAATAAAAAAACTGGGACTGTCGAATCCCCATGAAAAAACCGCACTTACAATTGAACCTGCCCACCCTACACAGGCACAATTTCTTGGTAAAGCATTTGATAAGTTGAAAATTAACTCAGCGCTCAGTAGTGCGCATGAGCAATCAAAACTTTCACTTTTGTCTCTAAAGATGCTTGCATACTACGCGCCAGGCTCTCACTCCGTAAATCAAAAGAAAACTGAGTTGCAAGAGCCTCTATATCTTCTAGATCCTCTTTATGGTTTCATTTTCTGGAAAGAGGGAAACCGAATACGCAATCACTGCTTTGCAATTGAAGTGTGGGAAGCTCACCTCAGATCAATGCCAAAAAATTTGTCACGAGAACTTTGGAGCAATCGAGCGGATAACATGCTTTCTGCAGGAGCTTTGGCAGGAAGGTTCCTTTTTGACAGTATACTCCCAGTAGAAGTAGACCCGTTGAAGCGAAGTATAACGCCAGAAATTCACGTAGGTTCTGAAGCGGAGTTAACCGAGCTTGTAAGAGAATTGAATAAATCTGCAGAGAAAGTTTCAGAAGTAAAACTCTGGTTTCGAGGGCAGAACAAAGATTATCTTACCCCTAATAGATTGGAGCTTGCAAAAGTCGGAGTTGTCCCTTACTCAAATATTAGGGAGTCGGATTTTACACCTTCTATTTATCGAAAATATGATAGCTACTTAGAAAATATTGAACATTTTGAAAATTTCATTCTTGAATTGGCCGAGTGGGTCTACTGCGCAGAAATACTGGCAGTGTCGAATAGTGAAGCTAATTTCGACGCCTCCAATAGAGGCGTAGCTGCCGTTACAAGTGAAGGGATTACGTCTTATCAGCGAGGGCTTCTGCTACAGCAGTATGGTGCTCCATCCGCATATCTAGATATCACTAAAAATCCAGAAATTGCCACATGGTTTGCAATCCACAGTTGCGCCAATAATGAAGAAGGAAAAATGCGATATGAAAGCTATCATTGGAATGGCTCAGCCCCAGAAAGTTGGCCGACGTTATTCGTTTTTCCATTAATTAAAGGGTTGCATACATACCTAGATCTAGAGTCCATTTTGTCAAACAGTGGGGCCCTTAGGCCCCTAAGGCAACAATGTGGATTGCTTGGGGGGGCAGGTAATCTCGCGCGTAACTACTGTGCGAGATATCTTAGTTTAAAGATTCGCCTTAAGCCAGGTTTCAAGTTGTCAAATCCGGTGGCTGCTAGTGAGTTGTTTCCATCCGACTCTGAAGACTCGGCTCTTAGATTTCTTAAGGAACAGGGGCTTGATAGTTTGGGGCGAAACTTTGCTGTCTCAGAACTCGCTTAAGGAAAGGCTAAGGGGAGTAACTTGAAATGGATTTATCTCCTTAGCGCTTGCCTTTGAAGTCCGTCAAGTTTTAAGTGGTGGCGAGTATTGTTGGGTGGGCTGTTGGGCGATAAATAGTCATTGGTAAAGAGTCGGTATTATTGGATTCTAACTATAACAATTTTCATAGGAGGTGGTAATGCAATTTGCGGTTGCTCTCGTAGAATATCTGATATCTGGCATTGTTGCATCTGTCTGGGTGGTGGCAGTGGTTGGGAATTTTATTCAGTTTCCGCTGAATAAAATAAATGACTATAAAGAAATATTTGTTATTGTTTACTTTCCTGTTGCTTATATATTGGGTATATACGTTGATGCGACGTCGTCGTTCCTAATAAGACGAGTCAAGGAGTTAGACGTCTGTGTTCGCGGGAAAAGCAAAATATATTTACGGCTTAGAACGGGTTTGATGCTGGTTTATAAGTTTCTTGCTGGGGAACCGAAGAAAGACTCCTATGAGCGAAGTGCAGGAATTCTCTCGCATTCAATACCTGATGCAGTAAGAACAATGGACGCGTATGTCAGCAGGGACCGAATTGCTCGGGGGGCGGCGTTGAATGCATTTGCTGGTGCGCTCACAGCACTTGCATATGCACCTGTTGAAGTTAAGTCTTCAATATTTTTCGGCTGTCTAATATTGTTCATATACTCGTTGCTTATGTATAAAAGATTGCGCCGACTGTCATCTCAGTTTAAACGAGCAGCTATTGATAAAATCGACAGTCAGAAAGGTGGTGGGCTTGGAGAAAAAGGGGGTTGATTTATTTTCCGATTTATTTTCCAGAAAATAGGTCAGTCCCTGAAAAAAACCGATTGTTCTTACAATAAATCAAGAAGTTAGTAATTGAAGAGACCTGCATGGGTCGGCAGCTTGTATTGCACCACACAAAAACAAGATCCCGATCCCATGCAGGCCATCCGATTCTTGCATAGCGCGCTCGCCCAAGCACTTCCCACTGTCCATTCTCGTTGTCTGAAAACATTGATGTGTTGTGTCAGCGCATTACTCCAAGGACGTCGGCTCACTCTGACGGGGCTTGGTCGATTCATGTCAGGCAAGGCCTACCCCAAACACGCCATCAAACGAGTCGATCGGTTACTGGGTAATCGGCATCTGCAAAACGAGCGTTCGCTGTTTTACTGGGTGATGTTGCGAGCCTTGCTGGGGTCGCTCAAACATCCGTTGATCCTGGTCGATTGGTCACCGATCGATGCGGCTGGAGAGTTCTTTTTGTTGCGTGCAGCCATTCCTCTGGCAGGAGGTTCGTTCCCGATTTACGAGAGCGTTCATGAGCGCGAAGGTCGTCCGAAATATCAAAAGCGGCTGCTGCAAACGTTGGCCGAAATGCTCCCCAAAGACTGCGTTCCGATCCTTGTAGCTGATGCAGGTTTTCGTCGGCCATGGATCAAAGCCGTCGAGGCGCAAGGCTGGTATTACGTGGGTCGAGTGCGTAACCGGGACCTCTACCGCAACGACGCACAAATTTGGCTGCCGGTTAAAAACCTCTACGCCTTGGCGTCGTCCTCACCAAAATCACTGGGTCGGATCGAGATGACCCAAAGCGCTCCGCACTTCATCCATTTGTAC
Source organism: Pseudomonas sp. Mb7 (assembly GCF_054790525.1). Taxonomy (NCBI): domain Bacteria; kingdom Pseudomonadati; phylum Pseudomonadota; class Gammaproteobacteria; order Pseudomonadales; family Pseudomonadaceae; genus Pseudomonas; species Pseudomonas sp. Mb7. Next base: position 2,042,328 of record NZ_CP186501.1, read on the forward strand.
TGCATCAGGTATTCTGCAAAGGGTCGCAAGCATCAGCGTGTCACCGGTTCAATCGCCAAAAACAAACTCAGCAGGCAATCGGCCAATCGTGAGCGAGAGCCTTGGTTATTGGCCAGCAACTTACCGGAGGATCAATGGAATCCATCGAGAATCGTGGCCATTTACAAGCAGCGTATGCAGATAGAGGAAGGCTTCAGGGATGTAAAAAGCGAGCACTTTGGCGTTAGCGTAACTCGCCATCGGAGCCACTGTACACGCCGAATCGAAGTGCTTTTACTGATCTCGGCTTTGGCCAATTACATCATTTGTTTAACGGGGTTGCAGGCCCGCGAAGCGGGTCATGAACATCGTTTTCAAAGCAATAGTCTCAAACGCCGGCGGGTTTTGTCGCTGTGGCGACTGGGCTTGGAATACTGGCGCAGTGGACGCGGCTCAAACTCTCGAAAAACCTTGGTGAGACTTGAGCGCGCCTTGCGAGCCGAGGTACATCAACAGGCGCAGGTGTTGGAGTAGTTTGTGGCGATCCCTCAGACTCTGTTCCTATGGTCCCTTTTTGGTCATGATAGGGAGAGTGCCTTTATTTATTTTTTACCGATATCTCGGAAGTTGGCAATATACTGCTCGAGTATGCCCGCGTGCGCCAACATTCGAAATGAATTTCTATAAGCTGCGTTTTTCTCATGGCTATCATCGATGCTGCACCATGAGCAGAGTTTTGAATCAATATTGGTTTTCGGCTCCATACATGAATTGCAGCGTTCATTGTGCGGAACTATTTTCTTTCCATCAAAAATGTAAGTTTGAAATTTTTCATCTGTGAAGAATGGGGTTGTTGAACTTCTTCCAATGTGTTTTTCATAATAATTACTATCTATGGATAGTGCGATATTTTTTATTTTGTTTTTTAACTCTTGAGACGCTTTTGCTCCAACCACAAGCGATGTTATGAGGTTTGACGGAAAATATAGCAGCATAAGGTTTTCATTTATTTTGTTTATACCTCCCTCTTCGATGATTAATCGTCTTTCCTGCTCGTAACTCCAACATGTTTGCTTGGTGTAATAAGCTGTACTGCCTATTGCTTGTTGTAACCATCCTATGTGCCTAGGTTTAGATAGAACATATGCACGATCTAGCATACTCTGCATGCCTTCTCGAGGCGTTTCTCGGTAGTCAATGTCGCCAAAACTTGGGTCTGAGCCTTCCGACTTTAGCCACTCATCAAGTGCTGCTTCATTTATTTCGGCAAGAAAGCCTTGGGAATTTGAAGCGTAGTGCGCCCACATCGGAGTTATCAATGGAGACTTGGAAAAGCAGGTAACTGGCTCCTGGATCACCATGGAAATCATTTCGTTATAATATGCTAGGATTTCAGGGCCTTGATTGTAGTCAATGGTTAAGAAAAATTCGAACGGGTCATTGTAGTCTTTTAAGTAAGAGAATTTTAGACTGCAGTTACCATCTGGTAGTAGAAGCTTGTCAGCTATTTCAGGTCCCATGTATTTATATAAATTCAGGTTGTCTTCCATGATTGATTTGACCTCAGTTTATCCGCCTTATGAGTTTTTTTGCTGTATCAGAATGCCATCTCTTCACGTTTGAAGGGAAGAGAAAATCCACTCAACGGATCTCCAGCTTTGTGATTACCCCCGAATGCCTGCCTTCGGCCTAAACAGGTTAGTCACGAGCGGTTGCTTTGGGACTGGAGAAGGGAACGGATCTATTAAAAAAATCGCAGACAACGGCATCGAACACGGAAGGTTGTATTTGTTTTCGCAGAGGTGTCGAAGACAGCGATTTTTTGCTTTTAAACTGTTGCGTTTAAAAAACACTTCCAGACACGCCTTTCTGGCTACATATCCTTGCGCCTTTGCCTACAGCTACGCCAGAATCCGCCGGCTTGTGGGCTTTATACCTGGTCTATATCGTCTATGGGTCGCTGGCAACCCAGCGACCGGGTTTAGCGACCTGACCAGGTATAAGTACAACGACGCTCCAGTTTGTCGCAGACGTTTGCGACGACGATATGGTGGCTGTGCGTGGGAGACCTTCGGGTCTGCCGGGTCTTATACCTCTCGGTTCGCTAACCCGCGTACAGCTGCCACCCTTACTTGTTTAGCGACAGGTGTTGGTGGTTCCACCAGGTATAAATTTGGAGCTTCATCATGATCAAACCAACACCCAACCCGCCCGAAACCGCCTCGGTTTCCCCCTACGAATCCATCGACTCCAAAAAACTCCACGAAGCCGCCGACCGCGCGCTCGACCATTACCTCTGTCCACCCGGTTCCACGCCGCCCCCACGTAAAAACCGTGGGATGTACGCCGTGACGGCAGACAACAAAACCGAAGAACTGCTGGTCGATGCCAGTGCAACACTCGCTTCGGCCAAAACCATCGCCCAGAACGTCTCCAGCCTGTTGCCGGCATCGCAGCGCCATGCGCTGGCGGGGATTGCGCAGTTGATCATGCTCGGGGAGTTGGCGGTGAATCGGGCGTTGGATGATTTGCAATTGCCGGAGTGATGCGGGTGCCGGGATCACCTGGTGATTGATCGGGTGTTCATTCTGGTGCTTTCGCGAGCAGGCTCGCTCCCACAGGGTTTTATGCTGATTGCAGATGTTGTGTCTGGCGCTGAAATCTATGGGAGCGGGTCGGTTACTCTGCTGCGGCGTGTTCATTTGGATTCACGGGGCCACTAAAGTCTCAAACCGTGCCGGCTGCGATCAAAGACCTGCAGTCAGCCTTGGCCAGTCACCTATTCTCCGCCAAACGGATCGTCTGCTTACAGGGCAACAACGATCACCTCTTACCGTGTCTCATCGTTTTCTTCCCCATCGCCCAGACGGCGTTTGAGCCGTAAATCGGTCATTCAGTTTGTTGCGCGATCAGAGTGATAAATGCGTATAAGCATTTTTCTGCATTATGAAATGCATTTATGCATTGATTAAATATGCATTAACGCATATCGTTGCTTCCGACCGGTTCAACAACCCGGTTCGAAACCCAACGTTTCAGCTGCCCCGGTCTCAACGATTCGGTGGTAGCAATTTAATCATTGAAAAATCTCTCGGCCCCGTCAGACGCGAAGGATTTTTCACATAAAGGAGTCATGCCTAATGACAGATAACACGACCAATAGCGCTGCCCAGGTTGATTGCATCGGTGTCGATACCCTCACCGATTTGCGCGCTGTGAGCTCGGCTACGACCAGGAAGGTTTCCACACTAGGCTTTGCTGCTCGCGGAGATGGCGGTCACGCAGATTACGTTTTAGACGCGGCAGATACGACGACTCCCGAGTCGAGTCCCATGGTCATCGTTGCGTACGATGGCGGTCGATGGAAGTTGATGCACGACGGTAACGTCACCGCTGAACAGTGTGGATTCAAGCGCGATGGCACGGTAAATACCCAGAACGTTTTGAACTCGGCCATCGCAGCAGTGACGAAGGCAGGGGCGAGAATCATGTGGGGACATGGCACTTATGTCTGCGAGCACATTGCAATCATTCCGAATATGTCATGGGTCGGAAAAGGGCAGTTCTTTACTGTTCTCAAGGCCAGAGACGGCCTGAACCAGGACTTCATAACCTCGAATTTCAACATCAACACGGACAACGTTTCGGTTGTGGGTATGCAGTTCCATGGCAACCGCGCCAATAACATCAACGGGCAGACCTTCGCACTCAAAGGGGCCAAGCAGACTCTGCGGCAGGTCACCATCACGCAATCTGCACTCCATGGTCTGATCACTGACTTCGACATCATTGATGGTGAACGTCCTCTTGGTTTTGAAAGCACCTATGAAGACATTCTGATCGACACCACGGGCGGCCATGGCTGGATGTATAACGGCCCGACCGATTCCTCTATGACCAACGTAACGTTGCTTGACTGCGGCGTATTGAAGGACAACACCTATTTCGGATTGATTGCGAGCAGGAATTTCAGAGCGGACAACCTGCACCCTTGGAACCGTTCTTCAACTAGTAACGTTCCCGCTGCGTCTGTCTATATCCAGGCAAGTGCACCCGGCTGTACGGCGGTCAACTCACACTTTGAGGGAGGCCACTGTCCGCTCAAGATTCTCAGCAACCAAAACTCCTTCAGCGATTGCGACTACTACGCAACCCGTGGCGTTTATTGCGTTGAGAACTATGGAGCGGCGAACAAAATCAGCGGTGTACTTGGTGCGACAGCGGCTGCGGTGAACCCCAATTACCGGGGAATTCTGCTGCAGGGCGTAGGCAATATGGTCGACCTCACGGACGGTGGGTGTGTGAACGGCTCGATCGACTTTAATGGCAGTCAGGGCGGCAACATGGTCAGGATTTCTGGCTATCGGAATTCGGGTGTTCCGTATGTCGGAACGCCTCATCCGGCAGATATCGTGAGTCTGGTTCTTCTTGGCCCGGGAGGAGGGGTACTGACAAAAGCCTATTCGGCGTAACTGTCAGTGCGGTACATCAGTGCCGCATTTCGCTGCCAACGAGCGGGTTTTGACTAGCAGGATAATGGGACTGATCTATTTAGGGCCCAGTGGTGGAATGATGTCTCGATAAACACCAACGTTTAAAAAGACATCTCCAGACACTCTCTCAGGCTACATATCCTTGCGCCTTTGCCTACAGCTACGCCAGAATCCGCCGGCTTGTGCGCCTTGGGGGCGGGTTCTATTGTGGTGCGGTCGCTGACGAATCAGCGATCGGATTTGACCGTCCGCCCAATATCAAGGCGCGCCAGCGTTCTGCACGTGTTCAGGCATTGTCTGAAATCATGTCGCGGTGGCTGTGCGTGGGACACCTTCGGGTGTGCCGGATTCCTTGATGTCCGGTCGGTCAACCCGCGTACAGCTGCCACCCTGTTTGTTTGACCGCGAACGGTGGCGGCTCCAGTCATCAAGGAGCTTCACCATGATCAAACCAACACCCAACCCGCCCGAAACCGCCTCGGTTTCGCCCTACGAATCCATCGATTCCAAAAAACTCCACGAAGCCGCCGACCGCGCGCTCGACCATTACCTCTGTCCGCCCGGTTCCACGCCGCCGCCACGTAAAAAACGTGGGATGTACGCCGTGAGGGCGGACAACAAAACCGAAGAACTGCTGGTCGATGCCAGTGCAACACTCGCTTCGGCCAAAACCATCGCCCAGAACGTCTCCTGCCTGTTGCCGGCATCGCAGCGCCATGCGCTGGCGGGGATTGCGCAGTTGATCATGCTCGGGGAGTTGGCGGTGAATCGGGCGTTGGATAATTTGCAGTTGCCGGAGTGATACGGGTGTCGGGATCACCTGGTGATTGATCGGGTGTCCATTCTGGCGCTTTCGCGAGCAGGCTCGCTCCCACTTTTGAGTGTGTTCCAAGGTGGGAGTGTGCTGGTTCTTCAGCCGCGATCAATGTCGAGAGACCTACGAGTTTCTGTACCTGCGATTGGGGGGCTTTCTTTGCGTCAATCGACAGTCAGGTTGTCCCGAGCCCACTGTTCAGCCGTAGTTACCTGAATCGAATGCTGTTCGTTGAACGTCCCCGCTTTCGGCCACGACACGCCTCTGCCTTGGGCAAATACGGCGCGGTATTTTTTGATGTGGTGAGTGGGGTCTTTTTCCAGTTCCTGCATCAGGTACGGAACCGTCCAGACGTTACGCTTGAACGGCCGCCCCAACACACGTTCAAGCAGGCTCGCCACCTGCCCATACGTCACCGTGTCGCCAGACAGGTAGACGATCTCATTGCGAAAGCGCGGTTCGAAGAAAACGATTTCCGCTGTCAGCTTGCCGATGTCCTCCGGTGTCGTGAGCGTCACGCTGGTTTCGAGGCTGCCCAAGGCGTTGACGGTGTCGTTCTCAAAATCGACGACTTCAAATACCGGCTCGAACAGAAAGCTTGTGAACATGCCGGTCGAGATGATCACCCATTCGGTTTTGTCCTGGGCGCGGAGCAACTCGCGCACGTCGAGTTGCGCATCGAACAAGTCCTGCGGGCTGCCCCGGCCAATCACTTCGAAATCGACGCCAAACTGCCAGGGGAAGTAGCGCTTCACGCCGGACCTGAGCGCTGCTGTCGCCAGTTTCATCGGTGTTTCGCGGCCCGCGACCATGCCGGCGCAGCCTATGACGGTGTCGAATGCTGCGAACACTTCGGCCAGTTGATCGATGGAATCGTTAACCAGGTCTGCAGCGACTAGCTGGATGCCCAGACTGCGCAGTTCATCGATTTCCCGCTTTTTCTCGGGGGCTTGCGTGTTGATGGTCGAGTCCCTGAGCATGACGCTGATGGTGCTGCCGGGCGAGAGTTTTGCTACCCGCGCAAGATTGCGCAGCACCGGCAGGCCGAGTTCGCCGGCGCCGAGTACGAGAATGGATTGTGGGGAAGGGTGGGTCGTTGCGGTCATGATGTTTCCTGAGATCCGTCGTCTGTATGATTTGTCGATGCTGGCACGATTGCGCAGCGCTCAGAAGAAGGCACACGCGTGATACCAGGGGGACACATGACCGATGAGGAAATCATTAGCCAGGCAGAAGCGATCTGCCAGACGCTAAGACGAGACGAAGATGGCGTGCGACGCGAAGTCCTGGCGCACGCCGGTAGCCGCTGGTCACTGGGTATCCTGCATACCCTGGGTGTGTACGGCACGATGCGTCATGCCGAGATCAAACGGCAAATGACGGGCGTGACTCAGCGCATGTTGACCAAAACGCTGCGTGCGCTGGAACGCGATGGTTTGCTGATACGGCGGGAGTTGGATCAGGTGCCGCCCCATGTTGAGTATGAGCTGACGGCGTTGGGTATGGAGCTGTTGGTTCGCATGTCGCCGATTTGGACTTGGGTTGTGGAGCACGTGGATGATTTTCGCGAGGCGCGCCGGGTGTTTGATGGTCAGAGTGGGAAAAAGCCTGCTTGGCAGGTTCCGGTGGTGGGGCTGGTTGATTTGGATGGGGCTGATTGAATGGTTGCTTTGGTTCAGGCCATTGCGCAGAACGTGGCGAGTCTGTTGCCGGGTTTGGGGGCTTGCGATTAGAAGCAGCCCTCACCCCAGCCCTCTCCCGGAGGGAGAGGGGGCCGACCGAGGTGTCTTGTGGGGTACGTCGACCTGGAAGATTTTGGTGATTATGGTTTTGGTGAAAGACTCCAGCGGTGATGCCTTCGGGGAAGGATCTTCGATTTCGTTTTGTGAGCTTTGGATTCAATGAAAGACGTTCAAGTCGGTGTAGCTCTCGAATTTCCCCGAATCGGTCCCCTCTACCTCTGGGAGAGGGCTAGGGTGAGGGGCTTTCCGTTCGGGACAACAACGTCTCCAGCCTGGCCAACGGCGGCGCATCCTGGTTGCGGTCAAATACCTGAATACCAATCTTGAGTAAGCGGCCATTTTCGGCTGCGCTGATCAGTTGCTCACACCGCAGCAACAACCGCCCCTGATCACATTCCTGCGCTTTCATGCCCATCGGCAACTTCCCTTCCAACCGCAACTCCGCCATCCGACTCTGCGCCGCAATCATCGCCACCGACCGATCCCGTAAAACCCCGCTACTCTGCGTCATCAACCCCGCCACCCGCACAGCCGCTGACATCGCCACGGCAATAATCGCCAGCGCCACCAGCACCTCAATCAACGTGAAACCCTCTTCCCGCGAACGCGCACACATAAACCGCCCAAAGCCAAAACCCAGCCCTCGACGCTAACCCGCGTCCTTGACGGCTTGACGACGAAAACACCCGAGGATTTTCAACATCACTGACATATCTTCTTGCAACACTGCGCGTCGAATCGAATCAAGCCAGGGAATGTCGAGATGGATATCGCACCTTTCAAATCGCGTCAGCAACCGATGCGCACGCCGCGTGGGCAGCATGGTTTTACCCTGATCGAGATCATGGTGGTCGTGGTGATTCTGGGGATTTTGGCGGCGATGGTGGTGCCCAAGGTGCTCGACCGGCCGGATCAGGCGCGGGCGACGGCGGCGAAGCAGGATATTGGTGGGTTGATGCAGGCGTTGAAGTTGTATCGCCTTGATCACGGTACTTACCCGAGCATGAACCAGGGGCTGAAGGTGTTGGTGGAGCGGCCGGCGGATGCGAAGAACAGCAATTGGCGCTCGTACCTGGAGCGCTTGCCGAACGATCCGTGGGGGCGTCCTTATCAGTACCTCAACCCTGGCGCCAATGGCGAGATCGATATCTTTTCCCTCGGTGCCGACGGTCAGCCTGACGGCGACGGCGTGAATGCCGATATCGGTTCCTGGCAGTTGTAAGGCCGGCCATGAACAGCCGCTCGCCTGAGGGGGCGAAGCAACAGGGCATGGCGATTATCAGCGCGTTGTTGATTGCGGCCGTGGTGGCGGTGATTGCGGCGGGCATGTTGACGCGCCAGAGCGTGTCGACCCGGGCGCTGGAGGCGGATCAGCAGCGTGTGCAGGGGCGTTGGCTGGTGCTGGGTGGGTTGGAGATCAGCCGTCAATTGCTCTGGGATGCACGTCAGCGCGATCCGTTGACGCGGCTCGATCAGCCGTGGGCGCAGCGGCTCTCCGCGCAAGGTTTTGAAGGGCGGCTGGAGGATGAGCAGGGCAAGTTCAACTTGCGCAATCTGGTGGCCAACGAGCGGGTTGATGAGGCGCAGGTGGCGGCGTTTCAGCGCTTGTGCGAGTTGATCGGGGTCAGCGCCGGTTTGAGTCAGCGCATCAGTCAGCGGGTGATTGCCTCTTATCCGCGACTGCTGAATCCGCAGATAGCCGAGGCGCCGAAAAGCGGTTTCGACAGTGGCCGCGCGACCTCGCCCAACGCTTCACACAAACCGCAAAAACCGACGTTGCCGATGCTGCGCAGCATCGATGATTTGCGCAGTGTCGACGGCGTGAATGAGGCGGTGATGGGCAAACTGGCGCCGTACCTGACGGTGATCCCGGCGACGACCTGGCTCAATGGCAACACTGCCACCGCGCCGGTTTTAGCTGCTTATGTGCCGGGGCTGTCGCTGGAGCGTGCCAATGCGCTGATCGCCGAGCGCGATGCCGGGCGCTGGTTTATCAACCGTGGTGATTTTGTTAACCGCTTGCGCATGCCGCAATTGGAACTGACCAGCGTCAAGGTCGGCATTACCAGTGACTGGTTTCGCCTGCGCGGTGAGGCGCGGCGCGATCAGCGGCGGGTCAGTCTTGAGGCGTTGTTGCATCGCAGTCAGGACCGCTTACCGCAGGTGATCTGGTCGCGGGTGGGCGTATGAGCCAGTTGAAAGTGGCGTTGCCGCCTTTGGCGGAACTGGATCTACACAGTCAATTGCACTGCGCCTGGCTGGATCGGCAGGGTCAGGTCACGCGGGAAGAACGCCACAGTCTGAGCCAGTTGAGCAAGCAGGCGAAACTGCCGCCGCTGGTGTGTTTTCTGCACCCGGCTGACAGCCTGTTGGCGAGTCTCGATTTACCGCCGTTGCCGGCCAGCAAGATTGTCGCGGCGGTGCAGTGTGCGGCGCAGGCCTTGATGCTCGGCGACAGCAGTGAGATGCACATTGCGCACAGCTCGCGGGACGAGGCCGGGCAGGTGCAGATTGCTTGGGCGCCTAGGCAACAGTTGTTGGGTTTTGGCCAGTTGCTCAAAAGCGCTGGGCTGAACCTGCGCGGTCTCTACCCGGCACCCTACAGTTTGCCGGCGCTGCCCGGCACCGTCGCTTGCGTGCAGGACGGGCATTTGTTGCTGCGCGATAGCGTGCAAGCGGCGCGGGTGCAGCCGTTGTTCGATGACGGTTTCGACGGTGTCGTGTGGGAACCGGGCGTCACTTTGCATTGGATCGGTGAGCAACCGCCGCCGGGTGCTGAACTGCCGATGGCGGGTGTGCAGCGCTGGACCGGGCCGCTTCCGGGTTGGGGGCTGCATGGCGCGGTCCAGCAACAACAAACCGAGCATCGCGGCTGGGGCAGGGCGATCGCCCTGTCAGCGTTGGCCGTGGCCATTTGGGTGATCGGTTTGAACCTTTACGCCGCTCGCGAGGCCGGGCAGGGCCAGCAGTTGAAAACCCAGATGAACCTGCGGGTAAAGCAGGCGTTTCCCGAGTTGCCGGTGATTCTCAACCCGTTGCAACAGGCTCGCCAGCAATTGGCGGCGCGGCAGAAGGGCGCGGCGGATGATCCGGCGCAGACCTTCAATCGTTTGGTGTTGCAGGCCGGCAGTGGCATGCCGTCGATGGCCGGCAGTGTCGAGCGGCTGACGTTTGTCGACGGCGTCTTGCAACTGAGTCTGCTGAGTGAAGCCCGTCGCGGCGGCAATGATCAGGAGTGGCAAAGTACCTTGGCCCAGGCCGGTATCAGCGTTACGGCGGATGACGAGGGCTGGACCTTGCGTCCGGCCACTGAAGCCAGCCCAAGCGACAGCGATGACAACGGCGGAGCAGAAGAAGATGAATAAGGCCTCGCTCGCGCTCTATCGCGCCAAGTGGCAACGCTTTAACGCTCAGGTGCAGGCCCGTTGGCAGCCGTTGGCGCTGCGCGAAAAACGCATGGTTGGCGGTATGGCTGTAGCGCTGGTGGGCCTGCTGCTGTGGGTTGCGCTGATCCAGCCACCGCTGAAGAAAATCGCTTATTGGGAAGCCGAGACGCCAAAGCTGCGCGCTCAGACTGAAGCGCTGGAAGTATTGCTGCGTGAAGTCAGCGTGCGTCCCGCCGGGCAAAGCGTGGCGCAGTCGCTGGAGCAGACTCTGCAGGCCAGCGGCCTCGCCGGGCACTATCAGTTGCAAGCCGGGGAGGCGGGCGCTTGGCAGTTGACCTTCGACGCGGCACCGGCCGACGCCGTGCTCGACTGGCTGTTGAGCAACCCGGCACAACATTCTCTGCAAGTGGTCGAGGCCCGTTTGCAACGCGCAGACAACCCCTCGACCGAAGTCACTGCCGGCACTTTGTCAGGCACCGTTCGCATGGATCAGGCGCTGGGCGCTAAGGAAGCTTCATGAAGGGGTCAGGATCCAAACCGGCACGTCTGGCGTTGCCGATGCTGCTGATGGCGTTGAGCGCGTGCAGCAACACCACCACACCGCAGAATCAGCCGCCGCTGCTGGTCGACAGTGAACTCGGCCGGCCGTTGGCCAACACTCAGCGCAGCGGCGACGCGGTGCTCGACCGCGAACGTGCGCAGGCTCAGGCGCGACCTGTGCCGAAGCAATTGCACAACATCACCCAGCGTGCGCGCAGCGGCGCGGCACCGTCGGGCATTGCCTTGCCGAGTAATCCTCTGGGTGATCAACCGGTAACGCTGAATTTTGTCGACGCGGATATTCAAGCGGTGGTGCGCGCGTTGTCGCGTTCCACCGGGCAGCAGTTTCTCGTCGATCCTCGGGTCAAGGGCACGTTGACGCTGGTCTCGGAAGGTCAGGTGCCGGCGCGGCAGGCGTACGACATGTTGTTGGCGGCGTTGCGCATGCAGGGTTTTAGCGTGGTCGATGTTGGCGGTGTGGCGCAGGTGGTGCCGGAGGCGGATGCGAAGTTGCTCGGCGGGCCGATTTACAGTGCCGACAAACCGGCCGGTAACGGCATGCTCACGCGCACGTTTCGTCTGCAATACGAGAACGCAGTCAACCTTATTCCGGTGCTGCGGCCGATCGTTTCGCCGAACAATCCGATCAATGCCTATCCGGGCAATAACACCATCGTCATCACCGATTACGCTGAGAACCTGACCCGCGTTGCGCAGTTGATTGCGAGCATTGATTCACCGAGCGCGATCGACACCGATGTGGTGCAGATCCAGAACGGCATCGCTGCCGACATTGCGCCGATGGTGGCGGATCTGCTCGATGCGCCGGGCAATGATCCGACGCAGAAAATCGCGGTGATTGGTGATCCGCGTTCCAACACCATCATCATTCGCGCTGGCAGCCCGGAGCGTACGGAGCTGGCGCGTAATCTGATCTACAAACTCGATAACGCGCAGAGCAATCCGAGCAATCTGCATGTGGTTTATTTGCGTAATGCGCAGGCGGCGAAACTGGCGCAGGCCTTGCGCGGGTTGCTGACCGGAGAGAGCGATAGCGGCACCAGCGACAGTGCGCGTTCGGTGCTCAGTGCCATGGGCGCAAGTACCGGCGGCAGCGCTGGGCAGAATGGCCAGAGCGGCACGCAAACCAGCGGCAGCACCTCGACCACCAACAGCAGCGGCAGCACGGGTGGCAGTTACGCGCAGGGCAGCAGTGGCAGCGCAACCGGCAGCGGCGGTACGCAGAACAGCGAACAGAACGTCGCCTTCAGTGCCGGCGGCGTGACCATTCAGGCTGACGCCACCACCAACACTTTGCTGATTTCCGCGCCGGAGCCGTTGTATCGCAACCTGCGCGAGGTGATTGATCTGCTCGACCAGCGCCGCGCGCAAGTGGTGATCGAAAGCCTGATCGTCGAAGTCGGCGAGGACGATGCCAGTGAGTTCGGCGTGCAGTGGCAGACCGGCAACCTCGGTGGCAATGGCGTGATCGGTGGCGCGAATCTGGGTGGCTCGGGGATCAACGTCAGCGGCAAAACCAGCATCGACGTACTGCCGCAGGGTTTGAACCTGGGTTACGTCAACGGCACTGTCGACATCCCCGGCATCGGCAAGATTCTCGACCTGAAGGTGCTGGCCCGGGCCTTGAAAAGTAAGGGTGGCACCAACGTGCTGTCGACGCCGAACCTGCTGACCCTCGACAACGAAGCGGCAAGCATTTTTGTGGGGCAGACCATCCCGTTTGTCAGCGGCAGTTACGTCACTGGCGGTGGCGGCACCAGCAATAACCCGTTCCAGACCGTGACCCGTGAAGAAGTGGGTTTGAAGCTCAATGTGCGCCCGCAGATTTCCGAGGGCGGCACGGTCAAGCTTGATATCTATCAGGAAGTCAGCAGCATTGATGAGCGGGCTTCGGCCAGTGCCAATTCGGCGGGGATTGTCACCAACAAACGCGCGATCGACACCAGCATTCTGCTTGATGACGGGCAGATCATGGTGCTCGGCGGTTTGCTGCAGGACGGCTACAGCCAGAGCAATGACTCGGTGCCGTGGCTGGGCGACATTCCGGGGATCGGCGCCCTGTTTCGCAACGAACGCCGAGCGATCACCAAGACCAACCTGATGGTGTTTCTGCGCCCGTACATCATCCGCGACAGCGAAGCGGGGCGCAGCATCACCCTCAATCGCTATGACTTCATGCGCCGCGCACAAGGTGGTTTGCAGCCGGAGCGCAGCTGGGCGATGCCAGACATGCAAGCGCCGCAGTTGCCGACGGCGGCGCAGGGTGTGCCGGCGGTGTTACCTGGGGCGGGTCCGCGCGCCACTATCAAAGCGGTGCCCATCCAATGACTCCGCCATCGCCCCTTGATCTGGAAAACGGACCTGTAGGAGCTGCCGAAGGCTGCGATCTTTTGATCTTGCTCTTCGACGGATCCAAACGACCAAAGATCAAAAGATCGCAGCCTTCGGCAGCTCCTACAGGGATTGGGGAGGGCATGAGATGAGTGTGTTGCCTTACGCTTGGGCAAAGGCGCAGCGGATTTTGTTGTGCGATGGCGTGCTGACCGTTTGCCCGTCGACGCCGGGCTGGTCGATCAGCGAGGCGCGGCGTCAGTTTGGCGCGACCACGATTCAGCGGGTGCGCGATGATGAGCTGGATGGCTTGCTTGCCAGCGCTTATGCCGACACGGGCAGCGCGGCGGCAGTGGTCGGTGCGGCGGAAAACGAAGTCGACCTCGACCGCCTGATGCAAGACATGCCGGAAATCACCGACCTGCTCGACACTCAGGACGGCGCGCCGGTGATTCGCATGATCAATGCCTTACTCACGCAAGCGGCGCGCGACGAGGCCAGCGACATCCACATCGAACCGTTCGAAACCCATTCGGTGGTGCGCTATCGCGTCGACGGCACGTTGCGTGACGTGGTCTCACCACGCAAAGCGTTGCACGGTGCGCTGGTGTCGCGGATCAAGATCATGGCCCAGCTTGATATCGCCGAAAAACGCCTGCCGCAGGACGGTCGCATTGCCCTACGCGTGGCCGGTCGACCGATCGATATTCGTGTTTCAACGGTGCCGACCGGGCATGGCGAAAGGGTGGTGATGCGTCTGCTCGACAAACAGGCCGGGCGTCTGCATCTGGAAACCTTGGGCATGGACGCGCAGGTATTGGCCAAACTCGATCACCTGATCCGTCAGCCCCACGGCATCGTTTTGGTCACCGGGCCAACCGGCAGCGGCAAAACCACCAGCCTCTACGCGGCACTGGCACGGCTCGATGCGAGTACCAGCAACATCCTCACCGTGGAAGACCCGGTGGAATACGACTTGCCGGGGATCAGCCAGATTCAGGTCAACGCCAAGATCGACATGACTTTTGCGTTGGCGCTGCGAGCAATCCTGCGGCAAGACCCGGACATCATCATGATCGGCGAAATCCGCGATCTCGAAACCGCGCAAATCGCCGTGCAGGCCTCGCTGACCGGACATTTGGTGCTGGCGACCTTGCACACCAATGACGCAGTGTCGGCGGTCAACCGCTTGATCGACATGGGCGTCGAGCCGTTTCTGCTGGCGTCGTCAATGCTCGGGGTTTTGGCGCAGCGACTGGTGAGGCGGTTGTGCAATCAATGCAAGGAAGAAGACCCCACCGCGCCCGGCACCTGGCGCCCGGTCGGCTGCCCGGAGTGCAATCAAACCGGCTACAGCGGCCGCACCGGCATCCACGAATTGTTTTGCATCGACGACGACATCCGCACCCTGATCCACCAAGGGGCGGGGGAGCAGGCCTTGCGCGCCTCGGCGGCCAAGGCCGGGATGTTCAGCCTGCGTGAGGACGGTGAGCGCTGGATTCGCAGCGGCGCCACCGCCCCTGAAGAAATCCTCCGTGTGACACGGGACGCCTGATGAATCGCTATCGTTTTGAAGCCGCCGATGCCACCGGCAAGATCGAATCCGGGCACCTTGAGGCGGACAGCCAGGCTGCTGCGTTCACAACATTACGCGGGCGCGGTTTGACCGCACTGTCGGTGCACAAGGAAAGCAACGTCGCTCAGCACGGCGGTGGCGGACTGTTCAGCGCCAAACTCTCGGACAACGATTTGGCCTGGGCCACGCGGCAATTGGCGAGTCTGCTCGGGGCCAGCCTGCCGTTGGAAGCGGCGCTGAGTGCCACGGTCGAGCAGGCCGAGAAAAAGCACATTGCCCACACCCTAAGTGCCGTGCGCGCGGATGTGCGCAGCGGTATGCGACTGGCGGAATCACTGGCGGCGCGGCCACGGGATTTTCCGGAGATCTATCGCGCGCTGATTGCGGCGGGTGAAGAGTCTGGCGATCTGGCGCAGGTCATGGAGCGGCTGGCCGACTACATCGAAGAACGCAACAACCTGCGCGGCAAGATTCTCACCGCGTTTATTTATCCGGGCGTGGTTGGGCTGGTGTCGATCGGCATTGTGATTTTTCTGCTCAGTTACGTGGTGCCGCAGGTGGTCAGCGCGTTTTCCCAAGCGCGGCAGGATTTGCCGGGGCTGACCCTGGCGATGCTCAATGCCAGCGATTTCATTCGTGCGTGGGGCTGGTTGTGTGCGGCGCTGATCGCCGGGGCGTTCTGGAGCTGGCGTCTGTACCTGCGCAATCCGGCGGCGCGTTTGAGTTGGCATCATCGGGTGCTGAAATTGCCGTTATTCGGGCGTTTCATTCTGGGTCTGAACACCGCGCGTTTCGCCTCGACGCTGGCGATTCTTGGCGGTGCCGGGGTGCCGCTCTTGCGTGCACTGGAAGCGGCGCGGCAGACATTGTCCAATGATCGCCTGAGCCTGAGTGTCACTGAGGCCACGGCCAAGGTGCGCGAGGGCGTCAACCTGGCAGCAGCGTTGCGGGTGGAAAATGTCTTCCCGCCGGTGCTGATTCACCTCATCGCCAGCGGTGAAAAAACCGGTTCACTGCCACCGATGCTCGAGCGCGCAGCGCAAACCCTGTCGCGTGATATCGAGCGGCGGGCGATGGGCATGACCGCGCTGCTGGAGCCGCTGATGATCGTGGTGATGGGCGGGGTGGTGCTGGTGATTGTGATGGCGGTGTTGTTGCCGATCATTGAGATCAATCAACTGGTGCAGTAGCCGGTTTTGATGGTGTCTGATCGGGCCCCTTCGCGAGCAGGCTCGCTCCCACAGTGTTCTGTGTTGTGAAGTCAATTGCATTCGATCATTGAGAGCACTGAGTTGATCCAGTAGTGGTGTGTCAGATGTTTTTAGGGTGTCTGACCTGGCCTCATCGCTGGCAAGCCAGCTCCCACAGGTTCTTGTGTTGTGTCGCAGATCGCATTGACAACTTGGCTCCTTGTGGGAGCTGGCTTGCCAGCGATGGGGCCAGTCAGGGCAACAAATAATCCATATTTTTTTCCAGCACTTCAGCATCACCCGACCCTCAAAAGAACCATCCTCGGGTTCTCCTTTCTGTCATCTGCAACCACCCGCCAACGCCTCCAGCCCGATTCAGTCAAACCCGCGATCCAGACGCTGCGCAGCATCCGACAAACACCCGAGAAAATCCCTTCGGGAACAGCTCTCAGCTCCCGAGGTTTTTTCCTTTATCTGTCACCGGAAGCTGCGAATTTCTCAGTGCGACTTAACCAAGGCCAACGCTAGCGAGGGCCCCGGTGAGTCCTCCCAGTGTCATGCAAGTCACCCGAAAACCTGTGTTCCCAAACCTAGTTGAAAAGGAGATTCTTCATGTTCAAGCGCACTCTGATCGCAGCCTCATTGACCGTCGCCGCTCTGGCATCCGCCCAGGCCATGGCCGTAACCGGTGGTGGCGCTTCACTGCCTGCCGCTCTGTACAAAGGTTCTGCCAACAGCATCCTGCCTGCCAACTTCAGCTACGCCGTAACCGGTAGCGGCATCGGCAAAAGTGCTTTCCTCTCCAACACCGCTTCGCAATTCGGCACCACCGGCACTGTGCACTTCGCTGCCAGCGATTCGATTCTCAACGCTACGGAACTCAGCAACTACACCGCCAACTTCGGTACTTCCTACGGCCCGCTGATTCAGTTGCCATCGGTTGCCACCTCGGTAGCGATCCCTTACAAAAAGACTGGCAACACCACCCTCAACCTGACCAGCGCGCAACTGTGCGACGCCTTGTCCGGTGCCAAGACCACTTGGGGTGAACTGCTCAACAACGACGCCAAAACCGACCCGACCCTGATCCGCGTGGTCTATCGCACGGCTTCCAGCGGCACCACTGAAATTCTCACTCGTCACCTGAACTCGGTGTGCCCTGGCCAGTTCGCCGTCAACACTACCTTTACCAGCGCTCGTCTGGGTGGCTCTCCGCTGCCGGGCAACTGGGTAGGTGTGGTCAACACGGCTGACGTCGCTACCGCCGTGAACGCTGTAAACGGTTCGATCGGTTATGTCGGTCCGGACGGTGTGAACGCGTCGAGCAACGCCGTAGTGGCGCGCATCAACGGTGTTCAGCCTACCAGCGCCAACGTCAATGCTGCCCTGTCATCGGCTGCTCTGCCAGCCACTCCATCCAACCCGGCGCAGTGGGTACCGGTCGTAGCCAACCCAGGGACCGGCTATGCCATGGCGGCCTACACCAACTTCATCTTCGGCCAGTGCTACAAGGACGCCGCTGTTGCCGCTGACGTGAAGGCCTTCCTGACCCAGCACTACAGCACTCCAGGCAACGCTGTTGCTACCGCTGCCCACGGCTTCATTCCGGTTCCAACCAACTGGAAAAACGCTGTGACCGCCAACTTCATCACCAACTCCTCCGGCAACAACCTGGACATCAACAACGCCAGCGTCTGCAACGGCGTGGGTCGTCCTTTGTAAGTCCTGCTACACGCACAATGAAATGGCAGCAGCCTTAGGGCTGCTGCCATTTTTTTTGGCCGATTTACACCTCAATCATGAAGTTTGTGTGACATCCGTTCGGTCGTGGCCCTCGCCAACAGCCTATGTCGTAACAGCAGGTTTTTGCTGGCCTGCAGCTTCGTGTGGCAATCAAAAAGGATCTCGTAGTGATGCTCGCTCGCCCATCCCGTCGCAATATCCCCGGCCAGACTTTCAGGCGTGACGTTGCCGATCCGGCGCTGTGGTTGCTCAAGCCCCTGGCGCACGCGGTGGCATTGTGTCTGGTAGCCGGCAGTGCCGAGGCGGCGACCGCGTTCAGCTCTGGCTGGTTCGCGGCCAAGGGCGCTGCGCAACAAGCCGCGGCCGCCCGGCCCGGTGCGGCTGGTTTGCCGGGGATGACGCCACCCTTGGCGCAGCAGCAAAAAGCCAACCAGCAACTGCAACGCTCGTTGCAGACCCTCAACAACACCGTGGCGGCCATTGCCGCACAGCAGGCGGCTCAGGCTGCCGGGCGCGCGGTGGCCTTGGGCAGTCTGCAGACCGTTCCGGACGGGCTGGGCGAGGGCGGCCTCAAGGTCGACAACAGCCTGACTCAGGGTTGGCTGAACGCCAAAGGCCCGCAGCAGACGCAAGCCGATGGCAAGACCAACGTGAAGATCGAGCAGACGGCCGACAAGGCCATTCTCAACTGGGAGACCTTCAACGTCGGGCGAAATACCACAGTCGAATTTGCTCAGCAGTCGAATTGGGCCGTGCTCAACCGTGTCAACGATCCGAACGCACGCGCCAGTCAGATCCAGGGCCAGATCAAGGGCGACGGCACGGTGATGCTGATCAACCGCAACGGCATCGTGTTCAGCGGCAGCAGCCAGGTCAATGTGCGCAACCTGGTGGCCGCCGCCGCCAATATCACCGACATCCAGTTCCGGGATCGTGGTCTGTATTTCGACAGCAACGGCAGCCAGCCGACGTTCAGCGATGCCGCCGGCAAGGTGCTGGTGGAGCGCGGTGCGCTGATTGAAACCCACAAGCCCGTCGTCTCGACCGACGCCGGTGGCTATACGCTGTTGCTCGGCAAAGACGTTGTCAATGACGGCACCCTCAACACCGCCAAAGGCCAGACCGTGCTGGGTGCCGGTGATCGTTTTTACATCCGCAAAGGCTCAGGCACAGAAGGCAACACGTTTTCGACAACCTTTGGCAACGAAGTCACGCCCGGCTTCAAGGCTGGCGAGAGTGGCGGCCGGGTCAGCAACAGCGGGTTGATTCAGGCTGCCACGGGTGACATCACCCTGACCGGGCATGAAGTGGAGCAGGGCGGCGTGTTGCTGAGCAGCACCTCGGTCGCCACTCGCGGGACCATTCACCTGCTCAATCCGGCGAGTGACACGAGCGGCAGCGTCACCCTGGCGCCCGGCAGTGTCACGGCGGTCATGCTCGACAGCAGCGACCTGACGGCGCTGGACAGTCAGCATCAGGCGGCCCTGAGCGGGGTAAACCTCAATAACAGGATTCGCGGCGATCAGTCGCGTATCGATCTCCAGAGCGGCGGCAGTGTCGAATTCCAGAACGGTTCGATCACCCTGGCCACCGGGGGGCAGGTCGCTGTCACCGCGCAGCGTCGCAGCCTGGTTGGCGAAGGCGCGGTGATCGACGTTGCCGGCGCTGTCGGCGTCAAGGTGGCGATGGAATCGAACAACATCAAGATCAACGTGCAGGGCAACGAGCAGCGCGATGCGTCGGTCAATCGCGAGAACGGCGCGCTCAATAGTAACGATGTCTGGGTCGATGTGCGTGAACTGGTCTACGTGCCGGCCGGAACCAATGGCTATGCGACGGACCGTTGGTACACCGCGGGTGGCCTGCTGGAAGTCGGCGGTTATCTGGGCACCCAGGGGCATGGCATCGGCGAGTGGATGGCGCAGGGCGGCACAGTGAGTTTTGCCGGCAACGACGTGGTCACGCGTAAAGGATCACTGATCAACCTGTCCGGCGGCACCCTCGATGTGCAAAGCGGCGAGATTCGACAGAGCTGGCTGCGCGGTGCAGACGGTCGTCTTTATGAAGTCTCGCGTGCGCCGGGGGATCAGCTCTACAACGGTTTGTACAAGGGCTACGAGGATCACAGTGAGCGGTGGGGCCAGACCCGCACGTTCTACAACCCGCTGATTGCACCGTCCAGTCGTACAGAGTCGGGTTACACCGTGGGTCGCGATGCCGGGCAACTGGTGGTCAGCACTGGAAACGCGGTGCTGGACGGGCAACTGCTGGGTGAGGTTTTCCAGGGTGAACGACAGACTCAGGCGCCGCGTGCGGTCATCGACGGTTATGAGCAGAGCCAGACTGCGCTGGCACGGCGCGCGCAGTTGATTGTCGGCAGTTATCTGCCGAGCTATCAGGCGGCGTCCGGCGGATTGCGCTACACCCTCAATCCGCTGCTGGATCAGGTTCTGATCGGCGGCGAACGGCGGGAC
Source organism: Pseudomonas sp. Mb7 (assembly GCF_054790525.1). NCBI lineage: Bacteria > Pseudomonadati > Pseudomonadota > Gammaproteobacteria > Pseudomonadales > Pseudomonadaceae > Pseudomonas > Pseudomonas sp. Mb7. Next base: position 2,062,617 of record NZ_CP186501.1, read on the forward strand.
GAGGAATTCACCGGGGATCTGAACGGCGCCGTCGCGCAAGACCGTCAGGGCAAGTTGTTTCTCGACGCCGGCCAGCTCAATGGCTTTGATCTCGGCGCACTGAAGATTTCGGCGCTTGAGCGGATTGAAGTCAACGACGCGCTCAAGGTAGACACCGGGGGTGACATCACGCTGTACGCACCGGATGTCCGTGTTGCGGCCGATCTGACGGCGCGCGGCGGCAGTCTGAATCTGGGCAACGTGCTGAACCAGCTGCGCAGCAGCACCCTTGACGACATGCTGATTGCTGCACCGGCGGGTGAACCGGTGCAGGTGACAATCGCCAGGGATGTACGCCTCGACACCCGTGGTCTCTGGAGCAATCTGCGTACCGATCCGGACGATGTGGCAAGTCTCGGATACCTGAACGGAGGCCGGGTCTCGATCCGCAGCAGTGGCGATATCGATGTGGCGACGGGCAGCTTGATCGATGTGTCGTCCGGTGGTGCGATTCTGGCCAATGGCAAGACCCGGGGCGGCAAGGGTGGCGACGTGAGTCTTGAGTCCAGCGCGATTTCTGCGCTGGGCGATTCGCATCTGACGATGGCCGGCGACATTCTCGGTCATGGCGTGACGGGCGGCGGTACGCTCGCTATTCAGGCCAATCGGGTGCGGATCGGTGCGTCCGCAGACACGCTGCCCGAACATGCCTTGCAGCTGACGCCCGAGTTGTTCGACAACGGTTTCTCTGCCTACCGGGTTACCGGTCTGAACGGTCTGGAGGTGACGGCGGGCACACAAATCGATGTGACGATGCCGGTCTACCGTTTTGCCGACACAACGCTGAATCCGGTCAGCGGGGTCGACCCGAGCCAGGCGATGGAGCGGTGGACACCCACGCTTTATCAGGAAGACCCGCTCAAGGGCGTACTCAGTCAGCGCGCCGGTGCGAGTCTGGCGCTGCAAGCCGGCTCGAGTGAACTCGACCGGTTCGACACCGCCAGCACCCTGACGCTGGGACGCGGATCGCGCATCACGGTCGATCCCGGACAACGGATCAATCTGCGCGGGACCGGGCAGATCACCCTGGAAGGCGAACTGCAGGCCTGGGGCGGAACCCTGGATATACGTCAGCAACAGTTCGGCTCGATCGACGTTGCCACTTCACAGCAACAAGCCGACAGCAAGGCGCACAACCGCTCGATCTGGATCGGCGAGCAGGCGCTGCTGGACGTCGCGGGGCGTGCCCACACGGCGGTCGATGCGTCGGGTCGGGTCTACGGTCAGGTCGACAAGGGCGGCAGCATTATCATCGGCGGCGAAATCGATCCCAAGCGTGCGACGGCGACGGCGGCCGATGCATTTCTGATTGTGCGCGAAGGTGCACGTCTGGATGCCTCCGGGACGCAGGCCGTGCTGGACATCTCCGGGCAGGGTCCGACCCGCGTTGCCTCGGATGGCGGACGTATCAGCCTGAGTTCGTATAACGGCCTGTGGATCAATGGTCAATTGCGCGCCGCTTCAGGTGGCAGCGGTGCTGCCGGCGGACGGCTGGAGGTAGCTCTGGAGACCCCGCTGTACGCTACGCAGAAGGCGGGTGCCGAGGTTCTGCGAGCTCGGGAAATCGTCATTGGTCACGGACCGGGCGATGCAGTGTTGCCCGTGGACCTCAAGCCCGGTGACGCCGCGAACACTCTTCGTTACGGGCATGCCCGCCTGAGCACCGATACGTTGATGTCGGGCGGATTCGACAATCTGAGCGTGTTCAGCAACGGCCTCTTGTCATTTGACGGCGACGTCGACCTGCACATGAATCAGAGTCTGAATCTCTATGCTGGGGCCTTGTCCCTGGCGCAGACTTCCAGCGACTCGACGCGGGTCAATCTATCAGCGCCTTCGGTGCGGCTGTCCGGTGTGGGGACTTATTACGGTGTGGTGGGCACCATTCGTCCCCGGGTCCTGAACAGTCCGACTGCGCAAGTTTCGCCGGCGCAGTTCAACGTCAATGCCAACGTACTGGATATTGCCAACAGCCTGTCGTTCGGCGCGCAAGGGTCGATCTTGCAGAACAACGACGCCCCGGTTGAAGTCAGCCGTCGCGGCTTTGACCAGGTATCGCTGACCAGCACCGGGGACGTGCGGTTTCTTGCGCCCACCAGTGGCCAGGTGAAGTCAGAGTTGTGGACACCGGGGGACCTGAATCTGCGCGCCGCGCAGATCTACCCTGCGAGCGGGGTCTCGGCCGAAGTCCGGGTCGGCTATCAGAGTCAGAGTTCTCTCGCCGATACCCATCGGACATTGCGCATCACTGGCCAGGGTCCGGCGCCGACAGCGCTGCCGTACTCGGTGTTTGGCACGCTGGCGATGAGCGCCAGCCGGATCGATCAGGGCGGTGTTCTGCGTGCGCCTCTGGGCGTCATCAGTCTGGGTGATCTGCTGACCAAAACCCAGGAACTGCGCCTGCTGCCCGGGAGTACGACGTCGGTCAGTGCGGCCGGTCTGGTGATGCCTTATGGCGGCACCACCGACGGTATCGAATACCTTTACAACGGCGCGCCGATCATATTGAAAGGCATCAGTGGCGACAGCGCCGGGGTGAGCCTGCGCTCGCAGTACGTGGATGTGCAGTCCGGCGCGTTGATCGACCTGTCGGGCGGCGGAGATTTGCGCGGTGCCGGGTTTGTCTCCGGTCGCGGTGGCTCCACCGATGCGCGGTTCAGTCCACTGGTGCGTAATGCCAGCGATGGAACGTTCAGTCTGCCGGGGCTGGCCAGCAACCCGGTGTACGCCATTGTCCCGGGCGATCAGAGTGCCTACGCACCGATACTGGGGGAAGCGGGAGCGGTCGATCCGCGCATCGGTCAGCAGATCACCCTGGGCAGCGGCGTGCCAGGGTTGGCGGCAGGCACTTATACATTGTTGCCTTCCACCTTCACGTTGCTGCCGGGCGCGTTCCGGGTGGAAGTGAACGGCCAGGCCGCCCCGGGCGCCACCAACGGCGCGGTTGCAATGCGCAACGGCTCGTGGACAAGCAGTGCGCGGATGTCGATTGCCAATACCGGTGTGCGGGACAACCTCGCCAGCCAGGTCATCGTGACATCGGCGGATGTGTTGCGGCGTTACTCGCAATACAACGAAACCACTCTGGAGCAGTTCATCGTCAGCGATGCGGCGCGCCGGGGTGTTCCGCGTGCGCTGGCGCCCATGGACGCTAAAGCGCTTAACCTGTTTGTCATCGCGGGGGGCAAGCAGGATACCGCACTGGACTTCAACGGCCGGATCGCCTTCGCAGCCGCCAAGGGAGGCGTGGCCGGGACGGCGGTGATTCGTGGCGGCAGTGGCGACAGCTTTGAGATTCTCGCCACCGGGCAGTCAGCCACGAAAGGCTTTGCCGGCGTCTCGCTGAATGCCGATACGCTCAACCGGCTGGGCGCTTCTCGTCTGGCGATCGGTGCGACCCCGACGGTGAATTACGGCACGGCCGGTAACATCGTCAGTTTCACGGGCAGTACCTACAACATCACCTTGCGTGAAGGTGCGCTGCTTTCAGCACCCGAAGTGCTGCTCTGGACCAACAGTGGGGACGGTGCCATCACGGTCGAGGCCGGTGCCGGCGTCAACTCTCTGGGACGCGGCGAGGTGCCGTACGACTCCTCGAGCGGTTTCGTCTATCAGCCCGGCGCCGCGAGTCTGCTGGTGGTGTCCAACGGCTGGACGAATGTGCTGGCGCCAGAGGTCAACGTCAGCACTGCGTCTGGCAGCATCCGCATCGGTACCTGCGATCGCCAGGCATGCGCCAATCCGGCGATGCTTTATTCGAATGGCAGCATTACGGCGGCCACCAACAATCAGTTCGAACTGGCCGAAGCGGTGCGTTTCGGCACCCGTCACTTGGCATTGGCTGTGGGTGCGGTCAACATCGGTACCACTGAAACACTGGCGGCGGTCGGTCGCCTGCCTGCCGGCCTGACGTTGAATCAGGGCGTGCTGGACCGGTTGCTGCGCGGCGATACTCAGTTTGCTGCGCCAGCCCTGGAAACGCTCAGCCTGACCACTCGCGACGCGTTCAACTTCTACGGCAGCGTCGCGCTGGACACTCTGGATCCTCAGACCGGGCGCAGCAGGTTGCAGAATCTGATGATCACGACCCCGGCCATCTACGGCCTGGGGGATACGAGCGACGTGGCGACCATCCGCACGGCCAACCTGATCTGGAACGGCACCACTCAGGCGCCCGGGGCCGTGGCCAGCGGCGGTGCGGGCACCGGGCACGGCACGCTGAACATCGAGGCTCAGCGCATCGATTTTGGCTACGGCCCTTATTCCCAACCCAACGGCCTGGATCAGAACGCTCGTCTTGCGCTGGGCTTTGCCAACGTCAACCTCAACGCCAGTGACCGCATTACCGCCAACCACAAGGGCAGCCTCGCGGTTTATGAAACGCAGGGGGCTTACGACCCGATCAAGGGTTATCTCTACAGCGGCGGCAACCTGAACCTGCGCACACCTCTGCTGACCGGGGAGGGCGGCTCGGTGAATGCGCTCAAGGCCGGCGGCAGTCTGGTATTGAGCGGGCCGACCGGGGTGGCGCCCGCCGATGCACTGGGTGCCGAACTGACGCTGGAGGGGCGTAATGTGGTGCTCGACGGCCGGATTGCGCTGGCCAGCGGCAAATTGCAGGTCAAGGCCGAGGGCGATCTGACCCTGACGAGCGGGGCTACCCTAGACTTGGCGGGCCGCACCCTGCCATTCAACGATATCAATCAGTACAGCTGGGGCGGCGACGTGGCGTTGTACAGCCGCGACGGCAATATTCGTCAGGCGGCCGGCTCGCGCATCGATCTGTCAGCGCAGAACAATCAGGCCGGCAATCTGAGTGTCGTGGCACTGTCAGACACCGCGGGCGAGGTCGATCTGCAAGGCGAAATCCGTGGCAGCAGTACAGGGCATTACGATGCCGGCGGCACGTGGGTACCCTACAAATCCGCGGGCGTGGACATACGCGCGCAACACCTGGGTGGAGCGCTGAATGAACAGTTTGCTGCGCTCAACCAACGCTTGAACGCCGGGCAAGTCTTCGGCAGTCGCAGCTTCCAGTTCAAACAGGGCGACCTGGTGATCGGCGATGGCCTCAAGGCGGGCGAGGTCTCGGTATCGGTGGACAACGGCAGCCTGACGGTGAACGGCCTGGTCGATGCCAGCGGCGAACGTGTCGGCAATATTCGCCTGTCGGCCGCCCATGGCCTGAATGTGGCGGGCGGCGCGGTACTGGATGCTCACGGTCGGGTACTGCGGGTCGACAGTTACGGCAAGATTATCGACGCGCCCAACCGGGCCATGGTCGAGCTCAGCTCCGGCGACGGCCTGCTGACCCTCGCTCCCGGTGCACGGATAGACCTGCGCCATGGCACGGACGCGGCAGTCGGCACCCTGGCGGGTCAGAATGACGGTCGCCTGCGCGGCACACTGGAACTGAACGCACCGCGACTGGGCGCCGATGACATCGCCATCGATGCCCGTGGCGCGTTGATCATCCAGGGTGCGCGGTCCATCGGGCTCAATGCCGTGCGCCGCTATACCGATGCCGCCGACGGGGTAGATCCGGCGGCCAGCGGTCGGCCTTATCAAATCATCGACCAGGCTTACCTGAACCGCATCCACGGTGACAACGACCTGTTCATCAACGCAGCCTTGGGCAACGCTGATCTGTTGCAGCGCAAACTGGCAGGGTTGAACAATGCGGGGTATGCCGATGCCTTCCATTTGCGACCAGGTGTAGAGATTGCGAGTAAAACCGCCGACGGCGATATGGTGGTGCAGGGCGATCTGGACTTGTCCGGCTATCGCTACGCCAGTCTCAACCCGAACACCGGCAAAACTTCGCTCTACGGTTCTGGCGAGGCGGGGAGCCTGGTGATTCGAGCCGGGGGTGACCTGGACATCTACGGCAGCATCAACGATGGCTTCGCGCCGCCACCGGAAACCGTGGACGATGCGGGATGGAAACTGCTGCCGGGCGTCCAGCCGTTTGGCGGCGATCTGATTGTGCCGGGGGCGGGCGTGACGCTGGCCGAGGGCACGTTGTTCCCAGCGGGCGTCAAGCTGAACTATGACTTGCCGATCCAGGCCGCCGTCCTCGCCAGCGGTACGCTGTTGCCCACCGAGGGCGTGCTCGCCGGCCCCTACACGTTGCCGGCCGGCACCGTGTTGAGCGCAGCCGTACACGATGCCTCCGGTAACCTGCTGTATGGCGCCGGAACGCTGCTCAATGACAGTGTGATATTGCCGGCCGGCAGCCGCCTGGGCGCCGGGACCCGACTCGCTCAGGCTACCGGGATGCAGGCCATGCTCTGGCCAAAAGGCGTGCCGCTGCCCAGTGTTCTGGATGACCAACAGCGTGCGGTGGGGGCGAAGTTGAGTGGGTCGCTGGCACTGCTGCGCGGCTCCCTGATTCCGTCCATGACCGATGTGGTGCTGGCTGCCGACACACCCTTTATCGAACTTCGTTCATTGAACGGTACACGCCAGGGCGCGAACTGGGCGATCGCGAGCATGTTGCCGTCGGGCAGCGCATCGTGGTCGATGCGGATAGTTGCAGGTGCCGACCTGGAAGCCGCTGACAGTCGTGTGGTGAAACCCGTCACCAGTGGCGGTGACTTACGGCTGGCAGACACTCACCTCGGGATTATCGTCACCGAGAAAAAGCTCGACAGCACCTGGTCGGCGGATAACCCGTTGGGGTATCCGGCGGGCAGCGTCGTCAGCGATGAGGACAGTTTCTGGTGCGATCTGATTCCCGGGGTCTGTCTCCCACCGGCCAAGTTCCTGTGGGCGGATGGCAACATGATGGGCATACCCGCCGGAACCCCGGTCATTGACGACGATCTGTTCTGGTGCGACATCGATCCGGGGAACTGCCTGGCCAACAAGGGCGGGATAACCGCCAATCCCCACTCGCAGATGTTCAGCGTGCTGCGCACCGGTACTGGCGATCTGGATTTGATGGCTGCGGGCAATCTGCGCATGGACTCACCGTTCGGCGTTTATACGGCGGGCACTCAGTCCAGCGATGTCGATTCACGTTTCAACCAGGCCCGCGGCCGCCTGTCTGACGATGGATCGGTACTGGGCAGCGCCGGCAGCGCTTACGAAAAATGGGTCAATGGCGGTTCAGAAAGCCTGTATCAGGCGTGGTATCCGCAGATGGGCGGCAACCTGACGATCGGTGCCGGTGGTTCGGTGTCGGGGGACACGCTCGGGCGGCGCAGCTACGCAATGAACGCGCCACTGCGTGAACAGGTCCCCAGCGTTGCTGTGGGCAACTGGCTCTGGCGTCAGGGCGACGCAAAGGCGGATCTTCCTACGGCCTGGTGGATCAACTTCGGCAGCTACGCCACGCAGCCCTTGCCGGACCAGAGCACCGACACCGGGTCGTACCTGGTCGGGTTCACCGGCTTCGGCACGTTGGGCGGCGGCAATATCAGCCTGCGCGCTGGCGCGGATGCAGGCATGCTCAGGGCCATAGGCGATCAGTTGCTTAACCCCCGCAGTCAGGGACTGATCGTGGCAGTGGGCAGCACCGGCCGCGTTGGCGCTGACGGTAGCCTGCAGTTGACCGGCGGTGGCGACATGGACATTCGTCTTGGCGGCATGCTCAATCCGTCATTGCAGGCGAGGTCGGGGCAGAACGGCACGACACCGCCGCGACACGACCTTCAAGGCGCCCTGATCAATCTACGGGGTGCGGCACAGCTGACCGGCGCTGCTGCGGGTGCGATCAACCTGCAATATGGCGTCGAGCAATTCCAGCAGGACGCCCGGGAAACCAGAGCCTACGATTTGTTCAGTGCCAGCACCGGAGCGGCCGGCGGTGGCGTGGTCTTGATACCGGGTGATTCGGGGATGCGCATCAGCACACGCGGCGACCTGGTGATAGGGGGCGCGGCGGATCCGGGTCGGGTCAGGCTGCAGAACTCCACGCCGTTCACCACTGACAATGGCGAGGTCCATGCGGGTGGTGGACTGAGCGGCTTCTCGTTGTGGACCGGGCACACGGCCATCGATCTGTTTTCCGCCGGAGGCAATCTCACACCGAGCACACAGATGGCTGAAGTCATCACGACGTCGTCTCAAACCGTAAGTGGAATGAACAGCTCGCCGACTGATGGTCGCTTTGTATACCCCTCGATTCTTCGGGCCGTTGCAGGCCAGGGTTCCATCTATGCGGGACCGTCGGCCGCTTTCGGTGCATCAAGCAATCTGTTTCCGGCGGTGGGGTACTCGTTATTGCTGGCGCCTTCGACAAACGGGCAACTGTCGTTGCTGGCCGGTGACTCCATCTACGCCGGCGGTTATGCGATCAATCAGTCCGGCGCGAGCCCGGCAGCCATTGCGACCCCCTTTGCGCCTGCCTTCTCGGGATACGGAGCCAGCGCGAACGTGCCGTTGGTCAGCAACTACAGCCCCGATGGTGTGATCCCGAAGGGAAACCTGCGTTATCCGCTGTTTGCCTTTGGCGCCGACACCTTCTCGGGGTTAAGCGATGTACAGGGCCCGGCGCGTTTCTATGCCTTGACTGGTGATCTGGTCGGTTTACGCAGCGGCGAAACGCTGAGTTTTTCCCCGTCCGCTCGTACCTGGTATGAAGCGGCGGGGCCGGTGTGGATGATGGCCGGTCGCGATATCGTCGCGTCCGGTACTTTCCTGGGGCAGCCGACAATCGCGCCGAATGAGGAATTGGGCGGAACCCGACAAAACGTCAGTTCGACCGGCAACCTGTTCATTCACAACGACCCGCGGGATGTCTCGCGCGTATCTGCCGGGCGCGACATTCTCTACAGCAGCTTCGATATCGCCGGCCCGGGCCTTTTGGATGTCAATGCCGGGCGCAACATCCTGATGGAGAATCAGGCCGCTATTACCAGCCTCGGACCGATCACGGCGGGAGACAGCCGATCGGGGGCAAGCATCGTGTTGCAGGCCGGCGCAGGAGTGCAGGGGCCGGACTACACGCGATTCATTGCGCGTTACCTTAACGCGCAGAACCTGGCCGATCCGAACGCTTCCCTCAACGGGCAACCGGGCAAAGTGGTCAAGACCTACCTGGACGAGTTGCAGAGCTGGCTGACCCTCGGCTACGGCTTCAGCGGCAGCGAAGAACAGGCGCAAGCCCTCTTCGCCGCACTGCCGAGCGCCGAACAGGCAATCTTCGCCCGCCAGGTGTACTTCGCCGAACTGCGTGCCGGTGGCCTGGAATACAACGACGTCGATGGCCCGCGCACTGGCAGTTATCTGCGCGGTCGCAACGCGATTGCCGCTCTGTTCCCGACCACCGACGTGGCCGGCAATCCGATCCGTTACGACGGCGACATCACGATGTACGGCGGGGCAGGGGTCAAGACCCTGTTCGGCGGCGACATCCAGATGCTCACGCCGGGCGGCGGTCAGGTGTTCGGCATCGAAGGCGCGGCGCCGCCATCGACAGCGGGGATCATCACCCAGGGTTCGGGCAATATTCAGCTCTATTCGCAGGGCAGCATTTTGCTCGGCCAGAGCCGGATCATGACCACCTTCGGCGGCTCGATTCTCGGCTGGTCCGCCGAGGGCGATATCAACGCCGGTCGTGGCTCGAAAACCACCGTGGTCTACACCCCACCGAAACGCGTCTACGACACCTGGGGCAACGTGACCCTGTCGCCGTCGGTGCCAAGCACCGGCGCCGGTATCGCCACGCTCAACCCGATCGCCGAAGTGGCGCCGGGCGACATCGACCTGATCGCGCCGCTGGGCACCATCGATGCGGGCGAGGCGGGGATTCGCGTGTCGGGCAACGTCAACATCGCCGCGCTGACGGTGGTCAACGCCGCGAACATTTCGGTGCAGGGCAAGGCGACGGGTGTGCCGGTGGTGTCGGCGGTGAATACCGGGGCGATTACTTCGGCCAGTTCGGCGGCATCGTCGGCCACCCAAGCGGCGGAAGACGTGGCGCGTCAGCAGCAGGCGGCTTCGCGACAGAATCAGGCGTCGGTGTTCACCGTGCAGGTGTTGAGCTTCGGCAATGAACAACTTGCGCCGTCCCGCGATGGCGCTAGCCGTGCACCGGCCCCGGGTTACAACCCGAACAGCCCGGTGCAGGTGCTGGGCGCCGGGGCGCTGGATGAACAGGCGAAACAGCAGTTGACCGAGGAGGAGCGCGGGCAACTGACGTTGTAAAAGACTCTCGTGTAGTACGTTTGGGCGGCCGGTTGGTCGCCCTTTTTTTATATTTATGAGGTTCGTGGGTATTGTTGTCGGGTGTGGACTAACGTCAGGATTTTGATGCGCCCGTTCACTCGATAGACCAGTAGATAGTTTGGATTGACCACCATTTCCCGAGTGCCTGGTACTCGACCGGATCTGTAACCATAGGGAATTGATGAAAGCCTTTGCGTTGCTGCACCCACTTTGCGCTGCAGAGCCGCTGAAGCGTTGGAATTGTATTGTTCAATGTAATCGATAATGTCAGCCAGATCGTCCAGAGCTTGATCACTCCATTCAAGCGGCAGTGCGTCGATTCTTGCGTTTCTCTTCTAATAGTTGGTCGAGCCGCACCATGGCTTCCTCATGGGGAATGCCTGAGCGAGGATCATCCAGTGCAGCCTGCACCTTGGCACGAAACCAGCGATCGTAGCTCTCTGCCTCTTCTTCGGATTCGAACTCAGAATAAAACGGGGAAAGCAATATGCTCATATGACCTCCGTGATCAATGTCAAGCAGTCTAAGGGGGGAACGGCCCGTTGTCGTCACTGGCTGACGATGCACCCCATGAACCCTTGAGCAACCATGGGATAACGGAGCCCAGTATCTGCAAGCGCACCCTTTAAATCTGCCAGACGTTTCCCCCTGTTGTCCGGTAATCTCGACCGCCGCTGTAGGCGTATTCCACCCATGCGTTTTTCAGGTTTTCAGGCTACAAAACCGGGTGTTGTTTCCTACAAATACACTCAGAACGCATAGGGAATACTCACCTTCGCCCACAACATTTCCCCCTCCGGCCGGTTCTCCACGTCAAATTCCTTGGCCCAGCGAATCTCCGCACTGGCGTACTTGAGAAAGGTAAAGTGCAGCGCCGGGCCAATCGCGAACACCTTGCCGCGCACACCATCATCGACGTCCTGCCCGGCAAACTGCACGGTGTGGCCGAACTGTTTGTCGTCGGTGGTCTGCTTGAGGAAGTAGCCGTTGACGCCGAGCATCAGGTCGTCGGTGATCTTGTAGCTGGCCGAATAATCGAAGTGGAAGATCTGCCCGGACTTGTAGTCAGTGTCCTTGTTCTTCTCGTTGAAGCTGTAGGTGGTCTTCATCGAGACTTCGGTGCGTTCAGTCGGTAACCAGGTGAACGAGAACAGCGGCTTGTAGGTGTAGAAATTGTTGCTGGTGTTGGCCAGTCGATCGACGCTGTATTCGCCGGTGGGCACGGTGATTTCCACGGCGGCGCCGAGGGTCAGGTTTTTGCCCATGTCCCACAGAATGATCGGCGCGATGGTGGTATCGCCCATGCCTTCGCGGGTGTCGCTCAAGCCGAACACCGAGACTTCCTGCTTCAACCACGGCTGGGCGATGTAACCGGCCAGACGCCCGCCGAACACGCGCACGGGGCTTAAATAATCGAGACGCGGAATCACCGCAGTGGATTCGATTTCGACCTTCGGTACCTTGCCGCCCAGCGAACTGATGTTGAGCTTTGTCGACTTGTAATGGTTGTAGTAGAGATTGAACGCGACCATGTTCTGCGGAAGGCTGTCGACTTCCAGCGGCAGCATGAAGAAGCCGTCGGTGCCGGTGCCGATGTTGTCGACCCCGGCTTCGGTGGCCAGGGCGGGCAACGTCAGGGTGCAACCTGCGATGAAAAGGGCGAGCGGCAAGAAGGATGTTGCACGGTTCTGGCTCATGACTGTCCTCATTATTATTGTGATTGGGACCTGGTACCGGTCGCTCGGAGCGCCGGTACGCTAGAAATAAGCGTTTGGCGTACGTTGGGGCAGGGTATTGGCGGACACCGAGGGGGGCATCTGCGGACAGTCCGTAAACCTTGTGCTAACTTCCTTCGACATAACCGGTTACAAAAATAACAATCAAGCGTGATCCGGAATGTCAGCCCCCATGAACGTAAAAGTCCAAGACCCGACCTTCGAACTGGCGCTGGTCTCGCCGTTCCTCCTGCAAACCCTCGCCGAAGTCGTGCAGAACAGAGGAATCGATTCCCAGAGCCTGTGCCGTGGGCTGGGTTTCACCCTTGAGGATCTGCAGGATCCGGCGCAGCGGATTTCCTATCGCCAAGCCGTGGCGATGATTCAGCGCGCGCTCAAAGTGCTGCCCAATCAGGGGTTGGGATTGTGGGTCGGCGCGCAGAACGTACTCGGTACTTTGGGTCTGCTTGGGCATGTGTTGTCGCTGTGCAAGACCTTGCGTGATGCCTTTGCGCTAGGCATTCGTCATCAACACACCTCGGGCGGGATTGTGGTGTCCAGTGTTGATGTGGTCGGCGCTCAGGTGCATCTCGATGCTGAATGTCGTCTGCCATTTGCCGATGTGCAGGTGTTTGCGGTCGAGGAGTTCTTCGCCAGTTTGCTGGTGTATGGCCGCGCGCTGGTGGGGGGTGAGTTCAAGGCGATTGCCGTGGAATTTGTGCATGCCGCACCGGATTACCTCAGCGAATACCAGCGCCTGCTCGGGCCGGACGTGCGCTTCGGTTGCCTGCACAATCGCATGCTGATCGATGCGCAGTGGCTGGACGTGAATCTGCCCAATCATCATTCGCTGGCGTTGCGTCAGGCGGTGGCATTGCTGGAGCTGGAAGCGGCGCAGGTGCATCAGAAACTTGATTTGATTCAGGCTGTGGAACGGGCGATTGCGCGGGATTTGAGTAGCGGCAGTCACATCGAAAAGATTGCTGGCGATTTGAATATGAGCAGCCGTACGTTGCGCCGGCGTTTGACTGAGCATGCGCTGACGTTCGAGGCGTTGCTGGAGCAGGTGCGGCAGGCGCGGACCCTGAGTTTGCTGGCCAATCCTGATATGCCGATTGAGCGGATTACCGAGGAAGTCGGCTACAGCGATGTGCGCAGTTTTCGCCGGGCGTTCAAGCGCTGGACGGGGCTGAGCCCTAGCGCTTGGCGTAATGACGCACACCCTCACCCCAGCCCTCTCCCGGAGGGAGAGGGGACCGACCGAGGTGTCTTGCGTCTTACATCGACCTGAAAGGTCTTTGTCGATTATGGATTCACCGATGCACGCTCAATTCAGTGTCTTACCTCGAACATCCCCTCACTGCAGCCCTCTCCCGGAGGGAGAGGGAGCCGACCGAGGCGTCTTGCGAGTTACATCGACCTGAAAGATTTTTGTCGATTATGGATTCGGTACAGCACGTTCAAGTCGGTGTAGATCTTTAATATCCCCCAATCAATTCCCTCTCCCCCCGGGAGAGGGCTAGGGTGAGGGGCTTTTGACTTCCATCCAAACCCACACAAACCCTCCGGCCACAGGTAAACTCCCGCGCACTTTCCCAAGGAGTTCACATGAGTTACTACCAGCCGGGCATTCTCGCCACCCCTGTTCCTGCGCAAGCGCGTCACCTGTTTTTCGCCCTTGAGTCGGTTGAAGCCCTGCCGCAGGCGCTCGACAGCCTGCTCAATCAGGTGGACGGCAAGTCGGCGGTGGTCGGTTTTGGTGAATCCCTGGCTAAGGCGCTCAACATGCAGATTGACGGCCTGCGCAGCTTCCCGGCGCTGACCGGCGTTGGCGTCGAGAACCCGTCAACCCAGCACGCGCTGTGGGTGTGGCTGCACGGCGTCGACCGTGGTGAACTGCTCAACCGCTGCAACGCCCTCGAAGCCGCACTGGCACCAGCCCTGCGTCTGGTCGAGATGCAGGAAGCCTTCCGCCACAAGGACGGCCACGACCTGACCGGCTATGAAGACGGCACCGAAAACCCCCACGACGAAGCCGCCATCGCTGCCGCCCTGCAAAGCGCAGGCACCGACGGCATGGTCGGTGGCAGCTTCGCCGCGATCCAGCAGTGGCAGCATGACCTCAAGGGTTTCCACAAACTGTCCGCCGAGGACAAAGACAACATCATGGGCCGTCGCCTCAGCGACAACGAAGAAATCGACGACGCACCAGTCTCCGCCCACGTCAAACGCACCGCACAGGAAAGCTTTGCCCCGGAAGCCTTTGTCGTGCGCCGCTCGATGCCGTGGATCGAAGGTGATCGCGCCGGTCTGATGTTCCTCGCTTTCGGCTTCTCGCTGGATGCCTTCGAAGCACAACTGCGCCGTATGAGCGGCCTGGAAGACGGCATCACCGATGGTCTGTATCGCATCAGCCGGCCGATCACTGGCGGCTATTACTGGTGCCCGCCGCTGAAGGACGGTCACCTCGATCTGCGCGCCTTGCGCATCGGCTAAAGGAAGAGACATGAACGTGGTGCGCTGGGGCATGATCGGTTGCGGCAGCGTCGCTGAACGCAAGAGCGGCCCGGCCTTCTACAAGGCGCCCGGTTCGGCGTTGGTGGCGGTGATGGGCCGACGCCTTGAGGCCGTGACTGACTATGCCGCGCGCCACGGCATCGAGCGGGTTTACACCGACGTCGATGCGCTGATCAACGATCCCGAGGTGGACGCGGTGTACATCGCCACACCCCCCGACAGCCACCACGCCTACAGCCTGAAAGTCGCTGCGGCCGGCAAACATTGCTGTGTGGAAAAGCCCATGGCGCTGAATGCCGGGCAAAGCCGCGAGATGCAGCAGGCGTTTGCCGATGCCGGTTTGCATTTGTTCGTTGCCTACTATCGTCGCTCATTGCCGCGTTTTGCGCAGGTGCGGCAATGGCTGGAGGAGGGGCGCATTGGTGAGGTTCGGCATCTGAGCTGGACATTGACCAAGGCACCGTCGCCGGCGGATCTGCAGGGGCGCGACAATTGGCGCACCGATCCGGCGGTGGCCGGTGGCGGTTACTTCGCTGATCTGGCCAGCCATGGTTTTGACCTGTTCCAGTACCTGCTCGGCGACATCGTTGAAGTGGCCGGATTCACGGCGCGGCAGGCGGGTTTGTACGCGGCGGAAGATGCCGTCAGCGCCAGTTGGCGGTTCGCTTCCGGAGCGCTGGGCATGGGCTGCTGGAGCTTTGTCGCGGATAGGCGCGAGGATCGGGTCGAGATCATTGGCAGTCTCGGGCGGATCATTTTTTCGGTGTTTGATGAGCATCCCGTGCAGTTGCATGCCGATGAACACCTCAGCCTGGAAATCCCCCATCACGAGCACATCCAGTGGCATCACGTGCTCGGAATGAATGCGCATATTCGTGGAGATTCCAAACATCCCGCCGTCGCCGAACAAGCCCTCAAAACCGACTGGGTCATGGACCAGATCCTCAAACGCCACTGACCTCCAGTCTTACACCATCCCCTGTGGGAGCTGGCTTGCCAGCGATAGCGGTGGTTCAGATAGCCAATCAGTTGGCTGACAGAACGCCATCGCTGGCAAGCCAGCTCCCACAGGGAATCGCGTGTGTCATGCATCTAAGGTTATGCCCAAACAATATTTCTCAACCTTGTCATAACATCTCTATGATCACGTCATAACTCGTTATAACAAGTGATCCCGTGATGACCGATAACGTTCTCTCCCTTAGCAGCGTCCCGCTGCACACCCAACTGCGCGACGTCCTCCGTGCGCGGATTCTCGACGGCGAATACCCGCAAGACAGCCAGATGCCCTCCGAAAGCGAACTCGGTGCGTTGTTCAAAGTCAGCCGCATCACCGTGCGCCAGGCGCTGGGCGATCTGCAAAAGGAAGGGCTGATCTTCAAGATCCACGGCAAAGGCACCTTCGTCGCCAAGCCGAAAACCTTTCAGAACGTCAGCAGCCTGCAAGGCCTCGCCGAGTCGATGACCGGCCGTGGCTATGAGGTGATCAACCGCCTGCGCAGCTTCAAATTCATCCCGGCCGACAAACGCGTCGCCGAGCGTTTGCAAGTCGCTGAGGGCGAGATCGTCGCGCAGATCAAACGTGTACGGTTGATCAATCGCGAGCCGATCTCGCTGGAAATCACCTACCTGCCGAAAATCGTCGGCGAGCGGCTGGAGAAGGCTGATCTGGTCACCCGCGACATCTTCCTGATCCTCGAAAACGACTGCGGCATCGCCCTCGGCCACGCTGATCTGGCCATCGACGCAGTGCTCGCCGACAGCGACCTGACCCAGGCGCTGAACGTCGAGGCCGGCTCGCCGATCATGCGTATCGAGCGTCTGACCCACGACGCGCAAGGCCAACCGCTGGACTTCGAACACCTTTACTACCGTGGCGATGCGTTCCAGTACCGCCTGCGGATCGACCGGCAAAAAGGGGAGCAGGCATGACCCGCAACGTGCTCGAACAGGAATACGACATTGTCGTCATTGGCGGTGGCACTGCCGGCCCGATGGCCGCGATCAAGGCCAAGGAAAAGAACCGCGACTTGCGCGTGTTGCTGGTCGACAAGGCCAACGTCAAACGCAGCGGCGCGATCAGCATGGGCATGGACGGCCTGAACAACGCGATCATCCCCGGCCACTCGACGCCCGAGCAGTACACCAAGGAAATCACCATCGCCAACGACGGCATCGTCAATCAGGCCGCCGTTTACGCCTACGCCACCCACAGTTTCGAAACCATCGAGCAACTCGACCGTTGGGGCGTGAAGTTCGAGAAAGATGAAACCGGCGATTACGCGGTGAAAAAGGTCCACCACATGGGCGCCTACGTGCTGCCGATGCCGGAAGGGCACGACATCAAAAAAGTCCTCTATCGGCAGTTGAAACGTGCGCGGGTGAGCATCACCAATCGTCTCGTCTGCACGCGGTTGCTGACTGACGAGGAGGGCACCGTCAACGGTGTGATGGGCTTCGATTGCCGCACGGCCGATTTCCATGTGATCAAGGCCAAGGCAGTAATTCTCGCTTGTGGCGCTGCCGGGCGACTCGGTCTGCCTTCGTCGGGCTACCTGATGGGCACCTACGAGAACCCGACCAACGCCGGCGACGGCTATGCGATGGCCTATCACGCCGGCGCCGAACTGGCCAACCTCGAGTGCTTTCAGATCAACCCGCTGATCAAGGATTACAACGGTCCGGCCTGCGCCTACGTGACCGGTCCGCTGGGTGGCTACACCGCCAACAACAAGGGTGAACGCTTCATAGAGTGCGACTACTGGAGCGGGCAGATGATGTGGGAATTCCACCAGGAACTGGAGAGCGGCAACGGCCCGGTGTTTCTCAAACTCGATCACCTGGCAGAAGAAACCATCCAGACCATCGAGGAAATCCTCCACAGCAATGAGCGCCCGAGTCGTGGTCAATTCCACGCCAATCGCGGCACCGATTACCGCACGCAAATGGTCGAAATGCACATCTCCGAAATCGGTTTTTGCAGCGGTCACTCGGCCTCCGGGGTGTGGGTGAACGAACGCGCCGAGACCTCGGTGAAAGGCTTGTATTCGGCCGGTGACATGGCCGCTGTGCCGCACAATTACATGCTCGGCGCCTTCACCTACGGCTGGTTTGCCGGGCATAACGCCGCAGACTTTGTCGCCGGCCGCGAGTTTTCTGCGCTGGATGCCGCGCAGATCGAAAAGGAAAGGGCCCGGGTCTACGCCCCGCTGGATCGCGAATATGGACTGCCGCCGGCGCAGGTCGAGTACAAGCTGCGGCGTTTCGTTAACGACTACCTGCAACCGCCGAAAGTGACCAAGAAAATGCAGATCGGCCTGCAACGCTTCAGCGACATCGAGCGCGATCTCGAGCAGATGAAGGCCAACAACGCCCACGAACTGATGCGCGCGATGGAAACCAGCGTGATCCGCGACTGCGCCGAAATGGCCGCTCGCGCCTCGTTGTTCCGCGCCGAAAGCCGCTGGGGTCTGTACCACTATCGCGTTGATCATCCGCAGCGCAACGACAGCGAATGGTTCTGCCATTGCCACCTGAAGAAGGGCAATGACGGCCAGATGACCAGTTTCAAGAAAGCCGTCGAGCCTTACATCATTCCGCTTGATGCCGAGGAAATGCAGGCTTACGACCGTTTACGGGTCGGCGCATTTGCCGCTTGATGCACTACTGAAAGAGAGTCCGAACCATGGCCTATCAAGCTCAAGAAATCTTCTTCCGCTCCAACGCCCCCGTCACCGTTGATGAGGACAAATGCATTGCCGAAAAGGGCTGCACCGTGTGCGTGGACGTCTGCCCGATGGACTTGCTGGCGATCAATCCGGCGACGCAGAAGGCCTACATGGCGTTCGACGAATGTTGGTACTGCATGCCGTGCGAGAAGGATTGCCCGACGGGTGCCGTCAAAGTCGACATCCCCTATCTCCTGCGTTGAAACCCGATCCCCTGTAGGAGTGAGCCTGCTCGCGATAGCGGTGTGTCAGTCAGCACATCAACATCTGGAAAACCGCTATCGCGAGCAGGCTCACTCCTACATTTGGAACTGTGACAACCCAAAGCCATCCGGTGAACCCCGGACGCTGGATTCACCGAAAACCCCTCGTTTCCCACCGCGCCCTGATCGCGGCGGAGACGAACTCAAATAAATGATTCGAGGGGAAACACTCATGTTGCGTGCAGCAATCGCCGGTCTGGTACTGGCTTCGTTCACTTTGTCGGCCTCGGCCGAAACCATCCGCATCGCCATCGGCACCCAGGACACCACCATCAATTGCGCCGCTGGCGGTCTGTTGATTCGTGAACTCGGTCTGCTCGACAAATATCTGCCCCACGACGGCGCCTACCAAGACGCGAAGTACGACGTTCAGTGGAAGAACTTCACCAGCGGCGCGCCGCTGACCAACGAGATGGTCGCCGGCAAACTCGACTTCGGCGCCATGGCCGATTTCCCAGGTGCGTTCAACGGTGTTGCGTTCGAAACTGCCGGCAAGCACAGCCTGTTCATCAGCGTACTGTCGGGGAGCATCAAGGGCAGCGGCAACGGCATCGTCGTGCCGAGTGCGTCCGGCGTGCAATCGCTGAGCGAACTCAAGGGCAAGACCATTTCCGTGCCGTTCGCCTCCACCGCCCACGGCATGTTGTTGCGCGCGGTGGCGGAGCAGGGCTGGGATCCGCTCAAGGACGTCAACATCATTGCCCAGCCACCAGAAGTCGCCGGCTCGGCGTTGCAGGCCGGCAAGATCGACGCCCACGCCGATTTCGTGCCGTTCGCCGAGCTGTTTCCGAGCCGGGGCTTCGCCCGCAAGATCTACGACGGCGCCCAGGCCAATGCGCCGACGTTCCATGGTGCGCTGGTGGATCAGGCGTACGCGAAGAAGTACCCGGAAGTCGTCGTCGCCTATTTGCGGGCGAGCATCGAGGCCAATCAACTATTGGCCGCTGAGCCGGAGAAATACAGCGAGTTGATCGCCAAAGTCACCGGCGTCGATGCCGAAGTGAACTACCTGTTCCACGGCCCACTCGGCGTGCAGACCCGCGACTTGAGCTGGAAGCCGGAATATCGTCAGGCGGTTGGTACGGCCATCGATACGTTGAAGCTGTTGAAGAAGGCTGATCGTGGCCTCGATCTGAATACGTTCATCGACGATCAATACATCCGCGCCGCGTTCAACGCGTCGGGTCTGGACTACACGGCGCAGCTGGCCAACTACGCACAGACGCCACTGAAGGCTACGGATGCGACGACGGGGAAAGCGATTACTGACTTCAGTCATGTCGCGGAAATCTGGGTGCGCGGTGAGGACAAAGTGCGCCGCTATGCCTCCGCTGAGTCCGCTTTCACTGCGTTGGCGGCGTTGAAGCAGGAAGGCAAAAACATCCGTGCGGTGTATGCACAGGCCAGTGACAGCGGGATCAAGTTGTTGGCTGAGCAGGCGTGGTTTGCCAGTGATGCGAAGGGCCGGTTGAGTGCGTTTTTGCTTAAGGGGCAGGCTCAGCAATATGCGTCGGCGCGGGGTGGCAAGGTTCTCGATTTCGCCGATGCCACTACTCAAGCGGTTGCTGTCCGCTGATAGAAGATCAAAAGCCCCTCACCCTAGCCCTCTCCCAGAGGGAGAGGGGACTGACCGAGGTGTTTGGACTCGCTACGCCGACCTGAAATGCCGAGTCGAACTCAGGTTTTGAAAAGCACGCAGGTTGGCTCCCCTTCGAGTCGAACTCAGGTTTTGAAAAGCACGCAGGTCGGCTCCCTTTCCCCCTCGCGCCCCTGGGGGAGAGGGCTGGGGTGAGGGGGTAAATATCAGTCATCACACAGATCCAGAACCGGAAACCCGCTCGATGAAAACACCCATCCGCTGGACATCAAGAGCCGCGTCACTGCTGCTCTGCCTGCTGTTCTGGCAACTCGCCGCCAGCCACCACTGGAACCTCGGCCTCGTCACCTTCGCCAACGTGCCCACCCCCGTGGCCGTGATCGAAGCAGCGCTAGGCCTGGGCGACTCCGGCAAGCTCCTGCAGCACCTGACCGCCAGCCTCAGCCGTGTGTTCGCCGGCTACCTCGCGGCGCTAGTCATCGGCATTGCTCTCGGCCTGGCCATTGGCCGTTCGAAGTGGGCCGAAGACCTGCTGCTGCCACCGCTGGAAGTCCTGCGCCCAATCCCCGCCGTCGCGTGGATCCCCCTGGCGATCCTGATGTTCCCATCCTCCGAACTGTCGATGGTCTTCATCACCTTCACCGGCGCGCTGTTTCCGATTCTGCTCAACACCGTGCACGGCGTCGAAGGCGTCGACCCGCGTCTGATCGCCTCCGCGAAAAGCCTCGGGGCAGGGCGCCGGGCGATCCTGCTGGAAGTGATCCTGCCCGGCGCCGCACCCAGCATCATCACCGGCCTGGCGATCGGCATGGGTACCTCATGGTTCTGTCTGGTCACTGCGGAAATGATCTCCGGTCAGTTCGGCATCGGTTATTACACCTGGGAGTCCTACACGATTCAGAACTACGCCGACATCGTCGTCGGCATGTTGCTGATCGGCGTGCTGGGCATGGGCAGCAGTCTGCTGATCAAACGCCTGGGCGGGTTGTTCACGCCTTGGTATCGACCGCGAGGAAAAGCCTGATGAGCGTGATGCAAACCCCGGAAGGGCGGATCGACATTCGCCAGTTGTCCATCGTCCTCGGCGCAGGGCGTGAAGCGTTCGAAGCCGTGCGCGAACTTGATTGCCAGATTGAACCGGGTCAGTTCGTGTGCATTCTTGGTCCGTCCGGTTGCGGCAAATCGACCTTGCTTGGCGCCTTGGCCGGGCACCTCAGCGCTCATGCCGGCAGTCTGAAAGTCGATGGCGCGGCGGTGTCCGGGCCGTCTCCACAGCGCGGCATGGTGTTCCAGCACCACACGCTGTTTCCGTGGCGTACGGTGCGTGACAACGTGGCTTTCGGCCTGAAAATGCGTGGTATCGGCAAGGCTGAGGGCCACCGCGCCGCCGATGAAATCCTCAAACTGGTCGGCCTCGACGGATTTGCCGAACGCTGGCCCGATCAACTCTCCGGCGGCATGCAGCAACGGGTGGAGATCGCCCGCGTGCTGGTCAACCGCCCGCGTCTGCTGTTGATGGACGAGCCGTTCGGCGCGCTGGATGCGCTGACACGTCTGAACATGCAGGAACTACTGCTGGACATCTGGACGCGTATCCGTACCACGGTGGTGTTCGTCACTCACGACATCGACGAGGCACTGTTCCTCGCCGACCGCTTGCTAGTGATGAGCGCGCGACCGGGGCGAATCATCGAAGACTTGCGCCTGGATTTCGCCCGGCCACGCACCAGCGAACTGGTCACCAGCCCCGAATTCTCCCGACTCAAACGCCACTGCCTCGACCTGCTACGCCACGACAACGACCGACCGCTGCCGCGCCTCAACCCGCTCGGCCTGCCTCCCGAAAACCCTTTGCCGCGATTTGCCCTATGACCTCTATTTTTGCTGTGACCGATAACCAGGACATTCTCGATCTGCAACCGCGCCTGACTGCCGAAGACGCCGGTGTGCGACGCATTGCGCTGATTGATCTGGCGGATCTGGAAGAACCGGATGGCTTGCTCTGGCTGGTTGATCGCCTGAGGCAAGATCCCGCCGAAGAGGTTCGCGCTGAAGCCGCACGTTTGCTGGAAGCCTGGGAAGATGAGGGCGTCGTGCAGGCCTTGTGTGAAGCCTTGACCGACACGTCGCCCGCCGTGCAATCGGCCGCCGCGCAGAGCCTGAGCTTGCTCAAAACGGAAGCGGCGGGGCAGGTGATTTTGCCGTGGACCGATCACGCCGACGTCAGTGTGCGTATCGCCGCATTCCGTGCCTTGCGTGAGTTGCGTTTCGCCGCAGCCGCGCCGGCAGCGGTTTCGGCGCTGAACGATGTCGACGCCAGCGTTCGTCGTGAAGCCGTGGGCGTGCTCGGCTGGCTCAAGCAGCTCGACGCATTGCCCGCCCTGGCACGATTGGCCAGCGCTGACCCCGACACCGAAGTACGCCGTGCTGCGACTGGCGCTTTGGGCTTGGCCTCCAGCGCCGAAGTGTTGCCAGCCCTGCGCCAGGCCTTGCGGGATGACGCCTGGCAAGTACGCGAAGAAGCCGCGACGACCTTGGGCAAGGTCGGCCACATTGACGCTGGTTCCGCGCTCGTCGAAGCCTTGAGCGATGATTATTGGCAAGTGCGCCTGCGCGCTACCCGCAGCCTCGGCCGTTTGCGTTTCGCCCCGGCGCTGGACGCCCTGATCGACACCCTCGGTCATCGCATCAGCAACCTGCGCAAGGAAGCCGCGCTGGCCTTGGGCGAACTGCATGATCGCGGCGCCGTGGCCGCGTTGCAGGCTGCGCAGGACGACGGCGACCCGGAGGTGCGCAAAGCCGTGCGCATCGCCTTGAGTCAGTTGCAATGAACCCGCTGTCGATGGCTAATTCGCAAAGCGAAGGCACCTTGTGCTTGAGCTGGCCGGACGCCCGCGAACAACAGCTCTATCACGCCGAACTGCGCCGCCAGTGCCCGTGCTCGCAATGCCGCGCGTTTCGCCTCAAAGGCATGACACCACTGGTGGATGATCGCGTGCGCCTGATCGAACTCAACCCGCAGGGCTACGGCGTGCAAATGATCTTCAGCGATGGCCATCAACGCGGCATCTACCCGTGGGCCTATCTGGCAAACCTCACCTCCTGAGAGCACCATTCCCTGTGGGAGCTGGCTTGCCAGCGATGGCGGCTTGTCAGTCAACACAGATGCCGGATGTGCCGGCCTTATCGCTGGCAAGCCAGCTCCCACAGGGATCTTCAGTGTTTGGTTAATTCGTGGCCGTCATCGCCGGCCGGCAGCCATGAAAAATATCCAGCCCTGGCTGATACACCGACGTCCTCACATCAAACAACCCCAGCAGCGAGTGGAACAGGTTGTCATGGCTCAGGTCCGCCTGCCCGGTCTTGCCTTGCAAACAACCGCGATCGATCCCTTCACTGGCGAGCGTGCCATTGCCAAACCACATCACCATCGGCACATGGGTCTGCGCTTGCGGCGCCAGCGCATACGGCGCCGCGTGCAGGTACAGCCCGTTCTCGCCCAGCGATTCGCCGTGATCGGAGACGTAAACCATCGACGTGTCCAGTGAGTCCTGATTGCGCTTGAGCAGTTCGATGACCTTGGCAAGGAAATGGTCGGTGTACAGAATCGTGTTGTCGTACACGTTCACCAGTTCATCGCGGCTGCAACTGCCCAACTGGTTGGTGTGGCAGATCGGTTTGAAGCGCTCCATGTCTTTCGGATACCGCTCGTAGTACTCGGGGCCGTGGCTACCGTCGGCGTGCAGGACGATGATCGCGTGGCCCTTGAGGCTGTCGATGTAGCTTTGCAGGTCTTG
The DNA here is from genome assembly GCF_054790525.1 of Pseudomonas sp. Mb7. NCBI lineage: Bacteria > Pseudomonadati > Pseudomonadota > Gammaproteobacteria > Pseudomonadales > Pseudomonadaceae > Pseudomonas > Pseudomonas sp. Mb7. The sequence continues at coordinate 2,086,446 of NZ_CP186501.1, forward strand.
CAACAGCGCCTCGTCGAGGCAGTTGTTGCCGTCGCAGAATGGCCCCGGCTGATTCTTCGAAATGTCGCGATGCGGTACGCGCAGGCAGGTGCCTTTGCAGTCGCTGTTGTTGTCCAGCCACAGCACTTGCACGCCGGCACGCTGGAGAATGTCAAGCAGGCCTTCGTAGGTTTTGCCTTTCTTGTCGCTGTAATCCTCACGCGGGAACATCGAGAACATGCACGGCACCGAGACCGCCGTCGACGTGCCGCAGGAATGCACCTGAGTGAAGTTGAGGATGTCGAGTTTGCTCAGTTCGGGATTGGTATCGCGCTCGTAGCCATTCAGCGAGAAGTGATCGGCGCGAGCAGTTTCACCGACCACGAAGACCATCAGCGATTTCTTCTCGCGGCTGGCCGCCTTGGCGCTCATCACCGCGTCTTCGCCGATGGCCTGCACCACGAAATGCTTTTTGATGCCCAGGCGTTGCTTGGTGTACTTGCTGATCGCGTAGATGTAGTTGGTCGGGTTGATGAAGTGGGTGAGTTTGTCTTCTTCGCGGAAGATTGGCGCGTAGGTCGAATAGAACGCGCCCACCGAGGCGGCGATCACCAGCACACAGGCGATGATCACCAGCATCTTGTTGAGCAGACCGCGAAAGAACGGCCGATAACTGACCGGCCAGCGCCAGATCAACGCCGCCGGCAATACACCGAGCAACAGCACGTAAGCCAGCAGCTTGCCGCTGAACAACGCGGTGGCTTCGGCGGGGTTGGTTTCGAAGACGTTCTGCATCATCACCGTGTCGATGGCGATGCCGTATTCATTCATGAAATACGCGGCGCAGGCCGAGAGCAGGGCGACCACGGTGAGCACCGGTTTCAGTGTCCAGCGAAACGACACCAGTGTCAGCAGCAGGGTGATCGCGGCCCACAAAAACAGCGCGAACGAGGCGAAAAACGCCAGTTTGTGCGCGCCTTGCAGGGTGATCAGAGTGCCCAGCGCCTCCCAGGTCGCCAGGTTGTACAACGCCACCAGCGCCAGGGAGAACAGCAGCACCAGCCGGGTAGGCGTGATGGACGGTAAGCGCAGTCCGTTGCCCAAAGCCATGTCAAACATTCCTCTACTTGAATAGAACATCACGCGGTTACGCGTGTAACTGTAGAAGAGCATTAGTAAAAAATTTGTAAACATCCTGTAACAAGTTCGACCCCCATTTCCTGTACGAGCTGCCGAAGGCTGCGATCTTTTGATGTTGTTCTTAACATCAAGATCAAAAGATCGCAGCCTTCGGCAGCTCCTACAGTGGGATTTCGCTGGGTCAGAAAGATTTGCTGACGCTGGCGACGACGGTGGCGGTGCAGACGTCTTTGAAACCCCAATTGCTCAGACATTGGGTTTGTGAGAGATCGGTGTCGATGTAGCTCAGGCCCAGTACCACGCCGGCGAGGTTATGGGTGAGTTTGACTTCCCACTCGCGATAACTGTCCTCGGCCTGCCCGGACGCCGAGTACAAATGCGGATCCTTGAAATCCATATTGCCGTAACGCAGCTTCAACCCCGAGTCGTACGGCAGTTCAGTTTCATAACCGATGTAGCTGTACAGCGAACTCTGTTTGCTATCAATTCCCGGCGCATCACTGGAGTAATACGCCGCCAACTTCACCCCATAAACCCCGAGAATCCCGTAGACCTCGCTCTGGTTGAACTGGCTTTCCTTGGGGTAGGCGTACTTGATGTAGCCCAGATCGAGGCTGACTTCCTCGGTCGCCTGCCACAGCCAGCCGCCGTAGTAATCGACTTCCTGACGGGTTTTCAGGCCACCGCCGAAATCGACGTTGGAACTCCACGCGCCGAGGTACAGACCGCTGCTGTGCGCGAGAGTCAGGCCGGCCTGCATGGCAGGGTCGTTCTGGGTTTGCGAGATGCCCCGGGTGCGGTAATCACTGGCTAAAGTGAGATCCACCAACAGCGCAAAGTCATCGTTTAAAGGGATCGCAAAGCTGCTCAACGGCAGCAGACTGAAAAAACTCAGGGCGAACAGGGGCAAGGCTTTCATGTGAAGTCCCGATGTTGTGATTGTTATGGGGGCAGGAGGTAAACCTGTAGGAGCTGCCGAAGGCTGCGATCTTTTGATCTTGGTTTTTAAAATCAAAGTCAAAAGATCGCAGCCTTCGGCAGCTCCTACAGGGGGATCAATGTTGTTATTGGGTGGCGGTGTAGACCTGACGGCCGCCGAACCAGGTCTGCAAAACCTGGGTGTCATGCAGGGCCTTGTTGTCGACGCTGAACACATCGCGGTCGAGCACGATAAAGTCAGCCTGCTTGCCCGGCGTCAGCGAGCCGATCTGCTTCTCCAGGCCAATGGTCCGCGCGGCGTTGACGGTGTAGGCGTAGAACATGGTTTCACGGTCCAGACGCTCATCGGCATTGAGCACACCCAACGGTCCGACACGGGTAATCGCCTGGGCCATGGCGTTGAACGGATTCGGTGTCGACACCGGCCAGTCACTCGCGCCGGCGATCGTCGCGCCCTGTTTCAGCAGCGAATGCGCCGGGTACTGATAGCGGAAGGCGAGGGCGCTGACGTAGGGCTTGATCATGTCGGTGGTGTAGTCGTCGGCACTGGCCCACAGCAGTTGCATCGAGGCGATGACGTTGAGCTGTTTGAAGCGGGCGAACTCTTGCGGGTTGACCATTTGCAGGTGAGTGATCGAGTGGGTCACGCCGCTCTGGCGATCCTTGCGCGCCTGAGCAATGCCGTTCAGCGATTCCCGCACCGCACGGTCGCCGATCGCGTGGATGTGCACCAGCCAGCCGCGCTGGTCGATGGCGCTGACCAGTTCGCCGAAGTGTTGTGGATCGATCAGCAGTTCGCCCTGTTTGTGCGAGTTGCTGTACGGGTCGATCATCGCCGCGCTCTGTGCCGGGAATTCAATCACGCCGTCGGCGAAGATCTTGATCCCGGGCAGGGTCAGGTTGGGAATGCCCTGGAATTGCTGGCGCACCTTGTCCAGCGTATCGAGGTCGGAGGGTAGGCTTTTCGGGTTGGCCACCAACAGCGCCGCGACGTGCACGCTCATGTCGCCGCTTTCCGACAGGGCTTTATAGGCCGGCAGCACGCCGACGGTTTTCTCGGTCGGTTTGAGGGCGAACACCGCTTCACCTGGTGCGGCGTTGGCGGCAGGGTCCATCCACGCGGTGATACCCAGGCTGTTGTTGTAGCGCACCGCTGATTTGGCAGCGCTCAACATGTCGGTAGGGCTTGGCACTGGCATCTTCGAGGCGACCCGGTCCCAACCGGCGTCGACCACAAAGCCGTTCGGCTCACCGTTGGCCAGTTTGCCGATGGTGTCTTTTTCCGCGTCTGGCAGGGTTTTCAGCAGGGCCGAATCAATCCCGGTGCGCTTGAGCATGACGTTGTTGGCCCACGCGGTGTGGTGGTCGCTGCCGATGAATACCACCGGCACATTGGCCCATTCGCCGCTGTTGAAGGTGTTGCCCAAGGCCTCGGCCTGCGCCCAATAAACCGAACTCATGCCGGCAATGCTCAGCACATCGCCGTGTTTGGCCTTGCCGTCTGCACGCCAGTCGCGCAGGCGTTTTTGCAGTTCGTCGAGGTCGACGACTTCGTCTTCCATGTTCGCCGAGACCATTTCCAGTCCACCGAAAATCGCGTGGGAATGGCTGTCGATGAGGCCGGGCATCAGCGCTTTGCCCTTGAGATCGATCACTTGGGTGCCGGGTTCGATCAAGGCTTTGATCTGCGTGTCGCTGCCGACTTTCAGCACTTTGCCGTTCTCCACGGCCAGTGCTTGCACCTTGGGTTGCGCGCGGTCAGCGGTAAAAATCTTGCCGTTGAGCAGCACCAGATCGGCGGCGGCCATGGCTTCCATCGAGGCAAAACTTACAGCGGCTGCCAACAGACTCGGGATGAATCTTTTCATTGAAGATTTCCTTGTTATTGCGTCTGATGGCCAGATTAGTGGCTGGCAACGGCTGACAGAACGCCTCCCTCACGAAAAACGTTTTTGCCTGAATGGAAAAAGCATGGACAAGTTGGGTGCATTGAAAATGTTCGTGGTCACCGCGCAGCTCGGCAGTTTCAGCCGCGCCGCCGAGCAGTTGGGCAAGACCCCGTCGGCGCTGACCAAAGCGGTCAATCACCTGGAATCGGAGCTGGGTGCACGCCTGTTTGAGCGCAGCACACGGCGGATTCTGCTTACCGAAATCGGCCGGGTGTACCTGGAAACCGCACGGCTGGTGTTGCAGCGGCTGGACGAGGCCAGCGAGGAAATCGAGCAGTTACAGCACGGCTTGCGCGGCAACCTGAAAATCACCGCACCACTGGCGTATGGGCGGGCGTTTCTCGATCAGGTGTGTGACGGCTTTTTGCAGCAATACCCGCAGATCAGCCTGCAAGTGGATCTGTGCGATGCCTTCGTCAACCTGCTGGAAAGTGGTTATGACCTGGCGCTGCGTGAAGGCCACGATGACTTGCCGGGGCTGATTGCGCGGGTGGTGGGTAGCAATCGACTGGCCCTGTGCGGCAGTCCGGAGTACCTGGCGCGCAAGGATTTGCCGGTGACTCCGCAAACCCTTGAGCAGCATGAGTGGCTGCTCTATCAGCACCCATTGCTCAGCCGCGAATTCTGGTGGGCCGAGCGCGATGGGCAGCGCTTGAGTCTGGCGCAACCGGCGGCACCGCGGTTGCGCAGCGACAATTACGACTTGCTGCTGGCCAGTGCTTTGGCCGGGCGCGGTTTGCTGCATACGCCGCTGTGGAGCGCCGCACCGTACATTGCCGACGGGCGACTGGTGCGGGTCATGGCCGATTACGACATCGACCCGGATACCTTCGGCCCGCACATTCTCGCGGTGTACCCGAGCCATCGGCGGGCCACGGCGAAGGTGGTGGCGTTCATCGATTACATCTCGGCATTCCTCATCGAACGTGGCCTGAGCTGACAGCCCATTCCTCCGTAGAAGCAGCCTTCGGCAGCTCCTGCAGGGGCGTTATGCCAGGACGGTCAGCCATGCCGAGAGCAGCAGCAACAACGCCAGTGCCGCATTCATGCGTTTGAACGCCCGTGGCGAACCCATCAACCGTGCGCTGCCCACACCCAGCAATGCCCAGAACGTCATGCACGGCAGCGACACCAGCAAAAACGCCAGTGACAACACCAGCAGCCGCAGAGTCTTGTCACCCCCGCCAACAAACACGCTGACCACTGCCACCGCCATCATCCACACCTTGGGATTGACCAGTTGCAGCATGGCAGCGCCCAGCACGCTGAAACTTTCTTCCTGGGCATCCGCCGGGTTCAGTGATGGCGGCGTGCTGCGAAAGATCTGCCACGCCAGCCAGCTCAACCAGAGCACGCCGCCCCAGGCCATGGCATGCTGCACACGCGGGTAGCGCAGCAACGTTTCGCCGGCACCGAGGCCGACCATCAGCACGATCAGGGCCGCCGCCGCGCAGGCGCCAAAAATGATTGGCAATGTGGCGAGCAGGCCTTGGCGCGAACTGTGGCTCAACACCAGAATATTGGTCGGCCCCGGCGTGATCGAGGCAACGAAAGCAAACAGCAGAAAGGGCAGTAATGACGCCATGATCGGGATTCCCTGAAAATCAACACAGGTATCCATGATCGCCAGACGGCGTGCGTCAGTCTGGAAGGTTTGAGCAGCGTTTGCGGTAATCCGCCGGCGTCAGTTGATAGGCACGCCGGAACCAGCGACCGAGGTGGCTCTGATCGGCAAAACCGAGCACGCTGGCGACTTGCGCCGGCGTTTCACCGCGCGCCAGCAACTGCCGCGCCTTGGCCAGGCGCAACTGGATCAGGTAGGCGTGCGGCGCCAGACCGAAGGCAGACTTGAACGCCCGGCTGAGACGGAAACGGTCCACCCCGCAGACCCGCGCGAGATCATCGAGACCGATATCTTCATAGGTGTGCGCGTGCAGATAATCCCGCGCCAGTTGCGCCACCAACGGCAGGCGCGGATCGAAAACCTGGCGCTTGCGCCAGTCGAGATGACGCGTGAGCGAGCTAAGCAGACCGTCAATGGCGGTCTGCCGGACGATGCGCAGATCGCCGTCATGCAACGCATGGAAAGCGTGATTGATCGCTGTGGCCAGACGCGGGTCCTGACTCAGCGTGTCGGCAAAACCGGGCTGACTGTCGGACGGTGCGTCTTCGAACAGCGCGTGCATTTCACGCTCCAGCCAGTGCGGATCGAGGTAGAGCATCGAATAGGTAAAACCTTCCTCGGTCGGCGCCTGGCCATCGTGGATTTCCCCCGGCTCCAGCAGGAACACATTGCCCGGGGTACTGCGATGGCGTACTCGGCGGCAATTGAATTGCTGCACGCCTTGCTCGGTGACGCCGACGAGGAAGCTGTCATGCCAGTGCGGATCGTAGGCATGCCCCTGAAAATGAGCACGAATCGATTCAATCCCGGTGTCGACATCCTGGGACAGCTCGATCCAGTTGCGTTTATCCACGAAAGCTCCAGTGTTCGCCATTGAACGGTGCGGCCCCATAAAATACCGCGCAATGCTCATCGACGTTTAGAAGATTTGTGCAGATGAGGGGGCTAGACTCTGCAGGTCACGAACCCTTTGGCGGCAGGTGGAATGCGATGATTAACCGATGCTCGCGCGGGGTTTTACTCACCTTGATCGCCCTCAGCCTGGCGTTGGCGGCAGGCTGCTCAGGCCGCAAACACTATCCGCCTTCCGGCGTCGGGGACGCCTGCTACGCCAAAGCCTTGCCCTCGGTCGGTGAGGGCGGTCTGGCCTGGGGCTCCAGTTTGAACATGGCCCGGCAGAAGTCGATGAGCAACTGCATCCGCTATGCCGGGCGCTCTGGGGGCACGCCGGACACCTGTCAGGTGGTGTTGGCCAAGTGCCGATAGCTTTCTGTTGACATGGTTGCTTTTGGCAAATATATAGTTGCTTTAAGCAATTAACTGAGCGTTTGCCATGTCCAGCAGCCATCTCCTCGAGCAAGCCGACGTTGTGCGCGGTTTCAACCGCTTCTACACCCATCAGATCGGTGTATTGCAGGAGCATCTGCTGCAAAGCGACTACTCGCTGACCGAGTTACGCATTTTGTATGAGCTGGCGTCGCGCGGTGACCTGACCAGTGCTGAACTGCGCCAGATGCTCGGCCTCGATGCCGGCTACATGAGCCGCATCATCAGCGGTTTCGAAAAGCACGGCTTGATCCAGAAAGTGCCGTCGCCTACGGACGGCCGCGCTGCGCAATTGCACCTCACCGACCTCGGGCGCGAAATTCTGGTCCCGCTGGAAAAGGCTTCCCGCGAACAGATCGTCGCCATGCTCGAGCGATTGCCTGAACCGCAGCAGAAACAACTGATCGGCGCCATGACGCTGATCCAGACACTGCTGCAAGGCAACAGAGACTCAACCTACGTATTACGCGATCCGCAGCCCGGCGACATGGGTACAGTGATGCAACAGCAAACCGCACTGTATACCCGCGAATACGGCTGGAATTCGGAGTTCGAGGCGCTAGTGGCCGAGGTGGTCGCCAAGTACTTGCGCGATTACGACCCCACCTGTGAGCGCTGCTGGATTGCCGAAAAGGACGGCAAGGTCATCGGTTCGGTGTTCATCGTCCGCCAGGACGCGACTACCGCCAAACTGCGCATGCTCTACGTCGACGCCAGCGCGCGGGGTCTGGGCATTGGCAGTCGTCTGGTCGAGGAGTGCCTGCGCTTTGCCCGGCAGATGGGTTACCGGAAAATGACCTTGTGGACGACCAGCAACCTGACGGCTGCACGCAAGATTTATCAGCAGGCCGGGTTTGAGTTGGTGGAGGAAGAAGCGGTTCACAGCTTTGGCAAGGATCTGCTGAGTCAGACGTGGGCGCGGGTGTTGTGAGCTGTTTTTCGTCGTCGGGTGCAGTAAAAAGACAGACGAAAAAAAACCGCCTTTGCGGGGCGGTTCTTTTTGTAAACCCTGGTTTGCGACCGAGGTTTGTTGCTTCACTAGCTGCTATGACATGTGCTCATGGTATGAGTCTTTGCGTCCCCTCGCAACATTAATATTCTGTATCAGGTGGATGCATACGTTATCCAATGTTGAAAAGAGCAATACTGGCAGAAATAACGTTTTACAAAGCCGATGAATTACCTGGTCATGTATCGTTCTATTGAGGGTTATGATGCTGACGCTCACATGTCTGAGCAGCGACGAGGTTTGGCTGGCAACTCAACGGTTTCATTCCCTCTGACACGGTTTTGCACCCGTGCCGGGATGATACTTCGGAGGGCTTTCAACCGGCCGCCTCACTAGCTGCTATGACATGCCAGCTGAAGGCAAGCATGATCCGGTAAGCTTGCTGGAGGTTTGGCCCCCAGCCCTGGAGGCCAAAACGTATGAAGCTTTTGCTGCGTACGCTGAGCCTTGTATGGAGATTGTTTAAAGCATTTCGCTTTTACGAGTTCCTGCGAGACCACTTTGACGACCTGAAGTGACGGCCGTTAATGTGGGAAAAGCCCGTTCCGGTTTCGACTGGAACGGGCTTTTTTTGCTCTGGAATAGCTGTCAAAAGTATGGTTTTCCTACATTTGATTTCTTTGTTGCGTAGGCCGTTTCTTCGGCACGTGTAGGCTTAGTTCAAAGCCTTCACTCTAACCCTCTTTCGGAGGGAGAGGGGACTGACCGAGGTGATCTCAAACGCTACGCCGACCTGAATGTTTTCTTACCGAATCGATTATGGATTCAGTGAAGGAAAAACAGGTCGAGGTCGGTTTTGATTCAGTGAGCCATGCTCAGGTCGGCGTAAATCTCCAATATCCCCGGATCGGTTCCCTCTCCCTCTGGGAGAGGGTTAGGGTGAGGGGCTTCTGATTCTAGAAGGACACCTCCGCCGGCTGCGACAACCGCAGCACCGACAAGTCCCCCGTAATACGCTTGTAAGCCAGGCGAATCGCTTCAATGTTGCCCGCATTCTTCGGGCTGTTCTCATGCAAGATCACAATCACCTTGGTGCTCAAGCGTTCAGGCTCTTTCGCGCCCTTATCCCGCCACTGCCCATAAGCATCGAACACACTGAAACCATCAGGAAATCGCGACGTCACCTCCTGATCAAGAAACTCGCGCCAGCGCGCCGGGCTGACTGCACCGTCCTTGCCATCGATCGAACCAACGGAGAAGTACAACTCGGTGCGAATCCACTGCGCCTGCGCCGGCCGCGAAATATCACCTTGCAAGGTCGAACTGGCGGGATCATGGGTGTGAACGGACGCAGGAGGAGGGCTGGCACAACCGGCGACGGCGACGAACAGCGCCGCCAGTAGAAAACGTCGAGGCATGGAACATCCTTATTGAACGATGAGTAAACCGCTCGAGTATAAGGTTGCCGTCTGACCGCCAATAAAGACCTAAAAAGCAGGCATTTAGGCGCTTCCGGAATAACCCTTCACCGCGCAAAAATTGTGGGAGCGAGCCTGCTCGCGAAAGCGATTTTTCAGACAGCGAAAATATTCCATGCCAGAGCCTTACCGATTCATTACGCACTCGCCGGCGGTTTCGCCAACGCAATCTCTGCCGCACCCAGCCGCTTGAGAATCTCGAACAGCAAATCACTTTTGGTCACCCCGACAATCCTCGGGCTAGCCACGTACCCGGTCACCGTCAAAGTAATTCCGTCAGGCGACAATTTGCTGAAGCGCACGAACGGTGCCGGTTTATCGAGGATGGTTTCGTTCTCCCGATACGTGTTGAGCAACAGGTCTTTCACCTCTTCAGGATCGATATCGAGCGGGAACACCAGTTCCAGTGACGCCACGCCTTGCGCGCTGCCGCCCAGGGTGACATTGCGCAGGTTCTGCGAGATCAGTTGCGAGTTGGGCACGATGACGATCGAGCGGTCGCTGAGCTGGATTTCCGTGGCGCGCACGTTGATGCGGCGGATGTCGCCTTCCACACCACTGATGCTGATCAAGTCGCCGACCTTCACCGGTCGTTCGGTGAGCAGAATCAGCCCCGAGACAAAGTTCTTCACGATCTCCTGCAAACCGAAACCGATACCCACCGACAACGCACTGACGATCCACGCCAGATTAGTCCACTGCACGCCCAGCGACGACAGCGTCAGTAGAATCACGAAGGCGTAACCGATGTTGGAAAACAGCGTGCTCAACGAGGCACACATGCCCGGGTCCATGTCGGTCCTGGGCAGGAACTCGTTGTCGAGCCAGCGACTCAGGGCGCGGATCAGCCAGATGCCGATCATCAGCGCTAGCACGGCATTGAGCAGGTGGCCGGGGACGATGTTCAGCTTGCGCAACCCGGCGCCGCCAAGGATCGCCATGATGTTGCTCGCCAGTTGCCCGAGCGTGGTGCCGATGCCACCGACAAACAGAGCGATCACCGCCAGCAGCATCAGTGCGGCCCGACTGAAGCCGGACAGCAGGATCGAGATCTGATCGAGGCGGCGATCACCGATGCCCAGTAACTGTTTGAGCGCTTTACCGCTGGCGTGCCGTGGCGAAAAAACGTGCTCGCAGACGTCCTTGATCAACTGGATCAGCAGGTAGAAACCCGACAAGACAATGTACGCCCACACCAGCTCATAACTGATGAACCGCGCCAGCGACACATAGCCGGCGAGCAGGGCAATCGCCGAGACAAACATCGAGACGCTAGCAAGGGTGTAAATCACCCCGGCAAACGTACTGTTCGCTGCTGCCGCATCATTAGCCGCGACCAGCGCCTTGCGCACTTTGCCGACGCGCAACAACAGGACCGTCACGATCGCCAGCACAACGATCGAAATGACCCCGCGCCCGGCAATCACGATCTGGCTGCTCATGCCGGTGGCATTGCTCACCTGCACCAGCGTCACCAGCACCAATAACGTGCAGGACAGGATGCGCGGGTAGGGCCTGAGCGCCAGCGCCACCTGATCGGCAATCGCCGGCAGGCGCCACGAGGGATGTTCGGTCGACAGCAGCGCGCGGCTCAACCCGGTTAGCAGCACGCACGCATACACGACCTTTTCGAACTCTTCGGAGAAGGTTTCCAGCACTGGCGGCAAAGGTTGATGACGGGTGCAGGCGTAGAACAGTAATTGCAGGGCAATGGCGGTGGTGGCGATGGTCGCCAGCGCCGAGGCGAACGCCAGCGCACTGCGGCGCAGACGTCCCTCGGGCATGCGGTAAATGCACACCCAGGTCAGACCGCGTTCGGCCAGCCGGCGGCCGAAGGTCCAGATGATCAGTGCCAGCGCCATCAACATACTGGTGTAGATGCGTTCGCCCGGCGCCCACACGGTGGCCCATGTGTCGCGCACCTGCGCAACGAAAAAGCGCAGACGCTGGCGATCATCGTCACTCGGACTCACCAGCGGCGACCAGAAACTGGGACTCAGCACGCTGTCAGTGCCCAGCGTCAGCTCACTTTCCAGCAGTGTGCGGCGTATCCCGGCGATCTGCGTAATCAGATCCGCCGCGCTCTGCTTCAGCGCCGCCAGGCTCTTCAATGTGCCGTCGACCTTGCTCTTCTGCTCGGCCAACGACGCCCGTTGCGCGACGATGTCTGCCTGCTCTTCCGCTAGATCGGCATCCGGCGCGGCCCCCAGCACCCCCAACTGCACTGCCAGTTGCGCCTGCTGCGGCAACAACGCCGCCGACAACCGATCGACATCCAGAATGAACGCCTGCACCCGATCCTGCGGGCCTTCGAGCTGGTTGTAATTGTTCGCTGCGGAAATCTGTTGCTTGAGGCCGTCGAGGCGTTGTTGCAGCGCCTGCAGTTCGCTTTGCGAAATCACCGGCAGCGGCGCGGCGGCGGTGGTTGCCGGCGCCGGCAAGTCGGCGGCCAATAGCGTCGGACTGCCGCCAACCGCCAGCATGAATGCGAAAAAAAACAACGACTTCAATGTGTTGCGCATGGGTGAGGCGGCTCGAATGGATCACACAGTCTATGAGGTTAGGTGATCGAGGCGATTGGCGCGCAAAAGTTTCCCGCAGAGCAGGGCCGGTGAGCAGAACTTGCAGACGCAAAAAGCCCGACGGGAGGTCGGGCCTTTATTCGGTGACGGCGGTAAAGCGCTGCACTCAGACGGCGCGGCGTTCGAGCAAACGGTCGGAACCCCCTTCGGCAACGGCATCGCTGAACAGTGGGTCGGTTTCGGTGGCGGCGGCAACGGCATCGCTGAACAGCGGATCGGTTTCGGTGGCGGCGGCAACGGCATCGCTGAACAGCGGATCAGTCTGGGTGGCGGCGGCTACTGCGTCGCTGAACAGCGGATCGGTTTGAGTCGCGGGAGCGGCAACAGCATTCAGGGCGAACAATGAGAAAGCGATGCTGAGAAGGGCTTGGCGTTTCATGAGTGTGTGCTCCGTGATGTAGTGGTGTGGTCTGGAGCCGATGTTACGCCGCGCATTTGATAAGAGAACTTCATTGAATTAATGGTTGTTATTGATGCGGTTAATGGCTGTGCTTTGTGAAGGCGCAACCCTGCACTCAGTCATAGCCGATCTTGACCTGCGCACTGATCAGCTCGGCCAGCATCCGTACAGGTTCGGTGAAGGTCTGGCGCGATCGGTGCACCAGCCCGATATCACGGTGGAACGTGTGCTGACCGAGGTCGAGCACCCGGACGCCGGCAGGCCAGGCAAAGCCGGGCGCCGTCTGCGGCACCAGCGCCACGCCGACACCGTTTTCGACCAGTTTGATAATTGCCTCCAGTTCATCCAGCTCGCAGACCTCGTGCAGGGTGAAATGCATCTGCCGTAAAAAGCGGTCGACCTGCCTGCCGCCGAAAGAGGAGCGGTCATATCGTATAAACGGCTGGCTACAAAGTAATTGGCTCCAGTCATCGCCCGGCACATCGCGTGGCACGATCAACCGGTAAGGCTCCAGCGCCAGCGTGGTCCAGCGCAGATCACTTTGCAGTGAGAAGGGTGGGCGGATGATCACGGCCATGTCGATCTCGCCAGCATCCACCAGATTGACCAGTTCCATCGACAACCCCGGAACGATCCGGGATCTGCACTGCGGGCAGTGCTGGTGAAACTTCGCGAGTGCATCGGGTAGATAAGAGCGCTGCACCGACGCAATGGCGCCGATGTTGACCAGCACGCTGGGCGGCAGCCCCACCGTTGTCGAGCCGAGGCTGTCGTAGAGCCTGAGCAGTTCTTGCGCTTGCAGCAGTATCTGGTGGCCCATTCTGTTGAGGTGTGCCGAGCGCCCCTTTCGGTCGAAAAGCTCGAAGCCGAGTTCGGCTTCCAGGCGCTGGATCTGGGCGCTGACGGCAGCCTGCGTGAGTCCGATCCTGTTGCCGGCTGCAGCGAAAGTACCTTCGCGTGCTACGGCGATGAGTGTCTTCAGTTCTTTGATCATTCACAAATATTAATTGTGTTTCTAAGAAATATATATTGATTTTTATGTTTGGTTTTCCGCCCTAGGATGTTTCCCATCCCCCGGCAGCGGCTGAACCCAAGGCGCCGATGACGGCAGGAATGTTCACCAACCAACAAAAACATGATTGGAGTTTCTGATGAGCCTCTCGCCTTTTCACCTCGCTATCCCCGTTTACGATCTGGCTGCAGCGCGCACCTTTTACGGTGAAGTCTTTGGTCTTGAAGAAGGGCGCTCCAGTACTCAGTGGGTCGATTTCGACTTTTATGGCCACCAACTGGTGATTCATGAACACCCGAAAACCGCGTCCCAGGAAAGCGTTCACAGCAACCCGGTCGACGGTCACGACGTCCCTGTTCCGCACTTCGGCATCATTTTGGGATGGCAACAGTGGGAAGCATTGGCCGAACGTCTGAAGTCCTTTGGCACCGAGTTTGTGATCGAACCTTACATCCGCTTTCAAGGGCAGGTGGGTGAGCAGGCCACCATGTTCCTCTTTGATCCTTGCGGTAACGCCCTGGAGTTCAAGGCGTTCAAGGATATGAGCCAGCTCTTCGCCAAGTGACAACCGTCATGGCACAACCCGGTTGTGCCATTTGGTCCCTAGTGAGCTGGAAGCTCATGACTCTAGCAACTGCCGCTGACGCAGACCTTTCCTTCCAACAAAAAGGCTAGACATGAAACGTATTCCCCTGGTGTGGCAAATCGTTGCCGGGCTGTTGCTTGGCGTGCTCGTCGGTTGGTATTTCAATACCCATCCGCAATATCAAACGTGGGTCAGCACGGAGATCCTTAAGCCCCTCGGTGACATCTTTATCAAGATGATGAAGATGGTGGTTGTACCGATTGTCTTCTGTTGCATGATTCTGGGCATCGCTGGCGGTGGCGATAACAAGTCGTTTGGCCGCATGGGCATCAAGTCGCTGGGTTATTTCTTTGCTATTACCGCGCTGGCCATTGTCATCGGCTTGTGTTTTGCAAACCTCTTTGAACCGGGTAGCGGCACCGATATTTCCGGCCTGTCGCATGGCACGGCATCGATCAACATGGAGCCCTCGAAAGGCGCGCTGGTGATCGTGCAGAACATCGTGCCGGACAATGTTCTGGTGGCGATGTCGGAAGCGAAATTGCTCTCGGTACTGTTCTTCGCCGTGCTGTTCGGCCTCGCCCTGAATGCGCTGCCAAGAGAAAAAAGTGCGCCAGCCATCGCGGTGGTTCAGAGCATTTCCGATGCGATGTTCAAAGTGGTCTCTATTGTCATGGCCTACGCGCCGGTTGGTGTCTTCGGCATGATTGGCGCCACGGTCGCGACCTTTGGTTTTGCCTCGCTGTTGCCATTGCTCAAGTTGATCGGCGTGGTTTACCTGGCGCTGGTGGTCTTTGCATTGGTGATACTCGGTGGCATTTGCTACTTGATTGGGGAGAACATTTTCAAATTGATTCGCTACTTCCGCAGTGAATTGATTCTGGCGTTCTCAAGTGCCGCATCCGCCGCCGTCATGCCGCAGTTGATGAGCCGTTTGGAGCGCTACGGTGTACCGCGGCGGATCGTCAGTTTCGTGGTGCCGGTGGGTTATGCATTCAATCTGGACGGCGCTTCGATTTTCCTCGGTGTCGCGACGATCTTTGTGGCGCAGCTCTATGGCATCGACCTGTCACTGTCGCAGCAGATCCTGCTGGTGGTGACGATGGTACTGACGTCGAAAGGCGCGGCGGGGGTGCCCGGGTTTGCCATCATCATCCTCTCCGCTACGTTGGCTTCGGCCGGTCTGCCCCTGGAGGGCGTGGCATTGATCGCGGGTATTTTCAGGATCATCGACAGCGGTACGACCACGCTGAACGTATTGGGCAATGCCATCGCACCGCTGGTGATTGCCAAGTGGGAAAGAGCCGCGCTTGAACCGTCAGGTGTTCATCCCGCTGCCGAAGTGTGAGCCTTCAAGCGTCGGCCCCTCACGTTTGAAACCGCACCGATAACGAGTGCACGCCCGCTGGCGCAGGGGCGTTTTTTTTGGGTTGCTTTACTAGACGACCGGTCTATTTAATAGGAGTGCTTATGATTGATAACGCTGTTGATACCGACCTTTTTTCGCCCATGCAGATGGGCGCGCTGCAATTGGCCAATCGAATTGTCATGGCCCCCGTGACGCGCAGCCGGATGGCCGACGACGGCGTACCGAATGAAATGCATGCGACTTACTACGCTCAGCGTGCGAGTGCAGGTTTGATCATCGCCGAGGCGACGAACATTTCCGCTCAGGGACGTGGCTATGCGATGACGCCGGGCATCTGGTCGCAAGCGCAGGTCGCCGGGTGGAAACAAGTCACCGATGCGGTGCACGCGGCCGGCGGAAAAATCGTCTGCCAGCTGTGGCACGTCGGGCGTTTTTCCAGTGTCGAGTTGCAGCCCAATGGCGAAGCGCCGGTCGCACCCTCGGCCATCAAGGCTGAGGGCAGCACGTATACCGAGAAAGGTTTTGTCGAGGTATCGATGCCTCGCGCGCTTGAGACCGCGGAAATTCCCGGAATCATCGAGCAGTACAAACTCGCCGCCGAGAATGCCAGGCAAGCCGGGTTCGATGGCGTCGAAGTGCATTCGGCCAACAGTTATCTGCTCGACCAGTTTCTGCGTGATTCGACCAATCAGCGCACGGACCTCTATGGCGGCTCCATCGAGAACCGTGCCCGGCTGACGCTGCAAGTGACGGAAGCGGTGGCGTCCATCTGGGGCAGCGACCGTGTCGGTATCCGCCTGTCTCCGGTGACGCCCGATGCCGGCAATACGCCGCCCGACAGCAACGTCATGGCGACTTACGGCTACCTGATCCAGCAACTCAATCGATTCAATCTGGCCTACCTGCATTTCGTCGAAGGCGCCACCGCCACTTCTCGCAGCGTTCCTGCGGGCGTGGATCTCGACGCGCTGAGTGCGCAGTTCGACGGCGCGTTCATTGGCAACAACAACTATGACCTGGCGATGGCGCTTGAGCGTCGGGCGCAGGGCCATATCGATGCGGTGGCGTTTGGGCGTTTGTTTATTGCCAACCCCGACCTGGTCGAGCGCTTACGCCATGGTCTCGAACTGACCATTGCCCCGCGTGAGAGTTACTACGGCGGTGGCGCGAAAGGCTACATCGATTGGCCAACCGCTAACGCCTGAATGGCAACCCTGACACCGACCGGGCGCAATCGCATTCACTGCAAAGAGGAACGAAACATGAATTATCTACACAACAAAGTCGCCATCGTCACCGGTGCATCTTCCGGTATCGGCGCGGCCACGACGCGTGCGCTGGCGGCACAAGGGGTTCGTGTGGTTGTCGCTGCGCTGGACGAAAAGGGCTTACAGGCTTTCGTCGCCGAGTTGCGTGAGGCCGGCCATGACGTGGTCGCTTTTACTGCTGATGTGACCCGGCTTGAGCAAACCAGAGCACTCGCCAGGTTCGCGCAGGACACCTATGGCGGTGTCGACATTCTGGTGAATAACGCCGGGCTGATGCTGTTCTCCAATTGGGTCGATCTGGTCGTGGAGGATTGGGAAAAGATGATCGACGTGAACATCAAGGGTTATCTCAACGCTACCGCGGCAGTGCTGCCTGTGATGCTGGAGCAGCGGTCCGGGCAGATCCTCAACATGGACTCGGTGGCCGGCCATCAGGTCGGGCCGGCGGCGGGTGTTTACAGCGCCACCAAATTTTTTGTGCAGGCCATGACCGAGTCCATGCGCAAGGAATTGGGCGTACAGCATGGCATCCGCGTCAACACGGTCAGCCCCGGCGTTATCAATACCGGTTGGGCGGACAAGGTCAGTGATCCGCAAGGGCGCAAGGCCGCCCAGGAACTCAACCGCATCGCCATCGCGCCTGACGATGTTGCCCGGGCGGTGATCTATGCGCTCAACCAGCCGGTAAACGTCACCGTCAACGACCTGATCATTTCGCCGACGCGCCAGGACTGGTGAGTGTTGGCTGCTCCAGCCGCCGGGTGCCAGCCTTGGCTTCCGGTGGCCTTTGTAACTCCCCCCCAACGAAAGGAAACAACCATGTCGAAGAACATCAAGGCTGTACCGACCGCCGAATACACCGCTGTCATCGCCACCGCCAATCAATACGTCGAAGGTCTTCGGGTCGGTGATGCTCAAGGCGTCGCTCAAGCCTTTCATAAAGAGGCGGTGATGTACGGTTTCACCAACGGCGAATTGCTCGGCGGCCCGATCAAGAACCTGTTTGATTTCGTCGAGAAAAACGGCGCTGCCCCGCAAATCAGTACGCGTCTAGACGTGCTGGCGATCACACCGACCACCGCGGTGGTGCGCGTGGACATGGAAACCGATGCGATCGGTGCTGACTACAACGACTACCTGACCCTGATCAAAATTGGCGGCGTCTGGAAGGTCATCGCCAAGGTTTATCACCAGTTCGAGGCCTGAATATCGGTCGATCCCGGTAGTCCGCTGCCGGGATCGGCGGATGATCAATTACAAGGGGATACGAGATGTCGAAGGTTGAGTTTTCCGCTGTCGTGGAAGGCGCTGCACAACAGGTCTGGAACGTGGTGAAGCAGTTTGGCGAGATCAAGAACTGGCACCCTTCGATTGTGGACAGCCATATCGAAGGCGCAGGACCCGAGATTGTGGGCTGCATTCGCACGCTCACGTTGAGCGATGGCGCCGTTGTCAGAGAGCGCTTGTTGTCGGTTGATGACTCGACGTTGAGGCTGTCCTACCGTTTTGAAGAGTCGCCCTTACCGCTGGACAACTACGTGGCCAGCGTGGAACTGGTTGCTTTGTCAGGCCAGGACAGAACACTGGTCAGTTGGCTGGCCAGTTTCGATCTTCGAGAACCGAACAGTGCCGAGCACTATCAGGCACTGATTCGCAGCCTGATCGTCGACGGCCATGGTGGGCTGCAGGCGCTGCTTGCTCGGTAATACAAAACCCAGGTTCACATGCCCCGCATTCCCGCAAGGAATGCGGGGCATGAAGCGAATGAATTTTCCCTCTCGCGCTCTTCGGCGTAGCGTGCTCGAAAAACCAGGAGCATTGCCGTGAGCCAAACCTCGACCAGCCCCGCAGAAAAATTCGACACCTCCCGCGCCAGCGAATACGCCCGCCAAAGCCGCATCGCGCTGGCCGGCTACGACGCCTGTCATGATCTGGCGGCCTGCATGTTGGCGGCGAGCCTGGGTTCGCGTCCGGCCAACATACTGGTGGTCGGCGCTGGCGGCACGGCGCAGGAAATCATTGCGATGGCGGCGCTGGAGCCGCAATGGCATTTCACCGCAGTCGACCCTTCCGTACCGATGCTGGAAACCGCGACAGCGCAACTGCAGGCCAACGACTTGCTGCACCGAACCCAGGTGCATCTTGGCCACGTCGAAGACCTGCCGGCTGCTGCCTCATTTGATGCGGCAACGTTGATCGGCGTGCTCCATCATCTGAACGGTGATGAGCCCAAGCGCCAGATCCTGCAAGCGATTCAGGCGCGACTCAAACCGGGCGCACCGCTGATTGTCGCCGGCAACCATTACGCCTATGCCAGCCAACCGTTATTGCTCCAGGCGTGGGGACAGCGTTGGCGGCAGCAGGGCGCCAGTGCGGAGGAGGTGAAGGCCAAGCTGGGCAAGATTCTGCAAGGCGCCGACCCGCCGCATTCCGAAGCGGCGGTTCAGGCGTTGTTGCATGAGGCCGGGTTTGGCGAGGCGACGCGGTTTTTCAGCAGTTTGTTCTGGGGGGCTTGGCTGGCGTGTAAAACGCCTTCTTGATGCGGACTGGTTCGCAAGGTGCGCTCAGACATGCCATTAACGTCACCGTCGGCGTTCGATCCATTGTTCCTTGGTCAGCCCATAGCACTTGCACAGGGCCGGTGCACTGGAGAGGCTCAACTCGGCGTCGTACAAGTATCGGCGCAGAAAAGGAGAACCGCTCACATGTCCGTTCTCACAAGCCTATTAATGTTTTTGTTCCGGATCCTGCCATATTGTGCATTGCAAGAAGAAGTACCCCAACAACGTACCTATTGGAAAACCAAACATCAATAACGCACCTATGAACTCTGATGCTTTTCTCGAAGACTCAAGTCGGTTTCTGCTTCCATAGGCAAGCAGTAAATGGACGAAAACGGCTGCTGCGCAAAACACAGGTATGCCTATTGAGGTGCTTTTATCAATCATGCATAGCCATGCAGAAAGTGAGCAGATGAGGAAATAGAATAATGCCAGGGTGATATGAAATCTCATCAGTTTAATATGATTTTTTTCATAGTTTGGCGAGCTATTTGTCATCGTGAGTCTGGCTCCGAAATAGGCGCAAGCATAAAAATAAATGTGTCGTAAATTTGGTCGGTAAACGCGCAAAACGGACAGGAAAAAAACGACCACCCGGCCCGGTCAGCGAAACGCGTGGCGCCGGTGGCGGAGAAAGACCTCTACATTGACCGGGCGCTGGCGAATATTGCGCCGTTCTTGTAGAGCAGGGATCAGCTCTCGCTGGAATCGATTGATTCCACTGCTGCCTCAGCCTCCAGTTTCGCCCGCTCAGCCTTGCTGATGTACTTGGGCTTTTTCGGCGCCAGTTTGGCGCTGGCCTTCTTGGCCTTTTCCTTGAACAACTGCTGCAGTTTCTTTTGACGATTCATGTTTTCTGTCCGGCCTGCTCTTGCGCGCAAAAGGGGCGAATCCTGACGTAAGCGTCGGGCCAAGGCAATGCCCATTCTTCACATTGCGATAAAGTCGCGCACTGCCTTGATGGTCGGTGCCGGCGCCTCTTCCATCAACCAGTGTCCCGCCGCCGGTATCACCACTTCGGTCACGTTGTCCGCGGCATTGCGCATGACGATCGCTTCGTTGTTGCCAAAGGACTTTTCACCGCCCACGGCGAGCACCGGCATGGCCAGGTGTTTCTGCAGAACGGGGGCGTTGTCGAGGGCGTCCTGACGAATGCTGCGGAACTGGGCAAAAGCGGCGTGCATGGCGCCGGGGCGGGCGTATAGCTTGGCGTAATGCTGGCGGGTGCCTTCATCGACTTTGGCCGGGGTGCCGGCGAACTCGTTCCAGAAGCGGTCGAGGTAGATGCGTTCGCGCCCGGCAACCAGACGCTCCATGTCCGCGCCGCCGAAGTCGAAGTGCCAGAGCATCGGCGAACGAACAATGTCGTTCCACGGTGTGATGCCGGGCACGGGCGCATCCATCACCACCAGGCGCTCGGTCAGCTCGGGATAGCGCGCGGCATAGGCGAACGCGACCATGGTGCCGATGTCATGCCCGATGACCACCGAGTGCTCGATCTTCAGCGCGCTCAACACCTGAAGAATGTCGCCGGCCTGGGTCTTCTTGTCGTAGCCGTCCTGCGGAATCGACGATAACCCCATGCCGCGCAGATCCGGCACCACCACGGTGTGGTCGCGGGCCAGATCCGCCGCCAGCGGCGCCCACATGTCGCCGGTATCACCGAAACCATGCAACAGCACCACGGCCGGACCCTTGCCACCAACTCGCACATGCATTGTCGCGCCTTCGACTTTGATGTCCTGAGTGTGGAAGGTGGCGGGGAAGGGAGTGACGTCGGCGTGGACCTGGAAACTCAGGACGAGCAGGGCGAGGCCAGTCAGCAGTGGGCGGGTCATGGCGAAGTCTCCAAGCGTGGTGGCGATGGAGAGAGCGTAGACGTATCGATCAGGGGCGGCGGAGTTTCATCCGCAAGCAAATGCTGCCTCGATAAATGCCCCCAGCGCCTTCTCTTCGAGAATCTCGATCGAGAAATGCCCGAAGCGCTTGGGCAACCAGATGATGCGGGTTCCGGACGGCGATTGCAGGTTCTCGCGAGTCAGCGGCTGGCCGTTCTCGTCTTCCGGCTGAACCCCGCTGGCGAGCAGTTCGTCGTAGGCCAACTCGATATCAGGTGTCGTGTAGCAATGACGGTAAATCATGCCTTCGCCCACTGTATCCAACAGTTCCTTGAGATTTCCCGCCAGCGGCTGGACCAGCATGAAGCGTTCCTGACCGATCAACGCCACGGCATAGCGTACGTGCAGGCCCCCGCGATTCCAGGTCTGCGTTGTGGAGATCCGCGCCTGAAGGATCTGCGCGTAATAGGCACAGGCTTCTTCAAGGTCTTTGACCAGTACGTCGATGTGGCTGAACTTCAAATCCATGAAATAGCTCCTGTCAGGCAGTGTCGATGGGCTGGGCGTAATCGACGATCGGTCAGCCGGAATAAACTAAGCTGATGTGTAACGTCAAGATGACACAGGAGCAACCCACCATGAAGGCGCGCCGCATGAACAAGTCACGCACGTTGATTGCAACGATTTCCTCTCTTGCGCTGGTTGTCAGCTCGGCGATGGCATTGGCTGATCCCGGTAATGGAAAGGGCCAGGGCAATGGCAATGGCAATGGCAATGGCAAGGGTAATTCGCAGAATGTGCAGGGCCACGGTAACCAGAAAGGCAATGGCAACAAGGGCAACAACTCTGGCGGTGACTGGAGTCATGCCCCTAGTATCGATCGCGGCAATGTGCTCGGGATTGTTGGTGGCTACCGCGACTATTGGAGCCCGGGACCTGCGCTGCCACCGGGCATTCAAAAGAATCTTGCACGCGGCAAACCGCTGCCGCCCGGGATCGCGAAAAAACTCGATGGACGCCTGGTCGGTCACCTGCCGCATTACGATGGCTACGAATGGCAGCAGGTGGGCACGGATCTGATATTGGTTGCGCTGGCCACCGGCCTGATTTACGAGGTGCTCAACGGGGCGTTTGATTAAGATTTCCTGCCCCGCTGCGCACCACCTACCCCGATCAGACGATTTTCAAAGCGCTCAGCACG
This sequence comes from Pseudomonas sp. Mb7, assembly GCF_054790525.1. Classification (NCBI taxonomy): domain Bacteria; kingdom Pseudomonadati; phylum Pseudomonadota; class Gammaproteobacteria; order Pseudomonadales; family Pseudomonadaceae; genus Pseudomonas; species Pseudomonas sp. Mb7. Next base: position 2,108,647 of record NZ_CP186501.1, read on the forward strand.
ATCAGCGATTGCTCGGCAAAGGCCTGGGCCTGCTCGGTCAGCGCGGCGATGTTGGCTTCAGCGGTGGTCAGCGCTTTGCCGTCCTTGACCAACACTTCGTTTTGTTCGGCGATGACGCTCCACGCCAGTTGCGCCCACTCCGCCGGGTGCTGCTTGCCCTGACGGATCGCAATCAGGAACAGTTGCTGGAAACGACTGACGGTGACGCCACCCCCGGTGACCGGGCTGCTCAGCACTTGAATGTCGGCATTGAACAGCGCGCGTTTGCACAGTTGCAGGTTGAACGCGGCGCAGCGTTCATACACCAGAGCCTCGGCAGCTTCGCTCTGGCACGGGGCTACCGCGCCCATGCTGACCAGGATGGCGATGGCCTGTTCCAGATCGTCGTAGGCCATTGGTGACACCGCATGGAGCAACTGCTGCATCGTTTTGGCTTCATACATCTGATCCGCGAGGGCATTGAGGAGCGGGCGGTAAATTTCCGCTTGCAGCGTCGCTGCGCCAGCGGGGCCGGTGACGCTGGAGGCTACGTTTTCTGTCGGCTGCATCAGCACGAATCGCGTATTGAGCATGCGCGAACGGCGCTCGGTCGCGCTGAGTCGGTTGGCACCGCGCACGTACAGGTCGCGACGGAAAGCCTGGTTGACGAAATAGTCACGCGCCTGCTCGCGCATCACCGGGTGTTCGATACCGTCGAGAAAGGCCAGGCCTTCGGCGCTCAGGTTGAGTGCGTCGACCGAATCCATCGGCACCGCGGTCGTGACGTAATCGAGCTTGGCCGGGGCCAGTGCATCCACCATGTCGGCGAAATACATGCAGTTCCAGTCGCGATTGAAATATTCGTGGGCGACGTATTGGCGGTCCTGACCTTTGATGGTCTGCAGCCGGGCACCCAGACTCGGCGCGGCAATGGCGTACTTGGGGTTGGCCGCCAGCAGCGCTTCGGAAAACTGCAACGCGGCGTCGATGCGCTGATCCGCCCGCGTCGAGTGATTGGCGAAGCGGTCGTGCAGGCTGAACAATTGGCGCAACGGCGCAGCAGGCGACCAGCCCGGGAATGCGTTGTAGCTGACGTAGAGATGACCACCCGGTTTGAGGTGGCGTCGGGCGAATTCGACGATCAGTTTCTGGTTGTCACGGCTGACCCAGGTCCAGATGCCATGCAGGCTGATGCTGTCGAACTGCGGCAAATCATGGCGCGCCAGCAGTTGCTCGAAGCTGTCGTCGTAGAGTTTTGCGCCGTTGTTGCTGAGTTCCGCCAGCTCAATGGCATGGGCCGCCTGACCGGGGTGGAAGTCCGTCCCGACGAAGCCACCAGGGTTGGCCGTGGCGTGGATATTGATCGACACACCCTGGCCAAAGCCGAGTTCACAGTGATAACCGTCGGGATTGTCCAGACCGGCAAAGCCGCGCAACAACAGGCAGTAACGCTGGAATACCGGATTGATTTCCCGGCTATAGCTGTAGGTGTAGCCTTCGTCGGTGAAATAACCTTCGTTCCAGGCATTGCTCATGGGTGCAGCCTCTTGAATCGTAATGGAAAGTGGCTCTTGTAAAAGGATGGACGTGCGTCGTTCAGTCTTGCGCAGGTCATCAGCATGTTGTCGGCAGGATCGAACCATCCGATAGGGTTCGTGCTGATATTTTGCCGGGTTTATTCATGATCGGAGTTGGCCGCTCCTCACAATCGAACGCCCATCTCCAGGGCGCGGGTCTCGAAGCCGAACTCGGCATACATGCGCACCGCGCGCTCGTTGAACGGCCAGACCGTCAGGCGCAAGTCTTGAGCATTTTGCGCGATAGCCCAGTCTTTCACCCGTTGAATCAGTGCGCGGCCAATGCCTTTACCCCAAAACGTCTCGGCGACACACACCGAACCGATGCGAACAACATTCTGCGGCTGCATCAACGGCCCGGAACTGGCGGACAGGATGGCCGTAATGAACGCCACGGGCCGTTCACCTGCGCTGGCGATGAAGACGATCTGGCCAGGCTTTTCGAATACCCCCGCCCAGTGCGGCAAATCGCGGGCGAAATCTTCGGTCGCGGCGGCGTAGATATCGGGGCGGGCGGCGTGGTGTACCGAGTTGAGCAATTGGCCCAGCTCGCACATCGCCAGAGCATCTTCAGCGGTGGCGGTGCGGTAGGTAATGACTTCTTCCATGAATAGCGCTCGTTGATTTCGTGAGGGATCTGGCGTTGTGGTTGAAAAAGAAGTCATCGGACACACGCGGGCGGTGGTCGACAGCACGCGCCGCATGTTCGTGAGCCAGTGAAAAACTCCGGCAAAGGCGTCAACGTTCCGGTTGCTGCGCCGCCCAGTGCTTCATCTCTTCTGCGATGAAGTGATTGACCAGGTCGCTGTACATTTTCTCGATCGCGTCTGCGTTCAAACCTTCGGCGCAGGCCCATTCGCGGCGGGTGGCCAACATGGCCTGGTAACGCTCAGGTGCTCGAACCGACGTCGATGAGGTTTTGAACTTCGACGCGGCAATGACGTACTGGAAACGTTTGCCCAGGAGTTTGATAACCGCCTGATCGAGACGATCGATTTCACTCCGGATGTCTTGCATGTCCGCACAATCGGCGGGTTGTAATGTGTTGATCACTTCCATGTACGTCGTTCTCTCTTCGGGGGAATCTTTGCCGGGCAGGTGACACGCGAAAGAGGTGCCGACGATACCGGCATCCATCACTAAGATACGCTTCGCCAATGCAACCTCCCTGTTGTCGCCTGGCCGGCGCGTATTGCGGTGTGCAGCATAGATGAGGTTCTAGCGGCCTGACTACGATGCTGAGTTATGACTGACATGCTTGGGCCCCGCCAACGCCCAGGCAATCAAGCCGAACAGCGGCACAAACACGATCAGCACAATCCATACACCTTTGTTGCTCGCTTTCCCCTCGCTCTTGCGCACCCGATTGATGGCCCAGAGTTCGATTAGCAGAAGAACTGCCGCCAGTACGATCCACACGGTTTCGATTTGCATTGGCTACCTCCTGATGGTCTGTTCGTTAGGTGGCGTGCGGTGCGACGGGTTCATTTATTTTTCTTCAGTGCATTGAGCAGGCGGGCCAGTTGCAAGGCGACGCGGCCGCTGTTGTAGGTTGGCAGCAGGTGGGTGAAAGGGATCTCGATGATGCGGTTCTCGCGCACCGCGCGCAGTTGCGAGAGGACCGGGTCGTGGGCCAACAGGTAGCGTTTGCGGCGGGCGGGCGACCATTCGGCGTCGGCCAGCAGGATCACGTCCGGGTCGCTGGCCAGCAGGGTTTCGCTGTTGACGGTGACTCGATAGAGGTTGATGTCGGCGAACACATTGCGTGCTCCGGCAGCCGCCAGCAGCGGAGTGACAAAGCCACGCCGACCTTCGCTGTCGAGACCTTTGACTTCGCTGTCGAGATAGAACACGGACAACGGTTTACCTGCACCGGCCAAGGCTCGGGCGCTGGCAATGTCCTTTTCCATGGAGTCGATCAATGCTTGGGCTTTTTGCTGCTGGTGCAGCAGCTTGCCCAAGGTCAGCAAGTCATTGCGCACATGCGCGAAATAATCCAGCGAGTGCCCATTGCAGGCGGATTCCAGCAGATACGTACCCACGCCATTGCGCGCAAGCCCCGAGCGCGAGGTCACCCCGTCGCCGAACGCCGTGGCAAAACCGCCGATCACCAGATCCGGCTTCGCAGCGTAAAGCACTTCGCTGGCCGGGTACTGCCGCGCGATTACCGGTACGCCGAAATACTCGGCTTGGCGCTGACCGGCACCGGTGTCATCCAGATACGCCACGCCGACCAGCGCTGGCCCGGCACCCAGTGCGAGGACGAGATCGGCCGCATGCTGATTGAGCGCGACGATGCGCGAAGATTGATCGGCGCTCCATTCTTCGCCGCAATTGCGGTAACTGTCGGCGAGTACAGGCATTGAGCAGAGCAGGGCGCCAAGTACGTACAGAATCGATCTCATGTCTGCGCCTTGATCAGCAAATCCGCAACCACTTCACCGCCCACCAGATGCCCCTCGACCAGCCGCTGCACATCTTCATGGCTGCGCACGCCATACCAGCAGCGTTCCGGGTACACCGTCACAATCGGCCCCAGATTGCACGGGAACTGACAGTGCGTACGGGTCAGCAAGACGCCGCCCGGCGTCTCGATGCGATCGTGCGCCAGTAAGTGCCGGCGCAAGGTTTTCCATAACTGCAACGCGCCGCGTTGGGTGCAACGCGGGCCGGTGCAGACGAATACATGGCGCGCATGCTCGGGCACCTGCGACCAGTCCGGGTGCGTGTCGACGCCGTCGACGGTTTTGATGTCACTCATCAGAAGCGGTACGTGTAGCGCACTTCGGAGGTGAACGGCCGGCCGAGGTTATCGACGTTGCTCGAACGGCTGGTGACGTAATCACGGTCGAACAGGTTCTCCACCAGCAGGCTTACGCGGTGTTGGTGGGCGTTGTCGAGGTAGCGATAGGCGTCGGCGTCGACCACTGAATAATTGCCGTACTCGACCTGCTTCGAGCTTTTGATGTCGCGGATATAGCGGATCGCACCGCCGGCACCCCACAGACGGTTTTCCGACTCATAACCCACGCGCGAGCGGGCGAAGAAGCTCGGGATATCGTTGAGGGTCACACCGCTGCGCGATTCGGTGAGGTTGCGGGTCATGTCCGCTTGCAGGCTCCACTGATCGTTGAGCGCGAGTTTGGCGTCGGCCTCGAAACCACGCATACGCACCTGGCCTTCACCGTTGACCCATTGAATGTCGTCGAGGGTGATCAAGTCGTCGATCTTGCGTTTGAACAGGGTCACGCTGGCGCTGAGTTCGCGGTCGAGCAGAAAGCCTTTGTAGTCGACACCCAGCTCCGCATTGCGGCTTTTTTCCGGCTTCAGGTTGCGATTGCCGATCTCGTCGCCCGGTTCATTGACGAACAGCTGCTCGGCGTTCGGCAGTTTGTAGGCGCTGCCGTACTGACCGCGCACCGACCAGTTGTCGTTGAGGTCATACAGCGAAGTGAGCATGCCGACCGTGGCACTGTCGCCGCCGCTCATGGCTTCGTGGCGAACGCCTATGCTCGGGTGCCAGTCGGGCAGGGCGTCGATCTGCGGACGCAGTTGCGTGTAGAAAGCGTGGGCTTCGGCCTTGTCGTTATCGATGATCAACACATCATCCTGGCCCTTGAACCATTGATTGTCGGTGCCAAACACCAGTACATGATCGCCGGGCAATTCAGCCTTGCCTTCGGCCTGCACACCCCAGTCGGTGAAGCCCCAATAGTCGTTGTGGTTAATGACTTTGGTGCCGCCGCCCTCCCGGTTGTTGACGCGGGTATAACGCGTGTCCCAGTCGTTGATATGGCCTTTGACGAAGTAGCTCAGGCGCTCATTGACGGCCTGCTCGAAGGTCGCCGTGGCGATCTGCTGCACGCGGTCGTTAGTGGTCTTGTGGTTGTCGACCGGGCGGGCGAAATCGAGGTTGGCGTCGGCGTATTGGTAAAACAGCTCCAGCCGCGAATCATCGTCGAACGACTGAATCGCCTTGCCGCCGAACGTGGTGACTTCGTAAGCGCGATCCTTGCCGGAATCGTTTTTCATGTCGCGGTTGCGATAGGGCTGGTAACCGTCGGAGACGTTGTGACTGACGTACGCCAACAAACCGAGGTCGCCGAAGCCGTTAGTGAAGATATTCTCGACGCGGGCGTCTTCGGTGGTGCCGCCAAAGCTGTCGACGCCTAGATTCACTTCGCCGGCGGCTTTGCGCGATTGCGGGCTGCGGGTGACGATGTTGATCACACCGGACACGGCCTGGGTGCCGAACAACAGGCTCTGCCCACCCTTGAGCACTTCGATGCGTTCGATGGCGTTGGCCGGCAGGGTGTCCAGATAGAGGCCGCCGTACAGGCGATTGTTCAGGCGCACGCCGTCGAGCAGGATCAGCGTGTCGTCGTTGCGCCCGCCGAGCAGCGAATAGGTGCCGTAGTCGAAAGGGCCGTTTTTCGGCGCCACATACAAGCCTGGAATGAACATCTGCATCACGCGGCTGACATCGGCGCTGGGGCCGGCGCGTTCGATCTGTTCGCGGCTGACGATTTCGACCTTGCTGCCGAATCTGGCCATGTCGGCGACGGTGGTGGACTCCACCGACGGTGCGGAAACGATTTGTTGATTGAGTTCCAGCGGCGCGTCGTCGGCCAGTAGCAGCGGGCTGAACAGGCAGCCAAGGAACAGGGTTGGAGCAGAAGTGTTGAAAGGTCGAATCATTGTCTTCTCGAAAAGGATCTTCGCAGAAGAGCATGCAAGAGAAGGCATCGCGCACAGCCAATACCGGCCCATGCCCGCCCACCGCAGGATTTTGCCAAACGAAATTCCAGGCCGGTCTCCGGGCTCGCGCGTATCGAGGTTTTCACCTTCCCATGGCCGTCTGGCCACAGTGGTGTATTGAAAACATCACGCGCATACCGTTGCGGGGGCAGCACCGGACTTGTTCGAAAAGAACGTACCGGTTTCCCGTTTCACCCCATGCACGGCGGCATGGGACACCTGAAACTGGCCGGCATCTGAACATTCGAGGAGCGTCTCGTCAATGTGGCAACCAACGGGGGGGAGCTATTGGATGCGTTCCAGAGCGACAAACTGGCCACTCAACCACGCATAAAGCTGAGACACCGCCGGGGTGATCTGCTTGCGATGCGGGCACACCAGACTCAACGGTGAGGCATTGCCGGGAAAATCCTTCAGTAGCACGACCAGTCGCCCTGCGATCACGTCTGCACTGACGTCCAGCCAGGATTTGTTGGCGATGCCTTCGCCGCTCAACGCCCAGCGGCGCACGATGTCGGCGTCGTCGCTGAACATCGGTCCCGAGACCTGGATCGTTTCACTGCCCAGGCTCCACTTGTCGTAGATCCGGCCGCCTTGCTGGTAGAGCAGGCAAGCGTGGTTGTGCAGATCGTCCGGCGTTTGCGGGTATCCGTGGCGCTCCACGTATTCCGGTGCGGCGACCAGCACCCGCCGGTTCCACGGTGCCAGCGGCAGCGCCACGTAGTTGGCATCTTCATTCGAGCCGTATCGAATCGCCACGTCTACCGGGTCACGAAACAAGTCGGCCATCTGGTCCGACAGGGAAAAGCGCAAGGTCAGTTCCGGGTGCTGGCGGCGAAACAGTGTGAGCCACGGCAGCAAAATGTTGCGCCCCAGATCGGACGGCGCCGTCACTTGCAACACGCCGCGCAACGTGGCGCTTTCACCGCGCAGGTTTTCCTTGCCTTGCTTGAGCGCCTCCAGCACCGAGTGGGCGGTGGGCAAGTATTGCTCGCCCTCGGCGGTTAATCGCAGACTGCGGGTGGTGCGCGCAAACAGGCGCACGTCCAGCTCACGCTCCAGACGCTTGATCGCCGCGGCAACCTGACCGGGCAATAAATCCGCCTCATGGGCGGCAGCGGTGAAGCTGCCCAGCGCGGCGCTGCGGGTGAACAAACCAAGGTCATCGATGCGGATCATTTTCACTCCTGCAGTGAAAGTGTTGGCGCATTCTGCTGGTTTTTCTTTGTGCTTGGGAAGTCGAAGATGGCGGCAAGCGAGCACATCAGCTCTTCAGACAGCGAGTTTCCATGAAAGCCATCACCTTCACCCAACACGCTTTGCCCATTGAAGATCCGCAATCGTTGCAGGACATCGACCTTCCGGTGCCAACTCCCGGCCCCCGGGATTTGCTCGTAGAAGTTCGTGCGGTGTCGGTCAATCCGGTCGATACCAAAGTACGCGCCGGAACTTTCACCAAAGAACCGAAAATCCTCGGCTGGGATGCCGCCGGTATTGTCCGCGAGGTCGGGGCTGAAGTGACGCTGTTTCAGCCTGGCGACGAAGTGTTCTACGCAGGCTCCCTTGCCCGCACCGGCAGTTATAGCGAATTTCATTTGGTGGACGAGCGAATCGTCGGGCACAAACCGCGTTCGTTAAGTGCTGCGGATGCCGCGGCATTGCCGTTGACCTCGATCACCGCCTGGGAGCTGTTGTTTGACCGTCTCGGTGTCACCGAAGGTTCAGGGCAGGGCAAGTGCCTGTTGATCACGGGGGCAGCGGGCGGCGTCGGTTCGATGCTGGTGCAATTGGCCCGACAGTTGACGCAGCTGACTGTCATCGGCACCGCCTCACGGCAGGAAACGGCTGACTGGGTCCGGCAATTGGGCGCGCATCACGTCATCGATCACAGTCAGCCGCTGCTCGCACAGTTGCAGGCACTGGGCATCGACGAGGTCAGCCATGTCGCCAGCCTGACCCATACCGAGCAGCATTTTGCGCAGCTGATCGAAGTGCTTCAACCACAAGGGCGTCTGGGCGTGATCGACGATCCTGAAAGCCTCGACGTGATGCCGCTCAAGCGCAAGTCGCTGTCGCTGCACTGGGAGCTGATGTTCACCCGTTCGCTGTACGAAACCCCGGACATGATTGAGCAGCATCACCTGCTCAATCGCGTCAGCGATCTGATTGACCAGGGCATTTTGAAAACGACTGTCGGTGAACATTTTGGCGCGATCAACGCGGCAAACATGCGCCGTGCCCATGCCTTGGTCGAGAGCGGCAAGGCCCGAGGCAAACTGGTGCTTGAAGGTTTCTGATTTCACTCATTCAGACGGGCCTGCAAGCGGGCCGGTCAGGAGCAGCTCATGCGTATGAAAAAGCTTTCTGCTGCATTGGTCATGGTCATGGCGGCGCCGTTCGCCCATGCAATCAGCGCCGTCGCGTTGCCGGCCAATGCCCCCGCCGACCGATCCTTCGGCAAGCTCGAACAGGTCCATGCGTTCTACGACGCGATGCCCACCGGCGTGACCGTCACCGAGACCGGGCGCATCTTCGTCAACTTCCCGCGTTGGGGCGACAACGTGCCGTTCACCGTGGGCGAGATCCGCGACGGTAAAGTCGTGGCTTACCCGAACGCGGCGATCAACCAGGAAAACCTCAACGATCCCAGTGATGGTCTGATCAGCGTACAGAGCGTGGTGGCCGACGGGCGGGGCCGTGTCTGGTTGCTCGATACCGCCGCGCCGGGTTTCGCAGACCCAAAACCTAAAGGCGCGAAGCTGATCGCGGTGGATCTGGTCAGCAACAAGATCGTCAAGCGTCTGGTGTTCCCGGACAACGTCATGTTGCCGAGCACCTACGTTAACGACATGCGTTTCGACTTTCGCACAGGCCCGGAGGGAACGGTCTATCTCACTGACTCGTCCCTGCGTGGACCGGGCGCGATCATCGTCATGGACATCGCCAGCGGCAGTGCCATGCGCCGTTTGAGCGGTGTGCCGGCGACCTCGGTTGACCCGACCTTTGTCCCGGTGGTTGAAGGCCTGCCACTCACCGTTGAAGCTCCGGACGGCAAGCGCAAACCGCTGGGCGTGGCCTCGGACGGCATCGCGCTGTCGGCGGACGGCAAGACACTGTATTTCACTCCGCTGTCGAGTCGGCACCTGTATTCGGTGTCCACCGCGTTGCTGCGTGATGCCAACTTCAGTGAACAGCAACTGACGGCCGCCGTGCAGGATCTGGGGGAGAAGGGCGCGTCCGATGGTCTGGAGGCTGACGCCGCCGGCGCCATCTATGCCGGCGATTACGAGCACAACTCGATCCGCAAGCGTCTGCCGGACGGCCAATGGCAAACGCTGGTACACGACCCGCGTCTGCTCTGGCCAGACACATTGTCCATTGGCCCCGACGGCTATCTGTATTTCATCGCCAACCAGTTGCACCGCCAGGCGGCATTCCGTTCCGGGCAGGATCAGCGGCAAAAACCTTACAGCCTGATGCGTCTGAAGATCGACGCAGCGCCGGCGCCGACGCGCTGATTTCCAAGCGGCATTGAGTTTTACGTTTTCACTTTTCAGATCAGGAGTTCAATCATGGATCTCGTTTCTCTGGCCAAGCGCCGTTTCACCACAAAAGTTTTCGATGCCGACCGCAAGATTCCCAGGCACACACTGGAGTTGCTGCTGGAACAACTGCGCAACAGCCCCTCGTCGGTCAACTCCCAGCCTTGGCATTTCGTGGTTGCCGAGAGTGATCAGAGCCGGGCGCGAATCGCCCACAGTACTCAGGGGCCGTTCAGCTTCAACCAGCCGAAAATACTCAACGCGTCGCACGTCATCGTCTTCTGCACTCGCACGCATCTGCCGGAGGAATACCTGCAGGCGTTGCTGGCTCAGGAAGCCATGGACGGGCGTTTTCACAATGCCGAGGCGCGAGCAGGGCAGGAGCGTGGACGGCGCGGTTTTGTCGATCTGCATCGCTTCGATCAGAAAGACCTGCAGCACTGGATGGAAAAGCAGACCTACCTCGCGCTGGGCACATTGCTGCTGGGTGCCGCCTCGCTGGGTATCGACGCGACGCCGATGGAAGGTTTCGACAGCAAAGTCCTCGACAGTGAACTGGGCCTGCGCGAACAGGGCTTCACCAGTCTGGTCGTGGTGAGCCTGGGCTATCACAGCAGCGAAGACTTCAACGCAGGCCTGCCCAAGTCCCGCTTGCCGTCCCAGTCGCTGTTTACCTTTCTCTGAATGCAGCCGGTCCCAGGAGTATTGAAGATGAGCCAGTCCACAGAAACATTGATCTCGATTGCCGTGCTCAAGGCCAGGTCAGGCCAGGAACAGGCCTTGAAAGAAGGCTTGCTGGCGCTGGTTGAGCCGACACGCGCAGAGCCGGGCAATCTCGACTATGTGTTGTTTGAACTGCGCGACCAGCGCGGCACGTTCTACATGCGCGAGGCCTTCAAGGATCAGGCGGCACTGGATGCGCATTTCGCCATGCCTTACTTCAAGCGCTTTGCCGCCGCGGCGGATGACCTGCTGGAAGAGCCGCTGCAACTGATATTTCTTGAGCACGTGTCGAACTGATCCAGTCGTCCATTCAACCTGTCAGGGTGTGCAGCCATGAAAGATACCGCGCAACGGCCGACCCACGGAACGCCGGTTCACGAAGACATCGATGCCATTGAAACCAACGAGTGGCTGGAAGCCCTGGCAGGTGTCGCGAAAGTCGGCGGCAGACCGCGCGTGCGGTTCTTGCTGCTGCGACTGGCCGAGCAGGCCAGCCGTCTCGGCGTGCAAACGACGGCGAGTGCGTATTCGCTGTACCAGAACACCATCGCGCTCGAACAGCAGCCGGTTTATCCCGGGGATCTGGTGATGGAGGAGCGCATCACCTCGATCATTCGCTGGAACGCCCTGGCCATGGTGGCGAAGGCGAACAAGGCCTATGGCGAATTGGGCGGTCACATCGCCAGTTACGCCTCGGCGGCGGAAATTTTCGAGGTCGGCTTCAATCACTTTTTCCGTGCGGACAGCGAAGCCGGGCGCGGTGATCTGGTTTACTTCCAGGCGCACTCTGCCCCCGGGGTGTACGCGCGGGCCTTTCTTGAAGGGCGTTTGCAGGCGTCGCAACTGGAGCGTTACCGGCAAGAAGTGAAGGGCGGCGGATTGTGTTCCTATCCGCATCCTTGGTTGATGCCCGACTTCTGGCAGTTTCCCACGGGCTCAATGGGTATTGGTCCGATCAATGCGATTTACCAGGCGCGGTTCCTGCGGTATTTGCAGCACCGTGGGATTGCCTCGACGGAGGGGCGGCATGTCTGGGGCGTTTTTGGTGATGGCGAGATGGACGAGCCGGAGTCCATCGCCGCGCTTTCGCTGGCAGCGCGGGAGAATCTTGACAACGTCACCTTCGTGATCAACTGCAATCTGCAGCGTCTCGACGGCCCCGTACGCGGCAACGGGCAAATCGTTCAGGAGCTGGAGTCACTGTTCAGCGGCGCCGGCTGGAACGTGATCAAGGTGTTGTGGGGTTCGGACTGGGACCCATTGTTTGCCCGCGATGACGGCCATGCACTGTTGCGCCACTTCGCCGGGATGGTGGATGGCGAGTACCAGAATCTGGGGGCCAATGACGGTGCGTATAACCGCAGCCATTTCTTCGACCAGGACCCGCAGTTGCAGGCGTTGGTTGCAGATATGAGCCCGGAGCAGATCGACGCGTTGCGCCGGGGCGGTCACGACTTTCGTAAGTTGCATGCCGCGTTCGAGGCCGCGCGCAAGCACAAGGGCAGGCCGACCGTGGTGCTCGCCAAAACCAAGAAAGGTTTCGGCATGGGCCAGATCGGTGAGTCGCGCAACACCTCGCACCAGCAGAAAAAACTCGATATCGAGGTGCTCAAGGCATTCCGTGATCGTTTCGCCTTGCCGCTGGATGATGAGGCCGTGGCAGAAATGCGCTTCTACAAACCGGCTGACGACAGCCCCGAGTTGCGATACCTGCATCAGCAGCGACGGGCGCTCGGCGGTTACTTGCCCAAGCGCAACGGTGTGTCAGCACCAATAACAGTGCCACCGCTCGACAGCTATGGCGGTTTTGCGCTGAAGGCCGATGAGCGTGAAAACTCGACGACCATGGCGGTGGTGCGACTGTTCACCCATCTGATCCGGGACAAACAATTGGGGCCACGCATTGTGCCGATTGTCGCCGATGAAGCGCGCACATTCGGCATGGCGAATCTGTTCCGGCAAATCGGGATTTATTCATCCGTCGGCCAGTTGTACGAGCCAGAAGATGCCGGCGCGCTGCTCTATTACAAGGAATCGACCGACGGGCAACTGCTCGAAGAAGGCATCACCGAAGCCGGCGCGATTTCTTCCTGGATCGCTGCGGCGACGTCCTACAGCGTCAATGGCGAGCCGATGCTGCCGTTCTACATTTACTACTCGATGTTCGGCTTTCAGCGCATTGGCGACCTGATCTGGGCTGCCGCCGACCAGCGCGCCAGAGGCTTTTTGATCGGCGCCACATCGGGGCGCACAACGCTGGCCGGTGAAGGACTGCAGCATCAGGACGGCTCCAGTCAATTGATCGCAGCCACTGTGCCCAACTGCCGCGCCTACGACCCGGCATTTGCCAGCGAGGCGGCGGTCATCATCGACCATGGCGCCCGGCGCATGCTGGAGCAGCAAGAGGATGAGTTCTATTACCTGACGGTAACCAACGAGAACTACGTTCAGGCCTCACTTGAACCAGACGAACACGCGGACGTGATTCGCGGCATGCGCCTCTATGCGCGCTATGGCGAGGAGGTACCGGCGGTTCGTTTACTGGGTTCGGGAGCGATTCTGCGCGAGGTGATTGCCGCCGCACATATGCTGGATCAAGAGTGGCAAGTCAGCAGCGAAGTGTGGAGTGTGACCAGCTTCTCCGAACTCGCCCGGGATGCCCGCGAGGTGCAGCGTCAGCAAGTGTTCGGCGGCGATGTCGAGTGCCAGAGTCACCTACTGCATTGTCTGCCCGGTAACGCTCCAGTCGTGGCGGCCAGTGATTACGTGCGCGCCTATGCACAATTGGTGGTGCCGTATTTACAGGCACCGTGCATCTGCCTGGGCACCGACGGATTTGGACGCAGCGACACACGTTCGGCGTTGCGCAGCTTCTTTGAAGTGGATCGCTATCACATCGTTTTGGCGGCGCTGGCTTCGGTCGATCCGCGGGCACATGCCCAGGCTCGGGCGAAATACGCTATCGACGCCGACGCCGAAGCCCCCTGGAACTGCTGAGCCTTCACGTCGTGTGTCCCTTCTTTCATCAACCAACAATCGCGACGGCACACTCTGGCTGCCTGCTGCGCAAATGGATCGCGTCGGCTGGCGAGCAACTGATCTGAATGGCCTGCTGACGTTCGGCCCTATATCCTTCCCGCCTGTTTGATGAAATGACTTAGGGAAGAATTGCATGCCGTTCAGGGTGATGGTGGTCGGGGGCTACGGTAATTTCGGCAGCATCGTGTGCAGGCATCTGGCGCTGATGCCGGACATCGGGCTGGTGCTGTCGGGTCGTGACCCGCGCAAGTTGCAGCGCAAACTCGATGAGCTCAACAGCCATTCGGGAAACGTCTGCGAAGGCTGGTGCGGCGATGCCATGGGCGCGGAGTTCGAAGCCGCTTTGCGTGCGCTGAACATTCAGTTGGTCGTCCATACCGGCGGGCCGTTTCAGGGGCAATCCTATGCCGTTGCACAGAGTTGCATCGATGCCGGCGTTAACTACTGCGACCTCGCGGACTGCCGCACCTTCGTCAACGGCATCGACGTGCTCGACGCGCGGGCGAAACAAGCGGGCGTGGCGATCCTCAGTGGTTGCAGCTCGGTGCCGACACTGTCTTCAGCGATCATCGATGAGCAGCGCCAGCGCTTTTCGCGCATTGACTCGATCGAGCATGGCATTTCTTCCTCGGCGAAAATGCCCGGGTTGTCGACCATCGAAGGTGTCCTGGCTTATGCCGGCAAACCGATCAAGCAACTCAAGAACGGCAAAGTCCATGAAGTTTCGGGCTGGCTGGACCTGACCCTGCGCAAGATGCCGCAGATGGGCACCCGATTGCTGGCCAACGTCGATGTCCCGGACATGGACATCTTCGCCGGTCGTTATGGTGCGCAAACCCTGAGCTTCAAGGCGGGCGCCGGTCTCAAGCTCGGCGGTTTCGCCAACGGCTTGCTGGCTCAGGCGCTGAAAGTCGGGCTGGTGCGCGACCATGCCTTGTGGGCCGGAAGACTGCATCGGCTGGGCATGCGATTCGAGCGATTCGGCGATGGCAAAAGTGCGATGTACATCGACGTGCAGGGCCTTGGTGTTGACGGCAAGCCGCTGTCGATGACCGCACAACTCACGGCTTTGAACGACAAAGGCCCGGAAATCCCCAGCTGCGCCGCCGTGGCCCTGGCCACGAAAATGGCCCAGGGCCACGTGCCAACCGCCGGCGCCAGACCGTGCGTGGGCGAAATCAGCGTCGCCGAGTACATGGCCGCGATCAACGACCCGGACAACCTGAGCCTGGCCGTGCATTTCTCGGACGGGCAGCGCTGACATGCTCTATCTGTGCCTCAAGTACCTGCACATCATCGCCGCGATCTTCCTGTTCGGTTTCGGCATGGGCTCCTACCTCTACCTGATCGCCGCCAGCCGCACCGGCAATCCGCACGTGATAGCGCACGTCGCGCGCATGGTGGTGCGCTTCGACACCTGGATCACCACGCCGGCCGGGTTTGTGCAAATCATCACCGGTTATCTGCTGATGCGGCTTTCGGGGTTGTCGATGAGCACCGAGTGGGTGCTGACCTCGCTGATCGTCTTCTTCTGCGTCGGCTCGCTGTGGCTGCCGGTGTTGCTCCTGCAGAAGCACCTGTATGTGATGGCGTCGAGTGCGAGCGAGGCGGGGACGGGGCTTGATGAGCAGTATCAAGCCGTTTACCGGAAGTGGTTCTGGATGGGCGTGCTCGGGTTTGCCGGGATGTTTGTCATCGTACTGATGATGGTGACGAAGATGACGCCGGTGCAGTTGATTAGCTTTTTGGCCTAGTTATTTTCAGAAAGCGCTGTTGATGATCCGGGGTTGGCAGCAGGCAGGTGTCGTACTTGCCGAACAGTCGGTATCGGTTCAGCGCGATGCGGTCGTAGGCCCAGTCGCGCAGGCCGCGCGGGAATACGCGTAGCAGCCGCAATGGCTGCCAGCGGGCGGGTAGTTGGCTGATGACTTCGAAGAACGCGTCTGAACGTTCCCAATAGTGACGGTCACGGATTACCGCCATGGTGTCGAATTGATCGACTGGCAGGCCGGCCCACGCGAGCAAGGCTTGTCCCTCCGGCGACTGCACCGCTGCCAGACGCACGCGACGTTGATGATCATGGCGAATCAAAAAACGCGCCCAGCCGTTGCAGAGTTTGCACACGCCATCGAACAGGACCACGGATTCGCCGGGGTTGAGGAACGGGGCGGGGGTAGGGCGGGTTTTCGGGGTGGGCATGGGTTTTGTGTTCAAGACGTCGGGTGTTGCGATCATAGCGCCGCCAGCAGTGGTTCGCGAATGACTGCGCTCGCTTAGGCACATGAATGTGAGAGACAGGCCACGTTCAGCAGCGCGATCTGTCGCCTGTCGCCGTCAAGCCGTTGCCTCACTTGCCCGAACGGCCCCCACTCGATCCTTGGAGCCGGCCCGAAGTTTATGCCGAAACTTCAACGCTGGCCGCTCGACGCAGTAATACGAAACACCACTGAGCAAGAACGACAGCACCAACACCGTTGCAACCTTGGACCAATCGAATGAGGTGATCGGCCAGAGGCCGTGCAGGAAGTAAATCACCAGGAAGTGATTGAGGAATACGCCATAGCTGATGTTCCCGAGAAACTCGTCAATCCGGTGAAATTTGAGTGTTGTCAGCCCGTACACCGCAGGGATGCCCAGGGCAATGCCGGCGGCCACTTCGGCGTTGGACGGCCGACGTTCGATCCAGCCCATCATGATCGCCGCAAAGATCAATGCCGCTGCCACAGCGGTACCGCCAGCAATCGCGAAACCCTTCGCCTGCGGTTTGTAGAGGTAGCTGCCGCACAGGAAGATGAACAGGACACCCGGCAACAGACGGTAGCCGTAGTAGTCGGTGTTGATGAATCCAAGGCAGGCGGGGATGAAGACCGCAACCGACAAGGCGAAGGCCGCGCCCCGTAGTCTGTAGATGAGCAGGAACGGGATCACCAGGTAGAAACACATCTCCAGTCCTAGCGACCAGGCCGGTGGCACGATTCCCGCTCCGGTCACGCCGAACATATAGAAACCGAGGGGCACTATTGCAAGGCTCGCGGCGATGTTTTTGACGTTCAGTTCAGCCCATTGCGGCGTGCCAGGCAGGAGGAAATAGATCACCGCACAAGAGAGGATGAAGTAGAACAGGAATTGCGGGTAAAGGCGCAGGGCGCGGTCCAGGTAGAACCGGCCAACTTTCTCGGGCGCCTGGTAATTGCGCTCGATCAGTGAGGTCATCACAAAACCACTGATGAGCAGGAAAGAAATCACCGCCACCACGCCCGGGTTGAACCCCATGAACATCTTGCCCATATGCGAAACAGCGACCAGGACGGCCAACAGCAGACGATAGGCTCCCACGTGTATCCCCAAAACGACCTTGTAGTTATGGCGGGTAAATTACGATGGTTTATGGGTGGATAACAGGTTTTTCTCCGCGTTCGGGCGGGACACGGCTTGGCCAGCCAGCGCTTCGGATACCCCCAGCCCGGTCGCCATCGGCGTCAACAGGCTGGCCGGAAGGTACTCAGCGGGCAGCAAGCCAAACACGGCCTGGCCTTTGGGGGGACCCCGGTGGCGTGGTCGAACTGGGTCGCCTGCGCGGTCCCCGACCAGGCGGAAACGGGGGGATGGTGGTAGCGTCTGTACAGTCGGCCATCGCCAAAGGCGCAGCTGCTGGTGGGGCAATGTTTAGCTCTCCAAGCGGAGCCGATCTGCCATAGCGGCTCTCTACTCCGCCAGCTACCGGCGCCCCAAAGATGACAGAGCTGAGGCTCAGGTTGAGCCTGAACAAGCCGGTTACGCCCCGGTTGGACCGCCGGCGTAACCCCGACACCCCCGGCTGCTAGGGCGTGGGTGCCCTTGTCACTGGGCTCATGAGATATCGATCTGGTACCTGAACCCCTCGGCCGCCGCGCGGGAAATTCGGTATTCGAGCGGGGAGCGGTCATAGGCGAGGGCGGTGCGCTCGATGGTGACGACCGGGGCGCCTTCTTTGATTGAAAGGATTTTGGCGGTGGCCCGGTCGGCTTGCTCTACGGTGAGGGTCTCTGTCGCCGAGCCGATACATTGTCCGCATTGGGTTTCATAAAACGGGTAGAGCAGTTCGCCGAAGCTTTCGGAATCAATTTCCAGCAATACGCCGAACCGTGTGGCGGGGAGCCAGATATCCTCGTGAAACAGTGTGCGGCTTTCAACCATCCGCAGCCGTTCCAGGTGCACGACGTCTTCGTCGTCCTGCAACTTCAGGGCTGTTGCCACAGTTTGAGAGGGTTTTTGCCGGTTCTTTGCCAGGATGCGGCTGGTCGGTATTTCGCGCCCGCCAGCGGCATTCACTTGCCTGAAGAATCGCGCCAGTGAGGCATCGAAGTTGGGACGGCGCACATAGGTGCCCCGGCCCTGGCTGCGCAGGAGCAGGCCTTCATTGACCAGTGTGTCCACGGCCTTTCGTACCGTGCCGATGGCTACACCATAGTGTTTGGTGAGCTCGGCCTCCGTGGGGATGGGCGCGCCTGGCATCCATTCGCCGGTGGCGATCTTGGAGAGCATTTCTTCTCGCAGGCGCTGATAGAGCGGCAAGCGCTCGTCGTATCCGAGGGTAGGGGCGTTCATTTTTTCTTTGATTCCTTTTCGGCATGCGCAGCCACTTTAGCACCTGCGTGAGGTTTGACAGATATCCATCCCTGAATATATGGTGATCTAGTCATATATATGAATTTAAGCTTCTGTACACGTGCTGACGATGGCAGATTGGGCCAAAGAACCTGATTTCTCATGGCGGCAGGTGATTCTCCATAACAACAAACGATCGGGGTTATCTGTTTATGACCAGCCTTCACCCGCCTGCCTTCACCGGTGTGGACACGCACGCCCACGTCTTCCGCCAGGATCTGCCGATGGTTGCCAACCGTCGCTACAGCCCGCGTTACAACGCTTTGGTGGAGCAATACGTGGATCACCTGGATCGCCACGGGTTTTCACACGGCGTGTTGATTCAGCCGAGCTTTCTGGGCACCGACAATCACTTCATGCTCGACGCGTTGCGCCGTTATCCGCAGC
The DNA here is from genome assembly GCF_054790525.1 of Pseudomonas sp. Mb7. NCBI lineage: Bacteria > Pseudomonadati > Pseudomonadota > Gammaproteobacteria > Pseudomonadales > Pseudomonadaceae > Pseudomonas > Pseudomonas sp. Mb7. The sequence goes on from NZ_CP186501.1 coordinate 2,127,299, forward strand.
GTTTGCGTGGGGTGGCGGTGGTGGATGTCGACGTCAGCGAAACCCTGCTGGACGAATTGGCTGAAGCGGGTGTGGTTGGTATGCGTTTGAATCTCATTGGTAAGGCGCTGGCGGATTACAGCGGCCCAGCCTGGACCACTCTGTTCCAGCGGTTGGCGCTGCGGGGATGGCAAGTTGAAGTTCAGCGCGGCATCGATGACCTGGCGCCGATCGTATCGGCCATCAGGGCTTGCGGTGTGACCGTGGTCATCGATCATTTCGGCCTGCCGACGGGGGGCATCGATGCCGGGAACCCCAACCATCAGGCGTTTCTTGAGTTGCTGAAGGATGACGGGGTGTGGCTCAAGCTTTCCGCCCCGTACCGCAGTCGATCCGATCTTGCCCAGGCATCGCATGGGCTGGCGCTGTTGCGCGACGCGAGTGGCGGTCTCCAGCGACTCGTCTGGGGCAGCGATTGGCCCAACACTCAGTATGAACAGCAGACGGACTATTCCCGGCAAGTGGCTTTCCTCGAAGGCTTGCTGCCGGACGCGGCCGAGCGGGCGCATGTGCTGAAGGACAACCCAGCGAAGCTGTTTGGCTTCGAAACACGCTGCTAAACGATCAATAACAACAATAGGACTTCCATCATGATGAGCCTGCTCGTCGTCGCGGCAATCGTTGTCGCCGTTGCCCTGGGTTACAAGACCAAGATCAACATAGGTCTGTTCGCCATCGCTTTTGCTTACCTGATCGGCTGTTACGGCATGGGGTTGAGCCCGTCCGACGTCATCAGCCTGTGGCCGTTGAAGATTTTCTTCATCATCTTCTCGGTTTGTCTGTTCTATAGTTTTGCCACCGTCAATGGCACGCTTGAAAAATTGGCGGAGCATCTGATTTATCGATGCCGGTCGATGCCTCAATTGTTGCCGTTCGCGGTCTTCTTCACGGCAACCACCATCTCGGCGATGGGGGCGGGCTACTACACAGTGCTGGCGTTCATGGCGCCCATCACGCTGCTGCTGTGTGAGCGCACCGGGATGAGCCTGATCACGGGCGGCATGGCGGTCAACTATGGCGCCTTGAGCGGAGCCAACTTCGTCTCCAGCCAGAGTGGTATCATTTTTCGTGGCTTGATGGTCAATGCTGGCATCCCGGAAAACGAGGCCTTCATCAACGCCGCAGCGATTTTCGCCAGTACCCTGGTGATACCGCTGGCGGTGATTTCGGTATTGGTGTTTCTCACCGGCCATGGCAAGGCGATGAAAGCGTCCGCTTATGCGGTCGCCGTGCCGACGCCACTGAACCGCGAGCAGACAATCACCCTATGGCTGACGTTAGCGATGATGGTGATCGTACTGGCGGCACCCGTTGCGCAAATTGTCTTCCCGGAAAATTCCACGGTGAGCTTCATCAATTCGAAGATGGACATCGGTTTGATCGCCAGCCTGTTCTCGGTGATCGCGCTCTTGCTGAAATTGGGCGACGAACGCAAGGCAATGGCGTCTGTGCCTTGGGGCACGTTGATCATGATCTGTGGTGTGGGCATGCTGATCTCGGTCGCGATCAAGGCCGGGACCATCGGCTTACTGGCATCGTGGATGGGCAATAGCATTGCGCCGATCATGGTGCCGATTGTCTTCGGTGTGGTGGCAGCGTTCATGTCGCTGTTCTCCAGCACGCTGGGGGTGGTGACGCCGGCGCTGTTTCCGTTGGTGCCACCGCTTGCCACGGCACTGGGGCTAGATCCGATGATCCTGTTTGTGGCCATCGTCGTTGGCGCTCAAGCCACCTCCATCTCGCCGTTCTCCTCTGGTGGTAGCTTGATATTAGGCTCATGTGCCACGGAGCAGAGTCGCAGCTCACTGTTCCAGCAGCTCCTGTTTCGCGCAGCGCCACTTGGCTTTGTCGCGGCACTGGTGTTCAACGCTGTCCTCACGTTCCTCTAAGCACGGCTCTTCACGGCCCGGCGCCTTTGCCGAGCCGTTGCATTTGGCACGTCGATCAATCAATAGGGGAAAATGACCATCATTGATGTGCTGGGAAGTGTGCAAGCCATCCGATATCAGTCAAATCGAATGGGGTTGCTTGCCGTCGCCCAGCACGTTAAGGCTTTTATCGCGCTATCTGAACCGGACGCTGAAGCCCATGCTCGTTAATTTACGAGCGCTCTATCCAGAGTTGATCCACCTGATGCTGGGAACCAGCCTACAGATCTCCGCCTAGCGATTGCAGCTTTTATAGCTACGCTTGCCAGCAAGAGACTGGTGCAAGTGCGCCAACTCCTTAATTGTCTGGCAAGGGAGCCAACAACCATGGATAGCACTCAGGGCGTTTATCCATCAGCGACCGTTCTGGTGGTCGACGATACCCCCGACAACCTGATGTTGATCGCCGAGTTGCTGAAGGACAAATATCGGGTCAAGGCCGCCAACAGCGGCGAAAAGGCCCTACGCCTTCTGCAGGCCGACCCGCTTCCCGATTTGATCCTGCTGGACATCATGATGCCGGGCCTGTCCGGTTATGACGTTGCCGAGCAGCTCAAGCTTGACGTTCGCATTCGCCATATACCGATCATTTTCCTCACCTCCATGACTGCCACGGAGGACGAGATTCGCGGCTTGAGCCTCGGGGCTGCGGATTACATCACCAAGCCGATCATCCCCCCGGTGCTCATGGCCAGGGTCGAGACCCAAATCAAGCTCAAGTCCGTTGCCGATTTCCTGCGCAATCAAAACGAATTTCTGGAGCGGGAAGTGCAGCGCCGCACCCGGGAGGTGATCGCCATCCAGGATGTCACCATCCACGCCATGGCTTCGCTGGCCGAAACCCGTGACAACGAAACCGGCAACCACATTCGCCGTACCCAGCACTACATCAAACACCTGGCTGAACTGTTGCGCAACCACCCGCGTTTCCGGCACTTTCTCGACGAGGACAGCATTAAGCTGCTCTTCAAATCGGCACCGCTGCACGATATCGGCAAGATTGGCATTCCCGATCGCATCCTGCTCAAACCGGGACGGCTCACCGCTGAAGAGTTCGAGATCATGAAGACCCACACCACATTGGGGCGGGACGCCATTCAGCACGCGGAGGATCAATTAGGCATAAACGTCGATTTCCTTCATTTGGCCAAGGAAATCGCCTACGGCCATCAGGAAAAGTGGGATGGCAGTGGCTATCCGCAAGGCGTGGCCGCCGACGATATCCCGATCAGCGCCAGGTTAATGGCCGTGGCAGATGTCTACGATGCGCTGATCAGCCGCCGCGTGTACAAGCCCGGCATGCCTCACGAGCAGGCGGTGAAAATCATCGGCGAAGGCCGGGGCTCGCATTTTGATCCGGACATCTGTGACGCGTTTCTCGCCAATGCCGAGCAGTTCCGCGCAATTGCCGAGCGATTTGCCGACAGCGACCAGGACATGGCCAGGCAGTTAGCACTGCTTGAGCAGATTGCCGAACGTCCCTGAATCCCGCGCATTACTCTGCACATCCAGCTGAAAGAGGCCGTTTATGAACAGACTGTTCGAGATGCTCGAGCGCCTGTCTCTGCGCAGTAAATTGATCATCGGCTTCGCTGCGCTGCTGATATTGATCCTGATATTGGGCGTGCAAAGCCTGCGCACGCAGTATTCGCTAAGAACTGAAATGCAGCAGTTGTACCAACAGGATCTGGTAGGTATCCAATATGTGCAGGAGGTTCGGGTGCAGTTGCCGCATCTGTTGCTCGCCATGCAACGTGCAATCGCGACCAACAACGCAGACATCCGTATCAGCGCCAGAGCCCAGATGGATGTCGCCCAGGCGCGACTCCACGAAGCGCTGGAGCAGGTTCGTCCAACGCTGCGCAGGCAGAGCAGCGTCAGCAGCCTGCTGGAATTCGAAATGGTATTAAAGCGTCTGCAAAAAGACGGCGATGAGGCACTGGAGCTGGCCGGCAAGGGTTCCTTGGGTCAGGCCTTGATGTTGCTCAACAGTAAGGATTTTCTTGCGCTGGAACAGGGCGGCGATGGGCTGCTCAACCAGATCGAGAAAAACAAGGAAGCCGACATCCACGATACAGCGAAGAACCTGGCGGAGTACGCAGAGCGTAGTACTGCGATCACGTCCATCTTGCTGCTGGGTGGGTCGACGCTGGCCTTGCTGTTGACCTGGCTGGTCAGCTATTCCATACGCGTGCCGTTGAATCGCGTCCGCGTGGCGGTGGACGAATTGGCGTCCGGCAAGCTGGACGGTCAGATCCCGCACACCGATCTTCGCAACGAAACCGGCGACCTGGCGCGTGCCATCGCCACGCTGCAGCTGGAAGCTTGTCAGCTTGAGCGACAGCGCTGGATCAAAAACCACACGTCGCTCCTGCAAGTGGATCTGCAACAGGCGGAGACACCGCAGCAGTTGGCCCAGGCTTTTTTCAGCCACATCGCGCCGCAGTTGGGCATGTGCCAGGGAGCGCTTTACGTTCTCTATGAAGGCGCGGCACGCCTACGCCTGGTTGGCGGTTATGCGGTGGACAGTGTTCATCCGCTACCCGCTGAACTTGATCTCGGTGAAGGGTTGCTTGGCCAGTGCGCACTGGATCGCCAGCCCCGCCAGCTTCAGGATCTACCGGAACCGTTTTGGCATGTACGCACGCCATTGGGCGCAGCCCCGGCCAGCGTCCTGTTGGTTCAGCCCGTGATGCGTGGCGAACGCCTGCTCGGGGTGATGGAAATGGCCGGTTTTCGCCAACTGGAAGAGAACGAAGCGCTGCTGCTGCAAGAAGTCCTGCCCCGGCTGGCCGGCGCCATGGCCATTATGGAACGCAGTGAGGCAGCTCAGGCGCTGCTCTTGGAAACTCGCCGTCAGGCAGACGAAATGGGCGCGCAGGCTTTGCAACTGGAGCACCAGGCCAGCGAGCTGGAGGCCCAGCAGGCCGCATTGCGCGCCACCGAAGCCTGGTACCGCGGCATCATCGAGGCAGCACCGGACGGCATGCTGGTGCTGGGCGCCGACGGTCGCATCCTGATGACCAACCCGCAGATGGATACCCTGTTTGGCTACGCCCCCGGCGAGCTGATTGGCGCCAGCATCGAGCGTCTGGTACCGCAGGCTGCCCGCGAGCGCCATGTCAGGTTACGCGACGGGTTCATTGCCAGCGGCGGAACCCGGCAGATGGGCGGCGATCTTGACGATCTGAGCGGTGTACGCAAAGACGGCAGTTTGTTCTCCGTAGAAATTGGCCTTTCCCATCTACCGCGCCTGGAGGGGCGTGGCGTCTGTGTGTGCGCCTCGGTGCGCGATGTCAGTGAGCGCAGGGCGATGGAAGCCAGGCTGCGCACGGCCAGCGATCGTCTGAATCTGGCGCAGGAGTCCGGTGACATCGGGCTGTTCGACGTCGACCTGGTCAGTGGCACAAACTATTGGACACCCCAACTCGAAACCCTGTTTGGTCTGGAGCCAGGCGGCTTCGGCGGTACGCTGGCGCACTGGAAGGCACTGGTGCATCCCGACGATCTGGCGCGGGTCAGCAGCACGTTCGAGAGTGCCGTCCAGAGTGGCGATGATCGCGCCGAGTTCGACTTCCGGATTGTGCGTAAAAACGATGGGCAGGTGCGCACGTTCCGGTCGCTGAATCGCTTCTCACGCACGCCTGACGGCAAGCCATTGCGCGCAACCGGCATCAACATCGATGTAACCGCACTGGCAGAGGCAAGGGCTGCGGCCGAGGAGGCCACGCAGGCCAAGAGCGAGTTTCTCGCCAACATGAGCCATGAGATCCGAACACCGATGAACGCCATCATCGGCATGAGCCACCTGGCGCTGCGTACCGAACTGGATAAACGCCAGCGCAACTACATTGAAAAAGTCCACCGATCAGCGGAGAACCTGCTGGGAATCATCAACGACATTCTCGACTTCTCAAAGATCGAAGCGGGCAGGATGAGTCTCGAACAGATCCCGTTCCGTCTGGAAGATGTGCTCGACAGCTTCGCTGCCATGATCGGCTTGAAGACCGAGGACAAGGGTCTGGAGTTGTTGTTTCAGATTCCGCCTGACCTGCCCACGGCACTGCTGGGCGACCCCCTGCGACTGGGGCAAGTGCTGATCAACCTCGGCAACAACGCGGCCAAGTTCACCGAACACGGTGACATCGTGGTCGGCGTTGAAGAAGTTGCTTCTCACAACGAACACGTGCAACTGCATTTCTGGGTGCGCGACACGGGCATCGGCATGACCGTCGAGCAGTGTTCACGTCTGTTCCAGTCGTTCAGTCAGGCTGACAGTTCGATCACTCGCAAGTACGGGGGCACCGGGCTGGGATTGTCCATCTCGAAGAAGCTGGTGGAGCTGATGGCCGGTCGAATCTGGGTTGAAAGCCAACCGGGAGTCGGCTCCACGTTTCACTTCCAGGTCCAACTCGGCGTACAGCAAAATGTTCCGCCGCGTCGTATGTTCAAGGCTGGCGAGCTGTTGGGCATGCGCGTGCTTGTCGTGGATGACAACGCCAGTGCCCGTGAAATCCTTTCGGGCATGGCGCGCAGCTTTGGTCTGGAAGTGGATGTCGCGCAGAGCGGTAGTCTGGCGCTGCGCATGTTGGCCGACGCCGAGCACAAGGTGCTGCCTTACGATCTGGTCTTGATGGACTGGCGGATGCCCGGCATGGATGGCATGGAAGCTGTGAGCAGAATGCATTCCGCCAGCCTGATGCGTACGCCATCGGTGATCATGGTGACCGCTTTTGGCCGCGAAGAAGCCCGCGAAGAAGCCGAGCGCCAGGGCATCCAGTTGCCGGTGGTACTGACCAAACCTGTCACGCCGTCCTCGTTACTTGAAGCCATCGGTGTCGTGCTGGGCAGAGACACCCACAGCGATACTCGGGCTGGCGAACGCTCCCTGCACAATGCCAACACCGTCGCCAGCCTCAATGGAGCGCGACTGCTTCTGGTCGAAGACAACGATCTGAATCAGGAACTGGCCAGCGAGCTACTGGAGAGTGTCGGAATACGCTTGCGACTCGCCACGCACGGCCAAGAGGCCCTGGATATTCTCGGCGAGGATGACGACTTCGATGGCGTGCTGATGGATTGCCAGATGCCGGTGATGGATGGCTACACAGCCACCCGGAAAATTCGTCAGCAACCGCGCTTCCGCACTCTGCCAGTGATCGCCATGACCGCCAACGCCATGGACGGTGACCGCGAGCGCGCGCTCGAATGCGGTATGAACGACCATATCTCCAAGCCACTCAACGTCGAAACCATGTTCGCCACAATGGCAAAATGGATCAAACCACGAGTCGCTCAAGCTTCGCTGAACGCAGGTTTGGTCGATGGATTGCCAGATCGTCTTGAGGGCATTGATCTGGCTGCGGGACTCGCCACCTGCATGGGGCGGCGGGATCTCTACTTACGTCTACTCTGCAAGTTTCGCGACACTCAGACAGATTTTTCCGAGCAATTCCAGGCCGCACGAATCGATCCGGATTCTGCTGCTGCCGCACGACTGGCGCACAGCTTGCGCGGCACCGCCGGCAATATCGGCGCCAAGGCCGTGGCGCAGGCTTGCACGTTGTTAGAACAGGCCTGTCAGGACGACGAGCCGGTTGAGGTCGTGCAAGCGCTAGCGATGCAGGTCGAGCATTACTTGCTCCCGACCCTCGCGAGTCTGGCGAACCTTGAGGCGGACACACTGGCTTCCACGGAGGGTGACCTGCTGGACGACGCGGCAATCAGCGAGCAACTGAACCGGCTTATTGTTCTTCTGGACGAAGGAGATACCGCGGCTTTGGACGTGCTGGCGGCCCTGCGCAACAGGCCACTCGATCAAGCGCTGGCAGAACGTCTGGCACTTGCCGCGGCGCAGGTGGAGCTGTTCGACTTTGATCGCGCCTTGAAGCTGCTTCAGTAAAATTGAGTTGGGTAAACACGTAGCCGTTTAGTTTTAATTGCAACTGACGGCTTTTGGCCGAGAGCGGCCACCCAATGCAATCTTGATCCCTTTGTGACAGCAGCCAGAACGCCGCCATAAAGGGATTACTCATCAATCCACCGGCACAACATTATCCAGCGCTTGATTTACCGCCAATTCGCCCAGCATTACCACTTGCGCAATGCCCAGCGCAGTTTTGCGGTGGCCTGGGTCGAGGAGGGCGGCGAAGTTGCAGAGCATTTCGGTGGCTGAACTGAGAGATTCGCTGGCGTTAACGAGCAGGGACTCGCTGTCGTAATCGGAGTTGGCCAGAAACATGGGAGCGTGTTTCTGGTCGCTGCCCATGATGCGTTGTGTTGGCGTGAGGTAGTAATCGAGGGCGCGTTCGGCGGCGTCGTTGAGTGTTCGCGAGTCTGGAAATTTGTAGGGTGAGACTGGATCGGTTTCTGGGGGATTCGGCGTTGGTTTGAACATAGATGAAGCTCCATATGGGACTTAAGGAGCCATCACCTTCGCTACCAAACGAAAGGTGGTGGCCATACGAAGGTTGGTAGACCGGCCCATATGGAAAATCCGGCGCGCCCGAGGGCGCCCTGCGCATGGCCACCATAAGACAAATGCTGAAAAGCATCTGCGCACGGTGACGTTATGCGTCATATGAGAGCGGGCTACCAAACCCCATCACTGTTTTTCAGTGACCCAGGAACGATAAAACCCGCGCCGCAGACGCACAAGCCGGCGGATTCTGGCGTAGTCGTAGGCAATGGCGCAAGACGTTGTAGCCTGTAGCAGGTAACGCGACGTGTCTTTTAAACAACCATGAAAAACGCCTAAACACGGCTCATCAACACTCCGTTCAAAATCGCATTCGTCGGTCCACTCTCCAGCTCAGGCAATGGCGGGGAACCCTCACGACAGGGCACGCACCAACACTAGGTTGCAACCCCAAAAGACGAGGAAGGATACCCATGTCAGTTCACCCGATTTTGTTCCTGGGCGGTTCCGGCGCCATTGGCCACCGTTCTGCCGAAGCGTTGCGTGCTGCTTATCCCGGCGTCCCTTTGCTGATCGGCGGCCGAGACCTGGCCAAGGCTGAGCAAGCCGCCGAGGAAATGGGCGGGGCGCAGGGCGTGATTATTGACCCTGCGGCCGATGACCTGGGGCTGGGTGATCGCCCGGTCAGTGCCGTGGCGGTTTTCTATATGGATCATTCCCTTGCCGGGTTGCGTTTCGCGCAGAGGCGCAAGGTCCCGCACCTGAGCATTTCTTCTGGCATTTTCGAGATGGCGCCGCAAATCGCGAGCTACATCCACCGCCCTGATGCGGCGCCCATCGTGCTGGGTTACGAGTGGATGGTAGGCGCTACGACCGTTGCGACGCTGCACCTCGCCGAGGTCTTTGCCCGGGTGCGCGATATTCGTATCGATGCGTTGGTCGACGAGCAGGATGGCGGCGGGCCGACCGTGGCTAAGGATTTCGATCACCTGAACAAGCTGCTGCCCGCCGCCCTGACTCGGCGCGAGGGCGATTACCTCTGGCGCGAAGGGGCGGACAAGAACGTCAGCTTCAGAGCGCTGGACGGCACGCCGATGCAAGCCAGCAGCTTCTCGTCCATCGATGTCACCGGGCTGGCGGCGGCCACCGATGCGCCAAATGTTCAGTTCAATCTCGCCAGCGGAGTGAGTTCATCGCGGCGCGCCGGTCGGCCGATGTCGACCGAGATTCTCATCGAACTGCTGGGTGAGGATCATCAAGGGCGACCGTTGCACACCCGGCATGCTCTCGTTCACCCGGCAGGCGCTGCAGCGTTGACGGGGCTGAGCGTCGCCATGCTGCTGGAGCGATTGCTTGGGCTGGATGGTCAGCCGCCGACTCCGGCAGGTCTTTACTTTCCTTATCAGTTGCTTGACGCCGGTGCATATCTGCAGCGTCTGAGCAAAGAGGGTGGTGAACTGCTGGAACTGCAAGTGCAGTAACCGTTCTGCGCAGCACCGCCGACCTGCCGCTCATTCAGGTCGGCAGTGATGCACATTCACTCAACGGTTGAAACGTAAAACCGTTTTGGTGCGCGTGAACGACTCACCGAATTATTCAGAGAGCAACTTTTTACAGTCCAATAGCACGTCACCCAGGAATGGATGGATTTGCGTCGACTCCATTAAAACCAGCAACTCGGTGGCTCGTGTCCTGATGGGCATCCATTCTGCGTGATCAAAGATCAGGCGATCATTACAGTGAAATGCGGCCTCAGTAAGGCTATTGCAACGCTCCCAAATGTCTTCCAGCCGGCTCTTCACGTCCTCCGATAGCCCACTGCCGCAGATTGAAAGTACCTTTTCTATCGGGAGAATCATCTCGGACCAGACTTCACAGGCGGGGCAATCCGGGATAGTTGCCTGCTGTATGTCCGAGGCTTGAGCCAGAAACCCAAGCGCCTCAATGACCTCGCACACGGCAAGAACCTGCTTGTACTCATTCTGGCCGTACCAAGCCCATAACGTGGAGGAGAACCCCATATCAAACTCCAGAAAAATCCAGCCCCCGAGATCTCACATTTTCCATCGCTTCGAGAAGCTGGCCGTCGAAGTACTCGGAGCCATCTCTTTCCCGCACTTCGATGCGGTGTTTTGCCTCGATTAACAGGTGTTCGGGTGCGATATTCTGATTCAAAAAAGTAGCGACCATCAGATCGCTCAAATGCACTAGCGGTGTATCCCATGACTCCTTGCAGCGTTGCATCAGCCCGGTATGGGCATCCCCGCGCCATGGCCCTAAAAGATTCGAGACTGCCAATTCGGAGATCATTAACGTGCCTTACATGAATAGTCGAATTGCCGGACCGCTGGTGGCCAGCGCGAGACGCTACGTGGGCGTGCCGCTCGCGCATTCGGCCACAAAAAAGCATCAGGATGATAGCAAATAGATGGCGCTCCTCTTACGCTAGGTCTTCCGTTAGTCAGCCAGTAATCAGGTGCAGTCACCGTGCGTCAGGTCCTCGGCTTATACACCCCGGGCCATTGGCTTTGCTCGCTCGGGGGGATGAAAATCGCCTCTTAATCAAATCCTTAATGTTGCCTACAAGAACCTGATATGAAAAAGCTAAGTAACGATTTCAGCGGAGCACTCCGAACGTTCGCATATTTCATGGCCAGTGGAAGCCACTACATGCTCAAGGACGTGAAGTACCTCGATATGTATGGCTCAGAGCCCAGTGCGATTGAACAGGTCTTTGCGATATTTGCGAATGTCATAGAGATGGACGACGAAGGCAATGTCCTCAATTTCACTTACGCGCAAAAAAGGGCGACTGACTACCTACGGTCATACTGCGATCGGTCTTTCGAAGTCAAACCGCCTTTTGAGGACTGGGAAACCGAACTCTATGGGCCACCCAAAATCACGCGCTAATGTCTAGTTTACGTGCCAGCCCGAGACATCCGAGGGATGCCCGGGTTTGTATCCGCCAGGCGTCGGCGTGGCGCTTGAGAATCCTCACGGCGACTGCCAAATCCCACCAAGCGTATTACCGATCTGTTTGAGCATGATTAAGCCTCCGTCCAGTCCACCGTCGCCGTTTCGCGCCATTTCACCTCGGTGATGCCAAACCGTTCGGCCTGGGGTTTGGAGATGACTTTCAACGGTGGCTTGCCGGGTTTTGGAATCGGCGCAATGCCGGCGTCGCAACTCGCCCAGTGCCATGCGTCAGCGTTGCGCATGGTTTTTGCGCGGATGACGAATGACTTTGGCTGGCCGTGAAGTTTGTATTCGATGACGAAGATGTCGACGTTACTCATGCGCTCCTCCTTACGCTCATACGCAAATGAGTTTTGCCGACGAAAAAAATTCAAAGGATTTTCGGGAGTTCGTTTAAGGCCGCTGGTAGGTGTTTTATTTTGAACGGTTGGAACCGGCGGCAGCCTAACGATCAAGCGTCTGCCAGGCAGGCACAGGACGAAAAATCCCCACGATTTCAACCCCGGAGGTTAGCGGTGAACAAGACCATCAGCGCCAGGGATTTGAACATTCAGCTTAAGCACAACGATGACGGTGGCTTGTTCAAATGGCTGCTCGCGAGCTTCTTGATGGGCAAGCGGATACAGGCTGAAATCGCTGCCGAAGCGTATCGGGTGATTGCCGATAAACACGGGCGCGATACGCCGCGCAAACTGGCTGCGTGCAGCCATCGTGAACTGGTCGCGATGCTAGGGGAGGCGCATTACGTGCGTTACGACGAGACCACTGCCGTGCGGCTGCACGCCTTGGCACGCAAGCTTAACGACGAGTACGCGGGCAAGGTCAGCCACATGGTCGAGGCAAGCCCTGATCGCCAGGCATTCGAGAGGCGACTGGCGGAGTTCGATGGTATCGGTCCGAAGACCGTGGAGATCTTCATGCGCGAAGCCAGCGCTGTAATCAGCCTTTGATCGCGGCCGTAAAAAACGGTCACCGCCCGCGTCGTGCAAAGCCTATTTGCCTCGACGGCCAGAACGATTGATCGCCAACAAGCACAGCCCTACCAGCAATGCCGCGCCTGCAACCAACAGCGCAGAAGGTTGCATCGGCTGGCGGCCGGCTGTCGTGTGCCGCTGCGATATCGTCAGAGGTCGGGTTTTAACGGTCACTTCGTCAAACGTCCGCAATGGTGAAACGGCTTCTGCCTGAAACGGCATTTCCTCGATGCTCAGACGCAACCCATCCGCCAGTTCCAGTGTCCGCGCGGTAATCGTGCCAACGATTCTGCCCGGATAAACCGGCTCGCCATTGGGATCGAGTTGGTCATACAGGAAATTCTGTCCTTCAAGCCAGCCGACGGCCGTCTGCAACTCGGGGCCCAGGTAATACTTGCCATCGAGGAAAAATCCAGGAAATTGCGGCGCGCGCTCGACGCTTTCAATGCAGTAACGCTCACCCGGTTTCATACCGGTTTCAGGGGCAATCATGGTCAATTCCTCCACTGTAGGTTCAGTGGTAGAGAGCAAGGATCGACCGTCGTTCCATGTAACGGAGGAAAGGTAGCGGTTGTCCCGGAACGGATCTGTAACAGGCGAAAACAACTTCGCCCGACCAAGGCCGGGCGAAGCAGTGTTACGCGATCTCGATCAATAATCCCAGATCGCCGGAATCCAGCGGAACCCCTCACCATTGACGGCAACGCGGCCGACCGACGGGAAGGGCAGGTGCGTGGCGACAAACAGTTCGCCACTGGCCGCTGCTTCCTGCAGCAGGCGCACGCGCACGCGCACCGCTTCATCAGGATCGTGCTCGAAGCCGTTGTGCCAGTCCGGATGGTCGAAGGCAACCGGGAACAGGGCGTCGCCGGCAAAGGTCAGGCGTTCGTCGCCGGAGTTCACGTAAACCACGCAGTGGCCCGGGGTGTGGCCGCCAGTGAGTTTTGCGACCACGCCGGGGGCGACTTCGAACGCGTCCTCGAAGATATGCAGTTTGCTTTGGTATTGCTGGATGAAGGCGTTGGCGGTGGAGCGCAGCACGTCCGGCACAGGCGCGGGCATGTCGGTGCTGGTGAAATCCGGCGAGGTCCAGAAGTCGACTTCGGTGGCGGTGACGTGGATGCGCACGTCGTCGTGCAGACGATTTTTCACCGTCTCGACGAGTAAGCCGCCGATGTGGTCCATGTGCATGTGCGTGATGACAATATCGGTGACGTCCGCGAGGTCGATCCCGGCCGCCGCGAGGCGTTTGGGAAACTGCCCGGCGCGAGGGAAACCGGGAAATTGTCCGCCGAGGCCGGCGTCGACGAGGATCACCTGCTCGCCGCTACGCACCACCAGGACATTGAGTGCCCAGTCGAACGCGTCGGGACCCAGATACATCTCTTTGAACCACGCAGCGCGCTCGGCGGGATCGGCGTTGGTCGACATGGTTTGGGTCGGCAGCGGCAGGACGCCGTCGCTGATTACCATCACGTCGATGTTGCCGAGGCGCAGCGCGTAACGCGATGGCACCAGCTCTTCGGTCGGGGTTTGCAGGGTGGCGTTGTGGGCGGTGAAGGAATCCAGATGCATGGTCATGGTGTTCTCCTTTTTATCAGGCAAGACATTGGTTCTTGGACAATGGGGGCGAGATCAGGCCACCGGAATCATCGGGTCGGCAGCGGCGAGGGCAGTGCGACGGTCTGCGGCCGGCGGGTAGATCCACACGCTGTTGATTTGCGTCTTCAGTTCCTTGGCTTCGGCTTTCACCAGCTTCAGTTGGCGATCCCAGCCTTCGGTGTACACCGCGCCCCAAGCACCCAAATCGAGGCAGGTCACGTACTTCGGCTGACGGTAGGTGGTCGGCGTCACGCCAAGCAGATCAGCAATGGCGTTGTTGCCGGCATGACGACCAAGGCTGATCGCGTGCTGGCAGGACATCACCGAGATATTGCCGACGTCGTCGGTGGCAGCACGGGCGACATCGCCGGCGGCGAACACGTGCTCAAGACCTTGCACTTTGAGATTGCCGTCGACGTGCAGACGCCCCTGGCCATCGCGTCCGGCATTGAGCTGTTCGGTCAGTGGACTGGCGCGGAAACCCACGGTCCAGATCACGGTATTGCTCTCGATGTGGCGACCGTCGGCGAGGGTGACGCCGTTGGCATCCACGGCGGCGACCGTGGCGTCGATGATCCACTCGATGCCCAGTTCTTTTGACGCTTCGATGATGGACGGACGGATGCCGTCGCCCATGGTCGCGGCGATGTCTTTGCTGCGATCAACGATGATCACTCGAATGTCTTGCAGCTCGCCGAGAATGGCGCGCAGACGATTCGGCATTTCGGTCGCGGTTTCGATCCCGGTGAAGCCACCACCGGCGATGACCACGGTGTTGCGCGCGGCGCTGGCCGGTTGGCTGGCCAGCGCGTGCAGGTGGCGCTCCAGGCGTGCCGCCGACTCGATCTGGTCGACGTCGAACGCATTCTCTTTCAGGCCCGGCACCGGCGGACGCGCCAGTTGGCTGCCGCTGGCCAGCACCAGGCGATCGTAAGTCAGCTCACCCGGGCGACCGGCCTCATCGCGATAACCGACACGGCGTGCCTGGCTGTCAAGGCTCTCGGCGGTGCCTTTGACGAAACGCACACCCACGGCAGCGAGCAGCGCATCCAGCGGCGCGTACATGCTGTGGACATCGGGTTCGTAGAAGCGCGGACGGATGCGCAGTTCGGCTTGCGGGGCGAGCAGTGTGATCTCCACATCGTGGCGGTCATGCATATCCAGCAAACGCGCGGCGCTCAACGTGCTCCACAGCCCGCCGAACCCCGCACCGATCACCAATAATTGTTGTTTCATAATGTGCTCCCTGATGCTGATGGATGGATAACCCGAGTTTTTTCCGACACTGGCGTGATGATCACTGGCCGCCGCAAACTGCTTGCCGTACTGCTTGGCGCTTAATCGTCCGCTGTCGAAATCAATGCTATGGCGTGGGCGCTGCGGGCGCAGTTGTCCATCGGTGTGTGCGGATTACGCATGGGTCGAAGGGCGGTATACGAAGGTATCGAACACGCTACAGAGGACGGTTCAGGGCAAAGTCGATGTGGTTGAGAAGGGTGTCGGGCGGGAAGGGTTTGGGCAGACAAGCGATGACGCCGGGCGCGCGGGTGTGGAATTCTTCGGGATGGGCGGTGACGAAAATCACCGGAATGCGCCAGCCTTGTGCGCGTAATGCTTCGTGCAGTTGCGGGCCGCTCATGCCAGGCATCTGGATATCGGAGATCAGGCAGTGTGTCTGCGCCGGGCTTTTTGACTCAAGGAATGCCTGCGCGCCCGGATAGGTGAACACCTGATAACCGAAGGCGCGAAGCAAACCTGCGAGTGCATCGCGAATGGCCTCGTCGTCGTCAACCACCGCAATGACAACCTTGTGCTGCATAGGGCTCCCTGGCCGGACGGGCACGTATGGCGACTCCTGTCGTTCTTGCACCATACGCCGTCGGCACCGGCGCAAAACTATACCTAGGTATAGTCCGTGGAGACTTTTTGAGCGTCAGCGGTTTTCGGCATCAACCTTCGCGGCTGAAGCGGCTGCGGTAGTCGCGCGGTGAAATCGACAGGTGACGCTGGAAGCAGGCGCGCAGCCGCTCTTCATCACCGAAGCCGCAAAGACGCGCAACCTTGTCGATGGTGTGCGCCGAGTTCTCCAGCATGCGCCTGGCCGCTTCGAGGCGGAACAGTTCGATGGCTTTGGACGGCGTGCGCCCGGTGCTCTGCTTGTAGACGCGGGTGAAATTGCGCAGGCTCATTTTCGCCTGTTCGGCGAGTCGCTCTACAGTCAACTTCGGATCGTCCAGGTGATCGATCAGCCACAAGTGCAACGGGTCGAACTGCGGGCTGTCCTGCACCTGCGCTTGCAGCAATGTGCTGTATTGCGCCTGACCACCGGGGCGCTTGAGGTACACCACTAGCTCGCGGGCAACCTGCAACGCCACTTCGCGGCCGTAATCGGCCTCGACCAGCGCTAAGGCCAGATCGATACCGGCCGTGACCCCCGCCGAGGTCCAGACCTTGCCCTGCTGGATGAAGATCGCATCGGCATCCACGTCGATCGCCGGGAAGCGCTCGCGCAGGTTGTCGCACATGGCCCAGTGCGTGGCGGTGCGGCAGCCGTCGAGCAAACCGGACTGGGCCAGCAGGAAAGCGCCGCTGCACACCGACACCACTCGCCTCGCGACAGGGGCATTACGCCGCAACCACGCGGTAAGTTCGGCGTGCTCGTCGAGGGTCTGGCAGATATCGGGTGCGCCGGGTACGACGAGGGTGTGCAGCGCGGCAATGTCCAATTCGCGCAGCGCTCGGGTGTCCACGGCCAAACCTTCAACGGTATTGACCAAACCACCCTCAAGGCTGGCGGTGTGCAACTGATAACCGGGTTGGCATCTTTCGGCCAAGGCTTTGCTCGCGGCCCAGAACACCGTTTGCGCGCCACTGAGGTCGAGCAGGCTCATTCGCGGGTAGGCAATAAACACCACGTCGCGCGGTTCGGGCGTAGCGGTGAAGGGAATGCTGGACATTGAAATCCTGCCTGTTCAAACGGCTGAAGAAGGAGGGGAAAGGGCATGGCCGATTTTCAGGGGTTTCTGGCCTGTCGGCAATGCGCGTCGACTGCTAGCCTGCTGCGCGACCGTTTGGCTGGCCTCTGGCTGCGTTCGCCATCATGGACTAGATTTATTCACCTGCACATCGCACGCGTTGCGATCTCGCCGAGGACTCACGATGACCCTGTGGTCGCATTCCAGCCCCAGCGCAGCCCCGTCCGTGCTGAGGGAACCGGTGGTTTATGTGGTCGACGACGACGCCTCCATGCGTCAGGCCCTCGACGGTTTGCTGCGTTCGATCGGCCTGCAGGTGCAGACCTTCGAAACGTCCCGTGACTTCCTCGCTTCGGCCAAACGCGACGTGCCCGGTTGTCTGGTGCTCGATGTGCGTTTGCGCGGCGAAAGTGGCCTGACCTTTCAGGAGCAGATGGAAAAAAACGGCCTGCGCATTCCCGTCGTATTCATGACCGGTCACGGCGATATCGCCATGAGCGTGAAGGCGATGAAGGCCGGCGCGGTGGATTTCCTGGCCAAGCCTTTTCGTGATCAGGACATGCTCGATGCGGTGGCCAGTGCTTTGGCCCGCGACAGTGCGCGACTGCTCGCCGAACAATCCGGCGCGGCGTTGCGTCAAGCCTACGAAACATTGACGGCACGTGAGCGCGAAGTGCTCGGTTTCGTCATTGGCGGGCTGATGAACAAGCAGATCGCCGCGCAACTCAACCTCAGCGAAGTGACGGTGAAAGTCCATCGCGGGCAGGTCATGAGGAAACTCGCTGCACGTTCGGTCGCCGATCTGGTGCGTATTGCCGAATCGCTGGGCATCGAGCCGGCGCGGCGGACAAGCTGAACCGAGCTTCAGCGCGTGACAGAAACCCCTTTGACGGTGTCGACTCCGATGGCCAGCAAACAACAGATTTTGTGGGACGACGGCGAGCGGGTGTTCTCCCGCAAACGAGGACAGGGGGAGAGCGCCAGCGTGCTGATAGTGCGTCCGGCAATCGCTCAGCCTTTGCCCGCAACCCTCGACCGGCTGGCGCATGAATACGGCCTCAAAGACGCTCTGCACAATGAATGGGCGCTGCAACCGCAAGCCCTTGAACGCGCGGGCGGAACCACGCACTTGTTATTCGACGACCCCGGCGGCGAGCCGCTGTCGCGTTTGCTGATCACGCCGCTGGACACTGAAACCTGCCTGTTGCACGCAATCAACATAGCCGTAGCGCTTGGCCGTTTGCACCTGTGCGGGCTGGTGCACAAGGATCTCAAACCGCAGCACATCCTTGTCAACTGCCACGACGGACAAGCCCGGTTGATGGGGTTCGGTCTGGCCTCGCGACTGCCGCGCGAACGTCAGGCCCCCGCGCCGCCAGAAACCATTGCCGGGACCCTGGCCTACATGGCGCCGGAACAAACCGGTCGAATGAATCGTTCGATCGATTCGCGCAGCGATTTGTATGCCTTTGGTGTGACGCTGTACCAGATGCTTACCGGCTCGCTGCCGTTCAACGCCAACGACCCGATGGAGTGGGTGCATTGCCACATTGCGCGGCAACCGATGCCTGCATGCGAACGCGTGGCCACGGTGCCGTTGATGCTCTCGCGGGTAGTCATGAAACTGCTCGCCAAGACCGCCGAAGCGCGCTACCAAACCGCCGCCGGCGTCGAGCATGACTTGCGTCGTTGTCTGGACGACTGGCGTCGGGCGCGGCGGATCGATGTGTTCACGTTGAACGAGCAGGGCGCGATCGATCGCTTGCTGATCCCGGAAAAGCTCTACGGTCGTGAACGCGAAGTGCAAACCCTGATCGATGCTTTCGCCCAGGTGGTGCGGGCTCCTTCGCCGAAGCTGGTGCTGGTGTCCGGTTACTCCGGCATTGGTAAATCCTCGGTGGTCAGTGAACTGCACAAAGTGCTGGTGCCGTCGCGGGGATTGTTCGCCGCTGGCAAGTTCGATCAGTACAAGCGCGACATCCCCTATGCGACGCTGGTCCAGGCCTTTCAAGGATTGGTGCGAACGCTGCTGGGCAAGCGTCGCGAGGTGCTCGCTGACTGGCGCGCGGCGTTGTTGCAGGCACTGTCACCGAATGCACGGTTGATGACCGAGCTGATCCCGGAACTCAAGTTGATTATCGGTGAGCCGCCAGCGGTGCCGGAGCTTGAACCGCAGCAGGCGCAGCAGCGCTTCATGGCGGTATTGCAGCGCTTCATCGGCGTGTTTGCTCGGCCGGAACATCCGTTGACGCTGTTTCTCGATGATTTGCAATGGCTCGACGCAGCGACCCTCGATCTGCTCGAAGATCTGCTGACCCGCTCGGAGCTTGGGCATTTGCTGCTGGTGGGCGCGTACCGCAATAACGAGGTCGATGCCGACCACCCGCTCAGCGGCAAACTCAAAGTGCTGCGTAATGGCGGCGTGCATATCGACGAGATCTGCCTGACCTCGCTGGCCAGCGTGCACATCGAGCAACTGATCGCAGAATCCCTGCGCTGCCCACCCGCGAGCATCGTTGCCCTGGCGCGCCTGGTGCTGGAAAAGACCGGCGGCAATCCGTTTTTCGTCATCCAGTTTCTTCACGCGTTGGCCGAAGAACAGCTGCTGATCTACGACCACCAATTCAACCGTTGGCGCTGGGATCTGGCACTCATCAACGCCAAGGGCTACACCGATAACGTGGTCGATCTGATGGTTGGCAAACTGGCGCGTCTGCCGTTGGACACGCGTCAGGCCCTGCAACAATTGGCCTGCCTGGGCAACGTAGCGCGCATTGACACGCTGGCCACCGTGCTCGACCTGCCGACGGCGCGGGTGCACGCGGCGCTCTGGCCGGCGGTGCGCCAGGAACTGGTGGAGTTTCACGACGGTACTTGTGCGTTTGTCCATGACCGTATCCACGAGGCGGCATACTCACTAACCGCGGAAACCGAACGTGCGCAAACTCATCTGCGTATCGGCCGTTTGCTCGCCCTGCAGACGCCAGCGGAGGGGCGTGAAGACGCGATCTTCGAAATCGTCGGGCAACTCAATCGCGGCGCCAGTCTGATCAGCGCGCGGGCCGAACGCGAACAGCTGGCCGAATTCAACCTGCTCGCAGGTCAGCGTGCCAAGGCTTCGACCGCTTACACCTCAGCATTGAGCTACTTGGGCACGGGTGCGGCGTTGCTCGGCGAGCACGGTGATGACCGTCGCCATGAACTGGGGTTTGCTCTGGAGCTGAACCGCGCCGAGTGCGAATTTCTCACTGGGCAACTGGCACTGGCCGATGCGCGCCTGACTGCACTGGCCGAGCGCGTCGAGACCACGGTAGAGCGGGCGGCAGTCACCTGTTTGTTGATGGATGTCTGCCTGCTGCTCGACCGCAGTGACCGCGCGGTGAATGTGTGCCTGACGTATTTACGTCAGGTCGGCATCGACTGGACGGCGCATCCGGACGATCAGCAGGTGCGCGCCGAATACCAACAGATCTGGAGGCAACTGGGTGAGCGCAGCATCGAGCAGTTGATCGACCTGCCACTGATGGAGGATCCGGCCACGCTGGTGACACTGGATGCGTTGAGCAAACTGTTGGCCCCTGCGTTGCAGTCGGATGCGAACCTCGCCTGCCTGACCATATGCAAAGCCGTTAACCTGAGCCTGGAGCACGGTAATTGCGACGCCTCCTGCATGCTCTACGCCAATGTTGTGCGGGTTGCCGGGCGGCGCTTTGGCGATTATGCCAGCGGTTACCGCTTTGGCCGCTTGGGCTGCGATCTGGTCGACCGCCGTGGCCTTGCGCAATACGAAGCGCGTACCTACCTGTGCTTTTCGATCTTCGTGGTGCGCTGGATGCGCCCGGTGCGCGAGTGCCGCGAATTGCTGCGGCGTGCGCTCAGCGCCGGCAACCGCACCGGCGATTTGCCCTATGCAGCCTACGCTGGCAATAGCCTGATTTCCGACTTGCTGTTCATTGGCGAGCCGCTGGCGGAAGTGCAGGTGCAGGCTGAAACGGGTCTGGCTTACTCGCAAAGAATCCGCTTCGGTCTGGTGATCAGTTTCATGAGTTGCCAACGGGCACTGATCCGCATGTTGCGAGGGCAGACCCCGGTGTTTGGCAGTTTCAATAATGAAGAATTCGATGAGACACGCTTTGAGGCGAACCTCGCTGCTCCGGACCTGGCCTTGGCTCGGGGCAAGTACTGGGTGCGCAAGTTGCAGGCGCGTTATCTGGCCGGGGATTACGCAGCGGCCGCCGATTGCGCGGCGCAGGCCCGGGAGCTGTTGTGGGTGATCTCCTCGTTTTTTGAAGAGGCCGAATTTCACTTTTACGCAGCGTTAACGTTGGCTGCCCACGGCGAAGCCGATACCGACCGATTGCAACGCTTGGGCGAGCACCACGATCAACTGCAAACCTGGGCGCAACAGTGTGCGGAAACCTTCGCCAGTCAGACGGCGCTGGTCGCAGCCGAAATCGCTCGGGTCACCGGGCAGTTGATCGAAGCCGAGATGCTGTACGAGCAAGCGATTCAGTTGGCCAGGGACAACGGCTTTGTGCATGTCGAAGCCTTGGCCAACGAACTCGCAGCGCGGTTCTACAGTGCCCGTGGTCTGAGCAAAATCGCCCGCCTGTACCTGCAAGATGCGCGCTACGGTTACTTGCGCTGGGGGGCAGAGGGCAAGGTGCGGCAACTGGAGCTACAGCACCGCTATCTGCGCAATGAAGATACGGCGCCCGGTCCGACTGCGACCATCGCCACCCCGGTCGAGCATCTGGATCTGGCCACGGTTCTCAAGGTGTCCCAGGCCGTTTCAGGCGAGATCGTGCTGGATCGACTGATCGAAATGGTCATGCGCACCGCTATCGAACAGGCTGGCGCCGAGCATGGCCGGCTGATTCTGACCGAAGGCGAGGCGCCGTATATCGCCGCGAAAACCAGTGTCGGTGACGACAGCGCGCTGCTTTGCCATGAGCCGGTAAGTTCATCGATGCTGGCCGAATCGGTGCTCTACCAGACCCTGCGCACCGGTGAAAACCTGTGTCTGGACGATGCCGTCGCCGATCCGGCATTTGCCGCTGATCTGTACATTCATCAACGCGGCGCTCGCTCGATCCTGTGCCTGCCGTTGATGAATCAGGGCCGGATTGCCGGGGCGCTGTACCTGGAGAACAATCTATCTGCGGGTGTGTTCAGTCCGGCGCGCATTGCCGTATTGCGACTGGTGGCTTCGCAGGCGGCGATCTCGCTGGACAACGCGCGGCTGTATCGAGACGTCGCCGAGCGCGAGGCGAGGATTCGCCGGTTGGTCGACGCCAATATCATCGGCATCATCGTCTGGAGTGTCGACGGTGAAATCATTGAGGCCAACGACGCGTTCCTGCGCATGGTCGGTTACGAGCGCGACGATCTGCTGTCAGGCAGGGTGCATTGGCGCGACATGACACCGCCGCCACTGCGCATGAAAAGTGAAGCCGCGCTGGCGACGGCAATCCGCACCGGGCGCGCCCAGCCGTTCGAGAAGGAATACATCCGCAAGGACGGCACTCGCCTGCCGGTGATCGTCGGTCTGGCCGCATTCGAAGCCAGTCAGCAGCAGGGCGTGGCCTTCGTGCTTGACCTGAGCGAACGCAAACAGGCCGAAGAGCAAGTGCGCGAAGGCGAGCGCCGATATCGCCAGGTACAAGCGGAACTGGCCCACGCTAATCGCGTGGCGACCATGGGCCAGTTGGCAGCGTCCATTGCCCATGAAGTCAACCAGCCAATCGCCGCCACCGTGATCAATGCCAACGCGGCGTTGCGCTGGCTCGGCGCGCAACCGCCGAACACCGATGAAGTTGAACAGGGCCTCAGACGCATCATCAACGACGGTAACCGCGCGGCCGACGTGCTCGGACGTATCCGCGCATTGATCCGCAAAACACCGCCGCAACGACATCCGGTGGACCTCAACGCGGTAGTGGGCGAGATGGTCGGGTTTACCCGGGGTGAAGCGGCCCGCTATGGCGCGGCGGTCACCACGCGCCTTGTCAACGATTTGCCTGCCGTGCTGGTTGACCGCGTCGAGCTGCAACAGGTGCTGCTCAATCTGATCATCAACGGTCTGGAGGCCATGGCGGTGATCGAGGAGGGCGAGCGTCGGTTAATCATTGTCAGCGAGTCTGTCGGGAAAGACGTGCGGATTGTCGTAAGCGACTCGGGACCGGGATTTGCCTGCGATCAGGTGGAGGAGGTTTTCACCGCGTTCTACACCACCAAAGTCACCGGGTTGGGGATGGGGTTGTCGATCTGCCGGTCGATCATCGAAGCCCATGACGGTCACTTGTGGGCGGAGGCGAACGCGCCGTGTGGGGCGCGTGTGGTGTTTACGTTGCCGGGGTGTGCGGGGAGGTGAGGGCGAGATGAGGGTATCTGTCGTCAGATACTGGGTGACTTATCGGTATTCATTGAGACCGATTGGTTTCGATATGTCGATATCAGACACAACCATGACGCAATCAGGCTACTGAATCATCTGACAGGCCGGGTAAGGTGACGCGTCTTCACATCAAAATAATCCCATCCAGATCATGGGGTTGATAAGAACTGCGGCGGTTGAAGGGGGCTTCTTTCGGGGGGCTCGGCAGGCAACGACAGTGCTCGATTGCCTTGGTCAACTCGCTAGAATGTCGTTCAGCAGAGAATAAAAAAACCAATGATCAGCCCGAACTCAACGGATTCGAGTAGCCAATTGGCGCAGGGCTTCAAGCCTCGTCACGTCACTATGTTGTCCATTGCCGGGATTATCGGCGCCGGATTGTTCGTAGGTTCAGGACATGCCATTGCGGCGGCGGGGCCGGCGGTTCTGCTGGCTTATCTGTTCTCCGGTTTGCTCGTTGTGCTGGTCATGCGCATGCTCGGTGAGATGGCGGTGGCTAACCCCGACACTGGCTCGTTCTCGACCTATGCCGACCAGGCCATCGGACGCTGGGCCGGCTTCACTATCGGCTGGTTGTACTGGTGGTTCTGGGTGTTGGTGATTCCTATCGAAGCGCTCGCCGCCGGGCATGTGCTGAACCAATGGTTTCCGCAGGTCGATGCCTGGCTGTTCGCGTTGGGCTCAATCATTGCGCTGGTGGTGACCAACCTGTTCAGCGTGTCCAAGTACGGTGAATTCGAGTTCTGGTTCGCCATGGCCAAGGTCGTGGCGATCATCGGTTTTATCGGCGTCGGTTTTGCCGTGTTGATGGGCTGGGTGCCGGATCGTGAAGTCAGCGGCTTGAGTGGGTTGATGGCCGAGCACGGTGGGTTTGCGCCCAATGGCTTGTCGGCGGTGGTCGGCGCTTTCATCACCATCATGTTCAGCTTCATCGGTACCGAAGCGGTGACCATCGCCGCCGCCGAATCCAACGACCCGTCGCGAAACATTGCCAAGGCCACGCGTTCGGTAATCTGGCGCATTGGCGTGTTTTACCTGCTGTCGATCTTCGTGGTGATCTCCGTGGTGCCCTGGAATGATCCGTTGCTGGCCTCGGTCGGCTCTTATCAGCGCGCTCTGGAAATCATGAACATTCCCCACGCCAAGTTCATGGTCGACGTCGTCGTGCTGATTGCCGTGGCCAGTTGCATGAACTCCTCGATCTACATTGCTTCGCGGATGCTGTACTCGCTGGGCCGGCGTGGCGATGCGCCGAAAGCGCTGAAGGCGACCTCTTCCGAAGGTGTGCCGCGCGCAGCGGTTATCGCCAGCACCGTGCTCGGTGCGTCGATCACTGTGTGGAGCTACTTCATGCCTGCCGGGCTGTTTGAATTCCTGCTGGCCAGCTCCGGAGCGATTGCCCTGTTGGTGTACCTCGCCATCGCGGTGTCGCAGTTGCGCATGCGGCGGATATTGCAACAGCGCAACGTCGAGCTGACCTTCCGCATGTGGCTGTTTCCCTGGTTGACGTGGCTGGTGATCGTGTTCATCTGCGCCGCGCTGGCGGTGATGATGATCACCCCGCAACACCGCACTGAAGTCACGACAACCATTGGCCTGGCGCTGGCGATTTCCTTCATTGGCCTGTTGACGTCGCGTCATCCCGCGCCGACGGCGAGGGTCACATCGGTGGGGTAGGCGTTTGCGCCGAACCTGATACTCCCTCCACGTATGTCGGAGGGAATGGCAGACGCCTGCGTCGCGACCGATTTTTATGAGGCCATGATGTCATCGACCCCCTCCGTAGCCGACGGTGCAACCCAATCCGTCGGGTTTCTGCTGTTGGACAAATTTACCCTGATGTCATTGGCGTCCGCCGTCGAGCCCTTGCGCATGGCCAATCAACTGACGGGGCGAACGTTGTATCGCTGGCATACCTTCAGCCCCAATGGCGCGGCGGTCTGGGCCAGCGATGGCGTGCCGATCACCCCGGATGGGTCGTGGAGCAATCCCTCCGTGGCGGACACGGTTATCGTCTGCGGTGGCGTCGGCATCCAGAGCGCAATTACCCGCGAGCACACGACGTGGCTGCAAGCTTTGGCGCGACAGTCCAAGCGCTTGGGCGGGGTCTGCACCGGTAGCTGGGCGCTCGCCAAAGCCGGGTTGCTCGACGGCTATGAGTGCAGCGTGCACTGGGAATTTCTGGCGGCGATGCAGGAAGCTTTTCCGCGTGTGAGCGTCAGCACCAGTCTGTTTACCCTCGACCGCAACCGCTTCACCAGCTCCGGCGGCACCGCGCCGCTGGACATGATGCTGCACCTGATTGCGCGCGATCATGGTCGTGAACTGGCCACCGCCATCTCCGAGATGTTCGTCTACGAGCGCATCCGCAATGAGCAGGATCACCAACGCGTACCGCTCAAGCATGTGGTCGGCACGCACCAGCCCAAGCTGCAAGAAGTGGTGGCGTTGATGGAGGCCAATCTCGAGGAACCGATCGATCTGGATAATCTGGCCGAATACGTCGACCTGTCACGGCGACAGCTGGAGCGGTTGTTTCAGAAATATCTGCAATGCACGCCGTCGCGTTACTACTTGAGATTGCGGTTGATTCGCGCACGACAACTGCTCAAGCAGACGTCCTTGTCGATCGTTGAGCTGGCGTACGTGTGCGGTTTTGTCTCAACGCCGCATTTCTCCAAATGCTACCGCGAGCACTTTGGCGTGCCACCGAGTGATGAGCGCTCCGGCTCTGAGATGAGTCGCAAACCGGTAGCGCAGCCGTCAACAATCAAGCCGCTGACGACGCTCGACCAAGCGCGCAACGAATCGACGTTTGCCAGTGTTCGAATGATGGAACGTGGCGATCTGGCGTCCACGGGATGATCGGTCGGTCCTGCTTCGACAGTTGATCACTGGAGATTTCGCATCCGTATAGTTCTTGCTCCATCAGACGATTGCCAATAAACCCTCCCATTAAGGTCAATGAAGCCGGTGAGTCACCGGCACCAGGAGGGACCATGGACGCCATCGCAATTCCCGAAGGTTTCACCGCGTTTACCCGCAGCAGCCCGTTGCTTGATTTGCTGGGCCCGATCTACGCGAGGGGCAGCGGGCTGCAACTGGAACTGGGTTTATTGACCGACTCACGCCATGCGAATGGCCGTGGCACCTTGCATGGCGGCGTATTGGCGACGTTGGCCGATGTCGGGATGGGTTACGCCATGGCGTTTTCCAGCGACCCTCCGCAGCCATTGATCACGGCGAGCATGACCCTGGATTATCTCGGCGCGGTGCAGATGAACGAGTGGCTGGAAGTGCGTTTGGAGTACTCGAAAAAAGGCCGGCAGTTGGCGTTTGCTGCTGTCAGTTTGCATGTTGGGGAGCGCACGGTGGCGCGGGCCAGTGCGGTGTTTGCGGTGCCAATGGGTTGAAAATGTGTGTCCATCAAAAGGTAGGTCATCGATGGAGTGCGTTTTGACGAATAGCGGGTAAATGTTTCCACGTCTTGGATAATTGCTTCTGGGCGATATCCGCACACGAATGACTGCTGTCGGCCAGAAGCTACCGTTCGAGAAACGCAGCTTCTGACCCATTACAGACATCAATTCATTGGCCACTGGTATAGATGAGCACAGCTATTAGCGCTGCGAATGGAGATAGCAGAATCAGTCCACCGACGACAACTGCCCAGCCCCAGGCAAAACCACTCTCACCCTTGAAACGGCCGCCACTCAGTAAGCCCAACACAAACACGCCAATTCGATGAGCTATCAAATCGATAATGAAGTCCATTGACCGTTTCTCCTTGCCGTTTTCCATGAAACGTCAGAACGTCCACTCCCGACCAATACTGACCACTCGATTCCGCTAGGTTCATCTGGAAGTAGACGGTGATACGAGTTGCTGAGTGCCAAAAAGATCAGCTCACTCGTAGGAAAAGTCCTACATTTCCGTCGGAAAAGCCTGAATTTTTGCCGCTAAATTTCCTGTTCAAATCTCTCCCCAGTGACTTTCGAGCGCCGGCTTGTTTAAGCCTGTCCTGAAAAAAATCAATGAATGAGAGATTTATGAACAGCATCTACCGAACTATATGGAATCGCACGTGCACCTATTTTACGGTGCCGTCGGAGTCGGCGTCTGGCGAACTAAAATCGCGAAACAGCGTTGCGCGCTTATCTTCAAGAGCCCCGGCTTTTCCCTTGAGCACGTTGTCTGCCAGCTTGTTGTTGGCCTTTTCCAGCATGGGGCACGCCACTGGTGTGCTCGTCGACGGTACGATCTATAACGGTACCGGGAAAATGGTGACATCAGGTGACAACAACCCTGCATTGCGGGTTATGAATGTCGGTGATGCGACTTGGAGCAACGGTATTCTCAGCACTTCAGGCACTGGCTTGGGCGCTGTGCTGGTAGAAACCAGCTCCACGCTGAACTTGATCGGCATGACCGTGAATTCCCTCATGGCCAATACGCCTGGGTTGGTGGCGTCTGGTGGCTCTAAGGTAAACCTTCAAAACACCGAGGTCGCTACGCTGGGCAACAGCGTCGCGTTGGATATCAAAGAAGCAAGCCAGCTAAGTGGTAACAATGTGCAGATCAATAGCACAGGTTCGGGCCTGCTCGTGACGAATGCGACGGCTGATGTCAGCAATCTCGATATCGTTACCCTCGGAGCCAACGGGTATGGAATTGCAACAACGGGGACCAGCAACGTCAACGTTCGCGGAGGCTCCATTGAAACCACCAATAGCAGGGGCTATGGAATATACGCCACCGCAGGCGGGACGGTGGTGGCGGACGATATTGCGATCAGTACTTCAGGGGGCAACAGTCGTGGAGCGCTGGCCTCAGGAGAGGGGGCTTACATAAGTCTGGACGGCGGCAGCATAACCACCACCGGATCAGGGTACGCCTATGGTGCTCAGGCATCCCAAGGGGCGACCGTTGATGTCAAGAACATGGACATCAACTCTAACGCCGAAGCCGTATTTGCTGATGTTGGAGGGACGGTGAATGTTGAGTCGTCAAACCTGCACTCAACGGCCACTGCCATCTCGGCCAAACAGGGAGGTGTGGTCAATGCGAACAATGTGAAGATCACCAGCGACGGATCAGGACCTATGCTCCGGGCATCTGCAGGCTCAACCCTCAACTTGACTAACAGTGAAGTGGATTTAGGGGAACACGGCCTCTGGAGCAGCAAAATCGATGGCGGGAAAGCAACGTTCGATAATGTCCGCATCCACGGTGAGCACGGCGGCATCGGTCTCTACTCTGCATCTGGGGGTACTGTCATCGGTAAGAATGTCGATATCGCTCTCAATGGTAATGGCAGCTACGGTGTCTATGTAGGCACGGACGTCAGTTCATCGTTGAGCCTCGAAGACTCACGTGTTGTGGTCAATGGCACGACCGCTGTCGGGATCGCCGCTCTGACATCGGGCCAGCATAGCGTTCATCTCAAAAACAGCCTGGTCAGCTCCAATGACTATGCCATCAAGGGAGGGGTTCTCGCCGGTGTTGATGTGACCGCTGACGGTTCAACGATTGAAGGCAACATCTTGATGGGCTCCCGCAGCGTGGAGACTAGCGGCAAGAAAATCGAACGTATGACACTGGCCGCCACCAATGGGTCGCGACTGAAAGGCGACGTGTCGATCGATCATGATCACACGCTAGACAGCAGCATCAACCTTGAAAATGGTTCGACCTGGCAAGGTGCAGCGCAATGGCTGGATAAACTGGGTGTAAACAGTGGAAGCGCCTGGACAATGACTGGCGACTCTTCGTTGGGTGCTCTTTCGTTGAACGACGGCCGTGTCAATTTCGACCACGCCAACGGCTTGTTCAAAACGCTGACGGTGGGCAATTTGAGCGGCAATGGCAGCTTCTTGCTCAACACTGACCTGGCAACGCTGCAAGGCGACTTGCTCAAGGTTGAAGGACAAGTTGACGGGGAGCACACGCTGATCGTTGCCGATTCCGGCCACCAGGCCCAAGGTGGTGCACTGATGCTGGTGGATACCAACGGCGGCGCGGGCAAGTTCGATTTGTACGGCGGCAAAGTCGACGTGGGTGCCTTCCGTTATGGCCTCGAACAGCGTGGCGATGACTGGTACCTGGCTGGTACTGCACAGGATGCGGGCGGTGGCGAGGAGCCAGTGGGTGATACCGCTGGCGGTGCCGGAGACATCGTTGCGCCCATTGAACCCATTATCAGCAATCCTCAACCAGAGAACCTGAGTAAGGGCGCGAACGCTGCCATCGCTCAACAGGCGGCGGCCACGGGACTCATCGGTGCGCAGATGAACGCCTTGACCAAACGACTGGGCGAGTTGCGTATGGGTAATGATGAGGGCGGTCTGTGGACACGTGGCTTCGGCAAGGAGCAGCGCATCGATACAGGTTCCAGCCGTGCCTTTGAGCAGCAGGTCAACGGTTTCGAGATCGGCGCCGACAAGGCCATTCCTTTCTACAACGGCAAGCTGTACCTCGGCGGTATGGCCGGACAAGGTGAGGCTCGTCAGAACTTCGGCGAAGGCAGCAAAGGCCACATCGACAGCGCCATGCTCGGCACCTATGCAACCTACATCGACCAAAACGGCGTGTACGTTGACAGCGTGCTGAAATACACCCACTTGGACAACAAGGTCGATATCACCAGCAATATGGGCCAGAAGGTCGACGGTAAATACAAGAATCACGCAGTAGCGGCGAGTGTAGAAGTTGGCAAGCAAATCGATCTTGGACAAGGCTGGTTCGTTGAGCCACAACTGGAACTGCAAGCGTTCCGTGTGGGCAGTGGCGATTACACCGCAAGCAATGGCTTGAAAGTCGAACAGGATGCCGTTACTTCTGTTCAGAGCCGAGTTGGCAGCCTGTTCGGTCGTAACATGAAGCTGGATAACGGTATGACTGTGCAGCCATACGCCAAAGCATCGTGGATTACCGAGCATGCCGGTGACAGCCACGTGAGCGTCAACGATGTAAGCCTGGACAGCAAATTGCCAGGTTCGCGGGCGGAAATCGGTGGCGGGGTAATCCTGCAAACCGCCGAGAAGCACAAGTTCTTCATCGACGCGGAGTACACCAAAGGCGATGGTATCGAACAGCCTTATTCGGTGAACCTCGGCTACCGCTACGCTTGGTAAAAGCCTCTCCTGAAGGCAGTTTCAGATAAAGCGAACAGGACCCGGATCTTTGAATTCGGGTCTTGTTCGTTTGTATTTTTGTTGATGACAATCGGCAGGTTCATTTCGTTATTTCAAACAAGAAACGATTCCTTCCCAGGAAAGTAAGCGCACCTGAGGCAATTGGGGCAAATGACTAATATGCAATTGACGTTTTTGTTGGCCATTGGACGTTTAGACCACTTTCCGATAATGGCCGATAGCAGTCGCTCACAAGCGACTGCTCCCCACTCAGCCCCACACCCTCAAGCCTGATCCATCGCCGTCGCCACGCCCTGATCCTCACCCAGAAACCCACCACTCTGATGCTGCCAGAGCCGCGCATAAATACCGTTTCTGCTCAGCAACTCAGTGTGCGTCCCTTGCTCGATAATCCGCCCCTCATCCATGACAATCAGTCGATCCATCGCCGCAATCGTCGACAGCCGATGGGCAATCGCGATCACGGTTTTGCCCTGCATCATTTCATCGAGGCTTTCCTGGATGGCGACTTCGACTTCCGAGTCCAGCGCACTGGTGGCTTCGTCGAGCAGCAGGATCGGCGCGTTCTTCAGCATCACTCGGGCGATGGCGATGCGTTGGCGCTGGCCGCCGGAGAGTTTGATGCCGCGCTCGCCGACCAGCGTGTCGTAGCCGCTGTGGCCTTGCTTGTCGCTCAGTTGGCTGATGAAGCCGTCGGCCTGCGCGTTCGCGGCGGCGCGGCGGATATCTTCGTCGGTGGCGTCCGGGCGGCCGTAGGCGATGTTGTCGCGAATCGAGCGGTGCAGCAGCGACGTGTCTTGGGTGACCATGCCGATGGCGCTGCGCAGACTGTCTTGCGTCACGTGCGCGATGTTTTGGCCGTCGATGCGGATTTCACCGCTGTCGACATCATAAAAGCGCAGCAGCAGATTGATCAGCGTCGATTTGCCCGCACCGGAGCGGCCGACCAGGCCGATTTTCTCGCCAGCGCGGATGCTCAGGCTCAAGTTGTCGAGGACCTGACGTTCGCCGTTGTAGTTGAAGTTCACCTTGTCGAACGTCACCGCGCCGCCCGCCGGCACCAGCACGCCGGCGTTCGGTGCGTCCTGCACTTTGGGGCCACGGGTGAGGGTGGCCATACCGTCCTGCACGGTGCCGATGTTTTCGAACAGCGACGTCATCTGCCACATGATCCAGTGCGACATGCCGTTGATGCGCAGCGCCATGGCGGTAATCGCCGCCACCGCGCCGGTGCCGACCTGACCCAGATGCCACAGCCACAGGGCATAGCCGCCGGCACCGATAATCAGCCCGACCACCAGCGTCTGATTGACGATCTCGAACTGGCTGACCAGACGCATCTGGCGGAACCCGGTGAGTTTGAAATCCTCCATCGCCGCGCGTGCGAAGTGCGCTTCACGCTTGGAGTGCGAGAACAGTTTTACCGTGGTGATGTTGGTGTAGGCGTCGGCAATGCGCCCGGTCATCGACGATCGCGCATCAGCCTGCTCCTGACCGACCTGACCCAGACGCGGCACAAAGTACACCATGGCCAACCCGAACAACGCGACCCAGATAATGAACGGCAGCATCAGTTTCAGGGCAAAGCCGCCGGCCAGGGCGATGATCGCAATGAAGTAAACGCCGATGCCCGGTGCGATTTCGATGAGGGTGAACAACACTTCGCGCACGGCCAGTGCGGTCTGCATGACCTTGGTCGTGACCCGTCCGGAGAACTCATCGGAAAAGAACGAAAGGCTTTGCCGCAGCATCAACCGATGGAAGTCCCAGCGCAGCCGCAACGGCAGATTGATCGCGAGGATCTGGTGCTGAACCATGGTGCGCAGCGCCACCAGCCCGATGCTGATAAACAGCACAATACCGATGCCCCACAGCACACGACTTTCCTGCGCGTTGACTCCACCGCCGGCCTGCCACGTCGAGAGCAGATCGACGACCTGGCCGAGAAAGGAAAACAGCCAGGCTTCGTAGATCGACACGCCGGCACTGAGCAGCGCCAGCGCGAGGATATAACCGCGTGCACCGCGCGTGCAGGCCCACAGGAACCGCATCAGGCCGACGGGCGGAGGCGGTGCTTCGTCGGGAGGAAATGGGTCGAGCCGTTGTTCAAACACGCGCAGCATTGTGGTCTCCGAAATCATCAGGGTCAGGGGATTCTGCCATTGAATCGCGGTGTTGCGGGTTTGCATGTCACCGACTTGTCCCCATCGAGTGTCGTTGCCCGGGATCACTGCGGCGGAGAACCCCACGGATTCCGGGGGCATGCCGATCAGCTAAGCTGTTTGCTCAGACGACTTGAGCAGCGCGCGATGCAGCGAACAAATCCGGTTTCATGTTGGGAGTCGATGGACAAAGGAAATGTTTAATTTCTTTTTGACGTTTTTGTTCGTGTTGATCCCCACGGCGTCGCTTTCGCTCGACAGTTACCTGCGTTACCGAGTCGCCAGAAACAAACCGGTGAGCAACGTCTGGAAGGGCTGTAATCATTTGCTTTCCATTCTGCTGCTCATGCAGTTGCTTGGCTTGGCGCTGTACTTCTTCTATATCGCCTGAGCGTGGTGATCGTCAGCCTTCCACGGAGAGGAAAAACGTACGTGATCCCGAATTATCGAATTCGCATTTACTGTTGCATCGGTGCGCTGTTTTGTCTGATTGTGACGTTGGCCTGCGCTGAACAGTTGCACAACGCCGGCACCCTTGGGCAGTTCGACGTCACGACGGGGCGGGGCGTTTCCAAAGTCCGCGAGCACTTGGTCTTCGATCAACAGCCGTGGCGCTTCGGTTTTTATCTGCTGATGACCATTGCCGTTTTCATTGCCTCGACTGGCGCGGGGCTGTGGTTGTGCTGGGGTGTTTTGCGCGGGCGGCGGGCGTTCAAGCGTTGGAGTGGGAAGTTCCGATAGGTACCGCAACGGCCTCAATGTGCGCCGAAATCCATTGCCGACTGTACGCCAGCACACCCTCGGCGATGGCCGTGGGAAAGTGGATAAAGCCATGCGGCGAGTCGGGCAACATATACATTTCGACCCGCGCCGATTGTGCCCAGCGCCTGGCGATGTCGAGGGTGTCGTCGCGTAGTGGATCGAGTTCGCCGGCAAACAGCAGCGCGGGCGGGAAACCGGCGAAGTCGCCGTACAGCGGAGAGAGCGGTGGCTGTCGGCGCTGCTCGTCAGTCAGCTCAGGCGTCAGCAAGCGTAACGCCTCGACCATGCCGGGGCCGTCCAGCACCAGCGTGTCGGCAGGCGCGCTGCGCACACTTGGCGTGCCGGTCAGGTCGTAGACGCCGTAGTACAGCAGTGCGCCGCTAATTCTTTGCAGCAGATCGGGCCATTGTTTCAGCGCCAACAGGGTCGCCGCCGCCAGATGACCGCCCGCCGATTCACCGACCACCACGACGGGCAGCCCGGCAAACTCCTCCTCGTGCAATAACCAGCGAGTGGCGTTGAGGCAATCTTCCAGCAGTCCTTCGATGGGCGTGGACACCGCCAGTCGATAATCCACCGAGACCACGGTGACCTGGCAGCTGTCGACGATGGCCGCGTTGAAGTTGTCGTCCATTTGCGCGTTGCCGATCACCCAGCCGCCACCGTGAAAATCCAGCACCACGCCTTTCGCCGGGCCCTTGGGGCGGATGATCCGCACGGGCACTTTATCGATCAGTCGGCGCTCAGCTGTCAGGCCAAATTTGCCCAACACGCCGGAGCCGCCGATCTGACTGACACGCAACAGCGCCTGAATCAAGCGTGGCGTCAGGCGGTTGCGGATCTTGAAACGCGGCAGCCAGGCCAGCTTCCTGTTGAAGGCGCGCACCTGCGCCAACTCGCGCTCGCCCTGCGGCCATGGCGTTGCACTGCCCCGATTGGCACTGCTCATCAGCGGTTCTTGATCAGGATGGAAAAATTCAACGCCGCCGCCACACACAGCCACGCCAGATAAGGAAACAGGATCAAGCCAGTGATCAGGTCCAGTTGTATCGCCAGCACCACCATCGCCGCGACCACCAGCCACAACACGGTGAGAATCACCATCGCCGCCAGCACCTGATGCGCACCGAAGAACACCGGCGTCCACAGCGTGTTCAGCGCAATCTGCGCCGCCCATAGCGCCAGCACGGTCTGGCTGCCGGGGATCAGGCTCAAACGGTAACCGGCCCAGGCCAGCAGCAGGTAGATAATCGTCCAGGCCACCGGGAACGCCCAGTTCGGCGGGGTGAAACCGGGTTTGTTCAGCCCTTCGTACCACGGCCCCGGTTTGAACATCACGCCTGTGGTTGCCGCTGCTGCGCAGGCCAGAAGAAAAATGAAGAAGGTCATCGCCAGTCCTTGGCTGAAATCAGCCGGTTGGGGGTTTAAGAAAGGGACGCCTCGGCAAGGAAAAAGTTTGCCATGAATTCCAGATTGGTCAGAGAGGCGATTCAATTTGAACTAAAAACTGACCGCCGCGTCAGGATAATTAGTGCCTCTTCCTACTGACGTGGATGACATCATGTACACCTATCACATCAAATATCTATTCAACGGCGAGCCTCGGACTTTTCTGCTTGAACTCAAGGAGCAGCAGTTGCCCGAGCATGAGGCTGCGATGCATCTGCTGGAATTGCATCTGGGCGATGCGGAAAACGGCTTGATCATGCCTACAGCGGATTCAACGCCCGAGCAGATTCTTGAACACGCCGAGCGAGTAGGGATTACGGACATTGAGGTTGTCAGCCAGACCAACTGAAGCAGGCTGACGGCAAACCCATCGCGCCGCCGAAGATGGGTTTGCCCTCGTGTTTATGCGCGCTTAAACCGGCATCGCTGCTTCCTGCGCATCGTGCTCCACTTGCGCGCACTCTCGATAGAACCGTAAAAACTCCTCCGCCGGCATCGCCTTGGCAAAAAGCCAACCCTGCCCAAACTGCACACCCTGACGGCGCAAGTAATCGCGCTGCGCTTCGGTCTCGATACCTTCAGCAACGATCTGCAAACGTAAACTCTTGGCCATTTCGATGATGTGGCCGGTCACGGTGCCGGTCGCGGCATCCTGATCGATATTGTCGACGAACGACTTGTCGATCTTCAGCACATCCAGCGGCAGTTGCTGCAAATGCTGTAGGCTGGAAAACCCGGTGCCGAAATCGTCGATGGCCGCTAAATAACCCAGCTCGCGGGCATGGTTGACCGTGGCCCGAGCGGCGTCGATCTCTACAAAACCGCGCTCTGTTGCCTCCAGCCAAATCTGATGCTGCTGCACGTTGGCCCGGTCCAGCGCGGCCTCCAGTTTCGGCAGGAAGCGGCCGCTGCTGACGTCTTTCGCCGCCAGGTTGATTGCCACGTGCAGACTGCGTTCCTTGACCAGCAGCGGACCGAGGTCGTCCATCACGTGGTCAATCACTTGATCGGTGATCGGCAGAATCAAACCGCTGTGCTCGGCCAGTGGGATAAACGCATCGGGGCAGACCCGCGTACCGTCCGGGTGCTGCCAACGCACCAGTGCCTCAGCGCCGACGCAGGCGCCGTCGTCCAAGCGAATAATCGGTTGATAGTGAACGACGAACTCGCGATTACGCACCGCCAGTTGCAATTCGGCCAGCGGCGACAGGCGTTGGCGAGTGCGGCGCACGATCAGCAACACCAGCAGGCCGGCGAGTAAACCGCCGATGGGCAGCATCAGCATTTCCCGGCGAACCAAGCCCTGCATCAACTCATGGCGTGACAGCGCGGCGATGGCGACCCAGTCGCCGCTGTGCACGAGGGTGTAGAGGTAGCCGTCGTCCAGCCCCGAGTGCGGACCCGAATGCACCCGAGCGAGAAAGTGTTCCGCGCCGGGGCGCGAGGCGCTGACCAGTTGCCCGGCAGCGGTGCCGACGGCCAGATGCAGATCCTCATCGAGCGTTACATGCAGGAACTGCTGGGGATCGACCAGCACATTGAACGCGGCGTATTGCAGCGCCATCATCGGCTTGGCCGCGACGATGCGCGACTGCACACCGAGGGATACGCGCACGCCGTCGGAGGTGATGAAGTCTTCCTGCCACGGCGTCGCATGCTGGCCGACCGTACCCCACGAACCGCAGGCGTAAATCTCTTCTTCGACGTAACCGATCGACTTCACTGACAGGGTGTTGATGGTCAGCAGTCGCATCTCGTCGATGCTCTCGGGCGTGCAGGGGGCGAGGTTCGAACCGGCGACGCTCTTCAACGCACCGGCCGCTTCGCTGAAGGTGCCATTGGCGCGGCTGGAGGCCACCGCCGCGAGGGTTTCCAGACGTTGCTGCGCAGCCACCAGATTCAACATCCAGGCGACATAACCCATCAAAAGTACCGGAAGCAAGACACACGGAAGGCCCAGGAGAATGCTCCCCCAGACAATGCGTTTTTTGTTCATTTAGCGCCACCTTGGCCACAAGGCCTGTGACGTGCGCACAGCACGGCTGTTTTCAGCCCGTTCAGAATACCGCCGCCGGGATCGGCGGATATTGTTGTAGATCAACTATTCCAATGCCGGCCTTCAATCCCTGTGGCTTGCTCCCACAGGTTTGTGGCAAACCACAGATCTCCAGTAGCCCAAAGAACCCTGTAGGAGTGAGCCTGCTCGCGATCGCGGTCTATCTGCCACATCATTGCTAAATGACCCACCGCTATCGCGAGCAGGCTCACTCCTACAAAATTTGTGTCAAATTCAGGATATCCAGCAATCCCGAGCTCCTAGAGTGTCGCCGCTCAAACTCCACCATCCGACCCGATGGACAATTCACGCACCCCACGGCCCATTCGCGCAGGCATTTTCGTGCTACGCGAATTTGTCATATTTCGTGTCAGTTCAGTGCAGATAGTAGGCAGCCCTACGCTAACCGAAATGAGGCTGCACTGTGTTTCAACGTCTTCTGTGTTCGCTGTCCGTACTGAGCCTGTCCATCGCCGCCGCCCATGCTGCCGAGTCCGTGTTGCTCGACACGCCGCGCCTGCAAGGCATGGACAATTTCCGCGATGTTGCCGGCACCACCACCGCGTATTCCACCGCACACGATGGCACGATGCGCGCTGGCGTGTTCTACCGCGCCAACGCCGTAACTCCAACGGCCTCTGACCTGGCGACCCTCAACAGCCTCGGCATCAAAGCCGTTTACGACTTGCGCACTCCCAGCGAAATCGCCGTGACCCCCGACACAATGCTGAGCGGCGCGACCTACCAGAACATCGACATCATTGGCAGCACCACCTCCGGCGCGAACATCACTAACATCTCCTTTAAAAGCGCCGCCGACGCCTTCGCCATGATGGAACAGACCAACCGCGCCTTTGTCAGTGACGCCGGCATGCGCGGCCAGTTCGGCAAGCTGTTCAATGAACTCGCCAGCGTCGACGCCGCGCAACTGTTCCACTGCACCGCCGGCAAGGACCGCACCGGCTGGACCGCCGCCGTGTTGCAGAGCATCGCCGGGGTCGACAACGCGACCATCATGGCCAATTACCTCGCCACCAACGACTACACCGCCGCCCGCGTCGCCGCCACGCTCAAAGCGCTGCCGCCGAGCATGGCCGCGATCTACGAGCCGCTGCTCGGCGTGCAGGCCAGCTACCTGCAGGCCGGCCTCGACGAAGTCACCGCGCAATACGGCAGCATGGACAACTACCTCAAACAAGGTCTCGGTCTGTCGCAGGAAACCATTTACGTCCTGCGCGGCAAACTGGTCGAATACAACAGCCTGCCGGGTCAGGCCGGGCTGATCGGCAACGCCGCCGCTGGCGCCGAACTGCTTCGCCAATTGCAGAACAGCAACCTGTCCGGCACCTACAGCGCCTACAACTACTACCTGCAATCGGCCATTGATGCCGGCACCCTCGGCGGTGTCGAATCCCAGGTCGGCGGCCAGGTTCACGCCGACGCCGCCAGCTACCTGCTGCGCCAAAACGCAATGATCGAACAAGCCGCTGCACCATTCGCCAGCGGCACTGACCTCAAGGTCGGCCAATATCGCCTCTGGACCACCGCGCTCGCCGGCTACCTCGGCACCGACGGCTCGGCCCACGCCGAGAGCAGCAACGAACACAGCCAAGGCCTGATGGTCGGCATCACCCAGCGCTTCAGCGAACAACTCAGTGCACGCGGCGGCTTCGGCTACAGCAAAGGCACGGTCGGTGGCGCGGGTGGTGAAGCCGATACCGACTTCACCTTCCTCAACATCGGCGCCCGCTACGGTTTCACCAGCCTTGAACAAGGCCTGTTCCTCGACGCCAACGCCAGCGCCGGCTACGTCGACTACGACAGCAAACGCGACCTCGGCGGCGGCCTCGGCACCGCGAAGGGCGATACCCACGGTAACCTCACCGGCGCCACCGCAGCCCTCGGCTACCGCGCCCCGCTCAACGGCATGACTTTCGAACCGAGCCTCGGTTTCCGCATCAGCCACCTCGACCTGAACGGCTTCAAAGAGAAGGGCAGCGAACTGGCGCTCGACGTCGACGACAACACCGCCACCCACCGCAGCGCTGTCGCCAACCTCAACGTCGCCTTCGCCCCGGTGGCGATGGGCGCATGGCAACTGGTGCCGGGCGTGCAAGTGGGTTACGAACGCACACTGGGCGACAACCAGGTCGACAGCCAAAGCCGCCTGCTGGGCCTCGACATCGAACAACGCGCCGCGTTTGATAATCGCGACCAGTTCAGCGGCGGCGTCAACCTCATGGCCAGCCTCGGCGCCCTCAGCCTCGGCGCAGAAGTCGGCGCCAATGGCGGTGGCGACAGCCACGGCTTCAACGGCGGCCTCAAGGCCAGCTACGCCTTCTAAAAGACACACGGGATCAAGGATGACCCCAATAAACCCCCCCCAAAAAACCAATGTGGGAGCGAGCCTGCTCGCGAAAGCGCCAGACCAGTCAACATCAACATCAACTGACCCAGCGCCTTCGCGAGCAAGCTCGCTCCCACAAATTTGATTCCATCCAATAGCAGCCAATCAAAAGCCCCTCACCCTAACCCTCTCCCGAAGGGAGAGGGGACTGACCGAGGCGTCTTGCGTCATTCATCGACCTGAAAGATCAAGGCGATTATGGATTCAAAGCAAGACTCTCAGTTCGGTGTAGATCTTCAATATCCCCGGCTCGGTCCCCTCTCCTTGGGGAGAGGGCTAGGGTGAGGGTGAGGGGAAAGCCGTTACCGCAAAATCAACTGGCCAACTCGGTCAAACGCCTCCGCGCCCACTCCTCGATCAACCGCGCCGGCGTGCCATCCCCACGCTTAGCGACCCATCGGCGCGGTGCGACGTTTAGCTAAATCTTCTCACCACACGTTACCTTGCAAACCTGTTACCCAATCACCCCCGAGCCCGAAACTCCGCTGGACTCACCCCAAAAGCCCCCTGAAAATACTGACAAAACCGCCCCACATTACTAAACCCAAACCGCAACGCCACCTCCGTCACCGACCCCGAACCCCGCCGCTTCAAAGCATCATAAGCCCGCTCCAGCCGCACCTGCCGCTGATACGCCACAATCGACATCCCGACAAACCGCCGAAATCCCTCCTGCAACGCGCGCTGACTGACATGGCTCAACCGCGCCAGATCCACACCACTGACCAACTGCTCCGGATGCGCCTGAATAAACTCCACCGCCAACTTCACATGCCGTGGCGCAACCATCGGCGCCGGCCGCTGCAACGCCTCGGAAAAATTGTGCGGCCAAGCCTCCAGCACCGCATCAACCAACATCTCGCGCAACCGCGACGGCATCAGCGTCCCGCTGTTGAGCAACAAATCAAACTCCGTCCCCGTGGCCAGATCAATCAACGCCCGAATCCCCTGAAACGCTGCGGTGTTCAGGTCCACGCTGGGTGCAAAAACGATCTTCTGCAGAATCGGTTTATCCAACAGCATCGACAACCGCTCAGT
The DNA here is from genome assembly GCF_054790525.1 of Pseudomonas sp. Mb7. Lineage (NCBI taxonomy): Bacteria > Pseudomonadati > Pseudomonadota > Gammaproteobacteria > Pseudomonadales > Pseudomonadaceae > Pseudomonas > Pseudomonas sp. Mb7. The sequence goes on from NZ_CP186501.1 coordinate 2,167,639, forward strand.
GAGTTGATGACGATTGATCGACATGCCGTGATGCGCATGATCATCAACAAAGCGCATCGTACGAATGTCGGCCTTATCAACCGCCAGGCCCACATGCGTCACACCGATGGACTCGGTCGCGTGGTTGAAGACAATCTTGCCCGCCGTAGGGATCACAAACGTGATCTCATCCTGCGGATCGGGAAACGAAACGCTGAAATCGCCGTGGTAATGCATGCGCCGGAAACTGACGCCATCGTGCCGCCCGTAAACGCCGCCGATAATGATGTTCGACGGCAGCGGCGGGGAGTCGGAATAACGGTTGCCGAAGAATCGGGAGAACAGCGCGCCGAAGTCATCGGAACGGAGATTGTCGGAGCGCAGGATGATTGGCTGGCGAACGGGAGTCGGAAACACCTTGGCGGCACCTTCGGTTGGGGGCTCTAGGACTGGGGTGTAGGGCAGGGCGCCGAGCAGATTAGCAGAGGCAATATGACGCGTTTGTGACAGTCGGAAACATGTCGTTACAGCGCCGCCCCACGTTTACGCAACGGACACTCGGCAGGCCATGGCCGACATGGCAACCTGCTCGCAACTGTACTCAGCAAAAAAACCAAGGCATCGCGCCGAGCGCCCAGCCTTGTTTACCGAGACCTGAAAGCATTCAAGTTAATTGGAGCGGCAATGCAAGCCAACACGCAAACACTCCCCATCAGCCTGACCCCGGAACTCAACTTCGACCACACCGCCGCCAGCGCTTTCGGCGAATCGCTGGCCAGCGAATACACCCAGGCCACGCCATTCCCGCACATCGTCATCGATAACTTCCTGCAAGCAGACGTCATCGCCAGCATCCGCGAACACTTCCCGGTCGAACCGACCCACAACGAACAAACCTACGAGCGCGGCTACAAAGGCCAACTCAAACGCCAGATCAGCCCCAACGCCTGCAGCCCTTACCTGAAGAACGTCTTCAACACCTTCAACTCCGCACCCATGCTGGAATTCCTCGAAAAACTCACCGGCATACAAGGCCTGATTCCTGACCCTTACTTCGCGGGCGGCGGCCTGCACGAAACCAAAACCGGCGGCTTCCTCGGCGTGCACTCTGATTTTCGGCTGAACAAAAAGCTCAACGTTGAGCGACGGTTGAACGTGATTATTTACCTGACCGAGGATTGGCAAGAGGCGTACGGCGGCAACCTGGAGCTTTGGGATGTGGGGATGAAGAAGTGCCTGAAGAAGGTGCTGCCGATTTATAACCGGTGTGTGATTTTCAATACGGATAAGGACAGTAATCACGGGCATCCGGAGCCGTTGACTACGCCGGAGCACATCACTCGGCGGTCGATTGCGCTTTATTACTACACGGCGAGTGGGGTGGGCGGGGAGCCGGGGCAGAGGAATAAAACGCACTATAAGCCGCGGCCGAAGGATCGGTGGAGTTTGGGGTATTACTTGAATAAATTGTTTAAGAAGAAGGGGTGAAGGCTCATACACATTCTGTGTTCTTGCTGATTTTATGCGCACGGATTTGTGCAGGAAATTGGGGGCGGCAGCCATTGTCAAGATGGCGGTCGGCGCCGGCTTCCTGAGCTACACATTACCTTCCGTTCCCCGCGACGTATTGATTACGCTGTTCCCCTAAATCACCGTCGTCTTCCGGGTGCCCCAGGCTCGAGCACATTCTTATCCAGAACCGGTTTACCAAAAAACCGAAAACCGCTAAGTCAACCGATGCCAATTCTCCCAAATTCTGAGAAAAAAGCTCATAAATTGGTGTATTTTGCTGGCAGTTGGCTATTATTTAGAGTTCAATCGAGTTGTGAGTACTTAAAAATAAAAATGGAGGCGGATATGGTAAATCACAACAGGGAAATGGTTTCTTCTTTGTTTAGGGAGCGTAGTAAATTTGTTGTAATTGGACTGACTGGTCGAACTGGCTCCGGTTGTACCACCGCAGCAAATATTTTAGAGAGTTCCAATCCAAGTTTTCCCCGTGTAGAGGCTGTCCAATATAAAGGAAAGCCTTTTTTTGAGCGGCTAAATGGCCGGCGATACGAAATACTTAAGAATTACGCGGATCGCAATATTGTACAGTTTTATTCGATTAAAGTAAGTGATCTTATATCTGCGTACCTTTTATCAATGGAGGAGGAAGAGCTGATTTCTTTTATTATCGGCACTCAAGAAGTTCCCATTGATAATTCTAAGTTGCTTGAGGTTTTAGGTAGTGGTTCTTACGGTAAAAATAAGATAAAAACTAAGTTTGCTCCGATAATGAATAAGTTGTTGGATCACGATGAAAAGTTTGTGCTTTTGGATAAGGAGAAAGAAAAGTTTATTTCGTTTTTGCGGTTGATGCGCAAATTTACAAATGATTTCAAGAGTGATTTGAGAAAGATTGATAATGCTCTCTATGTTTCGATATATCAATCGGCTGGAAACTCGATAAGAAAAATCGGATGTATTCATAAGGATTACAAGTCGGTTGATTTTATGCCTACAAGCGTTTTTCATCTGCCCGAAACGATAAATCGAGTCGTGAAAGGAATCAGGAGCATAAAGGATAAGGCGCTGATAGTTGTTGATGCCATTCGTAATCCATATGAGGCAAGGTTCTTTAAGGATCGTTATTCAGCGTTTTATCTCGTATCTATCAATGCACCTAATGATGATCGTGCAGCATATCTTCATAATGTTCATAAATTTACGGCTGATAAGCTGCGTGAGATAGATGAGCATGAGTCGGGCAAAACGAAAGTTACTCATGCGGATTTTATTAGTCAGAACGTTAAGCAGTGTATAGAAATGTCGGATATTCACTTATTTAATCCAAGGGGTGAGCTCGATAATAGTAATGTTTTAAAGGCTCAGTTGGCGTGGTATGTCGCGTTGATGCTTCATCCGGGGCTTGTCTCACCAACTTCGATGGAAAGGGTAATGCAAATTGCATACTCGGCAAAAAGTAACTCGGGATGCGTCTCTAGACAGGTTGGTGCTGTTGTCACTGATGCAGACTTCTCTATCAAGGCTGTAGGGTGGAATGACGTAGCTAAGGGACAGGTTCCATGTTCATTACGTTCGCTTAAAGGGTTGATTAATGACTTTGACCCAGTTGCCTATAGTAGATATGAACGGACAAACGCCGAATTTAGAATGAGTGCGAGCAAGAAATTAATAAAGTTAGCCGACGTGATGGAGTTTAGTGGTCAGAACTTATCCTACTGTTTCAAAGATATTCGTAACGGGTTGGAAAGTAGCGAGCGTACGCGCGGCAACCAAGTTCATACCAGATCTCTCCATGCGGAAGAAAACGCATTTTTACAGATTGTTAAGTATGGTGGCGCGGCAATTGAAGGTGGGAAACTTTTTACTACTGCTAGTCCCTGTGAGCTTTGTGCTAAAAAGGCTTATCAGTTAGGCTTGAAGGAGATAGTTTTCATTGATCCTTACCCTGGTATCGCAAATGACCATATTCTAGAGGTCGGAGAGAATCCACCCGATCTTTTGCAGTTTTATGGGGCGGTAGGTAAGGGGTATCATCAACTGTATGACTCTGTACTGCCATATAAGGATGAAGTTGCATATATGGAGTAGATCCATGCGGGCCAAGCCACCATTAATCCAAAGTGGTTTGGCTCTCAGGAAGATAACGTTTATTTAGATTTTTAATAAAGACCTAATGTTGGTTCTTTAAGACTAAGATTTTTTACAATCTGTCATAATCTATATTATGGTTTTTCTCATCATCTCCGCCACTAGCTCCTCTCTTTCTAAATATTTCCCTTTGAGCTTAACTTTGCCAAAAGTATCGTCAACTACTCTCTTTTTATCTTTGTGTATATGGACGTGTATGCCGAATTCCTGTGGTCGATGCGCTGTCCACAATATCGCGGGCGTAGAAGCCCAAACTGTGTATGTACAGCCTGTGTAATCGTCTAAGTCTAATTCTTTATCTGGGGTTACATAGTTGAGTGTGTGAGCGTACTTGTCGTGAAGCGGTTTTAATGGAGTTGATGCTATCGGAACTTTGCTCCATGTACTGTCTCGTCCGCAATTTCCACAAAAATGTTTTTTGTGAGGCACTCGAGCGTACTCGGCCAGATCTAAGTGGGGATAACCACATGAAGAGCAATTTACACATCCCATCGCGATATTATTTTCTAGGCAATAAACGAAATCGAATGCTGCTGGCGGGGTGATTTGAACGTGAGTAATATCTTCATTGCGAAATAGCCCAGTTTCTTGGCTATAGCGCATAGAAACGGCCTGAAAGTCACGGTCAACCAATTTTTTACCATTTTCTGCCTTTCTAACATGCACGTGGATGTTGGGAGCTCTATTTTCAATAAATTCTGTGGAAATGGCTGCTGGCATTGAGCACCACACACCAACCTCGGCGTTCTCATCTACCTCGATTGCGTACGGATTAACAACATAGTTCATTGGTTGGTTTTGATTCGCACATCGCATTTCTTTCGATTGCTCATACACCAATAAATCAGCTTTATTGCCCCAGTGAGTTTGATGCGTAGTACACCACCATCTAAGGGCGCCATTTCTAAATTTTCCTGCGCTTATGAGTGCGCAAGGTAATTGGGCGTCATTTCCGGATTGAGCGGGGAAGTTTCCAAGAATTGTATCTGAGAAGACTGCAATGTTACCCAGTGTTCTACCATATGACCAACAAATAGCGGTCGATTTATCACTAAATAACTCGACAGGAGGAGTTGCTTGCTGTTCTGGACCAATTTTTTTTTCAAAAACTTTATGAGCAGGTTGACTACTATTATCCCAACGGCACTCCCATAGCTCGACGATGCCAGTCGACGTATTTACTCGCCTTTCGATAAACATTTTGCTCGCTCCCTGAATCGCCAAAAAATTTGGTTTGCGCAATAATTTCAAGCGTAGCTCACACTTGAATATTTTGGCATTGAGCGATTTTTTTTCTTCGGTCTTTTATGTATTCACTGATAAATCAAAAGGTTGGAGTAGAAGTGAAACGATTGGCGTGGTGCTTAAAATCAATTGATCTTAGAAAGGCTTGGTCTAAATGATTTGAACAAATAGGAGGGGACGATTTTCATACGCCTAAGATGGTAATACTGATCAGCAAAGATTCGGACTTCAGGTGCTTTGTTCGGGTGAGCGTTTTTGGCCACAGTGCGATGATCCCACAATATCGAACACTTTCGAGGCCTCTGTGAAGAAATTCTAAGCTCCGCCACAGAGGCATTATTTTTAATCCAATGGCACTACGTTATCCAACGCCCGATTCACCGCCAACTCCCCAAGCATCACCACTTGCGCAATGCCTTGCAGTGTCTTGCGTGCAGGTCCGTGAACCAGCCCGATCACATCCCCAAGCATCACCGAAGCCGAGCCGAGTGATTCACTGGCATTCACCAGCAATTCTTCAGTCTTGGTTTTTGGATTGGCGATAAACATGGTGTTGGTTTGATACGAGGTGGCCATGATTTCCGGAGCGGGACCGAGGTAATGGGAGAGGGCGCGGTCGACGGCTTCGTTGAATTTCTTGGCGTCGGGGGATTCGTCGCCCGAGATCGGATCGATTTCTGGCGGATTCGGCGTAATTTTGAACATAGATGAAACTCCTGGGAAACGATTAAGGAGCCATCACACTTCGCTACCAAACGAGGGGTGGCGGCCATGCACAGGTTGGTAGACCGGTCCAGGAGCCCGGCGCGTCCGAGGACGCCCTACGCATGGCCACCATAAAGCGGAGACCAAAAAAGAGATCTCTGCGAAAGGTGCGCAATGCGCCTGGGAAAGTCGGGCTACCAAACCCGATCACTGCTATTCAGTGACCGACCCACGATAGAACCCGCCCACCCGGCGCACAAGCCGGCGGATTCTGGCGTAGTCGTAGGCAACGGCGCAAGGCGTTGTAGCCTGTCGGACGTATCTCGGAACGTTTTTAAACCCGTCGTTGAAATGCCAGGCGTGTGAGGCCTGGCATTCTTAAACCGCGTCGATCATCACCGCGCATCAAGCCCCGGTTTTACTTACACACGGCATCCGCCACGCGATAACCATCCACCAGCAGTGCTTTGCTCACGTCCAGTTCGATGCGGCAGCTCTGTTCGGCTTTTTCGCCCCATTTCATTTGGTAGACCTTGCCTTCACCCACCGACAGCAACACTTGACCGGCCTGGCCGACGACGCCAGCGCTGGCGCCTTTTTCGTTGGTGATGGGGGTGCCGAACGGCGGTTGTTTGCCGTCCTTGAGGCGCACGTTGAGCAGGGCTTTTTCCGAGCGGCTGGCGGCGAAGCTGGCTTTGACCACGGCGCCGCGACGGGGCACGACGTTGGTCACGCCTTCTTCGATGTCGATGTTGTTGTCCAGCTCGCCGGTGTCGAGGGCCACGCGGTTTTTGCGGTACGGCGTGACGTACGGCACGAGGGCGTAACCCTTGGCGTTGGTGAGGTTGCCGTCGCGCCCGCTCAGGCCGGCGCGCTGGTCGAGGCTGCCGTCGTTGTTACGCGTGACGGTGTAGGTGCCGGTGCTGCGCGTCTGGCCGATGGGCATCGACACGCTGAACACCACTTGATTGTTCTGGCCGAAGTTGTCGGTCAGGGTCTTGCTCGCGTAAACGCCGTAGGTCACGCCTTTGTACTGAGTGTTGAAGCCCAATTGCATCTGTTTGTCTTCGCGCGAGGTGCCCCAATAGTTCTGCTTGCTCATGTTCAGGTAGAACGAGCCGTAGCTGTCGAGCGCCTGGTTGATGCTGGCTTCGACTTTGCTGCGCTTGGAGAAGGTGTTGAATTCGTTCGGCTCTTGCAGACGCACCGCTTCATCAAAGTCGCGATAGCCTTCGGTGGAATAGCGATACCCGGCGAAGCGTACCGAGGTGCCGGTCTCGGAGGCCTTGCCGTGTCGCCCAGGTGCAAGCCGCCATCGCCGGTGCTGCCGTCAGCATCAACGCCGATGCGCCAAGCCCGCCCAGCATCCGTAACCCGATCTTCATGGTGTGTGCCCTCCTGAGAAGAAAACGGCCATTCAATGCAGGCTGACTGCATCTGGACGTTGTTGGCGTCGGCCAACGAAGGGCTGAATTATCAGGATCACGAGGCATGCATCGAATAGTCGGCTTCCCGTTGGCGTGTAGGAAATTTCCCAGAGGTTTCGGTCGCGACGAGATTCAAGGCGTGTTTCTCGAGGTAATTGCATCGGCTTGATGTTGATCAGCGAACATTGCTGATGCAGTCATTCGAAACTGCCGAAAATCAACTTAACGTTGAATCTCGTTTTACGCTCCAGCGCAGCTCGATCCCGTCAACTTGCAGTGAATTCGTTGCCTCGGCCACGGCTGGTTCAAGATCTGCTCACTGAGCCGATACAAGCTAAACGAAAAATAATCTGTGGCGAGGATGCAGGCTTCGATCCTTGATCCCCGTCATTCGCGTCCAAGGAGCGACGATTTGAAAAAGCTTGGAATATTTTCATTTTTGTTTTGTACCAATGTGATTGCCACCGAGTCGCGCTACGACCAATACGCCGCCGGTAACGGAAAACTGGGTGCGCGCATTGCTCAGCTGGATAGCGGGACAATTCTGGCTGAGGAAACACTGCTCGCCCCCATGGCCAGTGACCTTCTGCTCAAGGTCAAACCGATGATCCGCGAGGGCGGTAGCGGTATCGCGATTCAGGACTTTTTACTGAAGCAGTTTTCGCAATACGGCTGGCGGCCGATGGCCGTGGGGTACAAGGGATACCCGGAGGCAGTGCCGGTATCAGTGAATAACCAGGTGGGCAACGCTCCTCCCACTGACAAGCCTTTCCCCGAGGCTGCATTGGTCAAAGTGGAGTTGATCGCCGCATCACCCCAAGCCCATGTTGCCCAGGCATGGACATTCGCTACCCCCGATGCCACTGAACAGCAGCGGCAACTGTTGATGACGGCGCGCCGCGCGCTGCAAAGTGGTATCGCTCAGATTCGGGCCGGCGAGCGTGTATCGAATATCGGTAGCGCGATTCAACAGGAGCTTGATGCCGGCGATGCGGTCGCCGTGCAGGAGCTGTCGGGTTATGCCATGGGCCAGATGCGGGTTCAGGCACCTCACGTGCTCGGTTACAAGGGCGAGTACGCTGATGCAGCCTTGATGGAGACCGGGCAGGTGTTAAACGTTTATGTGGTGGCAAAGTCCGGTCGCGTCGGCGTGCGGTTTCTGCCGCCGAAACTCTGGACCGTGCTCACCCGGGACGGTGCAGATAGTGTGATGCTATCGGCGATGGTCGAGGTGACGGAGGATGGGCACCGAGTCCTGAGCAAGTTGATCGACTGAGTCTGACTGAGCGCGACGAGTTATTCGCCGCTCAACTCAAGCGCTTGCGCACCGCCTTCAGCACCGCCTCGATGTACCAGGTTTCGACGCCGATGGCGACGGCTTCACTGGCATCAGGCACTAACTCGATTTGAGTGGTGATGCCTTGTTCACGAAGCAGTCGCTGCGCATCTTCCAGACGTCTGCGTGTACCCGTGAGCCATAGCCGTTGCGGGCCCGTCAGCAACGCGAGGGTTTGCGGGTAGGTGCATTGCAGTTTCCGGCGCAGATTGATCAGTGCCGGTTTATCGGCCCGGTCGAGTTGCGGGGTCAGTACATACTGTTTGCCCGCCGCCGCGGTCAGGTCGTATTTGTCCTGTAGATACTCCTCGACACTAAAGCAATTGGCGACCGTCTCGCGCTCGCCGGTCACCACATTGATCAAGTGTGCATTGACACCGACGTAGCAGAACTCTGTCATGCCGTGGACGACGCAGTCCTCGCTGTTACTGCGAATGACCCAGTAATCACCGTTGGCGGACAGCTCACAGTGCTGAATGACAAACCGCTCGGGTTTGCCATCTCTCATCACACCGTCAAACAGCGCGAGCACGATTGCGCACGCCTGATCTGCGGTCAGTTTGGGGTTGAGCTCGGTCACGCTTTACCAAAACCAAACAATGAACGCAGTTTGCTGCCCAACGTCCGCTGATAGAACGGAGTGGTTTGTGTAAAGAAGTAATCGCTCAGGTCCTGTTCGCCTTCCTGAATGCGATACAGGCCAACGTCTTCGCCATCGGGTGCGGTGTCCCTAGCAACTTGACTGGCTTCGCGCAAGATCAATTCAATATCGCCGTCCGCTTCGATGCCAACCACCAGGTGAGGTTTTTCATCCGTCGTTACGTTGTACATCAGCGCCAGAAACCCACGTTTGATGTTGCGATGTTTGGCGAATAGCTGCGTGAGCGCGTTAACCATTTTTGTTGGATATTGCGCGGGCTGCCCGAGTTGCACGTGGGCGTCTTTTTCCAATGTGCGTTGTGTGGTCCGGCCAATCTCGGCGGACAGCAGGTTCTGCACTTCTCCCGGGAGAAACTCTTTGCCATAGGGCGACTTCGGTTCCAGGAACAGCGGAGTGCCCAGTGTCATTTCAAACAGGGATCTGGCCGGAATTTCCAGGTAAGACTCGCCACGAGCTATGGACTGTTCCAGCGTTTGCAGCGAGGTAAAAAACGGGATGACTGCCGTGCCGTCCTGTTTTTCCCAATGTGCGATGCTGATTTGGCTGCCAGCCTCAAGGTCAATGTGTCCCTTGCCCGCGCCGGTCGAGCCCGGGACATAAACTATTGAGTTCAACAGCGTCTTAAAAAATTCAGGTCGGCGGGCAGGTTCTTTCGCAGCCAACTCGAGCGATTGTTCTAGGGTGTTCTCTTCCTGGGTATTGCTGATGTCCATCGGTGGTTCCATAAAAACAGACAAAAAATGAATGGCAAAGAGTAGATCAGTCGCTGCTGCACCCTAGCAGGATCCAGCGTTTCCCTTGAGCGTGTACGTCGTAGGCAAACTCCCAGAACACCGGATAACCCGGGTGCCCCTTTACGTATCTGAAGGCGCTTATCTGGTCAGCCTCATCGACATGTGCAAGTTGCATCATCTCGTTGGCAAGTCGCGTGATTTCTTCGCGTTTAACGTCAAGCTCAATCGGACCAATCCCTGGCTCACCGGGATATAGCAGTAACTCGATCACGTCCTTTTGCACCTCGGCAATGGATGTGGTCGTTATGTTGGCGACCACACTGCGCGGCGAGATTGCGTTTTCAAGGGCATCAACTAATGGCTGACTCGCATCGAGCGGGCCATAGACGTTTACCCATACCTGATAGTTGAAGCCGTATAGAAGGTGTTCCAAACGTTGGAATGCTTCAGGCCTGTCGTCGCGACTTACTTTCATACGCCTCCCTTGTTGTAACGGCTTGCCCGGCAGAACCCTGAGCAGTTTTTTACGCGCCTGAAAAAACTTTCAGAAAAGCCGGCTGATAAATCCAAAATTCGATGGGGTAGGATGCTCACACACTGGAATAGCCTTCTACATCAAGGACGCGATATTTATGGGAACCCTTTTTTCTCAAGTCAGCGAACGTTTGCACGATCGCCGATTCGCGGTAGCGAATAATACGCAGGGACTGTCGGGTCGCGGCACGGTGTTTCATTACTGTGTTGAGGGTTCGGCCATTTCCAGCACTTACCAGGGCGGCCGGATTCGTATGGGGCACCAAGTGGGGCGCGTGACCGGCCCTGACACCATTGAGTTGCTGTTTCATTGCCTGACGACTGAGGACGAGGTTTTGTCCGGTTGGTCCCGTGGCATTGTCGGGGTGGATGACGCGGGACGAACGACTTTGAGCTTTGTGTGGGGGTGGTTGTCCGGTGCCAGTGGAGGCGGGGAATCGAGTTACGTTGAGGTATCCCCGGACCGTATGTCGGCATAGATTCGGTCTCGTTTAGCCCGCTGATTTGGGCGTCTGTTCAGTAATAAAGCGCTGAGGCTCAGCACGGCCAATGACATCATGCCCATTTCCGGTGAGGGCATAGGGCCGACTGTCTGCAAGGAATAGAGGAGGGATATTTGATGAGCAAACTGTCAGCAATGATCGCGCAAGCGAGTGTGGGCCTTTCCGTACAGCAGCGTATTTCGGATGAGAAGTGGGCGGCAATTGCGCACCAGTGTGGGTATGAAGAGATTGCTGAAATTCGCGATCGAATTGACGCGCTTAAGGCTGAATTGGCGACCGTTGAGGATTGGGATGGTGATACTCAGGATGAGATTCATCTGGCGATTGCTCAATTCACCAGGTTGCTGGAGCTCGCGTCTAATGGTGTTTAGCGGGTGAATGTGCTGTTGTCATAACTTTTGTCTCTTCAATCCGCGATTGGCGCTTTGGACCCGAAGCTGAATGTCGTTAACGCCGGCAACCGGCCATAAACACCTCATCTAAATTGTGGCTTTGCAGCCATGTTAAGGTCTCAAAACCAAGAGAAAATCCACGGAATTAAAATCATGGAACGGATTCGACTCACCCCCGCGCAATATCACACCGACGACAGCTATTGGCGACTTTTCAAGGCTGAAGATGGTTCTGTCTACATCCTCGTTGAATGTGAAGCGTCTTTTGTGGGGTACCAATCCATGATCAAGCTCAACGCCGAGGAGATGCGTGACTACCACGGTTTGGGCTGGTTATCGATTCAGTATCTGGCTAACCGAATCAATTATTTTGTCAGTGATTACAGCGGCCGAAGGATTACGGGTTCTTTGCTTGAGGAAGCCAATCAGGTTTCTGCGCAGGAATAGTTCTATTGGCTCAGCCCCTTGGAATCCGCCAACCCGCCCTCATAACCATCGCTATACCCAACACCCCGAAGAGGAACGACACGCCATGATCACTCAAACCGAAACCGCCATCCTCGCCGGCGGCTGCTTCTGGGGCATGCAGGATCTGCTGCGGCGCTATCCCGGCGTGTTGCAGACTCGCGTCGGTTACACCGGCGGCGACGTGCCGAACGCTACTTATCGCAACCATGGTGACCACGCCGAAGCTATCGAAATCACCTTCGATCCGGCGGTGATCAGCTATCGACAGATCCTTGAGTTTTTCTTCCAGATTCACGACCCGAGCACGCCCAACCGCCAGGGCAACGACCTTGGACGCAGCTATCGCTCGGCGATTTACTACCTCAGTGAAGAACAGCGCGATGTCGCTGAAGACACGGCTGCCGATGTCGACGCCTCAAAACTGTGGCCGGGTCGCGTGGTCACCGAGATCGAACCGGCGGGGCCGTTCTGGGAAGCGGAGCCGGAGCATCAGGATTACCTTGAGCGTATTCCGAATGGCTACACCTGCCATTTCATTCGTTCGAACTGGAAATTGCCCAAACGCGCGTGAGAGGTGTACGCCGCTCATTCAGCGCCAGCGCATAAGCACTGAACATATCCGCCAGCCCGTCGGCGCATATCGTGATTTCTTCCTCGGTACGCGGGCTGGCGGAAAAATCCTTTCCGACCGAACTCAGCGTGGTCAAGATCAGATCGCACGCTGCTGTACGGATCTGCTCACCGACCTCGGGCAGCAATTCTTCCGTGAACGTGGCGAAAATCTGCCGCCCGGCCGCGCGCACTTGTTGGGCCTCAGGAGCGTTGCGGTAGAGCGGAGCAGCGTCGTTCAGTGCGCCGCGCATCTGCGCTTCTTCGCACTCTGAACGAATGAATGCCTGCACCAGCGTGCGCAGGCGAGTGAGTGGCGGCTGCTCAAAGTCTTGCAGAATCCGCTGCAACATCTGCGTGGTGTGCAGCCACTCATCGCTCTGCAAACGGAACAGGATCGCGGCTTTGTTGGGAAAGTACTGATACAGCGAGCCAATGCTCACGCCGGCCTTTTCCGCGACCCGTGCGGTGGTAAAGCGGGTGGCGCCGTGCTCGCTCAAAACCTGAACAGCCGCTTGCAGAATCGCCGCCACTAGTTCGCTGGAACGTGCCTGCTGCGGCTGTTTGCGTGAGGAAATACGGGCGGTCTGGCGGTTGGTCATGGGCAGCTCGGGCGTCCGGGAGAATGCGAATAGCGCAAGAAGCGAATCGCTCGCATCATTTAAATGCGACGAATCATTCGCATTTTAATTCCTCACTGACGGAAAGCAATCATGACCACCCTGACCACTGAACCCTTGGCGAGCCTGATCGAACGCCTCTACACCCAAGCCAGCGCTGCCACCAGTCCGATGCTCAATTCAGTGTCTGGCGAGGAGCGCGAACGCCTGATGCACAGCAAAACCGAATACCTGAAACTCTATGAAATGCTCAAAGACCTGTGGCTGCCGGTCTCCCGGGATACCGGCAAACTTCTCTACATGCTGGCGCGAAATATCAAGGCCAAAGCCATTGTCGAGTTCGGCACCTCATTCGGCATGTCCGCACTGCACTTGGCGGCAGCGCTGCGCGACAACGGTGGCGGTGTGCTGATCGGCAGTGAGTTCGAACTGTCGAAAGTTGAAATGGCGCGGCATCATTTTGTCGAAGGTGGCGTCAGTGATCTCGTAGCGATTCGCCAAGGTGATGCGTTGGTGACGCTGGCTTCGGATCTGCCGGAATCGGTCGATCTGCTCCTGCTTGATGGCGCGAAGGCGTTGTATGGCGACGTGTTGAGTCTGGTCGAAAAACACCTGAAACCGGGCGCGCTTGTGGTGGCGGATAACACCGACTATTGCCCGGAGTATCTGGCTTACGTGCGGGCGCCGCAGAACGGGTATTTGTCTGTGCCGTTTGCGGATGATATTGAGTTGTCGATGCGGCTGGGTTGAGGGTCTGGAGAAAATGGGCGTTCTTTCAGTTGTTTAAATGTTGAATGGATTACCGTCTTCGCGGGCAAGCCCGCTCCCACAGGGTTTTGTGTTGCCCGCGAAATCCCAGTACAGCAGAAATCACTGTGGGAGCTTGCCTGCAAGCGATGGCGGTGGGTCTGCTAGTTTCTTCGCAACCATAGAATCTCCCACAGGGTTAGGTGTCAGAGCAAACTCCACGACACCCCGACATAAACCCCCATCCCTTCACCCGGCGTAGACCGCGCGGCATCCAGTCCTTTGTCGTCATACCCCGGCGAGACCGTGGCCGCGTAGTGCTTGTTGGTCAGGTTGCGCATATCCACCCACGTCTGCCAGTCACCCTTCGGCGCGTTGTAGCCCAGCGTCGCGCCAAACAATGCGTAAGGATCGGCGTAGTAGCTGTTGGCGTAATCCACCGCCACTTTGGATACCAGTTGCGTATTCACCGCCGCAAAGAACCCCTGCGGCCAGTCGTAACGCAACTCACCCTGGTAGTAATGCATCGGCAGGCCCGGCAAGCGGTTGTCGCCGAAACGATCATCATCGCGATAGTGGAAATCACTGAAGGTATACGCCTGACGCAAACTCAACTGACGGCCATCGGCCGCCGACCAGAGTTTGCTGTTCAGGCTCGCTTCAACGCCTTGGTGCACCGTGGGACTGGCGTTCAACTCATAAGGTGTAACGGCGTTGGCATCCGGCAACACCGACAACAATTCATGCCGCACCTGCGCGTAATACCACGCCAGACTCCATTCGCCGACGGCGCTGTCGCCACGGCCACCCAGCTCCAGTGTGGTCGCGGTCTGGTTTTGCAGTTTGATCGGGTCTTTTTGCGTGCCGGTCGCCGGGCCGTTGCCGGGCGCAAAGCGCACGTTGGAGCTGTAGATCAGCGACCACGGATGCGGCGCTTCGACCGAACGACTGAGGTTGCCGAACACTTGCAGATCCGGGGTGATCTGGTAGCGCAGGCCGAGGCGTGGCGCGTAATCCCAGTCGTTCATGCTGGTTTTGCCGCCGCTCTGCGGATAGGTCACGGCGCTTTCGCGGCGGGTGTAAATGGCGGCGAGGCCGGTGGTCAGCCACAGGTCGTCGGCGATTTCCAGGTCGTTGCCGAAGTGCAGAACGGTGTCGGAACCCTGATAGGTGAAGTTGCGCATGCGCGTGCCGGGTACGTAGCTGGCGGTGTTGGGCGCGGTGGGAATGCGCACGAACTCGCTGGCGCCGTCGTTGGGCAGGTGTTTGGTCACGCGCAGGCCGACGTTGCTGCGGCTTTCCATGCCGAAAATCGTGTCACGGCGTTTGTAATCGAAGGTGCCGCTGACGTCGGTGTAGGCGACCTTCAAACGGTTCGGACCTTCGCGCAGGTCCATCGGGTAATCGTGATAGACGAGGCCGGTCTGGATGCTCGAGTCGTCGTCGATATAGAACGTAGTCTTGTTGCCGATGAACGTGCTGCCCGGCTGCTTGCGGCTGTCATCGCGTGCCACATAGGACGGATTGGCCGCGCGAGGCGAGTGCTCGATGGAGTGCTTGGTCACACGCCCGGCGAGGTCGTTGTCGGTCTCGCGGTAGCGGATGTAGAAGCGCGTTTCCAGGTTCGGGTTGAAGCGATAACCGAAGTTGGCGATCAGGCCTTTGCTCTCGCTGCGGGTGTGATCCTGATAGCCGTCAGCGTTGGCATCGGTCAGCGACACGTAGTAATCGAAGTCGCCGAGCACTTGCCCGGAGCTGACCTGACGCTGCTGATAGCCGTGGCTGCCGGTGGCATAGCGCACTTGCAGTTTCGGCGCGTTGTAGCCGGTGTGGCTGACGTAATCGATGGCGCCGCCCAGTGCCAGCGCGCCGCGATCAAAGCCGTTGGCGCCGCGCAGCACTTCGACGTGATCGACCCACAGCGGTTCGAGCAACTCATACGGCGTGCCGCCCGGGCCGGTCAGCGGCAGGCCATCGAGCATCGTGTACAGCCCCGACGCATGAGCGCCCGGCGCGCGGTTGATGCCCGAGCCACGCACTGAAATCTTCACGCCTTCGTTGCCCGCCGACTGCGCATAAACGCCCGGCTGATAGGCCAGTACATCCTGATTACTCGCCACGCGGCCCTGCAACGGCTGACGCATGTCGACCACGCTGGTGCCGCCGGGCACCTGATCGAGGCGGGCCTTGGCTTCCTCAACAGAGACATCACTGCCGTTGCGATCCTCGGCCGAAATCAGCACTTGCCCCAGTTCCAGACCTTGAGTCTCGGCCATTGCCGGGCCGGCGAGAGCCAGACCGAGCAGGGCGGCGGGCAGGGATTTGGACGCGGGCATCGAGAAAACTCCAGGCAGACAAGGGCAGGGCAATGAACAGTGCGACGCAACAAAGAACGAACGAAACACATGGCAATTTTGCTTTTTGCCCGGCAATGGCAAACAGCACGGCATGAACTAACCTCACGTGTCTGGTGTATCCCGTCAATCAACACTCTGTTTCTGCATTTATTGGAGAGGGCCAAGGTCATGGCAAAAGGCAAAAAGAAGGCCGCCACAGCGCCTGAAAGTCTGAAGCTGAAAAACAAGGATTACCTCGACCAGTTGCGCAAACTGCACGTCGAACTGGTCAAGTTGCAGGAATGGGTGATCGCCAAGGGCGTCAAGGTCTGCATCGTTTTTGAAGGGCGCGATGGCGCCGGCAAGGGCGGCACGATCAAGGCGTTGACCGAGCGCGTCAGCCCGCGTGTCTTTCGCGTGGTGGCGTTGCCGGCACCGACTGATCGCGAGAAAAGCCAGATGCATGTGCAGCGTTATCTGCCTTATCTACCGGCGGCGGGCGAAGTGGTGATCTTCGATCGCAGTTGGTACAACCGCGCCGGTGTCGAGCGGGTGATGGGCTTTTGCACCGACGAGCAGGCTGACAAATTTCTCAAATCGATTCCCTTGGTTGAACACGCCATCGTCCAATCCGGAGTGATCCTGCTCAAGTACTGGCTGGAAGTCAGCCCCGAAGAGCAGACCCGCCGGCTCGAAGCGCGAATCAACGATGGTCGCAAGACCTGGAAACTGACACCCATGGACTTGAAGTCCTACAGCCGCTGGTACGACTACTCACGGGCACGGGATGAAATGTTTAAACACTCCGATACCGAACACGCGCCGTGGCTGGTAGCTGACTCCAACGACAAGCGCCGCGCACGGCTGAACATCATCACCGATGTGCTCAGCCGCATTCCGTATGAGGATGTGAAACGCGAGAAAATCGAGCTGCCCAAACGGCAGAAACCGGGCAAGTACCGGGATCCGCATTATCCATACCGGCGCGTGGCCGAGAAGTTCTGACAAACTGCCTCAATCCCTCTAGGAGTGACCCTGCTCGCGATAGCGGTGTTTCAGCCAACACATCCGCCACAGAAAATCCGCTATCGCGAGCAGGCTCACTCCTACAGGGTTCGGTGATGTATCCAAAGCAAACAGTCCATCCGTCGACTGCGCTGAACCACTGCGATGATCTTTCTTTCTATCAAGGGAGTCCCTCACGAGATCATCCCCGATGTTCGATCAGCGCAAACAAGAAAAACTGGCGGCATGGCGAAAGCTGGCGACGCAATCGCAGATGCGTCTGGAACCAGAGGAACAGTACGACGAACTGCTCAAGGCAGCCGATGAAATGGAGGAGCAGGGACTGATCACCAGCGCCGAGTGGCGGCAATTGGTGCGGGATGCGGGCAATGTGTTCACCGGGGATACGGGGCGATCAAACGGTTGAACCCGCCGCAAACGGCTACAGCGATGGATCCGCCCTGTAGCCGTTCAGGTCACACGACCTGTCTTGGCTTTCAACTGTGCACCTCTGGAATCCTGCAGCAACCGCGCAAACGCTGCTTTGTCGATCGGCCGGCTCATGAAGTAACCCTGCACCTCATTGCATTGATCGACCCCGAGAATATCCAGCTGTTCTTCAGTTTCGACCCCTTCGGCAGTCACGGTCAGGCCCATGGCCTTGCCCAGGCCGATGATCGCCTGCACCACCGCGCGATCGTTAGTGCCGCTGCTGATCGAGGCGATAAAGCGCTTGTCGATCTTGATCCCGTCAAACGGGTAAGCGCGCAGGTAACCGAGCGATGAGTAACCTGTGCCGAAGTCGTCCATGTTCAGGCGCACACCCAATTCCTTCAGGGCATTCATGGTGGTCAGCGCGCAGTCGGTGTCGTTGAGCATCACGTTCTCGGTGATCTCCAGTTCCAGGCGACTGGCCGGGAAACGGGTTTGCACCAGCACTTCGCGAACATCCTCGACCACATCGCTGAGGGCAAATTGCGCCGGCGACAGATTGACCGACAGCAGGATGTCTTCCGGCCAGCCGAGGGCAGTCTCGCAGGCTTCGCGCAATACCCAGCGACCCAGCGGGACGATCAGATCGGTTTGCTCCGCCAACGGAATGAACAGGTCAGGGCCGAGCAGGCCCTTGGTCGGATGTTGCCAGCGCACCAGCGCTTCGACCGAAACGATGTGCTTGCCATCGATCTTGTAGCGCGGCTGATAGTGCAGGATGAATTCGTTGTGCTTGAGCGCGTGGCGCAGGTCATCCTCAAGTTGTCGGCGGGTCTGAATCTGATCGCTCATGTGCGCTTCGAAATAGCACCAGGTGTTCTTGCCCTCGGATTTGGCCTGATACAGGGCAATGTCGGCGTAACGGATCAGGTCGCTGGGCACATAACTGTGGCGCCGGCTGAGCGCGATGCCAATGCTGGCGCCGATGTGCAGCGGATGCTGCTCGAAGACCACCGGTTGATGCAGGCTGGCGATCAGGCGGGTGCAGAACTTGTCGATTTCGTGATGGCTGTCCATGCCATTAAGCACCACGATGAATTCGTCGCCGCCCAGACGCGCGACGATGTCCATTTCGCGAGTGCATTCCCGCAGGCGTACGGCAACTTCCTGCAGCACGGCATCACCGGCCGGATGGCCGAGCGAATCGTTGATCGGTTTGAAGTTGTCGAGGTCGATCATCAGCAGCGACAGCGGCGGCGCGTGCTCCTTGAGCAGCAGCGCTTCATCCAGATAACGCGCGAGTTTGTTGCGATTGGGCAGGCCGGTGAGGGCGTCGTGCATCGACAAATGCTGGATCTGCGCATGGGCGGCGACTTCGTCGGTGATGTCGCTGGCGGTGCCGCGATAGCCGATAACCGCGTGCTTGTCGAAGATCGGCCGGGCGGAGAGCCGACAGTGGCGATGCTGGCCGGCGTGGTCACGGTAGGTGCAACGCAAGTCACTGGCGCTGTCTTGCTCGGTGAGATTCCTCAGCCACAGTTCCAGAGGCGTGGTGTCGCACAACAGCAGTTGACCGATGTCTTGCCCCAGCCACAGGGTTTGCGGGTAACCGGTTACCTCGCTAAAACGTGCCGAAAGGTAGGTCAGTGCCAGGGTGCGGTCGACTTCCCAGATCCAGTCCGACGCGGCTTCGGCCACCGCGCGAAAGCGTTCTTCGCTGGCTTCCAGTTCGCGGTTGGCGTTCTCCAGTGCGTGATTGGAAGTTTGCATGACAGCAAAACTCTGATCGACGTACTGCGATGAACGTAACGCGTGGCGGAAGAAGTACGCGGTCAGCAGCATTAGCACCACTATCGTCGCGCCGAGTGGTGGCAACAGTGACCACAATAAATGTTGCCCGGGCTGCTCCAGATCGGCGATCAGGCTGTAATCGGTGTTGTCCAGTGGCACCCGAGGGCGCTGCGGGTCGATGGTCTCGTCCGGCGCCAGGGTCAGGTTATTCAAGCCGTAACCGCTGCCGATCAGACGCAATTTGGTCGGCGTGAGTTTGTCGACGAACACCAGCACCGAAGTTTTCTGCGGGTCGCCGAGTGGTCGCTCATCGTTGGGAATAATCGCTGCCGCCGAGACCAGCGCCGGCCAGCCTTCGAACAGTGAATAGCGGCTGACCGGCTTGGTCAGATCACCTTGGCCCAACGCTTGATCGAGTAACTCCGTGGCGCTGACCTGCACGAACGCGGACAACTCGGCATCGACCATTTGCCCGCGCACCACCGCGTAGCGGGTGCCTTCACGGTTGAGCACGAACACGCCGTCATAACCGTCGGTGGTGAACAGGGTCTTGCCGAGGTTCTGCTCGGTGTAGGCCCAGTCGGTGTCGACCTGACCGCTCAAATGCTCGTAGGCCGTGGTCCAGTAGGCGTAGCTGGTGATGTAGTTTTTCGAGGCGGTGATGCGGTTTTCCAGCGCGCGAGCGGAATAGAAGCGGGTTTTGTTGATCTCGTCGTTGTCGAGGCGTTCGGCAATGCCGAGCAAGGCCACGGCGGCGGCAATCACGCCACTGACAAACAGCGCACCGACCGCGAAGGCCAGGCGGCGGGTGACGGCGCTCTGGCGCGGTGGAAGCGGGGCTGCAAAGCTGGAAAGGTCCATGTGCTCGTCCTTGATCCGCTGTCTTCTGAATCTAGAACCACGGCGCGGGCGCAATGTTCAGATTCTTCTGGGGGACTGCATTGAAAGCGTAGTGAAACCCGCGTGATTTGCCTCCCCAAGTGCAGCGCGCCGATCAGCGGCCAATCCCGAAAGGGCAAGACTTCCCGCGCAAAAACCGGATAATGGCGGCCATTCGTTTAGCCGTATTCTGGTAATCCCGCATGGAAATCAAGGTCAACTTTCTCGACAACCTTCGACTTGAAGCCAAGTTCGACGACTTCACGGTGATCGCCGATCAGCCCATCCGCTACAAGGGCGATGGTTCGGCACCGGGGCCGTTCGACTACTTTTTGGCGTCGTCGGCGTTGTGTGCGGCGTACTTTGTGAAGTTGTACTGCGACACGCGCAGCATCCCGACGGAAAACATTCGCCTGTCGCAGAACAACATCGTCGACCCGGAAAACCGCTACAACCAGATCTTCAAGATCCAGGTGGAATTACCGGCGGACATCTCCGAGAAAGATCGCCTGGGCATCCTGCGTTCCATCGATCGCTGCACGGTGAAGAAGGTCGTGCAGACTGGGCCGGAATTCATCATCGAAGAAGTCGAAAACCTCGACGCCGATGCCCAGGCCTTGTTGATGCCGGTGGGCGGTTCGGACGCAGGCACCTTCATCGCCGGCAAAGACCTGCCGCTGGAGCAGACCATCGCCAACATGTCGGGCATCCTCGCCGACCTCGGCATGAAGATTGAAATCGCCTCGTGGCGCAACATCGTGCCCAACGTCTGGTCGCTGCACATTCGCGATGCGCATTCGCCAATGTGCTTCACCAACGGCAAGGGCGCGACCAAAGAGGGCGCACTGGCCTCGGCGCTGGGCGAGTTCATCGAGCGCCTGAACTGCAATTTCTTCTACAACGACCAGTTCTGGGGCGAAGAAATCGCTAACGCCGAGTTCGTGCATTACCCGGACGAGAAGTGGTTCAAGCCAGGCCCTAAGGACGAGTTGCCGAGCGAAATTCTCGACGAATACACCCTGAAGATTTACAACCGTGACGGCGAATTGCGTGGCTCGAACCTGTTCGACACCAACTCCGGCAACACCCAGCGTGGCATCTGCTCGCTGCCGTTTGTGCGCCAGTCCGACAACGAAGTGGTGTACTTCCCGTCCAACCTGATCGAAAACCTTTACCTCAGCAACGGTATGAGCGCCGGCAATACCCTGGCCGAAGCGCAGGTGCAGTGCCTGTCGGAAATCTTCGAGCGCGCGGTCAAACGCGAGATCCTTGAAGGCGAAATGGCCCTGCCAGACGTGCCGCAAGAAGTACTGGAGAAATACCCGAGCATCCTCGCCGGCATCAAAGGCCTGGAAGAGCAGGGCTTCCCGGTTCTGGTCAAGGATGCGTCGCTGGGTGGTGAATTCCCGGTGATGTGCGTGACCCTGATGAATCCGCGCACTGGCGGCGTGTTCGCCTCGTTCGGCGCGCACCCGAGCCTGGAAGTGGCGCTGGAGCGCAGCCTCACCGAGCTGTTGCAGGGCCGCAGTTTTGAAGGTTTGAACGACTTGCCGCAGCCGACGTTCTCCGGCCAGGCCGTGACCGAGCCGAACAACTTTGTCGAGCACTTCATCGATTCCAGCGGTGTGGTGTCGTGGCGCTTCTTCAGTGCCAAACCGGACTTCGAATTCGTCGAGTGGGACTTCTCAGGCCAAGGCGAAAACTCTAACGTCGAAGAAGCTGCGACGCTGTTCGGTATCCTCGAAGACATGGGCAAAGAAGTCTACATGGCGGTCTATGAGCACATCGGCGCCAAGGCTTGCCGCATCCTGGTGCCGGACTACTCGGAGATCTACCCGGTCGAAGACCTGATCTGGGACAACACCAACAAAGCCCTGCAATTCCGCGCCGACATCCTCAACCTGCACACCCTGAGCAAGGTCGGTCTGCGCAACCTCGCCCAAGGCCTGGAAAACAGCGAGCAGGACGATTACACCGAGATCACCACACTGATCGGCGTCGAGTTCGACGACAACACGCCGTGGGGCAAGTTGACCATTCTGGAACTGCGCCTGCTGATCTGCCTCGCGCTGCAGAAGTACGAACAGGCTAAAGACCTGGTCGAAGCGTTCCTGCAATACAACGACAACACCGTCGAGCGCGGCTTGTTCTATCAAGCGGTCAACGTGGTGTTGGAGATGGAGCTGGACGAGGATCTGCAACTGGAAGACTACGAAGCCAACTTCCGCCGGATGTTCGGTGACGAGCGTATGGATGCGGCGATTGGTTCGGTCAACGGTAGCGTGCGTTTCTACGGGTTGACGCCGACCAGCATGAAGCTGGAAGGGCTGGATCGGCATTTGCGCTTGATTGAGAGCTATAAAAAGCTGCATACGGCGCGGGCGAATGTGAAACAGGTCTAAGCCGGTTTCACATCGGGTTCGGTGGTGAATTCACCCCTCATCGGAACGCCGCCCGCCCAGCCCTCTCCCCAGGGAGAGGGAGCCGATCTGTGGGCTTTTCAACACCAGAGTTCGACTCGATATCTCAGGTCGGCGTATTTCAACCAGACAACTCGGTCAGTCTTTTCTCTCCAAGGAGAGGGCAGGGGTGAGGGTTTTTCGAATCCAGAGTTCGATTCGATATCTCAGGTCGGCGTATTTCAACCAGACACCTCGGTCAGTTCCCTCTCCCTCTGGGAGAGGGCTAGGGTGAGGGGCTTTGGTTTTTCCGCCCATGCGCCGCATTCGCCAGTTGCCCGGTATCCACTCGCACAAACACCGAATCGCCCACGGCCGTCAGCACATCCCCGGCAAACACCTCACAGATCACCCGGGTCTTGCGCCCGACGTCACCCTCGACTTTCGCGCGCAGAGTCAACGTCACGCCCATCGGTGTCGGTTTGATGAACTTGATGCCGAGGTTGCCGGTGACGCAGTCGATGCGTGGCAGGCTGCCGGGTTCGCGGTTTTCAGCGCGGTAGTGGTAGGCCATGGCCGTCCAGTTGGAATGGCAGTCGACCAGCATCGCGAGCAGGCCGCCGTAGACCAAGTCCGGCCAGCCGCAGTACTTGGCGTCGGGCAGGTGTTCGGCGATCACGTGAACGCCGTCTTCGTGCCAGCGGCTTTTGACGTGCAGACCGTGCGGGTTACGGCCACCGCAGCCGTAGCAGACGCCTTCAGGTGCGGCGAGGTCTTGCAAAGGGGTAACGAGGCTGGACATGGTTTTTATTATCCTGGAGGGGGGAGTCCGGTCAGGCGCAAGCGGTTGCGTCCGCCGCGTTTCGATTCGTATAGGGCGGCGTCGCCTTGTTCGATCAGCGCCGTCAGGTGCGCGGGCGGCTTGTCGAACAGGCTGGCGCCGATGCTCAGGGTCACCGCAGCCGTGGTGGGGAACGTCTGGGAGGTCATGCTCAGAAACTGCTCACGCAACGCGTTGCCCAGTTCCATGACGCACTCACCCGATGTGCTGCTGAGCAAAATGACAAACTCGTCACCGCCCAGGCGTGCGGTCAGCGCATTGCGCGGCAGCACCGAGCGGATCATCTCGCTCAAGGCGATCAGCAAACGATCGCCGGCGGTGTGGCCGTATTGGTCGTTGACCAGTTTGAAGTTGTCGATGTCGATCAGCAGCAAGGCGCCGGGATGCGCCGGCGAAACGTGTTCGAACAGGCGCGGCGCGCGTTTTTCCAGGGCGCGGCGGTTATACAAAGCGGTCAGCGGGTCGCGCTCGGCGAGGCGGGCGATCTGTTTTTCGCGGCGATAACGCTCGGTGCCGGTCATCGACAGGGCGATCAACATGATTGCCATCGCACCCTCGACCAGGGAAATCTGAATGATCTCGCCGCGAAACGCCGCCAGATCGATCAGCGTGCCGGGGATCACCACGGTCAAGGCTTTGGCGACATAGAAAATCCCGTGACTGAGCAGCACATAGCGCAACTGCACCGCGCCGACGCTCAACGATTTGCCATGGGGGCGCAGCAGCGAGCTGGCCTTGAGGGTCGACAGCGCCACCAGCAACGAATTGGCCGCCAGCATGACCTTCGACCACAGCGGCCCCTCCGGCAACAGCAGCAAGACCAGCCAGGTGACAAAGATCAGGTACCAGGCCGTCGACAAGCGTATCTGGGTGAAGCGCGCCACGCCGAGCAGAAACAGGAAATGCGCGGTCACCAGCAGGCCGTTGGCGAACCAGATGCCGATCAGCAAAAAGCCGCTGCTGCGCAGCAGGGCCAAGGTGGAACCGACCGTGATGGTGGCAAAACCGGCGCTCCAGAACAGCAGCGAAGGCTCACGAATGCTGCGCCATTCGATCGCCAGGTACAGCGCTGCGGCGGCTGCGAGGGCGATGGAAAGGGTCAGCATCGTAGGTGGGTCGAGCGGCATTTCTTGATGAGCCTGTCTGAGTGGCAGTTTGACCGGCGATTGTAAGCGTTCGGGCGGTTTTTTCGCAGAGGTCGTGTTGCCGCGCAGATCATTGGCAGCGGGGAGGGCGCGGTCGCTCGCCGCCGCCCTGACCGCCGTGCCGATCGGTCATGGCTTGGGTTCAAGCCAAGTGTCGACAACTCGGCGATCCAGCTCTTCCCAATAGGCCATGCCCAGCACCCGGGTGGTGTTAAGCCCGCGCAGGTAACCGCGCAACTGGTTGGCGGTGTCTTGGATGAGCTGCGGGTCGGTAATGCCTTTGTCCAGCAATACGCTTTCGTACTGAACCAGATATTCGGCCACACGCTCGCGAAAATCGGGCAGAACGGCGTCACGGATCAGGTCAAACGTTCTCAAGGCGAACTCCTCACGGGCTGTTTTTCTCGTTGTGGTTGAGTGTGTAGCAGTCTGCACGTCACGCAACTATTGCTAGAAGTAATAGTGACCATCACGAAACGCAAGTTCTGCTTTGTCGGCATTCGGCGGAAAATCGCTTCCATCGAACACGCAGCTCAAGGAATTTGCGCGATGAACACCCTGACCCGACTGGCTTTTGTCGCCCTGCTGACAGGCGGCGCACTGTTCACAGCTCCGACTTACGCAGCCGACGCCGGGTCGTGTCACTTCCAGACCATCACGGGCAGCAGCGCCACGTTGCAGCATTCGCAAACCGTGGGTGTGTTGCTCAGCGAGAACACCCTGGACAACCTGCAATACCTTGAGCGTTACCACAACATGGCGGTCAACGGCGCGAAAGACGCGCTGGATTCGCGGATTCGTGAAGCGTTCGTCGACAGTTCCGATCCGGAGCTGGCCATCGACTGGCTGGTGAGTTCGCTGCAACAACAGTTCTTGTCGGTAACCGTTTACGACAACCTTGATGCCCTGGTACAGGCGCATCCGGACGTGGTGGTGAAGCTCGATACCTTCAACCGCTTGCTGACGCAGCAGAACAGTCTGGTTGAAGCGCGTTTTACCGCACGCTTCTACGACGCCGACCTGCAATACATCGGCAAGGCAGAAGGCGCCGTCGAGAAGCAGTTGCCTTCGGTCTGGGTGCATAACCAGGCGGCACCGGCCATCGCTGCACAGATCGGCAAGCAGCGTGACCTGCAACTCAACGCGTTGAAGCAATTCGATGTGTCGCTCAAGGCGCTGGTGGCGTCGAGCTGATCACTTAAAACATAAATGGCGACGGCGGCTCCGTGAGGCTGAACCGTTGCCGGTTGAACCGAACCTTTATTTTCAGGATGACACCGATGCGTCTTTTATTTGTGCCCGCTCTGGCCGTTGCCTCTTTGCTGCTCGCCGGTTGCGCTTCGGCGCCGAACAATCCGAGCCTGACGTTGCAGACCAGCAAGACGCCTGCGCAGTACGCCGATTGTGTTGTGCCGAAGTTGCAGGGCAGTGCGTTGAACCCGACGGTTTCGCAGACTCAGCGTAGTTATCGGATTGTGGTGCCGAGCAAGATTTCTGCTGACAACGTGCTGGAGGCTTATAAAGCCGGTAATGGCGGCAAGGTGTTTATCTATGAGCGCCATTTGTTGGCTTCGAATCTTTTGCCTTCGAGTTTTGAGCGGGCGGCGCAGGATTGCATCTGATTTTGGCTTTTTTACGTATTGACTGAGCTCCTTTGGTTGGCCGCAACCAACCAATTTTTTGCCTCGCGCCCTTATGTGGCTGCGGGGCTTTTTTTTGTTTGGGCTTGGCGGCCTTTGGGCCGACCATGCTCGGGGTGTTCTTTGTGAATATCCGTTGCTGCGGTGATGGCTTATTACGGTTTCGCCCTTACGGCGATTCACTTTTTTTCAAACGCCAAAAAAAGTAAGCAAAAAACGCTTGCTCCTACGTGCGGCCCGCTCGCTGGGGCTCGGGGTTCCTTCGCTGCGGGATCGATCCGGGCGCAGCGCCTACGGTTTGCTTCGCTGCACCTCCTCTCGCTGTGTTTGGCTGCGCCAAACGGTCGCTGCGCTCCCACCCCCGGATCAATCCCTCCACTCAGCCTTCCGACGTCACCTTACAGATCAAGATCAAAAGCAGGCGAGCTGACACTCGGCCCATTGAGTGGTGAAGAGCGGGGCGTGGTCGGCTTTGGATTTGTGGTGGTGCTTCCCCTCACCCCAGCCCTCTCCCGAGGGAGAGGGGGCCGATCTGTGGGCTTTTCACAGCCTGAGTTCAACGCGGTATCGCACGTCGGTGTAACTCTCCCAAACACCACCGTCAGTTCCCTCTCCCTACGGGCGGTCCGACGTTTCGGGAGGGTTAGGGTGAGGGGCTTTTGATCTGGGCTATGCAGCCGGTTGTTGTAAGATGCGGCATCTTCAACCTTGCGAGCAGCGAAAATGGATTCTCACTCGATATTGACCTTCACTGTGGTCGCGGCGATTGCTATCGCCAGCCCGGGGCCTGCGACGTTGATGGCGATCAATAACAGTCTGGCTCACGGGCAGCGCAGCACGATCTGGTCGTCGCTGGGTAATGCCAGCGGTCTGTTCTGTCTGTCGGCGGCGGCGATGTTGGGGCTGGGGGCGTTGTTGGCTAGTTCTGAAGTGTTGTTTAACGCGGTGAAGATCATCGGGGCCGGGTATCTGTTCTACCTCGGGGTCAAGCAATTGTTCAAAAAGGGGCCGATGCTGCCGGATGGGATTGAAGGTGAGGCGGGCAGAGTGCGACCGACTCGCGGCAAGCTGTACAAGTCGGCGTTCCTGACGGCGGTGACCAATCCCAAGGCGACGATGTTTTTTACTGCGTTGTTTCCGCAGTTCATTGATCAGGGCGCGACGCTGCTGCCGCAGTTTCTGATCCTGACCTCGATCTTCATGGCGTTGTCGGTGTCGTCACTGAGTGTCTATGCCGCGCTGGCTTCGCGCGCGAAGGGCGTGCTGACCCGTCCGGCGTTGTCCCGTTGGGTCAGTCGTGTGGTTGGTTCGACCTTTATCGGTTTTGGCGCGGCGATTCTGACAATGCGGCGGCAGGCGGCTTAAAGCCATTTGTACCGGGCCGGGAATCTCGCCACGAAGCAGGTTCCCGACTCGGCGCTTGAGGTCACGCTCAAGGTACCGTTGTGCGCCATCGCGATCTGCGAGGCGATATACAGCCCCAGCCCCAAACCCTCGCAACGTTGCCCGGCCTCGGCCCGGGAGAACGGTTCAAACAGCAGTGGCATCAGTTGCGCTGGAATCGGTGTGCCCTGGTTGGTCAGGGAGATCACGATCTCGTCATTTTCCGCATACGCCTTGAGGACGATTGGCGCGCTGTTCGAGCCATGGGTGGCCGCGTTACCCAGCAGATTGGAAAGCAATTGGCTGATGCGCAGCGCATCGCAATAAATGCCCGCCGGCACATCCAGTTCATGGATAAACACCACTTGGGGATGGGATGCTTGTACCTCGGCGAGGGTCAATTGCAGGGTGTGCTGCAAGTCGTCCACCAACTTGCGCTGCACCGGAATCCCGCCACCCAGACGTCCTCGGGCAAAGTCGAGGATGTTTTCGATCAACACGCCCATGCGCACCGAGCTGTTGCGAATCGCCGCAATCAGGTTGAGCGAACGCTTGTCTTCGGTTTTGCTTTCCAGCAAGTCGGCGCTCATGCGCACCGCGCTCAGTGGTGTGCGCAAGTCGTGGCCGAGAACGGCGATGAATTGCTCGCGCAGGCGCCCGAGTTCATTGGCGTTGTTCAGCTCGATCTGGGTCGCTTCCAGATGGCGTTGCGTGTCCAGGTTCATGGCGATCAATTGAGCGAACAGGGTCAGTGTTTTGGTGATGGCCGGTTCGTCGATATTGGCCGGGACCGAGTCGATGGCGCACAGCGTGCCGAAGAAGTCGCCATTGGCTTTGACGATGGGAATGGAGATGTAGCTTTCCAGCCCATAGGTTTTCGGCGTGTGGTGCAACGAAAAGACCGGGTGCGCGCTGGCGTGCCCGAAGATCACCGGCTGCTTATGTTGGCGGATCTCGTGGCAGATGGTCGATTCAAGTACCAGTTCGCCACCGGGTTTGAGCCCGAAATCAATGGAGTCATCGACAGCGCATGCCACCCAGTTGCTTTCGGTGACCCGTGCGACCGCAGCGAACCGCATGCCCGTGAGGTGTTTGACCATGCTCAGGATGACTGGCACCGCGTCAATGCTGCGGATCGCGTCGATATCAGGGGTAAAGGCCGGATTGGTCATGGCGCGATGCTTCGTGAAGAGTTCGCTCAGAGACTAACGGTTATTGCTGCTCATGACTAATGAAGAGGCCAGAAAGTACAAGGGCGCCGTGGCTTTCCCCGGCGCCCTTGTTTGTTACTGATCAGAAGGTCAGCGACTCAGAACTTGTACTTCGCCGTCAGCATATAGCTGCGCGGGTTGCCGTAGTTGTCGTTGGAGCCCCACGTAACATTGGAGCCGATGGCGGAGTAGTAGACGCGATCAAAGATATTGTTCGCGTTGACCTGCAGATCCAGGTGTTTGTTGACCTCGTACCCGGCCATCAGGTCGGTGACCGCATAGCCGCCCTGTTCAAGGCGGTAGCTACCGTTATTGGCCAGAGCGACGTCGTTGTACATGCGGCTTTGCCAGTAAACGTTGCCGCCCACGCGCAGGTGTTGCAGCGGACCCTGGAAGCGATAGACGGTGGACACCTTGAACAGATGCTCCGGCGTGTCGGTTTCGAAACGTTGATTGTTGTTGGCCGGGTTTTCGTCCTTGATGTAGTGCGCGCGGGTATAGGTATAGCCAGCGCCGACCTGCCAGTTGTCGGTCAGCGCGCCTTGCAGTTCCATGTCCACGCCCTGGCTGCGTACCTTGCCCGATGAGCCGTAGCAGGTCAGGACCGGGCAGCCGAACTGATTGTCGGCCTGGGTGGCGCGGCCGGTCTGGTCCATCTGGAACACCGCCAGACTGGCGTTGAGGGCGCCGTCAAAGTACTCGCCCTTGATGCCCACCTCGTAGTT
This sequence comes from Pseudomonas sp. Mb7, assembly GCF_054790525.1. Taxonomy (NCBI): domain Bacteria; kingdom Pseudomonadati; phylum Pseudomonadota; class Gammaproteobacteria; order Pseudomonadales; family Pseudomonadaceae; genus Pseudomonas; species Pseudomonas sp. Mb7. Next base: position 2,197,046 of record NZ_CP186501.1, read on the forward strand.
TTCGCCGACGATCGGTTCGAGCACCTTGCCGCCGAGATCCTTCTGGGTTTGCGGGGTGAAGATGTCGGTGTAGCTGGCGTACACCGAGTGATGGTCGTCAAGTTTGTAGATCAGGCCGGCATAACGGGTGAGGTTGCGCGTGACTTTGTAGTCGCCATCGGCCGTGCGGTCATCGTAGTCGTACCAGTCGAGACGGCCGCCGAGGATCAGCGTCAGCGGATCGGCCAGGCTCAGGCGAGAGGTCAGGTACACCGCGTCCTGGGTGGTGACGTTGCGGGTTTTGCCGTCCCGTACAAAATCAGGCTTGGGTGCGCCAATCGGCCAGGCCGTGGTGTACGGATCGTACTCCTTGGTGGTCGCGTCATACACCCGGTTGCTGGCCCCGACCACCAGTTCGTGGCTGCGGCCAAACGCTTCGAACGGGCCACTGGCGAACACGTCGAGCGAGCGCTGCTTGTCGGTGTGATGGGATTGATAGGCCGTGGTTTCCAGCGGGCCAGCGTAACGCGACAGGTAAGTCCCGGAGAACTCGCCGTCGAGGGTCGAGGAAGAGCCGGCGACGTGCAGTTTCCAGTCGTTGTCGAAACGATGCTCGACCTCGCCGAACACAGTATCGATCTGCAGCTTGCGGTTTTCCCAGTCGGTGCCCGGGTAGGTGGAGCGGGGCAGGTCGAGGTGGTGGCCGTTGGTGCCGATCGGCAGGCCGCCCCAGAAATAGTTGGTCTGTTCGTTCTGACGCGAGAAGCCGAGGGTCGCGGTGGTGCTGTCGCTGAGGTCGGCTTCACCGATGGCGTAGAACAGGCCATGGTCGTTTTCTTCCTTGTCGCGGAAGCTGTCGGCGCCTTGATAGGAACTGACCACCCGGCCACGCAGGGTGCCGCTTTCGTTCAACGGGCTGGAGGCGTCGATCTCGCCACGGTAGTCATCCCAACTGCCGGCGGCGCCGGTGAGGGTTACACGCTGATCGGCCGTCGGGCGTTTGCGCACCAGGTTGATCGCCGCCGAAGGGTTGCCGGCACCGGTGACCAGGCCGGTCGCGCCACGGACAATTTCGACGCGGTCGAACATTGCCAGGTTCGGTTGCACCGCCATCGAGAACGGCGAGTAGGAACTCGGCAGGCCGTCGTACATGATGGTGTCGATGTCGAAACCGCGCGAACTGTAAGTCTGCCGACCCGGGCCGCTGGCCTGACTGAGGAACAGTCCCGGCGTACCTTTCACCACGTCGTTGATGCTGGTCATATTCTGGTCGTCCATGCGCTGACGGGTGATCACCGTTACCGCTTGGGGCGTTTCGCGCATGGTCAGCGACAGCTTGGTCGCCGTCCGCATCGGGCCAGTGGTGTAGGACTGGGTGTCTTCGGTGGTGCTGCTCATCTGGGTCGCGCCGATTTCAGTCGCGTCCAGTTCTAGCGTGGCCGGCGCGGCTGTTTCAGACGTGGCAGGTGTTGCCTCGTCGGCCAGCGCCGGTGGGATGCTGGCCATGCAAATGGCGAGCGCCAACAGGTTTGGTGAACGGTTTGAGCGGCGGTGTATGGTGCGAAACGACATCAATCTGCTTCCCCAAATGATACGAAAACGAATCCAGTGCGAGTGCGTGTAGGAATTATTCGCATTAGTGTGTCAGATCATTCCGGGTGAAGAAAGCCGTACGGCTCAGTTAGTTAACGAATTTTTCACAATTGACCGGAGGCTCTACCGCGGGGGATTGGCAGGGACGTGTGAGTTTTCGGGGGCGTGCGAGGGGCAAATCAGGGCGCAGCGGCCCGGCACAAGAAACTGCGCCGGCGCTGCTGATGGGGGCACGCTCAGCGGATGAGCGTGAGGCGAAGAAGGCTCAGTTCAGATCTTCGGCCTGGTGCCGCTCGGGCACTTGAGTCGCTTCATCGCCCCAAGTGCGATTGACGCGTTGTCCGCGAATGACGGCCGGCCGTTTGGCGATCTCCTCTGCCCAGCGCTGCACGTGCGTGTATTCGTGGGCCGCTAGAAACTCGGCGGCTGAGTAGACATTGTTGCGCACCAATTGCCCGTACCACGGCCAGACTGCGATGTCAGCGATGGTGTAGCTGTCGCCGGCCAGATAGGCGCTTTCGGCCAGACGCCGGTCGAGCACGTCCAGTTGCCGCTTGGCTTCCATGGTGAAGCGGTTGATCGGGTACTCCATCTTCTCCGGCGCATAGGCATAGAAGTGCCCGAAACCGCCGCCCAAGTAGGGCGCCGAGCCCATTTGCCAGAACAGCCAGTTCAAGGTTTCGGTACGGCCCGCCGGATCCTTCGGCAGGAATGCGCCGAATTTTTCCGCCAGGTACAGCAGGATCGAACCCGATTCGAATACGCGAATGGGCGGCTCGACACTGCGATCGAGCAGCGCCGGGATTTTCGAATTGGGGTTGATCTCGACAAACCCGCTGGAGAACTGATCGCCCTCGCCAATGCGGATCAGCCACGCATCGTACTCGGCAGCGCTGTGCCCCAACGCCAGCAGCTCTTCCAGCAGAATCGTCACTTTGACGCCGTTGGGCGTGGCCAGCGAGTACAGCTGCAATGGATGCTTGCCGACTGGCAGCGTTTTGTCATGGGTAGGGCCAGCAATCGGCCGATTGATGCTGGCGAACTGGCCACCGGACGGGGCTTCGTTTTTCCAGACCTGGGGCGGAACGTACGGCGCTTTGCTCATCTAAGGGGCCTCATCTTGGCAAGTGGAAAAAATACCTCGCTGATCATAGACAGGACACCACAGAACCCGCTTCCTGTACCAGAGCGCGATTGATCGGTCGCATCAGTCATTTCGCGCGCAGGTAGCGAACCCATTCGCTGGCTTTTCTGAAGCCATAAAAACCCAGGATCGAGACGGCGATGACCGCGATCATCGGCCCGATCACGCCCAGCCCTGTGGTCATCTGGGCGTAGGCCGCGAGGGACAGGGCAAGCACCGCATAGCCGGCGAGGTACTTCCTGTAGGCGATCAAGAGCGTTGGCACCATCAGGACGACGAACAGATGAGTGGCGATGGTGATCAGGATTTGTGCGACCAATTGGACAGGCACGCTGCCCATGGATGCCTGAGCCATGGTTATCTCGGCGTCGTACAGAAACATCTGCAGTGAAATGACAGTTATTGCGGCCATTACCAGCGCAGCCAACGCCGCAATTTTTGAGCGTTTCATCTGATCTCCAACGGGTGAAGCAACGTCTGATAAATGAATCTTTCAGCCTCAGCGCTGCGGCCATTGATCCTTGATTTCAAACCACGGCGCCTTCGATGTTACTTCCACGTGTTGCTGTTTTTCCGTGGTGAACGTCGTGTCGAGTGTGCCCAGCGCAACCGAGATCCAGTCGTTGAATTCCCCTTGATTGCTTGCCCAGAACAGCGACGAGCCGCAGTGCGTGCAGAACTGGCGTTGTACCGATTCAGACGATTGATACGACTTCAGCTGGTCAGCACCTTCCAGCAATTCCAGGTTCTGGCGCTGCACGCTGCCATAGCTGGCAAACGCCGCGCCGTGGCTTTTGCGGCACTGGCTGCAATGGCAATGCGAAAGCGCCTTGGGCCGCGAACGGATCTGGTATTTCACCGCTCCGCACAGGCAACTGCCCCGGAAGGTCTGAGGGGAGGGCGTGAGCATTGTTATTGCGAATCCTTGTAGGTAATGGCTTGTTTCAAGGGGGCAGGTGACGGCGCCAGAAACCCGCTGATCAGGGAAATCACCTGTTGCTGAATGACCGCACGCGGACGACCACCGTCGCCATCGGTGCAGATGATGCTGTCGCCCGGTACATCCTCGTCGAGCATGGCCACGGCGCCAGGTTTGCAGATTGCCATGAAACTGAAGTGACTGGCGTCGCTGATCTCGACGAAATGCGATGAGGTTTTTGGCAGACGTTTGGCGAGGTCGACGGACTCCAGTTCAGCGGGCAGTTCTTTCGACGGCACGCCGGCAGCGATCACCAGGATCGGCACGGGGTAGGCCGCGAGGCTGGCGTCGGTCATCCCGCGCGACAGGCCCAGATCCAGTGAAACCACGGCAGTGACGCGCTTGTCACGCCAGTCGGCGGCCAATTGAGCTTTCGCTTGCGCAGTGTTTGCAGTGTTCATTTGTTGGTAGGCGGTGCAACTGGCGAGTTGCGTGTGGACCTTGCAGTCTTCGGCAAATCGTTCGGGGTCGAAGCGCGCGCCGCCGGTTTCGAGCACTGTCCAGCCGCCGAGAGAATGGCCCACAACAGCAATTCGATCCTTGGTCACTGCGCCGAATTTTTCTGGCTGAGCCGTCACGGCATCGATGGCGCGGCTGAGGTCAACGGGGCGTTGCCACAGCTGCGCCGCTGCTTGCGGGCTGCGGTCGCGACTGGTGGTGCCGGGGTGGTTGACCGCCGCGACGATGTAACCTTGATGGGCCAGTGCACTGGCCAGCCATGTCTGGTTGATCCAGCTACCGCCATTGCCGTGGGACAGCACTACCAATGGATGCTCGCCCTTGGCGGCCGGGGCGTCGAGCACCGCAGGCGCACCGACGAAGACCGGGTTGTCGCCGAACAATTGTGGCGTCGCAGCGGTGGTCGCACTCGGGTACCAGACGACCATTTCTACCGGGCGCTCATTGCGCGGATCCGCCAGCGTGGCGTACTGGAAACCAACGGGTTGGGCGTCAGCGAAGGCGTGGCTGCTCAAGCAGATCAGTAGCAGGGCAGTGAGCGTTTTTTTCATTGTTGTTATCTTCCGTGATGGGCCGATTGGGCGAGGTGGACTTTGCCCGATTTCGCGCGCTTCAGCGAGCCTCTTTGAACCCAGAATCTTAAACATTTTCCATCGGCCAGCGCGTGGCTAGATGCGCTGTCAAATAATCCAGAAAGGCTTTGACCTTCGGCGTCATCGCCGCACGTTCCTGCACGCAGGCGTAGATGTCCATCGGCTCGACAACGGAGTGGGTGGCGTCGCTGTGTTCAAACAGCGGCACCAATTGCCCGCTCGCCAGATAAGGCGCTGCGACAAACTCCGCCAGCCGGGTGACCCCGGCGCCGTGAACCGCCATTTGCGCCAGTGCATCAATGTCATCACTGATGGCGGTGGCGTTGATATTGGCGTCGAAACGCTGCCCGTCGCGGATAAAGCTCCAGCGCAGAAAACGCCCGTCCAGTGGATAACGAAAGGCCAGGCAGGCATGGTTTTGCAAATCATCCGGCGATTGCGGCCACCCGGCGCGCTGAAGATAGGCCGGCGCGGCGCACATGATGAAGGGCAGCGAAACGATCTTGCGCGCGACGATGCCGTCCTCCAGTTGCGGCTTGATCCGCAGGCTCAGGTCGATACCGTCCTGAATGTGGTTGATCTTGCCATTGGTGGTCGACAGTTCGATGAGCAGGCGCGGGTGCTGTGCGGTGAAGCCGGCAATCAGCGACGCCAGCACATGGCGGCCAAAAGCAGATGTCGAGGCGATGCTCAGCCGGCCCTGCAACTCGGTTTCATCGCTGCTGATCAAGCTTTGCGCCGATTCCAGATCCGCCGCAATCCGGCGGACTTTCTCGTAGTACACCGCGCCGTTTTCGGTCAGTGCCATGCTGCGCGTGGTGCGTTGCAACAGCCGTACACCGAGGTGTGCTTCTAGCCGATTGAGCGTTTGGCTGACCGCTGCCGCACTGACGCCGAGGGTCTTGGCGGCGCCGACAATCGAGCCGGCTTCGACCACTTTGATAAAACTGGCAATCGCCGCTAACAGATTCATTCATCGTCCCGTCGTGGGTTGATTCGTAAGTTCTGCTTTATAAAGTACCTGCGGCTGAGCGTCTAGTTGCGGCAGACCGGCTTTGCTAACGTGCGGTCTCCCTGTCAATGGATGGAAACGCCTTATGAATCAACCAACAAGCTCCGAAGCACTGATCCTTAGCCGACGCAAGCTGTCGCCGCGCGCCACGCCGTATGTGTTTGCGTTGTACATGGCGACGATCATGGCATTCCTGATGTCGTTGGTGATCACCGCTGCCAATTCGGGCATTGATAACAACTACCTGAGTAATGCCTTGCACGCCTATAAGTTGGCGATGCCGGTGGCGTTCCTGTGCATCCTGGTCGTGCGGCCGATCGTGATCAAACTGGTGGCGTTCACGGTGCATCCGCATCGTTGAAAGGCCCCGCCTCAGCAGTGACTGTTCTGGCGCCTTCGCGAGCAGGCTCGCTCCCACATTTGCAACTCAATTCCCTGCGGGAGCGAGCCTGCTCGCGAATGGCCTCACCACCGATCGACAGGTCTTGTGGGGGACTCAGAAAAACAAACAAGGATTGGCCTGAGGAAACGAATCGAAACTTCGCCAACAACCCAACTGTCCAGACCCTTAGACCTCTCGGCGGATGTTCTGCCGGGGCAGCTCCATGCAGCGGAGAAAGACGAGGATCGAGATGACGATGACAGTGGGAGATTTTCTGGTTGAGCGGCTCAGTGAATGGGGCGTTACGCGAATTTTTGGTTATCCGGGCGACGGGATCAACGGCGTGTTCGGCGCGCTGAGTCGGGCCAAGGGCAAAATCGAATTCGTTCAGGCGCGGCATGAAGAAATGGCCGCGTTCATGGCCTCGGCACACGCCAAGTTCACCGGCGAGCTGGGTGTGTGCATCGCCACTTCCGGCCCCGGCGCCTCGCACCTGATCACCGGCCTCTATGACGCGCGCATGGACCACATGCCGGTGCTCGCCATCGTCGGTCAGCAGGCACGCACGGCACTGGGCAGTCACTATCAGCAAGAGCTTGATCTGGTGTCGATGTTCAAGGATGTCGCCGGGGCATTTGTGCAGCAGGCCTCGGCGCCTTCGCAGGTGCGGCATTTGCTCGATCGGGCCGTGCGCACGGCCGTGGGAGAACGCCGGGTGACCGCGCTGATTCTGCCCAACGATTTGCAGGAACTGAAGTATGAAGCACCGGCTCGCGCCCATGGCACCGCGCATTCCGGGGTGGGTTACACGAAACCCAAAGTGCTGCCTTATGACGAGGATCTGCAGCGTGCCGCCGATGTTTTGAATGCGGGCGAGAAGGTCGCCATTCTGGTTGGCGCCGGGGCATTGCAGGCGACGGATCAAGTCATCGCCGTGGCGGAGAAACTCGGTGCCGGCGTCGCCAAGGCATTATTGGGCAAAGCCGCGCTGCCCGATGATCTGCCTTGGGTCACCGGTAGCATCGGCCTGCTCGGCACCGAACCGAGCTACAAACTGATGAGCGAATGCGACACTTTACTGATGATCGGTTCGGGTTTTCCGTATTCGGAGTTTCTGCCCAAAGAAGGCCAGGCGCGCGGCGTGCAGATCGATTTGCAGCCGGACATGCTCAGCCTGCGTTATCCGATGGAGGTCAATCTGGTCGGCGACTCGGCGGAAACCCTCGCCGCGTTATTGCCACTGCTCGAACAGAAAACCTCCAACAAGTGGCGCAAGAAAATCGAAGGTTGGCGCAGCAGTTGGGAGAAAACCCTCGAAAGACGCGCCATGGCCAAAGCCGACCCGGTCAACCCGCAACGGGTGGTCTATGAGCTGTCGCCACGCTTGCCCGATGAGGCCATCATCACCAGCGACTCTGGCTCCTGCGCCAACTGGTTCGCCCGTGACCTGAAAATCCGCTGTGGCATGCAGTGCTCGTTGTCCGGTGGCCTGGCGTCCATGGGCGCCGCAGTGCCTTACGCGATTGCCGCCAAGTTTGCTTATCCCGAGCGTTCAGTGATTGCGCTGGTGGGCGATGGAGCAATGCAGATGAACAACATGGCCGAACTGATCACCGTCGCCAAATATTGGCGGCAATGGGCGAGTCCGAAATGGATCTGCGCGGTGTTCAACAACGAGGATCTTAATCAGGTCACGTGGGAGCAGCGGGTGATGGAGGGCGATCCGAAGTTCGAAGCGTCGCAAAGTATCCCGGACGTGCCTTACCACTTGTTCGCCATTTCCATTGGCCTGAAAGGCATCTTTGTCGATCGCGAAGAAGACGTCGCCGCTGCGTGGGAAAAGGCATTGGCCTCGGAAGTGCCGGTGGTGATCGAGTTCAAGACCGACCCGAACGTGCCGCCCTTGCCGCCGCACATCAAGCTTGAGCAGGCGAAGAAATTCGCCACGACGTTGCTCAAGGGCGATCCGGATGAAGCCGGGGTGATCGTGCAAACCGCCAAACAGGTGCTCGGCGCGGTGCTGCCCGGCAAAAAATAATCGGTAAACGCACAGGTTTGATCGTTCCCACGCTCTGCGTGGTAATGCAGCCCGTGACGCTCCGCGTCACTGGACACGGAGCGTCCCTTGAGGCATTCCCACGCAGAGCGTAGGAACGATCAGGCAGGAGAAACCCGCAGGTGTACTTTTGATTTTCATCGGCTGTGCAGGCTGGAGTCTGGGACGCGAGCACTGGCCGGTATTTCCGGTAGAGGGCACGCATTTGCAGCGCTACGCCGCGCGACTCAACGGCGTGGAAATCAACAGCTCGTTCTACCGCCCGCATCGCCGGCAAACCTATGAGCGTTGGGCCGATGGCGTACCGGAGGCCTTCCGTTTTTCGGTGAAAATGCCCAAATACATCACCCATGAATTACGCCTGGCAGGTTGCGAGGCGGCGCTGGACAGGTTTCTGGCTGAATGCGGCGGTCTGGGCGAACGCTTGGGCTGCTTGCTGGTGCAGTTACCACCTTCGCTGGCGTTTGACGCCGCCAGCGCCGAAACCTTTTTCACGACATTGCGCGAGCGCTTCTCCGGCGCGGTGGTGCTTGAGCCAAGGCATGAATCGTGGGTCAGCGCCGAGCCTATATTAATGACTCACCGGATCGCCCAAGCAGCAGTCGATCCTTCGCGCATCAGCCGTGATATTTCGCCAGGTGGCTGGGCGGGAACACAGTATTGGCGCCTGCACGGCTCACCGCGCATTTACCACAGCGCCTACGATTCACCTTATCTGCAACACCTCGCACACGCCTTGCTGTCAGCGACCGCTGCAGGTGCCACGACCTGGTGTATTTTCGACAACACCGCCAGCGGCGCAGCACTGGGCAATGCCCTGGCGCTGGCGACGCTGACGACAGAATGAGTCAACAGTTTCTCCGCTCATAGGCAGTGTGCCAAAGGTGCGTCGCAGGACGAAACGGCCAACGTATTCACGATTACCTGATTGCGGCTGCGCGATGTGCTGCACGTTAAGACTTTGGTCTGTCAGACCCTTTCTGCAATATCTACTGTGATATCTTTTTGATGGCGCGCTCGCTCTGAGCGATGATTTACCGGTATTCGAGCCGATTGTTTAGTGCAGGAGAGGCAATGTTGAAGGAACAATGGGTGTGCGATGAGACGTTACTGGCGCAGATGCAGGCTGCCAGCGCCGAGGAAATCGATGTATTGGTGGACGTGATCAGCGATTTCGGCCGAGGCCGGGCGGGTCTGGACGCCGAGTGCAAGAAACAGTTGATTCTGGCCAAACATGATCCCCGTGCCGATCGATACTCCGCACCACTGCTTGCACTGCTGGGCCATGAATTGCAGCAGTTCGGCGGCAATTCGGCAATGAACCTCGCGCGCCGCGCACTCGGCCGTACTGCGGTGGCCTACAGCGAAATCGTTGACGACGTGTACAAGAAGCTGAACGGCAAGAGCCCTGCGGACAAGCCACTGGCGCAGAAGGAGCGGGAAATTGCGCTGGCCCTGTTTGGTGCCGAATGGCGTGAAATGCCTGCTGCGCAACGGCACGAACGCAGCACGCACATCAAAGTCTTGTCCGGTACGTTCTCGCTGGCATCGGCCTTGGGACTTGGTGCGAGCGGTACGATCATGGGCTTGTCGGCTGGCGGTAGTGCAGCGTTGTTCACCGCTGTTTCCACCGGCCTGCGTTTGAACCCGCTGGGATTGTTGGTCACGGCAGGCATCGGGGCGCAAAGCGCGGCGGCAGAGGCGTATCGGGTCACCGTGCCGTTCGTGGCGCAGATGGGCTGGATCCGTTTGCGTCAGGAAGCGGATGCACAAGCGCCCGTTGCGCCAAAACTGGCCAATCCTGCAACGCTGGCCGGGCAGGGCGCGGCGCTGCAGGACATGGTGCTGGCCGATGAGGCGGGCGGTACGTTAATGAAGATCAGTGTGTTCGACCGCGCGCCGGTCATCACCGGCAGTGCCATTCCCGCCGGGCAACTCAGCGCACTCAACCCATTGCTGTCCAATGTCCCGGGCCTGGCGGCGCTGGCCGAGTTGCAAAACGGCAACTACGTTGTGTGCAGTCTGCCATTTGAGACGTTGACCAAAGCCAAGGATCAAGAAGGTGCGGTGCGTGCCTTCGTCACCGAAAGCGGGCGTATCAAGGAAAATGCGCACTTGTTCAGCCCCGACAACCTGCAAAACATTATGCTCAGTGGTGCGCTATGGAATGCCGTCTCGTCGGCGGTCGGGCAGAAACACCTGCACGATATCAATGAGAAACTTTCCGCCATCAAGCGCCAGCTGGATGAAGTGCAAGAAGACCTGATCAACCTGCGCCGTGATGATTTGACCGGGCTGGTGGGTTACGTGCAAAGCCTGCTTGATCACTATCCACAGGAAGGCATTGATGCGGCTGCGCTGATGCAACTGGAAAACCGCCAGGTCGACCTGGTGGCCTTGGAGACGTATTTCGAGCGGGAGATGAACAAAGAGGTGGACAAGGCGAAGGCCGTCGAAACAGGCAAGCTGTTCAACGCCGACTCCTCCCGGGTGGCTTTGCTTGAAAGTCTGTCGCGGATGGACATTTGGGTTCAAAGCTATCTGCAAGTCACGCAGTTGCGCGTGGTCGCTTACGCCTTGCTGCACATGGAAAAACCATTGGCACGCTACCGCACCGAAGCGGCGAAAGTGCTGGACAATCTGCAGCGCCTGACCGTGACCGCTGCGGCGAACCAGCAGATTTACAGTGCCCAGATGGAGTTAAGCAACACGCTGTTTTTCAGTGGCAGTGCCGACAACTTGCAACGCTTCAAATCGCAACTGGCGGCGCTCGACAATGATCTGAAAAATGGCCCGATCAACGCCAGGCAACTGCACCGCTCACTGTTCGATCAATCCGATCGTCAGGTACTGCTTCAGGTGCAGAACGGTCAGTTCATCGGCGGTCATCTGCTCGAATCGACGTTCCAACCGGCGTGAGCTCAATGCGCTGCGGGAGCGGATGAACTCCATCCGCTCCCAACGCGGCCTAGTTGCCATCGGCCACTTTTCGTTCGATCTCATCGATCTTGCGTTGCAGCGTCTCGGCGTCCTGCTCCTTTACGCGGTTAGACGAAGGCGTGATGACCTCATCAACGGCTTCGGTGTCATCGTCCCTGTCTTCAAGATCGCGCTTGACCACATTCACCGGTTTGCCGGAGGTGTCGGTGGGCGGGGCGTTCTGGATTTTGCTGTCATCGCTATTCATGGTGCTGACCTCCAGTGATGTAAACATTGGAGGTGCCGTTGCGGTGGGCGTTCGATATTTTTGCGGGGCATCAAACCAATGGCGGCTTGCGCATGCCGCGCAGCGGATCATCGAGCAATCTGAATTGCTCCAGCATGAAATCAATCAGCAAGCGCGAAGACGGCAGCATCCCGTGCCGGGTCGCAAACACTGCATGAATCATTTCAGTTCTCGGCGCCCAGTCAGGCAGGACCACGATCAGTTCCCCTCGCTCAATGAAGTCGTGTACCAACGACATTGGCATCTGCGCAACGCCAACGCTGTCGATCGCCGCGCAGCGCAGCATCGGCAGGCCTTTGGTAATCAGGTTCGGGCGATGCTGGAGGGTGAATTCCGAACCGTCCTGATGAAACAGAGTCCAGCTGTAATCGCGTTGCGGACTGCCATGATGAACACTGGGGAACCGGGCCAGATCTTCTGGTGCGCTCGGCGTGCCCAGACGACTCAGCAGTCCGGGGCTCGCAACCAGACACTGTGGCCGCTGGGACATGACGCGGCTGACCAACTCGGAGTCCTGCAGGGGCGGCGGGCGTACCCGTAACGCCAGATCGACACCCTCGGCGACCACATCGACCTGACGATCAGTCGCCTCCAGATGCACCTCCATGCGCGGGTGGATAGCCATGAAACGCGTGATGATTGCGCCCACGCACTCTTCCAGCAGTACGGATGGACAGGTAACGCGCAGCACGCCGCCCGGCTCGGCGTGAGTCAGGGCGATCGCGGCCTCTGCGGCTTCGGCTTCCTTGAGCATCGCACGGCAACGCTCGTAATAGGTTTGCCCCAGCTCCGTGACTGTGAAGTGGCGGGTGTTGCGGATGATCAGGCGCACACCGAGGCGCTCTTCGAGCTGGGCGATGCGTCGGCTCAGATTGGACTTGGGAATGCCCAAGGCGCGGGCGGTCTGCGCGAAACCGCCATGATCCACCACCATGACGAAGTACTGAAGGTCATTGAGATCCAGCACGGTCGTAATCCATTCAGTCAGAAGGCGCTAACTATACAAGGCGGATCGTCCCTTGTATGGGAAACACCAGTCCGTTTTTGCGACTACCGCGATGGGTCAGCGGGGTTTTAGATTGCCGACGTTGAATGTCCAGGCTGGCGTGGCCCCGCTGATCAATTTCAAGCCGATCGTCAGCATGATGGCCAAGTTGGCTGACACTCTCAAACCACGCTTTGTAATAGCCTGAACCACCCCCGAGATCTGCGCGCCGGTTGCGCAGGCCTGTGCGATTTCTTTGGATTAACTACGTGAACAAACTCTGTGAGATGCATGCTTTCGTCATGGTGGTCGACACCGGAAGTATTTCCGAAGCCGCACGCCGTTTAGGGATGGCTAAATCGATGGTCAGCCAACGTCTGCAAAACCTGGAAAAACGCTTGGGCAGTATTCTGTTGGAACGCGGACGGCAGGCGCGCCTGACTGATTCGGGCGAGGTGTTTTATCGCTACTGCGTGCGCATTCTGGCTGAAGTCGAAAATGCCGAAGACGCTGTACAAGCCTCCCAGTCGAGCTTGCGTGGCAACCTGCGGCTGGCTGCACCGATGGCGTTCAGCATTCGCTATCTGACGCCGATCCTGTCGTCATTCGCGGTGCGTTACCCGCAATTGCAACTGGATGTCGAATTCGACGATCGGTATGTCAATCTGCACGAAGAGCGCTACGACGCCGCAATCCGTATTGGTGAGCTGCCTGATTCTTCATTGGTGGCGAAAAACATCACCGCCAACCGCCACGTCATTTGCGCCAGCCCCGACTATCTCGCTGCTCACGGTACACCACAGACGCCGCAGGAACTGTCCCGCCATTTCGCCATGCTCTATGTCAATCGCGAGCCCCATGGCATGTGGACGCTGCCGGTGAACAACACGCTGGAGTCGTTTCGCGTGCGCTGTCGCCTGCGCACCAACAATGCCCATCAACTCATGGAAGCGGCCAAGGCCGGCATGGGCCTGGCGATTCTGCCGACGTTTCTTGCCGCGCAGCCGATGGTCGCTGGCGAACTGCAAGAGGTGTTGCCAGCGTATGCACCGCGCGGCGGAAATATCTCGGCGGTGTATCGGCAATCCCTGCGCGCTTCACCGAAACTGCAGGCGCTGATCAGCTTTCTCAGTGAGCAGATCGGCAGTCCACCCGCGTGGGAAAAGCAGCTTGCCGAGCATGCTCGCCAAAGGCAGTGAGTCGTTCGGAATTAACGAAACCCCGATTCGGTTTTTGCCTGCTTATGAGCGTGTGAGTCCTTCCATATGCTTGTTCCCAACAGACGCCACTCCTGCGTCTGACAGGGAAGAAATGCATGAAGAACACCCTTGATACCGTCGACGTACTGATCGTCGGTGGCGGTTCGGCTGGTGCAGTGTTGGCGCGGCGTCTGAGCGAGAACAGCCAGCGCCAGGTCGTGCTGCTGGAAGCAGGCAACAGTTTTGCCGTGAACGACTATCCAGACATTGTCGCCAACAGCGACATTGTCGGTGCCAATGGCAACCCGCAGTTCGAGTGGGGTTACAAAACCCGGGCGGGCTACATCGAGCATCCGATTGGCGCCGTGCGCGGCAAAGTGTTGGGCGGCAGCTCTGCGATCAATGGTGCCGTGGCGATCCGGGCACGGCCCAGTGATTTCGCGCGCTGGAATCTGCCGGGCTGGGGCTATGAAGACCTGCTGCCGTTTTTCAGGAAACTGGAAAGCCACAGCCGTGGTGACAGTGCTTTGCACGGGCATGCCGGGCCGCTTCCGGTACAGCAACTGAGCCATCTGGATGTCACGCCAATGCAGCGGGCATTTATTCAGGCGACTTTCTCCTACGGCTATAAAATCATCGACGACTTTGATGGCGCCGATGCCAACGGGGTTGGTCCGTACCCGATGAACGTCGTCGACGGTGTGCGCATCAACACCGGTATGGCCTACCTCAACGATGAGGTGCGCACTCGTGGCAACTTACACATCCGCCCTGACAGCCTGGTGGATAAGGTCTTGTTCGACGGTCAACGCGCGATCGGAGTGCAATTGAGCGACGGCACGCAACTGCGCGCCGCTGAGGTCATTCTTAGCGCGGGCAGCTATGGCAGTGCGGCGATTCTGCTGCGTTCCGGCGTTGGTCCGGATGCCGATCTGCGGGCATTGCAGATTCCCGTGGTGGCAACGCTGCCAGTCGGCCAACAACTGCAGGATCATCCGTTTTACTACAACGCCTACGCGGCCAATCCACGCTTGATTGGCCGTCAATCCCCGGCCATCGGCGCCAAACTCTGGTCCCACAGCCGCAGCGCGGAGTCCGGCGATCTGGACCTGCACATCACTGCGACGCACCTGTTTCCCCACGAACAGAGCCCGACCAACATCGGCTTCGTGCTGGCGGTTGCGCTCACGCGGCCACGGTCCCGAGGCACGCTCACTCTGGCCAGTCGCGATCCGCTTACAGCGCCGATCATCGATCTGAATTTTCTCGCCGAACCCGAGGACCGTCAGCGCCTGCTCGACGGCATTCGCCTGGCCCGCAGGATCGGTGGCACAACACCGTTGAACGCCCTGATTCACAGCGAACTCAATCCGGGGGCGGGGGTTGCGTCGGACGAAGCGCTGTTGGCCAGCGTCCGGGCGAGCCTGGACACCTATCACCATCCAACTTCAACCGCTCCGATGGGTGTGCCCGGTGACAAGCATGCCGTGGTGGATTTGCAGGCCCGGGTCCTTGGTCTGCACGGGCTGCGCGTGGTCGATGCGTCGATCTTCCCCGATGTGCCGTCGGTAGCCACCAACATCACTGTGATTGCTTTTGCGGAAAAAATCGCCGCGCTTTACGCCTAATTGTCAGGACGATACTGCTATGAACAACACTCCCGTTTTGAATTGGATCGATGGCCAATGGCACGATTCCGGTATTTACAAAGACTCGATTGACCCCGCGACGTATGAGCAGATTGGTTGTTATGCCGAGGGGAGCGCGGATACCGCGCAACGGGGCATTGAAGCTGCCCTGCGTTCGTTTGCGCAGTCCTCTTGGAAAGACGATCGCGCCCTGCGTGGCACGGTGCTGCTGGAGCTGGCGGAGGCCTTCGAACGTAACGCCGAAGCGTTGATTGACACACTGGCGCTGGAAAACGGCAAGATCCGTCCGCAAGCGGAATTTGAAGTGCGCATGGTGCCGTCCAAGTTGCGTTATTACGCGGCGTTGGCGCGTACCGAGTATGGGCGCGCAGCGGAGCCGACACCGGGGCGGATTTCCCTTGTATTGCGCCAGGCTGTCGGTGTGGCAGGCATCATCGTGCCGTGGAATTCACCGGTGGTGTTGATGATTCGTTCGCTGGCACCGGCGTTGGCCGCCGGTTGTACAACTGTGATCAAAATGCCGGGGCAGACCGCCCAGACCAATGCATTGGTCGCACGCATCATGAGCGAGGCGCGGTCACTGCCGCGCGGTGTGATCAATCTATTCAGCGAAGCGGGCGCGGCGGGGTCTATACATCTGGTCGAGTCGCCAAAGGTGCCGGTGATCAGTTTTACCGGCAGTACCGGCACTGGCCGGGCGATCTCGGCGGCAGGGGCGCAACACCTCAAGCGTTTTGGTCTGGAACTGGGCGGTAAAACGCCGATGCTGGTGTTCAACGATGCCGATCTCGAGGCGGCCGTTCCGGTGCTGCTCAAAGCTTTGACGGTGTTCGCCGGCCAGTTCTGCATGACCGGTTCGCGACTGCTGGTGCAGCGCGATATTGCCAAGGCACTGACTGATCGTCTGGCGGCCGTTCTTGAGGCCGTGCGCGTGGGGCCCGCAGCAAATCCGGCCAGTGAAATGGGGCCGTTGATCGACAAAGCCAATGTGCAACGGGTCAATCAAGTGGTCGAGCAGGCAATTGTCGATGGAGCGCAAGTGATTGTGCGCGGTGGGCCGGTCGTGGAAGGGCCACTGGCTAAAGGCGCGTTTTATCGACCGACATTCTTGCGTGTCAGTGATCCAAACATGGCTATTGTCCAGCAAGAGACCTTCGGGCCGGTGCTGACCTTGCAGGTATTCGACAGCGAAGCCGAGGCAATCGAGTTGGCCAATAACAGCGAGTTCGGTCTGGCGGCCAGCGTCTGGACCCGTGATGTCGATCGCTCGTTACGCGTTGCCCACGAGTTGGAGGTCGGTACCGTCTGGATCAACGATTGGGCCATGGTGTTCGACGAATTCGAAGAGGGTGGCTGTAAGCAATCGGGGCAGGGCAGGCTTAACGGTGTGGCGGCCATGGATGATTTCATCGAGTACAAACACATCGCACTCAATCCCGGTCTGCGTCAGGCATGAATGCCGTGTGCTTGCAACGCTTGCTGATCGGCGCCGTGCTGGCCGGGACGCTGGCATCTTCCTCAGCCTTGTCTGCCAACGACACAAGGAATGACACGATGGCCCCAGAGCCGTTGTACGACGCTTTGCTCGATGCGCTCAATGCCACCTTCGGCCGTCATCCGGGGTTTCGTGCGACCCATGCCAAAGGCCTGTTGGTAAACGGTACATTCAAGGCTTCGCCGAACGCCAGCACCCTCAGCCGGGCTGCGCATTTGCAGGGGCAAACGGTGCCGGTGGTACTGCGGTTCTCCAACTTCAGTGGCGTACCCGCCACCGCTGACGGAGATCCGCTGGCCAGCCCGCGTGGTCTGGCAGTTCGGTTTACCCTGGCCGGCGGCGAGGTCACCGATATCGTGACGCACTCGTTCGACGGCTTTCCGGTGGCCACGCCCGAAGATTTTCTGATCTTCCTGCAAGGCATTGCCGCTAATGTCGCCACACCTCCCGATCCGCTGCCCCTGCACAGCTTTCTGGCGAGTCATCCACGGGCGCGGGCTTTCCTCGATGCACCGAAACCGGCGCCGCGCAGTTATGCGGGGCTCGAGTACTTCGCGGTCAATGCTCTGGTATTCAGTAATCATCGGGGCGTTGAAACAATCGGCCGTTACCGTATCGAGCCACTGCTCATGCAGCCGCTATTGAGTGACGCCGAGGCAGCGGCGAAGCCGGCGGATTACTTGCAGTCGGAAATGGCAGAGCAACTGGCCAAAGGATCGCTGACGCTGCGTCTGGTGTTGCAATTGGCGTCAGCGGAGGATGCTATCGAAGACGGCTCCGTTGCGTGGTCGCGTCAGCATCAGGAGGTCGAGTTGGGCATTTTCAGCCTCGACTCACTGGCGCCGGCCGATGCGCAGTTCGGCGCCCAGCAGCAGTTGGCCTTCAGTCCGGGACGTTTGCTTGACGGCATCAGCCTCAGTGCCGATCCAATGACACTGGCGCGGGATCGCATCTATCAGCGCGCGGTACTCCGGCGACAGCAACGATGAGCAGCCCTTCGGGGGCCCGTTGGAAGCAGTGGGTATTGTCATGGCTGATCGTTTTGCCGCTGTCGGTGAGCATGCCCTGGGGATTGGCGGCGCTGCTGGAGGTGGCGAACCTGCAATGGCCAGCATGGCTGTTCAAAGTGGTGGTGGCCGGGTTGATCTCTTTCAACATGGTCTACTGGATGCTGCCGTTGAGCGCTAGGCTGACGGCGCGCTGGTTGCTGCGTTGAAACCTGCGCGTCGCCCTCCACTGACGGGGAGGGCGACGCATCGGGTTCAATCCTTGAGAATGTCGCGATCCTTGGTTTCCGGCAGGAAGAACGTGCCCAGTATCGCTGTCATCACCGCAATCACGATCGGATACCACAAGCCGTAGTAGATATCCCCGGTCGCGGCGACCATGGCAAACGCCACCGTCGGCAGGAAGCCACCAAACCAGCCGTTACCGATGTGATACGGCAGCGACATCGAGGTATAGCGGATGCGGGTCGGGAACAGCTCGACCAGCCACGCGGCAATCGGGCCATAAACCATGGTCACGTAGATCACCAGCACGGTCAGCAGGAGCAATACCATTGGGTAGTTGGTTTTCGCCGGGTCGGCTTTCTCCGGATAACCGGCTTCCTTGAGCGCGGTGCCGAGGGTCGCGGTGAACGCATCGTTGCGGGTCTTGAAGTCGGCGGCCGGCAGGGCGCTGCCTTCGAAACTCTCGACGACTTTATCGCCGATGCGCACTTGTGCGACGGTGCCCGGCTCGGCAATCACGTTCTCATACGGGATCGCCCGTTTTGCCAGCAGGGTCTTCGCCAGGTCGCAGGAACTGGTGAATTTGGCCTTGCCCACCGGGTCGAACTGGAACGAGCACTGATCCGGGTTGGCGATCACTTTGACCGGGTTCTTCTCCTGGGCGATAAACACATCAGGGTTACCGTACTGGGTCAGCGCGTGGAAGATCGGGAAGTACGTCAGCGCCGCCAGCATGCACCCGACCATGATGATCGGCTTGCGCCCGATCCGGTCGGAAAGGCTGCCGAAAATCACGAAGAACGGCGTGCCGATCAGCAGCGAACCGGCGATCAACAGGTTGGCGGTTTGCGGGTCGATCTTCAGCGTCTGCAGCAGGAAGAACAACGCGTAGAACTGCCCGGTGTACCAGACCACCGCTTGCCCGGCCGTGCCGCCGAGCAATGACATGATCACCACTTTGAGGTTGTCCCAGCGCGCGAAGGATTCGGTCAGCGGCGCTTTCGACGCCTTGCCTTCAGCTTTCATTTTCTGGAACACCGGTGACTCGCTCAGCTGCAGGCGGATGTACACCGAGACGATCAGCAGCAGGATCGACAACAGAAACGGAATCCGCCAGCCCCACGCTTCGAAGGCTTCAGTGCCCAGCGTCGTGCGGCAGGCGAGGATCACCAGCAGCGACAGAAACAGGCCGAGGGTCGCGGTGGTTTGAATCCACGAGGTGAAGAAGCCGCGCTTGTTGCGCGGCGCGTGTTCGGCCACGTAGGTCGCGGCGCCGCCATACTCGCCGCCGAGCGCCAGGCCTTGCAGCAAGCGCAGGGTGATCAGAATGACCGGCGCGGCGACGCCGATGGTCGCGTAGCCGGGCAACAGACCGACTATCGCGGTCGACACGCCCATGATCACGATGGTGATGAGAAACGTATGTTTGCGCCCGATCATGTCGCCGAGCCGGCCAAACACAATCGCCCCGAACGGCCGCACCGCGAACCCGGCGGCGAAGGCAAGCAGGGCGAAGATAAACGCGGTGGTTTCGTTAACGCCAGCGAAGAAGTGCTTGGCGATGATCGCTGCCAGAGAGCCATAAAGGTAAAAGTCGTACCACTCGAAAACCGTGCCAAGGGACGAAGCGAAGATAACCTTGCGCTCCTCCTTGGTGATGCCGCCGCTGCGCGGTGGACTGCCGGTGGATGCTGTGTCGATTGTGGCCATGAGTGTTCTCCGTCGTGCTTATTGTTGTAGGCCGGAGTCCCTCGTTACTGCTTGTCGCACTCTGGCCTTGTGGCATATGCCGCCATTGCTCCCGCGTGAAACTTGCACAGTCTGACCGCCTCGCATCGCTGCAAGGTTTCCTGAAGCATAATCAGCTTTTGTCAGATATCCACTCGCGAACTTGACCGTAGTGGCGATTAAAGATCACTCGCCGGCGGCCGATACCTGCCGACCAGCCCAATCAGAATTCATTTTTCAGGGAAGATGCCCATGAGTGCTTCATTGCAGAGCGCTGCCGCGCAAATCCGTCAGGCCGTACGCGTCGCCACCGAAGGTCTTGTGGGGCGTGAGCAGTTGGCCGAACTGATTGTTCTGGCCGCCGTGGCACAGGAGCATATTCTGGTCATCGGCCCACCAGGCACCGCGAAAAGTGCAGTCGTGCGCCGGGTTGCGCAATCGATGGGCGGGCGCTATTTCGAGTATCTGCTGGGGCGGTTTACCGAACCTTCGGAACTGTTCGGCGCGGTCGACCTGAAAAAGCTTCGCGAAGGCACGGTGGAAACTGACGTCAGCGGCATGCTGCCTGAAGCCGATATCGTTTTCCTCGATGAGGTGTTTCTCGGTTCGACGGCCATTCTCAACACGCTCCTTGGCGTGCTTAACGAGCGGCGCTTCCGGCGTGGGCATACGCAGATTCAGTGCCCGCTGCGGGTCTGCGTCGGCGCCTCCAACGGCTTGCCCGACGATGAAGCGTTGGCGGCGTTTGGTGACCGCTTCCTGCTGCACCTGTTTGTCGAGTCTGTGCCGGACAATCAGCTGGAAGCGATGCTCGCCGGCGGCTGGCAGTCCGAGCAACGCCCGGTTCAACAGTTGCTCGGTCTGAGCCAGCTCGACACTCTGGGTCAGGCTCTGAAGAGCGTTGACCTGAGCTCCGTGCGCCCGGCGCTGGCCCAAGCCATTCGCCGCTTGCGTGAGGCCGGCATTCAGTTGTCGGATCGACGCATCGTCAAGTCCCAGCGCCTGATCGCTGCCGCCGCGTTGCTCGGTGGTCGAGTGGAGGCCAGTGCCGCCGATCTGTGGCCGCTGCTGTATGTGTTGCCAACCAAGGAAACCCAGCAGCACGGCCGCGAGGTGCTCCGCGAGATGTTCACCCAGTCGAGCAACCGCCATCTGTTCAGCGCGGTGGAGGAGGCGACCCTGCAGCCGATGTCGCGGGTCAGCCGCCTGCTGGAAACCGCCGAGGATTATCTGGCGCGCACTGAACCGCCGGCCGGTGCCTTGCTGGAGGGGCTGCTGCGTGAGATCGACGCCAACTTCAACGACCTGACCATCCCGGCGACGTTGCACGACGTTCGCGGCCAACTCGCCCGTTTGCTGACGACTGCCGCATGAATGGCAAAGCGCTGAGTTGGCGCTGGCGCTCGCGGCCGGTGGCAGTGGCGCCGCAGGCTGCCGTGGCGTGGGGCGAAGCCGCCCGGCGTCTGCATGCGCGATTGCTGGCGATACCGGATGAACAGGCCACGCGCCTGCATGCCACCGCCAATCGCGACGTGCTGCTGGTGAGCGGCGCGGCGGCGGATCTGCCGTGGGTCGATGGCGTTGCCTATGCGGCGATGGACGAGCGTGCGCCCGGGCTTTGGTTACCCACCAGTTGGGAGCCGGATGTACCGACCGACCTGCTGGCGCACGCGTTGTCGCACCGCTTCTCGCGGGCGCCGCTGCTGCTGTGGCGTGATCCATCGGCGGTGGTACCGCTCGATCGGCAATTGCCGGTGAGCGCAGAACATTTGCAGCGAATTGACGATTTTTGGGCGGGGCGCTGATGCAGTTACCTGAATCTCTGCAACCGTGGCGCGAATGGCTGGAGTGGTTCGCCCCAGAACAACTGCCGCTTTTCGCCGATCTGCTTGGACGGCTCAACCCGGTACTGGGCCCGCTGCGCGGTGTGCAACAGGGCGGCGTGCCCGAGCCCGATGGCTTGGGCGATTTACAGAGGCGCGGGCCGTATGACCGGCTGCTGACCAGCGAATGGCTGCTGGCCGACGAAGTGCCCGACGAGTTTCTGCGCCGCGCGGCCGTGGGCGAACATCTGTTCCTCGCGCCGCAATATCGCGCGCAGCAAGCCAGTCGCCGGATTGTCGTGCTGTTCGATGCCGGGCCGTTGCAACTGGGCGCCGCACGCTTGGTGCACATGGCGCTGGTGATCCTGCTGGCACGTCGCGCGAAAGAGGCGGGTGCCGAACTGCGTTGGGGCATTTTGCAGCAGGAGCCAGCCTTGCATGAGGTCGATTCGGCGGCGCAGCTCAAACGATTGCTCGGTGCACGGACCTTCTCCACGGTGAGCGATGCGCATTGGCAGGCGTGGCGCAGTTGGCTGCATAGCGCGTCAATGCCGGTCGGCGAATGCTGGCTGGTGGGGCAACGTCTGCCGGCAACAGACCGGCAGACTTGCAGCCATCGCGTGCAAATCGCGCGAAGTCTTGATGGTTGCAGCCTGTCTGTGCACTTGCAGGCAACGGACACCCATCGCGTGCTATTACCGATGCCCGCTGAGCGTGCGGCCCTGCAACTGCTCAAAGGGCAGTTTGAGGGCGAAATCGTCAAGGCTGCGCCGACGGCCAAAGGTTGTGTGCCGCGGGTGTCGCTGACGCTACAGCCGGTGATTTCCAGCTCCGGCAGCCATGTCGCGCTGAAAATGCTCGATGAGCCCGGCATGGTGGTGATCAAGCTACCGGCGCAATACCAGAAAAAACCATTGGAAGTTCGTCGTAACCTCTGGAGCGCAGGACGTACGCCGCTGACGGCGCTGTTTTTTGGGGGCGCCATCGGGGCGGTCATGAGCGACCCTTTGCAACTGACATTCTGGAGTATTCCCGGTCTGAATCCGGTGGATAAACCGGGCCCGGAGGAGTTGAAGCTGCCGCCGGGCACGGGCAACTTCCTCCCGGCGGTCGGTTTGCATAGTCGCTCTGAAAGGCGATTGTATCTGCTCGATACTCAAGGGCATCTGGCCTACTGGACCGTGAAAAGGGACAAAAATATCGCCGCCCCGGAAACCCGCCAGACCCATCGCCTGGCGACCGATGTGATCGCCATGGCCAAGATGGCCGGTGATGCGATGGTCTATGTATGTCGTTCAGGCGGTCGGTTGTTCGCCCATCCTGTGCGTCTGGACACCGGGGCGAAGCAACCGTATGGATTGGGCCTTGCCGAAGGCGTCAGCCAGGTGCTGTTTGCCGGCATTCAGCGCGGGCGCAGCGCGTTCGGCGGCTGTGCATTGCTCACGATGAAAAACGACTGTGAGAGCTGGCGTGTGTACTCGGCCAATGACTTACCATCAGCGGCGCAATGCATCGATCTGGCCCGCGGCTGGAAAGGTATCGGTCTGCTGCAAGACGACAACGAGTGTTACTTGCTGTTGATGATCAGCCCCGGTCAGCAGGCCATCGCCCTCTGGCACGGCGATGACATGGAGACGTTGTTCACCACCAGCGAGGTGATTGCCAAGGTCAGCTTCTGTCCGTTGAGTGGTCTGGTGGCTGTGCTGACCAGCGCCCGCGAACTGCTGGTGTACGCGGTGCCGCAGCGCCTCCTGCGTTTGCAGGTGTTTTGTAATGAACAGCCGAAAAACAAGGACGACAGCCATGCTTGAAAACGCCGCGGCGTTGATCCGCCGCCCGGTCTTGAGCGGTCACCAGCGCATTGAGGGCCTGTGGTTTGCCGCTGAACGTTTCGCCCAGCACGAACGCGAGCGGTTGATCATCGAGCATTGGCAGACCGCTGCCAGCGCTTACCGTTTCGCCGATGGTGATCTGCTGCGCTTTGCTCAGCCACTGACCGTGCAGTGCGAGACCTTGCTCGGCTGGCCGTTGATTCGTCAGGGCAAGACGCTGTGTTCAGCCGTACTCGACCCGCAGGAAATGCGCGATCTGCCGGCCGCCGATCTCTGGCTGGTGCGCGGCAGCCATGTCAGTGCTCTGCATCTGCGCGATGCCGACGTGTTGGCGCCGGGTGAGTGGATTGATATCAGTGGCGTGACGTTGCTCGACACCTATGACTGTCGCAACGTATTGCCGCCGCCAGTGCTCGAGCCGTTGGAAGTCACCAGCGATGTGCGCGAGATTCTTGGCAAAAACCTGAAACCGGTCAGCCCCGAGCAGCAAAAGACTCTGCAAGCGCTGATCGCGCGTCAGCAGAAGGCGCCGCAGGTATCGCCCGATGCCGCCGTATCACCGGCGAGCGCCGGCTGGACAGTGCCTGATGACGCGCCTCTGCCGTGGCTGAAACTCAGTGTGACGCTGGTGTTGCTGGTGGCGGTGTTCTGGATGGGCGCTCAGGGCCGGCACACCGAGGTGAACGCCGTGACGCCCGCGCCGGCGACGTCGCTGTCGGTGCAGATCGGTGCTGTCGTGGTGGGCACGCTGATTGCCGGGGTCGCGTTGACCCTGTTGCTGTTCGGGTTGCGTCATCTGTTGCGGCGCGTGGCGTCGGTGCCGTTGCCATTGCCGGGTGCGCCGACCCACTCGGCCACAGACATTGCGCCGCGGGCGCGGCCACACCAACATAAACCAGCGCTGTGGCGTCGCTGGGTGACGCGCCTGACCCGGCACTCGCGGCTGTCTGCGCTGTACGGCAGGCGTCAGGCAGCCTATATGCAGCGCATGTTCGAGATGTTCGAGAACGGCGATTATGAAGAGGCGCTGCGCCATGCGATTCCGCTGGGCGGTGGCGAGCACAGAGGTGAGCAGTCATTCGGCACCCCACAGCGGCGTCAGGATCTGTCGATCAGCCAGCACCAGGGGCTCGCCCGCTCGATGGTCTTCGAGCAAGACGTCGAGGGGCATCTGCGCCAGATCTACCGCCAGACCTTCCAGCGGCTCGACCGTGAAGGCCGGATAGAGGAGGCGGTGTTCGTCCTCGCCGAACTGCTCAAGGTGCAGCAGGAGGCGCTCGACTATCTGGAAAAACACGGCCGCCAACAACAGGCCGCCGACCTCGCGCTGGCCTGGGACATGCCCGCTGCGACCATCGTGCGTCTGCTGTGCCTGGCCGGTAACTGGCAACGCGCCTTGCTGGTGGCGCGGCGCGATGAAGCCTTCGCTGATGCTGTGGCGTTGCTCCAGGACAAATGGCCGTTATACGCCGAGCGCCTGCGTCTGGAGTGGGCCGAATCCTTGGCACGCAAAGGCCTTTGGTTGCAAGCCGTCGAGGTTGTCTGGCCGCTGCTGGCAGAGCGCGAGCGCGCCACGCAATGGTTGTTGAATGCCGAAATGGCCGGTGGCAGCCTGGCACTTGGAGCGCTGGTGAAACGGGCAATTCTGCTCCCCGACACCTTGTTCGCGTACGCCGATCAGGTCGAGCAATTGCGTGATGATCCTGCCCGCTACGCCGAGCGGGCGGCACTGGCCGAAAGCCTGTTGCAGCACAAGGCGCACGCCACCGAGTTGGCCTGGTTGGCGAGCGCCACCGTCCACGCGATTATTGCCGATCAGGTGGGCGGGCAGGGGCGTTTGTCTCTGCTGCAGTTGCAGGCACTGGTCAGCATGAGCAAGGACAAACTATTGCAGGCCGACCTGCCGCAGCAACTGCCCGCACGACCTGCACCCTACACGCAGGTCACCGGCAGCGAACCCCTGCAATGGACTGCGCCGGACATGGGCAGCCGAATGATCCGGGACGCCGTGCCGCTAACCGATCAGCGCTACTTGCTGGCATTGGGCGAGGCCGGCGCAGTGGTGGTCGATGCGCATGGCAACACGCTCTACCAATTCGCAATGCCTGCGCAATACATCGTTCTGGCCCATGGGCGGCAGGTCGCATTGCTTGTCGCTCGGCGCAATGAAGTATGGCGTATCAGCAAAGTGGATCTGGTCACGCGCGTCGCAACGGATCTCGGCGTGCAGATGTTCAGTGCGTTCAGCCGCACATTCAACGGTTCGAACTGGACCATCGGCCGTGGGCGACAACTGCGGGTGGTGGATGTCGATCGTGGATTCGAAACCCTGTGGCACGTGAGCGATTTGCCCGGAGAGGTCATTGGCATGAAGGATGACGCGTGCAACGAATCTGTATGGTTGAGTGATGCGCAAGCGGGCCTGGAGTTGTGGCACTACCGGTTACCTGAGCGACGACTGATGAAGCGAATGCCGGTGCCTGCGTTGGGTATCGACCAGCAGTACTTGCTCAGCGCTGACGGGCGATTGGAGTTCATGCGTGTGGAGCGTGAAAGCGACGAGGTTTCGGTTCTGGTGTTCGGTGGTGGGACTGATTGCAACAACTACAGCCTGCCGGATTGTGACTTCGAGCAAGACCATGATGAGTTGGTGGAAGTGCATTTGCATGAGCACTGCCGGCTGATCGGTTACCTGATCAACGACCACGACATGCGCTGGCACTTCATCGCCAGGACCAGCAACCGCCTCGTTGCGACACTGCAATGGCCTCGACAGGGTGTGCGGGTACGTTGTGTCGGTAGCGATTTCCTGCTGTTTGATGATCAGGGACGCTTGAGCCATTTCAATATGGACAATGTCACGCAACACAACCTTTCGCTGAACTGAGTGGTGAGCCGGCCTACGCTTTGACCCAGCGTTGCCGGCTCCACGCACTCAACCAGTCGACCACAAACACCAGCACCAGCATCGCCAGAATCACCGTGCTGGCTTGCGCTTCCTGAAACAGGCTGAGGCTCACATAGAGCATCTGCCCCAATCCGCCAGCGCCGACAAAGCCGAGCACGCTGGCCATGCGGATGTTGTTTTCCCAGCGGTACAGAACGTAGGCGAGCAGTTGCGGCGCAAGGTTCGGCAGGGTGCCGTAGCAAAAGGCGAGGAGCGGATTGCCGCCCTGTAAACGAATGGCTTCGGCCGGTTGTGGCGGGGTATTTTCCAGCGCTTCGGCGAACAAACGACCGAGCACCCCAGTGGTGTGCAGGGCGAGGGCGAGGGTACCGGCGTTCGGGCCGAGGCCGGCGGCGAGCACCATCAGCGCGGCCCAGACCAGTTCCGGAATCGCCCGCAAGGCATTGAGCAGCAGGCGCGAGGCGCTTTGCAGCGGCCAGCCGAACCGTCCGGCGGCGGGCAGGGCGAGAACGATGCCGAACACGGCGGCGAGCAGGGTGCCGAGGGCCGACATCGCCAGAGTTTCCATCGAACCATGCAAGATGGCTTTCAGGTAATCCGCGCTCAAGTCCGGGCTGAGAAAACGCTGCACATACGCGCCCATCTGCTTGAGGCTGGTGGCGCTGCCCACCTCACCCAGATCGAGCCCCAGATAAGCGAAAGACGCGATGACCGCCAGCGCAATACCGGCGATCAGCAGCAAGTTGATCAGCCGGTTCATGTCAGCCTCCAGCGCAGCAGGCGACTGAGTTGGTCGGCGGCCAATACCAGCACCAGGAAGCACAGCAGAATACTGGCGACTTCACCGCCGGCGAACATGCGGATCGACAGGTCGATCTGCTGACCCAGGCCGCCGGCGCCGACAAACCCCATCACCACTGACGCGCGGATCGCGCATTCCCAGCGATAGACCGTGTACGAGAGCAGTTCTGACCCGACGTTGGGCAACGTGCCGTAAGCAAACGCCGCCAGACGGCCGCTGCCAGCCTGCAACAGTGCGTGCGCCGGACGCTGATCGGTCGATTCAAAAATCTCCGCATAGACTTTGCCGAGCATGCCGCTGTAGGTGATGGCGATGGCCAGCACACCGGCCGCCGGCCCCAACCCTACGGCGCGCACAAACAGCAGCGCCCAGACGATTTCCGGCACGCTGCGCAGGAAAATCAACAGTCCGCGCACCGGCCAGCGCAACAGACGCCCCAGTCGGCTCGGCACGCCACCGCGTGACGCGGCAGACAGCGACAGCGCACGACTGGCGACCAGGCCCGCCGGTATCGCCAACACCAGCGCCAAAGCCATGCCGGCGGTGGCGATGGCCAGAGTTTGCAGGGTGGCTTTGAACAGTAACTGCAGAAACGCTTCGTCGTGCGCTGGTGGCCAGAATTGCGCGACAAAACGGCCCATTTCATTCTGGCTGTCGGGGAGCAATACGCCCAGATTCAGCTCGCTGAGCTGAATGCCCGGCCACAGCAAAGCAATCGCCAGCAACGTCAGCAGCAGACGCGGCCATGCGGCGGGATCGCGTGAATCGGCTTTCAGCATCGTGGAATCTGCACAGTCAGAGGTGCCACCGCAATGGTCGGTGATTGCAGTTTTTCATTGGCGTAAAGCGCGTCGAGCATTTCCGGGGTGACGCGATCAGAAGGGCTGTCGAACAGAATCTGCCCGTCGCGCAGACCGATGATTCGCGGGAAGTGCGACAGCGCCAGATCCACCGCATGCAGGCTCGCCACCAGCGTTACGTTATGTTCGAGAGCATGCCGCGAGAGGATCGACAGCGTGTGCCCGGCCATGACCGGGTCCATGGCTGACACCGGTTCGTCGGCCAAGAGGATTTCCGGCGCCTGATACAACACGCGGGCGATACCGACGCGTTGCAACTGGCCGCCAGACAATTGCTGGCAATGGGCGAACAGTTTGTCGCCCAGGTCCAGTCGCGCCAACGCCGCGCGCGCACCGGCCACATCCAGCGGATGCAACAGGTTCAAAAGACTTTTACCCAGACTCCATTGGCCGAGCTTGCCGGCCAGCACCGCCGTCACTACACGCTGACGCGGTGGCAGTGGCGGCGCCTGATGCACCAGGCCGATCCGCGCGCGCAGACGCTGACGCTGGCGGGCAGACAAGTGCCAGGCGCGTTCGCCGAGCACTTCAATCTCGCCGCTGCTGGGCCGCAGGGCGGTGGCCAGCAGGTTGAGCAAACTCGACTTACCGGCCCCGGACGGGCCAATGATGGCGACCTGTTCACCAACGCCAATCTGCAAGTCGACACCGCGCAGGGCGTCGACTCCATTGGCGTGGCGCAGGCTGCCTTGTTTGAGGCGTAGGGTCATTTCAGCAGTTCGGCGGCGCGGGCGGCTTCCTCGATGCCCTTGTAGTTCTCGGGCTTGGTGTCGATGAAGCGGCTGGCCGCTTGCAGATCAAGAATCTTCTTCTGCTCAGGGTTGGCCGGGTCCAGATCAAGGAAGGCTTTTTTGATCTTCGCCGCGAGCGCCGGGTCGAGGGTGCCGCGCACGGTCCAGTTGTAATCGAAGTAGGTCGGGGTGGTGGCGAAGACTTTCACTTTGTTGGTGTCGACCTTGCCGGCGTCTACCAGTTTCTGCCAGACACTGGCGTTCAGCACACCGGCGTCAACCTTGCCAGCCTGCACCCAGGCCACGGTGGCGTCGTGGGCGCCGGAGTAGGCGACACGGCTGAAATAGCCCTCAGGCTTGATGTTGTCGTTTTTCAGCATGAAGTAACGCGGCATCAGGCTGCCGGAGGTCGACGACACCGAACCGAAGGCGAAGGTCTTGCCCTTCAAGTCGGCGAGGCTATGCACATTCGGGTCAGCGGTGATGAATTTGCTGGTGAACTGTGCATCCTGTTCGCGTTGTACCAACGGGATTACTGGCGTCGTTGCGTCAGTTTTCAAACGTGCCTGCACAAAAGTGAAACCGCCGAGCCAGGCCATGTCGAGGCGATCGGTCGCGAGTGCTTCAACCACTGCCGGGTAGTCCGCCACCGGGACGAACTGCACTTTCATGCCCAGTTGTTGTTCCAGATAAGCACCCAGCGGTTCGAACTTGCGCAGCAACTCGGTCGGGGCTTCATCGGGAATCGCGCTGACGCGCAAAACGTCGGCCGCTTGGGCCATGAATGCAGAAAAGGACAGGGCCAGGCCGGCGGTCAGTGCCAGTGTTCGTTTGAGCATGGAATTCTCCGTTTCGTGAGCGTCAAAAAGTGTGAAGAGCTGAACCAGGGCGCTACGTGAGGGTAGACGAATCGGCGAGGTTATACGTATTCGCACGCGTAAAGGCCAGCGCCATCAGGGCAGGAATGGTCAAAAGCGTTCGTCGAGTATTGCCGGCAGGGTGAGCTCCTTGACGTAGCTGGCCGAAGACAGACTCAGAATCATGCGCACCACCTGAACGACATCGTGAACTGGAATCAGCTGACCCTCGCCACGCTGCGCAGCCAGATCTCGCGGCGTGCTCAGCCGATCCTCGGTGTTGAGATACCCCAGATTCAGGCAAGTCACCGCCAGACGCTGCTGTCGGTAGCCTTCGCGCAGCGTATCGGCAATCCCGCGCAGGGCGAATTTGGAGGCGCCGAAGGCGACTTCCGGACGCCCGCTTTGCGGCAGGCCTGAAGTCGATCCGGTGAGGATGATTCTGGGGTGGGGGCTTTTCAGCAGAAGCGGAAGCAGGCGTTTGATCAGCAGGATTGTTGCGCTGATGTTGCAACTGACGATGGCTTGCAATTCGTCGTCCGGACTGTCGAGAAAGTCATAGGCTGGATCGAAAGCCGACTCTTCCCAGATACCGAGGTTGTAGATCAGCGTATCCAGCCCATCGTCGACGACCGCATGCTCGATGGCGTGCGCGGCTTTGGCCGGGTTCATCAGATCGGCTTCCACCCAGCGTACTGGATGCTCTGCCTCGCACACCAAACCTTCGGGACGCGTGCGGGACACACCAATCAGCGTGTCTCCCGCGTTACCCAAGCCTTCGATAAAAGCTCGGCCCAAGCCTTTACTGGCACCCACCACCAAAATGTTCATCGATCCTCTCCCTGATCTGAATGCTGATGTGGGGCAGCATGCAAACAGACGACCTCTGAAATGGCAAACGAATGGGTGTGTCCGGATATTTACGGCAACCTGGCAATCACCTTGATCTCGAAATCAAACCCATACAGCCACGTCACACCAACCGCCGTCACCGTCGGATGCGGCGCCTCGCCCCAGAACTCGGTCAGCACCACATTCCAGATCGTCTCGAATTTCGACTGGGGGTCAACGATGAATACGGTTACATCGACCACGTCATCGAAGCTGGCACCGGCCTCTGCAAGGATTGCATTGAGGTTAGTGAACGCCTGACGCACCTGATTTTTCAGGTCCGGCTCTGGCGTGCCGTCCTCGGTGCTGCCGACCTGTCCCGAAACAAACAGAAAACCGTTGGAGCGAATGGCGGGCGAGTAACGGTGGCGTTCGTAAAGCGTGCGGCGTGCGGATGGAAAAACAACATCGCGCTGAGTCATGGAAGTGTCTCCTTCATTTGAGTTGATGGAGCCACTGTAGGTATTTGCAGGCCAGCGATAAACGCGCAAGCTTGGCGTTCACTGTTTGTGAAATCCAAACAATCGAGGGCGCACCTTGGACCGTTTTGACGCAATGCAGGCCTTCGCCCGGGTGGTCGAGGCGGGGAGTTTCACCAAAGCGGCGGAAACCTTGCACATGAGCAAGACCACCGTGACCCAACTGGTTCAGCAACTGGAGGCGCGCCTGCGGGTGAAGTTGCTCAATCGCACCACGCGCAAGGTCAACGTCACCGCCGATGGCGCGGCGTATTACCAACGCGTGATCCGCTTGCTCGCCGACCTCGATGATGCCGAAACCAGCCTGCCCGGCGCGGCGGCATCACCTTCGGGCCGGCTGCGAGTGGACGTCCCGAGTCCGCTCGCACGGTTGATTCTGGTGCCGGCCCTGCCCGAGTTTCACGCGCGTTATCCGGATATCCAGATCGACATGGGCGTCAGCGACCGTATTGTCGACATCATTGATGAGAACGTCGATTGCGTGGTGCGCGGCGGCGAACTCATGGACCTGTCGCTGATGGCACGCAAGGTCGCCGATCTGCAGTTGGGGGTGTTTGCCGCACCGCAATACCTGGCGCGCGCGGGCATTCCCGCGCACCCGAGAGACCTGGAAGACAGCCACCATCGCGTGGTCGGTTTTCTCTGGGCACGCACCGGCAAACCGGTGCCATATGCCTTGCACAACGCCAGCGAAAACCTGCAAATCAAGGGACGGCACGTATTGGCAGTCGATGACGGCAACGCCTACCTCGCGGCAGGCCTGGCGGGCATGGGCGTGCTGTGGCTGCCCAAGTACATGTCTGCCGCCCATCAAGCGCGTGGCGAGCTGGTGCCGCTGTTCGAAGACTGGAAACTCGCGCCGATGCCGCTCTACATTGCTTATCCGCCGAACCGGCATGTCAGCCTGAAATTGCGCGTGTTTATCGATTGGGTCGTTGAGTTAATGGCGTAGCAGCATTGTGGTGCAGTTATTGCTAGCCGGTGTGCCAGTGCCGTCAAAAAACCAACACAATCAGGCGACTTGAAAGACTGCAGTGATGAGATGCGTGGCTTTCAAGTCAAGGAGCTTCACCCGCATGAATATGTACATCGATATCGTCGGTGCGTGCAATCTGAGCTGCCCGTCTTGCCCAATGGGCAACTCGGAAAATCTCAATTTCAAAAAAGCCATGCAGCTCGACATGTTCAAGCAGATTGTCGATAAGGCCAAGACAGAGGGCGTCGACACGATCTACCTCTATAACTGGACCGAGCCGCTGATTCATCCAAAAATTGGCGAATTTATCGAGATCATTAATGCTGCCGGCATGGGCAGCGGTATCAGCACCAACCTTAATCTCGCCAAGAATATGGAAAAGGCCCTGATGGCCGAGCCGAGTTACTTCCGTATTTCGCTCTCGGGTTTTTACCAGGAGACCTACGAAAAGGGCCATGTCGGCGGCGATATCGAAGTTGTAAAACAAAACATGATCGCCCTGCAGGAGATCAAACAGCGCTTGGGTCTGAGGACCCGTGTGGATGTTTACTATCACCGTTACCTGGATAACATCGAAGAAGAATCACTGATGCGCGCGTTCAGTGAGCGTCTTGGCTTCATCTTCACAACCGGGTATTCGGTGATGATGCCGCTGGAGAAGACACTGGCCATTGTCGAGCGTGACCCGTCTGTCACGGCTACGGACATTGACACCCTGAAACGCCTCGCATTGCCGCCGTACGAGGATCTTGTCAACGTCATCCAGCAATTTCCCAAGATGGCGTGCACGCTCAAGGATGACTGGCTGGTCATCGACTGCAATGGCAATACGGTGCTTTGCTGCACGATCTTCAATCAGACCGAGTATCAGGTTGGCAAGTACCTCGACATGCCGCTTGAAGAACTGACGCGGCGTAAATCGACGCAGAAAAACTGTGTCGACATGTGCGACCGCTGCGCCAATAAAGGCCTGCATATCTACTCGATGCATCCCAATCAGGGTGTGCTGGAGCGGCACGCGGTGAATCGCATCATCGATTTCGAGCACTTCGCCAGCCAGGGTCTCACGGTGGACAGCGAGCGTCTCGGGCGTGCGGGCGAAGTCAGCGCAGAAAACTTTGATGAAGCCCAGTACCTTCGATTGAATGACGATGTCAGGATCGCGATTTCCCAGGGATCGTTCTCCAGCGGCTATCAGCACTACTTGCTGTGTGGGCGTCTCGAGGGGCGTTTAGGCGCCGGGGTTTTCTCGGCTGTTTGAGTCAGAGATGGATTGGCGGACAACCCCCCCACTGAAACTGTTCGCCATTCACCGGCGTGATTGACTCTTTGACCGATCAAGCCAACTATCGGCGCACAACAACATGACCGATGGACCACAACTTGATCGAACGACGCCAATTCAGCGGAGGCATGAAGGGGAAAAACCTCCGCTATCTGAATGAGCAAAGCGCGGATGAAACGCGCATGACCCGCACCGGTTTTCTGCTGCTCGAACACTTTTCGCTACCGGCGTTTACCCAAGCACTGGACACCGTTGTCACCACCAACCTGCTGCGTCCGGGGCTGTTTTCCTCGCGCACGTTTGGTTTGGGCGACGGCGAAGTCATCAGTGATCTGGGGCTGGTCATCCGCCCTGACGCACGTCTGGATTCAGCCGCGCTTCAGCAACTGGATCTGCTGGTGGTGTGTGGCGGGTATCGCACCGAGTTGCGGGCGAGTGAGGAGTTTATTCATTTGCTTCAGGTTGCAGCGGAGCGGGGCATCAGCCTCGCCGGGTTGTGGAACGGTTCGTGGTTTCTCGGCCGCGCCGGGCTGCTCGATGGCTACCGTTGCGCGATCCACCCGGAGCACCGCCCGGCGCTGACTGAAATCGCCAAAACCACCCACGTCAGCAGTGAGCCTTACGTGATCGACCGCGACCGGCTCACGGCATCGAGTCCGTCCGGCGCTTTCCACATGGCATTGGACTGGATCAAGAGTCTGCACGGCAAAGCCCTGGTCGAAGGGATCGAAGACATCCTCGCCTTCGAGGAATCGCGTTACCGGCGCATCAAACCAGACGAGAACATCTGCGTCAGTGCGCCGTTGCGTGAAGTGGTGAAGCTGATGGATGCCAATCTGGAAGAGCCGCTGGAGCTGGAGCAACTGGCGGTGTATGCCGGCCGTTCTCGTCGGCAGTTGGAGCGCTTGTTCAAGGAGCAACTGGGCACCACGCCGCAGCGCTATTACCTGGAACTGCGCATCACCGAAGCGCGACGTTTGCTGCAACATACGGAGCTGTCACAAGTGGAAGTGCTAGTCGCATGCGGCTTCGTCTCGCCGAGTCATTTCAGCAAATGCTACAGCTCATATTTCGGCTACAGACCTTCCAAAGAAAAACGCCTGGTCAAATAACCCAAGCCGTCACCCACCTGAGTTCACCTCGGTATCCCACGTCGGCGTACCTCCCCCAAACAGCCGGTCAGTTCCCTCTCCCTTTGGGAGAGGGCTAGGGTGAGGGGCTTTTAAACGCTATCACCCACGCACGTTTAACTTACACGCACTGTTACGCCATAACGGCTACAACACCTTGCGCCGTTGCCTACGCGTACGCCAGAATCCGCCGGCTTACGCGCCTTGAGGCGGGCTGTATCGTTTCCCTGTCACTGCAAAACAGTGATCGGGTTTGGTAGCCCGTTTTCTAAGCGTTATGCGCCGCTATATGCAGTCTCTTTTCGGGGCTCGGTTTTTTATGGTGGCCATGCGTGGGGCTCCTTCGGGAGCGCCGGGGTTTACTCGCTTAGACCGGTCTACCAACCTGCGCAATGGTCACCACCTCGTTTGGTAGCGTGAGTGATGGCTCCTTATTTTTTGCTAAGCGAGTGTCATCTATGTTCAAAATTACGCCAAACCCGCCAGAAACCGATCCAATCCCCTACGACGCCGCGCTCGAACCTCAAAACATCAAAGAGGCCACCGACCGTGCGATCAATTTCTACCTCAACCCCTCCGCGCTGAAGACCTCAATACCCACCCGCAAAACCGGCAAGATCTACCTCATCGACCCCACAGTGGATAACGAAACCCTGCTCGTCGAAGCCACTGAAACCTTGTCCTCCGCCACTGACATGGCCCGAGATCTCGCCGATTCGATTGACTCTTCACAGCGCAAAAAGATGCTGATCCTGCAACAGGTGATCATGCTCAGTGAACTGGTGGTCGGCCGAGTTCTGGACAACCAGCGCTTGCCGCACTAGTCGCGGAGCAGATGGGTGAGGGGGCTCGCTCCCTCATTGCACAGAAGCGTCCGTAATCGCGGCGCTTCACGCCTTCTATCAAAGAGCCGCCAACGGTTCTTGTCTGGAGTTTCAGCTGATGTCCCAGCCACCCGAACCACCGGTCACTGACCTGATATCGCCGTACGCCTCGCCCAATTCAAGAAAGCTCCACGAAGCGGCAGAGCGTGCACTCGACCATTACCTGTTGCCTGCCGCGATCATGGCCACACCCTATACGCCCAATGCTCTGTTCATGGCCAACCCGCAAGCAGACACGGAGTCGCTGCTGACCAATGCTTGCGGGTCGTTGGCGTCCGCCTCGGTGATGCTCGGCAATTTTGCCGGAATGCTGGAGGGCGCAAATCGTCATACCCTGCTGGGTATTGCGCAAGTGGTCATGTTGGGGGAGTTGGCGGTGAACAAGGCGCTGGATCTGGTTGTGCCAACCGAGTGATCGCGCACGTTAGTCGGGGTTGAGGGTGTCTGGTCGGGCGTGATCGCGAGCAGGCTCACTCCTACATTTGAAATGCGTTCCCCCTGTAGGAGTGAGCCTGCTCGCGATGGCGTCCGTTCAGGCAAAGCATCTGCAAAACGTGACCATCCCTCCACCCTCAAATAATCAAGCAGTCAGCCTGAGCGGCTGACTGCTTTTTTGTTTCTACAGGTGATCCGCATCAATCACAGCCTTGGCAAACGCCTGCGGATCTTCCTGCGGCAAGTTGTGCCCGATCCCGCCATTGATCAAGCGGAACTGATACTTGCCGGTAAAACGCTTGGCGTAATCCTCCGGCGCCGGGTGCGGCGCGCCGTTGGCATCGCCTTCGAGGGTAATGGTCGGCACGTTGATCGACGGCGCGGTAGCGAGCTTCTGTTCCAGCGCGGCGTATTTCGCTTCACCCTGCACCAGGCCTAAACGCCAGCGGTAGTTGAACACGGTGATGTCGACGTGATCGGGGTTCTCCAGCGCTTTGGCACTGCGATCGAACGTGGCGTCGTCAAATTTCCACTGCGGCGAGGCCAGTTGCCAGATCAGCTTGGCAAAGTCGTGAGTGTTTTTCTCGTAACCGGCACGACCACGGTCGGTAGCGAAGTAGAACTGATACCACCACTGCAATTCAGCCTTGGGCGGCAGCGGGTTTTGCCCGGCGGCCTGATTGCCGATCAGATAACCGCTGACCGAAACCAATGCCTTCACGCGTTCCGGCCACAGCGCCGAAACGATGTCCGCCGAACGCGCGCCCCAGTCATAACCACCGAGCACCGCTTGTTTGATCTTCAGCGCATCCATGAAGTCGATGACATCACTGGCCAGCGCCGCTGGTTGACCGTTGCGCAGGGTGTCTTTGGAGAGGAACTGCGTATCGCCATAACCGCGCGCATACGGCATCAACACCCGATAACCCTTGGCCGCGAGCAGCGGCGCGACTTCATCGTAGCTGTGAATGTCGTAGGGCCAGCCGTGCAACAGGATCACCACCGGGCCATTCGCGGGGCCGGTTTCGGCGTAGGCGACGTCGAGCACGCCGGCCTTCACATGCTTGAGCGGGCCGAAGGGCGAGGGCGCGGAATAGCTGACGGCGGCCGGTTCAGTGGTTTGCGCCTGAGCGCTGCCAAAAGCGCCGAGCAGCGCCACAGCCAGAATCGACAAGCCGAATGCAGTTTTGCGGGTGTGCAGTGCCATCTTCATGGTGACGTCTCCTTTGCGAGCCTTTGGCCAAGGGTTCTGAATGAACACCTGAAACCTTGAGTGCATTTGAGCGCGGAGACGTATCTGGCCTGTGTCGAAGAACGGCTTCGTTGAAAGTCGATGTGTCGCGGTGGGGTTCGTACACAGTGTGATACACGGCGGCGAAACCGACTCCCCCTGGACCTGATTCAGGCCAAAATAATAAGTCGCTGTTTTAAAACAAAAAATATTTCACTTCGCGCTTCCCAAAGCCAAAAAACCTTGGTAAATTGCGCCCCGTTCTCACAGCGAACCTAACGAAGTAGCTGGAAAGAGCAGTAGGGGCGTCGCCAAGCGGTAAGGCAGCAGGTTTTGATCCTGCCATGCGTTGGTTCGAATCCAGCCGCCCCTGCCATATTCGAAAAAACGCCAACTTCGCAAGAAGTTGGCGTTTTTTTATGCCTGCGATTTGGCCCGGTGGTGTAGGGCAGGCGTGCGCGGCGCCGAAGCACCGCGCACGTCATCCACTCAGTGCGGTGCGCGCTGGATGGTTTTCATCAGGTCTTCGGGGCTGATGTGGCCGACCACGCTGCCCGGTTGCGGCAGGTTGAGGATGTGGCCTTTCATCTTGCCGATGATGTGCATTTCGCACGGCTTGCAATCGAACTTCAGCGTCAGCACTTCATCACCGTGGATCAACTGCATCGGTGCGACTTTGGTGCGTACGCCGGTCACGCCTTTGGCCTGTTTCGGGCACAGGTTGAAGGAGAAACGCAGGCAGTGCTTGGTGATCATCACCGGCACTTCGCCCGGTTCTTCGTGAGCCTCGTACGCGGCGTCGATCAGCTTCACGCCGTGACGGTGATAGAAATCGCGCGCCTTTTGGTTGTAAACGTTGGCGAGGAACGTCAGGTGCGAATCCGGATACACCGGCGGCGGGCTGGTTTCAGCCTTGCGGCTACCACGCGGGTGCGCAGCGACACGGGCGGCAGTCAGGGCTTCGATCACTTCACGACGCAGGGACTTGAGCTGCGAGTTGGGGATGAAGAACGCCTGTGGCGCATCCAGTTTGATGTCGGTGGCGTGGTACTGCGTGGTGCCGAGCTGGCCGAGCAGATCGCGCAATTGCTCCAGCGCTTGCTCAGGCTTGTTGGCCACGCCGAACGGACCGGCGAGGGTGACGCTGGCGCTGATGCCTTCTTCACTGGTGGCGGTGACTTCCAGCTGCTCTTCACGCAGGCGTGCGACCCAGCTCAGGGCCACGCGACGCTCCGAAGAGGTCTTCTGCAGTGCCTGTTGCCAGTTGTGATCGAGGTTGCGATTCAACGGGTGGTTCGGGCGCAGCTTGTACAGGCCTTCCGGCATTTCGTTCGGTTCGACGCGGTAGCGGTAGCGCTTCTCGCCGTCTTCTTCGAACTCGCCTTTGGCTTCGGCGATGTTGGCGCGGAAACCGACCACTTCGCGTTTGACCAGCACGTTCAAACCATCGCCGTTGGACAGCGGCTCTTGGGTGACAACCTGCATGTCGCGTTTGCCGACTTTCTCGACGGTGCCAACCGGCAGACCGGTGAAGGTCGGCGAGTCGAAAGCGCCAATGTCGATCTTGCGATCGGTGACGAAGTAGTCGGTGCTGCCACGGTGGAAGGTTTTTTCCGGGTCAGGCAGGAAGAAGTGTGCGGTGCGACCGCTGGAGGCGCGGGCCAGGTCCGGGCGATCTTCGAGCACGTCGTCGAGGCGCTGGCGGTAATAGGCGGTGATGTTCTTCACGTAGCCCATGTCCTTGTAGCGACCTTCGATCTTGAACGAACGCACGCCAGCCTCGACCAGAGCACGAATGTTGGCGCTCTGGTTGTTGTCTTTCATCGACAGCAGGTGTTTTTCGTAGGCGATCACGCCACCCTTTTCATCTTTGAGGGTGTACGGCAAACGGCAGGCCTGCGAGCAGTCGCCACGGTTGGCGCTGCGCCCGGTCTGCGCGTGAGAGATGTTGCACTGGCCGGAGAAAGCCACGCACAACGCGCCATGGATGAAGAACTCGATGGCGGCGTCGGTTTCGTCGGCGATCGCGCGGATTTCTTGCAGGTTCAGCTCACGGGCCAACACCAGTTGCGAGAAACCGGCCTGATCGAGGAACTTCGCCCGCTCAAGGGTGCGGATGTCGGTCTGGGTCGAGGCGTGCAGCTCGATCGGTGGAATGTCCAGCTCCATCACGCCCAGATCCTGAACGATCAGCGCGTCGACACCGGCGTCGTACAACTGATGGATCAGCTTGCGGGCCGGCTCCAGTTCGTTGTCGTGCAGGATGGTGTTGATGGTGGTGAAAATTCGCGCGTGATACTTGCGGGCGAATTCCACCAGCTCGGCGATTTCGCTGACTTCGTTGCAGGCGTTGTGGCGCGCGCCGAAGCTCGGGCCGCCGATGTACACGGCGTCGGCGCCGTGCAGGATCGCCTCACGGGCGATGGCGACATCGCGGGCAGGGCTGAGCAATTCCAGGTGATGCTTGGGCAAGGACATAGTTTTTTTAGTCAGGCTGTCACGGTTAGGCGCGCATTCTACCCGTGAAACGCGCGCCCGGCACGCCTGTGCTGCCCGATGGTGAACTTCCACTCCGGACCTGTAGGAGCTGCGGCACGCTGCGATCTTTTGATCTTGAAGCTCAGATCAAAAGATCGCAGCCTCGTTTCACTCGACAGCTCCTACAGGGGCTGGGGTGGTGTGTCAGGCCTTGGCCGCCATCGCGGTGACTTCTACGCGCATGCCTTCAACGGCCAGCGACGCCACACCTACTGCCGCACGCACCGGCCAAGGCTTGGCGAAGAAACGCTTGTAAACCTCGTTGAACGCGGCGCGATCAGCCATGTCGGTGAGGTAAATGGTCAGGTGCATCACCCGATCCATCGAGCTGCCGGCACGTTCCAGCGCAACTTTCAGCGCTTGCAGGGTGCATTCGCTTTGCGCGGTGATATCGCCCAGTTCCAGACTGCCGTCGGCACGGGTTGGAATCTGGGTGGAAACCATGATGCCGTTGAATGTGGCGACGTCCGAGGAAATCGAGTCGGCGTCCGGATCGGGAGTGAAGGTGATGTCTTGGTTAGCCATGCTGATCCTTTGATTGAGCGAGTGAAGATGGCCGCAGTTTACAGATACAGCGTCGACATGGCCCGCTCCGTGGCAACAGAGGCCGGTCAGACCGGCTGCGTCGCGGCTTCCGCCGCGATGGCTGCAAGAACGCAGGGGCGGGCGCCGATGCGCTGCATGTAGCTGGCAAGTGCCGGCCAGTCCTGTATGTCGATGGCAAAGGTCGGCAGCCACTTCAGCACGATGAACAGATAAGCATCGGCGACGCCGAATCTGCTCATCAGATAGTCCCGAGCCGACAGTTGCTGATTCAGGTAGTCGAGGCGCTTGAACAGTGTGTGGCGGAAAATCGTTTTGACCGATTCCGGGATCTGCGCATTGAACAGCGGTGCACTGCCCCCGTGAATTTCCGTACTGATGAAGTTCAGATGTTCCTGCAAGCGCGTGCGCTCCCATGAACCCAAGGGTGGCGCCAGCGTGTTGCCGGGCACCTGATCGAGCAGAAACTGCAGGATCGCCGGCCCTTCCGTCAGTACCTCGCCGTTATCCAGAACCAGCGCTGCAACGTAGCCCTTCGGATTGATCTCGCGAAAGTCATGGCCATCGGCGGTGCGTTTACTCTGGTTGTTGACGCGAACCAGTTCGAACGGCAAACCCAGTTCTCGCAGCACAATGTGCGGGGAAAGCGAACAGGTCATGGGCGCAAAATACAGTTTCATGGCACTTCCTTGCTGAGAGAGAGCGCCAGATTCCATTGCCGAAGCGGCTTTCGCAAAGGTCATTTACGGTGCTAGCGTATGACAAAATCTCATGAGCACTCAGAACCATGACGGTCCGACTTCCCTCGCTGAATGGCTTGCGCGCCTTTGAAGCGGTCGCCAGGCACATGAGCTTCACCAAGGCTGCCGAAGAACTCAATGTCACCCAGACCGCTGTCAGTCACCAGATTCGCCGACTCGAAGCCGAGCTGGGCGGGCCACTGTTTTTGCGGCTCAACGAGGGGTTGGTGCTGAGCGAGGACGGGCACGCCTATTTGCCGGGTGTGCGTGCAGCGTTTCATGAACTGCGGTATTCGACTGAGCAGTTGCTCGCGTCTCGCGATAAAAGCGTGCTGACGATCAGTACGCTGGTGTCGTTTGCATCGAAGTGGTTGTTGCCGCGTTTGCCGTCCTTTCAGCAGGTGTTTCCCGCTATCGATGTGCGAATCAGTGCGGCCACTGAGCTGGTCGACTTTCGCAAGGGCACGATTGATGCGGCGATCCGTTATGGGCGCGGCGACTGGAAGGGGGTGTGTGGCGATTTTCTGATGTCCGATGATATTTTCCCGGTATGCAGTCCGGCATTGGCGAAGACGTTGCGAACGCCCGCAGACCTGGCCAATCACGCATTGCTGCAAGTCAGTGGCGCGACGGCCGGTGACTGGAGCGCCTGGTTGCGTGCCGCAGGCCAACCGCCGCAACTTGCAGAAGGCCCGCGCCTGACCTTTGACCTAGCGATGATGGCGGTACAGGCAGCGGTTGACGGGCAGGGTGTGTGCATTGGCCGTTCAACCTATGTCGAGGACGATCTGCGGGCCGGCCGTCTGGTGGCTCCCTTCGATCTGCGCCTTGAGGATGAACTCGGCTTTTATCTGGTAGCGCCCCATGAAACGGCGCAATCGAAGAAGATCGTGGCGTTCAGGACATGGCTGTTGGCACTGTCACCGGGCAAAGACACTTTTGTATAAGCGTGTATCAAGTTGCCGCGCAGACACACGCGAACAATAAACCCGGGGTTTACGACACATCAGCCATACACGCGACGCCCAAAGTAGCGGTCACACCACCACTGCGTTTGAGAGGGCAACATCATGCATCGTCCATTGTTACTGGCCAGCGCTGCGCTACTCGCTTCAATGATCGGCATCGTCGACGCGGCTGACGCGCCAGCCAAAAGCTGGCAACAAGGTTTGAGCCGGACCGATCTGGTGCGCGAGGACCTCGGCGCTGCCGAGCGCGAAGTGATTCAGGCGCGAGTCGATTTCGAACCGGGCGTGACTTCGCCTAGGCATGCACACCCGGGTGTCGAGGTCGCTTACGTGATCAGCGGCACGTTCGAATATCAACTGGAGGGCAGGGCGCCGGTGACGTTGAAGGCGGGGGATTCGCTGTTCATTCCTGAAGGCGTAGCGCATGTGGCGCGCAATGTCGGTCAGGACAAAGGTTCGGAGCTGGCGACTTACATCGTTAAAAAGGGCGAGCCGTTGCTGATTCTCAAACCGTAGAGCTAACGCGCCGGGCCGTTATAAATCATATGCAGTATCAGCAATTCTGCAAAAGCGACCACCATGCAAAATCGGACAAACCCCGCCGTGAAGACTCGGCGGGGTTTTTCGTAGGTGAAGTCGAAACCGAATAGCAGCAACAAAATGCCGAAGAAGGTTTTTATCGCGCGCATCTGTCTTCATCCTTGGCCCGGCCAATTGGGCACAGCTGATTCATAACATTGGTTCTAGGCACGGCTTCTTAATGAAGCGTCACAATCCGACGACTCTCGCCAATCCTGATTCTGTCCAGCGCCCGGTTCAACGCATCGAGCGCATCGAGCAGGGCTTTGGCCTCGGCCTCTCGACCTTCGCCCCAGAGGCGCTCGGCCATTTTGTTCAACGCCTGGATCGAACGCTCGATGTCTGCGGCGGTGGTTTTGTGTTCAGGGGCCGGTGGTTTCTTCGGCATTCAGGGTTCCTCTGCTGACGGCAAACCACCATACCGCTGCGGCGCCCAACAGCATAGTCAGCACGGCCAGAATCAGGATCACTCCTTGTGTGCCCACGCTTGTGGCCAGCAGCGCCACCAGCAAACCCGCCAAGGGTTGCGAGAGGTTATTGAGCAAGGTGATCACGCCCACGGTTTTGCCGAAATCCTTGGCCGGAATCACCCGCTGGCGGATGCTGCGCATGTAGATGTTGAACATCTTGTCGAAGCCGACGATCAGCAGGAAACCCACCACATAGCCGGCCAGATTCGGACTCAGTGCACTGATGAGGGCGCCAGCGGCGATCATCGAGTAAGCGAGCCCGCCCAGTAACCGCTGCGGGATTTCAACCCGGGCGAGGAAGAATAGAATCACGATGGTGGTGACCGCGCCGGCAGCCTGCAGTC
The DNA here is from genome assembly GCF_054790525.1 of Pseudomonas sp. Mb7. Classification (NCBI taxonomy): domain Bacteria; kingdom Pseudomonadati; phylum Pseudomonadota; class Gammaproteobacteria; order Pseudomonadales; family Pseudomonadaceae; genus Pseudomonas; species Pseudomonas sp. Mb7. The sequence continues at coordinate 2,240,063 of NZ_CP186501.1, forward strand.
CGGCATACGCATCTTTGCCGGCACTGAACTCGCCGATCACCATCGCCGCTGACGTCGCCAGAGTGACGCCGACGATCAGGTTGACCCCTACGGCCAGCAGAATGATTTTTTTCAGCTCCGGCAGTTCACGTATATGCCCGAAAGCGATACGCAGCGGTTGCAGCCAGATGTCTTGATGCTGCTCGAACACTTCCAGAGTGATACGGCTGAGGCGTTGCCAGACCAGCATGCTCAGGTCCGCCAGCAGGAAGAGCCCGGCGACCCACAGCACCACCCAATGCCAGGCCCAGATTTCCAACAAAAGCGCAGCCACCAGTGGCCCGAGAACCAGCCCGGTCTGATCGGCGATCTGCGAATAGGACAAGGTCTTGGTGTAGCTGTAGTGTTGGAAAATGTGTGGCATCAGCACCTCGCGGGCCATGATGCCCTGGGTGGTCAGCACGCCACATAGCGCCGACAGCACGACGACCCAGGCGATACCGCCGAAGAGGGCAAACATTGCCACCGCGATCAGGCACAGCAGGGCCCGGTAAACCTGGCTGATGTGCAGGATGCGGATGGGCGAAAACTTGTCACACAAGGCTCCGCACAGCGGAAACGCGAGAAACCGCGGCAGCGATTCGACGAAAAACGCCAGACCTGCCCAGGAGGCGCTGTTGGTGGTCTGGAATACCACCAATGGAACGATGAACAGCAGGATCTGATCTGCCAGCCGCGACAGAAACAGCGAGGTGAAAAAGGCCAGGTAGTCCTTGCGCAATGTGAAGCTCCCTTTTGTCGACGGTCTGGCCGTTTGGCCAGCCATGCTTCAGTACGCCGAACCTTGGCTATCGTTGCGATTGTGCCGCTCGTCCCCGCGCAGGTAATGACGGTCGGGCTGTTCGAGTCCATAAACATCACCCGGGCGAATCGGGAAGACATTCCCTTGCATGTCTTCGACTTCCCCGGCAATGCAATAGCATGCCTCCAGATGATTGCGATAGTGCAACAGCGATCCAGGTCGCGGTGTGCGGCGATGGCCTGGACATCGCGGCAGTGACGCTGCAGCGGATTGGCGGCGACCAGCTCCGAGTCGCTCCACCAGACGGCGCACCACCTGCACGCCCTGTTGCGAAGGGCTGAAATTGACACATGGCTACCCTTTGACTCACGCAACCTGGCTGATTGCAGGAAAAAATTTTACGGAGAATTTACGGAGTCTTCAGGGTGGGAATCCGATACTGCGCGGTGCTAATTTGGAACGTTATTGTGATGTCTCTCGCAGCAATTCGGCTTATCGGCTTCATCTTAGGTATTTTTTTGATCACCCTGGCGGTAAGCATGGCTATCCCCATGATCACGCTGGTGGTCTATGAGCGTAGCGACGATCTGTCGGCCTTCCTCTGGGCGAGTCTGATTACCTTCATCTGTGGTCTGCTGTTGATCGTGCGAGGGCGTCCGGATACCGGCAATCTTCGACCGAGGGACATGTACTTGCTGACTACCGCAAGCTGGGTCGTTGTGTGTTCCTTCGCAGCTTTACCAATGGTTTTCATCAGCGATATCAGCTACACCGATGCATTCTTTGAAACGATGTCGGGCATCACAACCACTGGCTCGACTGTACTCACCGGTCTGGATAGCTCATCTCCCGGCTTACTGATCTGGCGTTCCATGCTGCATTGGTTAGGTGGCATCGGTTTTATTGGCATGGCTGTGGCAATTCTTCCACTCTTGCGAGTCGGCGGCATGCGTCTTTTCCAGACAGAGTCCTCGGACTGGTCGGAGAAAGTGACACCACGTTCTCATGTTGCAGCCAAGTACATTCTTTTGCTCTATCTGGGCCTGACGAGTATCGGCACTTTGTCGCTCTGGCTCGCAGGAATGACGCCATTTGAAGCGGTCAACCACGCAATGTCGTTGATCTCTACCGGCGGGTTCTCAACTTCGGACGCCTCCCTTGGGAATTGGAAGCAACCAGCAATTCACTGGATTGCGGTAGGCATCATGATTCTGGGTAGCCTGCCATTCACCTTGTACGTCGCAACATGTCGGGGTAATCGGCGTGCACTGATCAAGGATCACCAGGTACGCGGGTTTATTGGATTCTTGCTCGTCACGTCGTTGGCTGTAGGTACCTGGCTGTATTTTCACAGCGACTACGGATGGTGGGATGCGTTTCGTGTCGTGGCGGTTAATGTGACCTCGGTCGTCACGACCACTGGAGTTGCGGTTGGCGACTACACCTTGTGGGGCAGCTTCGCTGTTTTGCTGTTTTTCTATTTGACCTTCGTCGGGGGCTGTTCCGGCTCAACGGCAGGCGGGCTAAAAATCTTCCGTTTTCAGGTGGCTGCCGCTCTTCTTGTCAGCAGCTTGAAGCAGTTGATCCATCCTCGCGCCGTGATTCAGAAAAAATACAACGGCCATGCCATCGACGAGGAGATCGTACGCTCGCTGTTGACCTTCTCGTTTTTTTTCACCATCACGATTGCCGCCATCGCTTTGGGTCTGGCTCTAATTGGGCTTGACTGGATAACTGCATTGAGCGGTGCCGCTACGGCGGTGTGTAACGTCGGGCCCGGTTTGGGCACAATCATTGGGCCGGCAGGTAATTTCTCATCACTGCCGGATGCGGCCAAATGGCTACTCACTGTTGGCATGCTTCTGGGCAGGCTGGAAATCCTGACCGTGTTGGTGCTCATAACCCCGGTTTTCTGGAGATATTGACCCAGCCAGTCGCGGGCTGAGACCACTCGCTACGTGAGCCACGCAAACCAGCTTGCCAATCCTCACACGACGGGCGGCCTGTACTTCTATAGCAAGATTTAGTTGTCGTATGGATCGCCGGTATTGGCCGAAAGTAGTCACTCGTGAACGGCAGCAATCAGCCATAAGCGGACGCTTCTGGCCGATTGCGTTTTCGAGTGATTACAAGGGGCTATGCACTCACAAACTGGATTACCGTCTTGCCCTTGCCCTTGCCGCGGCCTTCGGCGACTTGGCGAAATGCCTCGTTGACGTCTGACAGCGCAAAGTGCTGTTGATCCACGCGGATCGTCAGTTGACCCGCATTGGCCAGCGCGGCGGCCTCGCGCAGGATCGCGCCGTGGTGTTCGCGCCCTTTGCCGGTGAGCAGCGGCGCCAGGGTGAAGACGCCTGAGTAGGTTGCACTTTTGAACGACAACGGTGCCAGGCTGTGCTGGCCCCAACCCAGGCAACTCAACACATGCCCGGTATAGGCTTTCACCGCTTTGAATGAAGCATCCAGCGTGCTGCCGCCGACAGTGTCGTAGACAATGTCGAACCCTTCACCCGCTGTGTAGTGCTCGACATAATCCTCAAGGCTCTGTGCCTGATAGTCGATCGCCGTAGCCCCCAGCGAGCGTATGAAGTCGAGACTACCCGCTGAACCGGTGGCGTAGACATCGGCACCGCGAGCCTTGGCAAGTTGCACAGCTACTTGGCCTACACCACCCGCGCCGCCGTGAATCAGCACTCGCTGACCGGTGCGGACATTGGCGCGATCGACCAGACCTTCCCACGCGGTAATGAACACCAAAGGCAATGCGGCCGCCTCACGCATGCTGAGGGTGTGTGGCTTGACAGCGATCAGCCTGGCATCCACGGCGATATACTCGGCCATAGTGCCTTGGGCACCACCGATCCCGCCGGGCATGCCGAAGACTTCCTGGCCTATGGTGAATTCCTCGACCGCTTCGCCCAGTCCAACGACCGTACCGGCGAGATCAAGGCCAAGCACTGCCGGCAGTGCTTGGCGGGCATGAGTCCCTGCGCCGGCGGCAATTTTGGTATCGAGCGGATTGACTCCTGCTGCGTGAACCTTGACCAGTACTTGCCCCGTACCGGGAACAGGGAGATCGATGTGACGGATGGCCAGAGGGGACTGAGCGGACTCGGCGATAGCGGCAAGCATGGAATGATTCATGACGGGAACCTGTGTTGGAGTGGACGCTTACAGATTGCCGCGCTTTAATCATTCCGATAAGAAACGTAATTTGCATATGACTTATTCCACAAAGAGAACTAATCGTCGATGGATCTGTTCGACAGCATGCACATCTTTGTTCGCGTCGTGGAGCGCGGGTCGTTTTCGGCGGTAGCCCGTGAGCTGAACATGGGGCAGCCGGCAGTGAGTAAGCAAGTACGCGCGCTGGAGCAGTATCTGGGTGGGCCATTGTTCGCACGCAGCACCCGGCACCTGGCCCTGACCGACCAAGGTCAACGCTTCTACGACCATTGCCAGGAAATTCTCAGCCACATCGAAACTGCCACGCGTAGCTTTACCAGTGGGCAGGAGCAGATCGCTGGCCCGTTACGAGTCGCCGCCCCGGTCAGTTATGGAAGGTTATGCATCGCGCCGCTCATAGGGACTTTCCTGCAACGCCATCCTGATGTTCGGATTGACCTACGGCTGAGTGACCACAATGAAGACCTGCTCAAAGAAAATATCGATCTGGCTATCCGCATTGGCATGGTGAAGAGCGAGGGATTAGTGGCACTGCCACTGGGCAATAGTCCGCGCCGTGTCTATGCCGCGCCCAGCTATCTGGATCTACACGGCGTGCCACGTGAGCCCAACGAACTGTCAGGTCACAACTGCATCGGCTTCACGTTGCTGGAGCATTACGACCGCTGGCACTTTACGCACATCGCCCAAGAGCTGGATGTAAGTATCCAGGGCAACGTCACGAGTAACAGCAGCGAAGCCATCCGCGAAATGGTTCTTTCCGGCTTGGGTATTTCCCTCTCTCCTGAATGGCTGTTCACCGCTGACGTCGAGCAGGGCAAAGTGAGTACCGTACTCAACAACTATCAGACCAGCGCGTTGCCTGTCAGCGCCGTGCTCAGTCGTGAGCGGCGACGTTCAGCGCGGACGATGGCGTTCATCGATTTTCTACGTGAGCATTTATTGTAGAAGCGCTTTGTCATACGCCGCGCGCTTCTGGCCGAAAGCTGCCTACTGACCGCAGTCAATGCAACCAACGCGCTCTGTGTGGTGTGATTTGACTAGCGCCAACGTCGTGATGTCAGAAGGGTAGGGGTTGCGGAAATGGCTGAAAAGATGCGGAAACGATACAGAAAGGGAGAGGCAAAATTCCCGAATCCCAGAAACGACAAAGCCCTGAATAATCAGGGCTTTGGCGGTACCAAATATGGCGGAGGCGATGGGATTCGAACTCATGGACCTGTTACAGTCGACGGTTTTCAAGACCGTTGCCTTAAACCACTCGGCCACACCTCCGTTGCGTTGCGGGCGCCATAATACCTGAATGAAACACACTGTCAAACTCTCTGCATGGCTTGTTACAGAGCGTCTGTTATGATCTTTGCGACTGAACGTTTCAAACCAACAGGAGTGTCGCCATGCGCGAACAGGATTACGCAGTTAATAACAGCGTGCAGGCTGAGCAGCTAGAGGTTAGCCGCGTCCTGCGCAACACTTACGGCCTACTGGCTCTGACCCTCGCATTCAGCGGCGTCATGGCTTTCGTTGCCCAGCAGATGCGTGTTGGCTACCCGAACATTTTCGTGGTGCTGATCGGCTTCTACGGGCTGTTCTTCCTCACCAACAAACTCCGTGATTCCGCGTGGGGCCTGGTGTCCGCTTTTGCGTTGACCGGTTTCATGGGTTTCCTGCTCGGCCCGATCCTCAACCGTTACCTGGGTATGCAGGGCGGCGCTGAAGTGGTCAGCTCGGCGTTCGCGATGACTGCGCTAGTGTTTGGTGGTCTGTCGGCCTACGTGCTGATTACCCGCAAGGACATGAGCTTCCTCGGTGGTTTCATCACCGCTGGTTTCTTCGTGTTGCTGGGTGCGACGCTGGCGAGCTTCTTCTTCCAGGTCAGCGGCCTGCAACTGGCGATCAGCGCAGGTTTCGTGCTGTTCTCGTCGGTGTGCATCCTGTTCCAGACCAGCGCCATCATCCACGGCGGCGAGCGCAACTACATCATGGCGACCATCAGCCTGTATGTATCGATCTACAACCTGTTCATCAGCCTGTTGCAGATCTTCGGCATCATGAGCCGCGACGACTGATCATTAGTCGTTTCAACAAAAAACCCGCTTCGGCGGGTTTTTTGTTGCTCGCCGAAAAGCGTAGTGGCCTTTTACATACAAAATGATCTGAAAATAGTGGCGTCTTTTTGGAAATCACCTACACCTAATTACCAAGGAAGAGCAGTAGCCTGATCGACAGGAGTCGGTAACCAGCACCCCTCGTGTAATTCCTGCGTCCCTCGCATTCACTTCCCTTGCTGTTGATCGCCAGGCCATTTGGTCGAGAGCGACTGTATTCGTTCGTCCAGTGAAAACCGGGAGGTGAACCACGCCAAATGCCATGCACCGTGACCGTATCCCGGCGAACGACCGGGGCCCTGATACCAGAAAAAAATAATGGAGGCCCTGCCATTGCAGGCGTTGTCCCAATCAAGGAGATCATCGATGAACCAGCCCCAAGGAAAACTGGCTGTACTGGCCGTCACCACCGCGCTGTTCAGCGCGTCAACCTTCGCCGGCGTCTATCCTGACTTCGGCTATCAGCCACCTTCCAGCCAATACTCTGGCCCACTGTTTGAGTTGAGCCAGAATTACCCGGCCACAGCGCCGAAAGTACCGCTACCCGGTTTTTTCAAGAATCTACCGACCAAGCCAGATAACAATTTTGAGACTTGGCGTGCGTACATGGAGGAAGTCAAAACCTATTGCCTTGATGGCAACGTCGAGGCTGATTGGTACGTGCAGAACAATAAAAAACGCCAGTGGTATCACATGCCGTGGCAGCACTACGGCCCGCTGGGACGCGAAGGGATTCACGGCCTGACCAAAGAGGCGCAGATCCAGGTCAAGCAACTCGCCGCCACGCAGACCGCTACTGGCCAGACATACGCGGTGGGCATCTATAACGACATCGGTGCCTATACCATCGGAGAGGTCTGGAAAGACCCGAACAACCCTGATCCGAAATACACATCGGCGCCCAACAGCTTCCCCGACGGCACCGTAGTCTGCAAAGCCCTGTTCGCCGATATCGATCGCAGCACCGTGCCGTTCCTGGTGAACCCGGTGTTGTGGAAGGGCTACGTCACCGAGACGTTCACCTCGGCCAATCGCAAGGTCAAGGATGTCGCCTTGATCCAGATGGACATCGCCGTGCGCGATAAGCGCATGAGCGCCACCGGCTGGATCTTCGGCACTTTTCAGTACAACGGCGCGAAAACCGGCAAGCCGGGCTGGGACAACCTCGTCCCGGTAGGGATCATGTGGGGCAACGATCCGGAAGAAACTGGCAACGACTTCACCAACCCGCAACCGACGCAAACCAAGATCAATCCCGCGCTGCAACAGACGGCGATCAACGCCAAGACCCAGGAATTGCCACCCACCCATCTGGGCTGGAACGGTCGCCTCAATGGCCCGGTGGACAACCCCAACAGTTCCTGCCTGAGCTGCCATGCGACCGCCGAAACGCCGCAAGTGGCGATCATGAATCCAACGTTCCAGGCCAATGCGCCGAAGCCGGGTTCGCCTGAATGGATGAAGTGGTTCCAGAACATTCCGGCCGGCCATGCTTTCACGCCGGGCACTCAAAGCACTGACTACAGCCTGCAGTTGTCCGGCGGCCTGGTGAATTACTTCGAGTGGAAATGCGACATGAGCGGCATCTACGCCGACGGCAAGAACGCGTGCAGCAAAGCGTCGGACATGAAACTGAAAATGCTCAATTCCACCAATAACGCCACGCCGCAGCCGTTGCAGAAAGTCATTCGTGACCCGAGCCTGCAGCAACTGCTGGAGTAAGAAGCGCAAAGCCTGCGCACGTTTCGGCGTGCGCAGGCTTTTTCAGTTGATCACGATGCTGCCGTCAGTCTGCTGTTTGTAAATGGTGTAAGGCAACAACAACGTGTCGAGCACCCCGGACGCCACAGCATCAATCGCCCAGCCGGGCAGGGCGGCGTTGTATTTGTTACCCTCGTCTATCGGCGCATGCAGACTGCAGAAGTCATACATCACGCCGCTGTAGATTCTCGGCACCGCCCCGCAATAGGATTTGTTCGATCTCAAATCGTCCACGGCGACCTGGTCGTCGCGCATGACCGTTTGCACTGTCCCGCAACCACTCAACACTAATGCGCTTAGCATCATTGCCTGAACTTTCATACCGCCAATCCTTCGTCGGAAAAACCTCAATCTACGTCAAACGTGTTGAAAAAGCACTTAGGCCATCGGTGGCAAACGGCGCTTGACCGGCGTCTTCTTGACGATCGCAGTATTGGTTTCCGCAAGGGTATTGAGGCGGTCGAGCAGGGTGTCCAGTTGTTCCATCGAGCGCACATGCAGGCGAGCGATGAAGCAGTCCTCGCCGGTGACCTTGTCGCACTCGGTGAACTCGGGAATCGCCAGAATCTGCCGCTCCACCTCCTGCAGTTGTCCCGGCAGCGGCCGAACCCGGACGATAGCCTGCAACTGATAGCCGAAACACTTCGGATCGATCTCCACGGTGTAGCCCCTGAGCACGCCGCGTTCCTCCAGCCGGCGCAAGCGTTCGGCCACACTCGGCGACGACAAGCCGCTGATCTGCGCCAGCGCCTTGAGCGAACGCCGCGAATCCTCCATCAATGCGCCGATGAGGATCTGATCAATGTCATCAGTCATAAAAACTCCAGTATTAGGCGATTGATGAAAACCACCCGCGATAAAAAAGGCAGATTACGAGTTTAGCCTGCTTTTTGCTCTGGAGCGCCGCCGGGACGCCTTGGCATACTTTGTTCAATTGTTGAGGAGATTGATGATGGACAAGACCCTGCGGCGCGGCTCATTCGAAATGACCGCCGCCATGCTGATATCCGGGACGATCGGCTGGTTCGTGCTGGTCTCCGGGCAACCGGTGCTCGACGTGGTGTTCTGGCGCTGCGTGTTCGGCGCCGGCACCTTGTTGTTGATCTGCGCGGTATTCGGCTTCCTGCGCCCGGGCATTCTGACCCGAACCACCTTCCTGCTTGCAGTGCTCAGCGGGATGGCGATTGTCGGTAACTGGGTGTTGTTGTTTGCCTCCTATTCAAGGGCTTCGATTGCCATCGGCACGGCGGTGTACAACGTGCAGCCGTTCATGCTGGTCGGTTTGGCGGCGCTGTTTCTTGGCGAGAAAATCACCTTGCAAAAGCTGTTCTGGCTGGCGATTTCGTTCATGGGCATGTTGGCGATTGTCAGTGCCCATGGCACCCAGAGTGAAAGCGGCAATGACTATCTGATGGGCATTGCGCTGGCCTTGGGTGCGGCGTTTCTCTATGCGATTGCCGCGTTGATCATCAAGCGCCTGACCGGCACGCCACCGCATTTGATCGCGCTGATTCAAGTCTGCACCGGGGTTCTGTTGCTGGCGCCATTTGCGCATTTCAGCGCATTGCCGCATGAGCCGAGTGCCTGGGCCAGCCTGGTCACATTGGGCATCGTCCACACCGGTCTGATGTATGTGTTGCTGTACGGCGCCATCCAGAAATTGCCGACCGCATTGACCGGTGCACTGTCGTTCATCTACCCGATCGCGGCGATCTTCGTCGACTGGTTCGCGTTCGGCCATCGTCTGGAAACCCTGCAGTGGATCGGTGTCGCGGCGATCCTGTTGGCCGCCGCCGGCATGCAGCAAGGTTGGGGACTGAAAGCGCGGCGACTGGCCGCGCAGTAACCTTCAAATGTTCCAGCGCGGCGCGGTTTTCGCCAGGCGCTGGCGCATCTCGCCGATGTTCGCTGCCAGTTGCCGGGTCAACAGTCGGTAGCCATCCAGCGTGCTGTAAACCGGCGCATCGAGGTTGGCTTCCGGCAACTCGAGCGGCTTGTCCAGGCGTTGCGAAGCGCCGGTTTTCAGTGCCCGGGCCATGCCGATCAGTTGCACGCGAATCTGCCGGTGCTCGGCCTTCAGCGCTGATTGCAGATGCGCCATGGCTTCTGGGTCGTTGGCATCCGGTCGCGTGTTGCCAAGGATCTCCAGCGTGCTGATGCACATGCGCAAGTTGCGCTGGATCGCATCGAGTTCGGTCATGGACACCTTCACTTCCTTGGACACCGACGGCATCAGCGAGCGCAATTGCACCATCACCGCGCCGAGTCGGCCCATAAGTTTCAAATGCTCATCGGCGCTGACCGGTTGGCCGCTGATGATGCGTCCATACACCGTGGCGCAATCACGCAGGGCATCGGCGAGGTTGTAGCGCCACGAGTACACCGCGTACAGCGGCAGGGCGAAAGAGAAGGCCAGGGCGAGGGCGATGCCGATCAGAATATCGACCCCGCGCCATAAGCCGTCGGTGATCGGGTTGTCACCATGCCCGGCGACAATGAACACGGTGATCGCTGAGAGCAGGGCGGTATAACCCCCTTTGCCAATCGCGTGATAAGAGAAGAAACCACAGACCACTGCCATCGCAAAATACGTCAGCCACGGCATGCCGAGCCACGCCTGCTGCGCCACCAGCAGTAAACCGACGCCGGCGCCAATCAAGGTGCCGGTGGCGCGTTCGGCGGCTTTTTTGCCGATATTGCCGTGGTGCTGTAAACCGCCGATCACCACCAGCATGGTCACCGAGGCCCATTCACCGTGGGGCAGATTGATGCCGGTGGTCAGCAGGATCGTCGCCAGCAAGCCGAGGGCAACGCGCACCGCATGGATCAGCCGCGCGTGCCGGTAACGTCGATAAGGATCAAGCAACGGACGCAGGACACGGCGCAGCAAGGGCGGAAGTCGATGGGTGCTGTAAGTACTCAGTGCGGGCCTCTCGTGATTGGACTTCAGGTCAATGGAAAGGAAAAATGTAATTCATCCATGCTGCCATACGCAGGAGGATTTTGCGCATCGTGCCAATGTGATGGAAGTGTTGACTGTACAACGCGGCCTGCCCGTAAGCACCGCCCGGCATCAGCTTGCTGTACTGGGCGAAGGCCGGATCGGTGATTTCGATGATCACTGGCACACGCCCGGCCGGCGGTGAACCGGTATAGCCGATCAGGGTGCCGGAAGGTTGTACCTGACCTTCGGCAATCACCCCGATGACGTTTTTCACCCGGCCAGCGAACACCTTGCCGGGAATGCCATCGAACGCGACTTCTGCTTCATCGCCGACGGTCAGGCGCAACAGGCTGTTCTGGCGCATCCACGCGGCAAAGTATTGGCCCTCTTCTGGAATGAACACCATCGATGGACGCAGCGGCAACTTGCTCGCCATCATCCCCGGCCGTAACGAGACATGGGTAACGAACCCTTTGCTCGGTGCGCGGACGGTGGTGTTGTCCAGCTCGAACTGGGCGTTGTCCAGCTGCGCCTGCAGATCATCGGTGCGGGAGATGGCCGCATCCAATTCACGCTGGGTGCCGAAGTTGCGCCGGATCAGTTCAGTGATCCGGTAGCGATCGCCTTTGGCTGCGATCAATTGCGCCTTGAGGGATTTCACCCGGTTGGCAAACGGCGTGGGGTCGATGCGAAACAGCACGTCGCCTTTTTCCAGCGGCTCGTTACCCTTCACCGGCACGTCGATCACCTGGCCGCTGACGATGGGGATGACCGGCACGGAAACGAAGTAAGTGCGCGCCACCTCAGAGTAGGGATGGTTGTAGTTCATGGTGAAAATCAAGGCGCCGATCATCAGGATGCCGCCCAGTACGGCGGTGGGCACCGTCCATTTGTTCAGCGGGATACGGAAGATCTTGAACACTGCGACGCAAATCGCGGCGTAAGTCAGGATAAGGAGCAGATCCATGGTGTTCAGCCCTCCCGGTTGTTGGGAGCAGTGGCATTCAGCGCTTCGAGTCGTTCGAGGCGTCCTTGCAGTTCGACCACCTGTTGCTCCAGGCGAACGACATGGTTTTGCACGGATTTACCGTCACCGAAGCCCCAGCCGCGATCTTCTCGATAGGCCATCGCCCAGATCCAAAGGAAGGGCCAAAGCGCATGCAGCGTGAACAGACTGACCCAGCCAGTGGCATGGATCGCATCCTGATGCGGGTGGTTACGATGAACGGCAATCTCATAGGGGATGTCGTGCAACACGATGATCCCGTAAAACAGTACGAGCCCGGCAAACACCAAAACCCCTAGCGCAAAGTAATCCAGCATGGTCAAGCTCCCGGCATCCAGCACAGTGCTGGCATCAGTGTAGCCACTGATTTGCCGGGCGCTTGGCGACTTTGGATCAGAAGCGGTTGCCGTCGCCTTTTTGCTTATTCACGATCCGCGTGACAGTTGATCAAAAGATGTAGTCGGTGGTCAGGAAGCTCGAATCACGCCCGCGAATGATCTCGCTGATCAGATCCTTGTTGCTGTCCTGGAACTTGGTTGCCACCAGCGTACGGATCGAGAACACCCGCAACGCATCGTGCACCGACAGCGTACCTTCGGCGGAATTCTTGCGGCCGTTGAACGGGTAAGTGTCCGGCCCGCGCTGGCATTGCGCGTTGAGGTTGATCCGCCCGACCTGGTTGGCGAAGGTGTCGACCAGCCGGCCGACCGCCACCGGGTTGGTGCCGAAGATGCTCAACTGCTGGCCGAAGTCCGACTCCAGCACGTAGTCGATCACGGTATCGAGATGGCGGTACGGCACAATCGGCACCACCGGGCCGAACTGTTCTTCCTGATAGACGCGCATCTGCGGATTCACCGGATACAGCACTGCCGGGTAGAAGAACGACTCGCGGGATTCGCCGCCGTTGGGGTTGACCACTTCGGCACCCTTGGCGCGTGCGTCGGCCACCAAACCATGCAGATAATCGACCTTGCCCGACTCCGGCAGCGGCGTCAGCGACACGCCGCTGTCCCACGGCATGCCCGGTTTCAGCGTGGCCAGTTTAGCGTTGAATTTTTCGATGAAGCTATCGACCACATCCTCGTGCACGAAGAGGATTTTCAGCGCGGTGCAGCGCTGACCGTTGAACGACAGTGAGCCGGTGACCGCTTCGCTGACGGCGTTGTCGAGATCGACTTCCGGTAAAACGATCCCCGGATTTTTCGCATCCAGACCCAGCGCGGCGCGCAAACGGTGTGGTTTTGGGTGGAGTTTTTTCAGGTCGCTGGCGGCTTTGTTGGTGCCGATGAAGGCGAAGATGTCGATCTTGCCGCTGGCCATCAGCGCGCTGACGGTTTCGCGGCCACTGCCGTAAATCACGTTGATGACGCCGGTGGGAAAGCTGTCGCGGAAGGCTTCGAGCAACGGGCGGATCAGCAACACGCCGAGCTTGGCCGGTTTGAACACCACGGTGTTGCCCATGATCAGTGCCGGGATCAGCGTGGTGAAGGTTTCGTTCAGCGGATAGTTGTAAGGGCCCATGCACAAGGCGACGCCGAGCGGTACGCGGCGGATCTGCCCGAGGGTGTCCTGTTCCAGCTCGAAACGGCTGGAGCGGCGATCCAGTTCCTTGAGCGCATTAATGGTGTCGACGATGTAGTCGCAGGTGCGGTCGAACTCTTTTTCCGAGTCCTTGAGGTTCTTGCCGATTTCCCACATCAGCAGCTTCACCACCGCATCGCGCTGTTGGCGCATGCGGCCGAGGAAGGCTTCGACGTGCTGGATGCGCTCGGCTACGCGCATGGTCGGCCACAGGCCCTGGCCCCGGTCGTAGGCGCGCACGGCAGCGTCGAGGGCGGTGAGCGCGGTGTCGGCGTCCAGCAGCGGCGTGCTGCCGAGGATGACTTGTTCGTCGCCGTTATCGCCCTTCAGATAAACCGGACTGCACACCGTGGCGAGCGGGCCGTCCCAGCGGCGCAACTGGCCGTCGACCAGGTATTCGCGTTGCTCGACCTGAGCGTCGAGGCGGTATTTTTCCGGGATGTCGCTGACAGAAGGGAACAGGTTGCCAAGGATGTTTGCTGTGGTCATGTCGCTACCCCGTGTTGATGTCCGTATGCAGATCAAAAAGCCTTCACAGGTTATACGCCTGAATGCGCCGGAATTTAAACCCGCAAATGTCACCCGAATGTCACGCAAAGGCGCAAAACAGAGCGGACAGGCTTGATGATCGTTCCCACGCTCCGCGTGGGAACGCAGCCCGGGACGCTCTGCGTCCCATTGGAACGCGGAGCGTCCCTTGAGGCATTCCCACGCAGAGCGTGGGAACGATCATCGGGGGGAGAGCTGGCCCCGTTTGCCCCCCTCTCTGGCCTGCAATGCCCTCAACCCGTTGCAGGCGCTGCCGTAAGGTGTGTTCACAACAATAAGCGAGGTCGCTATGCGGGCAATTCGACGGACTTTAATGCTGGCGTTGGCCATGGCGTTGTCTGGCTGCGGCGAAGACCCCAAACCCCCGGTCACCATCCCCAACAACGCCATGCCCAACGACCCGGCACTGGCGCAGATCTACGCCAACAGCTGCCAGCTCTGCCACGCCAATCCCGCCGCCAACGCACCGCTCACCGGTGATCACAAAGCCTGGGAACCGCGCATCCAGCAAGGCACCGACACGCTGCTCGACCACGCCATCAACGGCTATAACGGCATGCCGCCGATGGGCCAGTGCGTCGAATGTTCGGAAGAGCAATTCCTGCAACTGATCGGCTTCATGGCCGACCAGCCGCTCCCACAATAAGGTGCCCGGCATGACGATGGATCTGACACGGCGTCAGTTGTTGCAACGGGCAAGCATCGTCGGTGCGTTCAGTGCGCTGGTGAGTCACCCGGCATTGGGTCAATTGCTGCGCGCGCCACGGCTGATTCCGTGGCGCAACTGGTCGGGCGGGCAGAGTTGCTTGCCGGCGGCGCGGCTGGCGCCGAAAAATCTCGATGAACTGACAGCCGTCATCAAACAAGCGCAAGGCAAGATTCGTCCGGTCGGCTCGGCGCATTCGTTCAGTGCATTGGTGCCTACCGACGGCACGCTGTTGTCGCTGAGCTATTTCAGCGGTCTGCTCGATCACGATGCGAAAACCCTGCAAGCCGAATTCGCCGCCGGCACGCCCATGTCACGCATGGGCCAGCCACTGAAAGACATCGGCCAGGCCCTGCAGAACATGGCCGATATCGATTACCAGACCCTGGCCGGGGCCATTGCCACCTCGACCCACGGCACAGGGAAAAACTTCCAATCCTACTCGGCCCACGTCTGCGGACTGCAATTGGTCACGGCCAATGGCGAGGTGCTCGACTGCGACAGCCAACGCCACCCCGAAGTATTCAACGCCGCCCGCGTCTCCCTCGGTGCGCTCGGTGTCGCCACTAAAATCCGTCTGCAAAACCGCCAGGCATACCGCCTACGCGAACGCCAGTGGATCGCCAAGACCGAGGAACTGCTCGAAGACCTCGACAAGAACACCCGTGAAAACCAGCACTGGGAAATGCTCGTCGTCACGCATTCCGACTACGCCTTGTCCATCGCCCTCAACGAAACCGACGACCCGGAGACGCCGCCGATCAGCCCGGAAGAAGAGGGCGGCAACGAGTTCGTCACCCTGATCGAGAAGATCGACAAATACGGCAGCGACTTTCCCGACCTGCGCCGCACGCTGCTCAACAGCCTGCGCCATCTGGCCAGTTTCGATGACCGCGTCGGCGACTCCTTCGACATCTACGCCAATGTGCGCACAGTGCGGTTCAACGAAATGGAGTATTCAGTGCCTGCCGAACACGGACCGGCCTGCCTGCGCGAAATCCTCAAGCTGATTCAGGATAAGGACCTGCGCACTTGGTTTCCCATCGAGTACCGCTACGTCAAGGCGGATAACATTCCGCTGAGTATGTTCGAGGGCCGCGACAGCTGTTCGATCTCGGTACACCAGCATTATCAGATGGATCATCACAACTTCTTCGCGGCGGTCGAGCCGATCTTCTGGAAGTACAACGGCCGGCCGCATTGGGGCAAGTTGCACTCGCTCAACGCGAAGAACCTGCAACCGCTGTATCCGCGCTGGCGTGAATTTGTCGACGTGCGTCAGGCGCTGGATCCGAGTGGACGGTTTCTCAATGCGCATCTGGCGTCGATATTGGGGGTGAGCTGATGGCGGTCAATCGGCGCAATTTTCTGCTCGGCACGTTGGGTGGCGGTGCTTTGTTGGTCGGCGTTGGCGCGTGGCTGCGGCCGGGCGATCGCGGCGCGCCGTACAGCGAATACTTCCGGGCGCTGAACAAGGAATTGAAGGAAAAGGGGCCTATGCGCCCGGTGCTGCTGATCGATCTGGATCGCCTCGATCACAACATTGATGTGGTGATGCAGTCGATCAAACGCGGCGGCAAACACCTGCGGCTGGTGGAAAAGTCGCTGCCGTCACCGGGACTGTTGAGCTACATCGGGCAACGGGCCGGAACACAAAAGCTGATGTCGTTCCATCAGCCGTTCCTCAATCACGATGCACAGGTGTTTCCGCAGTCCGACATTTTGCTCGGCAAGCCATTGCCGGTACGCTCGGCCGAGCTGTTTTATCAATCCCACAAAGGCTCTTTCGATCCGGCGAAGCAATTGCAATGGCTGCTCGACGGGCCAGAGCGATTGCAGCAATACCTCGCGCTGGCGCAGGGTTTGGGCACACGGATGCGCATCAACATCGAGCTGGATGTCGGCCTGCATCGTGGCGGGGTCAGTGATGTGAATGTCCTTGGGCAGATGCTCACGCTGATCAGCGCCAACCCGCAGCATCTGGAATTCGCCGGGTTCATGGGCTATGACCCGTTTGTGGGCATGGGTGTACCGGGAATACTCGGCTCACCGGAGGAATTGTTCGCCAAGGTCATGGTGATTTATCAGCGTTGCGTCGATTTCACCCGGCAGCAGTTCCCGGCGTTGTGGCACGACGGTTTGTGCCTGAATACCGCCGGCAGCCCGAGTTATCGCATTCACGAAAACGAGAAACTGAGTACCGAGGTTTCCGTGGGCACGGCGATGCTCAAACCGACGCACTACGATTTGCCGTCGCTGACCGAGCATGTGCCCGCGACCTACATCGCCACGCCAGTCTTGAAAAGCACAGGCGCGGTGAATATTCCGGCACTGGATGACAAGTCGAAGCTGTTGTCGTGGTGGGATCAGAATCAGCGCCAGACCTATTTCATCTACGGCGGTAATTGGATGGCCGAGTTCGAATCGCCCCAGGGTTTACAGAGCAACAGCGTCTACGGACGCAGCTCAAATCAAGAGATGGTCAATGGCTCCAACGCCGTGGGCCTGACCATCGAAGATCAAGTCTTCCTGCGCCCGACCCAGACCGAGGCCGTTCTGCTGCAATTCGGCGACCTGCTCGCCGTGCGCGGCGGCAAAATCGTCGACACCTGGCCCGTCTACACCTGACCCAAAATCACCACAAATCCCCTGTAGGAGTGAGCCTGCTCGCGATGGCGTCCTGTCAGTTGATATTTATTTGGCTGACACACCGCTATCGCGAGCAGGCTCACTCCTACATTGGATGTGTGTACACCCATACGCGGTAATGAAGCTTTTATGACAAAAGTTCGGTAGCACATCGCCAGTCCGGTCATGCCTATGTAACGCGCTTGAGGGGCCCAACGGGGCGCTTTTCACAAGCCGAGGCGGGACGCCGGGAGTGAGGCAATGGGGACTATGGAACGCTACTCGAAAGTGGGCATGCAGGAACTCGATCAACGCCTGTCGAAGATCGTCGAAGCCGCGCGCAAGAAGCCGGTTTCGGTGTATCGCTACGGCGCGCCGTGGGTCTGGATTGTCTCGCAGGATGACTGGCAGGGCGCCTTGAAAGAGGTGTCGAGCTACATTCCGCCGGGCCATTCGCTGGTGTTGCTGCGCCCGCAGATCGACGACTTGCTCGACGCCCACCGCGAACTCCTGCACGACCTCAATGCCGAGCCTGGCATGCTGATCCCCGCGCAAACGGTCATGCACATTCTGCTTCTGCAACTGCTGTATTCGGTGCCCAGCGAGCAGCAACTGTATGAACAGCTCAATTACAACCTGTTGTTCCGCTGGTTCGTTGGCCTGGGCCTGAACCAGAAAGTCTGGAGCTTCAACGCCCTCAGTCGCGACATCGCCACGTTGCTCAACGAGCCGCGCGCGGTGCTGCTCATTCAAAAAATCATCGGCGAAGTGTTCTGCGGCGCGTTGCTGCAAATGCCCGAGTTCTCGTTGAACTTCGCGCTTTTGCACACGTGGCTGGGCAAACACGCCTGCGCCTCGACAGCCAGCAATTGACGCCATACACGCGGCGTTCGAAACGCCAACAGGTCATCGCGAATTCAGGGGGTAGTGTGGAACCGATTTTCAAGTCACGGCTGGCGCTGTGGGGCTGGCTGCTGGTGACGGCGGGCGCGCAGCCGGCATTGGCCGAGGAGGCCGCCAACAACGCGGCGGCGCAGCGTCTGGTCGACGTCAACGAATACTTCGTGCGCGGCAACACCGTGCTCGATGCACGGGCGATCGAAGAGGCGGTGTACCCGTTTCTCGGCCCGCAAAAAGCCCTCACGGATATCGAGGGCGCGCGGGACGCGTTGCAAAAGGCCTATCAGCAACGCGGCTATCAATCGGTGTTCGTCGAGCTGCCGGAACAAGCCGTGGCCGACGGTATCGTCTACCTGCAAGTCAGCGAAACCAAGGTCGGCCGGGTACGTGTGGTCGGCGCCAAACACTATTCGCCGCTGGATATCCGCGACGACGTGCCGGGGTTGAAGGAGGGCGAGGTACCGGACTTCGCCAAGGTCCAGGGCGAACTGGCGCAGTTGAACAAAACCCCGGGCCGGCAAGTGATGCCGCTGGTGCGCGAAGGTCAGCGCCCCGGCACCATGGACGTCGATTTGCAGGTCGAAGACCAGAACCCTTGGACCGCCAGTGTTGGCCTCAACAACGATTACAGCGCCGACACCGAGAAGCTGCGCACGGTCACTAGCCTCGGTTACAACAACCTCTGGCAACTCGGCCACAGCATCAACCTGACTTACTTTACCGCGCCGCAGGAAACCGACAACGCCAAGGTCTGGTCGGGTTCGTATACCGCGCCGCTGACGGATCGCTGGAGCGTGCAGTTCTCCGGTTACCAGTCCGACAGCAACGTCGCCACCATCGGTGGCAGCAACGTGCTCGGCAAGGGCCATTCCTATGGCGTCTCGGCGATTTATACGCTGCCCTCCAGCGGCAACTGGTCGAACTCGCTGTCGGCCGGCATCGACTTCAAGGACTTCGACGAACGCCTGACCCTGTCCGGTGAGAGCGACAAAGTCCCGTTGCAATATGCGCCGTTCACCTTCGCCTACAACGGCTATCGCTACACCGAGAAGAGCCAGCTCGGCCTCGGTCTGAGCCTGGTAGCCGCCACTCGTAGCATTTTCGGCTACGGCAGTTCCGACGAAGACTTCGACTACAAACGCTACCGCGCCAAACCGAGTTTCGCCGTGCTCAAGGGCGACACGAATTACACCTGGACCTTCGACAGCGACTGGCAGAGCGCGAGCAAAGCCGCTTTCCAGTTGGCGTCCGGGCCACTGGTTTCCAATGAACAATTCTCCGCCGGCGGCGCGACTTCGGTGCGCGGCTATCTGGCCGCCGAGCGTACCGGCGATGACGGCTTACTGCTCAGCCAGGAACTGCGCACGCCATCGCTGGCCAAGTACGCCGGCACGTGGATGCAGGACTGGCGCTTCTATGCCTTTGCCGAAGGCGCACAACTTTACCTGCGCGACGAACTGCCGGATCAGGACGCCAATTACGCCCTGGCCAGCGTCGGCCTCGGCACTCGCGCCAGTCTGAGCAAATGGCTGTCCGGCAGCCTCGACTGGGGCTATCCGTTACTCGAAGGGCCGAACACCTCGAAGCAGGAATCGCGCCTGCACTTCAACCTTCAAGCCACTTTCTGACAAGGAGCACGTTCATGCAGCGCCTCTTCCTTTCGTTGTTGATCTGCCTGGGCTTCGTGCTCCCGGCCACGGCTCAGGCCTGGTGGCAGGACGACTGGCACTACCGCAAACAGATCGCCGTCGACACCACGCCGCAAGGTGCGGCGATCAATCAGGCTCTTGGCCGCACTGCGCTGCTGGTGCGCCTGCACACCGGCAACTTCACCTTCGATGGGGTGAAAGAGGACGGCGCGGACCTGCGCTTTGTCGCCGCCGATGACAAAACCGTGCTCAACCACCAGGTCGAAAGTTTTGATGCGCTGATGGGCATGGCGCTGATCTGGGTCGATGTACCGAATGTCGAGGGCGGTCAGCGCCAGGACATCTGGATGTACTACGGCAATCAGAAGGCCCCGGCGACCGGCAACGGCCAGCTGACCTTTGACCCGAATTACACCGCGCTGTATCACTTCGACGGCGCCACCGGCACCCCGGCCAAAGACACCACGGCCTACGGCAATACCGCACAAAGCGCGACCGGCGCGGCGATTGACGGTGTAGTAGGGCGCGCCTTGCAGTTCAGCGGCCAGCCGTTGCTGCTGCCGGCAAGTCCTTCGCTGCAACACAACGCTGGTAGCGCATTCACCTTCAGTGCCTGGCTGCGACTTGATCAGGCCAGTGGCGAGCAACTGATTCTCGCCCGTCGCGAAGGCGCCAACAGTCTATTGATCGGAGCAAACCAAGGCGTGCCGTTTGTGGAGATCGATGGCCAACGCGCCGTCGCCACGCAAGCGCTGAATCCGGGCCAATGGCAGCACGTTGCGCTGACTGCTGAAGGCTCCAAAGTGACCCTGTTCATCAATGGTCGCGAAGCCGCCACGCTTGCCCAGGCGATGCCGGCCTTCAATTCGGTCATGGCCATCGGCGCTGACGTGCACGAAGGCCCGTTCCAGCCGTTCGTGGGCGCTATCGATGAATTGCGCCTGTCGAAAGTGTCACGTCCGGCAGCGCTGTTGCTGGCCGACGCCACCTCGCAAGGTGCCGAGTCGAAACTGGTGGCTTACGGTGTCGACGAAGAACAGTCCGGTTTCGGTTTCGGCAGCCTCGGTTTCCTGCTCAACGCCGTGCCCATCGACGCCTGGGTGATCATCGCCGTGCTGGTGCTGATGATGTTCCAGTCGTGGATCATCATGCTGCGCAAGAACCGCAGCCTCAGCCGTGTCACTGCCGCCAACGAAGATTTCCGCGTGCAGTTCGCCAAAGTCGGCACGCGTCTGGAGATGTTCGCCGACGACGCGCAACTCGCCCAACGTCTGCAGCATTCGTCGCTGTGGCGTCTGTATCTGGTAGCGGTGAAAGAGATCCGCACCCGTCGCGAGCAGGGCGCCGATACCTCGTCGGTGTCAGCGGCCACCATCGAAGCCATTCGTTGCTCCATGGACGGCGTGCGCACCCGCGAAAACCAGCAACTGAGTTCGAAACTCTCGACCCTGTCCAACGCCATCGCCGGCGGCCCGTACATCGGCCTGCTCGGCACCGTGCTGGGGATCATGGTGGTGTTCCTCGGCACGGCGATGGCCGGCGACGTCAACATCAACGCTATCGCTCCCGGTATGGCTGCTGCTTTGCTCGCCACCGCCATGGGCCTGTTCGTCGCGATCCCGGCGTTGTTTGGCTACAACCGCCTGATCACCCGCAACAAGGAAGTCAGCGCCGACATGCGCGTGTTCGTCGACGAGTTCATCACCCGTCTGGCTGAGATGCACGGCGAGAGCCAGTTCAGTGAAGCGTCGCATCGCGGCCATCACGCCAACCACTCCGTACCGGCCTGAGGAGCACTGACATGGCGTCTGTAAATGCCTCCCACGACGATGATGACGATGCCGCGGTGGACAGCATCAACATCACGCCCCTGGTCGACGTGCTGATGGTGGTGCTGGTGATGTTCATCCTCACCGCCACCGCGCAGGTCTCCGGGATCCAGATCGACCTGCCCAAGGCCAGCGCTTCGGTGTCACTGTCCGAGGCCAAGACCAAGGCGATCTCGGTTAACGACGGCGGCCAGGTGTTCCTAGACGCCTACCCGGTGACGCTGGCCGAACTGGAAGAGCGCCTGCGCATCGAGAAAGCGCAGAGCCCGGATTTCCCGGTGATCGTGCGCGGCGACGCCACGGTGCAATACCAGAAAGTCATCGAAGTGCTGGATCTGTTGCGCCGGCTCGAACTGTCCCAGGTCGGTCTTGTGACCGGCAAACCGAGTCAGGGCTGAGTCATGACCGCACAACTCCCGATCGAGCCGCTGCCGGTGAAAAAGCCAGCGCTGCGTTACGCGAAGTGGGGCGCCGGCTTGCTGATCGGCGCGCTCGCTGCGTGGTTTCTGTGGCAGTGGGCCAACGACATGAGCGGCATCCGCCGCGAAGCGCCGAAGGTGCCAACGATCATTCCGTTGCCACCTCCGCCACCACCGCCGCCAGAAAAACCGCCGGAGCCGGAAACCCCGGTCGAAGAAAAAGTCGTCGAGCCCGAGCCAACGCCGGAACCGGAAGAGGTCAAGCCCGAGGAAGAAGCACCGCCATCACCGGCGGACGATCTGGCCAATCCGATGCAAATGGACGGCGATGCGCAGTCCGGTAACGACGCTTTCAACATTGGCGCGGGCAAGGGCGGCGGCATGGCCGGGACCGGCGGCGGGCGTCTGGGCACGGGGACGTACAGCCAGTTTCTGGCGTTCACCTTCCAGCGTTTGCTCCGTGAGAACCCTGAGCTGCGCAACCTCGCGTTCTCGCTGCAGGCCGATGTCTGGCTGAGCAGCGTTGGCGAGATCACCCGGGTCGAGCTGATCAAGTCCAGCGGCAATCCCGAAATCGATACCCAGGTGCTGGCGGCGCTGCGCGGTGCCCCGGTGCTGAGCGAACGGCCACCGGCCTCCATCACTTTGCCTGTGCGCCTGTCCCTGCAAGGGCGGCGTCCGGGTTAATTCACTTATTTACGCTTTGCCAAAAGGAGTTGTGTGCAGATGATTTCCAACGTGAATCGATTGTCCCTGGCGGTCGGCATGGTCATTGCGACCCTGGTCGGTCAGGCCGTGGCAGCGCCTGCGCCCTCGGAGAACGCCACGATCAATCTGATCCGCTTGCTGGTCGAGCAGGGCATTCTGAAACAGGACAAGGCCGACGCGCTGATCGCTCAGGCGCAGAACGAAGCGGCCCAGGCCAAACAGGCCGCCGCATCCACCGCAGTCGCGGCCGGGCCGGTCGCTGCGCCGGGCGACGTCCGAGTGCAATACGTGCCGGCAGCGGTGCGCGACCAGATCCGCGACCAGGTCAAAGCCGAAGTCATGGCCACCGCCAAACAGGAAAACTGGGCCGCGCCCAACAGCTTCCCGGAATGGGCTGCGCGCATCAGTTTCGACGGCGACATTCGCTTGCGCAACGAATCGCGCTACTACTCTGACAGCAACAGCAACGAGGTCGTCGACTTCGCCAAGCTCAACAACAATGGCCCGTACGACGTTAACCCGAACAGCAGCACCAATCTGCCGCCACTGCTCAACACCCGCGAAGACCGCACCAACCAGTTCCGCATCCGCGCACGGCTGGGCATGAAAGCCGAGATCTCGCCGCAATGGACTGCCGGCATTCGCATCGGCACCGGCTCGGACAACAACCCGGTATCGACCACACAAAGCCTCGGCGGCGGTTTCGCCAAAAAGGACATCTGGCTCGATCAGGGCTACCTCAACTGGAAGCCTACGGATGAATTGACCCTTACCGGCGGGCGCTTTGCCAACCCGTTCATGTCCACCGACATGCTCTATTCCAACGATTTGAATTTCGACGGCGTGGCAGCGATTTTCGACCACAAGCTCAACCGCGATTGGGGTGTGTTCGGCACCGTCGGTGCGTTCCCGGTGGACTACACCAACGACACCGCCAGCAGCAACGGCTTTGACAAGGAAGAGAGCGACAACAAGTGGCTGTACGGCGCGCAGATCGGCGCCAAGTGGGCGATCAACAGCAACAACCGTTTGAAAGGCGCACTGGCGTACTACCGCTTCGACGACATTCAAGGCCAGCGCTCCAGCCCTTGCGAACCGTGGGCCGGCGCGCCAGGTTGCGACAGCGATGGCAGCCGCGCAGCGTTCATGCAGAAGGGCAACAGCGTGTTCCTGCTGCGCGACATCACGCCGAACCCGCTCAACCCGACCACCACGCCGCAGCCGCAGTTTGTTGGCCTCGCTTCGGAATTCAACCTGCTTGATCTGAACATGGTCTGGGATGCTGACCTGCCAGAAGATTTCAAACTGCGCAGCCAGGGCAACTACATCCACAACCTCGCCTACGACGAAGGCGACATGCGCAAGCGCTCGGCCGGGCAGATCGTCAACAACCTCGACAGCAACGGCGACATCGAAAGCGGCGCCAATGCGTGGATGGTGCAGTTCACCCTCGGCAGCGCGCTGGACCTGAAAAAGCAGGGCGACTGGAACATGTTCGCTGGCTACAAGTACATCCAGCCGGACGCCTTGCCGGACGGCTTCAACGACTCGTCGTTCCACCTCGGCGGCACCAACGCCAAGGGTTATTTCATCGGCGGCAACTACGGTCTGGCGAAGAACGTTTACGCGACCGGTCGCTGGATGAGTACCGAAGCGGTGTACGGCGCGCCGTTCGACATCGACGTCTTGCAGCTTGAGATCAACACGCGCTTCTAAGGCGCCGGGAGAGGGTTATGAAAACGCGATTTGTGTTGCTCGGGCTCGGGCTGTTGATTGCCACCGGGGTGAATGCCGAAGGCATGGAAGAGCGCCTGCGCACGCAATTGCGCAGCACCACGCAACAGTTGCAGGCCCTGCAAAGTCAGCAGGCCCAGGCCAGCGCCGCGCAACTGGCGGCGCAGAACGAGGTCAAGGCTGCGCAGGCGCAAATCAAGCAATTGAGCGCTGAGCTGGCCAAGGCCAAAGGCGTCGTCGAGCAATTGGCCGGGCAGCAACAGAGCCTGCACAGCCAGGCGCAGGCGCAAGTGGCGGCCAGCGTCGAGCAGACCGGCAAGTTCAAAAAGGCCTATGACGAGTTGCTGGTGCTGGCCCGTGCCAAAGAAGCAGAACGGTCTAAGCTTCAAGCGCAATTGGCTGAACGTGACACACAAGTGCAGCAATGTTCAGTCAAGAATCAGCAGATGTACGGCGTCGCCAAGCAGATCCTCACTGCCTACGAAAACATCGACGTGGCCGAGGTGATGAAGATCCGCCAGCCCTTCGCGGGCAGCGCCCGGGTCAAGTTCGATGAACTGGCTCAGGGGTTTGGCGATGACCTTTACAAGACTCAATTCGACGCGCCGCAAGCCGCGCTCACGCACTGATAGACAAGGAAGAAGTAATGACTCAATTGATCAGCCACGTATCGCCAAAATCTCTGACCGAAGTCCTGCAAGCTGCGGGTTATCGCGTCAACGAAACCGAGCAGAACGGTATTGTTCAGTTGCTCAGCGCCAGTCAGGGCATTGGTTACGCCGTGCGATTCGGCAATCCGGCGGTGGAGCAGGGCAGTTACGTCGATTTCACTTTCAGCTGTGCGCTGCGGGTGCAGGGTGAGTTGCCACAGGGTGTGGCCGAGCAGTGGAACGCGAGCCGTCGTTTTGCGCGTTTGTCGTTGCAGGGCGAGTTTCTGGTGATGGAAATGGATGTGGTCGTGGCAGCGGGCGTGAGCAACGATCACCTGCGCGGCAACCTGGAATTGTGGGATCGCCTGTTGCAGGAATTTATCGTTTATCTGCGTGATTTCACCCAAGCTGCGCAAGCATCCACCGCGAAAGTGGCTGTCGCCGAGCAAGAGGAAGTCGCGCTGTGAAAAAGCCTGCCATGGTGATCAGCGCTGCTGCAGTGGCGCTGTTGGTGGTGGCCGTGGCGCTGGTGGTGCGGCCGGGCAGTGACCCGGTCGCCGCCCAGCAATCGTCGTCGGTGACGGCGGTTGCAACGGGGCCGGCGGTGGCGCGGTTGGGTAATCAGCAGGTAACCCCTGCGGAACTTCAGGCGTTGCTGGCTACAGTTTCGCCGGAAACCCGCGAACAATTGCGCGGTAATCGTGAGGCGCTGGAACGGTGGATTCGCACGCGTCTGGCCGAGAAAGCGGTGCTGGAGCAGGCTGATGCGCAGGGTTGGGCGCAGCGTCCCGAGGTTGCGCGGCAGACCCGGGCAGCGACTGAGCAGATCGTGTTCCGTGATTACTTGCGTTCGGTCAGTGAAGTGCCGGCGGATTATCCGAGTGCGGCTGAGTTGCAGCAGGCTTATGACTCAGGCAAGGCGAATTGGCAGACGCCGGCGTTGTATCGGGTCAGTCAGATTTTCCTTGGGGTGAATGATCCGCAGAATCTTGAGTCGGTGCGCAAGCAGGCGCTTGAATTGAGCAAGAAAGCTCAGGCAACGCCGGCGGAATTTGCCGCACTGGCCACTCAGTATTCACAGGATCGTGTCACCGCTGAACGCGGCGGCGATACGGGCCTGCAACCGTTGCCGCAACTGGTCCCGGAGGTGCGTGGTGCAGTGGCGCGGCTCAAGGTTGGCGCGGTTTCTGATCCCGTCCAGAGCGCCGCCGGATTCCACGTGATCAAGCTCACCGAGCAACAACCCGCCCGTACCGCAACCCTCGATGAACTGCGTGATCAGCTAACCGAGGCCTTGCGTGCTCAACGTCAGGAACAGATCGCCCAAGCCTACTTGGACGGCATGCTCAACACTGCAACGCTGAGCATTGACGGCGCGGAGCTCAACAAAGTCCTGGAGGAAAAACACTGATTTCACCTTCACCACAAACCCCCTGTAGGAGTGAGCCTGCTCGCGATAGCGGTGTGTCAGGTTAAGAAATGTCGACTGACACACCGCTATCGCGAGCAGGCTCACTCCTACAGGGAGCTGCGTAAAGGCAACTACAAAGATCGACAGGGAGTCATCGATGTCATTCACCGAACCCGCAGGACGACAGGGCAACCACGATTACCACTGGCCGCACGACCACAGCGAACCGTGGCTCGCACATGCTGCGACCATTGACGCCGACGTCGCCCAATACTTCCTGGTCAGCGCCCGCTGCGGTTGCTTCATGCAAGCCGCGCGCAGCCTCAACGTGCGCGCAACCTTGTTGCGCAAACAACTGGCCCAGCTTGAGCAAGAACTGCAACACACCCTGTTCAGCTTTCAGGGCAGCGCCTTGAGCCTCACTCGCGAAGGCCAACAGCTACAGGCCAAACTCATAGCGCTGGCCAACGAACGCAAACTGCCGGTGATCGAGCAACCATTGATCCGCCTCGCCGTCGCCGAATCGATCCTCCACGACATCCTCGGCCGCGACCTCATCGCGCTGCTGCGGCGCAACGCCAGCGTACGCCTGGAAATCATCGCGCTGGACAGCGAGTTGTCCCTGCGTGCCGTCAGCGCCGACATCGTTCTCTGGCTCGCCCACGGCGAAACCCCACACCCCGGACCGACCTTCGCCACCAGCGAGCCGCAAGCGCTGGCACGCCTCGACTACCTGCCACACATCGCCAAACGCTACTCCCGCGTCACCGCCCGCCCGGACACCCCCGACGACCTCGCCGACTTCATGCTGGTGCAATGGCAGCATGATCGGCAAATCGACAGTTTTCGTCCGTGGAATGAGTTGGTTGAACAGCGGTTGGCCGGGGTGGTGCAGATGCAGTCTTATGAGTTGATGCTGGAGATGATTCGTTGCAGCGCTTGCATCGGGTTGTTGCCGGCGTACATGAGCCGGTTTGATAGGGGCCTGATCGCGCTGCCGGGGTTGTTTAAAGAGCCGATGCAATTGCAGGCATGGCTGGCGGTCAATGCCGATTCGCAGAATGTGGCCGAAGTGCAGACCCTAACCGACCTCATCCACCACACCTTCAATGAACGTCACGAATGGTTCCAGCCCTGATGCATTCCTCTGTAGGAGTGAGCCTGCTCGCGAAAGCGGTGTGTCAGATTGATCAATGTTGACTGACACACCGCTTTCGCGAGCAGGCTCACTCCTACAAGTGTTTACCTATGGCAGATGAGGTGTTCAGCGGTTTAGAGTGGACGGCCACTCATCGATCCAGGAAGGATCCGCCATGCCAGACCACGACCCCGCCATCCACCTCGAACGCTTCAACGAATCCCACATCGAGGGTATCACTGCGCTCTACAACGACCCGGCCGTGGCGCGGCAGGTGCTGCAGATGCCGTTTCAGTCCGTTGAGGTCTGGCGCCAGCGCCTGCTGGCGGACAACGAACGGGCGGTGAAGCTGGTTGCGCTGCATCAGGGCGTGGTGATCGGCAACCTCGGGCTGGAGGCGTATTCGCGGATGCGTCGGGCGCACGCTGGCAGTTTCGGTATGGGCGTTGCGGTGGCGTGGCAGGGCAAAGGCGTGGGCTCGACGCTGTTGGCGGCGGCGCTGGAGGTTGCCGACAACTGGATGAATCTGCACCGTGTCGAACTCACGGTCTATGCCGACAACGAAGCGGCCATCGGCCTCTACCGCAAGTTCGGTTTCGAGGACGAAGGTCTGTTCCGCGATTACGCGGTGCGCGACGGGCAATGGGTCGACACCCTGAGCATGGCCCGCCTGCGCACTCGCCCGAAAACCTGAGTCAGGCGCCCAGCGCGAACGCCACCGCCGACTGCGCATGCAGTTCGGTGGTGTCGAGCAGGGGCAGGGCGCTGTGCTCGGGTTTGATCAACATGCCAATTTCCGTGCAGCCGAGGATGATCGCCTGCGCGCCGCGCGCGGTGAGGGATTCGATCACCCGCTGGTAGATCTGCCGCGACTGATCGCTGATCACACCGACGCAGAGTTCGTCGTAGATGATCCGGTGCACATCCTTGCGCTCTGTTTCGTCCGGCACTAACACGGTCAAACCCTTGGCGACCAGGCGTTGCTTGAGGAAATCCTGTTCCATGGTGAATGCGGTGCCGAGCAATCCGACCGTGCGTGCATCTATGTTCAGAGCCGCCTGTGCGGCCGGTTCGGCAATGTGCAGAAACGGAATGCTGATCGCCGCCTGAATCTGTTCGGCGACTTTGTGCATGGTGTTGGTACACAGCACGACGCATTCGGCGCCGCCGACTTCAAGCCTGCGCGCGGCGTCCACCAGAATTGCCGCCGCATCGTCCCAGCGTCCAGCGTGCTGTGCCTGTTCGACCGGGCCGAAGTCGACGCTGTACATCAGCAATTGCGCCGAGCGCAGCGGCCCGAGACGATCACGGACTTGCTGATTGATGAGTCGATAGTATTCGGCGCTGGATTCCCAGCTCATGCCGCCGATCAGGCCGATGGTGCGCATTGGATGTCCTCAGGCAAATGACAGTGTCGAGCGTTCAGGTCTGCCCGGAGTTTCCTTTTCTTCACACTTCGATGCCAGCAGCAAGTGACTGTACCGCTGATCTTTCACGCAAGTGTCATGGTGCTTTATCGGGGCGGGTGCAGGTTAAACGTACGCCGGGGCTGGTATCTGCCACTATCGACGTTTGCAGGTCCTTTCCGAGGAACACCGCTATGGACGATGTACAGCAACTGGGCGAGATGCTTCGTCATTACGCCGAAAGCGAAGCGCACAAGAAGCAACTGTTCGAGACGCAATCGGCTGCTTGGGCCACGCGGATTACCGCGCTGTTCGGGGAGATTCAGCAATGGCTGGAACCCGTGCAGGCGCCGAATCTGCTGGAGGTGAGTCGTGAGGCGTATGTCGCGTTCGGGCCGAGTACACCGGTGGAAACATCGACCTTCAAGACCGAGAAACTGAGCATCGTGATTGCCGGCAAACCGGTGGAGTTCGTGCCGGATGTTATGGGCAGTGGCGGGCAGATTTCGCTTGCGGTGATGGGGCTGACGGCGGCGCGGTATGGCAGCATTTCACTGGTGGGATTGCCGGACGGCACCTGGCAGTGGCGCAAGACCAATGGTTTGAAGGATCCGGATACGCTTGCCTTTGACGCCAATTTCCTTGCCCAGCAGTTGCAGAGCCTGATTCCTCGCGATCGTAGTTAAGATCAAGAGCTACCCCCTCACCCCAGCCCTCTCCCCCCAAGGGGGCGAGGGGGAAAGGGAGCCGATCTTCGTTGTTTATGAGATTGCATTCACCTTGGATTTTTCAGGCCGACGTAACTCGAATAATCAACTCGGTCAGTTCCCTCTACCTCAGGGGGCGAGGGGGAAAGGGAGCCGATCTTCGTTGTTTTTGAGATTGCATTCACCTTAGATATTTCAAGTCGGCGTAACCCGAACAAACAACTCGGTCAGTTCCCTCTCCCCCAGGGGGAGAGGGCGCCGATCTTCATTGTTTGTGAGATTGCATTCACCTTAGATATTGCAGGTCGACGTGCCCTGAACAAACAACTCGGTCAGTTCCCTCTCCCTCTGGGAGAGGGCTAGGGTGAGGGCTGCCCGACTGACACCCCTCACATATCAAGATTCACCCACCCCGGCTTCGCCACCTCCGGCGCCACCGCTTTCACGGTTTTCCCGGTAGCCAGCTCCACCCGCCGCGCCACCTCCGGATCATCGGCAAACGGCACCATACTCGCTTCATCCAGGCTGTCCGCCGTCTCCCGTCGCAAGCAGTACTCAACCGCCAGCCACAGAAACATCACGCCCAACACATCAAAGAAAATCTCCATCACGAGCGGCTCCCTGCCTCAGGCGATCTGCGCTTCACTGCGCGCCAGTGCAACGTCGGCCACCCGCACCGTACGCCACACGTTGTAGGCCATCAGCAACATCCCGGTAAGGAAGAACACCCCGCCAGCAAAGCGCACGATGAACCCCGGATGACTGGCCTGCAGCGCCTCGACGAATGAATAGGTCAGCGTGCCGTCCTCGTTGATCGCCCGCCACATCAGGCCCTGGGTGATGCCGTTGACCCACATCGAAGCGATGTACAACACCGTGCCGATGGTCGCCAGCCAGAAGTGCAGGTTGATCAGCGGCGTGCTGTACATCTGCTCGCGGCCAAACACTTTGGGCACCATGTGATAAGTCGCACCGAAGGTGATCATCGCCACCCAGCCCAACGCGCCGGCGTGAACGTGGCCGATTGTCCAGTCGGTGTAGTGGGAGAGGGCGTTGACGGTTTTGATCGCCATCATCGGCCCTTCGAAGGTCGACATGCCGTAGAACGCCAGCGACAGCACGAGGAAGCGCAGGATCGGGTCGGTGCGCAACTTATGCCAGGCGCCGGACAAGGTCATCATGCCGTTGATCATCCCGCCCCAGCTCGGCGCCAGCAGGATCAGTGACATGGCCATGCCCAGCGACTGCGCCCAGTCCGGCAGCGCGGTGTAATGCAAATGGTGCGGCCCGGCCCAGATGTACAGGGTGATCAGCGCCCAGAAATGCACAATCGACAACCGGTACGAATACACCGGCCGATTGACCTGTTTCGGCACGAAGTAATACATCATGCCGAGGAAGCCTGTGGTCAGGAAGAAACCCACGGCGTTGTGCCCGTACCACCACTGCACCATCGCATCGGTGGCGCCGGAATACACCGGATACGACTTGAACCAGTCCACCGGAATCGACAGGTGATTGACCACGTGCAACATGGCGATCACCAGGATGAACGCACCAAAAAACCAGTTGCCGACGTAGATGTGTTTGGTCTTGCGCTGCACCACGGTGGTGAAAAACACAATGGCGTAAGCGACCCAGACGACAGCCATCCACACCGCGCCGGAGAATTCGATCTCGGCGTATTCCTTGGTGGTGGTGTAGCCCAGCGGCAGGGTGATCAGCATGACCACAATCACCGATTGCCAGCCCCAGAAGGTGAACGCGGCGAGTTTGTCTGAATACAGCCGCACCTGGCAGGTGCGCTGCACTGCGTAGTAGCTGGCGGCGAATTGCGCGCTGCCGGCGAAACCGAAAATCACCAGGCTGGTGTGCAGCGGTCGCAGTCGGCCGAAGGTGGTCCACGGCAGGTCCAGATTCATCTCTGGCCACACCAGTTGCGAGGCGATCAACACGCCCATCGCCATGCCCACCACACCCCAGAAAATTGTGGCAATGACGAATTGGCGGACGACCTTGTAGTTATAAGCCTGTCCGATTGTTGCTGTGCTCATGGTCAGTTCATCCACGGTTGCAAAGTCTTGCCAGGCCACCCGGTCTGGCATGAGCTGCACTGTAGAAACCCCGTCAGAAACAAAACAGGCTCAGGAATCTTTGATTTATGCGGATCAGATTAAAGGGCTGACTGCGGCGTTCTGCCGCGCCCTGATATGGTTTTTATGAGTTCAGGTGAATCTGTAACGCGCTGCGCTGCTTCGTCATAGTGCTCTGAAGAAAACTGTGGGAGCGAGCCTGCTCGCTCCCACAGGAATAACTGATGAGGTGGCAGGCATGTATCAATACGATGATTACGACCGGGCGCTGGTGTTCGAGCGTGTTGCGCAGTTTCGCGATCAGGTCGAGCGCTTCATGGCCGGGGAATTGAGCGAAGAGGAGTTTTTGCCGCTGCGTCTGCAAAACGGCCTGTACATGCAGAAGCACGCCTACATGCTGCGCGTGGCGATTCCCTACGGCACCTTGAGCGCCGAACAGATGCGCACGCTGGCGAGTATCGCCAGCGATTACGATCGTGGTTACGGTCACTTCACTACGCGGCAGAACATGCAGTTCAACTGGATCGAACTGAGCGACGTGCCGGATATCCTCGAACGTCTGGCGCAGGTCAACATGCATGCGATCCAGACCTCCGGCAACTGCGTGCGCAACATCACCACCGAGGCGTTCGCCGGGGTCGCGGCGGACGAGTTGATCGACCCGCGCCCATTGGCCGAGATTCTGCGGCAGTGGTCGACGATCAACCCGGAATTCCTGTTTCTGCCACGCAAATTCAAGATCGCCATTTGCTCGGCGAAGCAGGATCGCGCGGCAATCATGATGCACGACATCGGTCTGTACCTTTACCCCGGCCGCGATGGGCAGATGCTTCTGCGAGTGATCGTCGGCGGTGGTCTGGGGCGCACGCCGATTCTCGGTTTGCAGATCCGCGAAGGCTTGCCGTGGCAGCATTTGCTGTCTTACGTCGAAGCGGTTTTGCGCGTGTACAACCGTCACGGTCGGCGCGATAACAAGTACAAGGCGCGGATCAAGATTCTGGTCAAGGCACTGGGCATCGAGGCGTTCGCCAAGGAAGTCGAAGAGGAATGGCAACACCTCAAGGACGGCCCGGCGCAGTTGACCGAAGCCGAATATCAGCGGGTCGCCAGCGCCTTCGTGCCGCCGGTTTATCACACCCTGGCCGACACCGATCTGGACTTCGGCACGCGCTTGGCCGAAAGCCCGGCGTTTGCCCGTTGGGTCGCGCGCAACGTGCAGCCGCACAAGGTGCCGGGCTACACCAGCGTGGTGCTGTCGACCAAACCGGGCATGGCGGCGCCGCCGGGGGATGTCACCGCTGTGCAGATGCTGGCGGTGGCCGACTGGTCGCAGCGTTTCGGTTTTGGCGAGATTCGCATCGCCCATGAGCAGAACATCGTCTTGCCCGATGTTCCGAAAACCGACCTCTATGCGTTGTGGCAACTGGCGTGCAAACACGACCTGGGCAGCGCCAACGTCGGCCTGCTCACCGACATCATTGCCTGCCCCGGTGGCGATTTCTGTGCGTTGGCCAACGCCAAATCGATCCCGATTGCCCAGGCGATTCAGGCACGCTTCGACAACCTCGATTACCTGCATGATCTGGGCGATATCAGCCTGAACATCTCTGGCTGCATGAACGCCTGCGGTCACCATCACATCGGCAATATCGGCATCCTCGGCGTCGACAAGAACGGCAGCGAGTGGTATCAGATCACCCTCGGCGGCGCCCAGGGCAAAAACAGCGCGTTGGGCAAAGTCATCGGCCCGTCGTTCAGTGCTGCGGAAGTGCCGCAGGTGATCGAGCGGATCATCGGTACGTTTGTGCGCTATCGCGAGCACGAGGAACTGTTTGTCGACACCGTCGCGCGGATTGGCCTGGAGCCGTTCAAAGAGCGGGTTTATCCGAAAACGCTGGAGGCGGTATGAATAATTTGTTGCGGCTGGAGCAGGGCGTAGCGCGAATAGTGACGGACGATCCGTGGACGCTAGTGCGTGAGCCATCGACGCCAAGGCCTGCAGGTTTGCTGATGTTGCCGCTGACGCACTGGTTGGAATCACCGTCGACTCATGCGGTGTGGCTTGGCCCGGATGATGAGGTTGAAAGTCTGGTGCCGTGGCTGGCCTCGTTACCGCTGATTGCACTGGATTTTCCGAGTTTTCGCGACGGGCGTGCTTACAGCCAGGCTTATCTGCTGCGCAGCCGGTTCGGCTGGGCAGGGGAGTTGCGCGCGATTGGCGATGTCTTGCGTGATCAGCTCAGCCATATGCGCCAGTGCGGGTTCGACAGTTTCGCGGTGCGTGAGGACAAATCGGCTGAGGATGCGCTGAAAGGATTGGCCGGAATGAGCGTGCTCTACGGCCGCTCAGTCATCGAACCACGTCCGTTGTTCCGACGGCGCTGACGCTTGAAAAGATCGCAGCCTGCGGCAGCTCCTACAGTGGATCCCGTGTAGGAGCTGCCGCAGGCTGCGATCTTTTGTTCTTCGAAGTACACCGGGGAAACCCCTAGAAACCTCCTGAATCGGGCATTTTCCCTTGGGTGAGTGGTGGCCTTTTGGTAGAGTCGCCGTCGCCAGCGGGTTTTCGGCTGGACGATGGAACCGAAGAAGGGAGTCTGATCAGTGAGTCCGGGCAAAAAAATCCTCGGCCTCACAGCGTTGCTTTTGATGGTGACGCTGTGGGCTAGTTATTTTTATGTATTCAAGGAAAACCGCGACGGCCAGCTTGGCGGTGTCGGCGAAAGCACCGCGTGGTGCGGCACGCCACCGACCACAGAAGCGGCGTTGCTGGGCAAGGACCAGCTGACCTTGCGCGTCACCAATAATCTGCGCGGCGAGTTCATGCTCAGTGGTTCTCTGGTGATTTCGGAACGCACCTTCAACCGTTACGACCTCAGCCGCAACGAACTGCGTCTGCGTCTGGAACCGTTGCAATGGTCCTACGGCGTCACGCCGATCTTCCTTGAGCAGGTCAAGGTGCAGCCGCTGAGCCGCAACCTTTCCGCCACCAATAAAAGTGCCTACGCCGAACTTGAACCACGGCCGATCGGTGTCCAGGGTCAGGTCACCGAATTCCCTTTCGACAGCTATCGCTACGGCTATAAGCCGGTGCTTTATTACCTCAAGGGTAGCGAGCGCATCGACCTGCGCTTCAAGAACATCACCACGTTGATGGAGATGTCCAACACTTTCACGCCGATCCAGAAGTACAACCGCGTCGACTACATCAACGAGAAAACCTCGATGATCCGCGACGAGGATTACAAGGCGTACGGGCCGCACGAATGTGCCTTCAGCGTCGAGCGCAAAGGTTCGTTCAAGGTGGTGGTGTTGTTGCTGCTGTTGGTGTTGTGCCTGCCGTTACTGCTGGTGTTTTACCGCAATGAACCGGGGATCGACTTCCTTGCCACGCTGTTGGGCGCCGCGATCGTGCGGGTGCTGCTGATCGGGCCGGTGCAGGACTTCCAGCTGTACAACATCGACTTCCTGTTGGGGGCGGCGATTTTGCTGGTGGGCACGGTGTCCTTGATCAAGGCGATGCACATCAACAGTCGGCGGGAGATGGCGTTGCGCAGTGGTGAGACTTCGTCCTGGTAACGGGGTGAACCCCTGAAAAGCCCCTCACCCTAACCCTCTCCCGGAGGGAGAGGGGACTGACCGAGGTGTATGGCGTCCTGCACCGACGTGGAAGACCGAGTCGATTATGGATTCAAAGCCAATCGGTCACGTCGGTGTATCTCTCGAATCTCCCCCAATCGTCCCCTCTATCTACCTCTGAAAGAGGGGACTGACCGAGGTGTCTGGCGTCCTGCACCGACGTGAAAGACCGAGTCGATTATGGATTCAAAGGCAATCGGTCACGTCGGTGTATCTCTCGAATCATCCCGAATCGGTCCCCTCTATTTACCTCTGAAAGAGGGGACTGACCGAGGTGTCTGGCGTCCTGCACCGACGTGAAAGACCGAGTCGATTATGGATTCAAAGGCAATCGGTCACGTCGGTGTATCTCTCGAATCATCCCGAATCGGTCCCCTCTATTTACCTCTGAAAGAGGGGACTGACCGAGGTGTCTGGCGTCCTGCACCGACGTGGAAGACCGAGTCGATTATGGATTCAAAGCCAACCGGTCACGTCGGTGTATCTCTCGAATCATCCCGAATCGGTCCCCTCTATTTACCTCTGAAAGAGGGGACTGACCGAGTTGTCTGGCGTCCTGCACCGACGTGAAAGACCGAGTCGATTATGGATTCAAAGGCACTCGCTCAAGTCGGCGGAACTCTTGAATATCCCCCAATCGGTCCCCTCTCCCTCTGGGAGAGGGCTAGGGTGAGGGAAGACAATTTCCAGCCGGTCACTTAAGCGCCGGATCGCCCATGTTCATCTTCTTCCAGCCCTGCAACAGCACTTGCGGGCGTTCTAGCTCAGCTTGTTCCAGTGCAGCGGATTCTTGAAGCTCACCAATGGCCAAGAGCTCGATGCAGCGTTGCCGGATGCTCGACGTCTTTCAAATGACGCTTGTGATCCTCCGCGCAGCCTTGCGTGAATATTGTGCTGTGCAATCGCAATTACTGAAGTTTTAGCTATACCTGTAATTCCCCCGGGCAAAGTTTTCGGCCTTCTGACAGGAGTTACAGCATGAAGCTAGCAGTGATGATGGGCACACTGTGTTTTGCCACCCTCGCAGTGGTAGGTTGTTCCAGCAAAACCGTCGACCCGAAAGAGTACTCAGGATTCCTCAAAGACTACAGCCAGCTCAAGGAGGCCAAATCCCCGTCCGGTGCCGAGGTGATGCGCTGGATCGATCCAAAGGTCGACGTCAGGAAATTCACCAGTGTGTACATCGAGCCGACTCAGCTCTACCCGAAACCGCAACCGACCGCGAAAATCTCCCAGCAAACCCTCAATGGCATCACTTCCTACTACGATCAGGCGCTCAAGCGTGAGATCGGCAAAGACTTGCCGTTGGCCGCCGGTCCTGGCCCGGGCGTGATTGTGGTGCGTGCGGCAATCACCGCCGTGAGCAGCTCCACCGAAGGCCTGCATGCTTACGAGGTAATTCCGATTGCGTTGGTCGCCGCTGCGGTCAGCACCGCCAGCGGTATTCGTGATCAGGAAACTACGTTGGCCACCGAAGCGGTGTTCCTCGATGGCGCGAATAACAAGGTCGTCGCGCAAGTGGTGCGCAAAGGCACCGGCAAGCCACTGGAAAATGATTCGCAGGCAATGAGCACCAATGACGTCAAACCCGTCATTGATGGCTGGGCCTCAGACCTGCGTCAGTCGTATCTGAAGCTCAAGAAAGCCAAGTAAGCGCACGAGGCCGGATTGTCCGCGAGGACCGTCCGGCCTGTGCACACCCTCAGAAATTGGCGCGTGCCTGGCGGTTGTATTGGCTGAGTAGGGCGTCGTAGCCATGGGTGACGGCGTAGTAATCGTCGCTCAAGCGTTGCGGTTCGGCGTGGTTCTGCCAGTCCTTATGCAGGGTGTTCAGCGCGTCGAGATAGCTTTGCGCTGGCGCACTGATGTGCCGCCACAGCTCCCGCGCGTCATCGTCCTTGTTTCGAAATCCACCCTCGCGAAGAGCGATGAAGGGCGCGCGACGATTCCACGCCTGTTGCAGATCGGCGGTGGTATCGGCCACGGCTTGCGGGGTCAGGGTGCGGTGTTTCATCCCGTCTTCGAGCAGCTCCAATGTCTCCCGGGCTTGCATCATGTACGCCAGCAGAGACCAATGAATCTCCCTGCCCACCCGCGCTTCCAGCAGCTTGAGCTGCTCGGAACGCTGTGCCACATCAAGTGGCAGCAGTTCCTCTCGCAAGGCTGTCGATGCGTTGATGTAGGCATTGCTGGCGGCCTGGATTTGCTCCGAGCCCTGTGACAACCGGGCGAGCGGCGTGGCATAAAAGTTCGCACTTCTGTCGAGTCGCTCCGGCGTAAAGATCACCGCCGCGCCCTGCAGTGCTTGCGCGTAGTCACGGACTTTTTGCGAAAGCACTGGCTGATAGGCCAAGAGTTCGAGTTTTTCGTTGATATGACTGAGGCAGAGATCCTTTTGGATGTTCTGCACGGTGTACGCATCCGTGTTGTCGAAATCCCGAGCCTCAGCAAGATAACTATCGAATGCATTACCTGCTGGTCGCGGACGCTCGAATTTGTCGTAGGCGTTGCGCCAGTGCACATCGACACGGTTGACGCATGCAATGATCGGACTCAACGCATTGGCCTGTGCGGTCACCACTGAGTCGCGCTGATCAAGCCACAGGTCGAGCTTCAGGAACGGTCGGGTCGCGCTCGACAGCCCCATCACCACCAGAACGACCACTACGCCGCTGACAAACATGAATCTCGACGTCATGGCCGTGCCTCCGCGGGATACCACTGCTCGCGGGTGGCCGGAGCGCCGCAATCGAAAGAACTCGCCGGCAACCGGCTACACAAACGCTCGGCCCAGGGTTGTAGCCCCTGATTGCGATTGACCGTGCCTTGGCTGGCGGCCACTTTGAACACACCCAGTACCAGCACCAGGGTGACAACGCCGAGTAGCGTCAGGCCGATTTTCACCGGCAGGTTGGTCTTTTCCCAGGACGTGTGTGGTTTGACCTGACGGCGACGGATCAAACCCACGCAGGCCAGTGTCGCGGCATAGACGACGCCAGCGATGGGGCCGAAAAACCAGGTGAGCCCGGCCACCATCAATGCGCAGGGAATCAGATCGCGCAGTACGCCGAACGGCGCAGCGTCCTTCGCAAAACCCGGCCACAACCGCGCGCTGAGGCGGTCATCCAGCAGCCAATGGGTGTGCGCCAGTTCGTGCGTCAGCCAGTTGATGCCCGCAGCGATCACGCCAAACACGATTGTTGAGGTCATGACGATATTGATCAGCCCGGTGACGCGCAGCCCCAGCGGGATGAAATGAGTAAACGCACCGATCAGACAGGCCAGCACCACGCCAACGTAGGTCGGCCATTCGCCGCGTTTCAGTTCCCAGTCGCGCCAGAAAAACGCGGTGCCACCGGGCAATTCCGCGCAGACCTTCGGATGATTGGCATACAGCGCCGAACTCAAATGTCGGCAATGCTCCCAATCTTTCTCACGCAGGCGCCGGGCCAATGCTCGACGCTGGCTGAACGGGCCAGTACCGAGCAGCAGGCGGGCGGCGCGGTGTTCGGCGGTGGCGGGCGGCTCTTCGGCGAGTTGACGCTGTTGCGCGATAAAAATCGGAGCCTCATGGCGCGCGACCAGACGTTTCCATTCATCTTTCGGGCAACGGTTGGCCGGGCCGGAATGCCAGCCCTGGCCCGCGCAGACCTGTTCGAAAATAGCGGAAGACCAGTATTCGCAGTCCAGTAGCAATCGACTGAGGAACAGGTTGAACCACTGCCGGTGCACTTCAGCGTCGAGCCAGAGGTATTGCGCGCACTGTGCGTAGGCCTGCAAAAAGGCCGCACTGTCCTCACGTTCGAGGGCATCACGCAGCGGTCGAGTCATGCGTTCCCGCTGGTGATCGAGCAAATGTTCGATGGATTCCTCGTCCAGTTCCAGCCGCTGCCAGGCACTGAACCAGTGATACGTCTGCACCGCCCAATCGACCATCGGCGCCGATGTATCCGGGTGCTCGATGCAATGCTGCAGCAGGGTCTCTTCGAGGATATGCGCGCAACCCTGCTCAACGGCGAGGGCATGGCGCTGTTGCAATTGTGCAAGGCTGGTGTCGGCCAGCGAGCGCGTTGCCTGCTGCAAGGCATCGACTTCGACTACGGTCAGACCGGTCAAATCCCAGGCGTCTTCATCAGCCCCGTGGTCCTCGCTGGCCTGCGCCCATTCCTTGTAATTCAGGGCTTGCTCATAGGCGTCACGCAGGCGCTGGAAGCCCTCGGCGTCTTCGTCCGGGCGGGTCTGTTTGAGCAGGGCAGCGTATTGGCGTTTGATACTGCGCGTATCGGCGTCGGCCGTAAGGCCAAGGACGGTCCAGCAACTCATTGCGTGTACAACTCCATGAAAACCTGCGACGCGGTCCAGTGATGGCACTTTGATTTTGCGCACCCTACCTGTTTCGCGTGAAAAAGTCCTCAGCTGTTGCTTATTGGCCGACAAACCAGCGGCAGTACGGGTTGCCGCCGTTGCCGGGCATCACCCGCCAACTGACCCTGCAAGCGGACGGCGCACTGGCGACAGGAGCTGGCGAGTGACACGAGGTTGCGATCTTTTGATCGTGTTTTTTAAATGCAAAATCAAAGGTTCGTCCGATCGCGGCTCGAGCCTTCGGCCGCTACTACATATGCGTATTTCAATTCGGGATGTTTAAACGTTGTTTGGAATTTGCGGAACGTTCCCACAAGGTTTTCAGGTTGTCCGTCGGACGTCGGGTCTCTAGCCTGTGTTCGTCGCTGCCAAATCAGCGACCGGGACTGGAAACCCCGGGGGAAAACTGAACGCAACAGCACCGTTCATGACGTATGCTTGCGCACCTTTTTTGGTGCGTACTTAGTTATGGCGGCTGTGCGTGGGGGACCTTCGGGTCGTCCGGGTTTCTCTGTCCCCCGGGTTTCCAGCCTGCGTACAGCTGCCACCCATTCGACCGGAAGCCGAATGGACCAGCTCCACCGTTCGGATAGAGAAAACACTATGAAAAAGCCAACACCCAATCCCCCAGAATCAGACGCCGACACCACATCCCCCTACGCCTCAGTCGACAGTAAAAAACTTCACGAAGCCGCCGACCGCGCGCTCGATTTCTACCTCAACCCCAGCGCCCATATCATGTCCAGCGCCAACGAGCCGGAACCCATGTACCTCGCCAATCCCAGGTACAACACTGAATCCCTGCTCGCCAACGCCAGCGAAACCCTCGGCTCGGCCAGTGAAATGCTGATGAACTTCGCCGCCTCGCTGGAAACCTCGCAGCGCAAGACTGCACTGGGTATCGCACAGGTCGTCATGTTGGGGGAACTCGCGGTGAATCAAGCCTTGGATCACGTCGAACTCAAGAACTGATCTCCCTTGAATGATCGTTCCCACGCTCTGTACTGGAATGCAGCCATTGACGCTCTGCGCCAAATTCGCAAGCTGGAACGCAGAGCGTCCCTTGAGGCATTCCCACGCAGAGCGTGGGAACGATCAATTAAGACAGGTCGTCATGCTGGGTGAACTCGCGGTGAATCAAGCCCAGGATCACGTCGAGCTCAATAACTGATCTCTGTTGAATGATCGTTCCCACGCGCAGCAAAGGAATGCAGCCCTTGACGCTCTGCGTCAAATTCGCAAGCTGGAACGCGGAGCGTCCCTTGAGGCATTCCCACGCAGAGCGTGGGAAGGATCAAGATCCGCTCTATGCCCGAGTGATCGATTCTGTAGCTGTCGAATGAAATGAGGCTGTGATCTTTTGACTTTGCTTTTTGAGGTCAAAAGATCGCAGCCTTCGGCAGCTCCTACATAGGATCTCCGGTTTAGCCGTTTTTCTTGGCCTGTTCGCGGACACGCTCTTCCTGTTCCCGCGCTTCAGGAGTGAACTCAGCGCCGAAGTCTTCTGCAGAAAATATCTGGCGGATTTCAATATCAGAATCGCCTGACATTGGGTTGGGGCAGCGCTTGACCCATTCGATGGCTTCTTCTTTTGATTTCACTTCCCAGATCCAGTAGCCGGCCACCAGTTCTTTGGTTTCGATGAACGGCCCGTCGATAACCGTGCGTTTGTCACCGGAGAAATGCACGCGAGCACCTTTGCTACTCGGGTGCAGGCCATCGCAATCGGTCAGGATGCCGGCCTTGACCAGTTCTTCGTTGAAGTTGCCCATCGCGGTGATCAGTTCTTCGCTGGGCATGATGCCGGCTTCCGAATCGGCGCTGGCTTTGACAAGGATCATGAAGCGCATGGCGGTTACTCCGTGAGTTTGGTGGGATTCATTGCTTAGTCGAACGGGCCACACTTGAATCGACAGGGTCTCTGGTAAAAGTGCGGAGAATTTTTCACACCGCAGATCTAATTGTAGGAGTGAGCCTGCTCGCGATAGCGATGTGTCATTCAACATTTGCGTATATGACACACCGCTATCGCGAGCAGGCTCACTCCTACAGGGGGATGGTTGTGGTTTTGTATACAATTTTTCGCGCAGGCACCCAACAATTTCCAAACAGGGCATAGGTCGTCGGACCATTTCGTGGTTAACTTCGGCCTCTTGCATGCTTTCCAATCAAAACATCAGAAGGACTCAAGTCATGGCTCAAGTCACCCTTAAAGGCAATCCGGTTCAAGTCAACGGCCAGTTGCCACAAGCCGGTTCCAAGGCGCCAGCCTTTTCTCTGGTTGCCGGCAATCTGTCCGACGTCACCCTGAAAGACTTCGCCGGCAAGCGCAAAGTGCTGAACATCTTCCCAAGCGTCGACACCCCGACCTGCGCCACTTCCGTGCGCAAGTTCAACGCTCAGGCCAACGACATCGCCAACACCGTGGTGCTGTGCATCTCGGCTGACCTGCCGTTCGCCCAAGCGCGTTTCTGCGGCGCCGAAGGTCTGGAAAACGTCCAAAACCTGTCGACCCTGCGCGGTGCCGAGTTCATCGAGAACTACGGCGTAGCCATCGCCGACGGCCCGCTGAAAGGCCTGACCGCTCGCGCCGTTGTGGTGCTGGACGAAAACGACAACGTCCTGCACAGCGAACTGGTCAAGGAAATCGCTGAAGAGCCTAACTACGAAGCGGCACTGTCCGTTCTCAAGTAAGCGCTTTTACAATTGTTAACGGCCTGGCCCTGTCCAGGCCGTTTTCATTTGTGTATCAGTGTTTTGCCTCACACCTTGAAACGTAAGGTGTAAGTAAATTGCCGGTAAAGCTGCTTTGCTAATTCCCCACCAGTGCTTATCGTTCAGCCTCCCGTAAAAGAAGCCCACGCGCCCAATGGTTAATGACTCCATGCAATCGTCCCCTCGTAACTCCCGTCGCTGGCTGATCAGCCTGCTGGTCTTGTTGGTGATCGCCGTCCTGTGCTGGAAATTCTGGCCCGCCGGTTCAGCCCACAAAGAGGGCGCTGACAAGGCGGCGGCCGGGCACACCGGGCGTTCGGGGATGATGCGGCCGGGCTTCGGAGGCGGCACCGGGCCGATTCCGGTGCGCGTGGCGCCGGCGGTTACTGGCGACTTCCCGCTGTACTACAAGGCGCTGGGCACGGTGACCGCGCTCAACACCATCAATGTGCGCAGCCGGGTGGGCGGCGAACTGGTCAAGATCAATTTC
Organism: Pseudomonas sp. Mb7; assembly: GCF_054790525.1. NCBI lineage: Bacteria > Pseudomonadati > Pseudomonadota > Gammaproteobacteria > Pseudomonadales > Pseudomonadaceae > Pseudomonas > Pseudomonas sp. Mb7. Next base: position 2,283,169 of record NZ_CP186501.1, read on the forward strand.
GAAGAAGGGCAGATGGTCAAGGCCGGTGACCTGTTGGCCGAGATCGACCCACGCCCGTACCAGAACGCCTTGCTGCAAGCCGAAGGCACTCTGCTGCAGAATCAGGCACAACTGAAAAACGCTCAGGTCGACGTCGAGCGTTATCGCGGTTTGTACAAAGAGGACAGCATCGCCAAACAGACGCTGGACACCGCCGAAGCGCTGGTCGGTCAGTATCTGGGCACGGTCAAGACCAACCAGGCCGCAGTCAACGACGCCAAGCTCAATCTCGAATTCACCAAGATCCGCGCGCCGATTGCCGGTCGTGTCGGCCTGCGCCAGGTCGACGTCGGCAACCTGGTGACCGCCAACGACACCACGTCCCTCGCGGTGATCACCCAGACGCAACCGATCAGTGTGGCTTTCACCTTGCCGGAAAACAGCCTGGAAACCGTGCTCGCCCGCTATCGCAGCGGCGCCAAGCTGCCGGCGGAGGCGTGGGACCGCGGCGACAGCAAACTGCAAGCCACCGGCGTTCTGCAAAGCCTCGACAACCAGATCGACGTTGCCACCGGCACCTTGAAGTTCAAGGCCCGCTACGATAACCGTGATCAGGCGCTGTTCCCCAACCAGTTCGTCAACGTTCACTTGCTCGCTGACACGCTGAAAGGCGTGGTGCTGGCACCGTCGGCGGCCATCCAGTTCGGCACCAACGGCACCTTCGTCTATGCACTGGATGGCGACAAGAAAGTCACCATTCGCCAATTGAAGATCGGCGCCAGTGATGGCGAAAACACCGTGGTCACCGAAGGCCTGGCTGCCGGCGACCGCGTGGTGCTGGAAGGTACTGACCGTCTGAAGGAGGGCAGTGAAGTGGAAGTGGTCAACGACAGCAATCAAGTGCCGACCACCCCGACCGAACACCTGCAAGGCAAATCTGCCGCCACCCCGACTGACGCTGCTGTCACCGACAAGGCCAAGAAGGGCGCATGAACATTTCGCGGCTGTTCATCCTCCGACCGGTAGCCACCACCCTGAGCATGCTGGCCATTGTTCTGGCCGGCCTGATCGCTTACCGCCTGCTGCCGGTGTCGGCGCTGCCACAGGTTGATTACCCGACCATCCGTGTCATGACCTTGTATCCCGGCGCCAGCCCGGACGTGATGACCAGTGCCGTGACTGCACCGCTCGAGCGCCAGTTCGGGCAGATGCCGGGCTTGACGCAAATGGCCTCGACCAGTTCCGGCGGTGCGTCGGTGCTGACCCTGCGTTTCAGCCTCGACATCAACATGGACGTCGCCGAACAGCAGGTGCAAGCCGCGATCAACGCCGCGACCAATCTGCTGCCCACCGATTTGCCGGCACCGCCGGTGTACAACAAGGTCAACCCGGCGGACACCCCGGTCCTGACCCTGGCGATTACCTCGAAAACCATGCTGCTGCCCAAGCTCAATGACCTGGTCGATACGCGCATGGCGCAGAAAATCGCCCAGATCAGCGGCGTCGGCATGGTCAGCATTGCCGGCGGCCAGCGTCAGGCCGTGCGCATCAAGGTCAACCCGGAAGCGTTGGCGGCCAACAGCTTGAACCTGGCGGACGTGCGCACCTTGATCAGTGCTTCCAACGTCAACCAGCCGAAGGGCAACTTTGACGGCCCGACGCGGGTGTCGATGCTCGACGCCAACGACCAACTGACCTCGCCCAAGGATTACGCCAACCTGATCCTCGCCTACAAAAACGGCGCGCCGTTGCGGCTCAAGGACGTGGCGGAAATTGTCGATGGCGCCGAGAACGAACGTCTCGCTGCGTGGGCCAACCAGAATCAGGCGGTATTGCTGAACATCCAGCGTCAGCCGGGTGCCAACGTGATCGAGGTGGTCGACCGTATCAAGGCGCTGCTGCCGAGCATCACCGACAACCTGCCGGCCGGCCTCGAAGTGACGGTGCTGACCGACCGCACGCAGACCATCCGCGCCTCGGTCACTGACGTGCAACACGAATTGCTGATCGCCATCGCCCTGGTGGTGATGGTGACGTTTCTGTTCCTGCGGCGCGCCAGTGCCACGATCATTCCGTCGGTGGCGGTGCCTCTGTCGCTGATCGGCACTTTCGGCGTGATGTATCTGGCCGGCTTCTCGGTCAACAACCTGACCTTGATGGCGCTGACCATTGCCACCGGTTTTGTGGTCGATGATGCCATCGTCATGCTCGAGAACATTGCGCGTTTCATCGAAGAGGGCGACAGCCCGATGCAGGCCGCGCTCAAAGGTGCCAAGCAAATTGGTTTCACCCTGATTTCCCTGACCCTATCGCTGATCGCAGTATTGATTCCGCTGTTGTTCATGGCCGACGTGGTCGGGCGGCTGTTCCGCGAGTTTGCCATCACCCTGGCCGTGGCGATCCTGATTTCGCTGGTGGTCTCGCTGACCCTGACGCCGATGATGTGCGCGCGTCTGCTCAAACGCGAACCGGAAGAACACGAGCAGGGCCGTTTCTATCGGGCCAGTGGCGCGGTGATTGACTGGATGATTGCCGAGTACGGGCGGATGCTGCGCTGGGTGCTCAAGCACCAGCCACTGACCTTGCTGGTGGCCATCGCTACGCTGGGGTTGACCGTATTTCTTTACATGGTCGTGCCGAAAGGCTTCTTCCCGGTGCAGGACACCGGGGTGATTCAGGGCATTTCCGAAGCGCCGCAATCGATCTCCTTCGCGGCGATGGGCGAGCGTCAGCAGCAACTGGCGAAAATCATTCTGCAAGATCCGGCGGTGCAGAGCCTGTCGTCTTACATCGGTGTCGACGGCGATAACGCCACGCTCAACAGCGGCCGCTTGCTGATCAACCTCAAGCCCCATGGCGATCGCGATCTAAGCGCCACTGAAGTGATTGCGCGCCTGCAACCGCAATTGGACAAACTGGTCGGCATCCGCCTGTTCATGCAGCCGGTGCAGGACCTGACCATCGAAGACCGTGTCAGCCGGACCCAGTATCAGTTCAGCATGTCCTCGCCGGATTCCGAACTGCTCAGCCAGTGGAGCGGGCGACTGGTCGAAGCGCTAGCCCAGCGGCCGGAACTGACTGACGTTGCCAGTGATTTGCAGGACAAGGGCCTGCAGGTTTATCTGGTGATCGATCGCGATGCCGCCTCACGCCTTGGTGTTTCGGTGGCGAACATCACCGATGCGCTCTATGACGCTTTTGGCCAGCGGCAGATCTCGACCATTTACACCCAGGCGAGCCAGTACCGCGTGGTGCTGCAAGCCCAGGCCGGAGAGAAGATCGGCCCGCAGGCGCTGGACCAGATTCACGTCAAGACCACCGATGACGCGCAGGTACGCCTGTCGAGTCTGGCTCATATCGAGGAGCGTCAGGCGCAACTGGCGATCACCCATATTGGCCAGTTCCCGGCCGTAATGATGTCGTTCAACCTCGCGCCCGGTGTGGCGCTGGGGCATGCGGTCGACATCATTGAACAGGTGCAGAAGGACATCGGCATGCCGGTCGGCGTGCAGACCCAGTTCCAGGGCGCGGCCGAAGCGTTCCAGGCTTCGCTGTCGAGCACCTTGCTGCTGATTCTGGCGGCGGTGGTGACCATGTACATCGTGCTGGGCGTGCTGTACGAGAGCTACATTCACCCGATCACCATTCTCTCGACCTTGCCGTCGGCGGCCGTCGGTGCTTTGCTGGCGTTGCTGCTCAGCGGCAATGATCTGGGCATGATCGCGATCATCGGCATCATCTTGCTGATCGGTATCGTCAAGAAAAACGCGATCATGATGATCGACTTCGCCCTCGATGCTGAGCGCACGCAAGGCATGGCGCCGGAACAGGCGATCTATCAGGCGGCGCTGTTGCGCTTCCGGCCGATTCTGATGACCACGCTGGCGGCGCTGTTTGGTGCGGTGCCGTTGATGCTCGCCACGGGCTCAGGTGCTGAATTGCGTCAGCCGCTGGGTCTGGTGATGGTCGGCGGTTTGCTGGTCAGCCAGGTGCTGACGCTGTTCACCACGCCAGTGATCTACCTGTATTTCGACCGCCTCGGCCGGCGCTTTGGCAAGACTAATGCGGATGCCGAAGAGGTGTCGGTATGACTGTCCGAACACATAACCCCTGTAGGAGTGAGCCTGCTCGCGATGAGGCCGGCACCTGCAACATCAATGTAAACAGACACACCGCTATCGCAAGCAGGCTCACTCCTACAGGGGATTGGTGTGACGTTGGGGATCGCGGTCAATGAACCTCTCCGGTCCTTTCATCAAGCGCCCGGTCGCGACGATGCTGCTGAGCCTGGCGATCATGCTGCTCGGCGGTGTCAGCTTCGGCCTGCTGCCGGTTTCGCCACTGCCGCAAATGGATTTCCCGGTGATCGTCGTGCAGGCGAGCCTTCCCGGCGCGAGCCCGGAGGTCATGGCGTCCACCGTGGCCACACCGCTGGAGCGTTCCTTCGGCGCAATCGCCGGCGTCAACACCATGAGCAGCCGCTCCAGTCAGGGTTCGACCCGGGTCATTCTGCAATTTGATCTCGACCGCGACATCAACGGTGCCGCGCGGGAAGTGCAGGCGGCAATCAACGCTTCGCGCAATCTGTTGCCAAGCGGCATGCGCAGTATGCCGACCTACAAGAAGGTCAACCCGTCGCAGGCACCGATCATGGTGCTGTCGCTGACCTCCGATGTGCTGGAAAAAGGCCAGCTCTACGATCTGGCCTCGACCATTCTGTCCCAGAGCCTGTCGCAAGTGCAGGGCGTCGGTGAAGTGCAGATCGGCGGCAGTTCGCTGCCGGCGGTGCGCATCGAGCTCGAACCGCAGGCGCTGAACCAGTACGGTGTAGCGCTCGACGATGTGCGCAAGACCATCGCCGATGCCAACGTACGCCGGCCGAAGGGTTCGGTCGAGGACGGTCAACGCCTGTGGCAGATCCAGGCCAATGACCAGTTGGAGAAAGCCAAGGATTACGAGTCACTGATCATCCACTACGCCGACGGCGCCGCGCTGCGCCTCAAGGACGTGGCCAAGGTCAGCGACGGCGTCGAAGACCGCTACAACAGTGGTTTCTTCAACGATGACGCGGCGGTGCTGCTGGTGATCAACCGCCAGGCCGGCGCCAACATCATCGAGACGGTCAACGAGATCAAGGCGCAATTGCCGGCCTTGCAAGCGGTGTTGCCGGCCAGCGTAAAGCTGAATCTGGCCATGGACCGCTCGCCGGTGATCAAGGCGACGCTGCATGAAGCTGAGATGACCTTGCTGATTGCCGTGGCGCTGGTGATTCTGGTGGTATTCCTGTTCCTCGGTAACTTCCGCGCCTCGCTGATTCCGACACTGGCCGTGCCGGTGTCGCTGGTTGGCACCTTTGCGGTGATGTACCTCTACGGTTTCTCGCTGAACAACCTCTCGCTCATGGCGCTGATCCTCGCTACAGGATTGGTGGTGGACGACGCCATCGTGGTGCTGGAGAACATCTCGCGGCACATCGACGAAGGCGTCAAACCGATGCAGGCCGCGTACCTCGGGGCCAAGGAAGTCGGCTTTACCTTGCTGTCGATGAACGTTTCGCTGGTCGCAGTGTTCCTCTCGATCCTGTTTATGGGCGGGATTGTCGAGAGTCTGTTTCGCGAATTTTCCATCACCCTGGCGGCGGCCATCGTCGTATCGCTGGTGGTTTCGCTGACGTTGACGCCGATGCTTTGCGCCCGTTGGCTCAAGCCGCACACGCCGGGGCAGGAAAATCGCCTGCAACGCTGGAGCCGCCGCACCAACGACTGGATGGTCGGCAAGTACGCCACCAGCCTCGATTGGGTGTTGCGTCACCGCCGCTTGACCTTGCTCAGCCTGCTGATCACCGTCGGCGTCAACGTCGCGCTGTACGTAGTGGTGCCGAAAACATTCATGCCGCAGCAGGACACCGGCCAGTTGATCGGTTTTGTGCGCGGCGACGACGGCCTGTCGTTCAGCGTGATGCAGCCGAAAATGGAAATCTTCCGCCGCGCGGTGCTCAAGGACGAAGCAGTGGAAAGCGTCGCCGGGTTCATTGGCGGCAGCAACGGCACCAACAACGCGTTCATGATTGTGCGTCTAAAACCGATCAAGGAGCGGCAACTGTCGGCACAGAAAGTCATCGAGCGTCTGCGTAAGGAAATGCCCAAAGTGCCCGGTGCGCAGTTGATGCTGATGGCCGACCAGGATCTGCAATTTGGCGGCGGTCGCGAGCAGACCAGTTCGCAATACAGCTACATCCTGCAAAGCGCCGACCTCGGCGAGTTGCGTAAATGGTTTCCGAAAGTGGTCGCGGCATTGCGAGCCCTGCCCGAATTGACCGCCATTGATGCCCGAGAAGGCGCCGGGGCGCAACAAGTGACGCTGATTGTCGACCGCGACCAGGCCAAACGCCTCGGTGTCGACATGAACATGGTCACGGCGGTGCTGAACAACGCCTACAGCCAGCGGCAGATCTCGACGATCTACGACAGCCTCAACCAGTATCAGGTGGTGATGGAGGTCAATCCGAAATACGCCCAGGATCCGGTGACGCTCAAGCAAGTGCAGGTGATCACCGCTGACGGTGCGCGGGTGCCGCTGTCGACGTTCGCTCATTACGAAAACAGCCTGGAAGACGACCGCGTCAGCCACGAAGGCCAGTTCGCCTCCGAAGACATTTCCTTCGACATGGCCGAAGGCGTGACGGTGGAGCAGGGCAGTGCCGCGATCGAGCGGGCGATTGCCAAGCTCGGCCTGCCGGAAGACGTCATCGCGAAAATGGCCGGCACTGCCGACGCCTTCGCCGCGACGCAGAAGAGCCAGCCGTTCATGATTCTCGGCGCGTTGCTGGCGGTGTATCTGGTGCTGGGCGTGCTGTATGAAAGCTACATCCATCCGCTGACGATTCTGTCGACCCTGCCGTCGGCCGGTGTCGGTGCGTTGCTGTCGATCTATGCGCTGGGCGGCGAGTTCAGCCTGATCTCGCTGCTCGGGCTGTTCCTGCTGATTGGCGTGGTGAAGAAAAACGCCATTCTGATGATCGACCTTGCGCTGCAACTGGAACGGCATCAGGGCCTTACCCCGCTGGAATCGATCCGCAGCGCCTGTCTGCAACGGCTACGACCGATCCTGATGACTACGCTGGCGGCGATTCTCGGTGCCTTGCCATTGCTGCTCGGCCGGGCCGAGGGCGCGGAAATGCGCCAGCCGCTGGGCCTCACCATCATCGGCGGGCTGATCTTCAGTCAGGTGCTGACGCTTTACACCACGCCTGTGGTTTACCTCTATCTCGACAAGCTGCGCCATCGTTTCAACAAATGGCGTGGCGTGCGTACTGACGCCGCTCTGGAAACTCCGCTATGACTGACCGTTCGCTTATCAATCTGGCCACTGTTCGGGGCTCGCGCTTGCTGAGCCTGTCACTGTGCGTGGCGATGCTCAGTGCCTGCGCCGTCGGCCCGGACTATCAACGCCCGCAGACGGCCGAAATCTCCCAGTATAAGGAAGCCGCGGGCTGGACCCAGGCCAACCCGAGCGACTCGCTGGCCCGTGGTGCGTGGTGGGAGTTGTATGGCGATCAGCAGCTCAACGGGCTGATCGAAAAACTCAACAATTCCAACCAGACCGTCGCGCAGTCGGAAGCCCAGTACCGCCAGGCTCAGGCCTTGGTGCGCAGTGCCCGTGGCGCGTTTTATCCCAAAGTAGACTTGAGCCTGGGCAAGACCCGCTCCAGTCAGGGCACCGGCAGCAGCAGTTCGAGCCTGAGCAGTTCCTCCAGTGGCATCCGCGACACCTATAACGCCGAACTTGGCGTCAGTTGGGAAGCCGATGTCTGGGGCAAATTGCGCCGTGGTCTGGAAGCCGATGAGGCCAGTGCTCAGGCCAGTTTTGCCGATCTGGCCGCCATGCGCCTGAGCCAGCAGTCGGAGTTGGTGCAGAACTACCTGCAACTGCGCGTGATCGATCAGCAAAAACGCCTGCTCGAAGCCACGGTTGCCGCTTACGAACGTTCGCTGAAAATGACCCAGAATCAGTACCGCGCCGGGGTTTCCGGGCGTGATGCAGTGGCGCAGGCGCAGACGCAACTGAAAAGCACCCAGGCTGATCTGGTCGACCTGATCTGGCAGCGCGCGCAGTTCGAAAACGCCATTGCCGTGCTGACCGGGCAGGCGCCGGCGGACTTCAACATTGCCGAAGTACAGACCATTCCAAAGCTGCCGCAGGTGCCGTTGAGCCTGCCCTCGCAGTTGCTTGAGCGGCGTCCGGACATCGCTTCGGCAGAGCGTTCGGTGATTGCCGCCAACGCCAATATCGGCGTGGCCAAAGCGGCGTATTACCCGGACCTGAGCCTGAGTCTGAGCGGCGGTTACAGCAGCAGTACCTCGCAGAACCTGGTCAGCCTGCCGAACCGCTTCTGGTCGGTGGGGCCAAAACTGGCGCTGCCGTTGTTTGACGGTGGCATTCGTTCGGCAGAAGTCGACCGCACTGAAGCGGTGTACGACCAGACCGTGGCCAAGTACCGCCAGACTGTGCTCGACGGTTTCCGCGAGGTGGAAAACTATCTGGTGCAGCTCAAGGTGTACGAAGATGAAGCGGCGGTGCGCCAGGAAGCCCTTGATGCGGCCCGCGACTCCCTGCGCCTGACGGAAAACCAGTATAAGGCTGGGTTGATTGCCTACATCGATGTGGTGGTGGTGCAAGCGACAGCGTTGAGCAATGAGCGCAATGTGCTGAACATTCTGCAAAGCCGCTTGATTGCCAGCGTGCAACTCATCGCAGCGCTGGGCGGCGGTTGGGATGGGCAACTGGATGTAAGTGATAACACCCGCTGAAGGCTGGCTTCACTGATCGTTCCCACGCTCTGCGTGGGAATGCCTCAACGGACGCTCCGCGTTTGGCTTTGAAGGGACGCGGAGCGTCCCGGGCTGCATTCCCACGCGGAGCGTGGGAACGATCAACGCGCCTATTCGCGAGCAGGCTCGCTCCCACAGTGAGTTGCGCAAGCTGCAGAAAGGCCCACTCCAGAGCCTTGCCGAACAATCAAGCAAGCGTTTCATCGGCTTGATGGCCAATTGCTCACTTTGTCAGTGCGTTCTTCTGTGCAATCAGTACAATCGCCGCATTTGCCCGACCGAGAATGGACGCAGTCCGCGTTGGGTGGCCACGAGAAATCCCATGCTCATCGGTAGTTATTCCTCCACCCTGGTTTTTATTTCGTTGTGCGTGGCGATTCTTGCTTCCTACACTGCGCTCGACCTCACCGGTCGCATTGCCACGGCCAAGGGCCGCGCGGTGCATTTCTGGACTGCCGGCGGTGCGTTTGCCATGGGCATCGGCGTCTGGTCGATGCATTTCATTGGCATGCTTGCCTTTAAACTGCCGATCGACCTTGGCTACGACATCACCCTGACCGCGCTCTCACTGTTGATTGCCGTGTTGTCCTGCGGGTTCGCCTTGTGGCTGGTCAGCCAGCCGAAACTGCCGATTCTGCAACTGGCCTTCGGTGCGCTGATCATGGGCGCCGGGATCAGTGCCATGCATTACACCGGCATGGCGGCGATGCGCATGACGCCGGGGATCGACTACGACCCGACGCTGTTCGGCGCTTCGTTGCTGATTGCGGTCGGCGCGTCGGCAGCGGCGCTGTGGATTGCCTTTCGCCTGCGTAAGCACTCGCCGTATGTGCGCCTGATTCGCGGCGGCGCAGCGGTCATCATGGGTATCGCCATTGTCGGTATGCACTACACCGGCATGGCCGCCGCGCAATTTCCAGACGGCAGTTTCTGCGGTGCCACCGTCAACGGTTTGAAGGGCAGCGGCCTCGACAGCCTGGTGCTGATCACCACGCTGGCGGTGCTGTCGATTGCCTTGCTCACCTCGATCCTCGACGCACGGCTTGAAGCGCGCACTGCCGATCTGGCACATTCGTTGACCGTCGCCAACCGTGAACTCACGCAGTTGGCCCTGCACGACACCCTGACCGGCCTGCCGAATCGCATGTTGCTCGACGACCGGATCAATCAGGCGATGAAAAAGGTCAACGAGCAGGGCGGCTGCTTTGCCTTGATGTTCATCGATCTGGACGGCTTCAAACCGGTTAATGATGCGTTCGGTCATCACATGGGTGATCAGTTGTTGCGCGAAGTCGGCGTGCGTCTGCGTGAAGACTTGCGCAGCCTCGACACGCTGGCGCGGATCGGTGGCGATGAATTCGTGTTACTGGTGCGCCTCAGCGAACCCAATGATGCGCTGGGACTGGCGGCGCGTCAGGTCGGTCTGATCGCACAATCATTCCGCGTTGCCGAGCATGACTTGCAGATATCCGCTAGCGTCGGCATCGCCCTGTACCCGGGCAATGGCCAGACCGCGCAGGAACTGCTGATGAACGCCGACGCGGCGATGTACCACGCCAAGGGCGGCGGCAAAAACGGTTACAGCTTTTTCGATGCGTCGATGAACAACAACGCGCGCAAGCAGTTGCAGTTGTTGCAGGACCTGCGCGCGGCGCTGGAACACAGCCAGTTCAGCTTGCATTACCAACCCAAGTTCGACGCCGCCAACGGCCGCCCGGTCGGGGCTGAAGCGCTGTTGCGCTGGCAACACCCGATTCACGGCATGCTGATGCCGGACAAGTTCATTGACCTGGCCGAAAAATCCGGGCTGATCATCCCGATCGGCGACTGGGTGCTCAACGAAGCCTGCCGCCAGATGCGCGAATGGTACGTGCTCGGTTACACCGATTGGCGTATCGCGGTGAATCTGTCGGCGTTGCAGTTCTGCCACACGGGACTGGTGCGCAGCGTGGCCAAGGCGTTGGCTACTCACCACTTGCCGGCCAACAGCCTGACCCTGGAAATCACCGAAACCACAGCGATGAGCGATGCCGATGCGAGCATGATGGTGTTGCAGGAACTGTCGGACATGGGCGTCGACCTGTCGATCGATGACTTCGGCACCGGTTATTCCAGCCTGATGTACCTCAAGCGGTTGCCGGCCAATGAGCTGAAGATTGATCGCGGTTTTGTGCGCGATCTGGAGCATGACAGCGATGATGCGGCGATTGTCTCGGCGATTGTCGCGTTGGGGCAGGCACTGGGTTTGCGCATTGTCGCTGAAGGTGTCGAGACCGGTGTGCAGCAGGCGTTTCTGACTGAACTGGGCTGTGATTCGTTGCAGGGTTATCTGCTCGGGCATCCGATGCCGGCGGAAAAATTCATGCAGGATATTGCGCGCAGTGAGCAGTCAGCGGCGGTCTGATCGACCGCGTTATCGTTCTTCGCGAGCAAGCTCACTCCCACATTTGGAATGCACACCCCTGTGGGAGCGACGGTGCGACGATTCGACCTGCTCGCGAAGGCGTCCGGCCCGACACAACAGACCTCATGCAAAACCCGCCAATGGCGGTTATTCTTCCCCCCGACTGTTACGTGTGCATTTGGGGGAAAGGCCAGCATGGATAAAGTCATTGTGATCACCGGTGGCGGGCGCGGGATTGGCGCCGCTACGGCGCTGTTGGCTGCCGAGCAAGGTTATCGGATCTGCATCAACTATCAGTCGGATGAGCAAGCTGCGCAAAGCGTGCTCGAGCAAGTTCGCGCATTGGGCGCCCAGGCCATCGCCGTGCGTGCCGACGTCAGCATCGAAGACGAAGTGATCGCATTGTTCCATCGGGTCGACACCGAGTTGGGCCGCGTCACCGCGCTGGTGAACAACGCCGGCACTGTCGGACACAAATCGCGGGTCGACGAAATGTCCGAATTCCGCATCCTCAAAATCATGAAAACCAATGTCCTGGCGCCGATCCTCTGCGCCAAGCACGCGATCCTGCGCATGTCGCCCAAGCATGGCGGGCAGGGCGGCAGTATCGTCAACGTCTCGTCGGTGGCCGCGCGTCTCGGTTCACCCAACGAGTACGTTGACTACGCCGCATCCAAAGGCGCGCTCGACACCTTCACCATCGGTTTGTCCAAGGAAGTGGCGGGCGAGGGGATTCGGGTCAACGCGGTGCGCCCGGGTTACATTTATACCGATTTCCATGCATTGAGCGGCGATCCGGATCGGGTCAGCAAGCTCGAGTCGGCGATTCCGATGGCCCGTGGCGGACGGCCGGATGAGGTGGCGGAGGCGATTGTCTGGTTGTTGTCGGATAAGGCTTCGTATGCGACGGGTACGTTTGTTGATTTGGGGGGTGGGCGATAACTCTGACGAGCACCCGTCACGAATCGGCGGCAGCACCTAGATTTTTTAATACACTTCTCTAGGTGCTTGCCAGGTATTGAGTTTTTCCAGTTTTTAGCAGAATGATGGTTTAAATAGCGTTTTAAATATGGTTGGATGCGCAGATTAAATTGATTATCTCGGCGACCTTTTCTTCAAGGTCAAGAACTGCAAAGTCTGGTGTTTGCAAGGTTATGGCTTTGGCAATTTTTACCTTGTCTACTTTGTCTTGAATTTGTTTGTCTTTTTTCTCAAGCGGCAGTACATGATCGTATTGCCCGGTGGCCAATTGTTTTGAGTAGGATTTATAAGATGTGCTTAGTGCGGTTTTCATTGTTGAGTGCGGGATGTAGTTTTCTATTTCGCGGCCGGCAGTAATCCAACAAACACCTTTGTGCGCCTTGATTTCCGCTTCTATGCGACGCTTGGTTTCGTTGATGTCATCAGTGGCGCATGATTTATCGCTGTCGATAATAAAAGCTAAATTTTGATTGAGCTTATGTACTGCAATCAGTGCCTTGATATCTTCATCGCTGTGTTCATCTCTGTCGCTGGATAAATGGCTGAGTAAACGACCGCCATAAAACATAATTGAGTAATGTATTCCCTCGATGAGGGTGTCATTTTTCTCGCTTATCCAATGATTGAGATACAGGCGATCTGACGGACCCTCTACCCAGATAATACAGTTCGTTTGGAGTAGGTCTGAAGCTTTATATCCCAGATCTTGAAGTAGGTTATGCTTTGAGGGGTTGCAGTCGGCCTTGGTTATTTTTGTCTGCCCGTCTGTATTTTTTACGTGAAATATCGCAGCGTTAGGTGTGTCAATTATAGAGGCGGAATGAGTTGCGATGAAGTACTGGTTTGATGTTTCAGTTCGCAGATAGTTAATTAAGCGTCTTTGGAGTGATGGGTGTAAGTGTATTTCAGGCTCCTCGATGCATACAATCTGATTTTCTAGAAGTGTGCAAAACGAAGCAAGCATAACGACCTCATGAATTCCCGTTCCAAGGGCTGCTAGTGGGAATGCACGATCATCCATGTGAACCAGAATTTCACTTCTATTATGAGGGATCTCAATTGTTGCATCGTTTTTCTCAAGAACACTTCTTAAAAATTTGTTGATTTTATTGAATTCGTGGTGTCGATTTTTTCCATGTTTTATAGGGTTTTGCAGTTCGGCTATTTTTTCAATGAGCCCTTTTCCTGAGAAATCATCAAATTCGGCCCCGCTTGCAGAAACTTGGCGAATTGCCGGGATTATGTTGGCTTTGGGGATGTTGGTTTTTGAGCCAATGATCAATCTGTTAACAATGTAATTAAGTTTGTCTTCACTTCGGTCTATGGGGTTGCCTCCTAAGCTGGCATTGAGGAAGTTTAAATTTTCTTCGAGGTTTGGTATGTGCTTAATATCGGCGATGGATATCTCTATATCTGAAAATGTAATTTTCCGATTTTTTATTGCGGTGCCTGTAAGCCATAGGAGGTTTTCGTCTGTTAATAGCTTGTCTGCGATTGTGTTAATAATTGCCATGACAGTGCTGTCTTGAAGTAGAGCAGGCTTTTCCTTGACAGCATCTATAAATTGATTCTTAGTAATACCTAAGTTTGATCTGGCTGCTGCTGGATTGCAGTCAATATTGAGTTCGTTGCCGGTGGTGGTGAATGATATGTCCGGACTGCGGCCGTAGTTTATATTATTAAATGCGTGAGCGTAGCGGGAAATGAAATCAAGAACTGTTGATTTTCCCGAGTTGTTGGCGCCGATAAAAAAATTGAAGCGCTGGAAAGGTGCTATTGTTTGTAGTTCCTTTCCTAAACCTTTGAAGCCCGCTAGCTGTAAGCCTTTAAGGTAGATCCTGTCTGTCATGGTTTCTGATTGCATCCTGCGATCCATTTTAATTCGGTTGAGTTGTTAATAGACAATTATATCGGGTGTCAAATTTATAGTACCAATGGTGGAAGAGCAAAGCCATGTTGAGCAAACAACAGCAGTTTTTCAAAACGACCGCACAATCCGCCCCAACGTCTCCATGGCTTTTTCCGAGTCTTCAGTCCAAGGGCTGCCATAGTTCAACCGAATACAATTCCTGAAGCGCTGCGTCGGCGAAAAGATCGGCCCCGGCGCAATGCTGATCCCCTGCGCCAGTGCCATCTGAAACAACTTCAGCGAATCCATTTGCGGTGGCAGTTCCAGCCACAAAAAGTAACCGCCCGCCGGCTGGCTGACCCGCGTCTGCGCCGGGAAGTAGCGGGCAATCGCCGCGAGCATCGCGCTCTGCTGTTCTTCCAGTGCGTAACGCAGTTTGCGCAGGTGCCGGTCATAACCGCCGTGTTGCAGGTAGTCGGCAATCGCCGCTTGCGCTGGCATCGAAGCACACAGAGAGGTCATCAGTTTCAGTCGTTCGATCTTCTGCGCGTAACGCCCGGCAGCGACCCAGCCGATGCGGTAGCCGGGGGCGAGGCTTTTGGCGAATGAACCGCAGTGCATCACCAGACCTTCCGTGTCGAACGCCTTGGCCGGTTTCGGTGCTTGTTGGCCGTAATAGAGTTCGGCGTACACGTCGTCTTCGATCAGCGGCACCTGATGGCGGCGCAGCAGTTCGACCAGTTCCTGTTTCTTCGCCTCGGGCATGGTTGCGCCCATCGGGTTCTGGAAACTGGTCATGCACCAGCAGGCCTTGATCGGATGGCGTTCGAGGGTTTGCGCAAGTACGCCGAGGTCAATGCCATCGCGCGGGTGCACGGGAATTTCCACGGCTTTGAGTTTCAGCCGTTCGAGCACTTGCAGGCTGGCGTAGAACGCCGGGGCTTCGATGGCCACCAGATCGCCCGGTTCGGTGACGGCTTGCAGGCACAGGTTCAACGCTTCAAGGGCGCCGTTGGTGATCAGCAGTTCTTCCATCGGCAGCATCAGCCCGCCGACCATGTAGCGCAGGGCTATCTGCCGGCGCAGTTGCGGATTGCCCGGCGACATGTCGGTGACGACCATGCGCGGGTCCATCTCGCGGGCCGCGCTGGCCAGCGAACGCGACAGGCGCTGCAACGGGAACAGGGTCGGGCTGGGGAACGCCGAACCGAACGGCACGGTACTCGGGTCCTTGATCGAATCGAGGACCGAGAACACCAGTTCGCTGACGTCGACTTCGGTGGAATCGTTGACGTGGCTGCTGATCACCGGCTCCGAGAACGGGCTCGGTGCATGGGTGTTGACGAAATAGCCGGAGCGCGGCCGGGCGCGGATCAGGCCACGGCGTTCGAGCAGGTAATAGGCCTGGAACACCGTGGACGGGCTGACCCCGTAGGTCTGGCTGGCGTAACGCACCGAGGGCACGCGCTGGCCGGGGCCAAGGACGCCGGAGCGGATCAGTTCAGCGATGTCGTCGGCGAATTTTTCGTAGCGTTTCATCGAGGAGCCTTGGTGCTGGTTGATGATGAGGTGTGTCAGGGGAACTGCCCCTCACCCTAGCCCTCTCCCAGAGGGAGAGGGGACTGATTGGGGGATGCTTGCGAACTACACCGACCTGAAAGTGCTTTGCTGAATCCACAATCGACTCAGCCTGAAAAGTGCTTTGCTAAATCCACAATCGACTCAGCCTGAAAAGTGCTTTGCTAAATCCACAATCGACTCAGCCTGAAAAGTGCTTTGCTGAATCCATAATCGACTCAGCCTGAAAAGTGCTTTGCTGAATCCACAATCGACTCAGCCTGAAAAGTGCTTTGCTGAATCCATAATCGACTCGGTCTGTCAGGTCGATGTATAGCGACAGACACCTCGGTCGGCTCCCTCTCCCTCCGGGAGAGGGCTGGGGTGAGGGAAAAAGATTCTAACGGCTCAGCGATTCATCGGCGCAACAAACCTGCTCTTCGCCACGCTGTAAACCTCAGGCTCATCGCTGTCGACAATCTTGAAACTCAATGTCTGCGAGCTGCTGGCCGGGCGTTCCGTGGTCATCGCCACCGACACCGGCACATCGACAATCTCACCCGGGGCCAGACTCAGTTCAGTCTTGCCCTGCAACTGGAAGCCGTCGCCATCCACCAGGCTCAGGTTGTAGTCCTGGCGCTGCTGGGTCTTGTTGATGACTTTGAGGGTGTAGATGTTTTCGATCTGGCCCTGACCATTCTCGCGGAACAACCCGCGATCCTTGGTCACGTCCAGCGAGACCATCGGCCGCTCGACCAGCGCCAATGCCAATGCGCCGATCATCGCCACCAGCACCACGGTGTAACCGATCAAACGCGGACGCAGCAGGTGAGTCTTGCCACCCTGCAGTTCGCGCTCGGAACTGTAGCGGATCAAGCCGCGCGGGTAGTTCATCTTGTCCATGATCGAGTCACAAGCGTCGATGCACGCCGCGCAGCCGATGCATTCCATCTGCAGGCCATCGCGAATGTCGATGCCGGTCGGGCAGACCTGCACGCACAACTGGCAGTCGATGCAATCACCCAAGCCAGCCTCAAGCGGTTTCACGTCGCGTTTGCGCGGGCCACGGTTTTCGCCACGGGCGACGTCATAGGAAATCGCCAGGGTGTCCTTGTCGAACATCACGCTCTGGAACCGCGCATACGGGCACATGTGCATGCACACCGCCTCACGCAGCCAACCGGCGTTGATGTAGGTGGCGGCGGTGAAAAACAGCACCCAGAACAGACTGACGCCGCCAATTTGCAGGGTCAGCAGTTCTTCGGCCAGTGGCCGGATCGGGGTGAAGTAACCGACGAAGGTCAGGCCGGTCAGCACGCTGATCGCCAGCCACAAGGTGTGCTTGGCTGCACGCCGTGCCAGTTTGTTCAGGCTCCACGGTGCGGCTTGCAATTTGATGCGCTGGTTGCGCTCGCCTTCGGTGATCTTCTCGCACCACATGAAAATCCACGTCCACGAACTCTGCGGGCAGGTGTAGCCGCACCAGACCCGGCCGGCGAACACGGTGATGGCGAACAGGCCGAATGCGGCGATGATCAACAGCGCCGAGAGCAGGATGAAATCCTGCGGCCAGAACGTCGCGCCGAAGATGTGGAATTTGCTTTCGGAAAGGTCCCAGAGCACCGCCTGACGTCCGCCCCAATTCAGCCACACGGTGCCGAAAAACAGCACGAACAGAAATCCCGCGCCACTCATGCGCAGGGTGCGGAACAGACCGGTGAAGCTGCGGGTGTGGATCTGGTTGTCGCTGGATTTGGCCGTCGCCTTCATTGGACGTGCGGGCACACTTTTGATAGTTGGAGATGCTTCTACGGTTCGGACGGGGATTTGTTCGCTCATGGTTATTCGCTCATCAGCCTCCATCAGGCCAGAGCACTATGAGCGTCGATCTGTTTGCATAACAGACTCAGGTATTTCAATAAAAAGCGGATCAGATGGCTTTTTGCGCAGCGCCTGCGTCAACTTGAAGCAGCCCGCAGACAAAGGCGCAAACGCCTATCGCAGACGTTTGCGCAGGGTGTTGATCAGGGTCAGTCAAATCACCGAATCACTGTCGTCGGCTTTCAGGTGTTTGCGACCGTCCTTGGCACCGGCAACGGTCAAGGCATCGGCTTCTTTTTCGCTGATGTAAACGCGCCGGCCTTCTATTTCCACGAATGACATGGATTTTTCGCTATCCGTCATGACTTCCAGGGTGTCGCAAATGCGAATTTCCTCGCCATGTTCAACGGTGAAAAAACACACTTTCTGTTCGGGGTTGGATTGATCGACTCGAACGGGCATGAGGGCAGTCCTTTTTTCAGGGGTGTCTGAAATGTTAGGGCGCACGCTGCGCTGATCGTTCTGCGCAACTGATTAATGGTCGTCGCTGTCCATCCTCTATAGACCCAATAACAAGGACTGCACGATGAACGCGTGGTGGCATGAAGTGTGGCAAACCCTGCAGGCGGAATTCGCCGACGTCGCGGATGCGTCGCAATTGACGCGCATCACCGTGCGCCTGCTGATGGCGGCGATTCTGGGCGGCATTCTGGGGTTCGAACGTGAGCACAAGGGCAAGGCTGCCGGGGTGCGCACGCATATGTTGGTGGCGCTCGGGGCCGCGCTGTTTGTGCTGGTGCCGCAGACGTCGGGGGCGGAATCGGATGCGATGAGTCGCGTGGTGCAAGGGGTGATTGCCGGGATCGGCTTTCTCGGTGCCGGGACTATTCTGAAAAACAAGGAAGGCGATGAAGGCCATGTCAAAGGCCTGACCACGGCTGCCGGGCTGTGGATGACGGCGGCCATTGGTGTCGCTGCCGGCCTTGGCCGGGAAGCCACGGCGCTGCTCAGTACCTTACTGGCGCTGGGGATTTTCAGCGTGATGCCGCGCATCGTAAAACTCTTCGAAAAAGAAGAGGAGAAGACTGATGATCACTGACTGATCGTTGCCACGGTGATCGTTCCCACGCTCTGCGTGGGAATGCCTCAATGGACGCTCCGCGTCCGCTTTGGGACGCGGAGCGTCCGGGGCTGCATTCCCACGCGGAGCGTGGGAATGATCAGTTAGACGATGACTGGTGGCATCGTCGTTGGTGGTTCTTCTTTCGGCGGTGGCGTGGTGCCGGGTGGTTCCTGCTCGGGAATTGGCTGCGGCTCGGTCTCGGGCAGCGTGGGTTTGTCGATGTTCGGATCGGGCGTTTCGGCCGGGATCGGGATATTCATCTGATGACCTCCGTGTGGCACATGGCGTGAGAAGTGCTTAAGTGGATTGACCACCCTGCACGCAATTCGATCCGCTTTTCTGACACGGCAATTTCATCTGAACTTTTCCCGGCGCCGGTCGCTCGGAACCTAAGTGAGTTCATTTCGGGGCAGGCGCTTCGTTGTGAACACTGATCCGGCACAAGAGCGTCCTTGGGGCGTTAAGGAGAGATGCTCAATGACTGCTGAAAGACCTTCTGAACTGAGCTACAACCCGCACATGCCGCTGTCGCAGGCGTTGCTGCTGCCGCGCATTGCCATCGAAAACACCATGCCGACCCTCGATGGCGGGCAGTTCGCCGTGAAGTCGATTGCCGGCCGTGAGGTGGTGGTCACCAGCAAGGTGTTTGCCGACGGTCACGACAAACTCGCGGTGCGCATCCGCTGGCGCGAGGAAGGCGAAGACACCTGGCAAAGCGAGGTCATGACCGATCAGGGCAATAACGGCTGGCAAGGCCAGTTCCGCCCTGAACACCAAGGGCGCTTCCTCTATTGCATCGAGGCGTGGATCGACCAATTCGCCAGTTTTCAGTATGAACTGGAGAAGAAACACAATGCTGCTGTACCGGTGTCGCTGGAGTTGCAGGAAGGCCGGAGCATGGTGCAACAGGCCGCCGAGCGCAGCGAAGGTCAGCTCAGCGAACAGCTCGCCGCGTTGCACCATGAATTGTCCGGGCTGCTCGAAACCGAGCAGGTCGCGCTGTTCCTGCACTCGCGCAGTGCGCAGTTGATGGCTGAGGCCGATCACCGTGCCTACCTGAGCGTCAGTCCGGAATTCCCGGTAGACGTCGAACGCGAACTGGCCGAATTTGCCAGTTGGTACGAACTGTTTCCGCGCTCGATCACCGACGATCCCCACCGTCATGGCACTTTTAACGATGTGCACGCGCGTTTGCCAATGATTCAGGACATGGGCTTCGACGTGCTCTATTTCACGCCGATCCACCCGATTGGCCGCGCCCATCGCAAGGGGCGCAACAATTCCCTGACCGCCGGCCCCGATGATCCCGGCAGCCCTTATGCCATCGGTAGCGAGGAGGGCGGCCACGAAGCCATTCACTCGCAACTCGGCACTCGCGAGGACTTCCGTCGACTGGTCGCTGCCGCCGCCGATCACGGTCTGGAAATCGCCCTCGACTTCGCCATTCAGTGTTCCCAGGATCACCCGTGGCTCAACCAGCATCCGGGCTGGTTCAACTGGCGCCCGGACGGCACGATCAAATACGCGGAGAATCCGCCGAAGAAATATCAGGACATCGTCAACGTCGACTTCTATGCGCCGGACGCCATTCCGAGCCTGTGGGTCGAGTTGCGCGACATCGTTATTGGCTGGGTCGAAGAGGGCGTGAAGATCTTTCGCGTCGACAATCCGCACACCAAACCACTGCCGTTCTGGCAATGGTTGATCGCCGATGTTCGCGCGTTGTACCCGGAAGTGATCTTCCTCGCCGAAGCGTTCACCACGCCGGCGATGATGGCGCGGCTGGGCAAGGTCGGTTACACGCAGAGCTACACCTATTTCACCTGGCGCAACAGCAAGGCTGAGCTGGCGACGTATTTCACTGAGCTGAATGAATCGCCGTGGCGCGAATGCTACCGGCCGAATTTCTTTGTTAACACGCCGGACATCAACCCGGCATTCCTGCACGAATCCGGGCGCGCGGGTTTTCTGATCCGTGCGGCGCTGGCGACCATGGGTTCAGGCTTGTGGGGCATGTATTCGGGGTTCGAGTTGTGCGAGTCGGCACCCGTGCCGGGCAAAGAGGAATACCTCGACTCGGAGAAGTACGAGATCCGCGTCCGCGACTTCACCGCGCCGGGCAACATCATTGCCGAGATCGCCCAGCTCAACCGCATCCGCCGGCAGAACCCGGCGCTGCACACGCATTTGGGTCTGAAGGTCTACAACGCCTGGAACGACAACATTCTGTATTTCGGCAAGCGCAGCTTTGACGGCAGCAACTTCATTCTGGTCGCGGTCAGCCTTGATCCGCACAACGTGCAGGAGGCGAATTTCGAACTGCCGCTGTGGGAAATGGGCCTGCCCGACGATGCGACGACCCATGGCGAAGACTTGATGAACGGGCATCGCTGGGACTGGCACGGCAAGTATCAGTTCATGCGCATCGACCCGGCTTACCAGCCATTCGGCATCTGGCGAATTACCGCTACGTAATGATCGTTCCCACGCTCTGCGTGGGAACGCATCCCGGGACGCTCCGCGTCCCAGAAACTGACGCAGAGCGTCCATGGCGGCATTCCCACGCGGAGCGGGGGAACGATCATCGTGGGGCGCTTTTAAAGCATTCAGCAGGAGTTTCACATGGCGAAGAAACCCAAGGCAGCCACCTTTATCAAAGACCCGCTCTGGTACAAGGACGCGGTGATCTATCAAGTTCACGTCAAATCGTTTTTCGACTCCAACAATGACGGGATCGGCGACTTTCCCGGCCTGATCGCCAAACTCGATTACATCGCTGACCTCGGCGTAAACACCATCTGGCTGTTGCCGTTCTATCCCTCGCCACGTCGCGACGATGGCTATGACATTGCCGAATACCGTGGCGTGCACAGCGATTACGGGACCATGGCCGACGCCAAGCGCTTTATCGCCGAGGCGCACAAGCGTGGCTTGCGGGTGATCACCGAACTGGTCATCAACCACACCTCCGACCAGCACCCGTGGTTCCAGCGTGCGCGCAAGGCCAAGCCCGGCTCGGCGGCGCGGGACTTTTACGTGTGGTCGGATGACGATCAGAAATACGACGGCACGCGGATCATTTTCCTCGACACGGAAAAATCCAACTGGACCTGGGACCCGGTCGCCGGCCAGTACTTCTGGCACCGTTTCTATTCGCACCAACCGGATCTGAATTTCGATAATCCGCAAGTGATGAAAGCCGTGCTCTCGGTGATGCGCTACTGGTTGGACATGGGCATCGACGGCCTGCGCCTCGACGCGATTCCGTACCTGATCGAGCGTGACGGCACCAATAACGAAAACCTGCCGGAAACCCACGACGTCCTCAAGCAGATCCGCGCCGAGATCGACGCCAATTACCCCGATCGCATGCTACTCGCCGAGGCCAACCAATGGCCCGAAGACACTCAGCTGTACTTCGGTGATACCGATGCGGCGGGCCTCAATGGCGACGAATGCCACATGGCGTTTCACTTCCCGCTGATGCCGCGCATGTACATGGCCCTGGCTCAGGAAGATCGTTTCCCGATCACCGATATTCTGCGCCAGACCCCGGAAATTCCTGCCAACTGCCAGTGGGCGATTTTCCTGCGCAACCACGATGAGCTGACCTTGGAAATGGTCACCGATAAAGAACGTGACTATCTATGGAATTACTACGCTGCTGACCGTCGCGCACGGATCAACCTCGGCATCCGCCGTCGTCTGGCGCCGTTGATGGAGCGTGATCGCCGCCGCATCGAATTGCTCAACAGCCTGCTGCTGTCGATGCCGGGCACGCCGACCCTGTATTACGGCGACGAGATCGGCATGGGCGACAACATCTACCTTGGCGACCGCGATGGTGTGCGTACGCCGATGCAGTGGTCGATCGACCGCAACGGCGGCTTCTCCCGTGCCGATCCGGCCAGCCTGGTGCTACCGCCGATCATGGACCCGCAATACGGCTATCTGTCGGTCAACGTCGAAACCCAGTCCGGCGATCCGCATTCGCTGCTCAACTGGACCCGACGCTTGCTCGCTGTGCGCAAACAGTCCAAGGCGTTCGGCCGTGGCACGTTGAAAATGCTCTCGCCGAACAACCGTCGCGTGTTGGCCTACACCCGTGAATTCACCGATGCCGATGGCAAACACGAAATCATTCTCTGCGTGGCCAACGTTTCGCGCAGTGCGCAAGCAGTGGAGCTGGACCTGTCGGCCTACGTCGGCATGGTGCCGGTGGAGATGCTCGGCGGTAACGCCTTCCCGCCGATCGGCCAGTTGAATTTTCTTCTGACGTTAGCGCCGTACGGTTTCTACTGGTTTGCACTGGCGGCGGAAAATCAGATGCCGAGCTGGCACGTGGAACCGGCGCAAAGCCTGCCGGACTTCACCACCCTAGTGCTGAAAAAACGCATGGAAGAATTGCTCGAAGCGCCGTCGCGCACGACGCTGGAGCAAAGCATCCTGCCGAGCTGGCTGCAGAATCGCCGCTGGTTTGCCGGCAAGGACGCGGCCATCGACAAGGTGCATCTGGCCTACGGCGTGCGTTTCGGCGATGCGCAGCATCCGGTGCTGCTCAGCGAAATTGAAGTCACCAGCGGCGGGCAGACCAGTCGTTATCAGTTGCCGTTCGGTTTTATTTCCGAAGATCAGGTCGGCCCGGCGTTGCCGCAGCAATTGGCCTTGTCCCGTGTACGCCGAGTGCGACAGGTCGGCTTGATTACTGACGCGTTCAGCCTTGAAACGTTTATTCGTGCGGTGCTGCAAGGCATGCAGAACAACGCCGTGCTGGAGTCGAGCGAAGGCGAAATCCGCTTTGCACCGACGCCGCATCTGGAAACGCTTGGCCTCAGTGCCGAGTCGGAAGTGCGTTATCTGTCTGCCGAGCAATCGAACAGTTCGGTGGTGATCGGCAATAGCCTGGTACTTAAGCTGATACGCAAAGTCGCTTCTGGCGTACACCCGGAACTGGAGATGAGCGCTTACCTGACCGAGGCCGGATTTGCCAATATCTCTCCGCTGCTCGGCTCGGTGATTCGCCGCGATGCCAAGGGCGAAGACAATCTGCTGATGATCGCCCAAGGCTATCTGAGCAATCAGGGCGACGCCTGGGAATGGACGCAGAACAACCTTGAGCGGGCGCTGCGCGATGAGCTGGCCGATGCCATGTCCGAACAGGAACAGCATTACAACGCCCTCAGTGAGCTGAAGGATTTTGCTGGCATGCTCGGTCAGCGTCTGGGCGAGATGCACAAGGTGCTCGCCGCGCCCACCGACAATGCCGACTTCGCCCCACAGGTGTCGACGGCCAAGGACATGCAGGCCACCGGCAAGGATGTTGTGGCGCAGGTCGAACACGCGCTGAAACTGCTCAAGCAGCATCAGGGCGAACTCAATGCGGCGGATCAGAAACTGGTCAAACGCCTGATCGACGAGAAGAAAACCATCCTCACGCACGTGCAGGATCTGGCGAAAAAAGCTGTCGGCGGTTTGCGCATTCGCGTCCACGGCGATCTGCATTTGGGCCAGGTGCTGGTGATCAAGGGCGATGCCTACCTGATCGACTTCGAGGGTGAACCGGCGCGGCCACTGGGCGAGCGTCGTGGCAAACACAGTCCGTACAAGGATGTCAGCGGCGTGCTGCGCTCCTTCGATTATGCGGCCGCAATGACCATCAACGTGCACAACGTTGACCACAGCGCCGAGTCTGAAACGGCGCGGCGTCTAGTCGCCGAGCGCTATCTGCGTGAGGCCCGCGAGGCATTTGTTCAGGCATATCGCCGCGCGGCAGCTAGTCTTGATCATGCCTGGCAAGATCCTGAAGGTGCCGACGCCGCGCTGGCGTTGTTCGGCCTGGAGAAGGCGGCCTATGAAGTGGCCTATGAAGCCGAAAATCGCCCCACGTGGCTGCCCGTGCCGTTGCACGGTTTGTATGGGTTATTGACGGGGCTTAAACCCTTTTCCGATCTTGGTGGAGAGTAGTCATGAGTTTCTCGAACAAGGAACAGGGTGCGGTTAAAGAAACATTGCTGCCCTCGGCGAAAGATATTGATGCCTTGGTCCGCGCTGAACATCACGACCCTTTTTCCATTCTCGGCCCGCACGGCGATGGCGCTGGCGGGCAGTTCATTCGTGCTTATCTGCCCGGAGCGCTGAGTGTCGTGGTGCTGGACAAGGACAGCGGTGAAGAACGCGGTCCGCTGGAGCAAACCGAAACGCCGGGGCTGTTTGTCGGCCATTTCGATCAGGCGCGGCCGTATCAGTTGCGCACGCGCTGGGCCGGCGGCGAACAGGTTGCAGAGGATCCTTATAGCTTTGGCCAGCTACTCGGTGAAATGGATTTGTATCTGTTCGCCGAAGGCAATCACCGTGATCTCAGCGCCTGTCTCGGCGCGCAGTTGAAAACGGTGGATGGCGTCGACGGTGTGCGTTTTGCCGTGTGGGCGCCGAATGCCCGGCGCGTATCCGTAGTGGGGGATTTCAACGTCTGGGACGGCCGCCGCCATCCGATGCGCTTGCGGCATCCGTCCGGGGTCTGGGAATTGTTCATCCCGCGCCTGCAAGCAGGCGAGCTGTACAAATATGAAATTCTTGGCGCTCACGGGATCCTGCCGCTCAAGGCTGACCCGATGGCGCTGGCCACCAGTCTGCCGCCGGACACCGCCTCGAAAGTCGCTGAGCCACTGCAGATCGATTGGCAGGATCAGGAGTGGATGAGCAGCCGCCGTGACCGCCAGAAGCATTCCGCGCCGCTGTCGATTTACGAACTGCACGCCGGTTCGTGGCAGTGCGAACTGGATGATCTCGGTGAAGTCGCCCGCCAGTACACCTGGCCGGAACTCGCCGAACGCTTGATTCCCTACGTCAAGGAACTGGGTTTCACTCACATCGAACTGATGCCGATCATGGAGCACCCGTTTGGTGGGTCCTGGGGTTATCAACTGCTCTCGCAATTCGCCCCGAGTGCGCGGTACGGCTCGCCGGCGCAGTTCGCTGAATTCGTCGACGCCTGCCACCGGGCCGAGATCGGCGTGATTCTCGACTGGGTGCCGGCGCATTTCCCAACCGATACTCATGGTCTCGCCCAGTTCGACGGCACCGCGCTGTACGAATACGGCAACCCGCTGGAAGGTTTTCATCAGGATTGGGACACGCTGATCTACAACCTCGGCCGCACCGAAGTACATGGCTACATGCTCGCTTCGGGGTTGCACTGGTTGAAGCATTTCCATGTCGACGGCCTGCGCGTCGATGCGGTGGCCTCGATGCTCTATCGCGACTATTCGCGCAAGGCTGGCGAATGGGTGCCGAACCGCCATGGCGGCCGGGAAAATCTGGAGGCCATCGACTTCTTGCGGCATTTGAACGACGTGGTCGAACTGGAAGCGCCGGGCGCACTGGTGATCGCTGAAGAATCAACTGCGTGGCCGGGTGTCAGCCAAAGTACGCAGCAGGGCGGTCTCGGTTTTGCCTACAAATGGAACATGGGTTGGATGCACGATTCGCTGCATTACATTCAGCAGGATCCGGTGTACCGCGCGCATCATCACAATGAGTTGAGTTTTGGTCTGGTCTACGCCTGGTCCGAGCGTTTCATCCTGCCGATTTCCCACGATGAAGTGGTGCACGGCAAGCACTCGCTGATCGACAAGATGCCCGGCGATCGCTGGCAAAAATTCGCCAACCTGCGCGCGTATCTGAGTTTTATGTGGACGCACCCGGGCAAGAAGCTGTTGTTCATGGGCTGCGAGTTTGGCCAGTGGCGCGAGTGGAATCACGATCAGCAACTGGATTGGTATCTGCTGCAGTATTCTGAGCACAAGGGCGTGCAGAAACTGGTCGGCGATCTCAATCGGCTGTATCGCGAAGAGCCGGCGCTGCACGATCAGGACGACGCGCCGCAGGGTTTCCAGTGGTTGATCGGTGACGATGCGATCAACAGCGTTTATGCCTGGCTGCGTTGGAGCAAGGAGGGTAAACCGGTGCTGGTGGTGGCCAACTTCACGCCGGTGCCGCGTCAGGCGTATCGCGTGGGTGTGCCGTTTGCCGGTCGCTGGACTGAATTGCTCAATAGCGATGCCGACACCTATGCCGGTTCCAATTACGGCAATGGCGGCGGGGCGTTTACCGAGGAAGTGCCGAGTCATGGCCAGTCGTTGTCGCTGGAGCTGAATCTGCCGCCGTTGGCGGTGTTGATCCTCAAGCCAGAGGGCTGATCCGAGACCGCGTCGCTGCCATCGCGAGCAGGCTCGCTCCCACAGGGGAAATACATTCCAAATGTGGGAGCGAGCCTGCTCGCGAAGGCGCCAGTTCAGACACCTCCAAAATCCGGCTCAACGCTCACCAGCGCATCCGCACCCCAAGGCTGCCAATGATCCCGTTCAAATCATTGTCATCGACATCACTGCTGTAATCGGCACTGACATACAGACTCACCACAGGCGTTACCCGCGCCACCAGCCCCAGTCCTAACTCAACGGTGGATGACTTGCGGCTGCTGCTGATCTTGTCGACCTGATCCAGCGTCACCGTGCTGCCGGTATAAACGGTGTGCCACAGGTTGGTGCGCACATAAGGTTCGAGCGGCAGACCATTCAAATCGTAACTGCCTTTCAACCGTGCGCCGACGCGACCGCTCCACGCCGTCAGATCGGAGGAAGAGGCATTGCCCGAACCGGCGTAGGGCGTGTCGAGGGTGATGCGCTGATTGATCAATTGCGCCTGGGGTTCCACTACCCAGTTTTCACTCAAGCCAATCGGGAAGCCGCCTTCGACCGAGAAGGTCATCGCACTGCCTTCTGTGGCTTGCCGCGCGCCTTGGCCGTTGCGACTGAAGCCGCTGACCCGGCCGCCACTGGCGGATAAATCCACGTGCCAGCCCTGGGCACCGATCAGGCTGTAATAAGCGCCAAGGCTTTGGCCTTGCAGATTGAGGGTGTCACTGTTCGGGTCTGCCAAGGCGCGGCTGGTAAGTGGACCATTGCCATTGGCCTGAATCTGATTGACGCCGCCGATCAGTCCGATTTTCTGGGTATGGCTACCACTTTGCAGAGTCAACACGGCTGGCCCTTTGAAGTCGCCGCTGCCGGGCATTGCGTAGCCTGACGACAGCACATCGGTTTGCGCCTGACGGGCGCTTCTACCGTACAACTCGTCCCAGGCCGACGGTGCGAGGTCTTCGGTAATCAAGCGTGTGCCCTGCAGATCGGGCCGTGGGCTGAAGCGTTGCGGGCCGGGGGTGATGACGGTGGCGGGCAACGTCATCACGGGCACATCCGCGCGGTACCACGGGGTCGTTTCATCCGCCGCAGGACCGGCCTGCGCCTCCATGGATGAGCACAGCAAGATAGAACTCGACACTGTGCAGAAAGTGATTTTGATCTCGTGTGGGGTGATTGAAGTTCTCATGGAGGTCTACCTTGCAGGCGCATGCGGCATCTCGATGTGGCGTCTCTCCTACCCCGAACGAGGGGCGACCGAATGGAGCGGGGCGAACCGTGGCCGCTCGATTTCGCGAGTGTCCGAAGGCTCGTCCCGGTAGTGATTCCGGGGGTAGTAAGGTAGAGATAAGAAGAGTCGCGCGCCGCCGTCAAGAAATTGAACGATGAGCGGTAGTGGCAAAACAGGCTTTGCAAGCGTTTGTTTTTCTGCACATAACTAAGTGGTTGTTTGTATGGAAGAACGCATTGAGAGCCGCAAGGTAGAGAGTTTAAATTGTCGACGGAAGGTCTACCAACTGAGGCGAATGCCCAGGTTGCCCACCACGCCGCGCACGTCATTGCTGTCAATATTGCTGGTGTAATCGGTACTGGCGTACACACTGACCGCGCGATCAAGGGTCAACACTACGCCCAGGCCGATGTCCGCTGTCGAGGATTTCCGTTCGCTGGAAATCACATCGTTGTCGCCAAACGTGACCGAGTCAGTAGCGGAAAACGTATGCCACACATTGGCGCGCAGGTACGGTTCGACAGGAAGGCCGCTGACCTGATATCGACCTTTGAGGCGTGCGCCGAGGCGAGCGGTCCAGGCGCCGTCGGAATCAAACGAGACGCGTGAAATACCGTCGTTCTGGCTGTCGAGGGAGATTTTCTGATGGATGAGCTGCGCCTGCGGCTCGATCACCCAGGTGTCATTGATCGGCAACGGGTAACCGGCCTCGGTGGACAACGTCAGGGCGTGCCCGCGATTGTCCAGTTTTACCCCGCGATCGGAATGGTTGTCACCGTCGAAGCGAGTGCCCATTACCACGGTATCGAGGTACCCGCCGGTGGGCGCCGTCAGCGTCCAGTACAGGCCATAGCTGTCGCCCTCGAGTTTGATCTTGCCGGCGCTGTTGTGCTGAAAGCCTTCGTTGAAACCGTCGACATCACCTTGCAAGCGGCTGTGACCGACAAAGAAACCCAAGCGCTGATTCAGGCTGCCGGACGTCTGCGAGCTGTACAGATCGTTGCCGACCTGAAAGCCATTGAGCGAGCCATCCAGTCGCGGCGTGACCGTGCCGGCCCAGGTCTGCTCGAGATTTTTACCATAGACACGGCCCCATCCGGCGCCGAATGCACCGGTTTCCGCGAGCAGGCGTTGATCGCCCTGACGGTCATGAAAGGTGCCCAGGGCGTTAAGCGTCAGTTGCGCGGCAGCGGGCGGCAACACCGACCAAGTCGGGACTTCCTGGCGATACAAAGGGATCGGTTCGGCTCCCGCAACGGCTGCGGGCAATACCGGCAACGGCGGGCTCCCGGCCGGCGTCGCCGCCGCTACGGGGGTAGCGACCACCGGCACCAGGATGGGCGGCTGCGTTGGATCGGGGTTGGGAGCGCTCACCAGCTGCGGCGCAACGATGGCGGAGCGCAGATACCAGCTGTTTTCCGTGCCGGCAGTGACACCTCCTTTGAACAGATAGTAATCGTAAGCTCCGGCCGACACCGGGCCATTGAGGGTGAAGGCGTTATTGCTGCTCAGCGTGCTGCCTTGCGCCTGCACCAGTTGGATGCCGTTCACCTCGGTCAGGCCGCCTAGTCCGCCGAGGTTGCTGACCGTGATCACCGTGCCGCCGCTTAAGCTGCCATCGTTGACCACCAGTTTGTCACTCGGTGAATCATCGCCACCGACCAAGCTTTGCAAGCGTAACTGGCCGCTGTTACCGACGTAGTTGCCCTGTACGGTCAGCGTATCGTCAGTGCGGCTGTTATTGCGGGTCAAATCGATGATCCCCGCGTTATTCAGCGTCACTGGCTGACCCGCCACCGCCGATGCCACCGTACCTTGTGTGGCAAACAATGTGCTGCGGGTATCGATGTTCAACACGCCACTGCCGGTGCCGGCGTCCCCCAGCACCAGTCCTGACGACCCCAGATCGAGTTGCGAGCCATTAACCAGGCTCACCGCTTCCCAATTGATGAAGCTCGCGGGCAGGGCCGTGCGGGTGTTATCCAGTGACAGGGTATCGCTACCGACGCCGCCATTAACGCTGGGCGTCAGCGCAAGAATATTATCGTCGAGATTGCGCAGGGTGACGGTGTCATTGCCGACGTCCATGAGGATCGTCGAACGGATAATGCCGCCGCCATCCCACAGCAAACGGTCATCACCCACGCTGGCGCGAACCTCGCCGACGATTTCCCCACCGCTCACCGTGATGCTGTCGTTGCCGCCGCTGACACTAATGTTGCCGCCGATGCGGCCACCGGAAACGATAATGGTGTCAGTGCCGAAACCGGTGACCAGATTGCCAATAATCTGCCCGCCCGACAGGTCAAAAATATTGTTATCGAGTTTCATGTCCACGCGGCCGATGGTGCCGCCCGTCATGCGCGCGACGTCGCCATCCTCAAAGGCGCCGACGATGATGCCCCCGTTCATCAAGAACGTATCGCGGCTGTCGCCTTGAGCCAACGAGCCAATTGAGCCGCCCGTCATGACAAAGTCATCGATACCGTTGCCCTGATTGACCGCGCCGGTAATCATGCCGGAGTTGATTTCGACCCGGTCGGCTCCAGCGCCGAAGGTCACGCTGCCATTGATCTGACCGCTGCCGTTAGCGGCGGATGTCAGGCTGTTGTTGCCGGCGAGATCCGTCAGCGAACCGCTGGTACCGCTGTCACAGGTGAAATTGTCATTGCCCGGCCCGGGCACGAGCGTGCAGGCCGCTGAAACGGGGTGGCTGGTCAAAATCAGCAAGGAAGCAGGCAGGAGCAAGGCGTGCGGTAATGTCAGCAAGTGCGTGGAGTAGCGCGGCATGGTCATTCCCTACGGCGAATTCGGGGAATTCATCCCTGAGCGTGTCATGGTCTAGGCATCGTTTACAGTTGATGCCTTACATCAAGTCCATGATCTAACGGATTGAATGCGCTACTCCTTGAGCTTTTTTAGGTGTAGATGAATTTCCTCGCGGTTCAAGCATGGCTGACGGACGGTCTTGTCAGAAATGCGCTTACAGATGCACCTCTACCGCGAGCGGCAGGTGATCGGACAGATGCGTCCACGGCTTGTTGCCGAGGATCTGCGGGTCATGACTACTGGCATTGCGCAGGTAGATCCGGTCCAGTCGCAGCAATGGAAACCGCGCCGGGTAGGTCTTGGCCGGGCGCCCATGGTGGCGCTCGAACGCTTCGTGCAGGTAGTCACGACGGGCGAGGGCGGCGTTGCCCTGTAACTGCCAGTCGTTGAAGTCGCCGGCGATGATCACCGGGGCATCGTCGGGCAGCGATTCGAGCAATTGACAGAGCAGTTGCAGCTGTAATTGCCGGTGGCTTTCGAGCAGACTCAGGTGCACGCAGATTGCGTGGACCTCGGTGTGACCCGGGACGTCGAGCACACAGTGCAACAGTCCACGGCGCTCGGGGCCGGTGATCGACACGTCGAGGTTGCGGTATTCACGGATCGGGTATTTCGACAGCAGGGCATTGCCATGGTGGCCGTCGGGGTAAACGGCATTGCGCCCGTAGGCGAAATCGCTCCACATGCTGTCGGCGAGAAATTCGTATTGCGAGGTTTGTGGCCATTCGTTGTAACGGTTCGAATGCCGTTCGTGTTCACCCACCACTTCTTGCAGAAACACCAGATCGGCCGAGGTGCTGCGCACCGCTTCGCGCAGCTCCGGCAGGATGAAGCGCCTGTTAAGCGCGGTGAAGCCTTTGTGGGTGTTGACCGTCAGCACCCTAAGACGATGAATGACAGGCGCGTCGACAACATGACGCTTGGGTTCGCTGGACACGTTCACTCCTCTGGATTGCGGGCCGCTTATTCATGCGACTGATGGCGAGGTGCGGCAGTTCCTTGCAAATCATGGTTGATAACAACCCAATTCCTGTGGGAGCGAGCCTGCTCGCGAAGGCGTCGGTAAATCCAATACATAAGTTGGTAGAACCACCGCTTTCGCGAGCAGGCTCGCTCCCACCCGAAACGGCGTCAGACAAACACGATTTCGTAGGGCAGGCGCATTCTTTCGAGAATCACCGGCGGCAGCATCGGTGCAATACCAATCGCCGGTTCACCCTTGAGCTGACTGGCGTAAGCATGGGTGGCGTGGCTCTTGCGCGCGACGGTCCAGGTGTCGAGGCGCAGTTTGCGCGCGCGTTCCCAAGGGATCAGTTGCTGGTCGCGCTCGGGCCAGTGCCAGGCCCAGACTGGTACATCGTGGAAGGTCGCCCCGGCTTGTTCCGCTGCATGCGCGCTGGCCCGACCCACCGCTTCATGGTCGTCGTTGCCATCGCCGCGCCAGGTGCTGAACACCACATCGCCTGGGCGCAGGTAGCGGCTGATGAATTCGGTCACTTGCGCTTGCTGTTCGCACAGAGCGTTGTCAGTGAAACCACCGCGCACCCATTTCAGGCTGTGCATTGGCAAGCCGAGACGGCGCAGGGCCTCGACGCTTTCCTGCGGGCGGAACACGCTCAGGCGTTTTTCCGACCATTGCCGCGAACCCGGGTGGCTGGCGCTGCCATCGGTGATCGAGAGCAATTGCAACGGATGACCGAGGCTGGAGAGTAATTGCAGCAGACCGCCACAGGTGACCACTTCATCGCCCGGATGCGGCGCGATGACCACGGCGCGGGCGCCGGCGGGTACCAGACTTAAAGTATTGATGACCGGAATGTTGTCCAGTTGCGGGGCGCTGTTCCAGATTTGCGCCGACGAACTGCTGTCGCTGAGGGTTAACGGTTTCATGGTGTGACGTCCTTGTGTTGTTTCGCCCTCAGTCGTGCGTTTGGCGGTGATTGCCAGACGCCGCCGACCCGTGAAGGCTGGTTGATTGCCCAGCGACGCTCCGAACCCTGGATTGCCGCGCAGCAGAGTATTGCTCATGAAGCGTAGTTCGTCGCGTCACAGATCAATCTGATCCGCTTTTTTTTGCTCCATCTGTGCCAGGTTTCGCAGATAGTCACCAAAGCCACCGCGCGCACGGCTGTCGAACCGCGCGCTGGTGAGCACTTGCGGGCGATGGCTCCAGGCGATGTTCGCGCCGTCGAGTTCCAGCTCCCGCACCAATTGCACATCTTCGTCGCAGGCCAGCGGTTTAAAGCCCCCGGCCCAGCGATAGGCGTCGGCGCTGATGCCCAGATTGGCGCCGTGGATATGCCGATGGCCATCGCTGGCATGGTAATGCCGGTGATAGCGGATTTGCGCCGCTTCATCGAACGACTCGTGCCAGCGTT
The DNA here is from genome assembly GCF_054790525.1 of Pseudomonas sp. Mb7. Lineage (NCBI taxonomy): Bacteria > Pseudomonadati > Pseudomonadota > Gammaproteobacteria > Pseudomonadales > Pseudomonadaceae > Pseudomonas > Pseudomonas sp. Mb7. Next base: position 2,316,353 of record NZ_CP186501.1, read on the forward strand.
CGACCGTGACGGTACCGCATACCGCGTCCGCGCCCAACCCCAGTTGCGCCACCAGCCAGTCGTCGGCCACGCGGCTGTCGGCGTCCGAGCAAGAGATCCAGCGCGCGCCGCGCTCCAGCAATAGCTGCGCGCCGGCCGCACGGGCCTGGCCAACATTGCGTGCGTCGATGTGCAGGCTCAGCACCGGATAGCGACTGACAATCTGCGCCGAGCGGTCGGTGCAGCTGTCGAGCACCACCAACACTTCAACCTTTTCACCGGCCAGCAAACCGTGGCGGCTGGCGCGCATGGCCGCACTCAGGCAGTCGTCGAGCAAGTCTTCCTCATTGTGCGCCGGGATCAGAATGCCGATCATCGCAAGCCCTCCAGTGCCGCCACCGAGCGCGGTTCGCGGCTCCACACCTCAAGGATGAAATCCGCTTCCTGATGCAAGACCAGACGGGGCAGATGCAGTTTTTCGTGAATCAGGTCGTGAACCTGCCGCGCATTCAGCGGGCAGCCGTCAATGGGCGGACGCCAGTGACAGGCGAGGAACTGGCCGTCGGCAGTCAGGCAATCACTGGCTCGACGGATCACTTCTGTCAGATCCTGACTATCCAGGTAGTAGCCGATCTCGCTAAATACGATCAGGTCGAATTTTTCCTCCGGCCAGTCGCCCGGAAGACGGTTTTGCCGCACTTCGGCGTGGTCGAACACGCTCAACCGCGTGCGCGCCAGAGTCACTGCCGCACTGGCCGTGTCACAGCACAACAACCGATCGCAACGCGCGGCCAGTTCGGCGCTCAACTCGCCGTTGGCGCAACCCGGTTCGAAGATTGCCCGGTAGTGCGGACGCGGCAGGGCGGCGAGGGTGATCGCGCGTTTGCGCTGCTCGTACCAGCGCTCACGGAACGCCCATGGGTCATCGTTGCCGGCGAACAAACCGTCGAAATAGCGATCCTCGACACTCATAGAAACACCACTTCGAAGGGCTGTAAGAGGCGATCGAGCACATACGGTGCGAGCACCGGACCGAGTCCGGCGTCAGGATCGCCTTCCAGTTGACTGGCGAAAGCGTGCACCGCGTGGCGTTTGCGCGCGACTTGCGCCGGCGTCAGAAGAATCTTGCGTGCGCGTTGCCACGGTACGAAGGCGTCTTCCGGAGTTGCCCAGTGCCAAGTCCACACCGGCAGTTCATGGCAAGTCGCACCGACGCGACGGGCAGCCTCGACACTGGCGCGGCCGACGGCTTCGTGGTCGCAATGTCCGTCCTCGCTCCACGTGGTAAAGAGCACGTCGTCGGGACGCAGATGACGTTCGATGAAATCGACCAGCTCCGCTTCCTGAGCCGCCACCTGGGTGTCGCTGAAGCCACCGCGCAGCCACTTCACGCGGTGCATCGGCAGTCCGAGACGACGCAGCGCTTCGGCCGATTCCTGCGGCCGCACCACGCTCAGACGTTCCACCGGCCAGCGACTTGAACCGGGATGACTGGCGCTGCCGTCGGTGACCGACATCAGTTGCAAAGGCCGACCGGCCTCAGCGAGCAATTGCAGCAAACCGCCACAACCGAGCACTTCGTCGTCCGGGTGCGGCGCGACAATCACCGCCCGCGCGCCCGGAGGCACCAGACTGAGGATGTCGATGCTATCCAGTTCCGCCAGATGCCGCGAAGCCTGCCATTGGTGCAGGCTGGTGCCCTGGCCGACAATCGGATTGGTTTTCATAGCGCCCATGCCTCCGCGGAGTGCCCGGCCACCATTTGCCCGAGCGCGGCCAGATCCCGTTCGGCATGACTCTGGCGCAGGAACACCGGCAGATCAGCGCTGAGCCGGGCAAAGTGGCGATCCTTGCAAAACGGCCCGGCACCGAGGGCGCGCCCGACCTCACGCATCACCTGTTCAGCCGACTGCTCGACCACCGCGCGGGCACGACGGGCGAGTAATTCGGCGTTGTCTTCCGGGTGCGCATCGATGTGCAAGGCGCTGAAGCGCAGCACATCCGCCGCGGCCTGCAAGGCGCTATCGACCGCGCCGAGATGGGCGAGGGCGTGCGGTTCCGGGCGTTGCTCACACTGGATGCGCAACGCGTCGGCGATTTGCCGTGCGGCGCCGTACCAGCACGCGGCAATACCGATCCCGCCCTGCCAGAAACCCGGGCGTTGCAGATAGTCGCCGGGATTGCCAATGGCCTGCGCTTCGGCACCGTCGAACAGCACCTCGACGCTGCCAGTAGCCGCCATGCCCACCGCTTGCCAGCCTTGCTCGGTGACGGTGACGCCCGGTTGGTCGAGGGCGACGGCGACCAGTTGCTGCTGATCGTCGCCATCCCAGGCGGTGAGCAAGGCGTGGCTGAGCACGGCGGCGCCGGAGCACCATGCCTTGCGTCCATGCAGCGCGACCATGTGCCCGACTGGGCTGACTTTGACTCGTGCTTGCGGTGGCTCCGCTGCCCACATGCCCCAAGTGCTGCCCGGCGTAGGTGAGCCGCCGAGTTGTTCAATGATCGCCAGCGCGTCGGTGTGGCCTTCAAACAGTTTGCACAGACCCAGGTCATGCCCGCCGACTTCCGCCAACTGCTGAAAGCGCTCCAGCGTGCGGCCACTGCCCGGTAACGGCAGACGATCCAGCCCGGCCTCGACCAGCGCCCGCAGGCACCCGCCGAGGGCTGCGGTGTGCAGATAATCCGTTGGTCGTCGGCTCAGATAACGGTGCAGGTCCATATCAGTCTTCTTCATCACGTTGCAGTTCGAACAGCAGCAGCGAGCGCCCGGTGACCGAGTATTCGTGGCCGAAATCGAAGCGTTCCTGACCACGGATCGACGGCTGATTTGTGTCGATCATGCAGGTCCAGAAACTGCCTTCCGGTACTTCCGGCAGGGTGAAGTTGACGATGTCATGATGGGCGTTGACCACCAGCAGCAGCGTCGCATCCGCACCCTTGCGGCGAATCCCGGTTTCCTGCGCGCGGCCGTCGAGCAACATGCCCAGGCAGCGGTTGTGCGCATCGTGCCAATGCTCGGTGGTCATCTCGGTGGCATCCGGCGCCAGCCAGGTGATGTCCTTGACGCCGATGTCCTCGTTGTATTCGCCAACCAGGAAGCGGCCGCGACGCAGAATCGGATAAGCCAGACGCAACTTGATCAGGCGCTTGACGAATTTCAGCAACGCCTTGCCGTCCTCGCTCAGGTCCCAGTTGACCCAACCGATCTCGCTGTCCTGGCAATAGGCGTTGTTGTTGCCGTCCTGGGTACGGGCGAACTCATCACCGGCGACGATCATCGGCGTGCCTTGGGCGAGCAGCAAGGTGGCGAAGAAATTGCGCATCTGCCGATGGCGCAGGGCATTGATTTCGGGATCGTCGGTCGGGCCTTCGACGCCGTGGTTCCACGACAGGTTGTTGTTGCTGCCGTCCTGATTGTTTTCGTCGTTGGCTTCGTTGTGCTTGTCGTTGTACGAGACCAGGTCGTTGAGAGTGAAACCGTCGTGGGCGGTGATGAAGTTCACCGAGGAGTACGGCCGCCGCCCGCGCTGGTTGAACATCTCACCGGAGGCAGTCATGCGGCTGGCGAAATCGGCAACCTGGCCGTCGTCGCCTTTCCAGAACGCGCGCACGGTGTCGCGGAACTTGTCGTTCCACTCGACCCAGCCCGGCGGGAAGTTGCCGACCTGATAACCACCGGGGCCACAGTCCCATGGCTCGGCGATCATCTTCACCTGACGCAGCACCGGGTCCTGACGGCAAGCAACGAGGAAGCTGTGACGCTCGTCGAAACCGTCGTGGTAGCGGCCGAGAATCGTCGCCAGGTCGAAACGGAAACCGTCGACGTGCATCTCGCTGGCCCAGTAACGCAGCGAGTCGGTGACCATTTGCAGCACGCACGGGTGGCTCAGGTCGAGGGTGTTGCCGGTGCCGGAATCATTGATGTAGTAGCGCTTGTCGTCGGGCATCAAGCGATAGTACGAGGCGTTGTCGATGCCGCGCATCGACAGGGTCGGGCCTTGCTCGTTGCCCTCGGCGGTGTGGTTATAGACCACGTCGAGGATCACTTCGAGGTTGGCTTCGTGCAGGTGCGCGACCATCTCCTTGAATTCGGCAATCTTGCCGCTGGCCAGGTAGCGCGGGTCCGGGGCGAAGAACGCGATGCTGTTGTAACCCCAGTAATTGGTCATGCCTTTATGCAGCAGATGCTGGTCATTGACGAAGGCATGAATCGGCAGCAATTCGACGGTAGACACGCCGAGCTTGCGAATGTGTTCGAGCACGTCGTCGACCATCAGCCCGGCAAAGGTGCCGCGTACGTTCTCCGGTACCGAAGGGTGACGCATGCTGATGCCGCGCACGTGGGTTTCATAAATGATGGTTTTGTCCCACGGCACGCTGACGCGGTGGTCGTTGCCCCAGGTGTGCGCCGGGTCGATGACTTTACATTTGGGCACGAAGGGCGCGCTGTCACGTTCATCGAAACTGAGGTCGGCGTCGGGGTGGCCGATGGTGTAGCCGAACAACGCTTCCGACCATTTCAGTTGGCCGACCAATTGTTTGGCGTACGGGTCGATGAGCAATTTGTTGTGGTTGAAGCGGTGGCCGTTGGCCGGGTCATACGGGCCGTAGACGCGGTAACCGTAGATCAGCCCCGGGTGCGCATCAGGCAGGTAGCCGTGGTAGATCTCGTCGGTGTATTCCGGCAGTTCGATGCGTTCGAGTTCAACTTCGCCGGCATCGTCGAAGATGCACAGTTCGACCTTGGTGGCGTTGGCGGAAAACAGAGCAAAGTTCACCCCCAGACCATCCCAGGTCGCACCGAGCGGGAAGGGCAGGCCTTCACGGATTCTCGACGGCTCGGCGTGCGCGGTGGGCTCGGCATTCTTTGGACGGGTCATGATTGCTCCTGCAAAACGGGTAATTTCTGGGCTTACACATCCCCCTGTAGGAGTGAGCCTGCTCGCGATAGCGGTCTATCAGGCGACATCAATGTTGAATGTCAGATAGCTATCGCGAGCAGGCTCACTCCTACAGGGGATTGGTGGGTTTCTTCAGGGCGAGTGAGCCCTCGGTGGCGAGCGAACCCGCCACACGGTCATTCAGTTCAATCGTCGTTAAAGCGTCAGATCGCCGAAGGCTTTCGCGGCGCCCGAGGCTTTTTCTCGGCAGGCTTTTCGCCCGGGGGAATCACTTTGGCGGCGCTGGCCGGTTTGGCTTTGGCCGGTGGTTTCGGCTTGGCGGCCGGGGCCTTGGCCTCGGCTGTCTTGCCAGCCGGTTTGCTGCCAGCCGCTTTCGGCGGTTTCTTCGGTGCCAGCGCTTCCGCTTCGGCGAGCTTGCGCGCCATTTCCCAGTGGCGTTCTTCATGCCCCTCGGGCTTACCTTCCGATTCCCAGATTTGATAGGCGAATTCGCGGATGCGTTTATCGTCGGTACTCATCGCAATGCTCCTGAACTGAACTCATGCTTACGTTAAGTGTTGGATAAAGAGATTGACCGGGACATCCCCCAGCGCGTCGCTGATATTCAGCTCCCTGTTTTTTGTGACTGCGCTGCTTGAAAAAAGTCCCTTCAGGTTTGTCGCAGAGGCGGCGAACGGTAAAACCACTCGCGTATCGCCCCAGCGCAGCGCATCGACCTGAGGTACAGCACCGTTTTCCAGCAGGGTCGCGCAACGGACCGGCACGATCACGATGGCCTGCTTACCCGCGTGCTCACGGGCAAACGCGAGCACGTTGTGCGCCTGGCTGCCGAGCACTTCCAGGGCCTGGTAGCTGCCCCGGCGGAACAGCTCGGCATACTCCACGCGCAGGTTCAGCACTTGGGCAATCAAGGCTTGCTTGATACGCCCGTCACGCCAGTTCGCCAGCAACTCCACAGGTGGCAATGGCTCCTGCAAAGCGTGTTCGCGAGCGGCGTAATCCACCGGCCGGCGGTTGTCCGGATCGACCAGGCTGAAGTCCCAGAACTCATTGCCCTGATACAAATCGGGCACACCCGGCACGGTCATGCGCAGCAAGGTTTGCGCCAAGCCATTGAGCGCGCCGGCGGCGGCGATGCTGTTGACGGTCTTGCTCAGCGCGGTGCGCAGCAGTTCGCCTTCCTCACCGGTGAGGAGTTTTTCGGTGAACGCTTGCGCGGCGTTTTCGTAGCTTTCGCTCGGTGCGCTCCAACTGCTTTGCAGCTTGGCTTCACGCAGGGCTTTCTGTTGCCATTGCCAGATGCGCTTGGCGTAATCGGCGAAACCCGCCTGGTCGTCGTCACGCAGTTGCAGCGGCCAACTGCCCAGCAACGCTTGATAGAGAATCAGCTCATCGCCGCTCGATGGCATCTGATCATCCACCCGCACCGGACGGGCGAGGGCGCGCCACAGCTCGATCTGCTCGGCGTACCAATGGCTGCGTTCACTGAGTACGGCCAGACGTGCGCGGGTGTCTTCACCACGTTTGTGATCGTGGGTCGCGGTGGCCAGCAAGTTGTCGGGGAATTCACTCAGCCGTTGTTGATTGACCGCATGAAAGTCGCTGAGCGGAGCGCTGAACTGTTCGGTGTTGTAGCCGACGTCATTGCGCGACAGCAGCACGGCGGAACGATACAGCGCGGTGTCTTCCACGGCTTTGGCCGCTGCCGGTGAGGTCAGTTGCTGAAAGCGTACGCAGGCATGCTTGAGAATCTTGCGCGAACGCCCGCGCGGTTTACGCCGCCATGGCGTACCGCCAAGCCAGGCGGCAACGCAGTCGAGCACCGTCCAGTCGCCTTCACCGAGGCTCTGTCGCGCGCCGTCCATGGCCTGCTGGAAGAACTTTTCATCCTGCGCGGAGCGGCCCATGGCGCTGATGTACGTGCGATACACCGGGAAGTGCACGATCAACGCTTGCAGCACTCGGCGGATCGCCCCGAGGGTCAGGTCGCGGGTCATCAGGTCATCGCGGGCGACTTGCAGCAGCGCCTGGGCGACGCTTTCGCAATCGCTGGCGAGCGAGCCGTTGAGGATCTGCTGGCGCGCCAGTTGCGCTTCCTCGATGAACGCGGCCGGACGTTCGGTACGCCGTTGCCAGAGGTCACCGAGCACAAATTCGCCGTCCGGGTCGTGTTGCAGCAGCGACAGCTGATTCATGAATTCATAACCGGTGGTGCCATCCACCGCCCAGTCGCGGTGCAGGGTTTCGCCGGCGCCGAGGATCTTCTCGACGTAGATCGGCAGATGCCTGCCCGGCGCCAGCAGATCAACCCGGCGGCGCAGTTTTCGGCAGTAACCGCGCGGGTCGGCGAGACCGTCGATGTGGTCGATGCGCAAACCGTCGACCAGCCCTTCGGCAATCAACTGGAAGATCTTGCCGTGGGTGGCTTCGAACACTGCCGGACGCTCAACACGCAGCCCGCCGAGTTCGTTGATATCGAAAAAGCGCCGCCAGTTGATGTCGTCAGCCGCCGTGCGCCAACTCGCCAGGCGATAGCTTTGACGTTCGAGCAACTCATGCAGTTTGTGGAAGCCGTCTTCGGTGGTCGAGTCGTAGTGCTGCAGGTTGTTCTGGATCGCTTCGAGGATCTGCGGGTCTGTCGCCTGTTGCCGCAGTTGTTCTTTCAGCGGCATCGCCAGTGAATGGGCATCGGTCTGATAGCTGAGGGCGCCGAAGCGATCGGCCAACGGCTTCAGTGCATCCGCGGATTTCAGCAGCTCAGGGTAATCATTCGGGCACACCGGGAAGTGATGGTCGTAGTGCTCGACATGGAAACTGCCGGTCTGCGCATTGAAGTGCAGTTTCAGCGTGCCTTCCTGCAAGGCTACGCCGTAATCGCTGCCGAGGAACGGCAGCAGCAACTGGCCTTCCATCAGTGGGTCCGGCGAATGCCATTGAATGTCGAAGAACTCGCCATAAGGACTCAGCCGTCCCCATTCCAGCAGATCAAGCCACCACGGGTTGTCGCTGCCACCGACCGCCATGTGGTTGGAGACGATGTCGAGGATCAGGCCCATGTTGTGTTCGCGCAACGTGCTGACCAAGCGCCGTAACGCCGGCTCGCCGCCAAGTTCCGGGTTGACGTGGGTCGGGTCCACCACGTCGTAGCCGTGCATCGAACCGGCCCGCGCTGCGAGCAGCGGCGAGGCATAAATATGGCTGATGCCGAGCCGGGCGAAGTACGGCACCAATGGCACCGCGTGTTCGAGGGTAAAACCTTTATGAAATTGCAGGCGCAATGTCGCACGCAGGGGCTGGATGAGCGTTTGGTTCATTGGTCACGCTCGGCAGCCTGCAGGCGCGCGCAAGCGAGCAGTTCCAGACGTCGCGCCGCATCCGCGCCATCGAGCAGCGCTTCACTGGTGCCGGGCAAACGCCGTGACCAGTTCGGATGGGTGTCGATCGTGCCGGGCAGATTCGCCTGTTCATTGATGCCCAGCGCATCTTCCAGCGGCAACAGCACCAACGGCGCGCGGGTGTGGCCGAGGAAACGCACAGCGGCATCGACCACTTGATCGGCCTCGTGGGATTCCTCGCGAAAGTTTTGCGGGTCCTGGCTCAACGCGTTGCGCAGGCCTTCGCGCTCACGCTGGCGGTGATGCCGCCATTCGATTTCACCGTTGGCATCGACAAAACCCAAGCGTGCGTTCCAGTCGATATCACGGCCATGCCACCAGCCGTTGAGCGTCGGCAGATCGTGGGTGCTGGTGGTTGCCAAGGCGTTGTCCGGCCAGTCGAGAATCGGTTTGAAAAAGGTGTTGTCCTGCTCGAACAGCAGCACGCGCATGCCGAGCATGGAGCGGGCGATGCAGCTCTTCACGCAGGCCATCGGGCACCGTGCCGAGGTCTTCACCGAGGACGATGGCCTGGTGGCGATGGGATTCGAGGGTCAGCAATCGCAGCAAGTCATCGACCGGGTAATACAGGTACGCGCCATCGGCCGGCGCCGCACCGTTGGGGATCACCCACAAGCGTTGCAGGCCCATCACATGGTCAATGCGCAAGCCGCCGGCATGGGCGAAGTTGGCGCGCAGCATGTCGATGAAGGCACGAAAGCCATTGCGAATCAGACCTTCCGGCGAGAATGCGGAAATGCCCCAGCCCTGGCCCGAGCGATTGAGAATGTCCGGCGGCGCACCCACGGTCAGCGACGCGAGCAATTCATCCTGGAAACTCCAGGCCTGGCTCCCGGCGCCATCGGCACCCACCGCCAGATCGGCGATCAGGCCAATGCCCATGCCGGCGCTGCGTGCAGCGGTTTGCGCGCGCTCCAGGCAACGGTGGATCAGCCATTGGCAAAAAGCGAAGTAGCCGATGCGTTCGGCATATTCCTCGGCAAACGCTTCGAGCGCTGCGCCGCGTGGGTCGTGCCAGTGTTCCGGCCATTGCCGCCAGTCGAGGTTTTCACCACGGGCGGCGCGCATTTCCTGAATCGCTTCGAAACGGCAGTGGTTTTCCAGTGCTTCGCCACCGGCATGGCGGAAACTGCCGAAGTCCGGGTGCAGTGGGTGGTCACCGGCGATGAAACCTTCGTACAACGCTTGCAAGAGTTTTTGCTTGGCGTCGGCGGCGCTTGGCCAGTCGATCAGGGTCAGGTCTTCCAGTTGCGCAAACTGCTCGGCCAGGCCGGTTGCGTCGATCGCATCGCGCAAAGCGCGCTCACCGAGAATTGCGCCGGGGGCGGCGTACAGGGGATTGAGGAACAGACGACTGGACGGCGAATAAGGACTGTAGCGTCCGGTATCGGCGCTGAACATGGCGTGCAATGGGCTGATTGCCAGCGCATCGGCGCCGCGTTCACCGGCCACGCGGACCAGATCCTCCAACGCTTGGGTGTCACCGAAGCCGCCGTCGCCGGGGCGGCGCAGCGAATACAGTTGCGCACTCAGACCCCAAACACGCGGAATCGGATTATCCACCGCATCGCCGACACTGAAGCAACGCTCAGGCGCCACGGCCAAGGTGAAGTATTGATCGCCGATGTGCACCTGTTGATAGCCGACCGGAATCAGTCCCGGCAGTACCGCTTCAGAGTCCAGTTTCAGGTCCAGCCGCGAGCCGTCTTCAAGGTGGATTTCGCACGGGGTTTGCGGGGCGAAATACCGACCCAGATCGAGGCCGACGCCGACATCGCTGGTCAGCAGCGGCGGCAAGTGCCGGTCTTGTTGGGCAGCTTGCAGTTCCAGCAGGCTGGCGTCGATTTCCTGCGCGGTGCTGGCGGGGTGGCCGAGTCCGATCAGAACATTGCGCAGCACCGCCGGGGCGACTTTTTGCGGGCGGCCGTTGGCGTCGATCCAGTCGACGGCAAGGCCGGCGCGGCTTGCAAGTATTTCCAGTTGCGCATCGCTCATAGGCGCTCTCCATCCAGAGGTTGCAAAGGGGTTGCGGCCGTGAGGCTGACAAGCGCGCAATACGCGGGCAGTTCGCCCGATTCCGATAGATCGACGCTGGATGGCTGTTGAAACAACCACACGGCCTCGGTCTGTGGAGGGTTGACCACTGGCGTGTCGCTGAGGTTCAGGTCAATTCGCAGCTCGCTGCCATTGCCCAGACGCCAGCGCGCACTGACCGCGCCATAACCGAGCATATGGGCGCCGAGCGCTTGCGTGCCGGACAGATGTGGAATGATGTATTGATGGCGAAATTGCAGCAGCTTCTGGTACAGCGTGAGGGTTTCCTGCTGTTTCACGCTGCCATTGCCGATCAACCTGGGCTGTGAGGCGTGAAAGGTTTTTTCGGCGTTCGGGTCGGGAATCTGCTCGCGTTTGTGCGGATCGGTGAAGGCACTGAACGCGGCGAATTCATTGCGGCGGCCCTCGCGCACCAACTTGGCCAGTTCACCGTGATGACTGGTGAAAAACAGGAACGGCTGCTCGGCGGCGAACTCATCGCCCATGAACATCAGCGGAATCATCGGCGACAGCAGTAACAACACGGTCGCTGCCTGCACGGCACGCGGATCGGCCAGGTGATGCAGGCGCTCGCCGAACGCACGGTTGCCGATCTGATCGTGGTTTTGCAGGAACAGCACGAACGCCGTGGAGGGCAGGTGTTCGCTGGGTTCGCCGCGTGGTTCGCCATGGCGGGTGATGTGGCCCTGGAAAACAAAACCCTGACTGAGGCAGCGCACCAATTGTTCGGTGGGTTGTGCGGCGTAGTCGGCGTAGTACGCATCGGTTTCGCCAGTGAGCAGGACGTGCAGGGCGTTATGGCCGTCGTCGTTCCACTGCGCGTCGTAGTCGTATTCCAGCAGGCTCGACTGGTTGAGTTCGTTTTCCACGGTCAGCCAGACATGCCGACTGGGATCGATCTGCGCGCGGATGCGTCGGGCCATTTCGCTGAGAAAATCCGGATCCTCAATGGCATGCACGGCGTCGAGGCGCAGGCCGTCGAAACGGTATTCGAGCAGCCACATCAGCGCGTTTTCGATGAAGAACTCGCGCACTTCGCTGCGACGAAAATCGATCGCCGCGCCCCACGGCGTGTGCTTGTCTTCGCGAAAAAAGCCTTTGGCGTAACGGTGCAGGTAATTGCCGTCCGGCCCGAAGTGGTTGTAGACCACGTCGAGAATTACTGCCAGACCATGGCCGTGGGCGCTGTCGATCAGGTGTTTGAGTTGTTCCGGCGTACCGTAGGAGGCTTGCGGGGCGAAGGGCAAAACACCGTCGTAGCCCCAATTGCGCTCGCCGGGAAACTGCGCCAGCGGCATCAGTTCGATGGCGGTGACGCCCAGGCCTGCAAGGCGCGCCAGATGTTGTTCGACTTCCGCGAAACCACCGAGCGCACCGACGTGCAACTCGTAGATCACTGCTTCGCTCCATGGCCGACCGTGCCAGGCCGTGTGTCGCCATTGATAAGCCAGAGGATCGACCACCACACTCTGGCGGTCGAGGTCGCCATCCTGGGCTCTGGAGGCCGGGTCAGGCACCTCCAGTTCGCCGTCGATGTTGTAGCGGTAGCGGGTGCCCGCCGGACAGCGGGCCTTGATCACAAACCAGCCCTCTGCCTGAGGCAGCATCGGCAGCGACTGGCCGTTTTCAAGTTCGACACTCACGTAAAACGCATCCGGCGCCCATAGCGCAAATTGCGTGTGTTCGGCGTCTAGCATGATCGCGCCGTGGGGCCAGGTTTCAGTAGACCGTAACGGCATCGTGGTGAACCTCCCTGGTTATTTGTGGTGAGCTTTACCCAGCGCCTTGGCGACCAGTTGTTCGTAGAGTTCGGCGTACGGTTCAACCGCTTTGCACCAGTTGAACGGCGCAGCCATTGCGCGGCAACGCATGGCGTTGAGCAGTTCGGGGAAGGCGAATACCTTGAACGCGCGGCTCAGGGCCTCTTGATAGCTTTCAGCGGTGGACTCATCGAAGAGGAAACCGGTGACGCCGTTTTCAATGGTGTCGGCCAGACCGCCGGTATTGCGCGCCACCGGCAGCGAGCCGAAGCGCTGGGCGTACATCTGACTCAAACCGCAAGGCTCGTAACGCGAAGGCATCAGCAGGAAATCGCTGCCGGCGAACATGCGCCGGGCGTCGGTTTCATTGAAGCCGATGCGCACACCGATCTGCCCAGGAAAGCGCAGCGCCAGTTCGCGCATGGCTTGTTCTTCTTCCGGTTCGCCGCGACCGATGATTGCGATCTGGCCTCCGTTCTGCACGATGTATTCGGATACCGCTATCGTCAGGTCCAGACCTTTCTGGTAGACCAGTCGCGACACCACAGCGAACAGCGGTCCGGTGGAATCGTTGAGGCCGAACAGCTCACGCACGTGCGCGGCGTTGATCGCTTTGCCTTCCCAGTCGCCAATTGCAAACGGTGCAAACAGGTGCGGATCGGTCGCAGCGTCCCAGCTCTCATCGATGCCGTTGGGGATGCCGCTGAGCAAACCTTGCTGGGTCTTGGCGGCGAGAAAACCGTCGAGGCCACAGCCGAAATCCGGGGTGGTGATTTCCTGCGCATAAGTGGCGCTGACCGTGGTGATATGGCTTGAATACGCCATGCCGGCCTTGAGGAACGACATTTTGCCGTAGAACTCCATGCCTTCCTGTTGCAGGGCATGGGCTGGAATCCCCAGCTCCGGGCAGGAGCCGAGGCTGGTCACGCCTTGATAGGCGAGGTTGTGAATGGTGAACAGGGTGGGCGTACGCTGCCCGCGCCAGTGCATATAGGCAGGCGCGAGACCGGCCGGCCAGTCATGGGCGTGCACCAGATCCGGGCACCAGTGAATTTGCGCGAGGTTGGCGGCGATGTCGGCGGCGGCCAGACCGAGGCGGGCGAAACGAATGTGGTTATCCGGCCAGTCGCGGCCGTTGTTGGCGCCGTAGGGCGAACCTTCGCGCTCGTAGAGTTCGGGGCAGATCAGTACGTAGATGACCAGACCGTCCGGCATGTCCATGCGCCCGATCTTGCATGGTGGCAGCGCTGCGTGGCCACCCAGTTCGCCGATGATATGGATCGGGTTTTCGCTGTGCATCACCTGCGGGTAACCGGGGATCAACACGCGCACGTCGTGCAGATGGGCCATGGCCCGGGGCAGTGCAGCGGAGACGTCACCCAGACCACCGGTCTTGACCAGATCGGCGATTTCCGAGGTGACGAACAACACTTTTTTCTTGTTGGGGTTCTGGCTCGCTACCGGAGTCAGCGTTTTTGTGCCGGGGATGTTGATCTGTCGGCTGCCAGGAACACTGATGGTGCTCGATTCACCAACCGCCTGCTGAGCACGCTCTCCCTGAATTTCCAATGCCGCACTGATCATATGAATCTCCCGTCTCGTTGATCTGATTCTTGTCTTGAACAAGCGATGTCCATGGCCAAGTCCTGTGGCCGGGCGCAAACGCGCCACGCATCGGTGAGCAAACGCTACCCAACACGCGCAAGCAGAATGGGTGAACGGGCCGTTGCAAGGATTGCACCAGTCGCTATGGCCCTGTCTTTCAGATGACCAGCCGCCGCGCGCAAAAGTTTCGACTTTTTTTCCGCGATGTGACCGGTCGGTTTTACCCCGCGAAAGTCAGTCTAGGCCAGATCCTAGAGCGGGGCGGAGCAAATGGGTAAATTGTTCGACAATCGGTTGGCAGGCCACGCCGACCGTGCTTTTGAGGGGGGAACGCACCGACGAAGTGCAGGTTTTTCTGCGAGGGAGGGCTAAAACGGTGACTGATCGGTCACGATTCTGTGCTAGCGGGAAGTGCGGTTGCACTGTTGTGGTGCGGGCAATTAGTTGATCGGCTGACCACAGACAACACCTGTAGGAGCTGCCGAAGGCTGCGATCTTTTGATTTTGCATTTAAAAGCGAAGATCAAAAGATCGCAGCCTTCGGCAGCTCCTAAAGTGGGGGTTAATTTAACGCACGGATTGGATGACCAGCCACCCAAGCCTGAATATCCTCGATCATCTGCGAAAAGAACTGCTCATAGTTCTGCCGGCTGACATACCCGACATGCGGCGTCGCCAGTACATTGTCCAGCGTTCGAAACGGGTGCATCGCGGGCAGCGGTTCCTGTTCGAACACGTCCAGCGCCGCCCCGGCGATCTGCTGTTTCTGCAACGCCTTGATCAGCGCCGCCTCATCGACAATCGGCCCGCGGGCGGTGTTGACCAGCAGGGCCGTCGGCTTCATCCAGCCCAGTGCCTGCGCATCGACCAGCCCGCGACTGCGCTCGCTGAGCACCAGATGCACCGATAACACATCGGACTGTTCGAACAATGCCTGTTTGCTCACGTACGTCACGCCAGCCTGTTCAGCGCGTTCGGCGGTGAGGTTTTCGCTCCAGGCAATCACCCGCATGCCGAACACCTGGCCAAACTGCGCGACGCGCTGGCCGATGCTGCCAAGACCCAAAATCCCGAGGGTCTTGCCATGCAGATCGCCGCCCAGCCCTTGCTGCCAGTGACCGTCGCGCAGGGCATTGGCTTCGTTCACCAGATTGCGCGTGGCCGCCATGATCAGCGCCCAGGTCAATTCCGGCGCGGCATGCTTGTAACTGTCGGTGCCGCAAACCTTGATCCCCAGCCTGGCGGCCGCTTGCATATCCAGCGCTGCGTTGCGCATGCCGCCGGTGACCAGCAACTTCAGATGAGGCAAACGCTTGAGCAAATCCTCATCGAAGCGCGTGCGCTCGCGCATCACGCAGATCACCTGATAGCGGCCCAGTCGCTCGGCCAGTGTGGCATTGTCCGCCGGGTAATCGTGCTCGAACGTCACCTCACCGAGGCTATCGAGCACCGACCAGTCGACCACGTCGCGGGCCACGTCCTGCCAGTCATCGATTACTGCAATCTGCACCGCCATCAGCCTTACCTCATCAACGAACGGGATTGGTTGTATTCAGCCAGCCGAGCAAGGCCTTGTGGAACTGTGCCGGTTCTTCCATTTGTGGCGCGTGGCCCATGCCGGGAAATTCCACCAGCGTCGACTGCGGGATCAGCTTGGCCACTTGTTTGCCGAGTACGTCGTAATGGCCGATTTTCGCTTTCACCTCAGGCGGCGCGAGGTCTTTGCCGATGGCCGTGGTGTCGGAGGTGCCGATCAGCAGCAGGGTCGGCATCTTCAGGTCCTTGAACTCGTAATACACCGGCTGGGTGAAAATCATGTCGTAGATCAGCGCTGAGTTCCACGCGACCTGAGTCTTGCCCGGGCCTTTGCTCAGGCCGGCGAGCATGTCTACCCAACGGTCGAATTCCGGTTTCCAGCGGCCGTCGTAGTAAGTGGTGCGTTCGTAATCACGGATGCCTTGGGCAGTGACTTTCAGCTCACGCTGATACCACTGATCCACGGTGCGATAGGGCACGCCGAGGGCTTTCCAGTCTTCCAGGCCGATCGGGTTGACCAGCGCCAGTTGCTCGACCTGCTCGGGGAACAGCAAGGCATAACGCGTGGCGAGCATGCCGCCGGTGGAATGACCGAGCAGCGTGGCTTTTTGAATGCCCAGCGCTTTGAGCAACTGCTGAGTGTTGGTCGCCAGTTGCTGAAAGCTGTATTGATAGTTGTCGGGTTTGCTGGAGGTGCAAAAGCCGATCTGGTCCGGTGCGACCACCCGGTAACCGGCCTCGCTCAAGGCCTTGATCGAACTGTCCCAGGTGGCTGCGCAAAAGTTCTTGCCGTGCATCAGCACCACAGTGCGGCCGTTGGCCTTGCCGTGAGCGGCGACGTCCATGTAACCCATCTGCAGGGATTTGCCCTGTGACTGAAAGGCAAAGTGTTTAAGGGTGTAGGGATAATCGAAGCCTTGCAGTTCCGGGCCATAGGCCGGGCCTTCCGGCGTCGCTTCGCTTGACGTCGCAGCCTGCGCCGACAGGGGCAGGGCGGCGCAGAGGAGCAGGGAGGGAAGCCAACGGGAAAACATGACAGACATAAGGTCAAACTCCGTTTGAAATCGGCCGATGCTGGAACGAGCGGATTACGCCGACGTTAAACACAGGCAATGCCCGCGCCCGAACGTTCAACCCAACCACCCCAGCGTCAGCAGGGCCAGCACGCCGTAACGTGCACCTTTGGCCAGGGTGACGATCAACAGAAAGCGCCCGAGTGGTTCGCGCATGACACCGGCAATCAGTGTCAGGGGGTCGCCAATGATCGGCAACCAGCTCAGCAGCAACGACCAGTGACCGTAGCGCTCATAGTGTTTGCGCGCTTTGGTCATGTGCGCGGGGTTGACCGGAAACCAGCGCCGATCCTGAAAGCGCTCGATCCCGCGCCCCAGCCACCAGTTGACCAGCGAGCCGAGTACGTTGCCCAGTGTCGCCACCGCCAGCAGCCCCCACAGCCAGTAACGCTCGCTGACGATCAGGCCAACCAGCAACGCCTCGGATTGCAGCGGCAACAAGGTCGCCGCGCCGAAAGCGGCGAGAAACAGGCCGCCGTACGCCGTGATGATCAATGGGCCGGGTAATCCGCCACGACCACGTCAGCCCCGTCTTTCTTCAGGCCGATAATCTGATAAGCATCACTCATGCCGTCCATTTCCATGCCCGGCGAGCCCATTGGCATGCCCGGTGCGGCGACGCCGAGCAGATCGTCACGCTTGCTCAGGGCCAGAACCTGTTCCGCGGGCACATGGCCTTCGACGAATTTGCCGTTGATGATCGCGGTGTGGCACGAGGCCAGACGCGGCGGTACGCCATGTTGCTGCTTGAAGCTGCTCATGTCGTTTTCGACGTGATCTTCGACTTTGAAGCCATTGGCTTCGAGGTGGCTGATCCATTTTTTGCAGCAGCCGCAATTGGCATCGCGATGGACTTCGATCGGAATCAGGTCGGCGGCCTGGGCCATTGCGGAGATGAACAGGGCGCTCAGGGCGAGCAGACGCAGGTGGGTTCGCATAACGGATTCTCGGCTCGGGTGACAATCGGAAAGCACGCATTTTGACCGGTTTTTGCCGCCGGGCATCAACGCAATGTTTCCAGTTGTTGCAAAACGCAGCACCAACCTGTGGGAGCGAGCCTGCTCGCGAATGCGGTAGTTCAAACACTGAAGCGGGGACTGAAAGATCGCTTTCGCGAGCAGGCTCGCTCCCACAAGGGTTATCTGTTGGGCAGAGAACCCTTATGGGAGCTTCGATCAGCGCACTTTGAAACGCCCCATGATCGCGCTCACCCGGCTGTTGGCTTCAAGCAACTGGTGAGTGTTGAGTTCGCTGGCTTTGCCACTCTGCACCAGCTCATCGACCATGTGGCGGATCTGCACCATGCTGCGGTTGATTTCTTCGGTCACGGCGCTTTGCTGCTCGGCGGCGGTGGCGATCTGGGTGCTGAGGCTGTTGATGTGGCTGACCGAACCGGCCATTTCATCCAGACCGGAGTTGACCCGTGCGGTCGCGTCGGCGGCGGACTGACAACTGGCCTGGGTGTTTTCCATGGCGCTGACCGACGAGCTAACGCCCTGAGTCAGACGCGTCAACATCTCGTTGATTTCCGAGGTGCTGGCCTGGGTGCGCGCGGCGAGGGCACGCACTTCATCGGCAACCACGGCAAAACCACGGCCCTGTTCACCGGCGCGTGCCGCTTCGATGGCCGCGTTGAGCGCCAACAGGTTGGTCTGCCCGGCAATCGCGCCGATCACCCCGAGAATTTCGGTGATGCGCTGGGCGTCCTGCTGCATGTTTTCAACTTTGTGTGTCGCACTGGCCACTTCATCGATCAACGCGACCACGCTGTTGGTCGCTTCGCCCACCACCACCCGCGAACGGTCGGCGTTTTCATTGGCGCGCTGGGTAAACGCGGCGGTTTCGGCGGCGTTCTGCGCAACGCTTTCTGCCGTCGAACTCATTTCGGTGATGGCGGTAACGGTCTGATCGGTTTCCGAAGCATGACGCAACAGAATCTGGCTGGTGTGTGCCGAGGTGCGTTGCAGGTTATCCAGGCTGGAGGCCATGGCGCCGGTAGCCTGGGTGACTTCACCGATCATGTTTTGCAGGTAGGCAATAAAGGTGTTCACCGAGTGACCGATGGCGCCAAGTTCATCTTCGGCGCGAATGGTGATGCGCCGGGTCAGGTCAGCATCGCCGCTGGACAGCAAATCGATGTTGGCTTTCAAGGCTTTCATGCGTTGCACCAACTGACGAATCGCGTAGACCTGCAACAGCACCAGCAGGATCACCAGTGGAATCTGCAACAGGCTCAAGGTGCTGAGGACGTCATCACGCTGGGCGGTGAGCATTTTCGTCGGCAGCGCCGTGGCCAGGAACCACGGCGTGCCTTCAATCGGCCGCATGAAGAACGTGCTGGCTTCGCCGTTGTTATCGAACTCGATGCGCTGCGCCTGATCGCGGCTTTGCAGCCCGGCTTTGACCTGGCTGGCGAAAGTCGACGTGCCGGCCAGTTCGCTGATGTTCTTCAGCACGATCGGGCCACTGATGCGCGAGCTGTTACTGATGATCTTGCCGTCGGCTTCAACGATCAGCATCTCGGCGTTGAGGTCTTTTTCCTTGCGCGCCACCAGATCGTTGAAGAAGCCGAGGGTGACGTCAATCGTCGACACGCCCCACGCGTTGCCGTTTTTCTGGATGGCCATGGCGCAGTTGGTGCGCGGCTCGGCGCTGGCGTCGTCTTTATACGCCGCCGCCCAGGCGCATTGACCGCGTGGTGTGGCCATGCCGCCCTTGTACCAGCTCTGGTCGTAATAGTTGGGCGCCGCGTCGCTGTTCCAGAACGTGTTGACGGCGAGTTTGCCCGAGGCATCGCGGTGCCAGAACGTACTGAATTTGTTGCGCCCGGCTTCACGTTGCCCCGGCAGAGGCCAGATCCCGCCGCCGAATACTTTGAGCTCGCCGTATTGATCGACCAGACCTGGCAGCACCGCGTCGATGGCGGCGCTGTCGAGCAGCGGGATGGTCTGGGTGATGCTGCGCTGTTGCGCCTGCACTTTGTTCAACTCGCCCTGAATCTGCTCGGCGACTTCGGCGATGCGGTTGAGTACCACCTGTTCTTCGGTGTGACGCAACTTGGGGGCGACCAGTTGGCTGATGCCGACCACGGTCAACACCGACAACAGCAGGATGAACAGAACCAGAAACAGCGTGTAGCGAGCCTGAATAGTGCGGAATGCGGGCATGGAGACCGGTCCTTGAGCAGCGTTTCTTATTAGGGGGCGGGGATAGAACAGTGCGGGTATCTACAGCGTATCGTCGTGGTGCCTGGAAGCTTTAGGTACTCGCGTCCTAAAAAATGCGCGTGCCGATGACTGGTCAGTACCATGGCTGATACATAGCGGCTGATCAGTGCCTATTAGCGCTCGAAAAAGCAAATTTCATTGCATTGCCATGACAGCTTCGGGGCAGTCGTTACGGGCTAATTGGCTTTTGTATCGAGAATGTACAAGAATTGTAAAAATGTGCAGAAATAGGTTGGTGCCATCAATTCGCCCGCCGATACTCGCGTCCATTATTGCCGTTCAATACGGATACTTTTTATGTTCATTTCACAGGGAGTCTTCTCATGACGATCGGTATTGTCGGCGGCTGGGAGAGCAAAGCAGGCGTTATGGTTCGTAACACCGGCGCGAAAAAACAAGTGGCCCAGAGCATCAAAGTGCAGCAGATGCTGACCAAGGTCGGTACCAATCCCACCGCGCTGAATACCGCTGAAATGGACAAGCAGGGCATGCGCAAGGCCATCAAGGGCTTTGATCCTGCGAATGTTTCGGTAAAGCAATTGGGAAATCTGAGCGAGATGCTGCGCAGCCGCGGCCTGATCTCCGAGATCACGTCGTTTACCTTGAAGAACGCCGGTGACAAGTTCGACCGTTTTGGCGTGACCAAAGATATCGATGCCAAATTCAACGCCCTGGAGTATTTCGCGACCCAGCTCGACGCCATTCAGAACAATGGTCTCAATGGCAACGCTTACGGCCAGAGTCTGATTCCCGAGTTCAAGAAAGCGATCTATGTCCTGCAGAACCTCAAGACCTACGGTGAAGGCAACGCTGCGAAACCGGTCGATGAAGGTGTCAAAGCCAAAGCTTGAGGCTGACCGTTTAGCCCGCTCAACGTTTGAACGGGCTGGTTGATGTGCAAGAACCCGGCAACGCCTCGCTTCAGCGTGCTGCGACGCGTTGTTGAGCCTGATCATGCAGTCGTTGCAGGTGTGGGCAGCGCAGCTCCAGCGATCGCGCGCGATAGCCTCGATGAAACAAAGCCAACCATCCAGCGCCCCGTTCATTCGGGGCAATCCCGGTGAAGACGAAGCCCATTGCCGACAGGCTATCCACGGCATTGGCGAAGCCTGTTGCCAGCCTTAGCCTGATCGAGATCATCCAGTGTTCGGGCAGTCGTCGTAGCTGTTGAAGCAAGCCGGCGTCGAGTTTTTTCAGCACCACGTCATAACGTCCTGAGCATTGTTCAACCTGCATCGGCTCTCCCACCCAACGCGCTTCTTTGTCGTGTGTTCCGTATACGCCGCACAAATGCGCCATGAAATCGTGACAGCTTTGCGGCCAGGACAATGCCGGGAGCGGGCGGCGATAGCCTTCCACAGGGGTGTAGCCGATGACGATGGACTCCGGCAGTGGCTCGCCAAACGGTGAGGGTACGTAGTCAAGCAACAACCCGGTGCTGCAAAAACCGAGTCGGTCAGCCATGCGTTGGGTGTAGAGATGCTGCGTCACCTGTTTGATGGTCACGCCGTGGCAACCAAGTGCCTGGGCATGGATCAACAGCCGCATGCCCAACTGCGTCGCGATGTTCTGCCCGCGTGTTGACGGATGGACCACGCTCAACGCCAGTTCCGCCGTAGGCGATCCCGCGTTTCTGCACAACGTGGCGTGGCCGAGGATTTTTTTCCCGGATTCCGCCACCAGCGAATGCCAGCGACCCTCGCCATGGTTCTGATTGATCATCAACGGCAAATACACGTGCGGCTGCACGTAGTGGTCGCCATAGATTTCCCGAAACAGATGGCTGATCGCCCTGGCGTCGGATCGGCGATAACTGCGCAGCGTCAAGTTGTCCATGGACGTTGCTCCGGTCCGGGCGTGGCGTAGACACGCAGATCGACGACGCGTTGGCGCTTGCCGGAACGCGGATGGCGAGCGAGTTCATCGGGTGTGCAATGGGTAATCTGCAACTCGATCAAGCGCTCAGCGCAGAGTTGCATGATCAGCGGGTATTGCTCGATCAGTGCACGCTGCAAGGTCGTGTTGGCGTCAGCGGTCTCGGCCGTCAGCGTGTCGGGTAGCCATTTCAGGCATACGATATCGACGTTGGCCGATTGGCTGATTACCAGTTGCCAGTCGTCGCTGGCGGTGATGCGTGCGACGATTGCGGCAATGTCTTCGATCAACAGAGTCAGGCTGCTCACGCGCACCCGCTGACTGCTGGCGCTGCGGCCCATCAAGGCGAACTTGCGCATCGACGCGGTAGCCGGCTCTCGCCAGCAAGCGAGATCACCCACGGGGTAGCGGATCAGCGGCATCAGTCGGCGGGTGAGGTTGGTGATCAGCAGTCGCCCGGTTCGGTCGCATTCTTCGATCACTTCACCGGTGTGTTCATCGACGATTTCCAGCACGCTGTGGCTGGCCAGCATCCGATGCTCGCCGAGTGCGCAATCGCGGCTTGCGGCACCGATGAAACCGGCGTCGACACTGGCGTAACCGATCGAGGCAATCCGCGCGTTGGGAAACACCCGGTGCAACGCCTGCAATTGTCCGGTGAACAGGCTTTCTCCGCCGTAAAGGATTGTCTCGACTTCGCCCAGGGTTCGCGCCTGACGCTCCAGCACGCCGGCGAATGTCAGCAATTGTGCGGGTACGCCGGCCAGCACATTGATCCGGTGTTGGCGGATCGAGTCGGCCAGCACCGCAGGGTCGACGTCGCCGGTAAACGGGTATTCGGTAACACCCGCCGGTTCGTGCGCCAGGGCGTCGTGGATAAAAATGAAACTGGCGTACAGGTCGCCGACGAAAAACAGGTTCGCCACCCGGTCGCCGGGATTGAGTTGACCGGCGAGATGGCTGCCGAAGTCCCGCACAAGTGTCTGCCATTCTTCGCGGGTAAATACTGAAAGTTTACCGGCGCTGGTTGTTCCACCGGTCTTGAATACCAGGGCGCGTTCGACCGTTGAGGTCAGTACCGGCCATTGTTCCAGGTTTTCGCTACTTGCCCAGTATTGTTGTGGATCAATTACCGGAAGTTCATCCAGGGTGTTTGTCTGCGGCGCAACGTTTTGCAAATGTCTGGCGTAATACGCTGAATGTTCGCGGGCAAAAGCGAACAACTTGCCAAGTTCTGTTGTTGTATTCATGGTGCTCTCGTTAATTATTTTGGCCATGGCTGACGATCGCTGTTAACGGCGCGAATCGATTACTGGCGGTATCTTTCCGCTGTGTTTGTTTCTGTCGAAATGTTGCGGCTCACAGGTTTGCGCCTGCACGGTGAGAAGCCCGGTGCGCACGAGTGTCGCCAGCGTCGCGTAGCCCTCGAGTCGGCAGAGAATGTCTGCGGGTTCGCCAGGGCTGTGAATCAGCAGGCGCTCGAGGCCATCGGGGGCGTGATCGAGGTGTAACTGAAACGGCGCCTGCAAGTGCCGGGCGAGTTCGTTCAGACAGATGAAATCGCTGCCGATGCGCAGCAGCCGGCCGTGTCGTTGCAGCAATTCGAAACGCGGCGAACTCAGCCCGCACGGGCAGTCGCCGGGCAGCCAGCGGCCGGTGTCGCCGACTTCATAGCGCTGCACCTGTTGGCCTTCACGTGCTTTGGAGGTGAACAGCAAACGGCCGACTTCATCGCCAATGACCGGCTTGTCCTGCTCCAGTGCGACGATTTCCAGCTGCTGGATAGCGTCCATCAGATGAAACACGCCGTCGCCGGTGGCGGCGCACGCATGCCCGAATGGCCCCGCATCGACACTGCCGTACACCGCCGAACGGATGCTGGCGACGCCGCAGCGATGCAGTAATTCGCGGCACTGATCGCTGATGTGCTCTCCGCCGAGGAAAACCTTTTCAATCACCCCATAACGACTCAGACGCGGCCCCTCGTTGAGGAACAATCGATGCAGGGTGCTGGGCATGCCGATCAGCACGGTCACGCGCTGCTCGATGATCACTTGCGCAATATCGCGGTAATCATCGTCGGCCGGCGCGCCCATGGGCAGGTGCGTCGCACCCAGCAATTCCAGGACTTTGGCAAAACTGAAGAAGCCGCCGTACAAGCCGCCACTGAAGAACAGGTTCATCACCTTGTCGCGGCGCGGATCAAGGCCCGCCGCGAACAACCCATCGGCCGTCGCGCGCATTTGCCGTTGAAAATCGCGGTAACTGAAGCCCGACAGCGCCGGTGTGCCGCTGCTGCCGCCGGAGCGGAAAAACAGCTGCGCCGCCGCTGTCGTCGGTTGCCCGATAAACGCTGCTTTGTCGGTGATCGGCAGACCTGTCAGTGTCAGTGCGCAAGGTGGCTCGTCGAGGTTCATGTGGGTGGGCAACTGCGTTGGCGCGAGGCTGACCGACACGCGGCGGCTCAGGCGTTGCAGTGCGTAAACGCCGTCGTGGGGCTCGCCGTCGTAGCCGTCATGGATCGCATTGATCGGCGTAATTCGGCTGACGCCCGCTGCAATCAATGTGCGTGCGAGTTCATTGATCTGCGCCTCACCGCAGACCAGCGCGCAACTCTGTAACACGTTGCGCCAAGGCAGCAGTGTTTGCGTCAGTCGCGCCCGTGGCAGTGGTTTGAGCAGCAATGTGCGAAACAGCGGCGAAGGCGCAAGCAACCGATCATGGCTCCAGATCAGCCGCCAGCCCGTCGCGCTCCAGACCTGCCCGGTGCTGCCGGAAAAGCTTTGGCCCAGACGCGCCATCAGGGTATGGCTGGTGATCTCGCTGGCTTCCTGAACCGTCGGAGTCAGCGCCGGCCATTGCCCGACGCGACGCTCGAATGCCTCGGCCAGTGCGCTGCCGATGCCTTGCACAACGGCGGGATCGTCGCTGTCGACCAGCAACCATTGCGGGCTGGAGCAAGCTTGTTGGTCCAGTCGGCAGACTTCATCGACAATTGCGTCCAGTGCTGGCGGCGAGGCCGCGTCTGGCGTCAGGTAGGCGAAACTGATGCGGTGCCCCCAGTCGATCCAGCGGCATCCGGGTGGCAACTGTTGGCGGATGGCTTGCAGCGCGGTTTCGCCTCCCCACGCCGATACGCCATTGGCCATTTTGCACAAGCGGCCGATCTGCTCCGTGGCTACGGGTAACACCGCGACGTAATGGCATAGTTGACCGCTGGGGTCGCATTGCACCAATGCGTGCAGCAGGCGCGCGGTCAGGCCTTGGTCGCTGCGGCTGGGGCGTAGCCAGTTGAGGTTACCGGCCAACAGGCTTTCGAGCATGGCGCAGCAGGCCAGCAGCGGCGCGTTGGCCGGGGTGATGTGAACCACCAGGCCCAAGGGGCTCCAGCGCTCAAAGCGCGATTGCTGATAATCAACACGCCGCAGTGAATCGGCCTGATCACCCAGTTCGCGTTCAAGTTTGGTTTGCAGGGCGTGAGGCTGACAGAAATCAATCAGCGCCAGGCGTTGTTCGTCATCCAGCGGCAGTTCGGCGCTGTGCAGATGCCGCGCAAAGTTGCCCGCGGCGGTCAGAACGACGGCGCTATCCAGCGGTGTGCTGAGGTGGTGCGGCAAGGTCTGATGCAGTTGCGCCAGTGCGTTGTCGAGGTCAATTTCAGCGAAAAGCTCTCCGTTGAGCAGGTACATGTCAGTGCCTCCCCAATAATTCGGAGGCGGCCATCGCGCAACTCCTGCCGGCGGTGGTGCCCGCACGGCCATGCAGTTCGAACCAGTCGCTGGCGAGGCCACAGCCGCAACTTGAGCCCGGGTGCAGCGTCGCCAGATCGCTCATCACCACCGCATGCGCCGGGCTGGACGAAATGTAGGGCGAGACGAATCCCAGCAAGCCTTGCTGGCCGTAGGGCTGGATGGAAAAATCCTGCGCATTGCGCACGTACGCCTTGGCGTAAACCGGCACATGAAAATGATGCCGGTCACATTCGATGTACGGCACGGCGTGCTCGACTGCACCGTAACCGTCGCGGCACCGCGAGGTTTCGATGCCCAGTTGCCGGGCGATGCGTCCATACAATTGCTGTTTGGGGATTTCCTCGCTGGCTCGGGTTTTCCAGCCACCGCCAAAAAATGCCAGCGAACCTGCCGGCAGTTTCAGCTCAGGCACGCCGGTGGCCTGCATGTGTTGCAGGGTCTGCCAAAGGAACGCCGGGAAACCGAAAATGCGCACGGGCAGGCCTTCTGCGGCGAACGATTGCAGGGCCGTGATGACGCCGAACACATCGAATTGATGGCCGTCGCCGTTACTGCGTAACGCGTAGGCGACGCGGTTGACGGGAGCAAAGCGGCACAGGAACTGATCGGTATACGACGTTCCCAAGGTGATCGCACCTTGCGGTTCGTAGCTCAGCAGCAGGTAATTGCAAGGCGTATCTGGTGAGTACCAGCCGTAATGACTGAAGATCCGCTCGACCATGAACTGAGCGCCCGCGAGGCTGCGCGGGTCATAGCGCATACGGCTTTTCTGGCCGCTGGTGCCGGACGATGTCAGTTCCAGGGCGCGCTCTCCGGTCGGACTGAGCAGCAATTGCTGTTTGAAGAAGTTCGCCAGAATCGGCGGCAGACGGGCCCAGTCATCAAGACTGTCCAGGTCCTGTTCGTCGAGGCCGTTGGCGTTCAGCCAATGGGCGTAGCCGGGGGTGTGCCGGCAATGAAACCGACTGATCTCGGTCATGGCCTGATCGAACAGGCCCACCGGCACGGAATCCGGGCAATAGGGGTGTGGCAACGCGCAAAGCGCATCGCTGGCGGGGAAGTGATGCATTCAATATTCCTTTACTGAGCAGAGGCGGAGTCGGGAGGGGTGCGTTGCAACAAACCCTGCAACAGAGGGAGACACATCAAGCCGCTGAAAGCGGCGCAAAGCGCGAAAAGCTCGAGCCTTGCGCCACCGCCGATGGCAGCAATCAGCAAGCCGCCGAGGCCCATCACGGCAATCGAAATCATCCCGACCAGTGCCGATACCAGACCTTTGCTGTCATCACTGGCAAACAGCGCCAACCGATACAGCGCGGCATTGCTCATACCCAATCCGACTGCGTACAACGCCAGACTGGCGACCACCGGACCGAGTCCGGCGCCAGCCAGTGCGCAGACGATCAGGGCCAGAAGCCCCAGGCAAAAAGGCCAGAGCGCCAAGCGGATCAGTTGCGGCAAGGCGTGAGTGATCAGCAACCGGTCAAGGATCAGATTGCCGACAATCACCGCAGAGAAAATCGGGATTTGCCAGACGCCATATTCAAGCGGCGTCAGCCCGAGCAACTCGATCAGCAGCAATGGCGCCAGGCCGATCCAGGCGATCAGCGGCAGGCTCATCAGCCCCAGCGCCAAACTGGCGGCGAGGAATCGGCGATTGCCGAACAGGGCGCGATAACGCTTGCAAGTCTGGCGCAAGGAGAAACGCACGGCCGGTTGCTTGTGTCCGTCTCGACGGGCGACGCCGACGGTTTCCGGCATCCAGGCAAAAAGCCCCAGCCAGACCATCGACGCGGCCAGACCCAGCCCCAGAAACAATTCGCGCCAAGACAACCATTGCAGCAGCAGAATGCCCAGTAGCGGCCCCATCAAGGGTGAAAGCAGGGCGATATTGCCGAGCAGAGCCATCAAACGCACCGCATCCGCTTCACAGAACACTTCCTGAAGGGCCGGATAACTGACCGCCACAACGAAACCCAGGCCCATGCCCTGCAGCAGTCGCAGTAGATTGAAGGCTTCAATGCTTTCGGTGCTGTAGGCCCCCGCGCAGGCGACCGCAAATAACGCGCAGCCGATCAACAATACCCGCCTTCGCCCCCATTGATCGGACAGCGGCCCAATCAGCCATTGCAGGCAGACACCGCCAAGCAGATAAAGATTGAAAGCGTTCGGTACATGCCGCACATCGGCATCAAGTTCGGTGGTAACGCTTAACATCGCAGGCATGATCAAGTCGCTGGCCATATACGTCAGAAGTTCAAACGCGCTGATCACCAAACAAAATCCGAGCGCTTTTTGCGGCCGGATCTGTATAAGAGTTCTCTGCATAAACGTTCCTGTTAGTGAGTGAAAGGAAGTTGCCAGAGATTAGTTGCAGATGTGCGTCCAGCCTATTGTTTTGCTGCGACATTAGATTTCAAATGCTTGCAACTTATTTAGTGATTTGATTTAGCGCGGCGCACAAGTTAGAGCGATTTATAGAAGCATTTGGCAAAAACAGAAAAGCCCGCAACGGGGCGGGCTTTGTTTGAAGTTAATCGGACTTGTTGATTTCCTGCCACGGTCTGTTCATTGGCAAGCGGGCAGGGCGAACAATCCTGTTCTAGCGATGTTGGTAATAACCAGGGCCACCCTGGT
Source organism: Pseudomonas sp. Mb7 (assembly GCF_054790525.1). NCBI lineage: Bacteria > Pseudomonadati > Pseudomonadota > Gammaproteobacteria > Pseudomonadales > Pseudomonadaceae > Pseudomonas > Pseudomonas sp. Mb7. The sequence continues at coordinate 2,344,151 of NZ_CP186501.1, forward strand.
AGTAACGGTGGTGATCGTCATGCCAGCCGCCGTGGGGGAAGATGATGCAGCCACTCAGGGTCAGCAGGGCAAGAATGGGAATCAGCCAGGTGATTCGACGCAGCATTTTGAAAATTCCTCATGGTTACGCCGTCATGAAGCCAAAACTCTTCATCGGCTGTAACATGAGACCCCGATTGCAGCGGCGCATCCCCGTAGAACGGTAAGTGCATGGCATGCAAACGGATACAAACCGGATACATTTCAAAGTTTCAGGAAGCCGCAATGACCCACAAGCAACGCTTGATTTATTCGATTCTGATCGCCGTGTCGGTCCTGGCCATCATGCTCGGCCTGTCCTGGCTGCAAAATGCCGGCATGATTTCGGAGAAGACGTTTCAGTTCGTCGCCATCGGTGTGGCGGTGATCGTGGTGGTGATCAACGGTGTGATGCGCCGTAAGGTCAAGCCTTGACGGCGATGGCTGCACGCTTCAATCGTGGTTGAGGACAGCTGCAGCCTGTGGATGCAGGCTGTAGCTCTTGTCGTCATTGAAGGTGATCACACCTTCGGCGCACAGGCGCTTGAGCACTTCGCGCACACTGAGGAAGGACAGCGGAATATCCAGGTCGAGCAATTGGCTGTGGACACCGCGAACGCCCAGGCGCCGTTCGCTTTGTGCGGCGACCAGCAAGGCGTCGATGACTTTCAGACGAATCAGGCTGGTGCGCAGCCCGAAACTTTTCAGCAGCAAGCGGATGCGTTCGTTGCCGTGACGCTCGACGCGTTGCCCGAAATCGCTCGCGTGAGGGCTCATGGAAACTCCTTTGGGTGCCTGGCTACCGTCCGTTGGTAGTTGCGAGTTGTACATGCGATTACTCCTTTTCAGAGTCTGATCGGGGTGGTTTTTTTGCGCTCTCTAGAACAAGACGTATCAGCACGACAAATCATGAAAGAAAAAATGTAGAAATTTTGTCGGGGATTTGTCTTTTCCTTGTGATTGGGGGTTGGCCTTGGCGGCCTTTGGGCCGACCAGGTTCTTTGGGTTTTGGGTGTATATCCGTTTTTTTTGGGGGTTGCGGCTGGCGGTTTCGCTCTTACAGCGACTCACTTTTCCAGACGCCGAAAAGTAAGCAAAAGGCTGGGCCCCGGCGTTCGGCCCACTCGCTGGGGCTCGGGGTTCCTTCGCTCCGGGATCGATCCGGGCGCAGCGCCTACGGTTTGCTTCGCTGCACCTCCTCTCGCTGTGTTTGGCTTCGCCAAACGGTCGCTGCGCTCCCACCCCCGGATCAATCCCTCCACTCAGCCTGCCGAAGGGGCCAGCACGGCAAGATCAAGAGCTGCAGCCGAGCTAACGCTCATCCTGTGGAGTGGTGAGGGGCGGGGTGTGGTTGGGTTTGGTCACCTCAGATCAGTTCCTTCTCCCTCCGGGAGAGGGCCAGGGTGAGGGGCTTTTGATCTGCTTCTGAATTTGAGTTCGGCTCGGTATTTCACGTCGGCGTAACTCTGGCAATCACCTCGGTCAGTTCCTTCTCCCTCCGCGAGAGGGCTAGGGTGAGGGGCTTTTGATCTGCGTCTGAATTTCAGTCCAGCTCGGTATTTCAAGTCGGCGTAACTCTGGCAATCACCTCGGTCAGTTCCCTCTCCCTCCGGGAGAGGGCTAGGGTGAGGGGCTTTTGATCTGCTTCTGAATTTGAGTTCGGCTCGGTATTTCAAGTCGGCGTAACTCTGGCAATCACCTCGGTCAGTTCCCTCTCCCTCCGGGAGAGGGCTAGAGTGAGGGGTTTTTGATCTGCGTCTGAATTTCAGTCCAGCTCGGTATTTCAAGTCGGCGTAACTCTGGCAATCACCTCGGACAGTTCCCTCTCCCTCCGGGAGAGGGCTAGGGTGAGGGGCTTTTGATCTGCGTCTGAATTTCAGTCCAGCTCGGTATTTCAAGTCGGCGTAACTCTGGCAATCACCTCGGTCAGTTCCCTCTCCCTCCGGGAGAGGGCTAGGGTGAGGGGCTTTTGATCTGCTTCTGAATTTGAGTTCGGCTCGGTATTTCAAGTCGGCGTAACTCTGGCAATCACCTCGGTCAGTTCCCTCTCCCTCCGGGAGAGGGCTAGGGTGAGGGGCTTTTGATTCTGCTTCGGGGATTACGTGGAGAGCCTAAATTTTTTCCTCTGACTTCGTTTCTTGGACAGGCTCATTGCGCGTGGACGCGTGGGTGTTTCCAGAGCGGATCCGTGCCAGCGCCGGGTTCGCTCTTTGGCATGTCGATCAGGAGCGAGCGTGATAATTTCCAGACAGTTAATGGGACTGACCTTGGCCGGCGTGGCTTTCGGGCTGAGTTGTTCGGCCTATGCGTTCAGCCCGGCCACGGATGTCAGCGCCGATATTCGCCGTACCGCTTTTGGTGTGCCGCATATTCGTGCGCAGGACGAGCGAGGGCTTGGTTTCGGCATCGGGTATGCCTATGCGCAGGACAACCTCTGTCTGCTGGCCAATGAGATCGTGACGGTCAATGGTCAGCGTTCACGCTACTTCGGCCCGGACCAGTTCACCGTCGAGCAGCGTGAAAACCGTGTCAGCGATGTGTTCTTTACCTGGCTCAACACACCGGAAGCGGTCAAGGCGTTCTGGCAGGCGCAACCTGCGCAGGTGCGTGATCTGGTCGAAGGCTATGCCGCGGGCTACAACCGCTATCTGGGCGAGCGTCGTCAGCAAGGCTTGCCGCCACAGTGTCAGGGCGAGTGGGTGCGTGAGATTGCACCGCAAGATCTGGTGAAGCTGACCCGCCGTCTGCTGGTCGAGGGTGGTGTCGGGCAGTTTGCCGAGGCGCTGGCTGGGGCTACGCCGCCGCAGGCGAGCGCGGTGATCGAACACGATGTGCAGGCCTATCAGTTGGCCGATGCGCGTCAGCAGCGCTTCGCTCTGGACCGTGGCAGTAACGCTGTCGCGGTGGGTAGCGAGCGCTCGTTCAACGGGCGCGGGATGTTGCTCGCCAACCCGCATTTCCCGTGGGTCGGTGGCATGCGCTTCTATCAAATGCATCTGACCATCCCCGGCAAGCTCGACGTCATGGGCGCTGCCTTGCCAGGCTTGCCGATGATCAATATCGGCTTCAATCAGCATCTGGCGTGGACGCACACGGTTGATTCGTCGAAACACTTCACTTTGTATCGTCTGCAACTCGATCCAAAGGATTCCACACGCTATATGCTCGATGGCCAATCCTTGCCGCTGAACAAGCAGACCGTGACCGTGCAGGTCAAACAGGCCGACGGCCAGGTGGTGCCGGTTTCGCGTGATGTCTACAGCTCGCAGTTTGGCCCGATCGTGCAGTGGCCGGGCAAGCTCGACTGGGACAATCAGTTCGCCTACAGCCTGCGCGATGCCAATATCGACAATGATCGCGTGCTGAACCAGTGGTACGCGATGAATCAGGCGTCCACGCTTCAGGAACTGCAGAATTCGGTACACAAGATTCAGGGCATTCCGTGGGTCAACACCCTGGCCGTGGATGACAAAGGCCAGACGCTGTACATGAACCTGTCGGTGGTGCCGAACGTCAACGCCGAGAAACTGACCAAGTGCAGTGATCCGCGTATCGGCACGCAGATGATCGTGCTGGATGGCTCCAACAGCGCGTGCGCATGGGACATTGATCCGCAAGCGGCGCAGCAGGGTATTTATGCTTCCAGCCAATTGCCGCAACTGCTGCGCAAGGACTTCGTTCAGCACTCCAACGACTCGGCGTGGCTGGCCAACCCGGCGCAACCGCTGACCGGTTTCTCGCCGCTGATCAGTCAGGACGGCCAACCATTGGGCTTGCGCTCCCGGTTTGCTCTGGATCGCTTAAGCACGCTGAGTAAAAAAGGCCCGCTGGCGGTGAAGGATCTGCAGCAGATGGTGATGGACGATCAGGTGTACCTGGCGACTCAGGTGGTGCCGGATCTGTTGAAGTTCTGTGCTTCTGACCTCGGTGTCGATGCGCCAGCGCTGAAGCCGGTTTGCACCAGCCTTAAAGCTTGGGATGGCCGTGCCAATCTTGATTCGGGTATGGGCCTGATGCATTTCCACAACATCATGCAGGCCTTGCAGGCTTCGCCGGATGTCTGGCGTGTCGCGTTCGATCCCAAAGATGCGCAACACACGCCGCGCGGTCTGGCGGTCGAGCAGCCAACCGTGGCCAAGGCACTGCGTGAGGCCATGTTGGCATCGGTCGAGTCGAGCACAAAAATGGGCCTCAAGCCGCAGACCCGCTGGGGGGATATCCAGGTTGTCAGCAGCGGCGGGCAACAGACGCCAATTCACGGTGGGCCGGGCACGCTAGGCATCTACAACGCTATCCAAAGCGTGCCGCGTGAAGACGGCAAACTCGAAGTGGTCAGTGGCACCAGCTACCTGCAAGTCGTGACCTTTGACGAAAAGGGCCCGCACGCCCAGGGGCTACTGGCGTTCTCGCTGTCGAGCGATCCGGCGTCGAAGTATTCGCGGGATCAGACCGAGGCGTTCTCGAAGAAACAGTGGAGTGTCCTGCCGTTCACCGAACAGCAGATTCAGGCTGACCCGCAGTATCAGGTGCAGACTGTGCGCCAGACACTGGACAAAGTGGGGAAGGTCGCCACTCAGTAAACCCGAGCGTCAATTACGTTGAGCCAGAGGGCCGCATCCTGCAAGGGGTGAGGCCTTCAGCTTTTTGGCGGTTGTTGCGGTATCGAGTTGATCACCGGGTTACCTTCCTTGTTACGGGTCAGGTAGACCGGCAGCACTTTGGGCAGGCTGTTGGCGAGATTGTTCAGCTCTTTGATGTTGTAGATGCCACCCACGCGAATCGTACCGGTGCTGTTATCCGCCAGCTCCAATGGATTGCTCAGATAACGGTTGATCAGAGGCAGTGCTTCGCTCAGTGCCAGGTTATCGAGTACCAATTTGCCGTTGCGCCAGGCCAGCGAGGTATCACCAGGGTAGGTCTGGCTGATCTGGGGCATGTAATCGCCCTGTTTGTAGCGCGCCTGCATTGACGGGCCGAGGCGCAAACCATCGCCTGGCAACGAGCGATTGCTGGCGACCAGCACCGAACCTTCGATCAGGTTCACACGCACTTGGTCCTGATACATCCAGACATTGAAACGCGTCCCGGTGACGCGAATCCTGCCTTCGCCTGCGCGGACGACAAACGGGTGGGCCATGTCGTGGCTGACCGTAAAGAACGCTTCACCTTTTTTCAGGGTGACGCGGCGTTCGTCCTTGTAATTGCTGAAGGTCAGATCAGTGTTCAGGTTCAGTTCGAGTTGGCTACCGTCACTCAGCGTGACCTGGCGGACAGTATCGGTAGCGGCGAAATGCTGATAGCTATTGGGCAGCCAGCCCAGATTCCAGCCGGTGTACGCCGCCAGCGGCAGGGCGAGCGCACAGACGCCGGCCGCTACAGCGAGTTGACGCCACGAGCGCGAAGTCTGACGGGCTGGCATAACCGGAACGGATTCAGGGCGCGGCAAATGTTCGGCCACCTCCCAGATTTCCAGCATGGCCTCGTACTCGAATGCATGCAGGGGATGAGCGTCGTGCCATTGCTTGAATGCACGACGTTCGGCGTCCGTGCAGTCATCGGCGTGCACCCGCATGCACCAATGCGCGGCGGCATCGGTGATCGCATCGTATTCGGCTTCCGAGAGAGTGTCTTGGGTCATTGACTCGTCCTGATTTCGCCCATTCTAACCTTGTCGGGAAGTGACCGAGAACAACCGTCATGGCATTTACCCATCAAAGTGGAACTTATTTTTCCCTCAGGCACCCAAAAAGCAGGACGACCAAGACCACTATCCACAAATGGAGAAAACAAATGATCAAGAAGACATTCGCAGCGTTGATTGCCACGGCCGGTTTGCTCAGTGCTGGCGCAGCATTGGCCGATCGGCCGGGCGCTGGCTGGGTCACCATCGAAAAAGCCATTGAGATCGTCAAGACCAAGGCCGGTTACGTCGAGGTTTACGAGATCGAAGCCGACAACGACGGCTACTGGAAAGGTGAAGGACGCAAGGCGGACGGCGTGGTTTACGAGTTCCGCATCGACGGCGCATCGGGCAATATTTTGCGCGATCAGAAGGATTGATCACGCGGTAAATACTCAGTGTGTTCTTAAAAAATGCGCCGGCCTTAGACCGGCGCATTTTTTTGTCCAGGTGGTCACGGTGACGCTTGCACTGAATCCGCCTGGCTTGAAGTCGGCGCCGGCAACGGTATCGGCGCCGTTGGCGGATCCAGTTGTCTGCCCATTTCGCTGATGAGTAAGGCGATCGAGTCAGCGTTGGCCATCAGCACTTCGATGCGTGCTTCATCAGCGAGCGGATTGCGAAAGGCTTTACGTGCCTCTGCAAGGTTTCTGGTTTTGGTCAGACTGAGGACTTTTTTGTAGACATCGGCCTGCTCCGGCAACTGATCCAGATCTACCCACAGCCCTTGCTCATTCCTGTTCGCGAATAACTGTTCGGGCGCAGCGGAGCGTGACAAGGATTTACGATAACGTTCCAGACCCGTTTTGAGCTGTTGCCCGTCCGCGGTGGTGGTATCGATAAGGTCGGGGTATGGACTCATCGCCTCTACGGAGACGAAATCTTCGCTATCGTTGATCAGGTGCGACAGTTCGTGCAGCAGCGTGATCGCGCGAGCATGGGAATCAACATTGAACCTGGGCGGCAAGAAAGCGGTGTAGACATCCAGTTTCGGATTGAAAAAATGCTCGGTGAAGTGCACGACTTTTCGCCGGTCTTCCTTGAAGACAAAGGCAACCGTGTCATCGTCGTAGCGCGCATTGAGGCCAGCGAAAAAACGCTCTGTGTAAAGCAAGTCATCCTTTGGGTCCGTCAGTTCGCGGCAAATCGGCAGGATCACCTTCTCGATTTTCTTCAGCAGCATCGGCGTGACCTGTCGCACGTCGAAAAAATCTTTGAGGACCGTTTCCACACGAGTGCCCCCGAGGTTGTCGCGATGTTCGACGAAGTTATACAGGCAATACAACGCGTAGTTTCTTGCCCGGGTAACCGCTTGCTGAATCACGAAGGCTCTGGCGGGAAATCGGCGGTTGATCTCTGCCATCCCTCGCGCCTGGATCAGCATCAGAATTGAACAGTGCTGCTCCACTCTGGTTTGCAGAGCCAGGGGCCTCCTCGATCGACAGCGATGCACGGCCTGACTGGCGTGGGCAAGCACCAGTCGTGAGTTTTTCTGCTCAAGCGCCGGCCCACGGCCCCCGTCTTTTTTGCGCAAGTACCAGGTTTTTTCGGCCTGGATCACCGGATAAACCTTGCCGGCAATCGTTGCATATTTGTGCGTGCTGGATGAATCCCCGTAAACCAGCTTATTGCTATCAAGTGTGAGGCTGTCGAGTGCGGTGGTCGTTTCATAAGACTGCAAGTTCGCGCGGGAGGTGGTAATCGGTGGGACTTTTGACCAGCGAGCGGCGGTTTTTTCCGTGGTGTTCGCGCCGGTTTCGGCAACATTTGATCCAGTGGCCTGCGCCCCGGAGGCAAATTCGGCCGTTTGCGCCTCTGCCTCTGTTTCCCAGGACAGCCGACCCAGACTAAACAGGGATAACGCCCCGGCGATAAAGCCTTTCAGAGCGTTGGCCCAATGATGATCCTGAAGGTTTTCGGCGGACTCCTTGAAGTCGTTGTAGCTTTTCCAGAGAAAAAACAACGAGGCGATTTTCCCCGACAAGAGATGGGGAACCAGGCGCACACCGTGACTGAACAGGGACTTCGCGGTTTCCCAATCGGCTTGTGCGTTGATCTGCGGCTGGCAAGCGAGCAGTTGCGGTAGAAGGCTGAGCGTGTCCTTGTGCAAATGCTCCAGCAGATTGCCGGTGATGGGCATGCTGTGAAGTTTGATTTCACTGGTCTTGCCAATCGTCGTGTTCAGCAGATCCTTGAAGACGGCTTGTTGCCCGGAAGGCAAGCGCCGGATGACCAGGTCCTGAAAATGCCCCGGTGTATTTAAGGCCTCGATCAATTGCGCCTCGTCCTCGAATTCACGAAATACGAACCGCGAGTAGGATGCGTAGAGCACGCGTGGCCCTGTATGTCCCGCCCCGGGGCCAATGACATAAAGTCCGAGGGCGTCGACGAAATCGCTACCGGTGGTCTTGATCAATGACAGCGGGCAAGCACTGGCGTGAGCGCCCTCTACGGTGGCGCGCGCTACGCCGTCGGGCATGTCCAGAACCTGGCAAACGTAGTCGAAACCGCTTTGCGACAACTGTTGTTGCAACTTCAAGGCGTGCGCGTGCTGCATCAACTGCCACGGCAACTGACGGAGGAAACGTGCTTTGCTGGTGCGTGCCGGCTCAGTGTCGGATGAGAGCGCCTCGGTGACTTTCCGGGTGTAGGCGGTGGTGATGTCGAGGGATTGCAGCAGTTGCTGAACCGCAGACTGATCGAGAGTTGCTGGCAAAGCGCTGGCGATGGTCGAGGCGACCTTGAACCCGGTGTCCTGCACGATGTTGTAGTGATGCAAGGCAAAATCGAGCAGGTTGCAGGGCGGGCCTGCCAGCGTGAGATTCGGGGTGATCTGGATCTGCTTTGGTTTGAGATCAGTGCCAGGGAATCGGGCGTCGAGCAGTGTTTTCAGCGTCTGCTCCACATGGCTGGCTAAAGCGGGGACGTCGTGGAGAAAATCCTTGCCATCGATAACGCTGCGCCGCACTTCATCCAGCAGTGCCAGTTGCGTGCGTTGTTCTGTGACCGGCGCTATGCGTAACCAGTCAGGGAAGTCCTGCTGGCGGACGAAAGCCCGGGCCAGGTCGATGGCCCGGCGCAAGTTGGTATCGATGGCGGTGTTTGTTATTTGAGTAAGGAAACTGGCGAGTACGTCCTTGTCCGTGATGCAAACGCGTAATGCCTCACAATGGGCCAGGAAGTGTTCAATGGCCGATTGCATGCGATCGTTCAACACGTTGCCTTCAATCAACTGGAACGGGTCCAGTGTGTATTGTTGATCCAGCTGATAGTGCGCCGTTGGCAGATTTTCCAGCAGTGTCTGAGACTGGTTGTTGTTGTCCAGGCGCTGTTGCAGTTGCTTCTGCGCGATGGCGATGTCGTCGAACGATTCCAGACCCATGGCCGGCGTCCACAGGATCGCACGCCCGGAATGCTCGACGTCCATGCCTCCGCGCTCGGTCAACAGTACGCAATGCGCAAGCGACAGTGCATCGGCTTTGCCTGCGCAGGTAACGCTGAGCGACCAGGCATCCGGCCGGAAGCCATTGAGTGACTGACGATCCCTGCGTGTGGCGTATTTTGCATCGAACACGGCATCGATAATCTTTCGCTCGGCCGTCTGCCAGGAACCGCTGAGGTTCCTTATGTGTGCCTCAGCGCGCACGCCATCCTCAAAGGCCTGTGCCAGTTTCCATCGAATACCTTCGAGAAACACGCGTTGTTCGGCGTTGCTGGTGGTCGGCTGATCCTTGAAGTGACTGCCGAGATTCTCCTCGGCGCGTTCAAGCTTTATCGCCAGTTGCCTGGCCTTGTCGGTCTGCACCCGTGACGAGAGCGGCGCACTTGAAAACAACGGTCGGGTACTCCAGCGCTCGTTGACGTCGAGCTTGAGCAGACGTTCATGAATCATCGAACGGATATCCAGCGCTTTGTCGAAAAGCGCATGGATGTCGGTTGTGCGTTCACTCTGGCGGAAGAGCTGCAAGACGAATTCAATGTTTTGCCGTTGTTTGGTGAGGATCGCTTCAAACAGCGTGCTGATGATGTCGCCGCCGATGTTTTCCCCGGATACTTGCGCGTGGGCAAATCCGAGATAGCGATTGCGCTCCTCCAGGTTCATCAGTCCGTACAGCTCGTCTTCATGGCCGGCGGCATTGAGTTTGGCGGTCAGCGTCTGTTTGAGATCGGCGTAGTTGGTGAGGACTTGCAAGCCTTGGGTAGGGGTGTAGAGATAAGCCTTGTCATGGTTGATCATCAGCGACCCGGCCAGTTCGATGTAGGCGGTGTCCTCGCGCAAACACACGGTTTCGAAGTTGGGCCGCCGGGACGCCACATTCGGTTCGCGGATCACGCTGTGCAAGGCGTCGAATTCAGTGGCAGACAGGATTTCCGCTTCGCGCTTGAGCATCAGATCTGCACGCATTTGATCCTTTAACGCCTGGCTGAAGTATGTGCGCCTGGGTGAGCCCTCGAATGCCGCGGCATTCCAGTAGGCCTCTAGCTGTCGAAACAGCAGCATGGTCAGTCGTCCCGATGCGGACTTGATCGCATCGCCCCAGGCGGTCTGGTCAGCCGCCTGGCTTGCGCGGGCCGGGTGGGAGAATTCCGCTGTCTGGCCGCGCGGCCAGCCCTGACGGCGAAAGTGCAGCAGCAGCGCTTCACTCAATGACAGCGAACTGACCCATTGCCTCATCTCCGCGGACATCGGGGCGCTGTCGAGGTAAAAACCGACGCGGGTGCGCGACTGCGGTAAATCGCCAAAATGCGGTTCGAGCAGTTCGCCGAGAATGTTCTCCAGCAAGGTGGCGAGCGACGGCAGACGTTTCAGCTCATCCAGCACATCGCGGGCGCAGGTGTCCTGAGACTGGCTGATCGCCGCTTTTTGATCGTCAAACACATCACCTTCGATGGTTTCGCGGGTGAGGGTAATGCCGCGTTTCTCTACCAGTTCCTTGCGCAGCAAAACACTGAGAAAGGCCAACAGATCATCGGTTTCTTCAGCGTTATCGAGGCGTGTTTGCAGCGCGTCCATCAGCGTCTGGTAATCGCTGTATTTTTTCAGACCGTCGTAAGGTGTGTACAAAAACACGCCATGGTCATCCGGCCCAGTGCCGAGAATAAAACTGCCGGGCAGGGGGATGGCGAGTTGCTTGTCGGCGTTTAGCAGAATGCGTTCGGCGAGCATGGGCGGGGTTTGTTCGCTGCGCAGGGCGTGGGTCGCCAGTTGCACATGTGCGAGCCAGCTGAAATCTTTGCTGTTGAGGCCGTGGGTCCGACCCAGGCTGGCATGCCGGCCCGGGGATTTGAGTATCTCGGGGAATAGCAGGAGGCTGGACATCATTGGAACTCTGAACGGGGCGCCGTGGGCGGGGAGTTCAAGAGTAGGTACGCAGGTCGCTGTGCAGGCGGTACATAGTTACCGCACACGTCGAGTTGAAATGTGCCATGAGCCAACGCCCGTCATCGCCAATCCAAGGGTTGACAGCCGACAGCTGTGGCATGGTTAATCGGCGGGCAAGTCGTCCGTACGCTGTTGTTCCCTCCAATAATCATTCTGGAGCTTCAGATGTCTGCGCCACACGATCATGTGTCCTCTGCTGTCTCGTCCTCGTTGTCTCTTGAAGCGCTGACGCAACTGCTTGAAACGATTTTTCTGCGCCACGGCACCTCCGCCGAAGTCGCCCGAGTGCTGGCCGCCAACTGCGCCGGCGCCGAGCGTGATGGTGCCCACAGCCATGGCGTGTTCCGCATGCCCGGGTATGTCTCGACCCTGAACAGCGGCTGGGTCAACGGCCAGGCGGTGCCGCAAGTCGAAGATGTCGCTGCCGGTTTTGTGCGTGTCGATGCTGGCAACGGTTTCGCCCAACCGGCACTGGCCGCCGCCCGGTCGTTGCTGGTGGAGAAGGCGCGTAGTGCCGGGATTGCCGTGTTGGCGATTCGCAACTCGCATCATTTCGCCGCGTTGTGGCCGGACGTCGAGCCATTTGCCGACGAAGGGCTGGTGGCGCTGAGCGTGGTCAACAGCATGACCTGCGTGGTGCCGCACGGCGCCGACCGGCCGCTGTTCGGCACCAATCCGATTGCGTTCGCCGCGCCACGGGCCGGCGCCGCGCCGATTGTCTTCGACCTGGCCACCAGCGCAATCGCCCATGGCGACGTGCAGATCGCTGCGCGCAAAGGCGAGCGGTTGCCCGTCGGAATGGGCGTGGATAGCCTCGGTCAGCCGACTCAGGATCCCAAGGCGATTCTCGAGGGCGGGGCGTTGCTGCCGTTTGGTGGGCATAAAGGTTCGGCGCTATCGATGATGGTTGAGCTGCTGGCGGCCGCATTAACGGGAGGGAATTTTTCTTTCGAGTTCGATTGGGCCAATCATCCCGGGGCGAAGACGCCGTGGACCGGGCAATTGTTGATCGTCATCGACCCGAGCAAAGCCGCCGGGCAGAGTTTTGCCGAGCGCAGTGGTGAGCTGGTGCGGCAGATGCACAGTGTCGGCCTCAAGCGGTTGCCGGGCGATCGCAGGCATTGGCAGCGCAGCAAGTCGCTGGCTGAGGGCATTGTGCTGGATGCGCAGACGCTGGCGCAGTTGCGTGAACTGGCGGGGGCGTGATCAAAGATCAAAAGCCCCTCACCCTAGCCCTCTCCCCGAGGGAGAGGGGACTGGCCGCGGTGAATGGGGGATGTGCGCCGACGTGAAAGATCGAGTTGAGCTCAGGTTCTGAAAGCCCGGAACTGGTTCAAAGCCGGCAAAAATACGCAGGCATAAAAAAGGCGAACCCAGCGGGTTCGCCTTTTTTGTGTGCCTGACTCAGCGACGGCCGAGCAGCAAGCCAACCACCAGACCGAAACCGGCGGAGATCGCCACGGTCTGCCACGGATGACCGCCGATGTAGCTTTCGGTGGCATCGACCGCCGGTTTGGTGCGATCACGTACGCTCGACACCGAATCCAGCGCCTGTTGCAGTTTCAGGGCGATTTGTCCGCGCAGCGTTTCCGCTTCCTCGCCGACCAGTGAGGCGCTGCTCTTGAGGAGTTTGTCGGACTCTTGGATCAGAGCCTGAAGTTCGCTGAAGGCCTGATCCTTGATTTGATCTTCGGCGGCTTGCACGGCGGATTTGCGGGCCATTGGGTGACTCCTTGCAGTTGAATGGACAGTGATCAATGGAGTGTGGCGCTTGCTGAAAAGTTGCACTGAATTTAGGTCAGAAATAAAAACCTGCGCGGGAGATTTCCGTCGAGCGTGTAAGATGTCGCCATTTTACGCAGCAGGATAATTCCCCATGAGTTTCAATCTGGCCGACAAGTCACTCGCAGAGCGCGCTGCGCTGGAAGACGAGAAATCCCGTCTGTTCGAACTCTGGCAGAACAATCTGGGCAAAGCCAAAGGCGAAGCCGCGCGTTTGTTCGGCGAGCGTGGCAAGCGCAAAGGCAAATGGGCCGAGTGGGTCCGCGCGGAACTGGACGGCATGTCGCCACCAGAATTCGCCAACATGGTGCGCAGTGAAGTCAATCGCCTGATGGCCGCGAACAAGTAACGCTTCAGGTGAACGTCGCGGCAATCGCTTCGCGGACTTTGACCACCACCGGATCGATCTGCGTGCTGGTACGCCAGCCCAGTTCGATCGGATAACGCGGCAGCTTCAGGGGGCAGGGCATCAGCGCCAGGCCGCTGAGCTCAGCAATACTTTCGGCGGCATGCGTCGGAATTGTCGCCACCGCCCGACTGCCCTTAAGCAAATACGGCAGCGCGGCGAAATGCGTGGTCGACGCGCAGACCCGTCGAGTCAGGCCCAGCGTCGCCAAGCCCTCATCGGTGATGCCGATAAAGCCGCCGGACGACACCAGGATGTGCTCGCGGTCGACAAACTCCTCAAGATCGATCTGCTGCTGACCGGGCGCAAGGCTCGCCGGATCGACCAGACATGCATAACCGCCTTCGCCCAACACCTGACGGCTGAGCAAGCGCTCGGCAAAGCCTCCGGCCGTAATCGCCAGATCGATGCTGCGCTCCATCAGCGCGCGGGCGACGATCTGGCTATGAGTCTGACGAAAGATCAGGCGCAACTTCGGAGCGCTGCGGGCAATTTCCTCGATCAGGCGGCGACCGTAGGCAATTTCGAAATCATCCGACAGTCCTACGGTGACCGAGCGGCCGTCGTACTGGTTCGCCGCCGGATCGACCATCGCCAGGCTTTGCCGGCACTTGTTCAGCGCTTCGCTGACCACCGGTTTCAATTGATTGGCCTTGAGCGTTGGTGCCAGACCGCGCCCGGTACGCACGAACAATTGATCGCCGTAGACCTCGCGCAAGCGGCGCAGCGCCGCACTGACCGCCGATTGTGTCACCCCCAGTCGCAATGCCGCGCGGCTGGCACTGGACTCTTCATGCAGGGCTTCCAAGACTTTCAGCAGGTTGAGGTCGACCGTGGCGATATTCATTTGGCTCATATCATTCAGCAGTGAATGGGGCTTTATTCATGATCGCGCTGCGCCGCAGAATCGGCAACCACTGAACCTCATGGAGTTATCGCGATGGCCAAATCAATTGTTGCTGCGCTGCAAATCGGCGCTTTGCCCGAAGGCAAAAGCGCGACCCTGGAGCAGATTCTGAGTTGGGAGGGCGCGATCATCGAGGCTGGCGCGGCATTGGTGGTGATGCCGGAAGCGCTGTTGGGTGGTTATCCGAAAGGCGAGGGCTTCGGCACGCAATTGGGTTATCGCCTGCCCGAGGGGCGCGAAGCCTATGCCCGATATTTTGCCAATGCGATCGATGTGCCGGGTGCCGAAACGCAAGCGCTCGCCGGTCTGTCGGCGCGCACCGGGGCCAATCTGGTGATCGGCGTGATTGAACGGGCTGGCAGCACGTTGTATTGCACGGCGCTGTATTTCGACCCGCAGGCTGGTCTCGTCGGCAAACATCGCAAACTGATGCCCACCGGCACCGAACGGTTGATCTGGGGCAAGGGCGACGGCTCGACCTTGCCGGTGTTCGACAGTCAGGTTGGCAAGCTCGGCGCGGTGGTGTGCTGGGAAAACATGATGCCTCTGCTGCGCACGGCGATGTACGCCAAAGGCATCGAAGTCTGGTGCGCACCGACCGTCGACGAGCGCGAGATGTGGCAGGTCAGCATGCGCCACATCGCTCATGAAGGCCGTTGCTTTGTGGTCAGCGCCTGTCAGGTGCAAGCGTCACCGAATGAACTGGGCGTGGAGATTGCCAACTGGCCGGCGGATCGCCCGTTGATTGCCGGGGGGAGCGTGATTGTCGGGCCGATGGGCGATGTGCTGGCAGGGCCGTTGCGCAGCGAGGCGGGGTTGCTCACGGCGCAAATTGACACCGATGAACTGGTGCGTGCGCGCTATGACTACGATGTGGTCGGGCACTACGCGCGGCCGGATGTGTTTGAGTTGAGTGTGGATGAGCGCGCCAAACCGGGCGTGCGATTCAACACTTAGGGTACTGCCTGACACCGAACCCTGTAGGAGTGAGCCTGCTCGCGATAGCGGTGTGTCATTAACAGAGATGCCGGCTGATCCGCCGCTATCGCGAGCAGGCTCACTCCTACAATGGATCGGTGGTGTGTCTGGAAATCAGTGGCGTTGCTGCCATTCTTCCCGGGAAATTTCCCAGATTTCCCGTGGAAAACGCCCACCGACGAAATCATCTTCATCGGTCCGGATCAAGCGCATCCCGGCGCGCTCCGAGAGTCTGCGCGAGCCGGTATTCGGCGCCGCTTTCGGCACACGCATCAGCGGGCGTTGAAGTACGTTGAACCAGTAATCGGTCACCGCTGCGCTCGCTTCGGTCATAAAGCCCTGACCTTGCCACGCCGGTGTCAGCCAGAATCCACGGTGGTTGTCAGTTTGATCCATCAGGCTGATGTTGCCGATCAACTGTTCGGGCGCGGACTTGCGGCGAATCGACCAGTGCCATTCCTTGCCCGCCGCCACGGCCGGCAAGGCAACATCGCGCAAATAGGTGAGGGCGCCGTCCTCGGGATACGGCCATGGCACCGCCGCGTTCAGATAACGCACCACACCCCAGTGGGGAAACAGTTGCTGCACGGCGTCGGCATCGGCCAGTTGCAACGGGCGCAGGATCAGTCGTTCGGTGTACAGCGTCGGTGTGTCTTCCATAAACCTGCAGCCTCCCTGAATGCCTTTAATGAACGGAGCAGGCTAACGCATTTTTACCAGGTCGCGGCAGTGGCCTTGGGCAGGCTGAGCTTGCCGCTGTCGACAAAGCGCATGGTGCCAAACAGACCTCCGGCAAGCTTGCCGCGCAGCACGTAGGGCAGGTTGTCGAGGGTTTGTGTCTGGCTCAGGCCCAAGGTCTGGCGCAGTACCGAGAACGCCGAGATGCTGACCGGCACGCTGACAATGGTTTCGGAGAAGCGTGGGATCGAACCGCTCTGATCGCTGACACCCGAGGCCAGTGAATGACCGTTGACCTCCAGATCCAGCGCGATGCCGTTGTAGTCGATGGCCGTCTCATTGGGGTTCTGTACGCGAATCTTGATGGCGAAGCGCACTTCCAGATCCTGGCTTGGCAACGGTTCGAGGCCGACTACGTTGATGTTCACCGGATCACGGTTGGGGAATAGCGCACAGGCGCTGAGGGACAGCAGAAGCAGTGACAGAATGACGGCTTGAAAACGGCGCATAAACGGTCTCTCAACAAAAAAGGGCTGAACCGTCGCCGGCTCAGCCCTTTCTATTGAAGGCCAGACGTTAGCGGTTCAACTGTGCGACAGCCGCCGCTGGGGCAGGTTCACCTTTGGCCGGCATGTCCGGGTTTTCCATGACCTGAAGAATAGAAGCTTCCGGGTCGAAATCGTCTTCTTCCAGCTCAATGAATTCTTCCGGCAGGAAGATGTTCAGCACGATAGCGCACAACGCGCCGACGGTGATCGGCGATTCGAAGATGTTGCGCAGCGCTTGCGGCAGTTCGCGCAACACTTCCGGCACTGCCGCGATGCCCAGGCCCATGCCCAGCGAAATCGCCACGATCAGCATGTTGCGCCGGTGCAGGCCGGCTTCGGCGAGGATCTTGATCCCGGCCACCGCCACAGTGCCGAACATCACCAGTTCGGCGCCGCCGAGTACCGGTTTCGGCATCAGTTGCAACACCGCGCCGATCATCGGGAACAGCCCCAGCAGCACCAGCAGACCGGCAATGAAGAAGGCCACGTAACGGCTGGCCACGCCGGTGAGCTGAATCACGCCGTTGTTCTGCGCGAAGGTCACCATTGGCATGCTGTTGAACACGGCGGCCATGGCTGAGTTGAGGCCGTCGGCGAGCAGGCCGGACTTGATCCGCCGGATGTAGAGCGGGCCTTTGACCGGTTGCCGGGAAATCATCGAGTTGGCGGTCAGGTCACCCGCGGCCTCCAGCGGCGACACGAGGAAAATCACCGCCACTGGCACGAACGCCACCCAGTCGAAGTTGAAACCGTACTTGAACGGCACTGGCACGCTGACCAGCGGCACCTCTGGCATCGAGGCGAAATCCACGGTGCCCATCAGCCATGCGACTACGTAGCCAAGGGTCAGGCCGATAACGATCGCGCCCAAGCGCAGAAACGGCACGTCGACGCGGTTCAACACGACGATGGTGCCGATCACCAGCGCCGCCAGAAACACATGGCTGGCTGCGCCCAAGTCAGGCGCGCCGAAACCGCCGGCGATGTCGGTCATCGCCACTTTGATCAGCGACAGCCCCATCAGCGTGATGATGGTGCCGGTGACCACCGGGGTGATCAACATGCGCAGTTTGCCGATGAACTGGCTCAGCACCACCTCGATGAACGCGGCAAAAAAGCACACACCGAAGATCGTCGAGAGGATTTCATCGGTGCCGCCACCGCGCGCCTTGACCATGAACCCGGCGCTGAGAATCACGCTGATAAAGGAAAAACTGGTGCCTTGCAGACACAACAACCCCGAACCGACCGGGCCAAAACGCTTGGCCTGGACGAAAGTGCCGAGCCCGGAGACGAACAGCGCCATGCTGATCAGGTAAGGGATTTCACTTTGCAGACCGAGGGCGCCGCCCATGATCAGGGTTGGGGTGATGATGCCGACGAAGCTGGCCAGCACGTGTTGCAGCGCGGCAAACACTGTGGCGGTCAGGTGCGGACGATCGTTGAGGCCGTAAATCAGGTCGTTGTTGCGCGGGGCTTTTTCAGAGGCGGTCATGGTGTTTTGCGCGCCGCGAGGCGGGGCCGGGTCAGAAAATGGAGGCGCAGAATGCCGGAAGAGGGCGGTAAGGGCAACGAGCAATAACTGCCTGAAAGGTCAGGTTTTATGGGTCGCTATCAGCAAACTCCCCTGTAGGAGCTGTCGAGTGAAACGAGGCTGCGATCTTTTAAGATCAAAGGATCGTCCGATCGCGGCCCGAGCCTGCGGCAGCTCCTACACGAGATTGAATGCGCCCAGTAAATCCTCTTCAAAAGCTTTTTGCGCATCCCCCGGCACCTGCGCCCGATGCCGGGCCAGATGAAAGGCTACTTCGAAACTCAACTCGCCCTCACGAATTGGCCGCAGCAGGCCCTTTTCTTGCCAGCTCCGCGCATAGTGATCCGGCAGATAACCCACATGTTTGCCGGACAGAATAAACGTCAGCGTACCCTCAACCTGCTCCGAGCGCGCCGAGCAGACCTTGCCCTGAAACGGCTCGTCACTGCGAAAAAATCGATAGGGGTGATCGACCCGGTCGCAGGCCTGCAACGCGGCATCGCTGGGTGCGTCATCAGTGAACAATGGATGGCCGGCAGCGCAGTACAAATGCTGGGTTTCGCTGAACAACTGGCGATAGTCGAAGGCACTTTGCACCTGCGAAAAATAGCCGATCGCCAAGTCCAGCCGCTGTTGCAACAGCAGCCGTTCCATTTCGCCGGGCATGGCGCTGATCAGTTCGATGCGCACCGACTCATCACGCTCGCGAAAACGCCGGATCGCCGCCGCCACCCGTTGCAGCACCGATTGATCCACCGACTCGGAAATCCCCAGGCGCACTTCACCGATCAAGCGCCCGGCGACGCCGTTGGATTGATGGCGGAACGTTTCAATCGATTCAAACAGCGTGCGCACCGCGATCAGCAACTGCTCGCCCTTGGGCGTGACACTGAAACCGCCCTTGCCACGGCTGCACAGACGATAGCCGAGGCGAGTTTCGAGTTTAGCCATTTGCTGGCTGATGCTCGACTGGCTCAGGCCCAGATCACCCTGGGCTGCGCTGAAGCCACCGCACTCGACCACCCGCACAAACAGGCGCAACAGTTGCAAGTCCACATCGTGGAGTTGACCCAACATCACATTACTCCTGGATAAAGTCAGGATAATTATTCGACAATTTTTCTAATGTATCCGACGGCGCATCCTGCAACCACTTCCTCTGGTCAGGTGTTCGTCATGGCTCCCGTGTTCAAGCTGTGTTTCCCCGCGCTTTTGTTGTCGGTGGCTGTTCAGGCTCAGGCCGAGGACAAGACACTCAATCTCTACAGCTGGGCCGATTACGTGCCGCCGCCAACTCTGCAACGGTTTGAGCAGGAAACCGGTATTCATGTGCGTTACGACACCTTTGATACTTCCGAGGTGCTGGAGACCAAGTTGCTCACCGGCGGCAGTGGTTATGACGTGGTGGTGCCGTCGTCCAGCGTTCTGTCCCGTGGACTTGCGGCGGGTGCCTTGAAAGAAATTCCTCATGAGGGCCTCAAGGGCTACGCCAATCTTGATCCGGATTTGCTGGAGAAAATGGCCGCTGTCGACCCCGGCAATCGCTATGGCGTGCCGTACACCTGGGGCACGCTGGGTCTGGGCATGAACGTCGAGGCCGTGAAGCAGCGTCTGCCTGACGTACCGCTGAACAGCCTCGACCTGCTGTTCAAACCGGAGAACGCCAGCAAGCTCAAGGACTGCGGCATCGCGATCCTCGATTCGCCGCAGGAGGTCATCGGTCTGGCCCTGCATTATTTGGGCAAGGATCCCTACAGCACCGACAAAAACGACCTGGCCGCCGCCGAGGCGTTGTTGCAGAAACTCCAGCCGTCGGTGCTCTATGTCGCCAGCGGCCGGCAGATCAATGACTTGGCCAGCGGCAACGTGTGCCTCGCGCTGACCTACAACGGCGACGCGAGCATGGCCGCTGATCAGGCACACAAGGCTAATAAACCGTACGAAGTGGCCTACCGCATTCCCAAGGAAGGCACGCTGGTGTGGCAGGACAATCTGGCCATTCCCAAAGACGCGCCGCACCCCGAAGCCGCACGGGCGTTCATCGAATTCATGCTGCGCCCCGATTCCGTGGCCGAACTGACCAACACACTGTTTTTTGCCACCGCCAACCAAGCCGCCACGCCGTTGGTGGATGAGGCCGTGCGTAACGATCCCGACATCTATCCGCCGAGCGAAGTGCGCGCGCGGCTGTATGCCGATCGCAGCATGAGCCTCAAAGACATGCGTCAGCGTACGCGTCTGTGGACCACTTTCCGTAGCCACCAATAACCACAGGAGCCCCACGATGGATGTGCCTATGCAAAACGATCAGGCCATGACCCGCGACAGCCTCTACGGCACCGCCGCCGAAAGTACTTACGCCGGCATTACCAGTTTCATGCGTCGGCGCTACAGCCGTGACTTGCGCGGCGTCGATGTCGCGGTCAGCGGCGTGCCGTTCGACACCGCCACCAGCAACCGTCCCGGCGCCCGCTTCGGACCACGCGGGATTCGCGCCGCTTCCACCGGGATTGCCTGGGAACGCCACTGGCCGTGGACGTTTGACCCGTTCGATCATCTGGCGGTCATCGATTATGGCGACTGCGATTTCGATTTCGGCGCGCCACACAGCATTCCGCAAAGCATCGAAGCTCACGCCGAGCACATTCTGACCGCTGGCAGCGCGATGCTGACGTTTGGCGGTGACCACTTCATCAGCTACCCGCTGCTCAAGGCCCACGCGCGCAAACATGGGACGTTGTCGCTGATTCACTTCGATGCGCACAGCGACACCTGGCCGGACGAAGAGGGCAAGCGGGTCGATCATGGCACCATGTTCTGGCACGCCGCTCGGGAAGGGCTGGTGGATCCGGCAAGCTCGGTGCAGATCGGCTTGCGCACGACCAATGACGATCATATGGGGTTTCAGGTACTCGATGCCCGGCAGGTGCATCGGCGTGGTTGCGACGCCATTGTCGAAGCCATCCGCGCGCGGGTTGGCGATAACCCGGTGTACCTGACGTTCGATATTGATTGCCTCGATCCGGCGTTTGCACCGGGCACCGGCACGCCGGTGTGCGGCGGCTTGAGCACCGCGCAAGCGCTGGAGATTCTTGGCGGTTTACGCGGCATCAATCTGGTCGGGATGGACGTGGTGGAAGTCGCCCCGGCTTACGACCACGCCGACGTTACCTCACTGGCCGCTGCCACACTGGCGATGGAAATGCTCTGCCTCTACGCCGCCCGCCACAAGGTTGATATTTAACCCGCGCACCATAACCCCTGTGGGAGCGAGCCTGCTCGCGAAGGCGTCAGTTCAGCCAACATCTTTGTTGACTGACCCGCCGCTTTCGCGAGCAGGCTCGCTCCCACAATGGGATTTTATTCCCTCTCGATATTCCGCTACCCCCAAAAGAGCAGGCTTGATCAACCTGCCTTCTCACATTGCTCCTGCCAGTTTCTGACACCAGCCTCTGCTAAGCTCGAACATCTTTGCCCTCCAGAGCCTGCCCAACGTGTCGCGTACCACTCGTCTTTTGACTTTGCTGCAAGTGCTGCGCGGCAAGAAGCGCCCGGTGACGGCGGCAACCCTGGCTGCCGAGCTGGAAGTGTCCGAGCGCACGCTCTATCGCGATATCGCGGAACTGACCGCCCTCGGCGCGCCGATCCATGGCGAGTCGGGGATTGGTTATGTGTTGCGCAGCGGCCTGTTTCTGCCGCCGCTGATGCTCAATGCCGACGAAACCGAAGCCATCGTCCTCGGTTTGCGTTACGTCGATCAGCGCGGTGACGAAGTCCTGGGCAAAGCCGCGGCGGATGCGCTGGCGAAAATTGCTGCCGTGCTCGATCCGCAGGCTCAGGAAGCGCTGCGCAATCCCACCGTGATGCCGGGCCCGCCGGGTTATGGTTTTCCGCAAAACGCCGTGCCGTTGAACGTGTTTCGCCATGCCATCCGCGACCAGGCCAAACTGCACATCGATTACGCCGACGCGCAACAGGTGCCCAGCCAGCGGTTGATCTGGCCCTTGGCGCTGGGCTTCCTCAACGAGGTGCGAATCATCGTTGCGTGGTGCGAATTGCGCAGCGCCTATCGTACGTTTCGTACCGATCGGATCAGCGCGGCCAGCCGCCAGGGCGAGGGTTATCCGGGACGGCGCAGCGACCTGTTGCGCACATGGCGCGAGCAGATGCAACTGGATGAAAGCGGGCGTTTCACTCCTGACAAAAACTGACGCAACGCTGTTTTAGGATGGTCGCAGAACCAAACAAAAAGGAGCTGCAACCATGTCTCATCCCGTCTCTGCACTGGCCCCGGCGATTGCTGCGTATATCGATGCGGCCAACGCACGCGATACTTCCAGGGTCGCCAGTTTTTTTGCCGAGGATGCCAACGTGTTCGACGAGGGCCAACATCAGGTCGGCCCGCAAGCCATCGCGCAATGGATGCACGACACCGGGCAACGCTATCAGCCAAGGGTCGAAGTGCTGGACGTGCAGCAGCGCACCGGCAAAGTGCTGGTACACGGGCTGATTTCCGGAACCTTCCCCGGCAGTCCGGCGCAGCTGCGCTACACATTTCGCTTGAACGAGCAGGGGAAAATCGCCCGACTGGACATTTCCCTGTAACCATCGTGGCATACTGCCGCGCATGACTTTCGACTCTCCTCTCAGCGCCTGGCAACACGCCGTCCAACACAAGGGCTTCGTCCAGGATGAAGCCCAGGAACACGCGGTCTGGGCGTTGCAAAAATGCCATGAAGCGCTGCACGCCGGGGCCGGTTCGGTCAGCGGCGTTTATCTGTGGGGGCCGGTCGGGCGCGGCAAGACCTGGTTGATGGATCAGTTCTATCAGAGCCTGCGGGTGCCGGCGCGACGCCAACACTTTCATCACTTCATGGGCTGGGTGCATCAGCGTTCATTCCAGTTGACCGGGATTGCCGATCCGTTGCGCGCGCTGGCCAGGGAGCTGGCGGCCGAGGTGCGGGTGCTGTGCTTCGATGAGTTGTTCGTCAACGACATCGGGGACGCGATCATTCTCGGTCGGTTGTTTCAGGTGATGTTCGACGAAGGCGTGGTGATCGTCTGTACGTCCAATCTGCCGCCGGATGATCTTTACGCCGATGGCTTCAATCGCGACCGGTTTGTGCCGGCGATTGCCGCGATCAAGGCGCATATGCAGGTGGTTGCGGTGAATGGCGCCGAGGATCATCGCTTGCATCCGGGGACGGGCCTGCAACGCTACTTTGTCGCCACATCTGCAGTCAGTGCGCTGAACGAAGTCTTTCAGGCATTGACCGCCGGCCAAGCAGCCAGCGCCGAACCGGTGGCGGTCGGGCATCGCCAGTTGAACGTGGTGCAGGCCAGTGAAACGGTGTTGTGGTGCCGCTACGCCGATCTCTGCGAGCAACCGTTTGCCGCCATGGATTTCATCGCGCTGTGCGACCGCTACACGGCTATTCTGTTGAGCGAAGTACCCAATCTCAGTGCGCAGAAACGCGAAGGGCGGATCGCGCGTGGCACTGAAGATGGCGCGCAGCGGGTAGTTGCGGGCGACCGTGAGTTGCCGCAATTGTCGGTTCACGACGACGGCGTGCGGCGTTTCATTGCGCTGGTCGACGAGTGCTACGACCGCAAGGTGCCGCTGTACATCGAAGCGCAAGTACCCATGGATGCGCTGTACACCGAGGGTTATCTGGAATTTCCGTTCCGCCGCACCCTCAGTCGCTTGCAGGAGATGCAGCTGCAGCGTTTTGCCGAAGCTTGAATGGAAGAGGGCGCCGACATGAGCCAAGCGTTATCCCATCATTTGCTGACCATGGCATACCAGAATGCCTGGGCCAATCATCGCCTGGCCAAGGCCTGGACGCAGCTGAGTGCGACGGATCTGGCGGCGCCTCGGGTGAGTTTTTTTCCGAGCATTCGTCTGACCCTCAATCACATCCTCACCTGCGACTGGTTCTACGTCGATGCACTGGAGCGCGAGCTGCGCGGAGCTGAACCGCACCCCGATTGCTACGTGTTTTTCAACGTGGACGAGCCGTTTGCCGACGGCCCGCAACTGCGCGAAGAGCAGGCCCACGTTGATCGACGTCTGATCGCCTATTGCGAGCAACTGCGCGATGCCGATCTGACGCGCATCGTCACCATTGCCCGTGATACGCCGCAGCACGACAGCCGTTTGCGCATGCTTTCGCACCTGTTCGAACATCAGATTCATCACCGTGGACAGGTGCACGCGATGCTCAGTGATACTTCGGTGAAGCCGCCGCAACTGGATGAGTTTTTCTGTGTCGGCGAGAGTGGACTGCGCGCTGAGGATTTTGCCGAACTGGGCTGGACTGAAGAGTTGATCTGGGGCCACTGAAAAAGCAAAAGATCGTCCGATCTTTTGCATTTGTCGGTTGCCCGCCCGATCACCCCCGCGCTAATGTCAGACAGCCTTTCAGTACGCACTTTGCGCGCCGGGGCTTTTGTGTTCGGGGATGGAAATGGATTCCGCAGAAATTCTTGTACTTCAGGCCAGCTACAGTAATCCAACGCACGCCGAGGCCATCGGTATCGTGCTCAACCACTATGCAGAAGACCCAATGGGCGGCGGTCATTCGCTCGACCCTGAGCTGCTGCGCCGACTGCCCGAAGAACTGGCCCGGCGCCCGCATGCGTTCAGCGTGCTGGCCTTCGTCGGTGGTGAACCGGCGGGACTGGTGAACTGCTTTGAAGGGTTTTCCACGTTTGCCTGCAAGCCGCTGGTCAACGTCCATGACGTGGCGGTGGTGGGCCGGTTTCGCGGTCTCGGCCTGAGCCAGAAGATGCTGCAGAAAGTCGAGGAAATTTCTCGCCAGCGCGGTTGCTGCAAAATCACCCTCGAAGTGCTGGAAGGCAACGCCGTGGCGCAGAATGCCTACAGCAAGTTCGGCTTTGCGCCGGGCATGTTCGACCCGGATCACGGGCGTATGCTGTTCTGGATCAAGAATCTGCAAGCCTGAAAGCCTGAAAAGCCCCTCACCCTAACCCTCTCCCAGAGGGAGAGGGGACTGACCGAGGTGTTTGGGCGAGATACGTCGACCTGAAACATCAAGCCGAACTCAGGTTTTGAATAGCATGAAAATCGGCTCCCTTTCCCCCTCGCCCCTTTGGGGAGAGGGCTGGGGTGAGGGGGTTGGATCTTGCTGACCCAACCCCATCTGCGAACTCGCGACAGCATAAGGTCGAACACCCCGCTCATTGCCCATAAAAAAGGCGCCCCAATCAGGGCGCCAAACTGTCTTCTTCCAGGCCAGAGCGGAGCCACGGAAGGTCCATCGGTTGCTCGATCAATCTCAGTCGCGATACGACTCGGTCACTTGCGCCGTCTGATCGGCGGGAACGCGAATTTCCTTCGCGTTGGCGTCACTCTTCTGCTCGCTCTGGGCTTGGTGAACCGGGAAGTTGTCGTAGTAATAACGCATACGCTCAGCGCCGCCCTCGGCAAAAACGCTGGCAGAACCCAGGGCAAACAGCCCGGCAAGGATTGCGGTAGTGATTTTCATGGTGCCTCCTACTGAACAAGTGGGAGCCGTTCGTCCATGAAGCAGATCTCGGAAGAGAGTCTGGGAGGCCTGAATTAACTCGGGGTTAACGCCCGTTCAGTGGAGTTTTTGCAGCATGTTGCAGAACATTTGATAGTCGGGATCGGGGGGGGGCACCTGTCAGAGCTGACCGTGGCGACGCATTGGACGGGGCAGAGGTAACAAGCGAAATTCGAGGCAGGCTGGATGAGTTTTCTGCGGACATGAAAAAGGGGCCGGTTCCGGCCCCTTCTGGTGTTACTTCTGCGCGACATCCGCCGGCGCGGCGTCGGTTTTCTTCGGCTTCATCAAACTGAAGTCGATCAGCGCACGCTGCTCGGTCTGGTACGGGTCGCCGATCAGCAGGGGGCGAGCCTTGAAGCTGTCGCTGACCAGGCTCTTGCTGTGGTCGAGTTCATCGAAGCTCAAACCGGCCAGGTCAGCCCAAGTATGGATCAGATGCGAGCTGCTATACGGGCGATCGAGGTCGGCGGCGAAGTTCCAGTCGTGATTGGCTTTCCACTTTGGCGACGCCCAGGCCATGAACGGGATGGTGTACATCGGCGCTGTCGGTTTGTTTTCGTTGCGGCCCAGTGTCTTGTGGCCCACCGAGTCGAACACGTCTTCACCGTGGTCCGAGAGGTACAGCAGGAAGCCATTCGGATCGGATTTGGCGTAATCCTTGATCAGGCTCGACACCACGAAGTCGTTATACAGCACGGCATTGTCGTAGCTGTTGTAGGTCGGGACTTGGTCGTCACGCACGCCGGCTGGTACGCCGGTGCGGTCCTGGAACTTGTCGAACGTCGGCGGATAGCGGTACTGATAGCTCATGTGCGTGCCGAGCAAATGCACAACGATCAGCTTGCGTGGCGCCGCGTCAGCCAGGGCCTTGTTGAACGGCTCGATCACATCACCATCGTACTGCGCGGCGTTCTGGTTGCGGTTGTTGTTCAGGTACACCTGCTCGTCGGCCTGTTCGGAGAACGTGGTGAGCATGGTGTTGCGCTTGGTCATGGTCTGCTGGTTGGTGATCCAGAAGGTCTTGTAGCCGGCCTGTTTCATCATGCTGACCAGCGACGGTGTCGACAGGTACAGGTCGGGGTGCTCTTCGTCAGCGAAGGTCAGCACCTGCTGCAACGCCTCAATGGTGTACGGACGCGGAGTGACGACGTTGTCGAAAACCGCCAGTTGATCCTTGAGCTTGTCCAGTTCCGGCGTGGTGTTGCGCTGATAGCCATAAAGGCTCATGCGCTGACGGTTGGTCGATTCGCCGATCACCAGCACCAGGGTCTTCGGCTGGTCGGCTGAGGCGTCCTTGAGGTTTTTCAGCGGCGGGATCTTGCTCACGTTGTGCAGCATGCCCTGCATGTCGGCGAGGGTTTCCTGGTAACGGTGATAGGCCACGACCATCTGCCATGGCACCGCCGGCTCGATGCGGGTTTCGAATTTCTCGAAGCCTTGGGCAAAGGTGCCCATGCGCATTGTCTGTTTGACCAGCGGATAACCGATCACCGCAATGAGGATTGCCATCGCCGCGACGAATGCGCGGCCACGGGGCATGTATACCGGACGCAGACGCGTCCACAGGAAGTAAGCGAAGGCGGTGTGTGCGAGGAACGCTGGCACCATCCACCAGGCAAAGTACTGGGTCATGTACTCGCCGGCTTCAGAGATGTTCGACTCGAACATGATGAAGATGACGCTCTGGGAGAACTCCTGCTCATAGATGAAAAAGTAGCCCAGGCTGGCCATCGAGCAGGCCCACAACACCACGCCAATGATGGCAGCGAGCAGTTTGGTGCGTTTGGGGAACAGCAACATCGGTGCTAGCCAGATCGCGCTCATGACGAACGCCTGACGGAACCCGGTGAAGCCGGAGGTGCCGGTCAGCTGGATCAGCAGTTGGGTGATACCCGAGAAGTACCAGAAGAATACAAACAGCCAGAGAAATCCGGCCCAATCGAAACCTGTCGCAGTCGTTTTGCTGCGTTTGAACAATGCCATTCGGCGCTCCAGCTCACTCGTTACAACCACCGCCGGAACATCCATGAAGCCGACGAACGGAGGCCGTACACGCAGGTACGGCCAGAATGGGGCGGAGTATTACGAAGAGAATGTGAAAAGTTTGTGAGTTGCCGCTTTGCTCTATAGAGAGGAGGGCAGCGATGGATCATGTCGGGAACAGCGGCGGCCGTTCCCGAAACAGGCGGGGATCAGGCGTGGGGGTGACGCTGAACGACCGGCAAAGGTTGCGGCTGCACACCTTGGGTCAACAGGCGCAGCTGCGCCAGCTCCTGTTTCAACTGGTCGCGTTCGTCTTTCAACTGGCGCAATTCATCGCGACGGATTGTCACGTACAGGGTTTGTGGCGGCATTGCTGTGTGTACTGTGCCCATTGCTCACCTCGCAAATGGCGTGCATCAACTGTAGGTCGTCCCCGCTTTGGGGTACTGACTTACTATCGGCGCCGATTTTGATTTCTTTTGCCTGTGAATGGAACTTTTTTATTTTTCATGGTCGGTGTGTCTTCGGCAGGATTCGGGGCGTTATCAGTCTGGATCGGGCACAATGCCCGGAAACTTCATCGCAACGCTCTGGACTAACCTCCATCAGTCGCGTTGGGCTATAACCAATGACACACATTTATTTGTAGTAAGGAGCATCAGCACATGCAACTCGGGATTATTGGACTGGGCCGCATGGGCGGCAATATTGCGCGACGTCTGATGCTCAACGGTCACACCACCGTTGTTTACGACCGCAATACCGCTTTCATCGAGAACCTGGTCGCCGAGGGCTCCACCGGCGTCGCCGACTTGCCGGCAATGGTTGCCGGCCTGGCCAAACCGCGTGCGGTCTGGGTCATGTTGCCGGCCGGCGCGCCGACCGAAGACACCATCAACACCCTGAGCACTTTGCTCGAAGCCGGCGATACCATCATCGACGGCGGCAACACCAACTATAAGGATGACATCCGCCGGGCCAAAACTCTGGCCGAGAAAGGCCTGCACTACATCGACGTCGGTACCTCCGGCGGCGTCTGGGGCCTGGAACGTGGCTATTGCATGATGATCGGCGGTGACGCCGAAACCGTGCAGCGCCTCGACCCGCTGTTCGCTGCTCTGGCGCCGGGCATGGGTGATATCCCGCGCACCAAGGATCGCAAGTCCGACGACCACCGCGCCGAACACGGCTACATCCACGCCGGTCCCGCCGGGGCCGGGCACTTCGTGAAGATGATTCACAACGGTATCGAGTACGGCATGATGGCCGCGTTCGCCGAGGGCTTCGACATCCTCAAGACCAAGTCCAGTGAGCGCCTGCCGGAAGATCAGCGTTTCGACCTCAATGTGGCCGACATCGCTGAAGTGTGGCGCCGTGGCAGCGTGGTGTCGTCGTGGTTGCTCGACCTGACCGCCGATGCACTGGCCAGCGATCCGAAGCTCGACGGCTTCTCCGGTTCGGTTGCCGACAGCGGTGAAGGTCAATGGACCATCGAAGCGGCCATGGAACAAGCGGTGCCGGTACCGGTGCTGTCGAACTCGCTGTTCTCGCGCTACCGCTCGCGCGGTCAGGGCACCTTTGGCGACAAGATTCTTTCGGCCCAGCGCTTCGGCTTCGGCGGCCACGTGGAGACACCGAAGAAATGACCCATACGATCCGCAGAAAATCCAAGGCAGAACCCGCACCACCGACCACGCTGTTTTTGTTCGGTGCCCACGGCGACCTGGTCAAGCGCTTGCTGATGCCGGCGCTGTACAACCTCAGTCGCGACGGCTTGCTTGACGACAATCTGCGGATCGTCGGCGTTGACCACAACGCCATTACCGATGAGGCCTTCGCGCAGAAGCTCGAAGACTTCATCCGCACCGAAGTGGCGGCGAAGGTCGGCAAGGGCGATCAGATGCTTGATCCGGCTTTGTGGGCCAAGCTCGCCAAAGGTATCAGCTACGTCCAGGGTGATTTCCTGGACGACAGCACTTATTCCGCGCTGGCGGCGAAAATCGCCGACAGCGGCACCGGCAATGCGGTGTTCTACCTGGCCACCGCGCCGCGTTTCTTCAGTGAAGTGGTGCGCCGTCTCGGCGCGGCCAAATTGCTCGAAGAAACTCCCGAAGCGTTCAGAAGGGTGGTGATCGAGAAGCCGTTCGGCTCCGATCTGCAAACCGCCGAAGCGTTGAACGCCTGTTTGCTCAAGGTGATGTCCGAGAAGCAGATCTATCGGATCGACCATTATCTGGGCAAGGAAACCGTGCAGAACATTCTCGTCAGCCGGTTCTCCAACAGCCTGTTCGAAGCCTTCTGGAACAATCACTACATCGACCACGTGCAGATTACCGCCGCCGAAACCGTCGGCGTCGAAACCCGTGGCAGTTTTTACGAACACACCGGCGCCCTGCGTGACATGGTGCCCAATCACCTGTTCCAGTTGCTGGCCATGGTTGCCATGGAACCGCCGGCCGCGTTTGGCGCCGATGCGGTGCGCGGCGAGAAGGCCAAGGTTGTGGGGGCAATTCGTCCGTGGACCACTGAAGAGGCGCGGGCCAACTCGGTGCGCGGTCAGTACAGCGCCGGTGAGGTCGACGGCAAGCCGCTGAGCGGTTATCGCCAGGAGCCCAACGTCTCGCCTGACAGCAACACCGAAACCTACGTGGCACTGAAGGTGATGATCGACAACTGGCGCTGGGTCGGCGTGCCGTTCTACCTGCGCACCGGCAAGCGCATGAGCGTGCGCGACACCGAGATCGTCATCTGCTTCAAACCGGCGCCGTACGCACAGTTCCGTGACACCGAAGTCGACGAATTGCAGCCGACTTACTTGCGCATCCAGATCCAGCCCAACGAAGGCATGTGGTTCGACCTGCTGGCCAAACGGCCGGGGCCGGCGTTGAACATGGCCAACATCGAGCTGGGTTTTGCTTACAAAGACTTTTTCGAGATGCAGCCGTCGACCGGGTACGAAACCCTGATCTATGACTGCCTGACCGGCGATCAGACGCTGTTCCAGCGTGCTGACAACATCGAGAACGGCTGGCGCGCGGTACAGCCGTTCCTTGATGCCTGGCAGCAGGATGCAAGTGTGCAGACCTACGCCGCTGGTGAGGACGGCCCGCAGGCTGCTGAAGACCTGCTGACTCGCGATGGCCGCGTCTGGCATGGCCTCGGATGAGTGACTTTCCGCAACAACCCATCCGTTTTCTGCTCAGTGACATGGACGGCACGCTGCTGCTGCCCGATCACACGCTGAGCCAGCGCACCATCGAAACAGTGCGTTCGCTGCGTGAGGCTGGCGTGCTGTTCAGCCTCGCCACCGGTCGACCACCGAAAGCCATGTTGCAGCAGATCGAAGCCTTGGGTGTTGATCTGCCGACGGCGGCGTTCAATGGCGGCACTATCGTCAATCCTGACGGCAGTCTTTTGGTCGCGCATTACCTGCCGGCCAGCACCGCGCTGATTGCGCTGGCCACGTTCGCCGATCAACCGGATGTGGAAATCTGGGTGTTCAGCGGCGGCGACTGGCTGCTCAAGGATCCTCACGGGCCGATGGTACCGCGCGAGCAGCATGGCCTCGGCTATCCGCCGGTGGTAGTGGAGAGTTTCGAGCCGTATCTTGAGCGCATCGACAAGATCGTCGCGACCAGTAACAACACTGAGCTGTTGATCGAACTGGAGGCGCAATTGCTGGCCAAGGTCAACGGCATGGCGCAGGTATCGCGTTCACAACCTGTTTATCTTGACGTGACCGCGCTGGAAGCCAACAAAGGCACCGCGCTGGCGACGCTGGCCGAACATCTCGGTATTCCATTAGAGCAGACAGCTGCCATCGGCGATGGCGGCAACGACCCGGCGATGTTCCATTGTGCAGGCTTTTCGATAGCCATGGCCCAGGCGGAGGACGCGGTAAAGCGCCAAGCCGACGTGGTCACTGCGCCGAACACTGAAGACGGCGTGGCGCAAGCGATCGAGAAATACATCCTCTCTCACTGACCCCCATAACCAAATGTAGGAGTGAGCCTGCTCGCGATAGCAATATATCAGTCACCATTTCTTGGGCTGACACACCGCTATCGCGAGCAGGCTCACTCCTACAGTTTTAAGCGGTGTTGTTTAGAGCCAGTAGCTCACCGCGTACCAGCCCAGCAGCCCCATCACAAAGGTGTAAGGCAACGCCATCCACACCATCCGCCCGTACGACAGGCGTACCAGCGGTGCAATCGCCGAGGTCAGCAGAAACAGGAATGCAGCCTGACCATTCGGCGTCGCCACGCTCGGCAGATTGGTACCGGTATTGATCGCGATCGCCAATGTCTCGAAATGCTCGCGGCTCATGTGGCCGGCGAGGAACGCCTGTTTCACTTCGGTGATGTAGATCGTGGCGACAAACACGTTGTCACTGATCGCCGACAGCAGACCGTTGGCAATGAACAGCATGCCCGGTTGTTGCTCGACCGGCAGGGCCAGTACCCACTCGATCAACGGCGCAAACAGCTGTTGATCGTGAATCACCGCAACCACCGCAAAAAACACCACCAGCAACGCCGTGAACGGCATGGCGTCCTTGAATGCGCTGCCCAGACGATGTTCGTCGGTGATGCCGGTAAACGCGGTGATCAACACAATCACCATCAAGCCGATCAGGCCGACTTCAGCGATATGAAAGGCCAGGCAGCCGATCAGGATCAGTGCCGCCGCGCCTTGCACCAGCAGGGCTGCGCGTTGGCGCGCCGTGCGCTCGGCGTTGTCTTCGGCGGCGTAATTGGCCAGCACGGCGCGAACATTGTCCGGCAGCAGGGTGCCGTAGCCGAACCAGCGCAGTTTCTCCAGCAACACGCAGGTGACCAGACCCGCGGCCAGCACCGGTATCGACACCGGCGCGACTTTCAGGAAGAACTCGGCGAAGTGCCAGCCCATTTCGTGGCCGATCAGCAGGTTTTGTGGTTCGCCCACCAGTGTGCAGACACCGCCAAGCGCCGTACCGACCGCGCCGTGCATCAACAGGCTGCGCAAGAACGCGCGGAATTGTTCCAGATCGTCATGGTGAAGTTTTGGCAGGTTCCGGTCGTCAGCAAACTCACTGTCCTGGCGCGGATCGTTGCCCGACGCGACACGGTGATAAACGGAATAGAAACCGACCGCCGCACTGATGATCACTGCGGTCACCGTCAAGGCATCGAGAAACGCCGACAGAAACGCGGAAAGAAAGCAGAACAGCAAGGCCAGTATCGCTTTTGAACGCACGCCCAACAGCAGGCGCGAGAACAGAAACAGCAACAGATCTTTCATGAAGTAGATACCGGCCACCATGAACATCAGCAGCAGGATCACCGGGAAGTTGTGCACCAGTTCATCGTAAAGCGCTTGCGGGGTGGTCATCTTCAGCAGCAGCGCTTCGATCAACAACAAACCGCCGGGCATCAGCGGATAGCACTTGAGCGCCATCGCCAGGGTGAAGATGAATTCGATCACCAGCAACCAGCCGGCCGCGACCGGGCCGACGCTGAACAGCACGACGGCGTTGAGGATGAGGAAACCGACGATGGTCGCCTTGTACCAGCGTGGCGAGTGCCCGAGAAAATTTTGCGCGAACGCCTGGGCCATTGAACCGGACATCGGCTGCTCCTTGTCTTTAGAAGCGCGCAAGTTGCCGGATGCGTTGCGGAAGATCAAGTACAGTGCGTGTTTTTCAATGGTTCAGGTAACGCGCCACCATGGCTCGGTAGTTGCCATCCAATGAATAACCGCCGACGAGGATGGCATTGTCCGCTTGCACGGCCAGCGAGTTGGCCGTGTCGAGACTGCGCCCCAGACGTGTGCGCAGCCAGCCTTTGCCGTCACCGAAGCTGTGATCCAGGCCGCCGTCCCGCTGGTAACGAGCAACAATAAAATCTGCTTCGAATCCGCCAATGGTTGCACCGACCGCGATGATGCGGCCGTCCGCCATGCGCTGGGCGGCGCTCCATTGGCAGCCGCTCGGGCCGATTTCCAGCAACTGTGGTTGCACGCCGTGATGGTGCAGGTTCGGTCGACCGTTGGTGTGCAGGCTGTACGCCATGCACCGGATCGGGTCGCGACTGCTGCCGAAACAATGCAGTGCATCGGCCGATTCCAGGACCTGACTGACCTGAGCGCTTTGCCCGTGAGCCTTGAACGCCATGAATCCGTCCACGGCAAAACGCTCGTCGAGGCGACCATCGGGCAGGTAGCGCGCCAACAGACCCTCCTGTGGAAAGTCGATGGAGCCGGCCACTACAATTCGCCCATCCTCTTGCAACAGCAGGCTGCTGAGCCAGGTGTTGAGCAGCAAGTGGCGAATCATCACGAAGCCGCGGCCGTTGAAGGTTTCATCGAGGCTGCCGTCGGGCTTGAGGCGAATCAGCATGCCGGCATGGTCGGCGAGTTCGAAATGGTGATTGGCGATCAGCAGAATATGGCCGTCGTCCTGGACTACAAAGTCGCAGGCTTCAGCACCCGGGACGCCCGGCGGTAGCCAGGCATCACGGCTGCCCATGGACAAGTCGCCGGGCAGGCGCACTACCTGACGACCGTTGTCACCGAAGCGCAGATCCGGCTTGCCCTGTGCGTCAAACATGGCCAGAGCCGGCAAGGTGCGATGAGCGTTTTCATAATGCAGGCCGGCGAGCAGGATGCGTCCGTCGGGGAGTACCCGGACTTTACCGGCCGTGGCTTCAAAGCCCGGGGCAAAGGTTTCGATCACGCTGCCTTGATCGCCAAAGGTCAGATCGGCCGAGCCATCGGCAAGCATCCGTGCCAGGCCGAATCGGCTACCGGTGGCGACGCCGACCTTAGCTGCGACCAGCACCCGCCCGTGCGAATCGAGGGCGATGTCCTCGGTCAGGCTGGACACACTGCCCGCGAAATACACTTGAGCGACGCCGGTAGCGGCAAATGTTCTGTCGAGTTGACCGGCTCGACTCAATAACGAAGTCGATAGCGCCGGCAGCGCAAAAGTGTTCAGAGTGGACATGCACGCATCTCCTTGCGAGTTGACCTGGTACCGGGAACCGGGCGGGTAACTGCATGAGCGAAACATTCAATCCCTGAACCGGGAGAAGTACAACTGTAAGAACTAACAGGTGGACGGTCGCACTGTGCCAGAACAGTGTCTTTTTGAACCAATAGCAAGCCGGCCAAGCAGTTACGCGTGAATAAGTTGCAAATAGTTGTGTAAAAGTACGGAGAGTTAAAAAGATTAGAACTAACAGAGTAGGGCGGATGACCTGAGCGTCATCCGCATCGCCCGGCTGTTAGTGTGGCATCGACCAGGATTGCAGGCTGTAACCTTCTTCGCTGAGTTCAGCGCGAGCCTGCTCCAACAGTTGCTCGAGTTGCGCCGGATCAGAGTAGGCGCTGCTCGGGATCTGTTTGCGACCGATGTGCGAGTTGGTCCGGTCGATCACGGTCAGGCTGAGCTCGCCATTGCCGTCTTGTGGCGCCCAGGCCACGCACTGGAAAGGTTTGAACGCGTGGTTGGCAATCAAAAGAGCTTCGTTGATACGGAGCGGGGCGGTCATGGGGGTTTTCTCTCTGTCGTGCCCAATCAAATGATGTGCCGTCGGTTGGGCTTACCGTTCGGCTGGTACTTGTACTGATGCACCGAACCGGTAGGCAGGTCACACATGAAACAAAGAAATTTCAACTTTCTTTCATGGTGTTGCTTTGTGGGCAGCTTTTGAAAGCTCACTGAAAGGTTGAAACAGCAATTTAGTCGATAGCTAACTAACAACCTGGTTTCTTATAACGCGTTTACTTGTACACCTATAAGCAATCGATACAAGGCGCTGTCAAAATCTTGCTAATGTTACAGTCGGGTCTGCCAAATGACTGTTTTTACAATCATTTCTAATAATTTGGCGCCAAGGAACAGTCATGAGCGAAGCGCCAGCGTTACGACGTTTATTGGTAGTCGATCCGTGCGACGACTGCCACCGCTTATTGCCCGGATTACGCGCCGTAGGTTGGGATGTTGACAGTTGCACCCTGGAAAAAGCCGCCGACCGCAGTTGTGATGTCGGCTTGTTGCGATTACAGCCGTTTCATCTCGAACGCCCCGAGGCGGTCAA
Source organism: Pseudomonas sp. Mb7 (assembly GCF_054790525.1). Lineage (NCBI taxonomy): Bacteria > Pseudomonadati > Pseudomonadota > Gammaproteobacteria > Pseudomonadales > Pseudomonadaceae > Pseudomonas > Pseudomonas sp. Mb7. Next base: position 2,379,676 of record NZ_CP186501.1, read on the forward strand.
GGAGCTGATCAGTCGCAGCGGCACTGAATGGATCGCCGTGCTCAATCAGGAAGTCCTGCGTTTACAGAACGTCGGTGACTTCGTCTGTGAATGGTTTTTCGATTTCCACACCTTGCCGTTCGACGTGTCGCGGGTGCAGGTCACCCTTGGCCGGGCATTCGGCATGGCGCGCTTGCGCGGGCAGGGCACGATTCACGTCGATCAACCCGAACATGAACTGCTCGGTGACAGCAAGCCGATCCGCGAATTGCGCAAATTGCTCAGCAAACTGGCACCGACCGAATCGCCGGTGCTGATCCGCGGCGAAAGCGGTACCGGCAAAGAACTGGTCGCGCGCACGCTGCATCGGCAATCCCAGCGTCACAGCAAACCATTTGTGGCGATCAATTGCGGGGCGATTCCCGAGCATTTGATTCAGTCCGAGCTGTTCGGCCACGAGAAAGGCGCGTTTACCGGCGCGCATCAGCGCAAGGTCGGGCGTATTGAGGCGGCCAATGGCGGTACGCTGTTTCTCGATGAGATTGGTGATTTGCCCCTTGAACTGCAGGCCAATCTGCTGCGCTTCTTGCAGGAAAAACACATCGAACGCGTCGGCGGCAGCCAGCCGATCCCGGTGGATGTGCGTGTGCTGGCGGCGACTCACGTCGACCTTGAAGCGGCCATCGAGAAGAAACGTTTTCGCGAAGACCTGTATTACCGGCTCAACGTGCTGCAGGTGGTCACCGCGCCGTTGCGTGAACGCCATGGTGATCTCTCGATGCTGGCCAACCACTTTTCCCACTTCTACAGTCATGAAACCGGCCGCCGTCCACGCAGCTTTAGCGAAGACGCGCTGATTGCCATGGGCAAACATGACTGGCCGGGCAACGTCCGTGAGTTGGCCAACCGTGTGCGTCGTGGTTTGGTGTTGGCTGAAGGGCGGCAGATCGAGGCCCGGGACCTGGGCTTGATCAGTCAGCACTCGATCGCCACACCGATGGGCACGCTGGAAGATTACAAGACCCGCGCCGAACGCCAGGCGTTGTGTGACGTGTTGAACCGGCACAGCGATAATCTCAGTGTGGCGGCCAAAGTGCTCGGCGTGTCACGGCCGACGTTCTACCGTTTGCTGCACAAACATCAGATTCGTTAGATCACTGAAGATCAAAAGATCGCAGCCTGCGGCAGCTCCTACATTGGGTTTGTGTAATCCCTGTAGGAGCTGCCGCAGGCTGCGATCTTTGCGTTTGCTTAAAAGTAGTACGGGAATTTCAGGCTGAAGGAAAAGTCCGGGGCATCATCCGTCATGCCGATGGACAGGTTGGGTACGATGGTCAGGTTGTCAGTGGCAGCAATGGTCATGCCGACGTTGAAGTAACCGGCGTTGGCGTCGCTGGACACCACCGATTCCCAATCTCCGCCATCCTGTTTCAGCTTGCTCTTGCGTTGCACCAGATCAGACACCGAGAACGACATACTCATCTTTTCGTTCAGCGCAAAGGCAATACCGGCGCCGATCTGGAAGCTGTCGCCGATCTTTACCTTGCCCGGGTTTTTCTGGTTGACCGTAGAGCTGATGTCGTCAAACGACTCCTCCAGGTTGTGGGTGTAGGACAAGCTGCCGAACAGCACCGCCGGGTCGAACGTCTTGACCAGCGAGATGCCCGGCGTGATCGACCAGACGCCGTTGCCGGTGGGCAGGGTGTCAGGTACAAACAGATTGGAGTTGGCATCGGTCTGGCGAAGTTTGATGCCGAACGGATCCTTGCCCGTTGGCGCCTTGACCCGCAGGGTGACCACCGCGTCCGGTGTATTGACCGACTCGTCGAGGAACTTGTAAGCAATGCCGAAGTTGACGTCGCCAATGGTTGGATCCTTGGTGACGGTTTCTTCTGTGGTGACTCCCGCCGCGCCCTCATTGCCGCCGCCCGACTGATAAGTCGATTCGCGATACACCACGGGCACGTTCAGGTCGAACTGCCAGCGATTATCGAAGTTGTAGCGGCCCGTCAGGTCGAGAGTCCAGGTGTCGGCCTTGATCCGGTCGAGGTTGATGTTGCCGAGAAAAATCGAATCCAGCGCGAGGAAGCCGTTGAGAATCAACTGGCGCGTGTCATAGCGCGAATAGGTGATGCCGGTTTCGACGCTGAACTTGCCGCCGCCGAAGAAGCCACTGGCCTCGTCGTACAGGTTGGAAACGCTCTGCGCCGGTTGCGAATCGTCCGCCAGCGATTGCCCGTAAGAAGCGCCACTGCCCCCGGCGGCGCCTCCTGATGCGGCTGCCGCACCGGTACCGGTGGCGACGCGGTTGCCTTTCATGTCCGATGGTGATTTGGCCAAACGTTTTGGCGGTGGGGCGGCGGGTTGCTCTTCAACCTGGCGGACTCGTTGTTCGAGGACCGCCAGGGCCTTTTGTTGTACTTCGTATCTTTGCTTCAGCTCCAGAAGCTCTTGTTTCAGGGTTTCTACATCGGCGTCCGGTGCCGCTTGCAGCATCGCGGCCGGGAGAAGAGTGCTCAAACACACTGCGGCACGCAGTGATACTGATCGATACATGAATAAGCCGTCCCTTTAAGCCCAATGATCGAGACTCAGCGTAGTTCAATATCCAATAGTGCGTAGTGCCCTGAGTTGACTCAGGTTGCAATCCAGTGCGCCGGCACTCATGCCGTTATTGTTCAATACGACGTTGAGTTGAGTCATGTTATTGACCACGTTGGCACTGCCCAGCAGACGGGTATTCTGCAGCAAGCCACCTTGGGCGACTTGTTGCAGGGCTGTGCCCTGATTGCCGGCGGCTTGAATGGCCATCTGTACGCCGCCACCGTTGGCCGAAACGGCCACGCTGCCCGCGGCATTGCTGCCGCCAATGGTTTGTCCGGCCATCAGTGCCTGCCCTTGAGTGGGCACCAGCGCGGGGGCCTGATTGGCTTCCGAAACGTTGATGGCTACATTGTTGTAGGCGGTATTGCTGTCGCCAGCGGCACGCACGCTCTGCGTCACGCCCTGGCTGCTGTTGAGGCCGGCGCCACCAGTGATCGTGCCGGTACCCGCAGGAAGGGGGCTGCCGTTGCCGTGCTCCTTGATCGTTTGCACATAAAATTCGGGTCTAACCGTTGCTGCCTGAAGTTGCATCGAGGTGGCTGCCCCGATCAAATCTCCGCTGGCATTGCGCCAGGTACTGCTCATGACAATGCCGAAGCTGATAATCCGCCCCGGCATGACATAACGACCACGCAGCTCGGCGAGCTCCTGGTCCTTGATCTCTATGGGTTTGAATCCTGCATTGGCGTAGCCCGATGCGCTCGCTGCCAGGCAGGCGGCGGCCAGCCAGTATGAGGTTTTCATCTGCTGCTCCCGGGACATCCAGTCCCATTTTCTATAATCGGCGATTAAAAGAAGTCGCTCTGAATGAACCCAAAATCCATCAATTCAGCATCTTTGACCGGGTTGAAACCGTCGAGCTTGTTCTTGGCCGTCAATGGCACCGGAGGGCTGCGCAAGGCGTTGGCCTTGTCATATCCGGGACCGACGATGGCGAAGACAATGCCGTTCCAGCCTTTGACAAAGTCATCATGTTTGTAGCGTTTATGGCCGAGAACCGGGTCTCCGATGTAAACCCAATCCTTGTCCGAACGCTGCAACACGACGAAATGCTTGTAGCCGCGAATTTCCATCAGTACCACCACCGGGATCGTTACCGCTTCGAGCTTTTCCGGTGGAATCTTGTAACCCCTGGCGCGCATGCCGATGCTTTCTATGTAGCGCTTCATGTCGAGCATGGAAAACCCTTGAGTACGAACAAGGTCCTGGTCAGCGTTGACCAGCATGCCTTTGATGATGTGCTCCTCATCGACGTCGAGCCAATAGGCTTGGCGTAATACCGTGGCCAGTGCAGCAGCGCCGCAGCTGAAATCGGTTTTCTGTTCGACGATGTCGGCAAACTTGCGCTCACGGATGCTCTGCACGTTTTTGTAGACGAGCGTGCCACCCGGCAGGGCAGCGACGGGCATCTGACCGGCCTGAGTCAGGCCACAGACGAAAAGCAGAGCGAGGAGAGCAGGCTTACGCATGATCGATACGCCTTTGCGGACTGAGGAAAAGCCCCGTTTCCGGGGCTTTCGTTTCGATCGCAGTTACAGGCAGGCTCTGCAGCCAGCAGCGATGGACAGCGAGTTGCTTTGTTGGTTGCCCACACCCGCCGAGACGTTGGCTCCGCCGTTGCCGGAGAAGTTGTTCATCGAGTTGGTCATGTTGGCGTTGTTGACCACTGGCGCTTTCCAGCCGTCTTTGGTCATGACTTGCTGAGTGGTTACGCCAGCGAGGCCAAAGGTACCCACGGCTTCGAACTTGGCTTTCTGGTCATCGTTGCCACCGTGACCGCCGCCACGATTGCCCCAACCGCCGTGATCATTATCGTCTTCGATGGTTGCAGTGCCTTTTGCCTTGAACACGCCGGCAGCGGCATAAGTGCCGGTGAGGGTGTCGGTTTTGTAGGTCTGCACGCCTTTGTTTTCTACAACCAGGCCAGTGGAAGACTGGTTGGCAGAAGCAGCAGCCTGAGCTACGCGGCCACCGGATACGGCGATCGCCAGGTTGTTTTTCTGCTGGTTGAAGTTGCCGGCAGTGACGTTGATACCGATGTTGCCGGAACCATTGTTGCCTGCGTTGTTGAGCGTAGCGTTATTGAAGGTGGACGAGTTTTTCACATAGTTGTTGGTGTTGACTTGAGTGGCACTCGAAGCAGCAACAGCGTTACCGAAGATGAAGCTTTCGTCAGCGGTGGCCAGCGCAGCAGCGTTGTCCTGCTGGTTGCCGTCGCCGGCTGCAACGTTGGCGCCCATGTTGCCGTTGGAACCGTTGAGCGAATCACTGGCATTAGCGTTGTTCAGAGTGCCCTGGTTTTTCACCACGTTGCCGTCGCTGTCTTGCACGTCAAGCACAGCGGCACCGGCGCCTGCGGTGATTTGCAGCAGTTGTTCCAGGGTTGGGCCTTTAGGCTGGTTATTACCATGCCCGTTGCCGTGCCCATTACCATGATCGTCATCACGACCGCCTGCCTGTGCTGCGATTGCCATCACTGCTGCAAGTGCGAAAACCAGTGGTTTGAGAGCCATTGTAGGTTTCATGGTGTTTCTCCATCGTGCTTATTAGTTGGTTAAGTGTTGGTACTTTCTAATTGCACTGCTTTTGTTGTTTGGGTCAGTCAGCGACCCGGATGCTCAGGGTGTTAGCCATTCGGTTCCCCACCCCGGCACTCTGGTTCACCTGGATGACCCCGCGGCTGCCGGTGAAGGCCTGATCACTTGTCGTGACCTGGCGACTGCCGGGTGAGGTCCCAGTTGCTCCTGAGCTTGGTAAAAGCGCCACGTTCTGTTGTGAAAGGGCACTGTCGTCAACGCTCTGCGGGGCAGCACTGATGCTGACGCGCGTGACGTTGGCCATCTGGTTGTTGGCGCCGGCGCCCTGGTTCACACCGAGGATCCCGTTGCCATTACTGAAAGAGGTGCCGCCAATGGATGCGCTGGCGTCGATGGAGCGCGAGGCCGGTGTGTCGATTTTCTGCATGACGCTGGTACTGGCGTGGGATTCGGTGCCGATTGCCACTGCCTTGACGTTGGTCTGCTGCATTTGATCGCCAGCCGCCTGGTTGACGTTGAAGTTGCCGCGATAATGGACGCCGGAGTCTTGAATATTGGCGTTGTTCACTGAAACGGGATCAGCAGCCATGACTGTGGTGCAACCGAGCAGGGTGAGCAGAAGGAGTGAACGATTCATCTCATTGGCCTCCGGCCATGCGGGTCAGGGGGGCAAGGCCGGAACTCATGGCGCGGTTGATCGTGCCGGAAATCGCACCACCGGAACCGCCACCGTGTCCTGCGCTCATGCCGGGCATGCCGTTGGGATTGGTGACGGTATTGAGGCCTGGCAGGTTGCTGCCGGCCTGGACATTGTTGACGGTGCGGAACGCGCTGCCGCTGGCGACACCGGCGAAGTCGCCATCGCTCAATTCGGTGCTGTTCATGGTGGAGTTGATGCGCGCGGACGGGTTGGCATTGACGGTGGTCGGGTAGGGGTCTTTGCCACCATTGCGACCGATAGGAATAGGCTGAACATCGCGGTTGAGGACGATGACGCCGTTGCCTTCCGCCTGCACGTTGAAGCTGATCAGCGTACTGGCTGCTGATCCGATCAGCAGAAGGCAGGTCAAACCTTTTTGGATATTCCCCACGGCTGCAATTCCTTCTTCAGTGGGCTGGCCCGAGTCAGCGTTGTGAAGGAGAGAGCGAAAGCTGTGCCGCTTTTTAAAAGTTTTTTAATTTCAATGAGTTGGCAAATAAACACGCGCAGCTGAAACACGAGCTGTTTCAGCGTTGAAACACCCACGGCCGCGCCGAGCTGTCTATTGGCTGAGCAAAGCTCTGGAACAAGGGTTTGCGACGATGTGTTTCAACCACGTAACAACTCGGATGACAAAGCCATGAACAGCGCTGAAACGGGCACTCTGCACGTCAACGAGTGTTTCAGAATCGGACACTTTGTCCCCAAAACAGGGGAAAGTGCCGGGGAAGGTGACCCGTTGACCGGGTCATTCGACCAGTAATTGCTCGACGGCGGCAAAGGCCTGCACTTGGCGCTCGGCCCAATTGCCCTGGATGACCTGAAAGTGCTGGTGGTGGTTTTCCAGCCAGTTCTGCGTGGCTTGGTAAAACGCCAGACGCTCGTCCAGATCCGGTTGGCAGCGCTGACCGTCATCGGTCCAGTCGATCTGTTCCGGGGACAAAAGAAGGTGCAGGTCGTAATGCCGTGCCAACAGCTCGGTTTCCAGCCAGTCCGGACAGTCAGCAAACAGCGTCTGGCTCCACAGCATGTTGCTCAGCAGATGGGTGTCGAGAATCAGCAGTGACGGCTGTTGCGCCCGAGCCTCATCCTCCCATTGCAACTGGCCCCGAGCGATATCAGGGATGTCGGCTAGGCATGTATCGCGGGGATTGAGTTCGATAAACCGACGCACGTATTCATCCACCCGCAAGCCGCCAAAGCGTTGTTGCAGGCCCGCCGCCAGCCAGCTCTTGCCAGTGGATTCGGGGCCGGTCAGGACCACAACCTTCATGGGCGCAACGCCGGGTCGGCGCGCCATTCGCGATAGCCTTGCACCGCCAGCAGGGTGAATAGCCCGTACAGCGCAGCGGTCAGGTACAGCCCTTTGTAGATGAACAACCCGACAAAAATCACATCGAGTACGAACCATAGCGCCCAGCATTGCAGGCGTTTCTGTGCCATCCACAGTTGCGCCACCAGGCTGAAACCGGTCAGCGCCGCATCCAGCCACGGTTGCGCGGCGTCGGTCCAATGCGCCATGGCCGCGCCGAGCAAGACACTGCCGACCGCGCCAACGCTGAGGCCGAGCAACAGAGTGCGGCGATCGAGGCGAGTGACCTCGCGGCCGTCATGCATCGTCCCGGCGCGGGTCCATTGCCACCAGCCATAGACTTGCAGCGCGGCGTAAATCACTTGCAGCAACATGTCCGAGTACAGCTTCACTTCAAAGAAGATCCAGCTATAGAGCAACACCATGACCAGACCGATCGGCCAGCACCACGGATTCTGTTTGACCGTCAGCCACACGGCGATCACCCCGAGGGCGGCGGCAAACAGTTCAAGCCCGGACATGGGGGTTCCTTGGGGGAGTGAAAGAAGGGGGCGGATTGTACTGCATTGGGCTAGGTACTGATGATCGCTGTAGATCAAAAGCCCCTCACCCTAACCCTCCCGAAACGTCGGACCGCCCGTAGGGAGAGGGGACTGAGCGAGTTGGATGTTCGAGATACGCCGACCTGATCTTTCTGCGTTGAATCCATAATCGACTCGATTTTTCAGGTCGACGTATAGCTTGAGACACCTCGGTCGGCCCCCTCTCCTTGGGGAGAGGGCTGGGGTGAGGGGGGCTCACCACAGTTACACGGGTCAGACGCGGAACTGGCGCAGGAGGGCGTTGAGTTGTTCGCTCAACTGGCCAAGTTTCAGGCTGGCCGCACTCGATTGTTCGGCAGCGATCGCCGTGCTGTGCGAGAGGCCGGCCGCCTGAGTGACGTTCTGATTAATGTCCTCGACCACATGCGCCTGCTGCAACGTGGCGCTGGCAATCGACGCGTTCAGGCCATTGAGATTACGCAGTGCCTGGCCAATGGCATTCAGGCTCGCACCGGCCAACCCGGCTTGTTCGATGGTCAGTTGCGACGCCTTGCTGCTGTCGCCGATCACTTTCACAGCGGCTTCGGAATGGTTCTGCAGGCGCTCGATCATCGACTGGATTTCCGCCGTCGACTTCTGCGTACGTTGCGCCAACAAGCGTACTTCATCCGCCACCACGGCAAACCCGCGACCTTGCTCCCCGGCCCGCGCCGCTTCAATCGCGGCATTAAGCGCGAGCAGGTTGGTCTGTTCGGCAATCGAACGGATCACCTCCAATACGCTGCCGATCTGCGTGCTTTCGGCAGCCAGGGTGCGAATCACTTCCACCGCTTGATCAATGGTGCCGGACAGCTTGTCTATCTGCTGCAAGCTGCCGTCGATATTGATCTGGCCCTGTTGCGCCTGCGCTTCGGCATCGCGCATTTCGGCGGCGGCGTGCTCGGCGTTCTTTGCCACGTCCTGCACGCCATAGGTCACTTCGTTGATCGCCGTGGCCACCAGTTCCATCTGCTGCGATTGCTGCTGGCTGCGTTGCTGAGCCTGCGAGGCGTCGTTGCCCAGTTCGCTGGACGACTGGCCCAAGGCGCTGGCCGACACCTGCAAATCACCGATCACCCGGCGCAGCTTGGCGGTGAAGGCGTTGAAGTGATGCGCCAGTTCAGTGACTTCATCTTTGCCATGGGTATCGAGGCTGCGGGTCAGGTCGCTTTCACCGCTGGCAATGTTGGCCATGGCGTTCACGGTTTCCTGCAATGGGCGGACGATGCTGCGCGCGATGAGGATCACCAACAGCGCCATGATCACGGCGATCACCAGGCCGATGACCGTAGCCTTGATCACTTGGCCCTGGAATTCCGCCTGAACGTCGTCGACGTAAACCCCGGAGCCGAGCACCCAGCCCCACGGTTCGAAAAGTTTGACGTAGGACGTCTTGGCCACCGGCTCACTGGCGCCCGGTTTTGGCCAGCGGTAGTCGACCATGCCCGCGCCTTTCGATCGGGCGATGGCGACCATTTCGTTGAACACCGCAAAGCCGTCCGGGTCACGGATCGCCGAGAGGTTCTGGCCTTCGAGTTTCGGGTTGGTCGGGTGCATGACCATCACGGGCGTGAGGTCGTTGATCCAGAAGTAATCGCTCTGGTCGTAACGCAGGCCGCGAATTGCCGTCAGCGCCTGTTTCTGTGCAGCCTCTTTGCTCAGGGTGCCGGCGGTTTCGAGGTCGTGGTAATAGGTCAGCAGGCCGCTGGCGGTCTGCACGACGTGCTGGGTTTTCTGGGCTTTGGCATGGTAGAGATCGTCGTGGATCTGCTTGAGCATCAACACGCCCAAGGTCAGCAACATGACCACCGCCACAATCAAGATGAGCCACAAGCGTCGGCTGATCGACACACTGCGCAAGCTGTTCATAACGCTGTCACTCCGGATTCTTTTTCTTGTAATAAACGACCGCCAGCATCCAACCACGATTTCGTGAGCGGGCATACGCGACCCAAGTCGTATAACGCGGCAGCGCTAATAAGGCTTGTCTGTTAGGATTTCGGCCCCGCGCGTGAAAACCTGAATCCAAATTGATATTTCACGGAATTTTGACCGTTTCGTGTGGATCCTGTGTGTGCGGAATCGGTACAGCCATAAACAGCTACGCTGATCGCAGTGAACGCTAGAAAAATACTATCGGGGCATGCCGGCGCGCATCGCTCTTTGGGGGATTGATGGATCTTTGGACGGCCTTGCAGGCACTGATTCTAGGAGTTGTAGAAGGGCTGACGGAGTTTTTGCCCATTTCCAGTACCGGACACCAGATCATTGTTGCCGACTTGCTCGATTTCGGCGGCGAACGGGCCATGGCGTTCAATATCATCATCCAGCTCGGCGCGATCCTCGCGGTGGTCTGGGAGTTTCGACGCAAGATTTTCGATGTGGTCATCGGTTTGCCGACGCAGCCCAGCGCCCGTCGTTTCACCGCCAACCTGCTGATCGCATTTCTGCCCGCTGTGGTGCTGGGCGTGATCTTTGCCGACCTGATCCACGAATACCTGTTCAACCCGATTACCGTTGCGACCGCGTTGGTGGTGGGCGGCATCATCATGTTGTGGGCGGAAAAGCGTCAGCATGAAGTGCACGCCGAAACGGTCGACGAGATCACCTGGAAAGATGCCCTGAAAGTCGGCTTCGCCCAGTGTCTGGCGATGATTCCCGGCACTTCGCGTTCCGGCTCGACGATCATTGGCGGCTTGCTGTTCGGCCTGTCGCGCAAGACCGCTACCGAGTTTTCCTTCTTCCTTGCGATGCCGACCATGGTCGGTGCGGCGGTTTACTCGGGCTACAAGTACCGTGACTTGTTTGTGCCGGCGGACTTCCCGGTGTTCGCCATCGGTTTCGTCACCGCATTCATCTTCGCCATGATCGCCGTGCGCGGTTTGCTCAAGTTCATCGCCAGCCACAGCTATGCAGCATTTGCCTGGTATCGGATCGTATTTGGTCTAGTCATTCTGGCGACGTGGCAGTTTGGCTGGATTGATTGGGCGGCGGCCAAGCCATGAGTGATTCCCGCGCACGCCGGCCCGAAGGGCGACCTTCGGGCGGCAACAACATCCAGCATCTGAAGCTGAAACTGCTGGTTCTGCTGATCGTCTGCGCGTTGCCGCTGTTCGGCTCGGTGTCGATGTGGTTGCGCGGGATTTCGTTGGTGCCGCTGACGGCTTACGGTGTTGTGAGTGTGTTGGCGTTCTTCATGTACTGGGCAGACAAGCGCAAGGCGCGCGCCGATGCCTGGCGCACACCGGAGAATATCCTCCATGCTCTGGAACTGGCGGGCGGCTGGCCGGGCGCATTGATCGCCCAGCAGGTGTTCCGGCACAAGACGCGCAAGGTGTCGTTTCAGATTCTATTCTGGGTGATTGTGCTGCTGCACCAGGTGTTCTGGATCGATCAGTTGTTTCTTGGCTCGAACCTGCTGGCGCTGTTCTGAATACAATGTAGGAGTGAGCCTGCTCGCGATAGCGGAGTGTCAGCCAAAGAAATTCCAACTGACACTCCGCTATCGCGAGCAGGCTCACTCCTACAGGGATCGGGTTTACAGCAACAAACCGATTTGGGTTTTCTTCGGCAACTTGCTCACCACCAACTGATGCGAGCGCTGCAACAACCCGCACAATTCCTCGGCACCTAGCGGGTAGGGCGGATGCATGATGATCCACTGCGCCCGCGCCAGATACGGCGCCGGGTGAATGCCCGGGCGGTCGCAATGGCCAAGAAACAAATCCTTGTCGACCTTGAACGCCAGGGAATCCCCACGCAGCCCCTGCAAGGCAAACATCTTGTTGCCGGCAATCGAAAACACTCGCACGCCGCCCCATTTGTAATCTTCCCGAGCGCCCGGCAATGCCAGGCAGAACGCGGCCACGTCGGCTTCGCTCATCTTTCCCTTGCTCATAACAACCGCTCCCCACAGGCATTGAACGACTCGACCAGATGATCGATCCACGCGCGCACCGCCGGCATCACCCCGCGCCGATGCGGATACACCGCTTGCAGCCAGCCGCCGGGCAGCGACCACTCTGGCAGCATCTGCACCAGCGTGCCGTTTTCCAGCTCCGCTTCGCAATACATCATCGGCAACAGAGTAAAACCCTGACCGGCAAGGACGCAGGCCTTGCGCACGACAAAATCATCGATGCCCAGGCGAGCCTCCATGTTCAGTTCGAAACTGTGGCCCTGCTGATCGAGCAGGCGCACATGCACCATACGATCGGCCTCCAGCGCACCCAGTACGGGCAGATGCTTCAGGTCTTGCGGATGGTTGATCGACTTGCCCTGTAAAAACGCCGGGCTGGCCACCACGACCATCTGCGCCTGACGCAGGCGTCGGGTCACCAGCAGCGGATCCTCGTCACCATGCTCACGCACGCGCAACGCGACATCAAAGCCTTCACCGACCAGATCGACCCGGCGATTGAGCAGTACGACTTCCAGTTGCACCTGGGGGAATTTGCCGAGGAAATCGCTGATCACCCACGGCAACATTTCCCGGGCCAGACCTGTAGGGCAGGAAACGCGCAGTCGCCCGCGCGGCTCGCTGGACATGCTCGCCACCGCCTCATCGGCCATTTCTGCTTCGAGAAGCATCGCCTGACAGTGGCGCAAGTAACGTTCGCCAACCGCGGTGAGATTGAGTTGTCGGGTGGTGCGTTGCAGCAAACGCGCGCCAAGGCGTTCTTCCAGTTCGGCAATGCGCCGCGATAACCGTGATTTGGGAATCCCGAGCAATCGCCCAGCCGCAGCAAAACCGCCGGCCTCGACGACTTTGGCGAAATAGTAGAGATCGTTGAGGTCTTGCATCAGGGACATCCGACTGTTCTATCAGTGGGACAAACTATCGCATTTCAGGCGGCTAATCATCCATTGGTTTCTTGCGTAGGATTGTCTCCATTCCGTCGCCACCGGCGATTCCTTCCAGGAGATTCCACATGAAACTGCTGCATATCGATTCGAGCATTCTGGGCGACAACTCGGCTTCCCGTCAGTTGAGCAGCGAAGTCGTCAAAGCCTGGCAAGTTGCCGAGCCAAGCGCCGTGGTGACCTACCGCGACCTGGCCGCCGACGCCATCAGCCACTTCTCGTCGACCACCCTGGTCGCCGCTGGCACCACCGCTGAGCTGCGTAACGCCGCACAACAGCACGAAGCCGAACTGAGTGCTTCGACCCTGGCCGAGTTCATCGCCGCCGACGCGGTTGTGATCGCGGCTCCGATGTACAACTTCACCGTACCGACCCAACTCAAGGCGTGGATCGACCGCGTTGCAGTCGCCGGTCAAACCTTCCGTTACACCGAAGCCGGCCCTGAAGGTCTGTGCGGTGGCAAGAAAGTGGTGATCGTATCGACTTCCGGCGGCATTCATGCCGGTCAGGCCAGCGGCATCGCTCACGAAGAATATCTGAAGCTGGTATTGGGCTTCCTCGGCATCACCGACATCGAAATCGTCCGCGCCGAAGGCCTGGCGTATGGCGACGAAGTGCGTAACAACGCCATGACCGCTGCACAAGCGAAGATCAGCGAGCAACTGTTCGCCGCCGCGTAAGGCTTGCGTAAAGAACAGCTGATGTTCAGGTAACACCCAAAAAACTCTGTATTCTGGTTCCGCAAGGGGCGAATACGGAGTTTTTTGTTTCTGACTGTTACATAATCTGGCCCGGGTTATGCAGTCACACAATCAGCGTCTGAGTGCATTGTCGTACCGGAACACCGAATCCCCGGGGTTTCAGGCCCGCAACGCAACGGAACTTTCGATTGAGTAACAACAGGGTGGGGCATCCCATGATGCGTCTTTGTGCAACGTTACTGATTTGCCTGCTCGGCAGCCTTAACACAGTGCATGCCGCGCCTGGGCGACACCCGGTCTGGAGCGTCGGTTATCACGAGATGACCTTCCTCGATCCGCTCGACCTGCAACCGATGCGCGCCATCGCCTTTTATCCCTCCAGCGATCGTGAACACCTGAGTCTGCTTGAGGGCTATTCGGTCGAAGCCGGCGAAGACACCAAAGTCGCCATCGGCCGCTTTCCGATGCTGATGCTGTCCCACGGCAACACCGGCACGCCGCTGGCGTTGCACGACCTGGCGACCTCGCTGGCGCGCAAAGGCTTTGTGGTGGTGGCGGTGATTCACCCCGGCGACAATTCCAAAGACCACAGCCGACTCGGCACCCTGAGCAACCTCTACGGGCGGCCGATCCAGATTTCCGAAGCCATCACCGCGACCTTGGGCGATCGCATGCTTGCGCCGTACGTCAACGCCGATCAAGTCGGGGTGATCGGTTATTCCGCAGGCGGCGAGACCGCGTTGATCCTGTCCGGGGCGCAACCGGATCTCGATCGCCTGCGTCGGTATTGCCAAGAGCGCCCGGACGATCGTGATGCCTGTAATACGCAAGGTGAGTTGATCGTTGATCGGGATGATCTGCAACCGGTGGCCGATCCGCGCGTTCATGCGCTGTTGCTGATGGCGCCGCTGAGCCTGAAGTTTGGCCGTCACACCCTGGCCGATGTGCATGTGCCGGTGCTGCTCTACAGCGGTGATGGTGACAAACTGGTGGCCTTCGACAAGAATGCGGCCGCGCTGGCGCGCAAACTGCCGACGGCACCGGATTTCAAATTACTCGCAGGGGCTGGGCACTTCGTATTTATGGCGCCGTGTAACGAAGAGCAGATTCGCGCGATGCCGGCGCTGTGCACCGATGCTGATGGTGTGGATCGCGAAGATATCCATCGCAACCTGATCTCGGAGGCCGGGCGATTCTTCTCGCACACCTTGGGTAAACCGACCCGGGCCGGCATGCAAACCGCGGATCAATAGTCAGGTGCAGAACCCTTGTGGGAGCGAGCCTGCTCGCGATAGCGTCATACCATTCAACATATTAGGTGACTGACACACCGCTATCGCGAGCAGGCTCACACCTACAGGGGATCGCGGCGAACTTCAGGACATCGCCCGGCGCTGCAGCAGTAGGGTCAGCCCCAATCCGATCACCGACAACAGCGCCGCACTGAAGAAAATCCACGAATACCCCAGATTCAAAGCCACCGCGCCCATCAACGGCCCGGCAATCGCCAGTGCCAGATCGAAGAACACTGCATAAGCCCCCAACCCGGAACCACGACTGGAGCTGGGCACCTGTTTGATCGCCTCGACACCCAGCGCCGGGTACACCAGCGACAGGCCAAACCCCGCGAGTCCTGCGCCGATCAGGGCAAACGCGGTGGACGGTGCCAACCACAACAGCACCAGCCCCACGGTTTCGATGCTCATGCAGGCAATGGCTGAGCTGAAACCGCCGAAACGACTGATCGCTGAAATAAACATCAGCCGTGACAGGATGAAGCACACGCCAAACACCGTCAGACAGTACGCCGCGCCGGACCAGCCACGGTTGAGGTAATACAGCGTGATGAAAGTGGTCAGGGTGCCGTAACCGATCGAGGCCAGGGTCAGACTGGCGCCATACGGGGCGATTCGCCCGAACACCGCCCAAAACGGCAGGCGTTCGCCACGGATCACCGGCACCGACGGTTTGTTGCGGATCAGCAGCAGTGCACCGGCCGCCAGTACGGCCAGCGCGATGCCGAGGCTGGTGAAACCGTAATCAGCGACCATCACCACGCCTAAGGGCGCACCAATGGCAATCGCCCCATAGGAGGCAATGCCGTTCCAGCCGATGGATTTTGCCGTGTGTTCAACGCCGACCTGGCCCATGCACCAACTGATCGTACCGACACCGATCAAGCCCTGCGCGATGCCGAGCAGCAAGCGGCCGATGATCAGAATGATCAGGCTTGTCAGCGGCCAAGTCTGCAGCAGGGTGGAGAGCAGCGTCAGCAAGCCACTGAGGACAATTCCCCACAAGCCATAAATGATCGCCCGTTTCGTGCCGACCGTGTCCGACATGCGCCCGGCCATTGGCCGGCTGAGCAGGGTGGCCAGGTATTGCGAGCCAATCACCAGCCCGGCGATGACCGCGCTGAAACCCAGCTGCTCATGCACATAACCGGGCAACACCGCGATCGGCAGGCCGATGCAGAGGAACGCAATAAAGGTGTAGAACACGATGGAAACGATCTGCAGGGTGATCGCCATGGAGCTTTGCGGTGGCAGTTGCTGCGCAGACATGAGGACTCGTTCGCGGGCGGCGGTGGGAGAGTTCGCATCATGGCTTGGGCTTGAGATAAAAGAAAGCAGGCTAACTATCTTTCCAGATTGATCGTTCCCACGCTCTGCGTGGTAACGCCGCCACGGACGCTCCGCGTCCCGCTCGTGTGACGCGGAGCGTCACGGGATGCATTCCCACGCAGAGTGTGGGAACGATCAGCGCGCTGAATGCAAAAAGCCCCGTCACATGGACAGGGCTTTTCAGTTTTCAGCTGCTTTTTAGAACACCACACCCTGACTACGCAGGTAGTCATCGTAAGTGCCGCTGAAGTCGGTCACGCCATTCGGGCTCAGCTCGATGATGCGCGTGGCCAGGGACGATACGAACTCACGGTCGTGGCTGACGAAGATCAGCGTGCCCGGGTAGTTTTCCAGCGCCAGGTTCAGCGCCTCGATCGATTCCATGTCCAAGTGGTTGGTTGGTTCGTCCATGATCAGCACGTTCGGCTTTTGCAGGATCAGCTTGCCGAACAGCATGCGACCTTGCTCACCACCGGAGATGACCTTGACCGACTTGAGGATTTCGTCGTTGGAGAACAGCATGCGCCCCAAAGTACCGCGAATCATCTGCTCGCCCTGAGTCCACTGACCCATCCAGTCGAACAGGGTGACGTCGTCTTCGAAATCGTGCGCGTGATCCTGAGCGTAGTAGCCCAGTTCTGCCGCGTCGGTCCACTTGATGCTGCCGGCGTCCGGGGTCAGTTCGTTGACCAGAGTGCGCAGCAGGGTGGTTTTGCCGATACCGTTCGGGCCGATGATCGCCACGCGCTCGCCGGCTTCAACCTGGAAGCTGAAGTCTTTGAACAGTGGTTTGCCGTCGAAGCCTTTGGCCATTTTTTCGACGATGACCGCCTGGCGGTGCAGCTTCTTGTTCTGATCGAAGCGAATGAACGGGCTCACGCGGCTCGAAGGCTTGACCTCGGCCAGCTGGATCTTGTCGATCGCCTTGGCGCGGGAAGTAGCCTGCTTGGCTTTCGAGGCGTTGGCCGAGAAGCGGCTGACGAACGATTGCAACTCGGAAATCTGCGCTTTCTTCTTGGCGTTGTCCGACAGCAGTTGTTCGCGGGACTGGGTCGCCACGGTCATGTACTCGTCGTAGTTGCCCGGGAACAGACGCAGCTCGCCGTAATCCAGGTCAGCCATGTGCGTGCACACGCTGTTCAGGAAGTGACGGTCGTGAGAGATGATGATCATCAGGCTGTTGCGCTGGGTCAGCACGTTTTCCAGCCAGCGAATGGTGTTGATGTCCAGGTGGTTGGTCGGTTCGTCGAGCAACAGCACTTCCGGATCGGAGAACAGCGCCTGCGCCAGCAATACACGCAGTTTCCAGCCTGGCGAGACTTCGCTCATCGGGCCGAAGTGCTGCTCGATGCCGATGCCCAGGCCCAGCAACAGTTCACCAGCGCGGGATTCGGCGGTGTAGCCGTCCATCTCGGCGAATTCGGTTTCCAGCTCGGCCACGGCCATGCCGTCTTCTTCCGACATTTCCGCCAGCGAGTAGATGCGGTCGCGCTCGGCCTTGACCTTCCACAGCTCTTCGTGACCCATGATCACGGTGTCGATCACGGTGAATTCTTCGTAGGCGAACTGGTCCTGGCGCAATTTACCCAGACGCACGTTCGGCTCGAGCATGACCTGACCGCCGGACGGGTCGAGGTCGCCGCCGAGGATTTTCATGAAGGTCGACTTGCCGCAACCGTTGGCGCCGATCAGGCCGTAGCGATTGCCAGCACCGAATTTGACCGAAACGTTTTCGAAGAGCGGCTTGGCGCCGAACTGCATCGTGATGTTAGCTGTGGAGATCAATTACCTTACCTATCAATGGGTTAGAGCTGGTGTTTTGTGTGTCTGATACCGCTTCGATACCAATCCGGAGCTTGTCCAGCTCCACCCAGTCTGAGCTTGAGTTAAGTCAACGCGCATACGTCGCCAGCAGCATTGACCGGTGTGGCCACGCTGCTGAACGACGAATACGGGGTCTGTGTTTGGACATTGCGCGCATTGTCGCATAAGTAGGACGGCAGTTGTATGACGGGCGATAACGAACGTCTAGCGCGAACAGGGCTTCTACGCAGCGCCGGTTTCGGTGGTCGCCTTCTGGCTATGGGCGAAAGTGCTGCTATTTTTACGGGGTTGTGGCACGGTGCCATGACTTGCGCGAGCTTCGGTAATGAAAGCAATCATTCGCTCGCCAGCGACTTCAAAACGCCCCGACCATCTGGACTTGAACCGATGCTCATGATTCGGCATGAACAGCTGCATGCATTTCAAACTGATTCGACGGTTAAGTTCGCCGAAAAAATTCTGCCTGAAATGAAAGCGGCTTACCCGGACGCGGTCGCTGGGGTCAGCGACGACGCATTCAGGCAGCGATTGATTACCTATATAGACAGGGCCCAATCCTATGGCCTGGAAGAATCGCGAGACATCGTGGCCTACATAAAGCTGACGCTTTGCATGGGCTGCGAATTCATGCAGCGGTCAGCGATAAGTCAGGTTTTGATGGATGTAAATATTCCGCCGCATCAACGGATGGGGATCCTGTTGAACTCGCTGATGTCGGTTCGTTAAAAATAGTTACTCGCGTCTATGGAGCAGCAATGCGATGGAATGCAAAAAATGTGTGAGTGTCGCCGACATTAAAAAGGCTCATGCCGAAGACCAGTCGGGCGAAAGTGTCGGAGTGAAAACGGTATGCCCCAAGGATAGCGCAAGCGCCAGTTCTTCCGTTGTCGAGTCATCGTTGTCTATGCCGGTCATGGTTTCTGTTCCTGTGGAACCCTACAAAACCATGGCAGAGTGCAAGACTGCTAAAAAATACATTGAGAGTCAGCGCGCCTATCAGAATTCGTTCATTGGCCATTGTTTTCGAAGTGTGATGACCGAACACTCGAGTGTGGGATTCGAGTTTGAGTTTACCGGACACTCAATATTTGCCCTGGATTCGCACGTTGCGCTGGGGAGTTCCGGGGCGTTATCGGCTTTGTTTGGTATTTGTTTCGAGCTGGAAAGCGATTCTGGGCAAATTATCGAAATAGGCATGCCGCCGTTTTTGATCCCTAGAATCGAAGGTAAACATAACAAGGAGGAAATCGCTGCGGTCTTCGCCTGTATGAAAGATGCGATGCTGAGCATTAAAAGGGTTGCAGTAAACGATAAGCACAGCCTTGATAAATTGCTTTGCCTTGTTGAGCAGGAAGGCATCGGAGATAAATGGTCAAAGAAAACCCAGCGCATTCTTGAGGTCTGCGAGCCCACTTCTGATAAGGCTAAAGGCGATAATGTCTATTCTCAAATGAATATTTCCATGAGCGCCATTGAAAGTGCGGATTTGATTACGGCGTCGAGAGAATGGTTTGCCGAAGAAAAAGACTGGAACGAATGTGAAAAATCGTTCATCGGTGATACTTACCGTACCCTGGAAAATTTGCACAACGGCAAGCAAGCGGCAGTCATTCACATCAACAAAGCCTTGGTGAATACACTGGCTATTCCTTCTCTAGTCTATCCACGACGCAACGGAAATCCGGTACCGGAGAACATGGATTACTCATCGATGGTCAAGGAAATGGCCAGTGTCTGGGTGAAGGATTCTCCAGCCAATATTTTGGCGACGTTGGCAGGGCCTGGCGATCGTGAAGAGTTGAAGCAGCATGCGGAGTTTGCATTTGAAACAGTTATCAAGCCGAAGCTCAACACGCTGATCGGTTATATGAGGGTTGATGAGGAGGGGGCTGTTGGCAGGCCATTCGCGTACGAGAAAGAACAGTGGGCAAAAATCAATACGGTTTTTCAAGGGGAACCGGAGTGGATCTGTGAGGACACTCGTAGCAAATTATTGGTTTTAGGTAAAACTGTAGCCATTTCTTTTGAGCCTGTCCTAACTAGACTCGATGAGTGGGGAAAGCTAATCAAAAATGATGATTACAGGGAGTTTGATGATCTTGTTAAAGAGGGCTTTTTGGCAGTTGAGGTGGGTGATGAAAGCGTCGATCGTGAGTCGACGCGTGCTTCTTTCTATGCTGACCGTTATAGGCAAATAAAAGAGGCGATTGACACGGCGTGTCAAAAAGCAGTTGCGGAAGCGAGCACTCAGACTGTCTACAACGATATTGAGAAAGAAGTCACTCATATGATCGGCCGCTTAGGGGGCGGTGCCGTTGATTTTGGCGCGCACTCGTTTGCCAACGAAACATTTGGCGAAGGATTTGGCGTGAGAAAAGATACCTTCGTCAAATATTTCAAATCTGAGTGTCCGAGTTGGGCTTCGGGGATGCCAGAGCTTGTATATAACGTCGTCGAGATTCGCAGCGATCTTGCTGTTAAAAAGTACCTGGGTATCGCAGTTGTCGTATAGCGCATCTGAAGCCTTTTACCGCTGATCTTCCGTAGCCCTCTAGAGGATGATGCAAAGGGGAGGCGTCTGAAAAAGCGGCGGGACTGCTGTTGTGAAAGCGCTGCCAAGGACGCCGGGACAGCATTTGGCGCAATCGCAGGACAGATTTTCACAGATGAAGGCTCACCCTCAGTTACAAACTGTGGCTAAAATGCCACCTTTCACCGAGCGTCCGGTTACGGCGCGGGCCAAGGACGTGCCATGTGTATTCAGACCACTGCATAAGACGCTGGGCCTAAGGCCGCCAGGCGCGCAGTTTGTTCACTTTTGACGTGTGACGATTTCCGTGAAACTCATCATTGCTGCTATTTATGTCATTTCCATTGCGTACGTTCACCTGCGTGGGCGTGTGCGACACAAACTCGGTCGACAACTGAGCGACCATTCGACGTTTCTCGCGCCGATCAACTGCTTCCTTTATCTGTTTTCGAAAAAACCGAACAAGCCGTACCTGGACCCTAGCGAGTTTCCTGACTTGAGCCCGTTGCAGGCGCACTGGGAAGAAATCCGTGAAGAGGGGCAGAACCTGCTGCGTGCCGGCGAGATCAAGCGCTCCAACCAGTACGACGACGTCGGGTTCAACTCGTTCTTCAAAAGCGGCTGGAAGCGTTTCTACCTGAAGTGGTACGGCGAGAGCCATCCGTCGGCCATGAAGCTGTGCCCGCGCACCACCGAACTGGTGCAGAGCATTGGTTCGATCAAGGCCGCGATGTTTGCCGAGTTGCCCCCGGGTTCGAAACTGGTGCGTCACCGTGACCCGTATGCCGGTTCCTATCGCTATCACCTGGGCCTGGACACGCCGAACGATGCCGGCTGCTACATCAACGTCGACGGTGAAAATTACCATTGGCGCGATGGTGAAGCGGTGATGTTCGACGAGACGTTTATTCATTACGCCGAAAACACCACCGACAAGAACCGTATCATCCTGTTCTGCGATATTGAACGGCCGCTGAAGTACCGCTGGGCCGCCGCCTTCAACGCCTGGTTCAGCCGCACGGTGATGTCGGCGGCGGGCGCACCGAATGATGCCAGTGACCGCACGGGCGGGATCAACCGCTTGTTTACCCGGATCTACAAGATTCGTCTGCGTGGCAAAGAGCTGAAAAAGCGCAATCGCAAGCGCTACTACATGGAAAAGTGGGCGATCTTCGGTGGTTTGCTGGCGATCTTCATTATGATCTGAATTCAAGGTAAACGCTGCTGACGCCATCGCGAGCAGGCTCACTCCTACATTTGAAATGCGTTCCCCTGTAGGAGTGAGCCTGCTCGCGATGACGGTCTCAAGGGCAACCAATCACTATCAGGAAGCCTTCTTGGTCTTCTTCGCCGGCGCAGATTTCGCCGTTTTCTCTGCTTTCGCTTTCGGCTTCGCCACCGCTTTCCCGCCCAGACTGCGTTTGAGCAGCTCGGTCAAGTCGATCACATCAGCGGTTTTACGCTCTTCCTCGCCGCCCACCGTCTCAACATCCTCGATCTTGCCTTCATGGGCCTTTTTCTCGACTAGCGCCATGATCTTGTCTTCGAACTCATCCTTGTAATCCTCGGGCTTCCAGTCTGCGCTCATGTCCTGCACCAGCCGTTTGGCCATGTCCAGCTCACCCTTGGCTAACTGCGGCTTGGTCACTTCGCTGCCTAGTTCCAGCTCTTCGAGACCACGTACCTCCTGCGGCCAGCGCAACTTCACCAACACCAGCGCCGATTCCAGCGGCATTAACGCTGCGAGGTATTGGCGCGTATGCAAGACAACGCGGGCGAGGGCGACCTTGTTGGTTTTGCTCAGGGTTTCACGCAGTAACGCGTAGACCTTGCCACCGCGTTTGTCCGGCGCCAGATAGTAGGGCGTGTCGATGTTTTGCAGGGGGATCTGATCGGCGTCGACAAACGAGAATATGTCGATGGTCTGCGTTGAAACAGGGTGTGCCGAGCGGATCTCTTCTTCGCTGAGCACCACATATCGGCCTTTTTCGTAGGCCACGCCTTTGACAATGTGTTCCTTGGTAACTTCTTTGCCGGTGACCTTGTTTACCCGTTTATAACCAACGGGATCCATGCTGCGGCTGTCGAGCCAATCGAAATCCACGCCCTGTGACGAGGTCGCCGAGACCAGTGCGACAGGGATGTGCACCAGTCCAAAACTGATTGCGCCTTTCCAGATTGCCCGAGCCATGGTGAGTTCTCCGAGTGATGATCGGATGACCTGCGGCCACGACTGAAAGTTTCCCCGGGATGCGCGGGTTACCAGCCACTTGGTCAAGCCGTGTTACATGTTGTTTAAGCCTGACGGGTTAACAAATCCGAACCCTCGGCGTAGCGTGGACTCGAAGGCTCTATCCCACGCCCATCGAGAGGCAGCGTCATGAACCGAATTCTGCTTGGCATCGTCGTCCTTGCCCTCAGTGGTGGGCTGGTTCATGCCGACGTGCTGTTGGCGCAAAGCCCCACTGGTAACAGCAATAACCCCTACAACAGCCCGATCCGCCGGGCCAATCCGAACAGCATGCAGGGCACTCAGCCCAGCGCTCCCCCCATTCGGGGGCCGAACACCGTACCAACGCCGCGCCAGCCTACGGTCGAGAACCGGGGCATTGGCAACGGCCAGCCGATCCGTTCGGTGCCGAGCACTCCCCCCACGTTCATTCCCAACCCACCTTCGCGCGGCGGAGACAGCAATCGTTGAGCGCCAGGACTGAAGTTCTGTCGGCCCTTCAAACGAAAAAAGGAATCGTGCATGTTGCGTAAAACCCTTCTAGCCACACTGTGTGCCGGTGCGCTGATCAGTGCTCCGGCCTTTGCCGCCGCGCCCAAAGAGCTGCAAAGCGAACAGGGCACCCTCGAAGTCACGACCATCACCGCAGGCCTTGAGCATCCATGGGCGCTGGCGTTTCTGCCGGATCGCCAAGGCATGCTGGTCACTGAGCGTCCGGGCAATCTGCGCGTGGTGGCGGCAGACGGCACGCTGTCAGCACCAATCTCCGGTGTACCGCAGGTCTGGGCCAAGGGGCAGGGCGGGTTGCTGGATGTCGCGCTGTCGCCGGACTTCAAACAGGATCGTCTGGTCTATCTGTCCTATGCCGAAGGCGGCGGAGCCGGCGACAAGGCTGGCACCGCCGTAGGGCGCGGGCGGCTTGCGGATGACCTGAAGACGTTGAAGGACTTCAAAGTGATCTTTCGCCAGGAGCCGAAGCTTTCGGTCGGCAATCACTTTGGCTCGCGGCTGGTGTTTGATCGCGACGGTTATCTGTTCATTACCTTGGGCGAGAACAACGACCGGCCGACTGCGCAGGATCTCGACAAGCTGCAAGGCAAGGTCGTGCGCATCTACCCCGACGGCAAGGTGCCGGACGACAACCCCTTTGTCGGCCAGTCCGGCGTTCGCCCGGAAATCTGGGCCTACGGCGTGCGCAATCCGCAGGGCGCGGCGCTCAATCCATGGACTGGCACGGTATGGGAGAACGAGCACGGCCCGCGCGGTGGCGACGAAGTGAACATCATCGAGCGCGGCAAGAACTATGGCTGGCCACTGGCGACCCACGGCATCAATTACTCGATGCAGCCGATTCCGGAAGCCCAGGGCAAAACAGCCGAAGGCACCGTCGCGCCGCATCATGTGTGGGAGAAATCGCCGGGCGTTACCGGCATGACGTTTTACGATGCCGATCGTTTTAAACCGTGGCAACACAATGCGTTTATCGGCGCACTGGTGACTCAGGAACTGATCCGCCTGCAGTTCGATGGCGACAAGGTCGTGCATGAGGAGCGTTTGCTCGGCGAACTCAAGCAGCGGATTCGTGATGTGCGGCAAGGGCCGGATGGTTATTTGTATGTGCTGACCGATGAAGAGAAGGGTTCGCTGTACAAAGTTGGCCTGAAGCCGACACCTTGACGGGTAGGCCCCTGTAGGAGCTGCCGCAGGCTGCGATTTTTTTGATCTTGATCTTCACAACAAAATCAAAAGATCGCAGCCTTCGGCAGCTCCTACATGTGGAGGCTTACGTTTCGCGAGAATACAACACCACCGCCGCACGCAATTTACCCCGGCCAAACCGGCACATTTTCTCGAACTCGCCATGACTCACCGGCACATGCTGGCAATCCATGGGTTGTCGATGCTGGCTATGATCGACATCCGGATCATGCAGGTAAACGAAATCTTCGTCACAATCGGTCACGACCACCCAGTGCGGCGATTTGGAGCGCGTCAGTCGATAGCTGCTGATCAACACCAGTGGCTGCCCTCCGGCATCCAGCAAACGCGGCAAATCCAGCGACGCACCGATCACACACTCGACATCGGTCTCCTGCAATTGCGCCGTGAACTCTTCGTGTACCAGGCGCATGACGTCTTTTTTATGCGCATCCCGCACACCGTCGAGAAACAATGGCCCGGCAAGGCTTAGTTGCAAACCTACCTTGTAGCCTCGACGCCACGCCGCCAATGCCAACCCCTGAGGGCTGCACCCGCCGTGGCCGGAGGTCATGAACACCGTGGTCGCTTCCCGCCAGATCTGCAACTCTTCGCGCCGCTCCAATAAACGTTCCGATTGCAGTGCACCCATGGCCATCAACAGGCACGCCGGGCCACAGGTGAAATCGGTGGTTTGCGGGAAGTAAGGCACCTTGATGCTGCGCGAGTCGCGGTGCTGGAGAATGCGTTTCTCCAAGCGCAGCGCGTCGGCGTGGTCTTCGTAGTAATCATGGATCAGCGCAAAGCGCCGGTAGCCATTGCGTTCATACAGGGCGATGGCCGCAGGGTTGTCGATGCGCACCTCCAGGCGCAAGTACGCACAATCGTGCTCCAGCGCCATCGCTTCGATGCGTTGCAGCAGTTGCTTGCTCAGACCGGTCCCTCGCGCTTCAACGGCCAGTGCAATCGAATACAGCCGGGCGAGCGAAGTGCCGCGATGAAACAACACCAACGCATAACCCAATAATTGACCGTCGCACTCCGCCACCAGCAACTGCCCGTGAGCACGGGTGATCATCCACTGAAAGCTGCGACTGGTGAGCCGGTCTGTGGTGAAACATTGCATTTCCAGTGCCAGCAGCGCCGGCAAGTCTTCAACTACCGCCAAACGAAAAACAGCCTTCATATGACCACCGTAAAAGTTGCGTAACGAAACGAGACTTTCAAAAAACTTCGTGCTTAATAGAAAAGGTCTTGTTCTCCAACGGATCAATCTCTATGTCAGCGGTACAGGGTCATTGGCGCGAAGTATCCGAGCAAAGTTTGCCGGCGGCAACTTATTTAAGTTCGGCGATTAAGGCATCCAGCCAAGTGTTGATTATTGTCGAGCGCAAGGAAGACTGGGCTTCATACTTCCCCAGTGAAGACATCCTAACGGCGCAGGAATACCTCGAGCACAGCTGTGACAGCGAGCCGGGCAAGCGTGTGCAGGTGATCAATCTGTGCCGCAGCTACAAGTATCTCGGTCATGGCTATTACTGCTCGCTGCTGGCCGAAGCGCGGGGGCACAAGGTGATTCCCTCTGTGCGCACCATCAGCGAACTGACGAAAAAATCACTGTATGGCCTGGCGCTGGATGATCTCGATAAAACGCTCGAGAAAGCCCTCAGTCATCATCTCTACAGTGATACCGAAGGGTTTACCCTGACCCTGTATTTCGGCCGGACACATATCGAACCCTTGCAGGATCTGGCGCGGCAATTGTTTGAAGTGTTTCCCTGCCCGATTCTGTTAGTTGAGTTCCGCCGAACTAACGGCTGGCACATTGAAGGCATAAAATCCGGTGCTCTGCACAAGTTGCGCGATGATCAGGAAGATCAGTTCGCCAACGCGCTGGACGGGTTCAGCCGTAAAGTCTGGCGGGTGCCGCGCTCGCCGCAAGTGGCACGCTACGACCTGGCGATATTGCACGATCCGCAGGAGGCGTTGCCGCCATCCAACGCCAAGGCACTGGCGAATTTCGTCCGGGTCGGCAAAGGCATGGGCATCGACGTCGAGTTGATTGAGCGCAAGGATTACGCGCGTCTGGCCGAGTACGACGGCTTGCTGATCCGCGAGACCACCAGCGTTGACAACCACACTTATCGCTTCGCCAAGAAGGCCGAAAGTGAAGGATTGGTGGTGATGGATGATCCGACGTCGATTCTGCGCTGCACCAACAAGGTCTACCTGACTGACTTGCTCAACAGCCATCAACTGGGCATGCCCGCCACCGAAATCCTCTACAAGGAGCGACCCGAAGACTTCGAGCGTGTGGGCGAGCGCCTCGGCTTTCCGCTGGTATTGAAAATCCCCGACGGCTGTTTTTCCCGTGGCGTGATCAAGGTCGAAAGCCAGCAGGCTTTGCTTGAGGCGACCGCCGAACTGTTCGAACACTCGGTGTTGCTGCTGGCGCAGGAGTTTTTCTACACCGAATACGACTGGCGCATTGGCGTGCTCAATCGCAAACCGATCTTCGCCTGCCAGTACTTTATGTCCAAGGGCCACTGGCAAATCTACAATCACAAAGCCAAGGGTCAGGACGTCAACGGCGAATGCCGGACCATGGCGATCCACGAGGCGCCGCGGGCGGTGGTGGAACTCGCGGTGAAGACCGCTAACCTCATCGGCGACG
Source organism: Pseudomonas sp. Mb7 (assembly GCF_054790525.1). Classification (NCBI taxonomy): domain Bacteria; kingdom Pseudomonadati; phylum Pseudomonadota; class Gammaproteobacteria; order Pseudomonadales; family Pseudomonadaceae; genus Pseudomonas; species Pseudomonas sp. Mb7. The sequence goes on from NZ_CP186501.1 coordinate 2,406,533, forward strand.
GCCTCTACGGCGTCGATCTGAAACAGGCCGGCGACAAGGTGGTGGTGATCGAAGTCAACGACAACCCCAACCTCGACGCCGGCATCGAAGACGCCTATTTGCACGACGATCTGTACGCACTGGTACTGGAGGAGTTCGTGCGCCGCCTGGAGCTGAAGCGTCGCGGTCAGGCGTGGTGAGGCGCCGATGATCAACAGCTTTGCACTGAGCCACGGCGCCCTGCAGCGGGTCGAGCGACTGGATGCCGAGGTGATGCTGTTCAGCAATCCCGATGCTGCCGAACGCGACTTGCTGCACAGTCATTTCAAGGTCGATGAGCATGCACTGGCGTCAGCGCTGGACCCGGACGAGGTGTCGCGCATCGAGTTCCATCCCGACCATTTGTTCCTGATCTGGAAACGCCCGGAAAACTATTCGGGTGGTGGCAGCCTGGCGTTTGAAGTGTCGTCCTGCGGATTGCTGTTTGCGCCCGGGCAACTGCTGGTGATCGCCACCGACGACACGCCGCTGCACGGCCTCGGCACCCGCCAACCGTTGAACACGCCGCTGGATGTATTGCTCGACTTGCTGTTCAACAACATCCATCACTACCTCGGGCACTTGAAGGTGATCAAACTGGTCGCCCGCGAACTGCAGCAGAAATTCAACGCCTCGATGCAAAACCAGCATCTGGTGCAGATGTTCAACCTCAGCGAAAGCCTGATCTATTACATCAACGCGTTGCACAGCAACGGCGCGGTCCTCACGCGCCTGCGCAACCATGCCGAGAAGCAGCATTTCGGCAGTGAAGCGCTTGGCCTGATCGACGACCTGATCATCGAGAACAACCAGTGCTACAAGCAGGCGGAAATCTACTCGACGGTGTTTTCCGGGCTGATCGATGCGCGTGGCAACCTGATGAACAACAGCATGAACAACCTGCTGCGCAAGCTGACGTTGATCAACGTGGTGTTTCTGCCGTTGAACCTGATTGCGAGTATTGGCGGCATGTCGGAATTCAGCATGATGACGGCAGGGACGCCGTGGTGGATTTCCTATCCGGCATTTCTGGCGGTGATGCTGCTGGGCGCGGGCGGGATGTTGTTTGGGCTACGGCGTTTGGCCAAATAATCGGCGTGTGCAAACAACCTATGTAGGAGCTGCCGAAGGCTGCGATCTTTTGATTTTGTTTTTAAGGGCCGGGATCGCAGCCTTCGGCAGCTCCTACAGAGAACGCGCTCTGCAGTCCCGCATTTGGCCGAACCGCCACTGTGATGCCTTGTTATAGTTCGGGCCTCATTTTCTGCCCGGTAAAGGATCACTGCCATGACTCAATACTCCGCTTTCAGCGTCGAACTGGCCGACAACATCGCCCATGTGCAGATCAATCGCCCGGAAAAGATCAACGCGATGAACGCGGCGTTCTGGAGCGAGATCGTCGAGATCTTCCAGTGGATCGACGACACCGACGAAGTGCGCGTGGTGGTCCTCAGTGGCAACGGTAAACACTTTTCCTCCGGCATTGATCTGATGATGCTCGCCGGCGTCGCCAATGAACTGGGCAAGGACGTCGGCCGCAACGCGCGCCTGCTGCGCCGCAAGATCCTCACCCTGCAAGCCTCGTTCAACGCCGTCGACAACTGCCGCAAACCGGTGCTTGCCGCTATTCAGGGGTATTGCCTCGGTGGTGCGATTGACCTGATCGCGGCCTGCGACATGCGTTACGCCGCTGAAGACGCCCAATTCTCGATCAAGGAAATCGATATCGGCATGGCCGCCGATGTTGGCACTTTGCAACGGTTGCCACGGATCATCGGTGACGGCATGCTGCGTGAACTGGCTTACACCGGTCGCACGTTCGGCGCTGACGAGGCGCGCAGCATTGGCCTGGTCAATCGCGTCTACAGCGACAAAGACGCGCTGCTCGAAGGCGTGCTGGACATCGCTCGCGAGATCGCTTCGAAATCGCCGATCGCGGTTACCGGTACCAAGGAAATGATCAGCTACATGCGCGACCATCGTATCGACGACGGTCTCGAATACGTTGCCACCTGGAACGCCGCCATGTTGCAATCCACCGACTTACGCGTGGCCATGGCCGCCCATATGAGCAAACAGAAACCCGAATTTCTGGACTGAGAAACCATGACATCTCGCTGGACCACTGCAGTACTGGACACCGATCAACCCGGCGGCTGGGCCGTGGCGCGCAGCCCGGAAGGCTTTTTGTTCGACGACAACGGCGCGCTGTTCCCACGTGAATGGCTCAAGCGTCAGGACTTGTCGATCCTCGCCGAGCACGGCATTGGCCATCTCGACGGTGAGCCGGTGTACTTGCTGGAACTGCACAACGCCAGCGAAGTGCCGGGTTGTAACTGGAAAGGCCTGCGGGCGTTCATGCTCGATGGCGAGCACACGATCTACAAAGTCCTCGGTTACGCCGCACAGATCGGTACGTGGGCGCGCGAGCATCGTTTCTGCGGCAATTGCGGGCAGGCAATGACCCAGGTCCCGCGCGAGCGGGCGATGTATTGCCAGCCGTGCGATCTGCGCAGTTATCCGCGGATTTCGCCGAGCATGATCGTGCTGATCACCCGTGGCGACGAGATTCTGTTGGCGCGCTCACCGCGTTTCGTCACCGGGGTCTATAGCACGCTGGCCGGATTCGCTGAACCTGGCGAGTCGGCTGAGGATTGCCTGATTCGGGAAGTGCGCGAAGAAGTGCAGATCGAGGTGCAGAACATTCAGTACATGGGCAGCCAGTGCTGGCCGTTCCCGCATTCGATGATGCTCGGCTTCCATGCCGAGTACGCCGGTGGCGAGATTGTCTGTCAGGAAGACGAGATCGAAGACGCTCAGTGGTTCAACGTGCACGACCTGCCGCCGTTGCCGGCGTCAAAGTCGATTGCCCGTTACCTGATCGACGTCTACGTGGCGCGACGCTTAGGCCACGCTGAACCAGTGCTGCCAGGCTAGGCGCACGGTCAAACCCAGCACCACGGTGATGAACACCGGGCGAATGAACTTGGCGCCGCCGCTGATCGCGGTGCGCGCGCCAAAGAACGCGCCGACCATCACCGACAGGCCCATGCTCAGGCCGATGACCCAGTCCACCTGCCCGGAAAACACGAACACCGACAGCGCCGCAATGTTGCTGACGAAGTTCATGCTGCGCGCCACGCCGCTGGCTTTGACCAGATCGATCGGGTAGAGCAGCAGGCTGCTGACTGTCCAGAACGCGCCCGTGCCGGGGCCGGCCACGCCGTCATAGAAACCGAGGCTGAAGCCTTGGCTCGATTGCCATTTCTTTTTGATCGGCGCGTCGCTGTCCAGCGGCGCTTTCGGTGTGCCGCCGAATAGCAGATACAAGCCACAGGCGAAGACGATCACCGGGAGCATTTTGTTCAGCCATTCTGCTGGCAGGTAATGGGCGACGACGGCGCCGGTCAATGCACCGACCAACGTGCCGACGATGGCGTGGATCCACTGTCGCGGGTGGAACAATTTGCGTTTGTAGAAGGTGAAACTGGCGGTGGCCGAACCGAACGTCGAGCTGAGTTTGTTCGTGCCGAGCACCAGATGCGGCGGCAGGCCAGCGGTCAGCAGGGCAGGCGTGGTCAACAGACCGCCACCGCCGGCGATGGCATCGATGAAACCGGCAATGAAAGCGACAAAGGCCAGAATGGCGAGGGTGGTGAGGTCAACGCTGAGTTCGAAAGGCATGGAATCGGCTTATTCGGCAGGGCGCAGAACGTGAGCTGCGGGGAGGGCGGTCATGTTACTCATTTCCAAGTGTTGCGGCGACCCATCTGACGCCATCGCTGGCAAGCCAGCTCCCACAGGTTTTTGCGTTGTACCCAAGATCATTGTTCACCCTGATCCTTGTGGGAGCTGGCTTGCCAGCGATGAGGACAGTCGAGCCAACAAGTAAACCAACTGTTGCCCACACAACAACCTGCCAACAAATCCCCCTCTACAAAACATCAATCTCACGCCGAACATCAATAAAGCCGGGCATTCCAGCCCTGGCACGCTTGCTGCTCTACCACTCCCATCTCCGCAAATGTCCCGAGGACACGCCAATGAGTCAGCAAGCCGTAAAATTTGCCTACTGGGTGCCGAACGTCAGCGGTGGGCTGGTGGTCAGCAAGATCGAACAGCGCACCGATTGGGGCATCGACTACAACCGTAAACTGGCGCAACTCGCCGAGGCCGCCGGGTTCGAATACGCGTTGACGCAGATCCGCTTCACCGCCGGGTATGGTGCGGAGTTCCAGCATGAATCCGTGGCGTTCAGCCACGCATTGCTCGCGGCCACCAGCAAACTCAAAGTGATCGCCGCGATCCTGCCCGGCCCATGGCAACCCGCGTTGGCGGCCAAGCAACTGGCAACCATCGACCAACTCACCAACGGCCGCATCGCGGTGAATATCGTCAGTGGCTGGTTCAAGGGTGAATTCCAGGCCATCGGCGAGCATTGGCTGGAGCACGACGAGCGTTATCGTCGCTCCGAAGAGTTCATTCGCTCACTGCGAGGCGTGTGGAGCCAGGACAACTTCACCTTTCGCGGCGATTTCTACCGCTTCGATAATTACAGCCTGAAACCGAAACCATTGGGTCGTCCGGAAATTTTCCAGGGCGGCAGTTCCCGTGCCGCGCGGGACATGGCCGCACGGGTTTCGGACTGGTATTTCACCAACGGCAACAGCGTTGAGGGGATCAAGGCGCAGGTCGACGATATTCGTGCCAAGGCAGCGGCGAACAATCATTCGGTGAAGATCGGCGTGAATGCCTTTGTCATCGCCCGTGAGACTGAAGAAGAGGCGCGGGCGGTACTTGCGCAGATCATCGATCAGGCCGATCCGGAAGCGGTAAACGCTTTTGGCGATGCGGCGAAACAGGCAGGCCGTGCATCGCCGGAAGGTGAAGGCAACTGGGCGAAATCAACGTTTGAGGATCTGGTGCAGTACAACGATGGTTTCAAGACCAATCTGATTGGTACGCCGTTGCAGATTGCCGAGCGGATTGTCGCGCTGAAAGCGGTGGGTGTGGATCTGGTGCTGGCGGGGTTTCTGCATTTTCAGGAAGAGGTCGAATATTTCGGGCGGCGGGTGTTGCCGCTGGTGCGCGAACTGGAGGCCGAGAAGACCGCGGCCGTCGCCTGAACACCACAAATCCCCTGTAGGAGCTGCCGAAGGCTGCGATCTTTTGATTTTGTTTTTTAGGATCAAGATCAAAAGATCGCAGCCTTCGGCAGCTCCTACAGGGTCGATTGTTACAGACCGAGGTCAGACAGGCTTGGGTGATCATCCGGGCGACGGCCCAGCGGCCAGTGGAACTTGCGTTCGCTTTCCTTGATCGGCATGTCGTTGATGCATGCATAGCGCTGGAACATCAGGCCATGCTCATCGAATTCCCAGTTTTCATTGCCGTAGGAACGGAACCAGTTACCCGAATCATCGTGCCATTCATAGGCGTAACGCACGGCGATACGGGTATCCGAGTAAGCCCAGAGTTCCTTGATCAAACGGTAATCCAGTTCCTTCGCCCATTTACGGGTCAGGAAGGCCTTGGCTTCTTCGCGGCTGTTGGCGAATTCGGCGCGGTTGCGCCATTTGGTGTCGAGGGTGTAAGCCAGCGATACCCGTTCCGGGTCGCGGGAGTTCCAGCCATCCTCGGCCAGGCGAACTTTCTCGATGGCTGATTCACGGTTGAAGGGCGGCAATGGCGGACGTACCTGGGCTGCAGTAGACATATCAGTCTCCCGATCTAATTAATAATTGAACAACAAGTCCGGCTTATTAAGGCGTTACAGGTCCAATAACTTTCGCGCCATGCATTGCGCATTATCGGCGGCACTGTGATCACCCATCACAAGCGCTACGGTAATGGCACCATCAATCAGGATCAGCAGCTGTTTGGCCAGCAGTTGCGGATCCTCGGCGCCATGTTCGGTACACAGCTCGCACACGTAGTCGAGCAGCTTCTGTTTGTGTTCTTTCGCCACCAGCCGCACCGGGTCCTGCGGGTCACCGGTCTCGCCGCTGGTGTTGATGAACGCGCAGCCGCGAAAGCCTTCGGAGGCAAACCAGCTCTTGAGCACGGTAAACAGGTTGAGCAGGCGATCGGCCGGGGTTTCGGCCTGATCGACAGCGCTTCTGTACCAGTGCATCCAGCGCACGTCGCGGCGTTGCAGGGCGGCGACGGTCAGTGCGTCCTTGTCGGCAAAGTAGCGGTAAATGCTTTTTCTGGAGACGCCTGCGGTTTTCACCAGAAGATCCATGCTGGTGGCAGCGATGCCACTTTTGTAGATCAACTTTTCGGTGACATCCAGAATGATGTCGCGTGTGTCGTTGCTAGTGATTTCGTTCATGTGGCGAACAGTAGAACGATTGTTCTCCTTTGGCAATGGTTTTTTAAAATCAAAAGATCGCAGCCTTCGGCAGCTCCTACATTGGCCCGTGTAGGAGCTGCCGAAGGCTGCGATCTTTTGATCTCTTTACGGGCACTAACAAGACCCGAAGGATGCGATGGTGTAAGCTCTCGGGTTCTTCGGATTCGACCCATTGCGAGCCCTATGCCGTTGCTTTTCAAACGTTCCTTGCTGCCCAAATTGCGCAGCTTTCCGCTGACCGCCGAGGCCGTGACCATTCTGTCCGGCGCCGCCGAGTTTCGTCGTTGCCTGCTGGAGAAAATCGCCACGGCGACCCAGCGCATCTACATCGTTGCGCTGTATCTGCAGCAAGACGAAGCCGGTCAGGAAATCCTCGATGCCTTGCACGCCGCCAAGCTCAAGCGCCCCGAGCTGGAGATCGCCGTGGTCGTCGATTGGTTGCGTGCCCAGCGCGGGCTGATCGGCGCTGGCAAGCAGCCGGGTAACTCGGCGTGGTATCAGGAAATGACCCGCACGCACCAGAGCGAAGTGCCGGTGTACGGCGTGCCGGTGCAGACCCGCGAGTTGTTCGGTGTGCTGCATTTGAAAGGCTTCGTGATCGACGACTGCGTGGTCTACAGCGGCGCGAGCCTGAACAACGTTTACCTGCACAAATTCGACAAGTACCGCTTCGACCGTTACCACGTGCTGCAAAGCCACGAACTGGCTGATTCGATGCATCACCTGGTCAAGCACGGCCTGATCGAATCCAAAGCCGTGCATCGTCTCGATCTGCCGAACCTGCCGACCACGCGCAGCCTGCGCAACGACATCGGCGATCTGCGCAGCCGTCTCAAGTACGCGACGTACGACACCGCCAATGGCAGCGTCGCCAGAGACGGCCTGTCGGTCAGCCCGTTGCTCGGCGTCGGCAAGAACAACCCGTTGAACCGGGCGATTCTCGAACTGATCGCCAGCGCGCAAAAACAGCTGACCATCTGCACGCCGTACTTCAACCTGCCGCTGGGTGTGATTCGCGAGATCAACCGAGCGCTGGCCCGTGGCGTGAAGATCGATATCGTGGTCGGCGACAAGACGGCCAACGACTTTTATATTCCGCCGAGCGAGCCGTTCAAGGTGATCGCGGCGTTGCCGTATCTGTACGAAATCAGCCTGCGCCGCTTCGCCAAACGGCATCAGCGCAACATCGACAGCGGGCAGTTGAACCTGCACCTGTGGCGTGACGGCGACAACACCTATCACCTCAAGGGCATGTGGATTGATCAGCGTTATACGTTGCTGACCGGCAACAACCTCAATCCACGGGCGTTCCGCCTGGATCTGGAAAACGCCTTGTTGATCGATGACCCGAAAGGGGAATGGCTGGAGCCGCGGGCGAAAGAGCTTGAAGAGATTTTCCGCCATACCACGCGGATTGACAGCTTTCAGAGCCTGGAGACGCTGCCGGAATACCCGGCCGGGGTGGCCAAGTTTCTCAAGCGCGTGAGTCGGGTGCGGATTGAGCGGTTGCTTTACCGGATTTTGTAGGCTGCTGAAAATGCCATCGCTGGCAACCCAGCTCCCACAGGTTCTATGGTGTACACAATATTTGTGAATGACCGAGAACACTGTGGGAGCTGGCTTGCCAGCGATGGGGCCCGCTTAGACGCTACAAAAAATCAATTCAGACCCAACTTGCCACGCAACGTGGACAGGTCTTCCGCCAGCGTATTCACCGGCCCAACCAACGCTTTACGGTCGTTGTCCTTCACCTTGTCATACGTCTCGAAACCACCATCCTTAGTCTTGTACTTGGCCAGAATCTTGTCGACCGTGGCAAAGTTCTTGTCCACCTTCGCAGCAAAAGCCTTGTCCTGCTGCTCGATCTGCGGACGGAACAGATCAACGATTTTCTTCGCGCCGTCGATGTTGCCCTGGAAGTCATACAGGTCGGTGTGGCTGTAGCGATCCTCTTCGCCGGAGATCTTGGTCGCGGCGACTTCTTCCAGCAGCGCGGCGGCGCCGCCGACGACTTTTTCCGGCGGGAAAGTCAGGCCGGCGACGCGGGTTTGCAGATCTTTTACGTCGCTGTTGAGCTTGTCCGCCAACTCGTTAAGGCCCTGGGTACTTTTTTCCGAGAACAGCGAGTACTCGATGCGGTGGAAGCCGGTGAAGTCGTCAGCCTTCACGCCTTTCTCGTGGTCGTCGACGCGGGAGTCGATGGACGCATCGAGGTCACTGAACAGCTCGGCAATCGGCTCGATCGACTCGTAGTAAACGCGGGTCGGTGCGTAGAGCTTTTGCGCGGTGGCCAAATCGCCTTTCTTCACGGCATCGGTGAATTGTTGGGTGTGGCTGCCCAGCTCATCCAGTTGCTCGGTGACGTAAATCTTGTAGTCCGAAACCGGCCCCACCAGATCCAGCGGTGCAGTGGCGGCGAATGCCGACAGCGGGGTGTTGAGCAAACCAAGGGTCAGCAATAACGCGAGTGGCGTCTTTTTCATCGGGGCGGCTCCAGTATCGAGATTATTTTATGCGGCTGTTTTCGGTTGTGTGGCGTTGAGCAGCGAGCGACCGATAAAGTCCTTGTCGCCCGTGACACCCGGCAGGGTGAAGAAATAGCCGCCGCCGACCGGTTTGAGGTATTCCTCCAGCGGCTCGCCGTTGAGGCGGGTCTGCACGGTGATAAAGCCTTTTTCCAGGTCGGCCTGGTAGCAGATGAACAGCAGGCCCATGTCGAGCTGGCCGTTCTTGTTCACGCCATTCGAATAGTTGAACGGCCGGCGCAGGATCAGGTTGGCTTGGCTCGCGGCGGTGCGCGGGTTGGCCAGGCGAATGTGCGCGTCGAGCTTGGTCAGCTTGCCGGCCGGGTCTTTGCTGTAGTCCGGGACTTCAGTCTCATGCTGCGCACCCATCGGCGCGCCGGTAGTTTTGACCCGGCCGATGATGCTTTCCTGTTCCTGCAATGGCGTACGGTCCCAGCGCTCGACAAAGTTGCGGATGATCCGCACCGCTTGATAGCTGCCGTGAGCAGCCCAGGCCGGTTCGTCACTGCCCGGTTGCACCCAGACCAGGCGATCCATGGCTTTAGCGTCGTTGGAATCGGGGTTGGCCGAGCCATCGCGGAACCCCAGGAAGTTACGCGCCGATTGCGCCGGCACACCGGCTTTTGCCGGGGCTTGCGGCGGCACGCTGCCTTCCTGTTTCCAGCGCACCAGCAGCAGGTCGGGAAGGTTTTTGACGATATCGCGCAGGGCGTGAATGTTGGTGTCGGCGGTGTTCGAGCAGAACTGCAGGCTCAGGTCGCCGTGGCAGCAATCGGCGTCCAGCGCATCGTTGGGAAACCCGACCATGCGCATCAGACGCTTGGGCTTGGCGTCGGCCAGACCGAAGCGCTCGTCGAACAGCGACTCGCCGACCGAAACGGTGATGGTCAGGTTGTCCGGGGTTACATTCGGGCCAAGGATGCCGGAGTCCGGCGGCGGCAGTTTCGGATCGATCTGCGCCACCGGGCCGCCCTTCATCAGGAACGCGATGCGCTCGTTGAGGGTGCGGAACAGCCGCTCCAGATCTTCACGATCACTGGCCAACACGTCGAACGATACGAGCATGCCCGACGCCGGGCGCGGGGTGACGATGCCGGTCTGGTGGATGCCGTGGAAATCGTGACGGTCTTCGGTCTTGTCACTGCTCGGTGCTTCGGTGACTTGTGCCGGCGCGGCGGCCATGGCCGGACAGCTCAGGGTCGAGCCGGCGAGGGCGACACCGGCGGCGCCCATGCCCATCAGGACACGGCGACGTTGCAGGTTGAGTGGTTCGCTATCTTTCATCGTCAAAGGGTCTTCTGCTTACAGGCCGGAGAGGCCGAGGGCGGGATCGATGCCATCCAGAGCGTCGGCCAGAGCCTGGGCCTTGTCGGCAATCTGCTTGCGTTGTTCGCCGCTGATGGCGTCGTAACTGGCGTAGCCGTCCTTGATCTTGTAGTTGTCGAGTTCGCTGTCGAAGTCTGCCAGTGCCTGGTCGATTTTCGGCAACAGCTCGGCCGCCGACTTGGTCAACATTGGCCGCAACAGATCGACGACTTTATGTGCGGTTTGCGCGTTGGCAGCGAAACCGTTGAGGTCGCTGTGGCTGTAGCGTTCTTCTTCACCGCTGGCAGCACGGACGTCGGCCAAGGTGTTGAGGTTGCGCACGATGATGCTGACCAGTTGCTCCGGTGGCAGGCTCTGCGCGAGCAATTGCTGTTTGAGCGTGGTGACATCGCTGAGCAGGCGCTGGGCAACGGGCGTCAGTTGGTCGAGATTGCGTTGCTCGAACAGTGCGTATTCGATGCGGTGGAAACCGACGAAGGCCGGATCCTGTTCGCGCTTTTCGAAATAATCGGCGCGGGCGTTGATGCTGTTGTCCAGTTCCGCCAGGCGTTGCGCGGCAGGGGCCAGACGCTGATAAGCCGCGCGGGCCGGTAAGTACAGCGCTTGAGCCTGACTCAAGTCGCCGCTTTCAATCGCTTGATCGAGCGCGGTCACGGCTTTGATCAATGCGTTGCTCTGGCTGGCCAGGTATACGCGAAATTCCGACAGCGGCCCGACGAAGGCGACCATCGATGGCTTGGCTTTGGCCGCAGCATCAGAGGCGGCAGTTGGCGTCACGTGCAGGGTGCCGCGCGGGTTGCTCAGCAGGCCGCAGGTGATCGCGTAATCGCCCGGTTGCAGGTTGGCGTTGATCACTTGGCTGAGGCCTGGCGCAATGTTTTCCCGCTCCTCGACGACGAGCACGCCGTCGAGGATTTCCCATTCCACCGCGCGGTCGGAGCGGTTGACGATGCGGAAACTGGCGCGGCCGGCCGGCACCGTCAGCGCGTTGGGTTCACAACTGCCCGGATGAATGTTCACCACCACTTCATCGTGGTTGTGCTGACGCTTGGCCGCAGCCATTTTCGAGGCGTAATAAAACAGACCACCGGCGGCGATCATCACCACCACCGAACCGGCCACCGCCCAACGCAAGGCGCGAGGAGGGGAGGCCTGAGGAGTATTAGGCTTTGACATGAATGCCCTTATTGGCTGGAAACGGAAGACGATTGCGCGGAAGGCTTGGGCGCGGGGAGAAAGAACATCACCAGTGCCACCAGCAGATAAAGCAGATAGGCACCGAGGGTGCTGACGGTCGGCGCATCCTGATAACCGAACATACCGGCCAGCACCGAGCCCAACGGGCCATCCATCGGCAGCGTCGCGCTGAAGTCGAAGAGTACGGTTTGCAGGTGATTCCACAGCCCGGCTTCATGCAGGGCTTGCACCGAGTTGGCGAGAATCCCGGCGGCCACCACCAGAATGAACAGGCCGGTCCACTTGAAGAACGCTGAAAGATTGAGGCGCATGCTGCCGCTGTAGATCAGGAAACCGACGATGATCGCCAGAATCAGCCCGAGCAGGGCACCGATGGGCGCGCCGGGGCCTTCGCTTTGCTGGAATACCGCGAGCAGGAAGAACACCGTTTCCAGGCCTTCGCGAGCGACCGCGAAGAACACCATGGCGATCAGTGCGATCACTTGGTGTTTCGAGGACGTTAGCGCCTCGTCCAGCGAAGCTTGCAGCGAATGTTTGATCGAACGCGCCACTTTGCGCATCCAGAACACCATCGAACTGAGAATACCCACGGCCACCAGCCCGACGATGCCTTCGAACAGTTCCTGCTGCTTTTGCGGGAATTCAGCGCTGACCAATTCAAGACCACCGCCCACCAGCAGGGCGAGGGCAGCGGCGAGAAATACGCCGATCCACACGGCAGGCATCCATTGACCACGGCCAGTCTGTTGCAGGTAGCTGGCGATAATGCCAACGATCAGCGCGGCTTCAATGCCTTCGCGCAGCATGATCAGGAAGGGAACAAGCATTCGGTATCCAACAAGTCATTCGAAGAGGTTACAAGTTGTAACATAATGAAAGTCATTCTCACATGACATTGATTGACATAAACCTGAACACAAGCTGAACAAAGTAAAGAACAACCATTCTCATGCGGGTGACACCGGAACCCTGTAGGAGCTGCCGAAGGCTGCGATCTTTTGATTTATAGAATCAAGATCAAAAGATCGTCCGATCGCGGCCCGAACCTTCGGCAGCTCCTACATGGGTATTTGTGTTAGCTGCGGTAATATGCCTGCCACCCAAAACAACAAGGTTCACCGCGCTCCATGTCGGAAAAAGACACCATCGCCGTGCAACTGGTGCGTGAAGCGCTGCTGCAAAGTTGTGCCCCGGGCGCAGCCACCGAAGAGGTGTTGAACAAGGTCGGGATTGCTCCGGCGTTGCTGCAAACCGAACACGGCCGGGTGCCCGCCTCGCAGTACGCCAGACTCTGGCGCTTGTTGGCCCGACGCGGGGATGACGAGTTCTTTGGCATGGACCCGCGCAAGCTCAAGTCTGGCAGCCTCGAATTCCTCTGCCGCAGCACCATGGCGCAATCGACGCTGGCGGCGGGTTTGAATACGGGCCTGAGCTTTCTGTCACTGATGCTCGAACGCCTGCCCGCACAACTGGTGCACCAGCAAAGTCTGGCGGAAATCGTTTTGCTCGAGGACGATCCCGAGCCACGCCGCGCTTTCACCTATTTCACCTACTGGATGATCGTCCACGGCGTGGCCTGTTGGCTGGCGGGGCGGCGGATTCCGATTCTGGCGATCGAACTGCGCTGTGCGGCGCCGGAGTTCACCGATGACTATCGAGTGATGTTCTCGGAAAACCTGCGTTTCGAGCGTCCACGCACACGGATGATCTTCTCTGCCGATTGTCTCGATCTACCGATCAAGCGCACCGCCGAAGAACTGAAACGCTTTCTCGCCCACGCCCCGGCCAACATCCTGGTCAAGTACCGCGACCCGGAGAGCCTAGCCAGTCGGATCAAGCACGATCTGCGGGAGTTGCCGGCCGAGCAGTGGCCGGAAACCGAGGCCCTGGCCCAACAGTTGTGCATGTCGGCTTCGACACTGCGCCGGCGTTTGGCCGAGGAAGGGCAGACCTACCAAGGGCTCAAGGACAGTGTGCGCAAAGAGCTGGCGATTATCTGGCTGGCGGAGCCGTCGATCAGTTTTGTCGAGATTGCCAGCCGCTTGGGATTTGCCGATGCGAGTTCGTTCTACAAGGCGTTTCGCAAATGGTCGGGGTCGAATCCGGGCCACTATCGCCAACTGATCCTGAATGAGGTTGTCTGACCCAACACATTCCGCCGCTTGATCGTTCCCACGCTCCGCGTGGGAATGCCTCAAGGGACGCTCCGCGTTCCAGCTCTGGAGCGGACGCAGAGCGTCCGAGGCTGCATTCCCACGCAGAGCGTGGGAACGATCAGTGTGGTAGCGGTCTTGGCCAAACCAGTCAGCCACATTGATGGCTTTGACCATTGCCGCCGCCGCCCCACAGCGCGACTATCCCCCTGTTGTTTACGCTTCCCAGCCTAATAAAAAAACAGAGGGATTCTGGCAATGCGCGATTACTTGTCTGCCACTGAACAGTTCAACTATCAGCACACCGTGGATGCCGCGCTCAGCGGTACGCTGGCGGCGCTCAACGCCTGCGTCGAATGTTGCGACCGTCATGCCTTGCCCGGGCGCATTGCGCTGTTCTGGGAAGGCCGCGACGGCGCGAGTGCGACGTACACCTTCAGCGAGCTCCAGGACAAAGCCGCGCGTTTCGCCAACTTCCTCCTCGCCCAAGGCGTGCAGAAGGGTGACAAGGTCGCCGGCCTGCTGCCGCGCAACATCGAATTGCTCATCACCGTGCTCGCCACCTGGCGCATCGGCGCGGTGTATCAACCACTGTTCACCGCCTTCGGCCCCAAGGCCCTCGAACATCGCCTGAACAGCTCCGGCGCCAAAGTTGTGATCACCGATGCGGTCAACCGGCCGAAACTCGCCGAAGTCGCTGACTGCCCGACCCTCGTTACCGTTGGCGGCGCGAAAGGCCAGGGCATCGTCCGTGGCGACTTCAGCTTCTGGGCCGAACTGGCCAATTATTCCAACGTCTGCGAACCGGTATTGCTGACTGGCGAAGATCCGTTTCTGTTGATGTTCACGTCCGGCACCACCGGCCCTTCGAAAGCGCTGTCGGTACCGCTCAAAGCCATCGTCGCGTTCCAGAGTTACACCCGCGATGCCGTAGACCTGCGTCCCGAAGACGCCTTCTGGAACGTCGCCGATCCGGGTTGGGCCTACGGCATCTACTTCGGCGTCACCGGGCCGTTGTCGATGGGCCATCCAATCACTTTCTACGATGGGCCGTTCACCCTCGAAAGCACCTGCCGGGTGATCAACAAATACGGCATCACCAACCTCACCGGTTCGCCCACCGCTTATCGCTTGCTGATTGCCGGTGGCGACGAATTCGCCAAGTCGATCAAGGGCAAGTTGCGCATCGTCAGCAGCGCCGGCGAGCCGCTGAACCCGGAAGTCATCCGCTGGTTCGCCGACAACCTCGGCGTGGTCATCCACGACCATTACGGCCAGACCGAACTGGGCATGGTCCTGTGCAATCACCATGGCCTTGATCACGCGGTGCACGTTGGTGCCGCCGGTTTCGCCTCGCCGGGCCATCGCATCGTGGTGCTTGACGATCAGTACAACGAACTCGGCGTCGGCCAGCCGGGCATTCTCGCCATCGACCGTGCGCAATCGCCGATGTGCTGGTTCGGCGGTTACGAAGGCGCGCCGACCAAGGCGTTCGTCGGCGATTACTACCTCAGCGGCGACACCGTCGAGTGGAACCCGGACGGCAGCATTAGTTTTGTCGGCCGCAGCGATGACGTGATCACCACATCGGGCTACCGCGTAGGCCCGTTCGATGTCGAAAGTGCGCTGATTGAGCACCCGGCGGTGGTCGAAGCAGCGGTCGTCGGCAAACCTGATCCGGAGCGCACCGAACTGGTCAAAGCCTTCGTCGTGCTGAGCGCGCAATACCGTGCCGCGCCCGAGCTGGCCGAAGAACTGCGCCAACACGTGCGCAAGCGTCTGGCCGCGCACTCATACCCACGTGAAATCGAATTTGTCAGCGAATTGCCCAAGACCCCGAGTGGCAAATTGCAGCGCTTTATCTTGCGCAACCAGGAAATCGCCAAGGCTCAAGAGGCCGCGGCGCATAACGTTTCAGCTTGAATCAGGAAATACAGTCATGCAGATCGAGAACAAGGTTTTTATCGTCACCGGCGGCGCCTCTGGCCTGGGTGCTGCCACCGCTGAATTGCTGGTCAGTGCCGGCGCCAAAGTGATGCTGGTGGACATGAATGCCGAAGCTGTCGCCGCACAGGCTCAGCGTTTGGGCGCGCAAAGCGTGGTTGCCGATATCAGCAACGAAGCCGCCGCTGAAGCTGCCGTGCAGGCCACCGTTAAAGCCTTTGGCAGCCTAAACGGTCTGGTCAACTGTGCCGGTATCGTCCGTGGCGAGAAGATCCTCGGCAAGAACGGCCCGCATGCACTGAGCAGTTTCGCCCAAGTGATCAACGTCAACCTGATCGGCAGCTTCAATATGCTGCGCCTGGCCGCTGCGGCCATCGCCGAAGCCGAGGCCAATGCCGACGGCGAACGCGGGGTGATCATCAACACCGCCTCGGTCGCAGCGTTTGACGGCCAGATCGGCCAAGCGGCGTATTCCGCTTCGAAAGGCGCGATCGCCAGCCTGACCCTGCCGGCCGCCCGTGAACTGGCACGCTTCGGCATCCGCGTGATGACCATCGCACCGGGCATTTTCGAAACGCCGATGATGGCCGGCATGACCCCGGAAGTCCGCGATTCGCTGGCCGCCGGCGTACCGTTCCCGCCGCGTCTGGGCAAGCCTGCCGAGTACGCCGCGCTGGTTCGGCATATCATCGAAAACAGCATGCTCAACGGCGAGGTGATCCGTCTCGACGGTGCCTTGCGCATGGCCGCCAAGTAAGGAGGATTTGTCATGACTATTTCCAACGATCCGATTGTCATCGTCAGCGCTGTGCGCACGCCGATGGGCGGTTTTCAGGGCGAACTGAAAAGCCTCACCGCGCCGCAACTCGGTGCTGCTGCGATCAAGGCTGCGGTTGAACGTGCCGGTGTTGCTAGTGACACGGTTGATGAAGTGCTGTTCGGTTGCGTACTGCCTGCGGGTCTCGGCCAGGCACCTGCACGTCAAGCGGCACTGGGCGCCGGGCTGGATAAATCGACCCGTTGCACCACGGTCAACAAGATGTGCGGTTCGGGCATGGAAACTACCATTCTCGCTCACGACATGCTGGTGGCTGGCAGTGCTGATGTGGTGATCGCCGGTGGCATGGAAAGCATGTCCAACTCGCCGTATCTGCTGGATCGTGCCCGCGCCGGTTATCGCATGGGTCATGGCCGCGTGCTCGACTCGATGTTCCTCGACGGCCTCGAAGACGCCTACGACAAGGGCCGCTTGATGGGCACCTTCGCCGAAGACTGCGCCGAGACCAACCACTTCAGCCGTGAAGCGCAGGACGCGTTTGCCATCGCCTCGACCACCCGCGCACAGCAGGCGATCAAGGATGGCAGCTTCAAGGATGAAATCGTTCCGCTGACCGTGACCGCCGGCAAAGAGCAGGTGCTGATCAGCCACGATGAGCAGCCACCGAAAGCCAAACTGGACAAGATCGCCTCGCTGAAACCGGCGTTCCGCGAAGGCGGCACGGTGACGGCGGCGAACTCCAGTTCGATCTCTGACGGCGCGGCGGCTCTGGTGCTGATGCGTCAGTCGCAGGCACAGAAACTCGGGCTGAAACCGCTGGCGGTGATTCATGGTCATGCCGCGTTTGCTGATACCCCGGGCCTGTTCCCGGTGGCACCGATTGGTGCAATCAAGAAACTGATCAAGAAAACCGGTTGGTCGTTGGGTGATGTCGATCTGTTTGAGGTCAACGAGGCGTTTGCCGTGGTTGGCATGGCGGCGATGACGCACCTGGAAATCCCCCATGACAAGCTGAATGTGCATGGTGGCGCCTGTGCGCTGGGCCATCCGATCGGCGCGTCGGGGGCGCGGATTCTGGTGACGTTGCTCTCGGCCTTGCGCCAGCGCAACCTCAAACGCGGTGTGGCAGCCATCTGCATCGGCGGCGGCGAAGCGACGGCCATGGCCGTGGAATGCGTTTACTAACGTTGACACTGGACCCTGTGGGAGCGGGCTTGCCCGCGATGGCGGTGGGTCAGACAGCCAATATGTTCAGTGACACGGCCCCATCGCTGGCAAGCCAGCTCCCACAGGGTTCGGTGTTGTCACCCGGATTTAAGGATTCACCATGATTCCCAACGAAGACCAAACCCAGATCCGCGACATGGCCCGGCAGTTTGCCGAGGAACGCCTGAAACCGTTCGCCGCCGAGTGGGATCGCGAGCACCGTTTCCCCAAGGAAGCCATCGGCCAGATGGCTGAGCTGGGCTTTTTCGGCATGCTCGTGCCGGAGCAGTGGGGCGGCTGCGACACTGGTTATCTGGCCTACGCCATGGCCCTGGAAGAAATCGCCGCTGGCGACGGCGCCTGCTCGACGATCATGAGCGTGCACAACTCGGTCGGCTGCGTGCCGATCCTCAAGTTCGGCAACGACGATCAGCGTGAACGCTTTCTCAAACCGCTGGCCAGCGGCTCCATGCTCGGCGCTTTTGCATTGACCGAACCGCAGGCCGGTTCCGATGCCAGCAGCCTGAAAACCCGCGCACGGCTGGACGGCGATCACTACGTGCTGAACGGCTGCAAACAGTTCATCACCTCCGGGCAAAACGCCGGGATCGTGATTGTGTTTGCGGTGACCGATCCGAGTGCCGGCAAACGCGGTATCAGCGCGTTTATCGTGCCGACCGATTCACCGGGCTATAAAGTCGCTCGCGTCGAAGACAAGCTCGGCCAACACGCTTCCGACACCTGCCAGATCCTCTTCGAAGACGTCAAAGTACCGGTAGCCAATCGCTTGGGCGAAGAGGGCGAGGGCTACAAGATCGCCCTGGCCAACCTTGAAGGCGGTCGCGTCGGCATCGCTTCGCAAGCGGTGGGCATGGCCCGCGCGGCGTTTGAAGCAGCACGTGATTACGCCCGTGAACGCGACACCTTCGGCAAGCCGATCATCGAACATCAGGCCGTAGCTTTCCGCCTCGCCGACATGGCCACGCAGATCGCCGTCGCCCGGCAGATGGTGCATTACGCGGCGGCCCTGCGTGACAGTGGGCAACCGGCACTGGTGGAGGCGTCGATGGCCAAACTGTTCGCCTCGGAGATGGCCGAGAAGGTCTGCTCGATGGCGTTGCAAACCCTCGGTGGTTACGGTTACCTCAACGACTTCCCGCTGGAACGTATCTACCGCGACGTACGCGTCTGCCAGATCTACGAAGGCACCAGCGATATTCAGCGCATGGTTATTTCGCGCAATCTTTGACAAGGAATTTTAATCATGACTTACCAAACCATTCTGCTCGAAACCCACGGCCGCGTTGGCCTGATCACCCTCAACCGCCCGCAGGCGCTGAACGCGCTGAATGCGCAACTGGTCAGCGAAGTGAACCAGGCCCTTGATGCGCTGGAAGCAGATGCGAACATCGGTTGTATCGTCATCACCGGTTCGAAAAAGGCTTTTGCCGCGGGTGCCGATATAAAGGAAATGGCCGAACTGACTTACCCGCAGATCTACATGGACGATCTGTTCAGCGACAGTGACCGCGTGGCCAACCGGCGTAAGCCGATCATTGCCGCGGTCAACGGTTTTGCCCTCGGCGGTGGTTGTGAGCTGGCGTTGATGTGCGACTTCATTCTGGCAGGCGACAACGCCAAATTCGGTCAACCGGAAATCAACCTTGGCGTGTTGCCGGGCATGGGCGGCACTCAGCGCCTGACCCGCGCAGTAGGTAAGGCGAAAGCCATGGAAATGTGCCTGAGCGGACGTTTGATCGATGCAGTGGAGGCCGAGCGTTGCGGCATTGTTGCGCGGATCGTGCCGAGCGATGAACTGCTCGACGAAGCGCTGAAGGTTGCTGCGGTGATTGCCAGCAAATCGCTGCCGATTGCGATGATGATCAAGGAAAGTGTGAATCGTGCCTTTGAAGTGAACCTGACTGAGGGCGTGCGCTTCGAGCGTCGGGTGTTCCATGCGGCGTTTGCCACGCAGGATCAGAAGGAAGGGATGGCGGCGTTTATTGCCAAGCGTGAGGCTGAGTTCAAGGGCAAGTAACGCGTCTAGAGCGAAAAGCCCCTCACCCTAACCCTCTCCCGGAGGGAGAGGGGACTGATTGGGGGATGCTTGGGAGGTACGCCGACCTGAAAGTGCTTTATTGAATCCGTAATCGACCCGGTCTTTCAGGTCGACGTATAACGCCAGACACCTCGGTCGGCTCCCTCTCCCTCTGGGAGAGGGCTGGGGTGAGGGAAGGGGCCAACACCATCACAACTGATAGTTCTTCAACTCCCGCGCAATCACCATCCGCTGAATCTCGCTCGAGCCTTCATAGATCTGGGTAATCCGCGCATCACGGTAATACTTCTCGACCGGATAATCCTCCAGATACCCATACCCGCCATGAATCTGAATCGCTGACGAACAGACCTTCTCGGCCATTTCCGACGCAAACAGTTTGGCCTGTGACGCCTCCGACAAACACGGTTTGCCCGCCGTGCGCAGTCGCGCCGCATGCAGGATCATCAGGCGCGCCGCGTTGATTTGCATGTGCATGTCGGCCAACAGATTGGCGATGCTCTGGTGCTCGTTGATCGGTTTGCCGAACTGGATGCGATCGCGCGAATACACCAGCGCCGCTTCAAACGCGGCACGGGCGATGCCCAATGCTTGCGCGGCGATGCCGATGCGTCCTCCTTCAAGGTTGGACAGGGCGATCGCCAGGCCTTTACCGCGTTCACCGAGCAGATTGGCCTCGGGAATGCTGCAGTCGTTCAGCGTCACCGCGCAGGTGTCGGAGGCGCGGATGCCCATCTTGTGTTCGGTGCGATCGACGATGAAGCCCGGGGTATCGGTCGGCACCAGAAACGCCGAAATGCCTTTCTTGCCCAGATCCGGATCGGTCACGGCAAAGACGATCGCCAGTTTCGCCCGTTTGCCGTTGCTGACAAATTGCTTGGCGCCGTTGATCACCCACTGGCCGTCACGCAGCTCGGCGCGGGTGCGCAGGTTGTGCGCCTCGGAACCGGCCTGCGGTTCGGTCAGGCAGAAGCAGCCGATGGTTTGCCCACTGGCCAGATCCGCCAGCCAGGTCTGTTTTTGCGCTTCGCTGCCGTAATTGAGCACCGGACCGCAGCCGACCGAGTTATGGATACTCATGAAGGCGCCGGTTGCGCCATCACCGGCAGAGATCTCTTCCACGGCCAAGGCATAGGCGACGTAATCGACGTAGGTGCCGCCCCATTCCTCGGGTACCACCATGCCGAGCAAACCGAGTTCGCCCATCTTCGCGACGAGCGCGTCATCGATCCAGCCAGCCTTTTCCCACGCCTGCGCATGGGGCGCGATTTCGCCACGGGCAAAGTCCCGGGCCATGTCGCGGATCATCACTTGTTCTTCAGTCAGTTCGAGATCGTGCATGGCTCAGCTCCCGCTCTCAGCAAACCCGTGGAAGAAACTCGCGACATGCTCTGCGTCCAGCGCAGCGAGGGTCGGCGGGTTCCAGCGAGGTGTCTTGTCTTTATCGATCAGCAGGGCGCGGACGCCTTCGATCAGGTCGCCGCGGGCGAACCACTGGCGATCCAGATGCAGTTCCAGCGCGAAGCACTGTTCCAGGCTCAAGTGGCGGCCGCGACGCAGCATCTCCAGGGTCACCGCCATGGCCAACGGCGAGCGGGTTTCCAGCAGGTCAGCCGTTGTGGTCGCCCATTCGTGGCTGTTGGCAACCGTCACTGCGCGTAACTGCTCGACCATGCTCGGTACGTCCGGCAGGGCGAAGAAATGGTCGATGGCCGGCCGCAAAGCCTCAAGTGGCGCATCGGGCAAGGTTTGCACGGCGTGTTTGGCGAGCAGGTTTTGCAGGGCCTTGAGCGGCGTGTCCTGCCATTCCATCTGATCGAGTCTTTCGTCGAGCAGCGCCAGTTTGCTGCTGTCCAGATACCAGTCGGCCAAGCCGCAATACAGCGCGTCGGCGGCACGGATCTGCACGCCGCTGACCCCCAGATAGATGCCCAGCTCACCGGGAATGCGCGGCAGGAAATAACTGCCACCGACATCGGGGAAATAACCGATGGCCACTTCTGGCATCGCCAGACGGCTCTTCTCGGTGACCACGCGCAGATCGGCGCCTTGCACCAGGCCCATGCCGCCGCCGAGGACAAAACCGTCCATCAGCGCCAATACCGGTTTGCGGTAGTGATGAATCGTCAGGTCGAGGGCGTATTCCTCGACGAAGAAATCTTCGTGCAGCGTATCGCCGCTTTTGAAACTGTCGTACAGGGAACGAATGTCGCCACCGGCACAGAAGGCTTTTTCACCGGCACCGCGCAGGACCACGGCGTGAACATCGATGTCAGTCGCCCAGGCGTCGAGCTGCTGCTGCAGCAAGCGCACCATGTCGAGGGTAATGGCATTGAGACCGGCGGGGCGGTTGAGGGTCAGGTGACCGATATGATTGCGAACCTCGGCCAGCACTTCGTTTTGCGTGGCATCCAAGGACGGGGTCCGCGGGGATGAAGCCTGAGCTGTCATCAGTAACTCCCTGCTTTTATTGTCTTTATTCGAGAAGCTCGCGCGCGAGCGTTACCGGATCGTAACAGTGCAAATTTGCCCTGTACAACCGGGATATTCGCAGGGGGAGTTTGCGTTTTTACATCACCCGAAATCACCGGGTTCCTATGTAGGAGCTGCCGAAGGCTCGGGCTGCGATCTGTTGACCTTTAAAACACAAGATCAAAAGATCGTCCGATCGCGGCCCGAGCCTTCGGCAGCTCCTACACGGGGTCAGCGGAATGTTTCGGTAATGCTGCGGCGCTTGGCGTGCAGTTCGCTGGAGTGAATCAGTTGCTCGAGATCTTCAGGGGTGACGTCGATAAACGCTTCCATCTCGGCCAAGGCAAGTTTCAGGTCTTCGGCGGTGATCGCCTGACTGTCTACCGGCCCAAGCAACGGCGCCGGTTCTGCCGGGCGTTTCGGGTAGCGGATGCGGGTCAGGTTGTTGTAGGCGAGCGCACTGAGCAGCATGCACGCGGCGCCGAGCATCACCGGTTCCATGGCTTTCCAGTCCATGGCGATTGTCGCCGGATCGGCCAGCACCAGCGTCAGCGCCAACGCGCCAGCGGGCGGATGCAGGCAGCGCAGCCAGCACATCAGGATCAGCGCCACACCCGCCGCCAGACAGGCGCTGCCAAGGGTTCGGCCAAGCACATGCGCCACCAGCAACGCGACCACGCCAGCACATAAATAGCCGCCGAGAATCGACCACGGCTGGGCGAGGGCGCCGGAGGACACGGCGAACAGCAACACCGCCGACGCGCCCAGCGGGCCGATCAGGTGGTAGGCCACTTCATGGCCGAACACCTGCGCGCACAGCCACACACTGAACAATGTGCCCAGCGCCATGCCGATGGCGGCGCGGCTCCATTCGGTCGGGCGGGTATTGATGGCGGCGGGCAACCAGCGAGCGAGCATGTGAATCCAATCCTTGCAGCAAATTCGAGGCAAAAAAAAGGACTTGTCCGGCATATCCGGAAAGCCCTCGAAGTGTTCCAACATTGGGGGAGGAACGCGCACAGTGTGCCGGGCAAACTCGATGCTGACAAATTCATATTAATGAAGATTTAGTGCATTAATGTTGAATTGAATCCGCGCGACGTCCGCTAAGAAAGCACAGGGTGCCGCCCATCGCGGTGAGTGCGCTCAAGGCATAGAACATCGTCGGTGCCGGTGTGTGCATCAGCAGGAAGCCGCAGATCACCGGGCTCAGTGCACCGCCCAGCGCCGCCAGATTCTGCGCGCCGTAGTAGCTGCCGCGCAGTTCTTCCGGAGCGAGGGTGTCGACAAAGAGGAACTCCGACGGGTAAATGATCATTTCGCCCAAGGTGAAGATGAACATGGCGATGCACCAGCTCAGCAAGCTGTCAGCCAGGCTGAAGCCGATAAGACCGAGAATGAACAGGCCGGTGCCGGCGGCGATCCAGTAGCGCAGTTTCTCGCGGCTGAGGAAGCGGCCGATCTGGTATTGCAGCAGGATCACCGTGATCGCGTTACAGGCGAGCAGGGCGGCCATGACTTGCAAGGCGCGCTTGGAGTCGCTGACCACCAGCAGGTATTGCGACAGATATAGGGTGAAGCGCCCGTGCACCACCGTGCTGAGCAGGCAACCGCAGGTGAACATGATCAGGGTGCGATCGTTTTTCAGGGTGACGAGGGTTTTCAGAAAGCTTGGCGGCTGACTGACCACGGCAATCGGGCTGGTGTCTTTGGGGATGCCGATCATCAGGAAGATACTGCCGAAGGCGATGGCGGCGGCGATCAGGAACGGTGCGATCGGGTAATGCCCGGCGATCACCACACCGAGCATCGGCCCGGTGGCGTAGCCGATGTTGGTCAGTGTATAGCGCAGGGAAAACGCCTTGGCCCGTTGGCTCATCGGCAGGTTTTCGCTGAGTATCGCCTTCGAGCCGATGAGGAACAGTGCCGACGCGGTTTCGGTAATCACCAGAGTCGCGGTGGTCAGGTACAGATCCTGGGCGAACGTCAGCAGGACGAAACCGATGGCACTGGAGAGCATGGCGACAATCAGCAGCCGGCGTTTTTCCAGGCGATCGATGATGTAGCCGCCATACAGCGCAAGCAGGGTGGCGATAAACACCGCAATGCCCAGCAGCAGCCCTACATCCTGCTGGTTGAGACCGAGTTTGGTGCTCAGAAACAGCGTCAGCAGCGGGCTGGTGATGGCGCGGCTGACAACAATGGTCAGCGAGACAATCATCAGACGGCGGATGACGAGCGAGTAAGTGGCCACGGGGAATCGAATGTCCTTTTTTCAGTTGTTTTTGTGTTCGACTACAGACCGCGTCGTGCCCTTCGCGAGCAGGCTCGCTCCCACAGGGAATGTCTGAACAATGAAGAACCCTTGTGGGAGCGAGCCTGCTCGCGAAGGCGCCTGATCAGCCAAATGCGTTCGGTCATGACAGATAGTCCCGATAGTGCTGCTCATAAACCGCTGCCGGGTGATCCGCGCCGACCGGTGCTGCGGTTTCTGCCCACCATTGCGCAACCTCGGCACCGGTGGCGATCCACACATCGTCATGTTGTTGAATGCCTTGCAGCAATTCGCGCAGCACGCTGATGCGTCCGGGTGTGGCGATGATTTCCGGGTGCAGGCGCAGCACATAACACAGGCCGAAGCGATGAAATCCGGCGAAGTCCATTTGCAGGTTGCCCAAGGTGTGACTGTAAGAGGCGATCCGCGATTGCGCCGGTGGCACGGCGGGGCTGAGATTGAAGGCGAAGTACGGTTCGTCTTCCAGTTCATAGTGCAACGGCAGTTCGATCACCTCAGGCGCAGTGGGATGGGCGAATGGCAGATCATCGCCGCGCCACGAAGAGGACCAGACGATGCCATGATCTTTCAACGCGGCCATAAAACCCGGCGCGCCGTTGCCGGCAGGGAGGCGAAACCCTCTCGGGCGTTGACCGGTCAGGGCTTCAAGTGCCGCACATCCCTTGCCGACGTCGGCACTTTGCGCCGCCAGATCAAGCCCGTCGTAATCCTGATGGTGGTAGCCGGCGCAAGCGATCTCATGCCCGCCGGCGCGAATCGCAGCGATGTGCTGCGGATTTTCTTCGGCGACGATACCGGGCACGAACCAGCTGCTGCGCACGCCCAGTTCCGCGAATAGGTCGAGCAAACGCGTGACGCCACGCTGGCTGCCATATCGCCAGACCGACAGGGTCTTGTCGCGACCTGCCACTTCCGGCGCCTGGGTGAGAATGCCGTGGATGTCGTTGTAATCGACGGTCAGCACAACTGCGCAGCGCTTGCCAGCGGGCCAGATCCTGGAATCAACCATGGTGATGCTCCTTCAGCCACCAACGGGCGACATCGCGGCAGGTGGCGAACCACACGTCATCTCGCTGGCGCATGTGTTCGAAGAGTTTTTCCAGCAACAGGATGCGTCCCGGTTTGCCGGTGATTTTCGGGTGGAACAGGGTGGTCAGGCACAGGCCTTCATTCATCGCGCCGTCGTATTCGCGCTGCCAGTTGTCGAGGGTCAACGCATAACTGGCGGTGCGATCAAGGCCGGACGGAAAGTTCGGCGCGCGGGTGTAGGCGAGGGAGGCGTAATCGTCCATCTCCCAGCGACCGGGGATTTCCACCAGCGGCGTGCTGTGGCCGGGGACGTTGACCAGATACGGGCGATCGTCGCCGCGCATGCTGCTGGAGTAAATGACGCCGTTGTCCGCAAGCATCGCCGGGGTTTCGGCGCGCCAGTCGCCGGACGGGGTACGGAAACCCTCGGCGCGGATGTGCAGGTGTTGCCAGAACACGTCCCTGGACTTGGCCATGACGGTTTGCTGTTGCTCCAGCGTCAGGGCGTAGAAAGATTCGTGTTTGTAGCCGTGATAAGCGACTTCATGGCCGCGCTCGACGATGGCCTGACATTGCTTCGGCCAGTTTTCCACGACCCATGCCGGGACGAAAAACGTGGTTGGCAACTTGAACGCGTCGAGCAGATCGAGCAGGCGAGGCAGGGCGCGGTAAGGGCCGTAGCCGCCGAAACCGAAGTACTCGGGTTTGTGCCAGATCGAGCCATTGAGCATGGCGTCGCCAGTCGGGCCGTCAAGGTCGAAGGCCAAGGCGAGGCAGGCTTTGTGTGGGGCGGGCCAAGTGGGTTGGCACGAAGACATGGTTGTGGCTCTCCGGTGTTGATCAATAGAAAACCTCACCCCAGCCCTCTCCCGGAGGGAGAGGGCGCCGACCGAGGTGCTCTTTAGCGCGACATCGACCTGAAAGACCGCGCCGAGCTCAGGTTTCGAACACTTGAAGATCAGCTCCCTTTCCCCCTCGCCCCCTTGGGGGAGAGGGTTGGGGTGAGGGGGGGATCGATCTCGAAGGTTACTTGCCAGCGTTGATGGTCACTTCCTTGATCGCGCCCAGTTCCAGCTCCCACTTCTTCAGGATCGCGCCATAGCTGCCGTCATCGACCATGCTCTGCAGGGCAACCTTCACCGCTTCACTCAGCTCAGGCTTTTTCTTGCTCACACCAAGGCCGGTGAACTGCACGGAGATCGGCTGGCCGACGGTCTTGTACATGTCCTTTTCCTGAGTCTTCAGGTACGACAAAGTCTCGCTGCCTTGCATCGCCGCGTCGATGCGACTCTGGCGCAGTTGCGCACGAGCGTCGGCCGAGCCTTCGGTGCCGATCACGTTGATCGCCGGTTTGCCGGCCGCTTCGCAGTTGGCCTTGCTCCACGCGGCGATTTCCGCCGGGAACGTGGTGCGGCGGCTGGTGCCGACTTTCTTGCCGCACAGGTCGATGATCTCGTTGGTCGCGGCGTTCTTCTGCAAGGTGTAGAACTGCGGGCCGCTGGTGAAGTAGTCGACGAAGGTCACGCTGGCCTGACGCTCGGCGGTGTCGGTCATGCCCGACAGCACCATGTCGACGCGGTCGGTGGTCAGCGCGTTGATCATTTGCTCGAAGCCGGTTTCCTGCCATTTGATCTTCACCCCCAGACGTTCGGCGAGGGCATTGCCCAGGTCGTAGTCCAGGCCGGTGAGGGTGTTGGTCGCCGGGTCCTTGAAATCCATCGGTGGATAGTTGGGCATGATCGCGACGACGATCTCGCCTTTTTCCTTGATGCTGGCCGGCAAATCGGCGGCCACGGCGAAACCGCAAGACATGACGGACGCGAGTACAGCGGGGATTACGAAATTCTTCATGGTCGTTCTCTTATGCGTGTTGTGACACCAATCGGTGCTTAGGTTCGAACGGCAGAAATGAAGCTTTGGGTGCGCGGGTTTTGCGGACTTATTAGTATTTCTTCGGGGCTTCCAGCCTCCACGATCTGCCCGCCGTCCATGAACACCATGCGATTGGAAACCTCGCGGGCGAAGCCCAGTTCATGGGTGACGACGATCATGGTCATGCCGGTCTGCGCGAGATCTCGCATCACCGACAGCACCTCACCGACCAGTTCCGGGTCGAGTGCCGAAGTGGGTTCATCGAACAGCATCAGCTTCGGACGCATGGCCAACGCTCGTGCGATCGCCACACGTTGCTGCTGACCGCCCGACAATTCGATCGGATAGCTGTCGCGTTTGTCGGCGAGGCCGACGCGGGCCAGCAGTTCCAGGGCTTCTTCGTGCGCCTCTTTCGGCGAACGCTTGAGCACCTGGCACGGGCCTTCGATGATGTTTTGCAGCACAGTCATGTGCGGGAACAGGTTGAAACGCTGGAACACCATGCCGGTGGCCAGGCGTTGCCGGGCGATCTGCGACTCGTTGAGTTCGTGCAGTTTGTTGCCGACCACGCGGTAGCCGACCAGTTCGCCGTCAACCCAGAGGCCGCCCTTGTCGATCTTTTCCAACTGATTGACGCAGCGCAGCAGGGTGCTCTTGCCCGAGCCGGACGGGCCGATGATGCACAGCACTTCGCCTTGCTCAACCTCGATGTTGATGTCCTTGAGCGCGTGGTACTGGTCGTAATACTTGTTCAGGCTGACGGCCTTGACGATGCTTCTCATGTTCGACTCCTCAAGAACGCTTGCCGGCGCCGCGAGCGAAACGACGCTCCAGACGGCTTTGACCGAAGGACAGCACGGTGACGGTGGCCAGGTACCAGATACCGGCGACGATCAGTAGCTCCATCACGCGGGCGTTGGCGTAGTAGATGTTTTGCGCGTTGTAGAGCAGTTCCGAGTACTGGATCACGCTGGCCAGCGAGGTCATTTTGACCATACCGATAAACTCGTTGCCGACCGGTGGAATGATGATGCGCATGGCCTGCGGCAGGATGATCCGGCGCAGCGCTTGCAGGCGCGGCATGCCGATCGACTTGGCGGCTTCGTACTGGCCGGTGTCCACCGACAGCAGGCCGGCGCGCACCACTTCAGCGGTGTAGGCGCCCTGATTGATGCTCAAACCGAGCAGCGCGGCCACGAACGGCGTCATCAGGCTGACGGTGTCGAGTTCGAACACGCCCGGAATGCCGATGGTGGGGAAAATCAACGCCAGGTTGAACCACAACAGCAGTTGCAGAATCAGCGGCGTACCGCGAAATAACCAGGTGTAGGTCACGGCCACGTAGCGCAGGATCGGGTTGGCCGACATGCGCATGATCGCCGTGATCACCCCGAAAACGATGCCCAGCGCCATGGCCAGCACCGCCATGATGATGGTGTTGAACAGGCCCCACATGATCGCTTCAGAGGTGAGGAACTGGCCGATGTACGACCATTCGATCTTGCCTTCGGCGAAGGCGCGCACCAGGCCGATAATCGCGATGACAATCACGGTAGCGAAGAAAATCCGCCCGTAATAGCGCCGAGGCACGTGCTGGTACTGGGTGATATCGAACTGGTTTTCCGCCAGTTTGCGCTCCGACTGGAGTCGTTCTGCCTGGGTCTGGCTCATGGTGTTTCTCCCAACTGTTCTTTCAAATCCAACACATTCCACTGTAGGAGCGAGCCTGCTCGCGAAGGCGACAGCACCTTCAACATCGCAGTTGGCTGACCCATCGCTTTCGCGAGCAGGCTCGCTCCCACGGGGTTTTGCGTTGGCGGCTTCAGAGGCGGAAGCCCTGGTAGTTTTCGGTCCACTGCTGTTGCGCGGCGAGGGTGGTTTTCAAGCGGCCGATCTGTTCGCGCACCTGTTGCGGCGCAGTACCACCCCAACCATTACGGGCCGCAATGGCGGCTTCCAGCGTCAGGCTGTCGCGCACATCGGCGGTCAGGCGTGGATCGATCTCGGCCAGCAGCGCCGGCGAGGCCTCCCACAATTCGATGCCGTGTTTTTCACAGGCCTGCACCAGCGCCCCGGTGATTTCGTGGGCTTCCTTGAACGGCACGCCGCGCACCGCCAGCCAGTCGGCAACCTCGGTGGCGAGGGTGAAACCCAGCGGGGCTTGGCGGCGCAATTCTTCGACGTTGACGGTCATGGTCGCGACCATCCCGGCCATGGCTGGCAGCACCAGCAGCAACGTGTCGACGCTGTCGAGCACGCCGTGCTTGTCTTCGCTGAGGTCGCGGTTGTACGACAGCGGCAAGGATTTCAGCGTCGACAGCAAACCAGTGAGATTGCCGATCAAGCGTCCGGCCTTGCCCCGCGCCAGTTCGGCGATGTCCGGGTTTTTCTTCTGCGGCATGATCGAGCTGCCAGTGGCGTAGGCATCGTCCAGATCGACCCAGCGGAACTGCCGTGATGACCACAGGCAAAACTCTTCGGCCAGCCGCGAAATGTTGATCCCGAGCATGCTGGCGATAAACAGGAATTCGGCGACGTGATCGCGACTGGCGACGGCGTCGATGGAGTTTTCGCAGACCCCGGCGTAGCCCATTTCCTTGGCCGATTGCTGCGGCTGGCGGGCTATCGCCGAACCGGCCATGGCCGCTGCGCCGAGTGGCGACAATGAGGTGCGCGCGTCCCAGTCCACCAGACGCTGCACGTCCCGCAGCATCGATTGCGCGTGGGCCAGCAAGTGGTGAGCGAATACGATCGGTTGCGCCTGCTGCAAGTGAGTGAAACCCGGGCAGATGCTTTCGACGTGTTGCTCGGCCTGAGTCACCAGCGCTTGCTGCAAGGCGAGGACTTCGACGGCGAGGGTGCGTACGTGATCGCGCAGAAACAGGCGCAGGTCGTTGGCGGTCTGGTCGTTGCGCGAACGGCCGGCGCGCAGCTTGCCGCCGAGGGCGCCGAGGCGTTCGGTCAGCAGGCGTTCGATAAAGGTGTGAACGTCTTCGTCATCCAGCGTTGGCGCAATACGTCCGGCGCGGAAGTCGGCACCGATGCCGTCCAGGGCTTCCAGCATGGTGCGGGTTTCCTGCTCGTTGAGCAGACCGGCCCGCTGCAGTTCGCCGGCATGCGCCTTGGAACCGGCCAGATCGTACGGCGTCAGGCGGAAATAGCGCTCGGGGCACCGGGAGAGGGCGGCCAGGGCGGCTGAAGGGCCGCTTTTGAAACGGGCACCCCAGAGACGGTCGGTGGCTTGAGACATGTGTTGTTTTCCTCGTCGGTAACGCGAACTGAAATCGCTGTGCATGGCCGTGATCGTTGCTGGAAAGTCAGCAGACGGCGTCAGGCCAAAGCAGTGTTCAAGAGGGCAGTTGCTAGAGAGCGAGAACTGATCGAAGTGTCAGCTTTTAATGTTTCGAGATCAGTGAGTTGGCACTGATGTTCGGGATTTTTTGGCGGTTGCCAAGGCTGGTTTTCTGTGATCATTATTATTAGCCGGCGATGTTTTTGTTGTTGGACACAGATTGTTGAACATTGCGCCAGAGGTAAATCAGCATTATGGAAACCCCACTTTCCAATTCCGGAAACCCGCCACCGAAAATGGCCCACCGAGCACCGCTGACCCTCAGCGGACTGGATTTCAAACTGCTCAAGGTGTTCAAGGCGGTGGTCGAGGCAGGAGGCTTCAGCGCCGCGCAAAACGAGCTGAACGTGGGCCTTGCGGCCATCAGCAAGCAGATCTCCGACCTGGAAATCCGCATCGGCATGCGTCTGTGCACACGCGGCCGCGAGGGGTTTCACCTGACCGAAGAAGGTCGCCTGGTGTATCAGGCGTCGATTGATCTGTTTGCGTCGGTGGACAACTTTCGTGATCGACTTAGTTCTGCGCAGAATGAACTTATCGGTGATCTGGGTGTGGGCGTTATCGACAATACGATCAGTGATGAAAACTCACCGCTAGTTGCCGCGCTAAAACAACTTAACGAACAATCGCCGAAGGTCAGGTTTCAACTTCAAGCATCGCAACTGGATGAAGTGGAAAGAGGCGTGGTAGAGGGGCGTTTAGTGGCTGGAATAGTGCCGGTTTATCAACGCCGTGAAGAGTTCGATTATTACCCGCTGTACGAGGAGCGCTCGGAAGTCTACTGCGCGGTCGGGCATCCGTTGTTCGACATGGCGGAGGCGCAAATGGGCAGCAATGTCTTGCAGGAATACGAGTGCATCAACCACCGCTACGCGATCCATCGCGACAAGCTCAACTATGCGCGCTATGACAGTTTCTCGGCGTCAGCGACCCAGGTCGAAGCCGTGGCCTTGCTGATCAAGACCGGCCGTTTCGTTGGTTTTCTGCCCCGGCATTACGCGGCAACGCTGGTGGCAGCAGGGCAGATGCGTGCGGTGCTGCCCGAGCGGATCAACATCATGACGCCGTTCAATCTGATCCTGCGGCACAACACCGTGCGCAGTCCGTTGGTGAAGGCATTCGCAGAGGCATTGGGCGTCGATCTGAAAGCCACGATCTGATTTCAAGGCAACGTCAGGCGCATGGCGCAGCGCCGGTGGCCGGGTAAACCGTGGGCGATTTCATCGTTCAAGGCGTCGACTAAATACCCGCTTGTTTCCTCGCTATTCAAACGCTGGAAACCGATCTTCTGATAGAACGGCGCATTCCACGGCACATCAACGAAGGTGGTCAGCGTCACGGCGCAAAGTTGTTGCGCCCAGGCATGCTCGATGACCGCCGACAGCAACTTGCGGCCAATACCCTGACCCTGAAAGTGCTGGCTGACGGACAGCTCCTCTACATGCAGTTGGTTATCGACCGGGACGGCCCGCAAGAACCCGGCAAGTTGCCCTTCAGGGGATCGTGCGACCCAAACCCTGGCCTGCTCGATGGCCTGTAAATGCAATTCGACGCCGGCCACTTCGGCGTCGGCCAGCCAGGCCAGTTGCGGATCGAGGCGAAACAGCCCGGCGGCCGAGCGTTCGATGGCGGGGAGGGCGGGCGCGTCAGCGGGCTGCGCAAGACGGATGGTCATATTCATGTAGGAGATGCCACAGTCTACGATTTTGAATTTGGGACGCGGAGCGTCCCAGGCTGCATGCCCACGCAGAGTGTGGGAACGATCAAGATCGCAGCCTTCGGCAGCGCCTACAAGGGATTAGCGTAAAGCAGGACGTAATCGTTTTTGTCGAAGCGGCCACTGAGTATCGGTTGCAATTCACCCAGCGGCGTCCCCCGCAGGGCCAGAAAATCACTGCGATCCATCATCAGCCACGCCGGACCTTTGAGCGCCTCCAGTTGCTGGATCGAGTCGCTGAACTGCGGTTGCAGATCCTGCTCGATATTGACCATGAACTTAATCGCCTTCGCATCCTTGCCCATGCCATGCAACACCAGCGGCGCCGGCTTTTGTTGAACCTGGGCAAACACCGCGTGACTGAATCCCTGGGTGTCGTACAAACGCCGCTCCACCGGCTCGAACACTGCCGCGTACACCGTCCACAGCGCCAACACCGCAGACAACGCCAATACCTCGACACGCCAACGCGGGATCAACAATCGCGACAACGCCAAGAGTTGCAGCAGGCCCAGCACGATCAACACCAAAGACACTTCACTCAATTGCTCGGGAAAGCGCCGTCGAGCGACCAGTAACACAACCATCAACAATCCCGGCGTAACCAGCCAAACACCCAGCATCAACCCGCGCAACCAACGAAACACCCGCCCATGCGCGACCTGAAACGGATACGCCGCAATGATCGCCGCCATGGGCAGCATCGGCAGCAAATACCGCGCCTTCTTCGCCTGGGGAATCGACAGCCCGACCATCACAATCAGTCCCGCCGCCGCGCAGTACTGCACCAGACGCAGCGCCGGGCCACGTTGCTGCGGTTTGCCCAGCCAGGCCGCCACCAGTACCAGTAATGCCAGCGGATAGGCCAGCGCATAGTTGCCGAACGAACTGGTGAAGTAATACAGCGAACCGCTGACGCCTTCGCTGCCGTCCATGCGCCCCATGAACTGCATGCGGATCACGTCCTGCAAGAAGACCGGGCCACCGCTGAGTTTCGCCAGCCACAACAGCAGGCCGACACAGACTGCGAGCAACAGCGAAGCCAGTACGCCGAACACCAGCAGACGCGTCCACTCACGGTTGAGCAGGTAATAGCTGCACAGCATGCCGGTCGGCACCACCAGACCAATCGGTCCGCGAATGCCGAAGCCGAGCAGCAGCAACGCGAAGATCAGCGGCCAGTGACGCTTGCCGGCAAAATGCTCATGGGCATAACCCAGATAGAACACCGCGAAGGCCACCGCTGCAAGCATCAAGTCCTGCGACACCGCGCGCACTTCAGTGACGAAACCGCTGGTGAGCATCAGCAACGCAATACTGATCAACGCCCAACGCCGCGAGTACGGTGCCAGCAGTCGATACATCAGCGTCACGATCAGCGCGCCGGCGCCGGCACTTGGCGCCCACGCCGTAAACGCATTCACCGCGCCGAACGGCAGCGACAGCAGCCAGATGAACAGCGTCGAAACCGCTGAATAATCCGCATACGGTTGATCATAGGTGGTCGGAAACACCGTCGGCCCATGCCGCAGCATTTCTTGCGCGAACAACACGAACCGCGAATCGAAACCGATCGGCGCCTGCCCGTAGACCCCGGCGATGAACACTAAAAACGCCAGCAGCCCTGCGATCAGGGACTGCCGGCGAATCTCAGGCGATAAGCTGATCAAGCGACGTCGGACGCGTGTGGCCATTGTTGCAGCGGGATCGGCAACTTACGCGATTCGCCACGGCCCATCGGGAAGTACTGGAAACCATTGCGCGCCAGTCGCTCGGCGTCGTACAGGTTGCGGCCGTCGAAAATCACCGGGGTGTTGAGGCGCTGTTTGATCAGATCGAAATCCGGCGCCTTGAACTGCTGCCATTCGGTGCAGATGATCAGTGCGTCGGCGCCGGGCAGTACCGATTCCGGCGTGCCCATCAACATCAGCTTCGACTCGTCCGGGTAAAGGTTCTGGGTTTCCTGCATGGCTTCCGGGTCGAAGGCGCGCACGCTGGCACCGGCGGCCCACAGCTCCTCCAGCAAGACACGGCTTGGCGCATCGCGCATGTCATCGGTGTTGGGTTTGAACGCCAGGCCCCAGAGGGCGAAAGTCTTGCCGCGCAGATCACCCTTGTAGAACGCGTTGATGCGCTCGAACAACTTGTGTTTCTGCCGCTGGTTGATCGCCTCGACCGCTTGCAGCAAATCGCTGGAGCAGTGCGCTTCTTCGGCGCTGTGAATCAATGCGCGCATGTCTTTGGGGAAGCACGAGCCGCCATAACCGCATCCCGGGTAGATGAAGTGGTAACCGATGCGCGTGTCGGCACCGATGCCCTGGCGTACCGATTCGATGTCGGCGCCCAGGTGCTCGGCGAGTTCGGCGATCTGGTTGATGAAGCTGATCTTGGTCGCCAGCATGCAGTTGGCGGCGTACTTGGTCAGCTCGGCGCTGCGCAGGTCCATGAACATGATGCGGTCATGGTTGCGGTTGAATGGCGAGTACAGATCGCGCATTACGTCGCGCACCTCATCACCTTCGCAGCCGATGACGATACGGTCCGGGCGGCGGCAGTCAGCGACTGCCGAGCCTTCCTTGAGGAATTCCGGGTTGGAGACGATATCGAACTGCAGCAGGCGGCCGACCTTGATCAAGGCTTTTTCGATGTGCGTGCGCAGGGTGTCGCCCGTGCCTACCGGCACCGTGGATTTCTCGACGATGATCACCGGCTGTTCGCGATGGCGAGCAATGGCATCGCCGACCGATAGCACGTAGCGCAGATCGGCCGAACCGTCCTCACGCGACGGCGTACCCACGGCAATGAACGCTACCCGACCGTGCTGCACAGCGAGTTTTTCATCGGTGGTGAATTGCAGGCGTTTCGAATCCAGACCTTCGCGTACCAGGCTGGCCAGCCCCGGTTCGAAAATGCTCACGTGACCCTGGCGCAACAGGTCGACCTTCTTCTGGTCGACGTCCATGCACACGACATCATGGCCGACTTCGGCCAACACAGCCGCTTGCACCAGACCGACGTAACCGCTGCCAAATACTGTGATTTTCATGGAGCACTCCTGAATTCGGGCGCACGAGCCGGACGAGTGTTGATGGTGATGACCCCGAGCATGACCAGCGCCACGCCCAGTGATTTAGTGAAACTAAAAGATTCGTTGAACAGCGGCAGACTGGCCGCCAGCAGATAAACCAGCGCATAGCTGATGCTCAGCAGCGAGTAAGCCCGGCCCAACGGCAGATCGCGCAGGGCGGCGAGCCAGCAAAGCATCGACAGGGCGTAGGCAAAAATCGCCGCAATGACCACGGCCAGGGCCAGCCAATCGAGGCTGTCGATGTGCAGCCATTGTTCCGGCACGGGCAGGCGGGTCATGCTCCAGCGCATGCCCAATTGCGCAGCGCTGACGAGGAACACACTGCCTAGCGCGAAGGTGATGCCGCGACGTTGATTCATGACTGTTGTCCCAGCAAAACCACGCCGCCGATCACCAATGCCACGCCAAGCCAATGCTGGCGGTCGATGGGTTCACGGAAGACGAAGCGCGCGATCAGGGTGATCAGCACGAAGTTGAGGCTGAGCATCGGGTAGGCGATGCCGACTTCCAGACGCTGCAACACCAGCAGCCAAACCAACAGACCCGAGCCGAGGGCGAGCAGGGCCAGCCACAACCACGGCGTACGCAGTTTGTCGGCCCAGCCCGACTCGACACCGCGCCAGCTCTCCACGGCGTGCTTCTGCGCAACCTGCCCGAGGCAGGTGAGCAGGCACGCAGCCAACAGCAGCAACAGGCTCATGACGCCTCCTTGGGCAGGATCATGATCACCAGGTTGCCCTGCTCATAACGGACGCCGTCCTTTGGCAATCTGTCGATTTCGTCCAGTTCGTCCTGCCCCTTGACGCGCATCACCACGCCGACCGCACCGCTGCGGCGTGCCTCGCGCATCCACTGTTGCACGTGATCGGGATCGACCCGCTGTTGAATGCCGTCAGGATAGGCAAGGCCATATTTCAATTCGCCTATCGTGTTGTACAACGCGACTTGCGGGGTTTTCAGGCGCCAGGCCAGTGCGGACGCGGCACCGAGGTCGTTACTCAGCAGGTGGGTGGTTTGCGCCAGTTCGGTGACGTGATGCTTGATGAACTGGTCCGGCATCTTGTTGGCGACCACCGATTTGGGCAGCGCCGCCGGCAACACCGCGATCAGCAACAGGCTGCCCAGCGCCGGAGCCGCCCAGCATTGCAGCGGCAGAAAGGCTTGCAGCAGGTTGGCGATGATCCAGCCGATCAGGGCAATGAACACCAGCACCAGGCTGTGCAGTTCGTGGTCGTAGACCGGTTTGGTCAGTTGCAGATAGACCAGCGCGATCAACGTGACGATGCCCAGCAACAGATTCAGCACACCGTTGATGCTCAGCGCCCGACCTTGCTCCAGACGCAAACGATCGGCCAGCGCATTGCCCAGCAGCAACGCCATCGGCAGCAGGCACGGCAGGATGTAGGTCGGCAATTTGCCGTTGCTTAGGCTGAAAAACAGCAGCGGCATCAGCAGCCACAGCAGCAAAAACACGACTTTGGGCTGAGCGCGGCTTTGCCAGGCTTGCTTGAACGCGGTCGGCAACAACCCGATCCACGGTAGACTGAACGCGACCAGCAGCGGCAAGTAAAACCACCACGGCGCATCGTGTTGTGCGTCATCACCGGCAAAGCGACGAATGTGTTCGTGCCAGAAGAAGAACCGCCAGTAGTCCGGTTCCTGCGCATGCACCGAAAGCACCCACGGCAGGCTGACGAGGATCGCCACGGCAATCGCCACCGGGCCGAACATCAGCAGTTCACGCCAGCGTTTTTGCCAGAGCATCCACGGCAGGGCGATCAGCACCGGCAGCAACCAGGCGAGAAAGCCCTTGGTCATGAAACCCATGCCGCAGGCCAGCCCCATTACCGCCCAGGCTGCCATGCGCTTGCCGTTGGTGTGGCTGTCGAGGGCAAACCACAGCGCCACCAGACTCAGATTGACCCAGAAGGTGAATTGCGGATCGAGGTTGGCGTAACCGGACTGACCGGCAACAATCGTGAAGCTCATGTAGAGCAGGGCGCAGACGAAGCTTTTACGCGGTTCGCTCCACAAACGCCGGGCGAGCAGATAGCACAACAGCACGCTCAAGCCAGTGCTTAGCGCCGACGCAAAGCGCACGCCGAACAGGTTCTGCCCGAACAACGCCTGACCCAGCGCGATCATCCAGTAACCGGCAATCGGCTTCTCGAAATAACGCAGGCTCATGAAGTGCGGCGACACCCAGTTGCCACTGAGCAGCATGTCCTGGCTGATCTGCGCGTAACGGGTCTCGTCGGGAATCCACAAGCCATGCGTGCCCAATGGCAGCAGATAGGCCAGCAGGCAAATACCCAGCAACAGCAGTGGCAGCGTCCAGCGTTTAATCATGCGCCTTGTACTCCCAGCCAGCCTTCACGGCCGTCGAGGGCGCCGCGTTGCACGCGACCCACGGGCAAGGTATTGAAAAACTCGGGCAACAAGTCGCCTAGCGGTTTGAAATCGATACCTCGCTGGCGTGCATCGGCCAGCAACTGACGAAAACCCTCAGCCATCAGAATCCCTTCGACTTCGGCGTGAATGGTGTAGACGTTGAGCTGTTGCGGGCGGAAGTGATCGAGGAGGAACGCGTTGTAGTTCCGCGCGGCAACGATGGGGCCGACGACTTCGTCGAAGGTCGGCAGGTCCACCGGAATCTGCGGCGTGCCCGGCGTGCCATCGGCCAACAGCGGACGAAACAGACGCCGCCCACGGCAATCGCTGTTGTAGCGAAAACCGAAGGCTTGCTTGGCCTCGATCACGCGCTCGTCGGCACGCCAACCGGCGGCGGCCGAGCACTGGATTTTCTCGCCGAGAATGTCGCTCAAGGTGTCGACGCCCTGACGGATCTGCTCGATCAGTTGCGTGTCGCTCCAGCGCCCGGCATTGGCCTGCCAGCCGTGGTGATCCCACGCATGCAAACCCACTTCATGACCGGCATCACGGGCCTGACGCATCAGGTGCCCGAGATCGCGGCCAATCGGCTTGCCCGGCCACGCGGTGCCGGCGAGCAGAATGTCCCAGCCATACAGGCCGGCGGCATTGGAGCGGAGCATCTTCCAGAGAAACTGCGGGCGGATCAGGCGCCACAGATGCCGGCCCATGTTGTCAGGGCCGACACTGAAGAAGAACGTTGCCTTGATCTGCGCCTCGTCGAGCATTTCCAGCAAGCGCGGCACACCTTCACGGGTGCCGCGAAAGGTGTCGACGTCGATGCGTAGACCGGCCTGCATTAGCGCTTGTCCGCTTGTTCGAGCATGGCTTCACGCAAGAAGAAGTCGAGCGTGTTGCCAATGGTCTCGCGCATTTCCACGGTCGGCGTCCAGTCGAGCAGACGTTTGGCGTTGGCGATGCTGGGTTTACGGTGTTCGACGTCCTGGTAACCGGCACCGTAGAACGCCTTGCTCTCGACATCGCGGAAACCGGCGAACGGCGGGAAGTTGTCGCGCAGCGGATGCGCTTCGAACTGACGCAGCAGCTCTTCACCCAACTGACGAATGCTGGCTTCGTTATCCGGGTTGCCGATGTTGATGATCTGGCCGTTGCAGACGTCGTTGTCGTTATCGATGATCCGTGCCAGCGCCTCAACGCCATCGGCGATGTCGGTGAAGCAGCGCTTCTGCTCGCCACCGTCGAACAGGCGAATCGGCGTGCCTTCGACCAGGTTGAGGATCAACTGGGTGATGGCGCGGGAGCTGCCGATGCGGGCCGAATCCAGACGGTCAAGGCGCGGGCCCATCCAGTTGAACGGGCGGAACAGGGTGAAATTCAAGCCCTTGGCGCCGTAGGCCCAGATCACCCGGTCCAGCAGTTGCTTGGACACGGAGTAGATCCAGCGCTGCTTGTTGATCGGGCCGACCACCAGGTTGGAAGTGTCTTCATCGAAGTGTTTGTCCTGGCACATGCCATAGACTTCCGAGGTCGACGGGAAGATCACGCGCTTGTTGTACTTGACGCAGTAGCGCACCAGTTTCAGGTTTTCTTCGAAGTCGAGTTCGAACACACGCAGCGGGTTGCGGGTGTATTCGATCGGCGTGGCGATGGCCACCAGCGGCAGGACCACGTCGCACTTCTTGATGTGGTACTCGATCCACTCGGAGTGAATGCTGATGTCGCCTTCGACGTAGTGGAAGTGCGGATGGCTGCGCAGACGGTCGATGGCGTCGGAACCGATGTCCAGGCCATAGACTTCGTAGCGGTCGTCACGCAGCAGGCGCTCGGACAAGTGATTGCCGATAAAGCCGTTGACGCCGAGGATCAGCACCCGCGTGCGGCGTGGCCCACGGCCAGACTCGGCACCGCGCAGCAGTGAGCCGTCGACCAGACCGAGTTCATTGGCCAGTTGCGGGCCGCTGAGGAACAGACCGTTGTCGTTGCGCTGACCGGAGAGGATCACCAGCGAATCTTCGCCGCAGGCAATGCGCAGCGGATTGACGCTGATTACTCGGCCCGGTGCCTGGCCGTCGTTGCCCTTGGCAACTTCAGCGCTCCAGACGATCAGTTTGTGCTCGCCCACAGCGCAGAACGCGCCCGGGTAAGGTTGGGTCACGGCACGCACGAGATTGAACAGTTGCTCGGCCGGTTTCGCCCAGACCAGTTTGCCGTCCGCGGCGGTGCGACGACCGAACACCGTGGCTTTCGATTCGTCTTGTGGGGTTTCGCTGATCTTGCCTTGCAGCATGGCCGGCAAGGTGTCGCGCAGCAGATCCGTCGCGGCGATGCGCAATTTGCCGTGCAGGCTCAACGCGGTGTCGCTGCGTTCAATGGCGATACGCTGTTGGGCAACAATGGCGCCGGCATCGGCACGTTTGACCATGCGGTGCAAAGTGACGCCGGTTTCGCTTTCGCCGTTGACCAGTACCCAGTTGGCCGGGGCGCGGCCACGGTAGCTTGGCAGCAGCGAACCGTGCAGGTTGAACGAACCTTTTTTCGCCAGTGCCAGCAGCGGCTCGCTTAGCAGGTTGCGATAGTAGAACGAGAAAATATATTCAGGATCGAGCTTGGCGATGCGCTCGATCCACAGCGGGTGGTTGACGTCTTCCGGCGCATGCACCGGGATGCCTTTGGTGGCGCACAGTTGTGCGACCGAGCTGTAAAACGCGTTCTCTTTCGGGTCATCGGCGTGAGTGAACACCGCCGCAATGTCATAGCCGCTGTCGAGCAGGGCTTGAATGCCGGCGCAGCCAATATCGTGGTAAGCGAAGACAACAGTTTTTGCACTCATGAGTGAACCTGACCGGTAGTAGAAGTAGAAGAGAGACCGTCAACCGTGACGGCAGGCGCTGGCTCGGCGGCGTGGCTGCGCAAGACTTTTTCGATGAAGAAACGCGGGCGGGCGCGCACGTCGCTGTACATGCGCCCCAGGTATTCGCCGAGCAGGCCCATGCCGATGAACTGGCCACCGGTGAACACAAACAGCACCGCGAACAGCACGAACATGCCGTCACCGGCCCAGCCGGAACCGAAAGCCAGACGCATAACGATCAGTGCGAAAGCAAACAGCAACCCAAGCCCGGCCATGGTGAAACCGACGATGCTCAGCAGGCGCAAAGGTGTAGTGGTCATGCAGGTGATCAGGTCGAACATCAGGTTGATCAGGCGCATCGGGCTGTACTTCGAATCGCCGTGCTCACGTTCGGCGTGGGCGACGACGATTTCGGTGGTGTGGCGGGCGAAGCTGTTGGCCAGAATCGGGATGAAGGTGCTGCGTTCACG
Organism: Pseudomonas sp. Mb7; assembly: GCF_054790525.1. Classification (NCBI taxonomy): domain Bacteria; kingdom Pseudomonadati; phylum Pseudomonadota; class Gammaproteobacteria; order Pseudomonadales; family Pseudomonadaceae; genus Pseudomonas; species Pseudomonas sp. Mb7. The sequence continues at coordinate 2,447,632 of NZ_CP186501.1, forward strand.
GCAGGCGAGCATTGCGTCGATGATCGTCCGGCGGTAAGCGCGGAGCATGCAGCCGTAGTCGCTCATGGCCACGCCGGTGGAGCGTTGCACGGCGAGGTTGATCAGCTTCGACGGATAGCGGCGCAGGGCCGAATCCTGGCGGTTGCCGCGCACGGTGCCGACCACGTCGTAACCCTTTTCCGCTTCGGCGACCAGCCGGGGGATTTCTTCCGGCGGGTTCTGCAGGTCGGCGTCGAGGGTGATCACCACATCGCCTTTGCATTGTTCGAAACCGGCCATGATTGCTGCGTGCTGGCCGTAGTTACGGTTGAGGATGACCGCCACGAACGGGCTGTCTTCACGGGTCGCGGCTTCTTCCAGAAGGTTGGCGGACTCGTCACGGCTGCCGTCGTCGACGAGGACAATTTCAAAGTCGTGACGCAGCATCTTGCAGGCGGCTTCAGTACGGCGCAGCAGTTCCGGCAGGCTGTCCTGTTCGTTGTAGACCGGGATGACGATCGACACACAGCGGATCGGATAGGTTTTCACGGGCGTTTGTCCATAAGGGTGGCGATGGCGCCGACCACGCGATCAAGGTCCTGATCGCTCATGTCGGGGAACAACGGAATCGAGCACAGCCGCGCCGAGTTCCACTCGGTGTCGGGCAGGTAAAGGTCGGGGTCGCGCTGGCGATACCAGGTGTGCAAGTGGGTGGCGATGAAATGGATGCCGGAGCCAATGCCTTGGTCCTGCAAGCCTTTCATGAAGGCTTCGCGGTCCATGCCGCAGCGCTCGCTGTCGATGCGCAGGATGAACAGGTGCCAGGCGTGGGTTTGTGCGTAGGCGGGCAGGGCCAGCGTTTGCACCGGCAGGCCTTCGAGTTTTTGCCGGTAGGCGGCGGCCAGTTCGGTGCGGCGCGCATTGATTGCGTCGAGACGCTCCAGTTGCACCAGGGCAATCGCGGCATTGATGTCGGCGAGGTTGTATTTGAACCCCGGTTCCATCACTTGCGCCTGCGGCTTGCGGCCACCGGTCAGACGATCGTAGGCGTCGACGCCGAGACCGTGGAACTTGAGCATGCGCACGCGGCTGGCCAGCGCTTCGTCGTCGGTGACGAACATCGCGCCTTCGGCGCAGGTCATGTTCTTGATCGCGTGGAAGGAGAAAATCGCCGTGCCTTGCACACCGACGTGCCGGCCCTTGTAACGGGTGCCAGCAGCGTGGGCGGCGTCTTCGATAATGGCGATGCCGTGTTTGTCGGCCAGCGCGTACAGCGGATCAAGATCAAACGCGGCGCCGGCGTAATGCACAGGAATGATTGCTTTGGTGCGTGGGGTGATGGCGGCTTCGATGCGCGCGGCATCGGTCATCAGGGTGTCGCGATCAACGTCGACGAACACCGGTGTGGCGCCGAGCAGGGAGATCATGTTGGCGGTCGAGACCCAGGTCTGCGACGGGGTGATGACCTCGTCACCCGGGCCAATGCCCAAGGCCAGCAAAGTGATGTGCATGCCGCCGGTGGCCGAGGAAAGTGCCACGGCGTGTTTGCAACCGACATAGTTGGCGAAGTGTTCTTCCAGTGCCTGGTTTTTAGGGCCGGTGGTAATCCACCCTGACCGCAATACTTGTTCAACGGCGGCTATTTCTTCATCGCCGATACTCGGGCGGGAAAACGGCAGAAACGCTTGACTCATAAGAACCTCGAGGCGATAGCCATCCTTCAGCCGATTGTCTGAAAAACACGGAATTTCAAAGGGTTGAGATACCGGCCGGGGAATACCTGATTGACTTTTCAGTCCGCGGTCGGCAGGGTTGCAGGCCTTTCGGGGCAACCTGTTGTAACTAAGGTTATGCGCGTTTTTGTGAAAGGAACATGAAAAAACGGTCGGCGATTCGTCTATCTGTAAGCCATACAGCCACCGTTCAGACTTCTTCCGTTTATCGGCTGTTTTAGTAGAAAAGTTTTACTGAAGAGTCGCTCTTTATATAAGTTTCTTTGCACTTTTAAGTTGTTTTGTTGAACTGTTTTCTATTCAAGGCCGTTTCGTTTGATTGACTTGTCGAGTACTGAATCCACCCCGTCCAACACTAATCCGCTGACGCTTTATCTGGCCCGCCTGGCGCCGTCCAGCCAACTGACCATGCGTTATGTCTTGCAGGACGCCGCTGACCGTCTTGGTTTTGAAGACGTGGACATCGAGGAAATCCCCTGGCACGGGCTGCAACCGGAAGACGTCGTGGCGCTGGTCGCCGCATTGCGCTCCGACGGTTATGCGCCGAATACCTCGTCGCTGTACGTGAATGCCGTGCGCGGTGTGATGAATGAAGCCTGGCGCATGAGCCTGATCAGCCAGGATCATCTGCTGAAAATGCGTTCGGTCAAAGGCATCGCCGGCACGCGGTTATCTCAGGGGCGCAACTTGAAGCGCACCTTGATTCACGAACTGATGGAAGTCTGCGCCGCTGATCCGCGTCCGCAAGGGCTGCGCGACGCAGCGGTGATTGCGTTGTTGTACGGCACCGGCATGCGTAAATCAGAGTCGGTGGACCTGGACTTGAATCAGGTCGACTTTACCGAGCGCAGCCTGACCGTCACCGGCAAAGGCAATAAACAACTGATCAAGTACGCGCCGGCCTGGGCGTTCGCCAAACTCGATGCATGGCTGGAACTGCGGCGTTCAGAGCTGAAGGAGGGCGAGAGTGACGATGCCTTTCTGTTCAACCGTATCCGTCGCGGCAGTCATATCACCCGCGAGCGCATCACCAAACACGCGATCTATTACATCGCCCGTCAGCGTGGCACCCAGGTCGGGGTGAAGATCATGCCGCACGATTTCCGCCGTTCGTTTATTACGCGGGTGATCGAGGAGCATGATTTGTCGATTGCGCAGAAACTGGCGCACCACAGCAATATCCAGACCACCGCCAATTACGATGTGCGGGACGACAACGAGCGGCGGCGCGCGGTGGATCGCTTCGATCTGTAGGTCCGTCAGGACGGGGAAGGGCAGGTGCGCGCGTTGCCGGTTGCCGCCCGACTGATCTGCTCGGCCAGCCGTTTGACGTTGTGCTGCTGGGCCCCCACCAGATCATCGATGGTCGGGCCGGACGGTGTTTGCAGGGTCGAACGGCAGGTCAGCGAGCCATTGTCAGTGGCGCCGACAGGACGCAAGCGCCATTTGGCGTCGATCAGGCCGTACTGACCGGGGATCGAGTCGAAGCGTTGCACTTCGATGCGCACCGAAACGTTGCCTTGCCCACCGGTATTGCTCAATTGATCGGCCAACGCACCGCGCAACTCATCCGCCAGTGTCGCGCCCCACCAATCAGTTTCAAGAATCGCCAGGCCGCTGTTGCCCTGGCGGATAACGATTTGCGCACGGTCGACCTGCGGCGGCACGCTCAGCGCTTCAATCGGAATCTGCGCGCCGGTCCGTGTGTTGGCGATCTGCACCGGCGTCAGGGTGTGAAAGCTGATCGGGTCGCTGCGACAGGCGCTCAGCAGCATGAACGCAGCGAGCACGGTGATCTTTAGCGGTAAAGCCATTGTGTTAGCTCCTGTGCTCAATTGCGTGGCGGTCCTTTCAGATCGATAGGTGCTGCGTTATCGGGGCGACCACGAATCAGCGATTCCGGATGACGACCGAGGTAATCCGACAGCTCACGCAGCGAACGCGACATGCGCCCGAGTTCGTCGAGGGTTTCCGTGAGTTTCTCGCGTTGTGGCGAATCTTCGGCCAGGGTTGAACTGGCGGACTGCAAGGTCTTGCTGACGTCGGCGAGCGTGCTCTGCACGCCCGGCAGGGTCTTGGCGTTGAACTGAGTCAGACCTTTGCGCAGCTCGATCAGATTGCTGTCGAGGTTGTTGGCGATGCGATCCACTGGCAACTTGTTGAGCTTGTCGACCACCGCTTCGAGTTTTTCCTGCAACTGTTCGAGGCTGCCGGGCACGGTCGGTAGAACGACCGGGCGAGCGCTCGGGTCGAACGCGACTTTCTCCGCTTTCGGGAAGAAGTCCAACGCGACGTACAACTGGCCGGTCAGCAGGTTGCCACTGCGCGCCTGGGCACGCAGGCCATTATCGACGAAGGTGCCCAGCAAGCGGATGCCAGCGGCTTCGTCGTTGGGGTCGTGCTTGAATTCGGTGAGCATCTTTTTGTAGGCCTGACCGAGACGCTGCGGGTAAATGACGATACCGACGTTAAGCGGGAAGGTGCGTTTTTTCGCATCGAAATCCAGGTTGATGCCCACGACCCGGCCGATTTCCATACCGAGGAACTCGACCGGCGCATCGACCTTGAGCCCGCGCAGTGACTGTTCGAAACACAGCACCATGTATTGCGCCTTGCCATTCGGTGGGGCGAGGGCGCTCTGCTGGTCGGCGAACAGTTCGAAATCTTTGTCGTCTGCGGCGGCCACATCGTTGGGACTGTAATCCGGAGCACGGAACGCAATCCCGCCCACCAGCATGGTCGACAGCGATTCGGTCTTCACGGCAAAGCCGTTGGCACCGACATTGATGTCGATGCCGCTGGCATTCCAGAAACGGGTGTTTTCAGTGACGAACGCGTCGTTCGGCGCGTGAATGAACACCTCGATATCCACCCCTTTGCCTTCGGGGTTGAGGGCGTAGGTGACGACCTGGCCGACCGGAATCTTGCGGTAATAAACCGGTGAACCGATATCCAGTGAACCGAGGTCCGGCGCATGCAGCATGAAGCGCTTGCCCGGTTCGCCGTAGGTGATCGGCGGCGGATTTTCCAGGCCTTTGAAGTGTTTGGCGCGGTTGTCGGCCTGACCGATGTCGGCACCGATGTAGTCACCGGAAAGCAGGGTGTCGATGCCCGAAACGCCGCCGGCGCCAATGCGCGGGCGCACCACCCAGAACTGTGAGTCTTCGCGCGTGAAGGTTTCCGCCTGTTTTGACAGTTTAATGGTGGCGTCGACACTTTTCTGGTCGTTACTCAACTCGACGTCCGTCACCTGACCGATGACCACGTTGCGGTATTTGACCTCGGTCTTGTTGGCCGTCAGGCCGCTGCCGGTCTTGAAGTTGACGATGATCGTCGGCCCTTCCTGCATCACGTTGTGCACCACCAGCGAGATGCCCACCAGCACCGCCACAATCGGCACGATCCAGACGAGTGAAATGCTGAAACGGCGGGTTTTGACTGGGGCTTGGCCTGGTGCTCGCGGCTCGTCGGTGGCTGACGACTTCATCCATGTCCTCCTCGATTGATTGGGCACTGAGCGTCAGGAACGCCAAAGCACCTCATCAATATAGAAGTGCTTGGCGATAGAGCAAATGTGAATAGCGCATGTGCCGCGACCTGATTGATGATCGTTCCCACGCTCTGCGTGGGAATGCCTCAAGGGACGCTCTGCGTCCAGTGACGCGGAGCGTCACCGGCTGCATTCCCACGCAGAGCGTGGGAACGATCAAACCGCGCTGTCAGCCGAGCATTTCCCGCAGGCGATACCAGAACATCCCCAGTGCCAGCAGTGGCGAACGCAAGGCCGGACCGCCCGGGAAGGTCATGTGCGGCACGCCGCTGAACACGTCCATGCCTTGGCTGTGACCGGCATGAATCGCCTCGCCGAGCAGTTTCGCGCACCAGTGCGTGACGTTCAGGCCATGGCCGGAATAGCCCTGCGCATAGAACACGTTCGGGTGCTGCTTGAGCCGGCCGACCTGTGGAAAGCGGTTGGCGGTGATGCCAATCTTGCCGCCCCACTGGTAATCGATGCGCACGTCGGCCAGTTGCGGGAAGACCTTGAGCATCTTCGGGCGCATGTAAGCGGCGATGTCCGCCGGATCACGCCCGGAATAGTGGCAGGCACCGCCGAACAGCAGGCGTCGGTCCGCCGAGAGCCGGTAGTAATCGAGGCCGACTTTCTGGTCGCACACCGCCAGATTGTGCGGGATCAGTTGCGCGGCGCGCGCCTCGGACAACGGTTCGGTGGCGATGATGTAACTGCCGGCCGGCAGCACCTTGCCACTGAGTTGCTGTTCGAGTTCGTCCAGATGCGCATTGCAGCCGAGCACCAGACTGCCGGCACGCACTGAGCCCTTGGCGCAACGCACCTGCACGGTCGGGCCATGGATGATTTCCAGCACTTCACTCTGCTCGAAAATCCTTACGCCCAACGATGCTGCAAGTCGCGCTTCGCCTTGCACCAAATCCAGCGGATGCAGATGACCGGACCCCATGTCGACCAGGCCACCGGCATAGATGTCGGAGTTGACCACCTGCTGGCGCACCTGCTCCGGTCCGATCAGGCGGGTTTCATGGGCATAGCCGAGTTCGGCGAGGTCGACCAATTCATCCTTGAAGGCAGCGAACTGCGCCGGGGTGTTGGCCAGATCGCAAAAGCCCCAGCGCAGATCACATTCGATGCCGTTGTCGCCGATGCGCTGACGCACCAGTTCGACCGAATCGATGCCGGCGCGCTGCAAGTAACGCACGCCTTCCTGACCGACATACTTGGCGAACCCCGTGACCTCATGACCGATCCCGCGAATCAACTGGCCGCCATTGCGCCCACTGGCGCCCCAGCCGATGCGCCGGGCTTCGATCAACACCACCGACAACCCGCGTTGCGCCAGTTCGATGGCGGTGTTGATGCCGGTGAACCCGCCGCCGATCACGCAGACATCGGCAGTCAAGTCACCGTCCAGCAGCGGATAAGGTGTGCTCGCCCGGGCCGAAGCGGCGTAGTAAGAGCGAGCGTGTTCTTGGGTGTACTGATTCATTTGTTCGACTTCACTTTGCTCCAGGACCGGGTCATCAGACGCATGATCGCCTGGGGCGGGGTAGATGAGATGTAGAGCTTGTCCAGCACTGCCTGGGATGGGTAAACCTCAGGGTTGTTGACCAGCTCTTGATCCATGTATTGCTTGGCGGCCGGGTTCGGGTTGGCGTAACCGACCGAAGCGCTGACTTTGGCGATCACTTGCGGATCAAGCAGGTAATTGATGAAAGCGTGCGCTTCTTTGGTGTTGCTCGCATCGGCGGGGATGGCCAACAGATCAAACCAGAGATTGGCGCCTTCTTTCGGAATGGCGTAAGCGATGTTCACGCCGTTCTTGGCTTCCTTGGCGCGGTTGGCGGCCTGGAACACGTCGCCGGAGTAACCGAAGGCTACGCAAATATCGCCGTTGGCCAGATCCGACACGTATTTCGAAGAATGGAAATAGGTGATGTATGGACGGATGCTCAGCAGTTTCGCTTCAGCCTTTTTATAGTCTTCCGGGTTTTCGCTGCGCGGGTCCATGCCCATGTAATTGAGTACCGCCGGGAAGACTTCGTCGGCGGAGTCCATCATCGACACGCCGCACTGGCTGAGTTTCTTCAGGTTCTCAGGCTCGAACAGCACGGCCCAGGAATCGATGTGGTCGACGCCCAGCACTTGCTTGACCTTGTCGACGTTGTAGCCGATGCCGTTAGTGCCCCACAGGTACGGCACCGAGTGCTCGTTGCCCGGGTCGTTTTTCTCCAGCAGTTCGAGCAGTTTCGGGTCGAGGTTCTTGAAGTTCGGCAGTTGCGCACGGTCAAGTTTGAGGAAGGCGCCGGCCTTCACCTGACGCGCGAGGAAGTGGTTGGACGGCACGACCACGTCATACCCGGTGCGACCGGCGAGCAGTTTGCCTTCGAGGGTTTCGTTGGAGTCGAAAACGTCGTAGATCACCTTGATCCCGCTTTGGCTCTGGAAATCGGCGAGGGTGGTTTCGCCGATGTAGTCGGTCCAGTTGTAGACGCTGACCTGGGGTTGGGCATGGGCTACCGCGCTGAACAGCACGCTCAGGGCGACCGGGAGTACGGATTTCAACAGACGCATTTCGACACCTCTTTTTCGAATGATCGTTCCCACGCTCTGCGTGGGAATGCCTCAACGGACGCTCCGCGTTCGGCTTTGGATGGGACGCGGAGCGTCCCGGGCTGCATTCCCACGCAGAGCGTGGGAACGATCGACACAGGGGATCTTTTGGCTTTGCTCAGACGCTGAGCATCAGGAACTCACGCTCCCACGAGCTGATCACGCGCTTGAAGTTTTCATGCTCGGCACGTTTCACCGCGACGTAGCCACGGACAAACTTGTCGCCCAGATACTGCGCAACGGCTTCGCACTCTTCCATTTGCGTCAGCGCTTCTTCGATGGTGATCGGCAGGCGCAGGTTGCGGCGCTCGTAAGCACGGCCATGGACCGCAGCGCTCGGTTCGATGCCTTCAACCATGCCGATGTAACCGCAGAGCAGGCTCGCGGCGATTGCCAGGTACGGGTTGGCATCGGCGCCCGGCAGACGGTTTTCCACGCGCATGGCTTCCGGGCTGGAGGTTGGCACACGCAGGCCGACGGTGCGGTTTTCTTCGCCCCATTCGACGTTGACCGGCGCCGAGGTGTCCGGCAGGAAGCGGCGGAACGAGTTGACGTTTGGGGCGAACATCGGCAGCACTTTCGGGATGTACTTCTGCAAACCACCGATGTAATGCAGGAACAGTTCGCTCATCTGCCCGTCAGCGTTAGCAAAGATCGGTTTGCCCGTGGCGATGTCCACCACGCTCTGGTGAATGTGCATGGCGCTGCCCGGCTCGTCGCCGATCGGCTTGGCCATGAATGTCGCCGCAACGTTGTGCTTGAGTGCGGCCTCACGCATGGTGCGCTTGAACACAGTGATCTGGTCCGCCAGATCGAGGGCGTCGCCGTGACGGAAGTTGATTTCCATCTGCGCCGGGCCGTCTTCGTGGATCAGCGTGTCGAGGTCCAGGCCTTGCAGTTCGCACCAGTCGTAGACGTCTTCGAACAACGGATCGAATTCGTTGGCGGCATCGATGGAGAACGACTGCCGACCGCTTTCAGCACGGCCCGAGCGGCCCAGCGGTGCCTTCAGCGGCAGATCCGGGTCTTCGCAGCGTTGGGTCAGGTAGAACTCCATTTCCGGCGCCACAATCGGCTTCCAGCCTTTGTCGGTGTACAGCTGCAAGACTTTCTTCAACACGTTGCGCGGCGACAGTTCGATCGGGTTGCCGAACTTGTCGAAGGTGTCGTGGATGACGATGGCGGTCGGCTCGATCGCCCACGGAATCACGTAGACCGCGTCAGCTACGGGCTTGCAGACCATGTCGATATCGGCAGGATCGAGCAGGTCGTAGTAGATGTCGTCGTCGACAAAATCCCCGGTTACCGTTTGCAGCAGGACACTTTCCGGCAGGCGCATGCCTCGCTCATGCAGGAACTTGTTGGTCGGTGCGATCTTGCCGCGGGCAATGCCGGTCAGGTCGCTGACCACACATTCGACTTCGGTAATCTTGTGATCTTTCAGCCACGTGAACAGCTGATCGAAAGGGGCATTCATAAAGACCTCGTTATTGGTTTTATAGACGCCGGGGAGGGCGGGTTTCATCTTCCGCCCCTTCCCCTGTGGCGCGTTGACGACTATCTTGGGCGAGCCTTGCAGTTCCATCTATCCACTTTAAGCAGCACCAAAGCGCACCAAAAGAGTGCGCAAGGTCACCCCATGACAACGTGCAATTCGCTCCAGGTTCAAGCGTTCAACACCGCCGATGTGGCCGAACAAGTCCGCGCCACACCGGGCTGGGTCCAGCATTACCAACAGATGTCGCCGGGCCATTTCGCCGGGCAGATCCGCTATCTGGATCTGCAGGGTGTCGAGGTCTACGAAGAACAGATGAACACCCGCGTCGAGCAGAACTTCAGCGCGCCGTCGGGTGCTTTGGCGTTCTGTTTCGATCGCAGTGACAACGCGCTGTATCTGCTCAATGAAGAGAGCCGCAACATCTGGATCACCCCGGAGAACTACCAGGAAATCGCCGTGGTGTTCGGTCCGGAGTTTGTCCGCCAGCACGGTCTGAATGTGGCGAAACTCGAAGGGTTGTTCATGACCCAACTCAACTGCGGGCAGAACGCCTTGTTCAGTCGCTGGTTAAGCTCGACTCTCACGAAGATGTCGCAAGCTGTTGATCTGCTTGATAAAGATGCGCTGACAAAGCAACTGCTCGAAGACTGTCTGTTCATTCTCGACAACGCTCACACCAGCCTTGATCGCGGAGGACTTCAGCGGCGCACCGAAGAGCGGATGATCATGAAACGCGTAGGGGAGTGGGCGGCGGATTCGCCGGAAGACACCGTCAATCTGCTCGAACTTTCCCACGTGGCCGGGGTGCCGTTGCGGCAATTGCAGCAGGCGTTCAAGGCCTACACAGGGATGACCCCCAGTCACTGGCTGCGCCTGCGCCGATTGAACAGCGCACACCGCGAATTGCTCAAGCGCCGGCCCACGGAAACTACGGTTGCCGAGGTGGCGATGCACTGGTCGTTCTGGCATTTGGGACGGTTTTCAAGCAGTTACCGGGCGTTGTTCAAGGAGTTGCCGAGCGAGACGCTGAAACGATCACGCGCGACTTGAACTGACGGCGCCCGGCTCCCGAGGTGCGCAGCTTTTATGCCGGTTTCGACCTTTACCGATCCTCGCAGTTGCCCTCAGATCCGAGGGCAGGATATAGCGTCAACAGGCTGTGTTTGAGTAATACAACAGATCCCGCGAGCAAAACTGCATCCTTGATCAGAAAACTGGTTGCGCCGCCCATTGCCGGAAAGCCGCCGGCGGACGCTTCCCACGCACCCGGGGTGGTCAGAATCAGGGTCAGCGTGGTCAGGTAAGTGATTGCAGATCCTGCCGAGGCCCACAGCGATACTCGGGGAAACCAGGCGCCCAGAATCAAACCGAGACCGATGGCCCATTCGGCTACACCCAGGGCATAACTGGCACCCTGAATTCCGAACACGCTGTGCATCCAGCTCAGTAGGGGGCTATTGCCCAGCAGCGGAATCAGTCCTTCAGCTTCGTAGGCAAACCATTTGCTGTAGCCAAAAATCGCGAATATCAGCACCAGCGCCCAGCGCATCAATTTGATCTCGAAGTCATTCGAAAGCAGTCGGGACAGCGTGCAAGTGTTCATGGTGTTTCCTTGTTCTTTGGGTTGACGACACTCGCTAGAGAACGGCGCGCTGGGAAAATTACAACCCGACGCAGACTGAAGCGCGACAAAACGCAGGCCGCTTGCGCACTTATGAGTTGCAAGGCTGACATCAATGGGCAAAAAGGCCTTTGTGTCAGCGCCGAAGTTAAATAGAATCAGTCTCATTTGAATTCTTACTTCGCGCAGGGCCTCTTGAGATGACTGAAGCAGCGACGCCGTCGGAGCAGAGCCTGCACGAGCTATACCGCGATCATCGAGGCTGGCTCGAAACATGGCTTCGCCGGCGGATGGGCAACGCGTGGGATGCGGCTGATCTCAGCCAGGACACTTTCTTGCGAGTGCTGTGCAGCGCTCAGCCGATTGCCGACATGCGCGAGCCGCGCGCGTATCTGCTGACCGTGGGCAAACGCCTGCTGAGCAATTTCTACACCCGCCGCAGCCTGGAAAAGGCCTATCTCGAAGCACTCGCGCAGTTGCCCGAGGAATGCGTGCCGTCGCCCGAGCAACGTTGGCTGCTGCTGGAAACCCTGCAAGCGCTGGATGAGCTGCTCGATGGTTTGCCGCGAGCGGTGCGTCGGGCCTTTCTCCTGAGTCAGCTCGAAGGCCTCGCTTACCGTGAAATTGCCGAACGGCTGCAGGTTTCTGAACGCAGTATAAAACGTTACATGGCAATGGCTTACGAACATTGCTTGATGTTGGATCTATGATGCGTGTTGCGCCCAGCACCGAATCGCGCGAAGTTGCCCGTGCCGCCGCACAGTGGTTGGCATTGCTCGAATCCGGCGAGGCCAGTGAAGCCGATCACGTGCGACTGAAGCACTGGCGCGACAGCGATAGCCGCCATGAAAACACCTGGCAGAAGATTCAATTACTGCGCCAGCGCTTTTCCAGTCTGCCAGCAGAATTGGCCATGGCCACACTCGATCGCCCGGATCTGGCGCGGCGTGCAGCTCTGAAAAGGGCGCTGGGTCTGGCGGCGCTGGTGCCGACGGCGTGGTTGATCAGTCGCCAGTTGCCGCTCGACGTCTGGCGCGCGGATTTGCAGACTTCCACCGGCGAACACACGCGAACACGGCTGGCCGACGGCAGCACCTTGCAACTGAACACCGCCAGTGCGGTGAACGTCGATCTGGCCAGCCGTCAGTTGACGTTGGTGCGCGGCGAAATGGCGCTCAACGTTCCGGGTAGCACGGCGTTGACGGTCAACGCGCCGTACGGTCGGATCATTGTCAGCCGCAGCGAAGTCTGCGTGCGCCTCAACCAGCGTGATTGCACCGTGTCGGTGGTCAGCGGTTCGGTGCAATTGCAGCCGTTGCACGGGCCGGCGCTGCAGTTGAACGCCGGGCAACAGGTCAATCTGCAGGCTTCCGGCGCCGGGTCGGTCGCGCTGTTCGACGCCAAAATGCCGGGCTGGCGTGACGGTGTGTTGATGGCGCAAAACCAGCCGTTGGGGGACTTTCTTCGCGAGTTGAGCCGTTATCGCTCGGGGCTTCTGCGCTGGGAGCCGGCACTTGAACGTCTGCGTGTCACCGGCAGTTTCCGCCTCGACGACACCGATAAAGTGCTGACGCTGCTGGCGGCGAGCCTGCCGTTGGAGGTCCATTCGCGCACGCGTTTCTGGGTAACGCTGGCGCCGCGAAAAAATTTCGTCTGAAGCCTGTCCCTTTTTTTCGCCTCACCGGTCATTGCAGGTAAGTGAACAAAATCGAGAGCTTCTTCCAATGCCCGCAGTATTCCCAAGTCGTTTGCGTCCGTTGTTGCAGTTGAGCCTCCTGCTGAGCCTGAGTGCCAGCCCTGTGTTGATCCAGTCCAGTTGGGCCGAAGACGCCGCTCGGCGCAGTTACCAGGTGCCGGCCGGTAGTTTGAGCGCCGCACTGACCCGCTTTGCCGGGTTGGCCGGGGTCAATCTGTCGGTCGATCCGGCACTGGTGAGTGGCCGCAACAGCAACGGCTTGTCCGGTGAATTCGCTGTGGAGGAGGGGTTCGCTCGCTTGTTGCTGGGTTCCGGTCTGCAACTGCAACCGCTGGGTGAGCAGGCCTATACACTGATTCCAGCCGCCGAGGGCAGCAGCCTGCAACTGGCGCCGACGTCGATTCTCGGTGCCACCGGTTCCAGCGATGCCGATGTGTTTGCCGGCGGCCAAGTCGCGCGGCGTGGCTCGCAGGGTTTGCTGGGGTCGAAAGACTTCATGGAAACCCCGTTCAGCATGACCACCTACACCAGCGAGGCGGTGAAGAATCAGCAGGCGCGCACCTTGGGCGATCTGATTTCCAGCGATCCATCGGTGCGCGCGACCAATCCGGCCGGTGGACGTTACGAGCAGTTCACCATCCGTGGTTTCAGTTTGTTCAACAGCGACGTCGCCTATAACGGCCTCTATGGGGTGCTGCCGACTTACACGATCGACATGGAAATGGCCGATCGCGTCGACATTCTGAAAGGCCCGAGCCAACTCATTAACGGCATCTCGCCACGGGGTAGCGTGGGCGGAGGCATCAATGTGGTGCCCAAGCGTGCCACCGACAAACCGATCACCTCGCTGACGGCCAACTATGCATCGAACAATCAGGTCGGTGGCGCGGTGGATGTCGGCCGGCGGTTCGGTGAGGACAATCAGTTCGGCCTGCGCTTCAACGGCGTCAAACAGTCCGGTGATACCGAGTGGGATGATCAAAGTGTCGACCGCGACATGGCCGTGCTCGGCCTGGATTTTCGCGGTGAGCGCTTGCGACTTTCGACCGATATCGGTCACACCGAACGCGACACCGACGCGCCGCAGGAGCGCGTGCAGGTCGCGGCCAATGCCAAGGTTCCGAGCGCGAACAAGGTGCATCGCAACTACGCGCAACCGTGGACTCAGGCGAAAACCGAGGACACCTTCGGCACGCTCAACGCCGAGTTCGACGTCAATGACTCGGTGATGCTGTACGGCGGCGTCGGCGCGCGCAAAAGTAATCATGACTTCTTGCGCCACGCCGTTTCCGTCACCAACGATGCCGGTGATTTCAGCGTTCAACCGCGTGATTTCACCCGCGACGAGAATGTCCGTACCGCAACGGCCGGCGTGCGCAACTGGTTCCATACCGGGCCGGTGAGCCATGAGGTCAATCTGGTGGCCAGCTACTTTTATATGGATTTCGAGAATGGCGGCGCGCGTTATGCGGCCGGGCGCAGCAATCTGTATGACCCGGTGGAAACCGCCAAACCCGGTACGCCGACGCGCTACGACGCCAAGGTGTACACCGAAAACCGCTTCAGCGGCGTGGCGTTGTCCGACACCTTGGGCTTCTTTGATGATCGGCTTCTGTTAACCCTCGGTGCGCGCTGGCAACGAGTGAAAGTCGATGACTGGAGCGATGACGTCAAAGGCGACACGGCTTACGACGAGGAAAAGGTTTCGCCCTCGGGCGGCATACTGTTCAAGGCGACTGACAAGCTGTCGCTCTACGCCAACTACATGGAAGGCCTGAGCCAAGGCAAGATTGCGCCGTCAACGTCAGTGAACGAAGACGAAATCTTCCCGCCGTTTATCAGCCGTCAGGTCGAGATCGGAGCCAAGTACGACGCCGGTTCGTATGCTTTAACGGCAGCAGTATTCAGGATCAAGCAACCCGCCTATGAAACCAACGCCACGACCCGGGTCTTCGGCCCGAACGGCAAACGACAGAACAACGGCGTGGAGCTGAGCATGTTTGGCGAACCGCTCAAAGGCGTCCGGTTGCTCGGCGGCGTGATGTACATCGACAGCGAGCTGACCCACACCACCAATGGCGCTTTCGACGGCAACCGTGCGCCGGCGACGCCGAAATACAACGTCAATCTGGGCGCAGAATGGGACGTGCCGACTGTGCAGGGGCTGACGCTGACAACCCGTGGCATCTATTCCAGTTCGCAGTATCTGGATCAGTCGAACGAGAAGGAGATCGACGCTTGGGAGCGCTTCGACGTGGGTACGCGGTACGCCTTCAAAGTCGATGAAAAAACCATCACCCTGCGCGCCAATGTCGAGAACGTTCTGGATAAAAGCTACTGGAGTTCAGCAGGCGCTTCGGATGACAGTGAACCGGGGTTGACGTTGTCGACACCGAGAACTTATCTGCTTTCAGCGACAGTGGATTTCTGATTCCACTCGGAAAATCAAAAGCGTGCTATCAGCGAGCTGACCCACTCTTACAGTGATGTCCTGACCACCAATGGACAGTCAACTCGCTGAGTGCCCGAAAGCTCCAGGGTCTCGATCAGATGCCGTGCAGCCTGGCGCCCAATTTCGTAGTACGGCAGTTGCACGGTGGTCAGCGGAGGGATGAACAACTCGGCAATGCCGATCATGTTGTCGTAGCCGAGGACGGCGACATCGTCGGGAATTTTCAGGCCACGCCCCAACAACAACTGATAGGCACAAAAGGCAATGCGGTCGTTGCCGCAGATCAAAATATCAAATTGGGGACGACCATCAATGACATGCCGGTCGAGAATGGCGGCTGTTTCACTGTAGGCATCATGATCGGAAAGGTCGTATTGCAGGAGCGTGTCCGGCGCCAGTCCGAATGCCTGACAGGCACGCTGCAGGCCTTTTTGTCGCAGCCCCCATGCCAGACTCTGTTTCGGCAGATTGATACACAGCGGACGCTGGTAGCCGAGGCTCAACGCGTGGTGTACGGCGCGATACTGGCCCATTTCGTCGTCGGGTACATAGCTGACGAGGCTGCTGTCATCTGCCAGACAATTGGCAAGCACTAAAGGCTTGCTCTTCAAGCGCTCGGGAATGCTGACCTGGCGAAACCCCATGGCGCTGAAGATCAAGCCATCCGGACGGTGCGACAGCATCAGGTCGATGTTCTGGTCGGTGGGCGGGTTGCTGAGCAGGTTGAGGATAAAGACATTCCAGCCGGCCTGTTGCGCGGTCTGCTCAATGGACAGCAGCAGCTCGACCGCGAAAGGTGTGGTCGCAGTGTCCAGCGCGAACACACCGATGGTGCGCGACTGGAGGTTGTCACCGCGCATCTTGCGCGCTGACAGGCTGGGTACGAATTGCAGTTCATCAATGGCACGACGCACCCGTAGAAGGGTTTCGGGGCTCAGTTTTTCCGGACTATTGAGCGCTCGAGACACCGTCATCAGGGATACGCCGGCCAGCTGTGCAACGTCTTTCACTGAAGTCATGCGAAGTGCGGCCGGTCAGGTTGGCGCAGAATCATGACACAGGGCCCGGGCTTCTCGCGACCCGAATGACGCCGCTCATGACCATGCAGAACCGAGCGGCCATGCCTTGGCAATCGAGACGCGCCCGCCACTCCCACTGGCCACCAGCTTCACGCCCAGACTGTCGGAACGCGGATAGAGGCGACTGCTGAGGCTGAAGCGGCCGTTTTCGTCGAATACCTCGATGGATGAGCGATCAAGAAACACGCGCAGTTCCAGGCGCTCTTGTGTCGGGTCTATCGCCACGCTGCGCTGGCCTGTGACTTGCGCACCCGAGCGGCTGCGATCAAGCACCAGACGCTGCAGTGATGCATCGTAATAGAGCAGGGTTTCTTCACGGCCATCGTCGCTGCAACGCAAAGCGACTCCCAGGTGGCCGTCAGTGCAGCCGAGCAGATCCAGATGCACATGGATTTCCAGCATGTCGCCGTTTACTTGCGGTACCCAGCGAGTTCCCGAATCTCCCCACCACGGCGTACCCGGCAATTGCGCCATTCGCAGCGCGCTGAGCTCCCGTGCCGGATACACGCAAAGGCGATCGGCGCGCAGCTCAAGTTCGCGGGGCAATCCGAGCATGCCGCACCAGTGATGGGCCTGGCTGGGCATCGGGCTTTCCCACATGTCCAGCCACGCCCAGATGAGGCGCCGACCATCGGCGGCCAACAGCGTCTGCGCCGCATAGAAATCGTGGCCGTTATCCAGCTCGATAAAAGGCCCGCCCGTGAAGTGCCACTGGTTGTCGAGTTGGCCCACTCGATAACCGGTCTGGTACTTGTTGAGCCGATCGTAACCGTCGGCTTGCATGCCTTGCGGAGAGTACAGCAGCACATCGCGTCCATTCAGGCGAAACAGGTCCGGGCATTCCCACATATAGCCATCGCCTTCGCTGCCGGCGGACACATAGTCGAGGAATTCCCAGACGTGCAGATCCGTGGAGCGGTACAGCGGCAGCAGCGGCCTGTCGCCCAGACGTGCGCCGGCAATCAGGTACCAATAACCATCGTCCTGCCAGACCTTGGGGTCACGAAAGTGCATGATGGCGTCTTGCGGCGCGCTGTCGATGACGGCCCCGTGTTTGACGAAGCGGATGCCATCGGTACTGGTTGCCAGGCACTGCACTTGACGGATCAAGCGTTCGTCACCCACTTCGCCCAGCCAGGTGTGCCCGGTGTAGATCAGGGCCAGGGTATCGCCACAGACCACGGCGCTCCCGGAAAAACAGCCGTCGCGGTCGCAGTCATCGCCGGGTGCCAGCGCAATGGGCAGGTGTTGCCAATGCACCAGATCGGCACTCTTGGCGTGGCCCCAATACATCGGCCCCCATTTCGCGTCGAAGGGATGATGCTGATAGAAAACGTGATATTCACCGCGGAAGTACACGACCCCATTCGGGTCGTTCATCCAGCCTGCCGGTGGGGCAATATGATAACCGGGTCGATAATCCTCAATGACGCGGGACTGGCTGTCAGCCAGTGCGTGCTGCGCAAGGTCAAGGGTCGAAGACATTGGATCGCTCGGAGTATTCAAAGACAGGGTCATAGGGCGTGTGCTCGGATTGAGCGTAGAGAGAGGTCATCCGATACGGATTCAATGGCGTGCGGGTGGCGCTTCAATGCCGTGCCGTCGCTGTCGAACAGATGGATCTTGTTGATGTCCAGCTGCAGTTCGACCCGATCGCCCGCCTGCCATCCGGCGTTGACTTCACAACGACAGATAAGTGGCTCGTCCTGCCCGGTATCCAGGTGCACATAGGTTTCACTGCCCAGGTATTCGACCCCGGTCACGACGACGCCTGCCGTGCCCTGCGCCGCTTTGAGCGACAGGTGTTCCGGACGAACGCCCAGGCTCAGCGAGGCTTCTGCCGCCAGGTCCGAGCTGTCGAAGGGCAGGGTGGTCATCCCCAAAACAGTTGCATCGACCAGGCTGGTTTCGCCCGGCGCATGCAAGCGTGCCGGCAGGAAATTCATTCTCGGCGAACCGAGAAAACCGGCGACAAAGCGGCTGGCAGGGCGCTCGTAGAGTTCGCGCGGTGAGCCGACCTGCTCGACGTGACCGCCATTGAGCACAACAATTTTGTCGGCCAGGGTCATCGCTTCGACCTGATCGTGGGTGACGTAGATCATGGTTGAGCGCAGTCGCGCATGCAGCCGGGCGATTTCGTTGCGCATCTGCACCCGCAAGGAAGCATCCAGGTTGGAGAGCGGCTCATCGAACAACAAAATGTCCGGTTCCCGCGCCATGGCTCTGCCCATTGCTACACGCTGACGCTGCCCTCCAGACAACTCTTTTGGCTTGCGTTGCAGCAGTTTGTCCAATTGCAGGATTTGCGCAGTTTTCAGCACCCGCTCGCGCAGGCTGCTCTTTTCAGTCTTGGCCAGTTTGAGGCCAAAACTGATGTTGTCGTAAACGCTCATGTGTGGGTAAAGCGCATAGGACTGAAACACCATGCCGACGCCACGCTCGCGCGGCTCCAGGTCGTTGACCCGGCGCCCGTCGATCAGCAGGTCGCCGGCACAGATCGAATCCAGTCCGGCGATCAGCCGCAGCAGCGTCGACTTTCCGCAGCCCGAAGGGCCGACGAATACCACGAATTCACCCGCAGCGATCTCCAGGTTGATGTCGCGAAGAATCCGCGCGCCGCCCAATTGTTTGTTCACGTTGTCCAGTTTCAATTTCATCACGATGCGGTTCCTTGTCTTTATTGGGCATCAACCCTTTAACGCGCCGGCAGTGAGGCCGGAAACGATTCGGCGCTGGAAGATCAGCACCAGAATCACCAGTGGGACGGTGACCAACACCGAGGCGGCCATCAACAAGCCCCAAGGCAACTCATGGGGGCTGCCGCCGGAAATCAAGGCGATGGCCACCGGCACCGTGCGTTGGCTGTCGGTGAGGGTGAACGTCAGGGCAAACAGGAACTCGTTCCACGCGGCGATGAAGGCCAACAAGCCCGTGGTGACCAGGGCGGGCCAGAGCAGCGGCAACAGCACGCGGGTCAGCGTCACCCAAGGCGACGCACCATCCATGATTGCCGCTTCCTCCAGTTCATGGGGCAGTTGTCCCATAAAGGTGGTCAGCACCCAGACGGTGAAGGGCAGGGTGAAAATCGTGTAGCTGAGGATCAACGCCCACGACGTGTTGTACAGGCCCAAGGCGCGGATCACTTCGAACAGTCCCGACAGCACCGCGACCTGGGGAAACATCGACACGCCAAGCACCATCATCAACACCGTGCCACGCCCACGGAATTTCACCCGGCCCAAGGCATAAGCAGCGGTCAGGCTGAGGAAAAGCGCCAGGGTGACCACGCACAGCGCAACCACCAGCGAATTACCGATTGCTCGCAGGAACGAGGCCTGGTGGAGGACCGCAGCGTAATTGGAGAAGTCAGGATTTTCGATCCAGTAGCTCACCTCGAACAAGGCGCTGGAGGGCTTCAGCGACGTCACGATGGCGTAGTAGAACGGGAAAACCGCATACAGCAGCAAAACCCCGATCAGGCACCAGAATCCGAGGCGCAACAGCGCTTTTTTCAGCAGGCGCGGGCTCATGCGCGGACCTCCAGTTGACGGCGTCCGAGGTAGAGGTAAAGCATGGCGATCACCGCGACCACGAGAAACAACAGCGTCGACGCCGCGCTGCCGTAACCGACATCCTGGAACTCCACCAAGTGCTGGCGGGCATACACCGACATGCTCATGGTGCTCGAGGAGTTCGAGGTCAGCACATAGATGACGTCGAATACCCGCAGCGAATCAAGGATGCGAAAGATCGCCGCCACCAGCAGTGCAGGCATCAACAGTGGCAGGGTGACGCGCCAGAACACCTTCAGCGGATGAATGCCATCGACCCTGGCCGCTTCGTAGCAATCGCTCGGCAACATCTGCAAGGCCGCCAGCATCAGCAGCGTGACGAAAGGCACGGTCTTCCAGACATCAACGATGATCACCGCCCACATCGACAGGTCGGCATCTGCCGTCCAGGCCAGGGGAGCATCAATCAGGCCGAGGCTGAGCATCAGGTGATTGATGATGCCGAACTGGTCGTTGAGCATCCATGACCAGATCTTCGCCGAGACAATCGTCGGAATCGCCCACGGAATCAGAATCAACGCCCGCACCAGAGAACGGCCGGTGAATTTGATGTTCAGCAGCAACGCCACCAACAACCCCAGCACGACCTCCAGTCCCACCGAGACCACCGTGAAATACAACGTGTTGCGCACTGCATTCCACCACTGTGGATCGACGAGGATGCCCGACCAGCCGGAACCGCTGAACAACAGATAATTGCTCAAGCCTATGAAGGTTGCGCCACCGGTGTCCGCCAGGCTGGCGTCGGTCAGACTGAACCAGAATGTGCGCAGCAGCGGCCAGGCGGCGACCAGGGCCAGGCAGACCAGCATTGGCGTCAGAAACAGCCAGGCAGCGCGCACCCGGCGACGTTGTACAGGCGTTTCCCTCGTGAGCAGCAGCTCGTCAAAGGGGGCATGGGTTGTAGAGACAGACATGGTGATTTCCTTCCTTGTGGCTTACCAGTTCCGGCGTTTGATGCGCGTAAGTTCGCTTTCCAGTTCGGCAAGAGCCTGATCCACGGGCAACTCGCCCGCCAGCACGCCATGCACCCGGTCGAAGAAGGCATTTGAGACCCGTGGATAACGATCGGCGGTGATGGCGGCGGGGCGCATGACCCCAGCGTTGAGAATGCTGTGCAGCTGAGCGTAATAAGGCATGGCCGCGAGCAACTCGGGATCTTGATACAGCGACTCGATTACCGGGTTATAGCCGCCTGTCAGGGCGCGATGTTTTTGCTCTTGGGCACTGGTCAGGTAGCTCACCAGTTCTGCGGCAAGTTTGGGATGAGCGCTGTAACGCGATACCGCCAGGCCCCAGCCACCAAGGGTGGAGGCATGCTCGCCGGTTTCGCCGCCGCGGGGCAGGGGAGCGACGCCGACCTTGTCTTTTACGGCACTGTCCTGGCTTTGCACCAGGGCCCAGACATAAGGCCAGTTACGCATGAATAGCGCATTGCCCGACTGGAATACGCCACGTCCTTCTTCCTCGGTGTAATTGAGCACGCCACGCGGGGAGATATCTCCGACCCAGCTTTTCGCCAGCGTTAACGCCGCTCTCGAGGCCTGACTGTTGACCACGATGTCGCCGCGTTGATTGATCAGGCCGCCTTGCGGTTGGCTGCTGATCCACTCCAGCGCATTACACGTCAGCCCCTCGTAGGCACGTCCCTGAAAGATGTAACCCCAGGCATTGGCGTTCCCGGCGTTGCGTTCAGCCTGTTGCACGTCCCTGGCGGTAGCGGTCATTTCCTCCCACGTCTGAGGAACCTGTTTGTTGTATTTCTCAAGCAAGTCCTTGCGGTAATACAGCAGCCCCGAGTCGGTGAACCACGGCATCGTCACCAGCCGGCCGTTGACCGTGGCGTTATCGACCTGGGCCTGGAAATAGCCTTGGGTCGCGTTGGCGGGAAGCACCTCCCGCAGATCCAGCAGGTGTTTGGCCAGCATCCCCGGCCACACCATGTCGATTTGAATGATGTCGATGTCGGTGGACTGCGCACTGAGGATCTGCTGGTAGAACGACAACCTCTCGGTTGCCGAGTTAGGCGTGGAGACCACCTCGACGTTGTTGCCGGTCTGTTTCGACCATGTCTCGACGGCCTCTTTGCACAGTTGCAACTCCGCACCCACCGCACCGCAAGAGATCGTCAGATCGGTTGCGTTCGACACGGATGGCAGTGCGGCAGACAGGGTGATCAATGCGACTGGCAGGAGCGATTTCAGGTGTTTCATCGAGCGTCCTTTATTTTTGTTTTTAGAAAAGTTAACGTTAACATCGCCAAATGTAGCAGCGTATTTGCGAGGAGGCATCCTTTTTTTGTCGTTTGTGACAACTCGCGATTCACGCAAAAAAGGCAACTGCGGCAACCAAAAAATAAAAACAAAACAGGGAATCAACATGCAGAAAGGATCAAGCTGGCTACTGGTCGGCGTGCTCGGCACATCGGCGGCGGCTTCTCAGGGCGCGACACTGGAAGAGCGCATGGCCGCACTTGAAGCGCGTGCCAGCGCAGCGGAAAAGCGTGCAGCCACGGCCGAACAGCAGACCCAGGCACTTGCCCAGGAATTGCAGCAGGTCAAACGCGCGGCGCCGCCCTTGCAACCCGTCGCCTCTAACGTAACAGCCATTTCGGCGCCTGCTCTGGACACCCGACTGGCAAAACTCGAAGCCCGTCAGCAAAGCCTGGAGAAGGAGGGCAATTCCGGACACCTCACCGATGGGTTCAGCTTCAACGGCTATGCGCGCTCCGGATTGCTGGTTGACGAGGGGCTGGGTGGCGGGCGTGGCGGCCCTTATACAACGCCGGCCGGTTCGGTGGGCGGGGCAGTCGGGCGACTCGGTAACGAGGACGACACCTACATGCGTATCGACCTGTCGAAAGAGGTCTATGCGCAAAACGGTACCCGTTCCAAGTTCACGGTCTCCATCGCCGACGGCGTGGAAAGCTCCAATGACTGGACGGCCGACGAAAGCAACCTCAACGTACGCCAGGTATTCGCCACGCTCGACCATGTCGCCGCGTTCAAAGGCAATTCAGTATTCGAGAACGCTACGCTGTGGGCGGGCAAGCGCTTCGATAGAGATAATTTCGATATCCACTGGCTGGACTCCGATGTCGTTTACCTGGCCGGCACCGGCGGTGGAATTTACGATGTGCAGATGAACAAGCATTGGCGCTCGAATTACTCGTTGATTGGGCGTAGCTACGGGGATTTCAGTCAGGGCGGTATCAATGCCGATGTGGAAAGCTACGTCCTGACCTCCAACCAGTTCTTCGAGGATGGCCAGTGGCAGTGGATGTACAACGCCATCGGCGCCAAGAAA
This sequence comes from Pseudomonas sp. Mb7, assembly GCF_054790525.1. Lineage (NCBI taxonomy): Bacteria > Pseudomonadati > Pseudomonadota > Gammaproteobacteria > Pseudomonadales > Pseudomonadaceae > Pseudomonas > Pseudomonas sp. Mb7. Next base: position 2,470,713 of record NZ_CP186501.1, read on the forward strand.
AACGATTTCGGCACCCACACCAACAAGGCCGGTTTGACGCCTGCGGATAGCGGTTTGCACAGCATGCTGGCCAATCACCAGAAAACCTTTTTCGGCAGGGAAGGCTTCTTCAAAACGGCGCTGCTCTATGGGCAAGGCCTGGGGGCAGAGGTCAAGAACGTTGGCTCGGATGGTGAACTGATCGACGACGCCCGCGCGCTGCGTCTGGCGCTTTACGGTGAGACGCCGCTGACCTCTGACTGGCGCATCGGGCCCAGCTTGCTGGCTGAACAGAGCAAGGATAGATACGTTAAAGGTGACGACTACCGCTGGCTGACCCTCAACGTGCGCTTGGCCAACAAAATCAACAGCAACTTCGAAATGGCCTACGAAATGAGCTGGCAAACCATGAACCTCGACCCCAAGGGCTATCTACAACGTAATGCGGTCGATGGTAACTTCTGGAAATTCACGGTCGCCCCGACATTCAAACTTGACGTCGGCGATCTACTCACGCGTCCGGAGCTGCGAGTGTTCGCCAGCTACATGAACTGGTCTTCGGATCTGGACAGGTTCAGTACTAACGACTCCTTTGGCATGTCCGACTTCCAGGCGGGAGGCGTGTGGCAATACGGCATCCAGATGGAAACCTGGTTTTAATCGTTGAACGCACTTGCGATAGTGCAGTGCTGGAGCGGTGAAGGATGCTCCAGGCTAATGATGTCGTTTCTTCCCAGGATGGATGATTACCCAATGCTCAAGTTCAATGCTCATCTCGGTTTCCAATTCAATGAATTGCCTTTTCTGCAACGCATCGAAGCCGCCGCAGCCGCCGGTTTCCGGGCAGTTGAGTTCCCGTCGCCGTACGAATTCGGCGCCAGTCTGCTTGCCGACCATCTAGCTCAATACAGTTTGCCGTTGATTCAGTTCGCCGCCCCGGCTGGCGTGAGCAAAGGCATCGCCGCGTTACAGGGCAGGGGAGAGGAGTTTCGTGACGGGTTGCTCCAGGCCGCCCGCTACGCAAAGACCTTGGCGTGTGCGGATGTCCACATCATGTCGGGCGTCACCACGCAGAATGACGCTGAGCGAACCTACGCGGGCAACCTGGAATATGCAGTCAAGTACTTGGAAGATCAGGGGCTGCGGCCGCTGATCGAAGTGATCAGCGCGGAGGCGATGCCGGGCTATTACATGTCCGACTTCAGCAAGGCGCAACAGGTACTGGAGACCTTTCCGAGTGTCGGGCTGATTCTTGATCTTTACCATGCCCAGCTTTTGACCGGAGACGCAGCCGATGTGCTGGCGCGGTTTTATGACAGAACTGTCCATGTGCAAATTGCCGATTGCCCGGGTCGTCACGAGCCGGGAACGGGGAGTATCGACTTTGCTGCGTTGTTCGCGGCGCTGGAGCAGCGCGGCTACGCAGGATGGATCGGATGTGAGTACCGTCCTTCTGTATCTACCGTTGCGAGTCTTGACTGGTTCAAGCAGCTGAGTACTTAGGTTCCAGACAAAAATCTTTGAATCGCAGATATAGGTAAATCGCCGCCATCAAAGGCAGAAGCCCTTGATGGCCGAGCGAGAAGAACTCATCGATATCGGCCTGACGTTGGCGAGTAGGGGGAGTTAATGCCGGACGCGGTTTTTGTAAGTCGAACTATCTTGTTCGGAGATTGTGATCCGGCAGGGGTGGTTTACACCCCGCGATTCTCATATTTTGCTGTAGAGGCCATTGGTATAGCACTCGACAGATGGGTAGGGGGGCCGGGGCTTAGGGCGGTGATGAGTTTTAATATATTGCCGCCGGTGCGTGCGATGTCGATCGAGTTGCTGTCTCCGGTGACGTGGGATGACGAATTGACTATTAAAGTCAGCGTGGCCAGGTTGGGCGAGCACTCTTTTACTTTTTTGGTTGAGGGTTTTATAGGCGAAGGCGTGCTGGCATTTACCGCGAATGTCACACACGTTTGTGTCTCACCGGAAAGTAAGGAAGTTGTACCCATTCCAGCTCCGTTGCGAGCGCTTCTTTCATAGACGATCAGACGGTTCCTCACAACAAAGCGCAACACTGGACTGGGATGCAAGATAAGCGTGGATCGATTGCAAAGCGATTCATTGAAAGGACGAGGACGAGCACGATGAACCGAACCAGTCATATTTGCCTGATGGCCAACTATAACGAATGGATGAACGTAAAGATTTATGAGGCAGCCAGAAGCCTGTCAGATGAAGAACTCTTAGTGGATAGGAAAGCATTCTTTGGTTCAATTCTCGGGACGTTGAACCACGTGGTGGCCGGCGACACTGTCTGGCTAAATCGATTCGCCAAGCACCCTGCTAACTACTTGGCACTGGCACCGATTCAGCAGCTTCCTGCCCCCAAAAGCCTCGACCAGTTGCTTTTCTCGAATATCCGAGATCTTTCGGCACATCGAGTGTGGATTGATCAGCAAATTGTAGAGTGGTCTCGCTCCATTGCAGAGCCGGACCTGGATCACACCCTCAATTACACAAGCATCAAAGGAATACCTGCTGACAGGAGCTTTTATGGCTTGGTCATGCATTTTTTCAACCATCAGACGCACCACCGCGGACAAGTGACAACGTTGCTTTCACAAGCGGGTGTCGACATAGGTGATACGGATCTGGTCGCCCTCATTCCGCTTACATAACGGGGCAAGGCATCGTGCTCTACAATCGCTCATCCCAAGCAGTGTTTGATGTAGCGTTCGGTCAGTTCGACCTTCTTCTAAAGGGCGAATCAGTACCTATCGCAACTACGTTTGTGTGCCTGGGGCAGTCAGCTGCCAGTTCGGCACTGGGCCGCTTGCGTGAACACTTCAACGACCCGTTACTGGTACAAGTGGGGCGCCGCCTGGAACCCACAGCGCTGGGTCTGGAGTTGCTGCCAAAGGTGCGTGCAGCGTTGGCACTGACCCGGGAGATCGTCGACGCTCCGCTGAGTTTTGACCCGGCGAACTGCGACCGGCATATCACTCTGGTGGCCTCTGATTACGTCGCCGACGTGCTGCTTCCGGCGGTCAATCGTTCATTGCAGACATTGGAAGCGGCGGGGCGGATCACCAGTCAGCTGGATCCCAAGGACGCGCGGCGTTACACCGTGCGATTGACGGCCAGCGGTAAAGAACTGCATGACCGCGTGCTCAAAGTTGCACTTGAGCGAGAGTCGCGTCTGCTCAGCGGATTGACCCCGGCTGAGGTCGATACGTTGGTCGACTTGCTTGGGCGTTTGCATATGCAAGTGCCCAATGTGAACAGTTATGACCCGAGTGAGGAGTGAATCAGCGGAAGACCGAGATTTAGCTGGAAAATTCGTCATTCATCGTCGATATGCGCTTAACTACACTAAATGGTCGTTTAGTTGAGCTATAAGAACCACCCTAAAATCAAGGGAGCGGGCGATGATTCAAGGTAAAGCAAGCGCACAAGACGTGATCAATGCGCTGAATCTCGAGCCTCATCTCGAAGGCGGCTATTTTCGTAGAACCTATCAGTCAGACCATCGCGACTGGCTCGAAACCGCTGGCGGCCCACGCTACCTGATGACGTCGATCTACTATTTGCTGACCGAGCAATCACCGGTGGGCCAGTTTCATTTCAATCAGTCTGACATCCTGCATTATTTCCACTTGGGCGACGCACTCGAATACAGCCTGATCCATGCGGACGGTTCATTGCAGACAGTCATCATGGGCAACGATGTTCTCGCAGGACAGCATCTGCAATTGCACGTACCGGGTGGCATCTGGAAAGCATCACGATTGCTGGACGGCAAAAACGGATTTGGATTGATCAGTGAAGCGGTTTCGCCAGGATTTGATTTTGCCGACATGGAGATGGGGAATCGCCAGAAGCTCACGACAGCGTTTCCACAGCATCGAGCATTGATTGAACAGCTGACGCGGGATGAGGATTGAGCGATGCAGATTCAGAGGATTATCAGGCTGGAGGGAAAGCCGGTTTGGAGCATTGCAGGAGAATGAAATCTTGCGGGCAACGTGGCTAATCTCGAAACATCTTGTTACGTGTAATGTATATTATGTTAAATCATATCCATTGCAACGCCGCCGATTGAGCAACATCAACAAACGTCCACTTCAAATGTATTAACTTAACCTGAACCTCGCTAACCCAAGGATTCCCCATGCCTGCCGACGTGGATGTTGCAATTATTGGCGGTGGCCAGTCGGCACTCGCCGTGGCTTACTTCCTGCGCCGTACCGGGCGTTCCTTTGTGATTATTGATGCCGAAGCAGCACCGGGTGGCGCTTGGCGGCATGGCTGGGATTCCCTGCGACTGTTTTCACCGTCGACCTGGAGTTCCATCGCCGGTTGGATGATGCCTCCGGTCACTGACGGTTACCCCAGTCGCGACAACGTACTCGATTACCTGCGCCAGTATGAGCAACGCTACCAGTTTCCTGTCGCACGGCCCTACTGGGTCAACGCTATTGAACGTCGAGGCAATCACCTCAACGTAAAAGCCCAGGGTCGCACTTGGCTGGCCCGCACCGTGGTCAGCGCGACCGGCACCTGGCGCCATCCTTACCTGCCGCATTACCCAGGCAGCGAAACCTTTACCGGTCAGCAATTGCATTCGGCCCATTACGTTAACGCCAAGCCGTTTGCGGGAAAAAAAGTCCTGGTGGTGGGCGGTGGCAACTCCGGTGCACAGATCCTCGCTGAAGTCTCGCAAGTGGCCGATGCCACCTGGGTCACTCCGCAGCCGCCAGAGTTTCTTGCCGATGACGTTGATGGACGCGTGCTCTTCGAACGCGCCACCGAACGCTGGAAAGCGCAGCTGGCCGGCATCGTCATTGAACAACCGGTTGGCGGCCTGGGCGATATCGTGATGGTGCCGCCAGTCGTTGAGGCACGGGAGCGCGGCGTGTTGCACGCGGTTCGGCCGTTCCTGCGCTTCACCGAGACCGGCGTGACTTGGGCTGATGGCTCGCAAACGCCGGTCGACGCGGTGATCTGGTGCACCGGCTTCCGCCCTGCCCTCGGCTATCTGGAATCACTGGGCGTGTGTTCCGCCGACGGGCGCGTGGCCGTCAAAGGTACGCATTCGATTCAGGAACCGCGTTTGTGGTTGGTGGGTTATGGCGACTGGACTGGCGCCGCTTCCGCGACACTGATCGGCGTAACCCGAACGGCGCGCAGTACCGTTGAGGAAATTGAGCGGTTTTTGCTGGAGCAGTGAGTCAGCGCGGCGCGGTTCAGGCAACGTTGAGGTCCCTCTCAGGAATTAAAATGTCTTAACCCGCTTTGTTCTCAACCAGGCAATTGCCTCCATCCACCACGAGCAATTCCCCTGTGATGTAACTCGCTTCAGGTGAAGCCAGGAATACAACGGCTGCGGCCACTTCGTCTGGTCGCCCCGCTCTCCCGAGAGGCGTAGAACGTGCGGCGTTGACTTCATCAGGCGTGCTCGACCCTGTAGCTATCCAGCCAGGGGCAACTGAATTCACAGTGATACCTTGATGAGCCACCTCAAGAGCTAGACTCATGTTCATTCCTACCATTCCCGCCTTTGCAGCACTGTAAGCAGCCTCCCCTGGATTACTCGCCCGTGTGCCGGTAGTTGAGCTGATGTTCACTATGCGGCCATAGCCTCTCGCTCGCATCCCAGGCAACACCCCTTGGGTTAACAGAAACGCAGTTGTCAGATTTCTAGCGATGGAAAGATTCCAGCTTTCGAGGCTCGTACTCGTGAACTCGGAGAACTGTTCTGGACTCCCTTGCATCGCCATACCGGCATTATTTACAAGAATATCGATGCGGCCCCAGACGGCCTCAGCCCAAGCGACGAATTCACTCACCTGATTTTCCTGAGTCAAGTCGACCGGTCGACCCACTGCTTCGAAGCCGGCGGCACGTAACTCCGCAACCCGCTCATTGATGCGTGCGCTGCTTGCCGTGACGATCAACTTGGCCCCTTGAGCCCCAAGACGATGGGCAATGGCCATACCGATTCCAAGCTCACTGCCCGCTCCACTCACAAGTGCCACTTGATCTGCCCAGGTTGAATTCATCATCGTTGCCTCTGTAATTGCAATTACGCACCTCGCTCACTGATCAACCTGAGTGAGTGCCTTCCCCTAGGTGATGCTCCCATGGTGGGCATGGTGACCAAGCCTCCACGAGCTTATCGATGAAGAGTCGAATTTTTGGAGAGAGGTGCCGCTTGCTAGGGTAGATCACCCGAATAGGCTCTGCGGCCTCTGCATACCCAGCGAGCAATTGAACAAGCTTGCCGCTCCTCAAATCGTCGTTCACCACGTAGGAAGGAAGAGTCGCGATACCCAGGCCAGCGACAGCTGACTGGTGTAATGACTCAGCACTGTCCATCTGTAGCCTTCCACCATGAGTAACGGACACAGAGCTACCATTCACGCGAAAATTCCAGGGAAGCAATCTCCCACCGCTCACGAAATGCAGGCACTGGTGCTCGGACAAATCCTGAGGCGTTTCAGGCTCGGCATGTTCAGACAAATACTTGGGTGAAGCGCAGGTAATCATTTGTTGGTAGGCCACAGTGCGCGTTAACAACCGAGAATCTTCCTTCGGTGGACCGATGCGCATGGCCAAATCAAATCCCTCATCGATCAGATCGACCAGCCTGTCAGAGAAGGTGATATCCACGCTCAGGGAGGGCCAATCCTTAAGACAGCACTCAATGTGCTGAAGGACATGAAGTCTGCCCAGCGCAACCGGCAGACTCATCCGCAGTCGCCCACTGGGTGTCGAACGACGAAACGCAAGGGCATCCTCCACATCATCCAGATCCTGAAGAACGCCCACACAGCGCTCATACAGGACCTGGCCGTCATCGGTCATGCTCAAGCTACGCGTAGTGCGATTCAGTAAACGTACCTGTAAACGAGCCTCGAGCCTGACTATCGACTTCCCCACTGCAGAGCGCGTAAGGCCAAGCTGTTTTGCCGCCGCAGTGAAGCTTCCAGCGTTTACCGAGCTCACAAACGCGGCAATATCATTCAGGTTATGGAGTTCCATACGGCCTCGGTGGTCTCAACGTTCGGGCTGCTTGGCACCTGTTATGGGGAACCCTGTTCCCCAATACTAAGCATAGTATCTCAATTAGCTAATCCACTCCCAACGATCAATTGAGGTCATTATGAACACTAAAGTCCAAGCAGCCGTCCAGACCTGGGCCAATAGCCTTAGCGATCTGGTACCCGTTCTTAAGGGAATCGATACCACCACAAAAATTAGCGACATCCGCGACGCTTACGCAAAAATGCTCGCGCAAAATCCAGCGCCAGCTGGCGTTAAATTCGAAGCAGTCGACATGGGTGGCGTACCCGGCACACTGGTTACTCCGGACGAGATCAAAACCGACGCGGTCGTGATGTACATCCACGGCGGCGCCTACATTGTAGGTAGTCCAGACGGCTACCACGGCATCGGCGGCAACTACGCGAAAATGCTCGGTGCTCGTGTGTACATGCCGGACTACCGACTCGCTCCTGAGCACAAGTTTCCAGCCTCTATTGACGACACATTGCGCGCTTACGAATGGTTGCTTGAGCAGAAAATCCCGGCTAACAAAATTGCGTTCTCTGGCGAGTCGGCTGGCGGCGCAATGGTTGTCAGCGTCATGGTCGCGGCTAAATCGAAAGGGCTTCCATTGCCTGCGGTTGGCTCCTCCATCTCACCATGGGCGAACCTCGAACACACCGGTGCTTCCATGAGCAACCGTGAAGGTCTGGATCCTCTGAACTCCAAGCCTGTCCTGGACATCCTCGCCAGAGCATTCCTGGGCGACACATTGGCCAGTCATCCTCTGGCCTCACCTGTGTTCGCGGACGTCACCGGTCTTCCACCAATCTTGGTGCAGATCGGCGAGAACGAGCTGATGTTGAGCGATGCAATGCGCCTTGCAACTCACCTGGCTGATAACCAAGTTCGCGTGAACCTGGAAGTATGGCCTGCGATGTTCCACGCCTGGCACTTCTACGCCACCATGCTGCCAGAAGGTCAGCAGGCTATGGAGAGTTCCGTTCGCTTCATCGAGGCTGGCTTGGCCGACGCTAACCGCTAAAACGCAGAACAACCGCGATGGCTTTGTGGCTGTCGCGGTTTTGCTCATCCTGTTTCTATAAAACCTTCATCAGGCTATTCACAGAGCCTGAGCAAACGCCCTGCCCAACCCCAGAAAATCTAACCAAACGGCCTTCCTGGCAGGGCCGTGTCCACTGAACTTCAAGGTCTACGCGATACCCTGAGCGCCAAGCCTGGCATCCACTTCGACGTTCAACCCAAGCACCTCATAGATCCGAGAAACCACCAGCATCGTCGCCTCCTCAACCGTTCCTTCATTACGGCACAACATCCAGCCGTGATCCTTGACCGCTTGCTCGAACATTTCTGTACACGCCACATGCTCTGCGTGCTTCTGGATCACAGTGCCGCCCAGTCCTCGTGATCGGTTCGCAGCCCTGGCCCATGAAATATCCGGATCGGTGACGACGCCGACATGCAGATCTGGCACCCGCACATCTCGCTCCATATTCAATTGAAGAATCTCGGCAAACGGGATGGTTTGGCGAAACGCGGCATCCGAGGGATACCAGCGATCGATCAAGATGATGCTGTCCAGCGGCTGCTTCGTCAGAACGTTCTGGGAGATCCAGCGACGGCTATCCGCGAGGCGCTGACACACAGCCCACTCCAGATCCCGGCAAGGATTTCTCGCCAGAGTGTTGACCAAGGCCATGGTTTCACCCCTGAACGGATCGCTTTTTCTCTCGCAAAGCCGGATGACTTTCTGGTTGCCCGCCCTCAGTACTTGCGTAACGGCTTCCAACAGTGTGGTTTTGCCGGTGCCTTTGGGCCCATCCAGAGAAACGAACAGCGGACGATTCATTGTTCACGCAACAATCAAGACATTGACGCCCACTCTAACCTCATTTCCGCCATTCCATCAGCGCATCCCTGCCCCTTGCTGATACTCCCGCGGCGTACAGCCAAACTCCCGGCGAAACACCGTGTGCAGATACTGCGCAGATTTAAACCCGCAACTGCGCGCCACGTCGGCGATCACCGAGTCAGTATTTTTCAATCCGCTGGTGGCCGCTGCCAGTTTGAAACGCAGGATCTCGTCGTGCACGCTGCAGCCTCGCTCGGCGCGGAAATGCGCTTCGAGTGATGAGCGCGACACACCGACATACGCCGCCACCTGCGCCGTTTTGATGCCCTGGCAAGCATATTGTCGGATAAACAGCAGCGCCTGCATCACGTACGGATTGCCCAACGGTTGGTGCAAGCTCGACACCTGCACGTTCACAGCATCCGGCGGGATCAGGATCTGCGTATCGGTGGACGGCATGCCGTGCAGCATCTGGTGGAGTAATTGCGCAGCGGTTCGGCCCATGGTTTCCGTGCCCTGAATAACAGAACTCAGCGGCACGCGGGTCAGGCTGCGTGTCAGCGGATCATTGTCGATGCCGATCAATGCCACCTGTTCCGGCACGGCAATCCCGGCGGTCAGACAGGCTTGCAGCAACTGGCGCGCGCGGGCGTCGCTGACGGCGATGATGCCGATGGGTTTGGGCAGGCTTTGCAGCCAGGCGATCAGTTGTTCGACGGCGCTGTCCCACAGCGGTGCGCTGGTGCCCATGCCGCGATAGATTTCGCCGTGCAGGCCGTCGCGTTTCATCAGTTTGCGAAAGGCTTTTTCCCGCTCCTGCGCCCAGCGATTGGCTTGCGCTTCCGGCAGGCTGAAGCAGGCGAAACGCTGCAGTCCCGCTTCGATCAAATGCGTGTAGGCCAACATTATCAGTGCGTTGTTATCGGTGGCGACATAGGGAATCGCTTTCGGATAGGCGCGCTTATCCTCGTACGAGCCCCCTACCGCTACCACTGGCATCTGGATATCGGCCAGCGCCTCGCCAATCAGCGGATCGTCGAAGTCGGCGATGATCCCGTCGCCCTGCCAGCGCTCGATGCCTTTCAAACGACAGAGAAAATCCTCCTCGAGAAACAGGTCCCAGGAGGCACGGGTGCTGCTCAGGTAGTTGCCGATGCCGCTGATGATGCCACGGTCGTAGATCTTGCTGCCGTTGAACAACAGAGCGATGCGGTGAACAGGCGGTACGGTTTTCATTGTTTTTATGCTTGTCCCGAGCCCCTTGTCACAGAGGCGATTGACACAGACTAGGCGCCTGGTCGAAGAAGCTCAATACGCAAAATCGCACTCCGTGTTGATGCTTTTCATAATCAGCGGGGTCGGGGCCGTTGCTAGTATCGAGACACCGCCAAGAACAACAAGGACAAGGTCCATGCAGTATTTCCCTGATGTCGAGCCGATTCGCTACGAAGGCCCAAACAGCGATTCCCCCCTCTCCTTCCGTCACTACGACGCCGACAAACTCATCCTCGGCAAACCCATGCGTGAACACCTGCGCATGGCCGCCTGTTACTGGCACACTTTCGTCTGGCCGGGTTCCGATGTGTTCGGCGCGGGGACGTTCAAGCGCCCATGGCAACACGCCGGCGACCCGATGGAACTGGCGATCGGCAAAGCAGCCGCCGCCTTCGAGTTTTTCTCCAAACTGGGTATCGACTATTACTGCTTCCATGACACCGATGTCGCCCCGGAAGGCAGCTCGCTGAAGGAGTATCGCAACCATTTCGCGCAGATGGTTGATCACCTTGAGCAACACCAGGAAGCCAGCGGCATCAAGCTGTTGTGGGGCACCGCCAACTGCTTCAGCAACCCGCGTTTCGCTGCCGGCGCCGCGAGTAATCCGGATCCGGAAGTGTTCGCCTGCGCCGCTGCCCAGGTGTTCAGCGCCATGAACGCGACCCATCGCCTGAAAGGCGCCAACTACGTGTTATGGGGCGGTCGCGAAGGCTACGAAACCCTGCTCAACACGGACTTGAAACGTGAACGCGAACAACTCGGCCGCTTTATGCGCATGGTGGTCGAGCACAAGCACAAGATCGGTTTCACCGGCGACCTGCTGATCGAACCGAAACCGCAGGAGCCAACCAAGCACCAATACGATTACGACAGCGCCACCGTGTTCGGCTTTCTCCAGCAGTTCGGGCTGGAGCACGAAATAAAGGTCAACATCGAGGCCAACCACGCGACCCTGGCTGGGCACAGCTTCCATCACGAGATTGCCACGGCCGTCTCGCTGGGAATTTTCGGCAGTATCGACGCCAACCGGGGTGATCCGCAAAACGGCTGGGACACCGATCAATTTCCCAACAGCGTCGAAGAAATGACCCTCGCCACCTATGAAATCCTCAAGGCCGGCGGGTTCAAGAATGGCGGTTTCAACTTCGATTCCAAGGTGCGCCGGCAAAGCCTCGATCAAATCGATCTGTTCCATGGCCACGTCGGTGCCATGGACGTTCTCGCCCTGTCCCTGGAGCGCGCAGCGGCCATGGTGCAGAACGACGAGCTGCAACGGCTCAAGGATCAACGCTACGCCGGTTGGCAGCAGCCGTTCGGGAAAGCGGTGATGGCCGGCGACTTCAACCTTGAGTCGTTGGCCGAGCACGCGTTCACCAACGAGTTGAACCCGCAAGCCGTCAGCGGCCGCCAGGAAAGGCTCGAGAACATCGTCAATCGGTTCATCTATCGCTGATCACAGAGGAAGTCTGCGGGCGCATCCACGCGGTGACATTTCTACGACAAATCTGTGCCTGCGGCGTCTGCGGATTCTCTACAGTTTTACCAGCCCGATACTCATCGTCAGGCCGTGTCTTTCCAACAACAATAAAAGGACGCCCCACTATGAAGAACGTAAAACGCACGCTGTTGGCCACTGCCCTGGCGCTGCTGTCACTGCCGGTGATGGCTGACGCTGCCCACCCGAAAATCGGTTTCTCCATTGATGACCTGCGCCTGGAACGCTGGTCGCGTGACCGTGATTACTTCGTCGCGGCGGCAGAAAAAATGGACGCCAAGGTCTTCGTGCAATCGGCCGATGCCAACGAGCAAAAGCAAATTTCCCAGATCGAAAACCTTATTTCCCGGGGCGTCGATGTCATCGTCATCGTGCCGTTCAACGCCACGGTGCTGACCAACGCGGTGGCCGAAGCGAAGAAAGCCGGGATCAAAGTTGTGTCCTATGATCGGCTCATTCTCAACGCTGATGTCGACGCCTACATTTCCTTCGATAACGAAAAGGTCGGCGAGATGCAGGCCCGCGGCGTGCTGAATGCCGCACCCAAGGGCAACTACTTTTTGCTCGGTGGTGCGCCCACCGACAACAACGCCAAGATCCTGCGTGAAGGCCAGATGAAAGTGCTGCAACCGGCCATCGACAAGGGTGATATCAAGATCGTCGGGCAGCAGTGGGTGAAGGAATGGAACCCGACCGAAGCGCTGAGCATTGTTGAAAACGCCCTGACCCGCAACGACAACAAAATCGACGGCATCGTTGCCTCCAACGACGCCACGGCGGGTGGTGCCATTCAGGCATTGGCGGCGCAGCAACTGGCCGGCAAGGTGCCGATTTCCGGGCAGGACGCCGACCTTGCTGCTGTCAAACGTGTGATCGCCGGCACGCAAACCATGACCGTTTACAAGCCGCTGAAACTCATCGCCTCCGAAGCGGCCAAGCTTTCGGTGCAACTGGCACGCAACGAAAAACCCGCCTTCAGCTCGCAGTACGACAACGGCAGCAAAAAAGTCGACACCATCCTGCTCACGCCAACCCCGCTGACCAAGGACAACATCGACCTGCTCGAACAGGACGGCTTCTACACCAAGGCGCAAATTGCCGGGAAGTGACCCCATCACAAATCCCCGGTTATACGAAAACCCTTGTGGGAGCGAGCCTGCTCGCGAATGCGCTGTGTCAGTCAACGAAGCATTGTCTGAACTGACGCTTTCGCGAGCAGGCTCGCTCCCACAGGTTTCGTGGTGTGTGAGTCTTTGATATACGAGCCCTCTCCATGTCCGACTATCTGCTGCAAATGAACGGCATCGTCAAAACCTTCGGCGGTGTCAAAGCGCTGAACGGCATCGACATCAAGGTCAGGCCCGGCGAGTGCGTTGGCCTGTGCGGCGAGAATGGCGCCGGCAAGTCGACGCTGATGAAGATCCTTTCGGCGGTGTACCCGCACGGCACCTGGGACGGTGAAATTCTCTGGGACGGGCAACCGCTCAGGGCGCAATCGATCAGCGAAACGGAAGCCGCCGGCATCGTCATCATTCACCAGGAACTGACGCTGGTGCCCGACCTGTCGGTGGCCGAAAACATTTTCATGGGCCACGAGCTGACACTACCCGGCGGACGGATGAATTACCCGGCGATGATTCACCGCGCCGAAGCGCTGATGCGCGAACTGAAAGTCCCCGACATGAACGTGTCGCTGCCGGTTTCGCAGTACGGAGGCGGCTATCAGCAATTGGTGGAAATCGCCAAGGCTCTGAACAAACAGGCCCGCCTGCTGATCCTCGACGAGCCATCATCGGCGTTGAGCCGTTCGGAAATCGAGGTGTTGCTGGACATCATCCGCGACCTCAAAGCCAAAGGCGTTGCCTGCGTCTACATCTCGCACAAGCTCGATGAAGTCGCCGCCGTGTGCGACACCATTTCGGTGATCCGCGACGGCAAACACATCGCCACCACCGCCATGGCCGACATGGATATTGCGCAGATCATCACGCAGATGGTCGGGCGGGAAATGAGCAACCTCTACCCCTCCGAGCCGCACGATATTGGCGAGGTGATTTTCGAGGCCCGGCACATTACCTGCTACGACGTCGACAACCCCAAGCGCAAACGGGTCGACGACGTTTCCTTCGTGCTCAAACGCGGCGAGATCCTTGGTATCGCCGGGCTGGTCGGCGCAGGCCGCACCGAACTGGTGACCGCGCTGTTCGGCGCCTACCCCGGTCGCCATGAGGGCGAAGTCTGGCTCGATGGGCATCCCATCGACACCCGCACGCCGCTCAAATCAATCCACGCCGGCCTGTGCCTGGTGCCGGAGGACCGCAAGCGCCAAGGCATCATTCCGGACCTGGGCGTTGGCCAGAACATCACCCTCGCCGTGCTGGACAACTACTCGAAACTGACCCGCATCGATGCCGAAGCCGAACTGGGCAGCATCGATAAGGAAATCTCGCGCCTGCACCTCAAAACCGCCAGCCCGTTCCTGCCGATCACCAGCCTCTCGGGGGGTAATCAACAAAAAGCCGTGCTGGCGAAGATGCTGCTGGCCAAACCCCGGGTGTTGATTCTCGACGAGCCGACCCGAGGCGTGGACGTCGGCGCCAAATACGAAATCTACAAGTTGATGGGCGCACTGGCCGCTGCCGGCGTGTCGATCATCATGGTCTCGTCGGAACTGGCCGAAGTGCTTGGCGTTTCCGACCGCGTGCTGGTGATCGGCGAAGGCCAGTTGCGTGGTGACTTCATCAACCATGAACTCACCCAGGAACAGGTACTCGCCGCCGCCCTCAGCCAGCCTGGCAGTCATAACAATAATGATCGGAAAACCGCGTAAATGAATCAGGTCAAACAACTGTTCACCCGCTACAAAATGCTCGCGCTGGTGTTTGCCGTGGTGCTGATCTGGCTGTTCTTCAGTTGGCAGACCGAAGGCGGATTCCTGACCCCGCGCAACCTCTCCAACCTGCTGCGGCAAATGTCGATCACCGGCATTCTCGCCTGCGGCATGGTGCTGGTGATCATCAGCGGCGAGATCGATTTGTCAGTCGGTTCATTACTCGGCCTGCTCGGTGGTCTCGCGGCGATTCTCGATGTTGTCTACCACATTCCGCTGCTGGCCAACCTCAGTCTGGTCGCCCTGTGTGGGCTGATGATCGGCCTCGCCAACGGCTACATGACGGCTTACCTGCGCATCCCCTCGTTCATTGTCGGACTCGGCGGCATGCTGGCGTTTCGCGGGATTCTGCTGGGGATTACCGGCGGCACGACCATCGCACCGGTATCGCCGGAGCTCGTTTACATCGGTCAGGGTTACCTGCCCCACGCGATCGGCACTGGCCTGGGCATTTTGCTGTTCGCGCTGACCGTGTTCCTGACCTGGAAACAGCGGCGCAATCGCGCCCTTCACGGCCTCGCGGCGCATTCGTTGGTGCGTGACGTCATCCGCGTATTGGTGATCGGCGCCGTGCTCGCCGGTTTCGTTCAGACGCTGAACAGCTATGACGGCATTCCCGTGCCGGTCTTGTTGTTGCTGATTCTGCTGGGCGTGTTCAGTTACGTCACCAGTCAGACCGTGTTCGGCCGGCGCGTCTATGCCGTGGGCAGCAATATGGAAGCGACGCGCCTGTCCGGGATCAATGTGCAGGCGGTGAAGCTGTGGATTTTCGGGATCATGGGCGTGATGTGCGCCCTCGCCGGCGTGGTCAACACCGCGCGCCTGGCCGCCGGTTCGCCTTCAGCCGGGAGCATGGGCGAACTCGACGCCATCGCCGCCTGCTTTATCGGCGGTACCTCCATGCGCGGCGGCTCCGGCACGGTGTACGGCGCCCTCCTCGGTGCGCTGGTCATCACCAGTCTGGATAACGGCATGTCGATGCTCGACGTCGACAGTTACTGGCAGATGATCGTCAAGGGCAGCATTCTGGTGTTGGCGGTTTGGGTGGATGTGAGTACGCGGACCGGGCGCCGTTGAGCCGCAGGCATCACGCAGCGGGCGTGGTCGCGGGCGTCGGGCTGAGAATTTCCATCAGGAAGTCGATAAACACATTGATCCGGCTGGACCCACGGTGATTGGGTAAATACAACGCGTTGATGCAGGTGCTGGCACTGCCGGGATTGACCTCGTACTGTTCAAGCAAGCGGGTCAGCCGGCCGGATGCGACGTCGTCGCGCACCAGCCAGTCGGCCAGCAGCGTCACCCCGCCGCCGCCGATGGCGGCTTCGCGCAGGATGTCGGCATTATTGCTTTGCAGGCGCCCGTGGACGTTGAGCTGAATGGGCGCGTCTTCATTCTGAAAAGTCCAGTGCTGGTGGGTGCCGCCGTAATCGAAACGCAGGCATTGATGCTCGAGCAAATCCCGTGGGTGACAGAGCACTGCGCTACGCGCCAGATACGCCGGACTCGCTACCACCCAGCGTTCGAACTGCCCCACGCGTTTGCTGACGATGTCTTCACTGACCACCGACGATCCCAGTCGCACCGAAACATCGATCTGCTCGCTGAGCAGGTCGCTGACCTGATCGCTCAGCGACAGACTGATCTCCAGACCGGGATGCCGTTCAAGCAAACGGCTCAGGTGCGGCGCAATCAGGCGCCGCCCGAACTCCACCGGCACGCTGATGCGCAGACGGCCCTGCGCTTCGGCGCCACGATCGGCAACGACGGCATCGGCCTCGTCAATCGCGTCGAGAATCGCCACGGCTTTTTCGAAATAGGTCTGGCCGGCAACGGTCACGCTGGTGTTGCGCGTGGTGCGATTGAGCAGGCTCGCGCCCAACTCGTGTTCCAGCCCCGCGACTTGCCGGGTCACTGACGACGTTGATATCCCGAGTTTGCGCGCTGCCGAGGAATAACCCCCGCAGCGCACGGTTTCCACAAACATCTTCAATGCCAGCAACTTGTCCATAAGCGGGGTCCGGTCGAGAGGGAACGCGGATGATTGTGCATCACTGTTCGCCCTTCGTCTTGTGCCGCCGTGCTCGCCCGCACTTGCCGGATGTTCAGACATCGGCCTTGCGGCTCAGGAACAACCCGAGCGCCAGCGCTGGCAGCAGCGCCACCGCGACGGCGGACAGGTTCCAGCCGAAGTGCTCGTACAGCGGGCTCGCAACCAGAGACCCCAGCGCGCCGCCGACGAAAATGCTGGTCATGTACACGGCGTTAAGGCGCGCACGGCTGTGGGGATCGAGGGCGTACACCTCACGCTGGCCGAGCACCATGTTCAATTGCACGGCGAAATCCAGCAGCACCGCACACACCACCAGCCAGACATAACCGCTGCCCGGAAGTGCGGCGATCAGCAGCGAAACCGGCGCCAGCAGCAATGCGACCAGCGTGCCGCGACGACCATGCCCGGCATCGGCCAGACGTCCGGCAATCGGTGCGGCAATGGCACCCACCGCACCGACCAGCGCGAAGATCGCGACTTGTGCCTGAGTGAAGCCGTGGTGACGCATCAGTTCAATCGGCGCGAGGGTCCAGAACAGACTGAAGCTGGCAAACAGCAGCCCTTGATACAGCGAGCGCTGACGCAGCAGCGGATAGCGCCGGGCCAAGGCAAACACCGAACCGATCAACGCAGCATACGAAGCTTTATGCGTCGGCAGCCGACGCGGCAGCGCCACCGCAGTGATCAGCGCGATGACCGCCATCAGGGCCGCCGCGCTGTAAAACACCCCGCGCCAGCCGAACACTTCAACCAACAGGCTCGACAGTGGCCGCGACAACAGAATACCCAGCAGCAGACCGCTCATGATATTGCCGACGACGCGGCCACGACTGGCCTCGGGCGCCAGGTGCGCCGCGAGCGGCACGAGGATCTGCACGGCCACCGAGGTCAGACCGATGAGTAAAGACAACAGCAGGAACATCGACGGTGAATGGGTCAGCCCGGCGCACAGCAATGTGACGCTCGCCGCCAGGGTGAAGCCGACCACCAGCCGACGGTTTTCCATCAGGTCGGCCAGCGGCACCAGCAGCAACAGGCCCAGTGCGTAGCCAAATTGCGTCAACGAAACGATCAGGCTGGCATTGGCGCTGGACAGTCCGATCTGCGGTGCAATCAGTTCGACGATCGGCTGCGCGTAATAAAGATTGGCCACGACCGCGCCACAGCAAAATGCCAGGAACGCGACCATCAGGCCGGACAGTGAAGTTGGCTGTTCGGCATTCGCCGCAACGGCCGGGTTGCCCGTGAGCATGATGACACCTCATTGAGTTCAGGAAAGTGCTGCCAAGGCTACGGCCCTGTGGCGATGCGCAGAATCCACGCGGCGGGCAACGCAGTGATGCGTCCGACGCAACGGCGCAGGCGTTGCTTCTCGCGCAACGCGCTGTTGCGTGCGCCGCTGATTCTCCCGCGCAGACGGTTTCTCTACGCTTTGGCCCCTGGCGTCGTCATCCCCAGCGGTGCCCTTCCCCGGCTGTTACAAGGAGCGTTGTCATGACCCGTATCCGATCCGTTCTGCCATTGCCTACCGCGTTTTTCTCCGTCCCATGAGCCGCCACTTGCTGAAATCCAGAACGCTATGGATCAGCGTGGCAGTCGTCGCCGTGCTCGGTCTGATCGTCGCCATTTGGCTGATGTGGCGCCCGGCAATTGCGCCGATCGAGCGCCCGACGCTGTTCGATACTGCGCAATTGCAACGCGGGGCGCGGGTGGTCGAGGCCGGCGATTGTGCGGTCTGCCATACCCGCCCCGGCGGTGAATATCTGGCCGGCGGGCTGCCGCTGGTAACGCCGTTCGGCAAGCTGTACAGCACCAACATCACCCCGGACGCTGAGACCGGTATCGGCCAATGGTCACTGCCGGCCTTCGAGCGGGCGATGCGTCAGGGCATTGCTCGCGATGGTCACTTGCTCTATCCGGCGTTCCCCTACGTGCACTACCGGCGCATGAGCGCAGCAGACATCGCCGACGCTTACGCCTACTTGATGAGCGGCCCCGCCGTGCACGCGCCGGCCGCGCAGAACCAGATGAATTTTCCGATGAACATTCGCCCGTTGGTGGCGTTCTGGAACCTGCTATTTCTGCACGGTGAGCCGCTGACGCCTCTGGCGGGGCGTAGCGAGGCGTGGAATCGCGGGCGTTATCTGGTCGATGGCCCGGGCCATTGCGCCGGCTGCCATTCGCCGCTGAACCTGATCGGCGCGGAAAAGTCCTCGGCATACCTACAGGGCGGCAGCGTTGACGGCTGGCACGCGCCGGCGCTGGTCGGCATGGGCCAGCGCAGCAACCCGTGGAGTCGTGAGCAACTGGTCGGCTATCTGCGCGCTGAGATCGTTGATGGCCACGGCACACCCGCCGGGCCGATGCGTCCGGTCAGCTTGAGTCTGGCCCGCTTGCCCGCCAGTGAGGCCGAGGCGATTGCCGAATACCTGCTCAGTTTGGAAAACCCGCTTTCGGTGACAGAGACAACAGCGCAGCGCGCCGCCAATGCCCCGGCAGACCACTCGACCGGCGCCCTGCTCTTCAGCAGCGCCTGCGCCGGTTGCCATGGCCCAGCGGCGCCGATGCGCACCATCGATGGTCGCCCGGGGTTGCAAAACACCTCGGCGCTGCAAGCGGCCAGCTCGCGCAATTTCCTCAAAACCGTGCTTGAAGGCTTGCCCGCCACACCCGGATCGCCCGGTCCGCTGATGCCTGCATTCGCCGCCAGCCTCGACAACGCGCAACTCGGCGCACTGGCCGCGTATCTGCGTCAGCAAGCCAGCCCCGATCAACCGTGGGCCGACCTCTCTTCCACTATTGAAGCGTTACGTCAGGAGACGAAATGAGCCAGATCACCCTCAACGTCAACGGAGCCGCGCAAGCGCTTGAGCTGGAGCCGGACATGCCGCTGCTGTATGCGCTGCGCAATCACTTGAACCTCAACGGCGCCAAATACGGCTGCGGTCTCGGTCAGTGCGGCGCCTGCACGGTGATCGTCGATGATCAACCGGTGTTCGCCTGCCTGACGCCCTGCGCCGGCCTCGAAGGCAAAAAAATCCGCACCGTGGAAAGCCTCGGTAGCGCAGAAGATCCTGGCCCCCTGCAAGCGGCGTTCATTGAGAAACAGGCCGCGCAATGCGGCTACTGCATTGCCGGCATGTTGATGCGCGCGCAGGCGTTGCTTGAGCGTAATCGCCACCCGGATGAGGCGACCATTCGCGAGCACATGGCTGGCAACCTGTGTCGCTGCGGTACGCACTTGCGGATCATCGAGGCGATCAAACAGGTGGCCGGGCACAACGGGAGCCTGACATGAGTGAGTCGAATGAATTGAATCCGAGCCGACGCGCCTTTCTGCGCGGTGGTGCGTTGCTGATGGCGTTCACCCTGCTGCCGGTCGCGCGGCGTGTATTAGCGGATACGGAAGTCGATACGCTCGGCACCGTGGTCCTCGCCCCCGACCTGCCCGGAAGCCTGCGCACCAATCCGTTTCTCGACGCTTGGATCCGCATCGGCGCCGACGGCATTACCGTCTACACCGGCAAGGTCGAATTGGGCACCGGGGTGAAAACCGCGCTGCTGCAAATCGCCGCCGAACGTTTGCAGGTGCCGGCGTCCGCGATCAACCTATTCACCGCCGACACCGCGCTGACACCCAACGAAGGCTACACCGCCGGCAGCCACAGTATTTTCGACAGCGGTACCGCGTTGTATAACGCCGCCGCACAGGTACGCGAAATGCTCGTCGATGCCGCCGCGCGCAGTTGGCAGGTTGATGCAGCACTGCTGAGCACCCGCGACGCTGTGATCGTAGGCCCGGCCGGCCAGCAGATGAGTTACGCCGACGCGGTCAAGCATGTCGATGTGCATCAATATGCCAAGGCTCAGTCACCGGCGATGGCCGCCGCTGATTTCAAACTGATCGGCCATTCGTTGCCGCGCCTCGACATTCCGGCGAAGGTCAGCGGTGGTGCGGCCTTCGTCCAGGACATGCGCCTGCCGGGCATGCTGCATGCGCGGGTGATCCGCCCGCCCCGTCCGGGCTGCACGTTGCAAGCATTCGACGCGGCGTCCATCGAAGCGCTGGCTGGCGTGGTCAAGGTGATCCGCGACGGCAACTATCTGGCGGTGGTCGCCGGTGATGAGTGGCAAGCGATCAAAGCCATGCGCCGTGCCAGCGAAGTCGCGCAGTGGAGCAGCGGCGAGGCGATTCCTGATGCGGCGCAGATTCATGACCTGCTCAAACGCCTGCCCTCACGGCGCTATCCGATCAGCCACAGCGGCACGCCAAACGGCGCGGCCGACACGCGTTTTCAGGCGCGGGTCACCAAGCAATATCTGATGCACGGCTCGATCGGCCCGTCTTGCGCAGTCGCCTGGTTCAAGGACGGCACGCTCACCGTCTGGACCCACACCCAAGGCGTTTACCCGCTGCGCGCCGGCATTGCCGAAATGCTCGGCCTGCCACCTGAGCGGGTGCGCTGTATTCATACTGAAGGCTCAGGGTGTTACGGCCACAACGGCGCAGATGATGCCGCCGCCGATGCAGCATTGATTGCCCTGCGCGTGCCCGGTACGCCGGTGCGCGTGCAATGGATGCGCGAACAGGAAAATCTTTGGGAGCCGTATAGCTCGGCGATGGTCACCGAAGTCGACGCCGGCCTCAGCCAGGGCCGCCTGCAGGACTGGGCCTACGAACTCTGGACCACGCCGCATAACGAACGCATCGTCAACGCCGGGCGTCTGCTGCCGGCACGCTTGCTCGCGCGGCCCTTCGCCTCGGCGCCATCCGTGCCGATCGCCCAGCCCGAAGGCGATGGTGATCGCAACGCGGTACCGCTGTATGCGTTGAACTCGACGCGCATCAACATGACCTTCGTCACCCAGATGCCCTTTCGCACCTCGGCCATGCGTTCACTGGGCGCGCACATCAACATTTTTGCCATCGAGGCGAGTATCGACGAACTGGCGATCAGGGCCGGCATCGACGCGGTCGCCTTGCGTCTGGCCCATCTCAGCGACCCGCGTGCTCGCGCGGTGGTAGAACGTGTGCGTGATGAGATCGGTTGGCCGCAAAAAAGCAGCGAGCCCGGCGCCGGTATCGGTTTCGCCTTTGCCCGCTACAAAAACATCATGGGTTACTGCGCCATCGCGGTGAAACTTCGCGTGCATCCGCAGACTGGCGAGATCCGCATCGATCACGTGGTGACGGCGGTGGATGTCGGCCAGATCGTCAGCCCCGATGGCCTGCGCAATCAGGTCGAGGGCGGCATCGTGCAGTCCGCGAGCTGGACCCTGTACGAAAAAGTCGCCTACGACGCGGGGGGCATTCGCAGCTACGACTGGAGCGGTTATCCGATTCTGCGCTTCACGCAACTGCCGAAAAAAGTCGATGTGCATTTGCTCGACCAACCGGGAGAACCCTTCCTCGGTGCCGCTGAAATCGTTCAAGGGCCGATGGCCGCCGCCCTTGGCAACGCCGTCGCCAACGCCACTGGCCGGCGCTGGCTGAACCTACCGCTCACGCGCTCAAACCAATCCGCCTGAGCCACGCCCGTGTACATCGCTGATGAGCACGGGCGCCGTTGCGTTGCGCGCAAAACAGCGTAGCGCCGGTCACCGATTATCACCCTCACGACACCCGGTTAAGTTAGCGGCACTGGTTCGCGGCCCCGCTGCCGCGCTTGAATTCCTTCAATTGAAATCTGGAGCTACCCATGACCCGTCGTCTGTTCCAACCCCTCGCACTCGGTCCTTACACCCTCGCCCATCGCGTGGCGATGGCGCCGTTGACGCGCTCACGCGCCGGCCAACCGGGCGATGTACCGACGCCGATGAACGCCGAGTACTACCGCCAGCGGGCCAGTGCCGCGCTGATCATCACCGAGGCCACACAAATCTCCCCGCAGGCTCAGGGTTACGCCTGGACGCCGGGCATCTACAGCCCCGAGCAGGTCCGCGCTTGGCGTGATGTCAGCGCGGCGGTGCATGAGGCCGGCGGCCTGATCTTCATGCAACTGTGGCACGTCGGCCGGGTGTCCCACCCCAGTTTTCAACCCGATGCTGGCCTGCCGGTTGCGCCCAGCGCGCTGCCGGTACCTGGCAAGACGTTTATCGTCGACGAAAACGGTAACGGTGTCTGGGGTGATGTGCCGGTGCCGCGCGCGCTGGAAACCGCGGAAATCGCCGGCATCGTCGAGGACTACCGCGTGGCCGCGCGCAACGCATTGCAGGCGGGCATGGACGGTGTAGAGATTCATGCCGGCAACGGTTACCTGCTCGACCAGTTTCTTAACAGCAACAGCAACCAGCGTGACGATGCCTATGGCGGCAGCGTGGAGAATCGCGCGCGGTTTTTGCTGGAAGTGGTTGCGGCCGTGGCTGAAGAAGTCGGTGCCGAACGGGTCGGCGTACGCCTGACGCCGATGGGGCGCTTCATGGGCATGGGCGATGACACCCCGGAGGCAACCTTCGGCCACCTCGTCGAAGCGCTCAATCATTGGAATCTGGCCTACCTGCACCTGGTCGAGCCGGCGATGGTCGGCACAGTCAAAGACGAGAACTTCGACCCGCGCTGGGACGCGATCATTGCCCAGTTGCGCAAAACGTGGAACGGCGTGCTGATCCTTGCCGGCGGCTACGATGCGCAATCTGCCGAGCAGGCGCTGATCGCTGATCGTGCCGACATCATCGCTTTTGGCCGGCCGTTCCTGGCCAACCCTGACTTACCGCGTCGGCTGCACGATGGCCTGGCGCTCAACGTGCCGGATCCGAGCAGCTTCTTTGGCGGGGATCAGCGTGGCTACATCGATTATCCATTTCATGCCTGAGCAGAAGCAGACCACCCACCTCTCATGATGTGTAAATCCAAGCAGGGGCCGATGCGCCCCTGCCCTACCAAGTCGTACGATCTCTACGCTTAGTCAAATAGGTAAAAAACCGGCTTAACGCCGAACATATGCGTAGCTGTGCGCTTTCAGGTCTATTGCCCGACGTCGCCGAATGCGATAAAACGGACTAGTTGTACGACAACATAATAAAAACCAAGTCGTTCGAACGGCTAACAATCCTGAGATCTGCCATGCCTCGCCCTACCGCTACGCAAACCGTGCCGCCACCCTACCCCCGTTATCTGGCGGTGATCATTCTGTTGTGCATGGGCTGTGCGTTTGCCGGCAATCATGTGGCGGCGCGAGTCGCATTTGATGATGGTGCGGGAGTGTTGCTGGCGATTTTGATGCGTTCCGGCGGGACCTTGCTGGTGCTCGCCATGCTGGTGCTGTGGCAAAGACAAAGCCCGCGTTTGCCGGCGGGCGCATGGCGCTGGCAACTGCTGCTGGGGTTGCTGATCACTGCGCAGAGTCTGTGTCTGTATTCCGCTGTCGCACGGGTGCCGGTGGCGCTGGCCCTGCTGGTGGCGAACGTATTCCCTATTCTGCTGGCATTGCTCACCTGGGCGCTGGGTGGCCCGCGACCGAGCGCGCGCACCGCGATATTGATGGGTTTGATTCTATTGGGTCTGGTGTTTGTGCTGGATGTCCCCGGGCGCCTCTCGACCACGACAGACGTCAGTGCGCAATGGCTGACCGGCGTCGCGCTCGCGTTCTGCGCCGCCAGCGTGTTCGCCTGCGCGCTGTGGATCACCGACCACAAACTGTCTCAGGTACGCGGCTCGGTGCGCAGTCTGCTGACCATTTTCATCGTGTTCAGCAGCGTCAACCTCGCAGGGCTGACGGGCGCTCTTCCCGGCGGATTGAACCTGCCCGCCACCTCGACCGGATGGCTGGCCCTCGCCACTCTGGTGGTGCTGTACGGCACAGGTTTTATCGTCTTGTTCATTTCCGTACCTCGACTCGACATGCCGCGCAATGCGCCGGTGATGAACATCGAACCATTGGCAACGCTGCTGATGGGCTGGATTGTGCTGGATCAGATGCTCAGCAACGGACAGATTCTCGGCGGGGTAATTGTGGTCACGGGCATCGTTTTGCTGACATATCGTAAATCAGTGGTCAAGGCTGAGGTTAAAGTCAGTGCGTGAGGGGTTCTCGCCAGCGGTTCTCACGGTCGAGTTTGGCCTGCTTCGGCCAGCTTCTTTTGCACATAAAAAAGCATCAACACCGAATTTGTCTGAGCCTGTCGAGATTGCTGCTCAAACAACGCCACAAGCTCTTCTTCACGCTTGCACTCAGCGTTGATATCGCCCCTTGCAAATTCGCAGCTACCGTATTGGCCCCAGCCTTTGCGGGCCTCATCGGTATCTCGGGCGGGATACACCCAATACGCTTGCCATGCACCGTCGACGACAGGTTTGCCGGCCGCGTCTATCTGCTCAATCGCCTGCAAGGTTGCTGTCGCAGCGGCGTCCAGAAAACCTTGAGGGGTGGCATCGGCTTTATCCGCCTCATCACGAAGCGCCTGACACTGCGCGTCAGACAAGTCGAACACTGGCAGCGCTTCAATGCTCTCGAACTCATCAAACGGATCGGCATGATTGCCCGGCAACTTGGCGTGGTAAGCCGGCACGACATGGCCGGGGACGCTCATGTCTTGTATGTAATGCAAGACCCTTCCCGCTTGCTCGTATACCGCAACGGGATCGGCACCGGGTTCCACCAGCAGCGCGTTCAGCTTTTCAATACGTTTGGAAAAAATCACGTCCAGGCTACGGTTGGCGAACCAGAATGGCTCAAGTTTTTTGTTGCGGTTATAGAAGTGCCAATTGGTAGCGCGCTGAGGGAGCGTTAGCAGGTTTGAATCCTCAGCGTCAGTGCCTGCCGCCAAAGCCTCCGCCAACTGTTCGGGCAACTTCACCCCCGGGCAGCGTTGATACGCCTGAGCTGCTTTCAGTGCATAGGCCGAATGCAAGTCGGGGTTGAAGGCGAAGGCTGGGGTTGACGGGTTGAACAGCAGCGATAGGCCAAATACTGCGAGGTAACGTGTTGCGGCTCTTCGGCCTATCCGGGTGGCTTCCATGCTGTTGATCTCCAGAAACTTGCGTGATTGCGGAACACTTATCGTACGCGCGGCAATTTAGCACTTAGGTGGTGGCAAAAAGCTGTTTTTTGCTCAGCCACTCAGGACAAGCATAAAGGGCAACCCCTGCGTCCTAACGTCGCAGCAAACAACTATTGGCAAATCCTGCACAAGCCTTAGAATCCCGCGCTCTCTTGCAGCCCCCTCGGTGTCTGCCTGCACCACAACACACTTCGGCTTGGCAATCGCATGCGCAGCGGCGCACGTTGCGCTGTTCGTCCTCTAGAGGTTTTTATGTCTCCGCGTTTGCTGGCCATGGCGCTGGCGCCCCTGCTCGGGCTGTTCATTGTTGCGCTGGGCAACGGTTTCATGTCGTCGCTGACCACCCTTCGACTGGACGCTGCCGGTGCCTCGACCACGATGATCGGTATCGTTTCATCGGCCTACTTCATCGGCCTGACCCTGGGTGCGGTGTTCAATGACCGTTTGATTCTGCGCATCGGCCATATCCGCGCCTATGGCAGTTTCGCCTCGCTGATCGCCGTGACCATTCTGCTGCAGGGCTTGTTCTATGACACTTGGGGCTGGTTCGCCCTGCGCCTGATCAACGGCTGGGCCACGGTCGGCGTGTTTCTGGTGATCGAAAGCTGGCTGCTGCTGGCGGGCGACGCGAAGATTCGTGGGCGCTTGCTCGCGCTGTACATGATCGTCTTGTACGGCGCTGGTGTGCTGGGCCAGGCAACGCTGGGGAAAATCACCGGGTTGAGCGACAGCGCACCGTTCATGGTGGCCGGCATGCTCGCCTCGTTGTCGGTGCTGCCGATCGTGATCCTGCCGCGCGTGTCGCCACTGCTCGATCAAGTCGAGCCGCTCAAACCCCGACAACTGTTGGGCGTGACACCGACCGGGCTGGTCGGCTGTTTCGGCTCGGGTGTGACCATCGCGGCGATTTACACCTTGCTGCCGTTGTATCTGCAACGCAGCGGTCTGAATGTCGGGGAAGTTGGCAGCATGATGGCCTGGACGATTCTCGGCGCGATGCTCCTGCAATACCCGGTGGGACGTTGGTCCGATCGCAAGGATCGCTTGCAGGTTCTGACCATTCTGACGGTGGCATGCACGGTATTGTCGCTGGTGATCGTCCTGCTGCCGTTGTCCTCGACAATGCTCGCGGTGATGTTGTTTCTGCTCGGTGGCGGCGTGTTTGCGCTGTACCCGGTCGCGGTCAGCCACGCCGCCGACCGCGCCCCGGCCGAAGCCTTGGTGCCGATGATTCAGGGCTTGCTGCTGATCAACTCGCTGGGCTCGGCGATCAGCCCGATGATGATCTCGCCGGTGATGAATTCGTTCGGCGCCAATGGACTGTTCTGGGTGTTTGCGTTGGTCAATCTGTGCATGGTCACCTTCTTCCTGTGGCGCCGTGGCAAACGCCCGGTTCCGGCCAATCCCGCACCTTTTGCGGCGGCAGCGACGTTCTCGCCGACTGGTGCGGAGCTGCGGGTGACTGAAGACTTGCGTCAAGCGGTGCAGGAGCATCCGCCGATGGTCGATGCACTGAGCGGCGAGCCTTCGCCGCAATGTGAGACGCGCTAGGGGTTGCGCCAGTCTGCGCCAAGCGCAGGCTGGCTCGCACCGCTATTCAGATTCGTGGGTGATATCCACGAGCGGAATAGGTTCAATCGCCCAAGCGCGAATCTGACGACGTTCAGGGCTGGGTATTGCGCAGGCTTTGCGTCCAGTGAACGTTCGCGCAAGACGCTCTTCATCAATGCGCCAGCCGCGCAACTCCAGTGCCTGCACGTCTTTGCGAAAGGCAATCTGCAGCGCATCGGATTTCAACGAAACCTCCTGCTGAAAAGAGTCCGGCACACGCTCGGGCCGGACGTTTTTCAGCACAGCGTGATCTTGTTCGAAGATACGGATATTGCTCGCAATGAACCTGCGATCCAGCAGTCGGGTGCGCAGGAACGTTCTGCCCATCATCCACCAGGTGCGCGTGCGATTGGCGTCAATCGGCACATGCGCCGAGACGATGTAGATCCGCCAGCCGTTAGGCAACTCAAGCTCAAGCGTTGTACAAGGGCCGGACAGGTGAAACCCCGGAACAGTGGCCACACTGACAAACTCGGTGGAGGATTTGCGCCGCAGCAGCCCTTTGCGTGCCGGCCTGCGCATGAGCATTTGGGCGCTGCCGCTCCACGCATCGCTGTCGACCTCGAATGATTCAATCTCGGGATGATCCGGATCGCCGAAGGTTGATCCATGGACAAACGGTGCGTGCGCGAAGTCCAGACCGTTTTCGATAATCCGGTCCCAACTGGCCTGCCAGTCGAAGTGGCCCGAGACCACGCGGATGGCGGGATCGTCGAGCCAGTCGAGCGTGGGCAACGGTGGACGCTCGGATTCTGGCAGATCACCTAAAAACGCCCAGATCCAACCGTATCGCTCCAGCGTCGGGTACGCATCGACGCGGGCCTTGGCGGGAATCCGCAGGTCCGGCTGCGCCGGTATCTGCGTGCACACACCATCACCACCAAACCGCCAGCCGTGATAGGGACACTGCACGCTGTTGCCGACCTTGCTGCCGGCTGACAGTGAACCGCCGCGATGCACGCAAATATCTGAAAGCACATGAGCGACGCCCGCGTCATCGCGGAACGCAACGAACGGTTGTCCGAGCAATTTAACCGGCATCAGTCCATCAGTCAGCTGTGACGATGGGAGAACGACATACCACAGGTTTGTAAGCATGGGGGGCGTGCGATCCGTCAGTACGGTGAGTTCAAATCAGAAAAACCCTGGAGTGCAAAACTAAACCAGAGGGCTCCACTTGGCCAACGTGATTTGCCAGTGCCCTTTGCCTACACTTGCTTGCCAATGATGTTTACCTCTCTGCCGAAGGAGTCACCATGTCCAAGCTCTATCCGAGCATCGATCCCGAGGGATTGGTCGAGTATTCCGTGGTCTACACCGACCGCTCGCTCAATCACATGTCGCAGTCCTTTCAAGGCGTGATGAAGAACATTTCCACGACCCTGAAACAGGTCTACCACGCCGAAGCGGTGGCGGTGGTTCCGGGCAGCGGCACGTTCGGCATGGAAGCGGTGGCGCGGCAGTTCGCCACCGGCCAACAGTGCCTGGTGATACGCAACGGCTGGTTCAGTTATCGCTGGAGCCAGATCCTTGATATGGGCAATATCCCGGCGGCCACCACGGTGCTCAAAGCCCGGCCGATCGAGACGGGTCGCCAGGCAGCCTACGCCCCGCCGCCACTGGACGAAGTGCTGGCAGCCATCGCCGCACAGAAACCGCAGGTGGTCTTCGCGCCCCACGTTGAAACTTCATCCGGGATCCTCCTGCCCGACGAGTACCTGCGGGCAGTCGGCGACGCCGTGCATGCAGTGGGCGGGCTGTTTGTGCTGGACTGCATCGCCTCCGGCACGATTTGGGTGGATATGCACCAATGCGCCGTCGACCTGCTGATCAGCGCCCCGCAGAAAGGCTGGAGCGCCTCCCCTTGCTGCGCCCTGGTGATGTTCAGTGCTGCGGCGCTCGAGCGTATCGAACAGACGCAAAGCAGCAGCTTCGCCTGCGACCTGAAAAAGTGGCTGCAGATCATGCAGGCCTACGAACAGGGCGGACATGCCTATCACGCGACCATGCCCAGCGATTCCCTCGCGCGGTTCAACGACGTGATGAAAGAGACGCAAGTGTACGGCTTCGACAAGATCCGCGATGAACAACAGGCGCTGGGCGATCGGGTGCGCGTCCTGTTGACCGGCAGAGGTTTCAAAAGCGTCGCCGCAGCCGGCTTTCAGGCCCCGGGCGTGGTGGTGAGCTACACCGATGATGCGGATATCAAGAACGGCAAGAAATTTGCCCAGCACGGCCTGCAGATAGCCGCGGGCGTGCCGTTGCAATGCGATGAACCGGCGGACTTCCAGACCTTCCGCCTCGGGCTGTTCGGGCTCGAGAAGCTGCAGAATATCGAGCGCACGGTCAGCCTGCTGGAGCAGGCGCTGGATGAGGTGATGGTTGGCTAAGACCCAATGGTGCCCGCAGCAAATTCCGAACCTTTGAACTCAAGAAGGGCATTCTCGACGTGTGCCCTTCTTCCAGCAAGGCGGTTCATCATTCTGTTCAGTGGTCTATCGACTATTTGGCCCGGGACCAATCAGCGAGCTTTCAATCTGCACGCCGGGCATCATTTGCTGCAAACCTGCGATCAGCTTGTCCCCGGCTTCAGTCAAGGCTTCAAGCGGCATCGCTGGCAAACTCTCCAGAATGAACCACATGCACTTCGCATCGGCACCGAGGCGCGTTCTGACACCTTGCCGCCAATTCCAGCGGCGGCAGGTCACGCCTTTGTCATCGCGCCAGACCACTTCGCCGGCATCCGGATACTCGACAGCAGGAACGCCCTCTTTCATCGTGTCAAACGGCTCGGTGCCATCGGCGACGACAAGATGCGGAGTGCCTGCATAAGCCTCTATGTTTTCCCCGCCTACCGGAATGGCGTACTCGATGCTGATGGCGTTGTAGAGATCGACGATGGGATCGAGGCTCGGCAAGGTCCCGTCACGTAAAACCCTTTTACGCAACGCTTCGGCTGAACAAGGCGTGCGCTGCGGCTTGGCCCCGAACTTTCTGAAGGCGTCGGCCCAGGCGGCAAGGTGAGCGTCTCCCCAGCTTGGACCACCTGCCTGCACAGCCTTGCAAGCATGATCCAGGGCGGCCCGAGCAACTTCAGGACGAGTGAGTGGTGCAGCTTCCACCACAATGCTCAGGGCCCGGAACTCCGGAGCCAGTTCTGCAACGGCTGGATCGATCAACGGCAGTACGGACAGCATCAAAAACCTCCAGGATTCAAATGGTGTTTCATGCTATCTATCGATGACCGATTTAGTCAATATAATGACCGCCATGTTCCGCTTCAGTGGGTGAGTCGATTGACGCCACGATCGTTAAGGGCCGAAAATTCCAGCACTTTTTTCATGAACCTGATCAATGACCATGAATGCCAGTTTGTCGACTACCCCGGGTGCTGATGCTCAAGCCGTCAGCCTGGCCGTCGCACGCACACTCAAACAAGCCCGCAAGGCACAGAAAATTACGCTGGACGAGCTTTCTCGGCGCTCAGGCGTGAGCAAAGGAATGGTCGTTGAAATAGAAAAATGCACCGCGAATCCCAGTATCGGCATTCTTTGCAAAATCGCAGCCGCGCTGGGCCTGTCGGTTGCCGACATCGTCAATGTGACCGAGGCACCCTCTGCCCATATCATCGAAAGCCAGGATATCCCTACGCTCTGGACCGGTGACCTTGGAGGCACCGCGCGACTTCTTGCAGGAACGTCCGGCCCGAACATGATCGAGTTATGGCGCTGGGAAATGCATCCAGGTGAATCGTTCGCTTCATCGGGGCACCCTCAAGGCACGCTTGAACTGTTCCATGTAGAGAAAGGCACGTTGAAATGCATGATCGGGGAAACAGAGCTGATCATTCCTGCCGGGAGTTCGGCAGTGGCGAAAACTGATGTGCCTCACTCCTACTCCAACGCGGGCAGATCCAAATTGGTGTTCACCATGTCCGTGACCGAGATACATCAGTAGATACCCGACATTCAGGTGCAGTCTTCATGACATAACCGTCAGTAGTTGAAGTCGTGCCCCAACTCACTCTGCATCCACTCCAGAAATCTCCTGACCCGAGGAAAACCGGCATGCGCTCTCGGGAACACCAGGTGGTGCGCGGTGATCGGCGCACTCAAGCCTGGCGTCACTTCGACTAAAGCGCCGCGCGCCAGATAATCCTGAGCAAGCAGCGTGCTTTCCAACGCGAACCCAAGCCCGTGACTGGCCGCCTCCAGTGTCATGTAGGAGCGGTCAAAGCTGAGTGAATAGGGTTTTTCAGGACGCGACAGGCCATGTTGAGCAAACAGCTGCGGCCACTTGATCAGCGTCGCTTCCGACAGGATCAGATTGCAGTCGAGCAGATCCGCGACTGTGCGGATCGGGCGCTGCTGCAGCAGTTTCGGTGACGCCAGAACCGCGATCTTTTCATTGCGCACCGTACGGACTTCGAAACTTGGCCAATTGGGCATGCCGTGACGGATGTCGACATCGATCTTGTCGCGACTGAAATGCAGTGATTCGTACGAACACGACAGATTGAGCTGGATGTCGGGATGACTCTGGCGAAACTGTTCCAGCCGCGGCATCAGCCACAGCAGTCCGAAGCTGGGCGACGAGTGCAACCGCAGACAATCGAGGCTGACATCGCTGGCGGCACGCTCTGTCGCCACCGCCAGGCTGTGCAGGATGCCGGACACTTCAGTCAGGTATTGCTCGCCCACTGGCGTCAGTGTCACGCCTCTGGCTGTTCTGAGAAATAGCTGACGCCCGATCATCGCCTCCAGCTTCGCCAACTGGTGACTGACCGCTGACGGGGTCAAGTCCAGCAATTCGGCGGCGCGGGCAACGTTGCCGAAGCGTGCCGTTTGCTCAAAGGCCTGAATGGCTTTCAGGGGTGGCAGGGTCGCAGGTGCATCGCCAGATGAACTCATGATGATTGTTTTTCCGCTGCAAGTGGCTTGGGCCGGGGTTATGGCTATTCAAGCATTGGCAGATAGCGCTGGCGAGTGCTGAATTTTTCTCAGCACCCAGTGAGGTTTGCGTTATTGCTCAGGGCCGGTCTGGAGGACAAGCTGAGTCATCGGTTCTTTGCGGACCGAACCCATAAAAACAATTAGAGGAACACCTCCATGCTTCTCCAAGGCAAAGTCGCAATCATCACCGGTGCCGCATCTGCCCGTGGCATCGGCCGCGCTACTGCGACGACGTTCGCACAACAAGGCGCACGTGTCGTCATTCTCGATCTGGATGCCTCCGCAGCGCGTGACGCCGCCGCATCGTTGGGCGAAGGTCACCTGGGACTGGCGGCTAACGTCGCGGACGATGCACAGGTTCAGCAAGCCGTTGCCACCATCATCGAGCACTTCGGTCGTATTGATATCCTCGTCAACAACGCCGGCATCACCCAGCCACTCAAAACCCTCGACATTCGTCCTTCGGACTATGACAAGGTGCTGGACGTCAGCCTGCGCGGCACCCTGCTCATGTCCCAAGCGGTGATTCCGCTTATGCGTCAACAGGCCAGCGGCAGCATCGTCTGCATGTCGTCCGTGTCAGCCCAACGCGGTGGCGGCATTTTCGGTGGCCCGCATTACAGCGCGGCCAAGGCCGGTGTGCTGGGTCTGGGTAAAGCCATGGCGCGGGAACTGGGCCCCGACAACATTCGCGTCAACTCCATCGCGCCGGGCCTGATCCACACCGACATTACCGGCGGCCTGATGCAGGATGAGCGCCGTCACGCCATCATCGACGGCATTCCGCTGGGTCGCTTGGGTGAGGCGCAAGACGTCGCCAACGCTGCGCTGTTTCTCGCCAGCGACTTATCCTCTTATCTGACTGGCATCACGTTGGATGTGAACGGCGGCATGCTGATTCACTGAGTACTTCTGGGCGGGCCTGTGCGGCCCGTGCGGTTCTGGATCGATGACGCAGCCGGGCCTGATGGCCTGGCGGTCAATAAAAACAAGAGATCAGACCATCATGACTACCCTGTCGCTCGAAGCGGTTTCGACCGTGCGCTCCTCTGCCTATCGCAAAACGGCCTGGCGCCTGATGCCTTTCCTGATGCTGTGCTATTTGTGCGCTTATCTGGATCGGGTCAACGTCGGCTTCGCCAAGCTGCAAATGATGAACGATCTGGCCCTCAGCGAAACGGTCTACGGATTGGGCGCCGGCGTGTTCTTCATCGGCTATTTCCTCTGCGAAGTGCCGAGCAACATCATCCTGCACAAGGTCGGTGCGCGCGTGTGGATCGCGCGGATCATGATCACCTGGGGCATCGTCTCGGCGCTGTTCGCCTTCGTCGAAACCGCGTGGCAATTCTATGCGCTGCGATTTTTGTTGGGGATTGCCGAAGCCGGTCTGGCGCCGGGCCTGTTGCTCTACCTCACCTACTGGTTTCCGTCCTACCGTCGGGCACGCATGACGGTGCTGTGGTTCATCGCCATTCCGCTGTCAGGCATGGTCGGTGGTCCGCTTTCCGGCTGGATCATGAACCACTTTGCCGGCGTGCACGGTTGGGCCGGCTGGCAGTGGATGTTCGTTCTGGAGGCGGTACCGACCGTCATCGTCGGGCTGCTGGTGCTGAGCTATCTGAAAGACGGCGTGCATCAAGCCACTTGGCTCAATGACGAAGAAAAAGCCCTGATCACCCGCGAGCTGGCTGAAGACGACCAGCAAAAAGTCACCCACGCCTCGGTTGGCGAATTCATTCGTGATCGCCGTCTGTGGCTGCTGGCGGCCATCTACTTCTGCGTGGTGATGGGCCAGTACGCAATCACCTTCTGGCTGCCCACACTGGTGCGCAATGCGGGGGTTTCCGACCCGCTGCACATCGGTTTCATGACCAGCCTGCCCTACCTGTGCGCCATCGTCGCGATGTTGTTGGTGGGCCGCAGTGGTGACAAACATCGCGAACGCCGCTGGCACCTCATCGTGCCGATGATTGCCGGTGCGATCGGCTTGAGCCTGGCGGCGATGATGGGCGGCAATTCGACGCTGTCGATCCTCAGTCTGTGCCTGGCCGCTTCCGGCATTTTATCGGCGACGTCGCTGTTCTGGATGCTGCCCACCACGCTGCTCGGCGGGGTGTCTGCCGCCGCTGGCATCGCCGCGGTCAACAGCTTCGCCAATCTCGCCGGGTTCTGCTCGCCTTATCTGATCGGCTGGATCACCACCCTTACCGGCTCCAGCGCCATCGGCATGTACCTGATTACGGGCGTGCTGTTCCTCGGCGCCAGTCTGGTCCTGCGCATTCCCGCCGCCCTGGTCAATCGTTGAGTTAACGGAGTTTCATCATGACGACTAATCTTTCACACGCTGCATCCCTGAGCCTGACGGAGCGCGCGCACAACATTCGCCGCCATGCGTTGCGCATGGGCCAGGTCCAGGGTCAGGGCTACGTCGGCCAGGCACTCGGCGCTGCCGATCTGCTGGCGGTGTCTTACTTTCATGCGATGAATCATCGCCCCGCAGACCCTGAATGGGAGCAGCGCGATCGCTTCTACCTCTCCATCGGTCACTACGCCATTGCACTGTACGCGGCGCTGATCGAAGCCGAGATCATCCCGCTCGAAGAGCTGGAAACCTACGGCTCGGACGACAGTCGCCTGCCGATGTCGGGCATGGCCGCCTACACCCCGGGCATGGAAATCACCGGCGGCTCGCTGGGCCAAGGCTTGGGCATCGCGGTCGGCGCCTGCCTGGGACTCAAGCGCAAAGGTTCGCCCTCCTTCGT
Source organism: Pseudomonas sp. Mb7 (assembly GCF_054790525.1). Lineage (NCBI taxonomy): Bacteria > Pseudomonadati > Pseudomonadota > Gammaproteobacteria > Pseudomonadales > Pseudomonadaceae > Pseudomonas > Pseudomonas sp. Mb7. The sequence goes on from NZ_CP186501.1 coordinate 2,505,644, forward strand.
CTACAACCTGCTGTCCGATGGCGAGTTGAACGAAGGCTCGACGTGGGAAGCGGTCATGTCGGCTTCGCACTGGAAGCTCGACAACCTGATCGCCATCGTCGACGTCAACAACCAGCAAGCTGACGGTCACTCCAGTGAAATCCTCTCGTTCGAACCCATCGTCGATCGCTGGCAGGCGTTTGGCTGGTTCACCCAGCGCGTCGACGGCAATGATCTGGAGGCGCTGGTCAGCGCGTTCGATGCCGCGCGTAATCATTCCGGCAGCCAACCACGAGTGATCATCTGCGACACCAAAATGGGCAAAGGCGTGCCCTTCCTGGAAACCCGCGAGAAAACCCACTTCATCCGTGTGGAAGAGCACGAATGGGACCTGGCGCTGCGCAATCTTGAAGAAGGAAAAAACCAATGAACAACGCCGTGAACACACCCATGCCGACTGCCGAGCCGAGCAAGAAACGCCTGACCACGTCGGCGATGATCGCGTCCATCGCTTCTGAGGGCCAAGCCACCAAAGCCGCGCCTTTCGGTCATGCGCTGGCGGCGCTGGCTGATCAACGCCAGGACATCGTCGGCCTGTCCGCCGACCTGTCCAAATACACCGACCTGCACATCTTCGCCAAGGCCCACCCGGACCGTTTCTATCAAATGGGCATGGCCGAACAACTGCTGATGAGTGCAGCCGCGGGCATGGCCCGTGAAGGCTTCGTCCCCTTTGCCACGACCTATGCGGTGTTTGCTTCGCGGCGTGCCTATGACTTCATCTGCATGGCCATCGCCGAGGAAAACCTCAACGTCAAAATCGTCTGCGGCCTGCCCGGTCTCACCACCGGATACGGCCCCAGCCACCAGGCCACCGATGACCTGGCCATCTTCCGTGCCATGCCCAACCTGATGATTGTCGACCCCTGCGATGCCCTGGAAATCGAACAGGCCGTACCAGCGATCGCCGCGCATCAAGGGCCTGTGTACATGCGCTTGCTGCGCGGCAACGTACCGCTGGTGCTCGACGAGTACGGCTATCAGTTCGAGATCGGCAAAGCCAAAACCCTGCGCACCGGTAACGATGTGCTGATCATCTCCACCGGCCTGATGACCATGCGTGCACTGGAAGCCGCCAAGGAACTGCAAGCCGATGGCTTGGATGTCGCCGTACTGCACGTACCGACGATAAAGCCGCTGGATGAGCAAGCCATTCTTGCCGAAGCACGCAAATCAGGTCGTTTGGTGGTCACCGCAGAAAACAGCTCGATTATTGGTGGTCTCGGTGAGGCCGTCGCTGGTGTGCTGCTGCGTAACGGGGTCACGCCAGCGTTCAGGCAGATCGCCTTGCCGGACGCGTTTCTGGACGCGGGTGCTTTGCCGACACTGCATGATCGTTACGGCATTTCTACCCAGGCCGTCTGCGCGCAGATCAAGCTCTGGCTGGACCGCTGACCGATCAGGGCGCTTATGGACAAGCGCCCTACAACTCGCAGACAACGAACAACTTGTACGATGTCCTATCACAAGGTATTACTACGTCTCCCACAAAAAAAATAAAACCACGGAGATCGCTACATGGACTCACGCCTGTCCGCCAAACCTGAGAGCTTCAACCAAGCGCAAGGCAACACCCGCCGCAGCTTCCTGAAAAAGTCCCTCGCCGTTTCCGCCACGCTCGCCACCGTTGGCAGCACCGCACTGACGCGGATCGCCGAAGCCGCCGAACCCTTGAGTCAGCGCTACCCTGATCCGCTGATTCACATCCTCGACGATAGCTTCCTCGATCTGCGTATTTTCAACGCCAGTGTTGAAAAACTTGCCACCGGTATGCGCTGGGCCGAAGGTCCGGTCTGGGTCGGTGATGGCCGCTATTTGCTGGTCAGCGACATCCCAAATAATCGCATCATGCGCTGGGACGAAATCACCGACACCTTCAGCGTGTATCGCGAACATTCCAATTTCTCCAACGGCATGTGCCGGGATCGCCAAGGGCGTCTGATCGTCTGCGAAGGCTCCACCACCACCAGCGAAGGCCGGCGCATCACGCGCACCGAAGCCAATGGCACGATCACCGTGCTGGCCGACAGCTTCGACGGCAAGCCCTTCAACTCGCCCAACGACATCGTCTGCAAAAGTGACGGCTCGATCTGGTTCACCGACCCGCCATTCCAGACCAGCAATAACTACGAGGGCCACAAAATCACCCCGAGCCAACCCCACGCCGTGTACCGAATCGACGGCGAGAGCAAAAAAGTCACTCGGGTCATCGATGATCTCAACGGCCCCAACGGCCTGTGCTTTTCGCCCGATGAAAAAACCCTTTACGTCGTCGAAGGTCGCGCCAAGCCTAATCGCTTGATCTGGGCGATTGCCGTGAATGACGACGGCACACTTGGCGAACGCCGAAAGCACATCGAAGGGCTGGAATATGCCGCCATCGACGGCATCAAATGCGACGAAGCCGGCAACCTGTGGTGCGGCTGGGGCGGCAATGGTGATCCCAAGGCTGACCTGGAAAAACTCGACGGCGTGCGCGTTTTCAATCAGCAGGGCAAGGCCATCGGGCACATTTCCCTGCCAGAGCGCTGCCCGAATTTGTGCTTTGGGGGGCGCGAAGGGAATCGGCTGTTCATGGCCAGCAGTCACTCGATCTATTCGCTGTTTGTGAATACTCGGGGGACTACGTTTGCGTTGTAAAAGCCAGGTTCGTCTCGCGACAGTTTCGTGAGTATCGAAACGATAGTCTGCCGCGCATCCAAGGGTGCGCGGCATTCAAGCCCGGTTACCATCCCGCCTCGCCGGCCCCTGTGAAACGCCCTAGCGTCAGACACCCCAAGATTGTGTTCGAAATTGATAAAAGTCTTTCCCTGATCCGTGCCTGTTTGCGCAAAACCCTCAAGCCTAAAGTTCGTCCTGCCAGCAACATCACACTTACTTTAGGAAATCACATCATGAAAACGGCAATGATCATCGTCGCACTGTTGGGCTTCAGCTCTGTGGTAGCAGCGCAGGAAGGTTCTGCAACGACTAAACAGGTCGAGCAATATCGCTACGGTACCCACCTGGATGTCGCCAAGGTCATCTCTGAAGACCCGGTGCCGGATGTTTGCGCAGTGGTACCGACGCACATGACCTACCAGGATTCGCAAGGCAAACGCCATGTACTGACCTATAACGTCATGGGCCGTTGCAGCCAGGGCTAGGTCAGCTGTTCGCCGATCATTGCGCCTCGGAGAGTGGTCTCATCGAGGCGCAAATACCTTTTTGCTCCGCAGTATTTCAATCGATCAGTTCTTTGGCCGTGGCTGCCAGCTGACTGCCAACCCGATCTTTCAGCGTTTCAATAAACCGGGTGATTTTTGCATCGACAAACTGCCGAGAGGTATAGACGGCGTACACGTTACGCTCATAGGTATGGTAGTCAGGCAAAACCCGCACTAGCTTGCCGGAACGCAAATCGTCGATGGCCGTAAACCCGGCCAGCAAGCCAATCCCCGCGCCCTCTCGAATGGCATGTGCCATCGCATCCATATCGTTAACGCTGAAACTTGGCCCTGTCGGGACAAATGTCGCGTCCCCCGCCTTGCTTTTGAGTTGCCACTCATCCCGGACATAGTCCACGGTACCCAACAACAGACACTGGTGATCCCGCAGGTCTTCAGGTGTTTCCGGGGCCGCATGCCTAGCCAGGTAATCCGGCGACGCCGCCAACACACAATGGCTGACGCCGATCTTCTGGCTGACATACGCCGAATCGGGGAGCGCGCGGGCGATCAGAATCGAGACGTCAAGTTGGTCTTCCAACAGGTTAGGCATGCGTTGCGAGAGCAATAAATCCACCGTCACCTCCGGGAATTGCTGGCGGTACTCCAGCACCGCCCCCGTGACCAGATGCCGGGCCAGCCCAGGAACGCAATGCACCCGCAGTGTTCCCCGAGGCTCCAGCGCGGCATTGCTGGCTTCGGCTTCGGCACTCTCCAGATCAGCGAGGATTTTCGTGCAGCGCTCATAAAACCGTCGCCCGGCATCGGTGACCGACAGGCGTCGGGTCGAGCGTTGCAACAGACGTGCGTCGAGCACGTTTTCCAGCGCCGATACAGCACGCGATACGTTACCGACGGTGGAGTCCAGATGATTGGCCACGGCCGTGAAACTGCCCATCTCGACAACCTTTATGTACACCGACATGTTCGAAAGCTTATCCATCGCGACCTTCCTGTAGATCTGACGCTCACCCGTGATAACGCGCATTTTTTCCGGATGCTACACGTTCGGCTCGACACTCGATATTACCTCTGGCGACAACAATGATTCCCTTTGGCCCGTCTAAATCAATGGGCCCTCCTTCCATAGACTTGGTTGCACAGGCCGCCTGAACAGGCGCCGGGTTTCTTACGAATCTCTGACAACCAACTGAAGGGCACATCATGAAAACCTCCTACGACCCGCTTTATCTTTTCATCGGTGGTGAATGGATCAGTGCCGAAGGGCGCGATACTGCCGCCGTCTTCAACCCGGCAACCGGCCGGGAAATCGGCCGCGTCCCACTCGCCACCGCAGGCGACCTTGATCATGCCTTGGAAGTGACTCGCCTGAGCTTCGAGCAATGGCGCCAGACCGTGCCTGACCAACGCGCAAAAATCCTCAAGCGTGCCGCCGACCTGATCCTCGAGCGTGCACCGCAGATCGCCGCGCAGATGACCCTGGAGGAAGGCAAGCCGCTGAATGAAAGCCTGGATGAAGTGACCCGTGCGGCGGAGTATTTCGAATGGTTCGCCGAAAGCGCCCGGCGTATCGATGGCCGGGTGGTCCCGGCCAACCGTCCAGGCGTGCTGCAACTGGTCAAACGCCAGGCCATCGGCCCAGTGGCCGCATTCACACCGTGGAATTTCCCGGCCATCACCCCGGCACGCAAGCTCTCGGCAGCACTGGCCGCCGGTTGCAGCGTCATCCTCAAACCGGGTGAGGAAAGTCCCTCCACAGCACTGGCCCTGGCGCGTGCACTCGACGATGCAGGATTGCCCAAGGGTGTGCTGCAAGTGGTCTTCGGCGTACCGGATCAAGTCTCCAGCCATCTGATCGCCTCGCCGATCATTCGCAAGGTGACCTTCACCGGCTCGGTGCCCATCGGTCGTCTGCTGTCTGCACACGCTGCCGAAGGCGTGAAGCCCATCACCCTTGAACTCGGTGGGCACGGACCGGTGCTGGTGTTCGAAGATGCCGACATTGAAAAAGCCGCCGTTGAGGGCGTCGCCAACCGCTTTCGCGGCACCGGGCAGGTGTGCATTTCATCCACTCGGTTTCTGATCCAGCGTGGCGCCTATCAAGCCTTTGTCGATCACTTTGTCGCGGCGGTCCAAGCCCTGAGAATCGGTGACGGCCTGCATCCGGATACTCAGGTCGGCCCTCTGGCCAACCCAAGGCAATTGGCAAAAATGGAGGAACTGGTCGCCGATGCCGTCGAAAAAGGTGCACGGGTATTGGTCGGTGGCGAAGCCTTGTCAGGCGAGGGCTACTTCTTCCAGCCCACCGTTCTGGCAGATGTGCCGATGAACGCCCGCGTCATGCACGAAGAACCCTTCGGCCCCATCGCCGTGCTGATGCCGTTCGATGAACTGGCCGATGGACTGCAAGAAGCCAACCGCCTGCCCTACGGACTCTCGGCCTACGCGTTCACCTCCAGCGCGCGCACGGCCATTGACGTCGCCGACGGATTAGAGGCCGGGATGATCGGCATCAACCAATACCGCATCGTCGCGACCGAGCTCCCGTTCGGCGGCATGAAAGAAAGCGGTCACGGCTCCGAAGGCGGCATTGAAGGCATCGAGCACTATCTGACCCACAAATTCATCAGCCAGGTTTAAGGAACTCGCCCATGTCCAAGCTCAATTTCAGCAGTCCTCGCGAAGCCGCGCGCGCGTTCACGCCAAAGCTGTCGCAATTCGTCGACTCGACGCTTTATCCGCAAATCTGGAGTGACCCGGCGCTGTCCCCGCGCGACCGTAGCCTGATCACCGTGGCGGCATTGATAGCCGCTGGTCACTCGGAAGAGTTGCCTGCCCACTTACGCCGCGCGGCTGGCAACGGTGTAACCCAAGACGAACTGGCGGCAGCGATCACGCACCTGGCTTTCTATGTGGGCTTCCCTGGCGCCATCACTGCGTCTGCTATCGCCAACGCCACGTTCAGCGAAACGGAGAACAACTGAATGAAAGCCATCAACATCAGAGAATTTGGTGCGCCAGACGTCCTCGAACTCGTCGAGGTCGCCGATCCTGAAGTCCGTCCTGACGACCTGCTGGTACGTGTCTATGCCGCCGGAGTGAACCGAGCGGATCTGACGCACCGGACCGGTGGCTACGGCCATCCGGATTTCGGCGACTCGCTGATCATCGGCTTGGAAATCGCCGGCGAAGTGATCGGCAAAGGTAACGCGGTGACAGGGTTCGAGGTCGGAGATCGCGTCATGGGTGTGGTCGGCGGCGGCGCCTACGCCGAGCGGGCACGCATCGATTACCGCATGGCCATGCACATCCCTGCGCAGCTTGATTATGTACACGCGGCGGCCATTCCCGAGGTCTTCGTCACGGCCCATGAAGCGATGATGCACCTGGCCCGGCTCAAGGCCGGCGATTCGGTGCTGATTCATGCGGCCGCCGGCGGCGTCGGATCTGCTGCGGTGCAGTTGGCTTACGCCACCGGCGCCACGGTGTATGCGACCACCGAAGGCAGCAAGTTGGCGCGTGTCGAGCATTTGGGCGCAGACGTGGCGATCGACTACAAGACCCAGGATTTCGCTGAGGTGATCGCCGACAAAACCCAGGGTCGTGGCGTCGATGTGATCATCGATTTTATCGGTGAGCCCTACTTCGCCCGCAACATCGCGTCCCTTGCCAAGGGCGGTCGCCTGATTCAGGTCGGCATCCTTGGCGGTGGCGGCAACGTCACGGTGGCGCTGGAGGACATTCTTTACCGCCACTTGCAAATCATCGGCACGGTGATGAAGTCACGCACGCAACCGGAGAAGCACGCCATGATCAAGCGATTCCGCGATCACTGGCTTGATCGCTTCGAGGGTGCCGGAAGCCTTGAGCCGGTCGTCGATAGCACGTTTGCTCTAGCGCGGGCTGCCGATGCGCATCGCCGGATGGAGTCTTCCGGGAACGTCGGGAAAATCATTTTGACGATGCAGCCAGAAGACTTGATTTAAAACGGGTCGAATGGTCGATTAACAACGGTGCCCTTGATGGGCACCGTTTTCTGCTTATGCATTGACATGCATAAGTGTTCGGGCTTAGTCGACCTGTTCCGTATGTCGACAACCCGCTTCTCATGCCTTTCTTTGAAAGTTCGACGTGGGGCTGGCCATGCCTTTCGACATTGCGATGATTGTGGCTGAGGTGAAGAAGCTGTTGGCCTCCTCATAGATACTCAACGACAAAGGCAATTTCGGCATTGGCATTGCCCGCTCGCATTTGCGCATTGGAAGGCTCGATGCGCACGAAGCGCGCTTGCAAGTCTACAGATGCGTTCCCGCCTTCCGATGTAGGCGCTTTCATTATGTAGTTCTGATTCAGCTTGAGTGGCTTCCCGTCTCTGAAGCGCATCTGCAATGCCAAACCTTTGGCAGTGGAACTACTGTTCAGATTTACCATGCCAGTATTAGCGTCCCACAGAGGGCTGCCCGCAGTGGGCGAAAAGGAGTAGCGGAAGTTGTTTATTCCGGCAGGACAGTTTTTCATACTGAGAAAAAAGTATTGCTCCTTGGCATAGGCACCGTTCTTCGGGAAATCGCTCAAGTTATAGCTACCCATATCAACTTTTACATCGGGTGTTTCGCAAGACTGTGAGACGACCCGCGTGCCATTTGTATTCATTGCCAGAGGCTCGATTTCAGCGGCGACAAAGACTCCCAATTGGCCTGAGGGTATCGTCGCACTCCCTGAAATAGTGCCCGTCTTTACGAGCCGCAAGATGTGCTCACTGCCATTCCAGCCCCAACCGCCAGCACCGTCGCTGTCTCCCGGAAAGCCTTTCCATGCTTTACCCGAGGGCGGTCGAATCCATTGCCAGCCGATCCCGGTATTTCCAACAGGAAAAATCTGCGCGCCTGATTGGGTGACACCCACAGAATTGCGCACACCTTCATTGTGTACCGCAGAGCACCTGAACGAACTGGGAATGGCTCCCAGGGTCACGATTGGGCTTTCATAGATAACCGTGCCGTTAGGTGTGTCCTGCGGCACCGAGATCGTGGCCGGAAGGACAACTTGGACATTGCCCTTGGAGTGGTCGGGATAGAACTCGCATACCGCCGCCATTGCATTTGACGACAGCATATACAAGAGCCCGACAATTAGTATATGGCATAACTTCATAACACTCTCTCTGACTCTGCGTTGCATGCAAACAACTGAATGATTGACGATGGTACGAATATTCAACCGGCAGCACAATCACCACAACCGGAGCGAGAAGATAATGAATAAATAGCACTTGGGCAAAAAGTTTATTTATTCAACAATCAGACAATTCTCATGGATTTATAGTCAACTAACTAAATCTTGAAACCTATAAAAAGGACGCGTTGTTGAACACCTCCTTTACCAGCGCAAATAACCAACACCCAATTTAAGACTCGTCTTAAAGGCGCAACGGAACTCGGCCATTACACTGGCCGCTCTTGATAGGAGAAACGATTCTGTGAGAGCCCTCGATACCCTCAATAGTCCAAAACCCCAGAGCAACGCCGCCATCTACTGCCTGACGATTCTGGCACTGGCGCTGATCGCCATGACTGTGGTCGCCGGTTACCAGCTCAATGAACTGTTTCCACTGAAGGATGTGGTGCAACAACAGGAGGTCCAACTCACCCACCGCGCCGATGCTATCAAGTCAATGAGCGCAGAACTCAAGCGCCTGACAGAACAGAAGCAAGCCCTGGAAACCGATCTGCTTAACGCGAAGGAACAAGTGAAGGCCGCCGAGACGGCAAAAACCGAACTGGAAAACACTCAACGCGCGACGCAAACAAGCACCGCGCTAGAGGATGAAGATTCTCTGTGCGCGATCATCGAGCAAAATATCCGCCTCGTAGCGGATCAGCTCAGTCGCGACGACTTCTTTCGCTTGCGTGATGAGCGCGAAGCTGAAGCCGAAGCAGTGCTTGAAAGCTATGAAAAACAACTCGCCACCTGCATTGAACAACTGACGGCACAAACCGCATCGCCAGCTCAGAAATCTGCACCCGATGTGCAAGACTTCACTTCACCGATCAAGCACTGATAAAAAAAGCCCTGGCAACCAGGGCTTTACGCTCACAGTCAGAGCTTGAATTCCTTGGTCAATTTGTTCAGCGACGCCGCTAACTGCGAGAGCTCCGCCGATGCAACCGCCGTCTGTTTCGATCCTTCTGCAGTTTCGCAAGACAGGTCGCGAATGCTGATCAGGCTGCGATCCACTTCGCGCGCAACCTGAGCCTGCTCTTCGGCAGCGGTCGCCATCAGCAGGTTTCGTTCATTGATAAGATTCAGAGACCCAGTGATGTCAGTCAGCACTTCGCCGGCGATATTGGCCATCTCGAGTGTTCTTTCAGCTTGAGAGCGGGTGTGACTCATGGAAGAAACCGCCCTGCTGGTGCCCGACTGAATGGAGCTGACCATGGACTCGATGTCCTCGGTCGATTTCTGCGTACGCTGCGCCAGCCCTCTCACCTCATCTGCAACCACGGCAAAGCCGCGGCCCGCCTCCCCCGCCCGCGCCGCCTCTATGGCCGCGTTCAACGCGAGCAGATTGGTTTGTTCGGCGACTTCTCGGATCACGTCCAGCACGCTGCTGATATCGCTCGCCATCGTAGAAAGCGCCTGCACTTCTGCCGAGGTGCCATGCACGCTGGAAACCATCAGATTGATTGCCGCGACCGTTTCGCTGACCTGGGCTTTACCGGCAATGGCTGCGGCGCTTGATTCCGACGTCAGTTGCGAGGTCGATGCGGCGTTGTCCGCGACCTGCTCCACCGCCGCACTCATTTGCGTCACGGCGGTGGCGGCCATTTCGATTTCATGACTCTGACGTTGAGTGATACGCGAAATATCTTCGGTGACGCCGTGCATGACTTCCGAGGTTTCGGCCAACTGCGTGGACGAGTCACGGATCATGATCAGCGCATCACGCAAACTGGCTTGCATCGCGGCCAACGACGACAGCATCTGCGCTGCCTCATCGGAGCCATCCAGCGCGATGGTTTCGCTCAGATCGTTGGCGGCGATGCATTCCGCCACCCTCAGCGAGCCTGCAATCGGCACCGTCAGGCTGCGCGTGTACAACACCGCCAGGGCCAAGGAAGCACCGATGGCAATGATAATGAACACACTGACGATCCACAGCGTGTGTTCGTAGACATTGTCGGCCTGCTTGCCCGCTTCATAAGCTTCGATCTCATTGAGAGCAATCAGCTTCTTGAGCGCGACCTGCACGCCGTCCGAGGCGGCACGCATCTGATTCTTTGACAGCGCAATGGCCGCTTCAAGCTGCCCGTTCGCCACGGTTTCAAGGTATTGGTCCTGCGCCTGATCATTGACCTGTTGTGCTTTGGCGAACGCCTCGAAGGCCTCACGTCCGGCGTCAGTTGCCAGCAGATCAATGAGTGCGCGCTGATGATTTTTGATGAGCTGACGCGATTGCTGAATGTCCATCAGGGCCTGAGCCTTGCGCTCAGGGGTTTCAATAGGGTTGCGCAGGCGGGCGTTATTGCCCTTGATTTCGATGAGTTCACGATCCAGTTGTCCGAGCAGCTTGATACTCGGCACGATGGTCGTCTCGACATAGGTCTCCGCCTTATTGAGCAAGTCGACTTGCTGCAAGGCGATCAATCCGATCGCGATAATCATGAGACAGAACAAGCCAAAACACAGCGCCGAACGCGGCGCGAGATTGAGTTTACGAAGCAGCATGATGCCTTACCTTAGAGTGTATTCAAGACAATGGGGCAAACGAGCGGGCAGCAAAGCAGGCGCTGAGCAATAGCACCTCAAAGCACAAGTGGATTACCGCGCGAAGGCGCAACAGCTAGCGGTTTGCACCTGAAGGAAGCGTGGATTCGGATGAGGCCGGCTCCGCCAGTTCCTTGAGCGTCGGGTCGGCCAGCATCAGAAAGTCCGCCAATCGCGGCAGATTGATTTTCGAGACCAGACGCATCCAGCGTTGCGGATGCGGGTTGAAGACGGTCTTCGACCACTGATGATCATCACTGGGGTTGAAAATCAGCAGGTGACGAATCAGCGGGTTTTCCCCAAAAAAATCGAGCGGATCCATCGCCATCTCGTTGAGCAACTCAGCATTGACGACGACCAGGCTGAGCCGTTGGGGGCAGTAATACGTCAGTACTCTCAGGTCACGATAAGTACAGACGTTCACTACGCTGAGACAGCCCAGCTTGTTGAACTGTTGTTCAATCGACAGACCTCTACGCACGTCGTTATCGGCGATCAGGATCCGCAAGGATCGACTTCGGTTATTTTCAAGAAACATCGGACACCTTTGGCAGCTCCATTCTTCCTTTCAAGAAAATAACCAAGGGGCCAACCTGGCCGATATGAGACTTGTCTCAAAATGACCACAGGGATCGCTGAGCGAAAACCACACCTTGATGACAAGCCCGCGCTAGCGAGGCCCGGCCTGGTTCAAAGTCTTTGGAGGGAGGGATTTTGCAACGGTGGCGAGCGGCGCAATGCCAGAAGCGCGGGACGGTCGTATACGAACCAGACAATTCTCATTATTAACGCCCCTTGTTGTCAGTAACCTTGAAACAAGGGGCGCAAACTCATTCTTCTCAGTCCATCAAGGCAGCGTCAGCGTCACGACGTAATTGCCAGTCGTTATCTGATGGCCCTTGTTGTCCGTGAGCAGCAAACGCTGGTCGTAATATTTTTCCTGCTCGTGGGTATCGGCAATCATCTTCACGAACACTTGCTGGCGCGGCTCACCCCGCCCTGCCGCACTGACGTTGGTCACCGAGAACATCTGACCAGTGCTCGCCTGCGGACAATCAAGCAGCTCGACAGAAGCAGAAGCACGGCTGGCGCCACTCGCCATGCAACTTGTCTCGACGATCTGTCCGCTGAAGCGAATCACTCCGCTGACAGGCGCAGACTGGGCCGCGCTGACGGTGTCAAAACTCAGCAGGCAGAGACAGGCAATCAATAAAGGACGTCGAATGATCATCGCGAAACTCCATGGTTATTAACCAAGGTATCGCCCGTTGCAAAATGATCTTTAACGTCCCCCTTCAATGCAAGGCCAGTCAGCAGAGCCCTGCGCCAATACGGTTACAGCTCGACCCGTTTGATTTTCTTGATCAGATCAGCCTGTGCATGCTCCAGCTTCAACGCGCTGCGATTGATATCCAGTGGATCGATGACCGGCGCTTCGCACTCGGCCTCAAGGTCGTTACACGCCTCGATGACCTGATGCTCGGCGACAATGCGCGCCGCGCCCTTGATCCGATGTGCCAGGTCAGCCAACAACCCGGGATCGCTTTCGGGTATCAGCGAATGCAGCTCCTCCAGATCCTTCTCACAACTCGACAGCGCCTCGCGCAGCAGTTCTTTCATCATGTCGAGATCGCCTCCGGTGAGCTCGGTCAGACGCTCGCGAATCGACCCCAGCTCCTTGATACCCGCCGCAGGCGGGCTTTCAACTGGCTCGGTTTCGACGTCCTTTTCCCAGCCGGCAAGCAGGGTCGACAAGGTGCTGAGGCTGATCGGTTTGAACAGACAGTCGTCCATCCCCGCCTCTCGGCATTTCACTTTTTCTTCCGGCTGCGCGTTGGCTGTGAAGCCCAGCACGATACACCGCGCTCCACCACTGTCGCGTTCGTCCTGGCGAATAGTGCGGGCCAGTTCGTAGCCGTTCATGACCGGCATGTTGCAGTCCGTGATCACAATGTCGAACGGCTCCGAACGCCACAATGCCAATGCCTGCGCTCCATCGGCAGCATCACGCACCGCCTGGCCAAGAAAGCTGAGCTGCTGCGTCAGCAGCAGACGGTTGGCGCTCTGGTCATCCACTACCAGAATCCGCAGCGTCGGCACTGGCTTGTCCTGGACAACCGAAACAGGCAGCACCTTGCCGCCGAGCGGACTGAGGATATTGAAGAACAGCGACACTTCCAGGCAGGTGCCTTTGCCCAGCGTACTGGTGATGTTCAGTCGCCCGCCCATCAACTCGCACAACGAACGTGAAATCGCCAATCCCAGACCGGTGCCGCCCCGGTTCGAGGGGCCGTGATTGGCTTGCGAAAACGGCTGGAACAGGTTCTGCAGATCAGCGCTGGAAATGCCGATGCCGGTATCCTCGACTTTGAGGTCGACCTGCAAACGTTCGTCAGCAAGGCGTTGGCCGCGAATCGAGACGCTGACATGCCCGGTATCGGTAAACTTGATGGCATTGCCGACCAGATTCGAGAGCACCTGCTGGAAGCGCATCGGATCAACCAGTACGTCACAGCCGACTGTGGCGTCGATATCGAGCTTCAATACCAGACTCTTCTGCCTGGCCAAGCCGTCGAACACCCGCGCCACGGACTCCACAAGTTCGCGCAGGTTGGCACGTTTGGGCGAAAGACTGACATGCCCAGACTCGATGCGAACCACATCGAGGATATCGCCGATCAGCTCCAGCAGGCCTTTCGCCGAGTCGTAGGCGACTTCAATCGCCGGTCGATCGAAGTGGCCCTGCTCGGCGCGCTTGAGGGTGAGTTCGAGCATGCCGATCACGGCACTCATCGGCGTACGGATCTCGTGGCTCATGGTCGCGAGGAACGTGGTTTTGGCGCGGCTTGACTCATCGGCCAGCTCTTTCGCCGAACGCAACTCCTCGATCAGTTCGCGGCGTTCGCTGATGTCGATCCAGCCGCAGATCACGCCTCTGACTTCCCCCGTCGTGTCGTGATAAGGCTGGATCCAGTGATAAATGATCAGCCGCGTTTCACCAACATGCAGCGTGCGATCCACCTCGTAAGGTTCGTCCCGCTCGATGACGCGCAGATAGTCATCGTGAAATTGCAACGCTTCCTGGCGATTGCGCTTGCCGCTTTCGAGCACGGTCTTGCCGATCACGTCTTTTTCCAACAGGCCAAACGTCTGCAGATAATTGTTATTGCAGGTGACAAGCCGACCTTCCCGATCGCGTACGTAAATGGGATGCGGCGTGCCGTTGATCAGCGCCCCCATGAACTTCAGCTGATCGCCGAGCAAGCGCTCTGCCCTACTGCGCTCGCGGATCTGCCGGCGAATATAGAAATTCCACGCCAGCGATCCGAGGATAATCAAGAAGGCACCAGCGCTGATTTGATAGATCAACACCTTGTAATCGCGCCACGACAGTCCCGAGAACGCGGCAATGGGACGCCAACGGTTGAGAATCACGTCCAGCTCATCGGGTGGAATGCTCAGCAGAGCCTTGTTCAGAATGCTGACCAGTTCGGTATCGGCGCGCCGGGCGGCGAAGGCGAGGAAACCCTTGTTCATGCCGACGATGTTGGAGATGCGCAAACTGTCACTGTAGATGTGAGCGATGTAGTAGCGCGCACCGTGCAACGTGGTAATCATCGCATCCGCTCGCCCATCCTTCACGTCAGCCAGCGCACCCAGCACTGTCTCGCTGTCGACAATTTCAATGTCGGGATAATCCTTGAGCAACTCACGCTCCGCGGAGCTTTCGGGGACGGCGACGCGCTTGCCGCGTAGCTCCTGCAGGCTTGAAGGCGCGCCTGCATCCTTGGCGGTGACGATCACAAAGGGACTGGCGAGGAATGGGTGAGTGAAACGCATACCGACTTCACGGGAGACGGTTGGCGTCAGCAACGAGATATCAGCGCTGCCATCAAGCAGGCGCGTGCTCAAGCTGGAAAAACTGTCGGTGCGCTCTACATCGATCTGCAAACCAGTGCGCCGCTGAATCAGTTCCAGCAGATCGGCGCCGATTCCGCCAAAGTTGCCATCGCCATCAAAGAACGCAAATGGCGCTTGGTCGTCATTGATCACGAACCGCGCGACCGGGTGCAGCTCAAGCCAGCGTGCTTCGCCGGGTGTCAGATCGATACGTTTGGGTGTCAGTGCCCCGCCGCCACCGGACCAGCGCTTGGTGATTTCGGCTATCTTGCCCTCACCAATCGACTCAATGACCGAGTCGATCAGACGCAACAATTGATCATTCCCTCGGCGCAGGGCAAAGCTGAAACCGTTGGTTTGCGTTTTGACGAAAGAGTGCAGGCGCACATAGTTGAAGTAGTTGAGGTTGATCAGATAGTTGCTGGACACCGTGTCGCCCAGAAACAGATCGACTTTGCCAAAGGCCAGCGCAGCCAGTGCCAACTCGTTCGATGGGAAAAGTACGAACTCGGCGTTGGGATACAACCCATGCAACTGACTGGATGGCAGGTAATCGTCGGCAACCGCAATACGCAAACCGGCCAGATTGGCCGGCATCGGTCGACGATCATCGCCGCGCATGAACATTGCCGGCACGTCTTCGACATAAGGGTTACTGAGCGTGACGAGGCCGTCGATCAACTCGAAACTGTTGGAGCTGCCCAACATATCGATGTCGCCGCGTTCAAGCGCCGCCATGGCGTCGCGACGGTCGGGATATGCCTTGACGGTAACTTCGACATGCAGGGCCTGACCGATAATGCAGGCAATGTCGGCGGCAATCCCCTCATAACGCGTACCGCTGGCGGTCATGACATAAGGCGGAAAATCCGGAAGCGCCGATCCCAATACGAGGCTGCGTTTCTGCCGTAGCCAACTCCAGTCTTCATTGCCCAGATCGACCTGCACTTCCTTGCAGTCTGATCGACCGAACACCTGCAGAGTGCGCGGCTCTGCTGCCCACAACGACCCGCTACCGACTACGAAAAGCACACTGACGAGCAAAACACCGCGCAACAGATGAAACATAAGCGTGTTATCCCTGGTTATCGGCTGTCAGGCTGTGCTGCAACTTGAACAGCTCTGCATCACCACGAATGCCAAGCTTTTTGAAAGCGGCCTGTTTTTGCCCACTGATGGTTTTGCGACTGCGCGAGAACTTCAAAGCGATCTGCGTCACCCCCATACCCTCGAGGCAGCAGCGCAAGACTTCTTTCTCTTTCGGCGAGAGCAAAGGATTGCTCAGGAAATCGTCGCTGTGCGCCACACCGTCATCATTGGCACCAGCAGGCTCATCGACCGACACAGGCAGCACATCAAGTTCGAAGGCCATTGCCGGCGACAGGTACAACTGGCCGGACGCTGCGCAGCGGATGCCAGTGATCAGGTCATCGACTGGCTGGGACTTGCCGAAGAATCCGCTGACACCCGCTCCGATCGCCATGTTCACTACCGCCGGGCGCTCTTCGGAGGATGAGACGAGGATGCGCATGCCCGGATATTGCTTGCGCAGCAGGCGAATCAGATTAAGCCCGTCCAGCTCGCCATCGTGCAGCTTGTAGTCGAGTATCAGCAGGTCGATTTCGGTCTCGCGCAATCCAGCGAGCAACTGCGCACTGCTCGCGTACACGCCCACGACACTGAATTCGGCTTCGCGCGTCAGCCGCGATTTCATCGCCAGACGTATGAGCGAGTGATCATCAAGGATGGCAACGCGTAACGGATTCACGACTGACCAATGCATGAGCAACTCCATGATGAGGAGGGTTGAAGGATCATCAGCACTTGGCAACCGCAGCAGATCCCGGGCATCACCGAAGCATTCAGGTGCATCTGATTGATTTCTCGGCACATGATGATTGTTTTGAGGACGTGAAGAAATAGGGCTTTGTCCCAAAAGTCAGACCGCGCGCACTCATCAAAGGTCGGACGTGCCTATTGCGCGGCGCCAGGACGACTTTTGACCCTCGAAACGCCAATCGACCAGGTGCGCCCAATTCATGGGTCGGGCATAGAAGAAACCCTGCCCCCACTGGCAACCGAGTCGAGCCAGGTGATGGACCTGATCTGCGGTTTCAATGCCTTCTGCGACCACTCGCATGTCCAGCTCGCGCGCCAAGGCCAGTGCACCGTGGATAACCGCACTGTAGCGAGCCTGCTGGAAATTCTGCACGAAGCCGGCGTCGAGTTTGATTTCGTTGAACGGCATCTGACACAGTCGCTCCAGCGAAGAATAGCCGACACCGAAATCATCAATCGCCAAGCTAAAGCCGAGCATGCGCAGACGCACCATGTTTTCCATGCTGATCTCGGGCATCTGCAGCAGACCGGTTTCCGTCAGCTCGAATATCAGCCCGGCTGGCGAGGCGCCGTGAATGCGCAACAGCGCCTTGATCCGGTCGACAAGATTCGGGTTGGCCATCTGCGTGACGTCGAGATTGAAGGCGAGCTTGAACGGCTTGCCGTGGGACTGCACGAAACGCTGCAGACTCAGTCCTTGCGTGAGCAGGCTGAAAAACATTTCGTCGAGCAGCCCGCAACGCTCGATCGTGGGCAAGAACATGCCCGGTGAAAGTAACCCGCGACTGGGGCTTTGCCAGCGCACCAGCACCTCGGCGCCATCCACTTCACCACTGCGCAGATGAAACTTGGGCTGGAAGTACGCGCGAAATTCCTGCCGACGTATCGCTTCAAGCACTTCGTTCTCCGAAGGCTGATCGAGATGACTTTCCGCCACTTTGACATCGACCTGGCTGTGCGGCCGATAGCGCGCCAGCAATGGCGCCAGCACATCGACCATCAACGGCTTTGCAACACTGCCGAGCAATTCCAGGCCCTGCAACGTGACAATTCGATCAACCGTGCGCAACAAGTCTTCAGGCAACGAACTGCAGATGATCACTGCGCGAATCAATCCGGCCTCTCTCGCCAGGCGCAAAAAGGTCAAACCATCCATCCCGGCCATGCTCAGGTCACACAACGCAACGTCCACACCCCCTGCCTGGGAGATCACAGCCAGCGCATCTTTGCCATCAGCCGCCTGAAAGATATTTTTGTAACCCAGACTATTAAGCGCGCTGACCGCAGCCGTGCGCTGGAAGGCGTGATCTTCCAATACCAATATTCGAAGCGTGCTCACAAACCGGGAACCTCTTTCTATCAGCCATTAATAGCAAAACATCTGAATTATCTTTCAAGCAGAAAGACCGCTCACAAACTTTGCACTGACTAAGAATTTCTGCATCCGCAAACAGTAACCGAACAGAACCCGTGCGACTTTGAGAATTGTCTCATTTAGCCTGCCGTAAAATTGACTGAAGATATAAATACTCACTTCCGATATTGCCGCCTTGTTCGCACTTGTCACGCTTTAAGACAAATCTCAAAGACCCATCGCTATCACCGACCTAACATGGCCTGGCATTTCAATGCAGCACTTCACAATAACTTCGGATATAAACATGAAAAAGTTCGCTTTCGCAGTACTCACTCTTTCCGTACTGGCTGCCTCCACTGGTGCACTGGCTGAAGAAGAAGCCGCTAAAGCCGTCAAGGGCGGCAGCGGTCAAATCAGCTTCACCGGCGTCATCAACAACGATGCGTGCTCGGTAGATGGCGCTTCGGGTAACGACAAGATGATTGCCGTGGACATGGGCAGCGTATCGATCAAAGACATGGGCACCGATTCTGCCCCGGGTGCTGGTCGCGTGGCTGCCAACGATTTCAACCTGAAAGTGAACTGCAACGCCGGCACCAAGGTGTCGATGCTGTTCAAACCAACCGTCAACGGCGGTTCGGGCCTGGTTGATGGCAAGAAAGTTCTCAAGCTGCAAGGTACTGATGCGGCCAAAGGCGTAGGTATCGCGCTGCTGGACAGCAACGGCCAGTTGATCGACCTGAGTTCCGAAGCCACAGCCAAAGTTCAGACCAGCCTGACTGGCGACGGCACCACTGGCGGCGACGGCACCCTGTCGTTCGCAGCCGCTTACGTCACCACCGGCGACAAGGCCACCGCTACTGCAGGTACCGGTAACGCCACTCTGCCGTTCGTTCTCGAATACGAATAAGCAGCGCGCAATACCTGGACGGGGCCGCTGTGCCTCGTCCTTCCCGACCAGATCAATCGGTGAAAACTATGTTAAGTCGCTATTTTCCGCTGTGTCTGGGGCTTGCCGGGGTGTTGATGACGCACTCGGCATTCGCCAGCATCTCCTTGAGTTCCACCCGGGTCATCTTCGATGGCGCGCACAAAGAGGCAAACGTCACCGTGCGCAACGGCGGGCAAACCATCCTGGCGCAATCGTGGCTGGATGCCGGCGACACCGCTGGCAGCGCGCCGCCATTTGCGGTGACTCCACCGCTGGCCCGACTCGAACCCAATCAACAGCAACTGTTGAGGATTCTCTATGAGGGCCGGGGCATGCCTGCAGACAAAGAGTCGGTGGTGTGGCTGAACGTGCAGGAAATCCCTCAGGCCAGTGCTGCCGATGTCAACACCCTGCAACTGGCGGTGCGTCAGCGCATCAAGGTTTTTTTTCGCCCGAACGGACTGACCGGTGACGCCGCGCAAGCGCCGGTGCAACTTGTATGGCAATTGGTCACGCAAGCTGGCAAGTCGGTACTGAAAGTAAAAAACCAGAGTAATTACCATGTGTCGCTGGCCGACCTGAAAGTCGCTGCAGGAAAAAAAGCAGAGTTGGTGATTGATTCGACAATGATCGTTCCGGGCGAAGTTCGTTCATTCAACTTGAAAGAGTTGCCACCTGGATCTCCGCGCCTGACGTTTTCAGCCATTAACGATTACGGCGCACAACAACGATTCGATGCACCACTCAGCGCTACCGAAAGTCATGCCGAGCGCGTGAAAGATGCATCCGCCCAGTAACTTCCCCGCCCCACCCCGCCAATTCACAAGCTATTTACGAGTTCCGGACTCCGGTTGAAGCAATACGGACTGATAAGGCAAATTGCATGTTTTCCTCCCAACACCACACATCTTCAAGTTGTGTAAAGCATCACGTTGCGCGCCATAAAAACAAAACGGCGTTGGGCTGCCTGCATCCATTGTGCTTTGCCATCAATATGGCCATCTGTGGATTCGCCATGGGTGCCGAAGCCCCCGCCGCGGTAGCGGGTGAAGCGTTCAATACCTTGTTTCTGGAAGGTTCATCGGCGGTCGATCTGCAACCCTTGTTGAATGCCAACAGCGTTCTGCCGGGCCGATATCGCGTTGACGTGTTCAGCAACGGCACGCTGGTCGGTCGTCGCGACGTTGATTTCGCGGCCAACCCGCTCAACGGCAAAGTCGAGCCACGTATCACCCTGGAATTGTTACAGCAGCTGGGCGTAGACATGCGCAAACTGCGTGAGCAAGGCCTGGTTGACGAGCAACGGCCGGCCGATCACTACGATCTTGCGTCGATGATCGAGCAAGCCAGTATCAGTTTTGACGCCAACCGCCTGCGCCTCAATATCAGCGTGCCGCAGGTCGCGATGGCACGTGGCATGCGCGGCTATGTGGACCCAGAGCTTTGGGACGATGGCGTGGCCGCCGGGTTCATCAACTATCAGTTGAGCAGCACCCGCAGCAAAACCGATTACTCGACGCAAATCTCCAATAATCTGGGGCTGCGCAACGGCATCAACTTCGGTGCCTGGCGTTTGCGCAACGAGTCCAATCTGAGCAGTGCCACCGGCCGGCCCAATCGGTTTGTCAGCAACCGCACGTTCATCCAGCGCGACCTCACGGCGATCAAGGGGCAACTGAGTGCGGGGGAAATATTCTCCGATTCGGATCTGTTCGACAGCGTGCGCTATCAAGGCGTCAAGGTGGCCTCTGATGAGGGCATGCGCGCAGACAGCGAGCGCGGCTATGCGCCAATCATTCGTGGCGTGGCTGAAACCAATGCGAAGATCGAGGTCCGCCAGGATAACTACATTCTTTACACCACCAACGTACCGCCGGGGCCGTTCGAGATCAGTGATATCTATCCATCGGGCTCCAATGGTGATCTGGAGATCACCGTTGTCGAAGCGGATGGTCGGCGCAAGGTCACCCGGCAGGCGTTCTCCGCCTTGCCGACGATGGTGCGTGAGGGTCAATTGAAGTACAGCCTGTCGAGCGGCAAATTCAACAACAACAGCGAAGGCTACGACAAGCCAGCCTTCCTGGGCGGTACTTTCGCCTACGGCTTGACCAGCAACCTGACGGGCATTGCCGGCATTCAGGCCAGCAACGGTTTCAAAGCGCTTTCAGTCGGTGCGGCGAAGAACACGTCGATTGGCGCTATGTCGCTGGACCTCACGCAATCGTCCAGCAAGGCATTCGGTAAAACGACCCAGGGCAGCAGCGTACGCGCGCTCTATGCAAAGACCTTCACCGGCACCGATACCAGCTTCACCCTCGCCGCCTATCGTTATTCGACCGAGGGTTACCGCACGCTGACCGACCACGTTCAGGACACCAGCACCGGCGCTACGCGGCGCGCAGGTAACGCCAAAACCCGTACCGACCTCACGATCAACCAGACCCTGGGTGAAGCGCGCCAGTACGGCTCGCTGTACTTGAATGCCAGTGATCAGCGCTATTGGGATCGCGGTGGTTCGCGCAGCTTTTCTGCCGGTTACAACAATAATTGGCGCGACCTGAACTACAACATCAGTTTGAGTAAAACCGAAGAGTTCGGCGCACGCGGTGACACCACTCACGACACCCAACTGAGCGTTTCGATCTCATTCCCGCTCGGATCGACACCTCGCGCGCCTCGCGCCTATATTTCCAGCAATCATCAGAATACCGGCACCAGTACGCAAGCCGGGATCAATGGTTATCTGACTGAAGACAGTGACACCTACTATTCCGTACAGACCGGCCGCAGTGTGCAAGGTGATCGCTCCGGCTCACTCAGCCTGAGTACCCGGACAGCGATGGGCGATCTGGGATTGGGCTACAGCCGAGGTAGCGGTTATGAATCACAAAACCTGAGCGCGGCCGGATCGATCGTGGCTCACGCGGGGGGAATCAACATGGGCCAGACCGTCGGCGAAACATTCGCAATGGTGGAAGTGCCTGGCATGTCAGGGGTAGAAGTCAGCAGCTACTCCGGCGTGAAAACCGGCCTCAACGGCTATGCCGTCCTTCCAAACGCACAGCCCTATCGCGTGAATTGGGTGACGCTGGACACACGAAATCTCGGCGGTGACATAGAGCTGGACAACGCCACCCAACAACTCGTACCGAGACGAGGTTCAGTAGTGCTTGCGCGCTTCGAAGGCAGCAAAGGGAGACGGATCCAGTTCGAACTCTACGATGCCGAGGGCAAACCCCTCCCATTCGGAGCCGTATTGATGGACGCCGAAGGTAAACAACTGGCACTTTCCGACCCCACCGGCAAGGCGTTAGCGCTTGTTACCAAAGATCAAGGCATCATCACAATCAAGTGGCAGGGCAAGAGTTGCCCCGCCCCCTACAAGCTTCCAGAAAGGCTAAAGGATTTGAACTATGAGCATTACCGGCTTTCTTGCTCTACCAGCGTAGACACATCGAAATAACACGTTCAATTCTTCAATCTTCAACATCAAGGCTCTGATTTATTCAGAGCCTTGTCGTTTCTGCGCGTCTAGCCATGGCGCATAAAAACAAGACAATTCCTATATCCACACGCAGAAGACTCATTACCATAAAAGGCGTAGTGAGCACTCACGCGCAACCGTGTGAGATCAATAGCCCCACCGCCCTATAGGCGAGAAAGCCAAGAGAATTAGCCATGCCAAAAATCAGTGCAATGAGCGTAACCATCTATAAGAAAAAACCAGAGAACAACCAACACATAAAATCAGATTCGCAAAATCATCTAGCACTTACGAAGAAAACCACAAGCGACGACAAGATTAGAATTGAGTCCAGCGAAGAAGGTGTTAATACGGTCAAACAGCCTATTAGTGCAGTCGAGCTCATAAAAAAACAAATTGCCGAGATACAGCAACAACTTGCAACTCGCAGAGCAGAGCTGGCTAAAACCGAAAGAATGAATATGCCAGAAGAAGAGAAGGCTCAAAGAACAATCGAGATTCAAAATCAGATTTCTGTATGCGCTGGCAACCTCCACGCGCTGCAGGCAACATTGATCCAAATGACACTCAGCGTTGACACACACGCTTGAAATCCCCGCCGATGGCCGCACAGGCACGGGCCAACGCCTCATGGCGCGTCGCAAAGCGACGCGCCGAAGGTATGTGTCCCGAGCCTACCGATCAGCAACTGCCGGGCGGGATGCCTTCCTTGTTAAAATCTTTAAGGCGCTTTTGCTCTTCCTCTGTGGAATGCGCCGGCGTCGATTGATCCGGTACTTCTTCCTCTGGAAATTGTGCTGTTTCTTCAGTCATTGCTTTGCCCTCGTTCTGGTTACTCATTCGGCATCGGCCGAGGGCTGGCAGTTCCAAAACTTCGCACCTTCTCCCTCTCGGCGAGCAAGTGCTCTTAAGTCTCTGGATAGCGCAACCTCACCCCATTCGAGCTTCGTTGCAAAGCTGGTTACGACCAAAAACCCTTGTGCGGCTCAGCCGCCTCCCCCTCCAGCATCGGCCCCAACACACTGACCTTGCGCTGCCCCTTGGCGAACACCTCGCGGCATGGCAGCGAGAACGTCGGGTTCTCCGGATGGTCACCGGTCAATCCCAGTAACGCATGCTCCGACAAGGCATAAACCACCCGCCCGATCCCGGTCCAATACACCGCGCCGGCGCACATGCAGCAAGGTTCGGCGCTGGTGTACAGCGTGCACAGTTCCAGCTCTTGCGGCGACAGCAGTTTTGCCGCTGCGGCGGCCGCCACCAACTCGGCATGCTGAGTCGGATCGCCTTGCGGCGGCATCGAGTTGTTCCCCGCTTCGACAATCACCTTGCCGTTGCGATCCGCCACCAATGCCGCGAACGGATGGCGACCGCGTTGTTTCGATGCCTCGGACAAGGCGATGGTCTGGCGCAGCAAGGTCAGATCAAGCTCGCTGACGCCGGCCGGAATGAGCTGAGTGAATTGATTCATGGGTAACTCCTGGGCAGTGGAAAACAAAAGTCAGTCGGCCAGTTCAGCGCCGATGGTTTCGGTCGATTTTTTATCGTTGTTGAGCAGGATGTTGAGGACAATGGCGGTGATCGCGCCGAGGAAAATCCCGCTGTCGAGTACCAGTTTCAGCGTTGGCCCAACGTGTTCGAACAGCACCGGAAAGGACATTGGCAGCACTCCGACACTTACCGATACGGCGACGATGATGCCGTTGCGAGTGCCCTCGAATTGCACCCGTGACAGTTCCTGAATCCCCGCCACCGTGGTCATGCCGAACATCACGATCGCGCAGCCACCGAGCACTGGCGTCGGCACTGCGGCGATCAACGCGCCGAGTTTCGGGAACAAACCCATCAGCACCATGATTGACCCGGCGGCGGCCACGACGAAGCGGCTTTTCACATTCGAAAGCGCGATCAAACCGGTGTTTTGAGTGAAAGCGTTGTAGGGAAAACTGTTGAACAAGCCACCCAGCATGGTCGACAAACCGTCGGCGCGAAACGCGTTGCCGAGGGTCTGTTGCGTGGTCGGTTTGCCGGTCAATTTGCCGATCGCCAGGCAGTTGCCGGTGGTCTCGGCCATGATCACCAGCATCGCCAGGGTCATGATCAGAATCGGCACCGGCGCGAATTCCGGGGCGCCGAAGGCCATCGGCGCACTCAGCTCAAACCACGCCGCTTCGCTGACCCGACCGAAGTGAGTCATGCCGCAAGCCGCTGCGATCAGGCTGCCGACGAACAGACCAATCAGCACGCTGAGGTTGCCAATGAAACCCTTGAATTTGGCGTAGATCAGCAACGTCACGCTGACTGTGACCAGGCCCAGCAACAAGTTCGCGGAATTACCAAAATCCGCCGAGTCGGGATTGCCGCCGCCCAGCCAGATCGCCGCCGCCGGCATCAGCGAGATGCCGATGATGGTGATCAGACTGCCAATCACTACCGGCGGAAAAAACCGCAGCAAGCGGCTGAACACCGGTGCCAACGCAATGGTGATAAAGCCCGCCGCGATCACCGCACCGAAAATCTGACTGAGGCCGAATTCCTTGCCGATCATGATCATCGGCGCCAGGGCTATGAACGAGCAGCCCTGAATCAGCGGCAGCCGCGCGCCGAACTTCCAGAAGCCAAGGGTTTGAATCAACGTCGCCACCCCCGAGGTCAACAGGTTGGCGTTAATCAGTAAAACGATCTGCGCCGAGGTCAGCCCCATCGCACTGCCGAGAATCAGCGGCACTGCCACCGCTCCCGCGTACATCACCAGCACATGCTGCAAGCCAAACGTGAACAACTGTCGCAGTGGCAAAACCTCGTCCACCGGATGAATGCGTTGTGTAGTCATTTCACACGCTCCTGAAGGTGCGGCATCTGTTGAGATCGCGGGCATGCTCAGGGGCGCTTGAAAGTCAGATCCGCCCCGGAGATCGTTTGACGCGGGGCCATAGTTGAACGTTTATTACGATGAAACAAATTAGCAACCATCGTTTTTTTCGATGGCACAATCACGCATTCGTTAGCCGCTCCAAACCTTTATTTTCGACCCGGAAGTTCACCGCTTGCGCTTCTCACTCGATCAACTGTTGATGTTCGTCCAAGTGGTCAAAAGCGGATCGTTCTCCGCAGCCGGGCGCCAACTGGGCAAGACCCAATCGACCATCAGCGCGGCTATTGCCAACCTCGAAACCGACCTTGGCGTCGACCTGTTCGACCGCAGCAACCGCAGCCCTGCCCTCACCGCCAGCGGCCATAAATTGCTGGTGCAGGCCGAAGCCGTGCTCGAACGCTGCATGACCTTCGAAGCCCACGCCGATTGCCTGTCGGACAACGTCGAAACCAGCCTGACGCTCGCCATTGAAACGCCGTACGGCCCGATCATGCCGGTGCTCAAAGCCTTCGAAGCCGCGTTCCCCTTCGTCGACCTGATCATCCGCCATCCGGTGTATGGCGACGTCAGCGAACTGGTCAGCAGCGGCGAAGCGGTACTCGGCGTGGCGTTTTCGCAGCCCGGCTACCCTAAGGAACTGGCGTTCCAGCAACTGGGCAAACTGATCATGCTGCACGTCTGCCATCCCGATCATCCACTGGCGCAACTCGATGACGTCACCTTCGACGACCTGCACGTCCATCGCCGCCTGGCCTTCAGCGCCCACGCAAGCAAACTGCCGAGCAGCGAATACCTGCGCTCGACCCAGTTGTGGCAAGCGGAAAGCTATCTGGCGTTATTGGAAATGGTCCGCGCCGGGCTCGGCTGGGCCACCCTGCCCCGTCAGCTTGTTCAGCGCGAACTGGCCAATGGTGAGCTGGTGGAACTGCAGCTCTCGGCGTATCCGCATACGGACTGGCAGATCGGTGTGGATTTGTTGTGGGCGCGGCAGCGACCGCTGGGCAAGGCCGAGCGGTGGCTGAAGGAGAAATTGCAGGGCAACAAGGTGTATGAACTGGACCGCAACGGACAGATCACCACACTTTGATGGGGGGACAAAGAGGCCCGCCAGAGCGGGCCTCGATTGCAGGCTTTTTAACTACGCCAGTTGGATTGCTTCAGTCTGAGCCTTTTGCTCAGGGCGGATCTTGAACCAGATGGAATACATCGCCGGCAGGAACACCAGCGTCATGATGGTACCGACGAATGTGCCGCCGATCAGGGTGTAGGCCAGCGTGCCCCAGAACACCGAGTGTGTCAGGGGAATAAACGCCAGGATGGCCGCCAGCGCCGTCAGCAGTACCGGCCGCGCACGTTGCACCGTGGCTTCGACCACGGCATGGAACGGGTCCAGTCCTTCCAGCGTGTTGTGATGGATCTGCCCGATCAGAATCAGCGTATTGCGCATCAGGATTCCCGACAGCGCAATCAACCCGACCAGCGCATTGATGCCAAACGGCTGATTGAAGATCAGCAGCGTCGGCACCACGCCAATCAAGCCTAATGGCGAGGTGAGGAAGACCATGATCATCGCCGCGATCGAACGCACCTGCACCATGATGATCAGCAACGTCATGGCGATCATGATCGGCAGCAGGGGCAAGATTGCCTTGCCCGCTTTGCCGGACTCCTCGATGGCACCCGCCTGCTCGATCCGGTAACCGGAAGGCAGTGTTTCGATGATCGGCTGCAACTGCTTGAGGATCGCACTCGAAACATCCGGTGGCTGCAAGCCTTCGGCAATGTCGCCACGCACAGTGATCGTCGGTGTGCGATCACGGCGGCGCAGAATCGGGTCCTCCATGCGCACATCGACCTCGCCAATCTGCGATAACGGGATGCGTTGTCCCGACACGCCGACCAAAGTGAAACCCTTGATCTGCGCCGGGTCGAGCCTGATATTGCCCGCCGCACGCCCGACGACCTGCACAGAACGAATATCCTCGCGCACCGCCGTGATCGGCACTCCGCTCAGCAGAAACTGCAGTTGCTGGGCGACCGCATTGGAGGTCAGCCCCACTGCCTGCAGACGGTCCTGATCGAGACTGAAATGCAAGGTCGGGGTCAGCGGTCCCCAGTCGGTGTTCACCGTTCTCATCATCGGGCTGTCTTGCAGCACGCTCCGGACCTGCTCGGCGATATCGCGCAGCTTCGCCGGATCAGGGCCCATCACCCGGTAGGCAACCGGAAACGGAGAATAAGGACCGAACACAATTTGCGTGGCCCTGACACGGGCTTCCGGCGCGAGCCCCTCGGCAACCGCTTCGCGCAGCCGGAACTTGAGGGTTTCGCGTGCTTCCTGACTGTCCGTCAGCACCACGATTTTCGCAAACGAAGGGTCGGGTAATTCTGGCGCCATCGCCAGGAAGAAACGCGGCGCACCCTGGCCGATATAGGCCGTGACGATTTTGGCCTCATCCTGCTTTTGCAACCAGGCTTCGACCTTGGCGGCCGTGGTGCTGGTCTGCTCGATCGAAGTGCCGTAGGGCATTTGCACCTCGATCATCACCTCGGGGCGGTCAGAGGTCGGGAAGAACTGTTTCTTCACCAGCCCCATGCCTGGCACGGCGACAAAAAACAGCGTGACCACCGTGCCTGCTACTAACCATTTGCGGGCGATCACCGCGGTCAGCAGCCGGCGGAAGCGGTTGTAATTCGGCGTGTTATAGATCGCCGCGTGGCCACCTTCGACCTTCTTGATGTCCGGCAACAATTTCACGCCCAGATACGGGGTGAACGCCACCGCGACGACCCAGGAAGCGATCAATGCGATGCCGACGATCCAGAACATGTTGCTGGTGTACTCGCCGGCAGTGGACTGGGCAAAACCGTTCGGCAAAAAGCCGATTGCCGTCACCAGCGTACCGGACAGCATCGGCGCTGCCGTATGGCTCCAGGCATAGGCGGATGCCTTGATGCGGTCGTAGCCCTCCTCCATTTTCACCACCATCATTTCAATGGCGATGATCGCGTCATCGACCAACAGCCCGAGCGCAAGGATCAATGAGCCGAGGGTGATGCGATCGAAATTCTTGCCGGTGGCGGCCATCACCACGAACACGATCGCCAGGGTCAACGGCACAGCCGCGGCGACCACCACCCCTACTCGCCAGCCCATACTCAGAAAACAAACGAGCATGACCACCAGCAGCGCGACAAAAAACTTCACCATGAACTCGCCGACCGCCGAGTCGATATTGACTGCCTGGTCGGTGACTTTGGCGAGTGTCATGCCCAATGGCATTTCCGCATTGATCCGCGCGGTCTCCGCATCCAGCGCCTTGCCCAGATCCAGACCGTTCCAGCCCTCGCGCATCACCACGCCCAGCAGCAGCGCGTCTTCACCGTTATTGCGTACAACAAAGGTCGCCGGATCTTCGTAACCGCGTTCAACCGTCGCCACATCAGAGAGCTTGAGTGTGCGCCCCTGCACGAAGACCGGTGTGTCGCGAATTTTCTGCACCTTGTCGAAGGCACCGTCGAGACGCAGAAAAACCTGCGGACCATTGGTTTCGATGGAGCCGGCGGGCGTCAGCACGTTCTGACTGTTCAGCGCGGCGAAGATGTCCTGCGGCGACAAGCCGAGAGTCGCCAAGCGGTCATGGGAAAACGAAACGTAGATGCGCTCGGCTTGCTCACCGATGATATTGACCTTCTTCACCCCCGGCACATGCAGCAGACGCTGGCGCATGGCTTCGGCATCACGCACCAGCAAGCGCTGTGGCTCGCCTTTGGCTTTCAAGGCGAACAGTGCGAAGGTCACGTCGGAAAACTCATCGTTGACCATCGGCCCGATCACACCGGCCGGCAACCTGATGGCTTCATCGTCGAGTTTCTTGCGCGCTTGATAGAACTCTTCCTGCACTTGCGACGGCGGCGTGCTATCGAGCAACGACACCATCGTGAACGCCAGTCCAGGGCGAGTGTAGGTTTCCGAGCGGTCGTACCACTTGAGTTCTTGCAGGCGTTTCTCAAGAGGTTCGGCGACCTGATCCTGCATCTCCTGCGCCGTCGCGCCGGGCCACGCGGTGATGACGGTCAACTGTTTGACCGTAAACGGTGGATCTTCCGCACGTCCCAACTTAAAGAACGACAACGTCCCCGCAACGGCAATCAGAAAAATCAGGCACACCGTGATCGCCCGCTCGCGCACGGCGATGGCCGAAAGGTTGAATCGCCCCTGGCTCATGGACGGCTCCCGGCAACGCTGGCTGCGCTCTGCTGCGGCAATCGCACCTCTTCGCCATCGCGCAGCAGATGGGCGCCCAACGCTACAACCTTGTCACCGGCAGTAAGGTCGCCAGCGATGCGCGCCGAATCATCGCTCACCCCCAGCACCTGAACCGCTCGCCAGGTCACAGTTGCCGGTGTTCCGGCAATCACCCACACACCGGGGCCTTTGCCCGGGTCGTAAACGGCGGCGATGGGGACTTGTAACGCTTGAGTCTGGGTGGCGCCCTCGGCAATGCTGAGGGTCACGGTCGCACCGATTGGCGCATTGGCCAGCGGCCCCTCAAGCACATAGCGCGCTTCGAACGTGCGCGTTGTACGGTCTGCCGAGTCCGAAAGCAGCCGCAGTTTTGCCGTGACAGCCGCTGAATTCATGCCGTAGAGGCTGGCTTGCGCGGTGGAGCCGGCGGCCGGACGCAGGGTTTCGGGCAGATGCACGATGGCTTCGCGCTGACCTGCACGGGCCAGTCGAACCACCGGTTGTCCCGGACTGACGACTTGTCCCGGTTCAGCGAGTGTTTCCACCACCACGCCGTCCGCATCAGCGACCAGCAGCGCATAACCCGAGGTATTGCGCGCTACATCGGCTTGCGCTTGCGCGGCGTTGAGCTGCGCTTTTGCCGTCTCTGCGGCGGCTCTGAACTGATCGTAGGCTGATGCCGAAATAGCGCCAACGCCGACCAGTTTGCGATAGCGAGCCTCATCGTCGGCTGTC
Source organism: Pseudomonas sp. Mb7 (assembly GCF_054790525.1). NCBI lineage: Bacteria > Pseudomonadati > Pseudomonadota > Gammaproteobacteria > Pseudomonadales > Pseudomonadaceae > Pseudomonas > Pseudomonas sp. Mb7. The sequence continues at coordinate 2,535,987 of NZ_CP186501.1, forward strand.
TGTTTGGCGCTGGCGCGAGCAGCTATGACCGCCGCCTGCTGCGCCCGCGCTTGCAGCCCGAGGTCGACCGGGTCGAGACGCATCAGCGGCTGCCCTCGCTTAACGGCCTGCCCTGTATCAACCAGGCGTTCCAGCACTTTGCCCGATACGCGAAAACCCAGGTCGCCCTGAACGCGCGCCGCGACCACTCCGGTGAAAGAACGAGCGACTTCGGGTGACGCCTGAACAGCAGCGGATCTGACCAGCGGCGCCTGTGTGCGAGGATCCGCAACGCTGAAAGACTCGCCACAGGCGCTCAGGGCAAGAGGCAACAAGCATGCGGCAATGGGGAAAGGTCGGAGCCGGCGCATAGGTTCCCTTACTGAGGAATAGGATGATCATCATATTCTCAGCCTTGTGACCAATAACGTCAATGGTCACAACCTGCATCCTGACCACCTGCAGTATCGAACTACGAATCGGCTGACGGGCCTGACTAAAAACGGTAGCTCACCGAAGTCCCCAGCCCGCTCGCACTGTTCTTGTATCTGGCACTGTAGGCACCTCTCGATGCCGAGGTGTCGTTGACCTCGACGCTCTCCTCCCAAAGGTAGGAATAAGCCAGGTCGATCGTGACATTTTCCACGGGCGTCCAGCCGGCCCCGAAGCTGAGCACCTTGCGGTCGCCCGTCGGAATGCGCGGCCCCCGATTGGTGTTGTTAGCCGGTGACTGATCAACCGAGAAACCGGCGCGCAGCACCCACTGGTTATTCAATTGATAGGCTGCACCGATCGCGTGAGCCCAAGTGTCATGCCAGTTCTGCTCTTCGCTGATCTTGCCCAATTGGCCGCTCAGCAATGGCGGCAAACCACTGTTCTCGATCGTCAGCTCCTTGAAGCGGCTCCAGCGCGTCCAGGTACTGCCCACATAAAGCGTCCAGTCGTTATTGATTTGATGCGTGACCGAAAAGTCCACCGACTCCGGCGTGTCCACGTCCAGCGACGCGTCATAGTTGCGACCGCTGACGCCCAGCACGCTGAAGATGCCATCGGTGACCTTGGTTTTCGCATCCAGGTGGTAACTGACCTTGGAATGGTAGGTCAGGCCCAGGCGGGTCTGGTCTGTCGCCTGCACCAGCACACCGGCGTTGAAGCCCAGCGCGGTGTCATCGCCGGTGCTTTTGAGCTTGCCGTCATTACGCCCCGGGCTCAGTGGATTGGGAACCATGCCCGATATCTCGCCGCTGATACGGTTAATGGTCGGACCGAAGCCGATCGAAACTTTTTCGTTAAAGGCGTAGCTGATGGTCGGCTGGAAAGTCAGCGTGGTGACTTCACTCTTGTTGGCGTAATAGCGTCCGGCAAAACCACTGCCGTAGTCGGTGATCAACCCGAACGGTACATAAAATCCGACGCCGAATGCCCAGTGGTCATCAATGGGTTTGACGTAATACCCCATCGGCACGGTGGTCGTGGGCACCATGTCGCCGTCTTCCTTGCCACCGAACGTACTGCGCGTCCGGCTGATATCCGACTTGGCGAACAGTGTCGCCGCGCCCACGCTGACCTGCTCCCGTTTAAGCCGCGCCATGCCCGCCGGGTTGCCATAAATCGTACTGGCGTCTTCGGCTGATGAAGAGCGCCCGGCAAAACCGGATCCCATCCCGCTGATGCTTTGTTCGTTGAGTGCAAAGCCACCGGCTAGCACATTGGAAGACGCAAGCACGACGGCCAGGCCCACGGGACTCTTGAGCATTGTTTTTTTCATTATCGGGACTCTATGGAGATCACTGGAATAGAACATTGAGCACTACAGCGACGCCATATTATCCATGTGACCATTTCAGTCAATGGTCACGTTGAGCTAAATTCAATGCCCTCCCGGTACTCAGTACCGGGAACAGGAAACTTGATAAGGGGGGATGTCGCCTTGACTCGAATCGCCTGAAAACTTTGCTCAGCGATGGGTCAAGGCATGAGGCTGCGCAGGATGAGGTTGGTGGTCAGCGTGGGCGCTTGTTCGATCAGATCCAGATTGTGTTGCAACAGCAGCGGGTTGACGAAAGGTCGCAGCGCCAGATTGATCGCCTCGACGGTCTCGTCCAGCGGGGTCTTGCGCTCGAACTCCCCCGCTTCTCGCCCCTGACGCACGATGGCGAGGATAAAGCCCTTGATCTGCGCTTCGTACACCTGGGCGCTGTTCCAGCGCTCCGAAGCGGAAAACGCCGCGATGTCGTAGAGCTTGCGATCGTTGAAGAACAGATCCACACCTGTGGCGATCACGGTTTTCACCAACCTGCGCAAGCGCTCGGTGGCTGAAACCGCTTCGGTATTCACCGCTTGTTCGACGGCTGCAGCGATTTGGCCCAGACAGTTGGAGCAAATGGCCTCGCCAATCGCTTGCTTGGAATCAAAGAATTTATAGATGTAGGCCTTGGAAAAACCGATGGCCTTGGCCAGGTCGGAAACCGTGGTTTTACCGTAGCCGTATTGGCTGAAGTGCTCGTTGGCCGCGGCGACAATCTGGTCGCGAATGTCGTGTTCGGCGGGGCCGCGAGTGCTCGGCGAGGAGGCAGTTAGGGATGGCTGATTCATGGGGGCAGCTTACTCACCCTATGAATGACTGACAACTCGCCGAGCATTGTTGAACGTGTTACACCACGGCGGCTTCAATCGTCCTGGAACGCCACGCAAACCCCAACACCATCAGCAACCCCAGGCCCGCCATTGCCGCGCCGGCCAGGGAGATCGCCGGATAACCCAGGCCGCTGCTGATCACCGCGCCGCCCAGCGCCGCGCCAATCGCGTTGCCGAAGTTGAAGGCGCCGATGTTCACCGCCGAGGCCAGATTGGGCGCGTCCTTCGCCGCTTCCATGACGCGCATCTGCAGCGGCGGCACCAGGGCGAAGCTGGCAATACCCCAGATCAGAATGGCCACGGCGGCCGGCAGCGGCCAACGCATCAGTACGGTGAACGCCAACAAGACCAGAATCAGCACGCTCAGCGAGACGATCAGGGTGCGATCGATCGAACGGTCAGCGGCCTTGCCGCCCCACATGTTACCCAGCGTCAAACCGACACCGTAAAGCATCAGCATGGCGGTGATGTAAGCGGTCGACGCATGGGTTTCGCTGCTGAGGATCGGCGCGATGTAGGTGAAGACGGTGAACATCGCGCTCGAGCCGACGACGGTCAGGGCCAGCGCGGCCAGCACCGGGCCGCGCCCCAACACTCGAATTTCTGCCATGACACCGACGCTTTGCGGCGCCCGCACGTTGGGCAAGGCGAACCACAACGCGGCCATGGTCACCACGCCCAGGCCGGTAATACCCCAGAAAGCCGTGCGCCAGCCGAACAGTTCACCAAACCAGGCAGCCAGCGGCACACCGCCGATGGTCGCCAGTGTCAGGCCCATGAACATCGCCGCAACCGCCCCGGCACGTTTTTCCGGGGCGACCAGGGTGGCGGCGACGACGGAGCCAACGCCAAAAAAGGCACCGTGGTTCAGTGAGGTCACGACCCTGGCAACCATGAGGCTGTAGTAATCGGTGGCCAGAGCTGACATCAGATTACCCAAGGTGAAAATCGCCATGAGCCCAATCAGCAGATAGCGCCGGGGAATCTTGCCGGTGGTCAGGGTCATCAGCGGTGCGCCGAGCAATACGCCCAGCGCATAAGCACTGACCAGCAAACCGGCAGCGGGAATGGAAACGCCCAGATCCGCAGCGATACCCGGCAACATGCCCATGGGGGCGAATTCTGTGACGCCGATGCCGAAGGCACCGATGGCGAGTGCAACAAGTGGTGGATTGATACGCATGGAAAGCTCCTCATCTATGCTGCCAATGCTACGATCGCGCCCTTTCAGGCGGTAGATAGCGTTTTTGGCAATCACCTTTGCGTAGGAGGCACAAGTGGATTTCAACGGCAGGTCAGGTGAAATGAGCGTATTCACCACCGTCGCGCAGGAAGGCAGCCTGTCGGCCGCCGCGCGTGCACTGGGCCTGACACCCTCGGCCGTCAGCCGGATCATTGCGCGCACCGAGCAACGGCTTGGCACTCGCCTGCTGTTGCGCACCACCCGAGCGATCACCTTCACCGCCGAGGGCGAAGCGTTCCTGCGCGGCGCCCGGCGGATCCTCGCCGACATGGACGAAGTCGAGGAAGCCATCGCCGATCAGGGCGTGCCCAAGGGGCGACTGCGGGTCAGTGCCGCCCTTGGCCATGGACGGCTGGCCATCGTTCCCTTGGTCGCAGCCTTCAGCGCCCGTTACCCGAACATCGTCGTTGACCTCAACCTCGGCGACGAAGTGGTCGACATTCTTGGCGGGCAAGCCGACGTCGCGGTGCGCTTCGGCCATCTGCCCGACAGCCCGCTGACCGCACGCAGGATCGGCACCACCGGCCAGGTCGTGGTGGCATCGCCGGAGTATCTGCAGCGCCACGGCATCCCGCAGGAACCGGAAGACCTGCTCCAGCACAACTGCCTGCGCTTCAATTTCAAGCGTGCCGAACCCAACTGGCCATTTATCCGCGATGGCAAAGCGTTCTCCCTGAAGGTCAGCGGCAACATCGAATGCAGCAGTGGTGAAGCGCTGGCACAATTCGCGCGAGTGGGTGCCGGCATTGCCCGTATCGGAGAGTTCAGCGTGAGCGAGGATCTGCAGCGCGGCGACCTGATTGCGCTGTTGCAAGACTGGAACCCGGGGGATCAGGAGCCGATTCATGCGGTGTTCGTCGGTGGCGCGGCGATGCCGGCACGGGTGCGATTGTTCGTCGACTTTTTGCGGGAACATCACCGGATGTCAGCGCAGGTATAAGCTGATATTTGCGCAGCCGCATTGCGGATAATTCGGCGCGTGCGAATGACATTCCAAACAACAAGGTGCGGAGCAAGGAAGTCACCCCTTGAGTACATTTCGAAAGTATCTTTGCCTGGACTTGTTACTTTGGATCTACCTCGGCTGCTGGAATACCACGCTACCGCTGATCATCGTGCAGCGAGGAAGCCTGCTGGAGCTGGCCGCCTACGAAACAGCGCTCGCACTCGCGGCGATCATTTCGATGTTGTGTCTGGCGCCGCGTGTTGAATCAATGCGCCGCAGCACGGCGCTCAAGGCAGGCTGTTTTGCGATCTTGATGGCCAGCGTATTGCGCTACTTTTTTGCCGCAAACTGGTATTCGCTTGATGCGCTGATAGTGATCGATGTAATCGCTGCATCAGCATTTGGAATGATCCAGCCTCTGTTGGGTATCTATCCTGCGGAAACCGTTGATAAACATCGGACGGACGCTGCATTTCGCGTCCGACGCATCGTTGTTACTGTTGGCCGGGTTGCTGGGCCTTTGTTGGCGGGTATGGTAATTACGGTTTCCTCACTGGAAGTCTCGCTGCTATTTGTGTCGATAGTAGGATTCGTCATTGTGGTTTTAGGCATGGTGTTACCCGTCAGCGAATCCCCTGCCCTGCAACCCCGAAAATCATCAACCGATCTTGTTAATGACATGCTTTTGGGGCTTAAACTCAAATGCGTTCTACCGCCAGAACAATTTTTGACCTTTTCCGGATTACTGCTTGGTCTGGCCGTTACCGCGACCATACCGATGCTGGTGCCAGCGCTCATACACACTCGCGGTCTAGCTGAAGGTAGCGTTGGCCTGTTCAATGCGATATTCGCGGGCGGAGCCGTTGCAGGTTTGTTCTTTTTAAGCCCGCTGATTAGCAAAAAGGAAAATCAGCGCAACAAGTATCTTGGATGTTGGGCCCTATTAACGTTTGCACTCTGTGCAGCGACACAAGCCGACGAGATCTGGCAGTTGAGTACTTGCCTGTTTTTCGTCGGGGCAGCGAGTGCTTGCATTGCTATGGTCGGAATGGACAAGAGGCTCATGTCGATCCCCTCCGGCGTACGCGTGCGACTGATGGCATCCACATTAGTGATCAGTCAGCTAGGGGGCTCGGTGTCATTCATGATGACGGGCGCCATCGTGTCCAGATCCGGCGCAACCAGTTTGATGTGGCTTTATCTCGGGGTATTTCTGGTTATCGCCATATATTCCATGCGATCAAAAAAGATATGGCACTTCCTCGAAGATGACGCTGAGTCAGAGCTGTATTACGCAAAAAACCATCCGAAACTGGCGGCAGTCATGAGTCGATGAAATGTCTCCTGAGAATGTGCCCGACATGCCGGGACGACGCGATCACCCATATTGGAGAGGTACATTCATGGATCAGAAAAATGGCCAACGTGCCAACGCCGACTGGGTCATCCGCAGTGTTCAACCTGGAGGCATCGAGCGTATCGAAGCGTGGTTCGGCAGCCACGGCTACGATCCTCATCGACACGACACCTACTCGATCGGCCGTACGTTGGCGGGCGTCCAGAGCTTTCACTACGCAGGCTCGATGCGCCACAGTCTCCCCGGCAATACGCTGGTGCTTCACCCCGACGAACTCCACGATGGCATGGCCGGTACGGACGCAGGCTTTCGTTATCGGATGGCCTACGTTGATCCGGCATTAATCCAGAACGTTTTGGGCGGAGAACCCCTGCCTTTTATCGCAGGGGGACTTTCGAGCGATCCGCGTCTGTTCCGTGCCAGCGAAGCATTCGTGCAAGCGGTGGATCATCCACTGGAAACACTGGAGGAACAGGACGCGCTGTATGACCTGGCGATGGCGTTGCGTGCGGTCGGCGGCAAGCCGCGCGGGCGCAAGCGTCTGGATTATCGCGCAGCCGAGCGCGCCAGAGCATTCATCCTGGAACATCTGCACACATGCATTTCGCTGGAGATGCTGGAACATGCCAGTGGGCGCGAACGCTGGAGCCTGTCACGCGACTTCAGAACACTTTACGGTACGAGCCCTTACCGATTTGTCACCCTGCGCCGTCTGGATCGGTTCCGCGCATTGGTGCTTGAAGGTTTCGCCCTGGTGGATGCGTCCCTCATCGCGGGTTTCCACGATCAAAGTCATATGACGCGACACTTCACCCGCTGCTACGGAGTTCCGCCCATGCGCTGGCTGGAACGATTGCGGGCCGCACGCTGACTTGCAGGATCGTACAAGAGCGCCCTGCTCCATGCTCTATAGGATGACGACTTCGACCACAGAGGATCTGTCATGTCAAAGCTCCGTCATCAACAATCATCAGTTCCTGTAAACCTGGCACGTAAAGCTTCGCTCATCGAACAGCAATGGAGCCCCAGGGTTGTTGCAGAGATGAATGACTACCAGTTCAAGGTTGTGCGAATCGAAGGCGAATTCATCTGGCACTCACATCCTGAGACCGACGAAGCATTTCTTGTCCTGGAAGGCACCTTGCGCATCGACCTGCCGGATAGCTGCGTCTATGTGAATCCGGGTGAACTGTATGTAGTTCCCCGTGGTGTTGAACATCGGACGGCTGCTGAAGGTGAAACAAAACTGATGATGATCGAGCCACGAGGTATTTTGAATACCGGGCATGAAGATGGCGAAAGAACGGCTTTGAACGACGTCTGGATATAATCCAGCGTCATCCTGTGTAATGTCTGAGCTGAGTTGGAAATAGTTGACCTTGACCGGTAGCTATCGGCCAATAGCAGACGTTCGTGAACGACCGGTTTCGACCCAAAACGGACATTCATTGCAGGCAACTATCGGCCGATGCTTGTCTATCGCGAAGTATTTACTCTGGCGTCATGAGCCAACTAAGGTTTAGCTTTAACAGTTGCATTTTAAACTTATTGAGGTGCGACAACCTCACATCCCCGTAGAGAACTCAGGAGGATGTTTGATTGCAGTTCGCATCGTACGCAAGGCGTCATTGTATTGGCAAAGAACATGCAAAACCCAATCGGCACGTGCGCGGATGCGCATATCATTTTCATCTGAAGGGCACTCACTATTAAACATTGATTCAACGTTTCTTATAATTAGTTGCTCAGGCAAATACAGGATCCGGCTATTTTTATAGCTTGAAGCACGTAACTCTGTAATTGGGTAGGCTCCCCCAAGTCCAGCCGAAACGCCAACTAGAAGCGCGGGCTTATGTCCTAGTTCGCTGGACCCTGCGTACAAAAAGAAGTTCTTCAGGGCCGGGCAAGCCATGCCATTCCATTCCGGGCTGATCACGATCAATGCTGTTGCTTTTTTGAGGGTAGATTGCTGGACACTCCAGGCTTTCTGAGTGTCTTCTTCTGGCCACAGCGGTAGCGGACTCGACGCCAGATCTATTAGTTCGCTTGAGTCACAAAGCTCAAGTGCTTCTAACCGCTCGCGCAGATAATGCGCAACTTTGATTGATTGACTGTTGAATCTATTCGATCCAGACAGCAGAACGATATGGCGACTCATTGTGCGACCTTCTGTTCAGCTTCACTTACCTTGGGTGCCGTGCGATGGGAGCGAACGATTGGCCAGAACAATTCTTCTTTCCAGGTTATCGGTGACAAGTGTTCGATACCGTATGCTGGCGGACGCCTACGGGTAATTTTGGCTGTTCCGAACAACACATCCCATAAAAATAACAGGTTACCGAAATTACCTTTGTAGTGAGTCACGCCATCCTCTGCAGTCAAACCGTGATGCGCAGAATGAGTGGATGGAGTGGAAATGGTTCGCTCAAGAACCCAGATGATCGGCCGTAAAGCGCGAATGCGATAGAGTTTGTCGTCCCACGCAACATTGCTGTGTGCGGCGAAGATCACAGTCATTTTTATAATCAAATAAACATAATAAACGGGTGCGAGCCCCAGATAAATCAACACGCCAGATAGCCAGATGCCCGGCATCAAGAGATAGTAGAAACTATTGTTGCGGTAGACGATGCGAATGCTCATATAGGGCGCGGAATGATGTGCGCGATGCAATGCATAAAGAGCAGGAATACGATGCGTCAGGCGATGCCACCAATATTGGGTCATGTCATCCAGCAGTAGAAACAACGCAAATCCTGCGATCCATGGAATAGAGGTCAGTGCGCCCTTCATTTCCGGGATGGCGTGATTTAATATCAGACCACTTAGCCACATGACTAAAGGAAATGTGACCATCACTAATATACCGGAGCCGACGACTTCAATGAGTACGTCACGTTTACTACCTGACGACTGACGAAGCGAGGAACAGGCAAGTTCCAGTAAAATGAAGGAGAGGAAAATCCCGGCTACTATCACTGCGGGGTTATTGACGAGCATTGTTGTATTCATGGCACTCTCGATTTAGGCCCTTGCGGGCAATGCCCTTTCATTAGAAACCTGCGAGCAAGTCCTCCCAATGCGCGAAATGGACAAAATTGAGCTAGAACCGGCCAACCGCGCCCCCCAACGCTTTCATCGCGGCAGGCTGGGCCAGGTATTGGAGCGCTTCCTTGATAGCCAGGTTGCCCGGAAGAGTACGGATTACAACCTGATCGAACTGGATCAACTGTGGCGCGAAGCGGCACGTATCGATCCGGCGATCGGATTAAAATTGTTCGCGCTATTCACACCCCAGGACTGGCATGTCTTGGCTTATCTTTGCCTGTACAGTCCAGATATTTTGTCAGCCATGCACCTTTGGGCCCGGTACGCACCTCTTGCCTCGGACACAGACAATGTCAGGTTGGTTAATGACGAAAACGGCGTCGGAGTCGAATTGAACGTTGATGCGCCAGGAGAGTTGGCGCGGTATGTCGTCGAACACTACGGGGTGATGTCCATAGCGCAGTTACGACGAGGTACAGGACACAATGTGCAGCCGATTTTGGCAAAGTTCACTCATTCGCGTCCGTCGTATTACAAGCAATACACCGAATGGTTTGGTGATCGTGTTGAGTTTGATTGCTCGATCAACTGCTTCTATTTTCATGCTCGAAGCTTAAGCCTGCCAATGCAAACCCGTCATCACGCGATGTTGGAATTATTAACGCAGGAGCTGGATCGACGGATTGCCGCGCATCGGAATTTCAGCGGTTGGTCAGCCAAGGTTGCTGAAGGAGCGCGACGATCTCTAGCGAGACGTGAAACTCCCAATCTGGACAATCTGGCGAAGTCGCTGCACCAGACGCCAAGGACCTTGCGCAGACGGCTGGAGGAGCAAGGTACAACCTTCAGACAATTGCTCGATCAGATTCGCGCAGAATTGGAAATGCATCTTGAATTGCAGGGAGAGTCATTAACGGAGATTGCAGCTCAACTAGGTTACAGCGATTTGACGGCGTATCTACACGCCCGAAGCCGATGGCGTGACATGAAATAAGGTGGCAGCCCGAATTTTTCGTAACGGCAGTGCGACCTCAAAAATTCGCCTCATCACGCGCGAGTGATTTTCGTGCAGTTTCAACCCTGCGCCAAGCGGGCATCAAACTTCGTATTGTTCACCCCCTCCACCTCTCAACATCGGCATGATTCAAGCCAGAGATTCCAACTTGTCGTCACAGACGGCAGAGCGCCTGAGCTCCAGGATCGTGCGTTCATGCACTGCGCCCCACTCTCGCATCGCACTCACCAATGGCGCGAGTGAGTCACCTAACGCTGTAAGCGAATACTCAACTTTGGGTGGCACCTCGCGATAGATTTCGCGATGAATCACCCCGTCAGTCTCCAGTTCTCTGAGCTGAAGTGTGAGCATCCTCTGCGTGATATCTGGAATTAGCCGACGCAGCTCGTTGAAGCGCTTCGTGCCCGACATCAGGTGAAAAAGTATGAGCGATTTCCATTTTCCACCAATGACATCAACAGTGAAGGCGACGGGACACGCGAAAGCCTCAATCTCATCCTGAGGGTTACATTTTTTCACTGTTATCACCTTGGTATAAAAAGTGTGCCTACCGCACAAAATTGTGCGTACTTACGTCGATGTGCTGCAAAAGTTAGCATGATTCCATGTTCACCACGATGGAATCTGCCAGATGAGTTTGTTGTTATCACCCTATGAAATTAAGGGCCTCACCCTGAAAAACCGGGTCGTCATGTCCCCTATGTGCATGCACATGGCGGCGGATGATGGCTTCGTGACCGACTGGCACCGCGTTCATTACGGCGCTCGTGCCCTGGGTCAGGCAGCACTGATTTTTCCCGAAACGCTGGCCATTCAGGCTGACGGTCGTATTGGAGCCGGTGACCTTGGCATCTGGAGCGATGAGCACGTTGTTGGCTTGAAGGCGCTAACAGAATTGCTTCACGGTTTTGGTGCAAAAGCCGGCGCTCAGATCGGCCATGCGGGGCGCAATGCTGACCTGCCCGGTCTGATTCACATCGCGCCATCGGCGATTCCATTTACGCAAACCAGCCCTGTTCCTCGCGAACTCGCGGCTGATGAGATTCCGGCTCTGGTAAAGCTTTACGGCGATGCCGCACGTCGCGCCAGCGAAGCGGGCTTCGATGTGCTTGAGATCCATGCCGCGCACGGCTACTTGTTAAGTGAGTTTCTCTCGCCGCTGGCTAACACCCGCGACGACGAGTATGGCGGTGATGCCAAGCGTCGTTATCGCTTCCTGCGCGAGGTACTGGAAGAGGTTAAAACTCATTGGGGGGATCGCCCTCTATTCGTTCGCATCTCCAGCTCTGATTACGCCGAAGGCGGAAACACGCCCGAATCGTTTCTCGAATATGGTCGCTGGATGAAAGCGCAGGGCGTTGACTTGATCGACTGCAGCTCCGGCGGGATCAAGATGGTCAAGGTCGAGACCTACCCGGGTTACCAGGTGCCGGCCGCTGAATTACTGCGTAAGGAATTGCATATTGCGACAGGCGCTGTGGGGGTGATCCAGAGTGGGCGTCAGGCGGAAGAAATCTTGCAGAACGGCCGAGCTGATCTGGTGTTTGTCGGGCGGCAAATGCTCCGAGATCCATTCTGGGTTCGCACCGCTGCAGATGATCTTAAGGAAATCATCGAGATTCCTACCGCCTACACACGTTATGGATCTGTCTGGCTTGATACCAAAGCCTGATGCTTTCTTGCACTAATCAGATCAGCTAATAACAGCAATGCGATGAAGCAGGAGCAAAACCATGAGCAAGCCTACTTACGTGGAAGAATACCAAGCCATCACCGAGGTGCTTAACAAATACATTGAGGGCTGCAAGCAGGCCAAAAGCAGCATCATGAAGCCCGCTTTCAGTGAGCAAGCAACCATGTTCAGTGTCGATGGTGACGGTAAGCTGGCGGGCGGCGCAATTTCAATCCTGTTCAACGGGATCGACAAGGGTTTCCGCCCTTCTCCTGACGCACCAGCAGCTATCGTCCGCGTCGAAGTCGTCGGTACGGCGGCTAGTGCTCGCATCGACGCCAACGACATGTCAGGCATCTCTTTCACCGACTTTTTTCATCTGCTGAAAGTTGATGGCAAGTGGACTGTGATTAGCAAGATTTTTCAAACTCATGTAGGGCCTTGATGGAATGGTCGTCCGACGGCCCCTGCTTATCGTTGACATCGGAATCTGAGCCTAGCCCGGCTCAGACTCTGGTGGCGAATAAGCTGCGATGAGCGAGAAAAAAGGCGCCAAATTGGCGCCTCAACGTTATCAAGCGACTTTGATCACAACCTTCCCAAACGCTCCCCTCGCGAGATGTTCGTAAGCTTCTCGTGCTTTCTCGAACGGATAAACCTGATCGATCACGGGACGGATTTCGTGCTCGTTGAGGAACGCGTTCATCCGGTCGAATGATGAACGCGGCGCCACGGCGATTCCGCGAATGGTCGTCTGGCGGAAAATAAGTGGCATCAGATTGAGCTCAACGGTTTGTCCAGTGAGAAAGCCGATCTGTGCAATGCGCCCCGATGCTTTGGTTGCTGCGACCGATTGATTGATGCCGCTGCCACCGGCCACATCGAGTAGCAGATCCACGCCCTTGCCGTCGGTTAATTTCAGCACTTCGTCCGCCCACTTCGGGGTGGTTCTGTAGTTGATGCCAGCCACGGCTCCCAGTCCCGTCACAGTTTGCAGATTCTGGTCGCTGCTCGACGTTGCAATGACCTTCGCACCAAGTGCACTAGCAATCTGCACGGCAAATATCGATACACCTCCAGTGCCCTGAACCAATACGGTTTGGCCCGGCTGGATTTGTCCAAAGTCCACCAGCGAATACCAGGCTGTGAGCGCAGCAATGGGCAGTGTTGCCGCCTCTTCGTCGCTCATGTTGTCGGGGGCACCGACGGCACTGTCTTCATGGATGATCATGTATTCGGCCAGACCGCCGGGCAACGGCGAACCGAAGCAGTAATCGGGTTCGTTCGGCCCTGGCTCGCCATCCAGCCAACGGGAGTAAAGGTGGGAGTTGACGCGATCACCGACTTTAAAGCGCGTGACGTTGTCACCAATCGCAACTACCGTGCCGGCAGCATCGCTCACTGGAATCAGCGGCTTGGGCACCATGTGCGGTTCATAAATGCCGTCGACGATAGCCTTGTCGCGAAAGTTGAGCGAGACAGCGCCGACCTTCACCAGTAACTCGCCAGCCTTGGGTTGCGGGGTCGCAACCTCTCCCAATTGCAGGTTGTCGAGTCCGAAATCTTTCAATAACCAAGCTTTCATTGCCAGTCTCCAATTACACATCAATGGCCACGAACCAGAGCCGGTTCCGCCTTGGGTGCATTTTTCGCTGCTGAAGGCGCGCAATAAATGCGTGGAAAAAGACATGATTGTTCTATTCTTGGATAACAATCATGTTCAACCTTTGATTCATTCGGGTTCATAGGAAAGCGTCATGGAATTGCTTCAATCGATGCGCCTGTTCGCCAGGCTTGCCGAACTTGGCAGCTTTACCAAAGCTGCCGAATCGCTAGACATCGGGCGACCTCAGGTCACTCGATATATCCAGGAGCTGGAAACGTCATTGGGCGTGCGCTTGTTCCAGCGCACCACGAGAAAGGTCGCACTCACCGCCGAGGGCGAGAGATTCTATGAACGGGTACAGGAAATTCTGGCGGGTATTGCTGCTGCGACCTCAATGTTCGATCGATCAGGAGCAACGCTCACAGGCCGGCTGCGCGTCGATATCCCGAGCGCCTTCGCGCAGATGAAATTCATCAATAGCCTTAAAGAATTCACCGTCTGCTACCCCAGTATCAACATGGTTCTGGGCGTGACTGATCGGGCCGTCGACTTGATCGGCGAAGGCGTCGACTGTGCGTTGCGTATCGGCGATCTACCTGATTCGACGTTGATCGCTCGCCCTGTCGCGATGGCGACGATGGTGACGTGTGCCGCGCCCGGGTATTTGAACGAACATGGCGAACCCAAGACACTTGACGATCTGGCCTCCCATCGAGGCGTCAACTTCTTGTCCGGTCAGAGCAACAGAACATTGCCCTGGCATTTTTCGGTAAAAGGTCGGGATCGATCCTTTGTGCCTGACGCCGGCATCACCGTCACCGAGTCGAATGCGTACGTTCAGTGTGGCGTGTCTGGCTTCGGAATAATTCAGGCGCCCGGGATCGCCGTGGCCGAGCATTTGGAAAGTCGCGGTTTGGTGGAGATTCTAAAACCCTATCGGCCAGCCCCTCGCCCGGTGTCGTTGCTATACCCGAGCCGGACTCATCTGGCGCCCCAGGTTCAAGCTTTTATTGAGTGGCTGCAAGAGCGCTTTCCGTACCTTCATTCTGACTGGCTGGAACTCTAGCGATCAAGCTGTGTAAACGGTGGTTACAGGGCGGAACCGGTCCTTTGCAAACGTCCGTTCCTGCCCAATTCACATAACCCCCTTATGTAACCCGAAAACACGCCGATACCGTGCTGCAGCACGGAAGCACCGCAGCAGCACTTACTTCATGGACGGCAGGAACCCGAACAATGTTGGAATACCTCTGGCGCAGCATCCATTCCCCGGACTACTTGCCCAACGTACTGGACTGGATGCTCCATATTCTCCTCAGCCCGTTCATGGTGATCATGTGCCTGATGGTCGGCGCGCTGGCCGGTAAATGGTGGAGAGCACTGCCCTACGGCAGTCTGACTTGCTATGTGGTCTTTCTGAGCCGGTCTTCTTTCTATCGGTGGGAAAGCATTTTCCCCATAGCCGGCCTGCCTGCGCTCGCCATAGATGGCGCACTGCTTGCGCTCCTCGGCTTCTATTTGAAAGGCGTACTAGGAACCCGCTCTGAAGCAAAACCCGAAGGTCATTGGCTGCGCAGGCTTTATCAAGGCCTTAAGGCCGTCATGCTGACAATCATGGTGATGTTCTGGGGAGTCGTCGTGCTGTTTGTCGTGGTCTTCACTGTCTCAGTCGCGACCCAACCGTCATTGATGCACTGAGCAGCCTTCCGCTGGCCAGGGTCTGTACGAAAAAGTGCCCGGTGGTTAGCGTTCAAATCGTCCAGACGCTGGATGCATTCTTTTACTCGCAGCCCCTACAGAGTGATGCCATTCGCGCCAATGCGAACGCTGAACGCCTCGTATTTGCCTAAGGCCTGTCGCCTGAGTAGAATGCGATTAATTATCAATCATGTACTTTCCGGGGATTCGATGCGCAGCGATGAAACGCTAGGTACTGCAGATCTAGGGCTGCTCTATCGCACCCACCACTCGTGGTTACACGGCTGGCTGATCCGACGCATTGGATGTCGCGATAACGCAGCAGATTTGGCGCAGGACACCTTCGTACGCCTGCTTAAATCCCGTCAGACCAGCCCCTTGCGCGAACCCCGTGCCTATTTGAGCAGTATCGCCCGTGGACTGATGATTGATCAGTATCGTCGTCGCGAACTCGAGCGTGCCTACCTGGAAAGCGTCACGTTGCTGCCTCAACACGAGGTTCCCTCGGAAGAAAGCCGGCTGCTGATTCTTGATGCGCTGGAGCGCATAGACCGCATGCTCAGCATGCTTAAACCAAGGGTTCGTCAGGCGTTTTTATTTGCCCGACTCGACGGTCTGACATGCGCGCAAATAGCCGAAAAGCTCGGTGTTTCCCGGGCGACGATTGAGCGCGACCTGGCCACGGCCCTGCAACACTGCTATCACTTGCGTTATGTCGAGGCCTGAGCCGCAGGCGCTGGATCCGGCCATTGTTGAACAGGCGATCCAATGGCTGGTGCGCCTGCGCTTCAATCAAGCCGATGAACAAACACAGCACTCTTTTGAGCACTGGCTGCAGCAGCGCCCAGAGCATGTGTTGGCGTGGCAGCGTGTGGAAACGCTTGGGGATGAATTTACCGGCGTACCCGCTCAACTGGCGCGACAAACCCTTGATGGCAGCCATCAGGGAATGCGGCGGCGGCACAGCCTGAAGCTACTGGGTATATTGGCCACCGTTGGCACGGCAGCCTGGCTCGGCCGGGACTACACACCCGTACCCGCCATGCTTGCACAGCAGCGCAGCAGCACCGGCGAGCAACGACGCTTCCAACTCGATGATGGCAGCCTTATCCAGCTCAATAGCGATAGCGCCGTCGACAGCGATTTCGACGCCAAGCGACGCCTGATCATCCTGCGACGGGGTGAAATCATCGTGAATGTCGGCGCCGATCAACACTCGCCGCAAGCGCGACCGTTCTGGGTGCAATCACGTGACGGGATCATGCGCGCCCAGAGTTCCCGCTTTCTGGCACGCGAGCTTGACGAAGGCACTCTGGTCGCAGCTCAGGAAGGATCAGTCACAGTGTTCCCCGGCGCCAGTCAAAGTCCTGCAAGCCGCAGCGTTCAGGCAGGCAATCAACTGCTGTTTACCTCAAGCAGCGCCCGAACGTTCAGCGACAACGGCCTCGATTTGTGGAGCTGGGGTGACGGAGTGATCAGTGCGCGCCATATGCGCCTCAAGGATTTCATCGTGGAGTTGTCGCGTTATCGCCCCGGGGTATTGCGCTGCGCCGAAGAGGTCGCGGATCGCCGCGTTTCCGGCACCTTCCAGCTCGGCGACAACGATCAGGTTCTGGCACTGATCGCGCAGTCACTGCGCTTGCACATTGATTACCGAACCCGTTACTGGGTAACCGTGACCGCTGCTACCTGAGTCCATCAATTTTTTGTGCCGCGTGAAAAATAATGAGGTGGTTTCTCATTATCGTTCGACCTCTAAGGAAGGCCGGAATACAGGCCAGTCTGTCGATGTCCTTTCTTGGAGCGAGAAAATGAGTTCGTCCCCGGTTTCACAGCGCCATCCATTAAATCGTGCCTTGCAGGGTGCGATGCTGGGTTTGATCGTCAGCAGCTACGCATTGCCATCACTGGCGCAAACGTCGAGCGCTGACCACAGCAATCAAGTCAAGCAGTGGAATATCGCGGCGGGCCCACTGGCGCCGGCGCTTGATCGCTTTGCGCGCGAGGCCGGCATCAGTCTTTCCTTCGACGCGTCGAGTGTTGCGAACCGCACCACCGCTGGCGTGAATGGCTCGCTCGATACGTCGGCAGCGCTGTCATCGTTGCTGCAGGGGAGCCAATTGCAGATCGAACAGCAAGGCCCGAATGCTTACTTGCTGATCCCTCAAGCCAAAACCGCCGGCCCGCTGGAACTCGACGCAACGGATGTAGAGGACTACCGCCTTGCCCCCCTCATCATCAATGCCAAGGTCAGGGTCAGTGCCGACGACGACGCCAACTCGGTGGTCGCCAAGGAACTCTGGGTTGGCGGAAAAGTGGCAACCAGCATTCTCAACACACCGGCATCGGTATCAGTTGTTACCAACAAGGAAATGGAGCAACGCAGCGTCAGCACCACGGAAGAGGCGCTGCAATACACGCCCGGCGTGATCACTGACTTCTACGGTACGGATGACCGCAATGACTATTTCCAGATCCGCGGCTTCCAGGCCACCACTTACCGTGACGGCTTGACCCTGAGTTCGATGCGCGGCGTACGCGAAGATCCATTCGCTTATGAGCGCATCGAGATTCTGCGCGGCGCCAACTCCACCCTGTTTGGCCCGGCGGACCCTGGGGGCTCGGTAAACTTCGTGAGCAAACAGCCGCGCTTCGAGCAGTTTGGCCAAGGCTATGTGACCTACGGATCGTTTGATCATGTCGAGACAGGTATCGACGTGGGGGATGCGCTGAACGACGAGAAAACCCTGGCTGGCCGCTTTACTGCCAAGGGCCAAAACAGCGACCGCGAGTACGATCACTCGCAGGACGATAACCAGTTGTTTATGGGTGGCCTGACCTGGGCACCGACGGATTACACGTCGGCGACGATGATTCTGGACTACCTGAAAACCGAAAGTTCGCCCAACAGTGGCGGTTATCCGCTGGACAAGGAATACGACCGCAGCAAGTTTTATGGCGAGCCCAGCTACAACTTTCACGATGTCGAGCGCACCAGTCTCAGCGGTAACGTCACCCATGACTTCGACAACGGCTTCGTGCTGCGCAGCAATCTGCGTTACAGCAAGCTGACCGATGATTTTGGCTACGTTTACCTCAGCGACAGCGCCGCACGTGTCGGTACCACCGTTGACCGCTATCAGTTTGGAACGGACACCGAAGCCGACCAGTTCAACGGCAATCTGATGCTGCAATACGATGCCCGCTTCGAGAACATCGACAGCAGCAGCCTGGTGGGTGTGGAGTACCTTGATTCGACCACCAAGGAAAGCTCGGTCTACGCCCCGACGACCTCGATTGACATTGCCAACCCCGTGTTTACTGGCGTCTCACGCTCAATCGCGCCATATGCCGTCAACAAGCGAGACGCGACCACCAAGGCCGTATTCCTTCAGCAGAACCTGTCGTTCTACGAGCGTTTCATCGTCACCGGCGGTGTGCGCAACGACTCGATGGACCTGACCAGCAAAGGTTTGCAATCCACAGAGAAAGACACTTTCTCCGAAACCTCCTACCGAGGTGCGTTGACCTATATCGTCAACGACGAGGTGTCCACTTATATCAGCATGGTGGAATCGGTCTCGCCGCCGCAGGTTGGCGTCACCCCGCAGACGGGCCGGCAGTACGAAGTGGGCGTGAAGTATGCGCCGATGGGGATGGACGCACTGTTCTCCGCAGCCGTTTATGACCTGACCCAGGAAAACGTCACCATCGCTGTGGTGCTGCCGAGCGGCATCATTGAGCAACAGACCGTGGGCGAGTCGCGGGCGCGTGGCCTCGACCTGGAGGCGAAAGCGCAGGTGACGCAGAACCTCAGCCTGATCGGTGGTTATTCCTATATGGAGTCCGAAGTACTGCGCGGTTCGTTATACGACGGCAGTTCGCTGAAGGGTAATGAGTTCTCCACGGCACCCAAGCATTCCGCTTCGCTCTGGAGCTATTACGACGTGCCCGCGACTGATGTCAGCGTTGGCTTGGGGGCGCGCTACGTCGGTTCTTATTACTTCGATGCCGCCAACTCCGACAAAAGCGATGGCACCACGCTGTTCGACGCCGCCTTCAACTACAAGATCGCCAAAGGCACCGACCTTGCGGTGAACCTCAGCAACCTGTTCGATGAGCAGCACGTGGTCGGTTCCGGCACGGCGAACTTCTACAACCCGGGTCGCGAGATTACCGCCAAAGTGAGTTACAAGTGGTAAGCAGGCGTGTAGGCCTTTTTCCCATATAGAAAGCAGTGCCCGCTTAACCGCGGGCACTGTCAATTCTAGCGATCGAAGATTCGGTCAAGTCTGGCTTTATTGGGTCAACGAACTGCGCCAGTACAGATGCTGAAAACTGACGTTCCACACTCGCCCAATTTCAGATGGGCATCAAGCTCCCGCCGGCGCATTCGCCTCGACAAGATGAACCTCCGTGGCATTGCGCCCCGCCACCCAGGCCAGCACTGACGCGACAACCAACACCGCAGCACTGAGCTCGAATGTGGCTTTGTATCCGCTCAGGTCAAAAGCCAGACCACCAATGATCGCGCCTCCGGCGATCGCCAGTTGCACAATGGCCACGAGCAAGCCGCCTCCGGCTTCCGCATCATCCGGCAGCGTCTGCGCCAGCCATGTCCACCAGCCGACCGGCGCGGCGGTAGCAACCAGTCCCCAGAGTCCGAGCAATACGGCGGTGAGTACCGGTGATTTGCCGAAGCTGACCAACGCCAGCGCGATGGCCGCCATGATCAGCGGGATGATGGTCAGCGTGCGATAGAGGCCGCGCCCCATGAACCGTTCGATCAAAAAAGTGCCGATAAAACCGGCCAGTCCCAACCCCAGTAGCATCAAGGACAACGTTGAAACACTGACGCCCGTTACGCCTTCAAGAAAGGGACGCAGGTAGGTGAACAGCATGAACTGGCCCATGAAAAAGACGCTGACGGCGACCATGCCCAAGGCCACTGGCAATTGCTTCATCAGCCGCAAGACGTTGCCGCTACCGGCCTGGCGTTCGGCCTTAAAGGACGGCAGGCTGATCAGCAGCCACACGGCGGCCAGCACTGCTACCGGAACCACACAGAAGAATGCGCCACGCCAGCCAATCAGCGAGCCAAGAAAGCTGCCCGCCGGAGCGGCGATTACGGTGGCCAGCGCGTTACCGCCATTGACGATGGCCAGCGCTCGCGAAACCTGTTCAGGCTTCACCAGACGCATTGCAGTCGCCGCCGATAGTGACCAGAAACCCCCAATCGCTATCCCGATCAACGCACGCCCAACCATGAATGACGGATAACCCGGCGCGACCGCGACGACCGTACCGGAGACGATCATCAGCAAGGTCAGGCCCAGCAGCAATTTCTTGCGTTCGATGCGCGCGGCGACCGAGGCAATCAGCAGGCTGGTGATCAGGGCAAAGGCACCGGACACGGAAATGCCCTGCCCGGCCTGGCCTTCGGTGATATGCAGGTCGGCTGCAATCGGCGTCAGCAGGCTGACCGGCATGAATTCTGAAGCGACCAAAGCGAATGCGGCCAGCGACATGGCCAGCACAGCGCTCCAGCCGCCGGTTCTTTTAGAAGGATCTGTAGAAGGAAACGTCATGGGAACTACCTGTGGTGCGAAAAACCTGTGGATGTGATGCGCAGGGACAAGCAGCTTGAAACCCATTCGGGCACTGCCCCTGTAACAGATAGACACATTCTCCCGGTCAATCCGGCCCTTCCCTAGCGCATTCCTCTTGAATGCTTGCCTGATCCTCTGGCGATGCAGGGTGATGGATAGGAAACGTCTCGCGCGCGGATTAGAGTTCGGTCAACAGGAGTGACCCGACATGATCCCTACCCCTCTGCCCCAGGAATCGCCTTTGGCGTTGAACATTGACCCGCGTGTGAGCGCGCCGGGTGACTTCGCCACGGCCATACCCGGCTTGTCGCTGTTTCGTCGCGACCAGCCGGCGCCCCCCGTTGTGTGCATGATCGAACCGAGTCTGATTCTCGTCGGTCGCGGCGAAAAGCGCTTGTGGGTCGGTGGCGAGGGTTACAGCTACGACCCTTCGCGGTTTCTGGTGACCTCACTGGACCTGCCCGCCAACTCCGAAGTGATGCTCGCCAGTCCAGCACAGCCCTGTGTCGGCCTGGTGCTGAAACTGGATGTCAGCATGCTCGCCGAGGTCATCACCAAGAGCGGCTTGCCGGCCAAGCGGCAGCCAGCAACGGGCACGGGCGCCGCGATTGGCAGCCTGTCGTCTGCGCTGGAGGGCGCTCTCGATCGGCTGCTGGCATTACTGGATGAACCCGAGGCGATCCCGGTGCTGGCGCCGCTGATTCTGCGCGAAATCCACTATCGGCTGCTGCACACCGACCAAGGCGCACGGCTGCGGCAGATCACGGCCGTCGATGGTCAGGGTTATCGCATCGCCAAAGCGATTGACTGGCTCAAGGTCAACTACACCGATGCCCTGCGCATCGACGATCTCGCCGCGCGGGTGCAGATGAGCGCGCCGACCTTTCACCATCATTTCCGTCAGCTCACTGGAATGAGCCCGCTGCAGTACCAGAAATGGCTGCGGCTCAACGAAGCGCGGCGGCTGATGCTGGTCGAGCGCCTCGACGTTTCGCGGGCGGCGTTTGCGGTTGGCTATGAAAGTCCTTCGCAGTTCAGCCGCGAATATGGCCGGCTGTTCGGCACCGCGCCGAGTCGAGACATCGCCCTGTTGCGCGGGCAGCCATTCGAGGCGGAAGCCCTCGGCTCAGTAGCGAATTGAACGAAAAACGCTGATGCGCCTCGCTGCGTGTCACCGCTCATAACAATGCACGTCAACCGATGATCAGCGGGTGAATCATGGAACTACGAATCAACCAGAAGACCTATCAGGTCGATGCCGACGCCGATACACCCTTGCTGTGGGTGATTCGCGATGATCTGGGCATGACCGGGACCAAGTACGGCTGCGGACTGGCGCAATGCGGCGCCTGTTCGGTGCTGGTGGATGGCAATGTGGTGCGCTCGTGCGTCACGCCGGTGGCCGGTGTGGTCGGCCGCGAGGTCACCACCATTGAGGCGATCGAAAGCGATGACGTGGGCAAACGGGTGGTGTCGACTTGGGTCGATCTGCAGGTCGCGCAGTGCGGCTACTGCCAGTCCGGGCAAGTGATGGCCGCCACCGCGCTGCTCAAACAGAACCCCAAGCCGAGTGATGCGCAGATCGAGGCGGCGATGGTCAATCTGTGCCGCTGTGGCACTTACAACGCGATTCATGCCGCCATGCATGAGCTGGCCGGCAAGGGAGACGCGTGATGAACGTTCGAATCGACCCTTCACTGCAAGCCTCAGCACTGGATCTGCACGAACCGATCAATGTTTCGCGCAGGCGTTTTCTCACCGGTACGGCCGTCGGCGCGCTGGTCCTCGGTTTCGGTCTGCCGCTCGGTACAACACGCGTGCAAGCTGCCGTTGCAGCGGCGACTGCCGAACGCGGCACGCAGGTGCCGGCGTTTCTCGAAATCCGCCCGGACAACCGCGTGCGTCTGCTCTGCCCGTTCATGGAAGGCGGACAAGGCACTTTCACGGCAATGGCGCAGATTGTCGGTGAAGAACTGGATGCCGACCCGGCGACCTTCCTGGTCGAAGCGGCGCCGCCCGGCGAAGCCTATGTGGTGTTGGAAAACGGCATGCGCATCACCGGCGGCAGCATGTCGGTGCGCATGAGTTACCCGGTGATGCGCCGCCTCGGCGCCCTTGCCCGCGCCATGTTATTGCAGGCGGGTGCGCAGCAACTTGGCGTGCCGGTGAGTGAATTGACCACCGAGCCTGGCAAAGTCGTGCATGCCAAGTCGGGCCGCTCGCTGGCCTACGGTGAACTGGCTGAGCGGGCGATGGATCTGCCGGTTCCCGATCCGGCTTCGGTGCAACTGCGTGATCCGAGCCAGTTCCGCTGGATCGGCAAACCGGTGAAGCGCCTCGATGCGTATGACAAGTCCACCGGCAAGGCGCTGTACAGCATCGATCTGAAAGTCGACAACATGCTCCACGCTGCCGTGCAACACGCCCCGCGTCTGGGCATGACCGTGGGCAACCTGCGCAACGAAGAGCAGGTCAAGGCAATGAAAGGCGTGCATTCCGTGCATCGTCTGCCGGGTGCCGTGGCGGTAGTCGCCGAGCGCTGGTGGCACGCCAAACGTGCGGTCGAGGCGATCCAGGTCGACTGGCAAGAGCCAACGGCCGACAGCAAAGTGCGGCCGATGCCCGCCGACTTTTCCAGCGATGCCTGGTTCAAGCGCCTCGCTGAAGATAAAGGCCCGGGCAAAGATGATGAAAACGAAGGCGACGTGGCTGCGATTCTCAAGGAAACCAAGACCCGGATCGACGCCACTTACCACAACCAATACCTGAACCACGGACAGTTGGAGCCGCCGTCGGCACTGGCGCGATTCAACCCGGACGGTTCGCTGGAAGTCTGGTTGCCGAATCAGGCGCCGGACATGTTCCGTGCGGACATCGCCAAACGCACGGGCCTCGATATTTCGCGCATCACCTTGCATTCGCCGCTGCTGGGCGGGTTCTTTGGCCGGCATTTCCTCTACGATTCGGCCAGTCCCTATCCGCAGGCGATCGCGCTGTCCAAGGCAGTTGGCCGTCCGGTCAAACTGATCTGGAGTCGCGAAGAAGAGTTCCTGCGTGACGTGCTTCGTCCCGTTGCCGCAGTGAATTTCCGTGCCGCACTGGACAGCGACGGCTGGCCGCTGGCAATCGAAGCGATCAGTGCCACCGAAGGCCCGACCGAAGCCCTCGCCGGCAAGCAGGGTGAGAAGCTCGATCCGACGGCACTTGAAGGCTTGTCGGGCAAGTCCTACGCGATCCCCAACAAGCGCATCGCGCAGATCTACGTCAAAGGCCCGGCCATGCTCGGTTACTGGCGTTCGGTGGGCAATTCGCTCAACGACTTCTTCTATGAATCGTTCCTCGACGAACTGGCCGACAAGGGCGGCAAAGACCCGTTCGATTTGCGCCTGCATCTGTTACGCGACAACAAACGCCTGACCACTCTGCTGCAAGCAGTGGGTGAACTGTCCGGTGGCTGGAAGCGCGGGCCGTTTACCGCCGAGGACGGCAGCAAACGTGCGCGCGGCGTGGCCATGGCTTCGCCGTTCGGTACGGAGACGGCGGTGATCGCCGAGGTGTCCATCGAGAACGGCCAAGTCAAGGTGCACGATATCTGGCAAGCGATTGACCCGGGCAGCATCGTCAACCCGGCGATTGTCGAAGCGCAGGTCAATGGCGCCGTGGCGCTGGGGCTGTCGCAAACCCTGGTGGAAGAAGCCGTGTGGATTGATGGCAAACCCCGAGCGCGCAATTACGACTTGTACCCGATCCTGCCGCCTGCGCGGATGGCCCGGGTCCACGTGCGTGTGGTCGAGAGTGGAGAAAAAATGGGTGGCATCGGTGAACCGCCGCTGCCTGCGGTCGCGCCCGCCGTCGCTAACGCGGTGGCGACCCTAACCGGTCAGCGGGTGCGTAGCCTGCCCTTGAGCCGACACACCTTCACTTGATCAGCGCCGGAGCGTCCATGAATAACAGCCGATTCGCAAGAACCGCTGGCTGGCTGGCAGTGCCGTGCCTGGTCGCGGCAGGCCTGCTGGCCTGGTATGTCACCCGCGAGCCTGTCTCGCGCCTGGAAACCCATCAGATCGCCGTGGCCGACATCGATCCGGCACTGGTCGCCCATGGCGAATACGTCGCCCGGCTCAGCGATTGCGTGGCCTGCCACAGCGTGCCAGGGGGCGCGCCATTCGCTGGCGGCCTGGAAATGGCCACACCGCTGGGCTCAATCCATGCGACCAATATCACTCCGGACACGGAAACCGGCATCGGCCACTACAGCCTGGCGGACTTCGACCGAGCGGTGCGCCACGGCGTGGCGCCCGACAGTCGCCGTCTGTACCCGGCGATGCCCTACCCGTCCTACGCCAAGCTCAGTGATGACGATGTGCGTGCGCTGTATGCGTTCTTCATGAAAGGCGTGGCGCCGGTGAAACAGGCGAACATCCCCAGTGCGATTCCGTTTCCACTGAACCTGCGCTGGCCGATTGCGCTGTGGAATGGCGTGTTTGTCGACGCCGAGCCTTATGCGGCGAAACCTTCGCAGGATGAACAGTGGAACCGTGGCGCTTACCTCGTTCAAGGCGCCGGGCATTGCGGTAGTTGCCACACGCCGCGCGGTTTGGCGTTCAACGAAAAGGCACTGGATGAGGCCGGTAAGCCATACCTCGCTGGCGCTTTGCTCGATGGCTGGTACGCACCGAGCCTGCGTGATGATCACAACACCGGGCTGGGCCGCTGGAGCGAACCGGAGATCGTCCAGTTCCTCAAGACCGGTCGCAACAAACATGCGGTGGTCTACGGCTCGATGACCGAAGCATTCAACAACTCCACGCAGTTCATGACCGATGACGATCTGACCGCGATTGCCCACTACCTGAAGTCCTTGCCTGGCGACCGCCAGCGCGATGGCGAGCCTTGGCAGTATCAAGCGGTTTCGGCGGCGGAGCGTCTGGACTCGCCCGGTGCTCATACCTACGTGACGCGCTGTGCTTCCTGCCATGGTCTGGACGGCAAGGGCCAGTCCGAATGGATGCCGCCGCTGGCCGGCGCGACTTCTGCACTGGCCAAGGAAAGCGCCTCGGCGATCAACATCACCCTCAATGGCTCGCAGCGTGTCGTCGCGGCTGGCGTGCCGGATGCCTATCGCATGCCGGCCTTCCGTGAACAGCTGTCGGATCAGCAGATCGCCGAAGTGCTGACCTTCATGCGCAGCACCTGGGGCAATCAAAGCACTGCGGTTGATGCGCAGACGGTGGGCAAACTGCGTGAACACACCGATCCGGCCAGCAGCAGCCCGATCATTCTGCAGATGCGCTAAGAGGAGACACTGATGGAAAGCATCGACTTGCTGGTCCTGCGCACAGCGCGGGACTGGCTTGCCGCTGGCGAGCGTGTATTGCTCGCCACGGTGGCGCGCACCTGGGGTTCTTCACCGCGTCCGACCGGTTCGATGATGGCTTTGCGTGACGATGGTCGCGTGGTGGGCAGTGTGTCCGGCGGCTGCATCGAGGACGATCTGATCCATCGCTATACCACGGCCCATGGCGGCAGCGCTTTTAGCGACAGCGCGCCGCAAGTGGTGCGCTATGGCGTCAGCGCCGATGAAGCGCATCGCTTTGGCTTGCCGTGCGGTGGCACGCTTGAACTGATCCTTGAGTTCAACCCGGCGTGGCAGTCTCTTGATCAGTTGATGAGGCAACTGGACGCCGGGCAACTGGTTCGCCGTCGTCTGGCGTTGGAGTCTGGTCAGGTCACACTTGAATCTACCGCAACGCCGGAACAGTTCAGCTTCGATGGCGTGCAGATGCTCAACACCTTGGGGCCGGGCTATCGAATGCTGATGATCGGTGCCGGCGCGCTGGCCGAGTATCTGGCGACCATGGCCTTGTTCAACGGTTTCAAGGTGGCGGTGTGCGATCCGCGTCCCGAGTACATCGAGACTTGGGCGGTAGACGGTGTGGAGCGCATTGTCGGCATGCCGGACGACGTGGTCCGCGACTTCGCGGTCGATCTGCGCACCTGCATCGTCGCCTTGAGTCATGACCCCAAACTCGACGATCTGGCCTTGCTCGAAGCGCTGCACGGCCCGGCGTTCTATATCGGCGCCATCGGCTCGCGGCGCAACAGCCAGCTGCGTCGCGAACGCCTGATCGAGCATTTTGGCGAGACCGAGGCGTCGCTTGCGCGTCTACACGGGCCGATCGGCCTCTACATCGGCAGCAAGACGCCTGCGGAAATCGCCGTCAGCGTGATGGCCGAGATTCTTGCGGCGAAGAATGGCGCCCAGCTGCCGCAAGCGTTCTCCATCGTCAGGGCCAAAGCGCTCGCTGAATGAGCCGCGCTGCTACTCTGCGACGGCGTTATCGGCAGGCAACGAAGCGAGCATTTCTGCGCGGCATACCTCAAGAATCTCGTCTGCCAGCGCGGAATCATCCGGGCAGGCACGCGACAGGATAATCGCGCCGACGGCCCGCGACAGCAGGTCAATCATCTTCTTGCGCCCCTCACCCGCCTCGGCATCCGGCCCGCTCGGGTATTTCTCGCCCAGGGTTTGCAGGGTGTGCTCAATGCCCTCGGCAAACGTCGCTTTCACCTCATCCGACTGACGCGCCGCGTCGCCGCCCAACGCGGCCATGGTGCAACCGTCGCCGCGTCCGTCGCGATGTTCTCTGTTCACATAGACGTTGATGAAACCCGGAACATCCAGCGCTTGGGCGGCTGTCAGCGATTTGGCCAGACTGCACGCCGAGGCTTCGGCCATCAGGTCGGCCTTCGACCCGAAATGTTTATAGAAACCACCATGGGTAAAACCGGCGGCCGCCATGAGGTCCGCCACGCCGACGCCGTCAAAGCCGCGCTCACGGAACAGCTCTGAGGCGGTTTCAACGATGTGTTCTCGATTGGCCTGCGCCTGGGCCTTGGTCACTCTCACGTGCAATACCTCGTGTTTCCGGGGAAATCCTGCGTCCGATGATACATAGATGTTGGCCATAATCAAAACCGTTGACAGTTTAGATTTAGATCATCATCCTAATTGCTCGCACCATCGATCTTCATCAACGGGCACGGAACAACCTCAATCGCCGCTGGCTGAATCGAGCATCAGCGCAAGCTGAGCGCGTTCTGCTTCTCACACCCTCAAAGAGAGATAAACCATGAGCACTCGCCCTACTGTTCTGATCACTGGCGCCTCCACCGGCATCGGCGCGGTCTACGCCGAACGCTTTGCGCAACGCGGCCACGATCTGGTGCTGGTCGCCCGCGATCAGGCGCGCCTGGATGCACTGGCTGCGCGCTTGCGCAGCGAGCATGACGTCGCCGTCGATGTGATCCCGGCGGACCTGATCCAACCCGGCGATCTGACCACTGTTGAAAACCGCCTGCGCGACGATGCCCGTATCGGCGTCCTCGTCAATAACGCCGGCGCGGCGCTGTCCGGCCATTTCGTCGAGCAAAGCACCGACAAAGTGGCGCAACTGGTCGCCCTCAACACCACCGCACTGGTGCGGCTTGCCAGCGCCATCGCTCCACGCCTGGCCAAGGCCGGTGACGGTGCGATCATCAACATCGGTTCGGTAGTTGGCCTCGCACCGGAGTTCGGCATGACGGTCTACGGCGCGACCAAGGCGTTTGTATTGTTCCTGTCCCAAGGACTGAGCCTGGAACTGTCGCCTCAGGGTGTCTACGTGCAGGCCGTGTTGCCGGCCGCCACACGCACGGAAATCTGGGATCGCTCCGGCGTCGACATCAACACCTTGAGCGAAATCATGGAGGTGGGTGATCTGGTGGATGCTGCGCTCGTCGGCTTCGATCGTCGCGAACCGGTGACCATTCCGCCGCTGCACGAAGCAGAGCGCTGGGATGCCTTGCAGGGCGCACGGCTGGGCCTGATCGGGCAAATCCGCCAATCTGAGGTTGCCCAGCGCTACCAGACGCCAGAGTGATCCTCAGCTAGCGAGCATGCGCGGCAGATTAGATGCAGTCACAAGGCGCTGCATCGAATCCGCAACGCACCGACTACCCTCCGTACACCGACAAGAGCCGCACCTCGATGAAAGCTTTTTTGATTGATCGCTATGGCAAACACCCCGGGCGCATCGGCGAAGCGCCGTTCCCGGCAGTGGGTTCTCACGACGTCTTGATCGAGGTCCATGCCAGCAGCGTCAACGTGCTGGACTCGAAGATCAGCACCGGCGAATTCAAGTTGATCCTCCCCTACGCGTTTCCATTGATTCTGGGCAACGATCTGGCAGGCGTGGTGACTGAAGTCGGCACGCAAGTGACACGCTTCAAACCGGGAGACGAGGTGTACGCTCGCCCACCCGAAGCACGAATCGGCACCTTCGCTGAGTTGATCGCCGTGAACGAAAATGCGATTGCCCTCAAACCGGCCAATACCGACATGGCACAGGCTGCTTCCCTGCCCTTGGTGGCACTGACCGCCTGGCAAGTGCTGGTCGAAACCGCCCAGCTGGAAAAAGGCCAGAAAGTACTGATTCACGCCGGCTCCGGCGGCGTCGGCACCGTTGCCATTCAGCTTGCCAAACACCTCGGTGCCTTTGTCGCCACAACCACTAGCACCGCGAATGTCGAATGGGTCAAGGCGCTAGGGGCTGACGTGGTGATCGATTACAAACAGCAGAACTTCGAAAGTGTCTTGCACGGCTACGACGTGGTGTTGAACAGCCTCGGTTCTGATGTCCTGGAGAAGTCAATCAAGGTGCTCAAGCCCGGTGGCCAGCTGATTTCCATCTCTGGGCCACCCACCGCGCAATTCGCACAGGAGCAAGGTTTGTCCTGGCCCTTGCAGCAGGTCATGCGCCTGTTGAGCCTCGGCATTCGGCGCAAGGCACGCAAGCAGGACGTCAATTACGCATTCGTGTTCATGCGCGCCAACGGCGCCCAACTGCAGCAGATCAGCGCACTGGTCGAGGCCGGCATCATCAAACCGGTGATTGATCGAACGTTCCCCTTTGAATCTACAGCAGAGGCGTTGAAATACGTCGAGCAGGGACGCGCCAAGGGCAAGGTCGTTGTTTCGATCAAATGACGATTCCGGCTATTGCTGAGTCATCTATGGAAATCCGCTCACGGCGTTCTTCGACAGGTCATAGAACCCCTCCCGGCAAGAAGGGTCTGCTCTCTTATAACCTCTCAGGAATACCCCCATGTCCGCGCAACGCAACCTCGTCCTCCTCGCTCGGGGAGGCTATGCCGCCCGAGGAATGCTTTATCTGATCATCGGTATCTTTGCGTTGCTGGCAGCCCAGGATTCGACTAAACCGAAGGACAGCCACAAGAGTCTGGAAGCCTTGTTAGGCCAGCCATTCGGCTATTTTCTGGTTGGACTTGTCGTGGCGGGACTGCTCGCATTTGCCGCCTGGCGTGTCCTGCAGGCAACGCGTGATGTCGATCATCACGGCACAAAACTCAAAGGTCTGGTGATCCGCACAGGGTTGTTTGTGGGAGGTCTGGTCAACGGTGCTCTGGCGTTCTTTGCATTGGGCCTGCTCATCAGCGGGATTAAAAGCTCGGGCAATTCCGCAGGACAAACCAAAGACTGGCTGGCGAATCTTCTGTCCTGGGAACATTCGAACTGGCTGGTGTACCTGATCGCCCTCGTGCCGCTCGGTGTAGGCATTGCTCACATCATCAAGGGCTGGAAAGCGTCGTTCGAGAAGTATTTCGAGGCCGACGAAGAGGTCATGCGCTACGTCCGCCCGGTCTCGCGGTTTGGCCTGATCGCGCGCGGCGTCGTGTTTATCGAGATCGCATTGCTCCTGGCAATCAGCGGCTCTACCTATCGGGCCATGGATCCCCCGGGTATGAAGGAAGCGCTCGATGCGCTGCAGAATCTACCCGCTGGCTGGCTGATCTTGATGGTAATAGCCCTGGGGCTGATGGCGTTCTCGGTCTACAGTCTGTCGGAAGCTTGCTGGCGCAAGATCAATATGGATGTGCCAGGCGTATCGAGCACATAGCGTGTAACGTCTTTGCCGGTGATCACTCGGGCGCTGCATCGATGAGCGAACCTTTCCCCCGAAAACAGCGTCCGAGCTAAAGCGTTAACGCTTACCGCTCGCCACGAGGTTTCCGTTTGAAAGCTGCCATCGTCAGAAAATACCGATTGATCATCAAAACGCTGGGCTACGTCGGCTGGGCCTTGTTCTGGCTGTTGCTCTGGGACATCGCTGTCACTGTCGACTTCATGTTGTTTCTCAACACCAAGCTGAATTTACCCCTCATGCCCCTGACTTTATTGGGTTCGGCGTTGATTGTGTTGATCAGTTTCCGCAACAGCAGCGCCTACAACCGCTGGTGGGAAGCACGGACGCTGTGGGGTTCGATGATCAACAATTCGCGCAGTTTCGCCCGGCAGGTGCTGACGTTGCTGGATGACGCTGACAACGAGGTCAATCCGGTCAAGTCGACTCTATTACGCCGCCACGTCGCCTATGTGAATTGCCTCGCAGCGCATTTGCAAGGCCAGCCTTGCCCTGAGGAAGTCCGCGCGTTCATTCCCGCCGAGGAGTTCGCCCGCAGCGGCACCACCAATAACTTTGCCAACGACATCCTCACTGGCTCGGCGACTTTGCTCGCTCGGGAATACAAGGCCGGGCGCCTCGACAGCATTCGCCTGGCGCGGCTGGAATCGACGCTGGTGGACTTGTCCAACAGCCAGGGTGGCATGGAGCGGATTGCGAATACGCCGCTGCCCTACCCTTATGTGTATTTTCCGCGGCTGTTTATTTCGCTGTTCTGCCTGATCGTACCGATCGGACTAGTGGAATCCCTGGGCTGGTTCACGCCGCTGGCGTCGACCGTGGTGGGCTTTATGCTGCTGGCCATCGAGCGCATCGGCACCGATCTGCAAAGTCCGTTTCGCCACAGCGAGCATCAGATTCAGATGGAAGCGCTGTGCGAAACCATCGAAAAGAACCTGCAGTCGATGCAGCGTGACTCCCTGGGTGACGTGCGCAGGCTTGCAGAGAACGCTTGAGGTGCAGCAATCGGGAACCGTCAGGATGTCTGACGGTTTCCAAATCAATCAGAACGCCGCACAACATCGCTTGGTTGTGCCCCGCGCTCCTGCTTCTGCCGTAGCGCTCACTGTCATCCCCCCCTTCCCGCTCCTCGCGCCACCTCACATTTTGCGATGTGAGGTTTTCGCATCTGCATAAAAAAGATTGCCGATTCATTGTCAGGTGATTTTTTTCAGCCTATCTTCAATAAAACCTATACAAAGCACTTCATTGCGTACAACTCTTTCGCTAGGGATTGGCCTCACGCACAGCACTGCCGCGAGCACCTTGAATGAACCCACTATTAGCCAGCCATTACCGTGAAATTCTCGTCGGCGTCGGTGAGAACCCCGAGCGCGAAGGTCTGTTGGACACACCCCAGCGCGCCGCCAAAGCGATGCAGTATCTGTGCAATGGCTACACGATGAGCCTGGAAGACGTCACCAACGGTGCCCTGTTCGAGTCGCAGAGCGATGAAATGGTGATCGTCAGCGACATCGAGCTGTATTCCTTGTGCGAGCACCACATGCTGCCCTTTATCGGCAAGGCACATGTCGCGTACATCCCCACCGGCCGGGTCCTGGGGCTGTCGAAGGTCGCGCGGGTGGTAGACATGTTCGCGCGGCGCCTGCAGATCCAGGAAAACCTCACGCGGCAGATTGCCGACGCCATTCAGCAGATCACCGATGCCGCCGGTGTGGCGGTGGTCATTGAAGCGCGGCACATGTGCATGATGATGCGCGGCGTTGAGAAGCAGAATTCGGTCATGACCTCCTCCGTGATGCTGGGGGCTTTCCGGGATAGTTCGACGACACGGCAGGAATTTCTGCAACTGATCGGGCGGCGATAAAGCTATACAGAGGACAGTCACTGTACAAGCCGACAGTTCGAATCTCACCCTCTTCACTCGTGCGTTTCAGGGAGTTAGGCAATGACCCGATTTCTGCTGTTACTGACACTGACACTGACACTGGCACTCAGCGTCGCAAGCTGCGGCAGCGTGGATGTTGCCCGTTATGCCGACCAACAACCGGCCTTGGACCTGCAGCGCTTTTTCAGCCAGCCCGTCAAAGCCTGGGGGATGTTTCAGAAGCGCAGCGGTGAGGTGGCCAAGCGTTTTGAGGTCAACATCGTCAGCCGGCGTGAGGGCAACAACCTGATTCTCGACGAGCGCTTCCTGTACAGCGACGGCACCCGCCAACGCCGCGTCTGGACCCTCACGCCTGAAGGCCAGGGGCGTTGGAGCGGTCGCGCGGCTGACGTGGTGGGTGTCGCCGAGGGCCAGGTCGCGGGCAACACGTTGCACTGGCGTTATCGCCTGAACCTG
Organism: Pseudomonas sp. Mb7; assembly: GCF_054790525.1. Classification (NCBI taxonomy): domain Bacteria; kingdom Pseudomonadati; phylum Pseudomonadota; class Gammaproteobacteria; order Pseudomonadales; family Pseudomonadaceae; genus Pseudomonas; species Pseudomonas sp. Mb7. Next base: position 2,569,124 of record NZ_CP186501.1, read on the forward strand.
CCGGTCGATGACTCGACCTACGAAATGAGCATGGACGACTGGATGTACTTGATGGACGAGGACACGTTGATTAACCGCACCAGCATGTCCAAATTCGGCGTAGAGGTCGGACAGGTGACATTGTTCTTCCGTCGCCAGGGTGCCGGAGTCAGCGAATGAACCGCGCATTGACCCTGGCCTCGCTCGGCGACGGTTATCGCGCGCTGGTGATCGGCGCCAGTGGCGCCCTCGGCACAGCCTTTTGCCAACGGCTGAAACAGGATCCGCGCTGTGCCGACGTTCGTGCGCTGGGGCGCCGTACGCTCCCCGCGCTCGACCTTGAACGGCCCGAAACGATTGCCAGTGCCGCCACCGAACTGGCAGGCGAAGCGCCGTATCAACTGATCATCCACGCGGCCGGTCTGCTCCATCGCGAAGGGATCAAACCGGAAAAAAGCTTCAGCGCAATCGATCCGGATGCGCTGCAAACCGTGTTTCAAGTGAACACGCTGGGACCGGCATTGGTGTTGCGCCATTTCCTGCCACTGCTCGATCCTCGGGGAGCGATGGCGATGCTTTCGGCCAAGGTCGGGAGCATTGGCGACAACCGATTGGGCGGCTGGTACGCCTACCGCGCCTCCAAGGCTGCGCTGAACATGCTGATCAAGACCGCCGCCATCGAACTGGCACGCACGCGCCCGCAGAGTCGCTTGCTCAGTCTGCACCCGGGCACGGTGGTGTCGGGGTTGTCGCAACCTTTTCGCGGCGCCTCCAGCGCCCGTCCGGCAGACGTTGCCGCTGAACAGTTACTGACTTTGATTGACCAGTTGACGCCGGCCGACAGCGGCCATTTCTTTGCCTACGATGGAGAACGCCTACCCTGGTAGGCAAGGAGTGAAGCATGAACCTGCAAGCCCTCACCGAACGTGCGGCCAACAGTGAAATACGTGAACTGGAGCTGCTGTCGCTCGAAGGTGGTTTTTATCTGGCGCGGATCCGCCTGGATCACGGCCAGTTCACCCTGCTGGATGACGCGGCCAAGCCGATGCACCTGCGTTCGATCACCCACCTGCGGGACTTGCTACAGACCGTGCCGGCCTTTCCCTGCGTACTGGTGCAGCAATGCGTGCACGACGAAATGTGCGGGCGCGATTCAGGGCCTGTCGAAGAGCTGCGCATTCCGTTTTCGCTCACTACGCCCGTATGAGTCGAACCACGCACATCAACTGGTAACGAGCGGGGCCGCCCCATTTGTCGCGTACCCGCTAAGCTGGTTTTAGGGCCGTGCGTCAGTTGAACGTTGTTGGCTGACTGAAAACAGCAAAATAGAAATGCTGTCATAACCATGATTTTTTCTGACAAAACGGCGTCTTTTGCAGGTTTTCAAAAGCTCTGCTGAAGCCTGTTAGAGCGCCATTTGCGGCCCAAGCGGGTTATCAAAAATCCAACAACGCTTTATTACTGAATTAGTGATTTAACTAGGTAGTTACCTAACTATATAATGCCCTCCTCATTTCAACGGGACATTCAACGTGAAGCAGAGTCAACGCCTCTCGGGCATATCAAAATTCATTCTGGTCGGGCTGGGCGTCGTCATCGCCCTGCTCGGCTTGGCGCTGGCTGCGGGCGGCGTGAAGTTGGTCAGCCTGGGAGGCTCGTGGTACTTCCTGGTGGGTGGCTTGGTCATGGCCGTTTCCGGTCTGCTGATCGCGCGCTACAAGCCAGCCGGTGCCTGGTTGTTTGCCGCGTTTCTGGTTGGAACAGCGATTTGGGCAGTGAGCGATGCCGGGCTGGTGTTCTGGCCGGTGTTCTCGCGCCTGTTCATGTTCAGCGTGATCGGCCTGGTCGTGACGCTGGTTTATCCTCTGCTCAAGCGTGCCAACGGCAGTGTTGCAGGTCGCGGCGCTTACGCCGTGGCTGCGGTGCTGGCGGTCGGCGTGGCCGTGGCGGCTGGCAACATGTTCGTCGCGCACCCGACCGTTGCCGCCACCGGCACTGGCCCGGGCCTGACCCCGGTCGAGCCGGACAAGGCGCAAAAGGACTGGGCGCACTACGGTAATACCGAAGGTGGCAGCCGCTTCGCCGCGCTGGATCAGATCAATCGCGCCAACGTCGACAAACTGAAAGTCGCGTGGACCTACCACACCGGTGACGTCGCCGAGAGCGATGGCAATGGCGCTGAAGACCAGCTCACTCCGCTGCAGGTTGGCAACAAGGTGTTCATTTGCACCCCGCACAACAACCTGATCGCCCTTGATGCCGACACCGGTAAAGAGCTGTGGAAGAACGCGATCAACGCCCAGTCGAAAGTTTGGCAGCGTTGCCGTGGCATGGCCTACTTCGACGCCAGCGCTGCCATTGCTCAGCCAGCCAATTCGAAAATCATCGAAGCCAAACCAGCGCCGGCCGCCAACTGCCAGCGCCGTCTGCTGACCAACACCATCGATGCCCGTTTGATCGCGGTTGATGCTGACACTGGCGAGTTCTGCCAGGGTTTCGGCAACAATGGCCAGGTCGATCTGAAGGCCGGTCTGGGTGATGTCCCGGACAGCTACTATCAGTTGTCTTCCGCTCCGCTGATGGCCGGCACCACCGTGGTGGTTGGCGGTCGCGTGGCTGACAACGTGCAGACCGACATGCCCGGCGGCGTGATCCGTGGCTTTGACGTGATGACTGGCGCCATGCGCTGGGCCTTCGACCCGGGCAACCCGCAGGATAAAAAGGCGCCGGCAGACGGCAGCACCTATGTGCGCAGCACGCCGAACAGCTGGGCACCGATGTCCTACGACCCGGCGACCAACACCGTGTTCCTGCCGATGGGCAGCTCGTCTACCGACATTTATGGTGTCGAGCGCAGCAAACTCGATCACACCTACGGCGCTTCGATCCTCGCGCTGGACGCCACCAGCGGTGAAGAGCGTTGGGTGTTCCAGACCGTGCACAACGATCTGTGGGACTTCGACCTGCCGATGCAGCCAAGCCTGATCGACTTCACCAAGGACGGCAAAACCGTACCAGCAGTGGTCATCGGCACCAAGGCCGGGCAGATCTACGTGCTCGACCGCGCCACCGGCAAACCGCTGACCGACGTTAAAGAAGTACCAGTCAAAGCGGCAAACATCCCGAACGAACCGTACTCGCCAACCCAGCCGAAATCGCTGGGCATGCCGCAAATCGGCGCACAGCACCTCACCGAATCGGACATGTGGGGCGCTACTCCGTACGATCAGTTGCTCTGCCGTATCGATTTCAAAGGCATGCGCTACGACGGCCTGTACACCGCGCCGGGCACCGATAAATCGCTGAGTTTCCCGGGTTCGCTGGGCGGCATGAACTGGGGCAGCATCTCCACTGACCCGGTACACGGCTTTATCTTCGTCAACGACATGCGTCTGGGCCTGTGGATTCAGATGATCCCGTCGCAGAACAAAGGCCAGGCTGCTGGTGGCGGCGAAGCGCTGAACACGGGTATGGGCGCCGTGCCATTGAAAGGCACGCCATACGCGGTGAACAAAAACCGCTTCCTGTCGGTAGCCGGCATTCCGTGCCAAGCACCACCGTTTGGCACACTGACGGCGATCGACATGAAAACCCAGAAAGTCGCCTGGCAGGTTCCGGTCGGTACCGTTGAAGACACCGGTCCACTGGGCATCCGCATGCACCTGCCGATCAAGATTGGTCTGCCAACCCTCGGCGGCACCCTGTCGACCCAAGGTGGTTTGATCTTCATCGCCGGCACCCAGGACTTCTACCTGCGCGCGTTCAACAGCGGCAACGGTGAAGAAGTCTGGAAAGCACGTCTGCCAGTCGGCAGCCAAGGTGGCCCGATGACCTATGTTTCGCCGAAAACCGGCAAGCAATACATCGTCATCACCGCCGGTGGTGCCCGCCAGTCGACCGATCGCGGCGACTACGTGATGGCTTACGCCCTGCCGTAAACCACGGTGTTCACGTAAAGCGCGGCACCTTCGGGTGCCGCGCTGCTTTCCCCCTATTGCTCATGTTTTTTGCAGGAAGATTTACATGCTATCGGCTGTTGGTTTTTCCCGTTCCGACCTGTTCAAAGGCCTGTTGCTGGGCCTGACGTGCACCACCGCCCTCCCCGCGTTGGCCGACAACGATTCCGATCTGTTGACCCGCAGCACCCTCACCGGCGACTGGGGTGGCTTGCGTCACCAGATGGATGAACAGGGCATCAAGTTCACTGGCGACTACAGCGGCGAAATGGCTTACAACGCCGATGGTGGTTTGCATCGCTCGGCGCGTTACTCGCAGAACATCAAGCTCGGCGTGCAGTTCGACCTGAGCAAACTGTACGGCGTCGACAATGCCGGCAAGGTCCAGTTGACCATCAACGACCGCCGCGGCAACAGCGCCTCCGAAGACCTCGTCGGCAACCGACTGCCGATCCAGGAAAACTACGGTGGCCTGTACACGCGCCTGACCGAACTGAGTTACGAGCGCACGCTGTTCACTCCAGCACTCAATGTGAAACTCGGCTACATGGCCATGGGCAACGACCTCGGCGGCCTCGACAGCGGCATTCTGTGCAACTTCATGAACGCCGGTTTCTGCGGCCATCCGCTGAACATGTCCGGCGGCAGCGGCTGGACCAACTACCCCAATGCGCGCCTCGGTGTGCGGGTGAAATACGACCTGTCGTCCTCGTGGCAACTGCGCGTGGCCGCGTTCAACGTCGATCCGGAAAGCAACGGCAACTCCAGCCGTGCCTGGCACCTCGGGCCAAAACACACCACCGGCACCGTGGTGCCGATCGAGCTGGTTTACAAACACGCGGGCGAGCTGCCTGGCGAATACAAGCTCGGCTACTACTACGACAGCTCCGACGTAAAACGCATCGGCAGCGACAAAGAAGTGTCCGGTCGCGGCGGTCATTATCTGCTGGTCGATCAGGCGGTCTGGAACTCGCCAACTTCCGAAGGCCGCAGCCTGCATGCCTTCGGCCAATACTCGGCGGCCAGCGAAGCGGCGTCGCCGTTCAGCAAGTGGTATGGCACCGGGGTGGTTTTGTACAAACCGTTCGAAGGTCGCCCGCGTGACACCGTCGCCCTGGGTTACGGACGCGCCGTGCCGAACCCGCGCAGCCGTGACGTGCTGCAGGACGCCGCATTGAACAACGGCACGGCGTTGCCGAACCTGGACAGCGCCGAGCAACTGATCGAACTCGGCTACGGTTATCAGGCCACGCCTTGGCTGACCCTGCGCCCAAATGTGCAGTACATCATCGAGCCGGGCGCGTTTTCCGGGCAGGACATCGACAATGCACTGGTGTTTGGTTTGCAGATGAAAGCAGCGCTCTGAGGCCCCGAAAAGCAGACAATAAAAAACCCGGCTCGAATTGCCGGGTTTTTTCTTGCCTTCTAGATCACTTTTTCTTTTTGGCCGGCTTATCAGCCTTCTTCGAATCCTTGGCCTTCTCAGGTTTGCTGTCGGCTTTTTTCGCCGACTTCTTCGGCTCGGCGTCTTTTTTCTTGTCCTTCTTGTCGGAAGATTTTGAAAGCGCTGAGGCTGCCGCTGATTTCTTCTCAGGTGATGACTTTTTGTCTTTCAAGTCCTTGCTGGCTTTCGAAGCGTCACCTTTGTCTTTGCTTTTCTTTTCGTCTTTAGCCACGTTGACCACCTCTCGGAGTGTGCCGTTATTGACACATCGCCTGTGCGATTGACCACAAGCTAATCATTAGGCGAGCGGCTCCGACAGCGGTTCAGATTATTTTCAAGCGTTGAAACAGGCCAAATGAAGGCAGCGCCGGCTATCGCCCACGCCACCTTCAGCAACACCTCGTGAATCAGGCCTTGTTGCCCGCCGCCTCCAGCGCCTTTTCAGCGTTGAAGCCATCGAAGTTTTCGAACACGCCCATAAAGCCTGGCACGGTCACCTCGCGCGCCCAGTCGCGCTGCAGTTCGCAGTACATCTGTACCCGGCTGATGAGCTTCGCCCCCGCCTGTTCCATTCGGCGCAACGCCGCCTCGTGCGCAGCGAGCGACGTGCCGCCCACCGCATCGACCGGCACGTAAACTTCATAGCCTTCCTGAATGGCGTCGAGCACCGGGAAGGTCAGGCAGGCTTCGGTCCACAGCGCGGTCATGATCAGTTTCTTGCGCCCGAGCGCTTTGACTGCCTGCTTGAACCCGGTGTCCTCCCAACTGTTGATCGACGTGCGGTCATAGGTTGGCAGATGGCCGAGCACCGCTTGCAACTCTTGAATCGGCGGTTTGTTGCGGCCGGTCGCGACATTGACGGTCGAGTGGATGATCGGCAGGTTGTAGTTGAGCGCCGCCTTCGCAACGCTGGTGATATTGAAGACCAGTTCATCCCGTGGCATCGAGCGGATCGAGGACACCTGAACCGGTTGATAGTCGATGATGATCAACGCTGAATTGTCGGGCGTCAGCAGTTGATCGGTGTGCGGGTTACGGATGGGTTCGCTTGCCATTTGCAGGTCCTTTTGTATGGGTAACGCACGCGGGTGAAACGGCCGGAGCCCGTGCGGCTAAGGGTTCCAGAATGCACGCGAGTGACGCCGTGCCTGGAAAACCCATTGTGCTGTTCCCCTGTTCGCGGCAGTAGTAGCATCCCGAGGCGAACTGTGTCGCGCCAAGGGGAACGCGGGAATGGATATCGAAGAACTGCAAACCTTCGTCGAAGTGGCCGATGCCGGGGGCATTTCACAGGCAGCGCTGCGGCTCGGGGTTTCGAAATCAATCGTCAGCCGCCGTCTGGCCTGGCTTGAAGCAGAACTGGGCGTGCAACTGCTGGCACGCTCGACGCGCGGGGCATCACTCACCGAGGCCGGCGCGACGTTCCGCGATTACGCCGCCCGAGTCTGCAGCGAAATCGACATCGCCAAGGAAACCATCCTGCCCGCCGGCGCCCTGCGCGGTCGCTTGCGCGTAGCAGTGCCGTTGTCGTTCGGGCCGACACACTTCGCCCCGGTGCTGGCGGAAATGGCTCGCCGTCATCCTCAGTTGCACATGCAGACCTGCTACAGCGATCGCTTCGTTGACCTGATTACCGAGGGCTATGATTGCGCCATTCGCGTGGGTTATCTGCAGGACTCCAACTTGATCGCGAGGCGTATCGGCCCGGTCTACACCAAGCTCGTCGCAAGCCCCGACTACATCAAAGCGCACGGCGCCCCGGAAACCCCGGACGAACTGCACGCTCATCAGGCGCTCATGCAAGGCACCGAAGCCTGGCAATTCATGGCGGCTGACAAGGTCATCACGGTTCGCCCGCAAGGACGCTTCAAGGCTGACAACGGCACGGCCCTCGCCGCAGCCGCAGCTGCCGGCCTCGGCGTCGCCTACTTGCCCGATTGCCTCACCCACGAACACATTGCCTCGGGTGCACTCGTGCCGATCATGACCAACCATCCACCGCCCCCGGCCGGCGCCTACCTCCTCCGCGCGCCGGGCCCGCATCCCGCGCGCAAGATCCGCGTGCTCACTGATCTGCTGATCGAGTACTTCGGCGAATCGCCGCACCTCGCCGTGCAGCCGCTGTCACAGCACGATGAAGTGTCGGCGTTTGGCTGAGGAAAGCTGAAGCCATGAAAGGAGAATTGAGGTGCCGCAACGCCTGCAACAGTCAACGCGTCGGACTGCATTTATTGCAGACACCACGGCGCTGATCCTGTTTTTCACCACCACCGGCATCCTCAATGAACGTTTGATTGCCGGCATGACGTGGGATCAGGTTCTGCACGCGCGCCTGTTGGGAGCCGCCCTGATGATTCCGGTCGCGAGACCTTACGGTATCTGGCGCGATTGGTTAATGAAGCGCGCCAGTCAGGCTCGGGTGTCGAGGTTGTTATGGGACAGCATCGCGCTGGTCAGTTTTCAGGTGCCGATCTATGCCGCGATCATTGCCTTCAGTGGTGCATCGGGCGAAGGTCTGGTGCGCGGCACACTGGGTGCGGCCGTGATGATGCTGGCTCTGGGGCGACCCTATGGAGCGTTTCTTAATCGGGTGCGGAAGCTGTTTGGTTTGCCGCCGGGTGGGGACAAGCCGATGTCGTTGAAGGGTTGAGTGGCTGGGGAAAAATTCAGGGAAGACCCCATTCAGAAAAACGTGATCTGTTCTTTAATCCCGCTCTACTGGCCAGTTTCAGCAGTTCATGCTCTTGCTCCGGTTTCATAAAAGTGGTCAACGCAATAGGCTCTTCCCTTGAGTACAGGTTGCTGGCAGTCCTTCGCCAGACAAGCAGATGTACCCAGACCGCCATGATTCTCGACGATGCGTAGCTTTATCAAAGATTCCATTTCAGCTGATTCCCAGCCCTCGGGCGAGTCCAGTTTGCGGGCGTACAGGGTTTGATATTTATCCCACTCATCCGCTCGCCAAAACTGCCCGCACCCGGGACATTGCAATAGTTTGATCCAGTCCCCCGTTGCCAGGCAGCGCATTCCTGCGACAAACGCCGTGTAACGCTGACTGATATCTACCAGGTTGTCTTGACCGTTGCAGGTGCATTGCATGGTTCCACTCCAAATCTTCTTGCTTCTACTCGTTCCACCGTTAACGTCTGCCTCTGCCCCACAGCAGCTGTGCCGGCGCTGGCACCGTTAACTACATTTGGGCGGCGCCAGTATTCCGCTTGAGACGCTCGAGGTCCCTATTGATCAGCACCTTATGGACTACGCCCACCGGCAACATATAGATGCGCCCAAAGACGTTATGCGTTACGACAGACGATGTGATTGTGAACACATGATCTGTTATCGACAGGCAGATCATGACATCCAGATGTCGGTCTCTTACGCTCAGAACGAGCACGTCGGGGGCACTATGCTCGACCAGAAAAAAATCCAGCTTTTCGCCAGCCTGTATTGCCTCTCGACGGGCGCCAGAGAAACCGCCGATGCGCTTCACGCCAACTAACGAGGAAATCGCATCCCTCGTTCGAAACGCCAGTCGCATGACCAGCCCCGGCTTGGCCCGCATGCAGTTCCAGGCATCAAGAGTGGTTATTTCAACAGGCAGCAGCACCGATCGGCTGTGATAGTAATCAAGATCAGGCAACGCCCTCAGGGTGTGAGCAGGTGAAGGGGTGGTCATACATGATTCCTTTCAATGGGCCGATTTGTTACTCGGCATCACTTTCCTTGCGTCTCTGCGCAACGACTGTGGAGATCATCGACAAACTCCGCGCCCAACCCGCCACACAGTTGCGGCTGATGCTGCATTGCATGCACGGCTTCGAACATCTCTTTAGGGAACTCGATCCCGCTGCTGCGATCTTCATTCAGCGGCGCAATCGGTTCCTTGCCCGGATCAATTGGGGGCAGACCCTCAGTATCTGAGGGCCTCTGCCCCAGTGCTTATGCGCCATCTGCAGGACTGGCCCACTGCCCGATAAAGTCGCCAATTCTGCGCTCAATATCACTCTCAACGGTCCGCAGCCGCAGAATGGGAATGCCACTTCTAGCCAGAATCTCGTTTTTCATGGCGTCCCGAGCTGCCTGTACGGGGTGGTCGTGATACCCGCCATCGACTTCGATCACCCCTATCGGTTGCTTGCCCACTTTGAAATAGATCACGAAATCGCAACTGGCGCGCCGCATGAACGCTCGCTGCGGCTCTGTCCAGCTGAGGCCAACCGGCGATGCAAGCTTATCCAGCTGGATCTGTGTGTGGTACTTCAATGCCTGGCACGCCGGGGCGGACAGCGCTTCGCGCAGCAACTGTGCCACGATCTGCTCGGACCTGTAGCGTGAATCCTCGGGCCGCAAGCGGGCGTCCAGGCGTGCCAGAGACTGGTCGTACTCGCGGTACAGCAAGTCGAATGCCGACACCACGGGCGCGCGCACGATCTGCTCGTCTTGCGCGTAATAACTGATGTAGCGAATCAGCGCGGCGATGTGCCCATTGTTGTCCGTGAACACCTCGTCGCCGGTCACCAGGGTGAAGCGATGTTTGGCCCGCGAAACGGCCACGTTGATCATGCGGGGGTCGTCGACGAAATCCAGGCGTGTACGCGCCTGGTTGTAGCGTTTCTTGTCGAGCACCGTGGAAAACACGATCTCGTCGCATTCGCGCCCCTGAAACTTGTGCACGGTGTCCTTGACGAAATCCGCCGGCAAGTGCGTGCCGGACAGGTTGACTTGTGCCCTGTACGGGGCAATGTAACCGCGGCCTTCGCCGTCTATTCCGACGGGTTGCCCCTCCTCCTCAAGCACCTTCAACAGGGAGTCCAGTTCCCGAAGGTTGGTGTTCTGCCTGGCGTGGTTGCCCTTGGCGGTCACCACCAGGCGCAGGGGTTCTTCGCCGTTGTCCTCGGTCATCGGCACCAGTGCGTTGTCGTAGAACTGCTGGTTGCAGAACTGGATGATCCTGGGGTGGCAGCGGTAATGTTCTTTCAGCAGGGTTCTGGGCAGCGCGTCCTGGAACACGGCAATGCATGAATCCAGCAAGCTGTAGCGCTCGCAATCGTAGGCCTCGGCGGGCGGTTGAAGCCCAAGTTTCACGGGGATATGCGGCAACTGGCGGTTGTCACCCACGACAATCAGGTTCTTGGCGCAGCCCAGCGGCAAGATACCCGGCACGATGTCCTGCAAAGAGGCTTCGTCGATGATCACGTAGTCGAGGACCGCTCCCGGCGCGATCGAATTGACGATGGAGTGCGTGCCGCTGCCCAGGATTGGGAAGCGCTGCATAAAGGCATCGAAACGCTCACGGTAGGTTTTGACATCAAAGCTGTCCGACGGCATTACCTGAAGTTGCATATGGCGCTTGAGATGCTGCATCGAAGCGGTTGTGAGTTCGTTGAGCAGCGCCGTGAAATTCGCGCGTGCCAATGCTTCGCGACACTCGCGCAGCTGCGCTTCTTTGTCCCGCAGCGACTGGTCGTAATAATGCATTTGCAGTGCATGGAAAACGGCGATCCGCGCCTCGCCGTCGGCAAATGGCCTGGTGCGAAAGATCCTGAATTTGAACAGTAGCTCGATACGGTCTTTGAGATGAATGCGCTGCTCGCCGAGGTAAGCCAGGTAGGCCATGAGGTCCGCCGTCTTGCGCGGTGTCAGGCCGTACTTGTCGAGCGAGGCTGTGACCGGCACAGCGCTTTCTGCCTGCCACTGCTGCAGGTAGCGTCGCTCGATGACCAACTCGTCCAGCTCGATTTGCAGTTGCGCCGCCCTGTTGTGGTTTTGGAGATGCTGTTTCAAGCGGGCCAGCAAGGCCTGGATCTCATCCAGGGAAAGTGCCGGCTCCGGCACACTTGACGGCCACGCAGGCAGGTCGGAGAAGAAGGCCTTGCGTTTGTCCTGGTTGCCAAGCTTCGCGACCAAGTGGCCCAGGCCGTATTTCTCCAGTTTTTCGTAGACGTTTTCCACAGCAGCATTGTTGTTGGACAACACCGCGACCGTCTGCCCACGTAGCAGAATATTGGCGAGGACGTTGAGGATTGTCTGGGTCTTGCCGGTCCCTGGCGGGCCTTCGATTACGCTGACTTGCGCGCTGAACGCCCGCTCGACGGCCTGAAGCTGACTCTCGTTCAGCCCGAATGGATAGATGAGCCCCTGCCCCGGCGCCAGAGTGCCGTTGCGCCCGGTACAGTAGGCTTGCAAGGCTGTGCCAGCGATGGCCGGCAGTTTTTCGAGCTGGCGCACCACATTGTCGGCAATTTCACGATCATTCTGCGACTTGGCGTGATGCTGTCGCGCGTTCGCCACGGTAGTGAGATAGCGGAAGACCGGCGTGTCCTTCATCGGTGTCGGAGCGGAAAAGCCGATGCCGTCCATCTTGTAGACATAGGGCTTTTTACTGTCCGGGTAGTGCACAACGGCATAGCGCTCACCGTAAATCGTAGCGCTGGCGATGGGCTTGGTGCTGCCGCGCTGGTGCAGCAAGGCATTGCTCAACTCGCGGGTGGGCGAAACCAGGCAATCACTGAGCGGGCGGGTGTATTTTTTCCTGGAGGGGTAGTGACAGGTCAGCTCCAGCAATGCGTCTTTGTCGCTCCAGCGAATCGCCCAGTCGCTGATCTTTGCGGTTTTGTCCTCACCATCCATCTGAATCGAAGCCATATTCCTCGTCCCTATACGCATGACATCCGGCTTCGCTTCGCGCCGGACGCTACCTCTCCAAGAGGTGACATATTGCCATCATTGCCTACAAGGTCGATAGCCCGGCCGTTAACGCCCCCGCAGCGCCGGACGCAGTGACGAGTCGCCGAGCAGATGCAGGGTTTCTTCAAGGACGTCGACGTCGGCGATGAGGCTGGCGAAATCCCAGTAGCGGTTGAACGTATCGGATGTGCGGTGGTAGGTGTTCGAGTCATAGAAATCATGCCGCTTCATGCCTTCCTCGATGCCTCCTTTGAGCAAATCGTCGCCAGTGCTCACCTGCACCGTGGGGATATCAATTTTGGCGAAACTTGCCTGATCGGAGCGAAAAAAATATCCCGCCGAAGGCTCTTCATCGAGGCTGATTTTGCGCCCGAGGGTGTGGGCAGCGCTGACAAACACTTCGGGCAAATCGGACTGATCGCCGTCCACCAGAAACAGGTCACGGGTTCTGCCAATCGGTACGAAACCATCGACATTGAGCGCCGCCACCACATCCAGCCCCGTCTCGCGGATCAACTGTGCGACCCGTGCGGAACCGTGCATGCCGACCTCCTCGGCAGACGTCCAGGCAAAGAGCACCGTGCGCCGCAGCGGCGCCGTGGCGGCCAGACGCCTGGCCAGCTCAAGCAAGACCGCCACACCGATCGCGTTATCGACAGCGCCGGGGTAATAGCCTCTGCCGTCGGCGGTTTTGCCGAGGTGATCCAGGTGCGCGCAGAACAGGACACACTGGCGGGGAAACAGTCGGCCCTTTTTCATCGCCAGCACATTCCGGCAATGCCGAATGACAATGTCGCAATCGAGCCGCAGTTGCAGGTGTGCATCGAGCCGGCACGGGCGTCCCGCCATTGGCCTGGGGGCAGCGATGAATGCATCAAGGTCAACACCGCCGTCGGCTAACAATCGCCGGGCAAACCGTTCACTGCAGAACCCTTCGAAATCCAGCCGACTGCGCACAGCGTGCGGAAGAAAGCGAAACGGCCGGCGCATTTCGTCCTGCACAAGGTGAAACGCGCTGCCGAACAGTTCATCGGTGTGGACGATAATGACGCCCGCCGCACCCTGGCGGGCCGCTTCCTCGTACTTGTATTCCCAGCGCCCGTAGTAACTCATGCGCTGGCCGAGGAACAGTTCGCCTCCCGGGCTGTTGCGTCCAGGATCATTGGGTAACACCACGACCACTTTGCCGACGACATCCAGTCCGGCGTAATCGTCCCAGTCGAACTGCGCAGCGACAATGCCATAGCCGACAAAGACCAAAGGCGCGTGGTCGAGCCAAACCCTGGTTTGCTGTGAGCGAATCAGCAGTTCATCGTCCTGTTCGAGGTCGTAGCGGGTATCACCCTGAATAATCGTCCGACAACTTTCGGCGCCGGATCGCGCCGTGGCGCAACCGAGAGGTACTGACTGGAACAGGCCCCGGCGGCCCTGCCAGGGCGTCAACCCCTGCGCCCGTACTTTTCGCGCAATCCACAGGGAGGCTCGCCACGCACCGGGCTCCCCTGCCCCGCGCCCGGCAAACCGGGCACCGGCCAGGGTTCGACAGGTGTCGGCGAGCGCTGCCGCATGCAGCTTGTTTTTCAGGTAACCGCGAAACACCGGGGCACGAGAGTTTTTTTGCCTGGTTTTTTTCAGGAGCGCTCGTCGCATGTCGGCTCCTCTTCCTCCGTCCACTTGAACAGTCGTGCGGCGTTGTCAAAGAACACTTGCCGGTGATACTGCTCGTCGATGGCACTGGCGCACGCGGCCACGTAGCCAGGGTAGTCGACGCTGGGCCAGCCCGATCCAAAGAGGAACCGCTCCGGTTTGCCGGTGTAATCGAGCATCCAGCGGATCGGTTCGACCATCAATCGGCCAAGCGTGGCTTGCGAAACGTCGCTTAGCGATCCTTCGATGATCGAACTGAGTTCGAGCCAGACATTGTGGTTTTTCGCCGCCAGCACAGCGGCATCGGTAAACCACGGGTTACCGCTGTGAACCAGAACGAAGTTCACGTCCGGGTGGTCCACGATGACCTCGTCCAGGCTGAGTGGGTGGGCGTACTTGAGCTTGGAGCGATGCCAGCCTGTGTCGCCACTGTGGAACAGCACAGGAACATCAAACTCACGCGCCAGAGCGTACAGCGGCATGAGCCTGGGATCGTCAGCATGCACATGCATAAATCCCAGATTGATTTTGATGGCCCCATAGATACCGCGCGCCAGTCCCTGCGCCAGCGACGCTGGCGACCACTCAGGCTGAGCGATGACCGCACACCTGGCCACGCCCAGCGCCTGCAACTGCCCGGCATCGCAACCGGGGTTATGCGAATCCGTTACGGATGCGCGGATGTCGAAGCGCGCTTGCAGCGCCTTGAATGCTTGCAGACTGTCCGTTCGCGCAAATTCGGTATGCACGTGCGCGTCGAAAACAGGCCCGGAATAACGACTCATCGAAGACTTCCCTGTGTAGACGATCCTCATTGCCGCGCATCCAGTTGCGCGGTTTCTCAAGCGCTAGCTGCTGGCACTGCTGTAAGAGCGCAGCGCAAACAGCCAGAACACCCGTGACAGACAAACAAACGCGACGGCAAAAAGCAGCGCGCCCATGACTTCCTGCCAGCCGACCATGCCCATCGCCGCCGCAACCGGGACATTGGAAACGAAATACACCGGGACCAGAAACGTCAGGACCATGCGGATCGTCTGCGGAAACGCCGTGACCGGAAACCGCGCGATCTCCATGAGCGTGTAGCTGATGATCCAGACATCACCGATCTTCACAAACCAGATCGACAAGGTGCAGGTAATCAGGAACAACGAGTAGAAAATCGCCACCCCTGCCGCCATCAACCCCAGAAACGCCGCGAGATTGCCCAGCCCTAGCGCACCTTCGCTGTGCATCGCATACACAACGACCGCGAGCCCGATCAATACGCGGGGCAGTTCCCAAAGGCTGATTTTCGAGCATGACACCAGAAACTGGCTGTCGACCGGGCGCACCAGCATGTAGTCCAGATCCCCGGTGCGCACTTGCTCCGACAGCGCATGCAGGCTCGGAAACAGCCAGACCTCAAGCAAACCTTCCAGCACCAGAGCCACGCCGAACAGCGCCAGTACCTGATGCAGGTTCCAGCCGCCCAGACTTCCGACTTCGCTGAACATGGCATCAAGGAAGTACAGCGCCAGGAGCATCCCGACCACCGTGTTCAGGGCATTGGTGACGGCATTGATACGAAACTCCAGTTCCGCAAGCATCGAATGCCTGATCAGCGCCAGCAGCACTTTCAACGGTCGCAGGTTCATATGCCGGCCCCCGAAAAACGCTTCAACCCTTGGCGCCACAGCCCCCGACGCAGCCCCACCAGCAGCACCACCCAGAACAGTTGCACCGCAAACCCCTGCAGCAGATCGCCGTCGGCGGCCTTGCCGATCAGCACCTTGACCGGAAAATCCAGTGAGGCGGAAAACGGCAGCAGCGCCACCAGATGACGGGTCGCTTCGGGAAACAGGTCAACCGGAATCAGCATGCCGCCCAGCACCGTGTACATCGACCAGACCATTGCATCCAGCGCCAGCGAATTGGCCATCCAGAACGCAAGCAGGCCGACGCAGTAATAGATATGGAAAATAATGATCCAGGCCAGCACCAGCGAGACGAGGAACAACGGTAATCGCCAGGCGACAACTGCCAGGTCGATGGCAAACAACGAGGCGCCGACACAGAACACGGTGATGACGATCGGTGCGCGCACCACCATCTGCCCCAAATGCTCTGCCACGTGAAACCAGAAAGGTGCGACCGGTTTCAGCAGTCGACCGGACAGCGTGCCTTGGCGGATTTCGTCGTTCAGAACGAAGATGACCCATACGGCAGTCAGCTGTCTGACCAGATAGATGCCGAGGAAATACGCCACGAAATCACTGGGCGCATAACCGCCGATGACCTTGTCCCGTGACAGCTCCCACCAGATCATCATCATGAACAACGGTGCGACGCCGCTGATCAACCAGACAAACAACTGCGCCCGGTAGACCACGGTCACCAGCACGCTTGTGCGCAGCAGGCGTCCGGCAATGCCGGGCCACGAAGCCAGCGCAACCATTACGCGTGCTCCTTTGGCAGCAGCAGGCGCGGAAACGCCTGCTCCAGGGAGGGCGTCTGGATCGAGATGTCTGTCACCGGAAAGTTCGCCAGCAGTTGCCCCACGGTGTCGGCGAATTGCTCTTCAGGCACCAACAACTCGGCACTATCACTGTCCAGGCTGAGCAGAGTGCCGTAAACGCTCAGTTCGTCACTGCCCACTTGCGAGGAAAAGCGCAGGCTGACCTGGCGTTCATTGACGTGCGCCTTGACCAGTGCCTGACGTGCGCCATCGAACACCACGCGTCCCTGGTCCAGCACAATGACGCGGTTGGCCAATGCCTCGATGTCCGCCATGTAATGTGAGGTGAGAATAATCGTGGCGCCGGACTCGCGATTGTACTCAAGGAGGAATTTGCGGATGGCGACCTGCATCTCCAGATCGAGGCCGATGGTCGGCTCGTCGAGAAACAGGATACTCGGGCGATGCAGCAGTGACAGGATGAGCTCGCATTTCATCCGCTCGCCCAGCGACAGCTTCCTGACTGGACGCCGAATGATGTCACCGGCCGACAGCAACTGGCACAGCTCATCGATCCGGCGCCTGCATTCGACAGGCGCAATATCGTACAGCGCACCATGAAGATGGAAGGACTCCAGCGCCGGCAGATCCCATGTCAGTTGCTGCTTTTGCCCCATCACCAGGGCGATTGACTTGAGGAACTCCGCGCGCCGCTTGAACGGGTCATGGCCCAATACCGAAAGATGGCCGCCGCTCGGTCGCACGATACCCGAGAGCATTTTCAGCGTGGTGGTCTTGCCCGCGCCATTACCGCCGAGAAAACCAACCACTTCACCCGCGTCTATCGAGAAGGAAACATCCGTAACAGCCGGCACGTACGTCTTCTCGCGACGAAAGTAACGCAACAGGCTGCGCGACTGGTCGTCACGGGCCCGGTAAACCTCGTAAACCTTGCTGATACCACACAGCTCGATTGCTTTTGACATACCTATCCTTGAAATCCCGCATCCTTCACTTCAGTCAACACGCCAGCATGTAACGGTGGCGATCCCTGTATGTTGGCGTACTCAGCCACGGCGAGCCAGCAGTTGATCGTGATGGGCTTGCACAGACAAACCGTCGTCGATCACCAGGCAAACCGCTGGCGCCAGACTCGATCGGGCCAACAGGCCGAGGCCGAGTACTTCTTGCAGTTTGAAACCGGCCGCCTGCAGCAACGCCTTCGTCCGATCGACGTCGACCGTGATCAGGTGCACCAGACACGGCGCCGCCATCAGAGCGGTCGACGCGTTGCCGGGTAACGCCTGACGCTCAAGAAAGGCCAGACGCTGCTGACCGATCATCAAGCGTCCCGGCTCCATTGCGATGCTGACCCGGTCATCCAGGTGTGTGAAGTAATGGTGTTGTTCCTGCTTCGGCCGGGCACAGAGCAATGACACTCCGCCGAGCGCAAACAAACCGTTATCCGAGACTTGAGTGGCAAGGTCGCCACCGATGCCGCGCACGTACTCGATGAGCGACACACTGACATCGCCCGTATCACCGGCGGGTAAGTCGGCGATCAGCCAGGCCGGCGCCGTCTCGCCCGCCGGAGCCTTGGCCGACAGGGCCAGGGCTGCGCGCTGCGAGGGCAAAAGGCACGCCAGATGTGCCATCAGATCCGTTGAACACAGCCAGATTGAACAGCCTCGATCGCTCCCCGGCGCATTGCCCGTGCAGAACTCCAGATACCCGCCGCTCAACCGGAAGAATGCGCTGACGCGGCCATCATCGTGACGCACTTGTCGCGTATGCGCCATGAAGCCTGCGCGGGTGAACTGACCGATGACCTCATCGAACAGGCCTTGCGACACGGGGTAGACGACGTGATCCAGATGGGAAATCACCGGCGCCTTCCCCGCAAAGCACATCGCTCACCCGCTACACCTGGCGACTGCCGCAATGGTTTTTTGCGCTGCGTCACGCAGCTACGCCTGTCGAGGCTTTTGTGCCTCGGGTGCAGAGCGTTACGCCATGCTCGTGCACACCACCACGTTTTTCCTCCTGGCTGACGGCTTGCAGGCCAGCCGCTTCGAAAGCTTCGAGGAATCGGCTTCGTGACCAGCGTGTCAGCTTGACCTCCAGCTCTTGCTCCCATCCCTGCGACTCTTCGCTTTCTTCGTAATAGTCCACCATGACAATCAGCTCGCCACCGGGCGCCAGCAGGCCGGCGGCTTTTTCGATAGCGGCGGTGACGTCTTCGAAGTAATAGAACACCTCCATGGAAAAAATCAGCTCAAACTGCATGCCCGCCGGTGGGCGCCAGTTCATGAAACTCTCGACATCGATGTCGACATTGTTGCAATCCTCGACTCTGGTTCTGCACATGCGCGCCATTTCCTGACTGAGCTCCACAGCCCGGCAATAGCCGTTGGCAAACTTCGAGCGAGCCATATACTCCAGGGCATATCCGTTGCCCGGACCGATCTCCAGGTAGCGACCTGTAGACGATTCAAGCGCGGACAATACCGGCTCGACCCGTGCCCAATGCTCGCGCGCCATGTCCACCGCGCCATCCTCGATGGCCCATTCGTCGAAGAGCGTCTCGACTTGCAGTTCGTGACTCATCCACCACTCCTGTTTACTGCCGGGGTTCGATCCACGCTAGCGGATCCATTGATAAAAATGCACAGCGTTACGGTGCGAGCCAATCACCAGGTGCCCATCATCAGTGAGCAACGGAGAGGAATGAAATCCCGTGTCGTGCTCCAGTTGCCACAAGGTTTGTCCGCTATGTTGCGCCAGGCAGTGCAAACGCTCGTCGGTGCCGACGAACAACGCGTCGCCGCTTGGCAGCACGGTAAAGGGTGTGTAGCGGAACTCGCAGGCGAGATTGACCCGCCACAACATTTTCAGGCTGTGCAGATCAATGCCGTACACGTGACCGTCATTGCTGCCGACGTACGCCACACCTTCCGGTGACAGACTCGGACACGAGACCACGAAACCGTCGGTGTGAAATTGCCGCAGCACCGTACCGTCGGCAGCATCGAAGACAATGATCTTGCCGTCGACTTCGGTGCCGATGATCCCGCGCCCCGAGGCGTGATCGATCGCAGCAGTGCCTTCAAACCGGCTGGTTTCGGTAATTCTCCAGCGCTCCTCGCCTTCGGGGCTGAAGCACATCAGCACATTGTCTGTGCCGACGATGACATTGCCGTTCCCGTCCAGTGCCGGCGAGCTATAGAGGTCATCCTCAACCTGCTCGTCGAAGGACTGCTTCCACAGCAACGTGCCCGAAACGTGGTCGACGGCGTAGAGCGTATGGTCGTAGCTGCCGGCGTAGACGATATGTCTGGCGGAGTCGATGGTCGGGCTGGCGTGAAACGGCCCTTGCGCCTGAAACGTCCACAGGCATTCGCCGTCACAGGTTATGCGACGTAGCAGATGGTCCTCGCAGCCCACGACGAAACTGCCGTCCGCCGACACGGCGGGCGAGCTATAGACCGGTCCCTGAGTCGCAAACCGCCACTGCGGCTCGCCGTCACTCAAGCGTACGCACTGCAAGCTGTTGTCCCAGCAGCCGAATAGAATCCGGTCATCAGCGATCCTGCCGGGAATGCTCCATACCCTCTCGTCGCAGGAAACCGTGCGTTGAAAAGCAGGAGGAGCCTGCCAGTTCTTGTGCGAGGTTTCGCGCCAGGGTCTGTGGCTGCGCAGCGCCTGGTTGTTTTTGTACCAAGTGCTTTGCAGGTGCTGCGCATATGCCGTTCCGGGTCCGTTCAGCATGAGGTGTGCCTGGCACTTTCGATACCGCCGCCGTACTTCTCGGAGATTTCGACTTTGTAACCGTTAGGATCAATAAAATAAACGGAACGTGAAGAATGGTATTGAACTTCATAGTCCGGCAGCAACTTTACGCCGTGATCGCGAAGTTGCGTCAGCACCCGATCGAAGTCTTCTACTAAAATCCCGAAGTGGGTAATTTCCAGTCCGTCGTTTTTTACGCCGCGGCCTTCTGCATATTCATGCATGCATAAGTAAAGTGTTTCATTGGCACCGATCGTCATCCAGCGGGTAAATGCGCGAATGCCCACTTCCTTGACTTCGAAGCCAAACACGCGCGCATAAAAATCGCGACTCTCTTCAATGTCGGCGACGTCCAGTTGAATATGATCCACAGCAACTATCTTGATCTTGTCGAGTGCAGCGCTCATTGGACTAACCCTCGATATTCGTCGGGCAATATACCGTCAGCTTGCCAACGGTCGATGCAGGACCTGAAGAAAGGTAATTGTTCTGGAAGGTGCTGTAAGGCGACCTCATAACCGGCGACGCCTGCGGATATATTGGTCGTGTCCAGCGACAAGGTGTCTTTGAATGCCGCCAGTGCCTGATCGAAGTTACCCATTTGCTGATGACAGGCACCGATCATGTACTGCGAATACGTCACGCGTGGAAAACCGATATCGTAAGCTTGCTGATAACGTTGCAACGCACGCTGCCACTGCTGATCCTTGACTTCGATTTCGGCAGCCTCGTGATAGGAAATGCTCCAGTGAGGATCGTAGGCGATCAACTCGTCGGCCACCTGGCGTGCGCTCTCGATGTCGCGGGCGACATAGAGCATTTCCTTGAGCTTGGATTCGTAAACAGTCTTGCGCGCTTCCCTTGCCGGAATACTCGCGCCTTTTTCTCCACGGATGACCGCATTGGCATATTCTTCGGCCAGCAGCATGTATTGTCGCGTGGTTGCCACATCGCCCCGGGCTGCCGGCACCATGGCCAGTCCGCGATAGAACGATGACAGCGAAACCAGATCCACCGGCGCGTCGCTCGAAGCAATCTGCCGGGCGGCCTTTTCGCCAGCGTCGATGAACCATTTATTCAATTCATCATCGATGGAATCGCCTTTCAGTTTCCAGACAATCGCCTGCGAGCAAACGTCCAGAACCCTGGACGGTGGCATACGTTGAGCCTGTAGCAATGCCTTGAGCGCAGTGAAGTCTTGCTGATGCGAAGTGGTCATTTCAAGACGGTTCTGAATGGCAAACCGGGTCAGATGAAATGTCACACGCTGGTCGGGAAACAGTGCCTCGTAAGGTATTTTGGTCAATACCTGATTGGCGTAACGGTACCTGCAACTGGCGGCCAGACACTGTGCAAGGCTCAATTTCTGCACCGGCGGGGCCCATTCCAGCATGTCGGCCAACCACTTGACCTTGGTCACCGGGCCATCCATCGGGTAAGAAAAAAACTCCAGTTCGTCGACACCGATTGCGTGGCGCTGCGCCACTTCAATCAGCGTTGAGGGCTCAAGCAGTTGAGGCACCCGGTAAGGCACCTCATCGAAGTTCTGCTCCGCCAGCCCCGCACACACGGAGCGCGACCAATTCGTCGGATGGGCGCCTGAGTCATCATAGAAAAACACGGCGCGCGAAAAAGCATCGTCCAATTTGCTGTGCATATCACTTTCCCTAATGACATGTAGAAACTGCGCTGTCGAGATTAAATACGGCCGAAACAATGCTTCGGCCGTACCTCACAAGACACCGGTATCTTGTGTACAGCGGACAATCAGAGGATGAACAGTGCCGAAAGGATTCGGTTCTGTACGCTATTGAACTTAATCATGTTGAAGCTCCTTTTTAAAAGTATGCATGGCATATCCATGCGATTCCGTTACTTCGTTCACGACCGAATCTTTCAATGCGGCCGAAATGGAAGTTACTGCTTCTCAGAGGATGAACAGCGCCGACAGCATCCGATTTTGTACGCTTTGATATTTGATCATTTCACTGTCTCCATGTGATTTAAAGTTTGCTGCAAATTGCAGCGACGTAAGATTTAGCTGTCATCCGAAGATACGTCAAGAAAGTTCGTGAAAGGCACGCGCCAGGGCCAAACGAACCTTCTAGTTAGTTCCGTTGGCGCTTTTCGACGTGTATCAATGGTTTAAATGAAAAATAACCCGATCATGTTTTTTGCGATGCGCGACGGTGCACAGAAAGTTACCCGCCGTCGCGCCTCGCAATTTCGGCACCTTCAGCGTTAAAAGGTACAGCAGAAACAAATTGCAACAGTCCGTGGTGAATTGACGCACCTACAAACCTCAACTAGTTTAAACAACCGTCACCGGTGGTAACTGGATGTATCCGCCGTGGGACAGCGCATTCGAATGGAGTTCGACCGGCCGACACCCGCCTCGTCAGCCGTATGATCAGGAGCGATCAACCATGAAGTCCCTTAATCTGGGAATCCTCGCGCACGTCGATGCCGGCAAGACCAGCCTTACCGAACGGATCCTGTTCGATGCCGGTGCGCGTTTGCGCCTGGGCAGTGTGGATTCGGGCAACACCTGCACCGACAGCCTGCTGCTGGAACGGGAGCGTGGCATCACGATCAAATCCGCCGTGGCCTCGTTCGAGCTCAACCACCTGCTGATCAATCTGCTGGACACCCCCGGGCACCCGGATTTCATTGCCGAGGTGGAGCGTACGCTCGCCTTGCTCGACCTCGCCGTCGTCGTGGTGTCGGCCGTCGAGGGGGTTCAGGCGCAAACCCGGGTACTGGTCAACGCCCTGCAACGAATGGCGATACCTCATGTTTTCTTCATCAACAAGGTTGATCGTAAAGGCGCCGATTTCCTGCGCACCCTGGAGGCTCTCCAGGCTCAGCTCAAGAGTCACCCGTTGGCCTTGTGCACTGTGCGAGACGCCGGCACGGCACAGGCCACGGTCGAACGCATTGATCAGGCGTCAGCCGAGGTCACGTCACAGTGGCTGGACGTGCTGTGCGAACACGATGAGACGTTGTTGCACGACTACGTGACGGCGGCGCAAACAATCGACGGTTCGCGCCTTGAACAAGTGGTGCGCGAGCAACTGGGCAGAGGCCTGGTCAATCCGGTGTTTGCCGGGTCCGCCATTACCGGTGTTGGCGTCGCACAGATGATCGAGACGCTCACGCGGTTGGCCCCGGCCAGATGTCACGATGCCGAGGCACCTGTGCTTGCCTCGGTATTCAAGATCGACCGGGGCTGGGGTGGGCACCGGCGTTTTCATGTCTGTGTCCAGGCCGGCACGCTGCACGTACGCCAATCGATCGAGACGCCGCAAGGCACCAGCCGGATCACCGCCATTCAGGTCTCCGAAAGCGGCGGTCTGCAACCGGCAACGCTTGCCCGCGCAGGCCAGATCGCTTGCGTCACCGGGCTTGAAGGCGTGCGCATCGGCGATCGGATCGGCGCGTGCAGAGAACGCAACACAGCCGCGCGTACCTTTACCCCGCCGGCGATCGAAACCCATGTTTCAGCCGCTTTGCCAGCGCAGACCAAAGCCCTCTGGGAAGCATTGAGCCTGCTGGCCGAACAGGATCCACTGATCGATTTGCGCCGAAACCCGGCGGGGCTAATGTTCGTTTCGCTGTACGGCGAGGTGCAAAAGGAAATCATCCAGGCCACGCTGCAAGAGGAGTACGCCATCGAGGCGGTCTTCGAGGAAAGCTCGGCGATCTGCGTTGAAACCTTGCAAGCGTCTGGTCAGGCCCAGGAATCAATCGATGAACCCGACAACCCGTTTCTCGCCACCGTCGGTATTCGTGTCAGTCCAGGGACGGCAGGATCGGGGCTCACATTCATTCGTCAAGCCCATGCCGGGCTGATGCCGACGAGCTTCTACAAAGCGATTGAAGAATCGGTCTTCGAGAGTCTCAAGGAAGGCCCGTGCGGCTGGATGGTTCACGATTGCGAGGTGATATTGACCACCGTCGACTATGCATCGCCCTCAAGCACTGCGGCTGATTTTCGACACCTCACACCGCTGGTACTGGCTGCAGCGATCAGCCGCGCCGGCACCGCGGTCTGCGAGCCGCGCAGCCAGTTCAGCATCGAAGTGCCGGCGGCCTTGAGCAGCGCGGTGCATGGTTTGCTGGCCAAGGCCGGGGCCACAATCCATGGCACCACGCTGGACGCAGAGACCGCGCGGATCGAAGGCTCGATCGTCACCACGCGAATCTACAAGTTGCAGCACCAGATACCCGATGTCACCAGCGGCCTTGGTTTTATGGAAAGCCAATTGGCCACGTATACGCCAGTCACGGGCACTGCGCCTCGCCGGGAGCGCACCTTGGCCAACCCTTACAATCGCCAGGATTACCTGCGGCAAGTCAGACTGGGCTTGCGCACCGGACGGCCGGCAAGCAGTGCTTGATGGCTATTGAACCGGCGGCTGGCTGATCTGATTGAGATGACTGACATCGGCGGCCGGCAGGTGCAGTTGTGGCGCCGCCATGATCTCGCGCAATTGCTCGACAGTACTGGCCCCCACCACGGGTGCCACCACCGCAGGTTGCGCCAGCAACCAGGCAAGTGCGACTTGCGTACAGGTGCTGTCGCAGTCCCGTGCAATCCGACGCAGTGATTCAAGGATCTGCCAGTTGCGCTCGTTGAAGTAATCTCTCTGTACACCCGGCGCGCGCGGAGAATCCGGCAATCCTGCCTGCGGGTGGTACAGGCCAGACAAAAAGCCCTTGGCGAGCGGGTTATACGGCAAGAGTCCGACGCCCTCTTCCACGCACAATGGCTGCAGTTCGGATTCGACACGACACCGTTCGAGCAGGTTGTAGCGTTCTTGAACACTGACGTAGCCGACCAGTGCGTTGCGCTCGCTGATCGCCAGTGATTTCATCAGGCGCCAGGCCTTGAAGTTGGAGCAACCGACGTAACGCACCATGCCCCGCTGCACCAGATGTTCGAAGGCGCGCAGGGTTTCTTCGACCGGAATATCATCGTAGTCATCATGGGCCTGATACAAATCGATGCAGTCGACTTGCAATCGCTCCAGCGAACCCTCCACAGCCTTGACGATGTGCCGCCAGGAAAGCCCCTCGTCATTCGGCCCAGGCCCCATGCGCCCGGACACCTTCGTTGCCAGCAATACCTCATTACGCCTGGCCGTGGTTTTCAACCAGCGTCCGACGAACGCCTCGGAAGCCTTGCCACCGACACCGTCGCCCAGAACCGGGTAGACATCCGCGGTGTCGATCAGGTTACCGCCCGCTTCGACATAGGCATCGAACAAGCGGCGTGAGGTAGGCTCGTCGACCCACCAGTTGCATTGTGCGGTTCCCATCGCAATCGCGGAAACCTTGAGTCCCGAGCGTCCCAGTCGTCTGTAGTTCATGATAGATATCGCCGTCCCTGTTACGAAGCTTCCATGATGTCGCGGGGCAGTATAGTGGAGTCTCGGCACCTGCCCCCTTCAAGGCTGACTGCTTTGCAGGTGTCACAAATACCACCGGTACTCCCGCGCACTGATCTCCTGCATGAATGCCAAATGATCCTGGCGTTTATTCTCGCAATATACATCCACAAACTCTGCGCCCAAGCCCTCACGCAACTGCGGCTGATGCTGCATCGCACGCACGGCTTCTAACATTTCCTTGGGAAAATCGATCCCGCTGTTGCGGTCTTCATTCAGCGGTGTGATCGGTTCTTTAGCCGATTCCAGCCCGTGTTCAAGCCCCACCAGAATCGCCGCCAGCACCAGATACGGATTGGCATCCGCCCCCGCCAAGCGATATTCAACCCGCAGGTTCTTTGCGTCCGATTCCGGAATCCGCAAACACGCATCACGATCCTCAAAACCCCAACTGGCTTTGGTCGCGGTGTTCACCGTGCCGCCCAATCGGCGCATTGAGTTCTGGTTCGGCGCGAAGATCGGCATGCTGTGCGGCAGCAATTCCAGACACCCCGCGACTGCATGGCGTAGCGGCTGCTGCTCATTGGCCGCCAACAGATTATTGCCGACTGCGTCGTACAAACTGACATGCACATGCATGCCGCTGCCCGGATGCTGCAAGTACGGCTTGGCCATGAAACTGGCGCGATAACCATGCTTGAGCGCCACACCTCGAGTGCTGCGGCAGAATAACGCCGCCCAATCCGCCGCACGCAAACCGTCGTCGAGATGGCCGAAATTGATTTCAAACTGTCCAGGGCCGAGTTCAGCGGTAATCACCGTGGCGTCGATGCCCTGCGCCCGCGTCGCTTCGACCATTTCATCCAACACCGGCGCGAAGCGTGAGAGCCGCTCGATGTGCAGGTTCGGTTGATCATCGGCGTCGTCGGTCAGGTCGTCGCGGGGGAATTGTGGCAGACCGTCGCGCAGCTTTTTATCGAACAGGTAGAACTCCAGCTCAAAGGCCACCACCGGGTGAATGCCTTTGCGCGCCAGGCGCTTAAGCACCTGTGCGAGCACTTCACGGGGTTCGAATTCGATCGGCTTTTCAGTGTCGTCGGAAGTGATCAGCATCTGCCCCAGCGGCTGCGCTTCCCATGTCACCGGTTTCAGTGTGCCCGGCACCAGACGGCGCACCGCATCCGGATCGCCGTCGTTGAAGCAGTAATCGCCAATCGGGAACAAACCACCCTGCACGCCCAACAGTACGCAATTCTGCGGCAGCTTCAGTACGCTGCCGGCGGCGACTTTTTCGAGCATGTCGATTGGATAACGCTTGCCATAGAAGTGCCCGGGAATGTCCAGGCAAATCAGATCGACATAACGCACCTCGGGGTAGCGTTGGCGAAAGGCACGCACTTCGGCGAGCAGGTCAGCGCAGACAGCGTCCATCGTGTTCATCCTTTGTTGTGATCAGGTGTAGACCCAGAGCACGCGGGCCAGCTGCTCGGAGAGGTTGCCGTAGCGGCAGCGGGTATGGCTGTCGAACTGGAAGCTGTCGCCGGCCTTCAGCGTGATCGGTTCTTCGTCGTTGCCCAGCCATAAGGTCAGCTCGCCTTCGAGGACATAACCGCCCTGCTCCGAGCTGTCGGTCAGATGGCGATCACCGCTGCTCGCGCCGGCTTCCAGATGGCTTTCGAGCATGGAGAACGAGGCGCGGATCTGCGGCGACACCAGAATGTCGGTGATGCCATTGGCGTAATACAGCGTGCGACGCTCGTCCGGGCGCGTCACCCACGGCAATTCCTTGGGTTTGGGCAGGCTGTAGAAATACGTGGTCGGCACGCCGAAGGTTTCGCTGATTGCAGTCAGGTCCGCCACGGTAGGCCGCGACAAACCGCGCTCGACCTGCGACAGGAAGCCCACCGAACGACCGATCTTGTCGGCCAGTTCCTTCAGGGTCCACTTCTTGTGCTTGCGCAGGTCGTGGATGAGGATCGCCAGCGCGGCGATTTCTTCTTGCTTGTTCATGGCCGCGATTCCAAAAAAAGTCTCATCAAATACTGTCGCGCAGTCGATACCAGGCCTTGCCGATGGCTTCCAGCGGTGCAGCGAAATGTTTGCCACCGGGAAAACGGCCATTGCTCAAGCCCTGGTACAGCGCCAATTCATCACTATCGCCGAGGATCGCATTGGACACCGCACGTGCGGCAGCCAATGTCGGCAGGACGCCGTGCCCCGAGTAGCCTTGCAGCCAATAACGGTTACCCTCGCCGCCAACGTCCGGCGTGCGGTTGATCGTCAGGTCGATATGCCCGCCCCAGGCAAACTCGATGCCGACACCCTGGAGCTGCGGGAACACTCGCTCAAGAAACGGCCGCGTCGCCGCCGCGATGTCCTTGGGCATGCCGCCCAGGTAAGTGCAGCCGCCGCCGAACAACAAGCGGTTATCCGGCGTGCGGCGGAAGTAATCGAGGACGAACTGGTTGTCGGTCACGCAGACATTGCGCGGCAACAGCGCCTTGGCCTGCTCAGGCGTCAGCGGTGCGGTGGCGACCTGATAAGTGCCCACCGGCAGAATGCAACTGGACAGTTGCGGGTCGAGTTCATCGAGATAAGCGTTGCACGCCAGCACCAGCACATCGGCGCGCACCGAGCCGCGCGCGGTGTTGACCCGGAAACCGTCGCCCTCCTCCTGATAACTCAACGCCTTGCTTTGCTCGTGGATACGCCCGCCGGCCCGCTCGATGGCGGCCGCCAGGCCAAGCGCCAGTTTCAGCGGATTGAGGTGTGCGCCTTGCGGGTCGTACAGCGCGGCCTGATAGCGATCAGTGGCCACCCATTCGGGCAATTGATCACGAGGAATGAACTGCAAGGCATCGTGGCCCCACTTATGGCTGGCCTCGTGTTGCCATTCGCTGAGCAAGCTGACCCGCCGTGGCATCACCGACGTCCACAAATGCCCGGGGCGATAGTCGCAATCGAAACCATGGCGGCCGGGCAATTCGCGCAATTCGTCGGCAGCCCAGCGCATGCCATCCCAAAGCCGTCTGGCCCGCTCGTAACCGAGAGCGGCTTCCAGCGGCGGCATATCGCACGACCAGCCGAGAATCGCCTGCCCGCCATTACGCCCCGAGGCCGCCCACGCCACGCGACTGGCCTCCAGCACGATCACGCGTTTGCCCGCCAAGGCCAGACGCAGCGCGGCGTGCAGGCCACTGAAACCGGCGCCGATGATCATCACGTCGGCGTCATGTTCGCTTTCCAGCGCCGGCCGATGGCGCAGAATATCGGCGCAACTGTGGGCGTAATAGCTGTCGACGTGCTGGCTGGATTGCTGAAACATTCACGACCCCATGAAATTTGTTTCTTGTAATTTCATGAAAATCTACAGAAGAAATTTCACACAGGCAACTCGACCTTCGCGATCAACCCTCCGCTCTTGCGATTGCTCAGCGTCAATTCACCGCCCTGCTCACGGACGATGGCTCGCGCTGCGGAAAGACCCAGACCCACACCGCCGGTGTCACG
The DNA here is from genome assembly GCF_054790525.1 of Pseudomonas sp. Mb7. Classification (NCBI taxonomy): domain Bacteria; kingdom Pseudomonadati; phylum Pseudomonadota; class Gammaproteobacteria; order Pseudomonadales; family Pseudomonadaceae; genus Pseudomonas; species Pseudomonas sp. Mb7. The sequence goes on from NZ_CP186501.1 coordinate 2,597,966, forward strand.
ATTGCGCGAAGTCTCCAGCCGAAAGAACGGATCGAAGACCTGCTCCAACGCCACCTCGGGAATGCCGGGGCCTTCGTCGCTGATCTCGATGCGAATCGAATACTCGTCACGCTTCAACGCAATGACCGGACGCTGCGCATACTTCAGCGCATTCTCCAACAGATTGACGACCACCCGTTTGATCCCCAGTGGCCGGCCTTCATACACCAGATGCGCCGGGCCGCCGAAGTCGACATTGATCTGCTGATCGCGGTAATCATCGACGATGGTTTGCAGCAGCTCCGACAGATCGAACGCCGTGGTCTGCTCGCGGTGGGTGTCTTCGCGGAAGAACGCGAGCGCGGCGTTGATCATCGACTGCATCTCTTCAACGTCGCGAATCAGTTTGCCCTGATGATCGAGATCTTCCATAAATTCGCTGCGCAAGCGCATGCGCGTCAGCGGCGCACGTAAATCATGGGAGATCGACGCCAGCATGTGCGTGCGCTCGGCGATGAAATGCTGGATCTGCGCCTGCATGGTGTTGAAGGCAATGATCGCCTGACGAATTTCGTCGGGGCCTTCGAGCTTGATCGGCGGTGCGCGCAGGTCGGTGCCAAATCTTCTGGCGGCACGCGTGAAGCGCTGCAACGGATTGGCCAGTTGCCGGGTGGCGACCCAGGCGACGAGCAATGTGGCAATCAGTCCCAACGCGATGACGATCACGATACGCACGCCAAATTCCAGACCCCAACTGCGCTCCGGCGGGATAAATGACAACCAACTGCCATCGACCAATTGCACGACGGCGGCGTAATGCGCCTGGGCACTGCCGTTCGGCCAGTCGCCTGGGCTGAACACCTCGATTTTTCGATCATTGCCCAGCAGTTGCTGCAGCACCGGCACCCTGCTCGCTGGCAGGCGAAGGCCGTCATTGGGCAGATCGAAGTCCGCGCGCTGCGCTTTCCACGACACTTGCAGCATGGCGCTGCTCGCCGCAGCGGCCAGTTGCGGGCGCAGGTTGGCCGGGGCTGCCTCGATCACCCGGGATGTCGCGGCAATTTGCTCGAGCAGGCCGGTGCGTTCAATCGGTGGCCGCGCCCAGATCCCGGCGACTTGCACGAACAGTGCATTCAACGCCAGCGACGCGACCATTGCCGCAATGATCGTCAGGGCGATGCGCCGGCGCAGGGTGTCGCCACGCCACAGTCGGCGAATCACGAGCGGCTGACCTTGGCGGTGAACAGATAACCGCCGTTGCGCACGGTACGGATCAGGTCCGGGCGCTTGCTGTCCGGCTCGATCTTGCGCCGCAGGCGGCTGACTTGCACATCGATACTGCGATCAAAAGCGTCGTGACCATGGCCGTGGGTCAGGTCGATCAACTGCTCGCGGGTGAGTATGCGCTGTGGATGATCGAGGAACACCACGAGCAAATCGAACTCGCCGCCGGACAGCGGAATCATCACGTTTTCCGGTGAGCGCAGTTCACGACAGGTGATGTCCAGATGCCAACCGGCGAAGGCGATCACCGGGCGGGAAGGCTCGACCGGGTTGCGCTGTTCAGCGGCGCGACGCTGCAAGGCACGTACGCGAGCGAGCAGTTCTTGTGGGGCGAACGGCTTGGTCAGATAGTCGTCCGCGCCCAGTTCCAGCCCGACAATGCGATCACTCAGTTCGGCCATGGCGGTGAGCATGATGATCGGAATGCCCAACTGCGCGCGCACCTTCTGGCACAGGCTCAGGCCACTTTCGCCGGGCATCATCACATCAAGAATGATCGTGTCCGGCCGGTTCAGTGCGATCGCCGCCCACATAGCCTCGCCGTGCGGCGCCACGCCGACTTCATAGGCGTGCTGCACGAAGAACTTCTTCAGCAGCGCGAGAATTTCCACGTCGTCGTCGACGAACAGCAGTCTGCTCACAGTTACAGAATCCATGCACCAAAAAAAGCCAATCTAAAGCCATTTCGGCGCCCGGGTCATTTATTTCAATCGAGCAACATTTCTACGCAGCAGACATCAAGCGGACATTCTCTGGCAAAACCTCGCGGGCATTCTGCGGCCATTCCAATCCAAGGGGGTTCGCATGAAGCTATTGAACGACAACCATTGCGCCGAGGGGCACAACAGCAATCGTCCCTTGATCCTCAGCCAGCGCACCGCCGCGCTCGGCCCCGACACGCCGATTGTGTTTCAGGAGTCGTGCCTGAGCGTTTCCAGCGATCAGAGCCGCATCGTCCTGCGCCGCTACTTCGAGCAGTTCAGCCCGACCAATGCGCACTGGGTCGAATACGTCCACAGCATTGCTGCCGCCGACCTGATCCAATGGATCATGAGCCACGGCCAGTTGCACATCGAATGTTCCGACAGCATCGCCACGCAACCTCACAAGGAAACCCGTTAATGACCCGCACGCATTCGCTGTCGCTGGCCCTCGCCACCACCCTGAGCCTGTCCGCCTGCAGCAGTAACAAGGTCGAACACAGCGGTTTTCTGCATGACTACAGCGTCTTGGCCGAGCGCCAGTCGCCGTCCGGCCAGCCTGTCCTGGCGTGGGTCAGCCCGGCACTCGCCCGGGGCCGATATACCCAGGTTTACCTGGCGCCAAGCCAGTTTTACCCAAGTGCCGAGCCGACGTCGCGGATTCCGCTGAGCACGCTGTCCGGGGTCACTGACTACTACGATGCGGCGCTGCGACTGGAATTAGGCAAGGTGATGCATCTGGTCAACCAACCGGGGCCGAACACGTTGGTGGTGCGCCCCGCCATCACCCAAGTGGCGACCAGCACTCAGGGTTTGCGCTTTTATGAGTGGCTGCCGGTCACCCTCGTCGCTGCCGGTGTGAGCACGGCGACCGGCATCCGCGATCAGGACAGCCAAGTCACCACCGAGGTGTCGTTCGAGGACGGTTCGACCGGCGAGGTGATTGCCGAAGTGGTGCGCAAAGGCACCGGTGTGCCGCTGGAGAACGACAAGCAGGTGTTGACCGCCGATGATGTCAAGGTTGTGCTGGATGGCTGGGCCAGCGACCTGCGGCAATCGTATACGGCCATCCGCCGGTAAACACATATCCCCTGTAGGAGCTGCCGAAGGCTGCGATCTTATTGGGACGCGGAGCGTCCCCGGCTGCATTCCCACGCAGAGCGTGGGAACGATCAATCGCAGCCTTCGGCAGCTCCTACACAGGTGTGCAAGGAAAAAAAGCGCCGAGCAGTGAATTATTTCGTGTCCTCATGTATCTGAGCCAAAGAGTACGCGCCATCAAAAAGATGGCATCTACGCGGCACGATGGATCAGCAAAGAGAAGACCCGGATGAAATCACGCAAGAAAACCGTCAAGCCGATCGGCCTGAACGACATCACCATTGTCGACGACGCCAAGATGCGCAAAGCGATTACCGCTGCCGCCCTGGGCAATGCCATGGAATGGTTCGACTTTGGTGTCTACGGCTTCGTCGCCTATGTGCTCGGCAAAGTGTTCTTCCCCGGCGCCGACCCCGGCACCCAGATGATCGCCGCGCTGGCGACGTTCTCGGTGCCCTTCCTGATCCGGCCGCTGGGCGGCTTGTTCTTCGGCGCCTTGGGCGACAAGTACGGGCGACAGAAAGTCCTCGCCGCGACCATTGTGATCATGTCGCTGAGCACCTTCGCCATTGGCCTCATCCCCTCCTATGCCTCGATTGGCATCTGGGCGCCGATCCTGCTGTTGCTGGCGAAAATGGCCCAAGGCTTCTCAGTGGGCGGTGAATACACCGGTGCGTCGATCTTCGTCGCCGAATACGCGCCGGACCGCAAGCGTGGCTTCCTCGGCAGTTGGCTGGATTTCGGCTCGATTGCCGGTTTCGTCCTCGGTGCCGGCGTGGTGGTGTTGATTTCCACTACGCTCGGCGAAGCGAAGTTCGAGGAATGGGGCTGGCGTCTGCCGTTCTTCCTCGCCTTGCCGCTGGGCATGATCGGCCTCTACTTACGTCACGCCCTGGAAGAAACCCCGGCGTTCCAGCAGCACGTCGAAAAGCTTGAGCAAGGCGATCGCGAAGGCCTCGCCGGTGGCCCGAAAGTCTCGTTCAAAGAGGTCGCGACCAAACACTGGCGCAGCCTGATGACCTGCATCGGCGTGGTGGCGGTGACCAACGTCACCTACTACATGCTGCTCACCTATATGCCGAGTTACCTCTCGCACAATCTGCACTACAGCGAAAACCGTGGCGTGTTGATCATCATCGCGATCATGGTCGGCATGCTCTTCGTACAACCGGCGATTGGCTTCATCAGCGACAAGATCGGCCGCAAGCCTTTCATCGTGGTTGGCAGCATCGGTTTGTTCATTCTGGCGATTCCGGCGTTCATGCTGATCAACAGCGGCAAGATTGGTTTGATCTTCGCCGGCCTGCTGATGCTGGCCGTGCTGCTGAACTTCTTTATCGGTGTCATGGCCTCCACCCTGCCGGCAATGTTTCCCACGCACATTCGCTACAGCGCGCTGGCGGCAGCTTTCAACGTCTCGGTATTGATTGCCGGCCTGACTCCGACCGTGGTCGCGTGGCTGGTCGAGAGCACCAATAATCTGTACATGCCGGCGTATTACCTGATGGTCATCGCCGTGATCGGTCTGGCCACCGGGGTGACCATGAAGGAAACCGCGAACAAGCCATTGCGCGGTGCCGCGCCGGCAGCCTCGGACCTTGAGGAAGCCAAGGAACTGCTGCAAGAGCACCACGACAACATCGAGCAGAAGATCGAAGACATCGACGCCGAAATCGCCGCGCTGGAAGCCAAGCGCAAGGAACTGGTGCAGCAGCATCCGCGAATTAACTGAGTCGTTTTATTCACTCATCCAAATCGCCCGGTCAGCCAAATCGGCTGACCGCGGCATCGATGAACTGGCGCACTTTCGCGGTCTTCTGCCGATGCGCCGTGTACAGCAGATGCATCGCTCTGCTCGGCGCCTCAAACCCCTCCAACAACCTCACCAACTCGCCTCTGCGCAATGCCGGTTCAAGAAAGTCGGCAGGCCCCAGCACAATCCCGAAACCATCCACCGCCGCTGACAACAACGCCTTGCTCTCGTTGACGTGCAAGCGACTGCTCACCGGCACGCGCTCGACCTGCGCACCGTTGAAAAACGACCACTCGTGATCGGCAGGCCGTGACCAATAGGCATAACCCAGGCACTCATGTTGTTGCAGATCGGCGGGCACTTGCGGCGTGCCGTGTTCTGCCAGATAGCGTGGCGCCGCGCAGACAATCAAGCGATACGCGGCCAAGGGCCTGGCGGTGAGGCTAGCCGTGGCCAACGGGCCGATCCGGAAAGCCACCTCAACCCCCTCCTCCACCAGATCCACCGCACGGTCTGTCAGGTGCAGATCAATTTCCACTTCAGGGAATTCGCGCAAGAACGCGGTCATGAACGGCATCAGGCTGTACGAACCGAAGGTTACCGGCGCGCTGATCCTGAGCTTGCCGCGCGGCGTGTCATTCATGATTTGCGCCAGCGAATCAGCGGTCTCTGCCTCAGTGACGATGTGCTTGCAGCGCTCGTAGTAGGCCTGGCCCAGTTCGGTCAGGCTCTGCCGGCGCGTGGTGCGATTGAGCAACCGCGCACCCAGCCGCTGTTCAAGGGCGGCCACGTGTTTGGCAACCATTTGCGCCGACATGTCGAGGCGTTGCGCGGCACTGGCGTAGGAGCCCGCTTCGGCCGCCATCACGAAAGCCGCCATGCTGGTCAGCCGATCCATTCGAAACTCCTGTTAGCGAAAGTAAGTAACAGAGTGCAATTTATCTGCATCTGGTCATGAATCATCATAGTGGCTCCCCACCTGACAGAGGAACACACCATGCGAATTGGAATCGTTGGAGCCGGATTCATTGGGCGCGCCGTCGCGCAAATCGCCCTCGCCGCCGGGCACGAAGTAATGCTCAGTAACTCACGCGGCCCGAAGACCATGAGCAGCGTGCTCGCCGGCATCACCGGCTGCCAGATCGGCACGGCCGAACAGGCCACACAGTTTGCCGACGTGGTGTTGCTGGCCATCCCCTACGAACACATCCCGAGCCTGCCGCCAGCCTGGTTCGAAGGGAGAATCGTGCTCGACGCCAACAACTATTACCCCGATCGCGACGGACACATCGCCGTACTCGACACCTTCCAGACCACCACCAGCCGTTTGCTCGCCGAGCATCTGCAGGGCGCCACCGTGGTCAAGGTGTTCAATGCCATCCTCGCCGCGGACTTGCTCACCGATGCCCGCCCGCACGGCTCCAGCGAGCGGCGCGCCCTGCCCGTCGCCGCAGATGACGCTGACGCCAAGGCGTTGGTCGTGGGTTTGCTGGACGAACTCGGCTTCGATGCGGTCGACGCCGGAGGCCTCGATGAGAGCTGGCGATTCGAGCGGGCGAAACCGGCTTACTGCGCGCCGCTGGACAAGTCCGGGCTGGAGATAGCCCTGGCTGCTGCCGAGCGCGAGGTCGAGTTACCCTTGGGCAGTTGGCGGCGCTGATAAAGCCTGAACAGCGTCCAGCCAGTCGTGCTCCGGGTGCAACAGCGTCAAATGTCGAACCAGCCACACGCGTTCCTGCACCGACATCCGCAGTAAAGCCATGGCGAAATCGCTGCGGTCTTTGGCGCGCGTGTGCTTGGCTTTGAACAAGAGAACGGCAGCAGGTCGCAGATACGGAATGCCGGCCGTGCTGCGCATCACCATGTCGGCGCGTGAACAGACAATCGACGGATCGCGTTTATAAAACCAGGTGTCCGGCGTGCCTGGTTCGATCATCACATCCACGCGCCAGGCCTGTGCGGCGCGGTCGTATCCCCAGACCTGAAAAATGTCTGCGGCGGGCAAGCAAATCGCTGACAAAACCTGGAACGTACCGTCCTTCACCGCGTAGAAGTCGAGATCGCTCAGCGCCTGACGAAAACACGCAAAATCCGCCCGCAACACCGTGAACTCCAGATCATTGTGAGTCCGGGTTTGCCGCCCGTGCCACAAGTCCAGCGCCCAGCCGCCGACCACACACCACGGGTAGTTTACCGCGCTCAGACGTCGGGCCAATTCGTCAGGTGTCCAGGGTTGCCATTGCTCTTGATCGGGCACCAGCGGCCGGGCTGTCGTCATGTCTCAGGCTCGTTGTTCTATTGATGGATAACGGGAGTGCGCCATTCGAACCGCTTTCACCACCCGGCTCAAGATTTTTATCAGCTAGCCTTGAAACGGATCGCACGTCATTCAAGGAGCCGTCATGTTCAAGTTCATCAAGACCACCGTGATCGGCGGGCTGCTGTTCATCCTGCCGCTGGTGCTGATTGTCGTGCTGATCGAAAAAGCCATCCACCTGCTGCGCGGGCCGGTGGAGAAGTTGTTGCCGATGTTCAAAGGCTATGACGTGGCGGGCGTGACGCTGGTGAGTGTGGCGACGTTGCTGGGCCTGATCGTCCTGTGTTTTCTCGCCGGGCTGCTGGCACGCACGTCTGCGGCGGCGCGGGCGCTGGAGGCCACGGAAAACAAGCTGCTCAGCAACCTGCCCGGTTACCAGTTGTTCAAGGACACCACGGCGCGGTTTGCCGGGCTGGAAAACGAGGACGGTTCCAAGGTCGGCCTGATTGCCGAGGGCGAAGGCTTTCGCCTGTGCCTGATCGTTGAGAGCGTGGATGACTGGCTGACGATTTTCATGCCGGACGGTGGCCCGGCGGGCAGCACTGCCGGTGAAGTGCGACTGGTGCCTGCCGCACACGTCATCGTTACTGAGCTGTCGTGGCTGACCCTGGCCACCGGGTTACGCCGAGGCGGCCGTGGCATGTTGGCGCAGATGCAAGCGTGGGTGCCGAAAGCCTGATCAAGGCGCATTGACCACCACATACGTCACATCACTGCCCTGATACTGCGGCTGGTACCAGGTCGAGCCGCATTGCATGTAGGTGACGTTGTACTGAATCACCTGCACGCAACTGCTGGGCATTTGCGCCGGGGTAAAGATTGCCCCTACCACCGCCGCAGTGGCCGCGACGGTTGCCGTTACCGCCACTGCGGCCGCCACCGGATGGTAGTGATCGTCGTAGCCATAACGGCCATGGCCGTCGACATCAATATCGACATCGCGGCTGTTGTCGATGTTGACGTTTCGGTTGCCGTTGTTGACGTTTCGGTTGCCGTTGTTGACGTTCGTACGGTTACCAACGTTGTTGCCGGCATTGACCCGGTTACCCGAATTGACCCGATTGCCCGAATTGACCCGGTTACCGGCACTGACATTGTTGGTGCGCTGCGGCGCATTGATCCGCTGCGCCCGTTGCGCATTCGGCGCCGGCGCGCGGTTGACGTTGGCGCGGGCATGCCCCTGGGCGCGTTGCCCCCGGGCATCGGCTTCGACGACATAACCGGCGGTCAGCAGCGTGGCGGCGGCCAGCGACAACAACAAACTCCACGTCATCGACTTGTTCATGTCACTGCCCTCCCTGATCGCTGGCTTTTTTAAACGCAATCGCCACATCGCCTTTGCCCGGTTTGAAGGTGAACTGCGTGTCCGGAATGGTCGGCTTGAGGTTCCACTGATACACCGCGCTGTACTCGGGGAAGCTCTTATCGTCGGTGGTGGTGATCACCAGCTTGCACGGCAAGGGTTTGTCGGAGCGGGTCAGCCACAATTGCCAGTCGATGCCCTCTTGGCGAAACGCCAAATGATCGCAGAGCTGGCCTTTGATGACCGACGGGCCCACGTACAACGCGGCTTTCAAGGCATCGATCTGCGCCTGATCACTGCCGAACAGAAACAGGTCCTCCATCGGCACCTGCACACCGTAGAAATTCTCGACCTTGTGCAGGGTTTCCGCCACCGTGGCCGGGGCGTCGACGGTGGTGTAGTACTTCAGGTACGGCGAATACTGGGTGAGTTTTTTGCCGTTATAGAAAAACTCGCGGGTGCGCACATCGCCTTCGCTTTTCGCATACAGGCGATCATGGCCGACCACTTTCAGGGTGTTGGCGGACTCGGTCTTGATCTTCTGCCCGGACTCCAGAACCGTGTCGCGCGAGACTTGGGCGTCGACCTGGAATTTCGGCAGGCTGCGCAGGTAATCGCCCATATCGATGAGCTTGTCGACCACTTGCGGGTTGATCAACGGCGCATCATCGGTGGCCGCGTGAGGGGGCGCCGCCGGCGGGTCTTCGGCGCGGACTCCCGGCGCGAGAACCAGTGTGAACATCAGGCAGACAATACTGGCTGGGGCTTTCATCGGTTCCGCTCCTGTCCCTGCGTGGGCGTTGCGCCCGAAGGGCGACTGACTGACCAGCCTAGACGTCCGCTAAGGTGTACGCCAATGCGTCAGCGAGAGGGATGAGTGTCACGGTAGATTTTCTTTGCGCTGGCTCTCCAGAAGCTCGGTGATATCGGCCGGTTGATAGACCCAGCCGATGAACAATTCATAGCCAACCGCCAGAATCACCGGCCCGGTGAACAAACCAATAATGCCGCTGGTGACCATGCCCCCGAGCGCGCCGATCAGGACTACTGGCATCGGCACCGCGACGCCGCGTCCCAGCAGCATCGGCTTGAGCACGTTGTCGGCAAGCCCGGCAATCGCCATCCACACCGCAAAGATAATCGTGCTGGCGCTGACCCCGTCCACGGCGAAGACATAAATCACGATGGGCAGCGTGATCAGCAACACCGGCAATTGGGTGATGCCCAGCAGCAGCACCATCAAGGCGAGAACACCGGCCGCCGGTACGCCCATGACCACCAGTGCCACGCCGACCAGCAGCATCTGAATAAAGGCGATGCCGACCACACCCTGTGCCACGGCGCGGATGGTTGCCGTGCACAGTTGGGCAATCTGCGGGCCGCGCACCGGCCCGGAAATGCGTGTGGTGACTGCAACCGCTGTGCGGTGGCCGCGCTCGCCGTGGTGCATGATCAACCCGGCAACGATCAAGGCAATCACAAACACCACGATGCCTGCGCCGACGCCGGCGGCTTGATGCAACACCACTTTGCTCCAGTCCTTGAGGTGTGGCGCCAGTTCCTGAAACACCCAGCTCAGATCCTGTGACGCATGCATCCAGATGCCATACAGCGGCGCGCCAATCAACGGCCAGCCTTCAACACTGGCCGGTGGCGGCGGTATCTCGAACTGCCCCGCTTCGAACGTGTGCATGCTGCCCTTGATCGAATCGGCGATCGAAGCACCCAGCAGGCTCAACGGCAGCATCAGAATCACCAGGCCCAGCAGCACCAGAATGATTGCCGCCCAACCGTAGCGATTACCGAGTTTGGCGCCCAGAGCCTGATTCAGCGGATACAGCGTGACGGCCAGGATCAGCGCCCACAGCATGACATTGAGAAACGGATGGAAAATGTCGTAGCAGAACAGCACCAGAACGGTGATCAGGCCCGCTCGAATGAGCACGTCGAGCAATGCTCTGGAACTCTGAAACGTTATCAGCGGTTTGTCTTCCATGTCGGCGCTCCTGGATTGGGCCAGCGTTGAACCGCTGTGAGCCTAGTCCACTTCCAGCACATCGTCTTTTAGCCTTAGCGCTCCAGCATGCCGTGACACAACAGATTCAGAACCCCGCGCATGTGCAAGGCGTGCGCGGGGCGATCCGGCACCTCCTGCGTGGCGAGGCGAATGAACGCCATATTCGCGTATTGGTTGAACAGCGTCGCCACCACGTCGAGATCGATCGATTCGCGCACTTTGCCAGCCTGCTGAAAATGCAGAAGCAGCGCTTTGGTCTCTTCGATCACGGCGGCATTCCACGGGCTCATCGCCTCACCCAACTCACCGGTCAGCAGGAACGGCGCCAATTCTCGCCATAACGAAGCCGGCATCGCTTGTAGCTGGTAATCGGTCATCAGCCCTTCGAACTCGCACAGCGCTTCCAGCGGATCACTGGCATCGTCGAGATTCGCCCGCGCCTCGCGCATGGCTTGCTCGTCGGGTTGCTTGAGCAAGGCCAGCAGAATCTCCTGCTTGCCGCCGAAATAGTTGACCACGGTGGGGGCGGAAACCCCCGCCTGCACGGCGATCTGGTCCAGCGTGGTAGCCGCAAAACCGTTGCGCTTGAACAACTCGAGCGCCGCCTCGGCAATCACCTGCCGGCGCTGTTCCTTCTGCCGTTCTCTGAGTCCGCTCATGTTGCCTCTGATGATCCTTGCCAATGGCCCTCAGCCTACGGAGATCTTTTTTCACCGACAAATATTTTCTTTACAAAAATATTTTTAGATGACAAAACTTTCTCCATGCAGCGCTGCAACGAGCTCACTCACTTGCCCTTTGCTCTGGAGATCCGCCATGTCCGCCGAACTCGATTCGACCCGCAGTACCCGCGATTACCAAGCCTCTGACGCCGCTCACCACATCCACGCGTTCGTTGATCAGAAGGCGCTCAACGAGGAAGGTCCGCGGGTGATGGTCAGCGGTGATCGGCTGGCGTTGTGGGATAACGACGGCAAGCGTTATCTGGATGGCATGTCCGGCCTGTGGTGCACCAACCTCGGCTATGGGCGCAAGGATCTCGCGGCCGCCGCGACCGCACAGCTGGAACAACTGCCCTACTACAACATGTTCTTCCACACCACTCACCCCGCGGTGATCGAGCTGTCCGAACTGCTCTTCAGTCTGTTGCCCAAGCACTACAGCCACGCGATCTATACCAACTCCGGCTCCGAAGCCAACGAAGTGCTGATCCGCACCGTGCGCAAGTTCTGGCAGGTGATGGGCCAGCCCGAGAAGAAAATCATGATCGGCCGCTGGAACGGCTACCACGGCTCGACCCTGGCCGCGACGGCGTTGGGCGGGATGAAATTCATGCATGAAATGGGCGGGACCATTCCCGATGTCGCGCACATTGATGAGCCGTACTGGTTCGCCCATGAAGGCAACCTCAGCCCGGAAGCATTCGGCCTGCAAGCGGCGCGGCAACTGGAAGACAAGATTCTTGAGCTAGGCGCCGACAAGGTCGCCGCGTTCGTCGCAGAACCGTTTCAGGGTGCGGGTGGGATGATCATTCCGCCGGCGACGTACTGGCCGGAGATTCAGCGCATCTGCCGTAAATATGACGTGCTGCTGTGCGCTGACGAGGTGATTGGTGGTTTTGGTCGCACCGGTGAATGGTTCGCCCATCAGGCATTTGGTTTTGAGCCCGACACATTATCGATCGCCAAGGGCCTGAACTCGGGTTACATCCCTATGGGTGGCTTGATTCTGTCGCGGCGCATGGCTGAAGCATTGGTCGAGAAAGGTGGCGTATTTGCCCACGGCCTGACCTATTCCGGGCACCCGGTCGCGGCCGCGGTGGCGATTGCCAACCTCAAGGCGTTGCGTGATGAAGGTGTGGTCACCCAGGTGAAAACCGACACCGGGCCGTATCTGCAGAATTGCCTGCGCGAAGTGTTTGGCAATCACCCTTTGGTGGGTGAGATTCAGGGCGTTGGTTTGGTGGCGGCGTTGCAGTTTGCTGAGGACAAGGCCAGCCGCAAGCGCTTTGCCAATGAAAACGACATCGCCTGGCGTTGCCGCACGATTGGCTTTGAGGAGGGATTGATCATTCGCTCGACATTGGGACGGATGATCATGGCCCCAGCGCTGGTGGCCACGCGCACGGAGCTGGATGAGTTGATCGACAAGACGCGGATTGCGGTGGATCGGACGGCGCGGGAGTACGGGGTGCTGTGATCGACTGCGGTCATACCTGCCGTCTGTGAACACCATAAAATCCCTGTGGGAGCTGGCTTGCCAGCGATGGCGATAGTTCAGACACATCATTATCGAATGGGCTGGCCCCATCGCTGGCAAGCCAGCTCCCACAGGGAATGGTGTAAGCCTGAAAGGGAAAATCGGTTGGAGATCAATCCCGCCGATTACTCCGCGCGCCGCTTGGTGTTAAATAGGCGCCAGTCTTAACCTTGTCGCTTATAGCTGTGCAACGAGAACCGATATGAACACCCACTCCAGGAAAAACACCCAAATTCAAACAGCGGTGAGCGCATGATCGAAGTCACCGAAGTTTCCATTGCCCAACTGCGCGCCGCGCTCGAGTCCGGCCAAACCACCGCAGTCGAACTGGTACAGGCATATCTCGCACGCATCGATGCCTACGATGGCGCCGACACCCCAACGGCGCTGAATGCCGTGGTCGTGCGTAACCCTGAAGCGTTGAACGAAGCCCGGGCGTCCGATGCCCGTCGTGCCGAAGGCAAAACCCTCGGCCCGCTCGACGGCATCCCCTACACCGCCAAAGACAGCTATCTGGTCAAAGGCCTCACGGCAGCGTCCGGCAGCCCGGCCTTCGCCGATCTGGTCGCTTATCGCGACGCCTTCACCATTGAACGTCTGCGCGCGGCCGGGGCGATTTGCCTGGGCAAAACCAACATGCCGCCGATGGCCAATGGCGGCATGCAACGTGGCGTCTACGGTCGCGCCGAAAGTCCTTACAACGCCAATTACCTCACCGCGCCGTTTGCCTCCGGTTCGTCGAACGGTGCCGGTACCGCCACTGCCGCGAGTTTTGCCGCGTTTGGTCTGGCTGAAGAAACCTGGTCGAGCGGGCGTGGCCCGGCGTCGAACAATGGTTTGTGCGCCTACACGCCGTCACGCGGGGTGATCTCGGTACGCGGCAACTGGCCGTTGACCCCGACCATGGACGTCGTCGTGCCTTACGCACGCACCATGGCCGACCTGCTCGAAGTCCTCGACATCGTCGTCGCCGAAGACCCGGACACCCGTGGCGACCTCTGGCGTCTGCAACCGTGGGTGCCGATCCCGAACGTCAGCGAAGTGCGCCCCGCCGCCTACGCCGATCTGGCCGCCAACAGCCAAGCGCTGGCCGGCAAGCGTTTCGCCGTGCCGCGCATGTTTATCAATGCCGACCCTGAGGCTGGCACCAGCGAAGCCCCGGGCATCGGAGGCCCGACCGGCCAACGCATCAACACCCGCGCCTCGGTGATCGACTTGTGGAAGCAGGCGCGTCAGGCCCTCGAAGCGGCCGGTGCCGAAGTCATCGAAACCGATTTCCCGCTGGTCTCCAACTGCGAAGGCGATCGCCCCGGCGCGCCAACCGTGTTCACTCGGGGGCTGGTCTCCAAAGAGTTCCTGCACCATGAACTGTGGGACCTGACCGCGTGGGCGTTCGACGACTTCCTGCAAGCCAACGGCGATCCGAAACTCAATCGTCTGGTCGACGTCGACGGGCCGAAAATCTTCCCGCACGACCCGGGCACCCTGCCCAACCGTGAAGGCGATCTGGCTGCCGGCATGGATGAGTACGTGCGCATGGCCGAGCGCGGCATCACCCCGTGGAATGAAATCAGCACCGTGCCTGACGGCCTGCGCGGCCTGGAGCAAACCCGACGCATCGACCTCGAAGACTGGATGGACACGCTTGGCCTCGACGCCGTGCTGTTCCCGACTGTTGCCGACGTCGGCCCGGCGGACGCGGACGTCAACCCGGAGTCGGCTGACATCGCCTGGAGCAATGGCATCTGGGTGGCCAACGGCAACCTGGCGATCCGTCACCTCGGCGTGCCGACCGTCACCGTGCCGATGGGCGTGATGGCCGACATCGGCATGCCGGTGGGCTTAACCTTCGCCGGCCGCGCCTACGACGACTCGAACCTGCTGCGTTTCGCCGCCGCGTTTGAATCAACCGGCAGCAAACGCCAGATCCCGCCACGCACGCCGCCGCTGGCGTAAACGCGGTTAAAACTGTAGGAGTGAGCCTGCTCGCGATAGCGATGTGTCAGCTTGGATAAACTTGGCTGACACACTGCCATCGCTGGCAAGCCAGCTCCCACAGATTTCCGCTCCCGCCACAAAACCCTCATTCAACCCAAAACCCTGTAGGAGTGAGCCTGCTCGCGATAGCGGTCTGTCAGTTAAATTTATCGAGACTGACACACCGCTATCGCGAGCAGGCTCACTCCTACAGGGGGTTGTGTGATGCCGTTCATTGAGCACATCCGCTCAATCCCCTGCCCTACATTCCCGCGATCATCCCAGCCATCTTAATTGCCGCTGGCCACCGACCATGATCGACCGCGCCTCTTCACGCCTCACCCTCCTCGCGCTGCTCTGCGGTCTGAACTCAACCGCCCAAGCCAGCGGTTTTTTCGACGATGCCAAAAGCGAAGTGCTCACCCGTAACTTCTACTTGAGCAACGACTACCGCTCCCCCTCACCCTCCGGCAAAAACTACAAACAAGAATGGGCTCAAGGCCTTATCGGCACTTTCTCATCCGGTTTCACCGCCGGAACGGTCGGTTTCGGCATCGATGCCCACGCCTTCGCCGGGCTGAAACTCGACGGTGGCAGAGGCCATTCCGGGACCGGTCTGCTGCCGGTCGACAGCGATGGCCGCAGCGAAAACGATTACTCCAGCGCAGGCGGTGCGCTCAAGCTGAAAGCCTCGCGCACCACCCTCGCCTTCGGTGAAATGACCGTGGAAACCCCGGTGTTCGACACCTCCGACAAACGCCTGCAACCGGAGTACGCCACAGGCTTCCTGCTCAACAGCGCCGAGCTCGACCACATCAATCTGGTGGCCGGGCATTTCACCGCGTTCAAGAATCAGGACAGCTCATCCGGCAAAGGCGATTTCTACGGCTACGGCGCCAATACCGAGGCCGGCGCGATCAGTTTTCTCGGCGCCGATCTGTTCACCGACAGCCCAGTGGGCGGCGCGCTGTATGCCTCCGACCTGAGCGACACCTGGCATCAGTACTACGGCAATCTGCACTTCAAGCAGTCCGGCGTGCTGCTCGACGCCAACCTCTACCACACCCGCGACACCGGCCGAGCGCTGGCCGGCGCCATCGACAACACCGCGTTCAGCCTCTCCGGCAAATACGCCTTCGGCCCGCACGCGGTGATGCTCGGCTGGCAAAAGATCAATGGCGACACACCGTTCGATTTCGTCGGCGGCGACTCGATCTACCTCGCCAACTCGATCAAATACGCCGATTTCAACGGCGCCAACGAACGCTCCTGGCAAGCGCGCTACGACCTCGACCTCGGCGCCTTCGGCATCCCCGGCCTGAAGTTCATGACCCGCTATGTTTCCGGTAGCCACATCGACGGCACCCACGCGCCCAAGGGTGGCGCGTACAACCCGTTCGATCCTGACAGCGGCAGTTACCAGCCGCAGCAAGGTGACGGCGGCAAACACTGGGAGCGCGATATCGATTTGAAATACGTCGTGCAATCGGGCGCGGCGAAGGATCTGTCGGTGCAGGTGTCGCATGTTTCACACCGGGCCAACGAGGCGCAGGCCGGTGATGACATTGACCGTATCTACGTGGTGATCCAGTACCCACTGGGTTTCTAACCCACCGCCCATCCCGAATTGAAACACTTTCCCCTGTAGGAGTGAGCCTGCTCGCGATAGCGTCTTTTCAGCAACATTCATGCTGACTGATACACCGTTATCGCGAGCAGGCTCACTCCTACAGGTTTCTGCGTCGATCACCAGGCTGTGTTTACACCGCCGAACCTGTGGGAGCGAGCCTGCTCGCGAAGGGGCCAGTGAAGTCAGCGCAAATCGCCTTTTAAACTCAGGCGTTTAAAAGACACCTTCAGACACGCCTTTCAGGCTACAAATTCTTGCGCCATTGCCTACGGCTACGCCAGAATCCGCCGGCTTGTGCGCCTTGGGAGCGGGTTCTATTGTGGTGCCGTCGCTGATTATCAGTGATCGGGTTTAGCAGCCCAGGTTATCTCTAGACGCACAAAGTCCGTTGCCGTCATGGCGGCTTTGCGTGGGGCACTTCGGTGCGCCGGGTTCTAGAGTCCTGGTCTGCTAACCCGCGTACAGCCGCCACCTCCTTCGTTAGCAGCGAACGGTGGCAGCTTCATTACTCTAGAGGCTTTACCGATGATCAAACCAACGCCCAACCCGCCCGAAACCGACCTCGCGTCCCCCTACGAATCCTTCGATTCAAAAAAACTCAACGACGCCGCCGAACGCGCGCTCGATCATTACCTCTGCCCACCCGGCTCCACCCCGCCGCCCCGTAAAACCCGCCGGATGTACGCCGTCACCGCAGACTTCAAAAACGAGGAACTACTGGCTGATGCCAGCGAAACACTCGCCTCCGCCAGAACCATCGCCCATGACTTCGCCCACCTCATACCGGCGTCGCAGCGACGGACGCTGTTGGGGATTGCGCAATTGATCATGCTTGGGGAGCTGGCGGTGAATCGAGTGATGGATAATCTGGAGTTGCCGGGCTGATCAGTACCCCGGCAATCCTGTGGCGAGGGCGATCGCTCTCGCTACAGGGCTAAACAGGGTCAGGCAACGTTCTGCGCTTTTTGCTTTTGCGCACATTCGACCACCCTCCGGAGGTCCGCCCATGGCAACCGTACGAAAAACCATCACTGTGACTGATCAGCGAGACCACTGGACCAAAGCTCAGATCGAAGCCGGTCATTACACCAACGGCAGTGAACACATTCGCGAACTGATCCGCCGTGAACAGGAGCGAAGCGTCGAGCTGGAAACCATCCTAGCTGCTCTTCGTAAAGGTGAGTCCAGTGGAACACCACGCCCCTTCGATCCCGAGGCATTCAAAAAGAGAATGTCGAAAGTGCATCGTTATCAGGGATAGATCACGTTTTCCGTTCAGAACTTCGCCCGACTTTTTGCCTTTTAAACTTGAGTGTTTAAAAGACACCTCCAGACACGCCTTAGAGGCTACAAATTCTTGCGCCATTGCCTACAGCTACGCCAGAATCCGCCGGCTTGTGCGCCTAGGGGGCGGGTTCTATTGTGGTGCCGTCGCTGACGAATCAGCGATCGGGTTTCGCAGCCCGGATCAATCAAGGCGCACAACGCTCCCAATCGTTGCTATCAGGATTTATGCAACGGTGCTTCATGGCGGCTGTGCGCGGGATACCTTCGGGTATGCCGGGTTCCTTGATTCCCGGTCTGCGAACCTGCGTACAGCTGCCACCTCTCTTCGTTTCGCAGCGAAATGTGGCGGCTCCAGCAATCAAGGAGCTTCACCATGATAAAACCAACACCCAACCCACCCGAAACAGACCTCGCGTCCCCCTACGAATCCCTCGATTCAAAAAAGCTCAACGACGCCGCCGAACGCGCGCTCGATCACTACCTCTGCCCACCCGGCTCTACCCCACCACCACGCAAAACCCGCCGGATGTACGCCGTCACCGCAGACTTCAAAAACGAGGAACTACTGGCTGATGCCAGCGAAACACTCGCCTCAGCCAGAACCATCGCCCATGACTTCGCCCGCCTCATACCCGCGTCGCAACGACGGACGCTGTTGGGGATTGCGCAATTGATCATGCTCGGTGAGCTGGCGGTGAATCGGGTGATGGATAATCTGGAGTTGCCGTAGTAGCGGGGATACAGATCGTTCCCACGCTCTGAGTGGGAATGCCTCAACGGACGCTCCGCGTTCGGCTTTGGAAGGGACGCAGAGCGTCCCGGGCTGCATTCCCACGCGGAGCGTGGGAACGATCAATCTACGGCAGCCGTTCTTTGGCTTGTTGGAAACTGGCGGAAGGCAGCCGGAGTCGAACCTGCCCGGGAACGGATGCCGTCCCCAACCGGGTTTGAAGCCCGGCCGCGCCACCGGGCGCGATTGCCTTCCTTGAACTCATTGTGCGCAGGCGTTGGCCAGCGCGTTGTCGGGGCGGATCTGGCGGGATTCGCCGATGCGTCGGGTCAGGCCGACGCGGTCGAAATATTCGAGGTACTGAATACAGCGTTTGCGTCCCAAGCCTAGCGCATCGCGGAAGGTTGTCACCTGGATCTGCGGATTTTCCTTGGCCAGTTTTAACAACACGTCAGCCATTTGGCGCAGTTGCGCGTCACTCAAAAACAGATCGCGTACGACTTGATGCATCAGACCCAAGCGCGCCAGTTTGCGCAGCAGCAGGCGCACGACGGCGTCGTCCTGGCCGAGCATTTTCGCGATGTCGCGCACCCACGGCGGGTCGAATTTGGCGTTTTCAAACAGCGGTTGCAGTTGTTGCCAGAGGGTTTCGTCTTCGGCGTTCAGGCGCACCTGATGCTCAGGCAGGTGCAGCCATGGGCCGCTCGTTTGGATCGATCCGGCCGCCAGCAATTCATCCAGCAAACTTACAAACGTCGAACGCTCCAGCGCCAGACCGCTGAAGCGGCGCAGGCGATCGCGGTCGGGGCCCATCTGGTCGGGCTCCTGTTCATGAAACTGTGTGAGTTGTTCCAGCAGGGTGAATTTCAACTGCGCCCAGCGCTGCACGTTGAACAGTACCGGGCCCTGGCGGGTGTCGATCAGGCGGACGTTTTCCGCTAACGACCACGACGCGCGCGGGCGATTGAACTGGCGCTCCAGCCTTTGCGGATCGAGGCCGCCGGCGCTGTAGTTGAGCAGCACGGGCAAGACATGTTCGAATTCGCCGCCGGAGGCCAAGGTGCGTAGTTGCTCCAGACGTTCAGGGCTGCGCCGTTGTCGCGCCGGGGCGAACGGGTCGAGGACCTGACCGCCACCCAAGGTGCGTTGCGCGCTCTGGTCGCGCAGGATCAGGCGATCGCCCTTCACCGCATGCACCGGCGCATTGATCAGCAGTTGCGCGAACATGCGCTCGCCGGGACTCAGCCGCGGGCCTTCAAGTAAAGCCACCCTAGCGATGACGTCCTGCGTACCGAGGTGCACATGTACCGGGTGAAAGTGTTCGAACGTGCGATCGCCGGGCAGCAGTTTAAAGTCGAAGTCGACCCGTTGTGTTGGCGCGTGCAGCCATTCGCTCAGCAGCCACTGGCCGCGATGGATCTGCGCAAGTTCGAGGCGTTCGCCGGTCAGGTTCAACGCCACCCGCTGGCCGGCAACAGCAAGTTCGGCGGGTTGATTCTGTGCATGCAAGCCGCGAACCCTGACCGATTTTCCGGATGGCCCGAGGGTGAGCTTGTCGCCGACGGCAACTGTGCCCGACAACGCCGTCCCGGTAACCACAATCCCCGCACCGGCGACGCTGAACGCGCGGTCGATGGCCAGGCGAAAACCACCTTCGCGGCTGCGCTCCAGTACTTCACGTTGCGTCTGCAATAACGTCTCGCGCAGTTCATCAACGCCCTGCCCGGTCACGCTCGACACAAGCACGATCGGCGCTTCAGCAAATGGCCCGGCCTCAAGCAAATCCAGCAGCTGCCGCTGAACCTCCTCCACCCTGCCCGCCTCGACCCGGTCGCATTTGCTGATCGCCACCACGGCGCGCGGGATGCCGAGCAATTCGACAATTGCCAGATGCTCGCGGGTCTGCGGCATCACGCCGTCATCTGCGGCGATCACCAGCAAGACCAGATCGATGCCCTGCGCACCGGCGAGCATGTTGTGGGTGAATTTCTCGTGACCGGGCACGTCGATAAACCCGGTCAGCCCCGCGCCGGGTTCCAGTTCAGCGTAGAGATAACCGAGGTCGATGGTCATGCCGCGTGCACGTTCCTGCGGGCGGCGGTCGCCGGTTTGCCCGGTCAGCGCTTGTAACAGCGAAGTCTTGCCGTGGTCGATGTGCCCTGCCGTGCCGACGATCACGACTCGACCTGCAACTGTGACAATTGCGCGAGCCACGCTGGTTCATCGTCGAGCTGACGCAGATCCAGCCACAGGGCATCGTCGTCAATCCGCCCAAGCACGGGGATCGGCAAGGCGCGCAACGCCGCTTCCAGATTCAGCAGGCAACGCCCGCGCAAACGCTTGGAGACTTGCGGGCGCATGCACAACGCCGCGCTCGGCAAACGCGCCACCGGTTGGCTACCGCTGCCGATCATGCCCAAGGCCTCGACTGCGCTAACCTGCCAAACCGCCCCCAAGATTTCAGCCATCAAGGGCTGCAAGCGTGAGGCCTGCGCAAAGATATCTGCCTGCGGCCGGGTGAGCAGACGCAAGCTCGGCAGACGCTCAGCGAGGCGATCGGGATCGCGATACAACCCCAGCACCGCCTCCAGCGCCGCCAAGGTCAATTTGTCCACCCGCAGCGCGCGTTTCAGCGGGTTCTTCTTGATCTTTGCGATCAGCTCTTTACGCCCGACGATCAACCCGGCCTGCGGGCCGCCAAGCAACTTGTCGCCACTGAAAGTGACGATATCGGCGCCATCCAGCAGCGCCTGACGCACCGTCGGCTCTGCCGGCAACCCCCAACGAGTCAGATCCAACAGACTGCCGCTGCCCAGATCCTCCAGCAACGGCAAGCCATGTCGATGCGCCAAGTCGGCCAGCTCAGCCGTCGGCACCCGAGCGGTAAAACCTTCGATGCTGTAGTTGCTCGCATGCACACGCATGATCAAACCGCTGCGTGGGCTGATCGCCGCTTCATAGTCACGAGCATGGGTGCGATTGGTCGTGCCCACTTCGTGCAGGCGCACGCCAGCGCGGGCCATGATGTCGGGAATGCGGAAGGCGCCGCCGATTTCGATCAGCTCGCCACGGGAAATGATGCCTTCCTTGCGCGCGCCCAGACTGTTCAGCGTCAGCAGCACGGCGGCGGCATTGTTGTTGACCACCGTGACGGCTTCGGCGCCGGTCAGTTCGCGGATCAGGCCTTCGATCAGGTCATCGCGATCGCCGCGTTTGCCACTGGCCAGATCGAATTCCAGATTGAGCGGATAACGCGCAGCCATTTGCACCGCATCGATGGCTTCGTCCGGCAACAAGGCG
Organism: Pseudomonas sp. Mb7; assembly: GCF_054790525.1. Taxonomy (NCBI): domain Bacteria; kingdom Pseudomonadati; phylum Pseudomonadota; class Gammaproteobacteria; order Pseudomonadales; family Pseudomonadaceae; genus Pseudomonas; species Pseudomonas sp. Mb7. The sequence continues at coordinate 2,619,604 of NZ_CP186501.1, forward strand.
CGGCCGAGGTTGGTGTGCAGGACGGTGCCGGTGAGGTTGAAGACTCGGCGTACGTTGCTGCGTTGTTGCTGGGCCAAGCGTTCCCCGACACGGCCGGCGAGTACTTCGGGGCTGATTTCGACGGCTGATAATTGCCCGTTCAACACGCTGGGCCGCAGTTCATCGAGCAATTGCCGCAAACTCGCCAGCAACCACTCACGCCCGTGACGCTCAAGCAAAGGCACACATGCCGGGTGACGCAACAAACCATCAATGGAAGGTAACCGCAGGGACATCAGCCACTCCTGGAGACAGTTCACTGCGCCCCGCAGTGAAAAACAAGAGTGTAGACGTTGTAGTCATTCGTCTCCGGGGGCCAGTAATAGATTAGGCGCCAAGCGCTGATAACCGTCCTGCGCCAGGCGCATGTCCAGCAACAAACTGCCGAGATCCGCCGACAACGCCTCAGCATCGGCATCGTTTTCCAGATACACCAGTTTCAGATAACTGTTACAACCCGGACAGACCTCCGCCCTTAACGGCGCCTGATTGGCGGCGTGGCGATCATCCTCAAGGCTCAGATAATCAAGGCCCTTGCTCGACTCGCAATACACACACTTGACCCGCACCACATGCCATTCACAGGTACACAGCGAGCAGACCAGATAACGCAAACCGTTGTGCTTGCCGCGATGGCGGATCACCCCGGCCATCGCCGGTGAACCGCAGGCCGGGCATTGGCTGAGGCTGTCGCCGGGTTTGAGTTTCAGGTCCGGCGCGCTGAGCAGCCAGTGACTCCACGCCACTTGCAGCGCCGCGCCAAGAAACGGCACCAGTTGCGCCGGCACCATTGAGTATTGGCCACTGACCAACGCCACGGCCCATGCACGTAACTGGCCGGGACTGGCGACCCGCAACGTTGTCAGCGCCTCAATGACGGCGGGCTGTTCATCAGGTTCATAACGCTGCAGCAAAGCTTCGAGATAAGCCTGCCAGCCCTCTTCGCGCACCAAGGTATCAGCCGCAAACGGCGGCAAACCATGTTGCTGACAAGCCTCGATCCGTTGCTGATCAAACGGAGCCGTCAGCGGCGGATCGTCAAACACCTGCTGCTGCACCCGGCACAATCCGGCAATCAGCCGCAGATACTCGGCCAGCGCATGCCCCTCGGCCAGTTGCTCCAGTCGATCAGCCCGCAGCGCAAACAGATTCGAAGGCGGTAGATACAGAAACGGCGGCGAACTGGCCGCCGCTTCGATTTCCCCGGGTTCCAGAATGGTTGGCAAAAGTCAGCCCTTTTTGGTGATCGGTCGCTCCGGCGCGTCTGGTTGACGCTCATCGCGGCTGATGTCGCGATACCACAGTTCATGGTGTTTCTTCGCCCAGGCGCGACTGACCCAGCCATGCATCATCGCGTCCACCGAACCCTTGATCCACAGCCCGGCGTAGATGTGAATGATGATGCTCAGCACCAGAATGAACCCGGCCAGCGCATGCAGGAGCATCGCCCAGCGAATCACGGTGATGCCGAAATACGCACTGAACCAGGCGCGCCAGATCACCAGCCCGGTGAACAGCAAACCGAGCATGCACAGCAGTAAAGTCCAGAAAAGCAGCTTTTGCCCGGCGTTATATTTACCCACCGGCGGCACGCTTTCCTCGTCGTTGACCATCACCCGATTGATCCGTCGCAGCCACCGCCGGTCATTGGCGATGAAGAAATTGCTGCGCCAGAAGCTGAACACCAAGCCAAGGAACAACACGAACATGGCGATGCCCATGTACGGGTGCAGAATTCGCGTCCACGGCCCGCCGCCGAACAGATTGCTCAGCCAGAACAGCGACGGATGAAACAACGCCAGCCCGGACAGCCCGGCCATGAAAAACAGGATCGCCACCAGCCAGTGATTGGTGCGCTGGTTGGCGGTGTAACGCAGGATCGTCTTGTTGCTCATGGCCGGTCCTCCCCGCGTGGATCGAAGGTGTGCACCGCCGGATCGACGACATGCACCGAGGTGTCGGGTGGCGCCGGATGCTCATCCTCTTCAACCCGGTTCGGGCCGATGCGCACGTAATGGAAGAACCCGGCCAACACCGCCGCGCCCATGGCCAGCAGGCCCAGAGGTTTGCTGATGCCTTTCCACAAGCCCACCAACGGACTGATTGCCGGATCCTGCGGCAGGTTGGCGTAGATGGTTGGCGTGTCGGCGTGGTGCAACACGTACATCACGTGCGTACCGCCAACACCTGCCGGGTCATACAGACCTGCATTCTCGAAGCCACGGCTTTTCAGGTCGACGATGCGTTCGGCAGCGTGTTCCTTCATGTCTTCCTTGGTGCCGAAGACGATGGCGCCGGTCGGGCAGGTTTTCACGCAGGCCGGTTCCAGCCCTACCGCCACGCGATCCGAACACAAGGTGCACTTGTAGGCCTTGTGATCCTTCTGCGAAATACGCGGAATGTTGAACGGGCAACCGGTGATGCAATAACCGCAACCGATGCAGTGATCCTGATCGAAATCGACGATGCCGTTGGCGTACTTGATGATCGCGCCGGGGCTTGGGCACGCCGCCAGACAACCGGGCTCGGCGCAGTGCATGCAGCCGTCCTTGCGGATCAACCATTCGAGATTGCCGGCGTCGGTTTCGTGCTCGGTGAAGCGCATCAACGTCCAGGTTTCCGCGCTCAGGTCTTGCGGGTTGTCGTAGGTGCCGTGGTTGTGACCGACCTCGTCGCGCAGCTCGTTCCATTCCGAGCAGGCGACCTGGCAGGCTTTGCAGCCGATGCATTTGGTGGTGTCGATCAGCTTGGCCACCGCCTCCTGATTCCTCACCGACGGCGGCACCGTGGTGGTGGCCGAGCGGGCAATGATGTCTTGGCTGGCCATCTATAGTTTCTCCACGTTGACCAGGAATGACTTGGATTCCGGGGTCTGGGTGTTGCCATCGCCGAGGAACGGCACCAGGGTGTTGGTCAGGTAACCGTGACGCGTCAGGCCGGTGAAACCCCAGTGCAGCGGGATGCCGATCTGATGCACGACCTGGCCGTTGACCTGTAGCGGCCGGATCCTTTTTGTCACCACCGCCACCGCCTCGATAAAGCCGCGTTTGCAACTGACCCGCACCCGATCTCCGGCAGCAATGCCCTTCTCTTTCGCCAGCACTTCGCCGATTTCCACGAACTGCTCGGGTTGGGCAATTGCGTTCAACTTGCAGTGCTTGCTCCAGAAGTGGAAATGCTCGGTGAGCCGGTAACTGGTACCGGCGTACGGGAAGTCCTTGGCCTCGCCGAGGGTTTCCCAGACCGAATCGAAGATCCGCGCCGCCGGGTTGCTGGTGGCTTTCTTGTTCTGCGGGTGCAGCGGGTTGATGCCGATCGGCGTTTCGAACGGCTCGTAGTGCTCGGGGAATGGCCCCTCGTTCATCTTGTCGACGGCGAAGAACCGCGCCACGCCTTCGGGGTTCATGATGAACGGGTTCATCCCGGCTTCCGGCGGTACATCGGCCTTGTAGTCCGGCACATCGGTGCCGCCCCAGGCCTTGCCATTCCACCAGACCAGACGCTTTTTCGGGTCCCACGGCTTGCCAGCGACATCCGCCGAAGCACGGTTGTAGAGAATCCGCCGGTTGGCCGGCCAGGCCCACGCCCAGCCCAGATGCTGGTGCATGCCGAACGGATCGCTGTTGTCGCGGCGGGCCATCTGGTTGCCGGCCTCGGTCCAGCTGCCGGCGAAGATCCAGCAACCGGACGCGGTGCTGCCGTCATCCTTGAGCAAACCAAACCCGGCCAGTTGCGAGCCGGCCTTGACCGCGACGCCAGTGGCATCGGTGAAATCAGCCACGGCGCTGCCGTTGATTTCCTTGGCCAGTTCTTCCGGCGAAGGCTCGTCGGGGATCTTGTATGGCCACGTCAGTTTCAGCAGTGGATCAGGGAATTTGCCGCCCTCGGCCTGATAGCGCTTGCGCAAGCGCAGGAACAATTCGCTCATGATGCGAATGTCGGTCTGCGCTTCGCCCGGGCCGTCGGCGCCTTTCCAGTGCCATTGCAGCCAGCGGCTGCTGTTGACCAGCGAGCCGTCCTCTTCGGCAAAACAGGTGGTCGGCAGGCGAATGACTTCGGTCTGGATCTCCGCGCTTTTCACATCGTTGTACGGCCCGACGTTGTGCCAGAACTCAGAGGTTTCGGTGGCCAGCGGATCCATCACCACCAGCCATTTCAGCTTGGCCAGTGCGCCCATCACGCGGTTCTTGTCCGGCAGCGCAGCGATCGGGTTGAAGCCTTGGCAGAAGTAGCCGTTGACCTTGCCCTGGCTCATCAGGTCGAACATCTTCAGGACGTCGTAGTTGGGGATGTCGAGCTTCGGCAAATGGTCGTAGCACCAATTGTTTTCGACGGTGGCGTTGGCGCCGTACCACGACTTCATCAGGCTGACGTGGAATTTGCTGTAGTTCTGCCAGTACGACAGTTGTCCCGGCCGCAGTGGCACTTGCGTGCGTTTATGGATGAAGGCGTTGTAGTCCTGCTCGCTGTCCTGACCCAAGGTCAGATAGCCCGGCAGTGCATTGGAGAGCAAGCCAAGATCGGTCAGGCCCTGAATGTTCGAGTGACCGCGCAAAGCGTTGACGCCGCCACCGGGCATGCCGACGTTGCCCAGCAGCAGTTGCACCATCGCCGCGCTGCGAATGATCTGCGCGCCGATCGAGTGTTGGGTCCAGCCGAGGGCGTAGAGAATCGTCATGGTCTTGCCCGGGGTCGAGCAAGTGGCGATCTCTTCCCAGATTTTCTGCATCGCATCGACCGGCATCCCGCAGATCTGGCTGGCGAGGTCGATGTTGTAGCGGCTGTAATGCTGCTTCATCAATTGATAGACGCAGCGCGGGTCTTGCAGGGTCGGGTCGACTTTGGCGAAGCCGTCCTCGCCCAGTTCGTAACCCCAGCCGGATTTGTCGGTATAGCTGCGCTTGGCGACGTCGTAGCCGCTGAAGATGCCGTCTTCGAAGCCGTAGCCTGCTTTGACGATGAACGAGACGTCGGTGTAATTGCGCACGTATTCGTGCTGGATTTTGTCCTCGGTCAGCAGGTAATTGATCAGGCCGCCCATGAAGGCGATGTCGGTGCCGGTGCGGATCGGCGCGTAGTAGTCGGCCACCGAAGCGGTCCGGGTAAAACGCGGATCGACCACGATCAGCCGCGCAGCGTTGTGCGCTTTGGCCTCGGTCACCCATTTGAAGCCGCACGGGTGCGCTTCTGCTGCGTTGCCACCCATCACCAGGATCAGATTCGCGTTGGCGATATCGGTCCAGGTATTGGTCATGGCTCCACGGCCGTACGTCGGGGCAAGACTTGCCACCGTCGGGCCGTGTCAGACACGCGCCTGGTTATCGAACCCCAGCATGCCGAGACTGCGAATCACCTTCTGGGTGATGTAACCGGCTTCGTTGGACGCCGCCGATGCGGCGAGAAAACCGGTGCTCAGCCAGCGATTCACCGTTTGCCCGTTGGCATTTTTCTCGATGAAGTTGGCGTCGCGGTCGGCTTTCATCAGGTCGACGATGCGGTCGAGCGCTTCGTCCCAACTGATCCGCGTCCATTCACTGCTGCCCGGCTTGCGCGTTTGCGGGTAGAGCAAGCGGCCGGGGCTGTGAATGAAGTCGAGCAGGCCTGCGCCTTTCGGGCAGAGGGTGCCGCGGTTGACCGGGTGGTCTGCGTCGCCCTCAATGTGAATGATGCTTTGCGCGACATTCTTCGCGGCATCGCCCTGGCTGTACATGATCAACCCGCAACCGACCGAGCAATACGGGCAGGTGTTGCGGGTTTCATGGGTGTGGGCAAGCTTGAAGTGGCGTACCTGCTCGGCGAAGGCTGGCGTCGGGGCCATGCCCAACGCGCCCAGGCTAGAGCCTGCAAGGCCGATACCGGCGACCTTGAAGAACTGACGACGGCTGAGATCCATCGTGCACTCCTGATCAGGTGGAACCCGGTACTGGTGCCGGGTTTTATCTGGACAATCACGGTTGCGGCAAACGTCTGCCGACTTTTTCACTGTAGACAATGACCACACGATCTGTGTGAAAACCGACCGTCGGCCGTTTGTCGGCACTCCTACTAACAACCGCAAACCCTGTGGGAGCTGGCTTGCCAGCGATGACGTCGGCTCCTCCAACAATGATGGTGACTGACCCACCGCTATCGCTGGCAAGCCAGCTCCCACAGGGTTTGAGTGTGTTTCCAAAGGGACAAGGGTTTATCATGCCCCGCAGGACCATTCCGCCTTCACGAGACCGCGCATGACTTTCGATTTTGATCAGGTATTCGACCGCCACAACACCGGCAGCACCAAGTGGAGCCGCTATTCGGCCGACGTGTTGCCGATGTGGGTCGCTGATATGGATTTCGCCGCGCCGCCGGTGGTGATCGAGGCGCTGCAACAACGCTTGCTGCATCCGCTGGTGGGTTACAGCGTGGCGCAGGACAACCTGCGTGAAGCCATCGTCGCCGACCTCTGGAACAAATACGCCTGGCAGGTCAAACCGCAGGAGCTGATTTTCCTGCCGGGCGTCGAATCGGGCTTCAACATGGCCTTGAAAGCGCTGGTGCAGCCACAGCAGAACGTCGTGGTGCAAGTGCCCAACTACCCGCCACTGCGCCATGCGCCGGGGAATTGGGGGTTGAACAAGGTTGAACTGGAGTTCGTCGCGCAGGCTGACGGCACTTACTTGACACCCTTGGACGTATTGCGTGAATCGCTGAACGGCGGTGGCGCGCTGTTGCTCAGCAACCCGCACAACCCGATTGGCAAGGTGTTTGGCCGTGAAGAGCTGCAAGCGGTGGCGGACATTTGTACAGCGCAGGACGCGTGGATCATCTCCGACGAAATCCACGCCGAGCTGTGCTTCGACGGTCGCGTGCACATTCCGACCGCGTCGCTGAGCGCGGAGATCGCCGAGCGCACCATCACTCTGATGTCGGCGAGCAAGGCGTACAACATCGCCGGCCTCAAGACGTCGTTCATGATCATTCAGAACGCTGCCCTGCGCGAACGCGTCAATCACGCCCGTTGCGGCATGGTCGACAGCGTCAACCCGCTGGGCATGGAAGCCACCCGCGTGGCTTACAGCGAAGGCGGGCCGTGGCTGGCCGAGCTGAAAACCTACCTGCAAGCCAATCGCGACTGGCTGGTAGAAGCGGTGCGCAAGCGCTTGCCGGGCGTGACCATCAATGTGCCGCAGGGCACCTATCTGGCGTGGCTGGATTGCTCGGCGCTGGACCTGGACAACCCGCAGCAGTTCTTCCTTGAGCAGGGCAAGGTGGGCCTCAGCGCCGGTCTGGACTTCGGCGATCAACACCAGCAGTTCGTCCGTCTGAACTTCGGCTGCCCGCGTTCATTGCTGGAAGAAGGTATCGCCCGCATGGAGCGCGCCCTGACACAACGCATTATCTGAGAACACCACATCCCCCTGTAGGAGTGAGCCTGCTCGCGATAGCGGTATTTCAGTCAACAATGATGTTGAATGTCAGGATGCTATCGCGAGCAGGCTCACTCCTACAGGGGATGTATGTTCACGCAAAATCATCGTTGGAAATCCGATCGAACTCACGGCAAACACCCCGGGTCAACCGCCCATACCTGCCCTGAGACCTCGGAGACCCGCGATGACCGACTATCCAAAACCCCCCTTCCCCGCACAAGCCCAGACCGTTCCCGGTTCGCAACGCAAGATGGAACCCTATCCCGATTGCGGCGAGCAAAGCTATGTCGGCTCCGGACGACTAGCCGGCAAGATCGCTCTGATTACTGGCGCTGACAGCGGTATCGGCCGCGCCGTGGCCATTGCTTTCGCCCGTGAAGGCGCTGACGTGGCGGTCGCCTATCTGAATGAACACGAGGACGCCCAGGAAACCGCGCGCTGGGTCGAGCAGGCCGGGCGCCAGTGCCTGCTGTTGCCGGGCGATATCGCGCAAAAGGCCCATTGCCAGGCCTTGGTCGACAAGACCGTGGAACGCTTCGGCCGAATCGATGTGCTGGTCAACAACGCCGCGTTCCAGATGACCCACGAAACCTTCGAAGAAATCCCCGACGAGGAATGGGTGATGACCTTCGACGTCAACATCACCGCGATCTTCCGCTTGTGTCAGGCCGCGATAAAACACATGCGCGCCGGTTCGTCGATCATCAACACCAGCTCGATCAACTCGGACATGCCCAAACCCACCCTGCTCGCCTACGCCACCACCAAAGGCGCGATCGCCAATTTCACCGGCGGTCTGGCGCAGATGCTCGGGCCGAAGGAAATCCGCGTGAACTGCGTGGCACCGGGGCCAATCTGGACGCCGCTGATCGTCTCGACCATGCCCGATGAAGAAGTGCAGAACTTCGGCGGCAACACCCCGCTCGGCCGCCCCGGCCAACCGGTGGAAGTGGCGCCGATCTACGTGTTGCTGGCCTCGGACGAAGCCAGTTATATCACCGGCCAGCGCTATGGCGTGACCGGTGGTAAACCGATGTTGTGATGACGCCTTCGCCAACGCCTACAGTAAAACTGAAGGCCCATTGAACACGGTGCGATTGCCGTCACATCAAACATTTGAGGGCGGCAGATCATGAGTTTTATCGTGTGGGTCGCCGTACTCGGCGCCGTGCTGCTGACCCTGGCACTGACGTCGTCATACCTGCGCTGGATGCCGGTGACCACCTCGGCGGTTTGTTTGCTGTTGGGAATTGGCATAGGCCCCAGTGGCCTTGATCTGCTGAAACTATCCCTGGAAGACGCCTCGCTGTGGATGGAGCACCTGACAGAAGTCGCGGTGCTGTTTTCTCTGTTCGTCTGCGGCCTGAAATTGCGCCTGCCGCTGCGCGACAAGCGTTGGCGAATCGCCTTCGGCCTCGCCGGCCCCGTAATGGTGCTGACCATCGCCGGGGTGTGCCTGCTGCTGCATTTTGCTTTGCGCTTGCCGTGGGGGCCGTCGTTGTTGATCGGCGCGATGCTGGCGCCCACCGACCCGGTGCTGGCGGCGTTGGTGCAGGTCAATGATGCGCGGGATGTCGACAGCGTGCGTTTCGGCCTGTCGGGTGAGGCCGGGTTGAATGACGGGGTAGCCTTTCCGTTTGTGATTCTCGGCTTGTTGTTGATTCACGGTGATGGCTCTGCCGCCGAGTGGCAGGGCTGGGTCTTGCGCAGTTTGTTGTGGGCGGTGCCCGCAGGTCTGCTCACCGGTTACTGGATGGGCCGAGGTATCGGCCGCGTGACCCTGTCGCTGCGTATTCACAATGACGACAGCACGCTCAGCCCGAACGACTATCTAGCGTTGTCGTTGATTGCCCTGGCGTATGTCGTTGCCGAAGCGATTGGCGGCTATGGTTTTCTGTCGGTGTTCGCTGCCGGGTTGGGCCTGCGTCAGGTCGAAGTCAAATCCACCGGCGCCGGGCAACCGCCCGCCGAGCACTTGGTGCAGCCGGTGGTCGGTCATCAGAACGTCGAACCGCAGCACGCGGTGCACGGCGACACCGAACGGCTGGAAAGCAGCCAGGTCGCCGCCGGGATCATGATGGGCGACATGCTGTCGTTCGGCAGTCTGGTCGAGCGCGCCATGGAAGTATTTCTGGTGACCCTGCTCGGCGTGGTGCTGGTGGCGCACTGGGACTGGCGGGCGTTGCTGGTGGGCGGCGTGCTGTTCTACCTGATCCGCCCGGCCTGCGTCGCGCTGATGCCTTGGGGCGCACTGCTCAAAGGAAGGCAACGGCTGTTGATCGGCTGGTTTGGCATTCGCGGTATCGGCAGCCTGTTCTATCTGTTTTATGCCTTGAACCACGGGCTGACCGACACGGTGGCCAGCCTGTGTACCGATCTGACCTTGTCGGTGGTGGCGCTGAGCATCTTGCTCCATGGCATCAGCACGCAACCGATCCTCGCCCGTTACGAACAGCGCAAAAAACAAAAAAACTGATTTTTGATTTGCGAATTTATTCGGCGAATTGATCGAATTTTTTTCTATAAAAAAATGGATCCCTGATTAATGGCCGGCAGTCACAAGCATAACCCCTCGCCGGATATGTCCGGCGGGGCCCGGCAGGTTCGGTTCCCCTGCGGCGCTACGCCTATGAAACGGAATCCTTGAAGATTAAGGTCACGGTCATGAAAGAATGCTCGACTCCTGCGCAAATCAAGGCTTGCAGAGCACTGGCTCTGGAACGCAATCGTCAATTGTTTGATAACGCCCACACCCTCAACCGCGCAGCCAATGCGCTGCTCGACGTGGCCGATCTGGACATTGAACAGTTTGAGCGATACCGCGCGCTGCGCAAGAAAGCCGATTCGATGTTTGAAGATGCCATCGACCATTTGTGCGTCTTGAACGAAGACTTCCCGCCGATCCCGATGTCCTCGCAGAACTCGTCGGCATTGCGTCGAGAGCTTGAAACTGTGGAATGAGCCAGAACAGCCCCTCACCCTAGCCCTCTCCCAAAGGGAGAGGGAACTGACCGAGGTGAATGGTCGAGGTACGCCGACCTGAGATACCGAGTCGAACGCAGATTCTGACCACGATATTGAGATACCGAGTCGAACGCAGATTTTGAGTACAACGAAGATCTGCTCCCTTCCCCCTCGCCCCCTTTGGGGGAGAGGGTTGGGGTGAGGGGGATCGGTCTGAATAGCACCACAAAATCCACGCGAATAAAAAAGCCCGGCGAAATAAACCGGGCTTTTCCCTACCTGCCAATCACCCGCCCGGATTGGTCACCTGAATAAACACCGCATAACTCCCCAGCAACACCCAGAACGTCGCAAAGATCCACGGCGTACGCACCGAAAACAGCAGCGACTTGCGATAGCCCTTGTGGCTCGACTCCATCTCGCTGAACAGCGGCGATTCGTCATACGCCAGGCCCATCAGCGGCTCGCTGTGCAGCAAGTGGCTCTGCTTGAAATGCCAGTGATCGATGATGTCGTACGCCGCGCGAATCCCCGGCCAGGCATTCAGCGAGCTGAGCAGCCCGAGCAGTGCCAGAAACGGTGGCACCACCAGCGTGAACAACTTGCCCCACTCCGGGTTGAGGTTGGCCATGCACGAGGCAAAGGCAATCACCAGAAACGACTGCGCCGCCAGATAAGCGTCGGTACGGTTGGCGAGGATGCTGGTTTCGTACTGGATCTCCCGCCGATAGAAATCCAGCCGTTCCTTGGGTGAGCCAAACATCTTGGCGTCATGTTCGGTCAGGGTTTCTTCAGCGGTGGGCTCAGTCAGTATGCGAGACAAAAGATGCACGCTCCGGGGTGGGGAAAACGTTTAGAAGTCCCCGTTGGCGCCCAAGTTCAGACGGATTGACCGACGCCTTGTTTCATCGATTGGGCAATGATTGCCACCAGATTCATCTGCGTAAACGGCTTGGGCAATCGTGGCAGTTGCGCGGCAAAGCCTTCCAGGCGTTCGGCGTAGCCGGTGGCCAGGATGATCGGCAGATCCGGTTTGAGCACGCGCACGGCATGGGCCAGTTGCGCGCCGCTCATTTTCGGCATGGCCATGTCGGTGATCATCAGGTCGATGACCTCGCCCTGATCGAACAACGCCAGCGCTTGCGCACCGGACGTCGCACTGACCACCCGATGGCCGAGGTCTTCGAGCAGTAGAATGGTGCTGTTCAATACCAGTGAGTCGTCATCCACCACCAGCACGCTGAGTCTTGGTACCACCACGGGCTCGGCGTGTGGCTGCAGCGAATTGCTGACGGTACCCTCGCCGGCCACCGGAATCCACAGTTCTGCCGTGGTGCCCTGGGCCTTTGCACTCTTGAGAATGAAACGGCCACCGAGTTGTTCCATTAAGCCGTGGACCATCGACAAGCCCAGCCCGGTGCCCTTGCCCAAGCCTTTAGTGGTGAAGAACGGATCTCTGGCCGACGCCAGCGTGTGATCATCCATGCCCTCCCCGGTATCGATTACGCTAAGGCAGACGTAACGCCCCGCAGGCAGGTCCGAATGCCCCAGTTCTAGCACCACTTGCGGTTCAGCGCTGATGCTCACCGTACCTCCATCGGGCATGGCGTCGCGGGCGTTGGTCGCCAGATTGAGCAAGGCCAATTCCAACTGATTGGTGTCCGCCAGCACCAGCTCGAGATCGTCGGGAAACCGCGTGTCGACACGGATACCCGGCCCGAGGGAGCTACGCAGCAAACCGCTGATGCCCTGAACCAATTGCGCGATATCGACCGACTCGGTCTTCAATTCCTGACGGCGGGCAAATGCCAGCATGCGCTGGGTCAGCGAGACGCCACGCAAGGCGCCTTGGGTGGCGTTTTCCAGCAGGCGGCTGATTTTCGCATCGTCGCCCACGCGCTTTTGCACGATCTCGAGGTTACCGAGAATCACCGTCAGCAGATTATTGAAGTCATGGGCGATGCCACCGCTGAGCTGACCGATGGCCTGCATCTTCTGCGCCTGGAACAGCGCTTCACGGGTTTTCTCCAGCGCCTGTTGCGCCTGGTGGGCTTCGGTGATGTCGCGGGTGATCTTGGCAAAACCGAGCAATGTGCCGGTGTCACCACGAATCGCATCGACCACCACATGAGCGAGAAACCGCGTGCCGTCCTTGCGCATGCGCCAGCTCTTGTTCTCGAAGCGGCCCTCGCGGGTGGCGATTTCCAGCGCCCGTTGCGGCTCGCCGAGTTCGCGGTCTTCGGGGGTATAGAACAGCGAAAAATGCTGACCGATGATTTCTTCCGGCAGATAGCCTTTGATCCGCTGTGCGCCCTGGTTCCAGTTGCTGACCCGGCCTTCGGGGCTGAGCATGTAGATCGCGTAGTCGGTGACGCCCTGCACCAGCAAGCGGAACTGCTGCTCGCTTTGCTTGAGGGTTTCTTCAGCCATTTTCCGGTCGGTCAGGTCGCGGGTGATCTTGGCGAAACCGAGCAATTTGCCGTCGGGATCAATGATCGGATCGATGACCACATGCGACCAGAAATTGGTGCCGTCCTTGCGCACCCGCCAGCCCTCGCCTTCGAAACGTCCCTCACGGATCGCCGTATCGAGCGCACGTTGCGGCAGACCGGCGGCGCGATCCTCAGCGGTATAGAAGCGGGAGAAATGTTCGCCGAGAATTTCCGCTTCTTCGTAGCCCTTGAAGCGTTTGGCGCCAGAGTTCCAACTGGTGATGATGCCGTCGGGATCGATCATGTAGATCGCATAGTCGACCACCGCATCGATCAGCAGACGAAAACGCATCTCTTCGATCGCCGCGGTCTTGTTTTTCTCGCTCATCACACTCACCAGCCATTGTCATGAGCAGAAGTATGCGGTAATCCGGCAAATTGGGAAGCGTCCGTCTCGTGATTGATTGCCCACCAGCGCGGCAGCAGCTGTTTGATCCGGCTCTCGGCAAAGCGATCGTCAATCAGCATCACCACGCCGCTATCCTCACGGGTGCGGATGACTCGCCCGGCGGCCTGTACCACTTTCTGCACGCCGGGGTACAGGTAGGTGTAGTCGTAACCGGCGCCGAAGATGGCGGCCATGCGGTGTTTAAGTTGTTCGTTGACCGGATTGAACTGCGCCAGCCCCAACGTGGCAATGAACGCCCCGATCAGCCGCGCACCGGGTAAATCGATGCCTTCGCCGAACGCACCGCCCAACACGGCAAAGCCGACGCCTTGGCTGTGCGCGGTGAACTGATCGAGAAAGGCCTGCCGCGCCCCTTCGAGCATGCCCCGCGATTGCTGCCACAGGGTGATGTGCGGGTAACGCTCAGCGAGTAACGACGCCACTTGTTGCAGATAATCGAAGCTGCTGAAAAACGCCAGATAGTTGCCCGGACGCTCGCTGAACTGCTGCGCGATCAATTCGACGATCGGCTCCAGCGAGGCCTGACGATGATTGAAGCGTGTCGAAATGCGGCTGACGATCTGCACCTGCAACTGCTCGGCGCAAAACGGCGATTCGACGTCGATCCACACGGTGTCGGCGGGCGTGCCAAGCAAATCGGCGTAATAGTGACGCGGGCTGAGGGTCGCGGAAAACAGCACGCTGCTGCGCGCCGCTTTCAGGCGCGGACCAATGAACGCGGCCGGCACCACGTTGCGCAGGCATAACTGCGACAGCGGCTTTTTGCGGTCGAGGTCGCGCTTGCTGATGTCGAACAGGTAATGCTCGTCGTACAGTTCGGCCACCCGGGCGAATTGCAGCAGGTCGAAATAGAAGTTCTGCACGGCGCTGTCGAGACCCTGCGGATGGTCATTGAGGTAATCGCCAATGGCCGCGCAACACAACGAGATCGCTTGCAGGAGTTTTTCCGGGGCCTTGTCGTAAGCCTGATACGCCGCCAGTTGCGGCGCATGCAGCGCGTTCCATTCACGGTTGATCCGTTGCAGGGAGTTTTTCAGCGGTGCCGGCGCGGTTTTGCGCACGCTGCCGAGGGTGAACTGATCAAGACTGGCGCTGTACATTTGCCGGCCGCGTTCGACCAGGTTGTGCGCCTCGTCCGCCAGCACCGCGACTTTCCATTGATTAAGCTGGGCCAGACCGAACAGCATGGCGCTGAAGTCGAAGTAATAGTTGTAGTCGGCGATCACCACGTCTACCCAACGGGCCATCTCCTGACTCAGGTAATACGGGCACACCGCGTGTTGCGCAGCGACCTCGCGCATGGCGGCTTGATCGAGCAGGCGGATTCGGCTGGCCGCTTCCCGCGCGGCCGGCAGGCGATCATAAAAGCCCTGGGCCAACGGGCAGGATTCGCCGTGACAGGCTTTGTCCGGATGTTCGCAGGCCTTGTCCCGGGCGACCATTTCCAGCACCCGCAAGGGCAAGGCTGGTGACTGATCGAACAACACCTGACTGGCATCCAGCGCCAGTTTGCGCCCCGGTGTCTTCGCGGTCAGGAAGAACACCTTGTCCAGTTGCTGCGGCGCCAGGGCCTTGAGCATCGGGAACAGCGTGCCGAGGGTTTTGCCGATGCCGGTCGGTGCCTGGGCCATCAGGCAACGGCCGGTGCTGACGGCTTTGAACACTGATTCCGCCAAGTGCCGCTGACCGGGACGAAAATCGGCATGGGGAAACGCCAGTTGCTGCGCGGCCAGATTGCGCGCCTCGCGATGGGCCATTTCCTGTTCGGCCCATTGCAGGAACAGCGTGCATTGCTGCTCGAAAAAGGCCTTGAGGGTTTCGGCGCTGAAGGCCTCGACCAGGCAGGTTTCCTTCTCGCTGACGATATCGAAATACACCAGCGCCAGATTGATTTGCTCAAGTTCGAGTTTGCGGCACATCAACCAGCCGTAGATCTTCGCCTGTGCCCAGTGCAACTGGCGGTGATTGGCCGGTTGCTTACTCAGGTCGCCACGGTAGGTTTTGACTTCTTCCAGGCAGGTTTGCGCCGGGTCGTAGCCGTCCGCCCTGCCCTTGACCTTCAACTGCAGAAACTCGCCTTCGAGCGCCACTTCGCTTTGATACTTTTCGCTGCGCCGCGAGGCCACAGTGCGGTGGCCGGCGATGCCTTCCAGCGCCGTGGGCGATGGGGTGAAGCGCAGGTCGAGGTCGCCGGTCTTGGCGGTGAACTCGCACAGTGCGCGCACGGCAATGCTGTAGCTCAAGCGCTCTGCTCCGCCCATTGCACGTAACACACCGCTACTGGCATCTGGTGTTGATGACAGAACTCCAGCCAGCGCAACTGGTTGTCCTGCAGGCGATCGCCGGGGCCTTTCACTTCAATCATTCGGTATGTTTTGTGCTGCGGCCAGAACTGGATCAGGTCGGGCATGCCGGCGCGGTTGGCCTTGATGTCGAGCAGCAAACGGTTGAACCAGTGCTTGAGATGTTCGGCGGGCAGACAGGCCAATGCCTGCTCAAGCAATAGTTCATTCACCGCGCCCCAGAATACGAATGGCGACTGGACACCCCATTTGTCGACAAAGCGCTGGCGAATGGTCGCGGCATAGCGGCCGTCGTCGAGTTCGCTCAGGCACGCCTGGAACAGCTCGGCGCGGCGTTGCTGGAAATCTTCGTTGAGCAGGTCCACCGGGCCGCGCTGGAACGGGTGAAAGAATGCCCCGGGCAATGGCGCGAAGATCGCCGGCCAGCACAACAAACCGAACAGCGAGTTGATCAGGCTGTTTTCCACGTAATGCACGGGGCCATCGTCATCGTGCAGATGCGCCTGCACGTAAAACTCCACGGACAAGGCTGGGTCGGTGCGCGGCAATTGCAGATCCAGCCGCTCGACCGGTCTGGCCGTTGTGCGCTTGAGTGGCGGGCCGCCGAGTTTGCGCCGCAGCCTTGGCAATATCCGTTGCAGGCCTTGCTGCTCGGCAGCGCTTTCCGGCGCCTGCTCCGCCAGCGTGGCGAGCTCCAGCGCCAACGAGTATTCGCCGCTGCGCTCCAGCACGCGGATCATGCGTAAACGGGCGCCGGGATAGGCGCAGTCGCGATAAATGCTCAGGGCCAGGGCAAACTCGCTGATGCGCTCGCAATACTGGCCGATCTGGAACAGCACCTTGCCACGCCGGCGTTGCAGCCACGGGTTGTCGAAGTGCAAGGCGCTGACCTGCGCAACAATGGTGTCCAGTGGCTCACCGGCCTCGAAACGCAATTGACAGTTGTGCAGGAACAGGCACGCATCGACGTCATCGCGACTGCGCAGGCCCCGCGAGTCGGCGCAGAATTCGACTTTTTCATAAGTGAAGATGCCAAGGTCGGCGAGGACGAATTCCGACCAGTCCTGATACAGGTTGCCGAAGAACATCAGCCGCAAGCGATCGCACAGGTCCATGATGGTCAGGCTGAACAAGCGATCATCGAGCAGCGGAGCCCAGTCGCGCAGGCTGCGAGCGTCTGCAAACTGCTCGGCGAGGAGCGGCAGCCAATCGTCCTTGCGGCCCTTGGGTTGCTCGATAAAGGCTGCGAACGCTTGCAGGATCTCGGCCTTGAGCAACACATCGAACAACTCGGCGAGGACCAGCGGCGCGTGTTCGTCGATCCAGCCGTGCTCCAACAAGGGCTGCGCGGCCTCGGCGATGTCACCGATTTCCACGTAATTGAGTTTGCCGGCACGAAAATGCACACCCTTGCGCATCACCATCCGCACCAGCAGCCCCTGACTCGGGCGGGGCAACGCGTTGAAGTCGCGGATGAATGCGTGTTCCGGCTCGCTCATTACATCGGCATAACGAAGCTCAAGCCAATCAAGCACTTGCCGAAAGTTGTTAAGGTAATAGAACGGGTCGTCGAGGGGATTGGCAGTCACGGGAATTCTGGGCCATGGCAAGCGAGTACTGGTTATGCGTACAGATACCAGCTGTGCCCCACCCGGTGCAAACGGAAAATGATCAATGGCATTTTTTCGCCGGGCTATCGAACTTTTCCCCCGGGGATGGCACCAACCGCGTTAGAGGGCCGACAATGCTCGGCATCACATCGAATGAGGATTTAGAGGTGGGTATGAAAATCAAAGCACTGGGCATCCCTTTCGCCATCGCCGCCGCGCTGGCACTGGCCGGTTGCTCGACCCCGACGGTGGTCACCCTGCAGAACGGCACCCAGTACCTGACCAAGGACATGCCGAAGACCAAAACCAAGGACGGCTTCTATGAGTTCGAGGATATTTCCGGGGCCAAGGTGAAGGTTCGCGCTGATGAAGTGGCCACAGTGCGCGAGGAAGACTGACTCACGGCGATCGATCGTTCCCACGCTCTGCGTGGGAATGCAGCCCGGGTCGCTCCGCGTCCCATCCAGAGCCGAACGCGGAGCGTCCGTTGAGGCATTCCCACGCGGAGCGTGGGAACGATCATCAAAGCAGCTTTTTTATTCGAAGGTAGGCATACCCGGAATGCTGCCGTCGCAAGGCATGTACGTGCCACCCCGCTTGACCACTTCCCCCTGCAAGCGCCGGCAGCGTTCCAGATCCTGCTGCGCCATGCGATCAATGCTCAGATTGCCGGTGGTTTGCGGCGGCTTGCCGTCACCCAGGCGCAGGGTCACGAACGGTTGTTCGGGCTGAATCTGAAAGCGGCTCTTCTCTTCGACCGGTTCGACCTCCGCGGTTTTCGGCGGGCTCGGCAGTTGGTCGGTGGTGACGCCGTAACGGCTCAGAATCGAGCTTTGAGGCAGATCGGCGCAGGCATTGGCCGAACACAGCGCCAGTGCGACGAACCCGACATACCCCTTGAAACCTTTCACGTTTGAATCTCCTGTACTCAATGGCGGCTAGCTATAGAACGTGTGCTCACGTGCTGGCTTTAGGCCGCATTTCCTGTTTTCGCAGGGGTTTGAGTCAGGGAGTGGCTGTCGAGTCACTTTTGAAACCGAGTTATCGTTCTTCGCGAGCAGGCTCGCCCCCACAGGGGATTTATAAACGACACAGATCCAGTGTGGGAGCCAGCCTGCTGGCGAAGAGGCCCTTACCGGCGCCCCATCAACCTCAGGCGATCACAACGCCGTCAGCACTCAAGCTGTTGAGCGACACCCCGACCAACGTCACCGAATCATTGCCAAACGTCAGCACCGTGTCCTGCCCGACGGTCGCAGCATGAGCCCGGAAATCCTCCGCCGGCAACACACCCTGCACACCAAGAAACACCAGTTTGTCATTGGACGTGAAACCGACCACCCGGTCCTGACCGAACGCACCGTTGAACAGGAACGTATCCGCCCCGCCCCCCGACTCCATCAGGTCATTGCCTGCGCCGCCAACAAACACGTCATTGCCCGCGCCACCCATCAGGTGATCGTTGCCGTCCAGCCCGAACAACCAGTCGCCACCGGCATGCGCCTTCAACGTATCGGCGCCGCTGGTGCCTTTGACGCTGGACTCGTACGCGGTGACGTTGTTGCCGACCTTCAAGCCGCTGGCCGTGACGCTGTGGGTCACATCGTCCTTGAACAGCCCCCAGAGAAAGCCCGGTTCCTTGGTGACAATGCTGCCTATGTCGCGGGTGATGCTGATCCCGCCGTTGGCGTCGCGAATGTACAGATTGCCGGCGCCGTCGTTGGCGAAGTCGAAGTTCTTCACCGCGCTTTGCAGATCGAGGGTGTTGTTGCCCTGCCCGCCAAGGATGACGTTGTAGCCACCGCCATCGCGGAAGGTGTCATTGCCGGCGCGACCTTCCAGGTAATCGTTGCCGCTGCCGCCCTGGATCAGATCGTTGGCGTCACTGCCAATGATGAACGTGCTGCCCTTATGGGTTTCGGCGTTGCGGTTGAGATCCTGTACCCAGGTGTTGGCCCGCGCCGGGTCCGAGAGGTTGGCGACAATGATCGTCGAGTCGCGGCTGGTCAGGTCGTAGAATTTTGAGTCGATCACCCGATTCATACCGTCGCCATACGCGGTCGGCAAGTGCGAGATCCAGGTGGGAATGTTGAGGATCGAGTACGGCAGCAGATTCCACGCGGTCGAGGCGTAGTGATCGTTGAAGCTGACGATGTTGTCGGTGGCCGAGACCTTGGGCGCATCGTGCACGCCGATCGAAGCTCCGGTGAAGGTCGAGCCGTCGAGGGCGCGGAACACCGGGTCGTTTTCGTAGCCGACGTTGAGCACTTTGTCGGTGCTGCTTTGCGTTGGCGAGGCGTAGGCGATGTAGTTGGAGTCGGCAAAGAAACCACCCCACTTGCCACCGCTCAGGTCGGCCATGCTGTTGACCGCCAGGCCACCGAGGCTGTGGCCACTGACGAGAACGTCCTTGCCGCTGAGGCCGTTGGCCTTGGCAAACGCCACCACGTCATTGAGCAGATTGCCGAAGGCTTCACCGACGTAATTCTTCGCATAATCCTTGGGGCCGAAGGCGGCGAGCAGGTCGTTGATCACGTCACCGATGGAGTCGAGGATCAGGTTCTCACGCGGGCCGCTGGTGCCGCGAAAGGCAACGCCGAGTTCGGTGAGATGGCCCTGGGCGTCGTACTTGCCGAGGATTTCCACTTGGGCGGTGGTGTAACCGGCCTTCTCGCCGAAGAAGGTACCCCGCGCATCGGTTTTGCCGTCGTAGCCCAGTTGCGAGGCGGTGATGGGCGTCCAGCCGGCCTTTTTCACCGCGTCGAGGGCGAGTTTTTCCGAGTCGGGATTCCACGGAATGCCGGGGATCACCCCCTGGGAATCGGTGCCGCCGAGCAGTGCCGTGACCAGCGTGGCGGGCAGGCCGAGGCCGAAGCCGTTGTGCTGATAACCGGCGGCAAAGCCGTTATCGAGGTTGTGGTAGGAATACAGCGTGATCGCCATGGCATCGCTGAACAACGCCTTGGAATCGGCTGTGCCGAAGTTCTTGTAGTCATACACACCCATTGCTATTGCCTCTCTCTTGTTGGAATTGTTAGAGATAGCTCACAGCCAGGGCGCCCCACGGGGACGCCCCGGAGCATTTCAGAATCTACATAGCTTTAAACTGTAGGAGTGAGCCTGCTCGCGATAGCGGTGTGCCAGATGAAAAAATGCAAACTGACACACCGCTATCGCGAGCAGGCTCACTCCTACAGGGGTTACTAGGCGAACACGAACGCCGAGTCCGACAGGTTAGCCACTCCCACCCCGATCAGGGTCACGGCAAAATCGCCAATCTTCAGCACGGTATCGTTGCCGGTCTGCGACGTGTGTTGCTTGTAGTCGTAGCCCTGCCCCGCGCCTTCGACGCCCATGAACACCAGTTTGTCGCTGCCCTGATAACCGTTGATGGCATCAAAACCGAACGCACCGCTGAACAGGAAGGTGTTGTTGCCACCCACGGCGGTCATCACGTCGTTACCGGCGCCACCGACGAAGGTCACATGGCCCTTGTCGCTGATCAACTTGTCATCGCCACCGAGGCCGAACAGCCAGTCACCGTCGGCCGTGGCGTGCAGCGCATTGCCGTAGCCGTCGCCACTGAGCGAGTGGTTGTACTGGGTCAGCTCGCTGCCGTTGGTCAAACCCTTGGCGGTGACGCCCCAGGTGATTTCCTTGCTGCCCCACCACGAACCCGACTCCTTGCTCACCAGCGCGCCAATGTCGCGGGTCATGCTGATGCCGCCGTAGGCGTCGCGCACGTACAGCGTGCCGTCACCGTCGTTGGCGCAGCTGAAGTTCTGCAACGGTTTCTGCAGTTCGAAGGTGTTGTGGCCCTGGCCACCGAGCAGGATGTTGTAACCGCCGTCATCACGGAACCGGTCATCACCGCCCAGGCCTTCGAGGAAGTCGTTGCCCGCGCCGCCCTTGAGCCAGTCGCTGCTCTGGGTGCCGATGATGAACGTGCTGCCGGTGTGCGGCTCGCCACTGCGGCCGAGATCTTCGACCCAGGTCTTGCCGCGAGAAGCTTCTTCCAGATTGGAGACGATGATCGTCGAGTCTTTATGCGTAAGGTTGTAAAACTTGGAATCGATGACCCGATTCAAGCCATCGGCATAGCCCAACGAGCTGTGGGCCGACCAGTTCAGCGGATTGACGATGCTGAACGGCACCAGGTTCTGCGCGGTGGACGCGTAGTTGTCGTTGAAGTTGACGATGTTGTCGGTGGTCGAATCGTGCGGCTTGTCGTGCTTGCCCATCGAGGCGCTGCTGAATGTGGTGCCATCGAGCACGCGAAAAACCGGGTCGTTTTCGAACCCGATGTTCAGCACGTTATTGCCGGTGCTGCTCTGAGTCGGCGAGGCGAAGGTGATGTAGTTGGCATCCTTGAAAAAGCCGCCCCAGTTGCTCGCGCTCAGTTCGGCCACGCTGTTGACCCCGAGCCCACCGAGGCTGTGACCGCTGAGCAGCACGTCCTTGGCGGCAATGCCGTTGGCAATGGCGAATGTGGCGACCGCCTTGAGCAAATTGTCGAAAGCGTTTTTAGCGTAATTGCTCGCGTAATCCGACGGCCCGATGGCGGCCAGCAGGTTGTTTTTCAGGTCGCCGAAGGTGTCGCTGTAACCCAGCCCGCCGGTGCCACGAAAGGCCACGCCGATGCCGATCAGTTTGCCGGCAGCGTCGTATTTGCCGAGCACTTCGGCCTCGGCACTGGTGAAGCCGTCCTTCTCGCCGAAGAACGTGCCCTGCGGCCCGACCTTGCCCTGATAGCCCAGCGCGGTTGCCGTGAGCGGTGCCCAAGCGGTGGCCGGCAGAGGCTTGCCGGTCGGCGTGTAGGCGTACAGCGTCAGTGCGATGGCGTCGCTGTACAACGCTTTGCCATCGGCATTTTTATAATCGAACAGTCCCATGTTGTGCTCTCTCTTCCTTCAAAAACCGGCAGCTCCGCAGAACTGCCGGTACGCCTTAGAACTGCCAGTCGAGGGTCAGACCCACACCGTGGTCCTTCTCGTTCGAGCCGATCAGTCCGTTGTAATCGAGGTTCACCCGCACATCGCGATTGAGCGCCAGACCCGCACGCACACCGACCACCGCCGCATCGCGATCCATCGACACGCTCTGCACGGTGAACGCGCTGTTGCCATTGGCAAACGCCAGATGGCTGTCGGCATCAACGTTGCTCAGGTTGTGCTGCCAGCCGAGGCTCGCGCCGAGTTCCAACTGATGCTGATTCGACAGCGCGAAGCTGCGCTTGGCGCGCACGCCGAGGGTCGACAGCACCACATCGCGGTTGTCCTCACCGCCCTTCAGCGCGGCGGCGTCACCTTTTTCGGTGAAGCTTTCGGTGTTCAGGTGCACATAGGACAGATTGGCGAACGGCTCCAGGTTCATCGGTTGCAGGCCCAGATCATAGGCGGCCTCGGTGAACACTTGAGTGGTTGCGGCATCGTGCTTGGTCTTTTGTTTTCCGCTGACGTCCCCGAACTGCAGGTCACGTTTGACGTCGACACGGTGCCAGCTATAGGCGCCACCGACGGTCAGACGCAGCGCATCGATCTGATGCCCCAGGTACGCACCCAAGTGGTAGCTGTCGACCGACGCCGACGAATGCGTGCCGCTGCCCATGCTCAACGAGCTGTCGCTATAACCGGTAACGAAACCGAGACGGGTATCTTCAGCGATCAAGCCATCGACACCGGCCAGCAGGCCACCGATGGAGCTGTTGGAGTCGGCATTGTCATGCCCGCCATCGCTCTTGCCCCACGAACCCAAGACCTTGACCCAGGCGTTGCTGCGGTCGTCGGTCGGTGCGCCGGCATTGAACAGATCACGCTCACGCAGACGCTCGCCCACCGCTTCACGCAGGTAACGGCTGTCGTTGATCAGCATCGTGCCAATGGCCGGATGGATTTCGCCGGACAACTGCTGGAAGGCTTGCTGCGCCGACGCCGCATTCGGCGACAGCAACAGGGTTTCAAACAGCGCGTTACCAGCGCCCAGACGCTCAGCCGCCGCACCGACCGCACGTTGGTTCGGCGTCAAACCGACGCTGGCGAACGAAGCGTCGTTACGCCCGACTGCCAACTGGATGCCATCGGCCGAGTACGCCAGCGTGCCGCCGAGAAAGGCGTAATCCGGCAACACCTGACCAAAGCGCCCTTCAATACCGCCCGCCGCTTGCAGGATGTTGTAGCGCGTGCCGAGCAGGCTTTGCACTTCATTGGTGGTCAGCAGCGTCGGGCTGTTTTCCAGCGACAGGCTCACCGTCGCGCCTTCGATGACCGCTTTGCCGGTAGCGATGATCTGATCGCTGCTGGTGGGCGACAACTCTACGGCGTAAGTCGAACCGGGGGCGAAGGTCACGTCACCGGCCACGTTCAGGGTGCCGATGGAATTACCCGGCGCGACCGTACCGCCGCTGTTCACCGACAGCGCGCCGATGTGGCCATTGCCGCCGAGGATACCGCCGTCATTCACCGTCACCGCCGATTGCAGCGAACCGTTGATGGCCAGGCGCCCCTGATTGACCAGGGTCGGGCCGCTGTAAGTGTTGTTGCCGGTCAGCACCAGCGTGCCGATACCTTGTTTGGTCAAACCGCCGTGACCGGAAATGTCGTTGCGCCAAGTGTCGAGGCCGCAGGTGATGTCGGTGCACACGCGCTCGGTCGGTTTGCCTTGATCGATGATCGCGCCGATACCCGGCAGATCCGCGACAAACTGGCCGGAGCCGTAAGCGCCGTCGATGCGGAATTCGGCCGGGATGTCCTGCTCGGTGACGAACATCGACGGGCCGTCGATGCCTTTGCGCAGGTTGATCATGCCCCAGCCGTACAAGGCGTCGATGCCCGGTGCGCCGAGGTCGGTGGCCGTAGTGCGCAAGACCGTGGCGACCTGATCACCGCTCATGTACGGGAAGCGTTCCATCAGCACCGCCATGGAACCGGCGACATGCGGCGCGGCCATCGAGGTGCCGTTGTAGTTTTTGTAGCCGGTGGTCAGGTTGTCGGCGTTGGTGCCTTCGATGATCGCGCTGAAAATCTTTGTGCCCGGCGCCGAGACGCAGAAACTCGCGGTGTAGCCGCAACGCGAAGAGAACGTACTCATGATGTACGGATTGGCGCTGGCCAGATCCGGGTTCTTCTGCAGCGCAGCGACGGTGATCCAGTTCGGCGCGATGTCCGGGACGAAATAGCCGAGGCCGGCGATGGCGTCCGGGTTGTTGAGGTTGTAGTCGTTGCCGGCGGCGAAGATCGTCACGATGCCACTGCGCGCGGCGGCAATCGCACCGTCGTAGGCGCCGCCGGGTTTGCTGCCGAGCAGCGTGCGGATTTCGTTGAACTGCACTTGCGCGTCATTGACGGTGAAGTGCGGGTACGCCGGATCGCGGCCGCCGAGGTCGAAACGGTCAGTGATGCCGATGCCCCAGCTGTTGTTGATGATCCGCGCGCCGCTGGCGATCAGTGCGTCCCAACCGGCCTTGTACACCGCGCCGTCGTTGCCACGAACGATGCCGTCCTCCGGGCCCGGGTCACCGTTGTCGGCGCTGATGATCTGCGCACCGAATGCCACGCCGTGCATCGGCCCGCCGTCGCGACTGCCGGCGGCGATACCGCCGACGTGGGTGCCGTGGGCGCCGAGTTTGCCGTCGGAACCGACCGAGGGCGAACCGTCATAGCGGAACGCATCGCCGGCTTTGACCGGGATGTACGGGTCGGTGTATTCGCGAATCCCGCTGGTGACCAGGGTGACGACTTTATTGCTGCCGGAGAACTCCGGGTGCGCGGCATACACCGGCTGATCAAAGATCCCCAGTTTCACGCCTTTGCCGGTATAGCCGGCGGCATAAGCGTGATCGGCACCGATCGCGCCCAGGCCCCAATCGGCCTGAAATTCGGCACTGCGCCAACTCGACGGATCGCCCGTACGACCGCTCTCCACGTAGGGCGCGGCGTGGGCTGTGCCAATGGCACAGAGCACGGCGAGCGTGAGGGTTTTCAGGGCAAAGCGGCCTCCCGTTTGCGCGGGGGTATTGTTGTTATTCATCCAGCGACCTTCCTTAGTGATGTTGCGAAAAATCCTGATCGTTGCCAGTGAGGGCGATGATCGTCGTTGATCGTTCCCACGCTCCGCGTGGGAATGCAGCCCGTGACGCTCCGCGTCACTGGACGCAGAGCGTCCCTAGAGGCATTCCCACGCGGAGCGTGGGAACGATCACCAGAAGCCGGGTTATCTTGCTTAGAACTGCCAGTTCAGGCTCAAGCCAACGCCATGCAGCTTTTCGCGACTGGCCAGTTGTCCGTTGTAATCAAGGTTGACCCGTACATCGCGGCTCAGCGCCAGGCTGGCCTGCACGCCGACCAACGCCGCGTCACGCACCAGCGCTGAACTCTCCACCGCGTACGGCGTGCCACCGCTGGCAAAGCGCAGATGCTGCTCGGAATCGATGTCGCTGAGGCTGTGCTGCCAGCCGAGATGGCCACTCACGTCGAGTGATTGCGCGGGCGAAAGATTGAACGTCTTGATCGCCCGCACACCGAGGGTGCTCAGCACCGCGTCACGTTGATCGCCGGAGCTTTTCAACGCCGCAGCGTCGCCCTTCTCGGTCAAACCTTCAGTGTCCAGATGCACGTAGGCCAGATTGGCGAACGGCTCCAGCGCCAGCGGTTGCAGGTGCAGGCGATAAGCCGCTTCGCCGAACACTTGCGTGGTCGCCGCGTCGACTTTGGCTTTCTGTTTGCCACTGACATCGCCGTATTGCAGATCGCGTTTCACATCGGCGCGATGCCAGCTATAAGCCGCGCCCGTGCTCAAGCGCCAGGCGCCGAGTTCACGGCCGGCGTACGCGCCGAGGTGATAGCTGTCGACCTTGGCCGAGGAATGCGTGCCCGAACCCATGCTCAGCGAACTGTCGCTGTAACCGCTGACCAGACCGATGCGCGTTTGCTCGTCCAGCGCGCCATCGACACCGGCCAGCAGCCCGCCAATCGAGGTGTTGTAGCCCGCCGTGTCGTGGCTCGAATCGGTCGTGCCCCAGGCGCCGAGCGCCTTGACCCAGCCATTGCTTTGCGCAGCATTGGTATCGTGCAGACGCTCGCCTACTGCGTCACGCAACTGGCGGCTGTCGTTGATCAGCATTGAACTCAACGCCGGGTAGATCTCGCCGCTCAACTGCTGAAACGCCTGTTGTGCGGAACTCGCATCGGGTGAACGCAACAGGCTTTCGTAGACCGAATTGCCCGCGCCCAGGCCTTCGACGGCAGCGGCCACCGAGCGCTGATTCGGCGTTTGCCCGACACTGGCGAAGGTGGTCGAGTTACGTTCGATATCGAGTTGAATGCCATTGGCGGCGTAGTCGAGGCTGCCGCCGATAAACAGGTAATCCGGCAGCACGGCACCGAACTGGCCCTGAATGCCGCCAGCCGCTTGCAGAATGTCGTACTGGCGACCGAGCAGGCTTTGCGCCTCGCTGGTGCTAAGCAGCGTCGGGTTGTTTTCCAGCGACAGGCTGACCGTGGCGCCGCTGATAGTGGCTGTGCCCCCGGCAACGATGCGGTCGCTGCTGGTCGGCGACAGTTCAACGGCGTAAGTCGAACCGGGCGCGAAGATCACGTCACCGGCCACGTTCAAGGTGCCGATGGAGTTGCCCGGCGCCACGCGAGCGCCGCTATTGGCGGTCAACGCGCCAATCCGGCCGGAACCGCCGAGGCTGCCGCTGTCATTCACCGTTACAGCGGAAGTCAGCGAGCCGTTGACCGTGAGCAAGCCGCCATTGACCGTGGTCGCACCGCGATAGGTATTGTCGCCCGTGAGGATCAACTGCCCGCCGCCGGACTTGATCAGGCTGCCTTGATACACCCGGCTCGCCGCTGCCGTATCACGGGCAGTGCCGACCGCGTAATCGGTCTGATCCTGCTGACTGGCGCCCGCAGCAACGCCGTTCTGCCAGCCCTTATCTTGCAGGGTTTGCTGCCAGGCACTGTGCTCAGCAAGGTCTTCAGCCTGCCGCTGAATCAGCGCCTTGTCGGAGATGTCATTGCTCCAGACATCGCGCTGCCCTGCCCCCAAGTTGGCATCAAACGCACCGAGCAATTGCCCTGGCCCGCGCATCGCCCGGTTCAGGTTGGCCACGCCCCAGCCGACCCGCTCGGTCGGCGCAGCGGTGACTGAGCCATCCAGTTGCGTCGCTGTAGTCAGCAGCACTTCGAGCGCCTGCTGATTGGTCATGTACGGGTAGCGTTCCATCACCAGCGCCAGTGCCCCGGTCGCATGCGGCGCCGACATTGAGGTGCCGGACTTGATCGCGTAATCACCACCGGGAATGGTGCTGTCGATCTTCGCCCCCGGCGTGGTGATGCACCAGTATTTGGCGAGGCCGCACTGGTTGTACTTTTGCTGATTGCTTTGATCGAGGCCCGACACGGCCAGCCAGTGGCCCTCCAGATCCGGCTGAAAGTACGGCAGCGCGGAACGCACGCTGGCGTTCGGATAGCCGCTGTTGCCGGCGCTGAATACGTTGATCACGCCGCGCCGGGAAACATCCGCTGCCGCGTCGAGCCAGGTGCCTTTATTCCAGTGCTGAGCGTACGCGGCGTGCAGATCAGCCAGTGTCCGGTAGCTGACATCCGGCGGCTGGCTGCCCCAACTGTTGTTGATCGCGCGCACCCCAGCATCGGCGAGGGCGTCGTATACCGCTTTGAAATAGCGCGGATCGGGGTTGGGGCCGAAGAGAAAACTGTCGTTTTTGTTGGTGTTGCCGACGTAGATTTGTGCGTTGTACGCCACGCCGTGCATGCCGGTACCGTCGCGTGAGGCGCCCATGGTGCCGACGACATGCGTGCCGTGGGAGTCGTTGTTGGGGTTGAGGGTGCCATTGACGTTGAACAGTGAACCGTCAATGTAGCTGCCGCTGGCCGGTACCGGGTGATAGCGGTCGCTGGCGAATTCCGGGTGGGCGGCATCGAAACCGGAGTCGAGGGCGCCGATTTTCACGCCTTTACCGGTGATGCCGGCGGCGTAGGCTTGCTCTGCCTGCATCCGGCTCAGGCCCCAGTCGCGGAGGAATTCGGCGCTGCGCCAACTGCCGGGATCGCCGGGTTGGCCGGTTTCGAGATATTGCGCCTGAACCTGTGTTGCGGAAATCACAAGCAGCAGGGTACCGACCGAAATTGGCTTGATGCGTACGTCCATGTTCACCACTCACTTTTATTGTTTTATGCAGGTTCTTTTGCGGTGTCGCCTGTTCCCCTCACCCCAGCCCTCTCCCCCAGGAGAGGGAGCTGACCGAGGTGTCTTGCGTCATGCATCGACGTGAAAAACCGCGTCGATTGTGGATTCAGCTGGTCTCGCATCGACCTGAAAAACCGGCTCGATGTTGGATTCGGTGCCGCTCGTTCAAGTCGGTGTACTTCTGCAATATCCCCGGATCAGTCCCCTCTCCCTCTGGGAGAGGGTTAGGGTGAGGGCTGTTGAGCGACCACAAATGCCTCATCCACCCGCGCCAGATCCTGCTCGTTCAAGGTCCCGGCGTAGTAATGCAACTTGGTCCAGGCCATCAAATAGTCGTACCGCGCCTGCGCCAGATCACGGCGCGTGGTGAACAACTGCTGCTCGGCGTTCAACGCGTCGAGGTTGGTCCGCTCACCACCGAGAATGCTCTGCTTGGTCGACACCACCAGCGCTTCCGCCGAGCTCAATGCCTTCTGATAAGCGCGCAATTTGCTCACCCCGGACAAACAGGCACTGAACTGCCGCCGCAGTTCGATCAGCGTCTCACGCGTTTTGCCGTCCAGTTCGTATTCGGCCTGCTCCATAGTGCGGCTGGCCTGACGCGTCGACGCCGACACCCCGCCACCGGCATACAGCGGCACACTGACTTCAAAACCGATGGTGTTGGTTTCGTAGCGCTGGTTGTAGGTGTTGCCGCTTTCCGATTCGTTCTGGCGCATCGAGGCGTAGGCATTGATTTTCGGCAGATGCCCGGCGCGATTGCGCTCCACTTCATAACGCGCGACTTCCACGGCCTGGCGTTGCGAAGCCAGATTCGGGTTATTGCTCACCGCCATTTCATGCCAGGTGTCGTAATTGGCAGGCATCAGCGCGAAGGTCTGGAAGTTCTGATCGAGCGGCGCCAGATCACCGATGTCCACCGCCGGCGTACCCACCAGCGCACCCAGCTCCCGCAGCGCGGCGTCCTGTTCGTTGCGCGCCTCGATCTCCTCGGCAGTCGCCAGTTCATAACGCGACTCAGCCTCGAGAATATCGGTACGCGTGCCCTCGCCTTGCTTGAACATGTGTTCGTTCTGCTGGAACTGCTGCTCGTACGCCTTTTTCTTCGCCTGAGCGATGTCGATCTGGTCCTGCGCGAACAGTGCCTTGGTGTAGTTGTCCAGTACGCGAACCAGCAACTCCTGGCTCTTACCGCGAAAGTTCTCGTCGGCAAACAACGACTGCGCGACACCTTTGCGATACGCGGCATAAGCCTCGTAATCGAGCAGCGGTTGTTGCAGGGTCAGCGCCGAGCCGTAACTGCTGTAGTTACGATCGTCGGTACGGTTACGCGCGCGCTCATCGAGAGACGTCGCTTTCGACGAGTTGCGCCCCTTGTTGTAGGTGTAACCGATGCGCGGCAACAGGCCGGCGCGGCCAATGGCGCGGTTTTCCAGGCCGGCATCGCGTTCCTTTATCGCGCCGAGGAACACCGGGTCATTGCGCAACGCCTGTTCGTAGATCTCGAACGGCCCCATGGCCGCCACTGCCGAGTGACTCGCGAGCAGCAAGAATGCTGCTGCGAGCGTGGAAAGCTTATTCATACAGCCGAACATCCTTATTCTTCGGTCAGCGCAGAGCCGGCCCGGTCAAGCAGCGGTTTGAACAGATAGTTGAGCAGTGAACGCTCACCCGTACGCACGAACATTTCTGCCGGCATGCCGGGCTTGATCACCAGACCGTTGAGTTTTTCCATGGCCTGATCGCTGACACTGCTGCGCAACACGTAGTACGGCACGCCGGTTTTCTCATCGACCATCTGGTCGGCGGAAATCAGGCTGACTTCGCCCGGTACACGCGGAGTTTTGCTCTGGTTGAACGCGGTAAACAGGATGTCCACCGGCAAATGCGCGCCGACCTTGTCGATCAAGTTGATCGGCAAGTGCCCTTCCACTTCCAGCGTGGTGCCTTGCGGGACAATCTCCAACAGCGTTTCGCCCTGACGCACGACCGCGCCTTCGGTATGCACGCCGAGATTGACCGCCACGCCATCGGCAGTGGCGATGATTTCGCTGTGTTGCAGATCGAAACCGGCGGAAGTCAGTTGCTCCGACAGAGTCACGCTTTTCAGCTGCGCGTCGGCCAGTTGCGTACGGACCTCCTTCTGATACTCCTCGGCGTGCTGTTGCAGTTTCAGCCGCGACTCGAGGATGCCCTGCTCGACCCGGCCGCTTTCGCCGGTGTTTTCCGCCAGTTGCTGCTGCACTTGCGACAGTTGCCGCTGGTACTCCATCAAGCGGTTACGCGGGATGTAACCGTTGTCGGCCAGCGGTTGCAAGTTGCTCAACTGCTGTTGCAGCGAGTCGGCCTGGGCATTGAGATCGGTACGGGCGCGGCGCATGCCGGCCAGTTGTGCGGTGGCGCCTTCGATGCTCGCACGCAGTCCGGCCTGCTCGCGGTAGTAAGCCTCGCGACGGCTGCTGAACAGTTGCCGCTGACCTTCCAGCACCAATGCCAGACGCGGATCCGGGTCGCTGCTCAGTTCTGCCGGAAAGGTCACTTGCTTGAGGTTGTCGCGCTCGGCCTGCCAGCGCGCAAGGCTGGCCCAGGCCATGCGGTATTGTGCTTGCAGCGACTGCACGTCAGCGGCGACTTGCGTCTGGTCGAGGCGGAACAGCGGCTGGCCCTGCTTGACGATTTCGCCTTCGCGCACCAGGATCCGGCTGACCACGCCGCTGCTCATCGACTGCACGGCTTTGCGCTTACCCGACACGACGACCGTGCCTTGCACCGGAATGCCTTGATCGAGCGGCGCCAGGGCCGCCCAAGTGAAGAAACTGCCGGCGCCAACGATCGCCAGAATCCAGCCCATGCGCGCGAAAAACTTCGCATCGCGTTCTGGGCGTTCGGTGATGTAGGCGTGTTCCATGCTCGCTTCGTTTTCAGTGTTCATGCTTACGCTGCTCATACACCCGAATTCCTTGTCGAGGGCTGATACTGTCGGCTCATGCTGAGCCCGCCCGGTGCCGGTGCAGCTTTTTCCCGTTGTTGTTCTTGCTGGCCGGAAAGTGCCTTGAGCACGTCCTGACTCGGGCCGAAGGCTTGCAGACGCCCGTCATTGAGCACCAGCAGTTTGTCGGCCTGGGCCAACACCGAAGAACGGTGCGTGACCAGCACTACCGTAGTGCCTTGGGCTTTGAGCGCGGCGATGGCGCTGGCCAATGCCGCTTCACCGACGGTGTCGAGGTTGGAATTCGGCTCATCCAGCACCACCAGACTCGGCGTGCCGTACATTGAACGCGCCAGTGCCACACGCTGCTTCTGGCCGCCGGACAAACCACTGCCGTCCTCGCCCAGTTGCGTGTCGTAGCCTTGCGGCAGGCGCAGGATCATTTCGTGGACGCCGGCCTGTTGCGCAGCGGCGACGACTTTCTGCGGATCGGCCTCGCTGAAACGCGCAATGTTCTCGGCGATGCTGCCGCTGAACAGCTCGATGTCTTGCGGCAGATAACCGATATAGGGACCGAGTTGGTCGCGGTTCCAGCGATGGATATCCGCGCCATCGAGACGCACGGTGCCGCCAAGGGTAGGCCAGACCCCGACCAGCACACGGGCCAGCGTCGACTTGCCGGAACCGGAAGCACCCAGCACACCCAGCACTTCACCGGCGCCCAAGTTGAAATTGACCATCTGCAAAGTCGCCGCACGTTGTCCCGGTGGGCCGGCGCTGACCTGTTCGAAAGTGATCTGGCCTTTCGGCGGCGGCAGCGCCATGGCGTCGTCGCTAGGCGGGAACGCTTGCAGCAAGGCATCGAGACGGCGGTAAGCCAGCTTCGCCCCGCTCCACTGCTTCCACACCGCGATCAATTGGTCGATCGGGCTGAGCACGCGGCCCATCAGGATCGAACCGGCGATCATCATCCCGGCGGTCATGTCGCCTTTGATCACCAACAAAGCACCCAGGCCCAACACCAATGATTGCAGGCACAGGCGCAGGGTTTTGCTCAACGAGCTGATCACCGCACCGGTGTCACTGGCCTGGTTTTGCAGGCCGAGGAAGCGCGAGTGCACCTGGAACCAGCGCTTGCGCAGGGAACCGAGCATGCCCATCGCCTGAATGGTTTCGGCGTTGTGCAAATGGCTGGTGGCCAACTGGCTGGACTTCTGCGAATAACCGGCGGCTTCGCCCAGCGGCTTTTTGGTCATGTATTCGTTCAGGCAGGCCAGGCCGATCAGCAGCAATGCGCCCGCCGTGGCGAGTACACCGAGCCAGACGTTGAACAGGTAGATCACGAACAGATAGACCGGGAACCACGGCGCATCGAAGAATGCAAACAGCGCCGGGCCGGTGACGAATTGGCGAATGTGCGTCAGATCGCCCAGTGATTGCCCAGCGTTGCCCTCGCCCTTGAACAGGTTGCGCTCGAACGCAGCTTGGTAGACGCGCAGGTTGAAGCGGCGCTCCAACTGGCTGCCGATGCGAATCACGATAAAGCTGCGCACCACTTCCAGCAGGCCAATAAAGGCGAAGAAGCCGACCACCATCAGCGAGAGCATCGCCAGGGTCGTTTCGTTCTGCGACGACAGCACCCGGTCATAGACCTGGAGCATGTAGATGGAGGGCACCAGCATCAGCACGTTAATCAGTGCGGTAAAGCAGCCGACGCTGATCAGAATACTTTTATAGTCAGCCAATGCCTTGAATAAGGGAGCGGTGGCTGGGGCCTTCGCCATCTTCATCGATTCTTCCTGAAATGATGGGTCCCGCCGCACTTGGGCGAGGCTTCAATTAATGTTCCGCTTACCTGCGAAAGATGACTTGCAAGTACCCGCTTACACTTTCATAACAACTTGCGTAATTAATTGCGGCGCAGTTGTCAGTTCGCGCTTCTTATAACCATAGCGTGGCGCTTTATATTAAAACTTTGTCGCGTTCTGGATAATCAAGGTTGTTGCGCCACGCGCTCAAGGGTAATCACCAAGCCAGACTTCAAAGTCGTCTGATAAAACCCGTCACGTTGTCGACTGAAAAACTGGATTCTTGAACCTTCCTTGCCGGTGATCGACAGGCCGTCGGGGTCGGGAAACCAGCCGATCGGGGTTGCTTCAAGCCAGGCACCCAGGCAGTCGGCGCCTTGGCCCAGGGTTTGGTTTTTAGCCAGATCCAAGAGGCAAGTGTTCGAAGGCTTGTCCTGGTGCTTTTGCGCTTTTGCATCATCAGAACGCTCTGACAATGTCGCTTGCCACTGCCCCGCAAACACCGAGGGTTCTTCAAGTCTGAGGCTGCTTGCCATACCGGTTTCTCCTGAAATCATGATGAGCGCCGCCGAGAGCCACGCCATTGCCTTGTAGGTAAAAGCTTTACAGATCATAGGAATATTCGCTCCGGCGTGTAGCCTTGCTTACAGAGCAACACGATGCAAGTGGAGAAAGCGACGTATCACACGCCGCTTTCCACTTCTACATCACGCCACGATGTCGCTGGTCGCTGCCTGGCCAACGGTGCTGACCTGGAAGTCCGCCACGCCGTGCCCGGAGAAGTCCACCGACAGCAAGCTGTTACCACCCGACGACGTCAGGATTGCGTCACCGGCGGCACCGGTGAAGCTGCTGACGAAGTGCAGGCCGGCACCGTTGGTGATACCGGTCAGGTCGATTTTGTCCAGACCGCTGACGAAATCGAGGATCTGATCAATCGCACCTGGCTTGGAGTCCGAGCTGGCAGCGAACACAAAGGTGTCCGAACCGGCGCCGCCCCACAGCTTGTCGGCCCCACCGCCACCCCA
Organism: Pseudomonas sp. Mb7; assembly: GCF_054790525.1. Lineage (NCBI taxonomy): Bacteria > Pseudomonadati > Pseudomonadota > Gammaproteobacteria > Pseudomonadales > Pseudomonadaceae > Pseudomonas > Pseudomonas sp. Mb7. The sequence goes on from NZ_CP186501.1 coordinate 2,653,803, forward strand.
GAGGATGTCGTTGCCGGCACCGCCCTTGAGTTCGTTGGCCACGCTGTTGCCGATTAACAGATCGTTGCCGGAACCACCGATAGCGTTCTCGATGATCGCGCCTTTGGCGATGGATACGTTACCCACCATGCCGCCAACGTCGGAGAACGAGGCGTCTTTGAGGTTGATCTTCTGGTTCTGGGTGAAGCCCGAGAAGTCCAGAGTGTCCTTGCCGCCCGCGTCCCACACCGAGAACACCACTTTGTCACTCGACGACGAAGCGCTGAGGAAATCACGGCCAGTGTTGGAGTTGAAGCCGTAGGTGGTGTCACCGGTACGGGTGGTGGTGTTGGCACCGTAGAGCTTCTGGATGGCAGCGATATCGTCCATCAGCGGGCCGGACGAATACGCTTCGACACCACCCTTGCTGAAGTTCTGACTGGTGTTGCTTTCGCTCCAGTAGCTCATGACGCTGTAGCCGCGGGTGTCTTGGCCGTAGGACGCGTCGTTGTAGGTCGGATTGCCATTCCCGGCGTTGTAGTCACCAGGGTGAGCGAGGCCCAGGCTGTGGCCGATCTCGTGAGTCAGGGTCTGACGACCGTAGTTGTTCAGATCCGGATTCTTGTTCTGCGTGTAGCCACTGTTGATCAGGTACCACGAGGTGCCGTCATAACCGGCGCCGGTGCCTGGCAGGTAGGCGAACGCTGCAGCGCCATCCTGGCCACCGCTGTAGTTACCGAAGGTCATGTGGCCGTCACCGCCCGAGGCTTTCTCGGTGAAGGTCACGTTGGCCACGTCAGCCCAGGATTGCATGGCGAGCTTGGCCTGAGCTTGTTGTTGTGCACTGAATTGACTGAACCCAGTGATCCCATGCTTGTTCATCGTGCTGGACGATGCCGAGGTCAGGAACGTATAGGTGAGTTCGATCTTGCCGCTGCCATCCTTGTCCTGGTAGGCAGCGCCGTCGCGCAGCAACTGGGTTGCGGCCTGGTCGACGGAAAAGGAGGGTTTGCCATTGACCGTGAGGTTGCCGCCACGATCGTATTGATGGCTGAAGCTATTGATCTGGTTGTACGCCGAGCTGAAGGCTGACAGCTGGAAAGCCTGTTCGGCGGTATCAATAGCATTCGTTTTAACTTTCGACATAAACACACTTCCTTGTTTAGCAATGGAACAGTTTTTGTCCGATAGGACTCTCTCTGGCGAGATCGTCCTATCACTCGCCCAATGAAGGCGTAAGAAACCTGACACAATTTGAAATCTGCCGTAAAGGATTTTTTTGAGATCAAATCGGGCTGTTTCGTAAAACTGCCGTAAACAAAGCGTGCGGAGGTGGAAGAATGTTTTAGTTGCGAAGCTTTTGCCTAATTGTCTGACGATTTTCTATTTAAATATTAAATATGGGTAAGTTGTTTTTTGTTAGGCGCGTCTCACTTTTCTGCACTTTATTAGTGCGATGCCAGTGTATTGATATCAACCGTTAATCAGCCATCCGGAAACAAATGTGGGAGCGAGCTTGCTCGCGAAAGCGGCGGAGCAGTCGAACTGTATGTCGGATACCCCACCAACCTTGCGAGCGAGCCCTACCCATATCGAGGTTCTTAAGCACTCAACGCAAAAACCACATCGATCACGTAGTCGTTTCCGTCGTTTTTTTCAGTTGTAAAGTGCAGACGGCCGTTAATTGCATTCTCTGGCTGCCGCCGCAGCAGGATACTGCCAGACAAGGAAGCGAACTCATCCCAATGTGATGTGTCCCTGAATTTGCGTCTGTATACGAGGTAAAGCACCCTCGAATCCGGCAGATTGATGGTACCGCTAGGCTCCTGACTTTCGCTGAGCTGAAGCGTTATCTGCTCTCGATTATCCATCACCCCGTGAAAGTACAGACTGCCCTGGCGCTCATCCCGATAGATGAAGGTGGCATTGAACGAATGCTCCGTCCCTGTACCCCGATGAGTGATGGTGCCCTTGATGGCTTCTGCCGGCAGTTCTTCTACGTCAACAACCTTACTGTTCATGGTCAATCTCCTGGATCAGAAAATTTGGGGACCCAAACTTCCGCGCCCGGTTATTGAACAGGAATCTATCAATCTTGAGACCTGTCAGATATGACAGGTATAAAAACCAAGCTCGTTATTCCATAGCCGAGAAAAATAAAGCCCGCCAGACATCAATGCCCGGCGGGGCCTTATCAACTCCCCGTGCGGATCTTGTTCCACACCCGCGTGCGGATCCGGTCAATGTTCAACGGCATCGCCTCCAGCGCGAACAGCTTGCCCATCATTTCCGGGCTCGGATACACCTTGGTGTCGTTCTTGATCGCCGGGTCGATCAGGCTGTCCGCCTGCTCATTGCCATTGGCGTAGTGCACATAGTTGCTGATGCCGGCCATTACGTCCGGGCGCAGCAGGTAGTTCATGAACGCATAACCGGCCTTCTCGTCCGGCGCATCGACAGGCATGGCGACCATGTCGAACCAGATCGCCGCGCCTTCCTTGGGAATTGCGTAGCCAATGTCGACGCCATTTTTCGCTTCTTTGGCGCGGTTCTCGGCCTGCAGGATGTCGCCGGAGAAACCGACCGCCACGCAGATGTCGCCGTTGGCCAGGTCGCTGGTGTATTTCGAGGAGTGGAAATAGCTGACGTAAGGCCGGACTTTCATCAGTAGCGCTTCGGCTTTTTTATAGTCCTCGGGATTTTTGCTGTGGTGTGGCAGACCCAGGTAGTTGAGCGCCGCCGGCAGCAATTCCGGGCCGTTGTCGAGGATCGCCACACCGCACTTCTGCAGTTTTTCCATGTACTCGGGCTTGAAGATCAGGTCCCAGGAGTCCACGGGTGCGTTGTCGCCCAGCACGGCTTTGACCTTGGCGATGTTGTAGCCGATGCCGGTGCTGCCCCACAGATAGGGGAAGCCGTGTTCGTTGTTCGGGTCATTGGTCTGCAGGGCTTTGAGCAGCACCGGATTGAGGTTCTTCCAGTTCGGCAGCTGACTCTTGTCGAGCTTCTTCAGCGCCCCGCCCTGAATCTGCCGGGCCATAAAGTGGTTGGACGGAAACACCACGTCGTAACCGGATTTACCGGTCATCAACTTGCCGTCGAGGGTTTCGTTGCTGTCGTAGACGTCATAGGTGACCCCCATGCCCGTCTCTTTTTCGAAGTTCTTGGTGGTGTCCGGCGCAATGTAGTCGGACCAGTTGTAAACCTTGACCGTTTCCGCTGCCTGAGCAAGGGAAACGGCGAGCATCAGCGGTGCCAGAGCGAGGGTCTTGCGGATCATGGATCGATTCCTGTGTGGGTTTTCTTTTTTGTTGGCAGGCAATCAAAGGATCAAACAATCAGAAAATCAGCACGTAACTCTTGCGCACGGTTTCCTGGATATCCCAGACACCGAGCGTGTTGGCCGGCAACATCAGTGCGTCGCCACCTTGTATGTGCAGGGTTTCGCCGCCACCGTCGGGGGTGAACGTGCAGCGCCCGGAAATGAAATGGCAGAACTCTTGCGCGGTGATTTGCCGACGCCAGCGCCCGGGCGTGCATTCCCAGACGCCGGTTTCGACGCCGTCATCGCGCTCGACGCTGGTGGTCGAAGCAATCGCCACCGGCTCGCCGAGGGGCACGGCCACCGGGTTGGACTCGTCAAGTTGCAATGTCGCGGTGTTTTTGAACTGGGTAATGCTCATGGTCTGACCTGTCTTTTGGGCTTTCTTAAAGTAAATCGACGTTCAATGCATGAAGCCTTCCATGAAACCCGCCACTTGGCTGGCGAGTTTGCGCCGCCAAGGCGCGGTCGCCGGGTTGGCCAGGGTCTGGTCTTCGTGGACGAAACTTTTGATGATCGCGTTGTAGCCCAACCAGCGGCATGGCTCCGGCTCCCAAGCGCGCAGCGCATGAATGCCACCATCCGGCAGCACCCACGGTTGCTGGGTCAGTTCGCTGTCGCGCTCAAGAATCAAGTCCGCCAGGGTGCGCCCGCCGAGATTGCTCGCGCCGACGCCCTCCCCGCCATAACCGCCGGACAGCGCGATGCCATTGGCGCGATCGCAAAGCATGTGCGGTTTGAAGTGCCGGGACATCCCGAGGTTGCCGCCCCAGGCGTGGGTGATCTGCACGTTTTTCAGCTGCGGGAACAGTTCGCCGAACAGATAACGGCGCAACTCGACTTCATCACGAGTCAGATCAAAGTTATGGCGCAGCTTGCCAGCGAACTGGTAACCGCCACGGGCGCCGAAGATCAGCCGATTGTCGGCGCTGCGCTGGCCATAAGTGACCTGACGGCTGAATTCGCTGAACGCCTGACCCCGGCTGAGGCCAATTTCGTCCCAAGTCGCGGCAGACAATGGCTCGGTGGCGACAATCAGGCTTTGCACCGGTAGCTGATAGCGGCCCAGCGGTGGCAAGGTCACCGAATAACCTTCGACGGCTGGCACGATCCAGCGACTGCGCACGCAGGCTTTCGCCGTGCGTAGACTGCCCGACTGCCAATGGGTAACCGGGCTGTTTTCGTAGATCTTCACGCCCATGCTCTGCACGGTGCGCGCCAGGCCGCGTACCAGTTTCGCCGGGTGGATGGTCGCCACGTGCGGCGCGTAAATCCCGCCATAAGGCTTGGCGACGCGGATCTGCTGCGCCAGTTGCTCGGGGCTGAGCCAACGATAATCGTCGTCGGTCAGGCCTTGGGCGTGCAGTTTGCCCAAGTACTCGCGCAGAGAGGCTTCTTGTTCCGGATAACGCGCCGCGCAGTACAACACGCCGCCCTTGCGGTAATCGCAATCGATGCCTTCGCGTTCGAGGACGACTTCCACTTCATCGGGAATGCTGTGCAGCAGATCAAAGGAAGCGCGGCGCTGTTCCGGCGAGAGGCCGGCCAACAAACGATCTTCGCCGAGCAGGTTGCCCATCAACCAGCCGCCATTGCGACCGGAAGCGCCGAAACCGGCGGTCTGTGCTTCGACAATCGCGATGTCGAGTCCCGGCGCGAGTTTCTTCAGGTAGTACGCGGTCCACAGGCCCGTGTAACCGGCGCCGATGATCGCCACGTCGACGTCCAGATCACGCTCAAGCTCGGGCCGCGCGGTCAGCGGCTCATCGAGTTGGTCCATCCACAAACTGATAGTGCGCCACGCCGGCATGCAAGACTCCGCCACTGAAAACCTTCGATGGCGTCGATCCTAGTGGCTGTGCTCAGTGGATGTCTTGCGCGCGTGCCCGCAAAGAAATTTGTTTCGCGTAAGCCTTGGGCGACTGACCGGTGTGCTGACGGAAACAGCTGTAGAACGCCGATAACGAATTGAAACCCGCAGCGAAAGCCAGTTCATCGATGCGCACCGGCGGCGCGGCGTTATCGAGCGAGCGCAGCAGATGTTGCAGGCGCGCCTGATTGACGTAGCGATAGAAACTTTGCCCGAGCACCTGGTTGAGCAGATAGGAAATCTGATTGCGGCTGTACCCGCACTCCTTCGCCACCCGCTGCAAATCGAGTTCGGGATCAAGATACGGCTGTTGCTTTTCGAAATACTGCTGCAGGTCTTCGGCCATAAAACTCAACTGACGCGGCGACAAGCCCAGGCGACTGACTGCCGGGCGCTGACTTGACGAGGCCTTGCCAGCAGTTTGCGTGCGCACCAGCGAAGCGTATTCGTTGACGCGCCAGATCAGCCCGTCCCTGACCGTGAGCGCCTCGCTGGAGCGAAACGACACCAGACCGTCGCCGCCGCGCAAGGTCACTTCGTATTGGATGAATGCGGTGTTGCCGTCGACGCGAATGCGGTCGCAATGCTCAAGCAGTTCGTCGGATTCTCGCGGCATACTGACGCGCACGTACTCGCGTAACTCGTTGAGGCCGAGCACGCGGTTCTGGAAAAAATCGTTGTACTGAATGTCCGGGTGGTACAGCGCCATGACGCTGTCGAGGTCGCGGTGTTTCCAGCTCAGGTGATAGCGCATGACCGTTGCAGCCGTGGCTTGGGTCTGTTCAGGGCCGTCGTCGTCGGCGTGCATAAAGGGCTCGGCGCAAAAAACCCGAGCTTGCCCAAGTTCGCCACAGGCTTCAATGACTAATCCATAGTGGCGTTTTGGCGATGATTGCGTAGGCCGTGACTTACATCAAAAAATGCGAAGCAATCGCAAAATGAACTGAAAAATCTCACAGGAATTTCACATGCGGATGCTACTTTTAATGTCAGTCACCGGTTGAGCCAATGAAGGCTCTTCCCACCTAACATGAGCAAACGGAAGCGCTCGATGAAGAAGGCGGGCAACATATGAATAAAGGGTCAAGCAAAGTCACGTTTCCCAACGCATGCCAGTTGATGCGCTGGCATTTCCATCCGATGGGTTTCGAGGCAACGATGGACGCACCGGGCAGTATGATCGCCCGACTGTTCGATCGTGCCAGCGGCGAAACCATGATCGCTATCGCCGGGATCCCGTGCGCGACGGTGATGAATGCAGCGGATGTCGAGCGAATCATCGAGGCTGTGGAGGACGAGCTGGAAGCGTTCATTCCTCCGGAGTCTCTCAAGAGTTACGCATAAGTTTATGATTTAAAACGAAAAGCCCGCAGCGATGCGGGCTTTTTTGTGCTTACGCGGTTTGCTTGGCGGCGCGGTGATCAACGAAGAACGGTTTGCCTTTGGCCACCCGGTCGGACGCCCGGGGCATGTTCACCGCTTGCGCTTCCTGCGGTTCGACATACCAGTAGCAATGGCTGACCGCCCGCGTGATGCCGACATACGCCAAGCGCAGGATTTCGTCTTTTTGCGCCGTGTCGTAGGGCTCGCTGTCGCCCGACTTGCCTAGGCCCGCCATGCGATAGACCTGATTCTTGTAGGGCGAACTGGTCAGATGCTGGCAATCGCCGAGCAGAAACACCGCGTCAGCCTGCAAGCCTTTGGCGCTGTGGTAGGTCAGTTGCTTCAGGCGTCGCGCTTCGTACGGCAAGCTCGAATCAACATTAACTACAGACTGAATATGCTCTTCTATCAATAACTTATCGCTGCTTCTTCGATAAAGCATCAAGATTGAGTGACCTTGACGATAATGTTCGGCAAGGCGCTGGCCCAAGCCCTGATCGTCGCGCTCCAGCACATTGACCGGTTGCAACGGCTTGGGTGCGCCGCTGGCCTTGGCTTTTTTGCCCGGGATCGCCGGTGCCGCGCGAACGATATGTTCAGCGGCATCAATGATGTGCTGGTGACTGCGGTAGTTATCACTGAGCATTACCCGCGTAGTGCTCGGCGACGGGAACTCCTTGTCGAACGCCATGAAATAACTCGGCGAACTGCCGCGCCAACCGTAAATCGACTGCCAGTCATCACCGACGCACAGCAACGACGAACGCTGCGCGCCCCGCCCGACGTGCATGGCCGGGCCACGACTGCGGATTTCCGTCAGACTTGCGCGAATCCACGAGACGATCTGTGGCGAAACGTCCTGAAATTCGTCGATCATCAAGTGCGACAACGGCCTGAGTAACTCGTCGCTCAACAGCTTGAGGTTCTCCGGCGAATGCTCGCTGAACAGCGCGAACATGCGGTTGTAGGTCATGATCGGCGGTTTCTGATCGAGCAAATGATCTTCAAAGGCGCGCCAGAACAGACTCAAGGCTTCAAAGAAGAAACGATCCGGGTCGTCCTTGGCGAAACTCATGCGACCGACCGCGTCAGGCACATCCAGGCCGAGGTTCTCGATGAAGCCTGCCGCCGCCACAAAACAGTCGAGCAATGGCGCGGAAGCCAGCTCACCCTTGACCTTGTAATCGAAGCCCGGCCCGGCACTGGCATCGCCTGCCAAAGTAGCCAGAACACGTTTTGATGACTCATAACTATCAAGCCAAATCAAAGGCTTACGACAGAAAGCTTGAAACAGGGTGCGCTTGACTGCCCACTCTGCGCGCACGCTGAGCTTGGCGTTTGGCCGACTGACCTGCGGGTTTTCCCGCGGATCGAAACCGAGCACCACCCACGCATCCAGGCTCGGAATGTAACCATGACAATGAAATTTCGCGCCGTTGATATCGAAACTCTGCCGATTCGGCTCAATGCCCTTGATCGGCCAAGCACCCGCGCGGAACCACAGATCTTCGATGGCGTCGCACAGCTCTTCGTCGCGCCGGGATGCCAGCTCCGTTACCGCGACGCGCTTCTGCACATCCGGGTGATCACGCTCCAGCTCCTTGAGCTGCAAACCCGCGCGCGACAGTGGCTGAATCAGATGTCGAAAACGCTCGTCCTCGTTGAACAAGCGGTGATAGCAGGCGTTGAGTTGCTGACGTTGCGCATCGTTGATGCGCAGGTCGAACGGATTACTGTCGACCTCCTCCTCAGCACCCTGAACTCGATGACTGAGGTTTTCAAAGGCCTGCAAGCGCTCGAAACCCGGCAAGCTGCGCACCATCGGCAGAATGCGCGAGTGGAAGGTACGCACCAGTTCGCGTGCCTGGCGCAGGTTCAGCGCGTGCCCCCAGAGCGCGAACAGCTCGATCAGTTTGTTGATGAAATCCTTGCGCGACTCGCGGGTGAAGGTCACTACGGTCATCGAATCCAGCTCAAAACCCAGATAGTGGTTGAGCAACAGAATACGCAGAACCAGCGTGGTGGACTTACCCGCGCCCGCGCCGGCAACCACTGAGGTTGACGGGGTTTCGCTGAAAATCATCTTCCATTGCGCGGTACTTGGCTGAGCATGCTCAGGCAACAAACGGGCAACATCGGCCTTCATGCGTTTTTTCAGCTCGGCCGTCAACGGCAGGCGCCAATCATCGAACAGATGATTGTCGACGTTGGGCGGGCGATGCTCGGTGTTGCGACTGTCACGGATCAGCAGCACCTGCCGGCCCTCTTCCAGCCCCTCAAGCTTGCCTTCCTTAAAGCCATATTCGACGCCAGCGGTATGGCCACTGCGGAAACCATCGGCCTGACCGTGCAACCACGACGCACGGTGCTGCGCGCGCAGTCGGGTCAAACCGTGGCCGAAGAAGCGTGCAGCCAGGCGTTTGAACCATGGCATCTCGGCCAAGGGGCGAAGTTCGGGAGGAAGATCGGGGGTGTGTTGCGCCACGCTGACGGGCTCCAGTGTGTGAGGCTGTTGCGGCTATGGTGTCTGTATTTGCCGCTCAGTTCTAGCGAAATGCTTTCAGGTCATTGGTTTAGGCGATGAACTGAAGGTGGGATGAGATGCTTCACAACTATTTTCTTATCGAGTATTTCGATTATAACGCCGCACTTTTTACGCTTTTTATCGATTATTGACTGATAGATGATGGCCGTCATAAACCACCGGTCCCGCGTCGGGTGCGCCCTTCACACCTCGCGTCGAACCTTTTGAGGAGACGATCATGCTTGAACTCAGACCCTTCAGCTCGCTGGGCGGCGCCCATCACGGCTGGCTGGATGCCCATCACCACTTTTCGTTCGCCGAGTACTACGACCCGCAGCGCATGAGCTGGGGCAACCTGCGGGTGTGGAACGATGACGTGATCGCAGCCGGCACTGGCTTTCCCCAGCATCCGCATCGCGACATGGAAATCATCACGTATGTTCGTGAAGGTGCTATCACTCACCAGGACAACCTGGGCAACAAAGGCCGCACCGAAGCTGGCGACGTGCAGGTAATGAGCGCGGGTACCGGCATCGCTCACAGCGAATACAACCTGGAAGCCAAGGACACCAAGATCTTCCAGATCTGGATCCTGCCAACGGAAACCGGCGCACCGCCCTCCTGGGGTGCCAAACCGTTCCCGAAAGGCCAGCGCGAAGGTTTTGTCACCTTGGCCAGCGGCAAGGACGGCGATGACCAGAGCCTGCGGATTCGCGCTGATGCGCGATTGGTCGCAGCCAACCTCAAGGCGGGCGAAACTGCCGAATATCATCTGGATGCAGGCCGTCGCGCCTATCTGGTGCCGGCCACTGGCCTGATTGAAGTCAACGGCTTGCGCGCACAAGCTCGAGACGGCGTGGCGGTAGCGCAGGAACGGGTGCTGAGCGTTACGGCCCTTGAGGACAGCGAAATCGTCCTGGTGGATCTGGCCTGATGGCTTGAATGGCAGGCAAAAAAAGGGGCAACCATCACGGTTGCCCCTTTTTTCATGCGCTCGCCAACATCATCAGCCTGCGATTGCGCCATCCACCAGCGCCTGCGCTTCGACGACCAATTGCTTGAGGTGGTCGTCACCGATGAAGCTTTCGGCGTAGATCTTGTAGATGTCTTCAGTGCCCGACGGACGCGCGGCGAACCAACCGTTTTCCGTCATCACTTTCAGACCGCCAATCGCCTGATCGTTGCCCGGTGCATGGCTGAGAATGCTCTGGATCTTCTCGCCAGCCAGTTCGGTCGAGGTGACCTGTGCAGGCGACAACTTGCTCAGCAACGCTTTCTGCTCCGGATTGGCCTTGGCGTCGACACGTACCGAGAACGGCTCGCCCAGCTCATCGGTCAGAGCCTTGTAGGCCTGGCTCGGATCGCGACCGGTGCGTGCGGTCATTTCAGCGGCGAGCAACGCAGGGATCAGACCGTCCTTGTCGGTGCTCCACACGCCACCGTCCTTGCGCAGGAACGATGCGCCTGCGCTCTCTTCGCCACCGAAGCCGAGCGAACCATCGAACAGGCCGTCGGCGAACCATTTGAAACCGACCGGAACTTCGTACAGACGACGCCCCAAGCGCTTGGCCACGCGATCGATCAGACCGCTGCTGACCACGGTTTTACCCACGCCGGCATCCGCACGCCATTGCGGGCGGTTCTGGAACAGGTAATCGATCGATACGGCCAAATAGTTGTTCGGCGCAAGCAGCCCACCGGACGGCGTGACGATACCGTGGCGGTCGTGATCCGGGTCGCAAGCGAAGGCCACGTCGAAACGTTCTTTGAGACCGATCAGGCCTTGCATCGCGTGGCTGGACGACGGATCCATGCGAATCTGGCCATCCCAGTCGACGGTCATGAAACGGAACGTCGCGTCGACTTCCTTGTTCACCACTTGCAGATCGAGGCGGTAATGCTCGGCAATCGCCGACCAGTAGCGCACCCCTGCTCCACCCAGCGGATCAACGCCCAGACGCAGCTTGGCGTCACGGATGGCGTCGAAGTCGATCACGTTGATCAGGTCGGCGACGTAGGTGTTCACGTAGTCATGACGATGCGTGGTGCTGGCCTTGAGCGCCTGTTCGTAGCTGATGCGCTTCACACCGGCCAGCTTGTTGGCCAGCAATTCATTGGCTTTGGCTTCGATCCACTTGGTGATGTGGGTATCGGCCGGCCCGCCGTTGGTTGGGTTGTACTTGTACCCACCGCTTTGTGGCGGGTTGTGCGACGGCGTGATGACGATGCCGTCAGCCAGGCCCGAAGTACGGCCACGGTTGTAGCACAGAATGGCGTGGGAAATGGCGGGTGTCGGCGTGTACTCATCACCTTCGGCAATCATCACGGTCACACCGTTGGCGGCCAGGACTTCCAGCGCGCTGGCGCCGGCCGGAGTCGACAATGCGTGGGTGTCGATGCCGACAAACAGCGGCCCGGTGATCCCTTGGGCTTCGCGGTACAGACAGATCGCCTGGCTGATGGCCAGAACGTGCCACTCGTTGAAACTCAAGTCGAACGAGCTGCCCCGGTGCCCGGACGTACCGAACGCCACACGCTGAGTGGAAATCGAGGCGTCGGGCTGTCCAGTGTAGTAAGCCGTTACCAGTCGCGGGATATCGACCAACAATTCTGCCGGTGCCGGTTTGCCCGCAAAAGGACTGAGTGTCATGCAAAACCTCTGAAATAGAGTGGTTCAGGAATAGAGCGCAGTTTACTGGCAGTTTGACCGCAGTGCGATGCGATCTATCCGGGACTCTCCCGATGTTTTTTAACGTTAGTCAGCAGGTGCAAGGCGCAAGGCGTCACCGATTAGCCCGACCACACTGGCCAGGTCATGGTCACCATGGCTCAGCGGGCTCAACCGCAGATGGTGCGCATGCAGGCTTTGCAGGCTGAATAGCTCGCCAGGTGCAATAACGATCTGCTGCCTGAGCAATCGCTGGAAGACCTGCGCCATGTTCACTGGTCGCAGCGAATGTACCCACACGGTCGCGCCACCCTCGGGCTCGACAACCTGCATCGCATCGCCAAGACGTTCGCGCAACAATTCGATCAATTGCGTACGACGCTCCTTGAGCATTCGCCGCAATACCAATAAATGCTGATCCAGTCGGCCGCCCCCCAACAACCTGGCAATGGCTTTCTGGCGAATCGGCGACAACCGAAACGCGCGCAACAGGAAATGCCGCTGCAACTCACTGCGCCAATGACGCGACAGCACATAACCGAAAGGCGCCTCGGCCCCGACGAACTTTTCGAACGTGGAAAACACCACTAAACGATCGGGGTCCAGCCAGTCGCGCATCCGTTGCGCGTCATTGCCTTCATGGAGTTCGCTGTAACAATCGTTTTCCAGCACCCAGGTACCATGACGTCCAAGCAAATGCGCGACTGCCTGCTGGTTGCTCAGCGGTAGAAGACTGCCCCGGGGCATGCTCAGCACTGACGACAAAAGCATCAAACGTACCGTCTCGCTCTTGAGCACCGACTCCAGCCGCTGAAGATCAATCATGCCCCCGGGGAGCAACGGCAACTCGATGACCCGTACTTCGGCGGCCTCAAGCAGACGCAGGATCACCCAGTCACAGGGCGATTCGACGACCACGGTGGCCCGACGCAACTCAAGCACGGAAATCAGAATTTCCAATACACCGCGCAGGTCTGCGCCGATATAGACGTCATCCGCACGCCAGTAATTGGCCGTGGATGAGGTGTAGCGGGCGGCCAGCACCGTGCGCAACTCCAGCTCTCCACAAGGTTGCACCAACGCATGTGGCTGACGCGGATATTGACGCAGCAATTCCCGCTCCAACATCAATAACGGGCTGTCCAGTGGCTGTAGCGAGGCCGGCTCATCGGCGCTCAGCACGCACATGCCCGGGCGCCTGGCATTGACGTAAACGGTTTCCAGCAGATCACTGCCGCTATCCGGCGAATCCATCATGTGCAGCGCTTGCGCGTAGTACCCGGACTTGGCAATTGAATAGACTCGACCTTCCTTTTCCAGCAGCGAGTAGGCGTACTGGACGGTCGAGATCGACACATTGAGTCGGTCAGACAATTGCCGGAGTGAGGGCAGGCGCACCGCCCCGCTGTTCCCCGCCTCATCTATCAGCAGCGTCAGGTATCGATAAACCGCCTGATAAACGAAGTCATTCTCCCTCGACCCCTTCACAACCCCGTATCCGTGGGCATGGGTTCATCTCCAGGCAAGCGGCTCACGATCAACCTTCCGCCGATCGATCAGCGGTCGGCTCGGCCGCCGCGTCAACCGCATCGACGCTCTGCGCGGCCGATTCTCCAGGCGCAGACATACGAACCGGCCCCATTGCATACAAACGCACAATCAACCTGACCGGCAGCCCACTGACATCCGTCATCCATTTCATGACCTGTTCCGGCGCATGCAGGCCCTGCATCGCCCGGTGCAGATCCGGCAATGCCACCAACATGCCGGGGTGACAATTGCGCAAGAATCGCTCAAGTCCGGCCCCCGCATTAATGAACGGTGAAAACAACAGGCACGTCAGCTGGATTTCATTCAGTTCAAAACTGGCCAGCAGAGAGCTTTCCGCCTGGGCGCGCAGATTCCCGGGCTCCTGCAGATTGTCGAAGCTGACCAGCAACTGTTCGCATACCGGTTCAGGGACCTGTTTTTGCCGCATCGTTATCAGGCTGCTTTTGAGGTAATCACCGACGCCGTCCTCATAGTTTCGCTCCTCGATGAGTTGCGCCTGCAAACCTCGTAAATGCGCAGCCACCTTAGGCTCTACGTGTTCGTCATCACCTTGATAAAGCGTCAGATCGTCAACCTGAAACCCCAGAAAATCACTCAACAAAGGCCAGCGCTCTTCGAGCTTGCCAACAATCATGTCGTTGATACTGATAAAGCTGGTACGCCGACAGGCCTCGAATTGACCCTCCGGACGCCACGCCACCCGCTCCTCTTCGGGATAAAACTCACGGTAATAATCACCGCCCAGCCCGTCGAGCAGCGTAAACAGCATTTCAAAGCCGCAAGAACTCACCGGTGGCGCGGCAATCTCAGCCTTCTGCGCGGCACGCCCCAGCCCTTCGAGGAAGATGCTCTGTCGACGCGGGGACTCACTGCCGACCATGGCATCGACGCCATTGTTCCAGCGGGCCACCTGACCATAGAACTCGGCAGTTGCCAGATAAGCGTCATCCCATAGCTCAAGCGGTTCATTCCAGGTTCTGCGATGCCCGATCAGCAGCAGGTTGATACGGTTGGCCTCGCGACCGGCTTCGCTTATGGGTAGCTGGTGATCAAACGGCAATACCTCGCGGTGGTCGACCATCACCAGTTCTACCCGGGGATCGTCATACAGAAACAGTGCGCTGTAGCTGCGATGCATGTTTTGCAGGGACACCTGGCTGCTGCCGTTCCAGCGCAGATTGGCCACCCGCAACTGAAAGGTCGCGGGTGAACGGCCAGCGATGGTCAACTGCGCCGCCCGCAGTAACGCCAGCGTGTAACAACTGTCGCGCGACCCTGACTGGTTCACCAGCACCTTGAAATGACCGATGTTCTCCATGCCGCCGGCGGCCACTGCCAGTCGCTGGATCAGCAGCTGCAGCGCCGTGCGTTCTGCGCGCGAGAAGAAACTCAGCAAACGTTGCAATACTTGCTGGTAGACATAGTTCATTGCCTGATCATGGATCGTGCTCATCGGTATTTACCCGGTATAAAAAGTTTCATGCCGCGCAGACTGACACATCAGCCAAGCGACAATTGATCAATAAGTAATAGACGCTCAGATGCTAACACTTACAAGTTTGAAGTTATTTGAAACACTTGAACTGACAAAGCGCCTTCAGTCGTCCAAAAACAGCCTCAAACCACTGTAATTGTTGGAATATTTTTTTCGGAACGCAGTCCTAGGAAATTTCCCACAGGGTCCCACGCCAAGTGAGCACAAGAAAAAGAGAAGCAGTTTCCGAATAGCCCTACAACAATTAAACAGAAGTTGCCGCGATCAACGGTTTTCGACGCGTTATATCGAACAGGACAAATTGAATGCACAGACATGGCTCATTCCTTGAGATGAAAGTAATCATTCAATTATCAGGGCTTATATTGTGATTAGAAGATACAGATAGAGAGCAAAAACCAGTTCAGTTGCTGAACGGACCCGGGCATCGCGCCAGGGAGCGGTTTTTCAGGGGGAAGGTAAACGCACAAGAGTCCGTGGGGCCACGGACTCTGATTAAAGGGGCTTACGCCGGTTCGACCTGCAGAGCGACCCGTTCGCGGCATGGGCATTCGTCCATGTAACGATGCGCTTCGACGAACTCGTTGAACGGAAATACACGCGTCTTGAGCGGCAGCAGCACGCGGTCAGCGGTCAACTGGTTGATGTCACGCAAGGCACGTTGCAAAGCGACGTGATCCTGAGTGATGCCCAATTCCGGTTTGCCGGTGAAGTTGCCGATGCAGTGCACAAAGAACTGGATGTTCTTCTGGAACGCTGCGCAGGCTGGGAACGGCGTCTGGTTGCCGCCTTGCAAGCCGTATAACACCAGGCTGCCACGTGGCGCCAGCACATCGCCCAACAGCGACATCTGCGGGCCGCCGAGACCGTCGAACACCACGTCGACACCACGGTTGTCGGTGATCTTGTTGATTCGCATCAACAGATCTTCCTCTTCGGTGACGATGACCTTTTCCGCACCAAGGGACAGCAGGTACTCGCGTTCCTCGGCTTCCTTGGTCGCGGCAATCACCCGTACGCCCATCGCCTTGCCCAACTGGACAAACGAAGGACCGGCGCAATGGCTGGCGTCAGTAACCAGTGCGAACTGCCCCGGCTTGACCCGCGCCAGATCGGCGTAGGCAAAGTAGGCGATCAGCAGCGGCGTGTAGTGCACGCTGGCTTCGATCGGGCTGAGCACATCCGGATAACGGGTCAGCGCGGTACGTGGCAATACGATCGACTCGCCGTAAACCGGGTAGTCGTTCGGGCTTTCAGCCGGGAAACTGGCAACCTTGTCACCAACGGACAGGTCCTCGACATCGGCACCGACAGCAGTGACGACACCGGCCATTTCATGGCCGAGGCCCGATGGCAGACGTGCCTGGGACGAAGCCAGGTTCTGACGCCAGAGGGTGTCGTACCAACTGATGCCGATCGCCTCGACACGCACCTGCACTTCGCCAGGACCTGGCTGAGCGGCCGCATGCTCTTCGCATTTGAGCACCTCGGCCGGACCAAACTTGTGAAAACGGATCGTGCGGGACATCGCAAACCTCGTCAAAGTAACCTCTAATGCCCTGAACTCTATCTGGGCTTTTGACCCAAGACTATCAGTGGCTATTAATAGTCGACATGCCTGTCATTGATTCCGCACCAGGGGCGGCATTGGCAAAATCCATGAAAAAACTGCTGCCAACGTCTCACTCAAGCTGAATTTTCCGGTGCAGAGTACCAGCCTTTCCCCGTAAGATTCATGCCGGCCATTGTTCTCATATGGCCGCTCTCGTCAAGCTTGATGACTCTGCCAGGACTCCAGATGAATCGTAATGACCTGCGTCGTGTCGACCTGAACCTGTTGATCGTATTCGAAACATTGATGCACGAACGCAGTGTGACCCGGGCGGCAGAAAAGCTCTTTCTCGGTCAGCCAGCAATCAGTGCGGCCCTTTCGCGCCTGCGCAGCCTGTTCGATGACCCGCTATTTGTACGCACCGGGCGCAGCATGGAACCGTCCGCCCGCGCGGTGGAAATCTTCGCCCTGCTCTCGCCGGCCCTCGATTCGATTTCGACCGCCGTCAGCCGTGCGGCCGAATTCGACCCGGCGACCAGCACCTCGGTATTTCGCATTGGCCTATCCGACGACGTCGAATTCGCCCTGCTGCCGATGCTGCTCAAGCGCCTGCGCGCGGAAGCACCGGGAATCGTGCTGGTGATCCGTCGCGTCAATTACATATTGATGCCGGGCCTGCTGGCCTCCGGCGAGATATCCATTGGCGTCAGCTACACCACAGACCTGCCGGCCAACGCCAAGCGCAAGGTCCTGCGCCGCAGCGCGCCAAAATTGCTGCGCGCCGATACCGTGCCGGGCCCGTTAAGCCTGGATGACTACTGCGCGCGCCCGCACGCGCTGGTGTCGTTTGCTGGCGATCTCAGTGGTTTCATTGATGAAGAGCTCGAGAAACTGGGGCGCAAACGCCATGTGGTGCTGGCCGTGCCGCAGTTCAACGGATTGAGTACGTTGCTGGCGGGCACTGACATCGTTGCGACCGTGCCGGATTACACGGCGGACGCGTTGACGGCGGCTGGTGGGGTTCGGGCGGAAGATCCGCCGTTGCCGACGCGCACATTTGAACTGCACATGGCGTGGCGTGGGTCGCAGGATAATGATCCGGGTGAGCGGTGGTTGCGGTCGCGGATTCAGATGTTTTTTGGCGATCCAGATAGCCTGTGAATCCGCGCTGGCAGTTCTGAATATTATTGAACGCAAGCGTAGCTTGCGGCATTCTTCGCAACGAAATTTCCAGGGACGGTAAAATTTGATGCGTACTTCACGTATGCAAGCGCTTGTGCCCCTCGCCTCTTCAAACACCACCGGTGTGATTGAAGGCGAACACTCGCATCCGTCCGGATGCACATGGGGTCAATGTCTCGCAGAGCTGACACCACATCCTCACCATTCCCGATTACTACGACCACCAAGGCTGTCGATCCAGCGAACAGCCCTGGCTGTTCTACGATACGGCTATTCATCACGGCTGCCCGATCTGACCTCTTGAAACGGAACTTCGCATGAGCGGAAAACCTGCTGCACGCCTCACGGACCCCACTAGCTGCCCTCTTCCGGGACATGGCACGAATCCCATTGCCAGTGGCTCGCCCAATGTGAACTTTGACGGGCTTGCTGCCGCCCGGATGACCGACAAATCCGCTTGTGGCAGTCCGATCACGGGAGGCGTCAGCTCGACCGTTTTCATCAATGGTTTGAATGCTGCGACGATCGACAGCACGGGCGGACACGGCAACATCGTTGTGGGCGGTTCCGGAACAGTCATCATCGGCGACACCTTCGTCTCGGCACCTTTCAGCGGTCTGCTGCCGATGCCGGTGCACTTCAGCGACAAGATCAAATTGATCGACGAAAGCACCGGTGAGCCCATGCCTAATCATGCCTACGCGATTCAGCGCGCGGACGGCAGTTTCGAGTACGGCACCAGTGATTCGCTGGGGTTCACGCACGTCGTGAGTTCACACGTGGCAGAAACCTTCAAACTATTTCTGGAAGATTGAAAACATGCCGGCAGAGCAAATCCAGCTTCCCAATGGAAATACCGCGAGTCTGGCCGTCACGCCGACGTTAACACTCGTGAAGGATCAGTCGGTAAAGACGGCTCCCGTTCCCGTAAAGAAGGCGATCGTTTTTTTCATTGGTGGGGCTGCCGACCAAGAGAAATACTATTTTCAAGGCGCGTTCCACAATATCGACGACGCAAAAAAACAGCTCGACGGCAAAATTGCGGGCAGCGCCAAGCTGCCGGCGAAATACACGGGGTTCCCTAAAAGTTATAAGGATGCAAGGGGTTCCGGCGATATCCAGACTCACTTCATCGACAACATTCCCAGCAAATCCTGTCCGGTTTACATCGTCGGCCACAGCCTCGGCGGATGGAACGGCGCACATCTGTCACAGATTCTTTCCGAAGCCGGTTACACCATCAAATATCTGGTGACACTCGATCCAGTGGGTGAAGGATTCCTGGTATGGCTGGGTTCCGACATCTATTTTTCGGAGCCAACGCCTGTCGCTGAAACATGGATCAACATCCGGGCCAACGCCAGTACACCTGACCAATCTGACGGTGTCGCAGAATTCGGGGAGCGTTGGATGATCGAGTCTGGTCCGACCATCAACAAGACCATTGATAGGCACCATGCATCTGCTGACTGGATGTTTATAGAACCTGTGCAAGGGACGAAGTCCGCCTGCGATCTGATTTTTGACTCAATCAACGGTATTTTCGGCCAATGAACAGCTTCCGCGCGGTCATATACCTCGGTGTTCTACTCTGCACCGGCTGCGTAAAAACGGCCAGCATTCCGCCCGCCGACCTCACGCTATCGTCGTTTGAGCTCGGCCCCGCCAATCTGTTCACGGCACACTTCAACTCCACTGTGGATTTGCAGAACGCATTCAATGATTACGAAAACTCCAACCAGCTCAACCCTACCCTGATCTGCTCTCTCAATCGCGACATGGAGTTCTCATCCGAGCATTCAATCGCGGTAAAAGCTGAAGGGCGAGTGAACGCAAGCGATCAAGCCAGGCCCAATTACAAGTTTTCCTCCGACCTGATCTTCTACTACACCAATCCGGATGGTACGCAACGCGACTTGAATGACTACGACGCCATCAAACCGTTGCTGACGTCGCAAACTTCGATCCCGTGCAAAGTTCGCATAACCGCCTATGGGTATGAGGCCTATTACACGAATACGTTATTCATCCCCTCCAGGATCATGATTGAACAGATCTTCAGATAGCCGCGCTTTGCTGAACCTGGCGCAAGGATTTGGAGAAGAGCTGGTCGTCAGGTGAGCCCCCATAAAAAAGCCCGGAAACCTTCCCCGGGCTTTTTTATTTGTGCGCCTCTTTTGCATTTTTGTGCGACACATCCCCTTTCAGGACTCCCGCAAGGCTCTGGCACGGTGTTAGCTTGTAAGCGTATGTGTCTCAACCTTGAGGCACGCCTAACTCACTGCCCTGCAAAGGAATGCCCTTCGTAATGAATGTCCCTTTCAAAAAACTGGCTGCCACCACGTTGATGCTGGCCGGTCTTGCCGTGTTCACGGCGCCCGCGCAAGCCAATATCACCCCGCAGCAGAGCGCTGAAATTCTCAAGACTTACAGTGCAGACAAAGCCACAGACTTCCGCCAGTTCCTCGGCAACTTGGGCAAGAGCGATCTGGCGAAAACCGCTGACATTGGTCCGGCGATTGGCGCCTATCTCGATAACAAGACTTTAAACGCCGAGCAGCAGAACGAAATCTATCGTCTGCTGGGTATCTACACGCGAGCGAAATACAGCGCTGCCGCCACTGAAACCCTGCGCGAACTGGTGGAAATCCCGACCTTTCGCAAGGACGGCGTTGAGCAGCACGACAATCCGGAATTCATCAAGATAGCGGCGAAGATCAAAAGTCTCGCCGAGTCGTTCAATCTGAAATTCCGCAACATCGACAACCGCGTCTACGAGATTTCCCTCGATGGCAGTGGCGATGAAGTGGTTGGTATTCACGCGCATGCCGACGTGGTGCCGGTGACGCCGGAAAACTGGGTGCTCAAGGATGGCACCCGCCTCGACCCGTTCAAGATCACCCTGATCGGCGATCGCATGTACGGTCGCGGCACCGAGGATGACAAGAACGGTATCGTCGTCACGCTGTATGCCATGAAAGTCATCAAGGAAGAAAAACTGCCGCTGGTGCGCAACTTCAAGTTGCTGGTCGACACCACCGAAGAAACCACGGGCGACGCGATCCCTTACTACTTCGAACGCAACCCGACGCCAAACTACAACCTGGCGCTGGATGGTGGTTACCCGGTGGTGATTGCCGAGAAAGGCTACGGCACCGTCATGGCCAACTTTGCCAAGCGCAAAGGTGAAGGCAAAGGCGCGGAAATCATCTCGATGACAGGTGGCCTGGCGACTAACCAGATTCCATCGGCGTCGGTCGCCACGCTGGTCACCGACAAGCCTGCGGAACTGGCCGCCAGTCTGCAAAAGGCCGGTGACGAGTTTGCCAAGCGCAATGGCGGCGATTTCCAGGTGAGCGCCAAGGTCGACGGCAAAGACGTCAAACTCACCGTGACTGGCGTATCTGCGCACTCCTCCGAGCCCGAATCCGGGGTCAACCCGGTCGCGCGGATGCTGGTCTTTATCAATAGCCTTGATGGCAAAGTCGCGTTCAAGCACAACCACATCACCGATGCCGCGCGTTACGCTGCCGACAATTGGGGTCTGGATTACCTGGGCAACAAGTTGAATGTCGGCTTCTCCGATGCCTTCATGGGGCCGCTGACGACCTCGCTGACCTACGTCGGCATGGACGAAAAAGCTTTCAAACTCGCAGTCAACCTGCGCGTTCCGAAAGGTAAGTCGCCGGAGAAGCTCAAAGCTGAAATCGCTGAGAAACTGGCGGCGTGGAGCAAAAAGAGCCATGTAGCCGTTGCCTTCGACTATTCGATCGCCGAGCCGATGTACCGCAACCCTGAAGGTGAGTGGGTCAAGGCGCTGCTGGCGGTATCGACTGAAAATCTGGGCATGAAACACGAGTTCGGCACCTCCGCTGGCGCCACCTCGGTGCATGAATTGCCGAACGGTGTGCAGTTTGGTCTGGCCATGCCGAACGTGAAATACACCGGTCACACCGATGGCGAGTTCAAGACTGTGGAGCAATTCCAGCTGGATCTGCAGATCGTGACTGAAATGATCGGACGCATCGGCCAGTTGCCGAAACTCTGACCGTATTGTCGAACCCGCCGCCATGGCGGGTTCGGCATATTTAATCCGCGCATAATCCCCGCCGCGCAGCTTCTCTCCTGACTTTTGCACACCGGGCAACACAGAATTGCCCTCAGAGAGATTGATAGCCACCTAACGAAAGGTGCATGCTAGAGGGCTCGTTCGGGCCTTATATCATTCCGAATGATAGTTACCTTTGCTTCATTCGATTCGTGCCATCACACCCCGCCGAGCATCATCCGCCCATCTTCAATACATTGGCGGATGCATCCATGGAACAGTCACTCAAACATTTGCGCTTCCCGTTGGCCATGTTGGCCGTACTGGTGATGAGCGCCTGCGGCAAGACTCCGGAGACTGCCGCCACTATGCCCGCTGCGAAAGTCAGCGTGGCCAAGGTGCTGGAACAACCGGTCAACGAGTGGGACGAATTCACCGGGCGCCTAGAAGCGCCGGAAACCGTTGAAATCCGTCCACGGGTCTCCGGCCAGATTGATGACGTCGCTTTCACTGAAGGCGCACTGGTCAAGAAAGGCGACCTGCTGTTCCAGATCGATCCGCGTCCATTCCAGGCTGAGGTACGCCGCCTCGAAGCCCTGGTTGCTCAATCCCGCGCCAACGCCACCCGCAGTGAAAACGAAGCCGGTCGTGGTGAACGCCTGCGTGCCAGCAACGCCATTTCCGCCGAACTGGCCGACTCGCGCACCAGCGCCGCTCAAGAAGCCCGCGCCGCCGTCGGTGCCCTGCAAGCGCAACTGGATCTGGCCAAACTGAACCTCAGCTTCACCCGTGTCACCGCGCCGATCAGTGGCCGCGTCAGCCGTGCCGAGATCACCGCCGGTAACCTGGTGACCGCCGACACCACGCCGCTGACCAGTGTGGTTTCCACCGACCGTGTTTATGCCTACTTCGACGCCGACGAGCGTGTGTTCCTCAAATACACCCAACTCGCCCGTAACGGTCAGCGCGGCGCGACCACCCCGGTGTACATGGGCCTGTCCAACGAAGACGGCAACCCGCACCTCGGTCAGATGAACTTCGTCGATAACCAGGTCAACCCGAAAACCGGCACCATCCGTGGTCGCGCGGTGTTCGACAACAGCGATGGCACCTACACCCCGGGCCTGTACGCACGCCTGAAACTGGTCGGCAGCGGCACCTACAACGCCATGCTGATCAACGATGAAGCGGTCGGCACTGACCTGGGCAAGAAGTTCGTACTGGTGATGGATGCGGACAACAAAACCGCATACCGCGCCGTTGAACTGGGTCCGAAGATCGAAGGCCTGCGCATCGTCCGTAACGGCCTGAACAAGGACGACACGATCATCGTCAAGGGTCTGCAACGGGTTCGTCCTGGCTCCCCGGTTACCCCTGAAGTGGTGCCGATGGCCAGCGAACAGACCATCGCGGCACTCGCTCAACAACGTCAAGCGCTGGAAGCCAGCAACCTGCCCAAAGTCGCCCCTGCCAAAGGCGCGTCCGGTTCGGTTGTGAAGCTGGCTGCTACGACCCCACGCGGTTAAGGGACGACAACTCCGATGAATTTTTCCCAATTCTTCATTTCACGGCCGATCTTCGCAGCGGTGCTGTCGCTGTTGATCCTGATCGCCGGTGCGATCTCGCTGTTCCAGCTACCGATCAGCGAATACCCGGAAGTCGTGCCACCGACCGTGGTGGTGCGTGCCAACTTCCCGGGCGCCAACCCTAAAGTCATCGGTGAAACCGTGGCCGCTCCGCTGGAGCAAGCCATCACCGGCGTCGAGAACATGCTGTACATGTCCTCGCAGTCGACCGCCGACGGCAAGATCACCCTGACCATTACCTTCGCTCTGGGCACTGACCTGGACAATGCGCAGGTGCAGGTGCAAAACCGGGTGACCCGCACCGAGCCGAAGCTTCCCGAGGAAGTGACGCGCATCGGTATCACCGTCGACAAAGCGTCGCCCGACCTGACCATGGTTGTGCACTTGACCTCCCCGGACAAGCGCTACGACATGCTCTACCTGTCCAACTACGCAATCCTCAACATCAAGGATGAGCTCGCTCGTCTGAACGGTGTCGGCGACGTACAGCTGTTCGGTATGGGCGACTACTCGCTGCGTGTCTGGCTTGACCCGAACAAGACCGCTTCGCGCAATCTGACGGCGACTGATGTGGTCACGGCAATTCGTGAACAGAACCGTCAAGTCGCGGCCGGTCAACTCGGTGCGCCCCCTGCCCCGAATGCCCAGAGCTTCCAGCTGTCGGTCAACACTCAGGGCCGACTGGTCAGCGAGGAAGAGTTCGAGAACATCATTATTCGCGCAGGCGACAACGGTGAAATCACTCGCCTCAAAGACATCGCTCGCGTCGAGCTGGGCTCCAGCCAATACGCGCTGCGTTCGTTGCTGGACAACCAGCCGGCAGTGGCCATTCCGATTTTCCAGCGCCCAGGCTCCAATGCCATCGACATCTCGAACGAAGTTCGCGGCAAGATGGACGAGCTGAAGAAAAACTTCCCGCAAGGCATGGACTACAGCATCGTCTATGACCCGACGATCTTCGTGCGAGGCTCGATCGAGGCGGTGGTTCACACCCTCTTTGAAGCGCTGATTCTCGTGGTGCTGGTAGTGATCCTGTTCCTGCAAACCTGGCGTGCCTCGATCATTCCGTTGGTGGCGGTACCGGTGTCGTTGATCGGTACGTTTGCGGTGATGCACCTGTTCGGCTTCTCGCTCAACGCTTTGTCGCTGTTCGGCCTGGTACTGGCGATCGGTATCGTAGTGGACGACGCCATCGTGGTGGTGGAGAACGTCGAACGGAACATCGAACTCGGACTGACACCGGTCGAAGCAACCAAACGGGCGATGCGTGAAGTGACCGGCCCGATCATCGCGACGGCGCTCGTGCTGTGTGCGGTGTTTGTTCCGGCAGCGTTTATCTCCGGCCTCACCGGGCAGTTCTACAAGCAGTTCGCACTGACCATTGCAATCTCGACCGTGATTTCGGCGTTCAACTCGCTGACCCTGTCGCCAGCACTGGCCGCCGTGTTGCTGAAAAGCCATGACGCACCGAAAGACCGCTTCTCCAAAGTGCTCGACAAGATCTTCGGTGGCTGGTTGTTCCGTCCGTTCAACCGTTTCTTCGACCGTGCCAGCCATGGCTATGTCGGCACCGTGCGCCGGGTTATCCGTGGCAGCGGCATCGCCCTGCTGCTGTACGCAGGCCTGATGGTGCTGACCTTCTTCGGTTTCTCCAGCACCCCGACCGGTTTCGTACCCGGCCAGGACAAGCAATACCTGGTGGCTTTCGCGCAATTGCCAGACGCTTCTAGCCTGGATCGCACCGAAGACGTGATCAAGCGCATGTCTGACATGGCGCTGAAACAGCCAGGCGTGGAAAGCGCCGTAGCGTTCCCGGGCCTTTCGATCAACGGCTTCACCAACAGCCCGAACGCCGGCATCGTCTTCGTGACGCTGAAACCGTTCGACGAGCGTAAAGACCCGAGCATGTCCGCCGGTGCGATTGCCGGGGCCTTGAACGGCCAGTACGCGAACATTCAAGAGGCGTACATGGCGATCTTCCCGCCACCGCCGGTACAAGGTCTGGGCACCATTGGTGGTTTCCGCCTGCAAATCGAAGACCGGGGCAACCTGGGCTACGACGAGCTGTACAAAGAAACCATGAACATCATCAACAAGAGCCACAGCGTGCCGGAACTGGCCGGGCTGTTCACCAGCTACACCGTGAACGTGCCTCAGGTCGATGCCGCCATCGACCGTGAAAAAGCCAAGACTCACGGCGTGGCTGTCAGCGACATCTTCGACACCCTGCAGATCTACCTGGGTTCGCTGTATGCCAACGACTTCAACCGCTTCGGGCGCACCTATCAGGTCAACGTTCAGGCCGAGCAACAGTTCCGCCTCGAATCCGATCAGATCGGTCAGCTGAAAGTACGCAACAACAAGGGCGAAATGATCCCGCTGGCGACCTTCATCAAGGTCAGCGACACCTCGGGTCCGGATCGCGTGATGCACTACAACGGCTTCATCACTGCAGAAATCAACGGCGCGGCTGCCCCGGGCTACAGCTCCGGCCAGGCCGAGAAAGCCATCGAGAAACTGCTGAAGGATGAACTGCCAAACGGCATGACCTACGAGTGGACCGACCTGACCTACCAGCAGATCCTGTCCGGCAACACCGCGCTGTTCGTGTTCCCGCTCTGCGTACTGCTGGCGTTCCTGGTGCTCGCCGCTCAATACGAAAGCTGGAGCCTGCCACTGGCGGTGATCCTGATCGTACCGATGACCCTACTGTCGGCCATCACCGGTGTGATCATCTCGGGCGGTGACAACAACATCTTCACCCAGATCGGCTTGATCGTACTGGTGGGACTTGCCTGTAAGAACGCGATTCTGATCGTCGAGTTCGCCAAGGACAAACAGGAAGAAGGTCTCGATCCGCTCGCGGCGGTACTCGAAGCCTGCCGTCTGCGTCTGCGGCCGATCCTGATGACTTCCTTCGCGTTCATCATGGGTGTGGTGCCACTGGTGTTCTCCAGCGGTGCCGGTGCCGAGATGCGTCACGCCATGGGTGTGGCGGTGTTCTCCGGCATGCTCGGGGTGACCTTCTTCGGTCTGTTGCTGACGCCAGTGTTCTACGTACTGATCCGTAACTTCGTTGAACGCAGTGAGGCCCGCAAAGCGGCCAAGGCCATGAAACTGGAGGCGCAACAATGAGTCTGAAAGTCTTCCTGCCGAGTTTGCTGGTGCTGGCCCTCAGTGCCTGCGCCGTCGGCCCCGACTACAAGACCCCCGCCACGGAGGCGGCCAATATCACGGCCGCCACCGACGGCGCCGCCGGGCAAAAGAACTTCGACCGTTCTAAATTCGAAGGCATCTGGTGGCAGCAATTCGACGATCCGACCCTCAACCAGTTGGTGACCCAATCACTGCAAGGCAACCGTGAACTGCGCGTGGCGTTCGCGCGCTGGAAAGCCGCCCGGGCGATCCGCGACGACGCCAGCAACGATGCGATGCCGACCATCACCAGCCGCGCCAGCAGTGATCTGGCCAAGGGGCAAATCCCTGGCCAGACCACCGACCGGGTCAATAGCGAACGCTATGACCTCGGTCTGGACATGGCCTGGGAGCTGGACCTGTTTGGCCGCATCCAGCGCAATCTGGAAGCCAGCGACGCCGACCAGCAAGCGGCCGAGGCCGATCTGTACCAACTGCAAGTCACCATGATTGCCGAACTGGTGGACGCTTATGGTCAACTGCGTGGTGCGCAACTGCGCGAAAAGATCGCCGTGGCCAACCTGAAAAACCAAGAAGAGTCGCGCAAGATCACCATCAGCCTGAGAGACGCCGGTGTCGGTGATCAGCTCGATGTCGAGCGCGCCGATGCGCGTCTGGCCAACGTTGAAGCCACCGTGCCGCAGTTGCAGGCGGAACAGGTTCGGCAGAAAAACCGCATCGCCACCCTGCTCGGTGAGCGTCCGGACAAGCTGACCGTTGATCTGAGTCCAAAAGACTTGCCAGCGATTGCCAAAGCCTTGCCGATCGGTGACCCGGGCGAACTGCTGCAACGTCGTCCGGACATCCTCAGCGCGGAACGCAACCTGGCTTCGGCCACAGCGCGCATCGGCGTCGCGAAAGCCGATCTGTTCCCACGGGTCAGCCTTAGCGGCTTCCTAGGCTGGACAGCCGGGCGTGGTTCGCAAATCGGTTCCTCGGCGGCCAACGCCTGGGCACTTGGCCCTAGCATCACATGGGCCGCGTTCGACCTTGGCAGCGTACGCGCGCGTTTGCGTGGCGCCGATGCTGAAGCCGAAGGCGCATTGGCGACTTACGAGCAACAAGTGCTGCTGGCACTGGAAGAATCGGAAAACGCCTTCAGCGATTACGGCAAGCGTCAGCAACGCCTGATCTCGTTGATCCGTCAGAGTGAATCAAGCCGCAAGGCGGCTGACCTGGCTGAAATCCGCTATCGCGAAGGCACCACGGACTTCCTAGTGCTGCTCGACGCTCAGCGTGAACGTCTGAACGCCGAAGACAGTCAGGCCCAGGCCGAAGTTGACCTGTATCGCGGCATTGTCGCGATCTACAAGGCCCTTGGCGGCGGCTGGCAACCGGAGACTGTCGCCAGCAAGTAATCGATTGTTAAAGAGCTCCTTTGGTTGGCCGCAACCAACCAAATTTTTTGCCCCGCGTATCATTCGGTCGCGGGGCTTTTTTATGCCTCGCCACATCACCCGAACGCCACTGTTCCTAAAGGGATCAGTTCTCCAGCACAGTGACGGTCGCTGTGGTGCCCGCACGCAGGCGGTTCTTGCCGGCATAGTCGCCAT
Source organism: Pseudomonas sp. Mb7 (assembly GCF_054790525.1). Classification (NCBI taxonomy): domain Bacteria; kingdom Pseudomonadati; phylum Pseudomonadota; class Gammaproteobacteria; order Pseudomonadales; family Pseudomonadaceae; genus Pseudomonas; species Pseudomonas sp. Mb7. The sequence goes on from NZ_CP186501.1 coordinate 2,681,711, forward strand.
CAATGTCGATCCGCACCGGCACCCGTTGCGCCAGTTTCACCCAGGTGTAACTCGGGTTGATGTTGGCCAGCAGCCGACTGCCCGGCGCGTTTTCGCGGTCGGCAATGGCGAAGGCAATGCTCTGCACCGTGCCGCCGAAAATCTCCCCGCTCATCAATTGCACGCGGACCCGATCGCCCTCGCCGATTCGTGGCAGTTTGGTTTCTTCGAAATAACCACTGATGTAGAACGAGTCACTGTCGACCAGCGCCAACAAAGCACCGCCGCTCACCGCGTAGTCACCTTCACGGGTCAGGAGGTTGGTCACGTAACCGCTGACTGGCGACTCGACGCGGGTGCGCTGTAAATCCAGTTCGGCCTGGGTCAGTGCGGCAATCGCCAACTGCACGTTGGCCTCAGCGAGGCCGAGATTGGCTTGATTGCGCAGCAGATCCGCCTGGGCCACCGCCACATCGGTACTGGACTTCTCCCACTCCTCCCCGGAAATCGCAAAACCCTGCTTGAGCGTACGCCGTCGACGTTCTTCGCTTTGCCGCTGCTTGAGTAAGGCTTCGCTGGCAACAATGGCCGCTTGCGACTGCCCCAGCGTTGCCTTCGCCACTTCCACCGAACGCCGCGAGTGCTCCACCGCGAGGCGATAGCGCGCCGGGTCGATCTCCATCAACAGTTGCCCCTTCTGCACATGCTGGTTGTCCTGCACCGCCAGACTGACAATACGCCCCGACACATCCGCCGACAGCGTCACCACGTCTGCCCTGACCCGGGCATCGCGAGTCCATGGCGCGCGCGTGTAATGTTCCCAGGCAAACCAGCCGAGGACGATCGCCAGCAGCACCACCGCCAACGTGATCAATCGCGTGAATAGCACTTTCAAGGCATCAGGCTCCCATCAGCAAAATCAGCGTGGCACACACACAGGCATACAAGGCGCCCTCGAACAGCGCCTCATGCCAGACCAGACGCAACACGCCCAAACGCCGCAATCCCCAGTCCAGCAGCATGAATATCGGAATGGCCAACAATAACGCCTGAGCAATGGGCGGCAGATAGACACCGCCAATCTCGAAATCAATGGGCAAGGGCTGCTTCTCCTTCCGGAACAGAATGCTGGATGGCGTCACCGTGGCGCTGCAGGAATGACACCACGATCAGCAGGGCCACACGCATACGAAACAGCGACCACACATGCTCATGGCTGGCGACGTGCAGTTCATCCAGCTCGTCGCCCAATGTGTGCAGGGTGGCCAGCAATGGCGCCAATTGAACGTCCTGCCGCCCGGCGACAAAGCGCCCGGTCTTGCGCACGGCCGAAGCCAGACGCTGATTGAAAGCGTCCGTCAGCAATGCATTGTTGTGTGCCTGCTGCCTCAATTGATGCATCGCTACACCCAGAGCTACGCAAGCCAGGCTGATTTCATACAGTTGCTGCATGGGCCGGCTGTTCACCGCCGGCAGCAGGCCGAGCATGCTGGTCAGGCGATCGACCATGCGGCTTTCAAAGGCAAACTGTTGCTCATCGGTCGCGGGCGTTTTGGTCAGCGCATACACCTGCTCGCGCGCTTCGTTATACAAACGGCGAAGGCGCCACGCCGGGCGAAACGGGAAAATCCACGCATAAACGATCAGGGCAAGCATGGCCGCACTGACATAGGCGCCGGCAAATTCGAACCATTGAATCGCCGTGTTCTGCCCGGTACCGACATTCTGCGGGCCGAGCATCAGGAAACTCGACAACCCCAGCCCCATGCCGATGCCTGCCGTCGCCGGGCTGGCCAGACCGATTGCGATCACATACAGCAGCGGCGCCAGCAGCATTGCCAGCAGCTCGAAATCACTGATCGCCGGCACCAGCATGAATTGGTAGAACGCCGAGACCACCAGCGCCAGCCCCAGGCCACGGGCGTAACTCTGCGCGGCCATCAGCGGACGCGGGAACGTCGCCATCAGCGAGCAGAGGATTCCCACCAGAATCATCCCGCCCCGCGCGCCGTCCCACGCGGTTTCGATCCAGATCAATCCGGCGACCAGCAGCGCGGTGAACGCACGGATCGCATTCATCGACGCCAGGGTGAAATCCAGATGCAGAGGGCTGACCTGACCGCGATAAAGACAACTGGCCTCACGCCCTTCCTGAATCGCATCGCTCAGCTCAAGGATTTGCTCCAGTTGCTGCAATAGCCGCGCCTGTTCCCAGCGCAGCGCCCAGGCCAGCGAGCGCAAGGTGGCGCTCATGTTTTCAGTCAACTGCTCGGCCTGATACGCCAACGCCTCGAACTGTTGTTGCAGCTTGACGAAGTGCTGGCGTGCGGGTTCGGGTAGCGCTCGCCCTTGCTCTGCCAACTGATCGAGCAGCGCTAGCTCTTCGGCGCGCAAGCGCTGGATATCCAGCGGCAGATCGCCTTCCCAGCGTTCGGTAAGCAGTTCGCGCTGATGACGTAATGCGGTCAACCGAGAGGTCAGCAGCATCAGTTGGTTGCCCAACAGCAGCACCAGATGGCTGGCACTGCGTAAGCGCGGCGCATCGAAATACAAGTGCCGCCGCAGGCCTTCAAGGGCGCTGATCTCGCCGAGCAGTTGCATTTGCCGGTGCTGGAACTCCGCTTCGCTTTCTTCCGTACGAAGCACGGCGGCGGCATGGCTGGCGGCCAGTTTGATCACCTGATCGACTTTGGCGAAATACCCCTTGGCCACCGCTTGCGGCCTCGCCGTCAGCAGACTGACCACACATACACACGCCACGGCCAGCAAGGTTTCCGTGACGCGGGTTACCGCCAACAGAAACGTGCCGTCCTGGTCGGGAATTGCCAATAGCGCCACGACCACAGCGGTGTAACCACTGAGCACAAACGCTTGCGAGCTGGTGTAGCGCAGCAACGTGCCGCCGGCCGTGCACAGCGCCAGCCACAGTGCCAGAGTGGTAATGAATGGCAGCGGGGCCTGGGGAAAGATCGCCATGATCACTACCGCCACCGCTGCCCCAAGCGTCGTGCCGATCACCTGGCCGAAACTGCGTGCCAGCGCCATTCCGGCCAACGGCTGGCTGACAATGACCACCGCCATGATCGACCACTTGGGCTGATCGAGATCGAACAGAAACGCCAGATACAGCGTCAGCAACCCCGCCGCAATGGTCCGCAGGGCAAACAGCAGGACGGCCTGACCGGGGTGGATCACGGCCTTGAAGTAATTGAACAGGGCTTGCATGGGTAGACTCATCGAAGCAACTTCTGCAAGCGTAGACACTGCAACGAAAGCCTGACGGGTAACTGAGTCGACGCAGTTTGTAGGGCGATTCGCATGCAAGAGTTTGACTCATGGCCGAAGCTGACCGAAGCTTGCCGCTCTGCTCAAGAACGCCTGTTTCGGAAACCTGCATGCCTCAGTCTCGCCGCTACTTGCTTATCAGCCTGGGCCTTGTGCTTATCGTCATTGTCGCGTGGTTGTCCGTGCGCAGCACCGTGCCGGTCATACCCGATGCGATCAAACACGGCTATAGCGAGGCGTTGGATGCCGCGCGCAAGGGGCAACCGGGCGCGGCGCGTCAGTTGTATCAACAACTGGGCCGTCCGGACATTTCGGTCAAGCGCCGCGTGTGGCTGCATGGCGAGCTGCCTAACTATCCGAGTCCACAGGCGTTGAAGCTGGCCGACACAGACCTGCAAAACGAATCCCCCGCCGTGCGCCTGGCGGCGATCAAAAGCGTGGTCGGACTGGTGCCAGGCGGGCAACGAAGCCTGTTGCTCGGGCCAATGCTCGAGGATGAGGATCAAACTGTTCGCTTCGCCGCGATCAACGCCCTGCTTGGCTTGACCCCGGATGAGCTGGGGCTGTATTTCGCGCCGCTGCAACAAGCGATCGACGGTTGGGAGCAAACGCTCAAGGCCCTGCCGGAAAGCGCTGCCAACTACGCGCAACTGGCCCGACTGCATCTACACAACGCCGAACTCAAGGAGGCACAGGTCGCGCTTGAGAATACCCTGCGCATGGAACCCGGCAATCTGCAGGCGCTGGTGATGCAGATCGATGTCCTCGATCGCCAGGGCCAAACCGATGCCGCCCGCCAATTGCTGGGCCAGCAACTCAAGGCACAACCTGACTCGGCTTATCTGCAACATGCCTTGGGCCTTTGGCTGTTGCACCACGATCAGCGCGAATACGCCCTGCTCGGTTTGTCCAAAGCGGTGGAGCTTGAGCCGGACAACAAGGATTATCGCTACGACCTCGCCACCACCCTGCACAGCGCCGAAGAACTGGAAGCGGCGCAGAAGCAGTTGCAGGAAATCGTCCAGCGCCACCCCGCCGACCGCAAGGCGCGGGTCTTGCTGATCAATTACTGGAAGGAAAGCGGACAACTGCAGAATGTGCAGATCCTGCTGGCGCAACTGGAACAGCTGAACCCCGATGATCCTGCGTTACAGCAAGGCCTCTGAAGTACTTTTGACCGCTCGTTGGACACATCCGGCAAGGAATTTCGGAACTGCCATCACGCCATAGGGTCAAGTTAATCAGGCCGCTCAATTAGTTGGCGGCCTCGCTTCCCTTAGTCATGAGAGGGCATTTTTTGTCTACTTCTAACGAGTTGATCAGTGCGAAAGCCGCTACCGGCATTGTGGGTCTGGATGACATCCTGGCCGGTGGTTTGTCTCGCGGTCATGTTTTTTTGCTGGAGGGTGAGCCCGGAACCGGCAAAACCACGGTCGCTTTGCATTTTCTCCTGGCCGGCGCGAAAGCCGGCGAACGCTCGTTGTACATCACGCTCTCGGAAACCGAGCGCGAACTGAGGCAAGGGGCGTCGTCCCACGGCTGGACGCTGGATGACAACATCAAGATCTTCGAGCTGACGCCCCCGGAAAGCCTGCTCAATGCTGAGCACCAGCAGAGCCTGCTGTATTCCTCCGACCTGGAACTGGGCGAAGCCACCAAGCAGATTTTCGAAGCGGTCGAACGTTTCAAGCCCACGCGTGTGGTGCTCGACAGCCTGTCGGAGATCCGCTTGCTGGCACAAAGCTCTTTGCGTTATCGCCGGCAGATTCTGGCCATCAAGCATTACTTCGTGCGCTACAACGCCACGGTACTGCTGCTTGACGACTTGACCACCGAATCCCTCGACAAAACCGTGCACAGTGTGGCCCACGGGGTGATCCGCCTCGAAGAGCTGACGCCTAACTACGGCGCCGAGCGGCGACGCGTGCGAGTGGTCAAGTACCGGGGCCAGAAATATCGCGGCGGTTTCCACGACTTCACCATCATGGGCGACGGCGTGCACGTATTCCCGCGTCTGGTGGCGGCTGAACACCGTGGCGACTATGCGCGTTTGCAACTGTCCAGTGGCATCCCGGAAATGGACGCCCTGCTCGGCGGCGGCATCGAGACCGGCTCCAGCACGCTGATTCTCGGCCCTGCCGGTACCGGTAAATCGCTGATCTCGATGATCTTCGCCGCCGCTGCGGTGCTCCGTGGCGAGAAAGCCGCACTGTTTATCTTCGATGAAGAACTCGGCCTGCTGTTCGAGCGCATGAAAAACATCGGCATCGACCTCAAGGCCCTGCAGGCGACCGGCAATCTGTTGATCGAACAGGTCGACGCCGCCGAACTGTCACCGGGCGAGTTCTCCCACCGCGTGCGGCGCTGCGTCGATGAAGGTCAAATCAAAACCGTGGTTATCGACAGCATCAACGGCTATCAGGCAGCAATGCCGGAAGAGAACGCGCTGGTGCTGCACATGCACGAACTGTTGCTGTACCTCAACCGCAAAGGCGCGGCGACGTTCATGACGGTTGCCCAGCATGGTCTGGTCGGCGACATGCAAGCGCCGGTCGACATTACTTATCTGGCTGACACGGTGATTCTGTTGCGCTACTTCGAAGCACTAGGCAAAGTCCGCCGCGCGATCTCGATCATCAAGAAACGCACCGGCAGCCACGAATCGACCATTCGTGAATACCGCATTTCCACGCAAGGCATGACCATCGGCGAACCGCTGGAGGCCTTTCAGGGCGTACTGCGCGGTGTCCCGACATACCTCGGCGCGAGTAATCCGTTACTGCAGGAAGAGCGCTTGTGACGGTTCAAGTGCCGCTGGCCGAACGGGCGCTGATTCTGGCGCCCGTGGGTCGCGACAGCCAGATTGCGCTGATGATCCTCAACGAGGCGGGTTACGGCGGAGTCGTCACGCCAAGTCTGGGTGCGCTGTGCAAGGAAATCGAAATCGGTGCCGGCCTGGTGCTGGTCGCCGCCGAAGCCTTGCGCGGGCCGGAACTGGAAGCGCTGTTCCTGTATCTGGAAGAGCAACCTGCCTGGTCGGATCTGCCGATTGTGCTGTTGACCCATCACGGCGGTCAGGAACAGGGCCCCTCCTCACGCCTCAGCGATCTGCTGGGCAACGTGACGTTCCTTGAGCGACCGTTTCATCCGGCGACGCTGGTCAGTATGGTTTCCGCCGCATTGCGCGGCCGCCGACGACAATACGAAGCCCGCGACCGGCTGATCGATCTGAGTGAGAGCGAACGGCGCCTACAATCGACGCTGGAAACCCTTGAGCAACAGGTCGAAGAGCGCACCGCACAACTGCGCCACAACGAAGAAGCGCTGCGCCAATCACAGAAAATGGAAGCGGTCGGCCAACTCACCGGTGGTATCGCCCACGACTTCAACAACATGCTCACCGGCATCATCGGCAGCCTTGAATTGTTGCGTCGACGGTTGGCCCGTGGTCGCACCGATGACCTCGACAGCCTGATTGATCTGGGCGTGACTTCGGCCAATCGCGCCGCCGGCCTGACCCACCGCTTGCTGGCTTTTTCGCGCCGACAGTCGCTCGACTCCAAAGCAGTGCAGATGAACACCCTGGTGCAGTCCATGGGCGAGTTGCTGCAACGCAGCCTCAACGAAAGCATTCAGCTGGACATGCGCCTCAACGACAATCTGTGGGTTGCGGAGGCGGATCCCAATCAACTGGAAAGCGCCCTGCTCAACCTGGTGATCAATGCCCGCGACGCGATGCCCGACGGCGGCAAACTGGTGGTCGAGACCAGCAACCAGGTGCTCAAGCGCGAATTCACCGAGGCTTACAACAACCTCGAACCCGGTGATTACGTGATGCTCAGCGTCACCGACAACGGCAGTGGCATGCCACAAAGTGTCATCAACCGTGCGTTCGATCCGTTTTTCACCACCAAACCGATCGGCCAGGGCACGGGACTGGGCCTGTCGATGATCTACGGTTTCAGCAAGCAGTCACGCGGCCATGTCTCGATCGACAGCGAGATCGATGAAGGCACCACAGTGAGACTGTACTTGCCGCGCTTTCGCGGCGAAGAACTGGCCAGCCCCGTCGCCGATATTCCGCAATTGCCGGATGCGCTTGACGGCGAAACCGTGCTGATCGTCGAAGACGACCCGGCCGTGCGCGTGCTGGTTTGCGCGGTACTCGGTGAGTTGGGTTATGCCTTTGTCGAGGCCTGGGATGCTGACAGCGCGGTGCCGATTCTGAACTCGACGCAGCGCATCGATCTGCTGATCAGTGATGTCGGTCTGCCGGGCATGAACGGCCGGCAACTGGCGGAGGTTGGTCGACAATATCGGCCAGGTCTGAAGGTCCTGTTTATCACCGGATACGCCGAGCACGCGGGAGTGCGTGGCGGGTTCCTCGATTCGGGGATGCAGATGATCACCAAACCGTTCACGTTTGACCTGCTGACCGCCAAGGTGCGGGAGATGATCAAAAGCTGATAATACTGAAACTGTAGGAGCTGCCGCAGGCTGCGATCTTTTGATGTTGATCGTTAAAAAAGATCAAAAGATCGCAGCCTGTGGCAGCTCCTACACAGATATCAGGCGAGCAATTCCTGAATCTTTTCCTGCAACACATCCAGGTCGAACGGCTTTTCCAGGATCGGCGCCTTGCGCGTGATCGGGCTGCCGGTTTCGCGGATTTCCTGCGGATAACCGCTGATGAAAATCACTTTAAGGTCCGGGCGCAGCTTAACGGCCGGCTCGGCGATCTGCACACCGGAGATCCCGCCGGGCAAGCGGAAATCGGTGATCAACATGTCCAGATGTGGCTTGCTCGCAAGAATTTCGAACGCCTGCTCGCCGTTTTCGGCCTGCAACACGCGATACCCCTGCCCTGACAGGTAATCCGTCAGGACCATCAAGATAACCGGTTCGTCCTCGACGACGAGTACTACATCTTGTGCATCTACGCTCATGGGAAGCCTTTGTTCGGTCAATAGCTGCTGATACGACCGTGTGGTCACTCAGAGGTTGCGTCGGATTTGCCGTTTTCCTGGATTGGCAGACAAACGCGAAACAGGGCGCCTTCGTTGATTTCACTCTCGACGACGATGGAGCCGCCATGGGCGGCGACGATCTGCTCGGAAATGAACAGACCCAGCCCGAGCCCGGCCACTACCGTCTTGGCGGAAACCCGTTCGAACTGTTGAAAAATACGCTTCTGGTTGTCCTGGCTGATGCCGATGCCACGGTCCTGCACCTCGATCCGCGCTTCATCACCTTCACAGTAAACCCGCACCTGGATCGGGCTGCGACCGCCGTAACGCAGAGCGTTAGTCAGCAGATTGGTGACTACCTGCTCGATGCGGAACTCGTCCCAATGGCCTTCCACCGGTACTGGCGCGGTAAACGACACTTCGGTTTCAGCGGCTTCGATCTGTTGCGCAAAATTTTGCAGCAGGTTGCTGACCAGTTGCACCAGATCGAAACGACTCGGTCGGATCGACAATTTGCCGGTGCGAATGCGCGAGACGTCGAGCATGTCTTCGATCAAGCGGATCAGGCTTTTGATCTGCCGCTCATCGCGGTCGACCATGGCGTGCATCTTGTCGAGGGTGAACGCGGCGGCGTTGTCACGGGCCAGGTGCATCTTGCGCAACTGGGTTTCGAGGATCAGGCCGTTGAGCGGCGTACGCACTTCATGGGCAACGATGGACATGAAGTCATCACGCATGCGCACGGCCTGCTCCAGCTCCAGCTGGGTGTTCTGCAGTTGTTGCAGCAGCGCTTCCTGCTCGCGACGGGCCTGCTCCAGGGCTTCAAGCTGTTGCTTGAGCGCTTTGCTCTGGCGGTACAGATCGACGAAGACATTGACCTTGCTTTTGACCGCATGGATATCCAGCGGTTTGTGCAGAAAGTCCACCGCCCCGCTCTCGTAACCCTTGAACGCGTAATTCAGTTCACGGCCGGCGGCGCTGACGAAAATAATCGGGATATTCTTGGTTTTCTCGGTACCACGCATCAACTCGGCGAGTTCGAAGCCATTCATGCCCGGCATCTGCACGTCGAGGATGGCCATGGCGAACTCATGTTGCAGCAACAACGACAGCGCTTCATCCGCCGATAGAGCTTTATAGACGGTACGGTCTTCGCGCTTGATCAGCGCTTCGAGCGCCAGCAGGTTCTCCGGCAGATCGTCGACGATCAGCAGTTTGGCTTGGATATTACTCAGCATGCGATTCGTTCCAGCTCGACAAGCAGACGGCCGATGCCGTGAATGGATAGGACATGATCCGGCTGCTGAATCTTCAGGGCAGCCAAGGGCATGGTGGCGACTTGCGCGTCTTCGGGGTCCTGGACGATGGTCAAACCGCCGCAGCGCTTGACCTCGGCCAACCCGCGCGCGCCATCGTGATTGGCGCCGGTCAGCAGTACAGCGGCCAAGGAAGAACCGTAGGCGTCGGCGGCCGACTCAAACAGATAGTCGATCGATGGCCGTGAGTAATGCACGCGCTCCTCGAGGCTCAACGAGAGGCTGCGATCCTGCTCCACCGACAGGTGATAACCCGGCGTGGCGAAATACACGTTGCCGGCAACGATGTCCTGTTTGTCGGCAGCCTCGTGCACCGGCATCTCCACACGCCGGGAGAAGACCTCGGCCAATTGGCTGCGGCGCTCTTCGGGCAGGTGCAGGACCACAATGATCGGCAACCTGTAGCCTCGGCGTAGCGGTCCGAGCAGGCTCAGCAGCGCCTCGACGCCACCGGCGGAAGCTCCGACCACTATTGCGTCGACGCGAGGTAAATCCACGGCCTCGTTCATGTTTTGCGGTAGATCCGTTCTTGTTTGACCAGCGCTTCGAACTGATTCGCGTAACCGGAGAAATCCAGCGTTTCCTTGCTGCCCAGTACTAGAAAGCCGCGGTGGCACAGCGATTCATGAAACAGACCAAAGGCGCGGTCCTGAAGTTTCTTGTTGAAGTAAATCAGTACGTTGCGACAGGAAATCAATTGAGTTTCGGAGAACACGCTGTCCGTCGCCAGACTGTGGTCGGCGAAGGTCACGTTCTCACACAGGCTCTTGTCGAAAATCGCGTAACCGTACGCTGCAGTGTAGTAGTCGGCAAACGATCGCTGGCCACCAGCTTGCTGATAGTTGGCGGTGTACGCACGAACATTCTCCATCGAGAAAATCCCCTGCTTGGCCTTGTCCAGCGAGCGTGGGTTGATATCGGTGGCATAGATGATCGTGCGATCGAGCAGGCCTTCCTCGCGCAACAGAATCGCCATCGAATAGACCTCCTCGCCCGTGCTGCACCCGGCGATCCAGATCTTGATCGACGGATAAGTGCGCAGCAGCGGCACCACTTCCCGGCGGATCGCGAGGAAGTGCGACGGGTCACGAAACATCTCGCTGACCGGAATCGTCAGCAATTGCAGCAACTGCATGAACGCTGTCGGGTCATGCAGAACCTTTTCCTGCAATGCCGAAATGGTCGCGCACTCGAACTGGCTCAGCGCGTGCTGCACCCGGCGCTTGATCGAAGCGCCGGAGTAATCGCGAAAATCGTAGCTGTACTTGAGGTAGATCGCCTCAATCAACAAGCGCAGTTCGATTTCACTGTTTCGTTCGGCTGGCGTACTGCGTTCCACTAAATGCGTTCCATTTTTGGTAACCACACGCGAATCAGCGAGAACAGGCGATCCAGGTCGATAGGCTTGGCCAGGTAATCATTGGCACCCGCCTGCAGGCAGCGCTCCTGATCGTCTTTCATGGCCTTGGCCGTCACCGCGATGATCGGCAACTTGCGCCAGCGCGGATCCTTGCGGATTTCAATGGTGGCTTCAAAACCATCCATTTCCGGCATCATCACGTCCATCAACACCAGATCGATGTCCTCGACCTCATTGAGTCTTTCAATCGCCTCACGCCCGTTACGGCCGATGACCACGACTGCGCCTTTGGTCTCCAGGGCGCTGGTGAGGGCGAAAATGTTACGCACATCGTCGTCCACCAACAGCACTTTGCGACCCTCGAAGACCTTGTCGCGGCTGCGCGCGGTCTTGAGCATCTTCTGCCGTTCATGGGACAACTGCGATTCGACTTTGTGCAGAAAGAGTGTGACCTCGTCCAGCAAGCGCTCTGGCGAACGTGCGCCCTTGATGATGATCGAGCGCGAGTACTTGCGCAGTTCGGCCTCTTCATCGCGGGTCAGGTTGCGCCCGGTGTAGACGATAACCGGCGGGAACGAGCAGATGTCTTCGGTGGACATGCGCTTGAGCAGGTCATTGCCGAGCATGTCCGGCAACTTCAGGTCGATCACCATGCAGTCGTAGATCGTCGTGCGCAGCAGCTCCAGAGCATCCTGCGCGAGGCCGACGGCGGTGATTTCGATGTCTTCGTCACCGATCAGACGGGCAATGCTTTCGCGCTGCAAATCGTCGTCCTCGACCAACAGCACGCGTTTGACCTTTTGGGTCAGCTTGGCTTCGAGACGGGCGAACACGTCCTTGAGCTCTTCGCGGGTGGTCGGTTTGACCGCATAGCCGATCGCGCCCATGTGCATTGCCGCTTCGACACGGTCCTCGACGGAAATCACATGCACCGGGATGTGCCGGGTTCCGGCGTGTTCCTTCAGGCGTTGCAGCACGGTGAGGCCGGAGTGATCCGGCAGGCGCATGTCGAGCAGGATCGCGTCCGGCACGAACTCTTTGGCGAGGTCGTAACCTTCGTCCGCGCCATGGGCCACCAGGCACTGATAGCCCAGTTCATGCGCCAGATCGTAGAGGATGTGCGCAAAGTTCGGCTCGTCTTCCACCACCAGAATGCAGCGCGTGGCGAATGGAGCCTTGTTGCGGTCATCGGCGAAGCGCGGAATATGCACCGGCGCCAACGGCGAAACAACCGGCGCCAGTGGCGCGCTGGCCACCGCCGCTGGCGGGGTAAAGGTCAACGGTGCGAACGCAACTTCATTGGACTCGTTGAACTGCTGCGGCAACAGCAATGTGAACACACTGCCCTGCCCCGGTGTGCTGCTGACGCTGATCGAACCGCCAAGCAAGGTCGCCAGATCCCGCGAAATCGACAGGCCCAGACCGGTGCCGCCGTACTTGCGGTTGGTGGTGCCGTCGGCCTGGCGGAAGGCTTCGAAAATGCTTTCCTGCTGGTCGGCGGCGATGCCGATACCCGAATCGCGCACGATGAACGCGACCCGATCATCCGGCTGGCCAGCGACGGTCAGGCTGACCGCGCCCTTCTCGGTGAACTTCACGGCGTTGGACAGCAGGTTCTTGATCACCTGCTCCAGCCGCTGACGGTCGGTGTAGAGCATGCCCGGTGCGCCAGGTTGCACATCGACGCTGAAGGTCAGCTGTTTGTCTGCCGCCAAAGGTTCGAACACGCTGCGCAGACCATCGGCCAGACGCGCCACGCTGGTGTTCTCCGGAATCACTTCGAGCTTGCCCGCCTCGACCTTGGAGATGTCCAGAATGTCGTTGATCAGGTTGAGCAGATCGTTGCCGGCGGAGTAAATCGACTCGGCAAACTTGACCTGTTCGGCGCTGAGGTTGTCCTGTGGGTTCTCCGCGAGCAACTTGGCCAGAATCAGCGAACTGTTCAGCGGCGTGCGCAGTTCGTGGGACATGTTGGCGAGGAATTCGGACTTGTACTTGCTCGAGCGTTGAAGCTCTTCGGCGCGCTCTTCGAGTTGTACCTGAGCCTGATTGAGTTCGGTGTTTTTCAGATCCATGGCGTCGCGTTGTTCGGCCAGCGTCTGCGCCTGTTCGGCAAGTTGCTCGTTGGTCTGTTCCAGTTCGACTTGCTGGGTTTCCAGATGCGCCTGGGATTCCTTGAGAATCCGCGACTGCTCTTCCAGTTCTTCGTTGGCGGTTTTCAACTCTTCCTGCTGCACCTGCAACTCTTCGTTGAGTTGCTGGGTTTCCGCCAGCACTTCCTGCAAACGCTGACGGTAGCGCGCAGCTTCGATGGACGTACCGATGTTGGCGGCAATCAGCTCCAGCAGTTCGATATCGCGATCATTGAGCGGGCGCAGGAAACCCAGCTCGATCACACCATTGACGCGGTCGTCATCGCTGGTCGGCACCACCAGCACACTGTGCGGCAAGCCTTCGCCCAGCCCCGAGCTGACTTTGAAGTAGTCCGACGGCACCGAATCCAGACGGATCAACCGCGCCTGCTGCGCCACTTGGCCAACAATACCTTCGCCGCTGTAGATCGACTGATCTTGTTCTTCCTGCTCGCGGGAGAAACCGTAAGTAGCCACCCGCTTGAGGCCGCCGTGTTCTTCACGCACATACAGTGCGGCCACGGCGGTGCCCAGATACTGCGCGCAGAACTGCAGAATATTGCGCCCCAGCAGATTCAGCGTCAGTTGCCCCAGCACCTGCTCGGCCAGCTCGGTCTGACCATTGCGCAACCAGGCCTGCTGCTCGAGACGTTCGGCACTGGCTTGCTGCGCGGCAAGGTTGGCGCTGTAGTTGGTCGACAGGTTGACCAGATCACGCCGGCCGATATAGGCCAGCAAGCCACTGATACCGGCAATGAACACCAGATAGAGGCTGATGCTCCAGATCGTGGTGCGGCGCACGTCTTCATTGCGCGTGGTGCGCAGGACCTGTTCGGTCTCGATGACGTCTTCGAATTGCTTGCGGATCTCGTCCGTCAGGCGTTTGCCGCGTCCGGCCTTGACCGCGCCCCGGTAGTCGCCACTGGAGCGCTGCAGATCGATCATCGACTGGGCGTAATTGGACCACTCAACCTGCAAGGCTTGCAGACGGCGCAGACGATCGGTTTGTACAGGGTTGTCGGCGGTCAGTTCGAGCAAGGTACTGAGGGCCACCGCGATGCGCGGCTTGGCCGTTTCGTACGGGTCGAGGAAATGCTCGTCGCCGCTGAGCAGGAAACCACGCATGCCGGTTTCAAGGTCCACGGTCAGCTTCACCGCTTCGTTGGCGTTATTGATCACCCGGTCGGTGTGCTCCACCCACTGGATTACCGACAGCAGATAAGTGATCAGCGACACGAAGAACACGGCACTGAGCACACCGACGCCCAAAGGCAGACTGATGTTGCGACTCAGGAGTTTGCGAAACCGTTGCTCATCAACCGTAGACGGAGAGGACATGGGGCAGCCTTGTCGAACTGTTGAAAAACCGGCAGTTTGCCCCAAAACGACGGCGTGGATCCATTTTTCTCACATCTTTCGCCGCAAATTCCTACATGCACCAGCACCTTTACAGCCTTGAACAGTTATCCTTGCGGTCCCGTCTGCGGCTATGCTTTTTTTGTCCCAGGCAGGGAACTTGTGGCACTGCGCCACTTACTGATGAAAGAGCCCGGCACTTTTGATCGACCGGCGACCCTGAACTGACTTTCGAGAGCCTTAATATGTCTACCCCCGCCCCCACCATCCTTGTCGTAGAAGACGACGACATCGTGCGCATGCTGATCGTCGATGTGCTGGAGGAGCTGGAGTTCAAGGTGCTCGAAGCAGATGGGAGCGAACAGGCTCTGGAGGTTCTCAAGGACGCCACCAAAGAGGTTGACCTGATGATGACCGATGTCGGCTTGCCTGGCATGGATGGCCGCGAACTGGCAGGCGAAGCACGAAAACTGCGCCCCGCCCTGCCGATTCTGTTTGCCAGTGGTTATGCCGAAAACATTGACGCCCCTGCTGACATGCATGTTATCGGCAAGCCATTTTCCATCGATCAATTACGCGACAAAGTCAAAAGCATTCTTCAATAGGTACATCAAGCGTATCGCTCACGGAATAGCTTTGTGCGACTCCTGCATATTGATATTTGCTTACCTCAGCCGTTGCCAGTGCCCCCGCAACACTCGTTTTTGTCGAGCCCATGGATGCCAGTCCGGCGCACGATTGCCATTTCTTCATCGGCAAAATGCTTTACCGCGAACTGGCAGAGGTTTCCTGAGGTGTCAGTTTCTCGCGTTCAAGCGATCTCGTTTAGCGTTCTGTCGCTCCCGGAAGGCACTGATATCACTGCTATCAACCTTCCCTGTCGCAGGTCGCATGCCCTCCGACGCAGACTGAGCCGCCATCACAAGCGCTTCCTGCGCGTTCAGCGCTTCGTTGCCGAAATCGACGGGGGACAACAACTCTCCGTCAGCAAATGGCTGACGTAATTTGTTGCCCACATCCCGGCCCGCTCCCGCCAGCGGGTTGATTTCACTCGCCGCAATGGCCCGATTGATCGCTTTGGGATTGGCGATGAAGTTGCCGGCCGGGTCATAGGCGCCCAGAATCAGACCCGGTGGTAGGTCAACGCCATAATTGATCTCCAGCGGTGGCAGGGTTTTCAAGCCTGAGTTGGGGCGAAAAGCCAGTTCGGTGTTGGCGTATAAATGAAAGCCTTCCACTTGCCGTGCGTCGATGAAATAGGTAAATCCACCCTTCTGTCCCCCATAGACAAAGGCTCCCGCCCCGTCCTTTTTATAGAATGCCGAGGTGGAAATACCCGCGCCATCAGGACTGAGTGCGTCATGAGCGCCGCCATATCCCCCCTTCAAACCGTTGATCTGATCGAGGTGCTTGATCGGTGCGCGCTGGGTAAACCCCTTCTGAAAGATGAGTGAAGGGTCTCGCATGTCTCCCCGAAAGACGAATCCCTGATAAACAAAGCCCTTTTCGGGACCGGACAAGCGGATGACCCGCGTCTCCGTTGCCAGCTTTTGCGCTACGTTCGGGCCGCCTGACAACTCGGCGAGATAACCGGCAACTAGCAAGCCTTTGGCTGCGTCTGGAATCTCTTTTCCTGTCGTGCTCGCCAACTGTTGACGCAGCCGTGTCGCCGAGCGGCGAAAGACCGAAGGCCGATTGCTGTTTTTGAGCGCCTGGAGCACCCGGCGCCCCACGTCTCTCTTGAGCGCAAGCGACAATGTCTTGCCGATCAGCCTTTCGGCTATCGGGCCTGCAAGTTCGGCCAGCAAACCGATCGCGGCGTTGATCCGCAACCGCTCGGTCTCGGAAGGATCATCCGATATCTCTGCACGAATCAAATCGGTCGCGGAAGCCCCGAGTCCCAGGAGAAAAGGAATCAGCATGCGAATCGGAGCAGACGCGAATGCCGCCGTTCCGCCGTAAGGCAACGAGGCGGCAAACGCAACACATTGCAGGAGATAACCGGCCGCCTCCAATGCAAAATCGGTCCAGCGTTCGGCTTCCGTTGAAACGAGCGTATCGATGTCGGCAAGTGCCCGCGCGATTTGACGATCGAACAAATCCTGACCGATATCCGAACTGGATCGAAATACCAATTCCCGATAGTTGGCACGGGTGACGAACACGGGAAATTCTGCGCCGCGATATTTGAAATCACGAACATACGGTTTCTGTTGATCGCGTAACGGCACGCGCTTGAGCAGGCGCTTCTGGAAGTCTTGGTTATTTTCAACAAAACGCCCACGGGCATCATGTCCGGCGGGAAACTCGAAGGCCGCACTGTCTTCCCCTAGGAAAAACACCAGGCCACGGTCCAGATTGCTTCGTCCGATAAAAACAGCGTTATCTACATTCAAATCAGGATCGCTGTGCAAGTTAAGCAAGCGTGGTGGAATCATGCCTTTGAGATACTCGAAAGCGATGACTTGATCATCCAGGGAGCGATCACCACTCTTGATGAATTCCACGACCAACTTGTTCAGCTCTGTTTTTTTCAATAAGCGGCCAAATGCGCTAACCGCAGGCGATCGCAAGTTATCTTTTACATACTGTTTAAAGTCCTCTTGATAATCCGCATCATTGAACACCTCCCTGAGTTTCTGCGGATAATAGGAAGGCCACTGTATGGTCACTCCATAGAGTCCTTTGAGAACACGCACGTGATAGTCAGTGCAGATTTCTGCGAGAGTGAATGCTTTTTCTTTCCAGACAACCGCTTTTTTCTCTCCTTGGAGCGAGTCGCTGCGCTTGGGCGCTTCCAACTCGTAATACTTAACGCTGACAGCGCAATCATGCTGAATACGCTTGCGAACATCGTCTTCAATGACAACTTCCAATACAGTTTCATCAATACGCTCGCGAATGAAATGAGCAGGATCAAAACTCACCTCATCCATAACTGCGGCACACCCTTGCAGTATCTCCTGAGCCAGCTCTTTTACATTGACGCCTTCCACGACATCCCCTGACGACAAGACCGAACTGGCGTTTCTCGCCCTCGACAATACTGGCGTCTCATCGGCATCTGCCAAAGGGTCCAGCAACCACAATAACGATTCTTCGGAGCCGGCATAAAGCCCGGATAGTTGATTGTTCATATAGTCTCCTGCGCACAATACTAAAACGCGGACCGCATCTTTCAACGACTGTGGCGCAAGCGAAACTATCAATACTGCCGCACACTTATAAAGCTAATAACCATTAGCAAATCTTGCACAACAATTACATTAATCAATAGCAGAACAACCCTCTCACCTGCATTTTTACCGTAAAGCCCAAGCATATTGATAACAGTGTTAAATACCGCCCCTGCCATGGTTTAATTGCGCCTTCATCGCATCCCTCGTTTGCTGCACAGGAAAAACTCGCATGATTCAGCCTCCCGCCACCAAAGTCCTGGTCATCGGATACGTCTGGCCAGAACCGCGCTCCTCAGCGGCGAGCGGGCACGTCATGCAGATCCTCGAAACCTTCCTGCAACAAGGCTGGGACATTACCTTCAGCAGCCCGGCCGGCCCCGGCGAGCACAAAGCAGATCTTGCTGCACTCGGCATCTGCGAAGTGGCCATCGAACTCAACAACAGCAGCTTTGACCACTTCATCAGTGAACTGGCGCCGGACATTGTGTTGTTTGACCAGTTCATGATGGAAGAACAGTTCGGCTGGCGGGTTGAAAAACAATGCCCTCAGGCACTGCGCGTGCTGGAAACTTCCGACCTGCAAAGTCTGCGGCATGCGCGCCACCAACGGCTCAAGTCTCGCCTCAAGGTCAATCCGGACCAGAATGATTTCAGTGATGTATTTGCCCCGGCCCTGCGCGACGAGTTCGAACTGATGGCCGAGAGCGATCTGGCCAGACGCGAAATTGCCGCGTTGTATCGTTGCGATCTGAACCTGATGATCTCCGAAGTGGAAATCGAACTGCTGATCGAGCAGTTCGGCTTGCCTCGGCAATTGCTGCACTGGTGCCCGCTGATGATCGACCCGCCGACGGCTGAGCCGGTAGCATTTGCAGAACGGGCGAACTTCTTGAGCATCGGCAACTTCCGCCATGCGCCCAACTGGGATGCCGTGCTGTGGATGAAGAGCACCATCTGGCCGCTGATTCGCCAACAGTTGCCCCAGGCCCAATTGCACATCTACGGCGCCTACACGCCGCCCAAAGCCACGGCGCTGCATAACGCCAGCGAAGGCTTCCACATCATGAACTGGGCCGAAGATGCGTTGCAGGTGATGTCTGCTGCGCGGGTGTGCCTGGCGCCTTTGCGCTTTGGTGCCGGGATCAAGGGCAAACTGGTCGACGCCATGCTGTGCGGTACACCCAGCGTCACGACGCCGGTTGGTGCTGAGGCAATGCAGGGTGATCACACTTGGCCCGGCTCCATTTCAAACAGCGCAATCGAGCTCGCCAACACTGCCGTGGCGCTTTACAAGGACGAGGCGCGTTGGCAAGAAGCTTGTCTGGCGGGAACCCAGCTACTCACCGAGCGCTACCAACAAGCGATACACGGACCGGCACTTATTGAGAAACTTCGTCACTGCCAACAGCACTTGCAAACACTCAGAAACAACAACTTCACCGGCAGCATGCTGCGCCATCACGCGCACAAAAGCACTCAATATATGGCGCAATGGATTGAAGCAAAAAACCGCAACACCACAGCAAACCAAGACTTAAACCGGGCCTCTACATAACTTGCATTCAAACAGCGATTGGCCAAATACGAACTTGACTCTATAAACATCCTGCGCGCGCACTCATATAACTTTAAATCACTATCCACGCAGGATATACACCATGAACTTTCATGATTTCCAACCCCATCAATGGATGGTCAACACACCACAGATTGATAACTTGTCTCTCAATGAGTTGACCTTACCGGGCACACACAATGCAGGCTGCGACCTGGAAGCCTCCTACGCTCAGCTTCCCGGGAGCCTCTGGCTGGCATGCCAGGACATCCCCTTTTATGCGCAACTCAATCGCGGCTCCCGGGCACTTGATGTACGCCTGCTGTACGACGCTCAGGCACAAGGGCTTGAGAGATTTCGCTTCCAGCACAACGGCTTTACATCTTCGCGCCATCTCGGCGATCTGATCCGCGACGTCAAGGCATTTCTTGAGCGCAGCTTCGATGAGTTCATCATTCTTGACTTCCACGAATTGACAAATGGCAAC
Source organism: Pseudomonas sp. Mb7 (assembly GCF_054790525.1). Lineage (NCBI taxonomy): Bacteria > Pseudomonadati > Pseudomonadota > Gammaproteobacteria > Pseudomonadales > Pseudomonadaceae > Pseudomonas > Pseudomonas sp. Mb7. The sequence goes on from NZ_CP186501.1 coordinate 2,701,327, forward strand.
GCGCAATTCAACCACGCTGAATTCAAACAGTTGATGCTCGAGCATTTTGGCCAACACATGATTCCTGCCGAAAACCGCCACCTGACACTAGGCCAACTTAAAAAAGTCAGCCGACTACAGCGAGTCCTGGTTGCCGCGCCGATGACATGGGAAACCCGAGACAGCCGGTTCCAGGCACAAATCAATCATAAATGGATCAACCAGACCTTGGTGACCACCCACCAGTTGCACGGCTATATAAAAGAAGTCATGGGCACTTCCATCAGCCACTTGCGTCCTTGGTCTCTGAGCGCAACTTGTTATATCGCCAGCGGCCCTTTGCGCATTCTCAACAATCTGGACAACTGGTTTGATCCCGTAAAATCAGACTGGGCAAAAAAGTGCAATATCATTAACTTCGACTTCATTAAAAACTCGAAAGTGGTGTTTTTTTGCCAACAGGCCAATGTGGAGAAAGCCATCGAGAAGTCCAGAATGCCCCTCCACCAACAGCCGGCTTGAACGAGGCTGGCGCACCACACGGCAAACGAGGCATGATCACCTGGCGATCATGAAAAAGTACTCAGGCCATGACCCGAACCGCCCGCGTGACCGACCCCTCGTACGAGTTGATGGATGACCATAACGGGTTGTCCATCATCTACCGCCAGCACGGTTTTCCGTGCCCACTGGTGCGCTGGCATTTCCACAAGGAATACGAACTGCACTTGATCGTGGCCAGCTCAGGCAAGGTGTTCATCGGCGACTACATCGGCAACTTTTACCCCGAAACCCTGTTTCTCACCGGCCCCAACCTGCCGCATAACTGGATCAGTCAGGTGGCCGAAGACGAGGTCGTGGAGAAGCGTGACATGCTGGTGAACTTCACTGACGAGTTGTTCGAGAGTGGCCACCAGGTGTTCGCCGAACTGAAAACCCTGGCGCCCTTGCTGGAGCGCGCGCAGTACGGCATCGAATTTCGCTGCAAGCGCACGATCCGCCAGGCCATGACGCTGATGCAGCGCATTGCCGACAGTAAGGGCATCACCCGCCTCGGGCACTTTTTTATCCTGATGGAGCTGCTGGCCGCCAGTGATGATTTCCAGCTGTTGTCCGGCGCCACCACCCCGCAACTGGCCGACGAACACAATATCGATCGCACCAACCGGGCCGTCGATTACATCTTCAGTCATTACGCCCGCGACATTTCGCTGGAAGAAGTCGCCGAGCACCTGGGCATGACGCCGACCTATTTCAGTCGCGTATTCAAACAGGCCACCGGGCGCAATTTCATCGAGTTCGTCAATCGGCTGCGTATCAGCAAGTCTTGCGAATTGCTGGCTGATGGCGACAAACCGGTGACCGACGTGTGTTTCGAGTCCGGATTCAACAATATTTCCAACTTCAATCGGCGCTTTCAGCAGCTCAAGGGTATGACGCCCTCGCATTACCGACGGCTCGCCGTGCAGCGCCTGACTGAACAAAACCACCATTGACAACGCAATTCCCCCCCCTATGGGAGCGAGCCTGCTCGCGAAGGCGGAGGATCAGTTGGCAAATCTGTCGCTGACACACCGCTTTCGCGAGCAGGCTCGCTCCCACAATGGACCTCGCAATGCTGTGAAACCTGTACGCATTCGATAGCGCCCCCTCGCTGAAAAGCCCTGCCCTGCGTTCGCCCCACAAATGCCCAGTGCAAAAAAGTATCGATAAAAGTGCTAGGGATGATTTGTCAGTCCTGCGATTGAAGGCTGTAATCAGCGCACATTCTTCCTGCACAGGAAGACACAAAAACAATAACTGTCCTTCTGTAACCCTCCGGGTGCAGAAAAGGAGTGCACGATGCAACCGACTGCAAAAGCTCTGCTTGCCCTCACCTGCATGACCCTCAGCAGCGTCAGCCTTGGCGCCCAGACCCTGACCATCGCCACCGTCAACAACAGCGACATGATCCGCATGCAAAAGCTCTCGAAAACCTTCGAGACCGAGCATCCGGACATCAAGCTCAACTGGGTGGTGCTCGAAGAAAACGTCCTGCGCCAACGCCTGACCACCGACATCGCCACTCAGGGCGGTCAGTTCGACGTGTTGACCATCGGCATGTACGAAGCGGCACTGTGGGGCGCCAAAGGCTGGCTCGAACCGATGAAGGATCTGCCGGCCAGTTACGCCCTCGACGATGTGTTCCCGTCGGTGCGTGAAGGCCTGTCGGTCAAGGGTTCGCTGTACGCCCTGCCGTTCTACGCGGAAAGTTCGATCACCTATTACCGCACCGACCTGTTCAAGGATGCCGGCCTGACCATGCCCGAGCGTCCGACCTGGGAAGAGATTGCCGGTTTCGCCGAAAAGCTCACGAAAAAGGACAAGGAACAGTACGGCATCTGCCTGCGCGGCAAGGCCGGCTGGGGCGAGAACATGGCGCTGATCACCACCGTCGCCAACGCCTATGGCGCGCGCTGGTTCGATGAGAAATGGCAGCCTGAATTTACCGGGCCGGAATGGAAAAACGCGCTGAATTTCTACGTCGACACCATGAAGAAATCCGGCCCGCCGGGCGCCTCCAGCAACGGTTTCAACGAAAACCTCGCACTGTTCAACAGCGGCAAATGCGCGATGTGGGTCGATGCCAGCGTCGCCGGCTCGTTCGTCACCGACAAGACCCAGAGCAAGGTTGCCGATCATGTCGGCTTCACCTTCGCCCCGCATCAAGTGACTGACAAAGGCTCGGCCTGGCTGTACTCGTGGGCGCTGGCGATTCCGACCAGTTCCAAAGCCAAAGACGCCGCGAAGCAATTCAGCGCCTGGGCAACCTCCAAAGAATATGGCGAGCTGGTAGCCAAAACTGACGGCATCGCCAACGTACCGCCAGGCACCCGCGCCTCGACCTACAGCGATGCCTACATGAGCGCCGCGCCGTTTGCCAAGGTCACGCTCGAATCGCTGAAAGCGGCTGACCCGAGCAAGCCAACGCTGAAACCGGTGCCGTACATCGGTATTCAACTGGTGACCATTCCTGAGTTCCAGGCGGTGGGCACCCAGGTCGGCAAGCTGTTCTCGGCAGCGTTGATCGGCCAGACCACGGTGGATCAAGCCTTGGCTGCTGCACAGCAAACCACTGAACGCGAGATGAAGCGCGCCGGTTATCCCAAGTAACCCGCAAAGCTCGCTCCTGCCTTTTGTAGGAGTGAGCCTGCTCGCGATGGCGGTTTTCAATCTGAAACAGACGGTGACTGACACACCGCCATCGCGAGCAGGCTCACTCCTACATTAGATCTCCATAGGTCTGTATGACTCGGTTGTGATCGCCATGAATACTTCAACTGCCAAAGCCCACATCGACCTGTCGCAGCCTGCGCGCAAAGTCCGCGTACGCAATCCCGGCTGGTTTCTGGTCAGCCCTTCGGTGGCCCTGTTGCTGCTGTGGATGATCGTGCCGCTGGGCATGACCATTTACTTCTCGATGATCCGCTACAACCTGCTCTACCCCGGTGAAAACCAGTTCGTGGGGTTGGAGAACTTCACATACTTCCTGACAGATTCGGGTTTCATGCCCGGTGCGACCAACACCTTGCTGCTGGTCGGCAGCGTGTTGTTGATAAGCGTGGTGCTCGGCGTACTCATCAGTGCGTTGCTTGAAGCGAGCGAATTCCTCGGTCGCGGCATCGTCCGGGTCATGCTGATTTCGCCGTTCTTCATCATGCCCACGGTCGGTGCGTTGATCTGGAAGAACCTGATCTTCCATCCGGTCTCGGGGATCCTCGCTTACGTCTGGAAGCTGTTCGGCGCGCAACCGGTGGACTGGCTGGCACACTACCCGCTGCTGTCGATCATCATCATTGTCTCGTGGCAATGGCTGCCCTTCGCGATCCTGATTCTGATGACGGCCATGCAGTCCCTCGACCAGGAACAGAAGGAAGCCGCACGCCTTGACGGCGCCGGGCCGGTCGCGATCTTCTGGCACCTGACCCTGCCGCATCTGGCGCGACCAATTGCCGTGGTGGTGATGATCGAAACGATCTTCCTGCTGTCGGTGTTCGCCGAGATTTTCACCACCACCAACGGCGGCCCCGGCTACGCCTCGACCAACCTCGCCTACCTGATCTACAACCAGGCGCTGGTGCAGTTCGACGTCGGCATGGCCTCGGCGGGCGGGCTGATTGCCGTGGTCATCGCCAACATCGCCGCGATCATTCTGGTGCGGATGATCGGCAAAAACCTGACTGACAAAGCCTGAGGCCTGCCATGACTCTTCAACAATCCCGCCGGCTGCAAAGCCTGCTGCTCGGCACCCTGGCCTGGGCCATCGCGATCGTGATTTTCTTCCCGATCTTCTGGATGGTGATGACCAGTTTCAAAACCGAAATCGACGCGTTCGCCACGCCGCCGCAATTCATCTTCACGCCGACGCTGGAGAACTACCTGCACATCAATGAGCGCAGCGATTACTTCAGTTTCGCCTGGAACTCGGTGGTGATTTCTTTCAGTGCTACGGCCCTTTGTCTGCTGATCGCGGTGCCGGCGGCGTACTCGATGGCGTTCTACGAAACCCAGCGCACCAAAGGCACGCTGCTGTGGATGCTCTCGACCAAGATGCTGCCGCCGGTGGGCGTGCTGATGCCAATCTACTTGCTGGCGAAAAGCTTCGGCCTGCTCGACACGCGCATCGCACTGATCGTGATCTACACGCTGATCAACCTGCCGATCGTGGTGTGGATGGTTTACACCTACTTCAAGGACATCCCCAAAGACATCCTCGAAGCCGCCCGCCTCGACGGCGCCACGCTGTGGCAGGAAATGGTTCGCGTGCTGCTGCCGATCGCCAAGGGTGGCCTCGCCTCGACCGTGCTGCTGTCGCTGATTCTGTGCTGGAACGAGGCCTTCTGGTCACTGAACCTGACCTCGTCGAAGGCCGCGCCGTTGACTGCGCTGATCGCCTCGTATTCAAGCCCGGAAGGTTTGTTCTGGGCCAAGTTGTCGGCGGTCTCGACCCTGGCATGTGCGCCGATCCTGATCTTCGGCTGGATCAGCCAGAAGCAACTGGTGCGCGGCCTCTCGTTCGGCGCCGTGAAATGAAGATTGAAAAGCAAAAGATCGCAGCCTTCGGCAGCTCCTACATAAAGCATGCCGTCCTCCTGTAGGAGCTGCCGCAGGCTGCGATCTTTTGATCTTAAAAAAACAACAATGCGGAGGCCCATCATCATGGCCAACCTGAAAATCAAGAATCTGCAAAAAGGCTTCGAAGGTTTCTCCATCATCAAAGGCATCGACCTTGAAGTGAACGACAAGGAATTCGTGGTCTTCGTCGGCCCGTCGGGTTGCGGCAAATCCACCCTGCTGCGCCTGATCGCCGGTCTGGAAGAAGTCAGCGACGGCACCATCGAACTGGATGGCCGTGACATCACCGAAGTCAGCCCGGCCAAGCGCGATCTGGCGATGGTGTTCCAGACCTACGCGCTGTACCCGCACATGACCGTGAAAAAGAACATGTCGTTCGCCCTCGATCTGGCCGGCGTGCCGAAAGCCGAAGTCGAGAAGAAAGTCGGCGAAGCGGCGCGGATTCTCGAACTCGGGCCGATGCTTGAACGCAAGCCGAAGCAGCTCTCCGGTGGCCAGCGTCAGCGCGTTGCGATCGGTCGCGCCATCGTGCGTAATCCAAAAATCTTCCTCTTCGACGAACCGCTGTCCAACCTCGACGCCGCGCTGCGCGTGCAGATGCGCCTGGAACTGCTGCGCCTGCACAAAGACCTGCAAGCGACGATGATCTACGTGACCCACGATCAGGTCGAAGCGATGACCATGGCCGACAAAGTCGTGGTACTCAATGGCGGCAAGATCGAACAGGTCGGCTCGCCACTGGACCTGTATCACAACCCGGCGAACCTGTTCGTCGCGGGGTTCCTCGGCACGCCGAAAATGGGTTTCCTCAAAGGCAAAATCGCCCGCATCGATGGCCAGAGCTGCGAAGTCTCGCTGGATGCCGGCACGCGCATCACCCTGCCGTTCAACGCCGGCAATCTGAGTGTCGGCAGCGCCGTGACCCTCGGTATTCGCCCGGAGCATCTGGAGCTGGCGCAACCCGGCGATTGCAGCCTGCAAGTCACCGCCGACGTTAGCGAACGCTTGGGCAGCGACACCTTCTGCCACGTCACCACCAACGCTGGCGAAGCCCTGACCATGCGCGTGCGCGGGGATCTGGCCAGCCGTTACGGCGAACAACTGAGCCTGCACCTCGACGCGGCCCAGTGCCATTTATTCGATGCCGAAGGTGTCGCATTGACCCGTCCGCTGCGCGCTGCGGCCTGACTTCGAGAATTCCCGATGAAACTCAACCAACAGAATCTCCATCGTCTGGCCGCCGAAGTACAACTACCGGCCTACAGCCTCAGCGACACTCGCCAGGGCATCGCCCACATCGGCGTCGGCGGCTTCCATCGCGCACATCAGGCGTATTACACCGATGCCTTGATGAATACCGGCGAAGCGCTCGACTGGGCGATTTGCGGCGTCGGCCTGCGCGCCGAAGACCGCCGCGCCCGCGACGATCTCAACGAGCAGGATTACCTGTTCACGCTGTTCGAACTCGGCGACAGCGACGACACCGAAGTCCGCGTGATCGGCGCGATTCGCGACATGCTGCTGGCCGAGGACGGTGCTCAGGCATTGATCGACAAACTCGCCGATCCGCAAATCCGCATCGTCTCGCTGACCATCACCGAGGGCGGTTATTGCATCGACGACAGCAACGGCGAGTTCATGGCGCACTTGCCACAGATTCAACACGACCTGGCCCACCCAGAGGACCCGAAAACCGTGTTCGGCTTCTTGTGTGCAGCCCTGGAAAAACGCCGCGCGGCGGGCATTCCGGCATTTACCGTGATGTCCTGCGATAACCTGCCGCACAACGGCGCCGTGACCCGCAAGGCGCTGCTGGCCTTTGCCACTCTGCGTAACAGCAATCTGTGCAGCTGGATCGACGCCAACGTCAGTTTCCCCAACGCCATGGTCGACCGCATCACCCCCATGACCAGCACCGCGCATCGCCTGCAACTGGCCGATAAACACGGCGTCGACGATGCTTGGCCGGTGGTCTGCGAGCCGTTTGTGCAATGGGTGCTGGAGGATAAATTCGTCAATGGCCGCCCGGCGTGGGAAAAGGTCGGTGTGCAGTTCACCGACGATGTTTCGCCCTACGAAGAGATGAAAATCAAACTGCTCAACGGCAGCCACCTGGCGCTGACCTATCTGGGCTTTTTGAAGGGTTACCGGTTTGTTCACGAGACCATGAACGACCCGCTGTTCGTGCGCTACATGCGCGCTTATATGGATCTGGACGTGACCCCGCAACTGGCGCCGGTGCCCGGCATTGATCTGACGGATTACAAAAACACGCTGGTGGCGCGGTTTTCCAATCAGGCGATTGCCGATCAGTTGGAGCGAGTGTGTTCGGACGGCTCGTCGAAGTTTCCCAAGTTCACTATTCCTACCATCAACCGCTTGATTGCTGATGGGCAGGACACTAAACGTGCGGCGTTGGTGGTGGCGGCGTGGGCGTTGTATTTGAAGGGGGTGGATGAGAATGGTGACACCTATTCGATTCCTGATCCGCGCGCGGCGTTTTGTCAGGCGTTGGTGGCGGACGATGCTTTAATCACTCAGCGGTTGTTGGCGGTCGAAGAGATTTTCGGCACGGCGATACCGCGTTCGGCGGAGTTTGTCGCGGCGTTTGAGTGGTGCTGCGACAGCTTGCGTGAAGAGGGTGTGACGCGGACGCTGGAAAAGATTCTCGCAGCCTGATCGTTCCCACGCTCTGCGTGGGAATGCAGCCCGGGACGCTCCGCGTCCCATCCAACAGCAGACGCAGAGCGTCCAATGAGGCATTCCCACGCAGAGCGTGGGAACGAGCGGTCCTGGAGTGCTAATGACAAAACAACAACTCTTCCTAGGCATCGACTGCGGCACCCAAGGCACCAAAGCCATCATCCTCGACGCCGCCAGCGGCCAAGTGCTCGGCCAGGGCGCCGCCGCCCACACGATGATCAGCGGCGCCAACGGTCGCCGCGAACAAGACACCCAGCAATGGCTGGACGCCTTCGCCATCGCTACCCGCCAGGCATTGCTGGCGGCGAATGTCGACGGTCAGGCGATCCTCGGCATCGGCGTCTCCGGCCAGCAGCACGGTCTGGTCCTGCTCGATGATCAAGGTGAAGTGCTGCGCCCGGCCAAGCTCTGGTGCGACACCGAAACCAGCGCCGAAAACGAGCGTCTGCTGACTCATCTGGGCGGTGAAAAAGGCTCGCTGGAACGCCTCGGCGTGGTCATCGCGCCGGGCTACACGGTGTCGAAACTGCTCTGGACCAAAGAACAGCACCCCGTGGTGTTCTCACGCATCGCACGCATTTTGCTGCCGCACGACTACCTGAATTTCTGGCTGACCGGCCGCGCCTGCAGCGAATACGGCGATGCCTCCGGCACCGGCTATTTCAACGTGCGCACTCGCCAATGGGACTTGCAATTGCTGCGCGACATCGACGCCAGCGGACGCCTGCAAGCCGCATTGCCTGAGCTGATCGATGCACATCAATCGGTCGGCACCCTCCTCCCGGCCATCGCCGAACACCTCGGCATCAACCCCAATGCGCTGGTCTCCAGCGGTGGCGGCGACAACATGATGGGCGCCATCGGCACCGGCAACATTCAGCCCGGCGCGATCACCATGAGCCTCGGCTCTTCCGGCACGGTCTACGCCTATTCCGAGGTACCAAAAGTCAGCCCGGACGCTTCGGTCGCGACGTTCTGCTCGTCCAGCGGCGGATGGTTGCCGCTGATCTGCACGATGAACCTGACCAACGCCACCGGCGCGATCCGCGAGCTGTTCGACCTCGACCTGCAACAGTTCAACGACCTCATCGCCCAGGCTCCCATCGGCGCTGACGGCGTGAGCATGCTGCCATTCCTCAACGGTGAACGGGTGCCCGCCTTGCCCCACGCCACCGGCAGCCTGCACGGCTTGACGCTGGACAACCTGACCCAGGCCAATCTGTGCCGCGCCGCCGTCGAAGGCACCACCTTCGGTTTGCGCTACGGGCTGGATTTGCTCCGCCAGAATGGTTTACAAAGCCGCAGCATTTGCCTGATCGGCGGCGGTTCGAAAAGTGCGGTGTGGCGGCAGATCGTCGCCGACATCATGAACACCCCGGTGATCTGTACCGAACAAAGTGAAGCCGCAGCCTTGGGCGCAGCGATTCAAGCGGCGTGGTGCAAATCCTGGTCGAACGGCCACGAAGACACCCTCGCCGATCTGTGCCAGCGCTGCGTGAAACTCGATTCAAGCAGTGAAACCCTGCCGATTGCCGCCAACGTCGCGGCGTTCCAGCAGGCCTATGAACGCTATCAACAGCATGTCGCAACCCTATAAAGAGCAAACAATTATGTATTTGGTGTGTGGCGAAGCCCTGTTTGATTTTTTCAGTGAAGACGACGCCAGCGGTCTGGCCTCGAAAGTGACTTTCAAGGCGATTGCTGGCGGCTCGCCGTTCAACGTCGCCGTCGGTTTGCGCCGCTTGGGCGTGGACTCAGCCTTGTTTGGCGGGCTGTCCACCGACTACCTCGGCCGCCGCTTGCAGCAAGTGCTGCAGGATGAAGGTGTGTGCCCGGACTATCTGGTGGATTTCGCCGCACCGACCACGCTGGCCATGGTCGCCGTCGGTGCCAATGGCTCGCCGCATTACAGCTTTCGCGGTGAGGGCTGTGCCGATCGGCAACTGAGTCTTGCGCATCTGCCGGTGTTGGGCCCTGAGGTGCGCGGCTTGCACATTGGCTCATTCTCGCTGGTGGTGCAGCCGATCGGCGACACCTTGCTGACCTTGGTGCAGCGCGAGAGCGGCAAACGCCTGATCACCCTCGACCCCAACGTGCGCCTCAACCCCGAGCCGAACATCGACCTTTGGCGCGAACGCATCGCGACGCTGGTACCACTGGCCGATCTGATCAAGGTCAGCGACGAAGACCTGAGCCTGCTCTACCCCGAACAAGACCCGCAACGGGTGATCGAAGGCTGGCTCGAACACCGCTGCCAGGTCGTCTTCCTCACCCGTGGCGGCGACGGCGCCAGTGTGTTCAGCCGCCAGCATGGCAACTGGTCAGTGCCGGCGGCCTCGGTGAAGATCGCCGACACCGTTGGCGCCGGTGACACCTTCCAGGCCGCGCTGATCACCTGGCTGACCGAGCACGGTCTGGATTCGGTTGAAGGCGTGCAGCAACTCGCTCGCGAGCAGATCGACGCCATGCTCAGGTTCGCCGTGCAAGCCGCCGCGCTGACCTGTAGCAAGACCGGCCCGGATCTGCCCTATCGTCATCAATTGAGCTGAGCGCGTAAACTGTCGGCCTTTTTGCGCACGACGGGATAACGGCTTTTGAATTACAGGCAGACGCTTGGACTACTGACACTGGCAACGCTACTGAGCGGGTGCGGCACCTCGCCGCCCCGTTCGCCGGAAGACATCTGTGAAATCTTCCGCGAAAAAAGCGACTGGTACGACGCTGCGCAAGTCACGCAAAAACGCTGGGGCGTACCGATTCAGGTGCCCTTCGCGATCATGTATCAGGAATCCGGCTACCGCTACGACGCCAAGACTCCGCGCAAATATTTGCTCTGGGTAATCCCGTGGGGCCGCGTCTCAACCGCCTCGGGTTATGCGCAAGCCAAAGATGAAGTCTGGGCCGACTACCAGAAAAGCACCGGCCGCAGCGGCGCCGACCGCGAAGACTTCGACGACGCCATCGACTTTGTCGGCTGGTACATGGACAAGACCTATTCGATCAACGGCGTGTACAAGTACGACGCCTACAACCAATACCTCAACTACCACGAAGGCTGGGGCGGGTTCCGCAACAAGACTTACGCGAGCAAAGCCTGGCTGATGCCGACGGCGCGCAAAGTGCAGAACCGTTCGGATGTGTATGCGCGGCAATATGCCGGGTGCAAAGAGGATTTGAATCGGGGGTTCTGGAGCCGGTTCTGGCATTGGTTGTAACGGTGACTTCAAGGGCCTCATCGCGAGCAGGCTCACTCCTACAATGGATCAATGTTGAACACGATATCCGCGTCCACTGAAGGTCCCCTGTAGGAGTGAGCCTGCTCGCGATAGCGCCCGATCAAGCACTACACATCCAAGACCTACAACACCGAAAAGCTATAACTCACAATCAACCGTGTCTCATCCACATCCCGCGCAAACTTCTCATAATTGGTGCGATACGTAGCATTCCTCAATCGCAGACTCACATCCTTGAACGTGCCCGTCTGAATCACATACTTCAACTCGCTGTCGCGTTCCCACTCCTTGCCCTCCTGATCACTGCCCAACACCTTGATGTGATCACCGTTCACATAGCGCGTCAGGAAACTCAAACCATTAATGCCGATGGCTTTGAAGTCATAGTCATAACGCAACTGCCACGAGCGTTCCTGCGCAGCGGCGAAGTCGTTGACCTGCACGTAGTTGACCAGATACGGATTGCTGCCATCGAGGTACGGCATCGAGTTATCGCCATTCATGCGCTGCCAACCGGCGCTGAACGTGTGGCCGCTGTGCGCATAGGACAACATGCCGCTCAACGCCCGGTTATCGATGGAACCGGCCTTGGCATCACCGCTGTCGGCACTTTTCAGCACACGCAGATCCGCTTTAAGCACACCGCCAGCTAACGGTTGATTACCCAACAGCCCGACAAAGTGCTGACGATAAATGTCTTCCAGTTCGGCGTAGTGATACTGCGCAGTCAGGCGATCATTGATCTTGTAGTCGAAGCCATACATGTCGAAATGGTCGGCGGTGGTGTTGCACGCGTAGCGCTTGTTCTTGCAGTGCACGCGGATGTCTTGCGAATCGGTGGAATCGCGCGCGGTGTACTTGTCCAGACGCGCGGCCATGAAGGTCAGGTCTTTCAGCTCTTTAGAGGTGAGCATGGCGCCGTTGAACATCGTCGGCAGCAAACGACCGTCGTTGTATTTCAGCAACGGCAGATCCGGCAGCAGCGCGCCGTACTTCAGCACCGTGTCCGAGACCTTGACCTTAGCGGTCAGGCCCATTTTCGCGTACTGACCTTTCGAGCCGCGCGGGTCGTTGCCGCTCGATGGCAACAAGCCGCTGTTGCTGCGGTCCGGGCTGGAATCGAGTTGAAAGCCAAGCATGCCCAGCGCATCAATACCAAAACCCACGGTACCTTCGGTGTAGCCCGATTGCAGGTTGAGAATAAAGCCCTGTGCCGACTCTTCACGCTTGGAGGCGCCCTGATCGTTCGTGGTGTGCCCATCACGGAAATCGCGGTTGAAGTACACCGTGCGCGACTCGATTTTCGCCGTGGTGTCTTCAAAGAATCCGCTGGCCTGAACCTGTGCGGTAAAACCTGCGCACAGCACAAAGGCTCCGAAGCCAAACGACTGGCGCGGGGTGATGAGGGGAAATGGGGGACGCATGAAAAACTCCAACAATGCAGCGTTTGCGCAAGCGCGCAACAAGCCAGAAAAATAGCTCCCGTCCCGGGTCGAATTGAACCAGGAGAAAGTGAACACGCAGGGGTGAACGGCAATGATGGCAGATGGCTTTGACGTTCTACAGGCGACTTTAGTCTGAATCTGACTGAGGATTCTTCAACGCCGGGTCGTGGGAAAAGTTGCCGGCAATGAACGCCAATTCGCACCAAATGCCCGGTTTCATTGGGCCAAACACCTCATCTAAGGGTTTTCCCTATACCGCAAACCTGCCAGACCTACGGCTTTTGTGCCTTGAACGAGGCGGCTGAATCCTCCATCATCCGTCACCTGCTTATTCAATGGACGGAATTCAAGGCATGCTGGACGCCAACGCAACCCACATTACCCTCACGCTTGAAGGCGCCAACGCCGACCTGCAAGTCCTCAGCTTCACCGGTCGCGAAGCCCTCAACGAACCGTTCCGTTTCGACCTCGAACTCGTCAGCGCCCGCCCCGACCTCAAACTCGAAGAGCTGTTGCACAAACCCGGCGTCCTGACCTTCGGCCCGACCGGCGAAGGCAAGATCCACGGTCTGGTCTATCGCATCGAGCAAGGCGACTCCGGCAAGACCCTGACCCGTTACAGCCTCAGCCTGGTGCCACAACTGGCCTACCTGCGGCACAACCACGATCAGCAGATTTTCCAGCAATTGACCGTGCCGAAGATCATCGCTCAGGTCCTGGAAGATCGCGGCATTCTTGCCGACGCCTACAGCTTCCAGCTCAACGCCGAATACCCGGAGCGTGAGTACTGCGTGCAGTACGACGAATCCGACCTGCATTTCATCCAGCGCCTGTGCGAGGAAGAAGGTATCCACTTTCACTTCCAGCACAGCAGCAGCGGCCACAAACTGGTATTCGGCGACGACCAGACCGTGTTCCGCAAACTCAAAGCCGTGAGCTACCAGCAAGACTCCGGCATGGCCGCCGACAAACCGGTGATCAAACGCTTCAACCTGCGCCTGGAAACCCGCACCACCCGCGTCAGCCGCCGCGATTACGACTTCGAAAAACCGCAGATCCTCCCCGAAGGCACCGCGAAAAGCACCTTTGCCCCGGACCTCGAGGACTACGACTACCCCGGCCGTTTCACCACCCGCGAGCGCGGCAAGTTCCTTTCCACCCGCGCGCTGGAACGCCATCGCAGCGACTACAAACTCGCCGAAGGCAAAGGTGACGAACCGACCCTCACCAGCGGCCATTTCCTCACGCTCGCTGAACACCCGCGCGCCGAGTGGAATGAACTGTGGCTGCTGCTGGAAGTTTTCCACGAAGGCAAACAACCGCAAGTCCTCGGCGAAAACGTCACCAGCGACGTCACCGACAACAAAAGCGATTTCCACCAGGGCTACCGCAACAGCTTCCTCGCCACCCCGTGGGACGCGCACTACCGCCCTGCCCTTGAACACCCGAAACCAAAAGTCCTCGGCAGCCAGACCGCTGTGGTCACCGGCCCCGCAGGCGAAGAGATCCACTGCGACCAGTACGGCCGCATCAAGGTGCAATTCCACTGGGACCGCGACGGTCAGTCCAACGACAAAACCACCTGCTGGATGCGCGTCGCCAGCGGCTGGGCCGGCGCAGCCTACGGCGGCATCGCCATCCCGCGCATCGGCATGGAAGTCCTCGTTACCTTCCTTGAAGGCGATCCCGACCAGCCGCTGGTCACGGGTTGCCTGTACCACAAGGAAAACGTCGTCCCCTACGACCTGCCGGCCAACAAGACCCGCAGCACCTTCAAAACCCTGAGTTCACCGGGCGGCAAGGGCTACAACGAATTCCGTATCGAAGACAAAAAAGGCGTCGAGCAGATCTACATCCACGCCCAACGCGATTGGGACGAAAACATCGAGCACGACCAGAAAATCCGCGTCGGCAACGAACGGCACGACACCGTCGAAGCCAACACGCTGAGCGAATTCAAGGTTGAAGAACACCGCATCACCCATCTGGACCGCATCAGCGAAATGCGCGCCGACGAGCACCTGACCGTCGGCGTGACCCAGCACGTAAAAATCGGCACCGCTCAATTCGTCGAAGCCGGCAGCGAAATCCACTACCACGCCGGCGACAAGGTCGTGATAGACGCCGGCATGGAACTCACCGCCAAGGCTGGCGGCAGTTTCGTCAAGGTCGACGCCGGCGGCGTGACCATCAGCGGCGCAGAAGTGAAGGTCAATACCGGCGGCGCGCCTGGCGTGGGCACCGGGATCGGGATTTTGGTGCCGTTGATTCCGGGGTTGGCAGCGGCGGACATCGCCGGAAGGCTGATGGAAAAAGCCAAGGCCAACCCGACTTGGCTTGAGTTGAATTTGCACTACGACAATCTGGAACCGGTGCCGGGCGCGCCTTATCGCGTTGATTTTGCCGATGGTTCGACCCGTGAAGGCGTGCTGGACGATGACGGCTTCGCCCGGTTGGAAGACGTGCCGAAAGGACCGGCCAAAGTCTATTACGGCGAGGATCCACGGCCGTTCAGCCGCGAAAGTGTCGCGGTGGTGCAGAACTCGGACGAAAAAGTTAACGAAGATTTACGCAAGCTCGGCCTGGACCCGAACCAGGTTGATTTACAAGCATTAGTGGAGAAAGCCGCAGGGAGGCTGACATGAGCGAGGCAGTAGCTGAGAGCGCAAACGACGGCGGCGAAGACCGTAGCGCCGCCTATCAAGAAGCCGCCGTTGAGCTGGCAAAAGGCATCGCGCTAGGCGCAGTGCCGTTCCTGGGGCAAGCCATCGATGCCTACGACACCATTGAATCCGCGATCGTCCTCTACAACGCAGAGTCGACCGATGGCAAGGAAGACGCACAGTTTGACCTGCTGATGGCCGTCATCGGCTGGATTCCAGGCCCCGGCGACGGCCTGAAAAAAAGCCTGCGCATCGTCAATAAAGACCCGCAGCGCTATGCCCCGGTACTGTTCGACCTGCTCCGCTTCGTCCTGCAAGAGTGCGGAATCAAAACCAGCCCCGAAGAACTGCTCAAGCAGATATTCAACGCTGGCAAGCTACGCGGCGAACTCGATGAAATCATCACCGGCGTCAAAGGCTCCTCGACGTTCCAGAGCCTGCCCAACTGGGCAAAAACCTCCGTCGTCACCGTCCTCGCCTCCTCCCGCGACAACATGCCGGCCATGGTCGGGATCGTTGAAAAGCGACTGGTGAAATGGAAAGGCATGCAGCGCAATAGCTCGGCAGCCGGCTCCGGCTCCAGCCACCCGAAAAGAGCAGAAAAACCCGCCAACAAAGACTCCTCGGTTGCAGCGAAAGGCACCGATGGCGCCAGTGGCACCCACTCCAACCAGGTCGAAGCCTCGAAAATGGGCCTTCAGGCCCCTTCCAGCATTTTGAACGAGGGTTTGGGAGTGAGCGGCGAACACATTGCGGACTACATCTGTGCAGTGGAGTTTGGCTGGGGCAAGGATTGGGATGGGCATGACAAGGGTGCTGATGGGAAGTGGCTTGAGGGTGAACCTAGTGCCAGTAAGTTGGGGAAACTTTCCGCAGGCGGAAGTCCTAAGGCCAACCATATCCTTTATAAATTAACTGACGGTGCTAACGGAACAGGCATCGATGCTATCTGGAGAGCAAAACCAGAAAATAACGGCGGGAAGAAATTTGCGATCGTCGAAGCGAAAGCGAGCCGTGATGAAGATGCACCAAAGTTTATGCGCAAAAAAAATAACACACGCCAACCAGGAATCAGCTCAAAATTGGGGGTATCCGGGGCGGTGGAGCCAAGCGAATTAATTGAGCCCATCGAACAAGAGACGCCTACGTCTCCGGAAAAAAGATCCCTAAATTCTGGAAGACGCCAACCTTCGTCCGTAAAAGCAGTAAAAGCACCGACCGACAAAGCCGTCTTGTTATTCGTTCAAATGAGCAGACAGTGGATTGATAAAAATATTAAGAAATCTATTTATGGGCCGACACTTACTCTTTTAATCAAGAGTTCGTACAGCCGCCATCTTTTTTATTGTCCTTTATACCACCCTAGCTTGAGTCCTAAAGAACATGCAAGCGCTAGGCTAAGCAGCGCTAGCGAGGAGACTCATAGGGGCCACCAGGCATTCCATTACGGCGAAGAAGAAGTTAAAAAATTTGTTAATAAGCGCAAAAAATCGCTAATCAAAAAGCACGGGAATTTAGCTTCCCTCGCGCTAGAGGCATAAAGACTATGAAACAACGGCAAAAATTTTACAGCGAGAACCAGTACAAAAATTTCCTGAAGGAATATAACGAGGTTCTTGAACTATGCAAAACAATCAGGTTTGAATCAGACTCCCCAGAAGAAGAGGCCTCACTAAGAGCAGGACATCTGCAAAACCTGCTGCTTGATAAAATATTCGCTTCTTATACCGCCGGGGAAGATATCGAGAGCCTGATACCTTTATTAGAGGAACTTATTGAAAAATATGAAATATGGCAGAAAAATCTCGCCATTTCCGAGGCAATCCCCAATATTTCACCTCTTTCCATTGAGGAATGGCCCGACCAATATGAAGAATGCGTTCAAGTTATAAGTCTATGTATACTATTACATCGCCCAGACCTGTTAAAACGCTTCGTCCACATCACAGACAATGCGGGTTTTGCAGGCGATGATACATTATATGAAGATCTATTAAAAAAGGTGCTACCGGGAAGACACGATATCGACCAATGGTACCATGATGTTTATACACTCCTAATCCAGGCAACATATTCTGACAACAAAGAGAAAGCCTCCGAACTACTGAGCAATTACTGCAAACAATGGTATCCCGCATTTAAGCAGGCGCCGTGGCATGACACTCACTTGCAAGGTGAAAAAGGAAGTTATGTTGGGTATTGGGCGTTAGAGGCCGGAGCAATTGCTTTTCTTTATGGAATCGATGACAGCAAAATCAACCATATGGTCTATCCAAAAGATTTAGTGGAGTATGCGAGAAACCAAACACCAACTAATGCAGCTGAAATCTCCAGAATAGACGCAGGTCAACCATGTAGTAAGACAGGTTTTTGGTTCTCTCCTGCCCAAGCAGACTCCCGTAGGCATTTTAATCAAGGGGAAATCATGCCTAAGTTTGATGAATCCACTTGGGGAGATACGATTTGGTATTGGTCAGGCGAAGAATAAAGCTGCTTCCTGTTCGCTCAGTAATTGGCCAACAGTTCTGAGCGAAGTATTCATAGTACATTATTACAATCTCCCAAAGACAAAATGTGCCTCTGCGTCAGGCATCACATACTACAATTACTTCGCATCATACTCGCTCAAGATTGAGACTGGCCTACGTGAAAATAAGACAAGGTTATTTTAGCGAAATCCATTATAAAAATTTTTTAAGAGAGCTCGACGAGATAATCGAGTTCTTCAAGAACAATAAATTCAAATCCGACACTGCCGAGGAAGAAGCATCACTTCGCTCAGCTTTTTTTCAGACTCTAGCTCTTGACAAGCTTCTTGCCAGCTATACCGCAGGGGAAAACATAGAGAACCTCGTCCCTCTGTTGGAGGATCTAATTGAAAAATACGAGATCCGTCAAAAGACTCTAGCCGAATATGAAAAATCACCAAAAATATCGCCATTGACACTAGATGACTGGCCGGATCAATACGAGGAAGCCGTTCAAGTTATCAGTCTCTGTATCTTGTTGCATCGAACTGACCTATTACCTCGCTTCGTAAAACTCATTGACCAAGCAGGGTATGCTGGTGATGACACTCTTTACGAAGACTTATTGAAGAAAGTTCTGCCAAACCGCCACGACGTCGATCGTTGGTATCACGACGTATATACACCACTTGTACAAGCCCTATACATTAACAATAAAGAAGAATCTTCAAAGCTTCTAAAAAAATATTGCCAACAATGGTACCCAGCCTTTAAACAGGCTCCTTGGCACGATACTCATTTACAAGGAGAGGATGGTAATTATGTCGGGTACTGGGCCATCGAAGCAGCAGCTATTGCATTTTTATATGGCATAGACGACAGCAAAATAGACCATATGGTCTATCCCAAAGACTTGGTCGAGTACGCTAGAAATTATCGACCGACAAATGGGTCACAGGTTGCTCGTGTTGACGCTGGTCAGCCATGTAACAAAACTGGCTATTGGTTTACCCCTGCCAAAGCTGAGTCTCGTCCTCACTTCACTCAAGGTGAGGTTATGCCTGACATCAAAGACTCTCATAAGGGGGACACTATTTGGTATTGGTCAGGCGAAGAATAAAAGATATGCGAAAAAGACAAAAACTCTTCAGTGACGCCCATTACGAAAATTTCTTGAGAGAGCACGGCGAAGCTGTTGAAATTTTAGAAACCACCAAATTCAAGTCCGACACCCCCGAAGGTGAAGCGACACTGCGCTCAAGATTTGCTCAGCGCTTAGCACTTCGAAAGCTAATGGTGATGTATACAGCAGGCGAAGAAATATCCTTGCTGATTCCTGAACTAGGATATCTTGTTGAAAAATATGAAATCCGGCAGACAGCACTAGCCGCATCTGAACAATCTCCAGAAATTTCACCACTCGCAATAGACGATTGGCCGCACGAGTATGAGGAATGCGTGCAAGTTATAGGCCTTTGCATTCTATTACATCGCACAGACCTGCTTAAGCGCTTTGTTAAGTTGATAGATAATGCTGGATATGCGGGCGACGATACACTGTACGAAGATCTACTCTGCAAAATATTACCTGGTAGAGCTGATATAGACCAATGGTACCACGATGTTTATTCTCCGCTAGTGCAAGCCATATATGCAAAAACCAAAGAAGAGGCCACAAACTTTCTAAAAGAATATTGCACCCAATGGTACCCGGCCTTTAAACAAGCTCCTTGGCATGATACTCATCTGCAGGGCGAAGAAGGAAACTATGTCGGATACTGGGCAATCGAGGCCGGGGCTATCGCCTTTTTGTATGGCATCGATGACAGCAAAATCGATCATATGGTTTATCCAAAAGACCTCGTCGAATACGCCAGGAACAATCAACCTTCCAATAAATCTTAGGTTGCTCGTACAAACGCTGGTTAACCATGAACCGTTGCTGGTTATTCGTTCACGCAGCCCTTGAAAAATTACGCCGACATTTTAGAAGGTAATATTCTATGCTAAATCACATACTACCACTGGGGCCTCGCTTGTATTGATCGAGAGAGAAAGCTGTCTTACGACTTCGACAAAACCGACTGACACGGATCTGGCAAAAAATGAGTATCAGACAGAAATTCTTCAGCGATTATCAATATAGAAAATTTTTGAAGGAGCATGACGAAGTCATTGAATTCTTCAAAACAAAAAACTTTCAGTCTGACTCGCAGGAAGAAGAAGCGTCGCTGCGTGCAACATTTTTTAAGCAACTCGCGCTGGATAGAGTTTTTGCCGCGTACACAGCCGGAGAAAACATCGAATCCCTAAAGCCATTACTTGAGGACCTAATAGCGAAATACGAGATAAGGCAAGCGACACTTGCCACATATCAAAAGACAACAGATATTTCGCCGCTAGCGATAAGTGATTGGCCTGATGAATATGAAGAATGCGTTCAAGTTATAGGACTATGCATACTCTTACATCGCAGAGACCTACTTGAACGGTTTGTAAAACTGATAGACCAAGCTGGTTACGCCGGGGATGACACCTTATACGAGGATCTCCTCTCAAAGGTACTTCCGAATCGACACGATGTGGATCAATGGTTTCACGATATGTATTCACCTTTAATACAGGCCATATACGCAGACAGCGGAGAGAAAGCAGCGAAATTTCTGAGAAAATACTGTAACAAATGGTACCCCGCTTTTAAGCAGGCCCCATGGCACGACTTGCACTTACAAGGCGAAGATGGAAATTACGTAGGGTATTGGGCCTTTGAAGCAGGCGCTGCTGCCTTTCTGTATGGCATTGACGACAGCAAAATCGATCACATGGTCTACCCCAAGGATCTGGTCGAGTACGCGAGATCGCAAACCAAAGAGCCTTAACTCTAAACTACGATATTCGTCACGGACATGACACTTGAAAATACGGCAGAAATACCTTACTGAATTACGTTACGAAAACTTCCTGACAAACTACGACGAAGAATTTGAATTCTGGAAGGACAAACTATTCACAGCAGACTCTCCCGAACAAGAGAAGTCTCTACGAGCCAGGAACTTTAAAAACCTCCATTTGGAACATGTCTTTATGCTCTACACTGCCGGAGAGGATATACAAACTCTGATGCAGCCTCTGGAAACGCTGATTGCCAGCTATGAAGAACTCCAGAAATATCAGGCCACTTATGAGCAGATACCTAACATTACTCCTCTGATTATTGATGACTGGCCAGATGAATATGAAGAGTGCCTGCAAGTCATAAGCCTGTGCATCTTGTTGCATCGCACTGACTTGCTAAAACGCTTTGTCTTTTTAATCGATAGTGCAGGATATGCCCATACGGATACTCTGTACGAGGACTTATTGATCAAGGTTTTACCTGAGCGAGCGGATATCGATCAGTGGTATCACGATGTCTCCACGCCGCTGATACAGGCCATTTACGCTGAAGATAGTACAGAGGCTTCCAGATTTCTAAGCAATTACTGCGAAACCTGGTATTCCGCCTTTGAGCAGGCGCCATGGCATGACACACACCGAGATGGCGAGGAAGGCAGTTACGTCGGATATTGGGCTTTCGAAGCCGGTGCTATTGCTTACTTATACAACATCGATGACAGCAAAATAGACCACATGATCTACCCTAAGGATTTGGTCGAATACGCCAAAAACCATCAAATTTCTAATAAGCTAGGGTCGCTCGTTTAGATGCTGGCCTACCCAGTAGTCATGACAGGAATTGGTTTACGCCGGCGCAAGCCGACTAAAGCAAGCGGAGGTGTAGAGGCGTGAAAAAGAGACAAAAATTCTTCAGCGAGGCTCATTATAATAACTTCCTGAGAGAGCACGACGAAGTTATAGATTTCTTAAAAACAAACACCTTTGAGTCAGACTCCCCCGAGGAAGAGGCTTCACTTCGAGCCGAGCAACTTCAAAGCCTCCTACTTGACAAAATGCTTGCCTGCTACACCGTAGGAGAGAAAATAGAATTACTCATTCCGCTACTGGAGGAACTGATAGAAAAATACGAAATATGGCAAGAAAAGTTATCCATTCTTGAACAGACACCCAAAATATCGCCTCTCGCTATAGATGATTGGTCTTACCAGTATGAGGAGTGCGTTCAGGTCATAGGCTTGTGCATTCTCCTGCACCGAATCGACCTTTTGCAACGTTTCGTAGCGTTCATAGATGAAGCCGGATATGCCGGCGATGACACACTATATGAAGATTTATTAAAAACCGTATTGCCGAATAGGCACGATGTCGATAGATGGTATCACGACGTATACACACCACTCATCCAGGCCATATACTCGAAAACTAAAGAAGCATCATCCAATATCCTGAATGACTATTGCAAACAGTGGTATCCCGCATTCAAACATGCTCCATGGTATGACACTCACCTACAAGGCGAAAAGGGAAGCTATGTAGGTTATTGGGCTATCGAGGCTGGAGCTATCGCCTTTCTGTATGGCATTGACGACAGCAAAATCGATCACATGGTCTACCCGAAGGATCTAGTCGAGTATGCAAGAAGCCAACGGCCCACCAACAACGTTCAACCTTTGTAGCGGATATCTCAAAAAGACTTTTCAGTTCTCGATCTTGAGCAGGTGTTATGGAAAAGGAAGATCCCCTAGTGCGTAAACGCCAAGCGTTTCTCACTGACTCGTACTATCGAAAATCCATCCGACTCTATGATGAAACCGAGTCCCGCTGGGTGGGCGAGACCATGCAGGCGGATAGCGCTGCTGAAGAGCAGGCGTTACGCACTACTTATTTCAAAGATGCCGCGTTCAACGCTTTGTTGGTCAGTTACACGGCAGGCGAACCGATAGCCTCTTTGGTTCCGCGACTGGAGAAGCTCGTAGATCACTATGAAATCAATCAGCAAGCGCTTGCTCTGAACGATGAACCCAACGTTTCGCCTTTGGCAATCGATGATTGGCCGGAGCAGTACGAAGAATGCGTCCAGGTCATGAGTTTGTGCATCCTGCTGCATCGCATCGACTTACTGGCCAGGTTCTCCGCCCTGATTGACCGAGCCGGCTACGCAGGCGAGGACACGTTATATGAGGATCTGCTGCGCAAGTGCTTGCCCGGGCGAGCTGACCTTGATGAGTGGTATCACGATTTGTACACGCCGCTGGTTCGGGCGATTTACGCGGAGAGCGCTGAAGAGTCCAGCGAGCTACTTGAGCAATACTGTGACGGTTGGTACCAAGGCTTCGAAGACTTGCAAACTAACTGGCATGACAGTCATCTCGACATTGAAGACGATGACGGCAATTACGTTGGTTATTGGGCTTTCGAGGCTGCTGCCATCGCGTTTTTATACGGTATAGACGACAGCAAAATCGATCACATGGTCTACCCCAAGGATCTGGTCGAATACGCTCGCAACCTGCAACCACAATGAGCTTGTGCATCCGCCACCCCCACCACTCAGCCTGCCCTCTTTCGACGGCAGGCTTTTTTGAGGGATGAACTCAGGCAGGCGCTTTCCAGTTCAACATCTGCTGCTGCGCCACCTGCAGCAAGTCATTGCCATCCTGCGTCAGCAGGTAAAGCGCATGGGTAATGTGTGGAATGTCTTGCACGTCGGCGTGCTTGAAGCACAGGCAATGCAGGGTTTCGAGCAGGTCGGCGGCGGCCCGGATGCGCTGGACGGCAGCTTCGAGGATGTCTTTCGGGTTGGCTTGGGTGTCGATGAGCAGTGTCGGGGTTTCGGTGACGTTGCTGCTGAGGGGGAGATAGCGGTTTTGTAGCAGTTTGATTATTGGCATATTGATTACTCGATTGTTTCAAAAGTAACCGCCGACACCGTGACCAAACGGTGGGAGGCGGACCGTGTACAGGCTTGGTCAACCGAGAACAATCAACTCAGCTCGCCCGAAGGCGTCCCGCACACGGCCGCCACAGCTATGCACTTCACGGTCAAAGAACTCCGCGGTGCAAATGATGGCACATATGCAATCGATTATTCCCGGGTGACCAAACCCGAACCACTGATTTTGCAGCGGCAACCGACAATAACCGCCCCGCTCCAGCCGCCGAAAGCAGACAAGGCACCAGCCTTTGTAGGAATTCGCCAAACCTTCCAAAGAAAACCGCCGCACTCCCTGACAGCCGGCGTTCAGCTCGGTTAACCATCCCTTAACGCCGTGGTCAAAAACTCTACTGAACCGCACGCCCTCAGCCATTCTGGCTGTTGCCCAGTGCGGCAGGTTCGGGTGAATCACGCCGAACGCTAGAACCGTCACTCGGGAGTCCTTTCATGAACATTCGTCCTTTATTGCTCACTGCCGCCCTCGCCTGCACCGCGTTTACCGGGCTGGCCCAGGCCAACGACACTTCCGCCACGTCCAAAGCCGTGCCGTATGAGTACGGTATGCCGCTGCATGTGGCCAAAGTGGTGTCGTTGACCGAGCCGCCAACGCAACTGTGCAAAGTGGTTACGGCCGACATGAAATACATCGACAACGCCGGTAAGCCTGAGGAAATCAGCTATCGGAAATTGTCTGACGCGTGCAACTTCCAGAACTGACAGAAACGTCTGATTTGCGGGTTTGCGGTAGGCGTGGGGAGTTTCGGCGGTTATGCTCGGAGCCCTCCTCACTGCCGCAAGGATTCGCCATGCAGTTGTCGTTTCGCACGTTGTCGGGCTTCACGTGTTCGTTGTGTTTTTTGCTGGCGCTGGCCTGGGGCGTTTTCCCGCAGAGCCTGCTGGCGATCTGGAGCATCGAGTATTCCGACGCTGCAGGGTTTGTCGCGCGGCGCAGTGCGGTGTTGTTTGCGGCGTTGGGGGTGATGTTTTATCTGGTGCGCAACGCACCGCCGTCGCTGGGGCGCAATGCGCTGAGCAACGGGTTTATCGTCGGTTGTTTTGGTTTGGCGGTGCTGGGTTTTGCGGAATGGCTGAACGGCCATGCCGGCCCCGGGATTTTGCTCGCGGTGCTGGTCGAGTTCGCGCTGGGCCTTGGTTTTGTGCAGGCCCGGCGCGTGACGGTCGAACTGGGTGAAACGGTGCGTTAAACGACTCTGGAGCGTGGGCTGTAGTGATGTTGCACAGTTTGCTGGTTCAGATCCGAGCGCAGCCCGGCGATCAGTTCGTTGATTTCACGACAGCCATTGAGGTGGCTGGCGTCGATGCCACTGACCAACAGATCGACTTGATCGGTCTGGTGATCGCCGAAAACCTTGACGGTCATCGACAAGTCCGGCGACAGCGTGCACTGGCAGCGTTTCGGCAGAAAACTGCTTTCAATGATATTGCGTAGTTCCAAGGCAGACAGAAACATGGCGAAACCCTCTCCTTACTGTGAGATGCCAATCAAGTATTCACGCTGACCGTTGCTGCCCCTGCACGGGTGTGTCCCCGCTGTTTCCCTGGTGCGACAAGCGGTGGTACTGCGAAATGCCCATTGGAGTGTAGGCGCCCAAGGCCGGTGCGCCGCACTGAAAAGACGCATAAAGCGTGCCTTTCATCGGTTCATTTTCACCCTCATGAAATCAAGCACTTGGCGGCGGTGCCAGTATTTGGCTACTTGCAATTTGCAAGAATGGCCTCGGCGGGTACTGCAATTTGCAACTCGACGCTGGTTTGCAATCACGGCCCATGACGGTAAGAATGCCCGTTATCCACCCTACACCCGCACGGAGGCTTCCATGGGTTCTTTCCGCGTTTACGCGACCACCGGGCTGTTCATCGCCAGCCTGTCCACCCTCGCCCACGCCGCCAAGCTTGAAGACGTCGCGCCATTCCCGAAGGCTGAAGCCGGCTTCACCCGCCAGGTCATTCACTTGCCCAAGCAAGAACAGGAAGACAACTTCCAGGTTGAAATCCTCGCCGGCAAAACTTTGGAAGTGGACTGCAACCGCCAGCGTTTGGGCGGTGTTCTCGATGAGAAGAATCTTGAAGGCTGGGGTTATCCGTTCTATCGACTGGAAAAGGTCATCGGCCCGATGAGTACGATGATGGCCTGCCCGCCCGGCAGCCAGAAGAAACGCGCCTTCGTGCCGGTCGTTGGTGACGGTTTCATGCTGCGGTACAACAGCAAGTTGCCGGTCGTGGTGTATGCGCCGTCGGACGTCGAAGTGCGTTATCGCATCTGGTCGGCGTCGGACAAAGTCGGTACCGCCCTGCAGGAATAACCCGAACAAGGAGTGCGTTGCTTGATTACCTGCCACGTCCGATATGTCATTGATCCCTACCAATTGCCTGAGTTCGAGGCCTACGCCAAGGCCTGGCTCGGCATCGTCGAGCGCTTGGGCGGCACGCATCACGGCTACTTTTTGCCGTCCGAAGGCGCGAGCAACATCGCTTATTGCCTGTTCAGTTTTCCGTCACTGGCGGATTACGAAAGCTATCGGCACATCGCGATGACTGACCCGGAAAGCACCGCACTGGTCGCCAGTCTGGTCGAGAAAAAGTTCATCGTCAGCTACGAGCGCAGCTTCCTGCGCCCGTTGCTGCCGTAAGCCGCTTCACGCCGAGACGCTGCAGACTGCGGCGCGCTCGGCGACATGGCGCAGGCTGTCGAAGTTGATATTGGCGCCCGAGTCGATTGCCACGAATGTCTGCTCTTTCGCCCCGGTTCGCGCTACGTATTGCTTGATGCCTGCAACGGCCAGCGCGCCGGAAGGTTCGGTGATCGAGCGGGTATCGTCGTAGATATTCTTGATCGCTGCGCAGAGGTCGTCATTGCTGACGGTGATCACTTCGTCGACGCAGAAACGGCAAACCTCAAACCCGAACGCACCGATCTGCGCTACCGCCACGCCATCGGCGAACGTCCCCACAGTGGGCAGCACGACGCGTTGATCAGCTTCGAGCGCAGCCTTCAGGCACGCTGAATGTTCCGATTCAACCCCGATGATCCGCACTTCCGGGCGCAGGTATTTGACGTAGGCCGCGATGCCGGCGATCAGACCGCCACCACCTACCGGGATAAAAATCGCATCCAGCGAACCTTGATGCTGGCGGAGGATTTCCATCGCCACGGTGCCCTGCCCGGCGATCACCTCCGGGTCATCGAACGGTGACACGAAGGTGCGTCCGCTCTGTTCTGCCAGTTGCAGCGCATGCGCCAGGGCGAACGGGAAACTCTCGCCATGCAGCAGCGCTTCAGCGCCACGACTGCGCACACCCAGCACTTTCAGTTCCGGCGTTGTCGCTGGCATGACGATGGTCGCCGCAATCCCCAGCTCGCGTGCTGCCAATGCCACTCCTTGCGCGTGATTGCCGGCCGAGGCGGTGATTACCCCGCGCGCCTTTTGCTCTTCACTGAGCTGCACCAGTTTGTTGTAGGCGCCACGGATCTTGAAAGAGAACGTCGGTTGCAGGTCTTCGCGCTTGAGCAGAATCCGGTTGCCCAGCGCCTCCGACAGCGCCGGTGCCGCTTGCAAAGGCGTGCGCACCGCGAGGTCGTACACTGGCGCGGCGAGGATCTTTTTCACGTAGTGCTCAAGCAGGGTTTGCTGATCGTATGTGTAACTCATGAACATCTCCTTGGCAGAATTTCACACGGTCCCTGTAGGAGCTGCCGAAGGCTCGGGCCGCGATCGGACGATCTTTTGACTTTGGTTTTTCTAAATCAAAAACAAGATCAAAAGATCGTCCGATCGCGGCCCGAGCCTTCGGCAGCTCCTACATGAGCCACACTTCAAAAACCCCGGAGACAGAAAGTAAAAACCCGCCTCTAGGGCGGGTTGGGTGCTGCAGTCGTGAGCTAGCCCGCCAAATGAGGAATGGCGGTAATAATCATTGGCTGGCAGCGCGATACAGTCGAAGTCATGGGCTGGAAATTAGCCTGTGCGCTATTGCCGAGTCAATGGCCAATTTTGCGCGGCAGCGTTAGTCTGGCGACTCTCTCATCACACCACGGAAGGAATGCATGATGTCGATCGCCCTGCCCCTCGCGGCTTTGCTCGCGTTTAGCGGTTACACCGTTTCGGTGATGCTCCAGGCTGAACAGTCGTTGATCGACTTTGGCATCAGCCTGATGTCGCGGCCCGATACCGCGCAGGTGGTGATTGATCTGTATCTGCTGGCCACGCTGGCGGGCGTGTGGATGGTCAAGGATGCCCGGTCGCGTGGGCAGTCGATTTGGTCGGTGCTGCCTTATTTGTTGTTGACGGCGGTTTTCGTATCGATCGGGCCGTTGTTGTATCTGGTGGTGCGTGGGGTTCGCGAACGGCGCAAGGCGGTGGCAAAGTGCAGCCAGATACTATGAACACCTGAAAACCCTGTAGGAGTGAGCCTGCTCGCGATAGCGGAGTGTCAGCCAAAAATGAGGTAACTGACACTCCGCTATCGCGAGCAGGCTCACTCCTACACTGGAATGTCGTGGCATTCAGCCCTTTTTTACGGCGACGAACGCCGCCGTTTCATACGGCACCGTCACCACATCCCTGCCACGCAGTTCCGGCTCTGTGGCGATTAACGCACGAATCTGCTGATCGACCTTCGCCCGCTGCGCCTCCGGCAGCGCGGCGATGAAACTGGTCGAGCGCACTCGATTGAAGATCACGTCTTCCGGCGAGCCGGTATGGCCATGGTGAAACCGCTCGACCTGCAGAGGCGCGAACGCCGGGTGCGGAAACGCTGTGCGCCAGACGCCGGTGTAATAGCGTGGCGTGTCACCCTCCAGCGCGTTGACGATGGCGTCCAGTTTCGGCACCCAACTGACCTGGGTGTCGCGCAAATTCCAGATCAACCCCAACTTGCCACCGGGCTTGAGCACCCGGGCGATATCCGTCAGCGCCTCGGCACTGGCGAACCAGTGAAACGCTTGCGCGCAAATCACCACATCCACGGAAGCGTCGGGCAACGGCAAGTCAGTCGCGGTGCCGCTTACGGTCAGCACATCGGGCCAGGCGTCCGAGAGCTTTTCCAGCATTTGCGCCACCGGCTCAACCGCGATCACTTGCGCACCGGTCGCCACCAGAAGTCCGGTGAACTTGCCAGTACCGGCGCCCAGATCGATTACAGTCTTGTGCCCATCCAGGCCCAGAGTCGCGGCCAACCACCCACTGACCTGCGGCGGATAGTCCGGCCGACCTTTCACATAGGTGTCGGCAGCCGTTTTGTAGCCGGCAGCGGCTGAGTGATGGACGTGGTCGGTCATGGCAACGCTCCTTACGGCAAAACATCGGATCGACGGCAGACGCTGACGAGCATAGCGCTTGAATTTACGCTGAACTTGAACAGTCACTGATAAAGCAATGAATAAAAATTCACCCTGTAGTGTTCAAAGTGAAACATAACTTTCTGTGGAGCCTTGCCCATGACTATCCGTTCCGTTATGTTCGCCGCCCCGTTGTTACTGGTCGCGGCGATGTCCAGCCAATTAGCCCTGGCCAATGGCGATGAAGACGCGCCGGTGCAGAAGCCGGAATGCCCGAAAGGCCAGGTCTGGGACAGCAAAACGCAGAAGTGCGTACTGCAAACCAGCAGCCTGCTGCCGGACGCTGACCGTACCGATTACGCCTATCGCCTCGCCAAGGCCGGTCGCTACGATGAAGCCCTGGCACTGCTCGATACGCTCAAGCAACCGCACACCGCCAAGGCCCTCAACTATCGCGGTTACGCCACGCGCAAGCTAGGGCGCACTGACGAGGGCATCGGTTATTACCTGCAATCGGTGAAACTCGATCCGCAGTACGCGCAAGTGCGCGAATACCTCGGTGAGGCCTATGTGATCAAAGGCCGCGTTGACCTGGCGCAGGAGCAGTTGCAGCAGATCCAATCGATTTGCGGCACGTCCTGCGAGGAATACCAGGACCTGGCCGAAGCCATCAACGACTCATCGAAAACCTGAACACTTATAAGGGCCGCCATCATCGTCAACGATCAGGCATTCAGAGCAGAACTCGGACAGCATCTGGCGCGATTGTGGCGCTACGGTTTGTTGCTGTCGCGCAATCGGCATTTGGCCGAGGATCTGGTGCAGGCCACGTGTGTGCGAGCGCTGGAGCGCGCCGGTCAATACCTCGACGGTACGCGCATGTATCGCTGGTTGCTGAGCATTCTGCATTCGATCTGGCTCAATGAAGTACGCGCTCGTCGCGTGCGTCAGGGGACGGGGCAGGTCGATGCCGATGGTCAACTGGCGTTCGATGGTGAGTACGCCGCACAAACGCATGTGATGGCCGCGCAAGTGATTCGCCGCGTCGACGCGCTGCCGGAAACCCAGCGCGAAACAGTGTATTTGGCCTATGTCGAAGGCTTGTCCTACCGCGAAGTCGCTGAAATCCTGCAAGTGCCGATCGGCACGGTCATGAGCCGTCTGGCCACCGCCCGCCTCAAACTCGCTGAATACCCACCGCTGCAGACCGTGCCGAAATCCACCGAAGGAGACCGATCATGAACCCACCTTCGGATGAGCAACTGGTCGCCTACCTCGACGGCGAACTCGACGGCGACTATCGCCATCAACTCGACAACGCCATTGCCGAAGACTCACTGCTGAGTCTGCGCGTGCAATGGCTCAGCCGCAGCAACCTGCCGTACAAGAACGCCTATGACGAGCTGGCGCAACAGGCCCCGCTGGAGCGTCTGCAAGCGCGGCTGGACGCCATTCCAGCGCCGCAGCCTCCGGGCTTCAATCGCCGCTGGTTTATCGGTGGCGCCGCCGCTGCGCTGTTGGCCGGTGGCGTGTTGGCCGACCGGTTATTCCTCGGCTGGCACGCCGCGCAATCGAACAACTGGCGGGCATTGGTGGGCGATTACATGGTGCTGTATGTGCCGCAAACGCTTGATCACCTGCCCACCGACGAAGCCTCCCAACGCGCGCAACTGCGCACGGTCGATGCGCGCCTGGGCCTGAACCTTGCGCCAGCCACTTTGAAGCTGCCTGATGCCGAATTCAAACGGGCGCAGATGCTGGAGTACGACGGCGTACCGATTGCGCAGATCGTTTATCTGGATGCGAAACATGGGCCATTGGCGCTGTGTGTGACCCGCTCGAACAGCGGCAGTCAGCCGTTGGCCCATGAGCGTCGGCGTGAGATGAACGTGGTGTATTGGACTGAACGTGAACACGCCTGGATGCTGATCGGACACGACGCCCCGATAGCGCTGGAAGACAAGGCAAAACTGTTAAAAAGCCGCTTAATCACCAGCTAGTTCCTGCACTATGCTCAGCGCGTATTTTTTCCGAGGATGCCTCCACGATGCCAGATTCATCCCGTTCTGCCTTACTGGTGATCGACGTTCAAAACGACTTCACCCCCGGCGGTCGATTAGCGGTCCCCGAAGGAGACCTGATTGTACCGCTGATCAACCGGCTCGCCCGCCAGTTCACCCAGGTTGTCGTCGCACAGGACTGGCATCCGACCGGTCACGCCTCATTCGCGTCCAGTCATCCCGGGCACCAGCCCTACGATGTCATCCAGTTGCCTTATGGCGAGCAGACGCTCTGGCCCGACCATTGTGTGCAATCGACACCGGGGGCCGAGTTTCACCGGGAACTTGACCTGCCTCACGCCCAACTGATCATTCGCAAGGGCTGCAATCCGGATATCGACAGCTATTCGGCCTTTCTGGAGGCCGATCGTCATACCACCACGGGGCTGTCCGGCTACCTGAAAGAGCGCGGGATCGATACGGTCTACATGGTGGGGCTGGCACTGGATTTCTGCGTGATGTTTTCGGCGCTGGATGCGCGGGCGGCGGGGTTCAATACTTATGTGGTGATGGATGCGTGCCGGGCGATCGATCTGAATGGATCACTGGCGGCAGCGATTGAGCGGATGCAAAGTGCCGGGGTCGGGTTGATTCAATCCACAGAGCTGGTCTGAACAACGCAATTCCCTGTAGGAGCGAGCCTGCTCGCGAAGGCGGTATGTCAGCCAAGTATGCGTTGACTGACCCGACGCTTTCGCGAGCAAGCTCGCTCCCACAGGTACATTTTCAGAGTCACGCAGCTCAGGCGTTATTGGGCAACCACAGCCGGAAACGTGCCCCGCCCAACGGTGAAGACTCAACGGTCAGTGTGCCGCCCTGTGCTTCCAGCGCGCGACGGCTGATCGCCAGACCAAGACCAAACCCACCCGTAGCCCGATCCCGACTGCGATCAAGTCGATAGAACGGCTCGAAAATCCGCTCTCGCTCATCATCGGGAATACCGATGCCGTCATCATCGACCCAGATCTCACAGCCCTCGGCATTGACCTGCACGCCAATCTGAATGCGTTTTTCGCAATAGCGCATGGCATTGCGCAGCAGGTTCTGGATCGCCCGCGCGGTCAGGCGTGGATCGAGCGAGAAGCGTTCGAGCTGACCGTGCAGCAACACATCGATGACGATCTCCGGCGACTCCAGCTCTTCATCGACACTGCCCAGAATGCTGTCGATGAACTCATCCAGCGACACCTCGACCTGCTCCGGCAGTTGCGCCGGGTTCTGCAAACGGCTGTAAGAGAGCAATTCCAGTACCAACTCATCCAGCTCACGAATGTGCGCGACCAGGCCCAACAAGCGCTCGCGGCTGGCGCTCGGCAAGTCATCGGACAGGGCGAGAGCCAGGCCGAAATCCAGACGAGTCAGTGGCGTACGCAGTTCATGGGACACGGCGTTGAGCAGGTCACGCTGCTGATTGAGCAGGTTTTCGATATCGCCCGCCATGGTGTCGAAAACATTGGCGAGGCTGCCGATGTTGGAGCTCGGAGCGATTTTTGTGCGCTCGCTCAAGTGACCTTTACCGAAGCGTTCGGCAGTGCCTTTGAGGCGTTCCAGATCACGCCAATGCGGGCGCAGCCACATCAACAGGCAGGCGAGCAGACTCGCGCCGATCAGGACGTTGATGCTCCAGTACAACAGATTGACGTCCAGCGGATCCGGCGGCACGACCATTTGCACGGCGGTGGTGTCGTCCAGCGGCGTCACCGCCAACGTGCGCCAGCCCCAGTCGCCAATGCGTACGACGTTTTCACCACGGCGCAGGCGTTCCTGCTCGAGAGCGGTGAACCCGGCATCGTCGATCCGCGCGAGGGCGATGTGCAGCGGCTGGAAATCCTTGTCCATCGACGCCGCCAGCGCCGGCCACTGCTCGTGCGGCACGGCGTGAAACTGACGGGTAATCAGCGATTGCAGACCGCGCGAATAATCGAGGTTGTAAGTGACGAAGCGATCCCGGAACGCCATGACCACCAGATCCGGCACCAGATAGATCGCCGCGCTGTAGGAGACGATCGTCACCAGATACAGGCGAAACAGGATGCGAAACATCAGCTCAGCATTCCCACTCTGAGCGGCTGAACAGATAGCCCTTGCCCCACACGGTCTTGATCTTGCGCGCCTCGCCCGCATGGTCGTCGAACTTGCGGCGCAGCTTGGAAATCGCCACGTCCACCGAGCGGTCGGTGCCGTTGAATTCGATACCGCGCAGGCGTTGCAGGATCTGATCGCGGCTCAACACTTCGCCGGCATGGCGAGCCAGCACCACGAGCAAGTTGTATTCGCCGCTGGACAGCTCGACCGGCTGATCGCGCCACGTCACGGTGCGCTCGGACAGGTCGATGCACAGATTGCCCATGAGAATGCGGTCATTGGCGGTCAGCGGTTCGCCGAGGCTGCTGCGGCGCAACAAGGTGCGCACCCGTGCCAGCAACACGCGCGGTTCGCAAGGTTTTGTGACGTAATCGTCGGCGCCCATTTCCAGGCCCAGCACTTGATCGTGACTGTCATCGCGAGCCGTCAGCATCAGGATCGGCAGCGTCGCCGAATCGGCGCGCAATAAACGGCAGACTTGCAGGCCATCAAGGCCGGGCAGCATCAGGTCGAGGATCACCAGATCCGGCGGATTGACTCGCGCCCGCTCGCGCACATGGTCGCCACGGCCGATCACGCTGACGGAATATCCGTTGCGCTCCAGGTAGCTGGAAATCAGTTCGGCGAGGGCGGTGTCGTCTTCGACCAGGAGGATGTTGGGCATGGGGTGATCCAGAAAGTGCTGTGGCGACTGATAAGGCCCATTCGCGAGCAGGCTCGCTCCCACACTTGGAATGCGATCCCCTGTGGGAGCGAGCCTGCTCGCGAAAGCTATCTATCTGTCGCAATAAATTTCAAGACCTGAAGGATATACGCCCTCGCCCATCCCTGAGCAAAACCCTTACACAATTTCACACAGCGCCTACAAAGCTTCACCGCTAATCTCGGCGTCTGCCCGTAGGATGCGGACATCAATATTGGGGGTTGTACATGTCGAAGAAACTGCTGGCCGGACTCGGCCTGATCGCGATGGCGCTGACACTGAGCGCCTGTGATTCATCCTCGAAAGCCGAGGATCAGGCATCACCGGCCACGGTGCGCATCGAGACGCTCGAAGCGCATCCCCTGACGATCAGCAGCGAACTCAGCGGCCGCATCGCCGCGCCACGCATCGCCGAAGTGCGCGCACGGGTGGCCGGTGTGGTCTTGCAACGCACCTTCCGCGAAGGCAGCGACGTGAAAAAAGGCGATGTGCTGTTCCGCATTGACCCGGCGCCGTTCAAGGCTGACCTCGACAGCGCCGAAGCTGCGCTGCGCAAGGCAGAAGCCAATGCCTTTCAAGCGAAACTGCAAGAGCAACGCTACGCCCAGTTGATCGATGACAAAGCCATCAGCGCTCAGGACTACGACAACGCCCGCGCCAATGCCCGGCAAACCGCCGCTGACGTTGCGGCCAACAAGGCTGCCGTCGAACGGGCGAAACTGAATCTGGGTTATGCCACCGTCACCGCGCCGATTTCCGGTCGCGTCGGCCGTGCGCTGGTCACCGAAGGCGCACTGGTCGGGCAGAACGAAACCACACCGTTGGCACTGATTCAGCAGCTCAACCCGATTCACGCCGACCTCACCCAGTCGACCCGTGAACTCAACGAGTTGCGTCGCGCGTTCCGTTCCGGGCAACTGCAGGAAGTCGGCCAGGATCAGGTCAAAGCCACGCTGATTCAGGATGACGGCAGCCTGTATCCGCTGCCAGGCAAATTGCTCTTCAGCGACATCACCGTCGACCCGGGCACGGGTCAGATCATCCTGCGCAGCGAATTCCCAAATCCGGATCTCGACTTGCTGCCGGGCAGTTTCATCCGCGTGCGTCTGGAACAGGCAACCATCCAGAACGGCATTACCGTGCCGCAGCGTGCCGTGCAGCGTGACAGCGCCGGCATTGCTCAGGTGCTGACCGTCGATGAGCAGATGCGCGTCGCTGAGCAACCGGTGCAACTGGGCGCGGTGCAGAACAATCGCTGGATCGTCACCGGCGGCCTCAAGCCCGGCGACCGCATCGTCATCGAAGGCCTGCAACACGCCCGCCCCGGCGAAACCGTGCAGATCGACAACACCCCTCTTCCACTTGCCCAGACCTCTGGTCAGTAAGCAGGACGCTTTTCTATGCCGCAGTTCTTTATCGACCGCCCGGTGTTTGCCTGGGTCGTCGCGCTGTTCATCCTGTTGGCCGGTGCGCTGGCCATCCCACAGTTGCCGGTGGCGCAATACCCCGACGTCGCCCCGCCGCAGATCGAAATCTACGCCGTGTATCCCGGCGCCTCGGCGCAGACCGTCGATGAAAGCGTGGTCAGCCTTATCGAGGAAGAGCTCAACGGCGCCGATCACTTGCTGTATTTCGAATCGCAAAGCAGCCTCGGCAGCGCGACGATCAAAGCCACGTTCCAGCCGGGCACCAACCCGGAGCTGGCGCAAGTCGACGTGCAAAACCGCCTCAAGGTAGTCGAGTCGCGCCTGCCGCAAGCGGTCAATCAGCAAGGTTTGCAGGTCGAAAAGGTTTCGTCCGGTTTCCTCTTGCTGATCACCCTGACCTCCAGCGACGGCAAGCTCGATGACGTGGCGCTCAGTGATTATCTGGCGCGTAACGTGATGAACGAGATCAAACGTCTGGAAGGTGTCGGCAAGGCGCAGTTGTACGGCGCCGAACGGGCCATGCGCATCTGGATCGATCCGCAGAAGCTGATCGCGTTCAACCTGACACCGGCTGACGTCAATGAAGCTATCGTGGCGCAGAACGCCCAGGTGTCCGCTGGCAGCATCGGCGATCTGCCCAATCCGTCCAGCCAGGAAATTACTGCGACCATTCTGGTGAAGGGGCAGTTGTCGACGCCGCAAGAGTTCGCCGACATCGTGCTCAAGGCCAATCGCGACGGCTCCACCGTGCGCATCGGTGACGTCGCGCGGGTCGAGATCGGCAGTCAGGAATACCAGTTCGGTACGCGTCTCAACGGCAAACCGTCGACCGCTGTCGGCGTGCAGTTGTCGCCGGGCGCCAACGCGCTGAACACCGCGACCCTGGTGCGGGCGAAGATGGATGAGCTGTCGCGCTACTTCCCGGCGGGCGTGGAATACAAGATTCCGTACGACACTTCGCCGTTCGTCAAAGTCTCGATCACCAAAGTGATTTACACCTTGGGCGAAGCGATGCTGCTGGTGTTTGCGGTGATGTTCCTGTTCCTGCAGAACGTGCGCTACACGTTGATCCCGACGCTAGTGGTGCCGGTGGCGCTGATGGGCACGTTCGCGACCATGCTCGCGCTGGGCTTCTCGATCAACGTGCTGACCATGTTCGGCATGGTCTTG
Organism: Pseudomonas sp. Mb7; assembly: GCF_054790525.1. Classification (NCBI taxonomy): domain Bacteria; kingdom Pseudomonadati; phylum Pseudomonadota; class Gammaproteobacteria; order Pseudomonadales; family Pseudomonadaceae; genus Pseudomonas; species Pseudomonas sp. Mb7. Next base: position 2,737,513 of record NZ_CP186501.1, read on the forward strand.
GCCATCGGTATTCTGGTGGACGACGCCATCGTCGTGGTGGAGAACGTCGAGCGGATCATGGCCACCGAGGGCCTGTCGCCCAAGGAAGCCACACGCAAGGCGATGACACAGATTACCGGCGCGATCATCGGTATCACGCTGGTGCTGGTCGCGGTGTTCATTCCGATGGCGTTCATGCAAGGCTCGGTCGGGGTGATTTACCAGCAGTTCTCGCTGTCGATGGCGACATCGATTCTGTTCTCGGCGTTCCTCGCCCTGACCCTCACGCCGGCACTGTGCGCGACGCTGCTCAAGCCGATTGCCAAGGGCGAACACCACGAAAAATCCGGCTTCTTCGGCTGGTTCAACCGCCGCTTCGAGCACCTGACTGATCGCTATCAGGGCTGGGTCGGCTATGCGCTGAAACGCAGCGGCCGTTACCTGCTGATCTACGCTGTGCTGCTGGTTGGACTGGGCCTGTGCTTCGCGCGTCTGCCCTCCTCGTTCCTGCCGGTGGAAGATCAGGGCTACACCATCACGGATATTCAACTGCCGCCCGGCGCTACCAAGAACCGCACGGTGGCCGTGGCTGAACAGCTTGAGGCACATAACGCCAGCGAGCCGGGGATCAGTGACACCGTGGTGATTCTCGGTTTCAGTTTCTCCGGGAGCGGCCAGAACGCAGCCTTGGCGTTCTCGACGCTGAAGGACTGGTCGCAGCGCAGCAGTGATGATGCCGCCAGCTCGATTGCCGATCGCGCCAATATCGCACTGACTGAAATCAAGGACGCCATGGCGTTCTCGGTGCTGCCACCGCCCGTGGATGGCCTCGGCACATCGAGCGGTTTCGAGTTCCGCTTGCAGGATCGCGGCGGCCTCGGCCATGCGACCTTGATGCAAGCGCGCACCGAACTGCTCGCAGCCGCCGAGAAAAGCCCGGTACTGATGAACGTGCGTGAAAGCGCGCTGGCCGAAGCGCCGCAGGTGCAGTTGGTGGTCGACCGCAAGCAGGCCAATGCCCTGGGCGTATCGTTCGCCGATATCGGCAATGTGCTGTCCACTGCCGTCGGCTCCAGCTACATCAACGATTTCCCCAATCAGGGGCGCATGCAGCGTGTTGTCGTGCAAGCCGAAGGCGATCAACGCAGCCAGGTGGCCGATCTGCTGAAAATGCATGTACGTAACAACACCGGGCACATGGTGCCGCTGTCTGCGTTCGTGCAGGCCAACTGGATTCAAGGCCCGGCGCAGTTGACCCGCTACAACGGCTATCCGGCGATTGCGATTTCCGGCGAACCGTCGCCGGGGCACAGCACGGGTGAGGCCATGGCGGAGATTGAACGTCTGGTGGCGCAGGGGCCGAAAGGTCTGGGCCAGGAATGGACAGGGCTGTCGTTGCAGGAACGCTTGTCCGGCAACCAGGCGCCGATCCTGCTTGGGCTGTCGTTGCTGGTGGTGTTCCTGTGTCTGGCGGCGCTGTACGAGAGCTGGTCGATTCCGACCTCGGTGTTGCTGGTAGTGCCGCTGGGCGTGCTCGGCGCGGTGCTGGCGGTGACATTGCGCGGCATGCCCAATGATGTGTTCTTCAAGGTTGGCCTGATCACCATCATCGGTCTGTCGGCGAAGAACGCGATCCTGATCATCGAGTTTGCCAAGAGCCTGTATGACGAAGGTCACGACCTGATCGATGCGACGTTGCAGGCCGCGCGTTTGCGTCTGCGACCGATCGTGATGACTTCGCTGGCATTCATTCTCGGCGTGGTGCCACTGGCCATTGCCACCGGCGCCAGCTCGGCGAGTCAGCAGGCGATCGGCACCGGCGTGATTGGCGGGATGATCACCGCGACGCTAGCGGTCATCTTCGTCCCGGTGTTCTTCGTCGTGGTCATGAAGCTCGTACAACGATTCACCAAACCCCACTGATACCAATTGTGGGAGCGAGCCTGCTCGCGAAAGCGTCCGGTCTGCCAACATCTATGTTGAATCTACCGACGCCTTCGCGAGCAGGCTCGCTCCCACAGGGTTCTTCATAAACTCGAGTCAGTGGGTCATATCCTGCATCGCTGGGCTAAGGTGTCTGAACTACCCTGGCCCATCGAGTCCCCATGCGCTTCCTCGCCCGCACCCACCCTCGCCTGTCTGCCGCCGCCCTCTTCGGCCTCGCCACTGGTCTGTTGGCCCCCGCCGATTCCATCGTCAGCAAAATCCTCATCGGCTGGAACGCCGGTGTCTGGACTTACCTGATCCTGATGTTCTGGCTGACCGTGCGCGCCAAGGCGCCGGACGTCAAACGTATCGCTGAAGTCGAAGACGAAAATGCCGGGCTGGTGCTGTTTGTGGTGTGCATCGCTGCCCTCGCTAGTCTGGCGACCATCACCTTCGAACTCGCGGGCAGCAAAGATCTGGAAACCACGCGCAAGCTCCTGCACTACGGCTTTACCGCCCTCACGGTGATCGGTTCGTGGCTGCTGATCGGAGTGATTTTCTGCGTGCACTACGCGAGGTTGTATTACACCTGCGATAGCAAGGAGCCGGCCCTGCGTTTTGCCGAAGGTCTGACCACGCCCAACTACTGGGACTTCTTGTACTTCTCGTTCACCATCGGTGTGGCAGTGCAGACAGCGGATGTAGGCGTGGCGACACGGGATATACGGAAAATCGTGCTGGCGCAGTCGTTGATCGGATTTGTTTTCAACACAGCAATCCTGGGGTTTTCGATCAATATTGCAGCGGGGTTGTTCGGCTGACGGCGGTGCGAAGCCTTTCAGGATTACCGCCTGCAATTTGATTACCATACGAGCCAGCGAACGATGGTTTGATACGCTTTCCAACATGGGAAATCAGGGCATCACGCTTTAAAGTATAAAAACCGTACTGCATATAAAGAAACACCCTTGCAATCTGCAGAAGCATAAAACTACCCGCCTGTACACCTGTCAACTCTGACAGTATACAAAGTTGCGCACACACGTTTATATGTGACATCCATGCATTAAGCTGGATCTGGCTTATGGATAGGTACCCAACTAAATTCGGAGAACGTTCATGAATGCGCCGCTCAATGTAACCATCCAAACCATAAATTCATTCACTGCCCAAATCTTGCGCAATAACGACGTAGTAAACTTTAACGCCAATTACTTCAATCTGAAACTGGAAGACTACCCGGAATTAGGTGGCAAACAATGGGTATTCACAGCCGAGCACATTGTTAGAGTAGATGAAACCCGAATCGACACGAAAACGATTACCCTGCTTTTCCCTGAAGGCACTGAAGGCGGAACTTTCTTCATTCCCGCTACAACCAAGGGACTCAAAATTGACTACATCGACACAGCTGATGCCGAGCCTCATATTTATTCTGCCATCCAAGGCACAGTATTTCTGAACCTAATACGCAAAGGTGATGAAGTCAGCAAAATCGATGGGAATTTTGATATAACCGTTAGCGACACCGAAGGCAGCTCATTCAAAATCTCCGGCCAATTAAGTTACGACACCGCAATCATTTGAAAAATAGCGAACAATAAAAAGGAAGCCTGGCTTCCTTTTTATTTTATGATTCTTATACAAACATTAGAAGTTATAACTCACTCCGACGCTAGCGCTCCAATCCTGGCTGACGGTTTTACTCGTACTGGTATTGACCTCACTGTAAACCTGCCAGGCTTTTTTCGTCGGCGTCCAGTTTATTCCTGCGCCCAACTCCACAGCAGTAGCCGACAGATCATCATTAAATTGAGTGTCATTCACAGTGACCTTGTTATTTTTTATAAATTCTTGTGAAAGTGCGACTTTTAATCGGGGTTGCAATTTTCCACCATTGGCCAAGGCCATTTCGCTGCCGACCGTGGTACCGACCTTGCCGACCAGTGAGCGGGTGTGATCATTACTGACGCGCAAGCCATTATCAAGCGTGTAGTCCTTGCCCTGAGCGATGGCAGCCGCGACTTGGGTAAAGGGTTCCAGGAACACGCCATTTTCAAAAGCGATATGTTTGCCAACCTCGACCGAACCACTGAGTGCCAGATTCTTATAATCACCTTTGGTTCGTGTTCCATCGCTCATAGTGACTTTGGCACTGTTATCGAACTGGTTGATTTTGGTGACCGTATCAACGTAAAAGCCCGTCGCTGCGTCGTACCAGGTTAGATAGCCGCCAAGATATCCGCTGTTGACAGTCGCGTTGCTCCCTCGTTTCAGATCCATCTCGGTTTTGCTATAACCGACAAAGCCTCCCGCCAGCCATTGGCCATCTCCTATCGGTAAAGGTGCGTCTGCCCCCACCGATACACCTTTCTGGCTTTGTGAATAACCGTCACCATAGGCATTGTCAACATTGTATTGATTGCTAGAGGTTCGGATCCAGACCCCGGCTTGAGATTGTCCTGTCGATCGGGCGCTGACACTCGGCTCAGCGCCATTCAAACGTCGATCACCGAGCCGATTATTCAACGTAGTCATTTCTGCATAGAGAATAGTCGGTGCAGTTGCAGCAATTGCCAGGGCCGTATTGGTACCTGTGCTGACCGTCTCTTTGTCCGGAGCAAGGTACAACCCCTCCCCTTCCTTTAACAGTTTATAAGTGAATGCTCCCGCATCCACAGAACCATTCAGTAAAGAGAAAGCGGCATCGCCAGTCGCAATGCTACCGATTTTCAAAGGATTACCCGAAGCTGGATCGTTGGCACTGGCAGCTATCAATAACTGGTGGCTCCCTGTAGCCGTACCGGAAACATTCAAAAAATCACTTTCATCAGCGGCAAGATCTGCTCTCATCGCAAAAATACCAGTGCCCGACAGATTGACGATATCAACACGATTAAACGCATCACCGCCAGTCAAATCAACAGTGCCGCCATTAAGATGCAGTTTACTGACCAGGTTGTTTCCGGTCATTTTCCACTGAGCGCCATTATTCACATCGACGCTCGTGGAGTTGTAAATATTCCCCTGGATGACAGACGCAGAGTCAATTACTACAGAAGCACCGCCAGGCACATCGTTAACAATATCCCCTTTGAGAAAGCTTCGGTTATTCACATTAACTGCTGCCGCATTGTGAAGATTACCGGACAACGAGCTATCATTTTGCAATGTGATATTGGCAGACGCGCCATTTGCAATTTCGACGTTTCCAGTGAGTGCGCTGTTATCAACAGTCAGGTTAACTAATCCACCGTTGCCAACCTCTAACAAATTGCCATTTCCGCTAACCAGATCGGCACCATTGCGTACGTGTACGTTAGTAACAATCGAACGCCCGGCGCTATCGACCGCTATAGCGGCACCGCTGCCTCCCGACACGCGCGTGCCATCCAGCACCAGGGTATTGGCGCGATTGATAAAATTATCCCCGCTCAGCAAGATGCCATTCATTCCTCCGACGATACTGCCGCCTTGTGCGAAAACATCGCCGCTGGCCAAGCGTAAACCGTAACCATTGGCGCTATTGGAAATCAGATCAGAACGGGTCAGGTTGAGTGTAGTTTGCGCGCTGACGACCGCTGCTTCTATACCGCCGGTAACCGTAGTTCCAATCAGGGACACCACTGTCTCACGAGGCGCGCTAGGTATACGCCCAACCTGCAACCCTGTGGTATCACTGGTAATCGTGCTGTTTGTGATGACAGCGGTTGAGTTGGTAATGGTGACAGCCGGCTGATTTGCACGCGCCGTGACCGTGGCACGATCGAGCGTCACTGTCGAACCGTTAGTTGCTCGAATATCTTGCAAGGTTCCGGCATTAACAACCAGCTTTGAAGCATTCGAAGAAATATTTAATGTCTCAGCATTATTCACGGTCAACGTAGCACCCCGCCCAATAATAAAGTCCTCCACTGGCGCACTATTATTGATCGTTTCATCGGTGATGATGGCGCGAGCATGAGCCATCGATGTGGACAATACGGAAAAAGCGAGAAACCAGAATTTTCCTGCACGACCCGCCATCAGTTTTTTGTCAAAACAATGCAAAGGCATAAGAATTACCACCCAAAAATAAATCAACAAGGATAACTTGGAGGGGCTTCCCATTAAAGTTTCCTCCCCCAGAATGGCCAGAAGGCTACAGACCAAGTTCTCGCTTTTCTGTAGGACTAATCCTTAACTACTGAAAGAAAAATCTGCGCCGTTGAAAAAACCAAACGGGAAGGCATTTCTCATGCCTCCCGTTTAATCGGACCCGGTTTTCTTGACTCTCCCTCTAATCACCTCACTTCATGACAGAACTCACGGTTCCCATTGACCAGAGAAATAATCTTCACTGTGGCATTCGATGTTGCTCGAGTACCATCGGTCCACACCACCGTGTACTTGAGTGATGCATAAGTAATCGCCGGCGCAGGTACAGGGAAAGGATCCGGGCGCGTCTGGATCGGTACAATCTTGGTCAGATATTCCGCGATCTGACCCGTGATGCCCGTCGTGGCTTCGGTTCCGGTTACAGTAATAGGCACATCTTGATCGGTATCAGTGATTGGCGATTGTCCGGCAGCATCAGTAGTCCCAACCCAATGGGCGGTAATGCTTTGCAAGCCAGCCAGAACAGGATTCGCCGCGACCCTGAAAGTCAAAAACGGCAGAGGTGGTTTGACGCCTCGGATGAATCCAACGGTTGGGCAGTTGATAATCGTGCCGTTGTCGAACAACCTGTCAATGACCGGGTCAGGCACTTCCTTCGCGACAGTTGTCACCGTGACCGTTTCATCCAGAGACCGTTGCGGGTTGATACCGCCGATATACGAGAAGCTCCAGTAGGTCAATTTGTCCCCGGCTTGACCATCAACCACTCTCTGGGCGGGCAAAGTACCTTTGTATTCTGTCAAACCTTCCGGTGAAAACTCATTGACGACAAGTCCGTTGTAGAACCACTTACAAACAACGTCGTTACCCAATGGCTCGGTGGTCGGCAATGGAATAATGACCTCCGGATCTGTCAGCAGATCCGGAGGATTCAGTGTATTCAGAATCTTGTCGACCCCACGAAGTTGCACTTTCGCCAGCAATTTATTGATTTCATCAGGCTCATCCGGGTTTTCCTCACCTGGGTAGGAGAAATCCAGATCGGGAGTTGCCGCCGGGGAGTCTTTCGGAGTGAGACCACGCATCCAGGTCCACACGACACGCGTGCCAACTTCACGAACGTCAGGGTCTCCTCCAGCAAGAGAGGCGTAAATCGTTTTCAAGTCAATCCATTTAATCCTGAAGGTCAACTCGGTATTGGTTCCAAACTCTTGCACCGGAGGATCAAGGTCAATTGTTTCAAAATTCTCGAAAAACACAGTAGCCTTGTCGGTGTCTTGCGTATTTAGAGGACGTAAAACTCTAATCGGTACCCCTGAAGTTCCGTAGAACCTCACATCGGCGAGGTCAATGACGTTATCGCCGGCGGTGTTGGCAGCGTCAATGATCGGAGGAGCGGGGACAGGAAGTGGGACAAATTCGACGATTCGACTGTAGGCGAGCATATCTGCGCTGCGGTTACCCGCCGCATCTTCATAGGCCATGATCAGCCACACGGTACCGTTTGCCAGTTTACTGATGTCCAGCATCGGGATAGACACCTTCCCATCCGCTGGTACAGGATCAACAGTCAAAGTCGGGGTGAGCTGACGTGTAGGCCTTAGCGTTGGGCTCAAGTAAATAAAGCATTTATCTGTAGCTTTAATTTCCCACTTGCCATCTGTGACCGGCAACGTGAACTCCATCCCGGTAGTTCGAATGGTTTCAAGATAGGCCGTATCAATTTTAGCGTTCGCAGGCAGTGGAAAGTCCACTCGGGTGGGAGCCAGAACACGGACATCGCCCTTGTTGTGGAAAGGCGCGAAAGTATCCACGAAACAAGTGGTGATTTCAGAGTATTGAGGGTTGCCGTCCAGTTGTCCCGAACTTTGGATTTTCCACTGGGTAGGTGAGGCAGAACCCGTCGTGAGAATATCCGTGAGCCTGCCCGCAGGCAACGTGACATTCCATTGAGTAGGCCGACCGGAAACAGCGGGGGCCGGTTGACGCAGCCACTCCACCCATGCCCAGCTATCAGGAGCATCCGGGTCGTCGATACCCTCCTGAAAGGCATAGCCCTCGATAACTACTTCGTCTCTGTCACTCGGAAACTCCCATGCGAAAACAGTAACCGTAATGGGAAGATCGGGCTGGCGTGCAACTGTTGTAGTCGCCGCCTGTGCCGCGGCGCTTTTCAATATCGTAACGGGCACTACTCCACCATCTGCCACACCCACAATCACAGGTTTTGGCGAATCTGCCGAAACGCCTATATTTAATCGATTTTTTCTGAGTTCTTTCCGAGAGTTCTCCGCGGCCTGTTGTACAGCGCTTAGCTTCATATCGATTGTCATGTTAACAGCTCCCTTCCGTTTATTAACGACGCCAGCAAAAAAACAACGCAATCCAGCAAGTTTCAAAAAACAACAACAATCAAGGTTCACAGCTGCGATTTGTTCCAGGAATTATCCTGTCTACCTTAATAAGCCCAGGAGATGACTTCGCAAAAGGCACACCGTTTCGGTATATCGAATAGACCGCCAACGCCGAGGAATTTTTTTCCAACGGTTTTACATATTGCTCATAATCGGTTATCAAAAAATCATATCCCTCTACCACTTCCTGAGCGGTCAATACCTTCTTCAGTTCGTGGGTAAACAGCACTGGACCGGAAGCATTCAAACTTGCATACCCGGTCCACTCCAAACGCAACTCGTCGTTCTCGAACCAATCCACCAGCGTTGGCACTGGAATGCGCACGATCACCTTCTCCCATAACCTGGGAGTCGAACCGCAATTCAAATATCCCTGCAGACTTCTACTCGGAAATTCAGGTTCAACCAATAAAACAGGTGGCGTGCGTCTAACGACAAGAATTGTGTCGCCCGAGTAAGCGGGATTTCCTTCCGTGATGGTCTCGTAATGCAAACGGTACGTTCCATCGGCGGCGAAGAACCTAGGCGCAATGACTGGCCGATAATCTGGCTCGGTTAGTGGACTCGGATAGTTTTGATTAAAAACCTCGTCCCCCTCCAAATAAATATAAAGAAAATTCGATGACCCAACCGGCGCCGGAAAAGGCCATCTCGGTACTATTACAGTCAAGCCATTTTGATGGGCAATAGGAAGAATGACTCCATTCGCATCGACCTCAATAACTACCGGGGGGTCGTAATCAAATACACCGATTGGATCAGTGCCAGGCCGCCCCGCTAGGTTTGTTGTTTTTGGATCGTTCATTTGACGTACCTGCTTGAATCGGCTTGCAACGCTATGACTTTTATTAGGCGCTTCAAAATGAGTTCCGCCTACTGTCAGATCTGACAGGGTACGTGACCGCTTGTCGGGATTTTCAGGTTGCATACGTCTTCAGGTAGTAGGCGTGTCTTGACGAAGGCGGAGTATTTGGTGTTATCTGAAACCGGTTTCAACGATTAACAAAACTCATCCAACAAAAATAAAGTTGCCACCATGAACGTCTTCTCCACCGCCCGACGCAGCCGTGTAACCATGCTCGACGTCGCCGAGCGCGCCGGCGTGTCCAAGGCCAGTGTCTCGCGCTTCATCGGCGATGACCGCGCCCTGCTCTCCGATGCCATCGCTCTGCGCATCGAGCACGCCATCGCCGAGCTCGGGTACCGACCTAACCAGATGGCTCGCGGGCTGAAGCGCGGGCGCACACGCCTGATCGGTATGCTCGTCGCCGATATCCGTAACCCTTATTCGATTGCCGTAATGCACGGGGTGGAAACCGCTTGCCGTGCGCATGGCTACAGCCTGGTGGTGTGCAACACCGACCGCGATGACGAGCAGGAACGCCAGCACCTGGCGCTGTTGCGTTCGTACAACATCGAAGGGCTGATCGTGAACACCCTTGGCCATCACCGTGACGAACTGCATGAACTGCGCCGCGAGATGCCGCTGGTGCTGGTGGATCGCAAGGTCGACGGGCTCGACAGCGACATGGTCGGGCTGAACAACCCGCAAGCCGTTGAGATGGCGATCACGCATCTGGAGCAGCATGGATATCGGGATCTGGTGCTGGTGACTGAACCGTATGACGGCACCAGCTCGCGGATCGAGCGGGTCAGCAGTTTTCAGGCGCAGATCGCGCTGCACTCGAACCTGGCCGGGGCGGTGCTAGAAACCGGCGATGACCTGAGCACGCAACTTCAAACCTTTTTAAACACTCCCGGCGACGGCCCGAAAGCATTGTTTTGCGCCAATGGTGTGGCGGCGCTTGCTGCCACAACGGCATTGCGGGAGATGGGTGTGCGGTTGTTCGAGGATGTCGGGCTGATTGCCCTGGACGATCTGGATTGGTATCCGTTGGTGGGCAGCGGGATTACCGCGCTGGCTCAGCCGACGCAGGAGATTGGCGCGCGGGCGTTTGAGTGTTTGCTCAAGCGGTTGCGTGGGGATGATGAGGTGGCGCGGGTGGTGGATTTTGCGCCGGTGCTGGTTGAGCGTGGGTCAACCCGTGAGGTTGGTAGTGCTTGACCTGCTCGCGAAGGCGCCCGAGAGAACAACACAGCAACACCTGATATTTTTTTGAACAAAAATGAAACCGGTTTCAGAGGTCAATAACAATGAATAAACCCGCCGTTTCCATCAGCCTGTCCAGCTACGGCGCCGAGCTTGTACGCCAGCGCGGGCAGGATGCTTTCATCGAGGTTCTGGCTGCCGCCGGGGCCAATCGCATTGAGTGGCGCGAGGAACTGCTGACGCGTGAAGACCCTGCGCAGCTGGCGCAGGCCACGCAGGCGCAGGGCTTGCTAAGCATCTATTCCTCACCGACCGAACTGTGGCTGGCCGGTCAGGCGCAGCCCAATCCCGAGTTGATCACCGCACTGCAACAAGCCGAAGCGTTCGGCTCGAAATGGCTGAAAGTCTCCCTCGGCTACTTCACCGACACCGACGATCTGCAAGCCTTGGCCGAACGCCTGAAGCGCACTTCAGTGCAACTGCTGGTGGAAAACGACCAGACTCTGCACGGCGGACGCATCGAACCGTTTCAGCGCTTCTTCGCCGCCGTCGAGCAGCACAATCTGCCGATCAAAATGACTTTCGACATTGGCAACTGGCAGTGGCAGGACCAGTCCGCCACCAGCGCCGCCCGCCTGCTCGGCCGCCATGTCGGCTATGTGCACTGCAAAGCCGTGGCCCGTCGCGCCGACGGCAAACTGGTGGCGGTGCCGCCGGCCGTCAGTGACCTGCATCTGTGGGAACAACTGTTGCGGCACATGGCCCAAGGCGTTATGCGCGCCGCCGAATATCCGTTGCAGGGTGATGATCTGGTGCAACTGACCACCGAGCACGTCGCCGCCCTCGCCCGCCTCGGCCAATCGCGTCTGGAGCCTGCTCATGTCTGAGATCGATATTCTCTCGTTCGGCGAAACCATGGCGATGCTGGTCGCCGAGCAGACCGGTGATCTGGCAGCAGTCGAACACTTTCACAAGCGCATCGCCGGGGCCGACAGCAATGTCGCGATCGGGCTGTCGCGCCTGGGTTTCAACGTCGCGTGGCTGAGCCGGGTCGGCGACGATTCGCTCGGGCGCTTTGTGGTCGAAGCCTTGATCAAGGAAGGTCTGGATTGCAGCCACGTCGACGTCGACAAACAGCACCCGACCGGTTTCCAGTTCAAATCGCGCAATGACGATGGCAGCGACCCGCAGGTCGAGTATTTCCGACGCGGTTCGGCGGCCAGTCATTTGTCGCCGCAGTCGATTACGACCAATCTGCTGAGCGCTCGCCATCTTCATGCGACTGGCATTCCTCCAGCGCTCTCGGCCTCGGCGCGGGAGATGTCCTTTGAATTGATGACACGCATGCGCAACGCCGGACGCAGCGTGTCGTTCGATCCCAATCTGCGTCCGAGCCTGTGGGCCAGCGAGCGCGAGATGATCGGCGAGATCAACCGCCTCGCCGCTCTCGCCCATTGGGTGCTGCCGGGGTTGAGCGAAGGCCGTTTGCTCACCGGTTTCGAAGACCCGGCGGACATTGCTGCGTTTTATCTTGATCAAGGTGCCGAAGCGGTGGCGATCAAGCTTGGCCCGGAAGGCGCTTATTACCGAACGCATCTGGCATCGGGATTTGTCGCCGGTGTGCCGGTGGCGCATGTCGTCGACACGGTCGGTGCCGGTGATGGTTTTGCGGTGGGGATGATCAGTGCCCTGCTTGAGCACCAGAGTTTTGCCGAGGCGGTGCAGCGTGCGAACTGGATTGGCAGTCGGGCGGTGCAGAGTCGCGGGGATATGGAGGGCCTTCCAACTCGGGCTGAACTCCTCACTGAATTCGAAGGCGCCGATCGCGAGCAGGCTCACTCCTACAAGGGAACGCATTTCAAATGTAGGAGTGAGCCTGCTCGCGATGGGGCCGTCACAGACAACTGATCAATTGAACCTGCTGCGACAAAAACAACAAGCTCAGGAGCAAGACCCATGAAAACCGCAACCCTCGCCACCCGCCGCTGGTGGTACATCATGCCTATCGTGTTCATCACCTACAGCCTGGCGTATCTGGATCGCGCCAACTACGGCTTCGCCGCCGCATCGGGCATGGCCGAAGACCTGATGATCACCCCGGGCCTGTCATCGCTGCTCGGTGCGCTGTTCTTCCTCGGTTACTTTTTCTTCCAGGTGCCGGGTGCGATCTACGCGCAAAAACACAGCGTGAAGAAACTGATTTTCGTCAGCCTGATTCTCTGGGGCGGCCTCGCCACGTTGACCGGCGTGGTCTCCAACGCCTATTGGCTGATCGTCATCCGCTTCATGCTCGGCGTGGTCGAAGCCGCTGTAATGCCGGCGATGCTGGTGTATCTGTGCCATTGGTTTACCCGTGCCGAACGCTCACGGGCCAATACCTTTCTGATCCTTGGCAACCCGGTGACGATGCTGTGGATGTCGGTGGTTTCGGGTTATCTGGTGCAGCATTTCAGCTGGCGCTGGATGTTCATCATTGAGGGCCTGCCGGCGGTACTCTGGGCGTTTATCTGGTGGCGTCTGGCCGATGATCGTCCAGCGCAGGCCAAGTGGCTCAACGAGCAGGAAAAGCAGGATCTGGAAAGCGCACTGGCTGCTGAACAGGTCGGTATCAAAGCAGTGAAGAACTACGCCGAGGCGTTCCGTTCGCCGAAGGTGATCATTCTCGCGCTGCAGTTTTTCTGCTGGAGCATCGGCGTTTACGGCTTTGTGCTGTGGCTGCCGTCGATCCTCAAGGCCGGCGCGCAAATGGACATGATCGAAGCCGGCTGGCTGTCGGCGCTGCCGTATCTGGCGGCGGTGATCGGCATGCTTGTGGTGTCGTGGGGTTCGGACAAGTTGCAAAAGCGCAAACGCTTCGTCTGGCCGCCACTGCTGATCGCATCGATCGCGTTTTACGGCTCCTACGCGCTGGGCGCAGAACACTTCTGGTGGTCGTACACGCTACTGGTAATTGCCGGCGCGTGCATGTACGCGCCTTACGGGCCGTTTTTTGCCATCGTCCCGGAGATTCTCCCGGCCAACGTTGCCGGTGGCGCCATGGCGCTGATTAACAGCATGGGCGCGCTCGGTTCGTTCGGCGGCTCGTATCTGGTCGGTTACCTGAACAGCTCCACCGGTTCGCCCGGCGCTTCGTACCTATTGATGAGCGGCGCGTTGCTGCTGTCGGTGGTGTTAACGATTTTTCTCAAGCCCGGCGCCAGTGATCGCGTCGTCGCCAAAGCCGTCGCCACGCGAGCCGTGCCGGCGCACTCCTGAAGAGATTTTTGCCATGAAAAAACAGGTCGTGTTGTACAAGAAACTTTCACCCGCGCTGATGGCTCGTCTGCAAGAGCAGTGTGAGGTGACGCTGATCAACAGCCTCGACGCCGACGGCCTCATGCAACTGCGTGATGCCCTGCCCCGCGCCCAAGGTTTACTCGGCGCCAGCCTGAAACTCGACGCAGCCTTGCTCGATCTCGCGCCGCAACTCGAAGCCATCGCCAGCGTCTCGGTCGGCGTCGATAACTACGACATCGATTACCTGACCCGGCGCAAGATTCTCCTGAGCAACACCCCGGACGTGCTCACCGAAACCACCGCCGACACCGGTTTCGCCCTGATCCTCGCCGCTGCCCGGCGTGTGGTGGAACTGGCGAACATGGTGCGCAGCGGCCAATGGAGCCGCAATATCGGCCCGGCGCATTTCGGCACCGATGTACATGGCAAGACATTGGGGATTATCGGCATGGGCCGTATCGGCGAAGCGCTGGCGCAGCGTGGACATTTCGGATTCGGTATGCCGGTGATCTATCACAGCCAGTCGCGCAAACCGGCGGTCGAGGCGCGATTCGATGCGCAATACCGCAGCCTCGAAGATCTGCTCAAGCAGGCCGACTTCATTTGCCTGACCTTGCCGCTGACGGCGCAGACCGAAGGTTTGATCGGCGCCGAGCAGTTCGCGCTGATGCGCCCGGAAAGCATCTTCATCAATATCTCGCGGGGCAAGGTGGTCGATGAGGCGGCGATGATCGAGTCGCTGCGTCATCAACGGATTCGGGCGGCGGGGCTGGATGTGTTCGAGCGTGAGCCGCTGAATCACGATTCGCCGTTGTTGCAACTCAATAATGTGGTGGCGACGCCGCACATGGGCTCGGCGACGTATGAGACGCGGGAGGCGATGGCGCGGTGTGCGGTGGAGAATCTGTTGGCGGCGTTGAAGGGAGAGAGGCCGGCGAATCTGGTGAATCCATCGGCCTGGCAGGGTTGAGACCTGATCGTTCCCATGCTCTGCGTGGGAATGCAGCCCGGGACGCTCTGCGTCCCTTCTGGAAGCTGGAACGCGGAGCGTCCCTTGAGGCATTCCCACGCGGAGCGTGGGAACGATCAATTTGTGAAATGTCAGGCACTGCGGGCTTGTAACAGCTGCGCCGCACACAACGCAATCCGCGCACAGGCATCCGCGAGTTTCACCCGATCGACCACCAAACCAATGCGAATATGCCCCGCCGCACTCGGTCCGAACGCCTCACCCGCCAGCACCGAAACCCCATAGCCCTCCAGCAACCGTTCGGCAAACGCCTGTGCGCCGAGACCGGTCTGGCGCACATCAACCATCACAAACATGCCGCCATCCGGGCGAATCGGGTACAACCCCGGACATCCGTGCAAACGCTCGCACACCAGGTCCCGGCGCAGGCGATATTCCTCGCGCATTTGCGTCACTTCCGGCAGGTCTGACTGCAACGCAATCTCTGCGGCTTTCTGCACAAAATCCGGCAGGCCAAACAACATGCTCAGCGACAAATTGACCAAATGCTCGGCCAACGACTTCGGCCCGATCATCCAGCCGATGCGCCAGCCGGTCATGGCGTGGGATTTCGACAGGCTGTTGATCGTCGCCGTGCGCTCGGCCATGCCCGGCAGGCTCGCCGGGCTGACGTGCTGACCTTCGTAAAGCAAATCGCTGTAGACCTCGTCGCTGATCAGCCACAAGTCATGGCGGATGCACAGCGCCGCCAGTTCTTGCCAGATCAGCAGTGACAGGCTTGCGCCGCTGGGGTTGTTCGGACTGTTGAGCAGCATGGCGCGGGTTTTCGGGGTGATACGCGCGGCAACATCCACCGGGTCGACGCGAAAGCCGTTTTCCGGACGCACCGGCACCGGCACCACCGTTGCGCCACACGCGCCAAACACGCCTTCGTAGGTGACATACATCGGTTCGGCGACGATCACTTCATCGCCGGGATCAAGCAGACATTGCGCCACCGAATACACCGCGCATTGCGCGCCGGGCATGACGATCACGTGGTCGGCATCCACCGCTTGCCCGCTACGCCGACGATGGCGGTCGGCAATCAGCTTGCGCAGCGCCAGACGACCACGCACTTCGGAGTAATGGGTATCGCCCGCCAGCAAACTGTCGATCGCGCCGTGGACAATCGGCAGCGGTGTATCGAAATCCGGGTCGCCCACGCTCAGCAGCAAGATATCGACACCCTCGGCGCGCAGCTCCAGCGCTCGGTCGTGAATCTGCCAGGCAGCGGCTCCCTCCCCGGCGATTCGTTGGGTCAAGGCTGAATAGCGCATGTACGTCTCCTGATTGCGCGGTCTCCAGCCTTCACCGTATCTCAAATCACGAAACGCGCCACCATGGCGTTCAAATCCACCGCCAGTCGCGACAGTTCGTGGGTCGCGGCGCTGGTCTGGTTGGCCCCGGCGGCCGATTGCGTAGCCAGATCGCGGATGTTGACCAGGTTGCGGTCGACCTCGCGCGAGACTTGCGCCTGCTCTTCCGAGGCGCTGGCGATCACCAGATTGCGTTCGTTGATCTGATGGATCGACTGGGTGATCTGCTCCAGCGCAACCCCAGCGGCGCGGGCCATTTCCAGGGTGGTCTGGGTGCGCTGGTTGCTTTGCTGCATCGACGACACCGCTTCGCCGGTGCCGTTCTGGATGCCGGCGACCATTTTTTCGATTTCCTGGGTCGACTGCGCGGTGCGATGAGCCAATGCCCGAACCTCGTCCGCGACCACGGCAAAACCGCGCCCGGCCTCTCCGGCGCGTGCGGCTTCGATCGCTGCGTTGAGGGCCAGCAGGTTGGTCTGTTCGGCGATGGCGCGGATCACATCGAGCACTTTGCCGATATCACGGCCCTGCGCGGCCAGGCCTTCGATCATCTGCGCGGTGTTCTGCACGTCGTGGGTCATGGTCTGGATCGCGTCGACGGTTTTCACCACTTGATCGCGACCTTCGCGGGCGGCGTGGGTCGACTGGTTCGAGGCTTCGGAGGTCGACACGGCGTTGCGCGCCACTTCTTCGACAGCGGCGGTCATCTCGTTTACGGCGGTGGCGGCTTGTTCGATTTCGTTGTTCTGCTGCTGCAGGCCACGGGAGGCTTCTTCGGTCACCGCGCTGAGCTCCTCGGCAGCGGCGCCCAGTTGTGTGGCGGAACCGGCGATCTGTTCGATGGTTTTGCGCAGGTTGCTCTGCATGGTGGCGAGCGCCTGCAGCAACTGCGTCGCTTCGTCCTTGCCGTCGACTTCGATGGTTTTGCTCAGGTTGCCGTCGGCAATGGTTTGTGCGGCCAGTACGGCACGGTTCAGCGGGGTGACGATGCTGCGGGTCAGCAGCCAGGCCAGTAGCACGGTGGCCAGCGCTGCGATCACGGCAACGATGATGATCCCGGTCACGGCGCTGTCGTAGTGTTCACCAGCCTTGGTGGCCGCCGTTTTCGCATCGGTCGTGTTGATTGCAATCAGCTTGTTGAGCTGCTCGCCCATCTGGTCAGTACCCTCCTTGATCCGCGTGTTGATCAGGGTGCGCATCTCGTCGAGTTTGTCCTGACGCGACAGCTCAATCATCTGACTCTGCGCTTGCAGGTAGTTGTCCAGGGTGGTTGAGAAGGTCTGGTAGATTTCACGTTCTTCAGGGCCTGCCGGCAGCGCGGCATAGCTGGCCTGAGCCTTGCGCACCTTGTCGACCAGCACGGCAATGCGCGTTTGCGCCTCTTGCAGGCTGGCCGGCTCGCGATTGACCAGTACACGGAACGACAGGATGCGCATGCGCAGGACGTTTTCCGTTACCGCACTGAGGTGGGTGACACTGGGCAATTGCGTCGAGTCCATATCGATCGAAGCCTGACGGATGATCGACATGCGATTGACGGCGAACACACCGAGTACGATCACCAGCAAGGCGATAAAGGCAAAACCGAGAAAGGCACGGGGCGCGATATTCAGATTACGCAGGGACATAGTTGAGCTCTCGAAAGATAGAAACTACGAGCGTCCATGCGTCATCACTGGCCCGAGGGGGCGGGTTCAGTCCGGCGTCACTGTTTTAGGAAGTTATGTGCGCGCCTGTTAGCTGTATCGGCCAGGCTTTAGGAAGATTGCGGGTCAATAGCAACTATTTTTCCGGGTGTTACAACAATGAAACACTGTTGATCGCTTGGTGTAGGAGCCGCCGAAGGCTCGGGCCGCGATCGGACGATCTTTTGATTTGAGCTTTTAAAAGCAAAATCAAAAGATCGCAGCCTGCGGCAGCTCCTTCAGGGGTAGATCCCGATCTGGCTCAGCGTTTGGCGGCAAGCTGCCAGACGCGGGCGATGTCGGTGGCGCGTTCACGCAACAGACGCGGTGCTTCGGCACAGGCGTGTTCCAGTGTCATCGGGCCGCTGGTCACGGCAAATGCCGCATCGATACCGTGTTCGTAAAGTTCTTGATAACCCTCGCCCAACGTCCCGGCGATGACAATGACCGGGACGTCGTGCTGCCTGGCAATCCGCGCAACACCGAACGGGGTCTTGCCGCGCAAGGTCTGCGCATCGAATCGCCCTTCTCCGGTGATCACCAGATCAGCGCCTTTGACCGCTTCGGCAAGGCCAACCAGTTCGGCGACCACTTCCACCCCGGCTTGAAACTGCGCGCCGAGAAAAGCCTTCGCCGCAAACCCCAAACCGCCCGCCGCACCGCTACCCGGTTCATCGCGGACGTCTTTGCCCAACGCTTGTGCACACAGTTCGGCGAAGTGGCCCAACGCCTGATCGAGTTGCTGCACTTGCGCCGGCGATGCACCTTTCTGCGGACCGAAAATCGCCGAGGCACCGTGTGGGCCACACAGCGGATTGTTCACATCAGCGGCGATATCGAAACGCACCTGCGCCAGCCGCGGGTCGAGTTCGCTCAAGTCCAAGCGTGCCAGTTGCGCCAGGGCCAAGCCACCGGCCACCAACGCTTGATTCTGTGCATCGAGCAACTTCACGCCCAGCGCCTGCATCGCCCCGGCGCCACCATCGTTGGTGGCACTGCCGCCAATCGCCAGAATCACCCGTTGCGCGCCGGCATCCAGCGCTGCGCGAATCAGTTCGCCGGTACCGAAGGTGCTGCTGATGCAGGCATCGCGTTGCCCCAGCGGTACCAATTGCAAGCCACTGGCCTCGGCCATTTCGATAATTGCCGTGTGGTTGTGCGGCAACCAGCCCCACGCGGCGTCGACGGCTGTGCCCAGCGGGCCACGCACGCGGGTACGGCGCAGTTCGCCTTCGCAGGCAGCCAGAATCGATTCGACCGTGCCTTCGCCGCCATCAGCCATCGGGCATTTGATCATCGTTGCCTGCGGCCAGATCTGGGCCAGGCCGAGGGCAATGGCTTCGGCGACGCCTTGGGCACTGAGGCTGTCCTTGAACGAGTCGGGGGCGATGACAATCTTCATGGGAATTCTCCGGTTGCAATGCCCCTCATGCTGCCAGTCGGCCTGCGCCTTGACGCCTGTCCGCTGCACAAGTGGCGGGGGCGTTTATTGTTCATTTTCACAAAGACAGGGAAAGTGGCGGCCTCAAAATCACCTCACGCCGACAGATCTGTCTGGGGTAACAGCTGCACCCCAAGATACAGCGCCAGCATCCCATCGAGCCGCAGCGGATCAACCCCACTCAACTCGGCAATCCGCTCCATCCGATAACGCAAACTGTTGCGATGAATGCCCAAGGCATCGGCGCAGGCCTGACTCTGGCCATCGTGCTCACACCAACTGCGCAACGTCGCCAGCAACTGGCCGTTGCCGTCCTTAGCGATCACCTTGCGCAACGGTTTGAGCAATTCGTCCAGTGCATCATCGTTACGATGCCGCCACAACATCACTGGCAATCGATAGCGGTTCAGCGTCAGCAATCGCGAATGCGGCAACACTTCGCGACCATAGGCGAGCAAGTCGCCCACGCGGCGATAACAACGGCGCAGCCCGGCGAGTCCATCGGCCTGCCCGCCCACGGCAATGCGCAGAATCTTCCAGCCGAGGCCGTCGAGTTTTTCCAGCAAGCGATCATGCTCGACGTTTTGACTCGCCGGCCGACACCACAGCAGTGACGACTTCGCCGAACTCACGCACCAGCTATCGGGATAACGCGACGTCAGCCAGGCACTCAACGCCTCAACGGTTTGCCCCGGCCCATGCTCAAGACCCAGCTCGAACAGATACGGCACCCGCGTCAATTGCGGTTTGAGGCCAAGTTGCTGCGCCTCATCGACCAGACGCGGCGAATCCCCCGCCTCGCTCAGCAGCAGCGCCAGCAAATCATCACAACGCTGGCGCCGCCATTGCTGCTCGGCCTGCTGATTGCGCTGGCCAACGAGCATTTCGGCGGTCATGCGCACCAGTTCGGCGTAAGTGCGCAACTGCTCCGGTTCGCCAGTGATGCCAAGTACTCCGATCAAGCGCTGATCGAGCAACAGCGGCAGGTTGATCCCCGGTTGCACGCCCTTCAAATGCACGGCGGTCTGCGCGTCGATCTCGACCACGCGACCGTTGGCCAACACCAGTTGCGCGCCTTCGTGACGGGTGTTGATGCGCTCCGGTTCACCGCTGCCGAGGATCAGCCCCTGGCTGTCCATGACGTTGACGTTGTAGGGCAAAATGGCCATGGCCCGGTCGACGATATCCTGGGCGAGGTCGTGATCGAGTTCAAACATAGCGGCGGCAATCCTTGATTTATGGCACTGGCGGTTGTTCACCCGCACAGGGTCTGACGGCAAACCCTGTGCGCAGGCACAAAGACAATCCAGCCAAAGGTGGCCGAGACTCTCGGGGCGATCAACGTTAACCTTTGCATCGCAAAAAATCATAATAAAGAGAGAGCCGCTATGTCGCAGAGCGCCGCAGCTACCCAGACCATCGATGACGGTAAAAACGCCGTTTATAAACGCATCACCCTGCGTTTGATCCCCTTCATTTTCATCTGCTACTTGTTCAACTACCTCGACCGGGTCAACGTTGGATTTGCCAAATTGCAGATGCTTGATGCCCTGAAATTCAGCGAAACCGTGTACGGCCTCGGTGCCGGTATCTTCTTCATCGGCTACGTGCTGTGCGGCGTGCCGAGCAATCTGGCGTTGACCAAATTCGGCCCACGGCGCTGGATCGCGGTGATGATGATCACTTGGGGCACGCTGTCGACCTGCCTGTTGTTCGTCACCACCCCGACCGAGTTCTACACCCTGCGGCTGTTCACCGGTGCGGCTGAAGCCGGGTTCTTCCCGGGCGTTGTTTTGTACCTCTCGCAGTGGTTCCCGACCTTCCGCCGTGGGCGGATCATGGCGCTGTTCATGTCGGCGATCCCGGTGTCCGGTTTGCTCGGTAGCCCTTTCTCGGGCTGGATCCTCAATCACTTTGCTGCGGGCCAGGGCGGTCTGGCCGGCTGGCAGTGGATGTTTCTGCTGCAAGGCATTCCTACCGTCATCCTCGGCGCCCTCGCCTATTTCCTGCTGAGCGACAGCTTCGCCAACGCCAAGTGGCTGAGCCCGCATGAGCGTGCAGTGCTGGAAGCGGATCAGGCCGAAGATTTGGCGAACAAACCGAAAACCACCTCCGACTCGCTGCTGGCGGTGTTCAAGAACCCGGCGATCTGGGCGTTTGGCCTGATCTACTTCTGCATCCAGAGCGGCGTGTACGCGATCAACTTCTGGCTGCCGTCGATCATCAAGAACCTTGGCTTCAGCGATAACCTGGTGATCGGTTGGCTGAGTGCGATTCCGTATCTGCTGGCGGCGGTGTTCATGCTGGTGGTCGGGCGCTCGGCGGACCTGCGCAAAGAACGCCGCTGGCATTTGGTGGTGCCGATGCTGATGGGCGCGATCGGTCTGGTGATTGCGGTGAATTTCGCGGCCAACCCGGCCATTGCGATTCTGGGTTTGACCATCGCCACCATGGGCGCGCTGACCGGCCTGCCGATGTTCTGGCCAGTGCCGACAGCCATGTTGAGCGCCGGGGCTGCGGCCGGTGGTCTGGCGTTGATCAACTCGATGGGGCAGATGGCCGGGTTCCTCAGTCCGTACCTGGTGGGTTGGGTAAAGGACAGCACCGGTTCGACCGATGCGGCGTTGTATCTGTTGGCGGGTGTGATTGTGGGCGGGAGTCTGCTGGCGTTGCGCATGACGCGGACGTTGCGGGCTTGAGTTTTTGATGCACGGAAGAACGGCCCTTTTCAGGGTCGTTTTTTATTGGGGGTTCGGCTTGGAGTTTGTGGTGTTCTGTAGATCCTTTTCCCCCTCACCCCAGCCCTCTCCCCCAGGGGGGCGAGGGGGAAAGGGAGCCGATTGCCGGGCTATTCAGGATCCGAGTTCGACTCGGTATTGCACGTCGGTGTACCTCGCTCAAACACCTCGGTCAGTCCCTTCTCCCCTTGGGAGAGGGTTAGGGTGAGGGCTGTATTGAGCTAATAATTCACTTTGCCGCGTCACGCGCTTCTGGTATTTGATTAGGGCTTTCCCACCGACAAAAGGATTTCGGCATGAGCTTTCGCACTCTCGGGCACTCAGGGTTACAGGTGTCCACCCTCACCCTCGGCACGATGATGTTTGGCGAGCAGACCAGCGCAGAGGATTCGCTGCGCATCATCGACAAAGCCTGGGATCAGGGGATCAATTTCATCGACACCGCCGATGTCTACACCAACGGCCGCTCCGAAGAGATCGTCGGTGAAGCAATTGCCCGGCATCGGCATGAATGGGTGCTGGCGACCAAGGTCGGTTTCGGCCCGGTGGACGGCGTGCCAAACCGCAGCGGCTTGAGCCGCAAACATATCTTCAATGGCATCGATGCCAGCCTGACTCGGCTCGGCACCGACTATCTCGACATTTATTACCTGCACCGTGAAGACCACAACACACCGCTTGAAGTCAGCGTGTCGGCGATTGGCGATCTGATCCGTCAGGGCAAGATTCGCTACTGGGGGTTGTCCAACTATCGCGGCTGGCGGATCGCCGAGGTGATTCGTATCGCCGATAAACTCGGTGTTGACCGCCCGGTGATCAGCCAGCCGCTGTACAACATCGTTAACCGTCAGGCCGAGACCGAGCAGATCACAGCAGCGCAAAGCTATGGCCTTGGCGTGGTGCCTTACAGCCCGCTGGCCCGGGGCGTGCTGAGCGGCAAATACGCACCGGACGCCAAACCGGACGCCAACAGCCGCGCCGGACGTCAGGACAAGCGCATTCTGGAAACCGAATGGCGCGTCGAGTCGCTGCGTATTGCCCAACAGATTCAGCAGTACACCGAGCAGCGCGGCGTCGCAATTGTGGAGTTTGCGATCGCTTGGGTGTTGAACAACAGTGCTGTGACGTCGGCGATCGTCGGACCGCGGACGGAGCAGCAATGGGATGCGTACACCAAGGCGCAGACCGTGAAGATCACCGCTGAAGATGAGGCATTTATCGATTCGCTGGTCACGCCAGGGCACTCATCGACACCTGGATTCAACGATGTGAGTCATTTTGTGTCGGGGCGTAAACCGCACCAGGCTTGAGTTTGCCCGCCTCTCTTCGACAGCCGACACCCTCGGCTGTTTTTTCAGCGGATCAAAGCGCGATCAAACGGAATGAGTTGATTGATCGTTCAGAAATAACCAAGGACTGATAAATGCCCAATCGCCCCGTTGCGGTTTCCAGCAAGCTTTTGCGCAGTCTGCTGTTCAAACTGCCAGGCGATAAGCTGCGCGATCCCTCTTCCTCGCAAGCAAACGCGACTACCGGCAAGCGCAAACCATCGATTGAATACCGTGCGGATATTGACGGACTGCGCGCAATCGCGGTGTTGTTGGTATTGATTTTTCACGGCGGTCTGGCGCTTTTTCCGTCCGGTTTTATTGGCGTCGATATCTTCTTCGTGATCTCGGGTTATCTGACGACCGCGATCATCATGAAATCGCTGAACAACGGCACGTTCACTTTCTCGGGGTTCTACACGCGTCGAATCTGGCGCTTGCAACCGGCCGTGATTGCGTTGCTGGTCGTTACGCTGATAGTCAGCACGCTGCTGTATTTGCCCGATGACTATGTCGATTTTCTCAAAAGCGAAAAGTACACGTCGTTAATCATCTCCAACCAATACTTTTCCAAAGTGACAACGGGTTACGCCACGCCGGATACGGCGAGCCTGCCACTGCTGCACACCTGGTCACTGGCCATCGAATGGCAGTGGTATCTGGCCCTGCCGCTGGGCCTCTGGTTGTTTAACCGCTATCTGGCAAAAAGCGTTTTCAAAGCGGCGGTGCTCGGTTTGACCCTGGCGGCAATGGCGCTCGCGCTGTACCTGTCTTACACCAATCCAGAAAAAAATTACTACTTCTTCACCGCGCGAATTTTCGAATTGATGATTGGCTCCTGCGCAGTCATCTTCGGCACAGGCAAGTTCAGGCTCAATCGCCTGAGCGCCTCTCTGGTCTGTGCACTTGCGCTTGTCACGATTATCTATTGCGCCACCCTCGACGATATCCTGCCGGGCTTCCCGCAGTACCACGCCATTGCCGTGTGCCTGGCCACTGCAGCGTTGCTGTTCCAGGGTATTGGTGATGCAAGCATCACCTCGAAACTGCTGGCCTTCAAACCGCTGGTGTTTATCGGCACGCTCTCGTACTCCTTGTATTTGTGGCACTGGCCGATCCTGGCGGTGATGAGTTACATGGGCATCGCCCTCACCCCGCCGATGATCATCTTTTACTTTGTTTCGACGTTCGTCCTGGCCTGGCTCTGCTATGTGCTGGTCGAAAACCGGTTTCGAAAGGCCAGGCTCGGCTTTGCCAAAACGCTGGCCGTGCTAATGATCGTACCGGCTATCGGTCTGTCGCTGCTCCACGCTGCCAGCGTCAGACATGAAGGCTGGCCCGACCGTTTCAACCAAGGCTATAACGAGGTGTTCAATGGCTTGAAAGCCTCTGTTCCAGCCAATCGGGAAGGATGCCTGGGCGTCAGCGATGGCGCCGATCCTGGCTGCATATCAGGCGCCGTGCAGGCCGCGCCGCAAATATTGCTGATGGGCGATTCGTTTTCGAATCATTACTGGGGTTTCGTTGAAACACTGGCCAGGGATGCCAACCTTGCCGTCCTCACACAGGGTTACCCGGCGTGCCTGGCCTTGCCCGGGATCTACCTCTATGACGAGAGTAAATACACGAACGGGCTGTATCAAAAATGCCATAACGCCACTCAACGCTATTACGAGATGATTGCGAAGCAGCATTTCAAGTATGTGATCGTGGGTCAGTTCTGGGAGGCCTATCTCGACGACGACATCGTCACCAGACGGGACGACCCGCGCAGCCCGGAACTGTCGCAACAACGCCTCGGCACCGCGATCCGCAAGGCGCTGGACAAGATTGTCGAGTCAGGCGCTACGCCGGTCCTTCTGGAAAACACGCTGCCCATGCCTGCCGGGATCAACACCTGCCTGCTGCAACAGGTCAAGTTGCGCGGCTTGATGGGCAGTGCCGAGCAAAGCAGTCTCTGCGCCACAGCGCCATGGTCAGGTGCCAAAGAGCCGGTGCTGGAAAAACTCTTCAATGACCTGAAGGCTGAATATCCCGGCTTGATCGTCATTGACCCGAAAATCGTGCAATGCAAAGACGACGCGTGTATGACCACCGTCGATGGCTTGCCGGTCTATCGTGATATTGGTCACGTCACCGATTACGCCTCTTACAAGTTCGGCGAGATGTACCTCAAGCGCTTCGGTAATCCGTTGAAGGTTGCTCAGTGATGTTTTCCTGGCACTGACTACGCTTGTGGAGGAATGGCCGCAGGCTACGATCTTCGACTTTTTAAAGGCAAGACCAAAAGATCGCAGCCTGCGGCAACGCCTAGACGGTATATGTGTGAAGAATATTGAGCATCTGCCCAATATTCAGCACAAAAACCACGTATCCTTCGCGCCCCGTTTGACCATCAACCCGCGAGGACAGTTTGTCTAAAGGTATCGCTCTATCGGTTTCGGCCTCGGTGCTGTTTGCCGTCATGTATTACTACACCTCGTTGCTCACACCGTTGAGCGGCGTGGAGATCTTTGGCTGGAGGATGCTCCTGACGGTGCCGTGCATGACCGTGTTCATGCTGGTGTCCGGGGAATGGCGGCGGGTGCTGGAGCTGGTGCGGTTGATGGCGGCAAAGCCGAAATTGATCGCCGGCCTGCTCGTCTCCTCTGCCCTGCTCGGCGTGCAACTGTGGCTGTTCATGTGGGCGCCGCTCAATGGCTACAGCCTCGACGTGTCGCTGGGCTACTTTCTGTTGCCACTGGCGATGGTGCTGACCGGACGGATTGCCTACGGCGAGAGCCTGTCTTATTTGCAAAAGATCGCGGTGTTCTTCGCCACCCTGGGCGTTTTGAACGAGCTGTATCAAGTCGGCGGATTTTCCTGGGCAACACTGGTGGTGGTGGTCGGCTATCCGCTGTACTTCGTGCTGCGCAAATACCTCAAGACTGACAACCTGGGTGGCTTGTGGGTCGACATGACCCTGATGCTGCCGGTGGCGTACTGGTTTGTGCAGGGTGGCGAGCAAGGCTTCGGCGTGTTCGATCAGTACCCGGGGCTGATGTGGCTGATTCCGTTGCTGGGATTGATCAGTGCGTCGGCACTGGTGGTGTACATCATTGCCAGCCGCTTGCTGCCGTTCAGTCTGTTTGGCTTGTTGAGTTATGTTGAGCCGGTGCTGTTGCTCGGTGTGGCGTTGTTGCTCGGTGAGAGCATCAAGTCCGGGGAGTGGCTGACGTATATTCCGATCTGGCTGGCCGTTGTGGTGCTGGTCTTCGAAGGCTTCAAACACCTGATGCGCCAACGCCGTCCTTAAAAGCGAAAGATCGCAGCCTTCAGCAGCTCCTACATTTGGAATGCGTTTTTCCTGTAGGAGCTGCCGAAGGCTGCGATCTTTTGATCTACAAAAAAAATCCCGACTCTGCATTTCAGCAGGCCGGGATTTTTTCATTTCAGTGGCGGATTACTCAGTGGCAAGCACACCACGACGCACCTGATCGCGCTCGATCGACTCGAACAGGGCCTTGAAGTTGCCTTCGCCGAAACCATCATCGCCTTTGCGCTGGATGAATTCGAAGAACACCGGGCCCATCAGGGTTTCCGAAAAGATCTGCAGGAGCAGGCGCTTATCGCCCTGCTCCGAGGCGCCGTCGAGCAGGATGCCGCGCGATTGCAGCTGATCAACCGGCTCGCCGTGGTTCGGCAGGCGACCTTCGAGCATTTCGTAGTAAGTATCTGGCGGCGCGGTCATGAAACGCATGCCGATCTTCTTTAACTGATCCCAGGTCTTGATCAGGTCATCGGTGAGGAACGCAACGTGCTGGATGCCCTCACCGTTGAACTGCATCAGGAACTCTTCTATCTGGCCAGCGCCTTTGGACGACTCTTCGTTCAACGGGATGCGGATCATGCCGTCCGGTGCGGTCATCGCTTTCGAGGTCAGGCCGGTGTACTCGCCCTTGATGTCGAAGTAACGGATCTCGCGGAAGTTGAACAGCTTCTCGTAGAAGTTCGCCCAGTAGGCCATGCGACCGCGATAGACGTTGTGGGTCAGGTGGTCGATGATCTTCAGGCCGGCACCGACCGGGTTGCGATCAACGCCTTCGAGGAACACGAAGTCGATGTCATAGATCGAGCTGCCTTCGCCGAAGCGGTCGATCAGGTACAGCGGCGCGCCGCCAATGCCTTTGATCGCCGGCAGGTTCAGCTCCATCGGACCGGTTTCGATATGGATCGGCTGAGCGCCGAGTTCCAGTGCGCGGTTGTAGGCTTTTTGCGAATCCTTGACGCGGAACGCCATGCCGCACACGGATGGGCCGTGTTCGGCGGCGAAGTACGACGCCACGCTGTTCGGTTCGTTGTTGAGGATCAGGTTGATTGCGCCTTGACGGTACAGGTGCACGTTCTTGGAGCGGTGGGTCGCGACTTTGGTGAAGCCCATGATCTCGAAGATCGGCTCCAGGGTGCCCGGCACCGGCGATGCGAGCTCAATGAATTCAAAGCCCATCAGGCCCATTGGGTTTTCGTATAAATCTGCCATGGTGGCGCCTCATCATTTCTTATCAATTAACCAGGGTTATTTGTCAGTCATGCGAGGTCGGTGGGTGGCGCACAGGAGATGCCACGCACACTGCGGGCGAGGAAGTCACCGTAGATCAGTTGAAACCCGAATATCTTCATTGTCGACCCAAGGCTCTTGCGGGCGAGGCTTCTGCTGCCAGAAGACGATTATTATTGTATGCGTAACCCGATTCTACACAGCGTAAATAGGCTTGTCTGCCCTCCCTATAAAATCCGCTTTTTGGCGCCCGGCGCAAGGGCTTTGTTGCACTATGCTTTTCAGCGGCGCGCCGTTATCCGGCCTGCGTTCGAGAGTCCCACTCCCCCGCAACAGGATGCGCCCATGCCGTTGACCGTCAGACCCCGCCGCAAACGCAGCACCCGCATCGCCGTCACGCTGTTCAGCGGTTTGCTTCCGGTGCTGCTGGGCAGCGCCATTCTTTACATGCAGGCCGGACGCACGCTGGAGCAAGGCTCACAACAGACCGCCGAAGAGGCGCTGCACCAGTTCGAGTTGATGCTCGACAACACCGCGCAAGCGGCGCGCGAATTGCTGCCATTGGCCGGTCAGAATTGCGAAAACGTCAAACTCGCCTTGCGCGAGCAAGTAACCCGCCGCCCGTTCGTGCGCTCGACCAATCTGGTGTGGGACGACAACCTTTATTGCAGCTCTTTGTTTGGCGACTTCAAGGAAGCCGTCAACGCGGGCGACTACAACCAGGGCAAGTTGTGGCTGATGAACGGCAATCCGGTCACCCCCAACACCGCGCTGCTGGTTTATCGGCTCAGCGAAGGTCGCGGCGGCGCATTGACGACACTGGACGGTTACCATCTAAGCAACATGTTGCGTTTGATCGGCCGGCACATGTTGCTGGTGCTGCAAGTGGGCGATAACTGGCTATCGGGCGACGGCAAAGTCCAGACCGGTACCCTCCCCACGCTGCCGATAGCGCAAAACACCCTAGCCTCCTCCCGTTATGCGTTCAGTGTTTCTGCCGGGTTTCCCGAGGGCGAAACCTGGCGCTACATGGTCGATGAATATCCGCCGCTGTTCAGTCTGCTGATTTTTTTTGGCGTGGTGTCGGGGGCCATCGGCCATGTCCTGCAGAAGCGCTCCACTTCACCGAGCCACGAAATGCTCCGCGCGCTCGAGGCTGGCGAGTTCATTCCCTACTTCCAGCCCGTGGTGCATGGCGACAGCAAGGCATGGTCGGGAGCTGAAGTGTTGATGCGCTGGACTCACCCGAAAGAAGGCCTGGTACGTCCGGATCTGTTTATTCCATTCGCCGAGCATTCGGGATTGATCGTGCCGATGACCCGCGTCCTGATGCAACAAACTGCCGCGCTGCTGGGGCCGCTATCAGCAACGTTCACCGCGCCATTTCATATCGGCATCAATATCACCGCGAGCCATTGCAAAGACCTGGAACTGGTGGAGGATTGTCGAACGTTTCTCGCCGCGTTCGCCGCCGACAGCATCAACCTGGTGCTGGAGTTGACCGAGCGCGAATTGATCGAGCCGACCGACATCACTCGCCAGCTATTCGAGCAACTGCACGCGCTGGGCGTGAAGATCGCGATTGACGACTTCGGCACCGGCCACTCAAGCCTGGGCTACTTGCGCAAATTCAATGTGGATTTCCTCAAGATCGATCAGAGTTTCGTCGCCATGATCGGCGTCGATGCGTTGTCCCGACACATTCTCGATACCATTATCGACCTGTCGGCCAAGCTTGATCTGGGTATTGTTGCCGAAGGTGTCGAAACTCAGGCGCAAGCCGATTATCTGACCGCACATCACGTCAACTTCCTGCAAGGGTATCTGTTCGGCAAACCGATGCCGGCTACGGAATTCATCAGCGCATTAACTCACCATTAACTAAGCCGGATTAAGACGAGCGTACCGGACAGGCGCACCAAATTGATACAAAAGACCGCTGTTGTTACATGAGGACAACATCAGGATTTACTCTTGGCGCATTAACTACTACAATTTTTTCAACCTGAGCAAGATTGGCAGGGGAGCCATTTATCACCGAGTCGCTTCAAGGCTCTTGGCTTATTAGCTTTGTTTGCGGTTGGTATCAGCCAAACACACTATTGGAGTAAAGATATTGTCCAGACTCGCTGAATTTCGTGCAGCTGAAAAGGCCCTTCAGGAACAGCTCAAACAGCTGGAATCGCTGAAGAACGATGCCGGGCTCAAGAAAGAAATCGAATTCGAAGAAAAGCTCCAGGGGCTGATGAAAACCTACGGCAAAGGCCTGAAGGACATCGTCGCCATCCTCGATCCGAACCCGGCAAAATCCGCTTTGCAGACCTCTGCAGCCCCTAAAACCCGCCGCGCTCGCGTGGTCAAGGTTTATCAGAATCCGCATACCGGTGAACTGATCGAAACCAAGGGCGGCAATCACCGTGGCCTGAAAGCCTGGAAGGAACAATACGGTGCAGCCACCGTTGATTCCTGGTTGCGCGGTTAATCCAACGCCAACAAAAAAGCCCTGCATGACGCAGGGCTTTTTTGTTGACAATATCTAACAAATGAAATGAATTTCATCGAACAAGTTGCGGGTTTTCTGTAACGTTGCTGAGTCATAAAGCTAAACATTTTGCGGCGCGATGTTGCGATCAAGGCCGCCATTAAACTTTGTGCTTAATCCGTTCGGGTATCTAACCTTCTCCGTGAAGAGTACAGCACCTTAAAGTTTCAAGCTGTTTCTCAGCGCCACTATCTCGTCTGCGCTGGCCTTATAAATCTCAGCTTGCCCGGCGTAGGAAAGAACATAAGCCTTGTCCGCCTCGACTGCCGCCACTAGGGTTTGCGACAACACATGCCGACCGTTTTCGGTGATGGTGCAAGTGGTTTCCAGTGCCGGCAAAGTACCCAGCGTCGCCGGATGCACTTTGTTGCAGACGCTTTGGTAACCGCTCTGGAAAAAGTCCTTCTGTATCGACTTGCGCATCTCCAGCAGCACGCCCTGCAAATTGACCTGATGCCCTGCTTCGACATGAGTCATGGTCAATTCCATGACCATCACCTGATTGCCATCGGCGTCATTCTTGACCGCGCGCTGACGGGAAACCTGTGCAGCTGCCTCGGGCAGCGCCTCGACTTGCCAACCGGCTGGCCAGGTAATGCTTGGTTCGTCCGCTGACGCGCTGACCGCCACAAGCGACAACACAAAAAAAACAAACACGGATTTGAACAGTCGGATCATTGCCGGACGCACTCGCAGATTGAGCCGTAAAGTCTGAGGCTCGCCCGCACGCAGGGCAAGCCTGCCCTTTCATTTGGCGATGCCGACAGGCATGCGTATCATTGCGTCCATTCACTCGCCCATAGTTATTGGAGGGCCCATGAGCCTGCACGAACTCAATACGTTCCCCGGCGTCACCGCCACCCCAGACAGCGCAACCCGCAACTTCGTTTTCAACCACACCATGTTGCGCGTCAAAGACATCACCAAATCCCTGGACTTCTACACCCGCGTCCTGGGCTTCTCGCTGGTGGAGAAACGCGATTTCCCGGAAGCCGAGTTCAGCCTGTACTTCCTCGCACTGGTCGACAAAGCGCAGATCCCGGCCGACGCGGCTGCCCGCACTGAGTGGATGAAATCGATCCCGGGCATTCTCGAATTGACCCATAACCACGGCACCGAAAACGATGCGGATTTTGCCTATCACAACGGCAATACCGACCCGCGTGGTTTTGGTCATATCTGCATTTCGGTGCCGGATATCGTCGCGGCCTGTGCGCGCTTTGAAGAGTTGGGCTGCGACTTCCAGAAGCGCCTGACCGATGGCCGCATGAAGAGCCTGGCTTTCATCAAGGATCCGGATGGTTACTGGGTCGAGATCATTCAGCCTGCGCCGCTGTAAAGACTGAAAAGCCCCTCACCCTAACCCTCTCCCATAGGGAGAGGGAACTGATTGGGGGATATTGGAGAATTACGCCGACTTGAACGATTGGCGTTGAATCCATAATCGACTGGATCTTTCAGGTCGACGGACAGCGCCAGACACCTCGGTCGGCTCCCTCTCCTTCGGGAGAGGGCTGGGGTGAGGGGCAGCTTTTCAGATGCAATAAAAAACCCGTGATCGCTCACGGGTTTTTTCATTTCTGGCTGGACGCTTACGCCGGAGCCGAAGTGCGGATCAGGTGATCGAAAGCACTCAACGAAGCCTTGGCGCCCTCGCCCACCGCGATCACGATCTGCTTGTACGGCACGGTGGTCACGTCGCCGGCAGCGAAGATGCCCGGAATCGACGTTTCACCCCGGTTGTCGACGATGATCTCGCCACGCGGCGACAACTCGATGGTGCCCTTCAGCCAGTCAGTATTCGGCAGCAAACCGATCTGCACGAAGATCCCTTCCAGCTCGACAGTACGCAACTCATCGGTGTTGCGATCCTTGTAGCGCAGGCCGTTGACCTTCTCGCCATTGCCGGTGACTTCAGTGGTTTGCGCACTGGTGATCACCGTGACGTTCGGCAGGCTGTGCAGTTTGCGCTGCAATACGGCGTCGGCGCGCAGCTGTACGTCGAACTCCAGCAGCGTGACGTGCGAGACAATGCCGGCCAGATCGATGGCCGCTTCAACGCCGGAGTTACCGCCGCCGATCACCGCCACGCGCTTGCCTTTGAACAGCGGACCGTCACAGTGCGGGCAGTATGCCACGCCTTTGTTGCGGTATTCCTGCTCGCCCGGCACGTTCATTTCACGCCAGCGCGCACCGGTCGCGAGAATCACGCTCTTGGCTTTGAGGGTCGCGCCGCTGGCGAAACGGACTTCGTGCAGCTCGCCGTTTTTGCCCGGGATCAACTTGTCGGCGCGTTGCAGGTTCATGATGTCGACGTCGTACTGTTTGACGTGTTCTTCCAGCGCCGTGGCCAGTTTCGGCCCTTCGGTTTCCTGTACGGAAATGAAGTTCTCGATGGCCATGGTGTCGAGCACCTGCCCGCCGAAACGCTCAGCGGCGACGCCAGTGCGGATACCTTTACGTGCAGCGTAAATCGCTGCCGACGCACCGGCCGGGCCACCACCGACGACCAACACATCAAAGGCCTCTTTGGCGCTGATTTTCTCAGCCTGGCGCTCGATCGCGCCGGTGTCGAGTTTGGCGAGGATTTCTTCCAGACCCATGCGGCCTTGACCAAAGTTCTCACCGTTGAGGTAGATGCTCGGCACGGCCATGATCTTGCGATCGTTGACTTCGTCCTGGAACAACGCGCCGTCGATGGCGACGTGGCGGATGTTCGGGTTGAGCACGGCCATCAGGTTCAGCGCCTGGACCACGTCCGGGCAGTTCTGGCAGGACAGCGAGAAATACGTCTCGAAGCTGAACTGGCCTTTGAGCGAGCGGATCTGCTCGATCACTTCAACACTGGCTTTCGATGGGTGGCCGCCGACTTGCAGCAGGGCCAGCACCAGCGAGGTGAACTCGTGGCCCATCGGGATGCCGGCGAAACGCAGACTGATGTCGGCGCCCGGGCGGTTGATCGAGAACGATGGCTTGCGTGTATCGTCACCGCTGTCGATCAAGGTAATTTGGCTCGAAAGACTGGCAACGTCTTTCAGCAGTTCCAGCATTTCACGGGATTTCGCACCGTCGTCGAGGGAGGCAACGATCTCGATCGGCTGGGTGACCCGTTCCAGGTACGATTTCAACTGGGCTTTAAGATTGGCGTCCAACATACGGGCGATTTCCTTTATTTGAGGCGAAAAAAAGCCCGAGCGAATCTCGCCCGGGCATTTTTATTGGGCGGTGCAGCGTACTTAAGAAGGTGCGGCGTACCGCCCTGAGTTGCGTGTCACAGACTTAGATCTTGCCGACCAGGTCCAGGGACGGCGCCAGAGTGGCCTCGCCTTCTTTCCACTTGGCTGGGCAAACTTCGCCTGGGTGAGCAGCAACGTACTGAGCAGCCTTGATCTTGCGCAGCAGCTCGGAAGCGTCACGGCCAACGCCGCCATCGTTCAGTTCAACGATTTTGATCTGGCCTTCAGGGTTGATCACGAAGGTGCCACGGTCAGCCAGACCAGCATCTTCGATCAGCACGTCGAAGTTGCGGGAGATGACGTGGGTCGGGTCGCCGATCATGGTGTATTCGATTTTGCCAATGGCTGGCGAAGTGTTGTGCCAGGCAGCGTGGGCAAAGTGGGTGTCGGTGGAAACGCTGTAGATCTCTACGCCCAGTTTCTGGAAAGCAGCGTAGTTGTCAGCCAGGTCTTCCAGCTCGGTTGGGCAAACGAAGGTGAAGTCGGCTGGGTAGAAGAATACAACCGACCACTTGCCTTTCAGGTCAGCGTCCGAGACTTGAACGAAGTCGCCGTTTTTGAACGCGGTAGCTTTGAACGGTTTTACTTGGCTGTTGATGATAGGCATTGATGACTCTCCGTCAGGGTTGTGAATTCGATGGGTGAATCCTACCCACTCACTCGACGGATGGCTCATTGGCAAACCTGATGCTGCTGATTTGTTTTCGCTATTAGCTGACTGTATTAATAGAAGAAAACGATCTCTACGACGTAGCCGGTTTATCCGTAATCCGAGCCATCCCCTGGAATGGGCTGGCTTCAACATAGCGCATCGCGGACTTCATATCCTTCCAGCCGACGTAACTCATCAACGATTTCAGATCCCAGCCACTTTGGTGTGCCCACGTGGCAAAGCCGCGACGCAGGGAGTGGCTGGTGTAGTTTTCGGCGGCAATGCCGGCACGCTGCAACGCCTGGCGCAGCAAAGGAATGATGCTGTTGGCGTGCAGGCCCTCCTCATTCAGATTGCCCCAGCGGTCGATGCTGCGGAAAACCGGGCCGCGTACCAGCGCCGCTTCGGTGATCCAGTCGATATAGGCCTGCACCGGGCACAGCTTGAGCAGCGCCGGCGCTTGATAGGTCTGCCCGAGATTTTCCCGATCACCCTTGCTGCGTGGTAAATACAAGGTGATGCCTTTGCCGGCATGCGCTTGCACGTGTTCGATTTGCAAGCGACACAACTCATCGCTGCGGAAGCCGCGCCAGAATCCCAGCAGGATCAAGGCGCGATCACGATAAGCCTTAAGCAGTGACGGACGATCCTGCTGCTCTTTTGCGGTTTGCGCCTCATGCTCCAGCCAGTCGATGACGCGCTGCAAATCCTGCAACTGCAACGGCTCAGCCTGTTTCTCCTGCGCTGGATGCAAAGCCCGAATCCCTTTGAAAACCTTGCGCACCACCGGCGCCTTGGTCGGGTCGGCAAACCCTTGGCTGTTGTGCCACTGCGCCAGCGCCGACAGACGCAGTTTCAACGTATTGATCGACAACTCCTCGGCGTGCGCCACCAGATACCGCGCGACGCTGTCGGCCGTCGCCGGCAAGAACCCGCCCCACTTCACTTCAAAATGCTCGATGGCCGCGCGATAGCTACGGCGCGTGTTGTCACGGGTGGCGGCTTGCAGATAGCGATCCAGATCGCTCATGGGCTGTTTTCTCGCTGGCGTACTGAGACAGGGATGCAGAAACGCATTTTGCCGTCTGACACTGGGTAATACCAGTATATCCCGCGTCTTGGTTATCAAAGGTTTATCTTTATTTTTGAGATGGTACACTGCGTACTTTAGTGGCATGTACCACAGTACGTAACCGTAGGAGTTCACATGGCCCGTGGCGGCATTACCAAAGCACTGGTGCAGATCGCGCGCACAGCGATCCTCGCCCGTGGCGAACACCCGAGCATCGATGCAGTACGCATTGAAATGGGCAACACCGGCTCGAAAACCACGATCCATCGCTATTTGAAAGAACTGGATGACGGCGCTCAGCCCGTTGAAGCCTCGGCTGAGCCTATCGATGACGAATTGACCGCCCTCGTCTCCAGGCTCGCCCAACGCCTCAAAGAACAAGCGCAAGAGCCCATCGAGCAAGCCCGCGAGCAGTTCGAGGAGCAGCGCGAAGCACTGGAGTCGGAGCTGCAACAGACGCGTCAGGCACTGGAAAAGCTCGAACACGAGCACGACATTCAAGGCGCTGCACTGGCACGTGAATCCGAAGCGCTGAACAACACACGCTCGATGCTGCAAACCGAGCAGACCCGCAATGCCGGGCTGAATCAGGCATTGGCCGACTTTGAGTTGCGCTTGCAGGACAAGGACGAGCAAATCCGCTCGCTGGAAGAAAAACACCTGCATGCCCGTGACGCGCTGGAGCACTACCGCAACGCCAGCAAAGAGCAGCGCGAGCAGGAACAGAGCCGCCACGAAGCGCAGGTGCAACAGATTCAGGCCGAACTGCGTCAGGCGCAGCAAAGCGCACTGGTTCGTCAGGACGAGATCACGCAACTGCACCGCGACAACGAACGCCTGCTCACGGAAAACCGTGGCACGCAGCGCGAACTGAGTCTGCTGCAGGATCAGCTCAAGCAGAGTAATCAGCGTCAGGACCAATTGCTGGAGCAAGCGACCCGCGTCGACAGCGAACGCACCCTCCTCCAGGAACGCCTGCGCGTGGCCACGCTGGAAAGCCAGACACTCAAACAGAGCATCGAGGAGCAGACGCTGCTCAACCAGTCACTGGAAAAGGAATTGAATAAGGCTCAGGCAAGCCTGGAAGAAAGCCAGCGTCTGGCGGCTGCCGTTGCGGCAGCGCCAGACTCAGCCAAGCCGAAAGACGCTTAAGCGCCGACCGGCGTACGCATGGTGACGAACTCCTCGGCGGCCGTCGGGTGCACCCCGATCGTGTCGTCGAAGTCGCGCTTGGTTGCGCCAGCTTTCAAGGCAATCGCCAGGCCCTGGACGATCTCACCAGCGTCCGGGCCGACCATGTGGCAGCCGAGGACTTTGTCGGTCTTGCCGTCGACCACCAGTTTCATCAGGGTTTTTTCCTGGCATTCGGTCAGGGTAAGCTTCATAGGCCGGAACCGGCTTTCGAAAATCACCACGTCGTGGCTAGCCTCGCGCGCTTCTTCTTCGGTCAAACCGACCGTGCCGATGTTCGGCAGGCTGAACACCGCCGTCGGGATCATCTTGTAATCCACCGGACGGTATTGCTCTGGCTTGAACAGACGTCGTGCCACAGCCATCCCTTCAGCCAGCGCCACCGGCGTCAGTTGCACACGACCAATGACATCGCCCAGCGCCAGAATCGATGGCTCGCTGGTCTGATACTGCTCGTCGACTTTGATGAAGCCTTTGTCGTTGAGCTGCACATCGGTGTTTTCCAGCCCCAGATTGTCGAGCATCGGACGCCGACCCGTGGCGTAGAACACGCAATCCGCCTCCAGCACACGACCATCTTTAAGGGTGGCTTTCAAACTGCCATCGACCTGCTTGTCGATACGCGCGATGTCGGCATTGAACTGCAGGTCCAGACCACGCTTGGTGAGCTCTTCCTGCAAATGCTTGCGCACCGAACCATCGAAGCCGCGCAGGAACAGATCGCCGCGATACAGCAGCGTGGTGTTCGCGCCAAGGCCGTGGAAGATCCCGGCAAATTCGACGGCGATGTAACCGCCGCCAACCACCAGTACACGCTTTGGCAGCTCCTTGAGGAAGAACGCCTCATTGGAACCGATCGCGTGCTCGCGCCCCGGAATCTCCGGAATCTGCGGCCAGCCACCGGTAGCGATCAGAATGTTTTTCGCTGTAAAACGCTCACCATTCACTTCAACTTCATGCGGGCCAACGATCTTCGCGTGCGCTTCATGCAAGGTCACGCCGCTGTTGACCAGCAGATTGCGATAGATGCCGTTGAGGCGATTGATCTCACGATCCTTGTTGGCGATCAGCGTCGCCCAGTCGAAATTCGCTTCGCCCAGGCTCCAGCCAAAACCGGACGCCTGCTCAAAGTCTTCGGCGAAATGCGCGCCGTACACCAGCAGCTTTTTCGGCACACAGCCGACATTGACGCAGGTCCCGCCCAGATAACGGCTCTCCGCCACCGCCACTTTCGCACCGAAACCGGCCGCAAAACGCGCAGCGCGCACACCGCCGGAACCGGCACCAATCACATAAAGGTCAAAATCGTAGGCCATTTCTATCTCCTCGGCAGGGGATCAGCATACCTGCAGCCACCCATTGGGCAAGCGCTGCCAGTCATATGGGGGCGCAAAATGAAAAAACCCGCCGAAGCGGGTTTTTCTTACAGACCAATCAAGCGCTCTTAGTAAGCCTTGCCAGTCTTATAGAAGTTCTCGAAGCAGAAGTTGGTCGCTTCGATGTAGCCTTCAGCGCCACCGCAGTCGAAACGCTTGCCTTTGAACTTGTAGGCCATCACGCAGCCGTTCTGAGCTTGTTTCATCAGGGCGTCGGTGATCTGGATTTCGCCGCCCTTGCCTGGCTCGGTTTGTTCGATCAGGTCGAAGATGTCCGGAGTCAGGATGTAACGACCGATGATAGCCAGGTTCGACGGCGCGTCTTCCGGCTTTGGCTTCTCGACCATGCTGTGAACGCGGTAGATGTCGTCGCGGATCATCTCGCCGGCGATAACGCCGTACTTGCTGGTTTCCTGCGGATCGACTTCCTGGATGGCGATGATCGAGCAACGGAACTGCTTGTACAGCTTGACCATCTGGGTCAGTACGCCGTCGCCTTCGAGGTTGACGCACAGGTCGTCCGCCAGGACCACGGCGAACGGTTCGTCACCGATCAGCGGGCGACCAGTGAG
Organism: Pseudomonas sp. Mb7; assembly: GCF_054790525.1. Classification (NCBI taxonomy): domain Bacteria; kingdom Pseudomonadati; phylum Pseudomonadota; class Gammaproteobacteria; order Pseudomonadales; family Pseudomonadaceae; genus Pseudomonas; species Pseudomonas sp. Mb7. Next base: position 2,775,954 of record NZ_CP186501.1, read on the forward strand.
GATCGCGTGGCCCAGACCTTTCATTTCGGTTTGACGGGTGTAGGAGAACGAGCACGAGTCGAGCAGTTTGCGGATACCGACCAGGTATTTCTCTTTGTCGGTGCCTTTGATCTGGTTTTCCAGCTCGTAGCTGATGTCGAAGTGGTCTTCCAGAGCACGCTTGCCACGACCGGTCACGATGGAGATTTCCGTCAGGCCAGCGTCCAGAGCTTCTTCAACGCCGTACTGGATCAGTGGCTTGTTTACCACCGGCAGCATTTCTTTAGGCATGGCTTTAGTCGCTGGCAGGAAGCGAGTACCGTAACCGGCTGCTGGGAACAAGCATTTCTTGATCATATAAGTCCTTGAAAGGGCTGTGTGTACGAGTTTCGGCGCAGTCTAATCAGGCGGCGTGCACCTTACAATGCCCCGCACTGGCTAACCGATGCCAACATAGAGAAATATTCTCGCCGATAGTTCCATCGACATCCTGGCGCAGCCAGATCAGCGTAGCTCAAAGCAGTCGACAAACTGAATCACCATACGCTCATCGCCCCCCAATGCGAGCATTTGCCGGTATCATGGCGCCTTTGAACCAGCGAACGAGACAGATAGATGGCCGCGGTAAAAATCGTCAACGGGTATGTGATCGACAAGAAAGACGGCAAGTGGACGCTGACCACGACCAATGGCGAGCACATCGCCGGGCCTTTCGACAGCGAGCAAATGGCGACCGATGTAGCGGCAGTGTTCACCGACACTCCGGCATCGGCCAAGCGCCGTGGCAAAGATCAGGACTGATCGACTGCGACACCCCAAGCCCTGCCCTTGCGCAGGGCTTTTTTGTGCCCACCTACAAACAAGTGGCCAAACGCTATAACCTTTTCACACCGGCGCTGTCAGAGCGTCTAGTCCCTCCCTCGCTGAAGACCACAAACATGAATCTGAAAAAATGGCTGCCCCTGATCGCGGTATTGGCACTGGCCGGTTGCGCCACCTCCCAACCCACATACCTGAACAATGGTGAACAGGGGCTGTCGATCGATTGCTCCGGTGAAGCGAATTCCTGGGCGACCTGCTATGAAAAAGCCGATGCCTCCTGCGCGGGCACTGGCTACCGAATCGTTGGCACCGACGGCACACCCCAGCCCAAGGAAAGTGACAAAACCCTGGGCGTTGATGTCGGCAACTACAAGAACCGCAGCGTTGTCGTGGTCTGCAAATAGACCTTACATATGAATTTCGGCGAACTTGATCCCGAGTCCACGAACGACTTCGATCAGATCGTCGAGACGGTTGAAGGATTCGACTTCGTCGTTATCGTCGACCAGAAAGTAGCTGCGCCCGGCGCTCTTCTTGAAAAACACGATCCACTCACCCGGATTCGCCGGGTTCTGGATGACATGGGTGGCAGAGATCAGGCCCTCTACGTGGCGCTCCCGTACTTGCTCTCGCTTCATCGCGACTCCAGAAATGAAAATGCCGTCACAGCATGACTGCGACGGCATCGGTGCTGATGACGGTCAGTCTATCAGCCGGAAATACACGCATTGGCGGCCTTTTGCACGTCACGCGGGCGAACCGGCACGTTCGACATGCGCTCATGCAACTTGATGCTGCTGCCACCGGAGCGATCTTCGATATCAAACACCGCGGCTGCGCCGGTAGAAAGTTTCCCCGGTACGATGACCTGAACCCCGTCCTTGTGCGGCTGTACTTGCAGCGCGCCGCGGCTGTCTGCCAGTTTATCGGCCAGACACTGGGCATATTCATGGGGTTTCTTGCCGGAGATCACGCTCATGGTCGGCAGCGTTTCATTGATTTCGGAAACACTCGCACAACCACCCACAGCCAGAATCAACGGCAGACACACCACACCCCACTTCATACAAAACCTCCGTTAAAGACCGTCCGACAGCACAAATGCCGTTTTTCTCCGGGGCCTTCTGCATTTAACCCGCATCCGATTGCGAATATCTGTTCAAAATTGTCAAACCAACGCCCGACGGCCAGATAATAACCCGTGCAGGCTGATAAACTGCGCGCAATTACAAGCTATCGTTTTGATTTTGTAGAAAAAGCCCTTCTGGAGGCGCCCATGAAATTCATTCACCAGCGCGAACACCTCAACGAAGACGACATCGTCGTCATTCAATGCTCGCAAATGTGCAATATCCGTCTGATGAACGACGCTAACTTCCGCAGCTTCAAAAATGGCGGCCGTCACACCTATCACGGCGGCGCCTTCGACACCTTCCCGGCCCGTATCACCGCGCCGAGCACCGGTTTCTGGAACATCACCATAGACACGGTCAACCGCCGTGCGATCAGCGTAACCCGCAAGCCGACGCTGACCCACTCGATCAAGATCATCCGTCGCTCCAGCACCAAACTCAGCTGAGACACGCCGTCCGACCAGAAAGGAAAGCATGACCGTGGCCCAAACAACCAAATATGTCATCAAGTACAAACTCAACGGTGAACGCCGCTTCGAGTTCGCGCAGCTGGAAAACGGCACTGAAGAAGAAGCCAAGGCTGCGCTTGACGCGATCCACGGCAAAGATGATGTGATCAGCGAGATCGCCGTCAGCAAAGCGCTGTAAGCATCGACAGGAATTCGACCGCAAGCGGCGGAGTGTTCTGCCGCTACGTCCTGCCTAGACTGACTTTCTTCGACCAAGCGTCAAGGAGTCAGCATGTCGATGTCACCCTCGCGTCTGGATTCGCTCGACTGGGCAAGCCTTGCGCAGCAACTGGATCAGGACGGCTACGCGATCATCCGTTCGCTGCTGCTGGCCGAAACCTGCGATCACCTGAGTGCGCTGTATCCACAGACCGAACCGTTTCGATCGCAGGTCATCATGGCCCGCCACGGTTTCGGTCGCGGCGAGTACAAATACTTTCGATATCCGCTGCCGACACCGGTAGAACGCCTTCGCTGCGCGTTGTATCCGCGCTTGGTCCCCTTGGCCAATCGCTGGTACGAACGCATGCACCTGCCCGAACGTTTTCCGGCGAACCACGCCGAGTTTCTTCAGCGCTGCCATGCCGCCGGCCAACGACGTCCTACCCCTCTTCTGTTGCAGTACGGCCCGCAGGACTACAACTGCCTGCATCAGGACCTGTACGGCGAATCGGTTTTTCCGCTGCAAGTGGCGATTCTTCTGTCAGAACCCGGGCAAGACTTCAACGGCGGAGAGTTCGTTCTCACCGAGCAACGCCCGCGCATGCAATCTCGCCCGCACGTACTCGATCTGACGAAAGGTGATGCGCTGATCTTTGCCGTGAATCAGCGCCCCGTCAAAGGCGTGCGCGGTGATTATCGGGTGACCATGCGCCACGGTGTCAGTCGCCTGCACAGTGGAAAAAGGCATACCCTAGGCATCATCTTTCACGACGCAACCTGATGGCCATGTCCTCAACAACTCTCGACCTGTTCGCTGACCACGAACCCGAACAACACGCCCGAGCCGAACAGATTGGCGAACAATCCTGGCTATTGCGCGGCTTCGCCCTGCCGATTGTCGATCAATTGCTGCCGGCACTGGACGCCGTTCTCGCAGTGGCCCCCTTGCGCCACATGGTCACACCGGGCGGTTTCAGCATGTCTGTCGGCACCAGCAGTTGCGGTGAGCGGGGCTGGATCACTGATCGCAGCGGCTATCGTTATTCAGGTGTCGACCCGCTCAACGGGCTGCCTTGGCCGCAGATGCCGAAATCCTTCGCTGCTCTGGCGCATTCGGCAGCCGAGCGAGCTGGTTTCTCTGGCTTCAATGCAGATTCCTGCCTGATCAATCGCTATGTCCCCGGCGCAAAAATGTCATTGCATCAGGATAAAGACGAAAAGAACTACGCCGCGCCGATCGTTTCCCTGTCACTCGGATTACCAGCCATATTTCTGTTCGGCGGTTTTGCGCGCAGCGACAAGACCCGGCGAATTTCGCTGCTGCACGGTGACATGGTGGTCTGGGGCGGCGTCGACCGATTGCGCTACCACGGCGTATTGCCAATCAAGCAAGGTCAGCATCCGCGCTTGGGTCAACAGCGGATCAATCTGACATTTCGGCTGGCTCGCTAAACCCGAAAAATTTGACCGCAAGGCCCGGAGTGTTGTGCCTGGCGAGGCTGGTTAACCTGAATCAAACAGGTCAACGGATTACTCATCATGAAAACGCTTTCGACCCCGTTTGATACCGAACATGATCCACGCTGGGCCGCCGTGCTCGCACGGGATCCGCAGGCGGACGGACAGTTTGTCTATGCGGTAAAAACCACGGGCATCTACTGCCGCCCGAGCAGCCTGGCACGCTTGCCGAAACCGCAAAATGTCGAGTTTTTCGACACCGCCCAACAGGCCGAAGCCGCGGGGTATCGGCCGAGCAAACGTGCGAGCAAGGATCAAAGTGATGTCGCCGCGCAGCATGCCGCGACCGTTGCCGCGGCATGCCGGCAAATCGAGATGGCCGAAAATCCGCCCGCCCTGAACGAGCTCGCAGAGGCGGCCGGCTTGAGCCCGTTTCACTTTCATCGCGTGTTCAAAGCCGCCACTGGCCTGACGCCAAGAGCCTACGCCGCCGCCCATCGTTCGCGCAGAGTGCGGGAACGTCTCGCGGACGGCAATTCGGTGACGGATGCTCTATATGACGCAGGCTTCAACTCCAACAGCCGCTTCTACGAATCAGCCAACCAACTGCTGGGTATGAAACCTGGCGACTACCGCGCTGCCGGTCAAAACAACGACATCCATTTTGCCGTAGGCCAATGCTCGCTGGGCGCGATTCTGGTGGCGCAAAGCGAGCGTGGGGTGTGCGCGATTTTGCTGGGTGACGACCCGCACCAACTGGTGTGCGACCTGCAGGATCAGTTTCGCAACGCCAACCTGATTGGCGCAGACAGCGGGTTTGAACAGTTGATCGCCAAAGTCGTGGGTTTTATCGAAGCACCGGCCATTGGCCTGGATCTGCCACTGGACGTGCGGGGGACGGCGTTTCAGGAACGTGTCTGGCAAGCCTTGCGGGAGATTCCGCTCGGCAGCACCGCCAGCTATGCCGAGATTGCCCAGCGCATCGGCGCGCCGACGTCCATGCGCGCAGTGGCCCAGGCGTGCGGGGCCAACCGCCTGGCGGTGGCGATCCCTTGCCACCGCGTGGTGCGCAGCGATGGCAACCTTTCCGGTTATCGCTGGGGGGTCGAGCGCAAGCGTCAGTTGCTTGAGCGCGAGACGTCGGCGTGAACGGTCAATGGATGCTACGCAACCTGAAAACCTCAGCGATTGACGTCCACCACAACCCGTCCGCGAAGTTGCCCGGCGAGCAGTTTTGGCGCCGCCTCGATGGCTTCACTCAGGCCGATTTCGTGGCTGATCAATGCCAGCAGCGAGAAATCCAGATCCTTGGCCAGACGCTCCCATGCTTGCAGCCGGCGGGCTTTGGGCTGGGTCACGCTGTTGATGCCGGCGAGGGTCACACCGCGCAAAATGAACGGCGCCACTGACGCCGGGAAGTCCATGCCTTGAGCCAGACCACAGGCGGCGACGGTGCCTTCAGAGCGGGTGCTCGCGCAGGCATTGGCCAGGGTGTGACTGCCAACCGAATCGATCACCGCCGCCCAACGCTCTTTGGCCAGTGGCTTGCCGGGCGCTGACAACGTCGCACGGTCAATGATTTCGCCGGCGCCCAACTGCTGCAGATATTCATGCTCGGAGACCCGGCCGGTGGACGCGACGACGCGGTAGCCGAGTTTGCTCAGCAGGGCGATGGCAAAACTGCCAACACCGCCGTTGGCCCCCGTGACCAACACCTCACCCTGCTCCGGCGTCACGCCATTGCGCTCGAGCGCCAGAATGCACAGCATCGCCGTATAACCGGCCGTACCGACAGCCATCGCTTGCGCCGCCGTAAAGGCCTTGGGCAATGGAATTAGCCAATCGCTATCGAGTCGCGCCTTCTGCGCCAGACCGCCCCAGTGATTCTCGCCAACACCCCAGCCGTTGAGCAGCACCTGATCACCCACCTTATAGTCGGGGTGTGAACTGGCTTCCACGGTGCCCGCAAGATCGATCCCCGGCACCATCGGAAACTTGCGCACCACCGGACTGCTGCCGGTTATCGCCAAGCCATCCTTGAAGTTCAGCGTGCTGTACGCAACAGCCACGGTGACATCGCCTTCAGGCAATTGCTCCTCGTTGACCTGTTGCAGGTTGGCGCGGTAACCGCTGTCGTCTTTGTCGATCACAATGGCGTTAAACATGACTGCCTCGCTGGACTGTTTTCAGAATGTCGTGCCTTGAAATAGCACATCGCAACACCCTGCCACATTCGACTTTGCGCCAATCGGCAAATCGGCCGGGTATTTCGATGGCCCGCGTCTATGCTTTTTCGACGGTCGTGGTTTCGCCGAGTTTTTTAAAGAGTTCGCCACTGCCGCGACCACCGGCGTACCAGCAATTTTCATCACGCTTCTGGAGGCCGAAGAGCGGCGGATGTCATCGACGCTGAAAAACTGCACGGGTTGTTCTGAATTTCGAACTGGCCCCGAATCCGGTTTTGCTGCTAAAAACCGGTTTTGCCCCCTGCCCGCTGCACCGTTCGGAGAACCGCCCTCATGAGCCAATGGCCAGACACCCGTCTTCTTGATCTGCTCGGCATTGAATTGCCGATCATCCAGGGTCCGATGGCCGGTGCGACGAATTCGTCCATGGTCATCGCCGTGTGCAACGCCGGTGGCCTGGGTTCGATGCCGGCGGCGATGTTGAGCATCGAGCAATTGCGCGAAGAGCTGAAAACCATCCGCCAGCACACCGACAAGCCCTTCAACGTGAACTTCTTCTGCCATCAGCCACCGGCAGCCGATGAGCAACGTGCACGTGACTGGAAGCATTTGCTGGAGCCTTACTATCGTGAACTGGGCGCCGATTTCGCTGCACCGACTCCGGTATCCAACCGCGCGCCATTCGATGCCGCAGCCTGTGAAGTGCTGGAAGAATTTCGACCTGAAGTTGTGAGTTTCCATTTCGGTCTGCCAGAGAAATCCTTGCTCGAGCGGGTCAAGGCAACCGGGGCGAAAATTCTCTCATCGGCCACGACGGTCGACGAAGCGATCTGGCTGGAACAGAACGGCTGCGACGCGATTATCGCCATGGGTTACGAGGCCGGCGGCCATCGCGGCATGTTTCTCAGTGATGATCTGAGCAGTCAGGTCGGCACGTTTGCCCTGGTGCCTCAGGTGGTCGATGCGGTGAGCGTACCGGTGATTGCCGCCGGGGCAATTGCCGATGCGCGCGGCATGGCGGCGGCGTTTATGTTGGGGGCCTCAGCGGTACAGGTCGGCACCGCCTATCTGTTCACGCCGGAAGCAAAAGTCAGCGCCGCTCACCACAAGGCGCTGCGCACCGCCAAGGAAAGCGAAACAGCGATCACCAATATTTTTACCGGGCGGCCGGCACGGGGCATTCTCAATCGCGTCATGCGTGAGCTGGGCCCGATTTCGCACCAGGCACCAGCATTTCCCTTGGCTGGGGGTGCGCTGATGCCGCTGCGAGCGATCAACGAAGCAGAGTTTGCCAACCTCTGGGCCGGTCAGGCATTCACCTTGGGCAAAGACCTCGGTAGCGCTGAACTGACTCGACAATTGGCCGAAGGCGCACTGGCAAAACTCGCAAGCCGCTGAAGCTGCACAGCGCGAAGATTCAAACATCCTCGCGCTGATTTTAACCAACACTTCCTGTTTGGCGGCATTTCGCTATATATTTCGCTATATAGCGAATTCACCTCTCGCATCGGCGCAGCCCACTTCAAACAATAGCTGCCCGCTGCACTCGCCAATAACGGAGCTGTTACATGACCATTCGTGCCTCACGTCTTGCCCCTGGTTGCTTGGCCTCTTTGCTCGCCGTCTTCGCCGTCGGCGCAGTTCAGGCTGATGAAGTGCAGGTGGCTGTGGCAGCCAACTTCACCGCGCCGATCCAGGCCATCGCCGCCGATTTCGAAAAAGACACCGGGCACAAACTGGTCGCAGCCTATGGCGCCACTGGCCAGTTCTACACTCAGATCAAGAACGGCGCGCCGTTCGAAGTGTTCCTCTCCGCTGACGACACCACCCCGGAAAAACTCGAAAAAGAAGGCGAGACCGTCAAAGGTTCGCGCTTCACCTACGCCATCGGCACGCTGGCGTTGTGGTCGGCTAAAGAAGGTTATGTCGATGCGAAAGGCGAAGTGCTGAAAAAGAACGAATACCAGCACCTGTCCATCGCCAACCCGAAAGCCGCGCCCTATGGTCTGGCAGCCACGCAAGTGCTGGAAAAACTCAAACTGACCGACGCCACCAAAGCCAAGATCGTTGAAGGCCAGAACATCACTCAGGCCTACCAATTCGTCTCGACCGGCAACGCTGAGTTGGGCTTTGTTGCCCTGTCGCAAATCTACAAGGACGGCAAAGTCAGCAGCGGTTCGGCATGGATCGTCCCTGCGAGCATGCACGACCCGATCAAACAGGACGCGGTCATTCTGAACAGAGGCAAAGACAACGCCGCCGCCAAAGCCTTGGTCGAATACCTCAAAGGCCCGAAAGCCGCTGCGGTGATCAAGTCCTACGGTTACCAGCTCTAAAATGTCACTGACGAGCGCCGATTTCGCGGCGATCTGGCTGACCCTGAAACTGGCGTCCCTGACCACCGCGATCCTGCTGGTGGTCGGCACGCCGATCGCCCTGTGGCTGTCGCGCACCGATTCATGGCTGCGCGGCCCGATCGGAGCGATCGTCGCCCTGCCCCTCGTACTGCCTCCGACCGTAATCGGTTTCTATCTGTTGCTGATGATGGGGCCGCACGGTTTTCTCGGCCAATTCACCCAATGGCTGGGCCTGGGCACTTTGACGTTCAGCTTCACCGGGCTGGTGATCGGTTCGGTGATCTATTCCATGCCGTTCGTGGTGCAACCGTTGCAGAACGCGTTCTCGGCGATCGGCACCCGCCCCCTGGAAGTGGCCGCGACCTTGCGCGCCAATCCGTGGGACACGTTTTTCAGCGTTATTGTGCCGTTGGCACGCCCCGGTTTTATCACCGCAGCGATACTCGGTTTCGCGCATACCGTCGGTGAGTTCGGCGTGGTGCTGATGATCGGCGGCAACATTCCCGACAAGACCCGCGTGGTTTCCGTACAAATTTATGACCACGTCGAAGCGATGGAATACGCGCAGGCTCACTGGCTGGCCGGGGCGATGCTGGTGTTTTCGTTTCTGGTGTTGCTGGCGCTGTATTCCAGCCGCAAGACCCGTGCAGGCTGGAGCTGATCGATGATCGATGTGCGTTTGAAACGGGTCTATACGGACTTCAGCCTCGATGTCGACCTGCACTTGCCAGGCCGTGGCGTCACTGCGCTTTATGGCCACTCCGGCTCGGGTAAAACCACCTGTCTGCGTTGCATTGCCGGGCTTGAGCGCGCTGAACATGGCTTCATCCAGATCAACGATGAAGTCTGGCAGGACAGCGATAACGGCATTTTCGTCCCGCCACACAAACGCGCGCTCGGCTATGTATTTCAGGAAGCCAGCCTGTTTCCGCATCTGTCGGTGCTGGCCAATCTGCAGTTCGGCCTCAAGCGCATCGCCAAGTCCCAGCGTCGGGTCGACATGGCGCAGGCCACCGAACTCTTGGGCATCGAGCATTTGCTCGAACGTCATCCGCAGCATTTGTCGGGAGGCGAACGCCAGCGTGTCGGCATCGCCCGTGCCCTGCTGACCAGCCCGAAACTGCTGCTGATGGACGAGCCACTGGCCGCTCTCGATAGCCAGCGCAAAAGTGAAATCCTGCCGTACCTGCAACGTCTGCACGACGAACTGGACACACCGGTGTTGTACGTCAGCCATGCCCAGGATGAAGTGGCGCGACTGGCTGACCATCTGGTGCTACTCAGCGAAGGCAAAGCGCTGGCCAGCGGCCCGATTGGCGAAACCCTCGCACGTCTTGACCTGCCGATGGCGATGGGTGATGACGCCGGGGTGATCATTGAAGGTCAGGTCTGCGCCTACGATGCGCAATATCAGCTGCTGAGCCTGCAATTGCCGGCCACCGAGATGAGCATCCGTGTGACGCACGCGCCGATGGAACCGGGTCAGACCCTGCGCTGCAAAGTACACGCGCGGGATATCAGCCTGAGCCTGCAGAACAGCGAATTCAGCAGCATCCTCAATCGACTGCCGGTGACGGTGGTCAGCGAACAATCGGCGGACAACGCCGCCCACGTTTTGATTCGCCTGGATGTTGGCGGCACCCCGCTGCTCGCGCGTATTACACGCTACTCCCGGGACCAGTTGGGCGTGCATCCGGGCCAGCATTTATGGGCGCAGATCAAAGCGGTAGCAGTCCTCGCTTAAATCATTCGGCACCACGGCAACGGCGTGCGGTCAATCGTTTTACAGACCGCCGCGCCATCAAAGGAAACTGCCATGCCCGACACCGTGCTGACTGCCGACCTGCCATCCGACCTGCATTACGTCGACGACACCCAGCCCGGTATCACCCGCAAAAAGCTGCGTGGCAAGTTCAGCTATTTCGAGCCGTCAGGCCAGCGCATCAGTGATCCGGATGAAATCAAACGCATCAATGCCCTTGCCGTACCACCCGCCTATACCGATGTGTGGATCTGCCCGGATCCGCGCGGTCATCTGCAAGCCACCGGCCGTGATGCCCGTGGCCGCAAGCAATATCGCTATCACGCGCGCTGGCGCGAAGTGCGCGATGCCGACAAGTATTCGCGCCTGCGTGAGTTCGGTCTCGCGTTGCCGAAACTGCGCAAACAACTGGAGGCGCTATTGGCCGCGCCCGGCTTCAGTCGTGACAAGGTCATGGCCACGGTGATCACCCTGCTCGACGCCACATTGATCCGGGTCGGCAATACCCAATACGCCCGCGACAACCGCTCCTACGGCCTGACCACCCTGCGCAGCCGACATGTCGAAGTCAACGGCAGCGCGATCCTGTTCCAGTTTCGCGGCAAAAGCGGCATCGAACACCAGATCACAGTCAAGGATCGGCGTCTGGCACGCATCATCAAGCGTTGCCTGGAAATTCCCGGGCAGAACCTGTTTCAGTATCTGGATGAAAACGGTGAGCGACACACCGTCAGTTCTTCCGACGTCAACGCCTACCTGCAAACCCTGACCGGTGCCGATTTCACCGCCAAGGATTACCGCACCTGGGCCGGCAGTGCCTTGGCGCTGGCGGTATTGCGCGAGTTGCAATGGGAGTCCGAGACCGAGGCCAAGCGGCATGTGGTGGAGATGGTCAAAGGCGTCGCCAAGCAGTTGGGCAACACCCCGGCAGTGTGCCGAAAATGCTACATCCACCCCGCCGTGGTGGAGAAATTCATGCTCGGCGCCCTCGCTGAACTGCCTCGCCCGCGCGTGCGCAAAGGCCTGCGTGCGGAGGAAGTGGCGCTGGCGATGTTTCTCGAGCGAATGAGCGAGATGACCGACGCACCTTGATCCGCCGCACATCGTCAACTAGGCTAGCCATCTTCCCCTCCTTCGGACGACCGCAGCAGTGAACAATCCAGCCTTCTAAAAATGTAATCGCGACACGCCGTTCTCGGCGCTTGTCAGTTTTCACGACATTTTTTGGAGGTGCCGATGACTCACGTCTCGCGTACACCCGCACTCGTTTCCCTGAATCAACTGGGCTTTCAGTTCGCCAATGGCGCAACACTGTTCGAAGACCTGAACCTGACTTTCGATCATCAACCGACTGCGATCGTCGGGCGCAATGGTGTTGGCAAAAGTGTGCTTGCACGTTTGATTGCCGGGCAATTACAACCCGGCACCGGCAGCGTGGCACGCTCGGTTTGCGTGCATTACGTCGCACAAACGTTCATCGCCACACCCGGGCAAACCGTCGCCGATGCAACGGGGACGGCCCCGGCGCTCAGCGCACTGGAGCGACTAAGATGCGGTGCTGCCACTGCGCACGACTTCGACCTCATCGATGAACGCTGGGATCTGGCCGAGCGCTTGCGCCAGATGCTCGATGGGGCCGGGCTGACCGACCTCACCGGGTCGGATCTGACGGAGCACCTCAGCGGTGGCCAACAAGCCAGAATCGCTTTGATCGGCGCACTGCTGAGTCAGGCGCCATTGCTGGTGCTCGACGAGCCCACCAATCACCTCGACAGCGGCGGTCGGCAATGGCTGATGAGCCTGCTTGAGCGCTGGCGTGGCGGCCTGATTATCGTCAGTCACGACCGCCAGCTTCTGGAGCAGATGCAGCGATTTGTCGAACTCACGACGTTGGGAGTAACAGTTTTCAGCGGAAGGTTTTCGGATTTCACCGAGCAACGCAGGATCCATCAACAGGCGGCGCAGGCACAGCTCGATCAGGCCCGTATCGAACGTCAGCGCGAACGTACGCGGCTGCAACGCGAGCACGACACGATCCAGCGCCATGCCGCCGGCAGCCGTCGCCACGCACAAAGTGCCAACGTTTCGGGCTTCGAGCGGGCAGCGTTGAAAGCCGCTGCGCGGGACATCATGGGGCAGGTAAAAGTCGGCCACCAGGCACGCAAGGCCGATCTGGATCAGCGTGTTCGCGAGGCGTACGAAAACGTCCTGCCCGCCGACGGCGTGCTGATCAATCTGCCGGGCAGCGTGGTGCCGAGCAATCGGCGGGTGTGCACGCTGATCGACGCGTGCTTGCCAGGGTTACCGGCAGATGCGCCCACCACCCGCCTTGACCTCGCCATTCAAGGGCCGATGCGCATCGCTGTCAGCGGTCACAACGGTTGTGGCAAATCGACGCTGTTGAAATTGCTGGCGGGTGAATGGGCGCCGGTAAGTGGCGATTGCATCACGCACGTGCCTTTTGCCTTTTTCGACCAACAACTGAAGCTGCTGGATGAGCACACATCGATTGTCGATCAGTTGCAGGAACAGCAAACACTTTTGAGCGAAGGTGAGTTGCGCAGCTTTCTCGCTCATCTGCAACTCGACGCACAACGCGTTAACCGCCCGTGCGCCTCACTCAGTGGCGGCGAACGCTTGAAAGCAGCCCTTGCGCTGGCGTTGTGGCGCCAGACGCCCGCGCAATTACTGCTGCTGGATGAGCCCACCAATCATCTGGACCTGGCGTCGGTGCACGCTTTCGAACACGCCTTGCAGGCATTTCCCGGAGCGATTGTCGCGGTTTCCCACGATCAAGCGTTTCTACAGGCGTTAAACCCAAGCCATTGTTTGACCTGGCACCCCGAAGGCTGGCGCTGGCAACCGACGAGCTGACCTGCCTATTTTTTGCACGATTGCCGAGGGCTTCTATAGTTGATCTGACACAAATCAGCTGCGGTGACGCCATGGAAGACATTTTCGTCGTGAAGCGTTGCAACAAGATCATTATTTACGGTCGACGTGCCGAAGACAGCCAGCATGATCCCGCGAAAGCCACTAGCTGGTTTCGCATCTGCGACACACGTACTGGCGGTTTCATCGGCGATGGCTATGACGCGGAAGAGGACGCACGACGTGAATGCAGACGCCTCAACGCAGCGAGTTCCCCATCAGCGGCCCGCCAGTCTTCAGGCTGATGCCGATCAGAAGCGGGTCTATACTGAAACCAGCTGAAGGAGCAGCGCCCCACGGCAGAAGGCTCGCAACACGCGGGCTTTTTGCTGCAGCCCAGGTTTCATAGAACGGAGGTGTTCCATGTCCGAAAAAGAGTCCATCACCACCCTCCTCACCCTGCTCGACGCTCGACAAGCGCGCCTCGCCGCCGCTTGCAAAGAGATCGCCGACTGGGTCGATCACCAAGGTGGACACCCCACCGCCCTGCGCATCCGAGACCGGCTGAACGACATCGAGAAGGATGCTCCGCTGATTCGCAATACGCTGTCGGCGCTAAAGCCTGTTGATCGGCCACTGCCTCGGTTCAGATGAACTCGACCCGGCCAGGGTTTCAGGAGTTTGCTCATTAGCGGTGACACATGAGTCACCGCGCTTGTGTCTGGCCGTTATGTTTATTTTTCCAGTTTTTCACGTGACGACTACATCTGCGCGTCTACAGTGAAGCCACTCCTTTGCAAACTAACGCCCTCACCCGCCCGCATGCGGGTGTTTTTTTGCCTGCGTCCAAACGGCGAACGGTTGCCGTGCATGAGTTGTCATAACTTATACATGTCGAAAAGGAGACAGTTATGGTTATCCATTTCAACGTCGACGGGCATCTGGCCTGCGGCCATAAAGGCAAACAACTGTCGGCAAGCCGCGAACTCAATCGCGTGAAGTGCCGCAGTTGCCGCAATACCGATGCCTACAAACAGGCGCGAAAGGATCAGCGCAACGCCACCCGCCGCATGGCCCGTCAGGCCAAGACCTCCCACGGCGCGACCAACTGGCGCGCAGAATGGATCGAGCGCCTCACTGCAATGGCCGGTCTTCAGCGCTTGCCTCGCGGCTTTAGCGGGCAAGCATTCGTCTAGCAGCGCGTATAAGCAAGGCACAAAAAAGGCCTGCATGAGGAAACTCATGCAGGCCTTTGCTATTCAGGGTGGCCGAAGCGGTACGCCTTTATGAGCGGCCACTAGCACTAGTGGCAAAAGCCTGACACGGGCAGCACTCACAAAAACATTTCAACAACCGATGCATCCATTTTGATCGCTGGCTCGTAGATTCAATACCCTCACTCGGAGGGCACAAGAGCCAAGGAGATACATCATGCATGCCTTTTACAAAAAAATTGCTGCAGCAGCCTGCTTCGCCATTCTCTGCGTAACTGCAACGTTCAGCTTTGCCGCCAACTCGGTGATGGTCGGAGGCGCAGCGATGTACCCCACTAAAACCATCGTTGAGAACGCAGTCAACTCGAAGGACCACACGACACTTGTAGCGGCGGTCAAGGCTGCCGGGCTGGTTGATACGCTCAACAGCAAAGGTCCATTCACCGTCTTCGCCCCGACAAACGAAGCGTTTGCGAAGCTTCCGGCAGGCACCGTCGACACACTGGTAAAGCCTGAACACAAAGCCGATCTGACCAAAATCCTGACCTACCATGTTGTGCCCGGCACTCACACATCTGCACAAATAATGGCCGAGGCCAAAAAGAACGGCGGCACCGTTATGCTGGAAACCGTTCAAGGTGAGTCGCTGAGTATCAAGCTGTACGAAGGCAAGTTATGGGTGGTGGACGCCAAAGGCGGTAAGGCAAGTATCAGCATCGCAGACGTGATGCAGTCAAACGGTGTGATCCACGTTGTCGACTCTGTCTTGATGCCTTAAACGCGCCTGGTTCCCGGCTGACGCACAGTTTGCCGGGTGCTATTACCCGAATAGGCACTTCACGAGCGGGTTTAGCATTGAGCAAATGGTTTTGTCTGGCGGTTGCGCGGCGATACAGCGAATGTTTTACAAACCAAATTTCAAATAACCCAGCCAACTCGGGAGGGTCTTTTTGGTTGCTCGCTGATTTTCAGATACCGCCTGACTCGTGAGCCTCGCTGTAGCACAACCGAAGCGCTGAAGGATGAATATACGTTCATCGAAAACATGGTTTGATGCGTCTAGGCTGCGGGTTCCGACATAGTGACTACAGGAGTAACCCACCATGTTCTCGCACGAAAGCATCCCGCTTGTGGCCATCTTCATCATCATGCTCATCGGCGTGCTTGTGGCCTTCCTGCATCCGGTGCACGCGTTCTTTAGCTGGCTTCGGAGACGAAGTAAAAAAACTTCGTCTCGTTCTCCGAAAGAAGCGGATTCGCGCTGAACTCTTCCCTAAAAGCCCGGCTACGTCCGGGCATCTTTTCGTAACGCCATGCAGCTTGCAGATATTAGCCGCTGGGCAATCGAGGGATTTGGATGAAACTGCGAGCTATGACAAACGCCTCGTATCAAACCGCTGGCACACCACCTGAATGCACTCCCCTCCGCGCCCAACGGCAACCAGCGGAACGGATGGCTTAAGGCTGAGTTTCAGAGGCGAGATTTGCGCGCCAAGGCGAGTACAGACAAGGCGAGTACAGACAAGGCAGAGTCCAGCGTGAGATTTTGCAGGCGGGGAATCAACTTGAGTGTACGACCGTGATAATGACCGAGCAATACATCAGGAATCGCAAGGGCAAACAGCAATGCCAACCAAATGATTGCTGACCAGAAACAAACAAGGGCTTGCATCAGCTTTCGCCCGCAAACCCTTGATTTAAGATGGTGCCCGAAGCCGGAATCGAACCGGCACGCCCTTACGAGCGGGGGATTTTAAGTCCCATGCGTCTACCAGTTTCGCCATTCGGGCGGTAGCGCGGTGCTGCTATCTTCTGCTGCCCAGTCGCGATCCTGACAGGATCCAGCCTTGAACAACAGTGCGGGAAATATATACATCACTTCCCGGTGAAGCAAGTTCGCAATGACCGTTTTTCAAGACCAAATCTTGCGGTACTTTGCAAATAAAAAAGCTCCGTAAATCATGGATCTACGGAGCTTGTTTATAGTGGAGGCCGAGGTCGGAATCGAACCGGCGTAGGTGGATTTGCAATCCACTGCATAACCATTTTGCTACTCGGCCTCAAAGTATCTGCTGTCAGTAGCACAACAACAAACACTGTACAAACTTGGAGCGGGAAACGAGACTCGAACTCGCGACCCCGACCTTGGCAAGGTCGTGCTCTACCAACTGAGCTATTCCCGCTTGGTGATGCGCATTCTATAGAATTAAGAAGCTCCGTCAACCCCTTGATTCAAAAAAGTTTTATTTCTTTTCAACATCAGTCTTCAGGTGCGGCCAGGCGGCGCGCAGGTACTGCACCATCGACCACAAGGTCAGGCCGGCAGAGACCATCAGCAAGGCATAACCCAAGATAACCCAGAAACTGAAGTCCTTCGGGTTGGCCAACAGAATGACCAGCGCAAGCATCTGCGCCGCGGTTTTCCACTTGCCCAGATTTGAAACGGCTACGTGGGCACGGGCGCCGAGTTCGGCCATCCATTCACGCAATGCCGACACCACAATCTCGCGACCGATGATGACAGCAGCCGGCAGAGTGAGCCAAAGATTGCCGTGTTCTTGAACGAGCAGCACCAGTGCCACCGCAACCATGAGCTTGTCGGCTACCGGATCGAGAAACGCCCCGAACGGAGTGCTTTGCTCCAGACGGCGAGCCAGATAACCGTCCAGCCAATCCGTCGCTGCCGCAAAGGCAAACACCGAGGCGGAGGCCATGTAACTCCACTGATAAGGCAGATAGAACAGCAAAATGAAGATCGGAATGAGCAGGACGCGTAGAACGGTAATCAGATTAGGGATATTCATCGGCACAACTGGCTACGAGGTGAAGGGGCATTCTACTCGCTATGCAGGTTCGCATAAATCGACTCTGCGAGCTTTTTACTGATCCCCGGGGCTTTGGCGATCTCTTCGATGCTTGCACGAGTCAGCTCCTGCAATCCACCAAAATGTTTCAACAAGTCGCGACGTCGGGTCGGCCCAACGCCGGCAACGCCTTCCAGCGTTGACGTACGGCGGGTTTTGCCACGGCGTGCGCGGTGTCCGGTAATCGCGAAGCGGTGCGCCTCATCGCGAATCTGTTGAATCAAGTGCAGCGCCGGCGAGTCGCCACGCAAGGTGAACTCATGCGCCGCATCATTTAGATACAACGTTTCGAAGCCCGCCTTGCGAGTAGCGCCTTTGGCGACACCGAGCAGAATCAGATCTGGTACGGCCAACTCGTTGAGAACATCGCGAGCCATCGACAGCTGGCCCTTGCCACCGTCCACCAGCAAGATGTCTGGCAACTTGCCCTCGCCTTCCTTGAGTTTGCTGAAGCGTCGCGTCAAGGCCTGATGCATGGCGGCATAGTCGTCACCCGCCGTGACCCCTTCGATGTTATAGCGCCGGTAGTCCGACTTGATCGCGCCTTCCGGGCCAAAGACCACACAGGAAGCAACCGTCGCCTCACCGCTGGAATGGCTGATGTCGTAGCATTCCAGGCGCTGCGGCGGTTCATCCAGATTCAACACTTCGGCCAAGGCTTCAAAGCGCGCGGCGGTGTGTTGGCGGTTGGCCAGGCGTGCACCCAATGCCTGCTCGGCGTTGGTGACGGCCAGTTGCTGCCAGCGTGCCCGCGTACCGCGCACCCGATGACTGATGGCAAGCTCGCGACCACGCAATTCATGGATCGCTTCGATCAACGTTGGAAAATCTTCATGCACCACGTTGACGATCAGCTCACTCGGCAAATCGCGCTCAGGGCTGCTGATGAAATACTGGCCAAGAAACGCGGCCATGACTTCCGACACGTCCTCTTCGATGCCGACTTGCGGAAAGAAATTCTTGCTGCCCAACACGCGTCCGCCACGCACACTGATCAAGTGCACGCAGGCGCCACCCGGGTTGACGAATGCCGCGATGACATCGATGTCCCCTGTGCCGCCTTCCATGCTTTGTTGATCCTGAACCCTGCGCAGCAGCGCGATCTGGTCACGCAACTCGGCGGCTCGTTCGAACTCCAGGTTGATCGCCGCCTCCTCCATCGCCGTGGACAGCTCGTTGGTCAGCGCGTGACTGCGCCCCTCAAGAAACATGACCGAGTGGCGCACGTCTTCGGCATACACGTCAGGCTCGACCAGCCCCACGCAAGGCGCCTTGCAGCGCTTGATCTGATACTGCAGACATGGGCGGGTACGGTTCTTGTAGTAGCTGTCTTCACACTGCCGAACGAAGAAGGTCTTTTGCAGCAGACTCAGGCTTTCACGTATGGCGCCGGCACTCGGATAGGGGCCGAAGTACTTGCCCTTGGCCTTTTTGGCCCCGCGATGAATGCTCAGGCGCGGAAACTGGCCGTCGGACAGAAAAACATAGGGATAGGATTTGTCGTCGCGCAGCAGGATATTGTACGGTGGCCGCCACTCCTTGATCAGCGTCTGCTCAAGCAGCAGCGCTTCGGTTTCGTTGGCGGTGATGGTCGTTTCGACCTGCGCAATGCGCCCCACCAACGCGGCAGTCTTCGGCGCCAGGCCGGTTTTGCGAAAGTAGCTGGCCAGGCGTTTTTTCAGGTTCTTGGCCTTGCCCACGTACAACAGGCGTGCATCGCTGTCGAACATGCGATAGACGCCTGGGCGTCCACTGACTGTCGACAGAAACGCGCCGGAATCGAATGTTTCAGTCATGGTCAGAGGCTGGCATCAACCATGCCGTGACGAACCGCCAACAGGGTCAACTCGACATCGCTGCTGATCGAAAGCTTCTCGAAAATACGATAGCGATAGGTGTTCACGGTTTTCGGCGACAGGCACAATTTGTCGGAAATGATCTGTACCTTCTGACAGCCGACAATCATCAAGGCGATCTGAATTTCGCGCTCGGACAAGGCATCGAAGGGAGAGTCGTTGGAGGGCTGGAAGGATTTGATCGCCAATTGCTGGGCAATCTGCGGACTGATATAGCGTTGGCCGGCAAATACCAGGCGAATCGCCTGAACCATTTCCGGCAAACCCGCGCCCTTGGTCAGATAACCCGCAGCACCGGCCTGCAACAAGCGTGTCGGAAAAGGATCCTCCTCACACACCGTGACCGCGACCACCTTGATATCCGGATGACTGCGCAACAGTTTGCGCGTGGCTTCCAGGCCGCCGATGCCAGGCATCTTGACGTCCATCAGCACCACATCGGGCTTCAACTCTCGGGCCTTGATCAGGGACTCTTCCCCGGATTCGGCCTGGCCAACCACCTGCAAGCCATCGATATCGGCCAGCATACGTGTAATGCCTGTACGAACGAGATCATGGTCATCGACCACTAGCACCCTAATCAAGCAGACACCTCGCGATATGGTCATATTGGGATGCCGGACACCTTAGCAAAAAGTGCCACGCAGACCTAGCGGAAAGCGTCATTTAAAAAGTTTCAATTCATCATTGAAGGCTTGCCGGCCGTGGGTTTCAGAGCACATGTGTACCGATATCAAGCTGCATTCGCAGAAAACACTCGTCCGCGCCCTGAACCTGTAGTCCTTTTCTCTCATACAAGTTTCTCGCCGGATTATTTTCAAATACGGTCAGGCGTAGAGCCGGGCGTCTTTCTTTGCGGACCATGTCGATAACCTGATCGATCGCCCAAGAACCAGCACCCTGCCCCTGATACGTTTCAGCAATCTGCAGTTCACGAATGTACAGCGCGCGTATATCCCGACTGAGACTGAGAAAGCCCACTGGCACATCACCCTTCACTATCAGCCAGTTTTGCCGCCCCAACCACGCCACGTCGAACGCTTCGTCCTGCCATAGCAGGTCATGGCGAATGTAGTAGCGCAGCATGTTCTGACAGGTAAGATCACGGGCAAACGCCAGATCTTCTGGAACCGCCAATCGTAAGTGGAATGTCATCAGGCTTGCACAACAGGAACAATTCGCCCCAGCCATGCACCCACGACGCGCTCGGCCATGACCAACAGATCACCTGCCCCGGCCGCTGCGGCCTCGATAAAGCGACAGTGTAAAAACTCACCGGCAATGAGCAGAGAATGGGCAGCAGCAATGTTTTGTGTCGACACGGTTCATCCTTGGTCATCAAGCGAAGTGCAGAATGTCACAACTCCAGCGCGACGCTAGCAATAGATGTTTCGTTGATTACGCGATAGCAATTTCTGATTGCTGAGGCGTATCGGCCTCTAGTAAGCTCGGCCCATTCATTGGAGACAGACCATGTTCAACGCCCTCTCACAGCTTCGTACTGCCAGCGCCTTGCGCTCGGTTGCGGCTGCCCGGGTGAATGACGTTTGCGCTCCGGTCAGCTTTTATTTTGGGTATTGGTTTAGCCACTGGCGCGCCTGATACCCAAACGGCGCCCATAACAACGGGTCGCCTACCAGAGAATTCTCAACCCCCGGTCGGCCTCCCGACCGGGGGTTTTGTTTTTTCAGCCCCAAACTTTTCAGCAACACACCAGACACTTTGAGGATTCACGAAATGAACTACGCCACTTATTACCGTTACGACAGCTTTAACGCCTGGCGATTTACCAGCTTCCGCTCGGGACAGCCTGCCGCCTCCGATCGGTCACCTACAGGTGGCAAGCACACCCACGTAGCCAATACGGCCAATTGTCGAACACCCCAGTAGGGCCGAGCGAGCGGGAGAACCCGCCGCCAGCCCAGGAAGACCGAATATGAACTCGTCCGTTTCTGCTCTGCCGCTGTCCACCCTGAATCCTGCCAACGAAGCATTGACTCTGCGTCTGCCCAGCTCGTTGCAACTCAAACAGCAATTGCCCCTGAGCAATGCCTTGAGTCAGCAAGTCACCGCCCACCGTCAGGCGGTTCGCGCCATTCTCAACGGCCAGGATCAGCGCCTGCTGGTCATCGTCGGGCCCTGCTCTATCCATGATCCGCAATCCGCACTCGAATACGCTGGCAAGCTCGCTCGACTGGCTGAGGAAGTCAGCGGCGAAATGCTGTTGGTGATGCGAGCTTATGTCGAAAAACCGCGCACCACGGTCGGCTGGAAAGGTCTGGCCTACGACCCGCATCTGGATGGCAGTGATGACATGGCTGGCGGCCTTACGCTTTCGCGTGAGCTGATGCTGGAAATGATCCGCCTCGGCCTGCCGGTGGCCACTGAGTTGCTGCAACCCATGGCTGCCGGTTACTTCGATGACTTGTTGAGCTGGGTGGCCATTGGCGCGCGTACCACTGAATCGCAGATCCATCGGGAGATGGCCAGTGGATTGGGCATGCCCGTCGGCTTCAAGAACGGCACCGACGGCGGTGCCGCCATTGCGGTTGACGCCATGCGTTCGGCAGCCCATCCGCACCGGCATTTCGGCGTCGATAGTCAGGGCCATCCGGCCATCATTCAAACGCCAGGCAACCCCGACACCCATCTGGTTCTGCGCGGCGGCCATAAAGGGCCGAACCATGATCGCGAGAGCGTGACCAAAATCCATGCCGACCTGGATCGCCTGAAGATTCCGAGCCGGATCATGGTCGATTGCAGCCACGCCAATAGTGGCAAGGACCCGCTACGCCAGCCTGGCGTCTTCAACGAAGTGCTTGAGCAACGCCTGCAAGGTGACCGTTCTCTGATCGGCATGATGATCGAGTCTCACCTGTTCGAGGGCTGCCAACCGCTGAGCGAATCCCTGCGTTACGGGGTTTCGATTACCGATGGCTGCCTCGGTTTCAGCGCAACGGAGCGTTTGCTGCTGGACGCATCTCAACGTCTCAGTGCCCAGGCAAAAGGCTGATTATCCGGCCAGCCCCGCGGATTTATTGCAAACCGCAGGGCTGGTCACGCCGCGTTACCCCTCCACTCGCACCTGTGTGGCCGCAGACGTCTGACTGACATCGTCCAGACGTTCAACCGTGTAGGCCACCCGCACGGTCGTGCCATGGTGCTCACGCCAGAATCGGTGCGGCACAATGAAGATCAGCGGCTTCCCCGCCGTCTCCCGAGTGATTTCACGGTCATCCCGATGATTGAACAGTTCCCCGTCGCACTTGAGATAGACCAACTCGCCTTCCTGCGTCCGGGCATTACCGATCACGACGGTGACGCCATCGACGGAGTCCTCTTTCAACAGCACGCCGTCTTCAGCTTCAAGTACATCGGGAGCCTCAAGCTCTCCCCGCAGGAACGGGGTAACGAGAATTCTTGCCGCCTCGGACTCGCGAATGACTCCGCCCGCCTGCTCGACCTGATAGCGCACCACTACCTCGCCGCCGAGATGAGCAGCGATGTGCGCCCCTTTAACCCAGAATGACAGTACGTCTGCGACAGCAAAGGCTTCGACCTTCAAACTGTCGCTGAACGTTGCGGACAATGCGTCAGCGCCCCACAGCAACGTGACTCGATCCCCCGCCGCCATTCGGGCATAAGGCTGGAGCACAATAAGCGTGCCGTCCGGCACCCGCGCCGGATCCAGCGTCCCTCCGACCGCACCCTCGACAATCGGCGCAAGCAATTGTGGCCGCACATCACCCACGGACAAATGCACACGGGCAGACACCGCCGGTTCAGCCGAGCGCGCACTGAACAGTTTCCAGTAGACCGCCAGCGAACCGCCATCCAGTGCAGCGATATGCAGGCCTTTGATCACGAAAACGATGTCTTTGCCGACCTGGGCTTCGCTGACATAGCGAACCATTTCATGCTGATAAGCAAAGCCCTCTATGTCCAGACCGTCCCAACTCAAGAGCAACTGATCGCCGCAGCTCATGTTTGCATAAGGAGCAATACGGACAACGACCTTGCCCAGTGATGGATCAAGCACCGTCCCCTTCAGACTATCAACGGTTGCCGCTGGCAGCAGTTCGTTCGAAACACAGGGGCTGGCGGGGTGGCGCATCCGGTAGCAAAACTCGACTTCGTGCGTGTGCATTAGTGGCTCCATTCCTTGGAAAGAACGCCGCTTTCATGGGCGGCGTCGACAGCCAACATTGAACGCTATTGCGCACACTTTCGATGTCAGCCTCATCCGCCGCGAACATCCGGCAAAGGCCTCCCACCGGGTAGGCAAACTACGCAAAAACGCCATCAACCGAGCGAAAGATGTCCTCAACTTCCGATTCGGATTTCATAAGTATCTGAAAATTCGTACAGCCACTAGTCCAGATTCAACGGCCAAGAGAAGCCCCTTCTTACTTCTTCGGCTGGATGAGTGTTTTAGAGTGGCCTCCGGATTCCCCGATGAACTTCTGCGAAAAAGGTAAGAACATGCAACGGAATGCTTCAACTCGCTATCCCGTCCTGTTGGTACATGGCCTGTTCGGATTCGAGCGCATCGGTCACTTCGAGCTGTTCCATGACGTAAAGGACGCTCTGAAAACGGCCGGCAGCCGAGTGTTTGTTCCGCACCTTTCTGCCACCCATAAAAACGAAACCAGGGGTGAACAATTACTTGCACAGATTGATCGTGTCTTGCGAGGCACAGGTGCAGACAAAGTCAACCTCATAGGACACAGTCAGGGAGCACTGGCTGCTCGATACGCTGCGGCGCTCGCGCCACACGCCGTCGCTTCCGTAACCTCCGTCAGCGGCCCGAATCACGGTTCGGAACTGGCCGACTTTCTGCGTAAGGCCCTGATACCCGGGCGGCTGCCGGAGGTCGTCGCCCAAAATGTAGCGACGCTATTTGCCGATTTTCTATCGTTGCTCAGTGGCAGTGTCACCTTGCCGCAGAACGCACTGGCGGCGCTCAATGCACTGACGACCGAAGGCGTAGGCGAGTTCAACGACAAGTTTCCGCAGGGATTGCCCAGCACTTGGGGCGGACAAGGCCCGGAACAGGTCAACGGCGTACGCTATTACTCATGGAGCGGCGTCCTGCCGGCCAACAGCCCGTCGACACTCGATCCAACCCAAAGCATTTGCCACGCGTTATCGCAGTACTTCATGACCGAAACGCAGCAGAATGACGGCTTCGTTGGCCGCTTCAGTTCTCACTTGGGGCAAGTGATCCGCTCCGACTACCCGCTGGATCATCTGGGCAGCCTGCGCCGCACGGCCAGCACGGCAACCGCACTGCCCGACCCGATTGAGCTGTACGTCGAACATGCTGAACGTCTGCGAGCCGCGAATCTCTGATCAAAGCCACGGACAACCGAACGGAACTTTGCCGAGAATTCGCCCACTGAATCCGGTAGGCTCCACACTTTTACTGAAATAGATTGGAGAGTTTCCCCATGGCTAAAGCCACTGCCCGCCACATCCTGGTTTCCAGCGAAGACAAGTGCAACGAACTCAAGGCCCAGATCGAAGGCGGCGCTGATTTCGCCGAAGTCGCCAAGGCCAACTCCACCTGCCCATCGAGCCGTCAGGGCGGTGATCTGGGTTCGTTCGGTCCTGGCCAGATGGTCAAGGAATTCGACACCGTGGTCTTCAGCGCGCCAATCAACGTCGTGCAAGGTCCGGTAAAAACCCAGTTCGGTTATCACCTGCTGGAAGTCACCAGCCGTCAGGACTGATCCGTCGCCTGATTGCTCGCCAACGGCCCGCCTTCTGGTGGGCCGTTGTGTTTCAGTTACATATACGGCTGGCGACTGACGCGCCTCTCGCGTACAACTTGCGCTTATCGATTTCCCGGTTCCAAGGCTGACAATGCGACTGGTTTTCCCCACATTGATGCTCACCGCCCTCGCCCTGTTGACGGGCGCCACCGGCGCAAACGCTGCACCGCAACACGCGTTGACCGTTTATGGCGAGCCTGCCAAGTATCCTGCCGGCTTCAGTCATTTCGACTACACCAACCTGCAAGCGCCAAAGGGCGGGACAATGCGCCGCTCGGCCATCGAGATCGGCCACTTCGACCATGTCCTTCCTTATATAGACAAAGGCATCGGCGTCACTCAGATCGATGGCTTGCTCTATTCGCCGCTGGCCCAGCGTTCGCTCGACGAGCCTTACACGGTCTACGGTCTGGTCGCGCAAAAGATGGAACGCTCGGATGATGGTCTGTCGCTGCGCTTCTATATCAATCCCAAGGCACGCTTCGCCGACGGCAAAGCGATCACCGCCGAAGACGTGCGTTACACCTACGATTTATTGATGACCCAGGGCAGCCTGCGTTATCGCACCCAGTTTGCCGACGTCAAAGGCGTCGAAGTCGAAGCGCCGCTAACCGTGCGCTTCGATTTCAAGAGTAATGAAAACCGCACCCTGCCACTGGACATCGCGACCCTGCCGGTATTCCCCGAGCATTGGTGGAAGAGTCGCGATTTCGCCGGCGGCGGCGGTTATGAAGCCCCCTTGGGCAGCGGCCCGTATCGAGTCGGCAAGGTCGATTCGGGGCGCAGTATCACGTTTGAACGCAACGCCGACTGGTGGGGCAAGGATCTGCCGGTCAGTCGTGGCTTGTACAATTTCGATCATTTCAGCATCGAGTACTTCGGTGATACCGACGTCGCCCGCCAAGTGCTGCGCGGTGGCGCCTATGACTACAACCGCGAGTTTTCGGCCACTGGCTACTCGATCGGCTATGACAGCCCGGCACTGAGCGACGGACGCCTGCAAAAGGCGCATCTGGCCACCGAGGCGCCACAGTCAGCCCAGGGTTTTGTGTTCAACCTGCAGAAACCCATGTTCGCCGATCGCCGCGTACGCCAGGCCTTGGCCATGCTTTGGGATTTCGAGTGGAGCAACCGGCAGATGATGCGCGGTATGTATATCCGCCAGCAGAGCTACTTTTCCAACACACAACTGGCGGCAAGCGAACTGCCCGATGCGCAGGAACTGAAAATCCTCGAACCGCTGCGCGGCCAGGTTCCCGAAGAGGTTTTCACTAAAGTCTTCGAAGCGCCGAAAACCGATGGCAGCGGTGTCATCCGTGACAAACAGTTGCAGGCCCTCGAACTGCTCGAACAGGCGGGCTGGAAACCGGATGGCGATCAGTTGGTGAACGCCCAGGGCGAACCACTGAGCTTCACCTTCCTGGTCAGCCAGAACGGCATGGATCGCTTGTTGCTGCCGTACAAGCGCACGCTGAAACAGATCGGCATCGATCTGAACATTCGCCGTATCGACTCCTCGCAATACGTCAATCGCCTGATGAGCCGCGACTACGACATGATCGTCACCGGCTACCCGGTCAGCACCTCGCCGGGGGGCGAATTGCTCAATTACTTCGCCTCCGCGTCGGCCAACGACCCAGGCGCGAACAACTATATGGTGTTGAAAAATCCTGCCGTGGATACGTTGATCAACGGCCTGATCCGCGCCTCCACCCAGTCCGACATGCTGCATTACGCGCACGCCTTGGACCGGGTCCTGCAATGGAATTACTACTGGATTCCCAACTACTATCCACCGGGCACCTCGACCGTGTGGTGGAACCGCTTCGGCATACCGTCGGTGCAAGCCAGCAATGACGAAGCCATCGAGAGCTGGTGGGAAATCAGCAGCACACCGCTGACCAATCAGCAGATGACCGCGGAAAAAATTGTCCGTGGCAGACCCGGAGGGCCGCACTGATGTGGGGTTACATACTGCGGCGCCTGCTGCTGATCATCCCGACGCTGGTGATCATCCTGCTGGTCAATTTCGTGATTATCCAGGCCGCGCCCGGCGGTCCGGTGGAACAGGCCATCGCCCACCTGCAAGGGATCGGCGGCGCCAGTGTCGGCGGCGGTGCCAGCGAAACCATGAGCGGTACTTCCCGCGCCAGTCGCGGCCTCGATCCGCAACTGATCAAGGACATCGAAAAACAGTACGGCTTCGACAAACCGGCCCATGAGCGCCTGTGGCTGATGCTGAAGAACTACGCACAACTGGATTTCGGCAAAAGCTTTTTCCGTGGCGCGACGGTCACCGATCTGATCCTGGAAAAAATGCCGGTGACCATTTCCCTCGGGTTGTGGGCGACGCTGATCACCTATCTGGTGTCGATCCCGCTGGGGATCCGCAAGGCCGTGCACCATGGCAGTCATTTCGATATCTGGAGCAGCACGGCGATCATCATCGGCTACGCGATGCCGGCGTTTCTGTTTGCGATGTTCCTGATCGTGGTGTTTGCCGGCGGCACGTCATTGAACTGGTTTCCGGTGCGTGGCCTGGTGTCGGATAACTTCGAATCGCTGTCGACCCTCGGCAAGATTGCCGACTATTTCTGGCACTTGGTGCTACCGGTGACGGCACTGGTGATCGGCGGTTTCGCCACGCTGACGATCCTGACCAAGAACTCGTTTCTCAATGAAATCACCCGCCAGTATGTGGTGACCGCTCGCGCCAAAGGCCTGAGCGAGCGTCGCGTGCTGTACGGCCATGTGTTCCGCAACGCGATGCTGCTGGTGGTGTCCGGCATCCCGCAGGCGTTCATCAGTGTGTTCTTCGCCGGTTCCTTGCTGATCGAAGTGATCTTCTCCCTCGATGGTCTTGGGCGCATGAGTTACGAAGCAGCAGTTTCGCGGGATTATCCGGTGGTGTTCGGTTCGCTGTTCATCTTTACCCTCTTCGGCCTGCTGATAAAACTGGTGGGTGACCTGTGCTACACGCTGGTCGACCCGCGTATCGACTTCGCCGCGAGGAACGCCTGATGTTCAAGCTCTCCCCTCTAGGGCGTCGGCGCTTCGAGCGCTTCAAGAAAAACCGCCGTGGCTGGTGGTCGTTATGGCTGTTTATCGGCCTGTTTGTGCTGACACTGGGTGGTGAGTTGATCGCCAACGACAAGCCTCTGGTCGTCAGCTATCAGGACCAGTGGTACTTCCCAGTATTCAAGCGCCACACCGAGCAGGAGTTCGGCGGACAACTGCCATTCCAGGCGGATTACCGCAGCGACTATGTGCAGAACCTGATTCGCAAGGACGGCGGCTGGCTGCTGTTCCCGCCGATTCCGTTCAGTGACGACACACCGAACTACGACCTCACCAAACCGGCGCCGAGCCCGCCGACGTCGGTCAACTGGTTAGGCACAGACGATCAATCGCGGGATGTGCTCGCACGGGTGATTTTCGGCGCACGGGTGTCGATTCTGTTTGCCTTGATGCTGACCTTTGTCAGCGCTCTGATCGGCATCGCCGCCGGGGCATTGCAGGGCTACTACGGTGGCTGGGTCGATTTGCTCGGGCAGCGCGTGCTGGAAGTCTGGTCAGGGCTGCCAGTGTTGTACCTGCTGATCATCCTCTCCGGTTTCGTCGAGCCGAATTTCTGGTGGCTGCTGGGGATCATGGCGCTGTTCTCATGGCTGGCGCTGGTGGATGTGGTGCGCGCCGAGTTCCTGCGCGGACGTAATCTGGAGTACGTCAAAGCCGCCCGCGCGCTGGGCCTGAGCGATCGCAAGGTGATCTTCCGGCACATTCTGCCCAACGCCATGAATGCAACATTGAGCTACTTGCCGTTCATTCTGACCGGGGCGATTTCCACCCTCACCGCGCTGGATTTTCTCGGTTTCGGCATGCCCGCCGGCAGCGCCTCGCTGGGTGAGTTGATCGGCCAGGGCAAACAGAATCTGCAAGCACCGTGGCTCGGGTTGACGGCGTTTTTCACCCTGGCGCTGATTCTTTCTTTATTGGTGTTCATCGGCGAAGCGTTACGTGACGCCTTCGACCCTCGATCCTGAAGCGTGGCCATGACTGACAACCTGATTGAACTCCGTAACCTCAACGTTGCCTTCCATGACCAGACCGTGGTGCGCGACCTGTGCCTGGACATTCGCCCCGGTGAGTGTCTGGCCCTGGTTGGCGAGTCGGGCTCGGGCAAATCGGTGACCGCCCATTCGATTCTGCAGTTGCTGCCCGAAAGCGAAGCGCAAACCACTGGCAGCATTCGCTATCGCGGACAGGAACTGATCGGCGCCGATCCCAAAGTCTTGCGCGAACTGCGTGGCAACCGCATCGCCATGATTTTTCAGGAGCCGATGACCTCGCTGAATCCGCTGCACACCATCGAAAAACAGATCGGCGAAACCCTGCTGCTGCACCGTGGCCTCGGCGGTAAAGCGGCGCAGGCGCGGATCCTCGAACTGCTCGGACTGGTGGGCATCCAGAAACCCAAGGAACGCCTCAAGGCTTACCCGCATCAACTCTCCGGTGGACAACGACAACGGGTGATGATCGCCATGGCCCTGGCCTGCGAACCGGAGCTGTTGATCGCCGATGAACCGACCACCGCGCTCGACGTGACCGTGCAGCGCAAGATCCTGCTGCTGCTCAAATCCCTGCAACAGCGCCTGGGCATGTCGCTGCTGCTGATCAGCCATGACCTCAATCTGGTGCGCAGCATCGCGCAACGGGTGTGCGTGATGAAGGCCGGGGAAATCGTCGAGCAGGCGCCCTGCGAAACCCTGTTCACCGAACCGAAGCATCCTTATAGCTGCGTGCTGCTCAACGCCGAGCCCGAAGGCGAAGCACTGCCTCGGGATGAGCGCGAAAACGTACTGGAGGTCGACGATCTCAAGGTTGAGTTTGTCGTCGGTGGCGGTCTGTTCCAGCGCAAGCAGTACCTGCGTGCGGTGGATGGCATCAGCCTAAGCATCCAGCGTGGCAAGACGCTGGGCATCGTCGGCGAGTCTGGTTCCGGCAAATCGACGCTGGGTCAGGCGATCCTGCGTCTGCTCGACTCCGAAGGCAGTATCCGCTTTCAGGGCGAGGCACTCGACGGTCTCAATCAGAAGCAAATGCGCCCATGGCGCCGACAGATGCAGGTGGTGTTTCAGGATCCGTTCGGCAGCCTCAGCCCGCGCATGTCAGTCGCGCAGATCATCAGCGAAGGCCTGGAAGTGCATTGCGAGTCAAGCGCTGACGAGTGCGATGAACAAGTCATCCGCGTACTCAAAGAGGTCGGTCTCGACCCGCAAAGTCGCCATCGCTATCCCCACGAATTCTCCGGTGGCCAGCGCCAACGCATCGCTATCGCGCGGGCTCTGGTGCTGAAACCGGCGCTGATCCTGCTCGACGAGCCGACGTCGGCGCTGGATCGCACGGTACAGAAACAAGTGGTCGCGCTGCTCCGCCAGCTTCAGGAAAAACACGGTCTGACTTATCTGTTCATCAGCCATGACCTGGCGGTGGTGCGCGCGCTGGCCCACGACATGATCGTGATCAAGGACGGCAAAGTGGTCGAGCGTGGCGCCAGCCATGAGGTGTTTGCTGCACCGCAGCATCCGTACACCAAAGAGCTGTTGGCGGCGGCGCATTCGGGGTAGGCATAATTTCCGATCGACTTGAAATCGAGTTGCGGCCATCGCTGGCAAGCCAGCTCCCACAGGGGGCTGCGGTGTACACAACAAGTGTGAACGACCCAGAACCCTGTGGGAGCTGGCTTGCCAGCGAAGAGGCCCGCATCAACAACCCAAATTCCGGATCAACCGTCAGATGAACACCACCGAAAGCCTCAAGGACTACCAACGGGTGCGCACCCTGGCGATCCGTTCGCTGTTCGAGATCATCGAGCAATCCAGCGAGGGCACGGTGATTGTCGACCGCGATGCCAGTATCGTCTGGATGAACGAGCGTTATGCTCGGCGTTTCGGTCTTGAATCGGCTGCAGGCGCGATCGGCAAACCCTGTGAAAGCGTAATTCCCGGCAGCCTGTTGCGCGAAGTCGTGCGCACCGGTCGCCCTATTCTTCTGGACATGCAGGACACGCCGAAAGAGCCTTTGGTGGTGATGCGCCTACCAATCCACGACGACGCCGGCACGGTCATCGGCGCGATCGGTTTTGCCCTGTTCGACGAGTTGCGCACGTTGTCACCGATGCTCAAACGTTACTTGAGCATGCAGGAAGAACTGGCCTCGACCCGTTCTCTGCTGCGCGCCCGACAAACCAAATACAACTTCGCCCATTTCATCGGCACCAGCGCTGCCAGCCTTGAAGTCAAGCGCCGCGCCCGGCGCAGTGCCAGCGCCGAGTCGCCAGTGTTGCTGCTCGGCGAAACCGGCACTGGTAAAGAGTTGCTGGCTCAAGCCATTCACAGCGCCTCGCCACGGGCGCACAAAGCATTCGTCAGCATCAACAGCGCGGCAATTCCCGAGGCACTGCTGGAGGCGGAATTTTTCGGCACGGCACCGGGCGCGTTCACCGGCGCCGACCGCAAGGGTCGCACCGGCAAGTTGCAGATCGCTCAGGGCGGCACGTTATTCCTCGACGAGATCGGCGACATGCCGCTGCCCTTGCAGAGCAAACTGCTGCGCGTGTTGCAGGAAAAGGAGTTCGAACCGGTCGGCTCCAACGAGGTGATTCAGAGCGACGTGCGCGTGATTGCTGCCACCTCGACCGATCTGCAAGCGGCGATCAAGCGCGGCGAGTTCCGCGCCGATTTGTACTATCGCCTGAATGTGTTGCCGATTCAGGTGCCGCCATTGCGTGAACGCCTTGATGATTTACCGGCACTCAGTGAAGCGATTCTGGAAGAACTGCGCAGCCAACACGAACTGCACCGGGATGCGCTGGCGTTGCTCGGCCAGCATGCCTGGCCGGGGAACATTCGCGAACTGCGTAATGTGCTCGAACGGGCGGCGTTGCTCAGTGATGACTTGATGCTGACTGAGCAGGATATTCGTGCGGCGATTGGCACCTTGACGCCAGTTGAGCGTGCCTCGGTGCCGACGATGGAGACGCTGGCTGAAGAGACTTTTGCTCAGGCGCGGGAGCGGTTTGATCGGCAGTTGATTCAGGCAGCTCTTGCGAAATGTGCGGGGAACGTGCCGGAAGCGGCGGTACGATTGGGGCTTGGGCGGTCGACGTTGTACAAGAAGATGGTGGCGTTGGGGATTGCCTGAGTCTCCAAATAGAGACAATGATCTCTTTCTGTAGATCGATTGTTTGAAGATCAAAAGATCGCAGCCTTCGGCAGCTCCTACAGGGGAAATTCGCGTCCGCACTGTAGGAGCTGCCGAAGGCTGCGATCTTTTCGGCTTAACCCAGTCTCCAAAATGAGACAAAATACCTGAAAACCCCTCAAGCAAATCAATAAAATTCTTATATTTCAATTAGTTAGACATCTGGCACAGATCTCGCTATAGCCTCTCCCACACCCGTTCTACCCACAAAAATAACAATTCTGGAGAGACACACCATGAGTGTGATCATTGCTTTGGCAGCCCTGGCGCTGCTGATGCTGGCCGCCTACCGTGGCTACAGCGTTATCCTCTTCGCCCCGATTGCCGCCCTCGGCGCAGTTCTGCTCACCGACCCTTCCGCCGTCGCCCCTGCGTTCACCGGGGTGTTCATGGAGAAAATGGTCGGCTTCATCAAACTGTATTTCCCTGTATTCCTGCTTGGTGCCGTGTTCGGCAAGTTGATCGAACTGTCGGGCTTCTCCCGTTCGATTGTCGCGGCGGCCATTCGCTTGCTCGGCACCAAGCAAGCGATGCTGGTGATCGTGCTGGTCTGCGCTCTGCTTACTTACGGCGGCGTGTCGCTGTTCGTGGTGGTCTTCGCGGTCTATCCGTTTGCTGCCGAGATGTTCCGCCAGAGCAATATCCCCAAGCGGCTGATCCCGGCCACCATCGCTCTCGGCGCTTTCTCGTTCACCATGGACGCCCTGCCCGGCACGCCGCAGATCCAGAACATCATCCCCAGCACCTTTTTCAACACCACCGCATGGGCGGCGCCGTGGCTGGGCGTGATCGGCACGATTTTCGTGTTCTGCGCCGGCATGCTGTTTCTGCAGCGGCAACGCAACAAGGCGCAACGTGCTGGCGAAGGCTACGGCACTGAATTGCGCAACGAGCCGGAAACCGCTGAAGATCTGAAACTGCCAAACCCATGGCTTGCCCTGTCGCCATTGCTGGCGGTGGGCATCATGAACCTGCTCTTCACCCAATGGATTCCGCAGTGGTACGGCAAGACCCACAGCCTCGCGCTGCCGGGCATGGCGGCACCGGTGACCACCGAGATCGCCAAATTGACGGCGATCTGGGCCGTGCAGGCGGCTTTGCTGGTCGGCATTCTGATGGTGCTGGCGTTTGGCTTTCAGGCGATTCGCAGCAAGCTCGCCGAAGGCAGCAAAAGTGCCGTGAGCGGCGCATTACTGGCGGCGATGAACACCGCCTCGGAGTATGGCTTCGGCGCGGTGATCGCGTCGCTGCCAGGCTTTTTGGTGCTGGCGGACTGGCTCAAACAGATTCCCAATCCGCTGGTCAACGAAGCCATCACCGTGACCCTTTTGGCCGGTATCACCGGCTCCGCGTCGGGCGGCATGAGCATTGCGCTGGCGGCGATGTCCGAGCAGTTCATCAGTGCGGCCCACGCCGCGAACATTCCGCTGGAAGTGCTGCACCGCGTCGCCGCGATGGCCAGTGGCGGCATGGACACCCTGCCGCACAACGGCGCGGTCATCACCTTGCTCGCGGTGACGGGCCTGACCCACCGCGAAGCCTACAAAGACATTTTCTGTATTACGCTGATCAAGACCCTGGCGGTTTTCGTAGTGATCGGCACTTTCTACGCCACTGGCATTGTGTGAGGTATTCATGACGACTCTTTCCGGCAAGACCGCGCTGGTGACTGGTTCCACCAGCGGTATTGGTCTGGGCATCGCACTGAGCCTGGCCAAGGCTGGCGCGAATCTGATTCTCAATGGTTTTGGCGATGCGTCGAAAGTCATCGCCGAAGTCGCCCGGTTCGGCGGCAAGGTCGGCCATCATCCGGCCGATGTCAGTGACCCGACGCAGATCGCCGACATGATCAATTACGCCGAGCGCGAATT
The DNA here is from genome assembly GCF_054790525.1 of Pseudomonas sp. Mb7. NCBI lineage: Bacteria > Pseudomonadati > Pseudomonadota > Gammaproteobacteria > Pseudomonadales > Pseudomonadaceae > Pseudomonas > Pseudomonas sp. Mb7. The sequence continues at coordinate 2,810,035 of NZ_CP186501.1, forward strand.
CGGCGGTGTCGACATTCTGGTCAACAACGCCGGCATCCAGCACGTCGCCGCCGTGGAGGATTTTCCCGTCGAGCGCTGGGACTCAATCATTGCCATCAACCTGTCTTCGGTGTTTCACAGCACGCGTCTGAGCTTGCCGGGAATGCGCGCAAAAGGCTGGGGGCGAATCATCAATATCGCCTCCGTGCATGGCCAGGTCGGCTCGACCGGCAAAGCGGCGTATGTCGCCGCCAAGCACGGCGTTATCGGCTTGACCAAAGTGGTCGGCCTGGAAACCGCGACCAGCAATGTCACCTGCAACGCGATCTGCCCGGGCTGGGTGCTCACGCCACTGGTGCAGAAGCAGATCGACGACCGTGCGGCCAAGGGGGTCGATCCGCAGCAGGCGCAGCATGATTTGCTGGCCGAGAAGCAACCATCGCTGGAATTCGTGACGCCGCAGCATCTGGGCGAACTGGTGTTGTTTTTGTGCAGCGAGGCTGGCAGCCAGGTGCGCGGCGCGGCGTGGAATATTGATGGTGGGTGGTTGGCGCAGTAATGCTGCGTCCCGGTAGGAGTGAGCCTGCTCGCGATAGCTTTGTGTCAGTTAAATTTTACCGTTCTGGCACACCGCTATCGCGAGCAGGCTCGCTCCCACAGGTGCTATGTGTGCGCTCGATCTTGTGCATGAATAAAACAAGAGGCAAACAATGTCCGACATCCTCTGGCAACCCGACGCCAACCGTATCGCCCAGTCGCGCATGGACACCTTCCGTCGTGCGGTCAATCAACGCCATTCACTGAAACTCGACGATTACCCTGCCCTGCACCAATGGAGCGTCGAGCAGCGCGCGGAATTCTGGCAGGCGATTGTCGATTTCTTCGATATCCGCTTCCACACGCAACCCGATGCCGTGCTGCGCGAAGGCTCGAAGATGCCCGACGCCGAGTGGTTTCCCGGCGCCACGCTGAACTTCGCCGAACACTTGCTGCGGCGGCGTGACGATGCCGTGGCGGTGATCAGCGTGGCGGAGAACGGTCAAAGCGAGCAGTTGACCTGGGCCGAACTCGCCGAGCATGTCGCCGGATTTCAAGCCGGTTTGCGCGCCGCCGGTGTTGGTCTTGGCGATCGCGTCGCCGCCTGCATGCCCAATACCTGGGAGACCCTGGTGGCGATGCTCGCCACCACCAGCCTCGGTGCAATCTGGTCGTGCTCCTCGCCGGATTTCGGCACCCATGGGGTGATCGATCGCTTCGGCCAGATCGAACCCAAGGTGCTGCTCACCTGCGCCGGTTATCGCTATGCCGGCAAAGTCATCGAGCAGACCGACAAGATCAACGGAATACTTGAGCAACTGCCAACGCTGAAGCAATTGATCATCGTGCCTTACGCTCAGCCGCAGGCCCGTGTCGAGGCATACAAGACTCACGCCGAAGTGACTTTGTGGGATGACTTTTATCAGGTCGGCGGCGAACCGGATTTTGTCCCGATGCCGTTCCATCATCCGCTGTACGTGCTGTATTCCAGCGGCACCACCGGCGTGCCGAAATGCATCGTCCACAGCACCGGCGGCGTGTTGCTGCAACATGTCAAGGAACACGGCCTGCATTGCGATCTCGGCCCCGGCGATCGACTTTTCTACTACACCACCTGCGGCTGGATGATGTGGAACTGGCTGGTCTCGGCGCTCGCGGTCGGCAGCGCGGTGGTGCTGTACGACGGCTCGCCGTTTCACCCGGACAACCAGCGTTTGCTCGACTTGATCGACGACGAGCGCATCAGTGTGTTCGGCACCAGCCCCAAGTTTCTCGCCACCCTGGAAAGCAGCGGCGCCAAGCCCCGGGAAAGTCATGATCTGGGCAGCCTGAAGACGCTGCTGTGCACGGGCTCAGCGTTATCGCCGCAAAGCTATGACTTCGTCTATCGCGACTTGAAAGCGGATGTATGCCTGGCGTCGATGTCGGGCGGCACTGATATCGTTTCGTGCTTCGTCAACGCCAATCCGCTGTCCTCGGTGCGGCGCGGCGAGATCATGGGCAAGAGCCTGGGCATGGCGGTCGAAGTCTGGAATGACGCCGGCCAACCGGTGCTCGGTGAAAAAGGTGAACTGGTCTGCACCCGGCATTTCCCGGCCATGCCGATTGGCCTGTGGAATGACCCGGACGGCGCAAAATTGCGGCAATCGTATTTCAGCCTGTTTCCCGGGGTCTGGGCACAGGGCGATTACGCCGAGCAACGGCCTCACGGCGGGATGCTGATCCATGGCCGCTCTGATGCAGTGCTCAACCCGGGTGGCGTGCGCATTGGCACAGCGGAGATCTATCGGCAGGTCGAGAAAGTCAGCGAAGTACTGGACAGCGTCGCTATCGGTCAGCAGTGGCAGGATGACGTGCGGGTTGTGCTGTTTGTGAAGTTGCGCGAAGGGCTGGCACTGGATGACGCATTGGAGCAACGCATCCGTCAGGAGATCCGCGCCAATACCACCCCAAGGCATGTACCGGCGAAGATCGTTGCGGTGACGGACATTCCGCGCACCATCAGCGGCAAGATTGTCGAACTTGCAGTGCGCGAGGTGGTGCACGGCAGGCCGGTGAAAAACACCGATGCGTTGGCCAATCCCGAAGCGCTGGAGCAGTTTCGGGATCGGCTGGAACTGAGCGTTTGAACCCGGCGCTGATACGCTTACGGCAAGCGTTGACGACGGTGCATGGCGTCAGAGGGGTTTGTTCAGCGTAATCACAACCGGCTGACCAATCGCTCTACCGCCACTGGCATCGAGTGCCCTGCGAATGATCGTCATGTTGCGGTCGAATGTCGTTTTGTCCGTAGCCATTTGACTCAGTAACGAAGTGGCAATTGCCAGCGAGTCGGCATTCTCAAAGGCCTTGGATACCGCATGATTGCCAGCGATCGAGTCCGCGACAGGGAGGTTGCCGGACGCAAGATTCAGCAGCTGCGCTACATCCAGTCGCTGCCCGCTGTGGCTTGCATGCTCTGTGTCCGTGGCGTAGCCGACATCCACGGTCTGCGCACTGCCATGAAACAGTTCGTGGATCAGGTCATCGGCCACCACGTCATGGTTGAAGCCCAGATTGACGAAGTGTTTGTTCAGGTTTTGAGTATAAATCTCGATAAACGCAATACCCGATGCGTCGTTGGAGCTGGCACTTTTCCAACGCTTGTAGTTGTTCACATCAAAAGAAGCGAGTGTCTCGTTATGCTTCACTGCATCGAGAAGCGTGTTGCTCACTGAGAAGCCAGCGAAATCAAAGCGAATCAAGCGCAGATAATTCACCAGTCGATCAGTCGCTACCTGCGACGTGTTACCGAACAGTGCCTTCATCAGCAGATCGCCGTCTCGCTTGAACTCATGTCGGCTGATCACAGCAATAGCGTTGTCAATCTTCGCCCGAGCGCGAGGTAGACTTGTTTCGATGAAGTTGCACGTGTAGCTCGCGGGAAGTGTCTTGGTTGAATACGGCAACTGCAAGGGTGTTTGATAGGCGAAGCCGCTCAGCGGTTGACCCCACAACTTGCCACGCCGGTTCAAGGCGTACCATTGGTTGCCGCTGCGGGCCGCCAGAACAGCAACAACGTTGCCAGGCGTGCCGCGAGGTTGCCAGTGACCCAACCCCAAATGGGTACTTTGCGACGCACCGAGCAAATCATAGGACTGCCGACGGCCACTGAGTTTGTGCAATTGGCTGTTGGCCCTGGCAACCAGTTCATGGCTGTTTTTGCTAAAACGCAACAAGCCCTTATTCACCAATTTTCCGCCCGCCTGAATGCCAGAGGGCACCCCATCCAGCGGGTTGAGAAGGGAAACGGCCGAGGTGAATGCCAATCGGGTAAAACGCGCCGCCCTGGATGTGGTTGAAATAGCCTTCGCCGAAATGCTCAAGACTTTGGAGGTGGCTCCTGCCACCGTGCCCACCAGGCCGATGCCATCCATCAGACATCCGTAAACTCCGTCGACGACCTTGTCATGTTCACCCGAGGCAATATCCTCGATGCATTTTTTGAAAGGCACCACCAGGTCGATGAAATAAGTCAGCAATCGCTCGCCCTCCTCCCTGGAAAGTTCAAGCGGAGTCGGTACGCGCACCAGTTCTCTCAGTTCGCTCTTGTTCAGATAAGGTCGATTTTTAACCAGAAACGTGGCGATACGTTCGATATTCGCGTCGTTGAATTTTTGATAGAACCCTGACTTTGGCGTCGACGATGCTTGCGGCGCGTTGAGCATGCCAAAATTATCGATGATGGCCATGCTGCTGGTGAGCGAAGAGTCCTCGGCAGCCGCATGGGTATAGCGTTTTACATCGAGCGGCAGGAGTTGCGTCGCGGTGATGCTCAGTGGAAACGTTAGATCCGCGCTGGCACTCATTCTTGAACGTTGTCGCAGTTTTCGCTCTCGCTTGATGAAAGCCGCCAAGGCGTCATTTTTTCGAGTCTCTGCGCGCGATGTGAACAGTTCGTAGCAGATGTCCGCATTCTCGTGAGACGCATACATCACAATGCCAAAACGTCCCGTGGCGGCATCTCTGCTTTGCATTGTTTCCTGGTCAAGATCAATTTTCAGGGGCCCGCCCAGGCCGCGCGATTTAAAATAAATGGCGGACTCGCGTACGGTCAGGAAGTGAATATCGGCATTCATGAAGACTTGCAAATCCGCCTCTGGCATCTGCGCCAAAGCCAGTTTCACGCTAGACAACATGGCGCTGTTCAAATCATTGAAATGCACAGCCAACTGACGATCCATCTCCTCGTCACAGGATCCTAGCTTCAACAAGTTCGGGTAACGCGCGTAAAGGCTGACACCGGACGGGTTGTAGTTGATGGCCGGCCTGAGGACACCGTTAGTGACCAGGCGCACGGTACGTCTATCCCACTGGCCAGTGACCAGATCACCTGATTGATGCAAGTCGACCATCGACATGACTTGCTGTCCGCCTTTCTCGGACAGTGCTTTTTCGTCCAGGCTGTCGCAACCAGGCGCGGCGACTTGCAAAGCGGATCGGGCAATCTTCGCTCTGTCGGGTAACGGCGTCGAAAATGCCTTGGCGATTTGAGCGAACGTTTCCGAGTGGCGCTCGAATGCATCAATTGCACGTCGGGTAGTGGTTTGCTCGGCCTGCTCAAGTTCAGCGGCGGTCACAATCTGGTTGATCAATGCCCAATCAACGATTGGGTCAATCATGGCCAGGTCACGCTTGTGTTTCTGCGACTCACTGACCGGTTCAAGTTCGCCATACGCCATGACCTGCGCATAGGTCATGCCACGCGTCGCACCGGTTTTCAGTGTCTCGACCAGCATGACGGCGCGACAGAAATTGATCCATCCAATCGAACCCAAGGTAACCGACGAAGGAATCTCCCTGACCAGAAACTCGGGTGCGTTGCGTGCCAACAGCAAGTGGGCAACCAACGGCTCCAGACCAGCCTCAAGCCATTGTCGGGTTCGCAGCACAGCCGTCAGCGCCTCAAGTATGACCGAGGGGTGACGAGCAACATTTTTCGGCGCATACAGATCAAGTCCGACCACACGATTACGTTGTATGCCGTGACCAATCGATGGATCAAGGTCGAGCAATATCGCCGTCATCAGCAATTGCCGAAGAATGTCATCGGAAGCCTGCTGTCCCTCGTTCACACCGAACCAGCCCAGTTCTTTCAGGTAGTCACCGGCGAGATTAAGAGCAATCGGATGATTGACGAGTTCAATGACCCGTTGAGCCGCACTCTCATGTGTGACGGCGGCGCGACCGGTAACATTGTAGAGGGCCGTGAGAAGTTTTCTGTTGGGCATCAACTTGGCAGTCGCATTACGAATAGCTGAAAACTGCTCCTCACTTAATACGACAAATGCCGGATCTTCGGTTTGAAAATACTCCCAGTAGTTGCCCGGCTCTGGCACTGGCGGATCAAACTTGAACAAATCGATCAAATTCCTGACCTTCGCCTTGTTGTCCGGCAAGTTTATGTCATGAAAGCGAAACCATTGATCGAGAGTTATATCGTTATCAGGCCATATATAACCACCGGCCACTGTTGCTATATCCGAAATCAACGTCAGTGCAGATTGTGTCGGAACACTGTATTCAAAGTGCCGCGCCGCGACCAGATCCACCCACCCCCTGACCGCACGGACTTCCATCTTGCCGTCGGGCGTAACGCGCAGAAGTCCGTCATGATCGCTTGCGCCTTCCCTGGCAATCGCACCGAATACCGGGCCGGTAGCAAGTAACTCATTAAGCAAAAGGCTGCCGGGATTGTAGATCTCGAACAACGACGATCCGGCTTGCAACTCTATTTCATGCCCATACCAATTGATCTTTTGATCATCCGTGTATTGGCTTAACGCCGCCTCTAGTTGAGTCAAAACCAATTGACGCTCAACGGCATCGGCTTCATCCCTGCTCTTCCATTCGGAAAGAGCAACAGCCGAAGACCAGAACGTTTTATTCCGGGCCTTATCATTCACACTAGAACCTCACCAAGTAATTAGCTGACAACTTCAGCGCGATGACGTTCTACTTTCTTTGATACGACCAATCCATCTAAAAAACATAAATAACTGTTTCCGCCCCCCACAAACAATCAAGAAAACATTAATCGATCAACCCCCATTCTTCGGACATTGTATCGTTACCAGCATTTGCCTCTTCAGAAAGTTTCATCCGCAACTTCAAATTATTCACCGAATCAGCATTCTTTAAAGCTTCCTGCGCACTGATTGCACCTTCAGCGACTAATGCGTACAGCGCCGCATCAAATGTCTGCATACCCAGTTCGGTGGATTTTTCCATTATCGGTTTCAGCTCCTCGAACTGTCCGCGCCGAACCAGATCTGCGATGGTTGGCGTGCCCAACAGCACCTCGACAGCTGCCCTGCGTTGCCCATCGACGGTGCGGACTAAGCGTTGCGAGATAAATGCTTTCAGGTTGTTTCCCAGCGTATGCAACAACTGCGGTCGCCGTTCTTCCGGGAACATATTGATAATTCGGTCCAGTGCCTGATTGGCGTTGTGCGCGTGCAACGTCGAGAGCACCAGATGCCCGGTATCGGCGAACGCCAGGGCATGTTCCATGGTTTCGCGGTCACGGATTTCGCCGATCAGCACCACGTCCGGTGCCTGGCGCAGGGTGTTTTTCAGGGCCGCGTGGAAGCTGCGTGTATCGACCCCGACTTCCCGTTGATTGATGATCGAGCGCTGGTGGCGATGGATGTACTCGATCGGGTCCTCGATGGTGATGATGTGCCCGCTGCTATGGCGGTTGCGGTGGTCGATCAGCGCGGCCAGCGAGGTCGACTTGCCCGAATCGGTGGCCCCGACAAAGAGGATCAACCCCTGCTTGAGCATGACGGTGTCAAGCAGTACTGCCGGCAATTTCAGATCGGCAAAACGCGGGATGTCGAGTTTGACATTGCGAATGACGATCGATACATCATTGCGCTGCTTAAAGATATTGACGCGAAAACGCCCGATGCCCGCTCGCGAAATCGCCAGGTTCATTTCCAGATCCCGGTCGAACTCCCGTCGTTGCTCGGCGTCCATCAGGGAGGCGCCGATGGCCGCGGTTTCACCGTTTTTGAACGGGCGTTCGCTCAACACTGTGAGCACGCCGTCAATGCGCGCACTGGGCGGTGCTCCCGTGGAGAGGAACAGGTCCGAACCGTTTTTATTGGACAAAATTGACAACAGCGCATCGATTTCCATGGCAAAAAGCACCCGCGAAGCATTCAATGAACAGACAACGGCCTGCGCCTGGCGCAGATCAACTGCAACAATGATAGACGTCGCCTCAACGAACCACGCTCAGGATTGATGTAATGAATGCTGTACCGAACACCGACGACGCACAGGCACTGATCGCCCGTACCGACTGGAGCCGCAGCCCCCTGGGCGCTGCCGGCAACTGGCCGCAGAGCCTGCGCACCGCGGTGGACATCGTGATTCACTCGCCGATGCCGATGCTGTTGTTGTGGGGGCCGCAGCTCACGCAGATCTACAACAACGGTTTCGCCCTGCTTGCCGGCCACAAGCATCCGCACGCTTTCGGACAGCCTGCGCACCAGATCTGGCCGGAACTTCGCGACTTTACCGACCCTATTTACAGCGCCGTCCTACAGGGCCAGGTTCGCACCTACAGCGAAAGACGCTTCACCCTGCAACGAGACGGCAGAGAATCCGACTTCTGGCTGGATCTGACCTATAGCCCGATTCGTGATGAGACCGCGCAAGTCGCCGGAATCCTCGTCACCGCGATCGAAACCAACGAACGCCGCCGCATCGCTCTGGAACTGCAGCGACGCTCGGAAGAAAGCCTCAAAGCCCAACGGGAAACCGAGGAGCGCCTGCAACTGGCCCTGGCTGCGACCGATGCTGTCGGCACCTGGGATTGGGACATCGGCGAAGACCGCTTTATCGCCGATGCGCATTTCGCCCAATTGCATGGCGTCGACCCCAGCCTCGCCGGTCGGTTGCCGATCAGCGATTACTTGCAAGGCGTGCACCCGGAAGACCGCGCCATGATTGCGCGCAGCATCAAGCACTGCATCACCCACGGCACCGAATACGCTGAGGAATATCGCTTGCAGCAAGGCGATGGCGAGGTGCGCTGGGTATTCGCCCGCGGGCGCTGCTACAAGGATCATCATGGCCGGCCCATGCGTTTTCTCGGCGCGGCGCTGGACCTGACCGAGCGCAAACACACCGAACAGGCGTTGCGCCAGAGCCAGACCGAACTGCAACTGATCATCAACGCCATGCCGATCCTGATCAGTTATGTCGACTGTGAAGAGCGCTTTCGCCTCAACAACGCGGCCTATCTGGATTGGTACGGCCTCACGCCACAGGAACTCTACGGGCGCACGATTCGCGAAGTCATCGGTGAAGAAGCGTATTTCCTGCGCCTGCCCTACATTGCCGAGGCGCTGGCCGGCAGACCGTGCTCATTCAGCCTGTATACCCCGCACCGCGATGGCAGCAATCGCCACGCGCTGATGAATTACCTGCCGCGTTACGCCGCCGACGGCGCGATCAGTGGTTTCTATATCTTTGTGATCGATGAGACCGAGCGCAAGAAAACCGAAGAAGCCTTGCGCAATCTCAACGAAACCCTGGAAGAACGGGTCAGCGCCCGCACCGAACAGTTGGCCCAGGCCAACCAGCGTTTGCAGAACGAGATGTTCGAACGCGAGCGCGCCGAAGATGCCTTGCGCCACGCGCAGAAGATGGAGGCTGTCGGCCAGCTCACCGGCGGTATCGCCCACGACTTCAACAACATGCTCACCGGCATTATCGGCAGCCTCGATTTGATGCAGCGCTACATCGCCAACGGCCGGGCTGACGAAATTGGCCGTTTTACCGAAGCCGCCGTGTCATCGGCCAACCGTGCGGCAGCGCTGACCCATCGATTGCTGGCGTTCTCGCGGCGCCAGTCGCTGGATCGCAAAACCCTCGACGCCAATGAACTGGTGCATTCGCTGGAAGATCTGATCCGCCGTACCAAGGGCGATCCGATCGAACTGACCCTGCGTCTGGCCGAGAACGTGTGGCCGGTCAGCACCGACGTCAGCCAACTGGAAAACGCCCTGCTCAACCTGGTCATCAATGCCCGTGATGCGATGCCCGATGGCGGTGAACTGGTGATCGAAACGGCCAACGTCTATCTCGACGGCAGCGACATCACCACGCTCGAACCGGTCAAGGCCGGCGATTACCTGATGCTGGCGGTCAGCGATAACGGCACCGGCATGACGCCCTCGGTGCGTTCCAAGGCCTTCGATCCATTCTTCACCACCAAGCCCATCGGCCAGGGCACCGGGCTGGGGCTGTCGATGATTTATGGGTTTGCCCAGCAGTCGGGTGGTCATGTCAGCCTCGACAGCCTGCCGGGCCAGGGCACTTGCGTGCGCTTGTACCTGCCGCGCTTGTATGGCGTCGAACCGGAACGGCCGGCCATCGTCGCCGTTGAACAACCGTCGGCGACGGCGACCGGTGAAACCGTGATGGTGGTTGAGGATGACCCAGCGGTGCGCATGCTGGTGCTCGATCTGCTCAGGGAGTTGGGTTATCAGGCCCACGAAGCCGAAGACGCCAAGACCGCCCTGCCCCTGCTGGAGTCCGATCTACGCGTGGATCTGCTGGTCACCGACGTCGGCCTGCCAGGCATGAACGGCCGGCAACTGGCGGAGATCGCCCGCCAGCATCGGCCGGGCCTCAAGGTGTTGTTCATGACCGGTTATGCGCAGAAAGCCGCCGAGCGTCAGGGCTTTCTTGAGGACGGTATGGACATGGTTGCCAAACCGTTTGCCATTGAGCTGCTGGCCAGCAAGATCCACACGATGATCAGCCAAACCCCGTGACTTGAGGCATAATCCGCGCCCCGCCGTCACCCCGTTATCAGGTATCGCACGATGAAAGCCCAAGCCCGCCACATTCTGGTGAAAACCGCCGAAGAGGCCGAACAGCTCAAACAACGCATCGCCAAGGGTGAAGCGTTCGATGTGCTGGCGAAGAAATTCTCGACCTGCCCGTCCGGCAAGCGTGGTGGCGATCTGGGTGAAGTGCGGCCGGGGCAGATGGTCGGGGCGATTGATGCGGTGATTTTCAAAAAGCCGCTGCGCACCGTGCATGGGCCGATCAAGAGCAAGTTTGGTTATCACCTAGTGCAGGTGTTTTACCGCGATTAAACACTGCAGCCCTGTAGGAGCTGTCGAGTGAAACGAGGCTACGATCTTTTGATCTTGTTTTTTAACATCAAGATCAAAAGATCGTCCGATCGCGGCCCGAGCCTTCGGCAGCTCCTACAGGTGTTGCATTTCAGGTTCTGGGAATCAATGCCCCCGGCACCTGAATCACCTTGCTGGCCAGCAGATGCCCGGCCTCGGCAGCCTCCACCGGACTGCCGCCCAGCAATCGACTGGCCAGATACGCCGCACTGAACGAATCCCCCGCCGCCGTGGTGTCCACCACCTTCTCGACCTTCTGCGCCGGCACTTCGAACGCTTCACCATCACACTGAATCAAACAAGCTTCGGCGCCACGCTTGAGCACCACTTCCGGCGTGCCGAACTGCGCATAAGCGGCAAACACTGCCGCGCAATCGGCAAAACCGAACAGTGCCTGTTCGTCATCCACCGTCAACAACGCCAGATCAACGTACGGCAATACGTTGCGATAAGCCGCCCGCGCGTCTTCTACCGAGGCCCAAAGGCGTGGCCGGTAGTTGTTATCGAAGACGATGCGCGCATCCCGCTGCCGCGCTTCGATCAAAGTCTGGATAAGTTTTTCCCGGCCCAACGCACCGAGCACAGCCAGGGTAATGCCGCTGAAATACAGCACATCGTAATCCGGCAACGCCGCCAGAATCGGCGCGGCGGCCGGGGTGGTGAAACAGTCGCGAACTGCCGCTTCGTTGCGCCAGTAGAGAAAACGCCGCTCGCCGCTGGCATCGGTCTGGATGCAATACAGGCCCGGCAGGCGACCCGGCAGACGTTGCACCAGATCCAGGCCGATGCCTTCGCTGGTCCAGATCTGGCACATGGCGTCGCTGAAACTGTCATCGCCCAGTGCGGTGACGTAATCGACCTGCGCCTTCTCGCCCATGGCGCGGGACAGATACACCGCCGTGTTCAGGGTGTCGCCGCCGAAGCTTTGTTGCAGGCTACCGTCGGCGCGTTGCTGCAGTTCGATCATGCATTCGCCGATCAGGGCGATGCGTGGAATGTTCGGGCCCAGGGGGCTGAGGGTGTTCATCTTGTGGTGTCTCTGTTGATTCGCGGGTGTCTGGGCGGGCCTCATCGCTGGCAAGCCAGCTCCCACAAGGATTCATGTCGCTCACAGATTTTGTAATCAACACTGAACCCTGTGGGAGCTGGCTTGCCAGCGATTGACCGCAACTCGGTCTGAAGCCTTAGAAACAAGTCTCCATGCTCTCGATCACCGACAACTGCTCATCCACCAACAACCCCACACGCCACTTGTCGAACGTCAGGCACGGGTGCGACGTACCAAAGGAAATGATGTCGCCCACGCGCAACTCAACGCCCGGCGCCACCGTCATGAACGCGTGCTGATCCATCACCGCCGTGACCTTGCACGCACCGACATCCTCGCCCAGCGCCGGCACTACGCCCGCCTTGTAGCGCAGCAACGGCACCGGCAAACCGGCATCGAACGCAACATCACGCTTGCCCAGCGCGATCACCGCAAAACCCGGCTCGGGCAGCGACTGCACGTGCGCCCAGACTTCCAGCGCCGGACGCAAACCTTCGTGCAGATCGCTGCGACGGTCGAGTACGCAGCACTGCGCCTCTTTGTAGATGCCATGGTCGTGGGCCACGTAGCTGCCCGGGCGCAACACGCTGAGGAAACGCCCAGCGGCGTTTTGCGCTTCAAACGACTCGGCAATCAGGTCATACCAGGCCGAACCCGAGGCGGTGATGATCGGCTTGCCGATGGCGAATGCGCCGCTGTCCTGCAACTGCACCGCCAGGCGCACCAGCGACGCGGCAAATTCACGAATGCCGCTGACGGCGTGATCGCCGTGGATCACCCCTTCGTAACCTTCGATGCCGGTCAGGGCCAGCGCCGGTTGCGCGCTGATTGCCTTGGCCAGCTCAATGACTTCCTGCTCGCTGCGGCAACCGCAACGCCCGCCGACCACGCCGTACTCGATCATCACGTTGAGCTTCACCCCGCGCGAGGCGAAGTACGCGCCGAGATCAGCGACGTTGTCCGGGTGATCGACCATGCAATAGAAATCGAATGACGGATCGGCGAGCAGGTCGGCAATCAACGCCATGTTCGGCGTGCCGACCAATTGGTTGGCCATCAGCACCCGACGCACGCCATGGGCATAAGCCGCCCGGGTCTGGGTCGCGCTGGCGAGGGTGATGCCCCACGCGCCGGCGTCGAGCTGACGCTTGAACAGTGCCGGGGTCATGCTGGTTTTGCCGTGGGGCGCCAGTTCCGCGCCGCTGTCGCTGACAAATTTCTGCATCCAGTGGATGTTGTGCTCCAGCGCTGCACGATGCAGCACCAGCGCCGGCAGGCTGACGTCACGTACCAGGTGCGCGCCGATGGCAGCGTCGCCCTTTTCTCCAGCAGTATTGATGGCAGTGGTCATGGTCGAACTCCTCACATTCGCGGCTGCAGCCAGCCGCCGTTATTCGTTGATGCGCCGGGCGAGGCTGTTGGCGCTCTCGATCAGCACCCGGCGATAGTCGTTGTAATTGTTTTTCGCATCGGCCCGTGGCGCGACGATGCACAAGGTGCAAATGGCCACGCCTTGCGGGTCTTTGACCGGCGCGGCGAAGCAATGGGTAAAGGTGTCGGCAACACTGTCGAAGGAGAAGAAACCATCGATGCCGGCCTGACGGATTTCCGCCAGAAAACGCTCCAGCGGCAGGCGCTCGCCGTCGGGCAGGATGAAGTCGTTTTCGTCGATCAGGTCGATGATTTGTTGATCGCTTAAATGCGCAAGCAACAGGCGCCCGGAAGCGGTCCACGGGATGGGGGCGTTTTCACCGATGTCGGAGGAAATGCGGAAATGCCGCTCGCCCTCCTTCATCAGTGCCACGGTGTATTTACGCCCGTTGAGCAGACACATCTGCGCGGTTTCACGGGTCTGGCTGACGATCTCCTGCAAGGCATGATCGGCCTCGCGGCTGAGGTCGAAATGACGCAAATGTGCCTGACCGAGGAAGTATAACTGCCGGCCCAGGTAGACATGACCGTCCTTGCCCACCGGCTCCAGAATCCGTCGTTCGAGTAATGAAGCGACCAGTTCGTAAACCGTGGATTTCGGGCTGCCGATGCCGTTGGCGATGTCGTTGGGGCGCAGCGGCTGGCCGATTTCCTTGAGGAAATCGAGAATATCGAACGCCCGGTCCAGACCGCGGGCCCGGCGTTTGATGGTGTCTTCGGTCATGTCATTACTCACTCAATATTCCCTGTAGGAGCTGCCGCAGGCTGCGATCTTTTGATCTTGCCTTTCTGGCGCATCCAAAAATGCCAAAAGATCGCAGCCTTCGGCAGCTCCTACAAGAGCCGCGGTGTATCAGGCCTTTTTCTTGTACGCGATGCAATCGATCTCGACCTTGCAATCAACCATCATGCTCGCCTGCACACAGGCGCGCGCCGGTGCGTGCTCAGGCTTGAAGTACTCGCCAAAGACCTTGTTGAAACTGCTGAAATCCCGCGGATCATCCAGCCACACGCCTGCGCGCACCACGTCTTCCAGGCCATACCCGGCCTCTTCGAGAATCGCGATCAGGTTTTTCATGGTCTGATGGGTCTGCTCGACGATACCGCCCACAATAATCTCGCCATCCACCGCCGGTACCTGGCCGGACACATGCAGCCAGCCATCCGCTTCAACGGCGCGAGCGAAGGGACGTGGCTGGCCGCCAGCGGCGGTGCTGCCGGTGCCGTAACGCGTAATGCTCATGGGTGTTTCTCCTGATGTGAAAACGTAAGATTAAAACCGCGTATTTTTCAGAAACTCAGCCAGACGCGGCGATTGCGGGCGTTCGAACAGTTCCTTGGGAGGCCCCTGCTCTTCGATCCGCCCCTGATTCATGAAAACGATCTTGTCCGAGACCTCGAAGGCGAAACGCATCTCGTGCGTCACCAGCAGCATGGTCATGCCGTCTTCGGCCAGGCCCTTGATCACGTTGAGGACTTCGCCAACCAGCTCCGGGTCGAGAGCCGAAGTGACCTCATCGAAGAGCATCAGGCTCGGGTTCATCGCAATCGCCCGGGCAATCGCCACGCGCTGTTGCTGACCGCCGGACAACTGACCGGGAAAGTGATTGCGCCGCTCCAGCAAGCCGACGCGCTCCAGCCATTTCTCGGCGAGCGCCACAGCTTCATCCTTATGCATTTTCTTCACCTTGAGCAGGCCCAGGGTGACGTTCTGCAATGCGGTCAAATGCGGGAACAGGTTGAATTGCTGGAACGCCATGCCGGTCATCGCACGATGGCGGGCGATGAGTTTTTCCGCATGCCGCACACGCTTGCCGTTGACCTCGTCATAGCCGATGGATTCGCCATCGAGCAGGATCTGCCCGCCCTGGAATTCTTCGAGCATGTTCACGCAACGCAGCAGCGTGGTTTTACCCGAGCCGCTGGAGCCGATCAGCGTCACCACGTTGCCGCGCTGCATGCTCAGATCGACACCTTTGAGCACTTCGACTGCGCCGTACTGTTTGTGCAGGCCGCGGATGTCCAGCAACGCCTGAGTCTGAGGGGAAACTTGAGCTTGAGTCATGGCAAGGCCACCCGCTTTTCAATGTGCCGGCCGAGTAATTCGATGCCGTAGTTGATGACGAAGAACAGAAAACCGGCGAACAGGTAGAACTCCAGGGTCATGAAGTTCCGGGCGATGATCTGTTGGGTGCTGAGGAGCAATTCGGCGACGCCGATCACCGAGAGCAAGGTCGACGCCTTGACGATTTCCGTGGACGAGTTGACCCAGGTCGGCAGGATCTGCCGCAGCGCCTGAGGCAATAGCACGTAGCCGAGCGATTGGTAGAACGTCAGGCCGATGGCCTTGCTCGCTTCCATCTGCCCGCGCGGCAAAGCTTGCAATGCACCGCGAACAATCTCGGCGACGTGGGAACCGCAAAACAGCGTCAGGCCCAAGGCCCCGGCCTGAAATGCGCTGATCTGCCAACCGAGTGCCGGCGCCATGTAGAAACAGGCCAGCACCAACACAAACACCGGCGTGCCACGAATCAGGTCGACGTAAAAACGAAACGGCGCGCGCATCCAGAATTTGCCGTAGGTCAGCACCAGACCGGTGACCACGCCGAGCATCGTGCCGAGCAGAATCGCCAGTGCCGACACTTGCACGCTGGTCAGAAAGCCCTGCCACAACGGCTCACGCGCGACCCACAATTCATGTAACCAACTGGGAGATTCGTACATCGCAGCCTCCTATCGGCGGATCGCCAGACGCTGCTCCAGGTATCGCAGCAGCATGGCAATGAGGTAACAGGCCGCGACATACAACGCCGTGGTCACCAGCCAGGTTTCGATTACCCGGTAGCTTTCGACGTTGATCTTGCGCGCGTAATAGGTCAGCTCCGGCACCGCAATCGCGGCGGCCAGCGAGGTGTCCTTGAACAGCGAAATGAAATTGTTCGACAGCGCCGGCAGCACATTGCGCAGCATTACCGGCACGGTGACGTAGGCCTTGACCTGCCATTCACCGAGTCCGATGGCCAGCCCGGCCTCGCGCTGGCCTTTGGGGATACTCAGCAAGCCACCACGGAACACTTCGGTCAGGTACGCCCCGGCATACAACGACAGCGTGATGATGAACGACGGAATCTTGTCCAGACGAATCCCGAGACTCGGCAACGCAAAGTAGATCAACAGAATCAACACCAGAATCGGCGTGTTACGCACCACCGTGACGTACACCGAAGCCAGCACCCGCAAGGCGCGATGCTTGGAGAGCAAGGCAAACGCCATCAGCAGGCCGATCACGCAGCCGATGGCGATCGACACCAAGGCCAGTTCAAGGCCCAGACCGAGCCCCGCCAGCAAGGTGTCGAAATCGCGCCACACGGCGGCAAAGTTCAACTGATAGTTCATGGTCAGCAGTACCTTGAGCGGGGCGACTTTAATCGCCCCACTCTCACGGGATCATTTGAATTCGACAGGGAAACCGATGGCGGGCGACGGCAGATCAATACCGAACCATTGTTTGAACGAGGCGGCGTAGGTCGGGAATTCAACGCCGGTCATCGCTTCATGCAGTGCGGTGTTAACGAAGTTCAGCCAATCCTGATCGCCTCGTTTGACTGCGCACGCGTAAGTCTGTGGGCTCCACGCATAGGTCGGGCTGCGGTAGCGGCCAGGATTCTGCACCATCAGGTATTTGACCGAGGACTGGTCAGTGGCGGCGGCATCGGCGCGGCCGGAGTTCACGGCCTGGTACATCAGGTCGACGCTGTCGTACTGATCGACCTTGGCTTTTGGCAATGCTTGATGCACCAGCTCTTCGGCGTAGACGTTTTGCAGCACCGCCACGGTGACGCTGTCGCCGGCGGCTTGCAGGTCTTCGATTTCCTTGTACTTGCTGTTGTTCGGCAGCAGCAGGCCGACGCCTTCGCGGTAGTACGGCAGCGTGAACGCCACTTGCTGCGCGCGGCTGGCGGTGACGGTGATGAACTGGCAGCTCATGTCGACCTTGTCGGTGAGCAGATTGGGAATCCGCGCATCGGACGACTGCACGACGAATTCGACCTTGCTCGGGTCGTTGAACAGACCTTTGGCCACCATCCTGGCGATGTCGATATCAAACCCCTGCAACTTGCCGTCCGCGCCCTGAAAGTGCCACGGCGCATTGGTGCTGCCGGTGCCCACGATCAACTTGCCACGGGCCAGAACACTGTCGAGCTTGCTGTCGGCTGCCTGGGCCATACCCATGACAGCGGACGAAGCCGCAAGAACAAGAACACACGCTTTGAACAACGAAGGACGGCGATGCATGGCAAGCACTCCAGAATTGTGTTTATTCCGTTATACCGGAACACGGTTTGTTACTACGGAATAGACAGCAGAAAGTGTGCCATAGCTTTGGCAATAAAACCCAGGTCTTCGGAAACATTAATCGGTTCAACAAGTTAGCCCGCGGATCTGCGCGCGACTATTGCCAGTAGAGGTTTGACCATTGCTACTGAGGGCAAAAAATTGGGAAGTAACGTCACATTCAAGGGCATGTGCGCGACCAATTGATGCACACATAGAGCAATGAATCGGACTTGAAAAATGGACTGAGCACAGGTAACCGTTCATCGGATTTGCGGCTCGACCTGTCAGAGTTGACAGTTGTTGACCGGTGAATTGATAGGCCTACTGGTTTGGACCGAACGGGTCAGGAATCGAATTCAAAATCTCAATAAGGACTTTTGAAATGGCCAATCTGATTGAAAATGGTGATTTTGCGAATCAAGGCGATCACTGGACCGCAACCAATCCAACAAACGTCAGTTATGTGAATGGTCACTGCATTATCGCCACACCTGACTCCATCAGTCAGGACGTTAAGCTGGGTAACGAAGGTGGCGGGCTATTTATGGTGTTTGCAAGAATGAAAACACTACGTGGTTATGCTGGCCGCATCACTGTTCAGCCCATTCCGACAGGAGATCCGGTTTACCTTGAGGTCGGCGGGCAACAGCAGGAATGGACACTCAAATGGCAAATCTTCACTGCGCCGCTTGCGACTCTCGCGTTCAAAGTCACAGCTGAATCCAATGATGGCACATTTGATCAACTCGGCTCTTACTTCGGCGATATCACGCTATCCAAGTTGCTCTGAGCCAACGCTATTAAAAGCGAGCGTTCTTTCACATCGTGACAGCTCGCTTTTTACCGTGAACGCACCAGCGCTGTATTCCGAGAGGAGTTTCAATGAACTCGACAATCCCTTTCGCAACCTTGCCGGCCACCTATCAAAAAACACTGAAAACCTGGCGTCCGGTCATCCTGTATTTCGCCAACGAACATTGCCCCGCCTGCGAATGGGCCGGGCCGATTTTTCGCCAGACGGCCGAGCCATACCGGCATCGCGCCAATATCTACATGCTCAATACCCGCGAGTCCCCGCGCCATCCGCTGGTCACCGGCACGCCCACCGTGCTGTTTTACAAGAACGGTAGACTGGTGAAAAAACTCAAAGGCATCGGCACCGAAGAAACCCTCGCACGGGATTTCGCCGAACATATCGGCAAGACCAAAGCGCCCGCAGCTCCGCATAAACGCTTGCATGATCTGTCTTGGCTGCGTCAGACACTTCGCACTTTGCGCACCGTTGCACGTGCGCGCTTGCGGAGTCAGTGCTGAACAGGCTGTAGGTTCCGAAGCACGTATTTCAACGCTTGGCAGCCTCTGTATATATTTGGCTTCGCTCTCGCTTGCCTACGGCTATCACCGTGACAACCAACACTTCATCCTTGACGCGATACACCAAGCGATATCCGGCGCTTCGCAGCTTTATTTTGTATGCGTTACCCAGGCCTTTTAGCCGATCCGCCGGTACATGTGGATTAAGCAGCCGCTCCGCTAGTTTTTTCTTGAACTGATCTCGTAGACCTGCGCCCAGCTTCTCCCATTCTTTCCAGGCCTTTTCAGAAAACTCCAGCTCATAGGTCATCTATTGAGACCTTGATGGTGGGGTCGTTTTCTCGCTCCTTGCAAAGCGCGATCAACTCCAGATCATCAAGACGCGTCATCATTGCCTCGTACTCTTTGGCAGGTACGCAATAAAACGCTGGTTCATTTCGGTTGAGAATTGCTACAGAGCGTCCACCTCCTGCAGCTACGGTGCCCATCGGATTTTTTTTCAATTCGGAAATACTCGCTACTACGTGAGAAAGAACGATGTGTGCCATTAAGGTGCTCCCTGAAGTACTTTTAACAGCACCTAAAATAGCACCCCTGAAGTTCTTAACTTCGATCCATTTGACGATACCACGTGATTTCCAACGACGTTTCTGCGTTGTCCGTCAGATATTTCTCGCACTTGGGTGGGAACAGGAAGGATCGCTAGACTCTTCATCAGTGAATACTGCGGTGCCTGAACCCAAGCATTCGCGAGCAGGCTCGCTACCACATTTGAAACGCGTTCCAGTGTGGGAGCGAGCCTGCTCGCGAAGTGGCCAGTACAGTCGCCAGAGAACTCAAGTGTTACGCGGCAGCACGCACCAACAACACCCGCGTCACCCGCCGCTCTTCCACCGCTTTGACCGTCATCTGCCAGCCCTCCAGCTCCAGACGGTCACCGATCACCGGCAATCGATCCAGCAGGCTCATCACCAATCCGGCCATGGTCTGATAATCCTCGGTCGGCTGCGCACCAAACCCGGTACGTTGTCGCACACGCGCAAGGTTCAACGCGCCGCTGACCACAAACCCGCCCTGCTCCTCAACCACGTCCGGGCCTTCGATTTCGCTGGCGTCCGGCAGCTCACCGGCAATCGATTCGAGAATGTCGGTCATGGTCAATACGCCGACGAAATCACCGAATTCGTTGACCACGAAGGCAATGTGAGTCGAAGCGGCGCGCATCTGCTCCAGCGCATTGAGGATCGAATAGCTTTCAAGCAAATTGATGGTCTTGCGTGCCAGGTGTTCCAGGTTCGGCTCGGTGCCGGCCAGGTATTCCTTGAGCAGTTCCTTCTTGTGCACGAAGCCCAAGGGCTCATCTACCGCACCGTTGCGAATCAACGGCAGACGCGAGTAGGACGAGTGCATCAAGCGGGTACGAATCGCCTCGCGATCATCGGCCAGATCAATCGTGTCGACATCGGCGCGCACGGTCATCAGCCCGCGAATCGGGCGCTCGGCCAGTTGCAATACGCCGCTGATCATCACCCGCTCGCGACGGTCGAACAGTTCCGCGCTTGGCGCATCACCGTCGTCAAGCAGGTCAGAGATCTCCTCGCCAACCTCTTCCGCCGCCAGTTTGCGTCCGCCCAGCAGGCGCATCACCGCATGAGCGGTGCGCTCGCGTATCGGTCGCAGCCCCTGCATCGAGCGCTTGCGGCGAGCCCGGGCGATCTGGTTGAACACCTCGATCAGAATCGAGAAACCGATGGCGGCGTACAGATAACCTTTCGGAATGTGGAAGCCCAAACCTTCGGCCGTCAGGGCAAAACCAATCATCATCAGGAAGCCCAGACACAGCATGATCACCGTCGGGTGCGCGTTGACGAAGCGCGTCAGCGGTTTGCTGGCGACAATCATCAAGCCGATCGAGATGATCACCGCGATCATCATCACCGCCAGTTCATCGACCATGCCCACGGCGGTGATCACCGCATCGAGGGAGAACACTGCATCGAGCACCACAATCTGCGCGACGATCGGCCAGAACAAGGCGTAAGCGGCGTTGGTCGTGCGCTCACCGATGTGGCCTTCAAGGCGTTCGTGCAATTCCATGGTGGCCTTGAACAGCAGGAACACACCACCGAACAACATGATCAGGTCGCGACCAGAGAAACTCTTGTCGAACACCTCGAACAATGGCTGCGTGAGGGTGACCAGCCAGGAAATACTCGCCAACAGGCCAAGGCGCATGATCAGCGCCAGCGACAGGCCAATAATCCGCGCGCGGTCACGCTGATGCGGTGGCAGCTTGTCTGCCAGAATTGCAATGAACACCAGGTTGTCGATACCCAGCACCAGTTCCAGCACGATCAAAGTCAACAAGCCTAACCAGGCCGTGGGATCCGCTAACCATTCCATAAAACGTCTCTATCTCTCTCGATGAATTCAGGCTGCCGGACACGGCAAAGCGCAACGCGAAGGCTTTAGGGCCGCGTTAGCAACGATAGTCGGATGTCGGAAAACCGGATGCTGCGAGTGCGTCAAGACCGCGCCATGGCGCGAGGGGAAGGTGCGACTGGGAGGCTCCGAGAGGGTGTTCATGCAAATCCTGAATGAAAAATGGCCTTGGAGCGTACAGGCTTTGGGAACATTTCCTACAGCGGCAAATCATTTCAAAATCTGTAATCCACACCGAAACCCACTGTAGGAGCTGCCGAAGGTTCGGGCCGCGATCGGACGATCCTTTGATCATGTTTTCTAATTCGAAAGTCAAAAGATCGCAGCCTTCGGCAGCTTCTACAGTACGGTGTCAGCGTCCGGCAAAACGCAGCCGGGACAACTGCCGCAAATCCCCTTCGATGTAATAGTCATTCGTCCAACGGTCATCCACCGCCAACGGACTCACTTGCTTCAACGCCAGTTTTTTCGCGAAATAGCGAAAGCGGTAATGCTCATAAAACCGCAGCAGCTCCAGCCCGTAACGATCCGCCAGATCGGTGTCGCCACGAATGATCAGGTAGTTTTCGTCGTTGCCATTGCTCGCTGAAGCGCTGAGGTTGTGGCTGCCGCTGATGATCGTTGGTGTGTCCGTGGTGAAGTCGGTGACCACGGCTTTGGTGTGCACCAGCAGATTGCCTTTCTGGCCTTTCATGTTCTCGCGCAGCCAGCCTTCCAGCCCGGTGTTGAGCAATGCGGTGGCGGCGAATTCGGCGCTGCGGTCGGCGTGAAAACCGGTGATTCGGCTGGCAGTGTTCTGCAGGCCATAACGCAAAATGTCGTCGTGGGGCTGGCCGAGTAACGCGTTAAGAATCGCGTCCGGCAGCGAGAACGCGGTGACGAACAGCACGTCCTTTTTCGCCGCGCTGATGATCTGCACGAACGCCTGCAGATCGGCCCCGCCGGTGCGCGGCGAGAACCCGGCGAACAAAGGTTGCTGCGGATTCATCGGGTTGTGTTCGGTAATCCAGTCACGGGTAACGCCGATATCATCCGGCTGCGCCCAGATCTGCTCGAACGTCTGCAGATAACTGGCGGCAATCGATGCATCGTCCAGCACATGCACCACGTTGGCCTGACGATAAATTCCGTTGGCGGTGAAATTGGTGCTGCCACATAAAACCGCTTCAGGCTGATGAGTGCCGCTGGCATCAACGCGGCTGAGGACCATGAATTTGTTGTGAAAGATATTGTGGGTCACTCGCCCGCGTTTGCTCGCGGGAGGCAGTGCCGCCAGGCTCGCTTCGTTGATCGTGGTGTCTTCATCATCGGGCCGGGCGTGATACAGCACCCGCACCTTTACGCCACGCATGAACGCCGCGTTCACCGCATCGACGATTGCCTGCAACTGATACTCGTAAATCGCGATATCCAGCGCCCACTGACCATCGACCGCACGCTCGATAAACCCGAGCAATCGTGTGAGCAAGCCGTTTTCCAACCATTGCCGCGGCGCATCGGGCCAGGCTTCGATGGGCATGTTTTTGTTGGCGCTGATCTGCGCGTCGAGATCGGGAAACTTGCGCTGGAATGCCTGACTGGCGGCGACCGCACGGTTGAATATCACGCTTTGATTGCTCGGATGACCGTCATCGGAGGTGATCGTCAGTTCCAACGACTCTCCCAACTGCACGGCATCCGCGGTGCCGTAGGCCAGATGCACGCGATAGTGAAGGGTCATGCCCGGATTGACCGCGTAATCGGCCCAGCGAAATTTCTGCAGCGGGGCTTTATCGCTTGGGGTGGCGTGGAACTGGGGGAAGGTATGCGCCTTGCCAGGGAAGGTCAGGCTGTTGAACAGGAACAACCAGGGTTTGGCGCCCTGCTGCTTTTCGATGGCGAAACCCAACAGGCCTTTGCGCCGGGATTCGGCCAGATCCATGGCCAGCAGCACGCCGTTGGTGCCGGCGTAGGCCTTTACACGGAAATCGTTCTGAGGGTTTTTGACCACAACGCGCATCGCTCACTCCTTGTGATTGGGGCTGGGTGCAGCATAGAGCAGTGATGCGGGTTTTGAGTGTTCGGCTCTAGACCGGGTCGATGCAATCGCGAGCAGGCTCACTCCTACATTTGGAATGCGTTCCCCTGTAGGAGTGAGCCTGCTCGCGATGAGGCCCGACCATACACAGAAAGTATCAGAGGGAAATCAATTCATCGATATGTCGATACTGCGCATCCAGCGCCGTCGCCAAATCCTTGGCCCGGCCCAACCGGATCGGCCCACGCTCGATATCGATCAGCAACCCCGGACACCCCAGCGCCGGTAATCCCGCCCACTGTTTCAGACGCCCATCGGTCACCACCAGCAAGCGTTGCTGCTCGGCAGGAAAGCGCTTGCGCCGCACCGTCAGCCACTGCCCGGCCTGCTCCAGCGCCGCCAGCAACGGCGTGCCACCGCCTGCACCCAAAGCTTCCAGCCACACCCGCAAGCCGCTGGACGCCTTCAATCCCTGCACCTGCCATTTCGGCACCGAGCCACTGGCCGTCAACAATGCGAGTCGCGCCCGTTGCCGGTAAGCATCATCGAACAATTGCGCGAGCAAACCTTTGGCATCGCTCAAGGCCTGATGGCGGCGGGTCGAGGCGGAGGCATCGACGATCACCAGCCACAATTCATGCGGTGAGCGCGTGCGCAGTTGGAACAGCAGATCTTCGCGCGTTCGAGGACGCCCGTTGAGTAACGAACCCGGCCAATTCACCGTACCGCTGCGCGCCTTATGGCGCTTGCCTTGGCGTCCGTTGTCCAGCCGACCGGTGCGGGGTCTGGCATTCGCCCCCGCGTCGGATCGGGGGCGAATGCCTAAAGCTTTTTTGGCCAGCTCGGCACTTCACGGCGGGTGCCGGTGGCGAGCGCAGGCGCCGGCATGTCGCCCCACTGGCCCTGCCCTTCACTCGGTGATGCCTGAGTCGTGGCCGGCGACTGGGCCGGTTGCGGCGGATTCGATGGCGCTTGCTCACGGCGCCGATGGCGCAGGGCAAACTCGGCGACAGCGTCGATATCCTCTGCGTCAATCACCTCAGCTCCGCGCCACGCTGCGTGGGCACGTGCGGCGCGCAACCAGACCAGGTCGGCACGCAGACCATCAACCCCGGCGGCGAAACAACGCTCGGTGATCTGCGCCAGTGCGGCATCATCCAGCGGAATATCGGCCAGGGCACGACGAGCGTTTTCGCAACGCGCACGCAAGGCTTGCTGCTCGGCTTGCCACTGTGCGCAGAACGCTTGCGGGTCGCTGTCGAAATCCAGTCGCCGACGGATGATCTGTCCGCGTTCGGTCGGTGCCGTGTGGCCACTGAGGGCGACGTTCAGGCCAAAGCGGTCGAGCAGTTGCGGACGCAACTCGCCCTCTTCCGGGTTCATCGTGCCGATCAGCACGAACTTCGCCGAATGCCGATGGGAAATGCCGTCGCGCTCGATCAAATTGGTGCCGCTGGCGGCAACGTCGAGCAGCAGATCAACGAGGTGATCGGGCAGCAGATTGACTTCATCGACGTAGAGTACGCCGCCGTCAGCCTTGGCCAGCACACCTGGTGAGAATTGTGCGCGGCCCTCGCTGAGAGCAGCGTCAAGGTCGAGAGTACCGACCAGACGTTCTTCGGTGGCGCCCAGCGGCAAGGTGACGAATTGACCGCTGGCGAGCAGATCGGCCAGGCCCCGGGCCAGGGTGGATTTGGCCATGCCGCGCGGGCCTTCGATCAGCACGCCGCCGATTTTCGGGTCGATGGCGGTGAGGCACAGGGCGAGCTTGAGGTCATCGGCGCCGACCACGGCGGAGAGCGGGAAATGCGGGGTGTCGGTCATTTGGGTTTTCTCTGTCGTGGTCTTGGGTGTGCTTGAGTGTTGTGGTGTGTCAGTCGGGGTGGTGGCCCTCACCCTAGCCCTCACCCAGGGGGAGAGGGAACTGATTGCGGTGTTCTTGCAAGTTGCGCCGACCTGAATTATCGAGTTGAACTCAGCCTCCAAAGCCAACACAAATCGGCTCCCTTACCCCCTTACTCCCTTGGGGAGAGGGAACTGACCTAGGTGTTCTTTCGAATTCCGTCGACCTGATACGTCGGGCCGAACTCAGACTTCGACAGCAACGCAAATCGGCTCCCTCTCCCTTCGTGAGAGGGCTGGGGTGAAGGTAGCTTTTGGCCGGTTACATATCTTCCTCAATATCCAGCAGCAGATTCTCCAGCGCTCCCTTATAAGCCCCAGGCTCCTGCCACATCCCCCGCTGCTGTGCCTCAAGCATCCGCTCGGTCATGTCCCGCAACGCATGCGGATTGTGCTCGCGAACAAATTCCCGCGTTGCCGGATCCACCAGATAAGCATCGGCCAGCAAAGCGTACTGGTGATCATCGATCAACTGCGTCGTCGCATCGAACGCGAACAGGTTATCAACCGTCGCGGCCATTTCGAACGCGCCTTTATAGCCGTGGCGCTTGACCCCGTCGATCCATTTCGGATTGACCGCTCGTGAGCGAATCACCCGGTTCAGCTCTTCTTTCAAGGTGCGAATCTTCGGCAGATCCGGTTGACTGTGATCGCCGTGATAACTCGCCGCCGCTTCGCCGCGCAAGCTTTCCACGGCAGCGAGCATGCCGCCCTGGAACTGGTAGTAATCATTGGAATCGAGCAGGTCGTGCTCGCGGTTGTCCTGATTCTGCAGCACCGCTTGTACCTGACTCAGGCGCTGAACGAACTGCTCGCGTGCAGCGGTGCCCTCATCAGCACCACCATAGGCGTACGCGCCCCAGTTCAGATAAACCTCAGCGAGATCTTCACGGCTCTGCCACAAGCGACCGTCGATGGCGCCCTGCACGCCTGCGCCGTACGCGCCGGGTTTGGCGCCGAAGATCCGCCATCCGGCCTGACGCCGCGCGGTGTCCTCATCGAGGCCCGATTGCCGCAGCGCCTCGCGCTCGGCACGCACTTTCGCGGCCAGCGGGTTGAGGTCGTCCGGCTCGTCCAGCGCTGCCACTGCTTGCACGGCGGCGTCGAACAGGCGAATCAGATTGGCGAAGGCATCCCGAAAAAAACCGGAAACTCGCAGCGTGACATCGACGCGCGGACGATCAAGCAGGCTCAGCGGCAGAATCTCGAAATCATCAACGCGCTGACTGCCAGTGGCCCACACCGGACGCACGCCCATCAGTGCCATGGCCTGGGCGATGTCGTCGCCACCAGTGCGCATGGTCGCGGTGCCCCACACGGACAATCCGAGCTGGCGCAGGTGATCGCCGTGGTCTTGCAGGTGCCGTTCCAGAATCAACGTCGCCGACTGGAAACCGATGCGCCACGCGGTGGTGGTCGGCAGGTTGCGCACGTCGACCGAGTAGAAGTTGCGGCCGGTGGGCAGCACGTCAAGGCGACCACGGCTGGGTGCACCGCTGGGGCCGGCGGGGACGAAGCGACCGCTGAGGGCGTCGAGCAGGCCGCGCATTTCGGCGGGGCCGCAGGCATCGAGGCGTGGGGCGACGACTTCGCGCAGATGGTCAAGGATTGCACTGACCTCCACCCAACGCGGTCCTTGTAGGAGTGAGCCTGCTCGCGATAGCGGTGTGTCAGTGGACTCAATGTTGGCTGACACACCGCCATCGCGAGCAGGCTTGCTCCCACAAGGGATTTGCAGGGACTCGGAGATCAACGCAGTGGCAAACAGTTCGAGGCGTTCGCGGGTGTCGCCGGCGGTGCGCCAGACTTCGTCGCCGATCGATTGCAATTGATCGGGGCGCGGGCCAGTCCAAGGGTCGGCCAGCGCGCAATCGAGCGGGTCGAAACCCAGTTCGAACGCTTTGGCCAATGCCCGCAATAAACTCGACTGCGCGCCTTTGCCATCGCCACGCGGTATACGCAGCAAAGCCAACAACGTATCAATGCGCAAACGCCCGCTCGGCGATTCACCAAAAATGTGCAAGCCATCGCGAATCTGCGATTCCTTCAGATCACACAAATAGGTATCCAGACGTGGCAGCCAGATCGCCGCATCCGCATCGCTGTCCAGCGCGGCATCGAGTTGCAGTTCGCGGTCGATCTGCGTCTCGCGGACCAATAGCAGAATGTCGCGCTGCAGTTCACGGGCGCGGCGCGGATCAAGCAGCTGCGCTTCGTAATACTCGTCGGCCAGCAGCTCCAGATTGCGCAACGGGCCGTAGGTTTCGGCGCGGGTCAGCGGCGGCATCAGGTGATCGATAATCACCGCTTGCGTGCGCCGTTTGGCCTGCGCGCCCTCTCCCGGATCGTTAACGATAAACGGATAGATATTTGGCAGCGGCCCGAGCAACGCATCCGGCCAGCAGTTCTCCGAAAGACCGACGCCTTTGCCCGGCAGCCATTCGAGGTTGCCGTGTTTGCCAACGTGGATCACGCCGTGGGCGCCGTAGGTGTTGCGCAACCAGAAATAGAACGCCAGATAAGCGTGCGGCGGCACCAGATCGGGGTCGTGATAGACCGCGCTCGGATCGACCTGATAACCGCGCGCCGGCTGAATACCGACGAAGGTCATGCCGAAGCGCAGACCGGCGATCATCATCCTCCCGTCGCGGCACATCGGGTCGTTTTGCGGCGTGCCCCAGCGTTCGATCACAGCGCTGCGATTAGCCTCGGGCAGCGCGTTGAACATCGTCAGATAAGCGTCCATGGCCAGGCTTTGCTGGCACGGACGCAGATCAATGGTGTCGAGATCGTTGCTGACGCCACCGAGCAATTGCTCGATCAACTCGGTGCCGCTATTCGGCAGTTCAGCGGTGAGCGGATATCCCTCAGCCTGCAATGCACGCAGGATGTTCAGCGCCGCCGCCGGCGTGTCGAGACCGACACCGTTGCCGATGCGCCCATCACGGGTCGGATAGTTGGCGAGGATCAATGCGATGCGTTTTTCGCCATTCGGCACCCGCGCCAGATCAATCCAGCGCCGCGCCAGTTCAGCGACAAAATCCATGCGCTCGGGCTGCGCGCGATAGCAGACGACATCGGACTGACTGCGCTCACTGCGCCAGGCCAGATCCTTGAAGCTGATCGGTCGGCTGATGATGCGTCCGTCGAGTTCCGGCAAGGCAATATGCATCGCCAGATCGCGCGGGCCGAGGCCCTGCTCGCTGTCACGCCAGCCGGGCTCGTTGTCCTGCGCGCAGATCGCCTGGATCACCGGAATGTTGCGGCGAAACGGCCGCAAGTGCGGGGCCTCAGGGCTGGATTGAGCGAACCCGGTGGTGTTGAGAATCACCCCGGCCTCAACCTCGTCCAGCCAGTCCTCGACCACCGTCAGGCAGCCGGGTTCTTTCAGACTGGCCACCGCGATCGGCAGCGGATTCAGCCCCGCCGCTTGCAGGCGCTGGCAGAACACATCGATGAATGCGGTGTTCGCCGCTTGTAAATGCGAGCGGTAAAACAACACCGCCGCGACCGGGCGTGCAGGCAGCCAATCGGCTTGCCAGTCACTCAGTGCGGCGCTGGTTTTATTCGGGTGGTAAATCGCCGTGCGCGGCAGCGCCTGCGGTTCTTCCCAGACGTAATCACGAGCCAGCCAACGGTTGGCGAGGCAGCGGAAAAAGTCCAGCGCATTGCCCAGGCCGCCCTGGCGCAGGAATTGCCAGAGGCGATCACGATCCACAGCGTTGACGGTGCTCAGGTCGCTGAGTTCCGGATCAGGACGGTCATCGCCCGGCACCAGAATCACCTGCACACCGCGCTCGGACAGTTCGATCAGACGCTCGACGCCGTAGCGCCAATAGGCGATGCCGCCGTGCAGCGAGATCAGGATCACCTTGGCGTGGCGCAGCACTTCGTCGACGTACAGATCGACCGAAGCATGGTTCTGCACCTGCATCGGGTTGGCCAGACGCAGGCTCGGGTAATCTTCCGGCAACTGCTGCGCGGCTTCGGCGAGCAGCGCGAGACTGGAGTCGCCGCTGCACAGGATCACCAGCTCGGCGGGGGTTTGGCCAAGGTCGGCAATGTTGTCATCCGAGACGAAACCGCCGGGCTGAGTCCTGAGCAGGTGCATGGCTTAAACGCTGAGCGCAGCGCGCAGTTGCGCTTCGAGTTGCGCGGCGTCGAGCGCCTGACCAATCAACACCAGTCGCGTGACGCGCGCTTCATCAGCGCCCCACTGACGGTCGAAATGCTTGTCAAAACGCGTACCCACGCCTTGGATCAGCAGACGCATTGGCTTGTTCGGAATGGCGGCGAAACCTTTGACGCGCAGGATGCCGTGCTTGACCACCAGTTGCGTCAGGGCGTCGAGCAGCAGGCTTTCGTCGGCTTGTGGCAGTTCGATGGAGATCGAATCGAAGGCGTCGTGATCGTGGTCATCGTGGTCGTCATCGCCTTCACCGTGGTGGTGATCATGATGGCTGTGGCGGCTGTCGATGTGCTCCTCGGAACCGGCGCCGAGGCCGATCAGCACGTCCAGCGGCAGACGGCCGTTGCTGGCTTCGATGATTTTCACCGCTGGCGGCAGTTCTTCGGCGACTTCAGCGCGGACACGAGCGAGATCTTCCGGGCTGGTCTGGTCGGCCTTGTTGAGGATCACCAGGTCGGCGCTGGCCAGTTGATCGGCGAACAGTTCGTGCAGTGGCGATTCATGGTCGAGGTTCGGGTCGAGTTTGCGCTGGGCATCAACCTGATCCGGGAACGCGGCGAAAGTGCCGGCGGCGACGGCCGGGCTGTCGACCACGGTGATCACCGCATCAACGGTGCAGGCGCTGCGGATTTCCGGCCACTGGAAGGCTTGTACCAGCGGTTTTGGCAGGGCCAGGCCCGAGGTTTCGATAAGGATATGGTCGAGATCGCCGCGACGGGCAACCAGTTCGCGCATCACCGGGAAGAACTCTTCCTGAACGGTGCAGCACAGGCAGCCGTTGGCCAGCTCGTAAACGCGGCCGGTGGCTTCTTCTTCGGTGCAACCGATGGTGCATTGCTTGAGGATTTCACCGTCAATGCCCAACTCGCCAAACTCGTTGACGATCACCGCGATACGACGGCCCTGAGCGTTGTCGAGCATGTGGCGCAGCAGCGTGGTCTTGCCCGAGCCGAGGAAGCCGGTGACGATGGTGACGGGGAGTTTGGCCAGTGTTTTCATCGGTATGCCCTTTGGCAAGCGGCGGGCATACGGGACGAGAACCGGCAACGCGCGTGCGTGCCTGGAGAGTTCGCCACCGGATCACCCCGCCCGGTTGTAGTGAGAATCTGTGACGAGGCAGGTCTCCTGGCTGACGGCGTTCAGGCGCTGGGCCTGGCGTTGGCTGCGCCTTCCCGCGGGCTCATAAGTTGAGCTGGCAGTGGCATGGCAGCGAACATCACCGTTCACAGTTGCGGGGGCAGCCGCGGCATTGACCGCGTTCCCTTCTTAGCTCCGACATACGCCGGAGAACCTCGAATGCGCAAGGCTACGCATGCACGGCAGGCGGGTCAACGCCTGGATCATTGTGGTTATAAGGGCAGCAACTTTTTCATCTAATGATCGCGAACACTTCTCACTTAAAAAGTAGTTGTAAGTTATGTCTTACATGTCCTATCCGTTACATAAAAAACTACCACCGCGTTAAACCCTGAAATAGAGCGGCTGCGCGCATTCGATTACATATCTTTACAAAAACCAAATTGATAAATCAATACAAGATATGAACGATGAGTTCGCACAAGGACTATGAGTCTCTCAAGAAAGGATTTCTTGCATGGCTGATTATTATCAGTATTTGATCCTGCCTGTTTCTTTCCTGCACCCATGGGTATCCACAACATGAGTGCCGGTAACGCGTTACGGCTTTCAAGTGATGCCGGACTAAAGGAACTTTCCGAACTACTGCGCAATTGCCACTATGCGCACAGTGTTCACTATCCAGCATTGGATGTTGCGCTGCTGGGACGCGAAGCATGCCGGGCATTCAATGCGACCTGGGATCATTTGCATACCGATGCGTATCTCAGCGCAGAGAACGGTCTTCGCGAACGACGCATCTGCAAGTTCCAGTATCGCCAACAGGAACGCCAATGGACGGCGCTGCAAGACTGCCACTTTTTTCAAGCCGAGACCGACAACCCGCTGTTGGGCGGAGTGCAGCGCACCTACACCCGCTGCGAGGCGACGTTCATTGACTCCCCGATTCTGCAGACACTGCTGGCCGCCGACCTGGCACTGCTGGACATGGCGCTGGGCCCGCGCGACTGGCTCGTGACCTGCCATCAGTTCCGTATCCTCTGCGATCAAGGCAATGCTGGCCAGGCCACCCCTGAGGGCCGACATCGCGACGGGCACGATTTTGTCTTTCAACACCTGATTCAACGTCAGCATGTCATCGGTGGCGAAAGCCGGATATTTGATGAAGAAGGTGGCCAAGTATTCAGTGCAACTTTGACTGACTATCTGGAAACCGTCGTCTTGAATGACCGAATACTTCTGCATGAAGTTTCCCCACTGCAAACATCGAGCATTAATTCGGATCGCGGCAGTCGCGATATGTTGATTATCGACTTCGACCTGGCGGACTACTAATGAATCATTCGACTCATGCACTTTCAGTCAGTACCCCCCTCGCGCATAACTTCATCATTGAACAGTTTCAACAGGCGTGCGCACGAAGAACTTCCACACTATCGCTGACCGCTAATGAAAACATATTGTCCGAGACTGCACGCACGCTAGGACAGAATCGCCATTACGAGCGTTACTTGTTCAATGCACAGGCCATTGACGGTCAATGCTATGCCGCCGAATTCAATGGTATGCAGGTCGAACACTTCCCCGAAGTCGAAACATTAAAGGCTTTGGCGACCCAAGCCGTGCAGGCAATGTTTAACGCGCCGTTCGTCGAATACCGCGTGCTCTCCGGCGTGCACTGCACGCTGAGCGTGCTGGCCGCCCTGACCGAGCCGGGCGACTGCGTATTATCACTGGCGCCCGAAAGCGGCGGGCATTTCGCAACCGGGCCTCTGGTGCAGAAGATGGGCCGGCACAGCGTCTTTTTGAAACTGACGGCTGACGGACAAATTGATCTCGGGGATGTTGATCGGCAACTCCAGGCGTGCGGTGTACAACCGGCAGCCGTACTGCTCGACCATGGTCTGACCACACGGGCAATCGCCCTTAAACCACTGCGCGCGCTGCTGAACCGCCGGGGCTTTGAGCGGACACTGATCATCTACGATGCGTCGCACACTCTGGGCCTCATCGCCGGGAAGGCCTTTCCCAACCCGCTTGACGAGGGGGCGGATATTCTTCAAGGCAACACCCACAAATCCCTGGCAGGTCCGCACCGGGCACTGATCGTCTGCCGGCGTGCCGATCTGGCCCAGCGGATTGAGCAAACGCTCAGCGGTGCGCTGGTGTCCTCGCCCAATCTGCCCGGTCTGCTGCAACTGTTCGTCAGCCTGCTGGAAACCCAGCGCTACGGCCAGGCCTACGCTCAACGCATGTGCGCCAATACTCGCCAGTTGCACGACGCACTCGCCGACCTGCCGGGCTGGACGCTGCACCCCTCCGACACGCACCTGCTGTTGCTCGAAGGCGAACTGGCCCGGCAAGCGGCGCAGCAGCTCAATGAACTGGGGATCCGGATCAACAATAAACAGATCAATGGCCGCGACTGCCTGCGCTTCGGTCTGCAGGAAATTACTCGTCTGGGCATCAGCAGCGAAGACCTGGATGCCTTGGCGCACATCATTCGCAATGTCTTGAGTGGTGGCGCCAACGGCGTGGACCGGATTCGTCTGGCTCACATTTGCCAGCGCCTGAACCGGGTCCACTACAGCTTCGATCAGGAGGTTGACTAATGAGTGCAGCGGCCTGCCTGATCATCGGCAATATTCGTGACGGAGAATACGAGGGCCTGATTGCCGAGGGCATCACCCCTTTGCTGATTGCCGATAGTCGCAAAACCAGCAAGATCGCCGATGCGAAACAGATCTCGCCGGTGGCGCTGTACGACTTTTCCAGAGGGCTGACCCCGGATCTGATCCAGCTGACGCAACAGTTGCTGGACGAGCACGGCTTCACCAGTGTCCTGAATTTCCGTGAAGGCTATGTCGCGATCACGGGGCGGCTGTGTGCGGCGCTGCCGGCGCTGGCCCACCTGCACCGTAACGTGGAAAACACGCTGGACAAGGTGCTGCAACGCCAATGCTTCGAACAGTCGCGTAACCTGGATCTGCACGTGGTCTCTCGCCAGGTTCGTATCGACGACCTGCTGGCGCGCCCGGGCGAGCTGCCCTACCCGTTCATCCTGAAACCAGCGAACCTTTACAGCAGCCTGTTCGTACGCTGCATCGACGATCAGCAGGATCTGCTCGACTACGCCCGTCATGAATGGCCGGCGCTGCAGCGCTATGTGGCGGGCAAAAGCCGCGAAACCGATCAACTGCTGCTGGAGGAATTTCTCCAGGGTTCCAACCATTCCATCGATTGCACGATTGCCGCCGACGGCACGATCAGCAGTTTTCCGATCGTCGATGTGATTGCCGGCGTCGATATCGATCGCGGCGACTTTCACCATTTCGCCCGCTACACGCCGTCGCTGCTGGAGCCCGACGCAGCGCTGAAGGAGCGTTGCCATCGTCTGGCCCATGACGCCGTGAAAGCGTTAGCGCTCAAAGGCACGTTTGCCCATGTCGAGTTCATTCTCACCCCCCGCGGGCCAAGAGTTCTCGAAGTCGGCGCACGCCCCGGCGGCAGCCGGATTCATGTGATTCGTCAAGCCTGGGGGCTGGCGCTGGATGCCTGCTACCACCGCGCGCTGTCCGCCGAGCCTCTGCCCAGCGCCAGCGAAGCGCCGGATGCGTTCGGCATCGCCACCCCTTTCGCCCGCACAGAACGGCTCTATGACGGACTGCACGGCGCCGACCGGATCTGCCGCTTGCCAGGTTTCCAGCGTTGGTACGCCTACGTCACTCCGGGCGAAGCCATCGGGCCGGTCAGCAACGGTTTTCAGAACTACCTGTACATCGAGTTCAGGCAACCCGACACCGCCCGCCTGCGACAATCCTTGCTCGCCGTCAGCGACATTGATGTCTATGGCGAGCAGCCCACGGCGGCGAACACCAAACACATTCTGCTCATCGGCGGGCGTGATTCGGGACTGGATTGGGATACTGCGCGGCAGTTTCGATTTACTCTCGTCCAGCAACCCGGCGAGTTATCTGACTATCAGCGCGAGCGCGCAACGCTAGTGCTGACGCCTGACATCGCCGATCTGCCGGCCTACAGCACGATGGTAGAACGGCTGCACCGGCAATCACCATTCGATGCCGTGGTTTCGTTTTCGGAACTGGGCCTGCTGCCCGCGTCACGCTTGGGCGAACGTCTGGGCATCGTCCACAACAACCTGCGCAGTGTGGAAGTCAGTCGCGACAAACTGCTGTTTCGCCAATTGCTCAAAGGCAGTCGCTACGAGTTGCCCACTGCCGCTATCAACCATGGTGCCGAGGCTCGCGCTTTCGTGCTGCGCCATGGCCCGGCCATCGTCAAACCCGTCAACGGTTCGGGCAGTCAGGGCGTCTATGCCATAGACAGGCCCGAGGATGTCGAACACCTCTCGCTGGAGGGAAACAATCTGATCGAGGCCTTCGCCAGCGGCGACGAATACAGCGTTGAATCCCTCAGCCTGGATGGCCAGCACCGGATTCTCGGCATCACGCGCAAATACACCAGCGGTGCCCCCGGTTATGTCGAAACCGGGCATGACTTTCCTGCCGGGCTCGACGAGAAAACCGCCGCGCAGATCGAAGAAGCGGTGCTGTGGCTGCTCGGGCGAATGGGCAACCGCTGGGGCCCGGCCCACACGGAAATCAAGCTGGACGGTTCACGCCTGCAATTCATCGAAACCCAGACCCGCTTCGGCGGTGACCAGATCTGGGAAATGGTCTGGAAAACCACGGGGGTGCATT
Source organism: Pseudomonas sp. Mb7 (assembly GCF_054790525.1). NCBI lineage: Bacteria > Pseudomonadati > Pseudomonadota > Gammaproteobacteria > Pseudomonadales > Pseudomonadaceae > Pseudomonas > Pseudomonas sp. Mb7. The sequence continues at coordinate 2,845,229 of NZ_CP186501.1, forward strand.
TGGCAGCCAGCACCATCGCCGCGATGGCCGGCACGTCACTGCCGACGCCCGAGAAAACCTACGCCAAAATGGCGATCCGCTACATCGAGGCGGCCCCGACCGCCGATCCGCAACAGCTCCAGGCACGCCTGCTGCAACACCCGTTTGCATTACGCGTGAACCTCAACCCCGACAAGTTCGGCCAGAGCATCAGCCGTTCCGCAGACCGCCACGGCTACACGCTGCTGGGCTGCAGCGACGCCGACGACCCGGCGGACTTCAACGCCGCGATCACCCACCCAGAGTTCACTACGCAAGGACCAGCGCAATGACCCGTAAAGACCCGCTATATCACATCGAAGGCCCGATCAGCGCTCACTTCCCGATGATCTCCTTTTCCACCAATGTCTACGACAACCCTGCAGACATCCTGGGTTCGATCACCGATCTGGCCAGACATTTCCAAGCGGTCGAGTTCGAGATCGGCGAAGACGCCGAAAAAACCTTCTGGTCGTTGACCGCCGAAGACCGGTCTGAGCTTGCCGGGAAAATCCGCAGCTTCGCCGAACACAATGGCATCACGCTGACCGTCCACGCCGGATGGTGGGGTCGCCAGTACAACCTGTGTTCCCCGGATTTGACCGAACGTGCCCAAGCGGTGGACTGCCTGAGTGCCGCCGTGGAGTTTTCCCACGAGGCCGGCGCCACCAGCGTCACTTTTCATCCCGGCTACAAAGATCAACTGGAAAACGGCGAACTGCTGGACAACCTGATAGTAGCGATCAACGAGGTAACCAAGCGCTGCAACACCGATGGCATCGCCCTGTGCCTGGAGAACATGGGCGGTCAGCGGCCGAAATTCCCGGTCTTCACCGTCGAGGAACACCTGCGCTTTCACAAGGAGACCGGGTGCTTCGTGACCATCGACGTGACGCATCTGTGCTCACTGCTGCCGTATGGTGAAAGCCTGTTCAAAGCCATTGCCGATCTGGCGCCGGTTACCCGGCATCTGCACATTGCCGACCTCAACAACACCCACCATCAACATCTGCCGATTGGCGAAGGCAACTTGCGCCTGAGCGATGTGCTCAATCGCTTCGCGGTCAACGGCTATCGGGGTGTGGCCGTGGTGGAAGAGTTCATTCCGCGCTTCTCCACCGAGTACTACCTGGAAAAAGCCCTGGCCTATAAGAACGGCGTAGAGCAATTGCTGGCCGGCTCGCGGCACAGCACTCATGCTGGTTGAGTCGAACCTGGCAAAACCGGCGTCGCGCAGCGAGATCGCGACCGGTATCCGCGATGCGCTACCGTTCGTCTTCTCTCTGCTGCTGACCTTCACCCTGATCGGCATGCTCGGGCGCCGCCATGGTCTGGATCTTCCGGCCATGGTGGTTTTCAGCGGTACGGTAATGGCCTCGCCGTTGCAACTGACGCTGCTGGAAACCCCCGCGCACCTGCTTAACGCCTTTGGCGTGCTGGTCTCGGCGCTGAGTATCAACTTGCGTTTTCTGGTCTTCACACTGAGCCTGAAATCCAGCCTCCAGGGCCCGGTCAAAGCGTTCGTCCCCGCCCTGGCGGTGATGGCAAATGCGGCTTTCACGTTGATGTCGATCCGCAAGGATCAGCAACCGATCAGCCGCCCGTATGCCAACACCGTGTGCTTTCTGCTGTACGCCGCCGCCCTGCTTGGCACCGTGGTCGGGTATTGCTTCGCCAGCGTGGCCGACAACGCAGTGATGGATCACGTCAGTGTGGTGATCGCGATTTTCATCAGCGCTTCGCTTGGCAAGATGGCCCGCGACCGTCACAGCTTCCATGCGCAATGGATTGCCGGCCTGGCCACCGCCGCGAGCTTGCTGTGGCTGGGCGAGGTCAGCTTGCTGCTGGTGCTAGCCATCACCGTTCTGACGAGCTATGTCTATGATTGAACCTGGTACTTTCTGGCTGTACGTACTGATTTGCGCGCTGGTTTCGATCGTCTGCCGCTTGCTGCCGCTGGCCGTCGATGTCGAACGGCTTTCGGCAACTGCCCGCGCTTTCATCGATCGTCTGGGAAAATACACATCGGTGGCGATGCTCGTCAGCCTGCTGGCGGTCTCACTCTATCCTTTGGCCAGCCAGCACCTGGCGGCCATGCCATGGATCCTGCCGGTGGCGTTGGCGTGGCTGCTGAGCCTGACGCGAATCAAATCCTATTATGCGTTCCTGATGGCGCTGGGGGTGTACGTCCTGCTGATCATGCGCTAGGCGCCGATTGACTCAAATCCCCCGCCCATGCTCTCCTACACAACTTGTTACGGGTGCCCTTCACAGGGTGAAACGGGAAACCGGTGAATCATGTGCTTTACTCAAGCCCATGTCAGTCCGGTGCTGCCCCCGCAACGGTAAGCGAGCGAAGCGTCAAAACCACTGTGCCGATACGGTATGGGAAGGTGACGCTTGCAGGTCGGCCTGACGCCAACCCCTCGTGAGCCCGGAGACCGGCCCGCAACACACAGCCCGCATTTGTGCGGCGCTGCACATAACAAACCCGCGGTGGGCGGGCGCTGTTCGAACCTCTGCGAGCCCGACCCGCAGGGGTTTTCATGCGCTCTATTCACCCGCTGACACTCCAGAGGGAAGCGCCATGTCGATCATCAGCAGCACCGGCAGCAACACGGACAAAATCGCCAGCACCACCACCCTGAGCCAACGCCTGACCGCCGCGATCTTTGCATCGATCCTCGGCGCCAGTCTGGTTTACTTTGCCGGCTTCTCGCACATCGAAGCGGTGCACAACGCCGCCCACGATACCCGCCACAGCGCCGCGTTCCCGTGCCATTGAGACCTGCCGACATGATCAAGCGTATCGCGCAAACTGCAGGATTCTCTGGTCTGCTGGCCGCCCTGCTCCTCACTCTGCTGCAAAGCTTCTGGGTTTCGCCGCTGATTCTGCAGGCGGAAACCTTCGAGAAGTCCGAGCCGGTGGCGGTTCACGAACACGCCGCTGGCGTGGCTGCGCACACCCATGATGCCGAGGCCTGGGAGCCGGAAGACGGCTGGCAGCGCGTAGTCTCGACCACTGGCGGTAATCTGGTCGTAGCCGTCGGTTTCGCCCTGATGCTCGCCGGCCTCTACACCCTGCGCGCGCCGACCAAAACTTCGCAGGGCCTGCTCTGGGGCCTGGCCGGTTACGCGACGTTCGTGCTTGCTCCGACCTTGGGCCTGCCACCAGAACTGCCGGGCACCGCTGCGGCCGATCTGGCTTCGCGGCAGACGTGGTGGATCGGCACGGCCGCTTCGACGGCTGTAGGTCTGTCGCTGATCGCGTTCAGCCGTCACTGGCTGATGAAGGTCCTCGGTGTGGCCATCCTCGCTGTGCCCCACGTGATCGGCGCACCGCAACCGGAAGTGCATTCGATGCTCGCCCCCGAAGCACTCGAAGCTCAGTTCAAAATCGCTTCGCAGTTGACCAACGTGGCGTTCTGGCTGGCCCTGGGCCTGATCAGCGCCTGGTTGTTCCGCCGCAACAGCGCTGGTCAATACCACGCATGACCGATGACCGCGCAGCGCCGACCTTCGTGGTCGGCCTGGGCTGCCAGCGCGGCTGCCCGGCCAGTACGCTGCGCGCGTTACTCGATCAAGCGTTACAGGCGCATCGCATTGAGCTTGAGGCGGTGAAAGCGTTGGCCAGTATCGACTTGAAGCGCGACGAGCCCGGCCTGCAAGAACTTGCTGCACAACTGGCTCTGCCCCTGCTGTACTTCAGCAGTGACGAACTGGCCAGCTACCAACAGCGGCTCAGTCACCATTCACAGATTGCTTACGAACGCACCGGTTGCTACGGCGTCGCCGAAAGTGCCGCGCTTGCGCTCGCTGAACAGCTGATTCAAGCGCCGGCAAAACTGCTGATCTCCCGGCAAAAATATGCTCAGGCAACGCTGGCATTGGCCGGCGCGGCGTAAAATCCCGATAATCCCCGCCATTGATCATGAGCGTTGTTCATCTGCAACGCAGTCGTGCCCTCTTTTACTCAGGATTCAACGATGACCGTCTACTTCATCGGCGCCGGCCCCGGCGACCCGGAATTGATCACTGTCAAAGGCCAGCGGCTGATTCGCAGTTGCCCGGTGATTATCTACGCAGGTTCGCTAGTGCCGGCGGCGGTACTCGACGGCCATCAAGCCGAAACGGTGGTGAACAGCGCCGAATTACATCTGGAACAGATCATCGAATTGATCAAGACCGCGCATGCCAAGGGTCAGGATGTGGCGCGGGTGCATTCCGGCGATCCGAGTCTGTATGGCGCGATTGGCGAGCAGATCCGTTATCTTCGTGAGCTGGATATTCCGTTCGAGATCATTCCCGGCGTGACGGCCACCGCAGCCTGTGCGGCGCTGCTTGGCGCGGAATTGACGCTGCCGGACGTGTCGCAAAGCGTGATTCTGACTCGCTATGCCGACAAAACCGCGATGCCGGCAGGCGAAGAGCTTGGCAGTCTGGCGCAGCATGGCGCGACCATGGCGATTCATCTGGGCGTTAACCATTTGCCGAAGATTCTGGTGGAACTGCTGCCGCATTACGGCGCGGATTGCCCGATTGCGGTGATTCACCGGGCGACGTGGCCTGATCAGGATTGGGTGCTGGGGACGCTAGCGGATATTGCCGAAAAGGTTGAGGCCAAAGGGTTTCGGCGTACGGCGTTGATTCTGGTGGGCCGGGTGCTGGGCAGTGAGGTGTTCAGCGAGTCATCGTTGTATCGCGCTGGGCATGCTCACCTCTACAGACCATGAATTGGAACGCGGAGCGTCCCGGGCTGCATTCCCACGCAGAGCATGGGAACGATCAAAGGCCCTTTCGCGAGCAGGCTCGCTCCCACATTTGATCGCATTTCAAATGTGGGAGCGAGCCTGCTCGCGAATGCGTTCCTGAATGTCACCCATAAAAAAACGGCGCTCACGGGGCGCCGTTTTTCATCTCCGCAGCGAACACCTTAGTAGTAGGCGTTTTCTTTCTGCGTGTGGTCGGTCACGTCGCGAACGCCCTTCAGCTCAGGAATACGCTCGAGCAAGGTGCGCTCGATGCCTTCCTTCAAGGTTACGTCCGCCTGGCCGCAGCCCTGGCAACCGCCACCGAACTGCAAAACGGCGATGCCGTCTTCAACCACATCGATCAGGCTGACCTGACCGCCGTGGCTGGCCAGCCCCGGGTTGATTTCGGTTTGCAAGTAGTAGTTGATGCGCTCGTTGACCGGGCTGTCGGCGTTGACCATCGGTACTTTGGCGTTCGGCGCCTTGATGGTCAGCTGGCCGCCCATGCGGTCGGTGGCGTAGTCGACAACGGCGTCATCGAGAAACGCTTCGCTGAAGTGATCGATATAAGCAGTGAAGCTTTTCAGCCCCAGCGCGGTGTCTTCAGGTTTTTCTTCGCCCGGCTTGCAGTAGGCAATGCAGGTTTCAGCGTACTGGGTGCCAGGCTGGGTGATGAAGACGCGGATGCCGATGCCCGGGGTGTTCTGCTTGGAGAGCAGATCAGCCAGGTAATCGTGGGCGGCGTCGGTAATGGTAATAGCGGTCATGGAAACTCCTCGCAGGCTTGGGCGCAGTTTACGCCAATCATTGCGCCGGACAAAGTCCTAGTATTTTTGTCGGGAAAGATTCTCGTCCGGCTCCATGTCAACCCGCGCCTTGAGCCAATGGTAGCTGCGCTTTTCCACCCATTCGTAGCTCAACCACGAGCCAACGCCAATCGCCAGCGCGCACAGGGCAAACATCAAATACGGGTTGATCGCGTAGCGTTGCGCGATAAATCCCCCCGCCGACAGCACCAGCACGTGCATGAGATATACCGAATATGAGCAATCACCGAGCAGTTTGAGCACGCGACTGCGCTCGACATAACGCTCAAGTGAGATACACGCCATGACCAGCAATGAGCTCGGCACGCCCCAGTTGAGCATCCTCGGCGCCGGTGCCAAGTGATAGATCGTCAGCAACGCCGCGACGATAGCCACCAGCGGCAGCCACAGTCCCGCACCGATCCAGCCCCGCCGATAGAGCATGCCAATGCCGATCCCCAGCAGAAACTCATAAACGATGTCCGAGCGATAGAACGCGCTGACCCAGCCAAACCCGGTCCAGGCCTGACACACTGCAAACAACAGCGCCGCGACCACCAGCAGGCGCACCTGCAAACGAAACAGCAGCGCCCAGGCAAACAGCACGTAGAAAAGCATTTCGTAATTCAGTGTCCAGCCGACATTCAACGTCGGATAGATACCGTAGCCGCCAGGATTCTCGGTAGGAATGAACAGCAACGACAGAAGCAGATGGCCCCAGTCCACTGTCTGATCCGGCAGCAAAGGTTGGGCGAACACCACCAGCAGCGCCATCAGCAGCGTGTACAGCCAGTACGCCGGGACGATGCGAAACAGCCGGTACAGCAGGAAACGCGCGGGCGGCAGCGGTTTGTTTTCGGTCGAGAGGAAAATCACCAACCCGCTGATGACAAAGAAAATGTCGACGCCCACCGCGCCTTTGTCGATAAAGAACTGGCCGACCGGCCCGCGTGCCTTGAAGTCAAAAAAAATCTGCATGAAGTGGTGGCACACCACTGTCCACGCGGCAAGCGCACGCAGGGCTTGCACTGAAATCAACATCACCTGCTCCCGATCACAATTCCAAAAACACCATTTCACCCTGTGGGAGCGAAAGCGACGGCACATTCAATGTATTCGGTGCCTGACACTCCGCCTTCGCGAGCAGGCTCGCTCCTACAGGGGATTTGTGTGTTACCTGAAGCTGTGACAGTCGGCCTGTTTCAAACGATCAAAGATTCTCGTAGCGGTTCATGTCCAGCACGCCCTCTTCCACCGGATCGGTTTCGTGCAGGTATTGGCTCAGATCGTGGAAATAGAACCAGAATTGCGGGTGACTGCGCCGAATTCCCCAGCGTTCGACGATTTTCTCGAAACGGTTGGCGTCCTTGGCATTTTCCATTGCATCAACAAACTCGGGCACTTGATCGGCCGGAATGTTGAACATGAAGTTCGGATAACTGCTGAGCACGCCCGGAAAAATGGTGATCGTGTCCAGCCCGGGCTGATAGCGCAGCGACTCTCCGAGCAGGAACGCCACGTTGCTGTGCGCACGGTTGCGCAACAGGCTGTAGACCTCGCGTTTGCCGTTGGCGGTTTCAATGCGCAGCATGGTGGCTTCCGGCAGTTGGTCGATGACCTTCAAGCCGGCCGCCGGACGCGAGGTCAGGCGGCTCAGCGCCTGCTCGGCATTTTGCAGGGCCGGGTCAATATTCGGCCGCGAGCAGTAAGCCCCATCGCAGCGGTTGATTGGATCCGGGTGCGCATTGAGATCACCGTAACGCGCCAGTAATTGCATGGCGAAGTCGTATTTAGGGTCTTTCTCATCAAGTTTCAGTGCCGTCGGCTTGTCGTCGTCGATCGCTTCGTAATCGAGCCACATCTTGAACTGGCCGCTGTTCTGATACCAATCGTTGAGGTAATCCTCTCGGGAGTCGGCCGGCATCAGGCGCAGGAAGTTTTGCTCGGCGCCATTGCGGATCAAATCGAAATACAGACGGGTTTGCGCCTGATGGGAGACGTTGCCGAACACATCGAAATTGACTGCCAACTGGTAATAGGTGCGCTCCAGCAGCGGATAGTCGAACAGCCACATCGTCTGCGGCACCTCGCCGATCAGGCCTTTGGTCACCGAGGCGCTGTCGAAGTGGCGGAAAATGCTCAACAGCGCGTTGTCGTTGCCGGCCCACAGGGTCGACCAACTGGGCGCCGGCAAATCAGCGTAGCTGTCACGGCGCAAGGCTTCGTATTCGTTTCGTTTGTCACGGTAGTTGCGCCACAGGCTCAGTACGCTGCCGACGTCATCGTTCTGCCCGGGCATGGCCAGCAACGGCGTGGCCTGGCCGCGATAGTTCGGGTCAGTGATATAGAGGTCATGTTCCGGCGCTTGGAACAGCGCCCAGAAGTTGTCACGGATCACGTCGGTGGCGATCTGACCACGGCACACCGGGCCGCGAATAAACGTGCGGACGAAGTATTCGGCGTTATCGAGCATGAACTGATAACGCGCCTGCGCCGGGATCGCTTCAAATGTGGCGAACGGGTTGGCGCGGCTCTGCGGGCCGTAGCCCGGCAAGGCATTAACCTGCCAGTTACCGCTATAGAACAGACTTTTGACCCGCGCCATTTTCGCCGCGCTCAACGGATAGGTGATGTGGGTCTTGTGCACGATCACCCCTTGCACCGGCCACAAGCGGTAATACACCTGAGTGCCCGGATCATCGTTGGGGCGACGGGTGGCGATCAGGTCGATTGGCTGCCCAGTCGGCGTGCGCGAACGTACCCACTGGAAATAATGGCCCGGCTCGCCGTCCTTGAAATAGATATGCGCAAGGTACCAATGCTCGTACAACCAGCGACCGACCAGGCTTTGCCGCGCGCCGGGAGTGTTGAGCAGGTTTTCCCACTGGACGATCTGCAGCGCCTCTTTGGTGCTTGGCGCCAGGCTTTGTTCGTCAATCGGCGCACCCGAGGCCAGCCAGCGCTGCAGCGTCTGATATTGCTGATCGGTCAGCCCGGTCACCGCCAGCGGCATGCCTTCTTTCGGATGCGCGCCGGCGTAGCCTTCGAACTCGGCGGGCATCGCGCACAGGTTTTCGCGGTTCAGACCCAGGACGATGTCTTCCGGGAGCTTGGCATTCGGCGTCAGTGGCGTCTTGTGCCCAAGTTCGAGCATGCGCGCCATCAGCGCAGCCTGGCTGCCTTGGGCATCGAGCACCGAATAGAAGTCTTTTTGCTGCCAGGCACGTTTACCGAAGGCATCGTAAAACAGTCGAGTGGTGGGTGCCGCTTGTGTGCGCTCGCCATCGTAGACCGGCATTTTGCTCGCACCACGGGCCGCGCCCTCACCGCTGCCCAGATTCAACTGGCAGGCCGAGTCGTAGCAGGCGTGGCAGGCCACGCACTTCTCGGTGAAGATCGGTTGGATATCACGGCTATATGAGATCGTGGGTTCCTGCGCAACGGCGCCCCAGCTTAAAAGCAGCAATAAAATGCTGATGACGCGGTACGACATGCCCTTGATCCCGATCCTGAAAAAAACGCCGCGATTCTACAGTATGACGCTCGTACCAACATGAGCGATATTCATGAAAAAGCCCCACATGCTCTAAAAGCGCACAGGTTTGCTATGATCCCGCTCCTTCGTAATGGTCTTTCCGAGTAGTCCAAATGTCCGATCGCAGCGTCCGCCTTCAAGCTCTCAAGCAAGCTCTCAAAGAGCGCATCCTGATACTCGACGGCGGCATGGGCACGATGATCCAGAGCTACAAGCTCGAAGAACAGGACTATCGCGGCAAACGCTTCGCGGACTGGCCGAGTGACGTCAAGGGCAACAACGACCTGCTGGTGATCACCCGTCCGGACGTGATCGGCGGCATCGAGAAAGCCTATCTGGATGCCGGCGCCGACATCCTCGAAACCAACACCTTCAACGCCACGCGCATTTCCATGGCCGACTACGGCATGGAAGAACTGGCGTACGAGCTAAACGTAGAAGGCGCACGTCTGGCGCGCAAGGTCGCTGACGCCAAGACCGCCGAGAACCCGGCCAAGCCGCGCTTCGTCGCCGGCGTGCTCGGCCCGACCAGCCGCACCTGCTCGCTGTCGCCCGACGTCAACAACCCCGGCTACCGCAACGTCACCTTTGATGAACTGGTGGAAAACTACACCGAAGCCACCAAAGGCCTGATCGAGGGCGGCGCTGATCTGATCCTGATCGAAACCATTTTCGACACCCTCAACGCCAAAGCGGCGATCTTCGCCGTGCAAGGCGTGTTCGAAGAGCTGCACATCGAACTGCCGATCATGATTTCCGGCACGATCACTGACGCCTCCGGCCGGACCCTGTCGGGGCAAACCACAGAAGCGTTCTGGAACTCCGTGGCGCACGCCAAGCCAATCTCCGTTGGTCTCAACTGTGCGCTCGGTGCCAGTGAGCTGCGTCCGTACCTGGAAGAGCTGTCGAACAAGGCCAGCACCCACGTATCCGCGCACCCGAACGCCGGCCTGCCGAACGAGTTTGGCGAGTACGACGAACTGCCGTCGGAAACCGCCAAAGTCATCGAAGAATTCGCCCAAAGCGGCTTCCTCAACATCGTCGGCGGTTGCTGCGGCACCACCCCGGGGCACATCGAAGCCATCGCCAAAGCCGTCGCCGGTTACGCGCCGCGTCAGATTCCGGACATTCCGAAGGCTTGCCGCCTCTCGGGTCTGGAACCGTTCACTATCGATCGCAACTCGCTGTTCGTTAACGTTGGCGAGCGTACCAACATCACCGGCTCGGCCAAGTTCGCCCGCCTGATCCGTGAAGACAACTACACCGAAGCCCTCGAAGTCGCCCTGCAACAGGTCGAGGCCGGCGCGCAGGTGATCGACATCAACATGGACGAAGGGATGCTCGATTCGAAGAAGGCCATGGTGACCTTCCTCAATCTGATCGCCGGTGAACCGGACATCTCCCGCGTGCCGATCATGATCGACTCGTCGAAATGGGAAGTGATCGAAGCGGGCCTGAAGTGCATTCAGGGCAAGGGCATCGTCAACTCGATCAGCATGAAAGAAGGCGTCGAGCAGTTCATCCACCACGCCAAACTGTGCAAGCGCTATGGCGCCGCCGTTGTGGTGATGGCGTTCGACGAAGCCGGCCAGGCCGACACCGAAGCGCGCAAGAAAGAAATCTGCAAACGCTCCTACGACATTCTGGTCAACGAAGTCGGCTTCCCGCCAGAAGACATCATCTTCGACCCGAACATCTTCGCCGTCGCCACCGGTATTGAAGAACACAACAACTACGCGGTGGACTTCATCAACGCCTGCGCCTACATCCGCGACGAACTGCCGTATGCGCTGACCTCGGGCGGCGTGTCCAACGTGTCGTTCTCGTTCCGTGGCAACAACCCGGTGCGTGAGGCGATCCACTCGGTGTTCTTGCTGTACGCGATCCGCGCGGGCCTGACCATGGGCATCGTCAACGCCGGGCAGTTGGAGATCTACGATCAGATCCCGCAGGAACTGCGCGACGCCGTTGAAGACGTGATTCTCAACCGCACGCCGGAAGGCACCGACGCCCTCCTCGCCATCGCCGACAAGTACAAGGGCGACGGCAGCGTCAAGGAAGCCGAGACCGAAGAGTGGCGCAGCTGGGAGGTCAACAAGCGTCTGGAACATGCGCTGGTCAAAGGCATCACCACGCACATCGTAGAAGACACCGAAGAATCGCGTCAGTCGTTCGCGCGCCCGATCGAAGTGATCGAAGGCCCGCTGATGTCTGGCATGAACATCGTCGGCGACCTGTTCGGCGCCGGCAAAATGTTCCTCCCGCAAGTGGTGAAATCCGCGCGAGTGATGAAGCAGGCGGTGGCGCACTTGATCCCGTTCATCGAACTGGAAAAAGGCGACAAGCCGGAAGCCAAAGGCAAGATCCTCATGGCAACCGTGAAAGGCGACGTGCATGACATCGGCAAGAACATTGTCGGTGTGGTACTCGGTTGCAACGGCTATGACATCGTCGACCTCGGCGTAATGGTGCCGGCGGAGAAGATTCTGCAGGTCGCCAAAGAACAGAAGTGCGACATCATCGGCCTCTCCGGCCTGATCACGCCGTCGCTGGACGAAATGGTTCACGTTGCCCGTGAAATGCAGCGCCAGGACTTCCACCTGCCGCTGATGATCGGTGGCGCGACCACTTCCAAAGCGCACACGGCGGTGAAGATCGAGCCGAAGTACAGCAACGATGCCGTGGTCTACGTGACCGACGCCTCCCGTGCAGTTGGCGTGGCGACGCAGTTGCTGTCGAAAGAATTGAAGGCTGGTTTCGTCGAAAAGACGCGTCTGGAATACATCGATGTGCGCGAACGTACCTCGAACCGCAGCGCCCGCACCGAGCGCCTGAGCTACGCCGCCGCCATCGCCAAGAAGCCACAGTTCGACTGGGCCAATTATCAGCCGGTCAAACCGACCTTCACCGGCAGCAAGGTACTGGACAACATCGACCTCAAGGTCTTGGCCGAATACATCGACTGGACGCCGTTCTTCATTTCGTGGGACCTGGCTGGCAAGTTCCCGCGCATCCTTGAAGACGAAGTGGTCGGTGAGGCCGCCACCGCGTTGTACAAGGACGCGCAGGAGATGCTCGCCAAGCTGATCGACGAGAAGCTGATCAGCGCCCGTGCGGTGTTCGGCTTCTGGCCGGCCAATCAAGTACATGACGACGATATCGAACTGTACGGCGATGACGGCAAGCCATTGGCCAAGCTGCATCACCTGCGCCAGCAGATCATCAAGACCGACGGCAAACCAAACTTCTCCCTGGCCGACTTCGTAGCGCCGAAGGACAGTGAAGTGACCGACTACGTCGGTGGTTTCATCACCACCGCCGGCATCGGCGCCGAAGAAGTGGCCAAGGCTTATCAAGACGCTGGCGATGACTACAACTCGATCATGGTCAAAGCCCTGGCCGACCGTTTGGCCGAGGCCTGCGCCGAGTGGCTGCACCAGCAAGTGCGTAAAGAGCACTGGGGTTATGCCAAGGACGAAGTGCTCGACAACGACGCGCTGATCAAAGAGCAATACAGCGGCATCCGCCCTGCTCCGGGTTACCCGGCGTGCCCGGATCACACCGAGAAAGCGGCGCTGTTCGCCTTGCTCGATCCGCAAGCCGAAGAAATGCGCGCCGGTCGCAGTGGTGTGTTCCTCACCGAACACTACGCGATGTTCCCGGCGGCTGCGGTCAGCGGCTGGTACTTCGCCCACCCGCAAGCGCAGTACTTCGCCGTGGGCAAGGTCGACAAGGATCAGGTGCAAAGCTACACCTCGCGCAAAGGCCAGGAGCTGAGCGTGACCGAGCGCTGGCTGGCGCCGAATCTGGGTTACGACAGTTAAGTTGCGCAATGGACCTGAGAGCGCCCTGCTCTCAGGTCCACTCAATTACCTGTCACGGCGCCAGGAAGGGCCGGGTTGTGGTGAGGATGGGCCGGGTTGCAGCTCCGCCTCGCGAACTGTCGTCAGCGCAGCCAACTCCGTACGCGTCATTGCCTTCAGTGCATCGATGCGAGCTTCTGCCAGTTCGATCTGAAGTGAATCCACTGCTTCCAGATAAGCGCTGCTGTGTATGTCGGCAAATGTATCCTCCACCTCCTCCTGCCGCCTCCTGGCGTTGAGTTCGAGCGTTTCGAACACCTCGATGTGGCGATCGCGCAGGTAGCGGATCCAGTAATCGCGTGAAATCAGATTTTCCAGAAACATTTCGGATGCTTCATCCCTGAGCACCGACGTGCGCGCGTCGATCAACTGCTGCCCGCGAATCGGTGCGGCGTACAGCATGTGTTCCGGTTGCGCCGGCAAATCCAGCCCGTCCGGCCAGCCTCGGGTCATGCCGATCCGGTATTGCAGACGGATTTCCGCCCGATCCTTGTTCTTCGCCGCGGCTTCTGCCAGCCGGTCGACCCTTTCCAGGCGGAACAGACGCCGCGTCAGCTCAAGCAAGGCCCTGCCGCGTTGCTCCGGGCGGTGTCGTGGAATATCGCGCAGGGCGTTGTATTCATAGACGCGGGTTTCCAGTTCGCTGAATGACAGGATCCGGCCATCGCCGCAGGTGCCGTGGGTCTCGGCGTTGAGAAATAACAGCTCTCGCAGCTCGGCGTTTTCCGTGGCGGCCTCGATGACTTGCCAGACCCGATGGGTCAAATCAGCGCCGGACAACCGGAATTCAAGGGTATCGGGCAAGGTCGAGAGCAAATGAAAGAACGATTCATGGTTGTCCTGATCAGCCAATTGCAGCCATAGCGCCTGCCGCGCGGCACGCGCATCTGCATGTGTGTACGTCATCCAGATTGCCATCGCTGGCACTGCCGCATCCTGCACCGGATCGGCAATCACTTCCGCTGCCTCCACAACGGCATGCGTATCAACCCGCCGGGAACCGCCACCCCCACTGGGGCCATCGCTGTCGGAACCCGAATCCGAATCCGATCCCTGACCGGAGCCAGCATCCGAATCGCTGTCGGTCTCCAATTCGCGTTCGGCAATTTCACGCTGCAGAAAAGCCTGGGAATAACCCATGACATCACGGTCTGCGTTGGCCGCACTGTATTCCCGCAGTTGCTGCAGGCAATTGAGCGACAGGGAGTTTTCGGACAGGTCGGTGCCGTCCACCAGCGCTTGATGGTTGCCGTCCAACAGTCGGTCAGGAAAGACCATGATGTTGTTGCCCGACAGGTCCAGTCGTTGCAAATGCGCCAGATCGAGCACGCCGTCAGGCCAGAATTCCAGACCGTTCTGGCTGAGATTGAGCGTCTCCAGACGGACGAAGGCGATGGCGCTGAACTCCTCCAGCTGATTGTGGCTGAGGTCGAGCCAGCGCAGTTGCGTCCCGCCCACGTGCTGATACACGGTTTGTGCCACGGCCAGCCGATTACCGCTCAACTCCAGACGTTCCAGACGGTTCAAACGACCGACAGCTTCCGGCAGCCGTTCCAGGGCATTGCCGTTGAGTCTCAGGGTGGTCAACTCAGGGAACGCCGGGCAAAAGAGGTTGAAGCTATCAACTGAAAACTTGATCCCTGTCAGATCCAGTGTCCGCACATGGGCAAACACGTTTGACAGCGCGGGCAGATCGCTCATGGCCCCCGCTGAAAGGCTCAGCGTCTGTCCGGCGGACTCGGAAAGCGCAGTGAGCCCGTCCCGCCAGCAAGTGCGGATCCTCGTCGCGTCGAAGAACCTTGTGGACGATGACACGCTTTCACCAGGCCCTTGCGTCGCACCGAAAATCCAGCCGTTCAACTCACGCGTCAGCGTCTCGTCACTTGCTCGCCACTGGGTCAGCCTGTCCGCCATTTGCTCCGGGGACAGGCCTTCATCGCGCAATCGGGCAACGCTGGCTTGCGCTTGTTCAAGCGTCAGCGAGGGAAATATCTCCAGTACACGGGCATTCATGTCGAAACCGTCGCCGGGTGCAGAGACAGGCGGGAGTGCTAACAACTGACCGGCGCGCTCCAGTGCACTTTCCGGCGGGGTCCCGCTTGAATTGGCCGGCAATGACGCCGATTGCGCGTCGAATCGTTGCAAGGCGCCTTCCGGCAATCCAATGGACATTTCAATCCGGCGCTGCGCCGCCCGCATGTCCGCCTCGCCTGTAGTACTGAAGCGGTTGTTCTGCAGGCGGGTCTTCAGCAGCACAGCGTCGTTGACAAGCACCTGTTCGGGGAGCGACCCGATGGTGTTATGACGTAAATCCAGCGTTCGCAAATGCGGCAGGCTTTCCGCCCCAGTCGGCCATTGATTGAATCCATTGACGCTGAGGTTCAGCGTCTTGAGCCCGCTCAGGCGAGAAACGTCCAGTGTGTCCAGGCGATTGAGCCGGGCATTGAGATGTTCCAGTTTGTTCAGGGCATTGAGCTGGCTCTGAACCTCAGGGGTAACGGCTATAAGGTTGAGAGACAAATCCAGTTGCGTCAGGTGGGTTGCATCGGCTGGCCGGATCGGCAGTTCCGTCAATCCGCAGGCGGTGACTTGCAGACTCGTGGTGCCACTGAATGCCCGGAGAAAATCGCGAATCTGGTCGATCGGCACATTCAACCGATCCAGCCGCACACTCTGTACGTGAGCAAACGCACCGGTTGGCAATTGCGGCAGTTCACTGACCGACTCTTCGCCCTGTACCCATGCGGTGTCCACCAGTTCAAACACGCCGGCATCGTCGAGTTCGGTGCTTGATGCCCAGTTCGTCCCATTGAAAGGACGAACGTCGTCATTCAAGCGATAGCGCCTGCGTATGGCTGCACGCCAGTTCTTTTCCAGAGCACGTACCACCCGTGCATTGGGCTGCGCTTGCCAGCGGGCGGCGGGAATTGCATTACGCAATCCATCAGATGCGGTGGGCTCGTAGAACTGGCGGAAAATTGCGGTGTGCTCCACACGTAGAATCTCCACTGCCTTGAGTCGGGTTTCCGGGGTATTCCAGAGTGTCATGATGCGCTCGGGCAACGGATTGAGGCGGCCGGCCTCGCCCGTCAGGAACTGCAGTTCTCCGGCACAGTAGCGGCGAACCATCAAGTCCAGATCAACCAGATGTCGCCACTGCCCCATGTAGTTTTTCACATAGTCGTAAGCGGGTTTGAACGCTTCATGAGAGAACCTGGACCAGTCCAGCGACAAGCCTGCCCAGAGTTTTTCGTGTCCGACATAGAGCGATTGTGGAATGGATGTGATGGCGGTCTGCGTCAGGTCCAGTCGTTCCAGTTCAGGCAGTTGCTGCACATAGGCCGGCCATTGCGTCAGGCCCGACGCTTCGATCCTGAGTTTCTTCAGGCGTTTGAGGGGCGTCAGATCCAGGCCAGCGGCATGGCTCCGACCGTCGAAAAAATCAAGATGAAGTTCCTCAAGGGCAGTCAACGTCCTCAATTTTGTCGAAAGATCAGAAGCCATCACCCTGACTGACGTCCTGAACTTGAGCTTCTTCAGTGCAGACATCCGGGTCACAGTCAAAGGCAAGGTCGTCAGTGCCTGCTCTTGCGCCATGTAGGCGCCAAACAGACTGCCACGCTCCCCCAGCGACAGCTTTTGCACGTTGGCAAATCGCGCCAGAAAGGCGTCCGCATTGGCGTCGGTGATGCCATTGCCGCCAATTGAAAGTTTACGCACATGGGCAAAGTCTGCATTCAGCTCTGGCAGGGGGTCATAAGTGAATATCGAGAGTTCATCGGCACCTGAAACTCCAGCGGACAAGGCGTTGCGCCAGCAGGTTTTCAGCGCTTGCGCGGCGCGAAACTTGTGATCCGTTGCGGAACGTTCCCAAGGCGCCGCCGTGGATGTGCCTGCCCATTCATCCAGCGTCGTATTCAACTGCTGCCATTCATGGCGGCGTGATTGCAACAGCTGGAAAATCGCGTTGTCGTCTTTACCCGTCCGGTACTGCTCGAGAATGAAACCATTAGCCTGTTCGTAGGTAAGCTGCGGATAGACATCGCACACATGAGCGGTCAGGTTCATTTGCAACCCGGCGCCGCGTCCGCTCGCGGGGTAACCGATCAACGTAGCGTTCACACGCACGGGCGGCTTGATCCATTTGACCTGTGGCGCAAGCAGCGCAGGCGTATCTGCCTGATGCCGATCGGCATGATCGATGATCTTTTTCTGTAACCGGGCGGACTGCCCCACCTCGGGCACACCGAGGCTGCGGCGCGCGTCATCAGGCAAGGCATACATGATCGATGAGTAAAAGTTGTCGCCGTTGCGAGGCAGGCTGTTGAGTGCAAGACCACGTTCGTCGAACGCCTGAAACTGAGCGCCTTTCTTGATCAGGTATTTCTTCTCGCTGGCTGTTTCACTGCCGATGCTGTCAAGCAGCATGCCGGCGTCATTGCCCTCGCGAACTTCAATGCGAACGCTGTCGGCCCAACCCGGCAACTGCTCCAGCGTGTGCAACGCCAAGCGCCGGCTGTCCGCCGAAGCGACATTTTCACTGCGCAGACCGACATAGGCCGCGACTTGTCGGCTTTGACGCGCGTACCAGCGTGCCTCCTCCAGCAGGCGTAGCGGCACTCGATGGCCTGAGTCAAGTCGCTCCAGATCATCGGAGCGTCCATGGGCCAGCACCGTTTGTGCCGCGGGTTCGCTGAGTCCAGGGCAGGCCTTCTGCAAACGCGCAACCCGGGAATCGATGGGGTCGGTTCCCTTGTAGAGGCTGTCGTAGATCGCCGGCTGACGAGTGTCGGCGTAATCGGCGATCTGCTTGCCGAACTCTGCCGGCCGGGCATCGCGCACGCGTGCACCTTGCTCGCCCAGGAGCCGGGTGAGTTCTGACTCGTCCAGCGCCGCGAGGATGTGTGCTGGCAGGCCACCGCTGAGGATATCGGCCCGCGATATCTGAATCGGTGCCTTGACGCCGACGTCGCGAAACCGCCGCACGGAACCATACCTGACCGACTTGCCGGACAGTTGCTCGCCGTCGAATACTTCCAGCACCCGGTTCGCCGGCCAGCGCGGCATTTCGGTGATCAGCGGCAACGCAAAGAGATACAGTTCGTCGATCGGTTTTGTCCCGCGCAACTGTTCAACCACCAGTGCCGCGTTGCTATCCGCCTGCATCACGCGCATGGCCTGCGTCAGTTCCGGTGGCGGTAGCGCAGAATCGACGTGCATCTTGCGCAGAGTGGCGTCAGTGACACCGCTGATATCGGCAGCCTTGATCAACTGCGCGTCGGTGAAGGCTTCGGTTGCGTGGCCGATGCGCCGCAGCAGGGTCAGACGATCCCAATCCCGCGGCCGCTCCAGCGTGTGCCGCCAGGCACCGCGTCCGTTGCTCTCCAGCACCGGCTGCCAGGCGCTGGCATCGGTAGGGTGCTTGATGCGCCATTTGCTGATCGACTCATCGTAAAACTGCTCGTAGACCTTGCCGTCCTGGCGTATGAAGGTTTGACCTTCCAGCACATGCTGGCCGGCAGAGTTCGGGCCGGGGCTGTCTGGCAGCGTGACAGCGGACTCGTAAGCTCTAAGGTCGGCTCTCCACAGGCGAGTTTCGCCATTGGGCAATTTCACCGACTGCAGCCGCTCGATGATCGGCACGGCTCTGGCGCCGGAGATTTTCTGCACCCCGGCCCCCACTCCCGCCATCAACGCAATCTGCGCCAGATTCTCCGCGACATCGATCAGGTGATCCTTCGCCGCCCGACGATCACCCTCACTCCATTCAATCGCGCCTTCCAGGGTTTCAGTCAGCAACTGCCCGGCCATCACCACCATCATGACCTCGCCCAGCACCGGCACGAACATCGAGACAAGGTTCAGGCCAAGCATGCCGATCTGCAGCAGATGAGCGAGCTTGGCGTCACGGGCCTTCGCATCGACATCTGCCGCTGGCACGGCATGGCTTCGTGCGTCGGCCAATACCTTGGCACGGCTCTGGGTGTAAAGGTATTGCCAGAGATCCTCATTGGGCGCCCAAATCCCCCGTCCGCTGCGACCGAACGTCGATGGCGCAATGTAAGGATCAGGCACAGGATCCCACCTGATCTCACGCTCGGGTGGCAGTTCACGGATCCGGGTAAACACCGAACCGCCCGCCAACACCTGCGCCACAGCCAGCCATGGCGAGCGCCATATTGCCCATGCATCGCCCGGTGAATCGGCCGCTTTTTGTCTGAACTGGCTGAAATAATACGCACGCTGGTCATACGGCAGAAACTGGCTCAAAAAACGCTGGTACGCGGTCGGTTCCGCGCCTGGCGCTTGTGCGGGATCGCGGGCGGTGAGCAAGCGCTTGAACTCATCGCGCACCTGTTGGACGGTATAGCGCTTGAGCGGGTGCTCCGGATCGTGAGGGATGTAAAGGATCAGCTCGTCGCTGTAGCGGTACTTCTGGCAAATGACAAACACCACGCAGCCGGTCAGCCTTTTTTTCATCACGCCCAGGTCACTGAACCAGACCTGTTTCTCGCCCATCCACGGGTGCATGTTGCCGTGGATCACCGACACAATCATTGCGTGATCCGCCGGTTCAATGTCTTTTTGCAACAGCGCCTGATCGGCTGCGGCGCGCATCGTCGCCTTCTGGCTGGCAATGAAGCGCTCGCTGAGCACCGCCTCTGCCACAGCATCGGCCGGGTGGAAGAATGTCGTCAAATAGGTCTGATACTGCTTGCCGACATCCAGTTCTCGGCAAAGCGTCAGGAACTGCATCACCGTCAGGCCGATGCTCACGTACTCGAATGTACCAGGGGTGGAGGTTGCTACAACGAAACCTGACGTCGAGTGATAAGCGCCCTGCTTGCATTCGTCAGCTTCGAAGTTGTGCAGCGCTGCGTCCAGCATCGAAAGTTTGAGGACCTCGAAGGACGCCAGCTCGATCTTTTCAACGCCCAGTTCGACGGGACGCCGCAGGCACAGGAGCGTCTTGTCGACATCGATTTGTAATTGATGTTGGTCCTCGAGCGCTTTGAGCAGCAATGGCCTGGCAAATGTCTCGACGTCCTGAAGGGTCGCCATGGTTCTATCAAGATCGTTTTGGGCGACAACGCTGGCCTTCATGCTGTCGGCCAGCGTCTTGCGTTGTGCCGGCGTCGCGTCGAGGTACCACGCTGGCAGCGCAGTCGGAACGGTTTTGAGCGCTTCGCGCCGTTGCGGCGAAGCGCTGGACAGCCACGGCGGGATCGACTTTTCGAGAAAATCGCGGTGCAGGCTTTGCGTTGTATTGAGCGTTGTCGGCTGGCTGTCAGCGGCAGCTCGAGCGAGCGGCGCAGCTTGCGTCGTCTCTGGGTTGGAAGGGATAGCGATCATGATCACTCCTAGTTGATGGAGCGATCAGCAGACCATATCCCGTCAGCGGATTTGCGGTATCCGGTTATTGCCGGTCCGGCCGTGAGTAACCTGATATGTATCACTCACGGCGCAATCTTCAACGCCAGTCTGCCCCCGTCAAGGGCGGCTCGATGGTCCCGGTTTCGGCGTGACTCGATCACCTTCTTCGGCCTCATCGGCAAAACTCTGCAGATCGATGATCTCCCGACGTGTCAGCTCGAGCCGTTTCTGGGTGAGCAGCCGTTCCATCGCCTTGCCCAAATCTTCCAGTTCCCGATCGTACTGTCGCGCATCGATTTCACCCCGAGAAAGTCGATCATCCAACACACTCCAGCGCTCTTGGCGTTGCTGATCAACCGCGGAGTCTATCGCCTGCATCTCCAGCGGAAGGCGTTCCTCCAGATAGGTGATCCAGTAATCGCGGGCGATCATGCTCAGTGGCAGTGCGTCAGTTCGTTCCGCCTCGAGGATCGAGGCCCGGGTCTGATTCAGCAGTTCACCGCTGAGGGGTACGTCATAGAGCATGTATGTCGGCTGCCCGGGCAGATCCACCCCATCGCCCCAACCGCCGGTCAGACCGATGCGATATTTCAGGCGCACCTCGGCACGATCCCTGCCCCGCCCTGCGGCGTCAGCCAGCGTCTCGATCCTGTCCAGACGAAACAATTGCCGGGACAGACGCAATAACGCCCGGCCCCTTAGCGCCATCCGATGCACCGGGATGTCGTGCAGTGCCCGATACACCGACACCCGCACTTCCAGATCGCTGAATGTCAGAATCCGCCCGTCCGGGCACGTGCCATGGCTTTCAGCGCCGAGAAACAGCAACTGGCGCAATTCGCTGTTCTCCGTGGCTGCTTGCATGACATCCCACATTCTGCGCGTCAGGTCGGCCGGTACCAGCCGGAAGTCGTCCGTGTCGCGCAACAAACGCAGCAGCTGAAAAAAACGCTGGTGATCGGGTTCTCGCGCCAGTTGCCCCCAAATGTCCGCTCTGCGAGCCGCGAGCGTCACATCGCTGTGCTGGAGCCACGGATCTCTTGATCTCGGTGCCACATCGTTGACCGGATCCAGGACCTCTTCGACAGGCAGCACAGCGGCGTCAGGATCGTCCAAGTCCACATTGCCGGCGGCGTCTTCGGGAATGCCGACCGGTTCTGCGCCACCGAACAGATCGCCGAAAAGGTGTGTGTCGATCATCGTCTCAATGTTTCGGCGTGACATTCCCAGCACGTGCAACGCCGACTGCTCACGCGCATAGCGGCGCATGTCCTGCAAAGCAGAAAGGGACAAGCGTCGATTCTCGGAGAGATTGGTCCCCTGGATCAGACGCTCGTGTTCGCCGTTGAACAATTCCCCGGGAATGTGGGTGAGTTCGTTGCCGCTCAGGTCCAAGCTGTGCAACTGCGGCGCCTCGAATACACGGCCAGGCCATGCGGTCAGGTGGTTATAGCGCAAGTCCAGAGTCTGGACGGCGCCAAAGTCGGGCGGGTTGAATACCCGAAGTTCGTTGTAGCCGACATCCAGCCTGCGAAGGCGCGCACGGGCCATCAACGGGTAAAGGTCCGTCGCGTCCGCGAGATCGCAATACTGCATCTCCAGGCGTTCAAGATGCTGCATCCGCAGGACCGGCCCAGGCACCGACACCAGGGGATTGCCACTGATATACAAGATTTCGACGTGGGGAAAAGCCCTGAGAAACCCGTCCGAACCCCGTGTGGTCATGCCCACACCGCTCAGATCCAGCGTTCTGACTGCAGGGATCGGAACTGCCAGCTCCGGCAAATCACCGGTTTGCAGGCCTTGGAAATCCAGGTCCAGCCGGGCTCTGTCGACATGCTCTGTGAGTCCGTCCAGCCAGGCTTCGAAGAGGCGCCTCGCCGCGACCGATCGGTCTCGCGCATTGATCCTGTACGTGTCCGTGCGCACTTCGCGGGTATACAGCCAGTCATTCGCTCGACGGACCAATGCCTCGCAAAGGTGCTGCCATTCGGTGATCCGTGCTTCGATCTGCGCATCGCTCGCCCCCGACGCCCGCAGATTCTGCAAGTGAAGTCGCGCTTGCTCGACCGGCATGATGCGAGTCAAACGTTGCAACTGCGCCGAGGGCCCCGTTTGCCCTTGAAGCACCGTCGCGGCTTCTGGAAGCGATAACATCAGGTCGATAAACGACCAGCCTGTTTCCGCAGGAGGGAAAAGCTCCGGCACCGGTTCTGCAGCGAATCGTGCCAGCGTGCCCGGCCCCAGGCCCCTTTGCTGCTCGATTCGCTGCAGCGCCCCGTGCAGGCTTGCTTCACCCTCAGGACTGAATACGTTACCGGCCAGGTTGGCTCTCATCAGCGCGTCGGGATGGGTCAACACCGACGGTGGCAGTGACGAGATCCGGTTGTCTCGCAGGTCGAGCCACGCCAACCGAGGCAGGTTTTCGGCACCGGCGGGCCAGGCACGCAACTGCGTCGATCTCAGGCCCAGGGCACGCAATCGGCTCAACAGGCTGACATCGATGTTGCCCAGCGGGTTGTTACTCAGATTCAACCTACTGAGACGCTGCAACCCGTTGATCTGCCGCTGCACAACAGGCGTTACCTCAATCCTGTTGCCCGATGCATCCAGATGCGTCAGCGCTGACAGCTCATCCGCCGCAAAGGGCAGCTCGGTGAAGGTATTACCGCTGAATTCAAGTGATTCGACATGACTGAATGCGCGGAGAAAGTGCCGAGCCTGTTCAATGGGGACGTCCAGCCTCCCCAGGCGCAGTGTACGCACGTGGGAGAAACTGCCTGCCGGCAGTGGCGGCAACTCGGTGATCAAGTCTGCAGCCGTCAATACGGCTTGGCCTGATCGGGTAACCGGCAGTTCAAATGTCGCCACGTTGGCGGTCAGGCCGTACCGTTGGCGAACCGTGCCATACCAGTTGGTCTTGAGCGCGTTCACAACGTCGGCGTTGGGCCCCATGGACCATTGCCGCCGAAGGGCAGCATAGCGTGTTCCATGCCGCAAGGCAGGTGTGTAGAACGCAGCGAAAATGGCTTCATGCTCCGCCCGAAGCTGTTCGATGGCGGTAACTCTTGCCTGCGGTGTCACCCAGGTCGCGTTGAACGCTTCGGATAACGGGTCAGTGAAACTCGGCATTGGCGCCATCGTATCGAGCTCGGCGCGGCAGAACTCGCCGACCATCTGATGCAGATCGAGCAGGTGGCCCAGTGGGCCGGAATATTGGCTGACGTATTCGTAAGCGCGCCGGAAGGTCGCCGGGGTCACCCTCGACCAGTCGAGCGCCAGCCCGGCCCAAAGTTGCTCGTGATCGTGATACAGCGATTCGGACAGCGTCTCTATCAACGTATGCGTCAAATCCAGACGCTCAAGATGCTCAAGGCGCTCGACGTACGCGGGCCATCGCCACAAGGCACGGGGCGCGTCAATGCGCAGGCTGCGCAGGCGGGTCAAGGGCGTCAGGTCAAGTTCATGCAGGGTGGCTGAGTCGACTCCTGAATAATCGATGCGCAGCGCTTCCAGCCTGACAAGCGAGCTGAGCCGTTGAGAAAAGCCTGGCGCCAGTAACGCCGCATCGGTGGAAAAACGCAGCCGGGTCAGTCCGGGCATCCGGCCGACCGCCTCCGGCAGGGTCGTCAGCGCGCCGGCCACAGACGTGGGGCGATCAGTCTGTTGCCCCAGCTCGCCGATCGACAAATCCGTGACATTCGGGAAGGCCACCAGAAAACCGTCCGCATGGGTATCCGTTATGCCCAGCCCCGCCACGGACAGTTCATTGATATGGGCAAAACGTGTGGAGAGCGCAGGCAACGGCGTATCGCATACCAGCGAGAGACGCCCGGCTTCCACCACTTGCCCGGCCAACGGGCCATTGCGCCAGGCATTTCTGAGTGCCTGAGCAACTTGCGCCCTGTGCAGCGCAGCCCGACTCCCGGTCGGGCCGGCCTGCCATTGCTCAAGGGTGGTATCGAGTCTTTCCCAATCCAACCGACGGAATTCCAGTTCGCGGAAGATCTGTGCATTACTTCTGCCGCGTTGCTGGGTGAGGAACGCCTCGGCCTGCCGTGCCTCCGGATAGAGATGCGCCACCCGTGACTCCAGCGATGGCGCAAGGCTTGGGCCACGGCCACTGGCATAATAGCCCTTGAGCCTTGCGCTCACCCGCACCGGTGGTTTGAACGCTTTGGCTTGCGGCGCGAGAACGTGCGCAGCTTGACGCCGATGAGCATGGGCCGAGCCGATAATTTTATGTTGCAGTTCGCTGCCAGGGCTTCCTTCCGGCAAGTCAATGGCCAGGCGTATGTCATCGGGCAGCGCCTGCAGGAGCGAATGATAGAAACTGTCCTCTGCACCCGACATCCTGCTGAGCGCTTCTGCGCGATCACCAAAGGCCTGATAAGCAGGCCCATTCTTGACCAGATAGCGTTTGACCGGTGCTGCTGGCTCACCGACGCTGTCGAGCACTGCGCCGGTTGTGCTGCCCTCGCGAATTTCCAGGCGCAATGTCTGCGGCCATCCTGGCAACTGTTCCAGAGCAAACAGTGCCAGCCTTCGGCTGTCTGCTGAAGCCAGGGTCTCGCTGTGCAAACCGGCGAACGCACGAACCTGGCGGCCTTGGCGAGCATGCCAGCGGGCCTCTTCGAGCATTTTCAAGGGGGATCGCCCGTTAGCGTCCATTCGGGCCAGTTCCGCCGCCGTTGCATGATCGAGCACATCCTGTGCGGCCGCATCGCTGAGTCCGGGACATTCACGCTGCAGCATGCGCCCACGTATGCCGAGCGGTTCGCTGCCTCTGTAAAGACTGTCGAAAATGGCCGACTGACGTGTATGGGCATAATCGGCGAGCCTGCGACTGAATGCGTCTGGCCTCGCTGGACGAAACTGCGCGTCGGCCGGGCCCAGTAGCTGGCCTACTTCGTTTTCCTGCAGCGCTGCCAGAATTCGCGCAGGCATTTCTCCGTTCAATACCTGCGCACGGCTGATACGGATGACCGGTTTGGGATCAAACCCGGGCAGGGTTGTCTGCGCACCGTACCGAGTCGACGATCCTTCGCCCTCGGCACCGACGAAAAACTCCAGTATCCGATCGGCCGGCCAGTGTGGCATTTCGGTGACCAACGGCAGTGCGTACAGATACCCCTCATCAATGGGCCTCGCTCCGCGCAGTTGCTCGATCATTTGCCTGGCTCCCCTATCGGCGCGAAACAGACGCATCGCGTCGTGCAATTCGGGAGGTGGCGGCAGATGATCCATGTGCATTTTGCGCAAGGCGTTGTCACTGACGGCGCTGATATCGGCCAGCATCAGCAGGGATTCATCGCTGAAGTCATCGGTGATGTGCCCCATGCGCCGCAGCAGTGTCAGTCGCTCCCAGTTCATCGGCTGTTCCAGCGCCAGCCGCCAGGCGCCCTGACCGTTATGACTCAGGACGGGCTGGTAAGCGTCGGCATCTGTGGGATGTTTGAGCCGCCATTGAGCGGTTGACTCGTCGAGTATCTGCTCGTAGAACCTTCCGCCGTGGCGAAAACAGATTTTGCCGTCGATCCGGTACTGCCCCTGTGCATTCGGCCGCACTGATCCACTCAACGTAAGGTGCTGTTCATAGCCAGTGAAGTCGGGCTTCCACAATCGGGTTTCGCCGCTGGGCAAAGTCACGGGGTGCAGTTGCTCCATCAGCGGCTCCGCTTTTACCGCCGTCAGCCATCTGAAACCCGCGCCGGCAGCCGCCATTACACCGATCTGCGCGAGGTTTTCCGCCACATCCACCAAGTGCGCCTTGGCGGCGTGCCTGTCACCCTCGCTCCATTCGACCACGCCCTCGATGGTTTCGAACAACAACTGGCCAGCCATCACCACGAGCATGATCTCGCCCAACACCGGCACAAACATCGACGCCACATTCAGCGCCAGGAGTCCGAATTGCAGCAGGCCTGACAGTTTGGCGTTTCGTGCACTGGCGTCCGCGTCGGCGGTTGGAACCGCGTGGCAGCGGGCATCCGCGAAGACCTTCTCGCGGTGCTTTTCGTAGAGATAGGTCCAAAGGTCGGAATTGGCAGCCCAGGGAAAAGCCTGCACGTGAGGCCTCAACGTGGCGGCAATATAAGGATCGGCTCCGGCACCCTCTTCTCGTATTTGGGTGAGGTTTTCCAGATCTCGACAGCGGTCAGTGTGACTTCCAGTATTTTGCGCCAGGGCGACGTCAGCCAATCGGCCGCAGAGTCGGCAACCTTCACGAACTGGCTGAAATAGTAAGGACGTTTTTCGTAGGGCAAGAACTGGCTCAAAAACCGCTGGTAAGGCGTCGGACCGATGTCTGGCGACTGCCCTTGAACGCGAGCGGTAAGCAGCCGCTTGAAGGTGCTCTGCATTTGCGTGCCGGTATAGCGCTTCAGCGGATGTACGGGATCATTCGGCACGTAAAGAATCACTGCCTCGGTGGGGCGATTCCTTTCGGCGATCTTGAACGCAACACACCCCACCAACCTGTGCCTCATCAGGCCCAGGTCCTGAAACCAGACCTGATTGCGACCGATTCTGGGATGTCGCTCACCTCTGATGACAGAAATGATCATCGCGTGGTCTTCCGGCAGAATGTCCTTGGTCAACAAAGCTCGATCAGCCGCCGCGCGCATGGCTGATTTTTGGCTGGCAATGAACCGCCGGCGCAACCTCGCCTCGGCCTTGGGGTTTTTGGGATGGAAAAACGAATCGAGATAGGCCTGATACTTCGCACCGATATCCAGTTCACGGCACAGGCCAAGAAAGTTTCTGACCGACACGTTTACCGGCACAGCCGTGTGGACCTCCGTGGCAGGGTTCTGGATTGCAAACCCGGAGCTGTGGTGAAACGCCCCGTACCGACATTCGTCACTTTCAAAGTTGTGCAGCGCAGCCTGCAGCAAAGGGAGCGTCAAGGATTCGTAAGTTCCGATTTCCTCGCCGAGGATACCGGCGCGTATGGGTCGCCGGAGGCATAACAGGGTTTTGTCGACATCAACCTCGACCTGAAAACGGCTTTTCAGCGCCTGCATCAGCATGGGTCGGGCGAACGCATCAATGTCCTTGAACGCCGCCATGGTCTGGTCCAATCGCGTTTGCGTGCTGAAACTGTGTCTGTAGGTTTCATGCAAAATACGACGTTGTGCCGGTGCCATCGCGCTATACCAGTGCGGCAGGACGGTCCTCGCCTGTTTGAACTCGGCCTTTCTGAGGGCAGAAGCACCGATCAGCCATGGCGGCACCGCAGCCTCCAGAAAAGGCCCGTGCAGGCTCTCGGTAGCAGGCGGTGGTGCAGGCTTGTCCGTGGCTTGAGGAATAAGGAAATCGGGGGACATACATTGCTCCTATAAATGGAGCGACAGCACATCACTTGTATCGGTGGGTTGAGCGGTACAGGGTTATAGCAGTTGTAACGACGTGTCTGCGAACAGCCGAGCGCTATTTGACTATGCTTGAGAGGCACAACTTTCAGCGGAGGGATTTATGGACGATCCAGTCGACAACAAACCGCCGACCTTCTGGCAGATGCTGCACAGCGTGATGGCGGCGGCGTTCGGGGTGCAGAGCGGCAAGAACCGGGCAAGGGACTTCACCCATGGCAAACCCAGCCATTTCGTGATGCTGGGCATTCTGTTCACGGCGGTGTTTGCGCTGACGCTGTTTGCCATCGTCAAACTGGTGCTGCATTTCGCCGGGGTCTGACGCGGTCAGCGCATCAGGGTCTGCAAGGTGAACGGGTAGCGATACGACGCCGGTTGCCCCTTGGCCGAGAGCTTGCGGAAATTCACGCCGTAGTCAGGCGACGTGCCCATGGCCAGCATTTGCCGGGCGTGCGCTTTGTCGATCAATTGCAATAAGGGAATCTGCCGGTCACGGCCGCCGTAGTGATTCAAATCGACGCCTTGCTCAACATCATGCAACTCGACCAACGCCCAGCCGCCCAGGGTGAAATGCCCGCCGACCAGCGCGCTCAAACGCCCGTCAACCAACGCCTGCAAGGCCGCCGGTGAGGTATTGATTGCACTGAACAAGGCATCTTTGCCGGGGACTTTGCCGGTCTCGGCGTAAGCGCGCATCGCGCCGAAGGCCATCTCATCATTGGCCGACCACACCAGCGACACCTTCGGGTAACGGGCAAACAGCTGTTTGGCCTGCTCATAGGCGCGCTCTTGGGTCCAGCCGCTGTAGACCAATTGCCGCAGACGCATCTGTGGGTGTTCGGCCAACGCCCGCTGCATGCCGCGCTCGCGCAATTGTGCCGAGGGGGTGACCTTCAACCCGGAGAACGCCAACACTTCAATCGGCTCAGCAGCGGGCGTCGGCGGGTGCAGACGGATCAGTTCCTTCATCATCAGGTAACCGCCCTCCTCGTCGTTCGGCACCAGGCTGCCGATGCGGTCGTTCCGCTCACCGACCAGCGCTTGCTGGTCAGGTGTCAGCGCCGCGTTGACCATAAACAGCTTCACGCCGCTGTTCTCGGCCAGGCGCAGAATTTGCGGGGCGACGTATTGTTCGTTGACGAACACCAGGTACTCGGGACGATTCGGCCCCTGCAACGCAATGCGCGCCTGAGCCAGGGTCAGTTCGGGTTGGCGTTGGGAATAGAGAATTTGCAGATCGATGCCCAGATCATGAGCGGCCGCCTGCATGAATTGCGAATAGCTGACCCAGAACGCTTCCTGCGTCGAGCCCGGATTCAAAAACAGCACAGACTCTGCCCGCGCGCCGGTCTGAAACAGCGCGGCGAACAACAGAAGACTGATGTGGACAAACTTGAACATGAAGCATCCAGGCCCAAGGAAAAATGGCCGCGCATTATAGCCCGCGTTCCACCGGCTATTGATGCCTGATCCCGTTTTTTGTCCGACAATCTGTCGGAAGCGGGCCCGGATGGGTCGTTTACTGATGACTGACCCAGAATACCGCTGTCCCTACTACGAGAATGATCAGGAACAAAATGGCCCACGCATCGACACTGTTGTCGCTTTTTCTTGCCTTGGTCGGATTGCTCATTGCATCGCCTCTTGTCGGTTTTGTCGGTGATTGCAGAAAGACTCGACCACAGTTAAGACGATGATTGTCCGCACGACAAATGTGGGTTAGTTGACAGCCATTCTCGTTAGGCGATTTGGTTCTTTACATATACTCAAACATCACTTTTGCGCATAACTGCAAACGGGTATATTGCCCCGGCTCCGTTAGGGAGTGCGCGGCCGTGCGCGCAGAATTGCAGAGGCACAATCGGACTCCAGCAAGCGAAAACGCAGTGCTACTCCGAATGGCCCAAGCCTGAGAACAGGACTTATATGTACGTATACGACGAGTACGATCAGCGGATCATCGAGGACCGCGTCAAGCAGTTCCGTGATCAGACCCGACGCTATCTGGCAGGTGAGCTGAGCGAAGAAGAATTCCGCCCCCTGCGCCTGCAAAATGGCCTGTACATCCAGCGCTTCGCGCCGATGTTGCGTGTGGCGGTGCCTTACGGCCAGCTGACTTCGCGTCAGACGCGCATGATGGCCAAGATTGCCCGCGACTACGACAAGGGCTACGCCCACATCAGTACGCGGCAGAACGTGCAGTTCAACTGGCCGGCGGTGGAAGACATCCCGGACATTCTGGCTGAACTGGCCACCGTGCAGATGCACGCGATCCAGACCAGCGGCAACTGCCTGCGCAACGTCACCACCGACCAGTTCGCCGGTGTCGCTGCCGACGAAGTGATCGACCCGCGCCCATGGTGCGAGATCGTTCGTCAGTGGACCACGTTCCACCCGGAATTCGCCTACCTGCCGCGTAAGTTCAAGATCGCCGTCAACGGTTCGACCGCTGACCGTGCGGCCATTGAAGTTCACGACATCGGCCTTGAGCCGGTGCACAACGCCGCTGGTGAGCTGGGTTTCCGTGTGCTGGTCGGTGGCGGCCTCGGTCGTACTCCGGTGGTCGGCGCGTTCATCAACGAATTCCTGCCGTGGCAGGACCTGTTGAGCTACCTCGACGCGATCCTGCGCGTGTACAACCGCTACGGCCGTCGCGACAACAAATACAAGGCGCGGATCAAGATTCTCGTCAAAGCGCTCACGCCGGAAGTGTTCGCACAGAAAGTCGATGCGGAAATGGAACACCTGCGCGGTGGCCAGACCACTTTGACCGAGGCTGAACTGCATCGCGTCGCCAAGCACTTCGTCGACCCGGACTACAAGGCGCTGGACAACCAGACCGCGCAACTGGCCGAGCTGGACAAAGAACATCCAGGCTTCGCTCGCTGGCGCACCCGCAACACCCTGGCGCACAAAAAGCCGGGTTACGTGGCCGTGACCCTGTCGCTGAAACCAACCGGCGTTGCCCCGGGCGATATCACTGACAAACAGCTCGACGCCGTCGCCGATCTGGCCGACCGCTACAGCTTTGGTCAACTGCGCACCTCGCACGAGCAGAACATCATTCTTGCCGACGTCGAGCAAAGCCAGTTGTTTGCCCTGTGGGGTGAGCTGCGTGAAGGCGGTTTCGCCACGCCTAACATCGGCTTGCTGACCGACATCATCTGCTGCCCTGGCGGTGATTTCTGCTCGCTGGCCAACGCCAAGTCGATCCCGATTGCCGAGTCGATCCAGCGTCGCTTCGACGACCTCGACTACCTGTTCGACATCGGTGAACTGGACCTGAACATCTCCGGTTGCATGAACGCTTGTGGTCACCACCACGTCGGCCACATCGGCATCCTCGGGGTGGACAAGAAAGGCGAAGAGTTCTATCAGGTCTCCCTCGGCGGCAGTGCCAGCCGTGATGCGAGCCTGGGCAAGATCCTCGGCCCGTCCTTCGCCCAGGAAGCCATGCCGGACGTGATCTCGAAGCTGATCGACGTGTACGTTGAACAACGTACCGAAGACGAGCGCTTCATCGACACCTACCAGCGTATTGGCATCGACCTCTTCAAGGAACGCGTCTATGCAGCGAATCATTAAGAATAACGCGGTCGTCGACGAAACCTGGCACTTGCTGCCCAAGGATTTCAACATCGACGAGATCAGCAACTGCGACGACCTGATCGTGCCGCTGCAACTGTGGCGTGAACACAGTCGCATGCTCAAGGCTCGCGACGGTGGTCTGGGTGTGTGGCTGGACGCCGACGAAGAAGCCGAGGAAATCGGTGAAGACGTCGCCGAGTTTCAGGTGATTGCCTTGAACTTCCCGGCGTTCACCGACGGCCGCAACTACTCCAACGCCCGCCTGCTGCGCGACCGTTACGGTTTCAAAGGTGAACTGCGGGCGATTGGTGACGTGCTGCGCGATCAACTGTTCTACATGCACCGCTGTGGTTTCGACGCCTTTGCCGTGCGTGCGGACAAAGACCCGTACGAAGCTTTGGAAGGTCTCAAGGACTTTTCGGTGACCTATCAGGCCGCCACCGACGAACCGCTGCCGCTGTTCCGTCGCCGCTGAAGGTTTGCTGCGGACAAAAAAACGCCGGTCATGTGACCGGCGTTTTTTTATGCCTGCTCGAATTACCAGAAGCGCTGCTGGGTCAGCCGACTCCACCAGCTCAGCAGTACGCGGTCGACCGAGCCGCTGGCGGCCATGCCAATACGTTCCTGCAAGCTTTTGCGCTCGGCGTAGTGCAGGTGGTAGACCTCAGCCTTTTTCGCCCGGTCGGCCAGGTACTCATCACTGGTCTTTAGTTCATCGACCAGTTGTTTATCCAGCGCCGCGACGCCGAGCCAGACTTCACCGGTGGCCACATCATCGATGGCCAGTTGCGGGCGATAACGCGCAACAAAGTTCTTGAACAGTTGATGGGTGATGTCCAGATCTTCCTGGAACTTCTCCCGGCCCTTCTCGGTGTTTTCGCCAAACACGGTCAGGGTGCGTTTGTACTCGCCGGCGGTCAGTACTTCAAAGTCGATGTCGTGCTTCTTCAGCAAGCGGTTGACGTTGGGCAACTGTGCAACCACGCCGATCGAACCAAGAATCGCAAACGGCGCGCTGATGATCTTCTCGCCGATGCACGCCATCATGTAGCCGCCGCTGGCCGCGACCTTGTCGATGCACACGGTCAACGGCACGCCGGCTTCACGGATCCGCGCCAATTGCGAGGATGCCAGACCGTAGCTGTGAACCATGCCGCCACCGCTTTCCAGCCTCAGGACCACTTCGTCTTTTGGCGTGGCGAGCGTCAGCAGTGCGGTGATTTCATGGCGCAGGCTTTCGGTGGCCGAGGCCTTGATGTCGCCGTCGAAATCCAGCACGAACACACGCGATTTGGTGTCGGGTTGTTTCTTCTGCTTCTTCGCGTTTTTCTCGGATTTGGCCTCGCCTTTGCGCAAAGCCTTGAGCTGATCCTTGTCGAGCAACGTCTGCTCCAGGCGCTCACGCAGGCCCTTGTAGAAATCATTGAGTTTGCTGACCTGCAACTGACCGGCCGATTTGCGCCGCCCCTTGCTGCGCAATGCGGCAAAACTGGCAAGCACCACCAGAATGGCGACTACCAGGGTGACGGTCTTGGCCAGGAAGCTGGCGTATTCGGTGAAAAACTCCACAAAGACTCCTTAAACGATGCGCGGATGTGAGACACACGCGGGATGGCTCCAGCATACCCATGCGTCGGCTTGTCGGCCAGCCGTGAAACCTCTGGCAACACCCCTGTAACGGGCATTTCAAACAAGCGTATGTTTTTTCATTGACAGCTACCCGTCATCCTCATAACCTCGCCACAACCTTCAACGTACCGGGATGACGCGGACGTGGGCAGCATCTACTTGATACGACATGGCCAGGCCTCCTTTGGTGCAGACGACTATGACGTCCTGTCGCCGACCGGTGTGCGTCAGGCAGAAATCCTCGGTCAGCACCTCGCTGAACTGGGCATCAGCTTCGATCGCTGCCTCGCCGGTGACCTGCGTCGCCAACAGCACACGGCCACCAGCGCGCTGGCGCAATACGCCGCCAAAGGCCTGCCGGTGCCGACCCTGGAAACCGATTCTGCGTTCAACGAATTCGATGCCGACGCGGTCATTCGTGCGCTGCTCCCGGACATGCTGGCGGACGAGCCGGAAGCCCTCGACATCCTGCGCAACGCCGCACAGAACCGTGGCGAATTCCAACGGATTTTCGCCTTGATCATCGAGCGCTGGCTGGCCGGCACTTTTGACACCCCGGGGCTGGAAAGCTGGCTGGGTTTCGTCGAACGGGTTCAGGCCGGGTTACACCGAATCCTTGAACAGGCCGGCGACAAACAGAAAATCGCCGTGTTCACCTCCGGCGGCACCATCACCGCCCTGCTCCACCTCATTACGCAAATGCCTGCCAGACAGGCCTTTGAATTGAACTGGCAAATCGTCAACACCTCGCTCAACCAGCTGAAGTTCCGCGGTCGCGAGGTGGCTTTGGCCTCCTTCAACAGTCATGCACACCTGCAGCTGTTGAAGGCACCGGAACTCATCACTTTCCGCTGAGTCCGGTTAACTGTGAACCTTGCTGTAATCAACCCATAAGGATCGAACCATGACCTCCGTAGCCGATGCCGTAAAAGAAATGCAAGCCAAGTTCAACCCAGCCGCTGCTGCCGGTCTGGATCTGGTCTTCGGTTTCAACATCACTGACGAAGACAAGCAGTACTCGCTGATCGTCAAAGACGGCACCTGCGATATCCAGGAAGGCGAGAACCCGGACGCCAACTGCACGCTGGTACTGGATAGCGAAACCCTGAAAGGTATCGTCAGCGGCGAAACCGACGGCATGCAGGCTTTCATGGGCGGCAAACTGCGCGTTGAAGGCGACATGATGCTGTCGATGAAACTGTCCGAGCTGTTCCCGTCGTAATAGCGCGTTCAGTGACACAAGAATCCCGCCCCCAGTGGCGGGATTTTTGCGTTTCGGCCCTGTAGGAACTGCGGCACGCTGCGATCTTTTGATCTGGCTTTTTAGAACGCAAAGTCAAAAGATCGCAGCCTCGTTTCACTCGACAGCTCCTACAGGGTTACCCGGTGAACGAAGCGGCCAGCAACTCTCGGGTATACGGATGCTGCGCGGCATGAAACAGCGCATTCGTCTCGCCACGCTCCACCACCTCACCGTCCTTCATCACAATCAAGTCATGGGCCAACGCGCGCACCACCGCCAGGTCGTGGCTGATGAACAGATAGGTCAAGCCGTGTTCCGCCTGCAAACGCCGCAATAACGCGACAATCTGTTTTTGCACCGTGCGATCCAGTGCCGAGGTCGGCTCATCCAGCAGGATCAAGTCAGGCTTGAGCACCAGCGCCCGGGCAATGGCGATGCGTTGCCGCTGACCACCGGAAAACTCGTGGGGATAGCGATGGCGGGTGGCCGGATCAAGACCGACTTCACGCAGCACATCGATCACCGCCCTCTCACGCTCATCGGCGTTCAAATCACTGTGCACCTGTAAACCTTCGGCGATGATCTGCTCCACGCACAAACGTGGACTGAGGCTGCCGAACGGATCCTGAAACACCACTTGCAGACGTTTGCGCAGCGGCCTGAGTTGCTTGCCGCTCAAGTGCTCCAGCGCCTCGCCCTGAAAGCGGATGCTGCCCCGAGCATCCAGCAAACGCAGAATCGCTTGGCCCAGCGTCGACTTGCCGGAACCGGACTCGCCAACAATGCCCAGGGTTTTGCCGCGCTGAAGATTCAAATCAATGCCGCTGACCGCGTGCAACCAAGACTTCGCGCGCAGCCAGCCACCGCCCAAACGGAAGCGCACATTGAGATCGCGCACCTCCAGCAAATCCTCAGCGGGTTCCCGACACAACGCCTCGCCACCCGGCTCGGCGTTGAGCAACTCAATGCTGTAAGGATGCTGCGGCGTGCTGAACAACTGTTCACAAGGCGCCTGCTCGACGATCAATCCTCCACGCATGACTGCCACCCGCTGAGCGATATTGCGCACCAGATTCAGATCATGACTGATGATCAACAGCGCCATTCCCAGGCGCTCCTGCAGTTCTTTGAGCAGCAACAAAATCTTGCGTTGCACGGTCACGTCCAGCGCAGTGGTCGGCTCGTCGGCAATCAACAACTGTGGCTCGCAGGCCAGCGCCATGGCGATCATCACCCGTTGTCGCTGACCGCCCGACAATTGATGCGGATAAGCCTTGAGCCGTTCGCGCGGACGTTGAATGCCCACCAGTTCGAGCAATTGCACAATTCGCTGACGCGCCGCCGCCCCGGCCAGCCCCTTGTGCAGCGCGAGGCTTTCGCCCAGTTGCCGCTCAATCGTGTGCAAAGGGTTCAGTGAGCTCATCGGCTCCTGAAAAATCATCGCGATGCGGTTGCCACGCAATTGGCGCAAGTAGCGCTCATGTACGCCAAGCAACTCCTCGCCAACATAGCGGATGCTGCCATCAATCTGCGTGATGGCCGGGTCAAGCAATTGCAGAATGCTGTGCGCCGTCACCGATTTACCGGAGCCGGATTCCCCGACCAGCGCAAGACATTCGCCGGGGCGGATATCAAGGTCGATGCCGTGCACCACAGACTGGCCATTGAAGGCGACGCGCAGGTCGCGTATTTCGATCAGATGTTCGGGCATATCAAGTCCTCGGATCAAACGCATCGCGGCAGGCTTCGCCGATGAATACCAGCAGTGAAAGGATCAGCGCCAAGGCAAAGAACGCGGTCAGGCCAAGCCACGGTGCTTGCAGATTGCTTTTGCCCTGACCGATCAACTCGCCCAGCGAAGCGCTGCCGGCCGGCATGCCGAAACCGAGAAAATCCAACGCCGATAACGTCGCGATCGCCCCGGTAAGAATGAACGGCAGGTAGGTCAGCGTCGCGCTCATGGCATTGGGCAGGATGTGCCGAACGATCACCTGCGCATCGCCCACCCCCAGCGCGCGTGCCGCTTTCACATATTCCAGGCCACGGCTGCGCAGAAACTCGGCCCGCACCACATCGACCAGGCTCAACCAGGAAAACAGCACCATGATCCCCAGCAACCACCAGAAATTCGGCTCGACGAACCCGGACAGAATGATCAGCAGGTACAACACCGGCAGCCCCGACCAGACCTCCAGCAAGCGCTGACCGATCAGGTCGACCCACCCACCGTAGTAGCCCTGCAATGCCCCGGCGGCGATGCCGATCAGCGCACTCGCCGCGGTCAGCGCCAAGGCAAACAGCAGCGATACACGTGTGCCGAAAATCACCCGCGCCAGCACGTCGCGCGCCTGATCATCAGTGCCCAGCCAGTTGTCGCCACTGGGCGGACTCGGTGCCGGCTCCGTGAGGTCGTAATTGACCGTGTCGAACGCGAACGGGATCGGCGCAAACCACAACCGCCCGCCCTGCCCCTCGATCAATTGCCGCACCTGCGCGCTACGATAGTCCGGTTGAAACGGCAACTCGCCGCCGAAATCCTGCTCGGTGTAACGCTTGAACGCCGGGAAATACCATTCGCCCTGATACGTCACCAGCAGCGGTTTGTCATTGGCCACCAACTCACCGCCGAGGCTCAGGCCGAACAGCGCGAGAAACAGCCACAACGACCACCAACCACGGCGATGCGCCTTGAAGCGCGCCCAGCGGCGCTGGCCGATGGGAGATAATGTCAGCATCAGGCAGCCCTCGCGGTGAAGTCGATGCGCGGGTCGACCAGCGTGTAGCAAAGGTCGCCGAGCAGTTTTATCAGCAGGCCAAACAGGGTGAAGATAAACAGCGAGCCGAACACCACCGGATAATCGCGCGCGACTGCCGCTTCGTAACTGAGGCGGCCGAGACCATCGAGGGAAAAGATCACTTCGATCAGCAACGAGCCGCCGAAGAACACCGTCACCAACGCTTGCGGCAAACCGGCGACGACCAGAAGCATCGCGTTGCGAAACACATGGCCGTACAACACCTGCCTTTGGCTCAGCCCTTTGGCGCGCGCGGTCACCACGTACAGTCGCGAGATCTCGTTGAGAAAGCTGTTCTTGGTCAGGATCGTCAACGTGGCGAACCCCCCAATGACCAAGGCAATCACCGGCAGCACCAAATGCCAGAAATAGTCGGCCACTTTGGCCCACGGCGACAGCTCGGCGAAGTTGTCCGAGACCAGCCCGCGCACCGGAAACCAGTCCAGCGCCGTGCCACCGGCAAACACCACGATCAGCAGCAGAGCGAAAAGGAATCCCGGCAACGCATAGCCGATGATGATCGCCACGCTGCTCCAGACATCGAACGCCGAGCCGTTATGCACAGCCTTGCGAATGCCCAGCGGAATTGACACCAGATAGGTGATCAACGTCGCCCACAGGCCCAGCGACAAAGTCACCGGCAGCTTCTGCCAGATCAGTTCCGTGACGCTGGCACCGCGAAAGAAACTCTGCCCGAAATCCAGTCGCGCATAGCTTTTGAGCATCAGCCACAAGCGCTCGCTGGCGGGTTTGTCGAAGCCGTACTGACGCTCGATATCGGCCACCAGTTTCGGGTCCAGCCCCCGGGTGGCACGAGACTCGCCACCAACAGTTTCGACATGGCTGGAACCCACCGCCGCGCCGACGCCAATGCCCTGCAAGCGCGCGATGGCCTGCTCGACCGGGCCACCGGGCGCGGCTTGCACGATAACGAAATTGACCAACAGGATCGCGAGCAAGGTCGGCACGATCAGCAGCAGACGCCGCAGGCTATAGCCCCACATGGCTGTACTCCTTGGGCATCTGCGCTGATGTCAGTGCAGTCGGGCTGATTTCCCACCAGGTGTCGAGACCGGCGTCGTAGAGCGGGGCAATCGCCGGTCGGCCGAAGCGGTTCCACCACACTGTGGAAATTCCCGGCGGGTAATAGTTGGGTACCCAGTAATAGCCCCACTGCAACACCCGATCCAGTGCATGAGCGTGGCGCAGCAGACTCTGGCGATTGTCGGCCTGCACCAGCCCTTCGAGCAGTGCATCGACTGCCGGATCGCACAGCACCATGTAATTGTTCGAGCCGGGGTCAGCGGCGCCATCGGAGCCGAAGTAATTGAACATCTCGCGCCCTGGCGCCTGACTCACCGGGTAACCGGCGACGATCATGTCGTAGTCGCGATTGCGCACGCGGTTGGTGTATTGCGCGGTGTCGACCTGGCGGATATCAAAGCCGATGCCGATCTGCGCCAGGTTGCGTTTGAACGGCAATAACAGCCGTTCGAAACCTTTCTGGCCATTGAGAAAGGTAAAGTGCAGAGGTTCGCCATTGACGTTCACCAACTGATCGCCCTGAGGTTTCCAGCCAGCGGCTTCGAGTAGCTTCAGTGCCTGCAACTGTTCGCTGCGGACGTTGCCGCTGCCGTCGGTTTTCGGTGCTTCAAACACCGTGGTGAACACTTCATCGGGAATCTGTCCGCGCAACGGTTCCAGAATCTTCAGCTCTTCGGCATCCGGCAATGCAGTGGCCGCCAGCGCGCTGTGGGAGAAGTAGCTGCGCTGACGCAGGTACATGTTGCGCATCATCTGCCGGTTGCTCCATTCGAAATCCCAGAGCATGGCGATTGCCTGGCGCACGCGACGATCCTGAAACGGCGGTTTCTGCAGGTTGAACACAAAGCCCTGCGCGCCTTGCGCAGCACCGGGTGCGAGGTGTTCACGAAGCAATTTGCCTTGCTCGAGTGCAGCGCCCGCGTAGCCGATGGTGAAACTGGTGGCGGAAAACTCGCGGTTGTAATCGAAGCCGCCGGCCTTGAGCACCTGCCGTGACACGTCGGTGTCGGCGAAGAACTCCACACTCAGTTGATCGAAGTTGTAGAGGCCGCGAGTGATCGGCAGATCCTTGGCCCACCAATCCTGTACCCGTTGAAATTTCACGCTGCGCCCGGCATCTACCGCGCTGATGCGATACGGGCCACTGCCCGGCGGAATCTCGAAACCGCCGCCCTCGGCGAAATCACGTGTCCGCCACCAATGTTCGGGCAGCACCGGCAGTGTCGCCAGGTCCAGCGGCAAGGTGCGGCTGTCGTTGTTCTTGAAGAGGAAGCGCACTTGCGTCGGCGACTCGACGATGACCTCGGCGACATCGCGAAACTGCTGGCGGTATTTGAGGCTGCCCTGGGTGATGAACAGGTTGAAGGTGTAGCGCACGTCTTCGGCGGTGATCGGTGTACCGTCGTCGAAACGTGCCTTTGGGTTCAGGTAAAAACGCAGCCAGCGGCGATCCGGATCGAGCTCCATCTGCTGCGCCACCAGACCATAGACGCTGTAGGGTTCGTCCTTGCTGCGATAGGCCAGTGGCGCGTAGAGCCAGCCATCGATGTCGGCCACACCAGTGCCTTTGTCGGTGTA
Source organism: Pseudomonas sp. Mb7 (assembly GCF_054790525.1). Classification (NCBI taxonomy): domain Bacteria; kingdom Pseudomonadati; phylum Pseudomonadota; class Gammaproteobacteria; order Pseudomonadales; family Pseudomonadaceae; genus Pseudomonas; species Pseudomonas sp. Mb7. The sequence goes on from NZ_CP186501.1 coordinate 2,884,826, forward strand.
AGGAATCAGGTGATCGAACGGGCCGCTTTCCAGGGAAGACCGGCGCAGGCTGCCGCCCTTCGGTGCGTCGGGGTTGGCGTAGGCCAGGTGCTGGAAGTCGGGGGCGTATTTGGCGGCTTCGCCGTAGACGGTCAACGCCACTTGCGGGGCGGCCAAACTGAACGGCGTTAAAAGCGCACATGCGCTGAACAAAATAAGCCTTGAGAACATGGGCAGATCCTTTTACACGGTGCTGCTACTGGCCTCTTCGCGAGCAGGCTCACTCCTACAGGGTCTGCGGTGAACACAAATCCAATGTAGGAGTGAGCCTGCTCGCGATAGCACCAGAACAGTCAACACACATCCTGCCTACCTGTGATGTGCAACAGGCCGGCGATTTTTATAGAGCAGGCTTTAGATCAATAACTGACTAAAATCCGCACCAACTGCGAAAACCTGGTCTGTAGGAGCTCCCGAAGGCTGCGATTTTTTGCCGTTGGAAGATCATCAGATCGCAGCCTTCGGCAGCTCCTACAGGGCTCGATTCAGAACTTGTAACTGACCCGCGTGTACAGCGTCCGCCCAAACGGATCGCCATATTTGGGGTCGTAGCCGCTCTGGAACGTGTAGGTCTGATTGCTGAACGGTGGTTCGCGGTCAAACAGGTTTTTCGCGCCGAGGGTCACGCTTAAGGTCTTGCGCCAGGTGTAGGTGCCAGCCAGATCCCAGACGTTGTACGAGCCGACGTAATCGTGAGTGTCGCGATCGGAGTCGTGGTAACCGCTGGTGTAGCGGTTGGTCAGGGCCGCGCCGAATGGGCCGTAATTCCAGCTGCCGGTGAGGCTGTGCCGCCAGCGCGCCACGGCGCCCGCCGAAGCAAAGTCGCCGCCACGGAAATCACCCAGCTTGTCGATGTAATCGCCCTTGAGTTGTTGCTGGTAGTCATAGCGGGTGACGTAAGTGCCTTGCAGGCCAATGCCGAAATTACCGTACGGCGTGCTCGGCAAGCGATAGTCGAAGCTGACATCGACGCCATTGGTCTTGATCTTGCCGAGGTTGGCCAGGCCGGTGACGATATGATCGATGGAGCCATCCGGCTTGCGCACCAGGCGATCGGGGTACAGCTCAGGATTCTCGAACACCGCCGATTCCGGGAACTCGGCAATCTGGTTGGCGATGTCGATCCACCAGAAATCCAGCCCGGCAGTCAGGCGTTCGAACGGCTGGTAAACAAACCCAAGGGTGACGTTGCGCGCGGTTTCCGGGCTCAGGTCGGTATTGCCGCCGCTGGTGCGATTGAACTGCTGTGCGCAGTCGCGGTTGGCAATGCCGCCATTGCTCGGATTACCGCCCGCGCACAAACGCGGATCGTTGTAGTTGGCGTTGGTAAAACTGGTAAAGGTCGGGTTGTACAACTCATACAACGACGGTGCGCGGAACCCTTCGCTGTAGGCACCGCGCACTACCAATTCCTTGAATGGCTGGAAGCGGAACGAGTATTTCGGGTTGGTGGTGCTGCCGAAGTCGCTGTACTTGTCATGGCGTACGGCCGCAGACAATTCGAGGCTGTCGAGCACCGGCACGTTGACCTCGGCGTACTCGGCCGAGACGCTGCGATCCCCGGCGACGCTGCCATTCGGATCAACGCCGAGGCTTTGCACATCGCCGGCAAATGCTGCGAAATCCTGATGGAAGTCTTCCTTGCGATACTCGCCGCCCAGCGCCAACGCCGAAGGGCCGGCACCGAACCAGTCGCCGATTTCACGACTGATGCGCCCGTCGATGGCCTTCACCCGCCCTACCGCCGTGGCGTAATCGCCGTCCACCGCGTTGGCCGCCAACAGCGCCGAACCGGCAGCCGTCTGCGGGCCGAACGGGTTGATTACGCCATTGGCAATACCGGTGCTGACGGCACGGTCATTGACGTAGCCGTCCTGAATGCTGTTGATCACTTTGTTCTGATTGTATGAGGCGCCGAGGTTGTAATCCCAGCCGACCAGCGTGCCGTCAAAATTCAGCAGCAAGCGCTGACTGGTGTTGTCGTCTTCGTGCTGACGCGCGCCGACGGCGGTTTCGCGCCAGTTCACGTCGACCGGTTGCGTCGGATCGAGGGCGAAACCGTTCGGCCCGGGGGTGATGCCGTTACCTGGATAGAACGCCGTGCCGGGGTTGACCTGATTGCCCATCAACGTGCCGGGGCCGATTTGCGTGCGGTTTTCGTTACGCGCCCAAAAGTATTCGAGACTGACATTGTGATCGTCGGACAGCTTGCCGGTGGCTTTGGCGAAGGCCGAAGTCTTCTCCGTTTCCGGCACCAGATCGAGGTAATTCCACAGGCTCTGCCGGCAGATGCCGTTGCGCGTCAGCAATCCCGGTGCGTTGCAGCCGGAGCCTGCCAAAGGATTGGTAGCGTTACTGCCCTGACTCCAGTTGGCCGGCGAGGCGGTGCCGGAGGTGTAATCGAGTCCGCGGTTCGGCTGATAGTTGTAGGTGTAACCCCGGTCTTCAGCGGCCAGGCGTTGCTGTTTGTCATAACTGACCACGCCGAACACGTTGAAACGATCATCCTGCAAATCACCGAAGCCCCAACTGCCGCTGAAGTTACGACTTTCACCGCCACCCGAATGGGTTGGCGTGTCGTAGTTGGTGCTGATCTGCCCTTCGGTCAGGCTGGTCTTGGTGATGAAGTTGATCACCCCGCCAATCGCATCGGTGCCGTACAGCGCCGAGGCGCCATCACGCAGCACTTCCACGCGGTCAATGGCGGCGAACGGAATGGTGTTGAGGTCGACACCGGAGCCGTTGATCGCATTGGTGGCGTTGTTGCTCAGACGCCGGCCGTTGAGCAGCACCAAGGTCTTGTTCGCGCCGATGCCACGCAGATCGGCATAGGACGCCCCGCCACTGCTCGACCCCACCGAACGCCCCGAGCCAACCGAAGACTGGTTGGCAGAAATGCGACTGACCAGCTCCTCGGTGGTGGTGACGCCCTGCTCGCGCAGCTCTTCGACGCGCAGGATGGTCACCGGCACCGCCGTTTCTGCATCGACCCGGCGGATTGCCGTACCCGTGACTTCGACACGCTGCAGTTGAGTGGTCGGTTCGGTTGCCGTGCTATCGGCGGCGATGGCCGGCAGCGTATTGATTGCCAGCAGCAAGGCCAGGCTCAAAGGTGATTTGACGGGTGAAAACTGAATCATGAACAGCCATCCCTGCGTTTTGGTTTATGCAGGGATGTGCGATGACGAATAAGGATTTATAGAGGGCGATTTAGACTGTTGGGTGCTGAGGTTATGCAAAAAAAAGCCATGCCTCGATATCAAGCCGATGCCATGTCCCTCAGCAACCGTGTATCCAGACCAAAACGTTCTTGAGAGACCATTTTGAACTGCCCCTCTGCGAGGTCGCAGCTCACCAGCAGATTCCACGAGTGGCGAGTTGCAGCCGAGGGAATCAGGACAAACGGATGTTCATCCAGTAATGCGTCGGCAAACCGCTGTTGATTGGGCGACGGCCACGCGGGACTCAACCAGTACGGATTCGGCACCTCTTCGGGCTGAACGACTTTCACCCGTGCATCGCCGATGACCTCAAAGCACGTCAGCACATAAGGCTCTCTGTCCAGTGCATCAAAACTGGTATTGGCTGCCACCTCCAGAATGGCCGAGGACGGGTCGACAGATGCATAGACGACTCGCCGGCCAGGCGCATTCCATCGACCGCCCTTCAGTTTTGGACCCATCCCGCTGTCCCACGTGTCTCCGTAGGCCTCCTGATCCAGGCGCCAGCCATACCAATGTCCTTCCCAGGGCAAGGGATTCATGGGTAACCCCCGTACAGGACCCGACACAAGTATTGCTCGACCATCTGGAAGCCCAGTGGATGACGGGTCAATTCCAACGGTACGTAGCCGTTCAGGTAAGGGGTGGACTTCTGCATCCATATTTCCGCCTGTGGCAGCCCCCCGAACGCCCGAGTGGCCATCTCCAGCACCAGCGCATATTGGTAGGCGACGACACTCTGTTGCGAGTCAAGCCGCACCGATTTGCCTTCCTTCAACAGCCGCTGCACGGTTCTGACAGATTTGCCGGTGATGCGTTTGACCATGTCCTCGCACAGGTACATTTCGGAAGTTGAAAGCATGTTGACGACGTCGCTCAGCTCAAAGCCCTCCTCGGTAAGGCGGACAATCAGCATGGCGTCGTCACCGAGGTCCTGGCCATGCACGAGCAAATCGACAGGCTTGCCCGCGACCTTCTTCAGCCCCGTCAGCCGGGGCACTTTTGCTGTGGGCATCGCGACATCCTCCATGGGGCATCTGGCGCGATCGTCGATCCAGAAGTTGCGCAGGGAATAAACAGAGGTTTCATGCTCGATGTGTGGGGTACGCATAATCGATCCTTTATCTGGGAGCCTGAGCGTTCAAGCCACTCAGCGACTTCAATGTCAGGTCCGATGCTATAGATCGCGCTTCCGACGACCAACCTGAAAAAGTCGTCGGAAATATCCGCTGCTTGCCGCAAAACCTGCCATTTTCCGTAGGACGTAAACGCGAGATTCCTGCCCTCAGCCGCCGAAGTGATAACTCACATCCAGCCACCACTGCCGTCCGTACGGGTCATAGTTGCCGGTCGGGTAATACGGCCACCCCGCCGAGTCATCGTGTTTGACCTGATTGAGCACGTTGTTCACGGTCAGCCCGACACTCGCCCGGTCATTGAGCTTGTAACGCGCGCTGGCGTTGAACACCGTCCACGGTGACAGGCGACCGTCCCCCGCGCCGTTGGTGACCGAACCGTAACGAATGCCCACCAGAGTCGCCGTGGCTTTCTGGTAATCCCAGGTCAGGCTGGCGTTGACCTTGCTGCGCCAGTCGTAGTTGGTGCGTGAGGTGCGCCAGTCTTGCGTGGGTGCCTCTTCCGACTCCTTGTAGTAATGCGACAACACCAGGGTGTAACCCAGCGCAGAACTGAACGCGCCGTATTGCCCGGCGCCCCAGCGGATATTGCTCTTGAAATCCAGACCACTGACCCGCTCGCTGGCGGCGTTGATCGCATTGACCCGCACGCGCTGCAACTGGTTGGGGTCGACCGCGGCATTGCCGGCGTTGCGATCGATGCGTGCCAGGGTCGCTTGGCAGTTGGCCGAATTGATGTCCTGCGTGCCGTTGCGGCATTCGTTTTCCTGTTGCAGCAAACGGTTTTCATCGACAGTGGTCAGCAAATCATCGATCTCGACGCGCCAGAAATCCGTGGAGAAATCGAAGTTGCGCGACGGCGACCAGACAAACCCGTACGTCCACGATTTGCCACGTTCGGACTCCAGATTCGCTGTACCGCTCTGGGTGTAATCGACCCGCCCACGATCACAGGCACCCTCCACGCCCTGGCTGCAACCGTAGTAATCGATCTGCGCCGGGTAGTAGCCGTTGCTGTCGGACTGATAGATGTAATTCAGATCCGGCGCGCGGAAACTGGTGCCGTAACTGCCGCGCAGCAACAGGCTGGTGACCGGGCGCCATTCCAGTCCCAGGTTGTAGGTTTTCTGCTGTTCGGTGCGGCCGCTGAATTTGTATTGATCCCAGCGTCCGGCGGCGGTCGCCAGCAGCGTGTCAGTCAGCGGAATGCTGAACTCGCCACCCGCCGCGTAGCGTTTGCGCGAGCCACCGGAACTCTGCTGTGGGCTCACGCCGTAAAAAATGCCGTCATTGAGGCCATCGTCCGGGTCAACGCGGTATTCCTGCTTGCCCGCTTCCAGCACCCCGGCGAAGCCCACCGGACCCGCCGGCAAGTCGAACAGGTCACCATTGACCGAGGCGTTGTAACTGGTCGACACCGACTTGCTGCTCTGGGTGAGGTTGCCGCGAAACTGCTGCCACTCCTGCGGCGTCAGCGGCCGGTCGAGCCGTGAAGCATCCGGGGCGAATACTGGATAACCGCCGCTGACACCGAGTTGCGGGCCAAGGTAGAAATCCTGAATCGATGACAGTGGCGTGTAGCGCGTGGTCCTGACGCTGCGATATTCCGAGCGATTGGCTGCCAGATCGTAACTCCAGCCGGTGTCGGCGATCTTGTCCGAGAGCCCCAGGGTGCCGGTCCATGAGGTGTCGCGCCACTTGCTGTTGTTGCTGGTGCGGCCACCGATTTCCTCTTCGCCGAAGCGTCGATACCAGCGCTCCAGATTGCCGCTGTTCTGGTTGATGAAATCCGGTGAGGTGAAGGTCGGCCCGCGCGTGTTGTTCTGGATATGGTCGAGGCCGTACATCAAATCGGCGAAGACCTGGCCGCTGTCGCTGAAATGCCAGGTGCCACGGGTATAGCCGTCGTAGTTTTCCTTCTGGGTCTGCACGGTCCAGTAATCGTTGTACATCTGATCGGTGCGGCAGCGCCCGCCGCTGTTGACCAGTTTGTTGTCGAAGGTGCCCTGATAAGCACCGCAACCCGGTCCCCGATAACGATTGTTGCTCAGGTCGCGGCGGTAACCGACATCTGCCAGCGGGCCGTTTTGCATAAAGCCACGGTCATCGGCCCAGATCGGATCGCGGTTAGTCAGCTCCAGACCGAACAAGCCGTCAAAATCCCCCCAACTGCCGCCGCCGCTGATCTGCAAGCGCTGGTTGTCACCGCCGCCGCGCTCGCTGGTGCCGCCCTTGAGATTGACGTCGACACCGTTGATCTTGTCCTTGAGGATGATGTTGACCACCCCGGCGATCGCGTCCGAGCCGTAAATCGCCGAGGCGCCGCTGCTGAGGATTTCGATGCGTTCGATGACCGCCGACGGAATGTTCGCCAGGTTGGTGAAATTGACCTTGCCGTCGTACGGCGTTGGGTAGTCGGCGACGCGACGGCCATTGATCAACACCAGCGTATGGTTCGGGCCGAGGCCGCGCAGGTTGAGTGCGCTGGCCGCCGGTTGCCAGGTGTTGCCGTAATCTTCGCCTTGGGTCATTCCGGTGTTTTGCGTCTGCGTCGCCAGGGCGTCGTAGACGTTTTTGTAGCCGCGCGCTTCCATTTCTTCGTGGGTAATGACGTTGACCGGTGTGGCGCCATCGCTCTGCGCGCGGGCAATGCGCGAACCGGTCACGGTGACTTTTTCCATACGGTAATCGGCGCTGGTGACCGGCGCCACAGCGGTGACTTTCGCCGGCACATCAGCCGCGCGAACCGTTAAACCCTGGGTGCTTTGTTCGACTTGCAGACCGCTGCCAAGCAAGGCCTTTTCCACCGCCTGACGACCGCCCAATGCCCCACGCACCGCCGCGCTGTGTTTGCCTTTCACCAGTTCTTGGCTGAAAGAAATCGGTACACCGCTCTGCCGCGAGATGTCCAGCAACACTTCGTCGAGCGGTCCGCTGGCGATGTCGAAGGTGAACACCGCCGCTGCCGATTCCTGGGCCACCGCCGCCCATGGACTGATGCCCATCGCCAATGCAGCAGCAAGAGTCAATCGAGGTAATTTTTGTTTGATTGAGAACATCGAAGGGTTTCCCTGTTGGAGGCATCTGCAGGGAATGAGCAGCGGGCCGGCGCTTTTTATAGGGCGGCGATTAGGCCAAGAAGTTATGGGTTTATAACCGCGCGTCGATGCTGACCCAGTACGGGTTGTGCCAGGTGATGCGGATCGGCAGCGAGCGTTCCAGCAGTTGCAACGTGCGATCGCTGTCGTCAAGCGGATAGAGGCCGCTGAGGCGCAGGTCGGCGATTTCCGGGCTTAGATGCAAGATGCCGCGACGGTAGCGGCGCAGGCTGTCGATGACCTCGCGCAGAGGCCGGTCGCGCACCTCCAGACGACCTTGCACCCATGCACTTTCCTGGCCGTTGCTACGTTCCAGCGACAGCACTCCAGCGCCGTTGAACAACAGACTTTCGCCGGCATGCACCGCTTGCCGCGCACCGCCTGCGGTGACCACTTCGACCTGCGAATGGAGCATCACCAAGCGCGTCGCCTCTTCGCTGTACTGCACGAGAAACTTCGTCCCCAGCGCCCGCATGCGCCCGTGCTCGGTCTCGACCACAAAGGGCCGCGCCGGCTCTTTCGCCACATCCACCAACAACTCACCGCTGCGCAAGGCGAGCAGGCGCTGTTGGCTATCGAACAAAGGCACCACACGACTGCGCGCGTTGAGGGTCAGCGCACTGCCGTCGGCCAGGGTGAAGTCACGTCGCTCGCCGGTCCCGGTCGACAACTCCCCCGCCTCCGGCAGCCAGCCGTAACGCCGCCCGAGCAGCCCGGCCAACAGCCCGATGCCGAGCACACTCAGACTGCCGCTGATAAAGCGTCGCCGACTCGATGGCGCGTTAAGGCTGTGCAGCAGACTGCTGCGCGGCAAGGTGCGCAGGGTCGGGTTGCGTAGCAGATTGAGGCCGCCGCCCATTTGCTCGATGACCTGCTGATGCCGTGGGTCGGCAACGCGCCAAGCCTCGAATGCGGCCCGCTCAGCCATGCCCGCCTCGCCCGACTGCAACAACGCCAGCCATTGCGCGGCCTCATCGATCACCGCTTCGTCCGGCCTCATGCCTGCATCGCCTGATAGCAACGCTTGAACGCTTCGACCATGTATTGCTGCACGCGGCTGGTGGACACCCCGAGGCGCTCGCCGATCTCGCTGTAGGTCAAGCCGTCGAGTTGATGGTATAGAAACGCCGCTTTCGCCTTGGCCGACAACCCGTTGAGCAAACGATCGACCGCCAGCAGCGCTTCGATCACCAGTGCCCGCTCTTCCGGAGACGGGTGCACCGGCTCCGGCGCCAGCGCCAGGCTTTCCAGATAGGCGCGCTCAAGGTCCTGACGGCGCCAGCCTTCGTACACCAGTCGGCGGGCGATGGTGGTCAGCAGCGCGCGTGGCTCGCGAATGGCCGTGGGGTCTGGCAGTGCCAGCACCCGCAGAAAGGTTTCCGAGGCAATGTCTTGCGCACTGTGCGGGCAACCCAGCGTGCGACCAACGGCAGCGCACAGCCAGCGATAGTCCTTTTGGAACATCTGCCCAATGATCTGGTAATGCGGGTTGTACCCACCCATGTCTTGCTCCCTGAAACGGGTCCCACCCGCTGCGAAAAACCATCGTTCTGCCGGGATCGTCCGGCTCTGATCAGGCGCGACTGTGCAATAGCCTCGAAGACATTTGAAGTAATAAAAAATCAGCACAAGCAAACCATTGAGCATAAGGCGCTTGGTCGCCGCAGAAACATTGGCTGACAGAACGTTGACCTCGATCACTGGCGCGTGGGTGGTCACTGATTAATCTCGCGGCTCAATCGAAGGCCAGGGACGGCTCAGCGAGAGCCCACGGCCGAATCCACTCAAGGAAGAGCAAGCATGCGACCACTCAACATCATTCTGCTGTCGTCGGCCTTCAACGGCCTGACCCAACGCGCCTGGCTGGAACTGCGCGAGGCCGGGCACTCGCCCAGCGTCGTGCTGTTTACCGATGAACAGGCCGTGTGCGAACAGATCGAACACAGCGGCGCGGATCTGGTGATCTGCCCGTTCCTCAAGGACCGCGTGCCGCAGGCGCTGTGGAGCAACACCGAACGGCCGGTGGTGATCATCCATCCGGGTATCGTCGGCGATCGAGGCGCCAGTGCCCTCGACTGGGCGATTACCAACGAGCTGCCGAACTGGGGCGTCACTGCGCTACAAGCGGTCGAAGAAATGGACGCCGGCCCGGTGTGGGCCACCTGCGAATTCAACCTGCCGGCGGGCCTGCGCAAATCCGAGCTGTACAACGGCCAGGTCAGTGATGCGGCGATTCGTTGTATTCGCGAAGTGGTGGAGAAATTCATCGAAGGGTTTGAACCGGTTGTCCTCGACTATGCCGATACGAAAGTACGCGGACGCTTGCAGCCGAACATGAAGCAGGTCGACCGCAGCTTCAGCTGGCACGATTGCGCACGCTTCATCAAACGCTGCATCGATGCTGCCGACGGCCAGCCCGGCGTGTTGGCGAGCCTCGCTGGCGGTCAGTATTACGTCTACGACGCGCACCTGGATTCGCGCAGCGGCGTGCCCGGCGAGATTCTCGCGGTGCATGACGATGCGGTGCTGGTCGCCGCCGGTGATCAAAGCCTGTGGATCGGCGCGCTACGGCGCAAACCGCAACCTGGCGAGGAGACCTTCAAGCAACCGGCGCGGCACGTGCTGGCCGGGCAACTGGCCGAGGTGCCTGTGCTGGACTGGTCGATCGCCACGCAGCCGTTCAGTAACGAAGCCTATCAACCGATCCGCTACCGGGAATCCGGCATCGTCGGTGAGCTGACCTTCGAGTTCTACAACGGCGCCATGAGTACCGAGCAGTGCCAGCGCATGGTCGCCGCGCTGCGCTGGGCCAAATCCCGTGATACCCAGGTGTTGTTGATCAAGGGTGGGCGCGGCAGTTTTTCCAACGGCGTGCATTTGAACTTGATTCAGGCCGCGCAGGATCCTGGCGCCGAAGCCTGGGCGAATATTCAGGCAATCGACGATGTCTGCGCAGAACTGCTGACGGCCCGGCAACTGGTGGTCAGTGGCGTTACTGGCAACGCCGGCGCCGGTGGCGTGATGCTCGCACTGGCGGCCGACATCGTCTTTGCCCGCGCCGATGTCGTGCTCAATCCGCATTACAAGAGCATGGGCTTGTACGGCTCCGAATACTGGACCTACAGCCTGCCCCGCGCCGTCGGCCCGGCAATGGCCGAGCAATTGACCCAGGCTTGCCTGCCGGTAAGCGCGGTGCAGGCGTGGCAACTGGGCATGGTTCAGGAAATCGGCCCGCGCTGCCCGGACGAGTTTGCCCTGTGGTTGCTGCAACGGGCCAACAGCGTGGTGAGCGATCCGACTTACGCGGCGGTACGCGAGCGCAAGGTGCGGGTTGATCAGGTGTTGATCCAGCAGTGCCGTGAAACCGAGTTGCAGGAGATGCAGGAAGACATGCTGTACAACCGTAATCAGTTTGCCGAGAAGTGCCGAAATTTTGTCTTCAAACGCAAGGTGTGTGGCACGCCGGCGCGGTTGATTGAAGATTGGGCGCGGGTGCGGTTGACCGAGTTGGCCAGTTGATTTTGGCGGTGACTGCTTTCCCCTCACCCTAGCCCTCTCCCAAGGGAGAGGGAACTGATTGGGGGATGCTGTAGAGGTTCGCCGACATGAACGATCTCTACTGAATCCATAATCGACGCGATCTTTCAGGTCGATATATGACACCAGACACCTCGGTCAGTCCCCTCTCCCAAGGGAGAGGGAACCGAGCCGGGGATATTGGCGATCTTCACCGACCTGAGGGTCTTGCTCTGAATCCATAATCGCCTCGATCTTTCAGGTCGATGCATGACGCAAGACACCTCGGTCAGTCCCCTCTCCCTCCGGGAGAGGGTTAGTGATCTGGCTTAATGATTCTGGACACCCCTAAAGGGCGTTAATCTACGCCCAACGATGAGGTGTGATTTGACCAGACGATATTTTTCAACAGATTTCAAACGGGATGCGGCTTGCCTGGTTTTGGATAAAGACTATTCGGTGAGTGAAGCCTGTGAAGCAATGGGCGTGGGCCCTACAGCTCTGCGCCGCTGGGTTGAACAACTGCGTGCGGAGCGCAGCGGCAAGACGCCTGAGAAGTCCAAGGCCATGACCGTTGACCAACAACGCATCCAAGAACTGGAAGCAACAATTCGACGGATTGAGCGCGAGAAGGAAATTTTAAAAAAGGCTACAGCTCTCTTGATGTCGGATTCCCTCGATCGGTAAGGCTGGTCGAGGAGTTAAGCGAGCAATATCCAAGATCCGAGTTGTGTGGCGTGTTTGGCATCAACCGCAGCAGTTATTACGAGCGTCTGAAACAGCGGGCGAAAGTGCATGTCGGGCGCGATCGCCTAAAGATCAAGGCTGCCGAATTACATGAGCAAAGTCGCGGCTCAATGGGCGCGCGCAGCCTGTCAAAAGCGCTGTGTAACGAAAAAGAGTCGGTAGGTCGTTACATGGCTCGTAGCCTGATGCGCGAGCTCGGTTTGAAGAGCCAGCAACGGCGCAGGCATCGGTACAAACCCAGCGGTGCGGAGGCGCAATACGCCCCCAATCATTTGGAGCGTAAATTCAAAGTCGAGGCCCCCAATCGAGTGTGGTGTGGCGACGTGACTTACATTTGGGCCGGTACTTACTGGGTTTATCTGGCTGCTGTACTTGATCTGCATGCCCGCCGCATCGTCGGCTGGGCCATGTCCAGAAGTCCGGATTCAGCTCTGACCTGTCGAGCGTTAAAGATGGCTTTCGAGTCGCGAGGACGCCCTGAAAACCTAATGTTCCATTCGGATCAGGGCTGTCATTACAGCAGTAAAGTGTTTCGTGAAACGCTGGCGGACATGCGCATAAAACAAAGCATGAGTCGACGAGGAAACTGCTGGGACAACGCCCCGATGGAGCGTTTCTTTGGCAGTTTGAAATCTGAATGGATACCCAAGGCTGGCTACCGAAACGAAGATGAGGCCAGTACCGATGTATTGCGCTACCTGACCCATTATTACAATCGGATCAGGCTGCACAGTTACAACGGATATCGGACTCCGGTAGCAATGGAAGCCTTGGCAGCATGAGAAATGACCTAAACCCTATAACCGTGTCCAGTATCGTTTGACCAGATCATAGGCGGGCGGCGATCCGATGAGGGGCTTTTGCCTTTACAATGCCCGTCACCTCAAACACCGGCCCGCCCATGGACATCGATCTCGCTCGCACCTTTCTGGAAATCGTCCGTCACGGCAGTCTCGCCGCTGCCGCGCAGAAGCTGTTCGTCACGCAAACGGCGATCACCGCTCGCGTGCAGAAACTCGAAAGCCAGCTGGGCAGCACGCTGTTCGTGCGCAACCGCGCCGGGGCGAAACTGACGCCCAATGGCGAGGCTTTTGTGGTCTACGCCAATCAACTGGTGCAAACCTGGGAAGCCGCGCGCCGCGACCTGCCGCTGCCCGAGGGCTATCACAACGTGCTGCACATCGGCGGCGAAGTCAGCCTGTGCAACCCATTGATGCTCAGTTGGGCGGCGGAACTGCGCGAGAAGATTCCGGGGCATGCCCTGCGCATGGAAATTCGCGACGGCGAAAACCTCCTGCGCCAGCTCGAACTCGGTGTGCTCGACGCCGCGCTGGTCTACCAGCCGGAATACTGGCCGGGCTTGCAGGTCGAGCAAGTGCTGGAAGAAAAACTGATTCTGGTGCGCGCGCCCGAGCGCCCCGATCCCTACGTCTACATCGATTGGGGCCCGGACTTCCGCCGCCAGCATGACGCCGCCCTGCCGGAAAAAGCCAAAGCGGCGCTGAGTTTCAACCTCGGCCCGTTGGCCCTGCAATACATTCTCGAACATGGCGGCAGCGGCTACTTCCGCACCCGCGTGGTCCGCACGTATCTGGAAAGCGGCGCCCTGGAAGCGGTGACCAAAGCCCCGGAGTTCGGCTATCCGACTTACCTCGTCTACTCACGTGATCGCGATTCGGCGACGCTGCAGCAAGCCTTCCATCTGCTGCGCGAAGTGATCCGCACCGATGATGACTGGTCGCAACGCTGGAACCCGCTGAGCTGAAGCGGCGGCTTCACAGCCGATCATGGCGCATGTGCCATTGAGGTCCGGCCTGCACATACGGCCGGATCGGCTAATCTGCCGGGTACAACAACAATCCCGCAGGTGATGCAGTGAGGCAGACCACCGAGGCATTTCGCAGCCGCTATCGTGCGGCCATTCATCCGCTGTACAACCCGTGGCTGCACGGCGCCTTCGTGCTGCTGTTCGGTGTGTTGGCCGTTGGTGGTTTCTGGAGCAGCGTGCAGCAGGTCAGCCTGCTGGAATGGCTGACGGTGCCGTTAACCCTGCTGTTTTTCAATTTCGCCGTGTACATGGTCCATCGTCATCTCGGCCACCACAAAAAGACCTTCGCGAAAATGTTCTACGCCCGGCATGCCGGCGATCATCACAGTTTCTTCACCCCCGGCCACATGACCTACGACAGCGCCCGCGACTGGCGAGTGATTCTGTTCCCCGCGTGGCTGCTCTTGCTGCACACACTGCTGATCACCCTGCCGTTGTGGTGGCTGATCGCACAGGTAAACGCCAACGTGGCCGGGTTGTTTGGCGGCTGCATGGTCCTCGGTTATCTGACTTACGAGATATTCCACGCCTGCGAACACCTGCCGCCACACAACCCGCTGACCCGCCTGCCGTGGATCCGCCAGATGCGCCACTTGCACGAGCTGCATCACCGCCGCGAGCGCATGCAGGAGCGCAATTTCAACATCGTTTTGCCGTTGATGGACTACCTGTTCGGCACCCTTTACCGGGAGCCGGAAATCACCCCTTTGAGCGATTCGAAAATGCCCATGACCCACCTGCAACACCCGATCGATATCGCTGGTGAACCCATCGCCGTGCTGGCCTATGCCGCCAGTGTCAGTCGCTGGCCGGAGTGGCACCCCTCGTCGCTGAAAATCGACGGTGCGCAAGGCCCGTTGCATGCCGGCGCGCGCTTCGAAGAGGACATTCATGCCGGCGGGCGCGCGGGCCATTTGCGCTGGGAAGTCACCGAATACCTGCCCGGCCGGCGCTGGTGCGCGCGGGCGCAGGGCGATCATGGTTTGTCGCTGCTGCTGACCTATGAATGCAGCCCCGAGGGCAGCGGCACGCGTTTTGTGCGCACGCTGGATTATCGCTTCGACGGACTGGGCATGCGCATCGCCAATCGCTTGCTGCTCAAACGGCGCATCGAGCGCGAATCCGCCGCATCGATGCTGGCGCTGCGCGACATGGCCGCCCGCTACCTGGCCTCGGCGAGGGCCAGCGCGTGAAGCTGAGACATCTGCTGTTGTTGCTGGTCCTCATCGTCATCGGCTTTTTATTGTTGATGCCCACCAAGGTCGAACCCGTGGCCTGGACGCCGCCGCCAGCGCCATCGCTGACAGAAGGTCTCTACGCCGAGAACCAGAAACTCAAAGGCGCAGCGCAGGTCGGGCCGAGCGACATCGAAGGGCCGGAAGCCTTGCTGCTGGAAAGTGACTTCCTGATCACCGGGCTGCACGACGGCCGACTGATCCGCACCAGCCTCGACGGCCAGCAACGCAAAGTACTCGCCGACACCGGTGGCCGCCCGCTGGGCCTGGCCCGGCATCCGAACGGCATGCTGGTGATTGCCGACGCGGTCAAGGGTTTGCTGTCTCTTGATGCGCAGGGTCAGTTGGTGCCTTTGACCACGGCGGCCAATGGTCTGGCGTTCGGGTTCACCGATGACGTCGCCATCGACAAGTCCGGGCACTACGCCTATTTCAGCGATGCCTCCAGCCGCTGGGGCTACGGCCATGACGGCGAAGCAATCATCGAGCACGGCGGCGATGGACGCCTGCTGCGCTATGACTTCCAGAGCGGCAAAACCAGTGTCCTGCTAGACAAGCTGGAGTTCGCCAACGGCGTGACCCTCGGCCCGGATGACGCCTATGTGCTGGTCAACGAAACCGGCGCCTATCGCATCAGCCGCTATTGGCTGACCGGGCCGAAAGCCGGCACTCACGACCTGTTTATCGATAACTTGCCGGGGCTGCCGGACAACCTGGCGTTCAATGGCAGTAATCGGTTCTGGGTGGCGTTGTATGCGCCGCGCAATGCTCTGCTCGACGATACCGCCGGGCATCCGCTCGTGCGCAAGATGATCGTGCGGGCGTTGGCGGTTTTGCCTAAGCCGGTGGAGAAGCGCGGGTTTGTCCTGGGGCTGGATCTGGAGGGCAAGGTGATTGCCAATTTGCAGGATGCCAGCAGTGGCAATTACTCGCCGATTACCACGGTGCGTGAGTATGGGCCGTGGTTATATTTTGGCTCGTTGAAGGCGACGCATATGGCGCGGATGCCGTTGGATGTGGCCCTGAAGTGAATCTGGCAACTTTGTGGTGATTGCGCTGACGCCTTCGTCGGAACGCCGCCCGGAGCAGGCTCGCTTGTATGGTAGGACTTGAAGGGAGGAGGAGGGACAAGGCTCGATTCTGACTGTTGACGCAGCACAGACCGTGGGAGATTTCGCCCCTCCTCCTTTCACCCAAGCGCCGATAAAGAATGCATCTGGCTAGACCGACGATAGGAACAAGCCTGCGCCTCTGGGTGAGCCCTTCAAGTGCTCAAACCTTATCCCGGAGGAAATCCTGTGGCAATGCCGGTCGCTCTATCAAATCCGATCGTTGGCGTGGATGTCGCCAAAAATGAACTGGTGATTTATCAGGCCGATAGCGATCTGCTTGAAGCGATTCCCAACACCAAAACATCCATTAAGCAGTGGCTGAAGGCCTTGCTCGGCCCCGTGTCTATTGCCATTGAGGCAACCAACATCTACCACCTGGAATTCGCTGATTTGGCCTATGCGGCCGGTTGCACGATTTACATGGTGGGCGGCTATGAACTCAAACATTACCGCGAAGGCGTGAAGATCCGCGCGAAAACCGACGCCTTGGACGCCAAGTTGCTGGCCCGTTACCTGAAGAACGAAGCCGAGGAGTTGCGCCCCTGGACCCCGCCATCACCGCTGTACCGCCAGCTCCTGAGCCTTTTCCGCCGCCGCGCGGCTTTGGTCCAGGCAAGGGTCGGCCTGGTGCAGAGCTGGTCGAATGAGCCGCTATTGAAGGCAGCTTTTGCTGAACAAATAAAATCCATGCAGCGGCTTGAAACGATGATCGAAAAGACGATCAACGATCAGCTCAAACAAGCCGGTTTGCTCGGCCAATTGAAGCGTTGCCTGAAAGTTGAGGGCATTGGATTTCTGACCGGAGCGCGCCTGCTCACGGCGTTTCAGCGGGGGGAATTTAGCAACGCGGATGCGTTTATCGCCTTCCTGGGCATGGATTTAAGGGTATCGAAATCAGGGCAAAAGGACGGTCGCCGCAGCTTGACCAAGCGCGGAGACCCCGAGGCCCGCCGACTTTTGCACAACGCTGCGATGTCGGCTAGCCGTACGAAAGCCTGGAAAGGGTTTTACGAGGCCCAAAGAGCACGGGGTTTCAGCACCACGCAGGCGTTGGTGATGCTGGCTCGCAAACTTGCTCGGGTGGTATTCGCCTTGCTGAAAGGGCAAAGCGAATACCAGACAAAAGTCAGTTGAGGGCTTCCCCTCAACCATAGAATCTCCCACAGGGTTATTTGCTGACCACAGCATTTGGGCTCAACACAATCCACTGTGGGAGCGAGCCTGCTCCGGGCGGCGTTCCGACGAAGGCGGTCTGTCAGTTGCTGGACTTGTCGAACTTGTCCGGATCTTCGTCTTCGGGCAGATCCTCATCCGGCTCTTCGGGATTGGCCGTGGTATGTGCCGGGCTGTTCGGTTCGGGATGCGTGGGAACCGGGTCGAATGCGCCCTGCTCTTCACTGGGGAATTTGGGATCGTTCATAAGGCACCTCGCAATGAGTCGGATGGAAGACTCTGTACATTCGAGGTGCCGGTCGTGGCAGTCGTTCCCGTCAATCCGCAACCGCAGGTCGGCGGATCAATGGCGAATCAGGACGGCGCCTGCAAATGGCTGACGATTTCGTCTTTGACCTTCAGGCGCCTCTCTTTGAGCTTTTTCAATGCGTCGTCGGTGGGAGCATCTGAGGTGGCCGTTTCGGCTTTGACCACATCGGCGTCGGCTTGGGAATACTTGTTGATCAGTGAATCCAATCGTGGATCCTGGGTGCGTTTTTGCTGGATCTCTTCCTTCGTGTAACTCAAGTCCTGAAACAGGTCATGGGGAACCGGCATGGAACACCTCCGTCAGTTGATCGGCTGGCCAACGCGACCGATTGCGCTGGCCAGTTATCAGAATGGCCTCGGTTGCACGGTTCTGTCGACCACCTGTCAGACCAGCGGTGCCCGTTCGTCGCCCTGTCGCAAATGCGATCAAACCTTTGCTCGCCGTGCTCCCTCCATTGGTTAACACCAACAAAAACTGCGTGGAGATACACCAATGGACGGATTCAACCTGCGTCATCTGGTCCTGGCTGTCGCGTTGAGCAGCGGCATGGGCAGCGCTTTCGCTGCGACTGACAATGACTTCGTCGATAACGCCGCTGCCGGTGGTATTGCCGAAATCGAAACCAGCCGCCTCGCCCTGGAAAAAAGCCAATCGGCTGACATCAAGGCCTTCGCCAATATGATGATCACCGACCATGGCAAGGCCAACGATGAGCTGGCGACCATTGCCAAAGCTAACGACATCGAAGTCCCGGACACCACGACATTGGTCAAACAGGCCAAGGAAAAAATCCTCGAAGTGCGTGATGAGTCTTTCGACGCGGCGTACGCCAACAATCAGGTGAAGGCGCACGAAGAGACCATCGAGCTGTTCAAGAAACAAGCCAATACCGTGACCGATGACAAGGTCAAAGGTGCGACGGAACTGAAGGCGTTTGCGCAGAAAATGTTGCCGGCGCTGGAGAAACACCTCGCCGCCGCCAAAGAATTGCAGGCCAAGCATCCGAGCAAGTAAAAAGCTTTACCCTCACCCCAGCCCTCTCCCGGAGGGAGAGGGAGCCGGCCGAGGTGAATGTTCGAGTTACGCCGACCTGAAACTTCGGCTTCGAACTCAGGTACTGGAGTGCAACTCCGATTTTGAACTGCCCCCGATCGGCTCCCTTTCCCCTCGCCTTTCCGGAGAGCGAGACGGAGCCGATCGTGTTGAATGTTCGAGTCACACCGATCTGAAATCTAGAGTTGAACCTGGCTTTTGAAAGGCACCGAGATCGGCTCCCTTCCCCCTCTCCCCCCTGGGGGAGAGGGCTGGGGTGAGGGGGATCGATGTCAGCAACACCACCACATCCAAGCGAAAAAAGGCCGCATCCTAAGATGCGGCCTTGTCATATCCACCGAACATCAACCGCCATCCGTATCAATATCAGCATCCGTCTCCTCCCCCGGCTTCGCCCGATCCGGCTGCGGTTTGAAACCCGGGCTGAACTCGTTGTCGTTGTCCGTGTGCTTGTTCTTCTGATCCACTGCCGGGTCTGCGCTCTGCGCCTGACCATCCTCGCCCTGCTGCTGTGTCGGCGACGGTTGCCCCGGCACCTGCGGGTCAATCGCTGGATCATTGCGGTTAATCGGCTCGCCAGATTGGCTCTGCTGCTTCGTTTGCTCGTTCATGGCCACCTCGTTGGTCAAACACGCCCGACACACATCCGCCGGGTGTTAAAGATTCGAAGCCTGGCCCGCGCCAACGTTCAAAACTTCGCCGCCCGCTTGATGGTGCCAATCGGAACGCCGCAATTACCGGCTCAAGGCCCGAGCCAGAAACGGCGCGGTTTTGCTCTTCTTGCTCGCCGCAACCTTCTGCGGTGTACCCGCCACCACGATTCGACCGCCCTGATCCCCCGCGCCCGGCCCGATGTCGATCACCCAGTCACTCTGCGCGACCACGCGCATTTCGTGCTCAACGACAATCACCGTGTGCCCAGCCGTCACCAGCGTATCCAACTGCTCCAGCAACCGATCGACATCACGCGGATGCAGCCCGGTGGTCGGTTCGTCCAGCACGTACAAGGTCGCGCCGCGCTGGTTGCGTTGCAATTCGGTGGCCAGTTTGATCCGCTGCGCTTCGCCACCGGACAACTCCGTGGCCGGTTGCCCCAGGCGCAGATAACCCAGGCCAATATCGCGCAGCACTTCGAGTGACCGGCGAATCCCCGCTTGCTCGGCAAACACCGTCACCGCTTCCTCGACGGTCAATTGCAGCACCTGCGCAATGCTCAAACCCTCCCAGAGAATCGCCAGGGTCTGCGGGTTGTAGCGCGCGCCATGGCAGGTCGGGCACGGCGCATAAACACTCGGCATGAACAACAACTCGACACTGACAAAGCCTTCACCCTCGCAGGTGGCGCAACGGCCCTTGGCGACGTTGAAGGAAAACTGTCCGGCGTCGTAGCCGGCAGCCCGTGCCGCGTCGGTCGCGGCGTAGAGCTTGCGCACGTTGTCGAACAGCCCTGTGTAAGTGGCCAGATTGGAGCGTGGCGTGCGGCCGATGGGTTTCTGGTCGACCTGCACCAGTCGCTTGATCGACTCCAGCCCCGACGTCACCTGGCCGCTGCTGACCTGCGGCGCGGCGTCCTCGAGGCTGAGTTCTTCCGGCTCACTGTCTACCGTCGGCCGCCCTAACTGCGCGCCGACCAGTTCCAGCAAGGCCTGACTGACCAGACTCGATTTGCCCGAGCCAGACACGCCGGTCACCGAGGTAAAGCAGCCCAGCGGAAATTCAGCACTGAGATTATTCAGGTTATTGCGGGTGATCCCGTCGAGCTTCAGCCACGCCGTCGGTTTGCGCGCGGTGCGTGCCTGGCGCTGCGCTTCGGCAAACAGGTAGGCGCGAGTCTGCGATTGCTCGATCTCGGCCAGACCTGCCGGCGGGCCGCTGTACAGCACCTGCCCACCCTGCTCGCCCGCCGCCGGGCCGACGTCGATCAGCCAGTCGGCGCGGCGCATGGTTTCCACGTCGTGCTCGACCACAAACAGCGTGTTGCCGTCCGCCTTCAAGCGCTGCAACGCCTCGAACAACGCCTCGCCATCGGCCGGGTGCAAACCGGCGGAGGGTTCGTCGAGCACGTAGATCACCCCGAACAATTGCGAACCCAGTTGCGTCGCCAAGCGCAAGCGCTGCAACTCACCGGACGACAGCGTCGGGGTGCTGCGCTCCAGCGCCAGATAACCGAGGCCCAGATCGGTCAGGGTGCTGACCCGCTCCAGCAGATCCTCGGCAATGCGCTGCGCCGCCAGGCGCTTCTCCAGCGACAGGTTTGGCGTGTGGCGCACGTCTGGCGCGCTGCCGTGGCCGCTGGCACCGTGGGCCACGCGCTGCTGGCGCGCCTCGCGGGTTTGCGCGTGACTTAAGGTCTCGCCGGTTTCTTCAGCGTGTTCGAGGTAGCTGGCCGCCGCCACCGGCCGCAGCACCTCGGCCACTTGCAGCAACGGCATCTGCGACAGCTCGCCGATGTCATACCCGGCAAACGTCACCGACAACGCCTCACGTTTCAGGCGTTTGCCATCGCATAACGGGCAAGGGCTGCCGAGCATGAACTGCGAAACGCGCTTCTTCATCAGCGCACTTTGCGAGTGAGTAAACGTGTGCAAAATGTAGCGCCGGGCGCCGGTGAAGGTGCCCTGGTAACTCGGCTCCATCTTGCGTTTGAGGGCGACGCGGGTTTCTTCCGGGGTCAGCCCGGCGTACACCGGCACGGTCGGGGTTTCTTCGGTGAAGAGAATCCAGTCGCGCTGTTTTTTCGGCAGCTTCTTCCATGGAATGTCGACATCGATGCCCATGGTCACAAGGATGTCGCGCAGGTTCTGTCCCTGCCACGCCAGCGGCCAGGACGCCACCGCGCGCTGGCGGATGGTCAGGTTCGGGTCCGGCACCATCAGCGCTTCGGTGACCTCGTACACCCGGCCGAGGCCATGGCATTCGGGGCACGCGCCTTGCGGGGTGTTCGGCGAGAAGTCCTCGGCATACAACATCGGTTGCCCCGGCGGATAACTGCCGGCGCGCGAATAGAGCATGCGGATCAGGCTCGACAGCGTGGTCACGCTGCCCACTGACGAGCGCGTACTCGGCGTGCCGCGTTGCTGTTGCAGGGCCACGGCCGGCGGCAGGCCTTCAATGGAGTCGACATCCGGCACGCCGACCTGATCGATCAGCCGTCGCGCGTACGGCGCCACCGACTCAAAGTATCGGCGCTGGGCCTCGGCATACAAGGTCGAGAACGCCAGTGACGACTTGCCAGACCCGGACACCCCGGTGAACACCACCAGCGCATCGCGGGGAATGTCGACATCAACGTTCTTCAGGTTGTGTTCACGGGCGCCACGTACCCGGACCATGCCGGTGGGCGCTTTGGAGGTGCGTTTGGAAGTCATCGACCTGCCTTGGTGAAGGAATGTTCTACGTTCAGCTACCGAGCACCACCCGAATCATCTGCAACATGGCTTCCGGGCTGTACGGTTTGCCAAGCAAGTGCGTGTCAGGGCTTAACTGGTGATTGCGTGAAATGATGTCGCGGGTGTGCCCAGAGGTGAACAGCACGGCCACCGGCGGTGTCTGCACCTTGGCCCAAGCGAACAGGTCGGAGCTTTTGATCAGCCCCGGCATGACCACGTCAGTGAAGATCAGGTCCACCTCGACACCTTCGAGGAGCATTTGCATGGCCGCATCGCCATGACCGGCGGTCAGCACGCGATAACCCTCCTCGCGCAACAATTCGACCGCCGAAGCGCGCACGGCGTCATTGTCCTCGACCACCAGAATCGTTTCGTGGCCGCCGCTCTGCTGCCTTTGCAGGCTGGGCGCCTCATCAAGGATCGGCCGCAGACTGCGCGGGAAGTACAACTGCACCCGCGTGCCCTCGCCGAGGGTGCTGGTGATCTCGACATGCCCGCCGCTCTGTTTGACGAAGCCAAACACCATGCTCAAGCCCAGCCCGGTGCCCTGACCGTCAGCCTTGGTGGTGAAGAACGGCTCAAACACTTGCTCGAGAATCTCTGGCGGGATGCCGGCGCCGGAGTCACTGACCGCGACGCGGACAAACTCACCGGGAACGATGCCTTTACCGGCACAGAACTCGCGTTCGAGCCGCACGTTAGCAGCGCTGAGCGCAATGGTGCCCTCGCCCTTCATCGCATCGCGAGCATTGATCGCCAGGTTGAGAATGGCGTTTTCCAACTGGTTGCGGTCGACGTTGATGTGCCACGGCTTTTGCGGCAGTTGCACGTCGATCTGAATGGTTTCACCCAGCGCTCGCTGCAGCAATTCGCCGACACCTTCGAAAATCTGCTGCGGGTTGCACACCGCCGGCGACAAAGGCTGGCGCCGGGCGAACGCAAGCAATTGCGAGGACAGCTTGGCGCCGCGTTCGACCGCTGCCAGCGAGGCGCTGACGCGGCGCTGCACGTTGGCATTGTTCGGTTCATGGCGCGCGAGCAGATGCAGATTGCCGGCGATCACTTGCAACAGATTATTGAAATCGTGGGCGACGCCGCCGGTCAGACCACCAATCGCTTCGAGCTTCTGTGACTGGCGCAACTGCTCTTCAGCCGCCAGCCGCGCCTCGACTTCTTCGCCTACGCGCTGTTCGAGGTTGCGGGTAAATTTGAGCAGGGATTCTTCGGCAATCTTGCGTTCATGAATGTCGATCAGGACGCCGGGGAAGCGCAACGGCGCACCGTGTTCGTCGAACTCACAGGCGCCACTGGCCAACACCCAGGAATAACTGCCGTCACTGCGCCGCACGCGATATTCGGCGTTATACGGTTCACCGGTCTGCACGGAATGGACGACCCGCTCCTGCACCCAGGCGGCGTCATCGGGATGGATGCGCGACTCGGCGATGTCCTGCGGGAGGTCGCTAAGATCCTGATCCGGCGGATAGGAGAACGTGCGGGCGAATCGCTCGTCTGCCGACAACGTGTTGTTTTTCACGTCCCAGACAAACGAGCCGAGCAAGGCCCCGGCATTCAACGCCAGACGCACCCGCTCGTTGTCGGCGCGGTAAGCACTTTCGGCTTCCTGCCGCCGGCGTTCGGAGTGCATGAACTCGGTGGTTTCCACCACCATCGCCATCACTCCGGCCGGCTTGCCGTCATCATTGGCCACCGGGCTGTAATACAGGTCCATCCAGACGTCTTCGGGGACGCCATCGCGCAACAGCACCAACTCTTTATTGCGAAACGACAAGGTGCCGCCGGCCAGGCAGGTATCGACCACATGCCGGTTGAAATCGGCGACTTCCGGCCAGCCCAGCTCCACCGGCGCACCGAGTAGATACGGGTGCCGACCACCGGCAAATTTCGAATAGGCATCGTTGTAGATCATGTACCCGGCATAGCCCCAGAGCATGACCATCGGCAGCGGCGACGCCAGCATCAGTTGCACCGCGCTGCACAGGCTGGCCGGCCAGCTGTTCAGCGGACCGAGTTCAGTATGGCTCCAGTCGAACGCACTGATGCGCCCGGCCATTTCGCCTTTCCAGCCGTCACAACCATGGCTATCGGATAAAAACTGCATCGACTGACTCAGTGTCCTGTGGTGATTGCCCGATAAATCGCGACGCCATAACGACGCGACGCCCGTCTGTTTCGAGCGCCTCCAGTCGCATTGGTTTCATATGATATATAGCCGATTTCATCCCCTCCCGGAACCTAAACCCCGATCAGGTGCTTGAGCGGATGGTAGCCGGTTTTCATTTTGGCGGCGGCGTCGAGAATGGCCTTCTCGATGCCGTTCAGATGCGTGCAGGTCAGCTCGATGGCGGCGCTCTGATTGCCGGCCTCGATGTATTCGATCAGGCGCAGGTGTTCGTTGTCGCGGCAGACTTCATGGCTGTCGTCGTCCAGCGCTGCAGCGTACAGCGAAGCGCGGGAGATCAGTTTCTGGAACCAGTCGAGCAGCACCGGGTTATTCAGGCTGCACGCCAGTTTGATGTGGAACTCACCGAGCAGATGGATCAGCCGTTCGTGATCTCCCGCCGCGTGGGCTTCATCTTCCAGCAGCAGGTGTTCGCGCAAATCCTGCATCGCCGCGCTGTCCTTGCGCCGGCACAGTTCGGTAACGATGCCGATCTCGATCAGCCGGCGGGTTTCAAACAGCGAGCGGAGCTCTTCATTGCTCGGCAGCGACACCGATGCCCCTTTATTCGGCTCGGTGGTGACCAGTCCATCGGCCTCCAATTGCTTCAATGCCGCGCGCACCGACGTGCGGCTGACATTGAATAATTCGGCTAGCGAGGCCTCACCCAGTTTCATCCCCGGGCGCAACGAACGCTTGCTGATCGCCTCGTAAACCCCTTGGTAGACGCGGTCGACCGTGGTTTCCGGTTTCTTTTCGGTCATTTGGGCACTCCTTTAACGTCGAGCAACTGAGTGCCACGCAGGATATAGCCTTCGGCTTCGAGATGCAGGGTCTTGATTGCACGTTGAGTGCGGATCACCCATCGAGGCGGCGTCGCGCTACCTGCCTGCTCGTTGCAAGCAGGACACATGTGCCGGGAGGGGGCGGTGAGCAGGCTCACGCGTACATTTGATCTTTCCCACGCAGTGCGTGGGAAAGATCTTACTGGGTTCAGTCAGTGCCGTACTTCGGCGAGCGCGGGCCGTATAGCAGGCCTGCCCGGTGTCCGGCCGAGAGCAGACGATTGCTCGCCACACCGGCAATCGGGTAGCCGGCATCGGTGGAGCTGTTGATGATCTGCTTCACTGCCGCCGAGATCAGCATGCCGACGATACCGCCGGCATTGCTATTGCCGCCCTCTTCGCTCGACGCCCGGGCCGAACCGGTCCACAGCGTCGTGCCACTTTTCAGGTCGACCAGTTTCGCCGTCGCGGTCACTGCCGTTTCGCTGCTGATCACCATGTAGCGCGTACCGTATTCGGTCACGGTGATGTACAGCGCAGCGTCCGCACCGAAGATTTCCTTCAGTTTGCCTGGCGGTGCCTGATGGATGTCGTCCGGGGTGCTCAGACCATTCTGGCGGAACGTCTCATCAACCAGCGCAATCGGCAGCACGTAGTAACCGGCTTCGGCCAGTGGGAAGGTCACCTGCGACAACAGGCTGTAGGACGCCTTCACATCCGGCGAAGTGTTCAGCGGAGGCAGCACCAGAATGGTTTTCGGCCGCGCCTGTTTGTAGGCCGAGTAATCCACGGTCTTGGGCGCAACGCAGCCACCCAGCACGATCAGGGCCAGACCGGCGGCCAGCAGTTTCAAGGTGCGCGCGATCATTTCGCGTCTCCGGTCTTGGCGTTTTTGAGCAGGAAATCCATGTACGTCCCAGACTCGGGGAACAGGGTTTTCTCGGTTTTGAACTGCTGCACCATCTGGTCGTCCTTGCCCATGCTCAGATAGAGCAGGCCAAGGTGCGCGTGGTAACCCGGCGGTACAGCCTTGCCGGTGGAGCGGATTTTCTGCAGGTCACGTTCCAGCGCTTCGGCCTGGGCTTCTTTCGGCTCTTCGCCTTTGAAGTATTCGTAGACCTGGGGCTCGTAACCTTCCCACTGGTACAGGGTTTGCGGGCCGGAGGCACAACCGGCCAACAAGGCGCTGGCGGCCAGCGTCAGCGCCATCAGCGCGCGCGACAAAGTCAGATTCATGGGTGTTGCTCCTTGCAATGGGCGTCGATCAGTTGCCCGGTTTCCAGGCACCGGCGTTCATGCCATCGACCAGACGATTGATCGCCTCGCGCATGGCCAGATCCAGTACTTTGCCGTTGAGGGTGGAGTCGTAGGCAGCGGTGCCGCCGAAACCGATGATTTCGCGGTTGGACAAGGCGTATTCGCCGGCGCCCTGGGTCGAATAGACCACTTCGGAGGTACTGATATTGACGATATTCAGGTTGACCTTGGCGTAGGCCACCTGAGTCTTGCCACGGCCGAGGATGCCGAACAGTTGGTGATCGCCGGTCTCTTTGCGGCCGAACTCGGTGACGTCGCCGGTCACCACGTAATCAGCACCTTTCAGACGCTGAGCCTGGCCCTTGATCGCCGCTTCCTGCTGGATTTCGCCCATGTTGTCGCGATCCAGCACGCTGAAGCGGTTGGTCTGCTGCAAATGGGTGATCAGGATGGTCTTGGCCTGACCGCCGAGACGATCGACGCCGTCGGAGAAAATCCCGCGCATATAGCTGGAACGGTTGTCGAACTTGCCCACGGCCATTGGCACGCGAACGCCGGTCCAGACCTGGGAGGCGCTTTCAACCTTGGCCACCGGCAAGGCGCGCGAGCTTTCGGTCGCGCAACCTGAGAGTGTGCCAGCCATCGTGCCAAGCACAGCAATCGCGACGCCTGAGACCAGCATCCGGGAGATCATTCTCACTGAGTATTCCTTTGAAAAACGGGGATGTCCCGGCACGACAATGCGCAGCGGGAGCTGAAAAGGGGCGGCATTATGACAAAGTGCCATCATTCGTGACAGGTTTTTTTGACGCCAGTGAATTGGCTGTTCCGGACTTGATCGTTCCCACGCTCTGCGTGGGAATGCAGCCACGGACGCTCCGCGTCCGCTGTGACGCGGAGCGTCACGGGAGGCGTTACCACGCAGAGCGTGGGAACGATCAGATCAGGGCGCGCTAATGGAAATCGCGGCTCTGCACGCGGATGCCATTGAGCAGCGAGCTGAGGTCGCTCAGGCGGCCGGCGATCAGGTGGCGCACTTCGCCTTCGCGCTCCCAGCGGCCATCGACCTTGAGCAATTGCGAACCGACCAGTACTTGCCGCTGACGCTCGGCCAGATCACGCCAGACCACCACGTTGACGTTGCCGAATTCGTCTTCCAGGGTGACGAAGGTCACACCACTGGCGGTGCCCGGTCGTTGCCGTCCCGTCACCAGCCCGGCGATGCTCACCGGTCGGCCATGTTCGACTTCAAGCAACTCCTGCGAACTGCGGCAGCGCCGGGCTTTGAGTTCGCCGCGCAACAGTGCCAGCGGATGCGGCCCCAACGTGGTGCCGACGGTGCTGTAATCGGCGTGCAGATCCTCGCCAACGCTGGGTTTGGGTAGTACCACCTCCGGCTCCTCCTGACTCGGCAACCCGGCAAACAGACCCAACTGTTTCTGCACCCCGGCGACTTCCCAGCGCGCCCGATGCCGATGTCCGGCCAGGCCACGCAACGCCCCGGAATCGGCGAGCAACGCCTGCGCCCGACTGTCGAGCGCCGCCCGCTCGCCCAGGTCGGCGACATCGGCAAATGCCCCGCGCGCGCGCGCCGCTTCGATGCGCCGGGCATCGTCCTCGCGAAAGCCCTTGATCATCCGCAGACCCATGCGAATCGCCGGTTGCACCGTCGTGGTGGTTTCCAGGCTGCAATCCCAGTCACTGGCGCGCACGTCGACCGGGCGGATCTGCAACTGATGCCGGCGCGCATCCTGGAGGATCTGGTCCGGGCTGTAGAAGCCCATTGGCCAGCTATTGATCAACGCGCAGGCGAACGCCGCCGGTTCGTGGCACTTGAGCCAGCAACTGGCGTAAGTCAGCAAGGCAAAACTGGCGGCGTGGGACTCGGGAAAACCGTAGCTGCCGAAGCCTTTGATCTGTTCGAAAATCTGCGCGGCGAACTCCGGCGTGTAGCCGTTCTTCTTCATGCCGGCGGCGAGGCGTTCCTTGTGCGGTTCCAGTCCGCCGTGGCGTTTCCACGCAGCCATCGAGCGACGCAACTGATCAGCCTCGCCAGGGCTGTAATCGGCGGCGACGATGGCGATCTGCATCACCTGTTCCTGAAACAGCGGCACGCCGAGGGTTCTTTCCAGAACAACCTTGAGCTCTGGTGACGGGTAGGTTTCCTCTTCTTCCTTGTTCCGGCGACGCAGATACGGATGCACCATCCCGCCCTGAATCGGTCCCGGGCGGACGATGGCCACCTCAATCACCAGATCGTAGAACTTCGCCGGTCTCAGGCGCGGCAGCATCGACATCTGCGCCCGCGACTCGATCTGGAACACGCCGATGGTGTCGGCGCGGCTGATCATGTCGTAGGTCGGTTTGTCTTCGGCTGGAATCGTCGCCAGGCTCAGATCCAGATTGCGATGGTGGCGCAGCAGGTCGAAGCAGCGGCGAATCGCGCTGAGCATGCCGAGGGCGAGAATATCCACCTTGAGCAGGCCGACTGCATCGAGGTCATCCTTGTCCCACTGAATGATCGTGCGCTCGGCCATGGCGGCGTTTTCCACCGGCACCAGCGTGTCCAGCGGCTGCTCGGAAATCACAAAGCCGCCGGGATGCTGCGACAGGTGCCGGGGGAAGCCGATCAACTGCCCGGTCAGACTCAGCACCCGGCGCAGCACCGGGCTGTCCGGGTCGAAACCGCCTTCGAGCAAACGCGCGACCGGCGGTGTTTCATCGCTCCAGTGGCCGCAGCAATCAGCCAGTGCGTTGATCTGATCCGGCGGCAGGCCCAAGGCCTTGGCCACGTCGCGTACTGCGCCGGCAGCGTGGTAGGTGCTGACCACCGCCGTCAGCGCCGCACGACCACGGCCGTAACGGCGAAACACGTATTGCAGGACTTCTTCGCGGCGCTCGTGCTCGAAATCGACGTCGATGTCCGGCGGCTCGTTGCGCTCCTTGGACATGAAGCGTTCGAACAGCAGCGTGGTGCGATCCGGGTCGATTTCGGTGATGCCCAAGGCAAAACACACCGCCGAGTTGGCTGCCGAACCACGGCCCTGACACAGAATCTTCTGCTCGCGGGCGAAGTGCACCACATCGTGCACGGTGAGAAAGTAGCTTTCGTAACCGAGTTCGGCGATCAGCTTCAGTTCATCGTCGATCTGCTTGAGCACTTTGCCTTGCGGCCCCTGTGGCCAGCGCCAGGCGATGCCCTCTTCGGTCAGATGCCGTAGCCAGGAACTGGCGCTGTGCCCCTCCGGCACCAGTTCTTTCGGATACTGATAACGCAACTCGCCCAGGTCGAAGGTGCAGCGCCGGGCCAGGCTCATCGACTCATCCAGCAGAGCCTGCGGATACAACTCGCGCAACACTTCGACACTGCGTAAATGCCGTTCGCCATTGGGATGCAGGCGTAACCCCGCCTCGGCCACCGGCACGTGATGACGGATCGCAGTCATGGTGTCCTGCAAGGCACGCCGGCCACGGGCATGCATGTGCACATCGCCGCTGGCCACGGCAGGAATCTGCAACTCGGCGGCCAGCCCCAACATCGCCGCCAACCGCTGCTGATCGTCCTGGCCACGATGCAATTGCACCGCCAGCCACAACCGTTCGCCAAAGGTCTGCTGCAGCCATCGACCCTCCTCCACGTCATCAAGCGAGTCCGGCACCCACAACACCAGCAACCCCGGCAACGGCTCGGCGAAGTCTTCGCGCAGCACCTGATACTGGCCCTTCTGCGTGCGTCGTCGGGCGCGGGTGATCAGGCCGCACAGCGCTTGATAGCCCGCCAGACTCTCCACCAGCAGCACCAGTTTCGGGCCGTTTTCGATACGCACTTCGCTGCCGATGACCAGCGGTAGCTCCACCGATTTCGCCGCTTGCCAGGCCCGAACGATTCCGGCCAGCGTGCACTCATCGGTGATCGCCAGTGCCTGATAGCCGTGCTTTTTTGCGCGCTGGAACAGTTCCAGCGCACTGGACGCACCGCGCTGAAAACTGAAGTTCGACAGGCAGTGCAGTTCGGCATAACCGTCGTTCATGCAAACCAGCCTTGCAGCCACAGCGGACCGCCCTCACCCACCGCCCGATAAGCCCAGCCCTGCTGTCCGGCGCGATTCTGGATCAGGTAATAATCACGGCGCACGTCGTCACCGTCCCACCAGCCGGATTCGATGCGCTCCGGGCCCATGAGAATCCGCGCCGAACCTTCCGCCACGCTTTGTGGCTCGCCGAGCAACCAGCCCGGACGATGCACGTTCGGCAAGCCTGCGCAGCGTTGTTTATCAACGCCGTGCTGCCACGCGCACTCGGGACGATGATCGGCCTGAAAACGCAACCCCTGCACCGCGTCATCGCCCAAGCGCGCACGCAGGCGTTCGCGCAACTGCTCCCACGGCAAGGTCTGCTGCGGACGGTCGTCGAACAGTTGCTGAAACTGCGGCACGAAACTCGGCAGGTCCTCGGCGCGCAGACGAAAGCCGCGCACGGGCGCCTCGACTTGCACTTGTTCCAGCCGGCCACGGGCCAGTTCGAAGAGCATCGCCGGATCACGTTCGGCGCTGAGCAGGCCGACCTTGATGATGCTGTCCGGCAGCCCGGCGTGTTCCAGGTGCAGATCGAAACGCTGCACGCCGCTGTCACGCCCGCAGAGGAACGCCGACAGATCGCCGGTCAAACGGCGTAACGGGAACAACAGTGCCTGATGGGACTGCACGTCGAAATTCAGTTCGATGCGTACGTCGAAACGATCCGGCGGCAGGTAAAACGCCAGCGCCAATGGCCGCGCGCCGAACAGCGTGTCGAGATGCTTGAGCATCTGCGCTTCGAAGCGCCGGGCCAGCGCCTGACGCGGCAGGCTCTGCACCTGACTGAGATTGCGCAGGCCCATACGTGATAACGCCGTGGCCACTGCGGGTTCCAGACCGACGCGGTCGACGGGCAACTGACCGAGATGATGCTGCAAGGCCTCGCCGTCCGGCACCACCAAGCCGTCATAGGCGTTGGCCAGCACCCGCGCCGCCACGGGATTCGGTGCCGCGACGATGCGATGGCGGAAACCCAGATCAGTCAGTTCCCGGCGCAGTCGTGCTTCGAACTGCGCCCACGAACCGAACAGACCCAGGCTCGATTCGATCTCGAACACCACGGTGCGCGGGTAATGCACGCTGACCTGCGAGCTGAAACGGTAGGCCCACGCGGCGAGAAACTGCTGCCAGTGTTCGACCTCGGCGGCCTCGTAATCAGCCGTGGCAAAGCCTTTGCTCATGGCCTGGGCGGCGGTCATCGACTGGCCTGCGCGCAAACCAAGCTTGCGCGCCGCCGGATTGACCGCTTGCAACACCCGGCGCTGGGCCGGGCCGTTAAGCAGCACCAACGGTTCATCGGGATCGGGCCGCTGACGCAGCACGGCGTCCAGGGCCAATTGCGGAAACAGGATACACACCCAGCGCATGGTGACCTCAGTGCCCCACAGCAAAGGCAATCGGTGCCGTACGCGCCAGCCCGCCACGGCACTTGAGTACGCGCAACTGTGCAGGTCTGGCGTCGATGGCAATGCGTAACGCCGCCGGTGACGGGTTGATCGCTTCGCTCAACGGCCGCCAGGCAAACGCCAGGGTCTGACCGGTTTCCGCCGCCACCTGCAAACGGCGCAACGCGCGATCATCAGCCTTGTGCGGCCAGCACAGCACCGCGCCGCAACTGCCCGAACGTAAACATTGTTCCGCCGCCCACAAGGCATCGCGCTCGGTGGCCTGGATCACCGACAACTGGCGCAGATCGACCCCGGCGCTTGCCCACGCCTGCGGGTACGGCACGAACGGCGGCGCCACCAGCACGATGCGCTCGCCCGCCGCCGACAACCGCGCCAGCGTCGGCCAGACTAGCTGCAGTTCGCCGACACCGGGACCGGCCAGGAGGATTTCGCTCAACGCCGCTTCCGGCCAGCCACCGCTGGGCAGTGCCGCGTCCAGCGCGGCGTGGCCGGTCGGCTGCGGGCTGGCGGCCGGTGGCGCAGGGCGGCCTTTCCAGACCTGGCCGCCATTGAACAGCGTATCCAACGCAACGACGGCGCCCATCAGCCTTGCCTCACCAGACCGCAAAACACCCCTTCGATGGCCAGATCCTGATCGTCACGCACGACAATCGGCTGATACGCCGGGTTGCGCGGCAACAGGCGCACGGCATCGCCCAGCCGTTCGAAGCGTTTGATGGTGACTTCACCGTCGAGGCGCGCTACGACGATCTGGCCGTTGAGCGCCTCGGGATTGCGCTTCACGCCGACCAGATCGCCGTCGAGAATGCCGTCCTCGATCATCGAATCGCCCTGCACCCGCAGCATGTAATCGGGCGTGCGGGAGAACAGCGCCGGGTCGAGCAGCAAGCGGCTATGGATGTCGGCATCGGCGCCAATCGGCGCACCGGCAGCGACGCGGCCGAGCACGGGGATGTCGAGCAATTCCGGGCGTGCCGGCTGCCCGAGCAGGCGAATGCCCCGGGCCTGATGCGGATTGACCTCGATAAACCCGGCTTCGGTGAGCGCAAGCACATGCTTGCGCGCCACGCTGCGCGAGGCAAAACCAAAAGCCTCGCTGATTTCAGCGAGGCTTGGGGGCTGACCGTGTTCGGCGATTCGATCGCGGATAAAAGTCAGAATGGCAGTACGGCGGGGAGTCAGGTTCGTCATGGAGTACATTTGTACTCCTGTAGGATTTTCCTGACAAGCGCCGCAGGTCGGCCCAGGCCGACGCAGGAGTTGCCGAAGGTTCGGCAGCGCCTGCATTGATCTTCAATGGCCACTTGATCAGGGTGAAGTGGCCTGCCGATACTCGCGTGGCGTAAACCCGGTCGACGCCTTGAACTGGCGCGTGAACGCGCTGTGATCGGTGTAGCCGCATTGCAGCGCCACGTCCGTTATCGGCAGGTCGGTGTGCAGCAATCGATGCGCGTGTTCCAGGCGTACTTTCTGGATCATCTGCCGTGGCGTCAGGTGGAATACCCGTTTGCAGTAACGCTCCAGTTGCGCCACGGAAATGCCGGCGATGCGGGTCAGTTCACCGAGGGTCACACGGCGATTGAAATTCCCGCGAATATGCTCATCGACAGCCGCCAGCCGCTCGAATGCCGGGTGGGTTTCACTGGCCGATTGCAGGTCCACCGAAATCCCCGCCAGACCGATAATCACCCCGTCACGGTTATACAGTGGCTGCTTGTGCGTCAGGCACCACCCCGGTTCGCGGCTGCCGTACAGATGCAGTTCGAGCTGATCCTCCAGCACAAAACCCTCCTCCAGCACCTTGCGATCCTGCTCTGTGTAGCCCGGCCCGAGTTGCGCCGGAAACACCTGCGCGCTGGTCTTGCCCAGTAACGGACGCAAATCCTTCAAGCCACAGCGCTGCACCAGCGTGCGGTTGGCAAGCACGTAACGGGCCTGCACATCCTTGATGAAAATCGCCGCATTGGGGATCACATCAAGCATCGGCAACAACAGCGCCGCGCCGGCCAAGAGTTCCTCCAGTGTCTGCGGACGCTGGCCATTCATGCCTTGAGCCAGGATCGAAAACGCCTGCTGCATCAAAGATTCCCCTCGTAACGTGGACAGACCAAATGCCCGCCATGCGCCGTTCGCCCGCAGATTGCAGCATCGTTCGCGGCGTGTCGAGGGCCATGTTTTATCGGCGTCATTGTGCTGATTTCGTCATCGAAGCCAGCAAAAAACATCAATCGCCGCGAGGTCGATGAGTTCAAAGTCTGGCCGTCCCAGTGACACAACTGCCTATCCAATAACTCACAAGAAGGCGATGCCATGTCAGGCCAAGGCAAGTTCAAAAAACAGCTTTCACTGATCGACCTCACATTTATCGGGCTGGGGGCGATCTTCGGTTCCGGCTGGTTGTTCGCGGCCAGTCATGTGTCCGCCATTGCCGGCCCGGCGGGGATTTTTTCCTGGCTGCTGGGCGGCTTCGCCGTGTTGTTGCTGGGCATCGTTTACTGCGAACTGGGCGCCGCATTACCGCGCGCCGGCGGCGTGGTGCGTTATCCGGTTTACTCCCATGGGCCGCTGCTCGGCTACTTAATGGGTTTCATCACCCTGATTGCGTTTTCCAGTCTGGTCGCCATCGAAGTGGTCGCTTCGCGCCAATACGCAGCGGCGTGGTTTCCCGGCCTGTCCAAAGCTGGCACCGGCGATCCGACGATTCTCGGCTGGCTGGTGCAGTTCGGGCTGTTGTGCGTGTTCTTCCTGCTCAACTACCGCAGCGTGAAGACCTTCGCCAAGGCCAATAATCTGGTCAGCGTGTTCAAGTTCATCGTGCCGCTGCTGGTGATCGGGGTGCTGTTCACCTTCTTCAAACCGGCCAACTTCGAGGTGCAAGGCTTTGCCCCGTTTGGCCTGTCCGGCGTCGAGATGGCCGTGTCGGCGGGTGGCATCATTTTCGCGTATCTGGGCCTGACGCCGATCATCTCGGTGGCCAGTGAAGTGAAGAATCCGCAGCGCACCATTCCCATTGCGTTGATCCTCTCGGTGCTGCTGTCGACACTGATTTACGTGCTGCTGCAAATGGCCTTTCTCGGCAGCATCCCGACGGAAATGCTCGCCAACGGCTGGGCCGGAATCAGCAAGGAATTTGCCCTGCCGTATCGCGACATCGCACTGGCGCTGGGCGTGGGCTGGCTGGCGTATCTGGTGGTCGCCGATGCGGTGATCTCGCCGAGCGGCTGCGGCAACATCTACATGAACGCGACCCCGCGAGTGATCTATGGCTGGGCGCAGACCGGGACCTTCTTCAAGGTCTTCACCCACATCGATGAAAAGTCCGGCATCCCGCGCCCGGCGCTGTGGCTGACCTTCGCCCTGTCGGTGTTCTGGACCTTGCCGTTCCCGTCGTGGGAGGCGCTGATCAACGTGGTCTCCGCTGCGCTGGTGTTGAGCTACGCCGTGGCGCCGGTGTCGGTGGCTGCGCTGCGCCGCAATGCGCCGGACATGCCACGGCCGTTCCGGGTCAAGTGCATGGGCGTGCTCGGGCCGGTGTCGTTCATCATCGCCGCGCTGATCGTCTACTGGTCGGGCTGGAGCACCGTGTCGTGGCTGCTCGGCCTGCAGATCCTGATGTTCGTGGTCTACCTGCTCTGCGGTCGATTTGTGCCAACCGCTCACCTGAATCTGGCCAGCCAAGTGCGTTCCTCGGCGTGGCTGATCGCCTTCTACGCGGTGACCATCGTGCTGTCGAAACTCGGCACCTTCGGTGGCCTCGGCATCCTTGCCCATCCATTCGACACCCTTGTCGTCGCGGCGTGTGCCACCGGCATTTACTACTGGGGCGCGGCGACCGGTGTACCGGCGCATCTGCTGCGCCTGGAAGAGGACGACGAGGACAGCGAAATCGCTTCCCCCGCCTCGACCGTCTCTGCGCGCCCTGCCGGCGCCTACTGAAATCATCCAACGGGACATGTTCATGAAACGAGTACACGTGATTGATTCCCACACCGGCGGTGAACCGACGCGCCTGGTGATGAAAGGCTTCCCCGAGCTGCCCGGCAACAGCATGGTCGAGAAGCGCGATGCGCTGCGCACTCAACATGATCAATGGCGCCGCGCCTGCCTGCTGGAACCGCGCGGCAATGATGTGCTGGTCGGCGCGTTGTATTGCGAACCGGTCTCGGCGGACGCCACTTGCGGGGTGATCTTCTTCAACAACGCCGGCTACCTCGGCATGTGCGGCCACGGCACCATCGGCCTGATCAACTCGCTGCAGTACCTGGGGCAAATCGAACCGGGCGAGCACAAAATCGACACCCCGGTCGGCCCGGTCAGCGCCACGTTGCATGACGACGGAACCGTCACCCTGGGCAACGTCCCCGCTTATCGCCATCGCAAACAAGTGTCGGTGGATGTGCCGGGGTTCGGCCGCGTATTGGGCGACATCGCCTATGGCGGCAACTGGTTCTTCCTCGTTTCCGAGCACGGCCAGACGCTGACCATGGACAACGTCGAACACCTCACGGCGTACACCTGGGCGATGCTCAAGGCCCTCGAAGACCAAGGCATTTACGGCGAGGACGGCGCGGTGATCGATCACATCGAACTGTTCGCCGATGACGATCAGGCCGACAGCCGCAACTTCGTCATGTGCCCCGGCAAAGCCTACGACCGCTCCCCGTGCGGCACCGGCACCAGCGCCAAACTCGCCTGTCTGGCCGCCGACGACAAGCTGCAACCCGGCGCAACCTGGGTGCAGGCAAGCATCACCGGCAGCCAGTTCGAAGGTCGCTTCGAATGGCAAGGCGAACGCATCCGCCCGTACATCACCGGCCGCGCCTACATGACCGCCGACAGCACCTTGCTGATCGACGAAGCAGACCCGTTCGCGTGGGGCATCTGAACCGCCACGCTGACTTTTCACCTCAATTTGAATGATGTGCCAAGGAGTTAAAACAATGAGCGACAACATCTTCACCGGTTGCATGCCGGCCCTGATGACACCGTGCACCGCCCAGCGCAAACCGGACTTCGACGCGCTGGTGGCCAAGGGTCGCGAGCTGATCGACATCGGCATGAGCGCCGTGGTTTATTGCGGTTCGATGGGCGACTGGCCGCTGCTGACCGAGGCCGAGCGTCAGGAAGGCGTGGCGCGTCTGGTCGCGGCGGGTATTCCGACGATCGTGGGCACTGGCGCGGTGAACTCACGCGAAGCGGTTTCCCACGCGGCCCATGCGGCGAAAGTCGGCGCGCAGGGTTTGATGGTGATTCCCCGCGTGCTGTCTCGCGGCGCTTCGGTCACCGCGCAAAAGGCCCATTTCGCCGCGATTCTGCAAGCCGCGCCAAATTTGCCGGCGGTGATCTACAACAGCCCTTACTACGGCTTTGCCACCCGCGCGGATCTGTTCTTCGAACTGCGCCGCGAGCACCCGAACCTGATCGGCTTCAAGGAATTCGGCGGTGGCGCCGACCTGCGTTACGCCGCCGAAAACATCACCTCCAAGGACGATGATGTGACCCTGATGGTCGGTGTCGACACGCAAGTGGTGCACGGTTTCGTCAACTGCAACGCCACCGGCGCCATCACCGGCATCGGCAACGCCCTGCCCCGCGAGGTGCTGCAACTGGTCGCCCTGAGCAAGCAAGCGGCCAAAGGTGACGCCAAGGCCCGGCGTCAGGCGCGGGAACTGGAATCGGCGCTGGCGGTGCTGTCGTCGTTCGATGAAGGCTGCGACCTGGTGCTGTATTACAAACACCTGATGGTGCTCAACGGCGACAAGGAATACACCCTGCACTTCAACGAAACCGATGCGTTGAGCGACTCGCAGCGGCGGTATGCCGAGAAGCAGTATTCGCTGTTCCGTCACTGGTACGAGAACTGGTCGGCGGAACAGAACTTCGCCTGATCACGTCCCCCTCACCTGCCGCGAAGCCTTGTGATTCGCGGCAGGCCTCCCTCTTTTTATCAGGAAGACACCATGACTTTGACGGGCCACATGCTGATCGGGCAACACATGATTGCCGGCAATCGCAGCGCCATTCGCGGGATCAATCCGGCTACGAATGAAACGCTGGAACCGGCGTACGCCGGTGGAGCGGCCGAGCATGTCGAACAGGCCTGCGCGCTGGCCTGGGCAGCGTTCGATGTTTATCGCGAGACAACCCTGAATGTCCGCGCTGAATTCCTGCAATGCATTGCCGAAGAAATCGAAGGCCTCGGAGATGAACTGATCGACCGTGCCCACGCCGAAACCGGCCTGCCGCACGCGCGTCTGCTAGGTGAACGCGGGCGTACTTGCCAACAACTGAGAATGTTCGCTCGCACGGTCCGCGCCGGTGAATGGCTGGATGTGCGTGTCGATAGCGCGCAGCCGCAACGCCAGCCGTTGCCGCGCGCCGATCTGCGTCAACGGCAGATCGCGCTGGGGCCGGTCGCGGTGTTTGGCGCGAGCAATTTCCCCCTGGCGTTCTCCGTGGCCGGCGGTGACACCGCATCGGCGCTGGCCGCCGGTTGCCCGGTGATCGTCAAGGCGCACAGTGCGCATCCCGGCACCAGCGAACTGGTCGGCCGCGCAGTCGCTCGAGCGGTAAAAACCTGTGGTTTGCCGGAAGGCGTGTTCTCGTTGCTGTACGGTTCCGGCCGCGAAGTGGGCATTGCGCTGGTCACGGATCCACGGATTAAAGCAGTGGGTTTCACCGGCTCGCGTAGCGGTGGTCTGGCGCTGATGCAAGCGGCGCAAGCGCGGCCCGAGCCGATTCCGGTGTACGCGGAAATGAGTTCGATCAATCCGGTGCTGCTGTTTCCGGCGGCGCTGGGCAATCGCACGCAGGCGTTGGCTGAAGGGTTTGTGGCTTCGCTAACATTGGGCGCGGGCCAGTTTTGCACCAATCCGGGCTTGGTGATTGCCTTGAAAGGACCCGCGTTGGACAAGTTCATCGCCGCCACCGCCGAGCTGATTCAACGCAGCCCCGCGCAGACGATGCTGACACCCGGCATCTTCAGTGCTTACGAGTCTGCCGTGAATGCGCTGGCCGAAAATGCCAGTGCGAACATCACAGGTGTTGGTTTGAGCGCCAACGGCCCGAATCAATGCCAGGCCCATGTATTCGTGACCGAAGCCGCAGACTTTCTCGCCGATCAGCGCCTGCAAGCCGAAGCGTTCGGTGCGGCGGCGCTGATCGTGCAATGCGGCAGTGAAGCGGAAATTCGCCAGGTGACCGAACATCTGGAGGGCCAATTGACCGCGACACTGCATCTGGATGACCAAGACCTGCAACAGGCGCGTGCATTACTGCCGACGTTGGAGCGCAAGGCCGGCCGGTTGCTGGTCAACGGCTGGCCAACCGGCGTCGAGGTGTGTGACGCGATGGTGCATGGCGGGCCTTTCCCGGCCACCTCCAACGCCCGCACGACTTCGGTCGGTACCGCGGCGATCCTGCGTTTCCTGCGCCCGGTCTGCTATCAGGACTTCCCGGACAGCTTGCTGCCTACTGCACTGAAACAGGCCAATCCGCTGCAATTGCGCCGTCTGCTCGATGGCCAAAGGGAAGCGCAGCACCATGGCGAATAACGGCTCCCACGACATCGCCGTGGTCGGCGCCGGCATCATCGGCGTCGCCTGCGCGCTGCGTCTGGCTCGCCAAGGGTTGCGCGTGGTCGTGATCGATCAGCAGCAACCCGGCCACGGCGCCTCGTTCGGCAACGCCGGGCATCTGGCGACCGAGCAGGTGTTTCCAATTGCCGACGTGTCCATCCTCAAGCGCCTGCCGGCCATGCTGATGGACCCGATGGGGCCGTTGCGTCTGGACTGGAAATACCTGCCGCGCGCCCTGCCATGGTTCACCCGCCTGCTGCTGAATCTGCGCCCGACGCCTTTTCAGAACACCGTGGCGGGTTTGCGCGCGCTCAATGAAAACAGCCTGGACGCCTGGCAGCGCTTGCTCGCCGACATCCAGAGGCCGGACTTGCTGAAGATCGATGGTTCGCTGCTGGTGTTCGAATGCCCCGAATCGCGTCAGGCCATCCAGGCATTACAGGCTCGCCTGCATCAGCAGCAGGTACCGGTCGATTACTGGCAGGCCGGCGCCATCCGCGAAACCGCGCCGCAACTCAGTGAACAGATCCAGGGCGGTTTGTTCTTTCCACGCACCGGGCACTTTATCGATCCCTTCCGCGTGGTGTGCGAACTGGTCGAAGCGGCCAAGGCCAGCGGCGTGAGTTTTGTCCAGCAACAGGTTCAGGGCGGCTACGTGCAGGAGCACGGGGTTACGCTGACCACTGGCAATGGCGGCCTGACTGCAAGCCGCGTCCTGATCGCCTGCGGCGCACATTCAGCAAAACTCACCGCCGCCCTCACCGGCAAAAAAGTCCCACTGGACACCGAGCGCGGCTATCACCTGATGCTGCCGCAGGAACACGACCGACTGCCCTTCCCCGTGACCTCGCTGGAGCGCAAATTCATCATGACGCCAATGTCCGAAGGGTTGCGCCTGGCCGGCACGGTTGAATTCGCCGGACTGGAGAAACCACCCAGCATGGAGCGTGCGTGGCAATTGCACCGGTTGAGTCAGGGTTTGTTTCGCCAGGATCTGAATGCTGAAGCAGCGACGCCGTGGATGGGTTTTCGACCGTCATTGCCCGATTCATTACCGGTGATTGATCAGGTGTGTGGGGGCAAGGTGTTGCTTGCTTTTGGGCATCAGCATCTGGGGCTGACGCAGGCGGCGGTGACGGCGGAGATGGTGGTGCGAATGGCGGGCCTGTCCGCCTTTCCGGCAACGGCATTGCCGAGTGGCGAGCCCTATAGGTTGGCGCGTTTCTGACGGCACTGATCTGCAAGTTCGACGGTGAGCGAGCGTAGCTGCGTTGCCGCCGTTTTTTTTCAACATCAAGAGCGCCCGATAGGAATAGGCAATGCTCGAAGATAAACCGGCATAGGTGCCCCGTTTGCTGATCGCTACCATGGACTCAGACCTGACCCAATGGGAGCTCGACATGACTCACGCTAAAACCCTGTTCATCACCGGCGTCAGCAGCGGTTTCGGCCATGCGCTGGCCAAAGAAGCCATTGCCACGGGCCACCGTGTCATCGGCACTGTGCGCAATGAAACCGACCTGAAAAACTTCCAGGCACTGTCCCCGGACAACGCTTACGGGGTGGTGCTGGACGTCACTGATTTCGAGCGTATCGACAGCGTCGTTGCGCAAGTCGAAGCCACTCACGGTCCCGTCGACGTTTTGGTCAACAACGCCGGATATGGCCACGAAGGCATTTGCGAAGAATCACCGCTGCAAGACATGCATCGTCAATTCGACGTCAACGTGTTCGGCGCGGTGGCGGTGATCAAAGCGTTTCTGCCCTTCTTTCGCCAGCGTCGTGCGGGGCACATCCTCAATATCACCTCCATGGGTGGCACCATTACCATGCCGGGCATCGCTTACTACTGCGGTAGCAAATTTGCGCTCGAAGGGATCTCCGATACCCTGAGCAAGGAGCTGCAGCCGTTCAACATCTTCGTCACTGCCGTCGCACCGGGTTCGTTCCGCACGGATTGGGCGGGCCGTTCGATGCAACGCACCGCGCGCAGCATTGCCGACTATGACGCCAGTTTCGATCCGATCCGCAAAGCCCGCGAAGAGAAAAGCGGCAAGCAACTCGGCGACCCGCAAAAGGCTGCCCAAGCGATGCTGCAGATCATCGCCAGCCCGACACCACCGGCCCACTTGCTATTGGGCAGTGACGCCTTGCGTCTGGTCCGTGACAAACTGAAAAATGCAGCCAGCGAGATTGACCAATGGGAAGCGCTGAGCCGGTCCACCGATCATTGAGAGAGGATGTGATGACGCAGGTCGATGCAGGCACCGCGCGCATGGTGCAGCTCATGAAAGCCCTCGCACCGATCGAAGGCTACAATCTCAGCGCCCTCGAAGGCGTGCGCTTCCTGCGTTCGAATCGCCCCCTGACGCGCACCCCGGTGCTGTATGACCCCGGCATCGTGATTCTCTGCCAGGGCCGCAAACGCGGCTATCTGGGAGAGGACACCTACGTCTATGACGCCCAGCACTATCTGGTGGTCTCGGTGCCGATCCCCTTCACCATGGAGGCCGATGCCACTGAGGCCGAGCCGATGCTCGCGATCTACATGCACCTCGATTTCCAGTTGGCCAGCGAGTTGATGCTGCAAGTGGATGACGTGCATGGCCCAAGCGATGCCCCGCCCAAAGGTATGTATGCCTCGCCGATGGACGCTTCACTGCGGGCAACCACCCTGCGTTTTCTGGAAGCGATGAGCGTTGCCGGCGAAGCGCAAATCCTCGGGCCGTCCCTGCTGCGGGAAATCTATTACCGCATCCTGACCGGTGAGCAAGGTGGCTCCATGCGCGCCGCGCTCAACCGACAGGGACATTTCGGCAAAGTGACCCGTGCGATCCGCAAGATCCATAGTTGTTATCAGCAGCGACTCGACGTCGAGCAACTGGCCCATGAAGCGAGCATGAGCGTGCCGAACTTCCACCTGCACTTTCGCAGCGTGACCGACACCTCACCCATGCAGTATTTGAAGTCGACGCGTTTGCATCAGGCGCGCCTGTTGATGTTGCGCCAGGCCATGAGTGCCTCGGCAGCCGCCTTCAACGTTGGCTATGAAAGTGCTTCGCAATTCAGTCGTGAGTTCAAACGCTTCTTCGGCAGGACGCCACAGGCAGAGATTGAATGGATGAAGGCAACGTATGCACTGCCATTGCCGACCACAGCGTCGGAGTATGTTTCGTCGCATTGACGGTCACGCCACAAACGAAAAGCCTGCTTTTCAGGGCAGGCTTTTTTCGTTGTGTGTAGCGGTGAGCGCTGAAGGTGCACTAGTCGTAAAACGCCTCAACCAACACCCGACTGCCGACAAAGAAACTGTCCGCCACCAAGCGCAACGGCTGCACATCCAGGTCACTGGCCTTGTCGCCAATCAACTGCTGAAAATGCCGATACACCGCTGCGTACTCACCCTCCTCCGACACTGCTTGGCGCACACCGTCGATGCTCAACAGCGCGCCGCCGTTATCCAGGCGCAACACGCCTTCAGCGCAACGCACCTCGATGCTCCACAGCTCATCGTGCCCATGGTCAAAATCAAATTCCGCGCGCACATCGAGGCGGCGCGGGTCGGACATTTTGATCGACGCGGCAATTGGCGACTGGCAGTTGCTCGGTACGCGCAGTTCAGCCGATTCGACAAACAACGGCAGCGCCAGCAAATGAGTGACGATCGACAAGGCATTGATGCCCGGATCGAATACGCCGAGGCCGCCGGGTTGCCAGATCCAGGCCTGACCAGGG
Organism: Pseudomonas sp. Mb7; assembly: GCF_054790525.1. Taxonomy (NCBI): domain Bacteria; kingdom Pseudomonadati; phylum Pseudomonadota; class Gammaproteobacteria; order Pseudomonadales; family Pseudomonadaceae; genus Pseudomonas; species Pseudomonas sp. Mb7. The sequence goes on from NZ_CP186501.1 coordinate 2,927,704, forward strand.
TGCCATTTGCGCACGTCTTCTTTCCAGTCGATCTGCACGCTTTGCAGGGTACGCGAGGCGAGCCAGTCGCGGGCAGCTTCGATGCCGGGCGCGTAGCGTGAGTGCCAGGCAAACAAGGCGCTGACGCCCTGCCCGGCAGCCTGATCGACCAGCGCCAGCGCCTCGCCCAAGGTGGCGCACGGCGGTTTTTCCACCAGCACGTGTTTGCCGGCGGCCAGTGCTTGCTGCACCAGCGCAAAACGACCTTGCGGCGGCGTGCAGAAGGCAATCGCATCCACCGGCGGACCGTTTTCCAGCAACTCGCTCAAGGACTGGAAGTTCTCCACGCCCGCGCAGGGTTTGCCTTGAGTGGCGACGGAGACCAAGTGGAAAGCGGGATTGGCGTTGATCGCCGGGACGTGTTGATCCTGGGCGATCTTGCCGTAGCCCACCAGACCGAGACGGATTGGTTGCATCAATGACTCCTGTTTTGATTTTGTTGTCGTCAGTGAACCGGGAGATTACCTGCAAACGCCACGAGCGTCTGTCCGCGCAATGTCACAACGACGCACAGGATCAGGCAAGGATTGCACAGGAATGCACTACTGCCCGCAGCGCTGAACAAGCAACAATGCCTTACGACAAACCGATTGAGGATGTTCCCATGCTTGTTCAAGCCTATGGTGCCCACGCTGGCGACAAACCCCTTGAGCCGATGCAGATCAACCGCCGCGCGCCGGCCGCCCATGATGTGCAGATCGACATCGCGTTCTGTGGCATCTGCCATTCCGACCTGCACCAGGTACGGGCGGAATGGGCCGGTACGCAGTTCCCGTGCGTACCGGGGCACGAAATTGTCGGTCGTGTTTCGGCTGTCGGCGCGCACGTCGCGGATTTCAAGGTCGGTGATCTGGTCGGCGTCGGTTGCATCGTCGACAGCTGCAAACATTGCGATGACTGCGAAAGCGGGCTGGAAAACTACTGCGACGGCATGATCGGCACCTACAACTTCCCGACCCCGGATGCACCGGGCTGGACGCTGGGCGGCTACTCGCAAAACATCGTCGTGCATGAACGCTACGTGCTGCGCATCCGTCATCCCGAAGCGCAACTGGCCGCCGTCGCACCGCTGCTGTGTGCCGGCATCACCACCTACTCGCCGTTGCGCCACTGGAACGCTGGCCCGGGCAAAAAAGTCGGTGTGGTCGGCATCGGCGGCCTTGGCCACATGGGCATCAAACTGGCCCACGCCCTGGGCGCCCACGTTGTGGCGTTCACCACCTCCGAATCCAAACGCGAAGCGGCCAAAGCGCTGGGTGCCGATGAAGTGGTGGTGTCGCGCAATGCCGAAGAAATGGCCGCCCACGCCAAGAGTTTCGACTTGATCCTCAACACAGTCGCCGCGCCGCACGATCTCGATGCATTCCTCGTGCTGCTCAAGCGAGATGGTGCGTTGACGCTGGTGGGTGCGCCGGCCACCTCGCACCCTTCGCCGAACGTGTTCAATCTGATCATGAAGCGCCGCACGATTGCCGGTTCGATGATCGGCGGCATCCCGGAAACCCAGGAGATGCTGGATTTCTGCGCCGAGCACGGCATCGTTTCCGACATCGAACTGATCCGCGCCGACCAGATCAACGACGCCTACGAGCGCATGCTCAAGGGTGACGTGAAGTATCGTTTCGTGATCGATAACGCAACGTTGGCCGGCTAAACCTCAGCGCCCATTGGCCATTAAGCGCGGCCAATGGGCCATTGAATTCCGTCGCCGGGATTTGACAGGCCCGGCGTTGCTCGCCAGAGTCGCACCCCTTTGCCTGCCATCAAGGGGTTGCCGTTGAACGAACAGACATTGTCCATGCGCCTCGAGCGGGTGGCTGCCCACGTACCTGCCGGTGCGCGACTGGCGGATATCGGCTCGGATCACGGCTATCTGCCGGTGGCGCTGATGCGTCGTGGTTTGATCACTGCGGCGGTGGCTGGCGAGGTTGCGGCGACGCCGTTCCAAGCGGCTGAACGCACCGTGCGCGAGAATGATCTGCAGCAGCGCATCAGCGTGCGCCGGGCGGATGGTCTGGCGGCGATCAAACCCGACGACGGCATCACCGCCGTCAGCATCTGCGGCATGGGCGGTGAAACCATCCGTGACATCCTCGACAACGGCAAGGCCCACCTCAGCGGCGAGGAACGTCTGATCCTGCAACCCAACGGCGGCGAGCAACCGTTGCGCCAATGGCTGATGGAAAACGGCTACCGCATCCTCAGCGAAGAGCTGCTGCGGGAGAACCGCTTCGACTACGAAATCATCGTGGCCGAACGCGCTGAACCAGTGACCTACACCGGTCAAGAACTGTACTTCGGCCCGCTACAGATGCAGGCACGCAGTCCGGAGTTTCTGGCCAAGTGGCAACGCATACTGAACGAAAAGCAAAAGACCCTCGGTCAGTTCGCCCGGGCGCAGCAGGCTTTGCCCGAGGCGAAGGTACGAGAGATCACGCGACAGGCTGAATGGATCGCGCAGTTGCTGGCTTGAGAAGCCGTGGCCGGCAGGTGCGCATGCGCCAATTCCGCGGGCAGGCTCGCTTCCAGATTCTGGTATTGACCTCACGTCAACACTTCGCCATTTCGTCCCTGGGCTTTGCTTTTGTCACCGTCACACTTGAACGGGAGTCCAAGTGTGACGGTGACGTGATGCTGCCCTCCCTTGAATTACAGTTGAGGGATAACGTTGTAAATCTCTGGCGGAGAGAGTTCTGAGTTCGCTTGAAAACCCTGACGTCATTGCCTTCCTCCGCAGCCGCTACCGCCCACTGCATTCAAATTACATTTCTTCACTAAGGTCAAACGCCACGCCGCTGGCTCTCCGTCAGCGGCATTACAGCACTCAGCTGACGACCGCACCCTTCGGGCCACTGGCAATCAGCGCAGCGCCACAGGCGGTTTTCATGCCATCGAGCGCGATGGGCGTGCCATCGACGGTGTAGGTGCTGCTGCCCTCGGCAATCGGGAATATCCCTTTGCACAACGGGCAACTGACCTTGTGACCGACACCGGCAATCGGCTTGCCATTGAGGTCAGTCCGGGAGAAGGCTTCGAGGACCTTGCCACCGTGAGTGGTGGAGTCGCCCAAGCGAATGGCGTCTTTCATGTTGTCACTCCTTTGACCAAGCCGCTGATATTCCAATTGATCCACGGGATCAATCAAACGCGAAACCGGTGGTGAACCGGCTTCAATACTCCTTACTCAGCCATCCAGACATCTTCATAGTCGGCTGTATCGATGATGAATTTTGCGCCAGTGGGCAGACAAAGATAATTCACAACCTGAGGCAACATTTCACTCAGGTGGTGAACATGGACAGGCTTGTAGAAGTCATCCGCGTCAGAGAACTCACCACAGTGAATAAACCAGCTGATATTGCCGTCTTCCGGCAATTGAACTCTTGTGCCATAAATCGGCGACTTGCCAAGCGAGTCAATAGCGATCGCGACCATCTCTTCGGGCGGTTGCACAGGCATTCCATACTTGCTACAGATTTCTGTTTGCGCCTGGTCCGGATAAACAGCGTCAGCCTTTTGCATAAATCAGATCCCCAGCTTGGTTTTCATACATTTTGAATACGATGATGCATGCCCACCCTGTTTTTTTGAGCAGACGGGGCAGTGTGACTGCACAGCCAACAACGAGGACTGATGCGTCACATCGTTAGTGCCCGTTCGATAATACTCCACCACCAAGGCATCTTTGTGATCAGCAACCATTTTAGGCGCCACGGTTCCACACACCACACAAGGTAGGCCCTGTACCGAGGCGGTTTGCGCCGTAGTAGGCCCACACGCCGAACTTCGAGCGTAAGGCTTTGTAATGCCAGGTTTTGGAGCAAATTGACTCTTGTCGGGAATACCCAGATTGTTCATCGGAACGGTTTTCCCCGTACCGTCTGGGGTATTCGTCAAGCCTAGAGGGTCAATCCAGCCTGTGGGGTTAGGCGCGTAAGCGTAGGTGTTCAAACCACCTGCATAACCTACCGGGTCCTTGCTTATGAATCGACCGACACCAGGGTCATAGTAGCGATGGCGGTTGTAATGCAGGCCGGTCTCGACATCGTGGTACTGCCCCTGGAAACGTATCGGGTTGGCCAACCCCAACTGCTGTGCTCGAGCGGAACGTTGCTCACGAACCTCTCCCCATGCCTTGTAGTGAGCACTCCAGGCAATCTCACCGTTCTCATCAGTGAGTTCTAATGGTGTCCCCATACGATCGCACTGGTACCAGGCAATCGCATCGAAACTTTGTACAGTCGGTTGGTGATTCCACAAGGGATCGTCGTCGAGCGTGTAGTCGCCAACATAATCGGGCAGTCCTGACAGTTGTATCGAGCCGTTGGAAACAGCCTGGGCTACCGGAATGTAAGTGCCTGGCTCAAAAACGTAATGAACCGTTCTCCCCGTTCCGTCATCTGCTTGAGCAGGACTGCTTTCCCACGCCAGGTTATCTCCGTCCCAGCCAAATAACGTGAAACCGCAGCCTAACTCTCTTTGTTTACGAGCATGTTCGTTGTGATTCCACTGAGACCCTGCCTCTGGACGCTCCTTGTAGTGAGCATTGGAGTTTTTGTACAGGCGCCGGCCCAACGCGTCATAAGCGAAATCGACACTCAAACGTGCATCGTCGAAATTCACCATTCGATCAAACAGATCCCAGCGCATACGGCTGTAACTTCCGTTGTGCCATCGCTGGATAAGATTGCCACGCTCGTCGTACTCATAGTGAGTACCGGCGTATTCACGCAGGAGGTTATCGAGCAACTTGCTGCGCGGCGTGTCCTGATCAAGCGGTCTTCGAACCTGCGTAACCGCGTCATCCAACAGATTACTGGCCGGATCGAATGCAAATGTTTCGGTGCCCAGTCGGCTGACGGCACTGATGAGACGGCCAACCGGGTCGTAGCGGTACGCCAATGGGCCCCGTCGAGTGTCGTTAATCTCGGTCAACTGGCCCACTGCATCGTACTTATACTCGCGCTTGAGTAGAGTCGATTTGTCGTCAGAGTGCCCCAGCAGTTGCTCCTGAAGCCGCCCAGCCGGGTCCCACTTCTGGGTTTGTAGTAGCCGATTACCTTGATGGCGTGCCACTTCACGGTGCAGATCGTCGCGCTCGTATGCAATCAGATCATGATCGTCCAGTCGTAACCCCAGAAGGTGGCCACTTCCGTAGGTCAACCAGCTCACCTTGTGCCCGTCTGGGCGAACCGTCGCTATGCGTAGATTGAGAACGTCGTATTCATGTTTCCAGACAGCGACAAGAGGCTTGTCGAGATCCAGATAGTGCTGGTGTTCACGAATAAGATTGCCGGCAGGATCATGAAACCAGTTCAGGCGACTGTTGCCGTTGCTGGCCATGACCAGACGACCATTTCCGTCATAGGCATACGCTTCACTTTGAGACTCACCGCCCAGATTTGCATGACGATCAGTCAGGCGCCCCATGGAGTCGAAGTTGAACTTGATGACACGCTGGCCATTGAACTTGCTATCCAGGCGCCCGGTTTCAGGATTGTATTGATAGCGAGTCGTGCGTCCGTCGAACCCCCTCTCCTCCAACAAGCGGCCAAGCGGATCGTAGTGAAAGTGGGCGCGTTGTTCGTTCTCGTTCTCCAAGGCAACCAGACGACCCAAACGGTCCCAGCTGTAACGCAGGCTCTGCTCGGCGGCATCTACACGCTCACTGACGAACCCGGCCGCGGTATAACTCCAAGTCGTGCATTGCCCCAATGCATCAACGTGCGCCAGCAGTCGCCCCTCTGCGTCCCGCTCAAAACGCTCTTCCGTTTTGTCAGGATGTTTGATCAGCACCAGCTGACCATTTCTGTATTCGTATTCAGTGCTTTGTCCGGCGGCGTCAGTGAAGCAGATCATCTGGCCACGCGCATCGTACGCCCATGCGCTGGCCTTGCCAGAACAGTCAACGTACTTGGTCAGTTGGCCGGCCTCGTTGTATTCGATCGCTTTTTCATTGCCGTTGGCATCTTTGATGGCAATTGGCAGTCCGGCCTTGTTATAGGCGTACTCCGTCTTGTTGCCTAAAGGATCTATCGCCTCAACAAGGTTGCCGCGGTCGTCATACCCTCTTTGCCACTGACCACCTTCTGCGTCACTGATTTTGATCAGTTGATCATGGTCGTCAAACGCGTAGTACTCGACGCTGTCATCCGGGCGGATGTGTTCAACCATGTTCCCGCGGGCGTCGTAGCTGAAGCGATCGGTACTTCCATCTGTATGAACATGACGAACCAGATTTTTGGCGTCGTCACGAAAGAACCATTCAGAGCGCTCATCCGGATGACGGATGCGATAGGTATAGCCAAGGATGTCGTAGTAATGCCAGGTCTCGTTGCCATACGCGTCCGTCACATAGGTCAAACGAATATTGTCATCCCACTCAAGACGCGTATCGAAGCTGCCATCGTCCGCCCATTCCCGAATAGCCTTTGCGTCGGCGCCACGCCCCTGCCATTCGATGTTCATGCCCCGGGCGGTTCGATCGGTATAGCGAGTGATCAAGTGATGCTCGTACTGATACGACCAAGCGGCTCCATTTTCATCCTGGGCCAGAATCAGATTGCCGAAGGTGTCGTATTGATAACTGCACAGTTGACGCTGAGGCACGCCATCCTTGATCTCCCACAAACCGGTGAGACGTCCGTGATCATCAATTAACGTGCCCAGATGCGAAAGCACTTGAGTGACTTCGTCCTGATAAGTCATCAAGTCCGACAGGATCGATTCGTCACCGTGACGATGCTCGTAATGAAGCATGATCCCGGCACCGTTACGAAGTACAACGCCAGCCAACAGATAGCGCCGACCATGACGGACGTAGGTTTCCTTGCGCTCAAAGCCGTGGCATAACAGCAACTGATCTTCTCTGCTGCGGATCAGCGTGACGTTCTCTATAGGGTCATAGTGAAACAGTCCGACCTTGGGGAGTGGGTAGTCGTGGCTTCTGCCATCGGAGCCAAAAAAGACCAGACCCTCTTCTCGGCAATCGAAGCGTGTGCTCAGTTCGGTTACCCAGCGTGCACCCAATGAGCCTTGGTCATAGGCATCCAGTCGAGAGTTATAGGTTCTCGACCACTCGATTGGAAAGGCACCGGGCAGACTGAAGTCGATATGACGAAGTAGCTCTGAGCCCAGCGAAAAACTAATACTGTGGCAGGTCCCCGTACAAGCGACGTTCTTGTTTGGATTGGCTGCACCTTTGGCCGGTGCTTGATGACTGGAGGCCTCTAATCGACCTTCCCCGGCCTTGCGTTGTGCCTTGCTGGTCGCATTGGGTTTGACGCTCGCGCTCTGACCATGCCCACGGCGCTTGCGCCACGTCAAAACAGCACCGCTGAGCATTTGCAATAACCAGCCGATCGAATGACGTGTACCTGGATCCCCCAACTTGCTCAGTTGGGTTTTTATCTCAGGCCCCATGGCTCGCAAGGTTCCGGTATGCGTCAACACCAGCTTCTTGGCTTGATCCGGAAGCAGATTCCTGGCTGCACTGTTGGCGACACCCTTACCTACTGCTTTGTAAGCACTGAAGGCGGCACCAAAAATGTTCCCGATGGCCGCTTTAGGATCACTGAGCAGTTGATTGCCCGCCGTGGTGATTTTCTGACTGGCCGCGCGTGCATCGCCTTTCGCGTCAAGCTTGCCGTTGACGACGGCCTCAAGCCCTTTGGCAATTTCGCTGACCGCGCTTTCGCCCAGTTTTCCAGCGTCAGCGAGTATCCCGGAAAGCTTTCCTTGGGCTTGTTTGACGAAGTCATCAATCGTGCCGACGATGGTTGCATTCAAATGACCGACCAATACTTCAATCATTGAATCGCCCAACAGCATTTTGACGCTGTTGCGCAGTTCCTGACGAACAAGAAACAGGGTCGGACGCAAGCTCATGCGCGCTGCAGCCATCGTGGGAGGCGCGGGCAAGACACCAATCAGGTTGATGCCCAGGCTCACCCAGTCGAGCAGTTCGCGCTGCTTACTTTTGGTGAGGGTCACGATATCGCCAAGCGCATCAACCAGCGCCATGATGTTGCCGACAACAGGCAGGGCTCCAGCTACACCCTTGATACGATCCAGCGTAACCACATCGCCACTGATAGATCGCAGCCAGGCATCAAATCGAGCCGCACCGCGCCCGACATCCTGCACATCCAGAGTGTTCAACGGTACAACGGCGACCTGTGGTTCACGTTTTTGCGCACCGGCTGCTTCAGTCATGACAGTACTTCTCCGGTCAGGAGGCTTGGAGTTTTAACAACAGATTTCGAAATCGTCGGCGCTGGCAGACTCGGCAATTTGCCCGCCTTGCTCGCCGCTCCAAGAAGACCCGAAGCACTCGGCAACGCCGCACTCGCCAATTTCGGCAACCCGGCCGCCCCGCCCTGCACCACACCTTTCACCTGCTGCGCCGTTTGCATCGCGCCTTGCGCCGTCTGCATCGCACTCATCCCTGTTTGCGCCATGTCCTTGCCCTTCTCCAACATGTCCCAACTCTTGCTCGGCAACACCTGCGCGACCATCGCCTGCACTTGGCTCGGCACGTCTTCGGCACCCGGCGGATTCAACGGCCATTCCGGCTTACCGATGTAACTACCATCGCTCCAGGTGTCCGCCGGATCCTTGCCGAACAGCACACGCGCCGGCCCCGGTGCGGCACCGGCGACGCTGGCAAAACCTTTGCCATCGAGCTTGCCCTTGATGCTTTTGCCCAGTGCATCGATGACTTCGTAATCGCCTTCCTTGATGCCCTGACGCCCGGCGTACTGGTTGAACAATTCCAGATTGCCTTTGCCCGGTTTCGGCGGTTCCGGGAACACCCCGGCGAGACTTTTCGCCCCGGTGTAGGCGAAGTTCGCCGCGTGCGCGGTGTACGGGCCGCTGGTGGCGTGGGTGATGCCGCCGGCGTTGTAGGTGGTGGCGCTGCCGCCGCCCTGGATCACCAGTTCGGTTTTCGCGGTGATGGTGATGCGGTCGGCATTGGCGGTGATGTTGAGTTTGGCCAGCAGGTTGATGCTGTCCTTCAGCGCTCGCACATCGATGTCGCCGGACGCTGCGACCAGCCGCCAGCCCATGCTCTGCACGAACAGGCGCATGCCGCGACTGGCGCTGGCCAGCAGGCGTTTGCCGATCGACAGGCTGGTGTGGCCGGTGCTGCTCAGGGCCAGGTGTTCGCCGGTGGCAATGTGGCTGGAGCGTGGCGTGGTCAGGGCGATGCCGGCCGGGCTGGCGAGGACCAGATGCGGTTCGGTGAACTCGGGGAATTCGTTGGCGGTGAGGTTGGCGGGGCCGCTGCCGAGTACGCCTTGGTGCTGGGCGTGCAGCGCTTTGGCAACGTCGTCCTGATCGCCGGCTTCCTGGGCCTGAAGCTCTTTGGCTTGAACGGCGAATCCGTCCTGCTGATCACTGGCCGTCGCGAGGCGTTCAGCGGTTTCCGGCAAGTCTTTGTGGTGCTTGGATTCGTTCGGACGCGGCTCAGTGGTGATCAAAAGACCCGCACCCGCACGCACCGCACCGTGGCGGTCGGTTCTTAATTCGAACCCTTCGCCGCGCGGCTGGCCACCGCTCGGGCGTGGATGCGTCAGATAACCGAGGTTGATCGCACTCGCGCCGTGGTCGCTGCGCAACGCGATGCTGATCTCGCTGGTGGTATCGTCGATGCGTAATTCGTTGGCGCGGCTGCCCTTGTATTCCTTGCTCTTGACCGTGGCCAGAGTCTTGAAGTCCGGCAGTTTGTAGGGCGGCAGATTCGCGCCGTGGTACAGGCAACCGGTGATCAGCGGCTGGTCGGGATCGCCTTCGAGGAAGGTGATCAACACCTCCATGCCGACCCGTGGAATGTTGATCGAACCGAAGGTTTCCGCGGCCCAACTCGACGCGACGCGCATCCAGCAACTGGTCATGTCGTCGTGTTTGCCTTCGCGGTCCCAGAAGAACTGCACTTTCACCCGGCCGTACTGGTCGCAGTAGATCTCTTCGCCTTCAGGGCCGCAGACCACCGCACTTTGCGTGCCGAGGACTTTCGGTTTCGGGTGATCGAGCGGCGGACGGTACGGCACGTCCCACGGGATCGCGCTGAAGCGGTTGCGGTAGCCTTGGTGGAAATCGTCCTTGAGATCGGTGGTGTCGCTGGTCACCGACTCTTCGAGCACTTGCGGCTGCTTGCCTTCGTGGAAGATTTCGGTGAGCAGCCACAAGTCATTCCAGGTCGGATTGGCGTGGTCGGTCAGGGCAAGGAAATGCCCGCTGACCAGGATCGGCTGATCGCTGTTGCCCTCGGCCAGACGATAGTCGCTGCGATGGCGTTCCAGCGCGCGATTGGCCAGGTGTTTACCGCGCTCGCGATCGACGAAACGGCCCGGGTAGTCGTAGTCTTCGAGGTCCGGCTGGGCGCTGCTTTTGGCGTCGCTTTCCAGCTCGATCTTCGGTTTGACGAAGTCGTAATCGCGCCGCGTGGTGCGACTGGTGCGGGTGGCCAGACGCAAGCCGAAACGCTTGACCACCGGTTTGTCGGCGACCAGTCCGGAGTCCTGCTGATAGGCCACTGGCGCGAGTTTCGGGAACACCGTCTGGTCATCGCCGAAGGTCAGTTTGTGGCCGCTGGACGTGTGCTGGAAGTGGTAGTGAATGCCCTCCTCTTCACACAGGCGCTGGATGAAATCCAGGTCCGACTCGTCGTACTGCACGCAGTAAATACGCTGGGGGTAAATCGCGCTGAGCTGGAAGTGGTAATCGCTGGCGAGGATGCCGTGTTCTTCCAGCACCTGGCTGATGATCTGCTGCACGGTCATCTGCTGGAAGATGCGCTGATTGACCCGGTGCGCGAGGTAGGCCAGTTGCGGGCGCAGGGAAATCTTGTAGCGGGTCAGGCGCTTGCCCGCCTCGCCTTGGGCGATGCTGTAGACCAGCCCGTGAATGCCCGTACCGGTTGGTGACAGCTGGAGAAACGCCAGTTTGTGCAGCACGCTTTCGAGGTTGATCGAGGCCTTTTCGCTGACCAGTTCCAGCTCGAATTCGAATGGCGTGTTGAGTGCCTCACGACCGGTAAACGACAGCACTTGGAAATCGCTGTCGACGCCATCGACGGTCAGATTGAAATGAGGCTGGTTGGCCGGTGAGAACATTCCCTTGTCCCTCGCGCAGTGCTGCGACGCGCCTCAGATTACAAGAATCTGACGCGATAAATTCTTTAAAAGTGAGTGCGCCCCGACCAGCGATGCCAGCCGGGGCGGTACAACCATCAGCCGTGATTAAACGACTGGAGCACGCCAGTCATCGGAACCCGAAGTACCGGAAACTTCGTGGGTCCAGGTGATTTTGCGGTAGGTGAACTGCACTTCTTCCAGGTGGGTGAAATGCGCGTTGCCTGGATCCTGGCAGTTGTGCATTTTGTTGTTGATGGCGACGATGATCGCGTCTTCCAGTTTGGTGGTGTAGTAGTGCTCTTGGGTGCCTTGCGCCGAAGTGCGGTACCACTGGATAACGATTTCGCTCATGCGCTCGCCGGAAGTCAGCGCAGCTTGCAGCAGAGGCGAAGCCTTGTCGTAGACCTTGGTGATGACCACTGGCTTGTGCACGCGCTGACCGGTTGGCTGACCGGATTGTGGGTCACGCGGGATGATCACGTCGTGGGTGAAAGCCTGCACCATGACCTGGTCTTCATGACCTTCCTGAAAGGTGTTGCCAACGGAATCGGCGGTGAACGCGCCGGCAGTGATCAGACCTTGTTTTTCGCCGGTAACCGACATGTACGCTGGTGTTGCCATGGGATGCTCTCCTTGCTTAAAACACACAACCGGACAGGCACCATTGCCTGTCCGGGCAGGCTTGAGCTGTCAAACTCCATGCCAGCTATCACAAAACCATTATTCTTCAGCGCCTTAAACAAACGACCCGTACGCCGACCTTTGAATAAACGAGATTAAACAAATAAAAGTGCGCAACTTTTTGCGCAGTGGTGTGCAAGAAGTTGCGCACTTGGCTGAAAGCCCCGGTTCATAAGGCCTGCACAGACTTTCCCGGATGAAAACAGGCCAGGTACTGCGCAACTTCTTGCGCACTTCACCGCACGCAGCCATTTGATACACCACATCACAAATGATGTACCTCAAGCCCCATTTATCAATTCCCGCCTGCCTCTTAAAGTCCTCTCCAACAGCCGCCCATCACTCCGACGGGCCAGCGACTGGAGATACCCCAAATGCCTTTCATCAGCGTACGTATCACCCGTGACGGCGTGACCCGGGAGCAGAAAGCCCAGGTCATCAAGGAAATCACCGAAACGATGGAGCGGGTGCTGCACAAGGATCCGAAACTCACCCACATCGTGATCGAAGAAGTCGACACCGATAACTGGGGTTATGCCGGCATCACCACCACCGAGTATCGCCAGCAGCTGTCGGACTCGCAGTCATGAGCCGGACCGTGAAAATCGATTTCGTCTCGGATGTCGTTTGCCCTTGGTGCGCGTTGGGCGCCACCGCTCTGGAGCAAGCGATCCGCAACCTGGCAGGCGAAGTCGACGTGGAGCTGACCTACAAACCGTTCGAACTGAACCCCGACATGCCCGCCGAAGGTGAACACGCCATCGAGCACATGATGCGCAAATACGGACGCAGCGCCGAGCAAGTGGCGGACCGTAACGCGATGATCATCGAACGCGGCGAGCAGATCGGTTTTCACTTCGACCTGGAAAAACGCAGCCATTTCCACAACACCTTCGACGCCCATCGACTGCTGTTCTGGGCCGCCACACAAGGACGTCAGCGTGAGTTGAAGCAGGCGCTGCTCAAGGCCTACTTCACTGACGGCAAGAACCCGAATGACCACGCCACGCTAGTGACACTGGCAGGCGCAGTCGGACTCGATGGCCAGCGTGCGCAAGAGCTTCTGGCCACCGCTGAGTTCAGCCAAGCAGTGCGCGAACTCGAACGGTTTTATCAGCAACGCGGCATCGATTCGGTTCCGGCCATGGTTCTTGATGACAAACAGGTCATCCCCGGTTCCCAGTCCGTCGCTTATTACGAGCAAGCGTTACGTCAGGCAGCACAGGTTGCGGCTCACGCCTGACCTTCGAAATCCGTTTATTCAAACCATCCAGATTGCATGAGGAAACATCATGAGCACGTCCAAGAAAGTTGTAGTGATTACCGGCGCCTCGCAAGGCATTGGCGCAGGCCTGGTCAAGGGATTCCGTGAGCGCGGCTATCAGGTTGTCGCGACATCCCGCTCGATCAAACCGTCCACTGACCCGGACATTCTCGCCGTCGCCGGTGACATCGCCGACCCGCAGACCGCCGAGCGCGTGATCCGTGAAGCCGTCGCACATTTCGGCCGTATCGATACGCTGGTCAACAACGCCGGGATCTTCGTCGCCAAACCCTTCACCGAATACAGCAAAGAAGACTACGCACAGGTCGTGGCGACCAACATGAGCGGCTTTTTCCACATCTCGCAATTGGCCATTGCCGAAATGGAGAAAAACGCCAGCGGCCATATCGTCAGCGTCACCACCAGCCTGGTCGACCACGCGATTGACGGCGTACCGTCGGTGCTCGCTTCGCTGACCAAGGGTGGCATCAACGCGGCGACCAAGTCTCTGGCCATCGAGTACGCCAAGCGTGGTATTCGGGTCAACGCGGTATCACCGGGCATCATCAAAACGCCGATGCACGGCGAAGAAACTCACGCCGCCCTCGGCAGCCTGCACCCGGTTGGGCATATGGGCGAGATCGATGACATCGTGCAGGCGATCCTGTACCTGGACGGCGCGAACTTCGTCACTGGCGAAATCCTCCATGTCGATGGTGGTCAAAGCGCTGGCCATTGATACCTCCCCGCAGCGCCGTCGGTGTGTACCGGCGGTGCCGCTTCATGAGATAAGCCTGAGAATGAACCGTCAGTTGATCCTCGGTGTACTCACATGAAGCGCCATTTTGATGACTTGCAATTGGGCAGTATCGAACTGTTTTGCCTCGCCGCTGAAGCCGGCAGTTTCACCGCCGCCGCGCAGCTCGCCGGTGTAACTCCGGCCGCCGTGAGCCGGTCAATTCTTCGCCTCGAAAAAAGATTGGGTTCACGCTTGTTTGCCCGCACCACGCGCAGCATTCGCTTGACCGAGGCCGGTAGAAACTTTTTCCTGCAGTGCAGCCAGGCGCTGACGCAATTGGTCGAGGCGCAACAAGAAGTCATGGGCGCACAGACCTCACCGTCCGGTCAGTTGCGCATCAGCCTTCCCACCACTTACGGCCATCACCGCATCCTGCCGCTGCTACCAAAATTCCGCGCGCTCTACCCTGACGTCACCGTCGACATCCACTTGGGCAACCGCAATATCGACTTTGTCGGCGAAGGCTACGATCTGGCGATCCGCGTCCGCGCCCAACCGGACTCGACCATGGTCGCGCGCCTGTTGGAGGATGCAAAACTGGTGGTGGTCGCGTCTCCCGACTATCTGAAAAAGGCTGGCACACCGCAGACGCTGGAAGACCTGGTGCAACACGAATGCATTCAGTTCGAACTGCCGAGCAGCGGACGGCGGATCTCCTGGCTGTTCGAGGAAAACGGCCACGACCGTGAAGTGTATTCCGACGGCGGCTACTCCTGTTCTGATGATGTGCTCGGTGGCGTGACCCTGGCCAAGCATGGCGCCGGGGTCTTTCAGACCTACAAATTCATTGTCGAAAAAGAACTGGCCGACGGCAGCCTCGTCGAGGTGCTCGAGCCGTACGCCGGCCGCTCGCGACCTTACACCTTGCTCTACCCGCATGGCCGCTATGTGCCGCAACGGGTCAGGGCGTTTGTCGATTTTCTGCTGCAGTTTCGTGATGAGTGGGCGCAGGCGTAACGCGGTACAAGGGTTAAATCGGTTGAAAGGCGTTCGCCATCAACCGGAAAAGGACTTGTTCGCGCTGACAGCCGGGCGCTGCTGGAAAATTTACAGGGCCGGCGCCATGCTATGCTTCGGAAGAGAAAACGAGGGGTTCATATGACGGGTTCAGCCACTGGCGGCGTTGCGAGCGAAGTCCGCAAACTCGCCCAAAAGCATAAGGTTACCGCTGAGCGTGACAGCATGAGCTGCATGGCCGCGACCATTACTCGTCTGGCAGGCGATGCTGTCGAGCTGGATGGGATTGAGCAATTGCTCGTCAATCTCAAACGTAAAGGTGTTCTCAACAAAGCAGAAATCATGGCCCTTCAAGGACGCTACCTCCAAGAGAAAAGGCGTTGCAAGAGGCAGCTTAGCGCATGACTTTTGACCCCTTCGGCGATTTCGAGACTGAAGGTTATCTTCAAAACTCGCTCAAACTGAAAGACCCTCTTGAAGTCAAAGAGTCCGAGCATCTCTCCTTCGAAGCCAGTATCGAAGATGCCCTTGCCTATCTCGCCAAGCAAAAACCCATCGACTACAAAGCGGTCCTCAAGACCCACGAAATCCTGTTCTCCGGTTTTTATCCGTGGGCAGGAAAAGACAGAAATGAACTGGTCCCCCACCTCGCAGTATTCAAAGGGTCGAAAGATGATCCGCATCACACGATATTCGAACGTCCTGACCTGATCAAAAGATCCGTGGAATACGCCTTTGAACTCGCAGCAAACAAAAAACGTTTTCGTCAGCGCCCCGGCGAAGTAATGGGCCAGTTGGCGTCCGCCCACCCGTTTTTGGATGGCAATGGCCGCACAATCCTGCTCATCTACATGGAGTTGTGCTATCGGACCCGGTTCGCTATCGACTGGTCGAGAACCAATAAAGACGACTACTTGCGAGCACTCGCCGACGAGATTCGAGACCCTTTCAAAGGCCATTTGGATGGTTATCTGACCCCCTTCGTCGTCGATATCTCCAGCCGCGATGAATGGCCAGCAATGATTGGCGGGATAAAGGGTCTGGACGGACTCGACAAGGAAGGGATTACGTATGAAAGCCTGGATGATCCGGAGGTCCAGCGACTTTATAAAACGTATCGAGCAACTTCTCTTGAATAATCCGCGCTCTCCGTGGTGTCGCGGTTGAATTCCGGGGTTTGACTTAACAATGACAAAAGCCTGCTTTTCAGGGCAGGCTTTCGTTTGGATCGCGCAGGCTTACTTCTGCTGAGCGGTGAGCGCCGAGTAGCTGTTCATCAGGTTGCGGTAGTTGGGAATCCGCTGCGACAGCAGATTACCCAAGCCTTCAATATCGTTGCGCCAGTCGCGGTGCAGCTCACAGGCCACCGAGAACCAGTTCATCATCTGCGCACCGGCCTGGGTCATGCGACTCCACGCGGCTTGTTGCACAGTGGTGTTGAAGGTGCCGGAAGCATCAGTTACCACAAACACGTCGAACCCTTCCGCCAGCGCCGACAAGGTCGGGAACGCTACACACACATCCGTTACCACACCGGCAATGATGATCTGCTTGCGGCCAGTGGCTTTGATCGCCTTGACGAAGTCTTCGTTGTCCCAGGCGTTGATCTGACCTGGACGAGCGATGTACGGCGCGTCCGGGAACATCTCTTTCAACTCCGGTACCAGCGGGCCGTTCGGGCCTTGTTCGAAACTGGTGGTGAGGATGGTTGGCAGTTCGAAGAACTTGGCCAGATCCGCCAGGGCCAGCACGTTGTTCTTGAACTCGTTTGGCGAGAAGTCCTGCACCAGGGAAATCAGGCCGGTCTGGTGGTCAACCAGCAGCACGATGGCGTCGTCTTTGTTGAGGCGGTTGTAGGTTGGAGTGGTCATGATTTGCTTCCCTTTTGAGTTTTTGAAGTTGTTGTTGCGTTCAAGTTGGGTACAGATTACTGACGCACAGGAACAGGATAAATCGGCTGAAAAGCGTTTATCCGTCAACTCAAAAAGGACAATCTCTAGCGACCACAATCGCGCCACCTCGCCCACCGAGCGCGTGCTGTTGAGCAGGAAATTGCGCGCCGCGTGCATCCTGCGTTCGAGCACCCGCTCACTAACGGGCATGTGCCGAAGCAGCCGCCCTCACCCTAGCCCTCTCCCTCAGGAGAGGGGACCGATTGGGGGATATTGGCGATGAACGCCGACGTGCAATAGCGCCGGTGAATCCAATACCGTCAAGCATTGCCGATGCCCGCGTAATCGACGCGATCTTTCAGGTCGATGCATAACGCAAGACACCTCGGTCGGTTCCCTCTCCCCGAGGAGAGGTGACCGATTGGGGGATATTGGCGATGAACGCCATGTGCAATAGCGCCGGTGAATTCAATACCGCCAAGCATCGCCGATGCCCGCGTAATCGACGCGATCTTTCAGGTCGATGCTTAACGCAAGACGCCTCGGTCGGCTCCCTCTCCCTCCGGGAGAGGGCTGGGGTGAGGGGCTGCCGTTGCAGCGTCGAGCTCGGCTTACAAGGTGTAGGAAATCCCCACCTGCACGGTTCTTGGTGAACCTGGATAGGCGTAGACGTTACCGAACGCGCCCTCTTCATAATCGCGGTCAAACAGGTTTTTCAGGTCAAGGTTGAGCCGCACTTTCTCGTTGACCTTGTAGAAGCCGAGCAGGTCGACAACGGTGTAACTGTCCATCGAGAACGCGGTATTGGCGGTTTGCCCGGCACGCTGGTCGACATACTTGAGTCCGGTGCCCAGGCCAAGGCCTTTTAGCGCACCGTCCTGAAACTCGTAGACGTTGAGCAGGCTGAAGCTGTTTTGCGGAATGTTCATCAGGCGCGTGCCAGAGCGGATCACATTGTCCTTGGTCACCTCGGCATCGACGTAGGCGTAGCCGCCGATCACTCGCCACTCGGGTGTCAGGTTGCCGGCGACGTTCAGGTCGAAACCACGGCTGCGCACTTCTCCGGCGGCGACGTTGAAGGTCGAGTCAACCGGGTCAGTGGTCAGCACATTGCGTTTTTCGATCTGGTAGATCGCCGCATCCACGCTCAACTGATGGTCCAGCGCTTCCCACTTGATGCCCATTTCGTAGGACTTGCCCTTCTCCGGTGCGAAGCCTCCGCCCGTACGACTCGCGCCGGTATTGGGTTTGAACGAGCGCGCCGTGTCGGCATAGATCGCCAGGGTCTCGGTCAGGTCGTAGGTCACGCCGAGGCGCGGGGTCACCGCGTTGTCACTGGCCTGCCAGTTTTTGCCGCCCGGCACATAGGTTTCATAGTCGTGCTCGAAACGCTCAAAACGTGCGCCGGCCAAGACCTTCAGACGCTCGGTCAACGCGACCTGATCCTGTACAAACGCGGCGTAAGTCTTGAGGTTTTCCTTGTCGTGGGTTGGCGTGCGCGTCAGTGCCGGACGCGGCTGGCCGTAGACCGGATCGAAGATGTCGATCGGGTAGGCGCCGACCGCACCGCTGGAGCGCTGAATGATCGACTTGTAGTCATAATCTTCATACTCAATGCCGGTCAACAAGGTGTGCTGCAAACCACCAGTGCTGAAATGCCCGGTCAGATTGAGCTGCGTGTCCTTGTCGGTCCACTCCAGTTTGCGATAGTTGAAGTTGCGCCCCAGGGTTCGACCGTCATCGGCAATGCCGTTGGCCTCGATCGCATTGCCCTGCAGCGAGCCGTCGAGCCACTGGAACCCACCGCCCAGCGTCCAGTCATCATTGAGCAGATGTTCGAAGCGCAGTTGCGCCATGTTGTTGTCGTTGTGCAATTTGCCGGCGTCTTTCTCGCCGAAGAATGTATCGCGCGAAGCGGTGCCGATCTGCTTGGGGTAACGCGTCACGCCGCGATCCAGCGGATGATTGTTGCGCATGAAATCGCCTTCGAAGATCACCCGGGTGGCATCGCTGGCCTGCCAGGTCAGAACCGGCGTGATGCCGTAGCGCTCGGTCTCGACGTGATCGCGGAAGGTATCGCCGCCCTCACCCACCACGTTGAGTCGATAGGCCAGGCGCCCCTCTTCATCCAGCGGGCCGGAGGCGTCCAGGGTGCCGCGCTTCATGCCTTGATCATTCAACTGACTGCCCAACGTGACCGTGCGCTCGGCCAACGGCTGCTTGGACACAACGTTGAAGGTGCCGCCGGGATCGCCACGGCCGTAGAGCATCGTCGCCGGCCCGCGCAGAACTTCCAGACGCTCGATGGTGTTGGCATCGGGCATGTTCGGGTAGCCGCGATTGATCGGGAAGCCGTTGCGGTAGAACTCGCCGGTGGTGAAACCGCGCACGGTGAACGTCGTCAGGCCCTGCCCGCCAAAATTGTTCGCCCGGCCCACACCACCGGCATAATCCAGCGCATCTTGCAGACGCGTGGCGCCGAGGTCTTCGACAGCATCCTTGGTGACCACGCTGATCGATTGCGGGGTTTCATGGATCGAGGTGTCGGTACGGGTGGCACTGGCAGAACGTGTGGCGCGGTAACCCTGCACCGGGCCGTCAGCCCGTTCGTAATCCGCTGTACCGACCACGTCGGTCGCCTCCAGCTCTAGCGCTGCGGGTGTTGAATCGGCCTGTTCGGCCCATGAGGAAGGGGACAACGCCTGCAGCACGCAAATTGAAAGCAGAGTACGACGCATGAAATGAAAACCTTACGAATAGGCCAGAACGAAGGGTAAAACCGCCAGCAAAACGCGGCGATGGTATACCAAGCGTTCCGTTATTGAAACTTATTCCCATTCGTATATCTAACCGATCGAGTGCCGACAGGTAGGCCACCCATTGCGTCGCACAAAAACCTTGGTCAAACGTGCAATAGTTGTTTCGTCATCGCCATCGAGGTCTGCAGCGACTGCCCGGTACGCTGCAATTTGTTCAGCAAACTGGCGCCCAACCACAGCTGATAAAGGGTTTCCGCCAGATGCCGGGCGTCGCCTGCGGGCAGGCTGTTTTCGGCCTGGCCCTGCTCGATGCACAGAGTGATGCGCGCCACCACTTGCTCGGCGCCATCGCGCAAGGTCAGGCGCATCGACTCCGACAGGTCGGCGACTTCGGCACTGAGTTTCACCACCAGACACTCATCTCCGTGGCCTTCGAGGGTGCAGCGGTTCTGCCAGCCCTGCCAGTAATCCATCAGCCGCTCATAGGCGCTCAGCCCCGGCAGCGTCAGGCGCCGTTCCATGTCAGCGAGGTAATCGACGAAGTAATCCGCCAGCAACGCCTGACCGTACAACTCTTTGGATTTGAAGTAGTGATAGAACGAGCCCTTGGGCACACCGGCGGTTTGCAGGATCTCGTTGAGGCCGACACTGGTGAAGCCCTTCTCAGCCATCATCCGGTGGCCGGTGTCGAGCAAGTGTTGGCGGGTGTCGTCGTAGGTCGGTTTCATTGGGCGCGAATTACCAGGCAATAGACCAGTCGTATTTTCGGAGGAACGGAAGTTTGCCATACCTGTCGATGAAAAACCGCAGGATAAAAAATTACTAGACGACTGGTCTAATTGGAATCTATGCTGCGCCCCGACAAACGTTTTCTGACCGGTGTGGCCGATGCGCGAATGTTTCGCCCAATCGAAGACGCCCAACCTACGCAAGGTGCTCTATGAAAATCTTGATGGTTCTGACTTCCCACGATCAACTCGGCGACACCGGCAAGAAAACCGGCTTCTGGCTGGAAGAATTCGCCGCGCCCTACTACGCCTTCAAGGACGCCGGCGCCGACGTCACCCTGGTTTCGCCAGCCGGTGGCCAGCCGCCGCTCGACCCGAAAAGCGATGAGCCTGATGCTCAAACCGCCGAGACCGATCGCTTCCGCCAGGACCTGGCCGCACAACAGGCACTGGCCAACACCGGCCGCTTGGCCGACGTCAACGCTGATGACTTTGATGCCGTGTTTTACCCGGGTGGCCATGGCCCGCTGTGGGATCTGGCCGAAGACAAGCAGTCAATCGCGTTGATCGAAGCGTTTGACCGCGCCAACAAACCCCACGGTTTCGTCTGCCATGCACCGGGTGTATTGCGTCATGTCCTTACCGCTGACGGCAAACCGCTGGTGCAGCATCGCCAGGTCACCGGCTTCACCAACGCCGAAGAAGAGGCAGTCGGCCTGACGGACGTGGTGCCGTTCCTGATCGAAGACGAGTTCCAGCGTCTCGGCGGTTATTACTCGAAAGTCGCTGACTGGCAGGTTCATGTGGTCGCCGACGGGCAACTGGTCACTGGCCAGAATCCGGCCAGTTCCGCCGCCGTCGCCGAGAAACTGCTGAAGATGCTCGGCTAAAACCTCGAACAACCCTTCCAAACGCCGGGTGCGTGTTGCCCGGCGTTATTTTTTCGCCCAGCCAATAGACGACTGGTCTAATAAACCACGAGCAAGGTCATTCATGAACCACAGCAGTTTCTTCACCCCCGCCAAACTGGGTCATCACACCCTGAAAAACCGTATCGTCCTGCCGCCTCTCACCCGCCAGCGCAGCACGCAACCGGGCAATATCGCCAACGAGCTGATGGCCGAGTATTACCAACAGCGCGCCGGCGCCGGTCTGCTGGTCACCGAAGGCACACAAATCGAACCTCGTGGCCAGGGTTATGCGTGGACGCCGGGCATTCATACGCCTGAGCAAATCGCCGGTTGGCGCAAAGTCACCGACGCCGTGCATGCCGTGGACGGGGTGATTTTCGCCCAGTTGTGGCACGTTGGCCGTGTCTCGCACACCGCGTTGCAGCCCAACGGCGCAGCTCCGGTTTCAGCCTCCGCCGTGGCCACCGACCGCGTCAGCGTGTTTATCGAAACCGCGCCCGGCGCCGGTGAACTGGTTCCACCGTCAGCACCTCGCGCACTGAGCACTGATGAAGTTCAGGAACTGGTGCAGCTGTATATCCAGGCTGCGCGCAACGCCATGGACGCGGGTTTCGATGGCATCGAATTGCACTGCGCCAACGGTTATCTGGTCAACCAGTTCATCTCGGCCCACAGCAATCTGCGCACCGATCAGTACGGCGGCTCGCTGGACAATCGCCTGCGTTTTCTGCGCGAAGTGGTGGCCGGTGTTGCCGAATGCATCGGCAAGGAAAAAGTCGGCGTGCGCTTCGCCCCGCTGTTCACCACCACTGATGAAGCGCGGACCTATTTGGGCATGGTCGAGGAAGACCCGCACACGACTTACATCGAAGCGATCAAAGTGCTGCAGGACGTGGGCATCGCCTATCTGTCGATCGCCGAAGCCGATTGGGACAACGCCCCGGCGATGCCGTTGACGTTTCGTCAGGCCGTGCGCGCAACCTTCAGCGGC
The DNA here is from genome assembly GCF_054790525.1 of Pseudomonas sp. Mb7. Lineage (NCBI taxonomy): Bacteria > Pseudomonadati > Pseudomonadota > Gammaproteobacteria > Pseudomonadales > Pseudomonadaceae > Pseudomonas > Pseudomonas sp. Mb7. Next base: position 2,949,863 of record NZ_CP186501.1, read on the forward strand.
GCGATCATTTACGCCGGGCGCTATACCGCCGAATCCGGGGCGCAACTGCTCGATTCCGGACTGGCAGACTTCGTCGCTTTCGGCCGCCCGTTCATGGCCAACCCCGATCTGCCGGCGCGGATTGCCAATGACTGGCCGTTGAACGCGCTGAACCCGGCGACGGTGTATGGCGGCACCGCCGAGGGCTATGTGGATTACCCCGTTTATCCCGGCTAACCCTTTCCACGCGGCGTCAAGCGCTCCCGCAACAGCGGGAGCGTTCATCCGAGTCGCAGTGAAAGCCCTTGTGGGAGCGAGCCTGCTCGCGAAAGCGGCGTGTCAGTCACTCACAATGTTGAATGTGACGACGCCTTCGCGAGCAGGCTCGCTCCCACAGGGGGGATGTGAATATTCACCGCACAAAAACCTATACACAGACCACAATCTGTACAACTATCTGGACTTAGCACTTAAACGTCCACGCGGCAGCCTGCTGCCCTTACGCTGAATTCGTGAAATGAACAAAACCCGTCGGCTGTGCCTGGTATTGGGTGACCAGTTATCGTTTGATCTGGCGTCATTGGCCGGTCTGGATAGCGAACACGACCGTGTGCTGATGGTCGAGGTTATGGAAGAAGCCACCCATGTCGCCCATCACCCGCAGAAGATCGCGCTGATTTTCAGTGCCATGCGTCACTTTGCTCAGGCGCTGGAGAAACAGGGCATCCAGGTGCATTACGTGGCCCTCGACGACCCGCAGAACAGCGGTTCGGTGCCCGGCGAGCTGAAGCGCTGGCAGACTTTGTTGCAGGCCAGCGAGTTGCACGTGACGGAGTGCGGAGACTGGCGTCTGGAGCAATCGCTCAAAGCGTGTGGTGTGCCGATCAACTGGCACGCGGACGGCCGCTTCCTGTGCAGCCGCGATGAGTTTCGCGCTTGGGCCGCAGGCAAAAAACAGTTGCGCATGGAGTTCTTCTACCGCGAGATGCGCCGCAAAAGTCGCCTGCTGCTCAACGGTGACGGCACGCCGGTCGGCGGCGCATGGAACTTTGACGCCGAGAATCGCAAAGCTTTGCCGAAAACCGTCAAGGCACCCTACCCGGCCGGTTTTGCCAACGATGCAATCACCGTCGAAGTCCTCGCCTTGGTAAAACACCGTTTCGCCAGTCATTACGGCAGTCTGGAGGACTTCAACTATCCGGTGACGCACGCCGATGCCCAGGCGCTCTGGGCGTACTTTCTCGACTACGCCCTGGCCGGCTTCGGCGACTATCAGGACGCCATGGCCAGCGACGAGCCGTTTCTGTTCCATGCGCGCATCAGCGCGGCGCTGAACATTGGCTTGCTCGACCTGCGCCAGCTCTGCGCTGATGTGGAGTCGGCCTATTGGTCCGGCAGCATCGCGCTGAATGCGGCCGAAGGTTTCATCCGCCAACTGATCGGCTGGCGCGAATATGTCCGAGGCGTTTACTGGCTGCACATGCCCGAGTACGCCGAAGGCAATGCATTTGCCAACCAGCGGCCATTGCCGGAGTTCTACTGGACCGCTGCAACCAAAATGAATTGCATGCGCCAGGCCATCGGCCAAAGCCTCAAACACGCCTACGCCCATCACATCCAGCGCCTGATGGTCACTGGCAATTTCGCCCTGCTCGCCGGCATCGCGCCGAAGCAGATCTGTGAATGGTATCTGGCGATTTACATGGACGCGTTCGATTGGGTCGAACTGCCTAACACCCTCGGCATGGTCATGCACGCCGATGGCGGTTACCTCGGTTCCAAGCCTTATTGCGCCAGCGGCCAGTACATCAACCGGATGTCCGACTACTGTCGCGACTGTGCTTACTCGGTGCGCGAAACCACGGCCGACAACGCCTGCCCGTTCAACGCCCTGTACTGGCATTTCCTGATGCGCCACGCCGACCTTCTACGGGGCAATCAGCGCATGGCGATGATGTACAAAAACCTCGACCGCATGCCGCCAGCCAAACAACAGGCACTGTGGCAACGCGGCCAACAGTTGCTCGACACGCTGGATAACGGCGACTCGTTATGAAAACGCACGCGCCCGTGCCCCGCGTGCAACTTAAACAGGGCGCCCCGGGTCAATGGCTCACAAAGCTTACGAAGCAACCTGGGTGTTCGCTTGAAACACGCCTATTGAACGCAGACCAATAATCAAGGCATGAGGGGTGGATATCCTGAAACAGCTTACTCGCGAGGAGCTTGAGTCCGAGGTCACGCGCCTGCGCCTGGCCGTCAAAGCGACCTGCGACGCCGTCTGGGACTGGGATCTGACAACCCATCAGATTGTCTGGAACGACGCGTTGGAACAGGCGTACGGCTACGCTCCCAGCGCCATCGAACCGACGTGTGACTGGCGCTTTGCGCAGATCCACCAGCAGGATCGCGCGCGGGTAGAGACTTCGATTCGGGCGGCGATGGCGGGCACAGGCACCACCTGGAGTGCCGAGTACCGCTTCCGCTGTCAGGACGGATCCTACGCCGAGGTGCTCGACCGCGGGCATCTGATCCGCAATGCCGACGGCAAAGCCGAACGCATGGTCGGGGCCATGCTCGACCTGACCCGTTCGCGCAGTGCCGAAACCGCACTGCGCAAAAGTGAAGAGCGCTTCAGCACCATTCTGGAAACCATCGAAGCCGCCTTCGCCATCGTCAAAGTCAAATTCGACGCCGACGACTACCCCATCGATTACTGCTTCGTTGAAGCCAACCCGGCGTTCGAGCGTCAGGCCGGGGTCAACCTGCGGGGCAAGTGGGTCACCGAGTTTGCGCCCAACCTGGAGAAATTCTGGTTCGAGACCTACGGCCACGTCGCCAAGACCGGCGAGCCGGCCAACTTCGAGAACTACGCCAACACCTTCGAACGCTGGTTCGACGTACGCGCCGTCCGTGTCGGTGACCCGGCCGATCGGCAGATTGCGATCTTCTTCAGCGACGTCACCGAGCGCCGCGACGCGCAGGAACGCTTGCGCGTCAGCGAGGCGATCGCTCGGGAAAACGTCGAACGGGTCCAACTCGCCTTGGCCGCCGGCGCCATTATCGGCACTTGGCACTGGCACTTGCCCACCGATCGTTTCTACGTCGACGAAGCTTTCGCCCGGGTCTTCAACCTTGACCCGGCACTGGGCCGTGACGGTCTGAGCCTGGAGCAAGTGGTAGTCACCGTGCACCCCGATGACCGCGAGGGGCTGACAGTGGCAATCAATGACGCCCTTGCCCGCGGTGGCGCCTATTCGCACCAGTACCGAGTGCGCGGCGGGGATGGCAAATACACTTGGATCGAAGCCAACGGACGCGTCGAATGCGCCGAGGACGGCACGCCTTTACGCTTTCCCGGCGTGCTGATCGATGTCGAAGACCGGCGCAATGTCGAAGACGAACGCGACCGGGTCACCGCCGCTTTAAAAGCGCTCAACGACACACTGGAACAACGGGTCTCGGCGCGCACCACAGAACTGATGCAGGCCGAAGAGAAGTTGCGCCAATCGCAGAAAATGGAAGCCGTCGGGCAACTCACCGGCGGTCTGGCCCATGACTTCAACAACCTGCTGGCGGGGATCTGTGCCTCTCTGGAGCTGATGGAAAAACGCATCGCCCAAGGTCGTCTGAAGGACATCGACAAATACATGCTGATCGCCCAGGACGCCGCCAAACGCGCGACCGCCCTGACCCATCGCCTGCTGGCGTTCTCCCGCCGGCAGACCCTCGATCCTCGGCCGACTGAAGTCAACGCGCTGATTGCCGGCATGACCGAACTGATCCAGCGCACCGTCGGCCCGAGCATTCGCCTGAAAACGGTCGTTGCCGCCGATCTGTGGCCGGCGCTGGTCGATGCCAGCCAACTGGAAAACGCTTTGCTCAACCTGTGCATCAACGCCCGTGATGCGATGCCCGATGGCGGCAGCATCACCGTCGAAACCGCCAATCGAACCTTGGATGCTGAATCAGCGCGCATACGGGAGATGCCCGAAGGGCAATACCTGTGCCTGTCGGTTGCAGACACCGGTACCGGTATGAGTGCGGAGGTCATGGCCAAGGCCTTCGACCCGTTTTTCACCACCAAACCACTGGGCCAGGGCACCGGGCTGGGGCTGTCGATGATCTACGGTTTCACCAAGCAATCCGGCGGGCAGGTGCGGGTGCAGTCGACCGTGGGGCAAGGCACCATCATCTGCATTTACCTGCCGCGCTACCGCGGCGAAACGCAGCGCAATCACGATGACACGCAAAACTCGGCAACCCTGCCGGCAAAGGCCGGTGAGACCATCCTGATTGTCGACGACGAACCCACCGTTCGAACGCTGCTCAAAGACGTGCTGAACGACCTCGGCTACAACCTGCTCGAAGCGGCCGACAGCGTTGAGGGACTGGAAGTATTGCGTTCCAGCGCGCACATCGATTTGCTCATCACCGATGTCGGCTTGCCGGGCGGCATGAACGGCCGGCAGATGGCCGATGCGGGCCGGGAAATCAGGCCGAGGCTGAAGACTTTGTTCATCACTGGGTACGCGGAAAATTCAGTGATCGGCAACGGTCAGCTCGGCCCGGGCATGCAGGTACTGACCAAACCGTTTGCCGTCGACACGCTGGTGTCACGAGTCGGTGGCCTGCTGTCCATCGACGTTGAGTGAGGGTTGCGCAGCGGATGTCATGAACCTGTTGCGCCCTGCCGTTTTCGCTTGATACAGCGCTTGGTCGGCGCACTCGATCAGAGCGCTCACCGGCTCCAGGTGCGGACCGTGCGCAACGGCGATGCCGATGCTCAGGCTCACACGAGCCACCGGACTGGTGGGGTGGGCAATGTTGGCTTGCTGCAGGCGCTCGATAATCAACTGCGCCACCACCGCAGCGCCGCCCATATCGGTGTCGGGCATGATCACGGCGAACTCTTCGCCGCCGTAGCGCGCCACCAGGTCCGACGGTCGCCGCACACACTCATCCAGCACGCTACCGACGGTTTGCAGACAAGCGTCGCCGGCAACATGCCCGAAGGCATCATTGAAGCGCTTGAAATAGTCGATATCGATCATCAGCAAGGCCAGTGACGAACCGTCGCGCTTTGCCCGACGCGCCTCTGTGGCCAGGGTCTGGTCGAAGCAGCGCCGATTCGCCAGCCCGGTCAGCGCATCCTTCATGGCCAACAACTCGAGTTGCCGATTGGAGCCGAGCAACTGCTGCTGAGCGATGCGCAGTTCGCCTTCAACCTGGGTCCGGCGCCGAATATCGAGGATCAAGAACCAACCGATCAGACCGGTGAGCCCCAACAGCCCTGCCACCACCACCGCCGACAGCAGTGCCTCGGTTCGCCACGCCTTGAGCGCTTCACGCTTGCCGATGGCGACCGTGGTGATCAGTGGCAACTTCTCACTTTTGCGGAAGGCGTAGAGGCGTTCGACGCCATCCAGGCTGGAGGTATAAGACGCGGTGCCGACCGATTGATCGACCAGGTACTTGGCGTAGATCGGCGACTTGGAAAAGTTGCGGCCCATGTCCTGCTCGCGGAAGGGATAGCGCACCAGCAACGTGCCGTCGGTATAGGACAAACCGATGGCACCGTCCTGGCCGATGTCGAGTTTGCCGAACAGGCGCAGAAAGTTTTCCACGCCCAGCGTCACGGCCACAACCCCGGCGAACTCGCCGCGATCATCATTGAAACGGCGGCTGACGGTGATCACCCACTCCTGATTGGAACGGCTGCGGATCGGTGGCCCGATAAAGGGTTCGCGGCTCGGATCGGCGCGATGATGAATGAAATAGGCTCGATCAATACTGCTAGCACCGACCGGAATCGGCCGGTTCGACGACATCAGCCAATGACCATCTCGGTCATAGATGGTGATACCGCTCATTTGTGGCATCAACGGTTGCTGGCGGTTGATCAGCGCACTCAGGCGCTGGATCTGCGTGGGGCCACTGCCTTCGGTTTCCAGGCGTTCGACCAGCCCGAGCAACAGCAGCGAACTTTGCCGGACAATGCCTTCGGAATAGGTCTCGAGTGCCTGGGTCAGGTTCAACCCGTGCACGTTGACTTCCTCCAGCGCGCGATCGCGCGAAGACAGCACTTTCCAGATGGTCAGCGACGCCAGGGAGCAGCCGATGACCAGCAGCAAGAGGATGACGAGGTGGGTATCACGCTTCACGAAAGTACCTAATGGAAAGTCCGGTTTCCGGTTCCGGCCGTTACTGATTCAAGGCAATAACAGCGGTCGTATGTCCTCGACCGGCGCAAGGATACAAGTAGCGCGTCGAACGTGCAGCAACCGTATGACGGAACGTCGTTTTCAGCCCCTTGGCGTTGTTTCGCAACGACACAGCCGTGGCCTGCAACTTATATTCACGGGCGCAGGTCATTAGGCTTGCTGAGGTTGAATCCATCCGCAAACCTCGAACATTGAAGACACCGCCGTGGCCGCTGACCTCGATCGCCGCAACAACCTGTCACTGGACAGCCTGAACTTTTTCCTCGCCGACGTGCGCGACGGCCTCGGCCCCTATCTGGCCATCTATCTGTTGGCGGTGCATCACTGGGAGCCGGCCAGCATTGGTCTGGTGATGACCATCGCCGGGGTCGCCGCGCTGATCACCCAGACACCCGCCGGTGCCTGGGTCGACAACAGCCGGCGCAAACGTGCGTTGATTGCGATCGCCGCGCTGGTGGTGACCGGAAGCTGCCTGGTGCTGCCGTTTGTGACGTCGTTCACTTGGGTGGCGCTGACGCAAACCTTGAGCGCAATGGCCGCCTCGATATTCGCCCCGGCCATTTGTGCGATTACCCTGGGCATGACCGGGCCACGGGCGTTCACTCGGCGAACCGGGCGCAACGAAACCTTCAATCATGCCGGCAATGCCTGCGCCGCACTGCTGGCCGGTATATTTGCCTACCTGTTCGGCCCGGTCGCAGTGTTCTATCTGATGGCGGCCATGGCTTTGGCCAGTGTCATTGCCATCACCTGCGTTTCGCCAGCAGCCATCGACCATGATCTGGCGCGCGGACTGGATCCAGCCGACGCCTTCCACCGCCAGCCTTCCGGTTTGTCGGTGCTGCTGAGCAACCGGCCGCTGTTGCTGTTCGCCATTTGCTGCGCACTGTTCCACCTCGCCAATGCGGCGATGTTGCCGTTGGTGAGTCAAAAACTCGCGCAAGCCAATTTGCAGATGGCCACCCCGTTGACTTCGGCCTGCATCGTGGCCGCGCAACTGGTGATGGTGCCGGCGGCATTACTGGTCGGGGCGAAAGCCGATCTATGGGGACGCAAGCCGCTGCTGCTGGCCGGATTCCTGATCCTGCCCTTGCGCGGCGTGCTTTATACGCTGTCGGACGACGCCTATTGGCTGGTCGCGGTGCAACTGCTCGACGGCGTCGGCGCCGGTCTGTTCGGCGCCTTGTTTCCGATCATGGTCAAAGACCTCACCCAGGGCACCGGCCACTTCAACGTCAGCCTCGGCGCACTGACCACGGTGTTCGGGCTGGGCGCGGCGCTGAGCAACGGCCTCGCCGGACTCGTCGTGCAAGAGGCCGGTTACAGCGCGGCGTTTCTGACCCTGGCCGCTATTGCGGCGGTGGCGGTTGTGTTGCTCGCGATCGGTGTTCCGGAAACTCAGCGCAGTGGCCGGCAAGCTGAAGCCGGATTGGTCGAGGCCAGCACTGAATCCTCAGCGTAATCCATATCCCGTCCCTGCCCTCTCATCGCCGCCAAATCGTGTTTGCGCGGCATTAAAAATCCAGGACTCAGTGGATCAGGCAAGCAATCCAGAGGAATGCACTTCGGCGCCGAGGCGCTGATCGAGAGAATGTTCGTGCACAGGCTCAGACGAATAAACCCTCAATCGCAAGGACATTCCAGTGAAAGGTTTTTGCTTGGCCTTCGGGCTGCTCTTCAGTACTTTTTCAGCCATGGGAGCCGATATGTCGAACGGCGCAGACAACTTCTACACCAGCGATAAAGTGACCGTGGAAAAGGTCACCTTCAAGAACCAGTACGGAATGAAGGTCGCAGGCAATCTGTTCAGCCTGAAGAACCTTGACCCACAGTCAAAAAATGCCGCGATCATCGTCGGCCACCCGATGGGCGCAGTTAAGGAGCAAAGTGCCAATCTCTACGCGACCAAAATGGCGGAACAGGGTTTCGTCACGCTGTCGTTCGACTTGTCCTTCTGGGGCGAAAGCGAAGGACTGCCACGCCAGTCGGTTGCGCCGGACATTTATGCCGAAGACTTCAGCGCGGCGGTGGACTTTCTCGGCACTCGCCCACTGGTCGATCGCGAACGTATCGGTGTTATCGGTATTTGCGGCAGCGGCAGCTTCGCCATCAGCGCCGCCAAGATCGACCCACGTTTGAAGGCGATTGCCACCGTCAGCATGTACGACATGGGCGCCGCCAACCGTAACGGCCTCAAGCATTCGCTCACGCCAGCGCAACGCCAATCGATCATTGAACAGGCGGCGCAGCAGCGTAACGCGCAGTTCTGGGGCGGCCCGGTGCGCTACACCGGCGGCACACCGCTCAAACTCACCGGCAACGCGGTGGGGGACGAGTTCTACGATTTCTACCGCACCCCGCGTGGCCAGGTCACTCCGGCCGGTGCTTCGCCGCAGACCACCACCATGCCGACGCTGATCAGCAATGTGAAGTTCATGAACTTCTACCCGTTCAATGACATCGAGAGCATCTCCCCGCGCCCGCTGCTGTTCATCGCCGGTGCTCAGGCGCACTCCCGCGAGTTCAGTGAAGACGCGTACCAGCGCGCGGCCGAACCCAAAGAGCTGCTGATCATTCCAGGGGCCGGCCATGTCGACTTGTACGACCGGGTCAACCTGATTCCCTTCGCCAAATTGACCACGTTTTTCAGCCAAAACCTGAAGTAACGCCATCGTAGCGCTGCCAGCGCTTTAAAGCGCAGACACGACAAAGCCTGCTTTTCAGGGCAGGCTTTTCGTTTGCAGCACGTCAGCTTACTTCTGCTGAGCCGTCAACGCCGAATAGCTGTTCATCAGGTTGCGGTAGTTGGGGATGCGCTGCGACAGCAGATTGCCCAACCCTTCAATGTCGTTGCGCCAGTCGCGGTGCAGCTCACACGCCACCGAAAACCAGTTCATCATCTGTGCGCCGGCCTGAGTCATGCGACTCCATGCAGCCTGTTGCACTGTGGTGTTGAAAGTGCCGGAAGCGTCGGTCACCACAAACACCTCAAACCCTTCTGCCAGCGCCGACAAGGTCGGGAACGCTACGCACACATCCGTCACCACACCGGCAATGATGATCTGCTTGCGGCCGGTGGCTTTGATCGCCTTGACGAAGTCTTCGTTGTCCCAGGCGTTGATCTGGCCTGGACGAGCGATGTACGGCGCGTCCGGGAACATCTCTTTCAGCTCTGGCACCAGCGGGCCGTTCGGGCCTTGTTCGAAACTGGTGGTGAGGATGGTCGGCAGCTCAAAGAACTTGGCCAAATCCGCCAGGGCCAGCACATTGTTCTTGAACTCGTTCGGCGAGAAGTCCTGCACCAGCGAAATCAGACCGGTCTGGTGGTCGACCAGCAGCACGATAGCGTCGTCTTTGTTCAGGCGGTTGTAGGTTGGAGTGGTCATGGTGTGCGTCCCTTTTCAATGTTGGAAAGTTGTTGTTGCGTTCAAGTTGTGTACAGGTTACTGACGCATCGGAAAGGGATAAATCGGTTGAAATGGGTTTCACCGTCAACCTGAACAGGACAATTCAACGACGGTGTTCTCTTCGTTCCCACGTTGAAGCCAGCAAATTCAGGGTTATTAGCTAATAACACCTTCATTAAACCGTCGCTCAAACGTTGTACTAGGATAGGATCCAAGTCTGCGGTTTTTCGTCGACCAAGGAGATCGTCGACAGGGCTGCAGACGTTTTTGAATTAACGCCTCTCAGGGATGACACGCATATGAATTCACACTTGTTCCCCCACATCGGCAAGGTCATCGCCAGCACCGGCAGCCGGCACTTTCCGCGCATGCTGCATGACCTGATCCTGACGCAACTGGCGGTCGACGCCACGCACATCCGGCAGATGCGTGTCGAACCGGTGAGCCGCGCGTCGAGCCGCAGTGAGCCGGAGCCGCTGAAAGAGCCGGCCCTGCTCGCCGAAACGGTGTTTTCCGAACACAGTGCGGCGGCTCACCATTTACAGAATCCGCCGGCCGCGACCAGCGCGGACGCTTCGCAACTGCACCTGACCCGACGCAAGGACGGCTACCGCTACGTGATTTCGGTGTACCGCAACGGCGAGTCGCAACGCTTTTCCGCGCAGGAGCGCAGCCTGTTGCAGGACATCTCCCCGGTGCTGCTGCCGATGGTGGAAAAACACATCAACGCCCTGCAACCGGCCACCCCTGATCCACAAATTCCGTCCGAAGCAGCCGAAGGCAGCGGCCTGGAAACCTTGCGCCTGCGCTTTGACGAGCGCTTGGAGCAACTGGGGCTGAGCCTGTCCAACCGCGAAACTGAAGTCTGCGTCGGCCTGCTCGCCGGCCGCACGGCGCCGGAACTGGCGGAGCAATTGGCGTTGAAGGTCAACACCGTAGAGAGTTATCTGAAACGCGCGGCGATCAAGTTGGGCATCAGCGGGCGGCATTCGTTGATGCGCTGGATGTATTCGCCGTTGGAGACGTTGGCGTCGAGTGCGGCTTGATACACCGGGATTAGCGAAGGCTTGGCTTTTTTGGTGGTGTCAGTGAGATTCCCCCCTCACCCCAGCCCTCTCCCCCCAAGGGGGGCGAGGGGGAAAGGGAGCCGATTTTTGTGGTTTTCAAAACCTGAGTTCGACTCGGTAGTTCACGTCGGTGCATCTTCAGCAAACACCGCGGTCAGTCCCCTCTCCCTCTGGGAGAGGGTTAGGGTGAGGGCAATCCCGCGACGTGCTCCAATGCCTGATTCACCGCCAACTCCCCCAACATCACCACTTGCGCAATACCCAACAAGGTCTGGCGATGCGGCCCCTCCAGCATCCCGGCAAAATTACACAACATGACCGAGGCCGAGGCCAGCGATTCACAGGCGTTTGCCAGCAGGGATTCGGTATCGGTTTGCGGGTTGACCCGGAACATAGCGTTGGGCGTATAGGGCGTGGCCATGATGTTGGCTGCAGTAACCGGCGGATCGGATGTCTTGGACATAAGCTCAAACTCCTTCTGCGCAGCGAGGGAGCAGGCTCCCTCCCGCGGCCGTTTCGCAATTAGTTGGGCAAGCGCTGGTTGTCGAGGACGCGACTCACCACCAATTCACTCAACATGATCACCTGCTGCAGGATCAGCATTTTCTTGCGGTGAGGGCTGTCGATCGAGTCGGCAAGGTCGCGGGCCATGTCACTGGCCGAGGACAGCGATTCGTAGGCTTCGACGAGCAGGGTTTCGTCGTCGACGGTGGGGTCAATCAGGTAGATCTTGCCGGTTTTGCGGGTGGGTTTTGAGGTTTTGAGCGCGGAAGGATTGAGGTAGAAATTGATCGCCCGTTCTGTGGCCTCTTTGATGTTTTGAGGTTCCAGTGCGGCGTCGTAGGGGATCGGGTCGGTGTCCGGAGGGTTCGGCGTAACTTTGAACATATTCATCTAATTCCTGAAATAGGGCCGCGACCGTTCTCTACTAAAAGAAGGGTGGCGGCTGTGCACAGGTTAGTAGACCGGTGGAATTAGCAAGACCGGCGCGCCCGAGGGCGCCCTGCGCACAACCACCATTGAGTGCAGGCAGAGACGCACCTGACTAAATGGAACTCATGCACTTACTAATACCAATCGGGCTACTAAACCCGACCACTGATAGGCAGTGGCAGGGAAACGATAGAGCCCATGGGATAAGCGCACAAGCCGGCGGATTCTGGCGTACGCGTAGGTAACGACGCAAGGTGTTGTAGGCGGTATGACGTAACGGTTCGTGTAATTTAAACGGGCAATCGGCGTTGTGTTTATTGATGGAAATTCTGGATGGCGGTGGTTCGAGGTTTTGCGGTGTGTCAGTGGGATTTACCCCCTCACCCCAGCCCTCTCCCCCAGGGGGGGCGAGGGGGAAAGGGAGCCGATCTTTGTGCTGTTCAAAACCTGAGTTTGGCTCGGTATCCCACGTCGGTGTACCTCGAAAGAACACCGAGATCAGTCCCCTCTCCCTCTGGGAGAGGGTTAGGGTGAGGGCAATCCCGCGACGTGCTCCAATGCCTGATTCACCGGTAATTCCCCCAACATCACGACCTGTGCAATGCCCAGCAGATTTGATGAGGGTCAGCCCTTAATCCCGCGCCAACGCCTCAATCGGATCAAGCCGCGAAGCATTCCGCGCCGGCACAAAGCCAAACACAATCCCGATCAACGTCGAACACACCACCGCCGTCAACACCGACCCCAGCGAGAACACCATCTCCCACTCCTTGATAAACACCGAAAACAAATGCCCGATGGCATACGACAAGGAAATGCCAATCGCCCCGCCCAACAAACAGACCATCACCGCCTCCACCAGAAACTGCTGACGAATGTCCGACTGCCGCGCCCCCACCGCCATCCGAATACCGATCTCGCGGGTCCGTTCGGTCACCGACACCAGCATGATGTTCATCACCCCGATACCGCCGACCACCAGGGAAATCACCGCAATCAGCGACAGCAGCAACGCCAGCGAGCGGCTGGTTTTCTGCACGGTCTGCAAGACGCTGTCGAGGTTGTTGGTGAAGAAATCCTTGGTGCCGTGGCGTTGCAGCAGCAGTTGGGTGACGTGTTCTTCCACCACTTTGCTCGGCTGGCCGTCCTTCATGCGCACGCTGATGCTGTCCAGATAACGCTGGCCCAACACCCGCCCGGCGGCGGTTTCGTAGGGCACCCAGACGTTGAGGGTCTTGCCCGAGGCAAACAGGCTTTTATCCTGCGCGGCCACGCCGATCACTGTGCACGGCAGGTTGCCGATCAAAATCACCTGGCCTAACGGGTCAACATCCTGCCCGAACAGACGCTGCCGGGTGTTGTGATCGATAACCACCACCTGCGCCTGCCGCCGCGCATCGCTTTCGCTGAACGGGATGCCGGCGGCCATTTTGATCCCGCGCACTTTGAAGTACTGATCGCTGACGCCGTTGACCTGCGCATCCAGATCGATATTGCGATAACGCAACAACAGACTGCGGCCAATCATCGGCGTGGCGCTGTCGACGTAGTACAACTGATTCAGCGCGGTGACGTCGGCCGGTGTCAGGGTTTCGATGGCCGCGGCACGTTTGTCGCCATAACTGCTGCCGGGATAGACATCGATGGTATTGCTGCCAATCGCCGCAATGTCCTTGAGCACGTAGTTCTTCGCGCCCTCCCCGACCGCCGAAATCGACACTACGGAAGTGATGCCAATGACGATGCCGAGCATGGTCAGTAAGGTGCGCATGCGATGGGAAATCAAAGCCACCCAGGCCATGGCGAACGCTTCTTTGAATAGCCCGAGACTGGCGACCAGGCGACGCGAAGCGGTGGCTTTCGGTGCCACCGGTTCTTCGCTGAGCAGGTGCGTGGTATCGCGTTCGTTGCTGCGGTCGCTGAGGATTTCGCCGTCGCTGACTTCGATGATGCGCTCGGCATTGGCCGCCACTTTCGGGTCGTGAGTGACCAGAATCACCGTGTGCCCCGCCGCGTGCAGCTCCAGCAGGATGCGCATGACCTCCTTGCCGCTGGCCGTGTCGAGGGCGCCGGTCGGTTCGTCGGCGAGGATCACTTCGCCGCCGTTCATCAAGGCGCGGGCGATACTCACGCGCTGTTGCTGACCGCCGGAGAGCTGGCTCGGCCGATGCGTCAAATGGCCTTCCAGACCCAGTCGCGCCAACAACTCACGGGCACGGGCATGGCGTTGAAGCTGTGGCGTACCGGCGTATATCGCCGGCATCTCGACGTTGTGCATCGCGCTCAAATGCGGCAGCAAGTGGTAACGCTGGAAGATGAAACCAAAGTAATCGCGGCGCAGCTCGGCCAGGGCCTGATTGTCCAGATCGCGGGTTTCCTGGCCGTTGATCCTGTAGCTGCCGGCGGTGGCGTAATCGAGGCAACCGAGGATGTTCATCAGCGTCGATTTGCCGGAACCGGAGGCACCAATGATCGCCACCATTTCCCCGGCATTGATCGTCAGATTGATGTTGTTCAGCGCGAGAAACTCGCGGTCGCCAGCGGTGAAACTGCGGGTGATGCCGGTCAGCTGTAGCAGTGGCTCAGTCATGCTCAGGCCCCCGCCACATTGTTCACCGGATCACCGATCACCACGCGGTCGCCTTCTGCCAGACCGGCGTTGATCTGCACTTTGACGTTGTTGTTGATCCCGGTCTGCACATTGCGCGATTGCGCGTGGCCCTTGGCGTCGAGCACCCGTACCGGAAAACTGCCATCGGCATTGCGCGGGCCGAGCGCCGCCACCGGCACGGTCAGCACCGACTTGGCGGTGTCGAGGATAATGCGCACCTGCGCGGTCATCGAGATGCGCAGGCGATGATCGGGATTGGGTACCTCGAACAACGCGTTGTAGAACACCGCGCTGCTTTGCTTAGGCGTGCCGGCGGGCGGTGTTTCAAGAAAGTTCTGCGGCGCCGGGTCCGTGCCGCGCAGTTTCGCGTAGTAGCGTTTGTCCTCGCCGAGAATGGTGAAATACACCTCTTGCCCCGGGGCGATGTGAATCACGTCGGCTTCGGACACCTGTGCCTTGACCGTCATGGTGTCCAGATCCGCCAGTTTCAGCAGGACCGGTGCCAATTGGCTGGCGATCACGGTCTGGCCTTCCTGAGTGACCACGCCGACCACATCGCCATCAATCGGCGCAACAATCCGTGTGTAGGCCAGATTGACCTTGGCCGTGTCGATCTGGATGTGCGCGCTTTTGATCTGCGCATCCAGCGACATCAGATTGGCCTGTTGCACCTGATAATCCGACTCGGCGGTTTCGAAGTCCTGGCGCGAGATCGACGCGTCGTCCTGCAAGTTCTTGTAGCGCTCGTAAATCGCTTTGGTCTGCCTGAGCTGAGCCTGGGTCGCGCGTTTTTGCGCTTGCAGGTTTTCTTCATCAACCTGGGCCTGGCGCAAAGTGTTCTGCAACACCAGCGGATCGATTTCCGCCAGCCACTGCCCTTTCTTCACCTTGTCGCCAACCTTGACCTTGAGCGACTTCAATTGCCCCGACACTTGCGCGCCGACGTCCACTTGCTTGATGCCTTCGAGCACCCCGGTGGCGAGCACCGCGTTTTCAATGTCACTGCGTTCCACCGGCGCGGTCAGGTACTGCGGCGCCTCGGCCGGTGCCTGCACCGCGTAGAACGCCAATCCCGCCACTGCCACTAACGCCAAACCCATACCGACTTTGCGCAACTTCGACTTTTCCATAAATGACCACAAGTCCGTTCAGGGGTGAACCCGGCCAGCGGCCGGGCTCTGGTAGATAAACAACAATCAGGAAACCACTTGGCCGGCCGGCACTTTCAGGCCGTCATGCCACCACGCCGCGAGACTGAAAACGTTGGGCGCCTTGAGAATCGTGAAGTGGTTGCCCGGCCCGTACCACACCGCCAGATCCGTCACCTGGCGTTGCCAGCCTTCAACCATCGCCGCTTGCTCGCGCTGATTGCCCCACGCATCCAGCGTCGGGTCATCGACCAGCGCCAGCCGCACCGGCCCGGTGTAGGCCAACTGCGGTTGATAGACCGTGCGCAAGGCTGTGGCGAAGGTGCGGACCGGGCCGTGCATGGCCTGCGCTGACGAACGCGCAGACAACACACCGGCGCGCACCATGCCCTCGTGCAACAGGCGCATTTGCGTGGTGTCGTCAGCCTCGGCGAACGCCAGCGGGTCGATGCCCAACGACTTGCCGCTGGACAGTTGCAGCGTCTCGATCAAGCGTTCCAGTGCGGCAGTCGTGGTGTACGGTTTGCCCGCCGTACCGTTGCCGCCGGGCGATTCGCTGTCGATCAGGGTCAATGACGCCACCTCACGCCCCGCCGCCTGCAACTGCGCGGCCATGGCATGCGCGACCCACCCGCCGAAGGAATGGCCGATCAGGTGCACCGCACCTTGCGGATACAACTGCTCGACAGCTTGCAGATAGCACTTCGCTGCCGCTTCAACCTGGCTGTGCGGCACGCCGCTGCCATCGAGCCCACGCGGTTGCAGGCCGATGATCGGCCACTCCGGGCCCAAGGCCTCGGTCAGGTGAATGAACCCGGTGACACTGTCGCCCGCCCCCGGCACGCAGAAGATCGGCGCATGCCCGGCGTGCCCGCTCTGAATGGTCAACAGCGGCTGATAGGCCTCTGGCTCCGGAGCCTGCGCAGCGGCCATAGCCTGACTCAAGGCCTGGCCGAGCGCCTGAATATCCGGAGCTTTCATCATGCTGCGGTGATCACCCGGGACATCGATGCAGCGCAGCAAACTTGTACTGATCTTGTTTTCCCAACCGCGGGTCGGACTCGGCTGCGCCTGCCCCGGCATCAGTGCCTGAGCGCGGAACAAGTGCACCGGCTGACTGGCCGGGCTGACCCGGTAATGCGCCAGCGCCAGGCCATGAGCGGCCTCACGATCGAAGTAACTCCAGGCATCCGCTGCACTCAGTGCGGCCAGTTCCGGGTCAGGCAATTGCTGTTCGCAGCAGCGCTGGAACAGCTCATCGAACGCAATGCGTTCGACTTCAGCCTCCAGCCGCTCGACCTCAGCCAACGCTGGCAGCCCTTCTGCACCGCGCATCTGCGAGCGCGCGCGGCAGTGCTCCAGCAACTGATGCTTGTCGCGATGCGCGCCGCTCCAGCGGGTTTTATCCTGACTGGCCGGATGCGGCGCGTAGGTATCGAGCAGACCGACAAACGCCACCGCCTCATCGAGGCCGAGCAACTGCTGAGCGATTTCATACGCCAGCAAGCCACCAAACGACCACCCGGCCAGACGATACGGTCCATGCGGTTGTACCGCCCGGATAATCCCGACCATCCGCGTGGCCATGCACTCAAGCGTGCGCAGCTGCGGCTGCCCCAACGGCACACCGGGCAAACCGTAAATCGGAAACTGCCCCTTGATGTGCATCGCCAATGCCGGGAAATACACCTCCCTGCCGCTGAACTCATGGATCAGGAACAGCGCATCGCCGCCCTCGCCCGGCCGTACCACGACCAGGCCCTCCGGCTGTTCGGGCACCGTGTTGCGCTGACAGAGCAGCGCGGCCAGCGACTCGACACTCGGACGCTGGAACAGCTCCGCCAGCGTCACCTGTTGCCCCGCACGCTGCAGCAGGTTGACCAGACGAATCGCCAGCAGCGAATGCCCGCCTAATTCGAAGAAGTTGTCGTGGCGTCCGACCTGCTCGACATTCAGCACCTCAGCCCAGACCCGCGCCAACACGGTTTCGACCTCGCCTTCAGGTGCTTCGTAATGTCGGCTGAGTACCGCGTCGAGGCCCGGCGCCGGCAGCGCCTGACGGTCGATCTTGCCGTTGGGACTCAGCGGCAAAACGTCGAGCGCAACAAACGCACCCGGCACCATGTACTCGGGTAACTGCTCAAGAATGAACGCGCGCAGCGTGTCGATAGCCGGTGCAGCACTGCCCTCGCGCAAAGTGAAATACGCGACCAGTCGTTCGTCGCGCATCAGCACGACCACCTCGCGCACACCCGGGTGCTGGATCAACCGCGCTTCGATTTCACCGAGTTCCAGGCGCAAACCATGCAGCTTGACCTGGAAATCATTGCGCCCGATGAATTCGAGGTTACCGTCCGCGCGGTAACGCACCAGATCGCCGGTGCGGTACAAGCGGTCACCGGGCACAAACGGACTGTCGATAAAGCGCTCGGCCTGCATCTGTGGCAGTCCCATATACCCTCGCGCCACGCCGATACCGCCGATGTGCAACTGGCCAATAACACCGAGCGGTACCGCTTGGTCATGCGCATCGAGCACGTACAAACGGGTGTTACAGATGGCCTTGCCAATCGGTAATTCGGTGGATGGCACGGGCATGTGCGGTTCCAGTGTCCACGCTGTGCTGTCGACCGTGGCTTCGGTCGGGCCATACACGTTATGCAGGCGCACCCACGGCAGTTGCTGGCGCACTTCGCGGGCCAGGGCCGCCGTGAGTTCGCCGCCACCGCAGAACACATCGGTGAGGCTGGTGCATTCACTGACGTCTTGCAGCTCGAGAAATTGCTGCAACAGCGCCGGCACGAACTTGACCACCGTGACCCGCTGTTGACGAATCACTTGCGCCAGATACGCCGGTTCCCGATGGCCGCCCGGCCGTGCCAGCACCAGACGCACACCGGCCGTCAGTGGCCAGAAGAATTCCCACACCGAACCATCGAAACTGAATGGGGCTTTCTGCAACAACGCGCCCTCTGGAGCTGGCGGGCAAATCTGCGAGCCCCAATGCACCAGATTGCACAAGCCACGATGTTCGAGCATCACGCCTTTTGGTGTGCCGGTCGAACCTGAGGTGTAGATCATGTACGCCAGGTTCGAAGGACTCAGGCATGGCACTTGCGGATTGCTTTCCGACTGGTCGTGCCAGGTGCATTGGTCAAGGTCGATCAGCATTGCCCCAGCCTCGGCAAACAGCGATCGCGTGGCCGTCTGCACCAGCACCGCCACCGGCGCGCAGTCCCTGAGCATAAAGTCCAGGCGCTCCGCCGGATAAGCCGGATCCAGCGGCACGTACGCGCCACCGGCCTTGAGAATGCCGAGCAACCCCACCACCAGATCGAGCCCCCGCTCGACGCACAGCGCCACCCGCGCATCCGGCCCAACGCCTTGCTCACGCAGGTGATGCGCGAGGCGGTTGGCACGCGCATTCAGCGCGCGATAGGTCAGGCTGTGTTCGCCCGACTGCACGGCGATGGCGTCCGGCTGACGCCGCACCTGTGCTTCGAACAGGCTCTGCACCGGTTGCTCGACCGGGCAATCAAGCGCCGTCGCGTTGAAGTCGCCGAGCAGGCGTCGCTGCTCATCCTCGGCAAGCAACTCGACTTGCGCCAAAACCGCCTGATCATCAATGACCAGCGCCGCCAGCAAGCGCTGGAGGTAACCGACAAAACGCTGCACGGTCGACTCATCGAACAGCGCGATGGCGTAGCGCAGCGAGCCACGCACCCCGTGCTGGCTTTCGCCCAGACTCAGCGACAGGTCGAACTTCACAAAGTGATTTTCCCCGGCCAGACCTTCCAGCGTCAGCTCGCCGAGTGCCAGGGCTGGCGCCACGCTGCTGTCCCAGCTCAGCAAAGTCTGGAACAACGGTGTGTGGGAAAGGCTGCGCAGCGGCCGGGTGATTTCCACCACGTGTTCAAACGGCAGATCCTGATGCGCCTGCGCGGCCAGCGTCTGCGCTTTGACCCGCGCCAACAACGCTGCCCCCGTCAGATCGCCCGAGGTATCGATGCGCAGCGCCAGGGTGTTGACGAACATGCCGATCAACCCTTCGATTTCGGCGCGGGTACGGTTGGCGACAGGCGAGCCGATGACCACATCGGACTGCCCGGACAGACGCGTAAGCAGCATCGCCCAGGCGCTCATGATCACCATGTACGGCGTCACGCTGTGGCGCTGACACAACGCCTTGAGACCGGCGCTGGTCTGCGCGTCCAGTACGATCTCGACACTGCCGCCGCGGTGATCCAGTTGCGTAGGCCGTGGACGATCAGTCGGCAGGCTCAGCAACGCCGGAGCGCCGGCCAGGGTCTGCTGCCAGTAATCACTCTGGCGCTGCAACACCTCGCCGCTCAGCCAGCGCCGTTGCCATACCGCGTAGTCGGTGTATTGCAAGGCCAGCGGTGGCAGCGGATCGGCCTCGCCGTGGCTGAACGCCTGATACAGCGCCATCAACTCATGGGTCAGCACGCCCATCGACCAACCGTCGGAGATGATGTGGTGCATCGTCAGCAACAGCACATGGTGCTCATCGGCCAACTGCACCAGCCGTCCACGGATCAATGGATCGTCCTGCAAATTGAATGGTCCGCGCGCTTCCGTATCGAGCAATGTGCGCAAGGCCTCCTCGGTCTGCGGCTGTTGTCGCCAGTCTTCCACAATCAGCGGCAGACCACTGTCGACCGGGGCAATCAGCACCTGTGCTTCGTCGTTCAGTTGGGTGAACCGACTGCGCAGGGTTTCGTGACGAGCGACGATTCGCGCCAATGCCCGTTGCAGTGCCACGGCGTCGAGTCGGCCACGCAGGTGCAAGCCCAGAGGAATGTTGTAGGCGGTGTTGCCGCCATCCATTTGCGCGAGGAACCACAAGCGTTGCTGGGCGAACGACAACGGCAGTGCCTGATCGCGCGGTGCCGGCAGAATCGGCGGCAAGCTGCTGCGTTCGGCCTGACTCAACACTTCGGCGACCGCCGCCAGTTCCGGGTTGGCAAACAGATCGGCCAGCGCCAGCTCCACGCCCAATTGCTGGCGCACCTGGGAGAGCATGCGCATGGCCAGCAATGAATGGCCGCCGAGCTCGAAGAAGTTGTCATAGCGACCGACCTGCCCGACCTGCAACACCTCGGCCCAGACCTGCGCCAGGCTTGCTTCCAGTGGATTGGCCGGTGCCTCGTAGGCCCGACTGAGCAGTGCCTCCTGCGTCGGTGCCGGCAGCGCCTTGCGATCGACCTTGCCGTTGTTGTTCAACGGCAATACATCGAGTTGCACCCACGCGGTGGGCACCATGTATTCCGGCAGTCGCGCGTGCATTTGCGCGTGCAGTTCAGCGCTGTCCAAGTGCTCATCGTGCGCCGTGTAGTACGCCACCAGACGCGGGGAGTCCTGTCCGTCGCGGCGCGCCAGCACCACCGCTTCCTTGATCCCCGGGCAATTCAGCAGGCGGTTTTCGATTTCTCCCAGTTCGATGCGGAAACCGCGAATCTTCACCTGATCGTCGTTGCGCCCGATGCAATCGAGTTGCCCCGGCGCCAGCCAGCGCGCGAGGTCGCCGGTGCGATAGAGCAACGCGCCCGGCATTTCGCTGAACGGATCGCAGAGGAATTTCTCGGCAGTCAGATCCGCCCGGTTCAGATACCCCAGCGCCACGCCCTGCCCGCCGATGTACAGCTCGCCGGTGACGCCCATCGGCACCGGCTGCTGATACGCATCGAGCACGTAAACCTGCGTGTTAGCAATCGGCCCGCCAATCGGCACGCTCTCGGCGTTTTCTGCCACTTCGCGCACTTCAAAGGTTGTGGCGTAGGTGGTGGTTTCAGTCGGGCCGTAGCAATGCACGATGCGCAGTGTTGGCGCCTCGGCCAACAGGCGACGAAACGCCGCCGGATCGCCCCGCTCACCGCCGCACAGCAGAATCCGCAGGCCCTTGAGCGCCTGCGGAATCAGTTGCACGTATTGATTGAACAGCGCGGTGGTGACGAACAGGATCGTTGCGCCACTGCTGCTCAGTTCACGGCCGAAGGCATGCGGATCGAGCAAGGTTTGATGGTCGATGATCACCACGCGACCGCCATTGAGCAGCGGCCCCCAGATGTCCATGGTGCTCGCATCGAACGCCGGGTTCGAGGCGAAGACCACACGATCCTGCGCATTGAAATCGGCGTAACCGTTGTTGAGCACCAAGCGGCCGATGCCCCGGTGCGGCACCATCACTCCTTTCGGCGTGCCGGTGGAGCCGGAGGTATACATGATGTACGCCAACGACTCGGATGACTGCAGCAGGTTCGGGTTATGCGTCGGCTGGCCGTTGAGGGTCAGCTTGTCGAGGTCGATACGCAGCGCGGCGTAGTCGATGACTTCGTCGCTCAAGGTCAACAACGCCACCGCGCGGCAATCCTCGACCATGAACGCCTGGCGCTCGCTCGGTGCATTGATGTCCAGCGGCACATAAGCGGCCGCGCATTTGGCAATGGCCAGTTGCGCGACCAGCAACTCCAGCGAACGCGGCAGCAGGATCGCCACGTGATCGCCCGGCTGCACGCCGTGCGCGATCAGGTGATGGGCCAGGCGGTTGGCTTGCGCGTTGAGTTCAAAGTAGCTCAGCGAATGCGCACCATGCACGGCCGCCACAGCTTTGGGATGCGCGGCTGCCTGCTGTTGGAAAACCCCGTGTACGGTCAGTGTTTGCGGGTAGCCTCGCGCCGTGGCGTTGAAGTCGTACAGCAAGCGCTGGCGCTCATCATTTGCCAGCAATGGCACACGTTCCAGCACCGTTTGATCATCGGCAATCATCGCTTCGAGCAGACGTTCGAAGTAGCCGATGTACCGCTTGATCGTCAGCGCATCGAACAGCGCCGTGGCGTAGTTCAGCGTGCCGCGAAGCACTCCGTTGACCTCGCCCAGTGTCAGCGTCAGGTCAAACTTGGCGACATTGCCGGTCCCGGCAACACCCTCCAGCGTCAGCTCGCCCAAGGCCAGTTGCGGGCCAACGCTGCCGTCCCAGCTTAACGTGGTCTGGAACAACGGGCTGTGCGCCAGGCTGCGCACCGGGCGGGCGATTTCCACCACTTGCTCGAACGGCAGATCCTGATGCGCCTGCGCTTCCAGTGTCCGCGCCTTGACCTGTGCCAGCAGCGCTTCGACGCTGGGCGCGCCCGAGGTGTCGATGCGCACGGCGAGCGTATTGACGAACATACCGATCAGGCCTTCGGTTTCAGCGCGGCTGCGGTTGGCCACCGGCGCGCCGATCACCACATCGGATTGCCCGGACAGCCGACTCATCAGCAACGCCCAGGCACTCATCAGGGTCATGAACAGGGTCGCGCCATGACGCTGGCTCAACGCTTTGAGGCCAGTACTCAGGCGCTCGTCCAGCAACACCTCGACGTTGCCGCCGGTGTAATCCTGCTGCGCCGGTCGCGGGCGATCGGTGGGCAGCGTCAACAAGGCCGGCGCACCGTCGAGGATCTGCTGCCAATATTGGCTTTGCTGCTGCAGCACTTCACCGCTGAGCCAGCGCCGTTGCCATAGGGCGTAGTCGCCGTATTGCAGCGTCAGTGCTGGCAGCGGATCCGGTTGGCCTTGGCTGAACGCCTGATACAACGCCATCAACTCGCCGGTCAGCACGCCCATCGACCAGCCGTCGGCAACGATGTGATGCACGGTCAACAGCAGCACATGATGATCGTCAGCCAAACGCACCAACCGTCCACGAATCAACGAATCGTTCTGCAAATCAAACGTTGTCGAGGCTTCCTGCGCCAGCAATATTTGCAAGGTGTGCTCGGCCCGCGGCTGTTGGCGCAGATCTTCTACGCGCAGCAGCAAACCGTTATCGACCGGGGCAATCGACACCTGCGCGCTGTCGTCGAGGCGGATGAAACGGCTGCGCAGGGTTTCGTGGCGGGCGACAATCCGCGCCAGCGCCGATTGCAGGGCATCGACGTCGAGGTAACCGCGCAGGCGCAAGCCGAGAGGAATGTTGTACGCCGAGTTGCCACCCGCCATTTGCGCAAGAAACCACAGGCGTTGTTGGGCGAAGGACATCGGTAGCGCCTGATCACGCGGTGCCGGCAAGATCTCCGGTAACGCGCTGCGCCCGGCGCAGTTCAATACTGCAGCGATTGCGCTCAATTGCGCATCGGCAAACAGATCACTCAGCGCCAGTTCGACGCCGAGGCGCTGACGGATCAGCGAGACCATGCGCATCGCCAACAGCGAATGACCGCCCAGTTCGAAGAAGTGATCGTGACGGCCGACCTGCCCGACTTGCAGCACTTCGGACCAGATCTGCGCCAGCGCGGTTTCCAGTTCACCTTGCGGTGCCACGTATTCGCGGGTCGGCAGCGCGGCCAGATCCGGTTTCGGCAATGCCTTGCGGTCGACCTTGCCATTGGCGGTCAGCGGCAAAACCTCGAGCCGGACAAACGCTGCCGGCACCATGTAGTCCGGCAACTGCGTCAGCAGATGCTCGCGCAACTCGCCCACTGCCAGTGGCTCGGCCCCCGCCTGTTCGGTGAAATAGGCCACCAGTCGCGGCTGGCCGGGTTGGTCCTCGCGGGCCAGCAACACCGCTTCGTTAATACCAGGGAGCTGATTGAGGCGAGTCTCGATTTCGCCCAATTCAATGCGCATGCCACGGATTTTCACCTGGTCGTCGTTACGCCCCAAGTAGTCGAGCGAGCCGTCTTCGCGCCAACGGGCAAGGTCACCGGTGCGGTACATGCGCGCATTCGGCAAGGGGCTGAACGGGTCGCGCAAGAAGCGCTCGGCAGTCAGGTCGGCGCGATTCAGATAACCCCGGGCCACGCCCGCGCCACCGACGTACAACTCGCCCATGACGCCCATTGGCACTGGCCGTTGCTGCTCGTCGAGCAAATAAACCGCCGCGTTCGCCACCGGTTTACCGATGTGCAACGCCGCGCCAACGTCGATACGCCCGGAAGTCGCGACCACGGTGGCCTCGGTCGGGCCGTAGTTGTTAATCACGGCGAAGCGCTGCTGACGGCTGAACTGGCGCAAGCGATCGCCACCGATCAGCAAGGTGCGCAAGGTCGGATGATCGAGGTTCTGACTGAACGCATATTCGGCGACCGGTGTTGGCAAAAAGCTCACGTCCAGCGGCTGCGCACGCCACCAGTCGAGCAACCCATCGATGTCTTCAGCGCCGTCATGGGATGGGGCCAGGTGCAGGGTCGCGCCCGCGCACAGGGCCGGCCAGACTTCCCACGCCATCGCATCGAAACCGAATCCGGCAAGGCTTGAGGTGTGGCTGCCGGCGCGTAAATCGAACGCTTCACAGTGCCAGTCGACCAGATTGGACAACGTTTGATGTTCGACCATGACCCCTTTGGGCAGACCGGTCGAACCCGAGGTGTAGATCACGTACGCCAGATGCGTAGCGCTCAGGCCCGGCACTGCAGGGTTGTGCTGCGCCTGCGCCGGCCATGCGCACAGATCGACATCAATCACTGGCACGCTCAACAGCGGCAGTCTCTGGTGCAGATCGCTTTGCGTGAGCACCGCGACCGGTGCGCTGTCGCTCAGCAAATAACTGATCCGCTCGGCAGGATGCGCCGGATCGATCGGCACATAGCCGGCGCCGGCCTTGAGGATGGCGACCAGCCCGACCAATGTATCCAGGCCCCGGCGGGCGACGATGGCCACGCGGTCATCGGCTTTCACCCCGATGGCGATCAAGTGATGCGCCAAGGCATTGGCCTGGCGATTGAGCTGCAAGTAAGTCAGTGGCTGTCCGGCAAACACCGCTGCAATAGCCTGCGGACGCTCGGTGACCTGCGATTCGAAGCGCTGGGCAATCGTCAGCCCACGCGGGTAGTCAGCCTCGGTCGCATTGAAATCCACCAGCAACTGTTCGCGCTCAGCTGCCGGCAGGATCGACAACCGGTCAAAGCCCACGTGCGGCGTGTGCTCCAGTGCCTCCAGCAACGTCATCAACGCTCCCTGCATGTACCCGCAGATACGCTGCGCATCAATGCCGGCCCCGGCCAATACCTTCAGGCGGAAGTCTTCACCGAGATCATCAACGCTGAGAGTCAGGCGATAGTTGGTGTGTTCCTCGGCAGCGAGCAATTGCATGCCGTGCCACGCCGCTTGCACCTCAGCGGATATCGGCCCGACCGGCACGCTGTGACGATAGTTGAGCAGCGTGCTGAACAGCGGCGTGCCCGCCGGCATGGCGCTGCATTGCTGCACCTGCGCCAGTTGCGCATGTTCATGGGCCAGCAACTGACTCAGGCGTTCGTGGGTCGCCAGTGCGGCGCCTTTGACGCTATGGGCGTTCAGCTCGATGCACAGCGGCAAGGTATTGATGAACACACCGAGTGCCCGCTCCGATCCTTCACCGCCCTGCAATCGCCCGAGCAACACCGTGCCAAACACCACGGCGTCGCGTCCGGACAATTGCCCCAGCACCTGTGCCCAGGCGAGGTGCATCAGGCTGGCGGCGCTGACCCCCAAACGCCGGGCCTGCTGACGGATGCTGTGGCTCAGCGCGTTTTCCAGGTCCAGTTGCGCCTCTTGTGCAGGGCCGTCGCTGGCCAGATTCTGCCCGTAAGGCAAGGTCGGCTCATCAACAGCGCCGAGCATCTCGCCGAAGAAACTGGCGTGCGCTTGCGCGGTCAGGCCGGAACGGGTGTGCGCCACGTAATTGCGGTACGGCACCGGTTCGCTCAGCAGCCCGTCGTTGCCCAGCAGAAACGCCTGCATCTCGTGCTGCAACACCTCCAGCGCCACGTGATCCATCACCAGGTGATGGAACAGCAGCAACGCCACCACGCGTTGATTGGCCTCATCGCGGCCGTGCACCACGCGCATCAGCGGCGCCTCGGTGACGGGCATGCGGTAGTTATCGATGGTGAAGCGTCTGCGCAACTGGCTCAGCGCATCGCCCGCTTCGGCGTCTAGCGGCAAGGCCTCGCAGCCCAGCGAAGCCTGACGCCAGACTACTTGCACCGGCTCTTCCAGCCCCTCCCAAAACAGCGACGTGCGCAGAATGTCATGGCGTTCGATTACCCGTTGCAGGGCATCAGTGAACACTTGCAAACGCTGTTCATCAGCGAAGGCAAACTGCGCCTGCAGCACATATGGATCGCCGTGCGCGGCCGACAGATGATGGAACAGGATGCCGGTTTGCAAAGGTGCCAGCGGGTAGATGTCCTGAACATTGCGCACACCGCCGGGGACGCTTGCAACGATACGGTCGATCGTCGCTTGGTCCAGCGCTACCAGCGGCAACAATTCGGGTGTGATGCGCGGGCAATCGGCCGCAATGAGGTTTGCCGGCACCGCCGCATCAGGTTCTCCGCCCACAGCCGCAGCGAGCGCGGCCAATGTCGGCTGGCCAAAGAGCACACGAATATCCGCCGACAGGCCGGCCCGACGCATGCGCGCAACCAGATTGACCGCCAGCAACGAGTGACCGCCCAGTTCGAAGAAATGATCGAAGCGCCCTACCCGCTCGACCTTCAGCAACTCGGCCCAAATCCCGGCAATCACGGTTTCGACTTCACCGATCGGGGCTTCGTATTCCCGGCTCAGCAGCGCAGTCTGGTCGGGAGCCGGCAAGGCCTGGCGATCCAGTTTGCCGTTGGGGCTCAGTGGCAAGGCCGGCAAATACACAAACACGGCAGGCACCATGTAGGCCGGCAGATGCTTGAGCAATTGGCTGCGTAGCTGATCTGTTTCGACGAGTTCGCCGCTGTAGTACGCGACCAGACGCTGATCGCCCGGCACGTCTTCACGGGCCAGCACCGCCGCTTCGCGGACACCGTCGACCTGCGCCAGATGCGCCTGAATCTCGCCCAGTTCGATGCGTAAACCACGGATTTTGACCTGATCGTCATTACGCCCCAGGTACTCGATATTGCCATCGGCCAGATACCGTGCGACGTCACCCGTGCAGTACAAACGTGCGCCGGGCTGATCACTGAACGGATCGTCGAGGAAACGTTCGGCGGTCAGCTCAGGCCGATTCAGATAACCCCGCGCCACCTGCACGCCGCCCAGATACATCTCGCCGACCACACCCCATGGCGTCGGTTGTTGGTGAGTATCAAGGATGTACACGCGGGTATTGCACAGCGGTTTGCCAATCGGTGGCGCGCCTTGCGGTACCGGCGAATTCGCCTCCAGCGTCCATACGGTGCTGTCGACGGTGGCTTCGGTCGGGCCATAAACGTTGTGCAGGCGTACCTGCGGCAGACGTTCACGCACGCTGCGTACCAACGCGGCCGTCAGCGCACCGCCACCACAGAACACATCGGTAAGGCTGCTGCACTCGCCCACCTCTGCCACTTCAAGGAATTGCTGCAACAGCGCCGGCACAAACTGAACGACGTTGACCTGTTGCTCACGAATCAGTTGCACCAGCGCGGCTGGATCGCGGTGGTCGTCCGGGCCCGCGAGGATCAGACGCATACCGCAGCTCAACGGCCAGAACAGCTCCCACACCGAGGCGTCGAAACTCAGCGGGGTTTTCTGCAACAGCGCGGCGCCGGTAGAAAGCGGACACAGGCTGGCGCTCCAGTGCAGCAGATTGCCCAGGTTGCGGTGCTCGACCATCACGCCCTTCGGCGTGCCGGTGGAGCCGGAGGTGTAAATCACGTAGGCCAGGTTCGCGGCGCTCAGGCCTGGCACCTGCGGATTACTTTGCGCAAGGTCTTGCCAGGTGCAATGGTCGAAATCGACCAACACACCGACCCACTCGCCGATCAGCGCACGCGTCGGCGCATGCACCAGCACCGCCACTGGTGCGCTGTCCTCAAGCATGTAGGCCAGACGCTCAGCAGGATACCCCGGGTCCAGCGGCACATAAGCGCCGCCGGCCTTGAGAATCGCCAACAGACCAACCAGCAACTCCGGCCCGCGCTCGACGCAGATCGCCACCCGCGAATCGCGGCCCACGCCGCACTGGCGCAGGTGATGGGCGAGCTGGTTGGCGCGACGGTTCAACTCGGCGTAACTCAAACGCAATTCACCGGCCACCACGGCATCCGCGTCTGGCGTGCGCAACACCTGCGTCTCGAAGCGAGCATGAACAGTCTGCTCAAGATCGTGGGTGACAGTGGTTGCGTTCAGATCGACCAGCAGATGCTGACGCTCATCGTCCGCCAACAACGTTACCTGCTCCAACACCGCTTGATCGTTGCTGACCATCGCCTGCAACAGGCGCTGGAAGTAGCCGACGTAACGTTGAATAGTCGACTCATCGAACAAGGCAACGGCGTACTCCAGCACACCGCGAATGCCGTCCGGCGCATCTGCCAGCGTCAGTGACAGATCAAATTTGGCAAAGTGGCTCGGTTCGGCAACGCTTTCCAGCGTCAGCTCGCCGAGACTCAGGCTGGCACCGTGGCCACTGTCCCAACTGAACATCGCTTGAAACAACGGGCTGTGCGCCATGCTGCGCGCAGGCTTGGTGATTTCCACCACTTGTTCGAACGGCAGGTCCTGATGCGCCTGCGCCTCCAGCGTTCGCGCCTTGACCCGCGCCAACAGCGCCTCGGTGCTCAACTCGCCCGAAGTATCGATACGCAGCGCCAGGGTGTTGACGAACATGCCGATCAGGCCTTCGATCTCGGCGCGGGTTCGGTTGGCCACCGGCGAACCGATGACCACTTCGGCTTGCCCGGACAAACGACTCAACAGGCTCGCCCATGCGCCGAGCATGAGCATGTACATCGTCACGCCGTGACGCTGGGCCAAAGCCTTGAGTCCGGCACTCAGGCGTTCGTCGAGCACCACCTCGACGGTGTTGCCGGCGTAATCCTGCTGCGCCGGGCGCACACGATCAGTCGGCAGCGTCAACAGTGCCGGAGCGCCCGCCAGGGTCTGTTGCCAGTATTCACTCTGGCGCTGCAACACCTCACCACTGAGCCAGCGCCGCTGCCACACTGCGTAGTCGGTGTATTGCAGCGCCAGCGGCGGCAGTGGATCTGGTTGACCGTGGCTGAACGCCTGATAAAGCGCCATCAGTTCACGGGTCAGAACCCCCATCGACCAGCCATCGGAGATGATGTGGTGCAGGGTCAGCAGCAGCACATGATGATCGTCGGCCAGCCGCACCAGGCGTCCGCGAATCAGCGCATCGTCTTGTAAGTCAAACGGCCCCGAGGCCTCGCCCTGAATCAGCGCCGCCAAGGTCTGGTCGGCTTGCGGATGCTGGCGCAGGTCTTCAACGCGCAGCAGCAGACCGCTGTCGACCGGGGCGATCAGCACTTGCGCATGGTCATTGAACTGGGCGAAACGGCTGCGCAGGGTTTCGTGACGCGCAACGATACGCGCCAAGGCTTGTTGCAGCGCATGCTCATTCAGTTGCCCACGCAGGCGCAGGCCGATGGGAATGTTGTACGCGGTGTTGGCGCCTTCCATTTGTGCGAGAAACCACAAGCGTTGCTGGGCGAACGACAGCGGCAACGCGCCGTCACGAGCCACCGCGACAATCTCCGGTTGCGTGCTGCGCCCGGCTTGCGCCACCGCCTCGGCAACCGCTGCCAGTTCGGCGTTGGCAAACAGATCGCCCAGCGCCAGCTCGACACCAAGACGCTGGCGAACCTGGGACACCATGCGCATGGCCAACAGCGAGTGACCACCGAGCTCAAAAAAATGATCCTGACGCCCGACTCGCTCGACTTGCAGCACCTGCGCCCAGATCTGCGCCAAGGCGCTTTCCAGTTCGTTGTGCGGCGCCTCGTATTCGTGGGTGAACAGCGCCGCTCGCTCGGGTTTCGGCAGGGCCTTGCGGTCGACCTTGCCATTGGCGGTCAACGGCAGCGCGTCGAGTCTGACGAAGGCCACCGGCACCATGTACTCCGGTAACTGGGTCAACAGGTGCGCGCGCAACTCGGCCACGGCCAACGGTTCGACCTGGCTCTGCTCGGTGAAATACGCCACCAGTCGCGGTTGGCCCGGCTCATCTTCACGCGCCAGCAGTACGGCTTCCTGAATACCGGGCAACTGATTGAGGCGGGTTTCGATCTCCCCGAGTTCGATACGCACGCCACGGATTTTCACCTGATCGTCGTTACGCCCCAGGTACTCGATCGTGCCGTCCGCGCGCCAGCGTGCGAGATCGCCGGTGCGATACATGCGCGCATTCGACAAGGGGTGGAACGGGTCGTGGAGGAAGCGCTCGGCGCTCAGGTCGGCACGGTTCAAATAGCCGCGAGCGACCCCGGCACCGCCAACATACAACTCGCCCATGACGCCAATCGGCACCGGACGCTGCTGTTCATCGAGCAGATACACCGTGGCATTAGTCACCGGTTTGCCGATGTGCAAGGCATCGCCTGCCTCGATGCGTCCAGAGGTCGCAACCACGGTGGCTTCGGTCGGGCCGTAGTTGTTGATCACGTCGAACTGCTGATTGCGGCTGAACTGGCGCAAGCGGTCGCCACCGATCAGCAATGTACGCAACGTCGGGTGTTCAAGGTTCTGGCTGAAGGCGTATTCGGCGACGGGTGTCGGCAGAAAACTCACGTCCAGTGGCTGCGCGCGCCACCACTCGAGCAACGCATCGATGTCCTCGGTGCCCTCGTGAGTCGGTGCCAGATGCAGGGTCGCGCCGGCACACAGCGCCGGCCAGACTTCCCAGGCCATGGCGTCGAAACCGAACCCGGCAAGGCTTGAAGTGTGGCGACCGGCGCACAGATCAAACGCTGTGCAATGCCAGTCGACCAGATTCGACAAGGTGCGGTGTTCGACCATCACGCCTTTGGGCAGGCCGGTGGAGCCGGAGGTGTAGATCACGTAGGCCAGTTGCGCGGCGGTCAGGCCCGGCACCTGCGGATCAAGGGTCTCGCTCAGCGGCCAGGTGCGCGGGTCAAGATCGATCACCGGCACCGCCAGCGTCGGCAAGCGCTCCCGCAGATTATTTTGGGTCAGCACTGCAACGGGGGCGCTGTCGCTGAGCAAGTAGTGCAGACGCTCGGCCGGGTGCGCCGGGTCGATCGGTACATAACCGGCACCGGCCTTGAGAATGGCGACCAGCCCGACCAGCGTATCGAGGCCACGGCGGGCGACGATGGCGACGCGATCATCGGGTTTCACACCCAGTGCGATCAGATGATGAGCCAAGGCGTTGGCATGCCGGTTGAGTTCGGCATAGCTCAGTTGCTCACCCAAGAACTGTGCTGCCACAGCTTCTGGCCGCTGCGCCACTTGGGCCTCGAAACGCTGGGCAATGGTCAACGTCGCGGGGAAATCGGCGTGACTGGCATTGAACGCCAGCAAAACCTGTTCGCGCTCGGCCGCCGGCAGAATCGGCAACTGGTTGAGCGCGGTGTCCGGCGCCTGCTCCAGCGCCAGCACCAGACTTTCCAGGGCGCAGTGCAAGTAATCGCAGATGCGCTGTGGATCGACCTCGGTGGTGGCCAGCAAGGTCAGGCTGAAGGTATCGCCGAAATCGTCGACGCTCAGGGTCAGCGGATAGTTGGTGCGTTCTTCGGAGCTGATCGTGCTGATGCCTTCCCAGGCCGCCAGGGTCTCGGCACTCGCCGTCGCCGCGTTGTGGCTGTGGCGGTAATTGAGCAAGGCACTGAACAACGGCGTCGGCGCGACCACGCCGCTGCAACGCTGGGCGAGTGCCAGTGGTGCGTGTTCGTGGCGCATCAGCGTGGTCAGGCGTTTGTGCGTCGCCTCCACCGCCGCACGCACGCCTTGTGCATCGACATCGACCCGCAACGGCAAGGTGTTGATGAAAATCCCCAGCGCCCGCTCGGTGGCTTCGGCGCCTTGCATACGGCCCATCAGCACCGTACCGAACACTACGTTTTGTTTGCCGGTGAGCACCGCCAGTACCTGCGCCCAGCCCAGATGAAACAGGCTCGCGACACTCACGCCGAGCTGCCGCGCCTGTGCGCGCAGACGCTGGCCGAGCAACGGATTGACCGGCAGGCTCAGCTCAGCGATACCGAGGCCGTCGCCCTGCACATCCTGCAAACCGTAGGGCAGCGTCGGCTCGGCTATGTCAGCGAGCATGTCGCGGAAAAAAACCTCGTGCTCAGCTTCGCTGATGCCCAGCCGCGCCTGCGCCACGTAATTGCGAAACGGCACCGGGCGTCCGAGCAATTCATCCTGGCCGGTGAGGCAGGCGAGCAGTTCGTGACGCACCACGTCGAGCGCCGAGTGGTCCAGGGCCATGTGATGGAACAGCAACGTCGCGACCACGCGCTGACCGTCCTCGTCCCACGCGTAGGCCAGGCGCATCATCGGCGCACACCGGACGTCCAGACGGAAATGCCGCGCATCGAAACGCTCGTGCAGTTGCTGCAGCGCAGCGCTTGCGCCGTCTGCCAGCACGACCTCTTCGATCGGCAACTGTGCCTGACGCCAGACCACTTGCAGCGGCACGTCCAGCCCCTCCCAATGCACCGCTGTGCGCAGGATGTCGTGGCGATCGATGACTTTTTGCAAGGCTTGAGCGAAGTCCTGCAGACGCTCATGACTGCTGAACGCGAAGTACGATTGCATGACGTAGGGATCGCCCTGCTCGTTGCTCGCGTGGTGATAGAGAATGCCTTCCTGCAACGGCGCCAATGGGTAGATGTCCTGCACGTTGGCGGCACCGCCCGGTACCTCGGCGAGCAAGCGGTCAAGGGTCGGCTGATCCACTTCGGCCAAGGTGACCATCGCCGGCGTGATGTGCGTGGTGCCGGGAAGAATGCCGTTGGCCGGCACATCGATCTGGCCAACGCGGGTGGCCGAGTATTGCCCGGCCTTGATCAGTTCGATCAGTGCCGGTTTGTGCTCGCGCAGCGCCGCCAGCAGCGCCGGATCGCTCAATGCCTGCTTGTTGCCATTGACGCGCAATTGATCGTCGGTCACCGCCAACTGAATGTCTTTTGTCTTCAGGGTTGCCAACAGTTCGAGCACATTCACAGGACGATCTCCATTCTTTCCGTAATTGCGGCGTAGCCGGCCAGGGTCGGTTGTTCGAACAACGCCCTGACATCGGCTTCCATGCCTTCCTGACGTAACCGGCCGATCAGACTGACCGCCAGTAATGAGTGACCACCCAGTTCAAAGAAATGGTCGTGACGCCCTACCCGTTCGACGTTGAGCAGCTCGGCCCAGAGCCGCGCGAGGGTGATTTCGACGTCGCCGACCGGGGCTTCGTATTCGCGGGTTTTCAGCGCTTGCCGGTCCGGCGCCGGCAGGGCCTTGCGGTCGAGTTTGCCGTTGGGGCTCAGCGGCAAAGCGTCGAGATGCACAAACACCGCAGGCACCATGTAATCCGGCAAATTTTCCAACAGTTGGGCGCGCAGCACGTCGATTTCCAGGCGTTCACCGGTGTAATACGCGACCAGGCGTTTGTCGCCGGGCACCTCTTCGCGAGCGACCACCACGGCTTCCTGCACACCTTCGATCTGGGCCAGGCGTGCCTGAATTTCGCCCAGTTCAATACGCAGGCCGCGGATCTTCACCTGATCATCGTTACGCCCCAGGTACTCGATATTGCCGTCCGGCCGACAGCGCGCGACGTCGCCAGTTCGGTACATGCGCCCGTGCGGATGAAACGGATCCTCGAGGAAGCGTTCGGCCGTCAACTGCGGTCGGTTCAGATACCCGCGCGCCACCTGCACGCCGGCGATGTACAACTCGCCGATCACGCCTTGCGGCACCGGTTGCTGCTGCGCATCGAGGATGTACAGGCGGGTGTTGGCAATCGGTTTGCCGATCGGTGTGTTGTCCGGGGTCTGCTCGATGGATCCGGTGCAGTCCCATGCGGTGACATCGACGGCGGCTTCGGTCGGGCCGTAGAGGTTGTGCAAACCACTGCCCGGCAATTGCAGTTTGAAACGTCGCACCAGACTGCCCGGCAACGCCTCGCCGCTGCACATCACCTGCCGCACGCTCTCGCAGCGTGTGGTGTCGCTGTTGGCGAGGAACACGTCGAGCATCGACGGCACAAAGTGCAGCGTGGTGATGTTTTCGGTTTCGATCACCTCAGTGAGGTATTGCGGATCCTTGTGTCCGCCGGGCCGCGCCATGACCAGTCGCGCGCCGGTCATCAGCGGCCAGAAGAACTCCCACACCGACACGTCGAAACTGAACGCGGTTTTCTGCAATACCGAATCGGCTGCGCTCAGGCGATAGGCGTCCTGCATCCACAGCAAGCGGTTGACTACACCAGCATGCTCGTTGACCACGCCTTTCGGTTGGCCGGTCGAGCCGGAGGTGTAGATCACGTAGGCGCTGTGTTGTGGCGTCAGCGCCGGGATCTGTGGATTTTCGGCAGACAAGGATTGCCAAGTGTTCTGGTCGAGGTCGATTACCGGTGCCGAGATATCTCCCAACAGCGCGCGGGTCGCGCCGTGCACCAGCACCACGGCCGGCGCGCTGTCCTCGAGCATGTAGGCCAGGCGCTCCGGCGGATAGGCCGGATCGAGCGGCACATAACCAGCGCCGGCCTTGTTGATCGCCAGCAGACCGATGACCATTTCCAGGCTGCGTTCAACGCAGATCGCCACCCGTGAATCCACTTGCACGCCAAGGCTGATCAAGTGCAGGGCCAAGCGATTGGCGCGTTCGTTCAGCTGCGTGTAGCTCAATGCGTGTTCGCCGGCGACGACGGCCACAGCCTCTGGCGTACGCTGCACCTGCGCCTCGAACAAGCCGTGCAGCGTCTGCTGCAAGTCGTAATCAACGTTGGTGTCGTTGAGGCCGAACAGCAACGCCTGCCGCTCCTCCTCCGGCAACACCATCAAGCGGTTCAACGGTTGCAGTGGTGTTTGTTCCAGCGCTGCAACCAGTGCGATCAGCGCGTTGTGCATGTACTGACCGACGCGTGCCGCACCAATGCGCGACGGCGTCATCACTGTCAGTTGGAAGCCACTGCCCAGATCGTCGACGTTGAGGGTCAACGGGTAATTGGTCCGTTCCTCGCCGGTCAGCGATTCGATGCCTTGCCAGGCCTCACGCTTGGTATTTTGCTGAGTTTCACTGTCGCTATGCCGGTAATTGAGCATCGCGCTAAACAGTGGTGACGGCGCTGCGACACCGCTGCAACGCTGGGCCAATGCCAGCGAAGCATGTTCGTGAGCCAACAGCGCACTGAGCCGCGCATGGGTCGCCTTGACCCCGGCGCGCACATCGGTTTCGTCGACATCCACGCGCAATGGCAAGGTGTTGATGAACATGCCCAGCCCGCGATCTGCGCCCGCCCCACCCTGCATGCGGCCCAGCAGCACCGTGCCGAAGACAACGCGCTCCTGAGCGGACGTTGCCGCCAGTACCCGCGCCCAGGCGAGATGGAACAGACTGGCGACACTGACGCCGAGCAAGCGCGCCTGGCTGCGCAAACGCTGCGCCACCGTGGCAGGCAGCGCTTGGCAGACTTCCTCGATGTCATTCCCGTCGCCGTGCACGTCCTGCAAACCGAATGGCAGCGTCGGTTCGTCGATGTCACCGAGCATCTCGCGGAAGAACACTTCGTGCTCTTGTTCGCTAACGCCGAGGCGGGTCTGCGCCACATAGTTGCGGTATGGCACGGCGGGCACAGGTAGTTGCTCATCACCGTGCAAAATCGCCTGCATTTCTGCGCTGACCACCGCCAACGCGGTGTGGTCCATGGCGATGTGGTGGAACAACAGCATGGCGACGACGCGCTGATTGTCCGGGTCGAGGGCATACACCAGGCGCAACAGCGGTGCCTGATCCAGGTCCATTCGCCAGTGCCGCGCATCGAAGCGCGCACGTAGTTGATCGATGGCTTCGCCCTGCGCCGGCTCCAGCGCCACAGCTTGAACCGGCAACTCCGCACGGCGCCAGACCACTTGCACCGGCGCCGCCAAGCCTTGCCAGACCACCGAAGTGCGCAGGATGTCGTGGCGCGTCATGACCTGACGCAACGCCGCCGCGAACCGTTGAAACCGTTCAATACTGTCGAACGCCAGACACGATTGCAGCAGGTACGGATCGCCCTGCGCGGCGCTGAGGTGGTGATACAGAATCCCTTCCTGCAACGGTGCCAGCGGATAAATATCCTGCACATTGGCCGCGCCGCCCGGCACCGTGGCGACGATGCGCTCGATACTGGCCTGATCCAGTTGCACCAGCGTCAGCATGTCCGCAGTGATGTGCGTGCAATCGGCAGGAATCAGATTGTCCGGCACGGCGACCTCGCGGCCACTGCCCACCGCCGCCGCCAGCGCGGCCAGGGTCGGTTGGCTGAACAGCACACGCACGTCGGTGCTCAGATCGACCTGACGCATGCGCTCGATCAGCGTCACCGCCAGTAATGAATGCCCGCCCAGTTCGAAGAAGTTGTCGTGACGGCCGATCTGTTCGACCTTGAGGACGTCCGACCAGATCTGCGCCAAGGCGATTTCCACCGAACCTTGTGGCGCGGCATATTCGCGGCTCAGCCACGCCATTTGATCCGGTTCTGGCAACGCCTTGCGATCGAGTTTGCCGTTGGCGGTCAGCGGCAGTGCTTGCAGGCGCACGTAAGCGGCAGGCACCAGGGCTTGCGGCAACTGTGCTTGCAAATGACTGCGCAATTCCTCGATCTCGACGTTCAGGCGTTCGGTAAACCAAGCCAGCAACTGGCCGTCGCGTACCAGCACCACGCAATCCTGCACGGCTTCGTGAGCGCTCAACGCCGCTTCGATTTCGCCCAATTCGATGCGCACGCCGCGCAGTTTGACCTGATCATCGTTGCGCCCCAGGTATTCGACGTTGCCGTCAGCCAGCCAGCGCGCGAGGTCGCCGGTGCGGTACATGCGCGCCTGCGGTTCATCGCTGAACGGGTCGTCGAGAAAGCGTTCGGCAGTCAGCTCGGGGCGATGCAGATAACCGCGCGCCACGCCGGCACCGCCGACATACAACTCGCCAGCAACGCCAACCGGTACGGGGCGCTGCTGGTCATCGAGCAGGTAAATCTTCGCGTTGGCCATCGGCCGACCGATATGCAGCACCTGCCCGGCCTCGACCGCGCCGCAGGTGGCAACCACCGTGGCTTCGGTCGGGCCGTAGTTGTTGATCACCGCGAACGTCTGCTGACGCGGGAACTGGCGCAATTTGTCGCCACCGATCAGCAACGTGCGCAAGGTCGGGTGGCCGAGGTCACGACTGAAGGCGTATTCGGCGACAGGCGTGGGCAGGAAACTCACCTGCAACGGCTGCGCGCGCCACCACGCCAGCAATTCGTCGAGGTGCTCGTTGCTCACCGATTGCGGTGGCAGATGCACGGTCGCGCCGATGCACAGCGCTGGCCAGACCTCCCACGCCATGGCATCGAAACCAAACCCGGCGACACTCGACGTGTGGCTGCCCGCGTGCAGGTCAAAGGCGCCGTTGTGCCAGTGCACGAGGTTTTCCAGCGTTGCGTGTTCGACCATCACGCCTTTCGGCTGGCCGGTGGAGCCCGAGGTGTAGATCACGTAGGCCAGATGCGCCGGGGTCAGCATCGGCACCTGCGGATTGCGGTCCGGCAGATGCGCCCAGTCAAGGCGATCGAGATCGATCACGCGCGCAGCACCGAGCAAATCACGCGTCGAGGCCTCGGCCAGAACCGCCAATGGAGCGCTGTCCTCCAGCAGGTAGGCAATGCGTTCCGCCGGGTAGGTGGGGTCGACCGGCACATAACCGGCGCCGGACTTGAGGATCGCCAGCAGCGCCACCAGCATCTGCGGGCTGCGCCGCACGCACACGGCGATGCGGTCGTCAGGCTGCACGCCAAGGCTGAGCAGATGGTGGGCCAGGCGGTTGGCGCGTTGATTGAGCTGGCCATAGGTCAACGCTTGCCCGCCCTGCACCACCGCCAGCGCATCCGCCCGTTGTGCCGCCTGAGCCTCGACCAGCGCATGAAGGGTTGCGCCACGGCGAAACGCGACGGCACTCCGATTGAAATCGACCAGCAGTCGCGCCTGCTCCGGCAGCGACAGAATCGGTAGCTGATCGAGTGGCGTCTGGGGCTGCTGCTCCAGCGCTTGCACCAGTTGCTCCAGTGCGGTGTGCATGTAACTGCAGATCCGCTGCGCACCGATCTCGGCGAGCGCCAGCACGTCCAAGGCAAAACCGTCGCCCAGATCATCCACCGACAGGGTCAGCGGATAGTTGCTGCGCTCCTCGCCACCGAGCATGCGCACGCCTTGCCAGATCCCCTGGCCGTCGCGCGGCTGTTGTGCGGCGGCGCTGTGCCGGTAATTGAGCAAGGCGCTGAACAGCGGCGCAGAACCCGGCGTGCCGCTGCAGCGTTGAGCCAGCGCCAGTGACGCGTGTTCATGAGCGAGCAGCGCCGTCAGCCGCGCGTGGGTGGTTTTCACCCCGGCGCGCACGCTCTCAGCGAGACCCACCCGCAGCGGAAGGGTATTGATAAAAACCCCCAACGTGCGGTCGGCGCCCTCACCGCCCTGCATACGCCCCATCAACACGGTGCCGAAGACCACGTCGCGACGGCCGGAAACGACGCCCAACACTTGCGCCCAGGCCATGTGCATCAGGCTCGCCGGGCTGACGCCCAACTGCCGGGCCTGTTCGCGCAGGCGCCGATTGAGCGCGACATCGACCGCTTGCAGCGCTTCTTCGATGCCCCGCCCATCGCCCTGAACATCCTGCAGACCGAAGGGCAAGGTCGGCTCGTCGATATCGCCGAGCATCTCGCGGAAGAACGCTTCATGTTCCTGCTCGTCGGCGCCCAGGCGGGCCTGCGCCACGTAGTTGCGGTACGGTATCGGCGGCGTCAGCGTGTCGATCTGATCGAACATCAATGCGTGCATTTCCCGACCGATCACGTCCATGGCGGTGTGGTCGAGAATCGAGTGATGGAACAGCACGGTGGCGACGACTTGCTGTTGCGCCGGATCCTCGGCGTAGACCATGCGAATCAGCGGTGCCTGATTGAGGTCGAGGCGGAAATGCCGGGCATCGAAACGCGCGTGCAACTGTTCGAGAATATCGCCGTCCTGTGCATCAAGTGACACTTGCTGGACGACCATCTGCGCCTCGCGCCACACCACTTGCTGTGGGTTGGGCAAGCCTTCCCAGACCACGCTGGTGCGCAGAATGTCGTGACGGGCGATGACCTGCTGCAAATGCGTGGCGAAGGTTTGTAAACGCTCGAGGCTGTCGAAGGCCAGACGTGATTGCAGCAGATACGGATCGCCCTGCTCGGCGCTGAGGTGGTGATAAAGAATGCCTTCCTGCAACGGCGCCAGTGGATAGATATCCTGCACATTGGCGGCGCCGCCCGGCACCGTGGCGACGATGCGTTCGATGCTGGCCTGATCGAGTGTGGTCAGGGTCAGCATGTCCGGTGTGATGTGCGTGCAACCGATCGGAATCAGATTGGCCGGCACCTCGATTTCCCGTCCACTGCCCAAGGCCCGTGCCAGCGCGGCCAGGTTCGGCTGATTGAACAGCACGCGCACATCGGCGCTCAGACCGACCTGACGCATGCGTTCGATCAGGCTAACCGCCAAAAGCGAATGGCCGCCCAGTTCGAAGAAATTGTCGTGGCGGCCGATCTGTTCGATGTTGAGTACGTCGGCCCAGATCTGCGCCAGCGCCATTTCGACCGGGCCTTGCGGCGCTTCATATTCATGGCTGAGCCACGCATCCTGATCCGGTTCGGGCAAGGCCTTACGGTCGAGTTTGCCGTGAGCCGTGAGCGGCAGGCTGTCCAGTCGCACGTAAGCGGCCGGGACCAAAGTGTCCGGCAGCCGCGCGTGCAGATACTGGTGCAAATCGCCGATCTCGACAGACTCGATTGCGGTAAACCAGGCGACCAGACGGCCGTCGCGCACCAGCACCACGCATTCGCGCACCGCGGCGTGAGCGCTCAGCGCCGCTTCGATTTCCCCGAGTTCTATACGCACGCCGCGCAGTTTTACCTGATCATCATTGCGCCCCAGGTATTCGATATTGCCGTCCGCCAGCCAGCGAGCGAGGTCGCCGGTGCGGTACATCCGCGCATGCGGTTCATCGCTGAACGGGTCGTCAAGGAATTGTGCTGAGGTCAGTTCCGGACGATTCAGATAGCCGCGCGCAACCCCGGCGCCGCCTACATACAACTCGCCTTGTACACCGGTCGGCACTGGTTGTTGCTGACGGTCCAGCAAATAGACTTTGGCATTGGCAATCGGCCGGCCAATGTGCAAAACCCGCCCGGGCTCGATGCGCCCGGACGTCGCCACCACCGTGGCTTCGGTCGGGCCATAGTTGTTGATCACATCGAACGTCTGATCTCGCGGGAACTGGCGCAATTTATCGCCACCGATCAGCAATGTGCGCAGGGTCGGATGGCCCAATTCACGACTGAAGGCATATTCGGCCACCGGGGTTGGCAGAAAGCTCACCTGCAACGGCTGCGCGCGCCACCATTCGAGCAGTTCATCAAGATGTTCGTTTTTGATCGAAGACAGTGGCAGATGCACGGTCGCGCCAACGCACAACGCCGGCCAGACTTCCCAGGCCATGGCATCGAAACCGCAACCGGCGACGCTGGCGGTGTGGCTGCCGGCATGCAGATCGAAGGCTTCGGCGTGCCAGTGCACGAGGTTTTCCAGGGTGCGGTGCTCGACCATCACGCCTTTCGGCTGCCCGGTGGAACCGGAGGTGTAAATCACGTAGGCCAGATTCGCCGGGGTCAACCTCGACAGCACTGGGTTGGTGTCAGGTAAGTGCTGCCAGTCGCCGGCATCCAGATCGATGACGGGAACAACGCCAAGCAGCTCGCGCGTCGACGCCTGCGCCAGCACCGCGATCGGGTCGCTGTCCTGCAACAGGTAGGCGATGCGCTCTGCCGGGTAATCCGCATCGATCGGCACGTAACCGGCGCCCGCCTTGAGAATCGCCAGCAGCGCGACGAGCATGTCCGGCCCGCGACGCAGGCACAGCGCAACACGGTCATCGACTTGCACGCCGAGACCGATCAAGTGATGGGCGAGACGATTGGCGCGCTGATTCAGTTCACGGTAGCTGAGCCGTTGCTCGCCCTGCACCACCGCCAGCGCTTCGGGATGTGCCGCCACTTGCGCTTCAAACAGGCGCGGCACGGTCTGCGCCGGCGGGAATTCACGACCGCTGATGTTGAAGCCGACCAGCACTCGCTGCCGCTCACTCGGCGACACGATCGACAGTTGCTGCAACGGCGCCGTTGGCGTGTACTCAAGTGCCGTGACCAGGCTGTGCAACGCGGTTTGCAAGAAATCGCAGACCCGCGCGCCATCCACTTGCGGCACGGCTTGCACGTTCAGGCGGAACCCGTCGCCGAGGTCGTCGACACTGACCACCAACGGATAGTTACTGCGCTCGCGGGAGCTGAGAATATGCACGCCGTCCCACGTTACAGCGGCCGACTCCGGCGCACTGTGGCGGTAGTTGAGCAAGGTGCTGAACAGCGCCTGCGATCCGGCGAGACCACTGCAACGCTGGGCCAGCGCCAACGAAGCCTGCTCATGGCCGAGCAACTGCGCCAGACGTGCATGGGTACCCCGCACGCCGCTCTCTACCGAATCAGCCCCGACGCTGACGCGCAGCGGCAAGGTGTTGATGAACATGCCCAACGCCCGATCTGCGCCTTCGCCGCCCTGCATGCGCCCGAGCAATACCGTGCCGAACACCACGTCCTGCTGGCCGGACACCTGCGCCAACACCTGAGCCCAGGCCTGATGCACCAGACTGGCCACACTGACACCGAGCCGCCGCGCCTGCTCACGCAGACGTTTACCGAGGTCGGCATCGAGCTCGGAATGACTGTCGAGAATGTCGCTGCCGTCGCCGTGCACGTCCTGCAGACCGAAGGCCACGGTCGGCTCGTCGATATCGCCAAGCATCTCGCGGAAGAACGCCTCATGGGCCTGATCATCAACGCCGAGCCGCGCCTGGGCGACAAAGTGGCGGTATTGCACCGGCGGCGGCAGATGCTCGCTGCGACCAAGCATGACGTCATTCATTTCCGCGACCAGCACGTCGAGGGCGGTGTGGTCGAGGACGATATGGTGCATCAGGAGAATGCCGATCCAGCGCTTGTGCGGCTGATCTTCGGTGTAGACAAAACGCATCAGCGGCGCGCGATTGAGGTCCAGACGATAGTGGCGTGGATCGAAACGCGCCTGCATCTGCTCGAGCACGTCGCCGTCGAGTTCGTCAGCATCGACGCGTTCCAGCGCCAGTGGCGCCTCGCGCCAGACCACTTGCACCGCCTCTTCAAGCCCTTCCCAGACGATGCCGGTGCGCAGAATGTCATGGCGCGCGATCACGCCGTTCAAGGCGCGAACGAAGGTTTTGATCTGCGCCAGACCGTCGAAGGCAAATTGCGCCTGCAACACATACGGATCACCGGCAGCGGTGGCCAGATGGTGATAGAGAATTCCCGCCTGCAAAGGCGCCAGGCCATAGATATCCTGCACATTGGCGATGTCGCCCGGCACGGTTGCAACGACACGGTCGATCGCGGCTTGATCGAGATTGGTCAGCGGCAACATGGCCGGGGTGATGCGCGTACAACCTGGCTTGATCAGGTTGTCGGGAACGACGATGCCGCGTTCGCTGCTCAAGGTCGCCGCCAGCGCGGCCACACTCGGCTGACCGTACAGCACGCGCACGTCACAGTGCAGATCCTGTTGGCGCATGCGTTCGATCAGCTTCACTGCCAGCAGCGAATGACCGCCGAGCTCGAAGAAATTGTCATGGCGGCCGACCTGCTCGACACCAAGCAATGTCTGCCAGAGACCAGCAATCAGATTCTCTACCGCTCCGACCGGCGCTTCGAAACCGCGCCGCGCGAATGCATCGCTGTCCGGTGCCGGCAAGGCTTTGCGGTCGAGCTTGCCGTTGGTGGTCAGCGGGAAGGCTTCCAGGCGCACGAAAGCGCTTGGCACCATGTAGTCAGCCAACCCCGCCAACAGATGATCACGCAATTGCGCCACATCCGGCGCAGCGCCTGCGTCGGCCAGCCAGTAGGCGACCAGACGCTGATCGCCGGGGCTGTCCTCACGAGCGATCACCACGGCTTCGCGCACGCCTTCGCAAGTAGACAGCCGCGCCTCGATCTCGCCCAACTCAATGCGGAAGCCGCGAATTTTCACTTGATCGTCATTGCGACCGAGGTATTCGAGGCTGCCGTCGGCGGCCCAGCGCGCGAGGTCGCCGGTTTTATACAGCCGCGCATCGACATTTTCAGTGAACGGATCATTGATAAAACGCTCGGCAGTCAATGCTTCACGATTCAGATAACCGCGCGCCACCCCGGCCCCGCCGACGTACAACTCGCCAATCACGCCGACCGGTACCGGTTCGCGCTGAGCATCGAGGATATACAGTTGCAGATCGGGAATACGCACGCCAATCGGGCTGACGCCGAGCAACTGCGCGTCGGCGGCTTGCAGCGGTCGATAGGTCACGTGCACGGTGGTTTCGGTGATGCCGTACATGTTCACCAGCCGCGTGCCGGCATTGCCGACCCGCGCATACCACGGCTTGAGCAAGCCCGGCTCCAGCGCTTCGCCGCCGAAAACCACTTCCCGCAACGAGTGTTGCAGCTGACTGCGGCCCTGCGCGGCGATCAGTTGGCGGAAGGCGCTCGGCGTCTGGTTGAGTACGGTCACGCCGGTCTGGCAGAGCAATGCATAGCAGTCGTCCGGCGAACGGCTGACGGCTTGCGGGACCAGCAGCAATTGCCCGCCGAACGCCAGCGCGGCCCAGATTTCCCAGACCGAGAAGTCGAACGCGAAGGAATGGAACAACACCCCGATGTCTTGCGGGTTGAACTGGAACCAATCGTGGGTGGCGGAAAACAACCGCGCCACGTTGCGGTGCTCGACCATCAC
Organism: Pseudomonas sp. Mb7; assembly: GCF_054790525.1. Classification (NCBI taxonomy): domain Bacteria; kingdom Pseudomonadati; phylum Pseudomonadota; class Gammaproteobacteria; order Pseudomonadales; family Pseudomonadaceae; genus Pseudomonas; species Pseudomonas sp. Mb7. The sequence goes on from NZ_CP186501.1 coordinate 2,994,019, forward strand.
GCCTTTGGGTAAACCGGTGGAACCGGAGGTGTAGATCACGTAAGCCAGATGCGCCGGGGTCAGCTCAGGGATCTGCGGATTGCTGTCGAGTTCGGCCTTGAGGTGAGCGCTGTCGAGGTCGATCTGCGGCACTTCGAGAGCGGCCACGCGCTCGCGCGTCGCCGTCTGCATCAGCACTGCTGCCGGGGCGCTGTCCTGCAAGGTGAAGCTGATTCTGTCGAGCGGATAGGCCGGATCGATCGGCACGTAACCGGCGCCGGCCTTGAGCACCCCAAGCAGGCCGATGATCATTGGCGCGCCACGCTCAACGCAGATCGCCACGCGGTCGTCGGGACGAATGTTCAGGGCCAGCAGATGATGCGCCACCTGGTTGGCGCGCCGGTTGAGTTCGCCGTAACTGAGGGTTTGTCCGTCGAACATCAGCGCCGTGGCCTCAGGCTGGGCCTGGGCATGGGTTTCGAATTGCTGGTGAATCAACAGGGTTTCCGGGAACTGTGCCAGCGGCGAATTGACGCCGTACAGCAAGTGTTCGCGTTCGCTCGCCGGGAGGATGCGCAGCGTTTGCAGCGGCACATCGGCGCTGGTTTGCAAGGCTGCGAGCAGACTCTCCAGCGCCGTGTTCAGGTACGCGGCCATGCGCTCGGCCCCCAGCGCTGCATCCGCCAGCGCGGTGATGCGCAAGTCGGCGCCGAGGTCATCGATGTTGATGGTCAGCGGATAGTTGGTGCGCTCGCGGGCACCCAACACCTGCACACCGGGGGCGATGTCGATCACCTCCGCCACTTCCTCAACGCTGCTGTGTCGGTAGTTGAGGATCGCGCTGAACAGCGGCGTCGGCACCGCAACGGCGCTGCAGCGTTGCGCCAGGGCTAGCGAAGCCTGCTCGTGCGCCAGCAGCGCGGTCAGGCGCCGATGGGTCGCCAGCACGCCGGCGCGCACGCTTTGCTCGCCAACATCAACGCGCAGCGGCAAAGTGTTGATGAACATGCCCAACGCTTGCTCGCCGCCCTCGCCCGCGTCCATCCGCCCCAGCAGCACGGTGCCGAACACCACCGCCGTGCGCCCGGACAATTGCCCGAGCACCCGCGCCAGGGCCAGATGCGTCAGGCTCGCGACGCTGACGCCGAGCTGCCGTGACTGCTCGCGCAACTGCCGGCTCAAGCGGCTGTCGAGCATCAGCGAGGCTTCCTCGATGGCGTGGCCATCGCCCTGCACATCCTGCAAACCACAGGGCAGCGTCGGCTCGTCGATATCCGCGAGCATGTCGCGGAAAAATGCTTCCTGCGCCTGCTCGTTACCGGCTTTGCGTGCCCTGGCCAAGTGATCGCGATACGGCACAGCGGCAGGCACTTGCGCGGTCTGCCCGAGCAGACAGGCCTGAATTTCCCGGCGCAGCACATCCAGCGCCACGTGATCCATGATCATGTGATGAAACAGCAACAGCGCGACCACGCGGCCCTGCGCGGCATCCTGCGCATACACCAGGCGCAGTAAAGGCGCTTGCTGCATGTCGAGACGGAAGTGTTGCGGGTCGTGGCGTGCGAGCAGTTGCGTGAGCACGTCGGCGGCACTGTCGACGGGGACTTCCTCACACACCAGCGGCGCCTCGCGCCAGACCACTTGCAGCGCTTCGTCGAGATATTCCCAGACGAACGAGGTGCGCAGGATGTCGTGACGTTTTACCACCCAGCGCAGCGCGTCGGCGAAGGCGTCCAGCCGTTCCTGGCTGTCGAATACGAAGCGCGCCTGCGAGATGTAAGGGTCACCGGCAGGGGCCGAGAGGTGGTGATAGAGCATGCCTTCCTGCAACGCGGACAACGGATAGATGTCCTGCACGTTGGCGGCGCCACCCGGCACCGTGGCGACGATGCGGTCGAGGGTTTCCTGATTCAGTTGCACCAGCGGCAGCATATCCGGGGTGATGCGAAAGGCCGGGCTCAGCCAGTCGCCGCCGTGTTGGGCGACCAGCTCCAGCAGTTGCGCCTTGTGCGCCGCGAGGCTGTCCCACAACGCGTCATCCAGCGCGTCGTCGCTGCCCAGAATGACCAGGTCTTCATCTTCCTGTTGAAGGCGGATCGCATGGGTGGAAATGGCAGCCATCAGTTCGCTGAAATGCATGAGGTAACCTGCTGTAAATTCGAAAAAAAATGAGCGCGCAGCAGCGAGTCCATGCAGGCGGCGCGCAGCCTGGAAAAACTAAAACATCGGGGCGTGGGTGTCTGACATGGGAAGCGGGGACAAGCTGCCAGCGTGAGCATCGCAAGTCCCCGTGGGAGCGAGCCTGCTCGCGAATGCGTTGGTTCAGTCAATGTTGATGGCGACTGACACAGCGCTTTCGCGAGCAGGCTCGCTCCCACAGGTTTCGTGTCCGACGATCAGAGCCGGCGTTTGCGGTTGAGGCTCGGGATGGTGGTCTGGGCGATTTCGACCTGCTTCGCCTGCCGCGAGGTCTGTGCCGCCAGCGCGGCCAGTGTCGGCTGACTGAACAGCGTGCGCGCGTCGACATGCAGGCCAGCCAGACGCATGCGCGCGACCAGACTGACCGCCAGCAACGAATGCCCGCCCAGCTCGAAGAAGTTGTCGTGCCGGCCCACCTGCTCGACCTTGAGCACCTGCGCCCAGATCTGCGCCAACGCGGTTTCCACGTCGCCTGCGGGGGCCTCGTAAGGACGACTGAGCAGCGCCTCCGCCCCCGGTTCCGGCAACGCCTTGCGGTCGATTTTGTCGTTTGGCGTCAAGGGCAACGCCGCCAACCTCACGTAGGCGCCAGGCACCATGAACTCCGGCAACTGCACCAACACATGCGCTCGCAATGCTTCCAGCGTCGGTGCAGCCAGTTCGGCGCGCAGGGTGTAATAAGCCACCAGCCGCTCATCGCGTACCAGCACCACCGCCTCGCGAATGGCCGGGTGTTCCAGCAGGCGGGCTTCAATCTCGCCCAGCTCAAGACGCACCCCGCGCAGCTTGACCTGAAAGTCGTTACGACCGAGGAATTCGAGGTTGCTATCGGCGCCATAACGCACCAGATCACCGGTGCGATACAAGCGATCACCAGGCACGAACGGACTGTCGATAAAGCGTTCGGCCTGCAATTGCGGCAGTCCCAGATAGCCCCGCGCCACGCCCACCCCGCCAATGTGCAAATGCCCACTGACGCCTGACGGCACTGGCTGATCAAAGGCATCAAGGACGTACAGCCGCGTGTTGCTCAGGGCCTTGCCGATCGGCACCAGTGTCTGAGGCACCGGCTCGCCGGGTTGCAGCGTCCAGCCACTGCTGTCGACCGTGGTTTCGGTCGGCCCGTAGACGTTGTGCAGGCGCACCCACGGCAGGCACTCGCGCACTTGCCGGGCCAGCGCGACGGTCAACTCGCCGCCACCGTTGAGCACATCGGTCAGGCTGGTGCACTGGCTGACATCGTCCTGTTCGAGGAACTGCTGCAACAAGGCCGGCACGAACTTGACCACGGTTATGTTTTGCTCACGAATCACTTGCGTGACATAAGCCGAATCGCGATTGCCATCGGCTCGCGCCAGGACCAGGCGCATGCCCGAGCACAGTGGCCAGAAGATCTCCCACACCGAACTGTCGAAACTGTACGGGGCCTTTTGCAGCAACGCCCCGTGTTCAGTCGGCGGCGACAACTGCGAACCCCAATGCACCATGTTGCAGGCGCTGCGGTGCTCGATCATCACGCCTTTCGGCGTGCCGGTGGAGCCGGAGGTGTAGATCATGTAGGCCAGATTCGCCGCGACGAGACCGGGCACCTGCGGATTCTCGTGCGGTTGGTCCCGCCATACACCGAGATCGAGATCGATCAGTGGCACGCCGGGTTCGCCGAGCAAATCACGCGTTGCGGCATGCACCAGCAGCGCGACCGGAGCGCTGTCCTGCAACATGTAGTTGAGCCGTTGCTGCGGATAATCCGGATCGAGCGGCACATAAGCACCGCCGGCCTTGAGAATGCCCAACAGACCGATCACCAGTTCAGGCCCGCGCTCGACGCAGATCGCGACCCGCGAATCCGGTTGCACGCCGAGCCCGCGCAGATAATGGGCCAGGCGGTTGGCCTGCTCGTTCAACTCGCGATAGCTCAGGCGTTGCTCGGCGAACTGCACGGCGATGGCATCCGGCTTGCGCTGTACCTGTTGTTCAAACAGTGCCTGAAGTGGCTGATCCAGCGGGCAGTCGACTGCCGTATCGTTGAACTCGATCAGCAGCCGTTGCAGTTCTTCCTGCGGTAACAACGGCAGTCTATTCAGCGGCCGCTGCGGCGTGTTCTCCAGCGCTTCGACCAACACGCTCAGCGCTGACTGCACATAACTGCAAATCCGCTGTGCGCCGATGCTCGACAGGGTTCGGGTGGTCAACCGCAAGCCTGTGCCGAGGTCATCGACACTCAGGGTAAACGGGTAATTGGTCCGCTCCTCGTTAGCCAGGGTCTCGATGCCCTGCCAGGTTTGCCGCGAGGTTTTTTGCTCGACATCATCGCTGTGCCGATAGTTGAGCAAGGCGCTGAACAGCGGTGCCGGCGCAGCAACGCCGCTGCAACGCTGGGCCAGCGCCAACGAAGCGTGTTCATGGGCAAGCAACGCGCTCAGGCGCGCATGGGTGGACTTCAGCGCTGCGCCCGCACCCTCGCCGACATCGACCCGCAGCGGCAAGGTGTTGATGAACACCCCGAGCGCCCGATCGGCACCCGCGCCACCCTGCATGCGGCCCATCAACACCGTGCCAAATACGACACTTTGCTGCGCGGAGGTCGCCGCCAATACTTGCGCCCAGGCGAGGTGGATCAGGCTGGCGATGCTCACGCCCGCCAGGCGCGCCTGCTGCTGCAGGCGCTGATAGAGAGCGCTGGCCAGCGCCTGCTCGGCTTCTTCGATGTTGCTGCCGTCCCCCTGCACGTTCAGCAAAGCGAACGGCAAGGTCGGCTCGTCGATGTCGCCGAGCATCTGCCGAAAGAACGCTTCATGCTCCTGCTCGCTGACACCCAGGCGCGTCTGCGCCACATAGTTGCGGTACGGCACCGGTGCTGCCAGCGGTTCGCCGTGCCCGGACAGGCTGGCGTGGATTTCTTCGCGCATCGCCTCCAGCGCAATGTGATCCATCGCCAGGTGATGGAACAACAAGATGCCAACCACCCGGTCGTGCGCGGGATCACGGGCATACATCAGGCGCAGCAGCGGCGCCTGACTGACATCGAGACGATAACGCCGCGCGTCGAAACGCTCGTGCAATTGATCGATGATCGCGCCACGGGCAGGATCAAATTCGACCTCCTGCACCGGCAAAATCGCCTCGCGCCAAACGACCTGAACCGGCGACGTCAGCCCTTCCCAAACCACCGCCGTACGCAGAATGTCGTGCCGCGCCATGACCTGACGCAGCGCAGCGGCAAAGGCCTCGACCCGCTCGAGGCTGTCGAACGCCAGCAGCGATTGCAGCAAATACGGATCGCCCTGCGCAGCGGTGATGTGGTGATAGAGAATGCCTTCCTGCAACGGGGCCAACGGGTAGATATCCTGCACATTGGCGGCACCGCCCGGCACGGTCGCGACGATACGCTCGATCATCGCCTGATCCAGTTCAACCAATGGCAACAAGTCCGGCGTGATGTACGTGCAATCGGGCGCAATGCGGTTAGCCGGCACCTCGACTTCGCGGCCGCTGCCCTCTGCCGCCGCTAACGCCGCCAGTGTCGGTTGGTTGAACAGCACGCGAACATCGCTGCTCATGCCAATCTGGCGCATGCGTTCGATCAGGCCCACGGCCAACAAGGAGTGGCCGCCCAGCTCGAAGAAATGGTCGTGACGCCCTACCCGGTCGACTTGCAAGACCTCGGCCCAGATCTGGGCGAGAGCGATTTCGACGTCACCTTGTGGCGCCTCGTATTGACGACGGATCAACGCGTCCGGCCCCGGTGCCGGCAACGCCTGGCGATCGAGCTTGCCGTTGGCGGTCAGCGGCAAACTCGCCAGGCGCATGTAAGCGGCCGGCAGCATCGTGGCCGGCAAGCGCGATGTCAGGTGCGCGTGCAGTTGCAGGATGTCCAGCGCTTCACGCTCGGTGAACCATGCCAACAGTTGACCGTCGCGCACCAGCACCACGGCTTCCTGCACCGCGTCATGGCTGGCCAGTGCGGCTTCGATCTCGCCGAGCTCGACACGCACCCCACGAACTTTCACCTGGTCATCGTTGCGACCGATGTACTCAAGATTGCCGTCGGCGCGCCACCGCGCGAGGTCGCCGGTGCGGTACATGCGCGCATCAGGCTGCGCACTGAACGGGTCGTCGAGAAAGCGTTCGGCCGTCAGGTCCGGACGGTTCAGATAACCCCGGGCAACCCCGGCGCCGCCAACATACAGCTCGCCAATGATGCCGATCGGCACCGGACGCTGCTGATCATCGAGCAGATAAGCCGTGGCATTGCTCACGGGTTTGCCGATGTGCAACGCCTGCCCCGGGCTGATCAGCCCCGAGGTGGCGACCACCGTGGCTTCGGTCGGGCCGTAGTTGTTGACCACCGCAAAACCTTGCGCTCGGCTGAACTGGCGCAGACGATCGCCGCCAATCAGCAAGGTGCGCAAGGTCGGATGATCGAGTTTTTGGCTGAAGGCGTATTCGGCAATCGGCGTCGGCAGAAAGCTGACATCCAGCGGCTGCGCACGCCACCAGGCAAGCAGCGCATCGATGTCTTCGCTGCTTTCGCTCGCGGGTGCAAAATTCAGCGTTGCCCCGGCACACAGCGCCGGCCACACCTCCCACGCCATTGCGTCAAAACCGAAGCCAGCCAGGCTTGAGGTGTGCTGCCCGGGGCCAAGTCCAAACGCCGCACAGTGCCAGTCGACCAGATTGCCCAGCGTGCGGTGCTCGACCATCACGCCTTTGGGCAACCCGGTGGAGCCAGAGGTGTAAATCACATAGGCGAGGTGGTGGGTGTTCAACCCCGTCACGTCGGGATCGGTCAAGTTGTCGAGCGGCCACTCGCGCCGATCCAGCTCGATCACCGGCAGCGTTGTGGCGGGCAGACGATCACGCAGATCGCTTTGCGTCAGCAGCGCCACCGGAGCACTGTCGCTGAGCAAGTAACTCAGGCGCTCGGGCGGATGCGCCGGATCAATCGGCACATAAGCAGCACCAGCCTTGAGAATCGCCAACAGCCCGACCAGCGTGTCCAGGCCACGGCGTGCAACGATTGCCACACGATCGTCAGGAAGCACGCCGAGGCCGATCAGATGGTGGGCCAACGCATTGGCTTGCCGATTCAGCTCGGCATAAGTAAGGGTTCGTCCCTGATACGTCGCGACCACCGCGTCCGGCTCTTCGGCCACTCGCGATTCGAAGCGCTGATGAATCAGTCGGCCTTGCGGATAACTGACCCGGGTGTCGTTCCACTCATTGAGCCGGGCCAGTTCTGCCGGGCTATTGAGGTTGAAATCGGCGATCGCCAGCGCCGGGCATTCCAGGCCTTGCTGCAGAATTAGCAGCAAGCGTTCAGTCAACGCCGCGATCTCGTCAGCCGTGAAATAGGCCGGTGAATACACCAGATGCAACCAAGCCTTGTCGGTGTAACGGTTGCTGCGCAGGTGAATGGCCAGCGGAGTCGCCTCGTGCTGGTTGGAGACCTTGACCGAGTGTCCCGAAGCCTCACCGTAACGGTAGTCATGGTCGTCCTGTTCGTAGGACAGCGACAGCTCGAACAGTTGCGTACGGTCTTCGCGCAACAGGCCCAGCGCGCGGTTCATCTCGCTCAGCGGGTAGCGTTGATGGCGGAAATCCTGCTTCAGGTCAGCGCCGATCGCCTTGATCAATTCAGCGAATGACAGCGCTCGCCCAAAGCCCATGCGCATTGCACTGACCTGGGTGAACAAGCCCAAGGTGCTTTTGAAGCGGGCACCGGAGCGATTGAGAATCGGCAAACCGATCACCCATTCATCACGTTGGGCGGTACGACTGAAATACACATGCAGCGCCGCCAGCAAGACATGAAACGCCGAGCCGCCCAGTGGCCGCGCGGTGTCTTTCATGCGTTCGTGCAACAGCGCTGGAAATGCCTTGACGTGGATCCGAGCGGGCGCCGCTTCAGCGTCGAGGGGTTCGCGATGACGAGGGGTCAACAAGGGTTCGGGAATACTGCGGTACTTGTCCAGCCAGTAGCGTTGGTCGCGCTCATAGCGAGGTGATTGATGGTAGCGCGCGTCATCTTCGATAAAGTCGACATAGGACGGTGTCGCCATGCGCGGGCGCTCGCCACGGCAAAACGTGCTGTAGATCTCGCCCACCGACTTGAACAGCAGCGCGAACGCCCAGCCATCGATGATCAAGTGATGGGCCTGGGCTGCCAGCCAGTGACGATGGCGATCGAGGCGAATCAGACTGAAGCGGAACAACGCGTGCCCGCTCAACACAAAGGCCTGCGCCATCTGTGCTTCAACCAGCGCCCGGGCCGCCGCCTGTGGATCGGCTTGCCCGCTGAGATCAAACAGCGGCATGGCCACCGGCAGCGCCTGCGCAAACCCTTGCAACGGCAGCCCGTCGTGACCCACGTCCGATCGCAGAACAATGCGCAAGGCATCATTCGCTTCCACCAGACACTCAAGCGCCGATTGCAGCAATGCCGGATCCAGTGGCCCGGTCAGCTCCACGTAACCGCCAATGTTGTACAGCGGCGAATCTCCGCGGCTCAATTGGTCCAGCCAGATATCCCGTTGGGCGGCAGTCAGCGCGAATGTCTCGACAGGCACGGACAGATCGTCCGCCACGTTGGCAGAAGTAGGCTGCATAAGATCCTTCTCATGAAATTTTGCCGGTATTCAAGCATCGGCCCCGGCGCCGACATGACACCTGAAACCCGGACAACCACCAGGCTCGTAAGCGCCTGTCTGACCTTGCGGGCGTGTTTACCGTAGGCACTGTCGAAAAGTTCGGAGAGGAAACACTGAAAAGCTTGTAGGAAAAAAACCACATAGCAGCGCCGCCATTTACCCGAACGCTGCCGATCAGAATTCCCCTTCGCCAGGTTTTCCGGGGCTTGAGCGTGACTGAACAGTCACACTCGCCGTTACACCGGCGTTTAACAGCGTCAGAACCCCGGCGCCAATATTCAGAAATAGTGGCACTTTGTGTCCCTGTTTTCCCCTACAGACGTAGGACAAATCCATAGGCTTAAATCCCGCTCCAGATCATGTTCAAGGAGAAATGACTGCGTGGGCGGCTTTTACAGAGACGGCAGACGATTCAGTGATGGCTCTGAACCAAGGATGAAGGATATGAATCTGACCGGCAGCATTCGTAATATGGAAAACCCACACTTCTACTGGCAACTGGGTGAGTTGATAGCAAGCACCGGCGATGATCACTTCGCCACGAACATGTTCCAGTTGGTCGACACCTTGGTGCCGGTCAACCGCGTGGATCTCAGTGAGTGGACGCTGGATGAGCGTCAGGCCAGCGTGGTCGACATCAAGCCGTTGGGCAGCGCCGGTTTGACGCAGACCTGTGCCGCGCCCGATCCGCTGGAAAGCCCCGACGATCATCCGCTGCTGCAGAAGATGATCGAGATGAACGACTCGCTGCTGATTCAACTGAAAGCCTCGCTCCAGCCTCGCCATCCGCAACACAGTGCCCATCAATGCAATCTGGTTTCGCGTACGTCCAACCGCCGTTGCGTGATTTCGTTTTACCGACCGCATACCCAACGGGTGTTTTCCCTGCCGGAGCTGTCGTTTCTCAAGAGCCTGTCCGACACCCTGCTGCCGCTGATCGAACGTCACGCGCAGATCAGTCGGCAAATCCTCGCCCGGCAACCGCGCCAACCGTTGGCCGAGCTGGATCAGGCGCCGCTGGCGCAGGTGTTCGATGAGCGCCTGGCATTAAGCGACATCGCCCTGTCGGTGCGCGAGAAAGAAGTCTGCCTCGGCCTGTTGACCGGCGGCACCGTGCCGCAAATGGCGGAAAAGCTGCGGGTCAAAAACAGCTCGATCGAGACTTACCTGAAACGCGCCACCGCCAAACTCGGCGTCAGTGGCCGCCATGGCCTGGCGAAATGGATGGCCGGGGCCTGAGCACAACGCTCTTTTCATGCATGAGGCAGTTCGATGTTGACGTTGCGACTTTCCCTGCTGTCCATCGCGGTGCTGATGGGCGGTTGTTCATTGATTCCCGAGTATCAGCGCCCCGCTTCCCCCACTGCCGCGCAGTATCCGACAGCAACGCAGCCAGCCACGAGGGCTGAGGACTGGCGCACGCTGTTCACGGATCCGGTGCTGCAACAACTGATCGAAAGCGCGCTGGTCAACAACCGCGACCTGCGCGTGGCGGCACTCAACGTCGAAGCCTTTCAGGCGCAATACCGCATTCAGCGCGCCGACCTGCTGCCGGCGGTGTCGGCCAATGCCAATGTATTGCGCCAGCGCATGCCGCCGAGCGTGACCCAAGGCAAAGCGCTGATCAATTCGACGTACTCGGTCAACCTCGGGATAAGCGCTTATGAGCTGGACTTCTTCGGCCGCGTGCGCAGCCTCAGCGAGCAAGCGCTGCAAACCTGGCTTGCGACTGAAGAAGCGCGGCGCAGCGCACAGTTGAGTCTGGTGGCCAACGTCGCCAACGCCTACCTGACCTGGCGCGCCGATCAGGAGTTGCTGGAACTGACCCGCGACACCCTTGCTGCCGATGAACAGAGCCTGCACCTGACCACCCGCAACCGTGAGGCCGGCAAATCGTCAGCGCTGGAGCAGGCGCAGGCCAGAACCAGCGTCGACAGTTCACGGGCCAATCTGGCGCGCTATCAGCGTCAGGTCGCCCAGGACTTGAACAGCCTGACCTTGCTGGTCGGCGCGCCCGTGCCCGAGTCACTGCCCGCCCGCCCACTGGCCAGCGAGCTGGTGCGGCAACTGCCCGCCGGCCTGCCCTCGGATCTGCTGCAACGGCGTCCGGACATCCTTCAGGCGGAGTACAAACTGAAAGCAGCCAACGCCAATATCGGTGCGGCACGGGCGGCGTTTTTCCCCAGTGTCAGCCTGACGGCGAATGCCGGGACGTCGAGCCGCGATCTGTCCGGGCTGTTCGGCGGTGGCTCTGGCGCCTGGACCTTTCAGCCGCAGATCAGCCTGCCGATTTTTAACGCCGGCAGCCTGCGCGCCAGCCTGGATTATTCGAAGCTACAGAAAGATGTGGCGGTGGCCGAATACGAAAAATCGATTCAAACCGCATTTCAGGAAGTCGCCGACGGCCTCGCTGCGCGCAGCACTTATCAGCAGCAATTGCAGGCGCAGCGCGATCTGGTCGCGGCCACACAGACTTACTACAACCTGGCGCAAAACCGTTATCAAAACGGCGTCGACAGCAGCCTGACATTCCTCGATGCGCAGCGTTCGCTGTTCAGCTCGCAGCAAGGCCTGATCACCGATCGCCTCGCGCAACTGGTCGCCGAGGTCAATCTGTACACCGCGCTGGGCGGGGGCTGGAGCGCCGATGAGTCACGCGCGCAGTAAGCCACAGTCACTTTTCCTTACACCTTTTGTCGCGCGATCCTGCGCCGTGCGGCGATCCGTGGCCGGCGTCTGCCTGCAGTTTGGTATCATGCGCCGCTTTTACGGTTAACCCCCCGCCAGTCCTGCTGACTGACGGGCTGCAAAAGGCGGTATTAGATGACGGCTTTGTTGACTCGCCGCAAGGTGCTTGCGGGAATGGGCGTACTCGGGCTCGGCCTGCTCGCCGGCTGCGACACCCGCGGCCAACTGTCGTACAAGTACGGCAAGGATCTGAGTAACAAGATCATGGGGCGCACCTTCAAACTGAAGAACACCGATGGCGAAACCATGACGCTGTCGAGCTTTCGCGGCATGATGCCGATGGTGTTCTTCGGCTTCACCCAGTGCCCGGCAGTCTGCCCGACCACCCTCGCCCGCGCGGCGAAAATCAAGAAACTGATGGGCGCCGATGGCGATCGTTTGCAGGTGATCTTCATCACCCTCGATCCCGAGCGCGATACCCCGGAAATCCTCGACGCCTACATGAAAGCCTTCGACCCGACGTTCGTTGCGCTGTACGGCACACTCGAGGAAACCGCGGCCACCGCCAAGGAATTCGACGTGTTCTACGAGAAAGTCCCGGCCGGCGACACCTATACCATCTCGCACACTGCCACCAGTTACGTTTACGACTCCAACGGCGGCTTGCGCCTGGGTCTGTCCACCTCGCTTTCGGCAGAACAATGCACGGAAGATTTGCTTACTGTTATGGAGGTTTGCTGATGCAACCTGTTCTGAACCACATCAAACGCGCTGTCATCGGTCTGTCTCTGCTGGGCCTGGCGTTCCAGGTGTCCGCGCAGACCAAAGTCGACGACGCCTGGGTCCGTGCCACCGTGCCGACCCAGTCCGCCAGCGGCGCGTTCATGACCCTCACCGCCGACAGCGACAGCAAGTTACTCAGCGTCACCACGCCAGCGGCCAAAGACGTGCAGATCCATGAAATGACCATGAAGAATGACGTCATGAGCATGGGCCCGGTGAAGTTCGTCGAGCTGCCGGCCGGCAAAGCGGTCAAGCTTGATCCGAACGGCTACCACGTGATGCTGATGGGCCTGACCGCTCAGTTGAAAGAAGGCGAGAGCGTGCCGCTGACCCTGATCGTGGAAAACTCCAAGGGCGAAAAAGAAACAATCGAAGTGAAGGCACCGGTTCGTGCGCTGACCAACATGGAAGGTCACGATCACAGCAAGATGCATTGATCTGACTGAGCGGCAATAAAAAGGGGCGGCCTGATCGATGATCAGGCCGCCCCTTTTTTGTATTTGATCTGCGCAGTATTAACGCTTGCGGGCCAACGCCTTGCGCACGCTTTCCCGTGACATTCCCGAACCGGAACGGGGCACGGCCTTATCTACGGGCGCCTTGGCCAACTGTTCCTTGCGCTTTTCCACCTCACGCCACTGATAACCGAGATATCCGCCTGCCGCCACAATCCCCAGCCAACCGAACACCGAACTGACGAAGAACCACAGCCCGAGGGTGATCCACACGGTTTTCGAGGTGAATAACTTCAAGCTGTCATCGGCAGGCACCGGTTCAGCCGGTTCAACCACTGCCTGCGTCACCGGTACTCTGTGCACCCCATCCAGATCAATGCGCCAAGCGAAGTCCGCCCCGGCCACCGGAATGTTTAGCTGATTACCTTCAGCACGATGCACCCGAATGTCGCCATCGACGAGCGACATGGAGCTGAAACTGATCTGGGTTTCATAGTGAATCTCGCCGTTGACCTGGGTCACGACCGTTCGTTTTTGGTCAGTGGGGGTGTCGCGCATGCCGATTCCTTGAGCGTTCCACGTCGGACGACGTGCGATGGGATAATCCGTTGGAGTCGAATGCTACTGAGTGGGTATTACGCTGTCCAGAAAACGTGCCCCTAAGCTGCAGACCTACGCGAAATCCTCCGGCATGAGTCTGTTCGAGGTTAACGGCTGGATGGAAAGCGTGCTTTACATCGAATAAATCTTCGGCGACCATGTAAAGGGTCTTTTACATAGGAAGTGAAGAATGAACCGGTACTACCTCGAATTGGGCGCAGCATTAATCATCTACATTCTGGTGCTGACAGCATCATTGATTGCCTCGCAATACCTGATGGACGCCCCCATCGTGATGCGCTCGGCCGTCGCAGTGACGCCAGTCATTCCGGCGGGACTGATGTGCTGGGCCATCGTGCGCAATATGCGGCGCATGGACGAAATGCATCTGCGCATCCAGTTTGAAGCGTTGGGGTTTGCCTTCGCCGCCTCGGCACTGTTGACCTTCAGCTACGGTTTCCTGGAAAACGTCGGCGCCCCGCATATTCCGTGGACGTGTGTATGGCCGGTGATGGGGCTGATGTGGATTGTCGGCCTGCAAATTGCGCGACGCCGCTACCAATGAAAAACCGTCTCAAGGAATTGCGCGCCGAGCGCAAATGGTCGCAGGTCGATCTGGCTGAACGCCTGAGCGTGTCGCGTCAGACGATTAACGCTATAGAAAACGAACGCTACGACCCGAGTCTGCCACTGGCCTTTCAGATTGCTCGGGCGTTCGAGTTATCAATCGAAAGCATTTTTGATGATGGCATGAACTGAAACGCTCCCCTCGCGTCCTCGCTACTTGCAAAAACGGACTACGCTCGGAGACACCACGGCATTGCGTGGCATCCGTTTTTCTATTGTCAGCGAGGACGACAACATGAGTCCCTTTGGCCCGGTTTTGAGCTTTCGCGGTATTCAGAATCAGAAATACTGTGTATCTGCCCTGCTGGTGCAAGACCTCAACGCACCGGCACCCACTACGCAGGTCGCGCAGGCACACAATCCGACGATCAAACGGATTGCCCGGATTCCTTTGATCAAACCGCGCATGGCCGTCTGGCGACTGGACATGCAGATCCAGCAAAGTAAAACGCAGTTGAAGATTGACTATGACTTGGGAGACGTATCGGGCTCATTTCACGTCCCGCCTCTGGATCAGGCTCCCCGCATCGCTTACACCTCGTGCAACGGTGTGTCGGACGTCAAATACCTGAATTCGCTGGCAGATCGCTATGCCGAACGCTGGAGTCATCTCGCGCAGACCCACAAGCAAGCCGAGTACCATCTGTTGGTCATGGGAGGCGATCAGATTTACAGCGATGAACTGTTACAGACTCAAGGCCCCTTGAATGAATGGTACAAACAGTTCTCCTGGAATCGTGATGACACTCTGTGGACTGAAGAAATGGAAGTTCAGGCAGACGAGTTTTTCGCCAGTGTTTACCCGCGATACTGGGCCAGACCACAGATACTGAAAATGCTCAGTTGCGTTCCGACCCTGATGATGTGGGACGATCACGACATCATTGACGGTTGGGGATCCTATCCCCAGGCCCTGCATGAAAGTCCCGTACACCAGGGGCTGTTCCGCATTGCCAGTTATTATTTTCGTCTCTACCAATTACAGGTTGACGAAACCGAGAGCCGCCCGGGAGCGATTACTCGTCAAGGGCATACCTTCGCTTTTGAAGGCCTCGGTGGCCTCGCCATTGTCGTTCCCGACCTCAGGTCTGAACGTGCGCCCGACATCAAAGGCAGAAACGGCCAGCTCAAACAGCCCACGCAAATCATGTCGCAAAAAAGCATCTCGCAGATGTTTACCTGGATCAAAAGCCTGACGGTCAGCAAACCTTCACACCTGCTGTTCATCTCCAGCGTTCCGGTATCGTTCGTCAACCTTGCGCTGCTTGAGGCCCTGATCGGATGGATTCCGGGAGAGATCGGACCGGAGGATGATTTCCGCGACCACTGGCGCCATCAGCCGCACAAAAACGAGCGCAAGCAACTGATCAATGGATTGCTCGATTTCGCCAAGTTGGCGAAATGCAAAGTCACCATTGTCTCCGGGGATGTGCATGTAGCGGCCGCCAGCGTCATTCGTTCGGCCAACCCCCGGCATATCGACAATGGTGCAGAAGTCATCCATCAGCTGATTTCAACCGGCATCGTCCATCCTCCTCTGCCTGTGCTGACGATCAGAAGCCTGGAAACGATCACCGCTACCCGGGAAAAGATCGACACCGACCTTACTGCCGAGATGCAAGCCATTGGGTACGACGGAAATTGCCTGATTGCCAGTCGTAACTGGCTGTCCATCGAGCCAGACAAAAGTTCCGACGGGCGCAATCGGTTGTGGGTGAAATGGCACGTCGAGGGGCACGCTCACCCCATTACGCGACTGATCGAGCCTGCCGGTTGAGTTCCGGAAATCCCCTGCACCGGGCCGGGTTCTTCAGCTACCGGCCCCACCATGCGCCTCTTCAAAGAAGTAATCCTTCCAGCTGTCGGCCTTGTTCTTCAGCACACCCAGTTCCTGCAACTTCTCGGCATAGATAAAGGTGCGCTGCGGCACCACCGTGAAGTCGATTTCCGGGTCTTTGACGATTTGCTCAACCAGGGCCAGCGGCAACTTCGACTGTTCGACACGAATGTACGCCTGAGCCGCCGCCGGCTTGTCAGCCTTGATGATTTTCTCGGCTTCGGCCAAAGCGTCGTAGAACGCCTTGTAGGTTTTCGGGTTTTCGTCGTGGAATTTTTCTGTGGTGTAGAGCACGTTGAACGTTGCCTGACCGCCGAGCACGTCATAGGAGCTCAGCACTTTGTGCACGTTGGGATTCTGCAAAGCCTGGTACTGGAACGGCGGGCTGGAGAAATGCGAGTTGATCTCGGAGCCGCCGGCGATCAGCGCGGCGGTCGCATCGGGGTGCGGCAGGCTGACTGAAATATCGTCGAATTTCTTGTACTGCCCGTCACCGAATTCCTTGGCGGTTTCGATCTGCAAGGTGCGTGACTGGAAGCCCACGCCGGCAGCCGGCACGGCAATCCGGTCCTTGTCGGTGAAGTCCTTGAGCGTTTTGATGTTCGGGTTGTTGGTCAGCAGATAGTTGGGCATCGAACCCAGCGCGGCGATGGCTTTGACGTTCTGTTTGCCTTTGGTGCGATCCCACACGGTGAGCATCGGCGGCACACCGGCGGACACCACGTCGAGGGATCCGGTAAGTAATGCTTCGTTCATCGCGGTGGCCCCGGAGATGCTGTTCCAGTCGACCTTGATGTCGAGGCCCTGCTCCTTGCCGTGTTTTTCGATGAGATTCTGGTCGCGCACTACATCGAGAATCAGGTAACCGATGCCGAATTGCTGGGCGATGCTGATCTTGCCTTCGGCCTGGGCGCCGGTGCTGAACAACGCACTCGCGGCCAGGGAGGCGGCCAACAGAGTCAGTGCAGAACGTTTGAACGGTGTGGCCATGACAACCTCGCAGCATGGGGGTGGTGTGCTGAAAGGCCTGACTTTATCGCTATAAAAAATAGAAATTAAATATCTTTATCGCATATCGATAGCACGGGTTGTCGAGCGAACGGAGGCTGCAATCTTGTGATGCCGGGTTTCGATAACAAGATCAAAAGATCGCAGCGTGCCGCAGCGCCTACATTGGAATCCGGTGGCGGCTCGACGGGTTAAACAGTCTGAAACAATAAATCCACCAGCCTCAATATCGTCGATTGCTGTGCCACGCGAAGGCCGGTCAGGCCTGCAGACACTCCATCACCTTCAGAGGCCACCGCACCAGCACATCAGTTGAGGGTTTAAAAGGGCGATCAGACAGTCCACCCTTGGTATCATCGCGCACACTTTTATGACGATTTAATGGCTGGAAGGTCTTTTTTGTGAGCGCTCTTTTTAACCGGTTGCGGCAGCCGCATGCCCGCCTCTTTTCCCTGATTGTCCTGGTGCTGGTGGTGCCGCTGTGCCTGCGTGCGGCGCTGGGTTGGACGGCACCGCTGGGCTATTTGTCGGATCTGGCCATCGGCAGCCTGTTGGTGGTGTTGCTGCATCGCCGGGCGTGGTGGCTGGCCTTGCCGGTGTTGCTGTTCTGGGGATTGCTGGCTGTAGCGACTGCTGAACTGGTCAGCGCGGTTGGTCGGCTGCCGACGCCTTCGGACATTCATTACCTGATCGATCCGCAGTTCGTGGAAAACTCCAGTGGTGGCGGCCTGGCCCATCCTGCACTGGGCATCACTTTGCTATTGGCCCTGCTGTTCTGGCTGCTGACCCGGTTTGCCAACCGCGACCTGCCACGTCCGCCCCTGCCCCGCGCTGCCTGGAGCGCACCGTTGGTGTTGTTCGCCGCCCACTGGGGCGCGCAGAACCTGTGGCCAAACGAAGCGGATCCGTGGCGTCAGTACAACCTGCCGCACCAATTGCTGGCCAGCGAGGTCGCCGATCTGCAGATCCAGGCCGAGGAATGGCTGGACGGTGATGTCGAAGAACCCGCGCCGGCGATGGCCGGTCTCACCGACGTCGACCTCAACGGGCAGAAACTGCTGGCCGCGCCGGGACAAGCACGCAACGTGCTGATCATCGCGCTGGAAGGCATTCCCGGGGCTTACATCCGCGCCAACCGCGAGGCGATCGGCAGCCATTATCAGGAAGACCTGATGCCCAACCTCAGCCGCTGGGCCGAGCGCGGCATGAACACCCCGGACTACGTGCTGCATACGCACCAGACCATTCGCGGTCTGTACGCGATGCTCTGCGGCGATTACGACAAACTCAACAACGGCACGCCCAAAGGCGTGGAAATGCTCACCCTCAACGAGCGCAATCAGGCCTGCCTGCCGGCGCAGCTGCGCGAACACGGCTTCAGCACGCACTATCTACAGGGCGCCGGGCTGCGCTTCATGGCCAAAGACAAGATCATGCCGCACATTGGTTTCGATGCGACGCACGGTCTGGAATGGTTCAGCAACAGCAATTATCTGGAATTCCCGTGGGGCAAGGATGACAAGGCGTTTTTTGAAGGCGCGCTGGATTATGTCGGCCAACTGAAAAAGCAGAAACAGCCGTGGATGCTGACGCTGCTGACCGTCGGCACCCATCAGCCCTACTCCGCGCCCGAGGAATACCTGGAGCGCTACGAAACGCCGAAACAGGCCGCCGTCGGGTATCTCGACGATGCGCTGGAGCAATTCCTCAGCGGCCTCGAGCGCCAGGGCGTCCTGAAAGATACGCTGGTGGTGATCACCTCGGACGAATCCCATGGCATTGACGGCGTGCGCCTGGCCTCTTCATGGGGCTTCAACCTGACCCTGGCGCCGGAGCATGAACAACTGCCAAGGCTCAACAAAGGCGTGTATGGCCACGTCGATCTGAGCACTTCCATACTCGACTACTTCGACTTGCCGGTGCCTTCCGCGCTGAGTGGCCGCTCGCTGTTTCGCGACTACGACAGCGGCCGCGAAATCATGTCGTTCACCAACGGCAAGCTGCGCTATCACAACGGTCAGGGGATTTTTTCCGAGTGCGACATGCCGCGCCGCTGCCGCTACTACGAAAGCGCCGGTTTCATCGCCGAGAGCGCCACGTACAAAGGCAACTACAGCGGTCATCCGGCCCGGCAGATCGCCGCTCGCGCCAATGCTCTCGACCTGTCGCTGCTGCGCACGCCGCTCAATCATCGCTATCAGTTCGGCAGCACCAACGTCATCCCGCTGCAAGCGCAAATCAAGGATGACTGGGCCGACAACCTGATCGGCGCGCAGTACCTGGAAATGCCCAAAGGCTCGCACACCCGCGTGCGCCTGACCGTGCGCTCAGTCGATCCGCAACAAGCGGCGTACATTCAGCTCAAGGCCAAAGAGTTTGAACAGGACGTGCAGATCGGTCTGCCGCAGGAGATGGTGGCAACCGCCGAGCAGCCACTGGAAATGAACTTCAGCTTCGACAACCCGCAAGAGCGCAAAGCGTTTTCTTTCCATTTGCTGGGGTATGGCTTGGGCGCGGTTGAGGTGACGGATTTCAGTGTGATTACCGAGTTGCCGGGGCAAGAGGACATCCTTGACGACGTGCCGGAGGACGACACGGCTCAATCCACCTGATCACGCCCGTGTAGGAGCTGCCGCAGGCTCGGGCCGCGATCGGACGATCTTTTGCTTTTAAAATAGAGATCAAAAGATCGCAGCCTGCGGCAGCTCCAGTGGGAATCAGTGATTATCAGAACGTTGTGCGCAACCCGACCTGAATGCTGCGCCCTTCTGCCGGCGCAATGTCGCGCAGAATCGAACTGGCGTAACGCACGGTTTGATTGGTCAGGTTCTCGGCATTGACGAAGGCCAGCCATTGGCTCTGACCGACATCGAAGTGATACCCGACATTGGCGCCCAGCGTGGTGTAGCCGTCAGTGCTGCTTTCATTGTCCGGCACGCGATGCTGTGAACTGGCGTGTTCAACATCAATGCGCGCCTGCCACTTGTCCAGTTCCCACAGCAGCCCGGTGCTCAACCGCAGCGGCGCGATGCGTGGCAAGTCTTCGCCGGTATCGAGGTTCTTCGCGCGGGTGTAATCGCCGGACAACTCCAGCGCAAACTTGCCGTATGCGCTCTCGCCGAGCTTCCAGTGATCCTGCGCTTCAAAGCCGCTGAAGCGCGCGCGCACACCGGAATAGGTGTATTCGGGAATACCGTCGGCGTCCTCTTCGCCCTCGTCATTCAACCTTCGGCCCGTACCGAGCAAGCCGATGTAGTTGGAGAAGTGGCTGTAAAACACACCGACACTGCCCTTGTGCGTACCATTGTCGAAGCGCAGCGCAAGGTCACTGGACACGGCTTTTTCTTTCGACAGCCCGGCATCGCCGACTTCATAAGTGCCGGTCGCGACGTGGGCACCGTTGGCGTAAAGCTCATAGAACGTCGGGGCGCGCTCGGTGTAGCCCAGCGTCGCGGCCACCGACCAGATCGGCGTCAGCGTGTACACCGCACCGGACGACAGACTGCCAGCGGTGAAACTGCTGGATCGATCGGCGTTGGCAAAGCGCTCGTTACCCTTGGCGTCCGGGTCGACCGTGGTGTGCTCAAGGCGTCCGCCGAGGGTGAACAGCAGCCGGTCGGTGGCTTGCAACTCTTCAAGAATGAACAGCGCAGCGGCATCGGTATCGGTCTGCGGTACAAACGCTTCTTCGCCGAGTGCCGAGAACTCGTTGCGGCTGACCTGCGCACCGATTACGCCGTTGAACGGCCCCAACGGCTGGTGCCGCGCCTCGACACGCGCCTCGTAACCTTTGTTCTTGAACGTCGTGCCGACCTCGCCACCTTCGATTTCGCGATGCTCGTAATCGGTGTAACCCGCATCCAGCTTGATCGAACTGAACGGCCCATCGAGATTGCGGATCTCCGAGGCGAACGCGTAGTGCTCCTGTTGCATGCGGATGCGCACGTCTTGTTCAGCGGGCGAACCGTAGTTGGAGTCGTAGTTGCTGTAGGACAGGCCAGCGTATCCGTCATCCCAAGTGTAAGAGCCGCCGACCGCGCCGCCGTCCTGCCGACCATCGCTGTTGGCCAGGCGATGCTTTTTCGAGTCGCCGTCGTCGTTCGCGCGCTCGCGGCTGGTTTTCGCGTAACCGGGGATTTTCAGATCATTAAACTCGCGGGCACTGGCGTCCAGATGCAGGGCGAATTGACCGTTACCGGCCTCGAGTTTGCCGGCGCTGCTACGCGTGGTGTCGGCACCGCCGTAGCGCAACTCACCGGCGCCATGGATTCCGTCGATAGCCTCGGTCGGAATGCGGTTATCAAAAGTGTTGACCACCCCGCCAATGGCACTGCCGCCGTACAGCAGCGCTGCCGGACCACGGACGATTTCAACGCGTTCGACGTTGACCGGGTCCAGCGGCACCGCGTGATCGTAAGACAGCGACGAGGCATCCAGCGCGCCGACACCGTTGCGCAGAATACGGATGCGGTCACCGTCCTGGCCGCGAATGATCGGCCGGCTCGCGCCCGGGCCGAAGTACGACGAAGACACCCCGGGCTGCTTGTTCAGGGTTTCACCGAGGCTACCCTTCTGTTGAAACGTGAGGTCGTCGCCGCTGAGCACGGTCGATGGCGAAGCGAGTGTCTGGCTGCCGAGCGGATTGCCGGTGATGACTTGCGGTTGCAGTTCGAGGGTGTCAGCGGCGAACACCGGGGATGCAAAAAACAGCGCGGCGGCCAACGGATTGAGGCGTCGTTGCAGGGGTTTAGAACGGGCAGGCATTGCAGAATTTCCATGCGCTGAAAAGTGAGGATCGCTGCCAGCGTTTTTCTTTAACGCTGGTAGAAACAGAATGAAACGAATTTTATGTTATACAATAACATTTCTTCCTGTCATCCCGATTTTCACTTTTTGTTTTTTGCAGAGGCTCAACAACGCATGTTTCCAGCAGGTAGCCGCTATCGGCTGATCCGTGAAGCGCTCCGAAAAACGCTGAAAGACTTTGCCTATCAGCACCCAATAGTCGGCCTATTAGCTGACTTCCCCAGTCGGGTCTAGCCTTACTAGTCCGAAGTCGGCACGAGCCGGCCGTAGCAGACCTGATAAGGACCCGAACATGGCAAACGAATCGAAATGCCCGTTCAACCACGCCGCCGGTGGTGGCACGACGAACCGTGACTGGTGGCCGAATCAACTCAACCTGAAAATCCTCAGTCAGCATTCGCCAAAGTCCGATCCGTTGGGCAAGGACTTCGACTACGCCAAAGCTTTCAAAAGCCTCGACTTTCAAGCCCTGAAACAAGATCTCAATGCGCTGATGACCGACTCTCAGGACTGGTGGCCAGCCGACTTTGGCCACTACGGCCCCCTCTTCATCCGCATGGCCTGGCACAGCGCTGGCACTTATCGCACCGCCGATGGCCGTGGTGGCGCCGGCTCCGGGCAACAACGCTTTGCACCACTGAACAGCTGGCCAGACAATGTCAGCCTCGACAAGGCCCGCCGCCTTCTGTGGCCGATCAAGCAGAAATATGGCCGCAATATTTCCTGGGCCGACCTGATCGTTCTCACTGGGAACGTCGCGCTGGAATCCATGGGTTTCAAAACCTTCGGTTTCTCCGGTGGCCGCCCCGATGTGTGGGAGCCGGACGAAGACGTCTACTGGGGTTCGGAACACGAATGGCTGGGCGGCGACAGCCGTTACGGCAAGGACAAGTCCGCCATGCAGGAACCCGGTGACGGTACGTTGGTCGCCGAGCCGGATTTGCATGGCAAAGAAGAGAGCCGCACCGATCAGGGCGAACGCAATCTGGAAAACCCGCTCGCCGCCGTGCAAATGGGCCTGATCTACGTGAACCCCGAAGGTCCGGAAGGCAATCCAGACCCCGTCGCTTCAGCCCACGACATTCGCGAAACCTTCGGCCGCATGGCCATGAACGATGAAGAAACCGTCGCGTTGATCGCTGGCGGTCACGCCTTTGGTAAAACCCACGGCGCCGGCCCAGCCGATAACGTCGGGCCTGAGCCGGAAGCGGCCGGCCTCGAAGAACAAGGCCTCGGTTGGCGCAACGCGTTCGGTACCGGCAAGGGTGGCGACACCATTACCAGCGGTCTGGAAGTGACCTGGACCACCACACCGACGAAGTGGAGCAACAACTACCTGGAAAACCTGTTCGGCTTCGAGTGGGAGCTGAGCAAAAGCCCGGCCGGTGCGCATCAGTGGATTCCGAAGAACGGCGCCGGTGCCGGTACCGTTCCCCACGCCCATGATCCGAGCAAAAAGCTTTCGCCGACCATGCTCACCTCCGACCTGGCGCTGCGTTTCGACCCGGCTTACGAGCAGATCTCGCGGCGCTTCCTCGCCAACCCGGATCAGTTGGCCGATGCCTTCGCCCGCGCTTGGTACAAACTGATCCACCGCGACATGGGCCCGCTGTCTCGCTACCTCGGCCCGGAACTGCCGAATGAAGAACTGTTGTGGCAGGATCCGATCCCCGCTGTCACTCATCCGCTGATCGACGACAGCGACGCGGCTGCGCTGAAAGGCAAAATCCTCGCGTCAGGCCTTTCGGTGTCGCAACTGGTCTCGACCGCATGGGCCGCTGCCTCGACGTTCCGTGGCTCCGACAAGCGCGGCGGCGCCAACGGTGGTCGCCTGCGTCTGGCACCGCAAAAATTCTGGCAGGCCAATCAGCCTGAGCAACTGGCCAAAGTGCTGCAAACCCTTGAGGGCATTCAGAACGACTTCAACAGCGGCGCTGCTGGCAAGAAAGTCTCGCTGGCAGACCTGATCGTATTGGCCGGGAATGCCGGGGTCGAGCAAGCAGCGAAAAACGCTGGCCACTCGGTCACGGTGCCGTTCACACCGGGACGTACGGACGCCTCGCAAGAGCAAACCGACGTTGATTCCTTCGGTTTCCTTGAACCGATTGCCGATGGCTTCCGCAACTACAGCAAAGGCAAATACACCGTTTCGGCCGAGGCGTTGCTGATCGACAAGGCGCAATTGCTGACACTGACCGCACCGGAGATGACTGTGCTGCTGGGTGGTCTGCGGGTATTGAACACCAACGTCGGGCAAACCCGGCATGGTGTGTTCACTTCGCAGACGGAAGCACTGACCAATGACTTCTTCACCAACCTGCTGGACATGGGGGTGGAGTGGAAGCCGACTTCGAGGGATGCGGATGAGTTCGAGGGGCGTGACCGTAAAACCGGCAGCGTGAAGTGGACGGCGACGCGGGTTGATCTGGTATTCGGCTCGAATGCGCAACTGCGGGCATTGGCTGAGGTGTATGCCAGTTCGGATGCCAAGGAGCAGTTCGTCAAAGACTTCGTTGCGGCCTGGACGAAGGTGACGAATCTGGATCGGTTTGATTTGAAGTAATTTTTCGGAAAATAAAAACGCCGCATTGTTTCAATGCGGCGTTTTTTTGTGTGTACGGCTTGGGTTTTGTGGTGATGCGTGAATCCTGCCCCCTCACCCCAGCCCTCTCCCCCCAGGGGGGCGAGGGGGAAAGGGAGCAGATCTTCGTGCTTTTCAAGTCCTGAGTTCGGCTCCGGACTTTCAGATGTGAAACTCGTACATCCACCTCGGTCAGTCCCCTCTCCCACTATGAAAGAGGGAAAGGGAGCAGATCGGGGGCCGTTCAAAGTCTGAGTTCGACTCCGGACCTTCAGGTCGGTGTCACTCGACCATACAACCCGGTCAGTCCCCTCTCCCTCTGGGAGAGGGTTAGGGTGAGGGCCGGTCCAACGCTGGAACACCGACGCCAACACACCATCAAGCCAGGCTCTTGCTCACCACCTCATACACATCACTCGACAACTGCCCCGACGCCCGAATCCGCTCCAGCTCGCCCTTCATCAAAGCCTGACGCGCATCGTCATATTTGCGCCAGCGCGTCAGCGGCGCCAGTTGGCGCGAAGCGATCTGCGGGTTGAAGCCGTTCAGCTCGATCACCAGATCCGCGAGAAAGCGATAACCTGAGCCATCGGCCGCGTGGAAGTTGATCAGGTTCTGCCCGGCAAACGCACCGACCAGTGCACGCACCTTGTTCGGGTTCTTGATGTTGAACGCCGGGTGTTGCATCAACGCTTTAACCCGTTCCAGACCGCCCGGCAAGGTGCTGCCGGCCTGCACGCTGAACCACTGATCCATGACCAGAGGATTGTCCTTGAAGTGCTCGGCGAAACTCGCCAGCGCCAAGGCTTTCTGCTCTTCAAATGGCGAGTTGACCAACACGGCCAGCGCAGTCAGGCGTTCGGTCATGTTGTCGGCCGCTTCGAATTGCTCCAGCGCCGCCGCCAATACTTCCGGCTTACCGCTGAGCATCAAGTACGACAATGCAATGTTCTGCAGCGCGCGACGAGCAAAGTGCTCGGCCTCGGCCACATACGGGGTCTTTTTCGACAGATCACGATTGGCTTGATAACGCAGCCACAGAGCTTCGAACAAACCTTCCGCCAGTTGCTGACGCGCGAACTCACGGGCGATATGAATGGCATCGACATCCGCCACTTCGCTGATTTCAGTGAGGTACGCCTCACCCGGCAACGAGAGCATTTCGGCGACCATGGCCTGATCGAGCGACTCCTCCGACAGCACCGTACGCAGCGCCGACACCAGACGCGGATCGAGTTTCAGGCTTTCGCCTTTCTGTTGCTGGCCAATCAATTCCTGCAGGACTTGCACCGACAGTTGCTGACCGGCATCCCAGCGGTTGAAGCCGTCGCTGTCGTGCTGCATCAGGAACATCAGTTGATCGCGGTTGT
This sequence comes from Pseudomonas sp. Mb7, assembly GCF_054790525.1. Classification (NCBI taxonomy): domain Bacteria; kingdom Pseudomonadati; phylum Pseudomonadota; class Gammaproteobacteria; order Pseudomonadales; family Pseudomonadaceae; genus Pseudomonas; species Pseudomonas sp. Mb7. The sequence continues at coordinate 3,019,602 of NZ_CP186501.1, forward strand.
ACGGGAAGCTCAGTTTCACCGGCGCGGAGAAGCCGCGCAGCAGCGATGGCAGCGGCTGTTCAGCGATATCAACGAAGGTGAAAGTCTGCTCGGCTTCGGTGACCGAGATCACGCGGGTGGTGCCTTGCGCCGATGCCTCGCCGCTCAGACGCAAAGCAATCTCGTTACCTTGGCTGTCGAGCAGGCCGAGTTCGACCGGAATCACGAACGGCAGTTTTTCAACTTTGTCCGGGGTTTCCGGGCAGCTCTGGCGGAAGGTCAGGCTGTAGCTTTTCGCGGCGGCGTCGTACGACTCGCTCACCGCCAGACGCGGCGTGCCGGCCTGGCTGTACCAGCGTTTGAACTGGCTCAGGTCGACACCGTTGGCGTCTTCCATCGCTTTGATGAAGTCGTCGCAGGTTACCGCTTGGCCGTCATGGCGTTCGAAGTACAGATCGCTGCCCTTACGGAAGCCTTCGGCGCCGAGCAAGGTGTGGATCATGCCAACCACTTCCGAACCCTTCTCGTATACGGTCAGGGTGTAGAAGTTGGAGATTTCGATAAAGCTGTCCGGGCGCACAGCGTGAGCCATCGGGCCGGCATCTTCGGCGAACTGGTGGGTGCGCAGATAAGCCACGTCCTGAATTCGCTTGACCGTGGCCGAGTTCATGTCGGCAGAGAAGCCGGAATCACGGAATACGGTGAAGCCTTCTTTCAGCGACAGCTGGAACCAGTCGCGGCAGGTCACGCGGTTGCCCGACCAGTTGTGGAAATACTCGTGGGCGACGATTGCTTCAACGCGCTGGTGTGCGGCGTCGGTCGCGGTTTCGGCGCGGGCCAGTACGGCGCTGGAGTTGAAGATGTTGAGGCCTTTGTTCTCCATTGCGCCCATGTTGAAGTCGTTGACGGCGACGATCATGAAGATGTCCAGATCGTACTCGCGACCGTAAACCTCTTCGTCCCAGCGCATCGACTTCTTCAGGCTATTCATCGCGTGCTGGCACTTGTCGATGTTTTCCGGCTCGACGTAAATGCGCAGTGCAACATCGCGGTTGGTCATGGTGGTGAAGCTGTCTTCAACGCACCACAAATCACCGGCCACCAGCGCAAACAGGTACGCCGGTTTCATGAACGGGTCTTCCCAGGTTGCCCAGTGCCGGCCGTCTTCGCCCGGGCCCGAGGCAATCGGGTTGCCGTTGGAGAGCAGCACCGGATAGCTGTGCTGTTCCGCGACCACGGTGGTGGTGAACTTGCTCATCACGTCCGGGCGGTCGAGGTAATAAGTGATCTTGCGGAAACCTTCGGCCTCGCACTGAGTGCAGAACATCGTGCCGGACTTGTACAGGCCTTCCAGCGCGGTGTTGGTTTCCGGATGGATCTTCACGCTGGTGTCGACCGTGAAAGTTTCGCTGGCCGGTTGCAGGGTCAGGTGGTTTTCCGTGAGCTGGTATTGGCCGTCAGACAGTTCCTGATCCGCCAGCGTTACCGAGAGCAGCTCCAACTGCTGGCCATCGAGCACCAGCGGCGGCAGGCCCGGGCCACGCGCCGGGTTGCGGCGCATGACCAACTGCGCGTGCACCAGGCTGTGATCCTCGAACAACTCGAAGGTCAGGTGTGTTTCGTCGATCAGGTACTCGGGCGCCTGATAGTCCTTCAGGTAAATCATCTTCGGTTGTTCGGTGCGCATGCTGGCGTCCTTATTGATGCACGGCGAGCTGATAAGCCGTGTACTTGCGAATGTTGATCACGCCGGTGTCGAAGATCAGGTACTGGCCCTTGATCCCCAGCAGCGTGCCTTCGGCAATCGGGTTCTTGTCCAGGTTGAAGCTGACGATTTTGGCCGGGTATTGCTCGACCGGATAGCGGATTTCCAGCGGTTCTACATCGGCAATCGTCTGAATAGCCTGTAGGCCGAATCGCTCCTGCAAACCTTGCAGGCCTTCGGCGCAGCTTTCGAATAACTGGTCACGTACCTGCGCCAGATCGACCGCCGCCGCATCGCCCTTGAGCAGCGCGCGCCAGTTGGTTTTATCCGCGACCTGACTGCGGAACAGGTCTTCAACGAAGCCCGATTGCTGCCGTGTCGAGACGCGCATGATCGGCAATGCCTGACATGCGCCCTGATCGATCCAGCGAGTCGGCAGTTGCGTAGCACGAGTGATGCCAACCTTGATCCCCGACGAATTGGACAGGTAAACCACGTGGTCGGTCATGCAGAATTTTTCGCCCCACTCCGGCTCGCGGCAGGTGCCGGCGTCATAGTGGCAGCGCTCCGGGCTCATGATGCACAGGTCGCACTGCGCCAGTTTGGTCATGCACGGGTAGCAGTAACCCTGACTGAAACTGGTTTTGGTCTTGCGCCCGCAATGGGTGCAGTGGATCGCCCCCAGGTATTCCAGACGCACCGTACTGCCAATCAACGGATTGACCGGGACCTCGACGTCATCCAGACGAAACGCGTATTGCACGTTCGGCCCGTCCAGGCGCGCCGACATTTTGCTGATTGCACCGCGGCCAATCTCGATCAATGGATGGCATCCGATTTGAACAGAATGTTCGGCACTTCGATCGACTTCGATGCACATTCCTGCGGGCCCATGTAACCGGTGCGCTGGTCTTCAGGCAGGTTCTGGATTTCCCAGGCGATCATCGCCTGCAGCGACAGCTCGCGCTGTTCGGCGGTGAGTTTGCCACCGTCGGACCACTTGCCGATTTCCACGGCCAGTTTCAGGCTCTCGTAGATGTCCGGGGTGATGTTGTTGATCATGTCGTTAAAAGAGGACATCAGGGTCTCCGTGCTCTTTATCTACTGAAATTTTAGGCGGCCAGTTTACGGCGGTTATACAAACCGCCCAACAAACCGGTGAAGCATCCGATGAGTAACCCGCCGACGTGGGCGGCGTTGGCGATTTCGCCGAAACCGATCATCGAGATCAGCCCGGACATGCACACCAGCAACCACACCAGCATCATCACCAGCACGCCACGCGGCAGGCGATAGGCTGGGTTCGGCGCCAGCAGTTGGAAGATCCAGCAATGCCCAAGCAAGCCGTAAAGCACGCCGGACAGACCGCCGAACAACGTCGCGCCGCTCCAGACAAACTGCGCGTAGTTGGAAACCAGGCTGAACAGCAGCGTCAGGCCGATCAGGTTGATACTGCCCTGGCGCGACTCGATACGCCGCCCCAGCTCCCAGTACCACATGCCGTTCATGGCCAGATGGAGGATGCCGAAGTGGATCAGCATCGGCGTGACCAGACGCCACCACTGCCCTGCCGCCAGGCTGTCAGCCAATGGCGTGAAATGGATGTACTCGCCCACAACTTGAAAATCGAGAAAGGTCAACCAGCGCAGCGTTTGCAGGTTTTCGCCGAGGTACGTCAGCCCGCCAACGATCAGGCACAACAACAGGATGAACCCGGTGGCCTTGGCGTATTTCAGTTGCTCGGCGAAGCTCGGCCGCTTGAAGGTTGGCGCGACGGGAATGTCCATTTGCTGGTCGGGATCACCCGCCGGAAAGCGCTCGTACAAGGAGCGCACGTCTTCGCTGATTTCCGCCGGTGCCCACAGCACTTGTTCGCCGGCCTCTTCGCTGACCCTATGCGGGACCTGCATGCGTTGCAGCAGTTTGACGAAACCACTCAAGTCCACCGCCAACGGCAGACGCAATACCGCTACCGCACTCATTGCAGCACCTCCGGCCGCTCGACATCGACCCAGACAAATTTATGCGGATCCAGACGTGTTTCCTGATCCAGACGATAGGCGACCAGTTTGCCGTAAAGCACCGCGCTGTAATCCAGGCACGCGAGGTTCGGGCGGATCGGTGCTGGTTTGCCACTGCGCCAGTAATGGCCGACGAACAGCAGTGGCTCGTCGACGCCGTAGCGCAGCAGGTTGTTTTTTTCGCTGGACGTCAGCGGCTTCTGCGCCACCGGATCTGGCAGTGCATCAGGCTGGAAAACGATATCGCCGTAAGTCTTCGGATCGTCTTCCCAGAACTTGGTGCGGAAGAACGACCGCACCAGACCATCGCCGCTGGTCATGGTCAGACCATCCGGCAGGCGCATGTCGGTGCCGCGCAACAGACGGTCGAACACGGTGCAGGCGAAGCTGTCCGGCACGGCCGAGGCCTGGAGGAAGTGTTCATCGATGCAGCCATTGGGGAACAGCGCGCGCAACGGCTCGATCAGGCCGGCATCCCAACAGGCATGCACGACGCGGAAGCGGCCGGCGTCGACAAACAGCGGCAACTCATAGAACCAGCGTTGGAAATCGTGCCAGTCACCGGGATGGTCTTCGAACTGGGTCAGGGTTTCGTGCAGCAGACGCGCGTGGCGCGGCGTGTGTTCGCGAACGAACTGCTTGCCGCTGCCCGGTAGCGCCGGGGTGCTCCAGCCCAGAGCATTGAATTCGTGGTTGCCCATGATGCACAAGGCCTGACCTGCCTCGACCATGTCGTGGACGATGTGCAGCGCCTCGCGAATGCGCGGGCCACGGTCGATGATGTCGCCGACGAACACGGCCATGCGCGATGGATGCCGCCAGACCCCGCCCTGCTTGTGATAACCGAGGCGGTCAAGCAAGTGTTCGAGAGTCAGGGCGCATCCGTGCACGTCACCGATCAGGTCATAACTGCGCGCGGGATCGAGCATCAGTCGCCTCCACCGCCCAGCTTGCTGCCCCAGCCGAGCTTGGTGCGGCAGACTTCGTAGTAGTTGTGGTCGAGCGGATGAATCAGCCGCAGCTTCTGTGCTTTCTTGCTGACGGTGATGGTGTCGCCCGGCGCGCAAGTGAAGTGGTTCTGCCCATCGCAGGAGACTTGCGGGTAAATCTGCATGTTTTTCGACACGACGATTTTCAGCTCACTGTTGCCATCGACCACAATTGGCCTGCTCGACAACATATGGGGGTACATCGGCACAATCACAATGGCATCGAGCTTGGGATGCATGATCGGCCCGCCGGCAGACAGCGCATACGCGGTGGAACCGGTCGGCGTCGCGACGATCAGGCCGTCGGCCTTCTGGCTGCAGACGAACTGACCGTCGATATACAGCTCGAACTCGATCATCCGGGTCGATTTGCCGGGGTGCAGCACCACGTCGTTGAGCGCATCGCCCTGGCCGATGGCCTCGGCGTGGCGGCGCACTTCGGCTTGCAGCAGGAAGCGGTTTTCCACCAGATAGTGACCGTCGAGCACCTTGGCGACTTCGACTTCCAGCTCATCCGGACGAATGTCGGTGAGGAAACCGAGGCTGCCACGGTTGATCCCCAGCACCGGAATATTGTGTTTGGCCAGCGCTCGCGCGGCGCCGAGCAGGCTGCCGTCACCGCCGACAACGATGACCATGTCGCAGACTTCGCCGAGCATCTTGCGCGACGAGGTTTGCAGGCCGTGGCCCGGCAGGACCTCGGCGATGGTGTCTTCGAGGATCACATGCAGGTGACGATCGAGCAGAAACCGTTTCAGTCGGCGGACGGTATCCAGCACCTGGGAACTGCCCAGGCGACCGATGATGCCGATATTACGAAATTGCTCCATGGGACCTCTGCGGACAATCGAAAACGCGAAAAGCACGATTATGGGCGAAAGCGTCGGTTAGACAAAATCCTTTCAGCCTCAAGGGTGCGCTCATGTTTCAGGCTATGCTCGCAAGATGATCCTGTTTCCCGATTTGCTTCAGTTGCCCCACCAATTACGCCACCCGGAAGTGCGGGATCTGGCGTGGGTGATCCTCGCCCCGCCGATGCTCGCCACCACGCCATGGCCGCAGCGTCATCCGCTGGCGGGCAGCGATTGGGTGCATGACCCGCAGCGACTGGAGCACTGGTTGCGCCAGCTCGACCGCGACAGTTATGGCTTGTTGCATTGGCTGTCGCAGGCGCGCACGCGGCGTCTGGGCTTGTATTACGAGCGCTTGTGGCAATTTGCAGTTCAGCATGCGCCGGGGATCGAACTGATTGCCGCCAACCTGCCGATCCGCCGTGAGGGCCACACCCTCGGCGAACTGGATATGCTGCTGCGTGACCGCGATGGCGTGCATCACCTGGAACTGGCGATCAAGCTTTATCTCGGCCCGCAGAATGGCGACGGTCGTGATCCGGCGCAGTGGCTGGGGCCGGGGTGTCATGATCGGCTGGATCGCAAACTGGCGCATCTGGCCGAGCATCAACTTCCGATCTCGGCGCGCCCGGAAAGCCGCGAAGTGCTGGCGGCGCTGGATATCGAGGTGTTCAGCGCGCAGCTGTGGCTCGGTGGTTATTTGCTGTACCCGTGGCCCGGGCAAGCTGAATCACCGAGCGGTGCGCACCCGCAGCATTTGCGCGGCAGTTGGTTGCATCAGAAGGATTGGCTGGCATTCGTCGCTCAACGTCCGGCGGGACGCTGGCAACCCCTGCCCCGCCACGCCTGGCTGGCACCGGCGCATTATCCGGCGGATCAGACATGGGCTTTGGAACACCTACGGATGTGGCTGGAGGATCTGGAACCGCTGGCGCCGGCGCAGTTGCTGGTGCGCCTGATCGAGAATGCGCGGGGGGAATGGGAAGAGGCGGAGCGGTTGTTTCTGGTCTCCGACCTTTGGCCGAATGTCCCCGGCCAGGCCTGATTTTTTTGTGTCGCCCGTACCGGCCCCATCGCTGGCAAGCCAGCTCCCACAGGTTTTGTGGTGTGGTCCAGGTAGTGAGCACACCACAAAGTTAGTAGGAACTGGCTTTGTGGTGTGACTCAGGTAGTGAGCACACAGAAGATCCCTGTGGGAGCTGGCTTGCCAGCGATTGCGGCCGACTCGGTCTAAATGGACAGCCGCACAGCCAAAGCCGCCAACGTCACCAACAACACCGGCACCGTCAACACAATCCCGACCCGGAAGTAATAGCCCCAGCCAATGTGAATGCCCTTGCGCTCCAGCACATGCAGCCACAACAACGTGGCCAGGCTGCCAATCGGCGTGATCTTCGGCCCTAGGTCACTGCCAATCACGTTGGCATAGATCATCGCTTCCTTGACCACTCCGCTGGCCTGACTGGCATCAATCGACAACAAACCAATCAACACCGTCGGCAAATTGTTCATGATCGATGACAGCAACGCGGTCAGCACACCCGTGCCCATTGCCGCGCCCCAAACGCCATGACCGGCAAAGACATCCAGCCAACCGGCCAGATACACGGTCAGCCCGGCATTGCGCAGGCCATACACCACCAGATACATGCCCAACGAGAAAATCACGATCTGCCACGGTGCCTCTTTCATCACCTTGCGCGTGGAAATCTTGTGGCCACGGGCGGCGATGCCCAGCAACAGCGCGGCACACACGGCAGATATCGCACTGATCGGAATGCCCAGCGGCTCCAGCGCAAAGCAGCCGATCAGCAGAATCACCAACACCGCCCAACCGGCGTAAAACGTGGCTTTATCGTGGATCGCGGTTTCCGGATGCTCGAGTTGCTCAGGGTCATACGTCGATGGAATGTCGCGACGGAAAAACCACAACAGCATGCCCAGCGTCGCCGCCACGCTGACGAAGTTGACCGGCACCATCACCGCTGCGTAGCGGTTGAAGCCGATGTGGAAGAAGTCTGCCGAAACAATGTTGACCAGGTTCGATACCACCAGCGGCAGGCTCGCCGTGTCGGCAATAAAACCCGCGCCCATGACGAACGCCAACGTCGCCGCCGGGGAAAACCGTAGGGCCAGCAACATCGAAATCACGATCGGCGTGAGGATCAGCGCTGCACCGTCATTGGCAAACAACGCCGACACCAATGCGCCGAGCAGCACCATAAAAGCAAACAGCTTGCGCCCACTGCCCCGCCCCCAACGCGCCACGTGCAATGCCGCCCAGTTGAAGAACCCGGCTTCGTCGAGCAGCAGGCTGATGATTATCAGCGCGACAAAGGTGCCGGTGGCGTTCCAGATGATCTGCCACACCAGCGGAATGTCGCTGAGGTGAACGACGCCGAAGATCAGCGCCAGCACCGCGCCAAGCGTCGCACTCCAGCCGACGCCAAGGCCTTTGGGTTGCCAGATGACAAGGGTAATGGTCAGCAGGAAAATCAGTGACGCAGCGAGCATCCGCAACAGCCTTAAATTGAAATGGGGTTATGAAGCCAACACAAAACCTGTAGGAGTGAGCCTGCTCGCGATAGCGGACTGTCAGTTACCAATTGGTCGACTGACACACCGCTATCGCGAGCAGGCTCACTCCTACGTTGTTCCGTGTACAGGTTACTTTTTGTGTTGCTCTACGAATTGTCCGTAGGCATTGATAAAGCTTTGCAGAAAAGGTTTCACCGACTCGCTCAACTTGCCCGCCTCGTCAAACGCCGAACCCGCGCCGCCCAGATACGCTTCCGGTTGCTGCATGCACGGCACGTTGAGAAACACGAACGACTGGCGCAGATGCTGATTCGCGCCGAAACCACCGATCGCACCCGGCGATACGCTGATCACCGCCCCCGGTTTGCCACTCCAGACAGCCTTGCCATAAGGCCGCGAGCCGACGTCGATGGCATTCTTCAATGGCGCCGGCACCGAACGGTTGTACTCGGGCGTGACAAACAGCACCGCGTCGGAAGAACCCACTTTTTGCCTGAAAGTGCTGTAGGCTGCCGGCGGTGAGTCGCCGTCGATGTCTTCGTTATACAGTGGCAGATCGCCAATTTCGACAATCTCAAGCTTGAGGTTAGCCGGGGCCAGCTCCGCCAGTGCCAGGGCGACTTTGCGATTGATCGAAGCTTTGCGCAGGCTACCGACCACTACAGCGACGTTGTAGACATTGCTCATGGAAGAACTCTCGATGGTCCGTGGGAGGAGCCCGTAGTTATAGATGATCCGGTGACGACTCCACCAGCACACAATGGGAAATTCCCGCGCGCTGATTATTTTTTTCCTGTAGGAAAACTTACAGGCCTTGATAGCGGTCTACCAAGCCGCAAATCAAGCGTTTTATCTCCAGAGGTTCTAAGCAGATGGCAGCAGTACTGGTCGGTCAGTTCCATGCAAGAGATGCGGAAGGCCGCGTTTATTCCGTGCATGAGTTCCAGGAATCCAACCCGTCGGCAGACGGTTCCACTGGCTCGGAGCCGATTTACAAACTGGCCATTGGCGATCGCGTCAACAAGGTCAACGACAACGAGTTTCTCCTGGTTCAGTCAGGCATCACCCTGACCCGTGAGCCTGAGACCACCGTCGCTTCATAACTGGCCGTTATGAGCAGAAGTCATATGCGCAGAGTTGGGGTAGGATTCAGCCACTGACCCCACCTGCTGAACATGGACTTCACGCATGCGTTTACGTCATATCGAAGTGATTCAGGCGCTCTTGCAGACCGGTCACCTGGGCACCGCCGCCGAATGGTTGCAGTTGCCGGTGGCCGAGGTCGAAGAGCGTTTGCGCGAAGCCGAGAGTCAGTTGGGGTTCATGCTGTTCGCCAGCGTACGCGGGCGCCTGCAATCGACGCCCGAAGCGCGGGCATTGCAGGTCGAAATCGCCCACGTTTATGAAGCGCTGGAGCCAGTGCAGCGTCTGGCCAGCAGCCTCAAACAATACCTCGCCCCGCCCCTGCGTATCATCGGCACCCCGCCGCTGGCGCAACAATTACTGCCACAAAGCCTTGCCGCCCTGCGCCGACGCCTGCCCGATGCACCGTGCAGCCTGCTCAGCGCGCCAACCCGCGATATCGTCCGCAGCCTGCTATTACGTGAAAGCGATCTCGGCTTGAGCCTGCACGATCCCGAACACCCCGACATTGATTGCCGGCCATTGGCCCAGGGCAAGCTGCAACTGCTCGCCCCCCATGGCTGGCTGCAACCAAAACAGAAATACATTTCCCTGCAAGATCTCGCTGGCCAGGCCATGGTCGGCCTCGAAGGCCAGGACCCGCTGAGCCCGGCGCTGGAAAACAAACTCCAGGCGTTGCGCCCGGCACCGAGCATCCAGACCCGCGTACAAACCCATCAGATGATGCGCAGCATGGTCGAGGCCGGCGAAGGCCTGGCCATCGTCGATCCGTTCACCGCACTGGGTGCGCGCGCCGCCGGACTCGACGTGTGCCCGCTGTCGCCGGCCGTGCCGATCAGCCTCTATGCCCTAACGTTCAAGCACATCGCGCCGGCATCGGCGATTCAGACGCTACTGGCGATCATCACGGAACAAGCCGAGGCGATGCTGGCGAGCTGACAGGGTTTTCCAGCGGGTTATCGAACAATCGATACCAGAACAGCGCCACTTCGGCGGTGTTCGGATCGATGCCGCGATAGCGCAACTGGTCGATGCCACCCATTACATAGCCGCAACGCTCATACAGCCGACAAGCGCCGAGGTTGTTGTTCTGGGTTTCGAGCATGATCCCCGGCAGTTTTTTCTTGCGACTCCAGAACTGCGCGACATCGAGCAACGCCTTGGCCACGCCATGGCGCCGCGCCGGCGCATGCACCGCCAGCTCATCGATATGGGCGAAGCCGTTCCAGTTGGTACTGATCACCAGATGGCCGACCGGCTGATCATCCAGATATGCCATGAAAATCGCGCTATCCGGCGCGTTATGAAAGGCGCTGAACTCTTCCGGATCGATGCCGTAGCACTTGCGGTACGGCACGATCGGCGTCACCCGCCATTGCTCGACAGGCTGGCCGATCACGGCAGCGCCATAGGCGGCGACCTCAAAACTGAAGTCGCTGCCCCAGATATACGGCGCAAAGCCTTCATCGGCGACGCGCACCGACAGCCCTGGGTATTTCGGATTCATGACCGGTTGCATACTGGGAAAAGTCCTCATTCCTTGACGCAATCGACGGTGTATTGCCGCCCATTGCCTTCATCTTCGTGCTGCAATCCATGCACATCCGCGACAAAACCGGGGAAGCTGCTATCGAACGTGCGAGCAAATTTCAGGTAATCAATGATCGAGCGCGTCGACTCGGTAAAGCGTTCGCCGGGCATGATCAGCGGAATCCCCGGCGGATACGGCACCAGCATCACCGCGGCGATGCGTCCTTCCAGATCATCGATCGGCACCGCCTCGACTTCGCCACGCACCAGATGATCGTAGGCGTGCGCCGGTTTCATGGCAATTTCCGGCAACACGGTGTACATGCGTTTGAGGTGTTTGGCCGTGGCATTGCTGCGGTAACAGGCGTGCAGTTGATCACACAAATCCCGCAGGCCCATGCCGCGATAACGCACGGTGTCTTGCTGGGCAACACACGGCAGGCAGGTGTCGAGGCGCACATTGGCGTCGTAGCTGCGTTTGAATTCCAGCAACTCGGTGAGCAGCGTGCTCCATTTGCCTTTGGTAATGCCCATGGAGAACAGCACCAGAAATGAATACAGACCGGTCTTCTCCACCACCAGCCCCCGCTCCCAGAGGAATTTACTGACCACCGCCGCCGGGATGCCCTTCTCGCTCAGCGCGCCGCCGGCGTTCAATCCCGGCATGACCAGCGTGACTTTGATCGGATCGAGCAACACGTAATCGTCGCTGACCTCCCCAAAACCATGCCACTCGGCATCCGGTTGCAATAACCAGTCTTCGGTCTGCACGCGGTCGATGCCCTCGACACCCGGCGGCTGCCAGATCGAAAACCACCAGTCATCGGCGGCGATGTGCTGCCGCAGATTGGCCAGCGCGCGACGGAAGCTCAGCGCTTCGTCAAAGGTTTCCTGCAACAGCGAACGCCCGGCCGGGCCTTCCATCATTGCCGAGGCAACGTCGAGCGAGGCGATGATGCTGTACTGCGGTGAAGTCGAGATGTGCATCATGAACGCTTCATTGAAACGGTCACGGTCCAGTTGCCGCGCACCGCCGTCCTGCACATGAATCATCGAGGCCTGACTGAAGGCAGCGAGCAGCTTGTGCGTGGAATGCGTAGTGAATACCAGCGGGCTGTCTTCGCTGCGCGAGGTGGCCATGCCGTAGCGCCCGGCGAAGAATTCGTGAAACGCCGCATAGGCGTACCAGGCCTCGTCGAAATGCAGCACCTCGACGCTGTTGCCGAGACTTTGCTTGATCAGCTCGGCGTTGTAACAGAGGCCGTCGTAAGTCGAATTGGTGACCACGGCGAGTTTGACTTTCGGCGCGCGGCCCTTGGTCAGCGGGCTGGCGTCGATCTTGGCCTGAATCGACTCGCGGCTGAATTCGCTCAGCGGGATCGGGCCGATGATCCCCAGCTCATTACGCTCAGGGCACAGGTACAGCGGGATCGCCCCGGTCATGATGATCGCGTGCAAAACAGACTTGTGGCAGTTGCGATCGACCAGCACCAGATCGTCGCGCGCGACCATCGAATGCCAGACAATCTTGTTGGCGGTCGAGGTGCCATTGATCACGAAAAAGGTGTGATCGGCGCCGAAATTGCGCGCGGCGCGCGCTTCGGCTTCGGCGAGCGGTCCGGTGTGATCGAGCAGCGAACCGAGCTCCGGCACCGACACCGACAAATCCGAACGCAGCGTGTTTTCACCGAAAAACTGGTGAAACGCCTGCCCGACCGGACTCTTGTGATACGCCACACCTCCGCCATGGCCGGGGGTATGCCAGGAATAATTGGAGTCGGCGGTGTGCTGCACCAGCGCCTTGAAAAACGGCGGCAACAAGCCATCGAGGTACTTGCGCGCCGCACGGGCCACTTGCCGGGCGAGGAACGGTACGGTGTCTTCGAACAGATAGAGAATGCCGCGCAGTTGATTGAGCTCGGCCATGGCATCGGCCGGCGCATTTTCCAGGGTGACTTGCTCGCCCAGGGCAAAGATCGGCAGATCCGGTGCACGCACCCGCGCCAGCCCGATCAATTCGGCCATGTTCTGTAAAAGATGCGAGTTCGTACTGGCGTCCTCGGCGGCAATCAGCATGCACGCCAGACCATGATGGGTCGACGCGACCAGCCGCCCTTCGGCGTAGTCGGTGGCCGACACGATACTGAAACCTTCCTGCTCCAACTCTTGGGCGATGCCACGGATACGGTCACCGGCGACCGTGTCGGCCTTGATGTCGCGATGAACGATCAACACCGGAAACTTCAAATCTTTGTACATGAGGCTCAGTGTCCTGAGGCGGCCGAATTGAATCGGCCAATGCACTCAAGGGTAGAGGGTTGCAGCGAATGTGGCGAGGGTGGCCAGTTGGCTTCATGCCGCCAAAAGCAAAGATCGTCCGATCCGTTGATCTTCAAGCCTGGGCGTCAGCTTCCGCGATCTGCGTCCACATCGCCGGGCCACCCGCAGACTTGGCAATAATTTCCAGCCGCACCAGATGCGCCGCCAGTTCTTCTTCCGTCGCACGAATGATCCGCGCAGGCTGACGATCAGCCGGCAAGCGCCGAATTTCGGTCGCCGAGTTGTCCGCGCCCTCGCCCGTGCCATTGCCGTCGGAAGCGTTGCCGGCGAGCGACAGGCTGGTCTGGCCACCGGTCATGGTCAGGTAGACGTCGGCGAGAATCTCCGAGTCGAGCAAGGCGCCGTGCAGTTCACGGCCGGAGTTGTCGACGCCATAACGTTTGCACAACGCATCGAGGCTGTTGCGCTGCCCCGGGTGACGTTCCCGAGCCATCATCAGGGTGTCGAGGATTGAGCAGTGCTGGGTAATGTCAGCGCGATCGTGCTGGCCCATCAGGGCGAATTCGTTGTTGATGAAGCCAACGTCGAACGCCGCGTTGTGGATGATCAGCTGCGCGCCTTTGATGAACTCGAAGAACTCATCGGCCACTTCGGCAAAGCGCGGCTTGCCGACGAGGAATTCGTTGGTGATGCCGTGGACGCCGATGGCGCCTTCATCACTCTCGCGATCCGGCTGCAGGTAAACGTGAAAATGCCGGCCCGTCAGGCGCCGACCGATCAGTTCGACACAACCGATTTCAATGATCCGGTGACCATCGGTCACCGGCATGCCGGTGGTTTCGGTATCGAGTACAACGGATCTGGTGGCCATCAGTGTTCAGCTCTCAACGGGTCGATCTTGCAAAAAACGCGGATGTTAACACGCTCGGCGGGGTGTTTCAGTCAGACCGTGGCGCGCCCTTCGCGAGCAGGCTCGCTCCCACATTGAATGTGTTGTGAGCACGATCCAGTGTGGGAGCGGGCCTGCTCGCGAATGGCCACACCACGGTTCAGAAGCGAAATCAGCTCTGCTTGTAACCGCGAACCTCATCCACCCCACGGTTAGCCAGCTGGTCAGCCCGCTCGTTACCGTGATGGCCAATGTGCCCACGCACCCACTTCCAGGTAACCTTGTGGCGGTTGACCTGCTCGTCCAGCTCTTTCCACAGATCAGCGTTTTTCACCGGCTCCTTCGCTGCGGTTTTCCAGCCGCGCTTCTTCCAGTTGGCCATCCACTCGTTGATGCCCTTCATCACGTACTGCGAGTCGGTCACCAGCAATACTTCACACGGCCGCTTCAAGGCTTCGAGGCCACGGATCGCGCCGAGCAGCTCCATGCGGTTATTGGTGGTGTTGGTTTCGCCACCCCACAGTTCCTTTTCGACGCCCTTGCACACCAGCAAGGCGCCCCAGCCGCCGGGGCCGGGGTTGCCTTTGCAGGCGCCGTCAGTGAACAGCTCTACGGTGTCGACGCTTTCAACGCTTTCGCTCATGCCAATCTATCCAGAAAAATGCCTGTCCTGCCGATCACGGATCGACAATGACCGAGGCCGGGACACACCCGGCCACAAATAAAAGAAGGTTTACGGTTCGATACGACGGCGGTTGACCTTGGCCATCGGCAGCGGAATCAGCTTGCCCATCGGCTCGCGCCGCTCCTGACGCAACGGTCGCAGTCCGACCACAATCTTGCGCGCGACCAGTAAATAGAAGCCGCCACCCGACAATTGCCAGTCACCGGCCTTGCGTTCCCAGCCGGCCAGACGGGCCTGCCACTTGGGTGACGCGAGCGGCGGACGATAGCACCCGAAGCGGCGTTTCTCCAGCGCGAAGCCCAGCAGATTGAGCCAGTCGGCGACCCGCGACGGCGAGATGCAGCGCGCCTGGCGCAAGGCGTCGTGGGCGAACACATGGCGCAGCCCCCAGGTGCTCCAGGGGTTGATGCCGATGATCAGCAAATGCCCACCGGGACGCACGCTGCTCGCTGCTTCACGCAGCAAACCGTGGGGCGACAGGCAGAAATCCAGACCGTGCTGCATCACCACCACATCGGCGGCATGCTCGCTCAGCGGCCAGGCCTGCTCCTCGCAGACGATCTCGACCCCGGGCAACGGTGCACCGAGACGCACATTGCGCTGCACTTGCGGTGCCGACGGCGGGGTTTCGGCCGATGGCCCGTAGTGCACCAGATAACCGCCAAAGAAACGGCCCAACTCGTCTTCGAGCATGCGCCGCTCTTCATCGAGCAGAAATTGCCCGAGCGGGCCGGACAGCCATTCACGGGCTGCACCGATCAGGGCCAGCCAGTCAGGATCAGCCTGTGCGAACGCTTTATCAATCATCGCATTCTCCAAAGCGCCAGGAACTACTAAGATGCGCCAATGTTTTCCGCTTGGCGAATTCCGACGATGATACAGATCAGTGCCCTGCCCGCGTTCACCGACAACTACATCTGGTTGTTACAGGATCACCGCACCCAGCGCTGCGCCGTGGTCGACCCGGGCGATGCCGCGCCGGTTCAGGCGTGGCTTGCAGCGCATCCGGGCTGGGTGTTGAGCGATATCCTGATCACCCACCACCATCATGATCACGTCGGCGGCGTCGAACGCCTGAAAGCGCTGAGCGGCGCAAAAGTCTACGGCCCGGCCAGCGAAAGCATCCCGGGGCGCAACGTGGCGCTCGAGGACAACGATACGGTCAGCGTGCTCGGCTGGGACTTCGACGTCTATGCGGTGCCCGGTCACACCTTGGGGCACATTGCCTATTACCACCACGGCCTGCTGTTTTGCGGCGACACCCTATTCGCCGCCGGTTGCGGTCGCCTGTTCGAGGGCACGCCGGAGCAAATGCACCACTCGCTCAGCCGCCTCGCTGCTCTACCGGAAGATACCCTGGTCTACTGCACCCATGAATACACCCTGAGCAATCTGAAGTTTGCCGCCGCCGTCGAGCCGGGCAATCCGGACATCGCCGCCCGTCTGGAAAAAGTCACTCAGCAGCGGCAAAACGGCGTCATGACCCTGCCTTCGACCCTGGCACTGGAAAAGCTCACAAATCCGTTCTTGCGTACCTCTGAAACATTAGTTACACAAAAAGTGGACGAACGGGCAGGCGCTCAAAACCGGGCGCCGAGTGAGGTATTTGCGGCTCTGCGGGCTTGGAAAGATAAGTTCTAAGCCCCCCACCACTTGGTACAAAAATTCTGAATGGTTGACCGCAGGGGGTGCGCTTTCTAGAATCGCCCGACATTTTTGCCCGGAACTTACTTCCAGCCAATGTCGTCATCCATACGTAAGTCCGTCAATTCAGACGCATTGACCCGCCTGGCGCAAGCCATCGCGGTGGCTGTGTCCGCCACGCTGGCGGGCTGTTCCAGCCATGCTCCGCAGACTGAAGCGACCCATACGCCGAACATTGCTGCGCGAGCCAAGCAGAAGCCTATCTGGCTGTCCGAAAAGCCCAGCCCACAGGTTCCCCAGGACATCTGGGAACGGATGCGCCAGGGCTTTCAGCTGCAGGAAGGTCTCGGCGTCAACCCGCGCATCGAGCAACAGCGCCTGTGGTTCGCCAGCAATCCCTCTTTCCTCGAGAACGCCGGCGAACGCGGCAGTCTCTATATTCACTACATCGTCGAACGCCTCGAAGAACGCAACATGCCGCTGGAACTGGCCCTGCTGCCAGTGATTGAAAGCGCCTACAACCCGATGGCCTATTCCCGGGCCGATGCAGTCGGGTTGTGGCAATTCATTCCGTCCACAGGGCGTTATTTCAATCTGCGTCAGACGCGCTTCTACGATGGCCGTCGCGACATCACCGCCTCGACCACGGCAGCGATGGATTACCTGACCCGCCTGCACGACATGTTCAACGGCGACTGGTTGCTGGCCCTGGCGGCGTACAACGCCGGTGAAGGCACGGTCAGCCGCGCCATCGAACGTAACGAAAAGCTCGGCCTGCCCACCGACTACTGGAACCTGCCGTTGCCGGCGGAAACCCAGGCCTACGTGCCGAAGCTGCTGGCGCTGTCGCAAGTGGTGCTGGCGCCGGAAGCCTACGGCGTGAACCTCAACCCGATCGCCAACGAACCGTACTTCCAGGTCGTCGAAATCAACCAGCGCATGGACCTGTCCAAGGTCGCTGCGGTGGCCAACATCGACGAAGACGAACTGTTCCAGCTCAACCCGGCCTTCAAGCAACGCACCACCATCGACGGCCCTCAGCATTTGCTGGTGCCGACGTCGAAGGCGCAATTGCTGACGGCCAGTTTGCAGACCATGCGTCCGGAAGAGCTGATCAGCCCGCGTTCGCTGAAACCAGTCTTCGAAGGCGCCGATCCGTCGGAAGTGGCGCAGCTCAAGCGTGCCTATCGGGTGAAGCGTGGCGACAACCTCGGTTCCATCGCCAAGGCCAACAAGGTCGAAGTCAAAGACCTGCAGCGCTGGAACAAGCTGACCGGCAAGAACCTCAAGGTTGGTCAGACCCTGGTGATGCAAGACACCACCAAGCGCGCGCCGGCACGCAAATCCGGCCGGGTCAACACGGTGATTGCGGCCAACAGCAAGAGCAAAGGCAAGGACGACAGCGCGCAGCAAACCCAGTACAAGGTCAAACGCGGCGACACGCTGTACGTCGTGGCCAAGCGCTTCAACGTTGAGATGCAGCATCTCAAGCGCTGGAATCCGGGTGCGGGTAAAGCACTGAAGCCGGGGCAGATGCTCACGGTTTATCAGCCGCACTGACAGAAGAGCCCCTGAGTTTTCAGGGGCTTTTTTTGATCACGTTTTTGAGGTGTGCATTAGATCCATCCCCCTCACCCCAGCCCTCTCCCCCAAGGGGGCGAGGGGGAAAGGGAGCCGATCTCCGTGCTGTTCAACATCCGAGTTCGGCGCGGTATCGCACGTCGGCGCAGCTCTCGCAAACACCACAGTCAGTCCCCTCTCCCCCCGGGAGAGGGTTAGGGTGAGGGGCTCTTTAACCCACATCTTTTTCCTGTCCAGACAAGCTGTTACTGTACGGCCCACTAAGCCCAAGCCGCCTGGATCGGATCTGACTTGAAGCGTCCCCTCCTCCTGCTCCTGATCAGCCTGGCCTTGAGCTCAACCGCAAGCGCGACGATTACCGAAAGTCACGGTTATGCGCAGTTCGGCACGCTCAAGTACCCGGCCAGATTTACCCACTTCGACTGGGTCAACCCGCAAGCGCCTAAGGGCGGTACGTTGCGGGTAATGGCGTTCGGCACCTTCGATACGGTCAATCCGTACACGTTCAAAGGCACCAGCCCGGTCACCACCGCGAATTTCCTCCAGTACGGCATCAATGAACTGAACGAGCCGCTGATGGTTGGCACCGGCCAGTATTCGCCGTCCGGTGACGAGCCGGCGTCGAGCTATGGTTTGATCGCGCAATCGGTGGAGTACAGCGAAGATCGCAGCTGGGTAGTCTTCAACCTGCGCCCGGAAGCGCGTTTCCACGACGGCACGCCGATCACCGCTTATGACGTCGCCTTCTCCTATCGAACGCTGCTCAAGGACGGCCATCCGCTGTACCGTACCGCGTTGCAGGAAGTGCTGCGGGTCGACATTCTCAACAAGCAGCGCATTCGCTTCGTGCTCAAGCGCTCGGGCAATCCGCTACTGATCCTGCGCCTTGGCGAATTGCCGGTGCTGCCGCAGCACTACTGGAAAGACCGCGACTTCAAGGCCACTACCTTCGAACCGCCACTGGGCAGCGGCCCCTATCGCATCACTTCGGTGACGCCGGGCCGGCAGTTGATCTTCGAGCGGGTCAAGGATTACTGGGGCAAGGACTTGCCGGTCAATCGCGGCAAGTACAACTTCGATCGCATGGAAGTCGAGTTCTACCGCGACAGCGATGTCGCCTTCGAAGCATTCAAGGCTGGCGAATTCGACATTTACATCGAGCATCAGGCGAAGAACTGGGCCAACGGCTACAACTTCCCGGCCATACGCCGTGGCGATGTGATCAAGGCACAGATCCCGCATCAGATCCCGACCCAGAGTCAGGGCCTGTTCATGAACACCCGCCGTGCGACGTTCTCGGACGTTAAGACCCGTGAAGCGCTGGGCCTGATGTTCGACTTCGAGTGGACCAACCGCGCACTGTTCAGCGATGCCTACAAACGCACCACCAGTTATTACCCCAACAGCGAGTTCACCACCTCCGGCCTGCCGGTCGGGCATGAATGGCTGATGCTCAAGCCGTACAAGGAACAACTGCCGGCCAAGCTGTTCACCGAGCCGTTCACCCTGCCAAAAACCGATGGACGCGGCATTCCCCGGGAAACCATGCGCAAGGCATTGGCATTGCTCGCCGAAGCCGGCTGGAAGCTCAACGGTCAGCGCCTGCAAAACGCTGACGGCCAACCGCTGCGGTTCGAGCTGCTGCTGGTCAATCCGAACCTGGAGCGCCTCTACCAGCCCTATATCGAGAACCTCAACAGCATCGGCATCGACGCGCGCCTGCGCACCGTGGATCGGGCGCAGTACAAACAGCGCCTCGATCAATTTGATTTTGACATGATCTCGATGACGCTCAACCAGACCCTCAGCCCGGGCCTGGAGCAGTGGCAGTACTTCCACTCCAGTCAGGTCGGGGTCAAGGGCAGCAAGAATTACGCAGGCATTGCCAACCCGGTAGTGGATCACCTGCTCGAACAATTGCTCGCCGCGCGCACCCGCGACGAGCAGGTTGCCGCCGGCAAGGCGCTCGACCGCGTGCTGCTCTGGCAGCACTACAGCATTCCCAATTGGTACCTCAATTATCACCGTCTGGCCTACCGCAACCGGTTGGCCCACGTCACCACGCCGCCCTACACTCTGGGCCTGAGCGCGTGGTGGCTGAAGTCTTCGGAGAAAGATCAATGAAACCGATCCGCGCCCTGCTCGTCCAGGCCAGCGGTTTGCTGTTCGCCGGGCTGGCCTTTGCCGCTCCGCAACACGCCGTGACCCTGTACAACGAGCCGCCGAAATACCCAGCCGATTTCAAGCATTTCGATTATGTGAACCCCGACGCGCCCAAGGGCGGCATCTTCCGTCAGGCCGGTTTCGGCGGCTTCGACAGCCTCAACCCGTTTATCAGCAAAGGCGTGCCGGCCGACGATGTCGGGCAGATCTACGACACCTTGACCAAACACAGCCTCGACGAACCGTTCACCGAATACGGCCTGATCGCCCGGCAGATCGAAAGAGCCCCGGACAACAGCTGGGTGCGTTTCTACCTGCGCCCCGAAGCGCGCTTCCACGACGGCCACCCGGTACGCGCCGAGGACGTGGTGTTCAGCTTCAACACGCTGACCAAGGAAGGCTCACCGCTGTTTCGCGGCTACTACAGCGACGTTTCCGAAGTGATCGCCGAAGATCCGCTGAAAGTGCTCTTCAAGTTCAAGCACACCAATAACCGTGAACTACCGCTGATCCTCGGCCAGTTACCGGTGCTGCCCAAGCACTGGTGGGCCGATCGCGACTTCACCAAGGGCAACCTGGAAATTCCGCTGGGCAGCGGCCCTTACAAGGTTGCCGAAGTGAAGGCCGGACGTTCAGTGCGTTACGAGCGGGTCAAGGATTACTGGGGCAAGGACCTGCCGGTCAACCGTGGCTTCTACAACTTCGACACGATGACCACCGATTACTACCGCGACAACACCGTCGCGCTCGAAGCGCTGAAGGCCGGACAATTCGATTACTGGCTGGAAATGACCGCAAAGAACTGGGCCAACGCCTACAACATCCCGGCGGTTACCGAAGGCCGCTTGATCAAGGAACAGATCGCCAACAGCAACCCGACCGGCATGCAGGGCTTCGTCTTCAACCTGCGTCGCCCGGTGTTTCAGGATGTGCGGGTGCGTCAGGCACTCGGTCTGCTGTTCGATTTCGAGTGGACCAACAAACAACTGTTCAACAGCGCCTACTTCCGCACCCGCAGCTATTTCGAAAACTCGGAAATGGCCGCCACCGGCCTGCCCGACGCCGATCAAGTGGCGATCCTCGAGCCGTTCCGCAGCAAACTGCCGGCGCAGGTGTTCAGCGAAGCGTTCGAGAATCCGAAGACCGATGCCAGCGGCATGATCCGCGCGCAGCAGCGCGAGGCCTACCAACTGCTGCAAGAAGCTGGCTGGAAGATCGTCGACGACAAAATGGTCGACGCCACGGGCAAACCGGTGGTGATCGAGTTCCTGCTCGCGCAGACCGAATTCGAACGCGTACTGCTGCCGTTCAAGCGCAACCTCAGCGACCTTGGCATCGATCTGGTAATCCGCCGCGTCGACGTTTCGCAGTACATCAACCGCGTGCGTTCGCGGGACTTCGACATGATGGTCGGCAGCTTCCCGCAGTCCAACTCACCGGGTAACGAACAGCGCGAATTCTGGATGAGCGCCGCTGCCGACAAACCGAGCAGCCGCAACACCATTGGCCTGAAGGATCCGATTGTCGATCAACTGGTCGAAAACCTGATCAACGCCGACTCACGCAAAAGCCTGGTGGCCCACGCCCGCGCACTGGATCGCGTGCTGCAATGGGGTTACTACGTGGTGCCGAACTGGCACATCAAGACCTGGCGCGTGGCGTACTGGAACCACATCGGTCACCCGAAAGTCTCGCCCAAGTACGACATCGGGATTAACACCTGGTGGGTCAAGCCCGACGCAAAACCGGCAGTAGAAGTCGAAACCAAACTGCAAGCCGACCCTGTGGGCACGGAGTAATCAGATGCTGGCGTATATTTTTCGGCGACTGCTGCTGATCATCCCGACCCTGTTCGGCATTCTGCTGATCAACTTCGTGATCATCCAGGCCGCGCCCGGTGGCCCGGTGGAACAGATGATCGCCAAGCTCGAAGGCTTCGAAGGCGCCACCAGCCGGATTGCCGGCGGCGGTGCCGAGGTGTCGGTGGCCGGCTCCTCCTATCGCGGCGCACAGGGTCTGGACCCGGCGCTGATCAAGGAAATCGAGCACATGTACGGGTTCGACAAATCGGCCCCGGAACGTCTGTGGATCATGGTCAAGAACTACGCGCAGCTGGATTTCGGCGACAGTTTCTTCCGCGACGCCAAGGTGATCGACCTGATCAAGGAAAAGATGCCGGTGTCGATCTCGCTGGGGCTGTGGAGCACGCTGATCATGTACCTGGTGTCGATCCCGCTGGGGATCGCCAAGGCCACGCGGCACGGCAGCCATTTCGACGTCTGGACCAGTTCGGCGATCATCGTCGGCTATGCGATCCCGGCGTTTCTCTTTGCGATCCTGCTGATCGTGGTGTTTGCCGGCGGCAGTTATCTCGACTGGTTCCCGCTAAGGGGCCTGACCTCAAACAACTTCGATGAACTGAGCTTCGGCGGCAAGATCCTCGATTACTTCTGGCACCTGGCGCTGCCGGTGACCGCACTGGTGATCGGTAACTTCGCAACCATGACCCTGCTGACCAAAAACAGCTTTCTCGACGAAATCAACAAGCAATACGTGGTCACCGCCAAGGCCAAAGGCCTGACCCGCCATCGCGTGTTGTACGGCCATGTGTTCCGCAACGCCATGCTGCTGGTGATTGCCGGATTCCCGTCGGCGTTCATCGGCATCTTCTTCACAGGATCCTTGCTGGTGGAAGTGATTTTCTCCCTCGACGGTCTCGGCCTGATGAGCTTTGAAGCGGCGATCAACCGCGATTACCCGGTGGTGTTCGGTACCCTGTTCATCTTCACCCTGCTGGGGCTGGTGGTGAAACTGATCGGCGACCTCACCTACACCTTGGTCGATCCGCGCATCGACTTCGAAAGCCGGGAGCATTGAGATGAACCTGTCCCCTCTCAACCGCCGCCGCTTCGAACTGTTCAAAGCCAACAAACGTGGCTGGTGGTCGCTGTGGCTGTTTCTGGTGCTGTTCGGCCTGAGCCTGGGCGCCGAGCTGATCGCCAACGACAAGCCGTTGGTGGTGCATTACGACAACAATTGGTACTTCCCGGCGATCAAGCGCTACCCGGAAACTGCGTTCGGCGGCGAATTCCCGCTGGAAGCCAACTACAAGAGCCCGTACATCCGCGAACTGCTCAAGGCCAAGGATGCGTGGGTGCTGTGGGCGCCGATTCCCTACAGCTACCAGAGCATCAACTACGACCTGAAAGTCCCGGCCCCGGCGCCGCCGTCGGCGGACAACCTGCTCGGCACTGACGATCAGGGCCGCGATGTGCTGGCGCGGGTGATCTACGGTTTCCGCATTTCGGTGCTGTTCGCGCTGACGTTGACCGTGCTGAGTTCGATCATCGGCGTGATTGCCGGTGCTTTGCAGGGCTTCTATGG
The DNA here is from genome assembly GCF_054790525.1 of Pseudomonas sp. Mb7. Taxonomy (NCBI): domain Bacteria; kingdom Pseudomonadati; phylum Pseudomonadota; class Gammaproteobacteria; order Pseudomonadales; family Pseudomonadaceae; genus Pseudomonas; species Pseudomonas sp. Mb7. Next base: position 3,042,984 of record NZ_CP186501.1, read on the forward strand.
CGGCTGGGTCGATCTGGCCGGGCAGCGTTTTCTGGAGATCTGGTCGGGGCTGCCGGTGCTGTATCTGCTGATCATCCTCGCCAGTTTCGTCCAGCCGAATTTCTGGTGGCTGCTGGGGATCATGCTGCTGTTCTCGTGGATGAGCCTGGTCGACGTGGTGCGCGCTGAGTTCCTCCGTGGCCGCAACCTTGAATACGTGCGCGCAGCAAGAGCGCTGGGCATGCAGAACGGTGCGATCATGTTCCGCCACATCCTGCCCAACGCGATGGTCTCGACCATGACGTTTATGCCGTTCATCCTCACCGGCGCCATCGGCACCCTCACCGCTTTGGACTTCCTCGGTTTCGGCTTGCCGGCCGGCAGTCCGTCGCTGGGTGAACTGGTCGCCCAGGGCAAATCCAACCTGCAAGCGCCGTGGCTGGGCATGAGTGCCTTCGCCGTGCTGGCGTTGATGCTGAGTTTGCTGGTGTTTATCGGCGAGTCCGCTCGCGACGCCTTCGACCCGAGGAAGTGAAATGAATCAGGACAATCTGATCGAAGTGCGTGACCTCGCCGTCGAATTCGGTTTCGGCGAGCGCGTGCACCGGGTCGTCGAAGGCGTGAGTTTCGACATCAAACGCGGCGAAACCCTGGCGCTGGTCGGCGAATCCGGCTCGGGCAAATCGGTCACCGCGCATTCGATCCTGCGCCTGCTGCCCTACCCGATGGCCCGCCATCCGGCCGGCAGCATCAACTATGCCGGGCAAAACCTGCTGGGGCTCAGTGAGAAAACCATCCGCCACATCCGTGGCAACCGCATCGCGATGATCTTTCAGGAGCCGATGACTTCGCTGAATCCGCTGCACTCGATCGAGAAGCAGATCAACGAAGTCCTCGGCATCCACAAGGGTCTGACCGGCAAAGTCGCGACCAAGCGTACGCTGGAGCTGCTGGACATGGTCGGCATCCCCGAGCCGCACAAGCGTCTCAAGGCCTTGCCCCACGAGTTGTCCGGTGGCCAGCGCCAGCGTGTAATGATCGCCATGGCCCTGGCCAACGAGCCGGAATTGCTGATTGCCGACGAACCGACCACGGCGCTGGACGTGACCGTTCAGCTGAAAATCCTCGATTTGCTCAAGGAATTGCAGGCTCGATTGGGCATGTCGTTGTTACTGATCAGTCACGATTTGAACCTGGTGCGAAGAATTGCGCATCGTGTATGTGTCATGCAGCGCGGTTGCATCGTCGAACAGGCATCGTGCGCAGAGCTGTTCCGTTCGCCGCAGCATCCGTACACTCGGGAATTGCTCGGCGCGGAGCCCAGCGGAGGCCCGGCGAGCAATAAAATCGGCGCGCCGCTGCTTGAAGTCGAGGACTTGAAAGTCTGGTTCCCGATCAAGAAAGGCCTGCTCAAGCGCACGGTGGATCACGTCAAGGCAGTGGACGGCATCAATTTCAGCCTACCGCAGGGTCAGACCCTGGGGATCGTGGGAGAAAGCGGCTCCGGTAAATCCACCCTGGGTCTGGCGATTTTGCGGCTGATCGGCAGCAAAGGCGCGATCCGCTTTGAAGGCAAGCAGCTAGACTGCCTGACGCAGAACGAGGTTCGCCCGTTGCGTCGGGAGATGCAGGTGGTGTTTCAGGACCCGTTTGGCAGCCTGAGCCCGCGCATGTGTGTCAGCGATATCGTTGGCGAAGGCCTGCGGATTCACAAGATGGGCACCGCTGAGGAACAAGAGGCGGCGATTATTGCGGCATTGAAGGAGGTAGGTCTGGATCCGGAAACCCGGCACCGCTACCCCCACGAATTTTCCGGTGGGCAACGGCAACGAATCGCCATTGCCCGGGCTTTGGTGCTGAAACCGGCGCTGATCCTGCTGGACGAGCCGACGTCGGCGCTCGACCGCACGGTGCAGCGGCAAGTGGTGGAGCTGTTGCGTTCACTGCAAGCCAAGTACAACCTGACGTATTTGTTTATCAGCCATGATCTGGCTGTCGTCAAAGCGCTGAGCCACCAGTTGATGGTGGTCAAGCATGGCCAAGTGGTCGAACAGGGAGACGCGCAAAGTATTTTTGCCGCCCCCCAACATCCGTATACACAGCAGTTGCTGGAAGCCGCTTTTTTGGCACCAGCCACTGCGCAATAACCTGAAAGAGGAGCAACACATGGGTTTTCTCGCCGGTAAGCGCGTACTGATCGTCGGTGTCGCCAGCAAGCTGTCCATCGCATCCGGCATCGCTGCCGCCATGCATCGCGAGGGCGCTGAGCTTGCCTTCACTTATCAGAACGACAAACTGAAAGGTCGTGTTGAAGAATTCGCCCAAGGCTGGGGTTCGAGCCCTGAGCTGTGCTTCCCGTGCGACGTGGCCAGCGATGAAGAAATCGCCAAGGTCTTCGAAGCACTGAGCAAGAAGTGGGACGGCCTGGACTGCATCGTCCACTCCGTTGGCTTCGCCCCGGGCGACCAACTGGACGGCGACTTCACCGAAGCCACCACCCGTGACGGTTTCCGCATCGCGCACGACATCAGCGCCTACAGCTTCGTGGCCCTGGCCAAAGCCGGTCGCGAAATGATGAAAGGCCGCAACGGCAGCCTGCTGACCCTGTCGTACCTGGGCGCCGAGCGCACCATGCCTAACTACAACGTAATGGGCATGGCCAAGGCTTCGCTGGAAGCTGGCGTACGTTACCTGGCCGGCTCTCTGGGCCCGGATGGCACCCGCGTCAACTGCGTATCGGCTGGCCCGATCCGTACCCTGGCAGCCTCGGGCATCAAGAACTTCCGCAAGATGCTGGCCGCCAACGAAGCGCAAACCCCGCTGCGTCGCAACGTCACCATCGACGAAGTCGGCAACGCCGGCGCCTTCCTGTGCTCCGACCTGGCGTCGGGCATCAGCGGCGAAATCATGTACGTCGACGGCGGCTTCAACACCACCGCCATGGGCAACATCGAAGAGTGATCTTCGGTTAGCCAATAAAAAAACCCGCCGATCTGGCGGGTTTTTTTATGCCTGCAACACTGTCCCCTGTGGGAGCGCTGTGTCAGGCAATGAAGAGGTTGATGGCCGGACGCCATCGCGAGCAGGCTCACTCCTACAAGCGATCTGCGGTGCATTCGCTAACAACGCTTCAAGGCCTGCTTGTGCACATACATCGCGCTATCGGCATCCGCCAGCAGCCGATCCACGGTCTCATGGCGCTTGGCGTCATATTCGATCTGGCCCACGCTAAAGCGAATCGCATAGCCCCGATGCAACGTGGCATTGCGCTCTTCGAGAATATCCTTGAGCCGCGCCATGATCGCCGTCGTTTCAATATGGCTGGAGCCGGTCAGCAACGCGACGAACTCATCCCCGCCCAGGCGCCCGACCACATCACTCTCGCGAAAGGCGATGCGCAGCACGTCGGCAAAGGTTTTCAGCGCACTGTCACCCTCGGCATGCCCATACAGATCGTTGATCTGCTTGAAGTCATTGAGGTCGAAAAACAGCAAGGTTGCCGGCCGTTCCAGCCGTGCGCAGGCGTCCAGTGCATGCTGCGCCAGTTGTTTGAAACCACGGCGATTGGACAGCAACGTCAACTCATCCATGCTCGCGATCTGCACAGCGGCCAACTCTTGCTCGGCCATTTCCGCCAGATCACGCAACAACGCGCGCTCTTCCTCGTCGAGGTCGCGGGGCTTGGTGTCGATCAGGCACAGCGTGCCCATTTTATTGCCATTGGGCACGGTCAGCGGGTAACCGGCGTAGAAGCGAATGTTCGGCGCGCCTGTCACCAACGGGTTGTCATGGAAGCGCACATCCTCGCGGGCGTCCGGCACCAACAGCAGGCCGTCGTTAAGAATCGCATGGCCGCAGAACGAGACATCCCTCGGTGTCTCGCTGACATCCAGGCCCACGCACGACTTGAACCACTGCCGATTGGTGTCGACCAACGTCACCAGTGCAATCGGCACATTGAACAGGCGTTTCGCCAACCGTGTCAGTCGGTCGAAACGTTCTTCAGGGGCGGAATCGAGCAGCTCAAGACCGTGCAACGCTTGAACGCGCGCCGTTTCATTCGCAGGTTTTCCTGGAACCAGCATCAGCACACTCCATTGGCAACAATGCTTCCAAGCGTAGCGCTAATTTGGCAATGGCTCACATTTGCGCCACCGGGCATGGCCCGCCCGCATCGGCCCAGAGCTTGAATTGCGTGACAAAAATATCGTGCGGCACTGGCACCGGCGCGCGCCCTGCCCCGGGATTCCAGCCCCACAGCACCAATTTGTCTTCGCTGACATGCTTGATCAGCGCAGCAAAGTCGCGATCGCCATTGCTCGAACGGTCCTTGATCATCGCGCAGAGCTTGTCCGGTGGCAGGCCGATCCAGGCCATTTTGTGCGCTGCCGGCGGCAGGCTCCAGTGCGGCGCCCCCGGTGGCGCATGCGGGCCGTAACTGGCCGGCGGATTGTTTTCCGCGTGGCAGGTCGCGCAAGGCAAACCGGCGGCGCCCTTGCCGTCCATGCCGCGCACCACGTTCATCGCATGGGGAATGCCGGCGTCGAACTGCAACGGCGAATCACCGGGAATGTGACAGTTCTGGCAGCGCGGACTCTGGAAGACTTTCTGTACCGTGGTGAAGGCTTTCAAGGCTTCCTGATCATCGGCAAACAGGTCCGAGGCATAACCGCCCAGCCCCAGTAGAACCACCGTGCCCAACACTAGATGTCGTTTCATCTCACACCCCCGACAGTTGCAGCGGCAACTCGCGCAGGCGTTGCCCGGTCAGGGCGAACACCGCGTTGGCCACGGCTGGCGCGGTCGGCGGCACACCGGCCTCGCCGATGCCACCGGGTTTGTCGCTGCTGGGCACGATGTGCACTTCCACCACCGGCATCTCGTTGAGCCGCAGCACCTGATAATCGTGATAGTTGGATTGCACGACCGCGCCGTCCTTGAGCGTCAGTTTGCTGTGCAGCGCCATGCCCAGACCGAAGGTGATGCACGATTCCATCTGCGCCGCGATACTCTGCGGATTCACCGCAATCCCGCAGTCCACCGCACAGACCACGCGATGCACGCGAATCGCCAAATTGTCCTGCGACACCTCCGCCACCTGCGCAACGTAGCTACCGAACGACTCGTGCACTGCCACGCCCAACGCATGGCCATCCGGCAATGGTGCTTTCCAGTTAGCCTTTTCCACCGCCAGATTGAGCACGCCCAAATGCCGAGGATGATCCTTGAGCAAGGTTCGTCGGTACTCGACCGGATCCTTGCCCGCCGCCGTGGCCATTTCATCGATCAGCGATTCCATGACAAAACCGGTATGGCTATGGCCAACCGAGCGCAGCCACAACACATTGATGCCCGTTTGCGGCGAATGCAGATCGACCTGATGATTGGCCAGGCCTTTAACGTAAGGACTGTCGGAAACGCCTTCGACCGAGGTCGGGTCGATGCCGTTTTTGACCATCGTCGCCTCCATCAGCGTGCCGGTCATGATCGACTGCCCGACCAGCACGTGCTGCCAGCTCGACGGCAAACCATCAGCGCCCAAGCCGATCTTCGCCTGATGCAAGAACATCGAGCGGTAGTAACCGCCACGAATATCGTCTTCCCGCGACCACACGGTTTTCACCGGCATCGCGGCGGCTTTCGCCACGTGCACGGCTTCGGCGACAAAGTCAGACGTTGGATTGGCCCGACGCCCGAAACCGCCACCCAAAAACTCAGTGTGGATCTCGACCTGATCAGGCTTCAGCCCGGTGATCTTGCCAGCGACCATTTGATCCAGCGTCTGGAATTGTGTGCCGGTCCAGATTTCGCATTTTTCCGCACTGATTTTCACCGTGCAGTTGAGCGGCTCCATCGGCGCATGAGCCAGATAAGGCACGCTGTATTCGACATCGATCTTCTTCGCCGCTTTGCCAAAACTGCCCTTGGCATCACCGGCCTGACTCGCCGACGTGCCTTGCGTCGCGGCCAGTTTGCGGAAACTCGCCAGCAGTTTTTCGCTGCTCAGGTCCGCATGCGGGCCCAGATCCCAATCGACCTTCAGCGCATCACGGCCCAATTTAGCCGCCCAGTAATGCTCGGCAATCACCGCCACGCCCGTCGGCACCTGCACCACTTTGTGTACGCCCGGCACCGCCAGCGCTTCAGCGCCTTCGAATGATTTAACAGTGGCACCGAATACCGGTGGGCGCGCGACCATTGCGGTCATCAAGCCTTCAAACTGCACGTCCATGCCGAACTTGGCGCGGCCGGTGATTTTCTCCGGTGTGTCGAGGCGTTTGGTCGGTTTGCCAATGACCTTCCAGTCCTTGGCTTCCTTGAAGGTAATCGACTTCGGATCAGGCACCGGCAATTGCCCGGCGGCATCTGCCAGCTCGCCATAAGTTGCACGCTTGTCACCGGCAATCACCACGCCCGATTCAGTGCGAATGGCCGACGGTGCCACCTCGAAGCGTTTCGCCGCCGCCTCCACCAGCATCTGCCGCGCGGTCGCGCCTGCCAGTCGATAGCGGTCAAACTCCATCCACGTCGACGTCGAGCCGCCGGTAATCTGCATGCCGCCAAAACCGGGCATGCCGTAATCCGCCGCCGACGCGGGCGAGTGCTCGACGCGGATCTTCGACCAATCGGCATCCAGCTCCTCGGCAATCAACATGGTCAGGCCGGTCCAGATGCCCTGGCCCATCTCCGAATGCCCGAGCAACACGGTGACGCTGTTGTCCGCCGCGATGCGCAAAAACGCATTGGGCGCGAACACCTTGCCTTCATTCTCGGCCGCATAGGCAAACTTGTGGCCGCCAGGGACGACAAACGCCACCACCAGACCGCCGCCCAACAGGGCGCTGCCTTTGAGAAAACTCCGACGCGATACAGGACTGTTCATCGCCTATCTCCCACAGATTGAATCAGCCGATTTCCGATGCACGCTTAACCGCTGCGCGAATGCGGGGATAGGTGCCGCAACGGCAGATATTGCCGGAGAGCGCCTGATCGATATCGCTGTCGGTGGGTTTGGGGATTTTCGCCAGCAGCGCGGCAGCAGACATGATCTGCCCCGACTGGCAGTAACCGCACTGCACCACGTCAAGTTCGGCCCAGGCTTGCTGCACCGGGTGCGAACCGTCGGTGGACAGCCCTTCGATGGTGAGAATTTTCTGGCCATGGGCCACGGCGGTCGCGGGCGTAATGCAGGCGCGCAACGGCGCCCCGTCAACGTGCACGGTGCAGGCCCCGCACTGGGCCATGCCGCAACCAAATTTGGTACCGGTCAAGTGCGCGACATCGCGCAGGACCCAGAGCAACGGCATGTCCGCGGGGACATCGAGCTCCTGATCCTTGCCATTGATATTCAAGGTCAGCATCGGGGAATTTCCTCAGACTCACGGTGTTCTGAAGGAGCGCCGCTGTGGCCATCAAAGCCTACGCGCGCCTCGGCTTATCCCTTTCAGCAAAGCCTAATTTGCGCACGAAGCCAGACGTTGCGACCACCGGTCATGCAGATGTCGACTTTAATCCTACAGTTGATAACGGCTCGCACTGAGCCATCGCAGTGGAAAACTCGTCATGAGCGAAACCGGTCCGCGCTGACCGCGCGGGTTATCCATCAGATTGGTCTGGAGTAGCGAATATGGGATTTGTCACCAGCAAAGACGGCGTCGAGATTTTCTACAAAGACTGGGGCCCGAAAGACGCGCCGGTGATCCACTTCCACCACGGCTGGCCGCTCAGCTCGGACGATTGGGACGCACAGATGCTGTTCTTCCTCGGCAAAGGCTTCCGGGTGGTTGCCCATGATCGCCGTGGGCATGGACGTTCGAGTCAGGTCTGGGACGGGCACGACATGGATCATTACGCCGACGATACGCTGGCTGTGGTTAATCATCTGGGCCTGAAGAATGTCGTGCATGTCGGTCACTCGACCGGTGGCAGTGAGGTGATTCATTACATTGCCCGGCATGGTCAGGACAACGTTGCCAAAGGTGTGCTGATCAGCGCGGTGCCACCGTTGATGGTGCAGACCGAGAGCAATCCGGGTGGGCTGCCGAAATCGGTATTCGATGACTTTCAGGCGCAACTGGCGGCGAATCGCGCGCAGTTTTATCGCGATATTCCGACCGGGCCGTTTTATGGCTACAACCGGCCCGGGGCCACGCCATCGGAAGGGATTATTGCCAACTGGTGGCGTCAGGGCATGATCGGTGGGGCGAAGGCGCATTACGACGGGATCGTCGCGTTCTCGCAGACGGACTTCACCGAGGACTTGAAAAAGGTCACGGTGCCGGTGCTGGTGATGCATGGCGAGGATGATCAGATTGTGCCGTATGCGGATTCAGGGCCGTTGTCGGCGAAGTTGCTGCCCAATGGCACGCTGAAGTCGTATCCGGGGTTCCCCCACGGGATGCCGACGACGGAGGCCGAGACGATCAACGCGGATCTGCTGGCGTTTATTCGCGGCTGAGATCATTGGCAGCCATACACTTCCCCCTGTGGGAGCGAGCCTGCTCGCGAATGCGATCTTTCAGTTGAACTTGAGCTGAATGACCCACCGCTTTCGCGAGCAGGCTCGCTCCCAGAAGGGGGATGTGATTGGGCTCACGTCCATTATTCCTCTGTGCGCCCCGTGCTTTCACGATCACGCTCGTAGTGGTGAGCCAGTGGCAGCGCCGGCAACCATGATTCACGCCGAATGGTCCAGAGTTCGTAAGTAGGTTTGAACTGATTAGGCTCATCGAGCGATCCGATGTTGACCTCTACTTCATCTGCCGAACGTGTGAACACAGGTGAGCCGCAACGCGGGCAGAAAAAGCGCCCGTTGTAGTCGCGGGTTTCGCCGGTGACCTTCAACGCATCCTCGGGAAATATGGCCGAGGTGTGAAAGAGCGTGCCGTGGCGTTTGCGGCAGTCGAGGCAGTGGCAGATGCCGACTCGGTAGGGCTGACCTGTCACTTCGAAACGGACATCGCCGCACAGGCAACTGCCGGTCAATAGATTCATGTCGCACCTCCTCTTCAGAATTTAAAATTAGCGACAGCCCTCACCCTAACCCTCTCCCAGAGGTAGAGGGAACTGACCGCGCTGAATGTGCAAGTTGCACCGACTTGAAATACCGAGTCGAACTCAGGCCTGGAAGTACATGGAGATCTGCTCCCTTTCCCCCTCGCCCCCCTGGGGGAGAGGGCTGGGGTGAGGGGGAAAAATCTCCCAGACTCACGCAAAACAGAAAGCCGCCACCAACCGACATTGCCCATGTGTAAACGTCATCCAGTGATCACGTTTAAAGCACACAAACCGTTACGCCATCCTCCCTACAACACCTTGCGTCGTTACCTACGCGTACGCCAGAATCCGCCGGCTTACACGGCTATGTGCGGGGCTATATCGTTTGCCTGTCACTGCAAAACAGTGATCGGGTTTGGTAGCCCGCGTCGGTACCGCCGTATGGCGCCACCTTATTCAGTCTCTTTATTCGCGGCTGTGTTTTATATGGTGGACATGCGTGGGGCTCATTCGTGAGCGCCGGGTTTCCGTATCGACCGGTCTACCAACCCGCGCATGGCCGCCACCCTTCGTTTGGTAGCGAGAGTGATGGCTCCTATTTATATCGATACGAGACTTCATCTATGTTCAAAATTACGCCCAACCCACCACAAACCGATCCAATTCCCCACGATCCGTCACTTGACCCGCAAAAGGTCAAAGAGGCCACCGACCGCGCCCTCGACTACTACCTCCGGCCCGAAGCACTAGGGGCGCCGCCAAGCTCACCCAAGTTTCGCCCGGTCTATTTGGTCGACCCCACGCTGGATGAAGAAACCCTACTGGTCGAAGCCTGTGAGTCGCTTTCCTACGCCCACTCCATGGCCGGTAACATCGCCAACTCGATAGGCGGCCCGGAGCGCAAACCGCTGCTGGCGCTGCAACAGGTGATCATGCTGAACGAGCTGCTGGTCAATCGCCTGCTGGACAAGCTGCGCGTGCCACAGTAGTCACCCAAAGGATGAGTGCAGGGTTACCCCTTCACTCATTCCGTGGATTGATGAGCAGAATTCATCAAGCCATCCCGATTTAGCCGTCTAGTGCCCCCCCCGTCACCTCGCTTACTGTGCTCCCCACGCCCAACGGGAGATCGACATGCACAAGCGCACACGCGGCAACCGTTCACTCGAAGTATCCGCCCTCGGCGTTGGCTGCATGGACCTGAGCTATGGCTATGGCTCGACCACAGCTACTCAGGACATCGCAGAACCGCAAAGGATGGAGCCTTTCACGATGGCCACTGACACACGCAGCAGCGCTGCCCTTCCCGCACTTATGGCGTTCTGCCTGAGCGTTGGGTCGATGTTCAGCGCTACCACTCAAGCAGCCGAGACACCGCAATCCATGACTACTCCGCAAACCACAGCACGAGCCCTGTCGGGTAAACAACAGACGATTCCACTGATTGCCGCGTTCATGGCGACCAGCGACATGCGCAACCTCAACTCGGCGCTCAACCAGGCACTCGACGCCGGCCTGACCATCAGCGAAACCCGGGAAATTCTCGTGCAGCTCTACGCTTACGTCGGGTTCCCGCGCAGCCTCAATGCCTTGAACGAGCTGATGACGGTGGTGCAGGTACGCAAACAACGCGGCATCGAAGATGCGCCGGGGCGTGAGCCGGGCCGGGCGATTCCAGTTGGGGATGAACTGCTGGCCAGCGGCACCGCGAATCAAACGAAAATTTCGGGCGCCCCGGTCAAAGGCCCGGTGTTCGAGTTCGCCCCGGTTATCAACCAGTTCCTGCAAACCCACCTGTTCGGCGACATCTTCGAGCGCGACAACCTTGACTGGCAAAGCCGTGAACTGGCGACCGTCGGGGCGCTGGCTGCAACGCCGGGCGTAGAATCGCAACTGCGCGCGCATATGGCGGCGAGCCTGCGCGTCGGGCTCAGCGCGGCACAGTTGGCCGAGGTCACTGAGCTGCTGAAAAAGCACGGTGATGCGCAAACCGCCGAACGTGCAAATGCAGCGCTCAAAGAGGCTTTGGCGGCTTCGAAAAAATGACCGAAAAATGGACCTGATATCGATTTCTCAAAAATATCGGCGTTCGGAGTTGTGTGGGTGCGCTGATCTACAAACCCTGGCTTGCGATCAGCGTCCATACTGTGGTTTTTCAGAAGTCGGGACTCCGCCATGCCCTCCCCCGAATCCAGCCTTTTGCAGAGCTGGCACGACAACGCTGATGTCTGGATCGAGGTGATCCGCAGCGGCGCCATCGAAAGCCGTCAGCAGGTTACCGATCAAGCGATTTTGTTGGCGATCATGGGCCGGCAGCCGCAGCGTGTGCTCGACCTCGGCTGCGGTGAAGGCTGGCTGTTGCGGGCGCTGGCGGATCGGGGGATTGATGCCGTCGGGGTGGATGGCGATGCGCGGCTGGTCGAAGCGGCGCGTCTGGCGGGGGCGGCGCGGGTGCATGTTGCGAGTTACGAAGCGCTGGTCGATGGCAAGGTCGATATCGGTCGTAACTACAACCTGGTGTGCGCGAATTTCTCGCTACTGCATCAAGACATAATTCCGCTGCTTGCCGCGATGAATGCCTTGCTTGTTCCCACAGGTGTTGTGGTCATTCAGACACTGCATCCATGGTCTGTCGCGGCAGGCGATTATCAGGATGGCTGGCGCGAAGAATCGTTCGCGGGATTCAAAGGTCAGTGGCAGCCGATGCCGTGGTATTTCCGCACGTTGTCGAGTTGGCTGAATGCGCTGGACATGGCCGGGTTCCAATTGGCCGGTTTGCAGGAGCCACAGCATCCGCAAAGTCCAGTGCCGCAGTCCTTGCTGATGGTTGCCGAGCGCCGCTGAGATTTCAGAAACACCATCAATCATTGTGGGAGCTGGCTTGCCAGCGATGGCGTCGGGTCAGTCAACATTGATGTTGAAGGTGCTGGCCTCATCGCTGGCAAGCCAGCTCCCACAGTGGTTTGGGTGTGCCAGGAATTTGTGACCACCATACAAACCTGTGGGAGTGAGCCTGCTCGCGATGACGGTATTTCAGGCGACATCAATGTTGAATATCAGACCGCAATCGCTTGCAGGCAAGCTCCCACAGTGGTTTCGGGACCACGGATGCGGTACTGCGCCAGCAGGCGCATGACGTAGCCAATCTTGATCAGGGTCGGGCCGAGGATGGTCAGCGAATGCATCGCCACCAGCAGCGCAATCGGCATGTGGCCGTTGTAGATATACGCGCCGTATATGCCAGCGAGCAGCATGAGCAGACCAGCGACGAGGATTTTGCTCGACAGGTGCAGAACGTTCAGCGGGCTTTCAAAGAAAGTGAGCATGGTGTCGTACTCCTGAGCGGTTCGTTTAGGTAAGTTGAGTACATCAAGTCTCGTGCCCGATTTTCAATTCAATAAAATCAGTTTGTTGCACGATAACGAGTCAATTTGACACAAGCCGGACGCAGTCAATTCGACCTGAAACCTTGTCATTACGACTACATAAAGACACGGTAAGAAAATCCGGTCTGCGGCTCGGTGTCTCCGTCGTCAGGATTTCCAATGCTCGGCAATTGTCGATCTACGGCACCGGCAATCGACCAAGGACTGACTACGCTGTAAATCCAGCTGTCTAACCTGCCGAGGATGACTGCCATGCAACGCTTTCAAAAACTCACCCCTTGCCTTTGGTTCGACGATCAGGCCGAAGCCGCTGCGAAGTTTTACTGCTCAATCTTCGATCACGCAAAAATCACCGGCCTGACCCACTACAGCAAGGTCGGTCAGGAATTTCACGGCAAACCGGAAGGTGCGGTGATGACCGTCAGTTTCGAACTCGATGGCCAGACCTTCACCGGCCTTAACGGTGGGCCGATGTTCAAGTTCAGCGAGGCGATCTCGTTTCAGGTCAATTGCCAGAATCAGGAAGAAGTCGACCATTTCTGGGGCAATCTGTCCGAGGGTGGCCCCGTCGAAGCCCAGCAATGCGGCTGGCTGAAAGACAAGTTCGGCGTGTCGTGGCAGATCGTGCCGGTGGCGTTCATGCACATGATGCTGGATGCCGACACCAGCAAATCGCAGCGAGCGATGCAGGCCATGTTCACGATGAAAAAACTCGACATCGCCGAACTCGAACGGGCCTTTGCCGGCCAGAGCTAATACACTGGCGCCCTGGCCTGCCGGGAATAACAACGATGAAACACGCTGCCGCCAAACACCCTGAAAAAGCCCCGCGCTTCTGGCGCGACGCGGCGCTGCCGTTCATTGAAGCGCGGGCCATCGCCGATGGGCGCGAAGTCTGCTACGCGCGGCATTCCCATGCGCACTTTTCCATTGGCGCGATCACCGCCGGTCGCAGCACCTATGTGCATGAGCAGGCGCAGTTCGAGGTCGCGGCGGGCACTGTGGTGCTGATGAACCCCGGCGATGTGCATGCGTGCAATCCGATCGATGATCAGCCGTGGTCGTATGTGATGCTGTACGTGGAAACGCCCTGGCTGACGGATTTGCAGCATCAGTTGGGCTTTGCCGGTGATCTTGAGTTTCGGCGTTTTTCCACCACACACCTTGATGACACTGCGCTGTTCAACGAACTGAACGGGCTGTATCAAACGTTAGTAGACCCGCAACAGGATGTGCTGCGCAAGCAAAGCGCGGCGGTGGAGTTTTTCAGCGACCTGCAACTGCGTTTGAACCCCGCCGGCCCCTCTCTGCGCGAGCCAAATTTCAAACTGGAACGCGCTGCCGATTTCATCCGCGAGCACTGCACCGAAGTGCTCAACCTCGACGACATCTGCGCCGCTGCACAGCTTTCACCGTCGTACCTGATCCGCGCCTTCAAACAGCATTACGGCATGACGCCCCACGCATTTTTGGTCAACCAGCGCATCCAGTTCGCCCGCGAGCGTTTGCGCAGCGGGGAGTTGATTGCGGATGTGGCGCTTGAGGCCGGGTTTGCCGACCAGGCGCATTTTCAACGAGCGTTCAAGCAGCATCTGGCGGCAACGCCCGGCCAATATCGCGGCTGACACCTCATCTGAAAATCAACACTTCCCCCCGTGGGAGCGAGCTTGTTTGATCGTTCCCACGCTCTGCGTGGGAACGCAGCCCGGGACGCTCCGCGTCCCTTCCAGAGCCGAACGCAGAGCGTCCGTTGAGGCATTCCCACGCGGAGCATGGGAACGATCAATCGCTGGCCAACACATTCAGATATTGACATATCGGTAAATTCCGATATCGTCGCGGCATGGAACTACTCGAAATCTTCAAAGCCCTCTCGAACCGCACACGCCTGGAAATCCTCAAAGGCTTGAAGGATCCCGAGAAACACTTTCCTCCCCAGGACGAAGGTGACGTGCATACGGTGGGTGTTTGCGTCAGCAGTATTCAGGAAGGCGTCGGGCTGTCGCAGTCGACGGTGTCCGATTACCTGGCGACGCTGCAACGCGCCGGCCTGGTCGAAGTCAGGCGTATTGGGCAGTGGACCTATTACAAACGCAACGAAGCAGCGATCAGCGCGCTGGCCGAGATCATCGGCAGCGAGCTGTAATTTTTTGCCCCACGATATCGAGAATTCCCGATATCCCTTTTTACCGAAACGAGGAAATGCAATGAAAGCGATGATCCTTACTTCATTTGGCGGCGCGCAATCGTTCGAACTTTGTGAGGTACCCAAGCCAGTGCCACAAGCGGGCGAAGTCCTGGTACGGGTGCACGCTACCTCCATCAACCCGCTGGATTATCAGGTTCGCCGTGGCGACTATGCCGATCTGGTGCCCCTCCCCGCCATTACCGGGCACGACGTCTCCGGCGTTGTCGAAGCCGTCGGGCCGGGGGTGACGGCGTTCGGGCCGGGTGACGAAGTCTGGTACACCCCGCAGATTTTCGACGGCCCAGGCAGTTATGCCGAATACCACGTGGCGGCCGAAAGCATTATCGGCAAGAAGCCGCCCGCACTGAGCCACCTTGAAGCGGCAAGCCTGAGTCTGGTTGGCGGCACGGCGTGGGAAGCGCTCGTCGTGCGGGCGGCGCTCAGAGTCGGCGAGAGCATTCTGATCCATGGCGGCGCGGGTGGCGTCGGTCATGTCGCAATCCAGCTGGCCAAAGCCATCGGCGCGAAAGTCTTCACTACCGTGCGTGAAGGCAATTTCGAGTTCGCCAGGCAGATGGGCGCCGATGTGCTGATCGATTACGAAAAGGAAGATTACGTCGAGGCGATCCTGCGCGAAACCGCTGGCCGCGGCGTCGATGTGGTGTTCGACACCATTGGCGGCAACACCCTGGCACGCAGTCCCGACGCCCTCGCACAGCTTGGCCGCGTGGTGTCGATCGTCGACCTTGCCCAGCCGCAAAACCTGATTCAGGCCTGGGGCAAGAACGCCAGCTACCACTTCGTTTTCACCCGACAGAATCGCGGCAAACTCGATGAGTTGAGCGCATTGATCGCCAACGGTCAGTTGCGCCCGCACGTTGGCGCGGTCTATGCGCTGGCCGACATCGGCCTGGCCCATGCCCGGCTGGAGACGCCCAACAACGGCCTCCAAGGGAAGATCGCGATTGCTGTCGTGCCGTCGTCCGAACTCGCCAATCGCTGAACTCAGTGCAAGGAGAACACCATGATTTATGAGATCGCTTTACTGCCCGTTCACACAGAACAAACTGCGGCGTTTCGGCATGCGTTTACCGAGGTCGAGCCTTTGCTCAAACGGGCAAAGGGTTACGGCGGCCACCTGCTCGCGCCAGGAATCGAAACGCCTGAGGTGTTCAATTTGATTGTGCGCTGGCAATCCCTTGAGGATCACACGCCGGGGTTTGAAGCGAGTGAAGACCATCGGCTGTTCATGCTGGGCCTGGAGGAGTATTTTTCGGACGAGCCGAAGGTCTGGCACATCGAAGGTGGCGCGTTTCAGCAGCCATTCAACTAATCAATCTCTCGGCTACCCGTGATCCATTGTAGGAGTGAGCCTGCTCGCGATAGCGGTCTATCAATCGACATTTATATTGACTGATACACCGCTATCGCGAGCAGGCTCACTCCTACAGGGTTTACGGTAGCAGCAGGTATATCGCGCTGACGGCCAACAACCCCGCCATCACCCGATTGAACCAACGCATTCCCGCCGCATTGCTCAAATACCCACGCAAAAACGTCCCGGCATACGCCCAGCAGCCGACCGACAGATAACAAATCACCAGATACACCGCCGCAAACTGCCACACCAGCCGCGCCTCGCCATCAGCGACAAACGCGCCCATACCCGCGACGCATGCCAGCCAGGCTTTCGGGTTGAGCCATTGCATCACCGCGCCATACAGCATCGATGGCGCCCGCCCTGACTCACCGGCATTCAACTGTCCGTCATCCATGGCCAGTTTCCACGCCATGAACAGCAGAAACGCCACGCCGGCCAGTTGCACCACACGGGTCATGAACGGCCAGAGCTTCAACACCTCATGCAGGCCCAATCCCATCAACACCAGCAACAGCACAAACCCCAGCGTCGCTCCGGCAACATGCCGCTGACTGGCGCGAAAACCGAACTGCGCCCCGGAACTCAACGCCACGATATTCACCGGCCCCGGCGTGATCGACGCAGCCAACGCAAACGCCGCCATGGAAACAATCAGACTCATCGCACACCTGCTTCAAATCGAGGAACAAGGTGCTCACGGTAGCGAGCACCCGGTCCTCGGTATTGAAGAAAATGCCCCTGTGATCCTGATCGTTCCCACGCTCTGCGTGGGAATGTAGCCCGGGACGCTCCGCGTCCCTCCCAGAGCCGAACGCAGAGCGTCCGTTGAGGCATTCCCACGCAGAGCGTGGGAACGATCAAACGACACAAATCCCCTGTGGGAGCGAGCCTGCTCCGGGCGGCGTTCCGACGAATGCGGTGGGTCATTCAGCACTGCATTGCCAGGACGACCCCATTCGCGAGCAGGCTCGCTCCCACACATAAAAAGACGATCAGTCCAAACGCGGCACGGTGAAGCGGAACTCGCTGCCCTGCCCCGGTTCACTCTCGGCGAAGATCCGCCCGCCATGGGCTTCGACGATACCTTGGGTGATGTATAACCCCAGACCGGTGCCGGTCGGATTGCCCTCTTTCACCGTCCAGTAACGGTCAAAGACGTGCGGCAGATGTTCCTTGGGAATGCCCTCGCCGCTGTCGCGCACAGTGAAAACGATATCATCGCCGACCGACGTGGCATGCACGCCCACCGTGCCCAGGCGCGGGGTGAACTTGATCGCGTTGCCGACCAGATTAGACAGCACCTGAAACAGCCGCTCGGGGTCGGCATGGATACGCAGATCGGGGTCGGCGGCGAAGGAAATGCTGATGTCCTTGTCCAACGCCAGCGGCGCGAGCAACGCCTGCGCCTCCTCGAACATCTGCCCGACATCGAGTTTCTGCGGGGTGATGGAGTAGCGCCCGGCGTCGATTTTCGAGGTGTCGAGCAGGTCCTCCAACAGCGTATTCATGCGCCCGGCGGCCTGCTGCATGGTGTCGATGGCCGTGGAGATCCTGCGCGAAGTGTGCGGGCCGTCGGAGCTGAAAGCCTTCTGCATCATGCCGCAGAGCATCGAGATCACGGTCATCGGGTTACGCAGATCGTGCGACACCACCGCCACCAATTCATCGCGGGCGCGCACCGCTTCCTGCTCACGGCGGACCTGCCGGGCCAGATCGTTTTCCAGTGCCGAACGGCGCAGATCATTGGCGGCGAACAAATCACCGTGGCTCCACTTGGTGGAGATCCCGGCCATCTCTACTTTCCAGATTTCGAACGAGGTACGCGGGCGCAAACGCAGGCCGGCGCCGGAGTTTTCCAGGTCCAGCGGCTTGCGCGGATCGCCGCTCCAATTGATGTTCTCCTTGACCTCGGGACGGAACCAGAACACGCCGTTGTCCACCGGTTTCGGCAGGCTCATGGCAAGCACGCCGCTGGCCACCTGCTGATATTGCGCGGCCGGCGGGTAGACGCTGGCCAGGTGATGACTGGCAAACACTGGCTCGCCGCTGTCCTGCAGCCACTTGTGCAAGGCGCGAATGTCTTCCGGTTCCGGGCAGTTGCCGTAACGGTGCAGTTGTTTGTCTTCGATGATCGCGATGCCGCCGGCATTGGTCAGCGCCATCAACGTCTGCGGTTGATTGGCCAGACCGTCGAAGACATTCTGCGGCGAGTCGATCATCGCCTGATTGAGCAGCGCCAAGGCTTCGACTTTTTCTTCACGCTGACGGCTGATCTCCAGCGCTTCCATGGCGCTAATCTGCAACGACAGTACCTGGCCGATGGTCTGGCACGCCGCACGCAACTCATGCGGCACGTGCAGTGGCTGACGATTGCCGCAACTGATCAGGCCCCAAAGCTTGTCACCCTTGAGCAGGGAAATGCTCATCGACGACAACACGCCCATGTTTTTCATGTACTGGCAGTGGATCGGCGACACACTGCGCAGGGTGGCGAAACTCAGGTCCAGCGGCGTGTTCGTGTCCGGGCGCAGCTTAGGCACCAGCGGCACCGGTTGGTAGTCGGCATTGGGGATAATCCGCAGCCAATTGGTGCGATACAGCTCGCGCGCCTGTTCGGGAATGTCCGACGCTGGGAAAAACAGGCCATTGAATACTTCCATCGACGGGTCGGAGGCTTCGGCGATCACCTGACCGTGGCCCTCCTCCTCGAAACGATAGATCAACACCCGGTCGTAACCGGTCATGGCCTGAATTTCCTTGACGCTGATGTCATACAGCGCCTGCAACGTGGTGGCCCCTTGCAGACGCTGGAGCATGCGCCCCAGATGCGTTTGATTGCCGGCGACATTGCGCGGCTGGAAATTTTCCACGTGGATTTCCAGCTCCAGAATCAGCACACCTTGATGGCGGTGCAGCAAACCCTCGAATGCCGTGCCGTTGAGCCTGAAGCGCAGCGGCTGCACATCGGACAGCGACGGTTGCAGTAAAGCTTCGCGCACTTGCGCCGCTTCGGCGTCGCCGATCAGGCTTTCCAGTGGCTGGCCGATCAGGCTTTGCGGCACCCGGGCCAGCAGGCTTTCGACGTTGGCGCTGACCTGAATGATCGCCAATGCAGGTTCGCTCAGGGTCAACAGCAAGCCGTGGGGCTGGATCGCACCGGGGAAACGAATCGGCTCGTCGGCACAGTTGGCCAGCAGTTCTTCAAAGGCTTCTTTGTCTTGCGGGTTCATGCCAGTACCTCCCGGCTTTCGAGCCAGCGCTCGAAACAGCTGAATGTGGTTTGTGCGGCGGTGACGACAGCGCCGCGCTCGGCGGCGCTCATTGGCCGACTGCCGAGGTATTCGATAAAGTCACGCCAGCGCCGGCCCGTGGCGGCGCCGTAGATATCGAGAAAAGCCGCGCCGTTATCGGCTTCCAGGCCTAACCGCGTCGAGATTTCCCGGCGCAGAATCTGCCCGCCCAGCGTCGCCCCCTCGAGGACGTAGAGCACGCCAAGGCAGGCAGCGCTTGAGTCGATGACCGGCAACTGCTCGCACTGCGGCAGGTTTTGCAGCGCTTCGGCAGATACGCCCAGCGCGTGCAGATCAGTGCGCAAGGTTGGCGCTTTGAGTCGAGGCGTCAGATCAAAATCGGCAGGAATTGCATCACTGCGGAGCAAGGCGTTTTCCAGCGGCAGATAGAAGCCGTAATAAGCCTGCATCAACCGCACAAAAGCCTGGGTATCGAGGGTATCGGAGAAAAAAGGAAGGCGTTTTTCCAGTGCGATGTGCAGTTCGGCAGTGCCGGCTCGCAGATCTTGCAGCACCGGTGGCACATAAACTTCACGGGCCTTTGCTTGCATGTAGATCGCTCTTGGTGGGGCCGCCAGGGGCCAAACGGGGTGAATGCAACGTCGGTGAAATTTTACACGGCTATCGCGGTTTCTGACCGGCCGGATAGATATTTCTGCCGAAACCATCACCCTCTGAGTCATTCAGAGTGAAGGCATCTGCAAAAAGTTCGACCGCGTTGCCCAACGGCACCGGGCGCTGTACCGCGACAGCGCCGCGTGACTGTATGGGTCTGAGCGCCCGGAGGCTGTGCTAAAAATATCGCTCTCGTTTCTGGAGTGCCGTCATGGATCTCGCCACGCTCATCCTGTTTCTTCCGGCCTGCTTCGCCCTGAATATGGCCCCCGGGCCAAACAATCTGCTGTCGGTCAGCAACGCCACGCGTTATGGCTTTCGCCGCGCCTGCACGGCGGGCATCGGACGGATTCTGGCGTTCGCCGGGATGATCGCACTGGCCGGTGCCGGTCTCTCAGTGGTGTTGCAGACTTCGGAATGGTTGTTCCATGCGATCAAGATCGTCGGCGCGGCGTATCTGTTGTACCTGGCCTGGCAGTTGTGGCGGGCCAATCCCGAGGCCGAGCAGCAAGTAACAGGCGGGACCGTTGGCTTCTTTGCTTTAGCACGACAGGAGTTTCTGGTGGCGGCGGGCAATCCGAAGGCGATTTTGCTGTTCACCGCGTTTCTGCCGCAATTCGTCGACCCGGCGCGCCCGGTGGCGGCGCAATTCGCCGTACTCGGCGTGCTGTTCCTTTTATTGGAGTGGATCGCCATCAGCGCCTACGCCTGGATGGGCCTGCACATGCGCCGCTGGTTCGCCGAGCCGCGCGGCAAACGAATCTTCAATCGTTGCTGCGCAGGCCTGCTGTCGGCGGCGGCTTCGGTGCTGTTGATGGCCAAACGCGCTTAAGCCTCGGACGGGCCTTTGAGTTCGACCTGATTGCCGTCCGGGTCGAAGCAGTACAGCGACAGCCCTTTGCCCTCGGCGCCGAAGCGTGACTCGGCTTTGGCCACGCTCAAGCCGAAGGATTGCAAGTGCGCGCGCAGTGCTTCTTCGTCGAACGGCTCGATGCGCAGGCAGAAGTGATCGACGTTACGCCGTTCGCTGCCGGCCGCCCCGCCGCCCTTGCGGCCGAGTTCGCCTTGCAGGTCGACGAGGTCGATCATCGACGTGCCGGCGCGCAGGTGTATCAGGCCCAACGGTTCGTTGCGCTTGACCACTTCGGCACCGAACACCTGGCTGTAGAAGTCGATGCTGCGCGGCAGGTCCGCGACGCGCAGGACGATGTGATCGATATGCTGGATGGAAAACGGATGCATCGGACACACCTCAACAAACGGTAGGAGCTGCCGATAGCGGCGATCTGGGATTTTGGGACGCGGAGCGTCCCGGGCTGCATTCCCACGCAGAGCGTGGGAACGATCAAGATCGCAGCCTGTGGCAGCTCCTACACGGTAGTTCAGAGGGGTTGAAAATTCACTGTCGATTTTTCGGTGGAGCCATCGACAAACTGGTTTTACTCTCAGCCCATGAACATACAAACCGCTGTCCTGCCGCCCCACGCCGAGATGGTTCGCGCCATGCTCGAACGCGACACTGCCTACGAGGGCGTGTTCTTCACGGCCGTGAAAACCACCGGGATCTTCTGCCGCCCCAGTTGCACGGCGCGCAAACCGAAACCGGAGAACGTCGAGTTCTTCGCCCACGCCGACGACTGCCTGTCGGCGGGCTATCGCGCCTGCCTGCGCTGCAAACCACTGGATGCCGCAGCCATCGCCCCGGACTGGGTGCAACGGCTGCTCAACGCCGTGGGCGCCGATCCGGAGGTGCGCTGGAGCGACGCACAATTGCTCGCTGAAGGCATCGAGCCGCTGAAGCTGCGGCGCTGGTTCAAGCAGCATTTCGGCATGACCTTCCATGCGTGGCTGCGCACGCGCCGCTTGGGCATGGCGCTGGGCGGGATCAAGCAAGGCATCTCGATTGATCACGCCGCGTTTGATTCGGGTTATGAATCGCTCAGCGGTTTTCGCGATGCCTTTCAGAAGTCCTTCCACATCACCCCGGGCCGCGCCGGACACAGCGAGCCGCTGCTGTTCACCCGGTTGACCACGCCGCTGGGGCCGATGATTGCCATGGCCGAACGCCGTGGCCTGGTGTTGCTGGAGTTTCTTGATCGCCCGGTACTGACCCGCGAAGTCGAGGAATTGCAGAACCGCTACGGTTACGCGGTGGCGCCGGGGCACAACGCGCATTTGCAGCAGATCGAGGCGCAACTGGCGCAGTATTTCGCCGGCCAGCTGAATACCTTTACCGTGCCATTGCACCTGCCCGGCAGCGAGTTCGCCCGGCAGGTCTGGTCGGCGCTGCTGCAAATCCCTTACGGCCACACCAGCACCTACGGCGCCATCGCCGCCGGTTTGGGCAAACCCGGCGCCAGTCGCGCGGTCGGCCTGGCCAACGGGCACAATCGGCTGTCGATTGTGGTGCCTTGTCATCGCGTGATCGGCGCGGATGGCTCGCTGACCGGCTATGGTGGTGGGCAGCCGCGCAAAGCGTTTCTGCTGCGACTGGAAAACGCCGCCGTGCAGCTCACGCAACCCCTGGCATTCTGACGAATCGAATCAACTGACAAGAAGGATTTTTGATGAACGCGCTCGCTACGCAGTTTCACCAGTTGCACCAGCAAGGCCTGTTGATGCTGACCAACGTCGGCGACGCCACCGGCGCGCGACTGGTCGAGCACCTGGGCGGTAAAGCCGTGGCCACCAGCAGCGCCGCAGTGGCCTGGGCCCACGGCTACCCGGACGGCAACGCTCTGCCCCTCGAACGGCTGGTGTCGACGGTAGAAGCCATCGCCCGGGTGATCAGCGTGCCGTTGACCGTGGACGTCGAGGCCGGTTATTCCGACGACCTCGGGCGCGTGGCGGAAGTGTTGGATGCGGTGATTGCGGCGGGTGCTGTTGGCATCAATATCGAGGACGGTTCTGCGGATCCGGAGTTGCTCGCGCGCAAGATCGAAGTGGCACGTCAGGTGGCCAACAAGCGCGAGGTGCAGCTGTTCATCAATGCGCGCACCGACGTCTATCTGAAAAGCCTGGTTCCGGCCGAAGATCGCGTCGCCGAAACCCTGCGTCGCGCTGCGTTATATCAAGCGGCCGGTGCCGATGGCCTGTTCGCGGCGGGCGTCACGAGTGCCTATGAAATCGAGGCAATCTGCAAGGGCACGGCGCTGCCGGTCAACGTGCTTGGCTTCGCGTGTTTGCCGTCGCCTGAAGAGCTGCTGGCGCTGGGCGTACGCCGCTTGAGCGCCGGCTCCGGCATTGCCGAATTCCTCTATGGCGCGATGGGCGGGCTGGTGAAAAGCTTTCTGGCCAGCGGCAAACTCGACAGCCATGAACTCAAGGCGTTCACCTACGGCGAAGTCAACGGCTTGCTGAAATAAATGGCTGACGACTATCAAGCGGCCAGCGC
The DNA here is from genome assembly GCF_054790525.1 of Pseudomonas sp. Mb7. NCBI lineage: Bacteria > Pseudomonadati > Pseudomonadota > Gammaproteobacteria > Pseudomonadales > Pseudomonadaceae > Pseudomonas > Pseudomonas sp. Mb7. The sequence goes on from NZ_CP186501.1 coordinate 3,066,214, forward strand.
GTTTCTGGCCGCGCTTGATCCGCACTGGCGGCGCCATATCGAAGCGATCGGCCCGTGCCTGCATCAACCGCATCCGGCGCGCGATCCTTATGAGTCATTGGTGCGGGCGATTGCTTATCAGCAGCTGCATGCCAAGGCCGGCGATGCGATTGTCGGGCGCTTGGTGGGACTGTTTCCGGGGCAGTCATTTCCGCGTCCCGAGCAGATTCTTGCGACTGATTTCGAACGCATGCGCGGTTGCGGGTTTTCGGCGAGCAAGATTGCGACGATTCAGGGGATTGCTCAGGCGACGCTGGCGGGTGTGGTGCCGGATTACGCTACGGCGCTGGCGATGGATGACGAGGCGTTGATCGAGCGTTTGGTCAGTTTGCGCGGGGTCGGTCGCTGGACGGTGGAGATGTTGCTGATCTACAGCCTGGAGCGCATGGATATTTTGCCGGCGGATGACTTTGGTGTGCGTGAGGGGTATCGGCGATTGAAGGGGCTCGAGGTGCAGCCGACGCGCAGACAGATGGTCGAGATTGGTTTGGCGTGGCGGCCGTATCGGACGGTGGCGGCGTGGTATTTGTGGCGGGTGCCGAAACTGCAGCCCTCACCCTAGCCCTCTCCCAGAGGTAGAGGGGACTGATTGGGGGATATTGGAGATTTACACCGACCTGAAATAGCATCTGTGAATCCACGATCGACAAGACTTCTCAAACCTATAATCGACTGCCCTCACTAGCTCTCTCCCAGAGGCAAAGAGGACTGATTGGGGGAGATGGGAGATTTTACGCCGACCTGAAATAGCGTCTGTGAATCCATGATCGCCAAAACTTAGATCCATAATCGACCGGATTTCTCAGGTCGATGGATGACGCAAGACAACTCGGTCAGCCCCCTCTCCCCCCGGGAGAGGGCTGGGGTGAGGGGCCTTTGACTGTATCGCACTGTATATCCCGAAGCCGCAGACACACCAAAAGCACAATCCCCACACCGTCGACACACACCCGATACACCCCAACGCTGAAATGCCCCGGTCGATTTCACTCAACTCACCGGAGCTGCATCATGACCGCCACCCTTTCAACCGCCATCAAAGCCCTGCACCTGAACCTCGACCGCGCCGGCACCTGGCTCGCCCCTCTGACGCTGCGCCTGTTCATCGCCTGGGAATTCTTCGAATCCGGGCTGGAGAAACTCAACGGGCAGAACTGGTTCGAAGACATCCAGGACAGATTCCCCTTCCCATTCGATCAACTGCCGGCAACGCTGAACTGGGAACTGTCGATGTGGGCCGAACTGATCTGCGCACTGGCGATTCTGCTTGGCTTCGGCACGCGCATTTCGGCGGTTTCGCTGATCGTGGTCACCGTCGTGGCGACCGCCGCCGTGCACTGGCCCGCAGACTGGTCGTCACTGAGCGAACTGGCGCAGGGGTATGCGATCACCAACAAAGGCTTCGGCAACTTCAAGCTGCCGGCGATTTACCTGGCCGCGCTACTGCCGCTGGTGTTCGCCGGGGCGGGCAAGTTGAGTGTCGATGCGTGGCTGGCGCGGGTGTTCTGGAACCGAAGCACCCGCTGAGGCTCAGTGCGCTCGATCAAGCCCCACCAGCAACGCGCTATCGCGACTGTAGATGTCCGGTGAGTAGCGCACGCGGCCGCTGCTGTCGACCTGGGCCGTCCAGTAGGTCATCAGGATCGGCACCGGTGCCGACAAGCGAAATTCGTGAGTGGTGCCGGTGGCCAGCAAGGTTTCGGTGCGGGCCTTTTCCGCCGGGGTGAGCAGCAGATCACGCAGTTGCATTGGGTGTTCGACCCGCACGCAACCGGAGCTGAAAGCGCGTGGTCCTTTTTCGAACAGCGCCTTGCTTGGCGTGTCGTGCAGGTACACCGAGAACGGGTTGGGGAAGCGGATGACCATTTGCCCCAACGGATTACGCGGCCCGGCGTCCTGACGCAGCATGATGTTGCCGGGGTTGTCCCAATCGATGTCCGCCGCCGCCAGCGGCTGCCCGTTGGCGTCGAGCACTTGCAGGTTCTGCCGGCTGAGGAAGGTCTGGTCCTTGCGGATTTCCGGCAGCTTGTCTTCTTTCCAGATGGTCGGCGGCACGGTCCAGGTCGGGTTCAGGGTCAGGCGTGTCACCCGCGATTTCAGCAGCGGCGTCTGGCGTTCGGCGCGGCCCACCTGAGTGCGCGTCTGCCACACCGGTACGCCGCCCTGATACAGCGTCAGTTCCGCGGCGGCGACGTTGACCAGCAAGCCATCGGGCTCCATGTCCTGAGCCATCCAGCGGAAACGTTCGAGGTTGACCCGCAACTGCTCGCGACGGGTCAGCGGACTGATGTTGAGTTCGGCAATCGTGCCCGGCCCGACTACACCGTCAGCCTGCAGCGAATGGTTGGCCTGAAAACTCTTCACGGCGTCGACCAGCACGCCGTCATAAGCATTGCCGGGCGTACCAACGACCTGAGTCAGATAACCTTCGTTGTAAAGACGCTGGGCCAGTTCCGGCACGCGTTTGTCTTCCATGGCCGGGCGCAACAGCGGCCCGCTGCCCACCGACTGCCATTGCGGCAAGGCTTTGAGCCGTTGCGCAGCGTAGAGCTGACGCAGGTCCTGATATTGCGCCAGGCGCGGTCGGGCCAGTTCGAACGCGGCGGGAATGTCGTGCATGCCCGGTACCGCGATGGCCAACAATTCCGCCTGACGGTCGCGTGGGGTGGCGTCGGCATGCCACAGCGGTTCGAAGTGTGATTGCAGCAAGCTTCCGTAATGCAGATCCTGCAGGGCCTGGAGGTAGTTGCGGCTGATGTCGATGTCGGCACACAACTCGCCATCCTGCGGCGCTGTGGTCGCGATCGGATAGCGTTTTGGATTGAGGCCATCATCGGCCAAAAACTGTAATTGCGCCTGCAACATCGGCAATCGCGCAGATTCACTCGCCCACACCGGCATCCAGTCCTGCTGCTGATAGAAGGCCTGCAATTGCGTCAGCGCCGGGCCATTGAGATGTGCGGCAATCGCCGGGCATGACTGCGCCAGACTGATCAAAACTGCCTGCAAGGGACTTTGCGGCTCGACCGGCATTTCTGCCGGTGGCGTCGGCAGTGTTTCCAGCGGCGGCAGCGGCTCATCGGCACAAGCGACAAACGGCGCAGCGAGCAAACAAATGCTCAAGTAGCATGCGTACTTTTTGAACAACTGCTTTACTCCAATCCATGGCCGTCCAGATGATGGCCAACCTTACATCAGGTGCGCTTGAGAGTCAGGCTCGATCGACGGGCTTGCGGGTATTGACTGGGAGTCAGGAGCCAAAGTGCCAAATAAGTAGCAAGTGAGGACACTTTATAAAATGTTGACGTTTTTGCGCCGACTTCTGTTGACTGCCACCGCTCTCGTCGTGACCAGTCCAGTTTTTGCCGCCGGCAAACCATCGCCGGTTCTCTACACCAGCCTCGCGCACGCCGCGCCAGAACTCAATCCCCAAGCGCTGAAAGGTGCGTTGAACGCCATGCAGTGCGCGGTCAACAACGGTGCGAAACCGTCCCGCCATCTGGCGATCATCGACTATTCGCAGCCATCCACCGAACGCCGTCTGTGGATCTTCGACCTCAACAAAAAGAAACTGGTGCTGCGCGATCTGGTTGCCCACGGCTCCAACTCCGGGGAAAACTTCGCTACGCAGTTTTCCAATGTCGAAGGCAGTTACCAGTCGAGCCTTGGCCTGTTCCGCACGCAGGAAAGCTACAGCGGCACCCACGGTTATTCGCTGCGCATGGACGGTCTGGAGCCGGGTTTCAATGACATGGCCCGCGATCGCGCGATCGTCATTCACGCCGCCAGTTATGTGAATCCGTTGTGGAGCAAGAAACAGGGGCGCATCGGCCGCAGCCAGGGCTGCCCAGCGGTTCGGCCACAGATCGCCAAGCAGGTGATCGACCGGTTGAAGAATGGCCAGTTCATGTTTTCGTGGTACCCGGATCAGCGCTGGCTGAAGTCGTCGCCGTACCTGAACTGCCAGCCGCAGCAGGTGGCGAGCATCCTCAACACCCACGCGAGCTGACGGCACAACCTGTAACCCTGTGGGAGCTGGCTTGCCAGCGATAGCGGTGGATCAGTCAATGAAATTTTGACTGTGCAGGCCTCATCGCTGGCAAGCCAGCTCCCACAAGGATTTGAGTTGAGTCTGGAAAATCTTCGTACACCGTTTCATTACAACTTTGTCATTCAGCTGTCGGTTTGCCGTGCGGATCGCTCGGTAGCCTGAAGTTGTCCCGGCGCCAATGCCGATCAACTCCGACCACTGAGTGACTGACCATGAAAACCCTTCTGCTCGCCTTCACCGCCCTCCTCGCCACCGGCAGCGCGTTCGCCGCGAACATGCCCGACACCGCCGTGATTCATGACAAATCCGGTTTCTACGTCAATCTGGATGTCGACAAAGTCCTGTCCAGCACCGATATTTCACAAGCGTGTGGCGTGGTCCCGGCGCAATTGAATTACCTCGACCATCAGGGCCGCGAACATGTGCTGGACTATCAGGTACAAGGCAGCGGTTGCATCAATGACCATTGAGACTGATCGATGAATATTCTGGTTGTCGAAGACGAACCCAAGGCCGGCAATTACCTGCTCAACGGTTTGCAGGAACTGGGTTACAGCGTCAGCCTCGCCCGTGACGGCGCCGACGGCCTGCACCTGGCGCTGGAACACAGTTTCGATGTGATCGTGCTCGATGTGATGATGCCGAAAATGGATGGCTGGGAAGTCCTGCGCCGGCTGCGCAAGGAAGCTGATACGCCGGTGCTGTTCCTCACCGCCCGCGACGATATCGCTGACCGCGTCAAAGGCCTCGAACTAGGTGCTGATGATTACCTGATCAAGCCGTTTTCCTTCGCCGAACTGGTGGCGCGCCTGCGCACCCTGACGCGGCGCGGGCCGATCCATGAAGACGAACAATTGCAAGTCGCCGACCTGCAGATCGACGTGCTCAAACGCCGCGTAAGCCGCGCCGGGGTGCGCATCACCCTGACCAACAAAGAGTTCGCGTTGCTGCAGTTGTTCGCCACTCATACCGGCCAGGTTCTCGCCCGTTCGCTGATTGCTTCACGGGTGTGGGACATGAATTTCGACAGCGACACCAACGTCGTCGATGTCGCCGTGCGCCGCTTGCGGGCGAAGATCGATGACCCGTTCCAGCTCAAGCTGATCCATAGCGTGCGTGGCATCGGCTATCGCTTCGATACGCAACCATGAGCGCCCATCGCCCGTATTCCCTGACACTGCGCCTGGCGCTGGTGTTTGCCCTGCTCGCGTTCGCCTCGCTGGCCGGCCTCGGCGCCGCGCTGTACGGCGAACTCGAAGCGCAACTGATTCGCCGCGACGACATCTCACTGGTCAGCCGCGTCGATCAGTTGCGCACCTTTCTCAATGACAGCAACACCCTCGAATTGATCAAGAACAAACCGGCGTTGTTCCAGAACATGCTTGGTAATCGCGAAGCGTTGCTGACCATTAGCTCGCCGGGGCAACCGCCGCTGCTGGTGGTCAATCCGGGCAATCTGAGCACGCCTACGTTGCCGCCGGTGCCCAGCGACCAGCCGATGACGCTCAAGGACGTGCAGCACTTGCCGAGCGTCGACGGCGTGCCGTTTTCGGCGGTGGCGGCGAGTATCGATTCCGGTGAACTGGGCAACTTGCAAGTCACCACCGGGCGTTTGATGAGCGAGCGCACGGCGATGCTCGCCAACTACCGATTGAGTGTTTATGGCCTTGCCTCACTGGCGGCACTGTTGCTGGCGGTGGTGGGCTGTTTGCTGGTGTATCGCGGTTTGCTGCCGTTGCGACGACTGGCGAAACACGCGCATGGCATTGGTGTCGGCAACCTTGGCGAACGCCTTGCCAGCAGCGGTGCACCACGAGAATTGCAGCCGATGATCGAAGCCTTCAATGCCATGCTCGACCGCCTCGCCAAGGGCTTTACGCAGTTGAGTCAGGTGTCCACCGACATGGCCCATGAGTTGCGCACGCCGATCAACAACCTACTCGGCGAAACCCAGGTTGCGCTGCAGCAGAACCGCAGCATGGAGGCCTATCAACAGTTGCTCGCCTCCAACGTCGAAGAGCTGGAGCGCCTGACGCGGATGCTCGACAACATGCTGTTCCTCGCCCGCACCGATCCGGCCAGTGCGCTGAGCCAGCGCCAGGAGCTGGACGCGGCGGATGAGATGCAGCGCATTGCCGATTATTTTGAAGGATTGGCGGCTGATGTCGGGGTGTACATTGAGGCTCGTGGTAGCGGTGTGATCTGGGCCGAACCGATGCTGCTACGCCGTGCGCTGGCCAACCTGTGCGCCAATGCGATCAAGTACGGTGCGGCGGATTCGACGGTGCAGGTGGAAGCGATTGCCGAGTTGGATGGCAGTTATCTGCGGGTACGCAATCAGGGCACAACCATTGCCCCTGAACATTTGGCGCGGCTGTTCGAGCGTTTTTACCGCGTCGATCAGTCACGCGAGCGCTCAGCGCAATCCAATGGTTTGGGCTTGTCAATCGTCGCGACCATCATGCAGTTGCATCAGGGCCGCTATAGCGTCAGCAGTGCCGATGGCATCACCTGCTTCGAACTGTTCTTCCCCGCCCGGCAAGACAGCACAAATCCCCTGTAGGAGTGAGCCTGCTCGCGATAGCGGTGGTTCAGCCAACATCCTCATTAACTGACACACCGCTATCGCGAGCAGGCTCACTCCTACAGTTGAACTGCGCTCGGCTTATGATCAAAGCCATAGCCATCAATGCCACCGCGACGCCAAAAGTGATGTGCAAGCCGCTGGCAATGGCGGTTGCAGGGGCCTGAGTCGGATCGCCCGCCGCCAGCGCAAACACTGCACCCATCACAGCCGCCCCGGTGATCAACCCCAGATTACGTGCCAATCCAAGCATCGCCGAAACCACACCGCGTTGCTCCTGACGAACTCCGGCCATCAACCCGGTGTTGTTCGCCGCCTGAAACAGCGCATAGCCGACGGCGACCACTGCAATCGACAGCAAATAGGCGGGCAACCCCAGACTCATCGGCAACAGCGCCAACAAGCCACAACCGCAGGCCATGGCGAGTAACGCGCCCGGCACGATGCGCCGCGCGCCGAAGCGGTCCACCAGACGCCCGGCCGGCACACCGCCAAACGCAGACAACAACGGCCCGAGCGATAACGCTAAGCCGACCACTGCACTGCTGAGGCCCAATCCGCGACTCAGGTAAAACGGTCCCACCACCAGCGTGGTCATCATCACGGTCGTCACCAGCAAGGTCAGCGCCAGGCTGCTGCTCAATCGCCGGTCAGCGAACAGTGACAAGCGTATCAGCGGCGCCTTGGCCTTCTTCTCGATCATGAAGAACAAGCCCGCGCCGCCCAAGCTGGCCAGCAGCAACGGCAACATGAAACCTTCCTGCGTCATTGCCAGCGCATAGGCCGCCAGCGTGAAGACCAGCACCGCGCTGCCAGAATAATCGAACGTCACTCGCGGCCCTGCTGCGCGATCCACCGGCAGAAAGCGATACACCAGCCAGACATTGAGCAAGCCCAGCGGCACGTTGAGCAGGAAAATCGCCTGCCAGCCGACATGCGTCATCAACAACCCACCCAGCGACGGCCCAAGACTGGTGCCCGTCGCCGACATCGTCGCCAGCAAGCCCATCGCACTGCCTGCCCGCGTCTGCGGCACCGCATCGGCCACCAACGCCACTGTCAAAGCGAACATGATCGCCGCGCCGACGCCTTGCACCGCCCGTGCGCCGATCAGCCAACCCAGTCCGGGAGCCAGCGCACAGGCCAACGAAGCGCTGGTGAAAATGCCGATCCCGATCAACAGCAGTCGACGTCGACCAAAACCATCGCCCAGACGCCCGACGCTGACGATCAACGTGGTGATCGCCAACAGGTAAGCGAGCACGATCCATTGCACCTGTTGAAACGTCGCCTCGAACGCCGTCGCGAGGATCGGCAAGCCGGCGTTGGCGATGCTGGTGTCCAGGGAAGGCATCAACATCGACAAGGCCAGACTGGTCAGCGCCCAGCGGGCGGGAGGCTCAGAGGTTCTTGGGGCATAGCAGGCTCACAGTGCAAAGGTGATGCGTCAAAGCCTGAGCCTCGACAACACACGGCGCAAGACGCATGCTTTGCACTCAATACCTGCATGGAACGCCATGTTATGACCACCCCGGATCTGAACCTGCTGATCACCCTCGACGTGTTACTGCGCGAAGGCAGCGTCGCCCGCGCCGCCAAATGCCTGCGGTTGAGCCCGTCGGCCATGAGTCGCGCCCTCGCCCGTTTGCGCGAAACCACCGGGGATCCCTTGCTGGTGCGAGCAGGTCGTGGCCTGGTGCCAACGCCGCGCGCACTCGAATTGCGCGAGCGGGTCAGTCATCTGGTGCAGGAAGCCGAGGCGGTTTTACGCCCTGCCGAGGTGCTCGACCCGCGCCGCTTGCAACGCACCTTCACCCTGCGCAACACCGACGGCTTTGTTGAAACCTTCGCCGCTGCCCTGCTCGCGCGTATCGCTGCAGAAGCGCCCGATGTACGCCTGCGCTTTGTGCAAAAAGCCGACAAGGACAGCACGCCGCTGCGCGAAGGCCGCGTCGATCTGGAAACCGGCGTGGTCGATGACAGCACCGACCCGACACTGCACAGCCGCATCCTGTTTCAGGATCAATGGATCGGTGTGGTTCGAGAGGGGCATGCCTTGCGTTCGGGAAAAATCACCAGCAGGCGCTTTGCCGGCGGCGAGCACATTCTCATTTCACGACGCGGGCGCAGCAGCGGACCAGTAGACGAAGCGTTACTCGCGCTCGGTCTGACGCGGGACATCGTCACCTCGTTCGGTGGATTCTCGGCGGCGCTGACGCTGGTGCGTGAGTCAGACCTGATCGCCACGGTCCCGCAGCGTCATACCAGCAAACTGCGCACGGGCCTGCACAGTTTCGCCCTGCCCTTCGCGATGCCGGACATCAGCGTGTCGATGCTCTGGCACCCGCGCATGGACGCTGACCCGGCGCATCGCTGGTTGCGTGATTGTGTGCGGCAGGTCTGCGCTTAGCGCGCGTCGCCACCGGCAGGTTTGTAGAAGAGAAATTTTTTCGTTTCAGCGGTCTTGCGATATTCCTTGGCCCAGCTCGGATGCACATTGCGGTCGTGGAAATACAGCGCGCCGTTGGTGCGATCCTTGAGCTGGCGGTTCAGCGCTTTGCGGGCGATATCCTTGGCCAGCGTGTATTCGGCATCTTCCTTGACCTGATCCGGACGCCCGTCGCACCACCAGGAAAACTGGCAGCTCTTGGTTTCCGAACCTTGTTTGACGACAGCGCACACCGTGTCGGGGAAACCTTCGTGGCCGAGGCGATTCATCACCACACTGGCCACCGCTTCCATTTCCGGCGTGTCTTTGCCTTTGGCTTCCCAATAGATACTGCGCGCCAGGCAAGTGATCGGATCGTCCAGCGGCGCCGCGCCGGCCGGGTCGACCGCTTGCACTTCGGTCGGGGTGATGGCTTCGGCTTTCGGTGCCGGTGCGGCGCTAACCTTGTCCGCCGCTTTCTCTTCCAGCACTTGGGCTTTTTCTTCAGCCTTCGCTTTGATCGGGGCCTGATCGGTGGCCCATGCAGAGCCTGCCAACAGGGTGAATACGAGACAACCCGCCCAGCCTTTCAATCCCATGTCTGTTCTTCCGGCAGCGCCCGAGTCGGGCAGGTGTTACGTCGGGGAGACACCCGTATCCCGGGGTCTTCGGTGAGTGTAGACGGCAAACCCAGAGACAAAGTTGCGCAGAAAAACCGCTGAATGAAGAAAAAAGACATTGCACTCACCGGGGGCCTTTCGCGCATCATGGGCGCATTCAGCTCAAGGGAGATTTCCATGCGCTTCATGCCATTCGTTCTGCGTCTTGCCGCTTTGTCCGTCGGCGTTATGTTTGCCATTCCGGCGCTGGCTGGCGATGAGTCGCAATTGATCGAGTCGATCAACAGCTACCGCAGCCAGCCACAGCGTTGCGGGTCGCAGGCATCGAATGAACTGCCACCGCTGTCGGCTGATCCCCGGCTGAGATTACGCGCCAGCGGTGCTGTCGATCTGCAACAAGCCATGGCCAGCGCCAGTTACCCGATGGTCAATGTGCAGGCGATCACGCTCAACGGCCCGCGTGATGCGGCGTCGGCGATGCAGGCGATCAAGGAAAGTTTCTGTCAGGTGGTGCTTGATCCGCAGTTTGTCGATGTCGGTGTCAGCCGCGACGACCGCGACTGGCGAATTGTGCTGGCGCGGCCGCTGCTGACAGCCAGGCTCGGTGATGCGCAAAGTGAGGGGCAGAAATTGCTCAGTGAACTCAACGTCGCCCGCAGTCAGGCGCGTCAGTGTGGCGGTCAGGCGTTCGCCGCTGCCGCACCGCTGGCCTGGAACGCGACACTGGGCACTATCGCCCAGGATCACAGCCGCGACATGGCCAACAACAATTACTTCGACCACAAGGACCGCGACGGCCGCACCCCGGGCGATCGCGCGGAACTCGCCGGGTACAGCGGCCAACAGGTCGGCGAAAACATCGCCGCCGGGCAAGACACCGTGCACAAAGTCGTCGAAGGCTGGCTCGCCAGCCCCGGCCATTGCGCCAACCTGATGAACCCGCAATACCAGGAACTCGGCGCCGCCTACGCGACCGACCCGAAAAGCAGCGCCGGCATTTACTGGACCGCGATGTTCGGCGCCCAGTAACCCGCTCTCAAGTTCATCAATCTACCCTGTGGGAGCGAGCTTGCTCGCGAAGAGGCCATTACATTCAACATCAATGTTGTCTGTCCTGACGCCTTCGCGAGCAGGCTCGCTCCCACAGTGATCGGTGCAATCCCCGTCATTCTCGGCCAACACAGCTCCCTCAGTGCTAAGCGGTGTATCCATGATCTGTGATACTCAAAACTCGGGTCATCGATGGCGTCAATCGATCAGTCACTAACAGTGATTGGACGCCATGGAACGCTGCCCATAACCTACGTTACCCCCACTCTTTCCACAGCGGTTTTCATTCCTGCGAGGCTTCCTTGTCAGAGCGTGTCTTGATCGATGGTTACAACCGCCGCGTCGACTATCTGCGCATGTCGGTGACCGACCGCTGCGATTTCCGCTGCGTCTATTGCATGGCCGAAGACATGCAGTTTCTGCCACGCCAGCAAGTGCTGACGCTGGAAGAGATCTATCAACTGGCGCAGAGCTTCGTTGTCCTCGGCACACGCAAGATTCGTCTCACTGGTGGTGAGCCGCTGATCCGTCCGGGCGTGGTCAAGCTGTGCGAGCAGATCGCCGCCCTGCCCGGCCTGCGCGAGTTGTGCATGACCACCAACGGTTCACAACTGGGCAAACTCGCCGCGCCGCTGTTCGACGCTGGGGTCAAGCGCCTGAACATCAGCCTCGACAGCCTCGATCCGCAGCGCTTTAAACAGATGACCCGCACGGGCGATCTGGCGCAGGTGATCAACGGCATCGATGCCGCGCGCAAGGCCGGTTTTACCCGCACTAAACTCAACGTCGTGGTGATGCAGGGCCGTAACGATGAGGAGATCAACGATCTGGTCAGCTTCGCCATTGATCGTCAGCTCGACGTCTCTTTCATCGAAGAGATGCCGCTGGGGATCATCAGTGAACACAGTCGCGCAGAGTCGTTTTTCTCCAGCGCGCAGGTGCGCGAAAAAATCGCCGAGCGCTACACCCTGATCGACTCGGCAGAATCGACTCAAGGCCCGTCGCGCTACTGGCGGCTGGCCGAGGCACCGGAGATTCGCCTGGGTTTTATCTCACCGCACAGCCACAACTTTTGTGGCACCTGCAACCGTGTGCGCCTCACCGTCGAAGGGCGCCTGCTACTGTGTCTGGGTAACGAGCATTCGGTGGATCTGAAAGCGGTGCTGCGTGCGCATCCGGGGCAACCGCAGCGGCTGGAGAAAGCCATCATCGAGGCGATGAAGCTCAAGCCGTATCGGCATAATTTCGAAGTGAACGACGATGTTCAGGTCGTGCGTTTCATGAACATGACCGGCGGCTGATCCCGCCAGTTTCATCGGTTATCGGAACCGCACAGCATGATCATCAGACCCAAGATCAACCAGTTCGCCATTCTCTTCACCCTCAAGGGTTCGATTGCCAAGCGCATCGCCATGCGCACGCTGATGGTCACCCTGCTCGCCTCGGCCATCGTCCTGGTGGAAATCCTCCATCCGAGCAACTTCACCAAGGTCAATGCCACGCCGTTTACCTTGCTCGGTTTGTCGCTGTCGATCTTCATGAGTTTTCGCAACAACGCCTGCTATGACCGTTGGTATGAAGCTCGTAAAGCCTGGGGCGAGGTGATCGTGCACATTCGCTCGGTGATTCGCGAAACCCATGTGATTCGTGAATCGGCTGAACGCAAGCCGTTGCTGCTTAATCTGTGTGGCTTTGCTCATGCGTTGAATGCGCGGCTGCGTAAAGAAAGCGAAGCGGACGCCAGCAGCCAATGGATCATTCCCAAACCTGATCCGCAGACGCCGGATTACAGCGGGCGCATTTTGCAAACGGTCGGCCAGCAGTGTTCCGATCTGCATCAGAACGGTGAACTGACTGAGTGGCGCTACATGCTGCTGGCCAATCACCTGACCAGCCTGACCCAGGCGCAAGCGGTGTGCGAAAGGATCAAGACCACGCCGCTGCCGTTTCCTTACACGCTGTTGCTACACCGGACGATTTACTTGTTCTGCATCCTGCTGCCGTTCGCCATGGCCGAACCGCTGGGCTGGCTGACACCGTTGTTCACGGCGATTGTCAGCTACACGTTCTTTGGCCTGGATGCGATTGCCGATGAACTGGAAGACCCCTTCGGCCGCGATGAAAACGACCTGCCGACCGATGCGCTGGTGCGCACCATCGAACGCGATATCCTCGCTGAGCTTGGCGCAGAAGTCCCCCCGGCGCTGAAGCCTGTGGACTATGTGCTGAGCTGATCCTTAGCTCTCCAGACACCTCAAAACCCTGTGGGAGCGAGCCTGCTCGCGAAGAGGCCGTATCAGCCAACATCAACGCCAACTGACCTGCCGCCATCGCTGGCAAGCCAGCTCCCACAGGTTCTGTGTACATCCTCAACATCAAGCATCACCTCAAATCATTGTGGGAGCTGGCTTGCCAGCGATGAGGCCGTATCAGCCAACATCAACGCCAACTGACCTGCCGCCATCGCTGGCAAGCCAGCTCCCACAGGTTCTGTGTACATCCTCAACATCAAGCATCACCTCAAATCATTGTGGGAGCTGGCTTGCCAGCGAAGAGGCCGTATCAGCCAACGTCAATGCCAACTGACCTGCCGCCATCGCTGGCAAGCCAGCTCCCACAGGTTCTGTGTACATCCTCAACATCAAGCATCACCTCAAATCATTGTGGGAGCTGGCTTGCCAGCGATGAGGCCTTATCAGCCAACATCAACGCCAACTGACCTGCCGCCATCGCTGGCAAGCCAGCTCCCACAGGTTCTGTGTACATCCTCAACATCAAGCATCACCTCAAATCATTGTGGGAGCTGGCTTGCCAGCGATGAGGCCGTATCAGCCAACATCAACGCCAACTGACCTGCCACCATCGCTGGCAAGCCAGCTCCCACAGTTTTGATTGGTGTTGAGGTCAGAACAGTTCGTTGAAGGGAATAAAGCGCAGCGGGTCGCCGAGGTTGTGCGTGCTGTTCTCGGGGATTTCCACCAGGCCATCGGCCCAGGTCGCGCCGAGCAGGACGCCGGAGCTTTGATTCGGATAGAGCACCGCTCGCCCCGCTTCCAGCTTCACCCGCAGGTATTCACGACGGCCGCCAGCCTTGTGCCAATCGAAACCCGCGTTGACTGTGAAGCTCAGCGGCATGAGATCTTCCACGCCTTGTATGCGCAGCAGATACGGCCGTGCCAACAACCCGAACGTCACCAGCGCCGAGGTCGGGTTGCCCGGCAAACCTATTACCGGCACCGTGCCGAAATGCCCGACCGTCAGCGGTTTGCCAGGCTTGATCGCCAGTTTCCACAACAGCGGTTTGCCGTTGTCGCGTAGTACCTGTCCGAGGCAATCGGCATCACCGGCAGACACGCCACCCGTAGTCAGAATCAGATCAGCGCTCACTTGCAGTTGCTCAAGTTTGAGCCGCGTCTGCGCCGGTCGATCCGGGAGGATGCCGGCGTCGATCACTTCGCAGCCCAGCTCCCGCAACCAGTGGCCGAGCAATACGCGGTTGCTGTTGTAGATACTGCCGGGGCGCAACGGCTGACCCGGCTCGACCAGTTCATCACCGGTCGACAGCAGCGCCACACGCGGGCGACGCACCACGTGCAGTTGCGCCAGCCCTTGCCCGGCGGCGACCGCCAGTTCGAACGGTCCAAGGCGTTTGCCGGCGCGCAGCAGGATGTCGCCGACGCGATTTTCCTGACCTTGCGCGCGGATGTTCTGCCCCGCTTTCAGTGGCTGCAAGAAGCACACGCGGCTGTCCTCCAGCACTTCGACGTTCTCCTGCATCTCGACGCAGGTAGCGCCAGGCGGCAGCGGTGCGCCGGTAAAAATCCGTGCGCAGGTGCCGGGCAGCAACGTGTCCGGCGCCTGCCCGGCGTAAACCTTTTGCGAGACCTTCAGCGGCTGTCGGTGCAGATCGGTGAGATTGAGCGCGTAACCGTCCATGGCGCTGTTCGGCCACGGCGGCAAGTCGAGTGTCGCCACCAGATCACTGGCCAGCACCCGCCCACGCGCATCGTCGAGCGCCAGCAGTTCGCTGTCGGCCAGACGTTGCTCATTGGCCATGCCGAGCAATTGGTCGAGAGCGTCCTCGACCGGCATCAGCGGTGCCTTGCTCATCCGCGTGGCCCACAGGCTTGCACGGCTTTCAGGTGCGGGACGAAGTTGCACGGGCGATGACGGTTATCCAGTTGTTCGGCAAGAATGCCTTCCCACGCGGTGCGACAGGCGCCGGTCGAACCGGGCAGGCAGCACACCAACGTGCCGTTCGACAGCCCGGCCAGCGCACGGCTTTGCACGGTGGACGTACCGATATCCAGAATCGAAATCGCCCGGAACAGTTCGCCGAAGCCGTCAATGTGTTTATCGAACAGACAGGCCACCGCTTCCGGCGTGCTGTCGCGACCGGTAAATCCGGTGCCAC
This sequence comes from Pseudomonas sp. Mb7, assembly GCF_054790525.1. Lineage (NCBI taxonomy): Bacteria > Pseudomonadati > Pseudomonadota > Gammaproteobacteria > Pseudomonadales > Pseudomonadaceae > Pseudomonas > Pseudomonas sp. Mb7. Next base: position 3,081,400 of record NZ_CP186501.1, read on the forward strand.
CAGTGATCAGCACGACCTGAATACCTTCGTCGGCGATCCACTGGGCGACCTGCGCGCGGATCTTGTACAGATCATCCTTGAGCAAGTTGCGCTCGCTCAAGGTGTGCCCGGCTTCCAGCAAACGACTGACGAGCAACTGGCCGGAGGTATCGCTGGCGTAATCGCGAGTATCGCTGACCGTCAGCACGGCAATATTCAGGGGGACAAACAGGGCATCGGCTTTTGCGCTCATGGCAGTTCTCCGGCAGCATTTAATCAACATTGCCGAGCAGCCTAAGTGCCACTTATGAGCAGTGTCTAATCACTCCGGCCAACCACATTATCGACCGCCTCTATCGGTGCCTTTCACGTTGTTGCATGCCAGTAAAACCGGGCCTTATAGAGCTGATCGATAGTCCTTCAAGCACTTCTGATTGGACGAACAACTGTTCAGATGAGATCGTCGCAACCTGCGCTTTTCGTGCGCCCCGCGCATCTGCGTCACTACTCAATCAAAAAATCCCCATCAAGCAGGTGCCATCGTGGACATCAAACAACTCAAGTTCCTGATCGCGCTGGACGAAACCCGACACTTCGGCCAGGCCGCCGCCCGCTGCCACATCACCCAACCGACGTTGTCGATGCGCCTGCGCAATCTGGAAGACGAGCTGGATCTGGTGCTGGTCAACCGTGGCCAGCGTTTTGAAGATTTCACCCAGGCCGGCGAGCGCGTATTGGCGTGGGCACGCACCTTGCTCGCGGCCCATGACGGTTTGTTCGCCGAAGCGGCGGCGTGTCGCGGGCAACTGGTGGGTAGCTTGCGTCTGGGCCTGGTGCCGCTGAGCAGCTTCAACCCGGTCAATTACATTCAGGGTTTGTCGGGGACGTATCCGGAGTTGAAGTTCAGTCTATCGTCGCTCAGTTCTGACGAGATCATCGCCCGGCTGGGCAACAATCAGCTCGATCTGGGCGTGTGCTATTTGGATCACGTCAACCCGAACTATTTCGAGTTTTTCGAGATCGGCGAAACCCGTGTCGGTCTGCTCTACGACAACCGCCACTTCCAGTTCGAAGGCTCGCAAATGAGCTGGGAAGACGCCGCCGAACTGCCGCTGGGGATGATCACCGCCGGCATGCATTACCGTAAATCCATCGACTTGAGCTTCCGCAGCCGTGGACTCAGTCCGCAGCCGATCATGGAAAGCGACTCAACCTATCAGCTATTGCAGGCGATTCACCAAGGCTTCTGCTGCGCGATCATGCCGCTGGACAGTGGCCTGGAAGAGCCGATCGAGCACCTGTCGTTCATGCAGTTGCCGGATGCCAGCGTGCTCGCGCCGCTGGGCCTGGTGATGCGCAAGACCGAACCGCGCTCGGCGATTGCCGAGAAGTGTTTTGCCGAGGCGCGGAAGTTGTTTGGGGTAGAGGTTTCTACCGAATAAATGGTGTTGAATGTCAGGCCGTCTTCGCGAGCAGGCTCGCGAAGACGGCCGCTGTTAGGACTGCAGATTGTGCATCGGGTCGAGGCGCGCGCGAGTGATCGAGGTGCGGCGTTGCGCAGGAGTCTGGCGCACGCCTGAAAAGCAAAAGCCCCTCACCCTAGCCCTCTCCCCAAGGGAGAGGGGACTGATTGGGGGATATTGCAGAAGTACGCCGACGTGAAGGAATTGTGGTGAATCCATGACCGACCAAACCTTTCAAGGTCGATGTGAAACGCAAATTACCTCGGTACGCTATCTCTCTCTGAGTAGCTGGCCGGCCGCTCGCCCTCAGGCGTCTGGCTGAAGACCCAATCCATAATCGACTCGATCTTCCAGGTCGATGGATAACACCAGACACCTCGGTCGGCTCCCTCTCCCTTCGGGAGAGGGCTGGGGTGAGGGTTGAAAGTCTGATTAGATAGCCGCTCCGCCAGGATTCAACCCGGAGTCTCGCTTGAGCACAGCGCCGAACAACCTGCCCCGCCCCGATCCCGTCACCCTGCGCCAGGCCTGGCGCTTCTGGCTGAAACTCGGCTGCATCGGTTTCGGCGGCCCGGCCGGGCAGATCGCGATCATGCATCAGGAGTTGGTCGAGCGCCGACGCTGGATCTCTGAAAAGCGTTTTCTGCACGCGCTCAACTACTGCATGTTGCTGCCTGGCCCCGAGGCTCAGCAATTGGCGACGTACATCGGCTGGCTGCTGCATCGCACCTGGGGCGGTGTCATCGCCGGTGCGTTGTTTGTGCTGCCGTCGTTGTTCATTCTGATTGGCTTGTCGTGGCTGTACGTCGCGTTCGGTGACGTGCCGGCGGTGGCCGGAGTGTTTTACGGGATCAAACCGGCAATCACCGCAATTGTGTTGCACGCTGCGCATCGCATCGGCTCGCGCGCCCTGAAGAATGCCTGGCTATGGGCGATTGCCGGGGCGTCGTTTGTGGCGATTTTCGCCTTCAATGTGCCCTTCCCTTTGATCGTCCTCGGGGCCGCGCTGATCGGCTATCTGGGCGGACGATTCGCGCCGCAACGATTCAGCAACGGCGGCGCGCGCAACAGCGAGAAATCCTTCGGCCCGGCGTTGATCGACGACGATACACCGGCCCCCGAACATGCCCGTTTCAGCCTTGCGAGGTTGCTGCGGCTGCTGTCGGTCGGCGCCGCGCTGTGGTGTTTGCCCATGGCGATACTGACTGCACTATTTGACTGGGACGGCACGTTCACGCAAATGGCCTGGTTCTTCACCAAAGCTGCGCTGCTTACCTTTGGCGGCGCTTACGCGGTGCTGCCTTACGTCTATCAGGGCGCCGTCGGGCATTACGGCTGGTTGACGGCAACGCAGATGATCGACGGCCTCGCCCTCGGCGAAACCACCCCGGGCCCGCTGATCATGGTGGTGGCGTTTGTCGGTTTCGTCGGTGCCTACGTGCAACCGGCGTTCGGCCCCGAACATGCCTTTGCCGCCGGGGCGCTGGCGGCAACGTTGGTGACCTGGTTCACCTTCCTGCCCTCGTTTCTGTTCATCCTCGCCGGCGGGCCGTTGGTGGAATCGACGCACAACGAACTGAAGTTCACCGCACCGCTGACGGCGATCACCGCTGCCGTGGTCGGGGTGATTGTCAATCTGGCGTGTTTTTTCGCCTATCACGTGTTGTGGCCAAACGGTTTTGCTGGGGCGCTGGATGTGTTTTCGCTGATGCTGGCGGTGGCGGCAGCATTGGCTTTGTTCGTTTTCAAACGCGGCGTGATCAGTGTGTTGATCGTTTGCGCCCTCGCCGGGCTGGGCTTTCACCTGATGCGCTGAACTTTGGCCCGCGAATCTCCCGTTTACACGCCCGCGAATTCCCCCTTACTATCCGGGCACACCGGTCGGCGGCTCAGCCCGCCACCGACGTTTTCCGCCAACGGAAACACGCGTTATGAGTACGTCACTACAACAACCAGAATCGTTGAACGTCTCTACCCTGCGCGCCCTCTCTCACAGGGGCGGCGTATGAATCGTATCGTCAATCTCCCCATGGCCCTGCGCCGTTCCAAGCTGCGTCACTCCGCACGCCCGCCGGATATCGCCCGGTCTGTCTGATCGCGTCCGTTAAAGAACCGCGACAGTCCCCTACTTCTTGATATCCCTGCCAGGACACCTACGCCTTTTTGTCGCGTCGTGCCCGGCCCGAATCTGCGCGCCTGTGCGGCGCCATCGTGAGTGATCGTTATGAAATTCGCAGCTATTGAAGACGCACGCCTGTTCCTTGAACAGAACCCCGATATCGACATGATCGAGCTGTTTATCCTCGACGCCAACGGCGTGCCGCGCGGCAAGCTGTTGCACCGCGAAGAACTGCTTGCCGTGTACCAAAGCGGTCGGCCGCTACCCAGCACCATCCTCGGCCTGACCGTACAGGGTGAAGACGTCGAAAACTCCGGCCTGGTCTGGGATGTCGGCGACATCGACTGCCGTGCCTATCCGCTGGAAGGCAGTCTGGTACGCCTGCCATGGCGCAAGATTCCGACCGCCGCCGTGCAGGTCAGCATGCATCCGACCGAGGGCATGCCCGCGAGCATCGCCGACCCGCGACACTTGCTGATCAAGGTTATCGACGGGCTCAAGGCCGAGGGTTATCACCCGGTGATGGCCTGCGAACTGGAGTTCTACTTGCTCGATGCCAAACGCGATCACAACGGCCGCCCGCAACCGGCACTGGACGCGGACGGCGGTCGACCGCGACACACCCAAGTCTACGGTTTGCGCGAACTGGAGCAGATCGAACCGTTCCTCGCCGACCTCTACAGCGCCTGCAAACTGCACGGCATTCCGGCGCGCACGGCGATCTCCGAATACGCGCCGGGTCAGGTGGAAATCACCCTTGAACATGGCGATGCGCTGGAGGCGATGGACCAAGCCGTGCGCTACAAACGTCTGGTCAAAGCCATCGCCCATAAGCACGGCATGCAGGCAACGTTCATGGCCAAGCCGTTCGATGATCTGGCCGGCACCGGCATGCACATGCATGTGAGTCTGGCCGATGGCGAGGGACGTAACCTCTTTGCCTCGGAAGACCCGGCCGGCACCCCGCTGCTGCGTACGGCGATTGGCGGCATGCTCGCCTCGCTACTCGATTCGTTGCTGCTGTTCTGCCCGAACGCCAACTCGTACCGGCGCTTCCAGGCCAATAGCTATGCACCGTTGGCGCCAACCTGGGGCGTCGACAACCGCACCGTCAGCCTGCGTGTTCCCGGCGGCCCGGCCAATACCCGGCACATCGAACACCGCATCTGCGGCGCCGATGCCAACCCGTATCTGGCGGCAGCGGCGATCCTTGCCGGGATTCATCGCGGCATTCGTGAAGACCTTGATCCGGGTGCACCGGTTGAAGGCAATGGCTATGCGCAGGCGAAGGAATTGCTGCCGACGGATTGGCTGACGTCGCTGCAGGCGCTGGAGAATTCGGTGTGGGCACGGGATGCCTTGGGGCAGGAATTTCTCGGGGTGTATCTGGCGGTGAAACGTGCCGAATACCGGCAGTTCATGGCCGAGGTGGGTGAGCAGGATTGGCGCTGGTATCTCACCGAGGCCTGAAGACTCACCCCTACCCCCTGTAGGAGTGAGCCTGCTCGCGATAGCGGTGTGTCATTCAGCAATAATGTGTCTGACATGGCCTCATCGCGAGCAGGCTCACTCCTACAGGGGAGCGCGTACAACCTAAGAATTCGTGTGGACACTGACATGACCGAACGCTGCAATTCCTACTACACCGCCACCCTTAACCAAGACACCAACTACCCGACCCTGCAAGGCCGGCACAAGGTCGACGTGGTGATCATCGGCGGCGGCTTCACCGGCGTCGCCACCGCTGTCGAACTCGCCGAAAAAGGCCTGAAAGTCGCCATCGTCGAAAGCCACAAGATCGGCTGGGGCGCCACCGGGCGCAACGGCGGACAAGTCACCGGCAGCCTTTCCGGCGATGGTGCGATGCGCAAACAGATGCGCGCGAAACTCGGCGGCGAGGTCGATGATTTCATCTGGCACCTGCGCTGGCGCGGACATGAAATCATCCAGCAACGCGTCGACAAGTACGGCATTCAATGCGATCTCAAACACGGCCACTTACACGCTGCGTACAAACCCAGCCACATGACTGATTTGCGTAAGGATTATGAAGAAGCCGTGCGTCGCGGATTGGGCGATGAGGTCAGCCTGCTCGACCGCAGTCAGGTACGTGATCTGCTGCAAAGCGACCTGTACCACGGCGCAATCAAGAACACCCGCAACATGCATCTGCACCCGCTCAACCTGTGCATCGGTGAAGCGCGGGCGGCGGAAAGTCTCGGGGCACTGATCTTCGAAAACAGCGAAGTGCTGGAGATCATTCACGGCGCTTCGCCTGGCGTAAGAACCGCCCACGGCCAGATCGACGCCAAGCAGGTGATGCTCGCCGGCGACGTCTATCACAAGCTCGAACCGGGGCAGCTCAAGGGCAAGATTTTCCCGGCCATGGGCGGCATCGTCACCACCGCGCCACTGGGCGATCTGGCAAAACAGATCAACCCCGAAGACCTCGCAGTGTACGACTGCCGTTTCGTGCTCGACTACTACCGCCTCACCGCCGACGGCCGCTTGCTGTTCGGTGGCGGTGCAAACTACAGCGGCAAGGATTCACGGGACATCGCCGCCGAACTGCGCCCGTGCATCGAGCAAACCTTCCCGGCGCTCAAAGGCGTGCAGATCGATTACCAGTGGAGCTGCGCGATGGGCATCGTGATCAACCGCATTCCGCAACTGGGCAAGCTCTCGGACAACGTCTGGTACTGCCAGGGCTACTCGGGGCACGGCATCGCGACGACGCACATCATGGGCGAAATCATGAGCCGGGCGATCACTGGGCAGATGGAGCAGTTCGACACGTTTGCCCAGTGCCAGCACATTCGCGTGCCGATGGGGGATTTGTTGGGTAACCCGTTGCTGGCGGCGGGGATGTGGTATTACCAGATGCTTGAGCGACTTCGCTAAGCCTGTGTTGATCCTGCTGACCCCATCGCTGGCAAGCCAGCTCCCACAGTGTCCGTGGCGTACCCAAATTTCATGTACACCGCAAAAACCTGTGGGAGCTGGCTTGCCAGCGATGAGGCCATCAGCCCCACTACAAAACTTCAATCCGCCAACTGCTCGACCACAATCCCCAACCGCCGGTAATCCTCGACACTCCCCGACGCCACATGCCGCTCGGTAATCAGCGTATGCAGGCGCGTACACGGCGCCACCACAAACGGCTCCACCGCTCCCAACTTGTCCGCCGAAGTCACCGCAATCACCCGGGTCGCGCCCTCCAGCATCGCCTGCTTCACCGGCACTTCATCGAAATGCAGCGAGGTAATCCCCATCTCCGGATGAATCGCGCACACCCCGGTAATCGCCAGATCTGCCTTGATCCCCGCCAGCAGCCGCAGCGCCTCATGCCCTCCCGCCGCCATCGTCCGCGGGTTCAACTGGCCGCCGGCGAGAATCACCTTCACCCCCTTGAATTCCGAGAGCGCAATCGCCGTCATCGGTGAAGCCGTCACTGCCGTGATACTGATATCTGCACGCAACGAGCGCGCCACCTGCAACGTGGTCGAGCCGGAATCGAACAGCACAATCTGCCCGTCTTCAATCTCCTGCGCCGCCCGTTGCGCCAGGCGGATTTTCACCTCATCCGTCTCGTCCAGCCGGGTGAAATAGTCCTTGCCGGAGTCTTTCGGACGCGGCAGCGCCCCGCCGTGCACGCGTTGCACCAGCCCGGCGTTGTCCAGTTCGGCGAGGTCGCGGCGGATGGTGTCTTCGGAGACTGCGAAGTGCTGACTCAACTCGGACGCCATAACTTTACCGTCACGTTCGAGGAGCAAGAGGATTTTCTGCCGGCGCAGGGATGGTAGTTCAGCCGCGGAATGATCGTGCATGGTTGTGCCTGTTTGTGCTTGTAATTGCAGGTTTCGCGAGATTAGCGAAAGCCTTGCACGAACACAAACCGACGGGGTATCAATTGTTTCGATCATTGGAATCAACAAGGCGAATTTTTTCTTTACTTTCAACCTGTTCAGAATGGCCCCACTCTAAAAGGCTCAGGATGAACACCTCATGAATCTCAATTTTGCGTTTGCGTGCATGATCGTCGTGTCATTTGCGATTGCCCTGGGTCACGCCTAAGGCCTCAGACCGAAGCCAGCAATTGCTCGCGCAACCATTTGTGCGCCGGATCGCGGTGCGAACGCTCGCCCCAGAACATCGCCATCTCGTAACCGGGTACTTCCAGCGGCGCGTCGACCACTTGCAAGGCCGGGTTGCCACGCACCAGGCGTGACGGCAGCATCGCCACCAGATCGGTGCTGGCCAACACCGACATCGCCATCAGAAAGTGCGGCACCGACAACACCACTTTGCGCATCAGCCCGACATCGGCCAACGCCCGATCGGTCACCCCGAAAAAGCCCCCGCCCTCGCGCGACACCATGACGTGTTCCAGCGCGCAGAATTGCTTGCGTGTGGGTGCAGACTTCAATCCCGGATGGCCGATACGGCCGGCCAACACATAACGCTCAGTGAACAGTGGTCGCCGATACAACTCCGGCGGAGCGTCTTCGCTGATGTGCAGCGCCAGATCAAATACACCCTGCTCGGCCTGTTTGACCAAATGCGCCGGGGTCAGATCGACCACCGCCAGCCGCGTGCCCGGCGCCTGTACGCGCAAGCCGTTCAGCGCCGGCAGCACCACCGTCGTCTCGCCGTAATCGGTCGCGGCGATTTTCCAGGTGTGCGTCGCCTGCGCCGGGTCGAACGCACTGGCCGGCGCCACCGCCCTCGCCAACGCCTCCAACGCTTCGCGCAACGGTTCACGCAGTTCATCGGCGCGCGCCGTCGGGCGCATACCACGCGGCCCGGGCAACAGCAGCGGATCACCAAAGATGTCGCGCAACTTGGCCAGATGCACGCTCACAGACGGCTGCGACAGGTTCAGCCGTTGTGCCGCGCGGGTGACGTTGTGCTCCGACAGCAACACATCGAGGGTCAGCAGTAGATTGATATCCAGTCGTCTCAAATTATTCATGGCTATACCAGACATATCAGACATTCATTTCCAATATACCTGTTGAACGCCGATCCTGCTGTTACTCAGCTAACGGAGCTTCAACATGAATGTCTTACTCGTTTACGCGCACCCAGAACCGACGTCCCTCAACGGCTCGCTGCGCGACTTCAGCGTCCAGCGCCTGCAAGCCGCCGGCCACACCGTGCAGGTCTCCGACCTCTACGCGATGAACTGGAAGGCCACCCTCGACGCCGACGACGCCCCGCAGCGCGACGCGACGAAACCGTTCCACGCCTCCCTCGACTCGAAAGTCGCCTACGCCGAAGGCACTCAGGCTGCCGACATCGCCCGTGAGCAGGAGAAACTGCTATGGGCTGACGCGCTGATCCTGCAGTTTCCATTGTGGTGGTTCACCATGCCGGCGATTCTCAAAGGCTGGGTCGATCGGGTGTACGCCTACGGTTTTGCCTACGGTGTTGGCGAACACTCCGACAGTCGTTGGGGCGAGCGTTATGGCGAAGGGAAAATGCAAGGCAAACGGGCGATGTTGATGGTCACCACCGGTGGCTGGGAATCGCACTACGCACCGCGCGGGATTAACGGGCCGATTGATGATTTGTTGTTTCCGATTCAACACGGGATTTTGTACTACCCCGGTTTTGAAGTAGTGCCACCGTTTGTGGTGTATCGGACTAGTCGGATGGATGCGGCGCGGTATGCCGAGACTTGTGATGAGCTGGGGCGGCGGCTGGATGAGTTGTGGAGTGCACGGCCGATTGGGTTTCGGCAGCAGAATGGCGGCGAATACGAAATTCCTGCTTTGACGTTGAAGAGCGATATCGCACCGGATAGCGAAGGCTTCCAATCACACATCCGCTAGCGCCGCCCTCTCCCAGAGGGAGAGGGGACTGACCGAGTTGTTTTTTCGAGCTACGCCGACCTGGTATATCGAGCCGAACTCAAGTTTTGAACAGCCCACAATCGGCTCCCTTCCCCCTCGCCCCCTTGGGGGAGAGGGCTGGGGTGAGGGGGACGGATCTAACTGACACACCGCAACATGCAGGCATCAGTGGCTCCGGTCAGGCTTCTTCGCGCGCCCGACGCACCTGCACCAACAACGCCGGCGCGAAATGCAGCAACACCATCCGGCTCAGATGGTGAGTCAGAATAAACACCACATTCAGCCCGCCACCAAACGCGACAATCGCAATCGTCTCAATCGCCCCCGGCATATACGCCAGCCATAGCGACAGCGGATCGCTGCCCAACCAGCGTGCCGCGACTTCAGCAAACACCGCCGCGACCACGATCATCAAACCAACCGAGACCAACGCGGTGCGGCCGTGACGCGTCAGCTCCGCGAAGCCGAGACCTTGAAACCGTGAGCCGATCCGCACGCCGAGAATCAGCGCCGCAAGATTCAAACTCCAGTCTGGCATGTGAAACCCGTGCAACCATCCCGATTTCACAAACACCGCCGTAATGATGATCGCCGTGAGCATGAACGGCGCCGGTACACCGATCACCAGCAGTAAGCGCCCGAGCAGCACGCTCAACGCGATCACCGAAAACGCGGTCAGTGCCATGCCTGTCGTTAAAGGATCACCATCGGCAACCGCCACGGCAGCGGCTTGACCGGGAATCAAGAAACTCACCAACACCGTGATGAGCAGCAAGCGCATCAGATGCACGATGATGACCTTGCTCGACGCCTTTTCCGACTCGAGTAGATCGAACACTGCGGCCAGCGCACCGGGATAAACCGCCAACAGCGCATCAGTGCGGTTCCAGCCTGCACCGCGCGTCAGCCACCATCCGGCCAATGCGATCTGCACTGCCAGGCAAATCAGCAACACGCCGAGGCTCGGCAACATCGTCGAGGCCGTCTCGCGGTCCCACGCTTCGAACATCAGCCCGGTGGCGATGCCCAGCGTGACCTGGATGTAGCCCAGTCCATAAGGAGTTGCCGGCGCGATACCAGTTTTGCTGGCAAACAATGCGGTAACGACAATCGAACCCAACAGCAGGCCATGGGGTACGCCTTCGAACTGCAACAGCGCGCCGAAACCGGCAGCCATCAACAAACAGAGAATGGATTTCATAGTCGCCTTCCTGGCTTTTTACCTGACACACCACAACCCGTGTAGGAGCTGCCGAAGGCTGCGATCTTTTGACTTTTGTTTTTAAAAGCAAGATCAAAAGATCGCAGCCTTCGGCAGCTCCTACAGGGGATGTATTCGTTTTCAGCCGCGCAACCGGCCAATCGCCCGGCGGTATTTTTCGATTCGTTCGAGGTCCTCCCAACTCGGCGAGGCAATCCGCGACAGGTCGCTGTTCTCTTCCAGATCCGCCAATTTCACCACCCGACCGATCGGGTTCTGCGCGGCGCGGTCGACGAAGTCTTCATAGGACTCGCCCGGCACTTTGGTCACGGATTCGATAGCGCTCAAAACTTCCTCGCTGAAACCTTCCTTGCGCAAGTCATCGAGACTGATACCGCAATCCTCAACCACATCGTGCAGCACGGCGACGATGCGTTCTTCCTGCGTGCTCATGCGCAACATGACTTTCAACGGATGCAGAATGTACGGTGCACCGCCCTTGTCGACCTGCCCGGCATGAGCCGTGGCGGCAATGGCGATAGCGCGTTCGAGGGTCTGGGTCATGGGAGTCTCCGAGGGTTAGACGCCGTAGCGGCCGCCGACATGGATGTTGCGTTTGAGCCAGTTGCCGATTGCTTTCAATCGTCCGACTGGCTCCGCAGGCCCGGAATGACGCTGAAGAATCAACGACACCAAGGTAGCCTGATCGGCTTTCGGATGAGCATCGATCAATTCGGCAACCCAGGCACAATCAGCCTTGTTCAGATGCTCACGCCAATCGCCGGGCCAGGCGTCCAGCTCATCCAGCGCCAACCATCGCGCACCGCCCTGCTCGGCATGCCCGCCACCTATTGACTGCTCGAAACACAAAGGCGTGGCCGGCCGGGACAGGTCGATGCTGAAAATGTAGACGTCGTGGGTTTTGTGTTGCGTCGTGGGAGCGTTGTTGCGGCTACCGATGACCATCATGGTGATGCTCCATTCCTTGGGCGCTAATGTTTCTGATTGTTTCGCAGTGTACGCGACGGGAGCAAATCAAAAACCCGATGGAACCTCCCTCCTCCACAGAATCTCGAATCTGTATTAGCGCCAAATCACCGATCAGACACGGCGCCATTGAAGAGGAAACCCCGATGAACATTCGCTTCCTGCTTCTGATCGCCACCTTCGCCATCATCCCCACCTGCGTCATGGCCGAAGGCTGCGACGTCCAGACCCAATCCTCCAGCGCCTCGGTACCAGCGGTGGAAACCCACAGTTGTTATGAATACGAAGGCATGCCCGTCAACTCCATCGACTGGTCGTGCAGCAACGAAAGCAAAGACATGCTCAACAGCACAAAAACCAAGGTTGAACATTGCGCCGATCACTACCAGGCCACGTGTATCGCCACGATCACCCAGGAATCCCTGGCCAACCCGCACTCAACCAGCAAAGACAAAAACGCCAAAGCCCTAAACATCCCCGACAACGCACAAGTGACCACGTATTACTACGACGTGGAACATTTGGCGCAGGCGCGGATTGATTGTGAGAATGGCGGCGGGCATTGGAAAACGAAGTAAACGACTGATATCCACGCTTGCGACAGACAAAGAAAAGCCCGGCTTAAAAAACCGGGCTTTTTAGTGCGCGATTTCCGTTAACCACCGCCATTACCACCACTGCTGCTACCGGACGGTTGACCCGCAGGGCTGGGTTTGGAGGCAGAAGGCACCGGCCCATTGTCGGTCTTGCCACCATCACCACCCTTGGGCAGCGAATCGGCATCCGGGTCGGCATTGGTGGCTGGAGACGCCGGTTCACGAGTCTGGCTGTTGCCGTCGTTCGCTGTCGGAGTCGGCGTTTCGCCAGCCGCGATCGCGTACAGCGAACTGCCGGACAGCAACGCCGCGAGGGTAAACACCGCGAGGGTAAACACCGCGATTTTATGGTTCTGCATGGTGCCTCTTCCTTTGTGTGGGGAGTTACAGCATTGGAAGAAGGTGTGCGGCGAAGGTGCGGTGTGGCGGACGAATGGTTATCGCCCAAAAGGCTCGCGCAATTTCGACGTCTGAAAACTTCGTAGGAAAACACCCCGTGTGGCGAGAGAGCTTGCTCCCGCTGGGCTGCGAAGCTGCGCCAAAACCGGATAGTCCGTTTCTCTCAGATATACCGCACGCCCCGGATTACGACGGATGTGTCGCCGAGCGGGAGCAAGCGCCCTCGCCACGGGTACGGATTTTACGTCCTACAGGTTGGTTGTGGCTGGTGAAATTGATGCCTAGAGTGGGGTTGTCGCTGAGCAAATTCAGCACCAGGGTTTCGCAGCCCTGACGATACGTGTAGTAACCTAGCGCCCCCTAAAAGCGGTGGCGGTCGCACTAGCGCCCGAAATCCGCTCAATGGTGGCTGTGTGTGGGAGACCTTCGGGTCTGCCGGGTTCCTCGTATCCTCGGTCTGCGAACCCGCACATGGCTACCACCCTTCGACTCGCAGCGAATGGCAGTAGCTTCTCTCCCAGGTACGAGGAAGTTTACTTATGACAAGTGATAAACCGCTTCACCACTACGCAGAAATGTCCCACCCCGCCACCGACCACCCCGTCCTCCTTATCGACGCCAACGCTCCACTACGCGACCTTCACGCCTGCGCCGCCGAACGCCTCAACGCCGTCCTCAAATACCTCGACCTCATGGCCTGCATCCGCCTCCCCGACCATGCCGAGCAGGACATAAACACCGTGACCAACATCGCCAGGATTATGGTGCAGGATGTGAGTGATGTGTTTCGGGTGATTGAGCAGCGGGGGTTTGATGCAGGTCTAATGACGTAAGAAACAAGAATAAAAAACGCACATGAGTGTTATCTAGAATGGCTCTAATTTCTCAAGGGCTGCATTAACCGCACTTGCGCGTTAAAAACAGCCCTTGGAAATTTCCAACTCCGAAAAACTGTTACGGCTTCTCTTGCTTTTTCAGGATCAGCTCCACAATTTTTACCAACTCTGGCGATGTTCCCTCAACCGAAAAGTCTGCAGCTCCAGACTGTAATAGTGATTTGTGAAACCCATTAACTGTATCATCACTCAACTTCGACTTACTGAGGGCCACATAAGTCTTAATTGCAGTCAATTTCGCATATGCTTCACTTTCAAGATTCAGATTAGTCATCATCAGCTTTAGGATAACTCTTAGCACCCATACACCTACGGACCCCAAAAGAACGGCAAGAGCAACAAGATAATGATCTGGCAGAGTAATGTTCAAAAAATCAACTTTCTCAACCTTATCTGATGAATAAGTCATATGAAGGAGGACACCTAACAAGGAAACCACCGACACTATCAAAACACCAGCCCCTCCTGAAAACATCAACGCCCTGAACCGGTGATGCTTTCTTTTTTCATCCCAAAACCTTACAGGCTCATTTGAGATAACGCTATCGGTAACTGTACTTGCATAATTTTCTATTTCTTCGACAGCGGCGATTTTAGCATTTTCCGCAGTCTCACGAATCAACTTAACCTTCGCATCCCCATCCTCTTTAATTGCCTTGAGATACATATCAGATTGATCGTTTACAGACTTTTGGTAATTATTCAACTCGGAAAATGTTGACTCCTTGGTTGATTTTATTTCATCTGCCAGACTACTCTTCCAACTTTTATAAAAGTCTTCCAAAGCGACAGCTGAGGCACTCATCGATGACCTATAAACGAATAGACCCATTTTGAGTGCTTCGCCACTTACTACTGCGGACTTAAAGTCGCCAGACAAAACCTCATCAAAACAAGGCAATCTTCGAGTCACATTAGCCTCTTTAATCCTGTGGCCAAGAACCTTTAGACTGCCGTTGGCTGCATCCAGATCCTCCCTGATCCTATGCAAGTCGTGTAAGTACTCAACAATCTCTGGAACATCAGCCTGCGCGACACCACCACCAGGATAAGCACGAGAAGTTACGTCTTTCCAAAAATCAATTTCATTAATCAACCAATCTGCGACAGGTTCCTTTGACTCTGTAAAAAGCGCCATGTCTAACGCTACAAAATCTTTTATAAAACTCCCTTTCATACATGACCTCAACCATTCCATTAATTAGATAAAACTTAATCAGGCTACAACCTAAACGCTCGACTAGCATTCGAAACCCGTTAACACCAGGCAAAAATGCGTAGCTGCCAAATGCTAAAACCGGCGAAAACGTCAAGACTCATTCAACACACGCTAGATCCGCCGAACCGAATGATGGCACAAAAACATCACCTGAAAAACACCCTAGCGAATTAGAGACACAAAAATAAAAGGCACAAAAAAACCGCATTGTCTGCGGTTTTTCTCGGTATCAGCTGTTCCGAATGTCGAACAAAATCCTCATTTCAAAAATTCGCCGGCGTATTCGCACTAATTATCTCAGCCTCATCCGCCCCGATATTCCGAAACTTATGCGGCAACGTCGTCGGAAAGTAATACCCATCCCCCGCATTCAACACACTCACCGACCCATCCACGGTCAACTCAACCGTGCCCCGCGTCACCAACCCACACTCCTCGCCCTCAGCATGCACAATCGGCTCTTCCCCGGAACTCGCGCCCGGTGCGTATTGCTCGCGCAGCAGGCGCATCTGGCGGCTGGGTACGGAGGCGCCGATCAGCAGCAGGCGCAGGCCGTGGCGGCCGAGGTCGGGTTGTTCGTTGGCGCGGAAGACGTATTGGTGTTCGCGCGGGGGTTGGTCGAAGGTGAAGAAGTCGGCCAGGGACATCGGTATGCCTTCGAGCAGCTTTTTCAGTGAGCTGACGGAGGGGCTGACGCGATTCTGTTCGATCAGGGAGATGGTGGCATTGGTCACGCCGCTACGCCGGGCCAGCTCACGCTGGGAGAGTTTGTAGCTTTCGCGTACTAGTTTGAGTCGAGAACCCGTATCCATGACTGCCTTATGTGAGAACGACTTAAGGGCGATGGGGGTGGGTGGCGGGTGACGCGCCGAGGGCGCGGATCACGTTGCTCCCGTGTCCCGGAACCGTGAAAGGCGGCTATTAAATCACGTTTGCCGGTGTTGCTCAGCAGGTTCGATGGACGGAGGGATAAAAGTCCCTCTGGCCTTGGTAATACGGACCTGTAGGAGTGAGCCTGCTCGCGATTGGGCGGCACATTCACCATTATTTTTGACTGGATAACCGCCTTCGCGAGCAAGCTCGCTCACACAGGGTTTGTGGTGTTTCTGTGGGAGGGATGGTGGCTGGGCTGGCCTCATCGCGAGCAGGCTCACTCCTACATTTTGATATTTGGTGTATCAGGTAAAAAACCGGCGGGGTCTTGGGGGCCGCCGCCGGGGAGGTAACTTAGATGCCGAAACGGTCGCGCAGTGAGTAGTAGACAGCACCGAGGGCGGTCAGTGGCGCGGAGAAGGTGCGGCCGCCGAGCATTGGCATGTGCGGCAAGGACGCGAAAGCGTCGAAACGTTCGGCGTCGCCACGGATCATTTCCGAGATCAGTTTGCCGGCCAGGTGCGAGCAGGTGACGCCGTGGCCGCTGTAGCCTTGCATGTAGTAGGCGTTCTTTTCGATGCGGCCGAATTGCGGCATGCGTGACATGGTCAGCAGGAAGTTGCCGGTCCAGCGGTAGTCGATCTTGACGTCTTTGAGCTGCGGGAAGGTCTTGAGGATCTTCGGGCGGATCAGTTGTTCGATGTCGTCCGGTTCCCGCGCGCCGTAAACCACACCGCCGCCGTAAAGCAGACGGTTGTCGGCGGTGAGGCGGTAGTAATCCAGCAGATAGTTACAGTCTTCGACGCAGTAGTTGTTGGTGATCAGGCTGCGCGCCTGCTTTTCGGTCAACGGCTCGGTGACGACGATCTGCGAACCGCACGGCATGCTTTTCGCGGTCACGCGGTTGTCGAGACCTTGCGGCAGATAAGCGTTGCCGGCGATCAGCAGGTACTTGGCGCGGACCTGGCCTTTGGCGGTGCGCACGACGTTAGGCTCGCCGTATTTGATTTCTACAGCCGCTGATTGCTCGTAAATCTTGCCGCCCAAACGCGTGATCGCAGCCGCTTCACCGAGCGCCAGATTCAGCGGATGCACGTGGCCGCCCTGCATATCGAGCAGACCACCGACGTAAGCATCGGAGCCGACTTCACGACGAATCTCAGCCGCGTCGAGCATCTTCAGATTGCGGTTGCCATAACGCTCCCAGCCGCGCTTCTGCTCGGCCAGACCGTTGAGTTGTTTCTTGTTCATCGCTGCGAAGATACCGCCCGGGCGGTAGTCGCATTGGATGTCGTATTCCTTGATGCGCGAACGGATGATGTCGGCGCCTTCGAAGATCATGCTGCCGAGAATTTCTGCAGTCTTGTCGCCGTAGCGCTCTTCGATCACGTCGACGTCGCGGCTGTAGGAGTTGACCAGTTGACCGCCGTTGCGACCGCTCGCGCCGTAGCCGACTTTCGCCGCTTCCAGCACCGTCACTTTGTAGCCGGCTTCGGTGAGGAACAGCGCCGAAGACAGGCCGGTGTAGCCAGCGCCGATGATGCAGACGTCGCACTCGACCGACTCTTCCAGAACCGGAAAGTCGATGACTTCATTGCGAGTGGCGGCGTAGTAGCTGTTTACGTGTTGCTGTTTCATACGTTTCTCCGAGGGCCGCCAATCAAAGGCGACCACCGCTGTAATAGAGTCAGAGCTTGATCCAGGTCGCTTTCAGCTCGGTGTACTTGTCGAACGCGTGCAGCGATTTATCGCGACCGTTGCCCGACTGCTTGAAACCACCGAACGGTGCGGTCATGTCGCCGCCGTCGTACTGGTTGACCCAGACGCTGCCGGCACGCAGGCCACGGGCGAAGGTATGCGCCTTGCTCAGGTTGCTGGTCCACACGCCGGCGGCGAGGCCGAAGATGCTGTCGTTGGCGATCCGCAGCGCTTCTTCGGCGGTGTCGAAGGTGATCAGCGACAGCACTGGGCCGAAGATTTCTTCCTGGGCGATGGTCATCGCGTTGGTCACGCCGTCGAACAGCGCCGGTTGCACATAGAGGCCGCCAGTTTCTTCAAGGGTGCGTTGACCGCCAGCAATCAGCTCGGCGCCCTGCTCGCGACCGATGCTGATGTAGCGCAGCACGTTGTCGAGTTGACGCTGATCGACCACGGCACCGACGGTGGTGGCAGGATCCAGTGAATGACCCGGTTTCCACGCTTGCAGCGCTTCCACCAACAGCGGAATGAACTGCTCGCGGATCGAACGCTCGACCAGCAAGCGCGAACCGGCGGTGCAAACTTCGCCCTGGTTGAAGGCAATGGCGCCGGCCGCTGCTTGTGCTGCCGCGCGCAAGTCCGGTGCGTCGGCAAACACCACGTTCGGGCTCTTGCCCCCGGCTTCGAGCCAGACGCGTTTCATGTTGCTTTGCCCGGCATAAATCATCAGTTGCTTGGCAATCGCCGTCGAGCCAGTGAAGGCCAGCACGTCGACGTCCATGTGCAACGCCAGCGCCTTGCCGACAGTGTGGCCGAAGCCTGGCAGCACGTTGAACACGCCTTTCGGAATGCCGGCATCCAGCGCAAGCTGAGCAATGCGGATCGCCGTCAGCGGCGATTTTTCCGAAGGCTTGAGGATGAACGAGTTGCCTGCTGCCAGTGCCGGCGCGAACTTCCAACTGGCCATGATCAGCGGGAAGTTCCACGGCACGATCGCCGCAACGACGCCCGACGGCTCGCGAGTGACGAGGCCGAGTTGGTCGTGGGGTGTGGCGGCGACTTCGTCGTAGATCTTGTCGATGGCTTCGGCGCTCCAGCGGATCGCGTTGGCGGTCGCCGGGATGTCGATGCTCATCGAATCGCTGATCGGTTTACCCATGTCGAGGGTTTCCAGCAGCGCCAGCTCTTCCTGGTTCTGCAGGATCAGATCGGCGAAGCGAATCAGGATGCGCTTGCGCTCGGCCGGGGCTTTTTTCGCCCACGCGCCGGATTCAAAAGACTGACGCGCGACTTCAACGGCGAGGTTGGCGTCGGCTTCATCGGTGCTGGCCACGGAGGCGAGGTAACGCCCGTCGACGGGGCTCAGGCATTCAAACGTGTCGCCACTGATGGCCGGGCGGTATTCACCGTTGATGAACGCGCGGGCTTCGATGGTCAGGGACTGGAAGCGTTGTTCCCAGTCGTTGCGGGTCGTTGTCATTGTTGTGGCTCGACAAGGGGGGGATTGGGGGTGTCGGGGTGTTGTGTCTGGTTTGAGATGGCTGCCCTCACCCTAGCCCTCTCCCGGGGGTAGAGGGGACCGACCGAGTTGTCTTGGGAGATACACCGACCTGAACGACCGAGTCGAATATAGATTCGGCAAAAATCGTTCAGGTCGGCGGATTCCCCGAGCATCCCCGAATCAGTCCCCTCTCCCTCCGGGCGGTCCGACGTTTCGGGAGGGTTAGGGTGAGGGGCTCTTCAGCTTTTGAGGGCCTCAGCCAATCACACCGTATGCAGATACCAGTTGTACTCAAGGTCAGAAATCGAGTTCTCAAACTCGGCCAGCTCACTTTCCTTGCACGCAACAAACACGTCGATGTACATCGGGTCGATGTAGCGGGCCATGACTTCGCTGTCGTCCAGTTCGCGCAGTGCGTCGCGCAGGTTGTTCGGCAGGCTCTGTTCGTTCTGCTCGTAGCTGTTGCCTTCCACCGGGGCGCCCGGCTCGATCTGATTGGTCAGACCGTGGTGAATACCGGCCAGCACCGAAGCCATCAGCAAGTACGGGTTGGCGTCAGCACCGGCGACGCGATGCTCGATACGCACAGCATCGGCCGACCCGGTTGGCACACGAACCGCAACGGTGCGGTTATCGATACCCCAACTCGGCGAGTTCGGTACGTAGAACTGCGCGCCGAAGCGGCGGTACGAGTTGACGTTCGGGCAGAGGAACGCCATTTGCGCAGGCAGGGTCTCCAGCACACCGCCGATCGCGTGGCGCAGCGCGGCGTTCTGCTCGGGATCCTCGCTGGCAAAGATGTTGTTGCCCTCTTTGTCCAGGATCGAAATGTGCACGTGCAGACCATTGCCCGCCTGGCCCGGATACGGCTTGGCCATGAAGGTGGTGTCCATCTCATGGTCGTAGGCGATGTTCTTCACCAGACGCTTGAGCAGGACGGCGTAGTCGCACGCCTTGATCGGGTCGGAGACGTGATGCAGGTTGACTTCGAACTGCGCCGGGGCGCTTTCCTTGACGATCGCGTCAGCCGGGATGCCCTGCTCTTTCGCGCCTTCGAGGATGTCTTGCAGGCAATCGACGTATTCGTCGAGGTCGTCGATCAGGTACACCTGAGTCGACACCGGACGCTTGCCGGACACCGGCGAACGTGGCGATTGCGGACGACCGTTCACGTTGTCCTGGTCGATCAGATAGAACTCGAGTTCGAATGCCGCGCAGATGGTCAGGCCGAGGTCGTCGAATTTGCGCACGACGTTGGCCAGCACTTCACGCGGGTCGGCGAAGAACGGCTGGCCTTCGATCTCGTGCATGGTCATTAGAAGTTGTGCGGTTGGGCGCTTCTGCCACGGCTCGATACTCAGGGTGCCGGGGATCGGGTAGCAGATGCGGTCAGCGTCGCCGATATCCAGACCCAGACCGGTGCTTTCCACCGTGGAGCCGTTGATGTCGAGCGCGAAAAGCGAGGCCGGCAGGTTGATGCCTTTCTCGTAAACCTTATGAAGACTGGTGCGTTCGATACGCTTGCCGCGCACCACACCGTTCATATCCGCAATCAGAAGGTCGACGTACAAAACCTCAGGATATTTCTTAAGGAATGCGTTTGCTTCGTTGAGTTGAACGGTACGCAGAGGGACCGACATGATGCACCTATTTAGCTGTTAATTATTATGTTCACTGCTGTTTCGCCGAGCCAGTCAACCCGAACGGCAAAGTGAAGTCAATAGCGAACAGATGGCCGTTCAGGGTTTATTTTTCGGGCTTTTTTTAACACTTGCGTGCCAATACAGGCGCCACAGGCCCGAGAATCATGAAGATTTGATGAACGGCGTTTAGAATTTTTTACATGGCAGTTGTTAATTAAAATCAACGAGGCTAAGCTCCGGAAAAGCTCGTTCAAGTGTCAAACTTCGAGGTGAATAAAAATGGCATTCAAGCCATTGATCGGCGTTACTGCCTGCGTCAAACAGATTGGCCTGCACCCCTATCACATCAGCGGCGACAAGTACGTACGTGCTGTCAGCGTTGGCGCTAACGGGCTGCCAGTGGTCATTCCTTCCCTTGGCAAGCTGACTGAAATCGAAGACCTGCTCGGTCAACTCGACGGTCTGCTGCTGACCGGCTCGCCCTCGAACGTGGAGCCCTTCCACTATCAAGGCCCGGCCAGCGAACCCGGCACGGATCATGATCCGGCGCGGGATGCCACCACCCTTCCTTTATTACGTGCAGCCATCGCGGCGGGCGTTCCGGTGCTCGGCATTTGCCGGGGCTTCCAGGAAATGAACGTGGCGTTCGGCGGCAGCCTGCATCAGAAGGTGCATGAGCTGCCAGGCATGCTTGATCACCGTGAAGCCGATAGCCCTGATGTGGCCGTGCAATACGCGCCGGCTCACGCGGTGACCGTGCTTGCTGGCGGCGTGTTCGAGGCGCTGGGATTGCCCGGCGAGTTCCAGGTCAACTCGATTCACAGCCAGGGCATTGATCGCCTCGCTCCCGGCTTGCGTGCCGAAGCGGTGGCGCCGGACGGCTTGATCGAGGCGATCTCGGTCGAGCACAGCCCGACCTTCGCCCTCGGCGTGCAATGGCACCCGGAATGGCAAGTGCTCGATAACCCGAACTACCTGAAGATTTTCCAGGCATTCGGCGCGGCTTGTCGGCAACGGGCGGCGCGGCGCAACCAGCGCTGACACACCCCAAAGGTCACAACGATTTACTGCCCCCACGGACGTCGGGTGTGCCTTTGCGCATCCGTCATTCGTGAACAACAACACCCGTAATAACAACAAGTACGACCCAGGCAGCCAGGACGGCGGCGCCGAACAAGCCCTCGGCAGTGCAAGGTCAGTCAGGCATGCGCAATTCCCCTGTAGGAGTGAGCCTGCTCGCGATAGCAATAGACCAGTCAACAGAGATGTCGACTGACATGGCCTCATCGCGAGCAGGCTCACTCCTACAGGGGATGTGTAATGACTGAGATTGCGCTTACAGGCTTGCAATCCACTTAAGCCCGGCCACATTGGCCCGGCGAACGAAACCTGTTGGGAGTTTCACATGGCAAACGCCTCCAGCACTTACAGGAAGGCACTTGAAGGTCATCAGCAACCGAAAAAGGTGCTGGTGAAAGTCGATCGTGTCACCAAGAAGTTCGACGAAACCGTGGCAGTGGACGATGTGTCCCTGGAGATCCATCAGGGCGAAATCTTCGCCTTGCTCGGCGGCTCCGGTTCGGGCAAATCGACCCTGCTGCGCATGCTCGCCGGTTTCGAGCGGCCGACCGAAGGGCGGATTCTGCTCGACGGCGTGGACATCACTGACATGCCGCCGTACGAGCGGCCGATCAACATGATGTTCCAGTCCTACGCGCTGTTCCCACACATGACCGTCGCGCAGAACATCGCCTTCGGCCTCAAGCAGGACCGTTTGCCGGCCAGTGAAATCGATGCCCGTGTCGATGAAATGCTGCGTCTGGTGCATATGACTCAATACGCCAAACGCCGCCCGCACCAGTTGTCCGGCGGTCAGCGTCAGCGCGTCGCCCTCGCCCGCTCGCTGGCCAAGCGTCCGAAGCTGTTGCTGCTCGACGAGCCAATGGGTGCGCTGGACAAAAAGCTGCGTTCGCAGATGCAACTGGAACTGGTGCAGATCATCGAACGCGTCGGCGTGACCTGCGTGATGGTCACCCACGACCAGGAAGAGGCCATGACCATGGCTGAGCGCATCGCGATCATGCACCTGGGCTGGATCGCGCAAATCGGCAGCCCCGTCGACATCTACGAAGCCCCGGTCAGCCGCATGGTCTGCGAATTCATCGGCAACGTGAACGCCTTCGATGGCACCGTGGTGGAAGACCTTGAAGGTCACGCGATCATCCACAGCCCGGACTTGCAGCAGAAGATCTACGTCGGTCACGGCGTCAGCACTTCAGTGCAGGACAAGTCGGTCACCTACGCGATCCGTCCGGAAAAAATGCTCGTCAGCACCACCCAACCCGAGTTCCGCTACAACTGGTCCGAAGGCAAGGTGCATGACATCGCCTACCTCGGCGGTCACTCGGTGTTCTACGTCGAATTGCCCGGCGGCAAAATCGTCCAGTCGTTCATGGCCAACGCCGAACGCCGTGGCGCGCGCCCGACCTGGGACGACAAGGTCTACGTCTGGTGGGAAGACGACAGCGGCGTGGTACTGCGCTCATGAAAACCTTCAATCAGCAATTCCTGCGCCTGGTGCCCAGCGGGCGAAAACTGGTGATCGGCATTCCGTTCATCTGGCTGTTCCTGTTCTTCATGTTGCCGTTCTTCCTGGTGATGAAGATCAGTTTCTCGGAAGCCGCGCTGTCGATCCCGCCGTACTCGGAGATCTACACCTACGCCGAACAGAAATTCCAGCTGATGCTCAACATCGGCAACTACACCATGCTCGGCGAAGACGAGCTGTACCTGTCGGCCTACCTCGGTTCGCTGAAGGTCGCGGCGCTGAGCACGCTGATGTGTCTGCTGATCGGTTTCCCGATGGCCTACGCGATCACCAAGACCGGCAAGGAAACGCAAAACGTCCTGCTGCTGTTGATCATGATGCCTACTTGGACCGCGATCCTGATCCGCGTTTACGCATGGATGGGCATCCTCAGCAACAACGGTTTGCTCAACGGGTTTCTGATGTGGACGGGGCTCACCGACCACCCGATCGAGATCCTCAACACCAACACGGCCGTGTATATCGGCGTGGTCTACGCCTACCTGCCGTTCATGGTGTTGCCGCTGTACGCCAACCTGGTGAAGCACGACGGCAGCTTGCTGGAAGCCGCGCAGGACCTGGGTTCGAGCAACTTCAACAACTTCTGGAAAATCACCGTGCCGCTGGCCAAGAACGGGATTATTGCCGGCTGCATGCTGGTGTTCATTCCGGTGGTCGGTGAGTTCGTGATTCCCGAACTGTTGGGTGGCCCGGAGACCCTGATGATCGGTCGCGTGCTGTGGCAAGAGTTCTTCAATAACCGCGACTGGCCCGTGGCGTCTGCGCTGGCGGTGGTGATGCTGTTGATCCTGATTGTGCCGATTCTGCTGTTCAACCGCAGCCAGGCCAAAGAGATGGAGGCACGGGGATGAAACGCTTCGGTTTTTCCAAGTTCATGCTGATCTTCGGCCTGCTGTTCATTTATCTGCCGATGCTGATTCTGGTGATCTACTCGTTCAACGCCTCGAAACTGGTGACGGTATGGGGCGGCTGGTCGGTGAAGTGGTACGTCGGCCTGCTCGACAACACGCAACTGATGGGCTCGGTGGTGCGCTCGCTGGAAATCGCCTGCTACACCGCGATTGCTGCCGTGGCGCTGGGCACCCTCGCCGCTTTCGTGCTGACCCGCGTCACGCGCTTCAAGGGTCGCACGCTGTTCGGTGGTCTGGTCACCGCGCCGTTGGTGATGCCTGAAGTGATCACCGGTCTGTCGCTGTTGCTGCTGTTCGTGGCCATGGCGCAGTTGATCGGCTGGCCGCAGGAGCGTGGCATCGTCACGATCTGGATCGCCCACACCACGTTTTGTGCCGCTTATGTCGCGGTGGTAGTCTCCGCGCGCTTGCGGGAACTGGATCTGTCGATCGAAGAAGCGGCGATGGATCTCGGCGCGAAACCGTTCAAGGTGTTTTTCCTGATCACCATTCCAATGATCGCGCCGTCGCTGGCGGCGGGCGGCATGATGTCGTTCGCCTTGTCGCTGGATGACCTGGTGTTGGCGAGCTTCGTTTCCGGCCCGGGTTCGACCACGTTGCCGATGGAAGTGTTCTCGGCGGTGCGTCTGGGCGTGAAGCCTGAGATCAACGCCGTGGCCAGCCTGATTCTGCTGGCGGTGTCGCTGGTGACCTTCCTGGTCTGGTACTTCGGCCGCAAGGCAGAAGCCAATCGCAAGCGGGCAATTCAGGAAGCGATGGATCAGACCGCAAACGAGTCGTGGCAGCAACCGCAACAAGCCGCCACCGCATAACCCTGTAGGAGCTGCGGCACGCTGCGATCTTCTGATCTTGATGTGAAAGATCAAAAGATCGCAGCCTCGTTTCACTCGACAGCTCCTACACAAATGTAGTCAGCCCCTCGGTCAGCCCCTCTCCCCCTGGGAGAGGGTTAGGGTGAGGGGGCTTTGCGTAACGTGAATAAAAAGAATGGAGTTGTACCGATGAAAATGTTTGGCAGGACTCTGCTGACACTGTCCTTAATGGGCGCAATGGTCATGGGCGCCCAGGCCAACGACAAGGTGCTGCGTGTTTACAACTGGTCTGATTACATCGCGCCGGACACCGTCAAGAAGTTCGAGGACGAGACCGGCATCCGCGTGACCTACGACGTCTTCGACAGCAACGAAACCCTCGAGGCGCGTTTGCTGGCGGGCAAATCCGGCTACGACCTGGTCGTGCCGTCGAACAGTTTCCTGGCCAAGCAGATCAAGGCCGGCGTCTATCAGACGCTGGACAAATCCAAGCTGCCGAACTGGAAGAATCTCAACCCGGTGCTGCTGAAAAACGCCGCCGCCAGTGATCCGGACAACGCCCACGCGTTCCCTTATATGTGGGGCTCGATCGGCATCGGCTTCAATCCGGCCAAGGTCAAGGAAGTGCTCGGCGCCAACGCCCCGACCAATTCATGGGATTTGTTGTTCAAACCGGAAAACGCTGAAAAACTCAAAGCCTGCGGCATCAGTTTCCTCGATTCGCCGACCGAAATGATCCCGGCCGCCCTGCACTACCTGGGCTACCCGGTGAACGACAAGGACACCGCGCACATCAAGGAAGCCGAGGCGCTGTTCATGAAGATCCGCCCGAACGTGGCGTACTTCCACTCCTCGAAATACATCTCGGATCTGGCCAACGGCAACATCTGCGTGGCGGTCGGTTACTCCGGCGACGTGCTGCAGGCCAAGGCTCGCGCGGTGGAATCGGGCAACAACGTGGTGATCGACTACAGCATTCCCAAAGAAGGCGCCGGCAGCTTCTACGACATGGTCGCGATCCCCCGCGATGCGGCGAACGTCGAGAACGCCTACCTGTTCATGGACTTCCTGATGCGCCCGGAGATCATCGCCGAGATCACCAACAGCAACGGCTACAGCAACGCCAATGCGGCGGCGACGCCATTGGTGGATGAAGCGATCCGCAACGACCCGGGTTCGTACCCGTCGCAAGCGGTGATGGCGACGCTGTATGCGGTGCCGGATCAGCCGATTGCCACCCAGCGGATCATGACCCGTGGCTGGACCCGGGTGAAACTCGGTAAGTGAGCCGATGATCGTTCCCACGCTCCGCGTGGGTACGCAGTCCGGGACGCTCTGCGTCCCAAAGCGTGACGCGGAGCGTCACAAGAGGCATTCCCACGCAGAGCGTGGGAACGATCAGTGTAAAAATTTCCCGTTCACGCAGCGCCTTACCACCGCTGCACCCTGCAATGAACGGCCTCACCTGGCTTCCTCGGTCAAGGTGAATTTCAGGCGCCCTCGGGCGCCTTTTTTTGTGCGCTCAAATCAGCGGCCAATCCTGCAGGATGCGATAGCGACCCTTGTGCGATTCGAACAAGGCAAAGCGTTCGGCATGCAAGAAAAACTCCGGCGGCGTGGCGGATTCCGGCTCTGGCGCACGGTAGTCTCGGGCGAGGGTCAGATGCGGACGAAACTCGCGGGGCGTCTCTTCAAAACCAAAAGGCAACATCGCCTGCTCCAATGCGTAGACCAGCCGCAGCAGCGCCTGCGGGGCCTGCTCGGGGGCGAGCGACAACACCCCGGCGCGATGCCAGACCTGCAGTCGATCAAGCGGAATTCTCAAGGCCTCTCCCGGCGTACGCACTTGTCCGGCGGCCTCGCAGACTTCGTTGATCTGCGCCAAGGGCACGGCGCCGAGAAACAGCAGCGTCAGGTGGAAATTGTCCGCCGGCACCGGCTTACCGGTTCGCAAACCCAACTCCCCGCGCCAATGAGCAATTGCCTTGCGTTGCACCGCCGGGCAATCGAGGGCGAAAAACAGTCGCTTCGCTTCTTCGGTCATGGCCCTGCTCCCCTGTTCAAAGTGATCCGCCGGATTCTACACAGCCTGATCTGACGACTCGTGACAGGAAGCTATAGTTCAAGGATTGCCATCAACCGGAGGCCACCATGCGCGAGATCCTCAGCAAAGAACCGTGGTGGGCCCGGCCGCCCAATCCTGGGCAGGATGAAAGCGAACTGGAATGGGGCTGGCTGGTGCATTACAGCGAGGGCGAGCCGCGCTTCGAATTCGTCCGTGAACGCCCGACGGACGAGCAGATCCGCAACCGTAAAAGCTGCAGAATCACTCCCTCGGAGTGAACACAATACCTGTAGGAGTGAGCCTGCTCGCGATGGCGTTCGCACATTCAATGCTTCATTGACAGACCCACCGTGATCGCGAGCAGGCTCACTCGTACAAAAGATTTACGTTGGTTTCAGGGTTCGAGGATATTTTTAAAGCCACCAAAAATCATGCGCTGGCCATCAAACCCCATCGGATTGACGTCCGGTTGCATGCGCGGATCTTCCATAATTTTGCCCATGCCGGCGTCCCGAGTGGCCTTGTCGGGCCAGATCAGCCAGCCGGATGAAACCGTCTCGCCCTCCTTGAGTTTGACCGCCATCGGAAATGACGTGACCTTGCCCTCCGGCACGTCATCGCCCCAGCACTGCATCACATCCTGTGCACCGTATTCTTTAAACAGTTTCGCCGCGATTTCACAGTGCTTTTTGTACTGCTCACGATTGGCGGTCGGCACCGGCGCTACGAAAATATCGATGTAAGCCATGATCACTCTCCTTGCACGTTGGGTTCGATCTGCTGATTGGTCGATTGCGGCGGCTGCCATTCGACACGATTCCCCCCCAAGCCGACCGACGGTTCATCAACCCTATCCAGATTGCGCTCGACCTGCCCGGCCAGGTGCAACGTGCCGGCCATAACGCCAGTCGTCGGGCTCTGCACCAGTTTCAGCCAGGCTTTGTCGAAGGTGCTACCCAGACTGGTGCGAATCAGCGCTTCGCTGTCGGGTCGGTCATTGGCCTGGAGGATGGCGCGAATGCCGGCGACACCGACCGAGATCAGCCCTCCAGCCAGTTTCCCCGCCGCGGCCGCTACAGCACTGGCGGCCCCGCGCGGGGCCATTTCCGCTTCCATCCGCTGACTGGCGCGCTTGGCCACCGGGGCCATGCCAGCATCGGTCGAGGCAATGCCCTTGGCGCCGCCGTCAGTGTGGATCTTGTCGATCAACGCGGCATAGGCCGGCAAGGTGTTCAACGGTTCCGTGCTGATCACTTGAAACAACGAAGCATCGCGCGCTGGCGGCGGGCCCAGTGCAATGGCGGGGATTTTCTGCAAACGCCCGTTGAGCTGAGCGACAGGCACACCATGACGCTGGGCGATGAGCGGCATCTGCTGCGCCATCAACTGCGCATAGAACGCCGTCGCCTGCCCCAGAATCGCATCCGGATCGATCTCCACCGCAACCGGCGCCAGCACCCTTTCCTGATATTGCTCAAGCAGATACGCCGCCAGCCGCTTGGCTGACGCATCTTGCTCACCGCCGGCATTGATCGTGTACCAACTGACTTTCATCGACAGCCATTCCTGGGTCCAGTAGCTGCTGAACCACGGAATGAAATTTTCTTCAGTTTGCTGATAGACGCGAGTGCGCCAATGTTCCATCGAACCGCGGGCAAAGACTTTAACTTGCTCGGTGGACTGCTGCGAAGCGCTGACAATTTCCCGGTCGATCTGCTGCCAGGTGGCCGGCGAGACAAACACGGCTTGCGGCGCTGACACCGGCGCCCGCGCCGAAGTGGCGCAGCCGGCCAGCAACAACAGTGCGGCGACGAGCAGCGCACGCGAGTTCACGGTGGCGGTGTCCTTGAGATGAGTGGGATGCAGATTTGAGTATAGGTGTGTCAATTGAGCCTGATTTTGGATGTACCGGCCTCATCGCTGGCAAGCCAGCTCCCACAAGGATTTCCAGCAGCCGCAGATTTTGTGATCGCCTCAGAACCTGTGGGAGCTGGCTTGCCAGCGATAAGGCCATCAGCAACACCCCAAAAACTCTAACCATCACTGCCATCGATATTCACCATCGCCACGATTGCCTTCCGCCCACCGCCCATCAAAGGCACGATTGACCCATCCGAAACACAACGAGGAGTTCACAACATGATTCACACCCACGTCACACTCTCCGTGAGTTTCCCGGTGTTCGGCAGCAACTATTACGACCAGCACGCCGTGTCGCATAAGGCTCAAGCGCTGGTGTTCAACAAAGATTTCGAAGATCTGCTGATGCCCGCCGCCACGAATCATTTCAACAATGAAGTGGTCGGCATCAACGATCAGTTCCGTTTTCTGAGCGACATTCTCGCCACCCATTTGCTGGACATCGAGGCCTCTGTGCCTGCGCGATCCAGCGTCCGGGCGAGCGCTCATTTTTAATTGCAACAGGCACAAAAAAGCCCACTGGCCGTATCGGCGCAGCGGGCTTTTTCACATCAGGATTGCGCCGTTCAGCGCTTCCAGCACTCGGCGTAACGCGAGCAGACGTTGTACTGCGCATCCATTTTGGCCATACGGTCGAGATGGCGTATGACGGTTTCGCCCATGACCTCCTTGGACGACTGGAAGTAGTACGTGATCATGCCGGTTTCCATGTCGGCCTGCACCGCATTGCCACGCTTGCCGGAAGTACCATCGACGGCAGACCATTCTTTCAAGCGCTTGTCGTCGATACTGCGCAGACGTTTGCGATACTCGTCGCTGGAACGGGTGATCGCCTCGCTGGGAATCGCGGAACCCTCAATGTTGAAGGCGTCTAGATTCTGACGGTACAGCGCCCAGTAATCGTCTGGCAGTTCAAAGCCCATTTTCGCCTTGCGCTCGCTGACCAGCGAATCGAGTTTTTCCGGCGTAAACGTCGTCGCGGCGCGCGTCTTCGCGTCGGACTTCAACACCACGAAGAGGCTGCCATTGACGATGCGGTCGATCATGACCGTCCGCTCCGGCGTATCCGGCAGCAGCACTGGCGGCTTGGGAAAGATCGGGTTGCGCCCGGCACAGGCCGCCAGCCCCTCGCGTTTCATCGGGAGCGGCGTGCGTACGTCCTTGCCATCGATGCGCTGCACGCGCTGCATCAGCGTCGAACACTGGCGGCCCTTGAGGTCGAAGGTCAGCTCATATTCTGTATCGCGCTGAGGTTTGAAGCTGAAACCCGACCCGCACACGGCATAACCGGTCTGGGTGTTGACCTTCAGGTACATTTCCTTGTCGGGCGGCAGCTTGATTTCCAGGTAGCTCTTGGCCTTTTCCGGGGGCGCCACGCTCATGCCCACCCGGCGCGCACTGTCGACGATGAACAGGTTGTTGAGCAAGCCGGTGGTCTGGCCATCGCAATGCTCTGCATCGTAATAATCCACCGACGCGTTATCGGTGCTGGCGACAAAGCGCAGCTTAGCGGCATCAGGTGCGACCGAATCCTGATAGGTTCCCAACTGGGTGCACCCCGACAGCAGCAGGCCCGACAGAACTGCACTGATAACAACGGGTATACGGCGCGACAGCAAAGCCACAGACATGATCATCCTTGGGGGAGAAGGGGAAAAAAAACGGCGATGCTACTGAATTGCCATCATTGCGTCCACTCCCCCGCGTCTGCGCGACTGTTCTACTAATGGGGCGCGCAGAACTCAGTCAATCATCATCCCGATCGCGGTAGTAGCGACGCCCGTCGCGACGATCATCGCGGTCGTCCCAGCGCCGGTCGTGGTCGTAATTGCGGCCATGATCGCGGTCGTAATGCCGGCCATGGCGGTGGTCATCATCAAAATCCGCGACACAGCCGCCGAGCAATACGGCGGCGGTCACGGTCAGCAGTATTGTTGTTGCACGCTTCATTCAACACTTCCCTAAAACCAAGGTCTTGACGACGGAATCGGCGACGCTGCCCGCGCCTTCAGGACGCGGTGCGCGCAGCCGCAGATACGACCGGGCAAAACGCCTTTGATTCAGTGGCCACTATCGACCGTTTGTCGCCCAGCCCGCGCTGACCGAGCGGCGGCGAAACGCCACCTATACTCCTTGCAACCAAGCACCACGCAATGGATCTGCGCCCTCAATAACAACAAGCAGAGGTGGACCATGGTCTGGCAGCAAATTTACGACCCGTTCGGCAACCCGGTGATCTCCACGCTCATGGCCGCCGTACCGGTGGTGGTGATGCTTGCGGCGCTGGCGTTCTTCCACGTCAAGGCGCATCTCGCGGCGCTGCTGGCGCTGGCGTCCGCCCTGCTGATTTCGATTTTTGCCTTCGGCATGCCGGCGAGCATGGCCGGTTCTGCGGCGTTGTTCGGTGCGGCGAATGGCTTGCTGCCAATCGGCTGGATCGTCCTCAACATCATCTTTCTGCACCGTCTGACCACCGAGAACGGCTCGTTCAAAGTGCTGCAGGATTCCCTTGCGCGGATCACCGATGACCGCCGTTTGCAGTTGTTGCTGATCGCGTTCTGCTTCGGTGCGTTTTTCGAAGGTGCGGCGGGGTTCGGCACGCCGGTAGCGGTGACCGGGGCGATTCTGATCGGGCTGGGGTTTTCGCCGTTGGCCGCGTCAGGTCTGGCGCTGATCGCCAACACCGCGCCGGTGGCATTCGGCGCACTCGGTACGCCGATCATCACGCTGGCCAAAGTTACCGGGCTGGATGAAATGGAACTGTCGATGATGGTTGGTCGGCAGTTGCCGTTTTTCTCGGTGCTAGTGCCGTTCTGGCTGATCTGGGCCTTCGCCGGGTGGCGCAAGATGCTGGAGATCTGGCCGGCGATTCTGGTGGCCGGCGTCAGCTTCGCGATCCCGCAATTTCTGGTGTCGAACTACCACGGCCCAATGTTGGTGGACGTGATCGCCGCGCTGATTTCCATGGCCTGTCTGACGCTGTTTTTGAAGGTATGGAAACCGGCGACCATTCACACCTCGGCAGCGCTTTCGGGGCGCGTCGACAATTCCAAAGTCGAGGAAGAAAAAATCACTGCCAGCGCCGCGTTCAGCGATCAGGCGCGCCCGGCGGTGATGCGCGCGTGGATGCCGTGGATCATCCTCACCGTATTCGTTTTTGCCTGGGGCACTCAAGGCTTCAAGAATATGTTCGACACCCGGCCCGCGATTGATCCGGTCACCCAGTCGGCCAAGCTTGATCCCGCTGGCAAACCGCTGCGCGAGGCCAACCCGATTTTCGCCCCGGCGGTGACGTTCACCAGCCTGCACCTGCAAATCGAAAAAGTCCCGCCCGTGGTTGCCGCGCCGAAAGCGGAAGAAGCGGTGTACAAATTCACTTGGCTGACCGCCACCGGCAGCGGGATTCTGCTGGCAGCAATTGTCGGCGGTTTGCTGATGGGCTATTCCATCCCGCAACTGATCAAGCAGTACCTGCGCACGTTGTGGGTGGTGCGGTTTTCGTTGATCACCATTGCGGCGATGCTGGCGCTGGGGTTTCTCACGCGCTACTCGGGACTCGACGCGACCATGGGTCTGGCGTTTGCGGCGACGGGGATTTTCTATCCGATGTTTGGCACGTTGCTCGGTTGGCTGGGTGTAGCGTTGACCGGTTCGGATACCGCGTCAAACGTGTTGTTTGGCGGCTTGCAGCGGGTAACGTCGGAACAGCTCGGGATCAGTCCGATCCTGATGGCGGCGGCGAACAGCTCCGGCGGGGTGATGGGCAAAATGGTCGATGCGCAATCGATCGTGGTCGCCTCCACCGCGACCCGTTGGTACGGGCATGAAGGCGAGATTCTGCGCTATGTGTTCTTCCACTCGATTGTGTTGGCAATTCTTGTCGGCGGGCTGGTGACGTTGCAGGCGTATGTGGCGCCGTTTACCTCGATGGTGGTGGGCGGGCATTAGTCCGGCCGAACACATTTCAAATGTGGGAGCGAGCCTGCTCGCGAAAGCGGCCGGTCAGGCAATGAAGATTTTGGCTGGGCCGACCTCTTCGCGAGCAGGCTCGCTCCCACAGGGATGTATGTAAGGCAGAAGATTGATGAGCTGTGCGCATAACTCTATAGCGCAAATCCGACAAAACCTTTTCCTCTTTCCGGCAGTCACTCCTTAACGAGACCGGCGATGACGCTGGCTGCCCGCTTGGGCCATTCACGACCCTGCTGCCCTGATGAAGAGAGAAAAGGAATCGAACCATGACGATTTCCCGACGCGGATTTCTGATCCTCGGCGCCGTGACCGCCACTGCCTTCGCGATGCCGCCGTTTATCAGCCTCAAGGCCTATGCGGCCAACCTGGAGCAACCGGCCATGAGCAAAGTGACGATCAACGTCAACGGCAAGCCGCGTGCGCTTGACGTCGACACCCGCACGACCCTGCTCGATGCCTTGCGCGAGCACCTGCACCTGAGCGGCACCAAAAAAGGCTGCGACCACGGCCAGTGCGGCGCCTGCACGGTGATCGCCGATGGTCGACGCATCAACTCTTGCCTGACCCTGGCGGTAATGCACGAAGGCAGCGAGATCACCACCATCGAAGGCCTCGGCATGCCGGACAATCTGCACCCGATGCAGGCCGCATTCATCAAGCACGACGGCTATCAGTGCGGCTATTGCACACCGGGGCAGATTTGCTCGGCGGTGTCAGTGATCAAGGAAATCCGCGACGGTATCCCCAGCCACGTCAGTGAGAGCCTCACCGAGGCGCCGCAGTTGATCGCCAGAGAGTTTCAGGAGCGCATGAGCGGCAATATCTGCCGCTGCGGTGCCTACTCGAACATCATAGAAGCCATTACCGAAGTCGCGGAGGTACCGGCATGAGACCGTTCAATTACAGCCGCGCCGACTCCCCCGCCGCTGCCGCTGCGCAAGCCGCACAGGTCGAAGGCGCACGCTTCATCGCTGGCGGCACCAACCTGCTGGACTTGATGAAACTCGACATCGAAACCCCGCTGCACCTGATCGACGTCAACCACCTCGGCCTGGATCAGATCGAAGCCACGCCCGAGGGCGGCTTGCGCATCGGCGCACTGGTGCGCAACACCGATCTGGCGGCCGATATGCGCGTGCGGAAAGACTACGCCCTCCTCTCGCGCGCCTTGCTCGCCGGGGCTTCCGGACAGTTGCGCAACATGGCGAGCACCGCCGGCAACCTGCTGCAACGCACGCGCTGCCCGTATTTCTACGACACCCATCAAGCCTGCAACAAACACAATCCCGGCAGCGGTTGCGCGGCGATTGGCGGGGTCAGTCGGCAACTCGGCATCATCGGCGTCAGCGACGCGTGCATCGCCACGCACCCGAGTGACATGGCAATTGCCATGCGTGCCCTCGATGCGCAGATTGACACGGTGAAACCCGACGGCAGCACCCGCAGCATCGCCATGGCCGACTTTCACCAGTTGCCCGGTACCACGCCGAACATCGAAACCAGCCTGACGCCCGGCGAGTTCATCACCTCGGTGACACTGCCCGCGCCCGTCGGCGGCACCCACATTTATCACAAGGTGCGTGATCGTTCGTCCTACGCATTCGCGCTGGTCTCGGTCGGCCTGATCCTGCAAAAAGACGGCAGCGGCCGCGTTGCGGTCGGCGGTATCGCGCCGAAACCGTGGCGGGTTGAAGCGGCCGAAGCGCTGCTGCCAAAAGGCGCCAAAGCCGTCAGCGAACGCCTGCTCGACGGCGCCACGCCGACCCACGACAACCAGTTCAAACTGACCCTGGTCGAGCGCACGCTCGGCTCGGTGTTGGCGCAAGCGAGGGATGAAGCATGAAATTCGACACGCCCGCCACCACCAACCCAATCGACCAGTTGAAGGTCATCGGCCAACCCACCGAGCGCATCGAAGGGCCGTTGAAAACCTGCGGCCAGGCCACGTATGCCTACGAGCAGCATGAAGCGGCCGCCAATCAGGCCTACGGTGTCATGGTCGATGCGGCCATCGCCAAAGGGCGGATCAAAGCCATTCATCTGGACGCGGCGAAAGCCGCGCCGGGCGTGCTGGCGATTGTCACCGCCGCGAATGCCGGCAAGCTCGACAAGGGTCAATACAACGCCGCCCACCTGCTCGCCGGTCCCGAAGTGCAGCATTATCAGCAAGCCGTCGCGCTGGTCGTCGCTGAGACCTTCGAACAGGCCCGCGCCGCCGCGCAACGGGTCAAGGTCGATTATGAAACCACCGAAGGCAAATTCGATCTGGCCAGCGTGAAAGACTTGGGCGTCGAGCCGAAAGACGAGTTGCCCGACGTCAATCATGGTGACTTCGACAAGGCCTTTGCCGCCGCGCCAGTGCAGTTCGATCAGACTTACACCACCCCGGACCAGTCCCACGCGATGATGGAACCCCACGCGACATTGGCAGCGTGGAAAGGCGATCAACTGACGTTGTGGACCTCCAACCAGATGGTCGCGTGGAGTGTCGGCGACATTGCGAAAACTCTCGGCCTACCGAAGGAAAAAGTTCGTTTGGTTTCGCCGTATATCGGTGGCGGTTTCGGCGGCAAGCTGTTCATCCGCGCCGACGCGATTCTTGCCGCCCTCGGTGCGCGCATGGCTGGCCGACCGGTGAAGGTGGCCCTCGCCCGCCCGCAGATGGCCAACAACACCACGCACCGTCCGGCGACAATTCAGCGCATCCGCATGGGCGCCACGGCGGACGGCAAGCTCACCGCCATCGCTCACGAAGGCTGGTCGGGCAACCTTGCCGACGGCAAGGTCGAACTCGCCGCACAACCGAGCCAGTTGCTGTACGCCGCCGAAAACCGTCGCGTGAGCATGCGCCTCGCGCCGCTCGATTTGCCCGAAGGCAACGCCATGCGTGCGCCGGGTGAAGCACCGGGGTTGATGGTGCTGGAAATCGCCATGGACGAGATGGCCGAGCAACTGAAGATGGACCCGGTGCAATTCCGCATTCTCAACGATACGCAGGTCGATCCTGTGAAGACCGAACGGCCGTTTTCCCAGCGGCAATTGATCAAGTGCCTGCAGACCGGGGCCGAGAAATTTGGCTGGGATCAGCGCAAGGCTCAACCGGGCAGCCGTCGTGAAGGTCGCTGGCTGATCGGCATGGGCGTGGCGGCGGCGTTTCGCAACAACCTGCTGGTCAAGTCCGGCGCCCGCGTTCATTTGGAGCGTGACGGCAAGATTGTTGTGGAAACCGACATGACCGATATCGGCACCGGCAGCTATACGATCATCGCGCAGACTGCCGCCGAGATGATGGGCGTTGGCCTCGACGCGGTGGTGGTGCGGCTGGGTGACTCGAACTTCCCCGTGTCGGCCGGCTCCGGCGGCCAGTTCGGCGGTAACTGCTCGACCTCCGGGGTCTATGCCGCGTGCGTAAAACTGCGCGAAGCAGTGGCGAGCAAACTGGGGCTGGCGGCGGACCAGGCCAAATTCATCGACGGTCAGGTGCGCGTCGGCAGCAAGAGCGTGCCATTGCGCAACGCGGCTGAAGGCGGCGCGCTGGTCGGCGAGGACAGCATCGAGTTCGGTGATCTGGCCGAGAAGTATCAGCAGTCGACCTTCGGCGCACATTTCGTCGAAGTCGCCGTCGACGCGGCCACCGGTGAAGTACGCGTGCGACGCATGCTCGCGGTGTGCGCGGCGGGACGGATTCTCAACCCCACTTCGGCGCGCAGTCAGGTGATCGGTGCGATGACCATGGGCGTCGGTGCAGCGTTGATGGAAGAGTTGGCGGTGGACAAGAAACTTGGGTTTTTCGTCAACCATGATCTGGCCGGGTACGAGGTGCCGGTGCATGCCGACATTCCGCATCAGGAGGTGATTTTCCTCGATGAGACCGATCCGCTGTCTTCGCCGATGAAGGCCAAGGGTGTCGGTGAGTTGGGGATTTGCGGGGTCAGTGCGGCGGTGGCGAATGCTATTTACAATGCTACGGGGGCTAGGGTGCGGGAGTATCCAATCACCCTCGATAAAATCCTCTCTTCACTGCCGGAGATGATCTAAACGCCTGAAAAGAGCCCCTCACCCTAGCCCTCTCCCAGAGGGAGAGGGGACCGATCCGGGGATATTTGAGGGCTGCACCGACGTGAACGTCTTGCTGTGAATCCATAATCGACACGGCACTTTCAGGTCGGAGTGCTGTGAATCCGTAATCGACACGGCACTTTCAGGTCGGAGTGCTGTGAATCCGTAATCGACACGGCACTTTCAGGTCGAAGTGCTGTGAATCCGTAATCGACACGGCACTTTCAGGTCGAAGTGCTGTGAACCCGTAATCGACACGGCACTTTCAGGTCGAAGTGCTGTGAACCCATAATCGACTCGGTCTCTCAGGTCGATGTATGGCGCAAGACACCTCGGTCGGCCCCCTCTCCCTCCGGGAGAGGGCTGGGGT
Source organism: Pseudomonas sp. Mb7 (assembly GCF_054790525.1). Taxonomy (NCBI): domain Bacteria; kingdom Pseudomonadati; phylum Pseudomonadota; class Gammaproteobacteria; order Pseudomonadales; family Pseudomonadaceae; genus Pseudomonas; species Pseudomonas sp. Mb7. Next base: position 3,118,546 of record NZ_CP186501.1, read on the forward strand.
GAGGGAAATCAGGTGGCGCACCAGCATGGGGTGCTAGTGCGCTACCAACAGCTTTCAGTCAGCTCGCGGATATTGCTCATCAATCACCTGCTCCATCCAATCCGCGACTTTGCCATCGAGCACTTCAGCAATCGCGATATGAGTCATCGCCGTGCCGGGCGCCGCACCGTGCCAATGCTTGGCCCCCGGCGCAATCCACACGGTATCCCCTGGACGAATCTCACGAACCGGCTGCCCCCACTCCTGCACAAACCCGGAACCGGCCGTGACGATCAAGGTCTGTCCCAACGGATGTGTATGCCACGCGGTGCGCGCGCCCGGCTCAAACGTCACCGTCGCACCACTGACCCGCGCTGCTTCGGTGCCTTTGAACGGCGCATCGACCCGCACAGTGCCGGTGAACCAGTCCGTTGGGCCCTTGGCCGAAGGTTGCGAACCATTCGGTGTGACGGTCACTCGTGGTGTTTCATTGGCCTGCACCTCACCCGCTAACAGGGAAAGGGTCAATGCAGAAGCGGCAATCGGGTTCATGGCGGTTCCTCCGGATAAACAATGTCAGCACTCTACCGGCGTCAACTCTTCAGATAATCGACTAGAATTCGAAAAAACTTATGCAGGACACTCATCAATGCTTCGAGAAAACGCCACCGACCTGCTCGCCTTCCTCGCCGTGGCCCGCGAGCGCAGTTTCACCAAGGCCGCGGCCAAGCTCGGTGTCTCGCAGTCCGCGTTGAGCCATACCATCCGCGCACTCGAAGCCCGTTTGGGCCTGCGTCTGCTGACCCGTACCACCCGCAGCGTCTCGCCCACCGAGGCTGGCGAGCACCTGTTGCAAACCATCGGCCCGCGCTTCGAAGAGATCGAAGTGGAACTGGCGGCACTGAGCAATCTACGTGACACCCCGGCGGGCAAGATCCGCCTCAACGCCACCGATCATTCGCTGGACTGGCTGCTGCGCCCGGTGCTCAAATCCTTTCTGCCGCAGTACCCGGACATCAGCGTCGAGGTGAGCTGCGACTATGGTTTCGTCGACATCGCCGGCCAGGGTTTCGACGCCGGCGTGCGCCTGGGCGAAGACGTCGCGCAAGGCATGATCGCCACCCGCATCGGCCCCGACATGCGCATGGCGGTGGTCGGTTCACCGGCCTATTTTGCCAAACGCACCAAGCCGCAAACGCCCCGCGACCTGACCGACCACGCCTGCAACAACCTGCGTCTGCCGACCAATGGCGGGTTGTACAGCTGGGAGTTCGAGAAGGATGGCGAAAGCCTGAAAGTGCGGGTCTCCGGGCAAATCACCTTGAACGGTGTCTACCCGTTGCTCGACGCTGCGCTGGACGGTTTCGGCCTGAGTTACATCCCGGAAAACATCGTTGCGCCGTATCTGGCCGACGGTCGTTTGCGGCAAGTGCTGGAGGATTGGTGCCCGACATTTTCCGGTTATCACCTGTATTACCCGAGCCGGCGTCAGGCTGCGCCGGCGTTTGCGTTGTTGCTGGAGGCGTTGCGCTATCGCGGCTGAGCGCCGTCTACGAGATCGATTATCCCGCTGCTAACGCAATCAACTGATGCCGCTGCGCATCGGTGAGCATCGGCCCGAACCCGGCCTTGGCGTTATCGGCCATATAGCGCGGATTGCCCGTGCCCGGGATCACGCAAGTCACCGCCGAATGCGAGAGCAGAAACTTCAACGCCAATTGTGGCCAACTGTTGACCTGCACATCCGACACCCAGCCCGGCAGCGATTTGCCTTTGAGCCGGGCCAGCAGTCCCCCGCCACCGAACGGCCGATTACAGATCACCGCGACGCCACGTTCGCGGCACAAAGGCAAAATACGTTTCTCCACGCCTCGGTCATCGAGGGCGTAGTTGATTTGCAGAAAATCCAGTGGCTCGGACTTCAGCACCGCTTCGACTTCGTCGTAGGCCGAGGGTGTGTAATGGGTGATGCCGATGTAACGGATGCGCCCCTGGGCTTTCCATTCACGTAGGGTCGGCAGGTGGGTTTGCCAGTCGAGCAGGTTGTGGATCTGCATCAGGTCGATGCGTTCGGTGCGCAGCAGGCTGAACGACTGCTCCATCTGCGCGATGCCTTCCTTGCGCCCGCGCGTCCACACCTTGGTCGCCAGAAATGCTGGCGAACGCGGTTCGTGGATCGATAGCAGTTCACCGGCAGTCTGTTCGGCGCGGCCATACATCGGTGAACTGTCGATCAGCGTGCCGCCCTTTTTGAACAGCTCATCGAGCACCGCCGGCAATTGCCGATAGGCCGGGTCACCGGGCGCGACGTCAAAGCCGCGATAGGTACCCAGGCCCACGATTGGCAGCGACTCGGCACTGGACGGGATGGCACGGGTCTGCATGGTTTGGCCTCCGGTGGTCGCGGACGTGGTGGTTGTGGCCAGCGCCCGATCAAAGGTGAAGACCGCCGAAACCCCGGCAGCCAGCGTGAGCAATCGGCGACGGGAGTAACCCTCAGTGTGGCTCATGCTGGTTCCCCTGTTGCGTTGATCTGTTGCATGTTGTGTGTGCGAGCGGCCCGGTTGCAGGGCTGAACTACACTGCGACAGCGATCCTTCACACACCGTTAAAAGTAGCCGAATGTCCCGAACCCTGATGTCACTCGTCGCATTGATCGTTGCCGTGTACCTGGTGCTGTGCGCGGCGCTGTTCTTTTTTCAGCGCTCGCTGATCTATTTTCCGCAGCCCAATGCCGTCAGCGGCAGCGACTCACAACTGATCCTGTCGATGCCGGACGCGCGGGTTTCAGTGATCACCCGCGAGCGCGTCGGGCCACGGGCGCTGATCTATTTCGGCGGCAATGCCGAGGACGTGTCGCGCAATCTGCCGGAGTTTGCCGAGGCGTTTCCCGATTACGCGGTGTATCTGCTCAACTACCGCGGTTTCGGTGGCAGCGGCGGTTCACCGTCGGAAGCGGCGATTGCCGAGGATGCCTTGGCACTTTTTGATCAGGTGTACGCCAGCCACCCGCAGGTTTCGCTCATTGGCCGCAGCCTGGGATCGGGCGTCGCGGTGCGTCTGGCCAGTCAGCGGCCGCTGCAACATTTGATTCTGGTGACGCCTTACAACAGCCTTGAAGAAATCGCGGCGCGGCAATACCCGTGGGTGCCGGTGAAGTGGTTGCTCAAGGAGCGATTTGAGTCCGGCAAGTACGCCGCGCATATCCGCGTGCCGACGTTGCTGCTGGCAGCCAGTGACGACGAGGTGATCCCTCGCGCCAGCACCCAGCGTTTGCTGGAAAGTTTCCCGCAAGGCGTGGCGATGCTCAGAGTGGTACCGGAGTCAGGGCATAACTCGATTTCCGACCGTGCGCAGTATTTGCAGTGGATGGGGGATCTGTTGAATCGCTAATGAGGATTCACCCGTGCTTTTTGTGTTGGCTGGGCGAACGCTATCGCTGGCAAGCCAGCTCCCACAGTTTTTGCGGTGAACACAATTTTTGTGTACGGCTCCGTCCCCTGTGGGAGCTGGCTTGCCAGCGATGAGGCCAGTCCAACCACGCTTAATCTTCCTGAAACATGCAGCAAGTCGTCGCCCCACAATAAACCCCCTCCCCGCCCCTTGAACCAAGTCGAAAAAGACCAGTCCTACTCGCGCCGCTTTCTGCGGTTCACTCAACTTTTGCGCTGTCCTCCTTCAGAGCTGCCCGTCTCATGCGCCACGCCGTTCGTTCGTCTCGCTTCGTTTCGCTGTGCCTGCTGATCCTTTCACCGCTGTTCGCTGAAACCGCCCATGCCGGTGCGGAGCGACAACTGGTGGCTGCCATCAACGACTATCGTGCCCATCCGCAGCGCTGCGATCGACGCCCGGCGCAACGTCTGGCGCCGTTGGTGCTGAAGTCGAACCTGGCCTTGCCGATCGGTTATCGCTACGCCGGTGGCATGCGTGAAGCGCTGAAGTCGTCCGGGTATTCCGCCATCGCGGTGCGCAGTATTCGCGTGATTGGGGCCGAGGACGCCGAAGAGGCCTTCGACTTGCTGCAAGACGAACACTGCGCCGCGCTGCTGGATGCGAGCTACGCCGACATCGGTGTCAGTCGTTCGCGTAATGAATGGCAAGTGGTGTTGGCGCAACCGGTGCTCGACAGCCGTGTCGGCGATAACCGCAGCGTCGGCAAGGCCTTGCTCGCTGAGGTAAACGCCGCGCGCGCCCGGCCACGGATGTGCGGACGCCAGCGCTTCGCCGCCGCCCGGCCGTTGAGCTGGAACGCAGCACTGGGCGCAGCCGCGCAGGGGCACAGCAAAGCCATGGCTTACGGCAACTACTTCGCCCACCGCGATCCGGACGGCGACCTGCCTGCCGACCGCGCCCGGGCGGCCGGCTATCGCGGTCGGCAGATCGGCGAAAACATTGCTGCCGGACAGAGTTCACCGGGCAAGGCCATGGCTGGATGGCTGGCCAGCCCTGGGCACTGCGCCAATCTGATGAATCCGATGTTTACCCAGGTCGGCGCCGGGTTTGCCAGTGAGACGCGCAGTGACGAAGGGGTTTACTGGACGATGGTGTTTGGCGCGCAGTGACTGGCAGCGTCCAGTGCCAATTTCAATAGTTCCTTGCGCAGCATTGAGGGTGCCCGCACGGCCAATCCGCCCTGCCAGTCGAGTGGCAACAAGCGATTGAGCTTTTGCTGGCTGACCTCGGCTGGCGCCAGAAAGCAGCTTTCGCGGTCGCGGATACTGATCACATTCAGCAGCCAGTCATCGCCCTGCTCTGCCATCCAGCAATTGATCATCGGCCGGTGCTTTTGCAGCAAGGTGTCGGCATCCCAAACAGTCATTTGCGCGAAAAAGCATGGCAGGTTGCTCTCGGGTTTCATCCGTTTCGAGTCGGCTGCCAATGCAGCGGCAAGGTTCGACTCGATGTTGGCCTGGCACTCGAGAAAATATTGCCGAGGCCAGTCTGCCGGCAGTTTTGCCCGTGAAGCGAGGTCGGCGTAAGCCTCGATGTCCGCTGGCGTGGTCATCTGTCCGGTGAAATTCTGCGTGTTGTCGAGAATCGCGGTGGCCAGCAAAGCGGCACTTTGCACGCTGATCTGCAGCAGCACACCGGCCGCCTGCCAGCGCTGAAAAACCTGAGTTGCCGCCGCGCCGATCGGGCGAATATCGGCAGCAGACCCAAGCTTCTGCGCCCAGTAATGCTCGTACCCCGGATGATGATCGATGACTTCCACCACCCGTTCGAGCACCACCAACGGGTCGAAATGGTGATAGTCCGAGACATCGACCAGGACAAACTCATCGTCCAGCGTCGGCTGGCAATCGTCAAAAGCAGCAGCCCAGCCGAGCACGGTGTGCGAAACGCTGGCGTTGGGTTGTGCGCTGCTCATGGCGCGGGCGGGAATGCCTCGCAGATTGAGCAGTTCTGCATAAGCGATGCAGCAGGCGTAGGCGTCGATGTCCAGATAGGACGCGCCGGAGGTGATGATTTTCATGGGCCGGCAAAATCGCACATTTTCATGACGTTGTGGTGACAGCGAAAAGATCGCAGCCTCCGGCAGCTCCTACACAGGATTTATGGTTTCCCTGTAGGAGTTGCCGAAGGCTGCGATCTTTTCATCTTCAAGCCGCCCGCTGCCCTCCCGCGACCATCGCCGAAGCCGCCAGCATCGCCCGCAACAACACCGCACACCCGGCCGCCAGATCATCCGGCGCGGCGTTCTCGATTTCGTTGTGGCTGATGCCGCCTTCGCACGGCACGAAGATCATCCCGGCCGGGCCGAGTTCGGCGAGAAAAATCGCGTCATGGCCGGCGCCGCTGACGATGTCCATATTCGACAAGCCAAGCCCTTTTGCTGCGCTGCGCACCGCTTCCACACAGCCTTTTTCGAAGTACAGCGGCGGGAAGTCCGCGGTCGGGGTCAGTTCATAAGTCAGGCCGTGTTCTTCGCAGGTGGCGTTGATGACTTGCTTTACTTCAGCGATCATCGAGTCCAGACGCGCCGGTTCCAGATGACGGAAGTCGAGGGTCATGCGCACTTCGCCAGGAATGACGTTGCGCGAACCGGGATAGGCTTGCAGGCAGCCGACGGTGCCGCAGGCATGCGGCTGGTGGCCGAGGGCGGCGCGGTTGACGGCGCCGACGATCACCGAAGCGCCGACCAGTGCATCTTTGCGCAGGTGCATCGGCGTCGGGCCGGCATGCGCTTCGACGCCGCGAAGTTTGAGGTCGAACCACTTCTGCCCCAGAGCACCGAGCACCACGCCGATGGTTTTCTGTTCGTCTTCGAGGATCGGGCCTTGTTCGATGTGCGCCTCGAAATAGGCGCCGACCTTATGCCCGCTGACCTTGCGCGGGCCAGCGTAGCCGATCGCGTTGAGCGCTTCGCCAACGGTGACGCCGTCGGCATCGACTTTGGCGAGGGTTTCTTCGAGGGTGAATTTCTCGGCGAACACACCGGAGCCCATCATGCATGGGGCGAAGCGTGAGCCTTCTTCGTTGGTCCAGACCACCACTTCCAGCGGCGCTTCGGTTTCCACACCGAGGTCGTTGAGCGTGCGCAGGACTTCAACACCGGCGAGCACACCGAAGCATCCGTCGAACTTGCCGCCGGTGGGCTGGGTGTCGATGTGGCTGCCGGTCATTACCGGCGGCAGGTTGGGATTGCGCCCCGGGCGGCGGGCAAAGATGTTGCCGACGGCATCGACCGTGACGCTGCATCCGGCGTCCTTGCACCATTGCACGAAGAGGTCGCGGGCCTGGCGGTCGAGATCGGTCAGGGCCAGGCGACAGACACCGCCCTTGACCGTGGCGCCGAGCTTGGCCAGCTCCATGAGCGACGCCCATAAGCGGTCGCGGTTGATGTGCTGATGGGTTGATTGCAGAACGTCTACGGCTGCGTTCATGGGGATCTCCTCAGGCTGCTTTTCCTATGGATACTGCTGTGGTGTCTGTCAGGCCGACATCGCTGGCAAGCCAGCTCCCACAGGTTTTGGGTTGAACACACAATTTGTGTACGACTCAATCCTTGTGGGAGCTGGCTTGCCAGCGATGGGGCCCTCACTTACACCGCTGATTTAACGACCGAAGGCTGCGCACGCATCACGCACAACCCGTAATAAATAATCCCGCCCAGCGCCGAGCCGGTGAACCAGCCATAGCTGTAGAACCAGCTGAACGCATCGCTACCCAGCGACAGCAAGGTCAGCACCACCGGCACACCGAACGCGAGAAACCCGGCCCAGTTCCACGCCGGATAGACGTCGTCGCGGTATAAACCGGCCAGGTCCAGTTGCTGTTTCTTGATCAGGAAATAGTCCACCACCATGATCCCGGCGATCGGCCCGAGCAGGCTCGAATAACCCAGCAGCCAGTTGGAATACACGGTTTCCAGGCTGACATCGGAGACGATCAAACCGAGTTTTTTCAGCAATTCATGACCCATCAGCAACAGTCCGACAAACCCGGTCAGCAACACCGCTTTGGTGCGGTTGATGACCTTCGGTGCGATGTTCTGGAAGTCGTTGGTCGGTGAGACGATGTTCGCGGCAGTGTTGGTCGACAACGTGGCGATAATGATCAGCGCCATGGCCACCGCGACCCACACTGGGCTCTGGATATGACCGATCAGAGTGACCGGATCGGAGACGGTGACACCGACCAGTTTCACCGAAGCGGCGGTCATGATCACGCCCAGCGATGCAAACAAAAACATCGTCAGCGGCAGGCCGAAAATCTGCCCGAGGATCTGATCCTTCTGGCTCTTGGCATAACGGCTGAAGTCAGGAATGTTCAGCGACAACGTGGCCCAGAAACCGACCATTGCGGTCAGCCCGGCGGCGAAGTAACTGACCACACTGGCGCCCTCCGGACGTTTAGCCGGAATCGCCAGCAGCTCGGTCATCGACACATTGGGCATCGCCCACACCAGCAGCCCGATGCCGACCGCCACCAACAGCGGCGCCGACAAGGTTTCCAGCCACTTGATCGACTCGGCACCGCGAATCACCACCCACAGATTCAACGCCCAGAACACCATGAAGCCAATCACCTCCCCCGTGCCGCCGAGGGATTTCCAGCCCTCGAACACCGAGCCGAGAAACAGGTGAATCGCCAGCCCGCCAAACATCGTCTGAATGCCGAACCAGCCACACGCCACCAGTGCGCGAATCAGGCACGGCACGTTGGAGCCGAGAATGCCGAACGACGAGCGCAGCAACACCGGAAACGGGATGCCGTACTTGGTGCCGGGGAAAGCGTTAAGTGTCAGCGGAATCAGCACGATGACGTTGGCGAACAGAATCGCCAGCAGCGCTTCACCGACGCTCAAGCCGAAGTACGCCGTGAGCACGCCACCGAGGGTATAAGTCGGCACACAGATCGACATGCCGACCCATAGCGCGGTGATGTGCCACTTGTTCCAGGTACGTTCGCGCACCTTGGTCGGTGCCATGTCGTGGTTGTAACGGGGACTGTCGAGGACGTCGCTGCCGGCTTCAAGCTCGAACAAGCCGTCGCGCTCGGTCACTTGCGATCTGATCTGTTGCATGGCCGCTCCACTGTTCTTCTGATTATTTTTTTGCTCATCAGGCGGCTGCACCCGAGGGTACGAACCGGACGATGGCCGGAGGAACTGACAACTTTCGTGCACCGGCCATGGTGTCAGCGGCGGCATCAATAAACGTGCCGGGTGCCCCGCTTACGCATCGGGCGGTGTTTCAAACGCTTTGCAACTTTCTGATATTCATCAGTTTTAATTATTCACCGGATGAGTTCGCGGAAACTTGTCTGGGTGCTCAGGCTAAACACTTGGCAAGTTGTCCGAACAGACAGGACTCAATCTGGTGCACTGCATTTATTTTCACCGTGAGCGAGCAACCGCAGCTCAACTTCAAGCGGCTGATTTCACATAGGAAATCTTGCTCATATTTCCATCCTGTCAAGTGCGTCAAAATGGTGAACGGCCTCACCATTTTGGTGATTTATAGTTTTTATTCTTATTTTTCATACACTTAAAACAGTCATAAGCTTATAAAAAATAATCTTGATCTATTGCAAATCTGCGACTAGCTTCTATTCCTGACAGCGCTGACAGGAATACGACCTGCAACGCTGTACATCAATAAAACATCTAGAACCGGCACAAGTCGGTCAATGCCTGCGAGGAACTCGGAATGTCTCTGTTGATCCGTGGCGCCACCGTTGTTACCCATGATGAAAGTTATCGCGCCGACGTCTATTGTGCCGACGGCGTGATCAAAGCCATCGGTGAAAACCTTGATGTTCCCGCCGGCGCCGAAGTCCTCGACGGCAGCGGGCAATACCTGATGCCTGGCGGCATAGATCCGCACACGCACATGCAACTACCGTTCATGGGCACCGTGGCCAGCGAAGATTTCTATAGCGGCACGGCGGCCGGTCTGGCCGGCGGCACCACGTCGATCATCGATTTTGTGATTCCCAATCCGCAGCAGTCGCTGATGGAAGCCTTTCATCAGTGGCGCGGCTGGGCGGAAAAGTCGGCTTCCGACTATGGCTTCCACGTCGCAATCACCTGGTGGAGCGAGCAGGTGCGTGAGGAAATGGCCGAGCTGGTCAGCCATCACGGGATCAACAGCTTCAAGCATTTCATGGCTTACAAGAACGCAATCATGGCCGCCGACGACACGCTGGTGGCGAGTTTCGAGCGCTGCCTGGAACTCGGCGCGGTGCCGACCGTGCACGCGGAAAACGGCGAGCTGGTTTATCACTTGCAACGCAAGTTGATGGCCCAGGGCATCACCGGGCCGGAGGCGCATCCGCTGTCGCGGCCCTCGCAGGTTGAAGGTGAAGCGGCGAGCCGGGCGATTCGTATTGCTGAAACCATCGGCACGCCGTTGTATCTGGTGCACGTTTCGACCAAGGAAGCCCTCGACGAAATCACTTATGCGCGCAGCAAGGGCCAACCGGTTTATGGCGAAGTCCTCGCCGGGCATTTGCTGCTCGACGACAGCGTCTATCAACACCCGGACTGGCAGACCGCTGCCGGTTACGTGATGAGCCCGCCGTTCCGTCCGCGGGGTCATCAAGAGGCGCTGTGGCACGGACTGCAAAATGGCAATCTGCACACCACCGCGACTGACCATTGCTGCTTCTGCGCCGAGCAAAAAGCCGCCGGGCGCGATGACTTCAGCAAGATTCCCAACGGTACGGCGGGTATCGAAGATCGCATGGCAGTGCTTTGGGATGAGGGGGTTAACTCCGGGCGTTTGTCGATGCAGGATTTCGTCGCCCTCACCTCCACCAACACCGCGAAGATCTTCAACCTGTATCCACGCAAAGGCGCGATTCGTGTGGGTGCCGATGCCGACTTGGTGCTGTGGGATCCGCAAGGCACCCGGACCATTTCCGCCAAGACCCACCATCAGCAGGTGGACTTCAACATCTTCGAAGGCAAGACCGTGCGCGGTGTGCCGAGCCATACCGTCAGCCAGGGCCGGGTGGTCTGGGCCGATGGCGACCTGCGCGCCGAGCGCGGGGCCGGGCGGTACATCGAACGGCCGGCGTATCCGGCGGTGTTTGATTTGCTGAGCAAGCGGGCTGAGCGGCACAAGCCGACTGCTGTGAAACGCTGAAAGCGGCCTTCGGCCTATCGCTGGCAAGCCAGCTCCCACAGGGATCTGTGGTGCTCACAAAACCTTGTGGGAGCTGGCTTGCCAGCGATGAGGCCATCCCGAACGCCACAAAAACCACTGCCCGATAGAGGCAGAGAACCTCAATAACCGTGAGGCACAAAACCGTGATCGAGACCCTGAACCATCTCCCCCACCCGCACGAAAGCGCGGCCGCCCTCGCCGGGCATTTCACCGATTTAGCGCCGCCGCTCAATGCCCGGCAGGCGCATCTGGAAGCCTCGCGCTGCCTGTATTGCTACGACGCGCCGTGCGTCAACGCGTGCCCCAGCGAGATCAACATCCCGTCGTTCATACGCAACATTCATCAGGACAACGTCCCCGGTGCTGCGCAGAAAATCCTCTCGGCGAACATCCTCGGTGGCAGTTGCGCGAGGGTGTGTCCGACGGAAATCCTTTGCCAGCAAGCCTGCGTGCGCAACAACGCTCAGGAATGCGCGCCGGTGCTGATCGGCCTGCTGCAACGCTACGCCGTGGACAACGCGCACTTCAGCGAGCACCCGTTCCAGCGCGCGGCTGCCAGCGGCAAACGCATCGCCGTGGTCGGTGCCGGGCCGGCCGGTTTGTCCTGTGCGCATCGCAGCGCCATGCACGGCCATGACGTGGTGATTTTCGAAGCTCGGGAAAAGGCTGGCGGCCTCAATGAATACGGAATCGCCAAGTACAAACTGGTCGACGACTACGCGCAGAAGGAACTGGATTTCCTTCTGCAGATCGGCGGCATCGAGATTCGTCACGGGCACAAGCTCGGCGAGAATCTGACGCTGAGTGAACTGCATCAGCAGTTCGACGCGGTGTTCCTCGGCCTCGGCCTCAACGCAAGCAAGCAACTCGGTTTGGCCCACGAAGATGCCCCCGGCCTGCTCGCTGCCACCGACTACATTCGCGAATTGCGCCAGGCCGATGACCTCACGCAACTGCCACTGGCCGAACGCTGCATCGTCCTTGGCGCCGGTAACACCGCGATCGACATGGCCGTGCAAATGGCCCGCCTCGGTGCCCGCGACGTCAATCTGGTGTATCGCCGTGGCGCCGCCGACATGGGCGCCACCGGTCATGAACAGGACATCGCCAAAGCCAACCAAGTACGTCTGCTGACCTGGGCGCAACCGGAAGAGGTGCTGCTCGACGCTCAGGGCCAGGTGCGCGGCATGCGTTTCGCCCGCACCGATCTTGTCGACGGTCGCCTGCAAACCACCGGCGAAACTTTCGAGCTGGCCGCTGATGCGATCTTCAAAGCCATCGGTCAGGCCTTCGACGGCAGCGCCCTCGCCGACCCGTTGGCCCGTGAACTCAAGCGTCAGGGCGAACGCATCTACGTCGATGAAAACCTGCGCACCAGCATCCCCGGCGTGTATGCCGGCGGCGACTGCACCAGCCTCGATCAGGACCTCACCGTGCAAGCCGTGCAGCACGGCAAACGCGCCGCCGAGGCGATCAATGCTCAACTGATGCTTAACGTGGAGGCTGCGTAAATGGCCGATCTGTCGATTGTCTTCGCTGGCATCAAAGCGCCGAATCCTTTCTGGCTGGCCTCTGCGCCACCGACCGACAAAGCTTACAACGTGGTCCGCGCCTTCGAAGCGGGCTGGGGTGGCGTGGTCTGGAAAACCCTCGGAGAGGATCCGGCGGCGGTCAACGTGTCGTCGCGTTACTCGGCGCACTACGGCAATAACCGTGAAGTGCTGGGCATCAACAACATCGAGCTGATCACCGACCGTTCGCTGGAAATCAACCTGCGCGAAATCACTCAGGTGAAGAAGGACTGGCCGGATCGCGCGCTGATCGTTTCGCTGATGGTGCCGTGCGTGGAGGAATCGTGGAAACACATTCTGCCGCTGGTGGAAGCCACCGGCGCTGACGGTATCGAGCTGAATTTCGGCTGCCCGCACGGCATGCCCGAGCGTGGCATGGGGGCGGCGGTCGGTCAGGTGCCGGAGTACGTCGAACAGGTCACGCGCTGGTGCAAGACCTATTGCTCGCTGCCGGTGATCGTCAAACTGACGCCGAACATCACCGACATCCGCGTCGCCGCCCGCGCCGCCCATCGCGGCGGTGCCGATGCAGTGTCGCTGATCAATACGATCAACTCGATCACCAGCGTCGACCTGGAACACATGGTCGCCCTGCCCACCGTCGGCAGCAAAAGCACCCACGGCGGTTATTGCGGCTCGGCCGTGAAGCCGATTGCGCTGAACATGGTCGCCGAAATCGCCCGCGATCCGCAGACCCAGGGCTTGCCGATCTGCGGGATTGGCGGCATCGGCAGTTGGCGCGATGCCGCGGAATTCATGGCGCTGGGCAGCGGCGCAGTGCAGGTGTGCACGGCGGCGATGCTGCATGGTTTCCGCATTGTCGAAGAGATGAAGGATGGGTTGTCGCGGTGGATGGACAGTCAGGGTTACGCCAGCATCGCCGAGTTTTCCGGGCGCGCGGTGGGCAATACCACGGACTGGAAGTACCTCGATATCAACTATCAGGTGATCGCCAAGATTGATCAGGACGCGTGCATTGGTTGCGGGCGTTGCCACATTGCTTGTGAGGACACTTCACACCAGGCGATCAGCAGTCTGAAGCAGGCGGACGGCACGCATAAATATGAAGTGATTGATGAGGAGTGTGTGGGCTGCAATCTGTGCCAGATCACGTGTCCGGTGGCGGACTGTATCGAGATGGTGCCGATGGAGACTGGGAAGCCGTTTCTGGACTGGAATCATGATCCGCGGAATCCGTATCACGTTGCGGTCTAGCCCCTCACCCTAACCCTCTCCCAAAGGGAGAGGGGACTGATTGGGGGATGCTTCAGAAATCCACCGACGTGAACGATTTGCTTTGAATCCATAGTCGAAACAGCCACAGGCTCGGACGGCTTTGAATCCGCAATCGACTCGGTTCTTCAGGTCGATGTAACTCGAAAGACACCTCGGTCGGCCCCCTCTCCCTCCGGGAGAGGGCTGGGGTGAGGGTCTGCTTCTAGGGCTCCAGCCCGATCCCACGCAATATCACACTGGTAACGGTCTGCACCGCCCGCTCAAACTGCATATCCGACAACGGCTGATGCTCATTCAGAATATTCACCTGATGATCAAAGTCGGCATAGTGCTGCGTCGACGCCCAGATCATGTACAGCAAACTCGACGGTTCCACCGGCAGAATCCGCTTGTCCTCGACCCACTGACGAATCTTCGCTTCCTTCATTTTCGCCCAGTCATACAGGCTGACATCCAGCGCCTCGCCCAACGTTGGCGCGCCGTGGATGATCTCGTTGGCCCAGACTTTCGAGCCGTACGGTCGGCTGCGCGAGTGGTTCATCTTGGCGCGGATGTAGCTGCTCAGCACCACGCGCGGATCGTCGAACATCTCAAAGCACAGCGCATCCTGTTTCCATACTTCCAGCAGATCGAACAGCACCGCGCTGTACAGCTCGCTCTTGGTGCTGAAGTAGTAATGCAGGTTGGAGCGCGGCAGTTGCACTTCAGCCGCGATGTCGGCCATGGCCGTGCCGCCGAAGCCTTTTTCGGCGAAGACTTTTTCCGCCGCGAGGAGAATTTTCTCGACGTTGTTGCGACGAATCTCGATCTTGTGATTGCCCATGAGGGCTCCCTGACAACAGCGTTGCCCAAGACTAGCATCCGCTCTGGTCCGCGGGCGACCGCTGCAAACAAAACTTCGTACTGGCGTGAGCGGATGGCTAAACTGACGCTTCTTCACTCCTGCCTCAGAGGTATTCGCGATGCTGTTCAAGAACGTCCTGACCACCACTGCCCTGCTCGCTTCACTGTTCGCCGCATCTTCCGTATTTGCCCACGCCCACCTGAAAAGCCAGATCCCGGCCGCCGATAGCACAGTCGCAGCTCCCGCCGATTTGCGCCTGACCTTTTCCGAAGGTGTCGAGGCCAGTTTCACCAAAGTCACGTTGACTCGCGATGGCGCACCGGTCGCGGTCAAACCGCTGACCACCGAGGGCGACAAGAAAACCCTGATCGTTACCCCCGCAGCTCCTTTGAGCGCCGGCGAGTACAAAGTCGAATGGCACGCAGTGTCTGTCGACACGCACACAAGCGAAGGCGCCTACCAGTTCAAGGTGAGTCAGTAATTCATGAGTGAAGCGCTGGTGCTGTGCCGCTTTGTGCATTTCATCGTGGTGTTGATGCTGTTCGGGGCCTGGTTGTTCAGGCCGTTGCTGCTCAAGGATGAAGCGCCGCAAGTGGACCGGCACCTGGCGCGACTGGCGCGTTGGCTGGCGACTGTGGCACTGCTCAGCGGAATTGCCTGGGCGCTGTTGATCACCGCGAGCATGGCCGGTTCGGCAGCGGCGGCGTTTGACCCAGACACGGTTGCGCTGGTGCTGGGTCATACGTTTTTTGGTCAGGTATGGCGCTGGCATCTGCTGATCAATGCCGCGCTGTTGGCGCTGTTGTTCACGCCTTGGCGTTCGAGCATGCCGTTGCGTTTGGGCTTGAGCGCATTGTTGCTCGCGACCCTGGCACCGGTCGGGCATGGTGCGATGCTCGATGGTTTGAGCGGGCAATTGCTGATTCTCAACCAGATCGTTCATCTGACCTGCGTGGCGGCGTGGTTGGGCGGGTTGTTGATGCTGGTGCTGATTCTGCGTCAGCCGACGGAGCCGATGCGTGAAATTTTGCGGCGCTTCAGCGGGATCGGTTATGCCTTGGTCGCGGGGTTGCTGATTACGGGTTTGATTAACGTCCGCGTGCTGACCGGCCAGTGGTGGCCGACGCCATTGTTCAGCGGGTTTGCGTTGATTCTGCTGATCAAGGCGCTGCTGGTGTTGGCCATGCTCGGATTGGCGCTGTTCAACCGCTTGCGGGTTGAGGATTGCGAACAGCGGATGGGCGCGCTCAAGCGCAGTGTGATGCTGGAATGGTTACTCGGCATTGGTGCCGTAGCCGCCGTATCCCTGCTCGGCACGCTACCGCCGATGATCACAACCTGAAACACGATCCCCCTGTGGGAGCTGGCTTGCCAGCGATGTCGGTGTGTCAGGAACAGATATTTCGGATATGCCGACGTCATCGCTGGCAAGCCAGCTCCCACAGGGTTATCTGTTGATCAGTGAGGTTGGGTGTCGCCCGCTGCGGTGTCGATGCTGACCACCACCGACATCCCCGGCCGCAAACGCTCCTCTTCCTGCTGATCCGGATCGATGGTGATCCGCACCGGCACCCGCTGGGCAATTTTGACGAAATTGCCGGTGGCGTTGTCCGCCTGCAACAGGGCAAATTCCGAGCCCGTCCCCGGCGAAATATGCTGCACATGCCCGGTGAATCGGCGGTGATTCAGCGCATCGACGGTGAAGCGCACCGGTTGCCCGACGCGCACGTTATCCATCTGGGTTTCTTTCATGTTGGCGATCACCCATTTCTGGTTTGGCACCAACGCCATCAACTGCGCTCCGGAGTTGACGTAGGCACCGAGGCGCACGCCGATCTGCCCGAGCTGGCCGTCACGCGGGGCGACGATGCGCGTATTCGACAGATCAATCCGTGCCAGTTGCACCGCCGCTTCGGCGCTGGCCACGGCCGCCTCCAGCGAGCCACGATTGACGATCACCGTTTGCAGATCCTGACGGGCGATTTCCAGATTGGCCTTGGCTTGCGCGACCGCCGCAATGCTTTGCGCATTCGCCGCCAGCGCGACGTCCATCTCGCGCTTCGACACCGAACCGTCGCGTACCAATTCCTGATTCCGGCGCAGATCCGCTTCACTCTTGCGCAACTGCGCTTCGCTGTCGGCCTGCGCCGCCTGACGCAATTTGATCGTCGCCTCGGCGCTGTTGCGTTGCTGCACCACATTGGCCAACGCGGCTTTCTGCACCGCCAGTTGCGCCAGTGACTGGTCGAGTCGCTGCTGATAGATGCGGTCGTCCAGACGCACCAGCAAATCCCCGGCCTTCACGTACTGGAAATCCTGCACCGGCACCTCGTAAACATAACCGGCGAGTTGCGGGCCGATGATCGTCACCTGCCCGCGCACCAACGCGTTTTCGGTAGTCTCAACCGCACTGCTGAACGGCGGCAATTGCCAGGCATACAAAACGATCAACACGCCGACGATGGCAATCGCGGCAAAGCCCAGCGAAGAAATGATCCGCACGCGCAGCGAGCGCGGCTCGGTGTTCGGCGATGACGGCGGTGCCACACCCTCGGGCGTGGCGGCAATGGCATTGGTGGTTGTGGTGGTCGGTTCGGTCATGAAGAAGTGGCACCGCTCGAAGGTGTGGAAGGCGCGGGGGCGACGGCTTTGGTGGTGCTCATCAGCCACAGCGCACGAATGGACAGCCAGATCATGGTCAGCACAGCAATCACAGCGATCAACATGAACACATCGTTGTAGGCCAGTACATTGGCCTCTCGGGTCGCGGCATTGGACAGGCTGCGAATACCCGCCAGATTGCGCAAACTCGGGTCGGCCAACAGCGAGCCATACGCCGAACCGCCGCTCTGCACACGCGCAGCCACCAAAGGGTCAGACAGCGTCAGGTGCTCAACGATTTGACTGGAATGAAATTTTTCCCGGACGATCTGAAAAGTGCCCAGAAGCGCCGCACCGAGCAGGCCACCGAGGTTGTTGCAGATCCCGAACAGCACGGAAAAACTCACCAGATTGCGCGGATTGGTCAGCACGTTGCGCGTACCGAAAACCATGGTCGGGCCGAGGAAAAACGTGCTGCCGAAGGCCAGCAGAAACTGGCTGAAGTAGAGGTTTTCCGGGCGGGTCAGGTTGTTGGAAAAGCTGTCCATCACCGACCCGGTGGCCATCAGTGCCAGCGAGATAATCAGCGGCATCAGCAGGTGTTTGGGGTCGATGGTCAGCGCACTGGTCAACAATCCCGCGACACTGCCGATCAGCATCACCACGTACAGGCTGTGCAGTTGCTCGTAGCCCATGTTCAGGTTCTGCATGAAACCGACCGCACCGGTGGACTGCTCCGAGGTGACCATGCGAATCAGGGTCACCGCCAGCGCCAGGCGGATCATCGTCCCGCTGCCAAGCCAGCGGGTCATCAGCAGCGGGTTGCTGCGGTTATGTTCGATGGCCAGACCGGCGAGGATCAAAGCAATCGAGGCAGCCAGCGCGTAGCCGATCCAGTTGGCCTCCAGCCACCAGTCAATCCGCCCCAGCGACAACACCGCACACAGCAGCGCCACGCCAGTGGCGAGAATGGCGAAGGTGAGAAAGTCGAGTTTTTCGAAGGTTTTGAAGCGGTCGCCCGGTGGCAACTTGAGCATCAATACGCAGCCCAGCGACAGCAGTGCCATGCCTAGTTCGAACAGATACAAGCCGCGCCATTCGGCGATCTGCAGCAAGTCTTCGGAAAATAATCGCGCCAATGGCAAGGCCAGTTGCGAGGTGCCGAGGCCGAGTACCAGCGCCTTCAGCCGCCACTTCGCCGGGAACGCCTGGACCATGTAATACAGGCCCAGCGAACTCAGCGCCGCGCCCACCATGCCGTGGGCCGCGCGCACCGCCACCGCGGAATTCAGGTCGTTGACGAACAGATGGCCGAAAGTCACCAGCGCATACAGCACCAGAAACACTTCGGTGAATGCACGCAAACCGAACTGCTGACGAAACTTCACCAGCAACAGGTTCATCGACACGTTGGTCATTACGTACGCCGCCGGTAACCAGGCCATTTCCGCCGTGGTCGCGCCGAGTGCGCCTTGCAGATAAGGCAGGTTGGCCACCACCAGCGAGTTGCCCAAGCCACCGGTCACCGCCACCAGTAAACCGACCAGCGCATAGGCCAGGCGCTTGGGGTTGGAGTGCAACGGCGTCGAGGGGGAACCGGGCAGACTGGGTTTTTCGTGGGGCTGCCAGTTGCGCGGGGCGTATTGATCCATGGAAAGGCCTTGTGCGGAACGTGGGTGAAGTTTGCCGCAAATTCACCGGCAACACACATCCCATGGACAACACAAATCTTTGTAGGAGCTGTCGAGTGAAACGAGGCTGCGATCTTTTGATCCTGTTTTTTAAAAAGCCAGATCAAAAGATCGCAGCGTGCCGCAGCTCCTACAAAGTGATCTGCGTCGCGACGGCAAGTCATCGTATAACTTGCTGTTGACATTCCCGGAAAACCGAGGAAATATCCGCAACCATGTTGTACGACGACGTATGACAAATAATAAAAACAACAAACGCAACAGGGAGCGTCACAGTGAGTACACTCGTCTGCAGTTCCGTCCGCCCTTCCCGCTTTGCCACGCTTCGCCCGCGTTCCACCATCGGCCTGATCGGCTGCAGCAGCCTCGCCCTTGCCTTACCGATGAGCGCCGATGCCGAAGGCTTTCTCGAAGACAGCAAAGCCACGCTGAACCTGCGCAATGCCTACTTCAACCGCAACTTCGTCAACCCGGCCAACCCGCAGGGCAAGGCTGAAGAGTGGACGCAGAACTTCATTCTCGATGCCAAATCCGGCTTCACCCAAGGCACGGTCGGCTTCGGGCTCGACATCCTTGGCATGTACTCGCAGAAGCTCGATGGCGGCAAAGGTACGGGCGGTACGCAACTGTTGCCGATCCACGATGACGGGCGTCCGGCCGACAATTTCGGACGGCTCGGCGTGGCGTTGAAGGCCAAAGTCTCCAAGACTGAATTGAAGGTCGGCGAATGGATGCCGGTGCTGCCGATCCTGCGTTCCGACGATGGCCGCTCGCTGCCGCAGACCTTTCGCGGCGGCCAGATCACCTCCACCGAGATCAATGGCCTGACTGTCTACGGTGGCCAGTTCCGTGGCAACAGCCCGCGCAATGACGCGAGCATGGAAGACATGTCGATGAACGGCCGCGGCGCGTTCACTTCCGACCGCTTCAACTTCGGCGGCGGCGAATACACCTTCAACGACAAGCGTACCCTCGTCGGCGTGTGGTACGCCGAACTCAGCGACATCTACCAGCAGCAGTATTTCAACCTCAGCCACAGCCAGCCGTTGGGCGACTGGACCCTCGGCGCCAACCTCGGTTTCTTCACCGGCAAGGAAGACGGCAGCGCCCAAGCTGGCGACCTCGACAACAAAACCGCGTTCGCCCTGCTTTCGGCCCGCTACGGCGGCAACACCTTCTATGTCGGTCTGCAAAAGCTCAGTGGCGACGACGCGTGGATGCGGGTCAACGGCACCAGCGGCGGCACCCTCGCCAACGACAGTTACAACGCCAGTTATGACAACGCCAAGGAACGCTCCTGGCAGTTGCGCCACGACTACAACTTCGTCGCCCTCGGTGTTCCGGGCCTGACCCTGATGAACCGCTACATCAGCGGCGACAACGTGCACACCGCCACCACCAATGACGGCAAGGAATGGGGCCGCGAGTCGGAACTGGCCTACACCGTGCAAAGCGGCCCGCTGAAGAATCTCAACGTGAAATGGCGCAACGCGACGATACGGCGGGACTTCAGCACCAACGAGTTTGACGAGAACCGGATCTTTATCAGTTATCCGATTTCGTTGTTGTAAAGCCAGTCGTCACACCGAGTTTCCCTGTGGGAGCGAGCCTGCTCGCGAAGGCGGCGTGTCAGTCGATACAAGAGTTGCCTGGACCGGCCTCATCGCTGGCAAGCCAGCTCCCACAGGATTTTGTGGTGAATGCAGTAATTGAAAACAACGCTGATACCTGTGGGAGCTGGCTTGCCAGCGGTGGCGGCGGCAGATTCACCATCGATGTTAATTGACACACCGCTTTCGCGAGCAGGCTCGCTCCCACATGGGATTGCATTGCAAATACAGAACTGTGGTGATTGAAAAGAGGCCAGGCCTTCCGTCATCTACACCAAAAGTCGCGTTGACAAGTTCCGGAAACCCTACCGATACTTCAGCGCAGTCATACGACAACCTACAACAAACCTAATAACAACGTGTAAGGGCTTGCCATGACGTCTACCTCTACTCCCCACGCCCCGTTCAACCGTCTGCTGCTGACCGGCGCTGCCGGGGGCCTGGGCAAAGTCCTCCGCGAACGTATGCGCCCTTATGCCAATGTCCTGCGCCTGTCGGACATTGCCGCCATTGCCGCGGCCGTCGATGATCGCGAAGAAATCGTCCCTTGCGATCTGGCCGACAAACACGCCGTGCATCAACTGGTCGAAGGTGTCGATGCGATCCTGCATTTCGGCGGCGTCTCCGTCGAGCGGCCCTTCGAAGAAATCCTCGGCGCCAATATCTGCGGCGTGTTTCACATCTACGAAGCGGCGCGCCGGCATGGCGTGAAGCGAGTGATCTTCGCCAGTTCCAACCACGTCATCGGCTTCTACAAACAGGACGAACCGCTCGACGCCAGCTCCGCGCGCCGCCCGGATGGCTACTACGGCTTGTCCAAGTCCTACGGCGAAGACATGGCCAGTTTCTACTTCGATCGCTACGGCATCGAGACCGTCAGTATCCGCATCGGCTCCTCGTTTCCCGAGCCGCAAAACCGCCGAATGATGCACACCTGGCTGAGTTTCGACGACCTCACGCAATTGCTCGAACGCGCGCTGTACACGCCGAACGTCGGCCACACCGTGGTCTACGGCATGTCCGCCAACAAGGACGTCTGGTGGGACAACCGCTTCGCCAGCCACCTCGGCTTTGAGGCGAAGGACAGCTCCGAAGTGTTCCGCGAAAAAGTCGAGGCGCAACCGATGCCGGCCGCCGATGACCCGGCGCGGATCTATCAGGGCGGCGCGTTTGTCGCCGCAGGTCCGTTCGGCGACTGATCACCCTGACAACGACGCGAAGGAATGAGTATGCAAGCCGAATTGATCGTCGATGCCCGCAACGCCGTGGGCGAAAGCCCGGTCTGGGTGCCGCAGGAAAACGCGCTGTATTGGGTGGATATTGCCAACGGCGGGCTGCAACGCTGGAGCGCCGACACCGGCCACGTGCATGCCTGGAAAACCCCGGAAATGCTCGCCTGCATCGCCCACCATAGCGGTGGCGGCTGGGTCGCCGGCATGGAGAGCGGCTTTTTTCATCTGCACCCGCACAGCGACGGCAGCCTCGACAGCGAACGGCTGGCCAGCGTCGAGCACAGTCGCGCAGACATGCGCCTCAACGATGGTCGCTGCGACCGACAGGGCCGTTTCTGGGCCGGCAGCATGGTGTTGAACATGGGGCTGAGTGCGCCCGAAGGTCGGCTCTATCGCTACGGCGCCGGGCAGTCTGGCGTGATCGCAGCGCAGCTCGACGGTTTCATCGTGCCCAACGGCCTCGGCTTCAGCCCTGACGGCAAGACGATGTACCTGTCCGATTCGCACCCCGACGTGCAACTGATCTGGGCGTTCGATTACGACACCGATACCGGCACGCCGTCGAACCGTCGTGTGTTCGTCGACATGAACCACTTCCCCGGGCGGCCAGATGGCGCTGCCGTGGATGCTGAAGGTTTCTACTGGATCTGCGCCAACGACGCCGGCCTGATTCACCGCTTCGCGCCGGACGGTCGTCTTGATTTCTCACTGGAGGTGCCGGTGAAAAAACCGACCATGTGTGCCTTCGGCGGCAGCCGCATGGACACTTTGTTCGTCACCTCGATTCGTCCCGGCGACGACCACGATCCGCACTCTCTGGCCGGTGGCGTATTCGCCCTGAACCCCAATGTCAAAGGCCTTGCGGAACCCTTGTTCAACGATTTGCTTTAAACCCTCTGCTGCACCGCTGCGCCTTGAACACAACAATAACAAGACTGGAGACTCACCCCCATGTACTTCAAACGCACCTTGCTGGCCGCTGCACTCCCGCTGATGTTTACCTTCACTGGCGCCGCTCAGGCCCTGCAACTCAAATTCGCTGACATTCATCCCGCCGGTTATCCAACCGTGGTGGCCGAAGAAAACATGGGCAAGACCCTGACCAAGGAAACCAACGGCGAGCTGACCTTTCAGTACTTCCCCGGCGGTGTGCTGGGTTCCGAAAAGGAAGTCATCGAGCAGATGCAAGTCGGCGCCGTACAGCTGTCTCGCGTCAGCCTGGGTATCGTCGGCCCGGTGGTACCGGACGTGAACGTGTTCAACATGCCGTTCATCTTCCGCGACCATCAACACATGCGTAACGTCATCGACGGCCCGGTGGGCGACGAAATCCTCGACAAAATCACCAACTCCGAATTCGGCTTGGTGGCCCTGGCCTGGATGGACGGCGGCACGCGCAACGTCTACACCAAGAAACCGGTGCGCAAGCTCGAAGACCTCAAGGGCATGAAAATCCGCGTGCAAGGCAACCCGATGTTCATCGACATGATGAACGCCATGGGCGGCAACGGCATCGCCATGGACACCGGAGAGATCTTCAGCGCCCTGCAGACCGGCGTAATCGACGGCGCGGAAAACAACCCGCCAACCCTGCTCGAACACAACCACTTCCAGAATGCGAAGTACTACAGCCTCACCGGTCACCTGATCCTGCCAGAGCCGATCGTGATGTCGAAAATCACTTGGGAAAAACTGACCCCGGATCAGCAGACGCTGGTCAAGACCGCCGCCAAGGCTGCCCAAGCCGAAGAGCGCGTGCTGTGGGACAAGAAGTCCGCTGCCAGTGAAGAAAAACTCAAGGCCGCCGGCGTCGAGTTCATCGAGGTCGACAAGAAACCCTTCTACGACGCCACCGCTCCGGTGCGGGAAAAGTACGGCGCGAAGTACGCCGACCTGATCAAGAAAATCGAAGCCGTTCAGTAACGTCTCCCGCTCCGTCCTCATGAACAAGGCCCGGTGCGCCCGATGACTGCGGCGCGCCCGGTTACGGTGGAACCCGATGAAGAATCTACTGCTGCGTATCAACGACAAGATCTACATGACGTGCATCTGGGTCGCCGGTCTTTCCGTTCTGGCGATCTCCCTGATGATTCCCTGGGGCGTGTTCGCCCGCTACGTGCTGGGCACCGGCTCGAGCTGGCCCGAGCCCACGGCGATCCTGCTGATGATGGTGTTTACCTTCATCGGCGCCGCCGCCAGTTACCGCGCCGGTGCGCACATGGCCGTGGCCATGCTCACCGATCGCATGCCTCCACAACTGAGATCTGCAGCGGCGATATTTTCACAACTGCTCATGGCGGCGATCTGCATCTTCATGACGATCTGGGGCGCCAAACTGTGCATGTCCACTTGGAATCAGTTCATGGCTGCTCTGCCCGATCTGCGGGTTGGCGTGACCTACTTGCCCATTCCCGTGGGCGGTTTGCTGACGCTGATTTTCGTGTTGGAAAAACTCTTGCTCGGTGATCAGAGCAAACGACGCGTCGTGCAGTTCGACCTGGTTGAAGAAAGTGAAGGTGCCGCTTAATGGACGCTCTGATACTGCTGGGTAGCTTTATCGTATTGATCCTGATCGGCATGCCGGTCGCCTACGCGCTCGGCGCGGCCGCGCTGAT
Organism: Pseudomonas sp. Mb7; assembly: GCF_054790525.1. NCBI lineage: Bacteria > Pseudomonadati > Pseudomonadota > Gammaproteobacteria > Pseudomonadales > Pseudomonadaceae > Pseudomonas > Pseudomonas sp. Mb7. Next base: position 3,142,538 of record NZ_CP186501.1, read on the forward strand.
CGGTGCATGGTGGATCGACATTCCGTTCCAGGCGGTGATGATTCAGGTCGCCTCGGGGGTGAACAAATTCTCGCTGCTGGCCATTCCGTTCTTCGTGCTGGCTGGTGCGATCATGGCCGAGGGCGGCATGTCTCGCCGGTTGGTGGCGTGTGCCGGGGTGCTGGTGGGGTTTGTCCGCGGCGGTCTGTCACTGGTCAACATTGTCGCCTCGACCTTTTTCGGCGCGATCTCCGGGTCGTCAGTGGCCGACACCGCGTCGGTGGGTTCGGTGCTGATTCCGGAAATGGAACGCAAGGGCTATCCACGGGATTTCTCCACCGCCGTGACCGTCAGCGGCTCGGTGCAAGCCCTGCTGACTCCGCCAAGCCATAACTCGGTGCTCTACTCCCTGGCCGCCGGTGGTACGGTTTCGATTGCCTCGCTATTCATGGCCGGCATAGTGCCGGGCCTGATGATGAGCGCCTGCCTGATGGTGCTGTGCCTGATCTTCGCGAAAAAGCGCAACTACCCCAAAGGTGAAGTCATCCCGATGCGCCAGGCGTTGAAAATCGTCGGCGAGGCCCTCTGGGGCATGATGGCGATGGTGATCATCCTCGGCGGCATCCTCTCGGGGATCTTCACCGCGACCGAATCGGCGGCGATTGCCGTGCTGTGGTCATTCTTCGTCACCATGTTCATTTACCGCGACTACAAATGGAGTGAACTGCCGAAACTGATGCACCGCACCGTGCGGACGATTTCGATCGTGATGATCCTGATCGGTTTCGCCGCGAGCTTCGGCTACATCATGACCCTGATGCAGATCCCGGCAAAGATCACCACGCTGTTCCTGACCCTGTCGGACAACCGCTACGTGATCCTGATGTGCATCAACGTCATGCTGCTGTTGCTCGGCACGGTGATGGACATGGCGCCGCTGATCCTGATCCTGACGCCGATCCTGATGCCGGTGATTCTCGGTATCGGTGTGGATCCGGTGCAGTTCGGCATGATCATGCTGGTCAACCTCGGGATCGGGCTGATAACACCGCCGGTAGGCGCGGTGCTGTTTGTCGGTTCGGCGGTGGGCAAGGTCAGCATCGAGAGCACTGTGAAAGCGCTGCTGCCGTTTTACGCGGTGCTGTTCCTGGTGTTGATGCTGGTGACCTACATTCCGGCGATTTCGCTGTGGTTGCCACATCTGGTGTTGTAAGCGGTTAATGGATCGCAGCCCTCACGGGCTGCGATTTTTGCTTTACGCCCGCAACAACATATACCCCGCCACCACCAGACAGACACTGGCAAATCCCACCTGCAACGCCCGCGCCGGCACCCGCGCACAGAGCTTACGGCCGATGATCATGCCGACAATGCTGGCGACGATAAACGCCGCGCCCTGCGCATCAATCCGCACACCGGCGTGAAACGAGCCGATCACCCCGATCGCCGAAATCAGACTGATCACCATCAACGACGTCGCGACAATCCCGCGCATCTGCACGTCAGTCAGTTGCTTGAACGCCGGCACGATCAAGAAGCCGCCACCGACCCCAAGCAAACCGGACACCACCCCGGTAATCGCGCCCAACGCCGCCAGCGTTGCGGTGCATTTGGCGGTCCAGTCGAAGCGCCCGGTTTCTTCATTGAGCATGCAATTCTTCTGACCCCAACTGGCATGGCCATGATCACTCGGCCCTTCCTGCTGACGCTCGCGGCGCAGCATGCGCCAGGCCACCATGACCATAAGCAGACTGAACAGGATCATCAGGATTTTCTCCGGCAACTGGTGCGCGAAGTAAATGCCCAACGGCGAAAACACCGCGCCGAGCGCGGCAATCAACAACGCCGCACGATAGCGCACCAGGCCATGACGCAGGCCATCGATCGCACCGACCGCCGCCGCACTGCCCACCGCAAACAACGCCACCGGCGCTGCCTGAGTCATCGTCCAGCCGAGGCCGAGGACCAGCGCCGGCACCGCGAGAATCCCACCGCCGGCCCCGGTCAAACCGAGCACCAACCCCATCACCACACCAAACAGGCTTGCCAGCAACATAGGATGTTCTCAGTCGACTTTGGACAGGCCGGTCAGCCACTCGCGCCCTTTGAGCATACCGTTCCAGTAGAACCACGGCAGCAGCGTCGCCTTGAGCAACCACGCCGAGCGCCGCGCCACGGTCGGGTCCAACGGGAAGGTCGGCAGCAACTTACCGGCATAACCGAACTCGGCGAGGATCACCTTGCCCTTCTCCACCGTCAGCGGGCAGGAACCGTAACCGTCGTACTTCAGCGGCAGCGATTGTTGCTTGCGCAGAGCCAGCAGGTTTTCCGCGACCACCACCACTTGTTTACGCACTGCTGCGGCGGTTTTCGCGTTGCTGGTGCCGCAGATATCACCCAGCGCGAACACGTCTGGATAACGCGGATGCTGCAGGCTGTGCGGATTGACTTCACACCAGCCGGCCGCGTCGGCCAAGGGACTTTGCGCGATGAAGTCCGGCGACACCTGCGGCGGCACCACGTGCAACAGATCGAAGGTTTTCGCTACGCGGCTGACGTTGCCGTCGGCGTCCTTGATCTCGAACCAGGCGGTTTTCGCCGGGCCGTCGACCTTGACCAGATTCGAATTGAACGCCAGTTGCGCGTTGTACTTTTCGATGTACTTCATCAACGGCGGCACAAACGTCGCCACGCCGAACAGTGCGGCGCCAGCGAGATTGAATTCGACATGGATGTTGTTCAACACGGCGGTTTTACGCCAGTGATCGCAGGACAGGTACAGCGCCTTTTGCGGCGCGCCGGCGCATTTGATCGGCATCGCCGGCTGGGTGAACAGCGCTTTGCCGCCGCGCAGTTTCTGCACCTGATCCCAGGTGTACTGCGCGTGCTGATAGCTGTAATTGGAGGTGACGCCGTGCTGGCCGAGGCTCTCTTGCAAGCCTTCGATCTTCTCCCAGGCCAGACGCAGGCCGGGGCAGACGATCAGGTTTTGATAGCTGACTGTGCGTTGATCGTTGAGGGTGAGCTGGCGCTTGTCCGGGTCGATCGCGGTGACTGCCGCTTGCAACCAGTTCGCTTGCTTGGGCATGACCTTGTTCATCGGCCGGGCGGTGTCTTTGACGTCGTAGGCACCACCGCCGACCAGCGTCCATGCCGGTTGATAGTAATGCTGGGCGCTCGGTTCAATCACGGTGATTTTCAGCGCCGGATCACGCTTGAGCAGGCTGGCGACAAAACCGATACCGGCCGTACCGCCGCCGATGACCACGATGTCTGCACTGATGGATGGGCCCCAGTGTTGATCGTTCATTGCTTGTTCCTTTTGCTGCACGCAAGGATTTCTCAGCCTTCACACAAATCCATTGTAGGAGTGAGCCTGCTCGCGATAGCGGTGGGTCAGCCATATCTTTATTGACTGATACACCGCTATCGCGAGCAGGCTCACTCCTACAGGGGTTGTGTGTTGGCTGGCATTTATTGATGGCCGAGACTTTTCAGCACGGCGCCGCAATACAACCCGGAAAGCGTTTTCATGACCTGGATGACTTCCGGACTGGCAAGGCCGTAAAAAATGTATTTGCCTTCACGACGGGTCGCGACCAGTCCCTCATCACGCAGGATGCCCAGTTGCTGGGACAGCGTCGGCTGGCGCACACCGGTCATTTTTTCCAGTTCGCCGACGTTGCGCTCACCCTGAGTCAGTTGACAGAGGATCAACAGGCGATCCTCATTGGCCATGGCCTTGAGCAACGCACAGGCCTTGGAGGCCGAGGCGCGCAGTTGGGCGACTTCACATTCGGTCAGACTGGATTGCATTTGCACGATGCCTTCAAGGTCACTTAAGCTGCGAACATTATGTTTTTAGATAAAGTGTTGCAACCCATTTTCCTCGTTCAGGTTGGTGTCCATGCCCGCGCAGATTGAAGCTTTCCTCGACCCCGCCTCTTCGACCTACAGCTATGTGGTCTATGAAACCGATGGCGGGCAATGTGCAATCGTCGATCCGGTGCTCGATTACGACGGCGCCGCCGGGCGCACCTGCACCGCACAGGCCGATAAAATCATCGCCTTCGTCCGCGCGCACAATCTGCAAGTGCAGTGGCTGCTGGAAACCCATGCCCACGCCGATCACCTGTCCGCCGCGCCTTATCTGCGCCGGGAGCTGGGCGGGAAAATCGCCATTGGTGAATCGATCAGCAAAGTGCAGAACGTGTTCAAGGCGCTGTTCAATCTGGAGCCGGAGTTCTGCGTCGACGGCTCGCAGTTCGATCACCTGTTTGCGCCGAACGAATCATTCCGGATCGGCAATCTCAAGGCTACGGCCCTGCATGTGCCCGGGCATACGCCGGCGGACATGGCCTACTTGATCGACGGCGAACAGATTCTGGTGGGCGACACCCTGTTCATGCCTGATGTCGGCACCGCGCGTTGCGACTTTCCCGGTGGCAATGCCCATCAGTTGTTCAACTCGATTCATAAACTGCTGGCCTTTCCGGCCAGCGTGAAACTCTACGTTTGCCACGATTACCCGCCCGAGGGCCGCGCCGCGCAGTGCCAGACCACGGTCGGTGAGCAGCGCAAAAGCAATATTCATGTGCATGACGGGATCGATGAAGCGGCGTTCGTCGAGATGCGTACAAAACGTGATGCCGGGCTGGGCATGCCGACATTGTTGCTGCCGGCGATTCAGGTCAATGTGCGGGCCGGGAATCTGCCAGCGGCTGAGGACAATGGCGTCGTGTATCTGAAGATCCCGATCAACAAGCTTTAACATCAAAAGATCGCAGCCTGCGGCAGCTCCTACAGTTGGAACGCGTTTTCCCTGTAGGAGCTGCCGCAGGCTGCGATCTTTTGATCTTCACGTCCCCAACGTCAAACCGTTCGCCGGCAGCGGCAATGCAGTTTTGTATCTCACCTGCTTCAGCGCAAAACTCGACCGGATATTTGCCACACCCGGCACTTTGGTCAGGAAGTCCATCATGAAACGCTCAAGTGACTGAATGGTCGGCACCAGGACCCGGATGAGGTAATCCGGGTCTCCGGCCATCAGGTAGCACTCCATCACCTCCGGACGATCGGAAATCGCTTCCTCGAAATGCTGCAACGCCTCCTCCACCTGTTTCTCCAGGCTGACATGGATGAACACGTTCACATGCAGCCCCAGCAGGTCAGCATCCAGCAGCGTCACCTGCTCGCGAATCAGCCCTAATTCCTCCATCGCCTTGACCCGGTTGAAGCACGGTGTCGGCGACAGATTGACCGAGCGTGCGAGGTCGGCGTTGGTGATGCGCGCATTCTCCTGAAGGCTGTTGAGAATGCCGATGTCGGTACGGTCCAGTTTGCGCATGAGACAAAACCACCTGCTTTTTATGTTTATGCAGAATTTCTATCTGCAAATCATCTCCAGCGCAACGAAACAGAGATAAATATTCTTCTTGCCCGGGCCTATGATTGTTGTAGGACAAGATTTCTTCTACCGAAGAATGACTGCCAGCTCACTACAAGAAATTCACAAGATCGAGCGTAGAAGCCATGACCCAAGCGTATGAACCGCTGCGTCTGCACGTCCCTGAACCCTCGGGCCGTCCAGGCTGCAAAACCGACTTTTCCTACCTGCATCTGACCGATGCCGGTACGGTGCGCAAACCTTCCATTGATGTCGAACCTGCCGACACCGCCGACCTGGCGCGTGGGCTGATTCGCGTGCTCGACGATCAGGGCAACGCCCTCGGCCCCTGGGCCGAAAACGTCCCGGTCGAGATCCTTCGCAAGGGCATGCGCGCCATGCTCAAGACGCGGATCTACGACAACCGCATGGTGGTCGCCCAGCGTCAGAAAAAAATGTCGTTCTACATGCAGAGCCTCGGCGAAGAAGCCATCGGCAGTGCTCAGGCATTGGCCTTGAACATCGACGACATGTGCTTCCCGACTTATCGCCAGCAAAGCATTCTGATGGCACGCGAAGTGCCGCTGGTCGACCTGATCTGCCAACTGCTGTCCAACGAGCGCGATCCGCTCAAGGGCCGTCAGTTGCCGATCATGTACTCGGTCAAGGACGCCGGTTTCTTCACCATCTCCGGCAACCTCGCCACCCAGTTCATTCAGGCCGTCGGCTGGGGCATGGCTTCGGCGATCAAGGGCGACACGAAAATCGCTTCGGCGTGGATCGGTGACGGCGCTACCGCCGAATCGGACTTCCACACCGCCCTCACCTTCGCCCACGTTTATCGCGCGCCGGTGATCCTCAACGTGGTGAATAACCAGTGGGCGATCTCGACCTTCCAGGCCATCGCCGGTGGTGAAGCCACCACCTTCGCCGGACGCGGCGTCGGTTGCGGCATCGCCTCGCTGCGCGTGGATGGCAACGACTTCTACGCGGTGTACGCCGCTTCTGCCTGGGCTGCCGAACGCGCCCGCCGCAACCTCGGCCCGACCATGATCGAGTGGGTCACCTACCGCGCGGGCCCGCACTCGACTTCCGACGATCCATCCAAATACCGCCCTGCCGATGACTGGAGCCACTTCCCGCTCGGCGACCCGATCGCCCGTCTCAAACAGCACCTGATCAAGGTCGGCCACTGGTCAGACGAAGAGCACGCCGCCGTCAGCGCCGAGCTTGAAGCCGAAGTGATTGCCGCGCAGAAACAGGCCGAACAGTACGGCACCCTTGCCGGCGGCCAGATTCCAAGCGCCGCGACCATGTTCGAAGACGTTTACAAAGAGATGCCGGAGCACTTGAAGCGCCAGCGTCAGCAGTTGGGGATCTGACATGAACGATCACAACAACAATATTCAGTTGGAAACCGCCATGACCACGACCACCATGACCATGATCCAGGCCCTGCGCTCGGCCATGGATGTGATGCTTGAGCGTGACGACAATGTGGTGGTGTTCGGTCAAGACGTCGGCTACTTCGGCGGCGTGTTCCGTTGCACCGAAGGCCTGCAGACCAAGTACGGCACCTCGCGCGTATTCGACGCCCCGATCTCCGAAAGCGGCATCGTCGGCGTGGCCGTGGGCATGGGCGCTTACGGTCTGCGTCCGGTCGCCGAGATTCAGTTCGCCGACTACGTCTACCCCGCCTCCGACCAGATCATTTCCGAAGCGGCGCGCCTGCGTTATCGCTCGGCCGGCGAGTTCACCGCGCCGATGACCCTGCGCATGCCTTGCGGCGGCGGCATCTACGGCGGCCAGACCCACAGCCAGAGCATCGAGGCGATGTTCACTCAGGTTTGCGGTCTGCGCACGGTCATGCCATCCAACCCGTATGACGCCAAAGGCTTGCTGATCGCCTCCATCGAAAACGATGACCCGGTGATCTTCCTTGAGCCGAAACGTCTGTACAACGGCCCGTTCGACGGCCACCACGATCGCCCGGTAACGCCGTGGTCGAAACACCCGCAAGCCCAGGTGCCGGACGGCTACTACACCGTGCCGCTGGACGTCGCCGCGATCACCCGTCCGGGCAAGGACGTGACCGTGCTGACCTACGGCACCACCGTCTACGTCTCGCAAGTCGCGGCCGAAGAATCCGGCGTTGATGCCGAAGTCATCGACCTGCGCAGCCTGTGGCCGCTGGACCTGGAAACCATCGTCAAGTCGGTGAAGAAAACCGGCCGCTGCGTGGTGGTTCACGAAGCCACCCGCACCTGCGGTTTCGGCGCCGAACTGGTGTCGCTGGTGCAAGAGCATTGCTTCCATCACCTGGAAGCGCCGATCGAACGCGTCACCGGTTGGGACACCCCCTACCCGCACGCGCAAGAGTGGGCGTATTTCCCAGGGCCGTCCCGAGTGGGCGCAGCGCTGAAACGGGTTATGGAGGTCTGAATGGGCACGCACGTTATCAAGATGCCGGACATCGGCGAAGGCATCGCAGAAGTAGAACTGTCGCAGTGGCACGTCAAGGTTGGCGATCTGGTCGTTGAGGATCAGGTGCTGGCGGACGTGATGACCGACAAGGCGATGGTCGATATTCCATCGCCGGTACACGGCAAGGTAATTGCCCTCGGTGGTCAGCCGGGTGAAGTGATGGCGGTTGGCAGTGTGCTGATCAGCATTGAAGTTGAGGGTGCTGGCAACCTGAAAGAGTCCGCCGCTCCTGTTGTTACGAAAGAGCCTGTTGCGCCGAAAGTTGAAGCGGTTGTTGAGAGCAAACCTGCTCCAGCCGCCCCACGTCCGACTCCTGTTTGCCAAGGCCCGATGGTTGCCCGCGAAGCGGATGAGCGCCCACTGGCCTCCCCGGCCGTGCGCAAACATGCGCTGGATCTGGGCATTCAACTGCGTCTGGTGCACGGTTCCGGCCCGGCCGGTCGTGTGCTGCACGAAGACCTTGAAGCCTATCTGGCGCAAGATCAGTCCAACGCTTCGGCACCAGTGGCCGCCGCTTACGCCCAGCGTAACGACGAAGAACAGATTCAAGTCATCGGCATGCGCCGCAAGATCGCCCAGCGCATGCAGGACGCCACTCAGCGTGCCGCGCATTTCAGCTACGTCGAAGAAATCGACGTCACCGCGATTGAAGAACTGCGCGCACATCTCAATGAAAAACATGGCGCCAGCCGTGGCAAGTTGACCTTGCTGCCGTTCCTCGTTCGCGCTCTGGTCGTTGCCCTGCGCGACTTCCCGCAGATGAACGCACGTTACGATGACGAAGCCCAGGTCATCACCCGTCTCGGCGCGGTGCATGTCGGCGTCGCCACACAAAGCGATGTTGGCCTGATGGTGCCGGTGGTGCGTCACGCCGAGGCGCGCAGCCTGTGGGACAGTGCTACAGAAATCTCGCGTTTGGCCAACGCCGCGCGTAATGGCAAGGCCAGCCGTGATGAACTGTCCGGCTCGACCATCACCCTGACCAGCCTCGGTGCGCTGGGCGGCATCGTCAGCACGCCGGTGCTGAATCTGCCGGAAGTAGCGATCGTCGGCGTGAACAAAATCGTCGAACGGCCAATGGTCGTCAAAGGCCAGGTGGTGATCCGCAAGATGATGAACCTCTCCAGCTCGTTCGATCACCGCGTGGTCGACGGCATGGACGCGGCGCTCTTCATCCAGGCCATTCGTGGCTTGATCGAACAACCCGCCACTTTGTTTGTGGAGTAAGGCGCGCATGCAATCTCTGAACACTACGCTGCTGATCATTGGCGGCGGCCCCGGCGGCTATGTAACGGCGATCCGCGCCGGACAACTGGGCATCCCGACCATTTTGGTTGAAGGCCAATCGTTGGGCGGCACCTGCCTGAACATCGGCTGCATCCCGTCGAAAGCGCTGATTCATGTGGCTGAGCAGTTTCACCAGACCCGGCATCACAGCCAGCATTCGGCGCTGGGCATCAGCGTTTCGGCGCCGACGCTCGACATCAGCAAAAGCGTCGAGTGGAAGGACGGCATCGTTGATCGCCTGACCACCGGCGTCGCTGCACTGTTGAAGAAGAACAAGGTTCAGGTCATCAACGGCTGGGCCAAAGTCATCGACGGTAAAACCGTGGATGTCGGCGACACGCGCATCCAGTGCGAGCATCTAGTGCTGGCCACTGGTTCGACCAGCGTCAATCTGCCGATCCTGCCGATTGGCGGGCCGATCATCTCCTCCACCGAAGCGTTGGCGCCGAAATCCGTGCCGAAACGTCTGGTCGTGGTCGGCGGTGGTTACATTGGTCTGGAACTGGGCATCGCTTATCGCAAGCTCGGTGCCGAGGTCAGCGTGGTTGAAGCGCAGGATCGAATCCTGCCGGCATATGACGCTGAACTGACGCAACCGGTGCATGACGCGCTGAAGCAACTGGGCGTGAAGCTGTACCTCAAACACAGCGTGCTGGGTTTCGATGGCACCTTGCAGGTGCGCGATCCGGAAGGCGAAACCCTGAACCTGGAAACCGATCAGGTGCTGGTCGCCGTCGGCCGCAAACCGAATACCCAAGGCTGGAACCTCGAAGCGCTGAACCTGGATATGAACGGTTCGGCGATCAAGATCGACAGTCGCTGCCAGACCAGCATGCGCAACGTCTACGCCATCGGCGATCTGAGCGGCGAGCCGATGCTGGCCCACCGCGCCATGGCTCAGGGCGAGATGGTTGCCGAGTTGATCAGCGGCAAAACCCGTGAATTCAACCCGACTGCGATTGCTGCCGTGTGCTTCACCGACCCGGAACTGGTAGTGGTCGGCAAGACGCCGGACGAGGCCAAGGCTGCGGGGCTGGACTGCATTGTTTCGAGTTTCCCGTTCGCCGCCAATGGCCGGGCGATGACGCTGGAGTCAAAAAGCGGCTTCGTGCGCGTGGTCGCTCGTCGGGACAACCATGTGATTGTCGGTTGGCAAGCGGTGGGCGTTGGCGTGTCGGAGTTGTCGACAGCGTTTGCGCAAAGCCTGGAAATGGGCGCGCGGCTGGAAGACATCGGCGGCACGATCCATGCGCATCCAACCCTGGGTGAAGCGGTGCAGGAAGCGGCGTTGCGTGCCCTGGGGCATGCGTTGCACCTGTAGCTGCGTTGATCGTTCCCACGCTCTGCGTGGGAATGCAGCCGGGGACGCTCTGCGTCCCAAAAGCCGAACGCGGAGCGTCCGATGAGGCATTCCCACGCAGAGCGTAGGAACGATCAAGCGTGGGAACGATCAGTGGAGCGAATTCCGGCTGCGAAACCGCTCAAGAATGAAGTATTGTTGTGCCCATCCAAAAAACGTCAGAAGCCTTGAACCGTTTCGGCGGTTGTTCAGTGATAGAGGGTGTCATGGGTAACGAAAGCATCAATTGGGACAAGCTGGGTTTTGATTACATCAAGACCGACAAACGCTATCTGTCGTACTTTCGCGATGGCGAGTGGGACAAAGGCACCCTGACCGAAGATAACGTGCTGCACATCAGCGAAGGCTCGACGGCCCTTCACTATGGCCAGCAATGCTTCGAAGGCATGAAGGCCTATCGTTGCAAGGACGGCTCGATCAATCTGTTCCGCCCGGACCAGAACGCCCTGCGCATGCAACGCAGCTGCGCGCGTCTGCTGATGCCGACGGTCGACACCGAGCAGTTCATCGAAGCCTGCAAAGCCGTGGTTCGCGCCAACGAACGCTTCATTCCGCCATACGGCACCGGCGGCGCGCTGTACCTGCGTCCGTTCGTGATCGGCGTGGGTGACAACATCGGCGTGCGCACGGCACCCGAGTTCATCTTCTCGATCTTCTGCATCCCGGTCGGCGCCTACTTCAAGGGCGGCCTGACCCCACACAACTTCCAGATCTCCAGCTACGACCGCGCCGCCCCACAAGGCACCGGCGCAGCCAAGGTCGGCGGCAACTACGCGGCCAGCCTGATGCCGGGCTCGAAAGCCAAGAAAGCCAACTTCGCCGACGCGATCTATCTGGACCCGATGACCCACACCAAGATCGAAGAAGTCGGTTCGGCCAACTTCTTCGGGATCACCCACGACAACAAGTTCATCACCCCGAACTCGCCGTCGGTTCTGCCAGGCATCACCCGCCTGTCGTTGATCGAACTGGCCAAGACCCGTCTGGGCCTGGAAGTGGTTGAAGGTGATGTGCTGATCGACAAGCTGTCGGACTTCAAGGAAGCCGGCGCTTGCGGTACGGCTGCGGTGATCACCCCGATCGGTGGTATCAGCTACAACGACCATCTGCACGTGTTCCACAGTGAAACCGAAGTCGGCCCGGTGACCCAGAAGCTCTACAAAGAGCTGACTGGCGTGCAGACCGGCGACATCGAAGCGCCAGCGGGCTGGATCGTCAAGGTTTGATCTGACGGCAATTGATGTAGAAAAGCCCTCCACCGAGTGATTGGTGGGGGGCTTTTTTATGGCGTTTGGCGGGGATTGTTGTGTAGGGCTTGAGATCTTTTCCCCCTCACCCCAGCCCTCTCCCCCAGGGGGGCGAGGGGGAAAGGGAGCCGATCTATGTGGTATTCAAAATCTGAGTTCGACGCGGACTTTCAGGTCGATGGATCAAGTCCAAACACCTCGGTCGGCCCCCTCTCCCTACGGGCGGTCCGACGTTTCGGGAGGGCTGGGGCGAGGGTATGCTTTTAGCTCTTCAAGGCAATCCGTTTGCCTGCACGGTTGGCAATCCCACTCGCCTGCCCATTCTGCTGCTTCCCCATCCGCGCCTGCGTAATCAACCCGGGAATCAACTCCCCCTCCGGCAGATTCTTCCAGAACCGCGCCGGCAAATGCCCCTGCATGACCTTCTCGTTCAACCGCGCTGGATTAAAGATGTGGCTGTAATACGTCAGCCACAAATCCCCATGAGGATCGTCGACGTTCTGCGCCAACTGCTGCCATTCCAGCGGGCATTGACGCTGATGAATCAGTTGCTCGCCATCGTAGTAAACCCCGTCACGCGGCGTGGCGATCAACCAGCGATGGCGGCCCATTCGCCCGATGAAATGCTCACTGGCGTTGTGCAGAATGTCGTGGGCCGGCTCATGCCAAGCCACATATTGCGGACCCGCGCTGGATGAAGGCCGCTCGATGAAACGCACAAACGCATGCAGATGATGAGCTTCCCGATGCACTTGTTTGATCCGTCGCTGCAACTCGCTGCCGAGTTTGTCCCCGGCCATCATCGCGGTACGGTCGCCGTGGCTGACGCGCCACAGCACTTCATACAGCAAACTCCAGCGTTGATCACCGCGATAACGCGAGGCCTGTTCCAGGGTGTCGAGCAGCGCTCGCGGAATACGTGCCTGAAATGGCCCCTGCCCTTCAGGCACCGGCTCATCACTGGCAAACAGATCACCCACACCTTGCGAGGCCCAGCTCACCAGACTCGGATCGACTTCATGGCTCAGCAGCCAGCGCGCCTGCTGGCGCCAGGTGTCGAACAGGTCGTCGCAATCGAGATTGATCATCCCCACAACCCCATCTGCTGCGGCATCGGCCGGTCACGCAATTGCTGATAAAGCATATGGCTGGTGACCTCGGCCTGCTGCGGGTGATAGTCGCTGGTGATGATGAACGGCTTGGCCTTGGCCAGGACGCAGCGCATGCGCGCGACGTCTTCGTAACGGATGCGCCGCTGGCGGCGCAGCTCGACTAGACGTTCGGTGGTGCGCAAGCCAATACCGGGAATACGCGCAATCAGGGAAGCTTCGGCACGGTTCAGATCGAGCGGGAACACTTCGCGGTTCTGCAACGCCCAGGCCAGTTTCGGGTCGATGTCCAGCGCCAGATTACCCGGTCCCTTGAGCAATTCATCAGCACTGTAGCCGTAGCTGCGCAGGAGAAAATCGGCCTGATACAAACGGTGTTCGCGCATCAGCGGCGGCGCGGCCAGCGGCACGCTTTTCGGGCTGTCGGGAATCGGGCTGAAGGCCGAATAGTAGACCCGGCGCAGACGGAAATTGCCGTACAAGGCCTGTGCGCTGTGAAGGATGGTGCTGTCATCGGTGTCGTCGGCGCCGACAATCAACTGTGTGCTCTGCCCGGCCGGGGCGAACTTCGCCGAGCGCGGTTCGTTCAACACGGTCTGCACGCCAGTGTAGATGGTGTTCATCGCCTGTTTGATCGAAGTGATGTCCTTCTCCGGCGCCAGCACTTGCAGGCTGGCATCGGTGGGCAGTTCGATATTGACGCTCAGGCGATCGGCGTAGCGGCCAGCCTCTTCAATCAATGCCGGATCGGCTTCGGGAATGGTCTTGAGATGGATGTACCCGCGAAACTCATGCTCTTCACGCAGCAGCTTCGCCACCCGCACCAGTTGCTCCATGGTGTAGTCCGCCGAACGAATGATGCCGGAACTGAGAAACAGCCCGCTGACGCAGTTACGCCGGTAGAAATCCATGGTCAGCGCCACGACTTCCTCGGGGGTGAAACGAGCGCGCGGAACATCGCTGGAGCGGCGGTTGACGCAGTATTGGCAATCGTAAAGGCAGAAATTGGTCAGCAGAATCTTCAACAACGACACGCAGCGCCCGTCCGGCGTGTAGCTGTGGCAGATGCCCATGCCATCTGTCGAGCCCAGCCCGCTCTTGCCTTCGGAGCTGCGCTTGGGCGCGCCGCTGCTCGCGCAGGAGGCGTCGTACTTGGCGGCGTCGGCGAGGATGCTCAGCTTGTCGATGATTTGCATGGCGCGGGCTCTATACTGTTTGTATATACAGTATAGGGTCGACAGCGGTGATACAAGGTGGCAGATGCGCCCCTCGTCGGTCAGAAGCTGAAAATCAAAAGATCGCAGCCTTCGGCAGCTCCTACAGGGATTCGGGACGGTCGGAATTTATCGGGTGGGCACGCTTTACGGCTGGCTGCGATCTTTTGATCTGCCCGTCTACCGGTAACTCAACGCCAAACCGCGCACCGATCTCCTTGCGCCCCGCCGCCGTCAACGCCAGCGCCCGACTGTCCAGATCCTGGGTCACCCACTTGCGCTTCAACGCGGTCTGCAACAGCGCCGCCCCCAGCGAACCACCGAGATGCGGCCGGCGCATGCTCCAGTCCAGGCACCGACAGGCAAACTTGCGGCGCAGGCTGGTCAAATCCTGCACGTCTATTCCCAAACCAAGAAACAACGCCTCGCCGGTGTCACTCAAACGATACGCCTGCTCGTCGCTTGCCACCAACCAACCGCCCTCGATCAAACGGTCATGCAGCAACACCGCCAGCGTCCCGGCCATGTGGTCGTAGCAAGTGCGGGCGAATTGCAGGCGATCCGGTGTGTGCGCCTTGAACGTCGGCGCGGCGTTCTGGCCAATCACCATCAACGCTTCCAGCGCCTGCGCCACGCGCTGATCGGCGAGGCTGTAATAGCGATGACGGCCCTGAACATGCAGGCGCAGCAGTGCCAGGTCCTTGAGTTTCGCCAAGTGCACACTGGCGGTCGAGGCGCTGACTTCGGCGATCGTCGCCAATTCAGTGCTGGTGCGGGCGTGGCCGTCCATCAGCGAACAGAGGATTTTCGTTCGCGCCGGCTCGGCGATGGCGGCAGCCACTTGGGAAACGCCGATGTCTTGATGCTCTGCGTGCATAGTTCGCTCCCGGACGAATCATCGTCGTTGCGCAGTGGAGATAGTAGCAACACTTTCCCCGCCGACAAGGATGCAAACCATGAACCCGATCAGCGCCGCAACGCACGCCGATCCTTATCCCTACTACGCCGAACTGCGCGCAGCAGGTGGACTGACGTTTCATCCAAAGCTGAAACTGTGGGTCGCCAGCAGCGCCCGGGCGGTGTGTGCGGTGTTGGCCCACGCCGATTGCCGGGTGCGTCCGGCGCAGGAGCCGGTGCCCAAAGCAATTGCCGAAAGCATGGCAGGCAAAGTCTTTGGCCAACTGATGCGCATGAATGACGGCGAACGCCAGCGCTGCCCACGCGCTGCCATTGAGCCTGAGTTGGCCTCGCTCGACCTTGAGGCCGTCGACAGACTGGTCGCCGCGCGGCTGATCACCGCGGACGCCGACGGGGTGTACAAGGCAATGCTTCGTGGCCCGGTGTGCGTGGTCGCGGCGCTGCTGGGGTTCACCCCGGCGCAAGCGCGGGCGATCAGTGAATTGACGGCGGATTTCGTTGCCTGCCTGTCGCCGTTGAGCAATGACCAGCAACTGGCCGCAGCAGAGGCGGCGGCTGAACAACTGCGCGGTGACTTCATCGAATTGCTCGCCGAGCCAGCCAGCCCGTTGCTCAGTGCAATCCAGCAGCGCTTCACCGGCGATGAGGAAACCTTGATCGCCAACCTGATCGGCCTCTGTTCACAGACGTTCGAAGCCTGCGCCGGCCTGATCGGCAATACGCTGCTGGCGCTACGTCGGCAGCCAGCGTTGCGCGGCGAATCCATCGAAGCACTGCTCAGCGAAGTCCAGCGCTTCGACCCGCCCGTGCAGAACACCCGGCGCTTTGTCGCCGCGTCCTGTGAGATTGCTGGAGTACGTGTCGAAACGGGCGATGTGATTCTAGTGCTGCTGGCCTCGGCCAATCGAGATCCGGCGCTCAACGAACAGCCGGAGCAGTTTCTGCCACAGCGCGCCAACCGCCGCAGTTTCAGTTTTGGCAGTGGCCGGCATCAGTGTCCGGGGCAAGCGTTGGCGATGAGTATTGCCGGGGCGACGGTGAGGGAAATACTTGGGCGTGGCATCGATCTGAATCGCTTGAACTGGCACTACCGGCCTTCGCTCAATGGGCGCGTTCCAATGTTTAGCGATGTCGGCGCCTGAAACTCCGCATTCGCGAGCAGGCTCGCTCCCACAAGGTTACGAGGTGTACACACTGTTGAAATCACCTTGGAAACTGTGGGAGCGAGCCTGCTCGCGAAGAGGCCAGCCCAATCACTGCAAAATATGGCTCAAGCCGCCCACTGCAAAATCAACCAGCTGTTAGCGCCGCTGATCACCACAAACAAGCCCCACGCCAACACCCGGGTTGGCCAGCGGTTCACAAAGGGTCCCATCAGCTTTTTATCATTGGTCATGCGAATCAATGGGTACAAGGCAAACGGCAACTGCAGACTCAACACCACCTGACTCAGCACCAGCAATTTGCCGATCGCGTTATCGCCCATCAGCCACACGCCAATAAACGCCGGAATCAACGCCAGTCCGCGAGTGATCAAACGTCGCTGCCAGCACGGAATCCGCAGGTTCAGGTAACCCTCCATGATCACTTGGCCGGCGATGGTACCGGTGAAGGTCGAACTCTGCCCCGATGCCAGCAGCGCGACGCCGAACAACACGCTGGCCAGCGCGCCGCCCACCAGCGGGTCTAGTAAGTGGTAGGCGTCCTGAATATCCACCACCTCGGTGTGCCCGGACTGGTGAAAAGCCGCCGCAGCGAGAATCAGGATCGCCGCATTGACCAGCAACGCCAGGGCCAGCGAACCAATGGTGTCGATGCGCGCCAGTTTCACCGCGTCCTGCTTGCTTGCGAGGTCCTTGCCGATCATCCGCGTCTGCACGATCGAGGTATGCAGATAGAGGTTATGCGGCATCACCGTCGCGCCGAGAATACCGATGGCCAGGTACAACGGCGCCGCCTCGCTGATCGCCGCCAGCGACGGTTTGAAACCTTGGGCGACGTCCGGCCAGTAGGGTTTGATCAACAGCAGTTCGACGAAGAAACACACGCCAATGGTCGCGACCAATACCAGCATGATTGCTTCCAGACGGCGGAAGCCGCGATTTTGCAGGGCCAGCACCAGCAAGGTGTCGAACGCCGTCAGGGCAATGCCGAAGGTCAGCGAACAGCCGAGCAGCAAATGGAACGCCAGCGCACACCCAAGCACTTCGGCCAGATCGGTGGCGATAATCGAGATTTCCGCCAACACCCACTGCAAGCGCGCAGTCGGCGTGCTGTAGCGCTCGCGGGACAGTTGCGCCAGATCGCGCCCGGTGGCGATGCCGAACCGCGAACACAGGCATTGCACGACCATGCCCGCCAGACTCGCCAGCAACACCACAAACAACAGGCTGTAACCGAAGCGTGAACCGGCCTCGATGGCGGTGGCCCAGTTGCCCGGATCCATGTAACCGATAGACACCAGCAACCCGGGGCCGGCGAAACGCAGCACGCGTTTGAAGAACGAGGCATTGGGATCTACCGCGACACTGCCAGCCACTTCCGGCGGGCAAAACGGCGCGGTGGCGATTTTGGGCAAGCTGAATTTCACGCACACATCCAGAAACAAATCGGAAAGACGCAGCTTAGACGTTTCAGCCGAAGCCTAGAAGATCAAAAAAATCTATCGACTCACACCCAACAACTGCTCACGCAACTCGGGATTGCGCGTACGCGGATCGAGCCAGATATCAAAAAACGCCCGGGCAAACAGCGGGTCATCGATCTCATGCTGTAATTGCTGGCCGACAAAAAACCGCGCGCCCTGCCCTGGCAGATAGACCCCAGTAATCCGCGTGCCAGCCTGCACATCGACGAACGATTGCTGCATCTGTACCTGCCAACCGGCCAATTGCGTCGGGCTGACGCTACTCCCTGACAGTCGTTTGATTTCATCGACGCTGGCCTTGACCAGGTCGTCGCGAGAAATCTTGCGACGGTAAATCAACTCCAGCGCAAACGGCTGGTCGTCGTCCAAGGGCCGCGCGGCGCTCCACAGGCGTGCGTTGTAGACATCGAACCCGAACACGCTGAAATCACCGGTGCCGATGATCTGCGCGCCGGGCACGGCGTCCTGCCAATTGGCCCAGGTCGGCGTCAGCAACAACGCCCACAAGCCGATGCCGCAGCATCCTCGCACCAGCTTCGGTGTTCTTCTCATCGCGGCATCGACTCCGGTAAACCCTGATACACACAGCATAGCCGGGTATCGCCCTCGATAGTTTGTATACAAAAACTGCGCACATAGGCAGCAATCGCCGATCGACAATGCTACCGTGGCCTACCCTCAACGGACGGAGACACCTGCGTGCTGATCCTCAAACTGCTGCTGATTCCCGGTTTTCTGCTGCTGATTTCCCTGGCAGGCAAACGCTGGGGGCCGAGCGTAGCCGGGTGGCTGTCGGGATTGCCGGTGGTGGTCGGGCCGATTCTGTTTTTCCTCGCCATCGAGCAGGGTCCGGCGTTTGCCGCGCAATCAGCGGTGGCGGCGTTATCGGCGATGTTCGCGATGATTGCGTTCTGCATCACCTATGCGCAGGTCGCGCAACGGGCGAACTGGCCGTTGGCGCTGACGGCGTCGCTGTCGGTGTGGGCCGTCATCGCGGGGGTGTTGTCACTGATCCCGGCGTCGCTGCCGTTTTCCGTGGCGGTGGCGGCAATTGCGCTGCTGGCATCGCCGTATCTGTTCCCTACGGTGCAACCGGTGTTGAACGGCCCGGCGCCGAAGTCGGACAAACTGATCTGGCGAATGGTCGCCGGCGCCGCGTTGACACTGGTGGTGACGATGCTCGCCAGCACCGTCGGCGAGCGCTGGAGCGGTTTGCTCGCGGTGTTCCCGGTACTCGGCAGTGTGATGGCGGTGTTCTCGCAACAAACGCGCGGCCCGGCATTTACCGCCGCATTGTTACGGGCGACGGCGACCGGCATGTATTCGTTTTCGGCGTTTTGTCTGGTCTCGGCGCTGACCTTGCCAAGCATGGGGCTGAGTGGATTCGCCGTCGGTGTCGCGGTGTCGGTGGCCATGCTCGGCATAACCAAACGCCTGTTGGCCCGTCCGTTGGCGAAAGCGCAGGCGCAGTAACCGCTCAGACGATTCGCGCTGGAACGCCCGCCCTCCTCCGTGGGATGATCGCCCGCCTCGCGCGACCATCCACCGGAGATTCACATGTCATTGTTGAGCAAAAAAGCCGTCGTCCTGCTGGTGGCGGCCCTCGCCGGTTTCGGCGCCCTTCACGCGCAAGCGGCCAAGGAAAAAGCCAGCGCCGAGAAAGTCTCGATGCTCGATGGCAAGTTCACTTTTGTGCTGCCTAAAGGTTTCATCGCCGACCCGCTGCCGGCCAGCCCGAGCGGGACCAAGGGCACGATGTACACCAACGAGGCCACAAAAACCGTGGTCATTACCGCTGAAAACCAAATCCCCGAAGGCCAGCACGTCAAGGACAACGACGGCCAGTTCCTCGACAGCACCGTCTCGAGCTTCATCGACGACCAACGCAAGGCCCTGCCGGACTTCAACAAACTCAGCGAAAAAAGCCTGACCCAGAAAGGCACCGGCCTTGGCCTGCGTCAGGTCGACAGCACCGCGACCCAGGGCGGTGGCCAGACCCTCAACACCACGCTGATGGCCGGCTCCGGCACGAAGATGGCGTTGGTGCAGGTGATCTCCCGCGCCAGCGACAAGAAAGGTCACGATGCTTTGGTGAAAACCATCCTCAAGGATTGAGCTGCTGCAGCCAGCCACTCAAGTCGCGCAGCTCGGCCGCACTGATACTGTGGCCGACGCCGGGATAGGCATGGAACTGCGGCTTGTAACCGAGTTTATGTAGTTGCGTGTTGGCCTCGGTGCCGTTTTTATACGGCACCGGATCATCGGCGGTGCCGTGGCCGATAAAGATACTCAGCGGCAACGGCTGCTGCTCGCCTTTGAGTTCAGCTTTCAACACTGGCAATAAACGCCCGCTCAACGCAGCGATCCCGCCGACAGCGACTGGCGGCCGCAGCCCCACTTCGTAGGTCATCATCGCGCCCTGGCTGAAACCGATCAGGTACACCTTGCTCGGGGTGGTGTGATATTTCTGCGCCGCTTGCGCGACAAAATCGCGCAGTTTCTGGCCACTGACCTTCAGATCATCGGTCTCGCCGTTGTAGGCACCTTCGCCTTTCTTGCGAAACCACTGGAAACGTCCTTCGCCCAACGACAACGGCGCCTGCACCGACAGGTAGTTGTATTGCGCCGGGAGCTGGAATTTCATGCCGATCAGATCGGCTTCGTTACTACCGTAGCCGTGAAGAAAAATCACCAACGGACGCGCCTCGGCGTCGGCGTGCACCTGTTCGATGTACTTGAGTGGCAGATCGGATTGCAGCGTGGTTTGCGCCTGCACGGCGCTGGACGCCAGCAGGGTCAAGAGAGAAAAGACCTTCAACATAGAGCCTTCCTTTCACAGAGTGTCGGGTTCGGGGGGGAGCCTAACATCCTGCGGCGTGGATCCAAATTCGGTGGTGCTGCTGATGCCGCCATCGCGAGCAGGCTCACTCCTACATTTGGAATGCGTTCCCCTGTAGGAGTGAGCCTGCTCGCGATGAGGCCATTAGCCCCAACGAAGATCCGTCAGTCGTTCGTCAACTTACCCGTCCGAAACGCCACCCGCCCCGCCACTTTCGCCTGCCAGATCCCCGGCTCGGTATAGCGCCCGCGATCCAGCGCAAACAACACGCCACTGGTGCCCGCGCGCACGGTGGTGACGCGATCCTGCAACGGATCCACCACCTCAAACAACGCATCGCCCTGCTCCACCCATTCGCCGGCATTGCGCAGAAAACTGACCACGCCATGATGCGGCGCGAACAGGTATTCGGTGCCCTCGAACGGCAGGCCTTCACAGCACTCGCTCGGCGCTGCCGGCCACTCGCCGCTGATGAAACCCTGCTCCGCGAGGAAGCCGAGAATCGCCTCACAATTGGCTTGAGCCTGATCGACCCGGGTATCGCCCATGCTACCCAGTTCCAGCGTGGTCGCCAGATTCGCCGCAGGAATCGCGGCATTCGGGAATGCCCGCGCCAGACGCAGCCAAGGCGTCGAGCAGGATTCATCGAACGAGCTGCCACCGGAATCTTCACACAGCAGCGCCACGCCGGCCTTCAAGCGCGCCGCCAGCGATTGCCACTGTGGCCAGTGCTGCGGCAGCGCGTACAAGTGAATCGCCGCGTCGAAATCGCAATGCAGATCGAGGGTGATGTCGGCATCACAGGCATGGCGCAACAGCAAGCGATGCAACGCTTCCAGTTGCGAGGCCGGGGCCGGCAGGTCTTCGAACACTTGACCCATGGCTTGGCGGATCAGCGCAACGTTGGCCTCGGCATCCGCGCCCAGACGCTCACCGATCAACGTCCCGACCGGTGCGCTGAGTTCGACGAAGGCGCGGTTGAAATTCTTGCCGCTGCCCAGCTCGAAGCGGCCCATGTGCGCGCCTTGCAGGTGTTGATCGAGGCCGATCGGGTTGGCCACCGGTACCAGTTCGATCACGCCCTGCAAACGGTCTTGCTGTTCGAGCTCATTGAGGCGTTGCTTGAGTTCCCAGGCGGTGCGCATGCCCGGCAGTTCATCGGCGTGCAGGCTGGCCTGGATGTAAACCTTGCGGGTGCCCGCGCCGTAGCGAAACACGCTGAGCGAGCGCTCGCTGCCCAAGTGGCTCCAGGGCAGAACATGGTCGATGCGTTGCATGGGTAACTCCTCAATATCTGGATCACAAAGATCCCCTGTAGGAGTGAGCCTGCTCGCGATAGCGGTGGGTCAGCCAACACATTCATTGAATGACACACCGCTATCGCGAGCAGGCTCACTCCTACAAGGGTCTCATCACAATTAGAGCGCAAAAAAAGTGGCCACCGCGCAAACGGGGCCACTTTTTTCTACGGCGTATTAATGGCCGTACACATCAAAGTCGAAGTACTTGTCCTGGACTTTCTTGTACTCGCCATTGGCGCGGATTTCGGTGATGGCTTTGTTGAATTGCTCGGCCAGCGCGGTATCGCCCTTGCGCACTGCAATGCCGGCGCCGCCACCGAAGTACTTGGCGTCTTCGTAGGTTGGGCCAACGAATTCAAAACCTTTACCCGCGTCGGTTTTCAGGAAACCGTCGCTGAGGTTGACCGAGTCAGCCAGCATCGCGTCGATACGCCCGGAAACCATGTCGAGGTTGGCTTCCTGTTGCGAGCCGTAACGCACCAGGTCGATCCCGGCTGGCACCAGCACTTCGGTGGCGTAACGGTCGTGGGTGCTGGCACGCAGCACACCGACTTTCTTGCCCTTGAGCTCGGTCAGCGGGTCTTTGACACCGGAGCCTTCCTTCATCACGAAGCGCGCCGGGGTGTGGTAGTACTTGATGGTGAAATCGACGTTTTTCTTGCGGTCGTCGGTGATGGTCATCGACGACAGAATCGCGTCGATCTTCTTCACTTTCAACGCCGGGATCAGGCCATCGAATTCCTGCTCGACCCAAGTGCATTTGACTTTCATCTGCGCGCACAGCGCATCGCCGATATCGACGTCGAAACCGGCGAGTTTGCCGTCAGGGGTTTTCATCGAGAATGGTGGGTAACCGGCTTCGATACCGATGCGGATCGGCTTGGCGTCTTCGGCCACGGCGGTCAGGGACAACATCGACAGTGCCAGGGCACCGAACATCACTAGCTTCTTCATTTATAACTCCTGTGTGCGGAGGCTTTTATTGGCAGCTTTCGATTCAGCGTTCGGTCATGGCCAATTGGCTACAAACACCGAAGTGGCCGGCAGTCTATGGCGGCGCGCACAGGGTAAATTGTGTTTAAGCGACAAATACTTATGAAAGATCGGCGCACCGATTGACCGGGGTCAACGGGTGCGCCGTCGTGGTGCAAAGGCTGTAGGACAAGCGCATTTCCAGCGCAGAAAAACGCTGACTTCCCTGTAGGAGCTGCCGCAGGCTGCGATCTTTTGATCTGGCTTTTTAAACATCAAGATCAAAAGATCGTCCGAACGCGGCCCGAGCCTGCGGCAGCTCCTACAAGGGGATCAGCATTCGCAGCCGATGGCGGTTTTGACGACTGGCTCAACGCTCAGTTGAAAGCCTTCATCCAGCCATCCGGTAACCCCGCCGATCATCTCCTTGACCGGATACCCCAGCGCTGCCAGTTTCACCGCTGCCTTGTTCGCGCCATTGCAGTGCGGGCCGGCGCAATAGACCACGAACAGCGTGGTTTTCGGGTAGCTGGCCAGTTCCGCGGCCGTCAGCAAACGGTTCGGAATATTGATCGCACCCGGCACGTGCCCGCGCTCAAAGGCCAGCGGCCCACGGACATCGACCAGGACAAAATCAATCTCGCCAGCCTCTTGGCTACTGAACACGTCGGAACAATCGGTTTCGAAAGTCAGACGACTACTGAAGTGCATCAGGGCGATCGCCGACGGCGCCGCAGGGATGTCGCGAACCAGACTGACCATGGGTGTTGCTCCTTTATCTGAACGGGTGTGAACAGACTTTATCGAGCGGCCGCTTGCGGCTACAGTGGCGCACAAGACACTCACCGGGAATTTTCCGCCAAATGCCGACATCACCAGGTTTGGTCGCAATTCTGGCCTACGACGGCCTCTGCACATTCGAGTTCGGCATCGCCGTGGAGGTCTTCGGCCTGACCCGGCCGGAGTTCGATTTCCCGTGGTACACCCACGCCATTGCGGCGGTCGATCAAGGCCCGATGCGCGCCTTGGGCGGCATTCAGGTGCTGGCCGATGGCGGCCTGGAATTGTTGGCCGAGGCGCGCACCATCATCATTCCCGGCTGGCGCGACCGCAACGCGGCGGTGCCTCCAGCATTGATCGACGCGTTGCGTCAGGCCCATGCCCGGGGCGCGCGCTTGCTGTCGATCTGCTCCGGTGTATTTGTGCTGGCGGCCACCGGCCTGCTCGACGGCCACGGCGCCACCACGCATTGGCGTTACACGGCGGAACTGGCGCAGCGCTTCCCGGCGATTGCTGTCGATGCCGATGTGCTTTACGTCGATTCCGGTCAGTTGATCACCTCGGCCGGCAGCGCTGCCGGGATCGATGCCTGCCTGCATCTGGTGGCGCGGGACTTCGGCACGCAAGTCGCCAACTCGGTGGCGCGGCGACTGGTGATGTCGCCGCAACGCACCGGCGGCCAGGCGCAGTTCATTCCGACCCCGGTCAGCCTGACGCCGCGCAATGATCTGTCGCGGGTGATGCAGTGGGCGCGCGAGCGTTTGCATGAACCGCTGGAGGTGCGTGATCTGGCCAGTGAAGCGGCGATGAGTGAGCGCACGTTTCTGCGGCGGTTTACCGAGGCCAGCGGGCAGTCGCCGAAGGCGTGGTTGCAGCACGAACGGTTGGCGCGGGCGCGGGAGTTGTTGGAGAGTACGCCGCATAACACCGAGCAGATTGCCGAGCGTTGCGGTTATCGGTCGGTGGAGAGTTTTCGTGTGGCGTTTCGCGGCGTGGTAGGTGTGCCGCCGTCGGTGTATCGGGAGCGGTTTGGGCGGGGCGTGAGGGTTGAATCCTGAGGTGATTTTGAAGGCGCCTTCGCGAGCAGGCTCGCTCCCACAGTTTGGAATGCGTTCCCCCTGTGGGAGCGAGCCTGCTCGCGAAGGCGCCCAGTCAAACGCAGCATCATTTAGACATCAGCCACAAGGCTACAGCGCCTTGCGCCTTTGCCTACAACTACGCCAGAATCCGCCGGCTTGTGCGGCTTGGGGGCTGCCGGTAACTTGGTTCGCGTCACTGAATGTTCAGTGATCGGGTTTAGTCGCTCGGTTTCATCTCTAGCTTGCAAGCAGTTATTCAGTCTGGCATTTCCATGCCTGCACTCAATGGCGGCTATGCGTAGGGCGCTTTCGAGCGCGCCGGTTTAGCTAGGAGTCCGGTCGACTAACCTGCGTATAGCTGCCACCCAATGTTTAGTCGCAAACGGTGTCAGCCTCATTGAGGTTTCCTAGCATATGTTCAAAATCACGCCAAATCCGCCCGAAACAGACGCGGAAATCGATCCAAATCCAACGTCCCCCTACTCCACACCAGGTTCCAGAAAACTCCACGAAGCCGCCGAACGCGCCCTCGACCACTACTTGAAACCCACACCGCCTTCACCACCACGCAAACCCAGCACCATGTTCCTCGTCGACCCGAACACCGGCGCCGAAGACCTCATGGCCCATGCCTGCGAATCCATGGCCTCGGCCAGCATCATGCTCAGCGACTTCGCCGCCCTGCTCGACTCGCCCTACCGCAACACCGTGCTCGGCATCCAGCAAGTGGTCATGCTCGGCGAACTCGCGGTCAACCGCGCCCTCGACAAAATCGACCCCGCCCTGAGGCAATAAACATGTCCAACAAAACCGATGCACAAGTCGTCGCGGCACTGGTGGCCATGGGCTTCAACGAACGCGACGGACGCTGGGCACAGAACGCCTGCCTGGTGCTCTTCGAAAGCGAACGCGAATCCATCGTCGCCTCCGCCGTCACCGCCCTTCCCCAACTCGATGAACTGGAAATCGACGCCGTCTTGCCCGCACTGCGCCGCGTAACCCGCCGGTTCCCCTCACTGCAAAAAACCGTGGCCGACACACTGGCCGAAATGGCCCACGCAGCCTGATTGACCGTGTAATCGTTCTTCGCGAGCAGGCTCGTTCCCACACTAGATCTGCGGTGGCTCATGGAATTTGAGTACGCCGCCGATCCAATGTGGGACCGAGCCTGCTCGCGAAAGCGTTCTTTCTGCATCGGACGCGTGAGTCACGAAGCTCGAAAATCCGCGAGGATAAAGGGTGTGTGGTCACGCAAGTAAACGTCGACATCGTCCAGCGAGTGCAACGCTTCACTGGATGACTCCACGCGCTCTTCATCGTCATGACGAATGACCGTGACGAAAAAGGTTTCTTCCTGTCGGACCAACGTCGCAGTGCGTTTGACCGGCCGCCCATCTTCCTGAGCAAAGGACATCGCACGTACCGTTTCATTTTGCAAAGCTTCAGACACGTCTGCTTTGAGGGCCTTGCGCTTGGCGAGCAGTTCTTTCGCGACTATCCAGCTGCCGACTGCAACGGCAGCGGAAACGAAATACATGTAGTTGTAATTCGATCCTCTGCGCGAGGCATGCCTCTCCACCAGCCAATCGGCAACTTGTGAAACCCACTGCCACACATCCATCGCATTTATTCCCAAGCGTAAAAAAGACCCGGTTTCAATCCTCCCGCGTCAGCACTTCCAACAACTCAATCTCAAACACCAGATTCGAATTCGGCGGGATCTTGCCCATCGTCCGTTCGCCGTACCCCAAATGCGCCGGCACCAGCAATTTGCGCTTGCCCCCCACTTGCATCCCCATCAAGCCCTGATCCCAACCCTTGATCACCCGCCCGGTGCCAATCACGCACTGAAAAGGTTTGCCACGGCTGTAGGAAGAATCGAACTCGCTGCCGTCTTCCAGCCATCCGGTGTATTGGGTGGTGATCAGCGCGCCTTTGACAGCGGCTTTGCCTTCGCCGATCTGAAGATCGATTACCTGCAGTTCATCATTCATAACATTCACTCTATTGTTCAGCCGGCCGCCGTTTTCCCAGAAATGCCGGGGATTGGCAACCTGCCAGCGCAGATCAACATGGTATCCGAACCGAGTAATGAAGCATTAACATAGCCAACCGCCACTACCCCACGGATCGACTCGCCATGCTGGCAGCGCCCGAATGACTCTGTTCTGGATCAGCCTTGCCGTGGGCGCGATCATGCTCGCCGTCATCGCCCTGCTGCTGTGGCGCGAACGCGGTTTGCGCAGGCAGCTCGCGCAGTACCGTGATCTGCTGAGACGGGCCGCCGATGGCCAACACATTCAGCAGGACGGCGACGTCGAGCGTTTCAAGCGTAGCCAGTACTTTGCGCGTATCGGCACTTGGGATTGGGAAGTCGACACGGATCGGCTGTACTGGTCAGATGCGATTTACGGCATGTTCGGCTTCAAGATCGGCGAAATCACCCCGTCCTATGCGCTGTTCTGTTCCTGCGTCCATCCGGACGACCGCACCAAGGTGCGCGAAGGCGAACTGCGCTGCCTGGAGACTGGCGAAAACCACGATGAGGAGTACCGCGTGGTCTGGCCCGACGGCACGATTCGCTGGCTGCGGGAAACCGGCAACGTTGTACGCAACGACCACGACGCGGTGGTGAAAATGATGGGCGTGGTACGCGACATCACCGAAGAAAAAGCCTCGGCCAGTTACCTGCAACACCTCGCCCACTTCGATCCGCTGACCGGCCTGCCCAATCGCCTGGTGCTGGAACAACGCTTGTCGGAAGCGCTGGATCACGCGCGGCAGTCCGAGACACGCGTCGCACTGGTGTTCGTCGACCTCAACGGTTTCAAAACCATCAACGACCGCTACGGCCATGCCGCTGGCGACCGGGTGCTGATCACCATGGCCACGCGGCTGAAACGCATCCTGCGCGCTACCGATACCGTCGCGCGCATTGGCGGCGATGAGTTCGTGGTGATCCTACAAGACCTGGCGCCGAGCCTGAGTTTGCATGACGAAGCGCGCAGCATCTGCCAGAAAATCTTCATCGAACTGTCGCCCCCGATCAGCATCGGCAACGACCAGCGCCACATCGGCACCAGCCTCGGGGTGGCGGTGTTTCCGGACCATGCGACGGCGATGGATCGCTTGCTGCACGTCGCAGATCTGGCGATGTATGAGGCCAAGCGCAGTGGCAATAATCAGTATCGGTTGGGGGGTGGGCAGGTGATGAATCACGTTCGGGTCGAGTAGCTCGATCAGTCCGCAGGCAGGCCAAACGGAACGCCATTGAAGGTATGCGTGCAGCAACGGCAATGAGGCTTCATCTCTTCGACACTCAGCTGCGGATTGACGATTTGCAGCTGCTTTTGCTCATCGACGAAGAGGCCGTTGAAGTAGGCCGACTCGCCCAGTCGCACAATGTCCTTGCGATCGTCTTCGTGGATGGCAACCATCCAGAAAACCGGTTCTGGCCGATCAAGGCGAGATACCGCTTCGCTGAAAATCTCATCCCAATGACCGCCGACGCGGGATAACAGAAAACGAAACAACGGCGTGTAGTCGTAGCCGTGGTGTTTGATGCCATGCATAGAGCCGCGCGTGGCCTCGCTGTGGCTTTGCGCTTTGGTGTTTCGTTGATCACGGTAGTGCCCGCCTGGGTTGTTGCGCCAGACGTTATGGGCGGTGGTGTTTTCTTTGCGATACAGCGGTTTCTTTTCCAACCTGTTGCTCCTGACTTCCCGACATCCAAAACGCCCCAAGGGTTTTACCCGAACGGCGCTCGATTGCAATCAACCGTCCATGGCTGATTATTGCCGGAGATTTAACGCGGGACCGGCTTCATCTCGACAATCGTCCCGTTGGTGATCATCACCATGACGTACTGGTCATTGATCTGTACCCATTGCGCCTGATCAACAGGTTTTTTCAGGCCCTTGGTTTTCCAGTCGATGGCTTTTTCACTGCGCTGATAAATATCCGGGGCGCGGTCGTTGACCTTCAATTCGCGGTCGCTGACCGGGGATTGCACGGCTTGTTCATTTGAGGTTTGCGCCGCTTGAACAAGTGGGCTGATCCCGGCAATGCCGGCGATGAGGGCCAGGCTGGCGATTAGGGTTTTGCTGTTCATCGGTGAACCTCCTGAATTGTGTAGTACCTCAACTCCGACTGCGTGGGGCGGGAATCATTCCTTTTTTGCCAGGGGTGGGTGCTAGAGGAAATCAAGAGCCCCTCACCCTAGCCCTCTCCCGGAGGGAGAGGGGACTGACCGAGGTGTTTGGCAGAAGTGTGCCGACGTGCGATACCGAGTCGAATGCAAGTTTCAAAACCAACCGAAATCGGCTCCCTCTCCCTCGGGAGAGGGCTGGGGTGGCGAAACCATAAACAGCCGTTACAGCAGCAATGGATTTGTACCCAAAAAACCCCATTGATCCACTTTGCACATCAATCCATGCCAATAATGCAATTAACATCCGGTTACACCTGCGCCACCATCCACCTCAATAAAAACCGTGCGCCGCCCTCCCGTCGCGCACGTCATAAAAGCGGTGGAGTACTTTTCTATGACAGCCTCAATCCCACACAACGGCTCGCGGGCCGGTGCCATTTTCCGGGTGACCTCGGGCAACTTCCTCGAACAATTCGACTTCTTCCTCTTCGGCTTCTACGCCACGCAGATCGCGGCGGTGTTCTTTCCGGCGAGCAGTGAGTTCGCCTCCCTGATGATGACCTTTGCGGTGTTCGGCGCAGGCTTTTTGATGCGTCCGCTGGGCGCCATCGTGCTCGGTGCGTACATCGATGACGTAGGTCGGCGCAAAGGGTTGATCGTCACGCTGTCGATCATGGCCAGCGGCACGATCCTGATTGTGCTGGTGCCCGGATACGAAAGCATCGGCCTGTTTGCGCCGGCACTGGTGTTGATCGGGCGCTTGCTGCAAGGCTTCTCGGCCGGGGCGGAATTGGGCGGTGTGTCGGTGTATCTCGCCGAGATCGCCACGCCGGGCCGCAAAGGTTTCTTCACCGCTTGGCAGTCGGCCAGTCAGCAAGTGGCGATCATCGTCGCCGCCGCTTTGGGCTACGCCTTGAACGCATGGATGGCGCCGGATGTGGTGGCCGATTGGGGCTGGCGGATTCCGTTTTTCGTCGGCTGCATGATCGTCCCGTTCATCTTTTTCCTGCGCCGTAACCTGGCGGAAACCGAAGAGTTCGCCGCACGCAAACACCGCCCAAGCATGGGCGAAGTGTTCCGCACCCTCGGCCAGAACTGGGGCGTGGTACTCGGCGGCATGTTGATGGTCGCGCTGACCACTACCGCGTTTTACCTGATCACCGTGTACGCGCCGACCTTCGGTAAAACCGTGCTGCACCTGAGCACGTCCGACGCGCTGTTGGTGACGCTGCTGGTCGGTGTGTCGAACTTCTTCTGGTTGCCGATTGGCGGCCTGTTGTCCGACCGTATCGGCCGTCGCCCGGTGCTGATTGCCATGTCGCTGCTGGCCCTGGCCACGACTTATCCGGCGCTGTCGTACCTGGTGCAGGCGCCGAGCTTCAGCCACATGCTGCTGTCACTGTTGTGGCTGTCGTTTATCTACGGCTTGTACAACGGCGCAATGATTCCGGCGCTCACCGAGATCATGCCGGTGGAAGTGCGGGTTGCCGGTTTCTCCCTCGCGTATAGCCTGGCCACGGCAATTTTCGGCGGTTTCACCCCGGCGATGTCGACCTTCCTGATTCAGTACACCGGCGACAAAGCCGCGCCGGGTTACTGGATGAGCATCGGTGCGCTATGTGCCTTGTGCGCCACTCTTTATCTGTACCGCCGTGCCGGTGGTCGTCTGCAACCTGTCGCGGCCTGAGGAAAACTCGCCATGAAAAAACTGTTTACTGTCACCGCCCTGCTCGCCGGTCTCGCGTTCAACCTCGCGGCCCAGGCCGAAGAATTGAGCGTGATGACCTCCGGCGGCTTCACCGCCGCCTACAAAATCCTCGGCCCGAAATTCGCCGCCGCCTCCGGCAACACACTGACCACCAGCCTCGGTCCGTCGATGGGCAAAGCACCCGAGGCGATCCCCAATCGCCTCGCGCGCGGTGAACACGCCGACGTGGTGATCATGGTCGGCTATGCCCTCGATGACTTGATCAAGCAAGGCAAGGTCGACCCAGCCTCGCGCGTTGAACTGGCGGATTCGCGGATCGGCCTGGTGGTGCGCGAAGGCGCGCCGAAACCGGACATCAGCAGTGTCGACGGCCTTAAGAAAACCCTGCTCGACGCACAATCGGTGGCCTACTCAGACAGCGCCAGCGGCGTCTACATCGAGCAGCAGTTGTTCAAGAAACTGGGCATCGAAGATCAGCTGAAACCGAAGGCCAAGATGATTGCGAAAATCCCCGTGGGTTCAGTGGTTGCCACCGGCGACTATCAACTGGGCTTCCAGCAGGTCAGCGAATTGCTGCCGGTGCCGGGTGTGAGTTTCGTCGCGAAGATTCCGGAATCGGTGCAGTCGGTGACGCGTTTTGCCGCAGGGATTCCGGTCGGCGCACAGCATCCGCAAGAAGCCAAAGCGCTGCTCGCTTACCTCGCCGCGCCGGCCGCGCAAGCAGACGTGCAGGCCACCGGACTGGATTCGGTCAAGCGCTGACAATCGGCGGCTGGACCTTCATTTCCACCACCAGCCGCTCCAGTTCCAATGCCGCCGGGGTCAACGTGCGACCCCGGCGCTTGATGATGCCGACACTGCGCATCACTTGCGGATCGGTCAGCGGCACCCGCGTCAGGATCGGATGATCCGGCCCAGGCATCGCCATCAGCGGCACCGCCGCCACCCCCAACCCCGCCTCCACCAGACCGATCATCGTTGTCACATGCCGGGTTTCGCAGACGCTCGAGCGCTGCGGCACCACCGTGCTCAACGCCTGGTCGAGCAGAAAGCGGTTGCCGGAGGTCTTGTCCAGCGAGATGTAATCCTGCTGATAAAACTCATCCCACGTCACGCTACTGCGCCCGGCCAACGGATGATCGCGGCGACAAGCGACGACGTAGCACTCCTGCACAAGCGGTTCGAACTCGACTTTGGCATCCTGCGTGCCGAGAAAACTCAAGCCGAAATCCGCCTCGCCATTGACCACCGCACTCAAGACATCGTGCGCACTGGAGTCGAGCACTTTGACTTTGATCCGTGGAAACTGCTGGTGATAGCGCGCGATCACGCGGGGCATGAAGTAGTACGCCGCCGAAGGCACACAAGCAACGGTGACATGGCCCAAACGGGTCGATGCGACTTCGCTGATGCCCAATAACGCAACGTCGAGATCATCGAGCAAACGCTCGACACTGGGCATGAATCCGCGCCCGGCCTGGGTCAGGCTGACCTTGCGTGTGGTGCGTTCGAAGAGTTTTACGCCGAGGGCGTCTTCAAGCTTTTCGATGCGCCGGCTCAAGGCCGGTTGCGAGAGGCGCACGGTGTCGGCGGCCTTGCGGAAACTGCCCTGCTCGACCACGGCGCGAAAAGCTTGCAGGTCGTTGAGGTCGAAGTTGATGGCCATGGCGGGACTCGGGAGATTGATTCGCTTAGGCTATAAATGTAACCAATTGATGCAATTTATTACAGACCACATGAAGATCCCCTGTAGGAGCTGCCGCAGGCTGCGATCTTTTGATCTTGATTCTTCGAAGGCAAAAGCAAGATCAAAAGATCGCAGCCTCGTTGCACTCGACAGCTCCTACAGGGGATCTTCGGTGGATGAAAAGTCGCTGTAGCCCTTATCCTTGTCACCCCCGCCGTACCGTTGTCAGGAGTAACCCCCCATGCCCCATGAAGGCAATCTGTTGCAAGCCGCTGTCGTCTTTCTGTTCGCGGCCGTGCTCACCGTGCCTTTGGCCAAACGTCTGCAACTAGGCGCCGTGCTCGGTTATCTGTTTGCCGGGGTGATCATCGGTCCTTCGGTGCTGGGCCTGATCGGCAACCCGCAAAGCGTCGCGCATATTTCCGAACTGGGCGTGGTGTTGCTGTTGTTCATCATCGGCCTTGAGCTGTCGCCGCGACGTTTGTGGGTGATGCGCAAATCGGTGTTCGGCGTTGGTCTGGCGCAGGTGTTGCTGACGGCTTCGGTGATCGGCGTGCTGGCGCTGTCGGTGTTTGGCCAACCGCTGAACAGTGCGATCGTGCTCGGCCTTGGCCTGGCCCTTTCCTCGACGGCATTCGGTCTGCAAAGTCTGGCCGAGCGCAAAGAACTAACCAGCCCCCATGGGCGGTTGGCGTTTGCGATTCTGTTGTTTCAGGACATCGCCGCGATCCCGTTGATCGCACTGGTGCCGATGCTGGCGGGTGGTGCTCACGACACCAGTAACGCGGAAAGCCTGAACCATGCGTTGCAGGTGCTCGGCGGTATTGCCGTGGTCGTAGTTGGTGGGCGTTATCTGTTGCGTCCGGTGTTCCGCGTGGTGGCGAAAACCGGTTTGCCGGAAGTGTCGACGGCCACGGCGTTGCTGGTGGTGATCGGCACGGCGTGGTTGATGGATCTGGTCGGTGTGTCGATGGCGCTGGGCGCGTTTCTTGCCGGTTTGCTGTTGGCGGATTCGGAATATCGCCATGAACTGGAAGCGCAGATCGAGCCGTTCAAAGGTTTGCTGCTCGGGCTGTTTTTCATCAGCGTCGGCATGGGCGCCAACCTCAGCCTGCTGCTGAGTGCGCCGATCACCGTGCTGGGGCTGACGCTGCTGTTGATCGGGCTGAAATTGCCGCTGCTGTTCGTCGTCGGGCGTCTGGCTGGTGGCTTGAACAAGGTCAGTGCGATTCGCCTCGGTATCGTCTTGGCGGCCGGTGGTGAATTCGCTTTTGTGGTGTTCAAGATCGGTCGCGACCAGGGCCTGTTCGAACCGCGTTTGTATGACTTGCTGGTGTTGACCATCACCCTGTCGATGGCGGTGACGCCGTTGTTGCTGCTGATCTGCGCGCGGCTGGTCAGCCCAAAAGTGCAGCCGGTGGAAGTGCCGGAAAAATACCGTGAGATCGACACTGACACGCCACGCGTGGTGATCGCCGGCATGGGCCGGATGGGCCAGATCGTCGCGCGGATTCTGCGTGCGCAGAACATCAAATTCGTCGCGCTGGACACCTCGGTGGAAACCATTGAACTGTCGCGCAGTTTTGGCGGTGTGCCGGTGTTCTACGGCGACCCGATGCGCCCGGAAATCCTCAATGCGGCCAAGGTCGGTGAGGCGGAATATTTCGTGATTGCCACGGATGATCCGGAGACCAATATCAAGACCGCCGAGGTGGTGCGCAAGCTGTATCCGCACATGAAGATCATCGCCCGGGCGCGTAACCGTCAGCACGTGCACCGTTTGGTCGATGTTGGCGCGGAGGCGATTCGTGAGACGTATTACTCAAGTCTGGAGATGAGTCGGCGCACGTTGGTCGGGCTCGGTCTCACCCAGGCTCAGGCCGATGCGCGGATCAAGCGCTTCAAGCACCACGACGAACAGGTGCTGGAGGCGCAGCACGCGATCTACGACGACGCGGCGAAAGTCCTGCAAACCGCCCAGGAAGCTCGGGCGGAACTGGCGCGGTTGTTCGAATCGGACCAGCTAGAAGAAGAATCCCGCAACACCTGAGCCACACCCGATTGTTCCCACGCTCCGCGTGGGAATACAGCCCGGGACGCTCTGCGTTCCAATTCGCAAGCTGGAACGCGGAGCGTCCCTTGAGGCATTCCCACGCGGAGCGTGGGAACGATCATCTTGCCAAGGTCAGGCCAGTTCCAGTTCCAACGCTTGCTTGACCGGCGCGACTTCAAAGCGGTCCGCCAGAAACGGCGTGATATCCAGCGGCAACGGCTCATCGTTGACCAGTTTGTCCAGCAGCACACCGGTAATCGCCGAGGTCAGAATGCCGGTGCGGAAGTGTCCGCAGGCATTCAAATACCCTTCCACCCCACGCATGGGTCCGAGAATCGGCAACTCATCCGGCGAGCCCGGACGCAAACCCGCCCAGGTGCGTTTCAGATTGACGTCCTTGAGTTCCGGCAGGCAGCGCACCGCGCCCTGCACCAGCCCGGCGATTTCCGGGTAGGTGGTGGTGACGTCGAAGCCCTTATCTTCGGTGGTGCTGCCGATCAGGATCTCGCCGTTGTCCTTCTGCGCCACGTAGCAGTCGCTGGTGGTCAGGCAGCCGTTAAGGATTTTCGGCATGCGCTCGGTCAGCAGAATCTGGCCCTTTACCGGTTTCACCGGGATACGAATACCCGTCGCCCATTCACTCAAGTCCGCCGCCCAGGCACCACCGGCGTTGATCAGCGTCTTGCAGTGGAACACGCCCTCCTCGGCCGTCTGCACACCGGTGACGCGACTGCCGTGATGCAACACACCGGTGACGTTGGTGTTGACGAAGATGTCGACGCCGTTCTGCCGTGCACCTTCCATGTAGGCATCGGCGAGGCGGAACGGGCTGACCTGGTGATCGCAGAGAAACTCCAGTGCCCCGCGTGCTTCGTGGCTGACGCTCGGTTCAGACTCGCGTAGCGCCGCTTGGTCGAGCCAGCGCACCTGATCGGCCAGGTGCGGAATGCAGCCGACGATGTGCTCGGCGTAGAGCCGGTCTTCATCGTCGTAAATGACGAATTTCAACCCGGTCTTTTCGAACTTGAAATCCATGCCGTGGTTGTCTTTCAGCTCACGGTGCAGCGCCGGGTACAGCGCGTTGGACTGCAGGGCGAAATCGAAGAATGACTCCGGCAGAATGTGCGGCGTGCTTGCGTCCACTGCCACCGCCGCGCCCTGGGTTTCGCGCTTGCGGTTGGCCGACATCATGCGGAAGAAAATCACCCCGCAGCCGAGGCCGACCGACTCACCGATCGCCCACAAACCGCCGGCCGACGCACGGGTGGCGTTGCCCGGGCGCTTGGCATCGATCAGCGCCACTTTGAGGTTTTTGCGCTTGGACAATTGATAGGCGCAAGACGCCCCGATCACGCCGCCGCCGGCAATGATCACGTCGTAGAACTTACTCATGGGCAGCGGCCTCCGTGCCAACGGACTGGAACGCGGAAAAAGGAATCGGATCAATCGGAAAACGCGGACGCAACCAACCGACGTCCTTGCGCCCGGTAGCCTGACGCAAGCGATCGCTGCAGTAGCCGACGCACATGCGCCCCTGGCAATCGCCCATGCTTACGCGGGTGCGCATTTTCAGGCTGGCGATGTCTTGCACGCCTTGCTCCAGCGCCAGGTCGATGTCAGCGCGGGTCGCGTGTTCGCAACGGCAGATCACCGTGTCAGCGGCAGGCAATGCGGTCTGGCCGACGCCGCGTTCGGTGTAGCGATCCACAGCAGCGCGAAAGCGCACGATGGCTTTGAGTTTGCTCAAGTAACGGTCGCGGCGCACACGCGCCAATTCCTCTTCGAGCACGCCGCGTTGCAGGAGAATCGAGGTTGCGGCGATCTTGCCGGCGAGCATCGCCGCTTCTCCACCGCGAATCCCGCCCATGTCACCGGCCAGGTGCACGTGGGGTTCGTTACTTTGCTGCCAGACGTTCGCGTTGGCGCGCAGATAACCGTCATCGCTGAAGCCGTGATCCAGGCCCATCTGCTGGCTCAGTTGGGTGCGCGGAATAAAGCCATAACCGACCGCGAGGGTCTTGGCTTCGAAACGCTCGACGCGGCTCATGTCCGGTTCCCACGTGGCCGAGTACGGCGCGACGCTGACGCTTTTCAGCTCGCCCTCACCATGCGCCTCGACCACGCCCCAGCCGTAGTTCATCGGGATGCCGTGCAGTTTCAGGTAGGCGAGCATGCTCAAACCATCGAGAAACAATTGCGGCTTGTTCAGCAGCGCCAGACTTTCGCGGGCAATCTTGCCGAACGCGCAAGCCTCATACACGCCCGCGACGCTGACGCCCGACGCATGCAACTGCGTCGCCACCAGCGGCAGCAACGGCCCGGTGCCGGCGATGATCACCGGCCCTTGCGGCTTGACCACGCCACTTTTGATTTGCAGTTGCAGACCGCCGAGCATGATCACCCCCGGCAACGTCCAGCCCGGAAACGGCACGCTGCGTTCGTGGCAACCGGCAGCCAGGAGCAATTGCGGATACTCGATCTCGTGCAATTGCTCATCGCCATCCAGCACTACCAATGCACGAGTACCTTCGGCGCCGACCACACGATGGTTGAGGCGTACATCGATCAGCCCGGCCTGTTCCTGAAAATCACCGTGCAGTTTGCCCAGCGCTTCGGAGTAGCGCGGGCCGAGATAATCCAGCTGCACGCCGTCACGCAGCGGCCCGCGATAGACCACACCGCCAAGGCGTGAAGCTTCTTCGAGCAAGGTGCAGCGCACCCCGTGGCGCGCCAGTTCGATGGCCGCCGCCATCCCCGCCGGGCCGCCGCCGACGATGACCGGTTGCGGGCTCATACGATCACCTCCTGCGTGGTGATGCGGTTGACCTGGGTTTCGATCTGCATGCCGTCACGCACCACAGTCTGGCAGGCACGGCGTTTGTGCCGGCCGTTGATTTTCACCAGGCAGCACTGGCACACGCCCATGCCGCAATAGGCGCCGGTGATCTGGTCGTGATCGTTACGGGCAATCTGGCGAACGCCGAGGGACTGGATAACACTGAGGACGGTTTCGCCGATGGCGGCGGTGACCGCTTGACCGTTGATGTGGACGGTCATGTCCGCCTGCGCCAACGGCTGGATATCGAAGGTTCTTTCTTGGCAGTGCATTGCTATGTTCATCCGTGAGAGTTCGGTTGAGGTGGTGTCAGCTCCTTGCTGCACTACACCGGGTCGACGCGTTTATTGTGGCTGTGAGGGGCGTCGACGCAGCTACTTCGTCAGCGCAACAAGGTGCGCGTGAAGCACTGTAGTTCATGCCTCAGCAAAGGCCTGGATCATTTACGTTAGGCGATATCGCCCGGCGAAATATTGATCCAGGCCAGTGAAAGCGGCTGGATTGTCCAACGATCAATTGGAGAAGACGTACTGCCCTTTGATCTTCCTTGTACCGACCAAAGCGAGGTCCGGAAACAGCAGCGATTTGACCCAGGCGGCGTAGAACACCATGGCCAGAATGAACGCCACGCCGAGCAGAGTCGACACGGGTTCTTCACTGAAGCCGTAGAATTCACGAGGAATCTGGCTGATCGTGAAGGTGACATAGATTGTGTAAATCACCGCGATGCCCTTGTAAAAGCCCCACGCAAACAAGAGCGGAATCACGCCAATAATCAAGACCATGGTCAATGCCATAGCGATGCCACCGTCATTGATTTGAAGCAGCCCGGCTATCGCCCCGAGAAGTCCCCAGATACCCATCAGTGCGACCAGAATGTTGACTTTAACGGCGTGTCGTTTTCTCAGGGCGGGATCCGGATGCGCCCCGATCCAGCCCGCCAGCACTCGATCCTTGACCTTGCCACCCGAAAACGCCTTGAAGGTTTCGGCCCTGGAATGCCCGCTATCGAGCATTTCGACGACTTTTCGTTTGATTGCTTGCTTGTTCAACGTATTCATCCTTAAACGTGCGCGCAACGGCCGCCCCGTTGCCGACGCGGATTTTCCCCTTGTTGCCCGTCAGAAAGCAAAAAGCCGCTTCCACCCGAAGGTGGAAACGGCCGAGGCATGGGCCTCAATGGAGCAATCAGTGCACGAACAGGGCGATCAGGATGATGATCGGGATCGGTACGCCGAGGAAAAACAGCAGTAATGAGCGCATGGTGATGCTCCTTGTTTAACGGACTGGAGTGGTCGTGGTGTAGGTGTCGACTTCTACGTACTCGACGGCATCCCGACGACGACCGCCGTAAGTAGCCGCGAGGCTGGCGAAGAACGCACCGGCCAACAGCGAAATGAACATCCACAGCGAGGTCAAGGCAGCGACTTTCGCAGCGGTGTCGGCGGCTTGTTGAGCTTTGACTTTGGCGTCGGCGAGGGCTTTCTGAGTGCGCGCATAAATCTCGTCAACGCGACGTTCGGCATCGGCCTGAGTCAGGTTGGTACGTTGCGCGACCAGTTGTGCGAGGTAAGTACGGTCTTCAGCACTCAGCTGACCGTTGGCCAGGCTTTGCGCAAAGATGCGGGCCACAGCGCCATGAGCGGCGTCATCGCTGACAGAGGCCGGACGGTCATCGCGGAACAGGCTGTCGATGTAGTAGCCGTACTGGTTGCTGTCGGTGTTGGCCGCCGCAGAACCGGCTGCTTGAGTCATGGCGCTGGCAGCACCGCCAGCCACACTGGCACCGGCCTGCACACCACCACTGATCACGCTGCTGACCGAGCCGACCACCAGAACTGCAGTGACCAATGTAGCCACACACCAGGCCAGGAAGCCGTGCGCGGTGTCGCGGAAATACACCTCGTCACCGTGCATGTTCGCCCACTTCACCCGCAAGCGACCGGCGATATAACCGCCCATGCCGGAAGCGATGATTTGCGTCAGCGCCAGCCAGACAATCGTTGAAATGCCCAGGCCCTTGGCGCTGACGCCCTCTCCGGCCCACGGTGAAACGGCAGAGAAACCCAAACCGAACCCGAGCAGGACCAAAATCATCGACAGGGCAGCGGCAGCCGCGGCACCTGCGAAAATCGCGCCCCAGGACACGCCCGAAACGCTGCTCGACTCTTCAACGGCAGGATAAAACCCATCAGAAGATCTATTCATTGTTGTTCTGCTCCAGGCATGAAAAATGGTGTTACAACTCGTCAGCAGAGGAATTGCAGTGACCGTGCCATTCGCGAAAATTAAATAAAATTTTTAATTTCAATAAGTTAGAAAGAATGAACTTACGCAAACCTTGCAAATTGCAATAATTGCCGGATAACAGCGGGTTTTATGCATTGGCCTCAAGTATCAATAGCGCTCCAAATCTGCGTTTGTGACAGGTCAACATGAAAGTTAATTTAAAGCGCCAGCGGATTTTCTTGGCAAAATGCTGCCATTCCGTTTGAACCGATCAGCAGGCCTGCCTATGACTCGTATCTTGACCATCGAAGACGACGCCGTGACCGCTCGGGAAATCGTCGCCGAACTGAGCAGCCACGGGCTGGAAGTCGACTGGGTCGACAATGGCCGCGAAGGGCTCGACCGCGCCGTGAGCGGCAACTACGACCTGATCACCCTCGACCGCATGCTGCCCGAACTCGATGGCCTGGCCATCGTCACCACGCTGCGTACCATGGGCGTGGCCACGCCGATTCTGATGATCAGCGCCCTCTCCGATGTCGACGAGCGCGTACGCGGCTTGCGCGCTGGCGGTGATGATTACCTGACCAAACCGTTTGCCACCGATGAAATGGCCGCGCGGGTGGAAGTGTTGCTGCGTCGGCAGAACAGCGGCGCCACTCAGGCAACGACGTTGCAGGTGGCCGACCTCGAACTTGATTTGATCAGCCATGAAGCGCGCCGCGCCGAACAAGTGCTGACGCTGCTGCCGACCGAATACAAGCTGCTCGAATTCCTCATGCGCAACAGCGGCCAGATCCTTTCGCGGATGATGATTTTCGAAGAGGTCTGGGGTTATCACTTCGACCCCGGGACCAACCTGATCGACGTGCACATCGGCCGTCTGCGCAAGAAGATCGACGCCGCCGGCCATGTGCCGCTGATCCGCACGGTACGGGGCTCGGGTTATGTCATTGCCGAACCCGTCTGACGGCTGGCGCTCCTCCAGCAGCCGATTGCTGGCGCTGTACAGTTCGCTGTTCGTGGCCTGGAGCGCGATCCTCATGGGGGTCATGTATTACGAGGTCTCCGGCTACCTCGACAACCTCGCCAAACACTCGTTGATGCAACGTCAGCACCTGTTTTCGCACTTTCGCGGCGAACAACTGGAAGACGCCCTCGCCGCCAGCATGACCTTCGACATTCGCGGCATCGACGCCTATGGCCTGTTCGACGCCAACGGCGTTTACCTCGGTGGAGCGCTCCAGCAGATCCCCGAAGGCCTGCCGCTGGACGGCAAGATCCACATGCTTGCCGAATGCGCCGACTCCGATGACCCGACCCTGCCCAATGACAGCTGCGATGCGGTGGCCACACAAACCCGCGATGGGCGCTGGCTGGTGTTGCTGCGCGACAACGGCTCGCTGTTCGCCGTCACGCGGATCATTTTGCATGCGTTGTTCTGGGGCGTGTCGCTGACGATTCTGCCGGGCATTGCCGGTTGGCATTTACTGCGGCGTCGGCCGTTGCGGCGCATCCGGGCGATTCAGGCCAGCGCTCAGGCGATTGTTGCCGGCGACCTGACCCGGCGCCTGCCCCTGTCCAATCGCCGCGATGAACTGGACATGCTCGCGGCCATCGTCAATGCGATGCTGGAGCGCATCGAGCGCTTGATGAATGAAGTCAAAGGCGTCTGCGACAACATCGCCCATGATCTGCGCACGCCACTGACGCGCCTGCGCGCGCAGTTGTATCGCATGCAGCAGCAGGCTGGTGAAGGTTCGCAGGAAGCGGCGCAACTGGATCTGGTGCTCGCCGAAGCGGACACGCTGATGGCGCGGTTTCGCGGGTTGTTGCGGATTTCCGAGCTTGAGGATCGCCAGCGCCGTTCAGGTTTTGTCGAGCTCGATCCAGTGCAATTGCTGGAAGAACTGCACGAGTTTTATTTGCCATTGGCCGAGGAAGGCGAGCTGCGTTTCGAGCTGAACATGCCGGAGACCCTGCCGCCGCTCAATGGTGATCGGGCGTTGCTGTTCGAGGCCTTGGCCAATCTGCTGAGCAACTCGATCAAGTTCACGCCACCGGGCGGCACGGTGATGTTGCGTGGGGTGAACGCCGGTGGGCAGACGCGGATTGAGGTGCACGACTCAGGGCCGGGGATTCCCGAGGCTGAGCGTGAGGCGGTGTTCCAGCGCTTCTATCGCGCCGAGGGTGGGCAGCCGCAGGGTGGCTTTGGCCTCGGATTGTCGATTGTGGCGGCGATTGTCAGCTTGCATGGCTTCAGTCTTGAAGTCGGCAGCAGTGATCTGGGCGGGGCGAAACTGCTGCTCGATTGCCGGCAGAGCCTGATCGAAAATTCCTGACTCTGCCGACACTCCAAATCGACGCGGTCCCTGTGGGAGCTGGCTTGCCAGCGATGGGGGCCGGTCAGCCGCCGTATAAGGTGACTGAACCACCGCAATCGCTGGCAAGCCAGCTCCCACAGGTCTTTTTGTTTGATGATTAAGCGGGGTAATTGGCACGGAGTGCCTCGAGGCCACCCTGATAGATGCCGTTAAACAACGCCACCACTTCCTCATCACTCACGCCTTTGGCGTTGAAACGACCCGACCACGTCACCCGTGCACCCTGCCCTTGGGCTTCAACCTTGATCGTCGCCAAGTAATCAGTCGCCGGGAACGGTGCCTGTTCGATCGAATAGCTGTAAGTCTTCGCGGCGTTATCGAACGCTTGCAGTCGCTCGATTACCACAGCGCCGTCAGCGGTCTGCAAGGTGCGCACACGGCCACCGTCGCTCAGCTCACTGTTGGGAATAAAGGGCAGCCAATCGGGCAGCGTGTTGAAGCCGCCGATCAATTGCCAGACCTGATCGGCCGAGGCCGGAATGTCGATGGTTGCGGATGCTGTTGGCATAAATAAACGTCTCTCCAGAATTCAGATAGTCAGGCTGTCGACCACGCCGCCATCGACGCGCAACGCGGCGCCGGTGGTGGCCGAGGACAGCGGCGAAGCAATGTAGGTCACCAGATGCGCGACCTCTTCGACATCCGCCACGCGCTGGATGATCGAGGTCGGGCGGGCCTTGCGCACAAAGGCGTCGGCTTCATCGCGCAGGTTGCGCCCGGATTCGGCGGCAGCCTCCTTGAGCATGTCTTCCAGGCCGTCGGTGAAGGTCGGCCCCGGCAGGATCGCATTGACCGTCACCCCGGTGCCAGCCAGACGTTTGGCCAGACCGTGGGACACCGCCAGATTGGCGCTTTTGGTGACGCCGTAGTTGATCATGTCGGCTGGCGTGGCCACGCCGGATTCCGAGGAAAGAAAGATCACCCGGCCCCAGCCCTGCTCGACCATCGCCGGCACGTAGTGCCGCGCCAAGCGCACGCCGGAAATCACATTGACCTCATAGAAGCGCGTCCACTCGCTGTCCGGCGTATCGAAGAAATCCACGTCATTAAAGATGCCGAGATTGTTCACCAGAATGTCCGCGCGCGGCTCAGCGGCGAAGAGTTTTTGCGCGCCCTCGGCCGTGCCCAGATCCGCAGTCAAACCACGCAACTGCGCCCCCGGCACTTTCTGCCGAATGCTCGCCAGCGCCTGCTCGACCTTGGCCGTGTCGCGGCCGATCACCACCACGGTGGCGCCGGATTCGGCCAGCGACTGGCTGATGCCCAGACCAATGCCGGCGGTGCTGCCGCTGACGATGGCCAGTTTTCCACTCAGATCAATCTTCATGCCTTCACCTCATCGATTGGCAATGGTGCACGTTCAGAAACCAGTCTGGCGTCGCGCATCGCCTGCCAGAAACCGGCAGGAATGATCGCCGACAACGCCGCGACATCTTCGGCGATACGACCGGGTTTGCTCGCGCCGGGAATCACTGCAGCGACCGTCGGATTGGCCAGCGAAAACTGTAGCGCGGCGGCTTTGATATCAACGTTGTAAGCGGCGGCGATGCGTTTGATCTGCTCGACCTTGGCGATGACTTCAGGGCTGGCCTGCTGGTATTCGAAGTGCGAGCCGCCGGCGAGAATGCCTGAGCTGTAAGGGCCACCGACAACGATTTCAACGTTCTGCGCCCGAGCCGCATCCATCAAGCGCTGCAGCGGGCGTTCGTGATCGAGCAGCGTGTAGCGACCGGCCAACAGGAAACCGTCCGGCTGCGCTTCGCTGAGATCAAGGGTCAGTTCGCACGGCTCGACTTTGTTCACGCCCAGGCCCCAGCCTTTGATTACGCCTTCTTCGCGCAAGCGGGTGAGCACTTTGAATGCGCCAGTGCGGGCCTGATTGAAGTACTCCAGCCATTGATCGCCGTAAAAATCCTGAGCGATGTCGTGCACCCAGACGATGTCGAGGCGATCGGTTTGCAGACGCTTGAGGCTGTCTTCGATCGAACGCATAGTCGCGTCGGCGCTGTAGTCGTTGACGATC
The DNA here is from genome assembly GCF_054790525.1 of Pseudomonas sp. Mb7. Lineage (NCBI taxonomy): Bacteria > Pseudomonadati > Pseudomonadota > Gammaproteobacteria > Pseudomonadales > Pseudomonadaceae > Pseudomonas > Pseudomonas sp. Mb7. The sequence goes on from NZ_CP186501.1 coordinate 3,186,210, forward strand.
TTGTTCGGCCGACCGTGCTCGAACACCCCGCTCTTCTCGCCGAGATCGCGGGCGGCGGCGTCTTCGATTTCATCGAGAATCACCCGGCCGACCTTGCTGCTCAGCACGTAGTCGTCGCGTTTGTACTGCTTCAGTGCTTCGCCGAGGCGGATCTCCGAAAGACCGGAGCCGTAGAACGGCGCGGTATCGAAGTAGCGCACGCCGGCATCCCACGCGGCGTGCACGGTGGCCTGCGCTTCTTCTTCGGGGATGGCGCGGAACATGTTGCCCAGTGGCGCGGTGCCGAAGCCCAGTTGACCGGGAAGTTTGTCTTTCAAGCTCATTGGATTGTCCTCATACGTTCTTGGTCGGCGTGACCGTTGAGCAGATCCTAGATTGCGACACCGAGACCGTCCAAGACATAATCTGCAGCACTTGAGTCCCTATAGGTCTGACATGATCGACATCCGCCAATTGCGCTACTTCGTTGTAGTCGCCGAGGAAGAACACGTCGGCCGCGCCGCCGAACGGCTGCATATTTCCCAGTCGCCGCTGAGCCGGCAGATCGCCCAGCTCGAAGAACGCCTGGGCCTGACGCTGTTCGAGCGCAGTCAGCAACGCATTCGCCTGACCCGTGATGGCCAGACCTTCCTCGCCGAAACCCGCGCCCTGCTCACCCACGCCAATCGCCTGGAATCCCTCGGCAAACGCCTGGGTCGTGGCGAAGAAGGCGGTTTGTGCATCGGCTATATCGAAAATGCTATGCACGCCGGCGTCTTGCCCAATGCCTTGCGCGTGTTACGCGCGGATCGTCCCAACGTACACGTCGCGTTGTACAACCTCAGCTCCGCCGAGCAATTGGAGGGCTTGCGACAGCGTAGTCTCGATATCGCGTTGGTGAGCGAGCCGCCGACCGATGACGATCCGGATCTGCTGAGTTTCCAGGTGCTCGATGACCCGATGCTGCTGGCGTTGCCGGAGCAGCATCGTTTGGCGCAGCAAGCGGCGTTGAGTCCCGAGGATCTGGCCAATCAGGAATGGATCGGCGTGCAGCCGCGTCAGGATGCCAAAGATGAGTTTGCCAGCGCCTGCATTCGCGCCGGCTTCACCCCGGATGTGCGCATGCAGGCGACCGAACCGTTTACCGCGCTGGGTCTGGTGGCGTCGGGGCTGGGGATTGCGATGATTCAAAAAGGCCTGAGCCATAACGCACCGCCGGGTGTGGTGCTGCGCGAACTGCCGTGGCTGACGTTGACCACGCCGTTGTGGGCGGCGTGGCACCGGATCAATCTGCGGCCATTGGTGGAAACCTTCAGGAAAGTCCTGACTGACGGTGAGATAGCCGCTGACTGACAGGGCCTCTTCGCGAGCCTGCTCGCGAAGGGGCCGGCACATCCAACATCGAATGTGACTGACCCAAAGCCTTCGCGAGCAGGCTCGCTCCCACAGGTTTTGCGGTGGATCTACACTCATCAGATCAGCATCCAGCCGTGAGTTGACCATGAGAATGTCCGCACAAATGACCGTCGTCGCGGTACTCGCTACCCTCGCCTACCTCGGCCTGGCGGTGTGGGGCATTGGTGGTGTGGCGATGTTCTTTTCCCACGGTTCGCTGGTGATCGTCGCATTGGCGACGGTGGCGATGGTGATTGCTTCGCTGTTCAGTGAGGTCAACCTGAGCACTGGCGAGCGCGAAGACCGCGCCAATCGCTGGGTGATTCCGGCGTTCGGTGTGATCGGGCTGCTCAGTGGTTTTCTGCCGGCTTACTGCGACCGGGTGAATTTCTGGACGCTGGGCGGTGAAGGCGTGCGCTGGCTCGGCGCATTGCTGTTTATCGTCGGCGGCGTGCTGCGGTTGTGGCCGGTGTTTGTGCTGGGACGGCGTTTCAGCGGACTGGTGGCGATTCAACCGGGGCATCGGTTAGTCACCGATGGCATTTATCAACGGCTGCGCAATCCGAGTTATCTGGGGTTGTTGATCAATGCCGTGGGCTGGGCATTGGCGTTTCGTTCGGTGGTCGGGTTGATGCTGGCGGCGCTGACGTTGATCCCGTTGATTGCCCGGATTCACTCGGAAGAAGCCCTGCTGCGGGCGCAGTTTGGCACGGAGTACGACGCTTATTGCGCACGGAGCTGGCGGTTGGTGCCGGGGGTTTACTGACCACAGGGCAACACTTAACCCTGTGGGAGCTGGCTTGCCAGCGATAGCGGTAGTTCAGTCAAATTTATAGTGACTGACAGGGCCTCATCGCTGGCAAGCCAGCTCCCACAGGGACTGTGTTGTGTCAGTTTTTTTGCAGGTGAAGTTTGCCGTCGTTGTCGACCTTGACCTGCACCGCAGCATAACTGGCCAGCGTCGCATGGGCCGTTTCCAGCGGATGCTGATGCGTCGTGGTGATGATCATCAGCGGTGCACCGGCCGCTTCGGCAGCCTGAATACCGACGGTGGCGTCTTCAAAGATCAGGCAATCATGCGGCTCCAGGCCCAGTCGTTGGGCCGCCAGTAAATAGCCGGCCGGGTCGGGTTTACCCGCTTTGACGTCCTCAGCGGTAATCATCACCGCAGGCGTTGGAATCCCCGCCGCCGCCATGCGCCGCAACGCCAGATCCCGTGGCGCCGACGTCACCATCGCCCAGCGATCTTTGGGCAGGCTATTGAGAAATCTCGCCGCGCCGGGTATCTCGACAATGCCTTCGACGTCTTCGATTTCCGCCTCGGTGATGAACGCCGCTTGCGCCTCGGCATCCACCCCCGGCAGGTTCAGCCGGGTGATGGTGTCGATCGCGCGCACACCATGAATGGTCGGCAAAAACGTTTCCACATCGACGCCATGGCGCACGGCCCAGGCTGCCCAGATCCGCTCGGCGGCGGCGATGGAGTTAAGGACGGTGCCGTCCATGTCGAACAGAAACGCGCCGAACGCGCGATCGAAGACGTTATCGTGAGCAGACAAAAGATCGCATCCTTTGACAAGACTGGGCGGATTGGCCGGGCAATGTAGCATTTTTGCCCGGCGATTCGTCCCGGCATCTCAGTGCAGGCGCGGAGCCTTGGACTTGAACGCGCTATCCACGCAGTCGAGTAACTGGCCGATGGCCCACGGCTTCTTGATGAACGCCACCGGGTGTTTGACCCCCGACGTCTCCGGGGTTTCATAGCCGGACATGACCATGACCGGCTTGTCCGGCCAGCGTTCGCCGACCAGATTGGCCAACCCGGCGCCATTGATTTCGCCGGGCATGGTGATGTCGGTCAGCAGCAAGGCCACTTCCGGCGCGTGCTCTTCCAGATACAGCTTGGCGTCATCCGCGCTGGTACGTGGCTCGACTTTGAAACCTTCCTCCTGAAGAATTTCGCAGAGAAACTCCAGAATCAACGGATCATCCTCAACCACCAGAATCAATCCGTCAGGAAGGTGCGCGCTCGCCGTAGGTATTGGGCACATGGAACTGCACTCCCTGAATTGCATTAACGATTTAGCGGCTTGAATCCGCTGCTTAACTGGTATGAGCAGCGGGCTCTGCAGAAATTCACTTTTGATACAGGTCTTTTGCGAAACGGCGTTTTTGCCCGTCAGCGGCAATCGTTCGCGACGGTGTATTTGTGGTTAAAATGCCGGCCCTTTTGCTTGCCGATTCTGACCGATGAACCCTGAAGCCCTCGCCACCCTCCACGCCCATCTGCTGCCGGCCCTCGCGGCTGCACCGAGCGAAACCCGTCGCCTGTTCCACGGGCGCGGTCGCTGCTGGGCCGGGCTGGAGCAGTTGACCGTGGACTGGCTGCAAGGCGTGGTGCTGGTGTCGCTGTTCAAGGAACCGGCGCCTGAGCAACTGGACAATCTCAAAGCGTTGCTGCTGGGTCTCACAGATTCCGCCGAATGGAAACAGTCTGGCGCGCACACGTTGCTGATCCAGCATCGCTACTTGCCACAGAGCACTGCCGAATGGTTGCTGGGCGATGAAATCGAAGAAATGAGCATCGTCGAGGGCGGCTTGCAGTACCGCGTCGACCTGGGGCGCAAACAGAACGCCGGGCTGTTTCTCGACATGCGTTACGGGCGCAACTGGGTGCGCGAGCAGGCCAACGGCAAACGTGTGCTCAATCTGTTTGCCTACACCTGCGGTTTTTCCGTGGCGGCTATCGAGGGCGGCGCCAGTCATGTGGTCAACCTGGACATGTCCCGCGCGGCCCTGAGCCGTGGCCGCGACAATCATCGCTTGAACGGCCATGATCTGAGCAAAGTCAGTTTCCTCGGCCACGACCTGTTCAAGTCGTGGGGCAAGGTGATCAACAGCGGCCCGTATGACTTGGTGATCATCGACCCGCCGTCGTTCCAGAAAGGCAGCTTCCTGCTGACCAAGGATTACCAGCGCGTGCTGCGCCGCTTGCCGGAATTGCTCACGGCGCAAGGCACAGTGCTGGCGTGCATGAACGACCCGGCATTCGGTTCGGACTTTCTGATTGATGGCGTGACTCAGGAAGCACCGAGTCTGCGCTTTGTAGAGCGACTGGAGAATCCGCCGGAGTTTCCGGACATTGATCCTGAAAGCGGTCTCAAGGCCCTGATCTTCCAGCGCACTATCTGACACCCCGAAGATCCCTTGTAGGAGTGAGCCTGCTCGCGATAGCGGTCTATCAGTCAAATAGGTGATATCTGACACACCGCTATCGCGAGCAGGCTCACTCCTACAGGGGGATTGTGTTGGGTCAGGGAGTTGGTGGGCGCAGCACCAGCGCAAACAACTCTCCATGCCCGGTGACATTGAGCTTGTGATAAAGATTGCGCCGATGCACCTTGACCGTCTCCGGCGAAATGCCCATCTGCTGGGCCATTGCCTTGCTGGAGAAGCCCTGCAAAATCAGCCGCGCCGTATCGACCTCACGCACCGTCAGCCGCGCGTCGAAGCGGTCAAGCAACGTTGCCAGATCACCGACTGGCGTTTCCGCCACCGCGCCCTGCGGCGGCAACAACTGCACATGCCGACGCATCGCCGCCAGCACCCAATCGCGCACGCACAGCAACCTGCCTTGCTCGGCCATGTCGAACGGCGTCGAACGGCCCAATGACAAGCCGAGCACGCCGCCCTCGACGTTGATCATGAACTGCAACTCGTCCTCGCCCACCACCGAACGAAAGTAGCTCAGGTAATACTCGCTGTGCAGAAACTGGTCCGGCGCCACCGAGGCGAGGCTGTGCAAGCCGTCGGCAATACCGGTCGAGGCGGTTTGATAGAACGGATCGAGCAGGTACATCCCGGCGCTGTAACCGGCCAGTTCTTCCTGCTCGTCGGCGCGGCCCTTGCTGTCGAAGTCGATCAGCAATTGCGGCGCCTGCCCGGCTTTCATCAACGCCACCAGCGCGTTGTCCAGCGGCACCAGCAGCCGCAACGTGTCCACCAGCGCACGCCAGAAACCGTCCTGACCGACACCGGCAAATACCCGCGCCAGGCTCTGATGCACTGGCAGTTCCTGCAGCAACGCGTCCACGCACTACCCCTTTTGAGTAACCCATGATGGGAATGGGTCAGGCGTGACCGGCCCGATAGGCTGACCACTCCTGTTCATCACCGGCCTGCACAGGCCAGGAGTGCCGCATCATGCGTGGTCACCGTGGCTGTATCAACCTCAGCATTCAACTGGGCCTGCTGGCCGGTATTGGCGCCAGCTCGATCGCCATGGCCGCTGACGCGCCGAGCGTGCACGTCTACAACTGGTACGACTACATCGGCCCGAACACCCTCCACGACTTCCAGCGCGACAGCGGTATCCAGCCGGTCTACGACACCTTCGACAGTGCCGAAGTCCTCGAAGGCAAATTGATGACCAGTCGCAGCGGCTACGATGTGGTGGTGGCAAGCAACTTCAGCCTGCCGACGCTGATCAAGGCCGGCGCGCTGGCCCCGCTGCCACGCGAGCAACTGCCGGGCTGGAAGAATCTTGATGCCGATTTGTTGGCAAAACTGGCCAACAACGATCCCGGCAATCAATACGCCGTGCCGTATCTGTGGGGCACCAACGGCATCGGTTACAACGTCGACAAGGTGCGCGCAGCGCTAGGCGACAAGGCACCGGTGGATTCGTGGGATCTGGTGTTCAACGAAGCCAACCTCGCCAAACTCGGCCAGTGCGGCGTGGCGATGCTCGATTCGCCGTCGGAGATGCTGCCGGTCGCCCTGCACTATCTCGGCTTGCCCCCCAACAGCACCGATCCCGAAGACTATAAAAAAGCCGAAGCGCTACTGCTTAAACTGCGCCCGCACATCGCCTATTTCAACTCGTCGAAATTCATCAGCGACCTGTCCAACGGCAACATTTGCGTGGCGGTCGGTTGGTCCGGGGCGATGCTCGAGGCCAAGACCAATGCCGAGCAGGCCAACAACGGCGTGAAGATCGCCTACAGCCTGCCCAAGGAAGGCGCGCCGGTGTGGTTCGACACGTTGGTGCTGCTCAAGGACGCGCCGAATCGGCCCCAAGGGCTGGCGTTTATCGACTATCTGCTGCGCCCCGAAGTGATCGCGCCGGTCAGTGATCATCTGTCGTACCCCAATGGCAATCGCGCCGCGACAGCGCTGGTGGCCGCCGCCACGCGGGACAACCCGGCGGTTTATCCATCGGCCACGGCGATGGCCACGCTGTACACCCTTGAACCCCTGCCCAAAGCCACCGAACGGGTGCGCACGCGGGTGTGGAGCAAGGTCAAGAACGGCCAGTAACCCCTTTTGAACATTTCACCAAACCCTGTGGGAGCGAGCCTGCTCGCGAAAGCGGTGGGTCAGGCACTGATGTGTTGAAAGTGCCGACGCCTTCGCGAGCAGGCTCGCTCCCACAGGGGCGGTGAACAACCCTGCATTTTTTAGAGAGACAGAAATCAATGAAACCTCGTGCCCGTGACCTCAACATCCGCATCGGTCAACTGCATCCTGGCCCGCTCAACGCCATCACTGATGTACCCGGCGTACGCGTCGGCCACGGCAATGTGCGCGGACGCAGCAGCGCCGGACGGGATATCTGCACCGGCGTGACGCTGATCGAACCGCGTCCGGGTTCGACCAATCAGCAACCGTGTTTTGCTGGCGTGCATGTGCTCAACGGCAATGGTGACGCCACCGGGCTTGAATGGATTCGCGAGGCGGGTCTGCTGACCAGCCCGATTGCCTTCACCAACACCCACAGCCTCGGTGTGGTGCGCGATGCCTTGGTTGTCCTGGATCGTCAGCAGCAACCCGACGACGGCCGTCTCTACTGGAACATGCCAGTGGTGCTGGAAACCTTTGACGGCTTGCTCAACGATATCAACGGTTTTCACGTGCAGCCCGCGCATGTGGCTGAAGCCCTGAAAAATGCGGTCAACGGCCCAGTGGTGGAAGGCGCCGTCGGCGGTGGCAGCGGCATGATCTGCCATGAATTCAAGGGTGGCATCGGCACCTCGTCGCGGCGCTTGAGCGCTGCGCAGGGCGGCTGGACCGTCGGCGCGATCGTCCAGGCCAACCACGGCATTCGCAGCGAACTGCGGGTCGATGGCTACCCGGTCGGGCGCTACATGGAACAGAAAGATTCGCCGTTCTTGCGGGCATCGTTGCCACATCCGGGCATGGGTTCGATCGTCGTCTGTCTGGCCACAGATGCGCCGCTGTTGCCTCATCAATGCACGCGTCTGGCGCAGCGTGCGAGCCTCGGTCTGGCGCGCACCGGCGGCGGCAACGAGGATCATAGCGGCGACATCTTCATCGCCTTCGCCACCGGCAACGCTCATGTGCCACCGGCGGCGTACGAAGGCAAAGGCGCGCCGACCTGTGACGGCTTGCGCATGGTCAACAATGACCATATCAGCGAGTTGTTCCTGGCCGCGACCGAGGCGGTTGAGGAAGCGATCATCAACGCCTTGCTGGCCAGTGACAGCACCGAAGGCAACGGTCACTCGGTGCCGGGACTGGATGCCGAAACCCTGCTCGCTGCCCTCGAAAAATCAGGCTGGCCTGGCGCCCGCTGACAGCGCAAAAACACTGTAGGAGCTGCCGGAGGCTGCGATCTTTTGATTTTGCTTTTAAAAGACAAGATCAAAAGATCGCAGCCTTCGGCAGCTCCTACAGGGAGTCTGTGAGCATTCATGAAAGAGGCCAGCGTCTAGTTGCCCGGGCGACTGGCGGTACTTGAGCCGCCACTTGCACACTCCTACGATGGAATCACGCAGTAGCTCCGTTCTTCGAGCACTGCGTAGGCACGGGTGCTCTGAACCCCAATCAAGCCCGTGCCTTGCTTCATGCGCACCTTGAGCCTCACGGGCTCCACTTCCTCCCCATCAAAGAGCTTTGAGGCTCTTTTTTTGTCTGCGTAAATCAGCAGTCCGGCGGCGCGTCGGCGCAAATCGAGCGCCAGGCCGCTTGTGCCAGCAACTCGCGATAGTCCGCCGGGCTGCCCTTCACTCGTCCGGCCAACCAGGCGCGGCAGTAACTGTCGGCCTGGCCGATGATCAACGACGGCAACAGTTCGGCGGGGAGCGCCTTGAGTTCGGCAGCGCGTCCCGATTCGGCCAGCCAGTCGCGCAGACGCAGATTGCGGGTCTTGTTGCGCTCGGTCAGTTCGTCTTTGAACGGCCCTTTGGTCACGGCAAATCGTGCGTGGTACTGGAAGCGCGCCCACTGCGGTTGACGTTCGACCCAATCGACGTAGCTGAACACCAGCGCCTGCACACCTTCCTCGGTGGTTTTCGCAGCCTCCAGATAGGCATCGCGCAGGCGCGCCTGATCCTCCAGCGCGGTGAAAAACAATGCGGCGACCAAGCCCTCCTTGTTACCGAAATGGTGATAGATCGCCCCGACGCTGGTGTCGCACTCGGCGCGAATCATGTCGATGGTGGTGGCCTCGATCCCCTGTTCATTGAACAGGCTCAGCGCCTTGCGAAAGATATCGCGCTTGAGTTCGGCGCGACGGCCGGGGTAACTGCGTTCCAGTAGATCTGCGGTGTCCATGCGGCTGACTGCCTGAAAATCGGATTGAAAGGCACACGTCGTGCCCATGAAAAAAACACGCACAGGTTGACAGATTTCCCGCAGACCGAATACCGTTCCGTTACAGAATATTATTCTGCAACGGAACATCATTCTGCAAATTCACTTTTCGCGAGGCGTTTCCATGAGTCAGTTTCTCAGCATGTTCAACAGCGCAGGTCCGCAAGCCTTCAGCCAGATGGCCTGCCAGGTCGCGCCGTACTTCAGCACCATCAACCCGCTGGTGACCGAGTTGCGCGCCAATGCGGCGACGGTGCAAGTGCCGTTCCGTCGAGAGATCACCAATCACCTCGGCACCGTGCATGCCATTGCCATGTGCAACGCCGCAGAACTCGCCGCCGGGATGATGACCGATGTATCGATCCCGGCCGGCGCACGCTGGATCCCCAAAGGCATGACCGTGGAGTACCTGGCCAAGGCGAAAACCGATGTGACGGCAGTGGCCAGTGGTGAAGGTGTGGATTGGCAAAGCGAGGGCGACAAGATCGTCACCGTGGATATTCGCGACACCGAGGGCAAGCACGTGTTCACGGCGCGGATCACCATGAACGTCAAACTCGGCTGAATGACGCGCACAAAAAAGCCCTTGCTGTGCGATTCACAGCAAGGGCTTTTTCGCCGAAGCGAGGTCAGTGCACGGTCAGGCGCTGGCGGACAAACTCCTCGACATGGCGAGTGGTCTGATCGAGGTGCCGGTCGCGCTGTTTCTCGGCATCGAGCATCGCCCGTTTGCCATTTTTCTGCAGCAGGTAGGTGTGGATCTGCTGCACTTCCAGCGAGCGGTAAATCGGCGTGGTGTCGATAAATCCGCGCAAGCCATTGCTGCGGTAATGCCGGGTGCTCATCAACACCTGGGTTTCACGCTGGCCAATCACCTCAAAGCCCAACGCTTCGAAGTACGGGACTTTGCCGATCGTGCAGGCCAGCTCCGCATGGGGATAACGCCCGACCATCTCACCGATCATCGCCCGCGCCACGCCCTGGCGCCGATGCCCTTCGCGCACCGCCATGTAGGCCACGCTGCAGGCTTCCCAGTCGCCCTGCACCGGCAGGTACAACAGAAAACCGATCACTTGCTCCGGATCATCCTCGTCGGTGGCCACCAGCAACTCCACGTCGATACCCTTCTCGCCATTCAACGCTTCGAGATACAGATGCACCTCATAGCCAACTGCGTACTGATAGACGTTGTACAGCAGGTTGCTCGGGCCGAGGCCGACCGCGCTGATGTCGGTCAGGTAGTCGACGACCATCTGCAGGATCTGGCTGTTGACGGCCTCGGGGCATGGGGATTTGTAGTGGGTGATGCGTGGCATGACGAACTCCGACGGTAAAAAGCGTTGCCGACCGCCGCAGCGGTCGACGAGCCGCGACATCATACCGTGACGCACACGCTCGACGTCTAAAGTTCCTGTTCCGAGCGCCGATGTAACGGTCTCCTACAAATGTCACCACCAGGGATCGGCCATGTACTACCCGCGCGAAGCTGCCAAGGATCACCTTTACAACCGTATCGTCATGCTGACCGTTGCTTGCTGCGTGGTTTTGCTGCTCGCTGCAATGGCGCACAAGTCGGGCATGCTTTATGGGGCGCTGAGTTTCAACGGTGTGGAAACCCGCGGCAGCGTCACGGCACTGGAAAAGATTCCAATGAACGCCAATGGCAAGGTCATTCACTATCAATACACCGATGCCCAAGGCCAGACCCATGAAGGGCAACACGCCGACGAACGCTACGTCGAGCATACCCAATATGAAGTCGACGGCCCCATCACCCTGCTGGTGTCGCCGTGGATGCCGGATAAAAGCTGTATCGCCAGCCAGTTGCAGAGTTACCGTACGAGCTTCTACATCATGACCGGCGGTGTGTTGCTCGCACTGCTGTTTCTGCTGATCTCGGGCAGGACGTTCTGGCAGATTCAGGCAATGAAAGAACAAGACCGGTTTTATTGAGTCCAGCCTCACAGGCAACAACCATCACGCGCGCCGGGCGTCTTGCTGCGGCGCCATCCTGACGTTCTCGCATCGCCCTCCCTGAAAAAAATTTCATCCACCTCAGACGGGATCTTTCGCAAATCAGGCATCCAATTCTGCAGCTGCGTTCACTTTTCAACGCAGGCCTTGAGGAGTTGTCATGAGCGTTTTGCGTTCCCTGTCCAAATGGCGAAAAACCCTGCTGCTGGTGTCGTTGACGCTGGCGGCGCTGAGCAGTGCCCCGGTGTTTGCGCAACCGGTGGTGATCGTCCAGCAAGCTCCACCGCCGATGCGCATGGAAGTGATGCCCGGCGCACGTCCCGGTTATGTCTGGGATCAAGGTCATTGGCGCTGGCAAGGACGCGGTTACGTGTGGATACCCGGCCACTGGCAACCGGTGAGGTACGGCGCGCGCTGGAAACCCGGGCACTGGCAGGCACGCGGACCAAACTGGTTCTGGGTCGAGGGGCATTGGGTGCGATGAATGCGCGACAGCCTGACCATCACTTCTTGCGAGAACACCTCCATGTCGAAGACCGTTAAAGCATTGCTGGCCGCCACGCTGGTGGCCGTTACGTTGTCCGGTTGCGTCGTCGAGCCGGCCCGTCCGCATCGGCCTCCGCCGCTGGTCGAAGTCGTTCCGGTGATGCCGGCGCCGGGTTATCACTGGGTTGCCGGGCACTATCGCTGGGGCGGCAACCAATGGCGCTGGGTGCCGGGGCACTGGCGGGCCTATTGATTGCAACGGCGGGCGTCACTGCTGTGGCGCCACCACTTTGAATTTGATGGCGATGTCCTTGGACACCACGGTGTCCGCCCACTCCCCCGCGCCGAGGCCGAACTCGTCACGGTTGAGCACCAGCTCACCGTCGAAAACGCCGATGGCGTTGTCCGGTTTCAATTCCACCGGTACCTGAACCTCACGGGTGATGCCTTTGAGGGTGAGCTGGCCGTAGATCAAGTAAAGATTTTTGATTTTTGGATCTTGGGTAAAACGCTTGGATTCGAACACCGCCACGGGGAATTTTTCAGTGTCGAACCACGCCGGTTTCACCAGTTCGGTGTTGGCGTCTTCGCTGCCGGCATCAATGCTGGTGAGGTCGATATGCAACGAGGTGTGGGCGTCGGCGAGGTTGTCGGTGTCAAAGTCCAGCGTCGCCTCGAACTTGCCGAAGGTGCCGTAAACCCGCGAGCCCATCTGGTTGTAGGTGAAGCTGATCTGGCTGGCGGTGGTGTTGACCCGCGTGTATTCGTCAGCCTGCGCGGCACAGACGACGCACAGCGAACTCGCGGCAGCCAGCAGTATTCGGATCGACATCGGATTCTCCAGGCGGGGCTTGCCGTCGAGGGCCTCGATTGAATTAAGCAAACATCCGACTGTTACGCCAGCGCCTACACCAGCCGCTCGATCTTCTGATGCTGCCAGACCAGTTTGTAATAAAGGGTCTGCAACACCAGCATGCCCAGATAGGCCACCGGAAACGCCATCCACACGCCCTGCAAACCATATTGGCCGTCCAGCCAGTACGCCGCCGGCAGTTGCACACCGACAACGCAAATGATCGCAATGATCACCGGCACCAACACTGTGCCGCTGGCGCGCATGATCCCGCCGATGATGGCCTGGAAGCCAAAGACCAACAGGCTCCACAGCATGATGTGCAGCAGATGCTCAGCCATTGCCCGGGTCGAATCCTCGGTCAGGAACAGCCCCAGCAGCCAGTGCGACAACAGGTAGCCGAGCACGATCAAGCCGCCGGTCAGGCACACGTTGATCAACAGCCCGGTGCGCAGAATCGGCCCCATGCGCTCCAGTCGCCCGGCGCCGATGGCCTGTGCACCGAGAATCGACGCGGTGATCGCAATCGACAACGCCGGGAACTGCACATAATTGACGATCTGCGTCACTGCGCCATACGCCGCCGTCGCTTGCGAGCCGTGCTGGTTGACCAGCGCCAGAATCACCAGCTCCGACAGCGACAGCACAATCATCTGCACGCCGGTCGGCAGGCCGATGCGCAAGACCTTGCCGAGAATCGCCCCGTCAAGGCGCAGCGCGGTGAAGAACTCCCGATCCGGCGCCAACGGGTGCCCCTTGCGAATCAGGCGCCACGCCAGCCACGCCATCGCCGCCAGGTTACCGGCCAGCCCGGCGTACGCCGCACTCTGAATACCCAATTGCGGCAAGCCGAACCAGCCGCGAATCAGCGCCGGGGTCAAGGCCAGCCCGACGCAGGTCGAGACCATCAGCGCCAGCAACGGCGACAGCGTATCGCTGACCCCGCGCAACAGCTGGGTGAACAACACAAACACCAGCAGCGACGGCAAGATCCACATCATCACATGGGCATACGCCACCGCATCGTCGAGCACATCCGCCGGCGTCCCCAGCCCCGCCAGCGCCTGCCGCGCGAACACGCTGCCCAACACCGCCGCCACCAGACCGATCAACACCCCGAGCAGCAGCGTTGCCCCGGCAATCGCCTTGACCATGTGCGGCTCACGCGCGCCCCACGCCTGACCGATCAACACACCGGCGCCCGCGCCGAGGCCGATCACCAGTGCGATAAAGAAGAACACGATGGGAAACATCCCCGACACCGCCGCCAACGCCTGGGTGCCGAGCATCTGGCCGATGTAGATGCTGTTGACCGTGCCCGACATCGATTGCAGAAAGTTGGACAGCACCATCGGCGCGAGGAACAGCAGGTAGGTGTGCCAGAGTGGGCGTTGGGCGACGGCTTGCATTGAATAGAGGTCCATCTCGACGGCGGGAGGGCTGATGGAGGATAGCTTCGGTGAGTTGCACGCGGGGCGCAATTAACATTTCAATTGGGTGTTTATGACCGGTGACCGCGCCTGTGTAACGGACACGGTTCTGTAGGTGCAAGTTCAGAGCTGTGGTAAACAACTGCCCACTTTCACTTCTCTCATTGAGGCTCTGTTCATGCCGCGCTTTGCCCATCTGCTGACCGCCACCCTCCTCGCCGTGCTCACCACCAGCGCTCACGCCGCCGCGCCCGCCGAAACGTTGAAGCCGTTGCTGGAAACACTCAACGAACGCCTGAACATTGGCGACCTCGTCGCGCTGACCAAATGGGACAGCGGCAAGCCAATTCAGGACAGCCCTCGTGAGGCGCAGGTCATCGCCAACGCGCGAACGCTGGCCACCGAGCGCCAGCTCGACGCGGAAGACGTGGCGCAACTGATCGCCGCGCAAATGGAGGCGAATAAACTGGTGCAGTACGGTTTGCTCGCACAATGGCAAGCGTCCGGCGCCGCGCCGGACACCCCGCGCCCCGACCTGGGAAAACAGATTCGCCCGCGTCTGGATGAACTGCAAACCCGCCTGCTGCAGCAATACGCCGATTTCGCGCCGTATCGCCATGATGCGAATTGCCCGGCGTGGCTGGCCAAGGCGCGCAGCGGCCTGACCCACGACGCGCTGCATGAACTGGCCCTGACACGGGCGACCGGTGAGTTGTGTGTGCGGGCGGCGAACTCGCGCTGAGAAACGGCCAGATCAAAAGATCGCAGCCTGCGGCAGCTCCTACAAGGGATTGGTGAACCATCATTGCGGTCGATGTTCACCATCACGGCAATGAAGTTCTCATAAAAATTCCACGGCGTAACATCAGCTCCATACCAACCAACAACACCCCGGAGCACACGATCATGAAACGCCAGACCCTTCTCAGCATCGCTTTCTCGGTTTTCGCCATTAACGCTTTTGCCGCCACCCCGGCACACACCCAAGTCGCAGAAGGCGGCTCGGACAAGTTGATTGAAAGTCGTGTTGCTGAGGGCGGTTCTGATCGCCTGATCGAACGTCGTGTTGCTGAAGGTGGCGCTGATCGCCTGATCGAACGCCGTGTTGCTGAAGGTGGCGCTGATCGCCTGATCGAACGTCGTGTTGCTGAAGGTGGCGCTGATCGCCTGATCGAACGTCGTGTTGCTGAAGGTGGCGCTGATCGCCTGATCGAACGTCGTGTTGCTGAAGGTGGCGCTGATCGCCTGATCGAACGTCGTGTTGCTGAAGGTGGCGCTGATCGCCTGATCGAACGCCGCGTCGCATAACTCTGCGGCTTCATCGCAATCACAATGAAAGCCCGGCCTGATCAGCCGGGCTTTTTCACGTCCGGCGCCATCCATCTCCCGACTGGCCACCCACCGCCCATTGCGCATACCATGCGGCCACAACTCCAAAACAGACCTCGACTGCCCATGCTCAAAGCCAGTCTGCGTAGCCACCTCACCCTTTGGTTTGCCGGTTTATCCCTGCTGACGCTGCTGAGCGTGGGCTTCTATGTCGGCCATATCGCCACGGAACAAATGAAGCAAGCCAGCGGCAATGCGTTGCTCAACACCGCGCGCTCGGCCGCATCGTTGTTGGGTGAACGACTGCGCGAACGCCAGTTGGAGGTGTATCTGCTCAGCCGTGCGCCGCATCTGGAGCGTGGTGATCTGGATAACCCGGCGATTCTGAAATCGATGCAACTGCGCACCCAGGCCCGCACCGAGTATGCGTGGATGGGCGTCACCGATGCCGAGGGCAAGGTGCATCAGGCGGTGAACGACTTGCTGGTCGGCCAATCGGTGCAGCAACGGCCCTGGTTCCAGGCCGGGTTGCGCGGCGAGTACACCGGCGATCCTCATGAGGCGGTGTTGCTGGCGAAAATGCTGCCGGCCCTGCCGAACGGTGAACCGCTGCGCTTCATCGATTTCGCCGCACCGATCCGCAACGCAGACGGCCAGGTGATTGGTGTTCTTGGCGCCCACGCACACTGGAGCTGGGTGACGCGCATTGTTGAGTCGGCGGCGCTTTCGCATAAAAACTCAACGCCGGATATCGAAGCGTTGATCATCGATCACGATGGCAAAGTGCTCTACCCGGAAGCGCTGATGGGTCAGCAACTGGCAATTGACACCAAAAGGCAAGGCTGGACGGCGGGCAACGGATTCCTCACCAGCGTGGTCATCGTACCGACGCCATCGAGTACGGTGCTGTCATGGTCGATTGCCGTGCGCCAGCCATTGGAAACCGCACTGCAACCGGCGCGCCTGCTGATGTACAAATTGCTGATTCTGGGTGTGGTCGCGGCGGTGCTGTTCGGCTTGGTGGCTTACTACCTGGCGCTGTACCTGAGCCGACCGATCGAACAGCTCGCGCGCTCGGCGCGGCAGGTGCAAAACCAACAACCCGGTGCGCAATTCCCGCTGCAGCACCCGGTGCTGGAAATTGCCCAGCTCGGCCAGTCCATTGATGCCATGACGCAATCGCTGCTCGGCAAAGAGCGCGAGCTGCAAGAGGCCAATGCCTCGCTGGAAGCAACCGTCGCGCAACGCACCGCTGCGCTGACGCAGGCCAATGCCGAATTGCTCAGCTTGGCGACCCACGACAGTTTGTCCGGCGTTTACAACCGTCGCCGTTTCGACGAGAAACTCACCGAATACACACTGCTGTTCCGCCGCACCGGACGTCCGTTCTCCCTGCTGCTGATCGATGCCGATCACTTCAAGCGCATCAATGATTCCCACGGCCACGCAGTGGGTGATGATGTGCTGCAACAATTGGCGCAGTTGATTCAGAGCAGCTTGCGCACCACCGATTTCGTCGCCCGTTACGGCGGCGAAGAGTTCGCTGTGCTGTTGCCGGAAATCGCCAAACCCGACACTCCGGAAGTCGTCGCCGAGAAGATCCGCGTGGCGGTCGCCGAAGCTCACTTCCCGGTGATCGGGCAAGTGACGGTCAGCATCGGCATCGGCCTGGCGGACCCGGCCGATAACAACCACAACGCACTGATCAAACGCGCCGATCAGCAGTTGTATCAGGCCAAGGCGGCAGGTCGTAATCAGGTGGCGTGATCAGCCCTTCTTCACTTCGCAAATCCCGTTGGCCCGGTTCTTCCCGGTGTACGACACCGCAGGCGAACCGTCGGGATTGATGCTCAGGGAAATGGTCACGCCCGCGCCTTTGGCTTCGAAGTAGTTCTCATTGAACTTCTTCAACTGGCCTTCCTTGCCATTGATGTAGATCGGCCCGCCTTCATCGGCGTGCACTTCGATCTTGCCCGGGCACGTCGCGTTGAGCATAGGGATGCCGGCATGGGCGATTGCGCTGACAAGCAACAGCGGGGCTGCCAGTAGCAGAGATTTCATGGTGAGCTCCTTGAGTGCAACGGTGTGCCGGACGATAGGGAAATACCGCACAAGTACCCTATCGACCCGTGACCGACCGCAGCGTTCCGCGAACACGATCGCCTTGTGCCGATTACTGTTTCAAGTGATCGACCAGCTTGTTGACCACCAGATCGGACACATGGCTGAACGCTTTGCGCAACGCCTCGGGATCCGTGGCGTACTGCTCCGGTGTATAGGCGATGGTGTTGGCATCGTTGGATACAGAGATCGTGTCGAAATTACGCCATACCGCTGAGCCGTTGCGCTTGATTTGCGCCGTGGCACCGATGACGGGATACAACACGGTGCTGAAGTTCTTCAGGCAGAGGCCCCATTGCGAGACCAGAATTTCGACCTCGGCATCGGCTCGCTCACCCTCGCCCACCACGGTAAACAGATGCTCCTGCTGTACGCGTTTTTCGAAGCTTTGCCGGATCAACTGGCTCAGGTCGATGCCATTGGCCTTCATGTTGTTGCGAATCGCCAGAGTGATATCGCCGGTGGCCACGTCCGCCGCTTTCGTCCCTGCCACAGAGCCCGCCCCCGTTAACGCACCGGCGCCAGAAGTCGAAGCACCTGAGGCCATACCTGCCGCTGCGCCGGCTCCAGCACCCAGGCCGGCGCCCCAGGCCTGCGTCATGCTGGTGTATTGAAAGTTATCGACGGCAACAAACACCGGCAGCACTTTCACGGTTTTGATCTGCTGGCGGTCTTCAACGCTGAGATCTTTGGTCACGCAACCCGTCAGCAAAACGAGGGCAGCAACAGCGACGAGTAGCTTTTTCATGTCATTTTTCAATCAGGGACTTGGGTGTCCGGCATATCGCCCGAACACCGCAATACTTGAGTCGCGAAGAAGACGTGGTGGTGACGGTCATGACCCTGGCGGCGGAATCAATCGAGCGTGATGGAGGGGGTGCCACAGAGAGCATCAACCGACATCGCTGCACCTCAAAAACACGCACGCCCTGTAGGAGCTGCCGTTATTGCGTGAAGGTCTGGAGGTACGCCAGCAAATTGTCGAGTTTTTCTTCGTCGCTCAAGCCCCAGAAAATCATCCGCGTACCGGGCACCACGCCTTTCGGATCCTTCAGATAGGCGACCAGCGTTTCGCGATCCCAGGTCACTCCCGAGTTCTTCATCGCATCTGAATACACGTAATTCGCTGACGTACCGGCGGGCCGACCGATGATGCCATTGAGTTGCGGACCGAATCCGGGGCGGGCCGATTCGCCGACCTGATGGCAGCCGCCGCACAGACGCGGAAAAATTTTCGCGCCGGCTTCGGGGTCGCCTGCGGCGAGGGTGAACGTACTGGACAGGCCAGTGGCGAGCATCAGGGCGAGTGACAGTGCAGCGGTGTTTTTCATCGAGAGTTCCGGATCGGTCTGCATCGGGCGACGCAAGGGTAGCATTATGTTTTTACAGGTAAGCGCCAATGATCTTTCTGACTTTGCTCAACGCCTGACGCAACACGTCCATCTCTACCGAGCCCAACGCCAAGCGAATCGCATGTGGCACATGACCCGCCACCGAAAACGGTTCAGCCGTGGTGACGGAAATCTGCTCGTGCATCAGCTCGACGACAATCTGATCGGCGCGCACGTCTTCCGGCAGCGGTAGCCACAGGAAATACGACGCCGGATGGCCAATGCTCGGCAGTCCTTTCAACACTTCGGTGGCCAGTGCCTGCCGCACCTTGGCGTCGTTGCGCTTCTGTTCCTCAAGCACCGTCACCGTGCCGTCGTCGAGCCAGCCACAGGCGATGGCAGTCATGACGCCTGGGGTGTTCCAGGTCGTGGCGCGGATGATGCGTTCCAGTGCTGGCACCACGTCGGTCGGGGCGGCGATGAAACCGACACGCAGGCCTGTGGCGATGTTTTTCGACAGGCCCGACACGTACACCGTGCGCTCCGGCGCCAGATCGATCAGCGTACGCGGTGGGTTTTCAACCAAAAAGGCGTAGGCCGCGTCTTCGATTATTGTCAGATCATGTCGCCGGGCAATAGCCACCAACTGCTCGCGCTGCGCCAGCGGCATCACCGAACCCAACGGGTTGTGCAACGTCGGCATGCTGTACACGGCGCGCACCGAGCGGCTGCGACAGAGTTTCTCCAGCGCGACGAGATCCGGCCCTTGATCACCGAGCGGAATGGCTACGACTTCCAGATGCAGCGCTTCGGCCAGCACCTTGAACCCGGAATAGGTCAGCGCGTCGGCGGCAATCACATCGCCGGGTTTGAGCAGCGCCATCAGCGTCACTGCGAGGCCTTGCTGGGCGCCGTTGACGATCAGCACTTGCTCGGCCTCGACCCTCACCCCGCGCGTCAGCAGGTGCCGCGCGACCGACGCGCGCTCGTGGCCGCGCCCGGCGTGCGGTTGATAACGCAGCAACGCCTCCAGATCGCCGGACAACGCCAATTGGCGCAGCGCAGTGCGCAACAAATCCGCCTGACCGGGCAACGACGGATAATTGAAATTGAGGTCGATCATGCCGACCGCCACTTGTTTCTGATCGATGCCCTGCCCCGGCGACAGCGAGGTTTCGCGGACAAACGTGCCGCGCCCGGTCTCGCCGCTGATCAGGCCCATGGCCTCCAGCTCCGCGTACACCCGCGAAGCCGTGACCAGCGCCAACCCTTCCTGAGCCGCCAATTGCCGATGGGTCGGCAACCGTGTACCTGGCGGCAACATCCCCGAGCGGATGTCCGCCGCGTAGGCGTCAACCAGTGTCTTGTAGCGCGAACGTGGCATGCCGGATGTATCCATGACAATTCTTTGATTGTGCTGATTCTCGGCTCTAGCATGGCTGCAATGCAACCCACTTCCGAGCGTGAACGGTGATGGAAAGGACTTCGAATCTGACGACCCCGGCACTGGAAAAAACCAGTGGCTGGATCAACGGTTTTATCGGCGTGGTGATCTTCAGCGGTTCGCTGCCGGCCACGCGTATGGCGGTGCTGGAGTTCGATCCGGTGTTTCTCACGGTGGTTCGCGCCGCCATCGCCGGGGTGTTGGCGGTGGCGCTGTTGTGGCTGTTTCGCGAGCGGCGCCCGGCGCGCAATCAGTGGTTGTCGCTGTTGATTGTCGCGCTGGGCGTGGTGCTTGGTTTTCCGCTGTTGACCGCCCTGGCGCTGCAACATGTGACGTCGGCGCATTCGATTGTGTTTGTCGGCTTGCTGCCACTGGCCACAGCGATTTTTGCTGTGCTGCGCGGCGGTGAGCGGCCGCGACCGGTGTTCTGGATTTTCTCGATGCTCGGCAGCGCGCTGGTGGTCGGCTTCGCGCTGGCACAAGGTCTGACTGCCTCGCCCACTGGCGATCTGCTGATGCTCGCGGCGATTCTGGCCTGCGGTCTCGGTTACGCCGAAGGCGCGAAGTTGTCGCGCACTCTCGGCGGCTGGCAGGTGATTTGCTGGGCGCTGGTGCTTTCGCTGCCACTCATGGCGGTGTTGAGTGTGTGGCTGGCGCCCGCCTCGTTCAACACAATCAGTCTGTCGGCGTGGCTATGCCTGGGTTACGTGTCGCTGTTCAGCATGCTGATCGGTTTTGTGTTCTGGTATCGCGGCCTGGCTCAGGGCGGGATTGCCGCGGTCGGTCAGTTGCAATTACTGCAGCCGTTTTTCGGTCTGGCGCTGGCGGCGACCCTGCTACATGAACAGGTCAGCCTCGGCATGCTCGCCGTGACGTTTGGCGTGATCCTGTGTGTCGCCGGGGCGAAGAAGTTCGCCAAATGATCTTCAGGCACCCGCCTTCCACTCGCGTGGGCTGAGCCCGGTCTTGCGCCGAAACGCCCGGGCCAGCGCCGAAGGACTTTCGTAACCGACCTCTTCGGCAATCAGCGCAATCGGTCTGCCTTCGCGCAGGCGTTTCTGCACCAGGCTGACGCGCCAACTCAGCAGATAATCGGCCGGCGTTTGCCCGACAACCCGGCGAAACTGCTCGGCAAACCCGGCGCGGGACAGGTTGGCGACAGCGGCCAGATCCGCCACGCTCCACGGTTTTTGCGGTTGCTCGTGCATCAGGTTCAAGGCACGGGACAGGCGTGGATCGGCCAGCCCGGCGATCATCCCCGGTTGTTGTTCGCGACTGCTGATCAAGTGCCGCAGCAACAGAATCACCAGCAGTTCGAACAGGCGATCCATCACCGCCACCCGCCCGCAATGACCTTCGAACGCTTCCTTGAACAGCCATTCCACGGTGTTACCCAACTCCGGGATGTCCGTCAGTTTCAGCACCAGATAATCCGGCAGCGCCGCCGCCAGGGCATTGCCGGAGCCGCCATCAAACGTCAGCGTGGCGCAGACCAATCGGGTGTCCATGGCTTCATCGGCAAACATGCGATGGGTAAAGGGTCGGGGGAAGAAGATCAGCGACGGTTCGCTCAGGCGAATCTCACGCTCGTTGCCCGGTTTGAGCAGCAATTCACCGGCCTGCAAAAGATGCACATGCCCCACCGGCTCGTTGTCATGAACGCTGACGCCGCAAAACGCGCCGCTGTGGAACGTACCGGCATTCACGCCGAAATGGCTGAGCAATGTTGAAAGGCGATCCATGGACGACTCCGAGGGCATATCTGGACGATCTGCCGCATATCCTCGACGATTTGCCGCCAATCCACCAGCCTCACTGCATAACATGACCTCCATCCCCGGCGCACTTCGCACCGGACTTTCGGAGAATCAACATGAGCCGCATCCACGCTATCAGCCTCGAAACCGCCGCCGACGCCAGCCGCCCTGTGCTGGAAGGCGTGAAAAAGAAAATCGGTTTCCTGCCCAACGTCTTCACCACCCTGGCCAAAGCACCGGTGGCCCTCGAAACTTACGTACAAGCCTCGGCCATCCTCGGCAAGACCTCGCTGAACGCCCAGGAAAAAGAAGCGGTGTACCTCGCCACCTCACAGGTCAACGGTTGCGACTACTGCCTGGCGGCACACACCTTGTTTGCCGGCAAAGCCGGGCTCTCGGCGCAGGACATCGTCGCCGCACGCCAGGGCGAGCTCAACGCCTACGCAACCCTCGCCCGCCAATTGACTGAAAGCCGTGGCCACTTGAGTGATGAACAAATCGCCGCCGCCCGCGCTGCCGGCATCGACGACGTGAAGATCATTGAAGTGATTGCACTGGTGGCCGTGCAGAGCCTGACCAACTACCTGAACAATGCGGCGCTGACCGATATCGACTTCCCGGCCATCTGAAGTCTGGCCACACAACAACACCAGTGGGAGCGAATCTGCAAGCGCTAGCGGCGTGTCATTCAAAGCATCTTTGACCGACCCGACGCCATCGCGAGCAGGCTCACTCCTACAATTGGATCGCCTACAACCCGCCAGAAACAGGTCGGCTGTCAGGCCGCCTTCGCGAGCAGGCTCGCTCCCACAGTTTTAACGTGCGTACAACCCCAGCGGCAAAGCCGCCCCACTCAACAGGATGAGCGTTAGCTCGGCTGCAGCTCTTGATCTTGATCTTGATCCACGGGCGACGTCGGAAGGCTGAGTGGAGGGATTCATCCGGGCGTTGGAGCGCAGCGACCGTTTGGCGCAGCCAAACACAGCGAGAGGAGGTGCAGCGAAGCAAACCGTAGGCGATGCGCCCGGATGGATCCCGGAGCGAAGGAACCCCGAGCCCCAGCGAGCGGGCCGCACGTAGGAGCAAGCCTTTTTGGTTACTTTTTCGGCGTCTGGAAAAAGTGACCCGCCGTAAGGGCGGAACCCTAAGTGGCCGTTACCGCAGCAACGGATATGTACTCAGTAATCCAGACAACCATAGCCAACGCCCACGACTGATCAGTGATGCTCCTCCCCCGCCCGCTTAAGCAACTTCTTGCACCGCTCAGACAAATGAAACACCTGCAAATGCTTACCCGCCTTGGCATAGCGCTCGCGCAGAGTCTTCAACGCCGCAATCGCCGAATAATCGACAAAACTCAAATGCCGACAATCCAAAGTCACCCGAGCCGGATCATTAGCCGGATCAAACTGATTGAGAAACGGCGTAGTCGAAGCAAAAAACAACGTGCCATGCAAACGATAAAGCTTGCTGCCGTCAGCCTCCAGATGCTCATCGGCATACAGCTCACGAGCCTGCTGCCAGGCAAAGTTGAGCGCAGCGATGATGATGCCGCACAACACCGCAGTGGCCAGATCAGTGAACACAGTGATGGTAGTCACAGCAATGATCACCAGCACATCATTGAGCGGTACTTTGTTCACCACCCGCAACGACGCCCAGGCAAAAGTCTGCTGCGACACCACAAACATCACACCCACCAGCGCCGCCAGCGGAATACGCTCGATCAGCGGCGACAGAAACAGAATGAACAACAGAATCAGCACCCCAGCGACAACGCCAGACAAGCGCCCGCGCCCACCGGAACTGAGGTTGATCACGGTCTGGCCGATCATCGCGCAACCGCCCATGCCACCGAATGCGCCCGAGACCATATTGGCCGCACCGAGCGCCACGCACTCGCGATCCGGATAGCCACGGGTTTCGGTGATTTCATCGGTCAGGTTCAACGTCAGCAGGGTTTCCAGCAGACCGACCAGCGCCATCAGAATCGCGTAAGGCGCGATGATGCGCAGGGTTTCAAGATTCCACGGGATGTCCGGCAAAGCGAACGTCGGCAAGCCGCCGGCAATGTGCGCCATGTCGCCGAGGGTGCGGGTCGGCAGGCCGAACAGATAGACCAGCAGACCGACGCCGAGGATTGCCACCAGTGCTGGCGGCACTGCACGGGTCAGGCGCGGCAGGATATAGACGATGGCCATGGTCAGCGCCACCAGCCCGGCCATCAGGTACAACGGCGTGCCGCTGAGCCAGTCCTCACCGCTCTTGAAATGTTCCAGTTGCGCCAGCGCAATGATGATCGCCAGGCCGTTGACGAAGCCGAGCATCACCGGGTGCGGCACCATGCGCACCAGTTTGCCCAAGCGCAGCAAGCCGAACGCCATCATGATCAAACCACCAAGCAACACCGTCGCCAGCAAATACTGCACACCGTGCTGCACCACCAGCGCAACGATGACCACGGCCATCGAACCGGCCGCGCCGGAGACCATGCCCGGCCGCCCGCCGAACAACGCCGTCAGCGTGCAAATGATGAACGCGCCATACAGGCCCATCAGCGGATTGAGGTGCGCCACCAGTGCGAACGCAATGCATTCGGGCAACAGGGCAAACGAGGTGGTGAGTCCGGCCAGGACATCGGCGCGCAGACGAATCGGTTTCATGGCTTACCTGATTGAGCGGCCGCCGAGTGCGGCTGCAGGTGTTCGGGAAAAAGAGGGTTGCGGATGTTACGGAATTGTCGCGGATCGGGCCAGTGAACGCTGACACTTGTCGACTCGGGCTTTATGCTGGCCCGCTCCTCTGGTCATTGAGTTCGACATGTCTGCATTTCTGAGCGCCCGCGAGGTGTCTCAGCGTCTGCGTGAAGCGGCGCTGGGTGTGCTCGCTTTCAACATCTGCGATGTGCCCACCGCAGCCGGACTGGTTGCGGTCGATATCGAGGGCTGGCGCCTGCTGCTGGATGTTGAAGGTGGGCGGTTACACCACTGTGAATTTGCCCGCAGCGACGATGGGCAAGAAGGTGCGCTGGAGAGCTGGCAGCGTTACGGCACCGATCCGGTGAGTTTGCTCAGTACCTGGGAATTGGCGCAGATAGAGCAAATGCTCAACGCGCAAACGAACGAGGTTGCTCAATGATGGCACTCTGCCCATAATTCGCGCCCTCCTCTATTCCCACGCAAGGAACTGCCGTGAAGAAGTCGCTGTTGTTGATCCCGATGCTGGCCCTGCTCCTGCAAGGCTGTGGCATGACCATGACCCGTTACGAGCCAAGCTTCGAGAACGTGCAAAAGCTCAAACAATCCCCGCCGCTGCACGCGATCAGCAATCCTCAGGTCACGGCCGAATCCGGTGAAGGTTCGCTGGTGGTCCGTGCCAACCCGGTTCGCTCGCCGTCCGGCAGCATCCCGGCACACATTCAGGATGCGATCACCGAAGAACTGCGCAAGGCCGGTCTGCTCGATCCGCAGGCTCAGCGTCAGTTGAAAGTGCTGGTGGTGAAGAACGAACTGTCCGCCGGCATGGGCACGGGCGACGGCAAACTTGCTGCACGTTTCACCCTGCTCAACGGCAAC
Source organism: Pseudomonas sp. Mb7 (assembly GCF_054790525.1). Classification (NCBI taxonomy): domain Bacteria; kingdom Pseudomonadati; phylum Pseudomonadota; class Gammaproteobacteria; order Pseudomonadales; family Pseudomonadaceae; genus Pseudomonas; species Pseudomonas sp. Mb7. The sequence goes on from NZ_CP186501.1 coordinate 3,211,498, forward strand.
AATGTGGTGTACGACGCGACCAAGAATGTCAGCAGCCAATGGAGCAGCAGCTTCTTCGGCTTCATTGCGATCCCGAACGCAGTCAACGCTTACAACCCGATGGTGCGTGACTTGCTCAAGGAACTCTACAGCGATCCACAGTTCATTCAGGCCCTGAAGTAAGGGTAAAAAAAGAGCCGCGATTGCGGCTCTTTTTTTCGCTTCAGCCCCGTGGAATGCGGGTTTCGAGTGCCGAGTACTTCAGGTTCTTGCTATCAACCATCTGCTTGAGCAGCGCGTTGACCTGACGGGTGAAGGTGTCATTCACCGCGTCTTTCGGTGTGTTGGCCATCAGTGGAATGAACCAGATACCAATCCAGGTGCCGACCGCATCGTGGTTGCTCGCGGTGGTCAGGGCCTGACCTTGTCCATCCATGCCTTCCAGGCTCATGGTGTACTGATCGGTGCCGTACGCCGGGATCACCCCCAGGCTGAAACCACTGATGAAGCCCAGCACCATCGAGCCGGCATTCGGCGGATGGTTGTACATTTTCAGACGCAGGCTGTAATCGCCCGGCTGCTTCTGGAACTCGTCCAGGGTGACACGGCCGAACAAACCCGAGTCAGTGAGAATTTTTTGCAGCTGTGGTTTCAGTTGATCGCGCGCTTGCGGCACTTCCACGGCGGAGCCGCTTTTCGGTTCGCCCTGGTAGAAGTCGAAATCGACGTAGACGTTTGGCTTGTTGGTGTAGCTGGCCATCGACGGCATGGTCACCGGCGCCACTTCGTCTTTGGTGAAACTGGCACAACCGCCCAGCGCAAGTACCAGCCCCAGCGCCAGAATTTTCCCGAATTGCATGATGTCCGTCCCTATGTGTACAAGACCAAATGATGGCATTGCGCCTTCATTGTGAAGGCCGGGCGGATTCTAGAGAGAGCGGCCTTCGGGCGAAAGCCTGAATTGAGGAAATCAGCAAAAAATTTTGCTCAGCCCTGCCGCAAGTCGAGGTTGTAGGTGTAATAACCGCTGTCACGCACGTAGCCGAGGGATTCGTACAAGCCTTGAGCCGTGAAGTTGTCGGTTGCGGTTTCCAGTACCAGCCCTTTGGCACCGGTCGCCAAGGCAAAGTCGCGTGCAGTGTTCATCAACAATCGGCCAACCCCACGCCCACGGGCGGCGGGCGTGGTGAACAGGTCGCTGAGTAGCCAGGTGCGGTGGGCATCGATGGACGAGAACGTCGGATACAACTGCACGAAACCCAGCGCCTCGCCCTTTTCATCCTGAACCAGAAAAATCGCGGACTCATCGTCGGCCATGCGCGCGGCGATGAAGGTTCGTGATTGCTCAAGGTTCGACGGCTGCAGGTAAAAGCCTCGGTAAGCGTCGAACAACTGCGCCACCGCATCCAGGTGTGTCGCGTCGGCCCGCAGTGCCTGAAGGGTCATGTGCCCGCTCCGTTTCCAGTCAATGATCGAACCAGCATAGCGCCGCCCTTCGAGTGTGCTGGCTTCATCGCTATATAGTTTTGTATATTGCGAAACCGAAATCGCCAGAATCTTTCCATGCCGTCCAGCCAACCTGTATTGCCATGAGTGCCATCCGCGTACGCAACGAGCAGTTGATCCTCGCCGCTGCCAGCGAGGAATTCGCCGCCAACGGCTTCAACGCCACCCAGACCCGCGATATCGCGGCGCGTGCCGGGGTGCCCAAAGCCAATCTGTATTACTACTTCCAGAGCAAGGAAAACCTCTACAGCAAAGTGCTGCTGGGATTTGTCGAGCCGCTGCTGGAAGCCTCGGCGGTGCTGCGTGAAAGTGATGATCCGCTGACGGGACTGCGCGCCTACGTGGCCGCACGCATTCGCATCGCCCGCGAACATCCGGCGATTGCCAAGGTATTCAGTGGCGAGTTGCTATTGGGCGGTCGCCAGTTGCCGGATGAGTGCCGCGATCTTTTGCAGGCCGAAGCGCGGCGCAACGTTGAATGTCTGCGCAGCTGGATCGAGCGCGGTTTGCTCGCTCCGGTGGATCCGGAGCATTTGATGCTGTTCATCTGGTCGGCGACGCGCACGTACACCAATATCGGTTGGCAGATGGGCCGGATCATGGGGCGCGAAGTGCCGCAGGACGAGGATTATCAAACGGCGGCACAGACGATCACGCGCATGGTGCTGGAGGGCGTGGTCGTAGCGCCGCGGGTGGGCGAGATTCGTGGGGTGTTGTTTGCGACGTGATGGCGCAGTGCTGCGCCGATCAGGGCATGAAGTCTACGGGGAGTTCCAGATGATCTTTCATGCGCTCGTTCCAGTCGTGCAAGGCGCCAGGTAGACGTTTTTTCCATTTCGCAACATCGGTGTAATAGCGCAGCCGCGAGTGTCCGGTGTTGTCGTAGGTAACCAACAAGACCCAGAAATGGCCATCGGCTGACCGCATCACGATGCCGGTGCCACCCAGGCCGCGCATCCACATCTCCCAGACCTGACTACCCGGCACATCAGCGGAAGGTTCAGCGGTCATCAACGAACCGGACTTTTCCACCAGCGTCTGATAATCAGTCTTGAGCAACGTGTGCAGTGCCTGGTTTTCTTCCGGTGTTTGCGCCAGGCCCAGGCTGAGCATGTCGTAATCCAGCGTCAGCGGTTGCTGCGAAGCGACAAAACGACCGGTGTAGTAGACGCCCAACCCGGCACTGCAATATCCGCCTGCACCGACGATAGAAATATCCAGCACACCATTGATGGGGGTGAACAACAGGGTGCACTGGTCTTCCGAGTAAACGGCTTTACCGTCCTTGAGTGTGGCAACGCCATCCAGATCACCGGAGTTGGCGCCCTCAGCCGCCGTGATGTCGATGCTGATGTGCGTGGGATCGCGGCGCTGGGTTATGACTGTCGCCGAGGTTGCGGTCCCTGGCGGAATGAGCTGCCAGGTCGCGTCCCAACTGAAGGGCTGGGTGGCGTGTTCAAGTTCGGTCAGGCGCATTAAATACTGCCGACGCAAACAGGCTGTCTGATCGCCACAGGCGTTGCGGTTTTTCAGCCACTGTCGCTGGTCTGCCTTGAGGGCTTTGGCGTCGGGGACATCAGCCGATGTCGAGTGCCAGAGCTTGCCCAGCTTCTCATCGAGTTGCGAGATCTGCGGGTCGCCACAAATGGCTTTTTCAGTTTTGCTGGCGGCACTGGTGCAATCAAAACTGCTGGCGTGGGTGATAGAGGCAAACGCAAGGCACATGAGCGCCAAGGCATGACGCAGGGAGATAGCGAACATCGAGAGATTCCATTCTTCGGACGGCGCGCAGTATGCCAGTGCTGCCAGCGGAAATCCCTGATGTACATAGCAATCAGGATTTCGCAATCACTGTAGGAGTGAGCCTGCTCGCGATAGCGTTCGGTCAGACGATGTTGCATCAAATGCCACACCGCTATCGCGAGCAGGCTCACTCCTACAGGTTTTGTGTGGATGGTCAGAACGTGATGCTGGCTGCGGGTTTGACGTCGATACGCGCGACCGAGCCAGTCAGATGCGCCAGATCCTTGTTGTGCTCGGCGATGATGTCTTCGGCGCTCATATTGCCGTTGTCGACGGTGGAATGCGCGTCGGCGGCAAGCACTACGTCATAACCCAGCTCATGGGCCCGGCGTACGGTCGCATTGACACAGTAATCGGTTTGCAGACCGCAAATAACCAGTCGTTCGAAGTCTTCGCTTGGCAAAAATTTACCCAGGTCAGTCTGGTAAAACGAGTCCCGGGTGGTCTTGCGTACGCGCAAGTCACTGGCGACGGTTAACAGTTCATCAGCCAGTTGCCAGCCTTCGGCACCATGGGCCAACGGGCTGTCCTCTTCTTCATGCTGGATCAGCACCACGCGCACGCCAGCCTTGCGTGCGCGAGCACTGAGACCGTTGATGGTGTCGATCACACGCTGAATGTCGTAGCACTGATATTCGCCCGAGCAGAGGGCGCGCTGGACGTCGATGATCAGTAATGCGGTGGTCATGATGAGCCTTCCTTGATCAGTCCTTGAGACAGGGGCGGACGTAAGCCCGCCCCCTTTTTACGCTCCTCAGTAACCCAGTGACAAGCCCGTGTTGCGGCGTGGATCGTTGGCGCCGTAGAAACGGTTTTTGCCGACCGGCTTACCGCCCAGGGAAGGTGCACCCACCAGAATCGCGGCGATGTGGTTGGCGTCCTGCGGACCGGCGAACTTGTGACCCCAGCTCTCGAGGAGCTTCTTCGTGTCGGGGCTGGCGGCGAAGTCTTCGAGGTTGGTTTCCTCCGGCATCCACTGCTGGTGGAAGCGTGGCGCATCGACCGCTTCCTGCAGGCCCATGCCGTAGTCGATGACGTTGAGCATGGTCAGCAAAGTCGCCGTGATAATACGGCTGCCGCCCGGTGTACCGACCACCATCACCACTTTGCCATCCTTGGTGACAATGGTCGGGCTCATCGACGACAGCGGTGCCTTGCCCGGAGCAATCGCATTGGCTTCGCCCTGCACCAGGCCGTACATGTTCGGCACACCGACCTTGGAGGTGAAGTCGTCCATTTCATCGTTGAGAATCACCCCGGTCTTGCTCGCCATCACGCCCGCGCCGAACCAGTCATTGAGGGTGTAAGTGACCGACACCGCATTGCCCCACTTGTCGACGATCGAGTAGTGAGTGGTGTTGCTGCCTTCATGGGGGGCTACGCCGGGTTTGAGTTCAGCCGACACGCCGGCCTTTTGCGGCTGGATGGCGTCGCGCAGTTTGGTCGCGTAGTTCTTGTCCAGCAGATGCTCAATCGGATTTTTGACGAAATCCGGATCGCCCAGGTAGCTGTTGCGATCAACATAGGCGTGGCGCATGGCTTCGATCTGATAATGCATGCCCTGGGCCGAATGGAAGCCCAGATCCTTCATCGGATAGCCTTCGAGGATGTTCATGATCTGGCAGATCACTACCCCGCCAGAGCTTGGCGGCGGCGCCGAGACCACGTGATAACCACGGTAGTCGCATTCCACCGGAGCCAGTTCGCGGGTCTTGTATTTATCGAGGTCAGCCTGGGTGATGATGCCTTTGTTGGCCTGGCTGGAGGTGACGATGGCGTCGGCAACCCAGCCTTTATAGAAGCCGTCGGCGCCTTTTTCGGAAATGGTCCGCAGGGTTTTGCCGAGATCCTTCTGCACCAGTTTCTGCCCGACCTGCATCGGCTCGCCGTTATGCAGGAAGATCGAACCGGAGTCGCGCATGTCCTTCTTGAACACGTCGGTGGCGTACTCCAGTAACTCGACGTCACCCTGCTCCAGCGCAAAACCGTCTTCCGCCAGTTTGATCGCCGGCGCAATCATTTCCTTGCGCGGTTTGGTCCCGTATTTGCTCAGCGCCAACTCCATGCCGGACACGGTGCCCGGCACGCCCACCGCCAGGTGGCCACGGGTACTCAAGTCGGGAATGACGTTGCCTTCCTTGTCGAGGTACATGTTGGCAGTGGCCGCCAGTGGTGCTTTCTCACGAAAATCGAGGAAGGTCTTGCGCCCGTCTGCCAGTTGAATGGTCATGAAGCCGCCTCCGCCCAGGTTGCCTGCTGCGGGATAGACCACCGCCAGCGCGTAACCCACGGCGACCGCCGCATCGACGGCATTACCGCCACTTTTCAATACGTCGACGCCGACATGGGTGGCCAGATGTTGCGCGGTGACCACCATGCCGTTTTCTGCGGCAACCGGTGCCACCGACGCCGCGTGAGCCATGAGACAGCTGAGTGCCAGTGAGGTCGCTATTAGCGATTTGGCCAAAGGTTCGTACTTCATGAGTCGATCTCTTTTTTGTTTTCAGGGTCTGTGCAGAACAGAGGGGGGAACGCTGCAAAAGCACCAAGCAGTATGGTCGGCTTTGCGTATTGCGCCTCCCCGATCAGGCAGTATGCTGGGCGCTGTAGCCGCACTGCTCCGGAGTCTGCCGTCATGTCTTATACGTTCATCACCGTGCCATCGCCCGTCGGCGAGCTGAAGCTGGTCGCGAACGGCTCACGACTGGCGGCCATCCTCTGGGAAAACGATAAACCCGACCGCGTGCGCCTCGGGCCGATGACGCAAGCACCCGACAATCCGGTCCTGCAGAAAACCGCCCGGCAACTCGGAGAATATTTTTCCGGGACGCGGGACTGTTTTGACCTGGAACTGGATTTCGCCGGCACCGATTTTCAGAAAAAGGTCTGGGCGGCGCTGCTGACCATTCCCTTCGGCCAGACGCGCACCTACAGCCAGATTGCCAGACAGATTGGCAATCCCGCTGCTGTGCGGGCAGTAGGCGCCGCCAACGGACGCAACCCGATTTCCATTGTGGCGCCTTGTCATCGGGTGATCGGCGCCTCGGGGAAGCTCACCGGGTTCGCCGGGGGGCTAGAGGCGAAAGAGCACTTGCTGACCCTGGAGGGTGGCGACTGGTCGACGGTTGGCAAAACCGGGGATTTGTTTTAGTCAGTTAACACAGATCAAGAGATCGCAGCCTTCGGCAGCTCCTACCCTGGAATGCGTTTTCCTGTAGAAGCTGCCGAAGGCTGCGATCTTTTGATTTATCAGGTAAACACGTTATTCATCGCCGCGTACTGCAACAGCATGATGGTCTTGGCGTCGCAGATCTCGCCGCGCTGAAACGCCGCCAGCGCTTCGTCGAAGCTCCACTCCAGCACTTCAAGTTCTTCAGTCTCTTCTTCCAGACCACCACCTTCGCTGACCTTCGATGCCGCGTCGTATTCGGCAATGAAAAAGTGCAGCTTCTCGGTCACTGAACCCGGACTCATGTAGGCCTCGAATACCTTCTTCACATCGTGCACGCGATAACCGGTTTCCTCTTCGGCTTCATCGCGAATCCGCTGCTCCGGCGCAGCGCCCTCGAGCAAGCCTGCAGCCACCTCGATCAACAAACCATCATGACCATTGACGAATACCGGCAAACGAAACTGCCGGGTCAGTACCACCGTGCGCTGCTCGCGGTTGAACAGCAAAATCGCTGCACCGTTGCCTCGGTCATAGACTTCACGGGTCTGACGCTGCCACTCGCCGTTGTTGCGGTGATAGTCGAAGGTGATTTTCTTCAGCAGATACCAGTCATGGGACAACACCTGAGTGTCGACGATGTTGACCCGCTCGGCTGTGTTGGACATGACGCTTGATCCTTTTGTCATTGAAGGCACCCGGGTAGGTGCTTTTTTGTGAACGAAAATACGAAACCCTATACCGCCCTACAAACCATGTCGAAACATCCTACAGATATCGCCTACTCGCCCGACTTCTTTCCTGATTGATCCCCCGCAAAGTCCCCGCACCTTTTTGATGTGCGCGAGAGACTGCGAATGCTTCCAACCGATCGGCTGCTGGCCCTGAACAACAGCATCGGCCTGCTCGTTGTTGCTGCTTTGAATCCCGACGAGCCGGACTTCGAACACCTGATCCGCGAATTCCGCCTGTGCCTGAACCACTACGACGCCTGGGCCGAGCAGTTCTGGACAGGCACCGCGCTGGATGTCGAGCAGGTCTTCACCGCCGGCAACGACGTGCGCCTCAGTGCGCCGATCAAGTCACGCCAGCCGCTCAGTTCATCGGTGGTCATGTGCTCGGCCAGCGGGTCGCTGACGCTGGTGCATATGTTCGAGGCCGCGCGGTTTGTGCCGATCGGCAACACCCCGGTAACCCTTGAACCGGTGATTGCCGATGTCGGCGGTGTGCTGACTTTCGGCGAACCGCTGCACCACACCATCGGCCCCAGCGGCATTCTGCAAGTGACCGACTGCGATCGGGGCCAGCGTTATCGCATCACCTTCTTTCCCGATGTGTCCACCGACCATGTACGTGCTCTGTATGCCTCTTATGAGGGTGTCATTGCAGGCCTGGAAGGCTGGCTGCGCGGGGAATGGCGCGAATTCCAGCCGCAGTGGACGGAGTTTTCCAACGCCGGGTTTCTTGACCGGTACGGTCAGTTGCAGCAGGCCGACTGGCGTGGATTCGAGAAAGCACTGAATGGCGTTTGGGACGACATCAAACAAGTATTCGCCCTCCTCGCCGACCTGCAGGCCAACAGCGAAAAACTGCTTGAGTACCTCAGCGAGGCTGAACTTGAAGCGCTCCTGCAAGCGTCCAGCGAGGCCATCGCCAACGGTCTGCTGATCCTCAGTGACGAACCGCTGCTGTTCATTCATCTGGCCGCGTTTACCAGTTGGCTGAAGATGCTGCCGCCGCAATACCTGGCCGAAGTGGTGGCCGAGGTTCGGGCCGAGCTGCTGGTCAGTTTTCTGCTGGTGGGGTTGTCGGGTGGCATCGGCGTGCCGGTGCGCCTGAGCAGCAAAGTGCTGGCGAAGGTCAAGTCACCACGCGCGCGGGAATGGCTGGCGGCGTCGGCGTTGCGGCTGGCGGAATTAACGTCAGCGCCGGAACTGAACAAACACGCGGGCGCGTTGAAGCCGCTGATGTTTCACGCGCGTGACGTTGAGTTGAAACCGACACCGTCGATACCGCTGAACATTCGTCAGGCCGACTCGCTGGTGTTGACGGTGCCGAATCCGGCGCCTGTTGTGCGGGACAAGTCTGGCGCTTCGAGCCGGTTGCAACGGCATGAGCCGCATGACGACTCGCCGGATCAGGCGAAAAACCCTAACGGCGACAGCGCTGATTGCGTGCCCTTCACCTGCACCAACGGTTGTCCGGTGTCGATGGTCACTGGCGAAGAACTGCTGACCCTGAGCGATGCGGTGCTTGATGGCGTGTTGCCGTTTGAGTTTGCGCGGTTGTATCGCTCCAGCGCCGCCGAAATCGATATCGGGCTCGGGTTTGGCTGGAGCCATTCGCTGGCGCATCGGCTGGAGTTTTTCGCTGATGAGGTGGTTTGGGTCGATCACGAAAACCGTCGTACCCGTTTTCCGTTGCCGAGCGTTGAACGACTGGCGATTCACAACAGCCTGTCGCGGTCGGCGATTTTCCTTGGCGATGAACCGGAAGAACTGATCCTCGCGCTGGCCGGGGAAACGGCGCGGTTTTATCACTTTCGCGCGGGACGGCTGACAGCGATCAGCGATGCCTATGGCAATCGTCTGACGGTGCAGCGCGATCGGTCTGACCGGGTGCAGCGCCTGGACAACGGCGCCGGGCGTTCGCTGTTGTTGCGCTATGACCGCGCGCAGTTGCTCGGTGTGGATTACCAGGTGTTTCGCGACGGTGCCTGGGGCACCGAACAGGCACTGATCAGTTACCGCTACGACGCTTATCAACACCTGATCGAGGCCACTAACGCCGTCGGTGACAGCGAGCGTTACGACTACGACGACGCTCACGTAATCCTGCAGCGGCAGCTGGCTGGCGGGGCGAGTTTCTTCTGGGAGTGGGAGCGGTTGGGGAAAGCCGCTAGGTGTGTCAGGCACTGGGCATCGTTCTCGCAGATGGACACGCGCTACGTCTGGAATGACGACGGCAGTGTCGCGGTGCATTACGTCGATGGCACCGAAGAGACTTACGTCCACGATGATCGTGCGCGGCTGGTGCGCAAGGTCGAGGCGGACGGTGGTGAACAGCTCAAGGCCTATGACTCATCGGGTCGCTTGATCGCCGAGCAGGATGCGTTAGGCGCGGTCACCGAATACCGCTATGACGAGGTCGGACGGCTGATCGCGCTGATTCCGCCGGCTGACGCGCCAACGTCCTACGAGTATCGCAACGGTTTCCTGTACCGGCGTTCACGCGGCGAGGCGGTGTGGATCTACCGGCGCAATGCCGAGGGTGACGTCACCGAGGCAGTCGATCCCGACGGTCAGGTCACCCATTACTACTACGACACCCGTGGCCAGTTGCTGTCGATCCGTTATCCGGACAGCAGCCGGCATCGCTTGGTCTGGAACAGCCTCGGCCAGTTGACCGAGGAAACCCTGCCCGACGGTGGCGTACGGCGTTTTTCCTACGACGCGCTGGGGCGGCGGACCACGACTGCGGACGAACACGGTGCGGTCACCCGGCAACATTGGGATGCGGTTGGCCGACTGATTCAGACGACGTTTCCTACCGGCAGCACCCGCGCCTACAGCTACGGCGCCTACGGCCAGGTCACTGCCGAGCGCGATGAGCTGGGGCGCATCACCCGCTACGAATACGACGACGACCTGCACCTGGTCTCGCGGCGGATCAACCCCGACGGCACGCGGGTGCAGTACCGCTACGACCATGCGCAGTTATTGCTCACCGAGATCGAAAACGAATCCGGGGAAAAGTATCGGCTGGACTACACGCCGACCGGGCTGATTCGTCAGGAGGTCGGTTTTGACGGCCGGCGCACGGCGTACGCCTATGACCTCAACGGCCATCTGCTGGAGAAGACCGAGTTCGGTGACGACGGCTCGCAACTGGTCACCGCTTATGAGCGCGATGCTGCCGGGCGTCTTCTGGCCAAAACCCTGCCCGACGGCCTCAAGGTCACCTACCAATACGACCGCCTCGGCCGTCTGACTGGTGTCGACGACGGCCAGCAACACCCGCTGGCCTTCGAGTACGACCGCCAGAACCGCTTGATCACCGAGCATCAGGGCTGGGGCACCCTGCGTTACCGCTACGACGCCTGCGGCCAGCTCAAGCGCATGCGTCTGCCGGACAACAGCGTGCTCGACTACCACCACGCCAAGGGTGGCGCGCTGAGCGGCATCGACCTCAACGGCGCGCCGCTGACCCGTCACGTCTACCAGTCCGGTCGCGAACGGCAACGTCAGCAAGGCCTGCTGCTCAGCGAATACTCCTACGACGATCAGGGACGATTACTCGCCCACGCCGTAGGCCATCAGCGCGATGCGTTGTACCGCCGCGATTATGCCTACAACGCCAACGGCAATCTCGCGCACATCGCCGACAGCCGCCACGGCCAGCGTACCTACGGCTACGACGGCCTCGACCGGCTGATCCGCGTCCGTCACTCGCGCGACGAACTGCCGGAAAGCTTCGCCCACGACCCGGCCGGCAACCTGCTGATGCAGGACCGCCCCGGCCCGAGTCAGATCAAAGGCAACCGCTTGCTGATGCAGGGCGACCGCCACTACGACTACGACGCCTTCGGCAACCTGATCCGCGAACGTCGCGGCAGCGGACAAAAACTCGTCACCGAATACCGCTACGACTGCCAGCACCGCCTGATCGGCCTGACCCGCCCGGATGGCCAGACCGCGTCTTACAAGTACGACGCCTTCGGCCGACGCATCCGCAAAACCGTCGACGGCGAGACCACCGAGTTCTTCTGGCAAGGCGACCACCTCGTCGCCGAAAGCAGCGAACGCGAATACCGCAGCTACGTCTACGAACCCGGCACCTTCCGCCCCCTCGCGCTGCTCGACGGCAAAGGCCCGCAAAAAGCCTGTCCCTTCTACTACCAACTCGACCACCTCGGCACCCCGCAGGAACTCACCGACTACAGCGGCGACATCGTTTGGTCCGCGCAATACGACGCCTACGGCAAAGTCGCCGCACTGACCCTGGCCGGCGACGACTACCTGAACCAGCCGCTGCGCTTTCAGGGGCAGTACTTCGATGGCGAAAGCGGGCTGCATTACAACCGGCATCGGTATTACGACCCGAGGCTGGGGCGGTATCTGACACCGGATCCGATCAAGTTGGCTGGTGGATTGAATCAGTACCAGTACGTGCCGAATCCGACGGGGTGGGTGGATCCGTTGGGGTTGAACTCCAATTGTCCGCCGCCGAATAAACCTGGGTGTGAGGTGCCGGGTGGGGTTGGTGGGGCTAAGGTTGATGAGGGTGATCCACAATTACCGGACTTGATTCATGGCGTTGACCCACATTCAGTGAAGCGAACGCATGCAATTATGGGAAAAAATTCAACTAAACGCGTCGAAAAAATAAGAGATCAGATGCGAGCAGGTGGCTACGATGTCAGCTATCCCATAGACGTAGCAGAACATCAGGGCACCTTCTATATTCTAGATGGACATCACCGTGCAGCAGCTGCAAAACAAACAGCAACGCCAATAACTATAAATTTGATCACGAACATCAGAGAGCACAAAGGACAACTTAATACGATCGAAGAAGTCATTGAATCAGCTAACAATGTCGGACACGACCGATTGGAGCATCACAGAAGAAGATGAAAATAGCCGATAAAAATCTTGAGGACCTAATAACTGACTTTCTTTCAAAAGTTGAAAGTGGAACAGAATTACTACAAAAAAAATTTGGCACTCGGAATATTTTAAGACTCTGGCGGAGCAAGCAAATCGAACGCTGCGGTGAAATAACTGATGAAATTCAATATGAACTGCACGGCGTAGGGTGCGCCATTCATTTCCCATCAGAATCAGTGGACTTCGATTACGGCTCGAACAGCAGAATCGACGGCTTTGACGTATGGCGCCTTTACATTTACGCTTTGGACAGGCCGCTTACATATGAAAAATACTGCGACAAGAAAACACTCGAAAAAGAATTCAAAGAGCTTATCTCTTTAAACAGAATCGAAAAGATGTCGATCAATGACAATCTTTATGTCCTGGTTAAAACCGAATAAAAACATACCCACACGCATTCCAAACCAACAAAGAAGCCCGGCAGCGCTACCGGGCTTCTTTATTTGCAACTAACGAGCGATGAGCGAACGCGTGTCATCGATATCCTGCTCGGCGAAAGAGACCCCGTGAATCAACGGCCCATAACGCCGGCTGAACTCCCAGTTGTACGGCAAGCCATCCTTGCTGATGCCGTTGTCCCAGTTCACCGACCAAGTCATCAAGCCTTTGATCGGCAGCCCCTTGATAGCCAGACGCTTAAGAACGTTACCGACCACGGTTTTGTCGATCACATAACCGGTGGCCGCCGCATCGTTGTTGGCCGGCAGGCCGATGACGAACTTGTCCGCCGGAATTCTGGTGAAGCCGCGAGTACCGGTCACCAGGCTTTCAGTCAGGTAGTAAAGGAAATCCTCCTTCAGCGGGTCGTTGTTCTGCGCAATCCACGCACCTGCACCGTCGTTGGCTTCCTGCACCCAGACACCGTCGCCACCCTGGTTGTAGAACTGTGGGGCGATGAAGTCGTAGTAGCCTTCCAGTGCCTGCAGGTAGCTCACGTATTTGCCGGTGCTGGTCAGATAAGGAAACTCTGGGGCCATGCTGATGATGAAGTGCTTGCCTTGGCCTGCGTAGTGATCCTTGACCAGTTTCAGTGCGGCCGGCAGGACGGTCTTGTTGGCCGCGAAATCAATCGCGCTCTGTTCAAGATCAATATCCAGGCCGTCGAAGCCGTAGGTTTCCACCAGACGGATGATTTCATTGGCCAGCGGTTGTTCCTGACCGCTGCGCAACTCGATGTGCGCATCGGCGCCACCGAGGGAGATCAACACGGCCCGCCCTTGGCTGTTGAGCACGCCGACCTGACGGCGGAACTCGGCATCGGAAACGTTGAACGGCTTGAAGGTCGGAATCCCGCTGCCCTTCATAAAGGCCACCGCGACCACGTTGTACTCCTTGGGCACTTGCTCCAGCGACAGGCTGGCGAAGCGGCCCTGACGATAACCATCGCTCGGGCCTGCGGGCCAGTTGTGCCAGAAGCCCATGAGGATCTTTTTGCCGGCAATGCTCGGCATCAGCGAGGCGGCATCGCTCGCGGCGTTTTGCACTAAAGAGAAATCGATTTTTGACATGTTCTAATCCTTCAGAACGTGTGGGTTTGGCGACGCAGCGCCGTTATTTGAAGTCGACGTCGAAGGCCTGATAGAAAGCGTTGCCGGTGTTGGCGACGATCCACATCAGCACGATCACGTGATGGCCTTTTTTGTTGGCCGGCAGTTTCACCGCGTGATTGACCTTGGCCTTCAGCTCATTCGGGTAGCTGTAATACGGCACCTGAGTGTAGAAGTCCTCGAAGAACGGTTGGCTTTCCAGTTGCGCACGGGTGATGCGCTGTTTCGGGTCCCAGCCGTCCTTGGTGATCAGCCAGCGATAGCCGCGAGTGGTGTGCGGCGCGGTGTATTCCCACTTGATTTCGAGGGTTTGTCCCGGGGTGACATTGAGCAGCGGCCAGGTGAATGGACGACCGAGTTTCTTGCTCATTTCTTCATGGGTGAAGTTAACGCAGTCGCGGCCATCACTCTTACCACCGCTGAGAATGTAGCCGTCGGCCGGTGGCGTGACACTGTCCGAGTCGCTCTGGAATGGCGCCGGAAACGGCCCCGCTGCCAGCGCCGGGAAATTTTTCCCGCCTTCCATTTCATTGACCTGCCAGGCACCGAGCAGTCCTTGCTCAATGGCCACCGCACCGCGGCTGGCAGGAGAGATGACGCGACCATGTCGCAGTTGGGTTTGTGCTTGTGGTTGATTCATGTTTTTCACTCCGTTGATTTAAGAACTCTCCTTTCCGAGGAGAGGCCTTCAAGCTAACGGAGGCGAATTTTTTGTCCATCGGCGGTTTTGTCGCAGTCAGCGGATGAAGGCCAGCAAAACACTGCAAATACTGGATGCATATCCAGTCATTTACGATAATACCCACCCGAGATGACGCCAAAAGATTACACGCCGATGCTGCAAAAACTGCCATTCAGTACTCACGGCAACTGTGCCTTGAACTCCTTTTCGTACTGCCCGGCGAGTTGTACTTTCTGTTTCTCGTTGAGCAATTTGCCGGCCATCTGGAAGAACTTCTGCTCTTCTTCCTTCAAATGATGATGAACCTTGTCCGACAGCTTCTTCGCGGTTGCCAACCACGCGGGACTGGACATCTCGGTCTCGTCGAGTTCTTCCATCATCTCGTCCATTTCATGGTGTTCAGCGATGGCATGGCGGCTCAGATCGACACCCTCGTCTAGCTCCATCAACGGAATGTAGAAATGGCGTTCTTCGGCGGTTTCGTGGGCTTGGAGTTCGGCTTTGAGTTGTTTGTACGCCTCGACCCGCTCCGGGGTGTCGCCGCTGGTTTCGATCAGGGTTTTGGCGTAGCTACGCTGGCGCTCATGGCTTTCGCGAAGGGCTTCGAAAATATTCATGGGGGATCCTCATCAACCGCGTGCTGGAATGACGCTGTAAAAGCTAGACCCCGGCGCGTGAGCGGCAGTTCCACCGGGTTGAGAGGGGCTTGGAAGATCACCGCCGGGCAGGATAGGCTGCGGGTTCAAACCACAAGGAAGTCAGGCATGAACTTGCGCATCGAGTTGTCACAACATTCCACAGAAGAAGAACGCCAAGCGATTCTCGCCCCCCTGCATGCCTATAACGTGGCCAAGGCCGGGATCGCGGTATCCGAACCGCTCACCCTGCTGGTGCGTGACGATCACGATCAGATTCTGGGTGGACTCTATGGCCGGCTGGTCTGCCAGTGGTTGTTCATCGATTTGCTGTCAGTGCCTGAAGCAGGCCGGGGCCAGGGTATTGGCTCGAAACTGATGCGCATGGCCGAAGAGCTGGCGCGGGAGAAAGGCTGCATCGGCGCATGGCTCGACACGTTCGACTTTCAGGCACCGGAGTTCTACAAGAAACTCGGGTACAGCCAGTTTGGTGAGATTGTCGATTATCCGCCGGGGCACAAGCGGCATTTTTTCCAGAAGCGACTTGTAGGTTGAATGTACCGACCCCTTCGCGAGCAGGCTCGCTCCCACATTTGGAATGCATTCCACGGTAGGATTGAGCCTGCTCCGGGCGGCGTTCCGACGATGCCGACAGCCACGTCAACGCATGATCAGAGGCAAGTCGCCAACGCGGCCAACCGGCGCTTGGCGACAAAATCATCCTTCTGCGCGTAGTAATTCAGCGTCGTACCCGATGCTTCGGTGAGCACATCGACAAAAGACTCTGCCGAACGGGTATACACCGTCGTACCGCCCGATTTACGCGGTTCCAGATACGCCGCCGCATCCACGCCAAACACCGCTTCGTCCTGCCAGCCGAACTGCACACAACGCGCCACGTCTTTTTCGGCTTTGTCCGACGTCAATACCTTGTACGGGGTTTTCGTGCGAGCATCGTCCATCACCGAGCCTGCGCAACCGGCCAGCAGTGTCGCGGCCAGCGCTACCATCAGAATTCGCATTGCATTCGCTCATTCAGAAAAAAGCGGACTGTATCATCGCAGCAGCAGGAATCGTTCTGCTTTACTGCATTTATAGCGCGACAGGCGCAGGCCGCTGCGGCAACCTAAGGTCATCAGCCTCACAAGGAAAACACATGGCGCCTACCGACCAGCGACATGAACATGCCCTGAAAGTATTTCTCGACGCGCGTCCCGAACTGCGCGAATCCCTCGACCACCTCAACCCGCTACTGGCTCAGGCCAAAGGCGAAACGCAGGCGCAGTATCGTGAAGAGCGACTGCATGAAGCATTTGAGGCCGAGGCGGAAGAACAAGGTCTGTTTGCCTGGGAGCTGACACTGCTACTGACGGCCGCAACGCCTGAGGAATATCAAGCGCAGCGCCTTGAGGTGCATCGTGAAGTCGCAGAAATGGCTCATATGGGCTGGCTGGAATATTGCGATCTGTATGGCATAGAACCATAACCGCCGACCAAGGACACTTCTACCGATGCTGCCATCCGCCTCGACTCACCGCGCCAGCCCCGGGCATCTGCACACTCAGAAGTGGCGCGGGCGGATTGGTCTGGCGCTGGTGGCCAGCCTCTCGGTACTGGCCGGCATGACCGACGCCATCGGCTTTATGGCCAGCGGCGACTTCGTCTCGTTCATGAGCGGCAACACCACCCGACTTGCCGTGGCGATCAGCGATGGTGATATCGGGCTGACCCTGCGTTTGTTGATCCTCGTCGCCACTTTTATAGCCGGGAACGCCTTGGGCGTTATCGTTGCCCGTTTCGGTGGCCGCCGGGCGCTGCCGCTGCTGCTGTGTATCGCCACCCTGCTGTGTGCGGCGGCCGCCTGGCCATTCGACACCCAACTGCCGGCGCTGATGGCGGCGATCATTGCGATGGGCATGCTCAACGCGTCGGTTGAAGAGGTGAACGGCTTGCCGGTCGGACTGACTTACGTGACTGGCGCATTGTCGCGGTTCGGCCGTGGTTTGGGACGCTGGATGCTTGGCGAACGGCGCAGCGGCTGGCGGGTGCAACTGGTGCCGTGGAGCGGGATGTTTATCGGCGCGATTCTGGGGGCGGTGCTGGAACATCATTTGGGACTGAAGGCGATGTTTGTCAGCGGTTTGCTGGCTGCAATCATCGGGCTGTTCTCCCTGAAAATCCCGCGCCGCTGGCAACTGGGCTACATGCCCCGCTAACGGATTCCTCAACCAACGCTCATGTAGGAGCTGTCGAGTAAAACGAGGCTGCGATCCTTTGCGGTCTGCAATGCTTTATCATGGCCGCAGTTTTGCTGATCGAGTCCGTTATGAAGTTCGCCATTGCGCTGTTTTCCGCCGCCCATGCGCCCTCCTCGCGCCGTGCCCTGCTGTTTGCACAAGCCGCGCTGGCCGGTGGGCATGAAATTGTCCGGCTGTTTTTCTATCAGGACGGCGTTTACAACGCTTCGGACGCGCTGGTCACCCCGCAGGACGAACTGGACCTGCCCAAACAATGGCGCACCTTCATCACCGAACAAAAGCTCGACGGCGTGGTGTGCATCGCCGCCGCCCTGCGCCGTGGCGTGCTGGACGCTGAAGAAGCCAAGCGCTATCAGCGTGACGCCGTTTCCGTCAGCGCGCCGTGGGAATTGTCCGGCCTCGGTCAGTTGCATGACGCGATTCAAGACGCTGACCGTTTGATCTGCTTTGGAGGTGCGTGAGATGGCTAAATCCCTGTTGATCATCAGCCGTCAATCGCCATGGTCTGGCCCCGCGGCCCGCGAAGCGCTGGACATCGTGCTGGCCGGTGGCGCCTTCGATCTGCCCATTGGCTTGCTGTTTCTCGATGATGGCGTGCTGCAACTCGCCGCCGGGCAGAACGCCAAGGCCCTGCAACAGAAAGACTTGAGCGCTAACCTGCAAGCGCTACCGATGTTTGGTGTCGAAGAGTTGTTCTACTGCGCAGAGAGCGCCAGCACTCGTGGCCTCGGGACTCTGTCGCTGGACGAAGCGCAGCCGCTGGCCGCCGAGCAAATCACCGCCCTTATTGACCGTTACGACCAGGTGATCACCCTCTGATGTCGACTTTGCATGTGTTGTCTCATTCCCCGTTTGGCGACGATCGCCTGACCAGTTGCCTGCGCCTGATCGGCAGCGCTGATGCTGTGTTGCTGTCCGGCGACGCGGTCTATGCTCTGCAACCGGGCACCGCGCCGTTCACCGCACTGCAAAGCCGCCAGATCAAATTGTTGGTTCTGGCCGAAGATGCACAGGCTCGCGCCATCGAAGTCCCGGACTGGGCTGAGGCCATTGATTACCCGGCCTTCGTCGAGCTGTCGATCCATCACGACAAGGTCAACAGCTGGTTATGAATGCCATGACCGTCGGCGCCCGCGCCATCGAACTGGACAAGGACGGATTCCTGGTCGACCTCAGCGACTGGTCGGCAGACGTCGCGAGCGCCCTCGCTGCCGCAGAAGAAATCGAGTTGACGCCCGAACACTGGGAAGTCCTCGAACTGCTGCGCAGCTTCTATGCCGAATTCCAGCTGTCCCCGGCCACCCGGCCATTGATCAAGTACACCGCACTGAAACTCGGCCCGGACAAAGGCAACAGCCTGCACCTCAACCGACTGTTCAAAGGCACCCCTGCCAAACTCGCCGCGAAACTGGCGGGCCTGCCCAAACCGACGAATTGCTTATGACCGACTTTCCAGCGCTGACCCTCGAAACGCCTGCCGAACACCCGTTCGCCCAATTCGTGCGGATTCTCGGCAAGGGCAAACGCGGTGCGCGCGACCTGACGCGCGAAGAAGCCCGCGAAGCCATGGGCATGGTGCTCGACGACAAGGTTGAAGACACCCAGCTCGGCGCGTTCCTGATGTTGCTGCGGCACAAGGAAGAAAGCGCCGAGGAGATGGCCGGCTTCACCGAAGCCCTGCGCGAGCGCTTGCAGGCGCCGGCGCTGAACGTCGATCTGGACTGGCCGACTTACGCTGGCAAGAAGCGTCATCTGCCGTGGTATCTGCTGGCGGCCAAGTGCCTGGCACAGAACGGCGTGCGCATTTTCATGCACGGCGGCGGCGCACACACCGCCGGGCGTCTGTACAGCGAGCAATTGCTTGGTGAATTGAACATTCCGCTGTGCCGCACTTGGCAGCAGGTCGGCACGGCGCTGGATAACGGTGGCCTGGCCTTCATGCCGCTGGTGGACTGGGCGCCGCAATTGCAAAAGATGATCGATTTGCGCAACACCCTGGGCCTACGCTCACCGATTCATTCCCTGGCGCGGATTCTCAATCCACTGGGCGCGCGTTGCGGCCTGCAAAGCATTTTCCATCCTGGGTATCAAGCAGTGCATCGCGATGCCAGTGGTTTGCTTGGCGACACGGCGATTGTGGTCAAAGGCGATGGCGGCGAAATCGAGATCAACCCGGATGCCGACAGCCACCTCTACGGCACCACCGGCGGCGAGAGCTGGGACGAGGAATGGCCGCAATTGTCGGCGCAACGCCACGTCAAACCGGCGACCCTGGACGTCGAACACCTGAAAGCCGTATGGCGTGGCGAGGTGGTCGACAGTTACCCGCAAATGGCGTTGATTGCGACCATGGCGCTGGCCTTGCGCGGCCTCGGTCAAAGCCGTGAGCAAGCCTTCGCAACCGCCGAGCACTACTGGGCCGCGCGGAACAAATCGATTTAACCGATCATTCGCGCCCGATCTTTGCGCTTTTTTTTCGAACTCATCGGAATAGACTCGACTCCAACGATTATTGGTTTACGGAGTCTTGATCATGGGTTTACTCGTCGATGGCCACTGGCAGGACAAGTGGTACGAAAGCAGCAAGGACGGCGCCTTCCAGCGCGAACAGGCCAAGCGCCGCAACTGGGTAACCGCCAACGGCGAACCCGGCCCCAGCGGTGAAGGCGGTTTTGCCGCGGAGGCCGGGCGCTATCACCTCTATGTTTCGCTCGCCTGTCCGTGGGCGCATCGCACGCTAATCCTGCGCAAACTCAAAGGGCTGGAGAGTCTCATCGACGTCTCGGTGGTCAGTTGGTTGATGCTGGAAAATGGCTGGACCTTCGACACGGCGCTCGGCTCAACCGGCGATAAGCTCGATGGTTTTGAATTCATGCATCAGCGCTATACCGCCGACACTGCCGATTACACCGGCCGCGTCACCGTGCCGGTGCTGTGGGACAAAAAGCTCAAGCGCATCGTCAGCAACGAATCAGCGGAGATCATCCGCATGTTCAACAGCGCGTTTGATGGTTTGACCGGCAATGATCTGGATCTCTACCCGGCGCCATTACGCGGCGAGATCGATGCGCTGAACGAGCGGATTTATCCGGCGGTGAACAACGGCGTGTATCGCGCAGGTTTTGCGACGTCGCAACAGGCTTATGAAGAAGCGTTCGATGAGGTGTTTGCCGAGCTGGATCAGTTGGACCGGCTGCTGGGTGCCAATCGCTACTTGTCGGGTGAGTACCTGACGGAAGCGGACATCCGTTTGTTCACCACGATGATTCGTTTTGACGCGGTGTACCACGGCCACTTCAAGTGCAACCTGCGGCGGATTGCCGATTACCCGAATCTGTCGAACTGGCTGCGTGAGCTGTATCAGTGGCCGGGGATCGCCGAGACGGTGGATTTCCAGCACATCAAGAACCACTACTACGGCAGTCACAAGACCATTAACCCGACAGGGGTTGTGCCGAAAGGGCCGGAGCAGGATTTCAACGTGGCCCATGATCGGGCGCGTTTGAGCGGCAAAGGGGTTTGGTACCGGGGCTGAGATTTGTATTGTTTTTGAGGGCCCCATCGCTGGCAAGCCAGCTCCCACAGGGATTTTGGTGATACTGAAGATTGCAGCTTCAACACAAAACCTGTGGGAGCTGGCTTGCCAGCGATGGGGTCAACTCGGTTTTCAGACCTGCGCCTGAGCCCCTTCGAACCACGCCAGCTTCTCGCGCAGTTGCACCACTTCACCGACGATGACCAATGTCGGCGCATGCACTTCATGCTCCGCCACCAGTCGCGGCAGGTCAGCCAGCGTGCCGGTGAAGACGCGCTGATTGACCGTGGTGCCCTGCTGAATCAATGCCGCCGGGGTATCGGCTGAACGACCATGTTTGATCAGTTGTTCGCAGATGACCGGCAACCCGACCAGGCCCATGTAGAACACCAGCGTCTGCGCCGGCGCGACAAGGTCGGCCCAAGGCAGATCGGTGGAGCCGTCCTTCAGATGGCCGGTAACAAAGCGCACCGACTGCGCGTGATCACGATGCGTCAGCGGAATCCCGGCATATGCCGCGCAACCACTGGCCGCCGTGATACCCGGCACAACCTGAAACGGAATGCCGTGAGCGGCCAGTTCTTCGATCTCTTCGCCGCCCCGGCCGAAGATAAACGGATCACCGCCCTTCAACCGCACCACACGCTTGCCGGCCTTGGCCAGGTCGACCAGTTGCTGGTTGATCTGATCCTGTGGCACGGCGTGATCAGACCGACGTTTGCCGACGTAGACCCGCTCGGCATCACGACGGCACAGCTCAAGAATCGCTGGCGCCACCAAGCGGTCGTACAGCACCACGTCGGCTTGCTGCATCAGACGCAACGCCTTGAAGGTCAGCAGGTCTGGATCGCCCGGGCCTGCCCCGACCAGATACACCTCACCGGTCGTGACCATGGCTTCACCATCGATCTTGGCTTGCAGCAGACGCTCGGCTTCGGCGCCCTGCCCGGCCAGTTGCCGGTCGGCAATCGGCCCCTGAAACACGTCTTCCCAGAAACCACGACGCTGCTGCACATCCGGAAACAGGCTTTTCACCTGATTGCGGAAACGCGCGGCGAGCCCGGCCAATTGGCCGTAGGTCGATGGAATCCAGGTTTCGATCTTGGCGCGGATCAAACGCGCCAGCACCGGCGCATCGCCGCCGCTGGACACGGCTATGATCAGCGGCGAACGGTCGACGATCGCCGGGAAGATCACACTGCACAAGGCAGGCGCGTCGACCACGTTGACCGGCACGCAGCGCTTGTGCGCATCGGTGGAGACTTGGGCGTTCAGCGTCTCATCGTCGGTGGCGGCAATAATCAGCCCGCAACCATCGAGATCCGCCTCGACGTAACCGCGCAACAGGCATTCACCGCCAGAAGCGGCGACCAGTTCACGCAGTTGCGTTTCGATTTCAGGTGCGACCACCCGCAGCAGCGCACCGGCATCGGCCAGCAGGCGGGATTTGCGCAAGGCAATTTCCCCCCCACCGACGACCAACACACGACTGCCGCGCAGGTTGTGAAACAGCGGCAGATATTTCATTTAGCCGATGACCTCAAGGCCACCCATGTACGGCTTGAGTACGTCCGGTACACGGATCGAGCCGTCGGCCTGCTGGTAGTTTTCCAGCACGGCAACCAGCGTACGACCAACCGCCAGACCGGAACCGTTCAGGGTGTGCACCAGCTCAGGCTTGCCAGTTTCCGGGTTGCGGAAACGCGCTTGCATACGACGGGCCTGGAAGTCGCCGCAGTTCGAGCACGAGGAGATTTCGCGGTACTTGTCCTGGCTCGGGATCCACACTTCGAGGTCATAAGTCTTGACCGCGCTGAAGCCCATGTCGCCGGTGCACAGCGCCAAGGTGCGGTAAGGCAGACCGAGCAATTGCAGGACTTTTTCAGCGTTGGCGGTCAGGCCTTCCAGCGCTTCCATCGAAGTCGATGGCTCAACGATCTGGACCATTTCGACTTTGTCGAACTGGTGCTGACGGATCATGCCGCGGGTGTCACGGCCCGATGCACCGGCTTCACTGCGGAAGCACGGAGTGTGCGCGACGAACTTGATCGGCAGCAGTTTCGAATCGACGATTTCGCCCGCAACGATGTTGGTCAGCGACACTTCAGCGGTCGGGATCAGATACAGATCGGCTTCGCCTTCGCGAGCGATCTTGAACAGGTCTTCTTCGAACTTCGGCAGTTGACCGGTGCCTTGCAGCGCCGGCGCCTGAACCAGATAAGGCGTGTAAGCCTCTTCGTAGCCGTGCTCGTTGACGTGCAGGTTGATCATGAACTGCGCCAGGGCGCGGTGCAGACGCGCGATCGGGCCACGCAGCAGGGCGAAACGCGCACCGGACAGCTTGGCGGCGGTTTCGAAATCCAGCCAGCCGAACTTCTCGCCCAGGGCAACGTGATCTTTCACTTCGAAGTCGAACGCGGTCGGCGTGCCCCAGCGGCGCACTTCAACGTTGTCGTCTTCGTCTTTGCCGACCGGCACGGATTCGTGCGGCAGGTTGGGGATACCGAGCAGGATCGAGTCCAGTTCGGTCTGGATCGCGTCCAGCTCGACTTTACCGGCACTCAGTTCGCCCGCCATGCGCTCGACGTCCGCCATCAACGGCGCGATGTCTTCGCCGCGCTGCTTGGCCTGACCGATGGATTTGGAACGCGCGTTACGCTCAGCCTGCAGTGCTTCGGTGCGGGTCTGGACGGTCTTACGCTGTTCTTCCAGCGCTTCGATGCGCGCGGTATCCAGGGCAAAGCCACGGGAAGCCAGGCGGTCCGCTACGTCCTGAAGGTTGCTACGTAACAGTTTGGAATCGAGCATGTCGGTTTCTCGTTATCAAAGTTTGGTCAAAGACAGGCCAGCCCACGTCGCGAGCAGCCCGCCGAATACGCTGAGTGCCGCATAGCCCAGGGCCAGCGGCACTTGCCCGCTTTCCAGCAGGCGCACCGTATCCAGTGAAAAGGATGAAAATGTCGTCAGCCCCCCAAGGAAGCCGACCATCAACCCGGCGCGTACCTCGATCGGCACTTCCGGGCGTATCAAAAACAGGCCGTACAACACGCCAATCAGCAGACAGCCCACGATATTAACGGCCAGCGTCGCGGTATAGAAGTGCCGCGGCCAATTGGCGTTGACCCAATTACCGGTGGCGAAGCGCAACAAGGTGCCGGCAACCCCGCCGGCGGAGACCGCAATGATCAATGGAAACACTATTTTCTCCGCTGCCGAGGGCTTAAACGATCGAGTTGGGCGAGGTGGTTGAGCTTCTCGCCGATCTTCAATTCCAGGCCACGCGGCACCGGTTGGTAGAACGGGATGGGATCAAGCTCTTCCGGGAAATAGTCTTCGCCAGCGGCATAAGCGTCCGGCTCGTCGTGGGCATAGCGGTATTCGTCACCGTAGCCCAATTGTTTCATCAGTTTGGTCGGTGCGTTGCGCAGGTGCAACGGCACTTCCAGCGAACCGTTTTCAGCGGCGGCACGCAGCGCGGTTTTGAAGCCCATGTACACCGCGTTGCTTTTCGGCGCACAGGCCAGATAGGTGATGGCCTGGGCCACGGCCAACTCGCCTTCCGGACTGCCGAGACGTTCCTGCACCTCCCACGCCGCCAAGCACAGGCTGAGGGCGCGCGGGTCGGCGTTGCCGATGTCTTCACTGGCCATGCGCACCACACGGCGGGCCAGGTACAGCGGATCGCAACCACCGTCGATCATCCGCGCAAACCAATACAGCGCGCCGTCGGGGTTGGAGCCGCGCACGGACTTGTGCAGCGCCGATATCTGGTCGTAGAACGCCTCGCCGCCCTTGTCGAAACGCCGACGCGTATCGCCGAGCAGGCTCTGCAGCAACTCGGTGCCGATTTCGCTGTTGTCTTCAGCCAGGTCCGAGGCGTTTTCCAGCAGATTGAGCAGACGCCGGCCATCGCCATCGGCGGCGGACAGCAGCATCTGGAAGCCTTCATCGTTGAGCGTCAGGTTGCGCTTGCCCAGCCCACGCTCTTCAGTGAGTGCGCGATGCACCAGTTTGCGCAGCGCCGCTTCGTCGAGGCTTTTCAGCACGTAGACGCGGGCACGCGACAGCAGAGCATTGTTGAGTTCGAAGGAAGGGTTTTCGGTGGTGGCGCCGATGAAGATCAGCGTGCCGTCTTCAACGTACGGCAGAAACGCATCCTGCTGGGATTTGTTGAAACGGTGCACTTCATCGACGAACAGAATCGTGCGCTTGCCGTACTGGCCGGCCTGCTGCTTGGCGATTTCAACAGCCTGACGGATCTCTTTGACCCCGGCGAGCACTGCCGAGACCGTTTCGAAGTGCGCATCGGAGACTTCCGCGAGCAACCGCGCCAAAGTGGTTTTACCCACTCCGGGCGGCCCCCAGAAGATCATCGAATGCAGGGCACCCTGCTCCAGCGCCTCACGCAGAGGCTTGCCGCGAGCGAGCACGTGCTCCTGACCGACGTACTCATCCAGATTGGTCGCACGCAAACGCGCGGCCAGTGGCTGGGCAATCGGTGCACTGCGAAACAGATCCATCACGTAGCGTTGAAACCTCTATTTGATCAGGTCGATCTTTGCCCTTGTGGGAGCGAGCCTGCTCGCGAAAGCGGTGTATCAGCCACTATTAATGCTGGATGAAATATCGCTTTCGCGAGCAGGCTCGCTCCCACAGGGTTTACGTGTTTATTCCTGGATCACGTCGGCACCCTTGGGGATGTCGAACTTGAACTTCGATGCCGATACCGGCTCGTTGGCCTTAACGCCGGTAAACAGGATGTTGGTGCGCTGGCCGACGCTGTCGATCAGTTGCATATCGTTGAGCAGACCGTTGCGGAACGACAGACGCAGGTTATCGAACAGAGTGTCTTTGGTTTTCGGCTTGAGGGTGAAGTCGATCACGCCGCCCGCCTCTTTCGCGCTGATATCAAAACTCTGGCTGATCTTCGACACATCACCGGACAGCAGCAGCGCCGGGGTCTGGGTCAGACGCTCGTCGAGCTTCTTGATGGTCGCCTGTTCCAGATCCGGGTCCCACAGGGTAACTTTCTTGCCGTCGGAAACCATGGTCTGCTCGTTTGGCGCATTGGTGTGCCAGTAGAACAGGCCCGGACGCTGCAGGGTCATGTTGCCGGTGGTTTCCTGCAACTGCGTGCCGCTGCCGTCGAGGGTCAGCTGCGAGAAGTTCGCGCTCAGGGTCTTGGATGTTTCCAGCAATTGGGTCAGACGCGCCACGTCCTTTTGATCGGCGTGGGCCGTGAGAGTGGTCAGCGCCAGTACTGGCAGCAGCATGCGGATAAGACGCATGGGAGTCCTCTTGAATACTCGTTGGGAGAGCGGCGGCACATCATTGTCCCGCCTCTTGCGTTTGCAATCAGTCGCGTACCGGGCCTGGGGCCAGGACTTCACGGGAACCGTTGGTGTTCATCGAGGTGACGACCCCGGCCATTTCCATGGCTTCGATCATCCGTGCGGCGCGGTTGTAGCCGATCTTCAGCTTGCGCTGTACAGCGGAAATCGAGGCACGACGGCTTTCCAGTACAAACTGTACAGCTTCATCGTACAGCGCGTCGGCTTCCGGATCATCGCCGTCACCGCCACCGCTGCTGCCTTCAAAACCGCTGCCGGCTTCTTCGACACCGTTGAGGATGTCATCGTTGTATTCCGGAGCGCCGCGCAGTTTCCACGCTTCGACCACACGGTGTACTTCATCGTCGGATACGAACGCACCGTGAACCCGGATCGGCAGGCTGGTGCCCGGCGGCATGTAGAGCATGTCACCGTGACCGAGCAGCTGTTCGGCGCCACCCTGATCGATGATGGTGCGGGAGTCGATCTTGCTCGACACCTGGAACGCCATACGCGTCGGAATGTTGGCCTTGATCAGACCGGTGATCACGTCCACCGATGGCCGCTGGGTGGCGAGGATCAAGTGAATACCGGCAGCACGGGCCTTCTGCGCGATACGGGCGATCAGTTCTTCAACCTTCTTGCCGACGATCATCATCATGTCGGCGAATTCGTCGACCACCACGACGATGGTCGGCAGTTTCTGCAGCAGCGGCGCTTCGTCGTGAATGCTTTCACGCTTGTACAGCGGATCGCTCAACGGTTCGCCGGCATCCTGCGCTTCCTTGACCTTGGCGTTGAAGCCGGACAGGTTGCGCACGCCCATTTTCGCCATCAGCTTGTAGCGGCGCTCCATCTCGGCAACGCTCCAGCGCAAGGCGTTGGCGGCGTCCTTCATGTCGGTAACGACCGGGCACAGCAAGTGCGGAATGCCTTCGTAGATCGACAGTTCCAACATTTTCGGGTCGATCATGATCAGCTTGGCGTCTTCCGGGCCGGACTTGAACAGGATCGACAGGATCATCGCGTTCACACCCACCGACTTACCGGAACCGGTCGTACCGGCCACCAGCAAGTGCGGCATCTTCGCCAGGTCAGTAATGACCGGCTTACCGCCGATGTCGTGACCCAGCGCCAGGGTGACCGGCGATTTGAAATTGTCGTATTCAGGCGTCGACAGCACTTCGGAGAAGCGCACGATCTGCCGGTCTTCGTTGGGAATCTCGATACCGACGGTGGTCTTGCCCGGAATCACCTCGACCACACGTACGCTGGTCACGGCCAGCGAACGCGCGAGGTCTTTGGCGAGGTTGGCGATGCGGCTGACTTTCACGCCGGCGGCAGGCTGAATTTCGTAACGGGTAATCACCGGACCCGGGTGGATCGAATCCACCGTGACCTCGACACCGAACTCCTTGAGCTTGATCTCCAGCAAATGGCCGACCGCCGCCAGGGATTCCGGTGAGTAATTGAGTTGTTTCTTTTCCGCCGGATCAAGAATCGAAATCGGCGGCAAAGTGCCTTCCACGGCGCTGTCGACGAACAACGGCACCTGTTTCTCTTTCTGCACGCGCTTGCTTGGCTCGGGCGCCTTGGCCGGGGCCGGGGCGATAACCGGCGGCACTTGTTTCTCGCGGTCGGACATGTGCTTGCTCAGGGCTTGCTCACGTTCGATCAGGCGTTCTTTGACTTTGGCTTGTTCGCGCTTGTCAGTGACCGTCGGCGCGACCACGTCATGCACGCGATCGTCGACTTCACGCAATTGCGCAACCAACTGCTTGCGCTCGGTACGGGCCGACCACCAGCGATTGAGCGCGCCTTGAAACAGTTCGAACAGATCAAGGGTGATCTTGCCAGTGATATCCATCACCTTGAACCACGACAGATCAGTGAACACCGTCAGACCGAACAGGAACAACGCAATAAACAACAGGGTGCTGCCCTGAATATTCAGTGCATTCTTCGCCAGATTGCCGAGGCTTTCGCCCAGCGCGCCACCAGCTCCCGCCGGCAGGCCCGAGGCCGCGTGAAAGTGCAGATGCGCCAGCGCAGCGCCAGACAGCACCAGAAACACCAGACCGATCAGACGCCAGGAGAACAGCCAGCCGCTCCACTGCCACGGCTCGTGGCGCTGGCGGAAAATCTGGTACGCCTTGATCGCCAGCAGCAACGGGAAGATATAGGCGAAGTAACCCAGCACCATGAACAGGATGTCGGCGCTGTAGGGCCCGCCGGGCCGCCGAAATTCTGTACGTCATCGATCTTGCTGTTGTGGCTCCAGCCTGGATCGTCCTTGCCGTAGGTCAGCAAAGCCATCATCAGGAACAGGCACAAGGCGCCGATGGCGATCAATGCACCTTCCTTGAGCCGGTAGTGCAACTGTTGGCGCCAGAGCGGGACGACTGTTTTTGGTGCTTCGGTGGATTTCTTCAAAACGCTTCTTTTCCTGCGCCCAAGGCGCGTCCATCTATTGAATGACGATAAAAAACTGCCCAATCCAGGCAGGTAAAAAAGTGAACGAGCGCAACTGAGACTACTTTTAACACTGTGCTGCCGCTTTTATAAATACAGCACACGGCGAACATTCTGTAACAGCCCGGCATTGTACGGGTTTGTGCGTCCGATGCCATGCTTCAAGCCCCAGGATTGAGCATAGTCAAGCACACAGAGGCCGCGACTCAATTTGAGCATGCATTACCTTTTGTGACAAAGGCTTATGAGGTCTATTTGATGAACGTAGCGAAGCATTCACGCCTGATCATCCTTGGCTCCGGCCCGGCCGGTTACAGCGCTGCCGTGTATGCCGCCCGCGCCAACCTCAAACCCGTGGTCATCACCGGCCTGCAGGCCGGTGGCCAGCTCACCACCACCGTCGAGGTCGACAACTGGCCCGGTGACGTCGAAGGCCTCACCGGCCCGGCGCTGATGGAACGTATGCAAAAACACGCCGAACGCTTTGCCACAGAGATCGTTTACGACCACATCCACACCGCCAAGTTGCAGCAGCGCCCGTTCGAGCTTATCGGCGACAGCGGCACTTACACCTGCGACGCACTGATCATTGCCACCGGCGCCTCGGCGCAGTATCTCGGCTTGCCCTCGGAAGAAGCCTTCGCCGGCAAAGGCGTTTCCGCCTGTGCGACCTGTGACGGCTTCTTCTATCGCAATCAGGTGGTCGCCGTAGTCGGCGGCGGCAATACGGCGGTTGAGGAGGCACTTTATCTGTCGAACATCGCCAGGGAGGTGCACCTGATCCATCGTCGCGACAAGCTGCGTTCGGAGAAAATCCTTCAGGACAAACTGTTCGAGAAAGCTGCGAACGGCAACGTGCGCCTGCACTGGAACCAGAATCTCGACGAAGTGCTCGGCGATGCCAGCGGCGTCACCGGCGCGCGACTGCGGGACAGTCATACGGGCGAAACCCGCGAACTGGCGTTGGCCGGCGTATTCATTGCCATTGGTCACAAGCCCAACACCGACCTGTTCCAAGGCCAGTTGCCGATGCGCGACGGCTACTTGCGGGTCAAGGGCGGCAGCGACGGCGACGCCACCGCCACCGAGATTCCCGGGGTATTTGCCGCCGGTGACGTGGCTGACCACGTTTACCGCCAGGCGGTAACATCAGCCGGTGCCGGGTGTATGGCCGCACTGGATGCCGAGAAGTATCTGGACGACATTCCTGTCATTTAACGGCACACTTTATCGCGGGCCAGACGCCCCACCGCCCTCCCCTTCTGTAAGCCTGGATGCCATGCTGACTTGGTTACAACGTAATTCCCTGACTTTTCCGCCACTGGAAAAGGCCATGCGCGACCCCAACGGATTGCTGGCTGCGGGTGGCGATTTGTCGGCCGACCGGCTGATTCAAGCTTATCGCCATGGCTGCTTTCCATGGTTTTCCGAGGGTCAGCCGATTCTCTGGTGGTCGCCGGATCCGCGCACGGTATTGTTTCCCGACGAACTGCATGTCTCGCGCAGCCTCGGCAAACTGCTGCGTCAGGAACGCTATCAAGTGACCTTCGATCAGGATTTCGATGCCGTGATCCGCGCCTGTGCCGCACCACGGGATTACGCCGATGGCACCTGGATCACCGAGGCGATGCAGGACGCCTATGTCGAACTGCATCGTCGCGGCTTCGCGCATTCGGTGGAGGTCTGGGATCAGGGCGAACTGGTCGGTGGCCTGTACGGCCTGGCGATGGGCCAATTGTTTTTTGGTGAATCGATGTTCAGCCGCGCCGACAATGCCTCGAAATTCGGCTTTGCCACCCTTGTGCGGCACCTGAAAGACTCGGGATTCGTGCTGATCGATTGCCAGATGCCGACCGATCATCTGCACAGCCTCGGCGCCAGAGCCATTCCCCGCCAGGAATTCGCCGACTATCTGGCCCGCCATCTGGACCAACCCAATCGTGCCACCTGGGTTTGCTGAGCGACTTTTGCGCGCGTGGCTTACACTTAATTCACCAGCTTATCCCGAGGGTTGATCATGACCGAGTTGGCGCGATTGAAGTTCTATGCCACTCAGCCTCACTCTTGCAGTTATCTGCCCGAGGAGCAGGCCACGACCCTGTTTCTCGATCCGAGTCAGCCCATGGATGTGCATGTCTACGCAGACCTGTCGGAAATGGGCTTTCGTCGCAGCGGCGATCATCTGTACCGGCCGCATTGCCAGAACTGCAATGCGTGCGTACCTGCGCGCATTCCCGTGGCGCAGTTCATGCCCAATCGTCAGCAGAAGCGGATTCTCAAGCGCAATACGGATTTGCAGGTGCGCCCGGCCAAACCGCAATTCAGCGAAGAATATTTCGATCTGTATCAGCGTTACATCGAACAGCGTCACGCAGACGGCGACATGTACCCGCCGAGCCGTGATCAGTTCGCGACGTTTCTGGTCCGCGACTTGCCGTTCTCGCGCTTTTACGAGTTCCGACTCGACGGACGGTTGCTCGCCGTGGCGGTCACCGATTTACTGCCGAACGGTTTGTCAGCGGTGTACACCTTTTACGAACCCACCGAAGAACGCCGCAGCCTTGGCCGATTTGCCATCCTCTGGCAAATCGCCGAGAGCCAGCGCCTCGGGCTTGAGGCGGTGTACCTCGGTTACTGGATCAAGAACTGCAAAAAGATGAACTACAAGACGCAATATCGCCCCATCGAACTGCTGATTAATCAGCGCTGGGTGATCCTCAACTAAACCCAAGCCGTAAACCCCTTGGCGTAAACCCCATTTTTCGGGCACAATGCACGCCGCTTTTGCCTGGCGCAGTTGCACCGGGCCATTCATTGGATACCGAGGGCTTTACTGCATGTCGAAAGAAGACAGCTTCGAAATGGAAGGCACTGTCGTCGACACCCTGCCCAACACCATGTTTCGTGTGGAGTTGGAAAATGGGCACGTCGTAACCGCGCATATTTCCGGCAAGATGCGCAAGAACTACATTCGTATTCTTACCGGTGACAAAGTGCGCGTCGAGCTGACGCCCTATGACTTGAGCAAAGGGCGCATCACTTACCGCGCTCGTTAATCAAGTCAATACAGAACGCCCGGTTTATGCCGGGCGTTTTTGTTTGTCTGCGTTTTGGGGTTTGGGGTTTGGGGGCATATCCGTTTTTTCGGGTGCGGCCGCTGGCGGTTTCGCTCTTACAGCGAGTCCCTTTTTCAAACGCCAAAAAGGAACCAAAAGGCTTTGCCCCTGGCGTACGGCACTTCGCCTAGGCTCAGCGTTCCCTCGCTACGGTGTCCATCCGGGGGCATCGCCTACGGTTTGCTTCGCTGCACCTCCTCTCGATGTATGCGGCTACGCCGCACGGCGCTGCGCGCCTACCCCCGGATGAACACCTTCGCTCGGCCTGCCGATGGGGCAAAAGATCAAAAGCCAAAGCTAGATCAAGAGCCAGATCAAGAGCCCCTCACCCTAGCCCTCTCCCGGAGGGAGAGGGGACTGACCGAGGTGTTTGGGTGACGTACGCCGACATGAAATACCGAGTTGAACTCAGACTTTGAAATGCTCACAAATCGGCTCCCTCTCCCTCGTGAGAGGGCTGGGGTGAGGGGCAGCAACAACCCAAATCAAAAGCCGAACACCCGCGCTCTTGACCACTCAATAGGCCGAGTGTCAGCTCGCCTGCTCTTGATCTTGATCTGCAAGGCGACGTCGGAAGGCTGAGTGGAGGGATTGATCCGGGCGTGGGAGCGCAGCGACCGTTTGGCGAAGCCAAACACAGCGAGAGGAGGTGCAGCGAAGCAAACCGTAGGCGCTGCGCCCGGATCGATCCCGGAGCGAAGGAACCCCGAGCCCCGGCGAGCGGGCCGCACGTAGGAGCAAGCCTTTTTGGTTACTTTTTCGGCGTCTGGAAAAAGTGACCCGCCGTAAGGGCGGAACCCTAATCAGCCATCACCGCAGCAACGGATATACACACAAAAACACCAGACAACAAAAAAGGCGCCCGAAGGCGCCCTCTTGATCCAAGGCCGTCAGGCCATTTCTGCAGTGGTCTCGAAGTCAAACGTCAACTCACCATCCTTGATGTCGATGTGCACCACACCGCCATGCTCGGCCAGCTCGCCAAACAGAATCTCCTCCGCCAACGGACGCTTGATCTTGTCCTGGATCAGACGTGCCATCGGACGCGCACCCATCGCCGAGTCATAACCACCCGCCGCCAGCCAACTACGCGCAGCATCAGTGACCTCAAGCAACACACGCTTGTCTTCCAACTGCGCCTGAAGCTCGGTGAGGAACTTGTCCACCACACTTTTGATGACCTCATGGCTGAGGCGACCAAACTGGATAATGGTGTCCAGACGGTTACGGAACTCCGGCGTAAAGCTCTTCTTGATCACTTCCATCGCATCAGACGAGTGGTCCTGATGGGTGAAACCGATCGA
The DNA here is from genome assembly GCF_054790525.1 of Pseudomonas sp. Mb7. Lineage (NCBI taxonomy): Bacteria > Pseudomonadati > Pseudomonadota > Gammaproteobacteria > Pseudomonadales > Pseudomonadaceae > Pseudomonas > Pseudomonas sp. Mb7. Next base: position 3,244,506 of record NZ_CP186501.1, read on the forward strand.
AGCACGCGCCGCCGTTTCGGCACCGGCGTTGGTGGTCATGATCACAATCACGTTGCGGAAGTCCGCCTTGCGCCCGTTGTTGTCGGTCAGCGTACCGTGGTCCATCACCTGCAACAGCAGGTTGAAGACTTCCGGATGTGCCTTCTCGATCTCATCGAGGAGCAATACGCAATGCGGTTGCTTGGTGATCGCTTCGGTCAACAGACCGCCTTGATCAAAGCCGACATAGCCCGGAGGCGCACCGATCAGGCGCGATACGGTGTGACGCTCCATGTACTCGGACATGTCGAAGCGAACCAGCTCGATCCCCAACGCCTTGGCCAATTGCCGCGCAGCCTCGGTTTTACCAACACCGGTCGGGCCTGCGAACAGGAACGAACCGACTGGTTTGTCAGGCGACTTGAGGCCTGCACGGGACAGCTTGATCGCAGTCGACAGCGAATCGATCGCCGCGTCTTGGCCAAACACCGTCAGTTTCAGGTCACGCTCCAGGTTACGCAGCAGCTCCTTGTCGGAACTGGTGACGTGCTTAGGCGGAATCCGCGCGATTTTCGCGACGATATCTTCAACCTGCGGCACCTCGATGCGCTTCACGCGTTTTTCGACCGGTTGCAGACGCTGATAGGCGCCCGCCTCGTCGATCACGTCGATGGCCTTGTCCGGCATATGCCGGTCATTGATGTAGCGCGACGCGAGTTCTGCCGCAGCACGCAATGACTCATCGCTGTATTCGATGTTGTGGTGCTGCTCGAAACGCCCTTTCAGGCCGCGCAGGATACCGATGGTGTCTTCCACCGATGGCTCGACGACATCGACCTTCTGGAAGCGACGCGCCAAGGCACGATCCTTCTCGAAGATGCCGCGGAATTCCTGGAACGTGGTCGAACCGATGCAACGGATGTCGCCAGACGACAGCAACGGTTTGAGCAGGTTCGAGGCGTCCATCACGCCACCAGACGCAGCGCCGGCACCGATGATGGTGTGGATCTCATCGATAAACAGAATCGCCTGCGGACGTTTTTTCAGTTCGTTGAGCAGCGCCTTGAAGCGCTTCTCGAAATCACCGCGATACTTGGTGCCCGCGAGCAGAGCGCCAAGGTCGAGCGAGTAAACAACGCTATTGGCCAGCAGGTCCGGCACCTGATTATCAACAATGCGCTTGGCCAGGCCTTCGGCAATCGCAGTTTTACCCACGCCCGCCTCGCCCACCAGCAGCGGATTGTTTTTGCGCCGACGCGCGAGAATCTGCGCGACACGCTCGACTTCCGACTCACGGCCGACCAGCGGGTCGATGCGACCCTGACGCGCGAGTTCGTTGAGGTTGCTGGCATAAGCATCCAGAGGATTGCCTGAAGAAGAAGACTCACCGCCCTCGTCGTCCTGCATATCTTGTTCACCTTCAGAGTGATCGCCATGCCCCGGCACTTTGGAAATGCCGTGTGCGATGTAATTGACGACATCGATGCGCGCAACGCTCTGCTGTTTCAGCAGGAACACTGCCTGACTCTCTTGCTCACTGAAGATGGCAACCAGCACGTTGGCGCCGGTTACTTCGCGTTTGCCCGAGCTCTGTACGTGGAAAACAGCACGTTGCAGTACACGCTGGAAGCCCAGGGTTGGCTGGGTTTCGCGATCTTCGTCATGAACGGGGATCAATGGCGTGGTGGAGTCGATGAACTCCTGCAGGTCATGCTTGAGTTTGTCGAGGTTTGCGCCGCAGGCACGCAAAACGGTGGCGGCAGCCTCATTGTCCAATAGGGCCAGCAAAAGGTGTTCGACGGTCATGAATTCATGACGTTTCGAACGAGCCTCCTTGAAGGCTAGATTGAGGGTGACTTCGAGCTCGCGGTTTAACATAGCTTCACCTCATACCCAAGTGGTCGGCGATTAACCGTCCTTCTCGATTTCACAGAGTAGCGGATGCTGGCTTTCCCTGGCGTACTGGTTGACCTGCATGGCCTTTGTCTCGGCGATGTCGCGGGTAAACACTCCACATACTGCCCGTCCTTCTGTGTGAACGGCCAGCATGACCTTGGTCGCCAGCTCGCGATTCAGGTTAAAAAACACCTCGAGCACTTCGACGACGAAATCCATCGGTGTGTAGTCATCATTAAACAAAACCACCTTGTACATCGGCGGCGCCTGTAACGCAGGCTTTGCTTCCTGAACAGCAACGCCTGCCGAATCGTCGTCGTGCTCCTGTGGAAGATCCTTTTGGAGAAGCGGGCGATCCTGATTGAATGTTAGTCGAATCTGGCTGATTGCATGCATGGAAAGAAAGGTTCGTCAGTTGTGCAAATACAGTGGTGGGGGCGGTTGTCCACGTTTTCAACTCCGACTGCCCGGTCACCTTGACTATCGGGAAAACGGTGTTACAACCAATAGAGCCCACAGTGGGTAAAAAAGATCCGCGGAGTCAATCCTTTTAACGGATTAGATTGCGGATGAATTGGATGATACTCCAGCGATGGAGTCTGTTGCAGAGGGATTTGAGCATGGCTGTCGGCAAGGTGAAATGGTTCAACAATGCCAAGGGATTCGGCTTTATCAATACCGACGCCCGCGAAGGCCGCGATGAAGACGGAAAAGAGATTGATTTCTTTGCGCACTACTCCGCTATTGAGATGGAGGGGTATAAAACGCTAAAGGCCGGACAACTGGTGAGTTTTGAGATTGTTCAAGGCCCCAAGGGGCTGCATGCCCTAAAAATCACAAACGTCATCATTGAACCATCCAGCCCCGCTGAGAGTGCTGCTTTTGGCGCTGCCGCTGCTGCTGCCGCCGCAACTGCCAAAGCGTGAGCTGACTGATCTTCACCTGAATATCCCAAGCAATAAAAAACCGCCTGACTCAATGAAGAGTCAGGTGGTTTTTATGTGCCCGCGTTTTACATATGCGAAATCAGCGCATCGCCGAAACCCGAAGACGAAACCAATTTGGCTCCGTCCATCAGACGCTCAAAGTCATAGGTCACAGTCTTGGCCGAAATAGCACCGTTGGTGCCCTTGATGATCAGATCCGCCGCTTCGGTCCAGCCCATGTGGCGCAGCATCATCTCTGCAGAGAGAATCAGCGAACCCGGGTTGACCTGATCCTTGCCGGCATACTTCGGCGCAGTACCGTGGGTCGCTTCGAACATCGCCACGGTGTCGGACAGGTTGGCGCCCGGTGCAATACCGATACCGCCCACTTCCGCCGCCAGGGCGTCGGAGAGGTAGTCGCCGTTGAGGTTGAGGGTCGCGATCACATCGTATTCGGCCGGGCGCAGCAGGATCTGCTGGAGCATGGCGTCGGCGATGGCATCTTTGACCACAACGTTCTTGCCGGTTTTCGGGTTTTTGAACTGCATCCACGGTCCGCCGTCGAGCAGGGTCGCGCCGAATTCTTCAGCGGCCACTTCGTAGGCCCACTCTTTGAAGGCACCTTCGGTGAACTTCATGATGTTGCCTTTGTGCACGATGGTCAGCGAATCGCGGTCGTTATCGACCACATATTGCAGGGCCTTGCGCGCCAGACGCTTGGTGCCTTCCAGCGAAACCGGCTTGACGCCGATGCCGCAGTTTTCGTCGAAACGGATCTTGGTGACGCCCATTTCTTCTTTAAGGAATTTGATGACCTTGGTGGCTTCCGGCGAACCGGCCTTCCACTCAATGCCCGCATAGATGTCTTCGGAGTTCTCGCGAAAAATGGTCATGTCGACGTCGCCGGGCTTTTTCACCGGGCTTGGTACGCCTTCGAACCAGCGCACCGGGCGCAGGCAGACGTACAGGTCGAGTTGCTGACGCAGGGCCACGTTCAGCGAGCGGATGCCGCCACCGACCGGGGTGGTCAGCGGGCCTTTGATGGAAACCACGTAATCCTTGACGGCATCGAGAGTTTCCTGAGGCAACCAGGTGTCCTGATCGTAAACCTGAGTGGCTTTTTCCCCGGCGTAGACTTCCATCCAGGAAATCTTGCGTTTACCGCCGTATGCCTTTTGAACTGCAGCATCGACAACCTTGATCATCACCGGGCTGATGTCGACACCAATGCCGTCACCTTCGATGAAGGGGATGATCGGGTTATCAGGAACATTGAGAGAATGGTCTGCATTGACGGTGATTTTGTCGCCGACGGCTGGAACCTGAATCTTCTTGTAACCCATGCTGAACTCCATTGTTTGGATTGAACATCTGGCTTGGTTCGAGCGTAACCCAGTTAAATCAACACGCAAACCCTCTGTTCGTGGCGCGGCTACATCTCGTTTCGTACAAGCCTGAAAGCAAAGGGAAAAGCGCCAAACTCAAGCATTCGCGACGACTCTACGCCCCACCCCGCCCTGCGACCTTTAGACCAATGGACGAGAATCGTTGCATATGAACCATCGGCAGATTGCCAGCTACCTATGTATAATGCCGCCCGCTGACCACAGGGTCACGACGGCTGGCCTCTCTAGCACGAGACTTTCCGCCTGATTGGTCGGGTTGTTACCGCAGTCCGACTGCTTGACGCTCTACTGATGCACCCAACATCACCGCGAAGAATCTCGACATTCGGTTCATGGATGACTTTGAACGAACGCGCTTACCCGGCGCCCCTCGAGTTTCTGCGCACGCTTTAGCAAAGAAGAGAGAGTTAATCCGAATATGCCCACCCGCTCGAAGATCATCTATACCTTCACCGACGAAGCTCCAGCCCTCGCCACCTATTCCCTGCTGCCGATCATCGAGGCTTACACCGCCTCGGCCGATATCGCCGTGGAAACCCGCGATATCTCTCTTGCAGCACGTATTCTGGCCAGCTTCCCCGAGCAACTGGGCGACAAAGCCGTAGCCGACCACCTCGCCGAACTGGGCGACCTGGCCGTTACGCCTGAAGCCAACATCATCAAGCTGCCGAACATCAGCGCTTCGGTGCCACAGCTGCAAGCCGCGATCAAAGAGCTGCAAGCTCAGGGTTACAACCTGCCGGACTATCCGGAAACCGTGACCAGCGACGCCGACAAAGACGCCAAGGCGCGTTACGACAAGGTCAAGGGCAGCGCCGTGAACCCGGTACTGCGTGAAGGCAACTCCGACCGTCGCGCACCGCTGTCGGTGAAGAACTACGCGCGCAAGCACCCGCACAAAATGGGCGCCTGGGCCAAAGACTCCAAATCCCACGTCGCTCACATGAGCACCGGCGATTTCTACGGCAGCGAAAAAGCTGCCCTGATCGACGCCGCTGACGCCGTGAAGATCGAGCTGATCGCCAAAGACGGTACCGCTACCGTTCTGAAAGAAAAAACCACCGTTCAGGCCGGCGAGATCCTCGACTGCGCCGTAATGAGCAAAAACGCCCTGCGCGCGTTCATCGCTGCTGAAATCGAAAGCGCCAAGGCCCAAGGCGTGCTGCTTTCGGTTCACTTGAAAGCAACCATGATGAAGGTCTCCGACCCGATCATGTTCGGCCAGATCGTTGCCGAGTTCTATAAAGACGCCCTGACCAAGCACGCTGACGTGCTGGCCGAGATCGGCTTCAACCTGAACAACGGCATCGGCGATCTGTACGCGCGCATCAAGGCCCTGCCGGCCGAGCAGCAAGCTCAGATCGAAGCTGACATGGCCGCGGTCTACGCTGCTCGTCCATCGCTGGCGATGGTCAACTCCGACAAAGGCATCACCAACCTGCACGTGCCGAGCGACGTTATCGTCGACGCCTCGATGCCAGCGATGATCCGTGACTCCGGCAAGATGTGGGGCACCGACGGTCAGCTGCACGACACCAAGGCGGTGATCCCGGATCGTTGCTACGCGACCATCTACCAGGCTGTGATCGAAGATTGCAAAGCCAATGGCGCTTTCGACCCAACCACCATGGGCAGCGTGCCAAACGTTGGCCTGATGGCGAAGAAAGCCGAAGAGTACGGCTCGCACGACAAGACTTTCCAGATCAAGGCTGACGGCGTGGTTCGCGTCACCGACAGCAAGGGCAACCTGCTGATGGAACAGGCTGTTGAAGCCGGCGACATCTTCCGCATGTGCCAGACCAAAGACGCGCCGATCCAGGACTGGGTCAAACTGGCCGTCAACCGCGCTCGCGCGAGCAGCACTCCAGCGATCTTCTGGCTGGACCCGATGCGCGCTCACGATGGCGTAGTGATCGAGAAAGTTCAGGCTTACCTGAAAGATCACGACACCACCGGTCTGGACATCCAGATCATGGCGCCGGTCGACGCCATGAAGTACACCCTGCAGCGCACCCGCGAAGGCAAGGACACCATTTCGGTGACCGGCAACGTACTGCGCGACTACCTGACCGACCTGTTCCCGATCATGGAACTGGGCACCAGCGCCAAGATGCTGTCGATCGTGCCGCTGATGAACGGCGGTGGCCTGTTCGAAACCGGCGCCGGCGGTTCGGCACCGAAGCACGTGCAGCAACTGGTTGAAGAGAACTTCCTGCGCTGGGATTCGCTGGGCGAGTTCCTCGCTCTGGCAGCCTCCCTTGAGCACCTGGGCGTGAACTACAACAACCCGAAAGCCCTGGTGCTGTCGAAAACCCTGGATCAGGCCACCGGCCAGTTCCTCGACAACAACAAGTCGCCATCGCGCAAAGTCGGCAACATCGACAACCGCGGCAGCCACTTCTATCTGGCGATGTACTGGGCTCAGGCCCTGGCTGCCCAGACTGAAGACGCTGCACTGCAAGCGCAGTTCGCGACTCTGGCCAAGACTCTGACCGAGAACGAAGCAACCATCGTTGCCGAGCTCAACGCCGTTCAGGGCAAGCCAGTCGACATCGGCGGTTACTACCACGCCAATGCCGAGCTGATCAGCAAGGCCATGCGCCCAAGCGCAACCCTCAACGCGGCGATTGCTGCGCTGGTTTAAGGTTGTAGCGCTGTAAACGAACCCCGGCCCTGTGCCGGGGTTTGTGTTTCCGGGCTTTATGACCACCACAAAACCCTGTGGGAGCTGGCTTGCCAGCGATAGCGGTGGATCAGTCACCTTCAATGCTGAATGATAGGCCGCCATCGCTGGCAAGCCAGCTCCCACAGGGATCGGGTTCCAATATTCAGAAACGAGGACACCGTATGGAATGGCTCCCCCACATCACCGTCGCCACCATCGTCGAGGACAACGGCCGCTTCCTGATGGTCGAGGAACACAAGGCCGGGCGTAACGTGCTCAACCAGCCCGCCGGCCATCTCGACCCGGACGAAACCCTGATCGACGCCGCCGTGCGCGAAACCCTCGAAGAAACCGGCTGGGACGTCGAACCTACCGGCGTGATCGGCATTTACCTGTACACCGCACCGAGCAATGGTGTGACCTACCAGCGCGTGTGCTTCAGCGCCAAAGCCGTGCAACACCACCCCGATTACCAACTCGACGACGGCATCGTCGGCGCCAAGTGGCTGACCCGCGACGAATTAATCGCCCAGCACGATAACTGGCGCAGCGAGCTGATCATCCGTTGCATCGACGATTATCTGGCCGGCCATCACTTCAGCCTCGAACTGATCCGCCCTTCTCTTTAGCCTTGAGGCCGCGAGCCTGCTAGAATCGCGTCCTTTTTCAAGACACTCATTGAATCCCTATGCGTGATCCAGCCCCTTCTGACACATCCAAGAAGCGCGTCATTGTCGGCATGTCCGGCGGCGTGGACTCTTCCGTTTCCGCTCTCCTGCTGATCGAGCAGGGTTACGAGGTGGAAGGCCTGTTCATGAAGAACTGGGAAGAAGACGACGGAACGGAATACTGCACCGCCATGGACGACCTGGCGGATGCTCAGGCTGTCTGCGACAAGATCGGCATCAAGCTGCACACCGCCAACTTCGCTGCTGAATACTGGGACAACGTGTTCGAGCACTTCCTGGCCGAATACAAGGCCGGCCGTACGCCGAACCCGGACATCCTGTGTAACCGCGAGATCAAGTTCAAGGCGTTCCTCGACTACGCCATGATGCTCGGCGCCGACCTGATTGCCACCGGCCACTACGTGCGCCGCCGCGACATTGATGGTCGTACCGAACTGCTCAAAGGCCTCGATCCGAACAAGGATCAGAGCTATTTCCTGCACGCCGTTGGCGGCGAACAGATTGCCAAGACCCTGTTCCCGGTCGGCGAACTGGAAAAGCCGGAAGTGCGCGCCATTGCCGAGAAATACGAGCTGGCCACCGCCAAGAAGAAGGATTCCACCGGGATCTGCTTCATCGGCGAGCGTCGCTTCAGCGATTTCCTCAAGCAATACCTGCCAGCGCAACCGGGCGAGATTAAGACCACCGAAGGCGAAGTCATCGGCCGTCATCACGGCTTGATGTACCACACCATCGGTCAGCGCCAAGGCCTTGGCATTGGTGGTTTGAAAGACGCCGGCGATGAGCCGTGGTACGTGCTGCGCAAGGATCTCGACACCAACGAACTGATCGTCGGCCAGGGCAACAACCATCCGTGGCTGTTTTCCAGCGCCCTGCTCGCTTCGGAAATCTATTGGGTCAACCCGATCGACCTGAGCCAGCCGCTGCGCCTGACCGCGAAAGTGCGTTATCGCCAGAGCGACCAGACCTGCACCCTGGAAAAAACCGCCAGTGGCTACCGCGCCATGTTCGACGAGCCGCAACGCGCGGTGACGCCGGGTCAATCGGTGGTGTTCTACGACGGTGAAATCTGCCTCGGCGGCGGCGTGATCGAAGTGGCCGAGCCGTGGAGCGGCCAGGCATGAGCCCGACTCAGGAGCAACTGACGGCGCTCGGCGGCGTGTTTCTCGCCGCCGTGCTGGTCGACCGGATCGCCAAGACCGGCCAGACCAACGAAGCCGGCCTGAGCTGCATGCTCGGCAGCCTGCTCGTGCGCGACCCGAAGGACACGCTGGACGTGTACGGCGGCGACGACATCAATTTGCGCGAAGGTTACCGTGCACTGATCGGCGCCCTCGAGCGCGACCCAAGCACATTGCAGCGCGAGCCACTGCGTTATGCCCTGTCGATGCTCGGCCTGGAACGTCAACTGGCCAAGCGCAACGACATGCTCGACATCATCGGCAAGCGCTTGCCGCAGATCCAGTCGCAGGTCGAGCATTTCGGCCCGGCCCACGAAAACGTGGTCGCGGCTTGCGGCGCGCTGTACCAGGACACCCTGAGCACCTTGCGCCAACGCATTCAGGTGCATGGCGACATGCGCAATCTGCAGCAGCCGAGCAATGCCTCGAAAATTCGCGCTCTGTTGCTTGCCGGCATTCGTTCGGCGCGCCTGTGGCGGCAGCTCGGCGGCCATCGCTGGCAGTTGGTGATCAGCCGGCGCAAGCTGCTCAAAGAGCTGTATCCGTTGATGCGCAGCGAGTAAATCGCCCTGCAATAAAAGCTTTGTAGTCTGTAACGCGTAATACGCCGGTCAGTTGGCAACGGACCGGCGGATTTTTTCATGTATGATACGCGCCCCATTTCGTTGCCCGACTGTCCGAGAACACCCCATGCAGCTTTCTTCGCTCACTGCGGTTTCCCCTGTTGACGGCCGCTACGCCGGCAAAACCCAGGCCCTGCGCCCGATTTTCAGCGAGTACGGCCTGATCCGTGCCCGAGTTCTGGTTGAAGTACGCTGGCTCCAGCGCCTGGCCGCCCACGCTGGCATTCCTGAAGTACCAGCCTTCTCCGCCGAGGCCAACGCCGCTCTCAATGAACTGGCTGAAAACTTCTCGCTGGAGCACGCCGAGCGCGTCAAAGAGATCGAGCGCACCACCAACCACGACGTCAAAGCGATCGAATACCTGCTCAAAGAGCAGGCGGCCAAGCTGCCGGAGCTGGCCAAGGTCAGCGAGTTCATCCACTTTGCCTGCACCAGCGAAGACATCAACAACCTGTCCCACGCCCTGATGCTGCGCGAAGGCCGTGACGACGTGATGCTGCCGCTGATGCGCCAGACCGCCAACGCCATCCGCGAACTGGCCATCCGTTTCGCTGACGTGCCGATGCTGTCGCGCACCCACGGTCAACCAGCCTCGCCAACCACTCTTGGTAAAGAGCTGGCGAACGTGGTTTACCGTCTCGAGCGTCAGATCGCTCAAGTCGCTGCCGTGCCGCTGCTGGGCAAGATCAACGGCGCTGTCGGCAACTACAACGCCCACCTGTCGGCCTACCCGCAGATCGACTGGGAAGCCAACGCCCGCGCCTTCATCGAAGACGAGCTGGGCCTGGGCTTCAACCCGTACACCACGCAGATCGAACCGCACGACTACATCGCCGAGCTGTTCGACGCAATTGCGCGCTTCAATACCATCCTGATCGACTTCGACCGTGACATCTGGGGCTACATCTCCCTGGGTTATTTCAAGCAGCGCACCATCGCTGGCGAAATCGGTTCGTCGACCATGCCGCACAAGGTCAACCCGATCGACTTCGAAAACTCCGAAGGCAACCTGGGCATCGCCAACGCACTGTTCCAGCACCTGGCGAGCAAACTGCCGATTTCCCGCTGGCAGCGCGACCTGACCGACTCCACCGTACTGCGTAATCTCGGTGTCGGCTTCGCCCACAGCGTGATCGCCTACGAAGCCAGCCTCAAAGGCATCAGCAAACTGGAGCTCAACGAGCAGAAGATTGCCGCTGACCTCGACGCTTGCTGGGAAGTATTGGCTGAGCCGATCCAGACCGTGATGCGCCGCTACAACATCGAAAACCCGTACGAGAAGCTGAAAGAACTGACCCGCGGCAAGGGCATCAGCCCTGAAGCGTTGCAGACTTTCATCGACGGCCTGGACATGCCAGCGCAAGCGAAAGCCGAGCTCAAGCAACTGACTCCGGCCAACTACATCGGCAACGCTGTAGCGCAAGCCAAACGCATCTGATCGACCGCTTGATCCGTTTGAGACGCCCGGCCGCGCCGGGCGTTTTTATTCCCGTCTGAAAAGTGCTTTTTTTCAATAGGTTACATATGAATTCCGATATTCCTCTTCAACTTCTGGGCGGCCTCACAGCACGCGAATTCCTGCGCGACTACTGGCAGAAAAAGCCACTGTTGATCCGTCAGGCGATTCCTGACTTCGAAAGCCCGATCGACGCCGACGAACTGGCCGGCCTGGCCCTGGAAGAAGAAGTCGAATCGCGCCTGGTGATCGAGCATGGCGAGCGCCCATGGGAACTGCGTCGCGGCCCGTTCGCTGAAGACGAATTCAGCAAGCTGCCGGAAAAAGAGTGGACCCTGCTGGTTCAAGCGGTCGACCAATTCGTCCCGGAAGTCAGCGAACTGCTGGAAAACTTCCGTTTCCTGCCGAGCTGGCGGGTCGATGACGTGATGATCAGCTTCGCCGCCCCGGGTGGCAGCGTTGGTCCGCACTTCGACAACTACGACGTATTCCTGCTGCAAGGCCACGGCAAGCGCAACTGGAAAATCGGCCAGATGTGCGATTCCGAGAGCCCGCTGCTGCAACACGCGGACCTGCGCATCCTCGCTGAATTCCACGAGACCGAAGAATGGGTACTGGAACCGGGCGACATGCTCTACCTGCCACCGCGCCTGGCTCACTGTGGCGTCGCGGTCGATAACTGCATGACCTACTCGGTCGGTTTCCGCGCACCAAGCGCTTCCGAAGTGCTGACTCACTTCACCGACTTCCTCAGCCAGTTCCTGACTGACGAAGAGCGCTACACCGATGCCGATGCGCAGCCGGCCAGCGATCCACACCAGATTCAACACGATGCACTGGATCGCCTGAAAGCCCTGCTCGCCGAGCACATGAGCGACGAACGCCTGCTGCTGACCTGGTTCGGCCAGTACATGACCGAGCCACGCTATCCGGAACTGGTGGCCGGCCCGGAAGAAATCGAAGAAGAAGACTTCCTCGCCGCCCTACAGGATGGCGCCATTCTGATCCGCAACCCGAGTGCGCGCCTGGCCTGGTCGGAAGTCGATGACGACCTGCTGCTGTTCGCCAGCGGCCAGAGCCGTTACCTGCCGGGCAAGCTACGCGAACTGTTGAAGCTGATCTGCGCCGCTGACGCCCTGCACACTGACAACCTCGGTGAGTGGCTGAACGACGAAGACGCTTGCGGCCTGCTGTGCCAGTTGGTCAAGCAAGGGAGCCTGGGGTTCGCTGATGAATAAAATTCGCGTTCGTGTCGCAGACTGGCAGAAGGACATCGCCGAGATCCGGCGCATTCGTGAAACGGTGTTCATCGCCGAACAATCGGTGCCACCTGAGCTGGAATGGGACGCGGATGACGCGACCGCCGTGCATTTTCTGGCATTTGAAGGCGACTTTCCGATTGGTACTGCGCGCCTGTTGCCTGATGGGCACATTGGCCGGGTTTCAGTGCTGAAAGACTGGCGCGGCATGAAAGTCGGTGATGCGCTGATGCAAGCGGTGATTGCTGAAGCTGAAGAACGTGGATTGAAGCAGCAAATGCTCAGCGCGCAGGTTCAGGCCACCGCGTTCTATGAGCGCTTAGGCTTCAGCTTGGTCAGCGAGGAATTCCTCGAAGCCGGGATTCCGCATGTCGACATGGTTCGGCATTCGGCCTGAGCTCTGCCCTGATCATTCCCACGCTCTGCGTGGGAACGATTACGCCCCGACATCAACCGATGCCGGGGCGTTTTGCTGTCTACGATTCAACTTGCCCCACCCAAGGCCGACAAACTGGCAATATCAAGCCTTTCGAAAGCGGAGATAACGGACATGTCCCTACGCACCCTGCTCACCACCCTGCTGCTCGGTTGCAGTTTTTCGGTGATGGCAGCCACAGAAATCGTGCCTCTCAATTACCGCACCAGCACTGACATGCTGCCGATGGCGCAAGACTTCCTCGGCAAGGACGGTCAGGTCAGCGCCTATGGCAACCAACTGATCATCAAGGCCGAGCCGGACAAGATTCAGGAACTCAAGGCGCTGATCACCCAACTCGACACTGCGCCCAAGCGTCTACTGATCACCGTCGACACCAACGAAAACAATGGCCGTGGGGACGAAGGCTATTCAGTCAACGGCTCTCAACCAAACCAGACCCGCATCATCAGCCGCAGCACCGCCAGCCGTGAGGGCGGCGTCCAGCAAGTTCAGGCCACCGATGGCATGCCGGCGCTGATTCAGGTTGGCCAGAGCGTTCCGATCACCAATGTTCAGAGCGATTCCTACGGCGGTTACAACAGCCAGACGCAATACCGCAACGTCACCCAGGGTTTCTATGTCACCGCCAGCGTCACCGGCGACATCGTTCACTTGGCGATCAGTACCAACCGTGACCGCATGAGCCAGGAACGTCCCGATGTAGTGAACGTGCAAAGCACCGACACAACTGTCAGCGGGCGCCTCGGCGAGTGGATCACCCTCGCCGGCGTCAATCGCCAGACCCAGGCCGACAAACAGGGCCTGACCCGCAGCTACTCGACTCAAGGCCGGGATGACATGACCTTGCGGGTGAAAGTCGACGCCCTGGACTAAAGCACCGAAAACTGACTGATTAGTCGTATTAGACGAAAGATGTAGTGCTTGAAAAAAAGCACTACAAAACGTTTGACGGGGTAAAAAAGCGAAGGCATGATGGCCTCGCTCCCGCTAATCAGAGGCCCTGGCAAGGGCCTTCGAAGCGATGTTCGCACCTACCCCGCGAACCGCTTCGTGTCTGTACCGCCCACAAGGTGTGTTTGACGAGGTTGCCGACTGGAACGAAGTTGTCCCGAGGGACGGAAGCGTAATTAGGTAACCCGGCTTCACACTGTAGACCGTATAAAGGCCCACGACGCCCGAATGCGCCCGCAGTCCGCCACTACCTGCTCACTTCCCCTCGAGCCTATCGTTCATCCCGTCGCCTACCCCGCCGAATCCGACTTGACCACCTAAGCTTCTGGTCAGCGAGCGCAGGAATTTTCCACCGCAGAACAACTTTTCATAAAGACGCGACGAGGTTTATCTCCATGGCACTGACACGCGAACAGCAAATTGCAGCCCTCGAAAAAGACTGGGCTGAAAACCCGCGCTGGAAAGGCGTGACTCGCACTTACTCCGCTGCTGACGTCGTCCGTCTGCGTGGCTCGGTTCAACCTGAGCACACCTTTGCAAAAATGGGCGCCGACAAGCTGTGGAACCTGGTCACCCAGGGTGCCAAGCCTTCCTTCCGTCCTGAGAAAGATTTCGTCAACTGCATGGGCGCTTTGACTGGCGGCCAGGCTGTTCAACAGGTCAAAGCCGGTATCCAGGCGATCTACCTGTCGGGCTGGCAAGTGGCTGCGGACAACAACTCCGCAGAATCCATGTACCCGGATCAGTCGCTGTACCCGGTGGATTCGGTTCCAACCGTGGTCAAGCGCATCAACAACTCGTTCCGTCGTGCTGACCAGATCCAGTGGAAAGCCGGCAAGAACCCGGGCGACGACGGCTACATCGACTACTTCGCGCCGATCGTGGCTGACGCTGAAGCCGGTTTCGGCGGCGTACTGAACGCCTATGAGCTGATGAAGAGCATGATCGAAGCAGGCGCCGCTGGCGTTCACTTCGAAGACCAACTGGCTTCCGTGAAGAAGTGCGGTCACATGGGCGGCAAAGTACTGGTTCCGACTCAGGAAGCCGTACAGAAGCTGACCGCTGCACGTCTGGCTGCCGACGTTGCCGGTACTCCGACCATCATCCTGGCCCGTACCGACGCTAACGCTGCTGACCTGCTGACTTCCGACTGCGACCCGTACGACCAGCCGTTCGTAACTGGCGAGCGCACTCAGGAAGGCTTCTACAAGGTTCGCGCCGGCCTCGATCAAGCCATCGCCCGTGGCCTGGCTTATGCGCCGTACGCCGACCTGATCTGGTGCGAAACTGCCAAGCCGGATCTGGACGAGGCTCGTCGTTTCGCTGAAGCGATCAAAAAGGAATACCCGGACCAACTGCTGTCGTACAACTGCTCGCCGTCCTTCAACTGGAAGAAAAACCTGGACGACGCGACCATCGCCAAATTCCAGCGCGAACTGTCCGCCATGGGTTATAAGCACCAGTTCATCACCCTGGCCGGCATTCACAACATGTGGCACAGCATGTTCAACCTGGCGCACGACTACGCCCGCAACGACATGACTGCCTACGTGAAGCTGCAGGAGCAGGAATTCGCTGACGCCGCCAAGGGTTACACCTTCGTGGCTCACCAGCAGGAAGTGGGCACCGGCTACTTCGACGACATGACCACTGTGATTCAAGGTGGCTCGTCCTCGGTAACCGCACTGACCGGTTCGACTGAAGAAGAACAGTTCCACTGATCCTGCTTCGCTGAGCAAACGGCCTTTGCGGATCGTATAGAAAGCTAACCGCAGAGCCGCAAAACTGACGCCCCGACTGGTTCGGGGCGTTTTTTTTGCCCCGATTTAATGAACACCACAAATCCCTGTAGGAGTGAGCCTGCTCGCGATAGCGGTGTGTCAGCTTGCGCATACGGTGACTGACCCACCGCCATCGCGAGCAGGCTCACTCCTACAGGGATCGGTGTCGTTCGGAGAAAACATTGATCCAGAGCGGTACAACCGTCAGAAAAATCCGCTAAAACGGGCGCCGTCGCTAATTGCAGTAACGTGCAAGTAAGACAACTTCCCGACTGACATCCCGTTAAACAGTTACAAAACACCCTCAAACGATATTAATTATCATTTAGCCACAACTATGTTCGTTACATTCCCTACAAAACATTATTTGCATAAACCCGCCTAATGCCCGCAACGCATGGGCTGCAGGGCATTGGAGATGCGCTATGTCCTTATTCCAATAAATAATTTCGCTATAGGAATTTTACTTGCAGGGTGTTTAGCCATAAAATCAGCGCGATTGATTGCTGCGACATATCGTCACTGCCTATTTCTTTATCAAGCTCAGAGACCTTTGCTCTCTGTTAAGGATTACCAGCATGCCCGAAGCGACAGGACTCATGGCCCACAATTGGGGCTTTGCCATTTTCCTTCTGGGTGTCGTCGGCCTGTGTGCCTTCATGCTTGGCGTCTCCAGCCTCCTCGGGTCAAAAGCCTGGGGTCGCAGCAAAAACGAACCGTTCGAGTCGGGCATGCTACCTACCGGTGGCGCCCGCTTGCGGCTCTCAGCCAAATTCTATCTGGTCGCGATGCTCTTCGTGATCTTCGATATCGAAGCCCTCTTTCTCTTTGCATGGTCTGTGTCCGTCCGCGAAAGCGGCTGGACCGGATTCGTCGAAGCTCTCGTTTTCATAGCAATTCTGTTGGCAGGTCTTGTCTACCTGTTCCGAGTGGGCGCCCTTGACTGGGCTCCGGAAGCTCGTCGCAAGCGGCAGGCGAAGCTGAAACAATGAGGCTTTGGCAATGCAATACAATCTCACCAGGATCGACCCCGATGCTCCTAACGAGCAATATCCGATTGGCGAACGGGAAACCGTTTCCGATCCGTTAGAAGATCAAGTCCACAAAAACATTTTCATGGGCAAGCTGGAAGACGTGCTGAGTGGCGCGGTCAACTGGGGACGTAAAAACTCCCTGTGGCCGTACAACTTCGGCCTGTCGTGCTGCTACGTGGAAATGACCACCGCCTTCACGGCGCCCCACGACATCGCGCGCTTTGGCGCCGAAGTTATCCGGGCATCGCCGCGTCAGGCCGACTTCATGGTTATCGCCGGCACCTGCTTCATCAAGATGGCGCCGATCATCCAGCGTCTCTACGAGCAAATGCTCGAGCCGAAGTGGGTTATCTCCATGGGTTCGTGCGCTAACTCCGGTGGCATGTACGACATCTACTCTGTGGTTCAAGGGGTGGACAAGTTCTTGCCCGTGGACGTCTACGTACCTGGCTGCCCGCCCCGTCCGGAAGCATTTCTGCAAGGCTTGATGCTGCTGCAGGAATCGATTGGACAGGAGCGTCGTCCGCTTTCCTGGGTCGTTGGTGATCAAGGCGTGTATCGCGCCGACATGCCTTCGCAGAAGGAACAGCGCCGCGAACAGCGAATCGCAGTCACCAACCTGCGCAGCCCTGACGAAGTCTGATCCAGATCTGTTCTGAAATAGAAACGAGAAGCTGGCTTCATTCTTTACGTTGACCGAAAGCGAAAAAATAACCATGACTACAGGCAGCGCTCTGTACATCCCGCCTTATAAGGCAGACGACCAGGATGTGGTCGTTGAATTGAACAACCGTTTTGGCCCGGAGGCGTTCACCGCCCAGCCGACCCGCACCGGCATGCCGGTGCTGTGGGTGGCGCGTGCCAGACTCGTCGAAGTCCTGACTTTCCTGCGCAACCTGCCCAAGCCGTACGTCATGCTCTATGACCTGCACGGCGTGGACGAGCGTCTGCGCACCAAGCGTCAAGGGCTGCCGAGCGACGCCGAGTTCACCGTGTTCTATCACCTCATGTCGCTGGAGCGTAATAGTGACGTGATGATCAAGGTCGCCTTGTCCGAGAGCGACCTCAGCTTGCCGACCGTCACCAGCATCTGGCCGAACGCCAACTGGTACGAGCGTGAAGTCTGGGACATGTTCGGTATCGACTTCAAAGGTCACCCGCACCTGTCGCGCATCATGATGCCGCCGACCTGGGAAGGTCACCCGCTGCGCAAGGACTTCCCGGCGCGCGCCACCGAATTCGATCCGTACAGCCTCAACCTCGCCAAGCAACAGCTTGAGGAAGAAGCCGCGCGTTTCCGTCCGGAAGACTGGGGCATGAAGCGTTCCGGTCCGAACGAGGACTACATGTTCCTCAACCTCGGCCCGAACCACCCTTCTGCGCACGGTGCGTTCCGCATCATCCTGCAACTGGACGGTGAAGAGATCGTCGACTGCGTGCCGGACATCGGTTACCACCACCGTGGCGCCGAGAAGATGGCCGAGCGTCAGTCGTGGCACAGTTTCATCCCGTACACCGACCGTATCGACTACCTCGGCGGCGTGATGAACAACCTGCCGTACGTGCTCTCGGTCGAGAAGCTGGCCGGCATCAAGGTGCCTGAGAAGGTCGACGTCATCCGCATCATGATGGCCGAGTTCTTCCGGATCACCAGCCACCTGCTGTTCCTCGGGACTTACATCCAGGACGTCGGCGCCATGACTCCGGTGTTCTTCACCTTCACCGACCGCCAGAAGGCGTACACGGTGATCGAAGCCATTACCGGTTTCCGTCTGCACCCGGCCTGGTACCGCATCGGTGGCGTCGCGCACGACCTGCCACGCGGCTGGGAAAAACTGGTGAAGGACTTCGTTGAATGGCTGCCAAAACGCCTCGACGAATACACCAAGGCTGCCCTGCAGAACAGCATCCTCAAGGGCCGTACCATCGGCGTCGCCCAGTACAACACCAAAGAAGCCCTGGAATGGGGCGTCACCGGTGCTGGTCTGCGTTCGACCGGGTGCGACTTCGACCTGCGTAAAGCGCGTCCGTACTCCGGCTACGAGAACTTCGAGTTCGAAGTACCGCTGGCTGCCAACGGCGATGCCTACGACCGCTGCATGGTTCGCGTCGAAGAGATGCGCCAGAGCATCAAGATCATCGACCAGTGCATGCGCAACATGCCGGAAGGCCCGTACAAGGCGGATCACCCGCTGACCACGCCGCCGCCGAAAGAGCGCACGCTGCAGCACATCGAAACCCTGATCACGCACTTCCTGCAAGTTTCGTGGGGCCCGGTGATGCCGGCCAACGAATCCTTCCAGATGATCGAAGCGACCAAGGGTATCAACAGTTATTACCTGACGAGCGACGGCGGCACCATGAGCTACCGTACCCGGATCCGCACTCCAAGCTTCCCGCATCTGCAACAGATCCCTTCGGTGATCAAAGGCAGCATGGTCGCGGACATGATTGCGTACCTGGGTAGTATCGATTTCGTTATGGCCGACGTGGACCGCTAAGCATGAACAGCACGCTTATCCAGACAGACCGTTTCACCCTCAGTGAAACCGAGCGCTCGGCCATCGAGCACGAGCTGCATCACTACGAAGACCCGCGCGCGGCGTCGATCGAAGCCCTGAAGATCGTTCAGAAAGAACGCGGCTGGGTGCCGGATGGCGCCCTGTACGCGATCGGCGAGATCCTCGGCATCCCGGCCAGCGACGTTGAAGGTGTGGCGACGTTCTATAGCCAGATTTTCCGTCAGCCGGTTGGCCGTCACATCATTCGCGTCTGCGACAGCATGGTCTGCTACATCGGTGGCCACGAGTCGGTGGTCAGCGAAATCCAGAACAATCTGGGCATCGGTTTGGGTCAGACCACCACCGACGGTCGTTTCACCCTGCTGCCTGTCTGCTGCCTCGGCAACTGCGACAAGGCACCGGCGCTGATGATCGACGACGACACCTTTGGTGATGTGCAGCCTGCTGGCGTCGCCAAACTGCTCGAGGGCTACGTATGACCCTGACATCTTTCGGTCCTGCCAACCGCATTCAGCGTTCGGCTGAGACTCACCCGCTGACCTGGCGCCTGCGCGATGACGGCGAAGCCGTGTGGCTCGACGAATACCAGGCCAAGAACGGTTACGCCGCTGCGCGCAAAGCCTTCGCCGACATGGATCAGGACGCCATCGTCCAGACCGTGAAAGACGCCGGCCTCAAAGGTCGCGGCGGTGCAGGCTTCCCCACGGGCGTGAAGTGGGGCCTGATGCCCAAAGACGAATCCATCAACATCCGCTACCTGCTGTGCAACGCGGATGAAATGGAGCCGAACACCTGGAAAGACCGCATGCTGATGGAGCAACTGCCCCATCTGCTGATCGAAGGCATGCTGATCAGTGCTCGCGCGCTGAAAACCTACCGTGGCTACATCTTCCTGCGTGGCGAATACACCACCGCCGCCAAGCACCTCAACCGTGCCGTAGAAGAAGCCAAGGCAGCGGGCCTGCTGGGTAAAAACATTCTCGGCAGCGGTTTTGATTTCGAGCTGTTCGTCCACACCGGCGCCGGGCGTTACATCTGCGGTGAAGAAACCGCACTGATCAACTCCCTCGAAGGCCGCCGCGCCAACCCGCGCTCCAAGCCGCCCTTCCCTGCCGCCGTCGGCGTGTGGGGCAAGCCGACCTGCGTGAACAACGTGGAAACCCTGTGCAACGTGCCGGCGATCATTGCCGACGGCGTTGACTGGTACAAATCGTTGGCCCGAGAAGGTTCCGAAGACATGGGCACCAAGCTCATGGGCTTCTCCGGCAAAGTCAAAAACCCTGGCCTGTGGGAATTGCCATTCGGGGTCACCGGTCGCGAGTTGTTCGAAGACTACGCCGGCGGCATGCGCGACGGCTTCAAACTCAAGGCCTGGCAGCCAGGCGGAGCCGGTACCGGTTTCCTCCTGCCAGAACACCTCGACGCACAAATGTACGCCGGCGGCATCGCCAAAGTGGGCACCCGTATGGGTACCGGCCTGGCCATGGCGGTGGACGACAGCGTCAACATGGTCTCCTTGCTGCGCAACATGGAGCAGTTCTTCGCTCGCGAGTCGTGCGGTTTCTGCACCCCGTGCCGCGATGGTTTGCCATGGAGCGTCAAGCTCTTGATGGCCATCGAACAAGGCCGCGGTCAGCCAGGCGATATCGAGACCCTGCTGGGTCTGGTCAACTTCCTCGGCCCTGGCAAGACCTTCTGTGCTCACGCACCGGGTGCCGTGGAACCGTTGGGCAGTGCCATCAAATACTTCCGTCCAGAGTTCGAAGCCGGTATCGCGCCAGTCAGCGCCGCCGTCCCGCCTCTGGCAAGGCCGATCGTAATCGGCGCGTAAACGCTTAAAAAGGCGAAGGGTCCGTGCCCTTCGCCTTTCGTCCGATGACGCCTTTCGGGGCTGACTGGATTCGGACGGATAACAAGATTCCATTAGCCACGCCCGCTGACACCGGGCCAACGAAGACCTTTGAACCATGGCCACTATCCACGTAGACGGCAAAGCGCTCGAAGTCGACGGGGCAGACAACCTGTTACAGGCATGTCTGTCGCTGGGCCTCGACATCCCTTATTTCTGCTGGCACCCCGCGCTTGGTAGCGTCGGGGCCTGTCGCCAGTGCGCGGTCAAGCAGTACACCGACGAGAACGACACCCGTGGTCGCATCGTCATGTCCTGCATGACCCCGGCCACCGACAACACCTGGATCTCCATCGACGATGAAGAATCCAAGGCGTTCCGCGCCAGTGTTGTTGAATGGCTGATGACCAACCACCCGCACGACTGCCCTGTGTGCGAAGAAGGCGGTCACTGCCACCTGCAAGACATGACCGTGATGACCGGCCACAACGAGCGCCGTTATCGCTTCACCAAACGCACCCACCAGAACCAGCAACTGGGCCCGTTCATTTCCCACGAAATGAACCGCTGCATCGCCTGCTACCGTTGCGTGCGTTTCTACAAGGATTACGCTGGCGGCACCGACCTCGGTGTGTTCGGCGCCCACGACAACGTGTACTTCGGTCGCGTTGAAGACGGCACCCTCGAAAGCGAGTTCTCCGGCAACCTCACCGAGGTCTGCCCGACCGGTGTGTTCACCGACAAGACTCACTCCGAGCGCTACAACCGTAAATGGGACATGCAGTTCTCGCCGAGCATCTGCCATGGCTGCTCCAGCGGTTGCAACATTTCCCCGGGTGAGCGTTACGGCGAGCTGCGTCGCATCGAAAACCGTTTCAACGGTTCGGTGAACCAGTACTTCCTGTGCGATCGTGGCCGTTTCGGTTATGGCTACGTCAACCGCACCGACCGTCCACGTCAGCCGCTGCTGGCCGACGGCACCAAGCTTGGACTGGATGCTGCGCTGGACAAGGCTGCCGATCTGCTGCGCGGTCGCAACATCGTCGGTATCGGTTCGCCGCGTGCCAGCCTGGAAAGCAACTACGCGTTGCGCGAACTGGTCGGCGCCGAGCACTTCTACTCGGGTATCGAAGCCTCCGAGCTGGAACGCATCCGTCTGGTCCTGCAAGTGCTGAAAGACAGCCCGCTGCCAGTGCCGAACATGCGTGACATCGAAGATCACGATGCGATTTTCGTCCTCGGTGAAGACCTGACCCAGACCGCCGCCCGTATGGCGCTGTCGCTGCGTCAATCGGTCAAAGGCAAAGCTGAAGACATGGCCGAAGCCATGCGCGTTCAGCCTTGGCTCGACGCGGCGGTGAAGAACATCGGTCAGCACGCGCTGAACCCGCTGTTCATCGCCAGCCTGGCGGAAACCAAGCTCGACGACATCGCTGAAGAATGCGTACACGCCGCTCCAGACGATCTGGCGCGCATCGGTTTCGCCGTGGCTCACGCTCTGGACGCCAGCGCCCCTGCCGTTGAAGGTCTGGACGCTGAAGCACTGGAACTGGCCAAGCGCATCGCCGACGCCCTGCTCGCGGCAAAACGTCCGCTGATCATCGCTGGTACTTCGCTGGGCTCCAAAGCCTTGATCGAAGCCGCCGCCAACATCGCTAAGGCGCTGAAGCTGCGCGAGAAGAACGGTTCGATCAGCCTGATCGTGCCGGAAGCCAACAGCCTTGGTCTGGCCATGCTCGGTGGCGAATCGGTCGACGCGGCGCTGCAAGCCGTCATCGACGGTAAGGCTGACGCGATCGTTGTGCTGGAAAACGATCTGTACACCCGCACCGCCAAAGACAAAGTCGATGCCGCACTGAATGCTGCGCAAGTGGTGATCGTTGCTGACCATCAGAAGACGGCTACCAGCGACCGCGCGCACCTGGTTCTGCCAGCAGCAAGCTTCGCTGAAGGCGACGGTACTTTGGTCAGCCAGGAAGGTCGCGCCCAGCGCTTCTTCCAGGTTTTCGACCCGCAATACATGGACGCGAGCATCCTGGTTCACGAAGGCTGGCGCTGGCTGCACGCCCTGCGCGCGACCCTGTTGAACCAGCCGATCGACTGGACGCAACTCGACCACGTGACTGCTGCCGTTGCTTCGAGCACCGAGCAACTGGCGCGTATCGTCGACGCAGCACCGTCCGCCGCGTTCCGCATCAAGGGTCTGAAACTGGCGCGTGAGCCGCTGCGTTACTCCGGTCGCACCGCGATGCGCGCCGACATCAGCGTTCATGAACCGCGCACCCCGCAAGACAAAGACACCGCGTTTGCCTTCTCCATGGAAGGTTACTCGGGCTCTGCCGAACCGCGTCAGCAAGTGCCATTTGCATGGTCGCCGGGCTGGAACTCGCCACAAGCGTGGAACAAGTTCCAGGACGAAGTCGGTGGTCACATTCGCGCTGGCGACCCGGGCACCCGCCTGATCGAAAGCACCGGTGATTCGCTGAACTGGTTCGCTGCAGCGCCACGCGCGTTCAACCCGGCGCCGGGCACCTGGCAAGCCGTGCCGTTCTTCCACCTGTTCGGCAGCGAAGAAAACTCTTCGAAAGCCGCCCCGGTTCAAGAGCGCATTCCGGCTCCATACGTGGCTCTGGCCAAGTCGGAAGCGGATCGTCTGGGCGTCAACGACGGTGCCCTGCTGAGCCTGAACGTGGCCGGTCAGACCCTGCGTCTGCCGCTGCGCATCAATGAAGAACTGGGCGCCGGTCTGGTGGCATTGCCTGCGGGCATCGCCGGCATTCCACCGGCATTCGCCGGCGTATCCGTCGACGGTCTGCAGGAGGCAGCGCAATGACCTGGTTCACCCCTGAAGTGATCGATGTGATCCTCTCGGTCGTCAAAGCCATCGTGATTCTGCTGGCCGTTGTGGTTGCAGGCGCGTTGCTCAGCTTTGTCGAACGTCGCCTGCTGGGCTGGTGGCAGGACCGTTACGGTCCGAACCGTGTTGGCCCGTTCGGTATGTTCCAGATCGCCGCCGACATGCTGAAGATGTTCTTCAAGGAAGACTGGACCCCGCCGTTTGCCGACAAGGTGATCTTCACCCTGGCACCGGTGGTGGCCATGTCCGCCCTGCTGATCGCCTTTGCGATCATCCCGATCACCCCGACCTGGGGCGTCGCGGATCTGAACATCGGCCTGCTGTTCTTCTTCGCCATGGCCGGTCTGTCGGTCTACGCGGTGCTGTTCGCCGGCTGGTCGAGTAACAACAAGTTCGCCCTGCTCGGCAGCTTGCGTGCGTCGGCGCAGACCGTGTCCTACGAAGTGTTCATGGGCCTGGCCCTGATGGGCATCGTGGTGCAGGTCGGCTCGTTCAACATGCGCGACATCGTCGAGTACCAGGCGCAGAACCTGTGGTTCATCATTCCGCAGTTCTTCGGCTTCTGTACTTTCTTCATCGCTGGCGTCGCCGTGACTCACCGTCACCCGTTCGACCAGCCGGAAGCGGAACAGGAACTGGCCGACGGTTACCACATTGAATACGCCGGTATGAAATGGGGCATGTTCTTCGTCGGTGAATACATCGGCATCATCCTGATCTCGGCGCTGCTGGTCACCCTGTTCTTCGGTGGCTGGCACGGTCCGTTCGGCATCTTGCCGCAACTGGCCTTCGTCTGGTTCGCACTGAAGACCGCGTTCTTCATCATGCTGTTCATCCTGCTGCGCGCTTCCATTCCGCGTCCGCGTTATGACCAGGTGATGGATTTCAGCTGGAAATTCTGCCTGCCACTGACCCTGATCAATTTGCTGGTGACCGCTGCGGTCGTGTTGTGGAACACGCCTGCAGTCGCGGTTCAGTGAGGATTTGACCCATGTTCAAATATATTGGCGACATCGTTAAGGGTACTGGTACCCAGTTGCGCAGCCTGGTCATGGTCTTCGGCCATGGCTTCCGCAAGCGCGACACCCTGCAATACCCGGAAGAAGCGGTCTACCTGCCACCACGCTACCGTGGTCGCATCGTCCTGACCCGCGACCCCGATGGCGAAGAGCGTTGCGTTGCCTGCAACCTGTGCGCCGTGGCTTGCCCGGTGGGTTGCATCTCGCTGCAGAAAGCGGAAACCGAAGACGGTCGCTGGTACCCGGACTTCTTCCGTATCAACTTCTCGCGCTGCATTTTCTGCGGTCTCTGCGAGGAAGCCTGTCCGACCACCGCGATCCAACTGACTCCGGATTTCGAGATGGCCGAGTTCAAACGTCAGGACCTGGTGTACGAGAAAGAAGATCTGTTGATCTCCGGCCCCGGCAAAAACCCTGATTACAACTTCTATCGTGTTGCAGGTATGGCAATCGCTGGCAAGCCGAAAGGCTCCGCGCAGAACGAAGCCGAACCGATCAACGTGAAGAGCTTGCTGCCTTAAGGAAGAACGATGGAATTCGCTTTCTATTTCGCATCGGGTATCGCTGTTGTGTCCACGCTTCGCGTAGTCACCAACACCAACCCTGTGCACGCCCTGCTCTACCTGATCATCTCGTTGATCGCTGTGGCCATGACTTTCTTCGCACTCGGCGCGCCGTTCGCCGGCGTGCTGGAAGTGATCGCCTACGCCGGCGCCATCATGGTGCTGTTCGTGTTCGTGGTGATGATGCTGAACCTCGGCCCGGCCTCGGTTCAGCAAGAACGCGTCTGGCTCAAGCCCGGCATCTGGGCCGGTCCGGTGATTCTCGCCGCCTTGCTGCTGGCCGAACTGCTGTATGTGCTGTTCGCTCACCAGAGCGGCCAGGCCATCGGCCACACCACCGTAGACGCGAAAGCCGTGGGCATCAGCCTGTTCGGTCCGTACCTGCTGGTGGTCGAACTCGCCTCGATGCTGCTGCTTGCCGCAGCCGTCACGGCGTTCCATTTGGGCCGTAACGAGGCGAAGGAGTAAGACATGCCTGCTATCCCTCTCGAACATGGTTTAGCCGTCGCCGGCATCCTGTTCTGCCTTGGTCTGGTCGGCCTGATGGTCCGCCGCAACATTTTGTTCGTGTTGATGAGTCTGGAAGTGATGATGAACGCCTCTGCACTAGCGTTCATTGTTGCTGGCGCCCGTTGGGGCCAGCCGGATGGACAGATCATGTTCATCCTGGTGATCAGCCTTGCAGCCGCCGAGGCCAGTATTGGTCTGGCGATCCTGCTGCAACTGTATCGCCGCTTCCACACGCTCGATATCGACGCTGCCAGTGAGATGCGCGGATGAATCTTATCTTTCTGACTTTCGTATTCCCTCTGATCGGTTTCCTGCTGCTGTCGTTCTCCCGTGGACGCTGGTCGGAAAACCTCTCGGCACTGATCGGCGTGGGTTCCATTGGCTTGTCGGCGATCGTCGCCGCCTACGTCATCTGGCAATTCAACGTCGCACCTCCCGAAGGCGGTCACTACACCCTGGTGCTGTGGAAGTGGATGGCGGTCGAAGGCTTCAAGCCTGACTTCGCCCTCTACGTCGACGGCCTGTCGATCACCATGCTCGGCGTGGTGGTTGGCGTCGGTTTCCTGATCCACCTGTTCGCATCCTGGTACATGCGCGGCGAAGCGGGCTACTCGCGCTTCTTCTCGTACACCAACCTGTTTATCGCCAGCATGCTGTTCCTGGTACTCGGCGATAACCTGTTGTTCCTGTACTTCGGCTGGGAAGGCGTGGGCCTGTGCTCGTACCTGTTGATCGGTTTCTACTACAGCAACCGCAACAACGGTAACGCCGCACTCAAGGCCTTCATCGTGACCCGGATCGGCGACGTGTTCATGGCCATCGGCCTGTTCATCCTGTTCCAGCAAGTGGGCACGCTGAACATCCAGGAACTGCTGGTGCTGGCACCGCAGAAATTCCAGGTCGGTGACTTCTGGATCACCCTGGCGACCCTGATGCTGCTGGGTGGTGCTGTAGGTAAATCGGCACAACTGCCGCTGCAAACCTGGCTCGCGGACGCAATGGCCGGTCCTACTCCGGTTTCGGCACTGATCCACGCCGCGACCATGGTGACCGCCGGTGTCTACCTGATCGCCCGTACCCACGGTCTGTTTACCCTGGCGCCGGAAATCCTCCACCTGGTCGGCATCGTTGGTGGCGTGACCCTGGTTCTGGCCGGTTTCGCCGCACTGGTACAGACCGACATCAAACGTATCCTCGCCTACTCGACCATGAGCCAGATCGGCTACATGTTCCTGGCGCTGGGCGTTGGTGCATGGGATGGCGCGATTTTCCACCTGATGACCCACGCCTTCTTCAAGGCCCTGCTGTTCCTTGCTTCCGGTGCGGTGATCGTTGCCTGCCACCACGAGCAGAACATCTTCAAAATGGGCGGTCTGTGGAAGAAACTGCCACTGGCCTATGCCAGTTTCATCGTTGGTGGTGCCGCCCTGGCCGCTCTGCCACTGGTTACCGCAGGCTTCTACTCCAAGGACGAAATCCTTTGGGAAGCGTTCGCCAGCGGCAACCACGGTCTGCTTTACGCAGGTCTGGTCGGCGCGTTCATGACCTCGCTGTACACCTTCCGCCTGATCTTCATCACGTTCCACGGTGAAGCCAAGACCGAAGCCCACGCGGGTCACGGTATCGCTCACTGGCTGCCACTGTCGGTGCTGATCGTGCTGTCGACTTTCGTCGGCGCGATGATCGTGCCACCGCTGCACGGCGTGCTGCCAGAAAGCGTTGGCCATGCCGGTGGCGAAGCCAAGCACAGTCTGGAAATCGCTTCGGGCGCCATCGCCCTGGCCGGTATCCTGCTGGCAGCGCTGCTGTTCCTCGGCAAGCGTCGCTTCGTGACGGCAATTGCCAACAGCGGCATCGGCCGTTTCCTTTCGGCCTGGTGGTTCGCCGCCTGGGGCTTCGACTGGATCTACGACAAACTGTTCGTCAAGCCGTACCTTGCGATCAGCCACATCCTGCGCAAAGACCCGCTCGACCAGACCATCGGTCTGATCCCGCGTATGGCCAAGGGTGGTCACACTGCCCTGAGCCGCACCGAGACCGGTCAACTGCGTTGGTACGCTGCTTCGATGGCTGCTGGTGCCGTGCTGGTGATTGGCGCCATCGTGCTGGTAGCGGTCTGATATGAACCTTGCGAATTTGCGAAAGGAAACGAGCCCGTCATGATTCTGCCTTGGCTAATCCTGATCCCCTTCATCGGCGGCCTGCTGTGCTGGATGGGTGAGCGCTTCGGCGCTACCCTCCCGCGCTGGATTGCGCTGTTGACCATGACCCTGGAACTCGCCCTCGGCCTCTGGCTGTGGGCCCACGGTGACTATTCATTTGCACCGGCGCCTGGCGCCGATCCGACCTGGGCGCTTGAGTTCAAGCATGTCTGGATCCAGCGCTTCGGCATCAACGTGCACCTGGCCCTCGACGGCCTGTCGCTGTTGATGATCCTGCTGACCGGTCTGCTGGGTATCCTCTCGGTACTGTGCTCGTGGAAAGAGATTCAACGTCACGTTGGCTTCTTCCACCTGAACCTGATGTGGATCCTGGGCGGCGTTGTCGGCGTGTTCCTCGCCCTCGACCTGTTCATGTTCTTCTTCTTCTGGGAAATGATGCTGGTGCCGATGTACTTCCTCATCGCGCTCTGGGGTCACAGTTCTTCGGACGGCAAGAAAACCCGGATCTACGCAGCGACCAAGTTCTTCATCTTCACTCAGGCTTCCGGCCTGATCATGTTGGTGGCGATCCTCGGTCTGGTGCTGGTCAACTTCAACAACACCGGCGTGATTACTTTCAACTACGCCGACCTGTTGAAAACCAAGATGTCGATGACCACCGAGTACATCCTGATGCTCGGCTTCTTCATCGCCTTCGCGGTCAAGCTGCCCGTCGTACCGTTCCACTCGTGGTTGCCTGATGCCCACGCCCAGGCGCCGACTGCCGGTTCCGTCGACCTCGCCGGTATCTTGCTGAAAACCGCTGCTTACGGTCTGCTGCGTTTCGCCCTGCCGCTGTTCCCGAATGCTTCGGCCGAGTTTGCGCCGATTGCCATGACCCTCGGTCTGATCGGGATCTTCTACGGTGCGTTCCTCGCTTTCGCACAAACCGACATCAAGCGTCTGATCGCCTTCTCTTCCGTTTCCCACATGGGCTTCGTGTTGATCGGCATCTACTCCGGCAGCCAACTGGCCCTGCAAGGTGCAGTGATCCAGATGCTCGCGCACGGTGTGTCGGCGGCGGCACTGTTTATCCTCAGCGGTCAGTTGTACGAGCGTCTGCACACTCGTGACATGCGTGAGATGGGCGGTCTGTGGTCGCGTATCGCTTACCTGCCGGCGATCAGCCTGTTCTTCGCAGCCGCATCCCTGGGCTTGCCGGGTACCGGTAACTTTGTCGGTGAGTTCCTGATCCTGATCGGCTCCTTCGCAAGCTGGCCGTGGATCACTGCAATTGCCACCTCCGGTCTGGTGTTCGGTTCGGTCTACTCGCTGATCATGATCCACCGTGCCTACTTCGGTCCGTCCAAATCGGATTCGATCCTGCACGGTATGGACGCTCGCGAACTGATCATGGTGCTGGGCCTTGCGGTGCTGCTGGTTTACCTCGGCGTCTACCCGCAACCGTTCCTCGACACCTCTGCCGCCACGATGCATGGCGTGCAGCAGTGGCTCGGCACCGCCTTCACTCAACTCGCTTCGGCCCGGTAAGAGCGCTATGGAATTCACGATTCAACACTTTATTGCGCTTGCGCCACTGTTGATCACCAGCCTCACCATTATCGTGGTGATGCTGGCAATCGCTTGGCGCCGCAACCACTCGCAGACCTTCCTGATCTCGGTCGCCGGTCTGAACCTGGCCTTGCTGTCGATCCTGCCAGCCCTGAAAGTCGCGCCTCTGGCCGTGACTCCACTGCTGCAAATCGACACCTTCGCTTGCCTGTACATGGCGCTGATCCTGGTCGCCACCCTCGCCTGTGTGACCCTCGCCCACGCCTACTTGGGTGATGGCGGTTCGGGTTACCCGGGCAACCGTGAAGAACTGTACCTGCTGATCCTGATGGCCGCCGCCGGTGGTCTGGTTCTGGTCAGCGCGCAGCACCTGGCCGGTTTGTTCATCGGTCTGGAACTGCTCTCGGTGCCGGTTTACGGTCTGGTGGCTTATGCCTTCTTCAACAAGCGTTCGCTGGAAGCCGGCATCAAATACATGGTGCTGTCGGCCGCCGGTTCTGCATTCCTGTTGTTCGGTATGGCGCTGCTGTACGCAGACTCGGGTTCGCTGAGCTTCGTTGGCATCGGTCAGGCTCTGGCTGCGACTGGCCTGCCTAGCTCGCTGGCACAACTGGGCCTGGGCATGATGCTGATCGGTCTGGCGTTCAAGCTGTCGCTGGTACCGTTCCACCTGTGGACGCCGGACGTTTACGAAGGTGCTCCGGCACCGGTGGCTGCGTTCCTCGCGACTGCGTCGAAGGTTGCGGTGTTTGCGGTGATGGTGCGTCTGTTCCAGATCTCCCCTGCTGCCAGCAGCGGCGTCCTGAGCGACGTGCTGACCGTCATCGCGATCGCCTCGATCCTGTTCGGTAACCTGTTGGCCCTGACCCAGAGCAACCTCAAGCGTCTGCTCGGTTACTCGTCCATCGCGCACTTCGGCTACCTGCTGATCGCGCTGGTGGCTAGCAAGGGTCTGGCGGTGGAAGCCATCGGCGTGTACCTGGTGACTTATGTGATCACCAGCCTCGGCGCCTTCGGCGTGATCACCCTGATGTCCTCGCCGTACAACGGCCGTGACGCGGACGCCCTGTACGAATACCGCGGCCTGTTCTGGCGCCGTCCGTACCTGACCGCCGTGCTGACCGTGATGATGCTGTCACTGGCGGGTATCCCGCTGACCGCTGGCTTCATCGGCAAGTTCTACATCATCGCTACCGGTGTTGAATCGCACCAATGGTGGCTGGTCGGCTCCTTGGTACTGGGCAGCGCCATCGGCGTCTTCTACTACCTGCGCGTGATGGTCACCCTGTACCTGATCGAGCCAAACCTGCGTCGCCACGACGCCCAGCTGCACTGGGAACAGAAGGCAGGCGGCGTGATGCTGCTGGCCATCGCCCTGGTCGCGTTCTTCCTGGGTGTGTACCCGCAGCCATTGCTGACACTGGTTCAGCAGGCGGGTCTGGCGGGCTGATTGCTTGGCTGGCTAGAAACAAAAACGGCACCTTCGGGTGCCGTTTTTGTTTTTGTGGGATCTTTTACCAATGCTATGCCCTTCCTACTGAAATCCCCGAAATCTCGCGCCCTACTGTTGGGTTCCTCCTACAGCCAGAATTTGGCTTTTTGCTTATCTTGTTCGACGTAAAAGACATCGATCCAAATCGAGTCCGTCTTCAGGAACGAGAAAATAAAACTCCAGCGGAAATCAGAAATGAACAACACAAATGGCCAATCAAAACCTGAGGACGCGACCAGACCGACACCTCCCCATAAACCTTCTGTTCCGGTTGTACGTCGCGTCGTGAACGAGAAAGTCATTAACCGTAAAGAAATAGCGCTGGATCGCAAGTAACGTAGAAGCACAAAAGTCTACTAGCTACGCAAAACGGCACCTTCGAGTGCCAGTTTCGTTTTGTAGAGTTACCGTCAAAAGATCACAGCCTTTATGAGATGCCGAAGACTGAGGTCTTTTGATCTCAACGCCCTCCCCTTTTTAGGAATTTGCCTGCAAACCCCTGAGCAATGGCTGACATTCCGTAGAAGACATTTTTCGTTAAATTCGGGGATCACATATCAAGTGGAGATCCACGAACCATGAAGCGGGATATTTATTCAGAATTGATGAATGGCCTTGATGCGTTAGCCGAAGAACGCCAAGGCAAAATCACCTTGAAGAAGACCCGGGTAACACGGATCGGCGCCATGAAAGGCAAACTCATACTTCCCGCCGAAATTGATGCATCTGTATCACATGGCTTGCTGGATACCTTCGAAAGATAAAAGCCACATCCGCTCACATGTGATCTATCAGAATCATCCGGATTACTGTGGGAGCGAGCCTGCTCCGGGCGGCGTTCCGACGAAAGCGTCGGCACATCAACCCTCTTCAGAGCCTGGCACTCCGCTTTCGCGAGCAGGCTCACTCCTACAGATTGTGTGTCGTTCCCAACACTCAGGTACACCTCAGACCACTTGTGGGAGCGAGCCTGCTCGCGAAGGCGTAGACACTTTCAACATCTTGATTGGCTGACACTCCGCTTTCGTCGGAACGCCGCCCAGAGCAAGCTCGCTCCCACAGGTTTGTGTGGCGTTCACTCAATCCATATAACCACATGACGAAATTGTAATTCCCCCATCACCTCGACGTTATCCGCAGTTTGCAACGATGTCACCCGGCGACCATGCCGGCGGGCCCTGCCCCGCCGAACAATAAAACCCACGCCGAAGCACGTTCCCGTTCTGCCGAACCCAAGGAGTGTTTGATGGTTAACCCTACAAAAATATCGATGGCCGCTTTAGCGGCGGTGGTCGGCGCCGGGCCGTCCATGGTGTTTGCAGAAGACAAACCCGAAGGCTTTGTCGAAGGCAGCAGCCTTACGCTGCTCAACCGCAATTTCTACTTCAATCGTGATCATCGCAATGGTCAGTCCAGCCCCACCGGCAACGGTTATTCCGAGGCTTGGGCGCATGCCGTGATCAGCAAGTTCGAATCCGGTTTCACCCAAGGCACCGTCGGGGTCGGGGTTGATGCGTTTGCGATGATCGGACTGAAACTCGACACCGGTGACGGCCGTAATGGCGGGCGCAGTTCGTTTGATGTGTTGCCGGTCAACAGCGACGGCGAAGCGCGGGACGAATACACCAAGGTCGGCGGCGCCGCGAAAGTGCGGGCGTTCGATACGGTGATCAAGGTCGGTGATGTTTTCCCGGTCAACCCGGTGGTTGCGGCGGGTGACTCGCGCTTGTTGCCGGAAAGTTTTCGCGGGGTGACAGCGAGCAACACCAGCATTGAAGGTCTGTCGGTGCTGGGCGGTCGGTTGCACGCGATGAGCCAACCGGTGTCCAGCGACATGCGCGAGAACTTCGCGACCTTCTACGCAGGCCCGGTCAATTCGCCGTGGATCGCGTATGGCGGCGGTGATTATGTGCTGAACAAAAACCTCAGTTTCAGCCTCTATTCCAGCCGTCTCAAGGATGCGTGGAATCAGTACTACGCAGGCACCGCCTGGACCTATCCGCTGTCCGATGACCTTTCACTGTTCGGTGGCCTGAACTATTACAAGGCCGTCGACGAGGGCAAACAACTGCTCGGCGAGTTCGACAACAACATCTGGAGCGGCCGCGTTGGCGTCAAGCTTGGTGCCCACTCCGTCGCCCTCTCCCACCAGCGCAACAACGGCAATGACGACTTCGATTACCTGCGCCAGTCCGATTCGATCTTCCTCGACAACTCGATCCAGTACAGCGACTTCAACTCGCCGAAAGAGCGTTCGTGGATGGTGCGCTATGACCTCGACATGAGCACTTATGGCGTACCCGGTCTGTCGTTCATGACCCGTTACGCACGCGGCACCGACGCTGATTATTCCAACGCTAACGCCGTGTATATGCGCCGCGATGCCGAGGGCAATCCGCTGACCGATCAGAAACGTTGGGAGCGCGATATCGAAGTCAAATACGTGGTGCAAAGCGGTTCGATGAAAGACCTGTCACTGCGCTTGCGCCAAGCCACAACCCGCGCCACGGCGTTCGAGTCGGATCTGGATGAAGTGCGGGTGATTGTCGAGTATCCGCTGGCGATTCTTTGATTGCGCGGTTGATGCAAATTCACCTTTAGAAGCTCCTTGCTCCTTTGGTAAGAGGTGAATCTTTTGGCGTCCTTCGGGGCGCTTTTTTTTGCTTTGCGTTTTGCCGTGGTTATGTATTCCAGGTTCAGGCCCGGCCCTCACCCTCTCCCAGAGGTAGAGGGGACTGACCGAGTTGGCTGTTGAAGATACATCGACCTGAAAAACCGAGGCGTACTCTGGTTTTGAATGGCTTGAAGATCCGCTCCCTTTCACCCTGGAGGAGAGGGGACTGACCGAGTTGGTTGTCGAAGATACATCGACCTGAAAAACCGAGGCGTACTCTGGTTTTGAATGGCTTGAAAGCCTGCGCCCTTCCCCCTCGCCCCATGGGTGAGAGGGGACTGACCGAGCTGGTTGTTGAAGATACATCGACCTGAAAAACCGAGGCGTACTCTGGTTTTGAATGGCTTGAAGATCCGCTCCCTTCCCCCTCGCCCCCTCGGGGGAGAGGGCTGGGGTGAGGGGGCAGGATTTTGAGGTCAACGCAAAAACAACTGTTAAAAACTGGCCATTGATAACTACGCGTTTGGATCTACGTTATCCAGTGCCTTGTTCACCGCCAGTTCGCCAAGCATGACCACCTGCGCGATGCCGAGCAGGGTCTTGCGATGGGTGCCGCCCAGAAGCGCGACGAAGTCACCGAGCATCACCGTGGCCGAGACCAGGGATTCGCTGGCGTTGGCCAGTAATGATTCGGTGTCGGCTTTGGGATTGACCAGGAACATCTGGTTGGGGATGTACGGTGCGGACATGATGGCGGTCGACGGTTTGAGGTAGAAATCGAGGGCGCGGTCGGCGGCTTCGTGGAGTTTTCGGGTGTCGACGGAGGCGTAAGGCGATGTTGAGTTGGCGTCGGGGATGGCGTCTGTTTCGGGGGGATTCGGGGTTGGCTTTTTCATAATGTTTTACTCAGCTTGAAGGTGGAGCTGGCCCTTTCGGTTCCACGCGAAAGGGTGGCAGCTGTACGCAGGTTGGAACCCGGGCAACTGAGCAAACCCGACAGACTCGAAGTCTCCCGCGCACAGCCGCCATAACGGAGTGCACACATGAAAGTGCGCAAGCATACGTCATGAACAGTGCGTCTTGCTTCAGTTGATCCGCAGGGTTCCAATCCCGATCGCTGAATTGGCAGCGACCCACACAGGCTAGAGAGCTGACGTCCGACGGACAACCTGAAAACATTGTGGGAAGGTTCCGCACTTCTCACACAACACTTAAACATTACGAATTGAAATACGCAGCGTGGTATTGCAATTCGGCCCCTGTAGGAGCTGCCGAAGGCTGCGATCTTTTGATCTTGATCTTGATCTTGAAAATCAAAGTCAAAAGATCGCAGCCTTCGGCAGCTCCTACACGGGACCGCGTTTCGCCGTGAAGGATTCAGCTCCCGCCGTTTCGACACACGCCCATCACGTTGTACTTGATGGTATTGAGCAGACCTTTGGAGTCCTCGTAGGTCATCGCGGTGGGCACCACTTTGCACGCCGCCTGCGGCTTCACCACGCTCACCACTTTGACCACGTCCAGCTTCATTCCGTATTCGTAATCCTTCACCACCGGCGGCGCTTTGCCCTGGTTGGCGGCGTACTGTTCCATGGCTTTGCTGTTGGCGCTGAGCGCGCGTTCAAAGGTGCGGTCACCACCGCCTTCGGCCAGCACATTCGCAGACATCGCCATTACGCCGACGAACGCGATCCACTTGAGCATGTTCATATCCATTTCCTTCCCGTCCCGGCTTGAAAAAAAAGCCCGGCATCGATGCGCGATGAAGGGCTTGTTCAGGTGCTGCAGGCTTACAGGTCGCGGGTTTTGTCGTCTTTCTTGTCAGTGACGACAACCGGGTTGCCGGCGGCTTTTTCCTTGGCGACGAACCGTTCCATGGAGCGGTCGTTGCTGGTCATCATCCGCTCGAATGTGCGGTCGCCGCCGCCTTCTGCCAACGCTACGGAAGAGATCGCCAGAGCGGCTGCGAAGGCAGTGAGTTGGGTAAGTTTCATCGTTGATTCCTCGTTTAAGTAACTGACGGGATCAAGGTAACAATCCGAACCTATCGTGACGGTGGCGGGGAAATTACATATCCGTTATGTGCCCGGCACTCTCCTGAAGTCGAACACAAAACCTGTAGGAGTGAGCCTGCTCGCGATAGCGGTGGGTCAGTCAATGTAGATCTGACTGATAGACCGCTATCGCGAGCAGGCTCACTCCTACAGAGGGGATTACCTATTTAGTTGGAACGGCGTCCTCATCCCGGCGATGGGCAAGTTGGTATAGCGCCGGCAAGATCAGCAGCGTGAGGATCGTGGAAGACAGAATCCCGCCGATCACCACGGTCGCCAGCGGACGCTGCACCTCCGCGCCGGTGCCGGTCGCAAGCGCCATCGGGATGAAGCCCAGCGACGCCACCAGTGCTGTCATTAACACTGGCCGCAAACGAGTGAGAGCACCTTCGTGAATGGCGTCCGAAAGCGACCGCCCCTCCTCACGCAAATTACGAATAAACGCAATCATCACCAAGCCGTTCAACACCGCCACCCCGGACAACGCGATAAACCCGACCCCCGCCGAAATCGACAGCGGAATATCCCGCAACCACAACGCCATCACCCCGCCAGTCAGCGCAAACGGAATCCCGGTAAACACCAGCAAGCCATCCTTCAGGTTGTTGAACATCATGAACAACAACCCGAACACCAACAGCAACGCCACCGGCACCACAATCTGCAAGCGCTTGGCCGCCGATTGCAGTTGCTCGAACTGCCCGCCCCAACTGGTCCAGTAACCGGCAGGGACCTGCACGTCACGTTCGATCACTTCGCCGGCCTCGCTGACAAATGAGCCGATATCACGCCCGCGCACGTTGGCACTGACGATCACCAGTCGCTTGCCGTTCTCGCGGCTGACCTGATTCGGCCCGAGCACCAGGTCGAGGCTGGCGACGTCTTGCAGCGCGATGAAGCCGATCTGATTCGCAGCGCCACTCAGTGCCGGCACTGGGATCAGCAGTGCCGACAAGCCGTCGATGTCCTTGCGCATGGCATCGGACAGGCGCACGACCATATCGAAACGCCGATCACCCTCATACAACGTCCCGGCCTGACGCCCGCCGACCGCAACGGCAATGGTGTCCTGCACATCACCGACGTTGAGTCCGTAACGCGCGGCTTTATCGCGATCGATGTTGATGGTCAGCACCGGCAACCCGGTAGTCTGCTCGACCTTCACTTCGGATGCGCCGTTGACCTTCTGCATGGCAGCAGCGATTTTCGCAGCGGTGGCGTTGAGCACGTCCATGTCATCACCAAACACCTTGACCGCGACGTCGCTGCGCACGCCGGAGATCAGCTCGTTGAAACGCAACTGGATCGGCTGCGACAGTTCATAGTTGCTGCCCGGCAGCGTCGCGGCGGCGGCTTGCAGTTCGGCCATCAGGGTTTCGCGGGACTTGCCTGGGTCCGGCCACTGGTCCTTGGGTTTGAGCATCACGTAGCTGTCAGAGATGTTCGGCGGCATCGGATCCGAGGCGATTTCGGCCGTGCCTGTGCGGGCAAACACGCGCTCGACTTCCGGCACTTTCGCCAGAATCAACGTCTCCAGGCGCTGCTGCATATCCACCGATTGCGTCAGGCTAGTGCCCGGCACGCGCAGCGCTTGCAGGGCAAAATCCCCTTCGCTGAGGCTCGGCACAAACTCGCTGCCCATGCGACTGGTGAGCATACCGCTGAGCACAATCACACCCAACGCCGCGCCCACTGCGATTGCGCGATGGGACATGACCCAGGCCAGCGCCGGCGCATAAACGCGACGTGCGCCACGCATCACCGCGCCCTCTTCTTCCTTGACCTTGCCCGTGACGAACAGCGCAATCGCCGCCGGCACAAAGGTCACCGACAACAGCATCGCGCCAAGCAAAGCGATGACCACGGTAAACGCCATCGGGTGAAACATTTTCCCTTCGACACCACTCAACGCGAAGATCGGCAGGTACACCACCATGATGATCAACTGGCCGAAAATCAGCGGTCGCCGCGCCTCTTTCGCTGCGGCAAAGACTTCCTTGAAACGCTCGGCACGGGTCAGCAAACGTCCGTGATGCTGCTGCGCATGGGCCAGTCGACGCAGGGTGTTTTCAACGATCACCACCGCGCCGTCGACGATGATGCCGAAGTCCAGCGCGCCGAGGCTCATCAAGTTGGCACTGACCTTGTTGCTGAACATGCCAGTAAAGGTGAACAGCATCGACAGCGGAATCACCATCGCCGTAATCAGCGCCGCGCGGATGTTGCCGAGGAACAGAAACAGAATCGCGATCACCAGAATCGCGCCTTCGATGAGGTTCTTTTTCACCGTGGCGATGGCTTTATCGACCAGGTGCGTGCGGTCGTACACCGGCACGGCGATCACGCCTTGCGGCAAGGATTTGTTGATTTGTTCGAGTTTGCTGGCGACCGCTTGCGAGACTGTGCGGCTGTTCTCGCCGATCAACATGAACACCGTGCCGAGCACCACTTCAGCCCCGTTTTCCGTGGCCGCGCCGCTGCGCAGTTCGCGGCCGATTTCCACGCTGGCGACGTTCTTCACCCGGATCGGCGTGCCGTCAACGTTGGCCATGACAATATTGGCGATGTCCTCGGTGCTCGCCACTTGCCCAGGCGCGCGAATCAGCAATTGCTCGCCGCTGCGCTCGATGTAACCGGCGCCGACGTTGGCGTTGTTGCGCTCCAGCGCGGTGACCAGATCGGTGAGGGTCAGCTTGTACGCGGCCAGGCGTTTCGGGTCCGGAGCGATCTGATATTCCTTGGCGAAACCGCCGATGGTGTTGATCTCGGCCACGCCCGGCACGTTGCGCAATTGCGGCTTGATGATCCAGTCCTGAATCACCCGCAGGTCGGTCGGCGTGTAGGCTGTGCCGTCGTCCTTGAGTGCGCCCTCCTTGGCTTCCACTGTCCATAAAAAGATCTCGCCGAGGCCGGTGGAAATCGGCCCCATCACCGCTTCGGCGCCTTCGGGCAATTGCTCCTTGGCGATCTGCAGACGCTCGTTGACCAATTGCCGGGCGAAGAACAGGTCGGTGCCGTCCTTGAAGATCACCGTGACTTGCGACAGGCCCGAGCGCGACAGCGAACGGGTCTGTTCAAGTGCCGGCAAACCGGCCATCGCGGTTTCAATCGGAAAGGTGATGCGCTGCTCGGTTTCCAGCGGCGAGAACCCGGCGGCGCCGGTGTTGATTTGCACCTGGACGTTGGTGATGTCGGGCACGGCGTCGATCGGCAGTTTTTGATAACTGGCGATGCCGAGGCCGGCCATGAGCAGAACGGCGAGCAGCACGATGATGCGCTGCTCGATGGCAAACTGGATCAGGCGTTCGAACATGGGATTCTTCCGGATCAGTGGCTGTGCTCGGCTGAGGCTTTGCCCAGCTCCGACTTGAGGACGAAGCTGCCGGCGCTGGCGACTTGCGCGCCCGGTTCCAGCCCTTGTGTGATTTCCACATGGCCGGCGGCGCGGCTGCCCAGCTCAACCGCGCGCGCTTCGAAACCGTCGTCGGTACGCACGAACACCGTGGATTTGTCCTCGACGGTCTGGATCGCAGATTCCGGTACGGCGACTTTCGCTTCGCGACTGTCGGTCGCCACCAGCGCGGTGACGAACAGACCGGGGCGCCACGAGCCTTGTGGGTTTTCCAGGGTGACGCGGACGGTCGCGGTGCGGGTTTGTTCGCCGAGCAAGCTGCCGACGTAAGCCACGCTGCCGACCACTTCTGCGTTGAGTTCCGGGGCGCTGACGGTGACCGCTTTGCCTACTTGAACCTTGTTCAGATCCTTCGGTGACACGCCGAACGTCACCCACACTCGCGACAGATCCGAGAGGGTGAACGCCGCTGTACTTTCATCAACGACCTCGCCCGGCGTCAGGTGTTTCTCCACCACCACGCCGTCGAACGGTGCGCGCAATTCGTAGCGGTTGCCGCCAGTGGCGACCACGCTGCCGCTGAGCACGCTGATCTTTTGCCGCGCATTGCTCACGGCGATTTCGGCTTCTTGCAGTGCCTGGCGCGCCTGGAGGAAATCCTGCTCGGCGGAGATCTTGTCCTGCCAGAGCTTTTTCTCGCGCTCATAGGTGGTGCGCGCCAAGGCCAAACGACGTTGCGCGGCAGCTTGCTCACTGCGTTGATCAGATATCTGCTGACTGGCGATCACCGCCAGCAACTGACCCTTCTTCACCGTCTGCCCGAGGTTGACCGCCACCGTCTCGACCACGCCCGGAACGCGCGGTACAACGTGGGCGGTGCGGTCTTCGTCGAAGCGTACTTCGCCGGGGAACGGCAGGCCGCGGCTGATGTTTTGCGGTTTTGCCTCGGCCAGTTGAATGCCGGCAGCACTGATCTGCTCCGCACTCAATTCGATGTGTCCCTCTTCGGCATGGTCAGCCGCTGCACCCTCTTCGGCGTGATCGGCATGCTCAGAAGTCTCGTCGGCATGCGCGTCGATGCTTGCGTTACCTGACCACTGCGAGCCGATACCAATGCCCAGCGCCAACGTCGCCACCGCGACAATCATCAATTTTTTATCCATGGAAACTCCTCTGCGCCGAGCCATCGCGCAGTTGTCTGAAAGGTGAAATTCAACGGCTGACGCTGAGGTCGCCGAAGATCCGTTCGATGCGTACGCGGGCGTCGGTGGCTTCGCTGACAGCCTGGATGTACTGGCTACGAGCGCTGATCAATGTTCGTTGCGCATCGAGCACATCGAGGAAGCCGAACTTGCCCATTTCGAATCCGCGCGTGGCGCTGTCGACCGCACTTTGCGCGGCGGGCAGGATGGTCTGGTTGAACGCAGTGACTTCGCCGTTGGCGGTCTGCCATTGCTCAAGGCTGGTCTGGACTTCCGTGCGCAATCGCAGCTCGGTGGCGTTGCGCAGATCCCGCGCCTGATCGGTTCGGCGCGCGGCCGCGAGCACGTTGCCCTGATTGCGGTTGAACAGCGGAATCGGCATCGACAGCCCGACCACGTTGACCCGCTCGCGCTCGGTTTCGCTGTATTGGCTGCCGATGCTCACGGTGAGGTCGGGAATGCGCTGGGACTTTTCCAGGCCCAGCGATGCTTCGCGCTGATCGATCTGCAACTTGGCCAGACGCAGTTCGGCAGTCTCGTTCAGACGCTCGAGCAAGCGGGTCGGTGGGGGTACGGCAGCGAGGCTTTGCGTGGCTGCTTGTACATTTGTCGAGGTCGGCAACGGTGCGCCCATGACCTGCGCCAATTGTTGATAGGCGTTGGCCTGATCGCGTTCGGCGCGGCTCAGTTCCAGGCGTACTTCCGAGAGCTGCACCTGTGCTCGCGTGCCTTCGACAGGTGAGGATTTGCCGGCCTCGATTCGACCTTGTGCCACGCGCAAACCGTGCTCGGCCAGTTGCATGGATTGGCGGGACAACTGCAAGCGCTGTTGCGCGGTTTGGGCGCCGTTGAACGCCTGAATGACGTCGGCGCGCAAGGCATTGCGCTTGCGCTCCAGCTCGATGCCGGCGGCGTCCTGCGCGCGGCTGGCGACGTCAATGCGCGCGCCACGTTTGCCACCCAGTTCGATCGGCTGGCTGAGCATCACCGTGGTGGTGCGGGATTCGCGGCGGGTGTCCTCGGCCTCCCATGACAGTTCGGGGTTGGGGATCAGGCCAGCCTGTTTGCGGTCACCCTCGGCGATGCCGATTTCCCATTGGGCAGCGGCCAGATCCGGGTTGCCGGCGAATGCCGATTGCAGGGCTTGTTCGAGGGTCAGGGTCGAGGCACTGGCAAGGCTGGTGCTGGCCAACAACAGAATGCCGCTGGCTATTTTTTTCAGGCGTGATCGCGCCGTCAGTTCTGTTAAACCGGGCAATGGAAGACTTCCTTTAATCAAGAATCTTTGATGCCGCCACGGTAGGGTTTTGAACTTATCGACAAGGTGACTGGAACATTACAAATCCGTTATCCACGGTTGCAGGAAGTTGTTTTGCTCTAGCATGCGCAGTACGCAACGCAACTATGCAATACATGGAAACAAATACGCCGAAGTTATCCGCCCAACAGCACTTGCCTGAACGCAACACATAGCTATTTGCACCTCCCTGCTGCGACAGGCTGTCGCAGATGGCCGAATTAAAGAGGTCAAACGTTGACCCTGTAGCCACTACAGCGTTTACCGTGCACGTCACTCAGTTATTGACTCCACCCGGAAGTCCCTACAAAAACAATAACTTTCCCGGCCACCCTTAATTAAATATCCATTAAATAAAAGTGGTGATAGATCATGCGAATCCTTGTGATCGAGGACGAGCTTAAAGCTGCCGAATACTTGCATCAGGGTTTGACCGAAAGTGGTTATATCGTCGACCGCGCCGCCACTGGCGCCGACGGCCTGCATCTGGCGCAACAACAGGTTTATGACCTGATCATTCTCGACGTCAATCTGCCAGAACTCGACGGCTGGGGCGTGCTGGAGCAACTGCGCCGCACTCACTCCACGCGAGTGATGATGCTCACCGCGCGCGGGCGTCTGGCCGACAAGATTCGCGGGCTGGATCTGGGCGCCGACGATTATCTGGTCAAGCCGTTCGAATTCCCCGAGCTGCTGGCACGGGTGCGCACACTGATGCGCCGCAGCGAAAACATCCCGGTGCCGCAAGTGCTGAAAGTCGCCGATCTGGAACTCGACCCGGGCCGTCATCGCGCGTTTCGCGGCGAGCAGCGTATTGACCTGACCACCAAGGAATTCGCCCTGCTGCATCTGCTCATGCGCCAGTCCGGCGAAGTGCTGACCCGCACGCAAATCATCTCGCTGGTGTGGGACATGAATTTCGACTGCGACACCAACGTTGTCGAGGTGTCGATCCGGCGGTTGCGGGCGAAGATCGATGAGCCGTTCGACAGCAAATTGATTCACACCCTGCGCGGCGTCGGCTATGTGCTGGAGGCGCGCGAATGAAGCCCGCCAGCCTGTCGATGCGCCTGGGTTTGACGGTGAGTATTCTCGGTGCGCTGCTGGTGGTGTTTCTGGCGATCCTCGCTTATTTCGCCCTGACCCATGAACTGAATGCGCTTTCCAGAGACAGCCTTGAAAAGAAAATGCAACAGGTCGAACACAGCCTGTCGCTGTACGTCGACGCCAACGAAATCAGCGGTAAACCGCATATTTTGCTCGATCAGGTAATGGGCCACGACAACCTCACGCTGACCATTTACGACCGCCTCAATCAACGCTCGTCGCTGCTCAAATCCGGCTCTGGCCTGGCCGATCCACGGGTTGAATTGAAGGCAGTTCGCGCGACCACAGATCAGTTGGCCTACAGCGACAGCACCGACACTGACGGGAAGAAATTCCTCACCGCCTCCAAACTGATTCGCCTCAAGGACGGCAACAGCGTGCCAGTGCTGTTGTCGGTGGATAACGCCCACGATGAGGCGTTGCTCAGCGCCTACTTGCGCTCGACGCTGATTGCCTTGCCGCTGTTGCTGGTGTTCATCGGCCTCACGGCGTGGGGCGCGGTGCAACGCGGACTGGCGCCGATGCGCGAGTTTCGCAAAGTCGCGGCGATGGTCTCGACCCAGGATCTCGATCATCGGCTGTCGGTGGTGGACATGCCACAGGAGCTGAGCGAACTGGCGCACGGCATCAACTTCATGCTGCATCGGCTGGATGCCGGGGTGCAGCAGTTGTCGCAGTTTTCTGATGATCTGGCCCATGAGTTACGCACGCCGATCAATAACCTGATGGGCAAGGCGCAGGTGACCTTGTCCCGCGAGCGCTCGGTGGAGGAATACAAGGATGTGCTGGTGTCATGCACCGAAGAACTGGAACGTGTAGCGCGGATAGTGTCGGACATGTTGTTTCTGGCGCAGGTGAGTCATCCGTCGGCGCTGGCGCCGTTTGAATCGGTGGCGCTGGAGGTTGAAGTGACGAAAGTGGCGGAGATGTTTTCGTTGTCGGCGCAGGATAAGGGCATTCATTTGAACGTGGTCGGGAGCGCGACGGTGCTGGGTGATCGGCTGATGATTCAGCGGGCGATTTCCAATTTGTTGTCGAATGCTTTGCGGCACTGCCCCAACGGGAAAACCGTGACGTTGCTGATTGAGCAGAGTGCAGCGCAGGCGTCGCTGCTGGTCAGCAACCCCGGTGCCGGGATTGAGGCGCAACACCTGCCACATCTGTTCGACCGTTTCTACCGCGTCGACAGCAGCCGCTCGCGCTCGCAGGGCAGCACCGGGTTGGGCCTGGCGATCGTGCGCTCGATCATGAGCCTGCATCAGGGTGTGGCGGAAGTTAAAAGCTTGCCGGGGGCGTTGACCGTGTTCCGGCTTGGGTTTCCTGCGGTGACACCAATGGCCCCATCGCTTGCAAGCAAGCTCCCACAGTGATTTGGTTTTGTGGGCACCACTGAAACCTGTAGGCCTTCGCCTGCTCGCGATGGCGGTGGGTTCTTCAACATCTGCACTGCCTGATACTCAGCCTTCGCGAGCTTGCTCGCGAAAGCGTCGGATCAGGCGATATCCATGTTGAATGTCAGAATGGGAATCGGGAGTTTTGTACGATTTCTTACCGATACGCTCTCGTCTCCGCACAAACTCCGAAAGCTCCCGCCCTAACATCCGCTTCGTCCTACAGCCAGCCTTGAGTGAGTAGTTCTATGGTGAAGGTCTTTGCAGGTAGAAGAACGATGGGGGGCACTATGAGCAGAGACATGTTTTGTGAGTTAGTTGCAGGAATCGAGACTCTGGCAGTCCAAGGTCGGGCGCAGCGCCTTCTCGCTCACACAGGAAAAACCGGCACACCACGAATTGGCGCTATGAAAGGCAAGTTGGTGCTGCCTGAAGATTTCGATTCGCCATTGCCTGACGCCATGCTTGATACCTTTGAAGAAACTCAAGCATGAAGCTGAC
This sequence comes from Pseudomonas sp. Mb7, assembly GCF_054790525.1. Lineage (NCBI taxonomy): Bacteria > Pseudomonadati > Pseudomonadota > Gammaproteobacteria > Pseudomonadales > Pseudomonadaceae > Pseudomonas > Pseudomonas sp. Mb7. The sequence goes on from NZ_CP186501.1 coordinate 3,288,834, forward strand.
ATTGACCGACGCCCTTTAGTAGCTGCTGCAGTGGGCAGAGCGTTTTTGAGTTTTGTGAACACCACTGCAATCTGTGGGATCGCTTGCCTGCTCGCGATTACGGTAGATCAGGCGCGAAAGAAAACGGCACCTTCCGGTGCCGTTCGCCTTTCACATTTCAGCTTTTACTTACGCGCATCCGCCCACGATTTCAGCAGTTCGTTGTAGCTCACGGTCTCGCCCTTCGGCTTCTCGTTAGCCAGTTTCGGTTTCGGTGCACCCGGTTGATCAAACCAGTACTGAGCATCCCGCTCCGGGTTCATTTTTGGTGCGCAAGTGGCTTGGGCCTTGGAGCGTTCGAGGCGCGTCATGATTGCGTCCTGATCCTTGGCCAAGCCATCCAGCGCCTGTTGTGGAGTTTTCTCGCCGCTCGCCGCTTCGGCGATGTGGCTCCACCACAGTTGCGCCAGACGCGGATAGTCCGGCACGTTGGTGCCGGTCGGGGTCCATTGCACGCGGGCCGGGCTGCGATAGAACTCGACCAGACCGCCAAGTTTCGGCGCCAGGTCAGTCATCGCTTGCGAGTTGATGTCCGACTCGCGAATCGGCGTCAAACCAACGATGGTTTTCTTTAGCGACACGGTTTTCGAGGTCACAAACTGCGCATACAGCCACGCCGCGAGCTTCTGTTTCTCAGGTGTGGACTTCATGAACGTCCACGAGCCCACGTCCTGATAACCAAGCTTCATGCCCTCTTCCCAATACGGCCCGCGTGGCGATGGCGCCATCCGCCATTTCGGCGTGCCGTCGGCGTTGACCACCGGCAGGCCCGGCTTGGTCATGTCGGCGGTGAACGCGGTGTACCAGAAGATTTGCTGCGCAATGTTGCCCTGCGACGGCACCGGACCGGATTCGGAGAAGGTCATGCCCGCCGCTTCCGGTGGCGCGTACTTCTTCAGCCAGTCGACATATTTGGTGGTGGCGAACACGGCGGCGGGACCGTTGGTGTCGCCGCCACGGGTCACGCTGGAGCCGACCGGGTGGCAGTCCTCGACGCGAATCCCCCACTCGTCCACCGGCAAACCGTTGGGCAAGCCTTTGTCGCCGCCACCGGCCATGGAGAACCAGGCATCGGTGAAACGCCAGCCCAGCGACGGGTCTTTCTTGCCGTAGTCCATGTGCCCGTAAACGCGTTTACCGTCGATCTCCTTGACGTCTTCGCTGAAGAATTTGGCGATGTCTTCATAAGCCGACCAGTTCACCGGCACGCCCAATTCGTAGCCGTACTTTTCCTTGAACTTGGCTTTCAGATCGGCGCGTTCGAACCAGTCGGCGCGGAACCAATAGAGGTTGGCGAATTGCTGGTCGGGAAGTTGATAGATCTTGCCGTCCGGCGCGGTGGTGAACGAGATGCCGATGAAGTCCTTGATGTCGAGGGTTGGCGAGGTGAAGTTCTTGCCTTCGTTGGCCATCAGGTCGGTGATCGATTCGGTCTTGCCGTAGCGAAAGTGCGTACCGATCAGGTCCGAGTCGTTGACCCAGCCGTCATAGATATTCTTGTCCGACTGCATCACCGTCTGCATTTTCTCGACCACGTCGCCTTCTTGCAGCAGGTCGTGGGTGAGCTTGATCCCGGTGATTTCGCTGAACGCCTTGGCCAGCACTTTCGACTCGTACTCGTGGGTGGTCAGGGTCTCGGAAACGACCTTGATGTCCATGCCGCGAAACGGCTCGGCCGCTTTGATGAACCACTTCAACTCTTCGAGTTGCTGCTCGGCCGTCAGGGTCGACGGTTTGAATTCACTGCCGATCCATTTTTTCGCCGCGTCTTCGTAGGCATCCGCCCACGCGGCGGCGCTCAAACCGCTGAGTGCCAGCATGGCTGCCAATGAAATGCTATGTCGCAGCTTATTGTTTTTGTCGAACATAGAGACCTCCTGTTTAAGTTGTGGAGCCGCGTTGCCGAACGACTCGACTAGCCCCAACGCATCACAGCCAACAGCCACACCAGGGACAACGCGGACGCCACCCAGATGCTCCAGTCGGTGGCGCCAATCACCAGCAAATGCAGGTAGGCGCTGCCGAGAAGACCGATAAACAAACGATCACCACGGGTGGTGGCAATCGGCAGAAAACCTCGCCGCAGGATGCTCGGCGAGCGCAATTCCCACGTCGTCATGCCGACCAGAATCAGGCCGATGACGATGAAGAATGCTGCGGTAGGCGTGGTCCAGCTCATCCATTCCATCATCAGCTCCTCAGACCCGACCGAGGGCAAAGCCCTTGGCCACGTGGTTGCGAACAAACCAGATCACCAGCATGCCCGGCAGGATGGTCAACACCCCCGCCGCTGCCAGCACGCCCCAGTCGATGCCCGAAGCGGACACCGTACGCGTCATCACCGCCGCAATCGGCTTGGCGTTTACCGAGGTCAACGTGCGCGCGAGCAGCAATTCGACCCAGGAAAACATGAAGCAGAAAAACGCCGTGACGCCAATGCCGGAACCGATCAGCGGGATGAAAATCTTTACGAAGAACTTGGGAAAACTGTAGCCGTCGATGTAGGCAGTTTCGTCGATTTCCTTGGGCACACCGGACATGAAGCCTTCGAGAATCCACACCGCCAATGGCACGTTAAACAGGCAGTGCGCCAAGGCCACGGCGATATGCGTGTCGAACAGGCCAATCGACGAATACAACTGGAAGAACGGCAGCAGAAACACCGCCGGCGGCGCCATGCGGTTGGTCAGCAGCCAGAAGAACAGGTGCTTGTCACCAAGAAAGCGATAACGCGAAAACGCATAGGCTGCCGGCAACGCCACACTCAGGGAAATCACCGTGTTCAAACTCACGTAATACAGCGAGTTCAGATAACCGGTGTACCAGCTCGGATCGGTAAAGATCACCTTGTAGTTCGCCAGCGTGAAGTCCTGTGGGAAAAGCGTAAGGCCGCCAAGGATTTCGGTGTTGCTCTTGAACGACATGTTCAGCAGCCAATAGATGGGCACCAGCAGGAACAGGATGTACACCAGCAACGGAATAAGCTTTCTTTTGCTCATGGCCGGGCCTCAGCGGTTGGCGTCGGAGTGCGTCATGGCGGTGTAGAACAGCCAGGACACCAACAGGATGATCAGGAAGTACACCAGCGAAAACGCCGCTGCCGGACCGAGGTCGAATTGCCCTACGGCCATCTGGGTCAGCGTCTGACTCAAGAAAGTCGTGGCGTTGCCCGGCCCGCCGCCGGTGAGCACGAACGGCTCGGTGTAAATCATGAAGCTGTCCATGAAGCGCAGCATCACCGCGATCAGCAGCACGCTCTTCAGCTTGGGCAACTGAATGTGCCTGAACACCGCCCAGGCCGAGGCGCGGTCGATCCGCGCGGCCTGGTAATACACGTCGGGAATCGCGCGCAAACCGGAGAAACACAGCAGCGCCACCAATGAAGTCCAGTGCCAGACGTCCATCACCAGCACCGTCACCCAGGCGTCCATGGTGTTTGCCGCGTAGTTGTAGCTGATGCCCATCGCGTTGAGGCTCGAACCCAGTAGACCGATGTCGGCACGGCCGAAAATCTGCCAGATGGTGCCGACCACGTTCCACGGGATCAGCAGCGGAATCGCCAGAATGATCAGCACCACCGACGACCAGCGGCCCTTGGTTGGCATCGTCAGCGCAACGGCAATACCCAGCGGAATTTCAATCAGCAACACGCACGCCGAATAGATGAACTGGCGCAGCAATGAGTCGTGCAAACGCGGATCGAGCAGCACTTGCTTGTACCAGTCGGCGCCGACGAAGTAGCGGCTGGACTGGTCGAAGATGTCCTGCACCGAATAGTTGACCACGGTCATCATCGGGATCACCGCACTGAACGCCACCAGCAGAAACACCGGCAACACCAGCCACCAGGCCTTGTTGTTCTGCACCTTGTTCATGGCTGCACCTCGTTTTCTTCAGGGGCTTCGAGCAGAAACTCATCGGCATAGACCATCAGCCACTGCGCCGGAAAACTGATGTACGCCGTACCCTGGGGCACCGGTTTGTCTTCGGCCAGACGCACTTTCAGCGGTGCACCGTCGAGGTCGAGGGTCATGATCTTGTAGGTGCCGAGGTCTTCGACGTGTACGACCTTTGCCTGCATCGCGTCATCAAACGGCTCGTCCCACACGTGAATAAACTCGGGGCGGATGCCGACCTTCAGATTTTTCCACTGGCCGTGTTCGATATGTCGCTGCATCGCGTCAGACAGCGGCAGATGCGTCGAGGCGAAACCGACGCCGCCGGGTTGTGGCTGCACGTCGATCAGGTTCATCCCGGGGCTGCCGATGAAATAACCGACAAAAGTATGGCTCGGCCGCTCAAACAGTTCCCGAGGCGTGCCGAACTGGACGATCTGGCCGCCGTACATCACCGCAATCTTATCGGCGAAGGTCGAGGCCTCCAGCTGATCGTGGGTGACGTAGACCATGGTGATGTTGAACTGCTCGTGGATCTGCTTGAGCTTGCGTCGCAATTTCCATTTCAGGTGCGGGTCGATCACCGTCAGCGGTTCGTCGAAGAGGATCGCCGAAACGTCGTCGCGGACCAGACCCCGGCCCATCGAGACTTTCTGTTTTTCGTCAGCGGTGAGGTTGCGCGCCTTCTTGCTCAGGAGGTTTTGCAGGTCGAGGACTTCGGCGATTTCCTGCACCTTGCTGTGCACTTTCGCCTCGGCCATGCCCTGATTGCGCAGGGGAAAAGCGAGGTTATCGAACACGGTCATGGTGTCGTAGACCACCGGGAACTGGAAAACCTGGGCGATGTTGCGCTTCTCCGGCGTCAGGTCGTTGACCGCTTTGCCGTCGAACAACACGTGGCCCTGCGAGGGGCTGAGCAGGCCGGAAATGATGTTGAGCAAGGTCGACTTGCCGCAACCCGACGGCCCGAGCAAGGCGTAGGCACCGCCCTGCTCCCAGACGTGATCCATCTCGCGGATCGCGTAATCCTCCGCGCCGCTGGGGGTTTTGCTGTAACTGTGGGCGAGGTGCTGCAAACGGATTTCGGCCATCAGGCAACCCTCGCGACACGCCGGCCCGGTGCTTGCACCAGCCGGCCCTGCGCATCGAAAACAAACAGTTTGTGGGTCGGGATGTAAATGCGGATCGGCGCATCGACGTCGTATTCGTGAACGCCGGGCAGGTGCAGCACCAGCAGGAAATGCTCGTTGCGCACGTGCAGGAAGGTTTCCGAACCGCTGATCTCGGCGACTTCGACGGTCACTGCCAATTCCAGATCGTCATCGTTGCTCGGCACCAGCGAGATATGGCTGGGGCGCACGCCAAAACGAAACTCGCCCTCACCCACCGGGCGTAGATCGACGTTCAACGGGAAGTGCACGAAATTGGCGAAACTGACTTCATTACCGGCAATACGCCCAGGCATCAGGTTGATCGGCGGCTCGGAGAACAACTCGGCGGCGAGCACGCTTTGTGGCTGGTGATACACCGAAGTCGACGGGCCGCTTTGAATCACCCGGCCCTCGTGAAGAATGGTCGTGGTGCCGCCGAGTGCCAGCGCTTCGTTGGGCTCGGTGGTGGCGTAGATCGCGATGGTGTGGCGCGCCTTGAACAGCTCGCGCATTTCCTGGCGCAGCTCTTCGCGCAGTTTGTAGTCGAGGTTGACCAGCGGCTCATCGAACAGGATCAGCTCGGCATCCTTGACCAGCGCGCGGGCCATAGCGGTGCGTTGCTGTTGACCGCCGGACAGCTCCAGCGGATAGCGCTGCAGAAACTTCTCGATGCGCAGCATCTTCGCGGTTTCCTGCACTTTGCTGTGGATGATCTCTTTCGACACACCGGCCTGACGCAGCGGCGAGGCGATGTTTTCGAACACGGTCATGGTCGGGTAGTTGATGAACTGCTGATAGACCATCGATACGTTGCGCAGACGCACCGGACGTTGGGTAACGTCGACGCCGTTCATCAGGATTCGGCCGCTGTCGGGTTTGTCCAGACCGGCCATTAAACGCATGAGGCTGGTTTTGCCGGACAGCGTGCGGCCGAGCAAAACGTTGAAAGAACCAGGTTCGAATTTCAGGCACGCATCGTCGATCCAGATCTGGCCCTCGACGGTACGGCTGACGTGCTCCAGGGTGAGTGACATGGCTCGGCCTTTTTATTATTGGAGTCAAGCGACCTGTGCACGGGAGCGAGTTTCGTGCCAGAAATGGCAAGTGATTGATTTGTCGCGAAAATCGTTGAAAGCGCGGAGAACAGGCGTTCATTGCTGAACACATTTGAACAGTTGAGCGATTGACAATGAACAATAGTGAACAACACTCTATGAACGCTTTTTGCCCGATCTCGTAAACACGGAAGATCCCTGTAGGAGTGAGCCTGCTCGCGATAGCGGTGTGTCAGTCAATGCAAATCCGTCTGATAGACCGCTATCGCGAGCAGGCTCACTCCTACAGGGATCTGTGCAGGTTTCGAAGATCGGATTCATAACAACAATAAAAATCGCTGCATCAGAGGCCCACTGCCATGGCCGCACCTGCCCCGCCGCTGTCCCACGACGCGATCGTCCAGACTTCCTGGCAACGTTGCCGCGCGTTCGGTCTCGACCACCAAAGCACGCCAGCCTTCGATCAACTGCCCGCCGCCGGCATCGCGCAGTTGCTCGACAGCCACCATTCACTGGTGCAGACCACGCACCAGGAAGTCCTGCCCTATTACGAAAACATCCTCAGCAATTCCAACTGCCTGATCATGCTTGCCGACAATCAGGGCCAGGTGCTGACCTCGTGGGGCACGCAACGCTTTATCGAGCCGAATCTGGCCCGGGGGTTTCAGGCTGGGGCGAGCTGGATGGAGCGCTGCAGCGGCACCAATGCGATCGGCACGGCGCTGGCGTGTGAACAAGCGGTGCACATCGAACACGATGAACACTTCCTGAAAGCCAACCGTTTCATGACCGGTTCCGCCGCGCCGATTTTTGACGCTGAGCGCAAGGTGATCGCGGTGCTCGATGTGTCCAGCGACAGCTACCTGCCGCCCTCGCACACTTTGGGCATGGTCAAGATGATGAGCCAGACAGTGGAGAACCGGCTGATCCTCAACCTGTTCCATGGCCAGCACTTTCAACTGACCTTCAACACCGGGTTGAACAACCTCGACAGTCAGTGGGCCGGGTTGTTGATCTTTGATGAGAGCGGTCAGGTGCTGTCGGCCAATCGCCGGGCGGACAATTTGCTCGGCGTGCGCTTGTCGCGGGTCAGCGTTGAAAGCCTGTTCAAGGTGTCACTGCTGGAGTTGATCAATCAGCCCGACGGGTTGCCGTTTGCCTTGCAGACGTCCGGGCGTAACCGTTTTCAATGTTTGTTGAAGCGACCGAAACAGGCGCCAATTCAGCCTCGGGTGTTTGCCGAACCGAAAAGCATTGAAGTGCCATTAAAACCACCCGCGGGCGCTATCAGCCTCAGCACCCTGCACTTCGGCGACAGTCGCGTGGAGAAAGCTGTGCGCCAGGCTGAGCGTTTGCTGGAGAAAGACATTCCGCTGCTGATCCATGGCGAAACCGGTGTCGGCAAAGAGGTCTTCGTCAAAGCTCTGCATCAGGCCAGCTCGCGCAGCAAACAGGCGTTTATCGCCGTCAACTGCGCGGCGATCCCCGCCGAACTGGTGGAATCCGAATTATTCGGTTACGAGAAAGGCGCGTTCACCGGCGCGAATCAGAAAGGCAGCATCGGACTGATTCGCAAGGCTGACAGAGGCACGTTATTCCTCGATGAAATCGGCGATATGCCGTTGCCGACGCAGGCACGGTTGTTGCGGGTGCTGCAGGAACGTTGCGTGCAACCGGTGGGCAGCAGCGAGTTGTTTGCGGTGGATTTGCGGATCATTTCGGCGACTAACCGCTCTTTGCGTGAACAAGTGCAGTTGGGGCGGTTTCGTGAGGATTTGTATTACCGCATTGGTGGATTGACGCTGGAGCTGCCGCCATTGCGAGAGCGCAGTGATAAAGAGGCGTTGTTTAAACGGTTGTGGGAACAGCATCGCGAGCCGACGCAGTGGGCGGGATTGAGTCAGGAGGTGCTGGAGTTGTTCAGCCGTCATCCGTGGCCGGGGAATTTACGTCAGGTCAGTAGCGTGATGCAGGTGGCGTTGGCGATGGCTGAGGAGCAGCCGGTGAGGCTGGAGCATTTGCCGGATGATTTTTTTGTTGATCTGGAGATGGAGCCGGTGGAGAGCGCGGCGCCGCTGGGGGTTGATTTGAATGATGTGGAAGCGTTGAACCGGGAGTTGAAAGCGGCCGGGGGGAATATTTCGCACCTGGCGCGACGGTTGGGGGTGAGTCGGAATACGCTTTACAAGCGGTTGCGGCAGATTGAAGGTTGAGTGAACCGCCCTTTCCCTCATCGGAACGCCGCCCGCCCATCCCTCTCCCGGAGGGAGAGGGAGCTGACCGAGGTGTATGGCGCCGGACATCGACCTGAAAGATCGTGGCGATTATGGATTCGGCGCAAATCGCTCAGGTCGGTGTATTTCCTGAACATCCCCCATTCAGTCCCCTCTCCTGGGGGAGAGGGCTAGGGTGAGGGCGAAAATTCCGGCTCAACATGCGCAACCGAAGCCGCCTCCAATGTGCGCAATCCCACCATCACAACAACCACCATCATGATCCCAGCGCCAATGGCCACGCCAAACCCCGCCCGCGCGCCCCACGCATCAATCACCAGCCCCGCCAGCATGCCGCCCAGCGCAACGCCAATGCTGATACCGGTGGTCATCCACGTCAGCCCTTCGGTGATCCGCGACGGCGGGATGATGATCGTCCCCAGCTTCATGACCACCACCATCGTCGGCGCAAACGAGATGCCGGCAATAAACAGCGTCGCTGAAAGGACATAAACGTCCGTGGCAAAAATGGGCAGCACGCCAGTGAACGCCGTGACCAATATCCCGATCAGGAACTGTTTTTCGATCGCCAGGGAAACCCTCATCGCGCCAAACGTCAGGCCCGCCACCAGTGAGCCGAACGCATAGGCCGCGAGGATGAAGGTCGCCGCCCCCGGCCAGCCTTGCGCATTGGCGAAGGCGACAACAGCGACATCGATTGCTCCGCCAATGACCCCCATCGCTAACAACGCGAGGACAATGGTGCGCACGCCGGGGATCAGCAAGGTTGAGCCGCTATGGCTGGCGTGACCGACGACAACCTTCGGCTCTGTCTGGCGTTGCAGCAGAAACGCCGTGACCCCGACGGCCAACAGCCCGACCGCAACCAGCGGCCCGGCTTCGGCGAAAAAGCTCACGCTCAGACCGATCGCCAGTGGCGGGCCGATGATGTAGGCGAGTTCGGTCAATACGGTGTCCAGCGAGAACGCCGTGTGCAACTGCGGCTTGCCCCGGAACAACTGCGACCATCGCGCGCGGATCATCGATGGCATGCTCGGCATCGTCCCCGCCAATGCTGCCAGAACAAACAGCAAGCCGGCAGGTGCGCGCCAATAAACAGCGATGATCAGGGCCAGCAACATGGCTATGCTGAACGCCGTGACGACAGGTAGCACGCGGCTCTGGCCATGCTGATCAACCAGTCTGGAGATGTGCGGGCCGAGCAACGCATTGGCCAGGGTGAACGTCCCGGCGACTGCGCCGGCCAGCCAGTACACCCCGGTTTGCTGCACCAGCATGGTGATGATGCCGATGCCGATCATTGCCTGCGGCAAGCGTGCAATGGAACTCGCGAGCACTAGCCCGGTGGCGCCGGGGGTGGTTAGCAGTTCGCGGTAGTGATTGGCCATGGTGTCTCCATTCGATATTCGTCGCCGCTCAGCATCCGGCTGAACGCGTTGCCGACATCAAGACCTACGCGAACGTCAAAAGCAACCCTCACCCAGGGGGAGAGGGAGCTGACCGAAGTGTCTGGCGTTGTGCATCGACCTGAAAAAAACAGTCGATTATGGATTCAAAGCAGCACGTTCAAGTCGGCGTATTTCCTAAACATCCCCCATTCGGTCCCCTCTCCCTCTGGGAGAGGGTTAGGGTGAGGGGCTTTTCTGGCGGCCAAACAAAAACCCGCACAAGGCGGGTTTTGTTGATCGTTCCCACGCTCCGCGTGGGAATGCAGCCTGGGACGCTCCGCGTCCCTGATCTCAGTCAGCCAGACGCCAGGTAGTCCCACCCTTGCCGTCTTCCAGCACAACACCCATCGCCGTCAGCTGATCACGAATCCGATCCGACTCAGCCCAATCCTTCCCGGCCCGCGCCGCCAGACGCGCCGCAATCAGTGCATCAACCTCTGCCGCATCGACACGCCCTTCAGCGCCCGCCTGCAGGAAGTCATCCGCCTCCAACTGCAACACACCCAACACGCTCGCCAGCTCTTTCAGACGCGCCGCCAGACCTGCCGCTGCATCAAGATCGCTCTCACGCAGACGGTTGATCTCACGCACCATCTCAAACAGCACGGCGCAGGCTTCCGGCGTGCCGAAGTCGTCGTTCATCACCGTGGTGAAACGCTCGACGAAGGCTTCGCCGCCCGCCGGCGCCACAGTCGGCAGGCCTTTCAACGCGTGGTAGAAACGCTCGAGGGCGCCTTTGGCGTCCTTGAGGTTGTCTTCCGAGTAGTTGATCGCGCTGCGGTAGTGGCTCGACACCAGCAGGTAACGCACGACTTCCGGGTGATACTTTTCCAGCACGTCGCGAATGGTGAAGAAGTTGTTCAAGGACTTGGACATCTTCTCGCCATTGATGCGGATCATGCCGCAATGCATCCACGCGTTGGCGTAGGTCTTGCCGGTGGCCGCTTCGCTCTGGGCGATTTCGTTTTCGTGGTGCGGGAACTCGAGGTCGCTGCCGCCGCCATGAATGTCGAACGTCTCGCCGAGGCAGCAGGTGGACATCACCGAGCACTCGATGTGCCAGCCCGGACGCCCGGCGCCCCACGGCGATTCCCAGCTTGGCTCGCCCGGCTTGGCGGCTTTCCACAGGACGAAGTCCAGCGGGTCCTGTTTCGACTCGTCGACTTCGATGCGCGCGCCGATGCGCAGGTCTTCGATTTTCTTGCGCGACAGCTTGCCGTAGCCCATGAACTTGGCGACGCGGTAGTACACGTCACCGTTGCCCGGGGCGTAGGCGTAACCCTTGTCGATCAAGGTCTGGATCATCGCGTGCATGCCCGGAATGTGATCCGTGGCGCGCGGTTCCATGTCCGGCTTCTTGATGTTCAGGCGCGCTTCGTCTTCGTGCATCGCCGCGATCATGCGCTCGGTCAACGCTTCGAACGATTCACCGTTCTCGTTGGCCCGGTTGATGATCTTGTCGTCGATGTCGGTGATGTTGCGCACGTAGGTCAGGTCGTAACCGCTGAACCGCAACCAGCGGGTCACCAGGTCGAATGCGACCATGCTGCGGCCGTGGCCAAGGTGGCAGTAGTCGTACACGGTCATCCCGCAGACGTACATGCGCACCTTGTTGCCATCCAGCGGCTTGAAAACTTCTTTGCTCTTGGTGAGCGTGTTGTAGATCGTTAGCACGTTATTTCCCTTGACGCTGAATCACTGGCCCCACGAATCACGCAGGGTCACGGTACGGTTGAATACCGGCTGACCTGGTTTCGAGTCCTTCATATCAGCAACGAAGTAGCCTTCGCGCTCGAACTGGAAACGGTCTTCCGGCTGTGCATTGCCAAGCGATGGCTCAGCACGACAACCGGTGAGTACCTGCAGCGAATCAGGGTTGATGTTGTCGAGGAAACTCGCGCTGTCTTCAGCCTTCTCAGGGTTGGCCGAACGGAACAGACGATCGTACAGACGCACTTCGCACTCGACGCTGGCCGCGGCCGGCACCCAGTGGATCACGCCTTTGACCTTGCGGCCTTCAGGGTTCTTGCCGAGGGTTTCCGGGTCGTACGAGCAACGCAGTTCGACGATGTTGCCATCGGCGTCCTTGATCGCTTCGTCGGCACGGATCACGTAGCTGCCGCGCAGACGCACTTCACCGGCCGGTTCCAGGCGCTTGTAGCCCTTCGGCGGCTCTTCCATGAAGTCGTCACGGTCGATGTAGATTTCCCGGGCGAATGGCAGCGCGCGTACGCCCATGTCTTCTTTCGGGTGGCGCGGTAGTTCGAGGTTCTCGACCTGGCCTTCCGGGTAATTGGTGATGACGACTTTCAGCGGACGCAGTACGCACATGGCGCGTGGCGCGGTCTGGTCGAGGTCGTCACGGATGCTGAATTCGAGCATGCCGAAGTCGACCACGCCGTCGGAACGGTTGGTGCCGATCATTTCGCAGAAGTTGCGGATCGATTTCGGCGTATAGCCACGGCGGCGGAAGCCCGACAGCGTGGACATGCGCGGATCGTCCCAGCCATTGACGTGCTTTTCATCGACCAGTTGCTTGAGCTTGCGCTTGCTGGTGATGGTGTAGTTGAGGTTCAGACGGCTGAACTCGTACTGACGCGGGTGCGCCGGCACTGGCAGTGCGTCGAGGAACCACTCGTACAGCGGACGATGGCTTTCGAATTCCAGGGTGCAGATCGAGTGGGTGATGCCTTCGATGGCGTCCGACTGACCGTGGGTGAAGTCGTAGTTCGGGTAGATGCACCACTTGTCACCGGTCTGGTGGTGATGCGCGTGACGGATGCGATACATGATCGGGTCGCGCAGGTTCATGTTCGGCGAGGCCATGTCGATTTTGGCACGCAGCACGCGGGCGCCGTCCGGGAACTCACCGGCACGCATACGCGCAAACCAGTCGAGGTTCTCTTCTACCGAACGGTCGCGGAACGGGCTGTTCTTGCCCGGCTCGGTCAGGCTGCCACGGTATTCCTTGGCCTGCTCAGGGGTCAGGTCGTCGACGTAAGCCTTGCCGGCCTTGATCAGCTCGACGGCCCAATCGTGCAACTGGTCAAAATACTGCGAGGCGTAGCGCACTTCACCGGACCACTCGAAGCCCAGCCATTTGACGTCGCTTTCGATCGCGTCGATGTATTCCTGGTCTTCCTTGGCCGGGTTGGTGTCGTCGAAACGCAGGTGCGTGACGCCGCCGAACTCCTGGGCCAGGCCGAAGTTCACGCAGATCGACTTGGCGTGGCCGATGTGCAGGTAGCCGTTGGGCTCCGGCGGGAAACGGGTGACGATCTGGGTGTGCTTGCCCGAGTCCAGGTCTGCCTGGATGATCGGCCGCAGGAAATTGACCGGCACGGCAGGGCCGGACTTGGCATTCGAGGTAGGGTCGACAGTGGGCTTGCTCATAGGATCCTTGACTTACATGTGCGCGGCCGCAGAGGGGGCCAGACAAAACAAAGCCGCTATCATAGCCGATGCTGTCAAGGGGCTGACAGAGCACGGCCTATAAAGGAGCGCATTTAATCGCAGGGATTTGGAAAAACAGCCTCGAAATTCGCGCCTGTCACGCTAAACTGCGCACCTTGGCCTACGGGCTGAACCGGTAACGGGCAGAAATGTCCCATTGCCCACGAATTCCTTATAAAGAGTAGCGATCATGACTCAAGTCAAACTGACCACCAACTTCGGCGACATCGTCATCGAACTGGACGCGGAAAAAGCGCCAATCACCGTTGCCAACTTTCTCGAATATGTTAAAGCCGGTCACTACGAGAACGTGGTTTTCCACCGTGTGATCAAGGGTTTCATGATCCAGGGCGGTGGTTTCCAGCCTGGCATGCAGGAAAAGAAAGACAAGCGTCCAAGCATCCAGAACGAAGCCGACAACGGCCTGAAGAACGAGAAGTACACCCTGGCCATGGCTCGCACCATGGACCCGCATTCGGCATCGGCGCAATTCTTCATCAACGCCACCAACAACAGTTTCCTCAACCACACCGCCAAAACCGCTCAGGGCTGGGGTTATGCAGTGTTCGGTAAAGTCGTTGCAGGCACTGACGTTGTCGACAAGATCGAAGGCGTGGCGACTACCTCCAAGGCCGGCCATCAGGACGTACCAGCAGACGACGTGATCATCGAGAAAGCCGAGATCATCGAAGCGTGATATTGCTGATTTCAGACTTGCATCTGGAAGAGGAGCGCCCGGACATTACCCGGGCGTTTCTGGATTTACTCGCCGGACGCGCCCGCTCGGCGAGTGCGCTGTACATCCTCGGCGACTTCTTCGAGGCGTGGATTGGCGACGACGCCATGACGCCCTTCCAGCGTTCCATCTGCCAGGCCCTGCGCGAACTGAGCGACAGCGGCACGGCAATTTTTCTGATGCACGGCAATCGCGACTTCATGCTCGGCAAGGCCTTCTGCAAGCAGGCCGGCTGTACGTTGTTGAAGGACCCGAGTGTCGTGCAGTTTTACGGCGAGCCGGTGCTGTTGATGCACGGCGATAGCCTCTGCACCCGCGACGTCGGCTACATGAAGCTGCGGCGTTATCTGCGTAATCCGATCACGCTGTTCATCCTGCGTAACCTGCCCTTGAGCAGCCGCCATAAACTGGCGCGCAAGCTGCGCAGTGAAAGCCGTGCACAGACGCGGATGAAGGCCAATGACATTGTCGATGTCACGCCTGAAGAGATTCCGCGGATCATGCAGGCGTTTGGCGTGAAAACCTTGATTCATGGCCACACCCACCGCCCGGCGATTCACAAGTTGCAGCTTGGTGAACAAGCGGCGAAGCGGATTGTGTTGGGGGATTGGGATCGTCAGGGGTGGGCGTTGCAGGTGGATGAAAGCGGTTACGCATTGGCGCCGTTCGACTTCGCCCCGCCGCTGGCTTTGCCGCACGGCTGAAGATCGCTACCCCCTCACCCCAGCCCTCTCCCCCAGGGGGCGAGGGGGAAAGGGAGCCGACCGAGTGCAGCTCAAAACCCGCGCTCGACTCCCGATCTCAAATCACGCTTTCCCCAAACCGGAGTTCAAATCGGTGACTCAGGTCGGCGTACCTCGAAAGCACACCACGGTCAGTCCCCTCTCCCCCCGGGAGAGGGTTAGGGTGAGGGGCTTTTGACCTTAGTGCCCTGAAGCCGCAGGCCCCGCCTTCGCAGCAAACGGCGGCTTCGCCAGCCACACAATCAGAATCAACCCCATAAACCCCCAGCCCAGCAGCGTGAAGTAATCCACGGTGGAGAGCATGTACGCCTGGCTCGTCAAAATCTGATCCATCTGCGCATAAGCCGACTGGCTCGCCCCGCCCAAATGATTCAAGGTCTCGCGAGTCGCCGGTTCGAAAGTGCTGATGCTCTCACTCATATACGCATGATGCTGATCCGCGCGGCGAATCCAGATCCACGTGGTCAGCGACGCCGCAAAGCTACCGCCCAACGTCCGCAGAAAAGTCGCAAGACCAGCACCATCGGCAATCTGGCTCGGCGGCAGGTCCGACATCAGAATGCTCAAGGTCGGCATAAAGAACAGCGCCACACCAATGCCCATGAACAACTGCACCAGCGCAATGTGCTGGAAATCCACTTCATTGGTAAATCCGGCGCGCATAAAGCAACTCAAGCCAATCGCCAGAAACGCCAGTCCGGCCAGCAAACGCAGGTCGAACTTGTTAGCGTACTTGCCGACAAATGGCGACAGCAGCACCGGCAGAATGCCGATCGGCGCTACGGCCAGACCGGCCCAGGTCGCGGTGTAGCCCATTTGTGTCTGCAACCACTGCGGCAGGATCAGGTTGATGCCGAAGAACCCGGCGTAACCGAGCACCAACACTAGCGTGCCGATGCGGAAGTTGCGGTAGGCGAACAGCCGCAGGTTGACCACCGGATGCTGGTCGGTCATTTCCCAGATAACGAACACCGCCAGCGCGATCACCGAAATCGCCGCGCCGATGATGATGAAGTTCGACTCGAACCAATCCAGGTCATTGCCCTTGTCGAGGATCACCTGCAACGCGCCAACACCAATGATCAGCGTGATCAGGCCGACGTAATCCATCGGCTGACGGCTGGTTTCCACCGGACGTTTGGCCAGTTGCGAGCGCACTACCATCACCGCAAAGATGCCGATCGGCACGTTGATGAAGAAGATCCACGGCCAGCTGTAACTGTCGGTAATCCAGCCACCGAGGATCGGCCCGGCAATTGGCGCAACCACCGTGACCATCGCCAGTAACGCCAGGGCCATGCCTCGCTTCGCGGGCGGATAGACCGCGATCAGCAGGGTTTGCGTCATCGGGTACAGCGGCCCGGCGACCAGACCTTGCAGCACGCGGAAGCCGATCAGTTCCGGCATCGATGTTGAGATACCGCAGAGAAACGAGGCCAGCACAAACAGAATGGTGGCCCAGAGAAACAGCTTCACCTCGCCGAAACGGCGGCTGAGCCAACCGGTCAGCGGCAGCGCAATCGCGTTGCTCACGGCGAACGAGGTGATCACCCAGGTGCCCTGCTCCGAACTCACCCCGAGGTTGCCGGATATCGTCGGCAGCGCCACGTTGGCGATGGTGGTGTCGAGCACTTGCATGAACGTCGCCAGCGACAGGCCGATGGTGCTGAGCAACAGGCTGGGCGGCGTGAAAGAGGCGTTATTGCTCATTGTGAATCCTATGAAACCTGATGGTCGCCGCAGCCCTGTAGGAGTGAGCCTGCTCGCGATAACGGTGTATCAGTCGAGGAATTGGGTCTGACACACCGCTATCGCGAGCAGGCTCACTCCTACAAAGTCAGTGCAGGTCAGCGTTGCGCGGTTTTGCTCACCGCGGCGCTGTTGTCGTGGATCAGTTGCGCAATCATCGCGTCGGCTTCGGCCAGCTGGCGATCGTAGACGTTGGTGCTGAACGAAGCCTTTTGTGGAGGCTGCTGTGCCAATACCGGGCCGCTCTGGTCGTGCAGGTTCACTTCAACATTGGTCGACAGGCCAACGCGCAGCGGATGCTTGGCCAGTTCTTCAGCGTTGATGTGAATCCGCACCGGCACACGCTGAACGATCTTGATCCAGTTACCGGTAGCGTTCTGCGCCGGCAGCAGAGCAAACGCGCTACCGGTACCGGCGCCAAGGCTGTCGACGGTGCCGCTGTATTTCACGTCGCTGCCGTAGATGTCGGATTCGATGTCGACCGGCTGGCCGATGCGCATGTCACGCAGTTGGGTTTCTTTGAAGTTGGCGTCAATCCACAGCTGATCCAGCGGAATCACCGCCATCAACGCCGTGCCCGGCTGCACGCGCTGGCCGAGTTGCACGGTGCGTTTGGCGACGTAACCGGTGACCGGCGCGATCAAAGTGCTACGAGCATTGGTCAGGTAGGCCTGACGCAGATCTGCAGCGGCCGACATCACGTCCGGATGCGACGACACCACGGTGTCATCGACCAGTGCGCTGGTGGTTTTCAGCTGCTGCTTGGCGTTGGCCAGGGCGTTCTGCGCCGAGGTCAGGTCGTCGCGAGCGTGGGACAGTTCTTCCTGGGAAATCGCCCCGCCCTGCGCTAGGTTTTTCCGGCGGTTGTAGTTGTCCTGCGCCTTCTGTACTTCGGCCTGTTGCGCATTGACCTGGGCTTTCATGCCGTCAACGTTGCTGTAAAGGCCGCGTACCTGACGCACGGTGCGCGCCAGTTTCGCCTGGGCGCTTTGCAGGCCGACTTCAGCGTCGTTCGGGTCGAAGTTGATCAGCACCTGACCTTCGTGAACCAGATCACCATCGTCAGCACCAATGCTGACCACGGTGCCGGTCACCAGGGGGGTGATTTCGACAACGTTGCCGTTGACGTAGGCGTCGTCAGTGCTTTCGTTAAAGCGCCCGATGAATTCGTGATACGCCCAGACGCCGGCGCAGGCGAGCGCGACGACAACGGCCAGCACCAGCAGCATCACTTTGCGTTTGCGCGGGTTACCGGTGTCCGGGGTGTTGCCTTGAGCTTGGGTGTTTTCGGCAGTGGCCATGACAAGTACCTTGAATTAGTTGTGCGGCGTGGCTGGGCTGGCGTTGGCTGCGGTCAGGGTGTCACCCTGGAAGCCGCCGCCCAGCGCTTGCATCAGTTGAATCGACAGGTCGATCTGCTCGGCATTGAGGTTGGCCAGTTGACGCTGGGCCTGCAGCAATTGCTGCTCAATGCTGAGCACGTCCAGGTAGTTGCCGATGCCGGAACCGTAACGCTGGACGACGGTGTTGTAAGAATCCTGAGCAATGTCGGTGGCGTGTTGCTGCGCACCGATCTGCCGGCCGATGTCACGCAACTGGTTGAGCGTGTCGCTGACATCGCCCAGTGCCTTCACCAGACTTTTGTTGTACTGCGCCACCGCTAGGTCGTAATCGGCGTCGCGCGCATCGAGGTTGGCACGCAGGCGTCCGCCGTCGAAGATCGGCACCGAAATGGTCGGGGCAATGTTGAAGAAGCGACTGGCCGAACCGAACATCGCATCACCCAACAAGGACTCGGCACCGGCCGAGGCCGACAGGTTCAAGTTGGGATAGAAGCGGGTTTTCGCCGAGTCGATATCCTTGCTCGCCGCTTCAACGTGCCAGCGCGCAGCGACCAGATCCGGGCGACGACCGAGCAGTTCCGCCGGCAGCACCGACGGCACGGCGACAGCGCTGGCTTGCAGGACTTTCGGTCGGGCAATTTCGTTGCCGCGATCCGGGCCTTTGCCGAGCAGTACGGCCAAGGCGATCTTGGCGCTGTTCAGGCGTTTTTCTGCGTCGATCAGGCTGGCTTCGGAACTGGCTTCCAGACTCTGGGTTTGCTGGAACTGGTACTGGCTGTCGATCCCGGAACTCAGGCGACGCTGGCTCAGGTCGAGCATCTGCTTGGTGCGTTTGAGGTCTTCGTTGGCCAGGTCATAAACGATGTGTGCCTGACCGAGATCGCTGTAAGCGCGAGCGACGTCGGCGGCGAGGGTCAGTTGTGCAGCCTGACGATCGACCTCAGCGGCGCGAGCCTGGCCCAGTGCGGCTTCCCACGCATCACGCTGGCCGCCCCAGAGGTCGAAGTTGTAATTGAAACCGGCGCTGACATTGCGCACTGTCGAATAAGCACCACCCTGCCCCAGCGGATCCTGATCGCGAGCCAGACGCGAACGGCTGATGCCGGCGCTGGCGTCGAGGGTCGGATAGCGTTCGGCATCGGCGGCATACGCGGCGGCGCTGGCCTGATGGGCGCGCGCTGCGGCGATTTGCATGTCCGGGCTGTCGTGCAGCGCTTCGCGGATCAGACCGTCGAGCTGCGGATCACCGAGGCTGGTCCACCAGTCGCTTTTCGGCCAGGCGGCCGGCGACAGGGTCACGCCGTTGAGAGACTGGCCGACTTTCAGATTTTTCGCATCGAGGCTCGCGCCTGAAGTGTCGAGGCCGCTGTAGTTGGCGCAACCGGCGAGAATCATCGCCGACAGCACCAGCGTCAGGCTGCTGCGCAAGGTTTTACCGCTCATTGTGTTCACCTAACCGCTGGATGGTGATCGGGTCACCGGCTGCCAGCAGGATTTTCTTGAGGATGTATTCCAGGGTCTTCAACTCGTCCGGAGTGACGGCGCCGGCCAGTTCATTCATCGCATCGGCGCCGATATGCGGCAGACGATCAGCCAGTTGCTGGCCTTGCTCGGTCAGCTTGAGTTGCACCTGACGGCGATCGCCTTCGCTGCGCTGGCGAGCCAGAAAGCCTTTCTGCTCCAGACGATCGAGCATGCGCGTCATCGAGCCGCTGTCGAGCGACAGGTGCCGGCATAGTTCGGCCGGGGTATCGACGCCGAACTGGGCCATGATGATCAACACCTTGAACTGCGCGGCGGTGATGCCGTGGGGTTCCATGTGGGTGTCGATGATCCGGTCCTTGAGCAGCGCCGCACGGCCCAGCAACAGGCCGAGATGGCAATGTTTGAATTCGTCCGGGGTGAAATGCTTCATTTGCTCACCTAATAACTGCCTAGGCAGTGAATGTATGTCGAGATGTTACTGCCTAGGCAGCGAATGTCAACGCAATAGTTAGGTTGCTTTGCAATTAGTTGACCAGTGGAGTTGGTTTTTTCGGCGCACAGGCGGACGCCATCGCTGGCAAGTCGAATCGTCGCACCGCAGCTCCCACAGGGTCCGTGTCGCACACGAAATTCATGCACGCCGCAGAAACCTGTGGGAGCTGCGGTGCGACGATTCGACTTGCCAGCGATGGGGGCAACTTGGTGTAACGTCGGTCAGGAATCGTCGGAAGGATGCACGGGTGGCGGCTGCACAGGATGCACCTCACGCCCCCGCAATGCAGTGGCCACATACCCAAAGGCCCGCTTGGTCACCGCATAAATGCTGTGCCAGCCCGGCGGTGCCGGCTCGATTGCAGCATGCAACGCTCGCGCATAATCGAGCACCAGTCCCGGCGTCCAGGCCATCACTTCGGCGCGCTTGCGCACTTGCGCGGCGACCCAGAACTCGGGGCTGAACATGATTCGAGCGAAGTCCAGCATGCTCGAATGGCCCCGGTTCATCGCCCCTTCCAAGGCCGCTTCGAGGCTATGGGCGACGGCGCTGGAACAGTTGCGACTGGTCAGGTTGTACGTGCTGTTCTGCCGATACTCCGTCCAGAACGCATGCAGGCGCCGGGCGTCGTAATGGGCAAAATTGACCTGCACCGAAGACGGACACCAGTCCGCCTCCTCGCCGGCATAATCCGGCAAAAACCTGCCGGCAACATCGTTGTTCGGCGTCGCCCGCAGCAAGCGCACGAAATCCCCCGCCGAACGATCGATGTCATCCTGCGGGTAATGGCTGATGTAAATGTCAGGGCCACATTCCAGTGCCGCATGGCCGGCGGAGATGACGCCGTTGATGTCGACTGCTGCGATGTAGCGGTTAAGCAGTCGATTGCGCACCAGGGTGTCGTCGACGGTGCCACTGGGGGTCCAGACGTGAATAACCATCGCGTCGCTGCTGGCCGGCGCACTCACTGCAGCAGGACTGGTCAGCGGCAACTGGTTTTTGAAGCGCACGGCTTGCCGCAACAAGGCGCAACCGGTGAGGAAAAGGCTCATGCCAATGCAAAACGGCACCGTGCCCTTATACAGCGTCGGATACGGCTCAAGGATAAACACGCCAAAGCCGATTTCGAACAACCCCGCCGCCAGCGACACTTGCCAACCGACAAAGCGCACCACCAGCGCCGCCGCCAGCCGAAAGCCACCATCAATGATGAAAGCCCCGCCAAACAGCACCGCCAGAATCAGCCCGGCAGCGTGTTGCCGGTCGACGATCAGCAGCCCCAGCAAGAGAAACGCCAGTCCGCGCGCTCTGCGCAGGGCCGCAGCGGTGCCGGCTTGCGGTGCCGGCACCAGCAGCAGAATCAGCGCTTCGAGCAACAACAGGTAGCCGAAAAGATGCAACGGGAAATACAGCACGCCGTCCAGCGCATCAATGAAGATGCCCACACCGGCCGCGCCCCAGACAATGCCCGTCAGCGCCAGCGCGGACCAGCGTTTGCGGACAAAGTCGTGACCGAGCAAGACCATACTCAAGCGGACCATATGACCTCTCTGGTGAACCGGGGGCCGCACAACCTGCACGGTTTTCAGGCTTCGGTGAGTCTAATACATCGCCGCGTTTGCGCAGGCGCGGGAGCGTGTTCTAAGAATCGCCTGATGTCCATCGGCAAACGGCGTGTTTAACGTACGCCGCTCTTTGGCCAATTACGTAAACCCCTTCATGAAGCGTTTCAAACTCCAGCGCCCGCTCCAGCTAACGAAATTGATTTACACGCTATGTCTGTCGTTACTTTTCGCGCCCGGCTACGCGGGCGCGGCTAATTGCTCGTTCTACCCGGGTCATCATCAAACAACTATCACTATGCAAGTACCCGCTACACTTTCGATTCCTCGTGATACACCTAACGGCACCGTAATATATGAAAGTCCTCCGCTCACAATGGGACCTACGCCCAGCTCGTATAAATGTACTAACGAGTTTTCATATGGTGTTCAGAACAACGTCGGTGTGTCTAAATCGGGTGACCTTGTTTACGCGATCGGAAACACCGGGCTCGCATGGCAGTGGTCCTTCAAAGACGATGTAACCATACCCATTTATCCGGGTATTCGCCGAGAGGCGGGCGGATTCGGATGGGACACCACAAGACACGTGCTACGACTATTCAAAATAGCGGATGTAATCGATGTACAGAGAATCCCGGCAGGAACACTGGGGACTTTCCATGCAGATGGTGTATCACCACTAGCAATGGCGACCAATGGCACAACGATTGTGCCTCAATCCTGTGAAACGCCTGACATCAAAGTAGACATGGGGTCGCATGACATGAGTAGCTTTGCCGAAAATGGCGCATATTCTGAGCCGGTCAAATTTGACATCAGCCTTAACAATTGTCCGCCAGGCATAAAAAAAGTAACTTATACACTCAAGCCTACCCCAACTTCTCCCTCGCAAAATTCCACGAGGGGTATCGTACAGCTGAGTGCAGATTCGACTGCTCAGGGTGTGGCTTTGCAAGTACTCAATAGCGATGGAAACCCCTTGGTTTTAAATCAAAGCTATGTATTCGCAGACTATCCCTCTGTGGGAGGCAACTTGAAGATCCCCCTGAGCGCTCGTTACTTTCGCGTCGCTGAAACAGGTGGCAATGGTGGGTTTGACAAGGGCATGCGCGCCGGAACAGCCAACGCAACGATTGCATTTGTCATGAGTTACCTTTGAATCCATTGATGCGTTGCTATAGCCAATTGTTTGCGCAGCTCTCTTTAAGAATCGTCTGATTTTCATCATGCCCGGCCGCTCCTACTGTGCCGGGATGAGATTGAAGAACTACCTCCATCAGATCAGCCCGCTCCTGTCCTCGCCCCATGCGGCGCGGCGTCTGCTGCGCATTTTTGCCTTGGTGCTGCTGGTGGGCATTCTCGGCGGCGTCTACAGCTTTCTGCTGTTTACCTTCAACAATGAGATTTCCCAACGGCGCAGCTACATGAGCAGCGCTATCGCCGAAGCGCATACGTTTTTCACCACCCGCGAAGCACTGCTGGAAAGCCTGAGCCTGTCGGCCACGCGCAAGGCCGAAATCAACGTTCCAGTGTCCGAAGAGGAAATCCGTCTGCTGCTGGGGCAAACGCCGGGCAAACAGTGGAGCATCTGGCTGACTCAGCGCATGCGCGATTACCTGAAAGCCAAGCAGCTCAATCTGCTGTATGTCAGCAATGGCGGTCATGTATTGCGGCTATACAACGCGACGCCGCTGGTCGTCGGTTTGCCACAGGCCACGCTGGATCAGTTGGAAGCGCTCAAGCTCACGGCGACATTGTCGGAACTGTGGCTGACCCATGCCGCCGACGGCCACTCGCAGCTATACATCTTCATTCGTCTAGACGCGCGCGACATCAACTCCGGCTGGCTCGGCCTGGAAATGGACGACCGCGAAGTCTCCAGCGCCCTGAGCGACCACAGTGCCGGCGAGTTCACCATGTTCAACTCACAAGGCAAACCGCTGTTCAGCAACAGCCACAAACCACCGCCCGAACAGCACCTGCCGTTGCTGCGACAACAGGATTTTTTCGGCTTCGTCGGCGATGGCTGGCTGCCCGAGCAATTGGTGCTGCGCAAGCAGCTGAAATCCTCGGACTGGCAGCTGACTTACTCCATCGACTTGCTGGCGGTACTGCGCGCCCTGTGGCCACAAATGCTCGGCGCGCTGCTGTTCTGCGTGTTGAGTATCAGCCTGGTGTGCCTGTTGGTCCGACGCTTGGAACATCGTTTCATCACCCCGGCGATCCAGCGCATTCAGGCGCTGGTGGAAAGCGAACTGTTCAGCCGCGACGTGATTCAGACCGCCCCCGTGGCGCTGTGCGTGTTGCGCCGCAGTGACGGCCAAGTGGTGCTGGATAACACCCTCGCCCGGCAATGGCTGGGCCAGTGCAGCGAGCAACTGGGCGCTGGCTGGATCCGTGATGCGTTCGACCAACACTCGCCGTGCCTGACCGATTACTTCGAGACTGCCGACGGTCGTCACCTGTACCTGAGCTGTGCGCCGACCCGCTACAAAGGTGAAGACGTCTTGCTCTGTGCGTTCAGTGACATCAGCGCTCGGCGACAGATCGAAGCAGCACTGGAACAGGCGCGCCAATCGGCCGATGCCGCCAACGAAGCCAAGACCTTGTTTCTGGCAACCATGAGCCACGAAATACGCACCCCGCTCTACGGTGTGCTGGGCACCCTGGAATTGCTCGCGCGCACGCAACTGGACACTCAGCAGAAAAGTTACCTGCGCGCGATCGAGGGATCATCGGCGACGTTGCTGCAGTTGATTTGCGACGTGCTCGATGTATCGAAGATCGAGGCCGGGCAACTGGCGCTGGAGCTGAGCGAGTTTTCCGTCCCGGAACTGGTGCACGAAGTGGTGCAAGGCTATGCCGCCGCCGCGCAAAGCAAAGGCCTGCAACTCTATGCCTGCCTCGATCCGCAACTGCCCGATTGCCTGCTGGGCGATGTCAGCCGCGTACGGCAGATCCTCAATAATCTGCTGAGCAACGCGGTCAAGTTCACCGATTCCGGGCGCGTGGTATTGCGGGTCAGACTGCTCGCGCGCGAAGGTGAACGCGTGTGCCTGCAATGGCAGGTTTCCGACACCGGAAAAGGCATTGCCCATGACGATCAGGCGTTCATTTTCGAACCGTTCTACCAGACCGCCGGCAACACCAATGTGGTTGCCGGCACCGGCCTCGGCCTGCCCATCTGCCTGCGGCTGACGCACTTGATGAATGGCACCCTGCGCATGGTCAGCGAACCTGGTCTGGGCAGCAGTTTTTCCCTGAGCGTGCCGCTGGAGCAACGCTGCGGCAACGCACCCTCTACTGCTTTGCCGCCCTTGGCCGCGGACCTCGTCTATGTCGTTTCGCCTGTGCGCGAGCTGGCCGACAGCATCAGTGGCTGGTTGCGTCGTTGGGGCGCCCGCGCGCATATCGGCGCACCGGACGACATCGAGCCTGATACAACGGCAGTGTTGCTGGAACTGTATCCCGCGGCCTTCGGACAGCGCCCGAACCTGACATGGCGTGGGCCGCGCGTACTGGCCAGCGGTGACGGCGCCCATGAGCCGCAGTTCAGCGGCGACGGCTGGCAGGTCAATCTGAATGATCTGCTGGCGATTCAACGGGCCGTGCGCCAGGCCCAGAGCGGCCAGATCGTTCACCGCCCGCAAGACAGTGAAACCCACGCGATGCGTCCGTTGCGCCTACACATTCTGGTGGCCGAAGACAACGTCATCAATCAGTTGATCCTGCGCGATCAGCTCGAAGAACTGGGCTGCACCGTAGCGCTGGCCAGCGATGGCGAAGAGGCCTTGGCGCTGTGGCCCGACGCTGCGTTCGACATCGTCCTGACTGACGTCAACATGCCCCGACTCAACGGCTACGAACTGGCCAAAGCCCTGCGGCGCCTCGGTTGCAGCATCCCGATCATCGGCGCGACCGCCAACGCCCTGCGCGGTGAGGACGCGCTGTGCCTGGCTGCGGGCATGAATCA
Source organism: Pseudomonas sp. Mb7 (assembly GCF_054790525.1). Lineage (NCBI taxonomy): Bacteria > Pseudomonadati > Pseudomonadota > Gammaproteobacteria > Pseudomonadales > Pseudomonadaceae > Pseudomonas > Pseudomonas sp. Mb7. The sequence goes on from NZ_CP186501.1 coordinate 3,314,197, forward strand.
CTGCCTGGTCAAACCTTTTACGCTACGAGCCTTGTTCGCTGTCCTGGCTCCCTACGAACGAGTCGCCCATGAAGCCCTGTAGCATTCTGATTGTCGAAGACCACCCCTTCCAGCACCTGTATTTGCAGAACCTGTTCAGCGAGTTGGGCGACTTCGATCTGGCGTGCGCCAAGGACGGCGAAGAAGCATTGGACTGCCTGAAACAACGCGACTTCGATCTGGTGCTCACCGATCTGCTGATGCCGGGCATGGACGGCGTGCAATTCATTCAGGGCCTTGCCGCCCAACGCTCACGTCCGGCACTGGCGATCATGAGCGCCGCCTCACGACGGATGCTGATGGGCGCGAGCCTGGTGGCGAGCAACCTGCAAGTGAAAGTCATCGGGCTGATTTCGAAACCGGTGAATGCGGCCGCCCTGCGCTGCCTGATTGATCAATTGCAGGCGCTGCGCCAGAGCGTCCCGGCGGCGACCCATCCCGGCATCGATCGCCAGAGTATCTGCAATGCCCTCGACAACGGTGAACTGCAAGCCTGGTTTCAACCGAAGAAGGCCTTGAACAATGGCCGGATCGTCGCAGCCGAAGCACTGGTACGCTGGAATCACCTCGAACATGGCACGCTGCTGCCCGGAGTGTTTTTGCCGGCGTTGATTGCGTTCGGTCTCGAAGAGCCGTTGCTCTGGTGCGTGCTGAAACAAGCGATTGCCGCCCAAGCCATCTGGCGCGAACAGGGCTATGACATTCCGGTTTCGATCAACCTGCCGACGCACCTGCTCAACAGCCACGACCTGCCCGACCGCATCCTCGCTTTCGTGCTTGCCCATCAAGGCTTGCCCGCGCGGATCTGTTTCGAATTGATGGAGTGCTCGGTACCCGACGACATCAGCAATTTCTACGCCGGCGCGTGCCGCTTGCGGATCAAGGGTTTCGGTCTGTCGCAGGATGATTTCGGCAAGGGCTACAGCTCGTACATGAACCTGGTGTCGGCGCCGTTCACCGAACTGAAAATCGATCGCGCGCTAGTGCAAGGCTGCAACGCCAATGCCGAACTCGCGCAGGCGCTGACCAGCATTGTCAGCCTCGGTCGCCAATTGGGCCTGACGGTGGTGGCCGAAGGTGTAGAAACCGCACAAGAACTTGCTCTGTTGCGTAAAATCGACTGCACTCAGGTTCAGGGTTTCCTGATCTCCCACGCCGTTTCAGCCGATCAGTTCCAGCACTTGCTGACCCACGACGGGCCGGCGAACGCCTGGTGAGCGGCACGTGGCTATTGTTGAACGTCGCTCGCTACCGAGGTCACTGTGTCCCAAGGCTGCCCCATCACCGCTGGTCAGGCGCTGTAATGCCGCATACCAATGCATTTCTGGACAAACTGGCCAGCAGTTCGCTGCGTTTGAACAAAAGCCTGTTGTTACTCGGCGCACTGGTGTTGCTGTTGTTGGGCATCAGCTATCTGGGGGTGCAGCGCATGCTCGAAGAGCAGCGCGACACCCTGCAATTTCACTTCGCCCGATTGATGGAGAACATCCACGAGCAGGAAGTGTTTCTGCGCGATATCTCGCAAGCCAGTACCAAGGGTCGATATTTCCCTTTGGTGGTGTTGCCCACCTATTCGCAAAAGCTGCTGCCCGATGAAGGCCCGAATATCTATGAAGGTCGCGGCTTGCCGTTTTCACTGCCGTTCAGCGTAAAGATCGATCCGCAGAGAATCGCCGCCGACCAATACCCCAAGGTTTTCGCGCTGGGCAGTTATCTGGCCGCCTACTACAGCGCGTTCTGGGCGGCGTCGCACTATCAGTCGCCGCAAGTGATCCTGCTCAATGGCCCCGACAATTTCGACGTGGCCGTGCCCTCCGCCGGGCGCTTGCGCGGTGCCGGCCCGATGCAGATCGGCGCGTTTGCCCAAGTCATGAGCCAGGTGAACCAGCATGCACGCGAGCAGTCATCAGTCGCTGATCACCAAGTGCATTGGGTGCCCTACCCGTCCACTCAGGACAGCGAGGCAACACCGACGCTGCTGGCCTACGTCAGGATCAATCTGCTCCAGCCTATGCAGGCCATCGAGGGCGCCGATTCCTGGGTGGTGCTCGGCACGTTGCTGAAACTGTCCCAGATCAACAACATCGAGCGCTTGATGGAGTGGTCGATTTACGATGACTTCACCTTGATCACCCCGGCCGGCGTGGTCTTGACCGGCGCACAGAGATCCGACCAGGAACTGGATGAGGGGATAAATTTCGACCGTGACGGCCTGGTGTTCAAACTGAGCAGCCCCGGCGCACAGCACTGGACCGCGATCTACGTCATCAGCCTGCGCAGTTTTCTCAGCTATGCGCTGTGGCCATTGCTGTGCCTCGTGGCAGTGGTGCTGGCGTTGCTTGGTTGCGGTCGGGTCATCAATCGCTGGTACACCGCGCGCGTGATCATCCCCGCGCAAAGTGCGCACGCGAGCATCGCCGAAAGCGAGGCGTTCAGCCGTGCGGTGATCGACACCGCACCGACCGGCCTCTGTGTGATTCGCCGCAGCGATCACCACGTGCTCCTGGAAAACCAGCGCGCCCAGCAATGGCACGACAGCAGCCGTTTGATGAGCCTGCTCAAGTCACACAGCGAGTCCGGCCATGCCGATCTCGAGATCGACGGGCGTCATCTGCATCTGGCTTTCGTCTCGACGCGCTATCAAGGCCAGGATGCCTGGCTGTGTGCGTTGCATGACGTGACCCGGCATATCGAAGACGCTGCCGCCCTAGAAGAAGCCCGTCAGGCCGCCGACTCGGCCAACCAGGCCAAGAGCCGCTTCCTCGCGACCATGAGCCATGAAATTCGTACCCCGCTCTACGGCGTGCTGGGTACCCTCGAATTGCTCGGGCTGACTCCGCTCGCCCCGCGCCAGCAGGATTATCTGGACACCATCCAGCGTTCCTCCGCCAGCCTGTTCAAGCTGATCAGCGATGTGCTGGATGTGTCGAAGATCGAGGCCGGGCAAATGACCCTTGAGCTTGAGGACTTCTGCCCGCTGGAGCTGACTGAAGATGTCGTGCGTACTTACAGCGCCTTTGCCCGCGCCAAAGGCCTGCAACTGTATGCCTGCATCGATCCGGGCTTGCCGGATCAACTGCGCGGTGACCCGTTGCGCATCCGCCAGATCCTCAACAACCTGCTGAGCAACGCGATCAAGTTCACCGACAACGGTCGCGTGGTGCTGCGCGTGCGCGTGTTGCAAAACGCCGCTGACAGCGCCGAAGTGCAATGGCAGGTCAGCGACTCGGGGGTGGGGATTTCCCCAGCGCAGCAACAGCAATTGTTCGACCCGTTCTATCAGGTCAACGACGCCGACAGTCAGGCCGGCGCGGGTCTGGGCCTGGCCATTTGCAAATGGCTGTGCGAGTTGATGCACGGTCAGTTGAACGTGGTCAGCGAACCGGGGTTGGGCAGCAGCTTTACCCTGCAACTCGCGCTGGAGAACGTGCCGGGCGCATTGGCCGACTGCCCCGCGTTCGAGGCCGGAAGCCCCGCCGTTTATGTTCGTGCACCCGTTAACGAACTGGCGCTGCACCTCATCGCCTGGCTCAACCGTTTTGGTCTGGATTGCCGCTTGGTGACGACCGAGATGCCAACATCCTCGGCGCTGCTGGTGGACCTCACGCCTCTCGACAACGCTCCGCACTGGAGCGGGCCACGGATCGTCGCCATTGCGGGCGGCCCCAATCCGGCGCAGCCAAGCGGTGCAGACTGGGCGGTCGACGCCGGCGATGTGCGCGCAATTGCCTGGGCGATTTATCTGGCACAACACGGCGCCAATGCGCAGCGCCCGGCCTCGTCGCAGGCGAAGACCCGACCGTTGAATCTGCAAGTGCTGGTGGCCGAAGACAACGTGATCAACGCGGCAATCATCAAAGAGCAACTGGAAGCACTGGGCTGCGCGGTGGTCGTCGCCGCAAATGGCGAACAAGCCTTGGCGCAGTGGGCGCCCGGCCGCTTCGATCTGCTGCTGACTGACGTCAACATGCCGGTCATGAATGGTTACCGACTCGCCGAGGCTGTACGCCAGCAGGACTCGACGCTGCCGATCATCGGCGTCACCGCCAACGCCCTGCGCGAAGAAGGCGAACGCTGCGCCGCCGTCGGCATGAACGCATGGATGGTCAAGCCGCTGAACCTCGCTACCCTGCGCATGCAACTTGAGCAACATTGCAAAATCGCTGTGGCCCCCGTTATAGATGCTCCGCCGCCGCTATCGGCAAAAATGCGCGAGTTGTTTGTCACCACCCTGCGCCAGGATATTCAGACCACCCTGGCAGCACTGGATGCGGCCGACGCCAACAGCGTGGCGCAGCAACTGCACAGCATGGCGGGGGCGCTGGGGGCGGTGCAGATCAACGTCCTGGCCAGCGCGTTTGTCGAGCTGGAATGTCGCTTGACCGGCATGGCGGTGACGCCCGCTCTGGCCGTGGCGGTGCGACAAAATCTGACGCGGCTGCAAGATCTGCTCGACTCCCTCGAATAACTTCACTCTGGATAAATCACTCATGGAAACCTTCAACGTTGTCATTGCCGATGATCATCCCATCGTGCTGCTGGGGGTAAGGGAACTGGTCGAGCGTGACCAACGCTTTCGCGTGGTGGGCGAAGCCGTTGGCTCCGATGAGCTGATCAAGCTGCTGGAGACCAAGCCTGTAGATCTGTTGATCACCGACTTCAACATGCCTGCCGATTCGACCTACGGTGACGGCCTGAAACTGGTGGAGTACGTGACGCGGCACTTTCCCAAGGTTCGAGTGCTGGTACTCACCATGATTTCCAATCCGTTGATCCTGACGCGCCTGCAGGAACTGGGTGTATTGGCAGTCATTCAGAAAAACCAGCTGCACGACGAAATCGAGACCGCACTCAAAGCCATCGCCAAAGGCAACCCGGTGCGCTGGCAGGCACCCGCGCCGACATCCGTAGTGAACGACGGCGCCGATCTGGATGAACGCTTTTCCCGGCTGTCGGCCAAGGAACATGAAATCCTGCGTTTGTTCGTTCAGGGCCAAGGCGTCAACGACATTGCCCGTCACTTGAACAGAAGTGCTAAAACCATCAGCACGCAGAAAATCTCGGCGATGCGCAAACTTGAAGTCAGCAGCGATCAGGAATTATTGACTTACTGCATAGAACGCAACTTGTTCAGTTGATAAAACCGTACACTTTTCGGCAACTTCCGCACATCTAGGAATCGTCTGATGTTCCATCGGTAAAACGAGTTTTATTGTGTTGCTTTAACCCCACCAATGGAAAAAGCAACATGAAAAAGTTGTCCCGAACACTTCTCGCCCTTTCGATCTTCGCTGCGGCCGGCAATGTCCTGGCAGCCGACCCACCGGTTACACCAACCAAGGCGGGCAGCGGCACCATCAACTTCACCGGCACCATCAACAACGACGCCTGTTCGGTTGAAAGCGCCGGCAAGGACAAAACCATTTCGGTCGCCATGGGTGAAGTGTCGATCAAGGACATGGGCACCGCCACCGCACCTAAAGGCAACGGCACCTTGAGCGTCGAAAACTTCGACATGAAGATCAACTGCAACGCCGGCACCAAGGTTGCGATGCTCTTCGAACCGACCAAAGGCGCCGGTTCGGGCATCGAACCTGGCACTAAAGTGCTGCGACTGATCAGCGGCCTGGGGGCTGCAAAAGGCATCGGTATTGCCTTGCTCGACGCCAATGGCGCCGTGATCGACTTCAGCTCTCCAGCCACCGCGAAGATCGAAAACACGCTGCAGGACAGCAATACCACGCTGAAATTTTCGGCCGCCTATGTCACCACGGTTGACCCGAAACTGGCTGTTGCCGGTCGCGGCGATGCCACCCTGCCGTTCACCCTGCAATACGAATAACCCGCGCGAATGCTCGAGCCCGGTGCGGGGCCACGCGGCCCCGCGCTTTCAATCACTTGCGCGGTAACCATCATGTTTTATCGTCACTCATTGTCCTTTTGCGCAGGCCTGCTGGGCCTGTTCGTGGTCAATCAGGCCACGGCCGGCATTTCCTTGAGCAGCACCCGTCTGGTCTTCGACGGCCAGCACAAGGAAGCCGGCATCACCGTACGTAACAGCGGTGCAGATGTCCTGGTCCAGTCGTGGATCGACACCGACGCCAGCGAATCCGCGTCCGTGCCGTTTGCGGTTACGCCGCCGTTGGTGCGCGTCAGCGGCGACGAACAGCAAATACTGCGGGTCATCTACGAAGGCACCGGCATGCCGAGCGACCGCGAATCGGTGGTCTGGCTCAACGTGCAGGAAATCCCCCAGAACGCGAAGACCCAGAACACTTTGCAGCTCGCTGTGCGCCAGCGCATCAAGGTGTTCTTCCGCCCGGCCGGTCTGAAAAAAAACGCCTATCTGGCACCGGGTGAATTGACCTGGCGCTTGGCCGAGCGTGCCGGCAAAAGCGTGCTGGTGGTGAACAACCCCGGCCTGTATCACGTGTCGATTGCCGATATCACCTTGCAATCCGGCGCACTCAGCGAGCATCCGTTTGATTCGATGATGATCGCCCCCGGCGAACGCAAAGAATTCGCCCTCAAACAACTTTATTCAACTAATGCGGCAAATTTGTTGTTCAGCAGCATTAACGACTATGGAGCCCAAGATCCTTATACCGCGCAACTTTCCAACAGCGCCGACACCAGCGCCAGTCCAAAGAAAGAAACGCCATAACTCGCGAATCGCTCTGATCGCACACTTTCACTGTATTTCTCTTCGCTCCGTTAGTTCGTATCGGAGGTGATATAGGGTTCCTGCATGTTTTTACTCAAACGCGACGGTTTGACGTCGTTGTTGATCGCCTCGGCTATCAGCTCGGCGTGCCAGGCTGACGGCGAAGAACAGTTCAACACGTCGTTTCTGCAAGGTGCCGCGTCGACTGTCGATGTGCAATCGCTGCTCGCCAGCAACAGCGTACTGCCCGGCAACTACCGGGTTGACCTCTACAGCAACGACACGCTGGTCGGTCGTCGCGACATCGACTTCCGTCGCCACCCCGGCAACGGCAAGATCCAGGCCTGCCTGACCCTGGAAATGGTCCAGCAATTGGGCGTCGACATCGCCAAGTTGCATGCCAGCGGCAAACTCAACGCTGACGACCCGAACGCCTGCCTCGACCTGCCGGCATTGATCGAACATGCCAGCGTGCGTTACGACGTGCCGCGCCTGCGCCTGCTGGTCAGCGTGCCGCAAAGCGCCATGGAACGTGGCCGGCGTGGTTACGTTGACCCGGCCCTGTGGGACGAAGGTGTGCCTGCGGCGTTTATCAACTATCAACTGAGCAGCAACCGTAACAGCACGCAGACCGCCAACACGCTTTCCAATAACGTCGGCTTGCGCAACGGCATCAACCTGGGTGGCTGGCGCTTGCGCAACGAGTCCAACTTCAACAGCAGCACGGGCCAGCCGAGCACCTTCAAAAGCAACCGCAGCTATCTGCAACATGACCTGACCGCGTTGAAAGGCCAGTTCAGTGCCGGGGATATTTTCTCCGACGCCGACCTGTTTGACAGCGTGCGCTATCGCGGCTTGAAACTGGCCTCCGATGACGGCATGCGCGCCGACAGCGAGCGCGGCTATGCGCCGGTCATTCGCGGGATTGCCCAGTCCAGCGCCACGGTGGAAATTCGTCAGAACAACTACATCCTCTACACCACCAACGTGCCGCCGGGCCCCTTCGAGATCAGCGATATCTATCCCAGCGGTTCCAACGGCGATCTCGAAATCACGATTATCGAGGCCGACGGTCAGCGCCGGGTGACGGTGCAGGCGTTTTCCAGCCTGCCGATCATGGTGCGCCAGGGGCAGTTGAAGTACAGCGTCTCGGCCGGCCGCTACAACAGCAACAGCGATGATCTGCAATCGCCGCAGTTCGTCAGCAGCACACTGGCCTATGGCATCAGCAGCAACTTGTCCGGCATCGTCGGCGTACAGGCGACCGAGAATTTCCAGGCGTTGTCCGTGGGCGCCGGGCGCAATACGCCGATCGGCGCCGTGTCACTGGACGTGACCCATTCCGCCAGCCGCACCTTTGGCCAAGTGGTCAAAGGCAACAGTTTGCGCGCGCTGTACGCCAAGACATTTACCGGCACCGACACCAGCTTCACCCTCGCCGCCTATCGCTATTCGACCGAGGGCTATCGCACCCTCACCGACCACGTCGAGGAACTGAGCCACGAGGGCGAAAAACGCACGGGCAACTCGAAAACCCGTACCGACCTGACCATCAACCAGAGCCTGGGGACTAACCAGCAATATGGCAGCGTTTACCTCAACGCCAGTGACCAGCGTTATTGGGGGCGCGGCGGATCGCAAAGCCTGTCGGCGGGTTACAGCAACTATTGGGGCGATGTCAGCTACAACCTCGGCGCGACTTACACCAAGGACGTCGGCAACTATGGGCCGGCGAACAACGACACCCTGGTCAACCTGTCACTGTCTTTCCCGCTGGGTTCAAAACCGCGCGCGCCGAGGGCGTTCGTTTCCGCGAGCACGCAGAAAGCCACCGACAGCACCCAGGTCGGGATCAACGGTTACCTGACGGAAGACAGCGACACTTATTACTCGGTGCAAGGCGGCAACAGCAGCACCGGAGGCAGCAGCGGTTCAGCCAACCTGAGCACCCGCACCTCTGTGATGGACATCAGCGCCGGTTACAGCCAGGGCCGCGGCTACAACTCGCAGAATCTCAATCTGGCCGGCTCGATCGTCGGCCACGGCGGCGGGATCAACCTCGGGCAAACCGTGGGTGAGACGTTTGCGTTGGCGCAGGTCGAAGGCGTTTCCGGGGTGAAAATCGGCAGTTTCTCCGGAGCGAAAACCGGGCGTAACGGCTATGCCGTGGTGCCCAACGCGCAACCCTATCGGGTCAACTGGATCAACCTCGATACCCGCGATCTGGGCGGCGATATCGAGATCGACAATGCGACCCGGCAAGTGGTGCCGCGCCGCGGTGCGGTGGTGCTGGCGCGCTATGCGAGCAAGACCGGTCGCCGTGTGCAATTTGCCTTGTTCGATGCGCAGCACCAGCCGATTCCCTTCGGCGCGTCGCTTGAAGATGGCGCGGGTAAGCAACTGGCAATCTCCGACCCGAGCGGCAAGGCACTGGCGCTGGTCGCGGACGACGCCGGCACCCTGACCATCAATTGGCAAGGCCAGCGCTGCGAGGCGTCGTATGCACTGCCCGAGCGGGACAAGGCGTTGAACTACGAGCGGGCCTCCCTGGTGTGCCGCGCGCCAGTGGCTGACTGAGAAGACGCCATCGCTGGCAAGCCAGCTCCCACAAAGTCCTTGGCGCACACAACAATCATGTACGCCACAGAAGCTTGTGGGAGCTGGCTTGCCAGCGATTGAAGCGACTCGGTTCAGGAGAAAGCGCGATCTAGAAATCGCGCTTGTAGAAAATATCCAGCGAACTGGCCACGCCACTGGCCGCTTCGACGTAAACCTTCTTGCTCAGCTTGTAGCGCAGCGCGATGGTGCTGGCCGGTTCAAACACGCCAACGCCATAACGCAAACTGAGCTTCTCGGTAATATTGCCGCTGGCCACAACACTGGTGGCATCGCCGCTGCCTGCAGTGTCGAGCTGGAAATCCTGAATACCCAGATCCTTGGCCAGGCTGCTGGTGACCCCGGAGCTGCCCATCAAGCCCAGACCCAACGCCGCTTGCGCGAGCATGTTGTTGTCTTCGCCGTTGGTGCTCAGCGGACGACCCAAGACCAGATAGGACAACGCCTGCTCCTGGCTCATCGCCGGCTCGGAGAAGATCTGCGTGGTCGGCTGCTCGGCGCTGCCGCTCAGGCGAATACCGGCGATCACGTCGTCGGTCTGGCGAATCGCTTCGATGTCCAGATATGGCTGATCGAGGGGACCGGCGAACAACAGACGCGCACGGCGCACTTGCAGGCGCTGGCCGTAGGCACTGTAGCGGCCGTCGTTGAGCCACAGTTCACCGCGAGTATCCATGTTGTCGCCGATGTGCACATGACCTTGCACGTTGGCGGTAAGGCCGAAACCGGCGAAAGCCAGTTTGTCTTCGCCGACCACCACGTCGATGTCCATTTTCATCGCCATCGGTGGTTTGCCCTCTTCGGTCTGCGCGCCGACGATGATCGTGTCATCGGAGACTTTCACCGTTGATGGTGGCAATTCGCGCACGGTGATTTCGCCTTTGGGCACCTGCACTTTGCCAGCGATTTTCAGCTCGTCGCCGGCCATGGAAATCTTCAGGTCCGGCGCCACTTCGAGCTTGGCATAGGGCTCGACGGTGACCGGCAATTGCGTGCCCTTCAACGCCAGATCGACCACCAGCGCCTGCCCCCAGGCGACGTTGCCGTTGAGGCTGCCCTGCCCGTTCTTGCCGCTTTTCCAGCCGCCGTCGAGGCGTACCGATTCGCCGGCAATCAGCGCGGTGAGTTGCAGGTTCTGCAGTTCCATCGGCAACTCGGCGCCGGACACTTCACCGTCGCTGAGTTGCACGGTGCCGTTGACCAGCGGCGCGAGCAATCCACCGGAAATCGTGCCGCTGCCATTCAGGCGCCCGGTGAGTTTTTCAACCATCGGCACAAACGGCCGCGCCACCGACAAGTCCAGCCCGGAGAGACGGAACGAGCCGCTCAACGGTTTGTTTTTCGGCAGTGGATTGAGCTGCGCTTGCACCAGCAACTCGCCGAGTTTACCGCCGACGAAATTCAGCTCGGTGTCGACGCGTTTTGGCGTGAGTTTGCTAGTGAGTTTCAGGGTCTGGTACGGGAAGTCCAGCCATTGATCCTTTTCCTTCATGCGCAAGGTGCCGCCGCTGGCGTCAATGCTGACAACACCGTTCGGGCCGCTGGCTGGCAGATCCAATTGCAGATCGGCGTTGAGCTTACCCTTCCAGGCGAAATCTTTTGGCAGCCATTGCGCGAGGCTTTCGATCGGGAACTGCTTGAGGTGGTAGCGCAGTTTCGGCTCCGGCATCAGGCGCTGATCTTCACCGCACAGGCTGGCGTCGCCGGACATCCAGCAATGAGCGCCAAAGTTGATTTTGCCGTCTGCCAGACGTTCGAGCTTGGCCGGGCTTTGCAGTTTCCAGTCCTGGCCACCCGCCTGAATATCGCCACTGGCCAGACGACCACGCCAGTTGCCCTTGTCCAGATTGCCATCCAGACCGAGGGCTAGTTTCAGCTTCGGCCCGATCAGGTCGAGGTTGAGTTTCTGGTTCTTGATGTCGCCCTGAGCGCTGGCAGTCAGCGTGCCCAATGAAGTGTCACCGGCCTGAATGCCGGCACCTTTCAGATCGATCTTCGCCCGTTGCGCACTGTCGAGGGTGGCATCGAGGTTGAGGCTTTGCAGGCGATTGTCCTGGAACGCCAGTTGCGAACCTTGCAGGTCGAGTTTGCCCTGCGGTGCTTTCAACGTACCGGCCACATTGACCTGACCGTTGACCTGCCCGCGCAGTTGCGGCCAGAGCTGAGCCAGACGCGACAGCTTGATATCAATCTGCCCGGTGAGTTTCTGTTGCAGACTGCCCTTGCCGCTGATGCTGTTGTCGCCGAGACGGATTTGCAGGGCATTCAGATTCCACTGTTCGCCAGCGCCATCAGCCTTGGCCTGGAGGATCGCCGGTTGACCGCGCAATTTGCCTTTCAAGTCGAGGTCGGCGGTGAGGCTCAGGCGTTCGTTTTTCATTTCGCCTTGGCTTTTCAGCGGTCCAGCTAACGTGCCCGGCAATTCGGCGACCCAGTACGCCGGGTTGAGCGCCGACAGTTCCAGCGCGGTGTCCCAGGCGATACCGTCGGCGAACTGCACATTCACATGGCCTTCAGCCTTGCCCTGCCCGGCTTCCATTTTCAGTTGCGGCAAGGCGACCTGTTTCAGGCTGCCGCTGAACGGACTGCTCAGGGTAAACGCGCCGGCCGGACCATCCAGAGCGGCGGCGAAGTTGCCGAGGTATTGACCATCGGTGTAGGAGACTTCGCCCGTGAAGGTGCGCAAAGCGACCTCAGGTTCGTCGATTTCGTTGTAGAGCCGATGCCACGGAAAGTCCTGCCAGTTGATTTTGGCTTGGGCGCTGAGGCCTTTACTCCAGTCGACGCTGCCGGTGAGTTTCAGGCTTTGTTTATCGTTGGCCGTCAGGTCGAGGCCGGCGATCTGCGCGCCGCTGGCGTCGACTTTGCCTTTGAGCAGCAGCGCCACCGGGCCTTTGTCGGCGGGTAGCGTGGCGTTGCCGTTGAGCTGGTAGCCGTTTTTCAGGTCGCCTTCACCGGTCAACAGCAATTGATTGAGTTGCAAGGTGTCCGGCAGGTCGGCGCTCGGCTTGAACGCGTCGCTGGTGATGCGCACTTTGGCTGGCAGATTTTCCGCCAGCGGTTGCAACTCGCCGCTCAACTGGCCATCAAGGTAACCACGGCTGTCGGCGTGCAGATTGAGGGTTTTCAACAGGTCGCCGTCGATCTTCAACGCCAGCGTCCAAGGCCCCGTGCCCGGCGACGGCAATGTCAGGTCACCGGCGATGTTCAGCGGCCAGTTGCCGCTCGGTTCAAGTGTGCCGGACAGGTTGAGGCTGAGCTCGTCGCGCTGCAATTTCACGCTGTCGATCTGCATGCCCTGGGCGGTCCAGTGCGCCGCCAGTTGCAAACCCTTGAGCTGCTCGCTGCCGTTGAATAACAGGCTGCCAACCTGCACGTCGCCCAGTTCGATGGCCACCGGCAATTGCAGATCCGGCAGTTTGATCGGGCCGCTTTCGGTAGTTTCTTCGCTCGGTGGAAATTGCAGAATGAGCTGATCAGCCTTGAGCTGTTCGATGCACAGAGTCATGCGCGTCAGGCACAGCGGCGACCAGGCGAAGATTGCCTGGTTCAGTTCGACGCGACTGCTGTCCTGCTGCCACAACAGATGATCGGCGCTCCATTGCCCGCCAAGGCGCCCCTGGAAATTCTCGACGCTGAGCCCCGGCACAAGGCCCAGTACCCAACGGCTGCCAGCCGCCGTGCCGAGTACGGCGGGGACACTCAATACAATCAACAACACCAGCGCCAACAACGCCAGCGCCGTAATTTTCAAACCACGCTTCACAGCTCAGGCCCCATGGAAAAGTGCAGCCGGATGCCACCATCGTCGTCGAGTGCGTGGGCCAGGTCGAGGCGGATCGGCCCCACCGGCGAGACCCAGCGCACACCAATGCCGACCCCGGTCTTGAGGTTCGGCAGTTCGAGTTTGTTGAAGGAGTTGCCCTGGTCGACGAAGGTCGCCACGCGCCATTTTTCGGCGATCGAGTATTGATACTCGACGCTGCCAGCGACCATGTAACGGCCGCCGATTCGGTCGCCATCGGAGTTTTTCGGCGACAGACTCTGGTAATCGTAACCGCGCACGCTCTGATCGCCACCGGCAAAGAAGCGCAGCGACGGCGGCACCGAGTTGTAGCCGTTGGTGGCGCTACCGCCGACCTGCACGCGACCGAGCAAGCGATGTTTGTCGAACACCGTGGTCAGGCCTTTGACCAGCGCGGTGCCATACAGAAGGTTGTTGTCCGAGCCGAGGCCTTCCTTCGCCACTTTGCTTTCGAAGCTCAGGCGATAGCCGTTGTGCGGGTCGATGCGGTTGTCGCTTTTCAGATACGAGTAACTGATGCCGGGCATCAGCAAGGTGCTCAGGCCGGAGTCATCGCCGAGTTCATATTCTTCACGCTGCCATTTCAGCGAGATCACCCGCTGCCAGCCGCTCGGCAATTTGCTGTGCCATTCCGGGCCGAAGGTCAGCAGCTTGCTGAGCGTGTCGGAACCGTCGATGTCTTCGAACTGATAACCGCCGGCCCAACGCAGTTTGTCGGTCAGCGGCGGGTCAAGCGGGATGTCGTAGAACAGCCCGACGTTTTGCCGTGGCGCCGACAGCTCGGCTTCCCAGCCATAGCTGTCGCCTTGCGGGTTGACCCAATGGCGCGTCCAGTTGGCTTTGATGCGCGGGCCGACGTCGGTCGAATAACCGAGGCCCAGGCCCATGGTCCGTGGCTTGCGCGTGTCGAGTTTGACGTCGACCGGGATCACGTCATTTTTCGCGGTCGTCGGTGCGGCATCGACGCGCACGCCTTCGAAATAGCCGCTCGATTGCAGGTCGCGATTGAGTTCGGCGATCAGCTCGGAGTCGTACGGCTCACCCTCCTTGAACGGCACCATGCGTTGCAGCAGGTCTTCATCGAACGGCGTATCACCTTCGAATTTGACTTTGCCCAGCGCATAACGCGGGCCGCTGTCGTAGATCAGTTCGATGTCGGCCACCCCGGCGCGCGGGTCGACCATAAGTTTTTGACGGGTGAAATGGCCACTGAAAAAACCGAAGCGCGAGGCCTGATTCTGAATAAGTCTTTTGGCGTCTTCGTAACGGCCATGGTTGAGCACCGCACCGGACTTGAGCGCGTCGCTTTTCGGTACACGAAAAGATTTGAGGGAGGCAGCCGGGCCGTCGACACGAATGGTGACGTTGCGCAGGTGAATAGGCTCGCCGGGATCGATGTTCAACACCAGGCGCGGCTTGTCGCCGCCCTTGACGTCACTTTCAATCTGCGGCTGGTAGTAGCCCAACGCCTGAGCCGCTTTGCGCGCCTGCTCTTCGGCACCGCGACTGAAGCGCTGCAGGGCTTCTTCGTCACGATCGCCGAGGCTGCCGATATAGCCTTCTATATTGGCCTTGAGTTCATCGTTGGACGGTTTGATCCGCACATCCAATTCACTTTGCGCCAGCGCCGTGCAGCTGGTTAACAGCAGGAGCACGCCACTGGTAAATCTTCCTGGAAACTTCATAGGCGCGGATGCTATCACGGGCTTGGGAGCGTGATAGAACAGGAAATTTCCCAAGAAGTTCGATTGTCATGCTGTTGCAGTTTGTAACACCTGCGGATTGGCGTGGAAAAATACGTGTTCGCGCACCGGGCCGACGGCAACTTCGCCGATCTCTTCGTAACCCTGCCTTTTATAGAATTCCAGATATCGTGGGTTGCCAGTGTCGAGCACTACGCCTTGCGAGGTTTCGTCAACGGCGCACCAGTTGTGTACGGCGGTCAGCAATTGTTCGCCGAAGTGTTTGCCCTGGAACTGCGGGTGAATGCCCAACAAGGGAAGCATGTGCACGGAATCGCTGGGCACACACGCGGCGACGGCGTCGTGGTATTCCAGATAGCGTCGGGTGCAACGAAAACCGGTGCTGAGCACCATGCGCAGGCGCCACGCCCAACTCTCGGTGATGCCCAAACGCCGTTGCGGTGGCGCGATCAGGGCGATGCCGATCAGGCGGTCGTTGACCAACAGGCCGATGGCGGGCAGGTCCTGCAGAAAGTGTTGCTTGACCAGTTCACGCACCGTCGCCCGCACCCGTTGCTCGTAGCCGGGGCGCTCGGCTTCGAACAGGTAGCCGAAGGTCGGCTCGTGGCGATAGGCCTGATAGAGCAGCGAGCGGGCTTCGCGGGAATAACCGCGGTCGAGCATATGTATGTCGGCGATGGCGGTCTGGGTTTCAGGCATGACGGTGAATCTCCCCGGGGCGCGTGCAAATGGCGGCGCTCTTGTTGGTACGAACCTTTTACGGGTGGCGTGGTTCCCCACAGGTATAGACCAACTCGGGATCTTCATCGACCGGTGGGGCCTCATCGCTGGCAAGCCAGCTCCCACAGGTTTCTCTGGTGTACATGAATGTTATGAACGACGCCGACATTGTGGGAGCTGGCTTGCCAGCGATGGGGCCCTCCGGGACAACACATGTCCCACAGGCCAAAATGATTTCTCCCACACTGGCCCATCTCCCCCATGTCAGCTAGCATCGCCCTTTTGCCAGGACTGCCGACCATGAAGATCGTTTCCTTCAACATCAACGGACTGCGTGCCCGTCCGCATCAGCTGGCAGCGCTGATCGAAAAACACCAGCCGGACGTGATCGGCCTGCAGGAAACCAAGGTCCACGACGACCAGTTCCCGCTCGAAGAAGTCCGCGCCCTCGGCTACCACGTGTATTTCCACGGCCAGAAAGGCCATTACGGTGTGGCGATGCTCTCGCGCAAGGAGCCGATCGCCATCCACAAAGGTTTCGCCACCGACGAAGAAGACGCTCAGCGTCGCTTTATCTGGGGCACGTTCGCCGACGCCAATGGCGTACCGGTGACCATCATGAACGGCTATTTCCCTCAGGGTGAAAGCCGCAACCATCCGACCAAATTCCCCGCCAAGCAGCGTTTCTACAGCGATCTGCAAGCGCTGCTGGAAAGCCAGTTCCACAACGAGCAGCCGCTGGTGGTGATGGGCGATGTGAATATTTCCCCGGAAGACTGCGACATCGGCATCGGCCCGGACAACATGAAGCGCTGGCTGAAAACCGGCAAATGCAGCTTCCTGCCGGAAGAGCGCGAGTGGATGGCGCGCCTGAAAAATTGGGGTTTGACCGACAGCTATCGCCACTTGAACCCGGATGTGACCGACATGTTCAGTTGGTTCGACTACCGCAGCCGTGGATTTGAGGATGAGCCCAAACGTGGCCTGCGCATCGATGTGATTCTGGCATCCCATGGTTTGTTGCCGCGGGTGAAGGCAGCAGGTGTCGACTATGAATTGCGCGGGATGGAAAAACCGTCCGATCATGCGCCGATCTGGCTTGAACTCAGCTGATCTCAGCCAAGATCAAAAGATCGCAGCGGTGAATCAGACGACATAAATGTTGACCGGTACACCGCTATCGCGAGCAGGCTCACTCCTACATTGAATCGGTGTCATCTTTTGGTCATGCGCCTGACTTAATCTCCCCGGCAATCCCCTTGGCTTGATTCGGTGCCGGCATGACCCTGCGTGTTCTGTGCGTGTTTCTCTTGAGTGCGTGGCTGACGGTTTCTGCCGCCGCCCTGCCCCTTCCTGAAAACGGCCCCGCGCTGCGCATTCAAGGTTCCAACACCATCGGCGCCGAACTCGGCCCCGCACTCGTTGAGGGCCTGCTGCAAGAGCAAGGCCTGCTGAAAATCCACCGCGAAACCCCGGACACCGCCAACGAACTACGCATCGTCGGCCAGACCAGCGAAGGTAAACGCGTGGTCGTTGAAGTCGCCGCCCACGGTTCCAGCACCGGTTTCACCGCGTTGAAAAATGCCAGCGCCGACCTCGCCGCGTCTTCCCGCGAGATCAAGGACAGTGAGTTACAGACCCTGCAATCACTGGGCGACCTGAAAAGCCCCGCCGCTGAACAAGTCATCGCCATCGACGGCCTGGCGATCATCCTTCATCCCGACAATCCCCTCCAACAACTGGACACTGAGCAACTGGCGCGGATCTTCGCCGGCGATGTGAAAACCTGGGAAGACCTCGGCGGGCGTGGTGGTGCTATTCATTTATATGCGCGCGATGATCAGTCCGGCACTTACGACACGTTTAAGGAGTTGGTCCTGAGTCGTCGTGGGAAAAGTCTGAGCAACGCGGCGAAAAGGTTTGAGTCCAGCGAACAGTTGTCCGACGCGGTGAGTAGCGATCCGCAAGGCATCGGTTTCATCGGTTTGCCCTACGTGCGTCAGGCCAAAGCCGTGGCCATTGCTGATGGCGCATCGCAGTCGATGCTGCCGCTCAACAGCCTGATCGCTACCGAAGACTATCCACTGTCGCGGCGGTTGTTCTTCTATCTACCGCCCGAAAGCAACAATCCTTGGGCGAAAGCCTTGGTGACGTTTGCGCAGAGCCGTCAGGGCCAGGCGATTGTCGCGGCAAACGGTTTTATCAGCCAGACCGTGCACGCCATGAACGTCGCACCGAACGCGTTGATGCCCGAGGGTTATCAATCCCTCAGCCGTCACGCCCAGCGTCTGACGGTGAATTTCCGTTTTGAAGAAGGCAGCGCGAGTCTGGATAACAAGGCGCGGCAGGATCTGGCGCGGGTGATCGACTATATAAAGCGGCGTGACAAAACCGAACGCGCGGTGACCTTGGTCGGCTTTGGTGATGCCAAGGATGATCCGGCGCGGGCCGATTTGCTTTCGAAGCTACGGGCAATGGCGGTGCGGCGGGAATTGGTGAAGAACGGCGTGGTGTTGCGCGAGGTTCGCGGGTTTGGCGCGTTGATGCCGGTGGCGGCGAACAATGCGGATGAGGGAAGGATCAAGAATCGGCGGGTTGAGGTTTGGGTGTATTGATATCACCAGATCGTTCCCACGCTCCGCGTGGTAACGCCACCATGGACGCTCCGCGTCCACTGTGACGCAGAGCGTCACGGGATGCATTCCCACGCAGAGCGTGGGAATGATCAGGTGGATCAGCGTTCGCTACGCAACATTTCCTTCGGCACATACTTGCCGATCTCGAACTTGCCGATCGCCGCACGGTGCACTTCGTCCGGGCCGTCGGCCAGGCGCAGGGTGCGTTGCATGGCGTACATGTAGGCCAGCGGGAAATCGTTCGATACCCCGGCCCCACCATGCATCTGAATCGCTCGGTCGATCACCCGCAGTGCAACGTTCGGCGCAACGACTTTGATCTGCGCGATCTCGCTTTTCGCCACTTTGTTACCGACGGTGTCCATCATGTACGCCGCCTTCAGCGTCAGCAGACGTGCCATGTCGATTTCCATTCGCGAGTCGGCGATCTTGTCGACGTTACCGCCCAGACGCGCCAGCGGTTTGCCGAATGCAGTGCGGCTTACCGCACGTTTGCACATCAATTCCAGAGCCCGTTCAGCCATGCCGATCGAGCGCATGCAGTGGTGAATCCGGCCTGGGCCAAGGCGACCTTGCGCAATTTCAAAGCCGCGGCCTTCACCGAGCAAAACGTTTTCGAACGGCACACGCACGTTGTCGAACAGCACTTCGGCGTGGCCGTGCGGAGCGTCGTCGTAGCCAAACACCGGCAACGGACGGACGATTTTCACCCCGGGAGTGTCGACCGGTACAAGGATCATCGAGTGCTGGGCGTGGCGCGGCGCATCGGGATTGCTCAGGCCCATGAAGATCAGGATCTTGCAGCGCGGGTCGCAGGCGCCGGAGGTCCACCATTTTTTGCCGTTGATCACCCACTCGTCACCATCACGCACGGCGCGGGCAGCCATGTTGGTCGCGTCCGAAGAGGCAACGTCCGGTTCGGTCATGGCGAATGCCGAGCGGATTTCACCGCGCAACAGCGGTTCGAGCCAGCGCTGTTTCTGTTCTTCGTTGGCGTAGCGCACCAGCACTTCCATGTTGCCGGTGTCCGGTGCCGAGCAGTTGAACGGTTCCGGCCCGAGCAGCGAACGGCCCATGATTTCCGCCAATGGTGCGTATTCGAGGTTGGTCAGGCCGGCACCGAGTTCCGACTCAGGCAGAAACAAATTCCACAGACCCTCGGCCTTGGCCTTGGCTTTGAGCTCTTCCATGATCGCCGTCGGCTGCCAGCGATCGCCTTCGGCAACCTGGCGTTCGAACACCGCCTCGGCCGGGTAAACGTAAGTGTCCATGAACGCGGTCACGCGCTCACGCAGTTCTTGCACCTTGGGCGAATAAGCGAAATCCATGATCAATTACCTTCTTGGGCAGAGGTTGTTTAAGTCATGCAATCGATGCTAGAACAGCGCTGATAATTTACCTAGCCTATTCTCGGCGTGTATAAACATTCATCACCGATATATGATCGGCTGATTACCAGCCCCTAAATCACCGCCCTTAATAACAAGAGAAGCCGCGTTATGAATCTGAGTAAGGTCGACCTCAACCTTTTCATCGTCTTCGACGCGATCTATACCGAAGCCAACCTGACCCGCGCCGGGCAGATTGTCGGTATCACCCAGCCGGCGGTGTCCAACGCCTTGGCGCGGTTGCGCGAAACCTTCAACGATCCGCTGTTCGTGCGCACGGCTCAGGGCATGGTGCCGACGCCGATGGCGCAGAACATCATCGGCCCGGTGCGCAACGCTTTGTCGCTGCTGCGTGTGTCGGTTCAGGAAAGCCGCATTTTCAACCCGGCGCAGGCGGTCAAGACCTACCGCATCAGCATGACCGACCTCACCGAAGCGGTAATTCTGCCGCCGCTGTTCCAGCGCCTGCGCCGTCTGGCGCCGACCGTGATTATCGAAAGCTTTCTGTCCAAGCGCCGCGAGACCACCAAGGAACTGGCCGCCGGGCGTCTGGATTTCGCCGTGGATGCGCCGCTCAACACCGACCCGCAGGTGCGCCACGTCAAGCTGATGGAAGACCGCTACGTGTGTGCGATGCGCAAGGGGCATCCGATGGCAGGCAAGGAAAAGCTCTCGCTGGATGATTACCTGTCGCTGACCCATATCCATATTTCCAGCCGTCGCAGTGGTCTGGGTTATGTCGATCTGGCGCTGGGCAAAATGGGCATTCAGCGCAAAATTGCCCTGCGCTCGCAGCACTATCTGATGGCGTCGCAAGTGATGCAGCAGACCGACATGGTCATGACGGTGCCGGAGCGCTTTGCCCGTCGGCATGAGCTGCAGGCGTTTAATCTGCCGGTGAATGATGTGCCGCCAGTGGAGACGCATCTGTATTGGCATGAAAGCACTGACCAGGATCCGGCGAATCGCTGGATGCGCGAGCAGATGATCGAGTTGTGCCAGCAGGTGACGGCGCAGGAGAAGAAGCTGGATAAGGTGTAGGGCTTCTTACCGCGGCGCTGCCATCGCGAGCAGGCTCACTCCTACAGTTGACCGTGTTTCATCTGAAGAAATGCAACCAATTGTAGGAGTGAGCCTGCTCGCGATGAGGCCAGCATGAACACCACAGATCATCCTTCTTGACGTAAACGTCAACCTGCCATTAGCTTAGCGCCAAGACCTTTTTTCGAGCGCTTCCATGAGCAGCCAGACTTACAGCATCTCCGACCTCGCCCGCGAGCTGGACATCACCACCCGGGCGATCCGCTTTTACGAAGAGCAAGGCCTGCTCAGCCCTGAGCGCCGTGGCCAGGAACGTATCTATTCGCCACGCGACAAGGTCAGCCTGAAGCTGATCCTGCGCGGCAAGCGCATCGGTTTCTCGCTGGCCGAATGCCGTGAACTGATAGAGCTTTACGACCCTTCCAGCGGTAACACCAAACAACTCAACAGCATGCTGGCGAAAATCAGCGAGCGCCGGGAACAATTGGAGCAGCAGTTGCTCGACATTGAGCAGATGAAGCTGGAGCTCGATACCGCCGAAGAGCGCTGCGTGCAGGCACTGGAGCAGACGCTGAAGAGCCAGCAGGCCATTCAGTAACAACCCCATTCCCTGTGGGAGCGAGCCTGCTCGCGAATGCAATTTGTCATTCGACATCTATGGTGATTGACCCGGCGCATTCGCGAGCAGGCTCGCTCCCACAGGGGGATATCCGCAGACTTCAGATAACTACAACAGGTCAACCGTCATGTCCCTCCCCTCCCAAGTACGCCTGATCGAAGTCGGCCCCCGCGATGGCCTACAGAATGAAGCCCAACCGATCAGCGTGGCCGACAAGGTGCAACTGGTCGATGCACTCAGCGCTGCCGGCCTTGGCTATATAGAAGTCGGAAGTTTCGTTTCACCGAAATGGGTCCCGCAGATGGCGGGTTCGGCCGAAGTGTTTGCACAGATCCAGCGCAAGCCGGGCGTGACCTACGGCGCACTGGCGCCGAACCTGCGTGGCTTCGAAGATGCCATCGCCGCAGGGGTCAAGGAAGTCGCCGTGTTCGCGGCCGCGTCTGAGGCGTTCTCGCAGCGCAACATCAACTGCTCGATCAGCGAAAGCCTGGCGCGCTTCGCACCGATCATGGAAGCGGCGCAACAGCACGGCGTTACCGTGCGCGGTTACGTGTCCTGCGTGCTCGGTTGCCCGTACGAAGGCACGGTCGCGCCGGAACAAGTGGCGATGGTCGCGCGCGAGTTGTATGCGATGGGCTGCTACGAGGTTTCGCTGGGCGACACTATTGGCACCGGCACCGCTGGCGCGACTCGCCGCTTGTTCGAAGTGGTGTCGGCGCAGGTTCCGCGCGACAAGCTCGCCGGGCACTTCCATGACACCTATGGTCAGGCCATGGCCAATATCTACGCCAGCCTGCTCGAGGGCATCTCGGTGTTCGACAGCTCTATCGCGGGCCTCGGCGGCTGCCCGTACGCCAAAGGCGCGAGCGGTAACGTTGCTACCGAAGACGTGGTGTACCTGCTCAACGGCTTGGGTATCGAGACCGGTATCGACCTGGACGCCTTGATTGCTGCGGGTCAGCAGATCAGCGCGGTGCTCGGCCGCCCGAGCGGTTCGCGCGTGGCCAAGGCTCGTAGCGCGCAGTGAGGGGGGAAGGTGTTACCGCTGTGTCCGGAATGTGGGTTCAAGCGAGTAACACGGAAACAAATTGTCTGGTTTCGTCGGAGTGAAAAATCTCTGAAATTTTCAAACTATTGATTTATAAGGATTTTTAAAAGTTGGCACGGCTTCTGCTATCTCTATGGCATAACAAGAATAAAAAGCAGCAAACCAATAAAAATAAGACGTACCGACTCTGACATAACAAAAACAACACGGCAGAGACGCAGCTAACAGATTTTTTTGGAGAAGGTGTGCTTTTCAGGGTGCTCTCAGGAGTGACCCGCAACCGGGCAGAGAACAATAAAACTACCTTCAGGTAGCTCCCGAATCGGTTGGATCGCTTAGCGAGAAAGTAGATCAGCGCTCAAAAAAATACGTTTGCTCTTGACCCCGGATGGGGGTCGCCAAAAACAGCGGTAAAGGGCCACGGTTGCCAAAAACAACAACAGACCGACCCTCAATAATAAAAAAGAGCACGCGACGACAAAATTAAAGGGGAGCTTCGGCTCCCCTTTGTGCTTTCTATAATTCCTCAATCCCCCCAAATCCCTGTGGGAGCTGGCTTGCCAGCGATGGCGTCAGGTCAGCCAGCATCAATATTGAATGATCCACCGCAATCGCTGGCAAGCCAGCTCCCACAGGAGTGGTGGTTAACGCTCGATTGTTTTCAGTTCTTCGATACTGATCTCACGCATCCTGAATTTCTGGATCTTGCCCGTCACCGTCATCGGAAACTCTTCAACGAACTTGAAATGCCGTGGCGTCTTGAAATGCGCGATACGCTCCTTGCACCAGGTTTGCAGCTCCAGCTCCGAGGCGCTGTGGCCGGGGTGGAATTTGATCCAGGCAACAATCTCCTCACCGTAACGCGAGCACGGAATGCCGATCACCTGCACATCCGCCACGGCCGGATGGGTGAAGAAAAACTCCTCAAGCTCACGCGGGTAAATATTCTCGCCGCCACGAATGATCATGTCCTTGTTGCGCCCGGCAATGTTGACGTAGCCCTCCTCGTTCATGCTCGCCAGGTCGCCGGTGTGCATCCAGCCCGCGTCATCGATGGCTTCGGCGGTGGCTTGCGGATTGTTCCAGTAACCGAGCATCACACTGTAACCACGGGTGCACAGTTCGCCGATGGTGCCGCGCGTCACGAGGTTGCCGGCTTCGTCGATGATCTTGCTCTCCAGCTGTGGCTGGGTGCGGCCGACGGTGGTCACGCGCAATTCCAGCTCATCGGTCGGGCCGGTTTGCAGCGACACCGGGCTGGTTTCGGTCATGCCGTAAGCGATCTGCACTTCGCTCATGTGCATCTCGCTGATCACCCGACGCATCACTTCGATCGGGCACGTCGCGCCCGCCATGATTCCGGTGCGCAGGCTCGACAGATCGAATTCGCCGCGTTGCGGCTGGTCGAGCATGGCGATGAACATGGTCGGTACGCCATAAAGGCCGGTGGCTTTTTCTTCGGCGACGGTTTGCAGGGTCAGCAACGGATCGAACGCGTCGTTGGGGTAAATCATCGTGCTGCCGTGGGTGATGCAGCCGAGGTTGCCCATGACCATGCCGAAGCAGTGGTAGAGCGGCACCGGGATCACCAGACGATCGCGCGGGGTCAAGCCGATGCTTTCACCGACCATGTAGCCGTTATTGAGGATGTTGTAGTGGCTGAGGGTTGCGCCTTTGGGGAAACCGGTAGTGCCGGAGGTGTACTGGATGTTCACCGGTTGATCAAAGTGCAGGCTGTCGCTGCGTTCGCGCAGTTGATCGGGAGAGATGCTGGTGGCCAGATCGGCCAGTTGCGACCACGGCAGAAAACCTGACGGTGGTTGCGCGTCAAGGCTGATTACCCCACGCAGTGCGGGGAGGCGTTCGCTGCGCCATTGGCCGATGGGTTGCTCGGCCAGTTCCGGCACCAACCCTTGCAACATGGCGTGGTAGTTGGAGGACTTGAACGCCCCGGCGCAGACCAGCCATTGGCAGCCGGATTGCTTGAGCACGTATTCGAGTTCGGAGCTGCGATAGGCCGGGTTGATGTTGACCAGGATCACGCCGATTTTTGCCGTAGCAACTTGGGTGACGCACCACTGCGCGCAGTTCGGCGCCCAGATACCGAGGCGATCGCCGGCCTGCAAACCCAGGGCGAGCAGCGCTCTGGCGTGCAGGTCCACCGCATCGGCCAGTTGTCGCCAGGAGTAACGCAGCTGCTGATGGCGCACGACGAGCGCTTCGCCGTCAGGGTATTGCGCGGCGGTGTGATCGAACTTCTGCCCGATGGTCATCGCCAGCAAGGCTTTGTCCTGAGATCCACGGGTATAGCTGCGCTGCGGGTTTGCACTGGGTTGATCCATGACGACCCCTATTGTCTTTATTTATGGGTTGCCGACGGTCACTTGTAGGAGTGAGCCTGCTCGCGATCTCGATCCAACTGTCAACATTTACGTCGACTGACACGACGCCATCGCGAGCAGGCTCACTCCTACAAAAACCAATCAGCTTTCAATCTTGAACTGCCCTTACTCTCGCTCAAGTTGACGTTAACGTAAAGGGTGATTGACAGCCATCCATCGCAGGCTTACGTTAACGTAAAGGTGAGAGCTGAGTGACCGCCCTCCCCACCCTACAAAAAAGCCAAAAGGTGACCCATGAGCTATCCATCCCTGAACTTCGCCCTCGGTGAAACCATCGACATGTTGCGCGATCAGGTTCAGTCCTTTGTCGCCAAGGAGATCGCTCCGCGCGCCGCGCAGATCGACAGCGACAACCTGTTCCCCGCCGACATGTGGCGCAAATTCGGTGACATGGGCCTGCTCGGCATCACCGTGCCGGAAGAGTACGGCGGCGCGGGTCTGGGTTACCTGGCGCATGTGGTGGCGATGGAAGAAATCAGCCGTGGTTCGGCCTCTGTAGCGCTGTCCTACGGTGCGCACTCCAACCTTTGCGTCAACCAGATCAACCGCAACGGCAACCACGAACAAAAAAACCAATACCTGCCGAAGCTGATCAGCGGCGAGCACGTTGGCGCACTGGCGATGAGCGAACCGAATGCCGGTTCCGACGTGGTCTCGATGAAACTGCGCGCCGACAAACGCGGTGACCGCTTCGTCCTCAACGGCAGCAAAACCTGGATCACCAACGGCCCTGACGCCAACACCTACGTGATCTACGCCAAGACCGATCTGGAAAAAGGCCCACACGGCATCACCGCGTTCATCGTCGAACGCGACTGGAAAGGCTTCAGCCGCAGCAATAAATTCGACAAGCTCGGCATGCGCGGCTCCAACACCTGCGAGCTGTTTTTCGATGACGTCGAAGTGCCGGAAGAAAACATCCTCGGCGTGCTCAACGGCGGCGTCAAAGTGTTGATGAGCGGCCTCGATTACGAACGCGTCGTGCTCTCCGGCGGCCCGACCGGGATCATGCAGTCGTGCATGGATCTGATCGTTCCATACATCCACGACCGCAAACAGTTCGGCCAGAGCATCGGCGAGTTCCAGCTGATCCAGGGCAAAGTGGCCGACATGTACACCCAGCTCAACGCCAGTCGCGCCTACCTCTACGCCGTGGCCCAGGCCTGCGAGCGCGGCGAAACCACCCGCAAGGATGCCGCCGGGGTGATCCTCTACACCGCCGAGCGCGCCACGCAAATGGCCCTCGACGCGATCCAGATTCTCGGCGGTAACGGTTACATCAACGAATTCCCGGCGGGCCGCTTGCTGCGTGACGCCAAGCTGTACGAAATCGGCGCCGGCACCAGTGAGATCCGTCGCATGCTGATCGGCCGCGAACTGTTCAACGAAACCCGCTAACGGAGCTGACCATGGCTACCCTGCACACTCAGCTCAACCCCCGCTCGCCGGAGTTCGCCGCCAACAGCGCGGCGATGCTCAAACAGGTCGACGCCCTGCACACCCTGCTCGCCCAAGTGGCGCAGGGCGGCGGCGCGAAAGCCCAGGAACGCCACACCTCACGCGGCAAACTGTTGCCTCGTGAACGCATCAACCGCTTGCTTGATCCGGGTTCGCCATTTCTGGAGATCAGCCAACTGGCCGCCCACGCTGTGTATGGCGAAGACGTGCCGGCCGCTGGTGTGATTGCCGGGATCGGCCGGGTTGAAGGCGTCGAATGCATGATCGTCGCCAACGATGCGACGGTGAAGGGCGGTTCGTACTACCCGCTGACCGTGAAAAAACATCTACGCGCACAAACCATCGCGCAACAGAATCGTCTGCCGTGTATCTATCTGGTCGATTCGGGCGGCGCCAATCTGCCGCGTCAGGACGAAGTGTTTCCGGATCGTGAGCACTTCGGGCGGATCTTCTTCAACCAGGCCAACATGAGCGCGATGGGCATTCCGCAGATCGCCGTGGTCATGGGCTCGTGCACTGCCGGCGGCGCCTATGTGCCGGCGATGGCGGACGAAGCGATCATGGTGCGCAATCAGGCAACGATTTTCCTCGCCGGCCCGCCACTGGTGAAAGCCGCGACCGGCGAAGTGGTCAGCGCCGAAGAGTTGGGCGGTGCCGATGTGCACTGCAAGATTTCCGGGGTCGCCGACCATTACGCCGAGAGCGACGAACACGCCCTCGCCCTCGCCCGCCGCAGCGTTGCCAACCTTAACTGGCGCAAACTCGGTGACGTGCAGCAACGCGCGCCGATTGCGCCGCTGTACGCCAGCAATGAGTTGTACGGCGTGGTCTCGGCTGACGCCAAGCAGCCGTTCGACGTGCGCGAAGTGATTGCGCGACTGGTCGACGGTTCGGTGTTCGATGAATTCAAGGCTTTGTTCGGCACCACGCTGGTGTGTGGCTTTGCGCATCTGCACGGCTACCCGATCGCGATTCTGGCGAACAACGGCATCCTTTTCGCCGAGGCCGCGCAGAAAGGCGCGCACTTCATCGAACTGGCCTGCCAACGCGGCATTCCGCTGCTGTTTTTGCAGAACATCACCGGTTTCATGGTCGGTCAGAAATACGAGGCCGGCGGCATCGCCAAACATGGCGCGAAACTGGTAACGGCCGTGGCTTGCGCGAAAGTGCCGAAATTCACCGTGATCATCGGCGGCAGCTTCGGCGCCGGTAACTACGGCATGTGCGGGCGCGCTTACGATCCGCGCTTCCTGTGGATGTGGCCGAACGCGCGGATCGGCGTGATGGGCGCCGAGCAGGCGGCGGGCGTGTTGGTGCAGGTCAAGCGTGAACAGGCTGAACGCAGTGGCCAGGCCTTCAGTGCCGAGCAGGAAGCCGAGATCAAGCAACCGATCCTCGACCAGTATGAAGAGCAGGGTCACCCCTACTATTCCAGCGCACGGCTGTGGGACGACGGCGTCATCGACCCGGCGCAGACCCGCGATGTGCTGGCCCTGGCCTTGTCCGCGTCGCTGAACGCGCCTATCGAACCGAGCCGCTTCGGCGTGTTCCGGATGTGATTTTTTGTGGGAGCGAGCCTGCTCGCGAATACGGTTTGTCAGGTAGCGGAAATGTCGACTGATACAACGCGTTCGCGAGCAAGCTCGCTCCCACAGGAACCGTGGAGACGGATGAATATGAGTGACTTCAACACCCTCGAACTGCACAGCGACCCACGTGGCTTCGCGACGCTGTGGCTCAATCGCGCGGAAAAGAACAACGCCTTCAACGCCGAGATGATCCGCGAGCTGATCCTCGCGCTGGACAAAGTCGCCAGCGACGCCAGCCTGCGTTTCCTGCTGGTGCGTGGACGTGGCAAGCACTTCAGTGCCGGCGCTGATCTGGCGTGGATGCAGCAATCGGCCGAGCTCGATTACCACACCAATCTCGACGACGCTCGCGAATTGGCGGAGCTGATGTACAACCTCGCCAAGCTGAAGATCCCCACAGTGGCCGTGGTGCAAGGCGCGGCGTTCGGTGGCGCGCTGGGGCTGATCAGTTGCTGTGACATGGCGATTGGCGCCGATGACGCGCAGTTCTGCCTGTCGGAAGTGCGCATCGGTCTGGCGCCGGCGGTGATCAGTCCGTTCGTGGTGCAGGCCATCGGCGAACGCGTTGCGCGTCGATATGCCCTGACCGCCGAGCGTTTCGGCGGACAACGTGCACGGGAAATCGGTTTGTTGTCCGAGAGCTATCCTGCTGCCGAACTTGATCAGCAAGTCGAACAGTGGATCAACAATTTACTGCTCAACAGCCCCGCCGCCATGCGCGCCAGCAAGGATCTGTTGCGTGAAGTCGGTAACGGCGCGCTGACCCCGGCGCTGCGCCGCTACACCGAAAATGCCATCGCCCGTATCCGCGTCAGCCCTGAAGGTCAGGAAGGCTTGCGCGCCTTTCTGCAAAAACGTCCGCCGAGCTGGCAAGCCGCAACCACCACCAAGGAGCCGCGTTGATGAGCGTACCTGTTCTCACCACCCTGCTGGTGGCCAACCGTGGCGAAATCGCCTGCCGCGTGATGCGCACTGCCAAAGCCTTGGGCCTGACCACGGTTGCCGTGCACAGCGCCACCGACCGTGAGGCGAGGCACAGCCGGGAAGCGGATATTCGCGTGGACCTGGGCGGCAGCAAAGCCGCCGACAGTTATCTGCAGATCGACAAGCTGATCGCAGCGGCCAAGGCCAGTGGCGCGCAGGCGATTCATCCGGGTTACGGGTTTCTCTCGGAAAACGCCGGGTTCGCTCGTGCCATCGAAGCGGCCGGACTGATTTTCCTCGGCCCGCCCGCCTCGGCCATCGATGCCATGGGCAGCAAATCCGCCGCCAAAGCACTGATGGAAACCGCCGGTGTGCCACTGGTGCCGGGTTATCACGGCGAAGCGCAGGATCTCGACACCTTCCGCGATGCCTGCGAACGCATCGGTTATCCAGTGCTGCTCAAAGCCACGGCCGGCGGTGGTGGCAAAGGCATGAAAGTGGTCGAGGACGTCAGCCAGTTGGCCGAAGCCCTCGCCTCGGCTCAGCGTGAAGCGCAGTCGTCGTTCGGCGATTCGCGCATGCTGGTGGAGAAATACCTGCTCAAGCCACGTCACGTGGAAATCCAGGTGTTCGCCGATCAGCATGGCAACTGCCTGTACCTCAATGAACGGGATTGCTCGATTCAACGGCGCCATCAGAAAGTCGTCGAAGAAGCGCCGGCACCCGGTCTGTCCACGCAACTGCGGCGGGCGATGGGTGAAGCAGCGGTGCGTTCGGCACAGGCGATCGGTTACGTCGGCGCCGGTACGGTGGAGTTCCTGCTGGATGCGCGCGGTGAATTCTTCTTTATGGAGATGAACACGCGGTTGCAGGTCGAGCACCCGGTGACGGAAGCGATTACCGGTCTTGATCTGGTCGCCTGGCAAATCCGCGTTGCCCGTGGTGAAGCACTGCCGATCACTCAGGAACAAGTGCCGTTGAACGGCCATGCGATTGAAGTTCGCTTGTACGCCGAGGATCCTGCAAATGACTTCCTGCCGGCGACCGGACGTCTGGCGTTGTATCGCGAATCGGCCGAAGGGCCAGGGCGCCGGGTGGATAGCGGGGTTGAAGAAGGCGATGAAATTTCGCCGTTCTACGACCCGATGCTCGGCAAGCTGATTGCCTGGGGCGAGGATCGCGAACAGGCTCGGTTGCGCTTGTTGAGCATGCTCGACGAGTTTGCGATTGGCGGTTTGAAAACCAACATCAACTTCTTGCGGCGGATCATTGCGCACCCGGCGTTCGCGGCGGCGGAACTGGATACCGGGTTTATTCCGCGTTACCAGGAGCAATTGCTGCCTGCACCGGGCACGCTGAGCGATGCGTTCTGGGCGGCGGCGGCTCAAGCGGTGGCGCAGAGCCTGCCACAACTCGCACGCCAGGATGACCCTGCTTCGCCTTGGTCACTCAATAGCGGTTTGCGTGCGGGGCTGCCGCCGGAAATCACCCTGCATTTGAGTTGCGAGGGGCAGGATCGCGCCTTGACGCTGAATGCTGCCGACCACGCCAGACTGTCCGGCGAAGCACTTATCGTCGAGCACGAGGGCGTTCGTCGTACGTTGCGTGCGATTCGCCAGGACGATGCGTTGTACCTGCAATGGGAAGGCGAGTTGCGCCGTATCGAGACGTACGATCCGATCAGCGCCGTCGAAGCCCGCCACAGCCATCAGGGCGGCCTGACCGCGCCGATGAACGGCAGCATTGTCCGTGTGCTGGTCGAGGCCGGGCAATCGGTTGAGGCCGGTGCGCAACTGGTGGTGCTGGAAGCGATGAAGATGGAACACAGCATCCGTGCGCCGCATGCCGGGGTGATCAAAGCGCTGTATTGCCAGGAAGGTGAAATGGTTGGCGAAGGCAGCGCTTTGGTTGAGCTGGAAGAAGTATGAACGGGAGGATCGATCCTACGCCTGGCGAGGATCGATCTGACTAGTAACGCGCCGTTGCCTGCACCACAACACCGATGATTCGACACTCATCGGTCAGCAGGGCTTTCGGCCACGTCGGATTGAGCGGCACCAGGTAACGCTGGCCGCCCTCTTCGTCGAGTTTGCGAAAAATCGCCTCCGTACTGTCGGGCCACTGGGCGATCACCAGTTTACCGGGCAGCGCTTCGGCGGCCGG
This sequence comes from Pseudomonas sp. Mb7, assembly GCF_054790525.1. Taxonomy (NCBI): domain Bacteria; kingdom Pseudomonadati; phylum Pseudomonadota; class Gammaproteobacteria; order Pseudomonadales; family Pseudomonadaceae; genus Pseudomonas; species Pseudomonas sp. Mb7. The sequence goes on from NZ_CP186501.1 coordinate 3,345,012, forward strand.
GTCGACCAGAATCAGCATGCCTTCGGCAATGCTCTGGCCACTCGGTGCGGTCATTGAATCTCCCGTCACCGTCAACCAGAACGCCGGGCCGCGCGCGTGGTAATCCGTCAGCTCGAAGCGCTGTTTGCCGGACGCCTTGCCGTAGGACGCCGGATCGCTTTCACGCACTTCGCACGTCGTCTGCCAATCGCTGACCGGGTAACGGAAGTACGGGTTGTACTTCTGCGCCAGCGGCATCTCGTCTTCGGACGTGGGTTGCGGTTCACGGATCACCAGCACCACTTCGAGGAAATCCATGCCCAGCGCTTGCAGCACCCGGTTCATTTCAGTGATACCGGGTTCGCGACGCTTGTTCAGCCAATGGCCGATCCCGCCCTGGGACATGCCGACGCGCTCTCCGAGCTCTGTTTGAGTGATTTTGAGTTCACTCATCTTGGCCTTGACCAACTCAATCCATTTATCCATGTGCAGCACCTTACGTGGACGCCTTCGGCCAGCAAAACACATATTGTAGTATTTAAATTCTCGTCACAACTACACAGAGTACTATTCTGAAGGCACGGATTTTCAATCGACCAAGGAGTGCCCCCTCATCATGAATATCAGCAGCAAAGACTTGCCCGATCTGCAAATGGACACCACCTTCACCTCGCCCCAAGGCAATGCGGCGGCGCAACGAGCGCTGGACTATTACTTGAAACCAGCTGTGTCAGAACCTGAGGTCGACGAGCGTTTTTTCGATGTCAGGCGCCATCTCAGTGGCGAGGAAGCCCTGGTGCATGCCTCGGACCTGTTGCGCTGCGCGGCAGCCACGGCGTTCAAGGCAGCCGAAAACCTGCAAGGCGCGAGTCGCGATCTGGCATTTTCAGTGGTGCATATGGTGGATATGGCGCGGGCGATGGTCGACCATTCACTCGATGGCGATGAAGCCTGAGAAACGGAAGTGCAGGCGGACGGGAAAGAATTTTCCAATCGCGCAGGTAAAAACATTTGACTTGCAAATGATAATGATTATTATTGCAAGCAGCTGGTCGCGAGATCAGTCGATGGACCAGAGACCTTAGGTCGGTCTTCTGGACTATCTCCTCATCAGGCTAATCACGGTTTTTGACCCGGCTTTTTGCCGGGTCTTTTTTTTGCCCGTTTTTCAGGCTTATGGCTTCAGGCTAATGAAGTCTTTAGGTGCTGCAAATTCGATGGCGCGGATAATATCAAAAGAATATTGGTTGGCAAGCGAAGCCCGGCCACATTGGGGCAAACTAATGCCAATTAGCACTTGAGAATCAATCGCACAGTCTCTAAGCTGCTTGCGCGTCATGGAGGACGCCCCCCGCCACACACCGCAATTCCCCTCGGTTTCAGCCCTGCCTGCGTGTACAGTAACGGCCATAAAAATCATATTCAGGAATCGATTATGACCGTGGCCAAATCTTCGTTCGACATCAGTGCCAACTTCGACAGCGGCAACATCCAAGTCATCGACATCAGCAATCCGCTCAATCCGGTTCTGGCCATTCGTCCGGATACTCGCAGCGCGCATTTCCAGTGGTTTCACTTCAAGGCCAGCGGCCTGCATGTCGGCCAGGAACACTGGTTCCGCCTGAACAACGCCAGCCAATCCACGTACAGCAAGGGCTGGCCCGGTTATCAAGCCGTAGCGTCCTACGATCACGTCAACTGGTTCCGCGTGCCGACTATTTACGAGGGCGACTGCCTGCGCTTTTGCCTCGAGGCCACGCAGACCCACGCTTGGTTCGCCTACTTCGAACCCTATAGCCGTGGCCGTCACGACTGGCTGATCGAGCAGGCGCTGAGCAAGGCCGGCACCGAATTACTGGCGACCGGTAAAAGTGTCGAAGGTCGCGACATTCAATTGCTGCGCAAAGGCACTGGCGCCGAAGGCCAGCGCAAAATCTGGATCATCGCTCAGCAACATCCCGGCGAGCACATGGCCGAATGGTTCATGGAAGGCGTGATCGAGCGCCTGGAAAGGCACGATGATCCGGTGCTGAACAAGCTGCTCGCCAGTGCCGATCTGTACCTGGTACCGAACATGAATCCGGACGGCGCGTTCCATGGCCATCTGCGCACCAACGCCATGGGCCAGGATTTGAACCGGGCCTGGCAGAACGCCAGCCAGGAGATCAGTCCCGAGGTGCTCTTCGTCCAGCAGCAAATGGAAAAGTACGGCGTCGATCTGTTCCTGGACGCCCATGGCGATGAAACCATTCCTCACGTATTCACCGCCGGCTGCGAAGGCAATCCGGGCTACACGCCGCGTATCGAGAAGCTCGAAGAGCATTTCCGCAATCACCTGAAACACACCACCAAAGATTTCCAGACCAAGTACGGCTACACCCGCGACGAACCGGGTCAGGCCAACATGACCCTGGCGTGCAACAGCGTCGGCCAGAAATACGACTGCCTGTCGCTGACGCTGGAAATGCCGTTCAAGGATCACGACGACCATCCCGACAAGGTCACCGGCTGGTCGGGTAAACGCTCCAAACAGTTGGGTAAAGACGTGCTGACGACCATCGCTGACATGGTTGATACCTTGCGCTGATCCCCTCCTCCGTTCTGTAAAAGATCGCAGCTTGTCTGCGATCTTTTGCTTTCCGCCATTCACCATCTCGCGCAAACAGGTTGCAAAATAAAACCCGAATCAATACCGTACTAAAGGTTTTATTTTGAAACCTAAAAGGATGCGGGAAATGAGACCTCTCAAGAGCAGTGCCGTTTTGCTTTTCTCCGTGGCCTGCGGTCTGGCCGTGGGCAATGTGTATTACGCCCAGCCATTGCTGGACGCGATGGCCGAGGCGTTTGCGATGTCGCCGGCAACCATCGGCATCGTCATCACCCTGACGCAAATCGGCTACGGCATCGGACTGGTGCTATTAGTCCCTCTCGGTGATCTGCTCAATCGGCGCCGATTGATCGTTACTCAAACCCTGCTGTCGGCAGCGGCGCTGTTGATGATCGCGCTGGCGCCCGACAGTACGTGGCTGCTGCTTGGCATGACCTTGACAGGGCTGCTCGCGGTAGTGACGCAGGTCTTGGTAGCTTATGCCGCGACGCTGGCAATCCCGGCACAACGCGGGCGCGTGGTCGGGGTGGTCACCAGCGGCATCGTCGTCGGCATCTTGCTGGCACGCACGGTTGCCGGCGGTATGGCCGATTTGGCTGGGTGGCGAGCGATTTACTTGCTGTCAGCCGGGCTGACACTGTTGATGGCGTTGCTGCTGTTGCGTGTTCTGCCGAAGGATGAGGTCTCGCAACCGACTACGACTTACGCCGCCCTGATCGCCTCAGTATTCAGCCTGTTCAAAGAAGAACCGGTACTGCGCCAACGCGCGATCCTCGCATTGCTGACTTTCGCCAGTGCGATGGTGCTGTGGACGCCGATGGTGCTGCCACTAGCCGCGCCGCCACTGTCCCTGTCGCACAGTGAAATCGGGCTGTTCGGACTCGCCGGTGCTGCGGGTGCACTGGCAGCCGCACGGGCCGGGCATCTGGCTGATCGCGGACTCGGACAATGGGTCAGCGGTCTTTCGCTGTTGCTGATGCTCGCCTCATGGTTGCCGATCGCCCTGACTCAATCCTCGCTGTGGGCATTGCTGCTCGGCGTAATCACCCTGGACTTGGGTCTGCAAGCCGTGCACGTCACCAGCCAGAGCATGATCTACAGCGTGCGCCCCGAAGCGCAAAGCCGTCTCACTGCCGGTTACATGCTGTTCTACTCGATCGGCAGCGCGCTCGGTTCCATCGGCTCGACCGCGATGTACGCGTGGGCCGGCTGGATCGGCGTGTGCCTGCTCGGCGCCGGCATCAACGCCGTGGCGCTGGCGTACTGGTGGCTGACCCTGAAACGTGGCGCATCGCTACGATGCGCCACACAAACGGGTTAGCTGCGATCGCGACCACGCAACATGCTGTCGAGCACCTCGTCGCGGCGGACCCAGCCATGAAACAGCGCCGCCGCCAGGTGCAGCAGCACCGTCAGGAACAGCAGATAGGCCAGATACCCGTGAGCCTTGCGCAGAAACGCGAACAACTGCGCGTCGGCCGGAACGATCGCTGGCAACTGCAACGTTGTGCTGAGCATCACAGGTTCACCAGAAGCGCTGATCATCGCCCAACCGAGCAACGGCAACACCAGCATCAACGCGTAAAGCAGCAGATGGGACGCCTTGGCCGCCAGTACTTGCCAGCCCGGCAGATCGGCGGGCAACGGTGGCTGGCGCGTGGTGAGCCGTACCAGCAAACGCACGATCACCAGCGCCAGAATCGCAATGCCCAACGGTTTGTGCAGATGGATCAGCCATTCATGCCGCTCGGACACCGAGGTGACCATGCCGGCGCCGATAAACAGCATGGCGATGATCATCAGCGCCATCAGCCAGTGCAGCAGCCGCGCCAACAGGGCGAAATGCGTCGGTTGAGTGCTCATGGACGAGCCTCCTGTTTGGCGGCGGGCAACTGACTGACTTCGCTGGTGCGACGCAAGTAGGAATTGGCGTAACCGGCGGAACGGGCGGCGAGCAACGGGTCGTCGGAACCTTGAATCCCGGCCGGCAGCACCAGCGGGTCATAGTTGATGTCCCGGCATTCGCCGCTCAATTGCGGCTGGGTCTTTTCCAGCACCAGTGTGCCCGCGTTCAATACTTTGCGCCCGGCCGGCCAAGTCTTGCTGGCGTCGTTCACCGGATCCTCGGGATTGGCCAGAGTGATATTCAACTGAAAACGCAGCGGTGCAGACGACAACCGTTGCACCAGATCTTTCTCGAGAAAATCGCCGCCCTCAGGCGCACTGGCGCCCGCAGCATCGCGCGCCAACGGTGTCATGCTCCAGCGCACGGCCTGTTTTTTACCGCTGGCGTCGACCAGATAAAACGCGTTGACGCTGTTATAGGTTTCGGTGGCATAACTGGCCGACGGTTTGGCCGTCTTCACCCAGGTCAAAAACGGCACGGTTTCCGGGTGCGAGGCGAAGAACGCCGGGACCTTCGCCGGATCAGGTTTACCGGTGGCCGGATCTGGCGATTGCGCCTGTTGCAATTGATAAAACGCCTCAGGCGTACCGACCGGGAACACCGGCATGCTGTTCATCCCGGTGCGCCACTGCTGCCCGTTAGCCTGGGTGAACCGCAACGCCAGACTGCGAATCGGCACGCTGCTGTCCGGTGCATAGGGATTGCCCGCCGGCAGCGCAAAACGCCCGACCACTGGAGTCTGCGGCTCGTTGAACACCTGCGCGGTGGAGAATACCCGTGCCTCACCACTGCTTTCGAAATGCCCGATCACGCACACGCCTTTGGCGTGATTACGACGAAACCCAGGATGCACGCCATTGTTCTTCTCCAGCACATCGACCAGCGCCTTTGGCGTCAGGCGTTGTGGGTCGAAGTTACCGTGAACGTAGGCAAACGCCCCGGCCACCGCGGCGACTACCACGGCAATGCCGCCCAGACGCAATATCAGGCTCGCGGCACTCAGTGGCGGGCGCAGCGGTCCGCCGGGCGGTGAGGCATTGGGTGAGGTGCGATCAACCATGAAGGACTCCAGGGCCAATGGCCACAAGTAGGAAGAATCAGCAAGACGCGCCTCGTCCGGGTTTATTCCACACAACGGTATTTATTTTTCCGAACGTGGAATAACCTCCAACGGCGGGCGTCTCCCTAGTCCACAGCGTAGTGACTAGCAGAATTTCATGAGCGAATTCGACGAACAGTTGAGAGAAATCATTCCCAGATTGCGCCGCTTTGCCGTGTCGTTGACGCGCAACAGCAGTAGTGCTGACGATCTGGTGCAGGCCTGTCTGGAGCGTGCCCTGTCGAGTTGGGGCGACAAACGCGCCGACGGCGACTTGCGTGCCTGGCTGTTCGCGATCCTCTATCGGCAGTTTCTCGACGCCCACCGGCGCTCCCGGCGTTATGCGCGAATGCTCGAATTCTTCACCGGTCGCGACGATGCCGAACCGTCGGTGGAGCGTACCGTCATTGCTCAGTCGACCCTGCAAGCCTTCGACCGACTGCCCAGCGAACAGCGCGCGCTGTTGCTCATGGTTTCAGTGGAAGGCCTTTCCTATAAAGAGGTCGCCGAGATTCTCGGCGCCCCGATCGGCACCGTGATGTCGCGCCTGTCCCGCGCCCGCCAGGCCCTGCGCCAACTCAGCGACGGCGAAATCAGCAGCCCTTCTTTGCGGATACTCAAATGATCAGCCTGCCTCCCAACGAGCGTGACCTGCACGCCTATGTCGACCACCAGCTCAGCGACGCCGACCGGCGTGTGCTGGAAACCTGGCTGGCCAGTCACCCGGACGAAGCGGCGCAGGTTCGCGCCTGGCAACAGGATGCCCAGCAACTACGCGCGGCACTCAGCGGCGCGTTGCAGCAACCGGCCAACCCGGCGCTTGACCCGGCGATGATTCGCCAGCACCGTCAGCGCCAGTCGCGTCGTCATCTGGCCAGTGCTGCGGTGTTGCTGATCGCGGTCAGCCTCGGCGGATTCAGTGGCTGGCAGGCGCGGGAAATGACGCTCGTGCGCCCGGCCATGTTGCCGATGACCGACGCCTTGCAGGCCTATCGCTTGATTGCCCAGCAAGGCATGTTGCCCGCCGATTACCAGGTCGAGAGTGCCGACGACATGCAGCGCTGGCTCGACCGCTATTTCACCCGGGCCAGTCGCTTGCCCGACCTGAAGGCGGCCGGGTTTGAACCGGTCAGCGGACGCTTGCTCAGCACTGATGAAGGTCCGGCGGCGATGGTGGTGTATGAGGATGGCAGCGGCCACAAAGTGAGTTTCTACGTGCGCCCGCCGGGGCCGAAGAACACCTTTTTGCCCCGTGGCAGCCGCAGTGATGGCGACTTGCAGGCCGAGTACTGGTCGGGCGGCGGGTACAACTACGCGATGGTCAGCCCGGTCGATACACCGGCGGCGCAACAGCTCAAGCAATCACTGCAATTCTGAAAACAACGCTGTTCTATGTAGGAGCTGCGGCACGCTGCGATCTTTTGACCTTGTTCTTAAGGGCAAGATCAAAAGATCGCAGCCTCGTTTCACTCGACAGCTCCTACAAAGGATCGTGTCAGCTCAGAAACCTACGTCCAAAACCACGTTGTCCAGATAAGTACCCGCAGGCGGCGTGGTCTGGTCGGTGTAGATCTTCGCGTTGTAGTTGAAGATCTGGCTGCCCGTGCCCAAGCCGTTACCCGGATTGACCTCGGCATCGGTACTCGCCCGCCGCGCCGCGCCGACGCTGCCCCAGCGCGTGGTGCCGGCACTTTTGAAAATGTCGTAGGCCAGATAATTGCTCCCGGAAATCATCCGTCGCCGGCCGCCGACACTCACCGCGTTCTGCCCGTCGCTCAGCCCCACGGTATAGGCACTGCCCTTGGTGCAGGCCAGATTGATGGTTTGCCCGGTCACCGGGGTGAACGCGCTGATCACCGGAGCGCTGCCGAACGCAATGTTCGGCGCAGTAATCGTGCAGTCGTTGGACACCGTCATATTCACCGTCAACGAGGTCGTGCCACTGGCGATGTCGCGCCCAAGACAGATAGAACCAATACCAATCCCCGAGCAGTAATTCCAGTTCCAGAAAATACTCAGGGTCTCGGTGTACACCCCGGCGGCGACGTTGCTGCCAATGGTTGTGCCGAGATACAGCGGCACGGTTTTCGGCGTTGTACCGTTGAGCAGGCCCAAGGCATCGATGATGCCGTTGCGCGCAAAGTCGTAGGCCGTGCCACGAGTCAGCGGGTAGCTGGTGCTGTTGTTGGCGTAGACCGTGTAGTTGATGACATCGCCGGTCGGCCCGACCAGACCACTTTGAGTCGAAGAAACGGTGCCCCAGAAGTGGTCGTTGCTGGTCAGCAGGGACAGCAGCGAACCGGTACAGCTCAAACCTGCATTCAGTGTTGAACTGGGTTGTGAAGTGGTGCGCACGGCGATCGAACTGAGCGTACCGAACGCTGCCGGCGTGGTGCTGACCACCGAGCACGCGGCCTGCGCCGCGCCCGGCAGCATCAGCGCCAGCAACAAAAGCAAGCGTGCGTAGATCATTGGCACACCAACGGGCCAATCAGCGGCACCTGGTCCTGATTCATATCGACGCTGAACTGCGCCTGACAGGTCTTGCCGTCGGCCAGCGTGACCTGCAGCGAGTTCTGCGCCTGCAGGTTTTCCAGATAGACCAGCCCGTCCCAACCGACCACCGTCCGTGTGCCGCTCTGCTCATGCAACACACCCGCGCCCAGCGGCAGTTCGCGCTGTTGCGCGTCGACCAGCACGATGCTCGCGGCAATCACTCGGGCCAGCGGAAACTCCAGCAGATAACCGCTGCCGCGCCTTACAGCGATGCGTTGTTCGACATTGGGACTGCGCACATTGGCCGGCAGATTCAGTGGGTCGATTTCGTACTTGCCCCGGTAATAGGCGCTGCTCCACGGCACCAGCAGATGACCGTTCTTGTCGGTCTGACCAACCTGCTGGTTTTCGTAGCGCACCGGAATGTCGGCGAAACCATCGGTGCTGACCACTACAAACGCGTCGTCGATGCGGTTGGCGGCGAACACCTGACGGTCCATCCACACCAACGAACCACTGGCATCGGCCCAACGGGTTTCAGCCTCGGAAGTGCCGTAGACACCAGCCTGCAACTGCACCGATTGCAGCCGCCAGGTGACGTCGGCCTGGCGATAATCGGCGCCATCACCCTTGGCGTAGCCGAGGTTGAAACCCACGCCGCCCTCAGTCGGCACCGCACGACTGTAGTTGACCCGTTGCTGGCTCTGCCCGGTTTTACTGCGATCGCTGCTGATCGCCAGGCTGCCACGCAGATCGAACGGAATCACCAGTTGCGCCTGCACTGCCCAGTTGCTGTCACCGATTTCGCGGTTGGCCGACAGGTAAAAACTGCTGTTGCGCCACAGCGGTTTGCTCCAGCTGAGGTTGAGCAGCCGCGTGCGCGAGTCGTCCGCCGCGCGCACATCGAAATAACCGGCGCCGAGGCTGCCCCAACGCTCAAGGTTAAGGCTTAAGGTCGCCTGTTCGCTGCGTCGACTCAGGCTGATGTAGGAGCTGTCGACCACGGTCAGGTCGGCATATTGATCGTGACGTTGCAGGCGCTGGTAGGAAAAGCTGAAGCGCTGATTGCTGTACTGGTAGCCCAGGCTCAATTGCTGACCGCCCTCGCCGTCGAAGCGGCTTTGACTCAGGGCACTATTGAGTACACCGAAATTACCCAGCCGCAGGTTGCCGCCGAGGCCGCCCAGTGTCAGCGAATCGGCCGCTTCGGCATGGCTTTCCAGGGTAAAACTGTCGCTGACGCCGTAACGCAGGCTGCCGGAGGTGACACCCGAGCCGTAACTGAAGTCCTTCAAGCCGTAGTCGCGGCGCAACGTACCGGCCGCCACGGAAAAATCGCTTAAGCCTTTTTGCAACAACGTGCTGGTGACATAGAACGGCACCGTGGTCGACACCTGCCGACCCAGTGCATCGGTGGTCACCACCACCGCTTCGCCAGCGCCGTTGATGAATGGAATATTGGTCAGCGTATAAGGCCCAGGTTGCAAATCTGCGCTGCTCGACTTGTAGCCATTGATGAACAGGTCCACCGAGGACGGCACTGCTGCTTCACCGGCAAATTGCGGCAACGGATAAGTCACCAGATCCGGGCGTACGGCAAAGTCCCGCGAGAACTGCACGCCGCCCAGACGCACCGAACTGCTCCACGGCAACGCACCGCTAATCACGTCACCGGCCTCGTAGGTGAGCATTCGCTCGTCATCGGAGTAACGCCACGTGGTGTCGTAACGCAGGTAACCGTTGTCCAGCGTGTTAAGCGAGTCACCAGACAACGTACGCCGGTATTGCCCGGTGTTGGACAGCGTGCCCCAGCTGTCGAACAGCCGCACTTCGTTCCACGCCGCCAGGTAAGTGCCGGCATCGTCGGTGTCGTTGAGGTACAGATCGTAGTTGAACAGTGCGCCGAAACTGCTCAGCGCCGGGGTGCGCGGGTAAGCCTGGCGATTGCCGATGAACTGTTCCGGCAACCAGTCCGGCGGCACGTCCAGCAGCAGGCGCTGACCGACACTGTCGTAATCGCTGTGCAGCCCCGCCAGGCTGTCGAGATCGACCTCGGCGCCAAGGCTGTCGGGCAGTTTCATGCCGGTCTCACGCAACGCCTTCACTGGCACGAACAGGCGCCCGTCGCGCTGCTGCACCGCCACCACGCGACCGGTATTCATCTGGTTGACCACCAGTTCCAGAAACAACTGTGCATCACTCACGGCCTCCATGCCGCTCGGTGGCGGCGGCAGATCGCCGGCCCCGGATGGTTGAACAAACATCAGGCAACACGCGCCAGTGATGAGCCACAACGGACGCTGAATACGACGAACCCGTCCTGGGCTCATACCCGTTTTACGTCCGTCAATGGACTGAATCCTCCCTGATACCGCTTTAGCCGACGTCAGATAACTGCGCTACGACTCACTCACTTGGCAGGTGTAATGCTCTGCACCTGCGGCGCGCCGTTCACCCGCACCTGCAACGCCGAATCACCGGCCAACGGCCCCGGTGCCGGCCACCGCATTACCGCCCCCGGCAGCACGTACCCCAGCAGCCCTTCGGCAAGCGGTCTGCTCTGCCCCGCCTGTTTGATTGCCACGTCAGTCAGTCGCGCATGCACCGCGCCCTGATTACGCACTTCCACATAGGGCCGGCCGTCCACGGCCACCGTGCGCCAGCTCAATTGCGGCAGGCCGACACCCTTGGGATCACGCGCGCGGCTGCTGTCTTCCTTGCTCCACAGCCCGGCGCCATAGGCAAACAGCGGCACCGAATAACGCATCTGGAAGCGGATCGCTGCGGCGGTTTTGCCTCCGTCAGCGGTCGCGGGTTGTGCGGAAGGAATTTCGTCAATGATGATCCGATAGGCCAGTTCCTGCCCCGGTGGCACTTCCTTGGTTCGGGTCAGACGCACCAATTGTTTCTGTCCCGGCTCGATTTTCGCCACCGGCGGGCTGCCGATCACGTCGCGCTGGTTCTGGTATTGCTCGGCGAAACCACTCTGGCTCCAGCCAAACACGCGGATCTGCAGATTGGCGGTTTCACTGCCGCGATTCTCCAGCCACAGCGCACTGGCCTGCTGATCAGCCTCCAGCACCGGATCGATCGGCCAGATCAGCACCGAACTCGCCGCGTGTGCCTGACTTGCCCCAAGCATGACCAGCGTCCACATCGCACAGCGCACGAACGAATGCCGTGACGTAACTGACCCCATAAACCTGCTCCTTGTCGGCCATTCAACTTCGCCTTACCACGACAGTTGCACCTGCAACACGTCGCTGTACGTCCCCCCAGGCTGATTGCCCGGCAATTGCACCTGACCGTAAATCGGCAGGCTGATGTTGTTCGCATCGCTGTAGGCCACCGCCACACTCTGGCCGATGCCCAGGCTCTGGCTGTATGCCGCATCGCTAAACAGCGCATACGCCACCCGCGCACTGCCGCTGTTGCCCTGCATGTGCCGGCCGCTGTTGTTGTACTGGCCGCCATCAACGCTCATGTTCAGCGTCACGCCCGGCGTGCATTGCAATTGCACCCCACCCGTCAGCGCGACCTGCACGGTGCCGGTGGCCAGTGCCGAACGCGAACCGAAATTCAGCCCGCCATAGTTCGACACCCCGCCCACCACCAGACACCCGGCAGTGACCGTGGCACTGACCTGAAAGCTTTGGCTCGTTGCTGCGGTCAGCGGCAGCGGCGCACTGCCTGCGCAGAGCAGGAGCAGCGCGGCACAGCCATGGCGGCGCATGGCATCAGAACGTCAGTTCTACGGCGACAGTGTCGGTGTACGTCCCCGCCGGCAAACCGGCCTTGCCGACCGCCTGACCGTAGATGTTCACTGTCTGCGCGACACCAGTACTGGCCGCGAGGTTGATCGTCCCGTCAATCGCCAGCAGTTGCGAGTGCCCGGCATCGGTGTACAAGTCGTACGGCACATAATTGGCAACGCCGTCATACAGCGCCCGTGTGCCGCCCGGTGACATGCCGTCATGGGAACCGGCGCGCACCTTGACCGTCGGCGTGGTGCCGCTGGAGCAGAGAATCGACAACGCCCCGCCGCCCCCGCCCAACACCTGCCCGGTGGCGGTAGTGAACAGGCTGTTGGCAGTGCCGAAGTTCAACGCACCGAAGTTCAGCCCGGTGGAACCGCCAGCGCCGTTGACCTGACAGCTGCTAATCAGAATCAGGCTGGAGGTGATCTGGCCAGTGACCGTGGTGGCGGCGTTGGCACCGGAAGCCAGCGCCAGGCCAAGCAACGACAAACCTATCCTTGATGCAAACATACGCATGGTGTCCGTCCTCTACGGGGTTACCAGTCGAGCGTCACCGTCAGGGTGTCGGTATAGACTCCTGCCGGTACCGCACGGGTATTCGCCACCACCGAGCCAAATACCGGAATGGGTATCTGCGCACCGCTGGTGACAGCGAAATTGTGTTGCTGGCCGATGCTGTAACTCCGGGCACCGGAGGGATCGACAAACAGCTGATAAGGAAGAGTCTGGCGGCCGTTGCTCAGGCGCCGGGTATTGCCGTCACCGTGGGTGCCGCCGTCGATGGTGACGGTGAAACCAGTGACCGAGGGATTGCAGGCGACGTTGAGTTTGCCGCTGCTGTCGCCGTCCAGACTGGCCTTGATCGGTGCATTCCAGGTGGGCCCCTGAAGGCCGAAGTCGAGGGTGCCGAGGGCGCTGAGCGGACTGTCGGGTGTGCTGGTATTGGTGACTTCGCAGCCGGCAATCAGGATCAGCCGCGCATTGATCTGCCCGCTGACCGCCGCTTGCGCCTCGTCTGCGAGCAATGCCAGCGTACCTGCTGCCACCACCATCCAGTGTTTGCCTGTCATTGCGCCCGTCCCTGCTCCTTTACGCTGACTCGATCACCGCGCTCATCATCGAACGCCTTCCTTGCGCACCCACGTCCAGCGGCTGCCTTGAAACCACGCTCACCAGGTGACCGTCACCTTGACCAAATCCGAATAACGGCTGACCTGCGGCACTTCAGCCAGGCGCTCGATCCGCGCGTACAGTGGCAACTCCACCGTGCCGCTGTCCGGCACCCGCCCACTGACCGGAACATCCACCACCAGCGGCACCCGGCGCGCCGCGTCCTGATACAAGCGGTACGGAATCGGTTTGCTGCCGACCGAACCGGTCATGTAACGGACTTCGCCGACACCGCCATGCAAACCGCCGTCGACGCGCATCTGGTACGGCGTGTCCGGATTACACTCCAGCCGTGGCAGGCGTTGATTGGTCAGCGCCGCTGCCAAAGGCCCGGCCGGGTCATCGAGGCGCGCGGTGCTGCCGAAATCAAGCACACCCAATTGCTCGATGCCAGCCTGCCGCTGCTGGCCGATCAACTGGCAGCCGCGTTGCACATCGACGCGCACTTCGACCTGAAGATCCGCCGAATAGGCAGGCGCAGTGAGCACACCCAACAGCCCCATGACCCCATATACATTCACTGCGCCATTCCTTGTCAGTGATCGCTTGCGACGTCGTTTCTGTGATTGAGGTTAGCAACGGTCGACGATTCCGCCAGTCGATTGGATCCATGGATCGGCCGGGATATGTTTCGAAAGATTGGCAACGGGGCGAGCCATGTCGCTAAAAATTGCTGTACGTGCCGCACAAATTTGTTCAATAACCGCCCATTGTCGACACGTCGCGGTGGCTGGTCATCTCGGCGTCTGGTTACACTACATCGCCGCGCTCCCGGGAGCCGGTTTTGACGAATACGGAGACGCCGACAGTGCCTGCCCACCCGCCGAAACGATCGCGACTGATCCAGCGCTGGCCGGCGTTGCACCGCTGGTTCGGCAAGGGTTTGCCGGCCGGCGCCGGGCATGACGCCAGTGCCCAGTCGATCCGCGATTACTTCCGACACAAGGCCAGCGGTCAGGGCTACACCCTCAGCCACAGCCAGCAGCGCGTCATCGAGTGCATGGCGCAGCAGGCCAGTCTGCTGTTGGCCGCCAGTGGCCGAACCGCGCCAAGCCTGTATCTGTTCGGCGCCGTCGGGCGTGGCAAGAGCTGGCTGCTCGACGGCTTCTTTCAGGCGCTGCCGATCACCCAGAAACGACGCCTGCATTTCCATCAGTTTTTCGCGCAATTGCATCAGGGCATGTTCAGCCATCGCCTGCAGGACGATGCCCTCGAAGTGACTCTCGACGAACTGCTGCAAGATTGTCGGGTGCTGTGTTTCGACGAGTTTCATGTGCATGACATCGGCGATGCCATGCTTATCACCCGGCTGTTCAAGGCGTTGTTCAAACGACGGATTCTGCTGCTGGTGACCTCCAACTATGCGCCTGAAGGTTTGCTGCCCAATCCGCTTTATCACGCCCGCTTCAAACCGGTGATCGAACTGATCAATACGCACATGCAGGTGATGGAAGTCGGCGGCCCGCACGATTACCGCAGCCAGACGCGTCACTCTGCACACCAGATATTCACCCAGGGACATTACGTGTGGCCGGCCACGCCAGCACAACGCACGGCCCTGGATCTGCCCCCTGCAGAGGCACCGGCCGTTGCGCTAACGGTCGGCACCCGGCAGTTTCAGGCGCGGTTTTTTGAGAAGCGGCGGATCGGTTTTACCTTCAACGATCTGTGCGAGCAGCCAACGGCGGTGATGGATTACCTGGAACTGTGTCGCCGTTTCGACCGCTGGATCATCGATGATCTGCCGGAACTGGCGGAGTGCTCGATCGCCGCGCAACAACGCTTCATCAACCTGATCGACGTGCTGTACGACCAGGACAAGCACCTGACGCTACTCGGTCGTTTGCCCTTGTGCGCTAGCCTGGATGGCAATGCCATTGACCTGGCGCGCACGCGCAGTCGGTTGGGGCAGTTGCAGGAAGTGCACGGGACGATCTGAGCACGCCACTCCCCTGTGGGAGCGAGCCTGCTCGCGAAAGCGCCCTATCAGTCAAAACATCAGCTTCTGACACTCCGCCTTCGCGAGCAGGCTCGCTCCCACCAAGGGCATCTGAAGTTTCGCCACCTAGCCAATTTCAAATCAGGGTATTGCCGTTATCATGTCGGCCATTCCCGGCGCCCCAGCGGCGCGCCCCTGATCAATAGCGAACACCAAACATGCACACCCTTGCTCAATTGCGCGCCGGCGAGTTGTCGGGCATCACTCGACTGGATCTGTCTTGTGGCCTGACCGAATTCCCGCGCGAGATTTTCGATCTGGCCGACACCCTGGAAATCCTCAACCTCAGCGGCAACCAATTGAGCAGCCTGCCGGACGACTTGCATCGCCTGACTCGCCTGCGCGTGTTGTTCTGCTCCGATAACACCTTCACCGAACTGCCCGCCTGCCTCGGCCAGTGCGCGGCCCTGACGATGGTCGGCTTCAGGGCCAATCGCATCGTCAACGTTCCCGGTGCCGCCCTGCCGCCTCAGCTGCGCTGGCTGATCCTGACCGACAACTGCATCGAAAGCCTGCCGAGCGAACTTGGCGAGCGCCCTGCCCTGCAAAAACTCATGCTCTCGGGCAACCGTCTGCAAACGCTGCCCCCCTCGCTGAGCAACTGCCATCGACTGGAGTTGCTGCGCGTCTCCGCCAACCGCCTGACCGAGCTGCCGCAGTGGCTGCTCGCGCTGCCGAGTCTGACCTGGCTGGCTTATGCCGGTAACCCGCTGGAAACCGAGGCCGACGCCGCCGCACTCGAGGCAACGCCGCAAATCCCTTGGTCGGCGCTGCGTCTGGAACAACGGCTGGGTGAAGGCGCCTCGGGGGTGATTTCCCGGGCGAACTGGCAACGCGCCGATGGCGCAGTGACGCCGGTCGCGGTGAAACTGTACAAAGGTGAAATGACCAGCGACGGTTCGCCACTGCACGAAATGAATGCCTGCATCACTGCTGGCCTGCATCCCAATCTGATCCGCGTCGAGGGACGCATCAGTGGCCATCCCGACGGCCAGCAAGGATTGGTGATGCAATTGATCGATCCGTCTTTCCGCAACCTCGCTGATCTGCCGAGCCTGGCGTCCTGCTCGCGAGATGTTTATGCCGACGACTGTCGGTTCAGTGCCGAGGTTGCGCTGAACATTGCCAAAGGCATCGCTTCGGCAGCCGAACACTTGCACCGGCAAGGCATCACCCACGGCGATCTGTACGGGCACAACATTCTGTTGAACGAGCGCGGCGATTGCCTGCTCGGGGATTTTGGCGGGGCGTCGTTCCATGCTATTGCCGATACGGCGGAAACGCGCGCGTTGCAACGCATCGAAGTGCGTGCGTTCGGGGTTTTGCTGGGGGAATTGCTGGCGCGCATCGACTCGGGGTTGAGTGATGAGCAGCGTGCGGTGCTTGAAGAGCTGGAGCGGCGTTGCTGTCAGGCGGATGTGCTGGCGCGGCCGGGGTTCGGAGAGGTCATGAAGCAACTTGAAGGTCTGTGACCGCTGCGCGGTCAATCGCTAGCAGGCTAGCTCCCACACTGGATCTGTGGCGTTCACAAATCCCCTGTGGGAGCTAGCCTGCTAGCGATGAGGCCATCACCGGAGAAACAGATCAGCCCGCCAGGCCAACAAACATGTCCTGCACGTCATCATGGTTGTCGAGGCCTTCGAGGAACGCTTCAACTTCAGCCATCTGCTCGTCACTCAAGCCGCTGACCGGGTTCTTCGGCTGGTAGCCGAGCTTGGCCGACAGCACGGTGAAACCCTGCTCTGGCAACGCTTTCTGCACCGAATCCAGGTCGGTAGGGTCGGTCAGGAACAGCGTTGCGCCGTCTTCGCCCGGCTCGAAATCCTGAGCACCGGCTTCGATCGCGGCCATTTCCGGATCGGCGTCCGGGGTGTCCGGCGAGGCTTCGATCATGCCGACGTGGTTGAAGTCCCAGGCCACGGAGCCGGAAGCCCCCAGTTGGCCTTTACGGAACGCCACGCGGATTTCGGCGACGGTACGGTTGATGTTGTCGGTCACGCACTCGACGATCAGCGGCACCTGGTGCGGGGCGAACCCTTCGTAGGTCACACGATGGTATTGCACGGTTTCACCGAGCAGACCGGCGCCTTTCTTGATCGCGCGATCGAGGGTTTCTTTTGGCATCGAGGCTTTCTTGGCCTGTTCGACCACCAGACGCAGGTGTGCGTTGGTGGCGGTATCGGCACCGTTGCGGGCAGCGATGGTGATTTCCTTCACCAGTTTGCCGAAGATCTTGCCCTTGGCGTTGGATGCCGCTTCTTTGTGTTTAACCTTCCACTGTGCGCCCATTACTCACTCTCTTGATCTGTGGCGCCGAGACATCTATTGGCCGACGCGTGGCGCCAAGTTTATACGGCCTAAAGTCGGCAATCGACCAAAAAAACGCAATGTGGAATCGACATCTTCACTAGAGCTTGTAGGGGAATTCTGAAAAACGCCTTTGACATGACCATTCAACGCTGCGGTTTCGTACCCTCTCAGGCCCGTATTGCCTGACAGAGCCCGTTCGAATGCTCAATGACAAGGAAAGTCCTTTTACCCTGACCCTGAACGACAGCGGTCTGTGCCTGCCAGTGGTGCGCTTTCACGGCGAGGAAGCGCTCAACCAGCCCTACCGTTTCGATATCGAACTGATCGGTTTGGCCCCCGCCGTGGCGCCGGGCACATTCCTGCACCAACGGGCCTTTCTGCGTCTGGACGACCATCATGGAATCCACGGCGTGATCGACAGTGCCAGTTGCGAACATCGCGGTACGCACCGGATCGGCTATCGCGTGACGGTCGTGCCGCGCTTGCACAGGCTGGCTCAGCCGAGCAAACGGCGAGTGTTCGTGCAACAGAGTGTGCCGCAGATTCTCCAGCAGTTGCTCACGGAAAACGCCCTGCCCGCCGACGGCTACCGGATTGAAATGACTGTCGGCCGCTACCCGATCCGGCCTTTTTGCATCCAGTACGAAGAAAGCGATCTGGCGCTGCTGCACAGGCTTTGCGAGGAGGAAGGCATTCACTACCACTTCGAACACCGGATGGACGGACACGTTGTCGTGTTTGCCGATGACAGCCTCAGTCTGCCGCAAAAGCCGGTACTGGTTCCGTTCAAGGCCTGTGAGCAAACGCCTTCACCCTGCATCGCTTCGCTGTACCAGCATCATCACGCCGCGCCCGTCGCCACGCTGCATGCCGTGCGTAACCGAGGGCAGCGGGCGATCAGCGACGAGGCCGCCAACCACATCACGGCAAATCCCTTGCCGCAGGCATCTTCCCTCGAACAACGACACCACGAACAACGCAGCCGTCGACATCTGGAACGGCAACGCTGCCAGCATCGCACGATCAATGGCCGCAGCGACCGGATCGGCTTGCTCAGTGGACAACTGCTGCAAGTGTCGGCGCATCCGATCAGCCACTTCAACGAACAATGGCGGCTCACCTCGATACGTCATCACGGGCAACATCCGTCGATTCTTGACCCGACCCCACCCCTGCACCGCTACGAAAACGATTTTACCGCCCAGCCCTGGTCAAGCGATTTTCGCCCGGCGCTCAACCAACCGCGTCCAGGCATTGCCGGTTATCACCTGGCGCTGGTGCTGGGACCTGCCGGGCAACCGGCGCAGCTCGATGAACAGGGTCGGGTCGCCGTCAGGCTGTGGCCCTCGGAACATCTGCAAACCCTTGATGACGAGGCGATCTGGCTGCCCATCGCCATGACTCGCGCCAATGGCCGAGTGGCACGGGAGGAACTGCCCTGCGCCGGCAGCGAAGTGTGGGTGAGTTTCCTTGACAGCGACCCCGACCGGCCGATTCTGTGTCTGGGCAACTCACGCAAGCCCACACCTCGCGAACCACCCGCACGTGACAGCCTATTACTCGACTGGCTACTCGACAGCGGCGCACGCTGATCCCTTTGTAAGAGTTGCCGCAGGCTGCGATCTTTTGATTTTGATCTTAAAAACAAGATCGAAAGATCGCAGCCTGCGGCAGCTCCTACATCAACACGCCGTGCTTCAGGCTTTGTCAGCCTTGCCCGCCGCCGCAGCGAATTTCGCCAGGCGCACATCCAGATGCCGAGGACGCCGCCCGTGATCCTCGGCGCGTTCCTTGCGGCGGATGGCGTTGCGCACCATCAACGAACCGAGGTAGCGGATTGGCTCCGGCGGGAAATAACCCAGCGGCCCGTTGACCAGCGGCGAACGGGTCCACGGGTTGTCCAGGCCCTGCACCAACGAAGCAAGAATCTGCCCGCCCATGTGGCACGGGCCGACGCCGCTGCCGGAATAGCCGAAGCCGTAAAACACATTGCCGGCGCTGCTCATCTGGCCGAAGAACGGCAAACCGGTGACCGAGCGATCCGACGGGCCGTTCCAGGTGGCATCGACTTTGACATCGGCAAACGCCGGGAAGAAGTCGGCGAGGCTATTTTTCAGCAGGCCGGCATAAGGCGATGGCTGATCGAAGACCGGCAGCATTCGTCCGCCAAACGCGAAGGTGTTACCGCCCTTGCCGAGCATGATTCGGCCGTCCGGGGTGTTGTGGTAGTAGTGCACGAAAATCCGCGAATCGAGCACAGTGACCCCGCTGGTCAGGCCGATCTGCTGTAACAGATCCGGGCGCGGCTCGGTGATCAGCATGTCGCTGGAAACAATCGCCACGCTGCGTTCGAACTGTGGAAAGGCACGGGCCATCCACGCATTCATCGCCAGCACTACGCGATCGGCAACAATACTGCCGTTCGGTGTTTGCAGGCGTGCCGGGCGCCCTTCTTCCAGCCCGGTCATCGCCGTGTTTTCGTGAATTTTCACACCCAACTGCAACGCCACGCGACGCAAGCCACGCACCAGTTTGCCCGGTTGCACACTGGCCGCCGCCGGCGAGAACCAGCCTTCCAGATGCTTGCTCGAACCGGCCATGCGCTGCACATCGGCCAGCGGACGCTGGGTGAACGAGTTGATACCGTTGCGCTCGAGTGCGGCAATCACCGCATCGGTCGAGCCGACTTGCGCACGGTTGGTTGCGGTGTACAGCGTGCCGTCGAGCCGATAATCGGCATCGACGCCGTACTGCTCACAGAACTCGCCAATCGCGTGGATACTGCGCTCCGATTCCTTGACCAGGCGCACCGCTTCCTCGACGCCAAACAAGCGTTCAAGGGTGAAATACTTCGCCGACCACGACAGTGCACACCCGCCATTGCGCCCACTGGCACCGGCGCCGCAGATGTCCGCTTCGATCAGCAAGACATCGAGTTCGGGGTTTTGTTGCTTGAGCATGATCGCCGTCCACAACCCGGTATACCCGCCGCCGACGATGCACACATCGGCGCGGACTTCGCCTTGCAACGGCGGGCAGGTTTGCGAGGTGTCGGCCTGCAAGGCCTGCTCCAGCCAAAACGGTCTCATGGGGTTTCTCCAAGTCAGATGGCCACGACCCAGCCTGCCGCGAGCGTCGCAGCAGGCCACGAGGCAAGGGTTTCAGGAACGCAGGGGTTTGATCGTCAGCGGGCAATTGGGGATAGAGGCGCGCGGTTCCATCACGCCAACCGGGCGGCTGTTCCAGTGCGGAATCAGCACCAGCGCCGAGAACAGCGCGCAACCGGCGAAGACGATAAACACCGTCACCGAGTCGAAGTAACCCGGCAGCAAACCGCCGAGCACCGCGCCAACCGAGCCGCAGCCGTTGACGAAACCGGCCGCCGTGGCGCCGGCCTTGGCTTTGCCGAAGTCGATCGCGGCGGCACCGCTGATCATCGAGTCCGGCCCATACAAAGTCAGGCCCATGACGAACAGCAGCGCGACCACCAGCAACACACTGCCGGTATGCAACGCGGCCATAAACAGCGCCAGCGTCACGGTCAACGCCAACAGGCTCAACACGCAGGCCGGCATCCGACGGGCGCCGAAGAGTTTGTCCGAAGCCAGACCGATGAGGATCGGCCCGAGCAACCCGGCCAGTTCGAATGAGGTGGGAATGATCGCCGCGCCGACCTTGCCGACACTGGGCATCTGTTCAAAGACAATCACCGGGCCCCACAACAGAATCGCGTAACGCGCCGGTTTCAACATGAAATACGCCAGGCCCAATACCAGCACCGTGCGGTTACGCAGGATTTCCTTCAGGGGCTCCCAGACGCTGAGTTTGCTGTTGGCTTCGGTTTCTTCCGCCGTCAGTTCAGGCTCCGGCTCGACCGCCGGCAAGCCGACATCTTCCGGCTTGTTACGCTGGAAGATAAAGAACAACACCGCCACGACGGCAACCACCACCGCACTGGAAATGAACGCCGCGTGCCAGGTGCCCATCAACGTATACGCCCACCAGCCGGCGAACGGCGACGCTACCAGACCACCAAACGCGTAGCAGGAACTCCATAACCCGAGCACTCGCCCGCGTTGTTGGGAAGGGAAAAAACTGCCGAGGTTTTTGCACAGCCCCGACCATCCAGTGGACTGCGCCAACCCCTGTATCAACATGCAGGTGGCGAAGATCGGCAACGTCGCGTAACTGCCCATCACCAGCGCCGCTGCGGCGGAAATCAGCAAGCCGCCGAGCACCACGACCCGTGGGCCAAAGCGGTCAGCGAGCATGCCCCAAGTGAACTGGCCGAGGGCATAAGCCGCCAGATAAATCGCATCGAGGTTGGCCATGGCCATCTTGTCGAGCATGAAGGTAGGGTCTTCGGCGATGCCCAGTTTGGCCACCGAAAACGCTTTGCGGGTGAAATAGAAAGCGGCGTACGCAAGCCAGGTAATCGCGAAAATCTGCACGCGCCAACGCGCAATGGTGCCGATGTGCTTGTTCATGGTGGTTCTGACCTCAGGGTGTGAGTGTGCCGGCAGAATCGTTAAGAAAAACGCCTGTGTTTTTATTGTTGAGCACTGCGATATCACCCCGTCCCTGTGGCGATATCGGTCAGATGAGTCCTGTTGTTGCACGCACAGGCTCATGGCTACCGTGCGGCCCGAGCGGGCAGTCAGCGATGGCGTGAGCCGATCAAAGCAATTACTGTTTAATAAATAAAATCGATTTATCGTATTTCACACATAAGCTCAGCTTGTTACTGACTAAGCGATCAGGTGACTTCATGTCGGTGTCCCACGCCCAACTCAAAGCCTTCCACGCCGTGGCCGTGCATGGAAGCTTCACCAAAGCCGCCGAGCGCCTTTTTCTCACGCAACCGGCGATATCCGACCAAGTGCGCAAACTCGAAGAGCGTTTCGGCGTTTTGCTGTTTCACCGCAATAAACGTTCCGTACGCCTGACTGACTTGGGCGAACGCTTGCTGGCGATCACCCAGCGCCTGTTTGTGATTGAAGCCGAAGCACAGGAACTGTTGCAGGAATCCCAGGCCTTGCAGACCGGCAGCCTGATTCTGGCAGTGGATGCGCCGGTCCACGTGCTGCCGCAGATCGCGCGCTTCTGTGAGCGCTATCCGGGAATCAGCGTGAAGATCGAGACCGGCAACACCGATGAATCGTTATTTCGCCTGTTCAACTATCAGGCCGATCTGGCGTTGCTTGGCCGCGATGTCAGTGATGAACGCTTGCTGTGTGTGCCGCTGCGCAATGATCCGATGGTCGCGTTCGTGTCGCGCCATCATCCGTGGGCCGAGCGTGAATCGATCTGCCTGGCAGACCTGGATGACACGCCGCTGGTGTTGCGTGAACACGGTTCGGTAACGCGGCAGACGCTGGAAGAGGAAATGGCCCGGGCCGGATTTCGCATTCGTCCGGCGATTCAGGTCGAGGGCCGGGAAGCGGCGCGTGAGGCGGTGGTGGTCGGGATTGGCGTTGGCGTGGTGTCGGCCGCGGAGTTTGGTGCGGACTCGCGGGTGTGTGCGTTGCCGATTGTCGACTGCACCCGACGGTTGACGGAGACGCTGGTGTGTTTGCGCGAGCAAAGCAATCGACGGGTGGTGGCGACCTTCCTCGATATGGTCCGCGACAGCCTCCCCGGTTCCTGATCGTTCCCACGCTCTGCGTGGAAACGCCTCAACGGACGCTCCGCGTTCGGCTTTGGATGGGACGCAGAGCGTCCCAGGCTGCATTCCCACGCAGAGCGTGGGAACGATCACGGGGCGGTTGGCGCCAGGCCAAAGAACGCCTGAATCAAGCGCAACTCCCGTCGCCGCTCCATGCAGCCGATCATGTGCCGATTGACCAGCCCTGCCCCGACAATCGGAATCGCCACCACCCTTGGGTCATGACTGACCTCCACCGAGGACACCACGCCAACGCCCAACTCGGCCGCCACCGCTTCGGTCACCGCCTCACGGCTGTCCAGTTCCAGCAACACGCGAGGATGGATCGACGCCTGCGCACAGGCCTCATCAAATGTACGCCGGGTGATCGAACTCGGTTCGCGCAGCACCATGATCACCTGATCCAGATCCTTGAGTTTCACTTCCCCGGCGCGCATCGCCCACGGGTGCCCTGCCGGCACCAACGCGCAAATCCGTGATTCGCTCAATGCCTGCAGGTGCAGGCCTTTGCGCGGCTCCACTTCGGTCAACACCGCCACATCGGCGTGTTCCGACAACAATGCAGCGAGGGTTTCCTGGGCATTGCCCAAGCGCAGGTTCACCGTAATTCCCGGGTACCGCGCGCGCAGGCTCGCCAACATTGGCATGACCATATGCGGCCCGTCCGCCGCCACTTCCAGTCGCCCGGTGAGTAATTGCCGGTTGGCCTCGAGCATCGTCTGCGCCTCTTCCGCCAGGCCGAACATCGCGCGGGTGATCGCCGCGAGTTTGGTGCCCTCCTCGGTCAGTTCCACCCGTCGCGCGGTGCGCCGCAACAGGGTGATCTGGTAGTGCTCTTCCAGCGCCTTGATGTGCCCGGTAACCGCCGGCTGACTGATGAACAAGCGCGCGGCGGCACGGGTGAAGCTGCCTTCACGGGCCACGGCGTCGAAGGCGCGGAGCTGGAACAGGTTCATGGATAACTCTCACTGATGGCTGGCATAACAACAAACAATTTGATTGATGCAACGGCGAATTGCAACGTATGCCCCGTAGCTTCATCCCACAGCGCTATCCGAGGACACACGAATGAGTATTGCCGAACCCATCCTGCTCACTCCCGGCCCGTTGACCACTTCGGCCCGCACCCGCCAGGCGATGATGGTCGACTGGGGGTCATGGGATGACCGATTCAATCAACTGACTGCCAGCCTTTGCGAACAACTGCTGGCGATCCTCAACGGCGCCGCCACTCACCACTGCGTACCCTTACAGGGCAGCGGCACCTTCGCTGTTGAAGCGGCAATCGGCACATTGGTGCCGCGTGACGGCAAAGTCCTGGTGCTGATCAACGGCGCCTACGGCAAGCGTCTGGCGAAGATTTGCGAAGTGCTCGGCCGCTCGTTCAGCACCTTCGAAACCGCTGAAGATGAACCGACCACCGCCGCCGACGTCGACCGCTTGCTGCGCGCCGACAGCAATATTACCCACGTCGCCCTGATCCACTGCGAAACCAGCACCGGGATTCTCAATCCGCTGCCGGAGATTGCCCAGGTCGTTGAGCAACACGGCAAACGCCTGATCATCGACGCCATGAGTTCCTTTGGCGCTCTGCCGGTGGACGCGCAGAAAGTGCCGTTCGACGCGCTGATCGCCGCTTCCGGCAAATGCCTGGAAGGCGTGCCGGGGATGGGTTTTGTCTTCGCTCGCAAAGAGTCTTTGGCCGCAGCCGCTGGCAATTCGCACTCGCTGGCGATGGACCTGTACGACCAGCACGCTTACATGATGAAAACCGGTCAATGGCGCTTCACCCCGCCGACCCACGTGGTCGCGGCGCTGCATGAAGCGCTGCTGCAATACAACGAAGAAGGTGGCCTGCCGGCACGCCATGCGCGTTATGCCGCCAACTGCCAGGCGCTGATGGACGAGATGGGCAAACTCGGTTTGCGCAGCTTCCTGCCGGCGGCAATTCAGGCGCCGATCATTGCTACGTTCCATGCGCCGCAAGATCCGCGCTACCAGTTCAAGGATTTCTACGAACGCGTGAAGGCCAAGGGTTACATCCTTTATCCGGGCAAATTGACTCAGGTCGAGACCTTCCGCGTCGGCTGCATCGGTCACGTCAGTCCGGGCGAAATGCGCCAGGCCGTTGCAGCGATCGGCGAAGTGCTGCGCGAGATGGAAGTGTTAGAAATCTAACCCACACCAAAAATCCCCCTGTAGGAGTGAGCCTGCTCGCGATGAGGCCGTGCCAGTCGACGAAGATGTTGAATGATCAACCGCTATCGCGAGCAGGCTCACTCCTACATTTGAATTGCATTGCCAACTCAGGAATTTGATCAACATGAACTACGTCAACCCAAACAAGCTGCAAGCCGCGATCCTCGACTGGGCCGGCACCGTGGTCGATTTCGGCTCGTTCGCGCCGACGCAGATCTTCGTCGAAGCCTTCGCCGAGTTCGACGTGCAGGTCTCCATCGAAGAAGCGCGTGGCCCGATGGGCATGGGCAAGTGGGACCACATCCGCACCCTCTGCGATCAGCCGCAAGTGGCCGAGCGTTATCGCAAGGCGTTCGGCCGCACGCCGACCGACGATGACGTCACCGCCATCTACAACCGCTTCATGCCGCTGCAGATCGAGAAGATCGCCGAACACTCGGCGCTGATTCCCGGCGCACTGGAAACCATCGCCAATCTGCGTCAGCAAGGCATCAAGATCGGCTCCTGTTCCGGCTACCCGAAGCAGGTGATGGACAAGGTCGTCGAGCTGGCCGCCACCAACGGCTACGTCGCCGACCACGTGGTTGCCACCGACGAAGTGCCAAATGGCCGTCCGTGGCCGGCTCAGGCGCTGGCCAACGTGATCGCGCTGGGCATCGACGATGTCGCAGCGTGCGTGAAGATCGACGACACCGTGCCGGGCATTCTCGAAGGCCGCCGCGCCGGAATGTGGACCGTGGCGCTGATCTGCTCAGGCAACGCGTTGGGTCTGGACTACGAAGGGTTCCGTGCCTTGGGCAGCGATGAACTGGCCAGCGAGCGCAAACGCATTCACGCGCTGTTCGAAGGCTCGCGCCCGCATTACATGATCGACACCATTACCGATTTGCCGGAAGTCATCGCCGACATCAACAAGCGTCTGGCCAACGGTGAAATGCCGCAATCGAGCTGATCCCTGCCGCTTGCTGCAAAGAAAAACGCCAGTGTCTGCACGACGCTGGCGTTTTTTATTGGCAAGCCCTGACTCAGAGCATTGAAAGTCCGATCAGCCTCAGGCAAATCCGCCAAAGCGGATTACAGTTAAAGCATGCCGTCGGCCAAGAACGGCAGGTTTGAACCCTGATCTGTGAGGAAACACCGTATGCCGTGGACAAGTTCCGAATCCCGCTACAGCACCGTCTCGGTCCTGTTGCACTGGCTGATGCTGGTCCTGTTGGTGCTGGTGTACGCCAGCATGGAGTTGCGCGGTCTGTTTCCCAAAGGCAGTGGCGGGCGCACGCTGATCCGCGAAGTGCATTACATGCTCGGCCTGACCGTGTTTGTGCTGGTGTGGTTTCGCCTGCTCGCGCGCAGCATTGGTCCGGCGCCAAAAATCTTCCCCGCCTCACCGCAATGGCAAACCGTGCTGGCGCGGCTGATGCACTGGGCGTTGTACCTGTTCATGATCAGCATGCCGATCCTGGGCTGGCTGATCACCAGCGCCGAAGGACATCAGGTGATGTTCTATGGTTTTGACCTGCCGCTGTTGGTCGCGGAAAATAAAGATTTCGCCAAGCAGGTTGAGGGCTGGCATGTGCTGATTGCCACGATCGGCTACTGGTTGATCGGCCTGCATGCACTGGCGGGGATTTATCACCACTATGTGGTGGGCGATAACACGCTGCTGCGGATGATGCCCAAGCGCGGCTGAATATCAGCGGCTGGCGCTAAACCCACGCCGGCCCTGCAAGCCTCCGGTGTGGATGAAGATCAGCCGCGTGCCGGGCGCGAACCTGCCTGCCTCGACCTGTTGCTTGAGTGCCAGCAACGCCTTGCCGGTGTACAACGGCTCCAGTGGGACGCCGCTGGCCTGCTCGGTCTGGTCAATGAACGCGAGCAGCAGCGGATCAACCTTGGCAAAACCGCCACGGCTGGCATCGATCAACTCATAGTCGGCAGTGGCCAGTCTAGCTGACCGCATAATCGACTCGACATGCGGCGCCACGCCGTGATCCTCAGGGACTGCCAACGCGCCATAGACTCGGTGCGCACCCGCCTCGGCGAGGATCAGTCCGGCGAGTGTCGTCCCGGTGCCGCAGGCCAGCCACCAACCGTGATAGTCGCTCCAGCCCAGCGTAGGCAATTGCGCTTGCGCCTGTTCCTTGATGGCTGCACAACCGAGCGCCCCTGCAAGTCCACCTCCACCCTCGGGAACCGCTTGCAGATTGGGGTATTGCTCGTGCCAGGGTTGCCAGAATCCCGGCTCGTTGCGCGCGCGATAACCGTCATAACCCAACCAATGCAATTGCATGCCGCACGCCTGCAGATCCAGCACCGTGGGAGTTTCCTGCGCATGCCCGCGCAACAGCCCCACGGTTTTGAACCCGAGCCGTTGCCCCGCCGCTGCCAACGCGTGCAGATGATTGGAATGCGCACCACCGAGACTGATGATGCCCTCGGCACCCATACGGTCGGCGGCTTTGAGGTGTTCGACGAGTTTGAACCATTTGTTGCCGCTGATCAGCGGGTCGATCTGGTCGAGGCGCAGGATGGCCATTTCAATGCCGGCGGTTGCGAGCCAGTCGAGGTGAAGGTGTTCGAGAGGGGCTTGGGGTAGCCAATCGGTGGGAGGCAAAAGCATGGGCGACGATTCGATCTGGACAGAGCCAGCATTCTAGTCGCTCACAAGCCGCCATCGCGAGCAGGCTCACTGTATGTGTAAATGACACAAAACCTGTGGGAGCGAGCCTGCTCGCGAAGGCGTCGTATCAATCGACATTTGCATCGGTTGACACACCGTTTTCGCGAGCAGGCTCGCTCCCACAGGTTCAGCGGTGGAGCTTAAAGTTCAGCAGCGAGGCGCGAGCCTTGGTTGATCGCGCGTTTGGCATCCAGCTCAGCCGCGACATCCGCACCGCCGATCAGGTGCACATTCTGCCCCGCTTCAACCAGACCGTCGTGCAGTTCACGCAGCGGATCCTGCCCCGCGCAAATCACGATGTTGTCCACCGCCAGCACTTGCGGCTCGCCGGTTTCACCGATGCGGATATGCAGGCCTTGGTCATCGATGCTCAGGTATTCAACGCTGTTGAGCATTTGCACCTGCTTGTTCTTCAGACCGGTACGGTGAATCCAGCCAGTGGTTTTACCCAGACCATCACCGACCTTGGTTTTCTTGCGCTGCAACAGAAACACTTCGCGGGCCGGCGCGTGCGGTGCGGCTTTGATCCCGGCCACACCCCCACGGGCCTCCAGTTGCGTATCGATGCCCCACTCTTTCCAGAACGCGGCGCGATCCTGGCTGGTGGCCACGCCTTGGTGAACGAGGAATTCCGAGACGTCGAAACCGATACCACCGGCGCCAATCACCGCTACGCGTTTACCGACCGGCTTGCGCTCAAGGATCACGTCCAGGTAGCTCAGCACCTTGGCATTCTCGACACCCGGAATTGCCGGCACGCGCGGTGCAATGCCAGTGGCGAGGATGATCTCGTCGTAACCGCCTTCCACCAGTTTCGCGACATCGACGCGGGTGTTCAGGCACACCTCGACATTCGTGGTCTGCAACTTGCGTTTGAAGTAGCGCAGGGTTTCGAAGAATTCTTCCTTGCCCGGCACGCGTTTGGCGATGTTGAACTGACCGCCGATTTCGCTGGCCGAATCGAACAACGTCACCTGATGGCCACGCTCAGCCGCCACGGTCGCGGCGGACAAACCGGCAGGGCCGGCGCCAACCACAGCAATTTTCTTGATCTGCTGCACCGGCAGATAATTGAGTTCGGTTTCGTGGCAGGCACGCGGGTTGACCAGGCAACTGGTCAGCTTGCCGCCGAAGGTGTGATCGAGGCACGCCTGATTGCAACCGATGCAGGTGTTGATTTCGTCAGCGCGGCCTTCAGCGGCCTTGTTGACGAAGTCCGGATCGGCGAGGAACGGCCGCGCCATCGAGACCATATCGGCATCGCCTTCAGCCAGAATCTGCTCGGCGATTTCCGGGGTGTTGATGCGGTTGGTGGTGATCAGCGGAATCTTCACCGAACCGCGCAGCTTGGCCGTGACCTTGCTGAATGCCGCACGCGGCACTTTGGTGGCGATGGTCGGGATCCGCGCTTCGTGCCAGCCGATGCCGGTGTTGATGATGGTTGCGCCGGCCTGCTCGATGGCTTTGGCCAGGGTGACGATCTCGTCCCAGGTGCTGCCGCCCTCGACCAGGTCGAGCATCGACAGACGAAAAATGATGATGAAGTTCGGGCCGACCGCTTCACGCACGCGACGAACGATTTCCACCGGCAGGCGCATACGGTTTTCGTAGCTGCCGCCCCAGCGGTCGGTGCGGTGGTTGGTGTGCGCGGCGAGGAACTGGTTAATGAAATAACCTTCCGAGCCCATGATCTCGACGCCGTCGTATTCGGCGGTCTGCGCCAATACCGAACAGGTGACGAAATCGCTGATCTGCTTCTCGATGCCTTCCTCGTCCAGCTCTTTGGGCTTGAACGGGTTGATTGGTGCCTGAATCGCGCTCGGCGCGACTTGTTTCGGGCTGTAGGCATAACGCCCGGCGTGGAGGATCTGCATGCAGATCTTGCCGCCCGCGTCGTGCACCGCGCGGGTGACGATGCGGTGCTTGAGCGCTTCTTCCTCGGTGGTCAGCTTGGCCGCCCCGGAGTACACGCCGCCCTCGTCGTTCGGGCCGATACCGCCAGTGACCATCAGGCCAACGCCGCCACGGGCACGTTCGGCGAAGTACGCCGCCATGCGCTCGAAACCGCCCGGTTTTTCTTCCAAACCGGTGTGCATCGAACCCATCAAGGTGCGGTTGCGCAGCGTGGTGAATCCCAGGTCCAGCGGGGCCAACAGGTGCGGGTAATGAGCGGCGGTCATCGGTAACTCCACAACGAGCGATCACGGAAAAGTTGCGGGCGCTCTGCGGCTCCCGTCAGTCATGTTCGACAGACTAAGAGGCGCATCGCTGTCACTCAATGACCGTAACTGACAACTTATTGATCCAAATGCGCAGCACCCCTTGGCAATCAGGTCCATGGGCCCTACCCTAGTCGCCATACCCTGTACCCGGTAGCTGTTGGTTTTCATGCGCAAACTTTTGTACCTGTTCTTCTCCATGGCCCTCGTCGCCGCCCTGACCACCTACGCCATGTGGGCGGCGGACCGGCCGGCGGGCCATTACCTGTCGGACTTACGCATTAAAGTGGCGGTCGATCAGGGCATCCCCGCCGATCGTGGCAATCTGCTGGGCATCCAGCCCGAGCTGTTTCCCACCGATTATCAAAACCCCGAGCGCTTGCACCGCAAACTCGCAGCCTATCTGCAGCAAGCCCAGGATCAAGGCCTGCTGAACGACAAAACCGTCGTGGTGTTGCCGGAGAACGTCGGCACCTGGCTGCTGCTCAGCGGCGAGAAAGACGAGCTGTATCAGGCCCCGACCCTCGCCGAGGCGATGAACTGGCTGGCGGCGAGCAATCCCTTGCTGTTCGCCCGCGCCTGGCTCAGCGCCAACGGCAGCGACCGCCTCAACGACGCGTACCTGCGGATGAAAGCCAAGGCGATGGCCAAGGATTACCAGGCGCTGTTCGGTGGTCTGGCCAAAGAATTTCACGTGACCCTGGTGGCCGGCTCGATCGTATTACCGGAACCCAGCGTTCGCGATGGCCAGCTCAAACCCGGTAGCGGTGCCCTGTTCAACAGCAGCGTGGTGTTCGGCCGCGATGGCGTGCCGCTGGGCCAGCCGCAACGGCAGATGCACCCGGTATTCGATCAGCGCGAAGTGCTCGAAAGCGCAGACAAACACGCGCTCAACGTGGTCGACACCCCGGCCGGACGCCTTGGCGTATTGATTGGCAGCGACAGTTGGTACCCCGACAATTACCGCAAACTCGACGAGCAAAACGCACAATTGATCGCGGTACCGGCGCAGGTATTCGGTCAAGGTGCGTGGAATCAGCCATGGCGCGGTTACAAAGGTTCAAGCACACCGGGGTCGGTCAGCCTCAAACCCGGTGAAGTCACCGAAGGACAAGCCTGGCATCGGCTGACACTGACCGCGCAACCACCGAGCAGTCGAGCGATTGCCGGCATCAGTGTGTTCCTGCGCGGGCAGTTCTGGGACAAGGCCAGTGCCGGTCAGAGTTTCCTCAGCAGCAACGGTCAGCAGTTCGCCGATGGCGATGCCCGTGGCGCGCGTTTGTTGAACATCTGGTTGTAAGCCATGAAGCCCCTGCCGATGCGCCTCGGGGACCTGTCGGTGGGCTTCGTTCACAGCCTCGCCGACGCCGTGCGCAGTCATGGGGCGGATCCGCAGCCGTTGCTGGAGCAATATGGTCTGGACGCCGCGCGACTGGCCGAGGCCGGGGCGCGTTTGTCGATTCCGCGCTATATGCGCCTGGGCCACGCGGCGATTCAGTTGACCGGTGACCCGGCGCTGGGCTTGCGCATGGGTCAGCTCAGTCGCCTGAGCCAGGCCGGACTGGCCGGCGTTACCGCCGCACAAGCGCCGACCGTGCGAGAAGCCGCGCGCTGTCTGATCCGTTTCGAGGCGTTGTACGGTTCCAACTATCGCGGTCAGTCCAGTTTCCACGAAGATGCCCATGGCGCGTGGCTGCGTTTCTATTCGATCAGCCCGTACAACGCCTATAACCGTTTTGTCGTGGACTCGATCATTGCCGGATGGCTGCATCAGCTCTCCAGTGTCAGCCGCGAACCGCTGCGCGCCGAACGCATTGAAATCGAATTCGATGAGCCGGATTACCGCGAGGCGTACGACTTGCTGGGGGATTGCCCGATCCAGTTCGGTGCCGAGGGCAATCAACTGCGCCTGAGCCTGAACAGCCTCGCACAGCGCAATCCCGAGCATTGCCCGAGTACCTGGCGGCATCTGCTGCAATTGTGTGAACGTGAGCTGGAGCAATTGACTCGCACCCGCAGCCTGCGCGAACGCATCACTCAACTGTTGGGGCCGTTGCTCAATGGTGGCCGGGAACCCGACCTGGAAGAAGTGGCGGCACGCCTGAAGCTGCCGACCTGGACGTTGCGGCGCAAACTGGCCGAGGAAGGCACGCAGTTTCGCGCAATCCTCAATGACACTCGCCGGGACCTGGCGATGACTTACATCCGCGATACCGAACTGGCATTCGGTGAAATCGCCTACCTGCTGGGTTTTGCTTCAGCCGAGGCGTTCCAGCGCGCCTTCAAACGCTGGAGCAGTCAGACGCCCGGCGAATTCCGCCGCAGTCACCGCAAGACGGCATAAACGCAGCTGCAAGCTGCAAGTTAAAGCTCGGTGGCGTCTTCGGCTGGCTCGGGTGGGTCCAGTTCAAAGGCCTGGTATTCGAGCAGCTCTTCTTGATATTCATCCATCGTGTAATCCCCTGCTGCTCTCTTGAATGGGCCTGAGCAAATGCCCAGTGCCTCGAGCTTAACGTGCTCGTATGAAGGAAAAGTGAAACCCGGCCTTCATGAATAAAACGTAGCAGGTGGTCAGGAATTTATCGCAGGATTTTTGTCAGGGGAATGTAACTAGATTTTAAGTGCACCAAAAACCACTGTGGGAGCGAGCCTGCTCGCGAAGGCCTCGGCCCCTTCAGCACATAGGTGACTGAAGGTCCGTCTTCGCGAGCAGGCTCGCTCCCACAGGGTGTGCGGTGAGGTTGGATTATTGGCCGGACGCAGGCATCGCCGGAATCGGCTCGGATGGCGGCGGGATATCCGGGTTGGCCGGTGGCGTGATGGTTTCGGTCGCCGGTGCCGGTTCTGCACTCGGCGCCGGAGTGATCGGCGCGGCCTCTGCCGGTGGCGCAACCGGTTCAGACGTCACGGGTGCGGTCTCGGCAGGTGCGGGAGCGGGCTCCGCTGCAGGCGCAGGGGTTGCGGCGGGCGCAGGCGTTGGAGTCGGCACTGGCGTTGGCGCCAGCGCTGCCGGAGCAGCCTTCGCCTCAGGTACACCCAGGTCAGCCTTCGGCTTCTCTTCAATGTGCGCAGCTTTCTTTGCTTCCGCCGGCAGGAACAATTCCACCAACGTAAAGAATCGCTCGTAAAACTTCTGCGACGTCACCGTCTCGCTGGCGACTTTGACCATCGAATCGTCGGACGAGCCGATCGGCATCGACACCGGCCCAACACCCCCACGCCGAGGCTGGCCGAGTTGTTGGTCTTCTTCAGCGCGTAGCGATCCTGCAGGGCGTTGGCGAACATCGTCGCATGGTGCCCGGCACTGCCGTCATCGGCGCAGACCACGTTGAAGCTGATCTCCATGTGGGTGTCGCCGGTTTGCTGGAAGCTCTTGTGGCCACTGACCAGTTTCGGGTCACTGCTGGTGATGATGTAGCCCTGGCTGAGCAATGCACGGCGCGCCGCTTCGCAGCTGACCGCGTCGGTCACCGGGTAATTGCGCGAAAACGTACCGGAGTCATCGAAGTTCTCATGCTCATACATCGGCTTGTCTTTCGAACAGCCGGCAACAGCGGTCAACAACAGCGCCAACCCGACAACACGCATGGGAGTGGAAATCAACATTGAACATCCTGAGAGAAAACAGTCCGGGGCGTATTGTGCAACAGATCACGCCCCGGCGGCGCATGGATTAGTGTCTTAAAGCAGTTACAACTCTATCGACCTTCAGTTGCGGGAAAAAGTCGCAATGCCAGATGATCGATGAACACGCGCAACTTTGCCGTGGCGTGGCGACTGGATGGCCATAGGACCCAGAACTGTCCGGTGTGTTCCAGATGCGTATCAAGCACGCGACGCAAACGGCCTTGAGCCTCGGCCTCCCGGGTCATGAAATCCGGCAGACAGGCAATGCCCATGCCGGCCAGCGCCGCGTGGCTCACCGCCTCAATCGACGTGCTGACCAACCGTGTCGGCAACGTCGCCTCTGCGGCGCCTTCCACGCGGATCAGCGGCCAGGTTTCCAGTTTGCCAGTGGCATGAAACGTATGCCGAAGGCACGCGTGAGCCGCTAGATCGCCGGGCTTTTGCGGCTCCCCGCGCTGCTCCAGATA
Source organism: Pseudomonas sp. Mb7 (assembly GCF_054790525.1). Taxonomy (NCBI): domain Bacteria; kingdom Pseudomonadati; phylum Pseudomonadota; class Gammaproteobacteria; order Pseudomonadales; family Pseudomonadaceae; genus Pseudomonas; species Pseudomonas sp. Mb7. Next base: position 3,379,194 of record NZ_CP186501.1, read on the forward strand.
CGCCGGACTGGCCACTAGCACCATATGAAACTCGCCCAACGCTCGCGCCATCAGTCGGGAGTCTCGTGGTTTGCCGGTGCGGATCACCGCGTCGAAGCCTTCTTCAACCACATCGACCATGCGATCAGTCAAGTCCAGATCCAGTTCAATCTGCGGGTACAACGCCATGAACTCGTTCATCACCGGCATCACTAGGCCATGCACCTGCGGCAGGCTGATGCGTAACTTGCCGTGGGGTTTGGCAGCGGCGTCACACAACTCAAACTCCGCCGCCTCGACTTCCGCGAGAATCTTGCGACACCGCTCAAGAAACAGCGCACCTTCACTGGTCAGCGTGACGCTGCGGGTGGTGCGTTGAAACAGCCGCACACCCAGTCGCGCTTCCAGTCGCGCAATACTTTTGCCCACCGCCGACGATGACACCCCTTGCAGCCGACCAGCTTCGGTAAAACTGCGGGTCTCGGCGACCTGAACAAACACCGAAATACCGCCCAGGCTATCCATACCAATCTCCCATTGCTGACATCCGTGTCCGATATGTTCGGAACCTTAACCCGTTTTTCGCCGATGTGCAGCGCCCTACCCTGTGCTCCTCGTCAACTCTGCACATGGATGCCGGCTCATGAACGACACACAACTCGATTGCCCCACACTTGAACGCCCCGTCGACCGCCGCGAGCGACTCCCCCTCGGCGCGCTACTGGCACTGGCCACCGCCGGATTCATCACGGTCATGACTGAAGCCATGCCTGCCGGCCTGTTGCCGCAGATGAGCAGCAGCCTGAACGTTTCCCAGGCGCTGATCGGCCAATTGGTCACGCTCTACGCGATCGGTTCGATACTCGCTGCAATTCCCCTGACGATCGCCACCCGCGGCTGGCGCCGCAGACCACTTTTGCTGTCCGCTATCGGCGGCTTTGCCATCGCCAACAGCATCACCGCCCTGTCGGAGTGGTACTGGCTGACCCTGATCGCACGCTTTATCGCCGGGGTATTTGCCGGTTTGCTTTGGGCACTGCTGGCGGGATACGCGAGCCGCATGGTCGCCCCACACCTGCAAGGTCGCGCCATTACCGTGGCCATGCTCGGCGCGCCGCTTGCGCTGTCGCTGGGAATACCCGCAGGCACCCTGCTCGGCACCCTGGTCGGCTGGCGTCTGAGCTTCGCCATCATGACCGCGCTGACCGTTGTGCTGGTGATCTGGGTACGCTGGCAAGTACCGGATTTCGCCGGCGAACGCGTGGGAAACCGCCTGCCACTGCGTCAGGTATTGACCTTGCCTGGCGTGCGATCCGTGTTATTGGTCACCCTCACCTACGTCGTCGCGCACAACTTGTTGTACACCTACATCGCGCCGTTCCTGCAACCGTCCGGGCTGGACGCCAATGTCGACCGCGTGCTGCTGGCATTCGGCCTCGCTTCAGTGTTGAGCTTATGGATCGTCGGCAGCCTGATTGACCGCTGGCTGCGCGAACTGGTGTTGATCAGTGCCGGGTTTTTCATGCTGTCCGCGATAGCACTGGGCCTGTGGCGCGACTCGCCCAACGTCATTTACATAGCCACCGCCATCTGGGGACTGGCGTTTGGCGCCATGCCATCGCTGCTGCAAACCGCCTCGGCGAAAACGGCGAAAGAGGCTGCCGATACGGCGCAATCGATGCTGGTTACCCTGTGGAATGTCGGGATAGCTGGAGGGGGCTTGGTGGGTGGTTTGTTGCTGGGAAACCCCGGGGTGGGGGTATTCCCGTGGATTGTTGCTGGATTGTTGGTGTTGACTTTGTATGTGGCGGTCAAAGCTCGGGATCATGGTTTTCCAAGAGCCGGATGAGATCGGATGCCCGGCTGAATTAGCTCCGGTCTGCGGGAAATGGGTCGATTGGCAGGTCGCCTTCGCGAGCAGGCTCGCTCCTACAATTGGAATGAGTACATCCGCAAAAAACAGGTCGGCTGTCAGGCCGCCTTCGCGAGCAGGCTCGCTCCTACAATTGGAATGAGTACATCCGCAAAAAACAGGTCGGCTGTCAGGCCACCTTCGCGAGCAGGCTCGCTCCTACAATTGGAATGAGTACATCCGCAAAAAACAGGTCGGCTGTCAGGCCGCCTTCGCGAGCAGGCTCGCTCCTACAATTGGAATGAGTACATCCGCAAAAAACAGGTCGGCTGTCAGGCCGCCTTCGCGAGCAGGCTCGCACACAGAAGAGCAACAGCAGAACGCATGCGGCTTTTGCTCCTCACCACTCACAGGATGAGCGTTAGCTCGGCTGCAGCTTTTGATCCTGATCTGAAGGCCCGTCGGCAGGCTGAGTGGAGGGCTTGATCCGGGCGTGGGAGCGCAGCGACCGTTTGGCGAAGCCAAACACAGCGGGAGTAGGTGCAGCGAAGCAAACCGGAGACGCTGCGCCCGGATCAATCCCGCAGCGAAGGAACCCCGAGCTTTAGCGAGTGGGCCGAACGTCAGGGCAAAGACCTTTGGTTCCTTTGGGGCGTTTGCCAAAGGGACTCGCTGTAAGAGCGAAACCGCCAACGGCAGCACCCGCAGCAACGGATATTCACCCAAAACCCCAAGAACATGGCCGGCCCAAAGGCCGCCACTACCCAAAGCCCAAAAAAAAACCCCGACCTATTCAGGCCGGGGCTCTCATCACATCTCAGTCAACCATCAAAACCGCTTGATGTCAGCCTGAGCTTCCAACTGCTTGCGATAAGCAGCAAAGTCCTGCTGCCCCTCACGCGAAGCAAGGAAACGACGGTACTGAACCTTCTCTTCATCCGTCGGCGCAGCCGCTTCGTTAACACCATTCAGACGCACGATCATCAGACTGCCATCCGGCAACGTCACGCTGGTGAACGTCGGCTTGTCCTTCGCAGCCGGCTTCGGCATACGGAACAACGCTTGCAGCACCGCCGGATCAACACCTTCCTGACCACGGGTGGCCGCTTCAGTGGCTTTCCAGTTCTGACCATCAACCGCCTTGTCCAACGGCGCCTTGCCATCGCGCAGATCCGCGATCAGCTTCTCGGCCTTGGTCTTGGCAGCCGCGCTGGCGTGCTCTTTGGTCAACTGGGTGCGGATCGCCGCACTCACGTTTTCCAGCGGCAGTTGCGCAGGCTTGAGGTGTTCCTTGGAACGCAGCACGATCACGGTTTCCGGATCCAGCTCGATAGCGGTGCTATTGGCACCTTCGTCGATCACTTCGGTGCTGAACGCAGCAGTAACCACGGCGCGGTTCGCCGCAACACCTTCGCCACCTTCACGGCCGAATGGCTTGGAGGTGTGCACGGTCAGCTTCAGATCTGCCGCTGGCTGAGCCAAGTCAGACGCTTCGAATGCGGAGTCTTCCAGTTGCTTGGTCGCCTCGACAAAACGCTGCTCGACCTGAGCGGCTTTCAGCTCGCGGGTGAGCTTGTCTTTCAGGCTGGCCAGGGTCGGCACTTCAGGCGCTTCCACACCCAACAGCTTGATCAAGTGATAACCGAAGTCGGTACGAATCGGCTCGGACACCTGGTCTTTCGACAAGGAGTACAAGGCTTTTTCGAACGCCGGATCGTAAACGCCAGGGCCTGCATAACCGAGGTCGCCGCCATTGTTGGCCGAACCCGGATCCTGCGAGAACTCTTTGGCCAGCGCTTCAAACTTCTCGCCCTTGGCCAGACGCGCCTGGACGTCTTCGATCTTCGCTTTGGCCTGAGCCTCGGTGGTCTTGTCGTTCACTTCGATCAGAATGTGCGCGGCACGACGCTGTTCCGACAGGTTGGCGATCTCTTTCTGATACGCCGCCTGCAGGTCTTCGTCCTTGACCGCAACCTGATCGAAGAACGAAGACTTCTTCAGTTCTACGTAATCGATGATCACTTGATCCGGAGTCATGAACTCCTTGGCGTGCTCGTCGTAGTAAGCCTTGACCTCGTCGTCGGTCAGTTTGACCGCCGCCGGGTCAGCCTTGACGTTCAGGGTCGCGAAATCGCGGGTCTGTTTTTCCAGACGGGCGAATGCCAGCACTTCGGCGTCAGTGACGAAACCACTGCCCGCCACACCGGCGCGCAGTTGGCCGATCAGCATTTCCTGAGCCAGCATCTGGCGGAATTGCATACGGCTGTAACCCAGTTGACGGATCACCTGGTCGAAACGCTCGGAGCTGAACTTGCCGTCCACCTGGAATTCAGGTGTCTGCAGGATCACTTGGTCCAGTGCGCCTTCGGAGAAAGCGAATTTCGCTTGCTCTGCACCTTGCAGCAGCAGCTTGCGATCGATCAGACCCTTGAGGGCCGATTCGCGCAGCATTTTTTCGTCGAGCAAGGAAGCATCGAAGTCCTTGCCCAGCTGTTGCATCAGCTGACGGCGTTGCATATCAACGGCCTGGCTCAGCTCGTTCTGGCTGATTTCATCACCGTTGACCTTGGCCGCCTCATTCTTGTGAGTCGTGGCCTGGAAAATGGCGTCGAAACCGGTCAGAGCCATCAGTGCAACGATGACCCCGATAATGGTCTTGGCAATCCAGCCTTGTGAATTGTCCCTGATATTCTGCAGCATGCGTCCCCCAGAAACGGTTGAACTTCAAAATTAGGCAACCGTGGAGCGTGGGTAGAATCCGGATAGAAGAAAGGCGCATCCGAGGATGCGCCTTCTCGTAACTGGCGGAGCGGACAGGGCTCGAACCCTCGATCCCGGCGTTACAGACAACTGTTTCAGCTACCTGTTCTACCGCTCCGCTGCCAAGTCAGGCATGACCCCGACCCGGATGGGTAAAAACCTGAAAACTTAGTTAACAGCTTCTTTCAGTGCTTTACCGGCTTTGAAACCTGGCTTCTTGGCAGCCGGGATTTCCAGAGTCTTGCCGGTTTGAGGGTTACGACCGGTACGAGCCGGACGGTCCGTCACGGAGAAAGTACCGAAACCAACCAGAACAACGGAGTCGCCAGCCTTCAGAGCGCCAGTGACGGATTCGATTACAGCGTCCAGCGCACGGCCAGCAGCAGCTTTCGGGATATCAGCGGATGCAGCGATAGCATCAATCAGTTCCGACTTGTTCACTCTAAGTCCCCTTATATCTATTTTGAGATGATTCTAAGTTTTTTGGTGAAAGCAAAAACGAGTGCTGAATGGCCTACAGACACTTAAGAGCCGCTTTATAACAAGGGCTCTAAAAAACTGTCAAGGAAGCCCCCCAGGCAAAAGCGTATTAATGCGTGCTAATTCTTTCCTTAGAGTCAGACTCACGTTTTTCGTCCTTGGCAACTATCTCGGGAGCCACATCCGGCAAGGGCTCCGGCGCGTATTGCAGCGCAATTTGCAGGACCTCGTCAATCCATTTAACCGGTTTAATCTGCAGATCCTGCTTGATATTGTCAGGAATCTCCTTCAGATCACGTACGTTCTCTTCTGGAATAATCACGATCTTGATTCCGCCGCGGTGAGCCGCCAGCAGTTTTTCCTTCAGACCGCCAATCGCCAGCACTTGACCACGCAGCGTGATTTCACCGGTCATGGCGACATCGGCGCGCACCGGAATGCCGGTCAATGCCGACACCAGCGCCGTACACATGCCTACACCGGCGCTAGGACCGTCTTTCGGCGTCGCCCCTTCCGGCATGTGGATGTGCGTGTCGCGCTTCTCGTGGAAGTCCAGAGGAATGCCCAGGCTCTTGGCCCGGCTACGCACTACAGTGAGCGCGGCAGTGATCGATTCGACCATCACATCGCCCAGCGAACCGGTTTTGATCAACTGACCCTTACCCGGCACAACCGCGGCTTCGATGGTCAGCAATTCACCGCCAACCTGAGTCCAGGCAAGGCCGGTGACCTGACCGATCTGATCCTGTTGCTCGGCCAGACCGTAGCGGAATTTGCGTACACCCAGGAAGTGTTCCAGCAAGTCAGCTGTCACTTTCACCGAGAAGCGTTTTTCCAGCGCGTGCTCTTTAACGGCCTTGCGGCAGACCTTGGCGATCTGACGTTCGAGGCCACGCACACCGGCTTCACGGGTGTAGTAACGGATGATGTCGCGGATCGCTTCAGCGTCGAATTCCAGCTCGCCCTTTTTCAGACCGTTAGCGGCGATCTGCTTTGGCGAGAGGTATTTGACGGCGATGTTGATCTTTTCGTCTTCGGTGTAGCCCGGCAGACGGATCACTTCCATCCGGTCGAGCAGCGCCGGCGGGATGTTCATCGAGTTCGAGGTGCACAGGAACATCACATCCGAGAGGTCGTAATCGACTTCCAGATAATGGTCGTTGAAGTTGTGGTTCTGCTCCGGATCGAGCACTTCCAGCAACGCCGACGCCGGGTCGCCACGCATGTCGCTGCCCATTTTGTCGATTTCATCGAGCAAGAACAGCGGGTTGCGCACACCCACTTTTGTCATCTTTTGAATCAATCTTCCTGGCATCGAACCGATGTAAGTCCGACGGTGACCACGGATTTCCGCTTCATCACGCACGCCACCGAGGGCCATGCGCACGAATTTGCGGTTGGTGGCATGGGCAATCGACTCCGCCAGCGAGGTTTTACCCACGCCCGGAGGACCGACCAGGCACAACACCGGGCCACGGATTTTCTTCACGCGCTTTTGCACGGCGAGGTATTCAAGGATACGTTCCTTGACCTCTTCGAGGCCGTAGTGATCGGCATCGAGAATGTCTTCTGCGCGCGCCAGGTCCAGGCGTACCTTGCTCTGCGCCTTCCACGGCACTTGCACCAGCCAGTCGATGTACGAGCGCACCACGGTGGCCTCAGCGGACATCGGCGACATTTGCTTGAGCTTGTTGAGCTCGGCAGTGGCTTTGGCCAACGCGTCTTTCGGCAGACCGGCAGCGTCGATACGCTTCTTGAGGTCTTCGATTTCGTTGTGGCCTTCGTCGCTGTCGCCGAGCTCTTTCTGAATGGCCTTCATCTGCTCATTCAGGTAGTACTCGCGCTGACTGCGCTCCATTTGCTTTTTGACGCGGCCACGAATGCGTTTTTCGACTTGCAGCAGATCGATCTCGGCATCCAGCAACGCCAGAACGTGCTCGACCCGGGCCGACAAATCGATGATTTCGAGGATTTCCTGCTTCTGCTCGATTTTCAGCGCCATGTGCGCCGCCATGGTGTCGACCAGGCGACCCGGCTCATCGATGCTGTTGAGCGACGACAGGACTTCAGCCGGGACCTTCTTGCCCAACTGTACATATTGTTCGAACTGCGACAGCAGTGTGCGCACGAACACTTCGGATTCGCGCTCGGCAGCGTCGACTTCTTCGATCAGCGAGACTTCGGCACGGCAATGGCCGTCGACTTCGCTGAAGCGTTCGACGGTGCCACGCTGCTCACCCTCGACCAGAACCTTGACGGTGCCGTCAGGCAGCTTGAGAAGCTGTAGAACAGTGGCGATGGTACCTACGCGATAGAGAGCGTCTTCACCGGGATCGTCGTCAGCCGGGTTTCTCTGGGCCAGCAGCAGGATCTGCTTGTCGCCCGTCATCGCGGCCTCGAGGGCTTCGATGGATTTCTCGCGCCCCACGAACAGCGGGATAACCATGTGCGGATAAACCACGACATCACGCAATGGCAGGAGAGGCAATTCGATGGTTGTCTTCATGATTTCGCCTCTACGGCGGCCATATGGCCGTAATCAGATGGAATTGAGCTTGAAACCAAGATGGGGGCTGCCTTGAAAAAAAACAAGCACAAAGCGGATGTAAAAAATGACATAAAAAAAAAGAGGCCCGAAGGCCCCTTCTTTATTCCAGCAGACTGGACGCTTAAGCGTCCGGCGCTGCCTTGGCCGTCGGCTCACTGTTTTCGTAGATATACAGTGGCTTGGACTTGCCTTCGATCACGCTTTCATCGATCACGACTTTGCTCACCTCGGACTGCGAGGGGATTTCATACATCGTGTCGAGCAATACACCTTCGAGAATCGAGCGCAGACCACGAGCACCGGTTTTACGTTCCAGGGCACGCTTGGCGACCGATTTCAGTGCGTCGGTCCGGAATTCCAGATCCACGCCTTCCATCTCGAACAGCTTGGCATACTGTTTGGTCAGAGCATTTTTCGGCTCGGTGAGGATCTGCATCAGCGCAGCCTCATCCAGCTCGTCCAGCGTCGCGAGGACCGGCAGACGACCGACGAATTCCGGGATCAGACCGAACTTGACCAGATCGTCAGGCTCGACTTCACGCAGGGATTCACCGACTTTCTTGCCTTCTTCCTTGCTGCGTACTTCTGCGTTGAAGCCGATGCCGCCCTTGGTGGAACGGTTTTGAATAACCTTCTCCAGACCAGAGAACGCACCACCGCAGATGAACAGGATGTTACGGGTGTCGACCTGCAGGAATTCCTGCTGCGGGTGCTTGCGACCACCTTGCGGCGGTACGGAAGCAACCGTGCCTTCGATCAACTTCAGCAAGGCCTGTTGCACGCCTTCACCGGAAACGTCCCGGGTGATCGACGGGTTGTCGGACTTGCGGGAAATCTTGTCGATTTCGTCGATGTAGACAATACCCATCTGGGCTTTCTCTACGTCGTAATCGCACTTCTGCAGCAGCTTCTGAATGATGTTCTCGACATCTTCACCCACGTAACCCGCCTCGGTGAGGGTGGTTGCGTCGGCAATGGTGAACGGAACGTTCAGCAAGCGGGCCAGTGTTTCGGCCAGCAGGGTTTTACCGGAGCCTGTCGGGCCGATCAGCAGGATGTTGCTCTTGCCGAGTTCGACGTCGTCAGCTTTCTTGTCACGCTGGTTCAGGCGCTTGTAGTGGTTGTACACCGCTACGGCCAAAACCTTTTTCGCACGCTCCTGACCAATGACGTACTGATCAAGGATGCCGCTGATTTCTTTAGGCGAAGGCAATTTATGCGCGCTGCTCTCGGCCTGGGCTTCCTGCACCTCCTCGCGGATGATGTCATTGCACAGGTCGACGCACTCGTCGCAGATAAAGACCGAGGGGCCGGCAATCAATTTGCGCACTTCATGCTGGCTTTTGCCACAGAAGGAGCAATAGAGCAGCTTGCCGTTGTCCTCGCCGTTGCGGGTGTCAGTCATTCGTTCGATCCAAATCCGATAGGCTTGCAACACAAGATGAAGGCTATTGCGGGCTTTTTCAAGCCCGCCGCTGATCAGACAAGCCGACCAAGCCTATTTTGAGCTGCTTATTTTAAGCTGGGCGCTGGTTGATCACTTCGTCGATCAGGCCATATTCCTTCGCAGCTTCTGCACTCATGAAGTTGTCGCGATTGGTATCGCGCTCGATTTCTTCCAGAGTACGCCCGCTGTGTTTGGCCATCAGCGTGTTCAGACGCTCGCGAATGAAGAGGATTTCCTTGGCGTGGATTTCGATGTCCGACGCCTGGCCCTGGAAACCGCCCAGTGGCTGGTGAATCATCACGCGCGAGTTCGGCAGGCAGAAACGCTTGCCCGGGGCACCTGCGGTCAGCAGGAATGCGCCCATGCTGCAGGCCTGGCCGATGCAGGTGGTCGACACGTTCGGTTTGATGAACTGCATGGTGTCGTAGATCGACATGCCTGCAGTCACCGAACCGCCCGGGGAGTTGATGTAGAGATGGATGTCCTTGTCCGGGTTTTCCGCTTCAAGGAACAGCAGTTGCGCACAGATCAGGTTGGCCATGTAGTCCTCTACCGGACCAACCAGAAAGATCACTCGCTCCTTGAGCAGGCGCGAATAGATGTCATAGGCGCGTTCGCCACGAGCAGATTGCTCGACAACCATCGGGACCAGGCCGCCGGCGGCCTGGATATCAGAGTTCTGCTGAATATAAGAATTACGGAACATGCTCTGCAGTCGCTCCCAAATAGTTATGTCTTGAATACGCATAAGCCAGCTCGAGAGCTGGCTTATGGTGTGTACTTCTTAACGCGGAATCAATCAGTCGGCTTTTGGAGCTTCTACCGGCTTGACTGCTTCTTCGTAAGAGACCGCTTTGTCGGTCACACTAGCTTTCTGCAGAACAGTATCCACAACTTGCTCTTCCAGCACAACCGAACGCACTTCGTTCAGCTGCTGCTCGTTTTTGTAGTACCACGACACAACCTGCTCAGGCTCCTGGTAAGCGGAAGCCATTTCCTGAATCATTTCGCGAACGCGAGCTTCGTCAGGCTTCAGGTCGAATTGCTTGACCACTTCAGCAACGATCAGACCCAGCACGACGCGGCGCTTGGCTTGCTCTTCGAACAGCTCGGCCGGCAGTTGATCAGGCTTGATGTTGCCACCGAACTGCTGAACAGCCTGCACACGCAGACGGTCAACTTCGTTGGACAGCAGCGCCTTAGGCACTTCGATCGGGTTGGTGGCCAGCAGACCGTCCATTACCTGATTCTTGACCTTGGATTTGATCGCCTGACGCAGTTCACGCTCCATGTTCTTGCGAACCTCGGTGCGGAAACCGTCGATGCCGCTTTCCTTGATGCCGAATTGAGCGAAGAACTCTTCGTTCAGCTCTGGCAGCTTAGGCTCGGAAACAGTGTTGACAGTAACGGTGAACTCGGCGGTTTTGCCAGCCAGGTCCAGGTTCTGATAGTCCTCTGGGAAGGTCAGATTCAGAACGCGCTCTTCGCCAGCTTTAGCGCCAACCAGACCTTCTTCGAAGCCCGGGATCATGCGGCCGGAACCCAGCACCAGCTGAGTGCCTTTGGCGGAACCGCCAGCAAACACTTCGCCGTCAACCTTGCCAACGAAATCGATGTTCAGCTGGTCTTCGTTCTGGGCAGCGCGATCGGCCACTTCAAAACGGGTGTTCTGCTTGCGCAGGATGTCGAGCATCTTGTCCAGGTCAGCGTCAGCTACGTCAGCGCTCAGGCGCTCAACGGTGATGCCGTCGAAACCGGCAACGGTGAACTCAGGGAACACTTCGAATACAGCAACGTATTCCAGGTCTTTGCCCGCTTCGAGCGACTTAGGCTCGATCGATGGCGAACCTGCCGGGTTCAGCTTCTGCTCAACCACAGCTTCGTAGAAGGAGGACTGGATCACGTCGCCTACGGCTTCCTGACGAGCATCAGCACCGAAACGGCGCTTGATTTCGCTCATTGGCACTTTGCCTGGACGGAAGCCAGCAATCTTGGCCTTTTGGGCAGTCTGCTGCAGACGCTTGTTGACCTGGCTCTCAATGCGCTCAGCCGGCACGGTGACGCTCATGCGGCGCTCAAGAGCAGTAGTATTTTCAACAGAAACTTGCATGGATATTCCTCGTTGCACAGACGTTAGCCGGCCGTTTCCGACCCCAGAATCAAGGGCATGCATTCTAGTGGGTCAAACTCAAGAAGTCACCCTACTGAAAACGGGTAAAAAAACAGCAGGCAATTTATAGGGATCGATGCACGGATGCAGCGCGTCCCACAGGCGAATACAACCAATCACGCCAGGGCTCTGCGCCAACCGCTTCTATATATAGAAGAGGCTGCCAATCAGTCCCTGACGGCCGAACCTGCAAGCAAGTCCGGCGAGCAGCACAGCATCATCGAGCAACATAAATACGACGAAGCGCCCTGCCCCTGCGCCCCGAAACCGGCAATCGCCGCTTTTCAGAACCGCTAAAACAAAAAAGGCGCCAGACTGTTAAATCTGGCGCCTTTCGAAATATGGGGTGGACGATGGGGATCGAACCCACGACAACGGGAGTCACAATCCCGTGCTCTACCAACTGAGCTACGCCCACCATATTGCGTAACAAAAAAGCCAAACAACTTCTTTGTTGAAACCTCACCAGCCCGAAGACATGAATGAAGCTTTAATTGGTGCGGATGAAGAGACTCGAACTCTTACGCCTCGCGGCGCTGGAACCTAAATCCAGTGTGTCTACCAATTCCACCACATCCGCGATGAAGCTTTTAAAGCAAAGGCGCCAGACTGTTACATCTGGCGCCTTTCGAAATATGGGGTGGACGATGGGGATCGAACCCACGACAACGGGAGTCACAATCCCGTGCTCTACCAACTGAGCTACGCCCACCATATCGCGTTACTTGTGCCAAAGCTGCCTAATGGCGCACCCGGCAGGACTCGAACCTGCGACCATCCGCTTAGAAGGCGGATGCTCTATCCAGCTGAGCTACGGGCGCCTTATTAATCTGTACTCTTAAAGGACTACAAACTAAGTGCTTTCCAGTGTTGCAGAACCTTGATTCCGCTTCACCTTCTTAACCAGTGCTAGGCTGTGCCCGACAAGTGCGACGAATAGTATAGAGCGCTCCGAAGGTCGTCAAATCCTTTTTGAAAAAAATTCATTTAATTAAAGGAGTTAGAGGAATTTGCTGACCAAGCGCCTTTGCCCTCACCGCTCGACATGCGAGAATGCGTTCTCATTTTTTCCCCTCTCGATGGTTAATCACGCGCAATGACTGCACAACTAATCGACGGCAAATCGATCGCCGCCAGCCTGCGCCAGCAGATCGCCCAACGAGTTGCCGAGCGTCGCCAGCAAGGCCTGCGCACTCCCGGCCTCGCGGTGATCCTGGTCGGCAGCGATCCTGCCTCTCAGGTTTATGTCTCGCACAAGCGTAAAGACTGTGAAGAGGTTGGCTTCCTCTCTCAAGCCTACGACCTGCCCTCCGACACCACGCAAGACGCGCTGACCGATCTGATCGATCGCCTCAACGACGACCCTGCAATCGACGGCATCCTGCTTCAGCTGCCGCTGCCCGAGCACCTGGATGCCTCCAAATTGCTGGAGCGCATTCGCCCGGACAAAGACGTCGACGGCTTCCATCCTTATAACGTCGGCCGCCTGGCCCAGCGCATTCCGCTGCTGCGTCCCTGCACACCTAAAGGCATCATGACGCTGCTGGAAAGCACTGGCGCTGACCTTTATGGCATGGACGCAGTGGTCGTCGGCGCCTCCAACATCGTCGGTCGCCCGATGGCAATGGAGTTGTTGTTGGCCGGCTGCACCGTGACCGTGACTCACCGTTTCACCAAGGATCTGGCCGGCCACGTTGGTCGTGCCGATCTGGTGGTGGTGGCCGCCGGCAAGCCGGGCCTGGTCAAAGGCGAATGGATCAAGGAAGGCGCGATCGTGATCGACGTCGGCATCAACCGTCAGGACGACGGCAAACTGGTCGGCGACGTCGTCTACGAAACCGCCCTGCCCCGCGCTGGCTGGATCACTCCAGTGCCGGGTGGCGTAGGCCCGATGACCCGTGCCTGCCTGCTGGAAAACACGCTCTACGCGGCAGAAACCCTGCACGCCTGAGTGGTACTTTCAGCACTAAGAAAAACCCGCCTCGTGCGGGTTTTTTCATGCCTGAGAAAAAACTGTAACCGTTCGCCGGAAACCCCTCTTTTTACAGGCCTTTTCACGAGTTTTTCAGGTCATTCAAACAACCATCGACAGATCTTCAGCCATACTCCTAGAATGCGACGCTTTGAAGAAATAACCCGTTACAAACTAACGGAATATCCAACCTTTATGAGTTCGCCCGCGTGAAAATTCGTCTTTCGATTCTGAGCCTGTTTTTTGCTTTTACAGGCACATTCATCACGCCAACGATCAACGCTGCGGAAACCACCGCTGCCCCACGTGACGCTTCGAGCCTGAAGATCGCCTCCGGCAGCGCACTGCTCATGGATATGCAGACCAACAAAGTCATCTACTCCAGCAACCCTGACGTGATCGTGCCGATCGCTTCTGTCAGCAAGCTCATGACTGGATTGGTAGTGGTTGAAGCCCGGCAGAACATGGACGAATGGATCAATGTCGATATCAGCAACACACCGGAAATGAGGGGTGTGTTCTCTCGAGTCAAACTCAAGAGTGAGCTGCCGCGTCGCGAGATGCTGCTGATCGCCTTGATGTCTTCGGAGAACCGCGCGGCCGCCAGCCTCGCTCACCACTATCCGGGAGGTTACGCGGCCTTTATCGCGGCCATGAACGCGAAAGCCAAGGCACTGGGCATGACCAGTACGCACTTTGTCGAACCGACAGGCCTGTCGGAGCGTAACGTTTCCACCGCCCGCGACCTGAGCAAGCTGCTGGTGGCCGCGCACAAGTACCCGCTCCTCAGCGAACTCACCACCACCAAGGAAAAGACCGTGTCTTTCCGCAAACCCAACTACACCCTGGGTTTCCGCAATACCGACCACCTGGTGAATAAGGCCGACTGGGACATCAAGATCACCAAAACCGGTTTCACCAATCCTGCCGGTCACTGCCTGGTGCTGGTGACGAAGATGGGTAACCGTCCGGTCGCGCTGGTCATTCTCGACGCCTTCGGCAAATACACCCACTTCGCCGATGCCAGCCGTATTCGCAGTTGGGTGGAAACCGGTAAGAGCGCCAACGTTCCTGCGGTGGCGCAACAATACAAGGCCGAGAAAAACCTTAAGTCACGCCAGAGCGGTGTGGTTGAAGCGTCCAAGTAACCCGAGCGCGCAAGAAAAAGCCCCGAATCCTCGGGGCTTTTTTTCGCCTGCATTTCAGTCATTGGGCAGCGGCATCTTGTCGTCATCAGGAATGCCATCGCCTGCACTTGGATCCCGCGAATGTTCCGGCTTCATGACATTAGGTCGGGCCATCGGATCGCGCAGCGGGCTGTCCGGATCCAGCACCGGATCAATCTCCGGCTCCGGCGTCGTGGGCACGCTGTCCGGTTTTTGGTCATCGAAGCTTGAGTCAGTACTCATACGCACCTCTCATCAAGGTTTCAGATTGGCTAACGGGTCATAAGGTTTGGCCGGTGTCTTGTGGTCTTCACCGGGTTTCACGTCTTTCGGCGCCTTGGCCGGGCCAACCGGATCGACTTGCGGATCGTCGACGTCCGGCGAGTCCGGGTCGAAACCCAGATCATGACCCGACGAGTGCTCGGTCGAATGCGGCCCTTTCGGGGATGGGGAATCTGCCATGTTCGCCTCCTGATTCACCCGCAGAAAACGGGTTCTATTCTTAGGAGGCTTGCCGGGCGCAGTCGTGCCCGGCAAATGACGAACGGGAACTCAGTGGGCTGCCAGCGCCTTGCGCGCCTGCGCCGCTTCGTTTTCCTGACCGGCCTGGGCCAGTTCATCGGCTGCTTTGAGCCAGCGCTGACGGTCAACGGCTGCCGGGATCTGCGACGGTTTCTGGATCAGCACGGCCCAGCCACCGGATTTTTCCAGTGCCGACTCAAAGGAGCTGAAACTCATCAGTTCGCGACGGTTCATGCCGGCACGCAGCAAGACCTTCTGTTTGTTGCGGTCGTAACCGGACAGGATTGCGTAACGCGGCTCGGCCCAGAATGCTGCCCCCTCGCTGAAGCGCACCATCACCGGATAGCCTGCCGCCACTTGGGTCAACAGTGCGGGCAGGTTGCTGTCCAGCGGGTAAACCACCATGCCGTACTCGCGGGCGAGGTTTTGCAGGTTCCGTTGCAATTTGTCTTCGGCACCCGGCAAGTGCAGAGGTTTCTCGAGCAACCCCGGAGTGATCACGATGCCCTGCTGCGACAACAGGCTGGCCAACACTTGCGGGCCGCTCTGATTGGCTTCGCCGCGATAGAACGTGCCACTGAGTTCGACCCGCTCCGGCAGACGCTTGACCTCAGGCGCCACAGTACCTGCACATCCGGCCAACACGGCCGCACAACCCGCCACCACTAGCGCCGCACGAATTCGAGAAAATACCTGCACCATCATCACTCTCTGTTCAGACGCCGGTCATCGTGTTCCGGCAACGCCTGCGATCATAGGGCCGCGCCCGGCTGCGGTATAGCCTTAAGCGGCAGACCCATCGATTGCATAGAGCAAACTGATTGGTCGCAATCGACCTTTGGTCAATAGTCTGAAACACCCCATTGTCTAGACTGTCACTGAAACAGAGCGAATTGAAAAAGTGTGGGCCCGATGCAGGGCGAAGAGGAGGCACTGATGAGCCTGACCATGACCATCGTAATGTTGATTGCCGGCTGGCTGGCCGTGGCCGCTGCCATGTTGTGGGGGGTGCTGCGGGTTTCGCGGCGCCATCATCACCATCCGGTTCAGCCTGCTGCGGTTGAGAAAGCCGAGAAGCACCGAGTGCGTCACGCGGCCGCACATTGAAATTGAACAGCAAAGGCAAAAGCCCCTCACCCTAGCCCTCTCCCCGAGGGAGAGGGGACTGATCGAGTTGTTTTCTCGAGTTACACCGACCTGAAATATCGAGCCGAACTAAAGACTAAAACACTCCACAAATCGGCTCCCTCTCCCTCGGGAGAGGGCTGGGGTGAGGGGCTGGCTCTATTCCACACTGAAAATCTCGAATCGAAAAAAAGCCGCCTGACCTCAAAGAGTTCAGGCGGCTTTTCACTTTCAGCGGTTACGCCTGCTCAGCCAGCTTCTTCTGCCTAGCCCTGCGCGACATCATGTTCAGCACTTCAATCGCTGCCGAGAACGCCATCGCTGCATACACGTAACCTTTCGGTACGTGGGCGCCGAAGCCTTCGGCGATCAGCGTCATGCCGATCATGATCAGGAAGCCCAGAGCCAGCATCACCACCGTCGGGTTGTCGTTGATGAACTTGGCTAGCGGTTCAGCAGCAAACAGCATCACCAGCACCGACACCACCACCGCGATGATCATGATCGGCAAGTGTTCGGTCATACCGACCGCAGTAATGATGCTGTCGATCGAGAACACCATGTCGAGCATCAGGATCTGGCCGATAGCCGCGGCAAAACCCAAAGTGACTGTCGAGGTCGCCGACTTCGGATCTTCCGGCGCCGGGTCCATGCTGTGATGGATCTCGGTCGTAGCCTTCCAGACCAGGAACAGACCACCGGCAATCAGGATCATGTCCTTCCAGGAGAAGGCCTGGCCCAGGATCTCGATCACAGGTGCGGTCAACTGCACGATGAAGGCGATGGTGCTCAACAGTGCCAGACGCAGGATCAACGCCATGCCGATACCGATACGGCGTGCTTTCTGCTGGTACTGCTTGGGCAATTTGTTGGTCAGGATCGAGATAAAGATCAGGTTATCGATGCCGAGCACGATTTCCATCACCACCAATGTGGCCAAAGCAACCCAAGCGGTGGGGCTGGCGGCGAGCTGTAACAGATATTCCATGGGTCAGTCCTGACTCTGTGTAAGACGAATTAGATGGTCTTGGAGGAAGATTCGGAGTTTTCCGCGTCTTTTTCCGGTGTTTCTTTTTTCTCGATCAACCCGCCGGTGGCATCACTGAGTGCCTGCTCAGCGGCTTTATGGGTGTCGTCAATCGCTTGCTTGGCGCTTTCGGCCGCTTTGCCCATCAGTTGCTGGGCGCTTTTCTCGGCCTGATCGCAACCGGCCATAAGCAGTAAAGACGTAAACATCAATGCTGGGATTGTGTATTTCATAAGGTTTCCTTCGAATGAACAGACAGGCTCACAGACCGGCCGTCGATGGGTGGGCATTCTAGGGAGACAAACACTTCAGGAAAATTCGTATTTTTAGCGGCTATACTTCGGTTTTCACGAAGTGATGACACTCATGCTCAACTACCGCCAACTGCATTACTTCTGGGTTGTGGCCAAGACCGGCAGCATCGTGCGCGCCTGCGAGCAACTGAACCTGACGCCACAGACCATCAGCGGGCAGATATCACTGCTCGAACAGACGTATGGCATCGAGTTATTCAGACGCGTCGGCCGGCAACTCGAATTGACCGAAGCCGGGCGACAAGCCCTGCCCTACGCCGAGCAGATGTTCCAGCTCGGCGGCGAGCTGGAGTTGATGCTGCGTGCCCAGCCCAACGAGCAGCAGATCCTATTCCGCGTCGGCGTGGCTGACGTGGTGCCTAAATCAATTGTCTATCGCCTGATCGCGCCAACCATGGAGCTGAACGAGCCTCTGCGCATTACCTGTCGCGAAGACAAACTCGAACGTTTGCTCGCCGATCTGGCGATCCAGCGCCTGGATCTGGTGATCTCCGACAGCCCGATGCCCTCGCACCTCGACATCAAGGGCTACAGCCAGAAGCTCGGTGAGTGCGGAATCAGTTTCTTCGCCACCCCGGAACTGGCAGCCAGATACGGTCAGGATTTCCCGCGCAGCCTGCACGGTGCGCCTCTGTTGATTCCCGGACCGGAAACCGTGGTGCGCAGCCGCTTGCAGCGCTGGTTTGCCGAGCAGCAGATCCAGCCGCAAATCGTCGGCGAGTTTGATGACAGTGCGTTGATGCAGGCGTTCGGCCAATCCGGCAGCGGGATTTTTATCGGTCCAAGCGTGATTGCCGATGAAGTGAAGCGCCAGTGCGGCGTCGAGCTGATTGGCCAGACCGACGCAGTGACCGAGTCGTTCTATGCCATCTCGGTAGAGCGCAAGGTCAAGCACCCCGGCATCGTTGCGATTACCGAAGGTGCCCGACGCGAGCTGTTTACTGCGTTATGAAGCCTCGGCGCACATTTCGCGCGGCTTGAGCGTCATCAGCACCATGGCGAGGAACACCGACAGCAAAATGAACCCGGCGGCGGCAAACCCGAGGAAGCCCAGACCCGCGCTGTCGATCACCCGGCCACCGACGATGGCGCCCAGGCCGATCCCCAGATTGGCCCCGGCGATATTCAACGAGGCAGCAAAAGCTGGCGCTTCCGGCGCGGCTTTCATCAGGCGCACATGGCTGACCAGGAACAACGCAGCCTGAGTCACGCCCCAGATCCCCATCGCCACCGCCAGCCCCAGCGGCGAATGAATGTTCGGTACCAGCGAGACCATGCCGGCAATCATGAACGCACAGAACAACACCGACGCCCCCAGCGGATGGCGATCCACCGCACGACCGCCCAGGGAGTTGCCGATCAGCCCGACTGCACCGAAAGCCATCAGGCACCAACCGACCACGGTGCCGTTGAACCCGGCGAGGCGCTCAAGAATGTCGGCCAGATACGTGTAAGCGGTAAACATGCCGCTGAACACCAGGATCGACAGCACGATGTGGCCGATCATCAACGGGCTGCGCAGAATCTTGAACTGCGAGCGGAAGCTGACCTGATGTTGGTGCAGGCTGGTTTTCGGCAGATAAACAAACAGCAACAAGGCTTTGGCAAAAGCGATCACCGCCAGAATGCCAAAGGCACTGCGCCAGCCGAACGCATCGGAAATCAACGTGCCAACCGGGATGCCGAACACCGTGGCGCAGACAATGCCGAAACCGATCTTGGCGATCGCGCGACCGGCGAAATCCGGGCCGACGATGTCCACTGCGGTCTCACTGGCCAAGGCCCAGAACACCGGCAGACCGAGCGCCGGGATCAACCGGGCAATCGCCATCACCCAGATGTTCGGCGCCAGCGCCGCCACGGTATTGGCCAGGCCAAACATGATCAAGATGCTGATAAACAGCTTGCGCCGCTCGAAACGGGCGAAATACGCGGTCAGGAAAGGCCCGAACATCGCCACGGTAAAAGCGAATAAAGTCACCAGCAACCCGGCCTGCGGGATGGTGACTTCGAGGTCTCGGGCAATCGCCGGCAACAGGCCGACGATGACGAATTCCGTGGTCAGCACCGTGAACCCGGCGGCAGACAACAGAAGAATGGGCAACAGCATGCGCAACTCCAGCAAAACGACGACACCAGCGTTGACCCGAAGGCCCGCTGGCGAAATTTGAAAATAAGGATGTGCAATCTTAACAGAGTGTGTCCGGGCTGACTTGCACAAACCTGCCGACTTTGTTGCCTGATCCGGTGGCAGATCGTCACATGCCTGAAGGATAAGGCCTACGCTGTGATAAAGTCCGCGCCCTGAAAAACGTACAACCTGCTCAACGACCGGTTTATTGGCGTTGATGTCGCGTCAACACTTTCGGTTCGTGGCGGTGGTCTGCCCCTGTTTTGCCATCGCTTTACGCAACCTTGCACCCTATAAAAAATCAGAGATGCCGCTATGACCGCTTCATCCCCTTCTCTACTGCAACGCCTCAAGAACCTCAGCCTGGTCACGCAGATCCTCATCGGCCTGATCGCCGGTATTGCCCTGGCGCTGTTTGCCCCGGAAGCGGCGAAAGGCACGGCGTTCATCGGCAAAGTGTTTGTTTCAGCGTTGAAAGCCGTCGCACCGATTCTGGTGTTCGTGCTGGTGATGGCCTCGATTGCCAACCACAAGCACGGCCAGGAAACCCATATCCGCCCGATCCTGTTCCTCTATTTGCTGGGCACTTTTGCGGCGGCGGTCGTGGCCGTGGTTGCGAGCATGGCGTTCCCATCGCACCTTGTGCTGTCGACCGACAACGTTTCGGTGACGGCGCCGGGCGGTATCGGCGAAGTGCTGCAAAGCCTGTTGTTGAGCGTGGTCGATAATCCGGTCAGCGCACTGATGAACGCCAACTTCATTGGCATCCTGGCGTGGGCGATCGGCATGGGCATCGCGATTCGTCATGCCGGCGACACCACCCGTGAAGTGCTGGGTGATCTGTCCAATGGCGTGACGGTGATCGTGCGCGTGGTGATTCGCTTCGCACCGCTGGGCATTTTCGGTCTGGTGGCATCGACACTGGCCACCTCCGGTTTCGGTGCGCTGATCGGTTACGCGCACCTGCTGGCCGTGCTGCTCGGCTGCATGCTGTTCGTGGCACTGGTGATGAACCCGCTGATCGTGTTCTGGAAACTGCGTCGCAACCCGTATCCGCTGACTCTCAAATGCCTGCGTGAAAGTGGCATCACCGCATTCTTCACCCGCAGCTCGGCGGCAAACATTCCGGTCAATCTGGAATTGAGCAAGCGTCTGGGTCTGCATGAAGACACCTATTCGGTGTCGATCCCGCTGGGCGCGACCATCAACATGGCCGGTGCGGCGATCACCATCACCGTGCTGACCCTGGCGGCCGTGCATACGCTGGGTATTGCCGTGGATATTCCTACGGCGATTCTGCTCAGCGTTGTCGCCGCCATTTGCGCCTGTGGCGCTTCGGGCGTGGCGGGTGGTTCGTTGCTGTTGATTCCGCTGGCGTGCAGCCTGTTCGGTATTCCAAGCGAAATCGCCATGCAAGTGGTGGCAGTCGGTTTCATAATCGGTGTGCTGCAGGATTCGGCAGAGACGGCGCTGAACTCGTCGACTGATGTGCTGTTTACCGCTGCGGCGTGCCTGGGTGAGGAAGCAAAAGCCCAACGTACGGCGTAACAGACGCTGTAATGAAAAGCCCGCCATGGTGTGAACCTGGCGGGCTTTTTTGTGGCTGAGATCTTTTCCCCCTCACCCCAGCCCTCTCCCCCAAGGGGGCGAGGGGGAAAGGGGGCAGACCGAGTGCTGCTCAAACCTGAGTTCGACTCGATAGATCAGGTCGGCGTATCTAGAACAAACAACTCGGTCAGTCCCCTCTCCCTCTGGGAGAGGGCTAGGCGGGCGGCGTTCCGATGAGGGCTTTGACGTTTTAGAACGCGCCCACGTAATCACGCTTGCCCACTTCAACCCCGTTATGACGCAGCAGCGCATAGGTGGTAGTGACGTGGAAGAAGAACTGCGGCAGACCGTAAGTCAGCAGGTAAGCCTGACCACTGAAGCGCTTCTCTTTCGGCGTACCCGGACGAGTAACGATTTCGATGCCTTCCTTGCCATCGATCTGCTCTGGCTTGATCTCGCCAATGTAGGCCAGCACCTTGGCAATCAGGGCTTGCAGCTCGGCGAAGGTGGTTTCGGTATCGTCGTACTTAGGAACTTCGACTTCAGCCAGACGCGAGGAAACACCTTTGGCGAAGTCCACGGCGATCTGCACCTGGCGGGTCAGCGGGAACATGTCCGGGTACAGACGGGCCTGCAGGAAAGCGTTCGGATCGATGTTTTTCTCGGTGGCGTGGGCTTCAGCCTTTTTCAGGACATCGCTCAGGGCGTTGAGCATTTGTTGAAAAACCGGGACGGATGCGGCGTACAGGGAAATGGTCATGGCAGTCTCGTGTGGTGGCTGGGTGGAACAAGGAGGCGATTATAGCCATGCTTGATGACCACACGGCTTGCCTTTTGTTTGGCAAGGATTAGGCTAGGCGCCTTCGACTGCAGAGGGAACGCGCGATGACCACAGAGACAGAATCCAGCTTCGACGAACCACGGCTCAACGCAACGGAAATCCGTATTCTCGGCTCGCTGATCGAGAAACAGGCAACCAGCCCGGAAACCTATCCGTTGACTCTCAATGCGCTGGTGTTGGCCTGCAATCAGAAAACCAGCCGCGAACCGGTGATGAACCTGAGCCAGGGTCAGGTCGGCCAGAGTTTGCGGGCGCTGGAAGGTCGCGGTTTCGCCAGGCTGGTGATGGGCAGTCGCGCCGACCGCTGGGAGCACAAGGTCGACAAGGCGCTGGAACTGGTGCCAGCGCAGGTGATTCTTAGCGGACTGATGTTTCTGCGCGGCCCGCAAACCGTCAATGAACTGCTGACCCGCAGCGGGCGCATGCATGATTTCGAAGACGCAGAACAGGTTGTGCATCAGCTTGAGCGATTGATTGCGCGGGGGCTGGCGGTGTTGATTCCGCGTCAGGCCGGGCAGCGCGAAGACCGTTATACCCATGCGTTGGGTGATCCGGCGGATAGCGAGGCAATTATGGCAGCGCGGCAGAATCCATCGGATCGCGGTGCAAGCAGTGGCGTTTCGGTTGAGCGTATCGAAGAGCTAGAAGCGCGAATCGCTGCGCTGGAAGAACGCCTGGCCCGCCTCGAATAATCACACAAAACCAATGTAGGAGTGAGCCTGCTCGCGATAGCGGTGTGTCAGTCACATCATTTTTGGATGACACACCGCTATCGCGAGCAGGCTCACTCCTACAAGGGATCTGCGTGTTATTCACCATCCCAGTAATCCACGCCATCCGCCTGCCGTGCCACTGCGACAAAGCCTGAGGCATTGCCCTCAGCATCGACCTTGAAGTTATCCATCACCACGTACTTGTTCGAATCCGGGTATTCGCAAATATCGGGCTGCTGCTGGGTGCTCACCGCCAGATAGCGCAATTCGCCCGAGCTGGTATTGATGATCTGATGCGCCTTTTCCGGCCCACCCGGCGGGCAAGCGATCACGTCGCCTTCGCGGATCGGGAAACGCTCGGCGCCCAGACGCACCTCGCCCTCCCCGGTCACCACGTAAAACATCTCTTCGTTGACCCGATGGCTGTGAAACGGGCTGCCGCGCATGCCCGGTGGCAAGGCATACAGGCGATAACCGAGTTTCTGCGAACCCAGTTGCTGGCCAATCCGCGCCATGCGCTGTTGATAGCGCCCGGCGGTTTCGCCTTCCGGGGCCAGGGCTTCGGGCAGGGGTTCGAGTTCGACCTGATGCAGGTTGAGGATGGGCGGATGCATGGGAGCCTCGGTCACGGTTTTTATTGGGAGCAAGTCTGTGCTTGCTGGGGAGGCAGTATAGGCAATGTTCAGATCTGAATCCGTAGTGAGGCCATCGCGAGCAGGCTCACTCCTACAGGGTGAACGCTTTCCAACTGTAGGAGCGAGCCTGCTCGCGAAGAGGCCCGCCCTGCCACCACAACACTCAATCAGCTCCGGGCAAACGCAACCGCCGCCGCAAACTGCTCTTCAGTCGGGCGCACGCCGGTGTACAGGACAAACTGCTCCAGCGCCTGAATCGCAATTACCTCAAGCCCGGTAATGACCTTTTTACCCTCGGCCCGGCCGCGCACGATCAGCGGCGTCTCCGACGGAATCGCGACCACATCAAATACCGTCTCAGCCGCAGCAATAACTTGAGGCTCAAACGCCAACTGCCCCGCTTCCGGTCCGCCATCCATGCCCACCGGGGTCACATTGATCAGCATTTGCGGCCGCTCCTCCCCCAGGTCCGCCTGCCAGCGATAACTCAGCGAATCCGCCAACGCACGCCCTGCCCGCTCATTGCGCGCAACGATCAAACCGTTTTTATAACCACCGTCACGCAGGGCGCTGGCCACCGCCTTGGCCATGCCGCCGCTGCCGCGCAGGGCGAAGGTCGATGCCTTGGGCACCGCGTGGGTTTCCAGTAACTGCGCCACAGCGATGTAATCAGTGTTGAAAGCCTTGAGATGGCCGTGGGTGTTGACGATGGTATTGATCGACTGGATCGCCGCTGCCGATGCATCCAGTTCATCGACCAGCGCAATGCACGCTTCCTTGAACGGCATCGACACGCCGCAACCACGGATGCCCAACGCGCGAATACCGCCCACCGCGCCGGTCAGGTCCTGGCTGCTGAAAGCCTTGTAATAGAAGTTCAGGCCCAACTGCTCATACAAATGGTTATGAAAACGCAGACCGAAGTTACCCGGGCGCCCCGACAGGGACATGCACAATTGGGTGTCTTTGTTCGGGTTCATCTGCATGAAACTTCTCCTTCAAACGCACTTTCGGATAAACGGGATTAGCCAGCCCATCGGCTTCTGAATGATCATAGAGGCCTGTATTAAACGTGTTCCGGGACCATCAAGCGTCACGGTAAAGAAGCCGGTACAGACCTTACACAAAATTTACCCAGCGGCTGTGCTGATTTTCAGAATTTCGCTGTCTTAGAAGTATCCCCGCGACAACTGTGGGCCTGGTGCAGGCCCTGCCGCCGGGTCGAAGAACCGAGGATTTATCATGATTCGTAAACTCCCCATTCTGGCCTTGTTGATTGGCGCACTTGCTGTCACAGGTCAGGCAGAAGCCGGTGGTGGCCACGGCTGGCAAGGCCCTGCGGTGTTTGGCGCGATCGTCGGCTCGGCCATCATCGGCTCGGCGCTGATCAACCAGGATCGGCCGGTATATGTGCAGCAACAGCCAGTTTATGTGCAGCCGCAACCGGTCTACGTGCAGCAGCCGCCACCACCGGTCTACTACCAGCCAGCACCGGTGTATGTGCAGCAGCCGGTGTACATTCAACAGGCCCCCGTCTATTACGGCCCGCCTCGCGGTTATTACGGTCGGCCACATGGCTACTATGGCGGTCCACGCTGGTAACCAAAAAACAAAGCCCTGCTTTTACAGCGGGGCTTTTTTATGACCGTTGGTCGGCCAGCGTCTGAAAAAATCTCGCCAAGGTCGCTGTGAGGACAGTTTCACCGGCTAAAGTCGGCATGATTGTTTGACCGTTGTGTACTTTTCCATAAAACGGTCACTTATTTGTCATGACGGAACCGCAATCTGAATCCGTCCGTAAACAACAGGTTGATAACAACAAGGACGACTGTATGCCAACACAAAACCCGCACCGCATCGTCGGCCTGTGCACCTCCAGCAAGGTGTACAGCGCGCTGACCGAGCTCAAGCACCTGGAAGGCCATCGTTGCGCCAAGTTCCTTTCGCTGCTGGCGGAAAACCTCGTGCACAAAGGTTTGCTCAACGAGCGCGAAGTCATGCACATGCTTGATCAAGTGGTCGACTGAAGCCTCAACGGCATCAATGACCACTATCGAAAGCGTTGATTGTCCGTAGAACCGGCGAATCTCTAAGGTAGCTCCATTGATAGATGGAGGTACTCGTCATGGCTCAGGTTCAAATCATGTCCGTTATCGGCAGCGCCGTCCCCGCTTCGCTCAGGGCCACGGGCCTGCTCGCCTGCTGGTATCTGATGCGTGACGGCGAAGCGATCAGCGGCCCGCTGACTTCCTTGCCTGCTGCGCAGGCACTGTCGCAGAAGATCGTCAGCGCGCCGTTTCACGCTTAAGGCAGTTGCACTTTGGGCTTGGTCTCGGCGAACAGCGCCCAGCTCGACATGAACAATGCCGCGATCAGCGGCCCGATCACAAAGCCGTTGAGACCGAAGACTGCCAGGCCGCCAAGGGTCGAGATCAGAATCATGTAGTCGGGCATTTTGGTGTCCTTGCCCACCAGAATCGGCCGCAGCACGTTGTCCACCAAACCGATCACGAAGACCCCGAACAAGCCCAACACCACGCCCTGCCAGATCATCCCGCTGAGCAGGAAATACACCGCCACCGGCGCCCAGACAATCCCCGCGCCGACCGCTGGCAGCAACGACAAAAACCCCATCAACACTGCCCACAGC
The DNA here is from genome assembly GCF_054790525.1 of Pseudomonas sp. Mb7. Classification (NCBI taxonomy): domain Bacteria; kingdom Pseudomonadati; phylum Pseudomonadota; class Gammaproteobacteria; order Pseudomonadales; family Pseudomonadaceae; genus Pseudomonas; species Pseudomonas sp. Mb7. Next base: position 3,405,074 of record NZ_CP186501.1, read on the forward strand.
AGCGCGCTGGGGATGTCGAGAAACCAGAAAATCGCCCCGCCCAATGCGCCCTGCGTCACCGCGACCACCAGATTGCCCTTCACCGTCGCGCGTACCACGCGGTTGAATTTCAACTGCAAGCGCCGCTTGTGGCCTTCCTCCAGTGGCACGGCGGTGCGCACCTTGCGCGCCAGCTCGGCGCCGTCACGCAGAAAGAAAAACAGCAGATACAGCATGATGAAAAAACTCACCACGAACTCGAACGTACCCTGGCCAAAACTGAACGCCTGACTGGCCAGCACCTGGCTGCCCTGCATCGCCGATTTGACGATTTTCTCGCGCAGGCCATTGAGCTCGCCCATGCCGAAACGGTCGAGCAAATGCTGAAAGTATGGCGGCAGGCTGTGCTTGAATTGCGCCAGATACGCAGCGATGTCCAGTTCGCCGCTTTCGATGTTCTTGTAGACCGCCGCGCCTTCCTGCACCAGCAGCACACTGAGGATGATCACCGGCAGAATCGCGATCACCAGGCAGACCGACAAAGTACACAGGGACGTCAGGTTGCGCTGCCAGCCGAATTTCGCCTGCAGCCGGCGTTGCATCGGCGCAAACACAATGCCGAGAATCACCGCCCAGAACACCGCGCCGTAGAACGGCAAGAGGATCCAGATAAACGCCACCGTGACCAGCAACAGCAGCACGGTGAGGGATTTGAATTGAAGGCTTTTTTCGTTCATGTCCGATCCATGTCAGTCAGGCGTCATGCACGCCCCGATGCTTAGTCAACCGCGGCCTGCACGAGTGCCATCTTTATTCATGGAGCATAGTTGCGGATCAGCGTTAGCCGCTTATCGAGCTCGTTCACCCACAACAAAACGCGCTCAGTGCAAAGCGTAGATCCAGATCAATAAGCCGCGCCCGAATCCGCCTTACCCTGCCGCGCTTTTGCGACCGACACCGCCATGATCCCTACCCTCGCCGCCCCCGAACTGCTCGCCCCCGCTGGCACCCTGAAAAACATGCGTTACGCCTTCGCTTACGGCGCCGATGCGGTCTACGCCGGCCAGCCGCGTTACAGTCTGCGGGTGCGCAACAACGAGTTCGATCACGCCAATCTGGCGCTGGGGATTCGTGAAGCGCAGGCGCAAGGCAAACGCTTTTACGTGGTGGTCAACATCGCCCCGCACAACGCCAAGTTGAAGACCTTCCTCAAGGATCTGGCACCGGTCATCGACATGGCCCCCGACGCACTGATCATGTCCGACCCGGGATTGATCATGCTCGTGCGACGACATTTCCCGCAGATGCCGATTCACCTGTCGGTGCAGGCCAATACGGTGAACTGGGCGAGCGTCGAGTTCTGGCAGCAGATGGGTTTGAGCCGGATCATCCTGTCGCGAGAATTGTTGCTGGAGGAAATCGGCGAAATCCGTGAGCAGGTGCCGGGCATGGAACTGGAAGTGTTCGTCCACGGCGCGCTGTGCATGGCCTATTCCGGGCGCTGTCTGTTGTCGGGTTACATGAATAAGCGCGATGCCAATCAGGGCACCTGCACCAATGCTTGCCGCTGGAAATACTCAGCGCAAGAGGCCACCGAAAACCAGCTCGGCGAGATCGTCCAGACCTTCCAGCCAGAGCCAACGCTGGGGCTGGGCACGCCCACCGATCAGGTGTTCCTGCTGCAGGAAGCCAATCGCCCCGATGAATTGATGCCAGCGTTCGAGGACGAACACGGCACCTACATCATGAACGCCAAGGACCTGCGCGCGGTGCAGCACGTCGAACGCTTGACGCGCATGGGCGTGCATTCCCTGAAAATCGAAGGCCGGACCAAATCGCACTTCTATTGCGCGCGCACCACCCAGGTGTATCGCCGCGCGATTGATGATGCGGTGGCCGGGCGTGAATTTGATCGCAGCCTGATGACGGATCTGGAATCACTCGCACAGCGTGGCTACACCGAAGGATTTCTGCGTCGGCATGTGCATGACGAGTACCAGAATTATCAGCACGGCAGTTCGGTGTCGGAGCGTCAGCAGTTCGTTGGCGAGTTGACCGGCGAGCGGCGTGGGCGGTTGGCAGAGGTCAAGGTGAAGAACCGCTTTGGCTTGGGTGATCATCTGGAGTTGATGACGCCGAAGGGCAATTTCCATTTTGATCTGCATGAGTTGCAGAACGCTAAAGAAGAAGCGATCGAGGTGGCACCGGGGGATGGGCATACGGTTTATGTGCCGATTCCGGATGCGGTGGATTTGCGGTTTGGGTTGTTGATGCGGGATCTGCGTGATGCCTGAGAAGGCCCTCACCCTAGCCCTCTCCCAGAGGGAGAGGGGACCGATTGGGGGATATTGGAGAAGTTCACCGACCTGAAATTACGTCGGTGAATCCATAACCGACACTTAATCAAGAACATTGGACTTGGCCGAATCCATAATCGACTCGATCGTTCAGCTTGGCTGAATCCATAATCGCTCGCGATGAGGCCAGCAAACTCAACATAAAAACCAAGTCTCAGCGCCGATCATCCGACAACGGCGTCGGCTCATCCGCCGGCGGCACCCCCTCATCGTCCGCTCCCGGATCTTTCCAATCATCCGGCCGGTCGGCGTCACTCAATGGATCGCGCCCCGGGGGCATTCCCATCGGTGAGTCGTGATCAGCCAGTGTCGGTTCATCGGTACCGGGCAGCGGCCGGGTCGAATCGGTGGGCAGCACGCCACCCTGAAACAGCAAATCGTTAGCCATGACGCACCTCACTCAGGAGGTCCGGAATATCCGGGCCGTTCAACTTGGAATCAGCCCTTTGCACGGCGTGCTATCGAACAGACCAACGGCCATCAACCCCGCGCGGAAAACCGGTCGCGGCTGTTGGTCAGATGCAGCCACATGGCCGCGCGCGCGGCGTCCGCATCCCGACGCTTGATCGCATTCAGAATCGCCTCGTGCTCCAGATGAGCCAGTTGCCCAAGTTTGCTCAGATCCGCCGCACCGCGCTCGGCGGCGTTGAGCCGGTGACGCGGAATCATCGCGCTGCCCAGGTGCTGCATGATCTCGCTGAAGCAAACATTGCCGGTGGCCTCGGCAATCAGCAGATGAAAGCGCCGATCCGCTTCGACGCAACTGTCGTTGTTGTCCAGCAGACGCTGATAGTCATCCAGCGCCTGGCGCATCTGCAGCACTTGCGCCTCCGTGCGCCGCTGCGCCGCCAGCGCCGCCGCTTGGGTTTCCAGGCCCAGACGCAGTTCGAGAATGCTGCGCACACCGAGCGCCGTGTCGACATTGAGGCGTAAGCCCTGCTCCGCAACACGCTCGATGACAAAGGTGCCGATGCCGTGGCGCGTCTCCACCAGCCCGGAGGCCTGCAACTTGGAAATCGCCTCGCGCACCACCGTGCGGCTGACACCGTGTTCCTGAACGATGGAATTCTCTGACGGCAGCTTGTCGCCGGGCGACAGTTGGCCGAGCAGGATGCTTTGCGTGAGCTTCTCCACCAGGTCATGGGCGAGGTTGTGCGCACGTTTACGGGCGGGAGCGTCGAGGTCTTCTTGCATGATCGGTTCCGGTGATCGGGGCTTGTGGATCGTAGCATCCTGCGGGGATGACGAAATTGAGTCTAGCGGCTCAACTTGTATGACAACACTCAAATAAACGGAAATACCTTCAAACACTCCTGACAAACAGAACCGTGTCTCCCTGGGGGTGACGCGATGTTCTACGCTTTAAAAAACCCAGTAAACATTGATCATTAACGCAAAAAAGCATAAAAAACCGGCATCCCAGAGAAAAATAATCGGCCAACCCTACTTGTAGGACAAAATTTCTCGGTTGTATGATGTCTAGCAACAACGCAGCACCTGCCCTACCCCGCATAAAAATAATCAGTGGGAGAAAACCAAGTGAAAACCTCCGTCTCCGGGATGAACGAGGGCGTCGATTCGACACTCGCGTCCGCCATCTCGAAAGTGAAACGCCACGTCCTGCCGCTTTTCGTGATCATGTTCATCGTCAATTACATTGACCGGGTGAACATCGGTTTCGTCCGCACTCACATGGAACATGACCTCGGTATTGGTGCCGCCGCTTATGGCTTCGGCGCCGGTCTGTTCTTCATCGGTTACGCGCTGTTCGAAGTCCCCTCCAACATGCTGCTGCAGAAAGTCGGCGCACGCATCTGGCTGACCCGCATCATGTTCACTTGGGGTCTGGTCGCCGCCGGTATGGCGTTCATCCAGAACGAAACCCACTTCTATGTACTGCGCTTTTTGCTCGGCGTGGCCGAGGCAGGGTTCTTTCCCGGGGTGATCTACTACTTCACCCGCTGGCTGCCCGGCGCCGAACGCGGCAAGGCGATTGCGATCTTCCTCAGCGGCTCCGCCGTGGCCTCGTTGATCTCCGGCCCGTTGTCCGGTCTGCTCCTGCAAATCAACGGGCTGGGCATGCACGGCTGGCAATGGATGTACTTCATTGAAGGGATGTTCTCGGTGGGACTATGCGTGTTCGTCTGGTTCTGGCTCGACGCCAAACCCCACGACGCGAAATGGCTGACCCGCGCCGAACAGGATGCATTGGTCAACGCCATCGATGCTGAACAGAAGGCCCGCGAAACCGCGACGCCAATCCGGCCATCGATGGGCAAGCTGCTCAAGGACCGCCAGATCATTCTGTTCTGCCTGATCTACTTCTTCATTCAACTGACGATCTACGCGGCAACCTTCTGGCTGCCAAGCATCATCAAGAAAATGGGCGAGATGAGCGACTTCCAGGTCGGCCTGTTCAACTCGATTCCGTGGTTGCTGTCGATCATCGGCATGTACGCTTTCGCCTCGTTCTCGGCCAAGTGGAAACACCAACAGGCGTGGGTCGCCACCGCCCTGTTGATCGCCGCTGCGGGGATGTTCATGTCCACCACCGGCGGGCCAATCTTCGCTTTCGTCGCGATCTGTTTTGCCGCGCTGGGTTTCAAATCCGCTTCGTCGCTGTTCTGGCCGATTCCGCAGGCGTATCTGGATGCACGCATCGCGGCGGCGGTGATCGCGTTGATCAACTCGGTCGGCAACCTCGGCGGCTTCGTCGCGCCGACCACTTTCGGCCTGCTCGAAGAACACACCGGCTCGATTCAGGGCGGCCTCTATGGCCTGGCCGCGACCTCGATCATTGCCGCGATCATCGTCTTCTTCGCGCGCACCACGCCGAAACCTGCGGCTGACATTGCCGTCGCCGATGCCGTGCCAAAGCACGCCTGACGTCCATTTTTAAAGATTGCAAATAAGAAGGATAAAAACCATGACCGCACACGACACCGCCAAAGCCCCGATCATCACCGACATGCAAGTCATCCCGGTGGCCGGCCACGACGGCATGCTGCTCAATCTGAGCGGCGCTCACGGGCCGTTTTTCACCCGCAATATCGTCATCCTCAAGGACAACGCCGGCCACACCGGCGTCGGAGAAGTGCCCGGCGGCGAGCGTATTCGCCAGACCCTGGAAGACGCGCGCAGCCTGGTGGTCGGCAGCCCGATCGGCACGTATCAGAAGATCCTCAATGAAGTGCGCCAGACCTTCGCCGACCGCGATGCTGGCGGTCGTGGTCTGCAGACTTTTGACCTGCGCATCACCATCCACGCAGTGACGGGCCTCGAAGCCGCGCTGCTCGATCTGCTCGGTCAGCATCTCGATGTACCGGTGGCGGCGCTGCTCGGCGAAGGTCAGCAACGTGATGAAGTGAAGATGCTCGGTTATCTGTTTTACGTTGGCGATCAGCGCGAAACCGACCTCGCCTATCGCAGCGAACCGGACGCCGACAATGACTGGTTCCGCGTGCGTCACGAGAAGGCCATGAGCGCCGAAGCCGTGGTGCGCCTAGCCGAAGCTGCCCACGCGAAGTACGGTTTCAAGGACTTCAAGCTCAAGGGCGGCGTGCTCAGTGGCGATGCGGAAATTGAAGCGGTGACGGCGCTGGCCGAACGTTTTCCTGATGCGCGGATTACCCTCGATCCGAACGGCGCTTGGTCACTGAAAGAAGCCATTCGCTTGTGCCGCGATCAGCATCAGGTGCTCGCCTATGCCGAAGACCCGTGCGGTGCGGAAAACGGTTATTCCGGTCGAGAGGTTATGGCCGAGTTTCGTCGTGCCACGGGGCTGAAAACCGCCACTAACATGATCGCCACTGACTGGCGTGAAATGGGTCATGCGATCCAGTTGCAGTCGGTAGACATTCCGCTGGCTGACCCGCATTTCTGGACGATGCAAGGTTCGGTGCGCGTGGCGCAAATGTGCCATGAATGGGGGCTGACCTGGGGCTCGCACTCCAACAACCACTTCGACATCTCGCTGGCGATGTTCACCCATGTCGCCGCTGCGGCGCCGGGCGAGATCACCGCGATCGACACCCACTGGATCTGGCAGGACGGCCAGCGGTTGACCAAGGCGCCGCTGCAAATCGTCGATGGTCTGGTGCAGGTGCCGAAAAAACCGGGGCTGGGAGTCGAGCTGGACATGGACCAGGTGGCCAAGGCCCACGAACTGTATAAAGGCATGGGCCTCGGCGCGCGGGATGACAGCGTGGCGATGCAGTTTTTGATTCCGGGCTGGAAGTTCGATAACAAGCGGCCGTGTCTAGTGCGCTGATCATCAACCCAAACCGATATCCCCACAGGCTCACTTCTACTGGGAATAGGGGTTGAATCCGAGTAGCTGGTTCAACAAATGAACCTGTGGGAGCTGGCTTGCCAGCGATAGCGGTGGGTCAGCCAACATCGATGTTGGCCGTGCCGGCCCTATCGCTGGCAAGCCAGCTCCCACAGGGGATGATGTGAGTCATGTAGAGATTTGCAGAAGCCAGGTTTTGAACGCTGTCATGGCCGCCGTTTCAGGCCGCGACTGCAACCGCGTCAACCAGTAACTCCCCGTCGTAATCTCAATCGCAAACGGCTGACAAATCGCCTCCGCCGCCAGTTGCCGGGCGAACATCATTGGTGGCGCCAACGCCACACCACTGCCCTGCAACGCAGCCTCCATCATCGCCAGCGACGAGTCGAACACGATGCTTTGCGGCGGCGCAGCCTGGGTCGCCAACCCGGCCGCCTGAAACCACTCCGGCCATTCATCGGTGCGATAGGAGCGCAGCAGCGTCTGTTGCAGCAAATCCCCCGGCGATTGCAATTGCCGGGCGATCTCCGGCACGCACAACACCGACAGCGGCGCCTCGAGCAAACGCGTCGCCTCAATGCCATGCCACGCCCCGGCACCGAAGCGAATGGCGTAATCCAAACCCTCAGCGGCGACATCCACGCGATTGTTGTTGGTCGACAGCCGCAAATCTATGAGCGGATGTTTCGCCCGGAAGTCCGCCAGCCTCGGCAATAGCCACCCTACGGCGAACGTACCCACCGCGCCAACGGTCAACATTTCGCGATACTGTCCGCCAGCGAGGCGTTCCAGAATCTGCGCGATGTGATCGAACGAGGTGCTCAGCACCGGCAGCAAGGTTTCACCCTCACTGGTCAGCATCAGCCCACGGGGCAGGCGTTTGAACAGGGTGACGTTGAGTTGCGCCTCAAGGCTTTTCACCTGATGGCTGACCGCCGCTTGGGTGACGCACAGCTCCACGGCCGCGCGAGTGAAACTCAAATGACGCGCGGACGCTTCAAAGGCACGCAGTGCGTTGAGCGGCAATTGCGGTCGAATCATGCCCAGTCCCAAATTTTTCTAATGGCTCGTGCGAGTTTTCGTCGTTTGTAGATTAGGGTCGCGCTGAATAAATTGGCGGCGCTGATCAGTCGCCAAACACAGAAATCGCCCGCAGTGTAGCGGGATAACGCTAGCAACACTCATGGAGAGTGGTTCATTCATGTCATCCATTCAATCGAGCAAAGTCATTTCCTGCGCCGCTTTCGGTCTGCTCTTCGGCACCAGTGCCTGCTTCGCCGCCGTGCCCGACGATGCGCAACTGTCAGCGCTGGTCAACGCAGCGGTGACGCCGGTGATGCAGCAACAGAACGTTCCCGGCCTCACCGTAGCGCTGACCATCAACGGCAAGGCGCATTACTTTAACTACGGCGTCGCCAGCAAAGACACCGGACAAAAAGTCAGCGAAAACACCTTGTTCGAAATCGGCTCGGTGAGCAAAACCTTCACCGCCACCCTCGCCGGTTACGCCCTGGCGACCGGTAAACTCGACCTGTCGACCAAGGCCAGCCAGCTCTGGCCTGATCTGAAAGGCAGCACCTTCGACAACATCAGCGTGCTGCAACTGGGCACCTACAGCGCCGGCGGCTTGCCACTGCAATTTCCGGACAACGCGGATTCGTCCGACAAGATGCTCGGCTATTTCCAGCAGTGGAAACCGGTGTATCCGGCAGGCAGCCATCGCCAATACTCCAACCCGAGTCTGGGCCTGTTCGGTTATCTGGCCGCAAAAAGCCTCGGCCAGCCGTTTGATCAGGCGATGACGCAAACCTTGCTGCCGAAACTCGGTTTGCAGCACACCTACCTCAGCGTGCCTGCCGCGCAAATGAGCCTTTATGCGCAGGGTTATGACAAGAACGACAAACCGGTGCGCGTCACACCCGGTGCGCTGGACTCGCAGGCCTACGGCGTGAAAACCAGTGCCGTGGACATGCTGCGTTACGTTCAGGCCAACCTGAAACCTGAAACGCTGGAAGCCTCCCTGCAAAAAACCATCGCCAACACCCACACCGGTTACTACACGGTCGGCGATATGACTCAGGGTTTGGGTTGGGAAATGTACCGCTACCCGATCAGCCTTGATCGCTTGCTGGCGGGCAACTCGACGGAAATGGCCATGCAGCCGCACAAGGTGCAGTGGCTGAATCCGCCGCAACCGCAACCGGAAGATGTGTTGATAAACAAGACCGGCTCGACGGGTGGCTTCGGGACTTACGTGGCGTTTGTGCCGAGCAAGGATATTGGCATTGTGATCATGGCGAACAAGAACTTCCCGATTCCTGAGCGGGTGAAAATCGCCCATACAATTCTTAGCGCTGTTGCTGACTGAAAATCAAAAGATCGCAGCCTGCGGCAGCTCCTACATCGACCGAGTGAAAAACCCGATCCTGTAGGAGCTGCAGCAGGCTGCGATCTTTTCGCGGACAAAAAATGGGCGACCTGCTGAGGTCGCCCTTTTTTTAATCAGGCCATGCCATCAATCATCCGGCATTTCCGGCGGCTTAGACGGTTTTGCAGGCTTGGTCGGCTTTGCGCCTTTCGTACCTTTGGCCGGTTCAGGCTCGGCAGCAACTGGCGCCTGAGCCGCAGCGGCCGCTTCCTTCTCAGCCATTGGCATGGCATCAATGGTGTCAAAGATCTTCTTCAAATCCACCGACTTCGATTCGTCCCCGGAGCTTTCCAGTTTCTTCTCGCCATCCTTGCCCACCAAAATCACTTTGGGCAACGCGCCGGCGCCAAGTTTCAATGCGCGGATCAGCGCCATGGTGTCTTGCTGGCCCATGTCCTTGCCGTCGAGCTGGCCGGACATGTTGAGGATGGTGTAGACCTTGATGTTGCGGTCGGCTACGCCTTTTTTGTTCGCGGGGTCTTCCAGCGACTTTTTCAGGCTTACCCACACGGGGTCGACCGTGCTTTGTGCGATCACGATCAGCGGTCGGGCGCGGCCCATGTCCCCGGCGATGGGCGAATCGTTGTCAGCGGCGAACAAGGGGCCGGCAATCGCCAGCAAGAGTGTCAGGGTCAATGACCTGATGAGCATGCGCATCTCCTTTTGATATCCACGCTCTAATGATTGCGCATCGTGGCGATTGTTCCGGGACAACCCGGCAAATATCTTCCGCCTAGTCAGAAGCTTAGGACAGGCGCGACATTGCGCAACATATCCGAGGTGATCGCAACGCGGATTTGATTACCTTTTATGACCGCATTAGGGTGGTAGTTCTGCCCATGAAATGGAGTTCACCCGCATGCACATCGATTACCTGTGCGATCACCCCGAATTGATCGAAGAACTGGCCACGCTCAACTTCAAGGAGTGGGGCGAGTTTCGCCCCGGGCAAACCGTCGAACACCGCATCGAACACATGCGCGAATCCTGCGGCAAAGGCGCAGTGCCCAGCGTGGTGGTGGCGCTTGAAGGTTCACGTTTGCTGGGCGGCGCGCTGCTGATCGAAAGCGATCTGAAGCTGCGCCCGAACCTGACGCCATGGCTGGCGGGGGTTTATGTGAAGGCTGAGGAGCGCGGTCGCGGGATTGCTTCGCAACTGGTCGATCGAGTGGTTGCAGAAGCGGCGGCGCTAGGCGTGCCCGAGTTGTATCTGTACACCGACACGTCGCAGTCGCTGTATGCGCGACTGGGTTGGGAAGTGGTTGAAGAGCTGGTCTACGACGATTTGCCGGTGACGGTGATGAAATACGCCACCCGCCAGTAAGAACACCCGTAGGAGCTGCCGAAGGCTGCGATCTTTTGATCTTTAAAAACAACATCAAGAGATCGCAGCCTGCGGCAGCTCCTACATGAGACCGTATTTGGCGGGGCCAGATCAGAACGCCAGTTTGTAGCCGATCAGCACCAGCATCGTCGCCAGGCACGGGCGCAGCACTTCATCGGAGATGCGTCCGGTCAGGTGGCTGCCGAGCCAGATGCCTGGCAGAGAACCCACCAGCAAAAAGCCCAGCACGCCCCAATCCATGTTGCCCATGCTCGCGTGGCCGAGGCCTGCAACCAGGGTCAGCGGCACGGCGTGGGCGATTTCTGTGCCGACCAGACGGCGGGTCGGCAGCAGAGGATAGAGGATGAACAGCGCGACAGTGCCGAGGGCGCCGGCACCGATCGAGGTCAGGGCGACCATGGTGCCGAGGATCAGACCGGTGATCACAGTCATCACGTTCAGGCGCGAACCGCTCGGGTTGTAGTTGCCGCCGGCGCGTTTGTGGGCGAAGTCGAGCAAGCGTTTCTTGAAGAAGATCGCCAGCGCCGTGGCGAACAGGACGAAGCCCAATGCCTGTTTGATGATGGCGTTCATCGCGTCCGGCGCGGTGTGCAGGGTGCTGAGGAACCACAAGGTCATAGCCACCGCCGGCACGCTGCCGAGGGTCAGCCAACCGGTGATGGCCCAGTCGATGTTCTTGTTTTTGCGATGGACGAGTACGCCACTGGATTTGGTAATGGCGGCGTACAGCAGGTCAGTGCCCACCGCCGTTGCCGGGTTGATGCCGAACCACAGCAGGATCGGCGTCATCAACGAACCACCGCCGACACCGGTCATGCCGACAATAAAACCCACCACCAGCCCGGCAATCACCAGGCCGAAATTTGCCAATTCCATTAAACCGTCCAGAAAAACGACAGGAAAAATCTGGCCCGCAGCATAGCGATTTTTCTTATAACCACATATATCGATGCGGTCTATCGTTATGCCATATCGACCTCACCATCGCTTTACTGTAGGAGTGAGCCTGCTCGCGATAGCGGTGTTTCAGTCACTGAGTTCGTCACTGATAGACCGCTATCGCGAGCAGGCTCACTCCTACAGGGGATTTTTGGTGAGCCTTAGATCAGTGCACCCTTCGGCCAGGTTTGAAGCTGTGGTTTTTGTTGGCCCACACCGTGGCCAGCGCAATCAGCGACAGAATCAGCAACGCCCACGGAAACGACATTGCCCCCGCCCGATCCAGCAACAACCCGCCAAACAAGCCGCCGCCGGCAATCGCTACGTTCCAGGACGTGGTGAGCATGGCTTGCACCACATCGACATGTTCACCGGCCGAGTCCGCCGCCGAGGTCAGCAGCAACGTGGCCGAGCCACCAAACGACAGGCCCCACACTGCCATGCAGGCATACATGATCAGCGGTGACGGCGCTGCCACTGCCAACACCAGCGCGGTCAACGCAAACACCGCAAGGCTGATCAACGTCAGCCAGCGCAACCAGCGATCCACCAGCATGCCGATGATCCAGATCCCCACCAGCGAACACAGGCCAAATACCAGCAGCACCAAATCGACCCGATCGGCGAGCCCGGCCTGCATCAGAAACGGTGCAATGTAGGTGTAGAGAATGTTGTGCCCGAGCATCCACGTCAGCACCACAAACAACACGGGCCGCACGCCCGGCAGGCGCATCGATTCGAGCAGCGGCAGACGCTCGTCACTGGCCTGCCCCGGACGATCCGGCACGGCGATCACGATCCACGCGGCCAGCACCAGAGCCAGCGCCGACATGATCCCGAACGACGCACGCCAGCCGATCAGATTGCCCAGCCACGTCCCCGCCGGCGTGCCCAGTGACAGCGCCACCGGGGTGCCAAGCATGGCAATCGCCAGTGCTCGACCCTGTTGATGCACCGGCACAATGCCGCGCGCATACCCGGCCATGATCCCCCACGACAACCCCGCCGCCATCCCGGCGAGAAAGCGCGAGGCGAGGGTCAAACCGTAATGGCTGGAGAACGTGGTGACGGTGTTGAACAACAGAAACCCGCCGACCGTCATCAATAACACCCGCCGTCGCGGCCAGCCGCGTGTGGCGACGGTCAGCGGAATCGCCGCGACAATCGAACCCAGTGCATACAGCGTCACCAGTTGCCCGGCGAGTACTTCACTGACGTTGAGCCCGGCACCGATTTGCGGCAGCAGCCCGGCGGGCAGGGTCTCGGTGAGAATGGCGATGAACCCGGTCATGGCGAACGCCAGCAACGCGGCATAGGGTAGTTTGTCCGCACGGGCGGTGCGGTCGACGCGGCTGAAATCGGCGCTTGCAGGGTCGGTCATGACGGGAGCGGCTCCATTTTGATCAATAGCGGCGTCGGATTGTATACAAAAAATAGGCGCACCATTTGATCAATGTGGGAGCGAGCCTGCTCGCGAATGAGGTGGACCAGTCAACTCTTCAGCGCCTGAAGGAACGCTTTCGCGAGCAGGCTCGCTCCCACATTGGATCTCTGCCCACCACAAAAACTTGTGGGAGCTGGCTTGCCAGCGATGAGGCCAGGCCAGGCCAGGCAACATAGTTTTGCCTGACCCACCGCCATCGCTGGCAAGCCAGCTCCCACAGGTTTTGTGCTGCATTGATGATCACCGCCCCAACCGAACTCACTGCACCGGCAAGAAATTCAGGAACAACAAACTCTGCGCGTAGTTAAGGCCGATCCGCCGATAACGCTCATCAAGCATCTGCGTGATCAGGTCCAGCCGCGCGACGATTTTGCCGAACTCGGTGGCGAAGCTCAGGTTGCTGCCCTCCTCCGAGATCTCATTGGAAAACAGCAGCGGCTGCCCTTCCTTGTTCTGCCGCTGGGACAAGATCCACGTGGCTTTTTCGATATTGCGTGCAGCGTTGTGAACGAACGTCGGGTTGATCGCATCGGTCATGTAGAACTCAGTGCGATTGCCATGGGCGGTGACCAGCATGCTGCCGATGGCATAGATGAACGCGCCGACACGGTCGCCGAGAAACTCCGGACTCATCGCATAGCTGAGCGCCGCCAAATCTTTTCGACCGCCAAGCACCGGCAACGGCTGTTGCTGCTCCACGGCCATCCGCACCTGCTTCACAGCGGCATGGATGTTGAGAAACCCTGACTTGCGCAGCTCGTCCGGGTTGCGCAGGTACAGCTTGGCTTGCAAGCGATAGAGGCTGCTGAGGTTGTCGCGCATCGCCAACGTGGCCATGCGGTCGACGCTGGTCTGCAGGAACTCCTGCGGCTTCCCTTCACGCATCTGATTGAAGAAACCATTGCCGTCCTGGTGACTGCAACCGCTGAACAGCAGCGACGACAAACAGGCCAGCAACAGGCACGGGCGGCGGAAAAAAGCGGCGATCAGGGCAAAAGCTCTCGGCATGAAATCTCGAACAGGCACATTCCTGTGCGGCGGGAGTCACCGCATCCTGGCCATGGATAGAGCCGCCGATTGCGAAAAAGTGCAGTGGTGCGCACGACCAGCCGACCTTCGGCAATGTCTGCCCAACCAATTAGTCTGTCTTTATTGTTGAAATAAACGATCAATCAACTATAAATCTTCACTGCACACACAAATAGCATGACTAGTTATCCTGTAGGAGCTGCCGAAGGCTGCGATCTTTTGACGTTGGGGTTTAGAAGCAAGATCAAAAGATCGCAGCCTTCGGCAGCTCCTACACGGCATCGGCGCCATTTTGAAAACAACAACAAAAAGGAAGGTCAACCATGCTTCAATCCCGTCACCTGCTCTCCGGCCTCGGACTGTCCCTGATGATCGCCACCCTTTCCGCCAACGCGGCCGGCCTCAGCGCCGAACACAAAGCTTTCGGCAAAACCAATGACGGCACGCCCGTCGAGCAATACATCCTGCGCAACAGCCACGGCATGCAAGCCACCGTCATCACCTACGGCGCGACCCTGCAATCGCTGAAAGTCGCCGACAAGCACGGCAAGTTCGACGACGTCGTGCTCGGCTTCGATGATGTCCAGGGTTACCAGAAAGGCACCGCCTACTTCGGCGCAACCATCGGCCGCTTCGGCAATCGCCTCGCCGAAGGTGCCTTCGAACTCGACGGCAAGCGCTATCAAGTGCCGCAGAACGATAAGACCAACGCGCTGCACGGCGGCCCGCAGGGCTTCGACAAGAAAGTCTGGAAAGCCCAGGAAACCAAGGACAAGGATTCGGTCGGCGTGACCCTGACCTATCTGTCGGCGGACGGCGAAATGGGTTTCCCCGGCAACCTCACCACCGAGGTGACCTATCGCCTCACCGACAACAACGAGCTGCGCATCGACTACAAGGCCAGCACCGACAAACCGACCGTGCTCAACCTGACCAACCACAGCTATTTCAACCTCGCCGGCGCTGGCAATGGCGACATTCTCAAACAGGTCGCCACCCTGCACGCCAGCCATTACACCCCGGTCACCGCCAAACTGATCCCGACCGGCGAACTGGCCCCCGTGGCGGGCACGCCGATGGACTTCAGCAAACCGACGGAGATCGGCACGCACATCAAGGCTGATCATCCGCAGCTAAAATTCGCTGAGCCGAAACAGGGTGGGTTTGATTTCAACTGGGCGCTGGATACCAAGGGCGATATCGGCAAAGTTGCTACTGAGGTGAGTGACCCGCAGTCCGGTCGTGTGCTGCAGTTGTTCACCACGGAGCCGGGTGTGCAGTTCTATACCAGCAACTTCCTCGACGGCACCGTCAAGGGCAAGGGTGGCAAGGTCTATCCGCACTGGGGCGCGTTTACCCTGGAGACTCAGCACTATCCGGATTCACCGAATCAACCGGACTTCCCGAGTACTCGGCTTGATCCGGGGCAGGCTTACAGCCACAGCGTGGTGTTGAAGTTCTCCGCAAAATAACTCGCCCCGCCGTACCTGATCGTTCCCACGCGCAGCAAAGGAATGCCTCAAGGGACGCTCCGCGTTCCAGCTCGCGAAGGGACGCGGAGCGTCCCGGGCTGCATTCCCACGCAGAGCGTGGGAACGATCTGGTCTATCCTGCTGCCCACTAAAAGGTATCGACACATTCAGCAAGGAGGTTTGCATGCGTACCCTCGAACTGGCCGGCGTCCAGGTTCCAATCATTGGCCAAGGCACCTGGCGCATGGGTGAAGACCGCTCGGCGCACAAGCGTGAAGTGGCGGCGCTGCGCACGGGGATCGAGCTGGGCATGACCCTGATCGACACGGCGGAAATGTACGCCGAGGGCGGCGCCGAAAGCGTGGTTGGCGAAGCCATTGCCGGTCTGCGCGATCAGGTGTTTCTGGTGAGCAAGGTCTACCCGCACAACGCCAGCCGCAAAGGCATCCCGCAGGCCTGCGAGCGCAGTCTGCGGCGGCTCGACACCGATTACATCGACCTCTATCTGTTGCATTGGCGCGGCCAGTATCCGCTGGAAGAAACCGTCGAAGCCTTTGAACGCCTGTGCGAGGACGGC
This sequence comes from Pseudomonas sp. Mb7, assembly GCF_054790525.1. Classification (NCBI taxonomy): domain Bacteria; kingdom Pseudomonadati; phylum Pseudomonadota; class Gammaproteobacteria; order Pseudomonadales; family Pseudomonadaceae; genus Pseudomonas; species Pseudomonas sp. Mb7. The sequence goes on from NZ_CP186501.1 coordinate 3,420,935, forward strand.
AAGATCGGCCGTTGGGGCGTGTCGAATTTCGATGTCGACGATCTCGAAGAACTCTCCAGTTCGGTCTGCGCGACCAATCAGGTGCTCTACAACCTCGAAGAGCGCGGTATCGAATTCGATCTGCTGCCGTGGTGCCAACACCAGCGCATGCCGCTGATGGCTTACTGCCCGATTGGCCAAGGCGGCGCGATGCTGGCTGAACCGCTGCTGAATGAGATTGCCGCTCGTCATGGCGTAACCCCCGCACAGGTTTCGCTGGCGTGGATTCTGCGTCAGGATGGTGTGATTGCGATTCCCAAGGCTGTGCGACCGGAACACGTGCAATTCAATGCACAAGCCGCGCAACTGCAACTGGAGGCCGGGGATCTGGCGGCGCTGGACCAGGTTTTTAAAGCGCCACAACGCAAGCAGCGGCTGGCCATGGTCTGAGCCGCCGACTGGCGAGGGCTTCGCGATGAGAAGCACAGATCAGTACGACCCGTTCAACCTGCAACGTTTTGTCCAGGCCCAGGACCCGGTGTTCGAGCGCGTGCAACGCGAACTTGATGATGGCCGCAAGCGCAGCCACTGGATGTGGTTTGTCTTTCCGCAGTTCGCCGGCCTGGGCGGCAGTGAAATGTCCCGGCGCTTCGCCATCGGTTCAGCCGAAGAAGCCCGGGCCTATCTGGCCCACGAGCTGCTCGGCGCGCGCCTGCGTACCTGCACGCAGTTAGTGCTGAAGGTGAAACAGCGCTCGATCGCGGAGATTTTCGGCCATCCCGATGACCTGAAGTTTCATTCCTCGATGACCCTGTTCGCCCAGTTTGCCGCTGAAGACAGCGTGTTCACTCAAGCGCTGGAGCGCTATTTTCACGGCATTCTCGATGAATGGACGCTGCAATTGCTCGACTCAAAACAGGCCCAGTTGCCCCCCGATCAGGGTTGAGAAATCGTCGTCGACAAACGGCAGAATCGCATCCGCCACCGGTTGCAGTTGCCGTGTGATGTAGTGATCGTAGTCGATGGCGGCGCGGCGCACTTCCAAAGGCTCCGGGCCGGCCAGGGTGATGACGTAGCTGATCCAGCCGCCGTTCTGGTATTGCCGTGGGCGCCCGTGCTGGGCGTTGTAGTCGTCGGCCAGCCGCGCCGCACGCACATGCGGCGGTACGTTGCGTTCGTAATCGTCGAGGGTGCGGCGCAGGCGTTTGCGGTACACCAGCCGATCATCGAATTCGCCGGCAAGGGTTTTGCGCACGTAGTCGCGCACGTAATCCTGATAGGGCTTGCGCTGGAAAATCCGCTCGTAGAGTTCCTGCTGAAATTGCCGGGCCAGCAGCGACCAATCGGTGCGCACGGTTTCCAGACCTTTGTAGACCATTTCATCGCTGCCGTCGGCGCGGGTGACGAGGCCGGCGTAGCGTTTCTTGCTGCCCTCCTCGGCACCGCGAATGGTCGGCATCAGGAAGCGTTTGTAGTGAATTTCGAATTGCAGTTCGAGGGCGCTTTCCAGTCCGTACTCCTCCCGCACATGTTCGCGCCACCAATCGTTGACGTGCTTGACCAGTGCATGACCGATGTTCGCCGCCTCTTCCTGCCCGTGCGGACGACGCAGCCAGATGAAAGTTGAGTCAGTGTCGCCGTAAATCACCGCGTGGCCCTGCTCTTCAATCAACTTGCGCGTGCGCAGCATGATCTCGTGACCACGCAAGGTGATCGATGAAGCCAGCCGCGTATCGAAGAAGCGACAACCGCTGGAGCCGAGCACGCCGTAGAAGGCGTTCATGATGATTTTCAGCGCTTGCGACAACGGTGCGTTGTGCTCACGCTTGGCGGTCTCACGCCCCTCGGCGACACGTGAGACGATCGCTGGCAGGCAATGGCGAGTACGCGAGAAACGCGCGCCACGGAAACCCGGCACGGAATCGGCGTCATCCGGGTGTTGCAGGCCTTCGATCAGGCCCACCGGGTCGATCAGAAAGGTGCGTATGATCGACGGATACAGGCTCTTGTAATCGAGCACCAGCACCGATTCATACAGGCCCGGTTGTGAGTCCATGACGAAGCCGCCGGGGCTGGCCTGCGGGGGATTGGTGCCGAGGTTCGGCGCGACAAACCCCTGACGATGCATCAACGGCATGTACAGATGCGTGAACGCCGCCACCGAGCCGCCGCTGCGATCGGCCGGCAGCCCGGTGACGCTGGCGCGTTCGAGCAAAAAGGTCAGCAATTCAGTCTTGGCGAAGATCCGCGTGACCAGTTCGCAGTCCTTGAGGTTGTACTTGGCCAGCGCCGGTTTGTCCTCGGCGAACATGCGGTTGATTTCGTCCATGCGCTGGTACGGGTTGTCGATGGACTTGCCTTCGCCGAGCAGGGTCTGCGCGACGTTTTCCAGACTGAACGACGGGAAGCTCCAGGTCGCTGAACGCAGCGACTCGATGCCATCGATGATCAGCCGCCCCGCCGCCGAGGCGAAGTAGTGATTACGGCTGCCATGTTCGCGCCATTGCATCTCTTCGCCGCCACGGCCGATCTTCAGCGGCACGCCGAGGCGCCGTGCGTGTTCGTGGAGGATGCGCAAATCGAACTGCACAACGTTCCAGCCAATGATCGCGTCAGGATCGTGGCGGGCGAACCAGTCGTTGAGCTTCTTCAGAATGATGGTGCGCGAGTCGCAGTATTCGAGGTCGAAATCGACGATGCTGTCGTCGCCATTCGGCGCGCCAAGCATGTACACCTGACGCTCGCCACAGCCTTCGAGCGCGATGGAGTACAGCTCGCCGGTTTCTGTAGTCTCGATGTCCAGCGAGACCAGGCGCAGCTTCGGTCGGTAATCGGGGTCAGGTTTGAGCTGGGCGTTGAGCAACACGCCGTCGGCATCGGGCGTGCCGCTGAACTGCACCGGCGCAGTGATGAAGCGCTCCATCAGGTAGCGTTCCGGCGGGCGTACATCGGCTTCGTAGACGTCGACCCCATTGCGGTTGAGCGCAGTTTCCAGGCGCATCAATTGGCCGTGTTGCTGGCAATACAGACCGAGCACCGGGCGATGCTCGAAATCCTGCAGGGCCAGCAGGCGCAGTTCGACATTCTTCTCGCCATGCAGCAGGCGTTCGGCCGCTTCGCGCTGCTCAGCGGGGATAAACGCCACCGACGGCTGATGCGGCAAACGCACACGACGGGGCCCGGCGTCAGTCGCCAGCCAGAACTCGACTTCGGTGCCGGCCGGGGTATCGCGCCAATGCCGGGTCAGGACGAAGCCCTGCGGTAAATCCACCACTGCAACCTCAGGAATTGAATCAGAGGGGCATTCTACGCGGCATTGCGTGGGATGACCCTGGCGATAAATCGGCGTCAACCACGGAAAAAACCGGCGAATGACGTTTTTTGCGTGTTATCTGCCGCTTTGCCACCTTGCCCTGCGCGCTTGCGTCTACGATGCTTGGAGAACAACGACAACACCTGAGTAACCACCATGAAGACCGTCGCCCAACTGCTCAAGCTCAAAGATCAGAAAAATCAGGAAGTGCACCAGATCAAGCCTGATCACATGGTGCTCGAAGCGCTGATGAAGATGGCCGAGAAAAACGTCGGCGCCTTGCTGGTGGTCGAAGACGATAAGGTGGTCGGCATCATCAGTGAACGCGATTACGCACGCAAACTGGTGCTGCATGGCCGCTCATCCGTGGGCACGCCGGTGCGCGACATCATGGTGGCGAACGTGATCACCGTCGACACCCACCAAACTGTCGACACCTGCCTGGGCATCATGTCGGACAAACGCCTGCGGCACTTGCCAGTGGTGGAGAACGGCAAGTTGATCGGCTTGCTGTCGATCGGTGACCTGGTCAAGGAAGCGATTGCCGAACAGGCAGAGCTGATCAAGCAACTGGAGCAGTACATCCGCGGGGAATAATCCCCGTCCTCCTCATGATCGTTCCCACGCTCCGCGTGGGAACGATCATCGTCGGTCAGGACGGCCAATGCCGGGCGAAGACCGGTGCCAGCACCGGATGCCGGTCAATCCGCTGCAGCCACGCATAAAACCCCGGTCGCGTCTGGCGCAAATGCTCGCGACTGCCCGCCCAGCGTGTCACCACCGCCGCCAGCACATCTAACGCCCCCGGCGCTTCGTCATCCAGATACAACTCGGCAGAAAACTGGTCGGCAAATACCTCCCAACTCCAGTGCAAACGCTCGCGCGCGCCGGCCACCAGATTCTGCCGCGAGGCTTCGTCGGGCATCAGCAGCCAGCGCTCCGGATAATCGATGACGCCGATCGCCGCGTAGCAGTTGCTGACGATGTAGACCAGACCGCGAATCGCCTGATCACGATCCTCTGCTTTGGCAGGCAGCAAAGCGGACTTGGGAAACGTCAGCCCCAAGTGAATCAGGATCGCCGCGCTCTCGGTGATGGCGCCGCCATCGGGCAGTTGCAAGGTCGGTATCTGCTTGAGCGGATTGAGCTGCGCCAACGCCTCGGCAGCTTCGGTGCTGGCTTCGATATCAATGAAACGGTAAGCGATCTGGCACAGCTCCAGCGCCGCTTCGATGGCGGCGGCGCCTGAGTTTCTGTGCCCGTAGAGCTGGTACATATCCAATCCCCCCGAAAAGACCATTGCCACAGGGTAGATGGCTGTAGCGTGGATGTAGAAAAAATCTGCCTGTGTATCGGTTTTGGCACGGTTTTCCCATGCACTCGCGACTTGCGAATTCAAACCTCGCAAAACAGCGCTTGCGGTGCCCATCCCGCACCAAGAGCAATCATCGAACGTTATCCGCGTTCTTGTACGGTGCGATACCGAACCAAAAGTTCGCGTATCCGAGCTGGCAACAGGAGTTCACCGCGTGAATCTTCAAACGCTCTGCCGCATCACAGCCTCTTTGCATTTATCCGTTCGCCGCCGAGTTCATCCGAACAGTCCCGGCTGCCTTCACACTTACTTTATTACCTGACACTTCGACAGCGCACTGCGTTCGGCAATGAGTTATTGGCCGACGGCAGCGTGCTATTTATTTTTTAAATAAGACTCGGACATTTACTACGCAAACGCAGTGCGCATTGAACGATAGCAGGATTGTCGAACAATAACTTTCAACGCTATTGCAAGTGCACCAAAACTGCTCCACGGGTTTGAACTATTCAATACTTCAAACAGTGATTTCATTTAACCAACAACAAGGAACATGCCCCGTGAGCCGCTAAAACATTGACCCGCACCAATTCGGTCCGCCGCGCACCAGCAAGTGCCCTGGCCGCAAGCCAGGCCGCCGCTCTATCCCGCCGATCAGCGTGATATGGCGCACAGCCTGACTCGCCTGTGAAAAAGCTCCCTCGACCGGAGTAACGGCAATCTGCGCGCCATGGAAAAACCCCGACAAGGGTAAAACTTATATAAATGCGACATGGGTAACACTCATGAAATACGCACTCTACATTTCAGCAATATGTGGCACAGCGGTTGCTATGTGTAACAAGCATGAGACACCGACCGTTGTCTTACGTAATAGAAGAACAACCAGGGAATGGCTAATGAACACTCGAAGTCGATGACGCCAAGCCAGTAAGTTTGCACAAGCCTTGTTAACCGGATAGTTCAACTATCGGCTTCTGCTCACCTTGAAGAAAGTTGCACCCACCCACTCGAACATCTCCTGGATGTTCGGACGGCACCTTATTGCCCTTCATCAACCCGAGGGAGCTTTAATGAACGATGCGGTAAAGCACAGAACCCTGCCGGGGTCGTTGCGGGAAGCGCCAATTCCGCCGCCTCCGGGCAAACCGGCGTTTAAAGCCAACACGTCGCAACCCGGCGGTCTGAATAAACAGCAGATGGTGTTGCTGGTCGCTGTGTCGGCACTGATACATGGCGGCGCCTGGTGGTTTCTCCAGCAATCCAAAACAGAGCCATTGCCAACGCCACCGCAGATTCCGGAAATGACCGTCGAGCTGACCAGCCCGACGCCACCGGCACCGCCCACACCGGAACCGCCACCACCGCCGCCTCCGCCACCGCCGCCGGAACCGGAACAACCGGTGGAAGACGAGGATGCGGTCAAACCACCGCCGAAACCGGTGGAGAAACCCAAGCCGATCGAAAAACCGAAACCGGTCGAGAAGCCGAAACCGGTGAAAAAGGTCGAGCCACCGAAAGCGCCACCGGCGCCGGCACAACCGGCGGCTCCTGCTGCCTCGGCCACCCCGAGCGCACCACCGGCCCCTGCCGCTGCGCCGGGTCCGGTCAAGGAATCAGCAGCGATCTCCGGCCTCGCCAGCCTCGGCAACCCGCCGCCGGAATACCCGTCGCTGGCCCTGCGGCGCAACTGGGAAGGCAGCGTAGTCCTGCGCATTCAGGTGCTGGCCAATGGTCGTGCAGGCTCGGTGACGGTGACCAAATCCAGCGGCAAACCGCAACTGGATGACGCTGCTGTTGCCGCCGTGAAGAACTGGAAATTCATCCCGGCCAAACGCGGTGACACGCCGATCGACGGCTTCGCCACCCAGACCATCGATTTCAAATTGCCGCAATAACCGAACGCTCAATCAACGCACAACCGAATAACGCAAGCGAGGTGTCACCATGAACGATTTGTCTTCGATGATTGTCCCCGGCGTGCTCTGGGGTCTGGTGCTGTTTTCCGTGGTCAGCTGGGCGATCCTGCTGGTCAAGTCGGCGCAGTACCTGCGGCAGAAAGCGCAGAACAAACAATTCAGCAAAGCCTTCTGGGGCGCGCCGGATCTGCTCACCGCCGCCGAACACGCCAGCCAGTATCCGGGCGCGCTGGCGCGTATCGCCAGCAGCGGTTTCGAAGCGCTGCTGGTGGAAGATTCGCCGCGTACCACCCAGCAATTGGCGCACACCATCAACCGTTCGGATCGCCTGGAACGCAACCTGCGCCAGCAGATCCAGAAGGAACGTCGCTCCCTGGAAAACGGTCAGGCGATCCTCGCCAGTATTGGCAGCACCGCGCCGTTCATTGGTTTGTTCGGCACCGTGTGGGGAATCATGGAAGCGCTGAAAAGCATCGGCGAAACCGGCTCGGCCAGCCTTGAAGCAGTGGCTGGGCCGATCGGTCACGCGCTGATCGCCACCGGCGTGGGTATCGCCGTCGCGGTGCCGGCGGTGCTGATTTACAACTTCTTCCTGCGCCGCTTGAAACTCGCTTCGGCAGACATGGATGACTTCGCCCACGACTTTGACGCCCTCGCCTCGCGCAGTGCGTTTTCCATCAGCCGTCAGGCCATCGCCAGCAAAACCACGGCCGCCGTGCGGGAGGCCAGCTGATGTCGTTCTCCACTCAAGACAGCGATGAAGTGCTCAGCGAAATGAACGTCACGCCACTGGTCGACGTGATGCTCGTGTTGCTGGTGGTGTTCATCGTCACCGCGCCGCTGATGACCAACGCGATCAAAGTGAATCTGCCGAAAACCGACGCCGTCGCCCCCGCCGAAAAGAAAGACCCGGTGGTGGTCAGCGTCGATCAGGACGGCAATTTCTATCTGGCCAAGACCGAGCTGGCCCCGGAATCACTGGAAGCCAGCCTCAAAGAGGTCAAGGCCAAGGACAGCGAAGTGCGCGTGCAGTTGCAGGCCGACTCCGCCGTCAATTACGGCCAGGTGGCCAAGGCCATGGCGTCTATCGAACGCTCGGGCATTACCAAAATATCGGTGATGACCACCCACTGAGTGCGGTGCCGGCCGCGTACTGAAAACACGCGTCCGGCACCGCTGACCGAATCCCGTCGTAAACGGCCGACCGAAAAAACGCCACGCGTCTTCGGAGGGGATCGGCTTGCTTGAAGAAAGTGGTTTTCCGCACGCGGTATCACCGATAGCGGAGCAATGAGGGGCTCACAAGGCCAATTCGATAACGTCTAAAAAGTCGGAAATAACCATGCTGATGAACACTCCACGCTTCACGCTCAAACCATTGGTGGCAACGATTTCTCGCCACCGTTTTGTTCCGTTGTATCTGGTGGCCATGGGGATGGGCGCCGGGACTGTGCAGGCGGCCGAGGACGACAACGCTAACGTCCCGGCAGCTGCGGCGGTGGTTGCGCCGACCACGCAACTGCAACGGGTGGAAGTGACCGGTTCGGCGATTCGCCGGGTCGATGCGGAAACGGCGGTGCCGATCACCATTCTCAAGGCCGATGAGCTGCGCAAACAGGGCGTGACCACCACCGCCGAACTGGTGCAGCGCATCACCGGCAGCCAGTCGATCAACAACAGCGCCGGCTCCGTGGGCGCAGCCACTGGCGGCGCCTCATTCGCCGACATGCGCGGCATCGGCGCAAACAAGACGCTGGTGCTGCTCAACGGTCGACGCCTGGCCAACAACGCCTTGTCGGGGACCAACTCGGCCGGCGGCGCGGTGGATCTGAACATGATCCCGTTTGCCGCCATCGAACGTGTGGAAGTGCTGCGCGACGGCGCCTCGGCCCTGTACGGCACCGACGCCATCGGCGGCGTGATCAACTTCATCACCAAGAAATCCCTGACCGACGGCCAATTGACCCTCGGCGGCGAAACCCCGACCCACAGCGGCGGCGGTGCAACCAAAGACATGAGCGCCAGTTGGGGCTACGGCGATCTGGAAGAAGACCGTTTCAACGTCCTCGGCGTGTTCAACTACAACAAGCAGCAGAACCTCGACGCCAACGACCGCTCCTTCGCCACCGACTACGCCCCCGGTCGCGGCCTCGATCAGACCTCCGGCACCGCGTTCCCCGGCAACTACAGTCAGAATGGCAACGCCACCAACCCGTTGGCCAACAGCAATTGCAACGGCCCCAACCTGATCGCCCGCGACGGTTTGTGCCGCTTCAGCACCCGCGAATACATCGACCTGGTGCCGCAAACCGAGAAGACCTCGTTCTTCGGCAAAACCACTGGCAAGCTCGGCGACGATCACAACGTCAATCTCGAATACTTCTGGTCGCGCAACAACAACGCCACGGCGATCGGCCCTGCGCCGTTGACCGGTCTGAGCCTCGATTCCTCGTCGCCCTACTATCCCGGCAACGGCATCACCCCGGCGCCAACCGATTTCGCCCTCGACCCGACCCAACCGGTGGACGTCAACTGGCGTGAAACCGCTGCCGGCCCGCGTGAATCGAAAGACCAGAACACCAGCCAGCGCTTCCTGCTCAGTTTCGATGGTCTGGTCGCCGGCTGGGATTACAACGTCGGCGCCTCGTACAACCAGAACAAAATCGTCTCCAGCGTCACCAATGGCTTTGTCAGCGACCAGGCGATGATCAATGGTCTGGCCAGTGGTTTGCTCAACCCGTTCGGCCCGCAGTCCGCCGCCGGTCAGCAGTACATCGACAACGCGGCCTACCACGGTGCCTACTCCACTGCTGTGGGCCGTGTAGCCGGTTTCGATGGTCGTATCAGTCGTGAAATCGGCGACTGGTTCGGCGCCGGTCCGTCCGGTCTGGCCCTGGGTGGCGAGTACCGCAAAGAGAAATTCCATCAGGATTTCGAGTCGTTCGCCGGCGACATCCAGAGCCTCGGCATCGACCCGGCCGGCAGCGTCGAAGGCGACCGCAGCGTGAAAGCCGCCTACGCGGAAATCAACGTGCCGGTGCTCGACAGCCTCGAACTGTCCGCCGCCGTGCGTCACGACAAATACAGCGACTTCGGCAGCACCACCAACCCGAAATATTCGTTCCGTTATCAACCGTTGAAAGAGCTGGTGGTACGTGGCGCCTACAGCGAAGGCTTCCGTGCGCCGTCGCTGTATGAGTTGTATTCGCCGCGCAGCATCACCTTCACCCAGGGCTACTACAACGACCCGGTGCTGTGTACCGGCGGCGTAGTGCAACCAGGCGGCAACGGCGGCCGCGATTGCGGTCAGCAGTTCCTCAACCAGATCGGCGGCAACGAAGACCTGGCCCCGGAAAAGGCGCGTAACGTGACCCTCGGCTTCGTCTATCAGCCGATCAACAACCTCTCGGTAGGTCTGGATTTCTGGTGGATCCACATCTCCAACCAGATCCAGCCGTTCCCGGAATCCACCGTGTTTGATCAGGCCGGCTCTTACCCGGATCGCTTCGTGCGCAACGCCGATGGCACGCTCAACTACATCGTCACCGGCAACGCCAACCTCGGCATCGTCGAAACCAACGGTGTCGATGTGTCGCTGGACTATCGCTTCCCGAACACGCCGTACGGTCAGTTCGGTCTGGGGCTGCAAGGCACTTATGTTGACGAGTACGACTTCCAGAGCACCATCAAAGGCCCGTTTACCGACAAGGTCGGCGACTTTCAGGGTGACGGCGTGATCGCACGCTGGAAGCACAACCTCACCGGCAGCTGGACCTTCGGCGCGGCGCGGGCAGCACTGACCAACCGTTTCACCACGGGTTACAACGACTACGACCGCGACACCCACGCGCGCGTGGCGTCGTATTCGGTCTGGGATCTGTCGGCCGGTTACACCTTCAACAAGGTGCTGGATGTCGATGCCGGGATGAAGAATGTGTTCGACCGCAACCCGCCGTTTTCCAACCAGGCCTACAACTTCCAGAGCGGCTATGACCCGCGCTACACCGACCCGCTGGGCCGTACTTTGTTTGCGCGCATGACTTACCACTTCTAAAGAACGAGCACCATAAAACCCTGTGGGAGCTGGCTTGCCAGCGATGGCGTTGTATCAGTCGACATTTACTTCACTGACATACCGCTATCGCTGGCAAGCCAGCTCCCACATGGGGGCCGGGTTTCTTCAGGGATTTTCAGGGTGACTTCATGAGTTTTTTGCGCAACATGGCTGGCCTGCTTTTGGGCAGTGCGCTGTTATGCACCGGCACTTCGGCGCTGGCCGGCGGCAGTTATGCGCTGACGGTGTACGGCGAAGCGCCGAAGTATCCGGCGAACTTCGAGCATTTCGATTTCGTCGATCCCAAGGCGCCCAAGGGCGGTTCACTCAGCCGTGCGTCGATGGAGATCGGCCAATACAACTACATCAGCCCGTATGCCGATCAGGGCATTTCCGTGGTGCAGGTCAACGACTGGGTGTATTCGCCATTGGCGTTCCGCTCGCTGGACGAGCCGTACACCGTTTATGCACTGGTCGCGCAGCAGATCGAGCGCGACCCCGATGGACTCTGGGTGCGCTTCACCCTCAATCCACAAGCACGTTTCGCCGACGGCACGCCGATCACCGCTGAAGACGTGCGCTACACCTTCAACCTGTTGATGACCAAGGGCAGCCTGAGTTATCGCCAGCAATACGCCGATGTGCAGGACGTGCTGATCGAAGGCCCACGACAGGTGCGCTTCACCTTCAAGAACAACCTCAACCGCACCCTCGCACTGGATCTGGCGACGATGCGCGTGGTCCCCGAACACTGGTGGAAAACCCGCGACTTCGCCAATGGCGGCGGTTTCGAGCCACCGCTGGGCAGCGGCCCGTACCGGGTGAGCAAGGTCGACGCCGGGCGCAGTATCAGTTTCGAACGTGATCCGGACTGGTGGGGCAAGGACTTGCCGGTCAGTCGCGGCATGTACAACTTCGACACGCTCACGGTGAATTTCTACGGTGACACCGACGTCGCCCGGCAACTGCTGCAGGCCGGCGCGTTCGACTACAACCGCGAGTTCTCCTCGTCCGGTTATGTGGTCGGCTATGACAGCCCGGCATTGCGCGACGGTCGTTTGCAACAGTCGATCCTCGCCCCGGACAAACCCACCGCCGCTCAGGGCTTCGTGTTCAACCTGCAGAACCCGTTCTTCAAGGATCGCCGCGTGCGTCAGGCGATCAGCCTGCTGTGGGATTTCGAGTGGACCAACAAACAGATGATGCGCGGCTTCTACGTGCGCCAGAACAGCTTCTGGCCAAAAAGCGAAATGGCCGCCACCGCCCTGCCCGACGCCGAAGAATTGAAGATCCTCGAACCGCTGCGTGGGCAGATTCCCGACGAGGTTTTCACCACGGTGTACCAGGCACCGAAAACCGATGGCAGTGGCTACATCCGCGACAAACAACTGCAAGCGCTGAAGCTGCTCGCCGAGGCCGGCTGGACGCCGCAACACAATCGTCTGGTCAACGCTGCGGGTGAGCCGCTGGAGTTCACTTTCCTCGACGGTCAGGGCGGCTTCGATCGCATGTTGCTGCCGTTCAAACGCACCCTCGCGCAGATCGGCATTACGCTCAATCTGCGCCGGATCGATTCGGCGCAATACATCAACCGCCTCAACGCCCGCGACTACGACATGATCGTCGTCGCTTTCCCGCGCAGCGGCGATCCGATCGTCTCTCCCGGCCGCGAGTTGTACAGCCTGTACGCCTCGCAAAGCGCCACGCAAGTCGGCAGTTCGAACTCGATGGTGCTGGCCAATCCGGCGGTCGATCAACTGATTGACGGACTGGTCCAGGCCAACAGCCGCGAAGCCATGGTGCATTACGCCCGCGCCCTCGATCGGGTGCTGCAATGGGGTTACTACATGATTCCCAACTACTACTCCAAAGGCACACCGACGGTGTATCAAAACCGCTTCGGCATGCCACCCGTGCAACCGGCGTATGACGAAGGCCTCAACACCTGGTGGGAGGTAGCGGCCAAGGCGCTGACCACCCAGCAGATGCACTCTCAACTCGCGGGGGGCCAGTGACATGCTGCGTTATCTGAGCCGACGATTGCTGCTGATCATCCCGACGCTGCTGTGCATTCTGGTGGTGAATTTTCTGATTGTGCAGGCCGCGCCAGGTGGGCCGGTGGAGCAAGCCATCGCCCGCTTGCAAGGCTTCGGCGGGCACAGCGTGGGCGGTGGTGGCGAGGTTACTGCGGTTGGCGGCGCGGGCCGCAGCAGCCGTGGCCTCGATCCGGCGTTGATCGAGGAGATCAAACACCATTACGGCTTCGACAAGCCGATGCACGAACGCCTGTGGTTGATGCTGAAAAACTACGCGCAGCTGGATCTGGGTAGCAGTTTTTTTCGCGGCGCCAAGGTTACTGATCTGATCGTGCAGAAGTTGCCGGTGTCGCTGTCGCTGGGTCTATGGGCGACGTTGATCACTTACCTGATTTCCATTCCGCTGGGCATTCGCAAAGCGATCAAGAACGGCAGCGCGTTTGATGTCTGGAGCAGCACGGCGATCATCATCGGCTATGCGATGCCGGCGTTCCTGTTCGCGATTCTGTTGATCGTGGTGTTTGCCGGTGGCAGCTACGTCAACTGGTTTCCGGTGCAGGGGCTGGTCTCGGATAACTTCGACAGCCTCAGCACGATGGGCAAGGTCGGCGACTACCTCTGGCACCTGGTGTTGCCGGTGACGGCGCTGGTGATTGGCGGCTTCGCCACGTTGACGATCCTGACAAAGAACAGCTTCCTCAACGAAATCAGCCGCCAGTACGTGATCACCGCGCGGGCCAAGGGTCTGACTGAGCGTCGCGTGCTCTATGGCCACGTGTTTCGCAATGCGATGTTGTTGGTGGTGGCCGGAGTGCCGTCAGCACTGATCGAGGTGTTTTTCGCCGGCTCCCTGCTGATCGAAACCATCTTCAACCTCGACGGCCTCGGGCGCATGAGTTACGAAGCGGCGGTGTCGCGGGATTACCCAGTGGTGTTCGGTGCGTTGTTCCTGTTCACCCTGTTCGGCCTGTTGATCAAGCTGATCGGCGACCTTTGCTACACCCTGCTCGACCCGCGCATCGACTTCTCGGCGAGGACTGCCTGATGTTCACTCTCTCCCCTCTTGGTCAGCGTCGCGTGGCTCAGTTTAAGGCCAACCGCCGTGGACGCTGGTCGCTGTGGCTGTTTATCGGTTTGTGCCTGATTTGTCTGGGCGGTGAGTTGATCGCCAACGACAAGCCGTTGGTGATCCGTTATCACGACGCTTTTTACTTCCCGATCCTCAGCGATTACTTGGAAACCGATTTCGGCGGCGAGCTGCCGTTTCAGCCGGATTACGCCAGCAGCTACGTGCACAAACTGATCGAGGATCAGGGCGGCTGGATGCTGTTTCCGCCGATCCCGTTCAGTTACGACACGGTCAATTACGACCTTGCGGAGCCGGCACCGAGCCCACCGTCCTCAAGCAATTGGCTGGGCACTGACGATCAGGCCCGCGACGTGTTGGCGCGGGTGATTTTCGGCACGCGGATTTCGATTCTGTTTGCACTGATTCTCACCGGCATCAGTGCGTTGATCGGCATCGTTGCCGGGGCGTTGCAGGGTTATTACGGTGGCTGGGTCGACTTGCTCGGGCAACGGGTGCTGGAGATCTGGTCGGGGTTGCCGGTGCTGTACCTGCTGATCATTTTGTCCGGCTTCGTCTCGCCGAGTTTCTGGTGGTTGCTGGGGATCATGGCGCTGTTTTCCTGGCTGGCACTGGTCGACGTGGTGCGCGCCGAGTTTCTGCGTGGACGCAATCTGGAATACGTCAAAGCCGCGCGAGCGCTGGGCCTGACCGACAACGAGCTGATGTGCCGGCACATCCTGCCCAACGCGATGACCTCCACCCTCACCTACCTGCCGTTCATTCTCACCGGCGCCATCGCCACCCTGACTGCGCTGGATTTTCTCGGCTTCGGCATGCCGGCCGGCACCGCGTCGCTGGGCGAATTGATCGGACAGGCCAAGCGCAATCTGCAAGCGCCATGGCTGGGGCTAACGGCGTTTTTTGCTTTGGCGCTGATTTTGTCGTTGTTGGTTTTCATCGGTGAGGCTTGCCGTGATGCATTTGATCCCCGGAGCTGACATGAACGACAACCTGATTGAAATTCGCGATCTGCGCGTCGCATTCGCCGGACAAGAAGTGGTGCACGGTTTGAACCTGGATATCCCCCGCGGCGAGTGCCTGGCACTGGTCGGAGAGTCCGGCTCAGGCAAGTCGGTGACCGCGCATTCGATCCTGCGTTTGTTGCCGGGCAAGAACGTCAGCAGCAGCGGCGCGATCCGCTACAACGGCGTGGACTTATTGCACGCCAGCGAGCAGCAGATGCGCGGCCTGCGCGGCAACCGCATTGCGATGATTTTCCAGGAGCCGATGACCTCGCTGAACCCGCTGCACACGGTGGAAAAGCAAATCAGCGAAGTACTGGAGATTCACAAAGGCCTCAAGGGCCGCGCTGCCCGTGAACGGACGTTGGAGCTGTTGGAACTGGTCGGCATTCGCCAGCCGTTGCAGCGCTTGAAAGCCTATCCGCATCAACTTTCCGGTGGTCAACGGCAACGGGTGATGATTGCGATGGCGCTGGCGAATGAGCCGGAATTGTTGATCGCTGACGAGCCGACCACGGCGCTCGACGTCACGGTGCAGCAGAAGATTCTTGAGTTGTTGATCGAGTTGCAGCAACGCCTCGGCATGTCGCTGTTGCTGATCAGTCACGACCTCAATCTGGTACGGCGCATCGCGCAACGGGTATGCGTGATGCGCCATGGTGAAATCGTCGAGCAGGCGGATTGCGAGGCGCTGTTTCGCGCGCCGCAGCATCCTTACAGTCGGTTGTTGATCGAGGCCGAACCGAGCGGTGCGCCGGTGCCCAGTGAGTACGACCACAACCTGCTCGAAGTCGATGATTTGAAGGTGTGGTTTCCATTGCCCAAGGCGTTGTTCAGTCGCCAGCAGGATTACATCAAAGCCGTGGACGGCGTGAGTTTCACCCTGCAACGCGGCAAGACTTTGGGGATTGTCGGTGAGTCGGGTTCGGGTAAATCGACGCTGGGTCAGGCGATCCTGCGGTTGGTCGAGTCCGAGGGCAATATCCGTTTTGGTAACAAGCAACTGAGCTTGCTCAATCAACGTTTGATGCGGCCGTTGCGGCGGCAGATTCAAGTGGTGTTCCAGGACCCGTTCGGCAGCCTCAGCCCACGGATGTCAGTGCAGCAGATTATTGCCGAAGGCTTGCTGACTCACGGTATCGGCACTGAGGCTGAGCGGGAAGCGGCGGTGATCCGGGTGCTGGAGGAAGTCGGCCTCGATCCGCAGAGCCGCCATCGTTATCCCCACGAGTTTTCCGGTGGCCAGCGCCAGCGCATCTCCATCGCCCGCGCACTGGTGCTGGAGCCGGCGCTTATTCTGCTCGATGAGCCGACCTCGGCGCTGGATCGCACGGTGCAGAAACAGGTGGTGGAGTTGTTGCGGCAATTGCAGATCAGGCATGGGCTGACCTATTTGTTCATCAGCCATGATCTGGCGGTGGTACATGCGCTGGCGCATGACTTGATGGTGATCAAGGATGGCAAGGTGGTTGAGCAGGGTTCTTCACGCGAGATTTTCGCCGCACCCAAACACCCTTATACCCAGGAACTCCTGAAAGCCTCCGGCCTCAAGCCCGACACAAAACCCTGTGGGAGCTGGCTTGCCAGCGATGGCGCCGGGTCAGTCGACATCCCCTTCGCTGACCCACCGCTATCGCTGGCAAGCCAGCTCCCACAGGTATAGCGGTGATCCAAAAAATATTTTTCAGGCACTGCATCCAAACGCCTCCGTCACGGGTAGTCCCTGTAACAGCCCTCTTCGGCTGTCAGCGGTCTACCCTTTTCGGAGATAACACTGATGAACATCACCCAGCTGATTGGCCTCACCGGTTTGCTCGCCCTGTCCTCGACAACCTTCGCCCAAAGCAGTTACCCCGACGCGATCAAAGTGCCGGACGGCCACAAGATTGCGATGGAAACCACCGGCGTCGGCGAGATCACCTACGAGTGCCGCGACAAGCCCAACGCGGCCGGGCAGACCGAGTGGACGTTTGTCGGTCCGAAAGCGGTGCTCAATGATCGCAGCGGCAAGCAGGTCGGCACCTACTTCGGCCCGCCAGCGACCTGGCAGGCCAAGGACGGTTCGAAAGTCACCGGCACGCAACTGGCCGTGGCGCCGTCGACTCCGGGCAACCTGCCCTATCAACTGGTCAAGGCCAACCCCGCCGAGGGTAAAGGCGCGATGAGCGGCGTGAGTTACATCCAGCGTGTCGCGCTCAAGGGCGGCGTGGCACCGGGCAGTGAATGCACGACGGCGAACAAGGGCAAGCAGGAAGTGGTGAAGTACCAGGCTGATTACATTTTCTGGGCGGCGAACTGATCCCCGGAACACCACAAATCCCCTGTAGGAGTGAGCCTGCTCGCGATAGCGGTGTATCAGTGAAGAATATGCTGCTGATACACCGCTATCGCGAGCAGGCTCACTCCTACAAGGGGAATTATGTGTTCTGGATGTTTACGGAATGTGAGCTAGATTGCACGACATGCCTTTAGCCGAATCCGTTTTCGATTACGAAGCCCATCTCGCTGCCTGTGCCCGTGGCGAGCGTGCGGCCCTGCGCGATTTGTATGTGCAGGAAGGCCCGCGTCTGCTCGGCGTGGCCAAGCGCCTGGTGCGCGATACGGCGCTGGCGGAGGACATTGTTCATGAGGCCTTCATCAAGATCTGGAACGGCGCGGCGGGGTTTGACCCGGCGCGCGGTTCGGCGCGTGGCTGGATGTTCAGCGTGACCCGGCATCTGGCGCTGAATCTGCTGCGTGATCACGGCCGGGAAACGCCGTTCAGCGAGGCCCACGAAACCGCTGCGGACGATGCCAGCTTCGACGCCCACGCGCATTCGGCGCGCATCTACCATTGCCTTGAACAGCTGGAGCCACAACGGCGCAGTTGCGTCCTGCATGCTTACGTCGACGGCTACAGCCACGCGCAAATTGCCGCGCGCCTCGACACGCCGCTGGGCACCGTCAAAGCGTGGATCAAGCGCAGCCTCAATGCCTTGCGGGAGTGCATGGGATGACCAGCGAATCAGCGCAAGAACGGGATGAACTGGCCGGCGAATATGTGCTCGGCACGCTATCGTTCGAACAGCGCAGCGAGGTGCAACGGCGTTTGCCGAATGATCCGCAATTGCGCGCAGCGGTAGACGCCTGGGAGCGGCGTCTGCTGGAGTTGACGGATCTCGCGGAGCCGCAGCAACCCTCGGCGCAGTTGTGGCAACGCATCGAGCGCAGTATCGGGCGACTGGCGCGGCAAGCACCTTCAACTTCATGGTGGAACCTGCTGCCGCTCTGGCGTGGGTTGAGCGCAGCCGGTTTGGCCGCGACGTTGATTCTGGGTTCTATCCTGCTGACCCAGACCACGCCGAAACCCAGCTATCTGGTGGTGCTGGTTGCGCCGCAGGACAAAGCCCCGGGCTGGGTGATTCAGGCGAGCAATTCGCATGAAATTCAACTGATCCCGCTCGGCGTGGTTGAGGTACCAGCCGACAAGGCTCTGGAATTCTGGACCAAGGCTGACGGCTGGCAGGGGCCGGTTTCGCTGGGGCTGGTCAAACCCGGGCAGGCCTTGTCGGTGCCGCTGGACAAGTTACCGCCGCTGCAACCCAATCAGCTATTCGAGCTGACACTTGAGGGCGCCAATGGCTCGCCGATCGGCAAACCGACCGGGCCGATTCAGGCGATCGGGCGTGCGGTGAAGGTGCTGTGAGGCTCTGATCTGCGGGTTCCGGCAACCATCATCGGCATCGATGTTCACCATCACGGCAATGAAGTTCTCATAAAAAATCCCGGGCGTAACATCTGCTCCATACCAACCAACAACACCCCGGAGCACACCATCATGAAACGCCAAACTCTTCTCGGCATCGCTTTCTCGGTCTTCGCTATCAACGCTTTCGCCGCTACCCCGGCCCACACCATGATCGCCGAAGGCGGCTCGGACAAACTGATCGAAAGCCGTGTGGCTGAAGGTGGTTCGGATCGTCTGATCGAACGTCGCGTTGCTGAAGGTGGCGCTGATCGTCTGCTGGAACGTCGCGTCGCTGAAGGTGGTTCGGATCGTCTGATCGAACGTCGCGTCGCCGAAGGTGGTTCGGATCGTCTGATCGAACGTCGCGTCGCTGAAGGTGGTTCGGATCGTCTGATCGAACGTCGCGTTGCTGAAGGTGGCGCTGATCGTCTGCTGGAACGTCGCGTTGCCGAAGGTGGTTCGGATCGTCTGATCGAACGTCGCGTTGCCGAAGGTGGCTCGGATCGTCTGATCCAACGTCGCGTTGCCTGATGATTGGCTGTAAGCGCAACAACCCAGAGAAACCCGGCTCCCTTGGCCGGGTTTTTTATGTCTGCCTGATTTATCCGGCCTTGGCCATGCAGCGCTTGTAGCGCTCGTCCACGCGCTTGGCGAACCACGCTGTGGTGAGTTTGCGGGTGATCTTCGGGCTCTGCAGCACGATCCCCGGCAACACCGCGCGCGGCAGCTTTTTCCCCTCCGCTTGCTCCGCCAGTTCGAACACTCGCTGATAGAGCTTGGTCTCTTCGAATTCCAGGGTTTTGCCCTCCTCCAATTGGTCGCGAATCGTCGGGTTGCGCATGCCCAGCGACTTGCCGAGGGTGCGCACCGCCAGTTCCGTGCCGCCGGGCATGATCGAGTCGTAGCGGATCAGGTCGCCATCGAGCGCCAGCGGGATGCCCGAAGCGCGGCTCACCGCATTCTGAAACGCGGCATTGCGACTGGCGTACCAACCGGCGTTGAAATCGGCAAACCGATACAGCGGCTCGCGATAACTCACCGGATAACCGAGCAAATGTGCGATGCCGAAATACATGCCACCACGGCGGCTGAACACTTCACGGCGGATCGTGCCGTCAACCGGATACGGATAATCCTTGGCGTGCTGTTCGGCAAATTCGATGCTGACCTGCATCGGCCCGCCCGTGTGCACCGGGTTAAAACCGCCGAACAGCGTACGGCCCATCGGCACCCGGCCGATGAAGTCGTCGAAAATACCACTGAGTTCTTTCTCACTGCGCGCCGTATTCAAGCGTTCGCTGTAGGTCCTGCCGTTGGTTGAGCGCACTTGCAGCGCGCCGCTGACCAACAAGCTGGGGATGTGCACTTTGGCGGCGCGACGGTCGATTTCGTCGCGAGCGATTTTGCCCAGGCCTGGCACCGTGGGGTCGGCCTGGAAGGTCGATTCCTGCTCGGCCACGGCCAGCACCGAGCAAAGATTTTGCGTGGTCGGGCTGATGTTCTGCGCGGCAAACGCGGCGTAGATATCGGTGGCCCAGCCTTGGCGATCGGCAGTCTTGGCCGGCATCAGCCGCACGATCTCGGCCTTCACTTCAGCAGGCGCACGGGGCACCGGCTCGGTACTGCGTTGCCCCGCGCAACCGGCGAGCACCAGCAGTACGGCGAGCGTGATCGGTAATTGAAAGTTGTGCATGAAGCTTTATCCAGTCCGTTAAGCCCAAACCACCATACACAATCCGTGTAGGAGCTGCCGCAGGCTGCGATCTTTTGATTTTAAAAAACAAGATCAAAAGATCGTCCGATCGCGGCCCGAGCCTGCGGCAGCTCCTACAGGTGATGTGTGTTTTGAGAGGGTGATGACAAACTGATTGCAAAACGTTACTGAGAAAACCTATCATTTGCGCCTGGAGTCGCATTTGCGCAAGGAGTTCCCGCGCCGCCCTTATTTTTCTCACCGGCCGTGCGCCTCCAGGTCCCTACATGCCCGTTCCAGCTCGACTCGCCGTCCCGTTTCGCCCGACGCTTCTCGCCCTGCTGTGTTCCCTGACCATCACCGCCCAAGCCGCAGAAGGCGATACCAAAGCGCTGGTGCTGGACGACGTCAACGTCAACGCCCAAGCCCCGACGCCGAACGCCCTGCCCCCGGTTTACGCGGGTGGTCAGGTCGCCCGTGGTGGTCAACTCGGCGTGCTCGGCAATCAGGACATGATGGACGCGCCGTTCAGCGCCGCGTCCTACACCGAACAATTGATTCAGGATCAGCAGGCCGAAGACGTCGCCGACGTGCTGCTCAACGATTCCTCGGTACGTCAGGCGTCCGGTTACGGCAACCAGGCGCAAGTCTTCATGATCCGTGGCCTGCCGCTGAACGGTGACGACATCTCCTATAACGGCCTGTACGGCGTGCTGCCACGGCAGATCATTTCCACCGATGCCCTGGAGCGTGTGGAAGTTTTCAAAGGCCCGAACGCCTTTATCAACGGCGTGACCCCGACCGGCTCCGGCATCGGCGGCGGCGTCAACTTGCAACCGAAGCGCGCCGGCGATGTGCCGCTGCGTCGTTACACCACCGACATCAACAGCGAAGGCCGTATCGGTCATCACTTCGACATCGGCCAGCGTTTCGGTGAAGACAACCGCTTCGGCGCCCGGATCAACCTGTCCCAGCGCGAAGGCGACACCGGTATCGACCACGAGAACCAGCGCTCGAAACTGTTTGCCATCGGCCTCGATTATCGCGGCGACGCCCTGCGCCTCTCCGGCGACTTTGCCTACCAGAAAGAACGCGTCAACGGTGGTCGTAATTCGGTCAACCTCGGCACTGCCACGCACATTCCAGACGCGCCCTCGGCCGACACCAACTACGCGCCGAAGTGGGGCTACACCGACATCGAAGACACCTTCGGCATGCTTCGCGCCGAGTACGACCTGAACGACAACTGGACCGCCTACGCGGCCGGCGGCGCCAAGCACACCCGCGAAGTCGGGCGCTACAACTCGACCACGCTGGTCGGTAACAACGGCGCGTCGTTCACCACCGGCTCGTTCATTCCGCACGACGAAGACAACACCAGCGTGATGGCCGGCCTCAACGGTAAATTCAACACCGGGTCGGTCAGCCACAAGCTCAACTTCGGCCTGACCGGCATCTGGGCCGAGCAGCGCAGCGCCTATGATTTTGACCTGACCCAATACGCCAACAACATCTACCACCCGGTGCAAACGCCGTCGCCGGTGGGCAACTTTGCCGGCGGCGACTTGAATGATCCCGGCATCGTCGGCAAGACCTTCAACCGCAGCATCGCACTCTCTGACACCCTCGGTTTCTTCGATGATCGCCTGCTGGTCACCGCCGGCCTGCGTCGCCAGCAACTGGTGGTGCAAGGCTACAACTACGCCAGTTGGGGCAGCGGCGGTCGCAAGTCGAGCTACGACGAATCGATCACCACACCCGTCTACGGCGTGGTGTTCAAGCCGTGGGACCATGTGTCGTTCTACGCCAACCACATCGAAGGTCTGGCCCAGGGCCCGACTTCGCCGACCAGTTCCGGTGGTTTCCGTGTCACCAACGGCAACGAAGTCTATGCGCCGAAACGCTCCAAGCAGACCGAAGTCGGGGTGAAAGTCGACATGGGCACTTACGGCGCCAGCCTCGGTGTTTATCGCATCGAGCAGCCGAGCGATGGTTACTGCGAAATCGACAGTGCGACTACCTGCACCTACGTGCGTGAAGGCGAGCAGATCAACAAAGGCGTGGAAATGAACGTGTTCGGCGAACCGATCAATGGTCTGCGCCTGATCAGCGGTCTGACCCTGATGGACACCGAACTGAAGAACACCCTCAATGGCGCCAACGACGGCAACCGTGCGATCGGTGTGCCGACCTTCCAGTTCAACGCTGGTGCGGATTGGGACGTGCCGGGTCTGCAAGGCGTGGCGCTGAATGCGCGGATGCTGCGTACCGGCGGTCAATACGCTGACGCGGCGAACAACCTCAGCCTGCCGACCTGGAACCGCTTCGATGCGGGGGCGCGTTATGCGTTCAAGGTGTCGGAGAAGGACGTGACCGTGCGTCTGGGCGTGGAAAATCTGGCGAACAAGAAGTATTGGGAATCGGCTCAGGGGGGGTATCTGACTCAGGGTGAGCCGCGGGTGGCGAAGTTGTCCGGGACTATTGATTTCTAAGGCTGAAAAGCCCCTCATCGGAACGCCGCCCGCCTAACCCTCTCCCAGAGGGAGAGGGGACTGACCGTGGTGTTCTTGCAAGTTACACCGACCTGAAATATCGAGTCGAACTCAAGTCTTAAAAAACACACAAATCGGCTCCCTTTCCCCCTCGCCTTTCAAAGGAGAGGGGACTGATGTGGTGTTCTTTCGAGTTACGTCGACGTGTGCCATCGAGTCGAACTCAGGTTTTGAAAAGCATACAAATCGGCTCCCTTTCCCCCTCGCCCCCCTGGGGGAGAGGGCTGGGGTGAGGGGGTAAATTTCACTACCGCCAATACCTTCCCGCCGAACACCCAAAAAAGGCCCCACAGCCTCACCGCTGCGGGGCCGTCTTCCGTCTGGCCGATCAACTGGCCAGCCTCTCCTTCTGATCCATACTTGCTGCACAGCAAACGGAGGACAGGCCCATGAACCGCAGCGACGTTCTGATCATCGGCGCCGGCCCCACCGGGCTGGTGCTGGCCCTGTGGCTGAGCAAACTGGGCGTGCGCGTGCGGATCATCGACAAGGCCTCCGCGCCCGGTACCACGTCGCGAGCGCTGGCGGTGCAGGCGCGCACCCTCGAGTTGTACCGGCAACTGGACCTCGCCGACACCGTGGTGCGCAACGGCCATCGGGTGGCGGCGGCGAATTTCTGGGTCAACGGTAAACCGGTCGCGCAGTTGCCACTGAACCGCATCGGCGAAGGCCTGACACCCTACGCATTCGTCGAAATCTTCCCGCAGGATCAACACGAACGGCTGCTGATCGAGCGTCTTGAAGACTATGGGGTCACGGTCGAACGCGATACCACCCTGGAAAGCTTCGAGGAAACCGGCGACGGCCTCACCGCGCACTTGCGCCTGTCCGATGGCGAGCAGGAAATCTGCCAGGCCTGTTATCTGGCGGGATGTGATGGCGCCCGCTCAGTGGTGCGCAAAACCCTCGACACCGGTTTTCCCGGCGGCACCTATCAGCAGATTTTCTACGTCGCCGACGTCAAGGCCAGCGGCCCGGCTATGAACGGCGAGTTGCACCTGGATCTGGATGAGGCGGACTTCCTCGCCGTGTTTCCCCTGGCCGGCGAAGGCCGTGCCCGTCTGATCGGCACGGTGCGTGATGAGCGCGCGGATCGCGCCGAAAGCCTGGAATTCTCCGACGTCAGCAGCCGTGCCATCGAACATCTGAAAGTGCATATCGAAGACGTGCACTGGTTCTCGACCTACCGCGTGCATCACCGCGTGGCCGAGCATTTTCGCAGCGGTCGTGCGTTTCTGCTCGGCGATGCCGCGCATGTGCACAGCCCGGCGGGCGGTCAGGGCATGAACACCGGCATTGGCGACGCGATCAATCTGGCGTGGAAACTCGCCGCTGTGCTCAGCGGTGGCGCCGAACCAAGCCTGCTCGACAGCTACGAAACCGAACGCATTGCCTTCGCCCGCCGACTGGTGTCGACCACCGACAAAGTCTTCAGTTTTGTCACTGCCGAAGGACGCATGGCCGATCTGCTACGCATGCGTGTGGCACCGTTTCTGATCCCGAAAATGGCCTCGTTCGAGGCCAGTCGCGAGTTCCTTTTTCGCACCGTGTCACAAGTCACCCTCAACTATCGCGGCATGCCGCTGAGCCAGGGCGCGGCCGGCCATGTGCACGGTGGTGACCGCTTGCCGTGGGCGCATGATGGTGAGGGGGATAATTACGAACCGCTGAGACAGCCGTGCTGGCAGGTGCATGTGTACGGCGACACCAGCGACGAAATGATTGCCTGGTGCCACGAACACCATGTGCCGCTGCATGTGTTCGACTGGCGCCCGGCGTTTGAAACGGCAGGATTGGGGCGTAACGGCTTTTATTTGTTGCGCCCGGATACCTATGTGGCGATTGCCGAGAACAGCGCGGATCCGAAGGTGATTGAACGCTACTTCCGCGATCACGGCATCCGCCCGTTCTTTGCCTGCCTCTGACCCAAGGAAACCACAAGAACCTGTGGGAGCTGGCTTGCCAGCGATAGCGGTGGATCAGTCAAGATTGATTTTGACTGTGCTGACGCTATCGCTGGCAAGCCAGCTCCCACAGGGTTGTGCGTTGGTCTTTAGATCCCGGCCAATGCCAGATCCATCGCAAAGTAAGTAAAGATCAAATCAGCACCCGCACGCTTGATCGCGCCCAGACTCTCTCGCACCACGCGATCCTCATCAATTGCCCCGGCCTGCGCGCCGAACTTGATCATCGCGTACTCGCCACTGACCTGATACGCCGCCAGCGGCAGGTTCGAGGCTTCACGAATGTCGCGGATGATGTCGAGGTAAGCGCCGGCCGGTTTGACCATCAGCGCATCGGCGCCTTCCTGCTCGTCGAGCAGCGATTCGCGCAGGGCTTCGCGGCGGTTCATCGGGTTCATCTGATAGCTTTTGCGGTCGCCTTTCAGCGCACTGCCACCGGCCTCGCGGAACGGGCCGTAGAGTGCCGAGGCGAACTTGGTCGAGTAAGCCATGATCGGAATATGGGTGAAACCGGCGGCATCCAGCGCCTGACGAATCGCCCGCACTTGTCCATCCATCGCTGCTGACGGCGCGATCACGTCGGCACCAGCGCGGGCCGCCGCCACAGCTTGTTTGCCGAGGTTGATCAGGGTCTGGTCGTTGTCGACTTCATGGTTGTGCATCACGCCGCAGTGGCCGTGATCGGTGTATTCGCAGAAGCAGGTGTCGGACATCACGATCATCTCCGGCACAGCGTCCTTGGCGATGCGCGACATGCGCGAGACCAGACCATTCTCGCGCCAGGTATCGCTGCCGTTGCTGTCCAGATGATGCGACACGCCGAAGGTCATCACCGACTTGACGCCAGCACGGGCATAACGCTCGATTTCGCTGGCCAGTTTGCGCTCGGGAATGCGCATCACCCCGGGCATGCTCTTGATCGGCACGAAGTCATCGATTTCTTCCTCGACGAAAATCGGCAGGACCAGATCGTTCAGGCTGAATTCGGTTTCCTGGAACAGGCTGCGCAGGCTCGCATTGCGGCGCAGACGGCGGGGACGTGCTTCGGGGAACTGACTGGACATGGGGGCCTTTCCTGAAAACGGCAGATGAGACGAAAGTCGTAGGGGGCGAAGCTTATGCCTTGCGGGGCGCGCGGTACAAACCTGGATCAATCAAGAGTGCATTACCGGGCGGGTAACAATCTTTCAGAACACTGTAAATCCCTGTGGGAGCTGGCTTGCCAGCGATGGCGGTGGTTCAGTCAACATAGATGTCGACTGTACCGGCGTCATCGCTGGCAAGCCAGCTCCCACAAGGTTATGTGTATAGCCCGAAAATCATGAGGGGATGGTCAGGCCGCGAATGACCGCTGGGCGGGCGAGGAATCGCTCCAGTACGCGGGTGACATTCGGGAAGTTGCTGATGCCGACCATATCACCGGCCTCATAAAACCCAATCAGGTTACGCACCCACGGAAACGTGGCGATATCGGCAATGGTGTAACGCTCGCCCATGATCCAGTCACGACCCTCGAGCCGGCCGTCGAGCACCTTGAGCAGACGCTTGCTTTCATCGACGTAACGATCACGCGGGCGCTTGTCCTCGTAATCCTTGCCAGCGAATTTGTTGAAGAAACCGAGCTGGCCGAACATTGGACCGATGCCGCCCATCTGGAACATCAGCCACTGGATGGTTTCGTAGCGCTGCGCACCTTCCTGCGCGAGCAACTGGCCGCTTTTGTCGGCCAGATAAATCAGGATCGCACCGGATTCGAACAGCGCCAGTGGCTGATCTTCGGGGCCATGCGGATCCAGGATCGCCGGGATCTTGTTGTTCGGGTTCAGCGAAAGGAACTCGGCAGACAATTGATCATTGCTGTCGAAAGCGACCTTGTGCGGTTCGTACGGCAGGCCGATCTCTTCGAGCATGATCGAGACTTTGACACCATTGGGCGTCGGCAAGGAATAGAGCTGAATCCAGTCAGGGTACTGCGCCGGCCATTTCTGGGTGATCGGGAACGCGGACAGATCGGTCATGGGAAGCATCCAGTCACAAATTAAAGCCTGATCATAATGTAGGCGCTGCGCAGGCAGCGATCTTTTGATCTTGAGCCTTTGCAGCCTGCAAAAAGATCACAGCCTGCGCCAGCGCCTACATGAACCCGTAACATCCTGTCGCTAACCTGCCACCAGGCCGCTGAACGTAGCCGTTAGAGTGCTGCGCACTCGGACGATCGAACCAATCGGCCCTCAGGGGACTCTGAGCTATGCCTTTGTTGCAGAGGAAGCCGTTCACGACAGGGAAAACACCCGGTGCTGGGAGCCCGCGGTGTAAAGGTTTGTCAGCCTTAACCGAATTTGTTGAAGAACCTTTTATTTCATGACGATCCTTATGCGATTCGCCAAACGTTTCAAACACCGCGCATATGTGGCCCTGCCTTCCCTGCTGGCCGTCAGTGCGCTGTTCCTGTCGCTGGAGTCCAGCGAAAGCCGCGCGCAACCGGTGGACGGTACCCAGACGCTGGTGTTCCTGCGCCATGCGGAGAAACCCGAAGGTGGCCTCGGCCAGCTCAACTGTCAGGGCCTGAACCGCGCCATCGACCTGTCGACGCTGCTGCCGGAGAAATTCGGCAAGGCCGATTACGTGTTTGCCGCCAACCCGACGCGCAATGTCGAGGAAGGTGAGCTGGATAATTCCTACAGCTACATTCGCCCGCTGATGACCATCAGCCCCGCCGCGATCAAGCTCGGCCTGCCGGTGAACATCGAGTTCTCGGCCAACGACACCAGCGATCTGGCCCGCGAACTGCTGGAAGACAAGTATCACAACTCGACGATCTACACCGCCTGGTCCCACGGCTATCTGCCAGAGCTGATCAACAAGGTGGCGGGCAAAGCGGTCGGCGAGAAGCAGAACATCACCGAGGACTGGGCGGGCAACGATTTTGACTCGCTGTATGTACTGACCCTGACCTGGCACAACGGCAAGGCCAGTCTGCAGAGCCACAGCTACAAGCAGGGGCTGGATCATGGCAAGGAAACCTGCCCGACCTGAGTCATCTTCTGTCTGAACCGGCCCCATCGCTGGCAAGCCAGCTCCCACAGGGTTCTAGGGTGTACACAAAATCCATGTACATCCGCAATAACTGTGGGAGCTGGCTTGCCAGCGATGAGGCCAGCAAAAGCACTATCAATCCTTCTGATTCACCCGCTCACGCAGATACTCAAGCACCGCCCCACGCTCCCCGGCAAACTCGATCCGCCCGCCCTTCTTCTCGCGCTGAAACACATACATCGGGTCGTAATACTCACGCAGCAACCCTTCGATCCAGCCGCGATGCAAGTCCACCGCCCCACTCCGCCCCTGCTCGATCAACGCCTCTTCCATCAACAACAGCATTCGCCGATGACGCTCGCCGCCGAGGCGTTTTTGCACATTGTTGAGGCTTTCCAGCAAGCGTTCAGAAAACAACGTGAAGCCCTCTTCACCGTGCACAGCCGTAAATTCCGCAGACAGATCCACCACGTAATCACGCAGAATCCGCTCCACGCGATCGTCAAAACTGTCTTCCAGCCAGACCATCGGGTACTGCTGCATGCCCTGATACAGCGGCAGCGGCAAGGCGCAACTGCCGACCACCCGGCTCTCGTCCTCCAGCACGAACTGCGCAAACCCCGCGTCGCGTTTCTTGAGAATGTCGATGGCCAGGCGGTTTTCAAAATCGATGTTCGACGGCTGTCCGGTGGCGCGTTTGCCGAAGCTTGAGCCACGATGATTGGCGTGCCCTTCCAGGTCCAGGCCATTGCGCAACTGCACCAGCACTTCGGTCTTGCCAGTGCCGGTCATGCCGCCGAGCAGGACGAAATCACATTGCGCGATGGCCTGTTCAAGGGTGTCGATGAGGAAGTTGCGCATCGCTTTGTAACCACCGCCGATGCGCGGATAGTCGATGCCGGCCTCGTCACGCAGCCATTGCTGAGTGATCTGCGAGCGCAGGCCGCCACGAAAACAATACAGATAACCGTCAGGATGGGCGCGGGCAAAATCGGCCCAGGCCTGGATGCGCTCGGCTTTCACCGCGCCCGACACCAGTTGATGACCCAATTCGATGGCGGCCTGCTGGCCGTGTTGCTTGTAGCAGGTGCCGATCTTCTGCCGTTCAACGTCGTTCATCAGCGGCAGATTGATCACGCCGGGGAACGCGCCCTTGTGAAATTCGACCGGTGCGCGGGCGTCCATCAACGGCCGGTCGTTGAGAAAAATGTCTCGGTAGTCAGTGCAGTCGCGGAGCATCAAATCACCTCGACTGCGTTCGTCTGTCGCTCAACCAGTTCGCCGATTGGCGCAAGGTTCAGACCCAGTTCGGCGGCAACAGCGAGGAATTCTTCATTGCCTTGCGGCGTCACCGCGATCAGCAGACCGCCACTGGTTTGCGGGTCGCAGAGCACGCGTTTGTGCAGTTCCTGCACGCGGCCCACCTTACTCGCATAGCTGTCGAAGTTGCGCAGCGTACCGCCGGGGACACAACCTTGATCGAGGTAATACTCGACGCTGTCCAGACGCGGCACACGGTCATAGGCGATGCGCGCGGTGAGCTGGCTGCCATCGGCCATTTCCACCAGATGCCCGAGCAGGCCGAAACCGGTAACGTCGGTCATCGCTGTAACGCCGGCGAGTTTGCCGAAGCGACTGCCGGGTTTGTTCAGAGTGCACATCCAGTCGCGGGCCACGCCGACGTCGGCCGGGCGCAACTTGCCCTTCTTCTCGGCGGTGGTGAGGATGCCGATGCCTAGCGGTTTGGTCAGGTACAACAGGCAACCGGCGGTAGCGGTGTCGTTGCGCTTCATGTGGCGCTTCTCGACCAGACCGGTGACGGCGAGGCCGAAGATCGGCTCTGGCGCATCGATCGAATGCCCGCCTGCCAGTGGAATGCCCGCCGCGTCGCACACGGCACGGCCGCCGCGAATCACTTCACGCGCCACTTCCGGCGCCAGCACATTGACCGGCCAGCCGAGAATCGCGATGGCCATCAGCGGATCACCGCCCATCGCGTAGATGTCGCTGATCGCATTGGTCGCGGCGATGCGGCCGAAGTCGAACGGGTCATCGACGATCGGCATGAAAAAGTCGGTGGTCGAGACCACACCGCGCTCGGCATCGATCTCGTAGACCGCCGCGTCATCGCGCGAGGCGTTGCCGACCCACAGTTTCGGATCAAGGTTCTGCGCACCGCTGCCGGCCAGAATCACTTCCAGCACCTGCGGGGAAATCTTGCAGCCGCAACCGGCGCCGTGGCTGTATTGGGTCAGACGAATCGGCTCGCTCATGGGGGAGTCTCAGGCTGTTGATGGGGCCGATTCTAGCAGAGCACGCCGGGTCTATCCGATCGTCGATCGTTCCCACGCTCCGCGTGGGAATGCAGCCCGGGACGCTCCGCGTCCCTTCACGGAGCCGGAACGCGGAGCGTCCCTAGAGGCGTTACCACGCAGAGCGTGGGAACGATCATCTGGCGACAAGGCAAAAAAAAACCGCCCTTACGGGCGGCTAAAAGTGCTTCGCCCCTAAATCAGAAGCCCAGGCTGAAGCTGATGGTCATCGCATGGTCGTTGCTGTCGTTCGACAGTTGACCCGAGTAGCCGACGCCGAGTTTGCCGGTCGGGCTGATCTGGAAGTCGACCCCCGCTTCAACAATCGCGCTGTCCTTGGCGATCGGCACGCCCTGGGTGCTGAACGAGGCGCCGCCGTCGATGAAGGTCAGATCAGCGTCAGGCTTGGTGTCACCAAAGGCATGGCGCCAGCCGAGCGCCGCGCGCGGGGTGAATTGCCCGCCGTTGGCCAGGGTGATGACTTTGCCGGCGCGTACACCGAGGGTCGAGAAGGTGATGTCTTGATCGGCATCGGCTTCCAAGCGTCCTACTCCGCCTTTTTCCTTGGCTTTGTCGGTGTCGTAGTTGACGTAGGCCAGACCGGCGAACGGCTCGAGGGCAATGCCGCCCGCGTCGATGGCGTAACCGACTTCACCGAACACCTGGGCGCTGCGCGCGTCGTAGTTGGCTTTCAGACGGTCGTTGTAGCTGCCGACGCTGACGTTGCGTTTGGTTTCGATGTCGTGCCAGCTGTACGCGGCGCCGAGGCGCACTGCGAGTGCATCGAACTGCGAATTGAGGTACGCCGCCAGATGGTAGCTTTCAACGGTGGCATCCGAGCGACGATCATGCGCATCGAGATCGCTGCGGGTGTAACCGGCGGCCATGCCCACGCGCCACTGGTCATCGAGTTGCTTGTCGGTGCCGAGCATGAAGCCGCTGAGGTTACGGTCGAGTTTCGCCGCGTTGCTGTCGCCATCCGACTCACCCCACGCACCAAGAGCCCGCGCCCAGCCAACCATTTCGCCGTGGCAACCGTTGCTACTCAATTGGTTGTCACTTGGCGCCAGAGCACGACGTGGATCATCCGCCGCGCTGCATGACGGTTGGCGCATGCGATCGTTGACTGCGTCACGCACATAACGCGAATCCTCAAGGATGGCACTGGCGGTGCTGGCGTGGATCTCACCGGACAGACTGTCGAAGGCATTGCGCGCACCGGCAACACTGAGGTTGACGATCTCGTTCTGCAACGCCGCACCGGCCGGGCCGTTGTTCGACAACGCGGTGGCGGTGCGGAACTGGTTACCAGTGGCGGCGACATCGGCGAACGAATTGCCATTGCGGCTGACCATCAGGTTCACCGCGTTGGCGTCATACACCAGTGCTGTGTTGAGGAACGCGTATTGCGGCAGGTCCGCAGCGCTGAAGGTGCCATTCACGCCACCGCCCGCCGTGATCAGCGAATACGTGGTGTTGCCGGTGAACGGTGCCAGCGAATTCACTTGCAAAGCGCCGCCCAAGGTTGCGGTGCCACCGACGGCCAGCGGTGTCGCGGTTGGCGAACTGACGGTCAGCGCCAGCACCCCGTCGCTCGCATTGGTCAGGTTACCGGCCACGCTCAGCGTTCCTGCTTCGGAGCCCGAGGCGACAACGCCATGGTTGACCACCGAGCCGACGCTGCCATTACCGCTCAGGCCGGCTCCGTTAGCCACGGTGACTTGCCCACCCAACGAAGCGCGCGCCGCAAGGCTGCCCACTTGCAGCACACCTTGATCGACCGCGACCGTGCCGCTGAACGGATTATCACCGGTCAACAGCAAGGTGCCGGTGCCGCGTTTGAGCATCGCGCCAAGTCCACGCAGCGATCCATTGAACTGACCATTGAAGTTCTGCAAGAAGAGCAGCGATGCGTTGTTGAGGATATTGCCCTGCAGACTCGTGGTGTTACCGACCAGCGTACCGCCGCTGACCGTGGTGCCACCGCTGTAGGTGTTGGCGCCGCTCAATACCAGCGTGCCGGAATCGAGTTTTTCGATGCCGCCCGTGCCCACCAGCGGCGCGGAGATTTCTGCGCTCCCTCCGGCATTGACCCGCACCGGTGCGAGGCTGCCGTCCGTGCCGTTGACCGGGGTCAGCGTACCGCCAGCCCCTGGAACCAGGCTGTAGCCGCCGGAGAGGAATTGCAGGCCGGTGAAGTTCTGATTGCCCTGCACCGTAACCGTACCTGCCTGACCGCCGAACACCGCGAACTGACCATTTGAAGCCAGCGCCTGAGTACCACTCGGATCGGTCCAGTTGGTGTCCGGCCCCCACACACCGCTGCCGCCACCGATGCTGCCGTCCGGATTGGTGGTGCCACCGTTCCAGAACTGCACCTCACCCGGGGTGCCTTGCACCAGCAGGTTGATCTGATTGGCGATGGCGGTTTGCAGGGTCAGGTTGGCCGCCGACACCGGCAGGCTACCGTAGACCAGACCGTTGTCGATCAGGCTGCCACCATAGCTGAACAGTTGATAAACCCCAGTGCCGAAACCGCCGGCGTTGCTGATGTTCAACGTACCGTCGAGGGTCAGGTTGCCGGCGACATTGACCACCGTGGTCGAACTGGCCGCCGAGCCGAGGCTGAAGTCCAGATTGGTCCCCGACGACAGTGCCAGCGAACCGACTGACAATGGCGTTGCCGTACCGCCACCCAGCAGCGTCGCGCCGCTGGCCAGTTGCACGGCACCCCCAAACTGGCCACCGCCGCCGATGCCCGCACCGCTGGCAACGTCGACATTGGCGCTGTTGAGCACGCCGTTGACGATCAGGTTGCCAGCCTGCACCGACGTGTTGCCAGTGAAGGTGTTGTTGCCAGTCAGCAGCAACTCTCCAGCCCCGGTTTTGTTCAGCGTGCCGGCACCGGTGAGGTTACCGGTGTAGCTGCCGTCGGCGTTTTGCTCGAAGGTCAGCGTTGCGTTGTTGACGATCGCACCTTGCAGGCTGCTGGTGTCACCGCGCGTCGTGCCGCCGTTCAGTGTGGTGCCGCCGCTGTAGGTGTTGGCGCCACTGAGGACGAGATCGCCGCTACCGTTTTTCAGCAGACTGCCGGTGCCGGTCACCGCACCGATCAATGTGGTGTTCTGATTACCGGCCAGGGTCAGTTGAGCGCCAAGGTTGATGGCATTGGCCAGTTGCAGCGCTGAAGTGCTATCGAGGGTGCCATTGCCGATCACATTGAGCGCACCGCTGCTGATCGCACTGTTGTTGCCAAGAACCAGCGTGCCGCCGGCGAGTTGAGTGCCGCCACTGAAAGTGTTGCTGCCGTTGAGGGTCAGGCTCGAGGCGCCGGCCTTGATCAGGCTGCCGCTGCCGCTGACCACGCCGTCGAGGGTCAAGGCGTTGGAGCCGGCAACGGTCAAACCACCATTGACGACCACGTCGTTGCCCAGACTGACGGCCGCGTTGCTGTCCAGCGCCGTGCCGTCAGCAGCGGTCAACACACCAGTGCCGAGCGCCGCGTTGTTGCCAACCACGATTTTGCCGCCGTTCAGCGCCGTGCCGCCGGTGTAGCCGTTGGCCGCGTTGAGCACCAGCGTACCGCTGTCGTATTTGCCCAGCGTGCCGCTGCCGTTGAGCGCGACACCGATGGTTGCCGTGGCGTTCGGGTCAACCCGCACCGTGGCATTGCCCAGTGAACCGTTGACCAGATTCAGCGAGCCCGCCGTGCCATTCACCAAGCTGTAGCCATCGGTGACGAACTGCAGGCCGGTAATGGTTTGCGCGCCGTTGACGGTCACCGTGCCGGCCGCACCCTGGAACACCGCGAAGCTGTTGGTCCAGGCCTGGTTGGTAGTGCCGTTGACGTCGGTCCAGTTGGTGGTGCCGGTGCCCCAGGTGCCGCTGCCGCCTTCGACCGAACCGTTGGCCACCAGTTGATTGCCGTCCCAGAACTGCACGGTGACGCCCGGTGCGGTGACCAGCAGGTTGATCTGATTGGCCAGCGCGGTTTGCAGTTGCAGATCGCCCGGGCTGACGCTACCCGGCAACGTGCCGAAGAGCATGCCGTTGTCGGTCAGGCCGCCGGTGTAGTCGATCAGGCGATACACACCGCTGCCGAAACCGCCGATGTCGCTGACATTGAGGGTGCCGTCGAGGGTCAGGTTGCCGCCAACGCTGACCAGCGCATTGCCGCCACCGGACACCGGTGTGCCAAGTCCGACGTCGAAGTTTGAGTTGCCGTTGAACACCAGCGAACTCACGTTCAGCGTACTGCCGGTGACGCCCGCCAGATGACCGCCATCGGCCACCGTCACGGCACCGGTCAAGGTGCCGCTGCCGCCGAGGGTGCCACCGTTGTTGACCAACACGTTGCCGCTGGCCAGCGAGCCGTTGACCTGCAAGGTGCCGGCGTTGACGCTGGTGTCGCCGGTCAGATCGCTGATGCCGCTGAGTGTCAAGGTGCCGCTGCCGAGTTTGCTCAGGCTGCCGTCACCGCTGAGGATGCCGGCGAAAGTGCTGCTGACGTTGTTGCCGCCAAGGCTCAACGTATTGCCCGTACCGATCAGCGCAGTGCCGCTGCCGGTTAGGCTGGCGAGGCTGCCCGAAGCACCGAGATTCAGCGCCGCGCCACCCGCGAGATTGACCGTAGCGTTGTTGCCCAGCGCTGCGCCACTCAGTGTGGTCAGGCTGCCGGACGCCACATCGAACGTGCCGCTGAAGGTGTTGTTGCCACTCAGCGTGACGTCGGCCAGACCGTTTTTGCTCAACGTGCCGGCGCCGGCAATCACACCGCCAAGGGTCAGGTTGTTGTTGCCGGCCAGGGCCAGATTCGCGTTGACGTTGAGGTTGTTGGCCAGCACCAGCGGCGCGGAGTTATCGAGGGTGGAAGCGCCGGCCACGGTCAGCGCGCCACTGCCCAGCGACGCGCCTGTACCAAGGGTCAGCGTGCCGGCATTCAGCGTGGTACCGCCGGTGAAGGTGTTGATGCCGTTGAGGGTCAGGTTCGACGCGCCGTCCTTGATCAAGCCACCCGCGCCGCTGACCACACCCGCGAGGGTCAGATTGTTGCTGCCGGTGTTGCTCAGATTGGCATTGAGCACAACGTTGTTGCCCAGGCTCAGCGCGCTGTTGCTGTCCAGCGCCGAGGCGCCCGCCACGGTCAGGTTGCCCAGGCCCAGTGCCGAGTTGCTGCCGGCGGTCAGGGTGCCGGCGTTCAGGGTGGTGCCGCCGAGGAAGTTGTTGTTGCCGCTGAGGGTCAGGTTGGCCGCGCCGTTTTTGCTCAGGCTGCCGGCGCCGTTGACCGTACCGGCCAAGGTCAGATCCGCCGTGCCGCCGATGCCGAGATTGCCGGCCAGGTTGACCGCGTTGTTTACCGAAACCGCCGTGCTGGCATCCAGCGTCGTACCGCCCGCCGCGTTCAACGTGCCGGAGCCGAGCGCTGAGTTCGACGCCAGAATCAGTCCGCCGGCATTCAGCGCCACCGGGCCGAGGAAAGCGTTATTGCCGCCGAGGGTCAGATTGGCCGTGCCGGTTTTGATCAAGCCACCGGTGCCGCCAATCACGCCGTTGAGGGTCAACGCATTGCTGCCGACCACGGTGAGGTTACCGTTGAGCGTCGCCGCGTTGGCCAGTGTCACCGCCGCGTTGCTGTCCAATTGCGTACCGGCATTCGCCGTCAGCGTGCCGGTGCCGAGCGCGGTGTTGCTGCCGACGATGATCTTGCCGCCGTCCAGTTGCGTGCCGCCGGTATAAGTGTTGGCACCACCGAGCACCAAGGTGCCTGCATCGAGTTTATTGAGGATGCCGCTGCCATCGATATTGGCATTGATGGTCGCCGTCACGCCCGGATCGACGCGCAACGAAGTGGTGCCGCCGGTGCCGTTGACCGCCGTGAGTTGCCCCGCCGCACCGTTAACCACGTTGTAGCCATCGGTGAGGAATTGCATGCCGGTGAACGCTTGCGTGCCGTTCACCGTCACAGTGCCGGCGCTGCCCTGGAACACCGCGAAGTCGCCGGCCCACGGCTGGTTGACCAGACCGTTGGCATCGGTCCAGTTGGTGCCGACCGCATTCCACGTGCCACTGCCGCCATCGACCACACCGTTGGCAATGGTCTGACTGCCGTCCCAGTAACGGATGTTGCTGTTCGGCGCCGAGACTTGAATGTTGATCTGATTGGCCACGCCGGTTTGCACCAGCAGATCGCCGAGGCCGTAGCCGACCGGCACGCTGGCCACGTCCAGACCGAGGTTGGTCAGGCTGCCGGTGTAGTTGAACAAGCGATACACACCGACGCCGAAGCCGCCGGCATCGGTGACATTGAGATTGCCGTCGAGGGTAAGGTTGCCACCGACATTCATCAGCGATGAGGTCGACGGTGTGCCCAGTGCCACATCAACGTTGCTGCCGGCGCCGAGAGTCAGAGCACTCGCCGACAAGGTGTTGCCCGACGACAACGCGAGATGCCCACCGTTGTTGATGTTGACCGCGCCGAGCGCAGAGCCGGTACCGGTCAGGGTGCCGCCGGTATTGACGTTGAGTTGAGCACTGCCCAGCGAGCCGCTGAGATCAACGGTGCCGCCATTGATCGCGGTGTTGCCGGTGATGCCGTTGATCCCGGTGAGGTTCAGCGTGCCAGTGCCGACTTTGACCAAGCCGCCGCTGCCGCTGAGATCACCGTCGAACGTACTGGTGACGTTGCCGCCGCCGACGGTCAGGGTGTTGCTGCCGGTCAGTTGCACACTGCCGCTGCCGGTCAGTGCGCCGAGGCTGGCGTCACTGCCCAGATTCAACCCGGCGCCGGCGCTGATGTTGACGCCGGAGGAGTTACCCAACGCGTTGGTATTGAGCGTGGTGACGCTGCCCGAGACGATATTCAGCGCGCCGGTGAAGGTGTTGTTGCCGGCCAGAGTCAGGTCAGACAAACCATTTTTGGTCAGGCTGCCGGCGCCGTCGATGATGCCGTTCAAGCTCAAATCGTTATTGCCGGCCACGGTCAGCCCAGCGTTCAAAGTAACCGCGTTACCAATGCCAAACGAAGCGCTGTTATCCAGCGTTGCCGCGCCACCGACGATTAATGCGCCGCTGCCCAGACCGTTGGCATTGCCCAGGGTCAGCGTACCGGCATTGAGCGTGGTGCCGCCGCTGAACGTGTTATTGCCATTGAGGGTCAGGTTGGCCGCGCCGTCCTTGATCAACTGGCCGGTGCCGCTGGTCACGCCGCCGAGGGTCAGGTTCTGCGTACCGCCCACGGTCAGCGCCGCATTCAGCGCGACCGCGTTGTTGAGGCTGACCAGCGGCGAGTTGCTGTCCAGCGTCGCGGCGCCCGCGACGGTCAGCGCACCGGAACCCAGTGCCGAGCTGTTGCCGACGGTCAAGGTGCCGGCGTTCAGCGTGGTGCCGCCGGCGTAGTTGTTGGCGGCGTTGAGAATCAGATTGGCCGCGCCGTCTTTCACCAGACTGCCAACGCCGCTGACCAGACCGGTCAGGGTCATATTCGCCGTGCCGCCGATGTTCAAGGCACCAGCGAGTGCCACGGCATTGTTCAGGCTGACGGCCGTGTTGGCGTCCAGCGTGGTGTTGGCCGCCGCGTTCAACGTACCGGAACCCAGCGCGGTGTTGCTGCCGACGGTCAGTTTGCCGGTGTTCAACGCGGTGTTGCCAAAATAAGTGTTGGCGCCGTTGAGGGTCAGGTCGGCAGCGCCGTTCTTGGTCAGTCCTCCGATACCGGCGACCACGCCGCCGAGGGTCAGCGCATTGGAGCCACCCAGGGTCAGAGTGCCGGCGAGGTTGACGTTGTTGGCCAGGGTCGCGGCGGTGCTGGCATCCAGCGAGGTGCCGTTTGAGGCGTTCAGTGTGCCGGTCCCGAGGGCGGTGCTGGAACCGACAATCAGTGAACCGGCATTCAGCGCCGTGGTGCCGGTGTAAGTGTTGATGCCGTTGAGGGTCAGGCTGGATGCGCCGGTCTTGATCAAACCATTGCCGCCACTGATCACCCCGCCGAGGGTCAGCGCGTTGGCGCCGCCGGCGGTGAGGTTGGCGTTGAGAATCACGTTGTTGTTCAGGGTCACGGCCGAACTGCTGTTGAGCGTGCCCGCACCTTCCACCGACAAGGCGCCGGTGCCCAGTGCGGCGCCGTTACCGACCGTCAGGCTGCCGGCATTCAGCGTGGTGCCGCCGCTGTAGGTGTTGACGCCGCTGAGCGTGAGATTGGCCGCGCCGTTTTTCACCAGTTGGCTGGCGCCGCTGATCTCCCCGCCGAGGGTCAGCGCGTTGCTGCCGCCAATGCCCAGGCTGTTGTTGAGAATGACCGCGTTGTTGAGTGTCACAGCGGAATTGCTGTCAAGGGTGGCCACGCCGCCGACGGTGATGTTGCCGCTGCCGAGCGCCGCGTTGGCGCCCGCGGTGATCGTGCCCGCGTTCAACGCGACCGCCCCGAGGAAGGTGTTGGCGCCATTGAGAATCAGGTTGGCCGCGCCGTTTTTGGTCAGCCCGCCGCTGCCGCTGACGATGCCGCCGAGGGTCAGGTTGGCGCTGCCGCCGACGTTCAGGTTGCCGCCGAGCGAAACGGCGTTAGTCAACGCAACGGCGGTGCTGGCGTCCAGCGTGGTACCGGCTGCCGTGGTCAAAGCCCCGGTGCCCAGCGCGGTGTTGGAGCCGACAATCAGCGTGCCGGCGTTGAGCGCGGTGCCGCCGGAGAACGTGTTGTTGCCGCTGAGGCTCAGGTTGGCGGTGCCGTTCTTGATCAGGTTACCCGCACCGCTGACGACGCCACTCAGGCCCAATGCCTGCGTGCCGCCAAGGGTCAGCGCCCCGGTCACTGCGACGGCGTTGGCCAACGTCACCGCCGCCGTCGCATCCAGCGTGGTCCCGGCGGCGGTATTCAGTGCGCCCGTGCCCAGCGCGGTGTTGCTGCCCACCAACAGGCTACCGGCATTGAGCAGCGTGTTGCCGCTGTTGCTGTTGTTGCCGGTCAACGTCAGGCTGGCACTGCCGGATTTGGTGATGCCGCCGGTGCCGGACAATACGCCGCCAAGGGTCAGGGCATTGCTGCCGAGCACGTTGAGCGCACCGGTCATGCCGATGTTATTGGCCAGCGTAACGTTGGTGGTGCTGTCCAGACTGGTGCCGGCGGCAGTGTTCAGCGCACCGCTGCCCAGCGAGTTGTTGTTGGTCACCAGCAGGCTGCCGGCGCTGAGGGTGGTGGTACCGGTGAACCCGGTGTTGACGCCGCTGACAGTCAGGCTGCCGCTGCCGGTTTTGGTCAAGCCGCTGCTGCCGCTGATCAAGCCGCTGAGGGTCAGCGCGCCGGTGCCGCCAGCCGTCAAGGTGCCGCCGAGGCTGATGGCGTTGGCCAGGCTGATGGTGCCCGGTGCGCTCAGCGTTGTCGCGCCGGTCACATTGAGCGTGCCAGTGCTGAACGCCTGATTGTTGCCCACCTGCACCGTGCCGCCGTTGAGCGTGGTGTTGCCCAGATAGGTGTTGGCGGCGCTGAGATTAAGCTGGCCGGTACCGGCCTTGGTGAAACCGCCGCTGCCGGAAATCACCCCACTCAGGGTGGTCGCGTTGCTGCCTTGTAGCGTGACGCCGGCGGCGCCGAGGGAGATCAGATTGCTGATGTTCAACCCGGCGTTGCTGGCCTGCAGAACCCCGCCGTTGGAGGTGAGCACACCGCTGCCGAAGGTGGCGTTGTTGTTGAAGTTCGCGATACCGCCGTTGAGCGTGGTCGCGCCACTGACCAATGGCCCCTGCAAGGTCCAGGTACCGCTGTTGAGGGTCAGGTTGTTGAAGTTGATGTAGGTGGCGCTCGATGCCGTTCCAGTCCCGGTGATACCGCCGCCGACGCCAGCCGGGTTTTGCAGGATCAGGCTGTTGGTGCCGCCCGCACCGCCATCCACCGTACCGGTCGGGGCGAAGGTCAGGTTGATGCCGATCAAACCGCCGAGGCCGACGCTGATCTGTACACCGTCACCGACGTTGACGCTGGAGCCGGTCACCGCAGTGAAGGTGTTGGTGCTCGCCGCGCCCATCGACACACCGCCGGTAATCGCACCGGCGTTGGTGAAGGTATTGCCCGCCGCCGACGTTTCGAACGCGATCCGGCCGTTGATCACACCGGTGCTGCTGTTGGTCATGTTGACCTGCGAACCGCCGTAGACGCCGACCACCGGGGTGTCGGCGAGGGTGATGCCGCCGACCGACAAACCGGTCGACGTGATGGTGCCGTTGTTGGTGATGCTAGTGGTGCCGGCAGCGGCGTTGTTCACCGCAATCCCGAGGCCGTCGATGCTGGTCAGGTTGAGCCCGAGCAACATGCCCGTGCCGCGAATGATCCCGCTGGCATTGTTGAGCACACTGACCGTACTGGTCGCACCGGTGCCAATGAATGCGCCGCCACTCAACACCGAGACCAGGCCCAGTAGCGCCGGGTCGAGGGTGCCGGAGTTGTTCAGGGAGATGTTTACCCCGGTCAGGTCCATCACATGGCCGCCGAGGGTCGCGTTCATCTGCGCGCCGCTGTTGACGTTGACCGTCAAACCGCTGGTGGCACTGGAGAAGTTGTTGAGGAACAGCGGCAGACTCGGCACGCCGGTGCAGGTCACAGTGGAACCTGCCGTGGAACACGTGGCCAGCGCAGGTGCGCTGACGCCGCCGAACAGCAGCCCGGCGACGCTCAAGTGCACAGCAAGGGAAAGAGGGGAAAAACGCGAAACGAGGGCGACACCAAACCTTGCTTCCACGGGCTACTCCTTGTCGTGGCCAATTTCTTCCTTGAGGGCGCGCAGAACCGTGCTTATTCCACACGCGAATCAAGACTGCGACGGTCATCACAAAACCGCGTTATTGGGGACAACGCTAGTAGACGCCCGGCAATGGGGCACGGATTAAATGGTGTTAATACTTTAATACTAGAGGGGTCTGGAATCAGCGTTTCAGCCCGTATCCATGGGCCTTCAGCCTGTCGCAGAACCTGTAGGAGTGAGCCTGCTCGCGATGGCGGTGTGTCAGTCAGCCCACGTTTTATTGATAAACCGCTATCGCGAGCAGGCTCACTCCTACAGGGGTTTTGCGGTGAGCAGGCATACCTGATCAGTCCGTCAGTTAAATTTGCGAATTCATCGATATTTCAGAGCATTGAGAAAACTGGTACGCCTTGTGCAAACGTTTGCGTAACGTCAATACCAACGTTTTCGTAACAAAACCGTACAAGCCCACGGAACACGGGCCTCGATCCGCAAAAAAAGGACTTTGAATGCCCATCGCATGCCCTTTTCGCGCACCGTTTGCGCGCACGCTCGCTGTTTCCCTGCTACTGACCGGCGTTACCGGACTTCTCAGCCACAGCGTTCTGGCGCAACCGGCGCCAGCCGAAGAATCCGCCCAGGGCGAAGCCCTCAGCCCGGAAGCCAGCCCGCCGAAACAAGGCGCGTACCTGTCGGACTGGTACAACCAGGACCTGATGCTGATCGGCAGCAAAGACATCAGCTTCGGCCCGCAACCGGCCGACGATATCTATCTGGAATACGAGTACTTCGGCCGCAAAGGCCCGTTCGAGTTGTACGGCTACATCGACATCCCGAAGATCTTCAATATCGGCAACAGCCACGACAAAGGCGTGTGGGATCACGGCTCGCCGGTGTTCATGGAGCACGAACCACGCATTTCCATCGACTACCTCGCCGGCCGCAGCCTGGCCATCGGCCCGTTCAAGGAATGGTATGTGGCGTTCGACTGGATCTATGACCACGGCAGCCGCAAAGAGAACCGCGCCAACACCCTCTACAGCGGTTTCGGCACCGACATCGACACCCATTCGCGGGTCAATCTGTCGGCCAACCTCTACGGTCGCTATCAGTGGGAAAACTACGGCGCGAGCAACGAATATTCCTGGGACGGCTACCGCGCACAGCTCAAGTACATCGTGCCGATCGATAAATTCAGCAACGGCGCCTCATTGACCTACATCGGCTTCACCAACTTCGATTTCGGCTCGGACATCCACAAGGACAACCCGGCGCGCACCGCCAATGCGACGGTGGCGACCAACGTCCTGCTCTACTCGTTCACGCACTTGCGCTTCACCCTGGTCGGCCGTTATTTCCACAACGGCGGCAACTGGGAAGACGGTAGCGAGCTGAATTTTGGCGACGGTAATTTCCGCGCGCGTTCCAACGGCTGGGGTTACTACGCCGGCGTCGGTTATCAGTTCTGAATCAAGGAGTTTTCCATGCA
Source organism: Pseudomonas sp. Mb7 (assembly GCF_054790525.1). Taxonomy (NCBI): domain Bacteria; kingdom Pseudomonadati; phylum Pseudomonadota; class Gammaproteobacteria; order Pseudomonadales; family Pseudomonadaceae; genus Pseudomonas; species Pseudomonas sp. Mb7. Next base: position 3,463,142 of record NZ_CP186501.1, read on the forward strand.
AGCAATGATGCGTTTGACCCTGGCCGGTGCGGCCGTGCTCTCCTCCACCGCGTGGGCCGCCGAAGCACCGATGCAACCGAAAGTCGTGCTGATCACCATGTTCGCCCCCGAGGCGCAGCATTGGATCGATCGCCTGGAACTGAAGCAGGAAATCCGCGTGCCGGGCCTGTCCGCCGAGTACCCGAGCATCCGCTGCAACACCCAGCAGGTGTGCCTGCTGACAACCGGCATGGGCCAGACCAACGCCGCCGCCTCGACATTGGCGTTGGCGCTGTCGCCGAAATTCGACCTGCGCAAAAGTTACTTCCTGATCGCCGGTATCGCCGGCATCAGCCCGAAACACGGGACTATCGGCACCGCCGCGTGGGCGCATTATCTGGTGGAGTTCGGCACGCAATGGGAGATCGATTCGCGCGATGCGCCGTCGAGTTGGCCGACCGGTTACCTGGGCATCAACACCAAAGGCCCGAACGAAAAACCACCGTTGGACTACAAGACCGAAGTCTTTGAACTCAACCCGAAACTGCAGGCCAAGGCGTTCGCCCTGAGCCACAAGGTTGAGCTGAGCGAAAGCAAGGAATCCGCCGCGTGGCGCCTGAAATACCCGTCGGCCCCGGCCAATCAACCACCGGTGGTGACCCGTTGCGACACACTGGCCGGCAACACCTGGTTCTCCGGCACGCGCCTGAGCGAACGGGCCGAGGTCTGGACCAAGTTGTTGACCGATAACAAGGGCGAATACTGCACGACGCAGCAGGAAGACAACTCCACCTATGAAGCCTTGCTGCGTGCCAGTCGCGAAGGTCTGGTCGACGTGCAACGTCTGGCCGTGGTGCGTGCCGGCTCCGACTTTGACCGTCCTGAGCCGGGCGGCAGTGAAGTGGATAACCTGCTCAAATACGCCGATCAGGGCGGCTTCGTGCCGGCGCTGGAAAACCTCTATCGCGCGGGGAATCCGCTGGTGCAGGACATACTGAAAAACTGGTCGGCGTGGGAAAACGGCGTCCCGCAATCCTGAGCCCGACACCGATCTACTGTAGGAGTGAGCCTGCTCGCGATCGCGGTGTGTCAGTTGATACATGGGTGACTGATACACCGCAATCGCGAGCAGGCTCACTCCTACAGGGGTTTTGCGGTGTATCAGGGAATTAGGATGACCTTGTCACCGCTGCCCTGATTCACATCGGCGTAGCGCGCCAGGCCTTCGGCCAACGGCGCCTCGACCAACCCTTGCGGCAACGGCAACAACCCTTCATCAAAGAACCGCCCGAACTGCTCGAGCATCGCCGCACACGCTTCAACGCCATACAACAACGAATTGATTCCGACCACCGAACCGCCCTTGCGATACAGCGCCAGTGCCGGCAGTTGCACATGCCCATCCACCGGCGCGGCGATGATCGCGATCCGTCCGAAAGTTGCCAACGCTGCCACCGACGCCGGCAGCCAGAAACCGGTGGTGTCGAAGATCACATCGGCGCCGCCGCGATACACCGCATTGACTTGCGCACCGAGGTCTTCGGGTTTATCCAGCTGAATCGTCTGATAACCCTGCGCCTGCAACTCCGCCACCTGCTCCGGGCGCCGCGCCGCCGCGAGCAACTGCGCGCCGCGCACTTTCGCCAGCGCCAAAGCAGCGGTGGCCACCGCCCCGCCGCCGATCACCAGTAAACGCGTTTCGGCCGTTACCAGACTGCGTTCCAAAGCATCCCACGCCGTCGTGTACGGCACGCCGAGGCTGGCGGCTTGGGTGAAACTCAGATGCGAAGGTTTGTGCGCCACACCATTGGCCGGCAGTTTGACGAACTGCGCATGGGAGCCGTCGGCAAAAAAGCCCAGCTCACGACCAGTGCCCCAGACTTCCTGACCGATCAAGGCCTGCGGGCCTTCGACAACGACACCGGCAAAATCCCGACCGGGAATCCGTGGCAGCGTGGTGTAGGGGAAACGACCCAGGACGTTTTTCACATCGCTGGGATTCAGCCCGGCAGCCTTGATCTGCACCAGCACTTCGTCAGCGCCGGGTACCGGGGTCGGCACCTCGACGTAACGCAGGGCAGACAGATCGCCGGTTTTATCGAATTGCAGTGCTTTCATGGGGACATCCACCGAAGGAAAAGAGGGATTTCAGGACAGCCAGCCCGCGACCAGTTGCCGGCCCATCGGCCACAACTGCTCACCGGCCAACATGCCGAGTAAACCGACCAGCGCGATAGCCGGTGGCGCCGGAGAACGGAAATCCAGCGCGCCGTACAACAGACCGACGCCCAGACCGATGGCTAGCGAAATCAGGTAATTCATGGGGAGGAACTCCGCCCGTGGAAAGGAATGGGCAAAGTTTAGGGAGTCGGCGAGGTTGGCATCGGCCAAGGACTTCTGAATTTCGGACAAACCAACCACAGTCACCACAAAACCCTGTGGGAGCTGGCTTGCCAGCGATGAGGCCTGTACATCCGATCCTCATCGGCTGACACACCGCTATCGCTGGCAAGCCAGCTCCCACAAGGTTCTGTGTAGGTTCAGGATATAGCGTCGTTACAGAGTGAATTGCGAAGGGGCGACGCCCAGTTCGCGACGAAACATGTCGCTGAAGCTACTGGGTGAATAGCCGAGCTCCCGGGCAATCACACTCACCGCCACGCCCTGAATCAGTTCCGCCACCGCCGTCGCCAGTTGCACCTGCCGCCGCCACTCGGCGAAGCCCATGCCGAGGCTGTCCTTGAACAACCGCGCCAGCGTGCGCACGCTGGCCCCGGCATTTGCCGCGTGCTGCTCGAACGGAATCTCCAGCGACGGCGCTGCCATTACCGCTTGGCACAGGTTCATCAAACGCCGATCGGAATCATCCGGCATCGGGATCTTCAACTGTGAACGCCTGGCGCGTTTCAGTTCCAGCAAGGCCAGCCCGACCAACGCCTCGTAGTAGGCCGGTTCACCGCTGTCGCCCTGCTCCACCAGCCCGACAATCAACTCGCGCAACAAACCACCGACCTCGATCACCTGCACCGTCGTGTCCAGCGTCGCCGCCAGCGCCGGACGCAGGTAGATATTGCGCATCTGCAAATCCGACACCACCCGAATCCCGTGCGGCACCCCCGGCGGCAACCACACCGCGCGCTGCGGCGGCACCACCAGCGCTTCGTGCGGGGTCTCGACCCACATCACCCCGCTCATCGCATACAGCAACTGACCCCAGACATGCTCATGCGGCTCGATAAACAAGCCGCGCGGATACGTGCGTGCGAGCGGTTGCACGGGCACATCGGTATCGCTGAGATCGGGCGGTGCGGCAAGGGCCATGGCGAGCATTCATTGGGGTTGGCGGGGAAACCATGGTACCCAGTGCGCCACGGCGTCGCCAACGATAGAGACCGTCGGACAATCCGAATGAATTTTCCCGGTGCGCCGCGATCCCTCTAATACTACAGGGAGGAATACGGGCTTTATGAACAACGCAAAACTCTATGTCATCGAATACACCCTCCACGGCACGCCCAAGTCCTTCATTATCCGCTCGGACAAGATGGACAATGTCGAGGCGTGGCACTGGGCGAGCTGCGACGCCGGCGTCGGTCGCATCCCGCGCTTTGGCCGTGAGAAGGTGCAGAAGACCAGCAAGCCGATGGCAGAAAAATTCGGCGTGGAAAACGTCGTGTGGCGACCGACCAGCTAAGCTCAGCCTGGTGATCGGCATCATTCGGGGGAATGCACCATGACCAACATCAACAGCCCGGCACATCTGGACTATGGCCTTGATACGTTGTTCGGGCGTATAACCAAAAGCGTGGACTGCCGCGTTGGGCTGGAGGCGGTCGTAGATGATCCGTTTCGCTTCGCGTTGCGAGTTCCGGCACCGCTGCCGGAAGACCTTGATCAAGCGAAAACCGTCGTGGTCAGGGTTGAGGGGCGAAGGCTGCAGGGCACGGTGCGGCATACCGAACGGATGGACGATGAAAGTCTGAAACTGGAAGTGGAGCCTGATTAGGCTCCACTTTTTTATGCGTCGTTCGTCATCCGTGGGCGCATTTACAGCCCTTGGTTGAACACTCTTCGCCACTCTTGTGGTGGTGAGCGCAGGCTTCACAGCAATAGTGTTTGCCGTGGACGGCGTAGGCATGATCGCCTTCCTTGATCGTGCATTTGCAGTTGGGGCAGTCGCATTTTCTATCGGGCATGGGACAGACTCCTTGGGTGGGGGTTGTCTGGGGCTTGAAGGGCAAGCCCTAACACCCAGTGTAGGAGCTGCGGCAGGCTGCGATCTTTTGATTTTGTTTGGGATTGGGATTGGGATTGGGGGCATATCCGTTGCTGCGGGTGTTGCCGCTGGCGGTTTCGCTCTTACAGCGACTCACTTTTCCAGACGCCGAAAAGTAAGCAAAAGGCTTTGCCCCTGGCGTACGGCACTTCGCTGAGGCTCAGTGTTCCCTCGCTACGGTGTCCATCCGGGGGCATCGCCTACGGTTTGCTTCGCTGCACCTCCTTTCGATGTGTGCGGCTTCGCCGCACGGCGCTGCGCGCCTACCCCCGGATGAACACCTCCGCTCGGCCTGCCGATGGGGCAAAAGATCAAAAGCCGAAACAAGATCAAAAGCTAGATCAAGAGCCCCTCACCCTAGCCCTCTCCCAGAGGGAGAGGGGACTGATTGAGGTGTTTGGGAGAGCTACGCCGACGTGCGATACCCCGCTGAACTCAGGCTCTGAAAAGCAAACAAATCGGCCCATCACCCTCAAAGAAAAAGAGGGACTAACTGAGGTATTTGAGAGAGCTACGCCGACTTGCGATACCGCGTTGAACTCAGATTCTGAAAGGCTCACAAATCAGCCCCCTATCCCTGAAGGAGAGAGGACTGATCGAGATGATTGAGCGAGCTACGCCGACTTGCGATACCGCGTTGAACTCAGATTTTGAAAAGCCCACAAATCGGCTCCCTCTCCCTGAAGGAGAGAGGACTGATCGAGATGATTGAGCGAGCTACGCCGACTTGCGATACCGCGTTGAACTCAGATTTTGAAAAGCCCACAAATCGGCTCCCTCTCCCTGAAGGAGAGAGGACTGATCGAGATGATTGAGCGAGCTACGCCGACTTGCGATACCGCGTTGAACTCAGATTTTGAAAGGCCCACAAATCGGCTCCCTCTCCCTCGGGAGAGGGCTGGGGTGAGGGGTGAGGGGTGAGGGGTGAATCCAACACCAATCCAAAGCCGAACACGCTGTTGCTCCTCACCACTCAACAGGATGAGCGTTAGCTGGGCTGCAGCTTTTGATCTGTAAAGCGACGTCGGAAGGCTGAGTGGAGGGATTGATCCGGGCGTGGGAGCGCAGCGACCGTTTGGCGCAGCCAAACACAGCGGGAGTAGGTGCAGCGAAGCAAACCGGAGACGCTGCGCCCGGATCGATCCCGCAGCGAAGGAACCCAAGCCCCAGCGAGCGGGCCGCACGTAGGAGCAAGCGTTTTTTTGCTTACTTTTTTTAGGCGTTTGTAAAAAAAGTGAGTCGCCGTAAGGGCGAAACCCTAAGCAGCCGTTACCGCAGCAACGGATATGTACCCAACCCAGGTCACCCAGCCTGACGCGAACTCCGATACATAAACACCAAAGCCAACCCCAAACACCCCATCGCCAAAATCCGACTGGAAGAAAGCTCAATCGCCGGATTCCCCAGCCAGCCAAAATTATCAATCAACATCCCCATGCCCAACTGCCCGACAATCACAGCCACCGTCGCCACAGCCGTCCCCACCACCGGCACCGCCCCGACCATCACCATCATGTAGACCACACCAAACAGCGCCCCGGTCAACTGCCACTTCGGCACATCCAAAAGACTCACCGCATGCGCCGGCTCAAAAAACAAAATCAACAACCCGGTCGACACCGCACCCACAACGAACGTCAGCAAACTACTGCGCAACACCCCGACGCTCTCACCCAAACGCCCATTGATCGCCGCCTGCACACTCAACACCGCACCGGCCAACACCACCACCGCCAACAAAATAACCAGACTCATCACTCACCCCCGCGCAATCAAAACAAGTGCCGCCACAATCAACCCCAACGCCAGCCAGCGCTCAGCATTGACCTTCTTGCGCGTCGCGCCGAACCAGCCGAAATGGTCGATCAACACACTCTTGCCGACCTGCCCGGACAGAATCGCGATCATGGTCATGGCGATACCGATATGCGGCGTGGCCAACGTCAGCACCACCACATACATCGGCCCCAGAAAACCACCAATCAACTGCCAACGCGGCAGATCCGTTAGTGCCGGGCCTTTTTGCGGACCGGCGAACAACAGCAGTAAAAACAGAATCGCCGAGCCGACACCAAAGATGCTCAAGGTCGCCCACAGATGCCCGACCTGCACGCCCAAAGGACCGAGCAACCCCGCCTCCACCGACAAGCCCATGCCCGCGAGAATCACCAGCGGCAGCAGCAACAAGCGCAACCCTGATTTCGTCGCCGGTGCGCTGACGCTCACCTCATCCAACGTCTGCATAAACAACATTCCACTCAAGTAAACGATGGCGCGGATTATCGGCTGGCGAAGCTGTGCGATAAATGGGAGCATCCGGACAACACTTTTGCGTAACTCGCATAGCAGGACAAATGATGCACGGGCTAAACGAACTCGGATTCAAAGCGCTAAGGCTGTTTGTGGCGGTGCTCGATCACGGCAGCTTTTCCGAAGTCGCCCGTCGGGAAGGCGTGGCACCCTCCTCGATCTCCCGGCAGATCCAGTTGATGGAGCAGGCGCTCAATCAGCAATTGCTCTATCGCCACACCCGAGCGGTGACGCCAACCGAAGCCGGGCGCATGCTCGGTCACCATGCGCGGCTGGTGCTGGTGCAACTGGAGGAAGCCGAACAGGCGCTGCAGGAACAGCAAAGCGAACCCACCGGCCTGGTGCGCATCAACGCCCCGGTAGTATTCGGTCAGCGGCATCTGACGCCGTGGCTGGGGAAGTTGTGCGCGCGATATCCGAAGCTGCAACTGGATATCCAGCAGACCGACCATTACGTCGACCCGTTGCAGGAAGGCGCTGACCTGCTGTTTCGCATCGGCCCGCTGCACGACTCAAGCATGCAGGCACGGATTCTCGCGCCGCATCGCTTTCAGGTCGCGGCCAGCCCGGCGTATCTCAAGCGCCACGGCACGCCGCAGAAACCTGAAGATCTGGCGCAACACCATTGCCTCGCCTACAAAGGCGCGGCCGGCCAGCAGCGCTGGTTTTTCCGCCGCGATGGCGAAGACTGGACGCCGTACTCGGTGAAAGGCCCGATCACCGGCAACCACGCCGACACCCTCACCCAAGCCGCCGAACAAGGCCTGGGGCTGGTGATGTTTCCGTCATGGCTGATTGGCGAAGCAGTGCGCGACGGCACGCTGGTGCCGGTGCTGGGGGAGTATCAGGTGTCGAACAGCCTTGAGCCGCAGCAGATGGCGGTGTTGTGGCCGGGGAGCCGCAGGTTGTCGGTGAAGGTGCGGACGGTGATTGATTTCTTTGTCGAATGTTTTGGTGAAGTGCCCTATTGGGATCGACCTTGAGTCTTTGAAGATCAAAAGCCCCTCACCCTAGCCCTCTCCCGGAGGGAGAGGGGACTGACCGAGGTGTCTCGCGTCATCCATCGACCGGAAAGATTCAGTCGATTATGGATTCAGTAAAGCTGTTTCAGGTCGGCGTAGTTCCATAGCATCCCCCAATCAGTCCCCTCTCCCTCCGGGAGAGGGTTAGGGTGAGGGGCTTTTCAGGCTGTCAGATCCGGAACTGCCCGACCAGTTTGCCCAGGCGCTGCCCCAGCTCCGCCAAACTACGCGAAGTCTGCGCACCCAACTGCGTCTCATCGGCCACGCTGTCCACCGCCACCGCAATCTGATGCACGCTGCGGTTGATCTCCTCCGCCACCGCCGTCTGCTCTTCCGCCGCACTGGCAATCTGCGCGTTCATCGAGTTGATCGTCGCAATCAACGATGCCATCGCGTCGAGCGAAGCACCGGCCTGATTGGCCTGCTGTGAGGTGCCGTCACCCGCCTCACTGGAACGACGCATGGCTTCAACCGCTTGCTGCGTACCCGCCTGCAAACGATCGATCATCCCCTGAATTTCCTGCGTGCTGATCTGCGTGCGACTGGCCAATGCCCGCACCTCATCCGCCACCACGGCAAAACCACGCCCGGCCTCACCGGCCCGCGCCGCTTCAATCGCGGCGTTGAGCGCCAGCAGGTTGGTCTGCTCGGCGATCGAACGAATCACCCCGAGCACGCCGACAATCGACGTCACGTCTTGCTGCAGGCTGTCGAGCGACACGCCGCTGCTGCGGATGTCATCGACCAGCGCATGGATCTGCTTGATGCTGCCAGCCACCACGCGTTTGGCGCTCTGGCCTTCTTCGTCGGTCTGCTGAGCGGCGACGGCGGCGTTCTGTGCGCTTTTGGCCACTTCCTGCGCGGCGGCAGACATCTCGTTGATCGCCGTGGCAACCTGATCGGTCTCGTGGCGCTGACGCTCCATCGCCTGATCCGAGCGCTGTGCCTGATCCGACACCTGCGTCACCAGACCGGTCAGCTGCGTGGTCATCTCGGTGATCTGCCGCACCAGACCATGAATCTTGTCGACGAAACGGTTGAACGAGCCCGCCAGTTCGCCAAGTTCATCCTGGCTGGTGATGTTCAAGCGACGCGTAAGGTCGCCCTCACCCGCTGCAATGTCGTCGAGGTTGGCTTTCATCAGGGTCAACGGACGCAAAATGGTATTGGCCAGCAGCATCCCTGCCGCCGCGATCACCAACAGCACCACCACCGCGACGCCGACGATGCTCAGCACCACGCCTTGCATACGTTCCTGCACCTGCGCTTCGACCAGTGCCACTTGCGCTTCGATGCCGTCGAGGTTGACCGACGTACCGACGGCCATGTCCCACTTCGCCAGGTATTCGGTGTAACCGAGCTTTGGCACCAGCACGTTGGCGTTGCCCGGCAGTGGCGAGCTGTATTGCAGATAGTGGGTGCCGTCCTTCGCTACTTTCACCAACCCGAGATTGACGTAAACGCCATTCGGGTCGCGGTTGTCCTTGAAGCTTTTGCCCACGCCTTCGGGGTCGTTGGCTTTGAACAGGCGCACGGTCTCGGAGTCGTAGCCGAAGAAGTAGCCGTCCTTGCCGTAGCGAATGCCCGAGAGCAGTTTGATCGCCTGCGCCCGCGCCTCAACGTCACCCGGCGCGGCCGCGTCGTACAGCGGTTTGATCGTGGTCATGGCCACGGCGACGTAGCTTTGCAGAGTGGCTTTGGCATCGCCGAGCAGGCGCTCGCGGGTCTGTTCGACCTCTTTGTGCGCCTGTTCCTGGAGGATGAACAGCGTGGTCAGGCTGATGACCAGGGCAAAGAGCAACACCGGGAGAACGGCGAGGGAGAGGACTTTAGCCTTGAGGCTCAGGCGCATTGTGGGGGCTCACTCTTTTGGTTTTATTGGCGTGGTTAAAGGCTTTAACGGCACGCGCAAGCAAAAGTTGAGCTTCGGTATGAGGATCGTTCCCACGCTCTGCGTGGGAATGCAGCCCCGGACGCTCCGCGTCCAACAACGTGACGCAGAGCGTCACAAGAGGCATTCCCACGCAGAGCGTGGGAACGATCACCGGAGAGGGTTCAGAGGACCATCGCGGCCACCCAGCCGAACGCCAGCAACGGCAGGTTGTAGTGCAGGAACGTTGGCACGACGGTGTCCCAGATGTGGTGATGCTGGCCGTCGATGTTCAGGCCGGAGGTCGGGCCGAGGGTCGAATCCGACGCTGGCGAACCGGCGTCGCCCAAAGCACCGGCGGTGCCGACGATGCAGACAATGGCGATCGGGCTGAAGCCCAGTTGCACGCACAGCGGTACGAAAATCGCCGCCAGAATCGGCACTGTGGAAAACGACGAACCGATGCCCATGGTCACCAGCAACCCGACCAGCAGCATCAATAGTGCACCGATGCCCTTGCTGTGATTGATCCACGATGCCGAGGATTCAACCAGCGTCTGCACTTCGCCAGTGGCCTTCATCACCTCGGCAAACCCGGAGGCGGCGATCATGATGAAGCCGATCATCGCCATCATCTTCATGCCCTCGGTGAAGAGGTCATCGGTCTCGCGCCATTTCACAATGCCCGACACCGAGAAGATCAGGAAACCGACCAGCGCCCCGATAATCATCGAGTCCAGCAGCAGTTGCACGATGAACGCAGCAGCAATCGCCACACCGGCAATCATCAGGCTCAGCGGGTTGTACTGCACCGCCACTTGCTCGACCTGCTCGATCTTCGCCAGGTCGTATACGCGCCGCTTGCGATAGGTGATGAACGCCATCGCCAGGCCGAAGACCATGCCCAGCGCCGGAATGCCCATGGCGTGGGTGACATTGATACCGCTGATGTCGACACCGCTACGGGCAACGTTGGCCAGCAGGATTTCATTGAGGAAGATGTTGCCGAAGCCCACTGGCAGGAACATGTACGGCGTGATCAAACCGAATGTCATGACACAGGCGATCAAGCGGCGGTCGAGTTGCAGCTTGGTCAGCACATAGAGCAGCGGCGGCACCAAGAGCGGAATGAACGCAATGTGGATCGGCAGAATGTTCTGCGAGGCAATCGCCACTACCCACAACAGGCCAATCAGCAGCCATTTGACGCTGCCACCGCCGGTCGAGTGCTGGCGATCGACCATTGCCAGCGCCTTATCGGCCAGCGCATGAGCCAGGCCGGACTTGGCAATCGCCACGGCGAAAGCGCCGAGCAAGGCGTAGGACAACGCCACGGTCGCGCCGCCGCCCAGGCCGCTGTTGAACGCCTTGAGCGTGGCGTCGATGCCCAGACCACCGGTCAGGCCGCCGACCAGCGCGCCGACGATCAAGGCGATCACTACGTGCACGCGGGACAGGCTGAGGATCAGCATGATGCCGACTGCCGCTATGACTGCGTTCATTTCACTTCCTCGAAAAACACTGCGATGGAAAACACATCGCCAGACAGGATGAGTCCGCCAACGGAATACCGGCGGATTTGCAAAGAGGGTCTTATTAGAAGGGCGCGCACTGTGCCGCAGCGAACTTCCCTTGTCAAAGCCAACACCGCCTCCAGTGATCGTTCCCATGCTCTGCGTGGGAACGCCTCACTGGACGCTCTGCGTCCGCTTTGGGACGCGGCGCGTCCCGGGCTGCATTCCTTTGCTGCGCGTGGGAACGATCAAGAACAGGGTTTCCAGCCTCCGCATGCGGCAATTGGTCATATTGTGTTTCAAGGATAAAGAAAGCCGAAACGCGGCCGTTACAGTGCAAAGTCTCAGATATTTATCGAATAAGGACGTCTCCATGTCGCTCAGACAACTTTCCATCCAATGGAAAATCACCCTGCTCGCCGGCCTGTGCCTGGCCGGTATCGTGACTCTGTTGGTCGGTCTTTCGCTGTATCGCATGGAGCACAGTTCTGAACTGGTGAAAGCTTCGAGCATGGAAATGCTCACCGAGTCGGCGCAAGCGCGCATCGAATCGCAAGGGGAAGTGCAGGCGGCCGGCATTCGCCAGCAGTTCATGGACGCCTATCAATACGGCCACGGTTTCTCGCGCCAGGTTTTGTTCCTGCGCGAACAGGCCGAGAAGCGTTTCCTCGATGCCTTCGACCTGCGTGAAGACATGACCCGTCAGGTCAAATCCGCGCTGCAAGCCAACCCGGACCTGCTCGGCCTGTCGCTGGTATTCGAAGCCAACGCGCTGGACGGCAAGGACGAACTGTTTGCCGGTCAGGCTGAACTCGGCAGCAACGACAAGGGCCGTTTCGCCCTGTACTGGTCGCAACCGACCCCGGGCAAAGTCACCTCGATGGCCCTGCCGGAAAGCGACATGGCCGACACCAGCACCGGCCCCAGCGGTCAAGCGGCCAACGCCTGGTTCACCTGCCCGCGCGCCACACTCAAGCCGTGTGTAATTGAACCGTACTTCTACGTGATCGACGGGCAAAACGTGCTGATGACCAGCATCGTCTTCCCGCTGATGGTCAACGGCAAAGTCATCGCCTCGCTGTCGGTCGACATTAACCTCAACAGCCTGCAAGCGATCAGTCAGGCCGCGAGCAAAAAGCTCTATGACGGCCAGACCGCCGTGAGCATTATCAGCCCCGCCGGCCTCCTCGCCGGTTACAGCCGGGATGCCGGCAAACTCAGCCAGCGTCTGGATGCCGTCGACAAGATCAGCGGCGCCGAACTGCTGAGCAAACTGGCTTCCAGCACCAGCGTCAGCAGCCTGCACAGCAACGGCCAGTTGAAAGTGCTGTCGCCGTTCCAGCCGATTCCCGGCGGCCCTTCGTGGGGCGTGCTGCTGGATGTACCGGAAAAAGTTCTGGTCAGCCGCGCCGAAGCGCTCAAGCAACAGCTGGACGCGAGCAATAATTCCGGCACGTTGATCGAACTGAGCCTCGGCGTGCTGGCCGCGTTGGTCGGCCTGCTGCTGGTGTGGCTGATGGCGCGCAGCGTGACCAAGCCGATCCTCGGCGTGGCGCACATGCTGGAAGACATCGCCAGCGGCGAAGGCGATCTGACCCGCCGTCTGGCCTACGACAAAAAGGACGAACTCGGACAACTGGCCGGTTGGTTCAACAAGTTCCTCGACAAGTTGCAGCCGATCATTGCCGAGGTGAAACGCTCGGTGCAGGACGCGCGCAACACCGCCGACCAGTCCTCGGCCATCGCCACTCAGACTAGTGCTGGCATGGAACAGCAATACCGTCAGGTCGATCAGGTCGCCACCGCGTCCCACGAGATGAGCGCCACTGCACAAGACGTCGCCCGTAGCGCGGCACAAGCTGCCGAGGCGGCCAAGGATGCTGATCGCGCTACCCGTCAGGGCCTGACCGTGATCGATCGCACCACGGCGAGCATCGACACCCTCGCTGCCGACATGAGTGCGGCGATGGTGCAAGTCGAAGGGCTGGCGGCCAATAGCGAGAAGATCGGCGCGGTGCTGGAAACCATTCGCGCCATCGCCGAGCAGACCAACCTGCTCGCGCTCAACGCCGCGATCGAAGCGGCGCGTGCTGGTGAAGCCGGACGTGGTTTTGCCGTGGTCGCCGATGAAGTCCGCAACCTCGCCCGCCGCACGCAAGAGTCGGTGGAAGAAACCCGTCAGGTGATCGAGCAACTGCAAACCGGCACGCAGGATGTAGTCGGTTCGATGGGCAACAGCCACCGTCAGGCTCAGGGCAGTGTCGAACAAGTCGGCCAGGCGGTGACTGCGCTGCGTCAGATCGGCGATGCGGTGACGGTGATCAGCGACATGAACCTGCAGATCGCCAGCGCCGCTGAAGAGCAAAGTGCGGTGGCGGAAGAGATCAATAACAACGTGGCGACGATCCGCGATGTGACAGAGTCGTTGTCCGGGCAGGCGAATGAGTCGGCGCGGGTGAGCCAGTCGCTCAATAGCCTGGCGAATCAGCAGCAGAGTTTGATGGATCAGTTTCGCGTTTGATTCGCAGGTTGTGGGGTGTCAGTGGGATTCCCCCCTCACCCCAGCCCTCTCCCCCCAAGGGGGGCGAGGGGGAAAGGGAGCCGATCTTCATGTCATTCAAAACCTGAGTTCGACCCGATATCTCCGGTCCCGGGAAGGCTTTCAAAACCTGAGTTCGACCCGATATCTCCGGTCCCGGGAAGGCTTTCGGAACCTGAGTTCGGCTCGGTATCTCACGTCGGTGTACCTCGAACAAACACCTCGGTCAGTCCCCTCTCCCTCTGGGAGAGGGTTAGGGTGAGGGGCTTTTAGAGGCTCACCGCCGAGGCAACTCGATCACCACTTTCAACCCGCCCCACTCACTCTCGCCCAACACCAGCAACCCGCCCCACGTATCGACGATGTCGCGCACAATCCCCAGCCCCAACCCATGCCCGTGGGTCTGCTCATCCAGCCGCGTACCGCGACTGAATACCTGAGCGCGCTGTTCCTCGGGAATCCCCGGGCCGTCATCTTCCACGCTCAGGGCGAATCCATCCGTACGTTCAATCACACTCAGACGCACCTCGGCGTCCGCCCACTTGCAGGCGTTATCCAGAAGATTCCCCAACAGTTCGAGCAAATCCTCGCGATCCCACGGCAGTTGCAACCCCGCTGGCGCGACATAACTCAGCGCCAAATGCTCGCCATGAATCATATTCAACGTCGCCAACAACCCCGGCAGCTCCGCATCGCAATCAAACAGCGCCCCCGGCAGTGCATCACCGGACAGCCGCGCACGGTTCAACTCGCGATTGAGCCGTTGCTGCACCTGCTCCAGCTGTTCCTTGAGCACCTTGCGCAACTCGGGATGCGCATCGAGTTTTTCACTGGCGGCCAGGCTCAACAACACCGCCAAAGGCGTTTTCAATGCATGCCCGAGATTGCCCAAGGCATTGCGTGAACGCTTGAGGCTGTCTTCAGTGTGCGCGAGCAAATGGTTGATCTGCGCCACCAGCGGTTCCAGTTCCACCGGCACCTGATCATCGAGTTGCGAACGCTGGCCCTGCTGCAATTGCGCGATCTGCTCACGAGCCCTTTCCAGCGGTTTCAGCGCGCGGCGCACGGTCAATCGCTGCAAGAACAGAATCAGTAACAATGCCGCCAGACCGAGGCCGAGGCCGATCTGGCGCATGCGCTGAAAGCTCTCGCGCACGGGGGTGTAATCCTGCGCGACGCTGATCGAAATCGATTGGCCCAGGCGCCGATAATCTGAGCGCAGCACCAGCAACTGCTGACCGTCCGGCCCCAGTTGCAGATTGCTGTGCAACCCGGGATGGTCGAGCAGCGGCAGGTCCTGATCCCACAACGAGCGTGAACGCCAGTGGCTGTCGGCAAAATCGATACGGAAGTAGTGCCCGGAAAACGGCCGCTGGTAGGCCGGGGACAGATGTCTTTCATCCAGTTGCAGCCCTTGTGGGCCACGGACCAGCGCCACCAATAGGCTCTCGCTGTCGTTGCGCAGGCCGGCTTCGAGGTAGCGCTGCAAACCCACTTCGAACAACCACAGACTGGTTTGCGCCACCACCACACCGACGACCACCATCACGCTGATCAAACCCAGGCTCAAGCGGCGCTGGATCGACCTCACGAAGCCTGCCCGCCGAACAGGTAACCCTGGCCGCGACGGGTTTCTATCACGCTTTTGCCGAGCTTGCGCCGCAGGTGATTGACGTGCACTTCGAGGACGTTGGAATCGCGCTCGGTTTCACCGTCGTAGAGGTGTTCGGCGAGATGGCTTTTGGAGAGAATCTGCTCCGGGTGCAGCATGAAATAACGCAGCAGACGGAACTCGGCGGCAGTCAGTTGAATAACGGCGCCGTCGCGCACCACGCATTGCCGACCCTCGTCCAGATGCAGACCGGCCGCCTGCAATGTCGGCTGATTGGCCTGGCCTTTGGAGCGGCGCAGCAGCGATTGAATGCGCAACTGCAGCTCTTCGGGGTGGAACGGTTTGGTCAGGTAATCATCGGCGCCGGCCTTCAGACCTTCGATGCGCTCGGCCCAGGAATCACGCGCGGTGAGAATCAATACCGGAATCGCCAGACCGCCGGCGCGCCACTGCGCCAACACCTCAAGCCCCGGCACACCCGGCAGGCCGAGGTCGAGAATGATCAGGTCATAGGGCTCGCTACTGCCCTGATACAACGCATCACGACCGTCCGCCAGCCAATCGACCGCGTAACCTTGTCGTTGCAGGCTGGCGAGCAATTCGTCGGCCAGCGGTACGTGGTCTTCCACCAAAAGCAAACGCATCGATCAATCTTCCTTGTCTTTCACAAGTTCGCCGGTATCGGCCTTCAAGTGCAGCTCACGGGCGACACCTTCGACGGTCAGCAACTCGACTTCATAAATATAGACGTCGTGTTTTTCTTCCAGCTCGACTTCCAGCAGTTTTGCGCCGGGATAGCGATCCAGCGCCTGCTGCAGCACTTGCTCCAGCGGCAGGATCACGCCCTTCTCACGCAGACTCAGGGCTTCGTCCTGATCGAGGTCACGCGCCATCGCGGCCGAGCAGAAAATCACCAGCGCCAATGCCGTACGGCTGGTGGCGCGAACATTAACCTTCATTACTTATCCTGATGATCCTTGAGAACCTGCCCAGTCACCGCGTCTAATTCCAGATCCCAATCGACGCCCTGCGGATCGCGCATTTCGATCTGGTAGCTGTACTTGCCGTACTCTTCTTCCAGCTCGGTTTCAGTGATCGTCGAACCCGGGTGTTTGGCCAACGCGGTGGCGTTGAGCTTCTCGAAGGAGACGATAGTACCAGCGTCGCGCAGACGCAGGGCTTCGTCAGGGCCGAGATCGCGGGCATGGGCAAGGCTGGCAGTGAAACCGATAATCGAGGCAATGGACAGGGCAGTCAGGGTTTTCATGGTGTCTCCATATTTTTATGTGTTGCATACGGTGGGCACCTTAGCGGGATGAACTTAACTGAAACTGAATTGCCATCATTGCTCCCGCTCAATACATATCCCCGCGTAGGAGCTGCCGAAGGCTGCTCCTACAGGATTTTGTAACATGTGCTTATAATTGTTCGCTTGCTAACGATCGAGACCGGTATGACCGCCATCCACATCAAATTCCCCGCCCTCACCCTCAAAGCCGGCCCACGCGCCATGGCGCGCATTCGTGCCCAAGGCTTGAATGCCGCCGACGTCGGCACCCTGCCCGGCGCTGCCGGTGGGCCGAAGGCGTTGGGGATTCAGGGGCTGGATCTGGCGCTGTTCGGTGAATGGCTGCCCAGCGCGCCGCGCGAGCGTTCGCTGATCGGCGCCTCGGTCGGTTCCTGGCGCTTCGCCAGTGCCTGCCTGCCGGACGCCGCCGAAGGCCTCCGGCGTCTCGGCCATCTGTACGCCGAGCAGAACTTCAACAAAGGCGTGACCATGGCCGAGATCAGTCAGAGCTCGCAGCGCATGCTCCATGACCTGCTCGACGGCCGCGACGCGAGCATCCTCGACAACGCGCATTACCGCCTGAACATCATGGTGGTGAAAAGTCAGGGGCGCCTGGCTGATGACCATCGCGGTCGCCTGGGTCTGGCGCTGGGTTCGGTGATCGCCGACAACTTGCGCGGCCGCGCGCGCCTGTCGCGACACTTCGAACGCTTGATCATCCACGACCCACGCCTGGCCCCGCCGGTGAATGCGCTGAACGACTTCCCGTCGCGCTTCGTCGCCCTGAATGCCAGCAACCTGCGTCAGGCCTTGCTCGCCTCGGGTTCGATCCCGATGGTCATGGAAGGTGTACGGGATTTGCCGGGCGCCGGTGCTGGCACTTTCCGCGATGGTGGTCTGCTCGATTATCACCTCGACCTGCCCTACAGCGGTGACGGCATCGTGCTCTATCCGCACTTCACCGACCGGGTCATTCCGGGCTGGTTCGACAAGACCCTGCCGTGGCGCAAGGGCTCGGTGGAGCGCTTGCAGGACGTGCTGCTGCTCGCGCCGTCGAAGGAATATCTGGCGCGCCTGCCCTACGGCAAATTGCCTGACCGCAACGACTTCAAGCGCTTTATGGGCGATGCAGCGAGCCGGCAGAAATACTGGCACGCAGCGATGGACGAGAGCCGCCGCTTGGGCGATGAATTTCTTGAACTGACTGCCAATGGTCGCCTCGCCGAGCGCTTGCTGACCCTTTAGTCAGCACGGTCAAACACAAGCTGATAAACTCGCCGCCTGCCCGAATCGCTGCGGCGAACGCCATCTGAACAGAGCCGAAAATACTGTGGAAATCTTCAAGGAATTTACTTTCGAATCCGCCCACCGCCTGCCGCACGTCCCGGACGGCCACAAGTGCGGGCGTCTGCACGGTCACTCGTTCAAAGTGGCGCTTCACCTCAGCGGCGACCTCGATCCGCACACCGGCTGGATCCGCGACTTCTCTGAAATCAAGGCGATCTTCAAGCCGCTGTACGAGCGTCTCGATCACAACTACCTGAACGACATTCCCGGTCTGGAAAACCCGACCAGCGAAGTACTGGCCAAATTCATCTGGAATGAAATGAAGCCGTTGCTGCCGGAACTGAGCGCGATCCGTATTCACGAGACCTGCACCAGCGGTTGCATCTATCGCGGTGAGTAACTTCTGAAACCCAGATACTCCTGTGGGAGCGAGCCTGCTTGCGAAAGCGGTGTGTCAGCCGACATTGATATCGACTGACACACCGCTTTCGCGAGCAGCTCGCTCCCACAAGGAAACAGTGATTTGCCAGAGAACAGCCTTCACGGCTGTTTTTTTACGCCTATGCTTTTTGGCTCCCACCCGCCAAGAGGACAGGCCCATGACAGACTGGCTGCTGGATCAGGTCTTTGACTTCAACGGCCGACAGGTCCGCTATGCCGTGCGCGGCGATGGCCCGCCGCTGGTGTTCGTGCATGGCACGCCGTTTTCGTCATACGTGTGGCATCGGATCGCACCGCACTTTTTCGCCACGCATCGGGTGCATTACTTCGATCTGCTGGGCTACGGGCGCTCCGAGCAACCGGACGCCGATGTCTCCCTCGGTGTGCAAAATCACCTGCTGACGCAACTGCTCGATCACTGGAATCTGCAACGCCCTGACGTCGTCGCCCACGACTTCGGCGGCGCCACCGTGCTGCGCGCACATCTGCTCAACGGCAGGGATTACCGCAGCCTGACCCTGATTGATCCGGTCGCGCTGACACCATGGGGTTCGCCATTCGTGCAGCATGTGCGTCAGCATGAAGCGGCGTTTAGTGGCATCCCCGACTACATTCAGCGCGCCATCGTGCCGACCTATATTCGCGGGGCGATTCACCGGGATATCCCCGACGACGAACTCGCACCCTATGTGCAGCCGTGGCTTGGCGATCCGGGGCAAGCGGCGTTCTATCGGCAGATTGCGCAGATGGATGAGCGCTATACCCGAGAAGCAGAAAGCCTGTATCCAACGATCCGCTGCCCGGTACAGATTCTCTGGGGCGAGCAGGATCAGTGGATTCCCATCGAGCGTGGCCGCGCGTTACATCAAATGATCCCGGGGTCACGATTCCACCCGATTGCCAACGCCGGACACCTCGTCCAGGAAGACGCCCCCGAAGCCATCGTCGCCGCCCTGCTGCGCTTCCTCTGACCTTGATCGTTCCCACGCTCTGCGTGGGAATGCCTCAACGGACGCTCCGCGTTCGGCTTTGAAGTGGGGCGCGGAGCGTCCCGGGCAGCATTCCCACGCAGAGCTTGGGAACGATCAAAAACAAGATCAAAAGATCGCAGCCTTCGGCAGCTCCTACATTGGGGCTCCGGTGTATTCAGGTGCACTGTTTTCGCGCTTGCCGACGCGACTCGTCTATACATAACCCGCGCCATCCGGCATTTGGCACGACCACTGCAACCCTCCCCCGCGTCTCCTCCACTCCAGCAAGGACCGCCCCATGACGCAGAACGATCCCGGCAACGATTACCCCCTCAGCGAAGTCCCCATGCATGCACGCAAAGGCCTGGCCTCGACGGCGATGGTGCTGCTCGGTTTCACATTTTTCACCGCGACCATGTTTGCCGGCGGTAAGCTCGGCGTGGCGTTCAGTTTCGCCGAGATGATGGCGGTGATCGTCGTCGGCAATTTGTTACTCGGTTTGTATGCGGCGGGCCTGGGTTACATCGCCTTCAAAAGCGGCCTCAACTCAGTGCTGATGGGGCGCTTCTGCTTCGGCGAAGTCGGCAGCAAGCTCAGCGACCTGATCCTCGGTTTCACTCAGATCGGCTGGTACGCCTGGGGCACGGCGACCGCTGCAGTGGTGCTCGGTAAATATTTCGATCTCGACGAAGGCACGGTGCTCGGCTTGATGGTGCTGTTCGGTCTGCTGTTCTGCGCCACCGCCTACGTCGGTTATCGCGGACTGGAGATTCTGTCGTACATCGCGGTGCCAGCGATGATGTTGCTGCTGATGCTGTCGATGTGGGTGGCGACGGTGAAAGTCGGCGGCTTCGAAGGCTTGCTCAGCGTGGTACCGAGCGGTTCGTTGGACTGGTCGACCGCGATCACCCTGGTGTTCGGCACCTTCGTCAGTGGCGCGACGCAAGCGACCAACTGGACACGTTTCTCGCGTTCGGCGCGGGTGGCGGTGCTGGCCAGCCTGATCGGTTTTTTCATCGGCAATGGCCTGATGGTGTTGATCGGCGCGTACGGCGCCATCGTCTATCAACAACCGGACGTGGTGGAAGTGCTGCTGTTGCAAGGTTTCGCCATGGCCGCGATGGCCATGCTGTTGCTGAACATCTGGAGCACTCAGGACAACACCATCTACAACTTCGCCGTCGCTGGTTGCAACCTGCTGCGCACCGGCCGACGCAAAACCGTGACCCTCGCCGGCGCAGTGATCGGCACCCTGCTCGCCTTGCTCGGTATGTACGACATGCTGGTGCCGTACCTGATTCTGCTCGGCACGGTGATTCCGCCGATCGGCGGAGTGATCATGGCGGACTTTTTCTACCGCTGGCGCGGGCACTATCCGCGTCTGGCCGACGCACGGTTGCCGGCGTTCAACTGGCCGGGCTCGGGGCCTATGCGGTCGGCACCGTCGCCGCGTTCAGCTCGCCGTGGGTCGCGCCGCTGGTAGGGATCGCTGCTGCCGCGCTAACGTATGTCATCGTTACCGGCGTGCTCGGCGCTCGCAGCGCGACCGCGCCACTACAAGACCTATAAAAAAGGATTCGCCTGATGCACATCATCAACGCCCGTTTGCGCAACCAGGAAGGTTTGCACGAATTGCACCTTGAAGACGGTCTGATCCGCAGCATCGCCCGCCAGACCGAGGCACCGACCCTCGGCCCGGATGACCTCGACGCCGGCGGCAATCTGGTGGTGCCGCCCTTTGTCGAACCGCACATTCACCTCGACGCCACCCTCACCGCCGGCGAGCCGCGCTGGAACATGAGCGGCACGCTGTTCGAAGGCATCGAATGCTGGGGCGAGCGCAAGGTCACCATCACCGAAGAAGACACCAAGACCCGCGCGAAAAAAACCATTCAAACGCTGGCCGCCCACGGCATCCAGCACGTGCGCACCCACGTCGATGTCACCGACCCGCAACTCACCGCACTTAAAGCCATGCTCGAAGTGCGCGAGGAAAGTCGCCACCTCATCGACCTGCAAATCGTCGCGTTCCCACAGGAAGGCATCGAGTCGTTCCGCAATGGCCGCGAGCTGATGGAAGAGTCGATTCGCATGGGCGCTGATGTGGTCGGCGGGATTCCGCATTTCGAATACACCCGCGATCAGGGCGTGAGTTCGGTGAAGTTCCTGATGGACCTGGCCGAGCGCACCGGTTGCCTGGTCGACGTGCATTGCGACGAGACCGACGACCCGCATTCGCGCTTCCTCGAAGTGCTCGCCGAAGAAGCGCGCAGCCGCGACATGGGCGCGCTGGTCACCGCTAGCCACACCACGGCGATGGGTTCCTACGACAACGCCTACTGCGCCAAACTGTTCCGTTTACTCGGCCACTCCGGGATCAGTTTTGTCTCCTGCCCGACCGAGAGCATTCACCTGCAAGGGCGCTTCGACAACTTTCCCAAACGCCGTGGCGTGACCCGCGTGAATGAGCTGCTCGAAGCCGGCATGAACGTGTGTTTCGGTCAGGATTCCATCGTCGACCCGTGGTATCCGCTGGGCAACGGCAACATTCTGCGAGTGCTTGAGGCGGGGCTGCATATTTGCCACATGCTCGGTTACCGCAACCTGCAAAGTGCGCTGGATCTGGTCACCGACAACAGTGCCAAAGCGATGCACCTGGGTGAGCGTTACGGCCTGGAACAGGGGCGTCCGGCGAATCTGCTGATTCTGTCGGCGGACAGCGATTACGAGGTAATTCGTAGTCAGGGGCTGCCGTTGTATTCGATTCGTGGCGGCAAGGTGTTGATGAAGCGGCAGATGCCGGTGGTGGAATTCAGTACCGCGCTGAGCTGAGACTTGTGTTGAGGCCGATGGCCCCATCGCTGGCAAGCCAGACTCCCACAGGGTTTGATGCTGAACACAAAACTGAGTACAGCCACTATCCACTGTAGGAGTGAGCCTGCTCGCGATAGCGGTGTATCAGGCGATATTATGTTGAATGTATTTCCGCTATCGCGAGCAGGCTCACTCCTACAGGGTTATGTGTTTGAACATACTATTTGTGTTCACCACAAAACCCTGTGGGAGTCTGGCTTGCCAGCGATGGCGGTTTTGAATTCAGCCCATCAGCCGCGCCGTACCAAACAATCTGACCCGCACTAATTCTCCGTCCGCCTCTTCCAGCAAAATCGGCGCCGTGCCACCGGGCATGACCACTTGCACTTCTCCCGCCGCGACCCAACCCACTCGCCACGCCGCGCAAGCCACCGCACTGGCGCTGGTCCCGGATGAAGCCGTCGGCCCTTCGCCACGCTCGAACACCCGGGCGAGGATTCGCTGCGGCGACTCCAGCACCGCCCATTGCAGATTGACGCCCGCCGGGCACGGATCACCGCCACCGGTGGGCATGGCGTAGGCGATTGCAGTCAACCCTTCGCTCAGGGGGGATTCACGCATCGGCTCGTTGCTCGGCAACGCCGCTTCGTCGGCGAGCAGGGTTACGCAATGCGGGTTGCCGATGCGCACGAACTGGCTGTGCGCCCACTCGCAATCAAGTTGTGCCAAGGGCGCGACGTGGCTCACGTCCCGACCGTTGAACTGAAGGCTCTCAACCACCTGCGCGCCCACGGCATCCGGCCCGAATCGCGGTTGGCCGAGATCAAGCCAGAAACCTTCAACGCCTTCGACTTCGGCCGGTTTCACCGAGGTCTCCACGGCGTCACCCTTGTCGTGATGCACGCGCACCAACGCACCCTCCTCCGGCATCAAGCCTTGCTCGGTCAGCGCTTGAGAGAAAATCGTCAGGCCGTTGCCACTGCGCTCGGCGAGGGTGCCGTCGGTGTTGACGATCAGCACGTCGAATGGCGGCGACGTCTGGAACGGTCCGATCAGCAGGCCGTCGCTGCGGTGGGATTTGCTGTTTGCCGGGCGCTGGCCTTCGGGCCAGTCACAGCAGAGTTTGATTGCTGCTTCGCTCCAGGACTGACGCGACGAGGCGCATTCGGTGGCGCCGGATGGCAAATCGATGCCCGCCTCGCGTAATTTGGTGGGCGAGATCACGCCATAGATATTGCCGCGTGCATCGTAGAATTGCGTCATCAGTGTTTGCCCCTGTCGCCGAAGAAGGCCACTGTAAAACGCAATCCCTTGTGGGAGCGAGCCTGCTCGCGAATGCAGTGTGTCAGTCGATATATTTTTCAGCTGACACTGCGCCTTCGCGAGCAGGCTCGCTCCCACAGGGGGATGTGCATGACCGCTTATTGGTGAGTCTCTGTTCCCACAGGGTAGGATGTTGTCTGTACTTCCCCGAATGGCCGGCGATCGAACCTCGTCGCTGAATCACTGTCCTTCGGGGACGCGAAGTTTTTTGCCAAGGATCGATATGACCAGCCTCAACCCCCAAGACACTTTCGTCCCCGGACGCCTGCAACAGATGTCCACGCGCATCGCCTTTTTCATCGCCGGACTCGGCATCGCCGCGTGGGCGCCGCTGGTGCCGTATGCCAAGGCGCGGGCCGGACTGGATGAAGGCACGCTGGGGTTATTGCTGTTGTGCCTGGGGGTCGGTTCGATTCTGGCGATGCCGCTAGCGGGGATTCTGGCCACACGGTTTGGCTGTCGGCGCGTCGCTACCGGCGGCACCTTGTTGATCTGCGCGGCGCTGCCGTTGCTGGCTACGGTGTCGTCGATACCGGCGTTGATCGCCACGCTGTTCATGTTCGGCGCCGGCCTCGGCACGGTGGATTCGACGGTAAACCTGCAAGCGGTGATCGTCGAGCGCGCCAGCGGCAAGAACATGATGTCGGGTTTCCACGGCTTGTTCAGTCTCGGCGGGATTGTCGGCGCGGCGGGTGTCAGTGCCTTGCTCGGCCTGGGTTTGACGCCACTGGCCGCCATGCTGGTGGTGGTTGTCATGCTGATCGCGGCATTGTTCAAATGCGTGCCGCACATGCTGCCCTACGGCAGTGAAAGCTCCGGACCGGCATTCGCCATCCCTCACGGCATCGTGCTGTTTATCGGCGGGATGTGCTTCATCGTGTTCCTGACTGAAGGCGCGGCGCTGGACTGGAGTGCGGTGTTTCTGGCGCAGGAACGCGGGATCGACACGGCGTACGCAGGGCTGGGTTATGCGGCGTTTGCATTGACCATGACCGCCGGACGTTTGCTGGGTGACCGGATTGTGCGGATGGTCGGTGCAACACGGATCATTTTGTTTGGTGGTCTGTTGGCAGCGGCCGGCCTGTTTCTGGCGACATTCGCGCCAAGCTGGGAAGCGGCGCTGGTCGGTTACGCGTTGGTCGGCGCTGGTTGCTCGAACATCGTGCCAGTGCTGTACACGGCAGTGGGCAAGCAAACGGTGATGCCGGAGAGCATCGCGGTGCCGGCCATTACCACGCTGGGTTATGCAGGGATTCTGGCCGGGCCGGCGGTGATCGGTTTTGTAGCGCATGCCAGCAGTTTGAGTTTTGCCTTTGGCTTGATGGCGGTGCTGTTGGTGGCAGTGGCCATCGGCGGCAAAGTCCTGAAAGTCTGAAGCAAAAGATCGCAGCCTGCGGCAGCTCCTACAGGAACGCATTCCAATGTAGGAGCTGCCGCAGGCTGCGATCTTTTGATCTTATGCTTTAGAAGCCGACACTGGCCTGCACAAAGAACGTGCGCGGCGCGCCGACATACATCCCCGAGTTGTTGTCGCTGGAGCGAGTGAAGTACTGCTTGTCGAAGATGTTCTTCACCCCGGCGCCCAGTTTCAAATTCGACACCTGCGGCCCGAAGTCATAACCCCCACGCACGTTCCAGGTCACGTAACCCGGGATGTCGCCATATTGCCCATCTGCCGTGCCATCGGTGATGTAGTTGCCGTTGAAACTGCCGTCGGCATTCACACCGGTACCCGGCGAGCGCTGTTTCGACTGAGCGAAACCGTCGATGTTGTAGGTCCAGCGGTTGATGTCGTAACGCAACCCGACGGTCGCCACCTGCCGCGAATAGAACGGCAGATCACGGCCCTTGAAGCCCGGAATCTCACCTTCGTAGGTCGCACGGGTGTAGGTGAAACCAGCGTTGGCGGTCAAACCGTCTAGACGTGGATCGAGCGCCGCCATGTCGTAATGCACCGACGCTTCAAGGCCCTGGTGCTTGGTCGCGCCGAGATTCGTCCAGCCGACATCGTTGCTGATGTATTGCAGCTCGTCATCGAAGTCGATGTAGAACAGCGTCACTTCCCCGCCCCACACATCGTCGTTGTAGCGCGTGCCGATTTCGTAGGTCTTGGCCTTTTCCGGCTCCAGACCGTTGGCGGTCTGATCCCCCGAACCACCCTGGCCGAGCTGGAAATACTGCAAGCTGCCGAACGAAGTTTCGTAGTTGGCGAACAGTTTCCAGGCGTCCGACAGGTGATACATCACGCTCAGCGCCGGCAACGGTTCGTTGCTCTCGATGCTGCGGTTTTTCGCCTGCACCGGTTTACCGGCCGTGTCGAGCACGGCGCGGTCATGCCAGTCGGTGCTGATGTGTTCGAAGCGAATGCCGGGAGTGATAGTCCAGTTGCCGACGTCGATCTTGTTGTCGAGGTAGACCGAGTTGGCCTCGGTGCCACCCGTGCGGTCCTGGAACACATGGCCGTCGGAGGTCGGCGTGAGCACCGGCTGGTTGTTGACCAGCGCCACGCGGCTCGACGATTCGTGCATCGCCTCTTTCAGGTAGCGATAACCGACACTGACTTCCTGAGTGGTCGGGCCGACATCGAATACCCGCGAGACTCGTGGCTCGATGCCGAGGGTGTAGTAGGAACGCGGGTAGGAGCTGAGGGTTTTCTGGTCGCGGGCGGCAATGGTGCTGCCACGGAAACTGTCGGTGTAATAGGTGAGAATTTCTGCTTGGGTGCGCTCGTCGATCTGACGGATCCACTTGAACGACACGTCTTTGCGCCGACCGGTGAATTGGTCGTAGTCACGCACCGAGTCGTACGGTTTGGCGTCGTACTGCTTCTGCGTCAGACCGCCGGGCATGTCGGCCGTGGCGTCGTAGTAGTGGAAGTTGAGGCTGAAATCGTCCTGATCGGTCGGCGCCCAGTGCGTCTTGAGCAACACGTCGTCGATGTCGTTGCCGTTGTTGCGCTCGCGGTAACCGTTACCGTTGACGCCGGAATACAGCAACGCCACGCCCATGCCATTGTCGGCGGTGCCGCCGAGGAACGCGGTGTCGATGTGTTTCCAGCCACCGTACTGGGTGGTTTCCAGGGTGGTGCCGATTTCACCGGTGGCTTTTTCCGGGATCGCCCGGGTGACGAAGTTGATCACGCCGCCGACGTTTTGCGGCCCATAACGCACCGAACCGGCGCCGCGTACCACGTCGATGCTGTCAAGATTGCCCGAGGAAATCGGCGCCATAGACAGTTGCGGCTGGCCGTATGGGGCAAACGCCGCCGGCACGCCATCGATCAGCACGGTGGAGCGCGGCGACAGACGCGAAGTCAGACCGCGCACGCCGACATTGAGGGAAATGTCACTGCCGCCGGTGCCGTTGGAGTCCTGCACCTGCACGCCCGGCACACGCTTGAGCACGTCACTGACGTTCATTGCGCCCTGTTCAACCATCGCTTCGCGGCGGATCACCGTGCGCGCGCCGGGGTGGTTCTGCACCACGGCGGCGTTGGCATCGCCTAGCCAGTCACCGACCACTTTGATGTCGGTCACGCCCAGTTCCAACGGGCCGTTGCTGGCGGTGGAGGTTGCGGCAGGCGACAGCGTCACCGAACCTTCGTTGATCTGATAATCCAGACCACTGCCCTGCAGCAATTGGCGCAGCGCCTGCTCCGGGGAGATATCACCATCGACCGCCGGGGCCTGTTTGCCGGCGACCAGATCCGGGCTGAAAAACACCTGCAGCGATGTCTGCTGGCCCAGTTCGCTCAGGGCCTGGCCCAGTGGCTGCGCACGGATATGAATGGCTTCACCGGCGAACGCCAGCGGCATGCCAGCGTTGACCGCCAGCGCAAGAGCCAGCGGCAGCCAAGGGGATTTTTTGTTGTTGGCAGGGGTGTTCTTCACGTCGTACGTAGTCCTGTGAATCGCAAGAGTGTGCGGCTGTTAATGCAAACCAGTTGCAGTTGTACAGGAAGACGCTGAACTCGAAAAAAACCTGAATTTTATTTTGAGATTATTTCCTGACTGCCATCGGCAAGGGTGCGAACGGCCACCGGCAGGATGCTCGGCAAGGCTTTGAGCAAGGCATCGGTGTTGTCGGATTTGAACACGCTGGTCAGACGCAGACTGGCCACTGCCGGGTTGGTCACGGTCAACGGCTTCTCACGATAGCGCGACACTTCGGCCGCGACTTCGCTGAGGCTGGCGTTGTTGAACACCAGTTTGCCGCTGCGCCATGCCGTCAGTTCTGCTGGATTGACCGAGTAGGCGGCGGCGACTTTACCGTGTGCATCGACAGAGGTGCCGAGGCCGGCGGTCAGGTTGATGAATTGATTGTCCGGCGCATCACGCCCCTGCACTTTCACTGTGCCCTGCTCAACCGCCACGCGGGTTTGCGTGACGTCGCGGCGCACATCGAAACGCGTGCCAGTGACCGTAACCTTGCCGCTGCCGGCCTCGACCACGAACGGTCGCGAGGTGTCGTGAGCGACGCTGAACATCGCCTCACCTTCACTTAACTCGATCAGCCGCCGATCCTGTTCAAAGCGCACCTGCAAGCGGCTGCGGCTGTTCAAATCGATCACCGAACCGTCCGGCAGTGCCACATGTTTGCGCTCGCCCAACGCCGTGGCGAACTCGGCGCTGTAGCCGCCCGGATGATTCAAGCCACTGAACAAGCCCAGCCCGAGCGCCACCGCCAGCACACTCGCAGCCACGGCATAACGCAACAACGGACGGCGTTGGCGACGGTTCGGCGGGGTTTCAGCGAGGGCTTTGAGGCGTGGCGCCGGGAGCAGATCGGCCGCCGACCACAAGCCCTGCAGCAACTGAAATTCGTCACGGTGCTGCGGATGTTCATTCAGCCAGGCGTCAAAGCGCTGCTGCTCGTCGGCACTGACGGCCGGCTCCTGCAAACGCACAAACCAGCGAGCCGCGTCATCGCGCACCGTTGTTTGCCCGCACGCGCAATCACGCGTCTCCATCATGGAATGTCCTGTTGGGCTGGGAATATAAAGACACACAGCCCCCTGTAGGAGCTGCCGAAGGCTGCGATCTTTTTGCCATGATGCACATTCACGATTGCAAACCGTCCAGTCGATCACGCAGATGGCGCAGGGTGCGGATCATATACTTTTCCACCATGTTCTTGGACAGCCCCAGGCGTTCGGCGATTTCCGCCTGAGTCAGGCCTTCGATCTTCTGCCAGACGAAAATTTTGCGGCAGTTGATCGGCAATTCAGCGAGCGCCCGTTCGATGGAATCGGCCAACTGAATCGCATGCATGTAATGCTCAGGGTCGCCGATTGACGACTCACTGTGATCGATGTCCTGCGACTCCATAGCGCCGCGCCGATCCTCACGCCGATAACCGTCGACCGCGATATTGCGCGCGGTCTGGTGCAAATACGCCCGTGGCTGCTGCACCGCTGCCGAATCGGACTCAAGCACCCGCACAAAGGTGTCGTGCGCCAGATCCTCGGCCTGCGCGCGATTGCGCAGGCGACGAGTCCAGGTGCCGATCAACTCTTCGTAGTGCTCGAAAAAGCCGGGTCTGCGGGGACGCATGGGGGTTTTGGCGGCGTGCTGAGGAAAGGGGCATGAATAGTAATGCTTCCTATTAAGGCGAAGCAATGGATTCCTCGACCGACCGTCCGGGTCACCTGTGCAGCTCAGCGTTTTATCGAAATCACCCCACTCATGTACTCATGCAGATCGCGCAGATCCTTAACGCTCCAGGCATGCGGCGGTATCTTTACGCCGTTCTCCTGCAACGTTTTCGGTATCAGGTTGCCGTTCGGGCGAAGGATGATCGACGACACAATCACGCCCGGGTATTCATTCAGGCGTTTTTTGAACGCGGAGGTTGTCAGGTCAGGTGTGGGCGGATTGCTTTTGTGCGCCAGCGGCCCGGTGCCCTTTATATCGGCGCCGTGGCACACAGCGCAGCGCTGCGAATAGAGATTTTTGCCATTGCTGTTATCCGCGAAGGACACGGATGTTTGAGTGATCAGCAAAGTCCCGAGTAAAACGGCGGATGCTATTTTCATTGTTTGCCTCCATGGCATTTAAGAGGCGCAAGATAGTCGAGTTTTAACGCCCGGCGCAAAACCAAAGTGGGAGCGAGTCTGCTCGCGAAGGCGGTACATAAGTCACTCATTGCATTGACTGGATGGACGCTTTCGCGAGCAGGCTCGCTCCCACAGGGTTTGGTGGTGGATGCGGGTTCAAGTGCATCCATCACTGGCCAGTGAGTCAGCCTTTTTCGTCGATCCCGGCTTGCAGGGTCTGGGTGTCCAGATGCCCGCTAAGGGTAACCGGGCCGACTTTCAGGTTGCCGTTTTCCAGGGAAACCTTCGGTGCGTTTTCCTCGGCTTTATGTGGCAGATCAAGGCCCGCTTTCACGCCGTAGTCACGGTTACTCAGATCCGTGCTGCTGACCTTCGAACCACCCAGATCGACCTTCCCTTGCGTCGCCGAAATCTGCGCGCCGGTCAGTTGCGTGGCGCCACCGACCGCGAGACTCACGCTTTGGTTGGCACTGATCCCGGAGGCCTGCGCCACGCCGTCCTTATGCGCATACTCGCCCTGCGCTTTCAATGTCGGCTTGTAATCGGTGCCGGCAAGTTTCTCCTTGTCGCTCGGCGGGTTTTTCTTCGCGGTCAGGCCCAGATCGACATCGACCTTGGCGTGGTTGCTCGAGTCTTGACGGCTCTCGACGGTCAAATCACCCGCGACCTTGCCGCTGACAGTTTTCGCGTCGATCCGCGCACCCGCCAGCTGTGCATCAGCGGCGCTGTTCAACACCACGCTGTCAGCCTTGATCTGGCTGTTCTGCTGGGTGCTGCCTTGCAAGTAATCCACACCGACTTTCGCCCCAGCATTGAAACCGTGATCGCTGCTGGCCTTCTCATCTGCGGCGGTCGGGGTTTTGCTGCTCAGGTTGCCGCCGGCGTTGAGCGCGACATTCCAGTTATTGCGGTGGTCGGTGGACTGCGCCGATTCCTGCACATAGCCGCCCTTCTGCGCGTCGATGCTGACGGTCGGTGCGCTGACTTGCGTGCCTTGCAGGTGAATCGAATCACCGCTCAAGACGATGCCGTTCTGGCTGTTGAGTTGGCCACCGGTGAGGGTCTGCGACTGCTCGTGGACCCGACCGATATTGAAATTGCCGCTCAGATTGCCGCCCTGATCACGACTCTTCTCGCTGCTGGTTTTGCTGCCGCCGCCCTTCAAACCACCGCCGAGATTACTGCCGCTGGCGGTGTGGGTGTCGGTGGCTGCTTGCAGATCAAGTTTGCCGTCGGCGTGCAGATCGATGGCGCCAGCGCTGTCGATTTTCGTGCCTTGCTGCAGCTGATTGCCGCCGCTGCTCAACTGCACCGGACCGTTGCCGCTGATGCTCGCAACGTGAGCCTGGGTATCAGTGCTTTGCTTGCCGGTGTGATCGAGCTGGAAACCGGCGCCGAGATCGACGTTGGTGCCATCGGTCTCCGGCAAAGTGCCGACCGTCAGCGAGCCAGTGCCGCGCAAGCTGCTGTCATTGTTGCTCTGGCGGTCGTTGGCCTGATTCAGCGCCAGATCACCGCCGGTGTTGATGCTCACACCGCCCTGCCCGCCATTGAAACGGCTGCCTTCGAACTGCGCATCGCCGCCGACCTTGATGTTCACACCCTGGCTGCCGGCGTAACCGCCAACCACCGCGCTGGAGTTGTCCTTGCTCGACGCACTGCTGCCACCCGCGCCACTGCCGGCGACATTCACGTCTTCACCGGTCTTGGTGTAGACGCGCACATCGACCTTGGCATCCACCGCGTTCGCGCTGCTGTTGTGCGTGTTGCTCGCAGCGTCGGCAAGCAGTTGGTCTGCGCTGATGTTCACTTGGCCGGCGCTGGCGTTGTACTGGGTGCCTTGGTCGTGCAGCGTGCCGGTGGTTTTCACATCGACAGTGCCGCCGTCAAAACGGCTGACCACAGCGTTGCTGCTCTGCTCGGTTTTGCTGGCGCTGCCGTGACCGACCGCAACGTCGATACCGACATTCGGCTGACCGAGATTGGCCAGTGCGTCCTTGTCCGGCACCTTGCCGTTGAGCACATCCTTGACCGCGCCGGCGATCGGCCGAGCAATGTCTTTGTATTCGACGTTGGCGCCGATGTCCGCCGACCAGTTGCTCTCGCTATGCGTGCTGCTGTCAGTGTTGCTGGCCGCACGGTTGTCGATCTCGTTGGCGGCGACGTTCAGACCGTTGCCGGCCTTGAGTTGTGCACCTTCGGTAGCGAGTTTGTCGGCATTGATCGTCAGGCCGCCGCTGCTCTGCACACTGGTGGATCGCGCGGTGGTTTTGCTGGTGGAATCCTGCGCCGTGCTGTGGGCGAAATCGACGCCGCTGCCAGCACGGTCGAGACCGCCGGTGTAGTAGAAACCACCGCCGGTGCTGGAGGTGTCGGTGGAGGTTTTATGACTGTCAGTTTCGGCCAGCAACGACACGTTTTTGCCGCTCAACGTCGTGTCGCCAGCGGTGGATTTCACCTCTGCGCCTTTGAGCGTAACGTCACCGCCCGCCTTCACCTGCACACTGCCACCGCTGAGGCTGGAGCCCTGCTGGGTGACGTCGTTGCGAGTAACCGTTTGCTGTTTGTCCTCGTAATGAATCCCGGCGCGATACTGCTCTGGCGTTTGCTCTTTGGCGTACGCATCGAAGCCACGGGTTTGCGTGGTGTCAGTGCTGTCGTGAGTGTTCTGTGCAGAGTGCACATTGACGTCGCCTGCCGCGTCGGCTGTCAGCGCACCGTCAGCCTTGACCGTCGAGCCAGCCACCTCGATGTCCTTGGCGCTCTTGAGCTCGAGGTTGCTGTCGGACACCAGTTCGCTGCGCACGGTGCTGCTGTCTTTACTGTTCTGCCGCGACTCGTCCTTAGTAATGCCGAAGAATTTGCTGTCCTTGTCGTGGTTGTTGCTGTGCGAGGTGTCCTGCACACCATCGATCACCAGCGAACCCTTGTCGCTAATCACGCTGGCGTCGGTGCGGCCACGCACCTGGCTGCCGCTGATGCGCACGTCGTCAGCCTTGACGATCAGTTTGCCGCTGGCGTTGATTTTGCTGCCCTGATGCTGGGTCTTGCCCTTGTCGGCATCGCCGGTCTTGCCGAAGAAACCACCGCCGACCAAATCACCCGAATAGCGATTGTCGCTGCTGCGATTAGTCCGTGTGGCGGTGGCGATTTCCACTTGTTGGCCGGCCAGTTGCAGGTCGCCGGCGCTGCTCAACTCAGCGCCTTCGGAGCGCAACAGCGCGGCGGTTTGCAGGGCGATATTGCCAGCCTTCAACTGGCTGGTGACGCTGCGCTGTTCTTCGCTGCTGCTGTTCCAGTCGGCTTTCCACAGATGTTTGCGGTGGTTGCCTTTATCGGTTTGCGTGTGGCTTTCAGTGGCGGCGGTCAGGCGCAAGTCGCCGCCGCTTCGTACATCGAGATTGTTCGCCGCTTCGACTTTGGCGGCTTTCAGTTCGGTGTCTTTGCCGGAGGCAAGTTTGGCGTCGCGGCTGGCAATGATCTGGCTGCCGTGCTGACGGGATTCGCTATCGGTCTGGGTACGGTCGTAGGTTTCCCAGGTGATGCCGATGGTGCTGTTGTTCCAATTTTCGCGCTTTTCCTGAAGCTTGCGGCTTTCGACCGTCGACAGGGTCAGGTTGCGTTTGGCATCGAGCGTGACGTCGCGGCCGCCAACATCGGTGGCAGCCAACGTCAGATCCTTGCCGCTGTGCAAGCCGACGTCGCCCTGACTACTGCGGATACCGGCGCGGGTCACGTCGAGGCTGTTGGCCACGGCTTCACCGCTGACACTCAAGTCACCGGCCGAACGAATCTGCACGCCGTCACGCCCGGCGACTTGCACCGCGCCCACCCGCACGCCTGCACCTTCGGCGGTGCTGACAATATTGATGCGACCGGCCTGCATCGCGCCGAACAGGCTGGCGTCGATGCGTTGATCGCCGGTGTTGCCCGCCGGATCAACAGTTTTCACCTGGCCGCTGGCGTAGTCGACCTGATTGCGCCCGACCGTGAGGTTCAACTGATCGCGTGCAGTGATCGCGCCCTGACTGTCGATACGCGGCGCGATCAGGTTGATCGAGCCCTCGCCGTTGCGCAGGCCACCGCCCTGAATCTGCAACTGACCGCTGGCATCGCGGCTGTTCAGACTTTGCAGTTTGCCGTCGTTCAATTCCGGGCGACCGACCACCAGACTGGCATTCGGCGTATTGATGAAACTACCGCCATTGACCGAGATGCCGTTAGGGTTGGCCAGCACATAATCGGCGGGCCGGCCGAAGATTTCCTGCGCGCCATTGATGGCGGAAGGATTGCGGCTGATCACTTCGTTGAGGATCACGCTCGCCGCCTGCCCTTGCAATTGCGGGTTAGCCGCCAGTTGCCCGGCTAGTTGCGATTGCCCGGCCTGCAAGGCGTTGTTCAGCACCAGGCCTTGGCGGTCGACGTTGTAGTCGAGGAACTGGTTGTGCGACAGGCCCGAACCGTTGGGCGCGACGATGTTGACGATGGGCACACCGCCCTGGGTCTGCAATTGCGCGGTGCCGCCGGGTCCCGGTGCGACCACGACACCGCCGGCGAGCGCGCTCGGCAGGTGCACGGCGAAGAACAGGCTGGCAATCGCCCAGCGCAATTTGCCCCGAGGCGAAAGATGAAAAGCAAAAGTGTGTGCTGGCATAAAAACGTCTCCATGTGAGTACGGCATCACGTTGCGCGTTTAGTCTCGGCCGTGGCTGACGCGCTCAGATCCGACGGCTGTTTATTCACTGCGTTGTTCAGATTTGCAGGCCCACCCGCATCAGCCAGGTTTCAGGCTCGTGCTGCAGACCGTTCGGCGTGTTGAGGGCGCGTTGGTAGTCGACGTCCACTTGCAGGTTCTTCCAGCCCAGATTCAGGCCGACACTGGCACCACTCAGGCGTTGCCCCTGAGCACCGTGATCGGCCTTGATCCAGCCGTGGTCGAGGCCCACCCGCGGGGTGATCTGCAGCGGCCACTCGCTGCGCAGCGGCAGGCGCAAGGTGTTGCGCCAGATCGCGCCGCTGGCGCCGGAGGCACTGCTGACCCGATAGCCGCGCACCGCCGAGTCGTCGGTGCCGAGCAGCTGTTCGATGGCTGGCAACGGGTCCGGGCTGTATTGCACGTTGAACTGGCTCTGCCATTGCCATGCCTGCGCGCCAAGCTGACCATTGCGCCACTGACTGAGGCCGGCGCGGTATTTGCGAAACTGCGCCCTGGGCAGGTTGTTGATCTGATGTTGTGAGTCATCGTCGGCGCCAAACCAGTGCAGGCCTTGGGCGTAATTGACGTCAAGGTTCCACACCGCGCGGTCGAGCCAGAACAGATTGAGCCCGGCTTCGGCGACGGTCAGAGTCGGGCTTTGAATACCGAGGCGAACGTCTTGCAAGTAGCTGTCGACATCCTTGTGCGCCAGTTGCAGGTTGGCGCTGAGCTGACGACTCTGGTCGCGCCACAACACACGGTCGGCGCGCAGGCTGACCTGATCGGTGATGCCAGTGCTGTGAAAGGTCACGCTCGGCAGTTTGAACGGCGCACGATATTCGGCGTGGCTCGCGAACACGCTGTAGGTCCAGTAGCCGTAGGGGATCGCGTAATACAGGCTGGCATTGCGGCTGTAGCGGTCACCCTGATTGAGGGTGTCGCTGGCGCTGAGACTTAACAAGTCGTTGAGTTGCAGTGGGCTGTCGAGGCTCAGGCTGACGGTGTCGCGATCACGTCCAGTGCTGGCGCTGCCGAGGTTGTCGAACCCCGCGTTCAAGGCCCAGCGCGAATGCGCGGCGGTGCGCGACCGCAGGATGATCCGCGAGGCGCCGGGCTGGCTGCCGGGGGCGATGTCGGCGGTGAGATCGATCGAGCGCAGGCGATTGAGTTGATCGAGGCCCTGCTCCAGATCGCGCAGATTCAGCGGCTCGCCGAGCATGTTTGGAAACGCGCCCCCGAGCGACACCGGCTGGCTCTGATCGGCCAGTTCGATGGACTCGATGTAACCTTCGTCAATGCGGATATCCAGCGACTGCCCCGCTGCCGGTGCACTGACCAAATACGGGCGGCTGGCGATATAGCCCTTGTCGACGTAGATCGCGGTGATGGTCGCCAGCAGATGATTGATCTGGCCGACGCCCATGCACGGCGCCAGCAGCGGTTTGATCTGCGCGTTGAGTTTGTCGCTGTCGATCAGCGTGACGCCGCCGATGCGCGCACCGCTCAACGGCCAGCAACGTTCATCGGCGGTGACGGTTGGCGGGATGGCCGGGGTGACCGGCGCCGGGCCGAACGCGCCGCGTTCCAGTTGCCGCTTTCTTTGCTCAAGTTGCAGTTGTTGCAGATCGCGCTGCTGCTGTTGCTGCTGGCGCAGCACTTCCTGGCCCGGCGCGACAGGTTCGGCAGCTTCAATCGAGGAGGCACAGACACTCAACACAAAGGCCGACAGCAGCGGGCAAAGCGGGGAACCACGGCGAAAAACAGCGCGAAACGGAAACGGCACGCAACTTCCTTGCGATCATCAAATGGCGTAATGCCATGTCATCAATGATCGTGATAGTCGGAGCCATCCCACACAAAAGCAAGACGCTTCCTACAGCGCTTACATTTCTTAAACAATTGCTTTGCCTGGCTTTATTGTCAGCAGCAAGGCCACGGCGCTGCACGTTATCAGGGTTTCCCCGAGGGCCTGAAACCAGCCGGCGAGCATCAGCCCCGCGCCGATCAGCAGGTAATACATCAAGCCCAACAACGCCCCGGCAGTGCCCAATCGATCAGCGTAATCGGCCAGGGCCGAACCGAGAATGTTCGGGATCGCCAGGCCAAACGCCAACACCACCAGCAGCATCGGCAGCACGAACGCGACACTGCCCTGCAGCGACCACACGCCCACACCACCAAGCAAGGCGATGCCAGCCGCGAGGCGAATCAACTGCAATGCCTTGAACCCGACCGTCAATAAGCGCCGGTTCAGCCATGCGCCAAAACCTGAGCCCAGCGCGAGGATCACGCCGCTGTAACCGAAAGCGCTGGCACTGACGCCCAACCGCTGAAACATGAACGGAGCGAGGCTGTAATAACTGAACAACGCCACGTTGAACGAGGCGATCCACAGCGCCGAGCGCCAGATTCCTGGGTCATGCAACATGCGCCCGAGGGTTTCGAACAAACCGACATGGCCGGTTGGCGCTGTCCGGGTTTCCGCCAGGGTGTACCAGCTCCACAGCCACAACAGCGTTGCCAGCAACAGCAACGCGCCAAGCACACCGCGATAACCGAAAACCTGAACCAGACTGGCGCCGCTGAACAAGCCGAGCGCCGGGCTGGCCGCCAGCGCGATGCCCACCAAGGAAAACACCTGCGCCAGTTCGGCGCCTTTAAAGCGGTCGCGCAACACGGTCTGCGTGACCACCGAACCCACCGCCGCACCGAAGGCCGCCAACATCTGCGCCAGTAACAAGCCGTTGAAACTGCCGACCCGCAGGCCTAAAAGCGTGGCAATCGCATAGATTGCCAGGCCTGCGAGCATCGCCGGGCGCCGACCGATGCGATCACATAAACGCCCCCACACCACCACTCCGACGGCAAACGCGAGGAAATACACCGACAACGTCTGCGCGGCGGCTTGCGGGCCAACGTTAAACACCCGCCCGATATCACCGAGCGCCGGGCTGTACAGGGTTTGCGCGATCTGCGGAAACATCAGCAACGCAATCGCCCGCCACAGAAAATGTCTGTTGTTCATTCTTCATCACTCCTCGCATAAACCGCCGAGGAGTTTAAGAATCGGTGAGTGACGTATTATCCGAACCCTGCCAACTAATCGCTGAAATCGGACAACCCATGGCCTGGCTTGATGCCCACGCAACGTTTGACGCAGATCGCTTTCAGGCACCGGTGATTGGCATAGCCTCGACTTTGAGCGATCACGACTCCGGCTTGCACCGCCATCAACGCGGACAACTGCTGTACACGCGCCAAGGCTGCACGCGAATTACCCTGGCGCAGCAACTGTGCCTGCTGCCGCCGTCGCGGGCGGCGTGGATTCCACCGGGTGTTAGCCATCGCGCGGTGATGCAACAGAGCGTCGACTACCGCTCGATCTACTTGATCCCCGAGCTGTGCAGCGCATTGCCGCAGCAGGTCTGCGTGATTGAAGTCAGCCCGTTGTTGCGTGCGGTGCTGGAACCGATGGCGCTGGCGGATTTCGCCAGCGATTGGCAGCAGGGCAAACTCTCCCACCTGCTCGGCCTGTGTCTGAGCGAAATCGCTGAAGCGGCGCAGCAACCGATGCTGCTGCCGTTACCTCAGGACAAGCGCCTGGCACCACTGTTGAAAACGCCTGAACGTCTGCCTCCAGAGTTGCAAGTACTGGAGCAGCAGGTCGGCGCCAGCAGCCGCACCATCGGGCGAATCTTCCAGCGCGAAACCGGCATGAGTTATCAGCAATGGCGCCAGCAGTGGCGCTTGATGCGCGCGATGGAATTGCTCGCCACCGGGCGCAGCCTGAGTTACTGCGCGTTCGAATCGGGTTTTGCCAGCGACAGCGCTTTCATCGCCTTCTTCAAAACCATGACCGGCAGCACACCGGGCCACTGGCTCAAGTGAACAACTGACGATTGGCACCAGAAATAATTTGCCACTAAATATTACCTACGTCATATTACAGCCGTAATAACGATCCGCTTACGCAGGTAATCCGCCATGACCAGCATGCCCACCCTCGAACCTGTTGTGGTAAAGACCAAGCCGCCCCTGCTTAAACGCGTTTTGCTTCCGGGCGCAGGATTGCTCGCGCTGATCTTCGCCGGGGTCTACGCCGTGCACTGGTGGGGCACAGGGCGTTTTCTTGAAGAAACCGACGATGCCTATATTGGTGGCGACGTCACGGTGATCGGCCCGAAAGTCGCCGGTTACATCGACGAAGTGCTGGTCAGCGACAATCAGCACGTGAAGGCCGGCGATGTGCTGATCCGCCTCGACGCCCGCGACTATCGCGCCAACCTCGCCAAGGCCGAAGGCGCCGTTGCCGCCGAAGAAGCACTGCTGGCCAACCTCGACGCCACCGAACAACTGCAACAAGCGGTGATCGGTCAGGCCCGCGCCGGCATCGACGCCGCTGGCGCAGAAACCGCACGCTCGCGGGATGACAACGCGCGCTACAAACGCCTGGTGACGACCAATGCGGTGTCGGTGGAAAGCGCACAACGCGCCGACGCGACCTTCAAAACAGCGCAAGCCCTCAGTGCCCGCGCCCAGGCCGAACTGCTCGCCGCGCAACGCCAACTGGCGGTGATCGACACCCAGAAACTACAGGCCCGCGCCGCCCTTCAACAAGCCCGGGCCGAACGTGATCTGGCGCAACTGAACCTCGGCTACACCGAACTGCGCGCACCGTTCGATGGGGTGATCGGCAATCGCCGCGCACGGGTTGGCGCCTATGCGCAGGCCGGTTCACAGCAGTTGTCAGTGGTGCCGGCCAGCGGCTTGTGGGTCGATGCCAACTTCAAGGAAGACCAATTGGCGCGGATGAAACCCGGGCAGCGCGTAAGCATCCGTGCCGACGTGCTCTCCGGCCAGGAATTCCACGGTCGCCTCGACAGCCTCGCCCCCGCGACCGGCTCGCAGTTCAGCGTGCTGCCGCCGGAAAACGCCACCGGCAACTTCACCAAAATCGTCCAGCGGGTGCCGGTACGGATCCTCCTCGACCCGGCTGACGGCGTGCTCGGTCACTTGCGTCCGGGCCTCTCGGTAACGGCAGAAGTCGACACCCGTGCGCAACCGGAAACCAGCGCCGTGGCCGTCGCGCCATGAGCACCACCCTCACCGCCCCGGCGCAGCCATTCAACGCGGCGGACATGGCGACCGCGACCAAGGTATTCGCCTTCGCGACCATGTGCATCGGCATGTTCATTGCGCTGCTGGATATCCAGATCGTCTCGGCGTCGCTGCGCGATATCGGCGGTGGGCTGTCCGCCGGTACCGATGAAACCGCGTGGGTGCAGACCAGTTACCTGATCGCCGAAATCATCGTGATTCCGCTGTCGGGCTGGCTGTCGCGCGTGTTCTCCACGCGCTGGTTGTTCTGCGCTTCGGCGGTCGGCTTCACCCTCGCCAGCCTGCTCTGCGGCATCGCCTGGAACATCCAGAGCATGATTGCTTTTCGGGCGCTGCAAGGTTTTCTCGGCGGCTCGATGATTCCGCTGGTGTTCACCACGGCGTTCTTTTTCTTCACCGGCAAACAGCGGGTGATCGCTGCGGCAACCATCGGCGCCGTTGCGTCATTGGCACCGACCTTGGGACCGGTAATCGGTGGCTGGATCACTGATATTTCTTCGTGGCACTGGTTGTTCTACATCAACCTGGTGCCGGGGATTTTCGTCGCTGTAGCGGTACCGATGCTGGTGAAAATCGACCAGCCGGAATTGTCCCTGCTCAAAGGCGCGGACCACCTGAGCATGGTGTTCCTCGCGCTGTTTCTCGGCTGCCTGGAATACACCCTCGAAGAAGGCCCGCGCTGGAACTGGTTCAGCGACCAGACCATTCTGACCACGGCGTGGATCAGCGGCCTCGCGGGATTGGCCTTCATCGGCCGGACCTTGCACGTGGCCAATCCGATCGTTGATCTGCGCGCCTTGAAGGATCGCAATTTCGCCCTCGGCTGCTTCTTTTCGTTTGTCACCGGCATCGGCCTGTTCGCGACGATTTACCTGACGCCGCTGTTCCTCGGCCGGGTACGCGGCTACAGCGCGCTGGACATTGGTCTAGCGGTTTTCTCCACTGGCGTGTTCCAGATCATGGCGATTCCGCTGTATGCCTTTCTGGCCAATCGCATGGACCTGCGCTGGATCATGATGATCGGTCTGGGTTTGTTCGCGGTGTCGATGTGGGAGTTCAGCCCGATCACCCACGACTGGGGTGCGGGGCAATTGATGCTGCCGCAAGCGTTGCGCGGGATCGCCCAGCAACTGGCGGTGCCGCCAGCGGTGACGTTGACTTTGGGTGGGTTGGCTCCCGCACGGTTGAAGCATGCTTCGGGTCTGTTCAACCTGATGCGCAATCTGGGCGGGGCGATTGGTATTGCGGCGTGCGCGACCATTCTCAATGACCGCACCAACCTGCACTTCACGCGGTTGGCCGAACACTTGAACAGCAGCAATGAAGCGATGAATCAGTGGCTGACGCAGGTCGGCGGCAACCTCGCGAGTCTGGGCCAGAGCGGCGACGTCGGTGTCACCGCCAGCCTGCGCCAGTTGTGGCTGCTGACCTACCGCGAGGCGCAGACGCAAACCTACGGCGACACCTTTCTGATGATCGGCATGTGCTTCGTTATCGCCACGGCGATGGTGCCCTTGATGCGCAAGGTGAAGCCACCGGCGGCGCCGAGTGCGGATGGGCATTGATCCAGCTTTCTGAAGTTTCCCCGGCCCCTGTAGGAGCTGCCGAAGGCTGCGATCTTT
Source organism: Pseudomonas sp. Mb7 (assembly GCF_054790525.1). Taxonomy (NCBI): domain Bacteria; kingdom Pseudomonadati; phylum Pseudomonadota; class Gammaproteobacteria; order Pseudomonadales; family Pseudomonadaceae; genus Pseudomonas; species Pseudomonas sp. Mb7. The sequence continues at coordinate 3,503,879 of NZ_CP186501.1, forward strand.
TGATCTTGTCTTTTAAAAGCAAAGTCGAAAGATCGCAGCCTTCGGCAGCTCCTACAGAGGATTGTGGGCAGCTTAAGCCTGTGGGATTTTGCGGAAGCCCACCGCCAGACGATTCCAACTGTTGATGGTGCTGATTGCCACGGTCAGGTCGACCATTTCTTTCGGCGTGAATTGCGCTGCAACCACGTCGTAATCTTCGTCCGGTGCGTGGGTCAGGCTCAGTTGGGTCAGCGATTCGGTCCACAGCAGCGCGGCACGTTCGCGGTCGCTGAAGAACGGCGCTTCACGCCAAGCGGTGACCGCGAACAAACGGCGCGGGGTTTCGCCGCCCTTGATCGCATCGGTGGTATGCATATCGATGCAGAACGCGCAGCCGTTGATTTGCGAAGCGCGCAGCTTGACCAACTCGATCAGGGTCTTTTCCAGCGGCAGTTTGGACACCGCCGTTTCCAAAGCCATCATCGCTTTCAAGGCGTCTGGGGAAGCGGTGTAGAAATCGGCACGAGGTTGCATGGTAGCTCCGGGTAGCAAGTGAATGTGTGGCTACGTTAGCCCTCACACCCGGTTCGACAAATAGCCAATATTGCCGAAGATCAGGAGGCCACTCGGTTTCGCTGCTGACCACTCGTCAGCCACCCGGCACCAAGGGTTCTGCGCGTCAGACCAATATCAGGTACAGACCCTTTATGGAGACGGATCATGATCACGCGCAAACTCACTTCGTTATTACTCGCCGGGTTGCTGGCCACGGCATCGACCGCGAGCTTCGCCGTCAACGACGGCGCTGACGCTACCGGCACCAAATCCGGCGGACCGACCAGCACCACCACGCCGCCAGACAACACGCCGGGCGCGCCTTCCGGTGGTAGCGGTTCTTCGGGTATGGGATCCGGGACTGGCACCAATGGTGGCGCGAGCGGTTCGGGCTCGGGGGCTGGCGGCGGCACAGGTTCGGCCGGCGGCGGCACTGGCGGTGCGGGCGGTGGCACTGGCGGCTGAACGAACAAGAGCCATCCGTGGTGAAACACATCCTCGGTTTCTAGGGGGGTTCACCTAATCCTGGCTCAATGAAATTCTCTGTGGGAGCTGGCTTGCCAGCGATAGCGTCCGCACAGTCGACATCTTCCTTGACTGACCGACCGCCATCGCTGGCAAGCCAGCTCCCACAGGTTTTTGTGTTGGTTTGCAGATCAGCGGTCCGAGCGCATCAATTCGGCCAGGCCGCTATCCAGCGATAACACCGCTGCGCGATTGCGCCCGGCATTTTTCGCCTGATACAGCGCCGCATCGGCGCGTTGGATAAACACTTCCAGGCTGTCATTGCCGCTCGGGATAAATGAATAGCAGCCCAGACTCACCGTCAGATAACCGGTCGGCGAGCCGCTATGGGTGATGTGCTTGTCGATCACGCTGCGCCGAATCTGCCCGGCAATTGCTAGCGCGCCGTTGATGTCGGTGTCCGGCAACAGCACCGCAAACTCCTCGCCACCGTAACGTACTGCCAGATCGGATTTGCGCTGACAGCACGCCCGCAGCACCTGAGCAACCTGGGTCAGACAATGATCCCCGGCGACGTGGCCATAGGCGTCGTTGTAGCGTTTGAAGAAATCGATATCGAGCATGATCAGGCTGACCGGACTGACCTGCCGCGCGCCCCGGGCAAATTCGATCTCCAGCGAACGCTCGAACAAACGTCGATTGGCCAATCCGGTCAGGCTGTCGTGGGTCGCAATCTGCTCCAGTGCGCGCTGGGCCTTGCGCAGGTTTTTTTCGATCCGTTCGCCGTCGCGCACTTGGTGAATGAACACCCAGCCAAACAGGCCGACGCCGAGAATTACCAGCGCGACAATCACACTCGACTGGAACGCACGCTCGTACCAGCCCTTGAGAATCGTGTCGCGCGAGGTCGCAGACGACACCACCAACGGATACGCCGACAAGCGTCGATAACCGTACAAACGCACAACACCATCGACCACCGAATTGATCATCGCCGTGCCGGCCGCCGCCTCGGGCAGCAACGTGCGATAAATCCGTCCTTGCGCCAGCGACGTGCCGATCAGGCTCTCATCAAACGGTCGGCGGGCAAGCAAAGTGCCGTCGCTCAAGCCAAGAAACATGATGCCTTGGTCATCGAGGCTGAAGCTTTCGAAGAAGCGGTCGAAGTACGACATCTTGATCCCGGCCAGCAACACACCCTGAAAATTGCCGGCGTGATCATTGACGCGTTTGGAAATCGGGATGATCCACTCGCCGTTCTCGCGGCTGCGAATCGCCGGGCCGATGTGCGCCAGCGTCGAAGCGTTCTGTTGGTGGAATTTGAAATACTCGCGGTCCGCCACGCCATTGCCACGGGGCAGATCAGTAAACGAGGTAATCACCCACTGCCCATCACGATCGAACAGGAACATGCCGTGCAACTGATCGAGTTGCTGCACGCGCCGGGCGAAGGTTCTCTGCAGACGCGGCTTCTGCGCGGCGCCGTAACCGTCCTCCTGAATCCAGTCGACCAGGCTGGTCATCACCAGATCGGCAGCCAGGAAGGTGTCCTCGGCCTGCTGGGCCATCGCCCGGGTCAGGTTGCTCGACGCGACTTTTGCCACCGCCAGATCCTGGCGTCGCGACTGCTCCAGTTGCAGGTACAGCAAACCGGACAGGCACAACCCCACCGCAACGATAAACAGCACAGCCGCTTTGCGTAGCGGCAGGCGTTTAAGGGTGCCTCCGGGGGCCTGATGTGGATCGTGAATGGGGATAGGCAAAAGCAAGTCCTGGGCAGGTACGACAAGGGCGCCAGCAGGGAAACCCTTATGTTTGTGAGCGTAGCCCACCGGAATCTACGGGGCAAACGCCCCGCTCCCGCCCAGGTATATCGGCGCGCAGCGAATTTGGATGATCGCTGTTCGCAGATTTATTTTCGATGCCTCTTTAGGGTTAGTCAGTTATGAAGGGCCAGGCGCCGCATCGCACTGTGCAGATGCGCCCGCGCACTTTGCGCATCGCCCTCACGCATCTGCTCATAAGCCCGCTGTGCAATGGCGTGGGGCACCGGTTTCAGCTCCCGTTGCGTGGCCATCGCCAGCAGCTGCACCTGCGCGGCGCGCTCCAGGTAATAGAGGTCGTCCCAGGCTTCGGCGATGGTCGGCGCGGCAACGATCACACCGTGGTTTTTCAGGAACAGAATGTCAGCATCGCCCATGACACTGGCGATGCGGTCGCCTTCTGACGCGTCCAGCGCCAGACCGTTGTAATCCTCGTCTACCGCCGTGCGCCCATAGAACTTCAGCGCGGTCTGCCCCAGCCACAAAAGCGGCGGCCCTTGCAGCAGGCACAACGCCGTGGCGTGAGGCATGTGGGTGTGGAACGCGACTTTCACTCGCGGCAGTTGTTTGTGCAGGCGCGCGTGGATATAGAACGTCGTGGCTTCCGGATGGCCTTCGCCTTCAACCACATTGCCGTCGAAGTCGCAAACCAGCAGATTCTGCGCGGTGACTTCGGCGAAGGCATAGCCATAGGGATTGACCAGAAACAGATCGTCATGCCCCGGCACCATCGCCGAAAAGTGATTGCAGATGCCCTCCTCCAGGCCATGCAACGCGGCCAATTGAAAGCATGCCGCCAGCTCGGTGCGTGCGGTGATGATCGCTTCTGTGTCGAGGTTCAGCGCTGTCAAACGTGCAGCCTGCGCACTGGCGGCCAGGGTGTGAGCCATGACGTTTCTCCGTTACCAACCGAGGGATTTGAACAGCGGCAACACTTGATCGAGGCGGTTGAGGATGGCGTCGGGACGATAGTCCGGCAGCAATTGGCGACCGGTGCCGCGATCGATCCATACACAACGAAAACCCATGTCCCGCGCCGCCGTGTGGTCGAGCATGGGGCTCGCGCAGATGTGCACCACCGCTGCGCGGCTGACGCCCAATTGCTCATGAGCGTAGTCGAACAGCCGTGGCGCCGGCTTGTAGGCACCGGCCTGTTGCGCGGTGATCACCCGGTCGATGTAGCCGCCGAGTTGCGCGACGTTGCCGGCAATGATGTCGTCGTCGGTGTTGGAGACGATGCACAGTTTGAAACCCATGGTTTTCAATTCACGCAGGGTCTCGATCACCTCGGCAAACGGCGGCATTTTCGGGATCGCGGCGGCCAGACGCTGGCTGTCTTCGGGCAGGCTCGGCAGGCCCAATTCTTCCAGGGCCATTTGCAGGCCAAGGGTGCTGAGTTCACGGAACGAACGGTGCGGCGGGGTTTGTTCGAGGCGATGTTCGTGGCGGTCATAGACGTCGATCAGCTGCCCGACATCGATCTGATGCTCGCCCTTCTCGCTGAGAATTTCCCCGACGACGGCTTTGAGGCCTTCGTCCCATTGAATCAACGTGCCGTAGCAATCGAAGGTCAGCCATTGCGGGCGCGGTGTGTGAGTCAGTGTCATTGGTCGAGTCCTCCGGGGTAAGGACTTCAGCTTAAGAGCGCTCGGTGATAGTGTGAAATTAAATAAATAGCCAATCGTCAGTTGAATAACCACTATCGAGAGCACTGCCATGCTGGATCTGGAACTGCTGAAAACCTTTGTCTGCGTGGTCGACGAAGGCAGCTTCACCCGCGCCGCCGATCGCGTGCACCGCACCCAATCGACGGTCAGCCAGCAGGTGCGCAAACTCGAAGAGCTGGTCGGCCACGCTTTGCTGCTGCGCGACCGTACCGGGCTGAATGTCGCCGTCACCGAGCACGGCGAACTGCTGATCCACTATGCCCGCCGTTTGCTGGCGCTGTCCGCTGAAGCCAGCGAGGCGCTGGCCAGCGACCTCGACCTGGAAATCCTGCGTATCGGCATGCCGGAAGACTTCGACGCGCGGCGCATGGCGCTGATCCTTGCCGGCTTCACCCGCAGCCATCCGCAAGCACGGCTGGAAACCCTCAGCGGCATGAGCCTCGATCTGCGCCAGCGCCTCGATGCCGGCGACATCGACATCGCCCTGATCAAACGCGAACCCGACAGCGGCCCGGCGTGGGCGACCTGGCCGGAGCGGCTGGTGTGGGTCAAAGGTGCGGAGTTTGATTCGTCCACTGGCGTGTTGCCGTTGGCGTTGTTTCCGCAGGGCTGCCTGTATCGGCAGCGCGCCATTCGTTTGCTCGATGTTGCCCAGCGCCCTTGGCGGGTGGCGTTCGGCAGCCACAGCCTGACCGGGATTCAAGCGGCAGTGGCCTCAGGGTTGGGGGTGTCAGTGCTGCCAGTGTCGGCGGTGTTGCCTGAGCATCAGGTGTGTACGGATCTGCCGGAACTGGCGTCGACGGAGTTGGCGTTGGTTAGTCGGGACGGTGTGTTGAGCGGGTTGCAGCGCGGTCTGGTGGAGTTTTTGCGTGGGGAGTTGGGGGTGGATGCGGGGGGATTTGCCTGAAATCCACCCGTTTTTATCATTGGGGTTTGTTGATTTCCCGTAGGAGGTCCGCGACGGGAATGTTCATGGTGTTTGAGTAGTAGGGTTTGTAGCCGTAGGCGGTGACGACGACTTTGCAGGGGATTTGTTGTTTGTTGGAGAGGAGTTGGTTCAGTTCTGCCGCTGACAGATCCCTCTCCGTACTTCGGTTGCTGGAGGTTTCAGTGATAAATGTACTGGTCGAAAAGGAGAATTTGGAGTTGCCGTTTTCGCGCACATCAGAATCTACCAGCCCCACTGCAGAAAACTGAATAGCTTTGCCAACCGAAAAATCGTGGTCATCCGCTAACGCGCATCTCAATGTCCCCGAAGCCATCCCTTGCCTTTCGCCTCGGCCAAACAGGTTCAAAACATCCACATCGGATTGATATTTGATGACATATAAAAGGGGACTCGACCTATCTACGGACACATAACTCAAATTTGCCGGAGGCTGTAAATGGTCCTTTGCACATCCCGAACAGACAGCGAGAACCACGCAAAGGAAAAACCTGAACATCACGAAAACTCCTTCATGATTGAGTCAAACAGCAAGTCACTTGCAGACTTACCATCAGCGATTGGGGCGTTTAGCAATCCCAGAGCGTTAGCATGATTCGTGTCGACATTTACGTTAAGTGACGGTCCGCAGGAGATAATCCATTTTTCCCCGAAGTCCGCGACTCCGTCTGATGGGTCTCTCTTGGAAGGTGTTGCCTTGATATTGATCCAATCAACCGAAACTGGCGCGGGACGTTCGCGATAAATGTCTGAGCCCAGCCAAACCAGAGCCCCTTCACCCACAGGATCCAGGGTGATCAGCATCTGAACCCTGTAACCCCAATCCGACATTATTCTGGACAGGTGCGCACCATTCCAGCCGCCGAGGCTATGGCCCACGATATAGACGGGACAGCTTTTATACGGAATAAGGCTTAGCACGTGCCGTTGAATGTCCTGCTTTCCTCTGACTTCGTTGTAACCCAACCATTCCGATTTATATTTTCCTTCTCCCTTTAATGTCTCAGTGCGCCTATCAAATGCACGTCGTGCATCCTGGATGTTTTCATAAGGCCCAGAAAAATAATAACTGTCCTTATCTCCCGCACCTCCGATAAAAACCACAATCGCCTTGGTACTCTCCACCGGCACAGGCTTGTCACTGACATCCTTCTTGTCCGTCAGCGCATGTTCCTTGTGAAGCTTGTAATTGTTGCCCTTCGCGCACGTTATCGTTTCAGCAGCCATGCCTCACTCCTCCAAAAACAACTTGATGGTTTCAGGCAGGTGCGAGCTGACTTGGTGAGTAAATCCGTTGGCGTCAGACACCCCATGTTCCAGACGTCCGTCAGCGCGCTGAATCACGTAGGGATGATCAGGCATGGGCTCACCGGTCACGTCATTGACCAGTTTCAACCTGTCAGTGAAATGCACCGGCATCGGCAGCAAACCACTGAAGGGAGCCGACGTCACCGTGTCACCGATGATGACCGTGCCAGAACCGCCGATGACGACATTGCCGTGACCACCGGTGCTGTCCAGTGTCGCGGCGTTCCAACCATTGATGAACACCGTCGACGCAACAGCACCGGTAATCGGGCTGCCGCAGGCGGATTTGTCAGTCATCCGCGCAGCCGCCAAGCCGTCGAAATTCACATTCGGGGAGCCACTGACAATGGGATGGGTGCCATGTCCCGGCAATGGGCAGGCGGTTGGATCGGTGACGCGGGCGGCGGGTTTTCCGCTCATGAACAGCTCCTTGCAATGTAACGAGGTCATCCTTTCGGGGGCGCAAGCATGCGGGACTTCGCCGGGGGCTTCAAACCTTCAGACCAAAAAAGGCGCCCGATCGGGCGCCTTTTTGATACGTGGAAACCGCTCAGCTTAGCGCGCCGGCGGCACCCGAATATCCCCCGCGCGGCACTGGGTTTTCACACCCTTGCCACACGCACCGAACTGCAGATCCTTGCCCATGCACACGCGCACTTCCGACAGTTCCGGGCCGCTGCAAATGACCGCGATGCCATCCGCCGGAATCCCCGGGTTGGCCTTACGGAACAGGTCAGCGATTTCCTGCGCCTCGAAGTAATACGAGGAGCTGAACGGTTGCAGTTCCTGCGGGATTTTCACCGCGCCAACGGCTTTGTCCGATTCATCGAGATAACCCATTGCGCCGAGGCCGCTGCAAGTGCCGTGTTTGGACCATTCGTGGTCGAGCAGTTTTTTGGTCGGGAAAAGTGTCAGGCCTTTGCTGGTTTCCGCCGCATTCAAGGTGGTCAGCGGCGGGCAGGATTGCGGCCAGCCACCCTTGGCGTATTGCGGCCACAAACCGTGCAGCACGAACCCATAGCCCTTGCCCGTGCACTGTGAGTCGTCTTTGTGCGTCAAACAGAAGGTTGGCGACCAGGACAGCGCCAGCAGGTAGTAATCAAACACCCCCGCCACCGATTCTGCCTGGGCCTTGCTGGACTGTGATTGGCGCGCCGAACTCAAACCGATGCTACCGGCCGTCAGCGCAATCACCGCCAAAATTGTAAACAGCTTTTTCATATACCCACTCCTTTGGGACGCCTGCGTCCATGGTTTTCGATCCTGACCGACTTGGCCAGCGCTGATTTCGCCACGCTTGTGTTGCAAGCGCATGACGCAAGGCAAAGCCGTACGCCTTTGAAAGGTCTACGATTAACAGGCAGCCACCAAACCTAGGGAACCAAAATGAGTAAAGCAGACGAACTCGCCGCCAAACTCAAGCAAACCCGGCATACCCACGCGGATGCGGCACTGGAAATCGATTGCTGGCCTGCTCAGGTGTATGACTTGTACCACCGCATTGAGGCGTGGTTGCATCCCGTCACCGAAGTAGGACTGAGGATTCGGCGAAATCCTACGCATGTTTGCGAAACTTCACCGGATGGTGAGGCGCATGACTACGCAATTGATCAACTGGTGATCGAGGCCAATGATCGAAGCCTGACATTCGATCCCATTGCGCGGTTTACCGAAGATGGCGCCGGGCGGGTGCAGATTACCCTGCCGGAAAGAAACACTTATCTGTTGCGAACCGTCGATGAACACCACGAAAGCCACTGGTGGTTGCAAACCGTCGAAACCGGGCAGGAATTGGATGCCATCGCCCTGACCGAAAACAACTTGCTGCAGGTCGTGCAGGAAGGGCTTGGCCTCTAGGATCGACAGCCCCGGCAGACCTTCTATTAACCTCTTAGAGTTGTACTGATGACACGACTGATTCAAAACCAGCAACAACTCGCTCTATGGGCGCGCGAAGTCAAAGGTTCATTGGACATTGCCGTCGCCTTTTGGGGCGAACGCGCCATAACGGAACTGGGTCTGGATCAACGCCGTGGAGACGTCCGCATTCTCCTCGACTTGTCTGCAGGGGCGACCAACCCCGCAGTGGTCAGGCAACTGCTCCAACTGCATCCAGCGAACATTCGCAGCCTCCCTCGACTCCATGCCAAGGCTTACATTGGCGAAAACGAAATGATCGTGGGAAGCGCCAACGCGTCAGCCAATGGCTTGGGCATTGAAGGTCAAGCAGCCAATCACTGGATTGAACTCGGCATCCTGACGGACGATACCGTAGCGATACAGGACGCAAAACGCTGGTTCGCTGAACGCTGGTCTGAGTCGGATGCCATCGATGTCGACAGTGCCTACTTCAAACAAATCGAAGCGGCCTGGACAGCCCGGCAAAAATTCCGGCAGGCGCAAGACACACAGCCAGACTCGCTGATCGCGGCGGCCCTGAAAAACCCTGAAGCTTTCGGCTCGGAACGCTGGTTTGTCACTGTCGACATTCACGATATGTCCACCAAAGGCAAAAAGGCTCTGGCGCAGAAGTCGACGGAACAAGGGCAACCGGCATTTGGCTGGGAGAGCTGGAGCGATATCCCGCAGCATGCACACTTCATCAGCTTCTATCACGATGGCGAGCAGTTCTGCTTTGCAGAAGAGGACGGCGCCAATGAGCCAGTCTTCTACTCGGCTACCGGGCAAGCCGAGTTCATGCAGTATGTGAGCGCCAGTCATATCCCAGGCTACAAAAACAACCTGGGAGCGCTGCACGAATGGCTACCGCTGTTACACAAAGCCAAAGCGAGCACTGCCAACTGGAAGTCCGAGGGTGGAATGTGCATGGATCTCGGGACGTTTGCCGCGTTAAACCTGTCAAAACTGTAATCCCCGCCTCAGCCAACTGAAAGCTGGCGCTGGTTAGCCTCCCCGTCATGAGTTAAACGGGGATTTCCAGCGCATGCCTTCCAACCCATCACGACGCACCTTCGTCAAAGGCCTCGCCGCCAGCAGCCTGCTCGGTGGCCTGGGCCTGTGGCGCACGCCGGTCTGGGCGCTCAATGCGCCCGGTCAACTGCATGAACTGAGCGGCAGCAACTTCGAGCTGTTCATCGGCGAAACCCCGGTCAACTTCACTGGCAGCCCACGCACGGCGATGACCATCAACGGCAGCCTGCCCGGCCCTTTGCTGCGCTGGCGCGAAGGCGACACCGTGACGCTGCGGGTGCGCAACCGGCTCAGCGCCAGCACCTCGATTCACTGGCACGGCATTCTGCTGCCGGCGAACATGGACGGCGTGCCGGGCCTGAGCTTTCACGGCATCGAACCGGGTGGCGTGTACGTCTATCAATTCAAGGTGCGGCAGAACGGCACCTACTGGTATCACAGCCATTCCGGGTTGCAGGAACAGGCCGGCGTCTACGGCCCGCTGGTGATCGACGCCAAAGACCCTGAGCCGTTCCACTACGACCGCGAGTTCGTGCTGATGCTTAGCGACTGGACCGACGAAGATCCGGCCAGTCTGCTGAAAACCCTGAAAAAACAATCCGACTACTACAACTTCCACAAGCGCACCGTCGGCGATTTCATCGAGGACGTCAGCGAAAAAGGCTGGGGCGCCACCGTGGCCGATCGCAAGATGTGGGCAGAAATGAACATGAATCCCACCGACATTGCCGACGTCAGTGGCGCCACCTACACCTTCCTCATGAATGGCCACGCGCCAGATAACAACTGGACCGGCCTGTTTCGCCCCGGGGAAAAACTGCGTCTGCGCCTGATCAACGGCTCGGCGATGACCTACTTCGACGTGCGCATTCCCGGACTGAAAATGACCGTAGTCGCGGCGGACGGCTTGCACGTCAAACCGATCAGCGTCGATGAACTGCGCATCGCCGTGGCCGAGACTTACGACGTCATCGTCGAGCCGGACGCCGAGGCATACACCCTGTTTGCCCAGGCCATGGATCGCAGCGGTTATGCCCGTGGCACGCTCGCCACTCGCGCCGGGTTATCTGCGCCCGTACCGGGTCTGGACCCGCGCCCACTGGTGACCATGGACGACATGGGCATGGGCGGCATGGATCACGGCTCGATGGACATGAGCACCATGGATCACTCGGCGATGGGCCCGATGCAATCCCATCCTGACAGCGAAAAAAACAATCCTCTGGTCGACATGCAAGCCATGACCACCGCGCCCAAACTCAACGACCCCGGCCTCGGCCTGCGCAACAACGGCCGTCGCGTGCTGACCTACGCCGACCTGCGCAGCACCTTCGAAGACCCGGATGGCCGCGACCCGAGCCGCACAATCGAACTGCACCTGACCGGGCACATGGAGAAATTCGCCTGGTCGTTCAACGGCATCAAGTTCTCCGACGCCAAGCCCTTGCGGCTGAAGTACGGCCAACGCATCCGCCTGGTGCTGGTCAACGACACGATGATGACCCACCCGATTCACCTGCACGGCATGTGGAGCGATCTGGAAGACGAAAACGGCGACTTCCAGGTACGCAAACACACCATCGACATGCCGCCCGGCACGCGCCGCAGTTATCGAGTGACCGCCGACGCACTTGGCCGCTGGGCCTATCACTGTCACCTGCTGTACCACATGGAAACGGGCATGTTCCGCGAAGTGCGGGTGGAAGCATGAAGGGGCCGCTGATGACTCGACTCACCGCGTTTTCTTTGCTGCTGGTCGGCAGCTCGGCGATGGCCGCCGGCGACATGCCGGGCATGGATCACAGCCAGATGTCCGGCATGGATCATTCCGCGATGCAAAGCATGGACGACGGCAGGATGCAGCCCGCCGCCCCGACGGAAAGTCGCACGCCGATCCCGCAGTTGACCGACGCCGACCGCGCCGCCGTATTTACCAGCCCCGGCGGCCATAAAATCCACGACAGCGCGATCAACACGTACTTCCTCGCCGACAAACTCGAATGGCAGGACGTCGATGACGGCAGCGCGTTGGCCTGGGATCTGTCCGGCTGGATCGGTGGCGACATTGATCGTCTGTGGCTGCGCTCCGAAGGCGAGCGCAGCAACGGCAAGACCGAAGACGCAGAGATTCAAGCACTCTGGGGCCATGCGATTTCGCCGTGGTGGGACGTGGTCAGCGGCGTGCGTCAGGACTTCAAACCCGGCGCGCCGCAGACTTGGGCTGCATTCGGTGTGCAGGGCATGGCGCTGTACAACTTCGAAGCCGAGGCCACCGCGTTTGTCGGTGAAGGTGGCCAGAGCGCGCTGCGGTTCGAGGGTGACTACGACATTCTGCTGACCAACCGCCTGATCCTGCAGCCCACCGCCGAAGTCAACGTCTACGGCAAGAACGATGCGCAACGGGGTATCGGTTCCGGGCTTGCCAACACTGAAGCCGGCCTGCGTTTGCGTTATGAAATCCGCCGCGAATTTGCGCCGTACATCGGCGTGACGTGGAACCGCACCTACGGCAACACCGCCGATTACGCCCGCGAAGAAGGCGAGAAGCGCAGCGAAGCGCGCCTCGTGCTTGGCGTGCGGATGTGGTTCTGAATTCCCATTAAAAAACACTCCAGAGGTCTTGCATGCGCACCTTGAAAATCACCCTTGTACTCGCCAGCGGCTTGCTCCTCAGCAGCCTCGCTCAAGCCCACCCGAAACTGCTCTCGTCGACTCCCGCCGAAGGTGCCGACGGCGCCGCGCCCGGCAAGATCGAACTGCATTTTTCCGAGAACCTGCTGACAAAATTCTCCGGCGCCAAACTGGTCATGACCGAAATGCCCGGCATGGCCCATTCGCCGATGCCAATGAAAGCCAAAGTCAGCGCCGGCAGCGATCCGAAAAGCATGCTGATCACCCCGCTCGCGCCGCTGCCCGCCGGCACCTACCAAGTCCAATGGCGCGCAGTGTCTTCCGATACGCACCCGATCACCGGCAACGTCACGTTCAAAGTGAAGTGAGCAATGGCTGAACTGATCAACATCGTGCTGCGGTTTGCGTTGTATGTGGATTTGCTGCTGTTGTTCGGGCTGGCGTTGTTTGCGCTGTACAGTGCTGGGACGCTGCTGCGGTTTCGGCCGATGCTGCGCGGGATGGCATTGATCGGGGCGTTGTTGTCAGTGGCAGGATTGGTGCTGATGACCCGCGCCATGAGTGGCGAAACAGCGCTCGCGGCGCTGTGGCCACATCTGCAAATGATGCTGCTGGAAACCGATGTCGGGCTGGCGTGGGCAGTGCGGATTATCGCGCTGATCGTGGTGTTGATCAGGCCGGGCGCGTGGCTCGCATCGATGGCTGGCGCCATCGCCCTCGCCTCTTTGGCCTGGAGCGGACACGGGGCGATGGACGAAGGAATACTGCGGTTCTGGCATTTTCTCAGCGACATTCTGCACCTGCTCGCGGCGGGCGCGTGGCTGGGTGCGATGCTGGCGCTGGTGTTGATGGCGCGGGGGTCGGTCGATGAAGCTCGCATTCGTTCGCTGGCGTTTGCGGTTCGGCGTTTTGAGTGGATCGGTGCAGTGATTGTGCTGACGCTGTCGATTACCGGCGTGGTGAATTACCTGTTCATCGTCGGTGCGAGACTGGACGAAATCTTGCTCGGCACTTACGGGATGCTGCTCGCGATCAAGGTTTTACTGTTTGCCGGGATGTTGGTGTTGGCGGCGTTGAACCGCTTTCATCTTGGTCCGGCGTTGGCGCAAGCGTTGCGCAATGGACAATATGTCATCGCGGCAAATGCGCTAAAACGCAGCGTTGTCGTTGAACTGGCAATCGCATTGCTGATCGTGGCGCTGGTGGCGTGGCTAGGCACGTTAAGCCCGGAAGCAGGGTGACACCCGGGAAAGCCTTTCACTACACTGGGCCACCGTCCTTCTCAGAAGCCCCGATCGCAATGACAACACTAAAAAGCACGATGATCCTCTGCGGCCTGCTGACCGTGGCCGCCGGCGCCCACGCCGAACCAAGCGCTTCGCACCTCGACAGCATCCAGCAACAAGGCCAGTTGCGCGTCTGCACCACCGGCGACTACAAGCCCTACACTTTCAAACGCACCGACGGCGACTTCGAAGGCATCGACATCGCCATGGCCCGCTCGCTGGCCGACAGCCTCGGGGTCAAAGTTCAATGGGTGCAAACCACCTGGAAAACCCTGATGCCGGACATGCAGGCCGGTAAATGCGACATCGGCATGGGCGGCATTTCGGTGACACTGGAACGGCAGAAAAAAGCCTACTTCAGCAATACCCTCGACACCGACGGCAAGATCCCGCTGGTGCGCTGCGCCGATGTCAGCAAGTATCAGACGATCGAGCAGATCAACCAGCCCAATGTGCGTCTGGTCGAACCTGCCGGCGGCACCAACGAAGCCTTCGTCCATGCCTTCCTGCCCAAAGCGCAACTGGCCCTGCACGACAACGTGACGATCTTCCAGCAACTGCTCGACAACCAGGCCGACGTAATGATCACCGACGCCTCGGAAGCGCTGTATCAGCAGAAACTCAAACCGGGGTTGTGCGCGGTGAATCCGCATCAGTACATGCAATATGGCGAGAAGGCCTATCTGCTGCCGCGCGATGACATCAGCTGGAAACTGTATGTCGATCAGTGGCTGCACTTGAGCAAAGTCACCGGCAAATATCAGCAAACGCTAAGCGAATGGATTGCCGTACCGGCCGCGCAGTAATCCTTAATCGTCATGCAGCATGCCGGAGCTGTACTGATTGAGACTGCTGCCAATACTGTTGCCGCCAAACTTCAACGTATTGGCGTTGCGCCCCTCCGGCGACTGACAGTCGCTGGAGAAACAACGGGTGGTGGTCAAACCACCCGCGCCGGAACAGGCACTCAATACCGATACTGCAGCAGCAATCAACAGCACTCTGACGACATTAAGGCGCATGGCACGATTCCCCTCGGGATGAACAGCGACGATCTTGTCTGAACATCCTAGGCCTGCGCCGCACCCGGCAAGATGAAACTTTGCTCATCGCCAGGGAGATTACCAACGCTGAATGGCTCAACAAACGTCCGGCGCTGAGCCAAGTTATCGAGCGGATCAGTGCGAGCTGAAAGCGATCAGCTCTTCAGCCACGCACTCGTCGGGATCTGCGCCAATGATTTGAAGGCAGGCCTGGCGAACCAGTAACCCTGCATCAAGTAAATACCGCAATCGGCGAGAAAATCTCGTTCCTCGGCATCTTCTATGCCCTCGGCGACCACCTCCACGCCCAACTCTCTACACATGTTCACCACGTTACGCACGATGGTCTGGCGCACCCGGTCACGGTGAATATTGCGGATCAACGCCATATCCAGCTTGATCAGATCCGGTTGAAAATCCGCCAACAAGTTAAGGCCGGAATAGCCTGCGCCAAAGTCGTCGATCGCCGTCTTGAAACCAAACTCGCGATACTCACGCAAGATAGTCATCAAATGCTTGTTGCTTTCAACGTGCTCGCCTTCTACTGCTTCGAAGATCAGCCGCTCCAGCGGAAAGCCGTAAGTGCGCGCCGCTTCCAGCGTGCTGCGAATACACATCTCTGGACGGTAAACGGCATTCGGCAAAAAATTGATCGACAGGTACTGCGTCATCCCTAACTCAGCCGCCGTGGAAATCGCCCGCACACGACACAGTTGATCGAATCGATAACGGTTTTGATCGTCCACCTGCTCCAGGACAGACAAGGCACCTTCACCCTTCACGCCTCGAACCAACGCTTCGTGGGCAAACGTCGTTTGATCGCGCAGATCCACAATGGGCTGAAAGGCGAAGGCAAAATCCATGTCCGACATGCCTTTGCTCTTACAGCCCTGGCAGCCTCCGGCAGACGCGAATGATGTTGGAAAGTCGGTCATGACACCCTCTGATAACGGGTTGTAACCTTCCATGGCGGTTAATAAACAGCCGCAGGACTGAGTCATCTGCAAACCAGGCGACAACTGCAGCCCGACGGCGCCTGAATATTTGAAGGCGCCGCGTGCTCTACATACAAATGATCAGGTGCGGAAATGCGCGGTCATTCGCTGCAGGTCCTGCCCCAGTGACGCCAACTCGACCGTCGCAGCCGCACTCTCCTCACTGGCAACCGCCGACTGGTCAGCCACATCCCGTACGCTGACGATGCTGCGATTGATTTCGTCGGCCACGGCACTTTGCTGCTCGGCAGCGGCCGAGATTTGCAGGCTCATCTCCTGGATCGTACCGATGGACTGGTTGATCTCGGTGATTGCCAACTCGGCCTTCTGCGCCAACACCACCGTATCGAGGGTGCGCTCGCGGCTGGAGGCCATCAGTGTCGAGGCCGCTTGCGCGCCTTGTTGCAGGGTGACGATCAGCGCTTCGATTTCCTTGGTCGAGTCCTGCGTGCGTTGAGCCAGCGAGCGCACTTCGTCTGCCACCACGGCGAACCCACGCCCCTGTTCTCCCGCCCGCGCGGCTTCGATTGCGGCGTTCAACGCGAGCAGATTGGTCTGCTCGGCGACGGCTTTGATGACATCGATCACTTTGCCGATCTGCTCACTGTCCTGAGACAGCACGTTCATCGCGCCGCCCAACTCTTCAATGGCCACCGCGAGTTCACTGATCTGCAACGTCGCCTGCTTCACCACCGTACTGCCGTGGCGCGCCTGTTGATCGGCCAGGGTCGCGGCAGCGGAGGCATCGGTGGTGTTACGCGCAACTTCCTGCACGGTCGAGGCCATTTCGTGCATCGCCGTTGCGACTTGATCCACTTCGCTTTTTTGCTGACGCACGCCAGCGCTGGTCTGCTCGCTCATGGCCGAGAGCTTTTCCGCAGAAGTGGAAATATGCGTCACGCCATTGCCGATACCTTGCACCAGTGTGTTCAGGTTTTGCGCCATGTCCTGCATCGCATTTTGCAGATCGCCCAACTCGTCTTTGCGGTTTGATTTGGCCTGTACCGTCAGATCGCCCTTGGCAATCCGTCGAGCCAGTTCAACCGTCAGCGCCAGCGGTGCAGTGATCTGGCGCGAGATGACCACCGAAGCAAACAGCCCGATCACCAGCGCCAACACGGTCAATACGGCGATCTGAACAAAGGCTGAGTGCTGATCTTCACGCGCCAGGCGCTGCTGGGTGTCCATCAGGCCATTCATGATCTTGTCCATCGCCTTGCTTTCCTGGTCGACCTGGTCGCGCATGTTCTGTTTCTGCTCGAACAGCCCGGCCACTTCCACCAATACTTCGCGATAACGACGCATCCCGGCATGCGCATCTTCCAGTTGACTCGACAGGGTCGCCGGCAAGTTGCTACGCGCCTTGGTGATATCACTCAAGAAGGTATCGATGGTTTCCATCATCAGTTTTTTGTTCGCGTCGTTAGGCACCGCAATGTAACGACGCAACATCAGGCGAAACGTGGTCATGCCATTGCGCAAGTCGGCCAGCGTGCGCAGATCCCGAACGCGTTCGCCATCGGCAGACGCCAGCGCATTGGTCGTGGTGGTTTCAAGCATGCCGGCAAAAGTTTCCGCGTACTTGTCCGACAGCGCAGTCAGCGGTTTCAGAGCATCAGTGGTCGACTGATCAGCAGCGATCAGCCGTTTGACCTTCTGGTCGTAGGCAACAATCGTGGCTTGCAAAGCCTTCAGGGCTTGCTGGTTCTCAGCGCGGGTCAAGGTGTCCAGCGCCCTGCTCACCAGGCCCTGCAAGACATTCAACTGCGCGTTATAGGACTCGGCGAACACTGCGTCAGCCGCGGCTTCGTACTGTTTCTCAGACAGACGCATATCTTGCGTCGCGTCATTCAACGTGCCGATCAGACGCGTCGTACTCAAGCGATCAACCAGCACGCTGTTGCTGTTATAGCCAATGAAGGCAACCGCCAAAACGGCCAGCAGAAGAATGCCGAAGCCGGTTCCCAACTTGCGGGAAACTTTGATGTCACCCAGGAAATTCGATGCTACTGCCATATTCAGCCTCAACGCCCTGACGCGAAACGCCAGGCACAAAAAATTGATCTCCGGTAACCACTGTCACCGTCCAGACATTCGGGGGTCGTCATCCAAGGCGTAATACGGGACGCTCCAGCTGTCCCGGAAATGCAAAATGCGGATGCTGTTGAGGCGTCGAGAAGAAACCCGACGCGAGCATCGGCAGACAAACCCGTCACGTCGCAAACAGAGGGTCTGCACGCTGGATTTATCGTTTCAGCAAAGGTGTCTGGAGGGATGCTAGTAATTTTGCGAAAACTTGTACAACTTTATATTTTTGTACAATCGTTGAACTTTTTGAGCGGCATGATGACGCATTGCCATCACGCTTTGTGGCACATCGCTATCGGCGCAAAATGCAGCTGAAAATGCGGGTGCAAATGCTTCGCCCTTCAGTCCTTTCCCGGCTTGGGAATCGCAATCCGGCTCCCAGTCTTGACCTCGCGCAACGCCAGACTCGACTGAATAGACGCAATCCCCACCTGACGCCGGAGCACCTGCTCGATGAAATCGCTGTAGCTATCAAGATCCTCCGCCAACACCTGCAACACATAATCGGCATCGCCGGTGATCTTGTGGCAGGCCACCACCTGCGGCAATTGCGCAATCACCGCCTCGAAAGCGTCCGGCGCGTGGTCGGCATGGGTGGAAAAACGAATGTGCACGAACGCCATGATATCCAGCCCGAGCATTCGCCGATCGAGGTTGGCCTGATAGCCCTTGATGACTCCCGCCTCCTCCATGCGCTTGCGCCGTCGCCAGCACGGCGTAAGGCTCAGCGACAGCCGCTCACTGAGTTCAGCGTTGGAAATACTGGCGTCCTCCTGCAATAACTCAAGAATCGCCAAGTCGGTCTCGTCAAGGCTGATGCGTTTGGATATTTTTTTCTGCATGACGCCATTCCTGAGTAAAAACGCCCGAATAATCGACTTAACCACGAACACAAAGCAAAGAAAGCGCAGCCAAGCCGGAACAGAATATTTGCACTGGCCAACAATAACGGATGCGCAGAATGTTTACAGTTTTCAGTGATTCCCACCGTTTGCACCACGGCACCGAATTGAAAGACGGCGTGCTCAAACCGTCGTTCGAGCAACCGAGTCGCGCCGACACCGTGCATAACCGAGTCAAACAGGTCGGCCTCGGGCAGATCGTCGAACCGCGCGCGTTTGATCGCTCGTGCTACGTCAACGCGCACAGCGAGCGCTACGTCAGTTTTCTGGAAAATGCCTGGAGCGAATGGCGCGCAACCGGTCGCACTCACGATGCCTTGCCGCTGGTATGGCCGGTGCGCGATCTGGCCGGCGAAGAGGTGCCGACGTTCATCGATGGCAAGCTAGGTTTCTATGCCATGGATGCCGGCTCACCGATTACCGCGACGACCTGGCAAGCGGTGAAAACCAGCGCCGATATTGCCCTCACCGGCCTGGCCCTGATCGATGAAGGCCACGACAGCGCCTTCGCCCTGTGCCGTCCGCCCGGCCATCACGCCGCGCGCGAATACATGGGCGGTTATTGCTACCTCAACAACGCCGCCATTGCCGCGCAACAAGCCATCACCCAAGGCGCCAAACGCGTCGCGGTGCTGGATGTCGACTTCCATCACGGCAACGGCACGCAGAACATTTTTTACCAGCGCAGCGACGTCATGTTCGTCTCGTTGCATGGTGAACCGGCGGTGTCCTATCCGTACTTCTCGGGCTACAGCCACGAAGTCGGCGCGGGTGTCGGCGAGGGTTACAACCTCAACTATCCCCTGCCGAAAAACACCACATGGGAGAGCTATCGCAACGCCCTGCTCCACGCCTGCAAAAAGCTCCAGCAGTTCGCCCCTGAAGTGCTGGTGATTTCCCTCGGTGTCGACACGTTCAAGGACGACCCCATCAGCCACTTCCTGCTGGAAAGTGATGACTTCATTGGCATCGGTGAACTGATCGCCAGCGTCGGCTGCCCGACCCTGTTCGTCATGGAGGGCGGCTACATGGTCGATGAGATCGGCATCAATGCCGTCAACGTGCTGCACGGTTTCGAGAGCAAACGCAGCTGAGCCAGCCCGCGCTCTACAGCCTTTCAATGTCTGGATCGGAGAATAAAAACATGACGCTTTTTATAGATGTCGATGATGCTGCACGCCTGTTCACTCAAGTCGGTATCCGCCGCGCCATTCGCGAAATGGCCGGCTACATCGAAGCGGACTACGCACGCTGGGCACAGTTTGATAAATCACCGCGCACGGCCAATCACTCGGCAGACGGCGTGATCGAGCTGATGCCCACCGACGACGGCCAGCAGTACTCGTTCAAATACGTCAACGGCCACCCGAACAACGGTCAGCAGAATTTGCTCACGGTCATGGCCTTCGGTCTGCTGGCCGATGTGCAAAGTGGCTATCCGACCCTGCTCAGCGAACTGACCTTGACCACCGCCGTGCGCACCGCCGCAACTTCCGCGCTGGTCGCGAAATCGCTGGCTCGTCCGGGTGCGACTTCGATGGCCCTCATCGGCAACGGTGCGCAAAGTGAATTTCAGGCACTCGCCTTCCATGAAATGTTGGGCATCACTGAAATCCGCATCTTCGATATCGATCACGAAGCGTCCCTCAAGTTGAAGCACAACCTCGCCGCGTTCCCGGACATTGAAGTCATTCTGGCCGGCTCCGTGAAGGACGCGGTCAAGGGCGCGGACATCGTCACCACGGTCACCGCCGACAAAGCCTACGCAACCATTCTGACGCCGGAGATGATCGAGCCCGGCATGCACATCAATGCGGTCGGCGGTGACTGCCCGGGTAAAACCGAACTGCACGCCGACATCCTGCGCAACGCCCGGGTCATCGTCGAATTCGAACCGCAAACGCGCATTGAAGGCGACATTCAGCAACTGGACGCCGATTTCCCGGTGATCGAGTTTTTCCGGATTGTGCAGGGCGAGATCGCCGGACGCGAAAACGCTGCGCAGGTGACGGTGTTCGACTCGGTGGGTTTTGCCCTGGAAGACTTTTCCTCTCTGCGCTACCTGAAAGACCTGGCGCAGGCACAGCAAATCGGCCAGCGCATCCACCTCGTGCCGACGCCGGCCAACATCAAAAACCTCTTCCAACTGCTCGATCCGCAACCGGCCAAAACCTCGCGTCTGCGCACCGTCAGTTGATCACTAACAGCCGCCCCCAAGCCACAGGGGGCGATTCACCTTGTGATCAGCCGCTGCACCTCTAATAAGAACGCTCAACACCCACTTTCTGCCAAAACTCAAAAACATAAAATCAAGAGGTTTTGCAATGAAATCGACCCCTTCCGGGCTGCCTGAACAGCCCGCGCTGCAGCGCACGCTCAGCAATCGTCACATCCAGTTAATGGCCATGGGCGGTGCCATCGGGACCGGCCTGTTCATGGGCTCCGGGAAAATCATCGCCCTCTCCGGGACGTCGATCATCCTCATCTACATGATCATCGGCCTGTTCGTGTTTTTCGTCATGCGCGCCATGGGCGAAATGCTCCTGTCCAACCTCAACTTCAAAACCTTCGCCGACTTCGCCGGCGCCTACCTCGGCCCGCGCGCGGCGTTCTTCCTGGGCTGGTCGTACTGGCTGAGCTGGAGCGTGGCGGTGATCGGCGACGCCGTCGTGGTCGGCGGCTTCTTCCAGTACTGGTTCCCCGACGTCCCGGCGTGGATACCCGCCGTCGGCATGCTGGCGACCCTGTTCGCGCTAAACGTGCTGACCGTAAGGCTGTTCGGTGAAGTGGAATTCTGGTTCGCGATCATCAAGATCATTGCCGTCGTGACACTGATCGGCGTCAGCAGCGTGCTGATCGCCAGCTCCTTCGTCTCGCCCAGTGGCGTCACCGCGTCCCTGAGTCATTTGGTGGACAAACAGGCGGCGTTCCCTAACGGTTTGTTCGGCTTCTTCGCCGGATTTCAAATGGCGATCTTCTCCTTCGCCGGCACCGAACTGATCGGCACCGCTGCCGCCGAAACCCGCTCGCCGGAGAGGACTCTGCCCAAGGCAATCAACTCGATTCCGCTGCGGATCATCCTGTTCTACGTCCTCGCGCTGACCTGCATTATTGCCGTGACCTCGTGGCAACAGGTTTCCCCGGTCAAGAGCCCTTTGTCGAACTGTTCCTCGTCGCCGGATTTCCCGCAGCGGCCGGTATCGTCAACTTCGTGGTCCTGAC
Organism: Pseudomonas sp. Mb7; assembly: GCF_054790525.1. Taxonomy (NCBI): domain Bacteria; kingdom Pseudomonadati; phylum Pseudomonadota; class Gammaproteobacteria; order Pseudomonadales; family Pseudomonadaceae; genus Pseudomonas; species Pseudomonas sp. Mb7. The sequence continues at coordinate 3,525,720 of NZ_CP186501.1, forward strand.
CTCAGCGGCCTCCTCGGCCAACAGCGGCGTGTTTTCATCGAGCCGCATGCTGTTCGGACTGGCCAATCAAGACAACGCACCCGGCATATTCCGCCGACTGTCGAGCAACAGCGTGCCGCTGCTGAGCCTGGCGTTCACCACGCTGTTGATGCTGGTCGGCGTGCTGGTGCTGTTCATCGTGCCGGAAGTCATGACCGCGTTCACCATCGTCTCTACCGTGTCGGCGATTCTGGTGATCTTCACCTGGTCGACCATCCTTGCGTCTTACATTGCCTACCGAAAAAAACGTCCGGATCTGCATGCGAAGTCGACTTACAAGATGCCCGGCGGCGTGCCGATGGCTTGGTTCTCGTTGGCATTTTTGGGGTTTGTGCTGTGTCTGCTGGCGTTGCGGCCTGACACGCGCATTGCCTTGATGGTGATGCCGGGGTGGTTTGTCTGGTTGGCGATTGCTTACCAGTTGACGCGGTTGAGGAAGCCGAAATCTGCGGTGAAGTCGGCGAGTCAGTTTGGCTAGATCTGCAAGCGAAAGCCGTCACCTTAAAGTGACGGCTTTTGTTTTCACTGAAAGGCTGTGCCAATCCTCGATCGATCGGATGAGTACCAGATTCCGGTGACTTTACCGGTGATGTCTTCGAGTGCGACCTGGCCCATAAAGCGGCTGTCGTTACTGCTGTCGCGGTTATCACCGAGCAGATAAACATGATCTTTCTCGACCACCGTCTGCGGCGTTTGCAGATAACGAGGATCCTTCACGCGATCTGGCGGTGCAAAGAACAGCCCCATGTTTTCGCCGTTGCGAATGACCTTACCGTCAACAATCGACAAGGTATCGCCACCCACCGCCGCCACACGTTTGACCGCCTCCGTGCCGTTGTAGCGATAAGTCACAATGTCGCCCACCTGCGGCGCGTCGATGCGCATTTTGGTGACGATATAGTCACCGATCGAAAGGGTCGGAACCATCGAGCCAGAGGGGATGAAGTAAGTCTTGAACCCCAGCGTCGGGCCTCGCAGTGGTCCCAAAAGCACCAGCGTGAGGATGACCAGCGCCACCACGTAAAACACGTGGAAGCGGGTGCTGGGGCTGTTCACCGGACGGTCGTTTTTGCGCACCGATATCGCTGCTGCCGTGGCTGAGCCGAGTTTCACCAGGACGATAAAGGTAGCGAAGACATACAGGCCCACTGGCGTGGCAGTCACCCCGCAGACACCGAGTAAAATCACACCCAGATAAAGCAAGGCGGCAACCCGCACCGCCCACTTCACCTGACCGGCGTACACCAGACCCCAGCCGGCCACCAGGCACGACATCACAAATGCTTGCAGCGGCAGCTTCGGCTTATCAGGAGCAGACATAAATTCCCTTCACGTAAATAGCTGAAAATCAAGCGCCCGGCCTATTTAGCCAATAGGGCGCTACGGGCAATGCAGAGGGGGTTATTTAGCGGAAAAATAACCGGTCGTGCGCAATTGCAGGCTGTACACCCAGATACCAAACACCAGTGCATATTCCTTGAACATCGGCAGGGTGAGCAGATGCACAACCGAACCGCTGTTCATCTGCGACAGAGAAAAGGCAATCCCCAGAATCAACGCGAGCATAAAGCACAGCGAACTGATCTTCTTTCTCGCCAGCAACAGCAAGCCGCCGACAAACATCAACAACGCCACCACGCAGACGTTCAACAACATCAGGAACGAAATATCCCCTTCCCGCGCTTGTTGAATCCCGTCATGAGCCACCCACAGGCCGGCCTGAATCAATACGACAAAGCAATAAAAAACGGCCATGAAGACAACGGCGGGACGTGTGTTGTACCAAGCTTGGGACGATGTAGCTTCCATGGTGCGGCGACTCCTGAGTAAAGGCGCGAAATGCTACTAAATGGCCATCACCGTGTCCATTTACTCACCCACCTCTCGGCTGCATTGCTAACGCTAACAATCCCTCCGTGGCAACGGCTAAGCCGTTCGCCACAAAGGGGGCTGATTTACGCTTTCACCTCAACGTTATCCAACGCCTGATTCACCGCCAACTCGCCCAACATCACCACCTGCGCGATGCCCAAAGCGGTTTTTCGGTGCGAGGGTTCGAGTGCGGCGGCGAAGTTGTTGAGCATTTCCGAGGCGGAACTCAGCGTTTCACTGGCATTAGCCAGCAGGGATTCCGAGTCGTACTTGGGGTTGGCGAGGTACATGCGCTCGGGTTCGTTGACGCTGGACATGATGTGACCGGCGGGAAGGAGGTAGTGATCGAGAGCGCGCTCGGCGGCTTCGTGGAGTTTTTTGGGGTTGAGGGAATCGTAGGGGGATGCGGGATCGGTTTCTGGTGGATTCGGTGTTGGTTTGAACATGGTGTAACTCCTGACGGATAAACGAAAAGGAGCCATCACTCTCGCTACCAAACGAAGGGTGGAGGCCATACGCAGGTTGGTAGACCGGTCGTCAGGAACCCCGGCGCATCCGAAGACGCCCCGCGCATGACCACCATAAAACGAAGACGAAAAACGTCGTCGCAAGACAGTAGTCTTGTGCTTCTGACGGAGACGGGCTACCAAACCCGATCACTGGTTTCAGTGACGTATGGACGATAGAACCTGCGGGCTAGAGGCACAAGCCGGGGGATTCTGTCTTAGGTGTAGGGGGAGGCGCAAGGTGGTGTAGGCCATTAATGGCGGCACCGAGGTGTTTTTAAACAAACATAGAATTGGTGAAGAACTCACATAGGTGAACTGAAAAAAGTGAACCTCTTTCCAATAAATAAATCCATCCCTTTTGTTCATATGCGACTGAAAGATCAGCGAAACGGGCTATAGCCCGTGAGTGGGGACGTTTGAAAGCGCTCTGACATGCTTCGAATCAATCAAGCCAAAACATTGATATCATTGGGCCATTTAAACTGACAGGCGCAATGGAAATGCAGATGGAAAATTTCGGTGTGATGCATGCAGATCGGCTGAGCCATGTCAAAGCCTTAGATGAAATTGAACAACTCGCATGGCTTAAAAACGAAAGAGAATATTGGGAGAAGATCTTTAATATTGCCGGGCATAATACTGGAGAACAACAAACCCGTGTTTTAATACAAAACTATCTGACAGTAATCGACGCATTGATGCATGGCACAGCGGACCTACAGAGGCTATATCAATTTCACAGCAATCACTCAATACCACTTCATGATGAGAAACCTCACGCTGACGCAATTAGAGAATTCACATCAAGGGGCCAAACTTCCACCGGGCTTTACATATTCAGCACTCTATTAAGCCAACAAACCGCCCTATACACAGGGCAATATAAATCCGAACTCACAGCATTTGAAGAGAACTTCAAGGCATCTTTTTTTAGTGAACACGAAAAATTCAAAAGCGCGATACTAGAATCAAGAAACTCAATTGAAAAATTTATTGAGACAACAAAAAAAGAAGTTACAGAGCATTTATTTGAGAAACTTGACATCGCCACAAATGAAATTTCGAATACTGTAACCTCGGCAACCAATGCGATTCTCTCAGCAGAACCAGTCAAATACTGGGACGATCGGGAAGAAAAGCACCGCAAAAAAGCTCGATCGTATCGTCACGGCGTTATCGGTTCGGCCATTGTTTTCCTAGCAACTATCGTATTTTTGACCTTGTCGGTTTATAAGAATGGCGAAACGTATGCTGTTTTTGGTTTCCCGATAACTTTGCCTGCGGAAAAATTCAGCATAGCTCTTCTGGTAATTTGCACTACAGCCATGATTTGGCTCATAAGAATATTAGTAAAACTTATGATGACAAATCTCGCACTTGAGATTGAAGCTTTAGAACGATCCACTATGATAAAGACATACATTGCAATAGACAGTACGAGAGCAGAGCAGGCGCAGGAAATCCGGATGTTGTTTTACTCGACTTTATTTCGCCCATCAAACAACAGTCTGACGGATGACTCAACGTCTCCAGAATACATTCGAATTATAGAGGCGATGCTTCAGAAAAAAGCCTAGTCAGACCATAAACTACGAACCCTGATTATAAGCCAGGGTTCGTAGAAGCGACTTAACTCGATGACTGCACGTCGGCAAATAGGACCCAAATAGGGACCCAAATAGGGGACAGACCACAAGGGACAAAGCAAATAGGGGACAGACCACAATATTCAATCGCTACGTCACACCTCATCAGCGAGCAAGAGCACGGAGTAACAACGCGTAAGCCTCCGTCCTATCCCAATCCTGATAAACTCTCCCACCTTCGCCCCCTGATCCAGATTCTCCCAATGCCTCTACAACCCGCCCCACTCTCCCGCCGCTTCTCCGTCGCCCCAATGATGGATTGGACTGACCGCCATTGCCGTTTCTTCCTACGCCTCCTATCGAAGAACGCCCTGCTCTACACCGAAATGGTCACCACCGGCGCGCTCCTAAACGGCGATCACGAACGCTTCCTCCGTCACAACGAAGCCGAGCACCCTCTCGCGCTGCAGTTAGGCGGTAGCGTTCCGTTGGATCTGGCCGCCTGCGCCCGCATGGCCCAAGAGCATGGCTACGACGAAGTAAACCTGAACGTCGGCTGCCCAAGCGATCGTGTGCAAAACAACATGATCGGCGCGTGCCTGATGGGTCATCCGCAACTGGTGGCGGATTGTGTGAAGGCGATGCAAGACGCGGTGTCGATTCCAGTAACGGTAAAGCATCGCATCGGCATCAACGGTCGGGACAGTTACGCGGAGCTGTGCGATTTCGTCGGCACTGTTCGCGATGCCGGGTGCACCAGTTTCACCGTGCACGCGCGGATTGCGATTCTGGAGGGGTTGTCGCCGAAGGAGAATCGCGACATTCCGCCGTTGCGCTATGACGTGGCGGCGCAGCTGAAGGCGGATTTTCCGGGGTTGGAGATTGTGCTGAATGGCGGGATCAAGACGATGGAGGCTTGCCATGAGCATTTGCAGACGTTCGACGGTGTGATGTTGGGGCGTGAGGCTTATCACAATCCGTATTTGCTGGCGGAGGTGGATCAGCAGTTGTTCGGCAGTTCGGCGCCGGTGATCAGTCGGGCTGAGGCGTTGGCGCAGTTGCGTCCTTATATAGCCGAGCATTTGCTGGCCGGTGGGGCGATGCATCACATCACGCGGCATGTGCTGGGCTTGGGCACGGGGTTCCCGGGGGCGCGGAAATTCCGTCAGTTGTTGTCGGTGGATATTCACAAGGCCAAGGATCCGCTGGCGTTGCTGGATCAGGCGGCTGAGTTGCTTGAAGGTCGTTGATTGAAATTTTGAGTGTGCGGGCGACGCAAGAGCGTTGCCCGCTGTTTTGATGTACTGACAGGATGTCTTTTGTTTATGCCCGCGTTTACTTTTGCTGCTTTCAAGCGCTTCACCCTCCTCGCCTTGTTCAGCTTCACTTCCGACGTTTATGCGCACTGCGATGGCTTTTGTATGGGCCGTACCGATACGCCGTGGGAGGTGACGCAGTTTTCCGGCTTCACCCTGGTGTCTTTATTCCTCGCGCCTATTTCGTCTAGCCAGGAAACGACCGACAGCCATAAACGTGTTTACTCTGCTGAAGAACAGGAAGACGCGCGACTCTATCTGGCCAGCGACGGCATGCTGCAGGCCGCGTATTTCACCTCGGCCTTGCAGCGCTATCGACAGGAGTCGCCGGATTCGGCGTTAAACGATCTCGCCGTTGCGGCGTTGATCAGCGCTCAGTGATCAGGCTCCCGCTGCGGCGGTCCAGTTGACCCAGCCAAACAGCCACGTCGCCAGAATCAACAAACCAAATGCGATCCGGTACCAGGCGAACGCGGCGTAGCTGTGGTTGGCAATAAACTTGAGCAAGCCGCGCACGGCGATCATGGCGAAGATGAATGCGGTGACGAAGCCGAGGGCGAAGACTGGCAGGTCGTTGGGCTGGAATAGATCGCGGTATTTGTAGCCGGAGTACACGGCGGCGCCGACCATGGTGGGCATGGCGAGGAAGAACGAGAACTCGGTGGCGGCTTTTCGCGACAGGCCGAAGAGCAGGCCACCGATGATGGTCGAGCCGGAGCGCGAGGTGCCGGGAATCATCGCCAGGCATTGTACGAATCCGACTTTCAGTGCGTGGGACCAGTGCATATCGTCGACGTGTTCGACGCTGATCACATGGCTGCGCTGTTCGGCCCACAACATGATGATGCCGCCGACCACCAGTGCCACGGCGACGGTGATCGGGTTAAACAGGTATTCGTGGATCGCGTCGGCGAACAATACGCCCAAGACCACGGCGGGCAGAAAAGCGATCAGCAAGTTGAGGGTGAAGCGTTGTGCATTACGTTCGGTGGGCAGGCCTTTGATGATGTCGAAGATCTTCGGTCGAAACTCCCAGACGACGGCAAGAATGGCACCCAGTTGAATAATGATGTTGAAGGCCATGGCGCGTTCGCCGCCGAATTCCAGCAAGTCGGCGACGATGATCTGGTGGCCGGTACTCGAGATCGGCAAGAACTCGGTCAGGCCTTCTACCGCACCTAATATCAACACCTGGAAAAGGGTCCAGAAATCCATTAATCCTCCGTCAGAGCGCTCTTGGTGAGCGACCGGGTAATAACACTCAGGGGTTGAGTATCTGAAGTTACACAATTGGCGTATATGAAGATCAAAAGATCGCAGCCTTCGGCAGCTCCTACATTTTGAAATGCATTCCCCTGTAGGAGCTGCCGAAGGTTCGGGCCGCGATCGGACGATCTTTTGATCTCAAAGAATAGGTCTTATGAATTGCCACACTCAAGCCATGTTAATAATCGTCGGCCGACGAACTACGCAGAAAATATTTAGGTCTTTTGCAAAAAAAAGTTGCTCTAACAATAAAGTGTGATCAAAATCACATTATTCAGAGATGGCCAGACAGTGGCAGATAGACATAGAGATAGCCATCGCAATAAGCTCAAAATAGTGGCACCATTGCATATCGCCACCATCTAAGCAGTAGTTCACCCCTCCGAGAAAATCAACTAAAAGCTTGAAAAGCTTAATTATTGTTAGAAAACTCGCGAGCCACGTCTAAAAATCGCGTGAATGTTACCAATTGTCAGTCACAGATGAGAACCGGTGCTTTAACATCCCGATGTCAGCACTTAATTCGAGTCAATGCATGATGCTCTCAGCGAACTTAGCGACTAGAAGCCCGCGCCCGACAAACGACGAACCTGGTGTTCTTACTCTGGGTCGTACCCGTGGCGTGGCTGAACATTTCAAAGCGCTAGTCGCCCAGCATATACGTACCGATATGGCGCTCGAAGCCAGCGCGTACACTAGTTCATATCAGTTGAATGAACAGTCTGGTTCGTATCGAGCGATCTTCCTGGTTATCGACAGCCCTCAGGCCCTCGAAGACAATCTTGCCCTGATCGAGAACCTGCGCAGCGACAACTTGAAACCGATCATTTGCGCGGTCATCACCGGTCGCGGCGCCTTCAACAAGATCAAATATTATCTGGCTGGCGCGGATGTTTGTATCAAGCTCAATACCCTTTCCGACGATGGCGCCGAGTTGCTGGGCGAGTTCTTCAACAGCGAAGAATGGCAACGCGATATCGATCTGACGCTTGATCCGACGCGTATCTGCCTGATGGGCACCAGCAAGAAACTCGATATCTCGTTTGCCGAAATGAAGATCCTCGAAGCCTTCGCGCAAACCAGTAATCACATTCTGAGCCATGATGAAATCGCCAGCATCATGGGCCTCAACACCAATTTCTACGACCCTCGAGCGCTGGAGAAGTCAATCAGTCGCTTGCGTGGAAAAATCAAGGACATGTATGGTACAAACGCGATTCAGAGCATTCGCGGCTATGGCTATCGCCTGCTGCGGGGTCTGATATCGACTGCCTGACTCTCGGGCAGCCTTCCCTTTTGCATACGTACGAAGGATCGTCTGATGCAACCATATAGCTCCCGTTCTGCTTCACGCCTGTTTGAAATCAAGCAATTGAATGAGCGCGACAACACGCCCCATAACAATAAAACTCCATAACATAGCAGCAGATCGAGTGGAATTTATCGAGGGCCAATCTTGGGCCCAGACCCTGCCTATCGATTACTTCCGAGGAAGTCATTGCTCGCCTGCCGATTTATCTTTTAGCCAATTTTGGTATGTATTCAGGAGAGAGACATGGAAACTAGTACAACCCTCCCAAGGAAATATTTTGTTGTCGTGACTCACAGTACAACGTCGCAACGAGAACTGGAGAGCATGCTGTCCAGTGAACGTTTCAATTCGTTTGAAGGGGTTGATTCACCCTCTTCCGCTCCAATGGTGATGGAGTTCACATATCCAGGCATCAGTCGAAAAAATATCCCGCGCAGTATCGAACACGATACTCAGCGAATAGTGGCCACGCTCGAGTCCGAATGGCGCGCCGCGCAATCGGCTAATCCTTTCCAGAATGTCCCGGTCATTACCGGGGAATCCCGCGACATGCCACCTGCCGTTGAAGGTGATATGCCTGGCAATGAAACCTGGCATCTCGACCCCGCTCAGGGTGCACTGGTCAAAGAAGATGTCGAAATCAGCCTGACTGGCCTGGAAACAGCACTGGTCAGAAAAATGCTCAGCCATGAAGAGCGTGTTGTCAGTCGTGACGAGCTGATTCTCAGCATAGGTCGAGAACCGGAACAATATCGCGGCCTGGAAATGTGCTTGAGTCGCCTGCAAGACAAATTCAAAAGCGCCAGTAATGGTGAGCGACTGTTTCGTGCTGTCAGAAACCGCGGTTATTGCCTGATTCAGGAAGTCGTCGCGTAACCCCGCAAGACCTCCACGAACAGAACAAACAGAAAAAAGTGCGATTACAAAAACAACAAGAGCACTCTGTTTGGCTTGATCTTCCTCCCTGAAGTAAATGTTCCCTGCCTCCACCCTCCAACAGTAACAAATACAACATACTTTATTCACCCCTCGCTCTACGACCTTTTCTAACACCCTTCTATTTAATTATTAAAAAGTTGGCACTGTGCCATCTTGTTAGAACTCGTCAGACACCATTCCAGCCAATAACTTAGTCTATTGACTGACGACAGTTCGGCATATCGATGTTGTTACCTCAGGACACTCGTTAAAACAAAAACAATAAGTCTGCATAACAACTCGGATTTCAACTGTTGAAACCTGAATGGACGTCTTTTGGGGATACCGTATGGATCTTTCTTTAAGTATCAATCGAAGCACAGGCCTCAAGGGACTGACCTTTTGGGGCCAATGGGCGCTGGCACAAGGCTTTGTCGTGACGCTGTTGTTCATACTCGCCGAGCAGCACACCGGGACGGTCGCGTTCTACTACCGGATGTGTGCAACCCTGGCGGTACTGGCGTCGGTGCCGGCGTATACGTTTAGCGGTGTTTATCGCAAGCGTGACAACTACCTGACCGGTCTCGGTCGGTTGTTCATGGGTTGGTCGATGACCATGGCGGCGCTGGCGTGCATCGCCTTTGTCTGCCAGGCCGATGAGCTGTTTTCGCGGCAGGTGATTCTGAGCTGGGCGGTGTATGGCTTCCTCGGTCAGGCGTTTCTCTACGCTCCGCTGCATGCGTTTTCCAAGTACTACCAACGGTCGCGTAAAAGCGAGCACAAGACGCTGATCGTCGGCACCGGCGAACTGGCGCTGGGTCTGGCAAAGAAGCTCAGCCAACTGGAAAATCTGCCGTTGGTAGGTTTGGTCAGCAATGGCGATGTGTCTGCACTGGGTTCCGATGCACCGCGTGTGGTCGGCGATCAGGAACAGTTGTTGGAGCTGATCGAGGCGCATGACATCCGCCGCTTGTACATCACCCTGCCGCTGTGTGAAGCCGCGAAAATCGAGGCGATTTATGGTGACTTGCTGGGTGCCAACGTCGACGTGGTGTGGGTGCCGGACTTGAACAGTCTGACGCTGCTCAATCACTCGGTGAAGGTCGTGGACGGTCTGCCGGCGATCTACTTGAACGAAAGCCCGCTGACCAGTCGCCCTACCGCTGCTTTGAGCAAGAGTCTGGTGGAAAAAACCGTGGCGTTTCTGGCGATCATCGCGCTGAGCCCGATCCTGCTGATCATTGCGCTGGCGGTGAAGATCAACTCGCCAGGCCCGGTGTTTTTCAAACAGGATCGCCATGGCTGGAACGGCAAGGTGATCAAGGTCTGGAAGTTCCGCTCGATGCGTGTTCACGATGACCGTGACGTGAAGCAGGCCAGCCGTAATGACTCGCGCATCACCGCAGTCGGTCGCTTTATTCGCCGCACTTCGCTGGATGAACTGCCGCAACTGTTCAACGTGTTGCAGGGACATATGGCCCTGGTCGGCCCACGCCCGCACGCCGTCGCGCACAACAACTACTACTCGGGGAAAATCCTCGCGTACATGGCGCGTCACCGGATTAAACCAGGGATCACCGGGCTGGCCCAGATCAGCGGCTGCCGGGGTGAGACGGACACCATCGACAAGATGCAGAAGCGTGTCGAGATTGACCTGCAGTACATCAACAGCTGGTCGTTGTGGCTGGATCTGAAGATCCTGGTGAAGACACCGTTTACGTTGCTGTCGAAAGATATTTACTGAGGTTCGAAGCTGGATACCGCAAGGGGACGAAAGTCCCCTTTTTTGTGCCTGGGATTTGAGGATGGAATCGGATCTTGGATGGATGCAAAAACTGTGGGAGCGAGCCTGCTCGCGAAAGCGGCGGGTCAGGCAATGATGATACTGACTGTGCTGACGCCTTCGCGAGCAAGCTTGCTCCCACAGGGATTTGTGTTTGGCTCACGCCTTGTGGCTAGACACATAACCTGTGGGAGCTGGCTTGCCAGCGATGACGGTGTGTCAGCCAATATCAATATTGAATGTGCCGACCTCATCGCTGGCAAGCCAGCTCCCACAGGGATTCGGGATTGGCTCGGGATTTGTGGCGTGACAAATAACCAATGTAGGAGTGAGCCTGCTCGCGATGACGGTGTGTCAGCCAATATCAATATTGAATATGCCGACCTCATCGCTGGCAAGCCAGCTCCCACAGGGATTCGGGATTGGCTCGGGATTTGTGGCGTGACAAATAACCAATGTAGGAGTGAGCCTGCTCGCGATGACGGTGTGTCAGCCAATATCAATATTGAATGTGCCGACCTCATCGCTGGCAAGCCAGCTCCCACAGGGATTCGGGATTGGCTCGGGATTTGTGGCGTGACAAATAACCAATGTAGGAGTGAGCCTGCTCGCGATGACGGTGTGTCAGCCAATATCAATATTGAATATGCCGACCTCATCGCTGGCAAGCCAGCTCCCACAGGGATTCGGGATTGGCTCGGGATTTGTGGCGTGACAAATAACCAATGTAGGAGTGAGCCTGCTCGCGATGACGGTGTGTCAGCCAATATCAATATTGAATGTGCCGACCTCATCGCTGGCAAGCCAGCTCCCACAGGGATTCGGGATTGGCTCGGGATTTGTGGCGTGACAAATAACCAATGTAGGAGTGAGCCTGCTCGCGATGACGGTGTGTCAGCCAATATCAATATTGAATATGCCGACCTCATCGCTGGCAAGCCAGCTCCCACAGGGATTCGGGATTGGCTCGGGATTTGTGGCGTGACAAATAACCAATGTAGGAGTGAGCCTGCTCGCGATGACGGTGGGTCAGGCAACAGGGATTGTCGACTGGTTTGACGCTATCGCGAGCAGGCGAAGGCCTACAGGGGATTTGTGGTTGGCTCAAGCCTTGTGACTAGACACATAACCTGTGGGAGCTGGCTTGCCAGCGATGGCGGCGGGTCAGCCAATATCAATATTGAATGTGTCGACCTCATCGCTGGCAAGCCAGCTCCCACAGGTTTCAGAGGTGCTTCGGATATCCGCGCTTACTCCGTGATCTTCTCGAAATTCCGATAAAACATGTCCCCTTCCCGGCTATCGGTCATCGAGTGCAATTGGTAGCTGCGGCTCAGTCGCGCACCACCGTCACGGGTCAGCGGGGCCCAGACCAGGTTGGCGCGGCGCATGGTCGACATGCTCATCATTTCGTCGAACGGGATCGACAGGTAGATGCCTTTGTCGAAACTACCTTCGCCATACTCCGCGCTGCCCGCTGTGGTGATCGTTGCCCACGCACCAAATCGCACACCATTGAAAAACTCCCGCGAGATGTCCAGCGTGCCGCCCCAGTCTCCGGCCAGATAACGCCCGACGCTCACCGCCGCCAACGTATCGAACGGCAAATCGGTATACGCCGTGACGTGCCCGGTCACCACCGAGTAATCACGCAGGGCAAAACCCTGATCGAAATCGCGCTGACGCACCCAGTTCAGATCCGCGCCCACCGACCAGCGCTCACCGGTCGGGCGGAACAACACTTCACCGCCGACACCGGCAAACATCGACTCCAGATAACCGCCGTACACCATGCCATACCAGTCTTTATCCAACTGCTCGGCATGGCTGACCTGGAACAACGGCATGGTGGTGTTAGACGTGGTCAGGTACTGACGCAAATCCGTGCGCACACGTGGCAAGCCGCTCGGCGCGTCGTAGGTGAATTTATCGAAGTTGTTGGCCAGGTTGGCACTGAGCAAACCGCTCCACCAAGTGTTGCGGTTGAAACGGTATTCAGCGTCGGCATCGGCGCTCAATTGATAGAGCAAGCCATCCGGACCGCCGACGTTCTGCTTGAAGCCCAGCCCCACGCCATAGCTGAAATGCTGCGGTGCTTCGGTGTACAGGGTCTTCTCGTTGTGTGGCATCGCCGGGTTGATCTCGGTGGTGCGGTGCAGCGACTGCAGCGGCTCTTCGTTGTTGATCACCTCGCGGAAGGTCTGGCGCGGCAAACTGGTTTCTTCCAGCGGCAAGTCGTAGCGCTTGTTGACCACAGTGAACCAGTCGATGTCGTCGTTGACGCTGTTGTCGAGAATCCGGCTCGCCCGCCCGACAGCCTTGGACGAATGGAAGTAACGCTGCTGCTCGCCATAGACGATCAGCTCGGAATCACGCTGCGTAATGCGCTCGACCTTGTAGCCGGCATTCTGCTGCAAACGCTGCGAGACGTTGGCCCAGTTGACCTGATCCATCGCCGTGGTCGGTGCCTTCGCCGGCAGCGGTTCCGGGGTCGGGTCGTAGGTCTTGGCCGGCGCTTTGCGGCTGACGAAATTGGTGTGGAAGGTCACGCCGAACATCGCCGTATTACCGCGCTCCCACGCCGCGCTGACATCGACCGAATCGGTCACCTTGAATACCGCGCCAAGGTTGATCGGCGAGTCCTGTTTGATCTCGTTGTCCTTCGGCTCATGCTTGTAGTCGTTGCCTTCGAATTCGAGTTTCAGGCTGAGACGATCCCACGGCGTCTGATAGCTCACGCCACCGAAGAACGACGGCCGGCCACGGAAGTACGAACCCGAGTTGACGTCACCGGTGCCCTCGAGGGCCGGACGGGTATCGAAGCGATCGCTGACGTAGCCCAACGGGTTGTCGATATCGCCGCGATTACCCAGGTAACCCCAAGCAATCCCGGCGCTGAAATCGAAGTTGTCGTAGCGCTTGTTGGCGACGAAAAATTCACTGGAGAACAAACCGGTACCACCGATATCTCGGAAGCCCAGCGCCACGTCGGGCAGCCAGTGACTTTCCTGCCACAGCCGGACTTTGACGTCGACCGCCTTGTCCTTATAGCTTTGACTACCGCTGAGGGCCTCCGAGCCGTATGGCCGGTTAGTGATCGCGGTGTAGCGAAACGAGCCTTCGAGCCAGTCCAGCGGCTGCAACGACACGCTGTAGCGACTGTACGGATCGGTGCGGTTGGCGTTGACGCTCAACTCGCCGGCCGGGGCCATGCGCGCGGTTGGCGTCTGCAACAGACCGGTGCCACCGAAGTCATTCTGGGTAATGCGCGGCTCGGCATGCGCCAGACCGCAGGGCAATAACAACACAGCTGCAAAACGTAACTTCAACGAACCACCTCGGCCAGCTGCGTGGCAATGAATTCGGCCAACTGCTGATTCAGCTCAGGAAGAGGCGGATCAAGATCATCATTTTTCACCGGCACCAGAATCTTGCTGCCGGCCACGGGAAAGTGCCCGCTCTCGCGATTCCAGTGGGCGATGCCGACACGTTGCGAAGCGCCGTTGGGCTGGATCAGCCACAGATAATCAGCTTCGGCATCGGCCAGAATCGAGCAGCCTTGCAGATACTCACGGGCCTCCTGCAACGGCTGATACGGCAAGTGACACGGCTCAGCGACGGCACCGAGCACTTGCACTTCGTCGACGCGTTTCGGATAAACCAGACGATCGCCGTCGTCGAGACGAATGTTGCGCGCGAAGCCGACTTCCAATGCGACTGGATCGAGATCGGCAATCTGCCGTCCGGTCACCGGCATCTGCCGCACTTCTTCGGCAATGCGCTGCGCCAGTGCCGCACGACTCGGCAGATCGAACAGCAGCGACATGCGTTGCAGCACATCCAGATCAAACAGCACACCGACCTTGAGCCGCGTCTGCTCCTCAATCAGCGACTGCCGCAGCAAGCCGCCCGCCAGCCAATAGCCTTCGGCATTCGGCACCGCTTCGCTGATCACATCGAGCAAGCGCCCGCCGGGTGGCAACTTGACCGGCCCGGGATTGGCGACATCGCCCGACACCGTGACGGCCGCCTGACTCACACTCGCGACCAGCATCAGGCTCGCCGCCAACATTTTCAGGCGCATCACGGCAGGTGCCTGCGATCAGGGGTGAGTTGCACAACCTTGACGCGCAACTGCGAGGTTAGTTGCTGCTCGCTCTGCAAAATGAAACCGTCACGCGGGTCGACCCAGTAACGATTGGTCGCGCTCAGGCCGATGGCCGGGGCGTCAATTTGCTCATCGACACGCAGCACGGTGTATTCCTTGTCGAGAATCTGCAGGGTCTGTTCGGAACGGCGGGAGAAGCGGCTGTTGACGATCACCCCGACTTCCTGACCTTTGTAGAGGTCGATCCAGCGCCGCGTGGTGAAACCGTCAGCGACGTGATGCAGGCCCTGTTTGAACGGCGAGTCATCGGCCAGCCGCGTGCCATCGAGATCGCCTTCCAGACCCAAGCCAATGCTGCGTACGGCGAGGCCATTGCGCAGCAGTAACACTTGTTTACCGGAGGCGACCCAGAACTGCAGGTCTTCCCGTTCGCGCACCAGCGCCAGCACCCCGGAGCCGGACGGCGTGGTCAGTTTCAGTTGCGGGTAATTGACCCCGGCCACTTCGGCCGCCGACACGTCGACCTCATCCGGGCCGACGACCGCCGCTTTAAGGTTATTTAACGAAGCGCTCATCAGCGGGTTACAGCCGCACAGCAACGAGGCCGCCATCAGGCACAGGCCAACTTTCAAAATGTTCAAAGTCGGCGACCTTATTTGCTGTTGTTACTGTATTCGCTCCAGTTCTTCGCAGCGGAAGCGCCAGTGCCGACAATCGATGCCGACGGCACCAATTGGCTGATCAGACGGTTCCAGCGAGTCACGTTCGCAGGCCCGACATACACCACGTCTTGCGGGCGCACTTCGAAGTGCGAAGCGAGGGCCATGGCGGTCGGCGATTCGGCTTCCAGCTGGTAGATCTTCGCCGGTTCGACATCAAGGTTTTCCACGCCACGAATGACATACACAGCGTTGCCATTGGAGGTGGTCTGAGCCAGGCCGCCAACCGAACCCAGCACGTCGGTGAGGTTCATCGTCGCGGTCTTGAAACTCAGTGCACGCGGTTGGTTGACCTCACCCATCACGTAGATGCGCTTGTTGTCGTTGTACGGCAGATACAGCTGATCGCCACCCTTGAGGTAGACGTTCTGCAACTCGGAATCCTGCTGATTGAGCGAGTCGAGATTGAGCGGATAAGTGCGGCCCTTACGCGTCAGCAACAGCCCGGACAAATCGGCGTTGTTGGTGTCGATGCCGGCCGAACCGAGGGCTTCGACCACGCTCAGCGGATTGGTGGAAATCGCTTGCGGGCCGGCCTTGGTTACCGCGCCGGTCACCACGACTTTCTGGCTGGCGAAACGCAACACCGCGACATCTACTTGCGGCTCGGCGATAAACGCCGACAGCCGTTGTTCAATGTCCGAGCGCAGTTGCTGGATGGTCCGGCCAGTGGCCTGGACTTCCTTGATGAACGGGTAATAGAGCGTGCCATCGGAGCGCACCAGACGGCCGTTGGCATCGATCTGTTGTTGCGCGCCGGACGGGGCCGTCAGCTCAGGGTGATCCCACACGGTGATATACAGAACATCATTGTTGCCGATGCGGTATTCGGCCGGCGTCGCCAACAGCTCCGGCGGCAGCGACTCACGCTTCTGCGTGGCGCGGTTCATGGCAATCAGCTTCGGCGTGATCGGAATCAGCTCGACCCGGCTGCTTTCGCTGGCACCCTGGCGGGTGATGTCACTGGTGCTGAGGTATTGACCGGGGGAAAACATGCAACCTTGCAGAGCGAGACTTGCCAACATTAAAAGATAAACACTACGAGTCATAATGGCACTACGCTATTCAAGGGCGAATCCAAAAACAAAGTCACCCGACTTGCGTCGGGCGACCTTGTACTGCACTAACAGAACTTCCTGTTAGTTATGCGTGCCGGTTGTACCGGTGGTACCCGTCGTACCGGTGGTACCGCCGTTGGCACTGCCACCGCTGTTAGACGCCGCTACAGCACTGGCAACCATTGCAGTACTGGCTGCGGGCGCTTGAGAAGCCGCCACGTTGCCACCTACATTGGTTACCGCTGTCAACGGTGCTTCAGCGGCGGCAGCCCAGTTGCTCAACATCGTCAACAGGGCAACTGCCATCACTTTTTTCATATCAACTCCTTTCTAACATTCGACCTGTTAAAAAACCGGCCTGAGTTAGCGGTGGTGAGTTCAAGTCCGCAAAAAGCGCGAACATGATCCGTCGTTCTTTCACAGTCTTACCCAACTGATAAAAGTCGAACGGCAGGTTTATATCTACGGATTTACAAAAGGCATTACCAGTGTAATTTCCCGACGTTATCTAACAACCTGACTGAAAATAACATTGAGCTAAATAGCCATCATCGCAAGTAGCCCTTGGGATGATTCGATTGCCAGCGCCAAGTATCAGTGACCATGTCCTGCAAGTTGCGCGTAGCTTTCCAGCCCAGCTCTTTTGCCGCCTTGGAGGCGTCGGCCCAACTCTCGGCGATATCCCCGGAGCGGCGCGGCATCATCCGGTACGGCACCGGTTGCCCGCAGGCCTGTTCGAAGGCGTGGAGCACCTGCAGCACGCTGTAGCCATCGCCGGTGCCGAGGTTCCAGGTATGAATGCCGCTGCGTTCGGAGATCGACTGCAACGCCTTCAAGTGGCCGTCCGCCAGATCGACGACGTGGATGTAATCGCGCACGCCAGTGCCATCGATTGTCGGGTAATCGTTGCCGAAGATCGACAGCTCTTGCAGGCTGCCGACCGCCACCTGACTGATGTACGGCACCAGATTATTCGGGATGCCGTTGGGGTCTTCGCCCATATGACCGCTATGGTGCGCGCCGATCGGGTTGAAGTAGCGCAGCAAGGCGATGCTCCAGCGTGGCTCGGCCAGGCTCAAGTCACGCAGGACGTTTTCAACGATCAGCTTGGACTGGCCGTAGGGATTGGTCGGATTGCCGGTGGGAAAATCCTCGCGGATCGGCATCTGCTCGGGCT
The DNA here is from genome assembly GCF_054790525.1 of Pseudomonas sp. Mb7. Taxonomy (NCBI): domain Bacteria; kingdom Pseudomonadati; phylum Pseudomonadota; class Gammaproteobacteria; order Pseudomonadales; family Pseudomonadaceae; genus Pseudomonas; species Pseudomonas sp. Mb7. The sequence continues at coordinate 3,543,383 of NZ_CP186501.1, forward strand.
CGCCATACACCGTGGCCGACGAGCTGAACACCAGGCGGAACACCCCCGCCGCCGCCATTGCCTGACACAGATTGATGCTGCCGCTGACATTGGTTTCGTAGTACTCGAGCGGCTTGCGCACGCTCTCGCCGACCGCTTTCAGGCCGGCAAAATGCAGCACCGCTTCGATGTTGTGCTCGCGGAATATCCGGTCGAGCAGTGCCCGGTCACAGACATCGCCACGGATCATCCAGGCACTCTTGCCACAAATGCCTTCAACCGCGTGCAACGCGGCTTCGCTGCTGTTGCAAAGGTTATCCAGTACGACAACTTCATAACCGGCTTCAAGCAATGCAAGTGTGGTATGCGAGCCGATATAGCCGGCGCCACCCGTTACCAGAATCTTCATAGTGCTATCCGTCTTTGGATGAGTGACAAGTAGCGTGTCAAGCCTGTTTTATTGAAGATGTGTCACACTCCACACAAACAGGCGACAACAACCGAAAACAAAACTAGTTCAATGACTGGCAATAAATATTTTTGCAGGTCACACTGTATTGTTCGTTACTTATTAGCACTCCCTGTGCGCTCATCACTATCAACAGATACCGACTAAAAATAACTAATAAAGCATTCGCCGACATCTCATAACATTGTCATGTTTTACCGGCCCAACTAATTGCCATTAACAACCTGACTCAGGTATTAAAGTAGGCCTTCAATCAATATTGAAACTTGCAGCCATTGTTTATGGCTCGCATCCGTCGCCTGTGTTCCATGACTGTCCAGGATACTTTTATGATTCGTAAATGTTTGTTCCCCGCTGCCGGCTATGGCACGCGTTTCCTGCCGGCTACCAAAGCCATGCCGAAAGAGATGCTGCCGATCGTCAACAAGCCGTTGATCGAGTACGCCGTTGAAGAAGCGCGGGACGCCGGCCTGCAACACATGGCCATCGTCACCGGTCGCGGCAAGCGTGCGCTGGAAGACCATTTCGACATCAGCTACGAACTTGAACACCAGATTCGCGGCACCGAGAAAGAGAAATTCCTCGCTGGCACCCGCGAGCTGATCGACACCTGCACCTTCTCCTACACCCGTCAGGTGGAAATGAAAGGTCTGGGCCACGCGATTCTCAGCGGTCGTCCGCTGATCGGCGATGAGCCGTTTGCCGTGGTGCTGGCCGATGACCTGTGCCTGAACCTCGAAGGTGACGGCGTGCTTACGCAGATGATTGAGCTGTACAAGAAATTCCGCTGCTCGATCGTCGCCATCCAGGAAGTCCCGGCCGACCAGACCCACAAGTACGGGGTGATCGCCGGCGAGCTGATGTCCGACGGCATCTACCGCGTCAACAACATGGTGGAAAAGCCGGCCCCGCAAGACGCGCCGTCGAACCTGGCGATCATCGGCCGCTACATCCTCACGCCGGACATTTTCGATCTGATCGCCGACACCCAACCGGGCAAGGGCGGTGAAATCCAGATCACCGACGCACTGATGAAACAGGCGCAGAACGGTTGCGTGCTGGCCTACCAATTCAAAGGCCTGCGCTTTGACTGCGGTGACGCCGAGGGATACTTGCAGGCGACCAATTTCTGCTACGAAAACGTCTATCTCAAGGGCCGCTGAGACGGCTCCCTTCACCCAACGAGGCCACCATGAACATTGCACAACATTCCGTAGAGATTGAACGCGAGGTGGGTAACCTCGGGGTGATGAGCTGGCTGTCCCGCCATCAGCCGTTGCCCAGCGCCAACGAGTCCTGGCTGGGCACGATTCTGCTGGTGGAGCGGATTGGCGTGTTTCCGGCGTCCGGTGATATCCGCCGGCCGCTGCGTGATCCCTATCCCCTGCTTGCTCATCTGAAAAAGCTGTATGGCGAGCAGGCGCTGGAAATGGATGACCGTGATGGGCTGAAGGTGATCTTCGGTGACTGGCGTTTTCGCGTGCGAATTTGCTGCAACGACCCGGCGATCATCATCAACGTTGAGACTCGGTGCGATACGCGGTTGATGCCGCAGAAGATTGCGGAGTTGCTCGAGCAAGTAGACGCCTTCGAATAACTCCCCTCACCTGATCGTTCCCACGCTCTGCGTGGGAATGCATCCAGTGACGCTCTGCGTCACCCAGCGAAGGGACGCGGAGCGTCCCGGGCGGCATTCCCACGCGGAGCGTGGGAACGATCAGTGTGGCGAAGCTTCGCAACCGCTTTGGGTGCCAGTGATCCAGCCATAAAAATAATCGGCAATGACCTTCCCGCCTGTGGCCGGCACCGGATGAATCTTGTCCGGGCCGATCATCGCCGCCGAGTAGCGTTTGACGTCAGGGCCGAACGCGCATTGCAGATTGGCGTAGCCCAGACGTTGCTCTCGCGCCCACGGCTCAAGCACCTGCGCATACGCCGACATCGGGTAAGCGCTGGAGCGCGTGGTGTCCTGACGCATGATCAGGTTGATGCTCGCCTGCGGTTGAATCTCGCGCAGCATGCCCACCAGCCCCTGAACGTTCTGCAGATACTGCGCAGGCTTCACGCCGAAACCCTGGTCATTGCCGCCGAGCATGATCAGGTAAACGTCGGCCGGAATCTTCGACACCGCGGCTTTCCACTGCACCTGCCATTGCGGATCCTGGTGATAGAAGTCCGCCGAGGCCGCACCGGAGGCTGCCAGTTTCGAAACCCGCACGCCATTCTGATCGTTGCTCATCCACAGGCCGAACAACGTCGGCGCGCCTTTCACCACTTCCAGTTTGAAGGACCAGTCTTTCGCTGCCGAGAGGCCTGTCAGCGGTACTTCCTGCACGCCCGAACCTTCAAGCTTCAGGGGTTGCCAGTCTTGCGCGGGAGACCAGCGGTAGCGGATCTCGCTGGATTCGCCGTTGCCCAGATAAAGCAGTTTCGCCTGCGTGACAGCGGTATCGATGCGCGGCGTCGGACTCGCATCCACTTGCAACCATGCACCGGGACGGCCTGTCACCGTGCGACTGTCCGGACTCGCCTGGCCCAGGTCTGAAACCTTCCAGTCGCCGCCGAAGTACTTGTCACTGCTGCGGGTGTATTTGAAATGGGTGCCGCCCAGCGCCGCGCCGTGGTTGAAACCGACGTAACCCGGCCCGGCAAAACCCACTTCCCCGGCCACGCGCTGCACCAGTTTGTTCAGGTAAAAATCCTGTCCGGCGCTGTAGCTGTCGCCGATCACCGAGACCGACAACACCGCGCCAGCCTTGCCTTCACGCCACTGCGCAAAACGCTCGCGGGCATCGCCGACCTGAACCACCGACGCCGCGACGGGTTGAGCGTCATCTACTGCCAACATGCAAAATTTCCTTCAGTCTGAAATGGCCCACTGAATGCCGGGATGTACACAGATCAACTGTAGGAGTGAGCCTGCTCGCGATAGCGGTGGGTCAGGTAATGAAATGCTGACTGACAGACCGCAATCGCGAGCAGGCTCACTCCTACAGGGATTGTGTTCGACAAAGATCCGCTGCTCGCGAAGCTCTTAGCTGCTGTGGGTTTGCACCACTGGAGTGATGGGCGTCAAAGGTTTCTTCTTCGCCGCCCGCTCCCCAAGGAACAGCACCGAAGTGAAATTGAACCGACTGAAAACCATCGACAACACCACCGGCCCGAGCAAGCCACAGCTCAAGCCACCGAGTACCAGCAGGCTTTCATCCTTCACTCCCAACCGTCCCAGCACAAACCGCGACGTCGCCGCAAACAACACATGAAACAGGAAAATCGCATACGAATAACCACCGAGCCACGTCAGCGCCTTCGACCGCACATCACTCGACAGCAAGGCGATGCAAGACACGCAACCCACGGTCAAACCAATCAGACTGCGACGATCGACAATCAACTCACGATCAATCGCCGCGACATACAACAGCGTCAGCGAGATCAGCACAAATACCAGCGGCCCGATCACCTTGAAGCGCTGCTTCAACACGTCGACATTTTCCTGGCCAATCATCCCCGCGACAAAAAACGGCAGCAGATAAATCGCACCGTTGATCCCGAACGCATCGAACTTGAACGGCGGCAGCAGAAACAACACTGCCGCAAACGCAAACAGCCCATACAAGCGCGTCGCCGAACGCAACATCCCGCGCCACTCCAGCAGCCCGACGAACATGAAAATGATGAACACCGCCTGCAGGAACCAGAAGTGGTTGATCGGCACCCAGAACGACAACAACGCGTCGATCACACCGACATCCTTGTTCACCCCCGGCCCCACCGCTTGCAACACCGAGAACGGCACACCGACGCAAAACAGCGGCACGATCAAGCGGCGCACCTTGCCGCTGAAGAACGCGGAAAAGTCATTGCCGCGGATTTTGTAGATCGAATAGATGTACCCGGAGATGAAGGTGAACAACGGCATGCGCACGTACACCATCGAATCGGCGAGCACCCGGAACGGCGAGCCGATATCGATCTTCAACCCGCCACCCAGCGGGCCGATGACGTGATAGAGCACCAGCAACAGGCACGCCAGGCCGCGCAGGGTTTCGATCTCCAGGGACTTTTTCTTGCTCGACATAAAGCACCTGCCTCAATTCAGAATTCTTGATTCAACCTGCACCGGTTTGTTCGCCCGCAGCATCAAACCAAGGCCAACGAACAACACCGGCACCACCATCGAGAAGTGCCGGGCGAAGGAGCCGAAGTCCGGCTCGAACAGGCCTTGCACCAGCAGAAACGCCAGCGGAATGGCGATCAGTTCCTTGGGTTTGGTCTGGATCGGCGCGCCCTTGTAGTCGGTCGAGGTGATGACTTTGAACAACAGCAACGCAGTCATGATCATCAACGCGACGAAGATCACCTGACCCGGGCCGGACAGCAGAATCAGCTCCACCGGGAATGACAAGCGGAAGAAAATGATCATCGAGTCCAGCGCCTGCGAAACGAAGTCGCTGCCGCTGAGCCACGACACGATCAACGATTTCGAACCCTCCTCGCCCGCCGTGCGTAACTCGTTGTTACTGGCGCGGATCGACGACACCGGAAAGCCCAGGGCGAGCTGGATCGACATCGCCACCGCCAGATAAAACAAGAACAGCATCAGGAAGAACGTCGTGCGCGACACGTACTTTTTCATCACACAGACGCCGACCCACGACAGCGAAAACAAAATCCAGTAAGGCCGGATCAGCACGCCGTAGATCACCGCCGAGAGGAAAAATCCGCCGCGATATTTTCGCGTCAGCGAGCTGAGCAAAATGCTCAACACCGCCACCGACACAATGATTTCCTTGGTCAGGTTCTCCAGGAAAAACGAACGCACAATGCCCCACAGACACAGGGTGCCAAAGATCGCCAACGGCATGCGCCGAAACACCACCACCGGAATCGCCGTGAGGAAAAAATTGCAGAACATGCCGTAGGCCCAGGCATTGGTCAGGTTGATCCCGGTGGGCCGCAGCAGGAATGCCGAACACTCGTAGGACGAGCGATCGGGCGAGAACGGGTTCCAGAAATTGCAGTTGTCGGCACGCGCGTAGGACGACCACAAGGTCATCGCATCCGGCCCAGGATCACGGGGGATCAACAGCGGCATCGCCACCGAGAGAAACAGCCCGGTGAAGAGGATCAGGAATGAGATCGACGAATCGAGTCGCTTGCCACGAAACTCGATGCACGGCAGCTTCAGGCCCATGACAACGCAGCCTTTTTCCCGGCCGTTGCGCGGGTCAGCACGGCAATCACCAGCAGTTGTACGATGATCGCGAAGACGTTGCCCCACGCCGCGCCGTAGATCGAATAGTGCTTGATCAACACATAGCTGACCGGCACCGAAATCAACAAACAAATGGCAGCGCTGGCCAGTGACACCCGGCTGTTTTTCGAAGCAATCAGACCGCCCCAGACGATGTCGCCAATCGCGCGCAAAGCGAAGGAAAAAATCAGCACGCCGAGGATCGCATTGTCCGGACGCGGCACGCTGGTGGCGACGTAATCGAGCACCACGTTGAAAAACACATAGATCGCCACTGCCACCGCAGCCGACACGACAAGCGAGCGCATGACCCACTTGTTGATGAACAGTTGCTTGACCGTGAATGCCTGCTGATCAGCCTGAAAACGCTTGGCCAACACCGGAATGCCGACCACCGCCACCACCGCATACGACAGCGCCTGCAAGGTGTTGGCCGCTGACCACGCGTACACGTATTGACCCAGTTTGGCGTACGGTTCGAGGTCGGCGATCAGAAACCGCTCGGCGTACTGACTCAACGCGATCAACCCGGTGCCGAGGTAAAACGGTAATCCCGCTTTCCATACAGTAGCAGTGGCCAGTGTCCCGGCTTCTCGGCCGTGATGAACGTTCACCACGATCAGGTAACCGGCGATGATCACCAGCACGTTGGCGACCACCCACAGCCACAACACACTGGCGATTCCCGAGACCCAACCGAGCATCATCCCGCCAACGGCCAACACCGCCCATAGGCCGGTCTTGATGAAAAACAACAGCGCACCGGCCGTGGCTTTCTGCGCGGAAAACACGAACGAGTTGATCTCGAACGACAGGTGCTCAGTGAGCAACACCAGCGTCACGCAGAGAATCAGCGCGGCGCTCGCTTCAACTGTCTGGAACAGTGAATAAATCAGCACCGTCACCACCGACAGCACCAGCCCCACCGCTAGATACAGCAGCAGAACCTTGTCGACCACGCGGCGCGAACTGCCGCCGACGCTGATCAACCGATTGATCTCGGAACTGAAACCGACGCTGTAGAACTTCGACGCAATCAGCGACGCCGCGACCACCACACCGTAAAAACCCAGCGCTTCATACCCGAGGTAATGGGTGATCGCCAACACCAGCAAAAACTTCGCGCCCAATGCACCGCCACGAAGCAGTAGCCGAAATATCATCGAACGACACCTTTGATGATCTCGTCCATGGCCACGGTTTTTGCCTCGATCTCACGGCAGGTATCGGTCAGGCGTTTGCCGAAGTTAGACAGCGCATTCGGCGCGTAAACCGTGTCGATGATGGTGTCGACGTTGATGTCGCCGCCGTTGATCACCCAGTCTTCCACGCCCATGTCCTGATAGGCGCCGAAGCCTTTGCGTTCGTAGCTGATGTGGTACGCCGGCACGCCGGAGAGCAGCGACTCGATGGCGCCGTGCAGGCGCACGGAAATCACCAGGTCCGGCTGATATTTGGCAATCGTTGCTTTCAACGACAACAGGTCTTCGCTGATGCCCAACTCGCGATAGAACGCGCCGTCATCGTTGCCGCGTACCGCGCTCTGTACGGCGCAGACCACTTTGCTTTTGTTCTTCAGGCGCTGCAGCAGCAACTTCAGATTGGCGACGTAAGCGACTTTCTTTTCCTTGCTCCACTCCGGCGGCTTGCGCAGCACCACGCAGACTGTGGCTGGCGACGACGCGCAGCGGGTGAATTTTGCTTGCTGAAGGATTTTGCTCGCCAGCGATTGCACGGCCAGATCCGGCGCGCGGTAGACGTTTGCGCAGGCATCGAAAATGGCCGAAGAGCGGTTGTCACGGACGAATACCGCGTCGGCGCTGGCGTAATGCTCGACGATCTTGCTGCTTTCGCCATGGAACGGGCCGATGCTTTGCGGCAGGTACACCGACGGCACTTTGCTGAGGATCGCGGTTTCCAGTTGCTTGGCGTGGCCGAGTTTCAGCTTGATATGTTCGAAAGCACTTTTCGAGCGCATGTAGCCGCCGCCGACGCCGACGATCAGGTCGGTTTTCTTCAACAGATCCGCCAGCCCGGCGTAGGACTGGTTGAGGAACACCGCTTGCTTGACCCGGCCCAAACCCTTGGCCGCCATCACCGGCGCGTCGAAACGCGGGTGCGGCAAATAGCTGAAAGAATCCGGATCGGAAGCCACGACACTGATCGCGGTGTCTTCGCCAAAGTTGCGCTGCACCAGGGCAATGGCCAGATCGACGAGCAAGCCGTCACCGGAGTTGGACGCACTGTAGCCATGCAAAATCGTTACGTTCATATGCTTGAGTTCTACTTAAAAAGTGGGAGCGCGATACAGGTCGTAGGTCTGGCGAATCATCAACGCGGCGCTGAAACGCTCGCGGACAATGCTCCGTCCTTCGTTGCCGAGGTCGAGCAAGCGTGGCTTCTGGATAATCGTCAGCACGTCGGCCAATGCCTGGTGATCACCGGACGGGAAGACATAACCGGAGACTTCATTGGTGACCAGTTCCGGTAGCGAGGTGCAGTTGCTGGCGATTACCGGCAAACCCATGGCCATGCCCTCCAGCGGCACCATGGCGAAACCTTCCCAGCGACTCGGCACAATCAGCGCATCGGCTTTCTGATACAGCGCCTGCACTTCGCTCGGCGTGACCCATGGCAGGTATTCAACAGAGTCCATCGGCGGGCACTCCACCGCGTCCTCGTTCACCGCACTGCCGACCACGGTCAGCTTCAAGTCTTTGCGCTGCACGTTGGCGAAGGCCTTGAGCAACACGTCGAAGCCTTTCTGATAATCGAGGCGACCGACGAAGAGCAGATGAATCGGCTCGGGACTCGCCGCTTTCGGCGCGTCATCCTTGTGGTGAATGCCGTTGTAGATCAGCTTCATGCGCTTGCGCTCGATGCCGAAACGCGCGGCTTTGTCGAGTTCGTACTGGCTGACGCAAATGATCACATCGGTGACTTTCTGCAGCACCCGCTCGATCCACGCATAGACTTTCTGCTTGGTCGGCGAGCTTTCCATCAAGAACGAAAACGCGTGCGGGCAGTAGACGATTTTCGGCTTGCGCCACGGTCGCAGCAGCACACATACGCACCGGCCGATCACCCCGGAAAAGGTGCTGTGCAAATGCACCACGTCGGGTTTTTCCTTGAGCATCACCTGGGTCAAACGCCAGGCAAAACGCAGCAACGACGGCACGTTGCGCCCGGTGCGGGGAAAGGTGCGGATCTGCTGCGCGCCGATACCGTGCAACTCTTTGGCCTGATCATCCGGGACCAGGTACACCAGCTCGTAGTTCGCCGCATCGCCTTCAGGCGAAGCCGAAATCGTCCGGATCACCGTCGCGACGCCACCTTTGATCGTCTCTGCCACGTGCAGTATTTTCTTCACAAATCACCCACTTCAAACAGGAAAAAACAGTCGCTGACAGTCAGGATTTGTCGGACGCGTATTCGTAGTTGTAATAGCCGTAGCCGCCGTTGCCGTAGTAGCTCGCGGCGCGCTTCTCGACGCCGTTGAACACCGCGCCTTTCAACTCGATGCCGTTCTGCGCGAAGCGGCGAATGGTCAGTTCGATCTCTTTGGCCGGGTTCACCCCGAAGCGCGTGACGATCAGGCTGATCCCGGCTTCACGGCCGACGATGGCCGCATCGGTCACCGCCAGCAGCGGCGGCGTATCGATGATCACCAGGTCGTAGCGCTCGCTCAGTTCCGCCAACAGCTCGCGGAAGTTGGCGTGCATCAACAGCTCAGAAGGATTCGGCGGCACCTGGCCACGGCTGATGAAGTGCAGGTTGTCGATTTCGACCTTGTTGATTGCCTGATCGATGCTGCAGCGCTTGACCAGCAGATCGGACAAGCCGTTGGTGATCGGCGTGTTGAGGGTTTTGTGCAGGTGACCTTTGCGCATGTCGGCATCGATCAGCACCACACGCTGACCGCTCAACGCCATGACCGCGGCGAGGTTGGACGAGACGAAGGTCTTGCCGACCTGTGGGCTCGGCCCGGAAATCATGATGCGGTTGTTGGTCGAATCGAGCCCGGCGAAATGCAGGCAGGTGCGCAGGCTGCGGATCGATTCAATCGACAGATCCGTGGGATTACGCAGGGCCAGCAGGTACGCCGGTTTGTCGACACCGTCGCGGGCGCGGCCTTTTTTGTTGTCTTCTTCATCCTGCAAGGCGCTGTACGGAATCGACGCGTACACCGGCAAACCGAGTTGCTCGATGGCTTCCGGGCCTTCCAGACCACGGCTCAGGGATTTGCGCAGCAGCACCAGCGCCACGCCGACAAAAGCGCCGAGGAAGGTGGCGATCAGCACGATCAGGGCTTTTTTCGGTTTGACCGGACTGGTCAGGTCGACATCCGCTGCGTCGACCAGACGCACGTTACCCACGGCACCGGCGCGGACGATGTCCAGCTCTTGGGATTTGTTCAGCAACTGCGTGTAGATCTGCGAGGCCACTTCGACATCGCGGGTCAGGTTGAGCAGCTCTTGTTGCGTGGCAGGCAGATCACCAACCTTGCCTTCCAGCGACTTCTGTTGCTGGGTCAGTTCGCCGATCTGGCTCATCAACGCGCGATAGGCCGGGTGCTGTTTGGTGAACTTGCGATCCATCTCCGCCTGCTGCATTTTCAGCTCGGAGATCCGCGTTTCCAGCGCTACCGACTGACCGAGCACCGACTGGGTTTCCAGCGAGATGTTCACGGTCTTGCCGTGGGTCTGATAGGCGTTCAGCGCATCGCTGGCCTTGGCCAGATCACGCTTGACCTGCGGCAACTGGCTTTGCAGGAAAGCCAGACTCTGCGCTGCTTCCGCCGAGGTGCGGCGCACGTTCTGATCGACGTACAGCGCGGCGATCTTGTTGAGGATCTTCACCGCTTCGGCGGCGTCGCTGCTGGCCAGCGCCAGTTTGATAATCCCCGATTCCTTGCCCTGTTCGGAGATATCCAGTGCGTCCTGATAGCCCTGAATGGTCACGATTCGCGGATTGCGCACCACTTCGAAACGCGTACCGGGATTCGCCAACAACTGGGTGATTTGCCCTTCTACGCCATCCTGCGCGAAGGCTTCATCGGCGACGCCTTCCACCAGCAGGTTGTCGTTGTCATCGAGTAACTGGAAGTGCTTCTGTTCCCCGGCGATCAGGGTGAGTTTCTTGCCCAACAGTTCTTTCGGCAGATTGAGCCGGGCGAACTCCAGACGCTCACCACCCCAGGCGTAACTGTTCAGACCGAAACGCGGCGCCGCGACACTGGTTTCAGTTTCGCCGCGATAACGCCGGGCGAGAAAGCCGCCAATCATCGGGAAGGTGTTGGGGGTGACATCGATGTCCAGCCGCAGGTCGTCGACGGTTTTGCCGATCACCGCGCGGGATTTGATGATGCCGATTTCGGTCACCGACGGCGATTGCCCACCGAGCATGCTGTTGAGGTCGGAAAACCCGAGCATGTCGTTCTTCTTCGGCTCGACCTGCACCAGCGCATTGGCCAGGTACACGGGCGTGGCCAAAACCGCGTACGCGACACCGGTGACCATGAAGGCGCCGGTGAGCGCGCCGATCAACCATTTCTGGTCGATCAAACTGCCGAATATGCCGAGAAGATCAATACTGTCTTGATCATTGTCGCGGGTGCCGATGACGGACGGTAACTGCATAAGTCTGTTCTTACCATTCATTGATCTGAAGAATATTCATCAACGCGCGAGACGTTGTGCCCATGAGCTAACAGCATCTTCAATCAATGCATGGGCATGAATAAAAGCGGCCTTGCCTTGACGATACGGATCTTGTATTTCACGCTCGCTCTGCCACTTGCCGAGCAGAAATACTTTACCCCTCGCATGAGAGGCAATCTTCAGTACTTGATTAACATGCTGTTTTTCCATGACCAGAATCAGGTCTGATTCATTGACGATGTCTGCGGTCAGTTGCCGTGCCATGAAGCCTTCGGCGTTATGGCCATGGTCTTCGAGCACTTGCCGCGCGGACGCTTCTACACCCTCGCCCACCCGCGCCGACAGGCCTGCGGAGGAAACGGTGATCGCTGAGGGGGCCAGCGCGTTACGCAACATCAGCTCTGCCGTCGGACTACGGCATATATTGCCCACGCAAACGACAAGGATCTTTCTGAACAAGGTTTTACTTTCCTGTGTAATGTCAAACGGCCAACATCCGAGAGCAATTGAATGAACCCTCAAGATCTTCCTGCACTCAGAAATAGATTCGCCCTGTTAGTACCGAAGCATTAAGTACCACAGCGTTTAAAAGCTCCCCAACCACTATTAACGGACTAAAAATAACTGTGATTTTCAGATGATTGCTTCCCGACAAAAACTAACATTCGCGCACTAAGTGCCATCACCTCACTCGAAAATTGAGAAACGAGATCATTTATTCGCAGTTGTCACTTCTCTTCGGGAGAGCAGACATGAAACCAACACATCTCAAAAGACTCGGCGCTTTGGCGTTGATGGCGCTGGGTGCAACTCAGGTTCACGCCAGCGCCCTGTTTCCCAACCTTCCAGCCAAGAACATCGGTGTGCAGGTGAAGATCCAGAACTTCACAGCCACCGACGCCGCGCAGATCAAATCGGCAGGCTTCGGTTTTGTCCGCTTCGGTGTGTGGAGCGACAGCCTGACAGCCAAGGCTTATCAGAAACAGGTCAGCGATGCCTTTGCCGCAGCACAGTCTGCGGGCTTGCCGGTGTTGCTGACGGTCCGCGCGATCAAGGCGTTGCCCGCCACCTCGAGCGCCGAGGTGACCACTGCCGGTGAAGGCTTCGCCAAAGCCGTGACGGGGCTGCAACAGTCGTACAGCGCGCAACTGGTGGCGATCGAGTTATGGAATGAGCCGGACCTGGAAACCTACTGGCCGACGCGCAATTTCGACACCACGTTTGTGCCGTTCATGAGCGGCGTGTGCAAGGCGCTGCAGGAGCAACCGCTATCGACACCCGTGATCGGTTACGGCTTCGCCCGCCCGCCTAGCGCAGGCTCGGCTGCAACCGTGGCGCTGAACCGCATCGTCAGCGAATCCCCCAAATGCCTGAGCGCCGTGTCCTACCACCCCTACGGCATGACCGCCACGCAGATCAGCAACGCGCAAAACTTCATTCAGCAAAACTTCCATCTGCCGGGAGTCATCAGTGAATGGGGGATCTCGGCACTCGCCTCCAATGGTGGGCCTGAAGGACAAGCAAGCAAGATCAACACGTTTATTGGCGATGTTAAAAAACTCAATATTCCGCTGACGTCCATTTATGAATGGAAGAACAGCGATTCGGGCAGCAACGATCGCGAGAAGAACTTTGGCCTGCTGACCTCTGACGGTCAGCCGAAACCGGCACGTATGTCCGTCGAAGCCCTGTTGAACGCCCAGTAGCGCATGCACAACCGGCCTGTACGCAGGTCGGTTGCTTTGAACCTGTTGGCTGTTTTGGCATCGTATTCATCGATACCGCGCCCCGCCTTTCAAACAATCGTTTTCAGGTTGTTGCTGCAGGGGCCATCGATACACGCACCTACCCTTGAGTGGCCGTCAGCGCTCGGGTAATGTCATCAGACCCATAGGACAGAGCACGCCCATGACTTCCAAGCTGGAACAACTCAAACAATTCACCACCGTTGTTGCCGACACCGGCGACTTCGAAGCGATCGCCCGAGTCAAACCGGTCGACGCCACCACCAACCCTTCCCTGCTGCTCAAAGCGGCGGCCATTCCGGCCTACGCCGAGCTGCTGAACGCCTGCGTCAGCGATTGCAAGGGCGATGTCGGCCTGGCCAGCGACCGTTTCGGCGTCGCGGTGGGTCAGGAAATTCTCAAAGTGATCCCGGGCCGTATTTCCACCGAAGTGGATGCGCGCCTGTCGTTTGATAAAGATGCGGTACTGAAGCGCGCACATCGCCTGATCGAACTGTACGACAAGGCCGGCATTGGCCGTGATCGCGTATTGATCAAGATCGCCTCGACCTGGGAAGGCATCCGCGCCGCCGAAGTGCTGGAGAAGGAAGGCATCCAGACCAACCTGACCCTGCTGTTCTCCTTCGCCCAGGCCGCCGCTTGCGCCGACGCGGGTGTGTTCCTGATTTCGCCATTCGTGGGCCGCATCTACGACTGGTACAAGAAGGCCAACGGCAACGACTACACCGGCGCTGATGATCCGGGCGTGCAGTCGGTCACCCGCATCTACAACTACTACAAGGCCAATGACTACAAGACCGTGGTCATGGGCGCGAGCTTCCGTAACCTCAACCAGATCGAGCAACTGGCCGGCTGCGATCGCCTGACCATCAGCCCGGACCTGATCGACAAGCTGGCGGCCGATACCGGCAAGCTGGAGCGCAAACTGGCCCCGGGCAACGCCGGTGAAGCCCGTCTGAGCCTCAACGAAGCGCAATTCCGCTGGTTGTCCAACGAGGACGCAATGGCCACCGAGAAACTGGCTGAGGGCATCCGTCAGTTCGCTCGCGACCAGGAGAAGCTTGAGGCGCTGTTGCAGGCCAAGCTGTGATTTGAGTTAGCGAAATGCAAAAAGGGCGAACCTGTGAGGGTTCGCCCTTTTTTGTTGCTGCCGGAAATTGTAGGTGTTCTTGCGGGCGCTTTCGCGAGCAGGCTCGCTCCCACAGGGGGATTGTGGTCGACGCGGCTTCAGTGTGGGGCGAGCCTGCTCGCGAAGAGGCCCGTCCGGTCAGGCATCACTTAATGCCGCTCGAGGGCATTCACCAGGTCATGAAACGCTTCCCGGTTGGAATCGTTCAGGCCCATGAGGATCTTGTGCGCTTCGAGCACCTTGATCCGCACCACTTCTTCCGACTGGTCCTGATCAGGCAGGTCGTCCAGACACTCGGGACATGGCACCGGGTGGTTGACGATGTTGAACACCTGCTCGAACCCCATCGATTGCAGCAGACGGGTGATGTCTTCGTGGGTGGTGACGACGGTCGGCAGCAGGCCGACCTTCTGCCGCGACAGGATCGACAGTTTGGCCAGCAGGCCCAACGTCGTGCTGTCGATGCTGCGGGTTTCGGTCAAATCGATCACGATCGCGTTGAAATTCAGCGCGGTGAAGATTTTCTCAATAGTCGCATCCAACGCCGAACACAGGGTCAGGCGAACTTCACCGACGAACTTCAGGACAAAGGTGCCGTCCTGCTCGGCGAACTGGATTCTACCGGTACTCATTAAAGATTCCTGCTCAACACCAACAGGGCGATATCATCCGGCATCTCCCCTAGCGTGGCCAATCCAAACACTTGCCGCAGACCATCCAGGCTGCCGCCCGCCGACTTCACCCGTTGAGGCAAAGCGGCTTCTTTTTCTTTGAGCGTAGGTTCTGGCAAAAGATCCAGAATGCCATCGGACATCAGCGTCAGGCTGAACGTCGGCGGCAGCTCAAGCACGTGATCTTCGTAAGTGGCTTCATTGAAAAGCCCCACTGGCAGACCACGCCCTTCGAGATAACGAACACTGTCAGGCGTGTACAACACAGGCAACGGCAGATGGCCGCCGATGCTATAGGTCAACAAACCGGTCTCCTCGTCGATGACTCCACCGACCATTGTGACGTGTTTACCCAGCTTACAACTGATCAGCCCCCGGTTGATATGACCAAGGACTTCCGAAGGCTTGAATTCCGGCAAGGTGCCGTTGCGCTTGGATTCGAACAGCAAGCGCGTGGTCATGAACTTCAGCAGCACGGTGACGAAGGCTGAAGAAGCGCCATGCCCGGATACATCGGCCAGGTAAAAGGCGACCCGGCGCTCATCGACACGGAAATAGTCGACAAAATCACCCGACAGGTACAACGACGGGATGATCTGGTGCGCGAACTTGAACTCGTCGATGCTCCACGGGCTTTCCGGCAGCAT
The DNA here is from genome assembly GCF_054790525.1 of Pseudomonas sp. Mb7. NCBI lineage: Bacteria > Pseudomonadati > Pseudomonadota > Gammaproteobacteria > Pseudomonadales > Pseudomonadaceae > Pseudomonas > Pseudomonas sp. Mb7. The sequence goes on from NZ_CP186501.1 coordinate 3,558,940, forward strand.
GTTCATCTGTACCTGGCGACCGGCGTTCTGGTCTTCCTGGAGCAGGTTCAGGCTGGCCTCAAGCTCGCGGTTGGCCTTTTCCAGCTTCTCGCGGTAGCGCTGGTTCTCCACCAGCAGGCGCGCACGATCAAGGGCCCGGCGCACAGAGTGCTCGAGCACAGCCAGATCTTCGAGAGGCTTGATCAGGTAATCCGCCGCGCCCAGGCGCAAAGCCTCGACCGCGTCGTTCATCACGCCGGCACCCGACACCACGATCACCGGCGTTTGCGGCGATCGCTCGGTGACCTGACGGATCAGTTCGAGACCGCCCATCTGCGGCATGCGCAGATCGCAGATGACCAGGTCGGGCGTGTCTTGCTCGAATACCTGAAGACCCTGTTGGCCGTTGCTGGCCTGCAGGACGCTGAAACCGCTGTCTTCCAAATAGGCCGCGAGGCTCGCGCGCACTACTTCGTCATCATCGATTATCAGCAGCGTGGCACTGGTTTTTGGCATGTGGGCAAACGGCGCCAGAATTAGGTTGGCGTAGTTGGCGGGGCATCTGGCCCTGCGCAGACTACTGGATTCGCTTTCTAGCCTCTCTGCTGCACCGCTTTCGAGCATTGACTGCAAACGCGGTTGCACCAGAGGTGCCCTTCTAAGGCGCAGACGGTACTCCCATCCGCAGAGCGTTTCAAGCATGCGCCGATGGTCGCTTGACGACTTTACTTGTCAAATCACCGAGAGTTATAAGAACAGCTCAAACCGTAACCCAATGGAAGGACGAACCTATGAGTCAAACCAGTCGGGACTACAGCGAAAAGCGCGATTTCATCCGCATGCGGGTCGATGCCGATGTCGTGTTGATTCATGAAGGGGATGAGGTTTCAGGGGTGTGCATCGACCTCTCCAGCAGTGGCATGCAGGTCGAAGCACCGCGCCAGTTCACGGTCGGTGACCGTTTGAGCGTGCGGATCGACTCTGAACACGCAGCGTTAAGTGGGCTTGAAGCCGAGACCGAAGTGGTGTGGATCAGGCCACAGGACGGCGGCGGCCAGAAGCTCGGCCTGACCATTCTGAAAATGAAATAGCTACACACAAAAAAGGCGACCCTGAGGTCGCCTTTCTTTTTACCGGTCGAGATTAAAAATCGTCTTCGACCTGGCCATCCTTCACTTTGAACTCGCGGTTCTGCAAGTAAGCGTTGCGGATGAAGGTGTACTTGTCGCCGCTGATCAGCTTCTCGCTCGACAGCAGGCTGGCGCGGGTGTCGACGATGTTCAGACCGAAGATCGAGTTACGCGTAGGCACGTGGTCGATGTAGCGGTACATACCGGTATAGCTGTCGACGTACTTGGAAGGCGCATCGCGCAACGTGCTCGGCCCCATCAGCGGCAGCATCACGTACGGACCGCTACCCACGCCCCAGTAACCGAGGGTCTGGCCGAAGTCTTCGTCGCTGCGGTTCAGGCCCATTTTGGTGCCGACATCGAAGAAGCCGAGCAGACCGAACGTGGTGTTGAAGATCAAGCGCGCCGTGTCGACGCCAGCGGCAGCCGGTTTGGCCTGCAGGATGTTGTTGGCAAGGTTGGTGACGTCACCGACGTTGCGGAACATGTTGTGGATGCCGTCTTCAAGGAACTGCGGCGTGACAAACTCATAGCCCTGGGCCAATGGCTTCAGCGCGTAAGTGTCAACGAAGTCGTTGAACTGGAAAATCGGGCGGTTGACGCTTTCCCAAGGGTCTTCTTCCGTTGCCGCCTGAGTGGCGAACGGCGCCAGCAACAGGCCGGCACATACACTTAGCTGAGCGAGCGGATAGCTCCAGCGCATAGAAAAACTCCTTGGATTTGTACTGTCGCGGACATCGGAGTCCGGGCATTAAGGTCGCTAGTATAAGCGTAAACGCCGGTTTGGACAGTCGGCCAATTGTGCAAAGTTGTAGGACGCTTCCCACGTCGCGCTTCACATAGCCGTCACGCAACTGTCACCTGGAATGACTAGCCTTATCGCTATTTCAGGGACGTTGCCATGTCACATGCCGAAACCTTGCCCCTCGCCGCGCCGGGCCTGACAGCCGTACTGTTCGGACTCAGCGGCTGTCTGGTGGATTTCGGTGCTCGTGCCCGGCAACAGACGATCGCCCTGCCCGAGCATGCCGAGGCAACACCGGGCGCGCTCGACAGCCTGCACAATTTGCAGCGCCAGCAGATTCCCTGCGCCTGGCTGGATGAACTGCCCCCTGCGCTCGCCCAATCGTTGTCGGCCTTACTCCCGGCGTCAATCAAACCTGCGCAACATTCGGCAACAATCAATCCGTGGCCTGCGCCGAACGCCTGCTGGCAAGCCTTGATGGACTTGAACGTCGCCAGTCTGGACGGCTGCGTATTGGTCAGCGGTGAGCCGCGCCTGTTGCAGGCCGGCCTGAACGCCGGGCTATGGACCATCGGCCTCGCCTCCTGCGGCTCGCTGTGCGGCCTGGCACCCCACGAATGGCAAGCCTTGAGCCAGAAAGAACGCGAACACTTGCGCGGCAAGGCGACCGTGCAGTTATTCGGGCTGGGCGTGCATTCGGTGATCGATCATTTGGGCGAACTCGACACTTGTTTGGCAGACATCAGCCTGCGCCGCCTCAAAGGCGAAAAGCCCTGATCGGGATCATGCAGGTTTGCCGGGAGTGGATTAATCTAAAGGTCAGCCATAGACCTTTGGCGCGCGGCTGCGGTCAATGCCAGTGCCTATTGATAAAAGGAAAACACCATGCCCGCCCAAGAACTGCAAAAACAGCTCGATACCCTGCGCGAGCAGCTGGAGCAGAATCCGCCGCTGTCGGAAGTTGAGCGTGAAGACTTACATGCGTTGATGGCGCAGATTGAATCGGAAATCCAACTGGAAGCGGCTACTCAAGACGCCAGCATCGTCGATGGTGTGAATCTGGCAGTGGAGCGTTTCGAAGTCGAACACCCGACCATTGCCGGCACCCTGCGCAATATAGTCAATGCGCTGGGTAGCATGGGGATCTGATTCCCCCGTAACGCAAAAAGCCCTGCCATCACTGGCAGGGCTTTTTCATTTCCGGACTTGAAATACAGTCCCTAGTGGGAGCGAGCCTGCTCGCGAATACGGTGGATCATTCAACGATGATGTCGACTGACACTACGCATTCGCGAGCAGGCTCGCTCCCACATTGGATATCGCACATTCCGGATCTTTATTGACGCACGAGCCGGTGGTTCGGCAGCTGTACGCTTTCGGTACTGCGATACGGGTTGATATCCAGACCACCGCGACGCACGTAACGTGCAAATACCGTTAATTTCTCGGGTTTCAACAAGCGCTGCAGATCGAGGAAAATCCGCTCCACACACTGCTCATGGAAGTCCGAATGCTGACGGAAGCTGACGATGTATTCCAGCAAACTCGCATGATCCAGCGCCGAGCCGCGATATTCCACCACCACACTGCCCCAGTCCGGCTGACTGGTCACTGGGCAATTGGATTTGAGCAGATGGCTGTGCACGCTCTCTTCCACAATCCGCGAATCATCGCAACGTAGCAGTTCCGGGCGCGGATGCTCATAGTTGCTGACACTGATATCCAGATCGTCGATGCACACGCCCGGCAACGCCACGACGCCTTCCGCTTCAACGTCTTTCAGGCTGCGAACCCGCACCCCTACCGGTTTGCCGGCGGCGGCGGACAAATCCTTGATCAGTGTCGCCTCCAGGCTCGCAACGTCGGCAAACGCGGTCTGGTTCAGCGAGTTCAAATACAACTTGAACGACTTCGATTCGATGATATTCGGCGAATCCGCCGGAATGCTGAACTCGCCGATCGCCACCACCGGCTTGCCCGACGGCAGCAGCCACGACAGCTCGAAGCAGTTCCAGAAATCCACACCTTTATACGGCAGGGTTTCGGCGGTCAGGCCCAGTTCGGCCCATTTCGCGGTGCGCGGAATCGGGAACAGCAGGGACGGCGTGTATGTGGCGATGTATTCGCTGGATTTGCCCAGCGGCGAATGTTCGGCTGCGGGATGCATGGCGGAAACCTGACTGAAGAATCAGCGGATTCTACCAGTCTTTGCCCGCGCCTTTGAGTGCTTACTGACTGACCGTCAGTTTGCCGACCATGCCCGCCTGATAATGCCCGGGAATATTGCAGGCAAATTCCAGGATCGTCGCTTTGCTGAAGGTCCAGGTCAGCTCGGCAGTTTTGCCCGGCTCGACCAGCACGCTGTTCGGATCGTCGTGCTTCATGCCGTGGCCCATCGCCGCGTGATCCATGCCAGCCATGTCGTGGGACATTTCCTTCATACCGGTAGGCGTAAGCATGCCGCTTTGCTGCATCTGCAACATTTCCTGCTGGTGTTTGGCGTGCATCGCTGCGTCACCGAGGTTGAATTCGTGCAACAACTGGCCTTTATTCACCAGCACAAAACGAACGGTCTCACCGGCCTTGATCTGAATCGCCTTGGGATCGAAGGACATATCACCCATCACCACCTCGATACTGCGCGTGGCGTTGGCGGCAGGTGCTGGCTGGCCAAAATCGTAGGTGTGAGCTGGCGCGGCCCACACTGGCGAACTCAGCGCCACCAGACAGGCAGCCAACGTCAGGGATTGGCGTAAAAACATGGTCGTTCTCCAACAAGTTAAGGTTCAGCCTGTGGGAGATTTTAGCCGGCCTGCGCTGGCACCTACCTGACAGGCAGATTACAACTTTGTCAGGTTGGCGCTTACCGCACGCGCTCACGGTATAAAGCCTTAGTTACTACAACCCGAGTCGCCCATGAAACTGTTGATCGTCGAAGACCAAGCGAAAACCGGCCAATACCTGCGCCAGGGCCTGACCGAGGCTGGGTTCAACACGGAACTGGTGGCCGACGGCAACAGCGGTCAGCAACTGGCGCTGAGCGGTGATTACGCGCTGCTGATCCTCGACGTGATGCTGCCGGGTCGCAGCGGCTGGCAGATTCTGCAAGCGGTGCGCAGCGCCGGACTGGATACGCCGGTACTTTTTCTGACGGCCAAAGACGCCGTGGAAGACAGGGTGCATGGCCTTGAACTGGGCGCCGACGACTATCTGGTCAAACCGTTCGCCTTCTCCGAACTGCTGGCGCGGGTGCGCAGCCTGTTGCGTCGCGGCAGTGCTACACAGCAAGAAACCAGCCTGCAATTGGCCGATCTGCGTCTGGACCTGATTCGCCGTCGGGTCGAACGCAGTGGCCAACGCATTGATCTCACCGCCAAGGAATTCGCGCTATTGGAAATGCTTCTGCGCCGTCAGGGTGAGGTGCTGCCGAAATCGCTGATCGCCTCACAGGTCTGGGATATGAATTTCGACAGCGACACCAATGTTATCGAAGTGGCGATCCGCCGTTTGCGCCTGAAAATCGACGACGAGTTTCCCAACAAATTGATCCACACCGTGCGCGGCATGGGTTACGTGCTCGAAGAGCGTGGCGCCTGATGAGCCGGCTGTCTCTGAGTTCGCGTCTGGCCTTGTTGTTTGCCGCTTGCACCGCCGTGGTTTCACTGTTTGCCGGGGTGCTGTTCAACCGCGCCAGCGAGGCGCACTTCATCGAACTCGACCAACAGCAACTGGACGGTAAGCTGATTGGCCTGCGCCGCGCCTTGCAGGATGTTCAACCCGCTCAACGTGAGGCGCGGCTGGCGGATGAGCTGAGCCGTCAGGCCGATCTGTCGTTGCGCATTACCGGCACTGACGGCCAGCGCTGGTATGACAGTTCGACGCAAATCCCCAAGGATTTGCCGCAACAATCCGGCCTGTTGACAGTTAGCAACGACGGCACCGATTACCGCGTGCTCAACGCCCCGCTCTACCCGGAAAACGCCGATTCCCCGCAACTGACAATGCTGCTGGACATCACCCATCACCAGCACTTCCTGCAACGCATGCAGCATCTGATCTGGCTGACTGTCGGTCTCTCGGCACTGGCCACCGCTTTGCTCGGTGCCTGGGCAGCACGCAGCGGCTTACGGCCATTGCGGCGCATGAGCGCGGTCGCCCGTGGGATTTCCGCACAATCGCTGAATGCGCGACTGCCGGAAGCGCAAATGCCGCCCGAGCTTGCGGAAATGGCCCACAGCTTCAACGCCATGCTCGCACGCCTCGACGACTCGTTTCAGCGGCTCTCGGCGTTTTCCGCCGACATCGCTCATGAGTTGCGCACGCCATTGTCGAACCTGCTGACCCACACTCAAGTCACCCTCACCCGCCCTCGGCCGATCGAGGATTACCGCGAAGCGCTGCACAGCAACCTCGAAGAGCTGCAATGGATGGCACAACTGGTCAACGACATGTTGTATCTGGCCAAGGCTGACCACGGTTTGCTGATGCCCAAGCGCGAAGCGCTGGAACTGGCGGACGAGACCGATGTGTTGCTGGAGTTTTTTGCGCCGCTGGCGGAGGACGCCGGGGTCAAGCTGACGCGCGAGGGCAATGCGCGGATCGAAGGTGATCGCAGCATGTTGCGCCGTGCCTTGTCGAATTTGCTCGATAACGCGCTGCGGTTTACCCCGGTCGAGGGCTACGTGAGCTTGCGGATCGTTGATCAACCGAACGCGGTACGCATTTCAGTCGAAAACAGTGGCGAAGGGATTTCTGCGGAGTTGTTGCCACGCCTGTTTGATCGATTTTATCGGGCCGATCCGGCGCGACAGGAAGGTAGCAGTGAGCATGCGGGATTGGGGCTGGCGATTACTCAGTCGATCGTCCGCGCCCATGGTGGGCAGATTCATTGCGAATCTGAAGCGGGATGGACGCGGTTTGTGATTGAGCTACCTCGAACCTGATCGTTCCCACGCTCTGCGTGGGAATGCAGCCCGGGACGCTCCGCGTCCCTTCCAGAGCCGAACGCGGAGCGTCCGTTGAGGCGTTCCCACGCAGAGCGTGGGAACGAGCATGGAGTCGCTTACGAATATCTCAACGCGTGAGCCGGCTCGATCTTCGCCGCCCGCCAGGCCGGATACACCGTAGCCAAAAAGCTCAGAATAAAGCCCGCCGAGCAAATCAACAGCACATCCCCACCCTGCAATTCCGACGGCAAATTGCTGACGAAATACACATCAGAACTGAAGATGTGCTGCCCGCTGACTCGCTCGATCCAGCCCACGATCTGACTGACATTCAGCGCGGCGATCACGCCCAACACGCCGCCAATGATCGTGCCGACAATCCCGATCACGGTGCCCTGAACCATGAAGATCGCCATGATCTGTCGTGGCGTGGCGCCGATGGTGCGCAGGATCGCGATGTCCGCGCCCTTGTCGTTCACCACCATAATCAGGGTCGCAATGATGTTGAACGCCGCCACCGCGACGATCATCAGCAACAGCAGGCCGATCATGGTTTTTTCCATCTTCATCGCACTGAACAGGCTGCCCTGGGTGTGGGTCCAGTCGTCAGCCTTGAACTCGGCGCCCAGGCCGGCAGCGATGTCCGAAGAGACTTTCGGCGCGGCGTACAGATCCTTGACCGCCAGACGCACGCTCTGTACCTGATTCGGCTGCCAATGCTGCATGGTCGCAGCGTCCGCCACATGGATCAGGCCCATCGAGCCGTCCAGTTCAGCGCCAACCTTGAACACGCCCACCACGTTCAGACGCTGCATGCGCGGGGTGATGCCGCCCGGTGCGGTGCTGACTTCCGGGACGATCAGGGTGATCTTGTCACCGACGTTGAGGCGGAAACGGCGCGCGGTGATTTCACCAATCACCACACCAAACTCGCCCGGCTTCAAGGCATCAAGACGACCCTGCACAATGTGCTGAGCAACGATAGAAACCTTGCCTTCCTGCGCCGGATCAACGCCGCTGATCTGGATCGGCTGCATCAAGCCCTTATAGGAGAGCATGCCTTCCATCTCAGTGAACGGCACGGCGGCGGTCACTTCAGGATTTTTCATCGCGGCGGCGGCAACCGGCTGCCAGTCATCGATCGGCTTGACGCCCACGATGGTGGCGTGCGGCACCATGCCGAGGATGCGCGAGCTCATTTCGCGCTGGAAGCCATTCATCACCGACAACACCACGATCATCGCCAGCACGCCGAGGGCGAGGCCGATCATCGAGGTCATCGAAATGAACGAAACAAAGCGATTGCGGCGCTTGGCGCGGGTATAGCGCGTGCCGATAAAGATCGATAACGGTCTGAACATTCGCTGGGGCACCGTATAAAAATAAAAGACCCGACGCCTTTGCAGGCGCCGGGTTTCAGCCAATCAGATAGGCGTGAGGCAACCTTCTTGCAGGTGCAATACGCGATCCATCTGGCGAGCCAGGTTCATGTCGTGAGTCACCACCAGGAACGCCGTGCGCATCGAGGTGCTGAGTTCCAGCATCAAATCCTGAATGCCTTGCGCGGTGTGCGAGTCGAGGTTGCCAGTCGGCTCATCGAGCATCACCAGACCCGGCTTGTTCACCAGGGCGCGGGCGATGGCCACACGCTGACGTTCACCACCGGACAGTTCCGCCGGTTTGTGCTCCAGGCGATGACCGAGGCCGACGCGTTCCAGCAACGCCGTGGCGCGCTGACGCGCTTCCGGGATCGGCGTCTTGCCGATCAGCAGCGGCATGCAGACGTTTTCCAGTGCGGTGAATTCCGGCAGCAAGTGGTGAAACTGGTAAACGAAACCGAGCGCACGGTTACGCAGCAGGCCACGCTTCTTCTCGCTCAGCGCCGACAACTCTTCACCGTCGAGCCAGACGCTGCCCTTGGTCGGCGTATCGAGGCCGCCGAGCAGGTTGAGCAAGGTACTTTTGCCCGAACCCGAGGTGCCGACGATCGCGACGCGCTCGCCCGGGTGTAACTCCAGTTGCAGGCCGGCCAGTACTTCTACCGATTCCGGGCCTTCCTCGTAAGATTTGCCCAGGTTGCGGCAGCTCAGGATTGCTTGTTCACTCATGCCCGACTCACTCATAACGTAGCGCCTCCGCCGGCTGGGTGCGCGCGGCACGCCAGGCTGGATACAGGGTGGCGAGGAAACTCAGGACCAACGCAGCGGCGCAGACCATGACCACATCCTGGCTCTGCACCTGCGACGGAAGATAATCAATGAAATACACGTCAGCATTAAGGAATTTGTGGCCGATCAGGCCTTCCAGTGCCGAGATCGCCGCGCTGACATTAAGCGCCGCGAAAATGCCGACCACCGCGCCAATCGCCGTGCCGACCACACCGATCACCGTGCCTTGCACCATGAACGTGCGCATGATCGTGCCCGGCGTCGCGCCCAACGTACGCAGAATGGCGATGTCGCCCTTCTTGTCGTTGACCACCATCACCAGCGTGGAAATGATGTTGAACGCAGCCACGGCGACGATCAGCAACAACAGCAGGCCGATCATGGCTTTTTCCATACGGATCGCCTGATACAGATTGCCGTGGGTGCGGGTCCAGTCGCGGGCGTAGTAGTGGTCTTCGCCAAGCTGCTGGGCGATGTTCCATGCCACACGCGGTGCCTGGAACAGGTCGTCGAACTTCAGGCGAATGCCCTGCACCTGATCAGGCTTCCAGCGGTGCATCTTCGCCAGATCCTGCAGGTTGGTCACGCCCAGATAGCCATCGAGTTCGCCAGCGCCGACATGGAAAATGCCGACAACGGTGAAGCGCTTCATGCGCGGGAACATCCCGGCCGGTGTCACGCTGACCTCCGGCGCGACGAAGGTGACCTTGTCACCGATGCCGACGCCGAGCTTGGTCGCAGCCTTGTCGCCGATGACGATGCCGAAACTGCCCGGCGTCAGATCGTCGAGTTTGCCCTGTTTCATGAAGTTGTCGATGATCGACACATTGCGCTCGAGCGCAGGGTCGATGGCATTGAGCAATACCTTGGACACCTGACCGTTATTGGTCAGCAGGCCCTGCATCTGGGTGAACGGCGCAACCGCCGTCACCTGCGGGTTCTGCTTGACCTGGGTGGCCAGGCTTTGCCAATCGTTGATCGGCTCAGTGGATTCAATGGTCGCGTGGGGCACCATGCCCAGCACACGGGTGCGCATCTCATGATCGAAGCCGTTCATCACCGACAACACGACGATCATCACGACCACGCCAAGGGCGAGCCCGATCATCGAAGTCAGGGAAATGAATGACACAAAATGATTGCGACGCTTTGCACGGGTATAACGCGTGCCGATAAATACGAAGAGAGGTCTGAACATGTCGGGGCTTGTTCGGAGGGAAAAGGAACGTCCTTGTGGCGGGGGTCGATAACCAGCTTTACACTCAGACCACCGCCGCTACCATGGGTTCGCCATGTCGACATTAGATGAAGAAGATCGCCGCGAATACTACCGTATCGAGGACACGATCGCACTGGAAATTCGGCCCCTGTCTGCTCCCGAAGCCGCAGGCCAGGAAGTGTTGCAGGATGCTTCCCCACTGTTCAACCTGCTCAGCGAACTGCACCTGAGTGAATTCGAGTCGCAACACCTGTTGCGGCAGATCAGCGAGCGCGACCGGGCCATCGCCGCGTTCCTGAAATCCCAGAACAAACGCATCGACCTGCTCAGCCAGGTGGTCGCCCTGACCGTGCTCGGCCATATCGGCGAGCCGCAACCGGTGATCATCTCCGAGGGCGGGATCGACTTTCAGCACCCCACACCGATTGCCGCCGGTGCACACCTGTCAGTGAAACTGGTGCTGATGCCGCAAGCGCTCGGCCTGCTGCTGCGCGCTCGCGTCACCCATTGCGATCGCAAGGGCGAAGGTTATGACATCGGTACCGAGTTCGAACACCTGACCGATGCCCAGCGCCAGTTGCTCGCCCGCTATATCTTGCAGAAGCAGGCTCAGGAACGACGTCTGGCCCGCGAACAGAACGAATCAGGCATTTAATTTAAGGAAGAACCGTGACCCTCATCTACGGCCACCGCGGCGCCAAGGGCGAAGCACCGGAAAACACCCTGAGCAGCTTTCAGGAATGTCTCAAGCACGGCGTGCGCCGTTGCGAACTGGATCTGCACCTGTCCAAGGACGGCGAGTTGATGGTCATCCACGACCCGACCCTCAAACGCACCACGGAGCGGCGCGGCAAGGTCGTCGAACACACCGCCGCCGAGCTGGTGACCTACGACGCGCGCAAGGGCGGCCCGGGCTGGATCAAGCCGTGCCCGATTCCGACGCTGGAAGAGTTGTTCGAGAAGTGTGATTTCGAGCATTGGCAACTGGAGGTCAAAAGCGCTTCACGTACTCGCGCCGCAACCACGGTGCTGGCGATTCGTGAAATGGCGCAACGGCATGGCCTGCTCGACAAGGTGACGATCACCTCGAGTTCGCGGGAAGTGCTGAAAGCGGCGCTGGATCTGGTGCCGGACGTGTCGCGCGGGCTGGTCGCCGAATACGCCTGGCTCGACCCGTTGAAGGTCGCGGCCAGTTACGGCTGTGAGATTCTCGCGCTGAACTGGACCCTGTGTACGCCGGAACGCCTGCAGAAGGCGCAGCGTCAGGGGCTGCATGTGTCGGTATGGACCGTCAACGAGCCTGCGCTGATGCGCAGACTCGCCGACTTCGGCGTTGACAGCCTGATTACAGACTTTCCCGGTTTGGCCACTGCCACCCTCGAGAATTGCTGAAATCGGTCTCCCCGGCCGGCTCAGGCCACCGGCCGGAGCCCGTCAAAAAAGCCGGTTGAGGCCGTCGTACGCCGCTACCCGATAGGCTTCGGCCATGGTCGGGTAGTTGAACGTGGTGTTGACGAAGTACTTCAGGGTGTTCAGCTCGCCCGGCTGGCTCATGATCGCCTGGCCGATGTGAACGATCTCCGACGCCTGATAACCGAAGCAGTGAACGCCCAGCACTTCCAGGGTTTCACGGTGGAACAGGATTTTCAGCATGCCTTGCGGCTCGCCGGCGATCTGCGCACGCGCCATGCTCTTGAAGAACGCCTTGCCCACTTCATACGGCACTTTGGCCTGGGTCAGCTCCTGCTCGTTCTTGCCGATCGAGCTGATCTCCGGAATGGTGTAGATGCCAGTCGGCACGTCATTCACAAAGCGCCAGCTACCGTTATCAACGATGCTGCCAGCGGCCGAACGACCCTGGTCGTGGGCGGCACTGGCCAGGCTCGGCCAGCCGATCACGTCACCGGCACCGTAGATGTTCGGCACGCAGGTACGGTAAGCCTCGTCGACTTCGATCTGGCCACGGCTGTTGACCTTGACGCCGATGTTTTCCAGACCGAGCTGATCGGTGTTGCCGGTACGACCGTTGCACCAGAGCAAGGCGTCGGCCTTGATCTTCTTGCCGGACTTCAGGTGCAGGATCACGCCGTTGTCGACGCCTTCAACGCGATCGTAATCTTCGTTGTGGCGCACGGTGATGTTGTTGTTGCTGAAGTGGTAGCTCAACGCCTGGGAGATTTCCGAGTCGAGGAAGCTCAGTAACTGACCACGGTTGTCGACCAGCTCGACCAGTACACCCAGACCACTGAAGATCGACGCGTATTCACAACCGATCACGCCGGCGCCGTAAACGATCAGTTTGCGCGGGGTGTGGCCGAGGCTGAGGATGGTGTCGCTATCGTAGATACGCGGATGGTGGAAATCGATGTCCGCCGGGCGATAAGGACGCGAACCGGTGGCGATGATGATGTGCTTGGCCACCAGTTTCTCGACCACACCGTTGGCGCAAACCACTTCGATGGTTTGCTCGTCGGCGAAGCTGCCGGTGCCGAAGAACACGTCGACGCGGTTACGGGCGTAGTAGCCGGTACGCGAAGCGACTTGTTTGGAAATAACCTTTTCGGCGCTTTTCAACACGTCCGGGAAGGAGAACCAGCGCGGCTCGCCGATCGCCCGGAACATAGGATTGGTGTTGAACTGCATGATCTGCCGCACCGAGTGACGCAGTGCCTTGGACGGGATGGTGCCGAGGTGGGTGCAGTTGCCGCCGACCTGGCGACGGCTGTCGACCATCGCGACCTTGCGCCCTGCTTTGGCGGCGTTCATTGCCGCGCCTTCTCCCGCCGGGCCGGAACCCAGCACCACCACGTCGTAGTTGTAGACAGCCATGCGTACTCCTCAGAACAGGCCGCGGTGCCAGCAGCACCGGCGGCTAAATCACGCCGAACGGCGGCGCGAAGGAACAATTGGGGGTCAATCAAGAACCCGGACACAGTCTATAGAAGCGTCAACGCCGCGCACATTAACCCTTGGTCGCGTCGTAGGCTACTTTTGCCTGCACTACAACGCCAGCTTTCGTATTGTTCTCAGTCAGTTTTTGCGCCACTGAGGCGTTCGAAAGCCTTGTTGGTGCGAACGACAAAACCTGTATCGGCACGAATCACAAAGAATGCACCAATGTCATGTTTTTCCGCATAGTCCCACGCCCTTTCAGGGCCGAGAATCAGCAACAGCGTCGATAGGCCATCGGCCATCAACGCTGAAGGATGAATCACCGTGACTGACGCCAGATCGTGTAGGACCGGTGCACCGGTACGCGCATCGAAGGTGTGGGAATAACGCCGACCGCTCTGCAGGAAATAGTTGCGGTAGTCGCCGGAGGTGGAAACGCCGTAGCCGTCGACATTGATGATGCGCTCGGCGACCTGTTGATCGTCACGAGGTTCTTCCAGCGCGATGCGCCACGATGAGCCGTCAAGCTTTCGCCCCTTTGCCTTTAGCTCACCCGTGGCTTCAGCGAGGTAATCGTGGATGCCCATGGCATCGAGCCGTGCCGCGATGGTGTCGACGGCATAACCGGCGGCGATGCTGTTGAAATCGACTTCGACGGCGGCGTCCTTGCACAACTGCTCGCCATTGATGCGCAAGTGCTGATAACCGACGCGCGACATCACCTCGGCGAGTGCGGCGGCGCCAGGGACTTTCTCTTCGCGCCCCTGCGGGCCGAACCCCCAGAGATTCATCAGCGGTTCGACAGTCAGGTCGTAGGAGCCTTCGCTTTGCGCTGACAGTTGTTCGCCCGTGCGGACCAATTCGAGTACCGCTGCAGGCATTTTCTGACAGCTATTGGCGGGTAAAGCGTTGAAGCGCTCGATGTCCGAATCGTTGCGATAGGTGGATAGCTGCCGATCGACTTCGCCGAGGATCCCCTCCACTTCACCGCGAACTTGCTTCGGTTCGGGCAAGCCGGCGCGGCGCACATACTTGATTGAATACGTGCTGCCCATGGTCGCCCCACCAAGGCTTTCCATGGAATCGCCATTGCCGCAGCCAGCCAATAAGCCAGCCAGCATCACAAGCCCCAGCAACCGTCTAGTGAACAATTATTCATCTCTCCGTAAAACCGCGACGGCCATTATGAATTAAAGGATCTGCAACATCTTTATACAAAATCCAATAGCGAGTACCTGAACATGTCCTCCACCACGGGCAAAGGCAAAGCGATTTTTCGCGTTGTCAGCGGCAACTTCCTCGAAATGTTCGACTTCATGGTCTATGGCTTTTACGCCACAGCCATTGCCAAGACCTTCTTCCCCACCGACAGCGCCTTCGCTTCGCTGATGCTTTCACTGGCCACTTTTGGGGCCGGCTTCTTGATGCGTCCGCTCGGGGCGATTTTCCTCGGCGCCTACATTGACCGTCATGGCCGTCGCCAAGGGCTGATCATCACGCTGGCGTTGATGGCTGCCGGTACGGTGCTGATTGCCTGCGTGCCGGGCTACGCCACCCTCGGCGTCGCCGCACCGCTGCTCGTACTGTTCGGTCGGTTGCTGCAAGGCTTTTCCGCTGGCGTAGAACTGGGCGGCGTATCTGTCTATCTGGCAGAGATCGCCACACCAGGCCGCAAGGGTTTCTTCGTCAGTTGGCAGTCTGCGAGTCAGCAAGCGGCGGTGGTTTTCGCCGGCCTGCTCGGCGTCGGCCTCAACCACTGGCTGAGCCCGGAACAAATGGGGGACTGGGGCTGGCGCGTGCCGTTCCTGATCGGCTGCATGATTGTGCCGGTAATCTTCGTCATTCGCCGCTCGCTGGAGGAAACGCCAGAGTTCCAAGCCAGGAAACATCGCCCAACCCTGCGGGAAATTGTCCGCTCGATCGGTCAGAACTTCGGCATCGTCATCGCCGGCATGGCACTGGTGGTGATGACTACGGTGTCGTTCTACCTGATCACTGCGTACACCCCGACGTTCGGCAAGGCTGAGCTGCACCTGTCGGATTTCGACGCGTTGCTGGTGACGGTGTGCATCGGCCTGTCGAACTTCTTCTGGTTGCCGGTGATGGGCTCGGTGTCTGACAAGATCGGCCGTAAACCCTTACTGCTGGCGGCGACGATTCTGGCGATCCTGACCGCCTACCCGGCGCTGTCGTGGCTGGTGGCGAACCCGAGCTTCAGCCATTTGCTGATTGTCGAGTTGTGGCTGTCGTTCCTCTACGGTTCGTACAACGGCGCGATGGTGGTGGCGCTGACCGAGATCATGCCGGTTGAAGTGCGTACGACCGGCTTCTCACTGGCTTACAGCCTGGCAACCGCGACGTTCGGCGGGTTTACCCCGGCGGCGTGTACTTACCTGATTCATGTGCTGGACAACAAGGCTGCGCCGGGGATCTGGCTGAGTGGTGCGGCGGTGTTGGGATTGATTGCGACGCTGGTGTTGTTCCGGGGCAATAAGCATGAACTGCGTACCGCGCAAGCGGCCGTCCCTGGCGGCGCCTGACAGGACGCCATCGCTGGCAAGCCAGCTCCCACAGGGTTTCAGGTGTTAATGCAATTGTGTAATTAACCAGTAAACCTGTGGGAGCTGGCTTGCCAGCGATGAGGCTGGCCAAGGCAATAGAAGTTTTGCAGGCATAAAAAAACGCCCCGAACAAAGTCGGGGCGTTTTCATGTGCAGCTATCGCTTAGCGCGGGAACGCTGGCGGGTTCACACCGGCCATGTCTTCCATCACGCGAACCACCTGGCAGCTGTAGCCGAACTCGTTGTCGTACCAGACGTACAGAACAACGCGGTTGTCCTGAACGATGGTCGCTTCAGCGTCGACCACACCGGCGTGGCGCGAGCCCACGAAGTCAGTCGAAACCACTTCCTGCGAGTTGACGAAGTCGATTTGCTTGTGCAGATCGGAGTGCAGCGCCATGTAGCGCAGGTACTCGTTCATCTCTTCACGGGTGGCAGCTTTCTCAAGGTTGAGGTTGAGAATGGCCATCGACACGTTTGGCGTCGGAACGCGGATCGCGTTACCGGTCAGCTTGCCGGCCAGCTCAGGCAGGGCCTTGGCAGCAGCGGTGGCAGCACCGGTCTCGGTGATGACCATGTTCAGCGCGGCGCTACGGCCACGGCGATCGCCCTTGTGGAAGTTGTCGATCAGGTTCTGGTCGTTGGTGTACGAGTGAACGGTTTCGACGTGACCGTTGATGATGCCGAACTTGTCATTCACAGCTTTCAGCACCGGCACGATGGCGTTGGTGGTGCAGGAAGCGGCGGACACGATCTTGTCGTCAGCGGTGATTTCGTTGTGGTTGATGCCGTGAACGATGTTCTTCAGCTTGCCTTTGCCAGGCGCGGTGAGAACAACGCGGGCGACACCCGGGCATTGCAGGTGCTGGCCCAGACCATCGGCGTCACGCCATACACCGGTGTTGTCCACCAGCAGCGCATCTTTGATGCCGTACTGGGTGTAATCCACCTCGGTCGGGTTCTTCGCGTAGATCACCTGGATCAGGTTACCGTTGGCGGTGATGGTGTTGTTTTCTTCGTCGATGGTAATGGTGCCGTTGAACGAACCATGGACCGAATCGCGACGCAGCAGGCTGGCGCGCTTGGTCAGGTCGTTGTCGGCGCCTTTGCGCACGACGATGGCACGCAGACGCAGACCGTCGCCACCACCGGTTTTCTCGATCAGGATGCGCGCCAGCAGACGGCCGATACGACCGAAGCCGTACAGCACAACGTCGGTGCCTTTACGTGCGGAAGCGTTTTGCTGGCCAACCACGTCAGCCATTTCTTCACGAACGAATTGCTCGGCGCTGCGGCCATTGCCTTCGTTACGGAATTTGAACGCCAACTTGCCCAGGTCTACCGAAGCCGCGCCGAGCTTGAGCTCGCTCATGGCTTTGAGCAGTGGGAATGTTTCGTGGACGGAGAGTTCGCTGTCGTCGGAAGAACGGTGGCGCGCAAAGCGGTGAGCTTTGAGAATCGCGATGACAGACTGGTTGATCAGGCTGCGGCCATAGATCGAGCTCACCACGTTGTTATTGCGGTAGAGCTGACCGATAAGCGGAATCATCGCTTCTGCGAGTGCTTCACGGTCGATCCATTCACCAAGACACTGGTCGGGCTTCTGAGTCACGGTAACCTTCCACATGTAGGGGCAGAAAAAAGGGGCTACATTATGCCGCCGACAACCTCTTGTAGCAATGTGCGCTTGTCGCGAAATCGGTAACAAAATTCCGTTCAAAAAAATTACGCCTCTCTCAAGCCCAGTAAAACCGGGGCTTTCAGCGCAGTCAATTTTTCGACGACTGTTAGACGATGTCTGTAACCCTCCGTAACACCGGCCACTTTCGGCACTACATAACCACAAAAAAACGGCTGGTTTTTATGGTTACCACTACATTTCGTCCAAACAGCGAAGATAGACGTAGTCTGCAACTGACAGGCGGCACCGGACGCCGCTACAATTACCGACTTTGTCGCAAAGCCTGGAGCTCAACCTTCCGTGCCCGTTCTGCGTCTACCGCTACTCCCTGCCGAGGCAGGTAAACAGCATTGGGGCAATCTGCCCGGTGCTGCCCTCAGCCTGGCGATTGCCGAGGCTGCCAGCGCTGCCAAGCGCTTCACCCTGCTACTGACCGCCGACAGCCAGAGTGCTGAACGACTGGAACAGGAGCTGAGTTTCTTCGCCCCGGATTTGCCCGTTCTGCATTTCCCTGACTGGGAAACCCTGCCGTACGACCTGTTCTCGCCGCACCAGGACATCATTTCCCAGCGCATCGCCAGCTTATATAGGCTGCCGGAACTGGCGCATGGCGTGCTGGTGGTGCCGATCACCACAGCGTTGCACCGTTTGGCGCCGACCAAATTCCTGCTCGGCAGCAGCCTGGTGCTGGATGTCGGGCAGAAGCTCGATGTTGAACAGATGCGTTCGCGACTCGAAGCCAGTGGCTATCGCTACGTCGATACGGTTTATGAGCACGGCGAGTTCACCGTGCGCGGTGCGTTGATCGACCTGTTTCCGATGGGCAGCAAGTTGCCGTATCGCATCGACCTGTTCGATGACGAAATCGAAACCCTGCGCACCTTCGACCCGGAAAACCAGCGCTCCATCGACAAGGTCGAATCGGTCAAGCTGCTGCCGGCCCGTGAGTTCCCGCTACAGAAAGACGCGGTCACCCGTTTCAAGGCACGCTTTCGCGAGCGTTTCGACGTCGACTTCCGTCGCTGCCCGATCTTTCAGGATCTGAGCAGCGGCATCACTCCGGCCGGTATCGAGTACTACCTGCCGCTGTTCTTCGACGAAACCTCGACCCTGTTCGATTACCTGCCGCAGGACACCCAGGTGTTCTCTCTGCCGGGCATCGAGCAAGCGGCGGAAAACTTCTGGAACGACGTGCGCAATCGTTATGAAGAGCGTCGCGTCGACCCTTCGCGTCCTTTATTGCCGCCGGCAGAATTGTTCCTGCCGGTTGAAGACTGTTTCGCCCGTTTGAAGAGCTGGCCACGTGTGGTCGCCAGTCAACAAGACGTGGAAACCGGCGTCGGCCGCGAGCGCTTCCCCGCGCAAGCCCTGCCGAATCTGGCAATCGAGGCCAAAGCCACGCAACCGCTGGCGGCACTGTCGGCATTTCTCGATGAATTCCCCGGACGCGTGCTGTTCACCGCCGAATCCGCCGGCCGTCGTGAAGTACTGCTGGAATTGCTTGAGCGCCTGAAGCTGCGACCGAAAACCGTCGACAGCTGGCCGGACTTCGTCGCGAGCAAGGATCGTCTGGCGATCACCATTGCCCCGCTCGATGAAGGCCTGATGCTCGATGACCCGGCGCTGGCCCTGGTCGCGGAAAGTCCGCTGTTCGGCCAACGCGTGATGCAACGCCGCCGCCGCGAGAAGCGTGCCGACGGCAATAACGATGCGGTGATCAAAAACCTCACCGAGCTGCGCGAAGGCGCGCCGGTGGTGCACATTGATCATGGTGTCGGTCGCTATCTGGGTCTGACGATTCTCGAAATCGACAATCAGCCCGCCGAATTCCTCACCCTCGAATACGCCGAGAACGCCAAGCTTTACGTGCCCGTAGCCAACCTGCATTTGATTGCGCGCTACACCGGCAGCGACGATGCGCTGGCCCCGCTGCACCGCCTCGGCTCGGAAACCTGGCAGAAGGCCAAGCGCAAAGCCGCCGAACAGGTGCGCGATGTTGCCGCTGAACTGCTCGACATCTATGCCCGGCGTGCCGCTCGCGAAGGTTATGCATTCGCCGACCCGAAAGCCGATTACGCGACGTTCAGCGCCGGTTTCCCGTTCGAAGAAACCCCGGACCAGCAATCGACCATTGAAGCCGTGCGCGAAGACATGCTCGCGCCGAAACCAATGGATCGCCTGGTCTGCGGCGATGTCGGTTTCGGCAAGACCGAAGTGGCCATGCGTGCGGCATTCATCGCCGTGCACGGCGGTCGTCAGGTGGCGATTCTGGTGCCGACCACCCTGCTCGCCCAGCAGCACTACAACAGCTTCCGCGACCGCTTCGCCGACTGGCCAGTGACCGTCGAAGTGATGAGCCGCTTCAAGTCGGCCAAGGAAGTGAACGCGGCTATCGCTGATCTGGCCGAAGGCAAAATCGACATCGTCATTGGTACGCACAAGCTGCTGTCCGACGATGTGAAAATCAAAAACCTCGGGCTGGTGATCATCGACGAAGAACACCGTTTCGGTGTGCGTCAGAAAGAACAGCTCAAGGCCCTGCGCAGCGAAGTCGACATTCTTACCCTGACCGCCACGCCGATTCCGCGCACACTGAACATGGCGGTGTCGGGCATGCGCGACTTGTCGATCATCGCCACACCGCCAGCGCGACGCCTGTCGGTGCGCACTTTCGTCATGGAGCAGAACAAGAGCACGGTCAAAGAGGCCCTGCTCCGTGAACTGCTGCGCGGCGGCCAGGTTTACTACCTGCACAACGATGTGAAAACCATCGAGAAGTGCGCCGCCGATCTCGCCGAACTGGTGCCGGAAGCCCGCATCGGCATCGGTCACGGACAGATGCGCGAGCGCGAACTCGAACAGGTGATGAGCGACTTCTATCACAAGCGCTTCAACGTGCTGATCGCCTCGACCATCATCGAGACCGGCATCGACGTGCCGAGCGCCAATACCATCATCATCGAGCGCGCCGACAAGTTCGGCCTGGCACAACTGCACCAGTTGCGTGGTCGTGTCGGCCGCAGTCACCACCAGGCTTACGCCTACCTGCTGACGCCGCCGCGCCAGCAAATCACTTCGGACGCGGAAAAGCGTCTGGAAGCGATTGCCAATACTCAGGATCTCGGCGCCGGTTTCGTGCTCGCGACCAACGACTTGGAAATCCGTGGTGCCGGCGAACTGCTCGGCGATGGCCAGAGCGGGCAGATTCAGGCCGTGGGCTTCACGCTGTACATGGAGATGCTGGAACGCGCGGTGAAATCGATCCGCAAGGGCGAGCAACCGAACCTTGATCAACCGCTGGGCGGTGGCCCGGAAGTCAACTTGCGGGTGCCGGCGCTGATTCCGGAAGACTACCTGCCGGACGTTCACGCGCGTCTGATTCTGTACAAGCGCATCGCTTCGGCCACCGACGAGGAAGGCCTGAAAGATCTGCAAGTCGAGATGATCGACCGCTTCGGCCTGCTACCGGAACCGACGAAAAATCTGGTGCGCATCACAGCGCTGAAGTTGCAGGCCGAGCAATTGGGCATCAAGAAGGTCGATGGTGGCCCGCAAGGTGGGCGTATTGAGTTCGCCGCGCAAACCCCGGTCGACCCGATGACGCTGATAAAGCTGATCCAGAGCCAGCCAAAACGCTATAAATTCGAAGGCGCGACGATGTTCAAATTCCAGGTACCGATGGAACGTCCGGAAGAGCGCTTTAATACTGTAGAGGCGCTGTTTGAGCGCCTCCTCCCGAAATCTGTTTGAAGGACGCCCAATGCGCCTGTTCCGCTCAGTGACTTTGCTACTTGCTTTGGTAGCCCCTTCGGCTTTCGCCGATGACCTGTATCAGGTCGAAATGATTCTGGTGCGCCAGAACGCCGTGCCGGCAATCGTCAGCCGCGCCGCGCCGGAAGACTGGGCCGCTGGCGCCCAGCGTTTGAGCGACGACAGCAAACGCACACCGGCGTTGAATGACGTCGTCAGCAAACTCACCGCCAGCGGCGACTACAGCGTGCTGATGCACAAAGCCTGGCAGCAAACCCTTGGCGAAGCACCGGCAAAAGTGGCAGTCAGCGACGGTCAGGAGCAGTTCGGTCAATTCCCGATCGAGGGCACGCTGGAAATGAAACTGGGGCGTTTCACCGATGTGAACGCCGATTTCTGGGTCAATCAGATCGACGCCAATGGCCTGGTCACCGCCAGCGAGCGCCTGAAACAGGACAGTCACACCAAGAACGGCCAACTCAACTACCTGGACAACGGCCATCTGGCCTTGCTGATCAAGATCACTTCCCTGACCGCGCCAGCGCCACGGGAAGCGCCTGAAGCGATTCCGGACTGATCGAAGTCCTTATGTCCCCGCCCCTGAGTAAACCGTTGGCACCCTCCTGGGTCAGCCGATTCAAGGAACAGAGCCTGGAGCGTGGCCGCCGCTATGCCCTGGAAAACCGGGTACGCATCGCCCAGGTCGGCGATGCGACCATCACCGCCAGTTGCGAAGGCTCTGGCGGTAACGTTTACCGCCAGACCATCCATCTGCGCGAATCCGCCAAAAGCACCTTGCTCCTGGTCGATGCAAGCTGCACCTGCCCGGTTCGCAGCAACTGCAAACACTGCGCAGCGGTGCTCCTGAAAGTGCAGGAAACCCTCGATTACCCTGCTGCCGCCAAAGACGCCGAACTCTTGGAAAAGCTGCAAGCCGTGCTGGAAAACCGCAGCCCGAAGGCGCCACCGCAAGTGCTGGTCGACAATGTGCAGCCAATGCCGCGCCTATGGCTGGCCAGCGTCGAGTTCAGCGCCTTCGAACCGCGCAACGGCAAGATGCAGCGCTACATTCAGCATCGCGCGGCGTTGTCGTTCAGCTATCTGGATGAATACGTCAGCGGACAAAAGAACAGCGACATCCTGATTCGCCAGGAAAGCCAGACGCTGCGCGTCAAACGCCATCCGGATGTCGAGCAGTCGTACCGCGAACAGTTGCGCATCCTCGGCTTTCGCATCGCCACCCGCCAGAGCAAAGCCCTGCCGGAGAGCGCTGGCGAGCTGTACGAAATGGTCAATGACAGCGCTTGGCTGACGTTCACCCTCAACGACCTGCCGAAACTGCGCAGCCAAGGCTGGGAACTGCAGATCGACGAGGAATTCGGTTTTGACCTGACCGCCGTTGATGACTGGTACGCCACCGTCGAGCAGGTGCCGGAACGCGATTGGTTTGATCTGGAACTGGGGATCATCGTCAATGGTGAGCGCCTGAGTCTGTTGCCTATCTTGCTCAATCTGATGCGCTCGCACGCGGAAATCCTCAACCCGGAACGCCTGGCGCGCCGCCGCGATGACGAGCTGATTCTGGTGAATATTCCGCAGCGCAACAGCGAGCACGGGCCGTTGCAGGTGGCCTTACCCCTGGGTCGGCTGAAGCCGGTGCTGATGACGCTCGGGGAGTTTTACTTACAAGAGCCGGGCGAAACCACCCTGCGCCTGAGCAAGGCCGATGCCACGCGTCTCAATTCGCTGGAAGGCCTTCCGCTGCTGTGGGAGGGCGGCGAACAGATCCGCACGTTTGCCCAACGTCTGCGTGATATTCGTGATTTCAGCGCAGAAGCACCGGAAGGTTTGAATGCGACGTTGCGCCCTTATCAGCTCGAAGGCTTGAGCTGGATGCAGTCGCTACGGCAACTGGAAGTCGGCGGGATTCTTGCGGATGACATGGGGCTGGGTAAAACCCTACAGACCCTGGCGCATATTCTCAGCGAGAAAATCGCCGGACGCCTCGATCGTCCGTGCATGGTCGTGATGCCGACCAGCCTGATTCCGAACTGGCTCGATGAGGCGGCGCACTTTACGCCGCAACTGAAAGTGGTTGCCCTGTATGGCGCCACTCGCAAAAAGCATTTCGATAACCTGGCCGACTTCGACCTGATCCTAACCACCTACGCCCTGCTGCCAAAAGACGTCGAACGTCTGGCCAAGCAGCCGCTGCATGTGTTGGTACTGGATGAAGCGCAGTACATCAAGAATCCGAACAGCAAAGCCGCTCAAGCCGCGCGCGAACTGAATGCGCGTCAGCGCTTGTGCCTCAGCGGCACGCCGCTGGAAAACCACCTGGGCGAGCTGTGGTCGCTGTTTCACTTCTTGCTGCCGGGCTGGCTCGGCGACGTAAAAAGCTTCAACGCCGATTACCGCGTGCCGATTGAAAAGCGCGGCAGTGAAGTCAGACTTCAACACCTCAACGGTCGGATAAAACCGTTCCTGCTGCGCCGCACCAAGGAACAAGTGGCGACTGAGTTGCCGCCGAAAACCGAGATCATCCATTGGGTCGATCTCAACGAAGCGCAGCGCGATGTGTATGAAACCATGCGCCTGGCGATGGACAAGAAGGTCCGCGACGAGATCACCCGCAAAGGCGTGGCGCGCAGCCAGATCATCATTCTTGAGGCGCTGCTCAAACTGCGTCAGGTCTGCTGCGATCTGCGCCTGGTCAATGACGCCACCCTGCCCGCTCGCGGCAGTACCTCGGGCAAGCTCGACAGCCTGATGGAAATGCTCGAGGAGCTGTTCGAGGAGGGCCGGCGGATTCTGCTGTTTTCGCAGTTCACCTCGATGCTGTCCTTGATCGAAGACGAGCTGAAAAAACGTAATGTCGCTTACGCGCTGCTGACCGGCCAGACCCGGGATCGGCGCACGCCGGTGAAGGAATTCCAGAGTGGCAAGCGTCAGATCTTTCTGATCAGCCTGAAGGCCGGCGGCGTCGGTTTGAACCTGACCGAGGCCGACACGGTGATTCATTACGACCCGTGGTGGAACCCGGCCACCGAGAATCAGGCGACGGATCGTGCCTATCGGATCGGTCAGGAGAAACCGGTGTTCGTCTACAAGATGATTGCCCGGGGCACGGTGGAAGAGAAGATTCAGCACCTGCAAAAGGAAAAATCCGACTTGGCAGCGGGCGTGCTGGATGGGCGCAAGGCCGGGGACTGGAAGTTGCAGAGTGATGATATTGAGGCGTTGTTTGCGCCGTTGCCGGATAAGCTCGACAAGCGTTGAGATCTGCGTGGCCTGTTAGATAGCCATCGCTGGCAAGCCAGCTCCCACAGGTATCGAGTTGGAACACAGTTTTGTGTACGACTCCCAACCCTGTGGGAGCTGGCTTGCCAGCGATGGGGCCATCAGATATTGCTCTATTACTTAGGGCTCAACCCTTGGCAACAGGCAACGGCGCAAATAGCGCCTCAATGTCGCTCTGCTCCAGTTTCCAGCCACCTGTCGTCCCCCCCTCAAGCACCGCTCCGGCCAACGCCGCTTTCTCCTGCTGCAGCGCCTGTATTTTTTCCTCTACCGTGCCACGAGCAATCAGCTTGTAAACGAACACCGGGTTGTTTTGCCCGATTCGATACGCACGATCGGTGGCCTGATTCTCCACCGCCGGGTTCCACCAAGGGTCGAAGTGAATCACCGTGTCCGCAGCGGTCAGGTTCAAACCGGTACCACCCGCTTTGAGACTGATGAGAAACAGCGGCACCTTGCCGCCCTGAAAATCCTTCACCGGTGTGCGTCGATCCGTGGTGTCCCCGGTCAGCAGCGAATAGGCAATGTCACGTTGCTGCAATTCTTCCTCGATCAAGGCGAGCATCGAGGTGAACTGCGAAAACAGCAGGATTCTTCGACCTTCGCCGAGCAACTCTTCGAGCATCTCCATCAAGCTGACCAACTTGCCACTGCCGGAGCGCAGCGCCTTCGCTGTCAGCGGCATGTTGATCAGGCGCAGGTCGCAACAGACCTGCCGCAGCTTGAGCAAGGCATCCAGAATGATGATCTGACTGCGCGCCACGCCACTGCGGGCAATTTCGTCGCGGACTTTTTTGTCCATCGCCACGCGAACCGTTTCATAGACATCGCGCTGGCCGTCGCTGAGATCAACCCAATGGACAATCTCGGTTTTCGGCGGCAGTTCGGTGGCCACCTGATCCTTTTTGCGGCGCAGTAAAAACGGCTTGATGCGCGCTGTCAGGTGCTGCATACGCTGAACATTGCCGTGCTTTTCGATTGGCGTGCGGTAATCGCGATTGAAGGACTTGCTGTCGCCGAGCCAACCGGGCATGAGGAAATGAAACTGCGACCAAAGCTCGCCCAAGTGGTTTTCCAATGGCGTGCCGCTCAGGCACAAGCGCTGGCGGGCCTGCAAATCGCGTGCGGCCTGCGCGGCTTTGCTGAGCGGGTTCTTGATGTTCTGCGCTTCGTCGAGAATCAGCACGCTCCACAACTGCGGCTGTAGAACCCCGAGATCCCTCGGCAGCAAAGCGTAAGTGGTCAGTACCAGATCGTATCCAGCCAGATCAGCGAAATCCTTTTGCCGCCCCGAGCCGTGCAGCGCCAATACTTTCAACTGTGGGGTGAAACGCTCGGCCTCGTCGAGCCAATTGGGAATCAGGCTGGTCGGCATCACCGCCAGTGCCGGGCAATCGAGGCGTCCGGCGTGTTTTTCCGTGAGCAGATGCGCCAAGGTTTGCAGCGTTTTGCCCAGCCCCATGTCATCGCCCAGAATGCCGCCTACTTCAAGCTCGCGCAGGGTTTGCATCCAGTTCAGACCTTCGAGCTGATACGGGCGCAGTTGCGCGTTAAGGCCGGCCGGCGCAGCAACGTGGGTGTGACTGGCATCCTGCAGGCGCTTGGCAAAGGTGCGCAGCCGCTCGCCACCCTGCCAATCCAGCGGTACGCCATCAAGCATACTCAAGCGCGCGGCGTCCGGGACACTCAAGCGCAGTGCATCGCCCTGATGACCGCCCAGGTACAACTCGCCCAGCGTGGCCATCAGCGGTTTGATCCGACTCAGCGGCAGCGCGACCTTGGCGCCCGATGGGTCGCCAAAACCGCTGGGCTTCAGTTCGATCAGGAGTTTTTCGTCATCGCTGCGTTGTGCAAGATTGACCGGGTCAAGCAAGCGCGGCTGGGTGCGCAACAAGTGCAGAAGGATCGGTAGCAAACTGTAGCGCTGGCCATTGACGACGATACCCAACTGCAAATCAAACCACTGATGCCCAGCCTCTTCTTCGACCTCGGCGTACCAATGCTCGACTGGCTGCACATTGAAATGAAAGCCGGGACTCATCTCGACTTCCCAGTTCGAGGCGCGCAACGTGGCAAGCCCTTCGTGCATAAACCCGAGCCAGGCGGAATCATCCGGCAACGTGAACATCTCGCCGGGACGATCCAGCGAGCTCTTGCGCGTGGTTTTCTTGAAGCCGAACTTTTGCAGGATCTGACGCAGTTTCTTTTCCACCGCAGGCTGGCGTTGAATGCGCTGGGTTTCGGTGCCGTTGAGGATCATTACTTCCGGGTTGCGATCCACCGTCGGCTGGCCGTTGTAGGTAAACACCAGGGCGGCGCGGTGCTCAAGAACGTATTCCCAGCGCGAGCGCTCCCGACCGCTGACGAGGGTGAGTTGCGGCTGCGGTAGTACGTCGTCGATGATTCGTTCGGTCAGTTGGTGTGGCGGCGGGATTCTCGTTGCCGCACTCATGCGATGACTGAACTGCATGGCCTGACGCGCCGGAATGTCCGGCGCCAGAGTCAAATGACTGGCCAGTTTTTCATCCAGTTCATTGAACAGAGGGCCAATCTGCCGCTGTTCACGATCCAGGTAATAAAGCGGCTCCAGCGCCAGCACGGTTTCCTGCGCAGCCTCGGCACTGCTCCACTGCGCGCGGAACCCGCCGTCGGCCTGCTCGGCCCAGGCGAACTGGCCGATGCGTTTCGCGCCAGACATCAACGGTTGCAGATCCTCGAAATCGAGGAACAGCCGCGAGGTGCGCAGGAGCATTTCCAGCAGTTCGGCGCCGCTGCTGCCTTCCAGCGGATAGCCGCTGTAATAGGCGTGATGGGAGTGCATGGCAACCAGCAGCCTGGCGACGCGCAGATCCAGCTCGGACAGGTAGCCGGGCTGACGCATGAGCATATCCGCCAGCGAATACATCGGTTTGACTTCGCGCAACTCGCCGCTCTTGAGCTGGGAGACCTTGAAAATATCGAGCAGCCACTTGCCGCTCACTGACGTCGGCTTGAGCTTGTAAAACAGGCGCGTGCCTGCAGTTTGCGCGCCTTCTTCGATGGGCTTGGCCGGCACGGGAATGGTCGAAAGCCAATGTTCCAGCGCCCGCCCCAACTGGGTCTGTGCGTTACTTTCGGACGCTTCATGATCACCGCCCTGCAGGTGATAGAGCACCGCAGCGCAGTGTTTGCAGTCGATTGATACAGGACAGGTGCACAGGCAACGCAAGTTGACGGAACCCAGCCGATCTTCGGACAGGTAAATGGTTTGTTCATACGCCTGATCTTCCGAACCGACGCAGAACGCCTCGATCTTTCTGTCATCGATCTCGATGATCTCTACCCGATCATCGGCGGCATAAGCCCGAGCCTTGGCCAGCGCGTTGCTAGTGAATGCCCGGGCCCAGGCCAACGACTTAAGCTGTTCGATGATAATGCTCATGGGCAGTCCTTAGCCGGCCAACACCCGCGCCAACGCCGACTTAACCTTGCCCATGCCGTCATGCAAGGCCTGCTCGATCTCGGCCATGGTGATTACTTCGGTGGTTTTTCCCGCTGCCGGGTTAACCACCAGCGCCAGACAGGCGTAATCCAGATCCAGCTCGCGGGCCAGTGCAGCTTCCGGCATGCCGGTCATGCCGACGATGTCACAGCCATCGCGCTCCAGACGCACGATCTCCGCCACGGTTTCCAGACGCGGGCCCTGAGTGCAGGCATACACGCCTTGATCGCTGTATTCGCAGCCTTCGGCAGCCACCGCCGCAATCAATTGCTGACGCAGCGGCTCGCTGTAGGGGAAGCTGAAGTCGATATGGGTGACGTGCTCCAGATCATCGGCGAAAAAGGTGTGTTCGCGGCCGCTGGTGTAGTCGACGATCTGGTGTGGCACGCAGAAATGCCCGGTGCCCATGGCCGGGTGAATACCGCCCACCGCATTTACCGCGATGATCGCTTCGGCACCGGCCTGCTTCAACGCCCACAGGTTGGCGCGGTAGTTGACCTTGTGCGGCGGAAAGCGATGCGGGTGGCCGTGACGGGCGAGGAACAGCACTTCCTTGCCGGCGTACTCGCCAATCTGCACGTCGGCCGATGGCGCGCCGTAGGGTGTGTCCACCGCCAGCGATTGGCGAATGGTCAAACCTTCGAGTTGAGTCAGGCCCGTGCCACCGATGATTGCGTAAACCGTCATAGCGAAAAATCCTTAATCGATCAGTTGAGCGTCTTTGAGCGCGCTGATGGCGGTGAGCCAGCGCGGATCCTGACGATATTCGGTGCTGGCAATGGCCTGACCGCGCATGCGCGCGATTCGGGCCGATGGCTTGACCTTCATGCGTTGTGCGGCGCTCAAGGCGAGCTCTGCAGCAGCGCGGTCGTTGCACACCAGCCCCATGTCGCAACCGGCAGTCAGTGCGGCTTCGATTCGGCTGGCGGCATCGCCAACAACGTGGGCGCCGGCCATCGACAGGTCGTCGCTGAAGATCACGCCGTCGAACTGCAATTCGCCGCGCAGGATGTCCTGCAACCAGCGCCGGGAGAAGCCGGCAGGCTGCGAGTCGACTTGCGGGTAGATAACGTGGGCCGGCATCACAGCGGCCAGTTGTTTGCTGAGCCTGGCGAAGGGCACGAGATCGTTGGCGCGGATCTCGTCCAGGCTGCGCTCGTCATTCGGGATCGCCACGTGGGAATCGGCTTCGGCCCAGCCGTGGCCAGGAAAATGCTTGCCGGTAGCAGCCATGCCCGCGCTGTTCATGCCGCGAATGAACGCTCCGGCAAGCACTGCGGCGCGCTCCGGATCGCCCTCAAATGAACGGGTGCCGACAACAGCGCTGCGCTGGTAATCCAGATCGAGCACCGGGGCGAAGCTCAGGTCGAGCCCGACCGCCAGCACTTCGGTGGCCATGATCCAGCCGCATTGCTCGGCGAGGTATTCGGCGTTCGGGTTGTCGGCGATGGCACGCATGGCCGGCAGGCGCACAAAGCCCTGACGCAGGCGCTGCACGCGACCGCCCTCTTGATCCACCGCCAGCAGCAGATCAGGACGAACTGCACGAATGGCCGCGCTAAGCTCACGCACCTGACGCGGATGCTCAATGTTGCGCGCGAAAATGATCAGGCCGCCCACTTCGGGCTGACGCAACAATTGGCGATCTTCGGCCGTCAGCCAGGTACCGGCGACGTCCACCATCAACGAGCCTTGCAGGCCAGCAGTCATAGAGATTCCTTGAAAACGAAAAACCCGATCCGCAGCACATCGCTACCCTGAGCAATGCTCGGCAGGTTGGCAATTTGTATGGATTTCGGGTTCAGAACGAGAGTCGGCATGGGCGGCTAGCTTAGCGGATACAAGCTGCCGCGCCCACCCGTGCGCGGTTAAACCTTGGCGGCGACCGGCGTTGATTTGCTGCGCGGGCGCAGTTGTGCGGTAGCCATCGCCGCATCGGTGACGCCGGTTTCGGCACGCATGCCCGCAGCGAGGAACGGCACCATCAGGCGCATCACTTGCTCAATGGAGGTGTTGACGCCGAAATCGGTCTCGGCAATTGCGCGCAACGCCTTGATGCCAGACATGCTGAACGCCGCGGCGCCGAGCATGAAGTGCACGCGCCAGAACAGCTCGATCGGCGGAATGCGTGGCGCGGCTTCGTTGACCAGCAGCATGTAGCGACGGAACACCTTGCCGTACATGTCTTCCAGATAACGGCGCAAGTGGCCCTGGCTCTGGCTGAACGCGAGGCCGAGCAGGCGCATGAAGATCGACAGGTCATTGCCGCTGCGTGGTTGCACCACAAGGGCCTGCTCGACGAGGATTTCGAGCAGCTCTTCAAGCGTCGGCTTGTTTTCAGGCTTGGCCTGACGGCGCTCCAGCTCTTTATCGAGGCTGATGCAGAACGGCCCGAGGAAGCGCGAGAAAACCGCTTGAATCAGCGCTTTTTTCGAGCCGAAGTGATAGTTCACCGCTGCCAGGTTGACGCCGGCCTTGCTGGTGATCAAACGCAATGAGGTTTCGGCGAAACCTTTCTCCGCGAACAACTGCTCGGCAGCATCAAGAATGCGTTCAACGGTTTCCGACTGGGCCATGGCTACTCCGCCTGACAAACACTTGTTTGAAACATACGTTTCAGCCTGTGCCTTGTCAAGCCTGCCGGTTCGTTTTGGGAATGGTCGGTCAGCTATTTAACCACACAAGCCCAACTCATTAATAAGCACGAATACCGACCGTCTGGCGGCCTGCAAAAAAACGGGCATTGCCAAGGACGCTTCACTGTATATAATCACAGTCACTGTATAAAAAGACAGAGCGATCAATATGCTAAAGCTGACGCCACGCCAAGCCGAGATTCTGGCCTTTATCAAACGCTGCCTCGAAGACAACGGCTACCCGCCAACCCGTGCGGAAATCGCTCAGGAACTGGGCTTCAAGTCGCCGAACGCGGCTGAAGAACATCTCAAGGCTCTGGCCCGAAAAGGCGCCATCGAGATGACACCGGGCGCTTCTCGCGGTATTCGCATTCCCGGCTTTGAAGCCAAGGCCGACGACTCTACCCTGCCAATCATTGGCCGGGTCGCTGCCGGCGCGCCAATCCTCGCTCAGCAGCACATCGAAGAGTCTTGCAACATCAATCCGGCCTTCTTTCATCCGCGCGCCGACTATCTGCTGCGCGTACACGGCATGAGCATGAAGGACATCGGCATTTTCGATGGTGACCTTCTTGCCGTGCACACCACCCGCGAAGCACGTAATGGCCAGGTCGTCGTTGCCCGTATCGGCGACGAAGTGACGGTCAAACGTTTCAAGCGTGAAGGCAGCAAGGTCTGGCTGATTGCCGAAAACCCCGAGTTCGCCCCTATCGAAGTCGACCTGAAAGATCAGGAACTGGTGATCGAAGGCTTGAGTGTCGGCGTAATCCGCCGCTAAAGGAGGCTTTATGCAGTTCCCACACACCCCTCAGCAAACACAACTGCCTTTATTCGAAGCGTTTCTGGCGCAACCGATGGCGCCGATCCTGAAAGACGTGGTCGAACGCCCCTGGAATGCCGAACCCGAAGTATTCAGTGAGCTGTCACTGCGTGGTGCGGCCGGGAACTGCCTGAACCTGCTCGCCCCGATTCTTCGCGAACTCAGTGAAGATCAGGACGCACGCTGGCTGACATTGATCGCGCCACCTGCCAGCCTGACTCAAACCTGGCTGCGGGATGCCGGCCTGAACCGCGAACGTATTCTGCTACTTCAACCACGGGGCGCTCAAAGCGCCCAGCAACTGGCGTGCGAAGCTCTGCGGTTGGGGCGCAGCCACACTGTGGTCACCTGGCTCAACCCGCTAAACAACCACTCGCGGCAACAACTGATCAGCGCCGCACGCACGGGCGAAGCTCAGAGCCTGAATATTCGTTTGGGTTGAGGGTTGCTACTACGCGCTGTGTGAAGCGCAGGGCTTCTCCAGGGACAGAGAAGCCGATCTGAAGCGGTAACGTTAAAAAGCAAAGGCGCGGATCAATGAAGAACCCGCGGCCCCTCTTCCTTATCAAACTCGCCTTCGACCATACGACCGGCCATCTGCACGCCGACGCTTAGCATCGCCTTGGCAATTTCTACATGCTGACCTTGAAGGAACGCCTTGGCATCGTCGGAGAAATCCAGCGTCACCAGAGAACCCTCGTCCTCAGCCCTGCGCAGTTCGATTCGGCCGTCTGGTAACTCGACAATTTCTAGAAAGGACGTTGGCATAAAGGTCTGTTCTCCACGAAAGGCAGGGATTATATAGACATCATTCAGGCTTCGCTCGGGATCTTGACCAGCAGCATGTTTCAGATTGCCACCGTGTCAATCACCCTCAGCACTCGTTCAAGCCTTCGCGAAAGCGAATCGCCAAGCCTTTCAGATTCTGCCGCCAGCTCTCCAGCTCCTCTCGACTCAACTCTTCTGGCGCTTCTTCTTCATCCAGATTAATCGCCTGAATTAGCGGCTGAGTCACGTCCCCTTTGGGCTTGTGTGGCACCCGTGGCGGCTGGAACAGCGCCGAATGCGCTGCCAGCAGTTTTGCCAGCCAGGTTTCAGAGTTGCCAGCGAGTTCGACCATCTCGGCCAACTCGGGAATCGCGATCGACTCCAGCACCTCACGTGTCAGCAGCATCTCGGCGCGTGGTGCATTGGCCTGCGGCAGACGATAGAAACCAGCGATCTCGTGACAGAGACCGAGCAAGGCGCCGTAAAGGTGAAACAACGCCGATTCACGCCCCGCCTGAATCAACGCCAGCGAATTCATCGCTCGCCCCTCTTCGGCGCGAGCCAGAGCTTCGAGCGACAGTCCGGCGAAATAGATCTTCTGGTTGGTGCGGGTATAGAGTTCGTGAGCCATGACGGCGCTCTCCACAACGAAATATTTGCTTCACGCAGGCCGGACAGTGTCGTGGATCAGCCGATCCCACCGCAAGCACAAAACAAAAAGGCCGCATGAAAACCCAAGAGTTCTCATGCGGCCTTTCAGTATCAGGCTAAGGCTTACTCAGCTTTTGGCTTCGTACGCTTGTCTTCAACCGTCCACTTGCCGCCGTCGAAGTACGCCTTCCAACCGGTAGGCTTGCCATCGACTTCGGTCTGTACGTATTGCTCCTTGGTCTTGCGGCTGTAGCGAATCACCGCCGGCAGACCATCAGGATCTTTCTGTGGAGCGTCGCAGAGGAAGTGGTACTTCGGATCGATCTCGTCCTTGTGCGGCAGAATCTCGATCACCAGCGGAGCACGGGTCTCGCGGTTTTTCGGGAACTGACTGGCCGCCAGGAACAGGCCGGAAGCACCGTCGCGCAGGATGTAGGTGTCGTTGACCTTTTCGCATTTCAGCTCAGGCATCTTCACCGGATCCATCTTCGGCGGCGCCGCGTCACCGCTTTTCAGCAGTTTGCGGGTGTTTTTGCAGGTCGGGTTGGTGCAACCGAAGAACTTGCCGAAACGGCCAGTTTTTAGCTGCATCTCGCTGCCGCACTTGTCGCATTCCAGGCTCGGACCTTCGTAGCCCTTGATGCGATAGCTGCCTTCTTCGATTTCGTAGCCGGCGCAATCCGGGTTGTTACCGCAGATGTGCAGCTTGCGCTTCTCGTCCAGCAGGTAAGCGTCCATCGCCGTGCTGCAGATCGGGCAGCGGTGCTTGCCACGCAGTACCAGCGATTCCGACTCACCCTCGTCGTCCGCAGCGATTTCATCGCCCGGCACCAGGTTGACGGTGGCCTTGCAGCGTTCTTTCGGCGGCAGGCTGTAGCCTGAACAACCGAGGAAAACGCCTGTCGACGCGGTACGAATCTGCATCGGACGACCACAAGTCGTGCACGGAATGTCGGTCATGACCGGCTGGTTGGCACGCATACCGCTGTCCGGGTTTTCGGCTACTTCGAGTTTCTTTTTGAAGTCGCCGTAGAACTCGTCCAGTACGTTTTTCCAGTCGCGCTCGCCCTGCGCCACGTCATCGAGGTTCTCTTCCATGCCTGCGGTGAAGCCGTAGTCCATGAGGTTCGAGAAGCTTTCCGACAGACGCTCGGTGACGATGTCTCCCATCTTTTCCGAGTAGAAACGACGGTTGTGCAGGGTCACGTAACCGCGATCCTGAATGGTCGAAATGATCGCAGCGTAAGTCGAAGGACGACCGATACCGCGCTTTTCCATTTCTTTAACCAGACTGGCTTCCGAGTAGCGGGCCGGCGGTTTGGTGAAGTGCTGCGATGGATCGAGCTTGATCAGCTTCATCACGTCGCCCTGCGCCATATCAGGCAGAACGTCGTCATCACCCGGTTTGGCAATCTGCGGCATGACACGGGTGTAACCGTCAAACTTGAGGATACGGCCCTTGGCGCGCAGCTCGAAGTCACCAGCGCCTACGCTGACGGTGGTCGACAGGTATTGCGCCGGCAGCATCTGGCAAGCGAGGAACTGGCGCCAGATCAGCTCGTAGAGACGCTCAGCGTCACGCTCCATACCCGCCAGCTTGCTTGGCGTGGTGTTGGCGTCAGAAGGACGAATCGCTTCGTGAGCCTCTTGTGCGCCTTCCTTGCTGCTGTAGACGTTCGGCGTTTCCGGCAGGTACTTCTTGCCGAACTCGTCTTCGATGTAAGTACGCGCCATCGCCACGGCATCAGCCGAGAGGTTGGTCGAGTCGGTACGCATATAAGTGATGTAGCCGGCTTCGTAAAGACGCTGGGCCATCATCATGGTTTTCTTCACGCCGAAGCCCAGGCGGTTGCTCGCAGCCTGCTGCAGGGTCGATGTGATGAACGGCGCCGACGGCTTGCTGCTGGTCGGTTTGTCTTCGCGCTTGACGATGCTGTAGCTGGAAGATTTGAGTTTCTCCAGCGCGGCCATGGCCTGAGCTTCGTTGAGCGGCTTGAACGCTTCGCCTTTTTCGCGAGCCACTTCGAAACGCACGGTGGAGCCTTTGGTGGTGCCGAGATCGGCATGCACTTCCCAGTACTCTTCCGGGTTGAACGCGCGAATTTCACGTTCACGCTCGACCACCAGCTTCACGGCAACCGATTGCACGCGACCGGCGGACAAGCCACGAGCGATCTTCGCCCACAGCAGCGGCGAGACCATGTAACCGACAACGCGGTCGAGGAAGCGACGCGCCTGTTGAGCGTTGACACGATCAATGTCCAGCTCACCCGGTTCCGAGAAAGCTTCCTGAATCGCTTTCTTGGTGATTTCGTTGAACACCACACGCTTGTAGCGGCTGTCGTCACCACCGATGGCTTCGCGCAGGTGCCAGGCAATGGCTTCCCCCTCGCGATCCAAGTCGGTTGCGAGATAGATGGTGTCAGCATCTTTGGCGAGCCGGCGCAGCTCTTCGATGACCTTCTCTTTACCCGGGAGGATCTCGTACTGGGCTTTCCAGCCATGATCGGGATCGACACCCATACGCGAGACCAGCTGCTTGCGCGCTTTCTCTTTCGGCGAGAGCACCGGACCTTCGCCCGCAGCAGCCTTACCGCGCTTGGCGGCTGGCTCTTTGCTGGCGCTAGCCGAACCGCTGGTGGGCAGGTCTCGGATATGGCCGATACTCGACTTCACCACGTATTGGTTACCCAGATACTTGTTGATGGTCTTGGCCTTAGCCGGGGATTCCACAATGACCAGCGATTTGCCCATGGATCAGAAAATTCCTGAATTCTAGAAGTGAAAGGCGGTTGGCGCCTGACGCGGCACCGCTATATATAGTTGATACAAGGTGAGGTCAAGCACAGGGTTCTGTGCGCACTCGCCTTATGCCTTGGAAAAAAGGCTCGGTTCGGCTTGCACCAAAGCAAAGCGTGGCACCTGCTCGCCGTCAACCTCGACTGACTCGAGAAACATGCTCAGAGGGCGTACCCAAAAGCCGTAATCGCCATACAGGGCTTGGTAAAAGACCACTTCTTCTTCGGTCTCGGAATGCCGCGCAACACTGAATACGCGGTACTGCGGACCTTTGTAATGTTGGTAGAGCCCAGGTTGTATCGGCATGCTTCGGCCCTCACTCAAATTTTTTCAAAAATAAAAACAAAATAAATCCACAAAAACAAAAACCGGGGCACTTGGCCCCGGCTTCCATCGACGAGACGCTTAAACGCGTTCGAAGACGGTGGAGATGCCTTGGCCGAGACCAATGCACATAGTGGCCACCCCGAAGGTGCCGCTATTCTGCTTCATCACGTTCAGCAAAGTGCCGGAAATACGGGCACCGGAGCAACCGAACGGGTGACCCAGGGCGATCGCGCCGCCGTGCAGGTTAACCTTCTCGTTCATCTTGTCGAGTACTTTCAGATCTTTCAGCACTGGCAGGGCCTGTGCGGCGAAAGCTTCGTTGAGCTCGAAGAAGTCGATATCGTTGATGCCAAGGCCCGCACGTTTCAGGGCTTTTTGTGTCGCCGGAACTGGACCATAGCCCATGATTGCCGGATCCACACCCGCCACTGCCATCGAACGGATAACCGCCATTGGCTGGATACCCAGGTCCTGCGCACGCTGCGCCGACATCACGATCATGCACGAAGCACCATCGGTGATCTGCGACGAAGTACCGGCAGTCACGGTGCCGCCCTTTGGATTGAAGGCAGGCTTGAGGGCCGCCAGACTTTCCAGGGTGGTTTCCGGACGAATGGTTTCGTCGTAGTCGAACAGTTTCAGGAAACCGTTCTCGTCATAGCCCTGCATCGGGATTATTTCGTCTTTGAACTTGCCCTCCACGGTGGCCTTGTGGGCCAACTGGTGGGATCGCACGCCGAAAGCGTCCTGTTGTTCGCGAGTGATGCCGTGCATTTTGCCGAGCATTTCAGCGGTCAGGCCCAT
This sequence comes from Pseudomonas sp. Mb7, assembly GCF_054790525.1. Taxonomy (NCBI): domain Bacteria; kingdom Pseudomonadati; phylum Pseudomonadota; class Gammaproteobacteria; order Pseudomonadales; family Pseudomonadaceae; genus Pseudomonas; species Pseudomonas sp. Mb7. Next base: position 3,595,597 of record NZ_CP186501.1, read on the forward strand.
CATGCCCGAGGCTTTCGCCGCGTACAGCGACATGTGCGGGTTCGGATCGACACCGTGCATCATGCTCACGTGGCCCATATGCTCGACGCCGCCGACCACGAACACGTCACCGTTGCCGGTCATGATCGCTTGCGCAGCGGTGTGCAGCGCACTCATCGACGAGCCGCACAGACGGCTAACAGTCTGACCGGCCGAGGTGTGCGGGATCTGGGTCATCAGCGAAGCCATGCGCGCGATGTTCCAGCCCTGCTCCAGGGTCTGGTTGACGCAGCCCCAGATCACGTCCTCGACTTCTGCAGGATCGACCTTGGCGTTGCGTTCCAGCAACTTGCTGATCAGGTGCGCCGACATGTCTTCGGCGCGGGTGTTGCGGTGCATGCCGCCCTTGGAGCGGCCCATCGGAGTACGACCGAAGTCGACAATCACGACGTCTCTAGGATTCAAGCTCATAAGTTCACTCTCACTCTAGTTGGGGGCGCTTAACCGAAGAAGCTCTGGCCGTTTTTGGCCATTTCGCGCAGCTTCGCGGTCGGGTGGTACAGCGCGCCCAAATCAGCGTACTGGTCAGCCAGGGCAACGAACTCGGCAACACCGATCGAGTCGATGTAGCGCAGTGCACCGCCACGGAATGGAGGGAAACCGATACCGTAGACCAGACCCATGTCGGCTTCGGCGGCGGTTTCAACGATGCCGTCTTCCAGGCAACGCACGGTTTCCAGGCACAGCGGGATCATCATCCAGTTGATGATGTCTTCGTCAGTGACTTCACGCTGCTCGTAAACGATCGGCTTGAGCACTTCCAGCACCGATGGATCGGCGACTTTCTTCTGCTTGCCTTTCTTGTCGGCCTCGTAGGCGTAGAAGCCCTTGCCGTTCTTCTGGCCCAGGCGCTTGGCTTCGTACAGCACGTCGATGGCCGAACGACGGTCATCCTTCATGCGATCCGGGAAACCTTCAGCCATCACGTCACGACCATGGTGACCGGTGTCGATGCCGACCACGTCCATCAGGTACGCCGGGCCCATCGGCCAGCCGAATTTTTCCATGACCTTGTCGATACGGACGAAGTCGACACCGGCGCTGACCAGCTTGGCGAAACCACCGAAGTACGGGAACAGTACGCGGTTGACCAGGAAGCCCGGGCAGTCGTTGACGACGATCGGGTTCTTGCCCATTTTCTTGGCGTAGGCAACGGTGGTGGCAACAGCCAGCTCGCTGGACTTCTCGCCACGGATTACTTCCACCAGCGGCATCATGTGCACCGGGTTGAAGAAGTGCATGCCGACGAAGTTTTCCGGACGCTTGAGGGCCTTGGCCAGCAGGCTGATGGAAATGGTCGAGGTGTTGGACGCGAGGATGGTGTCCTCTTTGACCTGACCTTCGACTTCAGCCAGTACGGCTTGCTTGACCTTAGGGTTCTCGACGACAGCTTCGACAACCAGATCCACGTGACCGAAGTCGCCGTAGGACAGGGTCGGACGAATGCCATTGAGCACTTCAGCCATTTTCGCAGCGGTCATGCGACCTTTATCAACGCGGCCAACCAGCAGCTTGGCGGCTTCGGCCAGACCCTGCTCGATACCGTGCTCGTTGATGTCCTTCATCAGGATCGGCGTACCTTTGGAGGCCGACTGATAGGCGATACCGCCACCCATGATGCCGGCGCCGAGTACAGCGGCCTGCTTCACGTCTTTGGCGATTTCGTCGTAGGCCTTGGCCTTTTTCTTCAGCTCCTGATCGTTCAGGAACAGACCGATCAAGCTCTGCGCGGCAGAGGTCTTGGCCAGTTTGACGAAGCCGGCGGCTTCGACTTCCAGCGCCTTGTCACGACCGAAGTTCGCGGCTTTCTGGATGGTCTTGATCGCTTCAACCGGCGCTGGGTAGTTCGGGCCAGCCTGACCGGCGACGAAACCTTTGGCGGTTTCGAAAGCCATCATCTGTTCAATAGCGTTCAGCTTGAGTTTTTCAAGTTTCGGCTGACGCTTGCCCTTGAAATCGAACTCGCCGGAGATGGCGCGCTTGATCAGTTCAAGGGCAGCTTCCTGCAGTTTTTCAGGAGCAACCACGGCGTCGACGGCACTGACTTTCAGGGCGTCTTCAGGGCGGTTTTCCTTACCGGAGGCAATCCACTCGATGGCGTTATCGACACCGATCAAGCGCGGCAGACGCACGGTGCCACCGAAGCCTGGGTAGATGCCCAGCTTGACTTCCGGCAGGCCGATCTTGGCTTTGGTCGACATGACGCGATAGTCAGCCGCCAGGCACATTTCCAGACCACCACCCAGGGCGATGCCATTGATGGCCACTACGGTTGGGACGTTGAGGTCTTCGAAATCGCTGAAGATCTTGTTGGCTTCGAGATTGCCAGCAACCAGCTCGGCATCCGGCAGCTTGAAGTTATCGACAAATTCGGTGATGTCGGCGCCGACGATGAACACGTCCTTGCCACTGCTGACGATCACGCCCTTGATCGAAGCATCTGCCTTGATGGTGTCTACGGCCTGACGCAGTTCGTTCAGGGTTAGACGGTTGAACTTGTTGACGGACTCACCCTTGAGGTCGAATTTCAATTCGACGATGCCACTTTCAAGAGCTTTAACCGTGATGGCTTTACCTTCGTAAATCATCAACTGATCTCCACGATATGGAAGCTGAACAGTACACGTCGGACGCAGGCGAATGGCTCGGCAGGACGCTTTTTCGTCGATGCTAACGCCAATCCACCCGGCACACCCGCCAACGCGATAGTCGGGATTCTGTAGGAGCAGTCTGTAAGACAAACGCTCAATTCATACGCCCGTTTGATTTGGGTACGTCACCTTCACGGAATTTCCGACAATTGTCAATCGCCCAAAATACGGGTTGAAATGCGACTTTGCGGTCATTTCTGTAAGACGAAGACCCGCAACACGCGTCTGCATGTGAAGCCATTCATAGAATCAATAGTTAGAAAAGTCGCCCTAATTCGCAGCAGCCCGAGTTTAAAGGGCTACGCTGGGTGGACTACAGAGAGATGTACCGACCAAGTCAGCATCAAAAAAGGTTTCCGGCCTGCCTGGCCACCCTGCCCGATGAATCATGTCGGGCTTTTTATTGCGCGTCTGCCGGACGTTCCCCACCGTTGCAGTGGGAAAAGTCCGCGCGTCACGCCAGTGCTTTCAGAGTGGTGTCGATGTCCTGCAACACCGACGCTTCGCCCTTCTCGCCCCAGTACAAGGCGATCATCTGCTTGTCTGCTTCGACTTTGAAAACGTTGCCGGGCAACTTTTCGAAATGATTGAGCAGCGCCCGATCTTCGCAAACTTCCTGCCATTGATTGACCCACGCACCCGGCGATTTTTGCCAGTAAGTCCAGCAGGCAGGCGACTTGCCACGACGCGGCCGATGATACTGCGCACACGGATTCGGCGGCTCTTGCGCCAGCCAGTGCGGCCATTCCTGAGGCGCCAGTTGCATGGCCAGACCCATGCGCCGCGCCTCCATGCGCAAGGCGATGCGACCGCTTTGCGCGCGCGATGGGCGCAACCACGCCAACGGACTCAAAACCACCAGCAGGATTGACACCACCAACCAGACCGTCATATCTCTATTCCCAATTCTTGGTGAGCGCATTGTGTCACTTTGGAACCAATGCGCTTGAAACCAGCCATACTTAACAATATTGAAACCTCACGAGGAGCACCTCATGCCCTACCACCACATTCTGGTCGCCGTAGATCTGACCGAAGAGTGCGACCCTGTGATTCACCGCGCCCGCGAGCTATCGGTGAGCAATGGCGCCAAGCTTTCGCTCGTGCATATCGTTGAGCCGATGGCCATGGCCTTCGGCGGCGACGTGCCGATGGATCTGTCACAACTGCAACAACAGCAGTTCGATCAGGCCAAGGAGCGCCTGGAGCGTTTGAAAGCCAAATACTCAGAGCTTGAGGGCGCCAACTGCCACCTGACCTATGGCCAGCCACGCCAGGAAATCCATCATTTCGCCAAGGAAAACACGTGCGATCTGATCGTGGTCGGCAGCCATGGCCGTCATGGTCTGGCGCTGTTGCTCGGCTCGACCGCGAACGACGTACTGCACGGCGCGCCATGCGACGTCCTCGCCGTCCACCTGGTCAAACGTTGAAACACTGATCATTGTGGGAGCGAGCCTGCTCGCGAAGGCGTCGGCACATTCAGCATTAATGCCGCCTGACACACCGCATTCGCGAGCAGGCTCGCTCCCACATTGGGTCTCCACCCGCATATGAAAAGCCCGGCGTTCATCACTGAACGCCGGGCTTTTTCACATCCGGATCAATCAGGCATCCAGCTCGGCCCAACGCTCCATCAACGCGTCCAGTTCAGCCTGCAACTGCTCCAGCGAGGCAATCACCTTGGCTGTTTCAGCCGGTGGACGCTGATAGAAACCGCCTTCAGCCATCTCGGCCTCCACTGCGGCGATCTGCTGTTCCTTGGCGTCGATATCGCCCGGCAACGCTTCCAGCTCGCGCTGCAGCTTGTAGCTCAGCTTTTTCTTGGCAACCGGGGCAGCAGCGGCAGGCGCAGCAACCACAGCAGGCTCAGCGGTGACTACCGCCGAATTCAGGTCAGCCTTGCCCGATTTGCTTTCAGTCACGCCCAACAGCCGCGGCGAGCCGCCCTGACGAATCCAGTCCTGATAGCCACCGACGTATTCACGCACCTTGCCTTCGCCTTCGAAGACCAGGGTGCTGGTGACCACGTTGTCGAGGAATGCACGGTCGTGGCTGACCATCAGCACGGTGCCGTTGAAGGTCAGCAGCACCTCTTCGAGCAGTTCGAGGGTTTCCACGTCGAGGTCGTTGGTCGGTTCGTCGAGAACCAGCAGGTTCGCCGGCTTGCTGAACAACTTGGCCAGCAACAGACGCGCACGCTCACCACCCGACAGCGCCTTGACCGGCGTGCGGGCACGCTGTGGGCTGAACAGGAAATCGCCGAGGTAGCTCAGCACGTGACGGCTCTGGCCGTCGATATCGATGAAGTCGCGACCTTCGGCGACGTTGTCGATCACGGTTTTTTCCAGATCCAGTTGATGACGCAACTGGTCGAAGTAGGCCACGTCGATCCGCGTGCCCTCTTCCACTTTGCCGCTGGTCGGTTGCAGACCGCTAAGCATGAGTTTCAGCAGGGTGGTCTTGCCGGTACCGTTGGCGCCGAGCAGACCGATACGGTCGCCGCGTGTCAGCACCATCGAGAAATCCTTGATCAGGAACGGGCCGCCCGGGTGAGCGAAACTCACGTTCTCGAGGACCATCACCTGCTTGCCGGACTTGTCGGCAGTGTCCAGCTGAATGTTGGCCTTGCCGGTGCGCTCACGACGCTCGCTACGCTCCACGCGCAAAGCTTTCAGGGCGCGGACGCGGCCCTCGTTGCGGGTGCGGCGAGCCTTGATGCCCTGGCGGATCCAGACTTCTTCCTGGGCCAGTTTCTTGTCGAACAGCGCGTTGGCGGTTTCTTCGGCGGCCAGCGCGGCTTCTTTGTGCACAAGGAAACTGGCGTAGTCGCCGTTCCAGTCGATCAGGCCGCCGCGATCCAGTTCGAGGATGCGCGTGGCGAGGTTTTGCAGGAAGGAACGGTCGTGCGTGATAAACAGCACGGCGCCCTGGAAATCTTTCAGGGCTTCTTCGAGCCAGGCAATCGCACCGATGTCCAGGTGGTTGGTCGGTTCGTCGAGCAGCAGCAGATCCGGCTCGGACACCAGCGCCTGCGCCAGCAGCACGCGACGACGCCAGCCGCCGGATAACTGGGCGAGGGTCTTGTCGGCCGGCAGTTGCAGACGGCTCAAAGTGCTCTCGACCAGAGTCTGCAAGCGCCAGCCATCACGGGCTTCGAGGTCTTGCTGAACGTGCATCAGCTTGTTCAGGTCTTCTTCAGTGACGCAGTTCTGCGCAAGGTGATGGTATTCGGCGAGCAACGCGCCCACGCCATCAAGGCCTTCAGCGACTACGTCGAACACCGTCCGATCGTCGGCCACCGGCAATTCTTGCGGCAATTCGCCGATTTTCAGACCGGGGGCACGCCACACCGAGCCTTCATCGGGCTTCTGGTCGCCCTTGACCAGTTTCATCATGCTGGACTTGCCAGTGCCGTTGCGGCCGATGATGCACACCCGCTCACCACGGGCGATCTGCCAGGACACCTTGTCCAACAACGGCATAGCGCCGAACGCAAGGGACACATCGCTGAATTTGAGCAGGGTCATGAGCTTCTCCAAAAACCGGGCGCGCATTCTACCTGAGTTAGGGCTTCAGCAGGCCGGCAATTTGTCTGTCGAAGCACTCTGCACAACATTTGTTGCGAACTTGTGCTGCGAGGCCCGCAAAGCTTTCGCCGCTTGCTGGCAAAAGGCTAAGCTACAGACAATTCAGTGCTGACCGAGGTCGGCACTTGTCATGATTTCTCTGCCCGGATGTCTCATGCGCAGTCGCCTTTTCAGTGTCTTGTCCTGTTTGCTACTTACCGCCGCTGCCGCTCAATCCGCCCAGGCGGTGGACCTGTCCACCCAACGCCAGTATTACGATGAAGCCAAGCGCGCCCTGGCCAAGGGTGATACCGGCCCGTACTTTCGCTACAGCCAGGCGTTGGCCGATTACCCGCTGGAACCGTACCTGGCCTACGACGAACTGACCGCGCGGCTGAAAACCGCGAGCAACGCGGAAATCGAAAAGTTCCTCGCCGAACACGGTGACCTGCCCCAGGCCAACTGGATGAAACTGCGCTGGTTGCGCTGGCTCGCCGACCGTGGCGACTGGGCCACCTTCGTCAAGTATTACGACCCGAAACTCAACTTCACTGAACTGGACTGCCTGAATGCGCAGTACCAGATCAGCAGCAACCATAAGGCCGAGGGGTACGCCAATGCTGAAAAGCTCTGGCTGACTGGCAAATCCCAACCCGCCGCGTGTGACGCGCTGTTCGGCATCTGGGCAGCCGATGGCCAGCTCACTGAACAGAAACGCTGGGAGCGCACCAAACTTGCCGCTCAGGCCCGCAACTATCCATTGGCCAACAGCCTGGTCAACGGCTTGACCACCCTCGCCCCGCGCGGTCGTTTGCTGGTGGATGTGGCGCAAAAACCGGAGTTGCTCAATCAGCCTTCGCGCTTTACCCCGGCCGATGAACCGATGTCCGACGTGGTCAGCCTCGGCTTGCGCCGACTGGCCCGTCAGGATCCGGACAAGGCCATGGCGTTGCTCGACGGTTACGCCAGCAGCATGCATTTCTCCCGCGATGAAAAAGTCGCGATTGCCCGGGAAATCGGCCTGACCCTTGCCCGTCGTTTCGACAGCCGCGCGCTGGACGTGATGACCAAATACGACCCGGAGCTGCGCGACAACACCGTCTCGGAATGGCGCTTGCGCCTTCTCCTGCGTCTGGCCCGTTGGGACGACGCGTATCAGTTGACCCGCCGTCTGCCGCAGGATCTGGCCACCACCAACCGCTGGCGCTACTGGCAGGCACGCAGTCTGGAACTGGCCCAGCCACAAAACCCGGAAGCACAGACGCTGTACAAAAACCTTGCGCGCGAACGTGATTTCTACGGTTTCCTTGCCGCCGACCGCTCGCAATCGCCGTACTCGCTGAACAACAAGCCATTGGTCCTCAGCCAAGCGCTGATCAACAAGGTGCGCAACACGCCGGGGGTACGCCGCGCGCTGGAATTCCATGCCCGTGGGCAAATCGTCGACGGTCGTCGCGAGTGGTATCACGTCAGCCGCCATTTCAATCGCGATGAAATGGTTGCCCAGGCGAAACTCGCTTACGACTTGAAATGGTATTTCCCGGCGATCCGCACCATCAGTCAGGCGCAGTACTGGGACGATCTGGATATCCGCTTCCCGATGGCCCACCGCGAAACGCTCGTGCGTGAAGCCAAGGTACGTGGCCTGCATTCGAGCTGGGTGTTTGCCATTACCCGCCAGGAAAGCGCGTTCATGGACGACGCACGCTCCGGTGTCGGGGCCAGTGGCCTGATGCAATTGATGCCCGGCACCGCCAAGGAAACCGCGCGCAAATTCAGCATTCCGCTGGCCTCGCCGCAGCAAGTGCTGGACCCGGACAAGAACATCCAGCTCGGCGCCGCGTATCTGAGCCAGGTGCACAGCCAGTTCAACGGCAACCGCGTCCTCGCCTCCGCCGCCTACAACGCAGGTCCTGGTCGCGTGCGCCAATGGCTGCGCGGCGCCGATCACCTGAGCTTCGACGTGTGGGTCGAAAGCATTCCGTTCGACGAAACCCGTCAGTATGTGCAGAACGTGCTGTCGTACTCGGTGATCTACGGCCAGAAGCTCAACTCGCCGCAGCCGCTGGTGGACTGGCATGAGCGCTACTTCGACGATCAGTGATCACCTGACTGACGCCAACTAACGAAAAATGCCCGTATCGCGAGATACGGGCATTTTTTATGGGCACAACCTGAGCGGCTATTTAGTGAATGGCAGGATCGGTGACAGGATTCGTTGACGCGCTCTTGCCATCATTGAACTGCAACGCTGCCAACCGCGCATACAGCGGATTGCTGGCAATCAGTTCCTGATGGGTGCCAATGGCCACAAGCTTGCCCTGATCCATTACCGCAATCCGGTCAGCGTTTTTCACCGTGGCCAGTCGATGCGCGATCACCAGCGTGGTGCGGTTTTGCATCAGGCTCGGCAGGGCTTCCTGAATCAGGTGTTCGCTCTGCGCATCAAGGGCGCTGGTGGCTTCGTCCAGCAGCAGGATCGGTGCGTCGACCAGCAACGCCCGGGCAATGGCCAGACGCTGACGCTGGCCACCGGAAAGACCGAGGCCACCATCGCCGAGATGGGTCTGGTAACCGTTGGGCATTTTCTCGATGAAGTCGTGGGCATGAGCAATTTTCGCAGCGTCCTTGACCTGCTCCAGCGTCGCCCCGGGATTGCCGTAACGAATATTCTCTTCAACACTGCCGAAAAACAGCGCCGGCGATTGTGATACCAGGGCGAAGTGACGGCGCAGGTCCAGCGGATCGAGGCTGGTCAAAGGCACGCCATCAATCAGGATCTGCCCTTCCAGCGGATCATAAAAACGCAACAGCAAGTCGTACACGGTGGACTTGCCAGCGCCGGACGGCCCCACCAGCGCTAGTGTCTCGCCAGCGCGAATGGTCAGATTCAAACCGTTGACGGCGTAGCTTTCCGGACGCGAAGGGTAGGAAAAACGCACGTCCTGCAATTGCAATTCACCCCGCACGCGCTCCGGCAAGGTCACCAGCCCGGTAACGGGCGGCTGGATGATGTTTTCCGAACCCAGCAGTTCAGCGATACGTTCGGCGGCCCCGGCCGCGCGCTGCAGTTCGCCGATCACCTCACTCAACGTGCCGATCGCACTGCCGACGATCAGGCTGTAAAAGACAAACGCCGCCAGTTCGCCCCCGGTGATGCGCCCGGCGATTACGTCCATGCCTCCGACCCACAACATCACCGCCACGGCGCCGAGCACCAGCACGATCACCATGGTGATCATCCACGAGCGCTGAAAGATGCGTTTGCGCGCGGTGTCGAATGCGTCCTCGACCGTCGTCGCAAAACGTCGCTCGTCCTGAACCTGGTGGTTGTAGGCCTGCACGGTTTTGATCTGGCCGAGGGTTTCCGACACATAGCTGCCGATATCGGCGACCCGGTCCTGGCTCAACCGCGACAGATTGCGCACGCGCCGGCCGAATATCAGGATCGGTGCAACCACGAACGGCAAGGCAATCACCACAATGCTGGTGAGTTTCGCATTGGTCACGAACAGCAGGATGACGCCACCGATGACCATCAACAGGTTGCGCAGGAACATCGACAACGACGAGCCGATCACCGATTGCAACAGCGTCGTGTCGGCAGTCAGCCGCGACTGGATCTCGGAACTGCGGTTGTTCTCGTAAAAGCCCGGATGGAGATAGACCAGATGGTTGAACACCTCCCGGCGGATGTCGGCCACGCAGCGCTCGCCGATCCACGACACCCAGTAGAACCGGGCAAACGTACCGACCGCCAGACCCAGCACCATCAACATGAAGATGCCGATGCTCTGGTTGAGCTGATGCGGCGACTGAGTCATGAAGCCCCGGTCGACCAACAGCTTGATCCCCTGCCCCATCGACAACGTGACGGCGGCCGTAACGATCAACGCCAGCAGCGCAGCGATGACCTGCCAGCGGTAAGGGGCCAGGAATCGACTGGTCAGACGCAGCGCGCGACGGTGTCGTGAAGAAAGCTTCGGGGTCATTCAGGTGTACATCCGTGTTGATGAAAGGGCTAGCGTAAACCTTCTTTGGGGTGGAACTCTGTAAATCACAATGAGTCAGGTTAAATATGCCCCCAAAGACTAGGCCATAGTTGCTATCGGTCTAACGTCAAGGTTGAGACGAACGGTCATTTCTGTTGGACTGGAATGGCCGCTCATGACGGATCGAAAGGCGCTGTCACAGCCTGGTCACGTGGCGGTTTTAATCTGGGTATACAACCTGATGAGGAGACAGGCCATGTCCTTGCAACACAGCAGCGATGACAAGATTGAAGTGATCCGCACCAAGCCCGGCCAATCTCTGGGTTGCTCGATACTGGATAAGGATGGGCGTGAAGTACCGATCACTGAAGAAATGATCCAGCAAGCCTGCAGCGAGCTGGAGAAGCGATTGGTCAAGCCTGCCGAACAAAAGTGATATAGCCACCGTCTTCCTGACCCGGCCCCTTTGGCCGGGTTTTTTCTGCCTGCAGATCCGGGGACATTTGGCGCGACTTTCGCGAGCAGGCTCGCTCCCACAGGAGATCGTCAGTGAGTGCGAGATCCATATGGGAGCGAGCCTGCTCGCGAAGGGGCCGACCCGGTTTCTAGACAGTCACCGCACCCAGTGCCGCGACTATCTTCGCCAACACCGGCGAATCCCCTTCAATCCGCACCTTCAGCCCTTCAATCTCGCGCCGCACCGGATACTGTTTACGCAACACATCGAACGCCGCCCGCTGCTCGCCGACATTACCTACGAGGCTGCGGCGAAAATCCGCATCATCGCGGCGCGGGTCGTACACGCCACGACACAACATCGCCAGCGCCCAGGCCGGATCGCTGTCGCCATGCAAGGTCACTTGCGACAACCACGGCGCCGGTAGCAGCTCACTGAGTTGAATACTCGCTGGCTGGCCGATGAATTGGCAGTAAGCCTGATAGATCTGCGCCGTTCCGCGCTGTTTGCCATCAAGGCTGTAACCGGCAATGTGCGGAGTGGCCAGTACGCAAAGTTCGGCCAATGCAACATCAACCTCAGGCTCGGCCTCCCAGACATCAAGAACGGCTTGCAGGTCTTCACGCTCCAGCAGCACTTCGCGCAGCGCGGCGTTATCCACCACCGGACCACGCGCCGCGTTGATCAGCCATGCACCGGGCTTGAGCTGCTGCAGACGCTGCTGATCGAACAGATGCCAAGTCGCACCAACGCCGCTGCGTGTCAGCGGTGTGTGCAGACTGATTACGTCACACTGCTCAATGATTTGCTCAAGGCTCACGTAATCGCCGCCCTCGGCAGCCTGACGCGGCGGATCGCAGACTTTGACATTCCAGCCCAACTCTTTCAGAACCTTGATCAGGCGCCCTCCCACCTCACCGGCGCCGACGACACCATAAGTCCGCTGAGTGAGATCGACACCTTCGATTTCGGCGAGGGTCATCAGACTGCCCAGCACATAATCGACCACGCCTCGGGCATTGCAGCCGGGTGCACTCGACCAGGTGATGCCGGCCTCATTGAAGTAGTCGAGATCCAGATGATCGGTGCCGATCGTGCAGGTACCGACAAAGCGCACCTTGCTGCCCTCAAGCAACGTGCGGTTGACGTTGGTCACCGAGCGCACGAGTAACACGTCGGCCTGCGCGACCGTCGCACGGTCGATGGAACGGCCCGGCACCCGGCGGATCTCGCCGAAACCGGCAAAAAAGGCATCGAGCAGCGGGATATTTTCGTCGGCAACAATCAGCATGGCGGGCTCCTTAGGCGGATCGGCAGTTTAGGTGCAGATCGGTCGCCGGGCCAGCGGGCTTTGCGCTTACAAATCCGCAACAGAGGATTTTTCCTGACCAAGGCGTCAGCGGCGTAGAATGCGGCGCCTTGCGCATCAACAGCTGTGGACGTTTTTCCCGTGAATTCTGTAACTGATCAACCTGTCGCCGTCTCCCTCACTCGCCCCGCGCGGATTCGCCTGGAGTTCAAGAACCTGCTCGCCCTGGCATTGCCGATCATCATCGCGCAACTGGCGACTACGGCCATGGGCTTCGTCGACGCGGTGATGGCTGGCCGCGTCGGGCCAAAGGATCTGGCAGCGGTGGCGCTGGGCAACTCGATCTGGGTGCCGGTGTTTCTGCTGATGACCGGCACTCTGCTGGCAACCACGCCGAAAGTCGCCCAGCGTTTCGGCGCTGGCACCCACAGCGAAATCGGCCCGCTCGTGCGTCAGGCGCTGTGGCTGGCGCTGGTGGTCGGACTGATCGCCACCGCGATGCTGGTGGCCGCCGAGCCGGTACTGCACCTGATGAAAGTCGATCCAGAGCTGATCGGCCCGTGCATGCAATACCTGCACGGCATCGCCAGTGGTCTGCCGGCAGTGGCGTTCTATCACGTGCTGCGCTGCACCAGTGACGGCATCGGCCGTACGCGTCCTGCCATGGTGCTGGGCCTGTGCGGTCTAGCGCTGAACATTCCGCTGAACTACATCTTCATCTATGGCCATTTCGGTGTGCCGGCGATGGGCGGCGTCGGTTGCGGTTGGGCCACGGCCATCGTGATGTGGGTGATGGCGCTGGGGCTGGCCGGTTATGAGCGCTGGGCACCGGCCTATCGTTCGAGCGAAATATTCAGCCGTTTCGACTGGCCACAATGGACAGTGATCAGGCGTCTGCTGGCGATTGGTCTGCCTATCGGTATCGCCGTGTTTGCCGAGTCGAGCATTTTTGCCGTGATCGCCCTGCTGATCGGCAGTCTTGGCGCCACCGTGGTGGCCGGGCACCAGATTGCCCTCAACGTCAGTTCGCTGGTGTTCATGATTCCGTATTCGCTGGGCATGGCGGTGACCGTGCGCGTCGGTCAGGCACTGGGCCGCGAAGAACCACGCGAAGCGCGTTTTGCCGCTGGTGTCGGCATGGGCACCGCGCTGGCGTACGCCTGCCTGTCGGCGAGCATGATGCTGTTGCTGCGCGAGCCGATTGCGGCGATCTACACCGCTGACCCGACAGTGATTCACATCGCGGCGATGCTGATCGTGTACTCGGCACTGTTCCAGTTTTCCGACGCGATCCAGGTCACCGCCGCCGGCGCGCTGCGTGGCTATCAGGACACGCGCGTGACCATGATCCTGACCCTGTTCGCCTATTGGGGCATTGGTTTGCCGGTGGGCTATGCCCTCGGTCTGACCGACTGGCTCGGCGAACCACGCGGCCCGAGCGGTTTGTGGCAGGGTTTGATCGTGGGCTTGAGCTGTGCGGCGTTGATGCTGTCGATTCGCCTGACGCGCAGTGCGCGCAAGCGTATTCGGATCAGTCGCTCGGCGGGTTGATCGCCCATAAAAAAGACCTGCAGATGCAGGTCTTTTTTTTGCCTTTGATCAGGACTTTTTGCGGATCCAGTACAGATATGTACCGGCGTCTTCGTGCTGGCTCACCAGTTCATGGTCGAGAAACACGCAGAACTTGGGGATATCGCGTTTGGTCGACGGGTCGGTGGCGATCACTTTGAGCAGGCCGCCGGGCACCAGGTCACGGATGTGCTGGTGCAGCATCATCACCGGCTCCGGGCAATTGAGACCGGTGGCGTCGAGGGTGCCATCGACCGGGGTATCGATCATTTCACTCATGATTCACTCCTGAAACTGGCCGGCATTGTCGCGCATTGCCGGGTATTCGGTCATCTATGGCGTTACGCCACACCCTATGTAGGAGCTGTCGAAGGCTGCGATCTTTGCTTTTTAAGATCAAAAGATCGCAGCCTGCGGCAGCTCCTACAGGGGTTTTGCGGTGTATCAGCGGGATTTGGCTTTCTTGGTGTCGTGACGGCGCAAATGGCAGGTCACTTCTTCGCGGTCGTGATACAGCTGTTTGCAGCCGATATCGACCTTGATCCCGCGTGCCTTGAAACCATCGGCAATGCGTTCGAGCAAGCGCTTCACTTCGGCGTAACGCTGCTTCATCGGCAACTTCAGGTTGACCACCGCCTCGCGGCAATGCCCTTCGCCGATCCACTCTTCCAGCATCGCGGCATTGCGCGCCGGCTTCTCGACGATGTCGCAGACCATCCAGTCCACCGGTTGCTTGGGCTTGAAGGTGAAACCGTCTGCCATCAAATGCTGAACCAGTCCGGTATCCATCAGACTTTCAGCCATCGGGCCGTTGTCGATCGCGGTCACCAGCATGCCGCGATTGACCAGTTGCCAGGTCCAGCCGCCCGGCGCGGCGCCGAGGTCAACGCCGGTCATGTCGCTGTGCAGGCGATCTTCCCACTGATCACGCGGGATAAAGTGGTGCCAGGCCTCTTCCAGCTTCAGCGTCGAACGGCTCGGTGCTTCACGCGGGAACTTCAGACGCGGAATGCCCATCGGCCACATCGCCGAATTGCCGGCATCGGCCATGCCGAGAAACACTTCACGACCGCTCTTGAAGGTCAGCAGCAGACGCGGTTTGCTGGCGTCATCCACCAGTTTGCCGGCGCCGGTCAGCGCCTTGCGCAGCGGGCCTTCGAATTTCTTGCAGAAATTCGACAGTTCCTTGCCGTCGTTGGTGTCGACGACTTCCAGCCACAGGCTGCCGCACACCGGGAATTCGGCCATGTGCGCAAGGATCACGCTGATGCGGTCGGTTTCAGGCAAATCGATGAAAACCCCACGCGCCCATTGGCGTGGGAAGATCAATTCGGCGAAACGCTGACCGCGCATTAGGCGCTCGGCGCCGTCTTCTTCGGTGCAGACAAACTCGGCGCAGGCGGTAGCCGCTTTGGCCTTGGCGTAGCCGGCCACGTTGAGTTGCGCGGCGAGGTCGGAAATCTCCGAACAGACTTCGCCTTCGAAGCCTGGCCGGCAATGCATGAATAGGGTGTTCATTCTTACTCCTGGGCAGCGGGCGATCATTCGGCCGCCGCGCGATGCTCAGGCCTTGCGTTGAAGCAAAGCCTGTCACGAAAACCGGCGCATGATAGCCGATGTCGGAACCTTGGTTCCGCTCATAGAGTCCAGTTATTAGCCAGCTACCTAAAACAGGGCTAGGTTTAAAGCTCTATTCGTCCCCTCAATCCGTAGCCGTGCGGATTCAAAGGAGTGATCGTAATGCCGTCCCTCGATAGTCTGAAAACGCTCAAAACCCTGCAAATCGATGACAAGACCTACCACTATTTCAGTTTGCCGGATGCCGCCAAAAGCTTGGGCGACCTCGACAAGCTGCCCATGTCGCTGAAAGTCCTGCTGGAAAACCTGCTGCGCTGGGAAGATGAAAAAACGGTCACCGGCGCCGACCTCAAGGCGCTTGCCGCCTGGCTCAAGGAGCGCCGCTCCGACCGCGAAATCCAGTACCGCCCTGCCCGGGTATTGATGCAGGACTTTACGGGCGTACCCGCGGTGGTCGACCTTGCCGCCATGCGTGCGGCGATGGCCAAGGCCGGTGGCGATCCGCAGCGAATCAACCCGTTGTCGCCGGTGGATCTGGTGATCGACCACTCGGTGATGGTCGACAAGTTCGCCACCGCCAGCGCGTTCGAGCAGAACGTCGATATCGAAATGCAGCGCAATGGCGAACGTTACGCCTTCCTGCGTTGGGGCCAGAGCGCTTTCGACAATTTCAGCGTGGTGCCGCCGGGTACCGGCATCTGTCACCAGGTCAACCTCGAATACCTCGGCCGCACGGTGTGGACCAAGGATGAGGACGGCCGCACCTACGCGTTCCCCGACACGCTGGTCGGCACCGACTCGCACACCACCATGATCAATGGTCTCGGCGTGCTCGGCTGGGGCGTCGGCGGGATTGAGGCGGAAGCGGCGATGCTCGGGCAACCGGTGTCGATGCTGATTCCAGAAGTGATCGGTTTCAAACTGACCGGCAAGCTCAAGGAAGGCATCACCGCTACCGACCTGGTGCTGACCGTCACGCAAATGCTGCGCAAGAAAGGTGTGGTCGGCAAGTTCGTCGAGTTCTACGGTGACGGCCTCGCCGACCTGCCGCTGGCCGACCGCGCGACCATCGCCAACATGGCCCCGGAATATGGCGCGACGTGCGGCTTCTTCCCCGTTGACGACGTAACGCTGGAATACCTGCGCCTGTCCGGCCGGCCACCGGAAGTGGTGAAACTGGTCGAGGCCTACACCAAGGCTCAAGGCCTGTGGCGTCTACCCGGTCAGGAACCGGTGTTCACCGACAGCCTGGCGTTGGACATGGGCAGCGTCGAAGCCAGCCTCGCCGGGCCGAAACGCCCGCAGGATCGCGTTTCGCTACCGAATGTCGCACAAGCGTTCAGCGACTTCATGGATCTGCAATTCAAACCCACCAGTAAAGAAGAAGGACGTCTGGAAAGTGAGGGCGGTGGCGGCGTCGCGGTGGGCAATGCCGATCTGGTCGGCGAAACCGAATATGAATATGAAGGCCACACTTATCGCCTGAAAAACGGCGCCGTGGTCATCGCCGCGATCACGTCCTGCACCAACACCTCGAACCCGAGCGTGATGATGGCCGCCGGCCTGCTGGCGAAAAAAGCGGTGGAGAAAGGCCTGACCCGCAAACCTTGGGTGAAGAGTTCGCTGGCACCGGGTTCGAAAGTGGTCACCGACTACTACAAGGCTGCGGGGTTGACGCAATACCTCGATCAGCTCGGCTTTTCCCTGGTCGGCTATGGCTGCACCACTTGCATCGGCAACTCCGGGCCGCTGCCGGAACCGATCGAGAAAGCCATCCAGAAAGCTGATCTCACCGTCGCTTCGGTGCTCTCCGGCAACCGCAACTTCGAAGGCCGCGTGCATCCATTGGTGAAAACCAACTGGCTCGCCTCACCGCCGCTCGTGGTCGCCTACGCCCTGGCCGGCAGCGTGCGCAGCGACATCAGCAGCGAACCGCTGGGCGAAGATCAGCAAGGCAATCCGGTGTACCTGCGCGATATCTGGCCAACCAGCAAAGAGATCGCCGACGCGGTCAATCAGGTCAGTACGGCAATGTTCCACAAGGAATACGCCGAAGTGTTCGCCGGTGATGAACAGTGGCAAGCCATCGAAGTGCCGCAGGCGGCGACGTATGTGTGGCAGGACGATTCGACTTACATCCAGCATCCGCCATTTTTCGACGACATTTCCGGCCCGTTGCCTGAAATCAAGGATGTCAAAGGTGCACGGGTGCTGGCCCTGCTGGGTGATTCGGTGACCACCGACCATATCTCCCCCGCCGGCAACATCAAGGCCGACAGCCCGGCCGGGCGTTATTTGCGCGAAAAAGGCGTGGAGCCACGGGACTTCAATTCTTACGGTTCACGGCGTGGCAATCATGAAGTGATGATGCGCGGCACCTTCGCCAACATCCGTATTCGCAACGAAATGCTCGGCGGTGAAGAAGGTGGCAACACGATCTACATTCCGACCGGCGAAAAACTGGCGATCTACGACGCGGCGATGAAGTATCAGGCTTCGGGAACGCCGCTGGTGGTGGTTGCCGGGCAAGAATATGGCACCGGGTCCAGCCGTGACTG
Organism: Pseudomonas sp. Mb7; assembly: GCF_054790525.1. Lineage (NCBI taxonomy): Bacteria > Pseudomonadati > Pseudomonadota > Gammaproteobacteria > Pseudomonadales > Pseudomonadaceae > Pseudomonas > Pseudomonas sp. Mb7. The sequence continues at coordinate 3,613,319 of NZ_CP186501.1, forward strand.
GGCGGCCAAAGGCACCAATCTGCTGGGAGTCAAAGCGGTGATCGCGGAAAGCTTCGAGCGAATTCACCGTTCCAATCTGGTGGGCATGGGCGTATTGCCGCTGCAGTTCAAGCTTGATCAGAACCGCAAGAGCCTCAATCTCACCGGCAAGGAAACCTTTGAAATCCAGGGTCTGACCGGCGTCGAGCTGACACCGCGGATGAATCTGCCGCTGCTGATCACCCGTGAGGACGGGCGCCAGGAGAAGATCGAGGTGTTGTGCCGGATCGATACGTTGAATGAGGTGGAGTACTTCAAGTCGGGCGGGATTCTGCATTACGTCCTGCGCCAATTGATCGCCTCGTAACGCACAAACCAAAGTAGGAGCTGCCGCAGGCTGCGATCTTTTGATCTTGCTTTTAAAAGCCAAAGTCAAAAGATCGCAGCCTGCGGCAGCTCCTACATACAGGCGAAAAAAAACCCGCCGAAGCGGGTTTTTCCCAAGACCATTATCGACTCCCTGTCGGCAGCGATCCTTGCAAATGGTCGATCATCCTTGATCCTGAAACACTCCCTGTGTCTCAGTTGATGTGTGTAGATTACGCGGTGGATCCAATCGCCAATAGTCGTAAAAGCTACCAGCGCGTGTAGGACATTCGCCATAGCAACCCTTCCGAAAACCCTTAGCCGTGTCGTGCAGAAAGCATGGAAGCCACGATCTAAGCGACTTTCAGCTGCCCTGAGGCCTGTTTCCAGCACCACCGTGCACATGGCCGACTGTCGCTGTAGTTCAGGCAAGACTCGAAGGTCTCAGCCACCGTCACGCTCGCGGGCCTTGGCGCTCTCGGCAAGAAACTGTTCGAGCCGGCTCAACTGCTCCTCCCAGCCACGGCTGTCCATGTAATACGCCTCTTTCTGGCGAATGTCAGGAATGTGCGCGAAGCCGGATTCGGACACTTTCAGCAACGTACCGCTCTCGAAGTCTTCCAGCTCGAACCTGACCAGCGTAGTCGGCTCCTGTGAATAGTCGATCTTCGGATTGACCGCATACGGATGCCAGCGAAACGAAAACAACTGCTGCGGCTCGACCCGCTCGATCAGCACGTTCCACAACACGTGTTCATAACCCGGATACGTGACCTGCCCTTGCGTCCATTCACCGGCAATAAAACGCCTGCCCTCCAGCGCCACCCCAAACCACTGGCCAAACGCCTCGGCATCGACCAATGCACGCCAGACATGCGAACGCGGCGCCTTGAGCGTGATTTTGCGTTCGAAACTATTGGGTACTGGTTTCATACGTCACCTCCTGTTTTGAACACTAGGCCTGTATGACCACATGTCCAATGTGAAGTTGTATCAAGGCGGTGCAGTCATTCATCAGCAAAGACACATCAAGCTGCACTTTTTGACCGTTGCTGTGATGGATCCAGGCACCCTCCGCCCAACGAAACTGTTACCTTCTCCAGCGAATTTGAATCTACAAGGACGAATCATGCCGCCATCCCTCGCTGAACGTTACCGCGGAGCCCTGCTCGGTCTTGCGTGCGGCGACGCTGTCGGTACTACGGTTGAGTTCAAACCACGGGGATCATTCCCACCATTGACCGATATGGTCGGCGGTGGCCCGTTCCACCTCAAGCCAGGGCAGTGGACCGATGACACTTCCATGGCCCTCTGTCTGGCAGAAAGCCTGCTGAACAAGAATGGATTCAACGCTGCCGATCAGATGGGGCGCTACCTCAACTGGTGGCAATGGGGTTACCTCAGTTCGACCGGTGAATGTTTCGATGTCGGCATGACCGTCAGCCAGGCGCTCGCGCAGTATCAACAAACCGCTGATCCCTTCGCCGGCTCGACCGACCCGTACAGCGCCGGCAACGGTTCGCTGATGCGTCTGGTGCCGGTGGTGCTGTTCTACTTTCCCGATGCCCGGAAAATCCAGAGCTTTGCCGCCGACAGTTCGCGAACCACCCACGCAGCACCTGAAGCCATCGAATGCTGCCAATTGTTGGCCGGGTTGATTGCCAGAGCGCTTGAAGGCGCAAGCAAAGCAGAACTGCGTCAGTTGCCTTTCGCCAGCTTCTCGCAATCCAAGGTCGCCGCCATTGCGCATGGCGAATACCTCGTTCTGTCCGAGACGGACATCAGAGGCAATGGCTACAGCGTGCAGTCCCTGGAAGCGGCGCTGTGGTGCTTTCACCAGACGGACAGCTTCGAAGCGGCCATTTTGCGAGCGGCCAACCTGGGGGATGACGCCGATACCACCGCTGCGATCACCGGTCAGTTGGCCGGCGCCTATTACGGCGTGCGGGGCATTCCTGCACATTGGCTGGAAAGGCTGCACGATGGTGAAGAGATTGCGGCCATCGCCGACCGTTTGCTCGACGCCTCCCGAATGCGCCTGCCTGAATAAGTGCGAAGCAGCCGCTACACTGCTCGGCACTTATCTTCGATACAGCGAGACTTGACCATGTCCCCACGCCTGCTTCTGGCTCTCACGCCCTTTCTGTTCACTCCCCTCGCCCACGCCGCCGTGGACTGTGCAAATGCCAGCGATCAAGCGACGATGAATCAGTGCGCCGGGCAAGACTTCAAAGCGGCGGACAAAGAGTTGAACACCGTGTATCAACAGATCATCGGGCGCTTGAAGGACAACCCGGATGGCAAGAAGCTGTTGGTCAGCGCGCAGCGGGCGTGGCTCGGGTTTCGGGATGCCGAGTGCAAGTTTTCATCGTCGGGAGTTACTGGCGGGAGCGTTTATCCATGGGTTTACAGCAGTTGTCTGACAGGGGTGACCAAGCTGCGGGTTGAGTCGCTGAAACAGTATTTGAAGTGTGAAGAAGGTGACATGAGCTGCCCGGTGCCTGGGGCCTGATTTTTTGCGGCGGCTTTGAGGATCCTTCGCGAGCAGGCTCGCTCCCACATTGGAACGCATTTCAAATGTGGGGGGCGGAGAACATCTTTCACCTTTACGGAATTTGATGACGAGCACACTGACAGACCTGCTGAAATGGCGCTATGCAACGAAAAAGTACGCCCCTTCCCGGACGGTGTTCGATGAAAAAATCGAGCGCATTCTGGAGGTGGTACGGCTAACGCCGACATCAAGTGGACTGCGGCCCTTTGAATTGCTCGTAGTGACCAATGCAGAGTCTTGGCTCGGCTCTGATCGCTGCGGCATTTGAAGAAGTCGACGCGACACCGATGGAAGGTTTCGACCCGGCAGCCATCGATGAAATCCTCGGACTCACGGCCCGCAACTTGCGCGGTGTAGTGATTCTGCCGCTAGGGCATAGAGCCACTGAGGGAGACTGGTTGGTCAACTTGAAAAAGGTTCGCCGCTCGCGGGAAAACTTCATTACCGAGATCAAGTAAGACCGGTTAGAGCGGGGACTGAAGCATGCTTGTGGCGCATGCCCCCCGCTCCAATCATTCGCTGAACCCGTCATCGATATCAGCGTTCACCGCGTGGGTCGCGCCTCTCCCTGCTCTCGACTTGCTTCGAACTCGAGAGTCTATCGACATTGAAATCCCCGCAAATCGATTGAACTGAGGTTCATTCTATGGCCTCTGCGTCCGATGCTAACAACGTCCTTCACAAAACAAGAACAATTTATTATTGCCATTCGATAATTTTACATCGAGAATTAGTCATTCCCAATGACACCGCAAGGATTTTTCATGAGTACTCGTAACAACGGATTGGCACTGCAGCGCATGCATTGGGTCGGATTACTGGCTGCGATTCTTGTCTGGGTCTTAGGGGTGACCGAGGTCGGTGGCAACGCGTCGATCTGGTTCTTCCAAACGGATGAAATGCTCGCAGCTCTGCTCTACGCCTTCGCCGAAAACTCGCCGCAATTACTTGACCCGTTTGTCGAAGGCGCCCTGCTTGCCCCCGATACATGGCTCTCGCCACTGGTCACTGCGCTGCTTGTCGTTTTGGATTTCCTGCCCGTCCTGCTTTCGACCTACGTGCTCTGGCTGACAGGGTTGTTTTTCCTGCGCTTGTCCCGCGGCGAAACCTGGACCGAGCGCAACATCAAGGTGCTATGGCGAGTGGGGATTCTTTGCATCATTTCTCCGGCCGCCTACCCACTGGTAGAGACTTTGCAAGGTTTGGCCCTGTCTATTGATCTACCGCCAGGGGATCGTATTTTTCAGTTCTCGATCGGCCTGTCTTCCACTTCTGCCTACGAGATTGTCAAAGGCGTATTGCTCTGTTTGTTTTCAATTATCATGCGCGATGCAAAAGTACTCAGCGATGAGCAAAGCCAATACATATAGAACAATACAATGACCATTATCGTCCGCCTTGACGTTGTCATGGCCACGCAAAAAATTCGCTCGAAAGAGTTGGCCAGCCTGCTGGGCATCACCGAGGCCAATCTGTCATTACTGAAGAATGGCAAGGTCAAGGGCGTGAAGATGGCCACCCTGGACAAGCTCTGCGCAGCACTGGATTGCCAGCCAGGCGATTTGCTGGAATACCAGAAAGACTGAGCCTTGCGCAGACGTGCAAGTTAATTGTCGCCAGTCCACACCGTTTAACTCTTATTCAATCCTTAGTTTGTAAGGCGGCTTTGTCATGACCCGGTTTTTACTTTGCGCGCTGTTTTTACTGACAGCGTTGATCAGCGGCTGCGCCACGCAAATGGACGTAGCGCTAAATGCGACACCCGATCCGGACTATCATTTTGACCGAAAGGCGACTGTGCTGGTGACGTCTGCGAGTGGCAGCGACGAAAACGCTCTTAATGCCCGCTACTATCTTCGCGACATGGTTAACGCGCTGAAAGACAGGGGTTTCCAGGAGGTCTATACCGACGCCAGTCTGCCGAAAAACCACGCGCCGATAAAAATGACTGTCAGTCTCGATATTGGCAGTCGACAGGTGACTTACCGCTATACCGCCACCGACTATGGGCAAGTGCCGACCAGCACCTCTACGGTGTGTAAGACCAGAAAGAAAAAAGACGACCGACTGACCTGTACGAGTAAACCGAACACCACCTATGGACCGGTAGGGACCTCGGAGCGCACCGGTTACACCACGCTCAGCACCTTCGTTGCCACTGCCCGCGACGAAGTCAGTAAGCGCCCGGTCTACCTGCTTCGCGCGTCGTCCTATAACGAAGACTGCCAATCCACCAAGGTTGAAGCCTTTCTGGTGGAACAAGGCTTGCAGAACCTGAACTTCGAGGATCGCGTGCAGCGCAACTACACCGTCACGATGCCCGAGGGTTACCGCTGCAAATAGTCTTTGCAAGACAGTTCACAGTAGCGGCTCAGCTTGCATGAGCCGCTACTGTGAACTGTTGAAGGTTAAACGTGCGGGTCACCCGGCGCTTTCGTCGGCGCGGCGTATTGCGGCTTGAGATGGCCGTCCTGATCAAGCAGCCAGGCGTCCATGATCTGCCGCACCACAGGGCCGGCAACACGACCACCGGCCTCGCCGTTCTCAATCATCACCGAAATCGCAATCTTCGGATGCTCGGCCGGCGCGAAGCCAACGAACAAGGCGTTATCACGATGGCGCTCCAGGGTTTTCTCGCGGTTGTAGCGCTCGCCCTGCTTGATCGCCACCACTTGCGCGGTACCACTCTTGCCAGCGATGCGATATTGCGCACCGGCCGCGGCCGCACGCGCGATACCTCGCGCATCGTGCATTACCATCTGCATACCGTGATTGACCTGCTCCCAGTCTCGCGGATCCTTGAGCAGGATGTTCGGCATCGGATGTTCGTCGACAGGAGCGACACCGTCGACGGTCTTGGCCAGGTGCGGCCGGTTCCATACACCTTTGTTGGCGATCAATGCCGTGGCCTGAGCCAGTTGCAGCGGCGTGACCTGCATGTAGCCCTGGCCGATGCCAAGGATAACCGTTTCGCCCGGGAACCAGGCCTGACGGCGGGTCGCGCGCTTCCACGCTTGCGATGGCATCAGGCCGGGCGACTCTTCAAACATGTCCAGCGAGACCTTCTCACCCAAGCCGAACATTGCCATGTAATCGTGCAGGCGATCGATGCCGAGCTTGTGCGCAAGATCGTAGAAATAGGTGTCATTGGAACGCATGATCGCCGCGTCCATGTCCACCCAGCCGTCGCCACTGTGGTTCCAGTTGCGGTACTTGTGATCGAAGTCCGGGAGTTGGTAATAACCGGGGTCAAAGACGCGCGTCTGCGGTGTTACGACCCCGGCGTCGAGGCCGGCGATTGCCACTTCTGGCTTGATCGTCGAACCCGGTGCGTAGAGCCCGCGCAGCACACGGTTGAACAGCGGCCTGTCGATCGAATCTCGCAGTGCCGAGTACTCCTTGGAGCTGATACCGGTGACGAATAAATTCGGATCGAAGCTCGGATTGCTAACCATGGCCAACACCTCGCCCGTCGACGGATCGAGCGCTACCACTGAACCACGACGATCACCCAGAGCGGCTTCGGCGGCTTCCTGCAGTTTGATATCGAGGCTCAGGACGATGTTCTGGCCCGGGACCGGGTCGGTATGTTTGAGCACACGGAGTACGCGACCTTGAGCGTTGGTCTCCACTTCTTCGTAACCGACGTGGCCGTGTAATTGCGCCTCGTAGAAGCGTTCGATGCCGGTTTTGCCGATGGATTGCGTACCGCGATATTCGACCGAGTCGAGGCTCTTCGACTCTTTTTCATTGATCCGCCCGACGTAGCCGATCGAGTGGGCGAAATGCGCGCCGAGCGGGTAATGCCGGACGAACTGGGGTTCGACATCGAGGCCCGGGAGGCGGAACTCATTGACGGCCAATACAGCGATTTGCTCTTCCGTCAGCTCATAGAACAGCGTCACCGGCGTAAACGGGTGACGAGACTGCTTCATGGCTTTATCGAAGACTGTACGATCTTCTGCAGGCAAGTGCAGGAGGTTGATGACCTCGTCCAGTTCTTGATTGACGTCGGTGGCGCGCTCGCGGGTGATGGTCAGGTTGAAACTGGGGCGGTTATCGGCGAGCAAGACGCCGTTGCGGTCGTAGATCAAGCCGCGTGTCGGCGGGATTGGCAATACGTGGACGCGGTTGTTTTCGGAGATCGTGGAATGGTAATCGAACTCCACCACCTGGAGGATGTACAGGCGCACGACAAGGGCGCAGCTGATGGCGAAAACGAACAAGGCGCAGGCGATCAACCGTTTGTTGACCAGGCGCGTCTCTTTTTCGTGGTCTTTGATCGGGATGGGTTCAGGCATTTCTACAGCAACTCTTTGACATAAATGAGTGCCGATCCGTGGGCATGACATCAGTCCGTTAAAAAAAACGAGCTGCACCATACCAAAAACTGCCCGGTCATTTCAGAAGGAATTTCCCCAATGGCCATTTCTTGCGACAGCTGGGACAGCGTTGTCCTGTGAAAACTTTCCCGCGGGCAAAACAAAACCCCAACTGCTTTCGCAATTGGGGTTTCGGAATTTAATCTTGACGATGACCTACTCTCACATGGGGAAACCCCACACTACCATCGGCGATGCATCGTTTCACTGCTGAGTTCGGGATGGGATCAGGTGGTTCCAACGCTCTATGGTCGTCAAGAAATTCGGGTACTGAGTCGTGGCCTTGTGGCCTCGCTTCAGCAAATTGGGTATGTGATAGCTTTCGGTGTTTGTGAACATCGAACTTTCGGTTCGTTTCGTCTTCACACACCGCAATCTGGTCTTTCGACGCAAATTGCTTGGGTGTTATATGGTCAAGCCTCACGGGCAATTAGTATTGGTTAGCTCAACGCCTCACAGCGCTTACACACCCAACCTATCAACGTCGTAGTCTTCGACGGCCCTTCAGGGAACTCAAGGTTCCAGTGAGATCTCATCTTGAGGCAAGTTTCCCGCTTAGATGCTTTCAGCGGTTATCTTTCCCGAACATAGCTACCCGGCAATGCCACTGGCGTGACAACCGGAACACCAGAGGTTCGTCCACTCCGGTCCTCTCGTACTAGGAGCAGCCCCTCTCAAATCTCAAACGTCCACGGCAGATAGGGACCGAACTGTCTCACGACGTTCTAAACCCAGCTCGCGTACCACTTTAAATGGCGAACAGCCATACCCTTGGGACCGGCTTCAGCCCCAGGATGTGATGAGCCGACATCGAGGTGCCAAACACCGCCGTCGATATGAACTCTTGGGCGGTATCAGCCTGTTATCCCCGGAGTACCTTTTATCCGTTGAGCGATGGCCCTTCCATACAGAACCACCGGATCACTAAGACCTACTTTCGTACCTGCTCGACGTGTCTGTCTCGCAGTCAAGCGCGCTTTTGCCTTTATACTCTACGACCGATTTCCGACCGGTCTGAGCGCACCTTCGTACTCCTCCGTTACTCTTTAGGAGGAGACCGCCCCAGTCAAACTACCCACCATACACTGTCCTCGATCCGGATAACGGACCTGAGTTAGAACCTCAAAGTTGCCAGGGTGGTATTTCAAGGATGGCTCCACGCGAACTGGCGTCCACGCTTCAAAGCCTCCCACCTATCCTACACAAGCAAATTCAAAGTCCAGTGCAAAGCTATAGTAAAGGTTCACGGGGTCTTTCCGTCTAGCCGCGGATACACTGCATCTTCACAGCGATTTCAATTTCACTGAGTCTCGGGTGGAGACAGCGCCGCCATCGTTACGCCATTCGTGCAGGTCGGAACTTACCCGACAAGGAATTTCGCTACCTTAGGACCGTTATAGTTACGGCCGCCGTTTACCGGGGCTTCGATCAAGAGCTTCGCGTTAGCTAACCCCATCAATTAACCTTCCGGCACCGGGCAGGCGTCACACCCTATACGTCCACTTTCGTGTTTGCAGAGTGCTGTGTTTTTAATAAACAGTCGCAGCGGCCTGGTATCTTCGACCGGCATGAGCTTACGGAGCAAGTCCTTCACCCTCACCGGCGCACCTTCTCCCGAAGTTACGGTGCCATTTTGCCTAGTTCCTTCACCCGAGTTCTCTCAAGCGCCTTGGTATTCTCTACCCAACCACCTGTGTCGGTTTGGGGTACGGTTCCTGGTTACCTGAAGCTTAGAAGCTTTTCTTGGAAGCATGGCATCAACCACTTCGTGTTCTAAAAGAACACTCGTCATCAGCTCTCGGCCTTAAGATCCCGGATTTACCTAAGATCTCAGCCTACCACCTTAAACTTGGACAACCAACGCCAAGCTGGCCTAGCCTTCTCCGTCCCTCCATCGCAAT
>NZ_CP186501.1:3627500-4010000 GCF_054790525.1 Pseudomonas sp. Mb7
GACCCGTAACCCAATGCCAGACATGGATTTTTTCGGACAGGGATTTCAAAACGCTTAGAGCGCAGGCGAACACAGGCAAACCCGGGCATTAGACTCGTGGCCGCTATAAGGACGGTAATGAAACGAATTTTGATACTGATCGCCATACTGGCTATTGCGGGTTGTGCGGCGACTTCGGAAACCAAGGTAAAACGCGGAAAAAAAGGGCTGCACATCAACTGCTCAGGGCTATCGTCCTCCTGGGACAAATGCTACGCCAGCGCCGCCAATGCTTGCTTGCCGAAAGGCTATAAGGTCATCGCCAAATCCGGTGACACCGTGGAAGAACCCGGCGATTACCCGTTCGGTCTCAATCCTGCGGGTTACACCAGTCGCAGCATGATTGTCATCTGTAAATAGATCAGCGCTGCGCGGCAATCTGCCGGCCAATTTCTTCATGGCTGGACTTCAGCACCGCTTGCTGAACGTCCGGCGTAGCCAACATGCGCGCCACCACCAAGGCCCCGACGCATTGCGACAGCACCGACCACGCCAGGGTCTCGCTCTCAAGTATCTGTGCCCAGCGCTCTTGCAGCCGACGAATCCATAACTCGGCTTGCTCCCGTACTTGGATATCCGATCGGGCAATTTCCGCGCCCAGCGCCGGCAACGCGCAACCGGCTTCAGGTTGTTCTACGTGAGCCATGCTCAGATAGTGCTTGAGACAGCGCTCCAGTCGCTCACGATCCTGCGCGCCCTCGCCCCCCAGTCGCTCAAGGCTTTGCCCCAACTCTCGCTCGACGATGGCGGTGAACAACGCATCTTTCGACGAAAAGTGACTATAGAACGCCGCGCCACTCAATCCGATAGCCTTCATCAAGCCGTCGACGCCTACCGTGGAAAACCCCGAACGCTTTGCTGACAGCGAACTGCTCTGCAATAGCTTTTCCCGGGTTTCCAACTTGTGACTGGCGGAGTAACGCATGTGTTTGCCCTCGAATCGACTGCCTTGACGTGGTCTGGATCCTAGCATAACGTTCGTTCACTTAACGATCGTTTAATAAAGGCATCTACCCATGAATAACAAGAAGGTCGTATTAGTGGTTGGCGCCGGCGATGCCACGGGAGGGGCGATTGCCAAGCGTTTTGCCAAAGAAGGATTCATCGCCTGCGTCACCCGACGCAGCGCCGACAAATTGCAGCCGCTGGTGGACGCGATCAAGGCTGAAGGCGGTGAAGCCCACGGTTTTGCCTGCGATGCGCGCAAAGAAGAAGACGTAATCGCTCTGATTGAAGACATCGAGACTCGCCTCGGTCCGATCGAAGCTTTTGTATTCAATATCGGCGCCAATGTGCCGTGCAGCATTCTTGAAGAAACCGCACGCAAGTATTTCAAGATTTGGGAAATGGCCTGTTTCTCAGGCTTCCTCAATGCCCGTGAAGTGGCCAAACGCATGGTCACGCGCAATCGCGGCACGATTCTCTTCACCGGTGCCACCGCTGGGCTGCGTGGCGCTTCCGGATTCGCCGCATTCGCCGGCGCTAAGCACGGCATCCGCGCACTGGCGCAAAGCATGGCGCGGGAACTCGGGCCGATGAACATCCACGTCGCCCATGTGGTGGTCGATGGTGCGATCGACACCGATTTCATTCGCAACAGTTTCCCCGAGAAGTACGCCACCAAAGATCAGGATGGCATCCTCAATCCCGAGCACATCGCCGAGAACTACTGGTATCTGCACAGTCAGCCACGGGATGCCTGGACGTTCGAGCTGGATCTGCGCCCCTGGAACGAACGCTGGTAAGGCCCCGCCATAACAATAACGACAGAGACGCGAAAATGACTAAAACCGTGGAGTTCTATTTCGACCTTGGCAGCCCTGCCACCTATCTGGCCTACACTCAATTGCCGAAGATTTGTGCCGAGACGAACAGTGAGCTGATTTACATCCCGATGCTGCTCGGTGGCGTATTCAAGGCAACCGGCAACGCGTCACCGGCAATGATTCCGGCGAAGGGTCGGTATATGTTTCAGGATCTGGATCGCTACGCGAAACGCTACGGGGTACCGCTGAGATTTAATCCGCATTTCCCGATCAACACACTGATGCTGATGCGTGCGGTCACGGGTATCCAATTACGTCAGCCAGAACGCTTTGAGGCGTTTATCGATTGTCTGTTCACGGCGCTATGGGTTGAAGGACGCAGCCTTGACGAGCCCGCGACTGTCGCCGCTGTACTGAGCGAACACGGTTTCGACCCGCAGGAAGTTCTGGCGCTGAGCAACGATGAATCTGTCAAAGCAGCGCTTAAGGAGAACACCGAAACGGCGGTTAAACGCGGCGTGTTCGGCGCACCGAGCATGTTCATCGGTAATCAGCTGTTCTTCGGCCAGGATCGGCTCGACTTCGTTGAGGAAGCCTTGCGCCAAGGCTAAGCGATCATTCAGGCGCTGGACACAGCGCCTGAATTCAGCCGATCAGATCGCCGCAGTACGGGTGTTCAACCACTCCAGCGCAGCCCCCTCAAGCAACGGACTCAGGCGCTCACGCACTTCTGTGTGGTAGCTGTTGAACCATTGCTTCTCTTCCTCAGTCAGCAGCGCCGGCAGCAGGCATCGCGTATCGATCGGGCACAGCGTCAAGGTTTCAAACCTGAGGAATTCACCGAACTCACTGCTGCCCGCCTCGCGGTTCATCGCCAGGTTCTCGATACGCACACCCCAACGGCCCGGACGATATGTACCCGGCTCGATCGACGTGATCATCCCCGGCTGCATGGCCGTCTGCGGTGCCGGCGCGGCCTGATAGGCAATCACCTGCGGGCCTTCATGGACATTGAGGAAATAGCCAACGCCGTGACCGGTGCCGTGGCCGTAATCCACGCTGTCGGCCCAGATCGGCGCACGGGCGATGGCGTCCAGCAGCGGCGAGAGAATGCCTTTCGGGAACTGCGCGCGCGACAGCGCGATCACGCCCTTGAGCACGCGCGTGCAATCGCGCTTCTGCTCTTCGCTCGGCGTACCGACCGGCACCATCCGCGTGATGTCCGTGGTGCCGCCCAGGTACTGTCCACCCGAGTCGATCAGCAGCAAGCCGTCACCCTCGATCACCGCGTGTTCTTCTTCGGTCGCGTGGTAATGCGGCATCGCGCCATTGGCGTTAAACGCAGCAATGGTGTTGAAACTCAGCGAGACATAATCCGGACGACGCTCGCGAGCAGCGGTGAGCTTCTCATCGATGGTCAGTTCGGTAATGCGTTCGCGGCCCCAAGCAGATTCCAGCCAGGTAAAGAATTCGCACAGCGCCGCACCGTCCTGCTCCATGGCTTGGCGGATGTGTTGAGCATCGGCTTCACTTTTCTGCGACTTGGCCAGCGTGGTCGGATTCAAGCCTTCGACCAGTTTCACTGCGCTGTCGAGATTATCCAGTAAACCGCTGGTCACTCGTGCCGGATCAACCAGCAGGCTCGCGCCACTCGGTACGGCACGCAGGGCATCAGCGACTTCGCTGTAATCACGCAGCGTTACGCCATCCTGTTCCAGCACAGCGCGCAATTCGCCATCAACTTTGCTCAGCGCCACGAACAACGTCGCCTGCTGCTGATCGATCAAAGCAAACGAAACAAACACCGGGTTGAACGACACATCGCCGCCGCGCAGGTTGAACAGCCAGGCAATGTCGTCGAGGGTGGCGATGAAATGCCAGTCGGCCCCGCGCTCCCGCAAAGTTTCGCGCAGTTTGGCGAGTTTCTCGCCACGGCTGACCGTCGCCTGCGGTGGCAGATGCTGATAGATCGGTGCATTCGGCAGGCTCGGGCGATCACTCCAGACTTCCTGCAGCAGATCGATATCGGTACGCAGGCGCGCACCGCGTGCTTCAAGCTTGCTGCTCAGGGTACGCGCCGACGCCACGGCCATCACCGCACCGTCAACCGCGACCACGCCACCTTCCGGTGTCTGCTCGGCAAGCCAGTCCAGCGGCTCGGTTGACCCGGTTGCAGTTTGACCAGCTCGATGCCGCTGCCCTTGAGTTCCTTGGTCGCCTGTTCCCAGTAACGACTGTCGGCCCAGACACCGGCGAAATCAACGGTGACAATCAACGTCCCGACCGAACCATGGAAGCCCGACAACCACTGCCGGCCCTGCCAGTAACCCGGCAGGTATTCCGACAAGTGCGGGTCGGCGGACGGCACCAACAACGCATGAATGCCTTCACGGCGCATCAGTTCACGGGTCTGCGCCAGGCGCTGGGGCACCGATCCTTCGGTCGAGGTCTGGGTACTCATCATGTCTCCTGCTAATCACTTCATCGTTATTGTTCGTAGCCGAGAGGTCGGCTCGTTTAAAGCCCGGTCGCCCAGAATGCCGGAGCACTGGCGCAGGCGGTCTTGATCAATGCACAAGCCTTGTCGATATCCTCGGCGGTGGTGAAACGACCGAGGCTCAGCCGAATGGTGCGACCGGCCAGGTGCGCGTCATGCCCCAGCGCCAACAACACGTGGGATGGCGTGTTACTGGCCGAGTTGCAGGCCGAGGTCGCGGAAAAGGCAATCGAATGGCTCAACGCCGCACTGTTGAATTCACCTTCGCTGAAGGTCAGGCTCAAGGTGTGCGGAATGCGTTGAGTGGCGCAACCATTGAGACGTACGCCCGGCAGGCTGAGCAGTTGTTCGAGCAAGCGTTCACGCAACACGACGATAGTTTTTGTCTCGTCATCGAACGTCTCGGCGGCCAGCGCGAACGCTGCGCCCATGCCGGCAATCTGGTGCGTCGCCAACGTCCCGGAGCGCAAGCCACCTTCATGTCCGCCGCCGTGAATCTGCGCCTGTAACCGCTGCTGCGCCCGTGGGCCGACATACAATGCGCCGATGCCTTTGGGGCCGTAGAGTTTGTGTGCGGAGAAGGACATCAGATCCACCGGCCATTGCCCCAGATCGATTGCCACTTTGCCGGCGCCCTGCGCCGCATCGACGTGGAACAATGCCTCGCGACTACGCACCACTTCGCCAATCGCTTGAACATCATTGACGGTACCCAACTCGTTGTTGACCAGCATCAGCGACACCAGAAAGGTATCGTCGCGCATAGCTTCACTGACCGCTTGCGGGGTGATCAGGCCATCGGCATCCGGCACCAGATAGGTTACGGCGACGCCGGCGTCCTGCAATTGGCGGGCGGTATCGAGAATGGCTTTGTGTTCGATCTGACTGGTAATGATGTGGCCGCCGGGGACACCGCGGGCCTGCGCCACGCCTTTGAGGGCAAGGTTATTGGACTCGGTGGCACCGGAGGTCCAGACGATCTGCCCAGCCTTGGCGCCGACCAGTTCGGCGACCTGTCGGCGGGCCTGCTCGACCGTGTGTCGGGCTTGCTGGCCGAACGCGTGGGAGCTGGAAGCCGGGTTGCCAAAGTTACCGTGAAACCCCAGACACTCGATCATCACCTGGATGACCCGCTCGTCAACCGGGGTGGTGGCGGCGTAATCGAAATACAACGGACGTGTGTTCATAAAAGACTCGCAGAGCGTGTTCCGGGATCAGGAGGCTCGTGTCTGCAAACGGCACGGCGCAGCCTTGTGAGCTGCGCGTCGGTTCGAGAGCGTCATCAATACCTGATCGGATGCCGTTAAAGAAGAACAACTTCATTTAAAAGTGCGTAGGAACGCTCCTGAAGCCGAGCTTAACAGGCATCCGGCCTGCGGTTGAAGCAATGCGTCAGCTAAAGCTTTCGAGAAGTAACGGGTACAGCGAAATCACCAGCAATGCGGCCATGCCCCAGTTGAACACGCGCAACCAGCGCGGATCCTTCAGCACATTGCGCAACAAAGTACCGCAGGCGGCCCAGACGCCGACGCTCGGCAGGTTGATGATGGCGAACACTGCAGCAATCACCACGACATTGGTGAAATAGCCCTGCATCGGCGTGTAGGTGCTGATGGCCCCGATGGCCATGATCCACGCCTTGGGATTGACCCACTGAAACGCGGCCGCGCCGAGGTAGCTGATCGGCTTCGCCTCGCCTTCGGCGCTGTCGCCGACCGGTCCCGAGTGAGCAATTTTCCAAGCCAGATACAGCAGATAGGCCGCGCCGACATAGCGCAGAACCGTGTAGAGAATCGGGTAGGTCTGAAACACCGCACCGAGGCCAAAGCCCACGGCCACGACCAGAACGAAGAAGCCGCAAGTGATCCCGAGCATGTGCGGGATGGTGCGGTTGAAGCCGAAATTCACTCCCGATGCCAGCAACATGGTGTTGTTCGGCCCCGGCGTAATAGAGGTGACTAGGGCAAACAGGGCAAAGCCCAACAGCAGGTCAAGCGAGAGGTTCATGGCAGGCAATCCATCAGGGTCATTCAGGTGTAGACCCTATCCCACGCCGCCCGGCAAGCCCACGGACAGTTGGGGAAAACTTCCACCAGTACAGTTTGTTTTCAGCTAGGACGACCGTGCAGCTGTACGGCACGTTCGGCGCTCATTTCAGCTTTCTTGTCGAACTGAGTCTGACCGAGCAATTGCGCTTTTTTTGCGTGGTATTCGTCGAAGGACAAGCCGCTGCGATTCAGTGCTTCCATCGCCAATTCACGGGATTCTTCATCGGTGTAAGGGCGCAGTTCCGGTGCTACATGCCCAGCACAACCGGCGAGTACGGAGACAGCGAGCAACAGGGAAACGGTGAGTAAACGATTCATGGGAGCGTCCTGGCGAGCAATGGGGGGTCGATGGACAAAGGCTACGCCCGGGCACGCTTGCGCAGAAATCAACGCTCTCAATAGTGGCTATCAGGAAATCGACACGTGCTGGCACATATCTCTTAACGATCTATAAATATCAATTAACGTTCTTTTACGGAATAACAAACTGCCTCTATAACTCCCTGCATGCGCTGAGCACTGTTGCTCCAGCAACTGTTGCTCAGCCAACACTGATTCAACAAAGCACCCTGCTACTCACAGGCGCGACCGCCGCGCTAACGCTCAACGCCTTGTAAACCGGGGCTTCCAGGAATTGGTACAGCGCTTGCTCTGACCCGGTGACTCACTCACTGCTCGCTGAGCAACTGTTGAAAAAAGGAACTGATCATGTCGCGTCCCCTGAAAGTCGTCGCCCTCTCCGGCGGCACCTGGCGTCCGTCCCGTACTTTGGTGCTGACCCAAGCCTTGCTCGCCGAACTGGCCGGGCATCTGACCATCGAAAGCCATTTGATCGAACTCGGTGATATCGCTCGCCCGCTCGGTGGCGCGCTGTCGCGTCAGGAGCTCAGTGCCGAGGTTGAAGCCGAGTTGCAGGCCATTGAACAGGCCGATCTGCTAATTGTTGCCGCGCCGGTTTATCGCGGTTCTTATCCGGGCCTGCTCAAGCATCTGTTCGACCTGATCGACCTCAACGCCTTGATTGACACCCCGGTGCTGCTCGCCGCTACCGGCGGCAGCGAACGCCATGCGCTGGTGCTCGATCACCAGTTGCGGCCGCTGTTGAGCTTCTTCCAGGCCATGACCTTGCCGATCGGCGTGTACGCCACCGAAGCCGACTTCGCCGATTACCAGATCACCAGCGAGCTGCTGAAGGCGCGCATCCGCCTGGCGGCCGAACGCGCCGCGCCGCTGTTCGCCACCCAAATCAAACCTTTGCTGAAAATCGCCTGAGGAGCCGTTCATGGATGTTTTCTGGTTCCTGCCGACCCACGGTGACGGCCACTATCTGGGCACTACCCAAGGTGCGCGCCCAGTCACCCTCAATTATCTGAAACAAGTGGCGCAGGCGGCTGA
This sequence comes from Pseudomonas sp. Mb7, assembly GCF_054790525.1. Taxonomy (NCBI): domain Bacteria; kingdom Pseudomonadati; phylum Pseudomonadota; class Gammaproteobacteria; order Pseudomonadales; family Pseudomonadaceae; genus Pseudomonas; species Pseudomonas sp. Mb7. The sequence continues at coordinate 3,635,246 of NZ_CP186501.1, forward strand.
CAGCCTCGGCTACCACGGCGTGCTGATCCCCACCGGACGCTCCTGCGAAGACTCCTGGGTGATCGCCTCGGCGCTGGTGCCGCTGACCGAACGTCTGCGTTATCTGGTGGCGATCCGTCCGGGAATCATCTCGCCGACGGTGTCGGCGCGCATGGCTGCGACGCTTGACCGGTTATCCAACGGCCGCTTGCTGATCAACGTCGTGACCGGCGGCGATCCGGACGAAAACCGTGGCGACGGCAGTTTTCTCAGTCACGCCGAGCGCTATGAAGTTACCGATGAATTCCTGAAAATCTGGCGCCGCGTGTTGCAGGGCGAGGCGGTGGATTTCGACGGCAAACACCTGAAGGTGCAGAACGCCAAAGCCCTCTATCCGCCCGTGCAGAAACCCTATCCGCCGCTGTACTTCGGCGGCTCATCCGATGCCGCGCATGATCTGGCCGCCGAACAGGTCGATGTCTATCTGACCTGGGGCGAACCGCCGGCCGCGGTTGCGGAAAAACTCGCCGACGTGCGCGAACGAGCGGCGCGGCATGGGCGCAAAGTGAAGTTCGGCATCCGCTTGCACGTGATCGTGCGCGAGACCGCCGAAGAGGCGTGGAAAGCTGCGGACAAACTGATCGAACACATCAGCGACGAGACTATTGAGGCGGCACAGAAATCCTTTTCCCGGTTCGACTCCGAAGGCCAGCGACGCATGGCGGCTTTGCACGATGGTCGTCGCGACAACCTCGAAATTGCCCCCAACCTGTGGGCCGGTGTCGGTCTGGTGCGTGGCGGTGCCGGTACGGCGCTGGTCGGCGATCCGCAGCAAGTGGCGGCGCGGATCAAGGAATACGCGGATCTGGGCATCGAGAGTTTCATCTTCTCCGGTTATCCGCATCTGGAAGAGGCTTACCGCTTTGCCGAGCTGGTGTTCCCGCTGTTGCCCGAGCCTTACGCCAGTCTGGCCGGGCGTGGCGTGACCAATCTGACCGGGCCGTTTGGCGAAATGATTGCCAATGATGTGTTGCCCACAAAAGCCTCGGCGTAAACAAATCCCCTGTAGGAGCTGCTGCAGGCTGCGATCTTTTGACTTTGATTTCTAAAAACCAGATCAAAAGATCGCAGCCTGCGGCAGCTCCTACAAGGGCAGTTTGAATTCAGGAGTGTTGGTGTGACCGCCAAACCGCAAAGTACCTTGTTATCCCCATTGCAGACCGCCCGCCAACTGGCTGCCGAGTTTGCCCTGACCGCCGTCGAACGTGACGAACGTGGTGGCACGCCAAAAGTCGAGCGCGATGCCCTGCGCGACAGCGGCCTGCTGGCCCTGAGCATTCCCACCCGCTACGGCGGCCTCGGCGCGAGTTGGAGCGAAACCCTGCAGGTCGTTCGCGAATTCGCCAAGATCGACAGCTCGATCGCCCACGTTTTCGGTTTTCATCATTTGATGCTCGCCACCGTGCGCCTGTTTTCCCGGCCGGAACAATGGCAGCCGTGGTTCGAACAGACCGCGCGGCAGAACTGGTTCTGGGGCAATGCGCTCAACCCGCTCGACACTCGGACCGTGGTCAAGGATCTCGGCGGCTGGCGCGAATTTTCCGGGAAGAAAAGCTTCTGTTCCGGCGCCAGCGACTCACAAATGCTGATCGCCTCGGCCGTCGATGAGAGCGCTGGCGGCAAATTACTGATCGCGGCGATTCCCAGCGGCCGCAGTGGTATCACCCTGCACAACGACTGGAACAACATCGGCCAGCGCCAGAGCGACAGCGGCAGCGCGACCTTTGAACGGGTGCGGGTCGAAGAGTCGGAATTGCTCCTCGATCCCGGCCCGCTGAGCACGCCGTTCGCCTGCCTGCGGCCATTGATCGCGCAACTGACTTTCACGCATATGTTTCTCGGGATTGCCGAAGGCGCCTTTGAAGACGCGCGGCAATACACCCTCAATGAAACCCGGCTCTGGCACAAATCCTCGGCGCGCGATGTGCGCGAAGATCCGTACGTGCTCGCGCATTACGGCGAGTTCTGGGTGGCGCTGGAAGGCATTCGTCTGCTGGTCGAACGCGCGGCCGCATTGCTCGATGAAGCCTGGGCCAAGGGTGCGAATCTCAGTGCCGAGGAGCGCGGCCAAGTCGCGACAGCGATTGCCACCGCGAAAGTTGCCGCCAGCCGTCAGGGCCTGGAGATTTGCAGCCGTCTGTTCGAAGTGACCGGCGCGCGTTCCACCCACGCTTCCCTGCGCCTCGATCGTCACTGGCGCAACCTGCGCACGCAAACCCTGCACGACCCGCTGGACTACAAACTCCATGAGCTGGGCGACTGGGCGCTGAACCAGTCGCTGCCGGTGCCGACTTTCTATTCCTGATCTGCCTGCATTTGAACTAAAAAGAAGGACGAGCCCATGCAACTGCTGACCCTACCCCCCTCCCCCGCGCTCGCCACGTCGATCCGCGCCACCGCGCAGGTGTTCGAAGACCCGAAATCCCAGGCCCTGCTCGCGCATTTGCAACAGGTCGCGCCGAGCGAAGCCAGTGTGCTGATCATCGGTGAGACCGGCACCGGCAAAGAGCTGGTAGCGCGGCATATTCATAACCTCAGCAACCGCCGTCATCGGCCGTTTATCGCGGTCAATTGCGGCGCGTTTTCCGAGTCGCTGGTAGAGGCAGAATTGTTCGGTCATGAAAAAGGTGCGTTCACCGGTGCGCTGAGCGCCAAGGCCGGATGGTTCGAGGAAGCGGACGGCGGCACCTTGTTTCTCGATGAGATCGGCGATCTGCCGATGGCGATTCAGGTGAAGTTGCTGCGGGTGTTGCAGGAGCGCGAAGTGGTGCGGCTGGGCTCGCGCAAAAGCATTCCCATCGATGTGCGGGTGCTGGCAGCGACCAACGTGCAGTTGGAGAAGGCCATCAATGCCGGCCATTTCCGCGAGGATCTGTATTACCGCCTCAACGTGGTCAATCTGGAATTGAGCCCGTTGCGTGAGCGTCCCGGCGATATCCTCCCGCTCACGCGCCATTTCATCGAGGCCTACAGCCAGCGCCTGGGTTATGGCCGCGTCAGTATCAGCCCCGGTGCCGAGCACAAACTGCGTGGCTACAGTTGGCCGGGCAACATTCGCGAACTGGAAAACGTCATCCATCACACCCTGCTGATCTGCCGCAATGGCGTGATCGAACGCGATGATCTGCGCCTGTCGAACCTGCGTATCGATCGCCCGGACGATCATCACAGCAGCGCCGATGATTCACCGGAAGCGTTGCTGGAACAGGCCTTTCAAAAACTGTTCGCGCAACAGGCCGGTGCTTTGCACGAGAAAGTCGAAGACGCCTTGCTGCGCGCAGCGTATCGCTTTTGCCATTACAACCAGGTGCACACCGCAGCACTGCTCGGTCTGAGCCGCAACGTCACCCGCACGCGTTTGATCAAGATCGGCGAACTGGCAGTCAACAAGCGGCGACTCACGGAAAACCTGCAGGGCGAGCGCCTGATCCAGTTGTCGATCTAGCCAACCAGGTGGCAGTGCAGCGCATCGTCGTGACTGCGGGCGATGCTGCTCAGCACCTGAAATGAATTGAAGGTGATGGTTTTCGCCTGATGGGTGTGAATCAGTTGCCAGAAATCCTGCTCGCCGCTTTCAAAGCTGCGAAACGCCGCCTCCCCCGCCTCGCGGGTCTGCCATTGGAGAAAACTCAGCACGCGCCGGCCGTCATCGCTGGCCTGCACACTGGCACTGACAAAACCGCCGTAGCGCTGAGCCAGACGCTCGGTTTGCCTCGATAGTGCAGTCACCAGCGCAGGTTGTTGGCGTGGTTCGATTTCAAATTCGATCAGTTGGGTAAAACTGCGGTTGTTCATGGAATGCCCCCAGTCAGCGTAAGACGAGCCTTGCGACTCGAAGACCTGCAGGGTAAAACCTCTAGTTAAGTCAAGGTCAAGAGCTGTCTGCAGATGATCAGCAAAGAAAATGTGCACAAGCAGTTAACAGTCGGCGAAGTCGCGGCGCGCAGCGGTGTCGCCGTCACCGCCCTGCACTTTTATGAGTCCAAAGGCTTGATCAAGAGCCAGCGCAATGCCGGCAATCAGCGCCGTTATCCGCGCGAAGTGCTGCGCCGGGTGGCGTTGATCAAAGTCGCGCAGCGGCTGGGGATTCCATTGGCGGAGATTGGCGAGGCGCTGAAAATCCTTCCGGATGATCGTGCGCCCAGCGCGGCCGACTGGAAAATCCTCTCGGAGCAATGGCGCCGAGAGTTGGATGAACGGATCGAACAACTGACGCTACTGCGTGACCGGCTCAATGGCTGCATCGGTTGCGGGTGTTTGTCGATGGAGGCTTGCCCGCTGCGCAATCAGGGCGATGTACTCGGCGAACAAGGCCCGGGGCCGCACTTTCCAAAGGATTGACTGCTCGTCGGGCAAAAACCTGCACGGCGAGGACGGTTCTATAGTGAATCTTCCACAAATCCGGTGGAGTCCTGTCCCATAGAACAACAATTCAGGGAGAACGTCATGAGCGTCAAACCCATTCCCGAGGGGTATCACAGCATTACCCCGTATCTCGGCATCCACAAAGCGGCCGAGGCCATCGATTTCTATAAAAAAGCCTTCGGCGCCACCGAAGTCATGCGCCTGGCCATGCCTGACGGCGGCATCGGTCACGCCGAACTACGCATTGGCGACAGCGCGATCATGCTCGGCTCGCCGTGCGATCAGGGACCGTTGAGCAATCCCGATAAAAGCGTGTCAGTTGGTTTGCATCTGTACGTAACCGATGTCGACAAGTCCTTTCAGCGAGCGCTGGACGCGGGGGCGACGACGGTGTCCGAGGTCAAGGATCAGTTTTACGGTGATCGCAGCGGAACATTGAAGGATCCGTATGGGCATCTGTGGTTTCTGGCCTCGCGCAAGGAGGATCTGACCGAGGAACAGATCAAGCAGCGGGCGATGGAGATGTTTCAGCAGGGTTGAGCATCTCAGTGTCTGGACTGGCACTATCGCGAGCAGGCTCACTCCTACAGGGGAACGCATTCCAACTGTAGGAGTGAGCCTGCTCGCGATGAGGCCATAACTATCAACACCCATCACACTTCATGAACCTGCCCACCACGCTTTGCCCCTTGCCGCGAACGCCGGACGATTTCAGGATGCAGCCAACCAGAACCCTGAAAAAGGATCAGCCCGATGTTTGCCGGATTCCGCAAAGACCAGCGTCACGTCAACGGCGTCGACATTGCCTACCGCCTCGGCGGCAGCGGCCCGGGCCTGTTGCTGTTGCACGGGCACCCGCAGACCCATGTGATCTGGCACAAGATTGCCGAACAACTGGCCGAACACTTCACCGTGGTCGCCGCCGACCTGCGCGGTTACGGCGACAGCAGTCGCCCGGCCGCTGATGAGCTGCACGCCCATTACTCGAAACGCGAAATGGCCCGCGACAATGTCGAGTTGATGCAGGCGCTGGGCTTCGAGCAGTTTTCGATTCTCGCTCACGACCGTGGCGCGCGGGTCGCCCATCGTCTCGCGCTTGATCACCCGAACGCCGTGCAGCGCATGATGCTGCTCGACATCGCCCCGACCCTGTCGATGTATACGCAAACCAACGAAGCCTTTGCCCGCGCGTATTGGCACTGGTTCTTCCTGATCCGCCCGGCACCACTGCCGGAAACCCTGATCGAAGCGGATCCGGAAGGCTATCTGCGCAGCGTGATGGGCAGCCGCAGCGCCGGACTCAAGCCGTTTACCGATGAAGCCTTTGGCGAATACCTGCGCTGCCTGCAACGACCGGGCAGCGCTCGCGGCATCTGCGAAGACTATCGCGCCAGCGCCGGCATCGATCTTGCGCACGACCGCGCCGACATCGCCGCCGGGCATCAGCTGAATCTACCGCTGCGCGTGTTGTGGGGCGCCGAAGGTACGGTCGGGCGCTGCTTCGATCCGCTCAAGGAATGGCAGCAAGTGGCGTCGAACGTCAGCGGTCAGGCATTGCCCGCTGGCCATTACATTGCCGAAGAAGTCCCCGAACGGTTGCTCGCCGAAGCACTGGCCTTTCTGCGCTGACCGGAAACACTGGATCTCGGTGCTATGCTGGCGGCTTCTGCCGCCAGTGTTCGTTTTTGACATGTCCCAGAAGAAAGACACCGTGCCCCTGCCCGAAGACCTGCGCGTACTGCTCACCGTAATCCGCAAGAACGGCTTTGCCGCTGCAGCGGATGAGTTGGGCCTGTCACCGGCCTACGTCAGCAAACGCATCCAGATTCTCGAAACCACCCTCGCCACGCGTCTGTTGCACCGCACCAGCCGTCGCGTCTCGCTGACCGAGGACGGTGAGCGCGTGCAGCGCTGGGCGTTGCGCATTCTCGATGATTTCCAGCAGTTGCACGATGAACTCTCCGACGCCCACGGCAGCCCGCGTGGGCGTTTGCACATTTGCAGCAGTTTCGGTTTCGGTCGCAATCACGTAGCCCCGGCGGTGTCGTTGCTGGCCGAACGTTATCCAGAACTGGAGATTCGCCTCGACCTGTTTGACCGGGTGGTGGACATCATCAACGAAGGCTTCGATCTGGAGATCCGCGTCGGCGATGACCTGCCCGGCCAGCACATCGGTCGACGCCTGGTCAGTAACCGGCGGGTGCTGTGCGCCGCTCCCGGTTATCTGCAACGTCGCGGCACACCGCAGACGCTGGACGAACTGCAACAGCACGATTGCCTGGTGATCAAGGAGCGCGACAACGCCTTTGGGATCTGGAATCTGGATCGCGATGGCGGGCAAGAGAGCGTGCGAGTCAGCGGGCCATTGTCATCAAACAACGGCGAAATCGTTTTGCAATGGGCGCTGGATGGACGTGGGGTTTTGTTGCGGTCGTTGTGGGATGTGAAGCCGTTGCTGGAGCAAGGACGCCTGGTGCAGGTGCTGGAGGATTACGGCCAGAGTGCCAATGTCTGGGCGGTGTACCCGACGCGGCTGGCGCATTCGGGGAAGTTGCGCGCGTGTGTGGAGTTTTTGCAGGCGCATTTCAAAAGCCTGTCGCTATAGCTCAAAACACCACAAAAACCTGTGGGAGCTGGCTTGTCGGAACGCCGTATCGCAGCGATGGCGTCAGCTCAGCCAACACAAATGCTGGAAGTGCCGGCCTCATCGCTGCGATGCGGCGTTCCGACAAGCCAGCTCCCACAGGTTATGCGTTCAGCCTAACCAAGGGTTGTTGGCCAGATGTTGGCGTTCGAAGGTTTTGATCTGCTCGCGCCGTTGCAAGGTACTGCCGATAGCATCCAGACCGAGGATCAACGCAGTCTTGCGCAGGGTGTCGATCTGAAAGTCGATTACGCTGCCATCCGCAAGACTAATCCGCTGCGCCTCCAGATCAATACTGATCCGCGCCGTTTCAGCCTGACCGACAAGCTGTCCGATGCGTTGCACCTGCGCTTCATCCAGGGTGATCAACAACACCCCGTTACGCTGGCAATTGTCGTAGAAGATCCCGGCAAAACTGCTGCCGATCAACGCGCGGATGCCCATCTGCTGCAAGCCCCAAACCGCATGTTCGCGGCTGGAACCGCAGCCAAAATTCGCTCCGACTACTAGAAAACTCGCGCCCTGCCATGTCGGTTTGTTCAACACAAAATCGGGATCGGGGCTGCCATCGCGCAGAAACCGCAGATCGAAAAACAGCCCGCGATCGAGTCCTTGGCGATCAATGCCTTTGAGGAATTGTTTTGGCATGATCACGTCCGTGTCGACGTTGGCCGCCAGTAACGGTGCGGCCCGACCGCTGATGTGGGTGAAGGGTTGCAGGCTCATGGGCGTTCTCCAAATTGGCGAATATCGGTGAGTCGACCGCAGATCGCAGCGGCGGCGACCATGGCCGGGCTCATCAAATGAGTGCGCGCACCGGCGCCCTGACGGCCTTCGAAATTGCGGTTGGTACTCGACGCGCAGCGGTCGCCGGGCGCAAGTACGTCGTCGTTCATCGCCAGGCACATCGAGCAGCCAGACTGACGCCATTCAAAACCGGCATCGATAAAGATCTGCGCCAACCCTTCGGCCTCGGCCTGAGCGCGAACTTCGCTGGAGCCGGGGACGATCATCGCCCGCACATGTCCGGCCACTTGCTGACCGCGCACGACGCTGGCGGCATCGCGCAGGTCTTCTATCCGCGCGTTGGTGCACGAGCCGATAAAGGCGTGGCTGATAACAATGTCGCTGAGCGCCATGCCCGCTTCGAGGCCCATATAGTTGAGGGCGCGGCGCATGTCCTGACGCAGGATCGGATCGCTGATCGCTTGCGGATCTGGTACCCGCGCACCAATTGCAGCTGCCTGATCGGGGCTGGTGCCCCAGGTGACCATCGGTTCCAGGACGCTGGCGTCAAGGTGAATCTCGCGGTCAAACAGCGCACCGGGATCACTGCGCAGTTCGCGCCACTTCTTCACGCCTTGTTCCCATAGCTCTCCTTGCGGCGTTCGCGGCTTGCCCTTGAGATAGGCGAAGACTTTGTCATCCGGGGCCATGAATGCGCCGCGCGCTCCAGCCTCGACAGCCATGTTGCAAATGGTCATGCGCGCTTCAACGCTGAGGGCATCAATGGTCGAGCCGCAGAATTCGATCGCGTAACCGCTGGCCCCGGAAGCACCGATGCGGCCGATCAGGGCCATGATCACGTCTTTCGAGGTCAAACCCGGCGCCAACTCGCCGTCGACGGTCACGCGCAGGCTTTTCAGTCGTTTGTAGACCAGCGTCTGCGAAGCCAGCAGGTGTTCGATCTCGGAGGTGCCGATGCCGAAACCGAAAGCACCGAGTGCGCCATAGGTGGTGGTGTGGCTGTCGCCAGCGGCAATGACCATGCCAGGCAGAATAAAGCCCTGCTCGGGGGCGATAACGTGCTCGATGCCCTGACGCTTGTCGAGGATGTCCAGCAACTCGATGCCGAAGTCCCGGCAGTTCTCCGCCAGATACGACACTTGCCGCGCGCCGCCGGCGTCGGGCATTACTGCGATGCGCACAGGCGTGGTCGGGTTGACGTGATCGACCACCGCCAGCGCCGTGCCCGGCCGCCAGACGTCGCGCCCGGCCGCGCGCAAACCGCTGAAAGCCTGCGGGCTGGTGTATTCGTTGATCACCTGACGATCGATATACAACAGGACATGACCCTGATCGTCGAGGCGGCACACCGTGTGCGAATCGATGTGTTTGTCATAGAGGGTTCTGGCGGTCATCAAGGCGCTCACTCAGGGAAATCAGGTGATTCCCATCATAGGGAGCGCGGGTCGGCCATCAATTGGCAGACAGTGATGGCGTGGATCATGAATCGTGTTTGATCCCCTGTACGCAGCAAAGCCCTGTGGGAGCGAGCCTGCTCGCGAAAGCGGTGGATCAGGCAACGGATAAAGTGACTGACCCGGCGCTTTCGCGAGCAGGCTCGCTCCCACAAAGGGATTTGTGGTGAGCGGGGAATTGGGAAACATTTGCTTTCATATCACCTTTCGGGATTTGTCCCGCTCATTCGTCCTATAGAGATGCAGGCCGTTCGCGTAGGCAAAAGCCACGTTCGGTCTTTCGGGGTCTGCCGTGCTGCGAAGCCCGTAGCCACGCGCCCTTTCACCGCTATAAAGACGCGCAATCATGTCGAAGAAATCCCGCTCCAAACTGTGGTTCCTCGTTCATAGCTGGCTGGCGTTACCGATCTGGTTCTTTGTCCTGATCGTCTGTGTCACCGGCACGCTGGCGGTGGTCAGCCAGGAAATCGTCTGGCTGGCCAACCCGCAGATGCGCGCCAGCCAGCCTGCGGACGATGCGCCGCTGCTCAGCTATGACCAGATCATGGCAGCGATCAAAACAGCCGAACCACAGACCATCGTTGAAAGTATCAGTCGTCCCGACGAATCCCACTTCGCCCTCGACGTTGCGGTCAGCTATCCGGACGGTCGTTCGCAGACGGTCTACGTCAATCCTTACACCGGGGTGATTCAGGGCCCTGCCCCGACGTTCGATTTCAAGGCCTTCACCCGCGCCCTGCATGGCTGGTGGCTGGTGCCGTTCACCAACGGTTTCAGTTGGGGCTGGTATCTGGTGTCGTTCCTCGGCGTGCCGATGCTGGTGTCGCTGATCACAGGTCTAGTGGTCTACAAGCGCTTCTGGAAAGGTTTTCTGCGTCCGACCCTGCGCGTGCGTCACGGCGCGCGGATCTTCTGGGGTGACTTCCATCGCTTGTGCGGTATCTGGTCGATCTGGTTCATTGCGGTGATTTCCATCACCGGGATCTGGTTTCTGATTCGGGCGATTCTGTTCGACAACCAGATCGCCATTTCCAGCGAGCCGATCATTCCGGCCATGTCCCGCGAGAGCGTGCCGATCTCTGCCGCCGGCACACCGCCGCCACGGATCAGCCTGGACCGTGCCGTCGAGCTCGCGCAAGAGAAGATTCCGGGGCTGGAAGCCAGCTTCGTCAGCCTGCCGGGCAATGCCTACAGCCACATGAGCGTCGGTGGGCGCGGCTGGTATCCGTTGATGTTCCAGACCGCCACGCTCAATCCGTACAACGGCGACATCGCCGCTTCACGGCTTCTGTCCGATCGTTCGTCGCTGGAGTTCGTCACCGAGTCCATGCGGCCACTGCACACCGGCGACTTCGGCGGCATCTGGATCAAGCTGATCTGGTTCTTCTTCGGTTTGATCCTGAGCATGATGATCCTCAGCGGCTTGTTGATCTGGACCAAACGCACCGCGCTGGCCACCGCCAACGCGTTGAAGCGCGAAGACAAGAAACACCGCCTCAAGGCACAACCGGCGATGAGCCGTGAAACCTCGGAGGCCAGCCTGTGAGCAAATCAATCACCAAGGCACAGCCTTCTCGACTCGCGCGTTTCTGGCACAAATGGCGCTTCCACATCAATGTCCTGCTGCTGTTGATCCCGCTGGGGTTCATGCCCAAATACTTCGCCGACGCCTCTCTGTTTCGCGGTGACAGCGGGCTGGGCCAACATGAAATCGGCAATATCCAGGTTGGCCCGTGGAGCCTGCGCCTGGCCGAACTGCGCAACGAAGCGCCGGTGCTCACTGGCCCGGCCGGCTACATGAAAGACTTCAGCGCCGCCCTTTGCGATGCCTGTGTCGAGCAGGTCAAGGCCACCTACCTGCGCATCGGCAAGCCACGCAGCCTGCGCGCCGCCGGTACGATTTTCTTTGGCACGCCATACCGCATGGGCACGCAGATGCCGATCCCGGAGAAGACCAGACCCGACGCCGAACTGTGGATCACCATGGAAGGCTGGGACGGCAGCATGCATCAGGCTTCGATTCCCCTGAGTCAGGCCTCCCCCGCCACCTTCGCCTGGCTGAACAAACAAGGAGTCAAACCATGACTTGTTCCCAACGCCCTTCCCGCCTGCGCCTGAAGGCCGTGCTGCTGGTGCTGTGCGCCGGTTTCAGCGCCAGTGCGCTGGCTCACAACCCGATGTGCGAATGTAAAGCCATCGACGCCGAGCAGATCAAATGCACCGGCGGGTTCTCCGACGGCAGCGGCGCGCCGGGGGTGACCCTCGATGTGATCGGTTACGACGAAACCATTCTGGTGCCGGGCAAACTCGGCGCCGATTCCACACTGACGTTCAAGAAACCCGGCAGCGAATTTTACGTGCTGTTCGACGCGGGCCCGGGCCACGTGGTGGAAATCGACCAAGCGGATATCGAAGCCCCATGAGTACGCCCACTCGACAAATCGTGCGTCCGGCCGGTGCCGGTCATGAAACCCTCAATGTGCTGCTGTTGTGCCTGTTGATCCTCGCGGTCGCAGGTTCTGTGGTCGCGTGGCGCGGGGTTTCCCATGAGCCCGAGCCAGTGGCGACTAACCAGCTCGACGCACGCCGCGACCTCAGTGCTGCCGAGCAAGGCATCTATGCCGACCTGCGGGTGACCCTCGATGAAATCCGCTTGCTGCGCGAGGAACAACAAGCGCTGCCGACGCCGCAGAATCTGGCCGACGAAGGGTTTGCGCCATTTGCCCAGGATGCGAGTTCGGTCAGCCGCGGCGGTCATGCCTGGCAATTGCTGGCGGACGCCGCGTATTTCGGCCAAAGCCAGAATCCGGCCGTCGCCGGTTCGTTTGTGATGCTGCTCAGCGCCGATGACAAGGCTGCGCCGGACATCTGGCTCAGCCGCGATGCTGCCGCTCAAGCCCCGGCGCAACTCACTGCGGCGGCGCTGTCCGCTGCCGGCTGGAAACAGATCGTCGCGCAATACGATGCCGGGGTTACCCGCGAACATCGCCATTGATTCCTCGCCCTCCTCCGAGAGAAGACCGCTTGCCCATGTCTATTTCATCGCCACGCCGTCCATTGTTACGCCTCTTTTTATTGGGCCTGTGTGCCTGTCTGCTGCGCCCTTTGGCCAGCGCCGATCAGGCCAAACGCCTGCGCATTGGCATCACCCTGCACCCTTACTACAGCTATGTGGCCAACATCGTCGGCGACAAGGCCGAGGTGGTGCCGCTGATCCCGGCCGGTTTCAACCCGCATGCCTACGAGCCACGGGCCGAAGACATCAAACGCATCAGCGGGCTGGATGTGATCGTGCTCAACGGCGTTGGCCATGACGACTTCGCCGACCGCATGATCGCCGCCAGCGAAACGCCAAACATCAAAACCATCGAAGCCAACGAAAACGTGCCGTTGCTGGCGGCCACCGGGGTCGCCGCACGCGGGGCCGGCAAAGTGGTGAACCCGCACACGTTCCTGTCGATCAGCGCTTCTATTGCCCAGGTCAACAACATTGCTCGCGAACTGGGCAAACTCGATCCGGACAACGCCAAGACCTACACCCAGAACGCCCGCGCCTACGGCAAACGCCTGCGGCAGATGCGCGCCGACGCGCTGGCAAAACTGACGCAAGCGCCGAACGCGGAACTGCGCGTGGCCACGGTGCACGCGGCTTACGACTATCTGCTGCGTGAGTTCGGCCTGGAAGTGACCGCCGTGGTCGAGCCGGCCCACGGTATCGAGCCGAGCCCAAGCCAGTTGAAGAAGACCATCGACCAGTTGCGTGAACTGGACGTGAAAGTGATCTTCTCGGAGATGGATTTCCCGTCCACTTACGTCGACACCATTCAGCGTGAGTCTGGCGTCAAGCTGTATCCGCTGTCGCACATTTCCTACGGCGAATACACCGCCGACAAGTACGAAAAGGAAATGACCGGCAACCTCAACACCGTGGTGCGGGCGATTCAGGAGTCTGGCGCATGACTTCCAGAGAAACGATCTCGACCGAACTCCAGTCCCCTGGGGGAGCGAGCCTGCTCGCGAAGGCGCCGGATCAGCCAACATCTGTATTGAATGACACGCCGCATTCGCGAGCAGGTCGAATCGTCGCACCGTCGCTCCCACAGACCTGCGGGCCGACGCTGGATTTTGCGGAGGTTTGTCTGACGCTGGGGCGCACGACGATTTTGGATAACGTCACCTTCCAGGTGCAGCCCGGCAGCGTACATGCTCTGGTCGGCCCCAACGGTGGCGGCAAGAGTTCGCTGATCAAGACCCTGCTCGGGCAAATGCCCCATCAGGGCCAGCTCAGCCTGCAATGGCCCGGCGAACCCGGCACCATCGGTTATGTACCGCAGGCGCTGGAATTCGATCGCGGTCTGCCGATGACCGTCGACGATTTCATGGCTGCCATGTGCCAGCGACGTCCGGCGTTTCTCGGTTTGAGCAAGCGTTACGCCGGCGCCATTGGTGAAGCGCTGGAACGCGTCGGCATGCAGGACAAACGCAAGCGCCGCATGGGCGCGCTGTCTGGCGGTGAGCGGCAGCGGGTGCTGCTCGCCCAAGGTTTGATTCCGGCGCCGCAATTGCTGGTGCTGGATGAACCGATGTCGGCCCTTGATGAAGCTGGGATTCAAGTGTTCGAACGTCTGCTCGGCGATTGGCGTGCAGCGGGCATCACCGTGCTGTGGGTCGAGCACGATCTGGAAGCGGTTGGGCGTCTGGCCAGCCGTGTCACTGGTCTAAACCGCCGCGTGCTGTTCGATGCCTCACCGCAAGAGGCGCTGACCCCGGAACGTCTGCTGACCTTGTTCTCGACCCATCCACGGAGCGCTGCCTGATGAGTTACGAAGCCTTTCGTTTGATGGTGCAAGGCTGGGCCTCGTCCGGTTATCTGCCGGAAGCGCTGGCCTACGGTTTTGTGGTCAATGCGTTGCTTGCCGGCCTGTTGATCGGCCCGGTACTCGGCGGCCTTGGCACTCTGGTAGTGGTCAAGCGCTTCGCGTTTTTTTCCGAAGCGGTGGGTCATGCGGCGCTCACCGGTGTAGCCATCGGCATTCTGCTCGGCGAACCTTACACCGGGCCCTACGGCAGTCTGTTCGGCTACTGCCTGCTGTTCGGCATCCTGCTCAATTACCTGCGCAACCGTACCGGTCTGGCACCGGACACTTTGATCGGCGTATTCCTCTCGGTGTCACTGGCACTGGGCGCAAGCCTGCTGCTGATTCTGGCGGGCAAGATCAATGTGCACATTCTCGAGAACGTACTGTTCGGTTCGGTACTCACGGTCAACGGCAACGATCTGGCGGTATTGGCCATCGTCGGTTCGCTGGTCATGGCCCTGGCCTTGCCACTGTACAACCGCATCATGCTCGCCAGTTTCAACCCGCAACTGGCGGCGGTGCGCGGGGTGGCGGTGAAGACCCTGGACTATCTGTTCGTGATTCTGGTGACGCTGATCACCGTCGCAGCAGTGAAAGTCATCGGCGCGATTCTGGTCGGCGCGCTGCTGGTGATTCCAGCGGCGGCGGCACGTTTGCTCAGCCAGTCGCTCAAGGGCTTCTTCTGGTGCTCGGTGTTGATCGCCACGGTCAGCACACTGTGCGGGATCCTCGCGCCGATCGTGTTTGATCTGCCGATTCCGTCCGGCGCCGCGATCATTCTGGTCGCCGGCATTGCCTTCGCCCTCGCCGCCATTGCGCGCGGGGTTGTCCCGAGTCTGAAAGGGAATCTTGGATAAATGAGTTTTTCACTGCGCAAACTGACCCTGGCCATGACCCTGTGCGGTGTGATCTGCACGCCGTTGATGGCCGCCGAAAACACTAAACCGCTGCGAGTGCTGGCCTCGTTGCCGATCACGTATGGCTTGGGCGAAGTGCTGCTCAAAGGCACTGACGTCAGTCTGGAACGTGCAGCCCCCGCCAATTTGCCGGGCAGTCGCCAGACCGCGTATTTCACCGGTCGCGGTGCGCCGGCGCTGAGCAAACTGGCAACCGGAGCGGACGCGGTCATTGGCGTGCGTTCACTGTGGGCCGATGATCCGCTGTACCCGATCGCCCGTCGCAGCAATATTCGCATCGTTGAAGTTGATGCGGCGCGCCCGGTCGACGGCGCCCTCCCGGGCATTGCCGTGCAACCGGATCTGAAGGTTGATGGTTTGAACAGTCAACCGTGGCTGGCGAGCAACAACATGGGGCGCATGGCGGACGTGATGGCGGCGGATCTGGTGCGCCTGGCACCTAGCGCCAAGCCTGCGATCGAGGCGAATCTGGCGACGTTGAAGCAGCGTTTGCTGAAGCTCAGCGCCGACAGCGAGGCGCGGTTGGCCAGCGCCGACAATCTGAGTGTGATGAGTTTGAGTGATCACTTTGGTTATCTGATCGGTAGTCTGAATCTGGAACTGATCGGCGAGGATCCACGCCCTGATGCGGAATGGACGCCGCAGGATCTGAAAAAACTGACGGCGACGCTCAAGGACAATGATGTGGCGGTGGTGCTGCATCATCGGCAGCCATCGGAGTCGGTGAAAGCGGCAATTGCCGAGTCAGGCAGTCGTTTGGTGGTGTTGAGTACCGATGCGGTAGATCCGGTGGCGGAGCTGGAAGGCAATGTGGATTTGTTGCTTGAGGGTTTGAGCGGGGCTTAGTTTCAGCCGGAACCGCGTTATCGTTCATCGCGAGCAGGATCACTCCTACAGGGCGAGCGCATTCCAAATGCAGGAGTGAGCCTGCTCGCGATGAGGCCAGCCCGGCCAACACAAACCTAAGGAATGAAAAAACCCGCTGACGGTTTCCAGTCCAGCGGGTTTCTTTTTGCCCGGCCGCTTATTGCGCGGCGGCCTGGGCTTCCATCTTCTGACGCAGACTCAGCGGACGCATGTCGGTCCAGACTTCTTCGATATAGGCCAGGCATTCCTTTTTCAGGCCGCTCTTGCCCACGGTGCGCCAGCCTTGCGGCACGGCTTTGTAGTCCGGCCAGATCGAGTATTGCTCTTCGTGGTTGACCACGACCTGAAAGAGGATGTCCTCGCGGTCGAATACTGACGTCATGCTGGTTCTCCATCGTTATAAGGGTGGGCTGCACGCTGAGTGCAGCCGGGTATGTAGAAAGAACGTTCGGCGCGGCGAAAAATTTACAGCGCAGCGGTGGCAGCGGCCAAAGCACGGCCAAAGATTTCTGCGACACGGTCGATTTCGGCGGCAGTGATCACCAGCGGCGGCAGGAAACGTACTACTGCGCCATGCCGACCGCCCAGCTCCAGAATCAGCCCACGCTTGAGGCATTCGCGCTGGACCAGCGGCGCCAGTCGTGCGAACGCCGGCGGATGACCGAGCGCATCCGGTGTGCCGTTCGGCTCGACCAGCTCGACGCCGAGCATCAGGCCGCGACCACGAATGTCGCCCAATTGCGGGAAGTCCCGTTGCAGGATGCGCAGGTGCTCGCTGAGGCGCTCGCCCATGGCAGCAGCGTGTTCGCAGACCTTGTGCTCAACCAGATAACGCATCACCGCAGAACCTGCCGCCATGGCCATTTGATTGCCACGGAACGTGCCGGCGTGCGCGCCCGGCTGCCAGGTGTCGAGCCAGTCGCGATAGACCACCACGGCCAACGGCAGGCTGCCGCCGATGGCTTTGGACAACACCACCACATCCGGGGTGATACCGGCGTGTTCGAAGGCAAACATCTTGCCGGTGCGGGCGAAACCGCTCTGGATCTCGTCGACGATCAACGCCACACCCGCCTTTTCGGTGATCCGGCGCAAGCCGCGCAACCACTCGATGTCCGCCGGAATCACACCGCCCTCGCCCTGCACCGCTTCGACGATCACCGCTGCGGGCAGTTGCACGCCGGCTTCCGGGTCGTTGAGCAAGTTTTCCAGATAGCTCAGGTTAGCCTTCACGCCCGCCGCGCCACCAAGGCCGAACGGGCAACGGTAGTCATACGGGAACGGCATGAACTGCACGCCATTGCTGAGCAACGCACCTAGCGGTTTTTTCGGCCCCAGGCTGCCCATCAGGCTCAGCGCGCCCTGGCTCATACCGTGATAACCACCGGAGAACGACAGCACGGTGCTGCGCCCGGTCGCCGTGCGTACCAGCTTCAATGCTGCTTCCACGGCATCGGTACCGGTCGGGCCGCAGAACTGGATTTTCGCTTCAGCCGCGAGGGCAGATGGCAGCAGGCCGAACAGGTCCTGGACGAACTGATCCTTGACCGGCGTGGTCAGGTCGAGGGTATGCAATGGCAATTCATCGGCCAGTACCTGCTGGATCGCTTCGATCACCACCGGGTGGTTGTGCCCCAGCGCCAGCGTGCCGGCCCCGGCGAGGCAGTCGACGAACGTGCGCCCTTCAACGTCTTCGACATACAGGCCTTTGGCGCGCTTCAGTGCCAATGGAATGCGTCGTGGATAGCTGCGCGCGTTGGACTCCTGCCGGGCCTGACGAGCCAGCAATGGCGATTCATTGAACTGGTACAGCGTTTCGGCCGGCGCCGAGGTAACCCGGGCCGACGACTCTTCGATAAGGCTGGTGGCGACTGACATCTCTCGACCCCTCAATTGGCTATGGATAGTGACCAAAACAGCACACCGGACAGGTGCGCATTCCGATCGCGGGGCGCACTTGCAGGTTTTCCTGTTCTGGAAACGCTTAAGGGGCCTGAGGATTTAGCCCGTGATCGTGTTGTCAGGCCGGCGCTGCCAACGACTTGTGCATGGGCAGGGTCTGCACGCCTTGGTATTCGACGGGCGGCGCTGACTCGCGATAGCCCAGACGGCGATAAAAAGTACGGCCGGTGCGCGTGCTGTTGAGATTCGCTTGAGCAACGTCGCGAACCCGCAACCAGCCTTCCAGATCGTGCATCAACGCGCGCCCGACGCCCCGGCGAAAGGATTCCGGCTGCACGTAACACAGGGAAATGTCACCACTGGCCTGTGCCATGCCGACACCGACCGGTTTGTCCGCCAGTAAAGCCATGCATAAATAGAAGTGCGGGTCGGCGAGGCGGGCGCTGATGAAGTCGGCGGATTGCTGAGTGATCCAGGTGCTGACCCGTGTCGGATCGTTACGGTGGTCGAGCGCACAACCGATACGGATCGAACGTTCGATGATGCGGCTGATGATGCCGGCGTCGGCCAGTGTGGCGGGACGAATGCAGATGGGTGCTTCCATGGCGCAATTCCCTCAATCCATTGAGTCAAAGCTGCGTTGACCTTACCCCCACCTCTGCCGGATAGCGAATGTCGAAAAGTTACATTTGATGTGTCTGGCGCGATTTCCTGTAGGAGCTGCCGAAGGCTGCGATCTTTTGATCTTGATCTTGAAAAACAAAATCAAAAGATCGCAGCCTTCGGCAGCTCCTACACAAGCTCTACTGGAATCAGACAGGTTGCAATGGCATGGTCAGCTCGACACTCAGGCCATCCGGGCGGCTGTCGAAATGCAGGGCGCAGTCGCAGCGCTGGACGATCGCCTGAACAATCGCCAGGCCAAGGCCGCAACCGGTGCTCTGGCCGTTGCGCCAGAAGCGTTGGGTCAGGTGTTGCAGATCATCCGCCGCAATCCCCGGGCCATGGTCGCGCACGACAAACCGCACACGGTTGCCAATGGTTTCCAGGCTCAGCTCAACCGCGCAGTTTTCTGGCGTATGGCGCAGGGCGTTGTCGAGCAGATTGCGCAGCGCCGCAATCGACAGCACCGCCGGCATTTGCAGCGGTGCAACGGAAAGTCCGGTCGGCAGTTGCAGTTTGATGCGCTGGTGCTCGCCACCGGTGGCGTCCTGAATGGCCAGGCGTGCCACTTGCTCGGCGCTGCACTGCGAACCGTCATCGAACGACAGACTACCCTCGACCCGCGCCAGCAACAGCAACTGTTCGAGGGTGCGATGCAAGCGATCGGCGCCCTCCTCGGCCCGCGCCAGCGACTGATCGCGGGCGCTGCCATCGGTCATGCGCGCAACTTGCAGGTGGGTCTTGATCGCCGTCAGCGGGCTGCGCAGTTCATGCGCCGCGTCACCGGTCAGGCGCCGCTCGCGCTCGATGGTTTTGCCGATGCGTTGAAACAACTGATTTTGCGTTTCAAGCAGCGGCTTCAATTCGCTGGGGAAGGTCTGGATCTGCAACGGCTCAAGCGAGTCGGCATTGCGCCGCATCAACGCTTCACGTAGACGGTTGAGCGGCGCCAGCCCTTGGCCGATACCCAGCCACAACAGGCACAGACAACCGAGCAGCGCCACGCCCACCGGCACCGACGCTGCCAGCAGGATCGACATGTTCAGCGCCTCGCGCTCGATCTGCCGGTCGGCTGTGGTAATGCGCACATCGCCCCGGGCGAGGGTGAAGCTGCGCCACGGTGCACCGTCGATCATCTGGTCATGGAAGCCCATTTTCTCGGCTTCCAGCGCTTGTTCGGGATTGTTGTGGCTGCGCGCAAGAATTTCCCCACGCAAGGAGCTGACCTGACAGGCCATGCCACCGGGGATATTCAGTTGTTCGGCACTGAAATGCGTGCCCTCGCCTTTGCTCGGCAGCGTCGGCAACTGTTCCAGCAGCCCGGCGACCATGCGCGCCGAGGCCACCAGACGCTGGTCGAGGGAAAACATCATCTGATTGCGCAGGTCACTGAGCATCCAGGCCGCCGCCAGCGCCCAGATCAGCGCAAATGCAGCGCCGAGGGTCAGGCTCAGGCGCAGTCGCAGACTCATCACTTGCCTTGATCTCCACCGTCGGCCGGGCCAAGGCGATAGCCCAGACCGCGCACGGTTTCGACGATGCCTTTGCCCAGCTTGCTGCGCAGGTGATGGATGTGCACGTTCAGCGCGTTGCTTTCCAGTTCATCGTTGAAGCCGTAGACACTGTCCTTCAATTGCTCGGTGGACAGCACCCGGCCACGATTGTGCAGCAGCGCCTGCAACAGCGACTGCTCGCGACGCGACAGGTCCACCGGTTGCCCGGCCAGCGTGGTTTCGCGGCTGCTCGGGTCGTACGTCAGTGCGCCATGCTCGATCAGGTTGACGCTGCGCCCGGCGACCCGGCGCAACAGGGTTTGCAGGCGGGCGAACAGTTCACGCAGATCAAACGGTTTGAGCAGGTAATCGTCAGCCCCGGCCTGCAAGCCGTCAACGCGGTCGGTGACCGAGTCGCGCGCGGTCAGAATCAGCACCGGAATTTCCAGGCCGCTCTGCCGCAGTTGTTGCAGCAACTTGAGGCCATCTTCGTCGGGCAAGCCGAGATCGAGCACCATCACGTCAAATTCGGCAACCTTGAGCATCGCCCGCGCTTTCGATGCGGTGTTGACGTGCTCAACGGTCAAACCCTGAGCCGTGAGACCGGCAACGATGCCGCTGGCAATCAGCTCATCGTCTTCGCAAACCAGTACGTGCATGGTGAGTCCCGTAGAAAAAAGCCGATTAGGCAGTTGGCCGATTAAGCTGACATTATGCCCCGAACGTCACAGCGACAAGGGCGTGGCGGTTAATCATCGGTTAATCGCCGCCGCCCATTGTGCACCTCACTTGCACAGGGACAAGGCTCCTCCATGCGTCATTTTTTTCTTTTGTTTGCTCTGCTGATCTCCAGCCTGGCCCAGGCCGGGAACAATCCATTTGAGACAAAACCGGAGTTTCTCCTGGTCGACCAGGCATTCGTGCTGACATCCGAGCGCCTGGAATCCGGTGAGACCCAGTTGTTCTGGCAAATCGCCGACGGTTATTACCTGTATCAGAAACGCCTGAAATTCGAAGGGCTGAGCGCAGAGCAACAGCCCGCGCTGCCTGAAGGCGAATCCCACAGCGACGAGTTTTTCGGTGAGCAACCGGTCTATCGCCAAGGGCTGGAAATTAAAATTCCAGCCTCGGCCACGGGGCAGATCAAGGTCGGCTATCAGGGCTGTGCCGATGCCGGCCTGTGCTATCCACCGCAAACCCGGGTCATCGACCTGGGCGGTAAAGCGCCAGCCACGACAACACCGGCGACAACAGCGACAACGAACGACCAGGCACCGGATCAAGCCCTGGCCAGCAGCCTGCAAGAACACGCGTTGGGCTGGAGCTTGCTGGCGTTTTTCGGTTTCGGCTTGCTGCTGGCATTTGCGCCGTGCTCATTGCCGATGCTGCCGATTCTGGCCGGAATGGTCGTCGGCAGTGGTGCCACCCCGCGTCGCGGATTTGTACTGGCCGGCAGTTATGTGATTTGCATGGCGCTGGTGTATGCAGCGATGGGCGTGATTGCCGCGCTGCTCGGCGCGAACCTGCAGGCATGGTTGCAAAATCCATGGCTGCTGGGGACCTTTGCCGCGATCTTCGTGGTGTTGGCGTTGCCGATGTTTGGCTTCTTTGAACTGCAATTGCCGGTGGCCCTGCGCGATCGCCTGGAACACGCCTCGCGCAGTCGCAGCGGTGGCAGCGTGATCGGTGCCGGAGCGCTCGGTGCATTGTCCGGTCTGCTGGTCGGCCCGTGCATGACCGCGCCACTGGCGGGTGTCTTACTGTATATCGCGCAGACCGGCAACGCGCTGCACGGTGGTTTGATTCTGTTTTCGCTGGGCATCGGCATCGGTGTGCCGCTGCTGTTGCTGGTGACCGTTGGCAATGGCTTCCTGCCCAAACCCGGTGCGTGGATGAACCTGCTCAAAGGCGTGTTCGGATTCTTCTTCCTCGCCACTGCGCTGGTGATGTTGCGCCCGGTGCTGGATGCGTCGTTATGGCTGGGCCTGTGCGGCGCGCTGCTGTTGATCGCCGCGTTCTGCGCCTGGAAACAGTCCGAAGGTTTTGGCCGCGTTGCGCAGTTGTTCGGCGCCAGTT
This sequence comes from Pseudomonas sp. Mb7, assembly GCF_054790525.1. Lineage (NCBI taxonomy): Bacteria > Pseudomonadati > Pseudomonadota > Gammaproteobacteria > Pseudomonadales > Pseudomonadaceae > Pseudomonas > Pseudomonas sp. Mb7. The sequence continues at coordinate 3,657,272 of NZ_CP186501.1, forward strand.
CGCTGCTGCTCGGGCTGTGGGGCAGTTTGCTGGTGATTGGTGCGGCGGGCGGCAGCGATGATCCGTATCAACCGTTGCAGGTCTACAGTGCCGGCCGCGCTGGCGCCGCCGCGCCTTCGGGTCATGAAGCGTTCACCACGATCAAGGAGCCGGCGGCGCTGCAACGCGAACTCGATGCCGCCAAGGCTCAGGGTCAGTGGGTGCTGCTCGATTACTACGCCGACTGGTGCAAGTCTTGCCTGATCATGGAGAAGCAGGTGTTCGGTAAGGACAACGTGATGCAGGCGTTGAGCAACGTGCGCCTGCTCAGGCTTGATGTCACCGACGACAATGCCGCCAGCGCTGAACTGCTCAGCCGCTACAAAGTGCCGGGACCGCCGACGTTCATCTGGATCGGTGCTGATGGTCTGGAGCGCCGCAGCCAGCGCATCACCGGCGAAGTCAACGCCGAGACGTTCCTGCAACACTGGACTGCCACCCGAGATGCCCATTAATGCTGACTTTCACCCTCGGCACCTTTGCCATCGCGCTTAACCACCTGCTGCTGATCAGTGCCCTGGCGCTGGCGACCTTTGTCGGGTGGCGGGTGGCCAAGCGTGGCGGTGATAACCCCGAGTCAGCATTGTTCAGCCTGTTTCTGCTGGGCATGCTCGCGGCGCGAATTGCCTTTGTGCTGCTGTACTGGTCGCACTATCGCAATGACCCGTGGCAGATCATCGATTTGCGCGACGGTGGTTTCCTCGCCTGGCCGGGGGTGATCGTGCTGTTGCTGGTCGCCCTGTATCGCGGCTGGCGGCGTCCAGGGCTGCGTCGCCCGTTGGGTTTTGGCGTGGCCAGCGGCGTGGCGTTCTGGCTGTTGGCGACGTTGTCGTTAAACCTCTACGAACAAGGCACCCGACTGCCGGACATCTCTCTGCGCAACGCGGCCGGGGAAACCATCCAGCTCAGCGATTATCAGGGCGGCCCGCTGGTAATCAACCTGTGGGCGACCTGGTGCCCGCCGTGCCGGCGCGAGATGCCGGTGCTGGAAAGCGCTCAGCAACAACGCCCGGATCTGACCTTCCTGTTCGTCAATCAGGCCGAAAGCATGCAGAGCGTGGCGACGTTTCTCGAAACCCAGGGCCTGAGCCTCAATAACGTGCTGTTCGACCGCAGTGGTCGGCTGGGTCAGGCCGTCGGTTCCATGGCATTGCCGACTACGCTGTTCTATAGCCCTGACGGTCGGCTGCTGACCAGCCACCTGGGTGAGCTGTCCAACGCCAGCCTGGCGCGCGCGCTGGAAAACTTCGCCACCCCAACCCCGAATTCGAACCCGGCCACTGCACCGGCCACCTCTGCAAGGAAACTGCCATGTCCCGCCTCCGCCACCTGCTGACGCTGACTCTGGGCACCGCCCTGCTGCACTTGCCGTCGGTGCAGGCTGCTGAAGAACTGCCCGCGGCGATCAAGCAGATCGAAGCCAAAGGCGCGAAAATCGTCGGCCAGTTCGACGCCCCCGATGGCCTGCGCGGGTATGCGGCGCAGTATCAGAATCGCGGCATGGCGCTGTACCTGACCCCGGATGGCAAACACGTGTTGCTGGGCAATCTGTACGACGCCGACGGTAAAGACCTGAGCAGCGAGCCACTGCAAAAACTGGTCTATGCGCCGATGGCCAAGGAAGTCTGGGCCAAATTCGAGGCGAGCAACTGGATTCAGGACGGCAACAAGGATGCACCGCGCACGGTGTACCTGTTCAGCGATCCGAACTGCCCGTACTGCAACATGTTCTGGGAACAGGCACGGCCATGGGTCAAGGCCGGCAAGGTGCAACTGCGGCACATCATGGTTGGCATCATCCGCGAGGACAGCCCGGGCAAATCCGCCGCGTTGCTGGCCGCGAAAGATCCGGCCAAGGCCCTGGAGGATCACGAAAAAGCAGGCAAGGGCAGCTCGCTCAAAGCGCTGAAAGATATTCCGGCGGCCGTGCAGACCAAACTGGCAGCGAACATGCAGTTGATGGAAGACCTGGATTTGCAGGCGACGCCGGCGATTTTCTACATGGATGACAAGGGTGAGTTGCAACAGCAACAAGGCGCGCCTTCGCCGGACAAGTTGGTGAAGATTCTCGGCCCCAAGTAACGATTACTGGCTCCCGCCTCAGTGCGGGAGCCATCAATATTCGCTTCGGCCGATAATGTCCTCCAGATACTCCGTTGTCCCCTGCTCTTTCAGGAACGTCGTAACCTCAGCTATCCACTGTTGATCCGACGTGATGCCCGCCCAGGCGTGCGTACCCGCCCAGTGATAGGGACGATCATCAAAGGTGCTGATCAGCGCCTGATTCAATGTTCGCACATCAAAATCCGGATTTTTTGCGCTTTGCATCATCAGTGAGCTGAACACTCGCTGTTGTGTGTCTTCGCACAATTTGACCTGCCGGGCCTCTGTGGAGCTCAAAACGATAAAGTCGGGCTTGATGCCCTCGTCGAGCGCTGCCTGCAACCGGTAGTGGCCATCGATGATCACGTACGAGCACAACGCGCCCACATACCAGAGCAAGATGGGCGGCAAGCTGCCTTCCCTGGCTTTTTTACGCCACCATTTCATCCGGCCTGCCAATGGATCCACCGTGTGCAAGCCGATCAGATGACCCAGATCCCAATCGAGCCAATGCACGGTTTGCGGCTGCACATTGTCGAGAATGCCGTCACCGCGCGCGTACCATTTCGGCAAATGGCTGGAAGCTTCTGCAGGCGTTGAGAAATACCAGCCCTTTGCGCCTTCGCCGTAGGTATAGCGGGCAGCAGCGGGCAGCAGAGGACGCGCCACCCAATGGCCGGGATAGAGAAAGTCCGCCTGATTATCCATCAACCTGTTGATGAAATAACGGCACCAGTGGCGGATGCGCTCATCAGGGGGTAAATCAAAATGTTCCTGAACGTCAGCCGCACCAATGGCAGGAACCGGTGACGAGTCCAGTTGAGTGGACTGCGGATTGCGAACCAGCCACGCACCGTAATACGAGGTGGCGATGGTGCCCCAAAACAACGGGATGTCGTTGAGCATCAGCTTCATCCGACCGTTGTTACCGCTCTGCAGATGCAGCGGAGGTTTGGCTGATTTCGCTCGTTTGACTTCAACGCTCAAGCCGGCCCACTTGTCCTCAAGATCCTTGAGATCGCGCCAGTAAAATTGCTCCACATCAGTCCCTTAATGATTGTCTTTGCGGGCGGCAGTATCTCAGATTTCAGCTTTGCGGTGCCTGGGCTGGCCCCATCGGCGGATCTGCGCGCGAAGCCGGCTCGCTCCTGCTTTTAGCCGCGCGTCCTCAGTCAGGGTGCGGTCGAGTATCGGAGCGAGCTTGCCCGCGAAGTGCAATTACCCGGTAATTCGGTTGCGCTCGCTGAGGAAGGTAAGCAACGCCTCGGTGACAAACTGCGGATTCTCCAGATTGGAGATATGCCCCGCTTCCGGCACCAACACCCACGGGCAACCGATCAGCTCGGCCATTTCTTTAGCTTCTGACGGTGGCCGTGGTTTGTCCTGATCGCCGCACATGACCAGCGTGGTCGCCGCATTCAACTTGCCCAACCGTGGCAACAAGTCATCACGGCCAAAGGTGATTCGCCCCATCGGCACGATGCTTTCGCGCAGCCGATCCGAAGAGTACGCCGCCAGTTTCGCGCGGAAATCCTGATACAGCGCCGACTGCGGATCGATCCCCGGACGGAAGAAAATCGGCACAACGATATCCAGTAGTTGCTCGGAGATTTCGCCGGTTTCCTCAATTTGCTTGAACAGCGAGAAGTAATGCTGACGGGTGGGTTCAGGTTCGACGCCAACGTAGGTGTCCATCAATACCAGACCGTTGATCCGTTGCGGTGCCGACAACGCCAGACGCACGCCCCACATGCCGCCGACCGACAGGCCAATCAGGGTGACACGTTCGATATCCAGATGATCGAGCAGAGCCTGCGCCTGACTGGCAATGTCATCCAGTGATGTCGTGCCTTCAGGCAACCGTCCCGACTCACCGTGGCCCCACAGATCCAGCGCAATCACCCGATAGTGCGGCGATAACGCGGCGATCTGCGGCGCCCACATGGCCTGATCCCACAGATAACTGCCGGCCAGCAAAACTGCCGGACCAGTGCCTTGATCAATGTAATGCAGCGCTTGTCCGTCAACCGTGAAAAAAGGCATCGACCACCCCCGCGACAAAAAAGAGAACCGGCAGACTGAGCTGCCGGTTCTTTATCGTCAACCTTGGAAATGTACATGAATGTACCGGCCTCATCGCGAGCAGGCTCACTCCTACATTTTGGAATGCGTTCCCCTGTAGGAGTGAGCCTGCTCGCGATGAGGCCATTGCAGGCGCTAAGGAACTAGAAGCCCTCCAGCTCCGCCATCAGATCATTCAACCGATCAACCTTCTCCTCGGTGATATCACTCGCCGCCAATCCATCGACGTACTCAGCCAACTCCTCCACCGTGCTGCACTCGAACATCGCCCGCAGCGGCACATCGCGTTGCAGGGTTTTCTGCACCCGCGAGGCGATCTGCGTGGCCAGCAACGAATGCCCGCCCAGCTCGAAGAAGTTGTCGCGTACACCGACCTTTTCGACCTTCAGCACCTCGGCCCAAATATCAGCCAACGTCTGTTCAAGATCATTGCGCGGGGCCAGATAATCCTGGCTCTGCAACAGGCCGATCTCCAGCTCCGGGAGGGCCTTGCGGTCGAGCTTGCCGTTGGCATTCAGCGGCATTTGCTCGAGCCACAACCAGTGCAGCGGCACCATGTACTCTGGCAGTTCGGCGCGCAGGCGCTGCTTGATCCGCTCCAGGCGTTCGCTCGGATTGAGTGCTGAATCGGCCGCAACCAGATAACCGACCAAGTGTTTACCGTTGACGCCCTCCTGCACAGCGACCGCGCCATCGCGCACTTCCGGCTGTTCATGCAGGCGCGCTTCGATCTCACCCAGCTCGATGCGATAACCGCGAATCTTCACTTGGTGATCGACCCGGCCGACGTACTCCAGCACACCGTCACTGCGACGCCGCGCCAAGTCACCGGTGCGATACAGACGCTCGCCCGGCGCACCGAACGGGTTTGGTACAAACACCGGCGCCGTACGCAACGGATCGCTGACATAACCGCGCCCGACGCCGGTCCCGGCAACACACAACTCACCCACTGCGCCCAACGGCACCAGTTCCAGCGCGCCATCGACCAGGTACAGCAAGTTGTTGTCGGTCGGCGTGCCGATCGGCAGGTAACTGCCGCGCGTCGAGGCCATGTCGACGCGGAAGAACGCCACGTCGTCCGAGCACTCCGCCGGGCCGTACGCATTGACCAAACCAATGTCCGGATAACGCAGCAGCCATTGGTGCGCCAGCTCCGGCGGCATTGCTTCACCGGTCGGCAGCATCCAGCGCAAGCCATCAAGACTCAGGCGCTCCGAGGCGAGCATGCCCTGAATCAACGAGGGCACACTCTCCAGCACGGTGATGCCCTGCGCTTGCACATGCACCAGCAAACCTTGCGGATCGTGGGCGATGGTGTTCGGCACGATGTCCACTCGCGCTCCGAACAACGGCGCGGCAAGGAACTGCCAGACCGAAATATCGAAGCTTTGCGAAGCGGTCTGTGCAATCACATCGGCATCACTCAGATCCAAGTACGGCACCTTGCTCAACTGGTTATTGAGCATCCCGCGCTGCTCGACCATCACGCCTTTCGGCAGGCCGGTGGAGCCCGAGGTGTAGATCACGTAGGCGAGGTTGTCCGGGCCGCTGTAAATGCCCAGGTTCTGCGCCGAAGTCGCTGCCGCCTGAATCTCCTCCCACACCAGCAAGCGCGGGCGATTGGCGCAGCTGAATTCATCCAGCAAAGTCTGCGCTTGTTCAAAGCATGCTTTGGAGCAGACCAGCACCGGCGTGCGACTCAGCTCGATGATGCGTTGCAGACGCTGGCTCGGCAGGCCCGGATCCAGCGGCAGATAACCCGCGCCGGCCTTGAAGCTGCCGATGATCATGCCGAGCAGATCAAGGTTACGTTCGCCGAGCAAGGCCACCGGTTGATCCATCTGCACACCGGCGGCGATCAGTGCATGACCGAGACGGTTGGCGTTGTGGTTCAGCTCGACGTAGCTCTGTTGTTGATCAAGGCACGTAGCGGCAATCCGTTGCGGATGCGCAGCGACCTGCGCTTCGAACAGCGCAACGTAGCTTTGCTCCAGCGGATAATCGTGGGCACTCTGGTTGCAACCGTGCAGCAGGAAGTCCTGTTCCTCTGTGCCTAGCAGCGGCAGATCGGCCATGTCGCCATGGAAGCCATCGACCAGCGCCAGCAGCAGACGTTTGAACTCGCCGAGCATGCGTTCGATGGTCGATTCGTCGAAATAACGCTGGTCATACGACAGGTGCAGACCGAGGTCATCGCCTGGGTAACACACCGCCGTCAGCGGGAAGTTGGTGTGCGTACGGCCCGAGTCCGAAGTCGCATTCAAGCTCTGCGCATGATCGAGTACCGAAACTTCCACCGGGGCGTTTTCGAAGACAAACAGGCTGTCGAACAGCGGCTGGCCTTTCGGCAATTCGCTCTGTTCCTGGATGTTCACCAGCGGCAGGTATTCGTACTCGCGCAGTTGCATGTTGCTGTCGAGCAAACCACTGAGCCACTGACGCACGCTGCTGCGCTGATCGTCCTCAGGCATTTTCACCCGCAGCGCGATGCTGTTGATGAACAGGCCGACAGTTCGCTGCATTTCCGGCATGTCCACCGGGCGCCCGGCCACGGTCACACCGAAGAGCACGTCACGATCGCCGCTCAGGCGCCGCAGGACCAAGGCCCACGCCGCTTGGGCGAAGGTGTTGATGGTCAGTTGATGGGCCTGCGCCAGTTCCCGCAGACGCGCCCCGTCCTCGACATTGAGGCGGGTGTAGCGGTCGCCGACGACCATGCCGCCGCTTTCACCGGCATGTTCACGCAGGAATGGACGGTCGCTCGGGATCGGCGTGGTGCGCTCAAACCCTTGCAGATTGTGCTGCCACCACTGCCGCGCCTCGGCCAGGCTCTGACGTTGCAGCCAGCCAATGTAATCACGATAACGCGGCGGCACGGCGAGTTGCGTTTCACGGTCCTCACCCAGTGCGGTGTAAATCTCGAAGAAGTCGTTCATCAGCAACGAGCGGCACCAGGCATCGATGAGGATGTGGTGGTTGCTCATCATGAACCAGTAACGCGCCGCGCCGACCTTGATCAGGCGCAAGTGGAACGGCGCCTGATTGAGCAGATCGAAACCGGCCTCGCGCTCGCTTTTCAGCAGGGCTTGCAGCTTCGGTTCCTGCTCGTTTTCAGCAATGGCGCTCCAGTCCAGATATTCGATTGGCGTACGACCCGGCGTATGAATCACTTGCAGCATGTCTTCGCCGACGTTCCAGCAGAACGAGGCTCGCAGCGCTTCGTGACGGGCGACCACCGCTTGCCAGGCCTCAGCGAAACGCTGCGGGTCGAGTTCGCTGTTGATGCGGTAGCGATCCTGCATGTAGTACAGGCCAGTGCCCGGTTCGAGCAAGGTGTGCAGCAACATGCCTTCCTGCATCGGCGTCAGCGGATAAACGTCTTCGATGTGCGCGGCCGGCACCGGCAAGGCATCGAGTTGCGCCTGAGTCAGTCTGGCCAGCGGGAAGTCCGATGGCGTCAGGCCGCCGGCCTCGTCTTGCAGGCAATGGGTGATCAGGCTTTGCAGTTCACCAAGGTAGGCGTCGGCCAGATCGTTGATGGTTTGCGCGTCATAACGCTCGGCGCTGAAGGTCCAGCGCAGGAGCAATTCACCGCCGTAAACCTGGCTGTCGATGCTCAACTCGTTGGGCAATGGCGCCTGCGGATCGTGGGCGCCACCGACCGGCTCGTCCAGCGGACGGAACAGCGCATCACTGCCGAAGCTCTGGTCGAACTGGCCGAGGTAGTTGAAGGTGACCGGCGCATGCGGCAGCGCGGCCATGCTGCGCTGGCTGAGGTCATCGGCGAGATAACGCAGCACGCCATAACCGAGGCCTTTGTGCGGCACCGCGCGCAGCTGCTCCTTGATTGCCTTGATCGAAGCGCCCTGCCCCGCAGCTTCTTCGATGTTGTGCGGGGTCAGACGCAGCGGGTAAGCGCTGGTGAACCAGCCGACGGTGCGGGTCAGGTCGATCTCGTCGAACAGGGTTTCGCGGCCATGACCCTCCAGTTGAATCAGCGCCGACGGTTGACCGCTCCAGCGGCACAACACTCGGGCCAACGCCGTCAGCAGCAGGTCATTGACCTGCGTGCGATAGGCCGCCGGAGCCTGTTGCAATAACTGTTTGGTGTGCTCGGCATCGAGGCGCACGCTGACGGTTTGTGCGTGACGATTCTGCTGGCCGCCCTGTGGATTTTCGCAGGGCAGATCAGCGTTCGGCCCGGCCAGTTGGGTCTGCCACCAGTCGAGTTCTTCGCGCAGTGATTCGCTGCCGGCGTAGGCCTGCAAACGCGCAGCCCAGTCCTTGAAAGAGCTGGTTTTCGCCGGCAGTTTTACCGCTTGTTCGGCGTCGAGTTGGCGATACACGGTTTGCAGATCGTCGAGCAAAACGCGCCACGACACGCCGTCGACCACCAAGTGATGAATCGCGATGAACAGGCGTTGCTGACCTTCAGGGCCGTCAACCAGCAGGGCACGCAACAACGGACCTTGCGCAAGATTCAAGCTGCGTTGGGCATCAGCGAACAGCGCTTCGCACTTGTCCATCGACGCGACGCGTACTTGCCAGAGAACAGCAACGTCGGACACCGGTTGATGCGTGGCTTGCCACTCAGCATTGGCTTCGGTGAAGCGCAGACGCAAGGCGTCATGCTGCTCAATCACCGCCAGCAGCGCCTGCTCCAGACGATGCGGTTCCAGCGCCACAGTTGGCTCCAGCAACAACGCCTGGTTCCAGTGCTGACGTTCAGGGATTTCCGTGTCGAAGAACCAATGTTGAATCGGCGTCAGGGCCGATTCGCCAGCCACCAGGCCCTGCTCGGCCGTCACCTGCTCGGTACGACTGGCTACAGCGGCCAAAGTCTGTACGGTCTGATGCTGGAACAGATCACGCGGGCTGAAATGAATACTTTGCTGACGCGCACGGCTGACCACTTGAATCGACAGAATCGAATCGCCGCCGAGTTCGAAGAAGTTGTCGTTGAGGCCGATCTGTTCGACGTTGAGCACCTCGCACCAGATCTGCGCCAGGGTCTGCTCCAGTTCGTTACTCGGCGCGACGTAGTCCTGACGATTCAACTCAGGATCCGGCGCCGGCAAGGCGCGGCGGTCGAGTTTGCCGTTGGCGGTCAGCGGCATGCTCGCCAGCAGAATCAGGTGGGTCGGCACCATGTAATCCGGCAGTTGTGCCTTGAGGTGCGCCTTGAGGGCGTCGCGCAGTTCAGCCTGACGGGCTTCACTTTGCTCAGCAACTTCGGTGACCAGATAGCCAACCAGTTGTTTGCCGCTCGGGGCATCCAGTGCGAGCACCACGGCTTCACGGATCGAATCGTGATCAAGCAGACGCGTTTCGATTTCGCCCAGTTCGATACGGAATCCACGGATTTTCACCTGATGGTCGATTCGTCCCAAATATTCCACCAAACCATCGGCACGCTGGCGCACCAGGTCACCGGTGCGATACATGCGCCCGCCATCGGTGGCGAACGGGTCAGCGACAAAACGCTCGGCGGTAATGCCCGGACGGTCGTGATACGCCTGCGCCAGACCGGCCCCACCGACGAACAACTCACCGGTCGCACCTTGCGGTACCAATGCCAAATCGGCGTCGAGAATGTACGCGACACGCGCGCCAATCACGCTGCCAATCGGCACGCTGCCGGCGCCCTCGTCCAGCACCTCCGGCGCCAGACTGGCCAGCGGCATGACCACGGTTTCGGTCGGGCCGTAAGCGTTGAAGAACATCGCCGGTTTGAACGCCGCGCGAATCCGTTGCAGGTGTTCACCGGTCAGCGCTTCGCCGCCGGTAATGATCATCCGCACCGGCAAGATTTCGTTTTGCGTTGAGAGGAACTGCGCCAACTGGCTGCCGTAGCTCGGGGTGAAACCAAGCACGTTGATTTTATACGTGCGGATCAAACCGCAGATTTCTTCCGCGTCCCACTGACCCTGCGCACGCAACACCACCTGCGCGCCACTGAGCAACGGCACCAACAGACGCTCGGTCGCCGCGTCGAAGTTGATCGAATAGAAATGCAGTTCGCAGTCGTCCGGGCGCATGCCGAAACGTTCGATCACGGCTTGGCAGTGCATAGCAATTTCACCGTGGGAGACCACCACGCCTTTCGGTTTACCGGTCGAACCCGAGGTGTAAATCAGGTACGCCTGATGCTGCGGCAGACTGATAAACGGCAGCTCGCTGGCCGGGTAAGCGGCGAGTGCCGCGCTGTCGTCTTCCAGACACCAGCGCGCCACACTTGGCGGCAGATCGCCGAGAGCTTTGAACATGGCGCGATCACTGAGCAGCAGGCCGATGCGGCTGTCTTCGATCATGTAATGCAGACGGTCGAGCGGGTATTCCGGGTCTAGCGGCACGTACGCACCGCCGGCCTTGAGAATCGCCAGCAGGCCGACGACCATTTCCAGCGAACGCTCCAGCGCCAGGCCAACGCGCACTTGCGGGCCGACACCGCGCTCACGCAAGGCCCAGGCCAGACGATTGGCGCGGGCGTCGAGTTCGGCGTAGTTCAGGGTCTGCCCGGCGAAGGTCAGGGCCGGCGCGTCTTTGCGCGCCAGCGCCTGTTCGGCGAACAGGTGATGGATGCACTGATCGAGACGATGCTCACCCGACTCGATGCCGAGGCTATCGAGCAGGTGCTGTTGCTCAGGCGCATCGAGCAGCGGCAATTCACTGAGGCGCTGTTGCGGATCGGCGATCAGCGCTTCGAGCAGATTGCGCCAATGCTTGGCCATGCGCGCGATGGTCGGCTCGTCGAACAGATCGGTGCTGTAAGTCAGGCAGCAACCGAGGCGATGGTCGAGGTCGGTGACTTCCAGGTTGAGGTCGAACTTGGTCGCTCGTGCATCGTTGGCCAGGTACTCGACGGTCATGCCAGCGAGCATGCGGCTCTGCTGGAATTCCCAGCGCTGCACGTTGCACATCACCTGAAACAGCGGGTTGTACGCAGCGCTGCGCGGCGGTTGCAAGGCTTCAACCAGATGATCGAATGGCAGATCCTGATGCGACTGGCCTTCGATCACGGTGTGACGCACCTGCTCGAAGAGTTCGCCGACCGACATCATGCCGTCGAGCTGGCAACGTAGCACTTGGGTGTTGAGGAATGCACCGATCAGCCCTTCACTTTCCGGGCGAATGCGGTTGGCCACCGGCGCGCCAATGCGCAGATCAGTCTGGCCGCTATAGCGGTAAAGCAGCGTCGCGAGTGCGGCGGTCATGGTCATGAACAGGGTCAGACCGTTTTGCGCGTTGAACGCACGAACCCGCGCGGCGAGTTCGTCGCTAAGGTCGAAACGGAACAGCTCACCCTGATGGCTTTGCACTGGGGGACGCGGACGGTCACCCGGCAATTCCAGCAGCGGATGTTCACGACCGAGTTGCGCGGTCCAGTAGTCGAGTTGGCGCTGACGCTCGCCGGATTCCAGCCAGTTGCGTTGCCAGACGCTGTAGTCGAGGTACTGCACCGGCAGCGGCTCAAGCGGCGAATCACGGTCATCGACAAAGGCTTCGTACAGCGCACTGAGTTCTCGGGCGAAAATATCCATCGCCCAGCCTTCGGTGACGATGTGGTGCAGAGTCAGGACAAAGTAATGTTCGTGCTCGGCAGTCTTCACCAGACAGGCGCGCAGCAGCGGGCCGGTTTCCAGATCGAACGGCAGATGAGCTTCGTCATCGGCCAGTTGCTGAACCTTTTGCTCACGCACATCGGCGGCAAGTTTTGAAAAATCCTTCCAACCCATGCGCACACCGGTTTCGCCATGCACCTGCTGACGGGCGACGCCGTCGACGCTCGGGAACGTGGTGCGCAGGGTTTCGTGGCGCAGGATCAGCGCTTGCAACGCCGCCTCGAAACACTCGACATGCAACACGCCGCGCAGGCGCGCCATGCCGCCAACGTTGTACGCCGGGCTGTCCGGCTCCATCTGCCAGAGGAACCACATGCGCTGTTGCGAGTACGACAACGGCACCGGTTGGCTGCGATCAACCTTGTCGATCGGTGGCTGTTTGTTCGTGCGACCGCTGGCCTGGATCAGGTGGATCTGTTCGGCAAAATCACCGAGTTCGCTGTGTTCGAACAAGGCGCGCAACGGCAGCTCGACGTCGCAGGCCTGACGAGTACGCGAGATGATTTGCGTGGCCAGCAGCGAGTGGCCACCAAGGGCGAAGAAGTCGTCGCGCAGACCGACTTGAGGCAGACCGAGCACTTCGCGCCAGATCGCGGCGATCTGCTGTTCAAGTGCAGTGACCGGTTCGACGTGTTCACGCACTTGCCATTGCGGCTCGGGCAAGGCGCGGCGGTCGAGTTTGCCGCTGGGGCTGAGTGGCATGGCGTCGAGACGCATCAGTTGCGCCGGGACCATGTATTCCGGCAGCTCGGCGGCCAGCGCGGTTTTCAGGCGAGTGTTTTGTTCGTCGTGATCTTCGCTGGCATCGGTGGCGGTGAAGTAGCCGATCAATTGCGCGCCGGCAGCGGTTTCACGCACCAGGACCACGGCTTGGGCGACGCCGTCCTGGGCGAGCAAGCGTGCTTCGATTTCTTCCGGTTCGACGCGAAAGCCACGCAGTTTGACTTGCTGATCGAGACGGCCGAGGTATTCGATCACGCCATCGGAGGTCCAGCGCGCACGGTCACCGGTACGGTACAAACGGGCGCCCTGCTCACCCAATGGATCGACCACAAAACGTTCAGCGGTCATCGATGGACGACCAAGGTAACCACGAGCCAGGCCGATACCGCTGATGCACAACTCACCCGGCACGCCTGCCGGCACTGGATTGAGATCGGCGTCGAGCACGCGGCAGATCACGTTGCCCAGCGGACGACCAATCGGCGAGCGCTCACTATCGGCAGTGGTGCAATGCCAGTGGGTGACGTTGATCGCGGTTTCGGTCGGGCCGTAACGGTTGTGCAGTTGCACCGCTGGCAGTTGCGCGAGGACGCGGTTGCGCAGTTCGGCGGGCAGCGCTTCACCGCCAGAGAATACCCGGCGCAGGCTGGTACATTCAGTGCTCAGTGGTTCGTCGATGAACAGCGAGAGCAATGGCGGCACAAAGTGCAGCGTGGTCACGCCATAGGCCTGAACCAACTGGGCGATGCGATGCGGATCGCGATGTTCGCCGGGGCCGGCAATCAACAGACGCGCGCCGGTGATCAGTGGCCAGAAGCATTCCCACACCGACACGTCGAAACTGATCGGTGCCTTTTGCATCAGCACATCGGTTTCATCGAGGCGGTAGGTGTTCTGCATCCATTGCAGACGCTCGGCCAGTGCCGCGTGGGTGTTGCCGACGCCTTTCGGTTGGCCGGTGGAACCCGAGGTGTAAATCACGTAAGCGAGGTTGTCGCCGTGCAGGTGCAAGCCCGGTGCCTGGCTCGGCCAGTTTTCCAAGTGCAACGCGTCCATGGCGATGACACTGACGCCATCGCTGGCCGGCAAGCGGCCGAGCAATTCGGTTTGGGTCAGCAGCAGTTCGACGCTGCTGTCGCTGAGCATGTAAGCCAGGCGATCCGCCGGGTAATCCGGGTCCAATGGCACATAGGCGCCGCCGGCCTTGATGATCGCCAGCAGGCCGATCAGCAGTTGCGGCGAACGCTCGGCGGCGATGGCCACGCAGACATCCGGGCCGACGCCTTTGTCGCGCAGATAATGCGCAAGGCGGTTGGCTTGCGTGTGCAGTTCGGCGAAATCGAGGCTGCCACCGTCCCACACCAGCGCGGTGCGTTCCGGGGTCAGGCGCGCCTGTTCATTGAGCAGTTCTGGCAGCCATTGTTGCGCCGGGGTGCATGGCGCAACGCCCCAGTGTTGTTGCTGATCGTGCTCAGTGGCGGTCAGCAGTTGCAGAGCACCGATGGCTTGCTCCGGACGTTCGCAGACGTCGCGCAACAGGTTGCTGAAATGCTCGGCCAGACGCTCGATGGTCGCCACATCGAACAGTTCGCTGGCGTAGTCGAACGACAGGGTCAGGCGACCGTTACGGTCTTCTTCGCTGTGCAATTGCAGGTCGAACTTGGCTTCGCGGCTGTGCCACGGCAGTTCTTCGGCGAGCAGACCCGGCAGACGTTTGAGCGCACTCAGATCACGTTGCTGGTGGTTGAACATGACCTGGAACAGACCTTGTTCGCGGGCCTGCGGGAAGGCTTCGAGGAGTTGTTCGAAGGGCAGATCCTGATTCGCCTGGGCACCGAGTGTGGCGTTGCGGGTCTGGGCCAACAGCGCAACGAATGACAGGCGCGAATCGATCTCTGCTCGCAGCACTTGGGTGTTGATGAAGAAGCCGATCAGGCCCTGGGTTTCCAGGCGTGGACGGTTGGCGTTCGGTACGCCGATGCGGATGTCGCGCTGACCGCTGTAGCGATGCAGCAGGCTCTGGAATGCCGCGAGCAACAGCATGAACGGGGTCGATTGCTGAGCCTGTGCCGTGTTACGGATCGCATCGCTGAGGCTCGCGCCCAGACGCACGGAGTGACGTGCGGCGCTGTGAGTTTGTTTGGCGGATCGTGGGTAATCGGTGGCCAGCTCCAGCGCTGGATGCTCGTCGCCCAACTGCGCTTTCCACCACGCCAGTTGCCGCGCGCTCTCGCCTTGCGCTAGCCATTGACGCTGCCAGCTGCCGTAGTCGGCGTACTGGGTTGGCAATGGCGCGAGGTTGGCTGTCGCTCCTTGCGAAGCAGCGGCGTAAAGGCGCGAGAATTCGTCGATCAATACGTTCAGGGACCAGCCGTCGGCAATGATGTGGTGCAGCGTCACCAGCAATTGGTGATCTTCGTCGTCGAGACGCACCAGCGTCACCCGCAGCAGCGGACCTTTTTCCAGGTCGAACCGGGTGCGTGCTTCGCCTTCGCGGATTTGTTGCGCACGGGCCTCGCGCTCGGGCGCCGGCAAGTCGCTGATGTCGATCAGTTGCAGGTTGAATTCGGTGCCGGCAATCACTTGTTGCAGAGCCACGCCGTCGCGCTCGAAGAAACGCGTGCGCAGGGATTCATGGCGCTCGATCAGTTGCTGGAAGCTGGCATGCAAGGCGTCTTCGTCCAGTTCGCCGCGCAAACGCAGGGCACCGGGAATGTTATAGGCGCTGCTCTGTGGGTCGAGTTGCCAGGTCATCCACAAACGGTTTTGTGCCAGCGATTGCGGCATCGGCTCGCTGCGCGACAGTGTGGTGATTGCACCTTGGGCGCTGCCGCCGTCCTGCTGCTGTTGCGCAACGGCTGCGGCGAACGCTGACAGGGTCGGTGCTTCGAACAACAGGCGCAGGTTCAGCTCAAGCGCGAGCTCTTCACGCACGCGGGCGACCACCTGCGTAGCGGCGATCGAGTTGCCGCCGAGCAGGAAGAAGTGATCGTCGGCGTTGACCTGTTTGACGTTGAGTTGCTCAGCCCAGATCTTGCCGATCAAGCCCTCAAGTTCTGAGGCGCTGGTGACTGCGCCCTGGCTTTCAGCGGTGCTCGACGGGAACACCGCGTAGCTGTCGAGGCTGCCATCGGCCAGACGATTGCGGCACGCCGAACGCTGCAATTTGCCACTGGAAGTTTTCGGCAAGGCGCCGGGATTAAGCAGCACCACCACGCTCGGGGCTTCCTGAAAAGCCTCAGCCACGGCTTGGCGAATGGCTTTGATCAACGCCTCCGGCGGGAGGATTTTCTGCACGCTGCGGCTGATTTCCGCCGCAATGCCGATGCCCTCCTCGCCATCCTGATTGACCGCAAATGCAGCGACGCGACCCTTGCGCACCACTTCCACTTCGTTCTCGACCGTTTTTTCGATGTCCTGTGGATACAGGTTGTGGCCGCGCACGATCAGCATGTCTTTCAGGCGTCCGGTGATGAACAGCTCACCGTCGCGCATGAAGCCCAGGTCGCCGGTGCGCAGCCAGGTGCGGCCGGCGTGCTGGACGAAGGTCTTGGCGCTCGCTTCAGGATTGCGCCAGTAGCCGTGGGCGATGCTCGGGCCTGCGGCCCAGACTTCGCCGACCGCGTTGTCGGCGAGTTCGACGAGTGTCTTTGGCTCGACGATCAGCACCGCGTGTTCCGGTTGGCTGATACCACAACTCATGATTGGGCTGCCATCGCCCGGCTCGGCGCGGTTTTGTGCCAGCGCCTGATCGTCCACCCGCAGTGCCGGGATACCGGTGCCGCGCGGGGTGCCGGCGACGAACAGCGTGGCTTCGGCCAAACCGTACGAGGCCATGAAGCTGTGCTCACTGAAACCGCATGCGGCGAACTTCTCGGCGAAGCGCTCCAGGGTGTCGAGACGGATTGGCTCGGAACCAGAATAGGCCACGCGCCAGCGACTCAGATCGAGACGTTCCAGCGCCGACTCGCTGACCCGTTCGCTGCACAAGCGATAGGCGAAGTCCGGTCCGCCGCTGATGGTGCCGCCGTATTCGCTGATCGCTTCCAGCCAGCGCAATGGCCGACCGAGGAAGTACGCCGGCGACATCAGAATGCATGGCACGCCGCTGAAAATTGGCTGCAGCAGACCACCGATCAAACCCATGTCGTGGTACAGCGGCAGCCAGCTGACGATGACATCATCAGGGTTCACGTCGATGCCGAAACCGTGACGGATCAGGAGTTCGTTGGCGACCAGATTGCCGTGGCTGACTTGCACGCCTTTGGGCAGTGCAGTCGAACCGGAGGTGTATTGCAGGAAGGCGATGTGGTCTTGCGGCAGGCTCGGTTCAACCCAGTTTTGCGCCAGTGTCTTGTCGAGAGTGTCGACACACAACAACGGCGGCGCACCCTCAATCTGCTGCAAGGCGTCGCGCAGGTCGGCGCTGGTCAGCAGCAGACGCGGTTCGGCGTCGGCAATGATCGACAGCAAACGCTCCTGATGGTGACGGCGCGCGGATTCCGGCGGATAGGCCGGCACTGCGATCACGCCGGCGTATAGGCAGCCAAAAAATGCCGCGACGTAATCCGGACCGCTGGGAAACAGCAGCACCGCACGGTCGCCGAATTCAGCGTCAGCCTGCAACGCGGCGGCGATCATGCGTGCGCGCTCATCCAGCTGACGATAACTGAGTACCACAGCCTGCTCTTCGTTTTCGGCGAGAAAACGCAAGGCCAGTCGATCCGGCGTCAGGGCCGCGCGGCGCTGGAGGGCTTGGACCAGGGTGCTGGGTAGTTCGAACGCGTCGGTCATGAGGTTTCCTGCCTGAATTCGGCTTGCTAATGGAATCGGGTTTGCTGCGTCACGCCCCTCGAAGGGCATGCAGGGCGCGGTCTGTGCCGACCGCGCAAGGCTGCGGAATGCGGTGTGGCCGGGGTTGTGCACCGGGAACCATTCACCAATGAGAACGGATGACGTCTTGAAATAATTAGTCGGCAGGCTGGATCGCCAATGGGGCCGGGGTGTGGCGGCGTGTCGCAGTTCTCAGAACGCACCTTTGTGGCGCATTACTTCTCTTTCTCAATTGACAATCATTATCATTCAACATAATTTGTCGCTCGATGTGTAGGACGCCCCCATCCCCCAAGGCGTCCCACGAACCTATTTGGCAGCAAGGTGATTTCCATGACGGAACAAGTATCCACAAGCAAGTGCGATTCACCGCTACTTCAGGCATTCGTCGACAATCGACTGATTCTGGTCAAGATTGCAGCCCGCATTACCGGCTGCCGGTCGCGCGCCGAAGATGTGGTGCAGGATGCGTTTTTCCGACTGCAATCGGCGCCACCGATCACGTCGTCGATCAAGGCTCAACTGAGCTATCTGTTCCAGATCGTGCGCAACCTCGCCATCGATCATTACCGCAAACAGGCGCTTGAGCAGAAGTACTCCGGCCCTGAAGAGGAAGGGCTGAATGTGGTCATCCAGGGTGCTTCGCCGGAAACCTCGCATATCAATTTCTCGACCCTGGAAAACATCGCCGACGCGCTGACCGAACTGCCCAGCCGCACGCGCTATGCGTTCGAGATGTACCGCCTGCACGGCGTGCCGCAAAAGGACATTGCCAAGGAACTGGGTGTTTCGCCGACCCTGGTCAACTTCATGATTCGTGATGCACTGGTGCACTGCCGCAAGGTCTCGGGCAGCCGTCAGGATGCGGTAGCCGTGGGTCGTCGCTGAGACCGCGCCGACAGATAAAAAAGATCGCAGCCTTCGGCAGCTCCTACATGGAAATGCATTCCTCTGTAGGAGCTGCCGAAGGCTGCGATCTTTTGCTTTTAAATGACCTCAAGCCAACTTGCAGCGATCAAAAAACCGCTCACGCCCCAGCATCATCAGCGCCGCGCGCTTGTGCGGAAAGTCGAATTCCTTCTCGCAGTGAAAGCACTGATTCTGCATATGGCCGATCATCTTCGCGTTGTCGGCCCGCGGCTCGGCGACCACCCGCTGAGTGCGCGGATCATCAAGAAACAGGTAATGCACCAGCGCCGATAACCAGCTCGCCACTTTATGCGGGCCACGGTGCTCTTCCTCGCCGACCAGCATGTGAATACCGCGATCGTAGTTGTCGGCATCGTAGAACGGCGCGATGCGATCTTCCTTGGCCCAGTAGGCTTCGAAATAGGCAAACGGCTGATCATCGAAACAGCCAATCAGCGTCAGCGTATGCGGGTCAGCATCGAGCTTGCTCAGGTATTCGCGATGCTTCTCGAGGCTGCCCTCTTCCTGCCAGAAACTGGCAACGCGCGGGCTGTTCTGCCAGCGGTTGAAGCGCGCCAGGTCTGCTTCGATCTCTACAGTGCGCAGGGAAATCCACGCACCAAGGCGGGCATCGAAACGCCGATACACTTCACCACGCGGTTTGACTGGCCGCAGCGGATGACGCTTGCCCTGGCTGATGACCATCTGCTGCGGATAACTACCACTCAGCGAAGTGCCGAGCCACGGTTGCGGCAACTGCCAGAACAGCGTGCGCTCGCAGCGATATTCGCCGGCCACTTCGGTGCTCACCAGCAAGCCACTGAGCAAGGCTTCGGTCGGTGGCTGATCGAGTTGCCAGGTCAATTGACGGCACGCCGGATCCCGTGCGAACAGCCAGTAACAGGCTGCCCACAACGCCTGCCCGGGCGGCAACGCAAAACGCTCATCGATCTGGATCGGCCCCTTTGCGTCTCGATCGAGGCGCAAGCGGATCAGCGGTTGTCCGTCCAGGCTCAGGCTCAAACGGTTTTCGCTGACATCAGCGATCAGTTGACTGCCCGCAGGCAAGGCCAGGGAAGTCAGGTCATTCAGATTGGACATGGGTCGGGCTCACGATAATCGTCGACAGTTCAACGATGGGACGTGATCCGGGAGGGAAAATTTAGGCTTTGCCCAGAAATCGCTGCCTCAGTGGTGAGGCACCGGCACTACGGCAATCTTGTACGGATCGAAAATCTTCAGCATTTCACCGTTGTCGCGCAAACCCTGCAACAACTTGCCAAACGCCGCGCCGGTGATCGGCGCGGTCGGACGAAGAATCGCGTAATGGTGATAGACCTGATCGATGCGCTGCGACACCAGCAACTCGTCGCGCACCTTCTCGTTACGCAGCAGGTAATCGAACAGATAGGAACGGGTCACCAAGGCAACATCGGCGCGCCCGCGCAGCACCATCAGCAGGTTGCTGTCGTGGGAATAGGTCAGCGTGGCGTTGTAATTCTGTGCGAGGTATTTCGGGTCAGCGTTGAAGTTGGCGAACTCGTAGTGATAACCGCTGAACAGAGCCAGGCGCTTGCCAGTGAGGTCGGCGAAATAATTCTGCTGCCGGCCATCTTCGCGTTGTGCGACGAAAATTTCCGCATCCTCAAGACCCATGTCGACATCTGTGTGGGGAATTTCCTTCCAGCCCCAATCGGGATTCTCGAAAATTGCCATGTCGATCCGGCCCTGCTTGAAGTCACCGAAACGCCGGGGAATCGAGGTGGGCACGAGGACGAACTGATAGTCGCTTTGCAGGCGATTGAGGGCCTCGACCAATTGCGGCAGAAGGCCTGTGTCGGCACCGTTTTCCGGGCGAACGGTGTAAGGCGGAAAATGCGCCGCGCCGACCCGGATCAATTGCGCTGCCTGAGCGGGCAATACCCAAAATGCAGCCAGCGCTGCGAGCATCAAGCCCGCGGCCGTCCGAATTGGCAAAGACTTCAAAACACCCCACTCCCCGAAAAAATACCGATCAATGCATTCAAGCTAGGCGGTTTCGCCCAGTTAGCCAGTTTCCCGGCCCGATAGAAAGTGCTTCAACGCTCTTCGAGGACCAGAATCAACGCCTCGTCGGCCAACTGATCGAGGCTCAAACTGCCGCCGGCACGGAACCAGGTGGTCGTCCAGGACAGTGCGCCAGTGAGGAAACGTCGGGTAATAAATACATCGCCACGGATAAATCCTGCGTCCTTGGCCTCACCCAGCACTTGCAGCCAGATGTCCTCGTAGACATCGCGCAGTGCCAGCACTTGGGTCTGACCTTCTTCGGACAGCGAACGCCACTCATAAACCAGCACCGCCATGGCTTCACCGCTGCCGCCCATGATTGACTGCAGTTCGCAGCGAATCAGCGCCAGCACGCGTTCGCGCACATTGGCCGCATCGGCCAGAGCTGCCCGCATTAACGCGGTGTTGTAGCGGATGGTTTCCTCCATCACCGCCCGGAGGATTTCATCCTTGCTTTTGAAGTGATGAAAAATGCTTCCCGACTGGATGCCGACGGCGCCGGCCAGATCGCGCACCGTGGTACGTTCGTAGCCTTTGTTGCGGAACAGGTGAGCGGCCACTTGCAGCAATTTGCCGCGGGCGCTGTCAGGGTCGGTCAACTGGCCTTCGTCGACCAAATCGCGCATGACCCTCAGGGCTTTTTGCTCGTCCACCCGTTCTCTCCTACAGTCGATCAGTCTGTTGCCCCCTGAAACCGCAGGGTTGCGCGCAATTTAAGCCGCCAGCGGCAACCAAGCAAGCGCTTGGGCAGAAGATAGTTTCAACTGTTTACAAACCAAGCGCTTGCTTGGTAGCCTCCAGACACTTCTGTCGCAGGTTGCTGAGTCGGAGATAAAAATGCCCACCACCGTTCGCATCGGATGCGCCAGTGCATTCTGGGGAGACACCTCGACCGCCGCCGCGCAGTTAGTGGACGGCGGCAAGCTGGATTATCTGGTGTTCGATTACCTGGCCGAGATCACGATGTCGATCATGGCCGGGGCACGCATGAAGGACCCACAGGCGGGGTTTGCCGGCGACTTCATCGACGCGCTGACACCTCTGCTGCCACAACTGGCCGAGCAGAACATCCGCGTGATCAGCAATGCCGGCGGGATCAATCCGCAAGCCTGCGCCGCCGCCCTGCAAGCGGCCTGCGACAAGGCCGGCGTCGCACTGAAAATCGCCGTATTACTGGGCGATGATCTGCAACCACAGCTCAAACAGCTCAGCGGCATCACCGAAATGTTCAGCGGCGCCCCGCTGCCGCCAATGTGCGTGTCGACCAACGCCTACCTTGGCGCGCCGGGCATTGTCGAAGCGCTGCGCCTGGGCGCCGACATTGTCATCACTGGGCGCGTGGTCGACAGCGCGGTGGTCAGTGCGGCGCTGGTGCATGAATTCGGCTGGTCATGGCACGACTACGACAAACTCGCCCAGGCTGCGCTCGCCGGGCACATCATCGAATGCGGCGCGCAATGCACCGGCGGCAATTTCACCGATTGGCGCGAAGTGCCGGATTACGAGCACATCGGCTTTCCGATCGTGGAAGTCAGCGCCGACGGCCAGTTCATCGTCAGCAAACCGCAAGGCTCAGGCGGACTGGTCACCCCGCTGACTGTCGGCGAACAGATGCTGTATGAAATCGGCGATCCACAGGCGTATCTGTTGCCCGATGTAGTCTGCGATTTCACTGGGGTCAGACTTCAGCAACAAGGCAAGAATGCCGTGCACGTCCACGGCGCCAAAGGCCTGCCACCAAGCGATAAATACAAGGTCAGCGCCACCTACCCGGAAGGGTTTCGTTGCACCGCCAGTTGCCTGATCGCCGGTATCGATGCAGTGGAAAAAGCGCAGCGGGTCAGTCAGGCGATCATCGACAAGACTTCGCAAATGTTCAGCCAGCGCGGCTGGGCGCCCTACAGCGAAATCAACATCGAACTGCTCGGCAGCGAAGCCACCTACGGCCCTCATGGCCAACGCCGCGACAGCCGCGAAGTGGTTATCAAGCTCGCCGTACGTCATCCAGACAAACAGGCGCTGGTACTGTTCTCCCGGGAGATTGCCCAGGCCGCCACCGGCATGGCGCCGGGGCTGACCGGCATCGTCGGCGGGCGGCCAACGGTGTATCCGCTGATTCGTCTGTTTTCATTCCTGATCGATAAAAGCGCCTGCACAGTACAGATCGACATGGCCGGTCAACGTTATCCATGCGCCCTGCCTTCGCTCAGCGCACTCGACAGCGCGGATTTGCCCCTGCCCCATCAGCCGCCCAAACCACAGGGCCGCGCCGATGCCAGTGTGGCGCTGGTGAAACTGGCCGTCGCGCGCTCCGGTGACAAGGGCAATCACAGCAACATTGGCGTGATGCCGCGCAAACCCGAATACCTGCCGTGGATCGCCGAAGCGCTGACCCCGGCCGTGGTTGTCGACTGGATGAGCCACGTACTCGACCCGATCCACGGCCGGGTCGAACGCTGGTATCTGCCCGGCACCCACAGCCTGAATTTTCTATTGGAAAACGCCCTCGGCGGTGGCGGCGTGGCCAGTCTGCGCATCGATCCGCAAGGCAAAGCCTTCGCCCAGCAACTGTTGGAAATCCAGATCCCGGTGCCGCAGAGCATCGCCGAACAACTCGACTAGAGGATTGTTTGCATGGCTTACGCGTCGATTTTCAACGCCGGTCTGTTCAGCGGCCAGACCATCATCGTCACCGGTGGCGGCAGTGGCATCGGTCGCTGCACCGCCCATGAACTGGCGGCCCTCGGCGCCAATGTACTGCTGGTCGGGCGCAAGCCGGAGAAACTGCAAAAGGTCACCGACGAAATCGCCGAGGACGGTGGCCGCGCGCACTGGAAGGCTTGCGATATCCGCGATGAAGAAGCGGTAAAACAACTGGTCAGCGAATTGATTGCTGAACACGGACCGATCCACGGTCTGGTCAACAATGCCGGCGGCCAGTACCCGTCGCCCTTGGCCTCGATCAATCAGAAAGGTTTCGAAACCGTGCTGCGCACCAATCTGGTCGGCGGTTTTCTGATGGCGCGGGAAGTGTTCAACCAGTCGATGAGCAAACACGGCGGCAACATCGTCAACATGCTCGCCGACATGTGGGGCGGCATGCCCGGCATGGGTCACTCTGGCGCGGCGCGGTCGGGCATGGACAACTTCACCAAAACTGCCGCGTTCGAATGGGGTTATGCCGGCGTGCGGGTCAACGCGGTGGCGCCGGGCTGGATTGCCTCCAGCGGCATGGACACTTACGAAGGCGCGTTCAAAGCGGTGATTCCGACCCTGCGCGAACACGTGCCGCTCAAGCGTATCGGCACCGAGTCGGAAGTCAGTGCGGCGATTGTTTTTTTGCTTAGCCCGGCCGCCGCATTTATCAGTGGCAGCACCTTGAAAATCGACGGCGCGGCCAGCCTCGGCAGCCGTGCATGGCCGTTGCACAAGGCGACCCACAGCGAGTCGTTCAACGGTTTCCACCGCGCGTATTTACCCGATGTGCTGAAGGACAAGGAGTAAGCCATGCCGCAGATCCAGTCCCGACTCGACCCGCACAGCGAAGCGTTTGCCCGCAACCGCTCGGCCATGCTCGCGGCGATCGAACATGTGCAGCAACTCGAACAGAGTCTGCTGAACAAGGCCACCGAAGCCAAAGCCAGGTTCGACAAGCGCGGGCAACTGCTGCCCCGTGAGCGCTTGAATCTGTTGCTCGATCCCGGCGCGCCGTTTCTCGAACTGGCCAGCCTCGCCGGCTACAAGTTGCACGACGACAAGGACGGCAGTTCCGCCGGTGGCGGACTGATCGCCGGTATCGGTTACGTCTGCGGCATTCGCGCGATGGTGGTGGCGAACAACAGCGCAATCAAGGGCGGGACGATCTCGCCCACTGGCTTGAAAAAATCCCTGCGCCTGCAACAAATCGCCCAGGAAAACAAACTCCCGGTGATCACCCTTGCCGAAAGTGGCGGCGCCAACCTCAATTACGCGGCGGAGATTTTTGTCGAAGGCGCGCGCAGTTTTGCCAATCAGGCGCGGATGTCGGCAATGGGTTTGCCGCAGATTACCGTGGTGCATGGTTCGGCCACGGCCGGTGGCGCTTATCAGCCGGGGTTGTCGGATTACGTGGTGGTGGTGCGCGGCAAGGCCAAGCTGTTTCTCGCCGGTCCGCCACTGCTGAAAGCGGCCACTGGCGAAGTCGCCACCGATGAAGAACTCGGTGGTGCCGAGATGCACGCGCAGGTCGCTGGAACGGCCGAGTACCTGGCGGAAAACGATGCCGATGGCGTGCGTCAGGTGCGCGAAATTCTCCGTATGCTGCCGTGGAACGAGCAACTGCCGTGGCTGCCGGAGCCACAATACAAAGAGCCGCTCTACCCCATCGATGAATTGCTCGGGCTGATCCCCGACGATCCGAAAAAACCTTACGACGTACGCGAAATCATCGCGCGCATTGCCGACGAATCCTGCTTCGTCGAATTCAAGGGCGAGTTCGATCAGCAAACAGTTTGCGGCCAGCTAAAGATTCAGGGCCGCGCCTGCGGGTTCATCGGCAACAACGGCCCGATCACACCCAACGGCGCGAGCAAAGCGGCGCAGTTCATTCAGTTGTGCGATCAGAGCCAGACGCCACTGCTGTTCTTTCACAACACCACCGGTTTCATGGTCGGCACCGAATCCGAGCAGCAAGGCGTGATCAAACACGGCTCGAAACTGATTCAAGCGGTAGCCAATGCACGGGTGCCTAAACTGACGATGGTCGTCGGCGGTTCCTACGGTGCTGGCAACTACGCGATGTGTGGGCGTGGTCTCGATCCGCGCTTCATCTTCGCCTGGCCGAACAGCCGCACGGCGGTGATGGGCGGTGCGCAGGCCGGCAAAGTCTTGCGCATCGTTACCGAAGCCAAGCAGTTGAAGGACGGCCTGACGCCAGACCCGAAAATGCTCGACATGCTCGAACAAGTCACCGCGCAGAAACTCGACAGTCAATCCACCGCGCTCTACGGCAGCGCCAATCTGTGGGATGACGGGCTGATCGACCCCCGCGACACGCGCACCCTGCTTGGCTACTTGCTGGACATCTGCCACGAGGCCGACATTCGCACGTTGCAACCCAACAGCTTCGGCGTCAGCCGGTTCTGACCGCCACGGATCTTACGGAGAACAATAAAAATGATCTTCACCCCGGAACACGAAGCCCTGCGCCGCACCGTCCGCCAGTTCGTCGAGCACGAGATCAATCCGCACGTCGATGAATGGGAAAAGGCCGGACGCTTTCCCATTCACGAAATTTTCCGCAAGGCTGGCGACCTCGGTTTGCTGGGTATTTCCAAACCGGAAAAATTCGGCGGCATGGGCCTCGACTACAGCTATTCGATTGTCGCCGCCGAAGAGTTCGGCACCATCCATTGCGGCGGCATTCCGATGTCGATCGGCGTGCAGACCGACATGTGTACGCCCGCCCTCGCCCGCTTCGGCTCCGATGAACTGCGCGAAGAATTCCTGCGCCCGGCGATCACTGGCGAGCAGGTTGGTTGCATCGGCGTCTCTGAAGTCGGTGCAGGCTCCGACGTCGCCGGGCTGAAAACCACCGCGCGCAAGGACGGCGACGACTATGTGATCAACGGCAGCAAGATGTGGATCACCAACTCGCCGAGCGCCGATTTCATCTGCCTGCTGGCCAACACCTCGGACGACAAACCACACATCAACAAATCGCTGATCATGGTGCCGATGAACACGCCTGGGATCAGCCTCAGCTCGCACCTGGACAAGCTCGGCATGCGCAGCTCGGAAACCGCCCAGGTGTTTTTCGACAACGTGCGCGTGCCACAGCGCAATCGCATCGGCCATGAAGGCGCCGGGTTCATGATGCAGATGTTGCAGTTTCAGGAAGAACGCCTGTTCGGTGCGGCGAACATGATCAAGGGGCTGGAATATTGCATCGACAGCACCATTGAGTACTGCAAGGAGCGCAAGACCTTCGGCAATGCACTGATCGACAATCAGGTCATCCACTTCCGCCTCGCCGAATTGCAGACCGAAATCGAATGCCTGCGCGCGCTGGTCTATCAGGCCACCGAGCAATACGTGAAAGGCCAGGACGTCACGCGGCTGGCGTCGATGGCCAAGCTCAAGGCCGGGCGCCTCGGCCGCGAAGTCAGCGACAGCTGCCTGCAATATTGGGGCGGCATGGGTTTCATGTGGGACAACCCGGTGGCCCGCGCCTACCGCGATGTCCGGCTGGTATCGATTGGCGGCGGCGCCGACGAGATCATGCTGGGGATTATCTGCAAACTGATGGGCATCCTCCCGGGGAAAAAGAAATGAGCAGCCTGCCGCAATGCCAGACGCTGTTGCTGGAACTGCATGGCGGCGTGCTGCACGTCACCCTCAATCGGCCGGACAGTCGTAATGCGATGAGCCTGCAGATGGTCAGCGAACTGCGCACGGTGCTGGCGGCTGTGCGTGATGACCGCGCTGTTCGGGCGTTGGTGCTCAGCGGTGCCGGCGGGCATTTTTGTGCCGGCGGCGATATCAAGGACATGGCCAACGCCCGCGCTCAGGGCACCGAGGCTTACCGCGATCTGAATCGCGCGTTCGGCGCCCTGCTGGAAGAAGCACAGCACGCACCGCAAGTGCTAATCACTGTGCTGCAAGGCGCGGTGCTCGGCGGTGGTTTCGGTCTGGCCTGTATCAGCGACATCGCGATTGCCGATCATCAAGCGCAATTCGGTTTGCCGGAAACCAGTCTCGGTTTACTGCCGGCGCAGATTGCGCCGTTTGTGGTGCAGCGCATCGGCCTCACCGAAACCCGTCGACTGGCACTGACCGCCGCACGTTTCGATGGGCACCAGGCACGCCGTCTGGGGCTGGTGCATTTCGTCGAGCAGGATGCACAAGCGCTGGCTGAGCGGCTGGATGAGGTGTTGCAACATGTGCTGTGTTGTGCGCCGGAAGCGAATGCCATGACCAAGAAATTGTTGTTGGCGAGTGCCGGGCAGCCTTCAAGTGAATTGCTCGATGAGGCGGCGCAGTGGTTTAGCGAAGCGGTGACAGGCGACGAAGGGATCGAGGGCACCATGGCATTTGTGCAAAAGCGTAAACCTCGGTGGGCCACTTAAAAGCATCGCGAGCAGGCTCACTCCTACAGGGGAAATCCATTCCAAATGTAGGAGTGAGCCTGCTCGCGATGAGGCCATCACATTCACCGCCAAATACTCAGGAAGATCACCATGCCCGCCATCCACAAAATCCTGATCGCCAACCGCGGTGAAATCGCCTGCCGCATCCAGCGCACCGCCCAAGCCTTGGGCTATCGCACCGTCGCCGTCTTCAGCGATGCCGACGCCAAGGCCCTGCACGTTCAGATGGCTGACCAAGCCGTTCGCATTGGTCCGTCCCCCGTTCAACAGTCATACCTCAACATCCCTGCGATCCTCGACGCCGCTCGCCGCAGCGGCGCTGACGCGATCCATCCCGGCTACGGCTTTCTTTCGGAAAACGCCGAATTCGCCCGTGCCTGTGAACAGGCCGGGCTGATCTTCATCGGCCCCAGCGTCGAAGCCATCGAATTGATGGGCAGCAAACGCCAGTCAAAAATCGCCATGCTCGAAGCGGGTGTGCCGTGCATCGCCGGTTATCAAGGTACCGAACAGGACGACGCCACTCTGCTGCGCGAAGCCGAGCGAATCGGCTACCCACTGATGATCAAGGCCAGTGCCGGCGGTGGTGGGCGCGGCATGCGTCTGCTGCAAAATGTGGCTGATCTGCCGGCGCAACTGCGCACCGCGCGCTCCGAAGCATTGAACGCGTTCGGCAGCGACGAATTGATCCTTGAACAGGCGCTGATCGAACCGCGGCATGTCGAAGTGCAGTTGTTCGGCGATCAGCACGGCAATCTGATCTACCTGGGCGAACGTGACTGCTCAATCCAGCGCCGCCACCAGAAAGTCATCGAAGAAGCGCCCTGCCCGGTGATGACCGCCGAGTTGCGTCAGGCCATGGGTGAAGCGGCATTGAAAGCCGGGCGCGCAGTGAACTATGTTGGCGCTGGCACCGTTGAGTTTCTGCTCGACACACGCGGCCAGTTCTACTTTCTGGAAATGAATACGCGTCTGCAAGTCGAGCACCCGGTAACTGAACTGATTACCGGGCTGGATCTGGTCGCATGGCAATTGCTCGTTGCCGAAGGGCAGCCGTTGCCGCTGACCCAGGATCAGGTTCAGCTCAACGGACATGCCATGGAGGTGCGGCTTTACGCCGAAGATCCCGCGCAAGACTTCCTGCCACAAACCGGCCGAGTGCAAGCCTGGGAACCGGCGCTGCAGCACGGTACGCGAATCGACCATGGTTTGCTTGAAGGGCAATCGGTTAGCCCGTTCTACGACCCGATGCTCGGTAAGCTGATCGCCTGGGGTGCCACTCGCGAGGAAGCCCGACGCAAACTGTTGCGCGCGGTACAGGACACGGTGCTATTGGGTGTACAGAGTAATCAGCGCCTGCTCGCCAGTCTGTTGCAACACCCGCAGTTCATCAGCGGCGACTTCAGTACTGCCTTCATCGCCCGGCACTTCAGTGATCACCCTTGCCTGCACCGCTACATTCCGGATGCCGAGCAGTTGGCGATCGCAACGGTACTTTTCTATCAAACCAGCGCCCGCAGCCACCGCGCACCACTTAACGGCTGGCGCAATAACGCGAATGTGCCGCTGCATTATCGCCTCGGCCTCGACGATCAGACCTGGACCGTGCAACTGCTTGCTGAGGCACAAGGCGTGTTCAAAGTGCAGATAGCCGAACGCACACTTGAATTGAAACTTATCGACCACGATGCCCAGTCGGTCACGCTGGAAGTTGACGGCCTTCGTCAGCGCCACACCTACCGCCAGAATGACGAGCAACTCTGGTTGTTCTGCCATCCCGGCAGTCTGCGCCTTGAGGATCGAACTCACGCCGTGATCGACAGTCAGACCAGCGTCAGCTCCGGCACCCTGAAAGCCCCCATGGACGGTGCCATCGTCGACGTACTGGTCAGCGAAGGCAGTCCGGTCAGCAAAGGTCAATTGCTGGTGGTGCTGGAGGCAATGAAAATGGAGCACCCGCTCAAGGCCGGCATCGACGGCGTGCTCAAGCGGGTGCAGGTCAAGGTCGGCGATCAGGTAAAAAATCGTCAGGTTCTGTTACAGGTCGAGTAGTCGCCCACACGCCCGTGCGGGTTTTGACTACGCTCTGAGTTATCAGAACGCGGAAATCAGGAACCCTGCGATGCCTCACTGGCTGGTCATAGATCTGGAAGCCACCACCGATGAGGGTGGCTGGCCAGTCACCGAAATGGAAATTATCGAGATCGGCGCCACCCTGGTCGATCGCGCCGGGCGCGAGCAGGATCACTTCCAGCGTTTCGTCAAACCGACGCGACGGCCGTTGCTTACGCCTTTCTGTCGTGAACTGACACACATCACCCAAGCCAATATCGACTCGGCACAGCCGTTGACTGAGGTCTGGCCGGCGTTCGAACGCTGGCTCGCGCAACATCAGACACGCCTTGAAGGCTGGGCCAGTTGGGGCGATTACGACCGCAAGCAGTTGTTGCAGGAATGGCAGCGTCTGCAAATCGACAGTGGCTTGAGCAAGGTGCCGCACATGAACCTCAAACAACGCTTTGCCAAGGCCCGGCGCCTGGAACGGCCACTGGGGCTCAACGGTGCACTGCAACTGGCTGGCATGCAGTTCAGCGGTCAGCAGCACCGGGCACTGGAGGATGCGCGCAACACTGCGCGGCTGTTGCCACTGGTCTTGCCACTCTAGGGTCAATTCGAGAACTCAGCGGACAGACGCCGGGCAGGTGACGGCGCCAAACGCCTTGTGCATACTGGCCGCCTCCAATTTCTAACCCTTTTCGAGGAATCGCCCATGTTTAAAGTCAACGAGTACTTCGACGGCACCGTCAAGTCGATCGCCTTTGGCACCGCTGAAGGTCCGGCGACCATCGGCGTAATGGCCCCGGGCGAATACGAATTCGGCACCGCTCAGCGTGAAATCATGCATGTGGTTTCCGGCGCACTGACCGTCAAACTGCCCGACAGCAGCGACTGGGAAACCTTCGCCGCCGGCAGCCAGTTCAACGTCCCGGCCAACAGCAAGTTCCAGCTGAAGGTTGCGGTCGACACCGCTTACCTGTGCGAGTACCGCGGCTAAACCCACGGCTTTCACTGCGATAAAAAATGCCCGTGTCCAAGGACACGGGCATTTTCGTTTCAGAGACGGATTACTCGAGAATCTCCACCGGCATGCCGACTTCGAGTCGGCCATTGTTGTCGTTGACCAGATTCTGGCCGAACATCGCACCATCGGCTTCGGCGCGGTACTTCTGCAAGGTTGCCAGCGGCTCGCGATCGGCACTGCGCTCACCGGTTTGCGGGTCGATGGTGGTGAGAATGCAGCGCGAGCACGACTTGACCACGCGGAACTCGACATCGCCAATGCGAATGCGCTTCCAGCCATCTTCGGAATACGCCTCACTGCCTTCGATCACCAGATTCGGCCGAAAGCGCAGCATTTCCAGCGGACGACCGACTCTGTCCGAGAGATCCTGCAGGGACGCCTCGCCGATCAACAACAGTGGAAATCCGTCAGCGAACGCAACCTGATCGTCATCCTTGCCGAAGCCTGCCTGGGTGGTCCGGGCGCGATCCAGCGGCACCTGCACCAGCCGGGTCGGCTTGCCGATGAAATCGCTGACCCAGCGCGCCGCCTCATCACCGGCATCCGGCACGCGCAAGGTGTCACGCCAGATCGTCACGCCGCGCAGTTCGGCATCGTTGCCCGGCAAGGCGATTTCGATGGGAGGCTGTTGCGGCGCACTAAGGGTCAGACCGCCCTGCGCATTCCATAGCGCCGACAACTGACTCATCTTCGCTTCAGCGCGCTGGGTCAGAAAGCGGCCGCTGGCCTCGTCCACGAGCATCCAGCGTCGATCGCCATCAAGCCCCAGCTTGTCGAGATCAACACTTTGCAGCACATCGACTTTGCCGGATTTCAACGGGTAACGATAAAGCGCGCTCAGACGCAGCATGGCCAGCTCCCTGAAGGGTAAAAACGCCACCCTATACGAGCTTGATCAGGAATCAAAGAGCAATAACTGTAGGAGTGAGCCTGCTCGCGATAGCGGTGTGTCAGGTAATGATTCGGGGCTGACACACCGCGATCGCGAGCAGGCTCACTCCTACAATGGGTGTGTGATCAGGCCGGAACTTCGTCGAGCATCAGACGCTGGCGAACGACGTCGACCAGTTTGTCCGGCTGGAATTTGGAGAGGAAGTTGTCGCAGCCGACCTTCTTCACCATCGAGTCGTTGAAGCTACCGGACAGCGAGGTATGCAGCACCACGTACAAGCCACGCAGACGCGGATCGTTACGAATTTCGGTGGTCAGGCGATAGCCGTCCATTTCCGGCATTTCCGCATCGGTGAAGATCATCAGCAGCTTGTCGGTCATGTTCACGCCGGTATCCGCCCAGGCCTTGAGCATGTTCAACGCCTTCAGGCCATCGCTGGCAATGTGCATTTTTACCCCGAGCTGGCCGAGGGTGTCGCGCAATTGCGAAAGTGCCACGTTGGAGTCGTCCACCAACAGCACTTCACGGCCACGGGCGCGCTCGAGCACCGGATCATCGAGTTTTTCACGCGAGACCTTGGCGTTGTACGGGACGATTTCGGCGAGGACTTTCTCGACGTCGATGATTTCCACCAGTTGATCGTCGACCTTGCTGATCGCGGTCAGATAGTGCTGACGCCCGGCGCTGGTCGGCGGCGGCAGAATGGCTTCCCAGTTCATGTTGACGATGCGATCCACACCGCCCACCAGGAAGGCCTGCACCGAGCGGTTGTATTCGGTGACGATGATCGTGCTGTTGGGCCCCGGCACCAACGGACGCATACCGATCGCCTGCGACAGATCGATCACCGGCAAGGTCTGACCGCGCAGATTGACCACTCCGCATACAAACGGGTGACGCTGCGGCATCAAAGTCAGTTTCGGCAGTTGCAGCACTTCCTGAACCTTGAACACGTTGATCGCGAACAACTGACGCCCGGCCAGTCGAAACATGAGAATTTCCAGGCGATTCTCACCCACCAGTTGCGTGCGTTGGTCTACCGTGTCGAGAATGCCGGCCATCAATGACTCCTGGGCTTGTTCTGATGAATTCACTATGTGAGGTTATCGGCGGCAAATCGCAGTTCTTGATTGCCATACCCGACCCCATCAAAAATGCCATGAACAGGCATTGATGTCACATTAACATCATGGTTTACTGGCCCGGTGATTTTCATCTGCTACATTCTCTGCGGCGCGACCTCGGTTTGCACGGTAGGTTCCCGCGCCTAAGGGATTCCCCTAGTAACAATCAGGCCCAACCTGATATTCGCAATATCCAATAGCCATTAATGTGACGCCATTCTCATTGCATGAACGGAGTCAGGCTATTGTGTGCGATCGCAGTTCAGTGGAAACAAGCCCTCTGGAACCTCTCAGTCTGTGCACTTGCACGTCTGGGCGCGATCTCCCGACGATTCACGATCGTCGCCACACACGGCATTCCCTCATCAGACATGACGTTGTGGAGATAAGCATGCCAATGGACCGCAAAGAGTGGGTACAACGCTTCCCCGAATTCCTTGTCGAGGCCGAGCAACTCCTGGCCAAGTCCGAAGAATGCCTCAGCCACCTGCAATTGATCAGCAATGACAAGGACGCCATCGAGTGCATGCTCAGTACTCTGCTGAAACTCGCACGCAGGGCTGAAGCCCTCGCGCTGGAGGCGATTTCCGAGTTTTCCCTGCACATTTACAGCCTGCTCAACCTCAATCAGGAACACGTCGACCTTCACGAACAGGCCCTGCAAGCCTTGCAGGATTGCTTCACATTGATGGCCTGGCAGCTTGAACTGGTCGATCAGCAGACCGGGCAACTGAGTCTGGATGAAAGTGAGCAGGCTTTGCTGCTCGAAGCATTCGCCTTCCAGGTCAGCCAAAGCCGCCATCAGCCGCCCCGCACGGGCAAACGTTTGCCCCAACTGC
Source organism: Pseudomonas sp. Mb7 (assembly GCF_054790525.1). Lineage (NCBI taxonomy): Bacteria > Pseudomonadati > Pseudomonadota > Gammaproteobacteria > Pseudomonadales > Pseudomonadaceae > Pseudomonas > Pseudomonas sp. Mb7. The sequence continues at coordinate 3,690,699 of NZ_CP186501.1, forward strand.
CCTACTCGGGACAAGCCTGACCCGCACTCGGTACCCGCGCAAGCACTTGGAACACAAGCGTTGAACGTCGCAATTGAATAGTTCATACCTGCCAGCGACAAGTCGAACTAAATAATCACTGAAAGCCGACGCCGATATTTTTGCCGGCCTCAGGGTTTACCTGTGTGCAAACAAGCACAACTTCAGGCAACACTGACATCTATCGAACACAACAAATCGACTTTTCCATTATGGAACTTGCGTCCAATATCACGTATTTCCTGACTCAATGGACATATATAGCAAACGCGACCAACGGTATCTTAAGTGGTATTATGCCGCCCATTAGTTGCTTTCAAATTAGTGGCACAGTGACTTCAGAGATCGCTGTCCACTGATAGTTGGCGGCCAATACGTTTACTGAACCGCGTTGAAATCAATAATATAATTGACAGCATTTTCAGACAGAGACCCGTCAGCCTCCGGCCGGTCTGCCCGCAGCGAACATCCATTGGCTCCATCCGTTATGTACGCCAGCCTCAAGTCAATCACTACATGGCCACCCTCCCGCGAAAATGCTCGCCGGTTCACACTCATACTGTGTGTCGCGGCCACGCTCGGCAGTCTGCTGACCTACGCTCTTTCAACACCACTTTGCCTGGGATTGCTGCTGCTCGATATCGCTGCTACTGCGTGCGTCTGGGTGCAATATCGACTGTCACGCAAATCAATCAAGTTTCAGCCGCAGGAACTCGCTGACCGCTTGCTGGAAGTCCAGGAAAACGAGCGCCATCGCCTCAGCCGCGAACTGCATGACGATATCGGCCAACTGCTGACGGCCGCCAAACTGCAAAGCGAATGGCTCAAGCGGCGCATGCCCGACGACTTGCAGGAACAATGCACCGCGTTGTGCGACACCCTGGAAGAAACCCTCAACAAGGTGCGCGACGTTTCAGCCATTCTCAACCCACGCCAGTTGACCAGCCTGGGACTTGAAGCCAGCCTGCGTGCGCACCTGCTCAAGACATTGGCCAACACTAACGTGCACTGGAGCCTCGATTGCCAGCAGCGGCTCAATGGCATTCCGGAAGAAATGGCAGTCGCCGCCTTTCGTATTACCCAAGAGGCTGTTACCAATATCCTGCGTCATGCCCAGGCAAAAAATCTGGTGATACGCGTGCAACGTCTGCCCAAAGGTCTGACGTTGCTGATCAGCGATGACGGCCTGGGATTCGCCCCGGCGGCCAACCCCGGTCGTGAAGGACAACGAGGCATGGCCGGGATGGCCGAACGAATCGAGCAACTGGGTGGCACCCTGAACGTCATCAGCGAACCGGGCAAAGGCACTCAAATCGAAGCACTCTTCCCGTGGGCGCCACGCGCACTCGAGCGGGCCAGTACGAATAAGGTTATGCGTTGACTTGCAACTTACTTCTGGTGGATGACCACTCGCTGATCAGGGCCGGCGTGCGCGCTCTGGTGCTGGATATTCCCGGTTACGCGGTGATTGGCGAGGCCAATGACGGTTCGCAGCTGCTCGAAATGGTCGAGCAACTGAATCCGGATATCGTGTTGCTGGATATCTCCATGAAAGAAACCGGTGGCCTGGAAGCCCTGCAACGGCTCAAGCGGGTACGCCCGCAGAGCAAGGTGCTGATCCTGTCGATGCACACCGATCCGGCGCTGATCATGCAGGCGCTGGAATCCGGCGCCCACGGCTACCTGCTCAAGGACACCACAGCGACAGAACTTGAGCATGCACTGGAAGCCTTGCGCAACAACGAGCGCTACCTGAGCCCGGCCATCGCCCATACCGTGATCAATCAAGCCCTGACCCGTAATCAGAAGCAGCAGCCGGAGGCAGCCGACTCGCACAATCTGACCGCGCGCCAACTGGAAATCCTGCGCTTGATCGTGCGCGGAAAATCCACCCGGGAAATCGCCAATGGCCTGGGCCTGAGCATCAAGACTGTCGAGACCCACCGTTCACAGATCATGAAGCGACTGCAAATCTACGACGTGGCGGGTCTGGTGCTGTTCGCCGTGCGTGAGCAGATCATCAGCCTGGACGACTGACCAGCCCGGCGCTGCTCAACAAGGGAGAATGTTCCGGCAAATGCACGCGCAACGCCGCCGGACGCGCCTCGAATCGCATGCTGTCACCTTCGAGCGGTTCGCCATCAAGATTGATGCACAGCCCCTCGGCCACCTTGATTTCGACCCATGGCAAACGGGTGCGAACAAACATGTTGTCGATCCCGAAGCCATCGCTGAGCAGCGTCTTCAAGGTGCCCACCAACTCCTGTGGCGCCGGCAGAATACTGATATCCAGCAAGCCATCATCGGCCAGCGCCTCCGGGCACAACACGTGTCCACCGCCGGCCTGTCGGCCATTGCCGATACCCAGTGCCAACAGCTCGCCACGCCAGTGAAAATCCGGCCCCTGAAGTTCGCCGTAAGCGGCATGCAGCTCGCTGAATCGTGACAAGCCAGTGAACAGATAGGCAGCACCGCCAAGTACTTTTTTCAAGTCCTCGGAGGTATTGGCCGTGACCTGGCTGCCGAAACCACCGGTGGCCATGTTGAGAAAAATCTGCCCGCCCACTTCACCCAGATCGATGGCGCGCGGTGGCACATCGAGCAGCTCAAGGGCTTCGGCAGGCTCCAGTGGTACGCCGGCGGCACGGGAAAAATCGTTGGCAGTGCCCAAAGGCAGGAGTACGAGACTGGCTTTGCCAGGATGCGCGGCGAGCGCTTCGGCGATATCGCGCAAGGTGCCATCGCCGCCCCCGGCAATGATTTTCGTGTAGCCGTCAGCCAAGGCTTGTTCTACCCAGCGCTGTGCGTCCCCTGCCTCCCAGGTCAGACGCACGGCCAGCTCCCAGCCTTGCTTGCGCTTGTCCTCGACGGCGGTGCGTACCGCCTCGTTGAGTGCCTGCTTGCCATGCAGAATCAACAGCGCCCGGCGTTCACTCATAACATCACTCCCAAATTGATCGGTTAAGACATCTTGACCACTGGCGCACGCAAAAAAGCCGTCATACCCGTAATTAATTCAGCCTCCTGGCGCCGGACGTCCTACACAGCGGTACTTTTTCTTACAAAACATGCGGAATCGGCTTAATTGACCCGGTTCGAGCATTGAGTCACCGTGTGTTGGCGGTATCGATTTTCAATCCAACACACAGGGACGTGCATGTAATGAGTGGATACACCCCATGGGCTCTTGCCGGTTCGAGAGCTGGAAAAGGTTGCAAGCAAACAGTTGAAACAATCGGTGGATGCTTCCATGCCTGGTCATGAAGCGAGAATACCCATGAGCCCGGTTGGCCCCATTGTCGAAAGTCGCGCGAATCACAAGTCCGATTTCAAAAACAGCGCCAGAACCACTGGAGAAGTTGATATGGAACCCCGTGTTACCGAGCTGGAAACCCATCTCAAATACCTTCGACGGGACATGGACGAAATTCGCGGTGATGTCCGAACGATCAAACACCGGCTTGCCTACTCGGCGGGTGCAACAGCGGTAGTGCTGGGTTTGCTGGGCTGGGTGGCCAATAGCCGATTCGATCAGCTTGTGACATTGATCAGCAATTAATTGAATCAGTCATTGCAGGCGCCGCCTGAGTCAGCCGACGCCTGCATTTACGAGATAGCGATCAGTCGAGCAAGTCACTCAGCGGGATGAAGACCACTTCGTCTCCGACGCTCAGCGTGCGACCTTCCAGCACTTCGACCAATCCATCTGCCCACGCGGCGCTACGCAGTACACCTGAGCTCTGGTTGCGGTAGACAGTCGCCCGTCCTTGCTCAAGACGGCCTCGCAGGTACTCACGCCGATTGCCTGCCACCGGCCAGTCAAACCCCGCTGGCACGGTGAACTTCAGCGGCTCGACGACCCGAACGCCCTGACGGCGTAACAGATAAGGCCGAGTGAGCAGCGCAAAGGTCACCAGTGTCGACGCAGGGTTGCCTGGCAAGCCAATGACCGGCACGTTGCGGAAATGGCCAAAAGTTAGCGGTTTTCCGGGTTTGATCGCCAGCTTCCAAAGGGCAAGCTCGCCCTCTTCACGCAATGCGACACCCAAAAAATCCGCCTCACCCACCGACACGCCACCGGTGGAAAGAATCAGATCAACATCCTGCAACTCACCCAGACGCGCTCGGGTTGTGGCCAGATCGTCCGGAAGAATACCGGCATCAACTACCTCACAGCCCAGGCGTCGCAGCCAACTGCACAGCAACACTCGATTGCTGTTGTATATCTGTCCCGGCCCCAGGGCCTGGCCCGGCTCGACCAATTCATCGCCAGTGGAAATCACCGCGACACGAACCTTGCGCACGACCTTCAACCCGGCACAGCCCAACGATGCGGCTAATCCCTGCTCTATCGGACCCAGCCGAGTTCCGGCGGGCAGGATCAGTTCACCGACTGTGGTTTCCTGACCTTGCGGGCGAATGTTCTGCCCGGCCTTCATCGGTTCAAGGAAACGCACCCTTTCATCGGTTTGAACCTCAGCGTTTTCCTGCATTTCCACGCAATCAGCGCCCGCGGGCACCGGCGCCCCGGTGAAGATCCGTGCACAGGTGCCCGGCTTCAGCGGTTCGGGGGATTGCCCGGCAAACACCTTCTGACTGACCGGCATCGGTTCGCCCGTCCAGTCGGTCAGATTCAGCGCATAACCGTCCATGGCACTGTTTGGCCAGGGTGGCAGATCCAGCGTCGAAATCAGGTCTTCGCTCAGCACACGCCCCTGAACCTGAGCCAGCGGCAAATACTCATGCTCGACAATCGGCGAGGCCTCGGCCATGTCGAGCAGGCGCTCCAGCGCCAGCTCGACCGGCATCAGCGCTCCGGTCTTGCCCGGCTTACCCACGGGATTCACAAGGCGCTGCCTGCTTCAAATGAGTCACGAAGTTGCACGGACGATGACGCGCGTCCAACTGCTCGCCCAGGATGCCATCCCAACCGGTACGTACGGCATTGGTCGAACCTGGCAAACAGCACACCAGCGTGCCGTTGGCCAGACCGGCCAGCGCCCGGGACTGAACTGTCGAGGTACCGATATCGGCTACCGAAATCTGCCGGAACAACTCCCCAAACCCGTCGACCTGTTTATCCAGCAGGCAGGCAACCGCTTCCGGCGTGCTGTCACGACCGGTAAATCCGGTACCGCCGGTGATCAGCACGACCTGCACGACATCGTCGGCAATCCAGCTGGCGACTTGCGCGCGAATTTTGTAGAGGTCATCTTTGAGCAAAACCCGCTCCGCCAAACGGTGGCCCGCCGCCGTCAAGCGATCGACGAAGACCTGGCCTGAGGTGTCGGTTTCCAGAGTTCGGGTGTCACTGACTGTCAGCACCGCAATATTGAGCGGCACGAAAGGTACATCAGCCTTGGCTTTCATAGGCTCGTCCAGTTGTAGGAGAAACAGCCCGGTGTTATATCACAGCGCCCTATTTTTTCGCCGCCCCTCTGGAGAGCTGCCATGACCCGCGATTCGCAATTGCCCCCCTGCTCCATTCTGCTCCTGGCAGGCGGGCGCGGCCAACGCATGGGCGGTCAGGACAAAGGCCTGGTCGAGTGGCTGGGCGAACCGTTGATTGCACATTTGCAGCGTAAGGTACGCGGGCTGACTGACGACCTGATCATCTCCTGCAACCGCAACCGCGAGCGTTACGCACCGTTTGCCGATCAATTGGTGGTCGATGACGAGGGCGATTTTCCGGGGCCATTGGCGGGTATTCGTGCCGGTCTGAAAGCGGCGCGCCATAGCCACCTGCTGGTTTTGCCGTGCGACGTTCCGCGAATTGACGCCGCGCTGCTGCAAAGCATGCGCGAGACTGCGAATCAGCATCCTGAAAAACCTTTAATGTTGCGCCATGACGAGCATTGGGAACCCTTGCTGTGTGTGATTCCGGTGGCCCTTCTAACGGCCTTCGAAGATGCCTGGAATGCCGGTGAACGCAGCCCCGGCCAGGTCATGCGCAATCTAGGCGCCACTGCCCTGGAGTGCCCTGAAAACGACCCGCGGCTGGCCAACCTGAACACCCCCGAACTGTTAAATTCCCATAACACTGTGTCAGACTGACACCATTCAAGGAACTCTCAAGCCTTGTATACGTCTCAAGCTCAGTAACCAAAAGAATTCCCATTCGGAGACACACCCATGACTCAACGGACCCTCGCCACTTTCATGCTCGCACTGGGCCTTGCCACCCTCGCCGGTTGCTCGTCGCCTACAGTGATCACCTTGAATGACGGTCGCGAAATCCAGGCCGTCGACACCCCGAAATACGATGACGATTCGGGCTTCTACGAGTTCAAACAGCTGGACGGCAAAGAAACCCGCATCAACAAGGATCAGGTTCGTACCGTTAAAGAGCTGTAAGCTCTGGTTCGATACCGGATACAGAAAAGCCCGCATTGATTGCGGGCTTTTTCATGGGCGCTCTAAAAAGTGAAGTCAGTATCACCACTGCAAGGTGATCCGGCTCTCGAATTCGCGCTCCTCACCGGTCACCGGGTCGATAAACCGCAAGCCTTGCGCCAGCAGCTTCAACGGATTGGCATAGTCATCCTCGACGTCTTTCAGCACCTGGGGATAAAACGGATCGTTGCAGATGCTCGCCCCCAGCGCAGTCATGTGGACGCGCAGTTGATGTTTCTTGCCGGTCACCGGAAACAATCCATAACGCCACAGATCGCCATGCTTTTCCCGAACCTCCACCGCCGTTTCGGTATTGCTGGCTCCGGCGCCTTCCTGCATGCGGAAAAACGGTTCTCCGTCGACCAGACGGCTCTTGTGCACCAGGGGGAAATTCAGATCGGGCAGTGCCGGAGCGATGGCCTCATAACGCTTGTCGATCTGCCGCGTGGGGAACAGCGACTGATAAGCCGATCGGGTTTGCGGATTGGCCGAGAAAATGACCAGCCCCGCCGTATGCCGGTCGATGCGGTGCAGCGGCACCAAGTGAGGATTGTCCAGGCGATGAATCAGCCTGCGTAACAGGGTTTGCTCAACGTATTCGCCGGCGGGCGTCACCGGCAGAAAATGCGGTTTGTCAGCCACCACCAGATGTTCGTCCGCATACAGGATCGACTCGACTACCGGGATCGGCTTCTCGTCCGGCACTTCGCGAAAATAATGAATCCGCAGACCTTCCTTGTAAGGCAAGTCCACCGGGATCGGCTGGCCATGGCCGTCCAGCACACGTCCCCGAGCGATGCGGTCCAGCCATTGAACGCGGTCAATGGCGCTGAAATGCTCGCACAGACAATCGAGTACGGTCAGCCATTTACCGGGCGGCAGATAAAGCGTGCTCGCCTGATTCTGAGCAGCAGAAAATGTAGATGTGGACATACGAAAATCGAACCCTCAATGCAGGGCGGCATTATCCAGCACTGAGGGAAACGAACCTAGCGCAGAATGTTCAGGCCGGAATTGTTTTCAGCGCTGCGGCGTCAGTGAATTCCTTGAGCCAGCGCAATACATCAACTGCCTCCCAGCGGCCCGGATCGTACAAGGCGTAGAGCAGCCCCTGATAACCGACCACATCCAGTTGCTTGTGGTAACCGGCACGCTGAAACAAGGCCTCGATTTCGGCAAAGCAAGTGTTGAAATGCAGCTTGTTGAACGGCGTCTTGCCTTCCGTGACCAGCCCGTCCAGGCGCAATTCGAGAACGGCCTCGCGCACCACGTCAACCGACATCCGGTTCACGCTGTTTTTCAACTGTTCGACATTGACCACGGTTCATCCCTCTGACGCATTTACTGTATGAACATACAGTAACCGATGAAACCGCAAAATGCCAAGGAATGCATGGCAGTAGCGACCGGCGGGATAAACCAGAAAATGCGGATTAACCCAGAAACGCGACGACCTCATCAGCGCTGAATGGCCAGTCCAGCTCAGCCCCGGTGTCGACACGACGCAGTACCGGAATTCGCAGGCTGTAAGCCGCATACCAAGCCTCATCCTCAGCAATATCGACCAGTTCAACCAACAAACCATGCTCGACAAGAGGCATCAGCTCGGCTTCGGCGACTTCACACAAGTGGCATCCAAGGGTGCCGAACAGCTGACATTCAGGAGGCATAATTGCTCAACCAAAAAATGAGTGGGCCTATTCTAGGCCGCACCTGAAAACCCGTCGAGCCAGCGCCGCCCAAAGGCTCCAGCTCCCCAACGAAGGTTCACAGGCAAAACCCTGACGCAAATCAGTCCACAGAAAAATCATTTGCGCGATCCTCCCGGTCTTTTTGCCTCTACGCTTGAAAAGCCTGATCTGCCATCGGAGTGTCCAGTGTTTGCCAATCTGTTGATCATCCTCGCCTCGTCCCTCGTGGTCATTGCCCTGTTCCGTCGCCTGCGTTTGCCGCCGGTTCTGGGTTATCTGTGCGTGGGTCTGCTGGTCGGGCCGAGCGCATTCGACTGGGTCAACGAAAGCGAACACTTGCCTGACGTAGCCGAGCTGGGCGTGGTGTTTCTGTTGTTCTCACTTGGCCTGGAGTTCTCCCTGTCGAAGATGATCGCCCTGCGCCAGGTGGTGTTTCGTCTCGGCAGCCAGCAGGTGCTGATCAGCACCGCGCTGCTCGGTTTGCTGCTGATGCTGTTGGGCATGCCGATGACGCCGGCGCTGTTGCTCGGTGCCGGACTTTCGCTGTCATCAACGGCGATTGTGACCAAAGAATTGGGCAGCCTCGGCGAGGTGTTCAGCAGTCATGGCCAGAATGCTGTCGGCGTTTTGCTGTTTCAGGACGTTATCGCGGTATTGCTGCTGACGTTGGTGCCGGTGTTCGCCGGTAGCAGCGAGCAAGTCTGGTACTGGGCGCTGCCACTGACGTTGGCAAAAACCGTGGTGCTGTTTGTCGGTCTGCTGCTGGCCAGTCGCTGGTTACTGCCGCGGCTGTTCCATGAAGTGGCCGCGTCACGCTCGGCAGAGTTGTTCGTGCTGCTGGCGCTGGTGATTGTGCTTTTGACCGCCTGGCTGACGCACCTGCTGGGGCTGTCCCCTGCCCTTGGTGCATTTCTGGCCGGCATGTTGCTCGGTGAAAGCCACTATCGACACCAGATCGAGGCGGATATCCGGCCGTTCCGCGACATTCTGCTCGGGGTGTTTTTCGTCAGCATCGGCATGCTCATCGACCTGCAACTGTTCGTCAGTCACAGCCTGCTGATCCTCGGGCTCACCGTCGGCTTGATGGTGATCAAGGGTATCGTCGTCGCCTTGCTGGTGAAGTGGCGCGGCAGTGACAGCGAAACAGCATGGCGCAGCGGTCTGGCGCTGGCCCAGGGGGGCGAGTTCTGCTTCGCCCTGATGGCACAGATGCAACAACACAGCATGATGCCCGAAGCACTGAGCGACCTGCTGCTCGCAGCGACGTTCTGCTCGATGTTGTTGACGCCCCTGTTGCTGCGCGCAGCGCCACGCATCGCAGCAGTGCTGCACCGCAAACCCAATCAGGAGGCGCAGATCGAAGAGATCAGCGCACTCAATGCCGACCTCAACCAGCATGTGGTGATTTGCGGCTACGGCCGCGTCGGCCAATCCATCGGTCGTTTCATGCGCAACGCCAAGCAGCCTTTTATTGCGCTGGACAATGACCCGGTGCGGGTACAGGAAGCCGCCAGTGGAGAAAGCGACGTGCATTACGGTGACTCGTCGCGCGGCGATCTGCTGACTGCTGTTGGCCTGTTGCGCGCCAGACTGCTGGTGGTTGCCGTGGATCAGAGCGACATTGCCCTGCGTATCCTCAAGGAAGCACGTCGGCTCAACGCCCACGTACCGATACTGGTGCGTACCCGCGACGACAGCCAGTGGGCCGAACTGAAAGCCGCCGGCGCCACCGAAGTGGTGCCGGAACTATTGGAATCGAGCCTGATGCTCGCCTCCCACGCCTTGATCATGCTTGGCTTGCCGGCACATCAGGTGCAGGAAAAAGTCGATCAGGTGCGCATCGACCGCTATCGGCTGCTTCACGGTTTTTATCCCGGTAGCGACGATGCCGAGACTTAATCCTGACTTACCGCGCCGATCTTGTGCAGCGACAGGTCGGCGCCGTAATACTCTTGTTCCTGACTCAGGCGCAGCCCATGCAACGCCTTGATCACGCCGTATACAGCGAAGCCACCGATCAGCGCCACCGCGACACCCAGCGCGGTGCCGATCAACTGGCTGATCAAGCTGACGCCGCCAATACCGCCGAGCGCAGTCTGGCCGAAGATCCCGCAGGCAATCCCGCCCCACACGCCGCACAAGCCGTGCAATGGCCACACACCCAAGACATCGTCGATGCGCCATTTCACCTGGGCGGCGGTAAAGCACCAGACAAACAGTGCACCGGCGATCGCGCCCGTCACCAGGGCACCAACCGGATGCATCAAATCCGACCCGGCACAGATCGCCACCAACCCGGCCAACGGGCCGTTATGCAGGAAGCCCGGGTCATTACGTCCGACAAGCAGCGCCGCCATGGTGCCGCCGACCATCGCCATCAACGAGTTGACCGCCACCATACCGCTGACGCCTTGCAGCGTCTGCGCACTCATCACGTTGAAGCCGAACCAGCCGACAATCAGAATCCACGAACCCAACGCCAGAAAGGGAATGCTCGACGGTGCGAACGCCACCAGACGACCGTCGCGATAACGGCCATTACGCGGCCCCAGCAGCAATACCGCCGCCAGCGCCAGCCAACCACCCATGGCGTGCACCACTACGGAACCGGCAAAGTCATGAAAAGCGGCACCAAACTGCGCCGTCAGCCACGCTTGCAAACCGTAGTTGCCGTTCCAGATCATGCCCTCGAAAAAGGGGTAGATGAACGCGACAATCAAGGCCGTAGCGCACAACTGCGGCACGAAACGCGCGCGCTCGGCGATACCGCCGGAAATGATCGCCGGGATCGCTGCGGCAAAGGTCAGCAGGAAGAAAAACTTCACCAGTCCATAACCGTGATCGGCACTCAGTACCGCCGCCGGCTGCATAAACGTCACGCCATAGGAAATCCAATAGCCTATAAAGAAATAGGCCAGGGTCGAGACGGCGAAATCACTGAGAATTTTCGACAGCGCATTGACCTGGTTTTTCTGGCGCACCGTACCGACTTCCAGAAAGGCGAAACCGGCATGCATCGCCAGCACCATCACCGCACCGATCAGAATGAACAAGGTATTGGAGCTGTGAACCAGGGTGTCCACAGCGCTTTGCAGATTTTCCATAAGCAGGCAGACCTAAAGGCGAAAAAGGCACCAAAGCGGTTCATACGCACATTTCATGCACCAAGTTGCGACCGCGCAGTCGCAGATCCGAAGGTCCGGCGAACCGCTTTGGCGCACGAGGTCGATGTCCTGACACGAACCGGGCTTGTTTGGGATAAGGTTTCTCGAGGCGCACGCCCGACAACAGCGCACAACCGCCGGGGAACGCACCACGACACAGCAAAAGTTGTACCAGTCATTTGTACTGAACCTTCGCGCAAGGCTCATACTCGAACGCTTCAGACGTCACTTACGGAGATCCACCCATGGCCAGCATCAAGGCAAAGACCGCTCAAGAAATCCTGATGAACGACTTCCAGACTTTGGTCGCCGACACCGAACGCTTGCTCGAGCACACCGCCACCCTGGCCGGCGATCAGGCCGATGAGCTGCGCGAGCAGATTCACGACAGCCTGCTGCGCGCCCGCGAAACCTTGAAACTGACCGAAGAAACCTTGCGTGATCGCGGTCAGGCGGCAGTCACTGCTACCGAAGATTACGTCTCGGCCAACCCTTGGCAGTCCGTCGGTATTGCCGCCGGTGTCGGCTTCCTGATCGGCCTGTTGGCTACCCGGCGCTGATTATGTCGATCGGTGAATCCGGCCCGACTGCGGGCACCGCCTCTTCCACGCGACGCCTGGGCGCCGCCGTTCTCGGTCTGCTGCACAGTCATGTCGAATTGTTCGGCATTGAATTGCAGGAGCAGAAATCACGTACCGTCAGCCTGTTGCTTTTCGCAGGCCTGGCGTTAGTCTTTGCCCTGTTATTACTGGTGGGCTTATCGACACTGGTGATGATTGTGTTCTGGGACACTTATCGCCTTGCTGCGATTATCGGCCTGTGCGTGTTCTATACCCTGGCCTCGATCTTCTGCGCGCTGCGCCTCAAGGCTGCGATCTTCGATGAGTCCTCGCCTTTCCACGGCACGCTCGAAGAGCTGGCCAACGACCGGGAGCGCCTGCTGCCATGAGCCTGCCTGAACTGCCACACAACAGCTCGCGTCGGGAAATGCGCAAGGCGTTGATCCGCCTGCGCATGGAAATGCATCGTCAGGAAATCCGCCATGAAGCCGGGCAAGTGTTGCAGCCTCTGCAGCGCATGCGCGGCATGTCGCAAAACCTGCAAGGTGGTTTCGGCATCAAACACGCGCCTTTGTGGGGCGTGGCCGCCGTTACGCTATTGGGTTTCATCACCGGCAAAGGCGCGAAAAGCGGCGGTGTCGGTGGCCTGACCCGCTTGATCCGGCTCGGCACCAGCCTGGGGCCGCTGATCAAACTGGTGATGCAGAGCTCGGCGAAACGCTAAACAGATACATCTGGCTACATTCTTGCACTGTCGGCGGGATGAATCTCTTTATCCGGAGATTCGATCCCGTGCGCCTACCCGGTCGGCGGGGTTCACCAGAACAAGAACCACTAAGGAGGCCCCGTGATCGACGGGCAACCGCTCGCCTGCTTTCAGCCTTTCATCGATACCGCCACCGGACGCATTGCCGGCGTCGAAGCGCTGGGGCGCCTGCGCCAGGCCGACGGTCAACTGAACTCGGTTGGGCCTCTATTCGCCGACCCGCGCACGCCCGCCATTGCCCTGCGCCGTCTCGACCGGCAGATCCGCGATAACGCCTTGAGCCGCTTGCATGAAGCGCCGGCAGACTGGTTTCTCAGCCTGAACATGTCGCCACGCTGGATCAGTCGCCTGCGCGCCGATCAGGCCTTGCCCAGTCTCAAGCAATTGGCACGCTACGACATCGATCCGCAACGCATCGTCTTCGAGATCACCGAACTGGGTGGCAATGGCCAACGCCTAGCCGAAGTCGTCGCGCGCTATCGCGAGGCGGGAGCAAGAATCGCCATCGACGACTTTGGCGCCGGCTACTCGCAACTGGATCGGGTGCTGGCGCTGCAACCGGACATTCTCAAACTCGATATGCGCCTGTTCCAGGCCGCGGCACTGGGCGGGCCGAGCAGCGACGTGGTCAAGGCCCTCGCGCAGATGGCCGAGAAGACCGGCTGCTGGATCATCGCCGAAGGCGTCGAGACCGAAGCGCAGTTGAATTTCGCCCTGGAATGCGGATCGCGCTATGTGCAGGGATTCCTGTTCGCACGGGCACAGGAGGCGTTTTTCCCCAGTGACGCGTTCGTCCAACGCTTCGCCGAGCTGCGCCAGCGCTATGTCCGGCAGAAACTCGTGGAGCGCGGACGACTGATGCAAATGCGCCAGCAACTCGCTGAACTGATGTCGATCCTGCAAGCCTGGGCTCAGGCCCATGCCCCTTTGAGCGCTTTGCCACAACTGGACGCCTTCCCCTGGCTGCTGCGGTTTTATCAATGCGATCGCCACGGCACGCAACTGACGCCCAATCTGGAATGGCGGCAGCATGGCTGGGTCGCCGACAATCGCTATCTGGGGCACAACTGGTCGTGGCGCCCGTACTTCTATCATTTGCTCGCCGAAGGTTGGGAGGAGCGGCGCTTGACGCTCTCCAATACCTACCGCGATGCCACCAGCAATCAGTACTGCCTGACAGCCGGGCAGTTTTTCGACAACGGTGAACGTTTGCTGCTGATCGACATTGACGCCGCCGGACTGTAGTTCCGCTTGCAGGGGCGGACGTGAACCGGGAAGCTAGGGGCCAACGCCCCCAGTCACCTGACGGAGAGAATCAGCCTTGGATTGGCACACCCTGCTCAACCGCGAACGCCTCGGCAAGCCGCTGCACAGCCCGCAAGAACTTGGCCGCAGCCCTTTCCACAAAGACCATGACCGCATCATCTTCTCCGGCGCCTTCCGCCGTCTCGGGCGCAAGACCCAGGTCCACCCGGTCACCAGCAACGATCATATTCACACGCGCCTGACCCACTCGCTGGAAGTCAGTTGCGTCGGCCGTTCGCTGGGCATGCGGGTGGGTGAAACCCTGCGCACTGTCTTGCCCGAATGGTGCGACCCGGCCGATCTCGGCATGGTGGTGCAATCGGCGTGTCTGGCCCACGATATCGGCAATCCGCCGTTCGGCCATTCTGGTGAAGACGCCATCCGCCACTGGTTCCAGCAGGCCGCCGGACGCGGCTGGCTCGACGGCATGAGCGAAGCCGAACGCGCTGACTTCCTCAATTTCGAAGGCAATGCCCAGGGTTTCCGGGTCCTGACTCAGCTGGAGTATCACCAGTTCGACGGCGGCACCCGACTGACCTACGCCACCCTCGGCACTTACCTGAAGTACCCGTGGACCGCGCGCCACGCCGACTCCCTGGGCTACAAGAAACACAAATTCGGCTGCTATCAGAGCGAGTTGCCGCTGCTCGAGCAGATCGCCCACAAACTGGGCCTGCCGCAAATCGAAGACCAGCGCTGGGCGCGTCACCCGCTGGTGTACCTGATGGAAGCCGCCGACGACATCTGCTACGCGCTGATTGATCTCGAAGACGGTCTCGAAATGGAGCTGCTGGACTACGCCGAAGTCGAATCGCTGCTGCTCGGGCTGGTGGGTGATGATCTGCCGGAAACCTATCGCCAACTCGGCCCGCAGGATTCGCGCCGACGCAAACTGGCGATCCTGCGCGGCAAGGCCATCGAGCATTTGACCAACGCCGCCGCACGGGCCTTTGTCGAACAACAGGACGCCCTCCTCGCCGGCACGCTGCACGGCGATCTGGTCGAGCACATGCACGGCCCGGCCAAGCGTTGCGTGCTGAATGCCAAGGACATCGCCCGCAAGAAAATCTTTCAGGACAAACGCAAAACCCTGCATGAAATCGGCGCCTATACCACGCTCGAGATTCTGCTCAACTCGTTCTGCGGCGCGGCGCTTGAACAACACAACGGTCGTACACCGTCGTTCAAAAGCCGGCGCATTCTCGATCTGCTGGGCAGTAACGCACCGGATCCGCAGGGTTCGTTACACACGTCGTTTCTGCGCATGATCGATTTCATCGCCGGCATGACCGACAGCTACGCCAGCGACATGGCGCTGGAAATGACCGGGCGCTCCAGTCACTGACCCGCTCGCCTACGGGCGGCCATAACGATGGCCGTCCGTATCCACACAGCCTGTGATTATCGACCCACAAGTGTCGACGGGCGTCTGATATGGCTGGAATAGCGGCAATTATTGCGCCGATGACTCAGCAACTTTAAACATCTTTAAAAAGCCATTTACGGCCAGTACTTGCAAATCATTCAAGTCAAACTATAAGCCCGTTCAAATCCAGCACTTCCTTACGTCAAACCTAGTTTGGTTGTAGTCCGTTTCCTCATTAATTGTAGGATTAATCCGATATCGTGACTGAAGCCATGTCACTTCATGCGAGTGCTCATTCAACTGAGCTAAGGTGCGCGCTTTATTCGTGCTTGCATGGGATTTGATTATGAACTCCGTTTTTATTGTCGACGATCACCCGGTCATCCGTCTCGCCGTTCGAATGCTGCTGGAGCATGAAGGTTACAAGGTCGTCGGTGAAACCGATAACGGAGTCGATGCCATGCAAATGGTGCGCGAGTGCATGCCCGATCTGGTCATTCTCGATGTGAGCATCCCCAAGCTGGATGGCCTCGAAGTACTGGCTCGCTTCAATGCCATGGGTTCCCCGTTAAAGATCCTGATCCTGACGGCACAGTGTCCGACGCTGTTCGGCATTCGCTGCATGCAATCCGGCGCATCGGGTTATGTCTGTAAACAGGAAGACTTGAGTGAACTGGTCAGTGCGATCAAAGCGGTACTGTCCGGTTACAACTATTTTCCCAGCCAGGCATTGAATCCGGTGCGCAGCGACGATATCCGTTTTGCCGAACTTGAATTATTCAAATCTGTTAATGATCGCGAGTTGATGGTCTTGCAACTTTTCGCCCAGGGTCGCACTAACAAGGAAATAGCCAAGGGCATGTTTCTAAGTAATAAGACCGTCAGCACCTACAAAAAACGTCTGATGCAAAAACTCAAGGCCAAATCCCTTGTAGAACTTATCGAGATGGCCAAACGAAACGCACTCGTGTGAGAGCCCGCATGCCCAGCCGTTTAAAGGACTATTTAATTGCGTTGAGCGCAGGTTTTTACCTGAGCGCCAATGTGTTCGCCATGCCCGGCACCTCACCTGACTATGCCTTGCTCAGCCGGTCGGCGGACGAGCCAGTTCCGGTCACGCTCGAACACTCCCAACGGCAGTGGCTGCTGACACGTAACGAACTGGTCGTGGGCACCTCCGCGCCCGACTACCCGCCTTTTGACATGACGACCAGTGGCAAGGATTACGAAGGTCTGACGGCCGATTACGCCGGGCTCCTCGGCCAGGCCACCGGTCTACCGATCCGGGTGCAGCGCTTTCCCTCTCGGGACGCGGCGATTAGCGCACTGGTCGATGGCCGGATCGACCTGCTCGGTACCGCGAACGGCTTCGAAGCGGGCAATGCCAACCTGGCGCTGTCGATACCCTACGCCGTTGACATGCCGGTGCTGGTTACCCGCGAGGACGAAACCCGCTCACTCACCGAAGGCCTGGCCGGGCTGCGATTGAGCATGGTCTATCATTATCTGCCGTTGCCCGAAGTCAAAGCGCTGTACCCCAAAGCGCTCATCACCTGCTACCCCTCCTACCAGAATGCAATCAACGCCGTAGCGTTCGATCAGGCCGATGTGTTTCTCGGCGACACGCTTTCAACTCACTACATGATCAACAAGGGTTATCTGAACAACGTGCGCATGGCCAATTTCGGCAAGCAGGAGGCCCAGGGATTCAGCTTCGCCGTGCGCCGCAACAACCCACAACTGCTGGCCATCATCGACACAGTACTAAAAGCTGTGCCGGCCAGTGAGCGTGACAATATTGCCAAGCGCTGGAGCGCTGGCAGTGATCTGCTGCTCACCGACCGGAAACTGCAACTGACCCAGCGCGAAGAAGCGTGGCTCAAACAACATCCGGTGGTCAGTGTGGTGGTCAATGAAGCGTTCGCGCCGCTGACATTCTTTGACAACGACGGTAATTTTCGCGGCATCAGTGCCGACCTGCTCGAGCTGATCCGCCTGCGCACCGGCCTGCGTTTCGAGATCCGTCGCAGCCGCAACGACGCGGAAATGATCCAGCAGATCGACCATCATCAAGCCGATCTGATCGCCGCATTACTGCCGACGGCGGAGCGCGAGAAAACCCTCAACTTCAGTCGTCCCTATCTGGAAAACTCCTACGTTCTACTGACCCGCAAAAGCGCGGATGGTCCGACCAATCTGGGCAAGCTCAAGGGCAAGCGACTGGCGATTGCCCAAGGCAATCCGATGGTCGAGTACCTGCGTCGGGAATATCCGCGCATCCAGTTGATCGAAACGGCAGATACGTTCAGCGCGGTGTCCCAGCTCGCTGAAGGCCATGTCGACGGTGCGGTGAACTCGCTGGTGATTGCCAACTATTTCATTTCTTCGCGAATCTTCAATCAGGCGCTGCAGATCACCACCACGATCGGCACGGGCCAGGCGGCGTTTTCACTGGCGACCGCGCGGGACAACACGGAACTGACGTCGATCATCAACAAGGCGTTGTTGAGCATCGCGCCCGACGAACTGGGGGTGATCAATGGGCGCTGGCGCGGTTACTCCACTGTCTCGCAGAACATCTGGCACAACTACCAACGCCTGTTCTATCAAGTGATCATCGGCGCTTTCCTGTTACTGCTGTTGCTGTTGGTCTGGAACGCTTACATGCGCCACCAGATCAAAAAACGCCAGGCTGCCGAACGAGCGCTGAACGACCAGTTCGAATTCATGCGTTCGCTGGTCGACGGCACACCGCATCCAATTTACGTGCGCGACCGCCAGGGCAGGTTGCAAAGTTGCAATGAGAGCTATCTCGAAGCATTCAATGCCCGCCGCGAGGAAGTCATCGGCAAAAACGTCATCGAGGGCTCCCTGAGCAATGCCTTTGAGGCCCAAGCGTTTCAGGCCGATTACCAGCGTGTCATCGCCGAAGGCACGCCGATGGTCGTCGACCGGCCCCTGCACATCGGCAACCGGCGTCTGACGATCTATCACTGGATACTGCCGTACCGCGACTCCAGCGGTGAGGTGAAAGGCATCATTGGCGGCTGGATCGACATCAGCGAGCGCCGCCAGCTGTTCGACGAGTTGCGTACGGCCAAAGAACGGGCGGATGAGGCCAACCGGGCGAAAAGCACCTTTCTGGCGACCATGAGCCACGAGATCCGCACGCCGATGAACGCGGTGATCGGCATGCTCGAACTGACGCTCAAACGCATGGATCCGCAGCACCCGGATCGCTCATCCATCGACACCGCGTACCACTCGGCCAAGGACTTGCTGGGTTTGATCGGCGACATTCTCGACATCGCACGGATCGAATCCGGGCGTCTGAGTCTTTGTCCGGAACGGGTCAATCTGGTCGATACGGTGACGTCAGTGGCCAGGATCTTCGACGGTCTCGCCCGGCAGAAAAACCTCTCCCTGCAAGTCATCTTCAACCCACCAGATCTGGCCGTCGATGTGCATCTGGACCCACTGCGTTTCAAGCAGGTGCTGTCGAATCTGGTCAGCAATGCGATCAAATTCACCGAACAGGGGCATGTGCGGATCACCCTCGACCTCATGAACACCGATGTACCTGCCCGCGCCCTGATGCAGCTGACCGTACAGGACAGCGGCGTCGGTATCAGTGCCGAGGATCAGCAGCGCTTGTTCGAACCGTTTGCCCAAGCGGAAAACAGCAGCCAGCAAGGCAGAGGTGGTGCCGGCCTGGGGCTGGTGATCAGCCGCAACCTGTGCGAAATGATGGGCGGGCAATTGCAATTGAGCAGCCAGCCTGGCATCGGCACCCAGGTCTGCGTCTCGCTGGCACTGGAAACGCTGCCGATACAGCTGAGCACGGTCAAAAGTGAATCCCCAATCAAGGCATCGCAGACCCCCTTACGCGTTTTGGTGGTGGATGACCATCCCGCCAATCGCCTGCTGATGTGTCAACAACTGGAGTTTCTCGGCCATCACTTCAGCATTGCCGAGAACGGTTGCAGCGGCCTGGAACTGTGGAAGACCGGTCACTTCGATCTGGTGATTGTCGACTGCAACATGCCGTTGATGAATGGCTATGATCTGACCCGCGCCATTCGTCAGCAGGAACTGCAAGCGCGCTGTCCGCCATGCACCGTGCTGGGTTTCACGGCCAATGCGCAGCCCGAAGAAATCCAGCGCTGCAAGCAGGCCGGCATGAACGACTGCCTGTTCAAACCCCTGAGCCTGAGCCTGCTCAGCCAGTGGGTCGATGGCATCACACCGACATCAGCGCCGCCGGCTTTCAACCTGCAAAACCTGAACATGCTGACCGGTGGCAATCCGGCCCAGGCTCGCCGTCTGCTGGCGGAATTGCTCAAAAGCAGCCGTCTCGACCGAGAGGAACTGCTCGCGCTGTCGCCGGAACAGGATCGCGGGGCGCTGGCGGTGGTCGCTCACAAAATCAAGGGCGCGGCACGTATCGCGCAGGCATCGCGCGTAATCGAGTGTTGCGATGCCCTTGAGCAGGCCTGCGCCGAGGCCATGGCGACAGACGAAGTTGCTCGCCGTTGCGAGGCGAGCAACCGCGCCATGCTCGAACTGGAGCAGGCATTACAGCAACAATTGGCGGTGTCGGATCGAAGCACAATGAGCTTGCCTTAACTATGCTTGGCGCTGAGCAGTGAGTTAACCATCATGGAGAGTCCGAAATGCCCAGCCCACTGCGCCCGGAGCAACGCCGGTTTCCGCTGCATGTACACATCAGCGTCATGTTCACATTCCTGTTGCTGCTCACCGGGGTCGTACTGGGCCTGTTCAATTACCACCAGACGACGCAGATCATCCTGTCGAGCAGCGAAAAGCTGTTCGAAAGGATCGAACAAGACGTACGTCTGGACATGTCCGCAACCTATCAGCCGATTCGTCACCTGCTGAGTTTGCTGGCGGATGACCCCGCCACTCAGGCCGCGCGCCTTGAACAACGCTTGCCCTTGCTCCGACCGTTTAGCCAGTCGCTCAACGACAATCCCAATCTGGCATCGCTATATCTGGGTTATGCCAATGGCGATTTCTTCATGGTGCGTCCGCTGCGCAGCGCCGCCATCAAGACATTGCTCAAGGCCCCTGAAGCGGCGGCGTATCAGGTCTGGAGTATCGAACATGACCCGCAGGGCGCGGTGCACTCGCAATCGCTGTTTCTTGACCAGACATTGTCGCTGATCAGCCGTCAGGACAACCCCGACGACAGCTACGATCCGCGTAGCCGCGCGTGGTTCAACCATGCTCGCCAGCAAAACGAACAAATCACCACCGAGCCCTACGTGTTTTTCTCCACGCGCAATGTCGGCACGACGCTGGCCCGACGCAGCGGCGAGAACGCCGTCATCGGTGCTGACCTGACGCTGGTCGCCCTGTCGGCGGCGCTGAGCAAACATGTCGTCACACCCTCCACCGAAATTGCCCTGTTCGATGCCGACGGCAACGCCGTGGCCTATCCCGACAGCGAACGCCTGATCGTCGACAGTAGCGGCGCGCATCTGGCCAAAGCGGCGGATCTGAGTCCGGGCTTGCATGCGCTGTTGTCCGGCGCAGCCGCGGGCAATCGCCTGGAAGCCGATGGTCGCCAGTGGATCGTCGCCCGCAGCAGCATTCAGGAGGGCGGCCCGAAAGGTTTGCAGTTGGCGCTGCTGGTGCCCGAGGACGAGTTATTGATCGATGCCTACCGCCTGCGCTGGCAAGGCGCGCTGATCACCCTCGCGACCCTGCTGCTGTGCTTGCCGCTGGGCTGGGTGATTTCGCGGATATTGGTCAAGCCGTTGCATGCGCTGGTCAAGGAAGCCGACGCGATTCGCAGTTTCGATTTCAACTTTCCTCTGGCCCGCCGCTCGCCGGTGCTTGAAGTCGACCAGTTGAGTGTGTCGATGGCGCGGATGAAAGACACTCTGGCGAGTTTCTTCCGGATTACCGACACCCTCGGCGCCGAAACCCGCTTCGCCCCGCTGCTGCAACGGGTGCTGTTTGAAACGGTGCAGATTGCTCAGGCGCAGGCAGGGCTGATCTATCTGCGTGAAAGCGACAGCAGCCGCATGGAGCCATACGGGCTGGTGATCGATGGTACGTCTCAGGCGTTGGAAGCATTCGACATTCAGGGACACGACCTGCAACAGAACAAAGGGCCGGCGTGGTTTGAACAATTGGTCGGCGCCAACAACGTGGTGAGCAACTTCGGCGTCGATCAGGCCGGCGACTTGCAGAAGGTCTTGCTGGCAATGCAATCGCCCCGCATCCATCTGATCGGCATCCGCCTGCACAACCGCCACGACGAAACCATCGGCCTGCTGATTCTGCTGGTGAGCGACAGCGGCACGGCAGCCGATCTGGAAAAACTGCGCCCTGATCGCATCGCGTTCCTCCAGGCTGTCTCGGGCGCGGCGGCGGTCAGTATCGAGAGCCAACGCCTGCAAGCCCGCCAGAAGCAATTGCTCGACGCCTTCATTCAACTGCTCGCTGGCGCTATCGACGCCAAGAGTCCGTACACCGGCGGCCATTGTCAGCGCGTGCCAGAGTTGACGCTGATGCTCGCCCAAGCGGCAGCGGCAAGCGAGGCGCCGGCGTTCAGTGCCTACCAACCGAGCGAGGATGAATGGGAAGCCTTGCACATTGCCGCGTGGCTGCACGACTGCGGCAAAGTGACGACGCCGGAATATGTGGTCGACAAGGCCACCAAACTGGAAACCATCAACGACCGTATTCATGAAATTCGCACGCGTTTCGAAGTGCTCAAGCGTGATGCCTGGATCAGCTATTGGCAGGCGTGTGCTCTGGGCGGCGATGAGACTGCACTGGCCGAATTGCGCGATGCCACGCTGACGGCGCTGGACGACGATTTTACGTTTGTCGCGCGCTGTAATCTGGGCAGTGAAGCGATGGCAGAGGCGGATCTGCAGCGCCTTGACCATCTGGCGCAACGCACCTGGCTGCGCACCCTTGATGACCGCTTGGGCGTGTCATGGGAAGAGAACCGGCGTCAGGCGCGCACGCCGGCACCGAATCTGCCGGTCAGTGAAAAGCTTTTGGCAGACAAGCCGGAGCACTTGCTTGAACGCGACCCGAACGAGTTGATCCCCGAAGACAATCCATGGGGCTTCAAACTGGATGTACCGCAACACAAATACAATCGCGGCGAGCTGTACAACCTGAGCATCAACCGTGGCACCCTGACCCGCGAAGAGCGTTACATGATCAATCACCACATGGTGCAGACGATCATGATGCTCAGCCACCTGCCCTTCCCCGGCCACCTCGACAGCATTGCCGAAATCGCCGGCGGCCATCATGAAAAAATGGACGGCTCCGGTTACCCGAAACGCCTGAAGCGTGAGGACATGAGCCTGCCCGCGCGGATGATGGCGATTGCCGATATCTTTGAGGCGCTGACCGCAGCCGATCGCCCGTACAAAAAGGCCAAAACGCTGAGCGAGGCCTTGGCGATCATGGCCACCATGTGCCGTGAGGCGCACATCGATGCCCAGCTGTTTGGATTGTTCATCAACGAAGGCGTTTACATGCAGTACGCCGTGCGTTTTCTCGATCCCGGTCAAATCGATAACGTCGATCCGGCCAGCCTGTTGCACAAGGCTGGCCTCACCGCGTGATCAGCAGTCGGTCAGACGCAGGAAAATTGCCGCCAGTTGCTCGATGCCGGCCTGATCCTGCGCGGTAAAACGCGACAGTTTCGGGCTGTCGAGGTCGAGTACACCGATCAGGCGCCCGTCCTTGACCAACGGTACGACCAGTTCGCTGTTCGAGGCGCTGTCGCAGGCGATATGCCCCGGGAACGCGTGTACGTCTTCAACGCGCTGGGTTTGCCGAGTGGCCGCCGCCGCGCCACACACACCACGACCAAACGGAATGCGCACGCAGGCGATCTGCCCCTGGAACGGACCAAGCACCAGTTCTTCGTTGCGGTTGAGGTAAAAACCCGCCCAGTTCAGGTCATCGAGCTGGTTGAACAGAAACGCCGAAAACTGCGCGGCGTTGGCGATAAAATCACGCTCGTCCGCCAGCAGCGATTCCAGTTGTGCGGCCAACATGCCATAGCCTTCGAGGCCCTGGCCGCTTTGTTGCAAATCAATCATGCCTTGTGCTCCAACAATTTCAGTCCCACCCAGTAACGGGCGAATTGGTACGCGCAACGTCCGTTGCGATTACCGCGGCCGGTGGCCCAACGCACCGCAAGGATGTCCAGTGCTTCGTCGCGCTGCCAGCTCAGGCCGGCCTTGGCGGCCAACTGGCCGATCCAGTGTTCGACGACGTTAAGGAAGTGTTCTTGGGTAAACGGATAGAACGACAGCCACAGACCGAAACGGTCCGACAGCGCGATCTTGTCTTCAACGGCTTCGCTGGGATGCAGTTCGCCGTCGACGCGTTTCCAGTTTTCGTTATCGCTCTCCTTTTCCGGCACCAGGTGGCGGCGGTTGGAGGTGGCGTACAGCAATACATTGTCCGGGGCCTGCTCAAGCGAACCGTCGAGGACGCTTTTGAGCACGCGATAATCGCCTTCACCGGATTCGAACGACAAGTCATCGCAAAACAGCACGAAGCGTTGTGGCAGCTTGCCGATCTGCTCGACCACCCGCGGCAGATCCGCCAGATGATCACGCTCGATCTCGATCAGGCGCAGGCCGGCGGCAGCGTGCTCCGCCAGCAAGGCCCGCACCAGCGACGACTTGCCGGTACCGCGCGAACCCCAGAGCAACGCATGGTTGGCCGGCATACCATCGAGAAACTGCTGGGTGTTGCGCCCCAGTTGTTCGAGCTGACGGTCAACGCCGATCAGGTCGGACAGGCGCATGTCGAGGCTGACTTCCAGCGGCATCAGATAGCCGCTGCGCCCGTCGCGTTGCCAGCGCGCCGCCAGACAAGTGCCCCAGTCGATCACCGGCCGTGGTGCCGGCAACAACGGTTCGATACGCGCCAGAACCGACTCGGCGCGTTCAAGAAAAGCATTTAATCGGGAATCCACGTCTTCTCCTCGGGCACGTTCACAGTGATGATGGTGAATCCTGCGACGACACACAGATAAAAATCACCCTACCAAGCCTTGTTACAAGGCGATTCGGGAACCTCGGTATCCATACATGATCGACTATGCTTGAGCAGCGAAGGGAAACGGAAGTGGTTCAACACCCCATGGATATCAAATTCACCCACCGGCTGTCTTACAAGCAAGCCAGGCTTACCGTGCTGGTCGGGTTCATTCTGGGCACGCTGCTCAGCCTGCTGCAAATCGGCATCGATTATGCCAGTGAAGACGCCTCCATCAACCGTGAAATCCTGTCTTTGCTGGAAATCAGCCATAACCCGGCCTCACGGATCGCCTACAACATCGACGCCGAACTGGCGCAGGAACTGACCCTGGGCCTGTTGCGCTCGCCGGCAATCATTTCTGCGCAACTGATCGACAACAACAATACGGTGCTGGCCAGCGTCAAACGCCCGGAACTGCAAAGCGGCTATCGGGTCATCAGCGACTTCCTGTTTGGCGCCAAACGCCAGTTCGAAGACCGTCTGTATCTGGATCATCTGCCCAATGAATCGCTGGGCGTGTTAAGCCTTGAGGTCGACACCTATGCGTTCGGCAGCCGCTTCCTGCGCCGCGCCGAGGTGACCCTGCTCAATGGCTTCGCCCGCAGCCTGATTCTCACCGGCATCCTGTTGGCGCTGTTCTATGTGATGTTGACCAAACCACTGGTGCGGGTCATCCGCGAACTCAGCGGGCGCGACCCGCGCAGCGCCGAGCCGACCACGCTGGAGTGCCCGTCCGGGCACGGCAACGATGAAATCGGCGTGCTGGTCAAAGTCGCCAATCAGCAATTCGAGAACATTGCCACCGAGATCCAGCAGCGACGCAACGCCGAAAACCGTCTGACCGACTACCTCGGACAACTGGAAAACATCGTCTCGGCGCGCACCGCTGAACTCAAGGCGATCAACGCACGGCTGAGCCAGTCCAATCAGGAACTCGAAGTCGCCCGCAGCACCGCCCTGGAAATGGCCGAGGCCCGCTCGGCGTTCCTCGCCAACATGAGCCATGAGATCCGCACGCCGCTCAACGGCCTGCTGGGAATGATCGCGCTGTCACTCGACGGTCCGTTGAATGCCGAACAGCAGCAACAACTGTCGATCGCCCACGACTCGGGCAAAGTGCTGGTCGAATTGCTCAACGATATTCTCGACCTGTCGAAGTTCGATGCCGGGCAACTGGAGCTTGAGCACATCCCGTTCGATCTTGGCTCATTGATCGAAGACACCGCCAACCTGCTGTCGCAGAATGCCGCGCCGAGCGTCGAACTGACCTGCCTGATCGACCCGCACTTCCCGGCACTGGTACTGGGCGATCCGACCCGCGTGCGGCAGATCGTCAGCAATCTGCTGTCCAACGCGCTGAAATTCACCCGCTTCGGCCGGGTGGATGTGCGCTTGTCGACCTACAAGGATGGCGTGCGCATCGAGGTCTGCGACACCGGCATCGGTATCGCCCAGGACGCGCAGCTGAAAATCTTCCAGCCGTTCACTCAAGCGGGCGCCGGCATCACTCGACAATACGGCGGCACCGGGCTGGGTCTGGCGCTGACTTACAACCTCTGCGAAGCCATGCAGGGGCGCCTGACCATCAGCTCCGAGACCGGGTTCGGCAGTCAGTTCTGTGCCGAGCTGCCACTGCCGTGTCATACCCGCGCACTGGTTCCGGCGCCGCTGCACGGGAAAATCCTCGCCATCACCGCTGCCAGCAGTGGACTGGCGGAACTGTTGCAGAGCCTGCTGCCGGTGTGGGGACTTACATATGAGCAGCGCACCATCGATGACTCACTGCTGGGCCTGACGCCGGACGTGGTGATCACCGATTGTCCGGAGTGTCTGTTCGGCTTGCGCCCGACGCTTGGGGCGCCGATTTTGCTGGTAACCGCCTACGGCAGTTTCCTGCCGAGCGAAGAAGCCGCCGCACTCGCGCCTCTGCAGCAACAGGCCCGACCATTGGCGCGAAATGCTCTGTACCAGAACCTGCGACGCACCCTGCAACCGGACGTGGTCGCCGTTAACGATGCGCAACTCGAAACGTCTCCCTCGGTGCGGCGCGGGCGGGTGTTGCTGGTCGAGGACAACCCGGTCAATCAACTGGTGGCCAAAGGCATGCTCGGCAAACTGGGCTGCGAGGTCATCGTCGCCGCCCACGGTGCCGAAGCGCTGGATCAGTTGGAGTATCACGAATTCGATCTGGTGCTGATGGACTGCAACATGCCCGTGATGGATGGCTACGAAGCCAGCCGGCAGATCCGTCAGAGCGGGCGCTGGCCGAGCCTGCCCATCGTCGCTCTGACCGCCAACGCCATGTCCGAGGAACGCGAACGCTGCCGCGCAGCCGGCATGAGCGACTATCTGGCCAAGCCGTTCCGCCGTGAAGAGCTGGCGGCACTGCTCGATCAGTGGATCCCGACTACGCCAGCGCTTTGATCTGTCCCAACAAGTGATCAAGTCCGCTGCGCAGGTCATTGAGACGGTCCAGATCCACCCCGCTGTCGCACAACAATCGGGCCTTGAGCGGCCCGACCTGCTCGCGCAAGGCTTGGCCTGCCGGTGTCAGACTCAAGTGCACTTCGCGCTCGTCACGCGTTGAACGCTGGCGCTGTACCCATTGCAACTGTTCCAGACGCTTGAGCAATGGCGTCAGCGTGCCCGAGTCCAGTGCCAGACGCTCGCCCAACGCCTTAACCGTCGGTTGCTCCGGCGCAGCGTCCTGCCATTCCCACAACACCAGCATCGCCAGGTATTGCGGGTACGTCAGGCCGAGCTGATCGAGCATCGGTTTGTAGGCACGAATCACCGCCCGAGAGGCGGCGTACAGCTTGAAGCACAACTGGTTGTCGAGCTTCAGCGAATCGACCGGCAAGCTGTTCATTTGAGCAGGGCTTCGATCTCGCCGCTCAGCTCCTGCGGCTTGGTGGTCGGGGCAAAACGCTTGACCAGTTTTCCGTCCTTGCCAATCAGGAACTTGGTGAAGTTCCACTTGATGCCCTGGGAGCCAAGCAGGCCCGGCGCGCGTTTTTTCAGCTGCACGAACAGCGGATGCGCGTCTCCACCGTTCACGTCAATCTTCTTGAACAGCGGGAAGCTGACGCCGAAGTTCAGCTCGCAGAACTCACTGATCGCCCCTTCGTTACCCGGCTCCTGCTTGCCGAACTGATTGCACGGAAAGCCCAGGACCACCAGACCCTGATCCTTGTAGGTCTGCCACAGTTCTTCGAGGCCTTTGTACTGTGGGGTGAAACCGCATTTGCTCGCGGTGTTGACTACCAGAACCGCTTTGCCGGCGAAATCGGCCAGGGTCTTTTGCTCACCCTTGATGGTGGTGCACGGAATGTTCAACAGGTTGTCGCTCATGGCGTCGGGCTCCGCAGACAGTCAAGAAAGATCAAACATAGCGAGCAATTAAATTGTGTGCAATTTAATTATCGAATAATAAGGCGACCCGAAGGTCGCCTTCATTCGTTTATGCGCGTGGAACCAGATCCAGGCAAACCGAATTGATGCAATAACGCAAACCAGTCGGCGGCGGGCCGTCCGGGAATACATGACCCAAATGCGCATCGCAGCGCGCGCACTTCACTTCCGTGCGGATCATGCCGTGGCTGATGTCACGGATTTCGGTCATCGCGCTTTCGCCAATCGGCGCGTAGAAGCTCGGCCAGCCGCAGCCGGAATCGAATTTGGTCTTGGAATCGAACAGCGCTTCGTTGCAGCAAACGCAGTGGTAGACACCGTCGGTTTTGGTGTCGTTGTATTTGCCGGAGAACGGGCGCTCGGTCGCACTCAGACGACAAACGTTGTATTGCTCAGGGTCGAGCATCGCACGCCATTCTTCCAGGGTTTTTTCCAACTTTTCCATCATCACACCTCAGCGGCTGAAAAAGCCCGATCTGTACCTTTTCCACGGATCGGGCGGCACGTATGATTGCGCCTCGTCACGCACCAGTCTGGCAGCCAGACCGGGCGCATTCAAACGGATTATGGGAGCCACGGCTCAAGACGTCCGCCTGTGTGAAGACGCAGGAATCCCAGTACGGTTGTCCACCCGCCGCCTGGATCGTTCATTTTCGGGATCACATCGCCATGCAGTTCAGCAAATCGAACAAGCTCGCCAACGTCTGCTACGACATTCGCGGCCCAGTGCTCAAGCACGCCAAACGACTGGAAGAGGAAGGCCAGCGCATCCTCAAGCTGAACATCGGCAACCCGGCGCCGTTTGGTTTCGAAGCGCCGGACGAAATTCTTCAGGATGTGATCCGCAACCTGCCGACCGCGCAAGGCTACAGCGACTCCAAAGGTCTGTTCAGCGCGCGTAAAGCGGTGATGCAGTACTACCAGCAGAAGAATGTTGAAGGTGTCGGCATTGAAGACATCTATCTGGGCAACGGCGTATCCGAACTGATCGTGATGTCGCTGCAAGCGCTGCTCAACAACGGCGACGAAGTGCTGGTGCCCGCCCCGGACTATCCGCTGTGGACTGCCGCCGTCAGCCTCGCCGGCGGTAACGCCGTACATTACCTGTGCGACGAAGGCGCCGACTGGTTCCCGGATCTGGCCGACATCAAAGCCAAGATCACCCCGAACACCAAAGCGATGGTGATCATCAACCCGAACAACCCGACCGGCGCGGTGTATTCGAAGGAAGTGTTGCTGGGCATGCTGGAAATCGCCCGCGCGCATAACCTGGTGGTCTTCTCCGACGAGATCTACGACAAAATTCTGTACGACGATGCCGTGCACATCTGCACCGCGTCGCTAGCCCCGGACTTGCTGTGCCTGACCTTCAACGGTCTGTCGAAGTCCTACCGTGTGGCGGGTTTCCGCTCCGGATGGATCGCCATTTCCGGACCGAAGCACAACGCGCAGAGCTACATCGAAGGCATCGACATGCTGGCCAACATGCGCCTGTGCGCCAACGTGCCAAGCCAGCATGCGATCCAGACCGCATTGGGCGGCTATCAGAGCATCAACGACCTGGTGCTGCCGCAGGGTCGCCTGTTGGAACAGCGTAACCGCACCTGGGAATTGCTTAACGACATTCCAGGCGTGAGCTGCGTCAAGCCGATGGGCGCGCTGTATGCGTTCCCGAA
Source organism: Pseudomonas sp. Mb7 (assembly GCF_054790525.1). Classification (NCBI taxonomy): domain Bacteria; kingdom Pseudomonadati; phylum Pseudomonadota; class Gammaproteobacteria; order Pseudomonadales; family Pseudomonadaceae; genus Pseudomonas; species Pseudomonas sp. Mb7. Next base: position 3,720,103 of record NZ_CP186501.1, read on the forward strand.
GATCGACCCGAAGGTCTGCCCGATCCATAACGACGAGAAATTCGTCCTCGACCTGCTGCTCTCCGAGAAGCTGCTGGTGGTACAGGGCACGGCGTTCAACTGGCCGTGGCCGGATCACTTCCGCGTGGTCACCCTGCCCCGCGTCGACGATCTGGAAATGGCCATCGGCCGTATCGGCAACTTCCTCAAGTCCTACCGCCAGTAACTGGCCAGCAGTGCGCAACGGCCAAACGTTGCGCACTGTCTGATTCAGCAACACTTCTGCGTTCCGCGTCCGCGCACGCCTTCTACACTTGCGATTCGTACCGTTTACCTGCGTCCAGCTTAATGGCGACGGGTCGCGGCTGGCCGTCATCCCTATCGTTATCTGTCGTGGGAAATGTGCCAGGCACCGAAGAATCCGCTGTAGGACACAGTTTGAAATAGTCACTCAGTTGAATAGCCCGGTGCAGCACCTTATATACCCCGCAGTACGCTACATCTTTAGCTTGAGGAGATTTCTACAACCATGATGCGCATCCTGCTGTTTTTGGCCACTAACCTGGCGGTCGTGCTGATAGCCAGCATCACCCTGAGCCTTTTCGGCTTCAACGGGTTCATGGCGGCCAACGGGGTTGATCTCGACCTTAGTCAGCTGCTGGTTTTCTGTGCAGTCTTTGGTTTCGCCGGCTCGCTGTTCTCGCTGTTCATCTCCAAGTGGATGGCGAAGATGAGCACTGGCACCCAGATCATCAGCCAGCCACGTACCCGGCATGAGCAATGGCTGCTGCAAACTGTCGAGCAACTGTCCCGCGAAGCCGGGATCAAGATGCCCGAAGTCGGTATTTTCCCGGCCTACGAAGCAAACGCCTTCGCCACCGGCTGGAACAAGAACGACGCACTGGTCGCGGTCAGCCAGGGCTTGCTCGAGCGCTTCTCACCCGATGAAGTGAAAGCCGTGCTGGCCCACGAAATCGGCCACGTCGCCAACGGCGACATGGTCACCCTGGCGCTGATCCAGGGCGTGGTGAATACCTTCGTGATGTTCTTTGCACGGATCATCGGCAACTTCGTCGACAAGGTGATCTTCAAGAACGAAGAAGGCCAGGGCATCGCCTACTACGTGGCGACCATTTTCGCCGAACTGGTACTGGGCATTCTCGCCAGTGCGATCGTCATGTGGTTCTCGCGCAAGCGCGAATTCCGTGCCGACGAAGCCGGCGCCCGCCTGGCCGGCACCAGCGCAATGATCGGCGCACTGCAACGCCTGCGCGCCGAACAAGGTCTGCCGGTGCACATGCCAGACACCCTTAACGCCTTTGGCATCAACGGTGGTATCAAACAGGGCTTTGCCCGCATGTTCATGAGCCACCCGCCGCTGGAAGAGCGTATCGACGCCCTGCGTCGTCGCGGTTGATCCGACCGGTGTAACAATGAAAAAGGCCCGCAGTGATGCGGGCCTTTTTTGTTTCTGTGCAAATAATGGATTGTTGCTGATGACCTCTTCGCGAGCAGGCACTGTCAGCCAAAAACTATCGAGAAGAAACCCGATAAACCCGCTCCTCCAGCCGCGTCACGCCAGCCTGAAGGAACTTCCCGCTCTCCCCCAGCACATCCTGCTCTTCCAGCACCGGCACCTGCCAGGCACCACTCAGCAACCGCTGCACCTCATCATCCCCCACCGCAAACGGCGGCCCCGGCATCTGCGCCTGATCGTAATCCAGGGTAATCAGCAACCCGTGCACGCCCTTTGGGAGGATCTGCTGAAGATGCGCCGCATAACGCTCACGCATCGGCGCCGGCAAGGCAATCAGCGCGGCGCGGTCGTACAACGCGGCGCAATCGGCAACATCGGCGGCCGTCAGCGCAAAAAAGTCACCGCACCACAGTTCGATGGCATCACCGCGATAGACCTTGAACGCGCCCTTCTGGCTAATCTGCGGCTGCACCTGATATTCACTGAAAAAGTCCTCGATAGCCTTTTCCGACAGTTCGACCCCGAGCACCTGATGACCACGTCCGGCCAGCCACGCCAGATCCAGACTTTTCCCACACAGAGGCACGAGCACTCGCGCCGCAGCCGATACCGCCCAGTGCCGCTGCAAATACGGGTTTACCTCGGGCAGATGGAAACCAATCTGCCCCGAAGCCCACTTCTTGTGCCAAAACTCAGGCTGCATGCATCACTCCCAATAATTCGATCAAAAAGCGTTAAAACTTATATTAGATTTAGATCAATGATCTGACTGAAGATGAAGCCATCTTAACGCTCAGGAACCCGCCATGTTGCCCAGCCTGTTCATTTCCCATGGTTCACCCATGCTGGCCCTGGAGCCCGGCGCCAGTGGCCCGGCTCTGGCTCGTCTGGCCGCCGAATTGCCGAAACCCAAAGCCATCGTCATCGTCTCCGCGCACTGGGAAAGCCAGGAACTGCAGGTCAGCAGCCATGCACAACCGGAAACCTGGCATGACTTTGGCGGCTTTCCCCGGGCGCTGTTTGAAGTGCAGTATCCGGCGCCAGGTAATCCGCAACTGGCTGCTGAGGTGGCTGATCTACTGACTGCCAACAACCTGCCTGCCCGTCTCGATCCGCAACGCCCGTTCGATCACGGTGTTTGGGTGCCACTGTCGCTGATGTACCCGCTGGCGGATATTCCAGTGGTGCAGGTTTCGCTACCTAGCCGCGCGGGCCCGGCGCTGCAAACCCGGGTCGGCCGCGCGCTGGCGAGTCTGCGTGATCAGGGCATTTTGCTGATCGGTTCCGGCAGCATCACGCACAACCTGCGCGAACTGGACTGGCACGCCGGCCCGGAAAGTGTCGAGCCGTGGGCGCGGGATTTCCGTGACTGGGTGATCGAGAAGTTGGCGGCCGACGATGAGGCAGCGCTGCATGATTATCGCCAGCAGGCACCAAATGCGGTGCGCAGCCATCCGAGCGATGAGCATTTGTTGCCGTTGTATTTTGCCCGGGGCGCGGGGGGAGAGTTCAGCGTTGCTCATCAGGGTTTCACGATGGGCGCGCTGGGCATGGATATTTATCGTTTCGGTTGACGCCTTCGCGAGCAGGCTCGCTCCCACAAAGGCAAAAAACAGGCAAAAAAAATCCCCGAACCAGTCGGGGATTTTTTATGTGCGATCAATCAGCCCAAGGGCGGATCAATCTTCGCGATAGCGACGCAGCTTCAACTGCTTGCCAGCAACGCGAGTGTCCTTCAGTTTGGTCAGGAGTTTGTCCAGACCATCTTCCGGCAGCTCGACGAGGCTGAAGCTGTCACGCACCTGGATGCGACCGATCGCTTCACGGGCCAGACCGCCTTCGTTGAGGATGGCGCCCAGCAGGTTTTTCGCAGCGATACCGTCACGCGCACCCAGCGCGGTACGGCAACGAGCACGGCCTTCGCCCAAAGGCATTGGCGCGCGACGCTCACGGTCACCACGATCAGGACGATCACCGGTGCGCTCAGGACGGTCGCCACGCGGTGCGTTGTTCGGCACCAGTGGACGTTCCTTCTCGATGGCAGCCAGGTTCAGCGCTTGACCGTTGGTGGCTTTGCGCAGCAGCGCAGCAGCCAGAGCACGCGGGGTGCAGCCGATGTCTGCAGTCAGACGATCGAGCAGCTCACCGTGGGTCGATTCGGCATCAGCGACCAGTGGCGACAGGCTGTTGGTCAGTTTCTTGATGCGTGCATCGAGAACGGCTTGAGCGTCCGGCAGGCGAACTTCAGCGACTTTCTGACCGGTTACACGCTCGATCACTTGCAGCATGCGGCGCTCACGTGGAGTCACCAGCAGCAGTGCACGACCTTCGCGACCGGCACGGCCAGTACGGCCGATACGGTGAACGTAGGACTCTGGGTCGTACGGCATGTCAACGTTGAACACGTGAGTGATGCGCGGAACGTCCAGACCACGAGCAGCTACGTCGGTCGCGACAACGATGTCCAGACGGCCATCTTTCAGCGAGTCGATGACGCGCTCACGCTGGTTCTGGGCGATGTCACCGTTCAGCGCCGCGGCTTTGTAGCCTTTGGCGTCGAGGGCGCTGGCCAGATCCAGGGTCGCTTGCTTGGTGCGTACGAACATGATCAGAGCGTCGAAATCTTCCACTTCCAGCAAGCTGAGAACGGCCGAAGTCTTCTGGTCAGCGTGAACCAACAGGTGAGCCTGTTCGATCGCGGTAACGGTCTGGGTCTTGGTCTGGATCTTCACGTGTTGCGGATCGCGCAGGTGGCGTTCGGCAATGGCGCGGATCGACTGCGGCAGGGTCGCCGAGAACAAAACGGTCTGACGGGTCGCTGGCAGAGCCTTGAAGATGACTTCCAGGTCATCCATGAAGCCCAGTTTCAACATTTCGTCAGCTTCGTCGAGAACCAGGTGGTTCACGGTCGACAGAACTTTTTCGTCGCGACGCAGGTGGTCGCACAGACGGCCCGGAGTGGCGACAACGATCTGTGCGCCATTACGGATTGCTTTCAGTTGTGGGCCCATAGGCGCGCCGCCGTAAACGGCCACAACGGTAACGCCCGGCATTTGCTTGGCGTAGGTTTCAAAAGCGGTTGCTACTTGCAGCGCCAACTCACGAGTTGGCGCCAGGATCAGGGCTTGCGGTTCGCGCTTGGCAGGATCGATGCGGTGCAGAATAGGCAGTGCGAACGCGGCGGTTTTACCGGTACCGGTTTGCGCCTGACCAATCATGTCCTGGCCGGCCATGATGATCGGGATCGATTGCTGCTGAATCGCCGAAGGCTCTTCGTAGCCAGTCGCTGCGACGGCTGCAAGAATATTCGGGTTAAGATTAAAAGCGGCGAATCCGCCGGTTTCCTGGGTCATGGGTCTGCCTCTAAGTGCATCCGCAAAGACCCATGCTCCAAAGCTGCGCATGCCGTGTTGAGACTCAAGAGTCGCCCTGGCAGCTTTGTCGGCGGGGATTTGCGAAAACGAATGAATGAAAAAAAGAATCGTCCGGGAAGAGCCCGCAATGCGGACGTGCAGCCGAAGCTGACTTCGGGAAATGCGCTACCTAAACGCGGCCCGGTTAAAGGCCGGCGCGCACTATACCGGATTTTGCCCAAAAAGGGAGCTTTTTTTATTGCCTGAATGAGCGTGTCACCGCTGTGTAACGGGGTTTTGCGGATAATCGCGCGAAGGTCTATTTTTCAAAGGCCCGGCCCTGCGGGCGATGACGCTTAAACGATTCACTGATGTGCGGCATACCGTCGCTGCACCCGCCCTTCCCGCCCGAGGATTTCGCCATGAATCAGCCCTGCCCCGGCCGCGTCAGCCGTGAACGTCGTGGTCACGTCCATCTGATTGGCCTGGATCGAGCGGCCAAGCGCAATGCTTTCGACCTCGACCTGCTCAACGAGCTGAGCCTGGCCTACGGCGAGTTCGAGGCCGACAGCGAAGCGCGGGTGGCGGTAGTGTTCGGGCATGGCGAGCACTTTACCGCTGGCCTGGATCTGGTCAACGCCAGTTCCGCCCTCGCCCAGGGCTGGCAGGTTCCGACCGGCGGTTGCGATCCATGGGGTGTTTTCGTCGGGCCACGGGTGAGCAAACCAGTGATTGTCGCCGCGCAGGGTTACTGCCTGACCATCGGCATCGAGCTGATGCTGGCAGCCGATATAAACCTGTGTGCGAGCAATACCCGCTTCGCGCAGATGGAAGTGCAGCGTGGGATCTTTCCTTTTGGTGGTGCGACTTTACGTTTTCAGCAGATTGCCGGTTGGGGCAACGCGATGCGCTGGCTGCTGACCGGCGATGAGTTTGATGCGCACGAGGCGTTGCACCTGGGGTTGGTGCAGGAAGTCATGGCCAGCGAAGACCTGTTGCCGCGGGCGATTGAATTGGCTGAGCGGATTGCCCGGCAGGCGCCGTTGGGGGTGCAGGCAACGTTGATGTCGGCGCGGCAGGCGCGGTATGAAGGTGAAACAGCGGCCGCGCAAGGGTTACCGGCGTTGGTGAAGAAATTGTTGGCGAGTGAGGATGCCAAGGAAGGGGGGCGGTCGCTGGTGGAGCGGCGGCCTGGCATATTCAAGGGGATCTGAGAATTATGGCGCCTGTCAGGGCGCCATCGCTGGCAAGCCAGCTCCCACAGTGACCGAGTCGTTCACACATTTTGCGTACGGCGCGAACCCTGTGGGAGCTGGCTTGCCAGCGAAGGGGACAGCACTGACGCCTCAGGTGGCTGGGCGAATACTGTTGATCAACGACTGCAACGAATACCCCAACCGCGGCGCCAGCGCTTCAGCCCGGGCCGTCAGTGCCTGCATGTCCAACTCCTGATCGAGGTCCGCCGGCACAATCAGAATCACGTTGCCCTCCTTCACCGGCAATTCCCAGTAATGCCGGTGATAGAGCCCGCGCAACAACGCCGCGCCCAGAGGCTTGCCGTCATCGGTGGCCCACTGATTGATCACCAGCCAGCCACCCGGATTCAGACGCTTCTGGCAGTCGCCGAGAAAACTCCAGGCCAGATGCCCGACGCCCGGGCCGACATCGGTATACAGGTCGACAAAAATCAGATCCGCCGGCTCAGCCGTCGGCAGTAACTCCAGCGCATCGCCAACACGGATGTACAGCCGCGGATCATCGTCCAGGCCAAGGTATTCGATGGCTAGGCGCGGCACATCCGGACGCAGTTCAATGGCTTCGACATCTTCCAGCGGCAGGAACTTGAGGCAGGCCTGGGTCAATGTACCGGCGCCGAGTCCTAGAAACAGCGCGCTCTCCGGCTGCTCGTGGCACAACGCGCCGATCAGCATCGCCCGGGTGTAATCGTATTCGAGCCAGCTCGGATCTGCGGTGAACACGCAGCTCTGCTCGATCGCATCGCCGAACTCGAGAAAGCGGTAATCGGCCACTTCCAGCACGCGAATCACGCCGAACTCATCCTGTACTTCGGCGAGCAGATGCTCGACGCGCTCCTCAGTCATTTCGTCTCCTGATGGTCACCGGGCGCGGTGACGCGATGGCACCGCTGTGGCGCCGTGGCAAAGCGGCGATTGTCGGCGATGGGGCGGGAGCAGGTCACGCACTAATTGCTGCTACCATGGGCTTCCCGTGCGTAGAACCAATTAGAGACCGTGATGAGCCAACCGTGGAGTCCTGATAGCTGGCGCGCCCTGCCGATCCAGCAACAACCTCAATATCCTGACGCGGCGCATCTGCGCCAGGTCGAGCAGACGCTAGCCAGTTATCCGCCACTGGTGTTTGCCGGCGAAGCGCGCGAACTGCGCCGCCAGTTTGCCGAAGTCACCCAGGGCCGGGCATTCCTGCTGCAGGGCGGCGATTGCGCGGAAAGCTTTGCCGAATTCTCCGCCGCGAAGATTCGCGACACGTTCAAAGTGTTGCTGCAAATGGCGATCGTCATGACCTTCGCCGCCGGCTGCCCGGTGGTCAAAGTCGGGCGCATGGCCGGTCAGTTTGCCAAACCACGTTCGGCCAACGACGAGACCATCGACGGCGTGACGCTGCCGGCTTACCGGGGCGACATCGTCAACGGCATCGGCTTCGACGAAAAGAGCCGCGTGCCGGATCCAGAGCGCCTGCTGCAGTCCTATCACCAGTCCACCGCGACCCTGAACCTGCTGCGCGCGTTTGCTCAGGGCGGTTTTGCCGACCTGCACCAAGTGCACAAGTGGAACCTCGATTTCATCGCCAACTCGGCGCTGGCAGAAAAATACAGTCACCTCGCCGACCGCATCGATGAAACCCTGGCGTTCATGCGCGCCTGCGGCATGGACAGCTCGCCGCAACTGCGCGAAACCAGCTTCTTCACCGCCCACGAAGCACTGCTGCTGAACTACGAAGAAGCCTTCGTGCGCCGCGACAGCCTGACCAACGATTACTACGATTGCTCGGCGCACATGCTGTGGATCGGTGACCGTACTCGTCAGCTCGACGGCGCGCATGTCGAATTCCTGCGCGGGGTGAACAACCCGATCGGCGTCAAAGTTGGCCCAAGCATGGATCCCGATGACCTGATCCGCCTGATCGACGTGCTCAACCCGGACAACGATCCGGGGCGCCTCAACCTGATTGCGCGGATGGGCGCGAACAAGGTGGGCGATCACCTGCCGGCGCTGATCCGCGCAGTGCAGCGTGAAGGCAAGCAGGTGTTGTGGAGTTCCGACCCGATGCACGGCAACACCATCAAGGCCAGCAGCGGCTACAAGACCCGCGACTTCGCGCAGATCCTTGGCGAGGTTAAACAGTTCTTCCAGGTGCACGAGGCGGAAGGCAGTTATGCCGGCGGCATTCACATCGAGATGACCGGGCAGAATGTCACCGAGTGCATCGGTGGTGCGCGGCCGATTACTGAAGATGGCTTGTCGGATCGTTATCACACGCACTGTGATCCACGGATGAATGCTGATCAGTCGCTGGAGTTGGCGTTTTTGATCGCCGAGACGCTGAAACAAGTCCGCCGCTAAGGTTCGACATCTTTAGCGCCATGACTGGCCCCATCGCTGGCAAGCCAGGCTCCCACAGTGATCGCGTCGATCACAAAATATATGTACGACGCGGACACTGTGGGAGCCTGGCTTGCCAGCGATGGCGTCAGATCAGTCGCACCCAATCTCTGCCAATGCCACCCGCAACCGCGCCGCACTCTCGCGCTGACAATTCAACTGCACCCGCGCCAGCCCCAACCAATCCGCCATCCGCCGCAGATTCTCCGCCAGCGCCAGCATCCCCTGCTCATCCAGCCCCGGCTCTTCCTCGTGCACCGCATGCACCGCCAACTGCCCCGCCGCCCGCTCAGCCCGCAAATCCACCCGCGCAGCAATCCGCTCGTTGTGCAAAAACGGCAACACGTAATAGCCGTAAACCCGTTTGTCCTGTGGCGTATAAATCTCCAGCCGATAACGGAAATCGAACAAGCGCTCAGTCCGGCTGCGTTCCCAGATCAACGAATCAAAGGGCGACAGCAGCGCACTGGCCATGACCTTGCGCGGGACGCTCGGCTCCGGCAGGCAATAGGCGATTTGCCACCAACCGGCAACCTCGCACATCTGCAACTGCCCGGCTTCAATCAGTTCCGCGAGACGTGGCCGCGCATCCGCCGGATTCAGGCGAAAGTAATCACGCAGGTCTTTTTCAGTACCGACACCCAAGGCCTGTGCCGCGTGCAACAGCAACCCGCGTTGCGCTTCGGCCTCATCAGGCAACCCCTGTTGCAGGATCGATGAAGGGATCACCCGCTCCGGCAAATCATACAAACGCTCAAAACCACGCCGCCCCGCCACCGTCACTTCACCCGCCGCGAACAGCCACTCCAGCGCATGTTTTTCCGCGCTCCAGTCCCACCACGGCCCGGCCTTGTCTGCACGGGTTGAAAGGCTGCCGGCGCCCAACGCGCCCTGCTCTTCCACCGAACTCAAGACCCGACGCACCACGTCCTGCTGCTCGCGACCGAATCTGGCCAGTTGCTGATAAATATCCTCGCCACGCCTGGCCCGCTGCATGCGCCAGCCCAGCAACGGATACATCGACATCGGCAGCAACGAGGCTTCGTGCCCCCAGTATTCGAACAACGTGCGACGTCGCCCCGAACTCCAGGCAGCCTGGTCGAGCAAGTCGGAAGAATAGGAACCGAGACGGGAAAACAGCGGCAGGTAGTGCGAGCGCACCACGGCGTTGACGGAGTCGATTTGCAGCAAACCCAGCCTTTCGATCAGCCGGTTGACGTGTGGCGCCTTGACGGTCGGCGGCTGGCGCCCGTTGAACCCTTGGGCAGCCAGCGCCAGTCGTCGCGCCTGTTTGAGGGAAAAGGCCAGAGTCGCGGGCATGAGCATCTCCTTGTCTGCTCGCAACCTACCTCACTGGAAGAGGGTTTGTGTAGCGTTCTGCTGATCATTTATGCAGCGGGTCATTTATGCATCGGATCATCCCAGAACGGCCGCACGGACTCGTGTTCAACATCGGCACGACTGACGCCGATGTCTTTCAACGCTTCGTCGCTCAGACTGGCAAGCAACTCGCGTTCACGGTGCAATTCGTACCAGCGGCTAAACTTGTGCAGCAAGTCGGAAACGATATGGCCGTGGCCGGAAAATTTTGCGTCGTCTACATACTCTCTTTGACCTTTCATCGTGTTGCCTCCTTTGTGGATGGCTCAAGTCTCGCGCCGGCGCTAAGATCAATCCAACGAATGTTTCTGATGGCATGCATCACGGAGATTCATCAATTGTCGGCCTACCCCAGTATCGATACCGATGTCCTGCGCACCTTTGTCGCGATTGCCGATCAGGGCGGTTTCACCCGCGCCGGCGAAATGGTCAACCGCACGCAATCGGCGGTGAGCATGCAGATGAAGCGTCTGGAAGAAGACGTGTTGCAGCGGCAGTTGTTTGAGCGCGACGGACGCCAGGTGCGCCTGACCGCTGAAGGCCAGGTGCTGCTCGGATACGCGCGGCGCATCCTCAAGCTGCACAGCGAAGTGTTCAACACCTTGCGCGAGCCGCACATGGTCGGCACCGTGCGCATCGGCACGCCGGATGACTACGTGATGCGTTTTCTGCCGGGGATCCTGTCGCGGTTTGCGCAGTTCTATCCACTGATCCAGATCGAAGTGCATTGCGAATCGACCAAACAACTGTTGCAGCGTACTGACCTGGATTTGTCGATCGTCACCCGTGAACCGGGCAACGAAATCGGTCAGTTGCTGCGCAAGGAGCGTTTTGTCTGGGCCGAGGCGCAGAATTTCAGCGCCCACGAACAAACGCCACTACCTCTGGCGATGTTCAACAGTGATTGTTTCTGCCGCTTGTGGGCGTGTAACGCACTGGATGCGATGGGCCGCGAATACCGCATCGCTTATAACAGCACCAGCCTCTCGGCGTTGATGGCGGTGGTGAGCGCGGGTCTGGCGATCACCGCGCAACTGGAAAGCCTGATCACCCCGGACATGCGCATTCTCGGCGCCGCCGAAGATCTGCCGCTGTTGCCCGAGGCCAGCATCATGCTGATCCGCAACCTGAACAATCCGTCGCCGATCACCGAGTGCCTGGCCGAGCATATCGTCGAAGGTTTTAAACTTTAAACGCGAGCATCACCGCACACAGCACCAGGAAACCGCAGAACAGCCCGCGCAGAAGTTTTTCCGGCATGGCGTGGGCAACTTTCACCCCCCAACTGATGCTCGCCAGACCGCCGATGGCCAGCGGCAGGCCGATCATCCAGTCCACTTCGTTATGCACCGCGTAGGTCACCAGGGTCACGCCGGTGCTTGGCAACGCCAGCGCCAGCGACAAGCCCTGAGCGACCACTTGCGTGGTGCCGAAGAGGCTGGTCAGCACCGGCGTTGCCACCACGGCACCACCGACACCGAACAAGCCGCCCATGGTTCCGGACGCCGCACCGAGGACGCCGAGCCAAGGCCAGGAATAGCGCATCTCGGAAGTCGCAGCGGGTTGCTTGCCGAACATCTTCAGCAGGTTGTACGCCGAGAGCACCACCAGGAAAGCGACAAAACCGATGCGCATGGTTTGCGCATCGATACCCACCGCCCAGATCGAACCGATCCACGCAAAGCAAAAACCCATCACCGCCAAGGGCAACGCATGCCGCAGTTCGATGCGATTGCGCTGGTGATAGCGCCACAGCGCCAGCATCACGTTCGGCACCACCATGACCAGCGCCGTGCCTTGGGCAATCTGCTGATCGAGGCCGAACCACACACCGAGCAACGGAATGGCGATCAAACCGCCACCGATACCGAAAATGCCACCAAGGGTGCCAAGCGCGGCGCCGAACAGCAGGTACAACAAAAACTCCATCACAGCTCAATTCCTCTTACGTCAGGCGATTCATCCTACGCAGTCGTGGCTGGCGGGGAAACGCACAGCAACGCACAATGGCTATGCTGATTTCGCACAAGCGTGAATTCTTATGAACCCCAACCAACTGACTGAACAATTAGGGTTGTTTCTCGATGTGCTGGAGAGTGGCAGTTTTTCCGCCGCCTCGCGCCGTCATCCGCTGACACCTTCGGCCGTTGCGCGACGCATCGACAGCCTGGAAAGCGCCGTCGGCAGCCAGTTATTTATACGCAGCACCCACGCCGTCAGAGCCACACCCGCCGGTCTGGCGTTTGCTGAACGTGCCCGGCGCATTGTCGCCGAGTTGCAACTGGCGCGGGCCGAAGCCGTGTCCTTGAGCAGCGCGCCGGAAGGTTTGATTCGCATCGACGCCCCCGCTGCGTTCGGGCGACGGCATCTGGCACCGGTGATTGCCGACTTTCTCGTCCTCTACCCGGGGCTGGATGTGCAGTTGCACTTGATCGACAGTTTCGTCGACATGGGCGGCTCGAACCTGGGCAAGGTCGATCTGGTACTGCGTGCCGGGCAAATGGCTGACACGCGATTGGTGGCCACGCCTTTGGCGAGCATGGTGCGCATAGCCTGTGCCAGTCCTGACTATCTCAAACGCCGGGGCGTGCCCGGCAGTCCGGCACAACTTGGTGAACATGACGGTCTGGACTGGGAAGGCCTCGCCCCGCCCTTCGCCTGGCGGTTCGAGCAGGACGGCCAGATGCATTTGCACCGCCCGGCGCGCATCCGCATGAGCGCCAACAATGCCGAAGCGCTGGTGTGTGGGGCTTTGGCGGGATTAGGGATTGCGCATTTGCCGACCTGGCTGGCGAGCGAATACCTGCTGCGCGGTGAACTGGTCCCGCTGTTCTGCGAGAACGGTCTGCCGGCCCCGGAATCCACCGGCATCTACGCACTGCGCATGGAACAGCAAACCAACTCGCGCAGCCGCTTGTTGCTTGAATACCTCAAGACTCGTTTCAGTCCAGTGCCGCCGTGGGATCTGGCGCTGCAACGGGATCTCGGCCGCCATTAGATCCGGAGAATTATCTGGCGCATTAAAGATTCGAGCGCTAGATTCATGACCATCACCGAACAAGGCTTTGACATGACTTCCCAACGCGACACCTGCGACGACCTGCTGCTGGATAACCAGGCCTGCTTCGCCCTGCATTCCACTTCGCTGATGATGACCAAGGTCTACAAGCCGCTGCTGCAAGCCTTGAACCTGACCTATCCGCAGTACCTGGCGATGATGGTGTTGTGGGAGAAGGATGGATTGACGGTCGGAGAAATCAGCTCGCGGTTGCTGACCGATCCCGGCTCGCTGACTCCGCTGCTCAAACGCCTGGAGGGCGAAGGGTTGCTCAGCCGCACGCGCAGTCGTGAGGATGAGCGGGTAGTGATTGTCGAGCTGACCGAGCAAGGCCGAGCGCTGAAAGAAAAAGCCCAGACCGTTCCGCAATGCATCCTCGGCGCCAGCGGCTTCTCTCTGGAACGCCTGCAGAAGCTGCAATCAGAGTTGCAGGCGCTACGCGGTCACTTGCAAGAAAGCCTGATCTGACCTCCACACAGTCCCTGCTCGCGAATGCGTAGTGTCAGTCGGTATGAATGGTGACTGATACACCGCATTCGCGAGCAGGCTCGCTCCCACATTGGGTTCATCGACAGCAAAACATTTTTTCCACCTGATCTACCGCGCAATCCGCTCTAACTCAAGCCTTACAGCCACCCTCTCATACCCGCCCCTTCGTGGAAGTGCAGCTTTTTCAAAAATTTATCTTGCGCACTAAATATTCGCGCGATACATTCACCTCGCACTTACTTAGCGCACAAACAATTAGCGCACAAAACCACACCCAATGAGGCTCACACCATGCAAACTCTCTACACCGCAATCGCAACCTCCACTGGCGGCCGTGATGGTCGTGCGATCTCCAGCGACAACATCCTCGACGTCAAACTCGCCACTCCGAAAGAACTCGGCGGTGCCGGCGGCGCGGCAACCAACCCTGAGCAACTGTTCGCTGCCGGCTACTCGGCCTGCTTCATCGGCGCTCTGAAATTCGTCGCCAGCCAGACCAAACGCAAAATCCCTGACGACGCCTCGATCACCGCTCATGTCGGTATCGGCCAGATCCCCGGTGGCTTCGGTCTCGACATCGATTTGCACATCAGCCTGCCTGGCCTGGAACAAGCCGACGCACAAGCGCTGGTCGACGCGGCCCATCAGGTCTGCCCGTACTCCAACGCCACCCGTGGCAACGTCGATGTGCGTCTGCACGTCACCGTTTAACTGCTGATACCCCAGGCCCGAACAGGAAATGAACATGCACACTTTCAGCAAAGTCTTGACCGGTACCCTTCTCGCCCTGTCCATCCACAGTGCATTTGCCGGTGATGTCGAACACAACACTCAGGCATTTCTCGATGTGCTGAATGCCGGCACCGGCAAACCGATGGAACAGCTGACACCCAAAGATGCCCGCGCCGTGCTGGTCGGCGCGCAGTCCGGGGTCAAGTTGACGCTGCCCAAAGCGGACATAAGCGAGAAAACCATCGAGGTCGATGGCCAACCGTTGAGCCTGACCATCGTCCGGCCGGCCGGGGTCAAGGGCGAGCTGCCAGTGTTCATGTTCTTCCACGGTGGTGGCTGGGTGCTGGGCGATTTCCCGACGCACGAGCGGCTGGTGCGGGATCTGGTGGTCGGTTCAGGAGCGGCGGCGGTGTTCGTCAATTACACGCCTTCACCGGAAGCGCATTACCCGGTGGCGATCAACCAGGCCTACGCGGCAACGAAGTGGGTCGCCGAGCACGGCAAAGAAATCAATGTCGATGGGAAACGTCTGGCCGTCGCAGGCAACAGCGTCGGCGGCAACATGGCGGCCGTGGTTGCACTGATGGCCAAAGACAAAGGCACGCCGGCGATCAAGTTCCAGGTGCTGTTGTGGCCTGTGACGGACGCCAATTTCGACACCGGCTCCTACAACCAGTACGCCGAAGGGCACTTCCTCACGCGCAACATGATGAAGTGGTTCTGGGACAACTACACCACCGACGCCAAGCAGCGAAACGAGATTTACGCGTCGCCGCTGCGGGCCACCACTGCACAACTGAAGGGCCTGCCGCCAGCACTGGTGCAGACCGCAGGCGCCGATGTGCTGCGTGATGAAGGTGAAGCCTACGCACGCAAACTCGACGAGGCCGGTGTAGCGGTGACGTCGGTGCGTTACAACGGCATGATCCACGATTACGGTTTGCTTAACGTGGTCAGCCAGGTGCCGGCAGTACGTTCGGCGATGTTGCAGGCATCTGAAGAACTCAAGCAACACTTGAAGTAACCACAATCCCATTGTGGGAGTGAGCCTGCTCGCTCCCACAGGGGATTGTGTGAAGCTCAAATCGCAGGCACAAAAAAGCCCGGCTCAATGGCCGGGCTTTTTCTTTCCGTAAAAAGCAGTGCTTATTTGGCACGGCCTTTGTAGGAACCGCCTTCGCGGGTGTCGATTTCGATCTTGTCACCGATTTCGATGAAGTCAGCAACTTGCAGCTCGGTACCGTTGGCCAGCTTGGCTGGCTTCATGACTTTGCCGGAAGTGTCGCCACGAGCCGAACCTTCGGTGTAGTCAACTACGCGCACGATGGTGGTCGGCAGCTCTACGGAAACCAGACGCTCTTCGAAGAAGATCGCTTCGCAAACATCGGTCATGCCTTCTTCAACGAAAGGCAGAACAGCTTCGATGTCTTCAGCGTTCAGCTCGTACATGGTGTAGTCAGTGGTGTCCATGAACGTGTAGGTGTCGCCGCTGATGAAGGACAGGGTCGCTTCTTTGCGGTCGAGGATTACGTCGTCCAGTTTGTCGTCAGCGCTGTAAACGATCTCGGTCTTGTAACCGGTCAGCAGGTTTTTCAGCTTGGTCTTCATGATCGCGCTGTTACGGCCCGACTTGGTGAATTCAGCTTTCTGAACCAGCCAAGGATCGTTCTCGAGACGGATCACGGTACCGGGTTTCAGTTCTTTACCAGTTTTCATTGCGAATATCCGAATTTGGATGGGATTTACAAAAATCTAGGCCGCGTATCATATCCAATTTAGGTAAAACTGTACCAGCGCTGCGGCAAGATCGGCCTGCAAGCCTTGTTCCAGACACCACGCTTCGGCATTTTCCTGCAGTTCTGGCCAATGATTGCGGACTTCGAGCCACTGTTCACCGATGGGCTGACCGGCGCTCCAGGCTCGCCACAGACCGTTCATCGCCTCGGCAGCGGCCGGTGATAGACCTTTTGTGTAAAGCGCGAGGAAGGCATCAAGCTTGTCCAGATGGATGTCTTCGTCCTGCTGATAGATGTGCCAGAGCATCGGCCGCCCCGCCCACTGCGCCCGCACGAACGAGTCCTCACCACGCACCGCGTTGAAATCACAGCACCAGAGCAACTGATCGTATTGATCCTGACGGACGAACGGCAACACCTGCACAGTCAAAGACTGCCGCACATTAATCTCGCCCACCCTCAGGGTCTCCACCCCGAGCCAGCGCGCCACGTCGCCAAGAATCCGCCCCTCCGGCACCAACAGGTGAGTCGGCGCAGCGTCCGCCGCCAAAACGTCCAGCCAACTGGCCAGCCCGGCATTCTCGTAGGCAAACAACGAAATCAGCTCGGCGTCAGACGCAGGATCGATCCCGAGACCTTGCAGGAATTGCCGTTGAGCTTCGGCATCCTGTTGAAACTGCCGACGCTGCTCGAGCAAGCCGCGCTCACGCAACAGCCCGCCAGTGCCTGGCTGGAATCCGGGAAAGAAAAAGAACTTCTGCACCGATTTGTATTTGACCGACGGCAAGCCGTGACAACCAATCACCCAGTCTTCGGCGCTGAGATAGTCGAGGTTCATCCACAAGGGCGGCGGCTCTCGCGTGGCCATCGCGTCCATGTAATCACTGGGCAACTGACAGGCGAACGCAGCGATCACCACATCCGCCGCCTCTATGTGCACCCACTCGGCTGGCCAGTGCCGCACTTCGACACCTTGTTGCCATTGCTGTGAGGCGTTGATATCAATCGCCGGACAAATGCGTTCGAAGGCGCGCAGATCATCGACCCACAATCGCACCGTCAAACCGTGCTCAGCGGCCAATTGCCGGGCCAGGCGCCAGGTCACGCCGATGTCGCCAAAGTTGTCGACCACGGTGCAAAAAATATCCCAGCGGGGTTTCAATTGCGGCATTCAAGACTCCCGTTGGCAAAAGCTGCGATTGTCCGCATAAATCACCTCGCGCAGAAGAGCCGACGGCGATTAATCTTCGTGCGACAATCGCCACTTGCCCGCAATCATCCGCCAGGAGGCAGCCATGCCGTATCGCCCCAATCCGCGTCGCCCGTTGCCTGTTCAGCTTAGCGCGCTGCATTTGACCGGCAGCATTGCCCTGGGCATGTGGCTGGGCTTTGTCGCCATTGCGCTGACTTGCTGGCTGCTGTCGCAGTTTGTCTTCAAAGAACAACTGGCACCGGTTGCACAAGCGGTGCAGCAACTGGCCAATCCGCCGGCCGTGCAGGTACAACCGGATATTGCGCCGCCGAGCCCGCAGTTCCAGCAGTACGAAGAAAACCTGCGCAAGAACGAACAACAGGCACGTCTGGATCAGGCACGCGGCAGCACGCGTAAACTGTCCAATCCGAAGTGCCAGTTCTGGCTGCAACAGGATCAGACGGCCCCGAGCGAAAAAAGCCGCGCCAACGTTTTGCAATTTTGCGATTGATCATGAACAAGCACATCGTCCACCAACTGATTCTCGACAAACTGCGCATCGACCTCGACATCGCCGAACGCGCCGCGCAAACCGCTTACGAAACCGCGACGCACGAAGAAAACATCGCCGAAAACAAGTACGACACGCTGGGTCTGGAAGCGTCGTATCTGGCAGCCGGGCAAGCAAAACGGGTCGAGGAAATCCGTAAGTCACTGGCGTTGTGCCAGAACCTGACGCTGCGAGCCTACGATGAAAATCGTGGTATCGAAGTCGGTGCCCTGCTCGGCCTGGAGGACGAAAAGGGTCGCGAGCAATGGCTGTTTCTGGCGCCGGATGCAGCAGGCCTGAAAGTCGATGTGGTCGGTCAGCCGATTACCGTCATCACTCCGCGCTCGCCGCTGGGCAAAGGTCTGCTGGGCAAGTGCGAAGGTGATGAGGTGGAGATTCTGGTGGCGGGCACCCGGCAACAGTTTGCTGTCACCGAGGTGCTTTGATTCAACGAATCAGTGAACCGGCAGTTCGACGCCGTCGAACAGTTCTTCCAGTTCCTGCTTGTTGTGGCACTGAATGGCTTTGGCCATGACTTCGCGAGTCAGGTGCGGCGCGAACTTCTCGATGAAGTCGCACATGAAGCCGCGCAGGAAAGTGCCGCGACGGAAACCGATCTTGGTCACGCTCGATTCGAACAGTTCGCTGGCGTCCAGCACCACCAGATCGTTGTCGAGTTTGGTGTCGACTGCCATTTTAGCGACGATGCCCACGCCCAGCCCCAGACGCACGTAAGTCTTGATCACGTCGGCGTCGGCTGCGGTGAACACCACTTTCGGTGTCAGACCACGATGGCTGAAAGCTTCGTCGAGTTTCGAACGACCGGTAAAACCGAACACGTAAGTCACGATCGGGTATTCGGCCAGCGCTTCCAGGGTCAGCTTTGGCAACTTGGTCAGCGGATGGCCCTGCGGTACGACCACGCAACGATTCCAGCGGTAGCACGGCATCATCACCAGATCGCCGAACAGCTCCAGCGCTTCAGTGGCGATGGCAAAATCCACAGTGCCATCAGCGGCCATTTCGGCGATCTGCATCGGCGAACCCTGGTGCATGTGCAGCGCCACGTCCGGGTATTGCTTGATGAAATTGCTGATCACCGGCGGCAGTGCATAACGTGCTTGGGTGTGGGTGGTGGCGATCGACAGGGTGCCTTTCTTCTCGTTGGAGAATTCCTGGGCGATCTGCTTGATGCTTTCGACCTTGCGCAGAATCTCACCGGCGGTGGTGATGATGCGCTCGCCGGCCGGGGTCACGCGGGTCAGGTGTTTGCCGCTGCGGGCAAACACTTCGACGCCGAGTTCGTCTTCCAGCAGGCGGATTTGTTTACTGATGCCCGGTTGCGAGGTGTAAAGGCTTTGGGCTGTAGCGGAAACGTTGAGGTCGTGGTGCGCCACTTCCCAGATGTAGCGCAATTGTTGAAGCTTCATATGAATCCCTCAAAGCAGGTAGACGCCACGGGCATCAGCGACGGTATATAACTATATTAATGGTTTGAATAATAAATCTAGAACTTTTTTATCAAAGCGCCATTATTCCTGCCTTAGCGATCCTCCCGCCGCCGCCGCTCCACTAACGGCACCAGATAAACCGGCACCTTGGCCAATTGCAGGACCCGCGCCGCCGTGCGCCCCAACGGCGTTTCCGCGCCCACCCCATGGCTATGACTGCCTACGATCAGCAGATCGACGGAGAGTTTCTGCACCTGGTCGAGAATCACCTGCGACGGATCGCCCTGCAGCACGCGCACGGCGCGAATGCGCTGCAGATCCAGCTCGCCTTCATCTCCCAATTCTTCGCGAAAACTGTCCAGCACCCGCTGCTCGATATTGGCAATGACAGTTTTCAGACCCTGGCTGTGAAATTCGTTCAATGCCTGCTCGTCGAGATAACTCTGCAATACCGATTCGGCAAACAACCCCATCGGCTCCACCGCGTGCACCACGTACAGATCGGCATTGAACGTTCGCGCCAATGCCAGGGCATGCTGCATGACTAACGGTGCGTACAGACCGAGGTCAGTGGCATACAGCATCGAACGAATCATATGACCTCCTCGCGTGCCAACATGGCGGAGATTTGATTCAGCTTAGCAGTGCCTTGGCGACTACGACGGGCGACGCAACGTCTTGAAGCACAGGGCTTTAGATGGACGGCTCATTGCTGATGCCGTGAGGCACGTGACCGGTGGCGACCACTTCGCGGGCGAGCTCGCAGTGGCCGGCCTGATCGTCGAAAAACACGTCGGCAGCAAACGCTTCGAGAAACGCCGACTTGGTCAGGCCACCGAGAAACAGTGACTCGTCGAGACGAATGTCCCACTCGCGCAAGGTGCGGATCACCCGCTCATGGGCCGGCGCCGAACGTGCAGTGACCAGCGCCGTGCGGATCGGGCAATCGTCATCGGGAAACTCGCGCTGCAACAGATTGAGCGCCGCCAGAAAGCCCTTGAACGGCCCACCGCGCAACGGCTCGCGAGCCGACTCACGCTCCTTGGCCTGAAACGCTTCGAGCCCGCCGGACTGATAGACGCGTTCCGACTCGTCGGAAAAAATCACTGCGTCGCCGTCGAAGGCGATGCGCAATTCGTCGCTGGCCGCACGGCTCGCTCCGCCGGAAAGAATCGTCGCAGCGGCGAAACCGGCATCCAGCGCCGCGCGCACATCTTCGGCATGGGTCGACAAAAACAGGTCACAACCAAAGGCTTTGAGATACGGATACGGACTGCGCCCACCGACAAACGCCGCACGGGAAATCGCCAGACCGTAATGGTGAATCGAGTTGAACACGCGCAGGCCGGTGTCGGCGCTGTTGCGCGAGACCAGAATCACCTCGACCCGCGCGCGGCCGAGGCGACTGTTGAGTGCCAACAGTTTTTCCACCAGCGGGAAGGCATCGCCGGGCGCAAGAATTTCGTCTTCGTGCTCGATCTGATATTGCCGATAGGCTTCAACGCCGCTCGACAGATAGACCTTGTGGCTCTCGCTCAGGTCGAACAAGGCGCGCGACGAAATCGCCAGCACCAGTTTGTCATCGATGTTTTTGGCCATGCTTTCCCCCAGAGCGACCGGCTTAAATGTTGCGCCGGTCGATAAAACTCAAATTGCGATACAACGCTTCGATGCGCGGCAACTCACAACCCGCTGCTTTCGCTGCCGCCAATGGCCGAGCGTAGATCGCTTCCAGCTCCAGCGGTCGTTTATGCAAAAAGTCGTGGTACATGCTCGGCCAGTAGTCGGGCATTTTCTCGGTCATCATGAACAGATACTCGGCGTATCCCGGCGGCACGTCGTGGCCGCAGGCCTTGGCGCCCTGCACCACTTCGGCCATCAACGCCTGGATCAACGCGCGGCTGTCGACATCGGCCATCAACGGCGTGGTGCTTGCACCGAGCAACACCGAGAGTCCGTTGTAGGGAATATTCCACACCAGTTTCTGCCAGCGCGCCTGTTGCAGATTGGGCATTGCCTGGGAATCGATGCCGGCAGCGCGAAACAACCCGCTGCCCTCCTCGACAATCGCCATGCGCGCGCCATCATCCATGGCCGGGCCGCTGTGATAGCCAACGTTGACCGCGCCGAGTGCCTGATGGGTCACCAGACCCGGACCTTCGCGGTGTACGCAAATCAGGCACAAGCCGCCCAGCAGATGCAAGGAATCGGGAAGCACCTCACGCAAGCTGTCTTCGACGTCGAGACCGTTTTGCAGCACCAGTACTTTCGCGTCCGGTTTGGCCGCTTGAATGATTGAAGGCGCGAGACCTGCGTTGCTGGTGGTTTTCGCCCCCACCAGCAACCAGTCGCACTTGGGCATGTCTTCGGCGGACGAATAGGCCTGCGCCGGATGCAACGTCAGCGGGCCATGCACCGCGCTGTTGATTTGCAAACCGCGCTCAGCCACCGCCGAAAACTCGCTGCGCAACAGAAAGTGCACGTCGAAACCGGCGCGCGCCAGCATCACACCGTAAAAACCACCAATTGCGCCGGTGCCGATGATCCCTACGACCGGTTTATTCACTGCCCCCATCATGGCAACTCCTCTGCAATTCGCCCCAGTGCCTGCGCCAGCGCCGCGTTCAACGCATCGGCCGTCAGGCGCGTGTGCAATGCCCCAAAGAACTCGCCGTCGCGCACCACGAACAACGCCGGTAAATGAAAGACCTGATAGCGCTCGACCAACCCGCCGTTGTCGCCGGCATCGATCCAGCACAGACGATCAATCCCCAGCGCCATAGCCGGCAACACTTCGCGGGCATAACGGCAACTGGCGCAGCCGACGCTGGTGAAAATCACCAGCGAAACGCCGCTCATCGCCAACAGCCGTTGGTCGGCGTCGAAATCGGTCAGTTCGGATTCGACCACTATACTGGGGGAAACAATGTCAAATGGCTGACACAGGGAGTCTGTGCTCATGGGACGTTTCATTCCTCATCCGGACGAGGTGCCGGTTGAATTAACCTTGCTCAAGCCTGAGTGTATTTCCAGGCAACAGCTACACACTATCAGCCTCGGCGGCATCGCTTGCAATTACCACCGTGCCTGGCGCCATGGCACGGCGCTGCAAGTGCGCATGCCGTCAGTGAATGCCGACATTTGTTATCCGGGCTACGTGGCGTGGTGCCTGCGGCGCAAAAAAGGCTATCTGGTGGGCATCGCGTTTACCGATGAGCAGACGCTGTTCAGTGCGCGAATGGGTGAGCAAGTGTGTCAGATCGAGCGCTACTGCCGCATGCACGACACCCACGATGACCTGCAAGAAATTCAGGCGGTGGCCCTGCAATGGGTCGAGCAACACGCCGACGAGTTCTCCCACGACAGCGTGCGCAAGGCTTTTGCGCAGCCAGCGCTGGACTAAAGCACCTTTTGCCCATTGTCGAGCAGGCGCTTTACGCGCTAAGGTTCCGCTCCCCGACGCGCTTAAATCTGCTGTGCTCCGCCGCGCGGGGATCGCTGGCGGCCGGCACCCGTGACCTGACGAGTAAACGATGGCTGATTTACCGATCAACGACCTAAACGTCGCCTCTAACGAGACCCTGATCACTCCCGATCAGCTCAAGCGTGATATCCCTCTGAGCGATGCTGCCCTGCGCACTGTCACCAAGGGCCGCGAAGTCATTCGCAACATTCTTGATGGCACCGACCACCGTCTGTTCGTAGTGATCGGCCCGTGCTCGATCCACGATATCAAGGCTGCCCACGAATACGCCGATCGCCTCAAGGTGCTGGCTGCGGAAGTTTCCGACACCCTGTATCTGGTCATGCGCGTGTATTTCGAGAAGCCACGCACCACCGTGGGCTGGAAAGGCCTGATCAACGATCCATACCTGGACGACTCGTTCAAGATTCAGGACGGTCTGCACATCGGTCGTCAGTTGCTGCTGGATCTGGCCGAAAAAGGCCTGCCGACCGCGACCGAAGCCCTTGACCCGATTTCCCCGCAGTACCTGCAGGATCTGATCAGTTGGTCGGCCATCGGCGCACGTACCACTGAATCGCAGACTCACCGTGAGATGGCTTCCGGCCTGTCCTCGGCCGTCGGCTTCAAGAACGGCACCGACGGCGGTCTGACTGTGGCGATCAACGCCTTGCAGTCGGTCTCCAGCCCGCATCGCTTCCTCGGCATCAACCAGGAAGGTGGCGTGTCGATCGTCACCACCAAAGGCAATGCCTACGGTCACGTGGTGCTGCGCGGGGGTAATGGCAAGCCGAACTATGATTCGGTCAGCGTTGCCCTGTGCGAGCAGGCGCTGAACAAAGCGAAGATCAAGCCGAACATCATGGTCGACTGCAGCCACGCCAACTCCAACAAGGATCCGGCCCTGCAACCGCTGGTGATGGAGAACGTCGCCAACCAGATCCTCGAAGGCAACCAGTCGATCATCGGCCTGATGGTCGAAAGTCACCTGAACTGGGGCTGCCAGGCGATTCCGAAAGACCTCGCCGACCTGCAATACGGCGTGTCGATCACCGATGCCTGCATCGACTGGTCCGCTACCGAGAACACCCTGCGCAGCATGCACGCAAAGCTCAAGGATGTTCTGCCAAAACGCCAGCGCAGTTGATACACGTTTTACAGGCATAAAAAAACGCCGGGCAATGCCCGGCGTTTTTGTGTATGCGATTCAGATCTTGGCGGCGCGGCGCTGATGACGCTCCATGTAGCGCTCGACGTAGGAGCACGACGGGATCACCGTATAGCCCATTTCTTCGGCGTACTGCAGCGCGCTTTCGGTCAGCGCTGCGGCAATGCCACGGCCACGCAGGGCATTGGGCACGAAGGTGCGATAGATATCCAGGGTCTGTTTCCCCAGATCCATATAGGTCAGGTAGGCACGATGACCGTCCACATTGGTCTCGAACTGATGACCAGCCTGGTCATGGTGGATGGACAACGCCTCGCTCATCACTACTCCTCGCGGGTCTTGAATTCTGACCCCTACCTTACCGATGTTTTTCCGGCGAAGGAACATCTACGCCACCCCGTGCCTGATGGACACCGAGAAGAGCCACACCGATCTCGCGCAACCTGGCACCTGATAAATAGTAGGCACCATTGGCAAAAATGCTCAAGGTACGCTCGTCATCAAGCGGGTTGACGGGGGTTGCTCCGATGGACGCAGGGTGGGCCTGGAAGAAGATCTTGCCAAACCGGTCACCTGAACATTGCCGGATGTTGAGACTTAAGACGTGCAGCCTTTTTTAAAGTCACCTCAACATGGACAAAGATAAGCGAAGCAGCACGCAAATTCGGAACAAAAGTGTCGACGTATTCATCTAGAAAGACTTTAGCCAAGACTGCAAAAACAGCACGTGGCAACGGGAACTTTTTCGCATTAACTCGCTCAGCTCGGGGCTTGTAGCTGTATATTTTTTAAACAGCGCAGTTAAAAGTTGCTCGAAAAAGAATCAACGCCTACAATTTTTTTTGCTTCTTGCCTTACGTCAGTTTACTTACTACAAGTAATGGGTAGTATGTACGCCGGCTATTTCCTCAATCGTGAGGAGACAGCCACTTAATTGAAAGTCCTTGAAGGGGAACACGATGAACAACGTTCTGAAATTCTCTGCTCTGGCTCTGGCCGCAGTTCTGGCTACCGGTTGCAGCAGCGCATCGAAAGAAACCGAAGCACGTCTGACCGCTACTGAAGACGCAGCTGCTCGCTCCCAGGCTCGTGCAGACGAAGCTTACCGTAAAGCTGATGAAGCTCTGGCTGCTGCTCAAAAAGCACAACAGACTGCTGACGAAGCTAACGAGCGTGCTCTGCGCATGCTGGACAAAGCTAGCCGCAAGTAATAATCCTTCGGGGTTGTTATCGAGCCGACCCGATTTTTCGGGTCGGCTTTTTTGTGCCCGATGCTTTTGCCCGGGCATTAAAAAACCCGCCGGCGCTGTACGCATCGGCGGGCCTTTAACCTCGACTTACTGCTGCAAGTCGATCGGTGTACTCGAAACCATCGGGGCCGAGGCACTCGGCGTGCCGATTTCCGTTGGCAGGCCATCTTCGGCCGCGACCACATCACGCACCACATCCCAGTTCACGCGCAGGTTGCTGGTGACGTCTTCACGCTTGAGCATCGCGTTGATCACTGCGGTGTGCTTGTCGACCACAGACGGGTTGCCCTTGTCGTCGATCGGCGTGTGCGCTTCCAGATAAACCTTGCCGCCACTGCTGCCGAACTTGTAGGCATCGTTGAGGATACGCACCGACGTGCCTACCGGCACCATGCCGGCCATTTCCAGCACGTTATTGTTGAACATGCGGAAGCAGCCGTGGCTGGTACGCATGCCGATACCGAATTTCTTGTTCGAACCGTGGATCAGGTAACCCGGCGTACCCAGGGTGAACTTGAACGGGCCTAACGGATTGTCTGGGCCGGCCGGCACTACGTTTGGCAGCGGATCACCGTCTGCGGCGTGTTCAGCCTTGATCGATGCTGGAGGCGTCCAGGTCGGGTTTGGCGTTTTGGCGATGATCGAGGTGTGTGCGATTGGCGAACCCCACCCCTCGCGACCGATACCCAGCGGGAACGTGTACACCACGTTGCGGCCTTTCGGGAAGTAGTAGAGGCGGTATTCGGCAAGGTTGATAACGATGCCTTCGCGCGGGCCCGGCGGCAGAATGAAGCGGGTCGGCAAGACGATTTCAGTGCCGGCACCCGGCAACCAGGCATCGACGCCCGGGTTGGCCGCGACCATCTCCGAGTAGCCCAGATCGTACTTCGTGCCCAAATCGGCGAAGGTGTCTTCGTACTTGGCTTTGATCACCTGCACCTGACCGATGATGTCTTCACCGGGTGGTGGCAGGGGAAACTCCAATGCAGCAACGGGACCGGCCACACACAGGGCGGCAAGTGACAGGCAGCGGGTGACGGCAGGAAAGCGCGGCAACATCCGGAAAATCCTTCGCATGATCAACAAGGGTATAAGAGCGCGATTGTACACCGCACTTTGAATATTCGGGGAGCCACGCCGATGGAGCGTGCTGAATGCGAAAAGATCGCAGCCTTCGGCAGCTCCTACAGGATTACGCGAACCCATGTAGGAGCTGCCGCAGGCTGCGATCTTTTGCTCTTAAAGCTCGAAACGCAGCTCTGGCCAGATCGGCGAGGTGCCGCGCTTCTGCGATTCCAGAATCGCCCGGCACAGCGAACACAGGCGCTGATCCTGAAACACCCGGCGATCAACGCTCGACCAGCGCGGTTGTGCCGGCAGCAAGCTGCCGCACAGGGTGCGATCAGCCGAGCCACCGAGTTCGAGTTGACGGGTCACCAGATGCACCCGCACTTCCTGGCAGGCGAACAGATCCAGCTGTTCGTCAGGCTCGATCAGTTGGTAGGCAAACAGGGACCAGGCAGAACGCGACATCGGGGGCTCCAGATAAGGGGGCGCCACATTAGCCGAAAGCCTGTCCTTAGAAAAGCCTCATAACAGCGGTTTTAGCGTCGGCCAGACATTTTCCAGCAACTTGCCCTGAGCCCCGGCTGCCGGGTGCAGACCATCGGCCTGCATCAGGTCCGGATGACCGCCCACACCGTCGAGAAAAAACGGCACCAGGGGGATCTTTTTATCGTCGGCGAGTTTGCCGTAGACCTCGGCGAAGGCATCGGTGTAACGCTTGCCGTAATTGGGCGGCAGTTGCATGCCGAGCAGCAGCACCTTGGCCCCGCTCTGACGAGAGCTGTCGATCATCGAGGCAAGATTTTGTTGCAATTGAGTTGGCGGCATTCCACGCAAGCCATCGTTGCCGCCGAGTTCGAGGATCACCAGCTCAGGCTTATGCTCTGCAAGCAGCGCCGGCAGCCGTGCCTGGCCTCCGGCGCTGGTGTCGCCGCTGATGGAGGCATTGACCACTTTGTCGTCGAAACCCTCCTGTTTGAGCCGTTGTTCGAGCAACGACACCCACCCCAAGCGGGTATCCAGTCCGAAACCGGCGCTGATACTATCGCCAACGATCAGGACAGTACCCGCCGCTGCGTTCTGGGCCATGCACATCAAGGCCAGGCCAGCACTCAAAAACCACACACGCATCGGATTCTCCATGGGCGCAAGCATTCTCACCGCGAAGAACCTCAGCAAAGTGGTTCCCAGCGCGGAAGGTGAACTGACTATCCTGCACGAACTCAGCCTGGAACTGAACAAGGGCGACAGCCTCGCCATCGTCGGCGCGTCCGGTTCGGGCAAATCCACCCTCCTGGGCCTGCTCGCCGGCCTCGACTTGCCGAGCAGCGGCGAAGTCATCCTCGCCGGCCAGGGCCTGAGCAATCTTGATGAAGACCAGCGTGCACGCATTCGTGCCGAGCATGTCGGCTTCGTCTTCCAGTCCTTTCAGTTGCTCGACAGCCTCAACGCACTGGAAAACGTCATGCTGCCGCTGGAACTCGACGGCCGCAAAGATGCGCGTGACCGCGCCACCGAATTGCTCCAGCGCGTCGGCCTCGGCCAGCGCCTGACGCACTCGCCGCGCCAGCTCTCCGGTGGCGAGCAGCAACGTGTGGCCATTGCCCGCGCCTTCGCAGCCGAACCTGACGTGCTGTTTGCCGACGAACCGACCGGCAACCTCGATAGCCACACCGGTGAGCGCATCAGCGATTTGCTCTTCGAATTGAACAAGGAACGCGGCACCACCCTGGTGCTGGTGACACACGACGAACGCCTGGCCCATCGCTGCCGGCGCCTGATCCGTCTTGAAGCCGGGCTGTTGGTCGCCCCTCTGGAGCCTTGATGGCACGTTTGCCGCTGTTGCGTCTGTTCAGTCTCGCCATACGCCAACTCATGCGCGATGCCCGCGCCGGGGAATTGCGCGTGTTGTTCTTCGCGCTGGTGGTGGCGGTGGCGGCGAGTACCGCCATCGGTTATTTCGGCGCCCGCCTCAACGGCGCCATGATGCTGCGCGCGACCGAATTTCTCGGTGCCGATCTGGTGCTGGAAGGCAGCTCTCCAGCCCGTGAAGAACAGATTCGCAGCGGCACCGAACTGCGCCTGAAGCATGCGCAAGTGGTGGAATTCTCCAGCGTCATCGCCACTGACAACGGCATTCAGCTGTCGAGCATCAAAGCCGTCGACCGCGCCTATCCGTTGCGCGGCGAACTGAAGAGCGCGCCAGCGCCTTTCGCCACTGAAGAAACCGGCGGTGAACCGCAACCCGGCGAAGCCTGGGTCGAGGCACGCCTGCTGACCGCGCTGGATCTGAAAATCGGCGACAGCATCGATGTCGGCATGAAGACATTGAAAATGACCCGCGTGCTGACCTACGAACCGGATCGCGCCGGCAACTTCTATAGCCTTACGCCGCGGGTCATGATCAACCTCGACGACCTCGCGGCCACCGGCGTGGTACAGCCCGGCAGCCGCGTGAGTTACCGCGAACTGTGGCGCGGTGAACCGCAGGCGCTGGAGACTTATCGGCAACTGATCAAACCCGGGCTCGCCGCGAACCAGCGGATTCAGGACGCCCGCGATGGCAACCGGCAGATTGGCGGTGCACTCGGTAAGGCTGAGCGTTATCTGAACATGGCCAGTCTGGTCGCCGTACTGTTGGCCGGGGTCGCAGTGGCGTTGTCGGCTAACCGTTTTGCCAGTCGCCGCTTCGATGCCAGCGCCTTGCTGCGCTGCCTCGGTCTTTCGCGCCGGGAAACCATGGTGCTGTTCAGTTTGCAGTTGACCGTGCTCGGCTTGTTCGCCGCGCTCAGTGGAGCGTTGCTCGGCTGGTTGGCCCAACTGGGCCTGTTCGCGCTGCTGCATGATTTGTTGCCAAGCGACGTGCCACCGGGCGGTCTGTTTCCAGCCATCGCCGGGATCGGCACCGGGCTGGTGGCCTTGGCCGGTTTCGCTTTACCGCCGCTGGCCGCACTGGGTCGTGTGCCACCGTTACGTGTATTGCGCCGCGACATGCTGCCGATTCCGTCGAGCACCTGGATGGTTTACGGCGCCGCCCTGGGTGCGCTCGGCCTGATCATGTGGCGCCTGAGCCTCGATCTGCTGCTGACATTCGCTCTGCTCGGCAGTGGCGTGGTTGCCGCGTTGGTGTTGGGCGGTCTGCTGTTGTTGCTGCTGCAAAGCCTGCGGCGGATGCTCGCCCGTGCTTCGCTGCCGTGGCGGTTGGGTCTGGGCCAGTTGCTGCGCCATCCCTTGGCAGCGGCTGGTCAGTCGCTGGCATTCGGTCTGATTCTGCTGTCGATGGCTTTGATTGCCCTGCTGCGCGGCGAATTGCTCGACACCTGGCAAAACCAGTTGCCGAAAAATGCGCCGAACTACTTTGCTCTGAACATCCTGCCAGCAGACAAACAGGCGTTCACCGATCATCTGATCAAAGTGTCCGCGCAAGCCGCGCCACTGTATCCGGTGGTGCCGGGACGGCTGATCAGCATCAACGGCGACGCCGTGCAGCAAATCGTCAGCAAGGATTCGGCGGGCGACCGCGCCATTCAAAGAGATTTGAGTCTGACCTGGGCCGCTGACTTACCGGCGGGCAACAAGCTCACTTCGGGTGAATGGTGGAAGGATCAGCCGACCGACGATGTTCCCGGCGTATCGGTGGAAGGCAAAGTCGCCGAAAGCCTCAAGCTCAAACTCGGCGATCACATGGTGTTCAGTGTCGGCGGCGTCAATCGCGAGGCGAAGGTCACCAGCCTGCGCGAAATCAACTGGGACAACTTCCAGCCGAACTTCTTCATGATCTTCCAGCCCGGCACATTGAAGGATCTGCCGGCGACTTACCTGACCAGCTTCTATCTGGCGCCGGGCCATGACCAGCAGATCGTCGAACTGTCGCGTACCTTCCCGGCGGTGACCATTCTTCAGGTAGAAGCGCTGCTCGAACAGCTGCGCAGCATCCTCGCCCAAGTCACTTTGGCGGTCGAATATGTGCTGTTGTTTGTGTTGGCAGCGGGTATGGCCGTGCTGTTTTCCGGTTTGCAGGCAACGCTGGATGAACGTATCCGCCAAGGTGCGCTGTTGCGTGCATTGGGCGCGGAACGGCAGTTGCTGATCAAGGCGCGGCGCATCGAATTCGGCCTGCTTGGTGCAGTCAGCGGATTACTCGCCGCGATCGGCTCGGAAGTGGTGAGTCTGGTGTTGTATCGCTACGCGTTCGATCTGCCGTGGCACCCGCATCCGTGGTTGCTGGTGCTGCCATTGATTGGCGCGGCGTTGATTGGTGGCGCCGGCGTGTTCGGTACGCGCCGGGCACTCAATGCAAGTCCACTGACAGTGTTACGTGAGGGTTGATAGACTCAAGCGGTCTTAATCACAAGAAGTTGCCATGAGCCGTTATCGCCCTCCCCGCACCGCCGGCACCGCGCTGATCACCCCTGAAGGTGAAGCGCGGATGCGCGCCGAATTCCATGAGTTGTGGCATGTGCGCCGCCCGCAAGTGACGCAATCGGTCAGCGAGGCCGCGGCTCAAGGCGATCGCTCGGAGAACGCCGAGTACACCTATGGCAAGAAGATGCTGCGCGAGATCGACAGTCGCGTGCGCTTTCTGACCAAACGTCTGGAAGCGTTGAAAGTCGTCAGTGAAAAACCCAGCGATCCGAACAAAGTCTACTTCGGCGCCTGGGTGACCATCGAAGACGAAGACGGCAAGCAATCGCGCTACCGCATCGTCGGCCCCGATGAACTGGATCTGAAACTGGGCCTGATCAGCATCGACTCGCCACTGGCCCGCGCCTTGATCGGCAAGGCGCTGGATGCAGAAGTCCGGGTGCAGACGCCGACCGGCGAGCAGTTCGTTTACATCGTCGCCATCGACTATCCGTAAAGCGAATCAGCGGCGGGTGATCAGGCCCTGCCGCGCAACGCGGACCAGTTGCTTGATCATCTCCGGCGCATCTTCAGCGCTCGGTGTCTGAATCACCGCGAGATCAAAACTGTCACTGGCAAAACGTGACAGCGACTCGCCGTCTTCAACGAACTGGATCAGGAACGCGGCAGGACCGCCACTGCGCCGTGGCCAGCCATCGAGATAACGCAGCAGCGTTGGCTGATGTTTGCCGCCAAGAAGGATTTTCGGGTTGCGCTGGGTGATATGCGCCGTGATCGGTGCGGGACGTGCTGGAGGGCGTAGTGCATTCATCGTGTCGTGTCTCTGCCTCAAAAGTCTGCATGGCAGGTGAGAGGCAACACCGAACCAGCGCTTTAGCGGTATTTCGAAGCCCTGTTCCGGCTTCTGACGGCAACTGTTTAAGTCACCTGGCGCCCCGCAAGTAGCTGTTTAAATCGGCGCATGGGCAACATCCTAGAGAACGTGACCGATCAGTGTCAAGAATCAGCCGCAACAAAAAAAGGCCCGCACAATGCGGGCCTGTTCCTTGAGCCAGAGCGCTTAACCGGCGATGGCGCGATCCACCGAGAGCTTGCCGGCGCCTTCGATCAGGACGGCGAGGCTGCCACCGAGCAGAGCCAGGGCGAACTCGTAACCGTTGTTGGCCATAAACAGACCGTTGCTGATATGTACGGTGAAGATCGCCACCAGCGACAGGAAGGTCAGGCCCAATGCTGCCGGACGCACCAGCAGGCCAATGATCAACGCCAGGCCAGCGAAGAACTCAGTACCGCCCGCCAATGTGGCCATCAGGTAGCCCGGGTGCAGACCGATGCTGTCCATGTACTGCGCCGTGCCTGCCAGACCATAACCACCGAACAGACCGAAAAGTTTTTGCGAACCGTGAGCCGCGAAGATCACGCCGACAGCGATGCGCAGGATGGTCAGACCGTAGCCAGCGCGAGTGAACAGTACTTTGTTGATCAGAGAGCTCATGGGCATTCCTTGTTTTTGCGAGAAGTTGTGTGTGTTGGTTGGCCGCTATATTAATCAATAAATTTCATGTTAAAAGCGCAAATATTTCGCCATAACAATCAGTTTATTAGATCATTTACGTGAGACGACTTTTTGTGCCCCGGGCTCCAACGACTCCCGCTCCCGGTCGAACGCCAAGTAATACTTGTTCACGCTATTAACATAGCTGACCGGCCCCATTCCTACCTGCTCCATGGCGATGCGCTCGACCTGGAAGAACCACTGGTTGGGATTCAACCCGCGCCGCCGGGCCTCTGCGCGCATGCCCTGCACGCGCTCGGGGCCGATGTTGTAGGCCGCCAACGTGAAAGCCATGCGTTCACGCTCATTAAGCTTGGGACTGTTGAAAAACTTGCGGCGGATCATCGCCAGGTACTTGGCCCCGGCCTGCACATTCGCATCGAGATTCTGAATGTTGTTCACGCCGACTCGCTGAGCGGCAGAAGGCGTGATCTGCATCAGCCCGGTCGGACCACTGCCGCTGCGGGCATTGGGTTGCAGGCGTGACTCCTTAAACGCCAGTGCGGCCAGATTCAGCCAGTCCATGTTCTGCGCGTCGGCATGCTTTTGCAGGGTCGGGCGCAGTTTTTCCAGACGCTGGCGATCAGCCTTGGCCAAGGGATAGTGGACTTGATAGAGACGACGATAGATGCGCAAAAACGCCGCATCTTCATTGGATGGCTTCTTGTAACCGCCGAGAAAGCGATCGATGCTCGCGCGCAACATCGAGGCATCGCGGCGTACGAACCAGTACTCCTCGCCCGGCTCGCTGATTATCAGTTGCCGGTCAAAACGCAGCTTCGGCAAGATCTTGCCCCAGCGCTCGGCGATAGGTTGCTCGACGATGGTCAGGTGGAAAATGCCACCCTGAACCATCTCCAGCACGTCTTCGACCGCCAGGGTCGGATCGACCCATTCGATCTTGATCGGCGCCAGTTTGTGCAACGCCAGTTTCTGATTGAGCTGACTGACCGCCTCCCCCGCCGCACTGCCGGTGGGCAACGCCAGGGTTTTGCCGGAAAGCTGCTCGACCTTGGTGTAGCGCCGCTCGCCCTTGATCCCGACCAACACCAGCGGCACATTGCTGGCAATCGGTTCGCTGCTGGCTACGGCATAGCCCGGTTGCAGATCGAGCAATTCACCCGGCGCGACCAGATCACCTTCGCCACGTTGCAAGGCGCCGAGCAGTTGATCCTTGGCTTTGGGAATGATCTTGAGGGTGACTTCCTGACCATCGCGGGCGTGGCCATTGAGGTATTGCTCGAAGGCGCGCAGGCGATGGTATTCGACGCCGATGGCCTGGCCCTGGACTTCGCCGGAGCTGTTGCGGCTCTGATTGACCAGTACGCGCAACACGCGGCTGCTGCGAATCTCGGACAAGTCACGCACCTTGGCCGCCGGCACGGCTTGCAGTGGCCCGGGCAGGCGCGCGACCGCCGTCATCGGCAGTAGCAGCGAGCCACACAACAGGAGCAAAACCGAGGGACGAACCATCCACTCTCCGGAAAGAATACGGGGCGATTTCATCTTTAAAAGGTCGAAATCACCGACGAAAACAGAGCGCCATGAGCGCTGGCAACGTGCGAGAGACTGGCACAGTAATGGCACTTCTACCAAACCGGTCTGCGTCGCGGCATCAACAGACAGCTATAACTCGTTGTAGTTCTTGGCTTTTCTTATGAATCTACAGCTCTGGTATGCTTTCCGGCCTTCGGCCCGAGGTAGCAACCATGCAACTCATCGATATCGGCGTCAACCTGACCAACCCCAGTTTCGCCGACAAACATCAGGCCGTACTCGAGCGCGCCTATGCCGCGGGCGTATGCCAACTGGTGCTGACCGGCACCAGCGTCGAGGGCAGCGAGCAAGCCCTGGAGCTGTGCCAGCAACTCGATGAAAGCGGCCAGCGCCTGTTCGCCACCGCCGGTATTCATCCGCATTCGGCCAGCGACTGGAACGCAGACAGCGCGCGCCGCCTGCGCAATTTGCTGAAAGAATCCAATGTCGTCGCGGTAGGCGAATGCGGGCTGGATTTCAACCGGGATTTCTCCCCGCGCCCACAGCAGGAAAAAGTCCTTGAGGAACACTTGGCGCTAGCCGTTGAACTGCAAATGCCAGTGTTCCTGCACGAGCGTGATGCCAGCCAGCGCCTGCTGGAAATCCTCAGAGACTTCCGCGATCAATTACCCGCCGCTGTAGTGCATTGCTTCACCGGCGAGCAAAAAGCCTTGTTCAGCTATCTCGACCTGGATCTGCATATCGGCATCACCGGCTGGATCTGCGACGAGCGCCGTGGCACGCATTTGCATCCGCTGGTGAAAGAGATCAAACGCGGGCGCTTGATGCTGGAAAGTGACGCGCCTTACTTGCTGCCGCGCTCCTTGCGACCAAAACCGAAAAACGGCCGCAATGAGCCGGCGTATCTGACTGAAGTGCTGCGTGAAGTAGCGTTGCATCGTGGCGAAACCGAGGAAGATCTGGCGGCGCACACCACCGCGTGCGCCCGCGCGTTCTACAACCTTCCCGCATTGGCGTAAGCCACAAAAGATCGCAGCCTTCGGCAGCTCCTACAGGGCATACGCCATCCCAATGTAGGAGCTGCCGAAGGCTGCGATCTTTTGATCTCTTGACCCACATCAAATCGAGCCTTCTGCATAGCGGCACAATAATGGCACCTTGCCAAAACTGTTTCCGCTATCAGAGAAGACCTCCATGGGTGCCTGGCTTAGCAATATCTCGCTGAAATACAAATTCTGGGCGGTCAATGCGGTCGCCTTCGTCACCACCCTGCTGCTGGTGCTGTACGCCGTGCAACTCGAACAACAGGCGCGCAGTCACGCATCACAGGCCTCGGCGCAAGCCCAAGCACAACTGCTTAAAGCCTGGCCGGTCGGTCAGCCATTGCCCAAAGCCGATCAGGTGTTGACCTTCAAACGCGGCGAAGCACCGCGCCTGAACGATCAACCCTTGCTGGAAATCACGGAAAGCAACGGCTGGAACGAGATCAATCACCTGCCGCTGTTCGGCGAAAATCCGTTGATGGGCGCCGAAGTGTTCAGCCGCGCCGATGGCCAGCAGGTTGCGGTGATTGCCTATGGTCCGAGCCTGAGCCAAGTGTTCAGCGAACGTTTCGCCAACTATGCGGTGGCGGTGTTCATCCTGATGTTCGCCATGCTGTGCGCCTCGCAACTGTTAATCCGCTTCCTGCTCAGCCAGCTCAACACCTTGAAAGACGTGATGCTCCACGTCGAGAAAAGCGGCGATCTCTCGGCCCGTGTGCCGCTGGCCGGCAAAGACGAAGTCGGGCAGATGGCCAATGCGTTTAACGCGATGCAGGCCGGTTACCAGCGCGTTGTGACGACCGTCGCCAACACCGCGCGGCAACTGGATGTCGGCGCGGCACGGCTAGCGTCGAGCATGAACGAAGTGCGCCACGGCATGCTCGGCCAGCAGAGCGAAACCGATCAGGCCGCCACCGCGATCAACGAAATGACCGCCACCGTTTACCACATCGCCCAGCACGCCGGCGCCACCCGCGACCTGTCGCAGACCGCCGATGGCCTCGCCGGCAGCGGTCAGCAAGTGGTCGCGCGGGTGCAGCAGTCGATTGCCGGACTCTCCAGCGGAGTGCAGCAGACGGCCGAGATGATTCAACGGCTGGCCGAGGACAGTCAGAAGATCAACGGCGTGGTCAGCGTGATTCACAGCATTGCCGAGCAAACCAACCTGTTGGCACTGAACGCCGCCATCGAGGCGGCCCGCGCCGGTGAGATGGGCCGCGGCTTTGCGGTGGTGGCCGATGAGGTGCGCAACCTGGCCAAACGTGTGCAGACCTCGACCGACGAGATCACCACGATGGTCTCGGCCTTGCAGGCCGGCACTCGCGATGCGGTGGATTTCATGCAGGAAAGTTCGTACAAGGCCGACGATTGTGTGCAGCAGGCGCAGGAGGCTGGTGCGGCGCTGGCGGAAATCACCGGCGCGGTGGCGCAGATGCGTGAAAGCAATACGCAGATTGCCGTGGCAGCGGAGCAGCAAAGTCAGGTCGCCGAGGAGATGAACCGAGCGGTGGTGAGCATTCGCGATGTGACCGAGAACACGGTGCAGCAGACTGTGGATTCGGCGACCACGAGTAATGAACTGGCGACGTTGGCCGGGGAATTGAGCAAGGCGATCGGTCAACTGAAACTCTGATGCCCCCTTCGCGAGCAGGCTCGCTCCCACAAGGGGATTTGTGTGCGCACCGATCCAATGTGGGAGCGAGCCTGCTCGCGAAAGCGTCAGCCCCGGCAACATCGAATCTTGCGATGACGCCTATCACTTCAATAGCCAACCTTGATTCGCCGCCCTCCGTGCCCAGGCCTATTCTTCAACCATGTGTTCAACAAGGATCGAGGAGTAGAAAACATGGGCAAACGTCATCCCAACCTTCCCGCGTGGCAATGGCGCGCGTACCCGGGCAATCATCAGCATCCGACCAATCTGGTGCTGCACCTGATTGCCGTGCCGTTGTTTATCGTCGCGTTTCTGCTGATCGTCTCCGGGGTATTCAGCCTGAGTCTGGCCAGTGTGGCCATCGGCGTGATCGGCATCATCGCGGCGCTGGGTTTGCAGCGCCACGGCCACAGCCTGGAGGCGCAAGCCTCCGAGCCGTTCAGTGATCGTAAAGATGCGATGTCGCGTTTACTGGTCGAGCAGTTCCTGACCTTCCCGCGCTTCTTTCTCAGTGGCGGCTGGTGGCGCGCCTGGCGTGAACGCCACCGTCGGCATTGAGTCAGGCGAAAATCGTAACGGTTTGGCGACTCATCGCAATCAACTCTCCTTCCGCGCTCCACAACTTGGCGGCGACATGGCCGTAGCCGTCGGCGGCGTATTCGATATCGGCGAGATACTGACACCAGTCCAGCGTGCTCAAATCGTGTAGCGGCTGCACGAATTCGATGGTCCAGGTCAGCGTGCTACCCGGTGCCGGCCTCTTCAGATATGGCAACAGCGCGGGCGGCCACGCGTCCACCAGGGCCAGCAGATGCGCCTCGTTGACCGGTTCTTCTTTGACATCTCCGCGTAACCGCACCCAGCCGCCCATCAGCCGCGATTGCGTGCCGGTGAACGGCATGCCGCCGACGCTCCAGCGCATCGCCAAATGACGCATGAATTCTGGGGTCACGCCTTTGATGTAAGGCAACTCCTGGCATTCGTCCCAGTGCTTCATTGATGGCGCCGGATAGGCTTCGACTGCCACCTCCGACGGCCGCGAAGCACCGAAGCTGCCTTGAACGATCGTTACCACCTGACCATTCTGCATCGCCCGGCCCATGACCTGGCTGACGGCCTTGCCTTCGCGCAGTACATCGACTTCGAAACTCACCGGGACTTCAGGCTCGACCGGGCCGACAAAGGTGATCGCCAGCGAACGCACCGGGCGATCTGCCGGGACTTTCGCGCGCATGGCTTCGTATTGCAGCGCAGCCACCAGACCACCGAAACTGGCACGGCCCTGGCCCCATTCGGCAGGGATCGTCAGTTCCGGTTGGCGGCGGACCGCCTCAAGCAGATCGCTAAAGCGCATGGCAACCTCAGAAAACAAGAAAGGAATGCAGGGATCTTAACCAGACCTGCAGAGCGCCGCAGCGTCTATTCCGGTCAAATGGGCTGAC
The DNA here is from genome assembly GCF_054790525.1 of Pseudomonas sp. Mb7. Taxonomy (NCBI): domain Bacteria; kingdom Pseudomonadati; phylum Pseudomonadota; class Gammaproteobacteria; order Pseudomonadales; family Pseudomonadaceae; genus Pseudomonas; species Pseudomonas sp. Mb7. Next base: position 3,757,643 of record NZ_CP186501.1, read on the forward strand.
AGAAAGGCCTTAGCGTATTTCAAATACAGACACAAAACCCTGTAGGAGCTGCCGAAGGCTGCGATCTTTTGATCTTGTTGTTAAAAATCAAAATCAAAAGATCGCAGCCTTCGGCAGCTCCTACAGGGGATATCGCGGGGCTAAAGTTATTTGAAGCAGGCTGAACTGAGTTTTTCCAGCACGCGATCAGCCTTGCTTTCGGCTTTGATCATGGTCGCCTGCCAAGTGGCGACACAGGGCTGCAGATCCGCCTCAAGCTCAGCCTTCGCCAGCCACTGCCAGCAATCGTGCCAGTCGCCCAGCGCGCCTTGGGCAGACTTGAGGCGAGCCAGCGCCGCCTCGGGCAAGCGATCCAGTTCGGGATAGGCGTCGATGCCGTAGCGCACGCGCTTGATCAACAGGCGCAGGCGATGACGGTCGTGAGCGGGATCGTGCAGCGCCTCGTCGAGTTTCTGCCATTGCTTGCCCAAGCGTTTTTCGATGCGTTTGTCCAAGCCCTTGAGCAAGCCCTGACGCTGAGACGCGCGCAGAAATCGCGGGAAAGCGTCGAGAATCATCAACAGCGAAGCCACCTCGGCGCTCGCCGCCAGCGCCGGATAGGCCTCGGCCATTTGCGCCATGCGCCGTTGCGCGGCCTCAGGCTGATCATGCAGGAGCAGATACGCCGCGAGCACTTCGCGATCGCGCCACGGCGTGGTCAATTGGCCGACCGCCGAGGCGGCATCTTCCAGTTGCTCGACCCCGGGCAAACCGCGCAGTGGCCGCAACAGACTGCGCAAGCGCCGCACTGTGGTGCGCAGATCATGCAGCGCCTCGGGGTCGGTCCGTGCAGTGAGCCGTGCCTGACAGGCTAGCAGGCGCACTTCCAGACTCAGGACATGAGCCACCAACCGGTCAACCAACGCAGACATCACTTGCTCCTGATTCAAATGGCTTGAAGATCATTCTGCTGCCCAGCGAACGCAGCCTCCTTGCTTCACGTCAGCAGCTTAGCGGCCGGCGCGGGATTCGCGAATGTAGAAACGCGCCTTCTCGGCTTTCTTGCTGCAGCCTTCGAACCCTTCGAATTGCTGCTGAGTCTTGGCAGCGGTCAGCAGCGACAACGCTTTGGAGTAGCTGACAGTGCCGGCAAAGCCTTCAGCCTTGGCCAGATCCAGCTCATGCCAGGCCGCGTCGAGCTGGCTGCCGCAGCTGTCGCGGTAAGCGGTTTTACCGGCGCAACCGGCCAATGCCAGAGCCATCAACGGCACACAGATCCAGGCTTTCATCACTCACACCTCAAAATAGGTCAACAGTCGTGCAGGTAAGACGGTAAGGCTGCGAAAAAGTGCCTTGCCGGCGGGTGAAACCGCGCAACTGAGAAGGATAGCGCTGAAGGGCCATGCAGTAGCGAAAAAACGACGTCACCGGCGCACTCAACGACCTCGGCGATTGAGCCTGCCCGGCGATGGGTGCATTGTGGAACCTTGTCGGGAGGACGCTGGATGAAAAAAAAACGTGTCGCGCTGGTACTGGGCTCCGGTGGCGCCCGGGGCTATGCCCATATCGGGGTCATTGAAGAGATCGAGAAACGCGGTTACGAAATCGCCTGCATTGCCGGCTGTTCGATGGGTGCCGTGGTCGGCGGGATCTACGCCGCCGGCAAACTCGACGTTTACAAGAACTGGATCGAAAGTCTCGATTATCTGGATGTGCTGCGCCTGGTCGACGTGAGTTTTCGCCTCGGTGCGATTCGCGGCGAAAAAGTCTTCGGCCAGATCCGCAAGATCGTCGGCGAGGTCAACATCGAAGATTTGCGCATCCCCTACACCGCCGTCGCCGCCGACCTCACCAACCAGCAAGAAATCTGGTTTCAGGAAGGCTGCCTGCATCAGGCGATGCGCGCCTCGGCGGCGATTCCCAGCCTGTTCACCCCGGTGATGCAAGGCAATCGCATGCTGGTCGACGGTGGCATTCTCAACCCGTTGCCGATCGTGCCGGTGGTGTCGAGCCACTGCGATCTGATCATTGCGGTCAATCTCAATTCGACCAATCAGCGTCACTACAAACTGCCGGTGATCCAGCGCCCTGCCGCTTTTCGCTCACGCTTCGATAGCCTGATCAGTTCGCTGGGATCGAAGATGCCATTCCGCCGTACACAGGCCGAGCAATTGTTGCGGCTCGAACAGGAAGCGCTGCGCGCCGAAGCGGCGGACATCAATCCCTGGCTGGACGGCGCCGAGCCGGAGAGCCAGCAACCGGCAGCCGCGCCCGAGCGTGAAGGCGCACCGAAATCGGCGACCGGTTCATTCATCATCGATAACGTCGGACCGGCCTCGTTGCTGGACTTGATCAACCAGAGTTTCGAGGTGATGCAGACCTCGCTGGCGCAGTACAAGATCGCCGGATATCCGCCGGATATCCTGATCAATGTGCCGAAGCGGGTGTGCCGGTTTTTCGAGTTTTACAAGGCGCCGGAGCTGATCGCGTTGGGACGCGAGATTGCCCGGGATACGCTGGATCGGTATGACAGTGAGCAGAGCAGAGAGCCCTGAAGTTTTCCGCAGTCTTTAAGGGCCTCATCGCTGGCAAGCCAGCTCCCACAGTGATCGAGGTGATACACAGATTTCAATCACAGCTGAAAAACCTGTGGGAGCTGGCTTGCCAGCGATGGCGTCTGCCGGGACAACAAATGGCTAAAGAGTGTTGTCACTCAACAGCCGATAGCCAACCCCCGCCTCGGTCACGATAAACCGCGGCCGCGTCGGATCATCCGCCAGCTTCTGGCGCAAATGCCCCACCACAATCCGCAGATAATGGCTGTCCTCGGTGTGGGTCGGCCCCCAGATATCCTTGAGCAATTGCTGCTGGGTAATCACCCGCCCCGGATGCCGTGCCAGTTGCGCCAGCACCGCGTATTCCTTGCGGGTCAGCGCCACTTCGACACCGTCGAGCAACACCCGCCGATAAGCTAGATCCACGGTCAGCGGGCCGAAGCTCAGCGCCGCCTGCTGCGCCTCCCCTGCCGGAGCCTGGCGCAACAAGGCGCGGACTCGGGCGAGAAACTCCTGAATGCCAAACGGCTTGGTCACGTAGTCATTGGCGCCGCCATCCAGCGCCTGGACTTTCTGCCCTTCGCTGGCGCGCACCGACAGCACCAGCACCGGCGCCGTCGCCCACTCGCGAAACTCGCGCAGCACTTGCTGGCCATCCATGTCCGGCAGGCCTAAATCGAGCACCAGCAGGTCCGGTTTGTTCAGCGCCGCTTGCGCCAAACCCTCGGCACCGTTGCCGGCCTCAAGCACTTTATAGCCCTGTGAGGTAAGGCTGATACGCAGGAATTTGCGAATCTGCGGTTCGTCGTCGATGACCAAAATGGTCGTGGTCTGGCTCATGAATTCACATCAACACAAATGATTGGCAAGAGAGTAGCGCAGTCAGCTTCAGCCTTCATCGTCCATCCCCGGTTGCGTCTGCAACGGCAAGTGCAAAGTGATGCAGGTGCCGTGTCCCTCGATGCCGTCGGCGACGCTGATGCGCCCGCCGTGTGCGCCGACCATGCCCTGACAGATCGCTAGGCCGAGGCCCGTGCCCTGGCCGCCACGATCCCCTCGGGCAGCGGTGTAGAACATGTCGAAAATCTTCGCCCGCTCATCCTCCGGAATCCCCGGCCCTTCATCGCTGACCGAGAAGAAAATCTCTTGGTCATCCGCGCCTGCGCTCAGTTGCAAGCGACCGTGAGCGGGTGAGAAACGTGCGGCGTTTTCCAATACATTGACCAGCGCCTGCTCGATCAGCGCGGCATGCACGAACAACAGCGGTAACTCGGCCGGCACATCAGTGCTGACCTGCAACGGCGCGAGCACCGCGCGCAGGCGATTGAGCGAACTGCCGACGATATCGGCCGGCGACACCCAGTCCCGCGCCAGCTTCAGCGCGCCGTGGCCGAGGCGGGTCATGTCGAGCAGATTCTGAATGTAGCGATCGAGGCGCTCGGCTTCATCGCGGGTGCCTTCGAGCAGTTCACGACGATCTTCCAGCGGGATCGCTTCGCCGAGGGCCAACAGGCTGTCGATGCTGCCGCGCATGGCCGTCAGCGGCGTGCGCAAATCGTGGGATACGGAGGCCAACAAGGCACTGCGCAGTTGTTCGGTTTCACCGTGCAGGCGCGCGGCTTCCAGGTCATCAGCCAACTGCGCGCGCGCCAGCGCTTGGGCGAGCGGCTGACTCAATGCGGTGAGCAAGCGCCGACGCTGGCCACTCAAGGTCTGGCCTTCTTTGGCGCAGACACCGAGCAGCGCCAGCGGCCCGTCCTCGACCGACAGCGGCCACCACCACCAGCGTCCGAACGGCAGCGTGCCAGTGCCCATGCCTGCCGGTTGATCGTGTTGCCAGGCCCAGTCAGCGGCGGCGCGTTCGGACTCGGTAAACTCCAACGGCCCGCCGGTCTCGACCTTCCAGCCGCCCTGCCCGTCCCGGTTGAGCAGACATAACTGCAGATCGCTCCAGCCATTGAGGTGTTGCGCGGCAGCGCTGACCACCGCTTGGCGATCCGTCGCGGCAGTGAGTTTGCGCGACAGGTCGAGCAGTTCAGTGGTCTCTTCCTGGGTGTCGCGCAGGGCCTGCAATTGCCGACGCTGACGCGCCGCGAGGTTGCCGGTGAGCGCCGCCATCAACAGGAAAAACAATAGAGTCAGGACGTCTTCTTCGCGCTGAATGCTGAAGGAAAAATTCGGCGGGATAAACAGGAAGTCATAGGTCAGAAACGACAGCGCGGCACAGGCCAGCGCCGGGCCGAGACTGCTGCGCACCGCCACCAACAGCACCGCCGCAAGGAACACCAGCGAGATGTTCGGCAGCGGCAGCACGCTCGACACTGCCCACGCCAGGGCGGTGGCCAATACGGTGGCGACCAGCGCCAAGGCATAGTCGAACCACACCAGGGTCAGCGCGTTGCGCGGGCGCGGTTGATGCTGTTGCTGATCGCTGTCGAGGACGTTGATTTCCAGTCCGTGGGCCTGACGCAGAAGGCGCGCTGCGAGTCCGCCGCCGAACAAACGACGGCGCAGACGTGGCCGGGATTGACCGACTAATACCAAGCTCGCACGGCGTTCGGCAGCGTGCTGGATCAGGGTTTTCGCCACCTCACCGGCGCGCAGCAACACCACTTCACCGCCCAGGCGCTCGGCCAGTTGCTGAGCGCTTTGCAGGCGCAGGCGCGATTGCTCGTCGCGTACGCTGCCGTTATCGACATGCACCAGACTCCACGGTAAATGCCGGCGCTGGGCAACGCGACTTGCATGGCGCACCAGGCGTTCGGCCTGAGCATCACCATCGACGCCGACCAGCAAGCGCCCGCGCACTGCCGGGGCCGCCTGACCGAGTTGGCGATAGCCTTGGGCGAGATCGTTATCGACCTGTGCGGCAGCGGTTTGCATAGCCAGTTCGCGCAATGCGGTGAGGTTGGTCTGGGTGAAAAACGCATCGATCGCCGCACGCGCCTGCTCCGGCACGTAGACCTTGCCTTCACGCAAGCGCTCGAGCAATTCGCGCGGCGGCAGGTCGATCAGCAGCAGTTCGTAAGCTTCTTGCAGCACCCAGTCCGGCAGGGTTTCGCGCACCTGCACACCGGTGATGCCGCGCACCTGATCATTGAGACTTTCCAGGTGCTGGACGTTGACCGTGGTGAACACGTCGATGCCGGCGGCGAGCAGTTCCTGAATGTCTTGCCAGCGTTTCGTGTGGCGACTGCCGGGGGCGTTGCTGTGGGCCAGCTCATCGACCAGCACCAGTTTCGGTTTGGCCGCGAGAATGCCGTCGAGGTCCATTTCTTCGAGCATCACGCCACGGTATTCCGAGCGCACCAACGCTTGCTGCGGCAAGCCGCCGAGCAGCGCTTCGGTTTCGGCGCGGCCATGGGTTTCGACGACGCCAGCGATGACTTTCACGCCTTGGCGCAATTGCGTGTGGGCGGCCTGGAGCATGGCGTAGGTCTTGCCGACACCGGGAGCGGCGCCGAGGAAAACCTTGAGCCGGCCACGGCCGTCACGGGGCAGGTCTGCTAACAGCGCGTCGGCGCGGCCGGAGTCGCTCATGCTTGATGTTCTCTCTTGCTGATAGTTATGCGATGTTCTTTCGGCCCTATTCGCGAGCAGGCTCGCTCCCACATTTGGAACGCATATTCCTGTGGGAGCGAGCCTGCTCGCGAATGGCCGCGCCGCTGATTCAGAGTTTTTCCAGTGCCATATTCAGCTCAAGCACATTCACCACCGGCGGCCCCACCAGCGGCTGTTCGATATGCGCATCGAGCAGTTGCTGAAGAGTCGATACCGGCAAGTTTCGCGCTGCCGCAACTCGCGCCAGTTGATAGGCAATTGCCGCCGGTGGCAAGTGCGGATCGAGGCCACTGCCGGAGGTGGTCAGCAGGGCCAATGGCACTGGGCCTTGGCCGGGAACCTGGAGTTTGTTGGCGTCGTCGATCACGCGGGTTGCCAGTGCCGGATTGCTCGGGGCCAGGTTGCTCGCGCTGCTGGAAACGGTCGCAAACGCACCGGCGGAGGGACGTGGATGAAACCACGCATCGCCGACAAAATCCTGCGCGATCAGGGACGAGCCGCGGACCTTGCCGTCGGCGTCTCGCACCAGGCTGCCATTGGCTTGGGCGGGGAATGCGACTTGCGCAACACCGGTCACCACCAGTGGATAGGCGACACCGGTGACCAGGGTCATCAGCACCAGCAGGCTCAGGGCCGGACGTATCATTGTGGACATTTCAAGATCCTCGAATTCGTTGGGCAAACTTTTGCGGGGTGTCAGGGAGATCTTTTCCCCCTCACCCCAGCCCTCTCCCCCAAGGGGGCGAGGGGGAAAGGGAGCCGATTTCCATGCTTTTCAAGACCTGAGTTCGGCTCGGTATCTCAAGTCGGTGTAGTTCATGCAACCACCTCAATCAGTCCCCTCGCTATAAGTGCGCGAGGGAAAGGGAGCCGATTTCTGTGCTTTTCAAGACCTGAGTTCGGCTCGGTATTTCAGGTTGGTGTAGCTCTCGCAAACACCTCAATCAGTCCCCTCTCCCACGAAGGTGACAAGAGGAAAGGGAGCCGATCCTTGTGCAGTTCAAGACCTGAGTTCGGCTCGGTATTTCAGGTCGGTGTACCTCTGTTGAACCACTCGGTCAGTCCCCTCTCCCTCTGGGAGAGGGTTAGGGTGAGGGGCTTTTTCCGGCCTCACACCAGATGCAGCGCCGTGAGCAACATGTCGATCGCCTTGATCCCCACGAACGGCACCAGAATCCCGCCCAGTCCGTAGATCAGCAGATTGCGTCGCAGCAACGCTGCCGCACTCGCCGCCTGCACGCGCACACCGCGCAGCGCCAGCGGAATCAGCACGACGATGATCAAGGCATTGAAGACGATCGCCGAGAGAATCGCGCTCTGCGGACTGGTCAGTTGCATGATGTTCAGCACGCCCAGTTGCGGATAGATCGAAGCGAACAACGCCGGCAGAATCGCGAAATATTTGGCCACGTCGTTGGCGATGGAAAACGTCGTCAGCGCACCGCGTGTCACCAGCAACTCCTTACCGATCTGCACCACGTCGAGCAGCTTGGTCGGGTCGCTGTCGAGGTCAACCATGTTCGCCGCTTCGCGGGCAGCCTGGGTGCCGTCGTTCATCGCCATACCCACGTCAGCCTGGGCCAGCGCCGGCGCATCGTTGGCACCGTCACCGCACATCGCAACCAGACGACCATCGTTCTGCTCGTGACGAATTCGCGCGAGTTTCTTCTCTGGCGTGGCTTCGGCGAGGACGTCATCAACGCCTGCTTCAGCGGCGATGGCGGCAGCGGTCAGCGGGTTGTCGCCGGTGACCATCACGGTACGAATGCCCAGTTTGCGCAGTTCGGCAAAACGCTCACGAATGCCGGGTTTGACCACGTCCTTGAGATGGATCGCGCCAAGCAGTTTGCCGTCGGCGCAGACCAGCAACGGCGTGCCGCCGCTCTGGGCGATCTTGTCGATTTCCCGCGACAGGGCCGGAGCCAGATCCGAGCGCTGTTGGCCGAGGAAACTCAGCAGCGAATCCACCGCACCTTTGCGGTAGACACGACCTTGATAGTCGACGCCGGACAAACGGGTTTCAGCGCTGAACGGCACAGCGGTCAAGGTTTCCAGCGCCGGCTCAGGCTGCGGGTGCAGACCACGCAGGTATTCGACGATGGATTTACCTTCAGCGGTTTCGTCAGCCAACGAGGCGAACAGCGCGCCTTCGGCCAGCTCGCGACCACTCACACCCGGCGCGGCATACACCGCACTGCAACGACGGTTACCGAAGGTGATGGTCCCGGTCTTGTCGAGCAGCAACACATGCACGTCGCCCGCCGCTTCCACCGCACGACCGGACTTGGCGATCACATTGAGGCGCACCAGACGATCCATCCCGGCGATACCGATGGCCGACAGCAGACCGCCAATGGTGGTCGGAATCAGCGTGACCAGCAGCGCCACCAGAAACACCAGCGGCAGGCTGCCGTTGGCGAAATGGGCGAACGGTTGCAGGGTCACGACCACCAGCAGGAAGATCAGGGTCAGGCCGATCAGCAGAATATCCAGCGCCACTTCGTTCGGGGTTTTCTGGCGTTTGGCGCCTTCGACCAGCGCAATCATGCGATCGAGGGTCGACTCGCCCGGATTGGCGGTGATCTGCACCAGCAGCCAGTCGGAGACCAGTCGCGTGTTGCCGGTGACGGCCGAACGGTCACCGCCGGATTCGCGAATCACCGGCGCCGATTCACCGGTGATCGCCGCTTCGTTGACCGCCGCGATACCTTCAATGACTTCGCCATCACCGGGGATCATCTCCCCGGCTTCGACGCGCACCACATCGCCTTTGCGCAGACTTGCCGCTGGCACCACTTGAAAGCTGCCGTTAGCCTGTTTACGACGTGCGCTGAGGCCTTCGCTGCCGGCCTTGAGGCTGTCGGCACGGGCCTTGCCGCGACCTTCGGCCAAAGCTTCAGCGAAGTTGGCAAACAACACGGTGAACCACAACCACAGGGCAATTTGCGCGGCCACGAAGGTCGGTACATCCGCGTCAGGAATGAAGCACAGCACGGTGGTGAATATCGCCGTCAACTCAACCACCAGCATCACCGGCGAACGCTTCAGTTGCCGTGGGTCGAGCTTGACGAAAGCTTGCACCAGCGCCGGCCGCCACAGGGCCGAGATCGCGGTTTTCGGTGCTTCTGCCGACTTGGTCGGCTCTGCAGGTTTTGCAGGAACGTGCATATTCATGATGGATTCCTTAGAAGCCCATACTTAAATGTTCGGCAATCGGGCCGAGCGCCAGAGTCGGCAAGAAGGTCAGGCCGCCCACCAGCAAAATGGTCACGGTCAACAGGGTCACGAACAGCGGGCCATGAGTCGGGAAACTGTTCTGGCCGATCGGTGCGGTTTTCTTCATCGCTAGACTGCCGGCCAATGCCAGAACCGGAAGGATGTAGCCGAAGCGACCGATCAGCATGCCCAGGCCCAGCATCAGGTTATGGAAAGGCGTGTTCGCGCTCAGGCCACCGAACGCCGAGCCATTGTTGGCGCTCGCCGATGTGTAGGCGTAGAGCAACTGGCTGAAACCGTGCGGGCCAGGGTTGCTGATGGTCGCCGCAGCACTGGGAACCGCGGCGGCAATCGCACCGAGCACCAGCACGCCAACCGGCATCACCAGCAAAGTCACCACCAGCAATTGCACTTCGCGCGCCTGGAGTTTCTTGCCGAGGTATTCCGGCGTACGGCCGATCATCAGACCGGCGAGAAACACCGCGATCAGCACGTTGAGCAACATGCCGTAGAGCCCGGCACCGACACCGCCGAAGATCACTTCGCCGACCATCATGTTGACCAGCGCGACCATGCCGCTGAGCGGGTTGAGGCTGTCATGCATGCCGTTGACCGAACCGTTCGAGGCGGCCGTGGTGGTCACCGACCACAGAACGGTAGCGGTGGTGCCGAAGCGCGCTTCTTTACCTTCCAGCGGCGCGGTCTGTTCGACAGCAGCGTTGTTCAGGGTCGGGTTCGGTTGATATTCAGCCCACAGCGAGGTCGCGCCGCCGATCAGGAACAGCGCGAGCATGCAGGCGATGATCGCGCGGCTCTGACGCAGGTCCTTGACGTAGTGGCCGAAAGTGAACACCAGCGCCACCGGAATCAGAATGATCGAAGCGACTTCGAACAAGTTGCTCCACGCGGTCGGGTTCTCGAACGGATGCGCCGAGTTGACGCCGAAGAAGCCACCACCGTTGGTGCCCAGTTGCTTGATCGCAATCTGACTGGCCGCCGGACCGAGCGGGATCACTTGATCAACGCCCTGCATCGTCACTGCGTTCACATACTGCGCGAAGGTTTGCGGTACGCCCTGCCAGACCAGATACAGCGCCAGCAGCAGGCACAGCGGCAACAGGCCGTAGAGGGTGGCGCGGGTCATGTCGACCCAGAAGTTGCCGAGGGTTTTCGTCGATTTGCGGCCGATGCCACGGCACAGTGCGACCAGAACGGCGAGGCCGGTGGCGGCGCTGACGAAGTTCTGCACGGTGAGGCCGACCATCTGGCTCAGATAGCTGAGCGTCGCTTCACCGCTGTAGGACTGCCAGTTGGTATTGGTCATGAAACTGACCGCGGTGTTGAACGCCTGGGTCCATTCCTGGCCGGGCAGATTTTGCGGGTTCAGCGGTAAGTGATCCTGAAACAGCAGAATCGCGAACAGTAGGAGGAAACCGGCGAGGTTGAAGGCCAGCAGCGCCAGCGTGTACTTCTGCCAGCTCTGCTCGGCGTTAGGATCAACCCCGGCGATGCGATAGCAACCGCGCTCGACCGGGCCAAGAACCGGCGTCAGCCAAGTCCGCTGACCTTCCATCACCTTGTAGTAGAAGCGCCCGAGGAACGGCGCCGGCAGCAAGACCACCGCAAAAAACGCGAGGATCAGCCAATAGTCATAACTGTGCATAGCCGCTCCTAGTTCCGATCCGCGCGCAACAGCGCAACCAACAGATAAATGAACAGCCCCACTGCCAACAGCAGTGACACCCCGTCCAGAACGCTCATGGAAGATCTCCGTGTTACGGCGTATTGCCGCGTGTGGAGGCATTGTCGGAAAGGAGGCTGTAAAGGAACGAGAGCGAGGGGTCTGGCTGGGCATAAAGAAAGCGTAAAGAGTGGGTTTATGCCGGCGTTACAGGTGGGTTTTGCGCCGTATGGGCAGGCCTCTTCGCGAGCAGGCTCGCTCCCACAATTTGAAATGCATTCCCCTGTGGGAGCGAGCTTGCTCGCGAAGACGGCATAACGAGCAACATCGCACTCAACTGGCGCACAAAAAGCAGCTATCCCACCGCGAACATCCCCGATACGACAGCTTTCAACTCATTACGACTTGTTTCACAGCAATGGCACGCCCACTGCACACGCCCTCCCCCGAGCTTTCCAAACCGTTCAGGGAGCAAATGCATGAACACACAACTCAAACCCACACTGGGCACCTTGCACCTGTGGGGCATTGCCGTAGGGCTGGTGATTTCCGGGGAATATTTCGGCTGGAGTTACGGCTGGGGCGTGGCCGGGACACTGGGTTTCCTGGTGACCTCGTTCATGGTCGCGACCATGTACACCTGCTTCATTTTCAGTTTCACCGAACTGACGACCGCGATTCCTCATGCGGGCGGGCCGTTTGCCTATAGTCGTCGAGCGTTTGGTGAAAAAGGCGGATTGATTGCAGGCCTGGCGACGCTGATCGAATTCGTCTTCGCGCCACCGGCCATCGCGCTGGCGATTGGCGCCTACCTGAATGTGCAGTTTCCGGCACTCGATCCGAAGCATGCGGCGGTCGGCGCTTACATCGTGTTCATGGGGCTGAACATTCTCGGGGTGAAACTGGCGGCGACCTTCGAGCTGGTGGTCTGCGTACTGGCGGTGGCCGAGTTGCTGGTGTTCATGGGCGTGGTCGCGCCGGCCTTCAGCTTCAGCAACTTCGCACTGAATGGCTGGGCCGGTTCGGATGTGTTCGGTGCGCCAGCGATTGCCGGGATGTTCGCCGCGATTCCGTTTGCGATCTGGTTTTTCCTGGCGATTGAAGGCGCAGCGATGGCTGCCGAAGAAGCCAAGGATCCGAAACGCACGATTCCAAAGGCCTACATCAGCGGCATCCTGACGCTGGTGTTTTTGGCCATGGGTGTGATGTTCTTTGCTGGCGGCGTGGGTGACTGGCGCACCTTGGCAAACATCAACGACCCGTTACCGCAGGCGATGAAAACCGTGGTCGGCGATAACTCCGGCTGGCTGCATATGCTGGTATGGATTGGCCTGTTCGGGTTGGTGGCGAGTTTCCACGGGATCATCCTCGGCTATTCACGCCAGTTCTTCGCCCTCGCCCGCGCCGGCTATCTACCGGCCTCGCTGGCGAAACTCTCGCGCTTCCAGACGCCGCACCGGGCAATCCTTGTCGGCGGCATCATCGGCATCGCCGCGATTTACAGCGACGGCCTGATCAACCTCGGTGGCATGACCCTTACCGCCGCGATGATCACCATGGCCGTGTTCGGTGCGATCGTGATGTACATCATGAGCATGCTCAGCCTGTTCAAACTGCGTAAATCGGAGCCGAATCTGGAACGCACCTTTCGCGCGCCGTGCTATCCGCTGATTCCGCTGATTGCATTGGTGCTGGCGGTGGTGTGTCTGGTGGCGATGGCGTGGTTTAACACGTTGATCGGCTTGATCTTCCTTGGCTTCATGGCGGTCGGTTTCTGCTACTTCCTGCTGACCGGACAACTGCGTGCCGACGCACCAGCCGATGCGATGCTCACCGGCCTGTAACGACCCGTCTCCTGTAGGAGCTGACGAGTGAAACGAGGCTGCGATCTTTGCTTTTCAAGATCAAAAGATCGCAGCCTTCGGCAGCTCCTACAGGGATTTCGGGTGTACCGGGTGCAAGCGGCCTAGAATGGAACCACTGCGAGTTCACTTCGCTCAAACGTGGTATGCAGCGTTGCACGGCGAAATCCTCGTCCGTCGACCTGCCCTTAAGGAGAGCCGTTATGCCTTGGTATGCCTGGTTGATTCTGGTCGTTGCAATCGGCTCGATCGTGGGTGGATTAATGATGTTGCGCGACACCGCCAATAAGGTCGATCTGACCGATGAAGAACGCCGACGCGTTGCCCAACGCAATGCCGAAGCGGACGCCAAAGACGCCCAAGACCGCTGAACACAACCCCGCCTGATCGGCGGGGTTTGCGCTTTTTATAGCCATTGGAGCTATCTGCACGCTTTTAAGAAGTAGAAGTACAGTCACCATCTAATTTTCCTTGGTTAAGATGGGGACATTGTTGCGGAGAGTTCCAGATGCGTTATTCGCAGGACCATAAAGCCCAGACCCATAAGCGCATCATCAAGGAGGCTTCGGCACGCTTTCGCAAGGACGGAATCGGCGCTACCGGCCTGCAACCCCTGATGAAAGCGCTGGGTCTGACCCATGGCGGTTTCTACTCACATTTCAAGTCCAAGGACGAGTTGGTCGAGAAGGCCTTGCAAGAGGCCGGCAACCAGGTCGACGGGTTATGTGCCGAGATTTTTGCCCAGGACAACGCGCTAGATGTGTTCATCGAGACGTATCTGTCCGAATGGCACCAGACATCACCAGACGAAGGCTGCCCGCTGCTGACCATTTCTTCCGAGTTGGGGCTGCGCGGGCAACCAAGCCCCACCAGCGACGTGGTACTCAACGCACGGCTGGAGCAGATCGAAAACAGCCTCGAAGGCGAGAACAGCGCTGACCGCGCCATCGTCATCATGTCGACCCTGGTCGGTGCACTGCTGCTGTCGCGCAGTGTCGCGGATGCCGGGTTTGCGCAACGCATCCTCGATATCACCCGCGATCACCTCAAGAACCGGGACTAAGCCTGCCAGCGCTTGAACAATACGCTGGCATTGACCCCGCCAAACCCGAAACCATTGGACAGTGCATATTCGATCGGAATTGACCGCGCCTCGCCATGGACGATATCCACACCGGCACTCGCCGGATCCGGGTTGTCGAAGTTGAGCGTCGGCGGCACCACCTGATCACGGATCGCCAATAGAGTGAAAATCGCTTCAAGCCCACCGGCAGCGCCGAGCAGATGACCTGTGGCCGATTTTGTCGACGTCACCGCGATTTTATTCTCTTCGCCGAAAACACTTTTGATCGCCGCCAATTCACCCAGATCCCCGACCGGGGTCGACGTGGCGTGGGCATTGAGATGCTGCACCTGATCCGGCTCGATACCCGCCTGCGCCAATGCCAGCGTCATCGCCCGACGTGCCCCACTGCCATCTTCAGGCCCGGCCGTCAGGTGATAGGCGTCGGCGCTGGTGCCATAGCCGACCAGTTCCGCCAGCGGCGTCGCGCCACGCGCCAGCGCATGCTCCAGGGATTCGATCACCAACAACCCCGCGCCCTCGCCCATGACGAAACCGTCGCGCCCGCTGTCGAACGGCCGCGAGGCGCGCTGCGGGGTGTCGTTGTAACCGCTCGACAGTGCCCGTGCTGCCGCGAAACCGGCCAGACTGACGCGGTCGATGCAGGCTTCCGCACCGCCACACACGGCAATATCCGCTTCGCCGGCGCGGATCAAGCGCGCCGCATCGCCGATCGCTTGGACACCCGCAGCGCACGCCGTCACCGGCGCACCCAAAGGCCCCTTGAGGCCGTGTTGAATGGACACGTGACCTGCCGCGAGATTGACCAGAAACGACGGGATGGTAAACGGTGACAAACGCCGAGGACCGCGACTGTCGGTCGTGCGTACGGCGTCAGCAATCGCGCCGAAACCACCGACACCGGAACCGATGATCGTTGCGCTACGCTCCTGACTTTTGCTTTCTGAAGGATGCCAGTCGGCCTGCTCCAGCGCCTGTCGGGCAGCCTCCATGGCGAACAGAATGAAGCGATCCATCTTCTTCTGCTCCTTGGGCGGCGTGGCGCGATCCGGATCGAAACCTGCTTCAGCGTCCTCTTCCAGCGTCGGCACCGCGCCGCCGACTCGCGTGGGCAAATCAGCGACCGTTGCCTCAGGCAAGTTACGCAAACCAGAACGCCCAGCCAGCAAACGCTGCCATACGACTTCGAGATCGCTGCCCAAGGGTGAAACCAGGCCCATGCCCGTGACGACTATTCGACGCGAATCCATACTGTGGTGACCTCTGATCAATTCAATTGCCGGACTTATAGCGTTGCGCAGCAGCACTGCGGGAAAGGTTCGGCGCCATGACATGGCGAGCCGCAACAAAGGCGTGCCATTCGCCTGCGTCAGGCAGCGAAGGAATGGTGATCAACTCGCCCTGATCCAGACCGGCCAGCGCCGCATCAACCATCTCGCCCGCCTCCATGACCATTTCTGCCGGAATGCCACGGGCATCGATACCGGACCGCTCCCAGATTTCGGTGCGGGTCACACCCGGCAGCACGGCCTGGATCTGCACGCCGGTGCCTTCGAGTTCAGTGTTCAGCGACTGCGTCAGGCTCAGTACATAAGCTTTGCTGGCGCTGTAAGTAGCGTTGAAACGTTCCGGAAACAATGCCACCACCGAGGCGATATTGATGATCGTGCCACGCCCGGCCTTGGCGAAACTGGCAGCAGCCGCCGATGCCAGGCGCGTGACGGCGGTGATATTCAACTGGATCAACCGCTCCAACTGATCCATGTCGGCGTTAGCCAGTAAACCGTCCGACGCCACACCGGCGTTATTGACCAGCAAACTGATGCTGGAATCGCTGCGCAGGCGTTGTTCGAGTTTGAGTACATCATCCTTTTGCGTCAGGTCTGCTTTCAGCACTTCGACCTGAACGCCGTGGGCATCCCGCAACTGGCTCGCAGCACTTTCCAGACGATCCTTGTCACGGGCAACCAGCAGCAAATCAAAACCACGCGCCGCCAGGCGCTGAGCGTAAATCGCACCGATTCCGGACGATGCGCCAGTGACGAGAGCAGTACCTAGAGATTGTGCGGAATTCATGAGAATGCTCCTGGAATGCTTGATGAAGGGAGTTGCCGATGAGATGTGTTGGCTCGACGCAGCGGCAAATTATTATAGGCATAATCCAAACGCAATATGATAGCCGTAATTTTAAATCGTCGGACTGCTGCCCTCTCTTCCACTACCCGCAGCCATGCGCTGCGCAAGTAAAAAAGGCCGGTCAATGACCGGCCCCCTTGACATTAAACACTCAGCTTAGTTGACTTCCAGCTTGTCGCGATTGCGATCCAGAATCGCCTTACCGATACCCTTCACTTCCAGCAACTCATCCACCGACGCAAACGGCCCGTTTGTTTCACGATAAGCAACAATCGCTTTGGCCTTGGCCTCTCCGACTCCCGCCAGTTCCTTTTGCAGCGTTGCCGCATCGGCATCGTTGAGGTCGACTTTTGCGCTTTGGGAAGGTGCAGTTGTCTCCATCACCAACGGCGCCTTGGGTGACTCCGCCGGCGCAACAGGCGCGGCAATAGCGGCGATCGAGGCGCTGGTGAGGAAAGCAAAGATCAGAGAATAGAAGTAACCGGTACGCATTAGTGACGCTCCATCATCGTTTGAGAAAGCAGCTTTTCCGAAGCTGCTCTCCAAACTTAGGTCATGGTGGAGGGATGTCAAAAATGCGTGCGTTACAGAATGTGAAACAATCAGGGTTCGAGACGACGCTGCTGGTAGATCCAGTCGACGATCTCGCCATCGGGGGTATAGCCGCTGACGGTTTCGCGCAATAACTGGCGAACGCGCGAGTAATCATCCTCATCAACCGCCGCCAACAAACTGGCCAACCTAACCTTTAACACTTCCCAAGGTAGATGATCCTCATTGGCCGTCATGATCATCGGATGCGGTGTTGCAGCGACGTTGTCGCCGATCAACAGCTCTTCATAGAGCTTTTCACCTGGACGCAACCCCGTGAACTCGATGGAGATGTCGCCCTGCGGATTGCGGTCGGAACGAATACTCAAACCGGACAAGTGGATCATCTTCTCTGCCAGTTCGACGATTTTCACCGGCTCGCCCATGTCCAGCACAAACACATCGCCACCCTGCCCCATCGAACCGGCCTGAATAACCAGTTGCGCGGCTTCGGGGATGGTCATGAAATAACGGGTAATCTTCGGATGAGTGACGGTCAGCGGCCCGCCGGATTTGATCTGGCTGTGGAACAGCGGAATCACCGACCCGGAGGAGCCCAGCACATTGCCGAAGCGAACCATCGTGAAACGGGTTTTGTTAACCCGGGAAACTTTTGCATTGTCTCCGAACAATACCGGCGCGACTTCACGACTGAGCGCCTGAAGCGTCAACTCCGCCAAGCGCTTGGTACTGCCCATGACATTAGTAGGCCGCACCGCCTTATCGGTCGAGATCAGCACAAAATTTGCTACTCCGGATTGCAAGGCAGCCTGAGCAGTATTGAGCGTCCCGATTGCATTGTTCAACACACCTTCGGCGATGTTGTGTTCGACCATGGGCACATGCTTGTAGGCGGCCGCATGATAAACCGTGTCGACCTTCCAGGTTTTCATCACATCGAGCAATTTATCCTGGTGGCGTATGGACCCGAGTATGGGAAGCAATCGAACCGGAGCCGACTCTCGAGAGCTGCGTTGCTCCAGCTCTGAAAGAATGTTGTAGAGATTGAATTCACTGTGTTCGAACAACAGAAGCGCGGTTGGCTCCAACGCAAAAATCTGCCGACACAACTCCGAACCGATCGAACCGCCGGCACCTGTGACCATGACAGTCTTGCCTTTGATACAACGCTCCAGAAGATCAGGCTGAGCTGGAACGGCATCGCGCCCCAGCAGGTCCGCAATATCGACTTCCTGAATATCTTCGACTTTGACCCGGCCACTCGCCAGATCGGAAAAATTCGGCACACTACGAACATGCAGTGGAAAGCCTTCCAGCAAGTTAAGAATTTCCCGGCGCCGAGCACGAGTCGACGATGGCAACGCGAGAAGGATTTCCTGCGCTCCTGTGACGTCGATCATCTGCTGAATATGCTTGGGTTTGTAAACCTGCAGGCCTGAGATCGAGCGATCGGAAATACCCGGGTCATCATCGATAAAGGCAACAGGGCGCATAACGCGCCCCATACGCAGTGCGGCAACGAGTTGATTGCCTGCTACACCTGCGCCGTATATCGCAACTTTGGTCAGACCATCGTCACGGTTGGCAAAAGGAACATGCTGCGCGGCTGTAAACCAGTCCCCCATGAAGTATTGCCGCATACATAACCGCAACCCCCCAATGATGACCAGGCTCAACCACCAGTAATTGAAAATGATCGAGCGAGGCACAACCGCTTCGTGATTGCTGTACCAATAAACGACAACCGCCAGAATCAGCGAAGACAAACTGACAGCCTTGATAATCGCAATCAACGCGTCATTGCCAAAATAGCGCATGACGGCACGATACATGCCGAAGCGAATGAACAATGGAATGGCCACAACAGGGGCGCAGACGAATAGCCAGAAGTGGACTTTGAAGGGGTTGTACATATCATCGATACCCAAGCGCACGATGAATGCCAACCACAGGGCCACCCAAACCAGAAAGATGTCTGTGCCAACCTGTATCAGTCGTTTGCGCCGCCGTGGAAGTCCAACGAGACGCTCTCTGACTTTATCCATTAACTCTTCAAGCACCTCAGTTTCCCTCTTTCAAATGCTGATCACCGTAATGAATCACCACAAGCCGCCATCATGACTCTAAACCTGGATACCAGAACTGTGTTCTTTTCCATACTAAGCGGTCTTTTCGAGCTCTCCCGCATGAAACCTGATCGCGAGAAAAACCAGAGGGATATAGGCTAAAAGTACACCCCATACGCCGCCCAGCCCAAACCGTGTAACACCTACCGCAATCGGCAACAGCCAGCATAGATTGATCAAGCCTGTTGCCAAGGTTACGGGCAAATGCCGGCCAAATTGCCTGGAAGCAAACTGATAGGCGTGGCTTCTGTGAGCCTCATACAGTTTGTCTCCTCTGAGCAGGCGCCGGAACAACGTGAAGGTGGCATCCACGATAAACACACCGAGCAGGATGAGCCAGCCCCAAAATAGTGAAGGATCATGCCACGCAGCCTGCAGAGAAAGACCGCCCAGAACAACGCCAAGAAATCCGCTACCCGCATCACCCATGAAAATTTTTGCCGGCGGAAAATTCCAGCAGAGAAAGCCCATCACCGCCGCAGCCAACATCAACGGAGCCCAGATCAACGCTGCTGCACCGACAAGCCAATACAACACACACGCCCCAAGACAAACACAAACCGCCTCGACACCTGCGATGCCATCGATGCCATCCATGAAGTTGTAAAGATTGAGCAGCCATACGAGATAAAACAGTGCCAAGAAATGACCAAAGATACCCAGATCGACCTGCGCTCCGAGTACCTCCACCACGGGCATGCCGCCCATCCAGAACAACAGCCATCCCGCAGCCAGAAAATGCCCCAGCAGACGCCAGCGCGCCGCGATATGGCCGTGGTCATCCATGAAGCCAATCACTGCAACCAGACTTCCAGCGCCGGCAACAGCGAGAAAAGCGCTACCCGAAGTAATTCCGACGCCCCATAACATTACTTGCGCAAAAACAAATGCGATCACTATCGCTACGCCACCGCCACGAGGAGTAGGCACAGAGTGCGAACTGCGCGCATTCGGAATATCCATCAAACTGCGCGCCAACGCGTAACGGCGTAACGCCCAAGTGAGGGAGAAGGATAGGCAGAGAACGACGGAAAGGAACCATCCATAAGTCATGATTTGCGGGTTTCCAGAAAATGCTGTGCGGTCAGGCCTAGGCCCTTATCGACACTGATGGGCGGGGTCCAACCCAGTAACTGTCGATTTTTACTGATATCGACCTGCAGAGAGCCGAAAAGCCGCTGAGATATAGACCGCCGTCCTACCAATGCCAACAGCCGCTCCATCATCCATACCGGAACAGGCAAGAGATAACTGGTCTTCCCCAACGCTTGGCCCAGCTTGCGCAACAGGTCACTTGTAGAAACATCTTCGCCATCGCTCGCCATAAAAGTTTGATTGGCAGCACCCGGATGGTCGGCACAGGTCACGATGAGATCCACAAGATTGCCTACTGACACCAGACTGCGGCTATTACGCACTGAGCCAAATGGCAACGGAACACCACGATCCAGCCATTGCATCATAGTGAGAAAATTAGCTTTCACCCCCGGACCGTAGACCAGAACCGGGCGAATAATCACCACTTCCATATCCGTAACCTGCGCCAGTCGCTTCAAGCCCTGCTCGGCTTCAAATTTGGAAATGCCATAAGCGTCAAGCGGGGCAGGCACATCATCAGCGTAAAAAGGAGCGCCTGGAGAAGTGCGCTCGCCGTTAACTTTCACCGAACTGACGAAGATAAACCGTTTAACTCCCGATGCCGCAGCCTGACGAGCGAGGTTCAAAGTCGCGTCGACATTGATTTCCCGGAAGGCAGCCAAGGGATCGACCGCGACTTCGTCCATGACGTGAACGCGCGCTGCCGCATGGACGACAACATCAACTTCTGTGAGGACGCGACTCCAATCGTTAGCCCCACTGAGACCTTCGAAGGGTATAACGTCCACACCTGGAGCATGCTCATGAGTTCTCGTACGCATCGGCGCGACGACAGAACAATCCGACTCCAGTATTAGCCGATCTATGAGTGCTCTCCCCAGAAAACCATTACCGCCGGTAATCAGGAATGTCTTGGATCTCATGAAAGCACCTTGAGCTAAGAAATCAATGCTTGCCTGTCGACAACAGCCTCGTTGAAGCGGCAAATGGACGCGTGACTGTAGCAACCATGGAGATCGCGTCGTCGAGGGATATGCGAGCGGCAGTCTATTGAATTACGCGATTCTTGGCCACTTCAAAGCAGCAGGAAAAGACAACTTGCGCCACGTCAGAAAAACACACCCTGAAACCTGCCTTCATTGAGGCAAAATTCACTGCTACATTTTGCGCGACTGACATACTGTTAACAAACAAGTTCTTTGGCAAACTCGCGCATAGACTCTGCAACAAGCAATATAAACTCAAACAAACTTTTCTGGAGAAAAACTTGCACGCAAGCATCCAGATAATAAAACGCAAAAAACTACGATTCTAATTATCCGCAAACATCCGCCAGACTGGGGTATTGCCCTAACAGCCCATTAACATGGGTTGCGAAAAGTTTTAAAGCAACGAGCGATAAATATCAGCGTAAGATTGCGCCATTAAACTTGAGGAAAACACCTCCTCAAACCGGCGTTCGGCGGCCAAGCCCATCCTGGCAGCTGTAGCGGGTTCGCTCCACAGCCTTGTCATAGCCTGTGCCAATGCAATGGAATCCCTGGGAGGGACGACCAATCCGGTTTCTCCGGCAATATTGATGTAGGTGGTGCCCGATCCAATTTCACAAGAGATCATCGGTTTTCCGTACATAGCCCCTTCGAGCAGGGAAATTCCGAAAGACTCCGATCTCAAATGCGACGGAAAGACAAAAGCGTAGCAAAGTGTCAGCAGCGCAGCCTTGTCTTCGTCAGGTAACAACCCCAGAAAATGCACGTTGGACACACCCGCTTCCGCGGCTTGAGCCTTGAGTTCTGCTTCAAGATGCCCGCCTCCAAGAATGGCCACCGGTAACCCGGTCGTCCTGGCTGCCTCAAGCAAAAAATCCAGGCCCTTGTAATAACGCAGGGCACCTACAAAAAGAAAAAAACGCTCACCCAACCGGTCTCGCCAGAATGCCAGTTTCTCTGCAGAAGGGACGGGATAAGTCGAGCGATCCAGACCGTAAGGAACAACACGTACCTTATCTTCAAATCGGGTCAAAACCGGGCTGCTTGCCAGATAATTTGGCGACGACGCGACAATACAGTCAACACTGGACAGGAAGCGATTCATCAATGGCTGATAAAGTTTGAGCAGCGTTTTCTGCTTGACGATATCGGAGTGATAGCTAACCACACTGGGCTTGCCGACTCGACTCGCAAAATGAACGAGATCCATGTAAGGCCACGGAAAATGGTAGTGAACAATATCCGCTTCTCGAGCCAGCTCGATGAAATCCCTGAGCGCCGAAAACGAGAATCCCGTAGAAGCAACGTGAAGATCCAGTTTTGAGCGATGGGTCAGATGATGCGCAATCGGTTCATTGCGTGCAGCCCCTCGCTCACTGAGATAGAGCACCTGGGACTCGTACCCGTGTTGTAAACCACCTTCGGCAATCTGAAAGATGACTTGTTCGATGCCCCCCATTGTCTCCGGGTAATAAGTCTTGAAGAAGTGCAGAACCTTGATCATCGCCCGTCGACCACCTTCTGATAAACCTCGAACGTTTCTTTTGCGCACCGCTCCCAGGAAAACTTCGCTGCGTGCAGTAATCCCTGTTCAATGGCGCTGGCGCGCCACACCTCATCTTCAAGGCCTCGGCGCAAAAGCTCAGTCAACGCCAGCGTGTCCGTTGCTTCGCACATAAGTGCCGCATTACCGGCAACCTCTGGCAGGGAAGAACTGTTGGAGCAAACGACGGGAACGCCCGAACTCATAGCCTCTAGCACCGGTAAACCGAAACCCTCGTACAACGAAGGGAAGGTAAATAGCCGCGCACCGGCAAACAACAGAGGCAAGTCTTCGCTGGGAACAAAACCGAGATAGTAGGCCCAGCCCTCGCGACGTGCGCTTTCAAGCCGGTTATGAATATCCTCGTTTTGCCATCCATAGTAACCCGTCAACACGAGCGGCCAGCGCTTGCGCAGCTCCAGTGGCAGACGTGAATAAGCATTGAGCAAGGTATCAATATTCTTGCGCGGCTCGATGGTACCCACAAACAAGCTGTAGCCGCCCGCCTCAAGACCATGTCGCGACAGAGTCAACCGGAGGTCGTCCGCGGACCGAGGATGAAACTCGGCAGAACTGGCCAACGGCACAGTGTGTATCCGCTCAATAGGCCAGGAAAAATAGTCGGACAACTCTTTACGCGTGTATTCAGAGTCCGTTATCAAAGCGTCAGCCCTGACCAACGTCGTCTTGAGCTCCTTCTGCAAATAGCGCACAAGTTGCGGCGCATGACAGTGGGACCACGTAAAGGGAGAAAGATCGTGAAAGGTAGCAACACTGCGTCCGGCAAACGGAGGCAGATAATAATTGGGGCTGTGGTAAAGAAATTCACCATGACCTTTAAGCGCTCGCTTCCTGAGCAATGGCATCAGCAAACGATAGGCCTCAACCGCCAGGAAATTCTTCTGAACGGCTCGCTTCAGACCATAACCGTTACCCGACGTATCGGAAGCAGCAGGCAACGACGGTAGAAATCGCCGACCTGCAAAAAACTGCAGGTCAGTAATTTCACGATTCTGCTGCAGTCGCAGCGCCAACTCATAGGTGTAGCGACCAATGCCGGTCAGTGGAAAACGGACCGGCTCAACAGAAAGAATTAACTTCATTTATCAACCGTCAGCATCCAGCTCAGGGTTTCGCTCAAAGGCGCCGTTGCCCATCCGGGAACCAGATCCCGCAGCTTCGAGTTATCCCCGCACAAGGTTTTCACCTCGTTGGCGCGAACAAACGCTGGATTCACGTCGACTTCGATGTCATGCCCAGTCAGCGACTTGCACAACTCGATAACCTCTCGAAGTGAGTGCGTTTGTCCCGAACTGACATTCACGATTTGCCCCAAAGGTTTCGCGTCGATCAAACCACGATAAGCCTTGACCAAAGCCCGAACATCACTGAAGTCGCGCCAAACGTCGAGGTTACCCAATTCAATCCTAGGCGCCTTGCGCAGGAAATGGGAGACGATTTTCGGCAACAGGAAGTTCTCGGCCTGCCCAACACCTGTGTAATTGAATGGCCGCGCGATAACTATGGGAAGACGATCCATCCAGAGCTTGGCCATGTACTCCATGGCCAGCTTGCTAACGGCGTAATCGTTGGCAGGAGCCGGCACTGTAGCTTCCGACAACATGCCACCTGATGCATTGCCATAGACATTGGCGCTGCTGGCAATCAAAACGCAATCCGGAGCCTTCCCGCTAGCGGCAACAGCATCCAGCAGATTACGCGTGCCTATCAAGTTGACTTGATAGAACGCATCCGCCGCACCATGTCCGACAAATGCCAGAGCTGCAAGGTGCACAACGACATCCGGCTGAATCTTTGCCAGCAACGTGCGTAGACCAATACCGTCAGCCAGATCGACTTGATGATAATTGTGATCGTCGGAGGGTTGACTGCCCATCCCGACAACTTCGTAGCCATGAGCTTGCAACTCAGCCGCCATGTAGCGACCGGTAAATCCATGAATACCCGTAATCAGCGCACGTTTGCCAGCATTGATCATCAGAAAGAGAACCCTTGCTTGTTACGGCGCAGGTCAGCCTCGACCATCATGCGGCAAAGCTCTTCAAGCGAAGTTTTCGGTTCCCAACCCAATACTTCCTTGGCCTTGGCCGGGTTGCCGATCAGCAACTCAACTTCGGTAGGACGGTAGAACTTCGGATTGATGGTAACCAGTACCTTGCCGGTAGCAGCATCAGTGCCCTGTTCGGCTTCAGCAGTACCCGACCAGGAAATAGTGATACCAGCGGCCTTGAATGCCATCGATACGAAATCACGGACGGTCTCGGTACGATTGGTCGCCAATACGAAGGTATCCGGTACGTCGGCCTGCAGCATGCGCCACATGCCTTCTACGTACTCCTTGGCAAAACCCCAGTCACGTTTGGCATCGAGGTTGCCCAGCTCCATTTTATCGAGCAGACCGAGCTTGATCTTGGCCACGGAGTCAGTGATCTTGCGGGTTACGAACTCACGACCACGCAGAGGCGATTCGTGGTTGAACAAAATGCCGCTGGTCGCAAAAATACCGTACGACTCACGGTAGTTGATGGTCATCCAGTGAGCGTAAAGCTTGGCGACACCGTAAGGGCTGCGCGGATAGAAAGGCGTGCTCTCGACCTGCGGAATAGCCTGTACCTGACCAAACATTTCAGAAGTCGATGCCTGGTAGAAACGCACCTTTGGATTGACGATGCGGATCGCTTCCAGAAGGTTCACGGCACCAAGGCCGGTGATTTCGGCCGTAGTGATTGGCTGCTCGAACGACACGCCCACAAAGCTCTGCGCGGCGAGGTTATACACCTCGGTGGCTTCAGTGGTTTGCAGCAAACGGATGCTGGCAGAGAGATCTGTCAGATCATATTCGACCAAATGCAGGTTAGGGTTCTGCTGGATACCCAGCTCTTCGATACGCCAGAAATTGACAGAACTGGTACGACGGTAGGTACCGTAAACGGTGTACCCCTTCTCCAGCAGCAGTTCCGCCAGGTAGGCGCCGTCTTGACCAGTGATGCCAGTAACGATTGCTTTCATGCGAATCCTCTAAACTCCATTTATCGCCTAAGCAGGCATGATGAGTAAATATTATGTTTGGCTCCGCAGGAAAATCCGCAGAGCGGCCTAGCTGTGAATCATACAGAAGCCTAAAGGCTTAGACGATAGGCGAAACGAGGTGCTGCGCATGAATGGTCGCACGCGATCCATGAAGCATACGTTCCGCCAGATGCGCTTTCTGTTTACCGCGACATCTCTGGCGAACAGCTCGACGGTAACAGCGCTTCGCACCTTCCACTGACTACCCTTTGAACTTCGCTGTCTCGACAAAGCTGTAGATATCCGAGCTAGCTGCGGCGCAGGGTGTATCGCAGCATCGCCATGCGCCAATACGCTTTGCAGTGGCAAGCCGTCGACATACTGATCACCCCGTACTAATTTCCTACCAGCATTACCCCCATGATTAAATCCAAGCCTTCTCACACCTCTGTAGCAAATTATAAGCAACTATTCTCAGCTCCTACCACGAGTGCTGCCATCGCTATAATTTTTTTCGAAAGGGGCCAATTACCGTGACAACTGAATGCCCTTACAGAAAGGGCTATCTAGAGTTGCGCGAGCGGACTACGACCCTCCCGCTGAAATCACCCGAGCACCACGAGCCGGCGCGCTGAAATGCGTCGGCTCAGTTGGATTTTGCTGTTCTCACTGAATACAATCTCTTGAGAATCTATGTATTCACTCCACAGTTACCGGCCAAAGAAACATAGCTCAAAATAGAAAGCTATTTCAGAGACAGGAAACTAGCGATTGCAACCGAAACTCAAAGAACGCAGAGAAATTGCCAACACCCTGAGATCTCCATTATTTGGTGTGGTTGCGTCTGGCAGATCAAGATCCAACTTAATAGCACTCCTACCACTGGATTCCAATCTGCCTATTTTAATCACACTCTCAAATTGGCCATTTAGCTTCTCTCTACTTACTTCAACCCCATTTATATAAGCAGAAAGCGACTGCTCACCTAGAGTACTTCCACTAATTGCAACAAAGGGAGTACAACCCTCAGGCACGCCATCTATTTTAAACAGCATGGTTGACTTGTATCCTTCCGTCCATAAGTGCCCAGGCTCTGGATATGACCAACCATTAAAAAACAAAACCTTGTCAGTATTATAGCTATAACTCTCACCAACAAAAACTGTTGGAATAGCTATATCGGATAAATTTTGCAAAGAGCAAAGATAAGGATCCCACAACATATTAGTGTGCACCTTCTTGCAACTGAAGACATCATCACCAAATAAACCATTTAAGTAGCTACTACTAGATCGAGGATCTACTCGAGAATACTGCAAAAAATACACCTTTGACTTATTCGATATATCAACACCCTTAGGATCAATTGGATTTCCATACCGATTTGAATCATACCATGGCTGAGAAAACAAATTTCCGAAGGGGATATTTGAAGATTTCAATTGCGGAGAAAGATAAGAAAGTCGCTCATCTGCATAAAAAATAATATCCGCTCTATTTCCACCAATCACATCGACTAAATCACTCTTGTAAAATTCATCTTGCCATACTCGTCTACCCCAGTTCGGGTAAACAGTGATGCAATACAGAAACCAAGACGCTGCTATTACCGCCAAACACTTTTCTAAATATTTTTTTTCCTGTCCAAAAAAGACTGAAATCCCAATTAGAAAAATTACTCCTGACAGCAACTCAAGAACAACGAGATATCGGTATATCCGAAAAATCAGAATCCACGAAAACCATGACACCAAGAAAAAAAACACAATGAAAAATTGTTTTTTTGTGAGGAATTTTTTTTGGAGTGAGGCTGCAAAAATTAACGCAATCCCTATATACGCAAGTAAAAATCTTCCATCTCGAACGTCTTTAGCTTCGGAGAAATCACTAGCGGTGAGCCAAACTAATGGTAGCGACAAATAATAAGGGATTTTTCCAAACTCAAAAGAACTAAAAGACTTCCATTCAACTGGAAAATAGGGTGATTTAAAAATATTGTTTGCCAGTGGAAATACAGGATTTCCAACCACCTCAAATCGTAAGACCATAAATAGGCCATCTGCGACTAAAACCCCAAGTCCAACACCTAGGCATACAAAAAAAATAATTTTCAAATTAAATTTGCTGCACACAGATATCGTTGCCAGGAGCCCGATCGCATACGAAATTGCGGTAAGCTTAAAACCGACAGCGATACCAAGAAAAATTCCTGCAGCAAGAAACGCCCCCCCGCCGCCGACGTCAATATTTCTTACCGCAAGAATTAGAGCTGCCAATACAAACAAAGCTATTACATGCTCATTTGTAAATGATCCAAACAAGGAAACAGTCATCGCACCTGTGGCACCAATGACAACAGCAGCAATAACACCTAATTTATATCTATCTATTGCAACCGAAAAACTTGCCAAAAAATATAAAAAAAGTATCACCACAGAGAGTACAGCAGCATGAAAGGCGGCACCAACATATGGATGCACCGTAAAAGCCTTATAATTTACAATATCTATAAGTGGATTTAAGTAAGTATGATACTGGGCTACCGCACCAAACTCATACGGTGAAAGATTTAAAGCAGCCCAACCTATAAACAAGTGATAGTTAGCAGTATCCCAAAACCCATCCATGCCAAGCGTGTAGTGCAAAAAAACAGCGTAGAGAAAACCCAACACCAAAACAAAAAAATAGTGCGATAGCTGTCCAGCACGAACTTTAAAAGTTGAATCAATCTTCATTATAAAAACCAAAACATGTTTTCAAGAGGACGGTAAAAACCTGAAAGTTACCCTTCACACTACTGATCTTGGTCGGCACTTCACCTTTTGGGTAACGTCGAACTGTCGGCAACTCCACGCAGCGATGACCCAGCTTCGGTGCCCGATAAGAAAGATAAGCTAGCAATTCGTATGTCATAAATACATCACGAAAGGGAGCCACTTTCGGGTCTAACAGCATTTTCCGGCTGTAAGCCCGAAAGCCTTGAGTGGTGTCAGTCCACTCAAATCCGGAGAAAAGACTTAGCATCGGCGCATGAATGAATCGAATGGCAAAATCTCGTGACTTCGGAGTGTTCTCAGCGACGCCTCCCGCAATGAAGCGCGAGGCCTGCACAAAATCAACGCCCTGTTTCAGCGCATCAATAAAGCGCGATATCGCCTCGGGATCATCCTTGTCGTTACCATCAATGGTCACGATTCCCTCATAGCTCTTATCGAGTGCAAAGGCGTATGCACAACGAAGCTGGGCACTGAGTTTTCCGGAGGCGGTCTTGACCAGCAACCCGCGTACGCCGACCCGTTGTAACGCTGACAACTCCAGCGAGCCATCCGTGGTGCCGCCATCGACAATAATGATATCAGCAATATTTTCAATATTAAGCGCTGCCATTCTATCCAGCAGGCTCTTGATTCGTTCACCCTCATTAATAACTGGGATTACCACGCACCAAGGGTGCTGACGGCCAAGCCAGAGTTGCGTGTCAAACGAGGGTACTTGCCACGTTTCGCGGGCAGAATGAGCAATTTCAGGAGAGGTCATCATGTTTACCATCAAGCCACGCGAGCTGTAATCAGCCCTACGCCGGCAATTACCAGTACGATCCCTGCCCCTGTAGTCCAGTGGAAGGATTCACGAAAAAACACGACCGAAAACAGGGCGACAGTAGCCACCGCTCCTGCAGTCAGAACCGGGTGTGCCACATTCAGCGGCAGACGTGCCAGGGCAGCGGCATAAAGCAGAAAGGCCGCACCATATAGCACAAGCCCCAGCCAAAAAGGCCAATTACTCAGCGCGGCCAATGGGTCGCTGAGGGAAGGAAACTTGCGCGGCGACATCATGGCCATCTTAACCAGTACACTGGCGGAAGCATTGGAGAGAATGCCGAGAATAAGGATGAGCCACTTCATACTCATACACTCACTCCAACACCGACACTGCGATAATCCCGCATCGCTACCTGAAGGGATCGTTCAATTGACATCAGATGCGACTCATTCTTGGTCGCCAACATTTCAATGGAGATCACATGAGCAGGCAGATACCGCGACAGCGCGGCAGCCATTTTTCCATGCTCAGTGCCGCCATCACCCAAAGGCAACAGATCGGGCTCACTGACATGTACATGCCCAATCAGAGTGGCACACTCCTGTAATATCACCAGAGGATTTTCGCCATTAATGGTTAGCGCACCTGTATCTAGCTGCATCCGGATGGCCGGATGCGCAACGCATTTCACAACATTGGCTGTTTCCGCACTGGTGGTCATAAAGTTAGCGCCGTAACAGGTTGGGTTGGGCTCAAGGCAGATAGTTACCCCGCAAGCTTGCGCGATATCCCCCAGCTGTCGGAAAAAAGGAATCGCTACGTCCAAAGCCTCTTGATCGTTCAACCCACTGCGATCACGATTCTTGGGTGAGCCAAAAACCAACCGATTTGCCCCCAAACCAGCACCAATGCGGCAAATCGCCGCCAAATGCGTTAGCAAGGTTGCTTGGCTTTCTGCAGAGCCAAAGATATTTAGTCCCGTTGTGCCGAATAACAGCGCCTGCATGCCGGTTATCTCGATGCCACGCTCTGCCCACCAGTCTTTGACTCGAGCAATATCTTCATTCGTAGCTTTATCGGGTTTTGGAAAATACTTTCCAGGCGCGATATCTATGGCATCAACCGCATAGCGTTGAAGCATGGTCGCGATCGCTTCATCTTCGGGGGCGTCCCACGCAATATTGGAAATCGACAACCTCATACGCTCGTCTCCGCATCAGCTTTAATCTTTAGCGGTTCAGACTGCGCGTAGGCTCTAACCGCTTGGATCGTTTCGCGGGCGCTGTATTGATAGCCGCCCGACGAACCAAATACTCGGGCATGCTTGGTCCGGAGGTCATAGGCCGCAACGGGGTGAGCCAAGGTGTTGGTGAAGGCTTTACCGAAGCCCTGTTGGGAAATTTCCTCCACGCGAACGGGCTCTGCGGTGAGATGAACCAATTTCAAACCGGCATTGAGTGCGACTTGAATGTCATACCAAAGGTTAACCATCGGGTAGAACTGGAACACCCCCCGGGTATCAATTGCCTGAAGGTTGTTGTCATTCAGAAAATCGAAGATAACGTTCTTGCGCAGACCTGGACCAACCAGTCCTGGCAGACGAACAATCAGGTGACGCGGGAAATTTTCTTCGACGAATGTCTCCAGCAGTCGTCGATGCAAACCATAGGCATGCAGGCCCGACTCATCTACAGAAGTGTCCTCGTCAACACCAATAGGATTCTTAAAGACATCCACCGTACTGATCAAAATAAAGGTTTTGCACTGGATGGTTTTGAGGTGCGCGATCAGCTCCTCAATTTTTTGTCGATCCGCTTCGGGCTCCCGGTTGGCGATCCACTTCTGTGCCGGAGCACCGGCACACACCACCATATCAAATGACTGGTTGTCGATATCGCCAATATTGGATGAGCGATAAAGAGACGTGAAATTTTCCTGTTTAAGAAGCGTGCCGCCCACGTAACCCGAATAACCAATAAGCGAACTAAACATTCACTTCTCCAAATATATATTTTTATAGACCATCGACACTGACAATGCTCTCAGCTTCAAGCTTTTCAAGAACGTCATAAATATTGTCAATTTTACCCCCAAGCACCGAATAACATCCTGGCAACTCTGCGTGCTTCTCAAAAAGGATTGGCCTTCCGTCATCGCCCTCGTTCTTAACAAGAACGGTTTTAATCTCGAATAATGAGTCGATGTGTTTGGCTTTCAGCACCTCAGGGATATAGCGCCCCACATCCCGGACCATCCGATCCACACGGGTATCTCGTTGGTAGTGGCGCAGCTTTTCGTAGGGGTCGACTCCTTGTTGATCATTCCAGTGCAGGTGCGGCGTATAGCGAACATGTGACAAGGTATGCAGTCGACGCGCGGGAAAGGGCATCATCGAGAAAAACGGACCATCCATTACCGTGATACCCAAACCATCGAGTGATTCGGGCATCTGCATCAGGGTCATTTCCGTGATTTCTTGCTTGAGACCGATACTAACACCGGGAAAATCGCCCTTGAACTGATTAAGGCCGCTATAGGTGCAGTTGAATACATAGCGACAGTTGATGACTTCCTGGCCGCCCTGCGACATCTCGGCCACAACCTTCAACGGCAGCTCTGCCCCTTTCAAGATCGCAGTCACCCGTGTTTGGTAGTGGATCTGCACCCCGCTTTCTCTCAGCTCGCGCTCTGCCCAGTTCACGAGCTGTGTCGTGTCAAACGCATATTCTTCGACCAGGTACACATCTTCGATCAGACGGGGTTCAAATAGAGCCCGCGACACGTGATCTGCTGGCTGGATATCCGCCCCAATGTCCCGACAAAAGCGTTCGAACTGTTTGGCCGTAACTTTCGAGTTTCTACGGGCGATGGCGTAAAGCTTGGTGAAGTCTCGCTTAACAGCAAGCGGCCAGTCCCGTACAAATTTGGGCAAGTTTACCCGGCTTCGATAAGCGGTCGTGAAACTACGTGGGTAGTGATAACCGTTATGCACACGCGCCTGATTGTTGTAAGAGGCACGCATTAGCAACGCCGGCTCACGTTCAATTAGCAGAATGCGCTTAAGGCCGCGCTGCTTGGCAAGATACACAGCGATAGCCGCACCGTAGAACCCACCCCCGATTATCACGGCATCCTGAGTGGATTGGTTTGGATCGAGGTCCAACATCAGGAAATACGTTCAATGGTCGGGTTTTTCGTCTCGGCTGAACCTGACACAACTTCTTCGATGTTCAGCTTTTCAAGCCGGGTCATACGGGCACTGGTAAATTCTTGGCCTACATGATAAAGCGGGCCCTCATTCGACAGGCTAGCCATGTTCAAAATGTATTCACCTAAGACCAGCAGAACTAGCGAGATCAGAAAGAACATCCCCGACTGTTGTAAGGAAAAGCTGATCCAACCCGGAGCAACATCGGTTTTTAGAATGCCAACCGCGAGTACATAAACGCAGTACAGCAGGTTGGCGACCGCACCGAACAGGGAGAGCGAGGTCACCAAACGCATCGGCGCACGAGTGGTCGACACCAGCAAGCGCATGCCACGGTCAATGCTCTCGCCCAATCGCTTTGGCCGAGATGCCCGCGGCGCGGAACTATAATTCAAGTAAGCACGCGCGAACCCACCCGTTGCAGGCAGGTGCCTGTAGGTCATCGCCGGCTGTGGATGCTGCAGGATGAAATTGATCACCCGCTTGCTCAGAATGCGGTATTGCGGCGCCTCCTTAGCCAGATGAACACCATTGAAGTGATTGTAAAGGCTATGAAATACGGCGTAAGCGCCGCGATAAGCAAGGCTCTGAGCGGGTTTTTGCGCATTATTAGCAAACACCACATCAGCACCGCTGACCGCTTGATCGAGCATCTTAGGGACAAAACTAATGTCATCGACCAACGGATCGACAACGACAACGAAATCACCAAGTGCATTCTCCAATCCAACCCACGAGGCGGTATCCGCATCCACCTCTTTGGTCAGGGCATACACTTGTAAATTGGCCAATCCGTTTTCAGCGGTCAACCGCTTCATCATCAAAATACTGTCGTCATCCGAGGCGTTATCCACCACGATCAACTCATAATCACTGACGACATTCGCAACGACTGCTGCCGCGTCGGACAGGATTTTTTCAATATTTGCTGACTGGTTTCTCAACACAAACACAACAGACAAAAAACAAGGAAAAAAGGGCATTTTGGTATTCTTAAAATGGATAACCTAAGACATTGTCAGCTAAAACCAAAATCCAGGGCATCCTGACTGAACGAAAAAATACGCCCTGTTGAAGCGGGGCGTGGCGACACGGCCAGTATTACCTAGCCTCTAGGAGGCGGACCAACGGCTAGCTGCGAGCGTGGGCATTTTTATCTCTGGAATCGCCCCATTAGGAGACTTTTCGAGGCGTCCTAAGGGGGTTGTACGGCTGAAATGGTTCACGTTTTTGCGCTCATCGTAAAAAACCTAATTCTAATGGATAAGAAATTTTTACGCCTTGGGAATAGTGCTCTGTGCTTGATCTTGTCCGTGTCAAGGAACGAAGAATTTACCATAAACAGAGTTAGCAGTGGTCTCGCTCGCTAACCATAACTCGGCTTCGCGGTCGGAAAGCATCGGCTGCTGGGTCGAACCAACGCGGCACAAATCCCATAACCGTTCGCCGGGTTAATATCTGTATTGGCCTAACAAAACCGGATCCATTTAGGCGAGAATGCTTATCAAATAGAGGATTCTGATAACCAACCCGTGTCTTTACTCTCCGCTAAATTCAAGCGCGAGCACTCTGGCCTCGTGATAGATCAAGACTCTCGCCATGTCAACGTCAGCCGCTCGCTTAGAGTTGCCGGGCAAGCGGTGCGCCGCAGGGTCAATCTACTTCAGCGGGAGAGGATTTCCACCGGTCGCAGCGGCAGTTCGGAAAAGCACATAAGGTCGAACGCGGCGACCTTGATATCCAGCTCGACCAGAGCGAACGCGCCACCGGTGGATCTTCACAAGTTCAATCGCTAAGGGTCGAGGTACACTAATTAGAATTTGGCGTCGGGTCGCATCATGAGTTGCCGGCTAATGAAAAGAATCGGAAGCGCAGCATCCGGGAACACTCGATGGCTTTTAATGTAGGATCATAGCTCACTTACGCCGAAGGCAATATATAACTATCTAAAAAAGCTGGTTTTAGGGGTTGATATCGCAGTATCTGATCTGTAACGTGCTGTAGACTGTTGAAATATATCTATCTTAATGCGCCAGAGCAAAAAACCATCACATACTGGAAAGCTCAAAAATAGCATCTCAACAGGAAGCATTAATACGCAGCAAAGACCGCTAACTTTTTTAACAGACTCAACCTGTTGGGCTCTAGCTACCGACAGCCAAACCAATAAAGTGAGTGGCTGTCGAATAGCAATTAAAAAACCGGCTAATTAATCAACGCATCTGAACATGAAGAGCGCGAAGAGTATTGTAAAGTCTGTTCGAAACCTTAGAATAACGATGCGCGGCTCTCCAGCGCTCTGCATTTAATGCAACGTTCTGCCCTTTTTCAGACGCAATATCCCCCATCAATAATTCAATCCCAGATGCAATTGCCTCTGGACTCGTACCCGGCAAATGATGAACGGCTGGTTTTACATCATCAAAAATTGCAAGGGGAGTTACTGCAACAGGCCTCCCCGTAACCAGCCCATATCTCACTGCCGCACTGGATGACTCACCAGTGTCTTGATACGGAAAAACAATAAGATCCATTTTACTTAAAGATTCCAGACACTCACTATCAGGTAAAAAAGCCGTATTCAAGCTTATAGTATCCTGAAGTGACAGTTCCGAAATCTTATCCTTTGCCTGCTGAATTATATTCTTTGACTCTGCCGCCGGATACTCGGCATTTATCATGTGAAGCTCAACTTTCACACCTTTACCACGAAGTAAACCTATCGCCTCGATCAATTCAAGAAGCCCTTTGTGGGGCAAGAAAAAACCATATGATGCGACTTTAAATACAAGATTTTGCGTCGGCGCTTGAATAGAGTGATCCAATACTCCGTGCGGAAAAATCGCAACGTTATCGACTAATGAAAGATCTTTCAATCTATTCATATCCGCAATCGAATGCACGAACACCCTGTGACAACGAGATAACGCGTCTCTGAGCATGCTCAATTTTCTATGAGGTACGTGTATCGGATCTACCGTTGCATGCATAACAACTACAACTACTTTCTCTTTATCCAGTTGCGCATTAAGAAAATCAGAAAAAGCCTGAAAATTATAGAACCCGTAATTAAACTGGATAACTAATATATCAAGATCTAACGATTCAATCTGTGCAGAAAGCTCCGTTAATCGTTCATCCTCAGACATCGTCCAGCAGCGAACTACTGTTTCATCATCGATGGCTACTTGGTCACTAGCATAAGGCGCCAGAATTTTAACAGGGGCAGGAAAATTGTTTACTAGATGCTCTGAATAACTTGCGATGCCGCAGCGTGTATTCCAAGAGGTTATCCAACCAATCGAACCGTTGACAATTTCCGGGTTTGCGGACCATTTTTGTGCAGCTGCAACAAGCCGGGCACAAACAATTTCCCAGGTAAAATTCTTTAAAAGGAGCTCGCTACCTCTTATCGATTTCTGCTTTCTTTCTTCTAGAGGAGTTTTGTAGACCTCCAGCATGATTTCCCCTAGATGAGCCTGCTTCGGTTCAGCCCAAACGGATCCAAATAATCCGAAATGCGTTTCAGCAGGGGAAAAGCTGTAGTCAACCAACCAAGAAGTATCAACGTTGCAAAAATCGGTTTGCCCACCCCAACCTGTTGTAATTACAGGTAGACCAGAAAGCATCGCTTCTGCCATAGGCAAACCAAAACCTTCGGCTCTGCTAGGAGCAACCAACACATCCGAGGCCAAATATAGCGACTTTAATTCACCGTCTGTTAAATCATCTTCTATAATTACAACATGTGGAAAATCTGGCTTCTGGCTGGCAGCGTCGACTAGCCACTCATGAATTAAATTATGAGGATTTTTGAACGTTTTTATTATCAAAGTCACTGGATCTGCACTGCTAAAGACTTCGCCATATGCCTTGAGTAAAACATCCGCCCCCTTTCGCGGAAAGCATGAAGAGACATGCAGAAATTTAAAATCTTTTCCTTCGACAGCAAAAGAGCTATCAGCTTGAATCCGCAACCAATGATCAACCCCGCATCCAGATGTCATTAACGGGACAGAAACACCATTATCAATCAGTATTTTCTCTACGTGACGAGATAGACTTGTAATCCCTTGTAGATACTCATTGAAGTTCTCAACCCACTCTATAGGAAAACCGCCCTCTTCCCAGGCGTAATGATGAAGCATGTTGAAATTACTATCCATATCCTCCACCCTAGGCGGATATAGATTTCGACTTACCACATCAGAGTTCAGAGAGCCAACTTCAAAACTACGATCATACAAACTCTTTAATTTAGGTTCTTTTGTGAAAATGCTTTCATTCGGATAGAAATCCCCCCCCCCTTCCGTTGAATGCAACACGACATGATGCCCCAAAGAATCGAGCGCAATGGCTGTCTCGCGATTCAATAGGGCCAAACTGTAAGAAGAATCAAAAGGCCCTTCAATTCGCCATGTCAGTTTTTCTTGGCGCAACACAGTGCGATGAGCATTCCGAATGACTTCTAAATTTCTATTAATTGCTACGGAACACTTCACCAACTGCTCATCTTGAACATCGGAATATTTAACTGTTAGTGCGGCAACTTCAGAGATAATGCGCTTATATTCCACCTCTTCAATAGCATGACTCTCGGACCACGCAAGTGCCACTGTAGGAGCGGCAAGCTTTTCCATCTCATCAATTATGATGCGAGCACTGTCCTTCCAAGAAAACTTTCCAACTTGCAGTTTGGAATGAGCCTTAAACAGTCGCTTAAACTCTTCGTCGCGCAGCCCTTTTTCAATAGCATCCTTAATGGAACTTAGTGAATAGGGATCAAACAAGGCATCGGAGTAACCGATAACCTCTGGAATACTGGAAATATTCGAGCCCACAACCACCGCCCCACAAAGCATAGCTTCTAACGGTGGCAG
The DNA here is from genome assembly GCF_054790525.1 of Pseudomonas sp. Mb7. Taxonomy (NCBI): domain Bacteria; kingdom Pseudomonadati; phylum Pseudomonadota; class Gammaproteobacteria; order Pseudomonadales; family Pseudomonadaceae; genus Pseudomonas; species Pseudomonas sp. Mb7. Next base: position 3,794,686 of record NZ_CP186501.1, read on the forward strand.
GCCAAATCCCTCATGCCAAGAAGGAAATACAAAAAGCTCGCACATATTATAAAGATAAGCCAAGTCTTGATCTTCAATATAACCTACGAATACAAGCTCATCCTGATGCAATCCAGCAGCTTCGGCAGTCGCCTTTAATCTATCGAGTTCAGAGAGGGTCATTCGCCCTGCGAGAACCAATTGATGCGTTTCCCTTAGGTCTTTTGAAATATCAGAATATGACTGAATCAGAGCGTTTAAATTTTTCCGCTCATCTGCACCGCCAGTATATAAAATAAATGCCCCTTTTATAGAGAAGCGTTCTAAAATTTCAGCACGCTCTTCGGAGGAAATATCTTTAATACAAAACAGATTCTCCGAACCGATAGATGCATTAACAATAGAACCACCAAACTCTTCTAAGTGGTCAATTCCTTCCTGCCGCGAAGACTCCGATATAGCCAGAAGCACAGATGCCGACTTCAGACTCTTTATCCTGTCCATGTAAAAACTTTTATAATTTGAGTTAAAATCCAGATACTTATCTGGATTCATCAACGGTATCAAATCATAAAGAGTTACACACACCGGGGCCGTATCGTAGAACCTACCCACGGACACCACCGCATCATCCACATAACCTTCAAATAGGCTAGGTATATAAACCACGTCAGGCTGCAAGGAAGCTATAAAGTGTTCTCTTAATAGCTGCGCAACTTCCTTACGCCAGGCATTACCTTCCTCCATAGAACGAACCGGCCCAACAGCATTCCATACTTTGATGTTCGCAGGATCAATAATTCCGTCAAATTCAGCAAAAACTGCAGAAGTAGTTTCGGACAGCATGCCATTCAACACCAGATAAATTTGGTGTCCGCGGCAATTTTCAATAATGGCCTTTGTTATAGACGTCGTAAAACGGCCGATACCTCGAAACCTGCTTTCCGTTTGAGCGCCTTGAAGATCTATAACTATACGCATCAAACTTCACCCTTCAATTTTTGAATTTCCTGCTTTAAATCAAAAAGCACTTTCCTGGAATTCGGCGAAATAGCCAAATAATCAACCTTCTGCTTCTTGACATGTTCATTAGATACTACAAATCCGGGCGAGGAGACACGATAATAAAACTTTCTGGCCGCGCTATTTAGTCCTAAATTATTTACAAGGAAAAGTATTGATCGACGAAGCTTAGGCGAAACATTTATAAAACCGACCGTTTTTCTGAAACACACGCGAAAAACTTTTTTGGCCAGCCCCAAAACAACACCACTCATAGGTTTGTTTATTGCACCAGTCATACAATTTTTAATATAGCGTAATGGCGCAGTTATGCGCCAAGAGTTACTGGTAACGATGTTATTTATATCAAGATTTAATTTCGCGACCTCGTCACCTAACGGAGTAAACTGCTCGACCAATTTTGCAATCTGGCGGTCTAGCTGTTCAATATGATTATCCAGATGCACAATACGCTTGTCCAGTCGTACAACATGATCATTTAACTGAGCAATATTGTTACCACTCTGAACATTTTGGCTTCTCATATCCTCGACCTCAGCTTGCGCTTTCAGAACTAGAGCCTCGTTATTTTGTGCCCATTCAATTAGAGACTGTTCTTTTTTGGTTGAGAACTCGTCAAATATATTAGGTGGATACTTGAAATACTTCTCAAGAGAGCTTTGCTCTTCGGCCAAATAAAATCTATTAAGTCCATCGGCGTATACAAACTTATAATTATTACTGGTCAGTAAAAACTCCCAGTCTTCATAGTTTTCGATCGCAGTCCCAGGAATTGAGGCCTCTACGACAACCACCCAAGGGCGAAATGACTTGAAATTCGCCCCCCGAAGTACCTGTTTTTCATAACCCTCAACATCAATCTTTAAAAAATGCACCTCTAAAGGTGAGTACTCTTGAGTGATCTCTGCCAGCGTTCTGACCTGAGTAGTCTTCCACTCCCCGTTAAACCCCTTCGCCTCATGCGCATCCGCAACCGATTTATCTAAAGTTTCCCAGCCACGGACATCACACGACCATATATCGAGGCTGCCAGGACTGTCACTCAACGCACATTGAATATTCTTATCGCGAGGTCGGGACTCTTCGAGCAATGCGATATAACTCTCCAGCGGCTCTACATTGATACCCTGCCACCCCAATTCATAAAATGCTTTAGTGACAGAGTCTTCAACAGGATGATTTGCTCCAACATCAATATAAAAGCCATTTGCGACATGCTTTAGCGCTCTATAAAGCATGACATCTTCATAATTTTGGGCATAGGATACAAAGGTCATTGGGTTTCAATACCTACGACAGGGTCAATCCAGGCACACCCAACAAACTTAGATTTGCTGAGGTTGACTACATTAAAGATCAGCGCCAAGTCACGCCACTCGTAATTATTCACCAAATGATTTTCTGTACTCACAAGCGCAGTCTGTATGGAGTATGTGCCCTCTCCTAACGCCGCTTGGAAATCAAAGGTGAATATATGAGAACTGCCGGCTTTAACAGAATATAGCGGCGCACCCTTCAGATCGGTATTGGTTCCGTACACTACTTGGCCGAGTCGATCTTTAATGCCATAACCTAGTACCAGCCGATCGATATCCTCACGTACCAGTACCTCAACCTTCAGCCTGACAGGTTGGCCAACATCTACGACTTCTAATTCATCACCTTGGGCATTCAATATCTTAATATCAGTAACGGTTGCTTCACCAGTTCCCGACACTGTCTGAGTCTGGCCATTCGATAACACTGCCTGTGTAACATTTTGGTTTTGATTGTCAGCTAACATTGCATTGTAGTAATCCATAACAGCTTCTGGATCGCCTTGCATTGCCAGCTTTCCCTTACTCAGCAAAATGGCCCTATCACATATAGACTGAATAGCAGATTTATCGTGTGAAACAATCAATAAAGTTGTTCCTGATCGTCGAAACTCTCGAATTCTCTCAAAACTTTTGTGTTGGAAGTACGCATCCCCTACAGACAGAGCCTCATCGACAATCAGTACATCGGGCCTATGGGCGGTAGCCACGCTAAATGCCAATCGCATTTGCATACCGCTTGAATACATTCTTACAGGCTGATCCATGTATGTGCCAATTTCTGCAAAAGCTTCAATAGAAGGCATTAATCTATTAATATCGTCTACCTGATACCCGAGAAGTTGGCCCGCCATCAGTGCATTTTGTCTACCGGTAAAGTCTGGGTGAAACCCCATACCCAACTCTAGTAGTGCAGCAACTTTACCGGAAAAACTTACCTCACCCGTAGTAGGAAGCGTGGTTCCTGTGATCATCTTTAGGAGAGTACTTTTACCCGCACCGTTGATACCGATAATTCCAACGGCTTCGCCAGCGCCAACTTCGAAACTGACGTCTTCCAACACCCATTTTAATTTGTGTTTCTCCCCGGCAAACGGGAAGACCCATTCAATAAGGCGGGACAAACGATTTGGATATTGCTTGTAAGCCTTCCCTAATCCACGAACACTTATAGTACCCATTATAGTTCGTCCACCAATTCGCCAGAGTGTTTCTTGAACAGGCGCAGCCCCCAAAAGCAAAGCAGAATTCCTAGCAAGGCAACAGGCCATAGTGTGGACCAATGCGGAACAGCACCGTAAACCACTACACCTTGGTAAGCAGCGATTAGAGGCGACATTGGGTTAAACTGCATAAACTTCTGAACACTTTCTGGAAGTATATTTGCAGGATAGACAATAGGCGTGAGCCAAAACCAGAATTGCAGTATGACACCGAACAACTGCCCTACATCCCTAAAAAAAACGTTCAAAACACCTAATGCAATCCCCAACCCTACAGAAAACATTACTTGTATTGCAAGCAATGGAATCAAAGTCAAAATCACCAAACCGGGAAAATTACCGGTAACAATCATAAACACCAAAAACAATCCGAATATGATCGAAAAATTGACAAGAGCATTTAGCACCAGAATCACTGGCAAGCACAGCCTAGGAAAACTTAGCTTCTTGAGTAAGTTAGCATTATCAATGAATACATTCTGAGCTCTCCCCACCACTTCAGAAAAAAGCCCCCAAGTGATAACGCCTGCACACAAATACAGACTATATCCAAACATACCTTCAACACCGGGCAGTTTAGATTTCATTATTTGTGAAAAAATCACCGTATAAACAACAATCATTGCCAACGGCTGAATAACAGTCCAAGCAATCCCAAGAATGGAGTTCGCATACTTAGACTGAAACTCACGCTTCACACTTCCGAGAATAAAGCCTCTATAACTCCACAGGGCTTTCAGTGCTGCCGGGCTCATCCTTCAACCTCAATTATATTGCTTATCTCTTGCACACGCTTTTCCAGCAGCTCAAGATCTCGTCTGGTCTCAACATTCAAACGTAATAGCGGTTCAGTATTCGAACCTCGGACATTCAGTCTCCAAGTCTCAAACTCGAGACTCATGCCGTCGATACTTTCAGCCTTTATAACCGCACCGTCATAGAAAGCTTTAATTCGGTCGATAACCGTCGAAATATCTTTAACCCTAAAGTTAATCTCACCACTGCATGGATAAGCAGATATTCTTTCGTCCACCATCGCAGCCAGACTTGTAGAAGTCTCTGACATCAGTCCTGCGACCAATAACCACGGAATCATTCCACTATCGCAATATGCAAAATCTCGGAAGTAATGGTGGGCACTCATTTCGCCACCATACACCGCGTCTTCGTGGCGCATACGCTCCTTGATAAAGGCATGCCCGGTTTTGCTTTGTACGGCAATCCCCCCTGCCCGCTCAACCTGATCAATGGTGTTCCAAGTCAGACGCGGATCGTGAATGATCTTGCTGCCAGGGTGTTGTTTGAGCAGCATTTCGGCCAGCAGGCCAACGAGATAGTAACCCTCGATGAACCGGCCATCAGAGTCGAAGAAGAAGCACCGATCAAAGTCTCCGTCCCACGCCAGCCCCATGTCGCATTGATTGGCCAGTAGGGCCTGACGAGTCAGCTCGCGATTTTCGGGCAGAAGCGGATTCGGGACACCGTTCGGGAAGTGACCATCAGGTTCTTCATTGATAAATACCCACTCCAGAGGCAGGCGTGCCGCTAGCGCCCGAAGTACAGGCCCGGCAGCGCCATTGCCCGGATCAGCAAGAATCTTTAAGGGCTTCAAAGCACTGACGTCGATGTAGGTCAGCAAATGTTCGATGTACGCAGTTTTGTCGAACGCTTGGCGAACAGAGCCTTTTGCCGCAGCGACGTCCCCCAGATCACCTTGATCTACCCGCACTCGGATCGCGTCCAGCCCCGTGTCGCCGCTGATTGGGCGAGACTCGGCCTTGACGAGCTTCATCCCGTTGTAGCCTTTGGGGTTATGACTGGCGGTAATCATCACTCCGCCATCGACTTTGTAGTGACTAGTAGCGAAATAGACTTCCTCGGTTCCGCATAGGCCGATGTCGATTACGTCGGCACCCGCCTCAGTAATGCCACGCTTCAGCGCTGCCGCCAAAGGAGGACTTTCGAGCCTCATGTCCTGGCCGACTACAAAAGCCTTTCCCTGCAACTCAGTCACGAGTGCTCGACCTATACGGTAAGCGATATCTTCGTTGAGTTGAGCGGGAACCTGACCACGAATGTCATAGGCTTTGAAACACTGCGTCACGATAGGAGGATACATTCTACTCACATAGCTGAAATGTCCGATGCCGCCCTGAGGCGGCAACGGCAAGAATGGACCGCCAGGCTTGATGTCACTGGCGCTTGAACCCTGCAAGGCGCAGGGCTCGCATCGGGTTCAGTGTCGTTATTTGTCGACACGACCATAGTTATCTTCAAAACGCACGATGTCGTCTTCACCCAGGTAATCACCACTCTGCACTTCGATCAGCACCAGATCGATGACTCCCGGGTTCATCAGGCGATGTTGGTGGCCGGCGCGAATGAACGTGGACTCATTGGTGTTCAGCATCAGCTCCTGCTGATCGTTGACCACGATTGCCATACCGCTCACAACGATCCAATGCTCACTTCTGTGGTGATGCATTTGCAGTGAAAGAGAAGCTTTTGGCTTGACCACAATGCGCTTGATCTTGAAACGCTCGCCGTTTTCCAGCGTGGTGTAAGTACCCCAAGGACGATGCACCGTACGGTGAAGCAAATGTACCGTATGACTGCAGGCCTTTAGCTGATTGACAATATGCTTCACGTCTTGAGCGTGATCCTTGTGAGCAATCATCACCGCGTCGGGAGTATCAATGACCAGCAAGTCCTCAACGCCGACAAGCGCAGTCAACCTGTCTTCACTGTTGACATAGTTATTGCGCGAATCATGGGACAGTACCTCGCCCTCAAAGCGGTTACCGTTCTCGTCGGGCTCGGTCAATTCGCTGACAGCGTTCCACGAACCGATATCACTCCAACCAATGTCACAGGGAACAGTCGCAACTTTGGAAGAGCGCTCCATCAACGCGTAATCGATGGAAATATCCGGCACCGCTGCGAATGCTTCGGCATCAAGGGCCAGGCAACGGTATTTGGCGGACGAGGTCAGACGCGAGCTATCGATCGTTTTGCTAACCGCCTCGACTACATCCGGAGCATGTTGACGAAGCTCTTCCAGGACGGAGCCCACACGGAAGCAGAACATCCCGGAGTTCCAGTAGTAGTTCCCCGCGCTGACGTAGTTTTGAGCGGTTTCAAGATTAGGCTTTTCGACAAAACGCGCGACTTTCAAGCCACCTTTAAGAGGGGCATCCTTCTGCGCTTCAATGTAACCGAACCCAGTCTCAGGGTAGGTTGGCTGAATACCAAACGTTACCAACCAGCCGTCGGCAGCCAGCGCCATGGCGCTGGAAACGGCCGCAGCGAAAGCCTTTTCGTCTTTGATCAGGTGATCAGCAGCCAACACCAGCATCTGGGCATCGGGGCCGTGGGTGGATTCGAGTTGAAGTGCCGCTGCGGCAACGGCCGCCGCTGTATTGCGACCAAAGGGTTCAAGAATGAAAGCCTGAGCATGCTTGGCAGAATTGACTGCGCTGTACTCATCTTCAGTCTTGAACAAGAGTTCGCGGTTGGTCACCGTCAGAACTTCCACGACACCTTCCAGACGCGAAGCACGAAGGAACGTTTTCTGGATTAGATTCTGGCCATCTGGCAGTGCCATGAACGGCTTTGGATGGGTTTCTCGAGAAACAGGCCACAACCGGCTGCCCACTCCGCCAGACATAATTACGGGAATCAGTTCCATGCTCTCAATCCTTAGTCCCCTCTCCAGTGGATACTTCCAGAAACGGGTTCAATTATATTTCCGGTCATTTGTGCGTCCTGACTGACGCAAATACTTGCCCCAAGCCGCAAGAAAAAAACAGCCGCTCGGCCTAAATCCAAATCAATACGCAACACCCGGATCCTTGCCGATCAACGATTGGGGCAGGGCTTCTTTTATGAGGCGTACCCAATGAGGCGAAGCTGCCCGCCCACGACCGCGAGTCGTAAGAACCGGTATGATTGCTGATCATTCTACAGCTTGTGCTTGGACATTAATAACTCCCTCCCGGCGGAAGGCACAAAAAAACGCCCTTAAAATTGAAAGCATCCGAACAAGATCGATATCAAACCGACATCAACCCGGCTCGGCGTAACCACATCACAATCTCTACGAAAAATGGCTACTGCGCCAACAATGTCAGCCCTCGCGCACTGCGGAATCCAGAAGCTTCTCCAGGTACTGCCCATAGCCGGTTTTCTTCAGACGCTCGGCTTGAGCACGCAACTGCGCCATGTCAATCCAGCCATTACTGTAAGCAATCTCTTCAAGGCAGGCGACCTTCAAGCCCTGGCGCTTTTCGATGGTATGCACGAAGTGACTGGCCTCTAGCAGCGAATCATGCGTACCGGTATCAAGCCATGCGAAGCCTCGACCGAGCATTTCAACCTTCAGCGACTTCTGTTGAAGATAAGCGAGATTGACATCGGTAATTTCGAGCTCACCGCGCGCGGACGGCTTGATCTTCTTGGCAATATCGACAACCTGATTATCGTAGAAATATAGACCTGTCACAGCGTAGCTGGACTTGGGCACTATCGGCTTTTCCTCGATACTCAATGCTGATCCATTAACGTCAAACTCAACCACGCCAAAGCGCTCGGGATCGGATACGTGATATCCGAAGATAGTTGCACCGTCCTCCTGCAGACCGGCCGAACGCAGGTTGTCCGAGAAGTGCTGACCGTAGAAAATGTTGTCTCCCAGGATCAGACAGCACGGATCATCGCCGATGAACTCCTCACCGATAATGAAAGCCTGAGCCAGCCCGTCCGGGCTTGGCTGTTCGGCGTAACACAGCTTGATGCCATATTGGCTACCGTCGCCCAACAGCTTTTGAAAGCACGGCAAATCTTCAGGCGTGGAAATAATCAGAATTTCGCGCATCCCCGCCAACATCAGCACGGACAAGGGATAGAAGATCATCGGCTTGTCGTAGATCGGCAGCATCTGCTTGGACACGCCAAGGGTCAGCGGGTGCAAACGAGTACCCGAACCGCCAGCGAGGATGATGCCTTTACGATTTATCGTGGTCATTTATTGAGAACTTCCGTAAGCATTCGGGTTACGCCACTGCGCCAATCCGGCAAGTGCAAAGAAAAATTGTCGCGCAGCTTTCCCGTATTCAACCGGGAGTTCAGTGGGCGACAGGCTGGCGTTGGGTAGACAGACGTTTCGATCGCATTGATGCCTTTCACACAGAGCTCTTCCCCATGCGCTTTGGCGAAGTCAATCACGTGAGTTGCATATCCATGCCAAGAGACTTCGCCAGCGGCCGCCAAGTGATAAAGACCCGACAATTCAGGACGCAGAAAAACCTGTCGAAGGGTCAAGGCACTGATGTCCGCAATCAGGTCTGCACCGGTTGGCGCCCCGATCTGATCAGCGATGACACTCAGACTTTCGCGCTCTTTTGCCAGACGCAACATGGTTTTGGCGAAATTATTGCCACGAGCGCCATAAACCCAGCTGGTGCGAAAAATAAGATGCTTGCAGCCGGATTCGATGATCAATCGCTCTCCCGCAAGTTTGCTGGCACCGTAGTGATTCACCGGAGCCACGGCGTCACTCTCCCGCCATGGTGCAGATCCATGCCCATCGAAGACATAATCTGTCGAGTAATGAACCAGCCACCCGCCAAGCGCTCTGACCTCTTGCGCCAATACTCCAACAGCACGCGCGTTCACAAGATCTGCCAGCTCAGTCTCGACCTCAGCCTTGTCGACTGCGGTGTAAGCAGCCGCATTGACAACGACATCTGGCCTGATTGCGCGGAGAGTTGCCCGTAACCCATCAATATTGCTCAGGTCACCGCACAAGCCATCGGTTACTTGACGATCCAGTGCCACCAACTCACCGAGGGGCGCGAGAGATCGCTGCAACTCCCAACCGACCTGGCCGTTTTTTCCCAGAAGAAGGATTTTCATGCCTTGCCCGTACGATCTGCGTAGTTCTGATCAATCCACTGCTGATAGCTGCCGCTCTTCACATGCGCGACCCATTCAGTATTGTTCAGATACCACTCCACCGTTTTGCGGATACCACTATCAAACGTTTCTTCCGGCGCCCAACCAAGCTCTTGCTGTATCTTGCTTGCATCAATCGCGTAACGCTGATCATGACCGGGGCGGTCCTGCACGTAAGTGATCAGACTCGCATGGGGGCAATGAGGCGAAGCCGGGCGCAACTCATCAAGCAGCGCGCAGAGAGCATGCACTACTTCGATATTTTGTTTCTCGTTGTGGCCACCAATGTTGTAAGTCTCGCCGATGACGCCATCGGTGACGACTTTGTAGAGCGCGCGAGCGTGATCCTCCACATACAGCCAGTCACGTACCTGGTCGCCCTTGCCGTAAACCGGTAGCGCCTTGCCTTCCAGAGCGTTAAGTATGATTAGCGGAATCAGCTTTTCCGGAAAGTGGTACGGACCATAGTTGTTCGAACAATTGGTAACCAGGGTCGGCAGACCATAGGTGCGAGACCACGCGCGAACCAGGTGATCGGAGCTAGCCTTGCTGGCAGAGTAAGGCGAACTTGGCTGGTAGGGCGTGGTTTCGGTAAACAGATCTTCAGGCCCTTCCAGATCGCCGTACACTTCATCAGTAGAGATATGATGAAAGCGAAAAACGGCTTTACGACCTTGCTCCAGGCCGCTCCAGTAATGACGCGCTGATTCCAGAAGCGTGTAGGTGCCAATGATGTTGGTCTGGATGAATTCCGACGGACCCGATATGGAGCGGTCAACGTGCGACTCTGCCGCCAAATGCATGATCGCGTCAGGCTGGTGCTCACGCAGAACTCGATCCATTTGACCGCGATCACAAATGTCTACGCGCTCAAATGCATAGCGCGAGCTCTGACTCACATCAGCCAGAGACTCCAGATTGCCGGCATAGGTCAGCTTATCGACGTTAACGACAGAATCGCCGGTATTGGAAATGATGTGACGGATAACTGCTGAGCCGATAAACCCGGCGCCGCCGGTTACTAGAATTTTCACGCGGTACCATGCCTTTGAGCTGCTGACAGCGATTCGGGAGCGCTGTCCAATCCACGAATGCAAAAGCTACCAATCGTAGCTTTTATCAAATTCAGTCTGAATGGGTGTGAAAACCTCACAACCAAAAGAGGATCGCATTTTACAGCTTCATAGGCGTTTTACTATTGGATATAGCTAAGCCTGGAAGCAAGCATATGAGGCTTTCACTCTGTCAAATGCTTGCGCGCAGCTCTGTTTCTACTCGCGACTCTTGATGAGCGCCCCAAAAACCAGCCTAACACCGGCCCGATCAGCATCCCGACAAGCAAAGCCAAAACCACGATCAACGAAATCGGCAACTGAGGCCCAGACAAACCCAGAAACAATAACGAAACCGACTGCTGATTCTCGAGAACAAACGCCAGAATCACCAAAATCAGTAAAAGAATAAAAACGCCAAGAAGTATGCGCTTGAGGTTACGCATCAGCGCCCCCTTGAAAAATAGCGAAGATCAAACCCCCTCCTCCTCTTCCTCATTCACCCGATCACGCAGCTCTTTACCCGGCTTGAAATGCGGTACGAACTTACCGTCCAGACTAACCGACTGACCGGTCTTCGGATTACGACCGACGCGCGGCGCGCGGTAATGCAGGGAGAAGCTGCCAAACCCACGGATCTCGATACGATCACCGGTGGCGAGGCACTGGGACATTTGTTCAAGCATGGTCTTGATGGCCAGCTCCACATCCTTGGATGAGAGTAGCCCTTGATGGGTGACAATTCGTTCGATCAACTCCGACTTCGTCATATTTTTCCCTTCTTTTTCAAGCAGCTAGATCAGCGCTTGAAAGGTTTTAGCACGCCCGGAAGATTTTGAACAGCCCAGGGATTGACATATCTTCCTCCGCGTCGAAACGCCCGTTTTCAGGGCATCACAGCAACAAACAGGGCACAGCATGCTTAACGGCATATCACCAGCATGGTTCGTGTCACGTAGCCTGCCGGGTTGAAGCCAAAAGGAAACTCGTCCTCATCGTTGGCATCATCTGATCGCGTGATCACTTTGTACCCCGCGCCCTTGCACTCCTTAGCCGCGCGCTTCTGGCACTTCTCCCAGCCTGAGCCCAACCCGGAGCAGTCGACCTCTATACCACTGACACCACGCACGGCATGGGTCTTGGCACTGGTCGTACAGCCAGCCAGAGCCAGCACAGCCATGAGGACAATAAACTTGTTCATCCACTTCCTTATGCCAGGCAATGCCCGACCGCTACACGCTTAAGATCAAGCTTAGTCGTGAATAGGCGATTGATCCGATTAAAGAAACAGACCACCCGGAAGCAAGATTGGTTTCACCAAAAACCCTAAACAAGCCGTGAGCACTAAATCGCAGGCACAAAAAAGGGCGACCGAAGTCGCCCTTTTTCATGATCAAGCAGAACTTAGTTCTGTTTGGCCATTGCTTGACGCAGCAGTGCAGCCATAGTGGTATCGGCAGGAGCAGCAGCTTCACCTTCTTTCAGGCTCTGGATAGCTTCTTTCTCTTCAGCATCGTCTTTCGATTTGATCGACAGCTGAATTACACGGCTCTTACGATCAACGCTGATGATCTTGGCTTCTACTTCCTGGCCTTCTTTCAGAACGTTGCGCGCGTCTTCAACGCGGTCACGGCTGATTTCGGAGGCTTTCAGAGTCGCTTCGATATCGTCGGCCAGAACGATGATGGCGCCTTTGGCGTCAACTTCTTTCACGGTGCCAGTAACGATTGCGCCTTTGTCGTTAACCGAGACGTACTCGGAGAACGGATCGCTTTCCAGTTGCTTGATACCCAGGGAGATACGCTCGCGCTCTGGGTCAACCGACAGGATAACGGTGTCCAGCTCGTCGCCCTTCTTGAAACGACGTACGGCTTCTTCGCCCACTTCGTTCCAGGAGATGTCGGACAGGTGAACCAGACCGTCGATGCCGCCGTCCAGACCAATGAAGATACCGAAATCGGTGATCGACTTGATGGTGCCGGAGATTTTATCGCCCTTGTTGAACTGGCCAGAGAAATCTTCCCATGGGTTAGATTTGCACTGCTTGATGCCCAGGGAGATACGACGACGCTCTTCGTCGATGTCCAGAACCATAACTTCCACTTCGTCGCCGACTTGTACGACTTTCGAAGGGTGGATGTTCTTGTTGGTCCAGTCCATTTCCGAAACGTGTACCAGACCTTCAACGCCTTCTTCCAGCTCAGCGAAGCAGCCGTAGTCGGTCAGGTTGGTTACACGAGCGGTAACGCGAGTGCTTTCTGGGTAACGGGCTTTGATAGCAACCCATGGATCTTCGCCCAGTTGCTTCAGGCCCAGGGAAACACGGTTGCGTTCGCGATCGTATTTCAGAACCTTAACGTCGATTTCGTCACCAACGTTGACGATCTCGGAAGGATGCTTGATGCGCTTCCAAGCCATGTCGGTGATGTGCAGCAGGCCGTCCACGCCACCCAGATCGACGAATGCGCCGTAATCGGTGAGGTTTTTGACGATACCTTTGACTTGCTGGCCTTCCTGCAGGGATTCCAGCAGAGCTTCACGCTCGGCGGAGTTCTCGGCTTCCAGGACGCTGCGACGGGAAACGACAACGTTGTTGCGCTTCTGGTCCAGCTTGATGACCTTGAATTCCAGCTCTTTGCCTTCCAGGTGCGTGGTGTCGCGCACTGGACGGACGTCAACCAGGGAACCTGGCAGGAACGCACGGATGCCGTTAACGTCGACAGTGAAGCCGCCTTTAACCTTACCGTTGATAACGCCCTTGACCACTTCCTCGGCTGCGAAGGCTGCTTCCAGAACGATCCAGCATTCAGCGCGCTTGGCTTTTTCACGGGACAGCTTGGTTTCACCGAAACCGTCTTCAACCGAGTCCAGCGCAACGTGAACTTCGTCACCGACATTGATAGTCAGATCGCCAGCGTCGTTGTAGAACTGCTCAAGCGGGATGAGTGCTTCAGACTTCAGGCCAGCGTGAACGGTTACCCAGCGAGCTTGGTAATCGATATCAACGATAACACCGGTGATGATGGAGCCTGCCTGAAGGTTCAGGGTTTTTAGGCTTTCTTCAAAGAGTTCCGCAAAGCTTTCGCTCATTTTAATTCCTGTAAATGAGGGCGAAGGATACGCCCATCTCCACACCCCAGACGGTGTGGGTTAGTTTCATATAGAAGAAGCGTCGCAGGACTATGACTGGTCCCCTGCGGCCTTCTTGGTCACCCGGCGATATCGCGAATGGCGATCTCGCTCATGATGCGTTCAAGCACCTGATCGATGGACAACTCCGTGGAATCCAGCTGTATGGCGTCAGCCGCCGGCTTAAGCGGGGCTACCGCTCGCTGGGTGTCACGCTCGTCGCGTGCACGGATCTCATCTAGCAGACTCGACAGACTAACACCCTCGACTTTGCCCTTCAACTGCAAATATCGACGGCGCGCCCTCTCCTCGGCACTGGCGGTCAGGAAAATCTTCAGCGGTGCATCCGGAAAAACCACCGTGCCCATGTCGCGACCATCGGCCACCAGACCCGGCGCTTCCTGAAAAGCACGCTGGCGCTGCAGCAGCGCCTCGCGTACGGCCGGCAGTGCAGCCACTTGCGAAGCGCCGGAGCCGACGCTTTCGGTGCGGATCACATCGCTGACTTCGTCACCTTCCAGAATGATCCGTTGCAACTGACCTTCGGTCGCCGCAATGAACTGAACATCCAGATGAGCGGCAAGCTTCTTCAGCAGCTCTTCATTGGTCAGGTCGACACCATGGTTATGCGCAGCAAATGCCAGCAAGCGGTACAACGCACCGGAATCCAGCAGGTTCCAGCCCAGACGCTTGGCCAGTATTCCGGCTACGGTGCCTTTGCCCGAGCCGCTTGGCCCATCAATGGTGATGACCGGTGCAATGTTTTTCACGACTGAGCCTCTTGTGCCACACGAATGCCGACCTGCCCGCACAGCGCGAGGAAGTTGGGGAACGACGTCGCGACGTTGGCGCAATCATGGATGCGGATCGGTGCGGTGGCGCGCAGGGAGGCCACACTGAAAGCCATCGCGATACGGTGATCGCCGTGACCATGCACTTCGCCGCCGCCGATCTGGCCGCCGTCGATGATGATACCGTCCGGGGTTGGTTGGCATTTCACGCCCAGCGCCAACAGACCGTCCGCCATCACCTGGATACGATCCGATTCCTTGACCCGCAGCTCTTCAGCGCCAGTCAGCACGGTACGCCCTTCGGCGCAGGCAGCCGCCACGAACAGCACCGGGAATTCGTCGATGGCCAGCGGAACCAGCTCTTCGGGAATCTCGATACCTTTGAGTTTAGCTGCCCGCACGCGCAGGTCAGCCACAGGCTCGCCGCCGACTTCACGCTGGTTTTCCAGGGTGATGTCAGCACCCATCAGGCGCAGGATGTCGATCACGCCGGTACGGGTCGGGTTGATGCCGACGTGCTCAAGCACCAGTTCCGAACCTTCAGCGATCGACGCTGCGACCAGGAAGAACGCCGACGACGAGATGTCGCCCGGCACTTCAATATGGGTCGCAGTCAGCTTGCCACCGGACTCAACCGATGCCGTAGCGCCATCAACGCTTACCGAATAACCAAAACCACGCAGCATGCGTTCGGTATGGTCACGGGTAGGTGCCGGCTCGGTCACTGTGGTCTTGCCTTCCGCGTACAGACCGGCGAGCAGCAGGCAGGATTTCACCTGAGCACTGGCCATCGGCATGGTGTAAGTCAGGCCTTTGAGTTTATGCCCGCCACGAATGGTCATCGGTGGACGACCTTCGGCAGCAGTTTCGATCACGGCGCCCATTTCGCGCAGCGGATTGGCCACGCGGTTCATCGGGCGCTTCGAAAGCGAGGCATCACCCGTCAAAACACTGTCGAAGTTTTGCGCAGCCAACAGGCCGGACAGCAGACGCATCGACGTGCCGGAGTTGCCCAGATAGATCGGGCCCGGCGCCGGTTTCAGGCCGTGCAGGCCGACACCGTGAATGGTCACGCGGCCGTGGTGCGGGCCTTCGATGACCACGCCCATGTCGCGGAATGCCTGCAAGGTCGCCAGGGCGTCTTCACCCTCAAGGAAACCTTCGACTTCGGTGACACCTTCGGCCAGCGAGCCGAGCATGATCGAACGGTGGGAAATGGATTTGTCACCCGGTACGCGAATCCGACCGGACAGGCGGCCACCAGGTTGAGCCAGGAAGATCAGATCGTTGGAATTCATAGCGTCCACATAGGCCCTGCGGGCCAGGATTTTACTGAAATGCTCGCGGGCAACCCGGGCGCGCGTGAAGACGCCCAACAATTGGTGCCCATCCCCTGCATCGACCGCGTCGCGCAAAGCGTCGAGGTCGCTGCGAAATGTATCGAGTGTGCGCAGGACAGCCTCGCGGTTGGCGAGGAAGATGTCGTGCCACATCACCGGGTCGCTTCCGGCGATTCTTGTGAAATCGCGGAAACCGCCCGCAGCGTAACGGAAGATCTCAAGATTTTCATTGCGCTTGGCCAATGAATCGACCAGACCGAAGGCCAGCAGGTGCGGCAGATGACTGGTCGCGGCCAGCACTTCATCATGACGCTCGACTTGCATGTGCTCGACATCGGCACCCAATTCGCGCCACAGACGATCGACCACAGCCAATGCGGCCGGGTCGGTTTGCTCAAGCGGCGTGAGGATCACTTTGTGGCGACGGAACAGCTCGGCATTGGAGGCTTCCACCCCGCTCTGCTCGGAGCCGGCAATCGGATGGCCCGGCACGAAACGCGCCGGCATGCCGCCAAACGCCTCGGTCGCCGCGCGCACCACATTGCCTTTGGCGCTGCCAACATCAGTCAGAATCGCCGCCCCCAGATCAATACTCGCCAAACGCGCGAGCACTTTTTCCATGGCCAGAATCGGCACCGCCAACTGAATTACGTCAGCGCCCTGACAGGCCACCACCAGATCATCTTCACAACGGTCGACCACACCCAACTCGACCGCCAGCTTGCGCGATTGCGGATCGAGATCGACCCCGACCACTTCGCGGCAGATGCCACTTTCACGCAAGCCTTTGGCAAACGAACCACCGATCAACCCCAGACCGACCACCACAAGGCGCCCGATCATAGGTGCAGCAGATTGCAGTGCAGTGACATCACCCACGAGCCAGAACCTTGCGCAGCGCTTCGAGGAAGCGGCTGTTTTCCGCCGGCAGACCAATGGTCACCCGCAGGTGGTTCGGCATGCCGTAGTTGGCCACCGGACGCACGATCACGCCTTCGCGCAGCAAGCCCTGAAATATCGGAGCAGCTACCTGACCGAGATCGACGCAGATGAAGTTGCCTTTGGATTCGATCCAGCTCAGGCCCAACTCACGGAAACCGGCTTGCAGCTGCTGCATACCCGCCTCGTTGAGCTGGCGGCTTTGCGCCAGATATTCCTCATCCTTCAGCGCCGCACAGGCTGCCGCCAAGGCGAGGCTGTTGACGTTGAACGGTTGGCGAACACGGTTCAGCACGTCCGCCACCACCGGGGTCGACAGACCGTAGCCAACACGCAATGCCGCCAGACCATAAGCCTTGGAAAAAGTGCGCGAAACCAGCAGATTGGGGTAAGCCGCGAGGAAATCCAGACCGTCCGGCAGATCGCTGCCTTCGGCGTACTCGATGTAAGCCTCGTCCAGCACCACCAGTACATGCTCCGGAACATCCTGCAGGAACTCGTCCAGCGCTTCTGCGCCGAACCAGGTGCCGGTCGGATTGTTCGGATTGGCGATGAACACGACACGGGTATTGGCATCGATGGCCGCGAGCATCGCCGGCAGGTCATGCCCCCAATCCTTGGCCGGCACCACTTTGGCTTGTGCGCCGACGGCCTGAGTGGCGATCGGGTACACCGCGAACGCGTGCTCACTGAACACGGCATTCAGGCCCGGCGCCAGATAGGCACGCGCGACCAACTCAAGAATGTCATTGGAACCGTTGCCCAGAGTGACCTGGCTCAGTTCGACACGGCATTGCTCGGCCAGCAGGGATTTCAGCGCAAAACCGTTGCCATCCGGGTAACGGGTCAGCTCGGCCAGCTCTTCGCGGATGGCTGCCAAAGCTTTCGGACTGGCGCCTAGCGGGTTTTCGTTGCTCGCCAGTTTGACGATTTTGGCCGGATCCAGGTCCAGCTCGCGCGCCAGTTCATCCACAGGCTTGCCCGGAACGTACGGCGAAAGTTGTTGCACGCCCGGCTGTGCCAGAGCGAGGAAATTGCCACTCATTTGCTACCGCCCTTAGAGAACTGCTTTCGGGTAGGAACCCAGCACTTTGAGTGCTACTGCTTCCTGACTGATCTTTTCCAGCACACCTTTGATCAACGGATCACGGTGGTGGCCGACGAAGTCGATAAAGAACACGTAGGTCCATTTGCCGCTGCGCGACGGACGGGTTTCGATGCGGGTCAGGTCGATCCCGTTGTCATGGAACGGCACCAGCAGCTCGTGGAGCGCTCCCGGCTTGTTGCTCATCGAAACGATGATCGAGGTCTTGTCGTCGCCGGTCGGCGGCACTTCCTGGTTACCGATCATCAGGAAGCGCGTCGAGTTATCCGGACGGTCTTCGATCTTCTCGGCCAGACGGGTCAGGCCATACAGACCGGCCGCCATGTCGCCGGCAATCGCCGCCGAGTTCCACTCGCCCTTGACCCGCTTGGCCGCTTCAGCGTTGCTCGACACCGCGACGCGCTCGACATTCGGGTAATGCGCGTCCAGCCACTTGCGGCACTGGGCCAGCGACTGCGCGTGGGAATAGATACGGCTGATGCTGTCGGTCTTGGTGTTTTCACCGACCAACAGGTGATGGTGAATGCGCAGCTCGACTTCGCCACAGATGACCATGTCGTGTTCGAGGAAGCTGTCCAGCGTGTGGTTGACCGCGCCCTCAGTGGAGTTTTCCACCGGCACCACGCCAAAATTTACCGCACCGGCCGCCACTTCACGGAACACTTCGTCGATCGCCGCCATCGGCTTGCTGATCACCGCGTGACCGAAGTGTTTCATCGCTGCAGCCTGGGTGAAGGTGCCTTCAGGGCCGAGGTAAGCCACTTTCAGCGGCTGCTCCAGCGCTAGGCACGAGGACATGATTTCGCGGAAAAGCCGCGCCATCTCTTCGTTGCCCAGCGGCCCCTGATTGCGCTCCATCACGCGCTTGAGCACCTGAGCTTCGCGCTCAGGACGATAGAACACCGGCACTTCGCCTTCGGCCAGCGAGGCCATCTTTACTCGCGCGACTTCCTGGGCGCAACGCGCACGCTCACTGATCAGCTCAAGGACTTTGGTGTCCAGAGCGTCAATACGAACGCGCAGTGCCTTGAGTTCTTGCTCGGACATCAGCCGTGTTCCTTCTCGAATTCAGCCATGTACGCCACCAGCGCGTTAACGGCGGTGATGTCGACGGCGTTGTAGATGGAGGCGCGCATGCCGCCCACGGAGCGGTGGCCCTTCAGATTGAGCAAGCCGCGCTCTTCGGCACCGACCAGGAAAGGCTTGTCCAGACGATCATCAGCCAGACGGAACGGCACGTTCATCCACGAGCGGTCCGACTTGTTGATCGGGTTGCTGTAGAGGCCGCTGGCGTCGATGAAGTCGTACAGCGTGCGCTGCTTGACGTCGTTGAGCCTGGCGATCGCTTCAACGCCACCCTGCTCTTTCAGCCACTGGAACACCAGACCGGACAGGTACCAGGCCAGCGTCGGCGGGGTGTTGTACATCGAGCCGTTATCGGCCGCGACTTTGTAGTCGAGCATGGTTGGGCACAGCGAACGCGCCTTGCCGAGCAGGTCTTCGCGGATGATGTTGACGACGATGCCGCTCGGGCCGATGTTTTTCTGTGCGCCGGCGTAGATCATGCCGAAACGCGAGATGTCGACCGGACGCGAGAGGATGTCCGAAGACATGTCCGCTACCAACGGCACGTCACCGGTTTCCGGGATCCACTGGAATTCCAGACCGCCGATGGTTTCGTTCGGCGCGTAGTGAACGTAAGCGGCGTCTTTCGACAGTTTCCACTCGTTCTGGCCCGGGATGGCGAAATAGTCGTAAGGCTTGGCGGTGGCGGCAACATTGACGTGACCGTAGCGCGAGGCTTCTTCGATGGCTTTCTGCGACCAGATACCGGTGTCGATATAGTCGGCCGAGCCGTTTTCCGGCAGCAGGTTCAGTGGAATCTGCGCGAATTGCTGGCTGGCGCCACCTTGCAGAAACAGCACTTTGTAGTTCGACGGGATATTCAGCAGGTCACGCAGATCCTGCTCGGCCTGAGTGGCGATGGACACGAACTCATCGCTGCGATGGCTCATTTCCATGACCGACAGACCCTTGCCGTGCCAATCAAGGAGTTCACCCTGGGCACGTTGCAGGACAGCTTCAGGAAGCGCCGCAGGACCGGCGCAGAAGTTATAGGCTCGCTTGCTCACATCCAATCTCGCTCTGATTTGGTGGTATCACGCAATAAATCACACTACCGATCAACACGGCCCTGTGGGAGCGAGCCTGCTCGCGAATGCATCACCGCGGTGCGTCAGAGGTACCGCAGCGCCTGCATTCGCGAGCAGGCTCGCTCCCACAGGGGATCTCCATGATGTCGAAATTTCATACCGGACAAATAACAAGGGGGCGAATTCTCATCCGCCCCCTCGTTTGTCCGCTTATTCTTGCGGTTCTTCGTCTGCTGCGGCGTCGAGTTGCTGGTCTTCGGCAGCATCGTCGATCACGACATTGCCTTCGAACTCCTCGCCCTCTTCACCCTCAAGCTCTTCACCTTCAACTTCCGAAGGCTCCTGAACCCGCTCCAGCCCAACCAGGGTTTCATCCTTGGCCAGCTTGATCAGTGTGACGCCCTGAGTGTTACGACCCAGGCTCGACACTTCGTCGACACGGGTACGCACCAGAGTGCCCTGATCGGAGATCAGCATGATTTCTTCACCGTCCTGCACCTGAACCGCGCCGACCAGACGGCCGTTACGCTCGTTGCTGACCATGGCGATAACGCCCTGACCGCCACGCTTGTATTCAGGGAACTCGGTGATCGCCGTACGCTTGCCGTAGCCGCGCTCGGAAGCAGTGAGAATCTCGCTGCCTTCTTCTGGAATCAGCATTGAGATCAGCTTCTGCCCTTCTGGCAGACGCATGCCACGCACACCGCGGGCGGTACGGCCCATGGCGCGAACTTCGGATTCCTTGAAGCGAGTCACTTTGCCGCCGTCGGAGAACAGCATGATTTCCTGCTCGCCATCGGTAATGGCGGCGGAGATCAGGATGTCGCCTTCGTCCAGTTCCAGCGCGATCAGACCAACGCTGCGCTGACGGCTGAAGGCCACCAGCGGGGTCTTCTTCACGGTACCGTTGGCGGTCGACATGAAGATGAACGGGGCTTTCTTGCGGTCAGCAGCCTTGATGCGAGCACGACGTTCTTCATCGGTCTCGTTGCTGTTTTCGATTTCTTCTACATCAGCCTCGGCGCCTTCGGCTTCTTCTTCATCAGCCTGACGCTTCATGGCTTCGAGATCGACCGGCAGCATGGTGGTGATGTATTCACCTTCGCTCAATGGCAGAAGGTTGACCAGCGGACGACCACGGGCGGCGCGGGACGCTTCCGGAATCTCGTAGGTCTTGAGCCAGTAAACCTTGCCTTTGCTGGAGAACAGCAGCAGCGTGGTGTGGCTGTTGGCAACCAGCAGGTGAGCGATGTAGTCCTCATCCTTGACGCCGGTGGCCGACTTGCCTTTACCGCCACGACGCTGAGCCTGGTACGCAGCCAGTGGCTGGGTCTTGGCGTAGCCACCGTGGGAGATGGTCACGACGCGTTCTTCTTCCGGGATCATGTCACCCAGGGTCAGATCGAGACGGGCATCGAGAATCTCGGTGCGACGCTGATCGCCGTATTCGGCGCGGATCACTTCCAGCTCTTCGCGGATCACTTCCATCAGGCGCACGGCGCTGTTGAGGATGCGGATCAGCTCGCCGATCTGGTTGAGGATCTCTTGATACTCGGCCAGCAGTTTTTCGTGTTCCAGACCGGTCAGACGGTGCAGACGCAGTTCCAGAATGGCTTGCGCCTGTTCTGGCGACAGGAAGTACTTGCCTTCACGCAGACCGTATTGCGGATCGAGGTTTTCCGGACGGCACGAATCGGCACCGGCACGCTCAACCATCGCCACCACTGCCGAGGATTCCCACGGCGTGCTGACCAGCGCTTCTTTGGCTTCCGACGGCGTCGGCGAAGCCTTGATCAGGGCGATGACCGGGTCGATGTTCGACAGGGCAACGGCCTGGCCTTCGAGGATGTGCCCACGCTCGCGCGCCTTGCGCAGTTCGAACACGGTACGACGGGTGACGACTTCGCGACGGTGACGAACGAAGGCTTCCAGCAGATCCTTGAGGTTAAGGATGCGTGGACGGCCGTCGATCAGCGCAACGATGTTGATGCCGAATACCGATTGCAGCTGGGTCTGGGCGTAGAGGTTGTTGAGGATCACCTCAGGCACTTCGCCGCGACGCAGTTCGATCACGACGCGCATACCGTCCTTGTCGGACTCGTCGCGCAGTTCGGTGATGCCTTCCAGCTTCTTCTCTTTGACCAGCTCGGCGATCTTCTCGATCAGACGCGCCTTGTTCAGTTGGTACGGCAGCTCGGTGATGACGATCTGCTGACGGCCACCGACCTTGTCGATGTCTTCGATGATCGAGCGGGCGCGCATGTAAATACGGCCACGACCGGTACGGTAGGCTTCGATGATGCCGGCGCGACCGTTGATGATCGCGGCGGTCGGGAAGTCCGGACCGGGGATGTATTGCATCAGTTCATCGACGGTCAGCTCAGGGTTGTCGATGAGCGCCAGGCAACCGTCGATGACTTCACCGAGGTTGTGCGGCGGAATGTTGGTCGCCATGCCCACGGCAATACCGCTGGAGCCGTTGACCAGCAGGTTGGGGATACGGGTCGGCATGACCGCCGGGATCATTTCGGTGCCGTCGTAGTTCGGCACCCAGTCCACGGTTTCTTTGTGCAGGTCAGCCAGCAGCTCATGCGCCAGCTTGGTCATGCGCACTTCGGTATATCGCATGGCCGCAGCGTTGTCGCCGTCGACCGAACCGAAGTTGCCCTGACCGTCTACCAGCAGGTAGCGCAGGGAGAAAGGCTGTGCCATACGAACGATGGTGTCGTACACCGCGGTATCACCGTGCGGGTGATACTTACCGATCACGTCGCCGACAACACGGGCAGATTTCTTGTACGGCTTGTTGAAGTCGTTGCCCAACTCGCTCATCGCGAACAGTACGCGACGGTGCACGGGCTTGAGGCCATCGCGCGCATCCGGCAGTGCACGGCCGACGATCACGCTCATCGCGTAGTCGAGGTAGGACTGTTTCAGCTCGTCTTCGATATTGACCGGGAGGATTTCTTTGGCCAGTTCGCCCATGAGAAGCCTGATTCCTTTTTCTGGTGAAACTTCGTCATATCCATATGGGACCAACGAAGCTCGTCGGGGCAGACCGAGTGCCATGCACCGACTTACGACAAATCAACATTGGATCGCGGATTTGCGCAGTAAAGACAGCTCCGTGGAGCTGCCTCGGAAAACGCCGGATGTTATCACAAGAGCCGCCACGCACCTATCCCCCTGATGCGCATGGAGCATAGTTAGTTGACCGGTGACAGGCTTAACGGGGACGAGAGAGGCTCAGAGCTTCTTTGAATGCAGAATTGGGGCTTGGTTTAGCGATGTTTATTGACATTTAGGACCCCAAACACCTGTAGGAGCTGCCGAAGGCTGCGATCTTTTGATCCTGACCTGTAAAAAGCAAGATCAAAAGATCGCAGCCTTCGGCAGTTCCTACATTGAGCAGGCCAGCATCAATGCAGGCGTTTGCGGCACATCAACTGGGCCATTTTCGCGGTATCCGGGCGCTCGACGATGCCTTTTTCGGTGACGATCGCATCGATCAGGTCGGCCGGCGTCACGTCAAATACCGGGTTGAACGCTTCAACGTCCGCGCCGACGCGCTTGCCACCCACTTCGAGCAACTCGGCGCCATCACGCTCCTCGATCGGGATGTCGTCACCGCTGGCCAGATTCATGTCGATGGTCGAACTTGGCGCCACCACCATGAAACGCACACCGTGGTGCATGGCGTTGACAGCCAGTTGGTAGGTGCCGATCTTGTTGGCCACGTCACCGTTGGCGGTGATGCGGTCAGCACCGACGATCACCCAGGTCACGCCTTTGGTTTTCATGATGTGCGCAGCGGCGGAGTCGGCATTCAGGGTGACCGGAATGCCTTCGTTGGCCAGTTCCCAAGCGGTCAGGCGCGAGCCCTGCAGCCACGGACGGGTTTCATCGGCGTAAACACGCTCGACCATGCCTTCCAGATAAGCCGCGCGAATCACCCCCAGCGCCGTACCGAACCCGCCGGTAGCCAGCGCACCGGTGTTGCAGTGAGTCAGAATCGCCTGCGCATTGCCCTGGTGCTTGCGGATCAGATCAACGCCGAGCTGGGCCATGGTCAGGTTGGCTTCGCGGTCGCTTTCATGAATGGCAATGGCTTCGGCTTCCAGCGCCGCCAACGGGTCGGCGTTGCCTTTCAGACGATCCAGTCGATCGTGCATACGGCCCAACGCCCAGAACAGATTGACTGCGGTCGGACGAGAATCGGCCAGCAAGGCGAAATCTTCTTCCAGCGCCGCAGCCCAGTCGCCACCTTCGGCCAGACGGGCACGGGCCGCCAGCACAATGCCATAGGCCGCGCTGATGCCGATGGCCGGCGCACCGCGCACCACCATCGAACGAATCGCCTCGGCCACGCCGGCGGCGCTGGTGTAGGCAATCCAGGTTTCCTCGAACGGCAAAATACGCTGATCCAGCAGGTGGAGCGCGCCATCTCGCCAATCGATGGCCTTTACTTTCTCCGCAGCCAACAGTCGATCGCGCATCCCTCACCCCGCACTCATGAACAAAAGCCGCCGATTATAGCGATCCCCCCGCGAAGACGCTCGGGTATACTTCGCCATCCTTTACAAAAGCACTGGAACCGACCCTCGATGCCGAAACCTGCCATTGCGCTCGACTTATTATTGCTGCCGACCTGGCTGGTACCCGTCGAACCTGCAGGTGTTGTGCTCAAGGAGCACGGCCTGGGCATTCGCGACGGTCGCATCGTGTTTATCGGCCCGCGCGCCGAAGCATTGAAGTGTAACGCCACTGAGATCCGGGAATTGCCGGATGTGCTGCTCGCCCCCGGTCTGATCAATGCGCACGGTCACGCGGCGATGACGCTGTTTCGTGGCCTGGCCGATGATTTGCCGCTGATGATCTGGCTGGAAAATCACATCTGGCCGGCCGAGGCCAAGTGGGTCGATGAAGATTTCGTTCGCGATGGGACTGATTTGGCTATCGCCGAGCAGATCAAGGGCGGCATCACCTGTTTTTCGGACATGTATTTCTTCCCGAAAGTCGCCAGCGAGCGTGTGCACAACAGCGGCATTCGCGCGCAGATCGCCATTCCGATCCTTGATTTCCCGATTCCGGGCGCCAGCAGCGCCGATGAAGCCATTCGTCAGGGCGTCGAACTGTTCGGCGATCTGAAGCACCACGAACGCATCAAGATCACCTTCGGTCCTCATGCACCGTACACCGTCGGCGACGAAAACCTGGAGAAAATCCGCGTGATTGCCGAGGAGCTGGACGCCTCGATCCATATGCACGTGCACGAAACCGCTTTCGAAGTTCAGCAAGCGCTGGAGCAGCGCGGCGAACGTCCGCTAGCGCGCCTCGGTCGTCTCGGCCTGCTTGGCCCGCGCTTCCAGGCCGTGCACATGACCCAGATCAGCGATGACGACCTGGCGTTGCTGGTAGAAAGCAACACCAGCGTGATCCACTGCCCGGAATCGAACCTCAAACTCGCCAGCGGCTTCTGCCCGGTCGAGCGTTTGTGGCAGGCTGGCGTCAACGTGGCCGTTGGCACCGATGGCGCCGCCAGCAATAACGATCTCGATCTGCTCGGCGAAACCCGTACCGCTGCACTCCTAGCCAAAGCCGTCGCCGGCTCGGCCACTGCGCTGGATGCCCATCGAGCACTGCGCATGGCCACGCTGAATGGCGCGCGCGCACTGGGGATCGAGGCGCAAGTCGGCTCGCTGGAAATTGGCAAAGCTGCCGACATCGTCGCTTTCGACCTGTCCGGCCTGGCCCAGCAACCGGTATATGACCCGGTCTCGCAGCTTATATATGCCACCGGTCGCGATTGCGTGAAACACCTGTGGGTCGCCGGCAAGCAACTGCTCGACGACCGCCGCCTGACGCGCATGGACGAAGAGCAACTGGGCGCCACCGCCCGGACCTGGGGCCAGCGCATCAGCGGCCACACCGAATCGTAAACACCTTGGCGCAAACGCCAGGGCTACAGCACTTTTAAAGTTTTAGAGGATTTAACATGAGCAACGTCGACCACGCTGAAATCGCCAAATTCGAAGCCTTGGCCCATCGCTGGTGGGACCGCGAAAGCGAGTTCAAACCACTGCACGACATCAACCCGCTGCGGGTCAACTGGATTGACGAGCGGGTCAATCTGGCCGGCAAGAAAGTCCTCGACGTCGGTTGCGGTGGCGGCATCCTCAGCGAAGCCATGGCGCAACGCGGTGCCACGGTAATGGGCATCGACATGGGCGAAGCGCCGCTGGCGGTCGCGCAACTGCATCAGCTGGAATCCGGCGTCAGCGTTGAGTACCGCCAGATCACCGCCGAAGCCCTGGCCGAAGAAATGCCGGAGCAGTTTGACGTGGTCACGTGCCTGGAAATGCTCGAGCACGTGCCGGATCCGTCGTCAGTGATCCGCGCCTGCTTCCGCATGGTCAAGCCGGGCGGTCAGGTGTTCTTCTCGACCATCAACCGCAACCCGAAGGCCTACCTGTTCGCCATCATCGGCGCTGAATACATCATGAAGCTGCTGCCGCGCGGCACCCACGACTTCAAGAAATTCATCCGCCCGTCCGAGCTGGGTGCCTGGAGCCGCATGGCCGGCCTGACCGTCAAAGACATCATCGGCCTGACCTACAACCCGCTGACCAAGCACTACAAGCTGGCCAGCGACGTTGACGTCAACTACATGATCCAGACCCTGCGCGAGGAGTAAGCCGATGGCGATCAGAGCAGTTCTCTTCGACATGGACGGCACCCTACTCGACACGGCGCCGGACTTCATCGCCATCTGCCAGGCCATGCGTGCAGATCGCGGCTTGCCGCCGATCAACGACAAGCACATCCGCGACGAGATCTCCGGCGGCGCCAAAGCGATGGTTGCGGTGACGTTCTCGATGGACCCGGAGTCGCCGGGCTTCGAAGAACTGCGTCTGGAGTTCCTTGAGCGCTATCTGGTTGGCTGCGCCGTGCACAGCAAGCTGTTTGACGGCATGGGTGAACTGCTGGCCGATATCGAAAAGGCCAAGCTGATCTGGGGCGTGGTGACCAACAAGCCACTGCGCTTTGCCGAGCCGATCATGCAGCAACTGGGATTGGCTGAGCGTTCGGCGCTGCTGATCTGCCCGGATCACGTGAAGAACAGCAAGCCGGATCCGGAGCCGTTGATCCTCGCGTGCAAGATGCTTGATCTGGATCCGTCGACGGTGCTGTTTGTCGGCGATGATCTGCGTGATATCGAATCGGGGCGCGATGCCGGTACGAAAACGGCAGCGGTGACGTTCGGCTACATCCACCCGGACGACAACCCGCGGCATTGGGGGGCGGACGTGGTGGTGGATCATCCGTCGGAGCTGCGCAAGGTGCTCGATAGCGCGCTTTGCAGTTGCTGAGACCTGACGCAGAGCGTCATTGGCTGCATTCCCACGCAGAGCGTGGGAACGATCTGACTTGATGAGGTTTTTATGTTTGATTACTCCGCTCGTCCCGAATTGCTCAAGGATCGGGTCATTCTAGTCACCGGTGCCGGTCGTGGCATTGGCGCGGCGGCCGCGAAAACCTACGCCGCCCATGGCGCTACGGTACTGCTGCTGGGCAAGACCGAGGCCAATCTGACGCAGGTGTATGACGAGATCGAAGCTGCCGGGTATCCGCAACCGGCGGTGATTCCGTTCAATCTGGAAACCGCCCTGCCCCATCAGTACGATGAGCTGGCCGCGATGATCGAGACCGAGTTCGGCCACCTCGACGGTCTGCTGCACAACGCTTCGATCATCGGTCCACGCACGCCGATCGAACAGTTGTCCGGTGAAAACTTCATGCGCGTGATGCAAGTCAACGTCAACGCCATGTTCATGCTGACCAGCACCCTGCTGCCGCTGCTCAAACTGTCGCAGGATGCCTCGGTGGTGTTCACCTCCAGCAGCGTCGGTCGCAAAGGCCGTGCGTACTGGGGCGCTTATGGCGTATCGAAGTTCGCCACCGAAGGCTTGATGCAAACCCTGGCCGATGAAGTCGACGGTGTCGCGCCGGTACGCTCCAACAGCATCAACCCGGGCGGCACGCGCACCAGCATGCGCGCCCAGGCGTATCCGGGGGAAAACCCGCTGAACAACCCGACGCCGGAGGAGATCATGCCGGTCTACCTGTACCTGATGGGCCCGGACAGCTCGGGCATCAACGGCCAGGCCTTCAACGCGCAATAACTGCCATACGTCGCTTTTGTTGCCGCGGCAGATTCCTGTCGCGGCATGCATTTGCCGCTGGCGACCGTCATATTTCAGTCAATTTTCCAGCACACTCCTCCCCCTTGATCAGCCAACTTATTGATTCAAAACGGTTTAAATAAAACCGAACCGAATGGCACGACTTTCGCTCTAAATTTCCTCAAAGCATGCCGTGTGAAGGCAGTGGGGCAAAGCCGATTTCGATAGCTGACTAATCGTCTTCAGGCAGACTAAACTTACGCCAAATGTCCTACGGGACTGATGGATCAGTATGACGCGCAGCCCATAGCCGCTCTCACCCAGCCTGTAAGACAGACTTACTGCTTTAGGGGCTCACGCCATATGAAATCACCCTCCCAGACCAATGCAATTGACTTTGACAGTGCCAAATTGCAACGCCTGGGCTTTGGTCAGCTGCCTCCCCTTCTGGAGCGACCGGCCAGTCTTGCGCAATTGCGCCAGCAAATGAGCCTGCAACTGCAAACCAGCCTCGAACCGCAACGCATCCTCGGTCTGTTTTTCCGCGAAGTTCAGCGCCTCGTGCCCCTGGACGCGCTCAGCTACGTGCATCAGGGCAGCGACCTGCGCCTGGAATTCGGTGCCCGCGGCCACCACTCGATCAGCTATACCCTGAGCCACGAAGGCGAGCACATGGGCGAACTGGTGTTCCGTCGCAATCAGCGCTTCAACGACACGGAACAAGGTCAGCTGGAGTCGTTACTCTCATCCTTGCTGTACCCGATGCGCAACGCGCTGCTTTATCGCGAGGCGACTCAGAGTGCCCTGCGCGATCCGCTGACCGGCGCCGGTAACCGCATCGCCATGGAGCAAACCCTGCAGCGGGAGATCGATATGTCTCGCCGACATCAACAACCGTTGTCGCTGCTGATGCTCGATATCGACCACTTCAAGCGGGTCAACGACAGCCATGGCCACAGCGCCGGCGATGACGTGCTTAAAGCCATCGCCGCGACAATCAAGGCGCAACTGCGCAACGTCGATATGGTGTTCCGTTACGGTGGCGAAGAGTTTCTGGTGCTGCTGTCCAACACCAGCCGGGAAGCGGCAGCGATGGTCGGCGAACGACTGCGTTATGCGACGCAGGCGGCCGAATACTATGCGGATGGACATTTGATTGAATTGACGGTGAGCCTGGGCTGCTCGACGTTGTTGCCGGGGGAATCGGCCGACAGCTTGCTGCGCCGCGCTGACAGTGCGTTGTATGTGGCCAAGCGTGAAGGTCGCAACCGCCTGGCGATGGCGGGCTAAGCTATTCAACCAACACAAAACAGTGTGGGAGCGAGCTTGCTCGCGAATGCGATCTGACATTCAACCATGAGTTGACTGGCATACCGCTTTCGCGAGCAGGCTCGCTCCCACATTGGTTTTGCGTGAAGACGAATATCAGCTCTCGACTACCGCCCTGCGCTCTCGGTTGACCAGCAAGCGTTCCGACGTCTCCAGTTGCATGCAACGCTCCAGAAACAGATACATGTAGTCATAGCTCTTGCAGACGGCCTGACGCAACTCGGCCTGCAAGGCCTTGCTAGGGTTCATCCCGGCCAGGGTGCAGATGATTTCCAGCGCCTCCCACGGATGGGCATCGTCGTACTGGGCATGCATCTTCAACCACTTCATCGCGCGCTTGCGATCCTCTTCGGGAAACGCTGCGGCATACACGCCGGTGGAGCAGACCAGCGCCGACCACTCCCCGGTCGCGCCTTCGATGGCATAGTTGGTGGCCGCGATGGCCACAATCAACGAATCGGCTGAGCTGGTGTGCCAGCACCAATGACTCAAGGCATGCAGTTCGGGCGGCACATGTTGGGCCTGAAGGTCTTCCAGACTGACGCCATGTGCACGACTCCAGTGCACCCAATAATCCGCATGATTGAGTTCGACGCGGATATTGCGCATCAGCCAGCGCCGCGCCATGTCTTCGCCCGGATGCCGGGCAAACCTGGTTTTGGTGAGATTCTGCGCCATGTACAACGCAAACTGCTCAACCACCGGCCAGCCCCCGATCAGGTACTGACGCATGGTTCTGGCGCTGAGTTTGTTATCACGCATGCGCAGGTAAAGTTCATGTTCGACAACCCGGCGCTTGCTCTCGCTGCAATCCTCAATGAGCTGTTGTGCCCAGGCAGGATAACTTGCAGCTTCCATGAGTGGTCCGGTTCGGTTGAATGTGTCGATCACTGTTCGGCTCCTTTTGATTTGTGATTGTAAGGATCGGCGAGAGACTTCAACGGAACGTGCCAGGCGCTTTGAATAACAGCGGTTGCGGTCTGGCGGGCCGACTTTGCAAACTGTCGCAGGTAAACAACTGTGGGCGTTCTATAACATAACCCTGAGCGTAATCCACACCAATTTCAAGCAGGGCCTGCTCGATCTGGGTTGTTTCAACAAACTCGGCAATTGTCTTTTTACCCATGACATGCCCGATGTGATTGATCACTTCGACCATTGCGCGGTTAATCGGGTCGTCCAGCATATCCTTTACGAAACTCCCGTCGATCTTCAGGAAGTCTACAGGCAAATGTTTCAGATAAGCGAATGAAGACATTCCGGCGCAAAAATCATCTAACGAAAAATAGCAACCTAAGCCTTTGAGTTCATTAATAAATCTTATTGCACTGCCCAGATTTGAAATTGCACTGGTTTCTGTAATTTCAAAACAAATCATTTCAGGCGGTATTGCATAGTTAACAAACTGTTCCCGCAGAAAGTGCAAAAACGCGTCATCTCCTATAGTAATGCCTGACAGATTAATCGCACACATTGCTAAAGGTTGTTGATGTTCTTGTGCAATACATTGAGCAATAACCTTAAATACATTCTGAACTACCCAACGATCCAGTTGACTCATCAAACCATAGCGCTCGGCTGCGGGAATGAAACTGTCCGGCAGAATCATCCGCCCGGCTTCATCGTGCAGACGCAGCAGAATCTCGATATGCCCACCGTTGTTGTCACCCGACTTGAGCGGAGCGATTTCCTGGGCGTACAGACAAAAACGGTTTTCTTCCAGGGCCATGTGCAAGCGTTGCACCCAGGCCATCTCACCAAAGCGCAGGGACAGTTCGGAATCGTCAGCGTGATAGACCTGCACGCGGTTACGGCCCTTTTCCTTGGCCATGTAACAGGCCATATCTGCGGCACGCAATGAGGCTTCGAGGGTCGTCGGGATTTGTGCGATATGCACCAGGCCAATGCTCACGGTGGTCAGGAACGGCCGCCCCTTCCAGACAAAGTGCAGATTCTGCACAGTCTGACGCAGCGCCTCGGCAATCTTTTCCGCCGCATCCGGCGCGCAGTTCTCCAGCAAGATGCCGAACTCATCACCACCCAGTCGCGCCAGCGTATCGCCCTCGCGCAGTCCGGACTGCAGCAGCGTACAAATGTGCCGCAACAACTCATCGCCGGCGGCATGGCCGCAGGTGTCGTTAACCAGTTTGAATTGATCAAGATCGAGGAACATCAGCGCATGCCGCCCGGTATGGCGCGCGAGATTGTGCAGCGCCTGCTCCAGGCGATATTCGAACTCGCGACGGTTAGCCAGCCCGGTCAGCGCGTCATGGGTGGCCTGCCACGACAGATTGGCGATGTATTGCCGTTCCTGGGTCATATCGTGCAAGACCAGCACCGTGCCACTGACCTTTCCGGCATTACGGATCGGCGCGCCGACCAGGGTCACCGACAATGTCGTGCCATCGAGGCGCTGGATCAGCTTCGAGTGCTCGCTGCCGCCACTAAGCTTGCCGCTGAGAATGTGCTCGATCAGGGTCAGCCCTTCGGACTGGGCGTTGTCGTCGAGCAGATTGAACAATGCCGCCAGCGGCAAACCCGCCGCCTGTTCGGCTTTCCAGTGGGTCATGGCTTCAGCGGCCGGGTTCATGTAATCGATAGCGCCGCTGACGTCGGTGGTAATGACGCCATCACCGATCGAATGCAAGGTAACGTGCGCCCGATCCTTCTCCAGTTGCAGCGCCTCGGCAAAGGCATGGCGCTGTTTGAGCAACTTGTGCGTACGCCACAGGGCCAGCACGATCAACCCCAGCGCCGTGGCGAGATTGGTCAACAGCAGCAGCCGCAGGATCATCCGCGAGCCTTCGCCCAAGGCATCGCTGAAGGCTTTCGCGGCCGGAGTCACGCCATCGTTGATGGCGAAAATCCGTGCCTTCCAGTGCTGGAT
This sequence comes from Pseudomonas sp. Mb7, assembly GCF_054790525.1. Classification (NCBI taxonomy): domain Bacteria; kingdom Pseudomonadati; phylum Pseudomonadota; class Gammaproteobacteria; order Pseudomonadales; family Pseudomonadaceae; genus Pseudomonas; species Pseudomonas sp. Mb7. The sequence continues at coordinate 3,827,087 of NZ_CP186501.1, forward strand.
ATCAGTGCTGCTGGCACTGTTTTGCGAAATGCTGCGGTGCATCTCCTGCGCCACGTCATCCAGCTCGACCAGGTAGGCGTCACCGACCGTCCAGCGGTCAATTGCGGTTTCCAGATAACTGAAATGGCGGAAGTTGAGGTACAGCCAGATCAGGCTGGAAACGTCGTCCGGGTGGTTACCACCCTTTAGAATGCCTTCGCGCGCCGCGGCCAGATCCGGTGGTTGATGATCCAGCGCCAGACGCAACTGATGCCCGCCTTGCGGCACACCGATCGCAGTGCGGTACTTGAGGAAAATCGCCTCATCACGGCTGTCGGCGTAGAGATTGAGGTAGTAAATCGCGTCTTTCTGGCCCTTGGACCAGAGGCTTTCACCAGCGACGTAACCGCGAACCGCCGAGAGCACGTAAAGACTCACGCCGCCCAATAACGCTTGAAACAACACGACGGCAATAAATGGCCAGACGATGCCCAACAACCGTGGCGTTCCGAGAGTCCGCTTTTGCTTCATGAGATCCCTTGCGCAAGCACTGCCAGATGAACACCGGAAAATCCCGCTCCTGACAGCTCAGCCTAGGCTAATTTTCGCCAAGTCAAAGGGACAGCTCTGCCGTCCTCTAGGTCGATTGTGCAAATGGCGGGACTGTACGGGCGTTCCGAGTGATTTTACTTAATGCAATTCAAGCACTAAGCACAGAAACCGGCACGAAACTCAAGGGCGCTGGATCTGCTGCAGATGACCATAGAGCTTGGCATACAGGCCACCGTCGGCAATCAACTGCTGATGATCGCCGTCTTCAGCGACCTGGCCACCATCGAACACCAGCACGCGATCAGCCTGTTTCACCGCCGACAGTCGGTGGGCAATGATCAGCGTGGTGCGGCCACTGAGGAAGCGCGCCATGGCCTGGTGCAGGTTGTACTCGGTGGCCGCGTCGAGGGCCGAGGTGGCTTCGTCGAGGATCACGACTTTCGGTTCGGCGAGGATCATCCGCGCGATGGCCAGACGTTGCCGCTGCCCACCGGACAGGCGCACGCCGGAGCGGCCGACGATACTGTCCAGACCATTGGGCAAGGCGCGGATGGTCGCTTCGAGCTGAGCGATTTCCAGCGCCTGCCAGCACGCCTCGTCACTGCGGGTGCGGCCCATGGTCAGGTTGGCGCGCACGGTGTCGTTAAACAGCGCCGGGTGCTGCAACACCACCGCGACGTTTTCGCGAACCGTGTCCAGACCGATTTCCTGCTGGGTCGAACCGCCGAAGCGGATGGTGCCGGACAGTGGCGTATACAGCCCGAGCAGCAATTGCACGAGGGTACTTTTGCCGCCGCCACTGGCGCCGACAATCGCGACTTTTTCACCGGGAGCAATCGACAGATTCAGCTGATCCAGCACTAGGTCATCGCCGTAGCCGAAGCTCAGGCCCTGTACCTGAATACCTACGGTGTCACGGCCCTTGAACGGATCGACACCGCCGGGATATTGCGGCTCATCGGCGCGCGCCAGCAGTTCGTTGATCCGCGCCAGCGCCCCGCCCGCCGCGTAATAGGCGTATTGCAGATTGAGCAGTTGCTCGACCGGGCCGATCATGAACCACAGGTAACTGAACACCGCGAGCATCTGGCCGATCGACAGGTCGGAGAACAACACCGTGAGCATCGCCGCCGCGCGGAAGATGTCGATACCGAACTGGAACAACAAACCGCTGGCACGGTTGGAAGCGTCGGTTTTCCACTGCGAGTTGACCGCGTAGTTGCGCACTTCCTGCGCCCGCAGACCGAGCCGCCCGAGGAAGAAACCCTGACGGTTGCCGGCACGGATCTCCTGAATCGCATCAAGGGTTTCGCTCAACGCCTGGGTGAAGCGCGAGGTGCTGTCGTTCTCGAGTTTCTTCAGGTGTTTGACGCGTTTGCCCAACTGCACCGTGGCGTAGATCACCAGCGGGTTGAACAGCAGAATCAGCAGCGCCAGTTTCCAGTGCATCCACAGCAGGATGCTCGCGGTGCCGACCAGCGTCAGCATCGCCACCAGAAAGCGACTGAGGGTTTCGCCGACGAATTTGTCGAGGGTATCCAGATCGGTGACCAGGTGCGTCGTTACTGTACCGCTACCAAGGCTTTCGTATTCGCCGAGGGAAATCCGCTTGAGGCGTTCGATCAGACGCACGCGAATACGATAGACGATGTCCTTGGCCAGCCGTGCAAACAGCCGCGACTGCAACACGCCGAAGCACAGCGAACTGCAACGCAGGGTAAGGGTCACCAGCAGCATCAGGCCTATATAGCCGGCCGCTTGCTGCCACATCGTCGGCAGCACATGGTTCATGACTTTCAGCGCGGCATCGCCATGGCCGAGAAGGACTTCGTCCACTAGCAATGGCAGCAGCAATGGGATCGGCACGCTGCACAGCGTCGCCAGCACAGCCACGCCGTTGGCAATCCATAGGGATTTTTTGTGAGTGAGTGCCAGTCGCCGGACTTCTGCCCAGCTCAGCCGGTCGACACGCTTTACGGCTGGCGTGTCATCGGCCAGGTCAGGCACAGGCGGCGCGCTCCAGCCAGCGGCCGAGCAATGGCGACAGTTCGCTGAGCGGTTGATAGCCATTGGTCAGCAGCGCCAGTTGGCCATTGCGTTCGGCGAGCAGGGTCGGGAAACCGGCGATGCCCAGATCCTGCACCCAACTGAAATCGGCCTGAGTGGCTTTGTGTTGATCGGCATGATCGAACAACGCCGCGAACTCGATGCGCGGCACACCCGCCTGCTCCGCCAACTCGACCAGTACACTGGCCTGGGTGACATCGCGGCCTTCAGCGTAAAACGCCTGCTGGATCAGGCCGACCAACTTCCACGCGCAATCCGGCGCCAGACTGCGCGCCGTGACGATTGCGCGGCAGGCAGGCTCAGTGTCGTAGACAAAACCGTCGGGCAACGCGCCGTCAAATTTGAACGCCTGGCCGGTGGCATCGGTGACCGCTTGCCAGTGTTCAAGAATGTAGCGACGCGTGGTCGGCTCCAGCGCCGAGCCGCTGCCGGTGCGCAAACCACCGACCACCAGATGCAACTCCACCCCGGCTGCTTGCGCCTGCTCGACCAATGCCTTGGCCACCGGAGCAAAACCCCAGCACCACGAACACATCGGATCCATCACATAGAGCAGGCGCGCAGACATGGTTAAGCCTCGGTGGATGCTTGCTTGTAGTTGTAGCCGATCGGGTGCGGCTGGTTACGCGCCTTGGCCAGTTCGATCTGTTTCTGCCGATCGATGGCGCTGCGGCGGGTTTTCTCGCTCAACGTGTCCCAGCAATGCGGGCAGCTGATGCCGGCAACGTAATGCTCGCTGGTGCGATCTTCAACGCTGACCGGTGTGCGGCAGGCATGACATTGATCGTAGTCGCCTTCGCTGAGGTCGTGACGCACGGTCACGCGGTTGTCGAACACGAAGCAGTCGCCCTGCCACTTGGTTTCTTCCTGCGGCACCTCTTCGAGGTACTTCAGGATGCCACCCTTGAGGTGGTAAACCTCTTCGAAACCCTCGCCGAGCATGTAGCTCGAAGCTTTCTCGCAGCGAATGCCACCGGTGCAGAACATTGCGACCTTCTTGTGCACGGCCGGGTCGAAGTGTTCTTTGATGTAGTCGGGGAATTCGCGAAAACTGGTGGTTTTCGGATCGATGGCGCCTTCGAAAGTGCCGATCGATACTTCGTAATCGTTACGGGTGTCGATCAACAGCACTTCCGGGTCACTGATCAGCGCGTTCCAGTCTTGCGGATCAACGTAGGTGCCGACCTTTTTGTTCGGGTCGACGCCTTCGACACCGAGGGTGACGATCTCTTTCTTCAGTTTGACCTTGGTGCGATAGAACGGCTGCTCGTCGCAGTACGACTCTTTGTGATCGATGTCGATCATGCGTGGGTCGTTCTTCAGCCAGGCGAGCAGACCGTCGATGCCTTCGCGAGTGCCGGACACCGTGCCGTTGATGCCTTCTTCGGCGATCAGCAGGGTGCCTTTGATCTGGTTGTCGACCATCGCTTGCAGCAGCGGCTCGCGCAGGTTGACGTAATCTTCGAGGGTGACGAACTTATACAGTGCCGCCACGACAATCGGTTGTGTCATGGGTATTTCTCCAGGTGGCTACCCTCGCAAAGGGTGAACCGGATTCAAAAAAAAACGCGCCGGGTGAGCGGCGCGTTGCGGATTCTAGCAAAAAACCGAAGCTTAATGCTTACTGCCGCCAGCACAGGTCGGCGATGCCGGAGCGGCGCCGATCTCTGCCCATTCCTGCGGGGTGTAGGTGTGCAGCGCCAACGCATGGAACTCGCCCATCAGCTCACCGAGCGTGCCGTAGACTTTCTGGTGGCGCTTGACCCGGTTCAGGCCGTCGAACTGCGCGCTGACCACTACGGCCTTGAAGTGCGTCTGCAACCCGCGACTGTGCATGTGGCTTTCATCCAGCACTTGCAGGTGCTCAGGCTGAAGCAGGGCCAGCGTCGATTCGATGCGTTGTTGCATGGTCATCACGAACTCCGCTTACTTCTTCTTGGCCGGCGCAGCAGCGCTTTTCGGGTCCAGCTCTTTGGTCATGTCGTCGAGCAGCTTGTTGACGACAGGCACGGCGCTTTCCAGTTTGGCCTGGGTCATCTGGGCCGATTGCTGAGTCAGCTGCGGCATTTTTTCCAGGACTTTCTTGCCCAGTGGCGACTTGTAGAACGCGACCAGATCTTTCAGCTCGGATTCGCTGAAGTTGCTGGTGTAAAGCTTGACCATGTCAGGCTTGAGCTTGTTCCAGCCGATGGCCTGGTCCAGGGCGGCGTTGGCCTTGGCCTGGTAGGTTTCCAGAACGGCTTTCTTGGCTTCCGGGGCTTTGGTCTGTTCAAAACGCTGAGCGAACATTTGCTGCACTTGCATGTACACCGGAGTGCCCAGCTTGTCAGCGTGCGCCAGGGTCAGGAAAGCTTCAGCACTGGCGTTGTGGCTGGCGGTATCGGCAAGCACCTGGCCGCTGGCGCAAACCAGTGCAACCGCGGTGCAGATGGCACGAAGACGAGTCATCGAGTTTCCTTTTCAGCTAGGCGAGGTAAAACCCCAAGGGCGACCATTCTGCGCCTAAAAAACCTCGTGGCTCAACCCCCGAGCCTTGCCGTGCTTGATTGGCCGGGTTTTACCGGTCAACAATCGGTTCGAGGGAACCACCACGGCCGATGCCGGCCTAAACTGCGCAAACAGACCAACAGGAGTGTGCACGATGAGCCGTATCGAAACCGACAGCCTGGGCCAGATCGAAGTCCCGGACGACGCCTACTGGGGTGCTCAGACGCAACGCTCGCTGATCAACTTCGCCATTGGTCAGGAACGCATGCCGCTGCCGGTACTGCACGCTCTGGCCCTGATCAAGAAAGCCGCTGCACGGGTCAACGACCGTAACGGCGATTTGCCCGCCGACATTGCCCGCCTGATCGAGCAGGCTGCCGACGAAGTGCTCGACGGCCAGCACGACGACCAGTTTCCGCTGGTGGTCTGGCAGACCGGCAGCGGCACGCAGAGCAATATGAACGTCAACGAGGTGATTGCCGGGCGCGCCAACGAACTGGCCGGTAACCCGCGCGGCGGCAAGACGCCGGTGCACCCCAACGATCACGTCAACCGCTCGCAAAGCTCCAACGACTGCTTCCCCACCGCCATGAGCATTGCCACCGCCCAGGCTGTGCAGGAACAACTGCTGCCGGCGATCGCCGAGCTGTCCGGTGGTCTCGCCGAACTGGCGGCGCGGCACATGAAACTGGTAAAGACCGGTCGTACGCACATGATGGACGCGACACCGATCACCTTTGGTCAAGAGCTTTCCGGTTTTATCGCGCAGCTGGATTACGCCGAACGCGCAATCCGCGCTGCATTGCCAGCCGTGTGTGAACTGGCTCAGGGCGGCACCGCGGTCGGCACCGGGCTGAATTCGCCGCATGGTTTTGGTGAGGCGATTGCTGCAGAACTGGCGGCGCTGTCCGGCCTGCCCTTCGTCACCGCGCCGAACAAGTTCGCCGCCCTCGCCGGCCACGAACCACTGACCAGCCTGTCAGGTGCGCTGAAAACCCTCGCCGTGGCGCTGATGAAAATCGCCAACGACCTGCGCCTGCTCGGCTCCGGTCCCCGCGCAGGTTTTGCCGAGGTGCGGCTGCCGGCAAATGAGCCGGGCAGCTCGATCATGCCCGGCAAGGTCAACCCGACCCAGTGCGAAGCGCTGTCGATGCTCGCCTGTCAGGTGCTGGGCAACGATGTGACCATCGGCATTGCCGCGAGTCAGGGTCACTTGCAGTTGAACGTGTTCAAACCGGTGATCATCCACAACCTGCTGCAATCGATTCGCCTGCTCGCCGATGGCTGCAGCAACTTCCAGCAGCACTGCATTGCCGGGCTGGAACCAGATGCCGAAGTCATGGCCAGACATCTGGAACGAGGGCTGATGCTGGTGACGGCACTGAATCCGCATATTGGTTATGACAAGTCGGCGGAGATCGCCAAGAAGGCTTACAGCGAAGGGCTGACTTTGCGTGAGGCGGCGTTGGCGTTGGGCTATCTGACGGATGAAGAGTTTGATGCGTGGGTGCGGCCGGAGAATATGATCGAGGCTGGCGCCAAGGGCTAAACAGCAAAAGATCGCAGCCTGCGGCAGCTCCTACATTGGAATGCGTCCTCTGTAGGAGCTGCCGCAGGCTGCGATCTTTTGATCTTCAAGCCATACGCATGCGCCGCGCCTTGAGCCCGGCAATCAACGAAGGCCCCAACGCCACCAGCGCCGAACCCAACACCACTAACACCGCCCCGCCATAGCCAAGCCCATTGATCTGCTCGGCATGCACATAGTCCGGCCAGATCCCAGCCGCAATGGCCACTGCGCCAAACGTCACCAACGGCGTAATCGCCAACGTCGCACTGACCCGCGACGCCTCCCAATGCGCCAGCGCTTCAGCGAACGCGCCATAGGCAATCAGCGTGTTCATACAGCACGCCAGCAGCAGCCAGCCCTGTAACGGGCTGAGGTTCAGCGCTTCGAGCGGATGCACCCACGGCGTCAGCAACAGTGCGCAGAACAGGTAGATCACCATCATCACCTGCAACGAATTCCATACCGTCAGCAATTGCTTCTGGCCCAGCGCATAGAAGGTCCACACCGTCGACGCCAACAGCACCAGCAAAACCCCGGCGGTGTAATCCGACAACGAGGTCAGCAGCTCCGCCAGACGCTGATTGAAAAACAGCACGAAACCGATCAACAGCACCGCCAACCCGATTCCCTGACCAATACTGAAACGCTCCTTGAACACAAACAGACTGGCGATCAACAACATGATCGGGCCCATCTGCACCACCAGTTGCGCGGTGCCGGGGCTGAGCAGATTGAGCCCCATCAGGTACAACACATAGTTGCCGACCAGCCCGAGCACCGCCATCAGCACCAGCCAACCACCCCTGGGACCCAGCACTTTGCGACTGGGCAGGCGTTTTACCACCGCCAGATAAATAAACAGACAGCCACCGGACACCAGCAGACGAAACCAGGTCACCGTGACCGGGTCCATCACCAGCAACACCTGTTTGAGCTTGATCGGCAGGATGCCCCACAGAAACGCGGTCAGCAGCGCCAGGAACAAGCCGTACACCCAGCGACCCGATGAAATGTGCATGGAAACCCCAAAGCCTGCTGACAAGTGCGCTCATTCTAGGCGCGCCATGAACCGACACACAGGGACAGTTAAGGCCAGGACGCGAATGAAACTGTGCAGGTCGCAGCATTAAATTGACGCGCAGCCGTTGATCGGCTAGGTGGGCGCGTCAAGTGCTTCAGGCATAAGCTCATTGGATCCCTTCCAGCACATCCGCCAAGGAGACCGATCATGTTAGCAATGCGCGCGCAGGACCCAGCACCTGCTACGCACTTTCGCAGCGACCGGGTGTGTCGGGTCAATGGTGAACTTTATTTCAGTACACGGGAAAATACCCTTGAGGGGCCGTTTGAGAGTGCCGTACAGATTGAGAAGGAAATCCAGGCTTACATCGCGCGGATGCAAGGACTGAATTCCAGTCGCTAAGCGGTGGTGATCCAATCGCTGGCAAGCCAGCTCCCACAGGATTAGTGGCGTACACAATTTGTGCGACCGCTACGAAACCTGTGGGAGCTGGCTTGCCAGCGATAGCAATGGAACAGACAACAAAAATGCTCTGGCTTAGCTAACCGCCTCAAACAACCCGGTCGCGCCCATCCCGCCACCCACGCACATGGTGACAATGCCATAACGCAAATTACGCCGCTGCAACTCCCGCACCAGATGCCCGACCTGCCGCGACCCGGTCATACCAAACGGGTGACCAATGGAAATCGAGCCGCCATTGACGTTGTATTTCTCATTATCGATCTCCAGCCGATCCCGGCTGTACAGGCACTGCGAAGCAAACGCCTCGTTCAGTTCCCACAGATCGATATCCGCCACCTGCAAGCCTTTGGCTTTGAGCAGCTTCGGCACCGAGAAAACCGGGCCGATGCCCATTTCGTCCGGCTCGCAACCGGCCACGGTGAAGCCGCGAAAAAATGCTTTCGGCTTGAGGCCCAACTGCAAGGCTTTCTCCAGGCTCATCACCAGCGTCATCGACGCACCGTCGGACAGCTGCGACGAGTTGCCCGCCGTGACCGAACCATCCTCAGCGAATACCGGTTTCAACCCGGCGAGACTTTCATAGGTGGTGTCCGGGCGATTGCAGTCGTCGCGATCAACCACACCGTCGAGAATCTGCACTGCACCGGTGTTTTTGTCCTCGACGCGGTACTTCACCGCCATCGGCACGATTTCATCGTTGAACAGTCCGGCAGCCTGCGCCTGAGCGGTGCGGATCTGGCTCTGCAATGAATAGCGATCCTGCGCTTCACGGCTGACGGCATAACGCCGCGCGACCACTTCGGCGGTCTGGCCCATCGTGTAGTAGATGCCCGGCGTTTGCTGTTTGAGCAGCGGGTTGATCAGGTGATCGGTGTTGACGCTTTTCATCGTCAGGCTGATCGACTCGACGCCGCCGGCAACGATGATGTCGCTGCAACCCGAGGCAATCTGGTTGGCAGCAATCGCAATCGCCTGCAAGCCCGATGAACAGAAACGGTTGAGGGTCATGCCGGCGGTGCCGGTGCCCAAACGCGACAGCACCGCGACGTTACGGCCGATGTTGTAGCCCTGCGCGCCTTCGTTGGAGCCGGCGCCGACGATGCAATCCTCGACGCTGGCCGGGTCGATGTCGTTGCGCTCAAGCAGCGCGTTGACGCAATGAGCCGCCATATCATCGGGGCGGGTCTGGTTGAACTTGCCGCGAAAGGACTTGGCCAGGCCAGTCCGCACGCTGTCGACGATCACCACTTCACGCATGGCATACCTCATTGTTGTAGTCGGTTGAGAGTGGACCGAGCATAAGTCCACCGCATCAACCACCGCGACAATCATTCACCCCGCGTATGCGCGTCTATCGGCTCAGTCCTTGTGTTTCTTCGCGTGCTTGTCGGATTTCTCGAAGGCCTCTTCCAGAGCACGGTTGATCGTGCGCAACACCTTCACCCGAGCCCAGCGCTTGTCATTGGCCTCGATCAGCGTCCATGGCGAGATTTCCGAGCTAGTGCGGTCGACCATATCGCCGACGGCAGCGCGATAGGCGTCCCACTTGTCGCGGTTGCGCCAGTCGTCTTCGGTGATCTTGAAGCGTTTGAAGGGGATCGCTTCGCGCGCCTGAAATCGCTCCATCTGCGTGTCTTTATCAATCGCCAGCCAGAACTTGACGACGATCACTCCGGCGTCGGACAGCTGCTCTTCGAAATCGTTGATTTCGCCATAGGCACGCAACCAGTCGGCCGGCGTGCAGAAACCCTCAATCCGCTCTACCAGCACCCGGCCGTACCAAGAGCGGTCGAACACGGTGAACTTGCCGCGCGCCGGAATGTGCCGCCAAAAGCGCCACAAGTACGGCTGAGCGCGCTCCTCCTCAGTCGGTGCGGCGATCGGCACGATGTTGTATTGACGCGGATCGAGCGCCGCCGCGACCCGACGGATCGCCCCGCCCTTGCCGGCGGCATCGTTGCCTTCGAACACCGCCACCAGGGCGTGGCGGCGCATGCGTTTGTCGCGCATCAGCCCAGACAAGCGCGCCTGCTCGGTGATCAGTTGTTCTTCGTAGTCTTTCTTCTCCAGACGCTGGGTCAGGTCGAGGCTGTCGAGCAGGTTCAACTGATCGACCGGCGTGCCCAACGGCGCGGCGCTGACATCGTGCGGATGCACGTCCGGACGCTTCAGCGCATTTTGCAAACCTTCGAGGAGAATCTTGCCGACCGCCAGGCTGCGATAGTTGGCGTCGGCGCCTTCGATCACATGCCACGGCGCGTAATCGCGACTGGTACGGCGCAGCACGCGCTCGCCGTATTTGACGAACTTGTCGTAGGTTTCCGATTGCTGCCAGTCCAGCGGGCTGATGCGCCAGCTGTGCAGCGGGTCATCAGCCAGCGCCTTGAGCCGGGCCTTCATCTGTTTCTTCGAGAGATGAAACCAGAATTTGAAAATCAGTGCGCCTTCATCGCAGAGCATCTTTTCCAGACGCTCGGCGCCGGCGATCGCCTGATCCAGACGCGGATCCTTGAACAGGCCATGCACCCGCCCCTGCAGCATCTGGCTGTACCAGTTGCCGAAAAAAATGCCCATGCGCCCCTTGGCCGGGAGCATTCGCCAGTAGCGCCATGCCGGAGGCCGTGACAACTCCTCATCGGTCTGCTGATCGAAGGTGCGCACTTCGATCAGGCGCGGGTCCATCCACTCGTTGAGCAACTTGACCGTCTCGCCCTTGCCCGCGCCTTCAATGCCGTTGATCAAGATGATCACCGGAAAACGCTTCTGCTGCTGCAGTTCGAACTGAGCTTCGAGCAAGGCTTCACGCAATGCCGGGACGGCCGCATCAAAGGTGTCTTTGTCGATGGCGTGACCGATTTCAGCGGATTCAAACATGGGACGGCTCCTTCCAGGATTCAGCAAGACTAGCGGATTGGGCACAGCAGCGGCGCAGAAATTCCCGCGGCTGGCGGATTGTCCGTGAGTCAACGGGCGCAAGCCTTGCCATGGATCAAGCAGCCCCTGCGCGATCGGCTAGAATGGCCGCCTTGTCGTTGCCGAGCCTGCCATGAAACCTGTATTGCCCCACGCCCAACTCGATTGGGATGACCACGGACGCCCGCGTTCGCGGGTGTTCGATGACGTGTACTTTTCCGATCAGTCGGGGCTGGAAGAAACCCGTTACGTGTTCCTCGAACAGAACCGCCTGGCCGAGCGTTTTGCCGCGCTGCCGGCGGGTGGGCGACTGGTCATCGGTGAAACCGGTTTTGGCACCGGGCTGAATTTTCTCTGCGCCTGGCAGTTGTTCGAGCAACACGCCATGGCGGGTGCGCGCCTGCATTTCGTCAGCGTCGAAAAATACCCGCTGAGCCCCGCCGACCTGAAACGTGCCTTGGCCCTGTGGCCGGAACTCAAGCCACTGGCCGATCAGTTACTACGGCATTACGTGGCGATCCATGCCGGCTTTCAGCGCATCACCCTGGCCCACGGCCGCGTGACGCTGACGCTGTTGATCGGCGATGCCCTGGAACAACTGCCGCAGCTCGACGCGCAGATTGATGCGTGGTTTCTCGACGGTTTCGCCCCGGCAAAAAACCCCGACATGTGGACTGCCGAACTGTTTGTCGAGCTGGCGCGACTGGCAGCGCCCGGCTCAACCATCAGCACCTTCACCAGTACCGGTTGGGTCCGCCGTTTGCTCAACGCCGCCGGGTTCAAAATGAAGCGCACGCCGGGCATCGGTCACAAGTGGGAAATCCTCCGTGGCGAGTTTCTCGGCTGGCCGGCGGAAGTGACGCCGCCGACACCGGAAAAACCCTGGTTCGCTCGTCCTGTACCGATCGCGGCTGAACGTCGAGCGCTGGTGATTGGCGCCGGTCTCGCCGGCTGCGCCACCGCGTCCAGCCTGGCCGCACGTGGCTGGCAGGTGACGTTGCTCGAACGCCATGCGGCGGTGGCGCAAGAAGCCTCGGGCAATCCGCAGGGCGTGCTGTACCTGAAATTGTCCGCCCACGGCACGGCGCTGTCGCAGCTGATTGTCAGCGGTTTCGGTTACACCCGACGCCTGCTGGAAACCCTGCAACGCGGCACCGACTGGGACGCTTGCGGCGTGCTGCAACTGGCGTTCAATACCAAGGAAGCCGAGCGTCACGCCCAGTTGGCCGAAGCCTTCCCAGAAGACCTGTTGCAGTGGCTGGATCAGCCCGAGGCGCAGGCCCGTGCCGGAGTCGGTCTGGCCCATGGCGGCTTGTACTATCCCGAAGGCGGTTGGGTGCATCCGCCGGCGCTGTGTCAGGCGCAAGCGGCGCAGGCGAACATCGAACTGCTCAACCATTGCCAAGCACTGCAACTGCGCAGGGTCGATGACCAGTGGCAAGCCCTCGACGGTGACCGCTTGCTCGCCAGCGCGCCGGTCGTGGTGTTGGCCGGTGCTGCCGACATCAAATGTTTTGCGCAGAGCGCCGAGTTACCGCTCAAGCGCATTCGCGGACAGATCACCCGTCTCGCCGAAACTGCAGAAAGCCAGGCACTGGCCACTGTGGTCTGCGCCGAAGGCTACGTCGCTCCTGCCCGTCTAGGCGAACACACCCTCGGCGCCAGTTTCGATTTCAACAGCGATGACCTGACGCCAACCACCGCCGAACACGTGGGCAATCTGGCGATGCTCGAAGAGATCTCAAGCGATCTGGTTACGCGTCTGCACATCAGCGAACAGCCCGTCGAAAATCTTCAGGGCCGCGCAGCCTTCCGCTGCACCAGCCCTGACTATTTGCCGATTGTCGGCCCCCTCGCCGACCGCGAAGCGTTCCTCGACACCTACTCGGTGCTGAGCAAAGACGCGCGCCAAGTGCCGGACATCGCCTGCCCTTGGCTGGACGGTTTATACGTCAACAGCGGCCACGGTTCTCGCGGGCTGATCACCGCGCCACTGTCCGGCGAACTGCTCGCCGCATGGCTGGACAACGAACCGCTACCGCTGCCACGCAGTGTCGCCGAAGCCTGTCACCCCAACCGCTTTGCATTACGTCGGTTGATTCGCGGCAAATGAACTGAAGACCACGGGCCATGACGGTGGCCCACTGGTCTGACGGCGCCGCTTATAACTTATCGTTCTAAAACTCCCACAACCGCACCGGGTCAGTTTCTGAGTACCGGCCATTTCGGCCGCTGAAGAAACACCCTCCCCAACGGAAAAACCGGTAAGGACTTTATGTGCGGATTAGCTGGCGAGTTACGTTTTGATCAACAACCTGCAGACCTTGCAGCGATCGAGAGAATCACCCATCACCTGGCCCCTCGCGGCCCCGACGCGTGGGGTTTCCATGCCCAAGGGCCGATTGCCCTGGGTCACCGTCGCCTGAAAATCATGGACCTGTCGGACGGCTCGGCGCAGCCGATGATCGACAGCCAGTTGGGCTTGTCCCTGGCCTTCAACGGCGCGATCTACAACTTCCCGGAACTGCGTGCCGAACTTGAAGCGCTGGGTTACGCCTTCTACTCCGGTGGCGACACCGAAGTGCTGCTCAAGGGCTACCACGCCTGGGGCGAAGCGCTGCTGCCGAAGCTCAATGGCATGTTCGCGTTTGCCATTTGGGAACGCGACGCCAAACGCCTGTTCATAGCCCGCGACCGTCTCGGCGTGAAGCCGTTGTACCTGTCGCGCACCGGTCAGCGTTTGCGCTTTGCTTCGGCCTTGCCGGCGCTGCTCAAGGGTGGCGACATCAACCCGATCCTCGATCCGGTGGCGCTCAATCATTACCTGAATTTCCATGCCGTGGTCCCCGCGCCACGCACCCTGCTGGCCGGCATCGAAAAACTGCCACCGGCGACCTGGATGCGCGTTGAAGCCGACGGCACCACCGAACAGAAAACCTGGTGGACGCTGCCTTACGGCCCACACGATGATGAGAAAAATCTGACCCTCGAAGATTGGGTTGATCGCGTCCTCGACAGCACCCGCGAAGCGGTGGCGATTCGTCAACGCGCGGCAGTGGATGTCGGTGTACTGCTGTCCGGCGGCGTCGATTCGAGCATGCTCGTCGGCCTGTTGCGTGAAGTCGGCGTCGACAACCTTTCGACCTTTTCCATCGGTTTCCAGGATGCCGGCGGCGAACGCGGTGACGAATTCCAATACTCGGATCTGATCGCCAAACACTACGGCACTCAACATCATCAACTGCGCATCGACGAGAAAGAGATCATCGAGCAATTGCCCGCCGCGTTCCGCGCGATGAGCGAGCCGATGGTCAGCCATGACTGCATCGCCTTCTATCTACTGTCGCGCGAAGTGGCCAAGCACTGCAAAGTGGTGCAGAGCGGCCAGGGTGCTGACGAGTTGTTCGCCGGTTATCACTGGTATCCGCAAGTCGACGGTGCGGCGGATCCGTACGCGGCGTATCGCAATGCGTTTTTCGACCGCAGCTACGATGACTACGCCGCCACCGTGCAGCCCAAATGGCTCACCGCGAACGATGCAGCCGGCGACTTTGTGAAAGAACATTTCGCCCAGCCCGGCGCCGATGCGGCGGTGGACAAAGCCTTGCGTCTGGACAGCACGGTGATGCTGGTCGATGACCCGGTCAAACGCGTCGACAACATGACCATGGCCTGGGGCCTGGAGGCGCGTACGCCGTTTCTCGACTATCGACTGGTAGAACTCTCGGCCCGAGTGCCTGGCCAATTCAAGCTGCCTGACGGCGGCAAACAAGTGCTCAAAGAAGCCGCGCGCCGAGTCATCCCGAGTGAGGTGATCGACCGTAAAAAAGGCTACTTCCCGGTGCCGGGCCTCAAACACTTGCAGGGCGACACGCTGAACTGGGTGCGCGAACTGCTGCTCGATCCGAGTCAGGATCGCGGTCTGTTCAACCCGGCCATGCTCGACAAATTGCTAACCGATCCGCAAGGCCAACTGACGCCGTTGCGCGGTTCGAAGTTGTGGCAACTGGCTGCCCTGAACCTGTGGCTCAGTGAACAAGGAATCTGATTGATGAAACCCCACGCCACGGCCATCAACCAACGGCTGCTACGCGGTCAGACGCCGTCCTATGAACGCTTGCAGGCGCGTCTGGCCGAAGACGGCAGCACGCTGGCCGCCGACCCGATTGCCGTACATTGCGGCTGGGGCCGGTTGCTGATCGGCCACACGTTTCCCGACCCGGCATCGCTGGCGCAGGAGCTGCTCAAAGAGCAGCCCGGCGAGCGTGATATCGCGCTGTACGTCGCGGCGCCGCAGCAGATCCTCGGCCTGGAACCGACGCAACTGTTTCTCGACCCGTCGGACACCTTGCGCCTGTGGTTCAGCGATTACCGCCAGGCCACCCGTGTGTTTCGCGGCTTTCGTATTCGCCGCGCGCAAAGTGAGGCGGACTGGCAGGCGATCAATCTGTTGTACCAGGCGCGCGGCATGTTGCCGATCGACGCCACGCGGCTGACGCCGCATCATCAGGGCGGCCCGGTGTACTGGCTGGCCGAGGATGAAGACAGCGGCGCGGTGATCGGCAGCGTCATGGGCCTGAACCATCAAAAGGCTTTCAACGACCCGGAAAACGGCAGCAGCCTGTGGTGCCTGGCGGTTGATCCGCAATGCTCGCGGCCGGGTGTTGGTGAAGTGCTGGTGCGGCACCTGATCGAGCACTTCATGAGTCGCGGCTTGAGCTATCTGGATCTGTCAGTTCTGCATGACAACCGGCAGGCGAAAAACCTCTACGCCAAGCTCGGCTTTCGCAATCTGTCGACCTTCGCCATCAAGCGCAAAAACGGCATCAACCAGCCGCTGTTTCTCGGCCCGGGGCCAGAAGCGCAGTTCAATCCGTATGCGCGGATCATCGTTGAAGAAGCTCATCGACGCGGCATCGACGTGCAAGTGGATGACGCCGATGCCGGGCTGTTCACTCTCAGCCACGGCGGGCGTCGCGTGCGTTGCCGCGAATCGCTGAGCGACCTGACCAGCGCGATCAGCATGAGCCTGTGCCAAGACAAAAGCCTGACCCACAAAGTGCTCAAAGGCGCCGGACTGAACCTGCCCTCGCAGCAACTGGCCGGTAATGCCGACGACAATCTGGCCTTCCTTGATGAGCATCAAAGGGTGGTGGTCAAACCGCTCGACGGTGAACAGGGCCAAGGCGTAGCGGTGGATTTGCAGAGCATCGAAGAGGTGCAGCAAGCCATCGAAACGGCGAAGCAATTTGACAGCCGCGTGCTGCTCGAAAGCTTCCACGAAGGGCTTGATCTGCGGATTCTGGTGATTGGCTTTGAAGTGGTGGCCGCGGCGATTCGCAAGCCGGCGGAAGTAGTCGGCGATGGCCAGCATTCGGTGGGCGCGTTGATCGAGGCGCAGAGCCGTCGTCGGCAAGCGGCGACCAGTGGCGAAAGCAAGATCCCGCTGGATCACGAAACCCAGCGCACCCTGCATGCGGCGGGCTATGACTACAGCAGCATTCTGCCGGCCGGCGAGCACCTGTTTGTGCGGCGTACGGCGAATCTGCACACCGGCGGCACGCTGGAAGATGTCACCGCAATCCTGCACCCGACGCTGGTCGATGCAGCGGTACGGGCGGCGCGGGCGCTGGACATTCCGATGGTCGGCCTCGACTTGATGGTGCCAGCGGCGGATCAACCGGAGTACGTGTTTATCGAGGCCAACGAACGCGCCGGTCTGGCCAACCATGAGCCGCAGCCGACGGCGGAACGCTTTGTCGATTTGTTGTTTCCGCACAGTCAGCCGGCTATTTAACCCTTTCCTGATCGTTCCCACGTCGAGGCGTCGAACCGTCTGCGTGGGAACGCCTCACCGGACGCTCTGCGTCCACTCTTGGGACGCAGAGCGTCCCCGGCTGCATTCCCACGCAGAGCGTGGGAACGATCAGTGCTCAACCCATCAGGAGTTTCCATGACCACGCAAATCCCCGAACCGGATCTCAACTACCTGCAAAAAGTCTTGCTGGAAATGCTCGCCATTCCCAGCCCCACCGGGTTCACCGACACCATCGTGCGTTACGTCGCCGAGCGTTTGGAAGAGCTCGGCATCCCCTTTGAAATGACTCGACGCGGCACCATTCGCGCCACGCTCAAAGGCAAGAAGAACAGCCCCGACCGCGCGGTTTCCGCGCACCTGGACACCATCGGCGCCGCCGTTCGTGCGATCAAGGACAACGGCCGCCTGACCCTCGCCCCGGTCGGCTGCTGGTCGAGCCGCTTTGCCGAGGGCAGTCGCGTCAGCCTGTTTACCGACAACGGCGTGATTCGCGGCAGTGTCTTGCCGTTGATGGCGTCCGGGCATGCCTTCAACACTGCCGTCGATGAAATGCCGATCAGTTGGGATCACGTTGAACTGCGTCTGGATGCCTACTGTGCGACCAAGGCTGACTGCGACTCGCTGGGCATCAGCATCGGCGACGTGGTGGCATTCGATCCGCTGCCGGAGTTCACCGAAAGCGGGCACATCAGCGCCCGTCACCTGGATGACAAGGCCGGCGTTGCCGCGCTGCTCGCGGCACTCAAAGCCATCGTCGACAGCGGCCAGGAGCTGATGATCGACTGCCACCCGCTGTTCACCATCACCGAGGAAACCGGCAGCGGCGCGGCGGCGGCGCTGCCTTGGGACGTTAGCGAATTCGTCGGCATCGACATCGCGCCGGTCGCTCCCGGACAGCACTCCAGCGAGCATGCGGTGAGTGTGGCGATGCAGGATTCTGGCGGCCCGTACGATTATCACCTGTCGCGACATTTGCTGCGTCTGGCCGGTGAAAACGAACTGCCGGTGCGCCGCGACCTGTTCCGCTATTACTTCAGCGATGCGCACTCGGCGGTGACCGCCGGCCACGACATCCGCACCGCCCTGCTCGCGTTTGGCTGCGATGCGACCCATGGGTATGAGCGCACGCACATCGACAGTCTGGCGGCTCTCAGTCGCTTGCTGGGGGCTTACATCTTGAGTCCGCCGGTGTTTGCCAGTGATGCAGCGCCGGCCAATGCCTCGCTCGATCGCTTCAGTCATCAGATTGAACATGACACGCAAATGGAGAGCGATACGCGGGTGCCGTCGGTGGACAGTCTGGTGGGGCAGCGTTCCGATAGTTGATCCGGCTTTGTGATAACAGGACTGGCCCCATCGCTGGCAAGCCAGCTCCCATAGGTATCGGAGGTGTACACAAATTTGTGTTGCCCCAATTACTGTGGGAGCTGGCTTGCCAGCGATGAGGTCGGTACAGGCAACACAAAACTGGCAGGCAAACCGCAATCGCCGTAGCATCCCGCCATTGATTCAGCCGAGGTGCCCATGCTTATTCCCCACGACCAACTTGAAGTCGACACTCTCACCCGCCTCATCGAGGATTTCGTCACCCGCGACGGCACCGACAACGGTGATGACACGCCGCTGGAAACCCGCGTGCTGCGCGTGCGTCAGGCATTGACCAAAGGCCAGGCGCTGATCGTCTTCGACCCGGAAAGCGAGCAGTGCCAGTTGATGCTCAAGCACGACGTGCCCAAGCACCTGTTCGACTGAAATCCTCAGCGAACTTTCTGCGTGGCTTGCTTGCGCTGAATCCGCTCATAGACCTCCGCGCGGTGCACGTTGACCTTTTGTGGCGCCTCGACGCCAAATCGCACGCTGGCACCATTCACTGACAGAACGCGCAAGGTGATGTCATCACCGATTGAAATCAACTCACCAACGACACGGCTGAGTACAAGCATGAGATTCGTCCTTCAGGGTTAGCGAACCCTGAAGATGCGCGGCTTGCCGCGCCTCTTCAATGCACGGCGCGCAAATCAGTTTTGCCTTACACCCATGATCGCCGCGAGCTGTCAGACACTTCCCACAAAAGGTCTTCAGGCAGCAGAAAAGCGTGGCCCGAACAGAATCACGCTGGCGCCGATCACGCACAGCGCCACGCCGATCCAGTCCGAACCCAAGGGACGCACGCGCTCGACCACCATCAGCCAGCCAATCGAAGCGACGATGTAGATGCCGCCATAAGCGGCGTAGGCACGACCGGCATAGTTGGCTTCAACACGGGTCAGCAACAGTGCGAACAGGGTCAGGCTGAGCAGCGCAGGAATCACCCACAAGGCACTTTTGCCCTGACGCAGCCACATGAAGAAGGCGAAACAACCGGCGATTTCAAACAGCGCCGCAAGAAAGAACCACAGGTAATTGAGCATTGACGTGTCTCGACAGGGTGACCATTGCGGCCACCCTAGCGACGCTGTCTCCGACGGGCAAGCTCAGCCGTTGCTCTGTTTGGCTTTGGCGCGCATTTTCTCCGCCATTGAGGTCATTTCGTTGTAGAGCAGTTGCGGGTTCTTCTGCTTCAGCGCCCAGGCCATGCGCCCTTGTTCGTGGGGCAGGATCATGAACTCGCCAGCGGCGACTTGCTGATAGATGTAGTCAGCGATATCCGCCGCCGTAATTGGCGAACTTTCCAGCAACTTGCCGACCTGCGCTTTCATCGCCGGGGTCGGCCCACGGAACGAATCGAGCAAGTTAGTCTGGAAGAACGAGGGGCAGACCACGTGCACGCCGACTTCCTGCTGCGCCAGTTCGATCAGCAGACTTTCCGACAGTGCTACCACGCCGGCCTTGGCCACGTTGTAGTTGCTCATCGCCGGGCCTTGCATCAGTGCCGCCATGGAGGCGATGTTGATGATTTTGCCTTTGCTTTGTTCAAGCAGCGGCAAGAACGCCTTGCAGCCCTTGACCACGCCCATCAGGTTGATCGCGATCTGCCAATCCCAGTCTTCCAGGGACAGTTCGCTGAAAAAGCCACCCGAGGCCACGCCGGCGTTGTTGACGATGATGTCGATGCCGCCGAGCTTTTCTTCACAGGCCTGAGCGAACGCGGTGAGCTGGCTGTAATCACGTACATCACAGCGCTGGGTAAAACCGTCGCCACCGGCCTCGCGGACCATTTTCAGGGTTTCCTGAAGACCGGGTTCGCTGACGTCGGACAAGGCCAGTTGCCAGCCTTCACGTGCCCAGCGCAGCGCGATTTCGCGACCCAGGCCCGAGCCCGCACCAGTGATCATCATGCGATTTTGCATAGCACACAGCCTTGTTGTTCTGGGAAAGATGCGCCGAGTGTAGCGAAGGATCGGCGCGCGCCCACGCTCCATCAAGTTGCTGAATGCAAGATCAAAAGATCGCAGCCTTCGGCAGCTCCTACACGCGTTCAATGTAGGAGCTGCCGAAGGCTGCGATCTTTTGATCTTGTGCTTCAAAGGAAATAAACGAGCAATCCAAATACATTAAAAAAACATTGAATTTTCTTTCACGCGCACCGGTCGGAATTTGTAAGCCGTCTGGAATTACTTAGTCTCCAGTCGCCCTTGAATACCAAGACTTCTCGAACACTATCAACAAGGAAATCGACATGGGCACAATTCTAATCATTATCCTGATCCTGTTGCTGATCGGTGGTCTGCCGGTCTTCCCGCACTCCAGAAGTTGGGGCTACGGTCCATCGGGCATTATCGGCGTGGTGTTGGTGGTGCTGTTGGTGCTGCTGTTACTCGGTCGGATATAACGATTCACGCGTAAAAAAAGAGGCCCTGTTAAGGGCCTCTTTTTTATTGCGCGGATCTTTCTGTTATAGATCGATCAGTCCGGCTTGCCGTGGATGACACCGGCGGTGTTATCCATCAGGCTCTTGGTTGCCGTTTGCAGGAACGCTTCGAGTTTGAGTTTCAACTCGGCGGTGCGCGGCGCATTCGGTACCACTTCGGCGTGCGGATTGGCCCCCAGTTGGTACTGCCACATCTTCGGCCCCATATCCTTGTCTCTCGGCAACACCAGAATCTGGTCAGCGGTGACGATAGCAGTGGTCTGCTCGCTGCCCGACGGCTTGATCACACCGAAACCGGTGTCGCCTTCCGGCAGGTTGAGCAAGTCGCGGCCCCAGCACTGGTGACGCACTTCGCCGCCGAGACGGCCCATGATGGTTGGCACGATATCGATCTGCGTACCCACTGTGTGGTCACGCGTACCGAACTTCTCCTGAATGCCAGGTGCGATCATCAGCATCGGTACGTTGAAGCGGCCCAGGTCCATTTCGGTGATCTGGCGCTCGTTGCCGAAGCCGTGGTCGCCGACGATGACGAACAGGGTTTCCTTGAAGTACGGCTCTTTGCGCGCCTTCTCGAAGAACTGACCCAGCGCCCAGTCGGAGTAGCGCATGGCGGTCAAGTGTTCGTTGAGGCTGCCGCGATCGGTCACGCGCTCGACCGGCAATGGCGTCGGCAAGGCGTATGGCGTGTGGTTAGACAGGGTTTGCAGCAGCGCGTAGAACGGCTTGCCGTTTTCCCGCGCCTTCAACTCCTGCAGACCACGGTCGAACATGTCCTGGTCGGACACGCCCCAGGTCGGATCGGAGAACACCGGGTTGACGAAGTCGTTACGGCCAACGAAGTTGGTCATGCCCTGGTTGCTGAAAAAGCCCGACTGGTTGTCCCAGGCGAAGTCGCCGTTGTAGACGTATACGTCGTCGTAGTTGCGGGCGCTGAGCACCTGCGGCAAGCCGGACAGTTTGTGGCTGCCTTCCGGGGTCTGCATCAGGTATTCGAAACCTGGCAGGTTGGGGAAGCAGGCCATGGTCGCGAACATGCCCTGATGGGTGTGCGTACCGTTGGAGAAGAAGCGATCGAACAGCAGACCTTCCTTCGACAGTTTGTCCAGGTATGGCGTGATGTTGCCTGGCGCGCCCAGTGCACCGACCGAGTGACCGGCCATGCTTTCCATCAGGATCACGACGACGTTCTTGATCGGCAGGGTCTTGTCGGCCGGCGGCGTGTAATCACGGCGCACAGCGGCAATATCGGCATCGACCAGTTTTTCGTCTGGCATCAGCAGCATGTCGCGCACGACTTTCTGCGCCTGCTCTTGCGGCAACGTCGCTTTCCAGATGTTGTCGCGATCTTCGCCCATGCGAGATTTGGCGGCCTCGATCAGCGACAGCGTGGCGTTGAGGCCGAGCTGGTTGGCGAAGTTGGAATCGGTGGTGTAGACATCACCCCAGCGCATCGGCGGGCCCTGACGCAAGGTGCCACGGGCGGCAGCCACGCAGATCAGCAGGCAGACCATGAACACCGCCAGACGGGTGTACCACGGCGCAACTTGACGAGTACCCACGCTGCCGCCGCTGAACGGTCCGCGTGGACGCGTGGCACGATCGGCGCCTTTGAACGCAAGGGTCAGGATGACAGTGCCGATGGCCCACGCCAGCAGATAGCGCACTACCGGAAAACCGTACCAGAGCATGCTCATCACGGTTTTCGGGTCTTCCTTCACGTACTGGAACACCAGGCCGTTGAGGCGCTGGTGGAACTCGCGGTAGAAGTCCATCTCCATCAGGCCGAGGAACAGCGCGATGCTTGAGGCGATGGTCAGCCACAAGCGGAAGAAGCCGCGTGCGGCCATGGCGCGGGCACTGAACAGCGCCAGCACCAGCGGAATGCACAGGTAAACCACCAGGCGCAGGTCAAAACGCAGGCCGTTGGCGAAAGCTTCGAGGAAGGTCGAAGCCGGGGTATCGAGGATCATCTCGCGGTTGTAGACCAGCAGCGCGAGGCGCAGCACGGAAAACATCACCATCATGACCAGCGCGCAAAGCAGCGTGTAGGCCAGATGCGATTTGACGGTCGGTTGCAGCAGGCGAGCAGAAGATCGCTGCTGATTCAGGGCGTCCGGGTTTGCCATGTCGTTTTAGGACCCATTGGAAGTTGAAGTTGCAAAAATACAGCGGCGCCATGCCCTCTATTGGTCATTCCAGACCCCGGGGCTTGCGCGGTGCGCAAATGTTGCACGATCACCCGCACCATTGCCATTGATTACTGCCCCGCCGCTAGACACTTTCATTTACAGCAGCGGACAAACAGCGCGGGCGAATTGTCAGGAACACTTTGTGAAAATTTCGTGCAACGCATATCTGGAAACACAATATAGATACAAAACAAAACGCCCCGACTTGTTCGGGGCGTTTCGTTGAACGCGGGCCGATTACTTCTCGGCGCGCTCTTTCAAAGCTTTGAGGGTGTTGAACGGAGCATCGACGACAAATTTGTTGGCAACCATTGCCGGCACGCTGCCACCTGGTTCGGTGTGCACTTGATAAGTGACTTCAACCTGGTCGCCCTTCGGTACGAACTTCCAGAAGCCTTTGACCTGCTGCACGCGGACAAAGCCTTTTTCTTCAGGAACGTACGTCGGCAGACCTTTGAGGTTGCGGGTCAAGCTGCCGTCGGCGCCTTCGACGGTGGTGACTTCGATCACCGAGTCACGCGGGGTGACTGGCCAAGGGGTGTTGAACTGGGTGTAGGTCCAGCTCTGATCGCCCTCGTGCTTGAGCAGTTTCTGGGTCTTGCACTCGTGAATCCAGGCGCAGGCGCCAGCGACGTCTTCCTGCAGTGCGCGCAATTTGGCGACGGTGGTTTTCATCAGCGCAACGCCCTGGTAGGACTTGTAGTCCGAACCTGGCACTTCACTCAGGGACACCTTGATACCGTCCTCGTTCTTGGCGACTTTCCAGTCTTCAGCCTGAGCGACGGAGGTGGCCAGCACAGCGGTCAAACCACACAACACAGCGATACGATGCAGCGAACCCATAGTCTTATTCCTTATTGTTGAAGTTCCGTTCGTTTGACACATCACGCCGCCGTCATCTGCTCCCACCAGCCAATCAACCTGATCGCTTCTTCCGAGCTGCTGCCACAGACTTCGACATCCGCCGCGAAGCCGGAACAGACTGCCGGGCGCTCGGGGCGGCCGAAAATGCTGCACAGGTTTTCGACCGAGAGTTGCACGCAACGTTCGCCGGCAGGTTTGCCATCAGGCATGCCGGGAATTGGCGAACTGATGGAAGGGGCAATGCAGCAAGCGCCACAGCCTTCACGGCATTTCATGACGAACAATTCCTCGCGACGGGCGATGTGTAAAAGGGACGCGGAACAGAGTAACCGCTAAAACGGCTGTTTCAAATTCCCGGAACCGGGGTTTTCACCGATAACTGAATGTGACTGACCAGTCTCCGACAAAGCGTCTGGTCTGCGGGTCACAGATGAGCTGAGTTTACTGCTTGAATTCAAAGTCCAGCGCCGCACCTTCGACTTCACGGCGCTCTTCATTGCGCAGTTGCAACTGCATTTCGTTGCTGAGCAAGCGGCCGTTGAGCTGGAATCCGTTGTTTTTCTCGCCAAACATCTGCGGCAGGATCGGCTCGCGCTTGGGCAATTCAACTGTGCCCTTGGGCTTCAATTCCTCGACCATGTCCTTGGGCAGGCTCAAATCGAGTTTGGCCGAAGGCAACTTGGTTTTTACCACTTCACTGGCGGGTTTCGATTTCGAGGCGACTGGCTTGCGCTTCTTGATGACTTTTTGCTGAGGTTTCTTCGCGGGAGTTGCCTTCTGCGCTGGCGTGTATTTTTTTGCCGGGCTCGTCGCCGCCGGTTTTTCCTGAGCCGCAGCGGCCACGACGCCAGGCGCATGACCGATCATCAGCAAACCCAGCAAAACCCAAGCGGCAGGAGCAATCGCTTTCATGAACCCAACAGTGGCAAACGGCAGATGGCCATATGCTCGCTTGTTGGGCGCCACAAGACAAGCATCACCCACCGCTCGTTCAGAATCCGCCAGCGGTTTCCTGACACAGTTGCGTCGCCAGCAACCCAAGGGTCATCAACGCCCGCTCCGCCTCGCGGTTC
This sequence comes from Pseudomonas sp. Mb7, assembly GCF_054790525.1. Taxonomy (NCBI): domain Bacteria; kingdom Pseudomonadati; phylum Pseudomonadota; class Gammaproteobacteria; order Pseudomonadales; family Pseudomonadaceae; genus Pseudomonas; species Pseudomonas sp. Mb7. The sequence goes on from NZ_CP186501.1 coordinate 3,851,899, forward strand.
CACGGAATCCCGCAGTTCAGGCGGATACAGTGGTTGAACTGCTCGGTATTACTGAAGATCAGTCCCGGCGCAATGCTGATGCCCTGCTGCAGGGCGCGCACATGCAATTCCTGAGTATTCACCCTACCCGGCAAGCTCACCCAGAGGATGAAACCGCCCGTAGGCCGGGTCATTTGCGTGCCTTCGGGGAAGTACTGCTGCACCGCCAACTGGAAGGCACTGAGGTTTTTTCGGTATTCCTGGCGGATGTACCGTAAATGCCGGTCATAACCGCCGTTTTCCAGATAAGCGGCAATCGCCATCTGCGTCACGCTGCACGCCGAATGGGTGCTGAAGGTCTGCAGTCGCTGGATTTCCTGCTGGTACTTGCCAGCGATCATCCAGCCGATGCGCACACCGGGTGACAAGGTTTTGGAGAAGCTCGAACAGTAGATCACCCGATCCAGTCGGTCATAAGCCTTGAGCGCTTTGGTTTTGCCCTGCTCGAACATCAACTCGCCATAGATGTCGTCTTCGACAATCTGGATGTCGAAGTCCGAGGCCAGACGCAGCAACTGTTTCTGCCGCTCTTCGGGCATGGTGCCGCCCAGTGGATTGCTCAGGCGCGTGGTCAGCACCAGCGCTTTGATCGACCACTGGTTGGCCGCCAGTTGCAAGGCTTCGAGGCTCATGCCGGTGGCAGGATCGCTGGGGATTTCGATGACTTTCAGGCCGAGCAGATCGGCCAGTTGCAGCAAACCGTAATAGGTCGGCGACTCAGCAGCGATCAGATCGCCCGGACGGGTCAGCACACGCAACGACATCTGCAGAGCATCGACGCAACCGTGGGTGATCACGACTTCCGACGGATCGACCACCACACCGGCATCACGCATGCGGATCGCCACTTGCCGGCGCAGCGGTTCGAAACCGGGGCTGAACATGTAGCTGAAGGCGCGTGGGCTATGAAAACGCGTGACCTTGGCCAGTTGCTGATGCAAGGCGCGCACCGGCAAGTAATCGACACTTGGCACGGCAGCGCCGAGCGGGAACACACCTTCACGGCGTGATTCGACCAGCACCTGTTGAATGATGCTGCTGCGAGTGACCAGACCGGGACGTTCAACCCGCGCAATGTCCGGTGTCGGTGCAGTCAGCGCAGGCGTTTGGTGTACGTAATATCCGGACTGCGGACGTGCGCGAATCAGCCCCTGATCTTCGAGATTGGCGTAGGCCTGCAACACCGTCGCATGGCTGACGTTGAGCTGCGAACTCATCTTGCGTACCGAAGGCACGCGCTCCCCCGGTTGATAGACCCCACGGCGGATGTCTTCGGCCAGTTGCTGAGCAATACGTTGGTAGAGCAAGAGATTGGTCATGACGCAGCACTCGATTTCACGGGCATTTTATTCTTGTGTGAAACAATACCGGAACAGTTTAGAAGTGTACTGGGACAGTTGCCACATTACTCGACCATACAGTGCGGTGTCTGCCCCCTACTGTACGGATTGCGAGCCAATCGACAGACGTAAAAAAGCCCGGCACTGCATGACAGCCCGGGCTTTCCAGAGACGCAACCCTTAACGGGCGGCGCCGAGCTGGCCTTTTTCATCGGAGAAGACAATTTCAACCCGACGATTCTGTGCCCGCCCACGCTCGGAAGCGTTGGCGTCCACCGGGTATTCGTCGCCGTAGCCTTCGACCTGAATGCGTTTGTCGTCGATGCCCAGGTCCATCAGCACGTCCGCCACCGATTGCGCGCGGTCACGGGACAGCTTGAGGTTCTCCTGTTTGCCGCCGGTGCTGTCGGTGTAGCCCTCGATGCGCACTACACGTTTGGGGTTCAGTTGCAGGAACTGGACGATTTTCAGCACAACACGGTTGGCCGAGTTTTTCAGCTCCGCTTCACCGGTGTCGAACAGCACATCGCCGAGGGTCATCACCAGACCACGGTCGGTCTGCGTGGTGGCCAGTGCTACGATCTGTTCTTCCAGCCATTTGCCCTGTTGCTGCACGCTGAGCAACTTCGATTCACGCAAGGCCAGTTGCAGGCGCTGACGCTCCAGCTCAAGTTTGGCTGCGCGCTCCTCATTGAGCACCTGATTGGTATGCTCGCGGGCGATTTCGCTGTAGCGCTGGCTCAGGTAGGCGTAGTGCACAACATCGGAACCGCTGCCCCAATAGGTCGACAGGCGATCGGCACGAGCCAGGGACTCACCGGCGCGGATCACGTCTTTCGGCGCGATGCGCAGCACGTTGGAGTCTTCCTTGACCTTCTGAAAGTCGGCGCTGGCTTCCTGCAGAGCGGATTCGCTGTGCTGACCGGCGCAGCCGTACAGGCTGACGCAACCGACGAGGATCAGGCCACCTACAACTTTCGACTTGAGGCTCATTGGGCATCTCCCAGTTGCTTGCGCAGACGGACGATGCGGGTGTTAAGCACATTCACCTGTTCTTGACTTTTTTGCGTCAGCACTTTGGCTTCGGCCAGACGTGCATCCAGCTCGGCCTGTTCGGAGCGCATGCGCGCATTCCGGTAGGACTGGTCAGCCATGTTGCCTTTGGCGCGGTTGTACTTGGTTTCGGCCAGTTTCATTTCCGGCACTTCATCGGCGGTGGCGCCAACAGCCTTGGCCTGGGTGATGGCTTGCTCGGTCAGGCGCATTTGTTCATTGGGTGCCGGATCGGTCGCGCAACCGGCCAGGGCCAGAACGGCCACAGCCGCGAAAAGAGGTCGAATACTCACTAAGAATCCCTACTGTTTTGGGGCACTGACAGGTTGTGGCGGCTGTTGCTGCTGCGCCTTCCAGCGCTCGATATTGCGTTGCAGCGCGGCTTCCGTCAGTCCGGACGCGGGCAATTCTGTCATCTTTTTGGCCAACTGTCCGCGCAACCACGGATCGTTGCATGCCGAGTTATGCGAAACCGCGAGGAACAGCCCCGGCCGGTCGACCGGTTGCTCGAACACCAACAGGTCATTGGCCATACCCAATGCCTGCGCGGCGGCCATGCCCGAGTATCGGCCGGCGAGTACATATTCCACTTCGCCCAAGAGCAGTTTCTGTAGCGCCTGAGTGAGGTTGGCTGTCCGGGTCAGGGTCAGATTCTGCTCGGCGAAAGTGCCAAATGCCTGGGTCATACGAGACTTTTCCGACAACGCACCGACGTGACCGTGCAGGTCTTTGGCCTCGCTGTAGACCAGCGTCGAGCCTTTGCGGGTCCACACCAGATAGTCGTTTTCCAGCAACGGCGGATGGATGTAGTCGAGGTTTTCCAGCTCATTGAGGGTCAGCGGCGCGTCGGCGAGCATGTCCATGCGCCCGCTGCGCACTTCATCGAGGGCTTGCGAACGTTTGCCGGCGTAGAGCAATTCGACTTTGATGCCGAGGTCTTTGGCGACTTGTTGCAGCAGATCAGCGCTGGCACCGATCAACTGCTTGGGATTCTGCGGGTCCTGCCACAGGTACGGCGGCGCATCCGGGCTACCGGTGACGACGAGGCGCTCGCATTTGCCAGCGGCCATCGCCAACCCCGGCAACAGGGCCAACCCCAACAACCATCCGCAGCGCAGATCCATGGCAACACACTCCCACTCAAATCCGAGACAAAAAAAGCCCGACCAAAAGGTCGGGCTCTTTATAAGTGAAGCCGCTGGATTAGACCAGCTTCTCCAGCTCAGGGACGGCTTCGAACAGATCAGCCACGAGACCGTAATCGGCCACCTGGAAGATCGGCGCTTCTTCGTCCTTGTTGATCGCAACGATCACTTTGGAGTCTTTCATACCGGCCAAGTGCTGGATCGCGCCGGAGATACCGACGGCAATGTACAGCTGTGGCGCAACAATCTTGCCGGTCTGACCGACCTGCATGTCGTTCGGTACGAAACCTGCGTCGACCGCGGCGCGCGAAGCACCGACAGCAGCGCCCAGCTTGTCGGCCAGAGCGTACAGGTGTTTGAAGTTGTCGCCGTTCTGCATGCCGCGGCCGCCGGAAACGACGATCTTGGCAGCGGTCAGCTCAGGACGATCGGACTTGGCCAGTTCTTCGTTGACGAAGCTGGAAGTGCCAGCGTTGTGCGCAGCAGCAACTGCTTCAACGGCAGCCGAACCACCTTCAGCGGCAACCGGGTCGAAACCGGTAGCACGTACAGTGATCACTTTGATCGCAGCGGTCGACTGCACGGTAGCGATAGCGTTACCGGCGTAGATCGGACGCTTGAACGTGTCAGCGCTTTCGACCGAGATGATCTCGGAGATCTGGTCAACGTCCAGCTGCGCGGCAACGCGCGGCAGGATGTTTTTACCGTTGGAGGTCGCGGCAGCCAGGATGTGGCTGTAGCCAGCGCCCAGCTCTGCAACCAATGGCGCAACGTTTTCCGGCAGCTGATGCGCGTAAGCGGCATTGTCAGCGTTGAGGACTTTGCTCACGCCAGCGATTTTCGCAGCGGCTTCAGCCACGGCGCCAGCGCCTTGACCTGCAACCAGAACGTGGACGTCGCCGCCGATTTTGACCGCAGCAGCCACGGTGTTCAGTGTGGCCGGGGCCAGCACTTTGTTGTCGTGTTCAGCAATAACCAAGATAGTCATTTAGATTACCTTCGCTTCGTTTTTCAGTTTCTCGACCAATTCAGCTACCGACTTAACCTTGATGCCCGCGCTGCGTGCAGCCGGCGCTTCGACTTTCAGGGTCTTGTTGGTGGAGGCGGTGGAAACGCCCAAAGCGTCCGGAGTCAGCACTTCGAGAGGCTTCTTCTTGGCTTTCATGATGTTTGGCAGGGACGCGTAGCGCGGCTCGTTCAAACGCAGGTCGGTGGTGACGATGGCCGGCAGTTTCAGGGAAACCGTCTGCGCGCCGCCGTCGATTTCACGAGTCACGGCAACGCTGTCGCCGGAGACTTCGACTTTCGAGGCGAACGTGCCCTGACCGTAGCCGCTCAATGCAGCGAGCATCTGGCCGGTCTGGTTGTTGTCGCTGTCGATGGCCTGCTTGCCGAGGATCACCAGCTGCGGCTGTTCCTTGTCGACCACAGCCTTGAGCAGCTTGGCCACGGCGAGCGAGGTCAGATCTTCAGTGGATTCGACGAGGATGGCACGGTCGGCACCCAGAGCCAGTGCGGTACGCAGTTGCTCCTGAGCGGTGGTCGGGCCGATGGAGACGACGACGATTTCAGTCGCAACACCTTTCTCTTTCAGGCGTACGGCTTCTTCCACTGCGATTTCGCAGAACGGGTTCATCGACATCTTGACGTTGGCGAGATCGACGCCGGAATTGTCCGCCTTGACGCGAACCTTGACGTTGTAATCCACAACGCGTTTGACAGCTACAAGAACCTTCATGGATTCCTCGTTACTCTCCGGTGAAAAGAAAGTCGCCTAGGCGAACCTGGCGGTTGATGCTCATCAGGCTAAAGGGCACCTCTAAAAACGCCGACTCGGGTGTCAGGTGGCTGCACGGTGGAGGACCTGCGACCGTTCGTCAGGGGTGACCGACGGGTCATTGATCTTCACGCTGTGTAAACTGCGCGCCGGACCTGCGCTGCGCATCACCTTCTACTGCCTGTGCCCTGTCTTTAGACGTGCTCTTGAAACCGCCAGTCTGCCTACGACGAGCGCAAAACCGCCCGTATCTTGACCGGAACGCCTATTCCGGTCAATACAGCAAAATGACCATTCATAAGCCGCGCTTCTTTGATTTCTCTGGGCTGGAGCCAATTCAAACAAACGTTTGTATTGGACGCTCGGAGTGGTGTAGATATAATGCGCCGCCTAGAGAGAAAGGTCGGACTCCAATATTCCCCTTGACGTTAACGTAAAGGAATAGCGGATGCGACATCAAACCTCCAAATTAGAAAAAAAACTGTTGAGCCTTGAGTAGGAGATAGCCTGTGGAACGCGAATACATGGAATTCGACGTGGTCATCGTCGGTGCCGGCCCCGCTGGCCTGTCCGCCGCCTGCCGTCTGAAGCAGAAGGCCGCCGAAGCCGGTAAGGAAATCAGCGTCTGCGTGGTCGAAAAAGGCTCCGAAGTCGGCGCACACATCCTGTCCGGTGCCGTGTTCGAACCACGCGCTCTGAATGAACTGTTCCCGGACTGGAAAGAACTCGGCGCCCCGCTGAACACGCCAGTGACCCGCGACGATATTTTCGTACTGAAAAACGCCGACAGCGCGCAGAAAATTCCTGACTTCTTTGTGCCCAAGACCATGCACAACGAAGGCAACTACATTATCTCCCTCGGCAACCTGTGCCGCTGGCTCGCCCAGCAGGCCGAGAACCTCGGCGTGGAAATCTACCCGGGTTTCGCCGCTCAGGAAGCACTGATCGACGAACAAGGCGTAGTGCGCGGGATCATCACTGGTGATCTGGGCGTCGACCGCGAAGGCAACCCGAAAGAAGGCTTGTACACCCCGGGCATGGAACTGCGTGGCAAGTACACGCTGTTCGCCGAAGGCTGCCGTGGCCACATCGGCAAGCAACTGATCAAGCGCTACAACCTCGACAGCGATGCCGACGCCCAGCACTACGGCATCGGCCTGAAAGAAATCTGGGAAATCGACCCGGCCAAACATCAGCCAGGCCTGGTGGTGCACACCGCTGGTTGGCCGCTGGACATCATGGGCACCGAAAACACCGGCGGCTCGTTCCTCTATCACCTGGAAAACAACCAGGTGGTGGTTGGTCTGATCGTTGACCTGTCCTACAGCAACACTTACCTGTCGCCGTTCGACGAGTTCCAGCGCCTCAAGCATCACCCGGTGCTGGCCCAGTATCTGGAAGGCGGCAAGCGCATCAGTTACGGCGCTCGCGCGATTTGCAAAGGTGGCCTGAACTCGCTGCCGAAAATGGTCTTCAAGGGCGGCGCGCTGATCGGTTGCGACCTCGGCACCCTGAACTTCGCCAAGATCAAGGGCAGCCATACTGCGATGAAGTCCGGCATGCTCGCCGCAGAATCCGTGGCTGACGCGCTGTTCGCAGAAAAGGACGGCACTGAAGAGCTGACCACTTACGTCGACGCGTTCAAGAAGAGCTGGCTCTACGACGAACTGTTCGCCAGCCGCAACTTCGGCCCGGCGATCCACAAGTTCGGCGCCATCGTTGGCGGCGGTTTCAACTGGCTGGATCAGAACATCTTCGGCGGCAAACTGCCGTTCACCCTGCACGACACCAAGCCGGATTACGCTTGCCTCAAGCTAGCGGCGGACTGCAAGAAGATCGACTATCCGAAGCCGGACGGCAAACTCAGCTTCGACAAGCTCAGCTCGGTGTTCATCTCCGGTACCAACCACGAAGAAGAACAACCTTGCCACCTGAAGCTGACCGACCCGAGCATCCCGATCAGTAAGAACTTGCCGCTGTACGACGAACCGGCGCAGCGCTACTGCCCGGCCGGCGTGTACGAAGTGATCACCAAGGAAGACGGCGAGAAGCGCTTCCAGATCAACGCCCAGAACTGCGTGCACTGCAAGACCTGTGACATCAAGGACCCTTCGCAGAACATCACCTGGGTCACGCCGGAAGGCGCTGGCGGCCCGACTTACCCGAACATGTAAGTCGAACCGCTGAACATCAAGGCTCCCGAATCGGGGGCCTTTTTGTTGCCCAAAATTTACTGCATCACTTGACTCCCTGTGGGAGCTGGCTTGCCAGCGATGGCGGTGGATCAGGTGACATCTATGTTGAATGTGCCGGCCTCATCGCTGGCAAGCCAGCTCCCACAGGGATTGTGAAAATCCTCAGGCAGCGCGCTCGTCACCCGGGCTGCGCTCGAAATAGCGCTTATATTCACGGCTGAACTGCGACGTACTCTGATACCCCACCCGATGCGCCACCTGCGCCACACCCAGGCCTTCGGCGACCAACAACGTCTGCGCCTTCAGTAACCTCAGGCGCTTCAGATACTGCACCGGCGACAACAACGTGCTGCGTTTGAAATGCTCATGAAAGGTCGACACGCTCATGTTCGCGCAACCGGCCAGCGTTTCAACGTTCAACGGCTCGGTGTAATGCGCATGCAGATGACTGATCGACGCCGCCACCCGCGCGAATTGCCCTTGCTGCTCGACCAATGCCCGCAACACATCCGCCTGCGGCCCGCGCAACGCGGTGAACAACAATTCACGCACCCGAGCCGGCCCAAGAATCTGGCATTCCAGCGGATCGTGCAGGCAACTCAGCAAGCGCTCGACGCAACCGCGCATGGCATCGTCGAGTACCACTGAGGTCATCGACTCCGGGGTCTGCGCCGGGATATGCCGGCCCGGCGCCAGCCCCATGGCCAGCACCAGCTCACCGAGCAACACCCGATCAATCGCCACCGAAACACCGAGCAACGGCGCATCCGGCAAGGCAAACGTCTCGCATTCGAACGGCACCGGCAGCGCCTGAATCAGATAGTGCCCGGCGCCGTACTCCATGGTGCGCGGCCCGAGAAACGCCAGTTTGCTGCCCTGGGCGATGATCATCAGGCTCGGTTCGTAAATGTGCGGGCCACGGGCAACGTCGCAACTGGCGCGCAACACTTGCACACCGGGCAACCCGGTCGGGGAATAACCATCGCGCAGCGCCAGCGGCTCGATCAGCGAAACCAGCCGCGCATTGGCATCAAGATGACGGGTCAACTGCATCGAATTGCTCTTCACAAAAAATCACGAAAATAAGGGATGAAAGCATCATCGCAGATCCTTTTGCCAATGCGACCGATCAAACCCGCATGCCGGAGGATTAGGCATGAGACCCGGAGGAATCGTCATGGCCGGACCGACAGTCGGCGCCCAGAATGCGCCGCCTCACTTGTTCCTGCTTTTGCGAGGTTTCACATGTACACCGCCATCGGTTATGCCGCCCAATCGGCCACCACCCCCCTCGCCCCGATGAAATTCGAACGCCGCAGCCCGCGCGCCGATGACGTCGCGATCGAAATCCTTTACTGCGGCGTCTGCCACTCCGATATCCACCAGGCGCGCAACGAATGGGGTATCGCCGTTTACCCGCTGATGCCCGGCCACGAGATCGTCGGAAAAGTCACCGCGATCGGTGCGAATGTCACTCAACACAAGGTAGGCGACCTGGTCGGGGTTGGCTGCATGGTCGACTCGTGCCGCACCTGCGAAGCGTGCCAATCGAACCTTGAGCAATACTGCCTCGAAGGCCCGACCATGACCTACGCCACCCCGGATCGGGTCGATGGCAGCAACACCATGGGCGGTTATTCCGACAGCATCGTCGTCAGCGAGCACTTCGTCGTGCGCATTCCGGAAAAACTGGCGTTAGCCAGCGCCGCGCCAATCCTCTGCGCCGGTATCACCACCTACTCGCCGCTCAAGCACTACGGCGTGAAGGCTGGCGACAAGGTCGGGATTCTCGGCATGGGCGGTCTGGGCCACATGGGCATCAAGTTCGCCAAAGCCATGGGCGCCGAAGTGACGCTGTTCACCCGTTCGGCAAGCAAGGCTGAAGAAGGCCGCCGTCAGGGTGCCGATCATGTGATCGTCTCCACCGACGCCGAGCAGATGAAAGCGGCTGCCGGTTACTTCGACTTCCTGCTCGACACCATTCCGGTGCAGCACGATCTCAACCCGTACCTCGACACCCTGCGCTTCGACGGCGTGCACATTCTGGTCGGTCTGATCGAGCCGATTGATCCACCGGTACACGCCGGCAAACTAGTGATGAGCCGTCGCGTGCTGGCCGGCTCGTTGATCGGTGGCGTCGCCGAAACCCAGGAAGTCCTGGATTTCTGCGCCGAGCACAACATCACCTGCGACATCGAAATGCTCGACATCCGCCAGATCAACGAGGCTTACGCCCGGATGATTGCCGGTGACGTGAAGTACCGCTTCGTGATCGACATGGCGACGCTCAAGGTTTAAACCTTCAGGCCTAGCTCTGCCGACAGCCGGGCTGTGACCTCTTTGATCAGGGGAATCAGCTCGGCCATTTTTTCCAGCGGCATGTACGGCACGGTGCTGGCGATACTGATCGCCGCCACGATGCCCTTGCTCGCATCCCGAATCGGCGCCGCCACGCAGCGGATCGACGGTTCGTTGTCCTCCAGATCGAAGGCGTAGCCCCCGGCGACGTACTCGGTCATACGCTGCTCAAGCTGCTCCCACGACTGCTGAGGATGCTGCGGCCAGAACTGACTCTTCCCACCTGCCGGCAGACTGATGTCGTACAGACGTTGCCAGTCTTTCGGTGAGTCATCGAGCATCAATGCCTTACCAATACCGGTGCGCGCCAGCGGCATGCGATGGCCGACCCGCGAACGCATTTCCGGGCCGTTGCGCCCCGGATTTTTCAGCAGATACAACACTTCATCGCCTTCGCGAATGCCCAAGTGCACGGTGTCACCAGTCAGCGCCGACAACTCGTCCAGATACGGCCCGGCCAGGCTCACCAGCGGCAACTCTTCACGCGCCTGGAAACCCAATTCGATCAGCTTCGGTCCGAGCAGATAACCGACTTGCGGCACCACGCGCAGGTAGCGCTCGTCGACCAGGCAACTGGCCAGTCGATGGGTGGTGCTGCGCGTGGTACCGATCAGCCGGGCAATCTCCTTGAGATCGCGGGCGCCACTGGCCACCGCTTGCACCACGCCGAGACCGCGCAATAGCGTCTGGGTGCCGGTGGGTGCGGCGTCCTTGGTTTTTTCCGGAGCGTCTTCCTGCATATCCAGCCTTTTACCGTTGAGCGAAGGAACGGGCGGCATTATGGTCGCCCGACGCAGACCACTACAACTCGATACGCTCGACCTTGCCGACCAGCAGCACGTAGGACAAAGCACCGATCAAGGCGAGAACCGCGATATAGGTGATCGCCGGGGCGAACGAATCGCCGCTGGCAAGGAAACCGATGACGATCGGCGTAGCAATTGCCGACAGGTTGCCGATGAAATTGAACACCCCGCCAGTCAGCCCCAACAACCGCGCTGGCGCTAACGTCGACACCAGTGACCAAGTGATCGAGGCCAGACCGTTGCCGAAAAATGCCAACGCCAGAAAGGCAATCACCAGCGGCGTCGACTCAACGAAGTTGGCGCCGATGATCGAGGTGGAAATAAGCAGCCCGCCAATGATCGGCAACTTGCGCGCAAACCCGACGGTGTAGCCGCGACGAATCAAGAAGTCGGAAAAGAACCCCGAACACAGCACACCGATGAACGCGGCGAGAAACGGCAGCGACGCCAGCAGGCCGGACTTGATGAAGTCCATGCCGCGATATTTCACCAGATAGGTCGGGAACCACGTCAGGAAAAACCACAGCGTCGAGTTCAGGCAGAACTGGCCGAGGTAGATACCCCACAACTTGCGCTTGGTCAGGACGATGCCCAGATCGGTCCAGCTGAATTTGGCTTTGACCTTGGCCGACTCTTGCTGAATATCAACCAGACCACCGCCCTCGCGGATCAGGTCGATTTCCGCTTCGTTCGCGCCTTTGAAATCCCGTGGCTCGCGATACACCGCGTACCAGATCGCCGCCCAGATAATGCCGACAGCGCCTGTTGCGACGAACACCATGTGCCAGCCGAATTCATGTTGCAGCCAGGCGAGCACCGGAGTGAGAAATGCCAGACCAACGAACTGTCCCGACGTGTAAAAACCAATCGCCGTGGCGCGTTCCCGCTCGGGAAACCACGTCGTGACCACACGGCTGTTGATCGGATAAGCCGGCGCTTCCAGCGCACCGACCGCCATGCGCAATACAAACAACGCGATGAAACTCGCAGCGAAACCGAGCATCACCGTAGCCACAGACCACAACAACAAAGCGACGCTGTAAAGAATGCGCGGTGGCACGCGATCGACCAACCAGCCGCCGGGGATCTGCATCGCGGCGTAAGTCCAGCCGAACGCGGAGAAAATCAGACCGACGTGAATCGGATCGATGCCCAGCTCACTGGTCAGCGCCGGCGCAGCAATCGACAGGTTGCTGCGGTCGAGGTAGTTGATGACCACGGTGATAAACAGCAACACCATGATGAAAAAACGCTTACGGCTGGGCGTGACTAAAGACGCCTGCCCGGTGAGGGTTTGCGGTTGCATGGGGAGAGCCTCTTTTTATGTTTATTGAGGTCGGCCTGAGGCCTGATCGTTCCCACGCTCCGCGTGGGAATGCAGCCCGGGACGCTCTGCGTCCCAAAAGCGCACGCAGAGCGTCCATTGAGGCATTCCCACTCAGAGCGTGGGAACGATCTCATCGGGTGTGTCAGGGACGACTCACCACTCGGCAAAACTGCCATCGGCATGACGCCAGATCGGGTTGCGCCAGCGATGCCCGACCGCTGCGCGCTCGATCACATATTCTTCGTTGATCTCAATGCCCAACCCCGGGCCGTTCGGAATCTTCACAAAACCTTTGTCGTAATCGAACACCCGCGGATCCTTCACGTAGTCGAGCAAGTCGTTGCTCTCGTTGTAATGGATGCCCAGGCTCTGCTCCTGGATAAACGCGTTGTAACAAGCCGCGTCCAATTGCAAACACGCCGCCAGCGCAATCGGCCCCAACGGGCAGTGCAGCGCCAGTGCCACATCGTAGGCCTCGGCCATGTTGGCGATCTTGCGGGTTTCGGTGATGCCGCCCGCGTGGGAGGCATCCGGCTGGATGATGTCGACGTAACCTTCGCTCAACACGCGTTTAAAGTCCCAACGCGAGAACAGCCGCTCACCCAGAGCAATCGGTGTGCTGGTCAACGGCGCCAGCTCTTTCAACGCTTCATAGTTTTCGCTGAGCACCGGCTCTTCGATAAACATCAGTTTGTACGGGTCGAGTTCCTTCATCAGCACCTTGGCCATCGGCTTGTGCACGCGGCCATGGAAGTCGACGCCGATACCGACGTTCGGCCCGACCGCGTCACGTACGGCGGCGACGTTGGCCAGCGCCAGATCGACTTTCTCGAAGGTATCGAGGAATTGCAGTTCTTCGGTGCCGTTCATTTTCACCGCAGTAAAACCACGGCTCACCGCCTCTTTCGCCGCACGCGCGGTGTCCGCTGGACGGTCGCCGCCAATCCACGAATACACGCGAATCTTGTCACGCACCTGACCACCGAGCAGATCACTCACCGACACGCCAAGGGCCTTGCCCTTGATGTCCCACAACGCCTGATCGATACCCGCCAGCGCGCTCATGTGGATCGCACCGCCACGGTAGAAACCGCCGCGATAGAGCACAGTCCAGATGTCTTCGATGTTGCGTGGGTCTTTGCCGATCAGGTAGTCGGACAATTCTTCAACGGCAGCTGCGACGGTATGCGCGCGCCCTTCAACCACGGGTTCGCCCCAACCGGTCACGCCTTCGTCGGTTTCGACTTTGAGGAAACACCAACGCGGCGGGACGATGAAGGTGGTGAGTTTGGTGATTTTCATCTTTTTTGTCTCTCTTGTAGATGCAGCGCACGCAGCGCCAAAAAGTCTTAGCGAAGGGCCTTCCACGCGGCCACGTAGGCCTTGGCATTCACCGCCACTTGCTCCGGGGTCATGCCCGGTTTGAACAGGCCCGAACCGAGGCCAAAACCTTTCACACCGGCATCGATAAACGCCTGCATATTGTCCGGGGTGATGCCGCCGACCGGCGCCAGTACCGTTCCCGTCGGCAACACTGCGAGCCAGGCTTTGACGACCGCCGGGCCCATTTGCTCGGCCGGGAACAACTTGAGAATGTCCGCGCCCTCCTCCAGTGCCGCGAAGGCCTCGGTCGGCGTGGCGACGCCCGGCGACAGAAACAGCCCCGCCGCTTTCGCCGCGCGCAAGACCTTGGCATCGCTGTGCGGCATGACGATCACTTGGCCGCCGGCCTCTTTCACGAGCTCGACCTGCTCCGGGGTCAGCACCGTGCCGGCACCGATCAGGCAATCGGCGGGCAAGGTCGTGCGCAGGATGCGGATACTTTCGTACGGCGAAGGGGAATTGAGCGGTACTTCGATGACGCGAAATCCAGCCGCATACAGGACTTCTCCGACAGCGGCGGCTTCCTGCGGATGCAGGCCACGCAGAATCGCGATCAGACCGTTTTGCGCCAATGCTTGCTTGAGCATGTCAGGCCTCCAGTCAGGGTTAACGGGATGAGGAATCGATCAGTCCGGCGGCCAGCGCCAGTTGCCACAGACCACGCTCGGTGGCCTGTTCGGCCAGCGTCACGTTGGCGAAACCGCAGGCAGCGAGGGCACGGCTGTAGCGCGTGCAGAGTTGCGCGTTGCCGATGAGGATGATCGAAGGGAGATTCGGGTTGTTGCGGCGACGCCGCTGAACCGTGGCGAGCGCCGCCAGTTCATGGCCGATCATCAGGCCGGACAGATAATCCGCCTGCGCGGTCGGGCTGAGTTCGCCGGTCAGGCCCAAGGTACGGGCACTGAACAACGTCGACAGCACGCCGAGTTCGCCGTCCACCGACTGCGCAACCTGCACACCACGGTCAAACGCCAGAGCATCGAACGCCGCCCCCTGCTTCAGGGTACGGCCGAGAATGCTGTGTTCACTGAGCACGGCGAACACTTCGCCGGTCATGAACGTGTCGAAATGGGTGATGCAGCCATCGACGACGTCCACCCATTTCGAATGACTGCCCGGCAGACCGATCAACAGATCAACACCCGCCTCAATCGGCAGATTCTGCAGCACGCCGAGCACTTGGGTTTCTTCGCCGCGCATCACATTCGGCAGGCGCGAACGCTGAATCACACCCGGCACGATATGCACGCGGGTGCCGCGCAGGCTGACAATTGTTTGTAGGGAGTTTCCGAGATTGGCGACGTTCGTCGGCGTCTCGCAGTAGGCTGCTTCACGCCAGCCCTGTGCACTGCCGACCATGCCGCAAGCTATCACCGGTAGATTCGGCTGCGCATCGAGCCAGTCGCCGCACGCCTCGTCGAACGCCAGTTCAAAACCATCGGCGCATTCGCGACCGTTGATGACTCGCGGAGTCTTCGGCAGTTGCATGATCCCGGACGACAGCGCGCGCTGCTCCAGCACCACACCGTCCGCTGCGAGTTTGTAAGCACGTAATGAGGTCGTCCCCCAATCGAGCGCGATCAATTGCGCCAGCATCGCTTCACCTGTTTTGTTTTTGGCAGTGAGTGCGACGGACTATAGACCTCTCAGACGGGAAATCTCAATATGTAATTTTGCATCCCACATTATGGGATATAGCAATCATTGCACGCGCTGCTGTTCAATGACGTGTACGAGGTCAGTTGCTGGAATCAGCATTGACTTCGAATAGTATCCCCCGAATGAGTAAGCTGAGGTAAACACTCTGCAAGAGACGGCGTTACGTTCATTTAATAATGCCAGCAGTTCTTCCGCGCTCATGAAAACATTTGAAACGCCCTCATCCTCCTTTCTCACTGCGGACAATCTAGACGTATAAATATGGTCTAAACCAGACTTATCGGCGTCAACCTCAACAAGATTACCAACAAAATAATTAGTCAATTTATCGGAGTTTTCAAATTCAAGCTCTTTATCCAGAGAGCAAAACAATGTTTCACCCAACTGTGTTTCTCCCGTCGCATCCTTAAAAAAATTCAACACATCGGTCTTCGAACTAAAGCGAACACTCCAAGACAAACTATCGCCCCCTGTAGCGACAGAAATGAATTCAATCTCGGTATCAGGAAGAATCGACCGCTTGGCACAAGAACTACATAGAAGCATCGTCAGCACAATAAATAGTCGTATCATTTTTTCGATTCCAAATATTGAGTCACTCGCTCATAAACTATATCGCACGCAGACTTTCCACTTTGAAGTTTGGAGGCGAACAGCATACCTGCTTGCCGGTGATTCGCACTGACCGCCTCATTTATATTCGGTCCAGATGTCATGATCCAGCGCTCTCCCAAACTGGCAACAGTATCTGAATCGTCTTTTTCCTTGGGGGATGCCAATATATTTATCCAGTAATCTGCCACGGGCTTTGGCGTCGTAAAATAGATATCAGAGAACATCCATACACCTGTACCACCGCCAACAGGATCGAGTGTTACCAACATCTTGACTGTATAACCTCGTTCTTTCAAAATCGAGGTCAAATGTGCACCATTCCACCCCCCAAGGCTATGACCAACAATCACAAGATAAACCGTCTTATCACCTTTTAACGGGCGTATTACATACTTCTCGATATCCTTCTCACCGCGAACATCCTTATAGCTTATATAAGGTAAATTAACGTCGAGCTTTTGTTCCGGAGACAGTCTGTTCGACAACTGATTCCACGCATTTTGCACGTTATGATGAGGAGGTTCATTCTGATAATACTCCTCTTTATCCCCAGCACCGCCAATAAAGAAAACGGCTACCTTTTTCACTTTGACAGTAACTTGCTTGACGCTCTGGTCAGTCTTGCAGGTCAACTCATGGCCAGCCACTTCAGTTTTGCAGTCTCTGAGTGCAGGATTTTCGACTTCCATTTCGATCACTCTACAAACAATTTAATAGTTTCAGCCAAGTGAGAACTCACCATATGGGTAAAGCCCTGCTCATTGGTGATGCCATGTTCTATGCGCCCATCACCTCGCTGGATCGCATACGGATGATCGGGGATAGGCTCGCCAGTCGCCTCGTTAACCACTTGCAACCTGTCCGTAAAATGCACCGGCATCGGCAACAGCCCACTAAACGCTGCCCCTCCGCCACTCTGGCCGATAATCACCGTCCCCGAGCCACCCACCACGACATTGCCGTGGCCTCCGGTGCTGTCGAGCGTGGCGGCATTCAAGCCGTTGATAAAAACGGTGCCGGAAACTGCCCCGGTAATCGGACTGCCGCACGCCGATTTATCGGTCATGCGCGCGGCGGCGAGGCCGTCGAAGAAGACGTTCGGCGAGCCGGAGGCAATCGGGTTGGTGCCATGGCCTGGCAATGGGCAGGCGGTAGGGTCGGTGACGCGTGCAGCGGGTTTACCACTCAATTCAAAGCTCCTTGCTTCAGGGGTTCCGGGTGCGGCTGATAAATATCGATGTCGGTCGCGGCGAACCGCCAGCGGTTGTCGACGGGGTCGAACAGGGCGTGGCAATGCTCACGGCTGTCGGGTGATGCGGCGGTTTGCAGGTGTCGCCAGGCTTCGTCGGTTTGCCAGGCCAGTTCGGCCGGCGAGGCGTCGTCGAGTTCGTTGAGCCAGGCGTTGTAGTTGCGCAGGTGATTACGCTCGTAAGTCGATTGCAGCAGTTCGGCCATTTGTGCGCCGAGGTCGAGATGATGCTGGGCCGTCCACTGGCCGATCTCGGAATAGACGTACCAGCCCATCGGCATCAACCCGCCGTCCTTGAGCAGCGAATGCCCGGCAGGGGCGACGAAACCACAGCAAATGTGCAGCATCAGCCAGCCTTGATGGGCGTCGATAAACGCCGTCGGATCGAAAGTGCGCAGCGGTATCACGCGGTAATCGGCGAGCCCGGCACTGCGCGTCATCAACTCAGCATCGAGGCGTGACACGAACGCACGAATGGCGCTGCCGCCCATGCGGTTTGTCATGCACAGAATGTCGACCGGTTGGCGCTGGGGGTTGTCGCTCGAGCCTGAGTTTTTCACTAGGCCATACAGACGCATTGTCGCCCGTAGTCCGCTCATCGCCGGTCACTCGTTGACGCAGCGAAGGCTCCACGGGCGTGGAGAAGTTGTGCCAGAGGCATTGCAGGTGTCGTCCGTGAGCGCGCAAAAATGGCGCGTAGAATGCCGGACTAGAGCGCTGGCGACAATCGAATTACTGCCGGATTGCCATCATCGTGTTCAACCCTCGGCAAACTCACGCAAAACCTGGCCATCCATGCGGTAGCGCACCCACTCTTCCTGAGGTTGCGCGCCGAGGGATTTGTAGAATTCGATCGCCGGCGTGTTCCAGTCGAGCACGCTCCATTCGAAGCGGCCGCAGTCGTTGTCGCAGGCGATTTTTGCCAGGTGGCGCAACAGGGTTTTGCCGGCACCGCCGCCGCGTTGCTCCGGGGTGATGTAGAGGTCTTCAAGGTACAGGCAATTGCTGCCGAGCCAGGTCGAATAGCTGAAGAAAAACACCGCGAAACCGATCGGCAGACCATCCCGCAGGCAGATCAGACCGTGGGCGGTGGCGCCTTCGCCGAACAGGCTGCGTTCGATGTCGGCGACGCTGGCGATGACTTCGTGACGGGCCTTTTCGAAATCGGCGAGTTCAGTGATGAAGGCGAGGATTTGCGGGGCATCGCTGGGGGTCGCCGGGCGGATTTCGATCGTCATGGACGGGCCTTGTCGGAAAAAGGAAAACGCCATACTAAGACGGTGCGCGGCGCTCGTCACATGGCAAAACACACACTACCCTGCGCAATGTTGCAAAAACAGCAGTCCCCTGTGGAAGCGAGCCTGCTCGCGAAAGCGTCCTTTCAGTCACCTGCATTGTTGATTGACAGACAGCATTCGCGAGCAGGCTCGCTCTCACACAGTGACTTCGACAGTCTAAAAGGATGTTTATGAACCTTGAGTTTTTTACACCGGTGGCGGCACTGGCAGCAGAGTTACTGCCTTACGCATTGGAGCCGTCCGACGACGGCGCTCACGACCTCGCCCACCTGCAACGGGTCTGGCACAACGTGCGTACGCTGCATGAAGAAGAAGGCGGTGATCTTGAGGTGTTGTTGGCCGCCGTGCTCTTGCACGATTGCGTGGCCGTCGAGAAGAATTCGCCACTGCGTTCGCAGGCTTCGCGGCTGGCGGCAGATAAAGCTTCGTCAGTGCTGGCCGATCTGAACTGGTCCGAAGAGAAAATCGCCGCCGTCGCCCACGCCATCGAAGCCCACAGTTTCTCCGCCAACATAACCCCGCTCACCCTCGAAGCGAAAATCGTCCAGGACGCCGATCGGCTCGACTCACTCGGCATGCTTGGCGTCGCCCGCACTTTCTACATCGCCGGGCGCGTGGGTTCGGCGCTGTACGACCCGCAGGATCCCGAAGCGAAACAACGCGATTACGATGACACGCGTTTTTGCCTCGATCATTTCCAGACCAAACTGCTGCACCTCGCCGACGGTTTTCAGACCACCGCCGGCCAGCGTCTTGCGCAGGTCCGTCATCAACGTCTGAAGGGTTTCATGGAACAGTTCAAGGAAGAGATTGGCATCGTTTAAGCCGTTACTCCGGCGTGCGCTGAACCTGACTTCGCCAACTTCAGACCTAACCCGCTCACCTGGCGTGCTAAACAGATGACGCTGAATTTCCGGTCAAGGAACCGCGTCATGTCGCAAGCATCACCCCAGGTATCAGGCAAGCTGTTCGGCTTGTTCTGCCTCGCGAGTTATCTGCTGTCGTTGTCCTATGGCTCGACGTTTTTGCTGTCGCTGTTGATCGGTGCACGCGGCGGCAATGAACACGATGCCGGCAGCGTGATTTCGGCGGCGATGCTCAGTACGTTTGTCGCAGTGCTGGTGTCCGGGCATCTGTCGGACTGGCTCGGTGCGGCGCGTTCGATTGCCCTGTTTGGTCTGTTGCTGGTGGCGGCGAGTCTGGGCTTTGCAATGACGCCGGGATTCGGTCATCTGCTGTTGTTTTTTGGTTTGTTACTGGGCCTGGGCTGGGGGGTGTTTTACACCTTGGGACCGATCATCGTTGCCAGTCTGGTGACGCCGGCGCAACGGGCCAGGTATTTCGCGTTGCTGTCGGGCAGCATGATGACTGGCATCGGCAGCGGCCCGTTACTCGGGCGCGCCGCCAGTGCGTTGGGTATGCCTGTGACCTCGGCGTTTTATCTGGCGGCGCTGGCAAGCCTGATCGGCGCGCTGCTGTTCTGGCAACTCGGCGCAAAACTGAAAAGCACACAGGCGACAACCACCGCGAAAATCAGCTGGCAAGCAACCACTCAAGTGCTGGGCTCGCGCGCCGTGTTCCCGATCATCATGGTCGGTCTCGGCGGTTGCGTATTCGGTGGCCTGTCGAGCTTTCAGACCAGCTATGCCGCTGCGCGCTCGCTGGATTATTCATTGTTCTTTCTGGGCTTCATGAGTGCGGCGATCAGCAGTCGAATGTTGATCGCGGGGTATGTGGTCAAGCGTGACCCGTTGCGCGCGTCGAGCCTGCTGTCAGGGTTGATGTTGAGTTCGATTGTGCTGTTCGCGTTCGGCGTGCACGGCGGGTTCACTTACCTGCTGGCGGCAGTGCTGCTGGGTGTTGGTTATGGCCTGACCTATTCGGTGATCAACGGTCTGGCCGCCAACGAAGCACCGGCCGGCACCACATCACAGGCGCTGTTGCTGTTCAGTCTGGCGTACTTTATCGGCGTATTCGGCTTCCCGTTGCTCGCTGGCAAAATCATCGTCGAACACGGCATGGCAACGCTTTTACACACTGTGTTGGTAGTGGCATTGATGAACTGGCTGATCACCCTTGGTCGTCTGCTCTGGCGTCGACTGAATGTCAAAACCGTACCAGCGATTTAGACCGTTCGTCGTTCATCAGGCACCAAACCGCTCAGAGGGCAGACCAACGACAGGTAAGGATTCCAATCACTGGAGACGCCCTATGATCCCGTCAAGGTTGACCGCTTTCGTATTCAGCGCCCTGCTCTGCCCTGCGGTTTTCGCCGCATCCGCCACGGCTGCGGGCACTGGCCCTACCGACCCGACCCCGCCACGCGCCCCCGCCATCAACAGTGCCCCCGGTATGAACACCGATGGCTCGGGCGTGCCTTTGATCAATCAGCCTCCCGCCACCGGTACTGATCCGCGCACCCAGGGCAGTGACCCGGGTCGTCAGGGCGGGATGAACACTCCCGACGCCCCCGCCACGCCTGACAATGCGGGCCCCGGCGTTGGCTCAAAAACCACCACAGGTGGCTCCGGTTCCGAAGGCTCCGGTCAGTAGTTCGCCGACGCGAGCGTCCTATTCAATCCAATGAAGAGGTAACCATGAACGTCGATAAAAACCTGGAAAAAGAAGTCCTCACCCGCCTGCTGCATGCTCATCCGAGTGGACTGGGCAAGGAAGTGTTGGACAATTACCGGGGCGAGAAAGTCGTGGCCAGCGCCCTCGCCGCTTTGCAGGATCGTGGACTGATTCACCACGGGCATGTGACCTGCAACGAGGCTGGCGAACATTCGTTGAACCTGCCGATCAAGCTCAGTGCCGCTGGCGTTGAAGCGGCGCGCAAGCTGGATCTGCAGTAGTGATGAAGCCGCTCGCTGCTGATGCGGCGAGCGGCCAATTCAAGTTTTGATTTGAAGCTGATGGCCTAATCGCTGGCAAGCCAGCTCCCACAGAAACCGGGTTGTACACAAATGTGTGTTCACCACAAAAACTTGTGGGAGCTGGCTTGCCAGCGATGGCGGTAGATCAGGCGCCGCCGGACTCGCGGATAAACGCATCCACCTCAGCCGCACCCGGCGAAGTCGCCGGCCCCCAACGTGTCACGGCCAAAGCCGCTGCCGCATTCGCCCGCCGCGCAGCTTCATGCGCGGTCAAACCCTGCGCCAGTCCCGCGACAAAGACGCCGGCATGGGCATCGCCGGCACCATTGCTGTCCACCGCTTTCACAGCAAACCCCGGCACATGCCGACGCTCGTCACCTTGATGAATCCAGCAGCCTTGCGGCCCGTCACGCACAACCATCAGCACGTCGCTGGGCAGATGCTCAGCGAGACGATCAAGCGCGACCGCGATGTCTTCAGCGCCGGTAAACCGCAGCGCTTCAACACTGTTGCTGGTCCACACATCGATGCGCGGCAGCAACGCCTGCATCAGCGGCGAGTCCGGCGATTCAACTAGCGGGCCGGGATCGAACACCACGTTGATTGTCGCCGGCAACGCCAATGTCCAATCGAGCAACGCCTGCGCCTTACCCTCGTGGAGCAGACTGTAGCCGCTCAGATAAACGTAATCGCCCGCCTCGGCCGCGACGCTGTTCAGATCCTCTTCGGTCACCTCACCTTCAGCGCCGATATAGGAAATGAAGCTGCGCTCGGCCGACGCATCGGTCAGCGCCACACACAACCCCGTGTCGCGCTGCGCAGGTTCAGGAATGCCGATCTGAATGCCTTCAACGTTCATCGCCTGTCGCGCCAGATCGCCGAAACGCCCGCTGCCATGCCAGCCCAGATAAACCACCGGCAGGCCATTACGCACCGCTGCCGCCATCACATTGAACCCGCCGCCTGCTTCGAAACCGGCCGACTGCGCCAGCACGTCACCGCCAATCTGCGGCAGCTTATCCACGGCCATGACCAGGTCGATAATGACCTGGCCGGTGTGCAACATCTTAGGCATGAGCATTCTCGGTTTGCGCGGCGCGGCGGTCTTTCGCCCCGCCGAGGACAAAGTAAATGCCACCGGCGACCACGAAGGTCACGATCCAGCCGAGGCCGTTGTGGCCCAGCCAAGAGTCGGACAGGAAGCCTTTGAACCAGACGTTTTCAGCAGTGGTGCCAATGGTGGTGAAACTGAAGCCAAGGACGATGGCAATCGCCCAGGCGCCGAACGCGCGCCACTCGATGCCGCCGCGATACCAGTAGGCGCTGCTCGGGCTGACGTCGAGCAGGTCTTTCGGGCTGTAGTAATGACGGTGAATCAGGTCAACGACGAAGATCCCGACCCACGCGGTGATCGGCACCGCCAGCAGGGAAATAAAGGTAATGAACGGGCCGTAGAAACTGTCGGCGATCAGCATGAAGTAGATCGAACCGGCGAAGATCGCGACGATATCCACTACCACGGCGTAGACGCGTTTGACCTTCAGGCCAAGGGTCAGCGTGGTCAGACCGGCGGAGTACACCGACAGGTTGTTCGACAGCAACAAGCCACCGAACGCGGTGATCAGGTACGGCACGGCCATCCACGTTGGCAGCATGTCGCGGATCGCCACGATCGGGTCAGTCGCCGAAGCGAGGTCGTTGTTGCCCACCGACAGCAGACCGCCGAGGGTAATCAACAGCACCAGCGGAATGCCCGCACCGAACGCTGCTGATGCAACCAAACGCACGGCTTTGACGCTGCGATGCTGATAGCGCGACATGTCGGCGCCAGCGTTGGCCCAACCTATGCCAGTGCCGGCGGCCATGGTGCCAATGCCGATGATCATTGCGCTCATCGGCGCGGGCGTGGCGTTGAATACCGCGCTCCAGTCGATGGTCGCGCAAAGGAAACCACCGACGAGAATGTTCAGCGCGCCGAACACGTAAGTGGCCCACTTCTGGATCACCAGCAGCGTCGCGTGGCCGAGGCCGGATACCGACAGAGTCAGCAGCACGAAAATCGCGATGAAGATCAGCGTCAGTATCGGCGCACTTTTCGCTTCCACTGGCGAGCCGAACAGGATCGAGCACAGCGACAACAGCACAAATGCAGCGGTGGTGGTGTTGACCGTTTCCCAACCGAGACGCGACATCAGCGAGACCAGTGTCGGGCCGATATTGCCGCGTACGCCGAAGATCGCCCGCGACAAGGTCAGGCTCGGCGCGCGGCCACGGCGACCGGCAATCGAGATGATCCCGACCACCGCGAACGAACCGGCAGCACCGATGATCGCGACGATGATCGCCTGCCAGATCGCCAACCCGCGAAATGCGACCAGCGTGGCGCCCAGTGGCAGACCGAGGATGGAGATGTTAGCGGCGAACCAGACCCAGAACAGTTGCAGCGGATGCCCGTTGCACTCGGCTTCCGGTACCGGTTCGATGCCGCGGGTTTCCAGTTGCCCGGCGCTTTGCCCGACGGTTGATGAACTCATGAAGGTGCTCCTGTTTGCCTTTTTTGTGGTTGTGGCAATGATGCAAAACGACAAGACATCGCGGCCGTCCTCGGCCTGTCTGCGCGATCCATTGCGGGTTGTAAATTCGATTATGCGGTGCGCCTATCGCTGGCAAGCCAGCTCCCACAGGGATCAGGGTGTACACAAATGTGTGTTCACAGCAAAAACCTGTGGGAGCTGGCTTGCCAGCGATGGCGTCATTTCACTCAGCGCAACGCCAACAGCCCCTGCACCAACGGCTCAAGCTCCAGATGATTAACGGCCCTAACCGTCTCGATCATCTCGGCAGGCCAACTCTCAAGCCCCAGGCAGGCCCCAAGCATCGCGCCAAGAATCGCCGCGATGGTGTCAGTGTCACCGCCAAGACTGGCGGCCATGCACAACGCATCAAACGCGCTCATCTCGCCGACGGCCACTTGCTGCGCCAGGGCAAAGGAGACCACCACCGATTCCTGCGACGCCACCGAAGTACCGATCACGTCATAGAGCAGATCCGCCAGCAAAGCCTTGTCGCTATCGACACTGATGGTGCGCGCCCAACTGATTCGCGAGGCAATGCGCCCACCGGCCACCCAGTGCCCGTGCGCCTCGGCTTGCTGAGCGATGTGCTGGCCGAGGTTCAACGCCTCGCCCAGGTCCATGCCATTGATGCCGGCAGATACCACCGCTGCCACCGCCGCCGCACTGGAAATCCCCAGCGTGGTGTTGTGGGTGACCTGACAGGCCTGTACCACCGCTGCGATAAACCGCTGAGGATCGGCAACATCCGCCGCGATCCCTACCGGCGTAATGCGCATGGCCGCGCCGTTAGTGGTGCCGTAGCGTCCGGCCTCTTCCGGCGAATGGCCGGCGAGGATCATTTCGATGGCGCGCTTGGTCGACGGCCCGAGCAAGTCCTGCGAGCCCTTGGCCTGCATCTCGGCCTCCCACTCGATCAAGCGTTGCGCGAGGATCGCCGGTTCGATGCGGCCTTTGCCTTCGACCAGCAACTCACCGACCAGAATGGCTTGTTCAGTGTCGTCGGTGATCGAGCCTTTGGGCATGTTTGCGGCGATGGGTTGCAAGGGACCTGCATCCTGCAGATCGGTGATTGTGCCGAAGCGGGTCTTGATGGTTTCGCGGTTCAGCGATTGCGTCGGCATGCCCAGCGCATCACCGAGGGCCAGGCCATAGAAAGCACCAAGGGCACGGTTGAGCGCGGTCATTTCGATTCTCCAAATTGCAGGTGCAAACGGAAATGCACCGGGTCGAGCAGGCTTTCGACCAGCTCCATAAAACGGTTCTGGCGATCGTAGGTGGTGCGCAACGCCTTGAGGAAAACCGTGCCGACCGGGCGCCCGAGCAATTCGGCGTCTTCGGCATTCAACGGCTCGGCACCGATCCACTGATCACCGCGTTCGCCGATGTAGCCGTAAGCGGCCAAGGTGATGGTCAGGGAATTGTCGATCAGGCCGACACGCGGCAGGCTTTCCAGGCCGCCGGTGGCCGGCATCAAAGAGCGTTCGAGAGAGACCAGCGTGCCGTCGTTGGAGCGCCGACGGCGGTCGAGGGTAATGAATTGGTCAGTGCCGAACCGCGAGAGCAGATCGGGCCGGGTCACGGCTTCCAGACGCAGCACTTCGGTATTGATCAGCGCGCCGCTGTCGGCCAGCGCCTGCGCCCAGCCGCTGCGCTGGTCGAGCGCGACACCGTCGAAAGTGACGATGGAGCCGACGCCGCTTTGCGTGGCGATGTAATTGCGCCGTTTCAGTTCGGCCAGCGCTTCGCGCAGCGTGCCTCGGCTGACTTTGAATTCTTGAGCCAACTGATGTTCGCCGGGCAACAGAAAGCCGTCCTCCATGAGGCCGCTTTCGATGCGTCGGACGAGTTCGTCGACCACCCGTTGTTTCTTGTCAAATCGTACCTGTCTAATCATGTACAAATTGATACCCGAAACTAGCGTGGGCGGGCAAGGGATATTTAGCGAGAGTGACGAAAGGCGGGAGAATCAAAAGCCCCTCACCCTAGCCCTCTCCCGAAGGGAGAGGGGACTGAATGGGGGATGCTCAAGAAGTACGCCGACCTGAAAGTGCTTCGCCGAATCCACAATCGACCTGAAAGTACTTTGCCGAATCCATAATCGACTAGGTCTTTCAGGTCGATGCAGGACGCAAAGCACCCCGGTCGGCCCCCTCTCCCTCCGGGAGAGGGCTGGGCGGGCGGCGTTCCGATGAGGGGCTCTTGATTTTTAGCGTTGTTTCAGACGGTCGATGACGACGGCCAACAGCAGGATCGAACCACGGATAACATATTGGTAGAAGGTATCAATGTTCTTCAGGTTCATCGCATTCTCAATGATCGCCAAAATCAACACCCCGGCAATCACATGCCGAATCATGCCGATCCCACCGCTCAACGACACCCCGCCCAACACGCAAGCCGAGATCACCGTCAGCTCAAATCCCTGACCTATCATCGGCTGCCCAGAGGTCATTCGCGACGCCAGAATCACCCCGGCCAGCGCACCGATCACACCGTGCACGGCAAAGATAATGATCTTGGTCCGATCAACGTTCACACCCGCGAGCAACGCCGCTTCCTGATTGCCACCAATGGCCATGGTGTTGCGCCCGTAGGTGGTGTAATTCAACAGCCAACCAAAAAACAGGAAGCAAACAATGGTGATCAGAATCGGCACCGGCACGCCAAACAGCTGGCCGTTACCGAAGACGAAGAATGATTCCTGCGACACGCCCACCGCTTTGCCGTTGGCAAAAATGTAAGCCAGACCGCGAACAATCTGCATGGTCGCCAACGTCGTGATCAAGGCGTTGACGCGCAACTTGGCAATCACGATGCCGTTGATCAACCCGACAATCAGGCCCATCACCAGCGCCGCGCTGACACCGAGAAACACGCTATTGGTGTCGCGCATCACCACCGCCGCAACTACCCCGGCGCAGGCAATCACCGAGCCGACCGACAAGTCGAAATGCCCCGACGCCAGGCAGTACAACATCGTGCACGCGGCGATCCCGGTGGTGGAAATCGCCAAGCCCAATCCGCGCATGTTCAGCGGCGAAAGGAAGTTGTCGATCAGCAAGGTGCAGGCGACAAAAATGCCCACGGCCGCCAGCAGCATGACCCAGTCGTCGAGGAAGCGGCGCATGTCCAGAGGTTTGCGCTCTTTGGGCAGGGTTTCGTTTTGGGTTGTCATCATAGTCACCTCTCAGTTCGCCACGCCGTCAGCGCGGTGGCGCGGCAAAGCCAGTTGCAGCAGGTTGGATTCATTGGCCTGATCGCGGCCGATTTCGCCGCGCAGGGCGCCTTCGCAGAGCACCAGAATGCGGTCGGAAATACCCATCACTTCCATCAGGTCGCTGGACACCACGATCACCGAAATGCCGTCGGCGGCGAGGTTATGGATGATCTGGTAAATCTCGGCTTTGGCACCGATGTCGATGCCGCGCGTCGGTTCGTCGAGCAGCAGGACTTTCATCGGCATCGACAGCCAGCGACCGAGAATGGCCTTCTGCTGATTGCCACCGGAAAGGAATTTGATCTGCTGACCGGCGTGCGGGGTTTTCACTTTCAGGGCTTTGATCTGTTTGTCGGCGTTGCCCTTTTCCCACAGACCGCGAATCAGGCAACCGAGGCCCGAATGGGCGCCGCGTGCGCTGATATTGATGTTTTCGGCAACGCTGGCCAGCGGGATAATGCCTTCCTTCTTGCGATCTTCCGGGCAGAGCAGAATGCCCGCAGCAATCGCGTCGCGCGGTGAGCGCAGTTTCAGTTCGTGACCGCGCAATTCGAGGCGTCCGGCGGTGTTGCGTTCCAGCCCGCTGAGCAAGCGAAACAGCTCGGTGCGCCCTGCCCCGACCAATCCGAACAGGCCAAGAATTTCACCTTTGTGCGCTTCGAAACTGATCGGCTCGCGCAGACCCGGGCCGAGCAAACCATCAACCTTCAGCGCGACGGCACCGCGTGGTCGATGGCGATAATCGTAAATGTCCTGAATGTCGCGGCCGACCATGCAGGTCACCAACTGATCGTGGCTCAACTGGCTCATGTCGTCGAAGGTGCGCACGTAGCGACCGTCCTTGAACACCGTCACGGCGTCACAGATGCGGAACACTTCTTCCATGCGGTGGGAAACGTAGAGCACGACTTTGCCCTCGTCACGCAGGCGTCCGATGATCGCCATCAAGCGGTCGATCTCACGGGCCGAAAGGCTGCTGGTCGGTTCGTCGAAAGCGATGACGTGGGCGCCGCGCGACAGCGCCTTGGCGATTTCCACCAATTGCCGCTGGCCGAGGGACAAGCGCCCGACCTTGGTTTGCGGATCGATTTCGTCGGCCAGGCCTTTGAGGCAGTTCAACGCTTGCTGGCGTAAAGCACCGCGATTGATCAAACCGAAACTGGCCGGCAGATGGCCGAGGAACAGGTTTTCGGCGACGGTCATTTCCGGCACCAGATGCAGCTCCTGGTGAATCACCGCGACGCCGCTGCCGATGCTGTCAGCGGTCGACTTGAACGCCATGGTCTGCTCGCCGATCTGCAACTCGCCGCTGCTCGGGATGTAAGCACCGCCGAGGATTTTCAGCAGGGTCGATTTGCCGGCGCCGTTCTCGCCCATCAAGGCGTGAACCTGGCCGGGATGGGCGACAAAGCTGATAGCGTCCAGCGCTTTCACCCCGGGAAAGGTTTTGCCGATCCCGTTGAAGCGCAGGCTGCCGCTGGCGCCGTGTTGTTCTTGTGTTTGTACTTGCGCGTGCATAAAGCCACCTCTTCACACCGAAAAACGGCCCGGCTGCCCGGGCCGTCGCGGCATCAGTTCCACAGGCCGATTTTTTCCAGCTCTTGCTTGAAGTTCTCGCGGGTGATCAGGGTGACGTCGTCCATCGCGGTGTACTTCGGCGGTTCTTTGCCGGTGGTGACCCACTCGTACATCATCTCTGCGGTTTTGTAGCCTTCGATGTGCGGGCTTGGCAGCATCGAGCCGAAGAAACCGCTATTAGGCTTTTTCAGTTCGCCGATGGCGTCGGTGCCGTTGATGCCGATGCCGATCACGTTGGCCGCAGCAAACCCGGCGGCTTCGGTGGCGCGCACGCCGCCGAGCACGGTGTTGTCGTTCATACCGCCGATGATCAGGTTTTTTGCGCCGCTCGGCAGTTTCACCAGCGCCGAGTTGGTGGCGTCCATGCTGCCCGGTACGTCGAGGGTTTTCAGCGCAGCGAACAGAATGTGGTCTTTCGGCATACCGGCGTCTTCAAGGGACTTCACCGAACCGTCGGTGCGCTTCTTGCCGGTATCGAGCTCGTTGTAGGTGTTGACCACCGCGTAAGTGTCTTTCCAGTCCCAGTTACGTTTCTTCGCTTCGGCGACCATGGCGTTGCCCTGTTTCTGGCCAACTTCAAACGCGGCCATGCCGAGGTACGGCACGTCTTCCATGAACTTGCCGTTGGCGTCGACGAAACGGTCATCGACGGCAATCACTTTCAGGTCGTTGAGTTTGGCTTTGGCCATGATTGCCGGGCCGAGCGAGACGTCCGGCGGGCAAATCACAAAGCCCTTGGCACCGTTGGCAGCAAGACTGTCGATCGCCGAGAGGGTTTTCTCACCGTCCGGCACGGCAATCTTGATCAGTTCAAAGCCCTTGTCCTTGGCGGCTTTCTCGGCGAAGGCCCACTCGGTCTGGAACCACGGTTCTTCCGCCTGCTTGACCAGAAAACCGATTTTCACGGTGTCGGCAGCGAGCAGCGCACTGCTCAGGCTGAACGCGGTGACCGCCAGGGCGGTACTGCACAGGGTACGAATCCCGAAACGACGTTTCATAAGCTGACTCCTTGTTATTTTTTTTGAGCAATGTTTGAAAAGCGTTAAAGCGTGTTCCTGCAAAATCTTCTGACAATAGTCATATCGTATGATGATTGGATTTCACACGGATTTATCCGCGTGAAAGCCACTGTGCTCAGTCGTGGTACATCACCGAGCGCCCACCATCAATGGTGATGCATGCAGCATTGATGAACGGCGCTTCATCACTGGCCAGAAACACCGCGGTCATCGCCACTTCAAGCGGCTGACCGATGCGCTTCGGCGGGTGCAGATCGAAGGCGCGCTGACGCTCGGCGTGCGGGTCGGCGAATCCGTTCCAGTAGTCGACGTTCAACTGCGTCTCGATATAGCCCGGGGCGATGGCGTTGACGCGGATGCCCTTAGCGGCGTACTCAATGCCGAGCGCGCGGGTCAGGCCGAGCAAACCGTGTTTGGCCACCGGGTACGGAAAGCAGCCGGGAATGATGTGGCTGGAATGGGTCGAAGCAATGTTGATGATGCTGCCGACGCCCTGCTCGATCATCTGTGGCAGCACCGCTTTGCAGCCGAACCAGGCGCCGTCCAGATCAATAGCGAAGCAGCGACGCCAATCTTCTTCGGTCATGACCAGCGGATCACAGAACACGTTGACCCCGGCGCAGTTGACCAGCACATCGATGCGCCCGTGCAGCTCAACGGCGCGTTTGGCCATGGCATGCAGGTCGGGCTGATGCGAGACATCCGCCTTCAGCGCTTGCACGTCGTAACCTTGCTCACGCCAGTGCACGGCAACCGTTTCGACTTTTTCCGCCTGAATATCACTGATCACCAGTTTCGCTTGCTGCGAGGCGAACGCCGCAACAATGGCTTCGCCGATGCCTTGGGCGGCGCCGGTCAGCAGCACGACCTTGTTTTTCAGACGCTCGCCCCTCGGCGGCGCAGGCACCGGCGGCAGGGAAAGAGGTTCAGCCATGGATCAGGACTCCTGTTTCGCAAGCACAAAAAAACCGGGCATCTGTCGATGTCCGGTCTGGAAGGCGGTTGGAACGAAACAGGCAAGCGCAGGCGACAGCTTGGGGCCGTTGCGAGACGCGGACTCCACACGGGAGTGCGATAGACATTCGCTGCATCACTTCACCTGTTTTGTTTTTTTAAGTGTGAGTGCGTGTTACTGCTGGAGCCGACTATAAACCCGACTGCCGAATAATCTCAATATATAATTTTGCATCCCATATTTTGGGATTTAACCAGCAAACCGCGTACAGAGTTTTCCTGCAACATCCACGCGCATCGACAGCACTGCGCCATCCAATGGATGGTTGTTCGGGCTCTGGGCGCTGGTGATGAACAGGGTTTTCAGGTCTTCACCGCCGAATACACAACTGGTCGGGCGGCTGACAGGCAGATCGATCCTGCGGTCGACCTTGCCGTCAGGCGTCAGGCGCAGCAGGCAGCTACCGTCCCAGCGGGCATTCCATACATAGCCTTCGGCATCCATTGCTGAACCGTCCGGGCCACCGTTCTGATCAGGGCCGTACCAGGGAGTGGCCACATCAAGGTTGCCGTCGGCGTGAATAAAATAGCGATACAGCGTGTCATCGAGACTGTCACCGAACAGGACAGTGGTGCCGTCGTCGCTCCACAGCAGCGTGTTGGGAATGCCCAGGCCGCGCAGCAATGGCGTGACACGTTTATCCGGATCAATGCGGAAAAGGCCACCGGAGCGCTGGGTGATCGGCAGATCTTCGCCCTGCTCACCGATGTTGTTTTGCATGGTGCCGAGCCACAGTCGCCCCTGAGCATCGCAACGCGCTTCGTTGGGGCGATTGCCCGGTTGCGGGTCGGCGACGCAGAACAGCGTCAGGCGTGGTTCGAGGCCCGGGGAATCTAGGTCGAGGCGATAGACGCCGCTGCTCAGGGTGACCAGTGCATCGCCGCTGGCGCAGGGGATGAACGCGGAAACGTGTTCGGGCATCTGCCAGATCTGCACGTTCTGGCCGATCAGACGCAGGGCCTGTTTGCCGGCGATGTCCACCCAGTACAACGCCTGCGTCGGTGCGTCCCAGAACGGGCCTTCACCGAGTCGGGCGCGGTGTTGGGTCAGGGCGGTCCACGGCATATAACGGTCTCCATTGTTCTTGTGATTTTCTGTAGGAGTGAGCCTGCTCGCGATGGCGTAGTGTCAGTTGACTTCAATGCGGCTGATATACCGCTATCGCGAGCAGGCTCACTCCTACAGGGGATCTGGGTGTTAGCCGGCTTTTTTGTCGGCCATGACTTTCGGGTAAAAACGTTTGATTGCCAGGTCGGCGTTGTCGATCAGGGTCATGCACGCCCACACGCCGCGCGCTGAATCGCGGGCGGCAATGGCATCCGCCATGTCTTTGTGAATCGGCAGCGTACGGCGTAGTTCATCGGGATCAGCGGCGGAGACTTCGAACGATACCGCCAGCAACGCACCGAGCGCCGGAACCATTTGTTCAATGAATTGATTGTGGCTGGCCGCGAGGATGCATTCGTGGAAGAACTGGTCGGCGCGGTTGTAATCGGTGCCGCTGTCGACCGCGCGCTCGAGGGCGTTGTAAGCCAGTTGCACCGCTTCGATCTGGTCCAGCGTCGCCCGCTCACATG
Organism: Pseudomonas sp. Mb7; assembly: GCF_054790525.1. Taxonomy (NCBI): domain Bacteria; kingdom Pseudomonadati; phylum Pseudomonadota; class Gammaproteobacteria; order Pseudomonadales; family Pseudomonadaceae; genus Pseudomonas; species Pseudomonas sp. Mb7. The sequence continues at coordinate 3,884,001 of NZ_CP186501.1, forward strand.
CCCAGCGCACGGCCATCGGTTCGATGGTGCGGCGCAGGTCAAGCAAGTCATCGACAAAATTTTCCGGCAGGCCGTTGCGCGACAGCCAACCGACCACTTGCGGATCGAACAGGTTCCAGCGCCGCACCGGCAGCACGCGGGTGCCGACTTTCGGCCCGACTTCGAGCATGCCTTTGGCGACGAGGGTTTTGATTGCTTCGCGAATAACCGTGCGACTGACGCCGAGCTGTTCACCCAGATCGGCCTCGACCTTGATGGTCTGCCCCGGCTTGACCTGGCCAGCGGCGATCCAGCTGCCCAGCCAGTCGACCGTGGATGCGTGAAAGCTGCTGGACATGAACACCTCAAAGCGGGTCGCGATGGGTGATCAAGCTAATCATCATACGATTAGCTGTCAACGACAAAAAAGATCGCAGCCTTCGGCAGCTCCTACAGGTGTAAGCCATGTAGGAGCTGCCGAAGGCTGCAATCTTTTAAGGTTCGAGGCCGATGCGGAAGAACTCTCCGCCGCTCCATACACCGAGCCAACGCTGCCCGTCGATTTCACGGCTCACCGCCAGTTCCACCAGTTGATAGAACACATTGCGATGAATCAGCGCTTCAAGATTGGTACGCACATGCACGTAAGGCGCCGGCTCTTGGGTCGTGGGATCAATCTCGACGCGGATCGGATGCTCCGGCCCGGCCTCAGCGGTTTCATCAACGTTGGTGGTAAAGCGCAACAGCTGCGCCTCCCCTTCGCCTTCAACCTCGACCGCAATCGCCACAAACGGCGCGTCGTCGACCTTGATCCCGACCTTCTCGACCGGGGTAATCAGGAAGTAATCATCGCCGTCGCGGCGCATGATCGTGGAGAACAATTTGACCATCGGCTTGCGCCCGATCGGCGTGCCCAGGTAATACCAGGTGCCGTCGCGGGCGATGCGCATGTCGATATCGCCGCAGAAGTCCGGATTCCACAAGTGCACCGGCGGCAAGCCTTTGGTTTTCGGGATCTGTCCCAACAGGTCATTGGCTTTTTGCGGGCCACTCATGGCGTTCTCCTTGAATTATTGGTCGCCGACTCCCAACAGGCTGCGCGCGTACTGTGCCAGCGGCGGGCCGATCAGGTCTTCGGGCTTGCTGTCGTGGAACGTCAGTAAACCGCCACGACTCTTGATCCGTGCAGTATCAATCAAATACTGGGTGCTGGTCTCGATCAACATGATCTGAATCACGCCGCCGTCGATGCCGAGGCGATCCACCGCTTCTTCATCGAGCCACTCATCGGAGTTGCCGATGCGGTCGTCAGCCTTGGCGAAACGCGTGTACAGCAGATAGTGCGCACCGGCATCACGAGCTTCACCCATCGCCTGATCGAGGCCTTCCGGCGCGCGAGCACGGCGGACCATCGGGAAGTACTCGACGAAGCCTTTGAAGGCTTCTTCGGCCACCACGTTCGGGCGCGGGTAGGAACCGCCCGGCGGTGCGAACGCGCCTTGGGCGATGTAGATGAACGAGTCCGGCTGAATGCGGAAATTGTTCACGCGACGGCTGTCGCTGTGATCCAGCAAGCCCGCGTCGCTCATCTGGTAGCGAGTGCCTTCGGCCATATCGCTGACAGTCATACAGCCGCCAAGCGCCAAAACGGCCAGCAGCAAAACCAGGCTACGCATCCTATTCCTCCAGAGGCCGGTGACGGAAAACCGGCGAATGGCCGTTGGATGCAGCTTTTGCGCCAGCTCTGGTTCTTCGTTGATTGTTAGATCGTATTCGCGAGCAGGCTCGCTCCCACCAGTGGAATGCATTCCAAGGTGGGAGCGAGCCTGCTCGCGAAAGCGGTTGATCAGCCGCCGATAATTTTCATCACTGTCGCGCCGCCAGAGAACGCCACTTCCTGCTTGTCGCCCAACGCTTTGACCAGCAAACGCTGGAGCGCCGGCAGTGCTTGATGGCGCGGCTTGTCGAGCAAATCGCCGACATAGTGACGGTTGCTCGACGACAGGCAGCCATGCAGCCAACCGGTCGACGACAGGCGCAAGCGCGAGCAGGTCCGGCAGAACGGCACGCTTTCGTTGGCGATCACGCCAAAGTTGCCCAGGCCAGGAATCGCATAGCGCACCGCCGTAGCGTCAACTGGCGCGTCGGTTTGCGCGTACTCGTAACGTTCGCCAATCAGCTGCAGCAATTGCTGCAGGCTGACGAACTGTTGCAGGAACGCATTGGAGTCCTTGGCCAGATGGCCCATGCGCATCAGCTCGATAAAGCGCAGTTCGTATCCGCGCTCCAGGCAGTAATCCAGCAGCGGCATCACCTGGTCGAGGTTCTGCCCGCGCAATGGCACCATGTTGACCTTGATCTTCATCCCCGCCGCTGCCGCTTGATCCATGCCGTCGAGCACCGTGGCCAGATCGCCGCCACGGGCGATGCTGCGGAAAGCAGCGGCGTCGAGGGTATCGAGGGACACGTTGATCCGGCGCAGACCGGCATCCACCAGCAGCGGCAGTTTTTTTGCGAGGAGTTGACCGTTGGTGGTCAGACTGATGTCTTCCAGGCCCATCTTGCCGACAGCGGTCATGAACGATTCGAGTTTGGGGCTGACCAGCGGCTCGCCACCGGTAATTCGCAGCCGCTCGATGCCGGCGGCTTCGATCAGATACGCCACGCCACGCGCCATGGCTTCGGCCGACAGTTCATCCTGCGCAGCCACCAACCGCTTGCCGTTCGGCACGCAGTAGGTACACGCGTAATTGCAGGCTGAAGTCAGACTGATCCGCAAATTGCGAAAACGCCTGCCTTGACGGTCAACGATCATGATCACTCCGGCGATAGAAAATCGAGCCGCTAAAACTTGACTCACAAATCAAGTTTTAGCAAGCCCTATGCCTGAGTATATTCCTGCGTTACTGCGTCATGTAGCGAAATCATGGCGCAATAAGGCGGCTGAATGGCTCAGCTGCTTGGCGTTTCCGGGTCACGCTTGCGTTTGTTGCCCATGCGCACGCCAATGTCCATCAGGAACTGGAAGAAACCTTCCTGATCTTCCAGCACATTGCTCCAGAACGGCGAGTGATACAGCGCAACAGCGCCGTGCACCAGCGCCCAGGAGGCGCAGTAGTGGAAGTATGGCGGCACGTCTTCGAGCTTGCCTTCGCTGATACGGCCCTTGATCAGCAAGGTCAGGCGTTCGAAGTTCGAGGCACGGATCTTGTGCAACTCCTCGACCATTTCCGGCACCTGATTGCCTTTGACGACCTTCTCTTCGAGACGGTCGAACAGGCGATAACGCTGCGGGTCGCGCATGCGGAATTCGAAGTAGGCGCGGGACAGCGCTTCCTTGTCCTTGTCGACATCGGCCGAATGCAGCAGCTCGTTCAAATCGCGCTCGTAATCAAGCATGAGGCGCAGATAGATCTCGGCCTTGGATTTGAAGTGCTTATAGATCGTGCCTTTGCCGATACCCACGGCATCAGCAATCATCTCGACGGTGACACTGTCTTCACCTTGGTCGAGGAACAGCTTGAGCGCGGTATCGAGAATTTCTTGCTCGCGGCGACGAAACTCACGGACCTTACGAGGTTCTTTGTGCATAAGAAAAGGTCTGAAGGGTCAAAATTCGAAGCCGCGTATTATGCCTAACTTGCGCAAAAATGCACGGATCATCCGACCATATCTGTGTTTCATGTTCATTTTGAGAACGTTTTGGGCGCAATGAGAACTCAACTGAAGCGAACGTATTCCAAATTTGTTTAAAAACCCCGACCGGCTAACTGGACTGCACGCCAGACTGATCAATACTTGAACTGTCGGGCGACATCTCCCCCAAGTGTCGCGCCGATAAAGGTACCAAGGGACCGCGTGCCTTTGTTTTACTCCTAATGGTCTTAACCCGGATTCACCCCCCAGAACCCGGGTTTTTTTTGCCTGCGATTTGGCTAAGGCCTACAGGGCAGATTTAACACTGGCCAGCGGGAACAGACGCTTGAAGTTTTCGGTGGTCTGCTCAGCAAAATGTTCGTAGTTCTCTCCGCGCAACATCGCCAGGAATTCCGCCACTTCGCGCACGTACTGCGGCAGGTTCGGCTTGCCGCGATAAGGGATCGGTGCCAGATACGGTGAATCGGTTTCCACCAGCAAGCGATCCGCAGGGACCTTGCTCGCGACGTCGCGCAACGCATCAGCATTGCGGAACGTGACAATACCCGACAGGGAAATGTAATAACCCATGTCCAGTGCAGCCTTGGCCATGTCCCAGTCTTCGGTGAAGCAATGCAGCACACCGGCCTGAGGCAACGCCGCTTCGCGCAGCAATTCAAGGGTATCGGCACGCGCGCCACGGGTGTGGATGATCACCGGTTTGCCGGTCTGCTGCGCCGCTTGCAGGTGCAGACGAAATGACTCCTGCTGCAGTTCGGCAGCTTCCGGCTCATAGTGATAATCGAGGCCGGTCTCACCGATCGCCACGACTTTCGGGTGATTGAGTTCGTGCAACAGCCAGTCCAGCGCTGGCGCCGCACCGGGTTGTACATCGAGCGGATGCACGCCGACCGAACAATCGACATCGTCATAACGCTCAGCCAGGGCTTTGACGTCGGCGGCGTTATCGGCACTCACGCCGATGCACAAGAAGTGCCCTACTCCGCGCTCACGGGCCGCATCCAGTGCAGCATCCAGCGAGCCGTCATGGGCGGCGAGGTCGAGGCGATCAAGGTGACAATGGGAATCTACAAGCATAAAAAGACGGCTACTTACATCGTATGAGTGGGACGGTCGGATTTAAGCGCTCCGGCCAGATGGGTTTCGATGCGACTGCGCGCCGTGTTGTCGCCATCGTTGAACTGTACGCCGACACCGGCAGCACGATTGCCTTGCGCCCCTTTGGGGGTGATCCACGCGACCTTGCCGGCCACCGGGATCTTCTCGGCCTCGTCCATCAGGTTGAGCAGCATGAACACCTCATCGCCCAACCGGTAACTCTTGTTGGTCGGGATGAACAAGCCACCGTTCTTGATAAACGGCATATAAGCGGCGTAGAGCACCGACTTGTCCTTGATGTTCAGGGACAAAATGCCGTTGCGCGGCCCTGGGCTGACGGATTCATTCATGTTGACCTCCACTGCTGATGTTCAGAGTCTAGGTACACATTCTTATCTTTGACCAGGCAATCCCGCCCATTGCACCAACAACGCTTCCAGCAGCAAGGCCGGATTGAGGTTGGCTTTGCTCATGACCTTCTGCCGCTGGGCGAGAATCCAGTCCTGAATCTCGAGGACTTTGCCTTGCGCACTTTTCTGCGCCAGGTACTGCACGACTTTGCGCATGTCGGTCAGGCCGAGGCCGGCTTCATCCTGAGTCAGTTGATAACGCAGGATCAGGCTCGACCAATCGCAGAACCAGTCAAACAGACGCAGCATCGGAATGCTTTTCCACTCCTCAGCCAGTTGCGTCGGCGATTGCTGCTGCTTGAGCAACTTCTTCACGCCTTCGACCACTTGCGCGCGCTGCTCGCGCACGCCCTGGGATTGCAGACTGACGGCCATCAACGGCGAGCCGGCGGCCAGCGTCAGCAGTTCGACACGTTCGTCTTCGGAGCAGTCCGGCAGCGCCTGAGCCAGCCATTGCAGGCTCATCGCCTCGCCCGGCAGCGGACAGGCCTGCTGCACGCAACGGCTCTTGATCGTTGGCAGCAAGCGGCTGGTCTGGTGGCTGACCAACAGCAGAACGGTATCGCCGGAAGGCTCTTCAAGGCTCTTGAGCAAGGCGTTGGCGGCATTGATGTTCATCGACTCGACCGGCTCGATCAGCACCACTTTGCGCCCGCCCAGTTGCGCGGTCTGCACCACGAAGCTGACCAGATCGCGGACCTGATCGACCTTGATCGCCTTATCGGCTTCTTCCGGTTCGAGAATGTAATTATCGGGGTGACTGCCGGCCTTGAGCAGCAGGCAGGATTTGCACTCGCCGCAGGCTTGCGGCGTCGGCCGCTGGCACAACAGGCTGGCCATCAAGCGTTCGGCCAGCGCACGTTTGCCGATGCCGGCCGGGCCATGCAGTAGATAGGCGTGGGCGTGCTGTTTACGCCCGGCCAGTTGCTGCCAGAGGCTGTCCTGCCATGGATAGGCCTCAGCCACGGGCCAGCTCCAGCAAATTCGGAATCAGGGTATCCAGCGATTGTTGAACCTTGGCCAGTGGCTGACCGGCATCGATGCGCACATAGCGCGCGGGATCGGCTTCGGCGCGCTTCAGAAACGCATTGCGTACAGCCTCGAAAAACGCCCGGCCTTCCAGTTCGAAACGATCCAGACGGCCACGGGCACTGGCGCGGGCCAGGCCGATTTCTACCGGCAGATCGAAAATCAGCGTCAGATCCGGACGCAGGTCGCCCTGCACGAAAGTTTCCAGTGTGGCGATGCGCTCCAGCGACAAACCGCGACCGCCGCCCTGATAGGCGTAAGTCGAATCGGTGAAACGATCACAAAGCACTACCGCCCCCCGGGCCAGCGCCGGTCGAATCACTTCAGCCAGGTGCTGAGCGCGCGCGGCGAATACCAGCAACAACTCGGCGTCCGGGTTCATGACCTCGTCGGCCGGCGCCAGCAGCACGTCGCGAATCCGCTCGGCCAATGGCGTGCCACCCGGCTCGCGGGTCAGCACCACTTCGATACCGGCGGCGCGCAGGCGCTCGGCAAGGTATTCGCGGTTAGTGCTTTTGCCGGCGCCTTCCGGGCCTTCCAGGGTAATAAACAAGCCAGTCACAGGCAGTCCTTAATCAAAGTCATTGCGTGTTTTGTGGGGCGGCAGCTTCTGGAGCCGGCGCAGATTCCTGAGGCGCAATTTGTGGCAACGATTCCGGCGCTGTATCCGGAGAGGCAGCGGGAATCGCCTCTTCAGGAGCGGGAGCGGTTTCAGGCGTTGTCGCCGGCGCAGGGCTGGAACGGTAATCGGCACGGCGTTTGAGCTGGTACTCACGCACCGCATTATTGTGCGCATCCAGATCATCGGAGAACACATGGCTGCCATCGCCACGCGCAACGAAGTACAGGCTGGTGCCATCCACCGGGTTCAGCGCCGCATGAATTGCTTCGCGCCCGACCATCGCAATCGGTGTCGGCGGCAGGCCGGGAATTACGTAGGTGTTGTAAGGCGTCGGCTCTTTCAAATGCGCCCGAGTCAGCTTGCCGGTGTAGCGATCGCCCAGACCATAGATGACGGTCGGGTCGGTTTGCAGCTGCATGCCCAGCGCCATTCGACGTACGAAGACGCCGGCAATCTGCCCCCGTTCCTGCGGCACACCGGTTTCCTTCTCGACCAGCGACGCCATGATCAGCGCTTGATAGGGTTCGCTGTACGGCACATCGGCAGAACGACTTTCCCACTCTTTCGCGAGCACTTCATCGAGGCGATCAAAGGCTTTCTTCAGCAGTTCGGCATCGGACATGCCGCGCACAAAGCGGTAAGTGTCCGGGAAGAAACGGCCCTCCGGGAACAACCCTTTATGACCAATCTTCGCCATGACGTCGCTGTCGCTCAAACCGTTGAGGGTCTGCTCGACCTTATCGTCTTTGGCCAACGCCGCGCGCACTTGATGGAAATTCCAGCCCTCGACCAGCGTCAGGCTGTACTGGACCACTTCACCGCGCTTCCACAAGTCGATCAGACCGTTGACGGTCATGCCCGGCTGCATACGGTATTCGCCGCTATGGATCGGTGTACCGGCGAGATTGAAGCGCCAATAGACTCGCAACCAGAATGCGTCCTTGATGACGCCATCGGTTTCGAGGGAAAGGAACGTACGGGTCGGAGTGGAGCCTTTCGGCACATCCAGCAGTTCTTCCTGCGTGATGTTCAGAGGCTGTTCCAGTGCGGAGTGAATCTTCCAGGCGCTGGCGCCCATCAACAGCCCTGCCAGAACCAGTCCGGTTTCCAGCAGCAGCAAAAGTTTACGTCTCACAAATCAGGCATCCAGTAGGGCGCGGGCAATGGTTTGCAGTTTACGGGTGAGCGGGCCAACCGGCCAGCTCAGTGCAGCGTAGGCGCGTACCGGCCAGACGCCATACACGCTGTTGCAGACAAACACTTCATCGGCCCATTGCAGCTGTTCGAGGCTGATGTCGGCGATCTGCGTGGGAATGGCCAGTGACTCGGCCTGAAACAATATTTCGGCGCGCATCACACCGGCAACGCCGCAGCGTTTCAGATCCGGCGTGATCAATACACCGTCGCGCACCAGAAACACATTACTGAACACCCCTTCGATCACTCGACCGGCTTGATCAAGCATCAAGCCTTCGGCGTGCTCGCTGTCCTGCCATTCGGCACGGGCGATGACTTGTTCCAGTCGATTGAGGTGTTTGAGTCCAGCCAGTAAAGGCTGTCTGGAGAGTCGCGTGTTGCACGGAAACAGGCGAATGCCTTGTTCAGTATGCACAGCGGGATAAGCTGCCGGAGGATTGCCTTGCAGAATACGTCGGCCAGGCGCCGCCGGATCAGGTGCATAACCGCGCAGACCGTCGCCACGGGTGAGGATCAGCTTGAGTACACCCTCGCCCATCGCTGCCGCATAACTCAGCAGCTCGTGGCGAACCCGTTCAATATCGGCGGCGATGGCCAGACGCGAACAGCCATCGGCCAGACGCGTCAGGTGCCGATCCAGCAGGATCGGCTGTCCAGCACGCACGGCGATGGTCTCGAACAGACCGTCGCCGTAAGCCAGGCCGCGATCTTTCAGCGACAGAGCGTCAGCCGGTTGACCGTCGACCCAGCTGTCCATCAGCCTGCGAACCGACGGAACGCCAAGGTGCCGTTGGTGCCGCCAAAACCGAAGGAGTTGGACAGCACGACATCGATGTCCATGTTGCGCGCAGTGTGCGGCACGAAATCGAGATCGCAGCCTTCATCCGGCTCATCGAGGTTGATGGTCGGCGGTGCCACTTGGCTGTTGATCGCAAGAACGCTGAAGATCGCTTCAACCGCGCCCGCCGCACCTAACAGGTGACCGGTCATCGATTTGGTCGAGCTCACTGCCAGTTTGTAGGCGTGATCACCGAACACGGTCTTGATCGCATTGGCTTCGGCGAGGTCGCCGGCCGAAGTCGAAGTACCGTGAGCGTTGATGTATTGCACTTGATCGGCGTTGATCTTCGCATCGCGCAGCGCGTTGGTGATGCAGCGTGCTGCACCGGCGCCGTCGGCAGGTGGCGAGGTCATGTGGAACGCGTCGCCACTGGTGCCAAAGCCGATGAGTTCAGCATAGATGGTCGCGCCGCGCGCCTTGGCGTGTTCCAGCTCTTCGAGAACCAGTGCACCGGCACCGTCGGACAGGACGAAACCATCACGGCCCTTATCCCATGGACGGCTGGCGCGGGTCGGTTCGTCATTGCGGGTCGACAGCGCACGGGACGCGCCGAAGCCCCCCATGCCCAGACCGCATGCGGCCATTTCGGCACCGCCGGCAATCATCACGTCGGCTTCGTCGTACATGATGTTGCGTGCCGCCATGCCGATGCAGTGCGTACCGGTGGTACATGCAGTGGCGATGGCGTAGTTAGGTCCCTGTGCCCCCAGGTGGATGGACAGGAAACCGGAAATCATATTGATGATCGAGCCAGGTACGAAGAATGGCGAGATTCGACGCGGGCCCGTCTCATGCAGGGTACGGCTGGTTTCTTCGATGTTGGTCAGACCGCCGATCCCCGAACCCATGGCCACGCCAATGCGTTCACGGTTGGCGTCGGTGACTTCCAGACCAGCGTTGCGTACAGCCTGAAAGCCGGCAGCGAGACCGTACTGAATGAACAGGTCGAGCTTGCGCGCTTCCTTGACCGACAGGTATTCCTCGACATTGAAGCCCTTTACCGAGCCGCCAAAGCGGGTGGAATAGGCAGAAAGGTCGGTGTGTTCGATCAGACCAATGCCACTGCGGCCAGCCAGAATGCCCTGCCAACTGCTCGGCACATCCGTGCCCAGTGGCGACAACATACCCATACCGGTGACTACGACGCGTCTACGCGACACAGCACTCTCCTTTTTCAAATGACGATTTTGCATCAGGCCTAAAGAAAAAACCGCACGCCATGATGGCAGTGCGGTTTTTCCATGACAGCAAACAACGATTACAAACTATTACGCCTGGTGGCTAGTAACGTAGTCGATTGCAGCTTGTACAGTAGTGATCTTCTCAGCTTCTTCGTCAGGGATTTCGGTCTCGAATTCCTCTTCCAGAGCCATCACCAGCTCAACGGTGTCAAGGGAGTCGGCACCCAGGTCTTCTACGAAGGAAGCAGTGTTGACCACTTCTTCTTCTTTAACACCCAGTTGCTCGGCAACGATTTTCTTGACGCGCTCTTCGATGGTGCTCATACCTTGTTTTCACTCCTAATGGACAAATTCAGGCAGCTGGCCAGTGGGTAAGTGTATAGAAAGACTTTTCAGTTTTTCAACTGAAAGCTTCACTCCTCAAACCCTGCAGCCCTCTGCCTATAAATAGATTGCAGCTTTATAACGGATTTTAGACAGCTCGTATGACATTTTTTTGAAGCAATCCGTCACATTTTACTTACATGTACATCCCACCGTTCACCGGGATTGTAGCCCCAGTGACGTATGCCGCACCGTCGGATGCAAGAAAAGCGACCACAGACGCGATCTCTTGAGCTTGCCCCAGACGACCCAGCGGAATCTGCGTCTGCAAGGCTTCACGCTGTGCTTCAGGCAGTTCGCGCGTCATATCGGTGTCGATAAACCCTGGGGTTACCGAGTTGACCGTAATCGAACGCGAACCGACTTCACGCGCCATTGCACGGCTGAAACCTTCCAGACCGGCCTTGGCGGCTGCATAGTTTACTTGGCCTGCGTTGCCCATGGCACCCACCACCGAGCCAATACTGATAATTCGACCCCAGCGCGCCTTGGTCATACCGCGCAGAACGCCCTTGGACAGGCGATACAGACTGTTCAGGTTGGTATCGATTACGTCGTACCACTCGTCGTCTTTCATGCGCATCATCAGGTTATCGCGGGTGATGCCGGCATTATTGACCAGGATTGCCACCGGCGCACCGAACTGTTCCTGAATACCCGCCAGCACTGCACTGACCGATTCATCGCTGGTGACATTGAGTTCGAAGCCGGCGCCCTGAATACCGTTTTCCTTCAGGGTCGCAGCGATACGCTCGGCGCCCGAAGCGGAAGTCGCGGTGCCAATGACGATGGCGCCCTGACGACCCAGCTCCAGTGCGATAGCCTGGCCGATGCCGCGGCTTGCACCGGTGACCAGTGCAACTTTACCTTGCAGACTCATGCAAGTTTCTCCTGATTCAGGCTTGCGCTGCGCGAGCGGCAGCGAAAGCGTCTGGGGTATTGAGGTTGGAAGTCGCCACGCCTTCGGCGCAACGTTTGTTCAGGCCGGCCAGGACTTTGCCCGGGCCGCACTCGACCAGATTGGTCGCGCCTTTGGCGGCCAGGGTCTGTACCGACTCGACCCAGCGCACTGGCTTGTACAGTTGTTCGAGCAGATCACGCTTGAGGGTTTCCAGATCGGCCGGCACTTGTGCGCTGACGTTCTGTACCACCGGGATCTGCGGCACCTGCCAGTCGATGGCAGCAATGGATTCGGCGAAGCGCTCAGCGGCCGGACGCATCAGCTCGCAGTGCGACGGCACGCTCACCGGCAGCGGCATGGCACGCTTGGCGCCACGCGCCTTGCAGCCTTCGATCGCGCGCTCGACGGCAGCCTTGGCACCGGCAATGACCACTTGGCCCGGCGAGTTGAAATTGACCGCGCTGACCACTTCACCTTGCGCCGCTTCGGCGCAGCCAGCCAGCACATCGGCATCTTCCAGGCCGAGGATGGCAGCCATGCCGCCCTGCCCGGCCGGAACAGCTTCCTGCATCAACTGACCGCGACGCTCGACGAGCTTCACCGCATCAGCCAGTGTCAGGCTGCCAGCAGCAACCAGCGCGCTGTATTCACCCAGGCTGTGACCGGCAACAAAGGCCGGACGCGCACCACCTTCCGCCAGCCACAAACGCCACAGAGCGATCGAAGCGGTCAGAATGGCCGGTTGGGTTTTATCGGTTTGATTGAGCAGCTCTTCCGGGCCCTGCTGGGTCAGCGCCCACAGGTCATAGCCCAGAGCCTCAGAGGCTTCTTTGAAAGTTTCGAGGATCAACGGATATTCCGCGCCCAGCTCGGCCAGCATGCCGAGGGACTGCGAACCTTGTCCTGGAAAGACGAATGCGAGGGAAGCAGACATGTAACAAGCCCCTAATGATCTTGTCGTCGGAAAATGGCGCCCCACTGGGGACGCAAGAAACTGACAGTTGGATGGCCCTTTGAACCGGGCGGTCACATTTAAGCATTGTCCGACGAAAACGCCTAAGACAACAAATCCTCCAGACGACCATGGAGACGCTCGGGAAGATTTTCCTGAATCTCGATCAGCGCACGGGAAATAGCACTCTGAAAGCCCTGAACACCGGCCGAACCGTGGCTTTTCACCACGATACCCTGCAAGCCGAGAAAGCTTGCGCCGTTATGTCGCGCCGGCGCCAGATCCGCCTGCAAACGCTTCATCAGCGGCAACGCCAACGCCCCCACGACACGAGAGGCCAGATTTTTTTTGAACAGCGCCTCGATACGCGCAGCGATCATCGTCGCCAGACCTTCGCTGGACTTGAGCAGGATGTTGCCGACGAAACCATCACACACCACAACATCCGCCTCGCCGCGATACAAACCGTCGCCTTCGATAAAGCCGATGTAATTGATGCCACGGGCAGCCTGCAACAGCGTCGCAGCCAGCTTGACCTGCTGATTGCCCTTAATGTCTTCGGTGCCGATGTTCAGCAGCGCGACGCGCGGGCGATGGATGCCCAGCGTCTGCGCCGCCACCGAGCCCATTACCGCAAACTGCAGCAAATGCTCGGCGCTGCAATCGACGTTGGCGCCCAGATCAAGCAACTGGCAATAACCCTTCTGCGTCGGGATAGCCGCCACCATTGCCGGCCGATCGATACCGGGCAGCGTCTTCAGCACGAATCGTGACAGCGCCATCAACGCACCGGTATTGCCGGCGCTGACACAGGCCTGAGCCTTGCCGTCACGCACCAGCTCAAGGGCGACACGCATCGACGAGTCCGGCTTGCCACGCAAGGCCTGGGTCGGTTTTTCGTCCATGGTGATGACTTCGCTGGCCGCAACAATCGTCAGGCGCGCGCGATCGGCAGCCGATTGGCCGTGGATCAATTCTTCAAGAAGGGAGGGTTGACCGACGAGGGTCAGGTGCAGCGAGGGCGTAGCAGACAGGCAAGCAAGGCTGGCCTGAACAATGCTGCGGGGACCGAAGTCCCCGCCCATTGCGTCAATCGCGATGACTTGAGCGGACAAGTGATTACTCGTCAGCGCCCTTGTCGATCACTTTACGGCCACGGTATACGCCTTCTGGCGATACGTGGTGACGCAGGTGAACTTCACCAGTGGTTTTTTCTACAGACAGGGTGCTAGCCTCGAGAGCGTCGTGCGAACGGCGCATGTCACGGGCAGAGCGGGATTTTTTGTTCTGCTGAACAGCCATAATTGATTAACTCCTAAACGTTTGGGTCACGCTTTAACTGCGCCAATACACTGAACGGGTTGGACCGCGTTACCTCGTCCTCGCTCGGTTCGGGCTCATCTGCTCCCGCCGGCTGCTGGCATTCTTCCGGATGATGAGCAGGCACAATAGGCAAGGCAAGCAAAAGCTCTTCCTCGACCAGTGACTGCAGATCCAATGGATCTTCGCCCAGTTCCAGCACGTCATAACCTTTCGGTAACGACTGGGTATTCGCACCCTCCTTCACTACAGCGTAACTGCATTCGCTGTGGATCGGCAGGGTGACCAGCTCAAGACAACGCTGGCAAACCATTTTGACCTCGGTGTCGATAAAGCTGTGGATCACCACAGATTTACGTTCATCTCGTTCAAAAACGAATTTCGCCTGCACCGTACCGACATCGTCGGAAAGCGGGTCGCAGAGTCTCTTCAAATCGGCCAGCAGCAGTTCACCTTGAAGGGTGGTGCCACGGTCAGCCAATTTGCGCGGGTCAACGTGAGGTGGAATCGGGTCATTCAACATAGGCGCAGCATTATAGGGATGCACCCACCCATGTCAAAGGAAATTGTGCCCTGTCCGTCACTTGCGTGCCTCCGCTAGAATTCGCACCTGCCTCAGGAGACGCGAATGCTGCCTTTATTACTCGCTTCAAGCTCGACCTATCGTCGGGAATTGCTCGCCCGCCTGCACCTGCCGTTCGTCTGCAGCTCGCCGGATATCGATGAAAGTCACCGCCCGGGCGAATCGGCGATCGAACTGGTCAAGCGCCTCGCCGAACAAAAAGCCCGGGCATTGGCTGACAGCTATCCCGCCCATCTGATTATCGGCTCGGACCAGGTTGCCGTGCTCGGCGAGCAGATCATCGGCAAGCCGCACACCTTTGAGAAGGCGCGCGAGCAACTGATGGCCGCCAGTGGCGCCAGCGTGACATTCCTGACCGGCCTTGCGCTGCTTAACAGTCAGACCGACCAGTGCCAGGTCGATTGCGTGCCGTTCACGGTCCACATGCGCACGCTGGATCAGGCAAGCATCGAACGCTATTTGCGCATTGAACAGCCTTACGACTGCGCAGGCAGCTTCAAGGCGGAAGGCCTCGGTGTGAGCCTGTTTCAATCTACCGAAGGCCCTGATGCCACCAGCCTGATCGGCCTGCCGCTGATTCGCCTGATCGACATGCTACTGGTTGAAGGCGTACAGATGCCTTAAAGCAAAAGATCGCAGCCTGCGGCAACTCCTACACCGATCTCTGTAGGAGCTACCGCAGGCTGCGATCTTTTGATCTTTACAACGAACTAACGCAACGAAGGTCCGTGGAAACCCATCCACATCGCCAATTGCTCTGCCACGCTGGCACCGAGCTTCTTCGAGAAACGATCGAACGGCGACTCCTGAACAGTGAAGTCGACCAGCTCTTTCTCGCCAATCACATCACGCGCCACCGAACTGGCATTGCCCAGACCATCGATCAAGCCCAGCGGCAGCGCTTGCTCACCCGACCAGACCAGCCCGGAGAACAGCTCCGGATGCTCTTTGTCTTTCAGACGATCGCCACGGCCCTGCTTGACGCTGTTGATGAACTGCTTGTGCGTGGTGTCCAGCACCGTTTGCCAGAACGCCGTTTCATCAGACTTCTGCGGCTGGAACGGGTCAAGGAACGACTTATGCTCGCCCGAGGTGTACGTGCGACGCTCGACACCCAGTTTCTCCATGGTGCCGACAAAGCCGTAACCGGCCGCCGTCACACCAATCGAGCCAACCAGACTCGCCTTGTCGGCATAGATCTGATCCGCCGCACTGGCAATGTAATAAGCACCGGAGGCGCCCAGATCGGAAATCACCGCGTAAAGCTTGATCTCCGGATGCAGACCGCGCAGACGCTTGATCTCGTCATACACATAACCCGATTGCACCGGACTGCCGCCAGGACTGTTGATGCGCAGGATAACGCCTTTGACCTTCTTGTCCTCGAACGCCGCCCGCAGGCTGCCAACAATGTTGTCGGCACTGGCGGGCTCTTTGTCGGCGATCATGCCGGTGACGTCGATCAACGCGGTGTAGTTCGGCCCGCGCGTGGCGCTCTTTTCCATGTCCATCAGCGGCGTGAACAGGATCAGCGCCACAAACAGATAAACAAACGTCAGCAGCTTGAAGAAAATCCCCCAACGCCGCGAACGACGCTGTTCCTGAACACCAGCCAGCAGAGTCTTTTCCAACAGCTTCCAGCTTTTTTCGTCACCGCCGTCGGCACTTGCCTTGGCCGGTGCTTTCCATTCGTCGGTCATGCCATCCACCCCAGCAAAAACGTATTAGGCCTGCTTCCCCAGCCAGGCATGCAATTCGGAAAAACGGTCGATCGACAGACGTGGCTCGAATTGTTGCAGCGATTCGATCGATTGCGCGCCATAACTGACCGCGACCGAATCCATCCCCGCATTACGCGCCATCAACAGATCGAAGGACGAATCGCCGACCATCAAGGCCTGCTCCGGACGCACACCACAATGAGCAAGGATCTGCTCCAGCATCAGAGGGTGCGGCTTGCTCGCAGTTTCATCGGCAGCGCGGGTGATATCGAAATAATCTTCCCAGCCATTAGCCTTGAGCACTCGATCCAGTCCGCGACGATTCTTGCCGGTCGCCACCGCGAGGTGATAACCCTGCTCGCGAAAGGACGCCATCGACTCGACTACGCCTTCGAACAACGGCGAAGGCACAGCTTCTGCGGCGATGTAGTGATCGGCGTAATACTCGCGAAACGCGGTCATTTCGGCGTCACTGATCTCGGGATACAGCGTGCGAATCGCCTCGGGCAAGCCCAGACCGATAATGCCTTTGACAGCAAAGTCGTCGCGCAACTCGAAACCGGAGCGCCCGGACGCCGAATGCATGGCTTCGACAATCCGATGAATGGAATCGGCCAGGGTGCCGTCCCAATCGAAAATCAGCAGTTTGTAATCAGATGGGCGCACTCAATCGCTCCACGGTCTTGGCCCACATTTCATCGACCGGCGCCTGCAAGGTCAGCTTGCCGCCATCGGGCAGCGGCACGGTCAGCATGTAGGCGTGCAGGAACAGGCGCTTGCCGCCCAGATCACGGATTTCCTTGGTGAAATCCTCATCGCCATACTTGCTGTCGCCAGCAATGCAATGACCGGCATGCAAGGTATGCACGCGAATCTGGTGGGTGCGACCGGTCACCGGTTTAGCCTCGACCATGGTGGCGAAGTCACCGAAGCGGCGCAGCACTTTGAACATGGTCAGGGCTTCTTTGCCCTCGTCATTGACTTCGACCATGCGCTCACCGGAACGCAGATTGCTCTTGAGCAATGGCGCGCTGACTTTCTTGATCGAAGTCGCCCAGTTGCCGCGGACCAGCGCCATGTAGCGCTTGTCGACGCCATCGCCGCGCAATTGCTCGTGCAAGTGGCGCAACATGCTGCGCTTTTTCGCGATCATCAGCAGGCCGGAGGTATCACGGTCGAGACGGTGCACCAGCTCCAGCTCTTTGGCATCGGGACGCAACTGACGAAAGGCTTCGATCACGCCGAAGTTCAAGCCACTACCGCCGTGAACCGCAATGCCGGCGGGCTTATTGATCACGATCAGGGCTTTGTCTTCGAAGACAATCGAAGCTTCCAGGCGCTGCAACAGACCCTGCGCCAGCGGCACCGGCTCATCGCGCTCAGGCACGCGAACCGGCGGCACGCGCACGATATCACCGGCCTGCAGCTTGTATTCGGGCTTGATCCGACCTTTGTTCACACGCACTTCGCCTTTACGCAAAATGCGGTAAATCAAGGTCTTGGGCACGCCTTTGAGCCGGGCGAGGAGAAAATTGTCGATTCGTTGGCCGGCATACTCCGGCGAGACTTCAAGCAATTGAACGCCTGGAGTCGAAGGGGCAGTAGTTGTCATGCCGCGGATGATAACAATTTTTATGGAATTGAAGCACTTAATCATTGCTGCTATAGTCGCGAACGCCGCCAAAAGCGGCCTGGACAGAGGAACCACGGTCAAAAACCGGCCCTGACCAACGCAATTCACCAGGACGCGAGGCCGTCCTACGGGGCTTTCGCTACGTAACGGTGGAGTTTGCAGTTGTAACAAGCGCAGGTGACATGAGGCCTGAATTACACCGTCGAGCAGAGTTTTTACTCGCCTGACAGGCACACATTCAAGGCCAGTTCACAAAGTGCAGTCAGCTACAGATGACCCCGAGCGAATGCTTCGGAAACAACGCCTGAATTAGCCATGATGCGTGACCTCCCCTTTCGGAGCTCACGGTAAATGCCAACCCGCTGCGGATTCTGCGCGCGGCAGCACCCGAATTATCAGGGATACGTGTAGGGTGGAGATGCACAACCGCTGGACTGTGTAGCAATAGGCTTTATCAAGACGCTTCATCTCGTCCACAGCCGCTGGTTGATTCCTCCTCCTGACTGAGTGCTTAAGTAGCCACAGCAAGCAGGACGCGTACGTCGCTATATCGGCCCAATTGGCCGCATATCGCTGGACACGGGAATGGCCAACCACTCCCGACGCACCTGACACCGACCGTGAGAAGTCGTGTGTGCCGAACGCCGTTTCCGGCAGCCCGGAAACCGACGGTACTACATGAAAAGAATGCTGATTAACGCAACTCAACCCGAAGAGTTGCGTGTTGCACTGGTAGATGGCCAACGCCTCTACGACCTGGACATCGAATCCGGTGCACGCGAGCAGAAGAAGGCCAACATCTATAAAGGCCGCATCACTCGCATCGAACCAAGCCTTGAGGCTGCCTTTGTCGATTTCGGCTCCGAGCGCCACGGCTTCCTGCCCCTCAAAGAAATCTCCCGCGAATACTTCAAGAAAGCCCCTGAAGGCCGCGTCAACATCAAGGACGTCCTGAGCGAAGGCCAGGAAGTCATCGTTCAGGTCGAAAAAGAAGAACGTGGCAACAAGGGCGCAGCCCTGACCACCTTCATCAGCCTGGCCGGTCGTTACCTCGTGCTGATGCCGAACAACCCGCGTGCCGGCGGTATCTCCCGTCGCATCGAAGGCGAAGAGCGCAACGAACTGCGTGAAGCGCTGAACGGTCTGGTCGCACCAGCCGACATGGGTCTGATCGTGCGCACTGCCGGCCTTGGCCGCAGCAGCGAAGAAATGCAGTGGGACCTCGACTACCTGCTGCAACTGTGGACCGCCATCAAAGAAGCCTCGCTGGATCGCTCCGCGCCATTCCTGATCTACCAGGAAAGCAACGTGATCATCCGCGCCATCCGCGATTACCTGCGCCAGGACATCGGCGAAGTGCTGATCGACAGCGTTGAAGCCCAGGACGAAGCCCTGACCTTCATACGCCAGGTGATGCCGCAATACGCCAGCAAGATCAAGCTGTACGAAGACAGCGTGCCGCTGTTCAACCGTTTCCAGATCGAAAGCCAGATCGAGACCGCTTTCCAGCGCGTCGTTGAACTGCCTTCCGGCGGCTCCATCGTTATCGATCCGACCGAAGCCCTGGTGTCGATCGACATCAACTCGGCGCGCGCCACCAAAGGCAGCGACATCGAAGAAACCGCTCTGCAGACCAACCTTGAAGCTGCCGAAGAAATCGCCCGTCAGTTGCGCCTGCGCGACATCGGCGGCCTGATCGTCATCGACTTCATCGACATGACCCCTGCCAAGAACCAGCGCGCCGTGGAAGAGAAAGTCCGCGAATGCCTGGAAGCCGACCGTGCCCGCGTGCAGATCGGTCGCATCTCGCGCTTCGGCCTGCTGGAAATGTCCCGTCAGCGCCTGCGTCCATCCCTGGGCGAAAGCAGCGGTATCGTTTGCCCGCGTTGCAACGGCACCGGCATCATCCGTGACGTTGAATCGCTGTCGCTGGCGATCCTGCGCCTGATCGAAGAAGAAGCCCTGAAAGACCGCACCGCCGAAGTGCGCGCCCAGGTGCCGATCCCGGTCGCCGCGTTCCTGCTCAACGAAAAACGCAACTCGATCACCAAGATCGAACTGCGCACCCGTGCTCGCATCATCATTCTGCCGAACGACCACCTCGAAACCCCGCATTTCGAAGTTCAGCGCCTGCGTGACGACAGCCCGGAAGCTGCGACCAACCAGTCCAGCTACGAAATCGCAGCTGCCGCTGCCGAAGTCGAAGAAGTCCAGCCAGCCGCTGCGACCCGCACCCTGGTTCGCCAGGAAGCTGCGGTCAAGACTGCTCCGGCACGTGCCAACGCTCCGGTTCCGACCGAAGTCGCCGCCCCGGCCGCTGCTGCACCAGCTCCAGTCGCTGCACCAGAGCCAAGCCTGTTCAAAGGTCTGGTGAAATCGCTGGTCAGCCTGTTCGCCACCAAAGAAGAACCAGCCGCTCCGGTTGTGGTTGAAAAACCAGCCACCGAACGTCCGGCCCGCAACGAAGAGCGTCGCAACGGTCGTCAGCAGAGCCGCAACCGTAATGGTCGCCGCGATGAAGAACGCAAGCCACGCGAAGAACGTGCTCCACGTGAAGAACGTGCGCCACGCGAGCCGCGCGAAGAGCGCGCGCCACGTGAAGCCCGTGAAGTCCGCGAACCACGTGAAGCTCGTACCGAAGCGCCAGTTGCCCGCGAAGAACGTGCACCACGCGCTCCGCGTGAAGAACGTGCACCACGTGCACCGCGCGAAGACCGCAAGCCACGCGGCGAGCGTGAAGAGCGTGTGCGTGAACTGCGCGAGCCACTGGACGCCGTTCCAGCCGCTGCTGCTGACGTTGCCGTTACCGCTGAAGAACGCCCGACCCGTCAGCCCCGTGAAGAACGCGCACCGCGTCCGCCACGTGAAGAGCGTCAACCGCGTGCCGAACAGGCCGCTGCTGCCGTCGCTGAAGAAGAAGTGAACACCAACGAAGAGCAACTGCCGGAAGACGGTTCGGAGAACGCCGAAGGCGATCGCCCACGTCGTCGTTCGCGCGGTCAGCGTCGTCGCAGCAACCGTCGTGAGCGTCAGCGTGATGCCAACGGCAACGTGATCGAAGGTTCGGAAGAATCCGAAGCCGGCGAAAACGCTGAAGCGCCAAGCACTGCCGATCTGGCTGCTGGCCTGGCTGTGACCGCCGCTGTTGCCAGCACCGTGATCAGTGCACCGGCTGAAGCACAAGCCCACGAGCAAGCTGAACGCGCCACCGCGGCTGTTCAGGAAACCGCTCCAGTGGAAGCGCCGGTTGTTGAAGCGACTACTCCAGTAGAAGTGGTTGCTGCTCCGGAAGTCGAAGTGGCACCGGTTCAAGAGACCCTGCCTCAGGTAGAGCCAGCGCCAGTTGTGGCTGCGGAGCCGGTGGTAGAAACCGTCGCAGAAACCGTAACCGAAAGCGTACGTGAAGTTCGCGAAGAGCAGACTGCCTTCAACTGGGTTGCCGAGCCGACTGTTGCTGAAACCCCAGCGCCAGTGGTGGAAGCACCGGTTGTTGAAGCGCCAGTGTTCGAAACCCCAGTGTTTGAAGAACGTAAGGCTGCCGAACCAGCACCTGTCGTTGAAGCACCGGTTGTCGCAGCCCCCGTGGTGACCGAAGCGCCAGCCCCTGTGGTTGAAGCTGCAGCACCGGTCAGCGCTCTGACGCCAAGCGGCCGCGCGCCAAACGACCCACGTGAAGTGCGTCGTCGCAAGCGTGAAGAAGAGCGTCTGCAGAAGGAAGCTGAACTGGCTGCCGCTGCTGCGCCAGTCGCTGCCGAGCCAGCCGTGGTTGCTGAAGTGGTCGAGGCAGCGCCTGCCCCGGTGACTGAAGAAGCTGTGGTTGAGTCGGTGATTGCTGAAGCACCACGCTCCGTTCAGGACGCGGTCGAGCAGCACCAAGAGGCCGAGGAAAAAGAACACGAGCCTAAACCACGCGTGTAATTTCCAAAGCCAATAAAAAGCCCCGCCCGATTATTCAGACGGGGCTTTTTTATGCCTCGATTTTTTGTGGTGGACTCTAGATCCAACCCCCTCACCCCAGCCCTCTCCCCGAGGGGGCGAGGGGGAAAGGGAGCAGATCTCCGTGTGTTTCAAGGCCGGAGTTCGACTCGAAGTTTCAGGTCGGTGTACCTCGAAAGAACACCTCGGTCAGTCCCCTCTCCCTCTGGGAGAGGGTTAGGGTGAGGGGCTCTCAGGAATTTACGCAGCTCTCAAGACGAAGTAAAAACCAAAGCCTCCGGCACATCGATATCCCACAACACCCCAGGATCATCCACCGCCACTTCCACCACCCTGCCCTGCTTGAACAACGGCCGAGCCCCTCGATCGCCACTCAAAGCCTGCAACCCCGCACCAAACGACCGCCCAAACCCCACAGGATGACCAAACCCCCCTTCCTGCACCGGCACGCTCACCGCATCATCAGTAATCGCCGCGACCACCCGCTCGATACTCGACGGCAAGATAAACGGCATGTCACCAAGGACAATCAACCAGCCATCGGCATCAGGGCAAGCGGCGACCCCGGCGGCAATACTGTCACCCATTCCAGTCGATTCAATCGAGACCACGTCACAGCCATAGGCCTGGGCCATGCGCATCGCCTGCGGCCGCGCCTCGGTCGTCACCAGCACGCGCCTGTCGAGGCTGCCCGGCAGATTCAACAGCACCTGCTCAATCACCGAACGCACTGCACCATCACGCCCGGTGCAGTCCGCCAGCAACTTGTCCTTATCGGCACCTGCCACCTGGCGAAAACGACTGCCCTCACCCGCCGCCAGCACAATCACTGCAATGGATCGACTCATGCGTCCTCCAAAGTTTTCTTCTGCTTCAACTCGACGCCGTTCTTGATTGCGACGATCTCCGCCAACAGAGACAAAGCAATTTCCGCTGGCGAATGACTGCCGATATGCAAACCGATCGGCCCGTGCAGTCGATCGATCGCCTGCACCGACAAGCCTAGCTGAGCAAGATTCTCCCGACGCTTTCGGCTGTTAACCCGAGAGCCGAGAGCGCCGACATAGAAGGCCGGAGAATCCAGCGCCGTGAGCAGCGCCATATCGTCCAGACGCGGATCGTGGGTCAACGCGACAATCGCCGTACGTTCGTCGGTCTGGATACTCAACACCGCCTCATCCGGCATGCCCGAGACGAAACGCCCGTGATGCTCTTCCCAGCCGTAGACGAATTCGCTGCGCGGATCGCAGATCAGCACCTCAAAATCCAGCAACCGCGCCATATCCGCCACGTAACGCGACAACTGCCCGGCACCGATCAATAGCAGGCGCCAGCGCGGCCCGTAGATCGCTCGCAGGGTTTTGCCGTCGAACTCCAGCGAGTCGGACTTGCTGGCCGGCGATAGAAGCACTTCACCGGTTTCAATGTTCAACTCACGGGCAACGATCTCGTGTGCTTCGCACCGCGCGAGCAACTCGGCAACCCACGCGGGATCGCCGATCCGTTCTTCAGTCAGGCGCAACGTACCGCCACAAGGCAAGCCAAAGCGCGCCGCCTCCTCGCGTGTAACGCCATAAGTGATCAACTGCACCGGCGGCCCATCGGTGGCGATGCGTCCGTCGTGCAGGCGGGCGATCAAGTCATCCTCGACGCACCCGCCCGACACCGAACCGATCACCACGCCATCCTCGCGCAAGGCGAGCATGGCACCGGGCGCCCGCGGCGCCGTGCCCCAGGTCTGCACCACGCTGAACAGCACCACCCGCTGCCCGGCGCGGCGCCATTCAAGGACGCTGCGCAGGACATTGAGGTCGACGCTGTCCATTACGCCTCTGCCTTCTGCCAGCCCTGCAACTGGTAACGCACCGGCAGATTACGGATGCGCTTGCCAGTAGCGGCAAAGATCGCGTTACACAAGGCCGGAGCAATCGGCGGCACGCCCGGTTCGCCGACACCGCCCAAGGGCACGTCGCCCGGCGGCGTCACCAGATGCACGGCAACTTCTTTCGGCGCCAGCGACATGCGCGCCACTTCGTACATGTGGAAGTTGTCCTGCTGGACCTTGCCGTCCTTGAAGCTGATTTCGCCCAGTACTGCGTTGCCCAGGCCCATCACGCAGGCGCCTTCGAACTGCGAACGGATACGTTCAGGGTTGATCTGCGGCCCGCAATCCACGGCAATATCGGCCTTGTGCACGATCAGCGTACCGTCGTCCTTGACCTCGACTTCGATCACCGCCGCCACGTACGTGACGAAGCTGTAATGCACCGCCAGACCCAGACCACGGCCCTTCGGCAGTTTGCGCCCCCAACCGGCTGCTTTCGCGGCGGTTTCCAGCACGGTGCGCATGCGCCCGGTATCGATCGGATACCGCTCGGGCGATTCGCCGTAGTTCCACTCTTCGCTCAAGGTGCGCGGGTCGATCTGCCGATCAGCGCCGAGCAGTTTGATCTGGTATTTGAGCGGATCCTCGCCGGCCTTGTGCGCCAGCTCATCGACGAAACTCTGGATGGCAAAACCATGAGGAATATTCGACACCGAGCGATACCAGCCAACCCGTGTGTGCACGGTCGCCTCGGGGTTTTCCAGGCGTACGTTGGGAATCGCGTAGGCCATGTTGGTGAAACCCATGCCCAGCTCGAAAGCCGCTTCATGGTTCATCCCCGGCGCGAACAGCGCGGTGATGCTCGGCGCCACGGTGCGATGCAACCAGCCGGACGGCATGCCGTCCTTGCCCACGCCAGCCTTCAGATACTCGGCGGACACAGTGTGGAAATACGAGTTGTGGATGTCATCTTCACGCGTCCACTGCACCCGCACGGCTTTGCCGGGGAACTCTTTGGCGAGAATCGCCGCTTCGACGACGAAATCCGGTTTCGACTTGCGACCAAAACCACCGCCAAGCAAGGTGACATTGAATGTGACATTGTCGAACGGCAGTCCAAGACGCTCGGCAATGCGCTCGCGGGTGACTTGCGGCGCCTGACTCGGTGCCCACGCTTCGCAAACGCCGTCCTTGTAGCGAGCGATGGCAACCATTGGCTCCATCGGTGCCTGGGCCAGATGCGGCAGGTAGTAGGATGCTTCAAGCGTACTTGCAGCACCGCTCAGGGCCTTGTCGATATCGCCGGTGTTGCGCACCACTTTGCCGGGTTTCAGCGAGGCGGCTTCAAGCTCTTTGCGATAGGCGATCGAGTCATAACTGGCGTTCGGACCGTCATCCCATTCGATTTTCAACGCTTCACGGCCCTTGATCGCGGCCCAGGTATTGCTCGCCACCACGGCCACACCACCCAGTGGCTGAAACTCAGAAGGCAGCGGCCGGCTTTCGATCTGCAGCACTTTGAGCACACCGGGGACTTTCAGCGCAGCGCTGTCATCCAGCGATTTGACCTTGCCGCCGTACACCGCCGGACGGGCGATAGTTGCGTACAGCATGCCGTCGAAATGCACATCGGCGCCGTACACCGCACGACCGTTGACGATGTCTGCGCCGTCGATGGCTTTCGTACCTTCCTTGCCGATGTAGCGAAACTCCGACGGCTGCTTGAGGCGCAGGCTGTCACGCGCCGGTACCGGCAACGCACTGGCTGCGGCGGCCAGTTCGCCATATCCCAGCTCACGGCCAGACGGTTTGTGAATGACTTTGTGCAGTTGCGCGTGGCACTCACCGACCGGCACTTTCCACTGCGCAGCGGCGGCCTGTTCAAGCATGGTCCGCGCCGCCGCACCGCAACGCCGCATTGGTTCATACCAATGGCGCATGCTGCGCGAACCGTCGGTGTCCTGGTTGCCGAAGCGCACTTCATCACCCGGCGCCTGCTGCACTTTGACGCGCGCCCAATCGGCTTCCAGTTCATCAGCAACAACCATGGTCAAACTGGTGCGCACGCCCTGGCCCATCTCGGAACGGTTGCACACCACAGTGACCGTGCCGTCAGCGGCAATGCTGACGTAGACCTTCGGATCGTCGATCCAGCCATTGGGCATGCCATCGGCGCCGAATTGCTTCGGTTTGTCTTCAGCCAACGCATCCTGCCAACCCCAACTGGCGGCCAGCACCAGCGCGCCGGTGGCGCCGACGCCTTTGAGGAAACCGCGACGGCTGAGATTGCTCAGGGCGAAATCATTCGGAAGGCGACTCATGCCTTGGCCTCCTTCAAGTGAGTGGAAGCCTGGCGGATCGCAGTCTTGATCCGGTTGTAGGTGCCGCAGCGGCAAATGTTACCGACCATGGCTTCTTCGATCTGCTCGTCGCTCGGGTTCGGGTTGGTCTTGAGCAACGCGGTAGCTGACATGATCTGCCCGCCCTGACAGAATCCGCATTGCGCTACAGCGGTGTCGAGCCAGGCTTGCTGGACCACCTGCCCCACCGGGTCGGCGTGCAGGTTGTCGATGGTGGTGACGTTCTGGCCGACCACCGAACCGATCGGCGTGATGCAACTGCGCGCCGGCAAGCCGTCGATATGAATGGTGCAGGCGCCGCACAGCCCCATGCCGCAGCCGAACTTGGTGCCGTTATAACCGGCGACATCACGAATCGCCCACAACAGCGGCATGTCTTCGGTGACATCGAGAGGATGGTCTTGACCGTTGAGTTTCAGGGTAATCATGGGCACGCCCGCATATTTTTAGTGGTTATGGGGTCGAGCAATCTGCCGCCGTTGAATCGGCGGTGGTTCACGCAGATCGACTCAGGCTAATCAGGCTCTCTTGTGCCGACGCGAACGTCTGCACCGGGCCTTTGGTGGAGCAAATGACGGTTATCGTTAGCTCGCTAAGTTAACCCAGCGTTAACAAAAAAGCCCTGCACTTTTTATCAGTGCAGGGCTTTGGATGGCGCTTTGAAAGCGTAGCCTCAATAGCGATTAGGCTCCATCTCCAGGTCGACATTGAAACGTTCGGCAATGTCTTTCTGGATGCGTTGCGCCAGATCGAGCAGTTGCAGCCCGGTTGCCGCGCCGTAGTTGACCAGCACCAGCGCTTGCAATTTATGCACGCCGGCATCGGCTTCACGGAAACCTTTCCAGCCGGCACGCTCGATCAGCCAGCCTGCCGCGAGCTTCATTTGTCCGTTCGGCTGCGCGTAGGCGACCACATCCGGATGCTGTTCCTTGATCCTCGCGACGATGGCCGCCGACACCAGCGGATTCTTGAAGAAGCTGCCGGCATTGCCGAGTACCGCCGGATCCGGCAGTTTTTCGCTGCGGATACTGCAAATCGCACGGCTGACGTCGGTAGGCGTCGGCTGCTCGATGCCCTGCTCGGTCAGGCGCTGACGCACCGGGCCGTATTCCAGATGCAAATGCGCGATGCGGTCGAGTGCAAAGCGCACGCGCAGAATCAGCCAACGCCCCGGCTGCTGCTTGAACAAGCTGTCGCGGTAGGCGAAGTTGCATTCTTCGAGGGTGAAATCGCGCAGCTCGCCGGTCTGGCGATCCAGCGCGGTGAGGCCGGCGAATACATCCTTGATCTCGACGCCGTAGGCACCGATGTTCTGCATCGGCGCAGCGCCAACCGTGCCGGGAATCAGGCTGAGGTTTTCCAGCCCGGAGAGTCCTTGCGCCAACGTGTGCTGCACAAACGGATGCCACGGCTCGCCCGCTTCCGCCTCGATCACCACACGGTTGCCGTCATCGCTGATCACACGAATCCCGCGCGTGGCCATGCGCAGCACCAGCGCCGGAATATCTGCCGTTAGCAGCAAGTTGCTGCCACCGCCGATCACCAGCAACGGCACATCATGAGCAACGGCATAGGCCAGCGCTTCACGGACATCGGCATCGCTGTGGGCTTCGGCGAACAGTTGCGCGCGCACATCCACGCCAAAACTGTTGAACGGTTTCAGGGAAACCTGCGGTTGCACCTGCAAACTCATAACCGGCCCTTCACTTCGATCAACAATTGGTCACAGGCTGCTTCGATCAGATCCAGCACTTGCTCGAAACCCTGATCGCCGTCGTAATACGGATCCGGCACTTCATCGACGACACCGGCATAACGGCGCAAAAACAGGTCCAGCTCGGCTTTGCCGGTGGACGGCTGCAACGCCTTGAGGTTGCGCAGGTTGCTGTTGTCCATGGCCAGAATCAGGTCGTAACTGGCGAAATCGGCACGGCGGACCTGCTGCGCGCGTTGCGCCGACAGGTCATAGCCGCGCACTTTGGCCGCGGCCTGGCTGCGTTTGTCCGGCGGGTTGCCAACGTGCCAGTCACCGGTGCCGGCGGAGGCTACTTCGACCTGATCCGCCAGCCCTGCTTCACGCAGTTTGTGGCGCAATACGCCTTCGGCCGTGGGCGATCGACAAATGTTGCCCAGGCACACAAACAGAACGCGCATCAGGCCTCCAGCAGGCGACGAACGCGCTCGAGGTCTTCGGCCGTGTCAACGCCAGTCGGCGGTGCGATCAGCGCGTCGGCGACATGAATCCGCACACCGTGCCACAGGGCACGCAGTTGCTCGAGGGATTCAGTGTTTTCCAGCCAGCACGGGCCCCAACTGACGAAGTCCTGAAGGAAACCGGCGCGGTAGGCATAGATGCCGATATGGCGACGGTATGGCACGCCCTCCGGCAATTGCTCGCGGCTCTTGGCAAACGCATCGCGCGCCCATGGCAAAGTCGCACGGCTGAAGGTCAGCGCCAAACCGTTGAGATCACTGACGACCTTGACCACGTTCGGATTGAACAGGGTATCTACGTCTTCGATCGGCTCGGCCAGCGTGGCCATGCGCGCTTCGGTGTGGGCAGCCAGATTGGCGGCGACCTGATCGATCACGCTCGGCGGAATCAGCGGCTCGTCACCCTGCACGTTGACCACGATCGCGTCGGGTTCAAGACCCAGTTTCGCCGAGACTTCGGCCAGACGATCGGTGCCGGAGTTGTGATCTTCACGGGTCAGCACCACTTCGGCACCAAAAGCCTTGCAGGCCTCGACGATGCGCGCATCGTCAGTCGCGACGACCACACGGCTGGCGCTGCTTTTGCTCGCCTGTTCCCAGACGTGCTGGATCATCGGCTTGCCGGCGATGTCGAGCAGCGGTTTGCCGGGCAGGCGGGTCGAGGCGAAACGCGACGGGATGACAACGGTGAAGGCAGTGGTCATTTATCCAGACGCTCGTCGGTGGTCAGGGTGCGGGCTTCGCTTTCGAGCATGACCGGGATGCCATCGCGGATCGGGTACGCCAGACCGGCGCCCTTGCTGATCAGTTCAGTTTTGTCGGCGCTGAGCTTGAGCGGGCCTTTGCAGATCGGGCACGCGAGGATATCGAGCAATTTGGTGTCCATGAACATTCCCTGAGTAAAGAGTTAAGGCAAAAGACGATCCGGCAACAGGCGCATCAGCTGCGTGTCGAACCAGGCCACAAAGGCCGGCGACGGCAGCGCATCGACCGCCAGATACCACCAGTCGTCAGCCGCAAAGGCACGGCACTTCACCGCGTCCTTTTCGGTCATCACCAACGGCAATGACGGTGTGAAATTTAACGCCTGCACGCTGTATTCGGCGTGGTCGGCAAACGCATGGGGGACTGCTCGCCAGTCTAGCGCTTCGAGGGTATTGAAGAAACGTTGCGGATTGCCGATCCCGGCGACCGCGTGCACGGCCTGGCCGGGTGGAAAATGATCGAGCGACTTGCGCTCGCCGCTGCGCAGATTGACCAGCGCGGTCGGTTGCAGACGGAAAGCGAAACCGTCATCGCGATCCTCGGTGGCACCATTGAACAGCACGCCGTCGACACTTTGCAGGCGCTCGATCGGCTCACGCAACGGCCCTGCCGGCAAGCAGCGTTTGTTGCCCAAACCACGGGCGGCGTCGATCAGCACCAGCTCCAGATCCCGCGCCAGACGATAATGCTGCATACCGTCGTCGGAGAGGATCAGATCCAGTGGTTCACTGGCGAGCAAGGCTTTGACCGCTGCGCTGCGATCGGGGTCGATCATCAGCGGCACGCCGGTGCGCTGGACGATCAGCAACGGTTCGTCACCGGCGATGTCAGCGGTTTGCTCGGCCGCAACGCGCCACGGCAGTTGCGGTGGTTTGGCGCCGTAACCACGACTGACCACGCCGACGCGCAAACCGCTGCGCCGGCAATGTTCGATCAACCAGAGAATCATCGGCGTC
Source organism: Pseudomonas sp. Mb7 (assembly GCF_054790525.1). Taxonomy (NCBI): domain Bacteria; kingdom Pseudomonadati; phylum Pseudomonadota; class Gammaproteobacteria; order Pseudomonadales; family Pseudomonadaceae; genus Pseudomonas; species Pseudomonas sp. Mb7. Next base: position 3,913,565 of record NZ_CP186501.1, read on the forward strand.
TTGCCGGTGCCACCGACGGTGATGTTGCCGACCACGATCAACGGCACCGATGGCTGGTAGATCTGACCTTCACCGGCAAGAAAGCGCTGGCGCTTACCCACCACCACGCGGCGATAGAGCATTTCCAGCGGCCGCAGCAGCGTCAGGGCCGGGTGCCCCTGATACCACGCGGCGAGCAAACGATCGGACAGGCTCATCAGGATTTGGGCGCCGCCTCGACCGTGGTCATGCGCAGATGGCTGAAACCGAGCTTGCCGGCCGCGTCCATGGCAGTGATCACGGATTGATGCTGAGTCTTGCCATCGGCACTGATCGACAACGGCATGTTGGTATCGCCGTTGGACTCTTTCTGCATGGCTTCCATCAGGGTCGCCAGGTCGTTCTTCGGCAGAATCTTGTTGTTCACCGAAAACACGCCTTCGGCGCTGATGGCCACGTCGATCTGCTTGACTTGCTGGTCTTCGGCCGGGGAGCCGCTGACCGCTTCCGGCAGGTCAACACGCAACTGGGTTTCGCGAGTGAACGTGGTGGTCACGACGAAAAACAGCAGCAGAATGAACACCACGTCGATCAGCGAAGCGAGGTTGATGTCCACGGTTTCCCGGGGTTTGCGACGGAACTTCACGCGCGGCCCTCGGCCAGGTCAACGTCACGGTCGCCCTGTACCACTTCAACCAGCTTGATCGCTTCCTGCTCCATGCCCACCACCAATTCATCGATACGGCGTTGCAGGAACCGATGGAAGAACACCGCCGGAATACCGACCATCAGGCCCGCAGCGGTGGTGATCAATGCCTTGGAGATACCGCCTGCCAGCACCGAGGCATTGGTGGTCATACCGGAGCCAGTGAACGCGCTGAAGATATCGATCATGCCCAGCACGGTGCCAAGCAGACCCAGTAATGGCGCCATGGCTGCGATAGTGCCGAGAGCATTGATGTAGCGCTCGAGTTCATGAATGACCCGGGCGGCGGCCTCTTCGATGCACTCTTTCATGATCTCGCGACCATGTTTGGAGTTGGCCAGGCCCGCCGCGAGGATTTCCCCCAGCGGCGAATTGGCGCGCAATTCCTTGAGTTTTTCTTTATTGAGCTGCTTGTCCTTGATCCAGACCCAGACCTGGCCCAGCAGATGCTCGGGGGTAACGCGACTGGCGCGCAGGGTCCACAGGCGTTCGGCGACAATCGCCATGGCCGCGATGGAGCTCAGAATGATCGGCAACATCATCCAGCCGCCGGATTTGACCAATTCCCACACAGTGACAGTCCCCTCGAAAAAGTGCGCCACTTTACCATACCGATCCACGATTAAGACCCGCCGCCCCGACGACCGTGACGCCCCATCAACCCACGTCCCGATCAGCGGGCCAGTGCGGGCGGATCACGCCAGAAACGCCGCTGATGACGCATCGTGCGTGGCGCCCTGAAGGTGCCCAGTTGCAGATGAATGGCGCCCTGCTCGGCACTGTCGTAAATGTGCAGGCCCAGTTTGCGATAACGCGCCAGCACGGTCGGGTGCGGATGGCCAAAAGAGTTGCCATGACCTCGAGAGATCAGCACGGACTCGGGTTTCAAGACGTTGAGCAGCGCCATTGACGATGAACTGCGGCTGCCATGATGGGGCGATTGCAGCCATTGCGTCGGCACGGCCAGTGGACCGTCGAGCAGCACGCGTTCGGCATGGCTGTCGATGTCGCCGGTCAGCAGCAGGCGCTCGCCATTGGCCTCGATCTGCAATACGCAGGAACGCTGATTGCTGTCGTCAGCGTCCGCCCACTGCCAGAGTTGAAAACGTACGCCGTCCCATTGCCATTGCTGGCCACTTGCACAGGCTTCGGCGTTCAATTGCGCGGGCAGCCCCGCCGGGTCACCGCTGATTACCTGATCGACAGTCAAACCCCGGCTGATCGCCAAAGCGCCGCCGGCGTGATCGGCGTCGGCATGGCTGAGCAGCATCAAATCGAGTTTTTCCACGCTCAGTTTGCGCAATGAAGGCAGCACCACACGCTCGCCGAGATCGAACTCACCAAAGCGCGGCCCCGCATCGTAGAGCAACGCGTGATGGCGGGTCCGGATCAGGATGGCCAAGCCTTGGCCGACATCAAGCTGCCAGATATCGGCCAATCCTTCATCTATCTGATCGCGTGGCGGCACGACCAGCAGCAGCAACAACGGCCAGCCCAATGGACGCAGCGGCACGCCGCGCGGCAATAGCAACAACCCGGCGCCGAGGCTGCCAATGACCCAGACCCAAGCGGGTATCGAGGGTGCGATCCATGCCGGCCAATGCCCGGCAATCGTCGCCAGCGCGTGAAACAACCCATCGATCAAACCGCCGGCCAGCCACAGCAGGCCGGCGCCGACAAAAGGAACAGGCAGCAACACGGTTCCAAGCAGCGCCGGCGGTAACACCGCAAGACTGACCCAAGGCACTGCAAGCAAATTGGCCAGCGGCCCGCTGAGGCTGATCGGCAGATTCAGCGCCAGCAACACCGGACATAAGCCGATCGCGATCAACCACTGCGCCCGCGTCCAGGTCTGCCACCAGCGCCACGCACCCAAGCGGCCGCCAAAGGTAAAGATCAACACCGCCACCGCCGCAAACGAGAGCCACAGACCCGGACGCAAACTGGCGAGCGGGTCCAGCAACAGCACAGCGTTGAACGCCAGCAACAACGGCCATCCTGCGCCAAGATGACGAAAGCGCAGGCGCCACAACAGCACCAGCCCGACCATCACGCAGGCGCGCTGCACCGGCACGTCGAACCCGGCAAGCAGGCCATAACCGAGCGCTGCCGCGAACCCCAGACCACATGCCCACGGCAGCCACGGCCAGCGCAGCGGCCACAGGCCATATCGCGCCATGCCGGCGACCAGCCCATACATCATCGCCGCCAGCAAACCGATGTGCTGACCGGAAATCACCAGCAAGTGCACGGTGCCGGTGTCCTGCAGAGTCTGCCAGTCCTCGCGACTGAGCCCCGAGCCGTCACCCAGCACTAACGCCGCCAATGCGCCATTTCGCCCCTGCGCATCCACGCTCAGCAAACGCTGGCGAATACTGTCACGCCAGGCCCAGCGCGCTTCGCTCAAGCGCTGGCCGTCCTTGATTGTGCCGGTGGCGCCAATGCGTTGCGCCAGCAGCCAAGCCTCGTAGTCGAAGGCCTCGGGATTGCGCAATCCACTGGGACGCTTGAGCTTGACCGCCAAGCGCCAACGCTCGCCGCTGTTGACCTGCGGCCCGGCGTACCAGGCAAGCCGCATCAGCGATGGCAGTTTTTCATGACGCGAGTGCGCATCAGCCAATTCGAAGCGCACCACGCCGTCGCTGTTCTGCGGCAAACCGACGATCCGCCCTTCAACCCACCGGGTTTCGCCATCCAGCCCGGCCGGCAAACGATCATTCAACGCCCATTGCGCACCGACGCTGGCCCACGTGAAGCCAAACAGCAAAAACGCCAGCGGATAGCTGCGAAACGGCAGCAGCATCAAAGCCACGACCGGCAACAACAGCATCAACCAGACCGGCGGTAATGCCGGCATAAAAACCGCGACCAGCAGACCGACTGCGAGCGCCATCATCCCTGTGCGCATAAGCCCGTCCTTGAGAGTCCCGCACTTAGGCATAGCGGTTGTCAGTTACACGCGTCGTCAACAATTGTCACAAAGTCTGAATAGGCGCTTCGTAGAATCCAGACATACTTGCCGCCTTAACCGACCGAGAAGCCTTATGCCCCGGCGCTTATTCAAACGTTATATGCCCGACCCGACGAGCATCAGGGAACACAAATCCTTACGCTTTCTCGGCAAGTTGCTGCATGACCCGAACCTCTGGCACCTCAATCGTCACTCGGTCGCCCGGGCGATGGCGGTTGGCCTGTTCGCCGCGTTCCTGCCGATCCCGGCGCAGATGCTGGTGGCCGCCGCCCTCGCCGTCACGGTGCGCGGCAACATGCCGATTGCGGTCAGCCTGGTCTGGCTGACCAATCCGATCACCATGCCGGCGGTGTTCTTCTGCACCTATCAGGCCGGGGCGTTTTTGATGGATGTGCCCGCCCGACATCTACCGGACGAGCTGACCTGGGAGTGGATCAGCGGCGAGTTGTCGACGTTGTGGCAGCCGTTTCTGCTCGGCTCGGTGGTAGTCGGACTGGTACTCGGTGCCCTCGCCTACTGCATTGTGATGATGTATTGGCGTTGGTGGGTGGCGCGGCAATGGGCGCGGCGCAAGAAGAGTCGCATGCGCTGAACGCAAAACGGCCTCCGCAGTGGGAGGCCGTTCTGATTTGTGGCGTCTGGATTGGCCCCATCGCAAGCAGGTTCACTCCTACATTGGAATGCGTTCCCCTGTAGGAGTGAGCCTGCTCGCGATGGCCACGACTCGGTCTGGAGTCAGGTACGCATCCCGCGCCCGCTTACCAGCAACCGAGCACAACCGAGATACAGCACCACCGTCGCCACCAGCATAAAGGTGATCGCGATGCCGATCTTGATATCCGACACACCCAGAATGCCGTAACGGAAGGCGTTGACCATGTGCAGCACCGGGTTGGCCAACGACACGGTCTGCCAGAACGGCGGCAGCAAGGTGATCGAGTAAAACACCCCGCCCAGGTACGTCAGCGGAGTCAGCACAAAGGTCGGGATGATCGAAATATCATCGAAGTTGCGCGCAAACACTGCGTTGATGAAGCCCAGCAGCGAGAAAATCGTCGCCGTCAGTACCACCACCAAAATGGTCACGCCTAAGTGATGCACCTGCAAATGGGTGAAGAACAGCGACAGAATGGTCACGATCACGCCAACCATCAGACCACGCAACACGCCGCCAATGGTGAAACCGATCAGAATCGTGTGCGGCGACACCGGCGACACCATCAGCTCTTCGATGGAGCGCTGGAACTTGCTGCCGAAGAAACTCGAGACCACGTTGCCGTAGGAGTTAGTGATCACCGACATCATGATCAGCCCCGGCACGATGTACTCCATGTAAGTGAAGCCACCCATGTCGCCGATCTGCCGACCGATCAGGTTACCGAAGATCACGAAATACAGAACCATGGTGATCGCCGGCGGCAGCAGCGTCTGCGGCCAGATCCGCGTGAAGCGTTTGACCTCGCGGTAAACAATGGTCTGCAGGGCGACGAGGTTGGGACGGAATTCGGAACTCATACCGCCACCTTCGACAGATTTTTCTCCACCAGGGACACGAACAGCTCCTCGAGGCGATTGGTTTTGTTACGCAGGCTCAGCACTTCGATGTTCTGCTGCGCCAACTGGGTGAACAACGCCGTGATGCCCATGGATTTGTCGACCTGGACTTCCAGGGTATGGCTGTCGATCAACCGGGCAGGGTAGCCGAGCAATTGCGGCGCGGCGTTCAAGTCGTTTTTCAGGTCCAGCAGGAAGGTCTCCACGTGCAACTGGCCCAGCAATTGTTTCATGCTGGTGTTCTCGACGATGGTGCCGTGGTCGATGATGCCGATGTTGCGGCACAACTGCTCAGCCTCCTCCAGATAGTGCGTGGTGAGGATGATGGTGATGCCTTTCTGGTTCAGCTCGGTGAGGAACGTCCACATCGAACGGCGCAACTCGATATCGACGCCTGCGGTCGGTTCATCGAGGATCAGCAGACGTGGTTCGTGCACCAGCGCACGGGCGATCATCAAGCGCCGCTTCATGCCACCGGACAGCGAACGCGACGGCACGTCACGTTTGTCCCACAGGCCGAGCTGGGTCAGGTACTGCTCGGCGCGTTCCTTGGCGATCTTCGCCGGAATGCCGTAGTAACCGGCCTGGGTCACGACGATGTCGAAAGTCTTTTCAAACTGATTGAAGTTGAATTCCTGGGGCACCACGCCGATCGAGCGCTTGAGCTGCGCAGGATTTTTGTCCAGGTCATGACCAAAGATATTCACTGTGCCGCTGGTCTTGTTCACCAGGGTCGAGAGAATGCCGATGGTCGTGGATTTGCCAGCACCGTTGGGGCCGAGCAAGGCGAAAAAGTCACCTTCGGCGACGTCCAGATCGATACCACTCAAGGCCTGGAACCCGTTGCCGTAGGTTTTGGTTAGCTGCCGGATGGACAGAGCGGAACTCATATCTGATTTACGCACCATTGAAGGGAAAAAGGAGACGGCGGCGAAGGATCGAACCGCAGCGCAAGTGCGCAATGGTGCTTGCCGCCGCCGTACAAGTACAGTCAAGTGTGTCGATAGTAGGTATTAAGTCAACGCGGTCATGACGGCTTTCTGGTAGGGCGGACGCTGCTTCAAGCGCTCGTACCAAGCTTGCAGATGCGCTTGTGGTGCGCGTTCGATGGGCATCTCGAACCAGGCATAAATGAAACTGCCCAATGGGATATCGCCCATGCCGATGTCTTGTCCAGAGAGATAAGGCTGACTGGCCAAGGCATGGTCGGCCATGCTCAGCAACTCATTGCATTCCTTGATCGCAGCGTTGATCGCAGCCCAGTCCTGCTTGTCCGCCGGGGTGCGCAACACGCCCCAGAAAACCGTGCGGAACGGGCCGGCAAAACTCGACGTGGTCCAGTCCATCCATTTGTCGGCGATGGCGCGAACTCGCGGATCTGCCGAATACCAGTTGCTGTCGGGCGCATGCTTAGCCAGCAGATAGCGGACGATGGCGTTGGACTCCCACAGCACGAAACCGTCGTCTTCGATCACCGGCACCCGGCCATTCGGGTTCATCGCCCGGTACTCGGGTGTGTCGACTACGCCGAATGTGCCACCGGCATCGATTGCCTCGTAGGCCAGGCCAAGCTCTTCAGCCGCCCACAATGGCTTCCTGACATTCGATGAGTTTTTCCGTCCCCAGATCTTCAGCATGAGCGCCTCTTTTCAAATGAGTGGGCAGGCAGCATACGCCGGATCAGGTACGGCTCAAATCACTCTGCATATCGCCCAGCCGTTGCGGCTGCTGATCAGTGAATAGATGCGGATAGCACTTTTGCAAATGTTCGAAGAAGAACGTTTCCGGGACATCGGCGAATTGGCCGTGATCGACCAGATACTCCATGAGCTGCGCGCCGTCGCGATTGAATGGGTGGAAAACGCTGTCGTTGATACCGTCGAACTCCAGCGGTGCTACGTTGAACAATTCGCAAAGCTTCTGATTGAACGCCGGCGTGGCTTTGACCCAGCGTCCATTGAGGAACAGTTCGGTGTACCCGTGCATGGCGAACATGTCGCTTTTCAGCAACTCAAGCAGACGTGGCGTCGATAAGTGATTTTTTACGTCGGCCAGACCGATACGCGCCGGGATCCCGCAATGCCGGGCACAACCGGCAAGCAGCGTGGCTTTGGGCACGCAATAACTCTCCCCCGTCGTCAGCGCATAGCTGCCACGCAAGGTCTGCGGATCGCGACTGAAGGTGTAGGGGTTGTAGCGCACCGCCTCACGTACCGCGTAATAAAGATTGATCGCCCGCTCGAGCGGATCGCGGCTGGCACCCCGATGTTGTTCGGCGAACTCCACCACTGCCGGGTGGTCACTATCGATGAAGCGGCCGGGACTCAGATACTCGCGCATGACGACAATCTCCTGGGTGAGCCCCGAGTCTAGCGACAGCGTCAGCACAGAGATAACGACGTTTCGGCCAAACTTGGACGCAAAGACGCGGGATCAGCGAACGATTTCCCACACGTGTTGCCCACCGAACCTACGAAAACCATCCGGGGTTTCCCACGATTTCAATCACCTTGGTCTGACCACCCGGTTTTACAGATGCCGTCTAAGCTCTGGAGGGTCGATTTGCCTTGGTTCACGGAGGACTGAATATGCTGTTGTTGTGGATACTGGTTTTGATCGTTGGTGTGGCGTATCTCGCCCACCGGCGTATTTCACCTCTGCCTGCGTTGGGCATCGTGGCCGTCTACCTGCTGGCGATGGGTATTTTCAGTCATGCGCCGGGCTGGCTGTTGCTGGTGTTCTGGGTGCTGCTCGCGGTGGTCGCTGCTCCGCTGCTGCTGCCTGATCTGCGTCGCAAGCATTTCACTGCGCCGTTGTTCAACTGGTTCCAGAAAACCCTGCCACCCATGTCGCAGACCGAACGCGACGCAATCGACGCCGGCACAGTGTGGTGGGACGGTGAGCTGTTCAGCGGCCGCCCGGACTGGGACAAACTGCTGGCCTATCCCAAGGCGCAATTGAGCGAAGAAGAACAGGCGTTCATCGACGGCCCGACCGAAGAGCTTTGCGCGATGGTCACTGACTGGCAGATCGGCCAGTCGATGGACCTGCCACCCGAAGCCTGGGCGCATATCAAGGAACACGGTTTCTTCGCCCTGATCATCCCGAAAGAATTTGGCGGCAAAGGCTTCTCGGCTTACGCCCACTCGCAGGTGGCGATGAAACTCGCTACCCGTAGCGGTGACCTCGCCTCCACCGTGATGGTGCCGAACTCCCTCGGCCCGGCCGAACTGTTGCTGCATTACGGCACCGACGAACAACGCAATCACTACCTGCCGCGCCTGGCTCGGGGCGATGACATCCCGTGCTTCGCCCTCACCGGTCCGCTCGCCGGGTCCGATGCCGGTGCGATGCCCGACACCGGGATCATCTGCAAAGGTCAATGGGAAGGTCAGGAAGTCATCGGCCTGCGCCTGAACTGGGAAAAACGCTACATCACCCTCGGCCCGGTCGCGACCCTCCTCGGCCTGGCTTTCAAGGCCTACGACCCGGAGCATCTGCTGGGCGACAAGGAAGACCTTGGCATCAGCCTCGCGCTGATTCCGACCGACACCGCAGGCGTGGAAATCGGTCGTCGTCACCTGCCACTAGGCGCGGCGTTCATGAACGGCCCGAACTCGGGCAAAGATGTGTTTATCCCTCTGGACTTCCTCATCGGCGGTCAGGAGATGCTCGGCAAGGGCTGGATGATGCTGATGAACTGCCTGTCGGTCGGCCGTTCGATCTCGTTGCCGGCGGTCGGCACTGGTGCGGCCAAATTCACCAGCCTGGTCACCGGTCAGTACGCGCAGATTCGCGAGCAGTTCAATGTACCGCTGTCGGCTTTCGAAGGTATTCAGGAAGCCATGGCGCGCATCGGCGGCAACGCGTGGATGATGGACGCGGCGCGCATGCTCACTGCCAACGCGGTGGATCTAGGCGAGAAACCGTCGGTGCTCTCGGCGATTCTCAAGTATCACCTCACCGAACGCGGCCGCGAGTGCATCAGCCACGCCATGGATGTGCACGGTGGCAAGGCGATCATCATGGGCCCGAACAACTACCTCGGGCGTAGCTGGAACGGCGCGCCGATCTTCATCACTGTAGAAGGTGCGAACATCCTCTCGCGCAACCTGATGATCTTTGGTCAGGGCGCGATTCGTTGCCATCCATTCGTGCTGAAGGAGATGGCCCTCGCCGGTCGTGAGGACAAGGATCAGGCGCTGAAAGAGTTCGATGGTTTGCTGCTCAAACACATCGGTTTCGCCGTGAGCAATGCCGCCAGCACGCTGGTACTGAACCTCGGCTTCGGTCACTTCGAACATGCGCCGGGCGACAAGATCAGTCAGGGTTACTTCCGCGCACTGAACCGTCAGGCAGCGGCGTTCGCCATGCTCGCCGACTTCAGCATGATGTTGCTGGGCGGCGAACTGAAACGTCGCGAGCGTCTGTCGGCACGTTTGGGTGATGTGTTGAGCAACCTGTATCTGGCCTCGGCCGCGCTCAAGCGTTATCACGATCTGGATTCGCCGGCGTACATGGAGCCGCTGTTCAGATGGGCGATGGAAGAAAGCCTCGGCCAATCGGAACGGGCGCTGGATGAATTGCTGCGCAACTTCCCGAACAAGGTATTCGGTTGCCTGCTGCGAGCCATCGTGTTCCCGTTCGGTCGTCGTCACAAAGGCCCTTCGGACAAACTCGGTGCCGAAGTGGCAGGCGTGATTGGTCGCGCCAAAGGTGATCCGGCGCTGGAAGAGTTGCTTGCCGGTTGCTATCGCCCGCAGTCGGCAGACGATGCAGTCGGCGCGCTGCAACACGCCAGTGATTTGCTGAATGCCGCGCAGCCACTGCACAAAAAACTGCACACGTCGCTGAAAAGCGGTCAGGTCAAACCGGTCGCAGGTGAGCACGCCATCGATGCGGCGCTTGAGGCCGGGGTGTTGCAACCGGGAGAAGCACAGAGCCTGCGCGATGCCGAAGCCGCACGACGCAAGGTGATCGACGTGGATGACTTCGAGAAAGAGGAACTGAAACTGGCAGAGGGCAAAGTCCGCTGATCCTGACAACCATGTCCAAGAGGGCGCGGGAGCTTTATACTCCCGCGCCCGTTTTGCTCTTGAGGACTTATCTCGTGTCCAACGTCGTTGCCGATCATCTTGTTTTGCTCGACCACCTGCGCAGTATCCTGGTCGCCGTAGGTGAGGCCGAACAGGTTCCCGAAGAAAGCCATGCCTTGTTCCTGGAGCGCTTCGACGAACTGCTGGCATCGCTGCCGATCGATCCGATCGAAAGCCAGTACCTGGGCCAGGACATCCTGACTCAAGTGATTACCCGTTATCCGCAAATCGCCCACCTGATCCCGCGCGATCTGTTGTGGTTCTTCGCCGGCGACTGCCTGCATTACTTGTCCGATGAAGAGATCGACCTGTATCAGTCACTGGAAGAACGTCGCTACGAAGCCGAACAGAACGATGAACCGTTCGACTGGAACCAGGAAAAACAACTGCTGGCGATGTCCGCTCAGGACAGCAAGCACTGATTTAACAGTGGGTTGAAGATCAAAAGATCGCAGCCTTCGGCAGCTCCTACAGTGGACTCACGCAATCCCCTGTAGGAACTGCCGAAGGCTGCGATCTTTTGCTTTGCGCTACAACAACCCTTCGCTTTCGGGCAATTCATACGCCATCGCCGCGTTGCTTTCCCCCACTGATTTGCCCGGTTTGCTCAAGGTCGGCTCTTTCTCCAGGCACTCCACCAGATAGTCGATGAACACCCGCAACTTGGGTGGCAGATAGCGCGTCGGCGAGTGCAGTAACCACAGTCCGCCGTGATAGGACGCGAGGAACGTCCAGTCCGGCAACACCTGCACCACCAACTTTTGCTCAAGCGCGTAACGGGCGGTGAAATACGGCAGGCTGCCGATGCCGATGTGCTGCAACACCGCGCCCAGCCGCACACCGGTGTGATTGGCGGCATACCGACCGCGGACACCTACCGTCACCGCCTTACTGCCCTTCTTGAATTTCCAGCGCGCATCACTCGGGGTTTCCCCAAGATAAATACAACTGTGATTGAGCAGATCATGCGGGTGAGTCGGTATGCCGTGCTCGGCCAAGTACTGCGGCGTGGCACAGAGCAAATGGTCGATGGTCAGTAACTGCCTGCCGGCCAGCCCGGCCGGTGGTCGATCCGTAATACGAATGGCCAGATCGACATGGTCGTCGATCAAATCGACCTGGCGATCCTCCAGCAACAACTCGACATCGACCTTGGGATAACGCCGCAGGAACTCGGGCATGTGCGGATGAATCACGAAGCGCCCCACCGCTTTCGGCACGCTGACGCGCACCAGTCCTTCCGCTTCATGGGTGAACTGGCCGCTGATTTCCATCACCGACTTAGCCGCGCTGACCATCTCCTGGCAGCGTTTGAATACCTCCTCGCCGCCGTCACTCAAGCGCAGCTTGCGCGTGGTGCGCTGCAAGAGTCGCGTGGCCAGGGCTTTTTCCAGCCGCGAAATACTGCGACTCACCGCTGACGGCGATGAACCCAACTGCCGAGCCGCTTCAGAGAAGCTTCCGGTCTCGACGACCTTGACGAAAATCGCCATTTCACCAAGCAGCGGTAGCGGCAGATTGATGCTCACAGCGCACAAGTCCTTTGATGTTTGAACGGATTATCACGTTATTGCACGATTCATATAATAAAAAAAGAAACTTTAATAAGGGCATGGAATATGACGCTTCGCCTCTTTTTCCATAGTGATGACCTCAAGGCCAATGTGGAAGTCCTCGACTGCACGCCCCAAGAGAACGAATTCGCCGTGGTCTTGCGCGCCACGCTGTTTCACCCGCAGGGCGGTGGTCAGCCGTGTGATACCGGCTGGATCGGCGAAAGCCAGGTACTGCGTGTAGTGCAGGAACCGGACCGGATCATTCATTTTGTCGACCGACCGGTAAAGCTCGGCATGACCTGCATCCGCATCGACGAACAGCGCCGCCAATTCAATACACGCATGCATTCGGCCGGGCACCTGATCGGGCATTTCGTCCAGGCGCTGGGCTGGATGCCGATCAAAGCCCATCACTGGCCGGATGAAGGCCGAGTGCAATTCAAACCCGGCGACACCGCGCAGGAAGTCGATGCAGAGACCGTTCAACACGGGATCGACCAGTGGATCGAGCACGACCTGCCCCGCCTGACCTCGCTACGCGAAGGTGCGCGGGAAATCGGTTTTGGTGAACTGCCCGCCTATGGCTGCGGTGGTACCCACGTACGCAGCCTGAAGGATCTGGGCACAGTCACGATCGCGTCCCTTTCGCAGAAGAAAGGCACGTTATCCGTCCACTACAACGTGGATTGAGCATTTCGGGCGCTGCTTCAGGCAGCGCCCGACGCCGGGGAACCGCATTCGCAGGTTCCGTTGACTATCGATAGATGGACCTAAAAAAATGATGCTAGACGTCGAGCGTCTCGATGAGACGTGCATAAAAAAACTGGCCAACGAAGAAGTCCTCGCCATCCGCGTCAAAGGCTTTTTGCCTGAGCCGCTGGCCATTCAGATTGGCGACAAGATTCTCGCTCCAGGCTTCGAGGGTTACATCAACGCACCGAGTATCGGCCGCATCGGCATGGCGTTTTACGAGGCGGAAAACCAGCCGCTGCTGATTGAGGACTACTTCGAACGCGCCACCAGCAACATCGCTGAACTGCGCAATCGCTGCGCGCCCTACTCCTCACCGATCGACACCTTGCGCTGCATGCTCGACGAATCCTGGCCGGCCGGCGCGCACCTGGAAAACCTCTACGGCCGGAAAATGTATGTCGGCCTTTCGCGCGTGGTGAAGCCCGGGGTGTGCTTCCTCGCCCATCACGACATCTTCGCCAAGGACGCTCCGGACAGTTTCCAGGCCCGCAGCCTGGAGGCGCAGTTCGCCTGCAATGTCTACCTGAACATGCCGACCGAGGGCGGTGCGTTGCAGATGTGGGACGACGACATCACCCCGGATCAATTCGACGAGATGCGCGGTGACAGTTACGGCATCGAACCGGCACTGCTCGGCCCACCCGCGCTGGAAGTCCGACCGCAACCCGGCGATTTCATCATGTTCAATTCGCGGCGCATGCACTCGGTGACCCCGGGCGTGGCCGATCCGCGTTTGAGCCTTTCCTTTTTTGTCGGCTATCGCGGCAATGCTTCACCCCTGACCTATTGGAGCTGAGATGTATTCGAATTATCTGGGCGAGTTTCTGGCGCTGGCAACCATTCACTTTCTGGCTGTGGTTGCTCCCGGCCCGGACTTCGCAGTCACCATTCGCCAAAGCGTACGGTTCGGCCGATTGGTAGGGATCTGCACGGCGCTGGGTATCGGCGCGGGGATTTCCGTGCACGTGCTCTACACGTTGCTGGGTGTCGGGGCATTGATGCACACCACCCCGTGGTTGCTGACCGTCGCCAAGGTGATTGGCGGTGCCTATATCCTGTATCTGGGCGTCAGCCTGTTGCGCAGCAAACCCAAATCGGCCGTTGAAGGTGAAAAAGCTGCGGATGAACCCGTGGTCGAACAAACCCTGTTCAAAGCTTTCAGCACCGGTTTTCTGACCAATGCAACCAACCCCAAGGCCACGCTGTTTTTCCTGGCCATCTTCACCACGATCATCAGCGCCAGCACGCCCCTGCAGATCCAGGCCTTTTACGGGCTGTGGATGTGCTTTGTGAATGCGCTGTGGTTTGTCGTGGTCGCGCTGTTCTTCTCAAGCAATCGGGTTCGCCTGCTGTTCATGCGCATGGGCCATTGGTTCGAGCGCACCATGGGCGTGGTGCTTATTCTGTTTGCTGGCCGACTGATGCTGTCCTGGTAAGCAGACGCAAAACGCAAAAAGGCCCGCCGAATCGCTTCGGCGGGCCTTTTTCTTTATGACAGATGACACAACCACAAATCGCGCGCATACAAAAACGCCGCTCTGTTGAGCGGCGTTTTTGTGAATATGGAGCGGGAAACGAGACTCGAACTCGCGACCCCGACCTTGGCAAGGTCGTGCTCTACCAACTGAGCTATTCCCGCAATGGCGTCCCCTAGGGGACTCGAACCCCTGTTACCGCCGTGAAAGGGCGGTGTCCTAGGCCACTAGACGAAGGGGACACAGACTACAACTTTCACTAATAAAAACGCCGCTCACTGAGCGGCGTTTTTAGAATTTGGAGCGGGAAACGAGACTCGAACTCGCGACCCCGACCTTGGCAAGGTCGTGCTCTACCAACTGAGCTATTCCCGCAAATGGCGTCCCCTAGGGGACTCGAACCCCTGTTACCGCCGTGAAAGGGCGGTGTCCTAGGCCACTAGACGAAGGGGACACGCTACCCGGAACACATGGTGTGTGTTTCGGTGTCCAGATCCGTATCCGAAGACTTGGTTCTGGTTTCACTCAGCACCGCCCGAAAGCGCTACTGTTTAAAATTGGAGCGGGAAACGAGACTCGAACTCGCGACCCCGACCTTGGCAAGGTCGTGCTCTACCAACTGAGCTATTCCCGCATTGGCGTCCCCTAGGGGACTCGAACCCCTGTTACCGCCGTGAAAGGGCGGTGTCCTAGGCCACTAGACGAAGGGGACACACTACAACATTCACTCCCTGCCGCGCTTCGCTGTGTGCTTTACGCTGCAAGTGGCGCGCATTCTATGGATGGATTGAGAGGTCGTCAACCCCCTGATATAAATTTATTTAAATCAATGACTTCGACGACCTTTACGGCGGCAATCAGGCTTTTCCGTCGCCCGACGATTGACGCCTATATTCCGCCACTCGCCAAGACGCTATAGTCCACCCACAGTGATGGCAATCTGCACTCGCAGCGCCAGCATTCATATAAGCAGCGTGCGGCCGATACAGATTGAACCTGCCGATCCAACTCGTCGAGCGGCGCTAGGCGACTAAATGCCCAGCCACTACACTCGCATGCGAACCCTATAAAGAGGTCTTACCGGTGACACCACTCATGATCACCCTGCTAGTCGTAGCCGGGATCGCAATTCTGATCGCCATTGGCTACATGAACCATGTGGTGGAAAACAACAAACTGGAGAAGGCCCGCACCAAGGTCGAACTCAACGACCGCCTGCGCCGTTGCGGCGAACTGACCGAAACCTTCCCCGGCCAGTTCATGACCCCGGCGCTCAAGCTGCTGCTGACCCGTCTGGAACTGAACGTCTGCCAGCGCCTGCTGAACCTGGAAAAAACCAGCGCCACCACCAAAGCACGCATCACCGAACTGAGCGCCCTGGTCGCCCAAGGCGAATCGATCCCGGTCAACAACCCACCGGCACCGATCCTGACCGAAGCCAAAGCCAAAGACGTGCGCTTCCTGCTCGAAGCCCTCCACGGCCAGATCACCCGCGCCGCCCACGATGGTTTCCTGCCACCGAATGAAGCCAAACACTGGATCCGCGAAGTCCGCCACATTCTGGTGCTGCTGCACATCGAATTCTTCAACAACCTCGGCCAACAGTCCCTGCAACAAAACCAGCCCGGCCAGGCCCGCCTCGCCTTCGAACGCGGCGTGCAATACCTGCGCAAACAGCAGGATCCGCAGATGTACGCAGAACAACTGCAATACCTGGAAAAACTCCTGGCCCGCGCGAACGCCCAGGTCATGGACAAGATTGCACCGGTTGAAGGTGAAGAGAACCAACTGACCGCCGGCCTCAAAGATGTCGAGGCCGATGCGGACTGGAAGAAGAAAGTGATTTACGACTGATTGCAGAAGTTGAAAGAGAAGCCACCGATAGGTGGCTTTTTTGTGGGCTCGCGGGAGTGAACCTGATAGATACCCGGTGGACGTGAGGCCGTCATCGCGAGCAGGCTCACTCCTACATTGGGACTGAGTACATCCGATAGCGGATTGGTCGGCTGTCAGGCCGCCTTCGCGAGCAGGCTCGCTCCCACAGAAAAGCAAAAGCAACGCCCACCTCACAACCGCATCTGCTTCTCACCACTCAACAGGATGAGCGTTAGCTCGGCTGCCGCTCTTGATCTTGATCTGAAAGCCCGTCGGCAGGCTGAGTGGAAGGATTGATCCGGGGGTGGGAGCGCAGCGACCGTTCGACGAAGTCGAACACATCGAGAGGAGGTGCAGCGAAGCAAACCGTAGGCGATGCCCCCGGAGCGATCCCGGAGCGAAGGAACCCCGAGCCCCAGCGAGCGGGCCGAACGTCAGGGCGAAGACCTTTTGGTTACTTTTGGGGCGTTTGCCAAAAGTGACCCGCCGTAAGGGCGGAACCCTAATCAGCAACACCCGCAGCAACGGATATCCCCCCAAAACCCCAAGAACCTGGTCGGCCCAAAGGCCGCCAAGCGTCAAAGCGTCAAAGCCGAAAATGCCCAACCATCCCGCGCAACTCACTCCCCAACTGCGCCAACTCAACACTCGAAGCCGCATTCCCACGCATCGCAATCGACGACTGATCCGCACTCGCACGAATACTCGTCACACTGCGATTGATCTCCTCCGCCACCGAACTCTGCTCCTCCGCCGCCGCCGCAATCTGCTGATTCATCTGCTGAATCAACGACACCGCCGCCGCAATACTCCCCAGCGCACTCTCGGTCTGCAACGCATCACTCACCGCCAGCTTCACCAACTCGCCGCTGCTCTGAATCTGCTGCACCGACGAATGCGCCGCCAAGCGCAAAGCACTGACCAGCCGTTCAATCTCCTCAGTCGATTGCTGCGTGCGCCGAGCCAGTGCGCGCACCTCATCGGCCACCACCGCAAAGCCCCTGCCCTGCTCCCCGGCCCGCGCCGCCTCGATGGCGGCATTCAGCGCCAATAGATTGGTCTGTTCGGCAACACTTTTGATCACCCCGAGTACCGTGCCGATATTCTGGATTTCAGCACTAAGGCTTTCGATGCTCGAACTGGCCGACGTCGCCGAGTCAGCCAATTGCTCGATGCGCGCCATGCTCTGGCGCACCACCTGCTGTCCACTCTCGACCTTGTCATCCGCCGTCTGCGCGGCCAGCGCCGCTTCTTCGGCGTTGCGTGCAACGTCGTGAACGGTGGCGGTCATCTGGTTCATCGCCGTGGCAACCTGCTCGGTTTCTTCCTTCTGGCTGCTGACCTCAAGGTTGGTCTGCTCAGTGACTGCCGACAACGATTGCGCCGAACTGGCCAGTTGCTCGATCCCCGCCTGCAAACCACTGACGATGGTACTCAGACCCGCGCCCATCTGTTGCATCGCCAGCATCAACTGGCCAATCTCGTCGCGACGGGTCACTGCCACAGTCGCACTCAAGTCACCGGCGGCAATCTGCTGCGCGACCTGAATAACACTGCGCAATGGCGCGACGATAAGTCGGGTGATCAGCCACGCGGCGAGTAATCCCACCAGCAATGCCAGCGCCGATGAGCCGATGATCAGCAGCGAGTTTTTCTTCAGTTCTGCCTGCATCGCGCCGTCTTCAGCGACATACGCCTGATTCACCCGCTCGACCACTTCGTTGGCACGCTGGTGCAATTGCTCGTAGACGGTTTTTTCCTGCGCGAGCAACCCGGTGTACTCGGCCAGTTTGTCGTTGAAACCGGCGATGTGCCCGGACACTTCATTGAGCACGGTCAGATAGCCCTCGTCCTTGACCGTAGTTTTCAATTCTTCGGCCTGCGCCTGCGCCTGTGCGGCCTGTTCGATATTGCCCTTGCCGGCACTGTCGGCATCGCCCTTGCGGCTTTGATCGAGGCGAATCCGCGCTTCATTCATCGCTTGCAGCATCAACCGCGAAACCTGGCTGACCTGACTGGCCTGCTCGATGAACTGCGCGCCATCCTTGCCCTCGGTGTCCTTCAAGGTATAAGCACCGTCGTCGGCAAGCCCGGCCTGCAATACGTCGAGGTTGTTGGCCACACTGGACACCGACCAACTGGCCATTTCCAGCGCCAGGTCCTTGGCCTGAGTCAACGAGACAAACTCGTCGAACGCCTTACGATAAGCGCCCAGCGACTGCTGCACATCATTCATTACCGGCCCATTCGCCGCTGACTGCGTCTTGAGTTGATCAGCCAGAGCAACCAGTTCGTCGACGCCCTTACGCAGGGCATCGGCCGTCTTCGGATCGCCCCGCAAGGCATATTCCTGCTCGAGCAGGCGCACCTTGAGCAAACCACTGTTGAGCGAAGACATCTGTTTCAGCCCGTCGAAATGCTGACTGATGGTTTGCAGGGACCAAACGCCGATGGCCGCCACCAGCGCGGTCAGAAGCAAAACCAGCACAAACCCGATACCCAGTTTTTTCGCCATACCGAGGTTGGCAAAACGTCCTTGCATGGCCGAAATCATTGCGCGTAGTCCCCTGCCATTGTCAGTAGAGCGAAGAGTCGCAACGGCCATGAAGCAGCACAAGTCTCTGGCGTCGGAATAATGGCAAAAAGCTACGCTTGCGTCGTTTTCAGAACACTTGAGGTCGATCCGAACCGGTGTTGCGAAAAAACTGCCGGGCGCGTGGATCACAAGCATAGGCGACGTTGATGCGCAGCCAGTCGCCCGACTCGCCACTGGGGCTGAACGCGTCAGACGCTGAGAGCAATACGCCGCAGCGTTGAGCCTGCCGACGCACCCGAACCTGATCGGCCATGCGCGAGCGGGCCCAGATGAACAAGCCACCCGCAGGCTTGCCGAAAACCTCCCAATCGGCGTCCTCCAGCGCCTGCAATGCGGCCGCGCGATCGGCATTCAGGCGTTGACGCTGGCGCTGCACCAGTTTGCGGTAAGCGCCGCTGACCATCAGGCTGGCCAGCACCGCTTCGGTAAACCTTGACGCCCCCAGACCGCTGATCATCTTGACCTGCGCCAGCCGTCTGACCATGTCGCTGTCGGCAAAAACGAAACCGACCCGCAACGAGCTGCTCAGCGTCTTGGAAAAACTGCCCACGTAAAGGACTCGCCCCTCATTATCCAGAGCCGCCAGGCGCGTGCCGTTGCCGGTGTGCAAGTCTGCGTAGACATCGTCTTCGATCACGCGCAAATCATAGGTCTTGCTCAGTTGCAGGATGCGTTGCGCTACGCTCGGCGACAGGCAACTGCCGGTGGGGTTGTGATGATGGCTGTTGATGAATAACGCGCCGGGGCGAAACTGTTGTAGCAAAGTCTCCAGCGCGTCGATATCCGGCCCGTTCGGGGTGCGACGCACCTCGAGCATGTGCACGCCGTGCATCCGCAGGAGATCGAACAACGGCGCGTAACCGGGCGTCTCGACCACCACACAGTCTCCAGCCTTGAACAAGGTGCGCACGATCAGATCAAGCGCATGGCTGGCGCCGCAGGTACTCAGCAACTGCGCACTGCGGGCCTCGATACCGAACAGTTTCAGGCGCTTGGCGATTTGCTCGCGCAACGCTGGAAGCCCCAAGGGCGTGCTGTAGTTGAACAGGCTGGCCATGTCGGTGCGCGCCACCTCGCGCAGCGCATAGCTGAGGTCGTCAGGCTCGCGCCAGCTTTGCGGCAGGCTACCGGCACCAAGCTTCAAGCCACCTGCTGTATCGCACACGGCATCGCACCAGGCAAACCGGCCCTCGAATGGCGCCAGTTCGTCCTCTGCGCCGGGTGTCGATGGCGAGGCGGCGACAACGAAACCGGTGCCTTGGCATGAGTTCAGAACGCCCTGCGATACCAACCGTTCACACGCCTCGACCACGCACGACTGGCTGAGCAGATTGCCCCGGGCGATTTGCCGCACGGACGGCAAACGGGTGGCCGGCGGTACGCCACTTTGCAGGATCCACTCGGTCAGTCCGTCAACAATCTGCTGCACGACCGGCACCATTGCCTGTCGATCAATTCTCAATTCCATGAGCAAGCAAACTCCTGTCCGTTTTGCTGGCGGCAGTAAATCACAGCCGCGCCGGACAGGCTGTGCGACAACGCCGCCAAAAGCGACCGTTCTAACCGTTTGATACACATTGTTTAAGAGGCTTCACGGAACTGACCGCTGCCGACAAAAAAGCCCGCAACGAATGCGGGCTGTTGTTCTTGGGCGTGATTCAGAAAGCGGTGACGCCGCCATCCACTGCCAGCGAGTGGCCGGTGGTGAATGCCGCACCGTCGCTGCACAGGTACAACACGGCACTGGCGATTTCCTCGACTTTGCCGATGCGCCCGACCGGGTGCATGGCGTTGGCGAACTCACCCTTCTTCGGGTCGGCCTCGTAAGCACGTCGGAACATGTCGGTATCGATCACCGCCGGACACACAGCGTTGACACGGATTTTCTTCTTCGCGTATTCGATGGCCGCCGATTTGGTCAGACCGATCACCGCATGCTTGGACGCCGCGTAGATGCTCATCTTCGGCGCCGCGCCCAGTCCCGCTACCGAGGCGGTGTTGACGATCGCCCCGCCGCCCTGCGCCAGCAACAGCGGCAGTTGATACTTCATGCACAGCCAGACGCCTTTGACGTTGACGCCCATGATCGCGTCGAATTCATCCATCGAGCCGTCGGCCAGTTTGCCTTTTTCGATTTCGATGCCGGCATTGTTGAAGGCATAGTCGAGACGGCCGTAGGTGTTGATGACCTCGTCCATCAGATTTTTCACTTCGCTTTCGACGGTCACGTTGCAGCGCACGAAGGTCGCTTCGCCGCCGGCTGTACGAATCAGCGCCACCGTGCCCTCGCCCCCTGCCGCGTCCAGGTCGGCGACCACCACTTTCAGGCCTTCGGCGGCGAACGCCTGGGCGGTCGCACGGCCGATGCCGTTGGCCGCGCCAGTAACTACAGCAACCTGACCGGAAAACGTCATGCTCATTGTTATGTCCTCGAAGGGATAGATGCAGGGGATGTATGGAATGGCAGCATAGCCATTGGGGTCTGCCGTGCGTCAGCACTATCCAATGGCTGTTTATGTGCCCATGCGTTGCAGTGATAGAACCATCCCGGTGATCATCACTGCACTGGATCGGCGTGCATTCGCCGCATCAGCCAACCTTGCGCCAATGCCGGCGAAGGTCTATCAACAAGGCTTCATTCCGTTCGAGTGCCTGCCATGTCCAACCACACCAATCGCCAGTTCCTGCTCGCCAAACGCCCGGTGGGTGCGGCTACCCGCGAGACCTTCACCTATCAGGAAGTACCGGTCGGCGAACCGGCGGCGGGCCAGATTCTGGTCAAGAACGAATACCTGTCCCTCGATCCGGCGATGCGTGGCTGGATGAACGAGGGCAAGTCCTACATCCCGCCGGTCGGTATCGGTGAAGTCATGCGCGCGCTGGGCGTAGGCAAAGTCATTGCTTCGAACAACCCTGGCTTTGCGGTCGGGGACTACGTCAACGGCGCCATTGGCGTGCAGGATTATTTCCTCGGCGAGCCAAGAGGTTTCTACAAAGTCGATCCGAAACTGGCACCGCTGCCGGTGTACCTGTCAGCGCTGGGCATGACCGGCATGACCGCCTACTTCGCCCTGCTGGATGTCGGCGCACCGAAGGCCGGCGACACCGTGGTGTTGTCCGGTGCAGCGGGCGCAGTGGGCAGCATCGCCGGGCAGATTGCCAAGCTCAAAGGCTGCCGCGTGGTTGGCATTGCCGGCGGCGCCGACAAGTGCAAATTCCTTATTGATGAGTTGGGTTTTGACGGTGCCATCGACTACAAGTCCGAAGATGTCGTGGCCGGGCTTAAACGCGAATGCCCGAAAGGCGTCGATGTGTATTTCGATAACGTTGGCGGCGACATCCTCGATGCGGTGTTGAGCCGTTTGAACATGAAGGCGCGGGTGGTTATCTGCGGCGCGATCAGCCAGTACAACAACAAGGAAGCGGTCAAAGGCCCGGCCAACTACCTGTCGTTGCTGGTCAACCGTGCGCGGATGGAAGGTTTTGTGGTGATGGATTACGCGGCGCAATACGCCAGCGCCGCGCAGGAAATGGCCGGCTGGATGGCCAAGGGGCAGCTCAAGAGCAAGGAAGATATCGTCGAAGGCCTGGAGACCTTCCCGGAAACGCTGATGAAGTTGTTCAGCGGTGAGAACTTCGGCAAGTTGGTGTTGAAAATCTAAAACCACCACAAAACAAATGCAGGAGTGAGCCTGCTCGCGATAGCGGTGTGTCAGTCAACATTAACGTTGTTTGACACACCGCTATCGCGAGCAGGCTCACTCCTACAGGGTTTTGCGGTGCCTGATCAGGCGATTTCGGCGACAACCGAAGCCAGTGCCTTGGCCGGATCCGCCGCCTGGCTGATCGGACGGCCAATCACCAGATAATCGGAACCGGCATCCAGCGCCTGACGCGGGGTCAGAATGCGGCGCTGGTCGTCCTGCGCGCTGCCCGCCGGACGAATTCCCGGGGTCACCAGTTGCAGCGAAGGGTGCGCAGTTTTCAGTGCCGAGGCTTCCAGCGCCGAGCACACCAGACCGTCCATGCCAGCCTTTTCGGCCAGCGCGGCCAGACGCAGCACTTGCTCTTGCGGCTCGATATCCAGACCGATACCAGCCAGGTCTTCACGCTCCATGCTGGTCAGCACGGTCACGCCGATCAGCAACGGCTGCGGGCCGCTGCGTTTATCCAGCTCTTCACGGCAAGCGGCCATCATGCGCATACCACCGGAGCAATGCACGTTGACCATCCACACGCCCATCTCGGCAGCGGCTTTCACGGCCATCGCGGTGGTGTTGGGAATGTCGTGGAATTTCAGGTCGAGGAATACTTCAAAACCCTTGTCACGTAGGGTGCCGACAATTTCGGCGGCGCAACTGGTGAACAGTTCCTTGCCCACTTTGACCCGGCACAGTTTCGGGTCCAACTGGTCGGCCAGCTTCAGTGCGGCGTCACGGGTAGGGAAATCCAGGGCGACGATGATAGGAGTCTGGCAGGCGGACATGAATGGGCTCTCAGGCAGGTCGAAATCGGCGCGCATTGTAGCGGAACCGGCGGCAGCGCGGCACCCGATGATCGGTAAATCGTCGCGCTGGCCGTGATCAGCATAGCGCTCGCTGCTATTGTGTCGACTCCGATACACAACCGACACGCCAGCAACAAGCACCCGCGCTAGCCTCGCCAGCCGCAATACGTCCTTACATCAGCACTTCCCGCCTCACGGCCGGACGCCTATGCTGAAACCACAACCTCGCAGCCCATCTTTTGTGGTTGGCGGCCTACTGGCAGATGAACAGCCTCATGCACAACACCCAAATGACCGCGACGGATGAGCCTAAAGACGACAAGCGCTGGAGCATTCGCGCGCTGATCGTCGATGATGACGTGCCGATCCGCGAGCTGATGATTGACTACCTCGCGCGTTTCAATATCCACGCCAGCGGCGTCACCGACGGCGCGGCGATGCGTCAAGCGATGCAGGCCGAACATTTCGACGTTGTCGTGCTGGATCTGATGCTGCCCGGCGAAGACGGCTTGTCGCTATGCCGCTGGCTGCGCGCTGAATCGGACATCCCGATCCTGATGCTCACCGCACGTTGCGAACCGACCGACCGCATCATCGGCCTGGAACTGGGCGCCGATGACTATATGGCCAAACCGTTCGAGCCACGCGAACTGGTCGCGCGCATTCAAACCATTCTGCGCCGGGTGCGCGACGATCGAACCGAACAGCGCGCGAACATTCGTTTCGACAACTGGCGTCTGAACAGCGTCCTGCGCCAGTTGATCGCCGACGATGGTCTGGTGGTGCCGCTGTCCAACGCCGAATTCCGCCTGCTGTGGGTGTTTATCGAACGTCCGCGTCGGGTACTCAGCCGCGAGCAACTGCTCGATGCGGCCCGGGGTCGCTCGATCGAAGCCTTCGACCGCAGCATCGACCTGCTGGTCTCGCGTCTGCGGCAGAAACTCGGCGACGACCCGAAAGCACCGCAGTTGATCAAAACCGTGCGCGGTGAGGGTTACCTGTTCGACGCGCGAGACATCGGCTGATGCGGGCGCGCTTCGACACGCTGTTCGGGCGCCTGTTTGGCGTGCTGTTCGTGGCGATTGTCCTGGCGCACCTGCTGGCGTTCGCCTGGTTCCGCCTCTACGGGCCACCGCCGCCCCCGCCGCCACCGGAGTTCTCCCAAGGCGCCGAAGGGCAACCGATGGCACATGATCCGCGCTACCCGCCACGGCCACCGCGTCCGTGGTTCGGTGGCCCGGTGGTGCCGCTGACCTTTCAGTTCATCACGCTGATGATCGCGGCCTGGTACGGCGCCAAACTGCTCAGTCGCCCGATCCAGCGCCTGAGCGACGCCGCCGAACGTCTCAGCGAAGACCTCGACAGCCCGCCACTCGACGAGTCCGGCCCGCGGGAATCGCGACAAGCCGCCTACACCTTCAACCTGATGCAGCAACGCATTCGCGAACAGGTGCAACAGCGCGCACGGATGCTGGGCGCGGTCTCACATGACCTGCGCACACCGCTGTCACGCTTGAAACTGCGCCTGGAGAACATCAGCGATGAAAAGCTGCAAGGCCAGATGCGCCAAGACCTCGACGACATGATCGGCATGCTCGACGCCACCCTCACCTATCTGCACGAACAGCGCACCAGCGAAGCCTTGCAGTTGATGGATGTGCAGGCGCTGGTCGAATCGCTGTGCGAAAACGCTCAGGACCAAGGTGCCGACGTGCAGGTCAGCGGCCATTGCGCACCTCTGCCGGTGCAGCCGATGGCGCTGCGTTCGTGCCTCAACAACCTCATGGACAATGCCCTGCGTTATGCCGGCCAGGCACGCATCGAATTGCAGGATCAACGCGAGCAACTGCTGATCCGCGTGATCGACCACGGCCCGGGGATTGCCGAGGACAAGCGTGAAGCGGTGTTTGAACCGTTTTATCGCCTGGAAGGCTCGCGCAATCGCAACTCCGGCGGCGTCGGGCTGGGCATGACCATTGCCCGCGAAGCGGCGCAGCGTCTGGGTGGTCAGCTCAACCTCGAAGAAACCCCCGGCGGCGGCCTTACCGCCATCATTCGCCTGCCGCGCACCTGAGAACACCACCGCCCCCCTGCTCGCGAAGGCGTCAGTTGATCCAGTATCTCCTTTGAATGTACCGCCCTCTTCGCGAGCAGGCTCGCTCCCACAGGGTTCGGGGGTGTTCATTGCATCGTGTGTACTCACCGGTACAAACCCCACATACCCCCGACAACTTGCGCCCCGACGCTGCATAAGCCGGTACACCCACCGGTTTTCCATTCCAGGGAGTGAGTCCGATGATCGGTAGCGTCAGCAACTACACGAGCTATACCAGCACCAGCAGTACCTCCACGCAAAACGCCCGTAGCCAGCAACTGCAAAAAGAACTGTTCGCCAAACTCGACAGCAACGGCGACGGCGCGGTGGATCAGGACGAACTGAAAAGCGCCCTGTCGCAGAAGAACGACGACGGTCTGCTGGTCAACCTGAGTAAACAATTCGGTGATCTGGACAGCGACGCCAGCGGCAGCCTCAGCGCCGAAGAAATGACCGCCATGGCGCCCCCGCCACCGCCACACGATCAAGCACCGGACACCGACCTCGCCGACGCCCTGATCAGCGCCCTCGACAGCGACGGTGACGGCGCCATCAGCAGCGACGAACTGAGCAGCGGCCTGACCAGCGCCGGCAGCACTGCCGACAGCAACGAAATCTTCTCCGCCCTGGACAAGAACAAGGACGGCACCGTCAGCCAGGACGAACTCACCGCCAGCCTGACCCCACCGCCGCCTCCGCCACCACAAATCAACAGCGACGAACTGTTCAGCCAACTCGACGCCGATGGCGACGGCAGCGTGTCCGCGACAGAACTGAACAGCGCATTGCAAACCAGCAACAACAGCACCGCAACGACCAGCACCGACACCAGCGCCGCGCTGCTCAAGGTGCTCGATAGCGACAGCAGCGGCGGCGTGAGCAGTGATGAACTGAAAGCGGCGTTACAGGCTGGGAGAGAACGACCGGAGGAAGAACAGACCGCTTCGACCCAGAGCACCACTGAAGCGCTGAACCGCATGATTGCCAATCTGAGCAAACAGTACTCGCTGGAAAAAACGGCGTCGGTGGGCAAGTATTTGAATGTGGCGACTTGAGTCGACGACACTATTTGCCGCGGACAATCAAAAGCCCCTCACCCTAGCCCTCTCCCAGAGGGAGAGGGGACTGACCGAGGTGTTTGGGAGAGGCACGCCGACGTGCGATACCGCGTCGAACTGAGGCTTTGAAAAGCACACATTTCGGCCCCCTCTCCCTCGGGAGAGGGCTGGGGTGAGGGGCAGCTACAACGCAAATCAAACGCCGAACACTCCACGCTCTTCACCACTCAACAGGATGAGCGTTAGCTCGGCTGCTGCTCTTGATCTTGATCCACCAGCGACGTCGGAAGGCTGAGTGGAGGGATTGATCCGGGCGTGGGAGCGCAGCGACCGTTTGGCGCAGCCAAACACAGCGGGAGTAGGTGCAGCGAAGCAAACCGGAGACGCTGCGCCCGGATCGATCCCGCAGCGAAGGAACCCCGAGCCCCAGCGAGCGGGCCGCACGTAGGAGCAAGCCTTTTGGGTTACCTTTTCGGCGTTTGGAAAAGGTGACCCGCCGTAAGGGCGGAACCCTAAGCCGCCGTTACCGCAGCAACGGATATTCACCCAAAACCCAAAACCCAAAACCGCTAGCGCCGCTCCTCAACCCGAGACTGACTCTTGCTCCAATCCGTCAACAAACTATAAGCCACCGCCAACAACGTAGGCCCGATAAACAACCCGATAAACCCAAACGCAATCAACCCGCCAAACACCCCAAGCAACACAATCACCAACGGCAAATTCCCCCCGCGGCTGATCAAATACGGCTTGAGCACGTTGTCCACGCCACTGATGATGAACGTCCCCCAGATCCCGAGAAACACCGCCATCCCGTACTCACCCTTCCACGCCAGCCAGGCCGTCGCCGGCACCCACACCAACGGCGGCCCCATCGGAATCAGACTCAACAGGAAGGTGACAATCCCGAGCACCAGCGCCCCCGGCACCCCGGCAATCAAAAACCCGATCAACGCCAGAACCGCCTGCGCCGCCGCCGTGCCGATCACCCCGTTGACCACCCGCTGCACCGTACCCGCCACCAACTCGATGTAATACCCGGCACGATCCCCGATCAAGCGCTCCAGCAGACTGTGCACAAACGCCGCCAGCCGAGGCCCGTCACGATAGAAAAAGAACACAAAGACAATGCTCAACGTCAGCTCGAGAATCCCGCCACCAATCTGCGCACTGCGCGCCAGCAGCCAGTTACCGACCTGCCCCAGATAAGGTTTGATCGACACCATCAGCGCGGCGCCCTGCTGATCGATGCTGTTCCACAGCCCGACCAGGCGCTCGCCCACAAACGGCAAAGTCCCCAGCCACACCGGCGCTTCCGGCAGACCGTCGACCTGCACATCCTTGATGAACGCCGTGGCATCACGCACATGATCCCCCACGTTGAACCCCAGCCAGACCAGCGGCGCGGCCACCAGCAGCATCCAGCTCAGCGTCAGAATCCCCGCAGCCAGCGACTCACGGCCATTAAGCCAGCGGGTCAACAGACGCATCAGCGGCCAACTGGCGAATGCCAGCACCGCGCCCCAGAACAGGGCCGACCAGAACGGCGCCATCACCCAGAGGCTGGCACCAAACAACACCAGCAGCAGGATCTGCACCAGCAGGCGATCGTTATTGAGCATGTAAGGTCTCGAAAAAGTCAGTCAGGCAAAGAGTAGGCGAACACGCGGTTCGTGCTCGCCCGAAACAGCTTAACGCAACAGATCGATGCGCAGGCCAGAGCCTTCGACACTGCCGGTCTCCATGCGTGCCGCCCGCACGCCCTGATTGATCAGAGCCTGTCGCCAGGCCTCGGCTTTCGGCCCGGACACCGTCACGCGCAACGTCGTATCGAGATTAAGGCCACGGGAAATCAGGCGTAGCCATGTATCGTCCGGGTCATTCACGCGATCAGGAAAATCCAGCTCACCGGTGCTTTTCAACTGACGCAACAGGGTCGCCGAGGTCGGCAGCAGCTCACCCAACGGTGCAGCCGCCTCGAACTGTTCGACATGCAGATAGGCTTTGCGGTTGCCGCGCGTGATGCTGTAAAGCGCCACCAGCGTGTTGTCACGCGGTGCGGCCAGTCTCAACAACAGATACGCCTGTTGTTCGTCAGCACCGTACAACTTGGCGTTGCCGAACACCTCGTTGGCCCACAGGCTGCTTTCGCCGCAATCACGCGCCTGACACCAGAACAGCAATTCGGCGTCCTGCTTTTGCAGGGCTTCACGAGCGGCGGTAAAAGCTTCGGTGGCGGAGTGTTCGGGGGGTAACTCGTAGGTCACCGAAGTGGTCTGGCCACGGGCGGTGACCTGGCCGTCGAAACGCAACTGCCCGCTGATCTTGCGGATCGAACCCAGCGGATAGATCCGCTCAAGCTCCACAGGCGGGCGGTAGTCGACGATCTGTGCATCGGCCAGACGCGGCACGATCTGCAGATCCTGACTGCCCGGCACATCGGCGGCGAACGAAACGGTACTGAAACAGCACAGTGCCAACAGACTGAGTGACCGCATAGTCAGGCTCATCGGATCGGCATGACTGGGTAATTCGAGGTCGCAGCGGTATAGAAATCCATCGTAGTTGTCTCCCATTTCAACCCGCCCAGCCTCGACAGTTGCCCGCAGCAAGTCAAGGAATGGCGAAGAACCGATTGAAACAGTCTGCGACAAGGATCGCCCCGGCCTCATCGTTCAGGTGCAAATGGTGCCCGCCCGCCAACTGTTCCCGGCTAAAGGGTAGACGCTCCAGCAGCTCCGGATGTTTGGCCAGCATGCCGTCAGCCGCGACCACCAGCTGCGCCGGACAACTGACCCGCAGCGCGAAAGCCATTGCCTGTTCCTGGGTCAGACGCAGCGGCGATGGCAGGGTCAGGCGATTGTCGGTGCGCCAGGTGTAACCGCCGGGCACCGGCATCAAACCGCGCTGGGCCAACAATTCAGCCGCCTCACGGCTGACCGCCACCAGACCTTTCATGCGCGCTTCGATGGCACGGTCGAGGGTGCTGTAAACCGGTTTGCGCTTCTCGCGCAGATCCAGTTGCGCTTGCAGGGCCATGCCCATGCGCTCGGCGGCGTTTTCGCCTTTGTCTGTAGGAGGAATGACGCCGTCGATCAGCGCCAGATGGCTGATGCGTTCCGGCAGCGAACCCGCCAGCACCATGGAAACGATGGCACCCATCGAATGCCCGAGCAGGCCGAAACGCTTCCACCCCAGTTGTTCGGCGACTTGCAGCACGTCATGGGCGTAATCCCACAGCGCATAGCCGGCGCCGTTCGGCCGATGCCCGGAATGACCGTGCCCGGCCATGTCCAACGCAATGATGCGCAAGCCTTTGAGTTTGGGCGCCAATCGGGCAAAGCTGTTGGCATTGTCGAGCCAGCCATGCAGTGCAATCACCGGCAGACCGTCCTCGGGGCCGAACAAATGCGCGGCCAGCTCGATATGCGGCAGGCTCAGGCGCACTTCTTCGAAGGTCGGGCTCATGCGCAATCCTTGTCCTGACGGTTTTCCCAGCGAGTAAACAGATTCTTCAATAGTCGTGCGGTGTCCTGTGGCCGCTCAAGCGGGAACATGTGGCCGCCAGGCATGCTCAGCGCCTCGCCCTGGGCCAGACGCGAAACGAAACGGGTGTGATGACGCATGACCACGCGACTCTTGTGCCCGCGCACCACCGCCAGCGGTACCTGTAATTGGCGGGTACGACCAGGGCTGGTATGCGGCACGCCACGATAGATGCTGATTTCGGTCGCCGGATCGAAGCGCAGGCGCAGCTTGTCGCCGACCTGGTGCAAACCATGTTGCAGGTAGGCATCGAAGCATTCCGGATCGAAACCACGGAACAGTGTCTTGCCAGCAAAATAGCTGCGCGCACTGTCGAGGTCGGCGAACTCTTCCCGCCGGCCCAGGGTGCGGCCGGCCGGGGTCAGTCTGTCGATGAAGCCAAAGCGCTTGGCCGCGCGAATCACCCATTGATCAGTGCGGGTCAGCACCGGCGAATCGAGCATCACCACGCCGCGATACAGCTCAGGGCAACGCAGCGCCGCGTGCAAATGCAGTACGCCGCCGAACGAATGGCCGACGCCCCACACCGGCTGATCCTGCTGCTGCAAATGGTGGATCAACTCGTCGACGAGGTTGTACCAATTGTCATCCGCCGGGAAACGCGGGTCATGGGCATGCTGCTCCAGATGCGCAACCCGGTACTCGGGCGCCAGCGCCGCGAACAATTTGCCATAGGTGCCCGAAGGGAAGCCGTTGGCGTGGGCGAAAAAGATCGGTTGCGACATACGGGCAAATCCATGAGCGGGAAACGTGGCGTTGATTGTCCGTAAGACCGCGCCTTACAGCAATGACCGTAACTGCCAGGAATGATGACAGTCCGGTCAGCGTGATGGTGTGTCAGGGAGATCGCTTCCCCCTCACCCCAGCCCTCCCGAAACGTCGGACCGCCCCCAAGGGGGCGAGGGGGAAAGGGAGCCGATCTGCATGCTTTTCCGAATCTGTATTCGACTCGGTATCTCAGGTCGATGTACTTCGAATAAACCACTCGGTCAGTCCCCTCTCCCTCTGGGAGAGGGTTAGGGTGAGGGTGAGGGTGGCTGCTCACCCAGCGGTACCACCGCCATGGTCAACCGCGACACACAACTGGCCTTGCCTTCATCGCTGGTCAAACGGATATCCCACACATGAGTCGTGCGACCGATGTGAATCGGCTTAGCCACCGCCGTCACCCGCCCACTGCGCAAGCCGCGCAGATGGTTGGCGTTGATCTCAAGTCCCACGCAGTAAAACTTGCTGGCATCGATGCACAGATAGCTGGCCATCGAACCGACGGTTTCCGCCAGTACCACCGAGGCGCCGCCGTGCAACAAACCGTAGGGCTGATGGGTACGATGGTCGATGACCATGCTCGCGGTCAGCGATTCTTCGTCGAACGCTTCGAAGCGGATGTCCAGCACTTCGCCGATGGTGTTCTTCTGGATTGCGTTCAACTGCTCGATGTTCGGAGTGGTACGCCACAAGCTCATCGCAGACTTCCTTTATTGTTTTAGTGGTCGCTCAATCCTGCCACAGCACCGCCTCGCTGCGCTCGCTCCATTCTTCGAAACGCGCGCCATAGGTGTCTTCGATGACGTTGCGCTTGATCTTCAGGGTTGGCGTGAGGAAGCCGTTTTCCACCGCCCAACTGTCCTTGACCACCACCAACCGGCGCAGGCGTTCATGCTTGTCGAGTACGGCGTTGACCTCCTCCAAGAGTTTTTCCAGGCTCGAGTGCAGGCTCGCCCGGCCCTCTTCCTGATTGACCGTGGACAGCACACACAAACCCAGCGGCGCACTCAGGCCATCACCGACCACGCACACCTGTTCAATCCGCGAATGCACGGCCAAGCGATTTTCGATCGGTGCCGGGGCAACATATTTGCCCTTGCTGGTCTTGAAGATCTCCTTGAGTCGGCCAGTCAGGCGCAGGCGCCCTTCAGCATCCTGTTCGCCCTTGTCACCGGTGCGCAGAAAGCCGTCCTCGGTCAACGTTTCGGCGGTTTTCTGCGGTTCCTTGAAATAGCCGAGCATGTTCGCCTGACTGCGCACCTGCACCTCGCCCGACTCATCGATGCGTACTTCGACATCCGGACACGGCTTGCCGATCCAACCCTGCTTGTATTGCCCCGGCAGACAGATGTGCGAGTAGCCGCAACTCTCGGTCATACCGTAGACCTCCAGCACATCCAGGCCAAGTTTCTGATACCAGGCGAGCAAGGTCTGCGGCACCGGCGCGGCGCCGGATAACGCCACGCGCAAAGCATCCAGCCCCAGGCCTGCCAGTACCTTGTGACCAACGCGCTTGCCAATGAATGGCAGGCCGAGAAGAAAATCCAGACGTTTCGCCGGGATCTTGCTGTACACGCCCATCTGGAATTTGGTCCAGATGCGCGGCACACCGAACATCGCGGTCGGCCGTGCTCGCTGCAGGTCAGTGATGAAGGTCTCAAGGCTCTCGGCGAAGAAAACCGTCTGCCCGGTGTAGATCGACGCCAGTTCCACGAACATGCGCTCGGCGACGTGGCACAGCGGCAAGTACGAGAGCAATCGATCGTTCTCGTTAAGCCCGAACAGTTGCGTGCCGCGGGTGGTGGCGAAACCGAGATTGGCAAAACTGTGCATCACGCCTTTGGGCAGGCCGGTGGTGCCGGAGGTGTAAATGATCGTCGCCAATTGCTCGGCCGCCGGACGTGGATCGTCCTGAATTGGCGAGCTGCGCTGCAAGTCCGCCCAACTGAAATCGAAATCCCCGGGCGGGTGCAGTGGCAGACTAATGGTCGGCAGATCCGCCGGCACGCCTTTGCACATGCCCGGCCAGTCGTCGAGCTTGCCGATGAAGGCCAGCGCGCTTTCCGAATGATTGAGCACTTGCGCAACGGAGTCGGCAGTGAGGTTGGGATACAACGGAACCGAGACGTGCCCGGCCATCCAGATCGCCAGGTCGGCGATGATCCAGTGCGCGCAGTTTTTCGAGATCAGGGCGATATGGCTGCCCTGCGGCAACTCCCGCGCACGCAACCAATGTGCGGCGCAGCGGGCCTGATGGCCGACATCCGCCCAGCTCAGCGTCTCGACCTGGCCGCCGCCAATGGGCTGCACGAGGAAGCGCTGGCGCGGGTGCCGGGCTTCACGTTCGTAGAACACGTCCAGCGGCAAACGGAAGGCGGCAGACATGCGACTCGCTCCTGTTTTTTGGGTCTGGAGCAAGCGTAGTCAACCAAGCAAGTGCTTGGTTGGAAAATTCACACAAATAATTTCATGGTGTACGCAGTACCTGTAGGCCTTCGCCTGCTCGCGATAGCGGGTTGTCAGTCAACATAAATAGCGACTGATATACCGCTATCGCGAGCAGGCGAAGGCCTAGAGGGTCGGTGTTTACAACTTCAGGGATGTTTGAGGCTGTTGAGGTTCATCGAGCCGATCAGCAGTTCAGGGCTTTCCAGCTCAGCCAACCCGGCAGTACTGACCTTCTCCGGCGGATACCCGGCGCCATGTTGCAGATAACTCAGCAGATTGCCCACCAGCGGGTTGTGACTGACCAGCAGGACGTTGCTCACCGACACCAGTTGATCGGTGACCTTATCCGGATCAACCTCCGGCGTCAGCCACTCGACCGTGCGAATCTCCGGCTCGAAACCCAGCGCCTCACGAACTATCTGCGCAGTCTGTTGCGCGCGCAGATAAGGGCTGGCGTAGATCGCCGTCAGCGGTTGGCCGATCAAATGGGCCGCGCTGTTCAAGACTTCTTTACGGCCGTGATCGGTCAGTTCCCGTTCGGAGTCGGGGCACGAGCCGTAAGGCACGGCTTCACCGTGACGTAATACCCAGAGTTTCATAGCTTGGGTTCCTCATCTCGAACCGGATGCGGTGCCGGTGCGACGGCGTGCGGCGCTTCACCTTCCGGAGTACGCGGGGTTGGCCAGTCGGCGAACGGCCACGGTTTCTGGTCGCTGTGGAAACTGCCGAAACGGCCGATCTGCGCCAGAAACTGGCTCAGGCTGTCGCCGAAATTCATCAGGCTGGCGCTCGGGGCGCCATAGATCAAACGATAGATCAGTTGCACCAGCACCACCGCGCCGAGGATGAACTGCGCCACTTGCCAGACCAGCACGTAGACGATCATCCACAACACGCGCAGAAGGATGGATTCGTACTTGGCTTCGGTTTTCGGATCGTTCATGGCTTGCTACTCCCGGCTCACTCAGTTGAAACCACTGGTGGAAATAAAGTCGACGTCGGTTTTCGGTTCGGCTCGCATCAGTAGACCGATCACCTGTTCCAGCGTGCGTCCTTCGAACAGGATTGCGTGCAGCCCGGCGACCAGTGGCATGTACACGCCGACTTCCTGAGACTTGGCCTTGAGCACCTTCAAGGTGTTGACCCCTTCAGCGACTTCACCGAGACGTGACACCGCTTCGTCGAGACTCAAGCCCTGACCCAGCGCAAAACCGACTTGATAGTTGCGACTCTTCGGCGACGAACAGGTCACGATCAGATCGCCGACACCGGCCAGACCGAGGAAGGTCATGGGGTTAGCGCCCTGATTCACGGCAAAACGGGTCATTTCCGCCAGTGCCCGGGTGATCAGCATGCTCTTGGTGTTCTCGCCCATCTCCAGCGCCACCGCCATGCCGGCGATGATCGCGTAAACGTTTTTCAACGCCCCGCCCAGTTCCACACCGAAACGGTCGGCGCTGGCATAAACGCGGAAGGTACGACCGTGCAGCGCGGCTTGCACGGCTTTACACAGTTCTTCGTCTTCGCTGGCGACCACGGTGGCGGTCAGTGCGTGTTCGGCAATCTCGCGCGCCAGGTTCGGCCCGGACAACACGCCGATGCGCGCCTGCGGGGCGATCTCTTCGAGAATCTGGCTCATCAGTTTGAAGGTCTGGGCTTCGATGCCCTTGGTCAGGCTGACCAGCATCTTGCCGCTCAACCGCTCGGCGTGGGCGGCAAGCACCGTGCGCAACGCGCTGGACGGCAGCGCGACAAAGCACAAATCGCAGGCGTCGAGGGTTTCCTGCAGGTCGGTGACGGCAGTCACCCCCGGCAGAATCTTGATGCCTTTGAGGTAACGCGGGTTTTCGCGATTGACCCGGATGGCCTCGGCCTGCTCGGGGTCACGCATCCACTGCCGGACTTGATGGCCGTTCTCGGCCAAAAGATTGGCCACGGCGGTACCAAAACTTCCGCCTCCCAGGACCGCAATCGGGCGCTGTTCAGTCATATGCAATCCGTTAATCCATACCAGTGGCGATGCCGGCATTATACGGGGCGGCCAACGCGCGGCCAGCCCCAGCAACAATTACCGACACTTGTAGGAAGAAGACCAATAAAACCTAGGAAAATGCCTGCAACGTGACTGGAAAAGTCACTGCCCTCGGTTAACATGCGCGCCAATTCTTCGCTATCAAGGTTGTGTCGTGTCTTTTGGCTCTGCGTCCCCGCGTTCGTCCGTCTTACTGGCGCTGCTGTTCAGCCCGCTAGTGCTGGCCGACGACCTGTTCATGGACAACGAAGCACTGCCACAGGTGCTGACTGCCACGCGCCTGAAACAAACCCCGGCGGAAGTGCCAGGGAGCATGACCGTAATTGACAACGAACTGATCCACGCCAGCGGCGCCCGCGATGTCAGCGAACTGCTGCGCCTGGTGCCGGGGATGATGGTCGGCAACATCAGCGGCAATCAGGCGGCGGTCAATTACCACGGCACCAACGCCAGCGAAGCACGGCGCATGCAAGTGCTGATCGACGGCCGCTCGGTGTACCGCGCCGGTTTGTCCACGGTGGACTGGAGCGATATTCCGGTGGCCATGGAAGACATCGAGCGCATCGAAGTTTTTCGCGGCCCCAACACTGTCAGCTATGGCGCCAACGCGCTGATGGCGGTGGTCAATATCATCACGCGAAACCCGGCGGACAGCCACGGTACACGGCTGAAGTACACCCGTGGTCAGCGCGGCATCAACGATTTCTACGCCAGCCAGGGCACCGGCTGGAATGGCGGCGATCTGCGCCTGTCGCTGTCCGGGCAAGAAGACGACGGCTTCGACAGCGATCGCAGCGGCGCCGATTATCGTGACAGTCGCCGCTTGAACCGTTTCAGTCTCGCGGTCAGCCACACCCTCAGCGATAACCAAAGCCTCGACTGGCAGGTCAATGCAAAGGACGGCAGCAACCAGCGGCCCTACACCTATCGTCCGGTGTTCTCAGGGATTACCGCCGCCGGGAACAATTCCGACGTAGTCGCCAAAGATTACGCCGGCTCGGTGCGCTGGAACCTCGATATCAACCCGGAGCACAGCCTTTATATACAAGGCTCGGCGCAACACTGGGATCGCCAGCAAACCTGGCGCGCCTGTGATGCCGAGGTGTCATTCAGCCCCGAGCTGACGCAACTGTGGCAGCTCAATCCGAATTACACCGAACGTCTGGCGCGCAACATCACCCGCTTCACCGGCCCCGGCGCGGCGCCCGGCACTCCGCAAGAAATGGCCCTGGCCAATCAGGTGCTCGAGCAATGGCGTAACGGCGCCAGCCGCACCCTGTGCGGCGACATCGACCAGAGCGCGCGGGAATCGCGTTACGACCTCGAATTGCAGGACACCCTCAGCCTGTCCGACAGCCTGCGTCTGGTCAGCGGTATGAACTATCGTTACGACCGCGCCGACTCCGAAACCTACTTCAACGGCACACTGGACGACACCACGTGGCGCGCGTTCGGCCAACTGGAATGGCGCGCCACGGAGCACTGGCTGTTGCAGGGCGGTGCGATGTTCGAAAACACGCAACTGATCGGCAGTTCGCTGACCCCGCGATTTGCCGTCAATTACCTGATCAACCCGCGCCACGGCCTGCGCGCGGTTTACTCGGAAGCGATCCGCTCGCCGGACATGTTCGAGAACAACGTCAACTGGAGCTATCAGGTCAGCAACCTGCGGCCTTCGGCTTACGGCCAGTCGTCGGCGCGTTACTTCGTCAAGACACGCGGCCCGGGCGATCTCGATCAGGAGCACATGCGCTCACGGGAGCTGGGCTACAACGGCTATTTCGCCGAGCTCGGTCTGGCCCTGGATGTGAAGCTGTTCTACGACGAGATCACCGGAATGATCAGTGAGCCGCTGCGTAACAACCAATACATCGCCAGCAACGCTAACAGCTCGCGGTTTCGTGGCGCCGAAACCCAGCTCGACTGGCGCGTGAGCCTGGCCGACCGCTTGCGGTTCACCTACGCCTTCGTCGATGCCGAAGCGAGCAATCCGCTGGATCAACAATTCACCTCACGCAATAGCGGTTCGGCCGGTTGGCTGCGCGATTGGGGCCATGGCTGGAACAGCGCCCTCTTCTATTACGGCGACAACGCGCTCAATGGCTACCGTTTCGAGCGGGTCGACACACGCATCGCCAAACGCATCCCGCTGGGCAAAGCCCAGCTGCAACTGGCCGGCGTGCTGCAACAGCGCCTCGACCATGAGCCGACCACCTTCGTCGACAATAATTACGACGAGCGTCGGGTGATGTATTTCAGCGCTGAGCTGGAGTTCTAGGATGCGCTACGGGCCGTCACGGAAGCTGCCAACCCTTGGCCACTGGCTGGCCGGGGTTTGCCTGTTTCTGACCGCATGGCTGCATGGCATGGCGGTGCAAGCCGCCGATATTCTGTTGACCGGTGCCGAGGAAAGTCCTGGCGTGCAAGCATTCGTCCAGGCACTCAGCGAATTGCGTCCGACTGACAACGTGCGTTTCCAGCCGTTGGCCAGTCTGCCGGCACCGGGAAAACTGCCTGCCAGTCTGCGCCTGATTCTGCTCGACCTGCCGAGCCTCGACTGGCGCCTGCAAGACCCCCAAGGCCCGGCAACGCTGGTGCTGCGCATCAGTCGTCTGCAAGCGCGCCAGCGCCTCGGCAGCGCGCAACCGGCGCACCTGAGTTTGCTGTGGAGTGATCCACCGCTGAGCCGCCAGTTGCAGTTGATCCGACGCATTCTGCCCCAGGCCCAGCGGATCGGCGTGCTCTTCGATCAACACAGCGAATTCCTCCTCAAGGAACTCAATCTCGCCGCCGAACCACTGAACCTGCAAATCGTCAGCCAGCGCTGGGACAACATCCACGACAGCCGCCCGCTGCAAACCGTGCTGAAGAACAGCGATGTGTTACTCGGCCTCGACGACCCCGATCTGTACAACCCGAAAACCGCGAAAAACCTGCTGCTCAGCAGCTATTCACGGCAAGTCGCGCTGGTCGGTCCCAACGTGGCGTTCGTCCGCGCCGGCAGCCTGGCGAGTACCTACAGCGATCAGAACGACTGGCTGGCCGTGCTCGATCATTTGCTCGACCAATCGCCGGCCAGTTGGCCGCGAACGCTTTACCCCGCACGTTTTAAAGTCTCAAGTAATGCGCAGGTCGCTCGTTCCCTAGGGATCGAGCCGCTAAATGAAGCGTCTGTCGCCCAAGCGCTGGCTGAAGGAGAACGCCGCCCATGAGTTTTCGTCGCCGTTGGGACATCAACACCCGCACCCAGCTGATCAGTCTGGGCCCGGCGCTGTTGTTGACCCTGTTGTTGATCAGCTTCTTTACCTTTGTGCGCATTCAGGATTTGCGCCAGGAGCTGAACCACACCGGCCAACTGATCGCCAACCAACTGGCACCCGCCACTGAATACGGGGTGATTTCCGGCAATAACGAAGTGCTGGAAAGCCTGCTCAAAGCGACACTGGCCACGCCCAACGTGCGCTTTCTCGAAATACAGGACAGCGCCAACCGGATTCTGGTGTACGTCGAACAGCCCGCCGCCGCGCACAGCCGCCCGCATCAGGTTGAAGTGTTTCAGGCACCGGTGCGCCTGCAACGCATCGCCCTGCACAATGATTTCTTTCAGGACGGCAAGGTCAGCAACGGCGGGGCCAGCGAGGACTATCTGGGCCGAGTGATCGTCGGCTTATCCAACGATGCCTTCAGCCAGCGCCAGCAGGAGATTCTGTTCAAGGCCGGGATTCTCGCGCTGTTCGCCCTGCTCTTCACTTTTGTATTGGCACGACGCCTGGCCGGCAGCCTGTCGCAGCCAATTCGCGACATCGGCGATGCGGTCAAGGCGATTCAGGACGGCGATTACAAAACGCCGCTACCGATTGTCGATGACACCGAACTGGGCGCGCTGTCGCAGCACATCAATAACCTCGCTCAAGCGCTGGAACAGGCCAGCCGTGAGCAGCATCAAGCCATGGCGCAACTGATTCAGACCCGCGAAGAGGCGGAAAAGGCCAACAACGCCAAGTCGGACTTCCTGGCGATGATGAGCCACGAACTGCGCACGCCCATGAACGGCGTGCTGGGTATGCTGCAACTGCTGGAAACCACCGAGATGACCGAGGAGCAGGTCGAATACGCCGCACTCGCCTCGGAGTCCACCGAACACCTGCTGAAAGTCATCAACGATATTCTCGACTTCTCGCGCATCGAACGCTCGGAGCTGGAACTGGAGCACATCCCCTTCAACCTCGCCGAACTGATCAGCGCCTGCGCGCAGTCGTTCCAGCACAGCGCGGTACAGCGAGGGCTGGCGCTGAATCTGCGGATCCCGGACGACATGCGCGGTTTGCAGGTGCAGGGCGATCCGACGCGGATCCGGCAGATTCTGGTCAACCTGGTTGGCAATGCGCTGAAATTCACCGAACAGGGCCGGGTCAGCATCGAGGCGCAGTGGCAATCGCTGGATCACGAATTGCTGTGGTTCACCTGTTCGGTGCGTGACAGCGGCATCGGTATTTCTTCTGAAAGTCTGGAGCTGATGTTCAATGCCTTCCAGCAGGCCGACAGTTCGATTTCACGGCGCTATGGCGGCACCGGTCTCGGTCTGCCGATCGCCCGCACGCTGGCCGAACGCATGGGCGGCACCTTGCGCGCGCAGAGCGAGGAAGGTCGCGGTTCGGTATTCACTCTGGAAATTCCGCTGGCACTCTATAAGCAGGCGCTGCCGCCCCTGGCTGCGCCGCGTGCACTGAACGGCAAAGAGCATGGTGAAGGGCGCAATGTCTTGCTGGTCGAAGACAATCCAGTGAACCAGACAGTTATTGAAGCGATGCTGCGCAGTCTGGGCTTTACTGTCAGTGTTGCTACCGATGGCGCACAAGCCGTGCGCAGCGCCGAGGGCAGCGACTTCGAAGTGATTCTGATGGATTGCCGTTTGCCGATCATCGATGGCTATGAGGCCACCCGACAGATCCGTTGCCTACCCGGACGCAGCGAAGTGCCGATCATCGCGCTGACCGCCAACGCCTTGCAGGGCGACCGGGAAACCTGCCTGTCGGCGGGCATGAACGATTATCTGGCGAAGCCGTTCAAACGTAATGATCTGCAGCAGATTCTGCAGCGCTGGGTGTCGTAGTGTGGGCCTTTCGACCATCTGCGACTGGCGTGAAAAGCGAAAGTGCGGCAGTCTTAGGCACCCGAACGAGCCTCAAAAGGGGCTTGAATAAAAATTTCAGTGCACAAGTGTACATTCATGTCCTTGGTGCTGTGACTTTCACCACAACGCAATAGTCTATGAGTAGGCTGCCGG
Source organism: Pseudomonas sp. Mb7 (assembly GCF_054790525.1). Taxonomy (NCBI): domain Bacteria; kingdom Pseudomonadati; phylum Pseudomonadota; class Gammaproteobacteria; order Pseudomonadales; family Pseudomonadaceae; genus Pseudomonas; species Pseudomonas sp. Mb7. The sequence goes on from NZ_CP186501.1 coordinate 3,953,867, forward strand.
TTCGAGGCATGAACGCTTCGAACGGTCGGGAAGATTTGCCCCACCTGCCGCATGGGATTATTGAGGAGCTCGCATGACCAAACAAAACGCCTTTACTCGGGAAGATCTGCTGCGCTGCAGTCGCGGTGAGCTGTTCGGCCCAGGTAACGCGCAACTGCCCGCCCCGAACATGCTGATGGTCGATCGCATCACCCTGATCAGCGAAGAAGGCGGCAAGTACGGCAAAGGTGAATTGGTCGCCGAGCTGGATATCAACCCTGACCTGTGGTTCTTCGCGTGCCACTTCGAAGGCGATCCGGTGATGCCGGGCTGTCTGGGTCTGGATGCCATGTGGCAACTGGTCGGTTTCTTCCTGGGCTGGCAAGGCCTGCCGGGCCGTGGCCGTGCGCTGGGTTCAGGCGAAGTGAAGTTCTTCGGTCAGGTGCTGCCGACCGCCAAGAAAGTTACTTACAACATTCATATCAAACGCGTCCTCAAGGGCAAGCTGAACCTGGCCATTGCCGATGGTTCGGTGACTGTCGACGGTCGCGAAATCTACACCGCCGAAGGCCTTCGCGTCGGCGTGTTCACCTCCACTGACAACTTCTAAGGGTTATTCGCATGCGCCGCGTCGTTATCACTGGTCTGGGCATCGTTTCGTGCCTGGGCAATGACAAAGAGACCGTCTCCGCTAACCTGCGTGCAAGCCGCCCTGGCATCCGGTTCAACCCGGAATATGCTGAAATGGGTCTGCGTAGCCAGGTTTCCGGCTCCATCGACCTCAACCTTGAAGAACTGATCGATCGCAAGATCTATCGCTTCGTCGGCCACGCAGCCGCGTACGCCTACCTGGCCATGAAAGACGCCATCACTGACTCCGGCCTGACCGAAGAGCAAGTGTCCAACCCGCGTACCGGCCTGATCGCTGGTTCCGGTGGTGCTTCCACGCTGAACCAGATGGAAGCGCTGGACATCCTGCGCGAGAAAGGCGTCAAGCGCGTTGGCCCGTATCGTGTAACGCGGACCATGAGCAGCACCGTTTCCGCTTGCCTGGCCACGCCATTCAAGATCAAAGGCCTGAACTACTCCATCGCATCTGCCTGCGCCACCAGTGCTCACTGCATCGGTACTGCCATGGAACAGATCCAGATGGGCAAACAGGACATCGTTTTCGCCGGTGGCGGTGAAGAAGAGCACTGGAGCCAGTCGTTCCTGTTCGACGCAATGGGCGCTCTGTCCAGCAAGCGTAACGACACCCCAGAACAAGCTTCCCGTGCCTACGACGCCGACCGTGACGGTTTCGTCATCGCTGGCGGTGGCGGCATGGTCGTGGTTGAAGAGCTGGAACACGCTCTGGCCCGTGGCGCGAAAATCTACGCCGAAATCGTTGGCTACGGCGCAACGTCCGACGGCTACGACATGGTTGCCCCAAGTGGCGAAGGCGCGATCCGCTGCATGCAGATGGCGATGTCCACCGTTGATACGCCGATCGACTACCTGAACACCCACGGCACCTCGACTCCGGTCGGCGACGTCGCGGAAATGAAAGGTGTGCGTGAAGTGTTCGGCGACAAGGCACCGGCGATCAGCTCGACCAAGAGCCTGTCCGGTCACTCCCTGGGCGCCGCCGGCGTTCACGAAGCGATCTACTGCATGCTGATGATGGAAGGCAACTTCATTGCCGGCTCCGCCAACATCGACGAGCTGGACCCTGAAGTGGCCGACCTGCCGGTGCTGACCAAGACCCGCGAGAACGCCACCATCAACACTGTGATGAGCAACAGCTTCGGCTTCGGCGGCACCAACGCCACGCTGGTACTGAAGCGCTGGGAAGGCAAGTAACTCCCCCCGCTTGAGCCACACATGAAAACGCCCCGACTGGTTCGGGGCGTTTTTTTTCGCCTGTAGAAAATAGCCGGGACACCGCTGATCCCTGTGGGAGCTGGCTTGCCAGCGATAGCGGAGTGTCAGGCAACGAAGATGCTTGCTGTGCCGACGTCATCGCTGGCAAGCCAGCTCCCACAGGGATCCAGAGCGTTCTGGAGATGAAACTTCTGTCATGAAACTTACCGCCCTGCGACCGAATGTCGCGGATTACGCGGGCTGCAGCACTGTTGCAAAAAACGCAATAACACCTTGCGCAAATCAAGCGTTTACTTAGCAAGCTAACAAATCATATAAAAGAGTCCTGCACACGCCTTGCTGCAGATAACTTGAGATTTGGAGCTAGCAGATGACTGTAAAAGTAACTGAACGCGACGATTCACACATGTCCCACGAAGGCGTAGCCGCCGGTATCCGCATCTGGGACGTGCATCAACAAGACTTGCTGGTCGGCATGTTCCACAACGAGATCGATGCCCACAACTACAAGGCCGAACTCGAAGTACAAGAGCAACAACGCGAAACCCGTTCCTCCTGATTCAACCACAGCATTGAAAACGACAAACCCCGCCATGAGCGGGGTTTGTCGTTATTACAGCTTTATCGATTTACCACATCAGATCATCAGGGATCTGATACGCCGCGTACGGATCGTCCTCGGTGCTGACCTCTTCGGTCTGCACGTTGAGCTGGACGATGCGCTGTGGATCGCGCTCCTGGATCTTCAGGGCCGCTTCACGCGGGATCACTTCGTAGCCGCCGGCATGGTGCACGATCGCCAGCGAACCGCTGCTGAGCTTGTTGCGCATCAGCGTGTTGACCGAGATGCGCTTGACCTTCTTGTCGTCGACGAAGTTGTAGTAGTCCTCGGTGGTCAGCTTCGGCAGACGCGAGACTTCGATCAGTTGCTTGACCTGTGCTGCACGCGCCTTGGCTTCGGCTTTCTCTTTCTGCTGGCGGTTCAGCTCCTGGTCACGCTTGACCTTCTCAGCCATGGCTTCCTGGGCGGCACGCTGCTGCGAGTCATCCAGTTCGATCTGACCTTTGTGCGCCAGACGTTGCTGCTTCTGCTTGTCCTTGCTGACCTGCTTGGCCTGCTTTTGGTTGACCAGGCCTGCTTTGAGCAACTGGTCGCGAAGGGAAATACTCATGGTGCTTACTCACTTGGGCAGTGGCTCAGCCGCAGCCGGGCAAATTCTTTTCCTGACGTTTGGCTTCACCCCACAGGGCGTCCAACTCTTCGAGGGTGCAATCTTCTATGGGACGGTGGGTGTCGCGCAATGCCTGTTCGATAAATCGGAAACGTCTTTCGAACTTGCCGTTGGCGCCACGCAGCGCAGTTTCCGGGTCGACCTTCAGATGCCGGGCCAGGTTGACCACGGAAAACAGCAGATCGCCGATCTCGTCAGCCACGGCGACGGGATCGTTTTCGGACATGGCTTCGAGGACTTCATCGAGTTCTTCACGCACCTTGTCGAGCACCGGCAAGGCGTCTGGCCAGTCGAAACCGACCTGGCCTGCGCGCTTCTGCAACTTGGCCGAACGCGACAATGCCGGCAACGTCGCCGGCACGTCATCGAGCAGTGACAGTTGCTCGGGCGCGGCAGATTTCTCGGCGCGCTCTTCAGCCTTGATCTCTTCCCAGCGCTGCTTGACCTGTTCTTCACTCAAGCGCGGCACATCCAGCGGTGCGTAGAGATCACCGGTGGGGAACACGTGGGGATGACGACGGATCAGTTTGCGGGTGATGCTGTCGATCACCCCGGCAAATTCGAAACGCCCTTCTTCCCTGGCCAACTGGCTGTAATACACCACTTGGAACAGCAGATCGCCCAGCTCGCCCTGCAAGTGATCGAAGTCGCCGCGCTCGATGGCGTCGGCCACTTCGTAGGCTTCTTCGAGGGTGTGCGGAACGATGGTCGCGTAGGTTTGCTTGATGTCCCACGGGCAACCGTATTGCGGATCGCGCAGACGGTTCATCAGGTGGAGCAGGTCTTCAAGGCTGTACATACAAAATCTCACTCAACCCTTTCTGCGATCTTGATCGTTCCCACGCTCTGCGTGGGAATGCAGCCCATGACGCTCCGCGTCACTGGACGCAGAGCGTCCCTAGAGGCATTCCCACGCGGAGCGTGGGAACGATCAATCGAAGTCATCTTCAAGGGGTACGGTTACGCCGCGTTTCGATGATGTTCGGCAACTGCGAAATCCGCCCGAGCAACCGCCCCAGTGCATCCAGTCCCGGGATCTCAATGGTCAGCGACATCAGCGCGGTGTTGTCTTCCTTGTTCGAGCGGGTGTTGACCGCGAGCACGTTGATACGCTCGTTGAGCAATACCTGCGAGACGTCACGCAGCAGACCGGAACGGTCGTAGGCGCGGATGACAATGTCCACCGGGTAGGTGAGCACCGGCACCGGGCCCCAGCTGACCTGGATGATCCGCTCCGGCTCGCGTCCGCCCAGTTGCAGCACCGAGGCGCAGTCCTGACGGTGAATGCTCACGCCACGACCCTGAGTGATGTAACCAACGATCGCATCGCCCGGCAGCGGCTGGCAGCAGCCGGCCATCTGCGTCATCAGGTTGCCGACGCCCTGAATCTGAATATCGCCACGCTTGCCCGGTTTGTAGCCGGTGGCCTTGCGCGGAATCAGTTCTAGCTGCTCGTTGCCGCGTTCCGGTTCGACCAGTTGCTGCGCGAGGTTGACCAGTTGCGCCAGACGCAGGTCGCCGGCACCGAGGGCGGCGAACATGTCTTCGGCGGTTTTCATGTTGGCCTTGTCGGCCAGCTTGTCGAAGTCCACCGCTGGCAGGCCGAGGCGCGTCAGTTCGCGCTCGATCAGGGTTTTACCGGCGGCAACGTTCTGATCGCGCGCCTGCAATTTGAACCAGTGAACGATCTTCGCCCGCGCCCGCGAGGTAGTGACGTAACCGAGATTCGAGTTCAGCCAGTCGCGGCTCGGCGTACCGTGCTTGCTGGTGATGATCTCGACCTGCTCACCGGTCTGCAGGCTGTAGTTGAGCGGCACGATGCGCCCGTTGATCTTCGCGCCACGGCAGTTGTGGCCGATCTCGGTGTGCACGCGATAAGCGAAGTCCAGCGGTGTCGCGCCCTTCGGCAAGTCGATGGCGTGGCCATCGGGGGTGAAGATGTAGACCCGATCCGGCTCGATATCGACGCGCAGTTGTTCGGCCAGACCACCGATATCGCCCAGCTCTTCGTGCCACTCGAGGACCTGTCGCAGCCAGGAGATTTTCTCTTCGTAGTGGTTCGAGCCGGATTTGACGTCGGTGCCCTTGTAGCGCCAGTGCGCGCAGACGCCGAGCTCGGCTTCTTCGTGCATCGAGTGCGTACGGATCTGCACCTCGAGCACTTTACCCTCAGGGCCGATCACCGCCGTGTGCAGCGAGCGGTAGCCGTTCTCTTTCGGGTTGGCGATATAGTCGTCGAATTCTTTCGGGATGTGCCGCCACAAGGTGTGGACGATACCCAGCGCGGTGTAGCAGTCGCGCATTTCCGGGACCAGCACGCGCACCGCACGCACGTCGTAGATCTGGCTGAATTCCAGACCCTTGCGTTGCATTTTGCGCCAGATGGAATAGATGTGTTTGGCCCGGCCGCTGATGTCGGCATCGACGCCGGTGGCTTGCAATTCATCCTTGAGCTGGGTCATCACATCGGCGATGAAACGCTCACGGTCCAGCCGTCGCTCGTGGAGCAACTTGGCAATCTGCTTGTATTGATCCGGCTCGAGATAACGGAAGGACAAGTCCTCCAGTTCCCATTTGATATGACCGATGCCGAGGCGGTGCGCGAGCGGCGCATAAATGTCGAAGACTTCGCGGGCGACGCGGTTACGCTTTTCGTCGTCGGCGGTTTTCACCGCACGAATGGCGCAGGTGCGTTCGGCGAGTTTGATCAGGGCAACGCGAACGTCATCGACCATCGCCACCAGCATCTTGCGCAGGTTTTCCACCTGCCCTTGCGTGCCCATAACCATCGACTGACGCGGGCTGAGGCTGGCACTGATGGCGGCCATGCGCTGCACGCCGTCGATCAGTTTGGCCACCACCGGGCCGAAGCGCTGGCCGACGGCCGCGAGTTCGATCTGGCCTTCACGCACGCCGCGATACAGGACCGCTGCGACCAGCGAATCCTGATCGAGCTTGAGGTCGGCGAGAATCTCGGCGATTTCCAGGCCAGTACTGAAGCTGCCGGAGCCTTCGGCCCACAGATTCTTCCTGGCATTGGATTGTTGTTCGGCCTCGCGAGCGAACTCGCAGGCTTCTTTCAAGGCTTCGCGATCCAGTGCCAGATCGACACTGACCGCGTGATCGAGCCAAGCCTCGAGATTGATACTGCCGTCAGTGTTGATCGGCTGGTGTGCTCTCACCTGTACCATCTTGCTTTACCTTCCCTACGACGCAGATTCAATGCGTCAAATCGCTGATCCTTGTTGCCCGTTTGCGCTCGCGGGGCTAAAGCGAGCGCTGCGCGGACAGATCAGGCGGATTCAGACGAGCCATCCTGGCTCGCTTCAAATAACGCCATGGCCTCGACATGTGCCGTCTGAGGAAACATATCGAGAATCCCGGCACGTTTTAACCGGTAGCCCTGCTTGATCAATTCGACCGTATCGCGCGCCAGAGTTGCAGGGTTGCACGACACATACACCAACCGTTTGGCACCCAGGGTCGCCAGCTTGCGAACTACCTCGAAAGCACCGTCACGCGGTGGGTCCAAGAGTACCGCAGAAAAGCCGTTTCCGATCCACTGGGCATCGGTCAAAGGCTGGGATAAATCGGCTTGAAAAAACTTTGTGTTATGCAAATTGTTACTAGCGGCGTTGGCTTCAGCGCGATCAACCATGGTCTGCACGCCTTCGACCGCCACCACTTCCCGAACGGTTTTGGCCAGCGGCAAGGCAAAGTTGCCCAGGCCGCAGAACAGATCCAGCACGCGCTCGTCGCTACCGGGTTTCAGCCAGTCCAGCGCTTGCGCAACCATGGCTTCGTTGACGCCGGCGTTGACCTGGATGAAGTCACCCGGGCGGTACGCCAGATCCAGATCCCACTGTTCCAGGCGATAGCCCAGCGCCTGGGTCGCATCGACCGGTTGCGGCTCGCCTTCGCCATGCAGCCATAATTGCGCTTCATGGAACTGGCAGAATTCCTTGAGAATGGTCAGATCCGCTTCCGACAACGGCGCCATGTGCCGCAGCAGCACCGCCAGTGACGAGCCACTGAACAACTCGACATGGCCCAATGCTTGCGGTTTGCTCAAACGACGGAGCATCTCCGGCAAACGGGTCATGATCGGTTGCAAGGGCTGTACCAGCACCGGGCATTCGTTGATCGCGACGATGTCCTGGCTGCCGGCGGCACGGAAACCGACTTCGAGTTTCTTCGCCTTCATGTCCCAGCGCACGGCGATGCGGGCGCGACGGCGATAGCCGAATTCGGGACCGGTCAGCGGCGCTGCCCACGCTTCAGGTTCGACACCGGCGACACGCGACAATTGCTCGGCGAGCATGCGCTGTTTCAGGGCAAGCTGTTCGCTGTGGGGCAAATGCTGGACGCTGCAACCGCCACAACGACCGGCGTGCTGACACGGTGCCGGGCGACGCAGTTCGCTGGCCTTGAACACCCGCTCGGTGCGCGCCTCGACCACTTTGCCGTGGGCGCCGAGCACCCGCGCTTCGACCTCTTCGCCGGCGAGGGCGCCGAGGACGAACCAGGTTTTGCCTTCGAAAAACGCGATACCGCGACCGTCATTGGCCAGGCGCTCGATGCTCAAGCGCTGTTTTTTGCCGGTCGGAATTTGCGCGGCCTTGCTCCCACCCGTGGGCTGGAAGCGCAGGCCTCTCTCGTGCTTGGCCATCAGTTAGGCGCGTCGAAAATGCCGGTCGACAGGTAACGGTCGCCACGGTCGCAGATGATCGCGACGATCACCGCGTTTTCAACTTCTTTGGACAGGCGCAGCATCGCTGCCACCGCACCGCCCGAGGACACGCCGCAGAAGATACCTTCTTCGCGGGCCAGACGACGGGTCACGTCCTCGGCCTCGCTTTGCGCCATGTCGACGATACGGTCGACGCGGTCGGCCTGATAAATTTTCGGCAGGTATTCCTGCGGCCAGCGGCGGATGCCGGGAATGGCCGAGCCTTCCATCGGTTGCAGACCGACGATCTGCACGCTGTCGCTCTGCTCTTTCAAGTAGCGCGACACGCCCATGATGGTGCCGGTGGTGCCCATCGAACTGACGAAATGGGTAATGGTGCCCTGGGTCTGACGCCAGATTTCCGGACCTGTGGTGGTGTAGTGCGCCTCAGGATTGTCGCCATTGGCGAACTGATCGAGCACCTTGCCACGGCCTTCGGCTTCCATCCGCTGCGCAAGGTCGCGGGCGCCTTCCATGCCTTCTTCCTGGCTGACCAGAATCAGCTCGGCACCGTACGCGGTCATCGCCGCTTTACGCTCGGCGCTGGAGTTGTCCGGCATGATCAGGATCATCTTGTAACCCTTGATCGCAGCGGCCATGGCCAGCGCGATCCCGGTGTTACCCGAGGTCGCTTCGATCAGCGTATCGCCGGCGTGGATCTGCCCGCGCAACTCGGCGCGGGTGATCATCGACAACGCCGGACGGTCCTTGACCGAACCCGCCGGGTTATTCCCTTCGAGCTTGAGCAATAGGGTGTTGCTGGTAGCACCGGGCAGGCGCTGCAAACGCACCAGCGGCGTGTTGCCGACGCAATCGGCGATGGTTGGGTACTGCAAGGTCATGGCGTATTCGCAATCCAGACGTGCGGGGGCGCCTATCATACCGGCAAACCCGCGCAGGCCATATCACGCAAAGTGCGGTGCTTATGGTTTATGGGAATAAGGGATTGAAAGTCGCACCAGTGGTGCGACTTTTACGGTGGGTCATCTTAATTGGCGGTGATGCGTATGGCCTCTTCGCGAGCAGGATCGCTCCCACAGGGAGTAGTGTCATTCGCAGAATAGTGTCAGCAGTGATGACACTATTAACTGTTGATCACACAATCTGCGGCGAACCGAGTTCCAATGTGGGAGCGAGCCTGCTCGCGAAGGCGTCAGTCGGCGCAACACCGTCATCCGCCAGCAACCGCAAATTCAACCGCAACCCTGCCCCGCTATTTTCCGCCCAAATACTCCCGCCCTGACGCTGCACGGCATTGCGCGCGATGCTCAGCCCCAAGCCAAATCCACCGTCGCCGGGCCGCGAGCCGTCAAGGCGGGTGAAAGGCGAGAAGATCCGTTCCAGATCCCCTTCCGCTACGCCGCCGCCCTGATCTTCCAGCCACAGGTGCCAGTAATCGCCATCGCGCCGTCCATCGAGCCGCACAATCCCGCCCGCAGGCGAATGCCGAATCGCGTTGCGCAAAATGTTCTCCAGCGCCTGCGCCAGGGTATTCAAGTTGCCGCGCACCCAGCACGACGCCTCGACCGAACACTGCAATTGCAGACTCGGCCAGCCGCTTTCATAACAGGCATTGTCGGTGAGCATTTCCCACAGGGCCTGAATCTGGATCGCCTCGTCGGGCAATGGCGAGCGGTCAGTATCGAGCCAAGCCAGTTGCAGGGTGTCTTCGACCAGTCTTTGCATACCGTCGACTTCGCGACCGATACGTTCGCGTAGCTGCACCAAATCCTGCTCGCTTTCGCTGGCCACGCGCAGCCGGCTCAGCGGCGTGCGCAATTCGTGGGACAGATCGCGGAGCAATTGCTGTTGCAGGGCGACGGTGGATTGCAGGCGCTCGGACATGGAGTCGAACGCCCGCGCCAGCTCGCCGAGTTCATCCGGGCGCTGGGTGATACCGCTCGACAGGCGCACATTCAATTGATCGGCACGCCAGGCGTTAGCCTGTTCGCGCAGGTTGTTCAGGGGCACGACCAGCAAGCGGTACAGACCGACACAGAGCAATAACGTGAACAGACCTGGAATCACGCCGTTGGTGATGACGCGCCAGAACACCCGGTACTTACCCGGAACAAATCGTTCGGGCAATTCGATCACCAGGCTGCCGGCAGACGGCTCTTTGGGGAAAGGAATGCGCAACCACGGGCGGCCTTTCTTGTGGATCGGCCAGTCGAGCCCACGCAAGAAGGTCAGGTGCTGAATTTCCTGATCATTCAGCGGATCATTGCTCAGCGACTGTAAGTTGCCACCGATCACACCGACCCAACTGGCTTCACGCAACTCCATGCTCTGCAACCAGTCATCGACCCCGCTGCGGCCGCCGTGCTGCCAGGCCTGTTCCGCTTGCGCGGCGTAACGCGTCAGGGTGCCGCGCGCTTCGTCGGAGAGGAACTGGTTGCGCTCCTCCATATAACGGCCCCACGACCAGCTCAGCCAGATCATCAGCAGACAAAATGCGACCAGCAGAAACGCCAGTTTCCAGAACAGTGAATGCCGCCCCGGCAGTTCAGAGCGTTTCATCAGCGGCGCTCAACACGTAACCCTTGCCCCAGACGGTGCGCACTTCACGCTCGGTGTAACCGATGGCTTTCAGTTTGCGGCGGATCTGGCTGATATGCATGTCGAGGCTGCGATCGTGGGCCGCGTAGCCGCGCTGCAAAACGTGCTGATAAAGGAAGGCTTTGCTCAGCACTTCCTCTTCGTTGCGATTGAGGGTTTCGAGCAAACGGAATTCGCTGCGGGTCAGCCCGGCGGGTTGTTCGCGGAAAAACACATCGCACTGTTGGTCATCGAAGCGCAGCGTACCGACCGCCACTGGCGCCGCCAGCGCTGCCGGGCGCCGATCCAGCGCAACCCGGCGCAGGATCGCTTCGATGCGCACATGCAACTCGGCCATGCTGAACGGCTTGGGTAAATAATCGTCAGCACCGAGACGGAAACCGCTGATGCGATCCGCCTCGGCGCCGAGGGCCGACATCAGCAGTACCGGTGTCGAATGGCTCTGGCGCAATTGCGTCAACACCTGCAAACCGTCCAGGCCCGGCAAGAGAATATCCATCAGCACCACGTCGAACGGCTGGCGCGTGGCGATGTTCAGGCCTTCCTGACCGTTCTGGCACCAGGTCACCTGAAAGCCGCTGCGGCCCAGATGTTCGTGAACATAGGCGCCGAGTACCGGATCGTCTTCGATGGAGAGAATGCGTGGCTGGCCAGCGGAAACAGGAGTCATGAGTATCTGCAAGTAATTCTCAGTTGAGACTGATTATTCAAGATTGCCGGGCATCGGGCAACTCAAGGTTGACCGAGCTGACCAACGAGCAGCGACGCCCTGCCCCGACGCGAGCGCATTTTTCCGGAGATTGCCCGCGAGCAAATCGCTACACTGCGCCAATGTCGCGTGCCGGATGCACGCATGAGTCAACAGATCAGCGGGATGCAGGAGATAGGCGTGCTCAAGAAACTGGGAATCAAAGGTCGCGTGTTATTGCTGACCTTGTTGCCGACCAGCCTGATGGCGCTGGTGCTGGGTGGTTATTTCACCTGGACGCAGCAGGCCGACTTGCAGACCCAATTGATGCAGCGCGGCGAAATGATTGCCGAGCAACTGGCGCCGCTGGTGGCACCCGCCATGGGCCATGGCAACAGCGAATTGCTGGAGCGCATCGCCACGCAATCCCTTGAACAGCCGGACGTGCGCGCGGTGACCTTCCTCGCCCCGGACCGCTCGCCGCTGGCGCATGCCGGCCCGACCATGCTCAATCAGGCACCGAGCGGCGACAGCGCGCATTTGCAACGGCGCAGCGGCAATGACGCGACGCGTTACCTGATGCCGGTGTTCGGCAAACATCGCAACCTCGCCGGCGAACTGATCCCGGAAGAATCCGAGCGACTGCTTGGCTGGGTCGAATTGGAGCTGTCGCACAACGGTATGTTGCTGCGCGGTTATCGCAGCCTGTTTGCCAGCCTGCTGCTGATTGCCGCGGGTCTGGCGGGGGCCGCACTGCTGGCGTTGCGCATGGGCCGCACCATCAACCGGCCGCTGAGCCAGATCAAGCAAGCCGTCGCGCAACTCAAGGACGGCCATCTGGAAACGCGTTTGCCACCGCTCGGCAGTCAGGAGCTGGATGAACTGGCCTCCGGGATCAATCGCATGGCCGGCACCTTGCAGAACGCCCGCGAAGAACTGCAACACAGTGTCGATCAGGCCACCGAAGACGTGCGCCAGAACCTGGAAACCATCGAGATCCAGAACATCGAACTGGACCTGGCGCGCAAAGAAGCGCTGGAGGCGAGCCGGATCAAATCCGAATTCCTCGCCAACATGAGCCACGAGATCCGCACGCCGCTCAACGGTATTCTCGGCTTCACGCACCTGTTGCAGAAAAGCGAACTGACCCCGCGCCAGCTCGATTATCTGGGCACCATCGAAAAGTCTGCCGACAGCCTGCTGGGGATCATCAACGAGATCCTCGACTTCTCGAAAATCGAGGCGGGCAAACTGGTGCTCGACCATATTCCGTTCAACCTGCGCGACCTGTTGCAGGACACCCTGACCATCCTCGCCCCCGCCGCACACGCCAAGCAATTGGAGCTGGTCAGTCTGGTCTACCGCGACACGCCGTTGTCGCTGGTCGGTGACCCCTTACGCCTGAAGCAGATCCTCACCAACCTGGTCAGCAACGCAATCAAGTTCACCCGCGAAGGCACCATCGTTGCCCGCGCGATGCTTGAAGATGAACACGAAGACAGCGTGCAGTTGCGCATCAGCATTCAGGACACCGGCATCGGCCTGTCGAATCAGGACGTGCGCGCGTTGTTCCAGGCCTTCAGTCAGGCCGACAACTCGCTGTCGCGGCAACCGGGCGGCACCGGCCTGGGACTGGTGATTTCCAAGCGTCTGATTGAGCAGATGGGTGGTGAAATCGGCGTCGACAGCACACCCGGCGAAGGCTCGGAATTCTGGATCAGCCTGAGCCTGCCGAAAACCCGTGACGACGCCGAAGACTTGCCGGCCCCGCCGCTACTCGGGCGCCGCGTGGCAGTACTGGAAAGTCATGAACTGGCGCGTCAGGCCTTGCAACATCAACTGGAAGATTGCGGCCTCGATGTCACGCCGTTCAATACGCTGGAAACCTTGACCAATGGCGTCACCGGCGCGCACCAGACCGATCAGGCGATTGATCTGGCGGTCATCGGCATCACCAGCAACGACATGCTGCCCGAGCGTTTGAATCAGCACATCTGGGACCTCGAACATCTGGGCTGTAAAGTGCTGGTGCTGTGCCCGACCACCGAACAGACGCTGTTCCATCTGTCGGTGCCGAACCCGCACAGTCAGTTGCAAGCCAAGCCGGCCTGCACACGCAAACTGCGTCGTGCGCTGGCCGATCTGGTCAACCCGCGCCAGCCGCGCAATGAGCCAGGGGAACCGCTGTCGAGCCGCGCGCCGAAAGTGCTCTGTGTCGACGACAACCCGGCCAACCTGCTGCTGGTGCAAACCCTGCTCGAAGACATGGGCGCCAAGGTACTTGCGGTGGAAAGTGGCTACGCGGCGGTCAAAGCCGTACAAAGCGAGTCCTTCGATCTGGTGTTGATGGACGTGCAGATGCCGGGCATGGACGGCCGCCAGAGCACCGAAACCATTCGCCAGTGGGAAAGCGAGCGGCACTGCACGCCGCTGCCGATCGTCGCCCTCACCGCCCACGCCATGGCCAACGAAAAACGCGCGTTGCTGCAAAGCGGCATGGACGATTACCTGACCAAACCGATCAGCGAACGGCAACTGGCGCAGGTGGTGCTGAAATGGACCGGCCTGGCCTTGCGCAATCAAGGGCCGGAGCGGATCAGCGACAGCGCGGCGGGCAATAATGAACTGCCGGTGCTCGATCACGAGGAAGGTTTGCGCCTGGCCGCCGGCAAGGCTGATCTGGCGGCAGACATGCTGGCCATGTTGCTCGCCTCACTGGAAGCCGACCGCGAGGCCATCCGCGCGGCGTGCGAAAACCGCGACCAGAATGCATTGATCGAACGCGTCCATCGCCTGCACGGTGCCACCCGTTATTGCGGCGTACCGCAATTGCGCGCGGCCTGCCAGCGCAGCGAAACCCTGCTCAAGCAGGACGACCCCAAGGCCGTGGCAGCGCTGGAAGAACTGGAGCGCGCGATCAACCGGCTCGCGGCACAAGCGAAGATCAGCGCCTGATCCACGGCAATGCCGGCCAACACCGGCAGCGCTAAAGTGGGTTCGGGTGATTCAATCCGTGTCGATGTTCCAGGAGGATTTCATGCGCACGCTCGTTTTCAGCAGCCAGACCTATGACCGCGACAGCTTTCTCGCCGCCGCTTGCCCGGCAGGTATCGAGCTGCACTTTCAAGCGGCCCGGCTCAGCCTCGATACGGCAGCGCTGGCCGATAGACATGAAGTGGTCTGTGCGTTCATCAATGATGATCTCAGCTCTCCCGTGCTGGAGCGCCTGGCTGCGGGCGGCACGCGTCTGATTGCCCTGCGCTCGGCGGGCTACAACCATGTCGATCTGGCCGCAGCGAAACGTCTCGGACTGGCCGTGGTGCGCGTGCCGGCCTACTCGCCGCATGCGGTGGCCGAACACGCCGTGGCGCTGATCCTGGCCCTCAACCGTCGCCTGCACCGTGCCTATAACCGCACCCGTGAAGGCGATTTCAGCCTCCATGGCCTGACCGGTTTCGACCTGGTCGGCAAAACCGTGGGGATTGTCGGCACCGGACAGATCGGCGCCACGTTCGCGAAAATCATGCACGGTTTCGGTTGTGAGCTACTGGCTTACGATCCCTTCCCCAACCCCGATGTTCTGGCGTTGGGTGCGCGTTACCTGAGCCTGCCGGAACTGCTCGCACAGTCGCGGATCATCAGCCTGCACTGTCCGCTCAACGAGCAAAGTAAACACCTGATCAACCGCGATTCACTGGCGCACATGCAGGCGGGCGCCATGCTTATCAATACCGGCCGTGGTGGGCTGGTCGACACACCGGCACTGATCGATGCATTGAAGGACGGCCAACTCGGCTATCTGGGGCTGGATGTCTATGAGGAAGAGGCACAACTGTTTTTCGAGGATCGCTCCGACCTGCCTTTGCAGGACGATGTGCTGGCGCGATTGCTGACCTTTCCCAACGTGATCATCACCGCGCATCAGGCCTTTCTGACCCGCGAAGCGCTGGGTGCAATTGCCGCAACCACCCTGCACAACATCGCGACCTGGGCGGCGGGAACGCCACAGAACCAGGTCGAGGGCTGAGGTTTTTTGCGCTTATTTCGGTGAAAGCGAAGACGCCAGAATCAGCATCGCCAGCCAGCCGAAACCAAAAAAGCGCTGTTTCATCGAGTGGCCGTAGCGCAGCAGGAACCAGACGAAAAACATCGGCAGCAGGAAGATCATGATCTTCAGCCAGCCTTCCACCGGACGACTGCCGTCGGCATTGGCCTGCTCTGTGGCCGGTTGCTCGGTTGGCTGCTGGCGCCGACGCCGTGCGGCGGCCGGCATGACTTTCGGTAAAGGTTGCGGTTCAGGCGCTGGAGCAGTGACTTCGGGCACAGCCTTGTTACGCGGCAGACTGCCAAAAGAAATCGTCGAAGGCTGAGCCGGGGCCGCAGTTGCCTGCGCCTGGGCGTGAGCGGTTTGCTCCGCCATCGGAGCTCCACAATGAATGCAGGCCGAGGCTTCGGAGCTGATGCTCTTTTTGCATTCATAACATTCGATCAGCGCCATGTTCCGTTCCTTCAGATTCGAGGCCGGCAGTTTGCCATGAGTGTCGCGGTATTTGAACCGGATCGAAGGTCGCACGCGCGCATCATTCTGCAATCAACCCCGTGCTAGCATGTCGCGCATATTTGGAGGACCCATGGTCGAACACGATTTCCGCTATACCCTGATGAACCCGCAACACACCCTCACCGAATGCCGCGCCCTCGTTCCGGGCCGCTATCAGGTCACCGGCAATGGTGGCTCGATTCGCATCGGTGACGCGCTGTTGGTCACCCTCAAAGGCAGCAAGGACTTGTCCATGCGCCTGACCGTTGAAACCGTCCGCCACCTGATCAACCCGCCGGGCCAATGGACCGCGATGACCACTGGCCCGGTGTTCGGCGAACTGGCGATCCACACCTGGCAGGTCAATTGCGACAGCTGCGCCAAAGAGCTGAGCTTCGAATTTGCCGTGGACGCCAAACTCGGCAAGGCCGCAGAGAAACCGGCGGCCACCGCGCGCATCGCCGAGCTGGGCTGGAAAGCCGTGGGCGAAAAGCACCTGTGCCCGAAATGCCAGGAGCCTGCGTGATGAAACGGCTTGCCCTGACCGCTATGGTCGGTGTGGGTCTGGTGGGTTGCGCGGCAGAGCCTGTGCAACTGCAACAGAACCGCAGCTACATTCTGGAGTGGATCGGCGAGCGCCCGCTGATGGATTACAGCCATCTGACCGTGACCCTGGGCGATGATGGCCGCGCCTACGGCAACGGCGGCTGCAACCATTGGTTTGCGCCGTATACGCTGGACGGCGACAAGCTGACCTTCGGCAAGATCGGCAAGACCCGCAAACTCTGTGCACCAGCGTTGATGGAGCAGGAACAACGCTTCCTGCAGGCGCTGGAACACGTCGAGCGCTGGGATATCTCGCCGATCGAGCAGATGCGCTTCTGGCCGGCTGAAGGCAAGCCGCTGCGCTGGTGGCTGGAAGAGGGTTGATTGGCTAGTCCGCCGATGCCCTCATCGGAACGCCGCCCGCCTAGCCCTCTCCCAGGGGGAGAGGGGACTGATTGGGGGATATTGGGGAGCTACGCCGACCTGAAGGGTCTTCATCGAATCCATAATCGATCGAATCCCGCTCTTGCGACTGCCTAATCGAGCGGATCTGGTTTTGACGAATTCACAATCGACTCGATCTCTCAGGTCGATGTACCTCGCCAGACACCTCGGTCGGCTCCCTCTCCCTCTGGGAGAGGGCTGGGGTGAGGGTTGCTCTTTAGCGGCAACTCACTTGGTCGCTTGTAACGCCTCCAGCTTCGCCATCACCCCCGCCGCCGTCTGCTCCCCCATCAACTGCTCACGCACCTTGCCTTTGTTGTCGATGATGTACGTCACCGGCAGCGCCTCACTGCGCGGTAACTCAAACAACTCCGCCGGATCCTGCGCCAGCACGGTGAACTTGATGCCCAGTTTTTCACTGGCGTCTTTCAGCTCCACACCTTGCACATTGTCAAAGTTGACCCCGAACACGCCGACGTTCTTGCTCTTCAGCTCGTCAGCCAGATGGTTGAGCTCCGGGATCTCGGTGCGGCACGGGCCGCACCATTCGGCCCAGTAGTTGAGCACCACCCATTGTTTGTCGAGACGTTCGGACGCGACCTTCTGACCGTTCTGGTCAATCCCGTAATCATTGCCGCAGCCCCCCAGCATCAACGCCCCGATTATCGTCAATGCCGCTGCCAATCGCCGTGTCATGTCGTGTTCCTTGAGAAAATTTGAAGGCGCCTGCGACCCATTGCCTCCGAAGGTTCTGGATTGCGCGCTGCACAGTTAGAATAGCCGCCACTTTACGCCAGAAGCGACCCGCCATGACCGATCTGACGCTTTATCACAATCCGCGCTGCTCGAAATCCCGCGGCGCGCTGGAGCTTCTTGAAGCCCGCGGCCTGACCCCGAACGTCGTGCGGTACCTCGAGACCCCGCTGAATGCAGCGCAAATCAAGGCCCTGCTCGGCAAGCTCGGGATCAGCGCACGTCAGTTGCTGCGCACCGGGGAAGATGAATACAAAATGCTTCAACTGGCTGACGAAAGCCTCAGCGAAGCGCAATTGATCGACGCCATTGCCCAGCATCCAAAACTGATGGAGCGACCGATTCTCGAAGTCGGCGACAAAGCGGTGATCGGTCGTCCACCCGAAAATATCCTGGAGTTGTTGCCGTGAGCGCGCCGTACATTCTGGTGCTGTATTACAGCCGCAACGGCTCGACCAACGAGATGGCCCGGCAGATTGCCCGCGGTGTCGAACAGGCTGGCCTCGAAGCGCGCCTGCGCACCGTGCCGGCGATCTCCACCGAGTGCGAAGCCGTGGCCCCGGCCATCCCGGAGGACGGCGCGCTGTACGCAACGCTGGATGATTTGAAGAACTGCGCTGGCCTCGCCCTCGGTAGCCCGACGCGTTTCGGCAACATGGCCGCGCCACTGAAGTACTTCCTCGACGGCACCAGCAACCTGTGGCTGACCGGCGCCCTCGTCGGCAAACCGGCTGGCGTGTTCACCTCCACCGCCAGCCTGCACGGCGGTCAGGAAACCACCCTGCTGTCGATGATGTTGCCGCTGCTGCACCACGGCATGCTCATCACCGGCCTGCCGTACAGCGAGTCGGCGCTGCTGGAAACCCAGGGTGGCGGCACGCCTTACGGTGCCAGTCATCACGCCGGAGCGGACGGCAAAAAAGGCCTTGATCAGCACGAAGTTGCACTGTGCCGTGCGTTGGGTCTGCGGCTGGCCAAAACCGCTCAGAAACTGGTGGGCTGAGATGGCGAAGAAGCCGAAGATTCTGCCGAGTGTCGAGTGGCTTGAGCCACGGGTGAAGGCGATGCGGGTGCTCAGCCTGCTGAGCTTTTTCGCCCTAGCCGGTCTGCTCGCGGCCTACTATCTGCTGTTCGCCGACCTGCACGGCGCGCGGCCATGGGTGATTCTGCTGGTCGAGCTGATCCCGTGGATCATCCTCGCCCCGGCGATGATCATGGGCAGTGCCCGTGGGCATTCGTGGATGTGCTTTGTGGTGAATCTGTATTTCATCAAAGGCGCACTGGCGGCGTATGACCCGAGTCGACAGTGGTTTGGGGTGCTGGAGATGATCGCGAGCCTGGCGGTGTTCTGCTCGGCGCTGTTGTATGTGCGGTGGCGGTATCAGTTGAATCGCAAGCAGGCTGGCGAAGGCGAAGTCTCCGTCGCCTGACAGACCGCCATCGCTGGCAAGCCAGCTCCCACAGGGTCTGTGTTGAAACACAATATTGTGATCAATACAAAAACCTGTGGGAGCTGGCTTGCCAGCGATTGGGGCAACTCGGTATCAATGATTCACTGTGTACGCGAGCATCATCGAAATCTGGCTCATGGCCCGCCCGCCACTCTGCTCATGCCACTGGTTGAACACATCCTGCACGATCGCCAGGTCACGCAAACTGGTCGGCACCTTATCAACGATCTTCTGCGCATTCAGCACCGCGACCACGTCGTAGCTCGGCACAAACGTGTCCTTGCCAACCATGCGCAAAAACCGTGGCGCCGACAGCCCGCCCAGTTGATGACCGTGCTTTTTCAGGTATGTCCACAGGCCGACGATATCGGTCACCGGCCAGTCAGCGATCAACGCGCCGAAACTGCCCTTCTCTTTCTCGACATCGAGGATGAACTGCGCATTGCGCGGCACGCTCTTGAGTTTGCCCAGGTGACGGATAATCCGCGCATCCTGCATCAGGCGTTCAAGGTGTTCGGCGCTCATCAGCACGACTTTTTCCGGGTCGAACTTGAAGAACACCTCTTCGAAGGCCGGCCACTTGGCGTCGACCAGACTGTGTTTGAGGCCGGCGCGAAATACGCGCAGGGCCATGGTCGAGAGGTAACGGTCGTCGCTGATCTTGCGCAGTTGTGCCGGGGTCTTGGGAACGGGCAGATGGGCTTCCAGTTCAGCCGCCGAACCGAAGCGGTTCAGACAGTATTCGTGCAGCCACTTGTAATCGCGCATGCCCTCTCCTATTGAATGAAGCAAGAAACCAATGTGGGAGCGAGCCTGCTCGCGAAGTGGGAGTATCAGTCAACAAATCAGTTGAATGACGCACCGCTTTCGCGAGCAGGCTCGCTCCCACATTTGAAATGGGTTTACAGATTGACGACGTTGACGAAGCGCGAAGCCGCGGTCTCGTCGATCTTCAGGCTGGTGAAGTCGAACAGGTTGCGGTCGGCCAGTTGCGATGGAATCACGTTCTGCAGGCTGCGGAAGATGCTTTCGGTACGGCCCGGGGTCTTGCGCTCCCAGTCCTGAAGCATCTCCTTGACTACCTGACGCTGCAGGTTTTCCTGCGAACCGCAGAGGTTGCACGGGATGATCGGGAATTCCTTGAAGTCCGAGTAAGCCTGAATGTCTTTCTCGTTGCAGTACGCCAGCGGACGGATCACCACGTTGCGGCCGTCATCGGCACGCAGCTTCGGCGGCATGGCCTTGAGGCTGCCGTTGAAGAACATGTTGAGGAAGAACGTCTCGACGATGTCGTCCCGGTGGTGACCGAGGGCCATTTTCGTCGCGCCAATCTCATCGGCAAAGGTATACAGCGTGCCGCGACGCAGGCGCGAGCACAGCGAGCAAGTGGTCTTACCTTCCGGGATCAGTTCCTTGACCACCGAGTAGGTGTCTTTCTCGACGATGTGGTACTCGACGCCCAGCTCTTTCAGATAGGCCGGCAGCACATGCTCGGGGAAGCCCGGCTGCTTCTGGTCCATGTTCACCGCAACGATCTCGAACTTGATCGGGGCAACCTTTTGCAGGTGCAGCAGCACATCGAGCATGGTGTAGCTGTCTTTGCCGCCGGACAGGCAGACCATGACCTTGTCGCCATCTTCAATCATGTTGAAATCGGCGACCGCTTCGCCGGCCAGACGGCGCAGGCGCTTTTGCAGTTTGTTCTGGTTGACCGTAAGAGTGCCCATGACGCGAAATCCGTGAGGTGTGACGAAAGGCCGGCATTTTACGCAAAAACCCCGGGGTTGTGGGCACAGGTTGTCGCGGCCAGCCGACGGCGCGTTAACAGACCCCGAGGCGATTACCCGCACTGTTTACAGCGCGATTTGCTCTAAGCCCCTAATACCTGTACGGGTAAGACCTTTCTATACTGCGACATAAGGTCGCACACATCTGAAGACCTGTATTTGCTCGGCCACCTTGGCCCGTAGGCGCTCCGCTGGGGGGCGATGGCAATAACAAGAGGAGTGACTGGCATGATCCATCACGTAGTGGGACTTTTTACCCACCCCGATCAGGAATGGAAGGAAATCCGTGGCGACCAAGAGGAAAGCATCAGCCACATGTACCTCACCCACACGCTGATTCTGGCGGCGATCCCCGCTGTCTCGGCGTTTATCGGCACGACTCAGGTTGGCTGGGTGATCGGCAACCGCGCACCGGTGATGCTTACCTTTGAAAGCGCACTGTGGATGACGATCATGTCGTACCTGGCCATGCTCGGCGGCGTCGCGGTCATGGGCGCTTTCGTGCACTGGATGGCGCGTACCTATGACGCCAACCCGAGTCTGGCCCGTTGTGTCGCATTTGCCACTTATACCGCGACACCGTTGTTCGTCGGCGGTCTGGCGGCGCTGTATCCGCATATGTGGCTGGGGATGATCGTCGGTACGGCGGCCATCTGCTACACGGTTTATCTGTTGTATGTGGGGCTGCCGACGTTCATGAATATTCCGTCGGACGAGGGCTTCCTGTTTTCCAGCTCGGTGCTGGCGGTGGGTCTGGTGGTGCTGGTCGCCATCATGGCATTCACCGTGATTGTCTGGGGGCTGGGCGTCGGGCCTGTGTATACAAACTGACTCGACAGGCTGATAACAGGCCGCCGCAAGGCGGCCTTGTCGTTTCAAGGATGACCATTCGGCAGCTCGGCGATTCGCAAGTCCACAGGGTTGCGGCATACTCGACGCCTCTGGAGATCCATCAAGCATGCCCGAGCAACTCAATACCCGCGTCGAAGACTGTTACCAACTCGCTGAAGCCTTTTTCAAACGTTCTTTCCCACGCCCTGTCGTCAGTCTCAAGCTGCGCGGGCAAAAAGCCGGTGTCGCGCATCTGCACGAGAATCTGCTGCGCTTCAATCCGCAGCTGTACCGGGAAAACACCGAACACTTCCTCAAGCAGACCGTGGCCCACGAAGTCGCGCACCTGATCGCCCATCAGTTGTTTGGCGAGCGCATTCAGCCCCACGGCGAGGAATGGCAACTGATCATGCGCGGGGTTTACGAACTGCCGCCGGATCGCTGCCACACCTATGCAATCAAGCGCCGCAGCGTGACCCGCTATATCTACAAATGCCCGTGCGCGGACAGCGATTTTCCGTTTTCGGCGCAGCGCCATAGTCTGGTACGGCAGGGACGGCGTTACCTGTGTCGCCGCTGCCGGAACACGTTGGTGTTCAGTGGCGAGATGCGGGTGGAATAGTCAGTTTGTTTCGCCCTGACTGGCCCCATCGCTGGCAAGCCAGCTCCCACAGGTTTAGGTGTCTTACACAGAATCTGTGGACACCTCGAAAACTGTGGGAGCTGGCTTGCCAGCGATGAGGCCAGAACAGGCACTAAAGAATGACTTTGGCCCGGCGCAGCTCTTCAATTTTCGAAGGACTCAACCCCAACTCCCCCAACACCTGATCCGTATGCTGCCCCAACACCGCGCCAACATGCCGCGGCGCCGGCAACGCTTCGGAAAACTTCAACGGACAGGCCATCTGCGCCTGCGTCGTACCATCCTCACGCGGCACCTGCGTCACCAATTCCCGTGCCCGCAACTGCGGATGGCTTACCGCCTCCCCCAGACTCAATACCGGCTCGACACACGCATCAATCCCGGCAAACAACTCGCACAATTCAGCAAAGTCATGTTTTTCAAACTCGACCGTCAGCGCGTATTTCAACGCCCGCTGCTGTTCAGGCTTGGGCGACAGGCCCTGTGCGGCCAACTCCGGCCGCCCCAGCGCCGCACACAATTGCTGCATGAACCCCGGCTCCAGACTGCCCACCGACATCCAGCGTCCATCGCGAGAACGGTAATAATCGTAGAAGCTGCCGCCGTTGAGCATCTGCTCTTCCCACTCTGGCTCTTCGCCGCAAGCCAGATAGCCGGCACCGGCCATTGCATTCAGGCTGAACGCGCAGTCGGTCATGCTTACATCCAGGTGCGTGCCCTGCCCGGTTTGCTGCCGCGCAATCACCGCCGCCAACAAGCCGATCACCCCGTGCAACGAACCACCGGCGACATCCGCCACTTGCATACCCAATGGCAACGGACCGCTATCGGCGCGGCCGGTGTAACTGGCCAGCCCCGCCAGCGCCAAATAGTTGATGTCATGCCCGGCGCGATCCTTGTACGGCCCGGTCTGGCCGTAACCGGTGATCGACACGTAGATCAGCTTCGGGTTGATCGCCTTCAGCGCTTCATAGCCCAGGCCCAAACGCTCCATGACACCGGGGCGAAACTGCTCGAGGACGATGTCGTAATCGGTCAGCAATTGCTTGACCACGTCCAGCGCCTCGGGCTGTTTGAGGTCCAGGGCCAGGCTGCGCTTGTTGCGATTGAGGTAGGCATGACTGGCCGAAACTCCGCCATCATGCGGCGGCAATACCCGCAGCAGGTCCATGCGCGTTGGTGATTCGATGCGCAGCACTTCAGCGCCCATATCCGCCAGCAACAGCGAGGCGAACGGCCCCGGCAGCAATGTAGAGAAATCGAGGATCTTCAGTGAGGCCAGCGGTGCGGACATGGGCGAACTCCTTGGGCGATGCACTCAGCCTAGGCAGCGATACCGCGTACGGCAATCACCGGAAATGTCAGCGGGTGTGACCGTTACGCTCAAATCGCAGGCAAGAAAAAACCCGCCGAAGCGGGTTTTTCCAGGCAAGCAGTACTTACTTCACATTGCTTGGGGTTGGGCCTTCAGCCACACCCAGATCATCTTCAGGACGGGTATCAGCGATACCGCGGCCGCCCGAGGCCAGCTCGGTTTGCAGCTGATCGGTATCCAGCTCCTTGACCCACTTGGCAACCACGATGGTCGCTACAGCGTTACCAACCAGGTTGGTCAGTGCGCGGGCTTCGGACATGAAGCGGTCGATACCGAGGATCAGCGCCAGACCGGCCACCGGCAGGTGACCTACCGCCGACAGAGTGGCAGCCAGCACGATGAAGCCCGAACCGGTCACGCCCGCCGCACCTTTGGAGGACAGCAGCAATACCAGCAGCAGGGTGATCTGGTGAGTGATGTCCATGTGAGTGTCGGTCGCCTGAGCGATGAACACGGCCGCCATGGTCAGGTAGATCGAAGTACCGTCGAGGTTGAACGAGTAACCGGTCGGGATCACCAGACCTACTACGGATTTCTTCGCGCCCAGACGCTCCATCTTGATCAGCATGCGTGGCAATGCCGATTCCGACGAGGACGTGCCCAGTACGATCAACAGTTCTTCACGGATGTAACGCACCAGCTTGAACACGCTGAAACCGTGAGCACGGCAGATCGCACCCAGCACCACCACCACGAACAGGATGCAGGTGATGTAGAAGCAAATCATCAACTGGCCCAGTTGCACCAGCGAGCCGACGCCGTAGGCACCGATGGTGAAGGCCATCGCGCCGAAAGCACCCAGCGGCGCCAGTTTCATGATCATGTTGATGATGTTGAACATCACGTGGGCGAAGCGATCGATCATGTCCAGCAGCGGACGACCGTACGAACCCAGGCGATGCAGGGCGTAGCCGAAGATCACCGAGAACATCAGCACTTGCAGGATGTCACCGGTGGCGAACGCGCCGACGATGGTGTTCGGGATTACATTGAGGAGGAAACCGACAATGCTCTGGTCTTTACTGGCCGTCACATAAGTGGCGATTTTCGAGGCGTCCAGGGTGGTGACGTCGATGTGCATGCCGGCGCCCGGTTGCACAACGTTGACCACGATCAGACCGATCAGCAGGGCAATGGTGGAAACGATTTCGAAGTACAGCAGCGCGTAGCCGCCAGTCTTGCCCACGGATTTCATGTTCTGCATGCCGGCGATGCCGCTGACAACGGTGCAGAAGATGATCGGGGCGATGACCATTTTGATCAGTTTGATGAACCCATCACCCAGCGGCTTGAGGGCCACACCGGTCTGAGGGTAGAAGTGACCAAGCAGGATGCCGATGGCGATGGCAACGATCACCTGGAAATACAGGGATTTGTACAGTGGCTGACGAGTCGTCATTGCAGGTTTCCTCAAGCGTCCCGCGTGGCAACATCCATCTGTTGGCCGCGAAACCTTAATTGCGAACCCTCCTGCACTGGAGGGATTTGTTGTTGGAGCAGCGTTTTCCATCAGGGCCAAACGCACGCTTCTGTGGCTTGTATCGCAAACGTCGTGCCACTTTGGTGCGATTGCCTGCAAGCCTTTTGATATCAGGGATTACACCGTCATGGATGTCACCACTCGGTGACTCAAGTGTGGCGGATTTCCGCCAACTCGCCGCTTCTCGTCCTACAATTTGGCGGAAAACCGCCTTGTAGGCGTGTCCAGCCGCCGGCTACCATCCGGCGCCTGAGGAAGGATCTGCCGCTTATGCGCGAACGCACCATCGCCAGTCATTTCGCCCGTGCCGCCCTCGGTGGCGCGCGCCGCCAAGGGTTCGATTACTCGAGCCTGCTGCTGCAACTGGGCATCAGCCCGGAACTGCTCGACGAGCCGCGCGCACGCATCGCTCCGGAACAATTCACCCGGTTGATTCAGGGCCTGTGGCTGGCGCTGGATGACGAATACCTGGGTTTCGGCAACGCCCCGAGCAAGCCCGGCAGTTTCGCCATGATGTGCCACGCCTCGATTCACTGCCGCAATCTGGAGAAAGCCCTGCAACGGGGTTTATTGTTTTATAGCCTATTCCCCGAAGCCCCGCGCCTGAGCCTGACGCGCGAAGACGAATGGGTGCGCCTGAGCCTCGACGATTCGCAGATGTGCGACCCGGATCACTTTCTCACCGAGAGTTTGCTGGTGATCTGGCATCGCCTCGGCAGTTGGCTGATTGGCCAGCGAATTCGCCTCGAGCAGGCAACTTTCAGCTATCCCCGCCCCGATCACGGCGCTGAATATGACCTGTTGTTCCCCTGCCCGCTGACTTTCGGTACCGAGCAAAGCAGCCTTTTATTCCACAGCCGATATCTGTCTATGCCGCTGTTGCAGGATGAACGCACCCTCAAACACTTCCTCGAACGCTCCCCCGCCGACCTGCTCTCACGCCCGGACGACGGCGACAGCCTGAGCAGCCGCCTGCGCCGTTTGCTCAGTCGCGACACGGCACACTGGCCGGATCTGGAAGCGGTGGCGGCGCACTTGCACATCAGCCCGCAAACGCTGCGCCGGCATTTGCGTGAGGAAGGCAGCAGTTTTCAGGAGTTGAAGGATCAGTTGCGGCGAGATATCGCCATTTATCATTTGGGCCGTGCGGATCTGTCGTTGCAGCAGATTGCCGAGCAGCTCGGATTTTCCGAGCCGTCGGCGTTTCATCGGGCGTTCAAGAAGTGGACCGGGCTGACGCCGGGGGCTTATCGGGCGCAGGAACATTGAGCGTAAAAGATCACAGATCTTCAGCAGTTCCTGCGAATTGGAATGCAAACTGCTGTAGTCGCCGAGACTGCGATCCTTTGACTTCAGATCACCCCGGCAGACCGAGATACTCGTCCCCCGGAACCGGTTTCACAGAACCTGGTTCAACATGCTCGAGAACGCCTCCAAAAGGGGTATCGAGTCCCCCCGCTAATACCGGCTGCAAAGAGATCACCCAAACGGTCCCGTCCTCATGACAGGAAACATACCCGAGTGAATCATCGGGACTGATCGCCATACGAAGTGGCAGCCGTCCTACGGGTATTCTCTGGATGACAGCGCCAGATTGAATATCAATGGTCGAGACGGTATGCGTATGAGGATTACAGCAGTAAGCACGTGTACCGCGATGGTTGACCACGATGCCCCTGGCGAGCCCGGTAACGGGTATAGCCCTGATCAATGCGCCATTGTGAGCATTGACCTGCACGATTTCCTCCGTCGTGCTCACTACAACATCAGCAAAAATGCTGTTCCCGTCAGGACTCATTGCGAGACCGATAGGCGGCGCCTTCAAGCGGAATGCGGCAATTTGCGTCAGTGACCGGGAATCGATGACGACAATCGAGCTGCTGCTTACTACAGCGACATAAATTCTGCTGCCATCGGGATGAACAACAATCTGGTTCGGTGCCTGGCCAACCGTAATGGTTTTTAGCGATTGCAAGTTGCGCACATCTATCACGTTAACAGTGGCGTCATGCGAGTTACTGACAAACGCAAGCGCTTCGTCCTGGCTCAGGGTGACATTGAAGCAGGCTCTACCTACCGGAAAGCTCGCGATGGTCCGCTCGCTCTCCAGGTCGAGGATTTCCATTAGTTGAGTCTGGTAAAAGCCTGCAAAAGCCCGAGTACCGTCGCGACTCAATGCATGCTGACTCGATGAATCCTGACCGTTGATCGGGATATACCGTTCAACCTTGGCTTTTTCAGTGTCGATCACCGCCAGCGATCTCCCGTTAGCAGGCCCCACGTAGGCTCGTCTGCCATCGCTACTGATGGTAATTCCCTGAATCAGAGCGCCGACGGCAATTACGCCCGGTTGCGCATACGCCATGACAGTCAAAGTCTCGGTTGTCGTATGCCCGCCACTGGAGGCCATCAGAGTGTAAACCCCGCCAGCAGTCGCTCCTTTAATGCCCTCGATGATCAGGGTGCCGTCCGGCTGTGTCGAAAATTCGCGGGTACCGCCTGCCCCATCGGCATATTGGCTGCCTACTGGAAGCACTACCGTGATCTTGCCTACAGCTGGCTGCCCTGATCGCGTAAGGCTGAGTTTGACGTCTTTGACGCGTCCGCCAGGAGCGACGTCATACGGTCCGTTACTGAAGGCGACTTGAGTATCAAGTCGGCCAAGATGAACATCTATCAGCTTGGTTGATGACCGATTGAAATTTCCCAAATGATCGAATACCAGGTAGTCCAGCTGTACGTAACGGCTGTCCCCAATGCGCCGAAACGTGTCCTCGAAAAGCGTTCTGGTCACCGGTGCCGAAGCATCGGTGATCTCCCACTCATCCGTCTCATCACCGGTCTGAAAACGAATACGGTTATAGGGGCGTGGGTTGGAAAAGTTAAATCCGAACTCCACACCTTGCGCAGCCCGTGCAGCGTCGACCCCATCCTTCAGCACATCGGGGGGGATTACCAGATCCAGCCCCTGTGGCGCCGGTTCTCCCGGCGAGCGCAGGTAATACAACACGTTCAAATCCCGTGAGTCTTCGCTATGCCCACTGGGACGAGTGACTTTGTAATGAAACCTGGAAACTCCATTGGGCAACCGTCCGTGCGGTACGTACAGACGGATACGTGACTGCTCCTCTCCCTGTACGATGGTTTTTCCTGCAACCGGAGTGGTCTCGCTATTGATGTACAAGTCAACGCGATCATCGACAGCCATTTTCCACGAACGACTCTGGAGCTCCGCCCATGGATCGACCAGGCACTCCAGGCCCTGCGGCTGTTCATCGTAGAGCGATTTGGGAATGCCACCGTCAGCGGGATCGGCGGTTTTCAACGGAGAGATCCATCCTGGAATGATTACGGGATAAAGTACAAACAACTGGTTCAGCGCCGATGACTGGATATCCATCATGTTCTCCCGCAAGTGTGATTCAACCGAGCCCTCTCGGAGGCGCAACCATCACACACCTACCCCGTCCGACTGACAACTGTCACATCTGACAGGTAAGGTCTGATTTCCGACAGACGGTTATCCTCGTTATACCGCCGGAAAATGAATCCTGAACGCCGCCCCACCCATCGGCGAATCACCCAGCGCCAGTTTGGCGTTGTAGCTTTCGATAATGTCCTTGACCACCGCCAACCCGATCCCCTGCCCCGGATGCTGGGCATCCAGCCGCTCGCCACGCTCGAGAATCCGCGCACGCTGATCCGGCGGCACGCCCGGGCCGTCGTCTTCGACGCACAGTTCAATCCCGGCCAGAGTCTCACGCACGCTGATGCGCACCTCGCCCAGGCACAGGCGATAGGCGTTTTCCAGCAAGTTGCCCATCATCTCCAGCAACGCGCCCTGCTCGATCGGCACATAGCAGTGCTCAGGCAGATCGAATGCCACGCGCACATGCTTATCGCGATACACCTTGTCGAGGGTGTCGCAGAGGCTTTTCAGCACCGGTTGCAGGCGCACCTGATGTCGCACCAGTCCGCTTTTGCGCAAGCTGGCCCGTTGCAGTTGATAGCTGATCTGCTGGCTCATGCGTTCGATCTGGCTTTGCAGCACCCAGGCCTGATCGCGCTCTTCGGGACGCTGGGCCATGTCTTCGCTGACACCTTGCAACACCGCCAACGGGGTTTTCAGGCTGTGCGCCAAGTCATCGAGGGAATCGCGATAACGACTGCGCTGCTGGCGCTCGCTGTGCAGCAAACGGTTGAGCGAGCCGGTCAGGCGCAGCAGTTCGCGTGGATGTTGTTCGGTGAGGCTTTCACGGGTGCCGCCTTCGATTTCGTCGAGTTCCTGACTGAGCCGGCGCAAGGCTTTGAGGCCCCAGGTCAGGCCGATCCACAACAGCGCCAGCAACACGAGTAACGCAGCGCCGAAGCCCAGATAGAGATTTTCACGCAGGCCTTCGAGGGTGGTTTCGTACTCGCGCACCGGTTGCAGGGCGACGATGCTGAACGCCGCGCTTTTGCCGCCGAGCAATTTCACTTCAACGTCGTAGACGAAGAATTCCTGGCCGTTGGTTTCACGAATCCGCGCGAACTCGTTACCGAGGCCGTCATAGCGCGGCTTATAGTTGATCTGCTCTTCCTGGGTGGCTTTCGAGCGCCACACCAGATGCCCTTCGCGGTCGTAGATGTAGCCGAGCAAACGGAAGTCGGTGAGATTGAAGCGCTCATCCGGCAGTTGCGTCGGCATCACCAGCCGACCGTTTTCAATGCGCGCGGCCGAGATCAGCGTGGTCACGTCCGAGGCCAGCCGCTGCTCAATGGAATCCTGCAAGGCGAGGCTGAACGCGCCTTGCATCGCCGGCAGCAAGGCAAGCATGAACAATACCGCCAACGTGGTGGCGGCGAGCATCAAGCGAACGCGAAGGGAACGAATCAAGTGCAGCGCTCATTGAACAGGTAGCCGAGGCCGCGCACGGTGTCGATCGGCTTGAACCCGGCCGGGCCTTCGAGTTTTCGGCGCAGACGGCCGACCAGCACTTCGATGACATTTGGATCGCGCTCGTCGTCGTCCGGGTAGAGCTGCTCCATCAAGCGATCCTTGGGCACCACTTGCTGGTGATGGCGCATGAGGTATTCGAGGATGCGGTACTCGTAGGCGGTCAGCGCCAGCGGTTGCTCGTCGAGGCTCGCCTGTTTGCGATTGAGGTCGAGCAGCAGCGGCCCGGCGACGATGGTCGACTGGGTGAAACCGCTGGAGCGGCGCAGCAAGGCGTTCAGGCGCGCGTCGAGTTCTTCGAACTGGAACGGCTTGACCACGTAATCGTCGGCGCCGGCGGCGAGGCCTTCGACCTTGTCCTGCCAGTTGCCGCGCGCGGTGAGGATCAGGATCGGGAAGGTCTTGCCCGCCGCGCGCAATTGGCGAATCAGGTCGAGACCGCCCATGCCCGGCAGGCCGAGATCGATCACCGCCAGGTCGAAGTTGAACTGTCCGGTCTGGTACAGCGCCTCTTCGGCATTGGCCACGGACTCGACCACGTGGCCACTTTCCGTCAGGCGGGTTTGCAGGTGATGGCGCAACAGCGCTTCATCTTCGACGACCAACAGTTTCATAACACTCTCCCGGATAAATCAGAATCTCCAGTCACACACCTGTGGGAGCGAGCCTGCTCGCGAAGGCGATGGTTCAATCGACATCTCATCGACTGAACCGGCACTTTCGCGAGCAGGCTCGCTCCCACATTGAACCTGCTGGCAACTCCTTAGAAATTGTAGTTAGCCGACAGGTAAGTCTGCGCGCTGCTGGTCAAATCCAGCGAACCTTGCTTGCTGCCACCGCGTTCGCTCATCTCGGTGCTGGCATTGCTGCGCAGGTAACGGTAACCGAGTTCGACCGAAGTGTTTTGCGATACTTGTTGCAACACACCGAGCTGACCACCGACGGCGTAACCGATATCACTGTCGCGGCTAAAGCCTGGCGATTCCTGAGTCAGCTTGGTCAAACCCGCCGTCGCGCCACCGAACAACTTGGTGCTGCCGCCTACCGGGTAGAACAGATCGTAGCTGCCCAGCAGGTTTTCCTGACGCAGTTTAATGCCATTGTGCGAGCCCGACACGTTGTCGTAGGTGGCGTAGTAGCGACCCTGGCTGTTTTGCTGACCGAGGCGTACGCCGTAGGTGTTGTTACCGTCGATGGCGCCGGTGGCGTTCGGGTGGTCGAGGTTGTTGTTCAGTGCGTGGGACTTGTCAATCTTGTCGCTGGTCTGGCCGAAGGATAGGCCGGCGAAATTCGAAGTGGTGTCAGCCTGGGCCGCGATACTGGCGCTCATTACGGTCAATGCCAGCAACAGTTTGTTAAAAGTCATGGGTATTTCCTCTTTCACAGTGCTGTTTGGGTATGGCGCAAGGTTACTGACCTCCCCCTGTACCGCCCCTGAACCGTCTCTGAACCTGACCTGAACCAAATGAACTAGGCTGTTTTGACCCTTTATTGTCAGGAGACCCGACCATGCGCCTGTTCCTCGCCCTTACTTTGCTGGCTGTCAGCAGCCTCACTCAGGCTGCGATCAAGACTGAAGAAATCCCCTATCAGAGCGCCGACGGCACGAAACTGATCGGCTACTACGCCTACGACGACGCCATCCAAGGCAAACGCCCGGGTGTCGTCGTGGTGCACGAATGGTGGGGCCTGAACGATTACGCCAAACGCCGCGCACGCGATCTCGCCGCACTTGGCTACAGCGCGTTGGCGATCGACATGTACGGCGAAGGCAAGAACACCGAGCATCCGAAAGACGCGATGGCGTTCATGCAGGCGGCGACTCAGGATGCGGCGGCTTCCAGCAAGCGCTTTGAGGCCGGGCTGAATTTGCTGAAGAAGCAGGCGCAGACCGACGTCAACAAAATCGCCGCCATCGGTTACTGCTTCGGCGGCGGCGTGGTGCTCAACGCCGCGCGACAAGGAGAGCCGCTGGCAGGTGTGGTGAGTTTCCACGGCGCGCTGGCGACCAAGACCCCGGCGACACCCGGCAGTGTGAAGGCGAAGATTCTGGTCGAACACGGTGCGCTGGACAGCATGGTCACTCCAGACAATGTCACGGCGTTCAAGACGGAAATGGACAAGGCTGGCGCTGACTATAAGTTCGTCAGCCTCGACGGCGCCAAGCACGGATTTACCAATCCGGATGCCGATCGCCTGAGCCATGGCGAGCACGGTGGCCCGGACATCGGGTACAACAAGGCAGCGGATGAAAAATCCTGGGCGGACATGAAAGCGTTCTTGCAGAAAATCTTTAGCTGACCCCTCCGCACCTGATCGTTCCCACGCTCCGCGTGGGAACGCAGCCCGGGAGGCTCTGCGTCCCAAAGCGAACGCAGAGCGTCCATTGAGGCATTCCCACGCAGAGCGTGGGAACGATCATCTCGACCTTGTCTCGACTAACCGGCAAAATGCCCGCCATGAATCTCACCCCCGCCCTCCCCGCCTGCTGCACCGCGCTCGACAGCCACTGGCCGTTGCCGACGGTGTTGCCTGATACCGTGCTGCTCAGCACCCATTTCGATCCGGCACAACTGCTCGGCGATGATTTCCAGCGCAGCGCCGTCGTTGCCCCGCCAAGCATTCAGCGCTCGGTGGCCAAACGTCAGGCGGAATTCCTCGCCGGGCGGATTTGCGCCCGTGCAGCGTTGCAGCAACTGGAAGGCAGCAGCGTTGTGCCAGCGATTGGTGAAGACCGCGCGCCGATATGGCCCGCGCATATCTGCGGCTCAATCACGCACAGCACCGGACGCGCGGCAGCGATTGTCGCCAACAAAAGGCACTGGCGCGGTTTGGGCATGGATCTGGAAAACCTGCTCGACACCGAACGTGCCGAGCGGCTGGCTGGGGAGATTCTGACGCCACCTGAAATGCAACGCATGACGGCCGCCTCGCGGGATCAGTTGGCGCTGTGGGTGACGCTGACGTTTTCGGTGAAGGAAAGTCTGTTCAAAGCGCTGTACCCGATTGTGCAGAAGCGCTTTTATTTCGAGCACGCTGAAGTGCTGGAGTGGACTGAAGCGGGTCAAGTGAGGTTACGGCTGTTGGCGGACTTGTCGGCCGAGTGGCGTAACGGCGTTGAACTGGAGGCGCAGTTCGGGGTGCGGGATGGGCAGTTGTTGAGTCTGGTCAGCATCAAAGCCTGAAGATTTGTGTTGCGGGCGCTCGCGCTTTCGCGAGCAGGCTCACTCCTACATTTGAAATGCGTTCCCCTGTAGGAGTGAGCCTGCTCGCGATGAGGCCTGCCGAACCAACACAAGACTCAACGGCGTTCCTGATTCCTCGGCCAACTCAGGCTAAAGCAAGCCCCACCCAGACTCT
The DNA here is from genome assembly GCF_054790525.1 of Pseudomonas sp. Mb7. Lineage (NCBI taxonomy): Bacteria > Pseudomonadati > Pseudomonadota > Gammaproteobacteria > Pseudomonadales > Pseudomonadaceae > Pseudomonas > Pseudomonas sp. Mb7. The sequence continues at coordinate 3,987,063 of NZ_CP186501.1, forward strand.
TGCTCTTGCCAATGATCGCCCGGCCGTCATGCCAGTGAATGATCCGTCGCACAATCGACAAGCCCAGGCCATGCCCGCCCGACGCCCGCGTACGGCTGTCATCCAGGCGTAGAAACGGCGTGAAAATCCGCTCCCACGCTACTTCCGGCACGCCCGGGCCGTCATCTTCGACATCCACGCGACAGCGCAATTGCCCGACCTGATAACTCACCGTCACCTTCGAGCGTGCGTGGCGCATGGCGTTGCTCACCAGATTCTGCAATGCCCGGTGCAGATAACGCGGCTCGGCCTCGACCCAGGCATCATCGTTATCGGCGGCAGACAGGCACAATCCCCGCTGCACGGTGACTTCGGCGCGCAACGGCGCCAGCTCTTCAATCACCTGATTGACCAGCGCATCCAGATCGATGCGCTGGAACGTCAGCGCCGGCGAACCCTGCTCCAGTCGCGCATAGGTGAGCATTTCATCGACCAGCTTATCGAGGTCTTCGATGTCGTGATCCATGCCTTCGCGGTATTTCTCCAGCGCTTGCGGGGTGGTCGCCGAGCCAATCATTTCCAGACCGAAACGCAGACGCGCCACCGGCGTGCGAAGTTCATGAGAGACCGCACGCACCAGTTCGCGCTGGATTGCCAGTAGCTGCTGCAAGTGCTCGGCCATGCCGTTGAACGCCGCCGCCAGACGCCCGACCGAGTCGGCACCGCGCGCCGGCACACGAGTTTCCAGGCTGCCCTTGGCAATGCGCGTGGCCGCCGCTTCGAGGCCGCGTAAACGGCGTTCGAGCTGGCGCACCAACAGATAAACAATGAGGCCGATCAGGGTCAGGCCGAGTGCCGCAATCAGCACCAGCCATTCCGGCGGATACGGGTTCATCTGATACAGCGGCCCGATTTCCAGCACCCACGGCGTGCCGACCATGCCGGCAAACACGCGGATCGAATCGCCGCCCTTGCCCAGCGCCATCACCGTGTCGCCTTCGGCCACGCGGCGGCTCTGGTCTTCGTCCATGTCGGCGTCATTCACCGTGACCAGGCGCAAATCGAAACCGAAGCCCTTCTCGTCCTTTATCTGTGCGAGGCGCTTGGGTTGCTCGGCGACCGGCACGCGCACCAGTTCATCGGCCAGCAGGTAAATGGTTGCGCGGGCCAGTTGCTCGCTGATTTGCTGAACTTCACCCACCAGTACGAGCTGTTCCTTGTCGCTGACCATCCGGTAAACCTTCGCTGCGTGCGGACCGGTCTGCTCGACCAACGCCTGCCCCCGTTGCACGCGGGTGCGCTGGGTCAGATCGAGATCGGTCTCGGCGAACTTCTTCAGCGCCAGCGGAATCCCCAGCAAACGCTCCCACACCAGCAACGCGCGATGGCGCTCGGTTTCATTCATCGGTTGCAGGTTGCCGGCCATCAGCGAGAACGTGCCGTGTGCCAGCCGCTCGCGATACTGCTCGCTGCGCACCTGATTGAGCAGATTCAGCGCCAGCACGCCGAGCACCGCCACCAGAATCAGCGCTGCGCACATGCCGCCGTAGATACGCAGGAAGATCGAGTTCACAGCGGCAGATCTACGCAGGCTTCAGGAACGAACAGATAACCTTTGCTGCGAATGGTCTTGATCAGGCGTGGATGGTCGGGGTCGTCGCCGATTTTCGGGCGGATGCGCGAGATGCGCACATCAATCGAACGGTCCTGACCGTCATAGCCGATGCCGCGCAGTGCAGTGAAGATTTCTTCGCGGGACAGAATCCGCCCGGCGTTGGACACCAGCAGCCAGAGCAGATCGAATTCGGCGCTGGTCAGCTCGATGCCGTTGTCGCTCAGCCACGCTTCGCGCAAGGCGTTGTCGACCACCAGCGGGCCAAATTGCAGACGGCGGGATTTTTCGGCGAGCGGTTCAGGTGTATCGCTACGGCGCAGCAACGCTTGAATGCGCGCCAGCAACAGCCGTGGGCGCACCGGTTTGCACACGTAATCGTCGGCACCGAGGTCGAGGCCCTGAATCTGATCGGCATCGTCAGTGCGTGCGGTGAGCATCAGAATCGGCCCGTCATACTGATTGCGCACCTTGCGACAGATGCTCAGGCCATCTTCGCCCGGCAGCATCAGATCGAGGATCACCAGATCCGGCTGCTCCTTGATGATCCGCGCCGCCGCCAGCGCCCCGTTGCCTTCGATATTCACGCGCAGTCCATTGGCTTGCAGGTAGTCGCGCGTCAATTCGGCCAGCCGCTGGTCATCCTCGACGATCAATACCTCAAAGGCTTGTTGCTCCACCGGTGACCTCTGCTTTCTATTGTTATTAATAAAAGGAAGGCGATTGCCCGGACACACAATCCCCTGTAGGAGCTGTCGAGTGAAACGAGGCTGCGATCTTTTGATCTTGCTTTTCAAGATCAGGATCAAAAGATCGCAGCCTTCGGCAGCTCCTACAGGGGTACGCGATATTCAGCGTGATCCTCCCGTCCTTTTGTCATGTTTCTGGAGGATAAGAATGCCTGCGCATGGGCCGATTGTATAAACGGCGTCCAGCCAGAACACAAGTCGGTAAATGCGTTCGGACAAGGCAGTTTTTTGTGATAGGGTTCGCGCCCTTAAAAATCCGCTGAAGCGTTTTTCCCGGTGAAAAAACAGTGACAGACGGTCTAGCTCAGCAGGTTCGCGGCCTACACGCGAATTCCGGATTTCTTACACAATTTACGCACAGGTTTATCCACAGCTAGTACGTTGCAAGCACCCGTGAAACGCATTATCTTGTAGCACGGCGCAGGGAGAGACCCCACATATAGGGTTTTCCGCTTAAACGCCCAACCACATTTCAGACCTGAAACTCAAGCGATTTATTGCCTGTTTCCGGTTGAACCCAGCAAGTTTTTCAAAGCCCAAACCGCACTTGCGGATGGCACCGTTTTTTACCTCGCAGCGGCGAGAACGGTACGGGTGTTGCAGTCATTACTGTCACCCGGGAAGGAATCCGGCTCGAGCCCTGGCTCGTAGCCAAAAACTTCGGCAAGGATGCGGCTTCATCAGCCTTTTTTCCTACTGTCCCGAAGTTGTTATACCCGACGCCCGTCGGCTGTAGTGCTTCTGGACAGAACGGTGGGCACCATGATGGTGCCCAAACAAACATAGAGAATGTGGAGACCACCCCCCATGCAAACCGACACAACTCGCGAGAACCCGCAGGGCACCTTGCCGCAGGCCGCTGATTCGAATTCGGATCTGGCAGCCACCGCGCCTGGTCAACTGCGCGTGATCAAGCGCAATGGCACTGTCGTTCCTTACACCGATGACAAGATCACCGTCGCTATCACCAAAGCGTTCCTCGCAGTTGAAGGCGGCACCGCTGCCGCTTCGTCGCGAATCCATGACACCGTTGCCCGTCTGACCGAACAGGTCACCGCGACCTTCAAGCGTCGCATGCCGTCGGGTGGCACCATCCACATCGAAGAAATCCAGGACCAGGTCGAACTGGCCCTGATGCGTGCCGGTGAGCAGAAAGTCGCTCGCGACTACGTGATCTACCGTGACGGTCGTTCGAAAGAACGTGCTGCCCACGCGCCGGCCGAAGAAGCGGTCAACGCTCACCCGTCGATCCGCATTACCCGTGCCGACGGCAGCCTGGCGCCGCTCGACATGGGCCGCCTGAACACCATCGTCACCGAGGCCTGCGAAGGTCTGGAAGAAGTCGACGGCGACCTGATCCAGCGCGAAACCCTGAAAAACCTGTACGACGGCGTGGCCCTGACCGACGTCAACACCGCCCTGGTGATGACCGCCCGTACCCTGGTCGAGCGTGAGCCGAACTACTCGTTCGTGACTGCCCGCCTGCTGATGGACACCCTGCGTGCCGAAGGTCTGGGTTTCCTCGGTGTGGCCGAAAGCGCCACTCACCACGAAATGGCCGACCTGTACGCCAAGGCACTGCCGGCTTACATCGCCAAAGGTATCGAGTTCGAACTGCTGAACCCTGTGCTGGCTTCCTTCGACCTGGAAAAACTGGGCAAGGCGATCAACCACGAGCGTGATCAGCAATTCACCTACCTGGGCCTGCAAACCCTGTACGACCGTTACTTCATCCACAAGGATGGCGTGCGTTTCGAACTGCCGCAGATCTTCTTCATGCGCGTGGCCATGGGCCTGGCGATCGAAGAGAAGCAGAAAGAAGACCGTGCGATCGAGTTCTACAACCTGCTGTCTTCCTTCGACTACATGTCGTCGACCCCGACCCTGTTCAACGCCGGTACCCTGCGTCCACAGCTGTCGAGCTGCTACCTGACCACCGTGCCGGATGACCTGTCGGGCATCTACCACGCGATCCACGACAACGCCATGTTGTCGAAATTCGCCGGTGGCCTGGGCAACGACTGGACGCCTGTTCGCGCTCTGGGTTCGTACATCAAGGGCACCAACGGCAAGTCGCAAGGCGTTGTGCCGTTCCTCAAAGTGGTGAACGACACCGCTGTAGCCGTTAACCAGGGTGGCAAGCGCAAAGGCGCTGTCTGTGCCTACCTGGAAACCTGGCACATGGACATCGAAGAGTTCATCGAACTGCGCAAGAACACCGGTGATGATCGTCGTCGTACCCACGACATGAACACCGCCAACTGGATCCCTGACCTGTTCATGAAGCGTGTTTTCGATGACGGCAAGTGGACCCTGTTCTCGCCATCCGAAGTACCGGACCTGCACGACCTGACCGGCAAAGCCTTCGAAGAGCGCTACGAGTACTACGAAGCGCTGACCGAATACCCAGGCAAGGTCAAACTGTTCAAGACCATCCAGGCCAAAGACCTGTGGCGCAAAATGCTCTCCATGCTGTTTGAAACCGGCCACCCATGGCTGACCTTCAAAGACCCGTGCAACCTGCGCAGCCCGCAGCAGCACGTCGGCGTGGTTCACAGCTCGAACCTGTGCACCGAAATCACCTTGAACACCAACAAGGACGAGATCGCCGTTTGCAACCTGGGCTCGATCAACCTGCCGAACCACATCGTTGACGGCAAGCTGGACACCGCCAAGCTGCAACGTACCGTGAACACCGCTGTACGCATGCTCGATAACGTGATCGACATCAACTACTACTCGGTGCCACAAGCGAAGAACTCCAACTTCAAGCACCGTCCGGTCGGTCTGGGCATCATGGGCTTCCAGGACGCGCTGTACCTGCAGCACATCCCTTACGGTTCCGACGCTGCCGTCGAGTTCGCCGACAAGTCGATGGAAGCGGTCAGCTACTACGCGATCCAGGCGTCCTGCGACCTGGCTGACGAGCGTGGCGCGTACGAGACATTCCAGGGTTCGCTGTGGTCCAAAGGCATCCTGCCGCTGGATTCGCAACAGATCCTGATCGAAGCCCGTGGCCAGAAGTACATCGATGTCGACCTGAACGAAACCCTCGACTGGGCACCGGTTCGCGCCCGTGTACAGAAAGGTATTCGTAACTCGAACATCATGGCCATCGCACCGACCGCGACCATCGCCAACATCACCGGCGTCTCGCAGTCGATCGAACCGACCTACCAGAACCTGTATGTGAAATCGAACCTGTCGGGCGAATTCACCGTGATCAACCCGTACCTGGTTCGCGACCTGAAAGCTCGCGGTCTGTGGGACTCGGTCATGATCAACGACCTGAAGTACTACGACGGTTCGGTTCAGCAGATCGAGCGCATCCCGCAAGAACTCAAAGAGCTTTATGCGACCGCGTTCGAAGTGGACACCAAGTGGATCGTTGACGCCGCCAGCCGTCGTCAGAAGTGGATCGACCAGGCCCAGTCGCTGAACCTGTACATCGCCGGCGCATCGGGCAAGAAGCTCGACGTGACCTACCGCATGGCCTGGTACCGTGGCCTGAAAACCACTTACTACCTCCGTGCCCTGGCCGCGACCAGCACCGAGAAGTCGACCATCAACACCGGCAAGCTGAACGCTGTTTCCAGCGGCGGCAACCACGGCGACGATTCGGTTCTGGCAGCACCTGCCGGTCCTGCTCCAGTGCCAAAGGCTTGCGCGATCGACGAGCCGGATTGCGAAGCTTGCCAATAAGCTGAGCTGAATCAGGCGTTGCGAGACGCCTGATTCTTCCAGGCAAAATAAACCCCCCGACAGACTTCTGGTGTGTCGGGGGTTTTCTTTTGGGCGCCGTTTACCTTCGGCAGCGCTTACAGAAGTTGAGTACATCTGGCAGAGGCTGCCTGGCTCTCAGGTCGCCTTCGCGAGCAAGCTCGCTCCCACAGTGGGATTGGGAGTGTGCAATCGGAGATTGGTCGGAGTGAGTCGCTGTAAGAGCGAACCGCCAGCCGCAGCACCCGAAGCAACGGATATACACCCAATCAAAACAGCCCCCCCCCAAAAAAAGCCCAACAAAAAAGCCCCTCAAAAGAGGGGCTTCCTTGCACAAGCAGATACCAGAATCAGGTCATCTGAATGATGGTCTGCATGATGGTGCTCTGAGTCGAGATGGTCTTGGCGTTCGCCTGATAGTTGCTCTGGCCCTTGATCAGGTCTACCAGCTCGTTGGTCAGATTAACGTTCGACTCTTCCAGCGAGTTGGAAACCACCTCACCCAACGTACCGGTTTTCGGCGCATCGTAGCCCGGAATACCCGAAGCGAAAGTCTCCTTCCAGCTAGTGCCGCCGACTGCCTGCAAGCCTTGTTCGTTGGTGAAACTCGCCAGTGCGACCTGGCCAATAGCCTTGCTCTGGTTGTTGCTGAAGTTGGCGAACAGCGTACCGGTGCCGTCGATGGTCAGGTTGGTGATCTGGCCAGTGGCGTAACCATCCTGCGTCGGGATCGAACGCGCAGTGTCAGCGTTGTACTGGGTGGTCTGAGCCATCGAAATGGTGATACCTGCCGGGTTCGCGGCCGCACCATTAGCCTTGAACGTACCATTGACGACATTACCCGGCACCCAACCCGTGAGCTTCAGGTCACTGCTGATCACCGGGCCAGGCAGGGTGCTGACCTGCGTCAGCTTGCCAGCGGAGTCAAAGGTCATGGTGGAAGGCACCGGCGCAGTGACTTTTGGATCACTGCCCGTTGCATCCGGGTTACGACCGTCCACCAGGGTATAGACCTTCCAGGTGTTGGCACCGGTTTTCACCACGTACTGATCCATGGGGTGCATGTTGCCCTGGCTGTCATAGATCGGCGTGCTGAACGATTTGGTGTAGGTCGCGAGGTTGCTCGGATCGAACTTGCCGGCGGCCACTGTGTCGTCGATCACTGGCGCAGTCGAGTTCAGGTTGATGGTCGAGGTCACCAGCGAGGTGGACTTAGGCGCCAGGTTTGAAGTGTCGATCTTGAGGTCGGTCAACACACCATTGACGATCTTACCGTTGGCATCCACACCATAACCTTGCAGACGCGAGGTGTAGTCGGTGTTGGTAATGTAACCGGCGTTGTCGACCTTGAACGTACCGGCACGGGTGTAGGACACCGAGCCATTGTTGCTCATGGTGAAGAAACCGGAACCGTTGATGCCCATGTCCAACACGTTGCCGGTGTTGTTGATGTCACCTTGGGTGAACTGCTGGGAAACGTTGGCCAGACGCACACCATTGCCGATCACTTTGCTGCCGCTGCCCAGGCGAGTCGACGAGTAAACGTCTTCGAATTCTGCACGGGACGATTTGAAACCGGCGGTCGCGACGTTGGCGATGTTGTTGCCGGTCACGTCCAGTTGTTTGTTGGCTGCATAGAGACCGCTAAGGCCGATATTGAAAGACATATTCCACTCCTTTGTGCCGGTTAGTCGGCTCTATATACCAATGGTTTGTACTTTGGACAGGGCAACGGTGCCCTTGCCGGACAGGTTGAGCATCAGCTCGCCGCCGGTCTGGCTGATCGTCACGCTGGTGACGGTGGCCGGCAGGTAGGTCGCCATGTCGGTCGAGGTGCCATTGATCGATGCGTTGGCCTTGACGGTATAGGTACCGGTCTTGACCAGATTGCCGTCCTTGTCCTTGCCGTCCCAGGTGAAGCTCGCGCTGCCTGCGGCGCGACTGCCCAGATCGATGGTGCGAACCACCGTGCCGCTGCTGTCGGTGATGCTGACGGTGCCGCCGGCAATCGACGACGGAACGGTGACCGAGCCGGTCATGCCTTTGCTCGGATCGTCGAGCTGAACCGAGTTGGTCTGCACGATCACATTGCGGCCCACCAGCGACGAAGCCTGCAACGCCTGCGAGGAGTTGTAGTTGCCGGCCAGCGAGCTGACAGTGCTGTTGAGGGTGGTGATCCCCTCAAGGCTGCTGAACTGTGCCAACTGCGCAACGAAGGCACTGTTGTCCTGCGGATCAAGCGGGTTCTGGTTTTTCAGCTGGGTGACCAGCAATTGCAGGAACGCATCCTTGCCCAGTGCCTGGCCGCCGGTGGCGCTGTTGGTCGCCGAAGCAATGCCACCGGTGGTCGAACTGGTCTTTTTCGACGAGTTCGCCAGGATGTCATTCATGCTCAGGCTGCTGGTGGTATCGGAAACACTCATGGCAGTCGCCCCTTATTACTGACCGAGGGTCAGTACCTTCTGCATCATGGTTTTGGCGGTGTTCATCATTTCGGCGTTGGTCTGGAACGAGCGGCTCGCGGAAATCATGTCAGCCATTTCTTCCACCACGTTGACGTTCGGGTAGTAGACGTAGCCTTTGGCGTCGGCCGCCGGATGGTTCGGCTCGTAGCGCGCTTCGAGGTTGCTCTGGTCTTCGACCACACCGAGCACCTGTACGCCCTGACCGGCCGCGTCCTGGCTCTGGAACAGTGAATTGCTGCCGCTGTTCTGGCCGCCCTGGAACATGGTGGCGAACACCGGGTGACGGGCGCGATAGGTCTGGTCGATGCTCGACGAGACGGTTTCGGCGTTGGCGATGTTCGACGCCACGGTGTTCAGACGCGTGGTTTGTGCGCTCATGCCGCTGCCGGCAATGTTGAAAACGCTGGACAGGGACATGGATTACTCTCCGCGCAGGGCTGACACCAGCCCTTTGAATTTGCTGTTGAGCAGGGTGAAGCTGGCCTGGAAGCCGACGGCGTTTTCCGCGTAGTTCGACTGTTCCAGTTGAGCGTCCACGGTGTTCTGGTCGATCGACGGTTGCATCGGCGTGCGATACATCAGCGATTCGTCGCCATTGCCCAGGCCTTCAGCTTCGATGTGACGGCTGTTGGTCATGTTCAGGGCGATGGTGCCGTTAGCGTTTTTCTGGGTCTGTGCTTCAAGCACTTTGGAGAAATCCAGATCCCGAGCCTTGTAGTTCGGGGTGTCGGCGTTGGCGATGTTGTTGGCCAGCACTTCGGCACGCTGGGCGCGGAAGCCCAATGCCTTTTCGTGAATGCCGAGCGCTTTATCGAAGCTGATGCTCATGTCGGGAACCTTCAGGTGACCGGTTTTTCGTAACTGAGCTTTAGCAAGCGCCGTGCCAAACGGCAAAACACCCATAAACCGGGGCTTTGCGGGGCATCGGCAAAGCGGCAATGCCAGAAAAGCGGCAACCGGTATCCGCCGGATGCCGCTTTTCTGCCGCTTGCCGTCCTTGCCAGGTCAACGCAGATCCCCTGTGGGAGCGAGCCTGCTCGCGAAGGCGGCGTGTCAGTCGCCAACTGTTTTACTGACAGACCGCTTTCGCGAGCAGGCTCGCTCCCACAGGGGGGGGTGTGGTGTTCGTGGGAAATAAAATAATTGGGGCATAAAAAAACGGGAGGCCTTAAGGCTTCCCGTTTTTTTGTATTACCGCTGCAATCATTTAGCCTGGTAAATAATCCCCGGGCTGCACTGCACCATCTGGTAATGATCCGGCAAACCGTTCAACGCTTCGGAAGCGCCAAGGAACAGATAACCGCCCGGCTTCAACGTGCTGTGAATGCGCAACAGGATGTCTTTCTTCACTTCGGCAGAGAAGTAGATCAACACGTTGCGGCAGAACACGATGTCGAACTTGCCCAGCGCGGCATAGCTGTCGAGCAGGTTGAACGAACGGAACTCTACCCGGTTCTTGATCGGCGCCTTGATCACCCAGCGGCCCGGCCCTTTCGGGTCGAAGTAACGCTGCAGGCGTTCCGGCGACAAACCACGACCGATGGCCAGACTGTCGTACTCGCCGGTCTTGCAGTTGGTCAGCATAAGGCCGGACAGATCAGTGGCAACAATCTGCACGCCCATCTTCAGTTGACCAAGGTTGGTCCGCTCGAACTCGTCGATCGACATCGACAGCGAGTACGGTTCCTGGCCCGACGAGCACGCCGCTGACCAGATCCGCAAGCGCTGGTTGGGGCTGGCCTTGATCGCTTCAGGCAGCACCTTGTTCTTCAAGACTTCAAACGGATAGGTGTCACGAAACCACAGGGTTTCGTTGGTCGTCATGGCATCGACCACCTGCTCGCGCAAACCGCTGCGCGGCTGGGTCTGGATGCGCTGAACCAGCTCACCCAGGGATTTGATGCCTTGCTGCTCCATCAGTTTGTTGAGACGGCTCGAGACCAGGTACTGCTTGTTTTCACCGAGCAGAATGCCACAGGCTTTTTCCAGGAAGACCCGGAACTGTTCGAAATCCAAATTACCCGTAGACAATGATGCCGCCTCTTAAATCGTGTTGACCGCCAGGAGCAAAACGCTCCTAGCTGATATCTGCTGCTTTGATCCGGTCGACTACCCGGGATGCGAGGTCATCAGGACGGAATTTGGCCAAAAAGTCATCTGCACCGACTTTCTTGACCATCGCCTGATTGAATACCCCCGACAACGAAGTATGCAGGATGATATGAAGCTTTTGCATGCGTGCGTCGCCGCGGATTTCCGCCGTCAGGGTGTACCCGTCCATCTCCGGCATCTCGATGTCGGAAATCATCATCAGGAACTCTTCTTCCGGCTTCTTGCCCTCATCGACCAGCTTGCGCAGGTAATCCAGCGCCTGTTTGCCGTCGTTCAGCGCCACCACTTCGACCCCGATTGTCTGCAGACAACGCGTGACCTGCTTGCGCGCCACCGACGAGTCATCGACCGTCAAGACACGCAATGACAGTGCCTTGGTCTGGGTCTCGACATCGACCACGCCCACCGAAATCGCTTCCGGTGTCGGCGCAACTTCCGCCAGCACTTTCTCGACGTCGATGATTTCGACTAACTGATTGTCCACCCGAGTCACAGCGGTCAGGTAGTGATCGCGACCCGTGCCCTTGGGCGGTGGATGAATCTCTTCCCAGTTCATGTTGACGATGCGCTCCACCGAGCGGACCAGGAAACCCTGGGTCTTGGTGTTGTACTCCGTGATGATCACGAACGGGTTGTTCTTGTCCTTCAACGCTCCGGAACCGGTGGCCATTGCCAGATCAAGGATCGGAATGGTCGCCCCCCGGATATTTGCCACCCCGCACACGACAGGACTGGACTTGGGCATCAACGTCAGCGACGGGCACTGCAACACTTCCCGCACCTTGAACACGTTGATTCCGTAGAGCTGCTGACCGTCAAGACGGAACAACAACAGCTCCAGGCGATTCTGCCCCACCAGTTGCGTGCGCTGGTTCACCGAATCCATTACACCAGCCATGCCCAGACTCCTACACCAACGCCAAGTGTTGTTGCGACGCACATTCATTGCTAAACGGCACGGCGCTTGCTTTTTAACTCGTATGAACGCTCAAACGACATTTTTCCGACACCTGACCTCCCGCGCTCGCAAAAGCCTTTGCGCGATGTCCGCCGTCTGCTGCTTTTTCGCTGGCAGCCCTGCCATTGCTGATGCGGTTACCTTGCCTGACATGCTTATCGGCGTCACTCAGGGCTTTCTTGAGTTCACCGTAGAAGACTATCTGGCCACCAGTCAAACGGAAGGCCGCTACGAGATCGAAGTAAACCAGCTCGACCCCCGTATGCGCATGCCTATGTGCGACAAGGAATTGACAGCGACTTTGGAGAGTCCGGCACGTCCGCTGGGCCGGGTTACCGTGAAGGTCCGTTGTGAGGGCGCCTCGCCCTGGACTGTGTTCGTGCCCGCTCAAGTCCGCCTGTTTCGCGAGATTGTGACAACCACCCGACCGCTGAAACGTGCAGGGATCATCGAACCACAGGACGTGACCCTGCGTGAACGCGACGTGAGCACGATCAACCAAGGCTTTCTGACCTCGGTAGACGAAGCGATCGGGCAGAAATTAACCCGACCAACGGTAGCCGATCAGGTCATTACTCTGGTCCATCTGGAACAGGCGGAAGTCATTCGCAAGGGTGATCAAGTGGTCATCACTGCCCGCAGCGGCACACTCGCCGTGCGCATGCCCGGTGAAGCGCTGGCCAATGGCGGTTTGAAAGAACAGATCCGGGTGAAAAACCTCAACTCGCAAAGGGTCATCAAGGCGCAAGTCACCGCGCCCGGCCAAGTGGAAGTGGCGATGTAGAAAACTGGCGCTGACCCCGGCTGTTCCCTAAACTGTGCCGCAGCAGGACACGCGCCGGCGCATGCAAGGCTCATTGTAAATGTGCCTAAAGTTTTCCAGGGGATGGCCGAAAACATGGCAAGCGTCCAAATTCCCAGAGGTTTTTATCATGGTCATCGATTTCAGCCGTTTGAACAGCTCCTCGTCACTTACGGGCAGTACACGTACCAGCAACGCCAAGGAAACCGCCGAAACCGGTACCTCCGCGCCGCTGAATACCCAGGCCGAACCGGCCAGTACCGCAAAAAGCGGGGAATCGGTACACCTCAGCAATGAGGCTCAACAGTTGCAGAAGGTCACTGACAAGCTGCGCGATCAACCTGCTGTCGACAAAGCCCGTGTGGCCGAGTTGAAAGCCGCGATTGCCGATGGCAGCTATAAAGTCGACAGCAACCGTGTAGCCAGCAAACTGCTCAACTTCGAAGCCCAGCGCTAGGCTTTTGCCGGCGCCAGGCTTTTGGACGCTTAAAACCCAAGGCCAGCCATGCACGACACTAATTTATTGCAATTGATCAACGACGACTTTGCTCCAGCTCAACAATTGCTGGAGTTGCTGCAAACCGAATCCCTCGCGTTGCACGGTCGCGACATGCCCTTGCTGGAAGAAATTCTGGCGCATAAACAGGCATTGATCATTCTGCTTGAACAGCATGGCCGCAAACGCAGCGAAATCCTCGCCAGCCTCAACTTGCCGACAGACCGCAGCGGTCTGGAGCAACTGGCTGGCCAGTCGAGCATTGGCGAGCAGTTGTTGGCGCAAGGCGATGCATTGACCGATCTGATTGCTCAATGCCAGGCCGCCAACGTCAAGAACGGCCAGTCGATCCAGATCCAGCAGGCCGCCACGGCCAATCAGCTGAAGATCCTCACCGGCGGTGAAGCGCCGGCGCTGTATAACGCCAGCGGTACATTTGCCAAACCCGCCACACCGCGTCCGCTCAGCCAGGCATGAGCCGTTGATGCGCCAGCTCTATCAACCCGCGAAACATGCTGGCAAAATGCTGGCTAGTCGTCATATTTTGTCTGGAGATTGATAAACCGTGTCCAACGCCCTCAGCGCGGATGATGCTCCGCAGCCCCCTAAGGTGCTTACCACGCCACTGGAAATCTCCAGCAACCTGCGCCAGCTGCAAGAAAGCCACGATCCGCTGATCATCACCTTTCATGAGCGCAGCCAGCGCTTCCAGAGCTATCTGATCAAAGTCGACCGCGACAGCGCTACGATCGCACTGGACGAGATGATCCCGCGTGATGGCGAACGCTTCCTGCAGGCCGGTGAGCCATTCAAGGTTGAAGGTTTTCATGAAGGCGTGCGCATCGCCTGGGAATGCACCGGCACGCTGAATATCGAAGAGTCCGAGGGTGATCGTTTCTACACCGGCGCACTGCCGACTGAAGTGGTTTACCACCAGCGCCGCAATGCCTTCCGTGCGGCACTAAAACTGACCGATCTGGTCAGCGTTGAACTGGGCGGCGAAAAACTCAAGGCGCCAATCAACGGCAAACTGCTGGATATCTCCGCGACCGGCTGCAAGCTGCGTTTCGAAGGTGATATCACCGACCGCCTGCAATTGGGCCAGGTTTATGACCGCTTGATCGCCCCGCCGCTGTTCGGCAACCAGCCGATCTCCGTCGAATTGCGCTATCTGCATTTCGAAGAAAAACTCAACATCACCTTTGCCGGTCTGCGTTTCCACAACATCAGTGGCCAGGCTGCGCGCAACGTTGAGCGTTTCGTGTATCAGTTGCAACGTGAAGCACGCCGTTTCGACAAAGACGATCTCTGATTCGCACGGCCAATAAAAAGGGCAGTCCTTGGCGGGACTGCCCTTTTTTATGCGCGATGTTTTTTGTTCAGTTCAGGGTCTACCGCCGCTGAGATCAGGCGCGGGTTTATCGGTATCCGATTCGACTTCTGCCGCAGGCTCTGACGGAGTATCAGCTTCAGGCTCGGGACTCGCCGGCGTCTGCACCGGATCCTGCACCATCTGCTCCTGCACCACCTGCTCGTCTACCCGAGGATCGAGGGCCGCCACCAGCGGTGAGCTGGACATGCTGTCCGGCATGGCCACGTGATGCAGCGGCGCGTCGTCGACCTGATGCAGATTGGTCACCGCTTTCGGCCGGATCCGCCACACCAGCACCAACGCGAAGAAGCTGAAGAACGCATACAGGCTCTGGCTGCCAAACAGCTTCATCAACACGCCCGCAAGCAACGGTCCGATGCTCGCACCGACACCATAAGTCACCAGCAGCATCGCGGTCAGCGACACGCGACGATCGCCTTCGACGTGGTCGTTGGAGAATGCCACTGCCAGTGGGTACAGACAGAACTGCACCAGTGAACACAGGAAACCAACCCCGAACAACACCTCCAGCGGAACCTGCGGCAGCACGGCCAACGGCAACGCCGCCACCGCCAAAAACCCGGCAAAGCAGCGAATCAGCAGCGCCCGGTCATAACGATCGGACAACCAGCCCAACGGCCACTGCACCAATAAACCGGCAAAGATGCAGCTACCCATGAACAGACCAACCTGCTCGGTCGATAGCCCTTGTTGCGAGGCGTACAGCGGTGCCAGACCGTAAAACGAGCCGATGATCAAACCGGCACCCAGCACCGTACTCAACGACTGCGGTACGCGCTTGATAAAGAAGCGTGGCTCCATCGGCGCCGGATGCAGTGGCGCCGGGTGAATCCGCCGCGTCAATGCCACGGGCACCAGACACAGGGCGAAACACAGCGCGACCAGCATCAGCAGTTCCAGCCCCAGGCCCGGATGCATGACCAGAATCAGTTGGCCGAGGACCAGGCCCAGGTACGAAGCGATCATGTAGCCGCTGAACACCAGGCCACGCTGATTGGCGTCCGCCTGTTCGTTGAGCCAGCTCTCGATCACCATGTATTGGCACATCATGCCCAGACCGACGATGGTCCGCAGCACCAGCCACGCCGGCAGCCAATCGACCAGACCGTGGCCAAGCACCGCCGCCCCGACGATCCCGGCACAGGCCGAATAAGCACGGATGTGCCCGACCCGGGCAATCAGTCGGTGACCGATCTTGCCACCCAGCACCAGACCGAAATAGTTGGCCGCCATCAGCGCGCCGACCCAGAGGCCGTCGACATTGTCAGCGGCCAGACGCAATGCCAGATAAGTGGATAGAAGGCCCGAGCCGATCAACATCATCAGCGAGGCGAAATACAGTGCTCGAAAGGATTTCCAGATTTGGCGCATCGGCGTTCCGAGCGGCTCCTTGCAGTAAATATCGGGCTACCAGAACGATAGCCCGATGGCGGCGGTACGTCAGGCCTGGGCTGCTAGAACACGTCGTTCCCAGGGAGTGATTTCATCAAGGAAGCTGGTCAACTCCATGGTCTTCGAAGCGATGTAGCCTTCGATGAACTCCTGTCCGAACAGTTCCCTCGCCAATTGGCTACGTTTCAGACGTTCGAGCGCGGCGTGCAAGGTACACGGCAGCGCAAGATTGTCCGGCACCGCGAACTCGCCCTGAATCGCTTCGCTCGGTTCCAGCTCATTCTCGATCCCGTGCAAACCGGCAGCCAGACTGGCGGCGATCGCCAGATACGGATTCGCATCGGCGCCCGGCAAACGGTTTTCCACCCGGCGGGCAACCGGCGAACTGGCCGGAATTCGCAGGCCGGCCGCCCGGTTGTCGTGCGACCAGCAGGCGTTGTTCGGTGATGCGTACGGATGGCACAGGCGCTGATAGGAATTCACATTAGGTGCAAACAGTGCGGTGAAATCGGCCATGCCCGCCTGCTGGCCACCGATGAAGTGGCGAAACACCGCGGTTGGCTCGCCGTGCGCATCACTGAAGACATTCTTGCCGCTAGCGGTCTCGACGATGCTCTGATGAATGTGCATCGAACTGCCTGGCGTGTGTGCCAGCGGCTTGGCCATGCACACCACGGTCAGGCCGTGCTTGAGCGCGACTTCCTTGAGCAGGTGCTTGAACAGGAACGTCTGATCGGCCAGCAGCAGTGGATCACCGTGCAGCAGATTGATCTCGAACTGGCTGACGCCCATCTCGTGCATGAAGGTATCGCGCGGCAGACCGAGTGCCGCCATGCACTTATAGACTTCGTTGAAGAACGGCCGCAGACCGTTATTGGAACTGACGCTGAACGCCGATTGGCCATCCTCGCGACGCCCGTCAAGGCCTACTGGCGGACGGAACGGCTGGGTCGGATCGGTATTCGGCGCGAAGACAAAGAATTCCAGCTCGGTCGCCACCACCGGCGCCAGGCCGCGCGCGGCATAACGGGCAATGACTTTCTTGAGCTGACCGCGAGTCGACAGGTTGGAGCTCTCGCCGCTCAACTCATCGGCACCGCAAATCGCCAGGGCACGCGGGTCGTCACTCCATGGCAAACGATGGATCTGGGTCGGGTCAGCAATCAGGGCGAGATCGCCGTCGTCGCTGCCGTAAAACCGTGCTGCCGGGTAACCACCCATGATGCATTGCAACAGCACGCCACGGGCCAGTTGCAGACGCCGCCCTTCGAGGAAACCCTCAGCGGTCATCACTTTGCCGCGCGGCACGCCATTCAAATCCGGCGTAACACACTCAATCTCATCAATGCCGGTCAATCGCTGCGCGAGTGAACGCTGGCCATCGGTTGTCATGACGCAATCCTTGTTATTGTGCGAGCCGCGAACGGCGACCCGCACAAAATAGGCTCCGGCTGTTCGGAATATCAAGCAGCGTCAAACAAAAACCTGTGTCACGGCAGATATAGGCTGAACACCCCGCCGCCAAGCGGTCCGCCGTTGCGGATTTCGGTGCGTCCTTCGACACCATTGCGCTGATGCAGCGCCGCGATACGATTGGCGAAATACAAACCGAGCCCGGTGCTGCCACTGCTGTGATTGATGCCCTGTACATAATCGGCCTGGCGCTCGAGCATCTCGGCCGGATAACCGTCGCCGTCGTCGTTGATACTCAGCACCAGTTGCCCGGCCTCGTCACTGACGGTGATCAGCAGCGATTCGCGGGCGTAACGAATGGCGTTATTGATGCAGTTGCCCAGCACCGAAGCAATCAGCTCACGGTCGAAGAAGCCCAACGGGCTCAGCGGATCGACTTCATAGGTGGCGATGATCCCGCGACTGGCAAACACCTCCTGATGCGCCGCCAGTTGTGCCTCGATAAAGTCATCGAGTTCGTGATAGGCCGGTTGCAGCGGCATCTGGTTGACGCCGAGCTTGTACAGCCCGAGCAGTTGCACCAGCATGCCGTTGAGATGGGCAAACTCGAAGTCGATCACGCCTTGCTCCGCGCCTAGCCGTTGCGCCTCAGGCAACCGCGCCAGCCATTGGCTGTGGGCCTGCATGAGCATGGCCAGCGAGTTCTTCATGTCGTGGACGGTGGAGGCGATCACCGTAGAAAAATCCAGAGCTTGCTCGTCGTGGTTCATTCGCCAAACGCCTTGCTTTTCAGCTTCTGATAACGCGCAAAACGCGCGTCGGTGTCGGGCATCAGGCCAACCATTTTCAGGCAGGCCCGACATTCTTCCAGTTCCGCCGACGGCACACTGGTGTCGGTGCCGTGGAGCAGCGACTGGGCCATGTTCAGCGCGATACTGATGTTCTTCGGTTGCATCTTCAGCGCCTTGCGGAACACATCACGGGCCTCCACCAGGTTGCCGGTCTTGTACACGCGCACGCCCTGACGGTTGAGGTCAGCAGCAGCGTTGCTGGAACTGAGGATAGTCGGGTCATCAGTGAGCTTGGCGATGTCTTTCATTACTGCCGGATCGTCACCGTAGATCTCCGCGCAGCTCTTGAGCATCGAGGTGCCCGCCTCGGCCTGTCCGAGCATCTGCAATTGCTTGGCGACCAACAGCGCAGCTTCCGGACTCATGAACTGCTCCATGCCGTCGAGGCGCATCAGCGCTTGCTCGGTGAGCTTGTCAGCGGTCTCGGCATCGTTGAGCAGCAGGCTGGTGGCTTTCATCAGACGCGCGCGAATCTGCAGGCCGGGGTCGCTCGGGTTTTCTTTGGCCACCGCACTGAGCGTGGTGTTGATCTCCAGGCGTGTGCGCGTGTCGAGCCCGCGCTCACTGCCTTTGCTGATCAGCGCGTGAGCCAGGCCGAGATTACTTTCCGGATCCTTGAAGCGCGACTGCGCGCCTTGCGCTACGGCCTGACGATAGGCGCGGGACGCGGTGTCGAAGTCTTCGTTGGCCATCGCCAGTTTGCCCAGCAACGCCTGCCGACGCACCGCCAAGGGAGACAGGCGAATCGCCTCCTCCAGCACCCGTTGCGCACCTTTGCTATCGCCTTCGGCGACCAGTACATCGGCCATGCCGTCGTACAGCGCCGGCATCATCGGGAACACCTTCAGGGCCTTTTCATAAACGCCCTTGGCTTGCGCCACTTGGCCACGCTTGAACAGCAATTTGCCAAGTCCGGCAAATGCCCATGGCAACGGCCGGTCAGCAATGATGCTGTCATAGAGTCGTTCCAGCGCTTCGTTCTGATTCATCTCGCGCAGCGCATCGGCGCGATAACGCAGGCACAGCGGTGAATAGCGAATGTCCTGCTTGCACAGGGCGATGCAGGCGTTAAGCACCTCGACCGGCTTGCCGCGATCGAGGGCTTGTAGAATCGGTTTGAGCAACGTCTTGCGCTGTTCCAGACGCTCCAGGCGCTGGGCCAGGCCGGAGCGGTTGAACGGCTTGGTCAGGTACGCATCCGGTTCGTGCTCCAGAGCACTGAGCACCATCGCCTGACTGGTCTCGGCCGTCACCATGACAAACACCGCTTCATGGCTGATGAGCTTTTCCGACATCAGATCTTCGAGCACCTGCTGGCCGTTCTTCTTGCCATCGCCGAGATGGAAATCCTGCAGGATGAAATCGTAGGACTTCTGCGCGCACATCTTCAGCGCCTGCTCACCGGTATCGGCCGTGTCGACGTCCTTGACCCCGAGCTCACGCAGCATCGAACGCACGGAACTGCGGAAATCCGAGAAATCATCGACGATCAGAAAACTTTTTTGGTGATACGACAGCATCGAAGATTTCCAGGCAATTGAAGTGAGGGCAATTTCAGGCGCGCAGATGATAGCTGGCGGCAAAATGCTATCAAGCGATTTCGCGCGACTTTTAAGTCACCGAATGGGTTATCGGCCAGAAGTGCGGTTCCCTGAAGCCAGCGCTTCAAGATTCCTCTGCGAGCATTTACCCTGCGCGCCAAGACAACTTCCCACTACAAGGCTTACATCGTGTACATCAAAGGACGCTACATCGTGTCCGCTTGCGCTCTGCTGTTTGTTCAGCAGGCAATGGCGGCTGGAATGGATTGCACAAAAGCGGCGAATGCCGCCGAAAACACTGTTTGCGCGGGCAAAGGACTTTATGAACAAGATGTACAGATGGGCTCTGTTTATCGAGCATTAATAAAGGCGTCCGCCCAGGTACAGCCCGAACTGAAACGTACTCAACGACTGTGGTTAAAGGCTCGCAATGAATGCGCCGACGATGTCTCGTGCCTGAATCAGCGTTATGACGAGCGCCTGAAAGTCCTTCAGGCACTGTTGACGGACGCGCTTGCCTACCCACCGGATGACCTCGATACGCAAGTGATGCATGAACTGAGCAACAGCATTCAAGCAGCGAGCAAGGATAATCCGGAGTTTGCCCTGGAGCGTACGCTTGAAGCCTTTGGCATCCGCGCGGGCAAGACCTCGTTCTCTGGAGACGTCGACAAGGATGATCCAAGCGACACGCACTTTCCGAAATCGAAGCCCGCAGGTCTCACGCCAGACGAGTGGCAGGCGCTGAGGACGTCGGACATTTCCGGCGCTGCCGATTTCGGTCACTCCACGTACACCCTGCTGGACATGGACGACGATGGTCAGCGCGACCTTATCGTCGATACCTACACCGGCGGCACAGGTCTGTTTACCTACACGGAGACCTGGCGGCGAACCGGCGAGCGTTTCATCAAGAGAAGCCCGGCCGCGGAAAGTTCGTTGTTCCACACCAATGACCGCGGCGCCAACCAATCAGCAAAATGGATAAGTATCCGTGGAAAAGTGTATGCGGCTTATCGCAGTGGTGCCTACGGAGTTGATCAGCTTTACTTGCTAAACCCGCTCAGAATCAACAATCGGGTACCGACGATAGCGGTTCATTACCGTTACGACCTGAAGGTGCCCACCCTTCAACATAAGGAAGACGGCACCACCACTTACGAGTTGGAGCCCGCTCTGCAACAGACACTTGACCGGGCGATAAGCAAAGCGACGCAGGCGGGAGAAGTCAGTTCAGCGAACACGCCGCTCTGCCCTGTCCCGGCCAGTGGCGCAGGAGAAAACGACTATTACAGCTATGGCATGGCGCCCTACACCCTCGAAGTTGTCACGAATCTGGGGGTTGTCATTGGCAATGATTGTTATATCGGCGCGTTGATCAACTGGTTCGGCAGCTACTACGAAAAGGAAGGATTGTCGGCACAACTGGTATTGCGCAAACCGGATGCCGAAGCCACTGGGCTTAGTTATGTTGTGAATGGCAAACGCCATGTCAGCGCCGTGAGCGCAGCACTGGGTAAAGTTGAAACGGACGACGGCGCGTAGCATGACTTCTCGCGCTCAAGGTTAGCGACGGTTGGGGCAGGTAATACGTTGGTGAACGTATTACCTGTCGCGAGCTGAAACTTTCCTGCGGGCAAAACAAAACCCCAACTGCTTTCGCAATTGGGGTTTCGGAATTTAATCTTGACGATGACCTACTCTCACATGGGGAAACCCCACACTACCATCGGCGATGCATCGTTTCACTGCTGAGTTCGGGATGGGATCAGGTGGTTCCAACGCTCTATGGTCGTCAAGAAATTCGGGTACTGAGTCGTGGCCAAATGGCCTCGCTTCAGCAAATTGGGTATGTGATAGCTTTCGGTGTTTGTGAACATCGAACTTTCGGTTCGTTTCGTCTTCACACACCGCAATCTGGTCTCTTCGACGCAAATTGCTTGGGTGTTATATGGTCAAGCCTCACGGGCAATTAGTATTGGTTAGCTCAACGCCTCACAGCGCTTACACACCCAACCTATCAACGTCGTAGTCTTCGACGGCCCTTCAGGGAACTCAAGGTTCCAGTGAGATCTCATCTTGAGGCAAGTTTCCCGCTTAGATGCTTTCAGCGGTTATCTTTCCCGAACATAGCTACCCGGCAATGCCACTGGCGTGACAACCGGAACACCAGAGGTTCGTCCACTCCGGTCCTCTCGTACTAGGAGCAGCCCCTCTCAAATCTCAAACGTCCACGGCAGATAGGGACCGAACTGTCTCACGACGTTCTAAACCCAGCTCGCGTACCACTTTAAATGGCGAACAGCCATACCCTTGGGACCGGCTTCAGCCCCAGGATGTGATGAGCCGACATCGAGGTGCCAAACACCGCCGTCGATATGAACTCTTGGGCGGTATCAGCCTGTTATCCCCGGAGTACCTTTTATCCGTTGAGCGATGGCCCTTCCATACAGAACCACCGGATCACTAAGACCTACTTTCGTACCTGCTCGACGTGTCTGTCTCGCAGTCAAGCGCGCTTTTGCCTTTATACTCTACGACCGATTTCCGACCGGTCTGAGCGCACCTTCGTACTCCTCCGTTACTCTTTAGGAGGAGACCGCCCCAGTCAAACTACCCACCATACACTGTCCTCGATCCGGATAACGGACCTGAGTTAGAACCTCAAAGTTGCCAGGGTGGTATTTCAAGGATGGCTCCACGCGAACTGGCGTCCACGCTTCAAAGCCTCCCACCTATCCTACACAAGCAAATTCAAAGTCCAGTGCAAAGCTATAGTAAAGGTTCACGGGGTCTTTCCGTCTAGCCGCGGATACACTGCATCTTCACAGCGATTTCAATTTCACTGAGTCTCGGGTGGAGACAGCGCCGCCATCGTTACGCCATTCGTGCAGGTCGGAACTTACCCGACAAGGAATTTCGCTACCTTAGGACCGTTATAGTTACGGCCGCCGTTTACCGGGGCTTCGATCAAGAGCTTCGCGTTAGCTAACCCCATCAATTAACCTTCCGGCACCGGGCAGGCGTCACACCCTATACGTCCACTTTCGTGTTTGCAGAGTGCTGTGTTTTTAATAAACAGTCGCAGCGGCCTGGTATCTTCGACCGGCATGAGCTTACGGAGCAAGTCCTTCACCCTCACCGGCGCACCTTCTCCCGAAGTTACGGTGCCATTTTGCCTAGTTCCTTCACCCGAGTTCTCTCAAGCGCCTTGGTATTCTCTACCCAACCACCTGTGTCGGTTTGGGGTACGGTTCCTGGTTACCTGAAGCTTAGAAGCTTTTCTTGGAAGCATGGCATCAACCACTTCGTGTTCTAAAAGAACACTCGTCATCAGCTCTCGGCCTTAAGATCCCGGATTTACCTAAGATCTCAGCCTACCACCTTAAACTTGGACAACCAACGCCAAGCTGGCCTAGCCTTCTCCGTCCCTCCATCGCAATAACCAGAAGTAC
>NZ_CP186501.1:4015000-4625000 GCF_054790525.1 Pseudomonas sp. Mb7
CTGAGCCTGATCAGACGCAAAAGATCACTGACGGCCTCCGCCAGCTCCCCGGAATTATCAATGACATTTACCGGCTCATCACTTGACCGCCTATCCTTGAACAACATATTGCGATCCAGTCTTGCGTCAATTTGCTCAAGCGTTTCTCGACCGCGCTTGAGCAGACGCTCTCGCAACACCTCACCCCGAACTGTCAGCAAAACTGGCAGCAGCGCGGGATAGCGCTCCATTGCTTGACGCAGATTGGCCCGGGAACCATTGACCAATACATGCCGTCCGGCATTCAGCCATTGATCCATTTCCACTGGAATCCCGTAGGCGAGACCATTGGCACGCCAGGCCAATGAAAATTCGCCGGCGCGCTCACGCTGCTCAAACTCATCCGGTGTCACCCCAACAGCATCCTCCCCCACCGATTCGGCAGATCGCGTGATCACCCGACGCATCACTTCACAGTTCAATGCACGTAAGGGGGCTCGCGCAGCCTCGATCAAACTGTCCTTGCCTGACCCGGACGGCCCCATCAAGTAAATTAGCTTGCCATCCATCCTGAAAACGCCCTCCAGCAGGTGTATGCCACTAGTAAATCGGCAATTTGCCACTATCCTGTACAGGTAAGGAACAAGGATGCAGAACCCGCATAGCATGCACGTTCTGATGCTATCGGACATCAATTGATGTGCAGCAGGAAGCGGACAAGGATGCGGACAGAGGTGAAGATTTCTAACCAGTCCGCATTTCTGATAATTGGTGCTGGCATTACGCCTTTACCCAGCTCAATATTTGTCACAGAATTGACGCCAATGATCTGGCAATTTTGAGGCATGATGCGGGCCTCTTAACAATTCAGGTTGAACCATTTGGCGCGGATGCTTGTCCTACCACACATCCTGCGGCCAATCCCGAGAACCGCTCCCCTGAACTAACCGGTTAAATATATGCGCCCATTGAAACAGGCAATTTATTCCAGCCGTACGGCTGACAAGTTCGTCGTACGTCTGCCAGACGGAATGCGTGAACGCATTGCCGAGGTGGCTCGCAATCATCATCGCAGCATGAACTCCGAGATCATTGCGCGCCTTGAGCAGAGTCTTATTCAGGAAGGTGCACTGGGCGAAGAGCTGAGCATGCGCCTGGACAGCCCGGAACTGTCGTTGCACGAGCGCGAGCTGTTGCAACGTTTCCGCCAGCTGTCTCATCGTCAGCAAAACGCTTTGGTGTCCTTGATTGCCCATGACGCCGAAATGGCAGCAGACGCGTCCTGAGCCATACCGAACATCTCAAGCCAGCTTAATTGCTGGCTTTTTTTTGCGCGGCATTTGAGATTTCGCAGCCACAAAAAAGCCCGCCAATTGGCGGGCTGTTTCGCTAATACCGATCAGAGCAGGAAGATTGTCGCCAGCCCGAGGAAGATGAAGAAACCACCGCTGTCCGTCATCGCAGTGATCATCACGCTCGCCCCCATCGCCGGATCTCGCCCCATCTTCGCCAGGGTCATAGGGATCAACACCCCCATCAACGCAGCCAGCAATAGATTCAGCGTCATCGCTGCCGTCATTACCACGCCCAACGACCAACTGCCGTAGAGCAGATAAGCAACGACGCCGATCACACCGCCCCAGACCAAGCCGTTAATCAAGCCCACCGCCAACTCCTTGCGCATCAGACGCGAGGTATTGCCAGTGCTGACTTGGTCGAGCGCCATGGCGCGAACAATCATGGTGATCGTCTGGTTACCGGAATTGCCGCCGATACCCGCCACGATCGGCATCAGCGCTGCGAGCGCTACCAGCTTCTCGATCGAGCCTTCGAACAGACCGATCACTCGAGAGGCGACAAACGCAGTGATCAGGTTGACCGCCAGCCATGCCCAACGGTTGCGTAAAGACTTCCAGACGGAGGCGAAGATGTCTTCCTCTTCACGCAAACCGGCCATGTTGAGAACTTCGCTCTCGCTTTCTTCACGAATCAGGTCGACCATTTCGTCGATCGTCAGACGGCCGATCAACTTGCCGTTCTTGTCGACTACAGGGGCCGAGATCAAGTCGTAACGCTCGAACGCCTGAGCGGCGTCGTAAGCATCTTCGTCCGGATGGAAACTCACCGGATCGCTGGCCATCACCTCGGCAACCTGTTTCTCCGGATCGTTGACCAGCAGACGCTTGATCGGCAACACACCCTTGAGCACGCCGTCGTAATCGACCACAAACAGCTTGTCGGTGTGGCCGGGGAGCTCTTCGAGTCGACGCAGATAACGCAGAACCACTTCGAGACTGACATCCTCACGGATGGTGACCATCTCGAAGTCCATCAACGCACCGACCTGCTCGTCGTCGTATGACAGGGCCGACCGTACGCGTTCACGTTGCTGGTTATCCAGACTCTCCATCAGCTCATGGACGACGTCTCGCGGCAGCTCGGAAGCCAGGTCAGCAAGTTCGTCGGCGTCCATGTCCTTGGCCGCAGCCAAGAGCTCGTGATCGTCCATGTCGGCGATCAGCGTTTCACGAACGGAGTCGGATACTTCGAGAAGAATGTCGCCGTCGCGATCAGCCTTGACCAATTGCCAGAGCGTCAGACGATCGTCCAGCGGCAAGGCTTCAAGGATGTAGGCGACGTCGGCAGAGTGCAGATCATCAAGCTTGCGTTGCAGCTCGACGAGATTTTGTCGGTGAACCAGATTTTCGACGCGATCGTGATGCGCGCCTTCCTGGCGGTGAGTCAGGTCTTCCACGACCCGCTGACGCTGCAGCAGTTCGACGACCTGAGCCAGGCGATCCTGCAGGCTTTCTTGTGTTTTCTTTACTTCGATTTCAGACATAGGCGAACTCCACTCCCAGCAGCGGGGCACGCCGGAAGGATCAATCAGTCAATTCATGATTGGTGAAACTATTTACTGAGTAACTACTGGGTAAGTCCATGGAGGTTTTCCATAAGCCCCGGCGGGGCTGACGGGCGCAATGATACACCGCCTGACGGTTTAAAACGTTAAAAAATCGCGGTCGAAACAAGCGCTTGCGAAACAAACCTGAGCACTGTCCTGATCCCTGCAAATGCGACGACTCATCCTGAAAAGAAAACACACCGGCGCTTAAAAATGTAGCGACTACTCTTGAGCGTAGATCGTCATGGAGGACGCCGAATGCCATTGAAACCATCCCACCTTGTGCTCACCTGTCTGCTCTGCCTGCCGCCCACCGGGGCCGCCCTTACCCTCCATCGTTGCGAAGCCGATGATGGCAGCATCACCTTCACCTCGATGAGCTGTGCGCACGGCGAGCAGCGCTCAGCACAGGAAGTCCACCCCTATTCCCCCGGATCAGTCGTGGCGGTGATGCCGGAACACAACCATGAAGAAATATCCGGGATGACAACAAAAACTCGAGCACTGGGGATTGTTGGTCACGCTGAAGACAGATGCGGAAACCTGATCGACGCCAGGCAACGTCGCGAAGCGATCATCAATCGCCGTGTCATTGCCGGCATGAGCCAACAAGATGTCGAGAGCGCGCTAGGTAAACCGCACAAGGTAAATATCCGAACATCGACGACGAGCTATCGATACGACCTCAAGCGAGGACGTTCGGCTCAAATTGATTTTGACGAGCGAGGATGCGTGAAAGCAAAAGCCAAATCCCGGACAGCAAAAAGCCCGCGTTAAACGCGGGCTTTTTGGTATATGGTGCACTCGACAGGATTCGAACCTGTGACCGCTCGGTTCGTAGCCGAGTACTCTATCCAGCTGAGCTACGAGTGCATTTGTGTTTTTAGACCAGACCACAACTGGCTGAAACCAAGTTATTCACATTGCTGCAACTAACTCTTAAATGGTGCACTCGACAGGATTCGAACCTGTGACCGCTCGGTTCGTAGCCGAGTACTCTATCCAGCTGAGCTACGAGTGCATTTGTGTTTGTTAGACCAGATCACACCTGGTTGAAGCCAAGTCATTTACATTGCTGTAACTGACTCTTAAATGGTGCACTCGACAGGATTCGAACCTGTGACCGCTCGGTTCGTAGCCGAGTACTCTATCCAGCTGAGCTACGAGTGCATTTGTTGCGCCGCATTATAGCCCGTCTAATCTCTATTCCAACCACTTTTTCTATTAATTTCAACAACTTACAGAAAAAGCCAGATTACAACGTACTAAGCAAATAATGGCGGAGAACGGGGGATTCGAACCCCCGACACCCTTTTGAGGTGTACTCCCTTAGCAGGGGAGCGCCTTCGGCCACTCGGCCAGCTCTCCGCAACACGGGGCGTATCTTAACCAACCTTTTCCCCGTTTGCAAACATAAAAATCGATAAAAATTAATGGCTTGGTTCTTCGTCCTTCTCTTTCTTTATACGCAGGTAAATTTCCTCACGGTGCACGGCAACCTCTTTCGGGGCGTTGACGCCGATACGCACTTGGTTTCCTTTAACGCCGAGCACGGTCACGGTGATTTCGCCATCACCGATAATCAGGCTTTCTGCGCACCGACGAGTCAGAATCAGCATACCTTTCTCCTCACGCAATTCATTTCAGGGACAACAGTCTGCAAAAAAAAGGCACCCGACCTACAACCGGAGCGATCGTAGCCCTACATGCCTGAGTATTGACCAGCGCGAGCAAAAGAACAGTTCAGGGCTCGCGCCATTCAAAAAATAAAGGGCGCGGTCAGACCGCGCCCTTCAAGAAACGGAATTACTCGCCCTGACGGGCCGGAGCATCCAGTTCGAAAGCCGTGTGCAGGGCGCGCACGGCCAGTTCCAGGTACTTCTCTTCAATCACCACGGAAACCTTGATTTCCGAGGTCGAGATCATCTGGATGTTGATGCTTTCTTTCGCCAGGGATTCGAACATGCGGCTGGCCACGCCTGCGTGGGAACGCATGCCGACGCCGACGATCGAGACCTTGGCAATCTTGGTGTCGCCAACCACTTCACGGGCACCGATCTCGCGAGCGGTGTTTTCCAGCACGGTCTGTGCGGCCTGGTAGTCGTTGCGGTGCACGGTGAAGGTGAAGTCGGTGGTGTTATCGTGCGCGACGTTCTGCACGATCATGTCGACTTCGATGTTCGCGGCACTGATCGGGCCGAGAATCTTGAACGCCACGCCCGGGGTGTCTGGCACACCACGGATGGTCAGCTTGGCTTCATCGCGGTTGAAAGCGATGCCGGAAATGATCGGCTGTTCCATGGTTTCCTCTTCATCAATAGTAATGAGGGTGCCCGGACCCTCCTTGAAGCTGTGCAGTACGCGCAGCGGAACGTTGTACTTGCCGGCGAATTCCACCGCACGGATCTGCAACACCTTAGAACCGAGGCTGGCCATTTCCAGCATCTCTTCAAAGGTAATCTTGTCCAGACGCTGAGCGACCGGCACAACGCGCGGGTCGGTGGTGTAGACACCATCAACGTCGGTGTAGATCTGGCACTCGTCAGCCTTCAACGCGGCAGCCAGTGCCACGCCGGTAGTGTCGGAACCGCCACGACCGAGGGTGGTGATGTTGCCGTGCTCGTCGACGCCCTGGAAACCGGCGACAACCACCACGCGACCTGCTTTCAGATCACCGCGAATCTTCTGGTCATCAATCTGCAAGATACGCGCTTTATTGTGCGCACTGTCGGTCAGGATCCGCACCTGATTACCGGTGTACGACACCGCCGGCACACCGCGCTTGATCAGCGCCATGGCCAGCAGGGCAATCGTCACCTGCTCGCCGGTGGAAACAATCACGTCCAGCTCACGCGGAACCGGTTGAGTGTCGCCACTGATTTGCTTGGCCAGATCGATCAGACGGTTGGTTTCGCCGCTCATTGCAGACAGCACAACCACCAGGTCATCGCCGGCATCGCGGAATTTCTTAACCTTGTCGGCGACCTGCTCGATTCTCTCGACGGTACCGACCGAGGTGCCTCCAAACTTCTGTACGATCAAAGCCATTTCAAAGCCGCCTCTGCCCATGAAGGGCGCCCAATAATCACTCGAACAGCCGCCGGACCCGCCACTAGACTGCGGGCCGGGCGGACTGCCTTATAAACCCTGCTCGACGAATGGAACGGTCAGCGCCAAAGCACCATCCAGTGCGCCGGCGTCGACACCGCCGCCCTGCGCCATGTCCGGACGACCACCGCCCTTCCCGCCCACTGCCGCAGCAGCCTGCTTCATCAAATCACCGGCTTTGAGTTGGCCAGTCAGGTCCTTGGTTACGCCTGCAACCAGTACGACCTTTTCCTCATGGACACTGCCGAGCAGGATCACTGCGCGGCCGAGTTTGTTTTTCAGCTGATCAACCAGCGCCAGCAGCGCCTTGCCGTCCTGACCATCCAGACGTGCGGCCAGAACCTTCACACCCTTGACGTCCACTGCCGAGTTCGACAGATCGTCGCCCGCGGCACTGGCAGCCTTGGCCTGTAACTGCTCCAGCTGTTTCTCCAGTTGGCGGTTGCGCTCCAGCACAGCCGACAGCTTGTCGATCAGGTTGTCGCGGCTGCCCTTGACCAGGCTGGCCGCTTCCTTGAGTTGTTCTTCTGCCGCGTTCAAGTAAGCCAGTGCTGCAGCACCGGTGACTGCCTCGATACGACGCACGCCTGATGCCACACCGCCTTCGCTGATGATTTTCAGCAGACCGATATCGCC
Source organism: Pseudomonas sp. Mb7 (assembly GCF_054790525.1). Taxonomy (NCBI): domain Bacteria; kingdom Pseudomonadati; phylum Pseudomonadota; class Gammaproteobacteria; order Pseudomonadales; family Pseudomonadaceae; genus Pseudomonas; species Pseudomonas sp. Mb7. Next base: position 4,021,629 of record NZ_CP186501.1, read on the forward strand.
GGTACGGTTGGCGTGGATACCGCCACACAGTTCGACGGAGAAATCGCCGCCCATGCTCAGCACGCGCACGTTGTCGCCATACTTCTCGCCGAACAGCGCCATGGCGCCTTTGTTCTTCGCGGTTTCGATGTCGGTTTCTTCGGTTTCAACCGCGGAGTTCTTACGGATCTCCGCGTTGACGATGTCTTCCAGCGCTTTGATCTGTTCCGGCTTGATCGCTTCAAAGTGGCTGAAGTCGAAACGCAGACGCTGGCTATCCACCAACGAACCTTTCTGCTGAACGTGCTCGCCCAAGACCTGACGCAATGCAGCGTGCAGCAAGTGCGTGGCCGAGTGGTTCAGCGAGGTAGCGTGACGCACTTCGGCATCGACGTGGGTTTCCACTGGCGCGCCAATGGTCAGGCTGCCCGAGTCCAGCACGCCGTGGTGCAGAAAGGCGCCACCGGTCTTGGTGGTGTCACGTACGTCGAAACGCGCGTTACCTGCCTGCAGGAAACCGCAGTCGCCGATCTGGCCGCCGGATTCAGCGTAGAACGGCGTCTGATTCAGAACGATCACCGCCTCTTCGCCTTCATTCAAGACGTCGACCGACTGACCATCTTTATAGATAGCGACAATTTTTGCCGAACCGCTGGTGTCTTTGTAACCGGTGAATTCGGTGGCGACATCAACCTTGACCAGGGTGTTGTAGTCCAAACCGAAGGAGCTGGCCGAACGCGCGCGAACACGCTGGGCTTCCATCTCACGTTCGAAACCGGCTTCGTCGACAGTCAGGCTGCGCTCGCGGGCGATGTCGGCGGTCAGGTCCATCGGGAAACCGTAGGTGTCGTAGAGTTTGAACACCACGTCGCCCGGCACCACGGTGCCTTTGAGTTCCAGCAGATCCTGCTCGAGGATCTTCAGGCCGTGCTCCAGCGTTTTGGAGAACTGCTCTTCTTCAGCCTTGAGCACACGTTCGATGTTGCTCTGCTGCTTCTTCAGTTCCGGGAACGCTTCGCCCATCTCGGCGACCAGCGCCGCGACGATCTTGTAGAAGAAGCTGCCGGTGGCGCCCAATTTGTTACCGTGACGGCAAGCGCGACGGATGATCCGGCGCAGTACATAACCGCGACCTTCGTTGGACGGCAGCACGCCGTCGGCGATCAGGAAGCCGCACGAACGGATGTGGTCGGAAACAACCTTGAGCGAAGACTGGTCGCCATTTTCGCAACCGATGGCTTCAGCGGAGGCCTTCAGCAGGTTCTTGAACAGGTCAATGTCGTAGTTGGAATTGACGTGCTGCATCACCGCACTGATCCGCTCCAGGCCCATGCCGGTATCGACCGACGGCGCTGGCAACGGATGCAACACGCCATCGGCGGTGCGGTTGAACTGCATGAACACGTTGTTCCAGATCTCGATGTAACGGTCGCCGTCTTCTTCCGGCGAGCCCGGTGGGCCGCCCCAGATGTGGTCGCCGTGATCGTAGAAAATCTCGGTGCATGGGCCGCACGGGCCGGTATCGCCCATGGTCCAGAAGTTGTCGGAGGCGTAAGGCGCGCCTTTGTTGTCGCCGATGCGGATCATGCGCTCGACCGGCACACCGATTTCTTTGGTCCAGATGTCATACGCTTCGTCGTCGGAGGCGTAGACAGTGACCCAGAGTTTTTCCTTCGGCAGTTTCAGAACGCCGGTCAGGAAGGTCCAGGCAAAGGTAATCGCGTCGTGCTTGAAATAGTCGCCGAAGCTGAAGTTACCGAGCATTTCGAAGAATGTGTGGTGACGAGCGGTATAACCGACGTTTTCCAGGTCGCTGTTCTTGCCACCGGCACGCACGCATTTCTGGCTGCTGGTCGCGCGGGTGTACGCACGTTTTTCCTGGCCCAGGAAGCAGTCCTTGAACTGGTTCATCCCCGCGTTAGTGAACAGCAGGGTCGGGTCGTTGCCCGGAATCAAAGAGCTGGAGGCTACACGGGTGTGGCCTTGCTCTTCGAAGAAGCGAAGGAAGGCTTCACGGATTTCTGCGCTTTTCATTAGGTTCTTCCACGGAGGCTGCGGCCAAAGGCCTGTTCGAAACGTCAACAGACGAAGCGACGGCAAAGGGCCGCATTATATCGGCCCTGCGCGCGGGGTACAGCGTGTTTATACGATAGAAACGGTCAATTGGACGGCTAACGCTATCACTTGCGCGAAAACTCGACGAATGTCGCGATCACTTGCTCGATTTGCGAGCGTTTGACGTCCATGTGCGTGACCATGCGCAGACGTGCGGCAGCGCTCAACTTGATCCCGCGTTCGGCGGCAAAGGCCTTGATCGCTTCAGCTTTTTCACCCATTTGCACATAAACCATGTTGGTTTGCACCGGTTCGACGATGAAACCTGCTTCACTCAAGCCCTCGGCCAGTAACTGTGCGTTGGCATGGTCGTCTGCCAGACGATCAACATTGTGGTCCAGCGCATACAGCCCCGCCGCTGCCAGCAGCCCGGCCTGACGCATGCCGCCGCCAACCATTTTGCGCAAGCGACGAGCCTTGCCGATCAATTGCTCAGAGCCACATAGCACTGAGCCCACCGGCGCGCCAAGGCCTTTGGACAGGCACACCGACACCGAATCAAAGTACCGAGTGATTTCCCGAGCATCGACGCCCAGCTTGATTGCCGCGTTGTAAAGGCGCGCGCCGTCGAGGTGCAGTTGCAAGCCTTTGTCCTGAGTGAAGCGGCGGGCGCGGGCCAGATACTCCAGCGGCAGGACTTTGCCTTGCATGGTGTTTTCCAGCGCCAGCAAACGAGTCCGGGCGAAATGGAAGTCGTCAGGCTTGATCGCCGCCGCGACCTGATCCAGATCCAGCGAACCGTCGGCCTGCACTTCCAGCGGCTGCGGCTGGATCGAGCCCAGCACCGCCGCGCCACCGCCCTCATATTTGTAGGTGTGCGCCTGCTGGCCAACGATGTATTCGTCGCCGCGCTCACAGTGCGCCATCAACCCCAACAGATTGCTCATGGTGCCCGTCGGTACGAACAATGCGGCAGCAAAACCCAATCGCTTGGCCAGTTCGGCCTCGAGACGATTGACCGTCGGATCTTCGCCGTAAACGTCATCACCGGTGTCCGCTGCGGTCATCGCATCGAGCATGGCGGGAGTCGGTTGGGTGACGGTGTCGCTGCGAAGATCGATAACGCTCATGAACCTGGCCTCTAATCAGCAGGGGAAATCCCTTTACGAAGTTGAATTACTGCGGTCATCGCTCGGATTAATCAACCCTTGCGCAAGGAAAAGTCGTTTCGAACCGCCAGAAAATTCGATGGCAATCATCAGAAAGGCGCAATGCACACAGCCACAATCTGTGTTAAAAACGCTGCGCCGCCCGATAAAGGGCGGCAAAAACGTTCTCAGGGCGGGGTGCAATTCCCCACCGGCGGTAATTGCGCGCAATGCGCATAGCCCGCGAGCGCTTGGCGACGAACACAGCTTGGGTTGTGCGCGGTGGCAAGGTCAGCAGACCCGGTGTGATTCCGGGGCCGACGGTCATAGTCCGGATGAAGAGAGAACGGGATTAACGCCAAAGGGCCGTCCGCGCGATGTTGTGCGTGTGCGCACCCTTGAATCCCTTTCGATTCATAACGCCCTGTTTTTCACACAAACAGGAGTCAGAACATGCAACCCACCGCTATCGACAGCAAAAGCAAACACCCTCACGGCGAGCGCGTCGCGTTCATTCAGGCCTGCTGGCACAAGGAAATCGTCGACCAGAGCCGTAAAGGCTTCGTCGCCGAAATGCTTGCCTTGGGTTATCAGGAATCGGACATCGACATCTTCGAAGTCGGCGGCGCTTTTGAAATGCCTCTGCACGCCAAGTTGCTGGCCAGAACCGGTCGTTATGCCGGCATCGTCGCCGCAGCCCTGGTCGTGGACGGCGGCATCTACCGTCACGAGTTCGTCGCTCAGTCGGTGGTCAGCGGCCTGATGCAAGTGCAGCTGGAAACTGAAGTGCCGGTGTTCTCGGTGTCCCTGACGCCGCATCACTTCCATGCCGGTGACGAGCATCAGAAGTTCTTCTTTGAGCACTTTGTACACAAGGGCCAGGAAGCGGCGCGGACTTGCGCCGATACGTTGCGCAAGGTTCGCGCACTGCGCCGCACCGAGCCGCATGCTGTAGCGGTCTGACGCCGAGTGAGGTTTTGACCTCACTCAAATCAAATGTGGGAGCGAGCCTGCTCGCGAAGAGGAACTGCCAGTCGATGATAAGTTGACTGATAGACCGCTTTCGCGAGCAGGCTCGCTCCCACATTGGGTTTGTGCCGGTTTAGAGATCGCTGTCAGGCGAGGTTTTCGTCGGTGGCCGGCACGATCAGGATGCCCGCGCGCAAGCCGTTCTTGACCTTGGGATTGGGAAAGATGATGCGTGCTCCCTCCTCCTCAATCACCCAACGGGTATTGGCCAAATCCTCGGCCAGCACGTAACCCACTTCCAACTCTGAAAAGTTTTCGATGTCCTGCGGCAGGTTCAGGCGGAATGCATCGCTGTGCTTGATGATTTCCCGGGCGACGCTGAACAGCTGCAAACCGTCCAGCTGCGCTTCAGCCATTTCCGGCTCAGTGCCTTCGATGATCTGCTGCAGACGAGTCTCCAATAGCGAGACATTGACCCCGTCGTTCTGCCCGAACGGCCGCGCCTTGCCCAGTTCCAGCGTGAAAGCCTCGGCACCGAGCTTGTCGTAGGTGTACGAGCTGAAGACGATCGACGGTTTGTTCTGCAACAGCACCGCTTCCATCCCGGCAGCACGCAGACGTGCCAGCTCCAGACGCGAATGCTGGCGACCTTCCTTCCACGGATACAACGCGAATTGCTCGATCTTCGAGCCTCGAATCGCCGTGTGCAGGTCGTAGTGCAGACGCTGGCGATCCGGCAGGCTGAAGAAACTCGCCGCCAGACGTTCCAGCTCACAGGCACGCAGCGCTTCGCTGCCACTGCTTTGTTCATGACGGCCGTTGAACAGCCGATTGACGTCCTGCTCGACGAAACGCTCGCCCTTGCGAATCGCTTCCGGGTTGCCGAACAGGAACAGAATGCGTGCGCGCGGCTTCAGGTCACCGCGAGCGATATCGTGCAGCAGCCGATCAAGCAACTCGATCGGCGCTGTCTCGTTGCCGTGGATGCCTGCCGACAGCAGCAGGTCCAGGCCATTGTCGCGCGCTTGCGGTGGCCGGACTTCCAGCGCACCTTCGCTCAACCAGCGCATACGCACGCCTTCGACAGTCAGTTGAGTCTTCTCCGCCGGTTCACGGCCGGCGAGGGTCAGTTCAAGCAGTTTGCCGAGGGCGAGCATAGAGCGGTTTCCTTAGTGATCGTGGTTGCAATCCGGGCCGTGCACGTGGTCTTCGTCGTCGCCGACGTCAGCCGGTTCCATTTCCAGTTGCAGACTTACCAGATTAGTCGCCAATGGGCGCAGCAGCAGGTTGGCGTACTCGGCGTCACCTTCTTCAACGTCCACGCCAATTAGCAGTTGGCCACGGCCGTCCTGCTGGATCCACAGCTCTTTGCCTTGCCACATGACCGCGACGCGGGTGCACGAGGTTTGCAGTTGCGTGCCGTCGGTGTCTTCAAGGATCAACTGCAGGGAATCGCTCATGTTTTTACTCTCTTCGGGAGACAAGCCGCGCGCCGCGTTCTGGCGACGCGCCGGCCATCAATTGATCTGGAATGGATAAACCGCGCCCAGTTTAAGGATTTGCGTCAGTTCATCCAGTGCCGTCCGGCATTCAAGCAGCAATTGCGGATCCGCCAGATCGGTTTCGCTCAGGCGGTCGCGGTAGTGCTTTTCAACCCATGCGGTCAACGAACCGTACAACGGTGGCGTCATGATAACCCCTGGGTTGACCGCCGCCAGTTCGGTTTCGTTAAGCGCGACGCGCAGTCGCAGGCACGCCGGGCCACCACCGTTCTGCATGCTTTGCTTGAGATCGAAGACTTTCACTTCGCGAATCAGACCGCCGGAGCTGGTCAGGCTTTGCAGATAAGCCCAGACGCGCTCGTTGGCCTGGCACTCTTGCGGCACGATCAGCAGCATCGAGCCGTCAGGACGCGAGAGCAACTGGCTGTTGAACAGGTAGGAACGCACCGCATCATCCACGGTGACTGCCGAACGCGGCACACACACGGACTGGAAGTTGCCGCCGACTTTGGCGAGCTTGCTTTGCAGTTCGGCGAGCATCTGATCGGTCTCGAGGAATGCATCTTCGTGATAGAACAACACTTCACCGTTACCGACGGCGATCACGTCGTTGTGGAACACGCCCTGATCGATCACGTTCGGGTTCTGCTGCGCGTAAACCACGCCTTCGTCTCGCAGACCGTGCAGACGCGCGACCGCTTGCGAGGCTTCGAGGGTCTGGCGCGCCGGGTATTTCTGTGGCGCCGGGAAACGGTTGTCGAACGCACTGCGGCCGAACACGAAAAACTCGACGCCCGCCTCGCCATACTCTCGACAGAAACGCGTGTGGTTGGCCGCGCCTTCGTCACCGAATTGCGCTACCGCTGGCAATGCCGCGTGATGCGCGAAGTGCTGCTGATTGGCGAACATCGCGCCGAGCACACGGCTGGTGGTCGGGTGCTCGATGCTGCGGTGGTATTTGCAGTTGAGGTTGGCGGCGGTGAAATGCACGCGACCGTCTGCGGTGTCGGCACTCGGGCTGACAGTCGCGGCGTTAGCCACCCACATGCTCGACGCGGAGCAGCTGGCGACCAGCAGCGGCATCGCCTCTTTGGCGGCGCGCTCGATCACTTGCGCGTCGGTGCCGCTGAAGCCCAGACGGCGCAGGGCGGCCACGTCCGGACGTTCCTGTGGCGCCAGCACGCCCTGCTGAAAGCCCATTTCCATCAGCGCTTTCATCTTCGCCAGACCTTGCAAGGCCGCTTCCTTCGGGTTCGAAGACTGCTGGCTGTTGCTCTGGGAGGCAACGTTACCGTAGGACAGACCGCCGTAGTTATGGGTCGGCCCCACTAGACCGTCAAAATTGACTTCATAGGATTTCATCAGCGAGGCTCCACGAGAATCTGTTGTTATAGGCTTCAGTAACTATTCTTTTAGACCGAGGCGCGGCCTTCGCGAGCAGGCTCGCTCCCACAGGATTTATGTTGAACACAATATGTGTGAACACCACTGAACCTGTGGGAGCGAGCCTGCTCGCGAATGGGCATCACGCCATCTTCACGCCGGGCGTCAGGGCAGCAGGCAACACCAGGCTTGGGGTTTCCAGCGAGGCCACCGGGTACGCGCAGTAATCCGCCGCGTAATAGGCGCTGGCGCGGTGGTTGCCCGAAGCGCCGACACCACCGAACGGCGCGCTGCTCGCAGCACCGGTCAGTTGTTTGTTCCAGTTGACGATACCGGCGCGGCTTTCCACCCAGAACTGCTGATAACGCGCTTCAGAATCCGACAACAGACCTGCGGCCAGGCCGTAAGCAGTGTCGTTGGCTTCAGCGATCGCCGCTTCGAAATCGGTGTAGCGGATTACTTGCAGCAACGGGCCGAACAGCTCTTCGTCCGGGCGATCGGCAACTGCGGTGACATCGACGATTCCCGGGGTCAGCAGCGCGGCTTGGGCCTGCGGCTGAGTCATTTCCAGCAGCGACACGGCGCCGTTGGCCAACAGATGTTCTTGAGCATCCATCAGCGCTTTCGCCGCGCCGAGGGAAATCACCGAGCCCATGAATGGGGCTGGTTGCTGATCGAATGCACCGACCTCAATGCTCGCACTGACTTCCACAAGACGCTTGAGCAGGCTGTCGCCCCACGCGCCTTGCGGCACCAGCAGACGGCGTGCACAGGTGCAACGCTGGCCGGCAGAGATGAATGCCGACTGAATGATCGTGTAAACCGCCGCATCCAGATCCGCGACCTGATCAACCACTAGCGGATTATTACCGCCCATTTCCAGCGCCAGAATCTTGTCCGGACGCCCGGCAAACTGCTGGTGCAGATGGTTGCCTGTGCGGCTCGAACCGGTGAAGAACAGGCCGTCGATGCCCGGGTTCGCCGCCAGCGCAATGCCGGTTTCGCGCGCACCTTGCAACAGGTTCAAAACGCCCGCCGGCAGACCGGCCTCGATCCAGCACTTGACCGTCAGCTCGGCGACTTTCGGGGTCAGTTCGCTGGGTTTGAACAGCACGCTGTTGCCGGCCAGCAGCGCCGGAACGATATGGCCGTTCGGCAAGTGCCCTGGGAAATTGTAAGGACCGAACACTGCGACCACGCCGTGTGGTTTGTGGCGCAATACGGCGGTGGCGTCGCCCAACGGGCCGCTCTTCTCGCCGGTACGTTCACGGTAGCTCTGCACCGAGATGGCAATTTTGTTGACCATGCTGGTCACTTCGGTCGCCGATTCCCACAGTGGTTTGCCGGTCTCTTCACCAATGGTGCGAGCCAGTTCGTCAGCGTGGCTTTTCAACGACGCGGCAAAAGCCTCAAGCACAGTGATGCGCTCGTCCAGCGTGCGACGTGCCCAACCCGGAAACGCCTGACGCGCAGCTTGCACAGCCGACTCAACCTGCGCAGCCGTAGCCCCCTCCCCCGACCACAGCACTTGCTGGGTCACCGGGTTCAGCGATTGAAAGGCTTCGCCCTGACCGGCCAGCCACTCACCTGCGATGTATAGCGAATTCATTATTTCGACTCCCGTGCAGCGGACAACGCCACGGCGCGCACTTGATCGCCAGCGTTGAGTTGAAGACGTTTGGCGGTCTGCGGATCGACCACCAGGGTGCCGGCAGCCAGACGCGCCGGCGCAGCGGTGATGCGGCAGTCTTCGCGTTTGCGGTTATGGATGATGAACGGCGTGGCGTCTTCGCCCGGTGTGCCAACAGCGAGCACCAGCGCTTCACTGTCACGTACCGCGCGGATCTTGCCGGTTTCGCATTCAATGGCCGGACCTGCGTCGAAGATGTCGACGTAACCCTGGTAGCTGAAACCTTCGCTCTTGAGCATCGCCAATGCCGGCTCAGTGTCCGGGTGCACCTGACCGATGACGTTACGTGCGCCTTCGGAGAGGAAGCAGGTGTACAGCGGGAATTTCGGCATCAGCTCAGCAATGAACGCCTTGTTGCCGACACCGGTCAGGTAATCGGCCTGGCTGAATTCCATCTTGAAGAAGTGACGACCGAGACTTTCCCAGAACGGTGAACGGCCGGCGTCATCGGACACACCGCGCATTTCGGCGATGATCTTGTTGCCGAACAATTCAGGGTATTCCGCGATGAACAGCATGCGCGCCTTCGACAGCATGCGACCGTTCAGACCGTTGCGGTAATCGGCGTGCAGGAACAGCGAGCACAGCTCGGAATTGCCGGTCAGATCGTTCGCCAGAAACAGCGTCGGGATCTCGCGGTAGATGTTCAGCTCTTGCGAAGCGCTGACGGTCAGACCGACACGGAAGTTGTACCACGGCTCACGCAGACCAACGGCGCCAGCAATGGCGGAAATCCCTACCACGCGGCCATCGTCGTCTTCGAGCACGAACAGGTAGTCCGCGTCGCCACGGCCAGCTTCGCCGCGAAAGGTCTTCTCGGCCCAGCCGACCCGGTGGGCCAGACGTTCTTCGTTGGCCGGCAATGTGGTCAGGCCGGTGCCGGTGCTGCGGGCCAGGTCGATCAGAGCGGATAAATCGCTGCTGCGTACGGGACGAACAATCATGCTATCTCCTCAAACGGGCCGCCTTCGCCACCCGTGAAACTCGCTAAGGCGTTAAACCGCCACCAGGCGCACGCTGGCACCTTCACCGACGCCCAGGGCTTCGGCCGCTTCCAGATCCAGAGTCACCGGTTTGCCCGGCGCGTAATCCAGCTCCAGCAACACCGCGCGGTAATCCTGCAGCTGCGCGTTAGCCACCAGATACTGACGCCCGGCACCTTTCACCGGCTCGCCGATCTTCACCGGCACCACGCGGCTCTGAGCGATCGAACGGATCCCCGACACACGTGCATGCAGGGTCGGACCACCGTCGAAAATGTCGATGTAGTGATCGGTCTCGAAGCCTTCGCGCATCAGGATGTCGAAGGTGATCTGCGCACGCGGGTGCACCTGGCCCATCGCCTCTTGGGCGGAATCCGGCAGCAGCGGTACGTAGATCGGGTAATGCGGCATAAGCTCGGCGAGGAACGTACGGCTTTTCAGCCCGCACAGACGCTCGGCTTCAGCGTAATTGAGGTCGAAGAAGTTGCGACCAATGGCATCCCAGAATGGCGAGTCGCCGTTCTCATCGCTGTAACCGACGATCTCGGTCACCACCGAATCGGCGAAACGCTCCGGGTGACTGGCGACAAACAGCAGACGGCCACGGGAGTTGAGCTCGGACCACGGCGAACCGACCAGCTCGCGCTGCACGTAGAAACTGGTCAGCAAGCTGTTGCCGGTCAGGTCGTGGCACTGCGAAAGCACGTGGATCTTGTTGTGGATCTTCAGCTCACGGGAGGCATGCACGAACGTCTCGTTGCGGAAGCTGTAGAACGGCTCCGAGTAACCGGCCGAAGCAACAATCGCCGAGCAGCCGACCAGCTTGCCGGTGGCGGTGTCTTCGAGGACGAAGAAATAGCTTTCCTCACCGTTGAAGCTCACTTCGGCAGCAAACGAGGCTTCGCTCGCGGCAATCTTGTCGCTCAGACGTTCCACGTCATCCGGCAAGGAAGTGACACCAATCGGGCTGTCCGCAGCCAGACGCTGTACCTCGCCCAGATCAGCCATTTGCGCGGGGCGCATCACCAGCATGGTGTCACTCCTTTCTCTTATAAATTCACAGAAAAAAAATAACCGGGCCTACATGGAGATCAATGTAGGAGTGAGCCTGCTCGCGATTGCGGTCTGTCAGAAACCAATGAGTTGACTGACACACCGCAATCGCGAGCAGGCTCACTCCTACAGTTGATCTGGTCCGGCATAAAATTTTGATCGACGCCTGAAAACTCCAGGCGCCGAAGGGTCTATCAGGCTTGCGTCAGTGCAGCAGCCGCGCGCTCGAAACGATCCAGACCGGCATCGATATCAGCGTCTTCCACCACCAGGCTCGGGGCAAAACGAATCACGTCCGGGCCGGCTTGCAGAATCATCAGGCCTTCTTTTTCAGCGGCGTTGAAGATGTCTTTGGCCTTGCCTTTCCAGGCATCGCTCAGCACGCAACCGATCAGCAGGCCGAGGCCACGCACCTGAGTGAACAGGCCGTATTTCTCGCCGATCTGCTCAAGGCGCGCCTTGAACTTGTCGTGCTTGGCGTTCACGCCGTTCAGCACTTCAGGGGTGTTGATCACATCGATCACCGCTTCAGCGACCGCACACGCCAGCGGGTTGCCGCCGTAGGTGGTGCCGTGAGTGCCGACGACCAGATGTTTGGCCAGCGCTTCGGTGGTCAGCATCGCCGCAATCGGGAAACCGCCGCCCAGGCTCTTGGCGCTGGTCAGGATGTCCGGGGTCACGCCGTAATGCTGGTAAGCGAACAGCTTGCCGCTGCGGCCCATGCCGGTCTGCACTTCGTCGAACACCAGCAGCGCGTTGTTCGCGTCGCACAGTTCGCGGGCACCTTGCAGGTAAGCCAGTTCGGCCGGCAGTACGCCGCCCTCGCCCTGAATCGGTTCCAGCACGACCGCGCAGGTCTTGTCGGAAACCGCAGCTTTCAGCGCGGCCAGGTCGTTGTAAGGCACGTGGGTGATGCCGGTGATTTTCGGGCCGAAACCGTCGGAGTACTTCGACTGGCCACCGACGTTGACGGTGAACAGGGTACGACCGTGGAAGCTGTTCAGCGCCGCAATGATTTCGTACTTCTCAGTGCCGAAACGGTCGAACGCAACGCGACGGGCCAGCTTGAACGCGGCCTCGTTGGCTTCAGCGCCCGAGTTGCAGAAGAACACGCGCTCGGCGAACGTGGCATCGATCAGCTTGTGCGCCAGGCGCAGGGCTGGTTCGTTGGTGAACACGTTGGACACGTGCCACAGCTTGTTCGCCTGTTCGGTCAGTGCACCGACCAGCGCCGGGTGCGCATGGCCCAATACGTTAACGGCAATCCCGCCGGCGAAGTCGATCAGCTCGCGGCCGGCCTGATCCCAGACGCGGGAACCGGCGCCACGCACCGGAATGAAAGCGGCAGGCGCGTAGTTGGGAACCATTACCTGGTCGAAATCGGCGCGTTGTACCGCAGCGTGCTCAACGGACATCGGAGTCTCCTGAAGAGGAACACTCGCCTGAAACTGGCGAGCTTGGTGAGGATTGTAAGGACAGTTTTCAGCCCGGCCTTGTCGCCAAGCGACAACTTCTTATAGCGCAAACCCCGGATTTTCCCGGGTTTACGGCAATGCGACATATAGCGTCGCAAAGGCGCAGTTTAACTGGCACCGTCGATTTGCGGCAGGCTGCAGAGAATACCAACTCAACCCTGCGACAAAGATATAAATATGTACCGCACAAGGGTGGCCGGTTGCTGATTTGCTGCGCGTTCTTTTCAACGCCAAGGAATGGCCCATGCACCTGACTCAGCGACACCCTCCGACAGCCTCGACCGCCACGAACAACGCGCTGCATCCAGACGATCATTACCTGCCGCTGAAAAATGCCTTGCCCGATTGGCTCGGCGCCGCGACACCGACTCGCCGCCTGGCACTCACGAACAGCCTGCCGCGCCTGTCCCTCACTCTCCAGTCGGCACCTGCCGAGCAACATCAGCAGATGAATAGCCTCAACGCCACGCAATGGGCCGCGCAAAGCAAGGTCGATCAAAGCCTGGAGCACTTGCAGGACGCCAGCACCTTTGCCGAGCCCTTGCTCCAGCAAGAACTGAAAAACTGGTTCGGCCTGGACCTGGATGTGCGCAACACCTTCGTGCGCCTGTACATCCCCGCAACCACTCCGTGGTTTCCGATCCGCACCGGCACGCGCGCCTGGACCGTGTCGTTACTGGAGGCCGCGCTGCACAACTTCGAGGAATCGGAAACCCGTGACGATGCCTTCGAAGCTGACTCGACCTTCGTCACTCGTCCCACCGTCAGCGGCCAGTTCAGTCCCCTGCCGGCGATCAAGGCGAAAATGAGCATCGCCGCTTTCACCCGATTGTGCCGAAGACTGGACATCGGCGCGCGATACAAGGCCCATCTCAAAGACAACCTCGGCTATACCGATCCGATGGTGGCCACCGTGCTGCGCAACAAAATCGATGACAGCCAGAAAGCCGCGATGAAAGCCGCCCTGCAGTGGGCGCGGATGAACCGCGATGTGTCGGAAAGCTATTTTCGCTTGATCGATGCCGTGCTCGACGGCATGAAAGGCCTGTACATCAGCGGGGCAGCGGTGTTGTGCCATGACATGGGGATGCTGTGCGCACCGCTGACCGGTATCGTCGTGTTTGCCCCAGACCTGTACGCCTCGCGAGACCCGGCAAGGGTGGTGGCTTATGTCCCCGATGATCCCGAGCACCCTTTCAAGGAATACGCCTCGACCTACGACCTGGTCGCTGAACTGACCCGCCAGTTGCGCTCGAAAGACTACCAGCAGTTTTTCAGCCGATTCGTGAACCACGAACATCGAGGTGTTTTCTTCAGCACCCTCAATAGCCGCTTGAGCCAGATCATGTGGCACCCGCCCGAGTCCGGCAGCTCGCTGCCCGCATGGCGCGACACCGCTGTCGAGCGCCCGGATCTGCAAACCACGCTGACCGCGTTCCATGACAATCTCTGGCAACACATCCATCACGCGAAACTGAACAAGATCTTCAATGACGCCAGGGTGATCGCCGTACCCACCGCGGTGGTCGACCAAAAAGCGCGCTGGGCCTTCTGGGACTCGGTGAGCAACATCATTTCCACCATCGTGCAGACCGCCGCGCTGATCGTTGCGCCGTTCGTGCCGGTGCTGGGTGAAGCCATGATGGCGTACATGGCCTATCAAATGCTCGATGAAGCGTTCGAAGGCGTCATCGAGTGGGCGCAGGGGCGAACGACCGAAGCCTTGGAACTCTTGATGGGCACCGTGGAATCGATGATCCAGTTGGGCCTGTTCGCCGTGGGCGGTAAGATTGGCGCGGCCGAGTTCCGCAAGATTTTGCCCAAGGAAGTCGTGGCGTTCATCGACCGCTTCAAACCGGTAAAACTGGCCAGTGGCAAGACCCGCTATTGGGAGCCGGATCTCGAACGCTACAAGCACCCGCAGGTTCCAACGGCAGATTCGCAACCCGATGCGCTGGGTTTGCACACGCATCAGGGCAAGCGCCTGCTGCCCTTGGAGGATGCCCACTTTGCAGTAAAAGAAAGCCAGGTGCCGGGGCAGTACCGCATTGAACACCCGAGCCGCCCCGACGCTTACCAACCGGTGGTGCGCCACAATGGCGAAGGCGCCTGGCACACTGAACTCGAGCAACCGCTGGAATGGGATGGCGAGACGGTTCTGCGCCGTATCGGTTCTTCCGTCGAGAGCCTGTCGCCGAACGAGCGCGAAACCGTCTTGCGGATCAGCGGAACCAGCGAAGACGCGTTGCGCAAAATGCATGTCAATCAGGAAAAAGTCCCGCCTTTGCTTGCCGACAGTATCCAGCGCTTCAAGATTGATCAGCAGTTGCAACGCTTCATCGATCAGCTCGAGAGCCATGTCGCCGAAGAGTTTTTGCGCGCTGATCCGGTCACACAGTTGCAGGTGCTCAGCGAATACGGGCGCTGGCCAAGCGATAAGTGCCTGCGTCTGCTCGATCGACAAGGGCAGCAGCTGTGGCAATCGTCTGCGGACGCAAGCCTGCCCGTCACCGAACTGCGCCAGGACAGCCTGCTCGGTGACGACGTGCTTAAAACCCTGCTCTATAGTCTCGACGAGACGCAGATCAAAGCCTTGTTGAACGAACCCTTCGCGGGACCGACACTGTCCATCGAGGTACGCAGCCAGAACCTGCGCAAGCAAGTGGCCGATCTCGCCAAACGCAACAGGAGCGCGCTGTTCGAGACGCGTTATCAGGCCCTTCAGCACCTCGATGATCCGCTGGCGGCACGACTCAAGGCTCACCCTCCCGAACTGCCGGCCAGCATCACCCGCGAACTGCTCGATACCGCGACCGGCAGCGAACTGTTGCAGATCAGCGAAGGACAATTGCCCGCACGCCAGCAGGCACTCATGCAGATGGCCAGTCAGGAGGTGCGCGTTACCCGCGCCTATGAAGGCCTGGAGCTGGACTCGGTGAGCAATTCCGACTCCGACTCTCTGGCGCTGCACAGCCTCAAATTGTTGCCAGGCTGGAGCGGCGATGTACGCATCGAGATCCGGGACAGGCGCTACGAGGGCCCGTTACTGGACACCATCGGCCGTGAAGATGCAGCCGCACACAAGGTTCTGGTTCGCCGCGACGATGGCCAATATCAACCTTACGACGATCGTGGGCAGCAGCTGCATTCGTTCAGCGATTTCTATTCCAGCCTGTTGTACGCATTACCCGACAGCGAGCGCCAGAACCTCGACATCCGGATTGGCCAGGGCCAGGCGCTGAAGGCGACCATTCGCGAACGTACGCTTGAGCGCAACGAGTTGCGTCAGGTGATCGGCGATACGCCGACCCAACCGTCGGCTGTCGACACACTGCGGCTGCTGGGGACCGATGGTTATCCCCCTGCGCCACCACGTCCGCCGCGCCCCAGTTCCCAACCGCGCACACTCGAAGAAGACATCCGGGTGCTCTATCCGCGGATGTCGAACCATGAGGTGGGTTATCTCGCCGAAAGCATGCTACGCAGTCCCGCTGGCCCACGCGCAGAGATACTTCGCTTGCAAAATGACTACCTGCAATTGCAGAACGAACTGCATGTCTGGGCCAACAATCCGCCCGCCATTCACCCCGAAACCGGCATGGCGCTCACGCCGCTGGAGAAGCGCGCCGAAATCCAGAACCGCAGGTTGCTCAGGGACGAGTTACTCAAAAGCTGGCGACGGGAGAACGTCACGCACTACGATCAACAGGGCTTCGCCGCCGGGCACGCCGTGCTGCTTAAGCACGCCATCATCGGCGACTTGCCCGTCCTCTCGAGCGATTTCAGTCATATCACTTCGCTCGGCATTGATGGCAGCCCAATGACCACCTCGGTCGAGCGCTTTTTGCAGTCTTTCAGTCAGTTGCAGATTCTGGATGCGCGCAACCTCAACCTGCCAAGCCTGCCACAAGCGCTGACCTCGATGCGCTCGCTGCGCGAATTGAGATTACGCGATTGCCGAGTCAGCCTGACAACGGTCACCGAGTCGGTGTTCGCCTCTATGCCGCAACTCACTCTGCTCGATCTGGAAGGCAACGCGCTGGGCTTGCCGCCGGACCTGCACTCGATGCCTGCATTGCGTTACGTCAATCTGTCGAATACCGGTATTTACACGGTGCCCGACGATTTGCTGGATCATCCACGCCTGATCTCGGCGCAATTCGATCGCAACCGCATCACCCGGATACCGGAAAGGTTTTTCAACCTGCCCAGCTCCCTCAGCGACGGTTACACCTTTGCTGACAACCCGTTGAGTGCGGCCTCTCGCGAACGGGTGAAAGTGTTCTTCGAGCACACCGGAAAGTACTTCGGTGTACGGCCTGTGCAGGAAGATCTGCAGCGCACGATCGCCTTGTTCCCAGCCCTTGATGCTGAAAAAGCTACACAGGTGTTGTACCGACTGCCCGGGCCGTTGGCCGAATTCGGTGCACAGTTGTCGCGCTGGGAAGATGAACTCGGCGCCCTGAATCTCGAATTCAATCAATGGACCAACCAGGCCGCCGTCCTTGACCCTGAGACGGGCGAACGTCTGCCCCTTGAAGCACAAACCCGCGAACTGGACGCCAGGCGATCCTTTGCGCAACAGATCGAGCAGCTCTGGCGCAGCCCGCCCGGCTACTACCGCCTCAAAGTACTCAGGGCAACGGCAACGTTCACGGGGGATATGCCGACGCTCAGCGCCGGTTTCGAGCACGTTACCCGGCTGGACCTCAACGGCAACGCCAATATCACCAACGCCCTGCGCTTCGTCGAGTGCTTCCCGAACCTGGCCGAGCTGAAAATGAACGGCTTCGAACTGGAGCCGCTTGCGCTTGGCGAAGTAAAACTGCCTCGACTGACCGACCTGGAGCTGAAAAATTGTGGCGTGGTCATGACCCCGGAAAATCAGGCTGTGCTGCTTTCACTCGACAGCCTCGACTCGCTGAACTTGAGTAACAATCCGCTGGGGACGTTCCCCGACCTGAACCTGCTGCCCCAACTGGACGATCTCGACCTGTCCAACTGCGGGCTGACCGTCGTGCCTGAAGGATTGACCAGCCATCCAGGTTTTCGAACCGTGGTGCTTGCGGGGAACCGCATCACGCAACTGCCTGACGCGCTGTTCGACCTTCCCGCCGATCGCAGTGACGCCATTGACCTTGCCGACAACCCGCTATCGGCAGCCTCCCGCGACCAGATCAAGAATTACTTCCGCAGCCATCGAAACGACTTTGACGTACTGGCTGACGAGCAAGACGTTGCCCTCGCCCGGCAGTTGTTTCCCGGTCTGAACGCCCAAGAGGCCAGCGAGATGATCTACGACTTGCCTGGCGACCTGGCCGGCGGTCGAAAACAACTCGTGCGCTGGAGAGCGGAGCTGCAACAGATGCGCGAGGATCTGGCGCGCTGGGCACTGGAAACTCCATCAGCGCACCCGGTTACAGGTCAGGTGCTTAGCGAAGGCGAGCGTCTGGAGCAACAAGACGCGCGTTCCGCCTTCAAGGAGCTCATGGAGGATTTCTGGCGTGAAAGGTCAATTGACACCGGCGCGCGCACCGCGTCTTTTGCGACAGACCTGAAGTTCTTCGGCGAACTGCCCCGCCTGACTGTGAACTTCGATCACGTGACAAGCCTCAAGCTTGCAGGCAATGCAACGACCACAGGCATCGATTCATTTGCTGCCTTGTTCCCGAATCTTCAGGCGCTGGAACTGAAAGCCTTCGCGCTCGATGACATCCCCTCATTCGTCGGGCGCCTCAAGGATCTCAAAGAGCTCAAACTGACTGACTGCGCGCTGACATTCACGCCTGAAGGGCAGCAACTGCTCGGTGCCATGTCCAAACTGCAGTTGCTCGATCTGAGCCACAACCCGCTGACAATCGCACCTGATTTGAACGCCTTGCCAAACCTGACGAGCGTTTCACTTGCCCATACAGATATCAGCAGCGTGCCCGAGGGTATCGCCGAGCATCCGGCTCTTGAAATTCTCCATCTCAATAACAACAACATCACCGAGCTGCCGGACACTTTTTTCAGCTTGAGTGCCGATCAGGCCGACGGCGTATATCTGAACGATAATCCGCTGTCCTTGAATGCTCGCGAGCGCATCAAGCGCTACTACGCCACACAGGGACGCAACTTCCGGGTCAAACCGGCATCGGCTGACATTGCCATGGCGCAAAGACTGTTCCCGCGACTGGGTGACAACGCGGCCATCAACATGATTTATCGCCTGCCCGGGACATTGCTGGCCGGCACGACTCAACTGCTCAGTTGGGAGGCAGAAATCGCCCGAATGATGGGTGATCTCAACGCGTGGCGTGAGCGTCTGCCGGTCAACAATCCGTTGACTGAACTGCCATGGACTGCTCAGGAAAAAGCCACAGAACTCGCCGCCAGACAAGAATTCAGCGACAAGCTTGAGCAACTCTGGCGCGGCCGGCGTAACGACAATTCAGCACTACGGTTCAACACTTTCGATGCCAAGCCGGCGTTTACCGGTGAGTTACCGGAGCTGAGCACCGATTTCACTCACATCACGCATCTCAATCTTCAGGGCAATCCAGGGCTGAAGGTTTCCGGAGGTTTTCTCAGAAGCTTCAGCGGATTGCAGGGACTGGAACTGCAGGGCTTCGGCCTCGGCCGCATACCTCAAGCGCTTCAAAGCCTGTCGTCGCTCGAAACGTTGATGCTGAGCAAGTGCCAGATCACTCTGGATCCTGAAGGACAAGCGATCCTGTCCACGCTGACCCGATTGAAATCGCTGGACTTGTACAGCAACACATTGCAGGCCACGCCCGATGTATCGGCCCTGCAAAACCTGACGTTCATCGATCTGATCAACACCGGGATCGATAGTGTGCCTGCCGGGCTGGAACAGCTGCCGCATCTGGAAGTGGCGTTGCTGAGCGACAACAACATCATCGAACTGCCGGCGGAACTGACGCGTTATTCTGGTCGCGGCATGGAACTGGGCAGCAACCCGCTGTCAGAGGCTTCCAGAGAACGAGTCAAAGCCGCTTTCCAGGCCAAGGCCGACAACTTTGGTATCTCCGCTCGACAGGACGACATCGAACTGGCTCAAAGTCTTTACCCATCGCTGTCCGGTTTCGACGCCAACGATCTTATCTACAGCCTTCCGGGTACGCTGGCCGATGGACGTCTTGAGCTGATGCGCCGCAAAACCGAGCTGACCGGCCTGCTCGACCGCCTGGGCACCTGGGCAAATGAGCCTCCCAGCGATCCTGTAACGCAGATGCCACTTGGGAACGACGCTGCAGCGACGGAAAAACTCAATCGCCAAACCTTCAGGCTCAACCTGGAAAAGGAACTGCGCCTAACGCCCACGTTCCTGACAGATCCAGCGGTTTACTGCGAGTTGTCGTTTACCGGTGAGCTGCCGCCGCTGACCGCACGCTTTGACCACATTGAAAAATTGAATCTGACCACCAAAGCGTCCGCCCCGCCTCGGGTTGATCGTCTGCTGGAGCTTTTTCCCAAGCTCAAAGACATCGACATCCGCAAATTTCCGCTGGGCGAGATTCCCGCCCCGATCTTCGCTATGGACAGGCTGCGCAGCCTGCATCTGCCCGACTGTGGAATCACCCTGACGGAACCGGCTGCAGAGGCCTTCGCAGGCTGGAAAAACCTGAGTTCCGTGGACCTGAGCAACAATCCGCTCAACATTGTTCCAGACCTGAGGCATCTCCCGCAGTTGGACAATCTGCGTCTCGGCAATTGCGCCTTGAGCAAGGTGCCTGACGGTCTGTTCGAGCTGCCTCGATTGACGAGCGCGGACTTGTCCGGGAACGCGATTACCGAGTTGCCAGGCGAGTTTCCTTCACAGCCCGGCGACGCGGTGACCGAATACAACTTCGACGACAACCCCCTTCACCCGGAAAGTCAGCAACGCCTGGACAGATACACCACGGCGTTTAACGAGCAAATGAACGAAAGATGGAGGACGGGGGTCCGGCGCGAACTTGACGACTTCGTGGATTCGGATTTTTCCGATGGCGAGGAGCGACCATTACCATCGACAAGGCATAGCTGACCCGCCGTCAGCCACGTTCTGGCGGCACTGACGACAACTCGAACGGGCTGCTGCTGCGCCGCTGGTTGCGATCTTCCCGCGGCGTGGCACCGAAGAAGTTGCGATAGGCGCTGGAGAAATGCGGCCCCGAGGAGAAGCCACAGGACAGGCCGATCTGGATGATCGACTTGCTGGTCTGCATCAACATCTGCCGGGCTTTGTTCAGGCGCAGCTCCAGGTAGTACTGGCTCGGCACACGGTTGAGGTATTGCTTGAAGATCCGCTCCAACTGGCGACGGGACACGCACACATGCTGGGCGATTTCGTCGGTGGTCAGCGGTTCTTCGATGTTGGCTTCCATCAGCAACACCGCTTGGGTGAGCTTCGGATGGCTGGAGCCGAGACGGTTCTGCAACGGGATGCGCTGACGCTCGCCGCCCTCGCGAATGCGTTCAACGACCAGTTCTTCCGAAACCGCTCCGGCCAACTCTGCACCGTGATCGCGAGCCAATACCGCCAGTAGCAGATCAAGCACGGACATGCCGCCGCACGCGGTCAGGCGATCGCGATCCCAGTCGAACAGGTGACTGGTGGCAATGACTTTAGGGAAACGCTCGGCGAAATCGTCCTGCCAGCGCCAGTGCACGGCAGCACGATAACCGTCGAGCAACCCCAGTTGCGCCAACGGATAGACACCGGCCGACAGACCGCCGATGACCGTACCCGCACGTACCAATTGCTTGAGCGCACT
The DNA here is from genome assembly GCF_054790525.1 of Pseudomonas sp. Mb7. Lineage (NCBI taxonomy): Bacteria > Pseudomonadati > Pseudomonadota > Gammaproteobacteria > Pseudomonadales > Pseudomonadaceae > Pseudomonas > Pseudomonas sp. Mb7. Next base: position 4,042,628 of record NZ_CP186501.1, read on the forward strand.
GCTCAGTGCCGGCGCCAATGTGGTCGGCGGCTCGTCAGCGAGCAGGAACAGTTTCTGGAAGTTTTCGAGTTTGCCGGTCCAGGCTTCACCGGGCAATTGCCAGGCGCCTTCGGCCGCCGCTGCGGTCACGGCTTCCGCCTGCAGGAACGACAGCTCGTAAACCACCTCCGGGTGCACACGCTGAGCAACACGCAAGGCTTCCTCCGCCAGCGCCAGCGTCAACGCTTTAGTGCTGGGCCAAATCAGGAAACCAATTCGATGGGCAGTCATGGGCGGGCGATCCGAAACGAAGAACAGTGATGAAGGCATGGGCCAATGCTAGCCCGTAAATGAACACAAATCTTGAGACCAACACCGATCAACTGTAGGAGCTGTCGAGTGAAACGAGGCTGCGATCTTTTGATCTTGTTGTTGAAGATCAAAAGATCGCAGCCTTCGGCAGCTCCTACAGGAAATTGAAGCCAGCCTACTGGCTGCGAAGCATGCACTATCGCGGTGCACAACGGCAGCCCTGATTTATTTCAAACTGCCCGAGAGGAATTGTTGCAAACGTTCAGACTGCGGATTCACCAGCACTTCACGCGGGTTGCCGCTTTCTTCAACAACACCTTTGTGCAGGAACACCAACTGGTTCGACACTTCACGGGCAAAGCCCATTTCGTGCGTGACCACGACCATGGTGCGACCTTCCTGAGCCAGCGCTTGCATGACTTTCAGCACGTCTCCCACCAACTCCGGGTCGAGGGCTGAAGTCGGTTCGTCGAACAGCATCACCTCAGGTTCCATCGCCAGCGCACGGGCGATCGCCACACGCTGCTGCTCGCCACCGGACATGTGCCCCGGGAACGCGTCTTTACGATGGGCCACACCGACCTTGTTCAGGTAGTACTCGGCTTTTTCGCGGGCTTCGTACTTGGGTACGCCCAGTACGTGAACCGGCGCTTCCATGATGTTTTCAATAGCAGTCATGTGCGACCACAGGTTGAAATGCTGGAACACCATCGACAGGCGCGAACGCATGCGTTGCAGCTGTTTCGGATCAGCGGCTTTCAGCGCGCCGTCCTTGTTCGCCACCAGTTTCAGCTCTTCGTTGTTGAGCAGAATCTTGCCCGCGTGCGGCTGCTCGAGCAGGTTGATGCAGCGCAGGAAAGTACTTTTGCCGGAGCCACTGGAGCCGATGATGCTGATCACATCGCCGGCTGCCGCTTTCAGGGACACGCCCTTGAGCACTTCGTGACTGCCATAGCGTTTATGCAGGTCTTGGACTTCAAGTTTGTACATGCGGTCGGTTCTCACAAAAACAGTCAGTCAGTCGTTGAGCAAGCGCCCGTGACGCAGCGCTTCGCGCCCCGCCACCTTGGCCAGCCAGAAACCGGGTTGGGCATAACGCAGCCGTTCAATGGCAAACAGCACCCCGGAGGTACCAGCACACACCGTGCTGACCCGATCGGACAGAGGATCAATCACTTCAAAAATCTCGTCGCCGGCCTCGACCCACTCGCCGGGCTTGCGCAGAAAACTTACGACGCCCGGATGCGGCGCGAACAGCAACTCGGTGCCTTCGAACGGCATGCCTTCACAGGCCTCGTGCGCCGGGTTCGGCCACTCGCCGGTGATCAAACCTTGCTCGGCGAGGAAGGCGAGAATGCCTTCAGCATACGCGCAAGCTTCGGCGCGACCGGTATCGGCCTGACCGCCCAGCTCAATGGTCGTTGCCAGACACGCCAGTGGAATCTGCGCATCAGGGAACTGCCGCGACAGACGCAGCCATGGCAGCGAACAAGCCTCATCGAACGAGCTGCCGCCGGAATCTTCCGCGAGCAATCCGACCTTCACATTCAGGTGCGCGGCCAGTGAGCGCCACTGCGGCCAATGCTGCGGCAACGCGTACATGTGCAGTGCGGCTTCGGCATCGCAGTGCAAGTCCAGCACCACGTCGGCTGTGCAGGCATGGCTGAGCAACACGCGCTGCATGCCTTGCAACTGGCTGCTCGCCTCTGGCAATGCCGCCAGGTGATCGGCCATGGCCTGACGAATCAGGCGCACATTGGCGTGCGGATCGTCACCGAGATTGTCGGCTAAAGCGGCCGCAACCGGCGCGCTCAGTTCGACGAAATCACGATTGAAATTCTTGCCACTGCCGGCCTCGAAACGGCCCTGGTGATTGCCTTGCAGCAATTGCCCGAGACCCAAGGGGTTGGCGACTGGCACCAGCTCGATGACACCGTTGAGCAGGCCTTTGGCTTCGAGTTCGCCGAGGCGCTTTTTCAGCTCCCAGGCGGTGCGCATGCCCGGCAATTCGTCAGCGTGCAGGCTGGCCTGAATATAGGCCTTGCGCTCGCCGCGACCGAAGCGAAAGACCGAAATCTTGCGCTCGCTGCCCAAGTGGCTCCACGGCAATACGTGGTCGATGCGCTCCATATCAGTGCTTCCGCGGGGCCAGGTAGCTCAACCAGCGACGCTCGGCCAGTTTGAACAGCTTGACCAGAATGAACGTCAGGCACAGGTAGAACACGCCAGCGGTGATGTACGCCTCGAACGGCAGATAGAACTGCGCGTTGACCGTGCGCGCTGCGCCAGTGATGTCGATCAAGGTCACGATGGAGGCCAGACTGGTGGTCTGCAGCATCATGATCACTTCGTTGCTGTACTGCGGCAGTGCCCGGCGCAGGGCCGATGGCAGCAGAATGCGCTTGTACAGTTTGAAGCGCGACATGCCCATGGCCTTGGCCGCTTCGATCTCACCGTTCGGCGTGGCTTTGAGGCTGCCGGCAATGATTTCCGCGGTGTAGGCGCTGGTGTTGACCGCAAAGGCCAGGCACGCGCAGAACGTTGCGCTGGACAGCCATGGCCACAGGAAGCTTTCGCGGACCGCTTCGAACTGCGCCAGACCGTAGTAGATCAGGAACAGTTGCACCAGCATCGGCGTGCCACGAATCACGTAGGTGTAAAGCCACGCGGCGCCGTTGACGACTGGGTTCTTCGAGACGCGCATCAGCCCCAGCGGCAGGGCCGCGAGCAGACCGAAAAACAGCGACAGCGCGAGCAGTTTGAGGGTGGTCAGCAGGCCGCCGAGGTACAGCGGCATGGCCTCCCAAATGACGTTGTAGTCGAAGATCATAGATCAGCCGCCCTTACGCCTACCGAGTAGCGCTTCTCAAGTTGACGCAGGATCAGCAACGAAACACTGGTGATCACCAGGTACATCGCCGCCACTGCGAGGAAGAAGGTGAAAGGCTCGCGGGTGGCATCTGCCGCCTGCTTGGCCTTGAACATCATGTCTTGCAGACCGACCACGGAAATCAGCGCGGTGGCCTTGGTGAGAACCAGCCAGTTGTTGGTGAAGCCCGGAATCGCCAGGCGAATCATCTGCGGCACCATCACCCGGAAGAACACCTGAAAACTGCTCATGCCGTACGCCATGCCCGCTTCGGCCTGACCTTTTGGAATGGCCATGAACGCGCCACGGAAGGTTTCCGACAGGTACGCACCGAAGATGAAACCGAGGGTGCCGATGCCGGCGGCCAGCGGATTCAAATCGATGTAATCGTCATAGCCGAGCATCGGTGCGACGCGGTTGAGCAAATCCTGACCGCCGTAAAAGATCAGCAGGATCAGCACCAGATCAGGAATCCCGCGGATCACCGTGGAATAAAGATCGCCCAGCCACGCCAGCCAGCGCACCGGCGACAGGCGTAACGCGACACCAATCAGCCCGAGAACGATGGCCAGAGCCATGGACGACAAGGCGAGCTGAAGCGTCAGCCATGCGCCATCGAGGATGACAGCCCCGTAGCCTTTCAACATGATTCAGGTCCTCGAAAGTTGGGATGAAAAAATGGCGCAAACCGCAGAGATCCTGTTGCTTGCGCCATTTCGGACTTGTCGCAGAGACGTTTTACTTGCCGTAGATATCGAAGGCGAAGTACTTGTCCTGGATTGCCTTGTATTTGCCGTTTTCACGGATGGCCGCGATGGCCGCGTTAATCTTGTCTTTCAGGGCGTCACCCTTACGGACTGCGATGCCTACGCCGTCGCCGAAGTATTTGACGTCGGTGAACGCAGGACCTGCAAACGCGAAGCCTTTGCCGGCGTCGGTGTTGAGGAAGCCATCTTGCAGCAGAGTAGCGTCAGCCACGGTACCGTCGAGGCGACCGGCAGCCACGTCGAGGTAGATTTCGTTCTGCGAGCCGTACGGCTTGATCTCGGCACCCAGCGGGGCGAGGACTTCGCGGGCGAAACGCTCGTGGATCGAACCACGTTGCACGCCGATGTTCTTGCCCTTCAGCTCAGCCAGACCTTCGCTGACCTGAGTACCGGCCTTCATGACCAGACGTGCCGGGGTGTTGTAGTACTTGTTGGTGAAGTCGACCGACTTCTTGCGATCTTCAGTGATCGACATGGACGACAGGATCGCGTCGATCTTGCGCACTTTCAGTGCTGGAATCAGACCGTCGAACTCTTGCTCGACCCACACACACTTGACCTGCATCTGCTCGCACAGAGCGTTGCCGATGTCGTAGTCGAAACCGACGATGCTGCCGTCCGGTGCTTTCGAAGCGAACGGAGGGTAAGCCGCTTCGATACCGATCTTCAGAGGTTTTTCGTCAGCGAAGGCGTTCATCGACAGCACGGACAGTGCCAGGGCGCCAAGCAGCACAAGTTTCTTCATCTTGGGACTCCATCGGTAAAGGGCAAAAACGGCAGAGTGAGCGACAGCCCAATATGCGAATGGGTGAATCGGGAAATCGGTTGCTGCATCGGTGGGAAATTTCCCATTGAAACCGTCGGAGATTTCAACGTCAGCCACGATGAGCGAGTGATCGGCATTCTAACGACAGGCCCGAAGCCGATATTTCTTCAATGCGACAACTAATTACAGATGCACAGAGAAAGCGACTTGAGCACATTGACAGCCTTGCAATTTCATGCAAGAGCGAAAGACAGTGAACCGATCTATGCTGCAAATTGCGGGCCTATTATTCGCAAACCCTTCTAATCCGGCAAGCGCAGCGTTGTGTCTTATTTTTCACCGGGGGTTTCGAGGCTCTAAAACGGGGCAATGCGTTTCCCTTTGCCCCGCTCCGGGGCGGGCGGTTACACATTCGGTTACGTGGAAGGTGTTGGGTAACAGGGGGAAATGTCTTACGGGGGAGATCGATAATTATTGACCCCCCGATCGTTCCCACGCTCTGCGTGGGAATGCAGCAAGGGACGCTCCGCGTCCCCGGAGCCGACGCAGAGCGTCGAGGGAGGCATTCCCACGCAGAGCGTGGGAACGATCGGAAGGTACTCGGTCAAACTGTGGGAGCGAGCCTGCTCGCGAAGAGGCCCGCCCAGCCACCACAAAACCCCCAGACACAAAAAAAACCCGCCCGGCAAACACCGGACGGGGCTTTTCAATGCATCAAGCCGAATGCTTAAGCAACATTCATGGTCTTGTGCGTATCAATCAAATGCTGCACCACACCCGGATCCGCCAGGGTCGAGATATCCCCCAACCCGTCATATTCCGCCGTGGCAATCTTGCGCAGAATCCGGCGCATGATCTTGCCCGAGCGGGTCTTCGGTAGCCCTGGCGCCCACTGGATCACATCCGGCGAAGCAATCGGGCCGATCTCCTTGCGCACCCAGTTCTTCAATTCCAGACGAAGCTGCTCAGTCGGCTCCTCGCCATTCTTCAACGTGACATAGACATAAATGCCCTGCCCCTTGATGTCATGCGGCACACCGACCACCGCCGCCTCAGCAACTTTCGGATGCGCAACCATCGCGCTTTCGATCTCGGCCGTACCCATGCGGTGGCCAGAGACGTTAAGCACGTCATCCACGCGCCCGGTGATCCAGTAGTAGCCATCGGCATCACGACGCGCGCCGTCACCGGTGAAATACATGCCACGGAAGGTCTTGAAGTAGGTATCGACGAAACGATCGTGATCGCCATACAGCGTGCGCGCCTGACCTGGCCACGAGTCGAGAATCACCAGATTGCCTTCAGCCTCGCCCTCGATGATGTTACCGAGGTTGTCGACCAGCGCCGGCACCACACCAAAGAACGGACGTGCTGCCGAACCCGGCTTCAGCGCGTGGGCACCCGGCAACGGGCCCATCATATTGCCGCCGGTCTCAGTCTGCCACCAGGTATCAACGATCGGGCAACGCGACTTACCGACATTCTTGTAGTACCAGTCCCAGGCTTCCGGGTTGATCGGCTCGCCGACCGAACCGAGCAGACGCAGGCTGCTGCCATCCGCACCTTCAACGGCGGCCTGACCCGAGGCCATCATCGCGCGAATCGCGGTGGGTGCGGTGTAGAGGATGTTGACCTTGTGCTTGTCGACGATCTTCGCCACTCGGGTGATGTCCGGATAGTTCGGCACGCCTTCGAACAGCAACGTGGTCGCGCCATTGGCCAGCGGGCCGTAGACAATGTAACTGTGGCCAGTGACCCAGCCGACGTCGGCGGTGCACCAGTAGATTTCGCCTGGGCGGTAGTCGAACACGCGCTCGTGGGTCATCGCCGCGTACAGCAAATAACCGCCAGTGGTGTGCTGCACGCCCTTCGGCTTGCCGGTGGAGCCGGAGGTATAAAGGATGAACAGCGCTTCTTCCGCGCCCATCTCTTTCGGCGCGCAGACGGTGCCCGCCACTTTCATCAGGTCTTCGTACCAGATGTCGCGATGCTGGTTCCACTTGATGTCGCCGCCGGTGCGCTTGCACACGATGACTTTCTGGATGCTGCTGGTTTCCGGGTTGGTCAGCGCGTCGTCGACGTTGGCCTTGAGGGAAATCTTCTTGCCGGCACGGATGCCTTCGTCAGCGGTGATCACCACTTTCGATTTGCAGTCAATGATGCGACCGGCCAGGGCTTCCGGCGAGAAACCGCCGAACACCACCGAGTGAATCGCGCCGATCCGGGTGCAGGCCAGCATGGCGACCACGGCTTCGGGAATCATCGGCATATAAATGGTTACCACGTCGCCGCGGTGCACGTCCTGACCACGCAAGGCGTTGGCGAGTTTGCACACTTGCTCGTGCAGTTCGCGGTAGGTGATGTTACGGCTTTCGGATGGATCGTCGCCTTCCCAGATGATCGCGACTTGATCGCCGCGCTCGGCCAGATGACGGTCGAGGCAGTTGTAGGAAACGTTCAGGGTGCCGTCGGCAAACCATTTGATGTCGACATGGTGATCGTCGAACGACGTCTGTTTCACCGTGGTGAAAGGCTTGATCCAGTCGAGACGCTTGGCTTGCTCGCGCCAGAAGCCGTCAGGGTTGACGACCGACTGCTGGTACATGGCTTTGTAGGTCGCCTCGTCAGTCAGCGTGTTAGCCAGAACCTCGGGACGAACGGGATACAGAGAAGCCGCACTCATCTTTCCTACCTCGGTGTAATAGTTGTTTTTGTATGACCCTGTTGTAACGGGGCGGGGGCCATAGAACCATTCGACGATGGTAGTAACAAGCCCCTACAAGTCGTGGCGATACCGAACCAAAACCCTCAACCCCATGCCCCACGCCGCCTGTAGGAGCTGCCGAAGGCTGCGATCTTTTGATCTTGCGTCTAAACATCCAGATCAAACGATCGCAGCCTTCGGCAGCTCCTACAGGGGGATTTCGGGGATTGTTACCAAATCTGCCAAAGGTGTTTATCAAAACCCGCTCTGTTTACCCCCGCCCCATCTCCCTAAAATTCACCTCGCCGACAAGGCAAACGCGATTAACAACGTTACAGCCCCCACGAAGGCCGTTAATCCAGCTCTCCAGTAATAACTGCAAATGATGAAGTTCCACACGCAACCCTAAAAAGGTTGCGTGACCCCACTCGACCTCAAAAAGGTAAATCTGAAATGAAAGCTTTATTGGTTCTGGCCCTCAGCAGTCTGTGCGCAACCGCCATGGCAGATGAGGTTCCGACTGATGTCGCGCAGCAACAACCGGTTGTTGAGGAATACACTTACTCGACTCACCTGGACATCGCCAAAGTTGTTTCCATGAGCGAAGTTCCGAATGTCTGCGAAGTGGTTCCAGCCAAAATGGAATACGACGACTCCAAAGGTCAGCGTCACATCCTGCGTTACAGCATCATGGGTAACGGCTGTACCAATTGATGTTTGAGACTGCACCGAATTGGATCTCTCAGCGCTTCATTGAGGGTCGATTCCAGCCCGACTTCGGTCGGGCTAGTTGTGTTTGAAGCCGGTAAAAATGCTTGCAAAACACTAGATGTAGTGAAAAAGCGGTTTTTTTGTTCGTTTTTTGAGCAAATTCACAATAGCGAGATTTTTACGAAAAAAAATCTATCCCCGGCAAAGCCCTGTAAACCCTCACTCTCGTCGAAAAACCACCCTCCTCGACCGCTCCATGCGCGGATTCGCCTCAGCACAGCCGTGTTTTTTTCCCTATAATGCCGCCCCATACGGGTCAGCAATATTCCCTTACAGGGAGCAAAAGCCATTCTGAAGCCCCGCAGCAGCGTTCAACGCTGATTGCGCCCATCAGAGGCTCTCGGAACCCGTCAAAATTTCTGTTTATTTGCCTGCGTGCATCGCTGCAAAAAACGACATCCAACGCGGTCTGTACGACCGTGTGAAAAACCAACCAATCAGGTTTCACACGGGCACAGGCCCTCACGCAGGAGACGACACGTCATGCTGAGCTGGGACGAATTCGACAAAGAAGACAGTGAAGTAGCAGCAGTGAAAGGCGCCAACGCCGGCCACGCTAGCGAAGCCAACATGGACCGCCTCGACAACGCCGGCGGCGCCGCCGCGCTGGAAGCCCGCGCCGTGACCGCCGACGACTCGGCCGCTGTCGCCCGCGCCAAGGCTGCACTGAACTCCCTCGACGTTGCCGAAGGCCTCGCCGAGCTCGAAGGCGCCTCCGCCCGTGTCGCCGTTGACGAAAAGCGCATGATCAACTGCCGCGCCGACCTCAACCAACTCGTGCCATTCAAGTACGACTGGGCCTGGCAGAAGTACCTGGACGGTTGCGCAAACCACTGGATGCCGCAAGAAGTCAACATGACCGCCGACATCGCCCTCTGGAAAAACCCGGAAGGCCTGACCGACGACGAGCGCCGCATCGTCATGCGTAACCTCGGCTTCTTCTCCACCGCCGACTCCCTGGTTGCCAACAACCTGGTCCTGGCCGTGTACCGCCTGATCACCAACCCGGAATGCCGTCAGTACATCCTGCGCCAGGCTTTCGAAGAGGCGATCCACACCCACGCCTACCAGTACTGCATCGAATCGCTGGCCATGGATGAAGGCGAAATCTTCAACATGTACCACGAGATCCCATCGGTCGCCAAAAAGGCAGCCTGGGGCCTGAAGTACACCCGCTCGATCTCCGATCCGAAGTTCGAAACCGGCACCCCGGACACCGACAAAGAACTGCTGCGCAACCTGATCGCCTACTACTGCGTTCTGGAAGGCATCTTCTTCTACTGCGGCTTCACCCAGATCCTGTCCATGGGCCGCCGCAACAAAATGACCGGCGTCGCCGAGCAGTTCCAATACATCCTGCGCGACGAGTCCATGCACCTGAACTTCGGCATCGACGTGATCAACCAGATCAAAATCGAAAACCCACACCTGTGGGATGCCGAGATGAAGGAAGAAGCGACCCAGATGATTCTGCAGGGTACGCAGCTGGAGATCGAATACGCGCGTGACACCATGCCTCGCGGCGTACTGGGCATGAACGCGGCGATGATGGAGGACTACCTGAAGTTCATCGCTAACCGTCGTTTGTCGCAGATCGGTTTGAAAGAAGAGTATCCAGGGACGACTAACCCGTTCCCTTGGATGAGCGAGATTATGGACTTGAAGAAAGAGAAGAATTTCTTTGAGACTCGGGTTATTGAGTATCAGACTGGTGGGGCGTTGAGCTGGGATTGATTCTAGCTGCACCCCAAAAAAAACCCGCACATGCGGGTTTTTTTTTCGAGTCGGCTTCTGAACGAAAACGATCTGGCAGTCCTGGTTTACCGCGCCGTCGCTGTTTTCAGTTCCCACGGCTTAAAACTCAGCCACAGCAACACCCCCGGCACCTGCAACGCAATCATCACTCCCAGCGACCACTGATAAGCCTCTACCGGGTGCCCATGCCCAGTTGCCGGCCACAGGTTCAAAATTTCCCCCATCAACCATTGCAAGACGAACGCCAGCACGAACACCACCAGGTTGAACGACGAACTGACCCGCCCGGCCAGCTCAGGCGATACCGACTGAGCTACGATCGCGTAGTTCATGGTCGTCGAGGTGCCGAAGAAGCTGAAACCCATAGCAATCAACAGCGGCGATACAGGCAGTCCGCTGATCATCAGCGATTGAAATACGATGAAAATCGAAACCCCGGCGCCGCATACCATGATCGGTTGAACGCCAAAGCGCCGCAGGTAATCTGTGATCGAGCCGAAGGCCAGCGAGCCTGCAACCATCGCCACGGTGCCCCAGAGCAGGGTATTGGCCATGCTGGATTCGCTCAACTGGGCGACATCGCGTAGCCACGGTCCCATCCACAGCGACAGCACCGACATATAGATCGCATGGGCAAATACCGAGTACAACGCCAGTCGCCAGAATACCCACGAGGAATACAGCGTCCCCACGGCCTTGGACATTTCGGCGAGAGTGGTGTGTTTGGGTTTGTAGGTGCGCGGCACGCTGAAATGAATGACCACGCAGACGAACAAAGTCAGTAGCGCCAGGATCAAGAATGCTTCACGCCATGAGATCCACTTGAGCAGTTCATGCAAGGGCGTGGTGGACGCCATGGCGCCCAGGCCGCCTACCGATAACAGGCATGCCGTACTCAACGGCAGGCGTTCGGCGGGCAACCAGATGGCGCACGCCTTGATCGCACTCATCAGAGAACCAGCGACACCCAGGCCGATCAGACCGCGACCAATGATCAGACCCAGTTCGGTATGGGAGAAACTGAAAATCAGAGAGCCCAACACGGCGAACAGCAGCATAGGTGCCTGCACGCTGCGCGGACCGTAGCGGTCGAGCATGACACCGAGCGGAATCTGCGCCGCAGCGAAGGTCAGAAAATACACGCCGGTCAGGAGACCCAGGCTGCTGGGGGGCAGGTTCAGTTCCCGTTCCAGGTCCACATAAATCAAGGCATTGACCGTGCGAAACAGGTACGACACAAAATGGCCGAGGCCAAACGGGATGAATATGGTCAAGAACAGGTACAAAAACGTGTGCTTGATTTCCTGGTCGGCCTTGGCGCACGAGCCTGTATTCTCATTACTCATGTCGAAGCCTCGCATGTGGAAAAGGTTGTGCGTATTTCACAGCAGAAACGCCCCCGCACCTCTTCAAGCCAAAGTTCATCGGGGCACGGTCGCATTTCAGAGAACTTTACGTGACCAGCATTTTTCAGCGCATTGGTGATGCCGTCGAAGGACAACGGATTATCGAAGTCGAGGAACAGCGGTTTGGGTTCGGTATCAATCTTGACGAAGGCATAACGGGGCAAACCGTTGACGGCGGCCCAGGCACGCCATTGCAGGGTGTGCTCAAGCTCGTCGACCGAGCCCTTCGGCTCTGGCAGGAGATCGCTGGTAAATAGCCAGGAAGCGCGCTTGTAGAGGGTGCGGCCCAACCAGATACGTCGGTGTTCGTGTTTGGCCACGGCGCTGCCAGCCAAGGCGAAGCCCAGCCGATGCATGGGGGTGGAATACACGCACAGCAAGTCTTCGCTGAACTGACCCAGGGCATCGACCACTTGCAGGCGACCGTTCACCCGCAGCACTTTTGCCCTGCCGGCGGCAAACTGTTGATGCGCCGCGACACAACCGCCGCCAGACGGCAGCACCAGTTGCAAATATGAGGGCTGCAAAGGCCAGTCGATGTGGGAGCGTTGATAGCTTTCGGGCGAGTCAGCCAATACCAGACGAGGGCGTTGGAATAACGCCTCTACCTGTTGGTTTATCTGAGTATTGAACGGTCCGAACGGCGCGGCGACGGGCTGGCTCAGAGTATGGACTGCCGGATGCACTTCACCCACGATGATTTGGTAGTCGCCGCGATTGAAGGCCTCGACCGACGCGCTGGAGAGCAGGATATCCGGAGAATGATAGTCGCTGCCGAACACCTCGAAGCCAGCAACATTCAGATCGTTATTGAGCAAAGTGATCAGGCGTTCGATGTCCGCCGCGCAAAGTTGTACCTCGGGATGGTCCGGGAAGTCCTGCAGCACTTGCGTCCAGGCTGTTTCCAGGCGCTGCTCGAGATCGAGGATGAGGCGCGCTTCAAGTGCAGGTAACAGAGGCGCGAGGGTGTTGAGCAGGTCGAGAAAATCAACTGGCTGATCGGGGCTGGCAGTCTGGCGCTGTTCCCAGACTTCAATGAAAGCCTCATTGAGTTGATGCGCGATGGCTTTGATCAGCCACTGATTGATGCGCATCAGCGGCGCCAGTTCTTCATTGACCTGGCTGAGCATGGCCTGGCCAAGGCTGATGTCTATGTTTCTCGAACAATCTTCGTACACCGGGTAACGTCCGACATACATGGCGCCGGTTTCTCGGCTGAGGTCCACCCCAGCCTCGCCAAGCAGCTGGTTCAAACCCTCCAGGCATTCGGTCCGGCGCATCAGGTCGCCGTGGGCATAATCCCGGCGCAAGCCTTCCAATGCTTCAAGGCGCGATTGCCAGGCCAGGCCGAAATCAGCGGACACTTGCGCGTCGACCAGGCAGCGCTGCAGCCGCGCGATGGGGCTTCGCTCGCGAGGCGATACTTGCCAGCCTCGGCGCACGATCCGTTTGCTCACCAAGTGCTCCAGCAGGTCGCGCAGAGTGCTGGGCGCGACTTCCGGACAGGCGCTCAACATACCTGCAAACGTGGGCTCTTGACCCTGTTGGTCGCTGATGTAGTGCAATACCCGAGCGGTTTGCGGGGTGAGGCGCTGGCTTTTGCCAATCGGCATGAACAGGATCTGCTCTTGCAGATAGCAACCGGTATTGAGCTGCAACGGCATTCGGTCGGTGTCTGGACATTGCCGGTTAATCTGTTCGACGAGCCGCTGCACCACCCAGTTCTCGAAGAATGTGTGGCGCTCCTTGATCCACGCCGTGTCACCTTGGGTCAGACGTACATTGTCAGCCTGGTTGGCATCGAACCGGCCCCAGGCCAAAGGTCCGAAAAAACTTGAGGTATCGTTCTTGGCGCAAAAACGTTGCGCGTAACTCCAGCCCAAACGCAGCTTCTGTTTTTTGCGGGTATCGTTTCTGCCGTGCCGATCCCGGACCAGCTCACGGATACGTGTCATCGCCGAGGGGTTAGATATGAATAAAGCCTCGGCGACTGCGTCGTCATCCAGGAAGTCGATCAACCCTTGGCGGGCACTTTCCAGATAGGCGTCATATTCCTCGGCTGCCTCTTCACGTGCCGCCGTCCGCTCCAATAAGCCGTTCCATTGCTGCAAAGACTCGGCCAGTGGTTCGCGCAGTACTTCCGGCAGATCAGAGAGTTGCAGGACCTGGTGCTCGTTGAGTTTGCGGATGAGCTTGCGGCAGGCCTGCGGTGAGTGCGCGTTGGCTTTCTCAAGCAACGTTGCCTTCAACGCCTGCAGTGAGCGGAAGTTTTGTTCAAAGACACGGCACGATGGCAGGTCGGCGAACCGGCCCAGATCGGTCAAGTGATGAATGGGAAATCCGGTCGAGCGCAGCCAGAAGTATTGTGAGCTTTCCATGTTCTAGACCGGCATCCTGATTGCGTTGAGTTGCTGCAGTTTACCGAGCAATGACAGGTCTTCACTGCTGAGTTGCGCGGTGGGGGAGGAACTCAGTATCTGCATCAAAGTGGCGAGTGACTGCGGTTGCTCCAGGCATCTATAGAGATGCGCCGCGCGCGGGCTTATGAGCGTAAATTTATGGCGGGCCTCAGGGTCAGGTAAATACACCAGGATGTGTTGGCTGGTTTCCTCCGGGCTGCTACGCCCCAACAGGCTTTTGTCGCGCAACCACTGCGACAGCGCATAGCTACTCTGGTAAATGCGTGCACCGTCGGTGCGCTGATAATGGCCCGGCACCACGGCGCTGGTTTCCACAAGTCCGGTGTAGAGGCGCACACATTCGCGCTCAAGCCCCATCAGGTCACGGATCTGCGGGTAATCAGCGAGTTCCTGGCGCTCGAGCAGAAACCCCAGCGCCGCATCGCAATAGCCATAAACTCTTGGCCCATAATCGAGCCAATTTTGTTGCCGCAGAAATGCCTTGGACAGTTCAGGCAGATCCAGCCCGATGTTGAGCAACGCGCGCAACGTCAACGGGGCACCGGTTTCCAGCGCGTTGATAAACGAATTGACCAAGCGGAACTGATAGTTCTCGACGAACCATTTCACTCTCTCAAACTGACTGGCATACACCTGCAAAATCGCCCGCTCGTCATCGGGATAATGCTCCAGCCATTGAGTCGCCCCCTGGGCCTCGTACAACTGCTGCTGCAGTGTTTCATCGCGTAGCAGGCGTCGCCACAGCTTCCAGACCTGCTCAGCATCCATGCATCAGCTCCTTAACCGGTTTGGTGTAGTGATTCCAGATTTTCTGTGCGCGGCGCACATCGGTGACGATCATGTGTTCGTCGTTGGCGTCCATCACCCGTGTCAGCGCATGGTGGGCCTGCCCCTGGTATTCCAGGATGATCGCCGAAGGCTGGGTACGAGACATAAGCTCCTCGTATAGATCCCAGACAGGTTCAGGCACACACGAGTCATGCCAGTCGTGGTAAAGCCCTTCGTGCCAACTGCCACCCGCCAGATGCACCGAGATCACCTTGTCCAATGGCAAGGTGTCGAGGTAGTCGCGCAAGTCGAAATTTTTCAGGTTCAAGTGATTGGTGTAGATGTTGTGCAAGTCCAGGTGCAAAAAGGTGCCGGACTGCTGTACGAACCGGGCCAGGAACTCAGCTTCACGCATTTCCGCGCCCGGGCATTGCAGGTAATAAGCAGCGTTTTCATGGGCCAGCGGCATCCCGTAATGGGCCTGCAACATCTTTGCGCGTTCGGCACAACGGAGCACCTCGGCATTGGAAAACTGCAGCGGGCTGCTCCAGATGTCCAGCCAGGAGTTGTCGCCATAGAAACAATGGTTGGCGACCCATGGGCTGTTCAGCATTTTGGCCAGGGGCACATGGCGTTGCACCGCGGCGGTTTCTTCGAGAGGGCTGAAACCGAAATCGCAACCGTAATTGGAATGCGCCAGCAAGGTGAACTTCTCAGCCAGCCGATTGATCATCTCCTTGGCTGCGGGCCTGATAATCTGCGGGCCGTCCATGGGGGCCATGATGTTGTCGAGAAGGATTTCCAGCACATCGACTTCGATGTCCTCAAACGGAAACCAGTCGAGAATCTCGGGGTTGTACTGGATACCCACACCAATCGGTTCGGGCTTAACGAAGTGAGCCATGTGGTTGCCCAGTCAGAGGAAGGGGACGGCTCCCTCGACGTAACGCCGAGGAAGCGTTTGAAACGATCAGGCGAAAACTTTGCTTTCGATGATTTCGATATCGTCGAGATCAAACTCTTCGAACGCCGTTTCGTTGAGGGCTTGCGGTGCGACGTTGGTGGTGGATTCGGTGGTGAGTTCATCCGCGTTGGCGATAGCCGGGGTCACAGTAGATTGAGTCATGTCACTGTCCTTATGGGTGGTTGAAAAGGCGAATCAAGGTGGCTGCGGTGAAGCACCAGGCTATTACCCAGCCCAGGCAGGTCAACAGAAATGTACCCCAGTAGAGTCTGCGCAATGCAGGGGAAACCGTTTCCAGCGGCGCAGTACGCCAATGGCGCTTTACATGGTTGAAAGCACGCTGACGCAGGCGTGGCTGGCCGAGCACTTCGGTAATGGCCAGGTACGTGTCGCCATTGAAGATGGGCAGCAGCGTCGGTATCAGGGAAATGAACGAAGCCACGATCATCACGACAAAAAGAGCCGGTAAAACACCTTCGGTGTCACGAAACATTGCCCACAGGGCTATGCCCACGCCGGCATACAGAAGGCTAACCAAGGGTCCTGCCAGAATGGTGATCACCCGCTGGTTCAGTGGCAGCTGCGACCATTGCGTCTGCACCGGACGTACCCAGCCGGTGGCGAGCAACACGTAGATGCCGATTCCGAAATCGTTAACCTTGACCCCATAATGACGACAGGCCATCGCATGCCCCAGTTCATGAAGGGCGATGGACGTCAAAATGACCGGGAAGTGCCAGAGCAACCAGTGGTAACTGTGGATATACGTCTCGCCGACATCGGCCAGGAACGTGCCGAAGTGCATACCCAGATACACGAAGCTCGCCAGGGCCAATGCCAGCAGCGGCAAAATGAATATCGCGCGACAGCACCAGGGCGCCCACCGGTAAATATGATCGAGCAAAGGCTGCGGATCGGTTTTCACCAAATTAATCAGCAGATATTCTTTTAGCGGGCCGTAGGTGATACCCGTGGCGGGATCACGCAGATCCTTTTTATGAGCGGTTCGCTCGCTGCTCAGCAACTTCAGATTGAGTAGCTTGCGCTCGAACTGCGCGAGCTTCTCAGGGCTGACCTTTATTCGATGCTGCGCAAGGGCAGCGTCGGCAATGTCTTGCCGGCTTCGCTGGCCATCGAAGAGCAAAGCGAGTGAGTACTCGGCCTTGCCCAGTTCAAAGCCAATATCATTACGAGGGTCGTAGAGGTTGTAGCGCCCCGTCACCGAATCGGCAGGCGGCGAGGTCACGACCAGGTCATCCCTGAAGCAGGGATGGGCTTGGATGCTCGACTTTTCGAGAACGCAGGCCGAGGCACTCATGCGCGAGCTCGCAACGCGTGCAGGCTGGGCATGTAAGACTCCTGAAGTGCCTTGCGACCCTGGGCCTTAATGCTTTCGAGGCGTTCGGTGGCAGGCTGGGCACAGGCGCGGCCCAGCACGAACACCGCTCCCGGCCTGGTCGGCCCGCACACCGGTTCGTGGGTGGTCTGGATCGGTTCCCAACCATGCAGGCACATCAAGTACTCGATGCTACTGGCACTCAAGTAACGGCGATGGTTATGCGTCAGAAACCCTTGCTCGATGCCATAACCCAGCGCGCGCCCCTCAATCAACAACAATCCGTCCTCGGCACTGGCCTTCCGGCAAAGTTGCATGACCTGGTTGACATCATGAACATGTTCCAGCGAACCATTGATGATGATCAGGTTGTAATCACCACTAGGGCTCATATGCTCGGCGCCCACCAGATCGATATCCAGGCCGATTTTTTTGCCGTATTCCACATAGGCGCGGTCGGGGTCGTTGCCTCTGACAGTCCATCCCCGTTTAGCGAAGGGAATCATCAAGCCGCCGGCGGAACAACCGACGTCAAGCAGTTTGCCTTTGGCGGGCAGCACATCGTGCAAGTACCGACACAGGTGTTCGCCACGGCGGACCTGGTCTAGAAAGAAGGCGCGCTCCGGCTCCGTATTGCCAAACAGGGTCAGGCGGTAGAATTTGTCGTAGTAGGCGTTGTAAAAGGCTTCATCGAAGCGGTACTGCTGGAAAATATGCCCGCAATCCTGGCAGCCGAGTACAGGCAATGCCACGACCTGATCACCAGGACCTTGGACACTTTCCAGTAAAACCCAATGTGCTTTGGAACTGCACAATTCACAGTTCATTTTCTGCGCGCAAAACTTTCCAGGCATTTGCAAAACTTGCAAATACTGTTGCTCTATAGTTGTACTCACGATGACATCCCGGTCACTTGATGCAGAAGAAACCTTCAAAGCATATGTACTTGAATATACTGGTTATATCCTTAAAGCCGGCGCGAGATAACATATCCATATTGCCAGCCGTGGAAAAAGGTTCAAGTACGCCTTTCAAACTTCTTGTCTTCGCCAGGATTTCATCGGCGTTATAACCCTGGTCGCGTTTATAATCTACATACAGGCTACTGAGGATGTCTTGAAAGCGCGCATCCGGGCCGCGTACTTTTTCAAACATGATAAAAGCACCGCCCCAGTTCAACGATTCGTAGATACGATCAAACAAGGCTTGGCGAATACGCGGGTGCACGAACTGAATAGTGTAGTACGCAACTATCAGATCGCTTTTTTCATAAGGAAAGGTCAGGATGTCATCGGTAACGAAGCTGACATTGTGCTGCGGCGATGCGCTCAGAAGCTCATTTGCCTTGCGGGTCATGGCGTCTTCCACATCAATGCCCACCCACTTTGCCGAGGCGCAATGACGCTGTGCGAGTTGTCGGGTAAGGGTGCCGGTAGAACTACCCAGCTCGTAACAGGTGCTGTCGCTCTTTACAAAAAAGTCACTGAGCGACAGCACGATATCGTGCCCGTCCTTATATTTAGGTACGGATTTCGATACATGGGAGTCAAAGTGTTGCGGGGTCGTGCCTCCGAAACTCCATGAGGCATTACTGGACTCTACGCCGTCACCGACGGTTTCGTAGAGAGTGGCAGGCGAAGTCATTAGGGAAGACATGTATGTCACATCCTTGTCCGATAACATGGGAGCACTTTAGTGCAACGAGATTCCTTTCTGCTCGACCAGAGAATATCCAGTCTTAATTAATGTGTCATCATTTTTCTGTGGAAAATAATTATTTCATGCGCACCAAACAGGTGCATGAAAACTGACCCAGGAATGTTTGAAGTGCACGCCGTTTTTTGAGTGCGAAGGCTGTGGCGAACCTGCTCCATTTGAGAAGGATGGGAAGCCGTTTCTGGAAGTGCATCACGTTAAGCATATGTCGCAAAAGGGTTCGGACCTTGAGACGAATGTTGTGGCGTTGTGTCCCAACTGTCACCAACGTTGCCACCATTCGGACGACAGAGAGGCTTTCACTGCTTGGCTGTATGACAACGTTGGAAGACTCGAAAAGGAATAATCGCGGTTTATCTGACTAACCCTATTTGTTGTTCTTGAGTCTGCTTCGCACCCCAGCGGAAGCAAGCTCCCTTGCCACAAGGTGGTGCATGGTCTGCAGTGGCGGTGTGGGGATTGAAATCTTGTTGAAGCCTAGAATCGCCAGCAGGCTGCCTCCCACAAATTCCGCATCATCCTGAAAACAATCAGTGCAACCCGCGCCGCCTCCCGCTATTAATACCCCTCCCCCACTCAAGGATCCGAGCCCCACCATGAAATTCGATCTCGCCTACTGCCTCGGCCTCGACGACAAGTTGTCGATCTATGACGTTCGCGATCTCAATTTCGATGAGACGGTGGCGTTTGACTCCGCGAAGGAGCACTTCCAGTGCCCCAACGATGCGTGTCGTTCGGCGTTCGAGGCTTCCAACGAGTTGGGCACGTTCAACGCCAAGAATGTGAATTACGTGCGCACGCCGCACTTCAAGAATCTGCCCACTACCCAGCATGTAGCGGGTTGTCCGTATGTGAGTTTGAAGGTTTCAGCGTCTGGCGTTGAAACGGCGGATGGCGAGGTGGATGACGGGCGTGAGGAACACTTCCCATCAGAGTTGCTGCTCACCCGGCGTGAGTATGTGCGCAAGCCTGTCGCGCCACCGGGGGCGGCGGATGTGTTGCGCGATGATCCGGTGCGGGGGGTGGCGGACACTGGTAAAGAGTCGGCGAGTCGTGAGTCGGCACCGGACAAGACCAGTGTGTTTGCGCACCCGGTGGAGTGCTTTGTTTCGAACTTCGCGGACAAGGAGCTGCTTAAGCGCATGCCGTTGAAGGTCGGCGAGCATACGGCGCCGTACAGTTCGTTCTTCAAGAAGATTGAGTATCTGACGGACAACAAGGGGCTGATTTACTGGGGGCGAATCAAGAAGATTGAGGACTTCCACAGTGGTGCCAGTTTCCGGATCGATTTCGAGGACAAGGTCTGGTTCAAGAAGCCCGAGGACAGTAAGAAGAAGCCGTACCCGGTCAGTGTTTATCTGAACAAGAAGCTGATCGACAACTACCGCAAGCGCAAGGCGTTTCTGGAGGAGATCAAGCACGCGGCGGATAGCGACAAGGCGTTGTTCTGTTTCTTCTATGGGGTGACGCCGGAGTTGAAGCAGGTGCCCGGCAAGAAGAACCCCGAAAAGCCTTTCGAGGTCTTCAATGCCAATATCGAGAACCTGGATCACTTCATTATTCGTGAAGCGCCGGGTTTGGAGTGACGGTTAGCCCTGGGGTAGTTGCAGGTTGACGGCGCCGGGGTGTTGTTTGACGACGGAGTACGGCAGGATCGACCACTCTGGTTCATCGCAAACACGTTGTATGCGCGGGAAGTACGGTCCGAGGTAAATGCCCTTGGCAGTGAAGTGCCAATTCAAAACGCTCCAGACATTTTCATCGGTGTAATCACAGCTGTCCTCATCACCGTCGGCTGGTTTTTTCATTTCGTTGGAATACAGCGTTGTGAATTGTTTGATCAACCACGGCGCCAACACATCGCTCTGATTGCTGGCGTTTGCTCCAGTCGAAGTATTCTCGCGCTCGCCAACCCACAAGACGTCTTGCAGCTTTATGTCTTGGCCAGTGTGAACATTGAGGTTGACGGGGGAGTTACTGACATCGGGGTGCGCGCCACCACAGTCATACCCGGTATTGATGTTCAGACTGACCACGTCCGGTGACAGGAACGTGGGCGCGACACTCTGATACTGCTCGGCATTTTCGCCACCCTGCAGCATGCAGGCGTGGTAGCTGATGACCTCTCGCCAGAGTCGCTCAAGCAATAGCTGATTGATGCGTAGTTGATCTTGCGCCGGGTAGCCGGACGCGACGCTGAACAGTGAAATTTTCGACTCAGGTTCTACCCACCACTGCAGGTTATAACCCATGAAGTTTTCTGTTTTCGCGGGCTTGAGCTTTAGCCCCTGTAAACGCAAATACTCGTAGGGTTCGCTCTTCGGCAGTGTGGCAATGAAAGGCAAAGTCGTTGATGTCGGCGCTGGAAGTTTGGCTTCGGCCAGTTTTACAGGCAACTTCTTGCCCTGCGGACTTTGCCACTCGCCTTGCCAGCCTTCGGCAATGGGTTTCAGTTTCAGCGTCGGCAGCGGCTTGTCATCACCGTAACGATTGTTGCCCTCGGTCAAGGTCAGTGTGCTGTCCTGCAATGCGCCGCTGAGAGGCAAATCGCGATGATATTTCTCGTAGAAATACCGCCCAGTCACTTCATCCGGCTGTGTGGTATTGAGCTCCACGACAATCGGCGTTTTACCCAGCGTACCGGTAAATACGCGCCGCCCATCTTCAGCATGGGCAGTGGAGATCAGTGAGAACAGCACAGCGGCGCACGGTGCCAGGCGCATCAGTCCCTTGAGCATGAATCAATCCTTGAAGGAGTCGGAGGTCGCGTCGGCACACAGGCGCCGACGCTGAAAAATACGCTGCGGATTATGGCGGGGGCGGCTTAACTATTCGAGTTTTCTTGCTCGTACTTTTCAAGCCAGGCTTCGTGCTCCAGCGCCGCAATTTCCCGAGCCATTTGTTGGCGACGCTCCTTGGCAGCATGAAGCTGGACGTCATCAAGAAAGCAGTAATGACGCAGCCAGTGAAGCGCCATTTCCTCATCCGGAAAGTAGTAAGACTTGGCGCCCTTGCTGTTCCTGGGCGTGTCATTCATTTGCTCGTCAAATACCATCGCTGTGATTTCATCCGGTGGCAAAGATCCCGTATGGGCGACCTTGTCTTGGAAATTCCATGCAATCTCATCAATGTGTTTTTGCGCGCTGCGATGGCTACGCCGATAGAACCGTTGATGCTCACAAGTCTGTTTCAGCCGCGCCAACATCAACTCTGGGTTAAGCCACTGCCCGAGGTCATGATGATGGGCGTTGATCACTATCCCCTTGACCCAACGATCCACAAATCGATCAACAAAGTCTTCTGTGTCAGCCTTTTTCGCATCAGCGAAAATCAGGCAATAGCGGGTCTGGACGTGAATGACCAGCAACACATGCTTGCGTTGTACCGTTATCGCGTGCACCAGCCACTGCTCATCAGCGCCGCTCAGCTCATCATCTTCAATGATTGCGGATGGCGGTTTAGCATCCACTGGCGTGATCTTTTTGCCCTTGTGGACACGGCTGAAGAATTTGCTGGCGGCTTCGGTGCAGTTAAAGATCAGCATGCTAGGCCCCATGTGATTTCTACAGAAAAGAAACATATTCTTGCGAACACGCTGACTGATTCCAACCCCCTTCGACGCACTAATCCAGTTTTACTCAGGGCAATTGCAATGGAACGCCGCCGGGGTGCTGTTTGATCAGGTCATAAGGCAGCACGCCCCATTCGACGTATCCGCACACGGCGGCGACATGTGGATACGACGGCGTGACGGTGATGCCGTTTGCGCTGAAGTACCACGATGGGAATGCCCAAGGTTCTTGCTCGTCGTACCCGCATTCGTTTTCGCCTTCCGCAACGACGGTCATTTCCCTGGAATAAAGCTTTAGTAGCTGCGCGACGAGCCAGGGTGAGAATTCTTTGGAGCGGTAGTTGTAATAGTCAGCGGAGGACACAGTAGAGGCGCCTTCCAATCCCTCCACATAATGAAAGGGCTTGCCCTGCCCCACCCACAGAACATCCTCAAGGGTCAGCAACTTCCCTGTTTGCGCATCAAAGTTGAGCGATTCATTGTTCTGATCCGGATAGGCACCGCCACAATAATATTCGGTAGAAATGCGCGCACTCATCACCGAAGACGACAACCATAGCGGCTGACTGGATTGCGAGTAACTCCCCGCACAGCTGAAGTGTGCGTCTACCTCGCCCCACAAGCGTGCCATTAAATATTGATTGATGCGCTCCCGCGCTTGCGGCGAATAACCCGATACCACTTCAAACAGCGAAGCCCCCGACTTCGCCTCGCTCCACCATTGCAGCGTGTAGCCCATCAAGGTTTCGGTTTTGCCTTTTACAAGTTGCAGACCCTGCAACCGTAGGTACTCGTACGGGTTCTTGTCATGCAGTTCGGTGAAATACGGCAAGGCACCAACGGGAACATCGGGGAGCTTGGCGGGCTGTAATTCGACCTTCAGGATCTTCCCATCCGGGTTGCTCCATTCGCCGCTCCAGCCGTCGAGTTTTGGCTGCAAGCGCAGAGTCGGGCGCGAATGGCCATCCATCGCCGCGCCTTCGGCCATCACCAGCGCATCGTCTTCTTTGCTGATGTCCAGCGCCAAGTCTTTTCGGTATTTTTTGTAGAAGTAACGACCCTCGCTGTAGCGAGTGTCGATTTCCACAACGATCGCGGCTTTGCCCAGGGTGCCGGCGTACACCTGTTTGTTGTCTTCGGCCCATATCGGGGTTGAGAGCACTAAACCGGCGAGCATCAACATGCCGGAGATTCGCAACAGTCCGCGATACATCTTTCATCCTTGAGTGACTGGGCTTTTGCCCATGAGAAAACGTTGCGGATTATGTCGAGGTTGCGCGGGGGAATCGAGCGCCGTCGCGCTCAGCTCAAACACATGCTGATCATCACGATCAGCAACAGCCCGATGTACACGCGCGCATGCACCCGATCCGGGATCCGCCCAATCCATGGCGCGGCCAATCGAATCCCGATGAGCGAGCCAACCGTCAGCAGCGCAAACGCCAGCAAATCCACATACCCGACAAACCAAGCGCCCAAGTCAGCCTGACTGAACCCGGCCAACGCCATGTACGTCAGCGTCCCGGCCAATGCCACCGGCACACTCAACGGATTGGCCATGGACGTCGCTTGCGACATGCTCAATCCACAACGGCGCAACAACGGCACGGTCATGACGCTGCCTCCTACACCGAGAAACGTCGCGATGGCGCCAATGCCTACACCACCTGCGGAAGTTTCCGTAGCGCCAAGTCGGCGTGGGATGACGTCTGCGTTTTGCGTGAGGAATCCGCGTCGTAACAGGCAATCGACGATAGTCACGCCGAGGTAGCCGATGAACGCGTAGCGAATCACGTCGCCGCTGACCCACACCGCCGCTATTGCGCCAACGACCGCACCCATCCCGATAAACCCACCCAGCGGCCACAGGTAATGACGGATGAGGTTGCCGGCGCGGCGATGTTTGTCGGTGGCGATCAGGGCGTTGACGATCATCACGCAGGTCGAAGTGGCGACAGCGATGTGCATCGCCGATTGGCCGATCGGGTCATCGGCACCGTGGCTGGCGGTGAGCAGGCGATACAGCAGCGGCACCACGACGAAGCCGCCGCCGAAGCCGAACAGCACGGCGGTAATGCCGGTCAGGCAGCCGAAGAGGGTCAGCAATAAATAGAACATGTCGAGGCGTCCGTTGTGGGAGAGCGGTCGACGATAGAGCGGCAGCGCTTGGCCTGCTTCAGTAAGTCAGCCAATAATGTTTGCGTTTACGCCAACCACCGGGAAACGCCTGATGCGCAATGTTTCGATCAATCTGCTGGATGACACACCGCGCGCGGTGGTGGCGATCGGTACGGATTATTCCCACGGTCACTTGTTGCCCTTTCACACGCATCGCCGGGCGCAATTGTTGTACGGCGCGACCGGTGTGATGCAGGTCAGCACCCATGACGGCAATTGGGTGGTGCCGCCGCAACGTGCGGTTTGGATTCCGCCGGGGGTGGCGCATGAGGTGATGATGCTCGGCGTCAGCACTCGCAGTGTGTATATCGAGCCAGGCGCAGTGGATTTGGGCGAGCGCTGCCAGGTGATCAGTGTGTCGCCGTTGATGCGGCATTTGTTGATGGAGGCGGTGGAAGTGCCGCCGACCTATGACTTGGGCGGACGCGACGGCGTGTTGATCGATCTGTTGCTGCATGAATTGACGCGCAGTGCGCCGCTGCCGTTGCACATTCCGCTGCCGACTGACGGAAAGCTCCTCTCTCTGTGTCAGAACTTTCTGCATCAGCCGTACGCCCATCAATCTCCACAGCAGTGGGCCGAGCAGTTACACATAAGCTTGCGCACCTTCAACAGGATGTTTCGGCAACAGACCGGATTGAGCTTCAGGCAATGGCGGCAGCAGGCCTGCGTGGTTCTGGCGCTGGCACGCTTGGCCTCGGGTGAAGCGGTGACACGAATCGCGCTGGACTTCGGTTATGAGAGCCCGGCAGCGTTCTCGACAATGTTCCGGCGCATCCTCGGGCAGGCACCGTCCGTCTGGTTGGAGGCGGCGAATTAGGGCAAATCAAAAAATGCGTTTGATCCCGGCCGAAAACAACTGTACAAAAACACAGTACATTTTCAATCAGCACTCTTGAGCCCGGAGCACACCATGGCCTCTCTTGCGATGAACCACATCCTCGAACGCATTGCCCTTTTCCAGTTCACCCCGACGCACTGCGTCCAGGCCCGAGCGATGCTGGGCTGGAGCGTGGACCAGCTATCGCGGGAGGCAGAGGTTTCGGTTGAAGACATTCAACGGTTTGAAGCGCAGCAGGACGTAGCGGATGCGGCGCGATTGGCGCTGGCTTACCGGTTCGAGGCGCAGGGGCTGGTGTTCTTTCCAGGGTTTGCACCGGGGCGTAGTGCGAGTGTTCAGGGCGTGTCGTCGGAAGCGATGGGGCGTGGGGATTTTGCGATGGCTGAGTAAGGATAAAAACATGAGCGAGATCGAAGAAAGCACAGGCAATGTTTATCAAGATTTAGAGCTTGAGCATGCAGGCGAGATGCTGCTCAAGTCCGAGTACGCGACCAAATTGATCTCGCTCATCGAGTCCACCGACATAAGCGAATCTGAAGCCGCACAAAGACTGGGAATACCTCTGGAGAACCTGCAGCAATTACTTCGTGGAAAATTTCGAGAAGTGTCGGTTACTACTATGGCTGATTACAGCCGTAAGATTTCAGGGCTTGTTTCTGGAGCAACCGGTTCGCCCCCTTAGGCGCGAACCGTCTTCATCTGATCAGGCGTTCTGCACCACACCCTCACTCTCCCCTTCAACCGCCAACCACCACGCCTCCCCGCGTTGCGGTTGAGCGATGTTAAACGCCTCACCCATCTGCGGCGTGGTAATGGAAATACTGCGTTCCCACGCCAGTGCCAGAATCCGGTCAAACGGTTCGTGCCAGGCGTGCATGGCCAGGTCGAAGGTGCCGTTGTGGATCGGGAAGAGCCAGCGGCCCTTGAGGTCGATGTGCGCTTGCAGGGTTTCTTCGGGCTGCATGTGCACGTGCGGCCATTCGACGTTGTAGGCGCCGGTTTCCATCAGGGTCAGGTCGAAGGGGCCGTACTGTTCGCCGATGCGTTTGAAGCCATCGAAGTAGCCGCTGTCGCCGCTGAAGAAGATCCGCGTGTCGCCGTCGATCATCACCCAGGACGCCCACAGGGAGCTGTTGCCATCGAACAGGCCACGGCCGGAAAAATGCTGCGACGGTGTAGCAACGAAACGGATGCCGGCAATCTCGGCGCCCTGCCACCAATCGTACTGGCGGACTTTGCTGGCTTCGATGCCCCATTTGATCAGCGTGTCGCCGACGCCCAGTGGCGTCAGGAACAGGTTGGTCTTGGCAGCCAGTCTGAGCACGGCCTGGTAATCGAGGTGGTCGTAGTGGTTATGCGACAGAATCACCGCTTCGATCGGCGGCAATTGGTCGATGCTGATCGGCGGCTGGTGGAAGCGTTTCGGCCCGGCCCACTGCACTGGTGATGCACGCTCGGCGAAGACCGGGTCGGTGATGAAGAATTTGTCGCGCAGTTTCAGCAACAAGGTCGAGTGACCGAGGCGATAGACGCTGTGATTGGGCGCTGCCAGCAGCTCTTCCCGAGTCAATGCTTGCACCGGGATCGGCGCAGCGGGCCGGGTGTTGCGCGGTTTGTGGAAAATCATGTTCCACATGATCCGCAGCATTTTGCGCAGGCCTTCGCGTTGCACCGGCGCATGGTTACGAAACAGGCCTTGAGCCTGTCGAGAGGCTTCAGGCGTGGATGTTTTATCCGGGATAGAAACAGGATTGGCCATGACTGAATGACTCCAGAAAAACCGCGCAATTCGCGGTTTCTCCACGGTTGGGACGATAAATGGCCAAGCTGCACGCATAGGCCGAACTGTCTGCTTTTTAGGTTGCGAGGATTAACGCAACATTACACTGCTCGGTGTAGTTTCTAGGTTGCATCAAAGCGGATGACAAGTAAACTGCCAAGTGTAATTTCATCTTTTCTTTGCCGAAGCGTACTTATGACAGCTCCACAGCGCCTCACCGACCGTAAACGCGAAGCCATTATTCAAGCGGCGATTGCCGAATTCCGTGCCAACGGTTTTGAGATCACCAGCATGGACAAGATTGCCGCCACGGCCGGTGTGTCGAAGCGTACGGTGTATAACCACTTCCCCAGCAAAGAAGAGCTGTTCGCCGAAATTCTCAACCAGTTGTGGGCACGAATCAGCGCAGAGCAATCCGTCGTCTATAACCGCGATCAGCCCTTGCGCGAGCAATTACGGCAGATGCTCCAGGCCAAAATGCAGTTGATGGCTGACGAGAATTTCCTGACCCTGGCCCGTGTGGCAATTGCCGCCACCATTCACTCACCGGAGCGCGCGCAGAACATGGTCGAGCGCATGGGCAAGCGCGAGGAAGGTCTGACCGTGTGGATTCGCGCCGCGCAGGCTGACGGCCGACTGAAACCGGTCGATCCGGAATTCGCCGCACAGCAAGTACAAGGCTTGCTCAAGACCTTTGCTTTCTGGCCACAGATGTCGATGGGCCGTGCCGCCCTCGATGTCGATATGCAGAACAGCGTCGCCGAATCGGCGCTGCAGATGTTTCTGGCCCACTATCAGCTCTAAATCGCCCCTCTCCTGCGCGAACCATCGACTAAATGGCTCGGAAGGACACTGATTATTCCCGTTGGAATAAATGACAATGTCCGACAATCGACCGACGAACGGTTAGCCTGAGAAAATACTGCAAAGTATTTCAGGATGAATTTCGCGCAGGGCATCATGGAAAACCAACGCGGCAAAGGCTTGTCATTCGCCAGACGTATTTATCTGCCCAGAGCCATTGGCTTGGGCGTGGGATTCTTCAGCGTCGCTGCGGCGTTGTATCCGCTGACCATGCCCGACTGGCTGTGGGCGCTGTTGTTGTTTAACGGTTTCGCCTGGCCGCACTTGGCTTACCAGATCTCCACGCGCTCGGCATTCCCGTATCAGGCTGAACGCCGCAATTTGTTATACGACTCGATGTTCGGCGGTTTCTGGGCGGCGTGCTTTCAGTTCAACCCGCTGACCACCGTGACCATCCTGTCGATGATGACCATGAACAACGTCGCCGCCGGCGGCCAACGTCTGTTCGTGTTCGGCGCCCTCGCGCAACTCGCCGGTGTACTGCTGGGCTGGGCGATTTTCGGTGTTAAATTCAGCCTGACGATGACCCAAATGCAAGTCTGGGCCTGCCTGCCGATGCTCACCCTGTATCCGCTCGCGCTGGGCATGGTGTGTTATCACCTGGCGATCAAACTCTCCCAACACAAGCGCGCACTGAGTGCCCTGAGCCGCACCGACAGCCTCACCGGCCTGCTCAATCACGGGGCCTGGAAAGACCTGCTGCACCTGAAATTTCAGCAGTGCCGCCAACACAACACCCAAGCCACGCTGGCGTTGATCGACATCGACCATTTCAAGGAGATCAACGACAGCTTCGGGCACATCGTCGGCGATGAAGTGCTTCAGCAATTGAGTCAGGAGCTCAAACGCCTGCTGGACCAGTACGAATTGGCCGGGCGCTACGGCGGTGACGAGTTCTGCGTGATCCTGCCGACACTGCCCCTGCACAAGGCCGAAGCCCTGATGGAGCAATTGCGCGAGGCATTGCAGCAGTATCGTCATCCGCAGGTGCCAGAGTTGCGAGTGGGCCTGAGTATCGGTTTGGCGCGCTATCAATCCTTGTACAAGGATGCACTGGACTGGCTGGACGATGCCGACAAAGCGCTCTACATCGCTAAACACACGGGCCGCAACACCATCAGTGTGGCCTTGACCAGGACCGCGACTGACAACGCCGACGCCTAAAAAGTTATACAAAATTACAAATAATTACTCTCTTGTACAAGTTTATGAAGTTTTGTATAAGTAGCCATCTGCCAGCCAAGGAATACTGGCATTGAGCAGTCATTGCCGAATGCCGTCCGCGCATTCGGTCTGCCGGCGCGGAAATAGGGACTGAATCCTCGATCTTCCCCACTTCCTGAGTACTGCGAACATGTTCTTTAATCGCCACAAAGCCGTCGTCGACGATCTTCAGCGCACCCTCACCGAACAAGCCGGCTTGCTCGAAGCGATCAATCGCTCGATGGCGGTCATCGAGTTCGACCTCGATGGCGTGGTGCTGCGCGCCAACGACAACTTTCTCAAGACCATGGGTTACACCGCCGAACAAGCGATCGGTCAGCCCCATCGACGTTTTTGCACACCGGAGTTCGGGCGCAGTGCTCAATACACGGATTTGTGGTCACGCCTGAAAAACGGCCAGTTTCAGTCCGGTACGTTTGAGCGGGTCGACGGCAAGGGCCAGCCGATCTGGCTGGAAGCCAGTTATAACCCGATCAAAGATGCCTCGGGACGGGTGGTGAAAGTGGTCAAGTACGCCATGGACGTGACCGCCAAGGTGCAGCGGGAAAGTGAGGCCAATGCCAAGTTACAGGCGATCGACCGGGCAATGGCGGTCATCGAATTCAACCTCGACGGCAGTATTCTCACGGCCAATCAGAATTTTCTGACGCGCATGGGTTACACCCTCGCCGAGCTGAAAGGCAAACATCACCGTTTGTTCTGCACGCCGGCACTGGTCAACAGCAGCGCCTATGAGGATTTCTGGCGGCGCTTGAATCAGGGCGAATTGTTCCAGGGGCAGTTCGAACGCGTGGATAAACGCGGGCAAACAGTCTGGCTCGAAGCCAATTACAACCCGGTTTATGACGCTGCCGGGCGCTTGTGCAAAGTGGTGAAATTCGCCTCCGATGTGACCGCGCGCGTCGAGCAACACGAACAGGACGCACGCAGTGCCAGCGCGGCTTATCACATCTCGGTAGCGACGCGAAAAGTCGCCGAGCAAGGTACGCAGGTGATCCAGCAAGCCGCCAGCGAAATGCGCGAAATCGCCGAAGACATTGCCGAGTCTTCAACGCTGATTGCACAACTGGGGGAACGCTCCGAGCAGATCACCGCCATCGTCAACACCATCCGCTCGATTGCCGACCAGACCAACCTGCTGGCCCTCAACGCTGCAATTGAAGCGGCGCGCGCCGGTGAACAGGGCCGCGGGTTTGCCGTGGTTGCCGACGAGGTGCGCCTGCTGGCGGGGCGTACCAGCGGCTCGACGGCGGAGATATCCACCATGATCGGTTTGATCCAGAGCGAAACCCGTCAGGCCATCAAGAGCATGGAAGGCACCCGTGGCCGTGCGGCTGAAGGCGTCGAGTTGGCGAATCAGGCGGGGACGGTGATTCTGCAGATTCGTGATGGTGCCAGTGAGGCGGTGGATGCGGTGAGCATGTTTGCCAATGAACGGGTGCCGGGGTAATCGATGCAGGGTCAGTAGACCGAGGCGCGACCTTCGCGAGCAGGCTCGCTCCCACAGGGAAATGTAATCCAATATGGGAGCGAGCCTGCTCGCGAAAGGGCCATGAGCCGCGATGCAGGACTATAGTGAGCTTCAGTCTCAAGTCCTGCCGAGTGCACCATGACCACTGAAAAACCCGCATTGCCTGAAACAGCTCCCGTCGACCACCTGCGCTTCCACCGCCCCCACGCCCACCTCAACACCACCTTCGGCAACGACAAGTTTGCCCTGCGCGCCGAGGCTTTCGCGCGGTTCTTCGGCACGCCGCTGTTTCTCGGGGCGCAAACCGTGATCGTCGCGGTGTGGATCGGCCTCAACGTGTCGGGCGTGACGCAATTCGACGTTTACCCGTTCATCCTGCTCAACCTCGCGTTCAGCCTCCAGGCCGCCTATGCCGCACCGCTGATTCTGCTGGCACAAACCCGTCAGGCCGCGCGCGACAAGGCACAAGCCGATGCCGATGCGCTACACCGTGAAGCGTTGGCACAGGCCAATACCGAGCGTCAGGCCCAAGCGGCGAAGAACACCGCGCAACTGCTTGAGCTGCTGGAGCAGAACACCCGCCTCACCGAGATGACCAAAAACCTCACCGAACGCATCGCCAGCCTGACCAGCGAGCTGCACGATCATATGCGCCAGAACCCGCAGCGCTGATCACGGCAAACGCAGCGCACGCCCAAGTTCATCGAACAACGTCACCACCGAACGCAAGGCTCGGCAATCCGCGCGGGTCAGCAACCATAACGCAGTGTCGTAACCGTGCAGCGGCTCGCTCAACGCCTGCAAACCGTCGATGATCAGAAAGTCCGGTAACGCCGCCACACCGAGGCCCGCACGAACCAGCTCTGTCACCGACAACATGCTGTTGCAGCGATACCCCGGAGTGACGCCGGGCAAGTGCTGGCGACGCCAGGCGACAGTCGGATGATCGGGCAAAAAGTCATCCGGGGCGATCCAGGTCAACGTCGTCAGATCCGAAGCATCGACATTTTGCAGATAGCGCGAACTGGCGCAGACCCGGTAGGAAATCTTCGCCAGTTGCCGTCCGACCAGATGCTCGGGCGGTGTCCGCGTCAGGCGCAGAGCAATGTCGGCATCACGGCGACTGAGGTTGGCGAAGTCGTTGGAGGTGCTCAGTTCAAGGGTCAGCGCCGGATAATTGGGCATGAACTGCGCCAGCGCCGGCAGCAGCAAACCCTGCAACACCGAATCGGTGCAGGTCAGGCGCACCGTGCCGCTGACCACTTCGCCGCCCTGCTCCACGCCGATACGTGCGGCTTCCAATGCCTGTTCGGCGCGTTCAGCTTGCTCGGCCAGCGTCTGCGCGAGGTTCGTCGGCAGGTAACCGGCGCGGCTTTTTTCGAACAATTGCTGACCGAGTGCGGCTTCGAGACGGCGCACGGCGCGAAACACCGTCGACACGTCGACCTTCAATAGCTGCGAAGCACGGACCAGGGAGCCGCCACGCACCAAGGCTAGAATCAGGGCGAGATCGGGGTAGTCGAGCTGATAGTGCGTCACTGCATTAATCACTTGTGGAAACGCCCATATTGAGTGCGTGAACGCCAATCTATAGTGAGCGCCATCAATCAACAAGCGCAGGGAACTCCCATGGAAAACAGCGCCGTCCGTATCGCCCTGATTGGCGATTACGACCCGCAAGTCACCGCCCACCAAGCCATTCCCGTCGCCCTCGGTCTGGTCGCCGAACACCTCAATCGCAACGTGCAATTCGAATGGCTGGCCACCGAGCAGATCCACGCCGATACACCACTCGGCGATTTCGACGGTTTCTGGTGCGTACCGGCCAGCCCCTACAAAAGTGAAGAAGGCGCACTGCGAGCGATCCGTTTTGCCCGCGAACAGCAGCGCCCTTTCCTCGGCACCTGCGGCGGCTTTCAGCATGCCGTGCTGGAATTTTCCCGCAACGTGTTGGGCTGGGTGGATGCGGAACATGGTGAAACATCACCCGACTCAGAACGCGCGGTACTCACGCCGTTGACATGTTCGCTGGTCGAAGCGGTGGACAGCATTCACTTGGTGCCCGGATCGTTGATCGCCAAGGCGTACGAAACGTCTGAGATTCGTGAAGGTTATCGCTGCCGCTTCGGTGTGAATCCGCTGTTCGAACGGCAACTGTTGAACGATCGGCTACAAGCTGTCGGTCATGATTCGTCAGGGGATTTGCGCGCGATTGAACTTAAGGATCAGCGGTTCTTTGTCGCCACGCTATTTCAACCGGAACGTGCGGCGCTCAAAGGGTTGATGCCGCCGCTGGTGCGCGCGTTTGTCGAAGCTTGTGCGGAGGCACGTTGATGGCTTCCTGCTTTGCGGTGATTTTTACCTCGACTCGAACCGAGGGTGACAACGGCTATGCCGAGGCCGCTGAGCGCATGGCTGAGCTGGTCAGTGAGCAGCCGGGGTTTCTTGGGGTGGAGTCAGTCAGAGGCGCGGATGGCGTCGGGATTACGGTGTCGTATTGGCAGAGCGAAGCGGCGATTCTGGCGTGGCGGCAGAACCCGGAGCATCGGGTGATTCAGGAGCGTGGGCGCTCGGAATGGTATTCGGCGTTTCATACGCGGGTGTGCAAAGTCGAACGCGAGTATCGGTTCAGCCTGTGATGTTGGTGGTGAACTCACCGGCCTCATCGCTGGCAAGCCAGCTCCCACAGGTTATGCGCTGTTCTGAAGATCACACCGTATTTGTGGGAGCTGGCTTGCCAGCGACGGGGCCGGTACAGCCACTAAAAATATCAGCCGCGCACCAGACTGCGCACCGCCTCAATCTCCGGCACCTCAACCTTGCTCATATACACCCGCAACGGCTCGGTGATGTTGATCCGCTCGTCGATGTTCTGATCCAGCAATAGCTGAATCAACTCGCGCTTAAGGGTCATGGTCTGCGCCGTCGCCGGCGCCCAGACGAATTCATTCACAGGAATAATGCCGTCATCCGCCACGTCCATGCCGAACGAATCTTCGCTGAAACGCACGATGTATTGACCGGTCTTGCGGTTGAGGCCGACAAACCC
Organism: Pseudomonas sp. Mb7; assembly: GCF_054790525.1. Lineage (NCBI taxonomy): Bacteria > Pseudomonadati > Pseudomonadota > Gammaproteobacteria > Pseudomonadales > Pseudomonadaceae > Pseudomonas > Pseudomonas sp. Mb7. The sequence goes on from NZ_CP186501.1 coordinate 4,076,139, forward strand.
CTTGAGATCGTCGGCAGCCTGGCAGATGAGTTGGGAGGTGATGCGCATGGTAAACCTCACGAAAAATGATCGATGGTTTACACGCAGGGCAACGGAGCGGCGCGCCCTCTGCCGGGACGTCTGCCGAGGGCAAGCGTACTGCAAACCGCGCCACAAAAGTGCAGGAAAAATCGCTTTTAATACGTTTATGTCGGTCCTGCGATAGCACGCAATCGATTCAGTTGTTAAAAGGTAGGTCTTTGAAAATGCCCTGCGAAAGGAACTCGAACATGCCCGCCACTTTCACCAAAAGCGCCCTGGTTCTGAGCCTGCTGCTCGGCCTCGGTCAGGCGCACGCCGCCAGCCACGCTGATCCCGACGCCGTTGCTGCGGCCCACGGCATCCCGCACCCAGCGGTGATCGCTCACCGTGGCGCGTCCTTCGATGCACCGGAATCCACCGCAGCGTCCTACAAACTGGCCCGCGACCTGGGCGCCGATTACCTGGAAATGGACCTGCAGCGCAGCAAGGACGGCGTGCTGTTCGCCCTGCACGACGACAACCTGCAACGCACCACCGACGTCGCCAGCAAGTTTCCGGAGCGCAAGGACGCCTCGGCCACCGCGTTCACCATGGCCGAACTGAAAACCCTCGACGCTGGCAGCTGGTTCAACGCCAAGTACCCCGATCGCGCGCGCCCTTCCTACGCCGGGCTGAAAATTCTGACCCTCGATGAAATCATCGACATCGCCCAGGCCAACCCGCAACACAAGCCGGGCCTGTACATCGAGACCAAAGAGCCGCAGCTGTTTCCCGGGATCGAGAAAGACCTCAAGGAAAAACTCCAGGATCGTGGCTGGCTGAGCCCGGCCGGTTCGAAGCTGGCGAAAAGCGCACTGGGTGTGGGTCAGGGTAAAGGCAAGGTGATCCTGCAGACGTTCGAGAAGAACAGCCTCGCCCTGCTGGAAAAAGAAATGCCGCAAGTGCCGAAGATCCTCCTGCTATGGGTTGGCGAAGGCAGCATCGAGCCAAAATCGAAAGTGACCTTTGCCGAGTCTGGCGAGAAAGACAAAAACGTTTTCTACGGCAAACAAGAGCCGAAGTCCGAAGCCGAATTCAAGCAATGGGTGGATTACGCCAAGGCCCAAGGTGCCATCGGTACCGGCCCGTCGGCGAAGCTGACCAAGGGCGGCGACCAGAGCTATTCGGATCTGGTGCAACCGTGGATGAACCAGTACACCCATGATCAAGGCCTGCTGGTGCACGTCTACACCGTCGATGAGCCGGTGGACTTCGACAAAGTCATGGCGGCCGGTGTCGACGGCATCTTCACCAACCGCGCCAGCGAATTGTTGAAGTTCTACAAACGCCCGGCGGCTGGCACGGTTGATCAGGTGTTGAAGAACAACGGCTTCTGATCTGAAATCGAGGCGCCTTCATCCCGGGCAAGCCACGCTCCCACAGGTTCTGTGCCGGTGCATGGCTTGCCCGTTTTGTTTGGGTGCAGGGTTTTAAGGGTGAGTTAAGTTGCGCTGGTTAACCTGAGGCCACTTAAACGAGTCACCCAAGGAATGAACCGATGAAAACTTTGACTGCCCTGTTTACCGCCGCTGCCCTGACCCTCACTGCTGGCGTGGCCCTGGCTGATGTCCGCGTCGACCAGATCCCGCAACTGGTCAAGGAAGGCAAGATCAAGTCGCTGGAATCGATGAATGCCGAAGCGCTGAAACTGCATCCGGGTGCAACTATTACTGACACTGACCTGGATAACCACTTCAACGGTTATGAGTATGAAGTTGAATTGAAAACTGCTGATGGCAAAGAGTTCGATGTGGACTTTGATGCGACCACTGGCAAGGTGTTGAGCAACAAGCAAGACACTTGATTGAACGCACCACCAAAAGCCGCACGATTGAAAGATCGTGCGGCTTTTTTTGTGTTCGGCTTTTTTGATGTGTTGTCAGTGAAATTTTCTCCCCCTCACCCCAGCCCTCTCCCCCAAGGGGGCGATGGGGGAAGGGAGCAGATCGGGGACTTTTCAATGCCTGAGTTCGACTCGCAATCTTGAAGCCGATCAGGAAAACAACAAGAACCTGAGTGCGCCTCGAAATCTCAGGTCGGCGTAGCTCGAACAGTCACCGCGGTCAGTTCCCTCTCCCTTGGGAGAGGGCTAGGGTGAGGGGAAAAGGCATCACACCGAGGTGCTGACCAACGCCCCCGAAGTGCTCGAGTCGGAATCCTGCAACGCCTGCAACAGCGAGGCGGTGGCGGTGGACAGGGAGGCCGAGGTGGCGGTGATCTGCGCTTGTGCGGCGGCTACTTCGGCGGTTTTGGCATCCGAACTTTCCTGCTTCGCCTGGGCCGCTTGCAGCGCTTGCTGCTCCTCCTGCAATTGCTTCTGCAACTCGGCAATCTGCTTGCGCAGTTCTTTCACCGAATCCGATTCTTCACTGCTGGAATCGCTGTCACCCGCGGGTGCCGCACCACCGCCCGCAGCCACTTTGCTGGTGTCCGCTTTCACGCCAGTGCTGGCGGCTGCCGTGGTCGAGGTATCGTCACCAACGTCGCTGATTGCGGTTTTACTGGTGGGTGTCGTGACGGTCTGATTGATCGAAACTGAAGTAATGCTGACCATGGAAAGGCTCCAATGCCGGTTATAGATAACCGGTCATCGACCACGGCTGCTTCAATTTGAGATCGACTGTGTACCGACTCGGTATCCGAACCGGTACACAGGCATTGGCGTCAGGCACTCAGACGCGCGGTGACTTCGTTCAGCTCCCCCGACAGACTATGCAGGTTCTGACTGGCGCTTTCGGTGCGCTGCACGTTGTCGAGGTTGGTGCTGGCGATCGAGGTGATCTCGGTGAGGTTGCGCGAGATGTCCTCGGCCACCGAGGTCTGCTCTTCGGCGGCGGTAGCAATCTGACGGTTCATGTCGCGGATCGCTTCCACCGCGTGGGTGATGCGCTCTAGCATCGCGCCGGCCTGGGTCACCTGCTCGACGCTTTCATCACTGCGCGTCTGGCCGCTGTCGATGGCTTGCGCCGCGTCCACCGCGCCGGTCTGCACGCTCTGGATGATCTGGTTGATCTCGATGATCGACTCGGCGGTGCGTTGTGCGAGGTTGCGCACTTCATCGGCGACCACGGCAAAACCACGCCCGGCCTCACCGGCGCGCGCCGCTTCGATGGCCGCGTTCAAGGCCAGCAGGTTGGTCTGTTCGGCGATGCCGCGAATCACTTCCAGCACTTTGCCGATGCGGCCGCTGTCGGCTTCCAGACGACGGATCACCGTGGCGGTATTGGCGATTTCGCCGCGCATCTGGGTGATCGAATGGATGGTGCTCTGCATGACCTTTTCACCCTGCTGGGCGGACTGGTCGGCATCGTCGGCCGCACGCGCAGCATCAGCGGCGTGACGTGCGACTTCTTGCGCGGTGGCGGACATTTCGTTCATCGCCGTGGCCACTTGATCGGTGCGATTGAATTGTTCGTTGGTGCCGCCGGCCATGGTCGTGGCGATCGCATTCAACTCGCCACTGGCGCTATCCAGATCGCTGGCGCTGCGTTGCAAACGGGTGAAGGTTTCGGCGAGGAAATCGCGCAAGATGTTGGCGGCGGCGGCGAGGTTGCCCAGCTCATCCTGGCGGTCGCTGACCACGCGCTCGGCGAGTTTGCCGCGACTCAACTGAGTGACGTAATCGATGAGTTTGCGGATCGGTTCGACCAGGTTGCGGTTGACCAGCCACAGGCTCAGCGGGCCGATCAGCAGGCCCGATGCGAGCATCACCAACAGCCCCAGCCACACGGTGCGATCGGCGTCAGCACTGATCAGCGCCGATTGCGCGGTGCCCTGTTTGCGCAGTTCGGCAACCAGTTCACTCATCTGGTCGCTGGCGGCACGGTCGACACCTTTGACCGCGCTGTCGCCCGCCGTCGGATCGCCACCAGCCGCTACGTAGGCATCGCGGCCCTTCTGGTAGGCAGCGCCGAGCAGACGATGTTCTTCACGCAGACGTTCGATGCGGTTTTTCAGGCTCGGCTCGATGCCTTTCTGGCTGGCCAGTTCACCGAGGATGTTCTGCACATCGCGCTGACGATCCTCGAACTGACCCCAATATTTGGCCAGATCCGCCGGCTGCTTGCCGCGCAGCAGAACGTTTTTCCATTCCTGCACCTGCACCTTGAATTGCAGGTTGGCCTCGTCGATCAATTGCGAAGTGTGCAAGGGACCGGCGATCAACTGGCTGTAACTCTGCACGCCGTTGGAGAGGAAATGAAAACAGGCTAGGGCAATCAACAGCACCGCCAGCAGGCTGCCGCTCAGCAGGGCGAGAATTTGCGCTCTCAGGGATTTTTGCAGCATCGAAAGATACTCAGGACAAGGATGAGGCACGCCCGGTAAGGCGTAAAATTTTGCCGGACATCCCTGTCGGCACGCCTTGGCTCATGGCCAAGCGCGCGCAACGTAACCCAAGTGTGATCGGCACGCCAGAGCGCCTCTTGAAGAAAATCCGACCATCGGTAAGTCGCTGATTTGACGTCACTTTGCCGTCACATAAACGTCATGTGACATTGCGATGATGCGGCTCAGTGAACCTGCCATTTGCACAACCGACGCACCCTCCTCGCAGCGAGCCTTCATGAACCACAGCCTCGATATCAGCCATCGCGATCCCGATCTGTTTGGCCTGCTCTACGGCTATCGCTTCCTGCCCGGTGAACGTGGCCGCGAAGTCGATTCCGCCACGGCGTTGCGCTGTTTGCAGGACGACAGCGACAGTGGCGAATTTCTTTGGCTGCACCTCAATCTGGCGCACGCGGCGTGCGAGCGCTGGATGAAAAGTCATCTGCAATTGCCCGAAGAGTTTTTCGAGGCGTTGCATGAAGGCTCGCGGTCGACGCGCATCGAGCATGTCGACTCGGCGTTGCTGGCGGTGGTCAACGATGTCGTGTTCAACCTCAGCAGCATGGTCTCCTCGGACGTGTCGACGCTGTGGGTCTGTGTGCGCAGCAAACTGATCGTCAGTGCGCGTCTGCAACCGCTGCACTCGGTGGATAAATTGCGCTCGTCGGTGAAAGCCGGCGAGCGCTTTCGTTCGCCATCGGAATTGCTCGTGCATCTGCTGCGCGATCAGGGTGAAGTGCTAACGCAGATTGTGCGCAAGACCAGCATGAGCGTCGATCAGGTCGAGGACGAATTGCTCTCCTCCCGGCTGTCGACCAACCGTGCCGAACTCGGTGCCAATCGCCGCGTGTTGGTGCGTTTGCAACGGCTGCTGGCGCTGGAGCCGGGCTCGTTGCTGCGTCTGCTCAACCGGCCGCCGCCCTGGTTGCAAAAGGAAGACGTCAAGGAGTTGCGCAAATCCACCGAGGAGTTTGCGCTGATCATCAACGACCTCACCGCCCTTGGCGAGCGGATCAAACTGTTGCAGGAAGAGATCGCCGCCAACCTCAACGAACAGAGCAACCGCACGCTGTTCACCCTGACCGTGGTGACGGTACTGGCGCTGCCGATCAACATCATTGCCGGTTTTTTCGGGATGAATGTGGGTGGGGTGCCGTTGTCGCAAGATCCGGAAGGGTTCTGGATTTTGGTTGCACTGGTGGCGACGTTTACCGTGATTGCCGGGCGTTGGGCGTTTCGCAAACGCGGGGATTACTGACGCCTGAACGCTCGTTCCCACGCTCTGCGTGGTAATGCATCAAGTGACGCTCTGCGTCACAGGGACGCGGAGCGTCCCGGGCGTCATTCCCACGCAGAGCGTGGGAACGAGCAGAAGACCGACGGTGGGGCTAATCAGCCAAACACTGACATGGCGCAGTCTCTCTGTAACATTCTGCAACGATCATGGGCGACATTCCTTCCCTCGCTCAGGATTGTCCTGCCATGGCTACTCCCTCCCTGACCGCCAGCCCCGCGTCCGCCCACAGTGGCAGGCCAGCCCTCGACAAGAAAACCGGCCCGTTTACCTACGTGATCTTTTTCGCCGTGTTGGCGATGGGAATGCTGTTCACCGCTTACAGCCTGATGCACGACATGCACGAACTCGGCACGGTAGTCACCACGTGGACGCCGTTCCTGCTGCTTGGCGTGGCGCTGCTGATTGCCCTGGGTTTCGAGTTCGTCAACGGTTTCCACGACACCGCCAACGCCGTCGCGACGGTGATCTACACCCACTCGTTGCCGCCGAATGTCGCGGTGGTCTGGTCGGGGTTCTTCAACTTTCTCGGCGTGTTGCTTTCGAGCGGCGCGGTGGCGTTCGGCATCATCGCGTTGCTGCCGGTGGAGTTGATTCTGCAGGTCGGTTCGTCTGCCGGTTTCTCGATGATTTTCGCCCTGCTGATCGCGGCGATCCTGTGGAACCTCGGCACCTGGTGGCTGGGCTTGCCGGCGTCGTCTTCGCACACGCTGATCGGTTCGATCATCGGCGTCGGCGTGGCCAACGCCTTGATGCACGGCCGTGACGGCACCAGCGGTGTCGATTGGGCGCAGGCGACCAAGATTGGTTACGCCTTGCTGCTCTCGCCGCTGGTAGGTTTCGGTTGCGCGGCGCTGTTGCTGCTGGCGCTGCGTGCGTTCGTGAAGAATCGCGCGCTGTACAAGGCCCCTAAAGGCAACACCCCGCCGCCGTGGTGGATTCGCGGTTTGCTGATTCTGACCTGCACCGGCGTGTCCTTCGCCCACGGCTCCAATGACGGCCAGAAAGGCATGGGCCTGATCATGCTGATTCTGGTCGGCACATTGCCGATGGCCTACGCCTTGAACCGCACCATGCCCGAAGAACAATCGCTGCAGTTTGCCGCCGTGGCGCAAGTCACCCAGCAGGCGCTGGTGAAAAGTGCACCGCTGCCGACGCCCGCCGATCCGCGTGCGGTGCTCTCCGATTATGTGCGCAGCAAGGACGCCACGCCGCAACTGATCCCCGCCCTCGCCGCCCTCACTGGGCACATCGGTGAAGAAGTCAAAGGCTACGGTTCACTGGCGAAAGTCCCGGCCGAAGCCATGGGTAACGTGCGTAACGACATGTACCTGGCCAGCGAAAGCATTCGCCTGATGGACAAAAACAGGGTCGGCAATTTCGACGCCGACACCAGCGGCAAACTGCAACTGTTCAAGCAACAGATCGACAACGCCACGCGGTTTATTCCGCTGTGGGTGAAGATCGCCGTGGCCATCGCGCTGGGGCTGGGCACCATGGTCGGTTGGAAGCGGATTGTGGTGACGGTCGGCGAGAAGATCGGCAAGACGCACCTGACCTATGCCCAGGGCGCCTCGGCGGAAACCGTGGCGATGTTGACCATTGGCGCGGCGGACATGTTTGGTTTGCCCGTTTCGACGACCCATGTGTTGTCTTCGGGGGTGGCCGGGACCATGGTCGCCAACGGTGGCGGGTTGCAGATGAGGACCATCCGCAATCTGTTGATGGCGTGGGTGCTGACACTCCCCGCCGCCATTCTGCTGTCAGGCAGCCTGTACTGGCTGTTCACCCAGATCTTCTGACCGACGAAGATCCCCTGTAGGAGTGAGCCTGCTCGCGATAGCGGTGTGTCAGTCAACATTGATTAAACTGACACACCGCTATCGCGAGCAGGCTCACTCCTACAGTTTTGGTGTTCAGGTTCAGAGCGCGGAGCGAATCAGATCGCCAAGCCAATCCATGAACACGCGCACTCGCAAAGGTAAGTGTCGCTGCCTGGCATAGAGCAATGAAATCCCCATCGCCGGCGCGGTGAATTGCGGCAATACGGTCACCAGTTCGCCGTTTTCCAGATGCGGCTGCATACCGGTGCGCGGCACCTGCGTCAGACCAAAACCGCCCAGGCACGCCGACTCGTAAGCGTCAGTGCTGTTGACCGTAATGCTGCCAGCCATCGGCAAGCGTTTAACCTGACCGCCCTCCTCGTACACAAAACCTTCCGAACGCGAACCCAATACGCCGACGTAATGCACCAGCCGATGCTGCGCGAGATCTTCCAGGGTTTGCGGCACGCCGTAGCGCTCGAGGTACGCGGGGCTGGCGCAGTTGACCATCTGGAAGTCGCCGAGGTGCCTCGCGACCACCGACTGATCCGGTTGCGCGCCGATGCGCACCACGCAATCGAAGCCTTCGCTGAGCAGATCAACCCGGCGATCGGTGCTGCTGATTTCCAGTTCCAGGTTCGGGTGACGCTCCATGAACTGCGGCAGGCGCGGCATGATCAGACGCCGCGCGAGAATGTTCGGCATGTCCACCCGAATGCGCCCGGTCAGCGACGCCTCATCCTGGCGGAACAAGCCCTCGATCTCGTCCATGTGCGAGAGCAGATCCTTGCTGCGCTCGTACAACACCAGGCCGTCCTGCGTCGCCTGCACCTTGCGCGTGGTGCGTTGCAGCAGACGCGTGCCGAGCAGGGTTTCCAGCGCTTGCACATGTTCGGACACGGTCGAGCGCGGCAAGCCAAGGCTCTCGCCCGCGAGGGTAAAACTCGACAGTTCGCTGACCCGGACGAAGGTGCGCAGCAGTTCCAGTTTGTTCATGGGCCACCTATTGATTGTTCGGTTTAACCGATCAGTGATTCCGGTTTCAGTCTATTTATCACCATAGGACGGACAAATAAACTTTGATCCATCACCTGATCACTCACGGCAATCGAGGAAAAACCATGGACCGCAAAATCGCATTGATCACCGGCGCCAGTCGTGGCCTGGGAAAAAACGCCGCCCTGCACCTCGCCGCTCAAGGCATCGACATCATCGGCACCTACAACAGTCGCGCCGATGAGGCCCAAGCGCTGGTGCTTGAACTGGAAAAATTCGGCGGCAAAGCCGTGATGCTGCAACTGGATGTCAGCCGCAGCGAGAGTTTTGCCGGTTTCGGTGCGCAGGTTGAGCACGCGTTGCAGGAAACCTTCAAACGTCAGCGCTTTGATTTCCTGATCAACAATGCCGGGATCGGCGTGCACGCGCTGTTCGCCGAAACCACGCCGGAGCAGTTCGATCTGCTGATGAATATTCAGTTGAAAGGGCCGTTCTTCCTGACCCAGCAATTGCTACCCCTGATCAACGACGGCGGCCGGATCATCAATATTTCCAGCGGCCTGACCCGTTTCAGCTTGCCGGGTTACGGCGCTTATGCGGCGATGAAAGGGGCAATGGAAGTGCTGACCCGTTATCAGGCCAAAGAGCTGGGTGCGCGGCAGATTGGTGTAAACATTCTCGCGCCGGGGGCCATCGAAACTGACTTCGGTGGTGGTGCCGTGCGCGACAATGCGGCGGTGAATGCGATGGTCGCCGACAACACCGCGCTGGGCCGGGCCGGGCAGCCGGATGATATTGGCGGGGCGTTGGCGTTGTTGCTGTCGCCCGGTGCGCAGTGGATCAATGGTCAGCGGGTCGAGGCATCTGGCGGCATGTTCCTCTAACCAACGCTGAAAACACTTGCCCCCTATAGGAGCTGTCGAAGGCTGCGATCTTTTGATGTTGCCCTTAAAAATCAACAGCAAAAGATCGCAGCCTTCGGCAGCTCCTACATGGAGATGGGGGTTAGCCCTGACAAGCGTTGCGGGTCATGAAGCGCTCGCGCACTACGTCATAACCCCAGTGATACACGTAGGTGTACGGCAGAAAGAACAGCAACACGCCGATGTCGAGCAAAAACGCCTGCCACAGGCTGACCGACAGCCACCAGGCAATCAGCGGCACGCCCATCACGATCAAACCACCTTCGAACAGCAACGCGTGCACCACCCGTACCCAGGCATTGTGCGCAACGTTCATACGCGCCAGCAGACGATCGAAGAAGCGGTTGAACACCACGTTCCAGCCCAGCGCCAACAGGGCGATCAACACCGTCACCGCGCCCATTTCAAGCATCGGTTTTTGCATGATCCACGCCAGCAACGGGGTGCAGATCAGAATCGCCAGCAGTTCGAAACCGATGGCCTGGAAAATACGTTCAGAGATGGATTTGTGGGCAGTCATGGCCTGACTCCTTGAGTGAAGATGGTTGCCATGATCTATCTTGATACCGATACTTCATAACCAATAACCATCGATCAAGGCGATAGTTGATGATCTCGCAGGAAGTGCTGTTGGCATTTGTCCAGGCGGCGACCCAAGGCTCGTTTTCGGCAGCGGCGCGCAAACTGGGGCGCAGTCAGTCGACGATCAGCGCGGCGGTGGCCAGCCTTGAGATCGATCTGGATCTGCAGTTGTTCGATCGCAGCAGCCGCAAACCGGCGCTGACCCCGGCCGGGCATGTGATGCTGCAACGCGCTGAGGCGATTCTGGCGGCCAGCAGTCGTCTGGAAATGACTGCGCGGCAGTTGTCCCAAGGCGTCGAGCCGAAGTTGACCGTGGCGATTTCCGACACTTATCAGTCGGACCGTTTTGAAGCGGCGCTGGTCGGGTTTGAGCAGCGTTATCCGGATCTGGAGCTGGAATGCCTGATCGCCGAATGCGATGACCTGATCGAACTGGTGCAGCGCGGTCGTGCGCATCTGGCCTTCGCCGAAATGCAAGAGAACTACCCACCGGACCTGGCGACCTCGACGGTGGCCGAGCGCACGGAAATCGCCCTGTTCGTCAATCGCGATCACGCGCTGGCCAAGCTTGATCTCGTTGATCAACACATCCTGGAACAACACCGTGAATTGCGCCTGGCGACTATCGTCAATCCTTACGACAGTCGCGGCAAAGGTCGGGTGTGGTCGGCGCCGAGTTATCTGATGTTGCTGGAAATGGCCGAAAAAGGTTTTGGCTGGGCGCCGTTGCCGCGTTGGCTGGCGCAGCGTTTTGGCAATGATTTGCTGGTGGAGTTGAAGGTGCGCGGCTGGCCTAAGCCGGTGTTTGTCGATGCCTTGTGGTCGCGGCTGTATCCGCCGGGGCCGGCGGGGAGCTGGTTGTTGAGCAAGATGCTGGAATAGCGGCGCTGCCAATCGCTGGCAAGCCTGAAGTCAAAAGCCCCTCACCCCAGCCCTCTCCCGGAGGGAGAGGGCTGGGGTGAGGGCCATTCCAGCGCCATGAGCCGCCCTTCGATAAAACGCCGCTCCGGCTCTTGCCGGGTCAGCTCCAAGGCCCGCATATACGCAGCCCGCGCTTCTTCCACCCTACCCAACTGCCGACAAAACTCCGCCCGCGCCGAATGCGCCAAGTGGTAATCCTGCAACTCGCCGCGACCCAAAATCCCTTCAATCAGATTCAAACCGTTCAGCGCCCCATCCCGCTTGGCCACCGCCACCGCCCGGTTCAACTCGATCACCGGCGAAGGCATCGCACGCAACAGCACGTCATACAAACCAACGATCTGCTCCCAATCCGTCTCCCCCGCCGACGGCGCCTCAGCATGAACCGCCGCAATCGCCGCCTGCAAACAGTATGGCCCAAACCGCCGTGTCGTCAGCGCACGCTCAACCAGCGCACTACCTTCAGCAATCAGCCCGGCATCCCACTGAGATCGATCCTGATCATCCAGCAGCACCAGTTCACCACTCGGCGAAGTGCGCGCCGACCGTCGCGACTCGTGCAACAGCATCATCGCCAGCAGCCCCATCACCTCCGGCTCCGGTAGCAATTCCATCAACAGTCGGCCAAGCCGTATCGCCTCGCGGGTCAGATCTTCACGGATCAACTCGGCCCCGCACGACGCCGAATACCCTTCGTTGAACACCAGATAAATCACCCGCAACACGCTATCGAGGCGCTCGGGCAGTTCGCTCAGGCTCGGTACTTGATAGGGAATTTTCGCGTCACGAATCTTCGCTTTGGCGCGCACGATGCGCTGGGCAATCGCTGCCGGCGCGGAGAGAAAGGCGCGGGCGATTTCCTCGGTGGTCAGGTCGCAGACTTCGCGCAACGTCAGCGGCACTTGCGCATCCGCCGCCAGCGCCGGGTGACAACAAGTGAAAATCAGCCGCAGACGATCGTCTTCCACGTCTTCACCGCTCCAGTCCGCCTGTTCCAGTTCTTCCAGCTGCGCCAACAACAATGGCTGCGAGGCCTTGAACCGCGCGCGGCGGCGCAACACATCAATTGCCTTGAAGCGCCCGGTAGACACCAGCCAGGTGCGCGGGTTGTCCGGCACGCCGTCGCGCTGCCAGCGTTCGACCGCGACGAAGAACGCCTCGTGCAAGGCTTCTTCGGCGAGGTCGAAATCACCCAGCAAGCGAATCAGCGTCGCCAGGATCCGCCGCGATTCTTCGCGGTAGACCCGCTCGACCCGCGCCTTGACCTCAGACATTCAATTGCCGCACCGGTCGTACTTCAACGCTGCCCACCCGCGCGGCCGGAATATCGCCGGCAACCTGAATCGCTTCGTTGAGGTCCTTGGCGTCGATCAGGTAGAAACCGGCCAATTGCTCCTTGGTTTCGGCGAACGGGCCGTCGGTGATCGACAGTTTGCCGTTGCGCATACGCACCGTGGTGGCGGTCTGCACCGACTCCAGCGCCTCGGCGGCAACCATCCGCCCGCTGCCCTGGATCGACTCGGCGTAGGCCCAGCACTCGGCGTCCTCCGGGCTGTCGGGCGATGAATGCAGCAGGCGTTCATCGCTGTAGACCAGGCATAAATACTTCATGGCGTTCTCCTGAATCGGACGGTTCAACTATGGCTGAAGATCAGGGGGTCACATCGAACAGCGTCGCACCGCTCATCGGATCAAACGGCGCCGACCAGTGTTCGTGGGCGATTTTCCACGCCCCGCCAACCTGCCGATAGCAAGCGGTGACGCGCATCCAGCAGCTCTGGGTTTCGCCCTTGTCATTGGTGCCGCCGCAGTTGGCCACCCAGTGGGCGAAAGCGATGTTGTCAGCACTTTCGATGGCGATTTCGTGGAACTCGAAAATGTGCGGGCCGGGGCACATTTCCATGCACTCGACCCAGTGCGCGCGGTAGGCGGCTTTACCCTTGAATTGCAGGGCCTTGATCGCGTCGAAAGAGACGATGTCGTCGGCGTACAGCGCCATGACTTTCTCCACGTCCTTTTTCATGACGGCTTCGCGGTAGGTGTTGATCAGGGTCTGGATATCGGTTTGTGCGCTCATGCTGTTCTCCGTGGTTTTTGTTGTGAAGACACCCTTAGTCGTTCGGCGAACGGGCAGATCGACAGGCGAAACAAAAAATTTCCGCAGAAGACAAAATCGCTAGAATCCGAGCCTCATCTTTGTAGGAAAAAGGAAATTCCCGTGTCAGCCCAACTCGTGCCGTACGACAACCTGAACGCCTTGCAGCGTGAGCAAGTCGAGGCGATTGAAATCCATGCCGAGCAGATCAAGTTCTCCGGTGATATCCACGGTGCTTTGCACACCCTGCTGTCGAAACCCGGCCCCGGGGTGAAGGGTTTTGCGCTGCTGGCGGATGACGTGCCGGTGGCGTTTCTGTTGCTCAAGCGCCCGCCGGTGTTGCCGGCTTGGGCCGATGAACACAGCGCCACCCTGCATGCGTTGCAGGTCGATCGCCGCGCTCAGGGCAAGGGTTACGGCAAGGCGTGTCTGCAAGCGTTGCCCGAAGTTGCACGTCAGGCGTGGCCGGAGATCAAGGGGCTGGAATTGTCGGTGGATGCGGATAACGACGCGGCCATCGCGCTGTACGCCAAGCACGGCTACGTCGACAGCGGCGAAGCGTACAAGGGCCGGATCGGTTACGAACGGCGCATGGGCCTGTTTTTCTAAGTCATCGAGGGAAGCACGATGATCGACTCAATCGAAGCACTGGAAGCGATTTACGGACTGCCGCATGAACGAGCGCTGCGCAAGCAGATCGGTTTTCTCAACGAGGATTATCAGGCGATGGTGCGCCTGTCACCGCTGGTGATTGTCAGCTCGGTGGGGGCCGATGGCCTGGATAATTCGCCGCGTGGGGATACGCCGGGGTTTGTGCGGATCATTGATCAAAACACCCTGGCCCTGCCGGATCGCCCGGGTAACAACCGCATCGATACCTTGCGCAATGTGCTGCAGGATTCTCGGGTGTCGCTGCTGTTCATCATTCCGGGGATTGGCGAGACGTTGCGGGTCAATGGTACGGCGACGATCAGCGCTGAGCCGCAGTTGTTGGAGAGTTTTGCGGTAAATGGCAAACCGGCGAAAACGGTGTTGCTGGTGACGGTGGAGGCGGCGTTCTTCCATTGCTCGAAAGCGTTCGTCCGTTCGGATGCGTGGAATCCGGAAACGCACCTGCCGCGCTCGGCCCTGCCCTCTGCCGGCGCTTTCCACAAGCGCCTGAACGATGGCGAGTTCGACGCCGAAACCTACGACCGTGAAGCGCCTAAACGGGTCACCGATACTCTCTACTGACAGAACAAGGTCCCTTGTAGGAGTGAGCCTGCTCGCGATAGCGGTGTGTCAGTTAAATCGATGTTGACTGACACTCCGCTATCGCGAGCAGGCTCACTCCTACAGGTTTTGATCAGTGTTGGGTCAGAGAGTAAGAATCATCTCGTGCCACGCCATCCCGCCGTGGTCCGACTCCGATGGCTTGATGTAGGCAAAGCCAAACCCGGCATACAGCGGAATATGCTGTTCCTTGCACATCAAATGAATCGTCGCTTTATCCATCGCACGCATACGCTCGATGAACTCGCCCATCAAACGCTTGGCCAGACCCTGGCCCTGATAATCCGGGTGCACCACCACCGACATGATCACCACGTTCGGCCCTTTCGGGTCGTGGCCGATCAGTTCCTTGAACGCCTCGTCCGACATCTGCACGTCAAACGCCGCACCGGAATTGACGAAGCCTGCGACGATGCCATCGACCTCAGCCACAACAAAGCCTTCCGGCCAGGTGGCGATGCGCGTGGCGATTTTTTCGCGGGTAGCCGCTTCGTCACCCTCATAGGCAACGGTTTCGATGGCGTAGCAGCGGTCCAGGTCGGCGGCGGTGACGTTGCGGATAACGGTGTTCATGGCGGCTCGGAAATCGGCAGAAGAAAGTGCCGAAAGCATAAAGGAATAAGGCCTGCATATCGATGCGCAAGGGCGGCGTAAAGCCTGCGTATAAGTGCTTTTCTTCGGGTTCGCGGCGGGCTATTTCTCAGGTGTGTCTCTGACTACCCTTGGGGGAAACCGCTTATGAGCAGCGTTGAAATCGGCCTGTTGATGGTGTTGGGCATCAGTACGTTCGGCTTTATCACTCTGGGCATCGACCTGTTGCGGGCGCGACGGTTGGGCAAAGGCAAGCGGGGTTGAAAACCATGAGGCGGATCATTGATCCGCCTCATGCTTGTCGGCTCAGGCCTTGGTATCGACCGGCACGCAGATTTCCAGTTTGCCGGTGTGCAGCTTCGGATTGAAATCCGCGCTGTAACGCTCCAGCTCCGGGGCGTTGAGCTCCACGTAATGAGAGGTCGGCAACCAGGTCTTGTAGATGTATTGCAGGGTTTGTGGCAATTGCTCGAGCGGTCCTTTGTGCTCGAATACTGCGTACTGGCGAGGCAGCACTTCGACCCACTGGTAGACCTTCTGGTCGAGGTCATCGAGCTTACTGATTTCCACCCCGGCGATGTAATCGAAGCCGCCCTTGCCGTCGAAATTGCTGCAGACACCGTAGGTCACTTCGTTCTTTTGCCCCTGGATCTTTCCCAGGTGCGGCAAGAATTTTTCCCACAGCGCCGGAATGTCCTTGGCTGTGTCTTGGGTAAATCGACCGCGAAAACCTGCAATCAGCAAGAAGTGTCCATGTTCGAAGCGAGGTTCAGCCACTTCGACGCGTTTTTGCTCATCCATGACTCGACTCCTGGAACAAAAAAAGGGGTTCGGCTGGGAGTATAGAAAGCCCGATCCAAATCGCACGGTTACAGCGCGTGCAACTGCTCGACGGCGCCCGAACCGACAAATTCGTTGTAGCCAGATACGATCACGTACACCGCGAAATAGCAGAAGATCGCTGCAGATGCCAGGTACGAATAGCGCAATAGCTTATCGCCCAGCAGCTTGCCACCATGGCTCGCAGCGAAGCACAAACCGGCGGACCACAGCAGTCCGGCGCAGAGGAACCCACCGAGGAACAGCGCCGAGCTCAAAGGACCGCCACCACCGGAACGCGCAATCAAGGTGCCGCCCACCGCCGCGAACCAGAGAATCGCGCTCGGCGACGACATGGCGAGAAATATCCCCCGGAAGAACTCTTTGCGATGGGAGTTCTGCCCCACTTCCGCCGTCTCGGCCAGCAGCGCTTCGTGATGGATCGCCGAGTAAATCATCTTCGCCGCAAAGTAGATCAGCAGCGCCGAACCACCAATCCACAAAACCCAACGCACGGTCTCGTATTGCAGCAAAACGGTCATCCCGGCCAGCGCCAGAACCGCATAAACCAGGTCGCCAACACAGGTGCCGAGGCCCAGCGCAAAGCCCTGAAAGTAACCGCGCTGCATCGCCAGGGTGATCATGGCGATGTTGGCCACGCCGATATCCAGGCACAGCGAAAGGCTCAGCAAGAAGCCGCTGGTGAATTCCATCTACCGATTTCCTTGGGACAAAATTGTTTACAAACGGGCTGGACAGTATGCCATCACTGACCTTATCTTCCGCCACAGGTCACCGCAGTGACCAGCGTCGCTCGGACGGTTCCGGGCGCTTACGTTATCCGAGGCAACAATGGCTGAACAAGGTTCGCCGCGCCGCTTTGCGCGCATAGATCGACTCCCCCCTTATGTTTTCAACATCACCGCCGAGCTGAAAATGGCTGCCAGGCGTCGTGGTGAAGACATCATCGACTTGAGCATGGGCAACCCCGACGGCGCCACGCCGCCGCATATTGTCGAAAAACTCGTCCAGGTTGCCCAACGCGAAGACACCCATGGTTACTCCACATCCAAGGGTATTCCGCGTCTGCGCCGGGCGATTTCCAACTGGTACAAGCAACGCTACGAGGTCGACATCGACCCGGAAAGCGAAGCCATCGTCACCATCGGTTCCAAGGAAGGCCTGGCGCATTTGATGCTGGCGACCCTGGATCAGGGCGACACCGTATTGGTGCCAAACCCGAGCTACCCGATTCACATCTACGGTGCGGTGATTGCCGGTGCCCAGGTGCGTTCGGTGCCGCTGGTGCCAGGCGTGGACTTCTTCGACGAACTGGAACGGGCCATTCGCGGTTCGATTCCGAAACCGAAAATGATGATCCTCGGCTTCCCATCGAATCCGACCGCACAGTGCGTGGAACTGGATTTCTTCGAACGGGTGATCGCCCTCGCCAAGCAGTACGACGTGCTGGTGATTCACGATCTGGCTTACGCCGACATCGTCTACGACGGCTGGAAAGCCCCGTCGATCATGCAGGTGCCAGGCGCCAAGGACATTGCGGTGGAGTTCTTCACCCTGTCCAAGAGCTACAACATGGCCGGCTGGCGCATCGGTTTCATGGTCGGTAACCCGGAACTGGTCAACGCTCTGGCGCGGATCAAGAGCTACCACGACTACGGCACCTTCACCCCGCTGCAAGTGGCGGCGATTGCCGCGCTGGAAGGCGATCAGCAGTGTGTGCGCGACATCGCCGAGCAGTATCGCCAGCGCCGCAACGTGCTGGTCAAAGGCCTGCATGAACTGGGCTGGATGGTTGAGAATCCGAAGGCGTCGATGTACGTCTGGGCGAAGATCCCTGAGGCCTACGCGCATCTGGGTTCGTTGGAGTTTGCCAAGAAACTGCTGGCCGAGGCCAAGGTCTGCGTCTCGCCGGGGGTGGGGTTTGGTGAGTATGGCGACGATCATGTGCGCTTTGCGCTGATCGAAAACCAGGACCGGATTCGTCAGGCGGTGCGCGGGATTCGCGGGATGTTCCGGGCGGATGGGTTAGTTACCAAATAACTGACCCACCTCTGATCGTTCCCACGCTCCGCGTGGGAACGATCACCCACAAAAAAACCGCATCGCTGCGGTTTTTTTGTGTCTGCGTGAAGCCGCTTAAACGAACAGCGACAACAGCAGGATAAAGCCCAACGCGACGATGGAGAGGATGGTTTCCATCGCCGTCCAGGTCTTGAACGTCTCGGCCACGGTCATGTTGAAGTACTGCTTCACCAACCAGAAACCGGCGTCGTTCACGTGGGACAGGATCAGCGAACCGGCGCCGGTGGCCAGCACCAGCAACTCACGGTTAACGCCCGGGATCATCCCCACCACCGGCACGACAATGCCCGCGCCCGTGATGGTCGCCACAGTCGCCGAACCGGTCGCGATACGGATCACCGCCGCCACCAGCCACGCCAACAGGATCGGCGAGATCTGCGCGCTGACCGCCATGTGGCCAATCACGTCGCCCACACCGCTGGTGACCAGCATCTGCTTGAAGCCACCGCCGGCACCGATGATCAGAATGATCGCGGCGGTTGGCGCCAGGCTCGCGTCGAGCCACTTGAGCATCTGCTGCGAACCGATGCCCTGCTTGTGCCCGAAGGTGTACAGCGACAGCAGCAACGCCAGCAGCAGTGCCGAGATCGGGTGACCGATCATGTCCATCCAGGTGCGGAAGAAGTGACCGTCCGGCAGCGCCACGTCAGCGAAGGTTTTCAGCAGCATCAGGAACACCGGCAGCAGCACGGTGATCAGGGTGATGCTGAAGCTCGGCAGCGTGGTCGAGTCGTCATTTTCGCGGGCCAGTTGATCGACCAGTTCCTGATTCGGGTGACCCGGAATGTGCTTGGCGATAAACGTACCGAAGATCGGACCGGCAATGATCGCGGTCGGCAGCGCAACGATCAGACCGTAGAGAATGGTCTTGCCGATGTCAGCGCCAAACACGCCGATGGCCAGCAGCGGGCCCGGGTGCGGTGGCACCAGACCGTGCACGGCGGACAGACCGGCGAGCAGCGGGATACCGATCTTGATGATCGACACGCCGGTGCGGCGCGCAACGATGAACACCAACGGAATCAGCAGCACGAAGCCGATTTCGAAGAACAGCGGGATACCCACCAGAAACGCGGCGAACATCATCGCCCACTGGACTTTGTCTTTACCGAACGCACGGATCAGGGTCTGGGCGATCTGATCCGCCCCGCCCGATTCGGCCATCATTTTGCCGAGCATGGTGCCCAGCGCAAGGATGATGCCGACAAAACCGAGCACGCCACCGAAGCCGTCCTGGAACGCTTTGATGATGGTGCCGATCGGCATGCCCGACGTCAGGCCGAGGAACGCGGCGGCGATGGTCAGGGAAATGAACGGGTGAATCTTGAATTTGGTGATCAGGATAATCAGGCCGATTACCGTGACCACTGCATCGAGCAGCAGGTAGGCGTCGTGGGACATGCCAAACATTGGGGGTGTCTCCTGGATTGTTGTTGTTATTAAAGCGGGTTAAACAGAAGTCGGAAGGACAGCGCTATCTCTTTCAACACACTCATACCGCCTGCTTCAGACCGTGGGCCTGCCACCAGACGTGAGCCTGGGACGCCAGCTCTTCAACGCTGTGGATCGAAGCATTCAACGCCAACGTCAACGGCTCACCCTTCGGCGATTCGAGGGTGGCGAACTGGCTTTCGATCAACGTCGCGGGCATAAAGTGGCCCGGACGGTGGGACACACGTTCAGCGGCAACTTCAGGGGTCAATTCAAGAAACACGAAACCCAGGCCCGGCAAGGCGCTGCGCAACACTTCGCGATAACTGTGTTTAAGGGCCGAGCAAGTCAGCACCGGGCGTTTGCCCAGCGCGTCGACGCGACGCAGTTCATCGCACAGGCTGTCGAGCCAGCCGGCACGGTCGTCGTCGTTCAGGGGGATCCCCGCGCTCATCTTTTCGATGTTCGCGGCCGGATGGAAAGTATCGCCTTCAATGGCAGTGGCGCCGCTCAATTGGCACAGGGCCTCGCTGACGCACGTCTTGCCGCAACCGGCAACGCCCATGATGACTAGGGCGGTGATGGGATGACTCATATAACACCTCAGCGCGCAGACAGCGCTACCTTTGCTAGCTATGACTCTAGTGCACAGGCAGAAGTTGCCGACGCCTTCTTGTCGTTTTTTTGGGTTGCAGCAGGTTTGTTCCCAACGCCAAAAAGCGAAGATCAGGCAGGACCTCGCTTACGCATTTACAGCTGCATCAGGACAGCGCTACCTTAGTGCCTTGATTTTTGTTTGGCAAGCCGCCCGATGACCTCCCCTAAAAACGATAAAAATACCCGCACCACCGGCCGTCCCACCCTGAATGAAGTTGCCCGCCTGGCCGGTGTCAGCCCGATTACCGCCTCCCGCGCATTGCGCGGTGTCAGCACCGTGGCCACTGACCTTGTGGAAAAAGTCCAGAAAGCCGCGCTCGAACTCAACTACGTGGTCAACCCTGCCGCCCGCGCATTGGCCTCGGCGCAGAGCCATTCGGTGGTGGTTCTGGTGCCTTCGTTATCCAACTTGCTGTTCATCGATACGCTGGAAGCCATTCATCGGGTGCTCACGCCCAAAGGCTTCGAAGTGCTGATCGGCAACTTCCACTATTCACGCGATGAAGAAGAAAACCTGCTGCGCAACTACATGGCCTATCAGCCGCGCGGTTTCTTGTTGACCGGTTTTGACCGCACGGAAAGTTCGCGGCGGATGATCGAGGCGAGCAATATTCCCTGCGTGTACATGATGGAACTGGACAGCGCTGCCGGGGTGAATTGCGTCGGCTTCTCGCAGCTCAGTGCCGGTGAAACGGCGGCCGAGCATTTGCTCTCACGTGGGCGCAAGCGTCTGGCTTACATCGGTGCGCAACTTGATCAGCGCACGTTGTTGCGCGGTGAAGGCTTTCGCAAAGCGTTGCAAAAGGCCGGGCGTTACGACCCGGATCTGGAAGTACTGACGCCTCGTTCTTCATCGGTGGGCTTGGGCGGGGAGTTGTTTTTGCAATTGCTCGCGGCGCATCCGGACGTTGATGCGATCTTCTTTGGCAACGACGACCTGGCGCAGGGTGCGTTACTGGAAGCGCTGCGTCACGGCATCAAGATTCCCGAGCAGGTGGCGATTTTGGGCTTCAACGATTTGCCGATGTCAGAGCACATGGTGCCGCGCCTGAGCAGCATCAACACCCCGCGTGAAGCGATCGGCCGGCGCGCGGCGGAGCAGATGCTGACGTTGATGGCGGGTAACAGCGTGGCGCGTCCGGTGGAAGACATGGGCTTTGAACTGAAGATTCGCGAAAGTACCTGACAACAGGTAACCGATCGTTCCCACGCTCTGCGTGGGAACGATCAACCGCCCAACAATTCGACGAGGGCCAGCGCGCCTTTCTGTAGTGGCTGGCTCTTGAGCCACACCGCATGCACCGGCATTACCAGACCGTTTTCGATGTTGCGGAAATTCAGGCGTTTCAGCCGTCCTTTGTCCAACCGTGCCTGCACCACCGACAACGGAAAATTGCCCCAGCCCAACCCCGCCTCAACCATTTCCATCGCCGTCTCAAGGCTATCGGTGCGCCAATACGACTCCGCCACCAACGGCCGCGTTTCACTGATCGGCAAGTCACGACTGGCGACGATGATTTGCCGTACATGCACCAGATCCTCAAGAAACAGATCCTGACCCCGCAACAACGGACTGTCCGCCGCCAGGGTGGCGATCATCCGTTCGCTGCCGACAAACTGAAAACGCTCCAGCACATTCATGCTCAATCCGGCGAACGCCAGGCACAGGCTGACGCGGCCGCTGTGCAGCATCGCCAACACGTCGTCCTGCGGTGCGGTCAGCACTTCGATATCGAGCAACGGATGGTGCTCGGCGATCACCTTGATCGCCGCCAGCAAACGGCGCCGGTCGATGTCCGCGACTACGCCGATCGACAACTTGCTCTCCAGCCCCAACGACAGTTCCACCGCATGCACTTGCAACTGCTTGAGTTGCTCGGCAATCAGCCGCGCGTGTGGCACCAGCGACAGCGCCATCGCCGTGGGTTGCGGTTCGCGATGGCTGCGGTCGAACAGCAGATAACCGAGTTCCGCCTCAAGGTTGCCGATCCCCATACTTACGGCCGACGGGACTTTGCCCAACGCACGCGCCGCCGCCGAAAACGAGCCGCGTTCGATGACGGCAAGAAACAGCTCGATGCTGTCACTGTTGAAATTCAATTTGCACACCTATCAACAAAACTGAAAGCTACTGACTTTTTCTGTCAGCTCTATTGAAGCTATCTTTTGCCGCCTTCGCCAGTCCCGCTGGCGACAAACGGCAAGAAAGAGGCAACTCCCCATGCAAGGCGTCAAACGCAAACTGGTCTACGTGTCGCTCTACGAAGTGATCGGCATGACTTTCTCCGCCCTCGGTCTGGCGTTATTGTCCGGCACCTCACCGGGCAGCACCGGGCCACTGGCGGTGATCATCACCACCATCGCCGTGACCTGGAATTTCATTTACACCTCGCTGTTCGAGCGCTGGGAAAGTCGCCAGGTATCGCGCACGCGCACAGTGAAACGCCGTATCGCTCACGCGGTGGGCTTTCAACTGACGCTGATCGTGTTCCTGATTCCGTTGATTGCCTGGTGGATGAACATCAGTCTGGTGCAGGCGTTTCTGCTCGATCTGGCGCTGATCATTTTCATCCCCTGCTACACGTTTGCCTTCAATTGGCTGTTTGACCGGATTTTCGGGCTGCCAGCCTCGGCGCTACCAGATTCGGCGGCTGCGGCATAAATCGTTAATTCGTAAGCAGATATTGCGAGAATTCAGCGGTTTATCTGTTTAATCCGCCGATATTCACAATCCGTGAACTCCGATAGCAGGCTAAGCTTTTCCATCAATAAAAAATGGACCAGCCCATGACTGCACACGCCCCCGCCACCGCACAAAGCGACGGCATCGACCCGATCCGCGCTGCTCAGGTATCCGCCCGCATCGATCGCCTTCCGGCGGTCGCGACGATCTGGCGGCTGGTGGCGCTGCTGTCGATCGGTGGGTTTTTCGAACTCTACGACCTGTTCCAGACCGCTTACATCAGCCCCGGACTGATCCGCGACGGGATCTTTGCCACTGGCAATCAGGGCGTGTTCGGTTTCTCTGATCAGGCAGCGTTTGCCTCGGCAACGTTTCTCGGCCTGTTCCTCGGCGCCAGTCTGCTCAGCCCATTGGCGGATCGTTTCGGCCGCCGTGCGATCTTCACCTTCGCGCTGGTCTGGTACACGGTGGCGACGGTGTTGATGGGGATTCAGAGTTCGGCGCTGGGTATCATCTGCATGCGCTTTCTGGTTGGCATCGGCCTGGGCATCGAGCTGGTCACCATTGATGCTTACCTCTCGGAACTGGTGCCGAAACGCATGCGCAGCTCAGCCTTTGCCTTCGCGTTTTTCGTGCAGTTCCTGTCAGTGCCGGCGGTGGCATTGATGTCGTGGTGGCTGGTGCCGCAAGCGCCGTTCGGGGTCTCCGGCTGGCGTTGGGTGGTGCTGGCCAGCGCGGTGTTTGCGCTGTTTATCTGGTGGCTGCGCAAACGTCTGCCGGAATCGCCGCGCTGGCTCGCGCAGCATGGCCGCTTTGAGGAAGCCAACCGGATTCTCGATGGCATCGAAGCACGCTGCGCGAAGGATCACGGCAAAGCGCTGGACGTTCCCGAAGCCGTACCGGTCGACGTCGAAGGCAAGGGCCGCTTCGCCGATATCTGGCAGCCACCGTATCGCCGCCGCGCGTTGATGCTGATCGTGTTCCACATCTTCCAGGCCATTGGGTTCTTCGGTTTCGGCAACTGGCTGCCGGCGCTGCTGTCCGGTCAGGGCGTCAGCGTCACTCACAGTTTGATGTACGCCTTCATCATCACCCTCGCCTACCCGCTCGGGCCGCTGCTGTTCGTCAAGTTCGCCAACCGCTTCGAGAACAAATGGCAGATCGTCGGTTCGGCCCTCGGCGCGATGACCTTCGGCACCTTGTTCGCCCTGCAGACCAGCGCATTCGGGCTGATCTTCTGCGGGGTGATGATCACTTTCTGCAACGCCTGGCTGAGTTTCAGCTATCACTCGTACCAGAGCGAATTGTTCCCGACCAACATCCGCGCGCGCGCCGTGGGTTTCTGTTATTCGTTCAGTCGCTTGTCGACAGTGTTCAGCAGCTTGTTGATCGGCTTGTTTCTCGACAATTTCGGTACGCCGGGGGTATTGGCGTTTATCGTCAGCAGCATGCTAATCGTGATGCTGACCATCGGCTGGTTCGGCCCGCGCACGCGCAATCTGGCGCTGGAAAACATCGCTCATCGCTGATGGACAACGGTCATCCTCTGCCGCTTATCGGCAAGGGATGACCGCCACGAATACCTGACTGATGATCAAGCTGTTGAAATAAAAGGATTTATTCAAAAGGCACGGTAATTGCTCCGATACGCGAGCCAGCAATTACCTACAGGTCTACACGTCATGTTGATCAGTGCCAAACAACAGCAAATCATTCACCTGCCCAAAGCGCTGAATGACGATGCCACCACCACGGCAGCCGCCGGTCTGCAAGGTGGCCTGCACGGCGCCATGCTGCAAACCCTGCAAAACCAGACCCAGGCGCAAACCGCTGAAGCCACTGCCAAGGTGCAGGACTCGGCGACGCAGATCGCCACCCAGCAAGTCAGCGAAGCCACACGCATCAGCGATAACGTCGACGAAGCGTTCGCCAAGACCCGCGTGAACCTGCAATCGACCGACGCCACCAGCACCTCAGCGACATCCGCCACCGACGAGTTCAAGGACTACATGAGCAAGACGCCGGAACAGCGTCTGCGCGACAGTATCCTGCAGTCCATGGGGCTGACCGAAGACGACATCAAAGCCATGCCGCCGGAGAAACAACTGGCCATCGGCAAAGAGATCGCCGAGCGCTTGCAGGACAAGATGAAGTTGGCGCAGGCGGAAAAAGACAACGATGTGAAGGACAGTGACAAGCAGGCCAACAAGTTTCTTGCTGCGCTCTGATCTTCAAGTCACCCGAAATCAAATGTGGGAGCGAGCCTGCTCGCGAAGGCGGTGTATCAGTGAAATTTCCACCTACTGACACATCGCTTTCGCGAGCAAGCTCGCTCCCACATTGATTGTATCCAGCTGAAGAAATCAGTTCAGTTGCAGGGTCTCATTGAACTGACTGATCGCGTCCACCACCTGCCGCGAGCCCTGCTGAATTTCCAGAATCACCTCCCCCGCCTCATTGGCCAGCTCAACCCCGAGCCCGGTGCGGCTCAGACTTGATTGCATACTCGACACCGCACTCAGCGACAGGTCATGGTTTTTGCGCACCACCTCGACAATCTCCAGCGTCGCCTGACTGGTGCGCGCCGCGAGGCTACGCACCTCGTCCGCTACCACGGCAAAACCGCGCCCGTGTTCCCCGGCCCGCGCCGCTTCAATCGCCGCGTTGAGCGCCAGCAAGTTGGTCTGATCGGCAATGCCGCGAATGGTCTGAACGATGGTGCCGATGATGTCCGACTGTTTGCTCACTGCATCGATGCTGGCGGCAGCTTCGTTGAGGTCGCGGGAAATGTCCTGAATGATCTGCACGGTTTGCTGCACGACCTGTGAGCCTTTTTGCGCGCAGGCGTCGTTTTGTACCGAGGTGCTGTGGGCCGATTCGGCAGCGTTCTGCAAGGTGGTCATTTGATGGGTGATGTCGCTGGCGAACTTGACCACTTTGTACAGTCGGCCCTTGGCATCGAATAACGGGTTGTACGAGGCTTCGAGATAAACCATCTGCCCCGATTTGTTCTTGCGCTCGAAACGGTGAGAGTGATATTCGCCACGGTTGAGCGAGGCCCAGAATGCCTTGTACTGCGCGGACTCGGCTTCGGCACGATGGCAGAACAGGCTGTGATGATGACCGACGATTTCGTTGAGCGAGTACTGCATGGTCTTGAGGAAATTGTCGTTGGCGGCAATGACGTTGCCTTCCGGGGTGAATTCGATCACCGCCATCGAACGGCTGATCGCTGCCAGCATGCTTTCTTCTTCGTGTTCTTTATTCACCCGAGCGGTGATGTCGGCAGCCACTTTGATAACGCTGTGGACTTGCTTGTCCGGGCCATACACCGGCATGTAACTGGCTTCGAGCCAGACTTCCCTGCCGGCCTTGTTCAAACGCAGAAAAGTCCCGCTGATCGGTTCACCACGGGCCAGGTCACGCCACAGCTTTGCGTATTCCTCACTGCGGTAGAACATCTCTTCACAAAACACCCGATGATGTTTGCCACGCACTTCATCGGCGCTGTAGCCCATGGTCTTGCAAAAATTTTCATTGGCATCCAGAACGATGCCGTCAGGGGAGAACTCGATCATTGCCATCGAGCGGCTGATCGCAGCCAACTTGGCGTTGGCCTCGGTCAGGGCGCAGCTGAAGCGCTCGATTTCCTGCAGGTCAGCCTTGTGATGTAGGTTGAACATGGTTGTATCACCTTCCGCGCGGACTTTTGATTTGATGAAAGTTCAGTTCTTTCACGATCCACCACTACGTTCCACAGAACAGGCACACGCATTCCTCCACGGGAGGAAGTTGTCAGGTGATAAATGATGATCAATCGGAGCGTCCATGCAGCGACGCTCTAATCAAGACATCCTTCTCTTGATAGCCCGCACGCGGGCCAGCCC
This sequence comes from Pseudomonas sp. Mb7, assembly GCF_054790525.1. Lineage (NCBI taxonomy): Bacteria > Pseudomonadati > Pseudomonadota > Gammaproteobacteria > Pseudomonadales > Pseudomonadaceae > Pseudomonas > Pseudomonas sp. Mb7. The sequence continues at coordinate 4,102,605 of NZ_CP186501.1, forward strand.
TAACGCGTTGAAGAACTTCCATGTAAGCGACGCTCCTTGTTGGTTCAGTGTCGGTGCCTTGGGTTGCGCACTCTGGCAGCATGAATTCACGGACCAACGATGTGTTTCAGCCATGTTTTGACATGACGGTCGACATAGTTAGTTACGGGAAGCATAGCCAGTGCAAAGACCTGCGCAAGGCCACTAGTCGGCCAGTATCTGGCACTTTTTGCACAAGAAACGGTTCAGCGCGGGGAGAATTGTTGGCGGGGCGGACGCTTTCGCGAGCAAGCTCGCTCCCACATTGGAACGCCTGCCCCTGCTCGCGAAGGCAAAAGTTGCAGCACTACAAAAAAACCAGAAATGACTTACAGGCTCCCGTTCACCTTGGTCGCCACCTCCGCGGGCACCCAAGGCTTCCAGACCTGCGGCTGATCACGCAAGAACGCCTGCGCCACCACTCTCGGCTGCAAACGTTTTTCGCTCATCCCCGCCAGTGTCTGGTTCAACAGATCGATCGGCAGATCGACCTTTTCAAAGAACGTCACCAACTCCGGATACTGCGCCTTGAACGGCGCCGACACGCCAATCGCCAGGCTCGCCGGCATTGAGCGGGTGCCCTTGGGGTTGGGATTGTTGGCATCGGCCAGGGTCTTCCAGGCCTCGGCATCGAATGGCGGCTCATCCAGTTTGACCAGTTTGAATCTGCCAAGCAGCGGCGTCGGTGACCAGTAGTAGAACAACACCGGTTTGCCACGCTTGATCGACGATGCCACCTCGGCATCCAGCGCCGCGCCGGAACCGGTACGGAAGTTGACGAAGCTGTCATTTAGCGCATAAGCCTTGAGCTTCTGGCTGTTGACGATCTCCGAGGTCCAGCCGGTCGGGCTATTGAGGAAGCGCCCGCGAGACGGATCTTCCGGGTCGCGGAACACGTCTTTGTAGCGCGGCAGGTCCGCCACCGACTTCAACTCCGGCGCCAACGCTTTGATCCCGCGTTCAGGGTCGCCCTTAATCACATACTCAGGTACCCACCAGCCTTCGGTGGCGCCTTTGACCGTATCGCCCAAACCGAACACCTTGCCTTCGGCGGCCGCCTTGACCCACGCCGGACTGCGCCCGGCCCATTCTTCGCCAATCACCTGGATATCGTTTTTCGCCAATGCGGCCTCAAGGCTGACCGTACTGCCGGGCAACGTGTCGGTCGGGTAGCCATAGCCTTTCTCAACGATCAGGCGCAGCACTTCGGTGATGAAACTGCCGCTCTCCCAGGTGATGTCGCCGAAGTGGATCGGCACGGTTTTCTCCGTAGCCGAAACAGTACCAACGCTGAGGCTCAGAGCCAGCAACGACGTGCCGAGCAGGGTTTTGATCGATCTCATGCAGACCTCTTGTTTTGCAGGAATTGGTTGGCGCTGTGGCGATCGCACAGCGCTTGGGAACGGCTCATGTACACGCTGACCGAACGCTGGGAGATACCCAGTTCGGTGGCGATTTGCGGGTAGGTCAGGCCGTCGATGCGGGCGAGCAGAAACGTCGCGCGGACTTTGCCGGGCAAGCGCTGCAAGCTGTGATCGATGCGGTTGAGGGTTTGCGACAGCGTTACGAGGTCTTCAGGCGAAGCGGCGTAATCGACATCGATGTGCTGGCGATGGTGACGTTCCAGATCACCGCGTCGCCAGCGCTGATAAAGCAGGCGTTGGGCGATAGTCGTCAGCAGGGCGCGAGGTTCACGAATGGCCCTCAGCGCTGGGGCTTCGAGCAATTGGGCGAAGGTTTCGGCGGCGATGTCTTCGCTGCTGGCCGCGTCATGCAGATGACGGCGCAGATAAGCACAGAGCCAACCATAGTGGGCGCGAAACAGGACGTCCACGGTGTGACGATGGGAAAGGTCGGCGCCGGACATAGGGGCTCCTTGATGAGGGGTCGCTGAATGTCCGGTGTTCCGGTGGCGCGATCGTAGCAAGGCGCCTTATTCGTTAAAAATACTTAAAACGAATCTTTATATTCCATTTACAAATAAAAGATCAAAAGATCGCAGCCTTCGGCAGCGCCTACACCGATCCCCTGTAGGAGCCGCCGAAGGCTGCGATCTTTAGCGCAAGCGCCCATAGCCAAGTCCTTCAGCCTCACGCTGATAGTCGAGCAGGATTTGATAATCGCGCTCACTGGCCGCAAACACCTCAGGCAATCCCAAGGTCTGTACGACATCAGGGAGTTCGCGCAAGGTTTCATTCATTACCTGTCGGAGCTGCTCGACCTGCTCATCCGTAGCGCTACCTACCGTAATAAACGGCAGGGTCGGGCTCAGGGCGCTGCGCGCAATCACCCGCAAGGCGCTGACTTCTTCAGGCACATACCGGGCGAGATAGGCATAGGTAACGCTGTCGATGGCAGCCAGATCGGCGCGGTTTTCCCGCAGCCAGCGCAGGCTCTCGCGATGGCCGCCGCTGATACCGACCGAGGCGAAGAATTGTCCGTCCTGATTCAGTGGCGCCAAGCGCTGACGCAGCAGGTTCATGCCACTGTTGGAGTCTTCGCTGTTGATCACCCCGCGACTGTTGTGAAAGTCCGCCAGGGTTTTGCGTGGGTCGTCAGCGTGGCCGAGGATCAGGCTGCAATGATTGCCAGCGCTGGCGTCGGGCAGTTCGTAGCGTGGGCGGCCGACGATGCGCACTTGTCCGCGCAATGCAGTCATCAGTGGATAGCCGCAGGTTTGCGTGAGCAGCAGATCGGGGGATAGCCAGAGTTCTGGCAGAGACAGGTCTTCAGCACTCAGGCGAGTGTGGCCAAGTTGCTCGATAATGCGCGCAATCCAGCGCTCATTGGCCGCGCGGATCGGCTCGGGGGCGACGTACATCAGCAGTTCGGTGTGGTGTTGAGCCATACACATTTTCCCCGAGTTACAAATAACCAATGTGGGAGCGAGCCTGCTCGCGAAAGCGCTGGGGCAGGCAACAGATCCATCAACTGACACGACGCCTTCGCGAGCAGGCTCGCTCCCACAGGGTTTTGTGGTGTTCTTGGGTTAGTGGTAAGGATGCTCGGGACTGTCGATCGGCTTGACTCCATGGCGCCGCCAGAACTCGCCATACCCATGCACCAGAAACCCGCCACTGCGCGCGATCCATTGCTCGCGATGCATCCGGTAAACCGTCGGCAAGTCGTACCACGCCAGCTTCGGCAAGTCGTGATGCACCAGATGAAAATTCAGATTCAGGAACAACCAGCGCCATGGCCAACCCGCTTCGTTCAAGACGGTGCGCTGCTCCGGCTGCGCATGCGGGCGGTGTTCATAGTAGGAGCGGATCATCGCAATCGACAGCGCCGGCACGCTGATCAGCAGCACGTAATGCCAGACCGGCAGCACGCTGACACGGGCGACAAACCACAGCATCAATAACGTGAGCAGGCCGTGGGTCAGCCACATCAACCAGGCCTGGCGCTCGCCATTCTTCAGCCGCAGCAACTCTTCTTTGGCCAGCGCCATCAGCGCCAGCGGTGCGCCGATCACAAAGCGCCCGAGCACGGTTTTGTTCAACCAGTGCAAGCTGCGTTCAAACGGCGAACTGCCCTGCCAGCCAACGCGGGTCAGATAGCGGCTTTCCGGATCGACGCCGGGCACGGTGAGATCCTCGTCACGGTGATGCAGCAAATGGCTGTCGCGATACAGCGTGTACGGATACCACACGGCAAACGGCGCGTAGCCAAGGATCTTGTTGAAGCGAACCCAGCGCGTCGGATGCCCGTGCAGCAACTCGTGCTGCAACGACAGCCACAACACCAGCAGCGGAGTCAGCAACAGCGTGCTCAAGGCACGGCCCAGCCAATGACTATTGAGAACAATGGCAAACCAGCCGCCATAGACGCCGATCAGCAACAACCAGGTCGGCCACTCGGTACGGGCAGTAAAGCGTTGGCGCAGGGTTTCGATCTGCTGACGATGGGCGGCGTCGAAGTAATGGGGCATGGCATTGCTCGGAACGGGACTCTTCCCCTTCTGTGCAACGACGCGGTGCAATCTTGCAGATTATTTTCGGGTTCAGGCAGGAGCCCGAGAACCGGGCTCCGGAAAGGCGTGATCAGTGACCGAAGATGTCAACCTTTTTGGCTTTCTTCTCTGCGCGTTTTTCAATCGCGGTCTTGGCCGGTTTCTTCTTTGCGGCTTTCTTTGAATCCATACCTTTGGACATGATGCGTACTCCACTCACAGGGGATGTAGGCTCAGGTATACACCTATCCTGTTGCGCGCGTTCTTTTATAATCGCCGCTTTCAGCGCCGACAGTCCGATCCCATGCCCGACACCCAATACAGCCTGCTCGACGAGTCGTTATGGCCGTTGATGAACAAGTTTTACCGCAGCCACCAGTCCTCGATGAAAGCGGTTCGTGAGGCACAATTGTGGGTCGCGCGACGGGGCGAGATTGTTGCCGCGTTGTGCTTGCGGCCAGTGTCCGGCGGGCATTGGTTGACCGGGCTGTTCGTTGATCCGGGGTGTCGTGAACAGGGCATTGCCGCAAAGCTGATTGCAGCGGCGGTGCAGGATGTGAGCGAGCCGGTGTGGCTGTTCTGTCATCCGGATTTGCGCGAGTTTTATGAGCGACGCGGATTCACGTTCGACCCGGCGCTGCCGCAGGCGATGGCGGAGCGCTTGAGCCGGTATGCGCGGAGCAAGCCGATGATTGCGATGGAAAGGGTTCCCGCTCAATCCTGAAGGACATGCAAAAACCAATGTGGGAGCGATCCTGCTCGCGAAAGCGGTGTGTCAGTCACAGAATCTGTCACTGATATTGCGCATTCGCGAGCAGGTTCGCTCCCACAGGGATATGTGCTGGGCACTGGATCAATCGTCAGCTGTGGGATCAAGATCCGGGAACATCACTTCGGTAAAACCGAACTTAGTGAAGTCGGTGATGCGCGACGGGTACAACCTGCCGATCAGGTGATCGCATTCGTGCTGCACAACCCGTGCGTGGAAACCTGAAGCAATGCGCACAATCGGCTCGCCCTTCGGATCAAACCCTTCGTAGCGGATCTGCTGATAACGATCTACCGCGCCACGCAAACCCGGCACCGACAGACACCCTTCAAAGCCCTCCTCCATCAACGGACTCAACGGCGTGATCAGCGGATTGATCAGGATCGTCTGCGGCACCGCTTCAGCGTCCGGGTAGCGTTCGCTGTGTTCGAAACCAAAGATCACCAATTGCAGATCGACACCGATCTGCGGCGCCGCCAAGCCGACGCCGCCGACGCTTTCCATGGTCTGGAACATGTCGTCGATCAGTTGCCACAGCTCGGGGCTGTCGAACATCTCGGCTGGCACGGGCGGGGCAATGCGCAGCAGGCGCTCGTCGCCCATTTTCAGAATTTCACGGATCATGATCAGACTTCGTCAGTGTCCGGCTTGAGCGAATGATCGCGGCCCAGGCCCGAGACGTGTTGTTTGGGATGTTCATCGAGTTCGCCGGGGACTTTCTCACCCGCATCCTTGCCCTCGCTGGACATGTGCTCGATCACCGCGTTCATCTCGGCGCCGAGCAACAGCACCGCAGCGGAAATGTAGAAATACAGCAACAGCACGATGATCGCCCCGATGCTGCCATACATCGCGTTGTAGTTGGCGAAGGTCTTCACGTAGAAAGCGAAACCCAACGAGGCGATGATCCACACCACCACGGCCAATACCGAACCGGGGGTGATGAAGCGGAATTCCTGTTTGACGTCGGGCATGACGTAGTAGATCAGTGCCACCGCGACCATCATCAGAATCACGATCACCGGCCAGCGCGCGATGGTCCACACGGTGACGATGAAGTCTTCCAGTCCCACCTGCGCGGCGATCCAGCCCATCACCTGCGGCCCGAGCACCATCAGCGCAGCGGCCACCAGGAGCATGCCGGCAATGCCGACGGTGTAGACAATCGACAGTGGAAAACGCTTCCAGATCGGCCGGCCTTCGACCACGTCGTACGCGGCGTTCATCGCGCTCATCATCAAGCGCACGCCCGCGGAGGCAGTGTACAGGGCGATAACGATACCGACGGAAAGCAGGCCACCCTTGGACTGCTGTAACTGGTCAATCACCGGGTTGACCTGCTCCAGCGCCTGCGGTGGCAGGACCAGTTCCGATTGCAGGCGCAGCCAGGAGAAAAAGTCCGGCAGGTGCAGGAAACCGATCAGGGCGATCAGGAACAGAATGAACGGGAACAGCGAGAACAGCATCTGGTAGGCCAGTGCCGAGGCATAGGTCGACATCTCGTCGTCGACGAATTCAGTGACCGTGCGCACCATCACCCGATGCAGGGGCAGACCTTTCATGTCTGGAAATATCATTCGCGTCTCCTTTCGCCGCAATACAGGTTGAAGTCGTGGCGACTCAGGGGCCGTTTTTTACATCACGGTAGCCTGTTTGGCGAACCTCGTCGGGTTGCTGCAGGCTTTTGACACAAAAACGGCCATCCTTGGATGGCCGTTCATGTATTTCGTTCAAGGCTGAATTACGCCTTGTCGACACCTTTCTTGATGGCGTCCTTGGCTTTACCGACCGCTTGCTGGGCCTCGCCTTTTTTCTCTTGCAGTTTGCCTTCGGCTTGCAGCTTGGTGTTGTCGGTGGCTTTACCGACGCCTTGCTTGACGTTGCCGACTGCTTCGTTGGCCATGCCTTTTACTTTATCGCCTGTGCTACTCATGGTGTTTCTCCTTGGTGCAATTAGGGGGAAAAGTCAGTACGTAATGATTGACTGGCCGGGTTTGCGCCAAGTTTCATTTATTTTCAGCGGCTCATTTCGTCGCGGCGTGCAGGTTGGGCTTTATGTTTGCGTGCGTAGCCCCGAGAATGCGCAACATATGGGCGTCAAGCGCCAGGAACCGATCCCGCAGGAATGTTATGAAACTCGATAAAACGCAGGCCATCGCCCGTCGCAACAAGGAACTGGGCGGCGCCGTGCTCGGCACCAACAACTGCCACTTCGCCGAACTGAACCGTAACCGCAACATCTGGTGGTTCGATCTGCCGGTGTCGCGTCTGGCCATCGGTCAGTACGAGTGGATTCACCTGCTGATGCACACGCCAGCCACTGACGAACTGCTGCACCTGAAAGTGCCGACGGTGTTTCTGCGTGAAAAGCTGGAAGGGCTGGTGATTCGTAATGAAGGCAAGCGTAAAGCCGCGTTGAGCCTGGAATTGAGTGCGGACAAGGACTCGTATCTGCAGGACATGCGTCCGGCGGGGACCAATGTGAATTTTGCGCCGTTCCGTCAGTAGGATTTGGCAGCCCCCTTTCCCTCACCCTAGCCCTCTCCCAAGGGAGAGGGGACTGACCGAGGTGTCTGGACGAGGTACGCCGACCTGAGATTCCGAGTTGAACTCAGATTCTAAACAGCCCCCCGATCGGCTCCCTTCCCCCTCGCCCCCCTGGGGGAGAGGGTTGGGGTGAGGGGGTAGGATTTACCGGACACTGCAAACTCCCTCGCATACACCAACAAAAAGCCCCGCATCTGCGGGGCTTGGTGTTTTAGGCGGCGGACTTGGCCTTGATCTTCTTCAGCTCTTCATCACGCAACTCGCGGCGCAGGATCTTGCCGACGTTGGTGGTCGGCAACGCATCGCGGAACTCCACCGAACGTGGCACCTTGTAACCCGTGACGTTGGCGCGCATGTGCTCCATCACGGTTTCCTTGGTCAGCGTGACGCCCGGTTTGGCGACGATGAAAATCTTGATCGCCTCACCCGATTTCTCGTCCGGCACGCCGATGGCTGCGCACTGCAACACACCCGGCAGGGTCGCCAGCACGTCTTCCAGTTCGTTCGGGTAGACGTTGAAACCGGAGACCAGAATCATGTCTTTCTTGCGATCAACGATGCGCATGTAGCCGTCCGGCTGGATCAGCGCGATGTCACCGGTCTTCAGCCAGCCTTCGCTGTCGAGCATTTCATCGGTGGCTTCCTGACGCTGCCAGTAACCCTTCATCACTTGCGGGCCCTTTACGCACAGTTCGCCGATTTCACCCAGCGGCTGCTCGACACCGGCATCATCGATGACTTTGCACAGGGTCGATGGCACCGGAATACCGATGGTGCCGATCTGGATGTTCTGGATCGGGTTGACCGTGGCCACCGGGCTGGTTTCGGTCATGCCGTAACCTTCGCAGATGGCGCAACCGGTGACCGCTTTCCAGCGCTCGGCAGCGGCCAGTTGCAAGGCCATGCCGCCGGACAACGTAACTTTCAGCGCCGAGAAATCCAGCTTGCGGAAACCTTCGTTGTTGCACAGCGCGACAAACAGCGTGTTGAGGCCGACGAAACCGCTGAACTTCCACTTCGACAGTTCCTTGACCATCGCCGGCAGGTCGCGCGGATTGCTGATGAGGATGTTGTGGTTGCCGATAAGCATCATCGCCATGCAATGAAAGGTGAACGCATAGATGTGGTAAAGCGGCAGCGGCGTGATCAGGATCTCGCAACCTTCATTGAGGTTGGAACCCATCAGCGCCTTGCACTGCAGCATGTTGGCGACGAGGTTGCGATGGGTCAGCATCGCGCCCTTGGCCACGCCCGTGGTGCCGCCGGTGTATTGCAGCACCGCAACGTCGCCGCTGTCGGGATTGGCTTCGGCCACCGGTTGACCCTGGCCCTTGCTCAGCACGTCATTGAACTTGACGGCTTTTGGCAAGTGATAGGCCGGAACCATTTTCTTCACGTACTTGATGACACTGTTGATCAGCAGGCGCTTGATCGGTGGCAGCAGGTCGGCGACTTCGGTGACGATGACGTGTTTGACGCCGGTTTTCGGCACCACGGTTTCAGCCAAATGCGCCATGTTCGCCAGGCAAACAAGGGCTTTGGCGCCGGAGTCGTTGAATTGGTGTTCCATTTCCCGCGCGGTGTACAGCGGGTTGGTGTTGACCACGATCAGCCCGGCGCGAATCGCACCGAAGACGGCCACCGGGTACTGCAGAACGTTGGGCAGTTGCACGGCGATTCGATCGCCGGGCTGCAAATCGGTATGCTGTTGCAGATACGCGGCAAACGCACCGGACAATTCGTACAACTCACCGTAGGTGATTGTCTTGCCCAGGTTGCTGAAAGCCGGTTTGTTGGCGAAGCGTTGGCAGGATTGCTTCAACACTGCCTGAATGTTCGGATACTCGTCCGGATTGATGTCGGCAGCAATTCCAGCCGGGTATTTATCCTTCCAAAAGTCTTCGATCATGGAAGCCCACTCCTCAGCAACGCGAATTCTTCACCGCATTTGATGCGATTATTATTGGTGTGTGTTTGGTATTGGTGAATCTGGCTTTTACAGAGGCCGAGAAGTCACAAAGCGCGCCGAGAGTAGCAGCTTTGCCAAGGGTCGACTAGAGCCAAAAGCGGCCCCTACAGTCATTATCATGACTCAAGACTACCTAGCAGTCATTTTAGAGCAAAAATCCTAGAACACCTTTTAAGCCCCGGTTTTCGGGGGCTTAAAGCAAAAGATCGCAGCCTTCGACAGCTCCTACAGGAAATGCATTCCAAGGTAGGAGCTGCCGAAGGCTGCGATCTTTGTGTTTTTGACTTTTACGCGATATCGCGCAACTCGCGCCGCAGAATTTTCCCGACAGGCGTCATCGGCAATGACTCACGCAACACGATGTGTTTCGGCACCTTATACGCAGTGAAATTCTCTTTGCAGTAAGCCTTGAGTTCTTCGAGACTGACCCCGGTTTCCCGCGCCACCACAAACAGCTTCACCGCCTCCCCGGAACGCTCGTCCGGCACGCCGATCACCGCGCAATTGGCGACCTTCGGGTGCGCCATCACTACGTCTTCGATCTCGTTCGGATAAACGTTGAAACCGGAGACGATGATCATGTCCTTCTTGCGATCGACGATGCGCACGAAACCGTCCGGATCGATCACCGCAATGTCACCGGACTTGAACCAGCCCTCGGCATCCAGCACTTCGGCAGTGGCCTCAGGCTTGTGCCAATAACCTTTCATGATCTGCGGGCCCTTGATGCACAACTCGCCGCGCTCGCCCATCGGCTGTTCGACACCGTCATCGTTGATGACTTTGAGCAACGTGCCCGGCACCGGCAAGCCGACCGTGCCCAGCCGCGACTGGTCGCCGTACGGGTTGGTGCAGGCCACTGGCGAGGTTTCGGTCAGGCCGTAACCCTCGGTGATGCGGCAACCGGTCATCTGTTCCCAACGCTCGGCGGTGGCTTTGACCAGCGCGGTGCCGCCTGAGTTGGTGAGCTTCAGGCTGGAGAAATCGAGGGTCTTGAAATCCGGGTGATCCATCAGCGCCACGAACAAGGTGTTCAGGCCCAATAGCGCGGAGAAGCGCCAGTTCTTCAGCTCCTTGATGAAGCCGGCAATGTCGCGCGGGTTGGTGATCAGCACGTTGTGGTTGCCGGAAACCATCATGCACATGCAGTTCGCGGTGAAGGCATAGATGTGATAAAGCGGCAGCGGTGCGATCATCACTTCCTGGCCTTCGCGCAGCAGCGGCTGCCCGTCCGGGCCGAGTTGCGCGAGACAGGCGCGCACTTGCTGCATGTTCGCCACCAGATTGCCGTGGGTGAGCATCGCGCCTTTCGCCAGCCCGGTGGTGCCACCGGTGTATTGCAGCACGGCGATGTCGTCGAGGCTGACCTTCAGCGGCTTGATGCCCAGACCTCGGCCCATGCGCAGTGCGCTTTTGAAGGAGATGGCCTGCGGCAGCGAATACGCCGGGACCATTTTCTTCACTTTGCTGACCACGGTGTTGACCAGCCAGCCCTTGGCGGTGGGCATCAGGTCGCCCATTTTGGCTTCGATCAAGTATTGGATGTCGGTGTCGGCCAGTACTTCCTGGACCTTCTGGCCGAACATGTTCAGGTACACCAGCGCCCGCGCGCCGGAATCCTTGAACTGGTGGCGCATCTCCCGTGCGGTATACAGCGGGTTGGTGTTGACCACGATCAGCCCGGCACGCAGTGCACCGAACACGGCAATCGGGTAATGCAGGATGTTGGGCATCTGCACGGCGATGCGATCGCCCGGAACCAGATCGGTATGCGCCTGCAGGTAACCGGCGAAGGCGGCGCTCTGCCGCTCAAGTTCAGCGTAAGTCAGGGTGATCCCCATATTGCTGAACGCCGGGCGATCAGCGAACTTCTTGCAGGAACGCTCGAACACCTCGATCACCGACTTGAACTCACCCATGTCGATGTCCAGCGGTACGCCGGCCGGGCGCTTGTCGTTCCAGAAATCAGGTTGCATTGTTCTTGTCCTCTTTACCTGAGCCGATCCGGGCCGCTTTCTGTCATTTCTGAAAAAGCGGAGCTTCACGGACACTAGCAGTTATGGCCATTGAGGCAAATATGGCCAAAGCCGTCATTGATCGTGTGAATCTTCCTGCCGTGGCGTGGGCTGATCAGACGCGCTATACAATGATCCGACTTTGAGCAAAGGAATCGCCATGATCCACGACACCCTATGGCTGGACGCGAGTGACCGCAGCCGCCTGTTCGTCAATCAATGGCTGCCGGCGGCGCCGTTGAAAGCGGTGATCCTGCTGGCCCATGGCATGGCCGAACACAGCGGCCGCTATGCGCGATTGGCGGACACGTTTTGCGACAAAGGATATGGCGTGTACGCGCCGGATTTACGCGGACATGGCAAAACCGCCAATCACGGTACCCTCGGCCACTTCGCCGATGACGACGGCTGGTGCAAAGTACTCGGCGATCTAGCCAGCCTCAATCAGCACATCGGCCAGCAGCACCCTGGTGTGCCGATCATCCTGCTGGGGCACAGTATGGGTAGCTACCTCGCCCAAGGTTATCTGCTGCATCACAGCGCCAGCCTGCACGGGGCGATTCTCAGTGGTTCCAACTTTCAACCCGTTGCGCTGTACCGCGCTGCGCGGCAGATCGCTCGCCTGGAAAAACTGCGTCAGGGTGGCAAGGGTCGCAGCGCGTTGATCGAGTGGCTGTCGTTCGGCTCGTTCAATAACAAGTTCAAACCGGCGCGCACACCGTTCGACTGGCTGAGCCGCGACCCGGCCGAGGTCGACCTGTACGCCAACGACCCACTGTGTGGCTTTCGCTGCACCAATCAACTGTGGATCGACCTGCTCGGCGGCTTGCAGCAGATCAGCAAAGCGTCCAATCTCGCCCAGATCGACCCGGGCCTGCCGCTGCTGGTAATCGGCGGCGAATGTGATCCGGTGAGTGAAGGCAAGCGTCTGACAGATCTGGCTAATGCGTTGCGCACGGCCGGCAGCCAGCACCTGCAACTGAAGATCTACCCGCAGGCGCGGCACGAATTGTTCAACGAAACCAACCGCGACGAAGTGATCGCTGATGTGCTGGCCTGGATCGATCAGGCCTTGAGCCATCCGCGACCTCATCGCAGCGAATAATTTTTTGTGGATTCACTGAATCCGTCACAGGAATCGAGACCGATGACCCAGGTTACCAACATCCCTTACGAAGCCCTCGAAGTCGGCCAGACCGCCAGCTACAGCAAGACCGTCGAAGAGCGCGACATCCAGCTGTTCGCCGCGATGTCGGGCGACCACAACCCGGTGCACCTGGACGCCGAGTTCGCTGCCGCCAGCATGTTCAAGGAGCGTATCGCCCACGGTATGTTCAGCGGTGCGCTGATCAGTGCCGCCGTTGCCTGCGAGCTGCCTGGGCCCGGCACTATTTATATCGGTCAGCAGATGAGCTTTCAGAAGCCGGTGAAGATCGGTGACACGCTGACCGTGCGCCTGGAAATTCTCGAGAAGCTACCGAAGTTTCGCGTGCGCATTGCCACTCGTGTGTTCAACCAGCGTGATGAGCTGGTGGTGGATGGTGAGGCTGAGATTCTGGCGCCGCGTAAGCAGCAGACGGTGACGTTGCCGACTTTGCCGGCGATTAGCATTGGCTGATTGATTAGCGGGGTGTCAGGTAAAGCTTTTCCCCCTCACCCCAGCCTCTCCCCAGGGGGGCGAGGGGGAAAGGGAGCCGATCTTCGTGCTTTTCAAAACCTGAGTTCACCTCAGATCGCTCAAGTCGGTGTATCTCCAACAGCCACCTCGGTCAGTCCCCTCTCCCTCCGGGAGAGGGCTAGGGTGAGGGGCTTGTGCTTTTTCCAGACACAAAAAACGCCAGACTAGCTGGCGTTTTTTATAACCGGCAAACGCTTACGAACGAGCGCGAGCCTGGTTACGCAGGGCTTTCACCTGGTCGTGGTTGCGTTGTACGCCGTGGTATTGGCGTTCAACCAGGTCACGAATACCTACCAGATTATGCTTGCTGATTTTCTCGAGGGCTTCTTTGTAGGCCTTCAGCGCATGGTCTTCACCGCGCTCTGCTTCGTTCAGTACAGCCTCTTCGTCTTTGCCGGTGAACATGGCTTTGACGTCGACCCAGCGACGGTGCAGGTCACCGCTGACGCTGGTGGAAGTTTCCGGATCGCCGCCCAGCTTGCGAACTTCGGCTTGCAGTTCTGCTGCAGCGGTGGCGCAATCAGCGGAGCGAGTTACAAACAGGGTTTTCAGTTCTGGGTGCTTGATGTCTTCAGCGCAAGTCTTGAACCCTTCCTGACCGTCCTTGCTGGTTTCAATCAGGTCATTGAGTACAGAGATGGCTTCTTTATTCATGTCGGTCATTTTTCAATTCCTTGCGATTGGTTGAAGATGCAAGGGATATTGCAGTGTGCATGCCAGCTTTTTTATTTTTAAAAAATACTTATAAATCAGTTAGTTAAAGATAAGTGAACTATCTGCATCACGGTTATTTGCATGATCTGTCATTTGGCCTGCATGCAGAATGCCTGTATTTTCCAAGCTGATTTGAAGCCAGACGATCTCACCGATGAATCCTGAAAAACTCGAACTGCTGATAACCCGCGAAATGCCCTTCGGTAAATACAAAGGCCGGATCATTGCTGACCTGCCGGGGCCATACCTGAACTGGTTTGCCCGCGAAGGTTTCCCGCACGGCGAACTCGGTGGCTTGCTCGCACTGATGCAGGAGATCGACCATAACGGCCTCTCGGACCTGCTCGAACCGCTGCGCGCCAAACACGGCAAACCTGCTCCGCGCCATTGAAGCGCCCTCCTCTCTCTTGAGTCAGCCGACCATGCCCGATAACACCCGCCGCGCCCGTGACGAAGCCTTTTGGCGAACGTTCGCCGATCGTTACGACGTTCAACCCGGCCCCGTGAACCTGGAAAACGGTTATTTCGGGCGCATGTCGCGCACGGTGATCGAGGAATACCAGCGCAACATCGAGCTGATCAACACCAGCAACTCGGTGTACGTGCGCCAGCGTTTCGAGCAGCACGACAACCTCGATATTCGCGCGCAACTGGCCGAGTTGATTGGCGTGCGCGCGCAGAGTGTGGCGTTCACCCGCAATGCCACCGAAGGCCTGCAGTCGCTGATTCGCAACTACAACCGCTTGCAACCGGGCGATCAGGTGCTGATCAGCGATCTGGAATACGACACGGTCAAAGGCGCCATGCGCTGGCTCGCCAGGCAGCGCGGCGCTGAAGTGATCGAGATTGCTCACGCGCACCCGACGAGCTACGACAGCCTGGTGGAGACTTACCGCGAAGCCTTCGTCGGTCATCCGCAAGTCAAGCTGATGGCCCTGACTCACGTCACTCACCGCACCGGTCTGGTCATGCCGGTGCAAGCCATCGCCGCGCTGGCCAAAGAGCATGGCGTCGATGTCATCCTAGATGGCGCCCATGCACTCGGTCAGATCGAGTTCGATCTTGATGCCCTCGGCATCGCTTTCGCCGGATACAACCTGCACAAATGGATCGGCGCACCGCTCACCCTCGGCTTCCTCTATATCGCGCCACACCGCCTGGCCGACATTGATCCGGACATGGGCGAAATGCATTACCCGGGCAATGACATCCGTGCGCGCACTTCGTACAGCACGCCCAACATTCCGGCGCTGATGACCTTGCCGCTGGTGTTCGAGGAGCACCGTTCCCTCGGCGGCGCACCAGCCAAGGGCGCTCGCCTGAATTATCTGCGCAACCTTTGGGTCAGCGCGGTGCGGCACTTGCCGGGCATCGAAGTGATGACGCCAGACGACCCTCGGCTGTATTGCGGCATCACATCCATGCGCTTCACTCGACACGACGATCAACAGGCGATGGCCGAACGTCTGCTCAACGACTACAACCTGTTCACCGTGGTGCGCCATGGCGCAGCCAGCGGGCCGAGCATCCGCATTACACCGGGGCTGACCACCACCGCTGCCGACATGCAGTTACTGGTGCGGGCGCTGAACGAGCTGCGCTAAAACACCGCGCCCGTGGACTTTTCGTAGCCCGCAAGGCCGATCTGCGACGACACCGCAAATGTGTCGACGCCGATCGTCTGGCAACCGAAGTAGCCATCCTCCACGCCTGCCCCGGCAATCGGTCGCAACTCCAGCCGCGAGGCGTCATTTCCGATGGTCTCACAGCGGCAGGCACAGGGCAGATGCAGCCGTCCGTTCCAGGCTTCGTGAAGTGCTTGCGAATGTTGATCGTCGCTGGCGATGCACACGGTCATGGCGATGCACGAAGCACCACCAGAGGGTCGATCCGGGTAAATACTGGTAAACCGTACGATGCCTTGACTGTCGGTCGACTGGGTTCCACACAGCGTATCGGCACCAATGTGCTGTTCGATCCAGACCCGGGCGCCAACCACCGGCTCACCGGTCATGAGATCGACCAGGGTCAGACGCAAAACCAGTGGCAGGCCTTCGACACCGCTACTGATGTTGCGCTCCTTGCCTTCGGTTTTGCGCCAATCGAAGCTGCCAGGGATTTGAATGGTCCGTTGCCGCAGAGGTGGGTGTGGCAAGACTACTGATTGATGGTCATCCATGAGGCGTTCTCTCTTCCGTAAGATGAACGCAGATTAGCGCCACGCAAACGCGGCTGTGCGGTAACTATGTATCGCGTCGTAACGGTGTCGATGTAGGAGCTGCCGAAGGCTGCGATCTTTTGATGTTGGCGCTCAAGAGCAAGGTCAAAAGATCGCAGCCTCGTTTCACTCGACAGCTCCTACATGACTTCTACACAGCAATTTTCAGGCAAAAAAAAACGGTGCACCGACCAAGCGCACCGTAAAGCCGTAGAACACACAACGAAGTGTCTGGTAACAATCAGTCCAGCAGCGCCAGTGCCTCAGCGGTGCATTCCTGAATACGGGCCCAGTCGCCGTTCTTGATCCACTCCGGATCAAGCATCCAGCTACCGCCCACGCACATGACGTTTTTCAGCGCCATGTAGCTCTTGATGTTGGCCGGGCCGACGCCGCCAGTCGGGCAGAATTTCACTTCGCCGAACGGACCGCCGAGGGCCTTGATTGCTGCTACACCACCGCTGACTTCAGCCGGGAACAGCTTGAAGCGGCGATAACCCAGACCGTAGCCTTCCATGATGCCCGAGGCGTTGCTGATGCCCGGCAACAGCGGAATCGGGCTGTCGACGCTGGCTTCCAGCAGGTCGCGGGTGATGCCTGGGGTGACAATGAACTGCGAGCCAGCGGCTTCGGCAGCCGCGAGCATGTTGCGATCGAGCACGGTGCCAGCACCGGTCATCAATTCCGGACGCTGGTCGCGCAGGATCTGGATGGCCTTGAGGCCAAACTGCGAACGCAGGGTCACTTCCAGCGCGGTGAGGCCACCGGCAGCCAGAGCGTCAGCCAGTGGCAGCACGTCCTGTTCGCGAGCGATGGTAATCACCGGCAGGATCCGCGCCTTGGCGCAGAGGCTGTCGATCAGGGCAACTTTGTCCGCCATGGAAACGGTCGGGGATGGGGTTGTCATAGCGGCTGTTCCTTGGCTCATGGGCACCAGTAAATCTCTAACGTAGGTTGCAGAAACGCGCGCACCGGCATGGCGGCGACGTCGGATGCCAGCGCGGCATTCAGGGTGGTCAGTTTCGACTGACCGGAAATCGACAGAATCTTGTGTTTGGCCGAGGCCAGCAGCGCACGACTCATGGTCAGGCGTTGACGCGGCACGCTTGGCGCCAGCATCGGCCAGCAACGGCGCGTGCCATCAGCCTGCAGCGCTTCGGCGAGGTTCGGGCTGTCGGGGAACAGCGACGCGGTGTGACCGTCATCGCCCATGCCCAATACCAGCACGTCAATCGGCGGCAATTCGGCAAGCAAGCGATCAGCCTGTTCAGCAGCCTGCTCGACGTTGGCCGCCGCGCTATACAGGCTGAGGAACTGCGCCTTGGCTGCCGGGCCTTTGAGCAGGTATTGCTTGAGCAAACCGGCATTACTGTCGGCATGTTCAACCGGTACCCAGCGCTCGTCGGCGAGGGTCACGACGACCTTCGACCAGTCCAGTTCCTGCTTGGCCAGGTGCTGGAAAAACGCCACCGGGCTACGACCGCCGGACACCACCAGCACCGCGTTGCCGCGTGCAGCAATGGCGTCGCTCAATTGCTTGGCGACGTTCAGCGCCAGACCTTCGGCCAACAACACCGGGCTCTTGAATTCGTGAGCGTTCACGCCCGCAGGCAGTTGCACATCAGATATCGCCATACCACGACCTCCCGTCCCGCGTGATCAATGCAATGGAGCTCATCGGCCCCCACGACCCGGCCGCATACGGCTTGGGCGCGTCACCGGATTTTTTCCACCCGGCAATCAGCTGGTCACACCATTTCCACGCGGCTTCGATTTCATCTTTACGGACAAACAGGTTCTGATTGCCGTTCATCACTTCCAGCAACAACCGCTCGTAGGCATCGGGGATCCGCGCGCTACGCCAGGTGTCGGAAAAATTCAGTTGCAGCGGGCCGCTGCGCAGTTGCATGCCTTTGTCCAGGCCCTGCTCTTTGGTCATCACGCGCAAGGAAATGCCTTCGTCCGGTTGCAGGCGGATGATCAGTTTGTTGCTGATCTGCAGGCGTTGTTCCGGCGCAAAAATGTAGTGCGACGGTTCCTTGAAGTGGATGACGATCTGCGACAGTTTTTGCGGCATGCGCTTGCCGGTCCGCAGGTAGAACGGCACGCCGGCCCAGCGCCAGTTGCGGATATCGGCACGCAAAGCGACGAAGGTTTCGGTGTCGCTCTGGGTGTTGGAATTCGGTTCTTCGAGGTAACCCGGTACGGATTTGCCTTCGCTGTGGCCAGCGATGTACTGGCCGCGCACCACCTGTGTGGTGAGGCCTTCCGGACTGATCGGCGCGAGCGCCTTGAGCACTTTTACCTTTTCGTCGCGGATGCTGTCGGCGGACAGGTCGGCCGGCGGGTCCATGGCAATCAGGCAAAGCAGCTGTAACAGGTGATTCTGGATCATGTCGCGCAGTTGGCCGGCCTTGTCGAAGTAGCCCCAACGGCCTTCGATACCAACCTTCTCGGCCACGGTGATTTCCACGTGGGAGATGTAATTCTGGTTCCACTGGGTTTCGAACAGGCTGTTGGCGAAACGCAGGGCGATCAGGTTCTGAACGGTTTCTTTGCCCAGGTAGTGGTCGATGCGGTAGGTACGGTTCTCCGGGAAGAACTGCGCCACGGCGTCGTTAACCTTGCGCGAGGATTCGAGGTCGGAGCCGATCGGCTTTTCCAGTACCACGCGGGTATTTTCTGCCAGACCGACTTTCGCCAGGTTTTCGCAGATCGCGCCGTACACCGCCGCAGGGGTGGCGAAGTAGGCAATCATGCGTTGCGTGCTGCCAGCCAGTTCGGCCAGCGCCACGTAATCTTCGGATTTGAGGAAGTCGACGTGCAGGTAGGTCAGGCGTGCGAGAAAACGCTCGGCGACGGCCTCGTCCAGCTCTTTGCCCACATAACGACGCAGTTCGGCGGCGATGAACGCCATGTGCTGTTGCTCGGAACCTTCTTCACGGGCCAACGCGATGATGCGCGTGTCCTCGTGCAGCAGGTCGGCGCCATCGAGATGATAAAGGGCAGGAAACAGCTTGCGCAGGGCCAGATCGCCAAGCGCGCCGAACAAGGCAAAGGTGCACGGTTCAACCGTAATCGAAGGCATGATGTTTGTTCTTTTATCAAGTTAAGCTACAAATACCTTTTTTCAAGGCATCACTCAAGGGAAAATGTAGTAATAACCACAACATTTTCGCAAAATACAGATTCCGAGTGGTGGTCGGTCGGAGCCATCAGTAGGATAGGCCACCGTTACGGGCCATATCAAAGGCCCAATTTGCATAGCCCGGCGCACCTTTGCGCAGGTGAATTAGGAATTCCATATGGACCGCGTGCGAAATTTACTGGAACAGATCCAGAGTCGCCTTGAAGACCTGAACAAGGCCGAACGCAAAGTCGCCGAGGTGATCCTGCTCAACCCGCAGCAGGCCACCCGCTTCAGCATCGCCGCCCTCGCCCAGGCAGCCTCGGTGAGCGAACCGACGGTCAACCGTTTCTGCCGTTCGTTCGGTGTCAGCGGCTATCCCGAACTCAAGCTGCAACTGGCGCAGAGTCTGGCCAGCGGCGCGGCGTATGTCAGCCGCGCGGTCGAGGCCGACGACAATCCCGAGGCCTACACGCAGAAGATTTTCGGCAGCGCCATCGCGTCCCTGGACAGTGCCTGTCAGGCGCTGGACCCGAACCTGATCAGCCGCGCTGTCGACCTGTTGATTCAGGCGCGACAGATCCACTTCTTCGGCCTCGGCGCTTCGGCACCGGTGGCACTGGATGCGCAGCACAAGTTCTTCCGCTTCAACCTGGCGGTGACCGCGCATGCTGATGTGTTGATGCAGCGGATGATTGCGTCGGTGGCGCACACCGGTGAGTTGTTCGTGATTATTTCCTACACCGGCCGCACCCGCGAGTTGGT
This sequence comes from Pseudomonas sp. Mb7, assembly GCF_054790525.1. Taxonomy (NCBI): domain Bacteria; kingdom Pseudomonadati; phylum Pseudomonadota; class Gammaproteobacteria; order Pseudomonadales; family Pseudomonadaceae; genus Pseudomonas; species Pseudomonas sp. Mb7. Next base: position 4,122,377 of record NZ_CP186501.1, read on the forward strand.
CGAGGTGGCACGTATTGCTCGCGAGAACGGGGCTTCGGTGTTGGGTTTGACGGCGGAGAATTCGCCGCTGGCCAAGGCCAGTACCTTGAGCCTGAATATTCCGTTGCCGGAAGACACCGACATTTATATGCCAATGACTTCGCGGATCATTCAGTTGACGGTGCTGGATGTGTTGGCGACCGGGATGACGTTGCGTCGCGGGGTGGATTTCCAGCCGCATTTGCGCAAGATCAAAGAGAGTTTGAATGCCAGCCGGTATCCGGTGGGTGACGAGTTTAATTAGGACGCTTCGCGTAAAAGATCGCAGCCTTCGGCAGCTCCTACAGGGGTTGATCGTTCCCACGCTCTGCGTGGGAACGATCATCAAGCCGCCGCCCACGCCTGCAAACTCAAATGCGCCTTCTCCCCCGGCGCCAGGTGCAAGCTGTCCGTCCCACCCGCCGCCGCTTCCACACAGACAAACTCCGAAATCTCATCCCAGCTCACGCCCAACAACGGCCGCGCGCCCGGATGCCAGACCACCGTGTCCGCACTGTCACCGGTATCAATGCACAACTCACGCTGCCAGGCGTGATCTTTCAGCTGCAATTCGCCGTCATGCTGGAACACCCGCTGACAGCCGCCATCCACCCGCAACTCGCCTTCCTGCTGGCAAACCTGGCGATTCAACTGGTCATAGCCCTGCGCACCTTCAAGCCCAGACAGCGCTATCTCGCCGACATCGCCAATACGCCAGTAAGCGTGCAAAGCCTGGCTCAACTGGCACGGCATATCGTCCTGATGCTCGGTGCTCAGGCGCAGTTCCATGCGTTCGCCCAGATGTGCATGCAGGTCAACCTGCCAGTCGCACAGCTGCAATTGCCAGTGCAGGCGCACGCCATCTTCGGCGCTGCTGCTGTCGAGCAACTTCCAGTCGAGCAGTCGCGCCCAACCATGCGATGGCCAGGCGTTTTCGCTGGGATGACGGCCATACCACGGCCAACACACCGGCACGCCACCGCGAATGGCACCCACATGCGGCCACTTCGCCGCACACCACAACCACGGCTTTTGCCCGCGCGGCTGAAAGTGCAGCAACTGCGCGCCCTGACGACTGAACACCGCCTGACACAGCGGGTGATCGATCACCAACACGTCGCGCATCTGATAGCGCTCCCAGGCGAACACCGGTTGTTCACGCAGGGATTTGAAGAAGCGTTGTAGCGGATGCTCATGCATTTGCCACGATCCTGAACTCGTCTTTCACAGGGGTGCGCCGCCCCCAAAAAAAAGCGGACAGCCTTGGCTGTCCGCAAATATGCGCACATAGAGAGGAGCTTATCGCAGACGCGTTAGAACGTAGACTGAATTTTCAGGCCAGCGACCAATGCGTTGTCCACTTCATCCACACCACCCGGGTGAGTGATGTACTGCAGGTTAGGACGTACGGTCAGCCAGTTGGTGACGTGGAAGCCGTAGTTGATCTCGTAGTTGTATTCGGTTTCACGAATTGGCGAGAACACCGGATTGTCGTAGTCCGACACACCGTTGGAAGCGTTCAGCAGTTCGGCGTTTTTCTTCACGTCGTCGTTGACGTGGATACGTGCCGCGCCGATACCGACGTCATCCTTCGGACGCGCGTCGAACGGGCCTTTGTAGACAAACATCACCGACTGATAGTTGTCGATGAAGTTGGTGTCCTTGTCGTGGAACGTGGCGTTGGCCGCGATGTTCAGACCGCGGGTCGCATCACCGTTGTGGCTGGTGAGTTGCTGTTGCGCGACGAACCAGTAGCCGCTTTTGCTGCTGTGGGTCTTGTAGGCATCGCCAGTAGTAGCAGCGTCGAAACCGTTGACGTCTTCGCGAACGTCGTCGGCATCGGCCGTGCTCTTGTAGTAACCGACGCGGTATTCGCCCGGCAGGCTGTTGACCTTCGGCGACCAGACCAGCTCGACCGGAAGAACGGTACCTTTGGTGCCGCTGCCGCTGAGTTTGAAGCCGTTGCCGTGTTCCAGCTGCGACGGGTTCTGGTTGTACGCACCGATTTGCGCGTAGAGCTCGTCGTTGATGTTGTACTTCACGCGGATAGCAGCCTGGCTGACCGGCCAGTTGTACCAGATGTTGGTGGCCCAGTTACCCACTTGCGAGCCGCAGAACGCCAGGTTCTGGAAGTCGCACGGGAAGGTGTTGAAGTCTTCGCCTTCACCGAAGTAACCAGCCTTGACGTCGAGTTTGTTGTCGAAGAACTGGTGCTGAATCCACAACTGGGTCAGACGCACCATGTGGCCACGGCCGTAAACTTCTTGCGACGAACTCAAGGTGCCGGCACGCGGATCGCCAACGCGGTCGTTGGAGATGTTGTAACCGTTACGGTTGGTCAGCTGGATCTTCGCCTGAGTGTTATCCCAGCCCCACAGCTTTTGCAGATCGAGTGCCACGCCCAGACCGAACTGATCAGCGTAACGCGCAGTCTTGTCGTCGTTGTAGCCACCGTTCAGGTTGCCACCGACTTCCCCAACGTAGTCAGCCTTGATATCGATACCCTGCTCGATCAGCTTGGTACGCTCGCCACCCCAGTCGCCGGTCATCCATTTCGAATCGGAACTGAAGGCATCCGCCGCCATGGCGTTACCGGCCAGCACCAAGGCCGCCGCAGCCGACACTTGGCAGATCAACCGGGCATTGACGTGTTTCTTTTTCATCCCTACATCCTCGTCTTTATTGTTATTAACTGTTTTTATCTAACGCGGTTTACATAAAGTGCGATGGATTACAGGCAATCCACCGCGTGCTCCTTTTGGAATCCAATCCCTGTGGGAGCTGGCTTGCCAGCGATGGCGGTGCTTCAGGCGACATCCATGTTGGATGTGCCGGCCTCATCGCTGGCAAGCCAGCTCCCACATGACCGCATTCCAGCATCGATCTTCAGCGGCCTTTGAATTGGGCGACGTTCGCAGACCGCGCATCGGTCTGTGGTTGCCCGGCAGTGCCGAGGCGCTCACCGGTGTTGGCATCAAACAACAACACTTTCGACGGATCGAATTGCAGCGTCAGGTTCTCGCCCACCTGCGGTGCCACATCCGGCGCCAAGCGACAGCAGACTTTGGTTTCATTGAGGTTGACGAATACCAGAGTGTCCGGACCGGTCGGCTCGGTCACCTGCACTTCGGCACGAATGCTCGGCAGGCCATTGCCCTCGCCGTTCGCCAGTACGATTTGCTCCGGGCGCAGGCCGAGGATCACTTCGCGATCTTCGAGCCCGGCGTCCTGCATGCTCATCGGTAACTCGCAACGCGCCTGGCCGCTGTCGAGCAGCGCCAGCAGACGGCCGTCCTTGCGCTGCAGGCGCAGCGGAATGAAGTTCATCGGCGGCGAACCGATGAAACTCGCGACGAACAGGTTGGCCGGATCGTTGTAGATCTCTTTCGGCGTGCCGAACTGCTGAATGATGCCGTCCTTCATCACCGCCACTTTGTCGCCCAGGGTCATCGCTTCGATCTGGTCGTGGGTCACGTAGACCGTGGTGGTTTTCAGGCGCTGGTGCATCAGTTTCATTTCGGTGCGCATCTCGACGCGCAGCTTGGCGTCGAGGTTGGACAACGGTTCGTCGAACAGATAAATCTTCGGTCGCCGCGCCAGGGCACGGCCCATCGCCACACGCTGTTGCTGACCACCGGAGAGTTGACCCGGCTTACGGTTCAGCAGGTGTTCGATCTGCAACAGCTTGGCGACGCGCGCGACTTCTTCGTCGATCGCCGACTGCGGCATCTTGCGGATCTTCAGACCGAATTCGATGTTCTCGCGCACGCTCATGGTCGGGTACAGCGCGTAGGACTGGAACACCATGGCGATGTCGCGATCCTTCGGGCTCATGCCGCTGACGTCCTGGTCGCCGATCATGATCGCGCCGCCGGTGATGGTTTCCAGGCCGGCGATGCAGTTCATCAGGGTCGACTTGCCGCAGCCCGACGGGCCGACGAGGATCAGGAACTCACCGTCCTTGATCGACAGTTCGATGTTCTTCAGGGTGTCCGGCAGGCCGGCACCGTAGGTCTTGTTGACGTTGCGAAGTTCGAGCGTTGCCATGATTACCCCTTGACTGCGCCGGCTGTCAGCCCGCGCACGAAATACTTGCCTGCGACCACATAGACCAGCAGGGTCGGCAGGCCGGCGATCATCGCCGCTGCCATATCAACGTTGTATTCCTTGGCGCCGGTGCTGGTGTTGACCAGGTTGTTCAACGCCACCGTGATCGGTTGCGAATCACCGCTGGAGAACACCACACCGAACAGGAAGTCGTTCCAGATCTGGGTGAACTGCCAGATCAGGCAAACCATGATGATCGGCGTCGACATCGGCAGAATGATGCGGCGGAAAATCGTGAAGAACCCCGCGCCATCCAGGCGTGCAGCTTTCACCAGTGCATCCGGAATGCTCACGTAGTAGTTACGGAAGAACAGCGTGGTGAACGCCAGACCGTAAACCACGTGAATAAACACCAGACCGGTGGTGGTGCTCGCCAGGCCCATCTTGCCGAGGGTGAACGAGGCCGGCAGCAGCACGGTCTGGAACGGCAGGAAGCAGCCGAACAACAACAGACCGAAGAACAACTGCGAACCGCGGAAGCGCCAGAACGACAGCACATAACCGTTCAACGCACCGATGGCGGTGGAGATGATTACCGCCGGAACGGTGATCTTGATCGAGTTCCAGAAGTAACCGTCAACCGTGGCCCAGGCCTTGACCCAGCCGATGCCGCTGACCACGGTCGGCCAGCTCAGCAGGTTGCCGGTGCTGATGTCTTCCGGGGTCTTGAAGCTGGTCAGCAACATAACCACCAGCGGCACCAGATAAAGCAGTACGGCGATGATCAGCACCGCGTAGATCGCGATGCGACTCAGGCTGATAGCAGGTTTGGCAGCGAGACTAGTCATTGCGCTTGGTCCTCAGCTCGGAATACAGGTAAGGCACGATGATCGCGAGGATCGCACCGAGCATCAGAATCGCACTGGCCGAGCCCATGCCCATCTGGCCGCGACTGAAGGTGAAGGAATACATGAACATCGCCGGCAGGTCGGAGGAATAACCCGGGCCACCAGCGGTCATCGCCGCGACGAGGTCGAAGCTCTTGATCGCGATGTGCGCCAGAATCATCACCGCACTGAAGAACACCGGACGCAGGCTTGGCAGCACCACTTTCCAGTAGATCGTCGGCATGCTCGCGCCATCGATCTGTGCAGCGCGGATAATCGATTGATCAACGCCACGCAGGCCGGCGAGGAACATCGCCATGATGAAGCCCGAGGCTTGCCAGACAGCGGCGATCACCAGGCAGTAAACCACGCGATCAGGGTCGATCAGCCAGTCGAGACGGAAGCCTTCCCAGCCCCAGTCACGCAACAATTTGTCCAGGCCCATGCCCGGGTTGAGCAGCCATTTCCACGCGGTACCGGTAACGATCATCGAGAGCGCCATCGGGTACAGGTAAATGGTGCGGATAAAGCCTTCGCGACGGATGCGCTGGTCGAGGAACACCGCCAGCAACACGCCGATCACCAGAGTGATACCGATGAACATGCCGCCGAACACCGCGAGGTTTTTGCTCGCGACCCACCAGCGGTCGTTGTCGAACAACCGCGCGTATTGCGCCAGACCGGCCCACTTGTAGTTGGGCAGGAAGGTCGAGGTGGTGAACGACAGAATGAACGTCCACAGGATGTAGCCATAGAAGCCCACCAGCACGATGAACATGCTCGGCGCCAGCACCAGTTTGGGTAGCCAGCGTTGCAATGCATCGAACGGCGAGGCCTTGCTGAACACAGCAACAGAACTCATGGGGAAATCCAGTACAGGGAATAAAAACTACAGTGAGATCCCTTGTGGGAGCGAGCCTGCTCGCGAATGCGGTGTCAGTCGACGGATGGAGCAACTGACACAACGCCTTCGCGAGCAGGCTCGCTCCCACAGGAGAAGCCTGTGCTACCGACGCTTATTTGGACGACTTGATCGCTGCGCCCAGTTTCTTGGCGGTGTCGGCCGGGTCCGCTTTCGGATCGTTGATGTAGTTGGTCACGACATCAAAGAACGCGCCTTGCACCGCCAGCGTGGTCGCCATGTTGTGCGCCATGCTTGGTTGCAGGCCGCCGGACTTGGCGTCCGCCAGGAAGTCTTTGGCTGCAGTCTGTGCGCAGGAGTCGAAACCGAGCTTGTCCATGTTGTTCAACATGTCATTGCGAACCGGGATCGAGCCTTTGTTGATGCTGAAGACTTTCTGGAAGTTTTCACCCAGCACGACTTTGGCGATGTCCTGCTGACCGGCCGCAGTGCCTGCGTCCTTCTGCTTGAACACGGCCAGCGAGTCGATGTTGTAGGTGAACGCCTTGTCGGTGCCCGGGAAGGCTACGCACTCGTAATCCTTGCCGGCGACTTTCTTGGCAGCGGTCCATTCGGATTTGGCCCAGTCACCCATGATCTGCATACCGGCCTTGCCGTTGATGACCTTGGCCGCTTCCAGGTTCCAGTCCTGACCTTTGCCATCGGCGTCCATGTAGGTCGCGACTTTCTTCAGCTCGGTCAGCGCCTTGACCATTTCCGGGCCGGTCAGCGCGGCATTGTCCAGGTCAACCAGGGCTTTCTTGTAGCCATCGACACCCATGACCGAGAGCACCACGGCTTCGAACACGGTGCTGTCCTGCCAAGGCTGACCGCCGTGGGCCAGCGGAATGAAGCCCGCAGCCTTCAGCTTGTCGCCAGCGGCATAGAATTCTTCGAGGGTGGTCGGGTTCTTGGTGATACCGGCTTTCTTGAATACTTCCGGGTTGATCCACAGCCAGTTCACACGGTGAATGTTCACCGGTACGGCCACGTAATCACCGTCGTACTTCACGGTATCGGAGACTTTCTTGTCGAGCAGGCTGTCCCACTTTTCCGACTTGGCGACGTCTTTCAGCACGTCGGTGTCGAGCAGGCCGGTCGACGCCCATTCCTGGATGTCCGGGCCTTTGATCTGAGCAACGCCAGGCGGGTTGCCGGCGACTGCACGGCTTTTCAGCACGGTCATGGCAGTGGCACCGCCACCACCGGCGACAGCGCCGTCTTTCCAGGTGAAACCGTCTTTTTCGACTTGCGCCTTGAGCACATCAACGGCAGCTTTTTCGCCACCGGACGTCCACCAGTGCACGACTTCGACCGAACCTTTGGATTCGGCAGCGGAAACACTGAGAGGCAGAATTGCGAGCGGGAACAGGGAGGCGACAGAAATGACAGTAGCGAGGCGAGAAATCGCATTCATCTGAGATGTACCTTTCTTGTTGTTATGCATGCAAGTCTGGTGCTTGCGCTGCACAGGAGTTTAAACAGGACGTTTCCCTTCGCAGGTAACGAAGGGACGCGCAAATGTCACTACATGGTTACATGATTGGTCACATGGCAACGCTCTGGGACAACTGCGCCAGAGCCGTTGCCATACTCGGTGACAAGGGTAGACGAGGGATCAGCACGGCTTGCCAGGCGTGATACAGATCGGGTTTGCCCGGCCAGATATCGGCACTTGGCAGGTTTTGCGGATTGAGCTCGTGGCGCCAACTGCCGTCGCAACGGTCGATGAAATACGTTTCGCAGAATTCCCAGATCAGCCGGTACCAGGTTTCGTATTGCGCATCGCCGGTGCGTTTGAGCAAGGCGCTGGCAGCGGCACTGGCCTCGGCGTGCGTCCAATGCAGGCGATGGCGAACGACGGCTTTGTTGTCCCAGTCGAGGGTGTAGACGATGCCCGGCAGACCATCGACGTCCCAACCGTTGCGGCAATTGTTCTCGAACAGTTTTTGCGCATCGGTGGCGAGCCAACCGGGCGTGAGCATTCCGGCCTGCACCCGCGCCGCTTCGAGGTGCAGCAGCAGCCGCGCCCATTCGAAACCGTGGCCCGGCGTGGTGCCGTAAGGGCGGAAGCCGTCGGCGGGATTGTCGTGGTTGTATTCGCGTAGCGGCTGCCAGTCGCGGTCGAAGTGCTCGATGACCATGTAACCGTTGGCGGCGGCGTGCCCGTGAATGACGCGTTCGACGATGCGTTGCGCGCGAATTAACCAGCGCGGATCTTCGGTGACATCGGCCAGCGCAAGGAACGCTTCGGTCGCGTGCATGTTGCTGTTGGCGCCGCGATAGGCTTCTTCTTCGCTCCAGTCGCGATTGAAGAATTCGCGCATCGCGCCCTCTTCTTCGCTCCAGAAATACGTGTCGATGATGTCAATCGCATCATCCAGCAACGCCTGTGCGCCAGGGCGCTGTGCGACCACCGCAGAGCTGGCCGCAAGCGCAACGAAGGCATGCAGATAGGCGTTCTTGCCGGTGTTGTCATCGCGGTGTTCGGCGACCGCAAACCAGCCACCGTGCAGGGCATCACGCAACGGCCCGCGCAGGGCGGCGATGCCATGATCGACCAATTCGGCAAAACCCGGCAAACCCTGAATGTGGGCCATGGCGAAGCTGTGGGTCATGCGCGCGGTGTTCATGGTTTCGGCTTGTGCGTTCGCTGGCAGACGGCCGCGCTCGTCGAGGTTGCCAAAGCCTTCGGGCAGTTTCGATGCCTTGGCGAAATCCAGCAGGCGCAGGCCTTCGGCGGCGAGCCATTGCTGGTGGGCAGGGGCGTTCAGCCAACTGCTGAAGCCGGGGTGGAAGAGATCCATGGGTGGCCTTTTTTGTTGTTATGACTGCGGGGAGTCTAAACAACGGGTCGGGGTGGGCTTGTAACGAAGGGGGCGGGGTTTGTCACTGAGCGGTGACAAAGAGCTACCCCTCACCCCAGCCCTCTCCCTCTGGGCGGTCCGACGTTTCGGGAGGGCTAGGGTGAGGGAAAGCTTTTGACTCAATCCGCCGAACGCGGCAGCTGCAAGGTCACCCGCAACCCACCCTCACGCAGATTCTGCAGCGTCACTTCCCCACCATGGCTGTGGGCAATATTGCGCGCGATGCCCAACCCCAAGCCATAACCCTGCTGCTGCCCCGCCAGACGGAAGTGCGGTTCGAACACTTGCTCCAGCCGCTGCTCTGGAACACCCGGCCCTTCATCGTCGACGTGCAGAACAAACGCGCGCTCATCGTCGTCGATGTGCAAATGCGCGTTTTGCCCGTACTTCAACGCATTGTCGATCAGGTTACCGATGCAGCGTTTCAACGCCAGCGGCTTGCCCGGATAAGCCGCCAGCGCCTTGCCCTGCTGCGTCACGCGGCCATTGCCGTTCGGCGCCAGATACGGTTCCACCAGACAGTCGAGTACATGGTTCAAGTCCACCGGTTCGATGTTCTCGTGGATGTCGGTGTCCTTCACACATTGCAGCGCGCCTTTGACCAGCAGTTCCAACTCATCCAGATCACGGCCGAACTTGGCCTGCAGCTTTTCGTCTTCAAGCAATTCGACGCGCAAGCGCAAACGGGTGATTGGTGTGCGCAGGTCATGGGAGATCGCGCTGAACAACTGACTGCGCTCGGTGAGGTAGCGGCTGATGCGCTCGCGCATGGTGTTGAAGGCGCGGCCTACTTCGACCACTTCACTGCCGCCGCCCTCAGCCACTGGCTCGACGTCGGCACCTAGCGACAAATCCCGCGCCGCCCGCGCCAGACGCTTGAGCGGCCGGCTCTGCCAATGCACCAGCAGGCCGATAAACAGCAATAGGAATCCACTGGTGAGGACGATGAACCACACCTGTTGCGAGGGCAGGCCTTGCTCTTCAAGACTGGTGTACGGCTCCGGCAACAGCGAGGCGATGTACAGCCATTCGCCCGGGGCCATTTGAATCTGCGTGACCAACACGGGCGGATTCACCGGCTCCAGGGTCAACGCGTAATGCGCCCAGGAGCGTGGCAGCTCATCGAGTTTCAGCCCAGCATTGAAGATGCGCAGATCCTCAGGACTGACGAAGGTCACCGAAATATCGGTGTCATGGCCCAACGTCTGCCGCAGCACCTCGTCGACGGCTTTCATCACCGCCGCTTTGCGCGGCGTCACCGGCAGCACGTCCATGCCCAACGGCTTGTCGTTGAGCGTCACCACGAATCGCGTGCCGCCCATGCTGCGCAATTGATCGAGCACCAACGGCCGATAAGCCACCGGCAACGAGCGGAAGTAACTGACGCTGGCGGTCATCGAATGGGCGAGGCTGCGGGCGCTGGTGACCAGGCCTTCGAGCTGCGTAGCGCGCAGTTGCGAGACCCAGATCACGCTCGACAAGGTCTGCGCGAACAGCACCGCGAGCAACGTCAGCAGCAACATCCGCCCGAGCAGCGAACGCGGCATCGGCACTTTAGCGGCGAATTTGCGCAGCGACTCAGTGACCATTGCCGGCAACCACGTTGGCTGCCAGTTGGTAGCCGCTGCCGCGCACCGTGCGAATCAGTCGTGGCGGTTTCTCGGTGTCGCGCAGACGCTGGCGCAAACGGCTGACGGCCATGTCGACGATGCGATCGAGCGGCATCAGGTCGCGGCCACGGGTGGCGTTGCCGATGGTGTCGCGGTCGAGAATTTCCTGCGGGTGATCGAGAAACAGTTTCAGCAGGGCGAAGTCGGCACCGGAGAGAATCACTTCCTCGCCGTCGGTGTGAAACAGCCGGTGACTGACCATGTCCAGCCGCCACTCGTCGAAGGCCAGCACGTCACTGCCGCTGCGCTCCTGACCGAATTGCGCACGACGCAGCAATGCCTTGATGCGCGCTTGCAGTTCGCGGGGGCTGAAGGGTTTGCCGAGGTAGTCGTCGGCGCCGAGTTCCAGACCGATCACGCGGTCGGCTTCGTCGGAACTGGCGGTGAGCATGATGATCGGCACCTGCGCCTGACGCGGATGCTGACGCACCCAACGGCACAGGCTGAAGCCGTCTTCGTCGGGCAGCATGACATCGAGGATCACCAGATCGCTCGGCGCCTCGTTGAGGGCCTGACGGAAACTGGCACCGTCGGCGGTGGCCCGTACCTGAAACCCGGCGCGGGTCAGGTAGGTTTCCAGCAACTCGCGTATTTCCTGGTCGTCATCGACCAACAATATCGACTTGTTGACTGAGCTCACTTCGAAGGCATCCTTGTTGTTGGAATTGGGGCGGATTATGCCTGATGAACCGATCGTTCCCACGCTGATCGTTCCCACGCTCTGCGTGGGAATGCCTCTGGGGACGCTCCGCGTCCAGTGACGCGGAGCGTCACGGGCTGCATTCCTTTGCTGCGCATGGGAACGATCTCACGCTTCAGCCTGCCTGTTCCAGAGCCACACCCGCGCCAACCAGTCCGGAATACGGCGCTGTCACCAGCCACACCGGGATGCCTTTGAAGTAATCGCTCATGCAACCTTTGTCAGCGAAGCTGCGGGCAAAACCGCTTTCGAGGAAGAAATCGGCGAAGCGTGGAATCACACCACCGACGATATACACCCCGCCACGTGCGCCCGTGGTCAGCACGTTGTTGCCGGCCACACGGCCGAGCCAGCAGCAGAACTGCTCCAGCACTTCCAGGGCAATCGGATCACCCGCAAGACCTGCCGCCGTGATCGCTTCCGGCGTATCAAGCGTTGGCTCATGCCCATCCACCGCACAGATCGCCCGGTAAACCCGTGGCAATCCACCGCCGCTCAACGCAGTTTCGGCGCTGACATGGCCGATTTCGTTGTGGATGTGCTGCCACAGCTGCGTTTCACGCGGACTGCTCAACGGCAAATCAACATGCCCGCCCTCACCCGGCAATGCCGCAAAACGGCCTTCGCCCAAATCGAGCAAGGTGCCGACGCCAAGGCCAGTGCCCGGGCCGATCACCACCGCCGGACGCAACGGCTCTGGCGTGCCCTCGCAGACCACGCGGAATTCGCCGGGCTGCAAACGGGTCATGCCCAGCGCCATCGCCGAGAAGTCGTTGACCAGCAACAACTGCTCGACCTGCAAGGTTTTGCAGAACGCTGTGCGACTCAAGCGCCAGTGATTGTTGGTGAATTTGAATTCATCACCACTGACCGGACCTGCCACGGACAAGCACACCGAACCGATCGAACCCGGCACCAGACCGAGCCCGCTCAGATAGAGGCTGATCGCCTCTTCCGGGCTGGCGTGGTCGGCCGTGGCCAGCACCTGAACCGATTCCAGTTGCTGGTTTTTCCACAACGCAAACCGCGCGTTGGTGCCTCCGATATCACCGACCAAAGCCAGTTTCAATTAAGCGTCTCCAGGGCAGAAGTGAAGGCGCTGGCGCCCTGCTCCGCCGAGCTGAAGGCCATGCGCATGAAGCCAAACAGTTCGCGCCCGCTGCCGATGTTGTTGCCCAACAGGCCTTTGGCGGGTTCGCGCGCTGCAAATTCTGCGGCGTCGACCTTCAGTTCCAAGGTGCCTTTGACGCCATCGACGCGGATGATATCGCCCTCTTGCACGCGCGCCAAAGCGCCACCGACATAAGCTTCCGGGCTGACGTGAATCGCTGCGGGGATTTTCCCCGAGGCGCCAGACATCCGCCCGTCGGTCACCAGCGCGACTTTGAAGCCGCGATCCTGCAGCACGCCGAGGAACGGCGTCATCTTGTGCAGCTCGGGCATGCCATTGGAACGCGGGCCCTGGAAGCGCATCACGGCGACAAAATCTTTTTCCAGCAGTCCGGCCTTGAACGCGTCGGCCAGATCCTGTTGATCCTGGAACACCATCGCCGGTGCTTCGACGATCTGGTTTTCCAGGGCGACGGCGGACACCTTCATCACACCGCGACCGAGGTTGCCTTCCATCACCCGCAAACCGCCTTCCTGCGAGAATGCACGGGCGACCGGGCGCAGGATGTTTTCGTCGAGGCTGTCGACCGGACCTTCGCGCCAGACCAGTTCACCGTTATCAAGGAACGGTTCCTTGGTGTATTTGCTAAGGCCGTGGCCGAGCACGGTATTGACGTCTTCGTGCAGCAGGCCGGCGCCGAGCAGTTCGCGGATCAGGAACGACATGCCGCCCGCTGCCTGGAAGTGGTTGATGTCGGCTTTGCCGTTCGGGTAAACGTGACTCAGGGTCGGCACGACTTCGGAGAGGTCGGCCATGTCCTGCCAGGTCAGTTGAATGCCCGCCGCCATGGCGATGGCCGGCATGTGCAGGGTGTGGTTGGTCGAGCCGCCGGTGGCATGCAGCGCAACGATCGAGTTGACCAGCGACTTCTCGTCGACGATTTCACCGATCGGCATGAAGTTGCCATTTTGTTTGGTCAGACGCGTCACTTGGTGCGCGGCTTCACGGGTCAGCGCATCACGCAGCGGCGTGTTCGGATTGACGAAAGAGGCGCCCGGCAAGTGCAGGCCCATGACTTCCATCAGCAACTGGTTGGTGTTGGCGGTGCCGTAGAAGGTGCACGTGCCCGGGCTGTGGTAGGACTTCATCTCCGATTCCAGCAGCTCTTCGCGGGTGGCTTTGCCTTCGGCGTACTTCTGACGCACATCGGCTTTTTCCTTGTTGGAAATCCCCGAGACCATCGGCCCGCCCGGGACGAAAATCGTCGGCAGGTGACCGAAACGCAGCGACCCCATCATCAGGCCCGGCACGATCTTGTCGCAGATGCCGAGCATCAGCGCGCCGTCGAACATGTTGTGCGACAGCGCCACAGCGGTCGACATGGCGATCACTTCGCGGCTCGGCAGGCTCAGTTCCATGCCCGGCTCGCCTTGGGTCACACCGTCGCACATCGCCGGCGTGCCGCCAGCAAACTGGCCGACCGAGCCGATTTCGCGCAGGGCGTTCTTGATCTGTTCCGGGAAGACTTCATACGGCTGGTGCGCCGAGAGCATGTCGTTATACGAAGAAACAATGGCGATGTTCGCCGAGTTCATCATCCGCAGGCTGTGCTTGTCTTCGCTGCCGCAACCGGCCACGCCGTGGGCGAAGTTGGCGCATTGCAGCTTGCCGCGCATCGGCCCGTCAGTGGCGGCGCCGCGAATCAGTGCAAGGTAAGCCTGACGCGTGGCGCGGCTGCGGGCGATAAGCCGTTCGGTGACCTCAAGGACGCGGGGATGCATGTGTAGAACTCCAGGCTAACGGATGTGGCGACCTGATTGTCTATGCTGATCAAACGCCGTTGTTGTTGGAATGACAGACGGCTTTTTTGACCATTCGGACCAGTTGATTCAGGTCACTCGTTGTAGATAAAACAAAATATTGCCATTAAAAAGGCTTGTTTTCTATTTTTATGCGAATAATCTTGTAATTCCAACAACAAAACGACGGCGGCGCTGTTCCATGACTCTTCGAATCGCAATCAATGGTTTTGGCCGCATCGGCCGTAATGTCCTGCGCGCACTGTATACCCAAGGCTATCGACAGGATCTGCAGATCGTCGCCATCAATGATCTGGGCGACAGCTCGATCAATGCTCATCTGCTCAAATACGACACCGTTCACGGCACGTTCGACGCTCAGGTCGAGCATGACAACGAAAGTCTGACCGTCAACGGCGACCGCATTGCGGTCAGCGCGATTCGCAACCCGGCCGAATTGCCATGGGCGGCGGAAAAGATTGATGTGGTGTTCGAATGCACCGGTCTCTTTACCGATCGCACCAAAGCGGCCGCGCATATTACTGCCGGCGCGCGCAAAGTGATCATTTCGGCCCCGGCCAAAGGTGCCGACGCCACTGTGGTTTATGGTGTGAACCACGACATTCTGCGCCAGTCGCACCAGATCATCTCCAACGCTTCGTGCACCACCAACTGCCTGGCGCCAGTGGCGCAAGTGCTGCACCGCGAGCTGGGCATTGAAAGCGGTCTGATGACCACCATTCACGCCTACACCAACGACCAGAACCTCACCGACGTCTATCACACCGACCCGTACCGCGCGCGTTCGGCCACGCAGAACATGATCCCGAGCAAGACCGGCGCTGCTGAAGCAGTGGGCCTGGTGCTGCCGGAACTGGCGGGCAAACTGACCGGCATGGCCGTGCGCGTGCCGGTGATCAATGTGTCGCTGGTGGACCTGACCGTACAGCTGAAAAAAGAAGCCAGCGCCGAGGAAGTCAACGCGCTGATGAAGTCCGCGAGCCAGCACTCGAAGATTCTCGGTTTCAACACCTTGCCGCTGGTGTCCAGCGACTTCAACCACAACCCGCTGTCGTCGATCTTCGACGCCAACCACACCAAAGCCAGCGGCAAACTGCTGAAAGTGCTGGCCTGGTATGACAATGAGTGGGGCTTCTCCAACCGCATGCTGGATAACTGCCTGGCGCTGTGTAACGCGGAGTAAATCCCGTATCCCTTGTAGGAGTGAGCCTGCTCGCGATTGCTATCTGTCAGTCACAGATGTTGTAGCTGATCTACCGCTATCGCGAGCAGGCTCACTCCTACAGGGTTTTGTGCTGTATTTAAAATCAGGGCTTGACCATTCAACTAGATGATAAGCATTATCATTCGCTTGAAATCGATCAGGTCCTCCCGTGAGTCAATCGCGCTTCAACCACGTCTTCCTCACCCAGCGCACATCCTTGCTGCGAACGCTGGAACGGATGGTCAACAATCACAGCACCGCTGAAGACCTGTTGCAGGAGACCTACCTGCGTGTGACGCGGGCGTTGAGCGAGCGGGCCATTGATCACCTCGAACCTTTTGTCTTCCAGACCGCACGCAATCTTGCGCTGGATCATTTGCGTGCGCGCAAGATCCATTCGCGGACCATGGTCGATGACGTGCCGCAGGATGTCGTGCACAGCATTGCCGCCCCTGCCAGCAGCGCCGAAGATGCCGCCCACGCCGAACAGATGCTGGAGCGCCTGAACGTGAGCCTCAGTCAACTCAGCCCCCGCCAGCAGCAGATTTTCATCCTCAGCCGTTTGCACGGGAACAGTTATCAGGAAATCGCCGACGAGCTGAATGTTTCCCTCAGCACCGTGCAGAAAGAACTGAAGCTGATCATGAGCATTTGTATCGGCGTCGCCGAACGACACGACAGCAGCGGCAAGCTGTAAGCTTCAAGCTCCAAGTAAAAACGAAAAGCAGTACACGCATCTGGCTTGCAGCTTGACGCTAGAAACTGCTTCGCCAGAAGCCCGAGGAAACACCGTGACGGACACCCACCGCTCGCCTTCGCCGGATTCGGTGCAGGACGCTGCAAACGCAATGGACCAGGCTCTGGACTGGCTCATCGTGCTCGGCAGCCCGGACGAGGAGCAGACCCGGCAATTTCATGCCTGGCTGGCGGCCGATCCGTTGAATGCCGAAGCGTTCGCCAAGGCCCAGGCGATCTGGGATGGTCCGCAAGTCGCCCAATGCGCGCAAAGCCTGGCGGCCAAACCTGCGAAGGTCACTTTTCTCAAGCGTCTGCGTCCGCACTGGAAACCACTGGCCACTGCCGCCGTGCTGATCCTCGGTTTGTTCAGTTTCAGCAATTTGCCGATGCGCCTTCAGGCCGATCACCTCACGGTGGTTGGCGAGCGTCAGCGCCTGCAACTGGAGGACGGTTCGAAAGTCCTGCTCAATACCAATTCTGCATTCTCCAGCACCATCAACGATCAAAAACGTGTCGCGCGGCTATACCAGGGCGAAGCGTTTTTCGAGATTGCCAGTGGCCGCAGCCAACCCTTGGAAATCGACGCCGGTCCGGTTCGCGCCAGCGTGCGCGATACCGCATTTGCCGTGCGTTATCTCGATGGCGTGGCGCAGGTCAACGTGCAGCGCGGCGATGTCGATCTGCAGGCGACGCATAACGACGCTCGCGTGCGTCTGACGGCGGGTGAGAGTATTCGTATCGGCCCCAACGGTTTCGACCGCCCGGCCAAACTCGATGCCAACACGGACCTGGCCTGGGTCCAGGGCCGACTGGTGTTCGAGAACTGCCCGCTGAATCAGGTGCTGGCCGAATTGCGCCGCTACTACCCGGGCTGGATCATCAACAACAACGAGCAGTTGGCCGACGTCGCCGTAACCGGCAATTACCGTCTCGACCAGCCGCTCGACGTGGTCCGCTCCCTCGCTCAGATCACCTCGGCGCAACTGAAAGAATTCCCCGCCCTGGTCATCCTGAACTAAATGAGAATTATTTTTACTCGATAGCCAACGTTAGTACGTCTCGTTATAGCCAATGCAATTGATTCGCAACAAGCGAGTCAATCAGCACCTATAAAGATTCGTGCGACACGGAGCGCTATCGATGTCCTCACGCCTTACCCGCCAGACTTCTTCCCCTTCCCGCGTACTGTCGCTGCTGACAGCGGCCATCCTGATGGCGGGCACTGCGCCGCTGATGGCGGCCACCGAGCAACCGACGCGCAACATGGGCGATTACTCGTTCGCCATCGGCCAGCAGCCGCTGGTGTCGGCGCTCAATGCCTTCACCGCCGTGACCGGTTGGCAAGTCGGCTTGCCGGCAGAACTGGGTCAGGGCGTGTCGTCGCCGGGCGTGCGTGGCTCGCTGCCACCCGAAAAAGCCCTGGAGCGCCTGTTGGTGGGGACCAACCTGAGCTTCCGCAAAATCAGCAACAACAACGTCGTGCTGGAAAAGCGCAACGCCAGCGGCACGCTCAATCTGGATCAGGTGACCATCAGCGCCACCCGTCAGGAGCAGTCGGTCAACAGCGTGCCGGCCACCGTCACCGTGCAGACCCGTCAGGATCTGGACCGCAACAATGTCAACACCATCAAGGATCTGGTCCGCTACGAGCCGGGTGTGTCCGTCGGCGGCGCCGGTCAGCGTGGCGGCATCAGCGGCTATAACATTCGCGGCATCGACGGCGACCGCATCCTGACTCAGGTTGACGGCGTCGAAGTGCCGGACGGTTTCTTCAACGGCCCGTACGCCAAGACCCAGCGCAACTACGTCGATCCGGAAATCGTCAAACGCGTGGAAATTCTCCGTGGCCCGGCCTCGGTGCTGTACGGCAGCAACGCCATCGGCGGCGCCGTCAGCTACTACACCCTTGATGCCGACGACATCATCAAGCCGGGCAAAGACGTCGGTGCGCGCCTGAAAACCGGTTACAGCTCCGCCGATGACAGCTGGCTGAAGTCCGCTACCGTTGCCGGCCGCGCCGACCAGTTCGACGGTTTGCTGCACTACAGCCAGCGCGACGGGCACGAGACCGATTCCTACGGCAGCAACAATGGCACTGGCCTTGAGCGCACCGCCGCCAACCCGGAAGACGTCAACGCCTACAACGTGCTGGCCAAGATCGGCTGGAACTACAACGACGATTCGCGTCTGGGCCTGACCTACGAAAAGTACAAGGATGATCGCGACACCGATCAGAAAAGCGCTTACGGCGGCCCGTACTTCAACGGCGCGCCGACCATCCCCAACAGCGTGCTGCCCGGCGGCATGTACCAGTGGCGCACCGGTAACGACACCATCACCCGTGAGCGTTTCGGCATCGAACACTCGTTCGCCCTCGACAGCCTGCTGGTCGACAACGTGAAGTGGAGCCTCAACCATCAGATCGCCAAGACCGACCAGAGCACCACCGAGTTCTACTACCCGATCACTCGTAAGGTGCTGCGTACTCGCGACACCATTTACGAAGAGAAACAATGGGTCTTCGATGCGCAACTGGACAAGGCGTTCGCCATTGGAAACACCGATCACGTACTGACTTACGGCACCACCATCAAGCAACAGAAAGTCACCGGTTCGCGCAGCGGCGACGGCACTTGCCTGGCCGTCGGTCGCGGCTGCACCGCGATCGGCGCAACCAGCACCGCTGACGTGTTGGCCAAGGCCACCGACTTCCCGGACCCGACTATCAACACCTACAGCTTGTTCGCTCAGGATCAGATCAGCTGGAACAGCTGGACCTTCCTGCCGGGCCTGCGCTACGACTACACCCAGCTCAAGCCGCACATCACTCAGGAATTCCTCAACACCGTGGCGGCGGACGGCCAAGGCACGGTCAGCGACGAGAACAAGACCTGGCACAAAGTCTCGCCGAAATTCGGCCTGACCTACGCCCTGTCCGAGAATTACACCTGGTACGGTCAGTACGCTGAAGGTTTCCGCACACCGACCGCGAAAGCCCTGTACGGTCGCTTCGAAAACACCACCACCGGCTACAGCGTGGCGCCGAACCCGGACCTCGAACCGGAAAAAAGCAAAAGCTATGAAACCGGTCTGCGCGGCAACTTCGAACACGGCTCGTTCGACGTGGCGGTGTTCTATAACAAGTATCGCGACTTCATCAACGAAGACGCTGTGACCCCGGGACGCAACGAGCTGACCTTCCAGTCGGCCAACATCAAGCACGCCACCATCAAGGGTGCGGAAGTCAAAGGTCGCCTGAACCTGGATGCGTTTGGCGCGCCGCAAGGCCTCTACACCCAAGGCTCGATTGCCTACGCCTACGGTCGCAACAACGACAACGGCGAGCCGATCAACAGCGTCAACCCGCTGACCGGCGTGTTCGGTCTGGGTTACGACCAGGACAACTACGGCGGCCTGCTGAGCTGGACCTTGGTGAAGAAAAAGGATCGCGTCGACGACAGTAACTTCAAGTCGCCGGATGGCGTCAGCAGCCAATTCAAAACCCCGGGCTTCGGCATTCTTGATCTGGCCGGTTATTACAAAGTCACCGACGACGTCACCGTCAGCGGCGGCATCTACAACCTGACCGACAAGAAATACTGGCTCTGGGATGACGTGCGCGGTTACGACAGCGTCGGCGAAGCCTCGGTGACGCAACCGGCCAACCTCGATCGCCTGACCCAACCGGGTCGCAACTTCGCGATCAATCTGATCTGGGACATCTGATCCGGCCAACCTCACTGCGCGTGTTCAGTCACCGCGCCGTGAGGTTTTTTTACGCTTGCACGTCGCCTTGTTCGTCTCGTTATCAAGCGCCTCTTTTATCAAGGACATGTCATGACCACTTCGGAAAAAGCCCTGCGTTCACAACGCCTGAACCAGATCACCCACGAGCCGCACAACAAGCTCGACGCCCTGGTCAAAGCCCACGCGCCGTTCGAGACCCGCGCCAATTTCGCCCGTTTTGTCGTCGCGCAGTACCTGTTCCAGTCGGAACTGGTCGATCTGTATAACGACGCCGAACTGACCGCCATCGTCCCGGATCTGCCGGCCCGTTGCCGCGCCGAAGCGGCCAAGGCTGACCTCGCCGATCTCGACACTGAAGTACCGGCAGCGGTCGCAGGCGCAGTGAAAAATCCGAGCAAGGCTCGCGCACTGGGCTGGATCTTTGTCTCCGAAGGTTCGAAGCTCGGTGCGGCGTTCCTGATCAAACGCGCGGTGGCGCTGGAGCTGAGCGAAACCTTTGGCGCCCGTCACCTCGGCGAGCCTGAAGGTGGCCGTGCCGAAGGCTGGAAAAGCTTCGTGCGCACCCTCGATTCGCTGCAGTTCACTGCCGAGGAAGAAGCCGAAGTCGAGCAAGGCGCGATCGACGCGTTCAACCGCTTTACCGTGCTGCTGGAACAGGCTTACGCCACCGAAGCCGAACCTGCCTGATTCCCGACACACCACAAAACCCTGTGGGAGCTGGCTTGCCAGCGATGGCGGTATGTCAGTCAACTTTGTAGTCACTGATCGACCGCTATCGCTGGCAAGCCAGCTCCCACAGGGATCTTCACAAATCTGTAAGATCCCCATCTCGCCTCACAGCAATCCCGAGCCCATGCCGCAACCCGCCTCCTCGAAACTCGCCCGCGTGCTGTTCGGCCTCTTGGCCTACGTCAGCCTCGGCATCGGCCTGATCGCCATTGTCGTGCCCGGCCTGCCGACCACCGAGTTCATCCTTCTCGCCGCCTGGGCCGCGACTCGCAGCTCGCCGCGCCTGAGTGCCTGGCTGGAAAACCATCGTTTGTTCGGGCCGATCCTCAGCAACTGGCGCAACGGCAAGATCATCGCGCGCAAGGCCAAGGTCAGCGCGACGGTGAGCATGTTGCTCTGCGCAACCTTGATGCTGGTGATGCTCGACCACGGCTGGCCGGTCTATCTGGCGATTGCCGGGATGAGCCTGGGTAATCTGTGGATCTGGTCGCGACCGGAAGCCATCCCTGCTTGAACCCACAACGTCTTCACACTGAAACATCCCTGTAATTATTCGCTTTTTCAGCACTTTCTCCTGCGCAAACGTTTAGCGCTGACCGTCCGTCGGCACGCGCCTCATGACCTCTGCTTCCACGCCGATGAGCATTGAATGGCGCTGAATGGATTTGGCGAACCGGGTAGCTCCTGCCCGAATGCCACCCGTTTATTCATTCGCGAGATCGCCCCATGTTCGACGCTCTGTCCATTCGCCTGAAAATCGTCCTGCTCTCCGGTCTGTGCCTGCTCGGTGTGGTCGCGCTGATCGTCGGCATGAACATCTACCAGACCAACCAGAACGACGAACTGGTCAGTAACTCCAGCAATAAATTGCTCACCGCCAGTGTGCAAAATCTGTTGCAAGCCAAAGCCGCCGAACAAGCCGTGCGGGTGCAGAAAACCTTCGGCGAAAGCCTGACGGTGATCACGGCCGTGGCTGACCAGATCAAGGACATGCGCGTCATGGCCGCCAAGCGTTCGCTGGACGCCGGCGCCTTGCGTGAAGAGTTGAACCTGAGCCTGAAAACCGCCTTCGAGCGCAACGACAAAGTGCTCGGTATCTGGCTCGCCTTCGAACCCAACGGCCTCGACGGCAAGGACAGCGAATTCGCCAACGACGCCGCTCGCCAGTCCAACGAAGCCGGACGTTTGGCCACCTACTGGAGCCGCGCTGGCGGCGCCTCGCTGAACACCATCATGGTCGAAGAAGACCTGACCAAAACCACCCTCAGCGTCAGCGGCACGCCGTACAACAGCTGGTACACCTGCCCTCGCGATGCCAAGCGCACCTGCCTGCTCGACCCGTATGCCGACACTGTCGGTGGCAAGGAAATGCTCATGACGACCATTTCCGTCCCCCTGATCGTCGACGGTAAAGCCATCGGCGTGGTCGGTGTCGACATCGCCCTCGACGCCCTGCAAGCGGCGGCCGTGGATTCCCAGCGCAATCTGTTCAACAACGCCGGGCACATGCTGATCGTCTCTGGCAGCGGCGTGCTCGCTGCCGACAGTTCCGACGCGACCAAGGTCGGCAAGAAAATCAGCGACACCCTCGGCGCCGATGGCAAGGATGTGCTGCAACTGCTGACCTCCGGCACACCGAAGATTCTTGAACAAGGTGATTTGATTCGCGCCGTTTACCCAGTCGATCCAATTGGTAACTCGCGCGCCTGGGGCGTGGTCATCGACTTGCCGAAACAAGTACTGCTGGCTGACTCGGTCAAGCTGCAAGCGGTGCTCGATGATGCTCAGGAAACCGGTGTGATCACGGCGCTGCTGGTTGCTGTAGTCGCCGGTCTGGTTGGCCTGCTGCTGATCTGGCTGACCGCGTCCGGCGTCACCCGGCCGATCAACAGCGTCGCTGAGATGCTGAAGAACATTGCCAGCGGCGAAGGCGATCTGACCCAGCGCCTGAACTACAGCAAACAAGATGAACTGGGCGAACTGGTGAACTGGTTCAACCGTTTCCTCGACAAGCTGCAACCGACCATCGCGCAGATCAAACAGAGCATCACCGAAGCCCGTGGCACCGCCGACCAGTCTTCGGAAATCGCCCGCCAGACCAGTGAAGGCATGCAGGTGCAATTCCGCGAGATCGACCAGGTCGCCACCGCCTCCAACGAAATGAGCGCCACCGCCCACGACGTCGCCAACAGCGCCTCCAACGCGGCCAATGCCGCGAAAGGTGCCGATCAGTCGGCCAAGGACGGCATGTCGATCATCGAGCGCAGTACCCGCGACATCAATCAACTGGCCGACGAAGTCAGCAAAGCCGTGACCGAAGTTGAAGCGTTGGCAGTCAACAGCGAGCAGATCGGCTCGGTGCTGGAGGTGATACGCAGCATCGCCGAACAGACCAACCTGCTCGCCCTCAACGCAGCGATCGAAGCGGCTCGCGCCGGTGAGAGCGGCCGTGGTTTCGCCGTGGTTGCCGACGAGGTACGCAACCTCGCCAAGCGCACGCAGGATTCAGTGGAGGAAATCCGCATCGTCATCGAGCGCATTCAAACCGGCACCCGTGGCGTGGTCGCGACCATGCATTCGAGCCAGACCCAAGCGCACAACAACGCCGGGCAGATTCGTCAGGCGGTGGATGCGCTGGGCAAAATCAGCGACGCGGTGACGGTGATCAGTGACATGAACCTGCAGATTGCCAGTGCGGCTGAGCAGCAGAGTGCGGTGGCCGAAGAGGTCAATCGCAATGTCTCGGCGATTCGCACCGTTACCGAAACATTGACTGAACAAGCCACTGAGTCGGCGGCGATCAGCAGCCAGCTCAATGCCCTGGCCAGTCAGCAGATGAAGTTGATGGATCAGTTCCGCGTCTGACCCCGCCACTCAATCCACCACAAAACCTTGTGGGAGCTGGCTTGCCAGCGATGACGGCACATCAGTCAGTACATTGTTGACTGACACTCCGCTATCGCTGGCAAGCCAGCTCCCACAGGGTCAAGTGGCAACCCTGCAATCGGGGATTTCATCTGACCCGACATTCTTTTGCACTATCATCGCCCTCTCGCTCCGGAGGGCCTTCGATGACTGATTTACTCACGTCCATTCAAGCCGAACTCGGTTTGTCGCACACGCCGATTCCGTTCACCGACCGAGGCGCCCTGCCCTCGGCGTTCGCCGTCACTGAGCTTGCCTGCGCCAGCATCGCAGCGGCCGGTCAGACCGTCAGCGAATTGCTCCGGCAGCAGACCGGTCAGCGACCTGTCGTTGAAGTCGATCGTCGATTGGCCTCGTTCTGGTTCGCCACATCAATCCGTCCCATCGGCTGGCAAGTCCCGCCACTGTGGGATCCCGTCGCTGGCGATTATCAGACCCGCGATGGCTGGATCCGCCTGCACACCAATGCCCCGCATCACCGCGCCGCCGCTGAACGCGTGCTTGGTGCCTGCGCCGACCGTGGAGCGATGGCTGCCAAAGTCGCGCAATGGGCGAGTACGGATCTGGAGCAAGCGGTGGTCGAGGCCAAGGGTTGTGCCGCGCAAATGCGCAGTTGGGTGCAGTGGCAGACGCATCCGCAGGGGCTGGCGGTGAATGCCGAGCGGCTGGTGCATTTCATCGATTCGCCAGATGAAAACGCCCAACCATGGCAAGGCTCGGTGGCGCAACCGTTGGCCGGGATCAAGGTGCTGGATCTGACACGCGTGCTCGCCGGCCCCACCGCCAGCCGTTTTCTCGCTGGCCTTGGCGCCAACGTGTTGCGCATCGATTCCCCGACCTGGAATGAGCCTGGTGTCGTTCCGGAAATGACCCTCGGCAAACGTTGCGCGCGGCTGGATCTGCACGACCCGGCGGATCGTGCAGTTTTCGAGAATTTGTTGAAAGACGCCGACATTCTGCTGCACGGTTACCGTGCTGATGCTCTGGAGAATCTTGGTTTCGGCGTTGAGCGCCGTCGCCAAATCGCGCCGGGCCTGATCGACGTCGGCCTCAACGCCTACGGCTGGAACGGCCCGTGGCAGAACCGTCGAGGCTTTGACAGCCTGGTGCAGATGAGCAGCGGCATTGCCGAGGCCGGGCAGCGCTGGCAGCAGGCAGACAAACCGACTCCGTTGCCGGTGCAGGCGCTGGATCATGCGACGGGGTATTTGCTGGCGGCGAGTGCGCTTCGACTGTTGACCGAGCGTTTGAACACGGGTCGCGGTGGCTCGGCGCGGTTGTCGCTGGCGCGGACGGCGAAGTTGTTGATCGAGCATGGGCCGGGGACAAGTGAGGCATTGCGGGCGGAAGATGAGCAGGATCAGGGTTCATTTCTGGAACAGACCCCGTGGGGCCCGGCGCATCGCTTGCAGGTGCCGGTGAAGATCAGCGGCACATCTATTCAATGGGCTTTGCCGGCTACGGAATTGGGTTCTCACCAACCACGGTGGGCTTAAAAAGCCCCTCACCCTAACCCTCTCCCAGAGGGAGAGGGGACTGATTGGGGGATATTGAAGAGATTCACCGACTTGATCGATTGGCGCTGAATCCATAATCGACTCGGGCTTTCAGGTCGATGGACAGCGCAAGACACCTCGGTCGGCCCCCTCTCCCTCCGGGAGAGGGCTGGGGTGAGGGCTGCAATTTCAGGCCGATCGATGATGTTTCAATCTGCCCGGCTCAAAGATGTCCACAAAAGCTGCGCCGCATACCCTCGATAAGGCCGCCAGGTCTCAGCGCGCAAAGCCAATTCCCGCGCTGTCGGCCGCTCGCCTTCCAGCACCTCCAGCGCTCGCAACAACCCGACATCGCCATGGGGAAACCCATCCATATCCTGCAACTGCCGCAACGCAATGTACTGCGCCGTCCACTCGCCAACCCCATGCAACGCCAACAACCGCGCCACGCCACCCTCGCGATTCGGCTCGAACAATGAAGGTTCTTCCAGCAACGCCTGCGCCACCCCCGACAGCGTCCGACCGCGACTCTTTGGCATGCCCAGCGCCGCCAGATCTGCCGCCGCCAATACGTGCGCCTCGGGAAATACATGCGTCAATCCGGGCACGGTGGAATCAAGCGGCGCGCCATATTGCGCCACTAGTTTCCCCGCCAGGCGAATCGCCGCAACCACGGTAATCTGCTGCCCGAGCACCGCGCGAAAGGCCAGTTCCAAGCCATCCCACGCCCCGGGAATCCGTAATCCCGGACGCTCGGCAATCAACCGCGCCAGCAACGGATCATTCGCCAGATGCGCATGCATCACCGCCAGATCCGCATCCAGATCAAACATCCGCCGCAACCTGACAACGATCTCGGGCACCACCAACGGATCAGGAAAATCCAGCTCAACGGCCAAGGCATTCCCTGCCTCAGGCCAAATTGAAACCGTGCCATGAAGCCCGTTCAAACCGATGCTGCGTGAATACACACCATCGACCACAACCTCCATCCCGACCACCGCCCGCGCCGCGAGAAACCCCAACATCGCCGCCCAGTCATACGGCGGCTGATACGCAAGCGACAACCTCACAACGACAGCACACCGCTGTACAACCCATACGCCGCCAGCCCCGCGCCGATAACCACGCAGGTAAAAATGCCCTTCTCGATATGGGTGAACAACGGCTCGCCCTGTTCATGCTTAGCCTTGGCAAACAAAATTACCCCCGGCGCATACAGCAACGCCGACAACAGCAAATACTTCACCCCACCGGCATACAGCAACCACACCGCATACCCCAGCGCGATGCCGCCGATCAGCAAATCCTTGGTGCGCTCTGCCGAGGCATGCTCATAGGTTTCGCCACGCCCGCTCAACAGCACTGCATAGGCCGCCGACCACAGGTACGGCACCAGAATCATCGACGACGCCAGATAAATCAGACTGGTGTAAGTGCCCGCCGAAAACAGCGTGATCAACAGGAAGATCTGGATCATCACGTTGGTCAGCCACAACGCATTGACCGGGACGTGATTCTTGTTTTCCTTTTTCAGGAACGCCGGCATGGTCTTGTCCTTCGCCGTGGCAAAGAGAATCTCCGCACACAGCAGCGCCCACGACAACAACGCGCCGAGCAGGGAAATCGCCAGGCCAATGCTGATCAACAAGGCGCCCCACGGCCCGACAATGTGCTCGAGCACCGCCGCCAGTGACGGGTTCTGCAAATTCGCCAGTTCCGGCTGGCTCATGATCCCCAGCGACAGCACGTTGACCAGCACCAGCAGCGCCAGCACGCCGATAAAACCGATCACCGTGGCGCGGCCGACGTCGCTGCGTTTCTCCGCCCGCGCCGAGTACACACTGGCACCTTCGATGCCGATGAACACGAACACCGTGACCAGCATCATGTTGCGCACCTGATCCATCACCCCGCCGAAGTTCGGGTTGCTGGTGCCCCAGATGTCGCGGGTAAAAATGTCAGCCTTGAATGCGACCGCCGCGATAACGATGAACATGATCAGCGGTACGACTTTGGCCACCGTGGTCAGTTGATTGATCAGCGCCGCCTCCTTGATCCCGCGCATCACCAGAAAATGCACGGCCCACAGCAGCACCGACGCGCAGCCAATAGCGATTGGCGTGTTGCCCTGACCGAACACCGGAAAGAAATAACCGAGGGTGCTGAACAGCAGGACGAAATAACCGACGTTGCCCAGCCAGGCGCTAATCCAGTAGCCCCAAGCCGACGAGAAGCCCATGTAGTCGCCAAACCCGGCCTTGGCGTAGGCGTATACGCCGGAATCCAGCTCGGGTTTGCGATTGGCCAGGGTCTGAAAGACGAACGCCAGCGTCAGCATGCCGATCGCGGTAATCCCCCAACCGATCAGGATCGCCCCGGCGTCGGCGCGTGCCGCCATGTTCTGCGGCAGCGAGAAAATCCCCCCACCAATCATCGAACCCACCACCAGGGCGATCAACGCGCCTAATCGCAGCTTTTGCGTCGGTTGCGACATTTCAGTTTCCCTTTGAAGTGTGGTGAGCGTGCATTTGTAACAACGATTAACTAAACGGATAAAGGTAGATGACGTTTATCAGGTAACGCCAATTAACGCCTGTTTATATATAGCGGATGACGCTAACGCCTAGCACGTTAAGACAGTTTTGTGCGCTGATCCCGATAAATCAATTCTGTACTGAAAACAGAGGCGGAAAATTTGCCAAAAGCTGAAAAAGAACTAGCGTGATAATTCGAAAGTAATAATAGCCATTCCCAAAGATGTAGCCACAACGCCTCTAGGACGGGCCTTGCGGGCAGGAGCTTTATGCCTTCAGCCGAAGCCTAAGTCATTCATTAACAATGGAATGTGACCATGCACTGATCTAAGTCAGCTGTTTGAACAGACAACAGAACTACGCTGTGATCTCTTCTCTCCTGCAATGGAGTCATGCAAATGTCTGAAGCTCCCGGAAAACTACGACTAGGTGCACTGGTTGCATTGGTAGTCGGTTCAATGATCGGTGGCGGGATATTCTCCTTGCCTCAAAACATGGCCGCCAGCGCCGACGTCGGTGCGGTACTTATCGGTTGGGCCATCACCGCTGTCGGCATGCTCACCCTCGCTTTTGTCTTCCAGACCCTCGCCAATCGCAAGCCTGACCTGGACGGCGGCGTCTACGCCTACGCCAAGGCCGGATTTGGCGATTACATGGGGTTCTCGTCCGCTTGGGGTTACTGGATCAGCGCCTGGCTGGGTAACGTCGGTTACTTCGTTCTGCTGTTCAGCACCCTCGGCTATTTCTTTCCGATTTTCGGTGAGGGCAACACCGTTGCTGCGGTGATTGGCGCCTCGGTGCTGCTGTGGGCGGTGCACTTTCTGGTGCTGCGCGGGATCAAGGAAGCGGCGTTCATCAACCTGGTGACCACGGTCGCCAAGGTCGTACCGTTGCTGCTGTTCGTGTTGATCGCGGTGTTCGCTTTCAGACTGGACATCTTCACCGCCGACATCTGGGGCATCAAAAATCCGGATCTGGGCAGTGTGATGAACCAGGTGCGCAACATGATGTTGGTCACCGTGTGGGTGTTCATCGGTATCGAGGGCGCGAGCATCTTCTCGGCCCGCGCCGAAAAACGCTCGGACGTCGGTAAAGCCACCGTGATCGGCTTCATCACCGTGCTGTTGTTCCTGGTGCTGGTGAACGTGCTGTCGCTGGGCATCATGACCCAACCGGAACTGGCGAAACTGCAGAACCCGTCGATGGCCGCCGTGCTTGAGCATGTGGTCGGTCACTGGGGTGCGGTGCTGATCAGCGTCGGGCTGATCATCTCCTTGCTGGGGGCGTTGCTGTCGTGGGTGCTGCTGTGTGCGGAGATCATGTTCGCCGCCGCCAAAGACCACACCATGCCGGAGTTCCTGCGTAAGGAAAACGCCAACCACGTACCGGTCAACGCCCTGTGGCTGACCAACGCGATGGTGCAGATTTTCCTGATCATCACGCTGTTCTCGGCCAGCACTTACCTGTCGCTGATCTACCTCGCCACCTCGATGATCCTGGTGCCGTACCTGTGGTCGGCGGCCTACGCCCTGCTGCTGGCGGTGCGCGGTGAAAGTTACGAAGGCTTCGCGGCCGAACGGCGCAAGGATCTGATTATCGGCGGCATCGCCCTGATCTATGCGGTGTGGCTGCTGTATGCCGGCGGGGTCAAGTACTTGCTGCTCTCGGCCCTGCTCTACGCACCCGGCGCGATCCTGTTCGCCAAGGCCAAGCTGGAACTCAAACAACCGATTTTCACTAACGTCGAGAAGTTGATTTTCGCCGCAGTGGTCGTGGGTGCCCTGGTGGCTGCCTACGGTCTCTACGACGGCTTCCTGACTCTGTAATCCCTGATTGTTTTGTTATCTGGAGGATCTGAAATGACCACGGAAAAAGTTAAGTACGGCGTCCACTCCGAAGCCGGTAAACTGCGCAAAGTCATGGTGTGCTCCCCAGGTCTGGCCCATCAGCGGCTGACCCCGAACAACTGCGATGAACTGCTGTTCGACGACGTGCTCTGGGTGGCCCAGGCCAAGCGCGACCACTTCGACTTCGTCACCAAAATGCGTGAGCGCGGCATCGACGTGCTGGAAATGCACAACCTGCTGACCGACATCGTTGCCATCCCGGAAGCACTGGACTGGATTCTCGAGCGCAAGGTCACCGCCGACTCGGTGGGCCTGGGCCTGATCAACGAAGTCAAATCCTGGCTGAAAAGCCTTGAGCCACGGCACATCGCCGAATTCCTGATTGGCGGCGTGTCCGCCGATGATCTGCCGGACAGTTTCGGCGGCAAGACCATCCAGATGTTCCGCGACTTCCTCGGCCACTCCAGCTTCATTCTGCCGCCGCTGCCGAACACCCAGTTCACCCGCGACACCACTTGCTGGATCTACGGTGGCGTGACTCTGAACCCGATGTACTGGCCAGCGCGTCGTCAGGAAACCCTGCTGACCACCGCCATCTACAAATTCCACCCGCAGTTCACCAATGCCGATTTCGAGATCTGGTACGGCGACCCGGACAAGGATCACGGCAGCTCTACCCTTGAGGGCGGCGACGTGATGCCGATCGGTAACGGCGTGGTGTTGATCGGCATGGGCGAACGCTCATCGCGTCAGGCCATCGGTCAACTGGCGCTGAACCTGTTCAAGAACAAAGCCGTGGAAAAAGTCATCGTTGCCGGCCTGCCGAAGTCCCGCGCGGCGATGCACCTGGACACCGTGTTCAGCTTCTGCGACCGCGACCTGGTGACAATTTTCCCGGAAGTGGTGAACCAGATCGTCGCCTTCACCCTGCGACCAGACGAAAGCAAACAGGGCGGCATCGACATCCGCCGCGAAGAAGGAACCTTCCTCGACACCGTGGCCAAAGCCCTCAACCTGCCGAAGTTGCGCGTGGTGGAAACCGGCGGCAACAGCTTCGCCGCCGAACGCGAGCAATGGGACGACGGCAACAACGTGGTGGCTGTGGAGCCGGGCGTGGTCATCGGCTACGACCGCAACACCTACACCAACACCCTGCTGCGCAAGGCCGGCGTGGAAGTCATCACCATCAGCGCCGGTGAACTGGGCCGAGGCCGTGGCGGTGGCCACTGCATGACCTGCCCGATCATCCGCGACCCGATCGATTACTAAACGACCATCTCCCCGGCCGCACACACCCCGTAGCGGCCGGGCCGATTACCGAATCCAAGGAGAATCATCATGGCGTTCAACATTCACAACCGTAACCTGCTCAGCCTCGAACACCACACCCCACGTGAGCTGCGTTACCTGCTCGACCTGTCCCGCGATCTGAAGCGCGCCAAGTACACCGGCACCGAGCAACAACACCTGAAGGGCAACAACATCGCCCTGATCTTCGAAAAAACCTCGACCCGTACCCGTTGCGCGTTCGAAGTGGCGGCCTATGACCAAGGCGCCAACGTCACCTACATCGACCCGAACTCGTCGCAGATCGGCCACAAAGAAAGCATGAAAGACACCGCCCGCGTGCTGGGGCGCATGTACGACGCCATCGAATACCGTGGCTTCAAACAGGAAATCGTCGAAGAGCTGGCCAAGTTCGCCGGTGTGCCGGTGTTCAACGGCCTGACCGATGAATATCACCCGACTCAGATGATCGCCGACGTGCTGACCATGCGTGAACACGCCGACAAGCCGATCCATGAAATCAGCTACGCCTACCTCGGCGATGCGCGCAACAACATGGGCAACTCGCTGCTGCTGGTCGGCGCCAAACTCGGCATGGACGTGCGTATCTGTGCGCCGAAAGCGCTGTGGCCACTGGATGATCTGGTCGAGCGTTGCCACAAATATGCGGAAGAAAGTGGCGCACGTATCACCCTGACTGAAGACCCGAAAGCCGCCGTCAAAGGCGTCGACTTCATCCACACCGACGTTTGGGTGTCGATGGGCGAGCCGGTGGAAGCCTGGGCCGAGCGTATCCAGCAACTGCTGCCGTACCAGGTCAACGCCGAACTGATGAAAGCCAGCGGCAACCCGCGCACTAAGTTCATGCACTGCCTGCCGGCGTTCCACAACAGCGATACCAAGGTCGGCAAACAGATTGCCGAGCAGTATCCGCACCTGAAAAACGGCATCGAAGTGACCGACGACGTGTTCGAGTCGCCAGCCTGCATCGCCTTCGAGCAAGCGGAAAACCGCATGCACACGATCAAGGCGATTCTGGTCTCGACCCTGGCTGATCTGTAACCACTGCTGATCCATGATCGTTCCCACGCTCCTGCGTGGGAATGCATCCCGTGACGCTCTGCGTCACAGCGGACGCGGAGCGTCCGTGGCGGCATTCCCACGCAGAGCGTGGGAACGATCAACACGAAAAGGACATGCATTATGCGTATCGTCGTAGCGCTGGGCGGTAACGCCCTGCTCCGCCGTGGTGAACCGATGACCGCTGACAATCAGCGCGCCAACATCCGCATCGCCACCGAGCAAATCGCCAAGATCCATCCCGGCAACCAACTGGTCATCGCCCACGGCAATGGCCCGCAAGTCGGCCTGTTGTCGCTGCAAGCGGCGGCCTACACCTCTGTCACCCCTTACCCGCTGGACGTGCTCGGTGCCGAAACCGAAGGCATGATCGGCTACATCATCGAACAGGAACTGGGCAACCTGCTCGACTTCGAAGTGCCGTTCGCCACCCTGCTGACCCAGGTTGAAGTCGACGCCAAGGATCCGGCCTTCCAGAACCCGACCAAGCCGATCGGCCCGGTCTACGACAAGGCTGAAGCAGAAAAACTCGCCGCCGAAAAAGGCTGGGCGATTGCCCCGGACGGCGACAAGTTCCGCCGCGTGGTCGCCAGCCCACGGCCAAAACGCATCTTCGAAATCCGCCCGATCAAGTGGCTGCTGGACAAGGGCAGCATCGTCATCTGCGCCGGTGGCGGCGGGATTCCGACCATGTACGACGAGAACCGTAACCTCAAGGGTATCGAGGCGGTGATCGACAAGGATCTGTGCTCGTCGCTGCTCGCCGAGCAACTGGAAGCCGACCTGCTGGTGATCGCCACGGACGTCAACGCGGCGTTCATCGATTACGGCAAGCCGACGCAGAAAGCCATTGCCGAAGCGCACCCGGATGAGCTGGAACGCCTCGGCTTCGCCGCCGGCTCGATGGGGCCGAAGGTGCAGGCAGCCTGCGAATTTGCACGCCATACTGGCAAGGTCGCGGTGATCGGTTCGCTGGCGGACATCGAAGCGATTGTCCAGGGCACTGCCGGTACTCGCGTGACCACTGCGAAGCCCGGCATCACTTACCGATAATTAGAAACTCCGGGGGCAGGCCCGAGGTCTGCCCTTCTCCCATGCCTTGAAAGGAGAAAAACATGGCCCAGTTTGAACCCGGTCATCTGCATATTGAGCGGCACGCGTTGACGCCGGATGACGTCAGTTACAACGTGCACCTCGACTATGAAGTCTTCAGCGATCCGCAAAAAGGCAAAGGCATCCAGTTCACGATGCATGGCAACCTTCAGGGCAAGGACATGAAAGAGACCTTCTTCCTGCCCAAAGAGGAGGCCTACAACTTTGCCAACAATGTGACGAAAATCGCCGAGAAGTACGGCATTCCCAAGACGCACAGCCAGATCGGCTCGGTTCACAAGCATTACGACATGATGTTTGAAGACATCCGCAAGCAACTTGATATGAAGTCCGGCGACCCGGTCAATCTTGAGCATTTCGAATAACCCGCAAAAGCCCCTCACCCTAGCCCTCTCCCAAAGGGAGAGGGGACTGATTGGGGGATGCTCTAGAGTTACGCCGACCTGACCTTGCTTTACCGAATCCATAATCGACTGGTTCTTTCAGGTCGATGTCAAACCTCAGACACCTCGGTCAGCCCCCTCTCCCTCCGGGAGGGGGCTGGGGTGAGGGGACTGATTGGGGGATGCTTCGGAGTTACGCCGACCTGAACTCGCTTTACCGAATCCATAATCGACTGGTTCTTTCAGGTCGATGTCAAACCTCAGACACCTCGGTCGGCCCCCTCTCCCCCTGGGAGAGGGCTGGGCGGGCGGCGTTTCCGATGAGGGTGTTTTTGATTTAAGGCATACTTGCCACCCTCCGCACTGCAGATCACTGAACCGCCCCATGCGTATCCACGTCAGCTTCATCGACCGCGTCGGCATCACCCAGGAAGTCCTGGCTATCCTCGGTGGGCGCAATCTCAATCTGGATGCGGTGGAGATGATCCCGCCCAACGTCTACATCGATGCCCCGACCTTGAGCCCGCAAGTGCTCGAAGAGCTTAAAGATGCGCTGTTCCGCGTGCTCGGCGTCGAGGCTGTGACCGTGGTCGACATCCTCCCCGGCCAGCGTCGGCATTTGCAGCTCGATGCGTTGCTGGCGGCGATGACCGACCCGGTGCTCGCCCTCGACAGTGCCGGCAAGGTGCTGCTGGCCAACCCGGCGTTGATCGCGCTGTACGGTCGCGAACCGGCCGGCGAGAGTGTCGCGGAACTGTTCAATGATCCCGCGCTGCTCGACACCTTGCTCGAACATGGCTTCCGTCTGCCGCTGCGCGAGATCACCGTCAACGGCCAGACTTTGCTGCTCGACGCCACGCCGATCACTGACGCCGGCGCCCTGCTGACCTTGTATCAACCGAACCGTATCGGCGAACAACTCTCGGCACTGCACCATGACCACGCCGAAGGTTTCGATGCGCTGCTCGGCGAGTCCCCGGCGATTCGTACGCTCAAGGCCCGCGCGCAAAGAGTCGCCGCTCTTGATGCACCGCTGTTGATTCAAGGCGAAACCGGCACCGGTAAAGAACTGGTCGCCCGCGCCTGCCACGCCATCAGCGCGCGACACAGTGCACCGTTTCTGGCCCTCAACTGCGCGGCCCTACCGGAGAACCTCGCCGAAAGCGAACTGTTCGGCTACGCCCCCGGCGCCTTTACCGGCGCGGCGCGCGGCGGCAAACCGGGGCTGATGGAACTGGCCAACCAGGGCACGGTGTTTCTCGATGAGATCGGCGAGATGTCGCCGTACTTGCAGGCCAAGCTGCTGCGTTTCTTGAACGACGGCAGCTTCCGCCGCGTGGGCGGTGATCGCGAAGTGAAGGTCAACGTGCGCATCCTCAGCGCGACCCACCGCGATCTGGAAAAAATGGTCAGCGAAGGCTTGTTCCGCGAAGACCTGTTTTATCGCCTCAACGTGCTCAACGTAGAAGTGCCACCGCTGCGTGAACGCGGGCAAGACATTTTGCTATTGGCGCGGTATTTCATGCAGCAAGCCTGCGCGCAGATCCAGCGCCCGGTCTGCCGTCTCGCCCCAGGAACTTACCCGGCGCTGCTCGGCAATCGCTGGCCGGGCAATGTGCGGCAATTGCAGAACGTGATTTTCCGCGCGGCGGCGATTTGCGAGAGTAGCCTGGTGGATATTGGCGATCTCGACATTGCTGGCACCTCGGTGGCGCGGCAAACCGACAGCGATGTCGACAGCCTCGAGCAAGCGGTCGAAGCTTTTGAGCGTTCCCTGCTGGAAAAACTCTACGTCAGCTACCCCTCGACCCGCCAACTGGCCAGCCGCCTGCAAACTTCGCACACGGCCATTGCCCATCGCCTGCGCAAATACGGCATCCCCAACAAACCCTGAAAACACCACAAATTCACCTGCGGGAAATACCCCCCTGCTCGCGAAAGCGGTATATCAGCAGAATCATTAGTGACTGACACACCCTCTTCGCGAGCAGGCTCGCTCCCACAGGGTTAGAGGGTGATTTCGAAATCGCGTCAAAAACGACCTCCACCTGTACTGAAAGCGCTACAGCGGAACGATATCGCTACACACACCTCCGATCACCGCTGTGCAAGGCTTTGATCCCGTTCAGCTTTTATCCTCGCTCCATGCTGTAGCGATTTCGCTACAGGCATCTCTGAACCTTCGACCCCCACAATATTTAATTCATTGATTTATAACGATAAATCAACATTGGCCACATTCTTGCTAATCAACCCTTCATAAATAAGGGCCTTCGCGCCCGACTATTCCACCGCGTCCACCAGACGAGTCTGGCCCCCTGAGGAGTTTCCATGAGCGAGTTGCGTTTTACTGAAGATCACGAATGGCTGCGCACCGAAGCTGACGGCAGCGTTACTGTCGGCATCACCGCTTTCGCGCAGAACGCCTTGGGCGACGTGGTGTTCGTGCAACTGCCTGAGCTGCAGGCTTACGAAAAGGGCGCCGAAGCCGCCACCGTGGAATCGGTGAAAGCCGCCAGCGGCGTGTACATGCCGCTCGACGGCGACGTACTGGCAGTCAACCCGGCGCTGGTAGACGCCCCGGAACTGGTCAACGAAGATCCGCTGGGCGAAGGCTGGTTCTTCCGCTTCCAGCCTAACGACGCCGCCGCTGTCGGCAAATTGCTCGATCAGGACGCGTACGACCGTCTGATCAAAGCCCAAGCCGAAGCCTGAGGAACACCGACATGACTCAAGTAAACCTTGGCACCGCCAACGAATTCATCGCCCGTCACATCGGCCCGCGCGCCGGTGACGAGCAAGCCATGCTCAACAGCCTCGGCTTCGACTCGCTTGAAGCCCTGAGCGCCAGCGTCATCCCGGAAAGCATCAAGGGCACCAGCGTGCTCGGCATGGACGACGGCCTCAGTGAAGCCGATGCCCTGGCGATGATCAAATCGATCGCCGGCAAGAATCAGTTGTTCAAGACCTACATCGGCCAGGGCTACTACAACTGCCACACGCCGTCGCCGATCCTGCGCAACCTCTTGGAAAACCCGGCCTGGTACACCGCGTACACCCCGTATCAGCCAGAAATTTCCCAAGGTCGTCTCGAAGCGCTGCTGAACTTCCAGACCATGATCAGCGACCTCACCGGCCTGCCGATCGCCAACGCCTCGCTGCTCGACGAAGCCACCGCCGCTGCCGAAGCCATGACCTTCTGCAAACGCCTGAGCAAGAACAAGGGCAGCCACCAGTTCTTCGCCTCGATCCACAGCCACCCGCAGACCCTCGACGTGCTGCGCACTCGTGCCGAGCCGTTGGGCATTGAAGTTGTGGTCGGCGACGAACGTGAACTGACTGACGTAACGCCGTTCTTCGGCGCGCTGCTGCAATACCCGGCGAGCAACGGTGATGTGTTCGACTATCGCGAACTGACCGAACGCTTCCACGCCGCCAACGCTCTGGTCGCCGTGGCTGCCGACCTGCTGGCCCTGACCCTGCTGACCGCCCCGGGCGAGTTCGGTGCTGACGTTGCCATCGGTTCGGCACAACGCTTCGGCGTGCCGCTGGGCTTTGGTGGCCCGCACGCCGCTTACTTCTCCACCAAAGATGCGTTCAAGCGTGATATGCCGGGCCGTCTGGTCGGTGTCTCGGTTGACCGTTTCGGCAAGCCGGCGCTGCGTCTGGCGATGCAGACCCGCGAGCAACACATCCGCCGCGAGAAGGCCACGTCGAACATCTGCACCGCACAAGTGCTGCTGGCCAACATCGCCAGCATGTACGCCGTCTACCACGGCCCGAAAGGCCTGACGCAGATTGCCAACCGCGTGCATCACCTGACCGCGATCCTGGCCAAGGGTCTGACCGCGCTGGGCGCTAACGTCGAACAAGCCAGTTTCTTCGACACCCTGACCGTCGCCACCGGCGCAAACACCGCCGCGCTGCACGACAAGGCACACGCTGCGCAGATCAACCTGCGCGTGATCGACGCTCAGCGTCTGGGCCTGTCGGTCGACGAAACCACCACCCAGGCTGACATCGAAACCCTTTGGGGCCTGTTCGCCGATGGCAAGACCCTGCCGGACTTCGCTGCTCTCGCCGCCTCCGTACAAAGCACCATTCCAGCCTCGCTGGTACGTCAGTCGCCGATCCTCAGCCACCCGGTGTTCAACCGCTATCACTCGGAAACCGAGCTGATGCGCTACCTGCGCAAACTGGCAGACAAGGATCTGGCCCTGGATCGCACCATGATCCCGCTGGGTTCGTGCACCATGAAACTCAACGCTGCCAGCGAAATGATCCCGGTGACCTGGGCTGAATTCGG
Organism: Pseudomonas sp. Mb7; assembly: GCF_054790525.1. Lineage (NCBI taxonomy): Bacteria > Pseudomonadati > Pseudomonadota > Gammaproteobacteria > Pseudomonadales > Pseudomonadaceae > Pseudomonas > Pseudomonas sp. Mb7. The sequence goes on from NZ_CP186501.1 coordinate 4,159,790, forward strand.
CGCCCTGCACCCGTTCGCCCCAGCCGCACAGAGCGCCGGTTACCAGCAACTGACCGATGAACTGGAAGCGATGCTCTGCGCCGCCACCGGTTACGACGCGATCTCGCTGCAACCGAACGCCGGTTCGCAAGGTGAATACGCAGGCCTCTTGGCGATCCGCGCCTATCACCAGAGCCGTGGTGATGAGCGGCGCGACATCTGCCTGATTCCGTCGTCCGCCCACGGCACCAACCCGGCCACCGCCAACATGGCTGGCATGCGCGTGGTTGTGACCGCGTGCGATGCGCGCGGCAACGTCGACATCGAAGACCTGCGCGCCAAAGCCATCGAGCACCGCGAACACCTCGCCGCGCTGATGATCACTTACCCGTCGACCCACGGCGTGTTCGAAGAAGGCATCCGCGAAATCTGCGGAATCATTCATGACAACGGCGGCCAGGTGTACATCGACGGCGCCAACATGAACGCAATGGTTGGCCTCTGCGCACCGGGCAAGTTCGGCGGCGACGTCTCGCACCTGAACCTGCACAAAACCTTCTGCATCCCGCACGGCGGTGGCGGCCCGGGTGTCGGCCCGATTGGCGTGAAATCGCACCTGACCCCGTTCCTGCCGGGCCACGGCCAGATGGAACGCAAAGAGGGCGCGGTCTGCGCAGCACCGTTCGGCAGTGCGAGCATTTTGCCGATCACCTGGATGTACATTCGCATGATGGGCGGCGCAGGCCTGAAACGCGCTTCGCAGCTGGCGATCCTCAATGCCAACTACATTTCCCGTCGTCTCGAAGAGCACTACCCAGTGCTGTACACCGGCAGCAACGGTCTGGTGGCACACGAATGCATCCTCGATCTGCGTCCGTTGAAAGACAGCAGCGGCATCAGCGTTGATGACGTCGCCAAGCGCCTGATCGACTTCGGCTTCCACGCACCGACCATGTCGTTCCCGGTCGCGGGCACGCTGATGATCGAGCCGACCGAAAGCGAATCCAAGGAAGAGCTGGACCGCTTCTGCGACGCCATGATCCGCATCCGCGAAGAAATCCGCGCGGTGGAAAACGGCACGCTGGACAAGGACGACAACCCACTGAAAAACGCTCCGCACACCGCTGCGGAACTGGTTGGCGAGTGGACCCACCCGTACAGCCGCGAGCAAGCCGTGTACCCGGTCGCGTCGCTGATCGAAGGCAAATACTGGCCACCGGTCGGTCGTGTCGACAACGTCTTCGGCGATCGCAACCTGGTGTGCGCCTGCCCGTCGATCGAAAGCTACGCTTAATGGAATGAGGGGCAGGAATACCTGCCTCTTTCTCCAGAACACCACAAATCCCTGTGGGAGCTGGCTTGCCAGCGATGAGGGTGGATCAGCCTACATCTTTGTTGCCTGACCCACCGCCATCGCTGGCAAGCCAGCTCCCACAAGGAACGCATCAAGCCTGATACTTTCGCCAATTCCTATAACAAGAAACCGGAGAACCACTCATGTCGTTAAGCGTGTTCGACCTGTTCAAGATTGGCATCGGCCCCTCCAGTTCCCACACCGTCGGCCCGATGCGTGCTGCTGCGCGTTTCGCCGAAGGCCTGCAACGTGAAAACCTGCTGACCACCACCGCCAGCGTTCGCGTTGAGCTGTACGGTTCACTCGGCGCCACCGGTAAAGGTCACGGCAGCGACAAAGCCGTGCTGCTCGGCCTCGAAGGCGAACATCCCGATACGGTTGATACCGAAACCGTCGCCGCGCGCCTGCAAGAAATTCGCGGCAACGGACGACTGAACCTGCTCGGCGAACACAGCATTGCGTTCAACGAGAAAGAACACCTGGCAATGATCCGCAAGCCGCTGGCCTATCACCCCAACGGCATGATCTTCCGCGCCTTCGATGCGGCGGGGATTCAGATCCGCAGCCGCGAGTACTACTCGGTTGGCGGTGGTTTCGTGGTCGACGAGGACGCGGCCGGTGCCGACCGCATCGTCGAAGACGCCACGCCGCTGACCTTCCCGTTCAAAAGCGCCAAGGACTTGCTCGGTCATTGCGCCACCTACGGTCTGTCGATCAGTCAGGTGATGCTGACCAACGAAAGCGCCTGGCGCCCGGAGGCGGAAACCCGCGCCGGCCTGTTGAAAATCTGGCAGGTGATGCAGGACTGCGTCGCTGCGGGCTGCCGTAACGAAGGTATTTTGCCCGGCGGCTTGAAGGTCAAACGCCGTGCGGCAGCGTTGCATCGGCAACTGTGCAAGAACCCGGAATCGGCGTTGCGCGATCCGTTGTCAGTGCTCGACTGGGTCAACCTCTACGCTTTGGCGGTCAACGAAGAAAACGCCAATGGCGGACGTGTGGTCACTGCCCCCACCAACGGCGCGGCGGGGATCATTCCAGCGGTGCTGCATTACTACATGCGTTTTATCCCAGGCGCGAATGACGACGGCGTCGTACGGTTTCTGCTGACCGCTGCGGCCATCGGCATTCTCTACAAGGAGAACGCATCGATCTCCGGCGCTGAAGTCGGCTGCCAAGGTGAAGTCGGCGTGGCCTGTTCGATGGCGGCCGGTGCGTTGTGCGAAGTGCTTGGCGGCAGCGTGCAGCAAGTCGAGAACGCTGCGGAAATCGGCATGGAGCACAACCTCGGCCTGACCTGCGACCCGATTGGCGGGTTAGTGCAAGTGCCGTGCATCGAGCGCAATGCCATGGGCTCGGTAAAAGCCATCAACGCGGTGCGCATGGCCATGCGTGGCGACGGCCAGCATTTCGTCTCCCTCGACAAAGTCATCCGCACCATGCGCCAGACCGGCGCCGACATGAAAAGCAAATACAAAGAGACCGCCCGCGGCGGTCTGGCGGTCAACATTATCGAATGCTGACCTCACCCCAGCCCTCTCCCTCTGGGAGAGAAAAGTAATTAGCCCCCTCTCCCTTCGGGAGAGGGCTGGGGTGAGGGGCTTTTGATCTTGATCTTGCCTCTTACCCCCAAACTCTAATTTTCAAGGAGCCACGCATGTCCACCGAACAACTGTCGAAAACCCCGCTGCACGCTCTGCACATCGAACTCGGCGCTCGCATGGTGCCGTTCGCCGGCTACGACATGCCGGTGCAATACCCACTCGGCGTGATGAAAGAACACCAGCACACCCGTGAGCAGGCCGGGCTGTTCGATGTCTCGCACATGGGCCAGATTCGCCTGACCGGCGCCAACGCCGCCAAAGCCCTGGAAAGCCTGGTGCCGGTAGACATCATCGACCTGCCGGTGGGCATGCAGCGTTACGCGATGTTCACCAACGACAACGGCGGCATTCTCGACGACCTGATGGTGGCAAACCTCGGTAATGACGAATTGTTCCTGGTGGTCAACGCCGCGTGCAAGGATCAGGACCTTGCCCACCTGCAAAAACACATCGGCGATCAGTGCACCATTACGGCGCTGTTCGAAGAGCGCGCTCTGCTGGCATTGCAAGGTCCGGCGGCGGTCACCGTGCTGGCGCGGCTGGCACCATCCGTTGAAAAAATGACTTTTATGCAGTTCGCCCGTGTCAATCTGCTCGGCGTCGACTGCTTTGTCAGCCGTTCGGGTTACACCGGTGAAGACGGTTTCGAAATCTCCGTACCAGCTGCAGATGCCGAAAGACTTGCCCGCGCCCTGCTCGCCGAACCGGAAGTCCAGGCCATTGGCCTCGGCGCTCGCGACTCGCTGCGTCTGGAAGCCGGTCTGTGCCTCTACGGCCACGACATGAACACCGAGACCACGCCGATCGAAGCCAGCCTGTTATGGGCGATCTCCAAGCCACGTCGCGCTGATGGCGCGCGGGCCGGCGGTTTCCCGGGCGCGGAGAATATTTTCGCCCAGCAACAGAATGGCGTGGCACGCAAACGCGTCGGCTTGCTGCCGCAGGAGCGCACACCCGTGCGTGAAGGCGCAGAAATCGTCAACGAAGCCGGCGAAATCATCGGCAGCGTGTGCAGCGGTGGTTTCGGTCCGACCTTGGGCGGGCCGTTGGCGATGGGTTACCTCGACAGCGCATATGTCACCCTCGACACACCGGTTTGGGCCATCGTTCGTGGGAAAAAGGTGCAAATGCTTGTAAGCAAAATGCCATTTGTTCCACAACGCTACTATCGCGGCTGATTGACTGTTTCTATAAGTAACGCGATTGCGTTATGCGTGCACTAATGTGTAACGCAATCGCCACAAAAAAGTGCATTTTCTATCAACTGATTCGAATATGAACTTTGCTTATAACGATCGAAAACAATTGAACAGGCTAATCGTCTAAGACCGCACTAGCGAGAGGATTAACTTGCTCAAGCTCAGTAAAACCGGGGGCTTCGCAGGGCTTGTTTTTTCTCCCGTAGTTGGCGTAGAGTTTCTCCACTGTGTTTGCATGGGTCAGCTTGGAATCGTGACCTGGGCAGTAGCCTACAAGTTAGCTACATCCCGTTCGACGTCTTCTTACTCTCCTGCAACCAGCCCCAGTACTCTTTCATGAGAAAGAGACTGTCATTAATTTTTGCGTCAAAGGAAATAAGAAATGTCCACACGTCAGAGCGGTACCGTCAAGTGGTTTAACGACGAGAAAGGTTTTGGTTTTATCACTCCAGAAAGCGGTCCGGATCTGTTCGTACATTTCCGCGCCATTCAGGGCAACGGTTTCAAGAGCCTGAAAGAAGGCCAGAAAGTGACCTTCGTTGCTGTGCAGGGCCAGAAAGGCATGCAGGCTGACGAAGTACAAGCAGAAGCCTGATTTCTGTTACGAAAAAGCCCCTGATATTGATATCAGGGGCTTTTTTGTGCGCGCGAATCCGTAAAATGGCGCTTCATTTTGCGTCCAGAGGCTGCCATGTCGAAAAACCTGCTCACCCCACAGGGCGATTTTCCCGCCGTTGGTCTAGGCCGGCGTCTGGCGGCGATGTTCTATGACTTTCTGCTATGCACCGCCCTGCTGATCGTCACGGGTGGCATCTACAAGATGATTCAGGCAGCGATAATTGGTGAAGAGCGCCTGCGAGTGATGACCGATGCCGGCAAGCTCGACGGTGATCCGCTCTACTCGACCGTGCTGGTGTTGGTTCTGTTCGCATTTTTTGCCAAGTTCTGGACCCACGGCGGTCAGACGCTGGGCATGCAGGTGTGGGGCATTCGCGTGCAGAACGCCAATGGCACGGCGATCAGCCTGTGGCAGGCGTTGTTGCGGTTTATGGTGTCGATTGCGTCGTGGCTGTGCGTGGGGTTGGGATTCCTCTGGTCGCTGTACGACAAGCAGAAGCGCACGTGGCATGACATCTATTCCGATACCCGCCTCGTCCGGATCCCGAAGAAGACCAAATAATTTTCAGACGCCGAAAACCACTGTAGGAGTGAGCCTGCTCGCGATAGTGGTGTGTCAGTCAACATTTTCGTTGTTTGACACACCACTATCGCGAGCAGGCTCACTCCTACAGGTTTATTTATTGCCTGAAAGACCTCAGGCGTTACCGGCCAGCTTCATCCGCGCCGCTTGAGTAAAGTCGAGCATGCGCTTCAATGGCCGGATCGCCTGCGGAATCAACGCCGGATCAACAAAGATCTCGTTGGTCCCTTCCTTCAAGCTCTTGAGCGTGCGCTCAAGGGTGTTCATGGCCATCCACGGGCAATGTGCGCAACTGCGGCACGCCGCGCCGTTACCAGCGGTTGGCGCCTCGATGAAGACCTTGTCCGGGCACAGCTGCTGCATCTTGTAGAAGATGCCACGGTCGGTCGCAACGATCAGGGTCTTGTTCGGCAGCGATTGCGCGGCAGCGATCAACTGGCTGGTGGAACCCACGGCGTCCGCCAGTTCGATCACCGACGTTGGCGACTCCGGGTGCACCAGAATCGCAGCGTCCGGGTACAACGCTTTCATGTCTTCAAGCTGCTTGGACTTGAACTCTTCGTGAACGATGCAGGCACCGTCCCACAGCAGCATGTCCGCGCCGGTCTTGCGCTGGATGTAAGTGCCCAGATGCTTGTCCGGCCCCCAGATGATGGTCTCGCCGTTGTCCATCAGGCTTTCGACGATCTCCAGCGCGCAACTCGAAGTCACCACCCAATCAGCCCGAGCCTTAACGGCTGCGGAGGTGTTGGCATAGACCACCACCGTGCGCTCCGGGTGCTGATCGCAGAACGCCGAGAACTCGTCGACCGGGCAACCCAGGTCCAGCGAGCACGTCGCTTCCAGGGTCGGCATCAGCACGCGTTTTTCCGGGTTGAGAATCTTCGCGGTCTCGCCCATGAACTTCACGCCGGCGACCACCACGGTTTTGGCCGGGTGAGCATTGCCGAAGCGGGCCATTTCCAGGGAATCGGAGACGCAACCGCCGGTTTCTTCGGCCAGAGCCTGAATCACCGGATCGCAATAAAAGTGGGCCACCAGCACCGCGTCCTGAGCCTTGAGCTCGGCGGCAATGGCGGAACGGTAATAAGCCTCCTCCTCGGCCGTCAGCGGTTTGGGCTGTTTGGCATCGAGGTGGGCTTGAACCAGAAGGCGTTCGGAAATCTGCGTCATGTTCGCAAGACCTGCAGGCGCGTTCGCGCGAAAGTCGAGTATACACCCGGCTCCGGACCGCTTGAGGGTACCGCCGGGAGAGTGAGTATTATCAGGCACGGACAGCATTGAAGCTGCGCAAGGCTACAGAATATCCCGTTGATACAAAAGATGATTCTGACCTACGTCAGCGCTGCGGGTATTGAAATAACGCGGAGCGAAATTACAGGCAAAAAAAAACCCGGAAATCCTCACTTTCGTGGGCCTTCCGGATTTTCTAAACCGCCAAATATGGTGGGTCGTGTGGGATTCGAACCTACGACCAATTGGTTAAAAGCCAACTGCTCTACCAACTGAGCTAACGACCCGCTGTGTGGTGGCGCGTATAATACTGATTTTTAAGGACTATTCAACACCTTTTTGAAAATAATCAAAAATAAGGTGTTGGATCGTCCACACCAGCGGCCGCGAAGCCTTCTGCGCGTAGGCGGCAGCTGTCGCATTTACCGCACGCGCGGCCGTCATCGTCGGCCTGATAGCAGGAAACGGTGAGGCCATAATCAACGCCGAGCTTCACGCCCGCCTGGACGATCTGCGCCTTGCTCAGGTTCTGCAGGGGCGCCTGAATGCGGAAACCGTTGCCTTCCACACCGGCCTTGGTCGCCAGGTTGGCCATGCGCTCGAACGACTCGATAAACTCGGGACGGCAATCCGGGTAACCGGAATAGTCCACGGCGTTGACACCAATAAAGATGTCACGCGCACCCAGCACTTCTGCCCAGCCCAACGCCAGCGAAAGGAACACCGTGTTACGCGCCGGCACGTAAGTCACCGGAATGCCTTCGCCCAGCTCCTCCGGAATATCGATGCTGCTGTCGGTCAGTGCCGAGCCGCCCATACCATTCAGGTTGAGGCCAATCACCTTGTGTTCGATCACACCCAAGTCGCGGGCGACGCGGGCAGCGGCGTGCAGTTCGGCGTGCGAACGCTGGCCGTAGTCGAAGCTCATGGTGTAGCAGCGGTAGCCTTCGGCTCGTGCCATGGCCACGACGGTCGCCGAGTCCAGGCCACCGGACAGCAGGATGACCGCGCGTTTTTCGAGAGTGTTCAGTTGTTCGGTCATATCAGCGCCCCGGCTCGTCGTTCCAAAGATATTTATGCAACTGCAATTGCAAGCGTACCGGCAGGTTGTCCGCCACCACCCAGTCCGCCAGATCGCGAGCATTGAGGTCATGGTGACTTGGGGAGAACAGCACTTCGCCGGCACGCCGATCAAGACCGTACTGAATCAGCTTGGAGACGGCCCAGTCATAGTCGTCGCGCGAGCAGATGACAAACTTCACCTGATCGTTGGGGCTCAGCAGTTCGATGTTCTCGTAACGGTTGCGATGGGCTTCTTTCGAGTCCGGCGTTTTCAGATCGACAACCCGACTGACGCGCGGATCGACGGCCGAAATGTCGAGTGCGCCACTGGTTTCCAGCGAAACCTCGTAACCGGCGTCACACAACTGCTTGAGCAAAGGAATGGCGTTCGGCTGCGCCAGCGGCTCACCGCCGGTGACACAGACGTAGCGCGGACGAAATCCGGCCACTTGCTCGAGGATGTCGTCGAGGGTGCGGATGGTGCCGCCACTGAACGCATAGGCGCTGTCGCAGTATTGGCAACGCAGAGGGCAACCGGTCAGGCGCACAAAAACCGTGGGCAGCCCGGCAGTCCGCGTTTCCCCCTGCAACGAGTAGAAAACTTCGGTGATTCTCAATGTGTCTTGCATAGTCGCCACGGGCGTAACAGCTAAACAGGCTGTCCGCCTCCGTCAGGCACTTCAGGCAATCCCGCCAACGCGTAGACCGCAAGAAGCGTGTTTCAGAAAAAGGGCGTGAATTCTAACGAAAAAACCCGCGACAAGCGCGGGTTTCTTCTAAACGGGTAACACGACCTTACATGCGTTGCAGATCGCGTTGAGCCAACTGAGCGGCGGAGGTACCCGGATATTGGGCCACCACCTGCTGCAGAATGCCTTTGACCTTGTCGGTATGACCAAGGCGGCGCTCTACGTCAGCCAGCTTGTACAGCGAGTCTGGCACTTTGGCGTGCTTTGGATACAGCTGCGAAACCTTGGCGAAAGCCTGACCTGCGCCTTGCAGATCACCTTTGGCCAGATTCACTTCACCCAACCAGTACTGGGCGTTGCCCGCGTATTGGCTGTTCGGGTATTTGCGCAGGAAAGCGGCAAAAGCCTGGCTGGCCTTGTCGAAATCCTTGGCTTTGATCAGGTCGAAAGCGGCATCGTAATACAGCTTTTCCTTGGCCGGATCACCCGGTTCGCTGCTTGCAGCAGGTGCCTGGGCAGCAGCCCCGGCGCCAGCGGCAGCACCGGCAGCAGCACTTGCATCGCCACCGGCAGAAGAATTCTCAGGAGTCGCGGCAGGTGCAACGCCGGATCCTATGCGCCGATCAAGATCCTGGTATCGCTCCAGGGATTCCTGCTTCATGCGCGCAACCTGATTCTGCAGTTCTTCGATCACGCCTTGCTGGCGAGAAATCTGATCCTGCATCTGTTGCAATTGGTTGAACAGCATGCCTTGTGCCGAGGCAGGGGCCGAAGCCGCTCCCCCGGCATAGGCGCCGTTCGTACCGTAACCTGCAGGCGGATAACTGCTCCCGCTATTGTTATAACCGGAGTTGTCATCGACCACAGGAACCGCAGCCCACGCCGCAAGCGGCGCAAGGCTGAGAGCCAGAACAGTTACAGCACGACGGCACGTTCGCATATCGAATTACTTACGCAGTTCGACGCGACGGTTTTGAGCCCAGGACTGCTCGTCGTTGCCGGTAGCAACTGGACGCTCTTCGCCGTAGGAAACCAGTTCCAGCTGAGCTGGGGAAACACCTTGCAGTACCAGGTAGCGCTGAACGGCTTTCGCACGACGCTCGCCCAGTGCCATGTTGTACTCACGAGTACCACGTTCGTCGGTGTTGCCTTCCAGAACAACGCGAGCGCCGTTTGCTTTCAGGTCTTTGGCGTGAACGTCCAGAGCGCGCATGGCTTCTGGCTTCAGGTCCGAGCTGTCGTATTCGAAGTAGAAGGTGGTGATTGCGCGCAGAGCAGCTTCTTCGCTCAGGGAACCGTCAACGGCACCAGTGTTTGCGCCGTAACCAGCGTTTGGATCAACAGCGCCTTCACCGGCGTTGTCGCCGCCTTTGGACGAGCAACCTACAGCTACAGCCATGGCCAGAGCCAGCGCAGCAAATTTACCAAACTTCAGCATTTCCATCGTGAAACTCCTAATGAACCCCAGTGTGTTAAGTAAAACGTGTAGCGCCCGCTCACTTCAGGTAAGGGGACCAGGACGGTTCTCTGACTTCGCCTTGAGCGGTAGGAAGCGGGAGCCTAACGCGTCCATTAATGGACACGAGCATCAAGACTCCCCGGCCCTGTTGGCGGGTGGCGTAGATTACCATGGTGCCGTTGGGCGCAACAGTAGGTGACTCGTCCAGAGTGCTATCAGTGAGGATCTTTACACTCCCTCGCTGCAGATCCTGAGCTGCCACCTTGAAATTGGTGAAGCCATCCTGACGATGGATCATCACCAAAGTCTTTTCATCCGCCGAAAGTTTCGGGTTGGCGTTGTAATTACCTACAAACGTCACACGCTCGGCACCACCGCCACTGGCGCTGGTTTTGTAGATCTGAGGCTTGCCGCCGCGGTCCGAGGTGAAGTAGATGGTCGAACCATCCTTGCCCCAGTACGGTTCGGTGTTGATGCCAGGACCTGCGGTCACACGGGTGATCTGACGCGAAGCCAGATTCATCACGTAGATATCCGGGTTACCGTCCTTCGACAGCACGAACGCCAGGCGATCACCGTTCGGCGACCAGGCTGGCGCGCCGTTCAGACCTTCGAAGTTGGTGATCTGCTCACGGCGACCGGTGTCGATGTTCTGCATGAAGATGCGTGGGCGCTTCTGCTCGAACGACACATAGGCGATGCGCTTGCCATCCGGTGCAAAACGCGGCGACAGGATTGGCTCACGCGATTGCAGCAAGGTCACGGCGCGAGCACCGTCGTAGTCCGAACGCTGCAGGGTGTAACGGGTGTTCTTCTCGGAGAAGCGCTCAGCCGTCACGTACAGCAGACGCGTCGAGAACGCACCTTCAATACCGGTCAGTTTCTGGAACGACTGGTCGGAGATGAAGTGCGCCATGTCACGCAGTTGCTCGGTGGTGCCGGAAACACTGCCGTCAGCCACTTTCTGTTCGGTGGCCACGTTGAACAGTGCCCACTGCACCTGCAGGCGACCGCCGGCTGGCGCAATGCTGCCGACCATCATGTATTGAGCACCCACCGCCTTCCAGTCACGGAAGATGATTTCGCTCGGCTGGCTTGGCTGGCTGATCATGTTTTGCTTTGGAATCGGCGAGTAGTAGCCCGAGTTACGCAAATCGTTACCAATGATTTCTGCCATGTCGTCCGGCAGCACGGCACCGCCCTGCATGCCGAACGGTACGACTGCGATCGGAGTAGCCCGATCGCTGCCGCTGGTAACCAGAATGTTCTTTTCATCCGCCATCGCGATCCCTGCCATGCAGCAGATCACGACCAGCATTCCTCGAAGAAGGTTTCTCACAAGGCTAGATCCTCAGGTGTGAATGTCATCTTGAATGAACGATACGGAGCGAAATCGCTCGGCTTCATTCCCTGCATTTCTGTCAAACGTCCAATATTCTTCACTGCCGCGACTGCCGACGCATCGAACGGACCATCGCCACTGGACTTGGCGACGCTGACCGAAGTCACCGTACCGTCCGGCAACATGCCGATCTGCAGTACAACTGTCATGCCTTTGCGTGCCGAAGGTGGACGGGCCCAGCCCTCTGCAGCTCGCGCACGAATCAGGTCATCGAAACTGCCCGCGACTTCGTCACCCTGCTCATCGGCCAAGGCCTGCTGGCGCTGCGGCGTATCGGAAAGCAAATCGGCCAAGGCCTGAGCCTTTTTGTCTTCAGTCGATTTACGCGCCGCATCCTGCGCTTTCTTCTTCGCAGCATCGGCAGCAGCTTTCTTCTTCGCTTCGTCGGCGATTTTCTTCTTCGCCTCTTCAGCTTCAGCTTTCTTCTTGGCGTCTTCGGCGGCTTTCTTCTTCGCGTCTTCGACGATCTTCTTCTTGGCTTCTTCAGCAGCGGCTTTCTTGGCCTCTTCTTCAGCAGCCTTTTTCGCTTCTTCTTCAGATTTCTTCTTGGCTATATCAGCCAATTGTTTCTCTTCAGCCTTTTTGGCTTCGGCGGTCTTCTTGGCTTCGTCGGCTTTCTTGGCTTCATCAGCCTTTTTCGCTTCGTCTGCTTTCTTCGACTCGTCGGCCTTCTTGGCTTCCTCGGCTTTTTGAGCCGCTTCTTCTTTCTTTTGTTCCGCAGCGGCCTTGATCTCTTCCTGCTCGACCTTCTTCTGCTCCATCTGCTCGACTTCGGTCTGGCGCGCGGCGGATTTCTTCGCCTCACCCGCAATCTTCTGATTGGTCTGGGTGGTTGCCTGACTTTTCGATTTCAGTTGGTAGAGGGTCGCCTGGACAATCGGCTTGGCCGGCGGCAGCTCTGGTGTAAAGGCAAAACTGACGAACAGCATGCCGAACACCAGCACGTGCAGGACAATTGCCAGAATGCTAGGCCAGAAGTAGCTTTCCGAGGCGGACGGCTCTCGCTGTTGCTGCATCAGGGGGCCTCGGTAATCAAACCAACATTACCGACCCCGGCTTTCTGCAGCCCGCCCATGGCGCCCATGACGGAACCATAGTCGACGGTCTTGTCACCGCGGATGAAGACCTGGGTACGCTTGCCGCCTTCAGTGCCGGCACGAATGATCTTGGTCACCGCGTCGGTCATTTGCGGCAGAGTCATGGCCCTGTCCTGTTGCTTCTCGGTATCGACTTCGCTGCCAAGGTTCCAGTAGTAGGTCTTGTCAGCCTTGATCGAAATGGTCAGGACCTGAGTGTTGTTGTCCTGCGGCAAGGCTTCGCTGGAAACCTTGGGCAGATCAACTTTCACGCCCTGATTGAGCATCGGCGCGGTCACCATGAAGATGACCAGCAGTACCAACATCACGTCGATGTAAGGCACCACGTTCATCTCGGCAACCGGCTTGCGCTTTTTGCGAGCTCGAGCGATTAAAGCCATTGGAAATTACCTGCTTATTCTTCGCTGGTGTGCACTTTGCGGTGCAGGATCGCCTGGAATTCATCGGCGAAGGTGTAGTAGCGGCCCAACAAGGTTTCGCTGCGAGCGGCGAAACGGTTGTAAGCGATAACCGCAGGGATCGCCGCAAACAGACCGATCGCGGTGGCGATCAGGGCTTCGGCGATACCCGGGGCCACAGTGGCCAGGGTTGCTTGCTGGGCGCTGGCCAGACCGCGGAAGGAGTTCATGATGCCCCACACGGTACCGAACAGACCGATGTACGGGCTGACCGAACCGACGGTGGCGAGGAACGGCAGGCTCTGCTCCAGTTTCTCTTCTTCGCGGGAGATGGCGACGCGCATGGCACGGGCCACGCCTTCCATCACTGCTTCAGGATCGACACCTGGCTGCTGACGCAGACGGGAGAACTCCTTGAAGCCGGCACGGAAGATCTGCTCCACACCCGAATCAGGGTCAGGGTTGCTGCCCGCCTGACGGTACAGCTTGGACAGGTCGATACCCGACCAGAAGCGCTCTTCGAAGCTCTCCAGGGCGCGTCGACCGGCGCGCAGCAGATTGCTGCGCTGAAAGATCATGATCCATGAGGTCACCGATGCGGCCACCAGGGTCAACATTACCAACTGCACCACGATGCTGGCATTGCTGACCAGGCTCCACATGGAGGAATGGTCGACGACGTTAGCTTCCACGCTTTATCTCCTGCTTTGAGTGTGTACCCGGGCCGACCGCGTCGGCAAAGGCCGCACGCAAGTCTTCGGGAAGGGCCCGGGGTTTCAAACTGTTAGTGCGCACACAGGCCACCAAAAACTGCCCCTCACAGAGCAGCACATTATCCGTTGCCCGCCTGACCTGCTGTTTGAAGCGCAGGCTGACCCGGTTCAATTCGATTACATCAGCGCTTACCAGCAGTTCGTCGTCCAGTCGCGCCGGCGCGTGATAGCGCGCTTCGCTGGAGTGCACGACAAACAACAGGTCCTCCCCTGCCAGCTGCGATTGGGCAAAGCCCAGCTCGCGAAGCCGCTCGGTTCGAGCCCGTTCCATAAACTTGAGGTAATTAACGTAATACACGATGCCGCCCGCATCGGTGTCCTCGTAATAAACGCGACAACGATGTGCGAACGACTCAAGCCCGTTTTGCGCGCGCATACTCTAGTGCTTACTCCTCAGGTTGCCAATCCGGCCAGGCAACTGTTTTTCATGGTTTCAGGGCTTTACCGCAAAAGTACCGTCCTATGACCGTACAAACCCTGAATAAATCGACAAAAAATGTGTATCAATCGTCCACGGCATCGAGAAACTCGTCTGCCACGGGCATTTCACCCATTCGTGACGGGATGTTTAAACCAAAGTGCAGGTACGCATGGCGCGTCACCACCCTGCCCCGTGGAGTGCGCATGATGTAACCCTGCTGGATCAGATACGGCTCCAGCACATCTTCAATCGTGTGGCGTTCCTCGCTGATTGCAGCGGCGAGGCTGTCGATACCGACGGGGCCGCCATCGAACTTCTCGATCATGGTCAATAGCAGGCGGCGATCCTGATGATCGAAACCGTGCTCGTCGACATCCAGCAGGTTCAGCGCCAGGTCTGCCACCGCTTTGGTGATATGGCCCTTTGCACGCACTTCGGCGAAGTCGCGCACACGGCGCAGTAGACGGTTGGCGATCCGCGGCGTGCCCCGGGCGCGGCGCGCGATTTCGAACGAGCCTTCCGGATCCAGCGGCAGACCGAGGATGGCTGCGGAACGGCTGACAATCGTCGCCAGATCAGCCGTGCTGTAGAACTCCAGACGCTGGACGATACCGAAGCGGTCACGCAACGGGTTAGTCAGCATGCCGGCGCGAGTCGTCGCGCCGACCAGCGTGAATGGCGGCAGATCGAGCTTGATCGAACGCGCTGCCGGCCCTTCGCCAATCATGATGTCGAGTTGAAAGTCCTCCATCGCTGGATACAGCACTTCTTCAACGATCGGCGACAGGCGATGGATTTCGTCGATGAACAACACATCGTGCGGCTCAAGATTGGTCAGCAACGCCGCCAGATCACCCGGACGTTCAAGCACCGGCCCGGAAGTGCTCTTGATCGATACGCCCATTTCCTGAGCGATGATGTTGGCCAGCGTGGTTTTGCCCAGACCCGGCGGGCCGAAGATCAGCGTATGGTCGAGGGACTCGCTTCGGCCACGGGCGGCCTGGATGAACAGCTCCATCTGCTCGCGCACGGTCGGCTGGCCGATGTAGTCGGCCAGGCTGACCGGGCGAATGGCCCGGTCCTGGACTTCTTCGCGCTCGCGCGGGCTGTGCGCGGCGGTGATCAGACGATCAGCTTCAATCACTTAAATCATTCCCTTCAGGGCGCGGCGGATCAGGTCTTCACTGCTCAAATTCTTGTCCTTGATGGCGGTAATCGCCTTGCTCGCTTCCTGCGGCTTGTAGCCCAGGGAAATCAGCGCACTGACCGCATCGTTCTCGGCGGTGTTGACCGGCGCCGGGCCATCCGGCTGGTTCGGCACGAGCGCGAACATGGCTGGCGTAGTTTCCCAGGCCTTGAAGCGATCCTTGAGTTCGACCAGCAGACGCTCAGCGGTTTTCTTGCCGACACCCGGCACCTTGGTCAACGCCGAGGTGTCCTGAGACTGCACGCAGCGGATCAACTCGTCGACTTCCAGACTCGACATCAAGGCCAGGGCCAATTTTGGCCCGACACCATTGAGACGGATCAACTCGCGAAAAAAGTCTCGCTCACGCTTGCCGGCAAAACCATAGAGTAATTGCGCGTCTTCGCGTACGACCAAATGCGTGTGCAAGGTCAGCGGTTCACCGACCGACGGCAGGCGATAAAGCGTGGTCATGGGCACTTCCAGCTCATACCCGAGGCCGTTTACATCCAGAATCAGGTGCGGCGGCTGTTTTTCAGCCAGGGTGCCGCGCAAGCGTCCAATCACGTTTCAGATCCTTGAGCGTTGGCCAGCCGTGGGCTGGCGACTGTCGAAAGGCGGATTTCGGGCCGACGACCCAGGCGCAAAAACCGGCTTTCAGGAAAATTGATGCTGATGCTATCAGAGACGCAGGCGCCCGCCACGACTGCGTGCCGTTCCCAGGCCGTGCGGCAGCAGACTGGAACGTGTGTGCGCGTGGCAAATGGCAATGGCCAGAGCGTCAGAGGCATCGATTTGCGGTTTGCTGGTGAGTTTGAGCATGTGCATGACCATCATCTGCACCTGCTCTTTATTGGCGGCGCCGGTGCCGACAACGGCTTGCTTGACCTGCGTGGCCGTATATTCGGCGATCTCCAGGCACTCTTCCGCACCGGCGACGATCGCTGCACCGCGCGCCTGCCCCAGCTTCAGCGCCGAGTCGGCGTTTTTCGCCATAAACACCTTTTCGATGCCCATGGTCACCGGTCCGTAGGTCTGGATGATCTCGCGCACGCCGCGATAGACGATTTGCAGGCGTTCGTGCAGCTCGCCCGCACCAGTGCGGATGCAGCCGGATGCCACATAGATACAGCCGCCACGCCCGGTATCGCGAACAATCCCGTAACCGGTGATGCGCGAACCGGGGTCGATACCAAGAATTAAAGTCATAACGCCTGCAGATTCGGTAAAAGCACGATTTTCAAATCAACCCATAACAAATGTGGGAGCGAGCCTGCTCGCGAAAGCGGTTTCATCATCAGCAACGATGCTGCCTGAAAATCCGCCTTCGCGAGCAGGCTCGCTCCCACATTGAATCGTAGCCGCTCTTAACCGAGCTGAGCGGCCACGTCTTCCGGAATATCCGCGTTGGAATAAACGTTCTGCACGTCATCCAGATCCTCAAGCATGTCGATCAGCTTCAGCACCTTTTCAGCGCCTTCCAGATCCAGTTCGGCGCTAGTGGTCGGCTGCATGACGATTTCCGCGTCATCGCCCTTGAATCCAGCGGCTTCCAGCGCGTTACGCACGGCATAGAAACTGGTGAACGAGGTGAACACATCGATCGAGCCGTCTTCGTGGCTGACCACGTCATCGGCATCGGCTTCCAGCGCCGCTTCGGTCAGTGCGTCCTCATCAACGCCCGGCGCGAAGCTGATCTGGCCTTTGCGCTCGAACAAGTAAGCTACCGAACCGTCGGTGCCGAGGTTACCACCGCACTTGCTGAACGCATGGCGCACAGCAGCAGCAGTACGGTTGCGGTTGTCGGTCATGCACTCGACCATCACCGCCACGCCGCCCGGGCCGTAACCTTCATAGGTCAGCTCTTCAACGTTATCCGCTTCGGTGGCACCAGCGCCGCGCGCCACGGCACGGTCGATGATGTCGCGGCTCATGTTCGCGCTCAGCGCCTTGTCCAAGGCCAGACGCAGACGCGGGTTGGAACCCGGATCACCGCCGCCCTGACGGGCTGCAACGGTCAGCTCGCGGATCCACTTGGTGAAGATCTTGCCTCTCTTGGCATCCTGACGTTCTTTGCGGTGCTTGATGTTCGCCCACTTGGAATGACCTGCCATAACTCGCTCCGAATTCTCTTTGAAACGTTGCCCGCCCTGCTCATGCAGCGGCCAGCAAACAAAAAAATCTCGACCTGCTCTTTGTAGAAAGAAAAAAGGCGCATCCGAAGATGCGCCTTCAGGCCCGTCTTACTCAGCCTTTGGCGTTTCGCGCAAACGAATGTGCAGCTCGCGCAGTGCCTTGGCATCCACCACACCCGGCGCTTGCGTCATGACGTCGGCAGCACTCTGGGTTTTCGGGAAGGCGATCACTTCACGGATCGACTGGGCGCCGGTCATCAGCATCACCAGACGGTCCAGACCGAAGGCCAGACCACCGTGCGGCGGAGCACCGTACTTCAGCGCGTCGAGCAGGAAGCCGAATTTCTCTTCCTGTTCTGCTTCATTGATACCCAGCAGACGGAACACCGCTTGCTGCATTTCCTTGCGGTGGATACGGATCGAACCGCCACCCAGCTCGGTGCCGTTCAATACCATGTCGTAGGCGCGGGACAGAGCGCCAGCCGGGTTGGCTTCCAGCTCTTCAGGAGAGCATTTCGGCGCGGTGAACGGGTGGTGCAACGCGGAGAAGCTGCCGTCGTCGTTTTCTTCGAACATCGGGAAGTCGACGACCCACATTGGCGCCCACTCGCAGGTCAGCAGCTTGAGGTCGTGACCGAGCTTGATGCGCAGTGCGCCCAGAGCTTCGCTGACGATCTTGGCCTTGTCGGCGCCGAAGAACACGATGTCGCCATCGACTGCGCCAACGCGATCGAGGATCACGTTGAGCTTGTCTTCAGGGATGTTTTTCACGATCGGCGATTGCAGACCGTCAACACCGGCAGCGCGCTCGTTGACCTTGATGTACGCCAGGCCCTTGGCACCGTAGATGCCGACGAACTTGGTGTAATCGTCGATCTGCTTGCGTGGCATGCTCGCCCCGCCTGGAACGCGCAGTGCGGCGATACGGCATTTCGGATCGTTAGCCGGGCCGCTGAACACCTTGAATTCAACTTCTTTCAGTTGATCGGCAACGTCGACCAGTTCCAGCGGGTTACGCAGGTCTGGCTTGTCGGAACCGTAGCGGCGCATGGCTTCTTCGAAAGTCATGTGCGGGAAATCGCCGAATTCCAGACCCAGCACTTCCTTGAACAGGTTGCGGATCATTTCTTCAGTCAGGCCCATGATCTCTTTTTCATCGAGGAAGCTGGTCTCGATGTCGATCTGGGTGAATTCAGGCTGACGGTCAGCACGCAGGTCTTCGTCGCGGAAGCACTTGGCGATCTGGTAGTAACGGTCGAAACCGGCAACCATCAGCAGTTGCTTGAACAGCTGTGGCGATTGCGGCAGGGCGAAGAACGAACCGGCGTGGGTACGGCTTGGCACCAGATAGTCACGCGCACCTTCAGGGGTGGCACGGGTCAGGATCGGCGTTTCAACGTCGAGGAAGCCGTTCTCGTCGAGGAAGCGACGGATGCTGGTGGTCATGCGCGAGCGCAGACGCAGCTTCTCGGCCATTTCCGGACGACGCAGGTCGAGGAAGCGATAACGCAGACGGGTTTCTTCACCAACGTCGGAGAACTCGTTCAGCGGGAACGGCGGAGTTTCCGACTCGTTCAGCACTTCCAGTTCATAACCCAGCACTTCGATCATGCCCGACGCCATGTTGGCGTTGGTCGCACCGGCCGGACGCAGACGCACCTTGCCGGTGATCTTCACGACGTACTCGCTGCGCACGCGATCGGCAGCGGCGAAGCTCTCGGCGCGATCCGGATCGAATACCACCTGGGCCAGACCGTCACGATCACGGATATCGAGGAAAATCACCCCGCCGTGGTCGCGGCGACGGTGAACCCATCCGCAAAGGGTAATTTCCTGGCCTTCCAGGCTTTCGTTCAGTTGGCCGCAATAGTGGCTGCGCATCATGATAATGGTTCGCTTCTCGTCATTCGATATTCGGTGGAGATCCCGTTGCTTTCAAAGCAATGCGGAAACTCACGCGTGTCGTTCAACCTGGGGTTGAACCCTAGTCAGATTTGTCGCCACCGGCCAGATTCTTCTTGGTCCCGGTCTTGAAATCGGTTTCGTACCAACCGCTGCCGCTGAGGCGAAAGCCTGGCATGGACAGCTGTTTCTTCAGCTCTGGCGCCTGGCAGGCAGGGCAGTCGACCAGCGGTGCATCGCTGATCTTTTGAATGGCTTCCAACTGATGACCACAGGAAGCACATTGGTAATCGTACATCGGCATGGGGGTGTCTCGGCGATCAGATTGCCACCGCGCGCAGGGCTTTGCGGCGAAAGAGCGGGATTATATCGATTAAATGCGGCCTGTGCAGCCGTAAGACTGCACAGGCCGAGACCTCGTTTGCAACCGCCGTTTCAGAGCGATTCGGCAGCTGCTGCCTGCTTGACGCCGTTCATGACGCACACCACCCGCACCAGCGCGCTGAAATTTCTCACCCCGCCGTGACGCAGGTGCACTTCGCGGTCGACGTGGGACAACAGCGAGCTGATCGAACAGCAGTTATCTGCGGCCATGTTGCCGAGGATGTTCCAGTAGACCCGCTCCAGCCGCAGACAGGTCGCATAACCGTTCAGACGCACGGATCGTGACGATGGCTGAACCAGTGCCATGTCGAACTCGCTGATGAACGGATCAACTTTCAACTCATGGGGCAAGCCGACAATCCTGTCGCCTCGCCTGTCTCCCTCTGCCATATCAGTGACACTCCTTTGCCATCTCTGCTTGTTTGAAAAGTCACATCCTGTGGCTTTCATAAAAGCGCAGACACAAAGTTATAGCCAGACGACTTATTGACCGACTCCGTAGGATAAGCCAACGACACAGGTAGGATTGCGGACAGCGCACGAGCCCCGCTGGCGGGCCCGCGCACTAGGGGGATTACGCTTCCAGCAGCGAGCGCAGCATCCACGCCGTTTTTTCGTGAACCTGCATGCGCTGGGTCAGCAGGTCTGCGGTCGGTTCATCGCTGACCTTGTCGAGCAGCGGGAAGATGCCACGGGCCGTGCGGGTCACGGCTTCCTGACCATCGACCAATTGTTTGATCATGTCTTCGGCACTCGGCACGCCCACCTCTTCCTTGATAGAAGAAAGGCGCGCGTACGTGGCATAGGCGCCCGGCGCCGGAAAGCCCAATGCGCGAATACGCTCGGCGATCGAGTCCACGGCCAGCGCCAGCTCGTTGTATTGCTCTTCGAACATCAAATGCAGCGTACGAAACATCGGGCCGGTGACGTTCCAGTGGAAGTTGTGGGTTTTCAGATACAGCACGTAGGTGTCCGACAGCAGACGCGACAAGCCTTCGACGATGGATTTGCGATCTTCTTCACTGATACCGATATCGATTGCCATGTTTACCCCCTAACGGCGATTGAATTCATCCAACAGGTGCAGACCCACTCTAGCAAGCCTACCGACACCCCGCAGCCCGGATCGGGTGCAGGTGCTGCGACAAATCGACCGACGCATGCCGCTGGCCGGGCTGATTTGAGTAGCCGCAGGCTTTGCTGTTAAATAGGCAGTGTGTCGCCATGCCCCATTTTTCGGGGCGTTGCGCATAGGCTGATGCCGTGAACGTGTCCACCGCCTCTTATTTTGTTCCGAAGCGAACCGTGCGCCTTCAGCTCTTCCTTGTGAGCCGTCATAAACGTGAGCCAATCAAAATGTTGAAAATCGTCCACCTGCTAATGGGCGCAGCGGCTTTGCTGCTGTCGTTCATACCCAGCTTGAAATCCGAAGCCGTTCCCTACCTGCAACAACCCGATGCACTTTACCTGGCCTTTTTCGGCCTGCTGAACCTGGTGATTGCTCCAGTGATTCCTTTCTGGAACAAAGGCCCTCGTCAGCATCTGCAAAACCTGGTCAGCGCGCTGCTGGTACTGACCGTCGTCCTGCAAACCTTGACCCTGATCGCCCCGATGCCCGTCATCGCCGGTCAGCCAGCCGTGCTGTTCACTCTGGTGATCGCGCTGGTTGCCGTGGTCCTGCACCTGGCCGTCAGCTTCTATCGTTCTTCACCGGCTGCTGCTCCAACCAGCTATGACATGACCAATCGTGATACCGGTACCGTCAAGTGGTTCAACACCTCCAAAGGCTTCGGCTTTATCTCCCGGGATTCCGGCGATGATATCTTCGTGCACTTTCGCGCGATCCGTGGCGAAGGTCACCGCGTCCTGGTCGAAGGCCAGCGCGTGGAGTTCTCGGTAATGAACCGGGACAAGGGCCTGCAAGCCGAGGACGTGATCGCCGCGCTGCCGCGACGCTGATCCAGGCATAAAAAAACCGCGAGCAGCGTGCTGTTCGCGGTTTTTTTACGCCTGCTGAAAAGTACCGGTCTCAGTAGTGCGGCGGTGGCGCCTCATCCTCGAAGGACTCGAACTGGCCGACCATCTCCTCCTGACGCTTGAGCAGCGCCGCCATCTGCAATTGCAGGCGCTCGACCACGCGCTGCTGCGCCACCAGCACGTCGTTCAACGACTGAATGGTGTCATCCTGAAACGCCAGACGGCTTTCCAGATCGGTAACACGTTCTTCCAGATTCATGACTCAGCCCTCCACAAAGGTGAAATGCTCGGTCAACACCAGTCGCAATCGTTCGCGAATGGCAGCGACCTGCTCGGTACTGTAAGGCTTGGCCGGGTGTTTGCCCCAGACCGGCGCCGGCCAGGCTGCGTCGTCACGTTTGCGCACAATCACATGCATGTGCATCTGACTGACAACGTTACCCAAGGTCGCGACGTTCATTTTGTCGGCATCGAACAGATCCTTGAGCAGCTCAGCCAGCGCGGTGGTTTCCTGCCAAAACTGCTGTTGATCGGCGACATCCAACTGAAACAACTCACTGATATCGTCCCGACGAGGCACCAGAATGAACCAAGGGTAGTTGGCATCATTGGACAGCAGCAGTCGGCAGAGAGGGAAATCACCGATGGTCAGCGTGTCCTGTTGAAGTCGTGAATCTAAAGCAAACACTGCGCGCACTCCCGGCTGATCATTATTCAGCTTAGCGGCCATCCCGATGGACAGCGCACCAAGCGACAGGACGGCAGCATACCTGCGAATGCGCCAGCCTTCACGACGACGGTGAACCCCGTCGCTCTGCCAACGCCCCGAGATGTGACATTTACGAGCGCGACGCACCAGCACGGAACCAACATCGACGTTCAGCACAAAAAAATGACCAGAATCAGCAGAGACGTGCAGCGTCATGCCCCTGCAAGCTGTATGAGTTCAGAACAGCTGCAAATTTTTTTGCACCAAAACCGCACAGTGCGTCTACGCTCACTGCGTCGGGCATCCGCCAAATACTCACCGGCGGGGTGAACCGGTAACGTTTTTGGATGTCACGCGCGTTTCTCGGCGTGACAACACCATAGGAGGAATGGCGTCAAGCAATGAAAAAATCAGGCTTGAAGCCCAGCTTTCACGAGGTTTTCACAAACGTAGGCGGGTGTTCAGAAAAATAACCGCAGCGAAATTGCGGTTTGTGCACGCTTGTTGCATTCGTACCCATATGGACTATAAGCGCACCACTGGAAGTGGATGCCTTAAGCCCCATAAGAACAGTGGCAGGGTTGCCCGATGGAGATTCAAGTGTTTTGCCAGGGACTCTTTTTTACCGATGCAAAAAGGCCCATAAACAGCGAGAAAGTTGTCAGTCCGGCTGCGTCGGTACTGTGAATTTGCGACATCCACCACGTCATTTGCGACACCGTCGTAAAGAAGCTGAAAGGTTGGAATAGCAAGTATCGCCAACATTGTCGGCGTGATATAAGTTTGCGCCGACACAAAAAGAAAGAGCCGCCCAGATAATAAAACAGGTGGGACGGCAGTACTCTTCTAAAACCAAAGGAGCAAATCACGATGCGCGTGATGAAGTGGAGCATGATCGCACTGGCAGTTGCTGCAGCAGCCAGTACTCAAGTGGCAACGGCCGCCCCGTTTGTAAGTGACCAGTCTGAAGCCAAAGGTTTTGTTGAAGACGCGAAACTCACCGAGACGTTGAAGAACTACTACTTCAACCGCGACAACAAGAACGGCGGCCATGACCAGAAAGACTGGACTCAGGGTTTCCTGGGCAACTTCACCTCCGGGTACACCCAAGGTACCGTTGGTGTTGGTATTGATGCATTCGGTTACCTGGCCTTGAAACTCGATGGCGGTGACGGTACTTCCGGTTCGGGCAACATGAGCCGTAGCGATACCATCAAAGCCAACGGTTACGCCCGCGACGTCAATGACAGTCAAGGTAAAGCCGGCGCAGCCATCAAGTTCCGCGTATCCAAAACCGAGTTGAAAGTCGGCGATATGCAGCCAAGCACTGCACCAGTGTTCGCTGTTGGCGGTTCCCGCATCCTTCCGCAAACTGCCAGTGGCTTCCAGCTACAAAGCAGCGAAGTCAAAGACCTTGACCTCGAAGCCGGTCACTTCTACTCGGCCACCAGCCAGGACAAAAACGCCCGTGATGGCGAGTTGTGGGCCACTTACGCCGGCGTCAAAGCTGACTCCATCGACTACTTCGGCGGTAAGTACGGTATCACTGACAATCTGTCCGCTTCGCTGTATGGCGCCAAGCTGGAAGATATCTGGAACCAGTACTACGCCAACCTGAACTACACCATCCCGATGGGTGGCGATCAGTCGTTGAACCTGGACGGTAACATCTACCGCACCACCGACACCGGTCGTGCTGAAGCAGGCGAGATCAGCAACACTGCGTTCTCCCTTGCTGCTGCGTTCTCGTTCCTGAAAGCTCACACCTTCACCCTCGCCTTCCAGAAGGTCAACGGTGACACTCCGTTTGACTACATCGGTGTCGGCGGCCACGGTCCTTCGAACCGCGGTGGTGACTCGATCTTCCTCGCCAACTCCATCCAGTACTCTGACTTCAACGGTCCTGGCGAGAAATCCGTTCAAGCCCGCTACGACCTGAAAATGGCCGAGTATGGCGTTCCTGGCCTGAGTTTCATGGTCCGTTACGTCAATGGCTGGAACATCGACGGCACCAACACTCCGACCGTCAGCTCTTATACCGGCGCTTACGGCGAAGATGGCAAACACCACGAAACCAACTTCGAAGCCAAGTATGTTGTTCAATCTGGCCCTGCTAAAGACCTATCCTTCCGCATTCGTCAAGCCTGGCACACTGCCAACGCTGACGAAGGCGAAGGCGACGTCAAAGAGTTCCGCCTGATCACCGAATACCCACTGAACATCTTGTAATCGTCAGTGGTTAGTTTGGAAGCATAAAAAAAGGCCCATCTTGCGATGGGCCTTTTTTATTGCCTGTCACTTGCAATAGTTGCCTGACCGACAAGTCAGGCAATTAATTAGCAACCTATCATTGTGTTGCCGATTCCTGTACCACACGAATCACACGCTGTGGAAACGGAATATCAATACCGGCCGTCTTCAAACGATCACGCGACTGTTCGTTAAACATGAACATTACGTCCCAGTAATCTGCAGTTTTAACCCACACACGCAGGGAAACAGTGATCGAACTGTCGCCCAATGTCGAAATCACGGCCTGAGGTGCAGGATCCTGCAACACACGCTCATCCTTGGCCAGATCCAGCAGCACCTGACGGGCCTTCTGCAGATCGGCTTCGTAATCAACGCCTACATCAAATACGACCTTGCGAGTCGGCTGACGGTTGGTGTTAGTAATGATGCCGTTCGACAGGTTGCCGTTTGGCACGATGATGGTTTTGTTGTCGCCAGTACGCAGCACGGTGTGGAAAATCTGGATGCTGTCGACCGTACCCGATACGCCTTGCGCTTCGATCCAGTCACCGATACGGAACGGACGGAACAGCAGAATCAGCACGCCGCCGGCGAAGTTCGCCAGGCTACCCTGCAACGCCAAGCCGATTGCCAGACCGGCAGCACCGATCGCAGCAACGAAGGAGGTAGTTTCAACGCCGATCATCGAAGCGACGCTGACAATCAGCAGCACTTTGAGAATGATGTTCGCCAGGCTGCTGATAAAGCCTTGCAGCGCCAGATCGGCATTACGCAGGGCCAGCAGACCACCGAGTTTTTGCGTGACCTTGTTGATCAGCCACCAGCCGATGGCCAGCGTGATCACTGCCAGCAGCACGCGGCTGCCGTATTCCATGATCATCGGAATCCACGCCTGGGACGCCTTGACCAGGTTGTCCACCTCAGCATTCAAATCCATGTTCTATCTCCTGATTTCCGGCCATTCGGCACGCGAAAAATAAGCGGCAGAAAACCGCCGGGTGTACACAAAACAATGTGGGAGCGAGCCTGCTCGCGAAGGCGCCGTGTCATTCAGCAATGAGTTGACTGACACACCGCCTTCGCGAGCAGGCTCGCTCCCACAGGTCATCTGACCGAGCTTAGTCGCGGAAGTTGTTGAACTGCAGCGGCATGCCGAATTCTTTGGCACGCAATGCCGCGATGGCTTCTTGCAGGTCATCACGCTTCTTGCCAGTCACACGCACTTGCTCGCCCTGAATGGCCGCCTGCACTTTGAGCTTGGCATCCTTGATGTGGCCGACGATTTTCTTCGCCAGTTCCTTGTCGATACCTTCCTTGAGCACGGCGTCCTGCTTCATCAGCTTGCCCGATGCGTAGGCGTCTTTGACTTCAAGGCACTGCACATCGATCTTGCGTTTGACCAGCGCCAGCTTGAGGATTTCGATCATCGCTTCCAGCTGGAATCCGGCTTCAGCGGTCAGGCTGACGGTGAGGTCCTTTTCCTTGAACTCGAAGCTGCCTTTGCCTTTCAGGTCATAACGACGATCGAGTTCCTTCACGGCGTTCTCGACCGCGTTGGTGAGTTCGTGTTTGTCCAGTTCGGATACCACGTCGAACGACGGCATGTAATCTCTCCAATAAAAAGGCGCGCTCGATGTGGATGGAGCGCGCTTGGCTTGCGGTTAAAATCGGGCTCATTATAACGGGTCTTTTCCCACCGACACGGCGAGCCGCACATGCCTGTACGCAATCGAGCAAAAAACTGATGGCCACCCCCTGGCATATTCTCGGCGCCGGCAGTCTCGGCACACTGTGGGCCACACGTCTGGCTCGCGCCGGCCTGCCGGTCAGACTGATCGTGCGTGATGCCGAACGCTTGCAAAGCTATCAAGCTGCGGGCGGCTTGACGCTGGTGGAGCAAGGTGTGGCGAGCAGCTATGCGGTTCCCGGCGAAACACCCGACAGTCCCGAGCCGATCAGCCGTTTGCTGGTAGCCTGCAAAGCCTACGACGCAGAAAACGCCGTCGCCCGCCTCGCCCCACGACTGACAGCGGACGCCGAACTGATCCTTCTGCAAAACGGCCTCGGCAGTCAGGACGCCGTCGCCAACCTTGTGCCATTGGCACGCTGCATCAGCGCTTCCAGTACAGAAGGCGCGTTTCGCGATGGCGACTGGCGTGTGGTGTTTGCCGGCCACGGCTTCACCTGGCTGGGCGACGTGGGCCATCCGGTCGCGCCAATCTTGCTGGACGATCTCGACGCGGCGAAAATCCCCCACGAATGGAGCACCGATATCCTCACGCGGCTGTGGCGCAAACTGGCGCTCAACTGTGCGATCAATCCGCTGACCGTGCTGCACAACTGCCGTAACGGTGGTTTGCAGGAACACCATTGCGAAGTCGCCACCCTGTGCGCTGAACTGGCCGAGTTGCTGGAGCGTTGCGGCCAACCCGCCGCCGCCGACAATCTGCAAGAGGAAGTCGAACGGGTCATCCATGCCACCGCCGCCAATTACTCATCGATGTATCAGGACGTCGCCAACCAGCGCCGCACCGAAATCAGCTATCTATTGGGCCACGCCTGCAAAGTCGCTGCGCGCCACCAGTTGAACCTGCCGCACCTCAATCAATTGCAGCAACGACTGGTCGCTCATCTGCACAGCCTTGGATTGCCCAGCGACTGAGCAGCGGCTACGCTGGCCACTTGTTCCTTTGTTGCGATAAACCTGATGCCATTGCGCCAGCGTCTCGAAAACCTGCCGGTCGGCCAGAAACTGCTGGCCGCCCTGCTGGTGCTGTTGACCACTGTCCTGCTGGTCGCCAACCTGACCTTTATCAGCGCCGCCTATTACATCTCCCAGGAAAGCATGGCACCGCAGGCCTTGCAGACCATCGGCCGACTGATTGCCAACCCGAGTCTGGTCAGCGAAGCGCTGCAATCACCGCAAAGCGCCGAGCGTCTGCTCAAAGAACTCGACAGTTACTCACCGCTGCGCGCCGCCGCCCTTTATGACGGCAAGGGCGAACGGCTGGCGCAAGTCCAGCGCGGCGAAAAACTCAGCCTGCCGGAACGCTATCGGCACATCGAAGCGTGGCAACTGACCGAGTTTCGCAGCAACCAGTTGATCACCCTGC
The DNA here is from genome assembly GCF_054790525.1 of Pseudomonas sp. Mb7. Taxonomy (NCBI): domain Bacteria; kingdom Pseudomonadati; phylum Pseudomonadota; class Gammaproteobacteria; order Pseudomonadales; family Pseudomonadaceae; genus Pseudomonas; species Pseudomonas sp. Mb7. The sequence goes on from NZ_CP186501.1 coordinate 4,187,317, forward strand.
CCCGCCCCGGCACCGCGCCGGGCCATCTGTTGCTGGTGGCCAGCAGCGAGCTGCCGATGGCGTTCTACACCGGCACGCTGACCGCGAGCCTCGGTATCCTGATTTTCAGCGTGTTGTTGTGGCTGGTGATTGCCCGGCAGATCAAACGCCTGATCACCCGGCCGATTCATCAGCTTGAGGAATTGTCGCGTCAGGTGACCCGCGAAGAGAACTACGCCCTGCGCGCCTCACGCGGCAATCATGACGAAATCGGCAGCCTCGCCGAGGCGTTCAACACCATGCTGTCGCGCATCGAAGCCCGCGAACAGCAGCTCAAGCGCGCCCGCGACGACTCACAAGCGGCTTACGATCAGGCTCAGGGCCTGGCTGAGGAAACCCGCCACACCAATCGCAAACTGGAACTGGAAGTCCAGGTGCGCAGCAAGATCGAAAAGAAACTCACCGGTTTCCAGAACTACCTCAACAGCATCATCGACTCGATGCCCTCGGCACTGATCGCCCTCGACGAGCAGCTCTACGTCACCCAGTGGAATCAGGAGGCCAGCGCCCTTTCCGGTACGCGGCTGGACGAAGCGCTGAATCAACCGATCTTCCTCGCCTTCGAACCGCTCAAACCGTTTCTGCCGCAACTAAAGCAGACCGTCGAGCAGCACACGGTGGCAAAAATTGAGCGAGTTACGTGGTTCAAGGATGAGGAGCCCAAGCATTACGCGCTGACGTTCTACCCGCTGATGGGTGGTGCCGGGCGTGGTGTGGTGATCCGCATCGATGACATCACCCAGCGTCTGTCGCTGGAAGAAATGATGGTGCAGTCGGAAAAAATGCTCTCGGTCGGTGGCCTCGCCGCCGGCATGGCCCACGAGATCAACAACCCTCTGGGCGCGATCCTGCACAACGTGCAAAACATCCGTCGACGCCTGTCCGCCGACCTGCCGAAGAACCTCGAAACCGCCGAGCAACTGAACATCGACCTGGACACGGTGAACCGCTACCTGCAGGGCCGCGAAGTGCCGCAATTGCTCGATGGCATTCAACAGGCCGGCGCTCGCGCTGCGAAAATCGTCACTCACATGCTCAGCTTCAGCCGTCGCAGTACCCGGCAGATGGCGCCATGCGATCTGCCGGCGCTGATCGATCAAGCCGTGGAAATTGCCGGCAACGACTTCGACCTGGCCATCGGTTTCGACTTCAAGGGGCAAGCGATCATCCGTCAGTTCGACCCGGCGCTCGGCCCGGTACCGGGCACCGCCAACGAACTTGAGCAAGTGCTGCTCAACCTGTTGAAAAACGCCGCGCAGGCGATTCACCAGCGCGAAGACGACAGTGAGCCGGGGCGGATCATCCTGCGCACCAAGCTCAATCCGCCATGGGCTGAAATCCAGGTCGAAGACAACGGCATCGGCATGAGCGAGAACGTGCGCAAACGCACCTTCGAGCCGTTCTTCACCACCAAGGAAATCGGTCAGGGCACCGGGCTTGGCTTGTCGGTGTCGTATTTCATCATTACCAACAATCACAAAGGGCAGATGGAGGTGCAGTCAGCACCGGGCCAGGGCACGTGTTTCACCCTGCGCCTGCCGTTGACGCAACCGCTGCCCATCGCTGCCGAAACCAATCAATTATCGAGGTAACCCATGGGCTTTCGCCTGTCGAAAATCTACACCCGCACCGGCGACAAAGGTGAAACCGGCCTGGGTGACGGCCGCCGCGTGCCCAAAGACCATCCACGCGTGGAGGCCATTGGTGAGGTCGATACGCTGAACAGTCAGGTCGGCGTGTTATTGGCCGGGTTAATTGCCGAACGCGAAACGTATCCGGAACTGAATGAACTGATCGAGGTGTTGGCGCCTTGTCAGCATCGCTTGTTTGATCTCGGTGGCGAGCTGGCCATGCCGGCGTATCAGGCGCTGAATACGGCGGAAATCGAACGACTGGAAGCAGCGATCGATGTGTGGAACGAGGAATTGGGGCCGCTGGAGAATTTCATTCTGCCAGGCGGTTCGATGTTGATTGCCCAGGCGCATGTTTGTCGCAGCCTGGCGAGGAGTGCCGAGCGGCGCTGTCAGCATTTGAATGCGATTGAGCCGTTGGCCGGGGTCGGGCTGGCGTATATCAATCGGTTGTCGGATTTGCTGTTTGTCGCGGCGCGGTTGATTGCGCGGCGGCAGGGGGTTGCGGAGATTCTTTGGCAACCGGCCCCAAAACCGACAGAGATGTAGCGCCTGACCGGCCGCCATCGCTGGCAAGCCAGCTCCCACAGGTTTCGAGTTGTACACAACATTTGTGAACGACACAAAACCTTGTGGGAGCTGGCTTGCCAGCGATGAGGTCAGCAGCCTTTACAGAGAGTCAGGCCAGAACGCGCGAATCCCCGCCACGCCTTGTGCACCAACGCCCCAGGCTTTTTCGCGCTCGGCCGGGCCAACCCCGCCCAACAGAAACACCGGCTTACTAAAGCCTTCGATCAACGTCGAAGCCTGCTCCCAGCCCAGCGGCTGAGCATCCGGATGGGTCAGTGTCGGCTGCACCGGCGACAAGGTCACAAAGTCCACACCCATCTGCTCGGCCAGCGCCAGTTCTTCAGCGTTGTGGCACGACGCCGCCAACCAGCGCTCCGCCGGTAACGGGCGCCCCGCCGCCGCGTATTTGCGCAGCTGTGCTGAGGTGATGTGCCAACCGGCAGAGGGGAAATCACCGAGCCATTCGAACGGCCCCTTGATCATCAGTTGCGCCTTGCCCGCACACAGCCCGGCCGCATCGACCGCCAGATCGCGATACTTGGGGTCATAGCCGTTCGGTGCGCGCAGCTGGATCAGTTTGATCCCGCCGGCAATCGCCTTCTGGATACCGCGCAGCAACGCCGGCGTTTCCAGGTCCTCCGGCGTAATCAAGTACTCCGCAGGCAAACGCGCGGCGGCAACGATCGGCTGGTTGGCAGCCGGAAATTCGTAGTTCGCCAGTTCTTTCGCAGTGACCCAGGCCAACGGCTGGCCTTCGGCACCGTGAGGTTCGCCGCTGAAGTCCGACACGTCCCAGACATCCAGCAAAACCTGCTTGTCCGGGTAATCGTGACGCACTTTGATCAGCGGTCGAGCGGCGCCAACGACGATGCCCAACTCCTCATGCAACTCACGAGTCAGCGCGGTTTCAACTGTTTCGTCAGCCTCGACCTTGCCGCCGGGGAATTCCCAAAGACCGCCCTGATGTTGCGTGTCGGCGCGGCGGGCGATGAGGATTTTGCCATTGTTGTCACGAATGACCGCAGCGGCGACGTGTACGCGTTTCACGGATTCAACTCCTCCAGTCCAGCCTTCTGCCATGCCTTGAAGGCGGGCCATTGGTAGACGGTTTCAACATAGGCTTCGTCGGCGGCCGGCAGCGTCACCTGATAGGTGCGCAAACGCACGGCAATCGGCGCGAAGAAGGCATCGGCCAGACTCACCCGACCAAACAGGTACGGCCCGCTCTCGGTGGCAGCAGCACGGCACTCGGCCCACAGCGCGAGCATGCGCTCGATGTCGACCTTCACTTCCGGCGGCACCGGGTTCAGAGGCGCGTCATGGTTGAGGTTGAACGGCATGTGATTGCGCATGGCGAAAAAGCCGCTGTGCATTTGGGCGCAGGCGGATCGCGCCTGAGCACGGGCGAATATGTCGCTCGGCCAGAGTTGCTCGGACGGAAACTGCTCGGCGAGGTATTCGGCGATGGCCAATGAATCGGCAATGGTGCCGCGCGCCGTTTGCAGCAGCGGGACTTTAGCGGTCGGCGAATGCTTGAGCAGCAGCGCGCGGGTGTCGGGCTTGCCGAGTTTGATCAGTTCTTCGCTGTAGGGTGCGCCGGTCAGTTCAACGGCCAGGGCGGCGCGTAGGGACCAGGAGGAAAGCAGTTTGTCGCCGATGATCAGGTGCAGGGACATGATGGGGTGCCTTTCATCAGGATGGACAGGCCGGAATCTTCGGTACCTGACAGGTCGCCATCGCGAGCAGGCTCACTCCTACAGGGGATTTGTGAATGACACAGATCTCTGTGGGAGCCAGCCTGCTGGCGATGCAGGCGACTCGGTCTCAGGTTAGATCAAGTGCGGTATTCAGCGTTGATCTTCACGTATTCATGCGACAGGTCAGTGGTCCAGATGGTTTCGCTGCAATCGCCGCGACCCAGCTCGATACGGATGGTGATTTCTTCCTGCTGCATCACCGCCGAGCCCTGGGCTTCAGTGTAGGTCGCCGCACGGGCGCCACGGCTGGCGATGCACACGTCGCCGAGGAACACGTCGATCTTGCTCACGTCCAGATCCGGCACGCCGGCACGGCCGACCGCGGCGAGGATACGGCCCCAGTTCGGGTCGGAGGCGAACAGCGCGGTCTTGATCAGCGGCGAGTGCGCCACGGTGTAGCCGACGTCGAGGCATTCCTGATGGTTGCCGCCACCGTTGACTTCAACAGTGACGAACTTGGTCGCGCCTTCGCCGTCACGCACGATGGCCTGGGCCACGTCCATGCACACTTCGAACACCGCTTGCTTCAACTTGGCGAAAAACTCGCCTTCAGCACGGGTGATTTCCGGCAGTGCAGCCTTGCCGGTGGCAATCAGCATGCAGCAGTCGTTGGTCGAGGTGTCGCCGTCGATGGTGATGCGGTTGAACGATTTGTTGGCGCCGTCGAGCATCAAGTTGTGCAGGACGTCGCGGGAGACTTTGGCGTCGGTGGCGATGTAGCCGAGCATGGTCGCCATGTTCGGACGGATCATGCCCGCGCCTTTGCTGATGCCGGTGACGGTGATGGTCACGCCGTCATGCTCGAACTGGCGGCTGGCGCCCTTCGGCAGGGTGTCAGTGGTCATGATCCCGGTGGCAGCGGCTTCCCAGTTGTTTTCCGACAGATCATCCAGTGCGGCTTGCAGCGCGCCTTCGATCTTCTCGACCGGCAGCGGCTCGCCGATCACACCGGTGGAGTACGGCAGAATCTGGCTGGCATCAACGCCAGTCAGCTCGGCCAGTTTGGCAGTGGTACGTTCAGCGGCGGCCAGGCCAGGCTCGCCGGTACCGGCGTTGGCATTGCCAGTGTTGGTCAGCAAATAACGCACGGCGTTCTGCACGCGTTTTTTCGCCAGGATCACCGGTGCCGCGCAAAATGCGTTCAAGGTGAACACGCCCGCCACGGTCGAGCCTTCGGCGCAGCGCATCACAACGACATCTTTGCGCCCGGGGCGCTTGATGCCGGCCGAGGCGATACCGAGTTCAAAACCGGCAACCGGGTGCAACGTTGGCAAAGGACCAAGACCAACAGCCATGAATGCGCTCCTTACTCAATGATGTCAGCACCGTCACTCGCAGCGACGGTGGTTTAAATGGCAAAACGCCGCGACGGCAGGAGCCGGTCGCGGCGCGGGTATTTCAGCGATTGAAACGGGGTTTACTGGATCTGCCCGTGGCAATGCTTGAATTTCTTGCCCGAACCGCAGTAGCACAGTTCGTTGCGGCCCAGCTTCTGCTCGTTGCGAACCGGCGCGGTGGCGAGGGCCACATCGACCTCTTCACCGAGAACTTCCGGTTGCTCCAGACCTGGGGCCTCGGCGTGTTCGAACTGCATGCGGGCGGCCAGTGCTTCGGCTTCCTGACGCAGACGTTGCTCTTCGGCTTCCGGATCTTCGCGGCGCACCTGAACGTGCGACAGCACACGGATCGAGTCGCGCTTGATCGAGTCGAGCAGTTCGGAGAACAGCGTGAACGACTCGCGCTTGTATTCCTGCTTCGGGTTCTTCTGAGCGTAACCACGCAGGTGGATACCGTGACGCAGGTGATCCATGGTCGACAGGTGGTCTTTCCACAGGTCGTCCAGCACGCGCAGTACGATTTGCTTCTCGAACGAGCGCAGTGCGTCGGCACCGGCCTGGTCTTCTTTCTCGTTGTACGCCGCCATCAGCTCGGTCATGAGCTTCTCGCGCAGGGTTTCTTCGTACAGGTGATCGTCTTCGTCGAGCCACTGCTGGATCGGCAGTGTCACGCCGAAGTCGCTGGCAATCGAAGCTTCCAGACCGGCCACGTCCCACTGCTCAGGCAGCGACTGCGGCGGAATGTGCGCGCTGACGGTGGCGTTGAGCACGTCCTGACGGAAATCGGCGATGGTTTCACCGATGTTGTCGGCGGCCAGCAACGTGTTACGCATGTGATAGATCACTTTACGCTGTTCGTTGTTGACGTCATCGAACTCGAGCAGTTGCTTACGGATATCGAAGTTGCGGCCTTCAACCTTGCGCTGCGCCTTCTCGATCGCGTTGGTCACCATGCGGTGCTCGATCGCTTCGCCCGGCTGCATGCCCAGGGCTTTCATGAAGTTCTTCACTCGATCAGAAGCGAAGATGCGCATCAGGCTGTCTTCCAGCGACAGGTAAAAGCGGCTGGAACCGGCGTCACCCTGACGGCCGGCACGGCCACGCAGCTGGTTGTCGATACGACGGGATTCGTGACGCTCGGAGGCAATCACCTGCAAACCGCCGGATTCCAGCACTTGCTGGTGGCGCTTCTGCCAGTCGGCCTTGATCTGGGCAATCTGCTCAGGGGTCGGGTTTTCCAGCGACGCGACTTCAACTTCCCAGTTACCGCCCAACAGGATGTCGGTACCACGACCGGCCATGTTGGTGGCGATAGTCAGGGCGCCCGGACGACCGGCCTGCGCGATGATCTCGGCTTCTTTTTCGTGGAACTTGGCGTTCAGAACCTTGTGTTCGATGCCTTCCTTCACGAGCAATGCGGACATGTGCTCGGAGGTTTCGATGGTGGCAGTACCCACCAGCACCGGACGGCCGGCCGCCATGCTTTCCTTGATGTCCGCAACAATGGCCGCGTACTTCTCTTCGGCGGTCAGGAACACCAGGTCGTTGAAGTCTTTACGCGCCAACGGTTTGTTCGGCGGAATAACCATGACTTCCAGACCATAGATCTGGTGGAATTCGAACGCTTCGGTGTCGGCGGTACCGGTCATGCCGGACAGCTTGGTGTACAGACGGAAGTAGTTCTGGAAGGTGGTCGAGGCCAGAGTCTGGCTCTCGGCCTGGATGTTCAGACCCTCTTTGGCTTCGATGGCCTGGTGCAGGCCTTCGGACAAGCGACGGCCCGGCATGGTACGACCGGTGTGTTCGTCGACCAGTACGACCTGGCCGTCCTGCACGATGTATTCGATGTTGCGGTTGAACAGCTTGTGCGCACGCAGACCGGCATACACGTGGGTCAGCAGGCCCAGGTTGTGTGCCGAGTACAGGCTCTCGCCTTCAGCCAGCAGGCCAACGCGGGTGAGCATGTCTTCGATGAACTGGTGACCGGCTTCGTTGAGTTCGACCTGACGGGTCTTCTCGTCAACGGTGTAGTGGCCAGCCTTGGTGACTTCGCCTTCGACTTCTTCAACGTGCAGTTCCAACTGCGGGATCAGTTTATTGATCTCCATGTACAGCTTGGAGCTGTCCTCGGCCTGACCGGAAATGATCAGCGGGGTACGCGCTTCGTCGATGAGGATGGAGTCGACTTCGTCGATCACGGCAAAGTTGAGTTCGCGCTGGAATTTTTCTTCCATGCTGAACGCCATGTTGTCGCGCAGGTAGTCGAAACCGAATTCGTTGTTGGTGCCGTAGGTGATGTCGGCGGCGTAGGCCAGACGCTTCTCTTCCGGCGGCTGGAACGGCGTCACGACGCCGACGGTCAGGCCGAGGAATTCATACAGCGGGCGCATCCAGTTGGCGTCACGACGCGCCAGGTAGTCGTTCACCGTCACAACGTGCACGCCCTTGCCGGACAGTGCGTTGAGGTAAACACCCAGGGTCGCTACGAGGGTTTTACCCTCACCGGTGCGCATTTCGGCGATCTTGCCTTCGTGCAAGGTCATGCCACCGACGAGCTGTACGTCGAAGTGGCGCATACCCATGATGCGCTTGCCGGCTTCGCGGGCGACCGCAAAGGCTTCTGGCAACAGCTTGTCGAGGGTTTCCCCTTTGGCGATGCGGGCCTTGAACTCAACGGTCTTGGCGCGCAATTGATCGTCCGAAAGGGCCACCATTTGCTCTTCGAAGGCATTGACGAGCTGCACCGTCTTGAGCATGCGTTTGACTTCACGCTCGTTCTTGCTTCCAAAAAGTTTCTTTAACAAAGGCGCAAACATATCGGCAGGATCTTCCACACTAAAGGGATGGAGGGCGGCCCCGTGAGCGTCGCCCGTGCAGCCCTCATGGCCGCATGCGAACGAGCATTCTACCCGGAAACGGAAGTGAGGAAAGTGGCGATGTTCCACGATGCTGGCACTGCGCTTTGACGGGGCTCACTTAAAATAGGGGCGTTTTGCTCAACTTCAAGTCATACAAGGCAGAAGTTAGTCGTTGATTTAATGGGTAAAGCGGGGGCAAAAGCAATGGGCGAGTGATTTCGGCCTTTCTGCTACCATGGCGTTTCTGTTACTTCAGGTGTTCGATCATGGCATTTCGCCCTCTTACGGCCAGAGCACCCGCCGTTCTCCTGCGCGAAGCCAAGCCGCTCAAAGCCATCCTCGGTCATGCCCAACGACTGGGGCATTTGCAGCGTCTGCTCGAAAGCCAACTGCAACCCGCCGCCCGTGAACATTGCCATGTAGCGTCGTGGCGTGAGGGCAGTCTGTTGCTGATTGTCACCGATGGCCATTGGGCCACACGTCTGCGTTATCAGCAAAAACGCTTGCAGAGGCAGCTGCAGATGTTTGATGAGTTCGCCAGTTTGACGCGGATTCTGTTCAAGGTGCAGCCGCCTACAGTGCAGCGCGGGGCGGCCGGGCACACGATGGATTTGTCCACGGATGCGGCGGCTACGATTCAGGCCACAGCGGACGGGATCACTGATCCGAATCTGCGTGCGGCGCTGGAACGCCTTGCGGCGCACGCCAAAGCCAAGACCTGAGCGCTATCCGAACGTGAATAATTATTTAATGTGGGAGCGAGCCTGCTCGCGAAGAGGTTGTGTCAGATAACATTGAAGTTGAATGACACACCGCTTTCGCGAGCAGGCTCACTCCTACATTAGATCAGCGGCGTTTGCTGCCACCGAGTAAAGAGCCCATCAAGCCGCGCACCAATTGCTTACCGAGGTTATTGGCTGCCTGGCGCATCGCCGACTTAAGCGCCTGCCCGGCTGCCGTCCCGAGAAACTCCCCTGCCCTGTCGGCCAGGCTCGGCTCTTCATCTGCTGGCTTACCCGCTGGCACCTCGGCCTCCGGCGCCAGCCCTTTACGCCCCATCAGAATTTCATACGCCGACTCACGATCGATCGGCTTGTCATAGCGCCCCTTGAACGGCGAACCCGCAATCAACAGCGTGCGCTCGGTTTCCGTCAGCGGCCCGATTCGCGACTGCGGTGGCGCCACCAGCCCGCGCTGAACCATTTCCGGCGTGCCTTTCTCGGTCAGCGTGCCGACCAACGCTTCGCCAATCCCCAACTCGGTCAGCACCGACAAACTGTCAAACGCCGGATTCGGCCGGAAGCCGTCCGCCACCGCGCGCAGGGATTTCTGCTCTTTGGCGGTAAAGGCGCGCAAGCCATGCTGAATGCGCAGGCCGAGCTGCGCCAGCACGTCATCGGGCAAGTCCGCCGGCGACTGCGTGACGAAATACACGCCAACCCCTTTGGAACGGATCAAGCGCACCACTTGTTCGAGCCGCTCCTGCAGTGCCTTGGGTGTGTCGCCAAAGAGCAAATGCGCCTCATCGAAAAACAGCGCCAGCAGCGGTTTGTCGGCATCGCCGCGCTCCGGCAACTGCTCGAACAACTCGGCCAGCAACCACAACAGGAACGTCGCGTAGACCTTCGGCGCCTCGTGCACCAGACGGCTGGCATCGAACAAATGAATGCGCCCGCGACCATCGGCGGTCGGTTGCAGAATGTCTTCAAGTTGCAGTGCCGGTTCGCCGAACAAGGCTTCGGCGCCCTGCTGCTCAAGGATCGCCAGACGGCGTAGCAGCGCCTGACTGGAACCGGTGGTCATCAGCGCCGCGTCTTCACCCAACAGCTGCGGATTGTCCTTGAGGTGATTGAGCAGCGCTTTCAGATCCTTCAAGTCCAGCAGCAACAGGCCTTCGCGATCGGCGACCTTGAAGGCTGCATATAGCGCCGACTGCTGACTGTCGGTCAGTTCCAGCAAGCTGCCGATCAGCAACGGGCCCATTTCGCTCAACGTGGTGCGCAACGGATGACCGGACTCGCCGTGGATGTCCCACAAGGTCACCGGATAGGCCTGCGGCTTGTGGTTGAGCCACGGCATCCCGGCAATGCGCTCGGCCACCTTGCCCTGCGGATTGCCCGCCGCACCGAGGCCACACAGATCACCCTTGATGTCGGCGGCAAATACCGCGACCCCGGCGTCGCTAAACGCCTCGGCCAAACGCTGCAAAGTGACGGTTTTACCGGTACCGGTGGCGCCCGCGACCAGTCCGTGGCGGTTGGCCAGGCGCATGGCCTGAGCGATCTGTTGGCCTGCGAGATCAGCGCCGATTACGAGTTGCGAGGAGTCAGGCATTTTGTCACCCAATGGTTAATCTTTGATTGCGCATGGCCGATAAAGAGGAGTGAGAGACCCCGACCACAAGTCAGGCCGGACATTTCCCTAAGGAGAGACGGAAATATCAGCTTGTTTTCACCCTTGCCCATTTTGCGCGCTTCTATAAAAGCATGCCCTGGACATTAAGACCTTAGCGGAACCCCAAGCCATGAACAAAAATCTGCGCTTCAGCCATAAAATTTTGCTTGCCGCCGCCCTCATCGTCATCGCCGCCTTCGCCTCGTTTACCTTGTACAACGACTGGTTACAGCGCAATGCGATCCGCGATGACCTGAACAACTATCTCAACGAGATGGGCGAGGTCACTGCCGGCAATATCCAGACCTGGCTCAGCGGCCGCATTCTACTGATCGAGAACGCCGCCCAAAACATCGCCATCAACCCCGAGCCCGCCAACGTCGCCAGTCTGCTGGAACAGAAAAGCCTGACCTCGACGTTCATGGCGACCTATCTGGGCGATGCCACCGGGCACTTCACCATCCGTCCGGACACCAAGATGCCCGACGGTTTCGATCCGCGCGTGCGCCCTTGGTATAAAGGTGCCGAGGGCAGCAGCACCTCGACCCTGACCGAACCGTACATCGACGCTGCTACCGGCCAGTTGATCATTTCCATCGCCACTGCCTCGAAAAAGGCCGGCCAGAGCGTGGGTGTGGTTGGCGGCGACCTGAGCCTGCAATCGCTGGTCGACACCCTCGCCGCCCGGGACTTCGACGGCATGGGCTATGTGTTCCTGGTCAGCGCCGACGGCAAGATCCTCGTGCACCCGGACAAGGCCTTGGTGATGAAATCACTGAAAGAAGCCTATCCACAGGACACCCCGCGCATCAGCAGCGACTTCAGCGAAGTCACCGTCGATGGCAAGACCCGCATCGTCACCTTCGCGCCGATCAAAGGCCTGCCGTCGGTGAACTGGTACATCGGCCTGTCGGTGGACAAGGATCAGGCCTTTGCGATGCTCAGCGAATTCCGCACCTCGGCAGTGATCGCGACCGTGATTGCCGTGGCAATCATCATTGCCCTGCTCGGTATGCTGATCCGCCTGCTGATCCAGCCGCTGCACGTGATGACCCGCGCCATGGAAGACATCGCCGATGGCGAAGGCGACCTGACCAAACGCCTGACCATCGTCAATAAAGATGAATTTGGCGTGCTCGGTACCGCATTCAACCGTTTCGTCGAGCGTATTCACGGCTCGATCCGCGAAGTGTCGTCGGCCACCGGCCAGGTTAACGAAGTCGCCCTGCGCGTGGTCGCGGCATCGAACTCATCGATGTACAACTCTGACCAACAAGCCTCACGCACCAGCAGTGTCGCCGCGGCGATCAACCAACTCGGCGCCGCGGCGCAGGAAATCGCCCGCAACGCCGCCCAGGCTTCGAATCAGGCCAGCGACGCGCGCGGTCTGGCTGAAGACGGCCAGCAAGTGGTGGATCGCAGCATCAAGGCGATGAATCAACTGTCGAGCATGCTCAGCGCGTCGAGCAGCAACATCGAGTCGCTGAATAGCAAAACCGTGAACATCGGCCAGATTCTCGAAGTGATCACCAGCATTTCCCAACAGACCAACCTCTTGGCGCTCAACGCGGCCATTGAAGCGGCACGTGCCGGTGAAGCCGGCCGGGGCTTTGCCGTGGTGGCGGATGAAGTGCGCAATCTGGCGCACCGCACCCAGGAATCGGCGCAACAGGTGCAGACCATGATCGAGGAACTGCAAGTCGGCGCCCGTGAATCGGTGAGCACCATGAGCGACAGCCAGCGTCACAGCCAGGACAGCGTCGAGATTGCCAACCTTGCCGGGGAGCGCTTGAACAGCGTGACCCAGCGCATTGGCGAGATCGACGGGATGAACCAGTCGGTGGCCACCGCGACCGAAGAGCAGACGGCTGTGGTGGAGTCGATCAACGTCGACATCACCGAGATCAACACGCTGAACCAGGAAGGCGTGGAGAACTTGCAGGCGACGTTGCGCGCGTGTTCGGACCTGGAGCAGCAGGCTTCGCGTCTGAAACAACTGGTTGGCAGTTTCCGCATCTGAAGATCAAGAGCCTTACCCCCTCACCCCAGCCCTCTCCCCCAGGGGGGGCGAGGGGGAAAGGGAGCAGATCTTCATGTTCCTCAAAACCTGAGTTCGACTGAAGACTTTCCGGTCGATGCATAAAACCCAAACATCTCGGTCAGTCCCTCTCCCTCAAAATGGTGTGGGGAAAGGGAGCCGATCTTCGTGCTGTTCAAAACCTGAGTTCGACTCAGGTCTCTCAAGTCGGCGTACCTCCAACATCCACCTCGGTCAATCCCCTCTCCCTCTGGGAGAGGGTTAGGGTGAGGGGGCCGCGCAATCCCGACCGAACATCTATTCTTGATAAAGGTCAACCAAGGGAGAACCACGCAACGGAGGGTTGATCACCGTGCATATCGCCGACATCACCATGTTCTACGCCCCGGCCAGCGGCGGCGTGCGTACTTATCTGGATGCCAAACACCGCCGGCTCGGAGTCAAATCCGGTACCCGCCACAGCCTGCTGATTCCCGGTGCGCACTTCGGCGAACACGACGGCGTTTACACGGTTCCCGCCCCCGCCCTGCCTTTCGGCAAAGGCTATCGATTCCCCCTTCGCCTCGCGCCATGGCGAAACGTCCTGCAGGATTTACAGCCCGATCTGATCGAAGTCGGCGACCCTTATCTGACCGCCTGGGCCGCCCTTGATGCGCGACGACAGCTGGATGTGCCGGTAATCGGTTTCTATCACTCGGATCTGCCCTTGCTGATCGGCAATCGCATGGGCCATTGGGTCACACCGAATATCGAGGCGTATGTCACCAGGCTTTACGGCAACTTCGATCGGGTTTTGGCGCCCAGTCAGATCATGGCCGACAAGCTCAGCGGCCTCGGTGTACGCAATGTGTTCGTGCAACCGCTGGGCGTCGACCTGCAAACCTTTCACCCCAAAGCCCGCGACCCGCAACTGCGTGCAGAACTGGGCATCGCCGAAGACACCCGGCTGCTGATTTTTGCCGGACGCGGCTCGAAAGAGAAAAACCTGCCGGTATTGCTCAAATGCATGCAACGCCTCGGCCCGCGCTATCACCTGCTACTGGTCGGTTCGTCGATGCCCACCGCTGTGCCGGAAAACGTCAGTGTGATCGACGAATTCTGCCCCGCGCCACGCGTCGCGCAGTTGATGGCCAGTGCGGATGCCTTGCTGCATGCCGGCGACCAGGAAACCTTCGGCCTGGTGATCCTCGAAGCCATGGCCTGCGGCATTCCCGTGGTGGCCGTGGCCGCCGGAGCTTTCGAAGAGATCGTCACTGATTCCTGCGGCCTCCTGTGCGCACCGAACAACCCGCAAGCGATGGCCAATGCCGTGCGGGAACTGTTCAGTCGCGGCTGTAGCAAACTTGGCACACAGGCGCGCCAGCATGTCGAAACCCGCTATGCGTGGGATACGGTGGTCGACAGTTTGTTGGGCCACTATCACGCCGTACTCGGACATACGCTGCCCAAGGTGGCCAATGCTTGAATCGATGAACAACCGCGCCGTGTTGCTGGTGCTGCACGACGTCGCTCCGTCGACGTGGGCGGATTACCAGCCGTTTGTCGAGGCCGTCGACGCCTTGGGCAACGTGCCGATGACGTGGCTGGTCGTTCCGAATTTCCACCGGCACAATGTCCTCGACGATCACCCGGCATTTTGCCGACGGCTCGATGAGCGCGTCGCCCGTGGCGATGAGTTGGCGTTGCATGGTTATTTCCACGATGACCAGGGCCCGGCCCGACGACGCCGCACGACTGGTTCATGCGCCGCGTTTACACCCATGAGGGGGAGTTTTACCGTTTGTCTCGTGAAACCGCCCTCGCTCGCCTGCGCACCGGCATCGAAGTCTTCCAGCGCCACGACTGGCCACTGCACGGTTTCGTTGCCCCGGCGTGGTTGATGAGCGACGGCACCCGCCAGGCCCTGCGCGAGCTGCCCCTGCGCTACACCAGCGATCCGCAGCATCTGTATCGGTTGCCGGATTTCACCGCGATCGATGCGCCGGGTCTGGTCTGGAGCGCTCGCAGCGCCTGGCGAAGGGGTCTGTCGAAGATTGTCAGCGAGCAGCGTCAACAGCGTTGGCGTCGGGCGTCGGTGATTCGTCTAGGCTTGCATCCCGTGGACATGCGCCACGGCTTTTCCCGTGATTACTGGCTGCACACCCTCGAACGACTACTGAGCGAAGGACGCGTACCGATGACCAAAATCCACTGGCTCGCCCAACAGCGCGGTCAACTGGGAAGCGCCGCATGAGTCGCGGCATTCTCTTGCTGATCGGCCTGCTCGCGGCGGTGCTGATTCCGGTTGTGCTGGGTGGCGGCGACACCTGGGCGCGGCTGCAGAGTTTCCCGTTGCACTGGCTGTTGATCATGTTCGGCATGATCCTGCTTTGCTGGGGCATCAATACCTTGCGTCTGCGCCTGCTACTCGGCGATCAACGCGAGCGCGTCACGCCGCTGCAAAGCCTTGGTGTAGTGATGGCCGCCGAATTCGCCTACTGCGCGACTCCCGGTGGCAGCGGCGGGCCGTTGACGATCATGGCCCTGTTGGCCCGATCGGGCGTGCGGCCGGCGCGGGGCAGCGCGGTGTTTGCCATGGATCAGCTCAGCGATTTGCTGTTCTTTCTCTGCGCCCTCAGCGGCATTTTGATTTATGCGCTGTTCCAGCACCTCAGCGATCGTCTCGAGTGGTTGCTGATCGTCAGTGCGATTTCGCTGTTCGGCGGTTTATTCAGTTGTGTGCTGGTCGCGCGCTATCACCGCACCTTGATCCGCCTGAGCGGTCGCCTGTTGGCGAGGATGAACGTCAAGGCCAGTACCCGCCGCCGCTGGGCGCGCAAGTTGCTGCATTTTCTCGCGGCGTTTACCGATACGTTGAAGCTGCCCTGGCAAACTTTGATCAAAGTATTCGCCCTGACCTGTGTGCATTGGTTGCTGCGCTACAGCGTGCTGTATCTGGCGCTACGCGGGCTGGGCGCGGACTTGCAGTGGGCGTGGAGTTTTCTGGTGCAGATGCTTTCACTGGGCGCCGGGCAATTCAGCCTGCTGCCGGGCGGCGCGGGGGCGGCGGAGTTGACGTCGGCAGCGTTGCTGGCGCCGATGGTGGGGAAATCCACCGCTGCGGCAGCGATTCTGATTTGGCGGGTGGTGACGTATTACTTTTATCTGCTGGTCGGGGGGCCGGTGTTTTTGTTGATGCTGGGCCGGCCGCTGTTGAGGAAATTGATGAAGGTGGGGCAGGCTTGATTGTCCGGTCGCGGCCCGCGCCTTCGGCTGCGCCTGCATGATCGCGCTTCAGGCATCGTCCTTGTTGTCGTCGGACTTCTCTTGCAATTGTTCCCACAACTCCGCAGCGCCGGGAAACTCGGTGCCATCCTCCGGGCTCATGTCCTCGGGATCATATCGACTCAAACACCCTTCGCCCAACGTCGCCGGCGCTTTGGAAGTGGCTTTGTCCAGTGGATCGGCCATGGCTTATCCTCACTGCTGAAATGAAAAAGGGTCTGGACGATTGAACGCCCAGACCCTTGGTTTTTCAAGCCCGTGGGGTTGAGATCAGAACACCACAGTCTTGTTGCCGTGCACCAGTACGCGGTCTTCGAGGTGATAACGCAGGCCACGAGCCAGCACCATTTTCTCGACATCACGACCGAAACGCACCATGTCTTCGATACTGTCACTGTGGCTGACACGCACCACGTCCTGCTCGATGATCGGGCCGGCGTCCAGCTCTTCGGTCACGTAGTGGCAGGTCGCACCGATCAGCTTCACGCCACGCAGCGACGCTTGGTGATACGGCTTGGCACCCACGAACGACGGCAGGAAGCTGTGGTGAATGTTGATGACCTTGTGCGCGTATTCGCGGCACATGTCTGGCGGCAGGATCTGCATGTAACGCGCCAGGACCACCACTTCGGCATCGTGCTGTTTGACCAGACGCGACACTTCGTCGAATGCCGGTTGCTTGTCCTGCGGATTGACCGGGACGTGGTAATAAGGAATGCCGTGCCACTCGACCATGCTGCGCAGGTCGTCGTGGTTGGAAATCACGCAGGAGATTTCGCAGTCCAGTTCATCGCTGTGCCAGCGGTGCAGCAAGTCCGCGAGGCAGTGCGATTCGCGGCTGGCCATCAGCACAACGCGTTTTTTCTGCTCGGTGTCGGTGATGCGCCAGTCCATCGAGAACTCTTCGGCGATCGGCGCAAACTTCTCGCGCAGCACTTCAATACCGAAAGGCAGCGAATCGGCACGAATTTCGTGACGCATGAAGAACCAGCCCACCTGGTTGTCCGAGTGGTGGCTCGCTTCGGTGATCCAGCCGTTGTGGGCTGCCAGAAAATTACTGACTTTGGCAACAATGCCAACGCGGTCCGGGCAAGATATCACCAGCCGAAAAGTGCGCATGAGGGGGAAACTCCAGAACTTCGCAAAGGCCGCCATTCTAGCGGCTGCGCAGGAAAACTGCAGTATTGATCAGCAACGGGAGGCGCCAGGCTCAGTGCTACGGATTCTTGATGAGTAGCCGACAGACTGGTGCTGATCCTGCGGGATCGCTTGATCAGACAACTGTGAATATCTGTGATGACTCGATCACACTATTTAACTGAATATTCAATAGAGAGCAGTTTCTCGTAACTAATTTAAATAAAAACCCTGGTTAAATGTTTACTTGATGAAACAGCCTGACTATTATTGCGGCACTGTCCCCCTGCCATCCCGCACTCTACTAAGGTAGTAATCATGTCCTTGATCAACGAATATCGCGCCACCGAAGAAGCCATCAAAGAGCTGCAAGCCCGTTTGAAGAACCTGTCCCAAGACGACAAACTGCAAGCCGAGCTGGAATTCGAAGGCAAACTGCGCACCCTGATGGGCGAATACTCCAAATCCCTGCGTGACATCATCGCGCTGCTGGATCCGGAAGCTAAAACCAAAGCAGTACGCGGCGGCGCAGTAAAAACTACCGGCACCAAGCGTGCTCGCAAAGTTAAACAATACAAAAACCCGCACAACGGCGAAGTCATCGAAACCAAAGGTGGCAACCACAAAACTCTGAAAGAGTGGAAAGCCAAGTGGGGCGGTGACGTGGTTGAAGGCTGGGCTACCCTGCTGGGCTAAGCCGCAACGTCTTCGCAGAGCGATCCGCGAAAAACAAACGCCAGCGAATGCTGGCGTTTTTTTATGCCCGGGATTTAAGCCCGGTCATGTTCGAATTCAAAGATTCAAACGTTTGCGCAATGCCTGGACATAATTCTGCCATTCATTGAGCACCTCACTCTGCATCGGCGTGGCATTAATCGACCATTGCTCGGCCGCCTCGCTAAAAGATTTCAAGGTATTCGGTGCGCCGCACTCAGGCGTGGACAAACGCTGCTGACAAAATATTCTCCAGCGTTCTTGCTCTTCGAAATTCAACGTCTCGGGAAAGTTGCGTGCGCGATATCGAAAAAGTAATTCAGGCAAACGTTCGTCATCGAAAGGCCATTGCTCTTGCGCTAGTTGTGCCGGGTCAGCGCTCCTCACTTGCTCACATAGACGTCGGTCACGGTCACCGATAAATCCGTCGTACAACTGTTGTTCCGGATCCTCGCTCGGAATGAAATCTTCGCTGACATAAATCTCTGCAACTTTATCTTTCCAAACTTGCTGTGCGTCAGTTAGCCGCAGTGCTCGCTGTTGATAAAGCGCCATGTCCAGCCCCAGACGTTGCTGATCCTGCGCGCGCAAAACCGCAAGCGGCGCCACCACCGGACAACGGTTGATGTGAATCAGCTTGAGCGGCACCGGCAATTCGCCTTCCAGCAAATCATCACGACGCGTGTACAAACGCTGGCGCAGGGTCTGCGCGTCCAGATCGAGCAACCCCTGCGGGTCGAGGTGCAGATCGCAGACGATCAAGGCGTTACGGTTTTTTGGATGCCAGGCTAATGGCAGCACCACACCGACATAACTGCGCGCGGCCGAGAAACGCCCGGAAATATGCACCAGTGGCTGCAGCAGACGAATCTGATCCATGACCTTTTGCTTGCTACGCAACTGGAACAGCCAGTCATAGAGTTTTGGCTGTTTCTCGCGGATCAACCGTGCCAGTGCAATGGTCGCGCGCACATCCGACAACGCTTCGTGGGCATGCCCGTGATCGATATTGTTCGCGGCGGTCAGGCGTTCGAGCTTGAGCGTCACCCGACCTTCGTCATCGGTCGGCCAGACCAGGCCGTCAGGACGCAGCGCATAAGCAGCGCGCACCACATCGATCAGATCCCAGC
Organism: Pseudomonas sp. Mb7; assembly: GCF_054790525.1. Taxonomy (NCBI): domain Bacteria; kingdom Pseudomonadati; phylum Pseudomonadota; class Gammaproteobacteria; order Pseudomonadales; family Pseudomonadaceae; genus Pseudomonas; species Pseudomonas sp. Mb7. The sequence continues at coordinate 4,206,186 of NZ_CP186501.1, forward strand.
GACTGTTACCGCCCTGCCACTCCCGGGCGTACGGGTCGAAAAAGTTGCGATACAGGCTGTAACGGGTCATCTCGTCGTCGAAACGCAGGGTGTTGTAACCCGCGCCACAGGTGCCGGGGGCCGCCAGTTGGGCATGCACCCGCGTCATGAAATCAGCCTCGCTCAAGCCTTTTTCGGCCAACTGGCTCGGGGTGATGCCGGTAATCGCGCAGGCCGCCGGATGCGGCAGGATGTCTTCGCTGGGCTGACAATAGAGGTTGACCGGCTCGTCGATCTCGTTGAGCGCATGGTCGGTGCGAATTCCGGCCACTTGCAGTGGGCGGTCGTTTCGCGGATTGATGCCAGTGGTTTCGTAGTCGTACCAGAAGATTGAAGTCACGGGCGGTTCCTGAACAGAAGATCGGCAAAGTCTAGGCGCTCGACCGCGCTCGCGGCCAGCCTCGTGTCATTCAAACACTTCGTACTTCACGATGTGCAATACATAGTTATGTCGTTTTCCCCCGAGAGGCTGCTAGCATCGACCTCACTTGCACCCCGAACAGGCGAACACCAGGTAGCCCATGCTCGAGACCACAGCACCGCCAAGGAAAGCACCGCTGGCCCCGCCGCTGGATACGCGGCATCAGGTCGAAACGCCGGAAGGCATCGACCTGCCGTTGCGTCCCGCCGGGTTAATGGTGCGTGCCGTAGCCTTTGCGATCGATCTGGCCCTGCGCGGCGTGATCATGGGGGTGCTGTTCATCGCCCTGGCGTTTCTCGGCAAGCTCGGCATGGGCCTCGGCTCGCTACTGCTGTTTGCGATCAGCTGGTGGTACATGGTGCTGTTCGAAGTGCTGCGTCAGGGCCGCTCGCCGGGTAAACAATGGATGGGCCTGCGCGTGGTGCACGATGACGGCACCCCGGTTGGCTGGTCGGCCTCACTGCTGCGCAACCTGCTGCGTTTTGTCGATCTGCTGCCCTTCGGCTACTTCCTCGGCACCCTCAGTTGCCTGCAACACCCGACCTTCAAACGCCTTGGCGACATCGCCGCCGGCACATTGGTGGTCTACAGCGAACGCCCGCTCAGTCGTCCGCAACTGCCTGATGCCGAACCTCGACGCTCACCAGTGCCCCTGACACTCGCCGAACAACGCGCCGTGCTGGGCTTTGCCGAACGCCAAGAAGAACTGTCGCCAGCACGGGTCAATGAACTGGCGGCCCTGCTCGCCCAGCCATTGCACATTTCTGCGCCCAAGGCTGTGGCTGAACTCAATGGCATCGCTCGCGGTTTGTTGGGCCCGACATGAAGCAAAGCCTTTTCGAAAGTCGCCACAAGGCCGAATGGGAGCGTTTTGCGCTGGCCCTCGAACGCCTTGAGCGCGGCAAGGACACCTCGCAAGTCAGCGGTTTCCCCAAGGCCTATCGCAGGCTTTGCCAGCATCTGGCATTGGCCCAGGAACGCGGCTACAGCAGTTTCCTCATTGATTCGCTGCAACAACAAGTGCTGCGCGGGCATCAACAGTTGTACCGTCATCGCAGCCGGCTCGGCGCCAGTCTGCTGAGTTTCATCCTCGCCGACTTCCCCCGCCTGGTTCGTGCCGAATGGCCCTTTGTGCTGGTCGCCAGCCTGCTGTTCTTCGGCAGTCTGATCGGCGTCGGCGTGTTGGTGTATTTCTTTCCCGAACTGGTCTACAACCTGCTCCCCGCCGATCAGGTGCGCGAGATGCAAGGCATGTACGACCCGGTCGCCGGACACCTCGGGCGCCCCGCCGAACGTGCGGCCAGCGAGGACTGGGTGATGTTCGGTTACTACGTGATGCACAACATCGGCATTGCCTTTCAGACTTTCGCCAGTGGCTTGTTGCTAGGCGTCGGCAGTGCGTTCTTTCTCTTTTACAACGGCATGGTCATCGGTGCGGTGGCCGGGCACCTCAGCGAGATCGGTTTCGGCCAGACCTTCTGGTCATTCGTCATCGCCCATGGCGCCTTCGAACTCAGTGCCATCGCCCTCGCCGGGGCCGCCGGCCTGGAACTCGGCTGGGCGTTGATCGCGCCCGGGCGGCTGACCCGCAGCGAAGCGCTGAAACGCGCCGCACGCAAAAGCGTGTTGCTGGTCTGCGGCGTGATGTTGTTCCTGTTGATTGCCGCGTTTATCGAAGCTTATTGGTCGTCGAAAACCAGCGTCACACCACTGACCAAGTATCTGGTCGGCGCCGCGCTTTGGGCTCTGGTCGCGGTCTATCTGTTGTTCGCCGGAAGGACCCGCCATGCGCCTGAGTGACGCCACCGTGGTGATCCGCCCGCGCACGACCTGGGAAGCCATGGACCTGGGCGTGCTGATGAGCCAGCAACATCGGCGTCTGCTGATGACCAGTTGGGCGATTGTCACCCTGCCGCTGTTCGCCTTGCTGAGTCTGTTGCTGTGGGATTCGCCGTCACTGGCGGTGTTTATCTTCTGGTGGCTGAAACCGGCTTATGAACGCCTGCCGCTGTACATCCTGTCGAAAGCGCTGTTTGGCGAAACGCCGACACTCAAGCAAGCCCTGCGCGAATGGCCGCGCCTGCTCAAACCGCAATTGCTGGCCAGCCTGACCTGGCGCCGTCTGAGTTTCAGCCGCAGCTTTCTGCTGCCGGTGGTGCAACTCGAAGGCCTCGACGGCAGCGCCCGACAACAACGCCTGCACGTGCTCCTGCAACGCAACGCCGGTGCCGCGCAGTGGTTGACCATCATCGGCGTGCACCTGGAAACCGCGTTGTGGATCGGCCTGATGGTGCTGTTCTACATGCTGCTGCCGCAGCAAATCGAAACGGACTGGAGCTGGCAGTCGCTGATACTCGCGGCGGATCAAGACTGGCGCTGGCTCGAACACCTGACCAATGCCTTCTACGCACTGGTGCTGGTGGTGTGGGAGCCGATCTATGTCGCCTGCGGCTTCAGTCTTTATCTGAACCGGCGCACACAACTGGAAGCCTGGGATATCGAACTGGTGTTTCGCCGCTTGCGACAGCGCCTGAACAACGGTGTATTGGGAGTGCTGCTGGCGGTCTTTCTGGTGCTGCCGAATGTGCCTTCGGCGTGGGCGGCAGAGCCGGATGACAGTCCACAGGCACCGCGACTGTTGAATCAGCCTCTGACCAGTCAGGCCTCACGGGACAGCATCAAGGCACTGCTTGAGCAACCGCCGTTCAAGAACAAGGAATCCGTCACCCGCTATCGCTTTAGCGACGACCCGGCGAAACCTGCCACAGCGCAAAAACCCGGTGAAGCACCGCAGTGGCTGAAAACCCTGCTGGATTGGCTCGACGGGCAACACTTCAATGTGCTGGCGAAGATCATTGAAGTGTTGCTTTGGGGCACGGTGATTGCTGCGTTCGGCTGGCTGATCTGGCGTTATCGCGACTATCTCCAAGCGTTCGTCAGCCGCCGCCCGAGACTGCCTGCCAAACCGAAACGCGCGGTGCCGCAACAAGCCTTCGGTCTGGACTTGAACCGCGACACCTTGCCTGGCGACATTGCAGGCAGCGCCGAACACCTCTGGCAAAGCCAACCCCGTGCAGCGCTGGGCCTGCTGTATCGAGGGCTGCTCAGCCATCTGCTCCACGACTTCGATATGACCCTGAAACCCGCTGACACCGAACTTCAGGTGCTCGCGCACGTTGAACAATTGCAACGCCCGGAACTGCTCGCCTTCAGCCGCAGCCTGACCACCCATTGGCAGAACATGGCCTATGGGCATCGCGTCCCGGCAGCCTCCCTGAAGCAGGAGCTGTGCGATGGCTGGCGCGCCTTGTTTGGTCCCGGAGCCGCCCGTTGAATCGCCGGACACTGTGGTGGGTGGCTGCGTTGATAGCCCTGTTAATCGGCACGCTGAGCGTGTTCCTCTACCTCAACGCCACGCCTTATCAGGAAGAAGTCGATCACGGCCCCTCGCCCGCCGCGCAAGCCAATCCGTATCTGGCCGCCGAGCTGTTTTTACGTGAACGCGGGCTCAACGTCAGCCATGCCGAAAGCCTCGCGGCACTCCCCGATATCGACCCGCGCCGCCACACGTTGCTGTTGTTCAACGACCGCTCACGCATGACCCCGCGTCAGGTTGACCAAGTGTTGAACTGGACCCGGGCCGGTGGGCGACTGGTGTTCGTCGCCGAGTCGCTGTGGGATGAGCAGAGCAAACAAAGCAACGATCTGTTGCTCGATCGCGTGCAACTGCATCAATCCCTGAGCAAGGATCTGAAAGACTTACCCGCAGACGCTGAACCAGAGCGCTTCCCGCAACTGACCAGACTCTATCTGGAAGACGAAGACGCACCGGCCTACGCTGGCTTCGACACCGACTTCCACCTCGACGACCCGAAGAATCTGGCGCAAGCGTGGGCCAACAGCGCCAAGGCCACGCACATGATGCAGCTGCCCTACAGCCTGGGCACGATCACCGTGGTCACCGACGCCGAGTTGTGGAAGAACAAGACCATCAGCCAATACGACAACGCCTGGCTGCTCTGGTATTTGAGCGCCGACACCGACGTCACATTGATCTACAACACCGAGCACGATGGCCTGCTGACCTTGCTCTGGCGCTACTTCCCGCAAGCCATTGTCGCTTTGCTCGCGTTGATCGGCCTTTGGCTCTGGCACGTCGGCGTGCGTCACGGCCCACTGCAACTACCCGCCCCGAGTGGACGCCGACAATTGCAGGAACACCTGCGCGCCAGCGCCGATTTCCTGTTGCGCCACAACGGCCAGCAGGCGTTGCTGCAAGCACTGCAACAGGACGTTCTGCGCCGTGCCCGTCGCCGTCACCCCGGCTTTGACCAATTAAACGTTGCCGAACAATGGCTGGCTTTGTCGCGTCTGACCCGACAACCCACCCGCGCCATCAGCCAGGCCCTGAGCCCGGTGCCGGATCGGCGCCTGTCCAGCGCCGATTTCTGCCGCCAGGTCGCCCACCTGCAAACTTTGAGGAACACGCTATGACTGAACAGATCGAGCCCGGCAGCGCCAGCCACGCCGCCCAGCAACGCCAGCGTGCCAGCCAGTTGGCGCAAGCAGTACGTGGCGAATTGCAAAAAGCGTTGATCGGCCAGAACCAGGTGATCGATGACGTGCTGACGGCGCTTATCGCCGGCGGTCATGTGCTGCTCGAAGGTGTGCCGGGATTGGGCAAAACCCTGCTGGTGCGGGCGTTGGCCCGTTGTTTCGGCGGCGAGTTTGCGCGGATTCAATTCACCCCGGATCTGATGCCCAGCGACGTCACCGGCCATGCCGTGTACGACCTGCAAACCGAGCAGTTCAAGCTGCGCAAAGGCCCGTTGTTCACCAATCTGCTGCTGGCCGACGAGATCAACCGCGCCCCGGCAAAAACCCAGGCTGCCTTGCTCGAGGCGATGCAAGAGCGTCAGGTCACACTCGAAGGTCGTGCCCTGCCCATCGCGCAACCGTTCATGGTTCTCGCAACGCAAAACCCGATCGAACAGGAAGGCACTTATCCCCTGCCGGAAGCCGAACTCGACCGGTTCATGCTCAAGGTGCGCATGGACTACCCCGACGCCGATCAGGAGCTGAACATGGTGCGCCAGGTCTGCCGCTCGACCCGCGCCGACATGCTCGATGTGCAACCGCTGCGCACCGTGTTGCAGGCCAAGGATGTGCAAGCCCTGCAACGGATTGCCAGTGATTTGCCACTGGACGATCAGGTTCTCGATTACGCCGTGCGCCTGGCGCGCGCCACGCGCACCTGGCCGGGGCTGACCCTGGGCGCCGGGCCGCGCGCCTCGATTGCTCTGGTGCGTTGCGCCCGTGCCCGCGCCTTGTTGCGTGGCGGCGAGTTCGTGATTCCCGACGACATCAAGGGCTGCGCGCTGGCCGTGCTGCGCCATCGCGTACGCATCGCGCCGGAGCTGGACATCGAAGGCCTGCAGGTCGATCAGGTGCTCGCACAATTACTCGACCAAGTTCCGGCGCCGCGCCTGTGAAACCCTCGCGCCTGCTGTTGATCTGGCTGGCCTTCCTGCTGCTCATCGGCATTGTGCTGGGCACGTTGCGCGCACTGGAGATCGATATCCCGGCGAGCCTGATATCGATCAACTGGGGATTGCTGCTCGCGCTGCTGGCTCTGGCGGCGCTGGATGCGTTGCGTCTGCACCGTTTGCCAACACCGCGCATCACTCGGCAGATGCCCGGCAGCCTGGCACTCGGCCGTTGGAGTGAGGTGCGCCTGGAAATCGAACACGACTTCAGCGAGCCGATGCACATTCAACTCTTCGACCATCCGCCAGAAGGCCTGAGCTTCGAAAACCTGCCGTTGTCGATTGAATTGCAACCCGGCCAGCGCAGCCTGCTCGGCTACCGTCTGCGCCCGCTCAAACGCGGTCATTTCAACTTCACCCAGTGCGAAATCAACCTGCCCAGCCCCTTGGGATTATGGTCAGGCAAACGCTTGCTCAGGGTCAGCGACCAGACCCGCGTCTACCCCGACTTCGCCCGGCTCTACGGCGGTGAGTTGCTGGCGGTGGACAATTGGCTCAGCCAGCTCGGCGTGCGCCAACGGCAACGGCGCGGTCAGGGCCTGGAATTCCATCAACTGCGCGAATTCCGTGAAGGCGACAGCCTGCGCCAGATCGACTGGAAAGCCACCGCACGCCAACGCTCACCGATTGCCCGTGAATATCAGGACGAGCGCGATCAGCAGATTATCCTCATGCTCGACTGTGGCCGACGCATGCGCAGCCAGGACGATGAACTGTCGCACTTCGACCACGCGCTCAATGCCTGCCTGTTGCTCAGTTATGTAGCCTTGCGTCAGGGCGATGCGGTGGGTTTGAGTACCTTCGCTAGCGAACACCCACGCCATCTCGCGCCGGTCAAAGGCAGCGCACAACTGAATGTACTGCTGAACACGGTTTATGACCTCGACAGCACGCAGCGCCCTGCCGATTATCAGGCCGCCGCCAATCAACTGCTGACGCGACAGAAGCGCCGGGCCTTGGTGGTGCTGGTAACCAACCTGCGCGATGAGGACGATGAGGAACTGCTGAGCGCGGTCAAACGCCTGAGCGCACAACATCGGGTACTGGTCGCCAGCCTGCGCGAAGAGACGCTGGATACGTTACGCCAGACCACGGTGCAAACGCTGCCCGAAGCGCTGGCTTACTGCGGCACGGTGAGTTACCTGAATGAGCGGGCAGAACTCCATGAGCGGTTGAGTGCTCATGGCGTTCCGGTGGTGGATGTCCGGCCCGCCGAGTTGGGGGCCGAACTGGTGACGCAGTATCTGAGTTGGAAAAGGAGCGGAACCGCATGATCCCCTACTGATATCTGTACGAGGTTCAAGGCAACTCCGAGTCAAAGAATTGAAGCCGGAATACTTCTTCATCAAGTACCGCCCCCTGCTCATCGACAACAGAAGCACGAATGGTCTTGTAGCCAACCATTCCTTGCGACGAATAACTTTTTCTCACCCATCCATCTTCCGTTGAAAATGATGAGCCATCGGGAACACTGTTCAGTACCCAGAGAACTTTTTGGCCGACAATAGGCTTGCCGTCGGGGATCGATACAATCCTGAACGAGACAGGCACAGATTGATCAACCGGGTAACTGCCACTGCCGCTGATCTCAGTCATCATTCGCTCGTGCGCTTTAAGCGTAAAAGGAATCAAACTGACCTCCCATCCAGCCAAGCCCCCCCGAACGCCTGCATAGAGAAGACCGGGTTGAAGAGCCGAAAGTCGGAACACGACATTGGCGATACCTTCGCTATCGGTTGTCGTCGGCGCGATGTCGACTCCAAGAAAATCCCAATTGACCTCAACGTTTGCCAAGGGATTACCGGTAATGGCCGAGACGACGTAAACCCGGGCTGAAACTTCCTGCCCCGGATAACCGCTCGGGTCATCACTGACCAGTTCCTTGATCTGTCGAGGCTCATGCAGGAAATACGACAACGAAATCGATTCCGAATACTGCGCGTCCCCCACCGTCGCGGTCAGTTGCGCCGCTCCGGGCGTCTTGGGCACAAAGCGGATCCGCGCCTCGCCATAGAAGTTGGTGGTCGTCGTCACCTCGCCAAGATCCGCACTGCGCCAGACAACGTTCATCCCCGCCATCGGCCTGCCACTGATGGCCGAAACAACGGTGATCTGCTCGGACACAGCCTCGCCCCAGTACAGCGTCTGGCTAACCCGCGAACGCTCGGCGATTTTCACCACTTGGGCGCCTTCGCCCACCGACATTGCATTGACTGGTGACCATCGAGCCAGGCTTTCGCAGGCCAGAAACAAGCCAAAACTGCCGTTACGCTTGTCATCGACCATGAAGGAATCGGTGAATCCCGCCTCGCGGCTAAAGACCCTTGGCAAACCGAGTACTGGCTGAGTAAAACGAATGCCGAGTGCCTCAGGTCCGGTGCCGACCATGCCCAGCGTCAAATTTCGACCGGACAAGAAGGTGTCTTGCGGGGCAGTTACATCGATTCTATGGGTCAGTTTGCGACGCGCAAAACCGGTGTCCTGGCCGAAAGGCTGTGCAGGCCCGTTGTCCATACTGAACTGCAATCGAGCCCACGGATCGTCGGCCAGCGAACAGACCTCCATCGAACGTGTATCAGTAGCATTGTCATACGGACTGCTGACAGACACCTCAACCGTTGCCGATCCGCCTGTGGTTGCCCCATACGCAAAGCCTGCCCAGCCATCGTCAGCAGTCACATGTTCTTCAGAATGACCATCCACCTTCCACTGCGTTGGCACTTGAACCATGGCAGCTTCCGAGAAATCCGAACGTACTTTCGCCCACATCCATGCTGGGTCCTGACCCACGATCGGGAAAACGGCAGACTCACGTACGGTTTCAATGCTGAGTTTGTTGTGGCCCAAGTGCATTCTGGTGACATCAATCGTGCCAGCCCCAGTCAAGAATTGTAGACCGAACTCCCCGGCCCCACGGCTAGCGGAACAATCCAGTGTCCAGGTCATGCCACTTTCATCAATATAATTGATGCTTCCCTGTGGAGGATTACGCACGATTCCCAGCTCTTCCGCCGTGCTGCCGTACCAGTTCAGTTCCATGTTAATACCCACCAATGGGCTCAACGCATTCGTTCTGAAAATATATCGGTGCACAGCGCCAATGCAGGGATACAGCGACTGACCTTTGTCGGTGCGCATTTGATCCAGAACGAGCGTGAACTCATCGTAAATATCCGGTGATATCAAGCGACCGAGCAACTCCCGATCCTCAAGTGAATCGGTCAACAACCGAAGTCCGAACATACTGCTGCGGCTCGTTATGAACTCAGAGCTCAGGGTCCAGATCAGCGGTTCATCCGCGAGCAATACCTTGGGCTCGCCAAGTTCACTCACCACCAACCCGATGCCTGGGTCGTCAATGCCCCATGCCAACGTGATTTCCTGGCCGATAAGAGGACTGTCGGCAAGCGCCGTGACCTGCAGGGAATGGGATTGGCCTCGTCGGCAGAAAAGCCCCCAAACATTGTCGATGTAGCCGCGATCAAACGTGATGTTGACTTTGTCTTTCCATGAACTCCTGGCAATCGCGGTCACGCTAAATTCGCACTCATGCGACTCGGCCGATTCATGCGCTCGGACCGCCGCGGTGATCGCATGAATCCCGTGTTCTCTGGTGTAAAACTTCAGGCTCCCCCAACCACCGCTTCCCGTTTGGCTTTGCACGACGCTGTAGGCGGTTTGCCACTCGACCAGCGCACCGATCACCGGTTCGCCGTCGCCCTGATCAGTAACATGCACCACTTGCAAGCGCAGGTACGCATATTCGTGTTCCTCCACCACCGGACTATTCTCGGCCTGACGTACCTCTTTGATCCTGATCCTGTTGCGCGCCAGCGACATACGTTTTCTGGGCGACGGCAACAACAGCTTCGAGCAGACCAGTGACAACTCGAATATCCCGTCGCGCCGGTCTTCGCAGTTCAGCGTCCAGGATGCAGTGCCCCCTCCATCGATCGGCATGGGCACCGATGTTTCCAGTGGCGGACTGACCACGACACCCAGTTGCCCAGGCTTGTCACCGTGCCAATGCAGATAGAAGTCGCTGCCTCGCAGACGACTGTTGGCCGCCAGCATTACATCAATGGAATGGGTAGAACCCCGGTTCGGATAACTGTTATCAATCCAGTCCCTGATTTCGTTGTTTTCACGGACAGTCAACCGTGCCCACGGATCCTCGCCCAGTACCAGTACGTCAAACGTCTGAGTCCACACACCCTGCTCGTAATAAAGGCTGACCACAGAGGCTTCAATAACGAAGTCCCCTGCTGCCTTCGCCTCATAATCGAAGTAAGCCCAACCTTGTTCATCAGTAACGGTAGCCGCCAACACCCCGTGTTCGGCGGTCGCCCAGTTCACCGTAAGCCCGGCAAATGGCTGGCCGGTGTAATACGACGCTACTTGCACACCCAAACGGACACTTTGCTCAATCAACGGGTAGTAAGCGGCCTCGACCACCTCACGAAAAATCAGTCGATGATGCCCCAGCGATACGGGGATCTCGTAGGCCTGCGCGGTGTAACGGTTGCGCAAGCTCAGGGTGAATTCGTAGTCCTGATCATCGATTAACGGGCAATCGAGCATCCATGGCACGTCCAGCGATTGCTGGGTGTCCCAAGCAGGCGTCGCGACAATCGCGCCCTGCGGGTTATTGTCGATGCTCAATGCAACCGGGGTGCCGTCCCAAGGGTTATCCGGCACAGGTACAAAACCGAGTACGTGGGGTGTGATCAATGCGTCGCTGCCAAAAGCTCCGCCCCTGCTGGCGCCCTGACACAGGTACATTTTGCGCAAGGGCGGGAACGACATGCCGTCCAGCTCAACTTCCTGCAACTCAAGTGGCGCGAGTTTCAACTCGACTTTGACGCGTGTAACCCAGAGTTCGCCAAATGGACTTGAAGACTCTGTCGAGCTGTATATTTCGATGCGCAGCGGCTTTGAGCTTGAGATGTCCGATGTCAGTTCCACTTCATGCAGGGTCGGACTGAATCGCCTCTCTGGCCCTGATCCGAAACCCTCGCGCTGTTGTGCCTGATCAGGTTTACCAACGGGTTTGAGTTCGATGCGGTAATGCTCGATTTCTCCCTGAGAAATCCTCACCCAGCCTGATTGGCTGAAACTGCTTTCCCACAGAAAACTCAGCCAATAAGCACCATTGCCATCAGGATCTCTGGGAAGTCTGACGTCCTGCGTGACACCCGTGCCCTTCGGCGCTTTGATGTGTTTGACAGGCGTGTTGTCGTAATACGCCAGGCCTATGGCAACCGCCCCCGTCCTTGCCCAACAATCGAACCTTTCTTCGAAATCACCGTTGCACACCAGGTTTTCATTCACCTGAACGATAGGATTATTCATGACTGCGCACTCCCTTGCCCTTGCCCTTGCCGGCCGGGCCCTCTTGTGCTGCATTGACCAACTCCTTCACCGAATCGGTAAACGACTGATCTCCGCTCTTGCACGTATAGCGAATGCGCAAAATGACATCGTTCATCGAGCCCAGCATGGCCTCCTGCGGCGGTTCTTTATGCCATGGCCATTTCAGCTCCCAGGCGGACACCACACCGGTATTTTCAAATGGATAGAGCAAACCTTCATCTGGCTTCGCCGCCGCCATGCCGTTGTCGGCAATACCCACCGACAAGGCAATCTGCTGGCCCGGACGCAAGTTGAAAAGCATATCGGAAGGGGCCAATTCCTCAGGATCCGGATTGTGCAAGTACTGCACTGACTGCACCGAAGCCCGGCTGGCAGTCATACTGCCGACCTGCAGCAAGGTCGCGCGCACGTCCTCGAAAGGTCCCGCCAGCACTGGCAAGTCGATTTCCACCGAACTGATCTGCCGGCAGTAATGTCCCGGATAATCCCGATCGAACAGCAGTTGGGTGAGTTTGAATTCCAGCGAGCCGGTCGTCTGCAATTGCGCCAATGCAGCCTCCCAGCTACCGATACCGAGCTGAGGGTCTATTGCATCGTTGAACAGGCGACGCAAGGAGATGGTTTTTACCAGTTCAAGCCGTCGCTCGGTGCGCTGCAGGTACTCATATTCCATGCGCAGCAGAAACGCGCGCAGATGCTCGCCAGCGGTCAAACCGTGGCGTTGATCCTGCCAGACCTGCGGCAAGGGAATATTGGAATCGTAATCGCCGGTTTCGGCATTCATCGCCGCTTGCGCGCTGAGGCACAGACTGACTACTGCGTCGTAAGCCTGATAGTGCAAGGCCTTGAGCTGGCCCAGCATCCAGCCGAACAATTCGGCATTGGTCGCGCGCTTCTTCAGATAGTTGTACATCGTCAACGCCTGAGCGTTAGCTCGTAGCGTTTGCGCGAGGTTGGTTCTGGCCGCATCAATCGCATGGTTCTGCGCGACGATTTGCGCATCGATGGCCGCGATTTCTGCCAGCGCCTGATCGCGTTGCAACCCCCATTCATTGCGGCGACGGCGATAGCCTTCGGTGGTAGCTTGCTTGTCGGCATCGATTTGCAGCATCGACGAAGCTATCTCCAGGCCAAAGCAGATGGCATCCGTAACTTTGTCGATACGAAACCCGCCCATCGCCATACCGAAGATATTGGGCGCGGCCGCCAAGGCCGCGCCTACCGGTTTGAGGATTTTGGCAGTCAGCGCCAGCTCTTTGGACTGGTCCAGGTTTGCCATGACCTGATATTCGACAGCCGACACGTTTTCGTCATAGCGGGCTGCGTAAGCAGCAGCCCGTTCCCGAGCCACTGTCCGGCTCTGCTCAAGCGCCGTCATGCTCGCTTCCAACTGAGCGATGGATTGCTCCTGCACGGTTTTGGCGTAGTTACCCAACTCCACCAGATGGTTTTGCTGCAGCTCTTCCTGCTCGGCACGATCACGCCGCTCAAGCAGATTGAGTACCTGGCTGCCGTAATCCTGCAAGGCCTGCACCGCACGCAAGGCAACCTCGAAGATCGTGCGCCAGCGAAACGCAATCACCACCAGCCGTCCGCCCATCGGTCTGGCGCCACCGACACCACCTGCGGCCAGATCGCGCAGCAATTGATTCGGGTCAGTCGGTGGGTTGAACAACGGCAGGAGCATGGGCTTGCCATCAATGGTCAAGTTGTTGCGCAAGTTGTTCATGCGGTACTGCGGCTGGTTGAACCAACTGAATAACTCATCATTGATGGGTGCCCTGAACGGCGGACACCCCAACATGCCCAGCATGGGAGCCGTATCGGAGCCGCCCGGAACATCTGCCAGGCTGTAATTCAATGTCTGCTCGAAATCTTCCAGTGCCGTACGCGTGCAACTTTGGGCCAGAAGGTTCTCCAGCGTCGCGGTCTGCCACAAGTTCACCGTTTGAGTCAGAGGCGGTTTGCCCATCAATGATCCCGCTTGTACATAGCACAGCTTTGCCGCCACCAGGCTTTCGCGGGTCAGTTGGCGGTAATGCCAGTCCCCCCAGGCCATGAGGTTCTTCACATATTCGATGAACATCAGCAGCCTCAAATGCACAGGCGCTGAATATCCAATCGCATCCGGGTCGGCGGGCGCCAAGGATTCACAGCCGGCATTGCCCAAATCGTTGATCAACGGTCGACAGCGCCAGTAGCTCGGTTTCTCGGGTACCGAGCTGCTGTCGGCAGTAGCCCGGGGATCGAAGACGAAATGCAACCACGTCTGTGCTTCGGCAAACCGCTCTTCATCACGCAAGCGTGTCGCGATCAAATGCGGCAAATGGAAAAACAGCTCCCAGAAAAACAACCCGTTGGCACCGTCGAAAGCGCCATTGCGTTCCTCGAAATCAACACTGGTAGGCGGTGGCTCGGACAGATGCTGGGAGTCCCAATTAATCAGAGTCGCTGGAGAGACAGTGGAGCGTGTGACCAACTCGGGGCCGAACAGCGAATTGAGCCGAACGTAGCGCAGTGCCCAGTCATCGCCAAGTTGAAAGTCGAGGAATTGAGCGGCATCCGAGGTGTTTTTCAGCAGCGTTGGCGCGAGAAAATCCGAGAGTTCGACAATCGTCAAGTCAAACTGTTTACCGCCAAAGCCTTCAATATCATTCTTTAGAGTGAACCTGACGTTGTCCCACGTTCCCTTTGGTCGACTGAAGGTATCCAAGAACTGCATTGTCCAATCGCCGGCGATTGCAACATCACTTTTCACAGGTTTAGGGTCGTCAATATTTGCAAGTTCCAACTGCAAGGTAAACGCAGTCTTCTCGATGCCTGGTAACCCTGTTGACCTGCAAAAGCCCTCAACCGTCAGCACATCATCATTACCCGATCGCATGGCGAAGACGTTCAGCCCCAGAAAAGCTGCCATGGAGCCTGACGGTGACTCACTTGGGACCACAGTAACCTCAAGACCCAAGGGGTGCTGAACCGTCAAGGCAGAAACAAATCGCTCATTCTTGGCCAGCTCCAGCCAGGTACCACCGTCTTCAACATCAGGGCGCATCAACACATCGATGATCGCGGTCTCGTTCAAGGCAGCTGTGTCGGTTTTATCATTGTCCAGCAATACCCCGAGCTTGCCTTTGGGATTCTGAGGGTCGACCCACACAGTTGCAATCAGCCGGGCACCTGCAGAGAGATCGTCATCAAACTCGCCATGGAGTAAATTCAAAGGCGCCGACCACTGGCCGTTCTGCCTCATGAAGGCCACATTGATATCCAGTTGATGGGGCACAAATCGGGATCTGTCGTCCTTATCGGGATCCGGAGGATCGGCTTTGATGATCTCGCCGACCTTGTCCCGCCACTCCGCCCAGACCAGACACAGTCGGCCATTCCAGACCACCGGACGCATGTCCAGCACCCGCCCGGCAGGTTGAATATCCACCGCTTTCCATTCACTCCACGCCGCCGGGTTGACGGCCACACACGTGGGCGTGATCTCGATTTGCGCCTTGCGCCAGAAGTACTGGAACGGCGGCACCCGCTGACGCCCGACAAAGTAATAATCGGCGCGCTCCGGGGTCGTGCCGTCCATGTAGCCACTGACAACATCCAGATCGCAGATCTGTTCGAAGGCTTGCAAGTAATCCTGTAGCGCGGCTTGAACCGAATCGCTGCTCAAACGGGCCTGGTTGAGGTTGTTTTCAAGGGCCTTGAACAGATCCGTCTTACGCTGACGGACGAACGGATTGATGTAGTTTTCCGGGTAGAGCGCGATCATCTGCACTGCAGCCCAGTCCGAGTAGTTGTTGTACAGCGCCCAGTTTTCCAGCTGCTCGGGGGGAAACTCGTGGTTTTCGAAACCGGGCTCCATTTTGTTGTACACCGCACTGATATATTGCTGCGCACAACTGATCGCTTCGGCCACCCCCGACGTCTGCACACGAGCACTGTCCAACGGGTCGATGCGCAGCAATTCGAACACGTCCTCTGGGGTCAGCAAAGGCGGGTAACGCTCCGCCTTTACTTGCCCGATGCAATACTCAAGCAACGCGGTACGACGTTTTTCCTGCAACAGGCCAATGTTGTTCGATGTCATGATCCTTGCTCCGTGGAAGAGGTTCCCGCGTCACTGGCGGAAGGCGGTGCCGCTTGTTCAGGTGAGTGGGTGCGGCCTTGTGTCCCCCCAAATCGGATGGGTTCGAAGACAGTCCCCTTCCCGCTTGCCAGGCTGCGTATACCGACTTCGAATTCACCGCTGAAATCGCTGGTGATATAAACCGTGGTTTGACCTTGCTGATTGGTGAAACCCTGTTTCGGACGGATCGTTGGCCTTTCTTCGGGATCTGTTTCTACCTCCCAGGCCCAGCCCACCAGCATGTTGGCCCCAAGGTTTCCGTACTGGTCCACCATCGTGGCGTAGAGTGTGATTTCCTGACCAAGCGGCACGACCTCCGTTGGCACCGGAGACATCAGCCCGGTCGGGAAATTCATGCTCTCGGCGTGGGCGATGACGTCGATGCTCACTGCCCACTCAGGCTCGAGCAGGCTCAGGGAAAAATAAAGTCTGTCCGTGCCCAAGACTGTGCCCGGAAAATACTCAGCCGTGAGGACTCCTTCGGGATCGGTGATGCCCGATCTGATGGTCCCTAGCTCGGAGTGCCAATCAACAGCGATGCCTTTCAACGCTGCGCCTCGGGCGTCGGTGAGCGTCATCGTAATGATCGCTTTTTCATCTTTTTTACTAGCGAAGACTTCCGTCGGTTCTACTGCGCAAGTCATCCTGACCAACTGCTTCAGTTCGCCCGGTGCTTGCACGACAGGCACACGCGTCTGGGTCTGACTGAGCAAAGCCAGTTCAGCTGCCTGGGCATAGGCCTCGCTGGCATCGGTTGTCTCCGGCAAGGTTCCAATCCGCAAAATGGTCCGGGCATCCATACCGGTCTGCATCGACAACTGGTAAACGCGCATCAGCAGATCCAGTTGTTCCAGGGTTTTCAACACTTGGGTTTCAGGATCGATATGGCGAACACATTCGCTGACTTCCTGCGCGCTCCAGGCAAAGAATTCAGCCAGTTTGATGGCTGCTGCCTGCTGCACCACCCGCAATGCATCCTCGCTGGGTCGGGCAGGAAGCGAATGGACCTGACGCAGATAGTCGAGCAATTTCTGCTCCGGCTGTTCACTCATGCTGAACGCGCGGGTCAGCGTGGTCATCGCGTAAAGTATGCGCACCGAGAACACATATTTTTGAGAGGGATCGATGATGATGATGCTTTGGTCGACCCACGCCTCATATCCATAATCCAGATAATCCCGGACCAGGGCCGCACTCAAACCCAGCATTGAAACGACTTCGGCGCGCTGGCGCACAACAGCCAGCAATTCGAGTAACGGATCTGAAGGTTCGTCGCGCCTGCGCTGCGTCGCTGGCGGTTCGAGGTCAGTGCGGTCATACACCTGGCGCAACAGTTGGTACACCGAAGCATCGACCCAGTTCAGCACCAGAATGGCCAATTCGCCCTCGATGCCGGCGTAGACTGCCAGCGACTCCCTGACCAGCGAAACCTGAGCGTCTCTGGCCTGCAGAAGAACGGTGAGCATGATCTCGGCCAAGACGCTGACCTGGGCTTCCTCAATGTCCAGGCCGTTCCTGACGGCCCATTCGAGCTTCTCGCGGGCAAAGGCCGAATAATCTTCCGGCGTCATGGCAGTGGCCAGTATCAGGCCATTGGCATCGACAACCGGCGCCAGCCCCTCACTGTCAATCGACAATAAATCCAGCCAGTCGCTTCCTCCGGCCGGCGGGATACCGGCCACGAGAAATGAATTGTTGGATAAACGCGCGCTGGGCAGGAGGGTGCCGATCTTGTCGAAGAACTGCTGATCCTGCTGGGAGAAGTCGCTCAGACGCAGTGGTGCACTCACGTGCTGCAACATCCACAACACCGATATGTTGCTTTGCTCACACCATTGCACACAGGCCTGCATGGCTTCGATCAGGCTCAGCACGCCCGGACCGCCAGCCGTGGCGTCAGTGCGGCTGTCATCGTCCGCCACATCAACAATACGCGGCTTGCCCGCCAGCCCTTTGAGCCAGGTTTCTCCCCCCAGCACACTGAGCATCAACACGCCTTCGACCGGCGTGATATTCAACAGCCGGGGCAGTTTTACCAAACGGTAAAAACTGGAAATGACCGCCGGACTGCGCACCAGATTATCGGTAAGGTCATGAGCCTGGGCTATCGCCAATGCCAGGTAGTGGTAAGTCTGAAGATCAATGCCCAAACCACTGCATAGCTGGCTGACCGTCAGATTGTCTTGATCCGATGTCGGTATCAGCGCAAACGGTGTGCCGTCGAGTCTCAGCGGCTTGCGATAATTGTCTTGATTGTTGAAGACCTGATCGAACTGCGACAGTGCATCACCGCGACCGTACAGTGACAGTTCATCGAGAAACACGGCGAAATCCGCTGCCGTGCAGTTGTAGCGTTCACGCAGTCGCTGAAACACGCCCAATGCGTGGATCACGTTTACCGAAATCGCCCATACTTCAGGCTTTTCAGCGCCGCGTGCCTGGGCCCTGATCGCCGCCACCAACAAGGCGTCAGTCTGCTCAGGGGGCAGACTCAGCCATTTGTCCAGGCGTAACTTGCGGTTGAGTCGATCAAAGAAATTCAAACCCTCGCTGGTTGTGGGTTCGATCATGATTTTATTGAAGCTGGATCCCGACTGAGCGGTGATACCAATAGCCGGATGAGCGTTGTTATTGATGTAAACCGAGCCGGATCGTCCACTTTCCGGGAGAAGAGTCTGATCGGGATAGTTCACGTTGGCAGAACGCCACGGTGTGTGATCCCCAACCGATAAAAGACTGATAACTTCCTCTGCCACTAGATTTGCATGTTCAGTCAAACTAAAAATGTAGGCGAGACCCTGTATAGCTATGTGAGCTCCGACGTCAAAATTGTCCAGATAGAAGGCAACGTAATTGTCGACGGTTTTGTAAGGTTCAGTAAGCAGCTGCTGCTGGTAAGGGCCAAGCCGAGAGGCATGGGCCCGGGCCGCAGCGGCAAGCCTGGTCAGGGAGCCGGAGTGCAAGAAGTTGGGAAATTTCTCGTCAATGATGTTGGCAAAATCCCCCACTGATCGTCCGTTGAAACCCGCAACCCCATCAACCGTGATCCAATGCTGGTAATACGGCAGACCGTTGGGATAGCGTGCCTTGATCAATGCCTGTTCAAGTGGAACCTCCGTGTTCGCAGCGATGAACGCCTGTAGCACGCGTACGATCACGTCGACTGATGACTCCGGCGCGTTCACCGCTTTACTGTCGACCGTCAACTTCATCAAATCCGTGCGACGCTCATGCAACGGCAGCTTGGTGTCGTCACCAACGGATTCGATCAAGTCTCGAATCAATCGATACAAGAAGACCAGATACGCCGAAGGCCCGAACATGGACTCCAGAGAATCCGAGGGGCACTTGGCTCCCAATTGCAGATCGAATATTCGCTCCAGTTGCGGCCCCTTAACGAGCGACATCAAACCACTGGACGGTCCTGTCGGCCCGACTTTGTCCGCCTGCTCGTGATGTTCAATAAACCGACGCCGCACATAGCTCGTCAGGCTGTTGGCCCGGCGCAAAAAGCGTCGCGCCTCTTCCTGCTCAAGTCCGTACTCGCCGACCAGCACCGGAAGCCCCTTTTCGACCAGAGGGAAAAA
This sequence comes from Pseudomonas sp. Mb7, assembly GCF_054790525.1. Taxonomy (NCBI): domain Bacteria; kingdom Pseudomonadati; phylum Pseudomonadota; class Gammaproteobacteria; order Pseudomonadales; family Pseudomonadaceae; genus Pseudomonas; species Pseudomonas sp. Mb7. Next base: position 4,225,281 of record NZ_CP186501.1, read on the forward strand.
TGATCCCCCCTGCTCAACGTAGCTCCAGAGCTTCGAAAGCCGGTTTGGCGCAGTGGACGTTTGCTCACCAAACAGCTGAATGAACAACTGCGCAGCGGGACGGAGTGAATCAGCCATGGTCACATTCCTTGAGTCGATAACGGGCCCGGTCCGCCTGACTGTCGTGTCAGGCGGACCTAGCGTTCCATAAGGATTTAGCGCTTGAACGCAGCAGCCGCCAACTGTCAGAAATGACAGGTTTAATGCCCGTTCATCGGAAATTTACAAGCGTGATTTATCCGTCGGTGCTGATTCGATTTCAAACCGCTCACTGGCGACCCAGTCGGAACCCAGCGGATCGCTATCGCTTGGTTGCAGCTTGAAACGGCACCAGTTGCCACCCAACGGTAGCGCTTGGTCAGACAGGCCTTGCCAGTCAGGGTCGACCTGAATCGACGCTGCCCATGTCTTGTCCGGGTTGAACGGGTCGACCAGAACACCGACACCTTGACGGCCCGTGCCGGCAAACAGCACCGGGTTGCTGACCCAGCGTCCCGGCGCGGGTATCTCAATGGTGGGCAGATAAGTTGCCAGCTGAACCGTGCGTTTCGCGCTATCGGATTCAAACCCTTCGTAAGCCGCCACAACTTCCAGTTCATGATTGCCTTCGTTTTGCCCAGGCTTCAGCGTTACCGACCACGTCCGGTTTTCCCGCACCTTGGCGCTGGCCTGGTCGCCACCCAGCGTCACAGTCACGGTGTCGCCGGGCGTCGCGAAACCCGACACCACGACCCGGCGGCCAACATGGTCATCGGCAGACGGGGTCTCGATAAACGGCGCCGCCGGCACGACCTTGTAACGCAAACGCTCATTGGGTTGAGAGCGCTGCGGAATGCCATTGTGGACGAAGGTTTGAAAGGCCCAGATGGTTGTGTTGCCCACCGGCAAACTCACTTCGGCTTCCCAGCAGCCTTTCGCGTTCACCTCAATATCCGTCAGCAATGGCTCAGTAGCGCCTTCCAGCCAGACCTCCACCCGCGCGCCAGGTCGGCCAGTGCCAACAATCTTCGAGGTGCGCGGCGCTTTCCCGCCAGGGATCGGCGTCCTGAATCGAGGCGGCGGCACCACCACCTTGAGTTCGTGCACAGCGCTGTTGGGCGACTCTTGCCCGTTAAGTATCTGTTGCGCGTGGAGGAAGTAAGGCCTCAGCTCCAGATCGCGTAGTTCGATCGACCATTTGCCCTCCTCAAGCAATTCGAGCGGAGCACCCAGCGTTCTTCCCATCTGGCTGTCATGCAATTGCATCATCGCGCCCTGCATGCCGTTATCACCTTCAATGGTGACGTCGTATCCCACTTCTGAGCCGGATACCGGCGCGACGATGAGCGGTTGCAACATGACTCTGTGGACAGTGAAGGTTTTCGATGCCGGCACTGAAGGGAGATCGAAAACGATCTGGGTAACGGTGACGCGGTGGAGGACTCCGGGTTCAAATGCTTTGGTTCGCTGAAATGCCCAGCGCTCACCCTCCACATCCGCTTCGTACTCCAAGCCGTCGTCGCTGAACCGGAGCTTCACCAGCGCTTCAGACCAACAAGTGCCGCTGAATATCGGCTCCAGCCCCTCCTCGGAAGGATCATCCAGGCCTGGCGCCAGCGGTGGAATCGTGACGTGCAAGCTGAAAGGACGTTGCGAGGAATGGTCTCCCAGATGCTGTGTAATGCGGACTTCCCGCTTGTTGGTTGGCCCCCACTTCACCAATGCCGGGGTGGACCATTTGCCGTTCTCGACCACTACACTTCGTGCAGCCTCGGTTGAATCGGGAAACCTGAGCGAGACGGTGGCGCCTGTGTAACCTTCGCCGCTGAAGACGGGTAGATACTCCTCGGTGTAGCTCGCCTCGGTGATATCCGGCATGTTGTTGTGGACTTCGAATTCAAGCGGCAGCGATTCGATCCAGCCATTGGCGTTGTCGGCGATCTTTTGAATCACCGTCACATCGTAGCTGCCCAGAGGCCAGACAACGGGGGCAGTTTCCCACTCGCCTTGGGCATCGACGCGGACGTTGGGAGGCAAAGGCAGCGAGCTGTCGCTGGTAGAGAACTGGATTTCGGTCCGCAGGTTCTTGTCGTAATGACCGGTACCGGAGAATTTCAAGCTTGTATCAGGAAGAAAGGTGACATCAGGCTCTGCCAGTTTGGGAGGCCGGATCCGGAAATCTCGAGGCGCGCTGCGAGGTGAAGGGACATTGTCCAGAGTTTGTATCGCTACGAGTGAAGCGGGTCCAGGCTGGACATTTACCGGCACTCTCCAGGTCCCAGCCGAAACCGCGGCCTCCCCCACGTGCTCTGATCCCAAATCCATGTAAACAGCCAGGATGGCACCCTGGATGGCCAAATCACCTGAAAGGTCAAACGATTGAGACTGTAGCGTACCCGCCGCCGGATCTAAAATAACGGGCGAAAGGTTAACCGTGAGATCGACAGGGTTAGAAAGCAATGTCGATTTTTCGAACGTTTGTTCTGCGACCAGTATGAAACTTCCCCATGAGAGCGCTTTGGTCAGCTCTATTTTCCAGTGACCGTCAAACTCTACAATTCCTGAACCATATCTATCCAGGGGGTTTCCTCGCCGGTGGAGGTTGATACTTGCATAGACTTCACCAGTGCCGGAAACAATCGGTTTTGCCTCACCGATCACTGCACCGCTTACCGGAGATATTATTCGCGGCTCCTCGATTACCGTTAAATTCCATTCCGTGGATTTGGAAGTTTTACCACCGAAAGTCTGTGTTGCATGCACGCTGTGTCTGCCGAGGGGAAGTTTTTCCAATGCGGCAGACCAGGTCCCGTCAAGGTTTGGCGTGCCTTTGAAAGACTTGTCGCCTGTCGTCACCTCAATTACGGGATTATCCCAGGCTCCGGTGCCAGAGATAATTATTGATGAAGAAACAAAACTATTTTGAGGCGGCCAGATAATTCCCAAAGGCTTGATGATGCGGAACTGCCCTGAGAAGCCCCAGTCCGATCCCACCATTCCCCCCACGTAACGCGTATGTATTTCCAGACGGTCACTATGTTTTATTTCAGGAATAATGACGTCGTACCATTGCTCGTTCGAGTTTGAGCCTGGATCCATTTCGTACCAATGGTTGCCATTAAGCTTGAAGTGGACCTCACGCTTTGTCAGGTTGTTCGGTATTGTGTTGACCCGAATAGTCAGGGGGAACTGTTGAAGAGTTCCGCTAACATTGGGAGAAAAAGTAGGCGCTGCCCAGCCAAGGGGAATTTCTGAATCATCCGTCACTGTTCTTTCTCCCGCATTCGTGAATTAAAAACCGATTCCAGAATCAGCGCTCCTGCAAATACATGTCACCTGTCAAACCTGACAGTCCCGACCAACGGTACTCTTGTCGACAAGGCGTTTCGATACGCCGGGTTCGGTGATGGCTGTGAGGCGCGAGATGGCCGAAAAAAAGCAAAACGCAGCATCTGGAGATGGCGCTTGATCAGGGAGTGGAGTGGGAATGTGGCTAGCCGAAAAGGCTGAATAACGAACAGGTGTATGACCCAGCTTGACCGAGCGACTCGTGTTCCAGTGGAGACGCTTTCGCGGGCAAGCCCGCTCCCACAAGATCTGTTACACACCACAAATCGAAGGTAGGCGCGACCTGCTCGCGAAGCTTTTAGCGGGTTTGAATCAGGCCGAAGCCGGCAACGGCTGAAAACTGAAATAACGCTGCAACGCCTGCACCAGTTGCCCAAATTCCGGCGGTGCGCGTTGCAGGACGAAGCCGGCGTCGTAGTGCAGCGGCGTGGCGTCCTCATGGCACCACACGCAACACGCCGTGAGGTCGATTACCTGCTGACAGCCATCGCTGGCGGGGATTTTCAGGCGTAACTGAAAGTCCACGCCGACCATCATGGGCAATTGGCTGATGAGCATTAGCCCGTCTTCGGAGAGGTTGCCGAGAAAACCGATGGGCTTGTCGGTGACGCTGTTGAACACTCTGAGGAAATACGGCAACTGATGCCGTTCGATCCGTTCGGTAAACATGCGCAGTTCGCCATGCAAGGCTCCGTCACAGAGCCGCACCTTGCTTCGGAACGTGCCTGTGTCGCAGGCTCGCTCTCCCCGCTTCCGGTGTGACGGTCGCTACGTCGCCGTCACCTTACAACTGCCAGTCGCAGGTGTTGCTCCGGATTCAGAACGCGGTGCCGAATCCGGGTTATTCGACTATAGCTCAGCTTGTACACACGGCCAGATTTTGTATGACAACTGTCATCAGAAACGGGTCGGGCGCACCACGGCAGCGGCGCTGCGCGTCGGGTAATGGCCCAGGCTCTGCAAGGTTTCCAGACGGGCACGGGCGCGATAGGCGTATTCGCTGTTCGGGTACGAGGCGATGATGAACTGATAGGTCTGCGCCGCGTCGACAAACATTTTCTGCCGTTCCAGGCACTGGCCGCGCATCATCGACACTTCCGGCCACACGTACGGGCGGGCACGGCTGGCGCGTTCGACCTTGGACAACTCAAGCATGACCTGCTCGCAGTTGCCGCGATCATAGGCGCTGTAGGCGTTGTTCAAATGATGGTTCATCGACCAACGGGTGCAGCCCGTCACGGCGAGGACGCTGAGGGCAAGGGCGGCAATGGGCAACAATCGCATGGGGGTTCTCCTGTCTTGTGCTCTGTATCGACCCCTGCCGGGAATTCTTCAGAAGTGTTTGCGCCAATCGTCGTGTTCAATAAAGAAAGTAATAAGTAGTGCAAACGAACAATGACTACACCCCAAGAGCATAGTAGCCTTCGCTAGCGCTTGAACTCAGGAGTCTTTGCATGTCCGTCCGTCGTACCAAAATCGTCGCTACCCTTGGCCCGGCCAGTAACTCGCCGGAAGTTCTCGAACAGCTGATTCTGGCTGGTCTGGACGTTGCCCGTCTGAACTTCTCCCACGGCACCCCCGACGAGCACAAGGCTCGCGCGAAGCTGGTGCGTGACCTCGCCGCCAAGCACGGCCGTTTCGTCGCCCTGCTGGGTGACCTGCAAGGCCCGAAAATCCGTATCGCCAAATTCGCCAACAAGAAGATCGAGCTGAAGATCGGTGACAAGTTCACCTTCTCCACCAGCCATCCGTTGACCGAAGGCAACCAGCAAGTGGTCGGCATCGACTACCCGGATCTGGTCAAGGACTGCGGCGTGGGTGACGAGCTGCTGCTCGACGACGGCCGTGTGGTGATGCGCGTTGATACCGCCACCGCAACAGAATTGCATTGCACCGTGACCATCGGCGGCCCGCTGTCCGACCACAAAGGCATCAACCGTCGCGGTGGCGGCCTGACCGCGCCGGCCCTGACTGAAAAAGACAAGGCCGACATCAAGCTCGCTGCAGAAATGGAAGTCGACTACCTCGCGGTGTCCTTCCCGCGTGACGCTGCCGACATGGAATACGCCCGTCAACTGCGCGACGAAGCCGGCGGTACTGCCTGGCTGGTGGCGAAGATCGAACGTGCCGAAGCCGTAGCGGACGACGAAACCCTCGACGGCCTGATCAAGGCATCCGACGCGGTGATGGTTGCCCGTGGTGACTTGGGCGTGGAAATCGGCGACGCCGAACTGGTCGGCATTCAGAAGAAAATCATTCTGCATGCACGCCGCCACAACAAGGCGGTGATCGTCGCGACCCAGATGATGGAGTCGATGATCCAGAATCCGATGCCGACCCGCGCTGAAGTGTCCGACGTAGCCAACGCCGTGCTCGACTACACCGACGCCGTGATGCTGTCCGCCGAATCCGCCGCTGGCCTGTACCCGCTGGAAGCCGTGCAGGCAATGGCGCGCATCTGCGTCGGCGCCGAGAAGCACCCGACCGGCAAGACCTCCAGCCACCGTATCGGCAAGGAATTCACCCGCTGCGACGAAAGCATCGCGCTGGCGACCATGTACACCGCCAACCACTTCCCGGGCGTCAAAGCGATCATCGCTCTGACCGAAAGTGGCTTCACTCCGCTGATCATGTCGCGTATCCGCTCCTCGGTGCCGATCTACGCCTTCACCCCGCACCGCGAAGCCCAGGCCCGCGCGGCAATGTTCCGTGGCGTGTACACCATTCCGTTCGATCCGGCTTCGCTGGAACCGCACGAAGTCAGCCAGAAGGCCATCGACGAGCTGACCAAACGCGGCGTTGTGGAAAAAGGCGACTGGGTCATCCTGACCAAGGGCGACAGCTACCACACCACCGGCGGCACCAACGGCATGAAGATCCTGCACGTGGGCGACCCGCAGGTCTGAGTGACGCGCTGAAAAACCAAAGCCCCGGCATGTGAGTGCCGGGGCTTTTTGTTGTCTGCGTTGAATCGAAAGCCCCTCACCCTAGCCCTCTCCCAGAGGGAGAGGGAACCGATTGAGGGATATTGCAGAATTGCACCGACCTGATAGCTCTGCGCTGAATCCGACCGTTTCTTTCAAGTCGATGTGTAGCGCATTACACCTCGGTCGTCTCCCTCTCCCTCTGGGAGAGGGCTGGGCGGGGGTAAAGACCGGGTACATCCTTTACGTTTGAGACCGGGGACATGGTTTACAGGTATTAATCATGGTCAGGAGGTGCTGACCATGCCCTGGAATCAAGAGTCCCCAATGGATCAACGAGTGAAGTTAGTCAGCGACTGGCTTGGCGGCAGTTACACCAAGAGCCAATTAAGCCGGCGCTATGGTGTCAGCCGTCCAACCATCGACAAGTGGCTGGAACGATACGCAGCGTTAGGCGTAGATGGCTTGAAAGAGCAATCGCGCAAGCCGTTGAACTGTCCTCATCAAACGCCCGACGAAATCATTGCCACGCTGCTGGCCAAGAAAAACGAACATCCCGATCGGGGACCCAAGCAGATCATTGATCGCCTGCGCGATTCCGATCCGCATATCCAATGGCCGGCGGCGAGTACCGCCGGGGAGTGGTTGAAGAAAGCTGGTTTGGTGGTGGCGCGACGGCCCTATCCCCCGCGTCCCCGTGCTCCAACGCATTTGCGTCCGGTCGACGCGCCCAACCAGACTTGGTGTGCTGATTACAAAGGGCAGTTCAAAATGCAGGACGGCAATTGGTGCTATCCGCTGACCATTACCGATCAGATGAGCCGCTTTTTATTCGTCTGTCGCGCTTTGCCCAGTACGCACGGAGCGCCGACGCGGGAAGGCTTCGAGTGGGCTTTTCGAGAATATGGGCTGCCGGATGTGATCCGCACTGACAATGGCGCTCCTTTCGCATCGACAGGTCTGGCGCGACTTTCGAAGTTATCGGTTTGGTTCATCAGGCTTGGAATCCATGTCGAAACGATTACGCCTGGCCGTCCCGACCAAAATGGTCGACATGAACGGATGCATCGAACGCTAAAGGCAGCAGTGCCACCGGCGGAAAACCTGGTGCGCCAGCAGTTGGCTTTTCAGGAATTCATCCAAGACTTCAACCACCACCGACCGCACACCGCGCTGGGTATGAAACCGCCGGCATCTGTCTATAGCCCATCGACACGCGCTTATCCTGGTTACTTGCCTGCGCTTGAATACAGTTCCGACGTTGAAGTACGCAAGGTTCGGTCAAATGGGGAAATCAAATGGAAAGGACAGCTGATTTTTCTAGGAGAGGCTCTAATTGGAGAGGACATCGCGTTGAAGGAAGTGGCTGATGACGCTTGGGAACTGTACCTTTGCAGCCACTGTTTAGGCAGGCTTGAAAGAGGCGCCAAACGCGTTTCAAGCCTGTAAAGGTGTAAACGATGTCCCCGGTCTAATTTGTAAAGGATGTACCGGTCTCTACACGGGCGGCGTTCCGATGAGGGTTGGCTTTTTAATGCCGTTTGATAAACCCGGTCAACGCCACCATTGCTTCTGGCGAACAAAGGCGCTGGGTGAACAATGCGCCCTCCTCCTCAATCACCTTACGAATCAACTCGCGATCCGGCGCTCGCATCAATTGCTTGCTGATACGCACCGCTTCGGCCGGCAGTTCATCGAAACGCAGCGCCATTTCCCGCGCCTTGCTTAGCGCCGCAGCGCCGCTACCCAATGCTTCGGTCGCAATCCCCCACTGCGCCGCCTGTTCACCGCTGAAGCCTTCGCCCAGTAACAACAACTCTGCCGCTTTGGCCTGCCCAAGCAGACGTGGAAGGATCAGGCTGGAGCCGAACTCCGGGCACAAACCCAGGTTGACGAATGGCATGCGCAACCGCGCATCGCGGGCCACATAGACCAGATCGCAGTGCAGCAACAATGTAGTACCAATGCCCACCGCCGCGCCGGCCACCGCGGCGATCACCGGTTTGCGGCATTCAAGCAGGTTGAGCATGAAGTGAAACACCGGGCTGTCGAGGTCACTCGGCGGTTGCTGGATGAAGTCGGCAATGTCGTTGCCGGCGGTGAAGCATTCGGCGCTGCCGGTAATCAGCACGGCGTTGATCGCCGGGTCGCCATCGGCCTGTTTCAGCGCCTCGGCGAGGCGACTGTACATGGCACGGGTCAGGGCGTTTTTCTTGTCCGGACGGTTGAGGCGCAGGGTCAGCAAACCGCGCTCGCGTTCCAGCAGGATGGCTTCGGTCATGATGTGTCTCGCGTCTGAAATATCAGCGCTCAACCACGGGACAGGAACACGTCAGCCAGTAGTTGATTGCGCGGCAATCCGGCCAGGTACAGACGCCGCGCGAAGGCGTCGACGCTGGCCGTCGAGCCGCAGACTAAGGCCAGGGTTTGCCGGGAGACAAGGCGCAGTTGCGCCAAAGCGGCGGCTGACTCGGCCGCCGTCCACAGCTCGACACTGAGGTTTTCCCGCTGCGCAGCCAGTGCCGCCAGGGGTTTGGCCAGATAGTGCTCGCGATCGTCATGAGCCACGTGAATGACGCGGATCAGGCCTTGGTGATCCTGGCGCAAGGCTTCGCGCAGCACGCCGAACAAAGGGCCCAGACCGGTGCCAGCGGCCAGCAGCCACAAGGGGCGACTGTGCCAGTCGGGATCGTAATGCAAAGCACCGCCGCGCAGTTCGCCGAGACGGATCGGATCGCCGATCTGCAATTTTCGTGCGCCATCGCTGAATTCACCAGGCTGGCGGCAATCGAGATGGAATTCGAGAAAGCGGTCTTCCTCCGGCAGGCTCGCCAGCGAATACGGCCGCGCAATGTGCCCGATCCACAACACCAGATGTTGCCCGGCGCTGTAGCGCAACGGCCGTTGCGGGGTCAGACGCAAGCGCAGGACGCTGTCGCTGAGCCAGTCCAGCGCTTCGACCACTGCCGGGCGACCATCGGTGATCGGGTCGAAGGTGTGCACCTGCAAATCTTCGACGACCTGACACTGACACGCCAGGCGCCAGCCTTGCTGACGCTGTTCGGCGCTCAAGGCGTCCGGCCGATTGTCGGCGGGCAGGCCTTGCACGCATTGCACCAGACAGGCATGGCAACTGCCGGCGCGGCAGCTGTAAGGCACAGCGACGCCATTCTGATTGAGGGCATCGAGCAGATTGCAGCCCGCTGCCACTGACCATTGTCGTTCACCGACGCGAAGTTCAGGCATCGACGTTCTCCCACGCGGCCGCACAACGATTGCGCCCGTCACGCTTGGCCCGATACAAGGCCTGATCGGCGCGCTGCAAGGCGTCGTCCAGATCATCGCCCAACACCAACAGCGTCATGCCGGCCGACAGGCTGAGGTTGCGCACATTCAGGCCGACCAGTTCAACGTCAGTAAAGGCAATACGCAGACGTTCACAGCAAGCAGTCAGCCGTTCGGCGTCGCAATCGGGCAACAACACAACGAATTCCTCACCACCATAACGCGCCAGCACATCACCGTCGCGCAGACACGCCTGGGCAACGCCGGCGAAGGCCTGTAACACCTGATCGCCGGCGGCATGGCCGTGCAGGTCGTTGATGCGTTTGAAATGGTCGAGGTCGATCAGCGCCAGACCGTGCACCACATCGTCGTCCATTTCATCCAGCTCTCGCGTGGCCAGACGCAGAAAATGCCGACGATTGAACAGCCCGGTCAGTTCATCGGTGGCGACCAGATCTTCCAGCTGCCGCATCATCCCGCGCAGGGTGTCCTGATGCGCCTGCAAGGCAAACCGGCGCTGGCGCTGGCGTTGCCGCGAAACCTGGACGAAGCGCGCGTACAGCACCAGCCACGCCAGCACCATTGCCAGAATGCACACCTGCAAGGCGGCAAGCGCCGGCTCGCGCAAGCGGAAGTAGTAGCCGTCCCACAGCGTGATGGCACAGAAACTGAAGAACACCAGCAGGGCACAGCGTATGAACGCCCGTCGACTGAGATGGAACAGGCCGAACAGCAGGATCAGCACGTAGAACACCAGGAAGGCGCCGCGGGCTTCATCCAGATGGGCGATCAGCCAGGTCTGCCAGCCGAGACCGATCAACACCTGCGCTTCGGTCAGGCTGGGATCGGCAAAGCGCAGGTTGCGCCCACTCCAGAACAGTGCGAACAGCACCGACTGGCTGATCACCACCAGCGCACTGCCGATGGCCACAGAAGTCAGGGACTGCTCGTAGTGCCCCGTGAAAAACGCCAGCCACAGCAGCAGCAAAGCCAATCCATAGGTGGCCGCAGCGAGGGCAAAGCGTTTGAGCAAAAGACGTTGAATGGCGTTATGGGTCAATCGTTGACTCACCGTGCGATAAGAGGCTGACCGAGTGTCCTACTCTACAGACCGGCTGCCACTTTAGAGGCGTAGTCGATAAATGACCACCGATTTTCGGGCCCGAAATTTGACGTCAAAAGTGTGGCCTGCGTAGACCGCCAAAAGCCCCTCACCCTAGCCCTCTCCCAGAGGGAGAGGGGACTGACCGAGTCGATTGTTGGCGATACGCCGACCTGAAATACCGAGCCGGACTCAGACTTGAACAGCCTGAACATCGCCCCCCTTTCCTGAGTCGAACTCAGGTTTTGAACAGCATGAAGATCAGCTCCCTTTCTTGAGTCGAGCACAGGTTTGAACAGCATGAAGATCAGCTCCCTTTCTTGAGTCGAGCACAGGTTTGAACAGCATGAAGATCGGCTCCCTTTCCCCCTCGCCCCCCTTGGGGGAGAGGGCTGGGGTGAGGGGGTAGCTCTTGAAGTGCAAACCCGCTGTCCGATATTCGCCCACCCATGCGACCAACGAATGATTGCCGGCGCGTGTACGCCCCACCGAGGCGCGTTATACTGCCGCGCCTTTTTAGCGTCGCGCCAGCAGCCCCGGCGTGCCTTGAAAGGTGCTTGCGACCGACCGATGCACCCAAGCCGCAGGCACCTTATTGAATGTTCCCGTCTTTTAGAGGAGCGCGACTCATGACCGTGATCAAGCAAGACGACCTGATTCAGAGCGTTGCCGACGCCCTGCAGTTCATTTCCTATTACCACCCCGTGGATTTCATCCAGGCGATGCACGAAGCCTACCTGCGCGAAGAATCGCCAGCGGCCCGTGACTCGATGGCGCAGATCCTGATCAACTCGCGCATGTGCGCCACCGGCCATCGCCCGATCTGCCAGGACACCGGTATCGTTACCGTGTTCGTGCGCGTCGGCATGGACGTGCGTTGGGATGGCGCCACCATGGGCCTGGACGACATGATCAACGAAGGCGTGCGTCGCGCCTACAACCTGCCGGAAAACGTCCTGCGTGCCTCGATCCTCGCCGACCCGGCGGGTGCTCGGAAAAACACCAAGGACAACACCCCTGCCGTGATTCACTACTCCATCGTCCCGGGCAACACCGTGGAAGTGGACGTGGCGGCCAAGGGCGGCGGTTCCGAGAACAAGTCGAAAATGGCCATGCTCAACCCGTCCGACTCGATCGTTGACTGGGTATTGAAGACCGTTCCGACCATGGGCGCCGGCTGGTGCCCACCGGGCATGCTCGGCATCGGCATCGGCGGCACCGCCGAGAAAGCCGCCGTCATGGCCAAGGAAGTGTTGATGGAATCCATCGACATCCACGAACTGAAGGCCCGTGGCCCGCAGAACCGCATCGAAGAAATGCGCCTGGAGCTGTTCGAGAAGGTCAACCAGTTGGGCATCGGCGCCCAGGGCCTCGGTGGCCTGACCACCGTGCTCGACGTGAAGATCATGGACTACCCGACCCACGCAGCCTCGCTGCCGGTGTGCATGATCCCGAACTGCGCCGCCACCCGTCACGCACACTTCGTGCTCGACGGCTCCGGCCCGGCCTCGCTGGAAGCGCCGCCGCTGGACGCCTACCCGGAAATCGTCTGGGAAGCCGGCCCGTCGGCTCGCCGTGTCAACCTCGACACCCTGACCCCGGAAGACGTGCAGAGCTGGAAGCCGGGCGAAACCGTCCTGCTCAACGGCAAAATGCTCACCGGTCGCGACGCCGCGCACAAGCGCATGGTCGAGATGCTCAACAAGGGTGAAACCCTGCCGGTCGATCTGAAAGGTCGCTTCATCTACTACGTCGGCCCGGTTGATCCGGTCGGTGACGAAGTGGTTGGCCCGGCGGGCCCGACCACCGCGACGCGGATGGACAAGTTCACCCGGCAGATCCTCGAGCAGACCGGCCTGTTGGGCATGATCGGTAAATCCGAGCGCGGCCCGACCGCCATCGAAGCGATCAAGGACAACAAAGCCGTGTACCTGATGGCCGTTGGCGGCGCTGCTTACCTGGTCGCTCAGGCGATCAAGAAGTCGCAAGTGCTGGCGTTTGCCGAACTGGGCATGGAAGCGATCTACGAGTTCGAGGTCAAGGACATGCCGGTCACCGTTGCGGTGGACAGCAAAGGTGAGTCGGTGCACATCACCGGCCCTGCGATCTGGCAACAGAAGATCAGCGAAAGCCTGGCGGTAGAAGTGCAATAAGCCCTTCGCTGCCATAAAAACGGCCGGTTCATCTGCAACGATGACCCGGCCGTTTTCACAGGGGCCAACCGTTCGCGATAAAAAAAGCGCCGAAGCATACAAAATGATCTTGCGCACCTGTCAGATCTGACAGGTTCATTTACCCGCCATTCTTGTTAGCGTCAGTCCATTCACGCCCACCCCGTGCGCAATGGATTCGACCATGCCTGATCAACAAGAGCTGAGCATCACCACCCCTTCCATCGCCAAAAGCGCATCGATCGCCACCATCGGCAAAAGTTGGGGCGCTGTGGGCCCGACCGGAGCCGCCTCGTTCGAGTTGCCGATTCCAACGTCTGCCGGGCGGGGCTGGGATCCTCAGTTCTCGCTGAGTTACAGCAGTCAGAGTGGCAACGGTCCATTCGGCCTTTCCTGGCACCTGGCCGGCGTGGGTCAGATCAATCGCAGAACCAACAAAGGCGTGCCACGTTATACCGATCACGACGAGATCGTCGGTGCCGATGGCGAAGTGTGGATGCCGGAGCTCGATGAGCATGGTGAACTCAAGTTCCGAGAGGAAAGCGTCTACAACGGCGTCGACATTGGCCCGCACAGAGTCGTGCGCTATTGGCCTCGAGTGGAAAGCGATTTTGCCTTGCGCGAGCGCTGGCAGCGGCAGACCCGAGAAGCCGATCCACCGGTATTCTGGCTGATACACGGCGCTGACGGCTCGCTGCACCTTTACGGCAAAACCGAAGCCACACGAATTGCCGATCCCCAGGCTCCTGGACGAATCGCCACATGGCTGCTGTGCGAAAGCATGAACGCGCGCGGCGAACACATCTGCTTTGAATACAAGGCCGATGATCAGGATCCCGCCCCCGTGCGTGACTATCGCGCCCAGCGTTATCTGCGCCGCGTGTGTTACGGCAACTTCACGGCCAGCAGCGATCTGTACAGCTGGACGACGGACAATCCCGCCGAACTGGGCTGGCACTTTCATCTGCTGTTCGATTACGGCGAGCGCAGCACGTCACTGACCGACATCCCAGCATATGACGGTGCCCCCCTCAAACCCTGGACCGTTCGCCCAGACAGCTTTTCAACCCACGGTCAGGGTTTTGAACTGGGCACTCGCAGACTCTGCCAGCAGGCATTGCTGTTTCATCATTTTCCCGAGCAATCGACTGACCAACCGAAACTGGTACGCCGCCTGCTGTTGGAATATCACCAACCGCAAAATATCGCGCAGTGGGCCTACAGCCAGATCAGCGCGGCGCACTATCAGTCATTCGATGCGAGCGGCATTGTCGAAAACACGCCGCCGGTCGAGTTCGACTATGCCCCCTTCGACATCAATAAAACCCCGGCGCGCTTCTTCGAACCCGATGTTCAACCGGGTATCGAGGACGGTGGTTTTTACCAGTGTGTGGATCTTTATGGCGAAGGTGTGCCGGGTTTCCTCTGCCGTTATGACCAGGCCTGGTACTACCGCGAACCACTACGCGCGACCAAGGGCACCGATGAAATCGGCTATGGGCCATGGACCGCACTGGAAAAGATTCCGCTCGCCGATCGCAACCGTCCGGTCCAGCAACTGCTGACCGACCTGACGGGGGACGGAAGGCTCGATTGGGTCACCGCGCAACCGGGTATCAGTGGTTTTCGCACCCTGACAGAACAACGCGAGTTTGCCGACTTCGTCCCCTTCGGCAAATTCCCACCAGAGTTTTTCAACACTCTCTCGACACTTGGCGACTTGAGCGGTGACGGCTTGAGTAGCCTGGCGTTGATCGGGCCCAGCTCCGTGCGGTTGTATGCCAACGAGCGCGAACAAGGCTTCGCCGCGCCTGAAGAGGTGCTGCACGAACCCGACGACGACCGCTTGCCACTGTTCAGCAATTCGCGCACAGAACTGGTGCTGTTGGGCAACCTGCTGGGCAGCGATATGCCCGAGTTGTGTCGGATACGCCATGACGAAATCCGCTGCTGGCCGAACCTGGGCCACGGCCGGTTTGGCAAGGGTCGCAAGATCAGCGAGTTGCCCTTCAACTACGAGCAATTCGATTCGTCCCGGGTGCGCCTTGCCGACCTCGACGGCTCCGGTGCCGCGTCGCTGATTTATCTGAAGTCGGATACCTTCGAGATCTACCTGAATCGTGGCGGCAACGGCCTGGAGCAAATACCGATCAGCGTGCCGTGGCCCGACGGCGTGCGCTACGATCGCCTCTGTCAGGTGAGTTTCGCCGATCTGCAAGGCCTGGGCTGCGCCAGTCTGATCCTGACGGTGACGCACATGCAGCCGCAGCATTGGCGCTACGATTTCGTTTCGGCCAAGCCGTATCTGTTGACCAGCAGTAACAACAACATGGGTTGCAGTGCCAGCGTCGCTTATCGCAGTTCGGCGCAGGAATGGCTGGATGAAAAACACCGTTTGCTCACCCTTAAGCGTTTGCCGGCTTGCCACCTGCCGTTCCCGGTGGCGGTGGTCAAGAAACAACGGCAGCTGGATGAAATCACTGGCAATTGCCTGACTCAGACCTTCACTTGGCGTGAAGGCGTCTACGACAGCCGCGAGCGTGAGTTCCGCGGTTTCGGTCTGTTGCAACAAACCGACAGTGAGAGCGCCAGAGCAGATGAGAGCGAAGGTTTCAGCGAGCCGGTGCGTGTCTGCACCTGGTTTCATACCGGGCAATCGATGGACCGGCCGCGCGACGACTACTTCAATCAGGATGCACAAGCGGTAGCCCTGGGTAACACCCTGTTCAGTCGCCATCACCCGGAAGACGATGCCGATGAACTGATTCCGGTGCAGGATGAAGACAGCCGATACCAGCTCTCCCGAGCGTTGGTCGGCTCGATGGTCCGCAGCGAAACCTACGCTGATGCAGACATGGACGCCCCCGGGATTGCCACGCCTTATGCCGTAGAAGAAGTGCGATATCAGGTGCGCGAGGTTCGCGAGCAAGGTCCTTATGCCACCGCCGTCTTGCTGCCACTGGTGGTGGAAAGGATCAGCTACCAGTACGACGGTTTCGTCGATGACCCCATGTGTCGCAACGATGTGGTCCTGCGCTACAACACTTACGGCCAGCCGACGCACGCCATCACGGTGAGTTACGCCCGGCGACTGACCGAAAAAGATGCACCACCGTTCGACGACCCGGATGTACAGCAGTGGTGGTTCGACGCCCATGACCCGGCGCAACAATCGTTCTACCTGAATGAAAGCCGTTCAGCGTTCATCGATCTGGACAAGGACCGGCAGCATTGGCGTCTCGGTTTGCCCTATCAGCAGCGTGGCAATGCACTGGTCTTGCCCAAAGGCACCCTGCCCACCGGGCTTGAAGCCGCGCAAGTGTCCTATGAGTGCCTGAAGGCACATGAGGATTCGGCGCACTGGAACGCTGAACGGGTGCTGACCACGCAGTCTGTACAGCGCTACTTGAGTACCGATGGCCAACGGCTGGACGACGGCGTTGCCGGATTCGAGGCCCTGGTCGGTCCACTGGAAGTGGCACAACTGGACAAGACGGCGCTGGACGCTTACAGCGTGCTGCCTGCGCCCTTCAACGTGCGCGACGAACTGAAGAAGATCGGCTATCTGCCCATGCCGTTTCTGTTCTGGATAAATCCCTTGGGCAGCACGGAGCATGACCTGTGGTCGGCGAATTTCGGCTACGCCGAATACGCCAGCCTCGACGGTTTCTACAAGGTCCGGCGCTATCGCGAAACCCTCAGCCATGGCTTCACTCACGCCGTATACGACGCGTATGCGCTGGCTGTCACCCTCGTGGAACTGCCAGATGGCTGTACCACCTGCATCGAGTACGACTACCACGCGCTGCAACCGCTGAAAATCATCGATGCCAACCTGAATACTCATCAGGCGTTGTATGAACCCTCCAATCAGCCCCTGGCCACCAGTTTTTATGGCTCAGAGAACAACAGGGAAGCGGGTTTCAGGCCACTGAGCGAATACAAACTTCCGGAGGACCGGAGCCCGGCTACGGCAATTGCCAACCCGACCGATGCCGTGCAAAAAGCCGCGAGTACCCTGCGCAAGGATCTGTTCAGCTGGATGGGGCAGATGGCCAACGACACCCGCGCCGCCCTGGCATGGATCGCTCAGGGTTATCTGCTGCCCAGCGGCCACATCAGGGCCAGTACACGCCGCCAACTGACCCGGCGCAGCGGCGCCTTGACGCCTCATGAACAGGCGCTGCAAGACGCCATCGCAACAGTGCATCGCGAACCGGTGCACAGTGTGATCCTCAGTGCCGACCGCTACCCTGATGACGAGGTGGATGCGCAGATCCAGATCACCAAAGCCTGCGTCGACGGTTTTGGCCGGGCTCTGCAAACCCAGCAATTGGTCGATCCGGGCAAGGCCTATGCCGTGGACGCCGACGGCTCGCTGATCGTCGAGGATGGCCAGATCAAAGTGGTCGATGCCAACCCGCGCTGGCGCATCAGCGAGCGGGTCGAATACAACAACAAAGGCTTGCCCGTTCGTCAGTACCGCGCGTTTTTCGCCAACACCTATACCTACGTCAACGATCAGTCCCTGCGCACACTGAGCCATCACGATCAGCTTCGCTATGACGTCAAGAGCCGGCAGGTCGGAATGGTCAATGCCAAGGGCGACTTTTCCCGAGAGACGTACCACCCTTGGTATCACACCAGCGAAGACTTCAACGACACCGCCGAGCCGTCATCGCCAACCAAGGCATCGCAGCCATGATTGCCAACGTGCATCGCCGTACACCTGCGCTGGCGGTAAGCGATGCGCGTGGTTTGCCAATGCGGCAGGTCGGGTACTTGCGCAGTGTGACGGCCGACAACCCCGTAGCGCTGGTAACCCGTCAGCAGAATGACTACGCCGGCCGTCTGATCGAGCAATGGGATTCGCGCTTGTCGGCACCCTGCCTGACCACGGTTTACAGCCTGGACGGCACGGTATTGAAATCCGACAGCGTCGACGCCGGTTGGCGCCTGACCCTGCCGGGTCTGGCCGGTGAGCCATTGCAACGCTGGGATCAGCGCGACAACCATTGGCGCACGAGCTTCGATGAGCAGCTGCGGGTGATCGCGGTCGAGGAAAATGGTCAGTCCAATGTCGACGTTTTTACTTACGCCGACGCCTCGGCCGAGGCCGGGTACAACCGCCGCGGCCAGTTGCTGGAACAGAAAGACCGTTCCGGTTCGCTGCTCACGGACAGTTATTCCCTGACCGGCCAGCCGCTGAGCGAAACCCGCACGTTCCACGACGGCGAGCCGTTCACCACTCACCATGTGTTCAGCTCGCTCGGCGCGCTGCTCGAGCAGACCGACGCCGGCGGCCATCGGCGACGATCGCGCTACGGCCTGGCCGGGCACCTTCGGCAGGTACAACTGTTGATCAGCGGCCAGAGCCAATGGCAGCCCGTGTTGCTTGATGCGCAGTACAACGCCGCCGACCAGATCATCGAGCAGCAGGCCGGTAATCTTGTCCTCAGTCGCTGGACGTACGACCCTGCAGACAGTCGTCTGCACACTCAGTCCAGTCGCAAAGACACTGGAGCAGTGCTGCAGAACCTCGAATATTTCTACGATCCCGTCGGCAATATCACCCGCATCGAAGACCACGCCTTTCAACCACGTTACTTCGCCAATCAGTTGATCGATGGCCACCGCGACTTCACCTACGACTCGCTCTATCGGTTGACCAGCGCCACCGGCTACGACGACGCCCCGCCGCCGGACATTCCCGGCCTGCCGCAACCGGGCGACCCGAACAATCGCCTCAACTACACCCAGACCTACCAGTACGACAACGGTGGCAACCTGATCGAACTGTGTCACGTACGCACCGGCAACAACTCGACCCGGCAAATGTTCATCGATCTGAAAAGCAATCGCGGGGTGCGCTGGAAAACCGGCGACGAGCCGCCGGATTTCGACACTTTGTTCGATCGCCACGGCAATCAACTGACCGTGCAACCGGGCCAACCGCTGCTCTGGAATACCCGCGATGAGCTGGAAAGCGTGATCCTGGTCCAGCGCGATGGCGGTTCCAATGATGCCGAGTACTACCGTTACAGCCAGGGTATGCGCGTGTTCAAACGCCACGAAACCTTCGCTGCCAACGCCGAGCATTTCCACCAGGTGCGCTATCTGCCGGGGCTTGAAATCCGCACCCGCGACAACGGTGAAGAACTGCACGTCATCACGCTCGGCAACGCCCGCTGCCTGCATTGGGCAAAGAACAATCCCAAAGACATCGACGGCGATCAATTGCGTTACAGCCTCGAAGATCACCTCGGTTCCTGTGCGATGGAACTGGATCAGCAAGCACAACTGATCAGCGAGGAAGGCTATTACCCGTTTGGCGCCACGGCGTGGATGACCCCACCTCCAGAGACCGGGGTCAGCTATAAATTCATCCGTTATTCGGGCAAAGAGATGGACGTCAGTGGCATGTATTACTACGGCGCACGCTATTACGCGCCGTGGTTGCAGCGTTGGGTCAGTGCCGATCCGGCCGGAGATGTGGATGGGTTGAATCTGTATGCGATGGTGTTGAACAACCCGTTAACTTATGTGGATGTGCAAGGCAACAGCCAAGAGAAATTCGATATCGTCAATTTCTCAAACTTCGTGACCACTCTCGGTGATTACTCAGCCACAACGCTGGACCAAATGCTGAAAGTATCAAGCGGACAGTACGGGACTGAACTGCTGGCGAATATTGTTGCAGAATCACTGATAGGCACTGCCGGCTTCTTCGCTGGTTATTTCGGCGGCGGGTTCGCAGGCTCAACACTTACCGCTGCTATGCCCGCCGCCGTCGGCTTCTTGTCGGAGATGATTGCCATGCACATCAGCGGCGATATCGGCGAGGAGATCGCCAGCAAATACACGTCCTTTGCAAATATGACAGTCCCATTGATTCCACAAACTTCGGCAATGAGCGTCGCAGCCATTGATCAAAAGGTCGGCATCACAGAGCGTTCATCGAGTTTCACGCCGGCCGATGCCGCCAACACCTTACTGAACCGCGGCGTCGGAACATTTGTTCCAGGCGTGGGGGCGACACTTAATATCGGTTCGCGGGTGCAGGAGGTGGAGGACATTAAACAGGGTCTGGATCCGGTCAAGATTGAAAAAATCGAAACGATGCTCGCCGACTGGAAACAAGTCCTCACTTCGCGAATGGCCGATATTGAGAAAGCCTTCAGACGCGTAGGACAAAACACGATCAATTCGGCTGACGTGCTACCTGACAAGAGCCGCTTAATGGCTGCCAAGACCATTCGGCTCGATACCTTGCGAGAGCAGACCAGTGCAATCCTGGGATATATCGAAAGCAGCCAGACCACCCTGAAGTGGCACAAAGAAGATTTGCTGACAGACAACAGATTTTTGCGCAAACAAGCGAAACCAGCGTCGAAATTTCAGACATTTGTTCAGCCCTTCACCAAACACAAATTCGCATGAAATACGACCCTGTTCATAGGCGCACTCCAACGGTGGCGGTGATCGATGGCCGGGGCTCGCCGATCCGTCAGGTCAGTTACTTGCGCACTCTGGCAGACGACACACCAAAAGCACTCGTGTCGCTTCAGCAATACGATGTGGTCGGCCGTATGGTGGCGCAGCGGGATCCGCGTCTGCCCACTGCGAACCTCATTAACGTCTACTCACTAAACGGTGATGGGGTATTGACCGACAGCGTCGACGCCGGCTGGCGCCTGATCCTGCCGGGGCTGGCGGGTGAGCCGTTGCGGCGCTGGGATCAGCGCGGTAGCCAGTGGCAGACGATCTTCGATGAGCAACTGCGGGTGGTCGCGGTCGAGGAAAATGGCCAACCCGATGTCGATGTTTTCATTTACGCCGATGCCTCGGCCGAAGCCGGATACAACCGTCGCGGCCAGTTGCTGGAACAGAAAGACCGTTCCGGTTCGCTGCTCACGAACAGCTTTTCCCTGACCGGCCAGCCGCTGCGGGAAACCCGCACGTTCCACGACGGTGAGCCGTTCACCACTCACCATGTGTTCAGCTCGCTCGGCGCGCTGCTCGAGCAGACCGACGCCGGTGGCCATCGGCGACGCTCGCGCTACGGCCTGGCCGGGCAACTCAAGCAAACGGAACTGCTGATCAAGGATACGTCTGACTGGCAACCGGTATTGCTGGACGCACAGTACAACGCCAACGAGCAGATCATTGAACAACTAGCCGGCAATCGCGTCCTCAGTACGTGGACGTACGACCCTGCAGACAGTCGTCTGCACACTCAGTCCAGTCGCAAAGACACCGGCGCAGTGCTGCAGAACCTCGAATATTTCTACGATCCCGTCGGCAATATCACCCGCATCGAAGACCACGCCTTTCAACCACGTTACTTCGCCAATCAGTTGATCGATGGCCACCGCGACTTCACCTACGACTCGCTCTATCGGTTGACCAGCGCCACCGGCTACGACGACGCCCCGCCGCCGGACATTCCCGGCCTGCCGCAACCGGGCGACCCGAACAATCGCCTCAACTACACCCAGACCTACCAGTACGACAACGGTGGCAACCTGATCGAACTGTGTCACGTACGCGCCGGCAACAACTCGACCCGGCAAATGTTCATCGATCTGAAGAGCAATCGCGGGGTGCGTTGGAAAACCGGCGACCCGGAACCGGTGTTTGGCGATCTGTTCGACAGTCACGGTAACCAGAAAGCGATGCACCCCGGCAAGCCGCTGATCTGGAATGCCCGCGATGAGGTGAAGAGCGTGACGCTGATCCAGCGTGAAAACGATCGCAATGACGCCGAGCATTACCTTTACAGCCAGGGCATTCGCGTGTTCAAACGCCACGAAACCTTCGCTGCCAACGCCGAACATTTCCACCAGGTGCGCTACCTGCCCGGGCTTGAAATCCGCACCCGCGACAACGGTGAAGAACTGCACGTCATCACCCTCAGTAACGCCCGCTGCCTGCATTGGGCAAAGAACAACCCCAAAGATATCGACAGCGATCAATTGCGTTACAACCTTGAAGATCATCTCGGCTCCAGCGTGATGGAACTGGATCAAGACGCCGTCATGATCAGCCAGGAAGGCTATTACCCCTTCGGCGAAACCGCGTGGATGGCACCGAATTCGGAAACCAGGTACCGCTTCATCCGCTATTCGGGCAAGGAGATGGATGTCAGCGGGTTGTACTACTACGGCGCCCGCTATTACGCGCCGTGGTTGCAACGCTGGGTCAGTGCCGACCCGGCAGGGGATGTGGATGGGCTGAACCTATATGGGTTTGTGCGCAACAATCCCATGACTTACTTCGACACGACAGGCAACAAAACAGAAGAAGCTCAACCGTCAAGCGCAGGCGTTCGGGCATTTATTACCGGAAACACTCCCACAGAGCGTATGCAGAAGAAACTGGCCTTCCATAACGAGCTGCTTTCAGCCGTCGATCTGGCTGTCAGGGATGTCACCACTCAAATACTCAATCATCGCTCTGAGCCCAACAGCAGGGTATCAACCGCGAAACGTACAGGTTTTTTTCTTGCGGAAAAGGGCACATCCAACGCGGTTGGCATAGGCATGAGCGCAGCCGGGGTAGCACTGGGAATCCCTGGCGGCCCTCTGGGAATGCTGATTGGCGGGGCTCTTGGTTTCCTAGTCGGAAAAACCGTGAGTAAAACGACGAAAGCGATCGGCAGAAAAACCGGTTTGAACACCTCCATCAGCTTGCAACCGGATCGATTGAAAGGAACCAGGCTGTTAAAGCAAACACAGGCCGAACAAGGGCCCGTGGTTAACTTTAAAGCTATCGCCGATTACAACCCGCTCAAACCCGAAGGACGGCAAGAGATCAAACAAGGCGGCATCGCGGCTGGCAAGGAATTGGCGCTGGCAGGCGCTGGCAAGATCCCCTACGTCGGGCCGACTATCAAGGTGATTCCGGACACCCTCGATCTCTTGAATGAAATAGCAACCAGCGCAAATGATCTTACCGAGGATGAGGTGACTGCACTGGATGCCGACATTACCGACACGATTAATATGCTGCAGTATCGCTCGGAACATTTAATCGAAACGGTCAAGACCCTGAGTCGTACTGACCCCTCTAAGCGCATTGAACGCATTGAACGCGACACAGGACAGCGAATAAAAAGGCTTCGAAACCTGAGGACCGTGCTTCATTCCAATTCGTCGACTTTTACTGCCGTATGAAAAGGTGACGACGCGACTCCTGGCCTGAACAGTGCTCATGGTAAGGTGCCTGCCCGTCCTTATTCCTGCGCCCAGCATGCTGCCGACTTCCCGTACCCTGCGTCTGTCGTTGTATACCCTGCTGATCATTGCCGGCGCGGCGCTTGCCGCTACGCTTGCGATCCGCCACGCCGAACGTCAGGCGCTGGAGGAGGATGCCGCCCGTGCCAACCAGCAACTGGCGTTGTACGCCAACTCCCTGCATACCCTGATCGACCGCTACCGCGCCCTGCCCGCCGTGCTGGCGCTGGACCCGCAATTGCGTTCGGCGCTGGCCGGGCCGGTCGATGCCGACGAACAGGCGGCGCTGAATCTCAAGCTGGAAAAGATCAACGGCGCGGCGCAATCCTCGACCCTTGAACTGCTTGATCACACGGGCCTCGCCGTGGCGGCGAGCAACTGGCGCTTGCCGAGCAGTTACGTCGGCCACAATTACGGTTTCCGCCCCTACTTCAGCCAGACCCGCACCCAAGGCACCGGGCGTTTTTACGCGGTGGGCGTGACCAGCGGAATTCCCGGCTATTTCCTCTCCAGCGCGGTGCTCGGCGACAACGACGAGTTCCTTGGCGCAATGGTGGTCAAGCTGGAATTCCCCGAGCTGGAACGCGAATGGAGTCAGGGCAATGACACACTGCTGGTCAGCGATGCGCGCGGGATCATCTTCATCGCCAACCAGCCCGGCTGGCGCTATCGCGCGCTGCGGCCATTGAGCGCCCGCGACATCGATGAGATCAAAGCCACCCGGCAGTACGACAAGCAATCGCTGCAGCCCTTGACTCATTTGTCGCTGCGCCGCTTCGATGACAACAGCGACCTGCGCCGCGTCGAAGGCCCGCAAGGCACGGCGGATTATCTATGGGAATCGCTGCCCCTGAGCGCCGAAGGCTGGACCCTGCACCTGCTGCGCCATCCGCAAGTGGCGTTCGAAGACCTGCGCAACGCCGGGCTGGCCGCCGCCGGGGTGTGGCTGGCGCTGGTGTTTCTGTTGCTGTTTCTCAACCAGCGCTGGCGCCTGTCGAAAATCCGCCAGCGCAACCGCGAAGAACTTGAACAGTTGGTGGAAGAACGCACCCGCGATTTGCGCACCGCGCAGGACGGCCTGGTGCAATCGGCCAAACTCGCCGCGCTCGGCCAGATGTCCGCCGCGCTGGCCCATGAAATCAATCAGCCGCTGACCGCTCAGCGCATGCAACTGGCGACGCTGCGCCTGCTGCTCGAGCATGGCCGGGTCGACGATGCTTATAAAGCCTTGAAACCGGTAGACGAGATGCTCACGCGCATGGCTGCCCTCACCGGCCACCTCAAGACCTTCGCGCGCAAAAGCCCCAGCGGCTTGCGTGAGCGCCTGGATCTGGCGACGGTGGTCGATCAGTCTTTGCAGTTACTCGATGCACGGTTGCGTGACGAGCAGGTCAGTCTGGTGTTGCACCTGACGCGTCCGGCATGGGTGCGCGGTGATGCGATTCGTCTCGAACAGGTGCTGATCAACCTCCTGCGCAACGCCCTCGATGCGATGCAGGGCAAAGCGTGCAAGCGTCTCGAAATCCGTCTGGAAGCCGATGAACAACTGTGGCGCCTGAGCGTCAGCGACAATGGCGGCGGCATCGCCGAAGACCATTTGGGCCAGGTCTTCGATCCGTTCTTCACCACCAAACCGGTGGGCGACGGTTTGGGTCTCGGCCTGGCGGTATCCTTCGCCATCGTGCATGAATCCGGCGGCCGTCTGAGTGCTGAAAATGGCGACAGCGGCGCGGTGTTCAGCCTGACTTTGCCGATCGATCTGGAGGCACACATCTGATGCTCAATTCAGTGATGGTGGTCGATGACGAAAGCAGCATTCGCAGCGCCGTCGAGCAGTGGCTGAGCCTGTCCGGCTTCGAGGTGCAGCTGTTCAGCCGCGCTGAAGAATGCCTCGCCGCCCTGCCCGCGCACTTTGCCGGGGTGATCCTCAGCGACGTGCGCATGCCCGGCATGGGCGGCCTGGCGTTGTTGGCCGAAGTGCAGAAACGCGACGCTGACCTGCCGGTAATTCTGCTCACCGGTCATGGCGATGTACCGATGGCCGTCGAGGCGATGCGCGACGGTGCTTACGACTTTCTGGAAAAACCGTTCAGCCCGGAAACCCTGCTCGGCAGCTTGCGCCGGGCGCTGGACAAACGCCGGCTGATTCTGGAAAACCGTGCACTGCACGAGCAGGCCGACAACCGCGCGAAACTCGATGCGACGTTGCTTGGTGTGTCCCGTGGTTTGCAGACGTTGCGTCGGCAAGTGCTGGACCTGGCGGCGCTGCCGGTCAATGTGCTGATCCGTGGCGAAACCGGCAGCGGCAAGGAATTGGTCGCGCGTTGCCTGCATGATTTCGGTCCGCGCGCGGCCAAGCCGTTTGTGGCGCTGAACTGTGCGGCGATCCCTGAGCAGTTGTTCGAGGCGGAGTTGTTCGGTCACGAGAGCGGTGCATTTACCGGCGCCTCGGGCAAGCGCATCGGCAAGCTGGAATACGCCGATGGCGGCACCTTGTTTCTCGATGAAATCGAAAGCATGCCGCTGGCACAACAGGTGAAACTGTTGCGCGTGTTGCAGGAGCAGAAGCTTGAACGGCTGGGCTCGAACCAGAGCATTCGCGTTGACCTGCGCATTGTCGCAGCGACCAAACCCGACCTGCTCGATGAAGCCCGGGCCGGACGTTTTCGCGAGGACCTGGCGTATCGCCTGAACGTTGCCGAACTGCGCTTGCCGCCGTTGCGCGATCGCCGCGAAGACATCCCGTTGCTGTTCGAAACCTTCGCCCACAATGCCGCTGAACGCTTGGGCCGCACCTTTCCACCCTTGAGTGGCGCGCAATTGAGCCATCTGCTCAGCCACGACTGGCCGGGCAACGTACGCGAACTAGCGAACGTTGCCGAACGTCAGGTGTTGGGCCTGGATGAACCGGCACCGGGGATTGATCCGGGGCAATCGCTGGCGGCGCAGCAGGAGGCGTTTGAGGCGCAGTGTTTGCGTGCGGCGCTGACCCGGCACAAGGGCGATGTGAAAGCGGTACTTGAAGAGTTGCAACTGCCGCGCCGCACGTTCAATGAAAAGCTGCAGCGGCATGGATTGAGTCGGGAGATGTTTTTGGCTGAGTGAGGCTGGGTCGGGATTTTTGCTGCGGCTGAAAACCATCCCCCTCACCCCAGCCCTCCCGAAACGTCGGACCGCCCCCAAGGGGGCGAGGGGGAAAGGGAGCCGATCTTCATGCTTTTCGAAACCTGAGTTCGACTCGGTATCTCAGGTCGGCGTAACTATCAAAAGCACCTCGATCAGTCCCCTCTCCCCCCGGGAGAGGGTTAGGGTGAGGGGCTTTTGATCTCAGCCCCAATAAGCGGAAATCCGCTCACAAGATCAATTCCATCGGCACAAATCCGCTCACCCAATCCCGCCACGCCCTCTAAATCGGCCCTCCCCCCGTTGGCACACCTCCTGCTATAGCCCTCGCAGGCTGCGTTTCGACGCGCTCCACAAAAACAATTAAACGAAGGATCCTTCAATGGATAACTCCAACGCCCTGCCACTTGGGTCGGCTGCCGTGCCGGCCAAAGAAAGAACCACCGCCAGCCGGATCAAATCGATCTTCAGCGGTTCCGTCGGCAACATGGTCGAGTGGTACGACTGGTATGTGTATGCCGCCTTCTCCCTGTATTTCGCGAAAACCTTCTTCCCCGCCGGTTCCACCACCGCCCAACTGATGAACACCGCTGCGATTTTCGCCGTCGGCTTTCTGATGCGTCCGATTGGCGGCTGGCTGATGGGGATGTACGCCGACAAGGTCGGCCGTAAAAAAGCCTTGATGGCCTCGGTTTACCTGATGTGCTTCGGCTCGCTGCTGATCGCCCTCAGCCCGAACTACGAAACCATCGGCATCGGCGCGCCGATCCTGCTGGTGTTCGCCCGTCTGCTGCAGGGCCTCTCGGTCGGGGGCGAATACGGCACCTCGGCAACCTATCTCTCGGAGATGGCGACCAAGGAACGTCGCGGCTTCTTCTCCAGCTTCCAGTACGTGACCCTGATCTCCGGCCAGCTCATCGCGCTGGGCGTCCTGATCGTGCTGCAGAACGTGCTGACCACTGAACAACTGTACGCGTGGGGCTGGCGTATTCCGTTCGCCATCGGCGCGCTGTGTGCGGTCGTGGCGCTGTACCTGCGTCGCGGCATGGAAGAAACCGAGTCGTTCACCAAAAAAGAGAAGTCCAAGGAAAGCGCCATGCGCACCTTGATGCGCCACCCCAAAGAGCTGTTGACCGTGGTCGGCCTGACCATGGGTGGCACCTTGGCGTTCTACACCTACACCACTTACATGCAGAAATACCTGGTGAACACGGTCGGCATGAGCATCTCCGACTCGACCACCATTTCTGCCGCCACGCTGTTCCTGTTCATGTGCCTGCAACCGATCATCGGTGGCCTCTCGGACAAGATCGGTCGTCGTCCGATCCTGATCGCCTTCGGCGTGCTGGGGACGATCTTCACCGTGCCGATCCTGATGACCCTGCACACTATTCAAACCTGGTGGGGCGCGTTCTTCCTGATCATGGCAGCGCTGATCATCGTCAGCGGCTACACCTCGATCAACGCGGTGGTGAAAGCCGAACTGTTCCCGACCGAGATCCGCGCCCTGGGCGTTGGCCTGCCGTATGCACTGACCGTGTCGATCTTCGGCGGCACCGCTGAATACATCGCGCTGTGGTTCAAGAGCATCGGCATGGAAACCGGTTACTACTGGTATGTGACGGCATGCATCGCGGTGTCGTTGCTGGTGTACATCACCATGAAGGACACCCAGAAGCATTCGCGGATCGTGACTGACTGATCGGGTTTCACAGCCACTGCAATGGTGGCTGTGATGGACTCTTCGCGAGCAGGCTCGCTCCCACATCTGGAATGCATTTCCCTGTGGGAGCGAGCCTGCTCGCAATTGGGTCACAGCGTTATCCAGACCTGCATGAAAAATCCCTCACACACGCCGCACAGCGATTAATCGCTAATTAATACTGCCCCCTCATTCTGCAATCACCTGATCGATGACCTGCGCGACGCTCGCTCCGACGACGAAAGCGAATTCAACGTGTCGCCCTTAACATCAAGTTAATCGATTGTTCTTAGCATTAATTTGCGCTTTTTAATCAATTTATTTGGCGTAGCATTAAACCCATGCAAGACACACCGCCAACGAATCTGGAGTAACCGACATGAAAACCAAACTGATCCTCGCCCTGACCCTGTCCGTACTGGCCGCTAATACCTTTGCTGCCGACGGCTCGGATCGCACCAAATCCGCAGACTTCATCAACGGCGCCAGCGCCGCCATCGAAACCAGCCACACCGGCACTTACGCTGCTGATGGTTTTGATAAAACCAGCCTTGGCAAAGCTGTGGCTGCTGATGGTTTCGACAAGACCAACCTGGGTAAAACCGTCGCGGCTGACGGTTTCGATAAAACCGGTACCGCCGCTGCCATCAGCTAAGTATCAGCAGTCCTCCCACAGCCCGGCCTCGGCCGGGCTTAGTCATTTCTGGGGCATGACAATTTTCTCAAATACACACAAATCCACTGTAGGAGCTGCCGAAGGCTGCGATCTTTTGATCTTGATCTTTAAAAGCAAAATCAAAAGATCGCAGCCTTCGGCAGCTCCTACACGGGGTTTTGCGTCTGGCTGGAAATATGCGGGGCGTCCTTGCACTATGGCTGCATCCGAAACGCAGCCTCAGGAATTCACCCACCATGCCCGATGACATCCACTTCTACGAACCCGCCAACGGCCACGGTCTGCCCCACGATCCGTTCAACGCCATCGTCGGCCCACGCCCCATCGGCTGGATTTCCTCGCAGGATGCCAACGGCCGCTTGAACCTGGCGCCGTACAGCTTCTTCAATGCCTTCAACTACATTCCGCCGATCATTGGTTTTTCCAGCGTCGGGCGCAAAGACAGCCTGAACAACATCGAGCAGACCGGCGAGTTCGTCTGGAACCTCGCCACCCGCCCGCTGGCCGAGCAGATGAATCAGAGCTGCGCGATGGTCGCGCCTGAGGTCAACGAGTTTGAATTGGCGGGTTTGACGACAGTGGCGTCAAAGGTGATTTCAGTACCACGGGTCGCAGAAAGTCCGGTGTCCTTTGAATGCAAGGTCACGCAGATCATTCAGTTGCAGCGCGCCGATGGCGAAACCGTGCCGAGCTGGCTGATCCTCGGCGAAGTGGTCGCCGTGCATATCGCCAAGTGGCTGTTGAAGGACGGCATTTACGACACCGCCGCAGCAGAACCGATTCTGCGCGGCGGCGGACCGGCGGATTATTTCCAGTTGGGGCCTGAGGCCCTGTTCAAGATGTGGCGTCCGGGCGCAAACAAGTAACGCGTTACCAGATCAACTCGGCGTCTTCAGTGACGCCTTTGAGGTTATCCAGCTCATTGATGGCCGCTTCATCAGCGGCAATGGCGCCGGGGAAGATCTGGTCATTCAACAGTTTGTGAAAGCGTGGTGCACCGCCATCGACCAGGGCCTTGACCGCGATTGCCGCGTGATAGCCCTTGTTGCCGCCCAACTCGACGGGGACGACTGCGGAAACTGCTTCGAAGTGTTCGAACTCTTTACGTGCCATGTCACATATCCCGGCTCAGACAAACAAGCCGGACATTAAACCCTCAACCGACGAGTTTGTGTACCGGCGCCGGGCATTGACCGAGGGCTTGCGCCGCCGACACGTCCTTGAACGTGTGGAAGTCGAGGCTGTTGACCACCAGTTCCTGCACCAGCTCGGCGAAGATTTCCATCGACGGGCTGTTGAAATAGTTGGTCATCATTTGCTGGCTGCTCCAGAACCCGCAGACCAGCCACAACTCGGAATCACACTGCGAATGCTGCAAGGCAAAGCTCAGGCAACCGGGGGCGGCGCGGGACGGCTCGATCAACGCGCTCAGGCGTACACCGAGTTCCGCCGAACGCCCGGCGCGCGCTCGAACGAAGGCCACATGACTGACGGGAATCTGCTTGGACATGTTCAACCCTCCCAGGGAGTCGCGTGGCAGCCGGGGGACGGGCTGCGACAGGATCAAAGGTTAAGGGCCGCACGCCAGCCGCCGTTAGTCGATTCCTGTCGCTGCGTTGCACAATCCTGCGAGACTGCGCAGAAGACCTGTAACAACCTGTAAAACTGCGTCACACGGTTGTCATACGGCGTATCAAGCAACTTTGCCGCCCTACATCCTGCTATGGCTGAGCCCGCCCACAATCCCATGCAGAATCAGGCAAGCATTTCGCAGGATGTGTCTACCGCTGGCGCTTGCACAAACATATGCTCTGCTCCATTCCACCTCCCCTGCCGAGGATGCCGTGCATGACGTCATTCGATCGTTTTCAAGCCGAACCCACCGCTGACATGGAAAAACAGCGCGCGGAACTGGCGGCGATCATCCGCCGCAACACCACCGACGATGGCAGCTACGAGACCGCCATCGGCTCGCTGTTCATGTCGCGCCACACCCGATCCCACGACTTTGCCCCGGTGCTCGCGCAACCGGCGCTGTGCATCATGGCGCAGGGACGTAAGGAAGTGCGGCTGGCCGACGAGTTCTTTAATTACGATCCGCTGAATTATCTGGTGGTGTCGGTTTCGATGCCGTTAAGCGGGCGCGTGGTGAATGTCTCGCCGGAAGAACCGATCCTCGCCGTGCGCCTGGATATCGACCCGACCGAAATCACCGCGCTAATCGCCGACGCCGGCCCGATGGGCGTGCCGACGCGGCCGACCGGGCGGGGTTTGTATGTCGAGCAGATCGACAGTTCGATGCTCGATGCCGTGCTGCGTCTGGCCCGATTGCTCGATGCACCGAAAGACATCGCCATGCTCGCGCCGCTGATTCGCCGGGAGATTCTTTATCGCCTGTTGCGCAGCCCGCAGGGCCATCGTTTGTATGAAATCGCGATCGCCAACAGCCAGAGCCATCGCATCAGTCAGGCGATCAAATGGTTGAACGGCAACTTCGAACAGCCGCTGCGCATTGATGACCTGGCCAAAGAAGTGAACCTCAGCGTCTCGACCTTGCATCACCGTTTCAAGGCGATGACGGCGATGAGTCCGTTGCAGTATCAGAAGCAGTTGCGCCTGCAAGAGGCGCGGCGCCTGATGCTGGCCGAGGGGCTGGAAGCGTCGGCGGCGGGGTATCGCGTCGGGTATGAAAGTCCGTCGCAGTTCAGCCGTGAGTACAGCCGCTTGTTTGGTGCACCGCCGTTAAGGGATTTGGCGCGATTGAGACTTTCGGTGTGAACTTCAAGAGCCCCTCACCCTAACCCTCTCCCAGAGGGAGAGGGGACTGAATGGGGAATATTGGAGAGGTTCACCGACCTGAAAGTGCTTTACCGAATCCACAATCAACTGGATTTTTCAGGTCGATGGATAACGCCTGACACCTCGGTCGGCTCCCTCTACCCCAGGAAAGGGGACTGAATGGGGGATATTGAAGAAGTACGCTGACCTGAAAGTACTTTGCCGAATCCATAATCGACTCGATATCTCAGGTCGATAGATAGCGCCAGACACCTCGGTCGGCCCCCTCTCCCTCCGGGCGGTCCGACGTTTCGGGAGGGCTGGGGTGAGGGGCGATTTGGAGTCAGCCCCCAATCTAAGCCCCCAACACCCGACAAGCGTCCGCCGGCAACGTCACCGACACCGGATGCCCAATCCCCAACCCGATCCCCTGACACGGCGTACTCAGCGCCGTAAACGTCACCCCGGAACACTCCACCGTCGTCTCGATGGTCGCGCCGATATCACGCACAAACGTCACCTTGCCGAGCAATCGATTCCCCGCCGTCGCTTGCGGTGCGGACAGTTGCAGGTCTTCGGGGCGAATCAGCATCTTCACCTTCTGCCCGACGACAATGCTGCTGCAGATCGGCACTTGCAGCGCGTCACCACCCGGCAGGCTGACCTTGCCATCGCCCAGCGCCGTGGCCGGGAAAATATTGCCCGAGCCGATGAAGTCCGCGACAAACTCATTGGCCGGATGCCGATAGATTTCGATCGGCGTACCGACCTGCTGCACCTTGTGTTCGCCCAGCACGACGACGATATCGGCCATGGTCATCGCTTCGCGCTGATCGTGGGTGACCATGATCGTGGTGATGTTCAGGCGCTGCTGCAGTTGGCGGATTTCCACCTGCATCGACTCGCGCAGCTTGGCGTCGAGCGCCGATAGCGGCTCATCGAGCAGGAGGATTTTCGGGTGCGAAGCAATCGCCCGGGCAATCGCCACGCGCTGCCGCTGGCCGCCGGAAAGTTTCGCCACCGGGCGATCGATCATCGCCTGCAACTGGATCAGCTCCAGCAACTCGACCACGCGCTTGTGTTGATCAGCCTTGCTGACACCGCGCAACTTCAGCGGGTAGGCGATGTTCTCGCCAACGGTCATGTGCGGGAACAGCGCCAGCGACTGGAACACCATGCCGAAGTTGCGCAGGTGCGCCGGGGTCTGGCCGATGTCTTCGCCGTCCAGACGAATCTCGCCACCACTCAAGGTTTCCAGCCCGGCGATCATCCGCAGCAAGGTGGTTTTGCCGCAGCCGGACGGGCCGAGGAAACACACCAGTTTGCCTTCCGGCAAATGCAGGTTGACGTCTTGTACCGCGCACGCCGAGCCGTAGAATTTCTCGACGTTTTCCAGAATCAGACCAGTCATGTTGCACCTCAAATCAAAAGGAAACGCCGCCCTCGCCCACCAGCTTCTCCAGCGCCCAGATCAGGACGAAGTCGATCAGCACGATCAGCACGGCAAACGAGAACACGGTAGGGTCGAGCGATGACACGGTGCGGCTGTACATCCAGATCGGCACGGTCATGACGTCGATGGTGTAGAGGAAATAGGTCACGGTGAATTCGTTGAACGAGACGATGAACGCCAGCAGCATGCCGGCCAGAATCCCCGATTTCATCAACGGCACCACCACATCGACAATTGCGCGCAACGGCGAAGCGCCAAGCATCCGCGCCGCTTCCTCGACTTCGCTGCCGATGGAAAGCATCGCTGCGGTACAGTTCTTCACCACAAACGGCAGCGCCAGAATCACGTGGGCAATCACCAGCCGCGAAGTGGTCAGGTGGAACGGCAGGCTGTCGAACACCAGCAGCAAGGCCAGGCCTAACACCACCATCGGGAACACCAGCGGCAGCGACATCAGTTGCAGCGCCACGGCCTTGCCACGGAATTCGCAGCGGGTCAGCGCATACGCGGCAGGCACCGCGATCAGCGTGGCAAAAACCATCGTCAGGCACGACACCAACAGGCTGGTGGCCATGGCCTGACCGAGGCTGAGCACGTCGCTGGCGTCCGGCGAAACAAAGGTGTGCCAGGCCGCTTTGTACCATTGCAGGCTGTAGCTGCTCGGTGGGAAGTCGAGGTTCGACGCACCGCTGAACGACATGACGATCATGGTCAGGATCGGCAACACCGCCAGCAGCAGAATGAAGCCGGAGAGGATGCCGGCGAACTTGCCGGTTTCGCCGGGCAACAGCACCATGCGCTTCTTGGTCAGGGCACTCATTGCGAAGCCTCCAGCAGACGCCGACGACGGCCAGTGATGTATTCAGAGAGAGTCATGATCGCCAGCGTGGTGACAATCAGCACCACCCCGGCTGCCGACGCGGCGGGCCAGTTCATCAGCGGCGCGATCTGGTCATGCACCATCACCGCCAGCATCGGCACGCGACGGCCACCGAGCAGCAACGGCACCACGAAGCTGCTGGCGTTGTAGGCGAACACCAACGTTGCACCGGTGATGATCCCCGGCAAACTCATCGGCAGAACCACTTGGCGGAACACTTGAAAACGGCTGGCACCGAGGGTTGCGGCTGCTTCTTCATAGCTTCGCGCGACGCCGCGCATGGCGCTGGCAATCGGCAACACCGCGAGTGGAAACGCTGTTTGCACCAGGCCCATCAGAACGCCGTTCTGGTTGTACAGCAACATGATCGGCCGCTTGATCAGGCCGAGGCCCATCAGCGCCTGATTGAGCATGCCGCCGGGACCGAGAATCACCAGCCAGCCGTAGCTTTGCAGCAGCAGATTGACCAGCAGTGGCAACAGCACCGCTGCGAGGAAAATCCGCCGCAGAAACGGCGAGGTCAGCCGCGACATGGTGTACGCCACCGGGATCGCCAGCACCACGGCAATCACCGCGCTGATCAGCGCCAGACGCAAGGTCAGCAGCAAGGATTTCAGGTAATAGGGTTCGAGCAACTGGGCATAACTGGCCAGGCTGAAACCGCTCCATTCCGCGCCTTTGGTGCCGACGCTCATGCGTAGCACCAACAGGCTGGCGGCGATCAGCACGCCGAGAAACAGCATCGACGGCGTGAGGAAAAGCCACGCCCGCGCTGTCGGAGAAATACCGCGCGCCGGACGCACATCGCCGGCGCCAACCGGTTGGGTCAGGGATTGATGTTCCATAGCAATGATCTCGTCAATGGAAGAACAACTGACAAACACAACCTTCATATTCACTGAGAAACCTGTGGGAGCTGGCTTGCCAGCGATAGCAATCTGTCAGTGACATCATTGTCGACAGGAAGGCCGTCATCGCTGGCAAGCCAGCTCCCACAAGGGTTTGCGGTGTTCTGAAGGTTTGTGTTCGGCTCAGGAAGAAAAAATTTCCGTATAGCGACGAATCCATTGGTCATGCACGGTGGCCAGGAAGGCGTTGTCGTGCATGATCGCCTTCTCGGCAATCTGCTCCGGCGTCAGAATGAACGGGCTCTTGCGCGCTTCGGCGGAGATGATCGCCTTGGCGTTGACCGGGCCGTTGAAGATGTCTTCGGCCATCTTGCCCTGCACCAGCGGGTCGAGGGAGTGGTCGATAAACGCGTAAGCCAGATCGGTATCTCCCGGCCGATTCTTCGGCATCACCGAAAGCATCAGGTCGGTGTAGAAACCTTCCTTCATGCCGAACGTAGCGCCGAGGCCGTAGTTCGGATCGCGGATCTGCTTGGGAAAAAATGCCGGGGCATAGAGGCCGCCCATGTCCAGCGAACCGGTGCGGAACAGCTCGGCAATCTGGTTCGGGTTTTCGCCCAACGTCACCACGCGATCCTTGAGTTCGGCGAGTTTCTTGAAGCCCGGTTCGATGTTGTGTTCGTCACCGCCGGCCAGTTTCGCGGCGATGATGATCAGGTCCATCGCCTCGGTCCAGTTCGGCGGAGGCAGGAAAATATTCGGCGCCAGATCGGCATCCCACAACGCGGCATAACTGCTCGGCGCCTCTTTCTGGGTGCGAGTGCTGTAGACCAGACTGTTGCACCACAACAGGTAACCGATGCCGTGGCCATTGGCGCCAGTGCGGTATTTTTCCGGGACGTCGATCAGGTTGGGAATACGGTTGAGGTCGGGTTTTTCCAGCAGCCCGGCGGCCGCCAGACCTTCGGCACCGACGCCGGCCAACGTGATGATGTCGTACTGCGGACGATCACCGCCGGCCTTGAGTTTGGCGACCATTTCCGAAGTGCTGCCGGTGCGGTCGGCGATGACCTTGGCGCCAGTCTTGGCTTCGAACGTGGCGGCGATGTTGCGCAGTGCCGCGAGGCCGGTGTCATCCGACCAGGTCAGCAAACGCAGGGTCTTGCCGGCGAACCGCGTGTCGCTGGCGCTCGCCCGGATGAAGGGCATGCTCAGGGCGGCCGCAGCCACCGAGGCGACGCCGACGGTTTTAATGAATTGACGCCTGTTCAGATCGTGCTCGCCCATGACGGACTCCCTTTGTTCTTTTAAGTATGAGGTTGGTCGCAACCGTTGCATCCGCGCGGCCGGATCCGCTGCAGGCCTTGTTTTCAAAGGCCTGCAGCGCTGCCGACGGGTTCATCCTGAGGTCGTGCAAAACACCTGACTATCGAAAAAAACTCATTGAAGCCATGACGTCGACGCATGCCTCGTTGCGAGGCATGCGCTCACCTTTTTCGGGCGTTCAGAGCGCCCGGATCACGTGTTTGATTTCCTGAAACGCGGCCAGGCCCCACGGTCCCAATTCGCGGCCGATGCTGCTCTGCTTGTAACCGCCCCACGCGGTTTGCGGGAAGATCACTTGCGGCGCGTTGAGCCACACCAGCCCCGCCTGCAGGGCGTTGGCGACCCGCTCGGCGGTCTCGGCGTTACGCGTCACCACACTGGCGACCAGGCCGAATTGGCTGTCGTTGGCCAGGGCAATTGCCTCGGCTTCGCTGCTGAAACTGCGCACACACAGCACCGGACCGAAAATCTCTTCGCACCACAGCGCACTGTCGAGGGGCACGTCGGTGAACACGGTTGGCTGCAAAAAATATCCGCGCGGCAGATCTGCCGGACGATTGCCGCCGCACACTAGCTTCGCGCCAGCGCTCAGACCCCGGTCGATGTGACCAAGCACGCGCTGGTATTGCGCCTGATTGACCAGTGCGCCCATCTCCACGTCCGGGTCGAACGGATCCGCCACGCGAATCGCCTGCGCACGCTTGTGCAAACGTTCAAGGAATTCATCCGCCAATTCATCGGCAACCAACACACGGCTGGTGGCCGAGCACATCTGCCCGGCATTGAAGAAACCGCCACCGCAAGCCAACTCGACCGCTAGTTGCAGATCCGCATCTTCGAGCACCAGCAGCGAAGATTTGCCGCCCAGTTCCAGACTCACGCCCTTCACCGTTTCGGCGGCGCGCTGCATCACCTGGACACCGACGGCGTTACTACCGGTGAAGGAAATCTTGGCGATGCGCGGATCCGCCGACAGTGGTGCACCGACCGCCAGGCCAGTACCGCAAACGACGTTGAACACGCCGTTGGGCAGGCCGGCTTCGGCGATGATCGCCGCCAGCTCCAGCTCTGGCAGCGGCGTGACTTCCGACGGTTTCAGCACCACGCAGCACCCGGCGGCGAGGGCCGGCGCAAGTTTCCACGCGGTGGTGACCATGGGGAAATTCCACGGCACGATCAGCCCGACCACGCCGCACGGCTCGCGCCGCAAGCGTGCGCTGAAATCATCGCTGGGCAGCGGCACGTTGCTGTCCTGTCTGGCGTCGAGGCCTTCAGCGAGTTCGGCGTAGTACTCGAAGGTGGCGATCACATCGTCGACGTCGATGGCCGCTTCGAACTGCGGTTTGCCGTTGTTGCTCGATTGCAGTTTCATCAAGTGATCGCGACCGTTGCGCACGCCATTGGCGATGTTGCGCAGAATCGCGCCGCGCTCAGCACCGCTGGTTTGCGACCAGTCCCTGAATGCTTCAGTCGCAGCGCTCACGGCCTGGCTCACCGCGTGCTCGTCACCACCATTGACCGTGGTCAGCAACGCCTCAGTGGCCGGGTTGATCACGCGCAGATGTTCGCGGCCGGCCGACCATTGGCCGTTGATGTAGAGGCCGTCGAGTGTGGTTGGAAAATTGATCACTTGGCCACCGCCTGCATCCACTGGTTCTGGTCGATTTCGATTACGCTCGGGCCTTGGCGATCGGTCGCGGCACGCAGTGCACTGCGCAGTTGTTCCACTGAGTTGATCGCTTCGGCGGCGCAGCCGAGGGCCTTGGCCACGCCAATGAAGTCCGGGGTGTAGATGTCGACGCCGACCGGTTCGATGGCGCGGTTGACCATGTATTTCTTGATCTCTTCGTAGCCCTGGTTATTCCACAGCAGGACGATCACCGGGGTGCGCGCTTCGACGGCGCTGGCCAGTTCCGGCAGGGTGAACTGCAGACCGCCGTCGCCGATCAGGCACACCACCGGTGGCCGTGCACCTTTATCGGGTTGTCCACCGAGCCATGCGCCAATCGCTGCCGGCAACGCATAGCCGAGGGTGCCGTAGCCGGTCGACGAGTTGAACCAGCGACGCGGACGCTCCGGATTGAAGGTCAGGTTGCCGGTGTACACCGGTTGCGTGGAGTCGCCGACGAACACCGCGTCGGGCAATTCGTGCAGCACGGTTTCGAGGAAACGGGTTTGCGCCAGCGTCGGTGCATCCCAGGTCGCGGCCAGATCATCACGCAGACGCGCCGCGCGTACCTGGCCCCAATCGTTGCGGCGCTCGGCCAGCGTTTTGTGCGACAAGGCGCTGAGCAATGCCTGCGCGGCATTGCGCGAATCGGCAACCAGGGCGACGTGTGGCGGATAGTTACGCACGGTCTGATCGGCGTCGATGTCGATGCGCAGCAGCTTGCCGGGAATCTCGAAACCACCGGCGAAGGTCACGTCGTAATCGGTTTCGGCCAGTTCGGTGCCGATCGCCAGTACCACATCGGCATCGGCGACCAATTCGCGGGTGGCGACCAGGCTTTGTGTCGAGCCGATCAGCAGCGGATGCGTCGACGGCAACAGACCTTTGGCGTTGATCGTCAGCGCTACAGGTGCGTCGAGCAGTTCAGCCAGTTCGGTAAGCTCTGCTGCGGCATCGATCGCACCGCCACCGGCGAGAATCAACGGACGTTGGGCGCCGGCCAGCAACGCGCTCATACGGCTTACGGCAGCGGGCGCGGCACCGGCGCGGTCGATGTTGACCGGAATACTGGCGAGCAGCTCATCGGCCTCTTCCACCAACACGTCCAGCGGAATTTCGATGTGCACCGGACGCGGACGCCCGGCCTGGAACAAGGCGAATGCGCGAGCGAGCACGCCGGGCAATTCCGACGCCGACATCAGGGTGTGAGAGAACGCTGCGACGCCAGCGACCAGTGCGCTCTGGTTCGGCAACTCGTGCAGCTTGCCGCGCCCGCCGCCCAACTGGTTGCGGCTCTGTACGCTGGAGATCACCAGCATCGGGATCGAGTCGGCGTAAGCCTGGCCCATGGCGGTGGTGATGTTGGTCATGCCCGGGCCGGTAATGATGAAGCACACACCCGGTTTGCCGCTGGTGCGCGCATAACCGTCAGCCATGAAACCGGCGCCCTGTTCATGCCGTGGGGTGACGTGGTTGATGCTCGAACGGGCCAGCCCGCGATATAGCTCCACGGTGTGCACGCCGGGAATGCCGAACACCTGCTCGACCCCATAACCTTCGAGTAACTTGACCAGTACTTCGCCACACGTCGCCATGTCATTGCCCTTTTGTCAGCTAAAAACACAGATCCCTTGTGGGAGCGAGCCTGCTCGCGAAAGCGCTGGATCAGCCAACATCAATGCTGAATGTGAAACAGCCTTCGCGAGCAGGCTCGCTCCCACATGACCTGAACATGGGCTCATTGAACGGTCGGCAGGTAGCGGCAACAATCGATTAAAAGTCATACTAGCCATGTCCTCACGTCATACCTTGGATCCCCATGAAACGACTGCCTCCCCTGCCCGCCCTGCATACGTTTCTGATCACAGCGCAGTGCTGCAACTTCACCCGGGCCGCCGAGCAGTTGCATATCACCCAGGGCGCGGTGAGCCGGCAGATCGCCGGGCTGGAAGATCATCTGGGGTATGAACTTTTCATTCGTCTGGCCCGTGGCCTGGAGTTGACGGCCGAAGGCCGGGAGTGGTTGCCACGGGTGGAGAAGGTCTTCGGTCTGATCACTGAGGCCACCGAGCAGATCGGTCTCAAGCGCGAAACCCTGCAACTCAAGGCGCCAAGTTGTGTGATGCGCTGGCTGGTGCCGCGCCTGCTGCAATGGCAAAAGGAACGCCCGGATGTGCCGGTCAAACTGACCACGACGTTGGCCCATGGCGTGGATTTTCAGCGCGAGCAGTTCGACGCGGCGGTGATCTACGGAACGCCGCCGGACAACTCCTCGACCGCGCTGCATCTGTTCGATGAACAACTGACTCCGGTTTGCTCACCGGCACTTTTGAAAGGCCCACCGGAACTGTCCGACCCGGCCGATCTGCAACAGCATCTGTTGTTGCATCCGACCCGCGATATCCAGGACTGGACGGTGTGGCTGACGGCAGCCGAGTTGCAATTGAACAATGTGAACATGGGCCAGCATTTCGAGACGCTGGATCAGGCGATGTCGATGGCGTCGCATGGGACGGGGGTGGCGATTGGCGACTGGTCGTTGATCGGCGATGACTTGCGCGCGGGGCGGCTGGTGATGCCGTTTGCGTTGAAGGTGAGGACGGGGTTGGCGTATTACGTGGTGGTGCCTGCGGGAACCGAGCCTTCGCCGCAGTTGGAGGAACTGATGATCTGGCTGGTAGAGCAGGCGCATTTGCGGTGAGGCTTTTTCCCTCACCCTAACCCTCTCCCAGAGGGAGAGGGGACTGATTGGGGGATGCTCTAGAAATACGCCGACGTGAAATTACTGCGTTGAATCCATAATCGACTCGATCACTCAGGTCGATATACAACGCCAGACACCTCGGTCTGATCTGGCTTAATGATTCTGGACACCCCTAAAGGGCGTTAATCTACGCCCAACGACGAGGTGTGATTTGACCAGACGATATTTTTCGACAGATTTCAAACGGGATGCGGCTTGCCTGGTTTTGGATAAAGACTATTCGGTGAGTGAAGCCTGCGAAGCAATGGGCGTGGGCCCTACAGCTCTGCGTCGCTGGGTTGAGCAACTGCGTGCGGAGCGCAGTGGCAAGACGCCTGAGAAGTCCAAGGCCATGACCGTTGACCAACAACGCATCCAGGAACTGGAAGCAACAATTCGACGGATTGAGCGCGAGAAGGAAATTTTAAAAAAGGCTACAGCTCTCTTGATGTCGGATTCCCTCGATCGGTAAGGCTGGTCGAGGAGTTAAGCGAGCAATATCCAAGATCCGAGTTGTGTGGCGTGTTTGGTATCAACCGCAGCAGTTATTACGAGCGTCTGAAACAGCGGGCGAAAGTGCATGTCGGGCGCGATCGCCTAAAGATCAAGGCTGCCGAATTACATGAGCAAAGTCGCGGCTCAATGGGCGCGCGCAGCCTGTCAAAAGCGCTGTGTAACGAAAAA
The DNA here is from genome assembly GCF_054790525.1 of Pseudomonas sp. Mb7. Classification (NCBI taxonomy): domain Bacteria; kingdom Pseudomonadati; phylum Pseudomonadota; class Gammaproteobacteria; order Pseudomonadales; family Pseudomonadaceae; genus Pseudomonas; species Pseudomonas sp. Mb7. The sequence goes on from NZ_CP186501.1 coordinate 4,266,246, forward strand.
GAGTCGGTAGGTCGTTACATGGCTCGTAGCCTGATGCGCGAGCTCGGTTTGAAGAGCCAGCAACGGCGCAGGCATCGGTACAAACCCAGCGGTGCGGAGGCGCAATACGCCCCCAATCATTTGGAGCGTAAATTCAAAGTCGAGGCCCCCAATCGAGTGTGGTGTGGCGACGTGACTTACATTTGGGCCGGTACTTACTGGGTTTATCTGGCTGCTGTACTTGATCTGCATGCCCGCCGCATCGTCGGCTGGGCCATGTCCAGAAGTCCGGATTCAGCTCTGACCTGTCGAGCGTTAAAGATGGCTTTCGAGTCGCGAGGACGCCCTGAAAACCTAATGTTCCATTCGGATCAGGGCTGTCATTACAGCAGTAAAGTGTTTCGTGAAACGCTGGCGGACATGCGCATAAAACAAAGCATGAGTCGACGAGGAAACTGCTGGGACAACGCCCCGATGGAGCGTTTCTTTGGCAGTTTGAAATCTGAATGGATACCCAAGGCTGGTTACCGAAACGAAGATGAGGCCAGTACCGATGTATTGCGCTACCTGACCCATTATTACAATCGGATCAGGCTGCACAGTCACAATGGCTACCGAACTCCGGTGGACATGGAGGCCCTGGCGGCATGAAAAAGGGTAAAACCCTATAACCGTGTCCAGTATCGTTTGACCAGATCAGTCGGCTCCCTCTCCCTCGGGAGAGGGCTGGGGTGAGGGGGGAAAGATCTAGAGCCAGACCCATCCCTCAGAAACGCCTCAGTACCCGACAGTAAACCGCTGACGCGAATGCTTCGGCGTTTCCACCTCGTCGATCAGCGCAATCGCGTAATCGGCAAAGGTGATCCAGCTACGCCCCTCGGCACTCACCAGCAAATGATCCTGGCCAACACGAAACTTGCCGCTGCGCTCACCTTCGACAAACTCTGCCGAAGGTGACAGAAAGGTCCAGTCCAGATCTTTCTCCGAACGCAAGGCATCAAGGAAAACCGCGCCAGCGCTGGCTTCAGCTTTGTACTCCGCCGGGAAACCCGCACTGTCGATCACCCGAGTGTCGTCCGGCAGCAACAACGAACCAGCACCGCCGACCACCAGCAAGCGCTGCACGCCCGCCTGCTTCACTGGCCCGACAATCGCCGCCGCAGGCACGGTGGCAAAATGCGCGGCGGTGATCACCACATCGTGACCGGCCACCGCGCCCTGCAACGCGGCCGAATCCAGCACATCGACATTCTTGCTGACCACACCGCTACGGGCGCCGATCTTCGACGTATCGCGGGCAATAGCGGTAACGCTATGGCCGCGACGCAGGGCTTCTTCCAGCAGTTGGCTACCGGCACGGCCGGTGGCACCAATGATTGCGATCTTGCTCATGACATTCTCCAGTTGGCTTGAGAGTGCTGCGTTTTCAGAATCGGCTTACCACTGCATTTCGCCCTTGGCGACTTTCGCGCTCAGCTCCAGCGAACTTTCTTCGCCGAGTGTCGGGTAGCGCTTTTTCATCGCGGCGATCAGTGCGGCGGAATCTTTGGCCTTGGCGGTTTCCGCGTCGAACGCCTTAATGTAGTCGGCGGTGAATTTCACGCTGGCCAGCGAGCGGCGGCTGTCACCCAGGTAGTGACCCGGCACCACGGTGTTCGGTTTGAGGGTTTCGATCGAGTGCAACGTTTGCAGCCAGTCGGCGTGGGATTGCGCGCTCTGGGTATCGGCCATCCATACGTGGATGTTCTCGGCGACAACCACACCACCGACCACGGCTTTGAGCGACGGGATCCACACAAAACTGCGATCCGGTTGTTTGCCGTCGAGGCCGATGACCTGCAATTTCTGCCCTTCGAGCATCAGGCTGTCACCCTTGAGCACGCCCGGCACGATGGTTTTCGCCGGAACGTCGGCGCCCATTTTCGGGCCCCAGAAGGCCAGTTTGCCGGCGACGGTTTTGTTGATGTGATCAACCGTCGGTTGCGAGGCCAGTACCTTGGCCTCCGGGAATGCCTTGGTCAGGGTATCAAGGCCGAAGTAGTAATCCGGGTCGCCATGGCTGATGTAGATAGTGGTCAGGTGCTTGCCGCTGGCGCGGATCTTTTCCACGACTTGCTCGGCCTGGGACTTGCCGAATTGCGCATCAACGAGGATCGCGTCTTTCTCACCGCTGACCAGCACCGAGGTCACCGGGAAAATCGCGTTTGTCCCTGGGTTGTAGACATCCAGGGTCAGATTGGCAGCCGCTGCATGCGCGGCGAAACCCAGAGAAGCAGTGGCGAGCAGAACGCGTTTGAGTGTGGTGAAACCGATCATCTGTTGCTCCGGTGTCCGAATGCCGTGTTTGGCGATGGAACAGAGCTTAGTTGCCTGACTCAGTACAAAAAATGCGATGCTTGAACATAGTTTGTTTCTGAAAGCGGGCAAATCATGGATCGTCTCCAAGCAATGCGGGTGTTTGTCACCGTGGTGGATCTGGGCAGCCAGTCGGCAGCGGCCGATCATCTGGACCTTTCGCGGCCGGTGGTTTCACGTTATCTGGCAGAGCTGGAAGACTGGGTCGGCGCGCGCCTGATGCACCGCACCACGCGCAAGTTGAGCCTGACCGCCGCCGGCAGTGAGATTCTGCCGCGCTGCCGGCAGATGCTAGAACTGTCGACGGACATGCAGGCCTCCGTCAGCGAACCCCACGACGCCCCGCGCGGGCTGCTGCGGATCAGCGTCAGCACTTCGTTCGGCCAGGCCCAACTGGCGGATGCGATGGCCGCTTACGTCAAACGCTACCCGGGGGTGAGCATCGATCTGCAAATGCTCGATCGCACGGTGAATCTGGTCGATGAGCGCATCGACCTAGCGATTCGCACGAGTAACGATCTCGACCCCAACCTGATCGCCCGACGCCTGACCGTTTGTCGTTCGGTAGTCTGCGCCGCGCCCGCTTATCTGCAGGAGCAAGCGGCGCCATTGCGGGTCGAAGAGTTGAGCCAACACAACTGCCTGACGCACTCGTATTTCGGCAAAAGCCTGTGGCATTTCGAGGAGGATGGCGAACCGGTTTCAGTGCCGGTGCAGGGCAATATCAGCGCCAACGAGGCCAGCACGTTACTGCGCGCCACCCTGGCCGGCGCCGGGGTGGCGATGCTGCCGACCTATCAGGCCGGGGTGCATATTCACAGCGGCGAACTGGTCCGCCTGCTGCCCCATGCCGAGCCGCGACAGATGAGCATCTATGCGGTGTATGCCTCACGCAAACACATGCCGGCGGCGCTGCGCAGCATGCTGGATTTTCTGGTGCTCAGATTCCCCGAAACCCCCGAATGGGATACCGGCCTGTAAATCCGATCCACTGTGGGAGCGAGCCTGCTCGCGAAAGCGTCCGTTCAGCCAACTTTTCAGTAACTGAGACACGGCTTTCGCGAGCAGGCTCGCTCCCACACTGGCTATCAATGTGCTGAATGGCCGGTTAAATCCTCAAGCACACTCGCTGGCAACTCCCCAGCGCTGACCTATGCTGAAAGTAATACCGCAGGGTATGTCGTTCAGAGGTCTACGCCATGAACATCAAAACAAGAAGGTACGTCGCGATTTTCATCACCTGCGCCGCCACGCTGGCGCTGTACGGCACCGCCGCCTGGCGGGTCGAACAGCTGCGACAACTGCCGCGCGAGTATGCGAGCTGCAACTTCGAGCGCTGCATTCCGCACAATGCCACGCTGAACGCGCTGCGCTGATATTCAACTGTAGGCGCGAGCAGGCTCACTCCTACAGGGAGGGTTGTGATGTCAGTGGATTACTGCTCGGCCTTCAGACGGTCGCGGAAAGCCTTTGGTGAAATCCCCACCCGGCGCCGAAACAGGCGCGTGAAGTTGGTCGGATCGGAAAATCCCAACAACTCCGACATCTCGTAAATCGTCATGCTGGTGTAGGTCAGCAAGCGCTTGGCTTCCAGCAACTGACGCTCGTGCATGATCTGCAACGCCGGTTGCCCCGCCAGTTCACGGCAAGTGCCGTTGAGGTGCGATACCGAAATCCCCAGCCGATGCGCAAGGTCTTCAACCTTCACGTGTTGGCGGTAAGTCTCCTCGACCAATTGAATAAAGCCATTGAGGTATTCGCGCTGACGTTGCGGCCGCTGACTGGCTTTGTGCCGCACGATCGCCTGACGGCTAACCCAGACCATGATCACGCTGACCAGCGAATGCATGAGCATTTCCCGCGCCGGTTGGTGGCCGTTGTACTCAGCCTGCAACGCCGAAAACAGGCTGTTGAGGTAATCACCGTCGGTGCCTGCCGGGTAGTTTTCTGCACTGGCCAGTGCGTGCACCGAATCGCCCAGTTGCGCCTGCAAGTGATTGATCAGCGGTGTGGCGAGGGTAACGATGAACCCTTCGACGTCTTCGGAAAAGCGAAAGCCGTGCACCGATAACGGTGGCAGCACTTGAATCGCCGGGGTTTGGAGTTGCGTGCGCTGCCCTTCGATCTCAAGCTCTGCCTGACCTTTGAAGACGAAGAGCAACTGGCACAAATCAGCATGGCGGTGGGGTTTGATTTCCCACTCATGTTCGCGACTGCGGGAGGAAATGGTTTCACAGTGCAGCAAGTCAGGGGTCGGCCAGTCCAGGCTTTCACCGTAGAGCTTGAACACTGGAATCGAAGGCAGCTCAGGCTTGTTCATCACTTCAATCCAGGCCTCGGGGTTGTGGGCGATAATCGCACCGATTGGCAGAATGTACAGGTATCAGCTCAGTTTTCACCTTCAATTGACAGACCCGCAAGGGAAAAATGCAAGCACTCGATCCATAAAAATTATTCACCGGCGCTTGTCGCGTGAAGCTTGCGAGCCATAAAAACAATGAAAACGCTGAAAACCCAAGTCGCCATTATCGGCGCCGGTCCGTCCGGATTGCTCCTCGGCCAGTTGCTGCACAACGCTGGTATCGACACCCTCATCCTTGAACGCCAGACACCTGATTACGTGCTCGGACGCATTCGCGCCGGGGTACTTGAACAAGGCATGGTAGAGCTGTTGCGTCAGGCTGGCGTGAGTCAGCGCATGGACGCCGAAGGTCTGGTGCATGGCGGTTTCGATCTGGCTCTGGACGGACGTCAGGTGCACATCGATCTGCACGCGCTGACCGGTGGCAAGAGCGTGATGATCTACGGCCAGACCGAAGTCACTCGCGACCTGATGGCCGCTCGTCGGGAGGCTGGCGCGCCGACGATTTACCAGGCGAGCCATGTCGTTCCTCACGACATGAAAAGCGACGAGGCATTTGTCACCTTCGAAAAGGACGGCGAAATCTTTCGCGTCGATTGCGACTACATCGCCGGCTGCGACGGCTTCCACGGTGTCGCGCGGCAGTCGATTCCGGCCGATAGCCTGAAGGTCTTCGAGCGGGTTTATCCGTTTGGCTGGCTGGGGATTCTGGCCGACACACCGCCGGTGCATGAAGAGTTGGTCTACGCCCGCCATGAACGTGGCTTTGCGTTGTGCAGCATGCGCTCGGCCACCCGCACGCGTTATTACCTGCAAGTGCCGGCGGATGAAAACGTCGATGACTGGAGCGATCAGCGTTTCTGGGATGAGTTGAAAAATCGTCTGCCGGTGGAGCTTGCCGAGAAACTGGTTACCGGCCCTTCGATCGAAAAAAGCATCGCGCCGCTGCGCAGTTTTGTCGTCGAGCCGATGCAGTACGGGCGGATGTTTCTGGTCGGTGACGCCGCGCACATCGTTCCGCCGACCGGCGCCAAGGGTTTGAATCTGGCCGCCAGCGACGTCAGTACGCTGTTCAATATTCTGTTGAAGGTTTATCGCGACGACCGCACCGATCTGCTGGAGAAATACTCGGAAATCTGCCTGCGCCGCGTGTGGAAAGCCGAGCGCTTTTCCTGGTGGATGACCTCGATGCTGCATCGCTTCGATGATCACGATGCGTTCAGCCAGCGCATCAGCGCCTCGGAACTGGACTACTTTGTCAGTTCAGAAGCAGGGCGAAAAACCATTGCAGAAAATTACGTCGGACTTCCTTATGAGGCTATCGAATAGCCTGCTACCGACTTACACTGGCGAGCATCCCCGCTCGCCTGACGATCTGCGGGACTCTCACTGCCCGCAGGTTTTGCCCGTGACCAATCTCAATCACCCCGAAACGCCCAAACCGGCCATTCGCAGCGTGCTGGTCGCGCTGATGATGGCGATCTTTCTCGGCGCGCTGGACCAAACCATCGTCGCCGTGTCGATGCCGGCCATTTCTGCGCAGTTCAAGGACGTCAGCCTGCTGGCCTGGGTGATTTCCGGGTACATGGTCGCGATGACGGTGGCCGTGCCGATCTACGGCAAGCTCGGCGACTTGTATGGGCGGCGCAAACTGATGCTGTTCGGCATGGGCCTGTTCACCCTCGCCTCACTCTTTTGCGGCATGGCGCAAAGCATGGAGCAACTGGTGCTGGCGCGGATCCTTCAGGGCATCGGCGCCGGCGGGATGATCTCGGTGAGTCAGGCGATCATCGGCGACATCGTGCCGCCGCGCGAACGCGGGCGCTATCAGGGTTACTTCAGCAGCATGTACGCGGTGGCCAGTGTCGCCGGCCCGGTACTCGGCGGTTACATGACCGAATACCTGTCATGGCGCTGGGTATTTCTGATCAACCTGCCGCTGGGCCTCGGTGCCTGGTGGGTGGCCCGCCGCAATCTGCGTGGCCTGCCGATTCCCCAGCGCAAACCGGTCATCGACTACCTCGGCACGCTGCTGATGATCATCGGCCTGACCGCCCTGCTGCTGGGCATCACTCAGGTTGGTCAGGGGCATTCGTGGCGCAGCAGCGAAGTGCTCGGTCTGCTCGCTTGTGCGGTGGTGGTGTTGGCGCTGTTTGTCTGGCACGAGCGTCGGGCGCGCGAGCCGTTGCTGCCGATGCACCTGTTTGCCAACCGCAATGCCCTGCTGTGCTGGTGCACGATTTTCTTCACCAGTTTCCAGGCGATTTCGTTGATCGTGCTGATGCCGCTGCGCTTTCAGAGTGTCACCGGGGCCGGGGCCGACAGTGCCGCGTTGCACTTGCTGCCGCTGGCGATGGGGCTGCCGATTGGTGCGTTTTTCGCCGGGCGTCGCACGTCGATCACCGGGCGCTACAAACCGCAGATTCTGACCGGTGCGATGCTGATGCCGGTTGCGATCTTCGGCATGGCGCTCAGCCCGCCCGAGGCGACGCTGGTCGGTGGTCTGTTCATGTTGCTCTGCGGTATTTCCAGCGGCATGCAATTCCCTACTTCGCTGGTCGGCACGCAGAACTCGGTGGAGCAACGCGACATCGGCGTTGCGACCAGCACCACCAACCTGTTTCGCTCCCTCGGCGGCGCAGTGGGCGTGGCGCTGATGTCGGCGCTGTTGCTGGCGTTGCTGCAGGACTCCAGCTTCGCCCATCTGGCGAGCAGTTCGCTGATGAGCGAGGGCCATTCGGGCAACGTCCTGCTGGATGGTCTGAACGCCGCGCCGGGGGATGCGCAAAATGCCTTGCGTGCGGAGTTGCTGGTGACGTTCCGGCATTTGCTGTGGGTAAGTGCGGCGGTGTCGTTGCTGGGATTGGCGGCAGCGATTGCGATGCCGAACAACCTGCTGCGCGGGCGCGAGCACGGCGCAAAATAACTGTCTCCCCTTGATCATTCCCACGCTCTGCGTGGGAATGCCTCAACGGACGCTCTGCGTTCGGCTTTGGATGGGACGCAGAGCGTCCTGGGCTGCATTATTCCCACGCGGAGCGTGGGAACGATCATCCTTCAAGGGCTGTAGTAACCCACGGCGACAAGGAAGTGCCCGGCCTTCTTCAGGTAAGCATGTTTATCCTCAACCTTGCCGGTCACCGGGTTCTTCCAGCGGTATTCATATTCACCCTCATCCTGCTTGCCGATCAGCGCCAGAATCGGCTCGCCCACCGGTTTGCCTTCCGGATCCTTGACCTTGCCGAAGTCGGTATTGATCAAGCGCAGATTGGTGCCGTGGGCGACATAACGCTGGGTATTCAGATCAACGACGAACACGTACAAGTCATCCTGCAAGTAGCCGCCCTTGAGCGAATTGATCGCGGTCAGCGTGCCCTTCTCGTCTTTGCCCAAATCAGTCGCCGCTTTGTCGAGCAACGCCTTGGCCTGCTCGGCCGACGCTCGCGGCAAGTAGTAACCCACTGCCAGAATTCGCTGGCCGATGCGCTGGTAATACACGTGCTTGCGCTCGACCTTGCCATCGGCCCAATTCTGCCAACGGTATTCGGCCTGCTGGATGCCATTGCCTTCCGGCACTTTCAACGCGTCCTTGAAAGTTTTCTGCAAATCCGGGCCGAGCACCTCACTGACGTCACGACCGATCAACGCTGATGAAGGCCCGCCGCTGGCGAGCATCACGCCTTTGGTGTCGACCACGAACACGTAGCGATCCTTGTCGACGAACTCGCCCTGGCGGCTGAACGCGGCAAACGCCTTGTCGCCATTGTCGTGGTAATAGGCCAGGGCTTTCTCCAGCAAGGCGATGGCGGCCTGACTGTCATCCTTGGCGGTCGTGGCGGCGCTGGCCTGGCCGAAACCGGCCAGTAATATCACGCCGAGCCAGGCCACTTTATGCAAAAACCCCATAGCGCATCCCTCGTTCTTGTTGGTGTTTCAAGAGCGTAGACGGCTTGGGGTGATGTACGAGTATTCAGAATGATGCAGGGGATTACAGAATCCCCTGCACTGATCAACAAAGCTTATGGGCGGGCGTTGATCTGCTGCTGCAGATTCTGGATTTGCGCCTGCAACGTATTGATGTTGCGGGTCATCTGCCCGCGGAAGGCGTCGAACTCGGCGGTATTGCCGCCTTGCGGGGCTGCCGGGCGGTTGTCCTGCTCGCTTTTGAGGACGACGATTTCCTGTTCGAGGCGATCGATCGCCGCGCTCGGGTTGCCCTGCTTCTTCAACGCCGCGATGTCGGCGCCGAGGCTTTTGAACTGCGCGTCAAAGGCCTTCAACTGAGCATCGACCTTGCTGGTGTCGGCCGGTGTGCTTTTCACCGTCGCCAGTTCCGCAGTCAAGGCTTTGACCTGCGCCTGCAACTGGGTATTGGCATTCTGCTGTTCAGTGGTCTGCGCGGTCATCTGTGCCAGTCGTTTGTCCAGATCACTGGCCTGCCCCGCGACGCCTTGCTGCTGTTTGCTCTGATCGAGCAGCTTGCCTTCAAGCTGTTTGATCTGCAGCTTGAGGGCTTCGCTGTCGCTGGTGACGTTGGACTGGCTGGCCACGACCTTGCCGGAAATGTCCTGCAAGCGCCCCGCCGCTTCTTCACTGATGCGCGCGAAGCTTTCCTGAGTCGCAACCAGTTGCTGCTCCATCAACGAGATTTGCTGGAAACTCCACCAAGCCAGACCGACGAAGGCGAAAAACAATGCGCCGACCAACGCCCACAACGGGCCGGTGCTGGCCGCCTTGACCTTGACCACGGGCGGCGTGCGCGAGTGCACGGAGGTGCGAGCGGTGGTCGGAATGTCATCGTCGTCGAAGGTGTCGGCCCGCAGGCTCGGGACATCATCGAAATCGTCGTGGGCATCATTACGCATGGACATTGAGGCAACCTTTGTGAAACGCGGTGATGGCTAAATGCTGCGAAGTATAACCGCCGCAGCCGCAGGGATTGACCCCCAAGCGGCTACACGGTTCATTGCCGCCCGGCCGAATCGTTTCAACGGATGTCCTGAGCTTTCCACCAGCCGCAGAACTCATCCAGCGCCGACCACAGGCTGACTTTCGGATCGTAGTCGAGATAATGCCGGGCGCGGCTGATGTCGAGGGTGAAATTTTTTTTCATCACCTGCATGCCCAGGCGCGACAGGGTTGGCTCCGGGCGCCCCGGCCAGAGTTTGCAAGCGCCCTCGTTGAGCGCCGCGACGCTGTAGGCCAGACCATACGAACGGTACTTGGTGACCTGCGGCACTTCCATTTTGCGCATCACGTAATTGACCACATCCCAAAGCGGCACCGGCGCGCCGTTGCTGATGTTGTAGGCCTTGCCCAGTGCGGAACCGGCGGCCAGCAAACTGCTGAGCATCGCTTCGTTGAGGTTCTGCACGCTGGTGAAATCGACTTTGTTCAGGCCATTGCCGATGATCGCCAAGCGGCCCTTGCGCTGCATATTAAGCAGGCGCGGGAAGATGCTCATGTCGCCGGCGCCGGTGACGAAACGCGGGCGCAGGGCGATGGTTTCCAGGCCGAACTCCTGCGCACCGAAAACCTTTTGCTCAGCCATATATTTGGTCGCGGCGTAGTGATGCTTGAACCGCTTGGGCACTTGCTCTTCGGTCAGGTTGAAATGATCACGGCCATCGAAATAGATCGATGGCGACGACAGATGCACCAAACGGCGGACGCGCTGTTTCAGACAGGCTTCGACAACGTTTTCGGTGACCTGCACGTTGCCTTGATGAAAGTCCTGATAGCGGCCCCACAGCCCGACGGCGCCCGCGCAATGCACCACGGCTTCAACGTCGGAACACAGCTCGCGGACCAGATCGGGATCGGTCAGGTCGCCGGGGACAAACTCGGCGCCACGGCGCACCAGATGTTCGACGCTCTCGGCCCGGCGACCGTTGACCCGCACGTCCAGGCCCTGCTCCAGGGCGAAACGCGCAAAGCGTCCGCCAATGAAGCCGCTTGCGCCGGTGACCAGAATTTTCATGTAAAGCTCCGATGTCTTTCGTTTTGCCTGATTCGTGTGTCTTGACGCTGGCCGTCAGTCCAACGGCACCAGCCATTGCGCCGAAGAACGCAGCAATTGCTCGGTCAGCAAGCCCAGCAGTTGACCGCCATTGCGCCAATGATGCCAGTACAACGGCACGTCGATCGGTTTATCTGGCAGCAGTTCACGCAATAACCCGCGTTGCAATTGATCGCGCACTTGCAGTTCCGGCACCAGGCCCCAGCCCAGTCCGGCTTCGATCAGGCGGATAAAACCTTCCGAGGACGGACATAAATGGTGTTCGAATCCGCCATCGACGCCCAACGAGGCGAGGTAGCGATGCTGGAGGAAGTCGTCCGGGCCGAACACCAGCGCCGGGGTGCGTGGCAGTTGCTCGGCGCGCACGCCGTCGGGGAAATGTCGCTCGATAAATGCCGGGCTGGCCAGCGCGCGATAACGCATCGCCCCGAGCAACACGCTGCGTGCGCCGGCCACCGGCCGTTCACTGGCGCAGAGGCATGCGGCCACTTCACCGGCGCGCATGCGTTTGAGGCCGACGGTCTGGTCTTCGACAATCAGATCGAGCAGCAAATGTTGTTCGGCGCAAAAATCTCCCACCGCTTCGGCCCACCACGTGGCGAGGCTGTCGGCATTAAGAGCGATGCGCAAACGTTCCGGCAAACCCTCCTCGTCCAGCGCGGGCACAAGGGTTTGCAGGTCACGCTCAAGCAGACGCACCTGCTGCACATGGTTGAGCAGACGCCGGCCTATCTCGGTCGGCGACGGTGGCGTGCCGCGAATCAACACCGGCTGGCCGACCCGCGCTTCGAGCAGTTTGATCCGCTGCGAAATCGCCGATTGCGACAAACCCAGCACTTGCGCGGCCCGTTCGAATCCGGCCTGCTCGACCACGGCGGCCAGAGCAGAAAGCAATTTGTAGTCGAACATCAGTTTTCCTAATGAGCGATCAGCACTATTGGTTTTTCTTATACAGGTTTCGCCCGGAGAATAGCCAGCAAGCACTCTTTATCAAGGATCACTGCAATGGCTGGCGAAACCTCACTCACAACCTTGTTGCGCAGCATGAGCCCGCAATTGAACGCCGGCGAATACGTATTCTGCACCCTGCCCGATGGCGTGTTACCGAGGGATCTGGAGATCGTCGGCAGCTTCCGCGAACAGGAAGGCCTGACCGTGATTCTCGAACGCTCCCAAGCTGAACAGGCCGGTTTCAGTTTCGACTACGTCGCCGCGTGGATCACCCTCAACGTGCACTCGGCGCTGGAAGCCGTGGGCCTCACCGCCGCATTCGCCACGGCACTGGGCAAGGCCGGGATCAGTTGCAACGTGATTGCCGGCTATTACCACGACCATTTGTTCGTCGGCCAGGCCGACGCCGAACGCGCCATGCAAGTGCTGCGCGATCTCGCAGCCAACGCGGAGTAATTGTTATGTGGCAAAGCTATGTGAACGGCCTGCTGGTGGCGTTCGGGCTGATCATGGCGATCGGCACGCAGAACGCATTTGTATTGGCGCAGAGCTTGCGTCGTGAGCATCACCTGCCGGTGGCAGCACTGTGCGTGGTCTGCGATGCGCTGCTGGTCGCGGCCGGGGTGTTCGGGCTGGCAACAATTCTGGCGCAGAACCCGACACTGCTGGCGATTGCTCGTTGGGGTGGCGCGACATTCTTGATCTGGTACGGCAGTCAGGCGTTGCGCCGGGCCTGTTCGAAACAGAGCCTGGGTCAGGGCGAGAGCCAGACCGTGCGCTCCCTGCGGGCGGTGATGCTCAGCGCTTTGGCGGTGACTCTGCTCAATCCGCACGTTTACCTGGATACGGTGCTGCTGATCGGCTCGCTCGGCGCGCAGCAATCGGTGCCGGGCGCTTATGTAGTGGGCGCGGCGAGTGCTTCGTTGCTGTGGTTTTTCACGTTGGCACTGGGTGCTGCGTGGTTGGCGCCATATCTGGCACGTCCGAGTACCTGGCGGATTCTCGATCTGGTGGTGGCGCTGATGATGTTTACCGTGGCTGGGCAATTAATTTTCGCCAGCTGATTTATTCCAAACAGCTAAGGGGATGCCCTCACTAAATGACGGTCGCGCCGCCGCCCCGTAAAGCGCAAGACTAGGCGTAAGGAGCGTGGTTTGGCGGGCCAAATGAGCGACGAACAACGACGGATTGCGCCTTACGGGGCGGCGGCCCTTCGGGTTGGAGCTGTGATCGTGCCAAGCGGCGTTGCAGGACTCGAAGAGGCAAAAAGCATCCTCTTCGTCCCGCGCCTTGCTTGGCACGATCACAGTTCCAACGCGATCCGTCATTTAGTGAGGGCATCCCCTTGAACCTCTATCCCACACAGTTGTTGCGTGGTTATGGCGCAACCCCGGTGCTATGATCGAAACCCTGCGCCGCAAAGAGTAAAAACTCGCCGGTGCATTTCTGGCCGCCCGTGATCGGCCTTGCGCTCACCGCAACAGACCTGATTAGGAGAATCATCATGGCTTTCGAATTGCCGCCGCTGCCTTACGCACACGATGCCCTGCAGCCGCACATTTCCAAGGAAACCCTGGAATACCACCACGACAAGCACCACAACACCTATGTCGTGAACCTGAACAACCTGGTGCCAGGCACCGAGTTCGAAGGCAAGACCCTGGAAGAAATCGTCAAGACTTCCTCGGGCGGTATCTTCAACAACGCCGCTCAGGTCTGGAACCACACTTTCTACTGGAACTGCCTGGCGCCAAACGCCGGCGGTCAACCAACCGGCGCGCTGGCTGAAGCCATCAACGCTGCTTTCGGTTCGTTCGACAAGTTCAAGGAAGAGTTCAGCAAAACCTCGATCGGCACCTTCGGTTCCGGCTGGGGCTGGCTGGTGAAAAAGGCTGACGGTTCCCTGGCTCTGGCCAGCACCATCGGCGCCGGCAACCCGCTGACCAGCGGCGACACCCCGCTGCTGACTTGCGACGTCTGGGAACACGCTTACTACATCGACTACCGCAACGTTCGTCCGAAGTATGTCGAAGCGTTCTGGAACCTGGTCAACTGGAAGTTCGTTGCTGAGCAGTTCGAAGGCAAAACCTTCACCGCTTAAGCTGCGCGCCAGTCAAAAAACCCGGCTTTTGCCGGGTTTTTTTATGCCCGGATAGACCCCGTACGATGATCGTTCCCACGCTCCGCGTGGGCATGCAGCCGTGACGCTCCGCGTCACTGGACGCAGAGCGTCCCTGGAGGCATTCCCACGCGGAGCGTGGGAACGATCAAACAGAAAATGCAGCCTCAGGCCGCTTGCTGCCGTGCCACTGCGGGCTAACATCAAAAAGAGGAAAAAATGCTGCGAACCGCTCAAGTTGAGGGGCGAAACTACCGACATAGTACAAATTAGGGCTAATACTCCAGACAGCAGCATTTCGGACGAGACCACGGGCAAATCATCCCCGGCCTGATTGTCCCTTTGACTGCCAACTCGGGATTGCCAATACTCATGGCAACTTGACGCTACCCGCACGGAACAAGGAATAACCCTTTGAAGCTGGAACTCAAGAACAGCTTGTCGGTGAAGTTGCTCCGGGTCGTGCTCCTGTCGGCATTGATCGTCGGCGTAGTCTTGAGCTGCGCACAGATCGTTTTCGATGCTTACAAAACCCGCCAGGCCGTTGCCGGCGACGCCGAACGCATCCTCGACATGTTCCGCGATCCCTCGACCCAGGCGGTTTACAGCCTCGACCGGGAAATGGGCATGCAGGTGATCGAAGGCCTGTTCCAGGACGATGCCGTGCGTCAGGCCTCTATCGGCCATCCCAACGAAGCCATGCTCGCGCAGAAATCCCGCGAATTGCAGCAGTCCAACAGCCGCTGGCTGACCGACCTGATTCTCGGCCAGGAACGCACCTTCACCACGCAACTGGTAGGGCGTGGTCCGTACAGCGAGTACTACGGTGACCTGAGCATCACCCTCGACACCGCCACCTATGGCGAGGGCTTTATCGTCAGTTCGGTGATCATCTTTATTTCCGGGGTGTTGCGCGCACTGGCGATGGGCCTGGTGTTGTATCTGGTCTATCACTGGCTGCTGACCAAGCCGTTGTCGCGGATCATCGAACACCTCACCGAGATCAACCCCGATCGCCCCAGCGAACACAAGATTCCGCAGATCAAGGGCCACGAAAAAAACGAGCTGGGGATCTGGATCAACACCGCCAATCAGTTGCTTGAGTCGATCGAACGCAACACTCATCTGCGTCATGAAGCGGAAAACAGTCTGCTGCGCATGGCCCAGTACGACTTCCTCACCGGCCTGCCGAATCGCCAGCAACTCCAGCAGCAACTGGACAAAATTCTGGTCGACGCCGGCAAGCTGCAACGCCGGGTCGCGGTGTTGTGCGTGGGGCTGGATGATTTCAAAGGTATCAACGAGCAATTCAGCTACCAGACCGGCGACCAATTGTTGCTGGCCCTGGCCGATCGTCTGCGCGCCCACAGCGGTCGCCTCGGCGCCCTCGCTCGTCTCGGCGGCGACCAGTTCGCACTGGTACAAGCGGATATCGAGCAACCTTACGAAGCGGCCGAACTGGCGCAAAGCATCCTTGATGATCTGGAGGCGCCGTTCGCCCTCGACCATCAGGAAATCCGCCTGCGCGCGACCATTGGCATCACCCTGTTCCCGGAGGACGGCGACAGCACCGAGAAGCTGTTGCAGAAGGCCGAGCAGACCATGACCCTGGCCAAGACCCGCTCGCGCAACCGTTATCAGTTCTATATCGCCAGCGTCGACAGCGAGATGCGCCGCCGTCGCGAACTGGAAAAAGACCTGCGCGATGCGCTGTTGCGTGATCAGTTCTACCTCGTCTATCAGCCGCAGATCAGCTATCGCGATCACCGCGTGGTCGGCGTCGAAGCGTTGATTCGCTGGCAGCATCCGGAACACGGTCTGGTGCCGCCGGACTTGTTCATCCCGCTGGCGGAGCAGAACGGCACGATCATCGCCATTGGCGAATGGGTGCTCGATCAGGCCTGCAAGCAATTGCGCGAATGGCACGATCAGGGCTTCGTCGACTTGCGCATGGCGGTCAACCTGTCGACGGTTCAGTTGCACCACGCCGAGCTACCGCGAGTGGTCAACAACCTGCTGCAGATGTACCGCCTGCCACCGCGCAGTCTGGAACTGGAAGTCACCGAAACCGGCCTGATGGAAGACATCAGCACCGCCGCCCAGCACTTGCTCAGCCTGCGCCGCTCTGGCGCATTGATCGCCATCGATGACTTCGGCACCGGCTATTCATCCCTGAGCTATCTGAAAAGCCTGCCGCTGGACAAGATCAAGATCGACAAGAGCTTCGTTCAGGACCTGCTCGATGACGACGACGATGCGACCATCGTTCGCGCGATCATTCAACTGGGCAAGAGCCTGGGCATGCAGGTGATTGCCGAGGGCGTGGAAACCGCCGAACAGGAAAGCTACATCATCTCCGAAGGCTGCCACGAAGGTCAGGGTTACCACTACAGCAAACCGCTGCCGGCCCGGGAACTGGGCGCCTATCTCAAACAGGCGCAACGCAGTAACGCGGCCATTCTCTAGAAGATCAAAAGATCGCAGCCTGCGGCAGCTCCTACATTTGGAATGCGTTCCCACTGTAGGAGCTGCCGCAGGCTGCGATCTTTTGATCTGCGTAAATAAGAAATATTTCCAGCCACAACCCTTTACACATAATGCGAAAGATTTGCATTATGTCGCAGTTTTGCGCACCCCCAGCGCGAGTCCACTCAACTATCGAAGCAGGATGTTCGCCATGATTCGTATGCCTCTGGCTACCGCCAGTCTGCTGGCCATCGCTATTTCCCTCGCCGGTTGCGGCGAAGGCAAAGACAAGGCCGCCGCTCCGGCCGCACCGACCCCAGCCGCCAGCACCACCGCACCTGCGGCGGCGCCTGCCACTGCCGGTAAAGTCGACGAAGCCGCCGCCAAGGCTGTGGTCGCGCACTACGCCGACATGGTCTTCGCCGTTTACAGCGACGCCGAATCCACCGCGAAAACCCTGCAAACCGCCGTTGACGCCTTCCTCGCCAAGCCGAACGCCGACACCCTGAAAGCCGCCAAGGCTGCCTGGGTCGCCGCGCGCGTTCCGTACCTGCAGAGCGAAGTGTTCCGCTTCGGCAACACCATCATCGACGATTGGGAAGGTCAGGTTAACGCCTGGCCTCTGGACGAGGGTCTGATCGACTACGTCGACAAATCCTACGAGCACGCTTTGGGTAACCCGGGCGCCACCGCCAACATCATCGCCAACACCGAAGTTCAGGTCGGCGAAGACAAGGTCGACGTCAAAGACATCACCCCGGAAAAACTCGCCAGCCTCAACGAGCTGGGCGGTTCCGAAGCCAACGTCGCCACCGGCTACCACGCGATCGAATTCCTGCTCTGGGGCCAAGACCTCAACGGCACCGGCCCTGGCGCTGGCAACCGTCCGGCCTCCGACTACCTGGAAGGCGCCGGCGCCACTGGCGGTCACAACGATCGTCGTCGTGCTTACCTGAAGTCCGTGACCCAACTGCTGGTCAGCGACCTGGAAGAAATGGTCGGCAACTGGAAGCCGAACGTGGCTGACAACTACCGCGCCACCCTGGAAGCCGAGCCGGGCGAAACCGGTCTGCGCAAAATGCTCTTCGGCATGGGCAGCCTGTCCCTGGGCGAACTGGCCGGCGAGCGCATGAAGGTTTCCCTGGAAGCCAACTCCCCTGAAGACGAGCAGGATTGCTTCAGCGACAACACCCACAACTCGCACTTCTACGATGCCAAAGGCATTCGTAACGTCTACCTGGGCGAGTACACCCGTGTTGACGGCACCAAAATGACCGGCGCCAGCCTGTCGTCGCTGGTGGCCAAGGCCGACCCGGCTGCCGACACCGCACTGAAAGCCGATCTGGCCGCTACCGAAGCGAAGATCCAGGTCATGGTTGATCACGCCAACAAGGGTGAGCATTACGATCAACTGATCGCTGCCGGCAACACCGCAGGCAACCAGATTGTTCGCGACGCCATCGCCTCGCTGGTCAAGCAGACCGGTTCGATCGAAGCCGCTGCCGGCAAACTGGGCATCAGCGACCTGAACCCGGACAACGCTGATCACGAGTTCTGATCAACTGCGTCTGCGTCAAACAAGGCGACCTTCGGGTCGCCTTTTTCATACCTGCCGTACACGGCTCACTGTAGGAGCTGCCGAAGGCTGCGATCTTTTGACTTTGCTTCTAAAAAGACAGATCAAAAGATCGCAGCCTTCGGCAGCTCCTACAGGGGTTTTGCATAGGCCTTCAGATTCGCGTTGTATCAAGCAAACGATAATTCCTCTTATTCAAACTCCTTCGCCCTGTTAGACTTTGCGCCTTTATTTTCGCCCGTCCGCAGGATGTCTGATGCCCTCGCTGCCTCTTCGCTTGTCCGCACTGTTGCTGGCCCTGGGCCTGAGTGCGTGCGATGACGCCCCGCGTTTCACCAAGGCTGAGCCGGGTGAAGCACGTTCGGGCGGTGCAGCGACCGTGCGCAAGACCGATCAGAACGCATTCTCCCTGCCTTCGGCGAATCTGCCACCGTCGCGGCGGGTGGATTTCAGTGTCGGCAACAGTTTCTTCCGCAGCCCATGGGTGATCGCACCGTCGACCACCACTGCGCGCGATGGTCTCGGCCCGCTGTTCAACACTAACGCCTGCCAGAACTGCCACATCAAGGACGGTCGCGGCCATCCGCCAACGCCGGATGCCGCCAACGCGGTGTCGATGCTGGTGCGCCTGTCGATCCCTGATGCGCCGCAATTCGCCAAGCTCATTGAGCAGGTCGGCGTAGTGCCGGAGCCGGTCTACGGCGGCCAGTTCCAGGACATGGCCGTGCCCGGCGTAGCCCCCGAAGGCAAAGTGCGCGTCGACTACACGCCTGTGCCCGTGCGTTTCAAGGACGGCACCGAAGTCGAGTTGCGCAAGCCAGTGTTGCAGATCACCCAACTGGGCTACGGCCCGATGCACCCGGACACGCGTTTTTCCGCCCGCGTCGCGCCGCCGATGATTGGTCTGGGCCTGCTCGAAGCGATCCCCGAAGAAGCGATTCTGGCCAACGCCACCGCGCAAGCCAAAGACAACAAAGGCATCAATGGCCGTCCCAATCAGGTCTGGGATGATGCGTTGCAGAAGACCGTCATGGGCAGATTCGGCTGGAAAGCCGGGCAACCGAACCTCAATCAACAAAATGTTCACGCGTTTTCCGGTGATATGGGTCTTACGACGAGTTTGAGACCCTTTGATGACTGCACCGACGCGCAAACTGCCTGCAAACAGGCACCGAACGGCAATGGC
Organism: Pseudomonas sp. Mb7; assembly: GCF_054790525.1. Classification (NCBI taxonomy): domain Bacteria; kingdom Pseudomonadati; phylum Pseudomonadota; class Gammaproteobacteria; order Pseudomonadales; family Pseudomonadaceae; genus Pseudomonas; species Pseudomonas sp. Mb7. Next base: position 4,285,259 of record NZ_CP186501.1, read on the forward strand.
CCGGACGGCGAGCCGGAAGTCAGCGACAACATCCTGCGTCTGGTGCTGTTCTACAGCCGTAACCTCGCCGTACCCGCGCGGCGTGGCGTCAACGATGAACAAGTGCTGGCCGGCAAGAACCTGTTTTTCCAGGCCGGTTGCGATTCGTGCCACACGCCGAAATACACCACCGTCGCCAACGCAGCCGAACCTGAACTGGCCAATCAGGTGATTCGTCCGTACAGCGATCTGTTGCTGCATGACATGGGCGACGGCCTAGCCGACAACCGTACGGAATTCCAGGCCTCTGGCCGCGACTGGCGCACGCCGCCGTTGTGGGGGATCGGCCTGACGCAAGCCGTCAGCGGCCACACACAGTTTTTGCATGACGGTCGCGCGCGCGATCTGCTCGAAGCGGTGCTTTGGCATGGCGGCGAAGCGCAAGCCGCGCAGCAACAGGTTTTGTCTTTCAATGCCGAGCAGCGTGCCGCGCTGCTGGCGTTTTTGAACTCACTTTAAACACTGAAAAGAATCGGGAGCCCGACATGTTCCGTCCCAAGCTACTGTTCACCAGCCTTGCCGCGCTCGCCCTCGGTGCCTGCTCGCCGCAGGATCCGCAAGCGGTCACGTCGGCGGCCATCGCCAAATCAGTGATCCTGCCGACCTACACCCGTTGGGTCGAGGCCGACAAGCAACTGGCGGTCAGCGCCCTCGCCTACTGCCAGGGCAAGGAAACCCTGGAAACCGCCCGCGCCGATTTCCTGCACGCGCAGAAAGCCTGGGCCGAGCTGCAACCGCTGCTGATCGGCCCGTTGGCCGAGGGCAACCGTTCGTGGCAAGTACAGTTCTGGCCGGACAAGAAGAACCTCGTCGGCCGTCAGGTCGAGCAATTGGTCGTCGCGCAGCCGCAGATCGACGCCGCCGCCCTGGCCAAATCGAGCGTAGTCGTTCAAGGTCTGTCGGCGTACGAGTACATCCTGTTCGACGCCAAGCCTGACGTGGCCAACGCCGAGCAGAAAGCCAAGTACTGCCCACTGCTGATCGCCATTGGCGAACGACAGAAGCAACTGGCCGAAGAGATTCTGCAGGGCTGGAACAACACTGACGGCATGCTCGCGCAGATGACCAAGTTCCCCAACCAGCGCTATGCCGACTCCCACGAAGCGATCGCCGATCTGCTGCGTGTGCAAGTCACTGCACTGGACACTCTGAAGAAAAAACTCGGCACGCCAATGGGCCGCCAGAGCAAAGGCGTGCCTCAACCGTTCCAGGCCGATGCCTGGCGCAGCCAGTCCTCGCTGACCGCACTGGAAGCCAGCCTCGCCGCTGCCAAAACCGTCTGGGAAGGTGTCGACAACAAAGGCCTGCGCGGTCTGTTGCCGGCTGAGCAGAAGCCACTGGCGGACAAGATCGACGCTGCCTACGCCGCTTCGCTGAAACTGTTCGACAGCACTCAGCGTTCGCTCGGCGAAATGCTCGAAGACGACGCCGGTCGTCAGCAACTGAACGACATCTACGACAGCCTCAACGTCGTCCATCGCCTGCACGAAGGCGAACTGGCCAAGGCGCTGGGCATCCAACTGGGCTTCAACGCCAACGACGGTGACTGATGAGGGCAAGTGCCATGCTGCGACGTCAGGTTCTGACTTTAGGTAGTGCACTGCTGGGAGCAGTGACGCTGGGCGGCTGGACGCTGTTCAAACGCAAGGATCAGAGCCCGCTGTTGCTGTCGGCGCGCGACGACACCGACGGCAAGCACTACGCCGTCGGCTATCGGCTGGATGGCACGCGGGTGTTCGCCACCGAAGTCGGCCAACGCTGCCACGACATCATCAACCATCCGACGCAGCCGATTGCACTGTTCGTCGCACGTCGCCCGGGCACCGAGAGTTACCTGATCGACCTGCGCGACGGTAAGTTGCTGCAGACGGTGACCTCGCAGCCGAACCGGCACTTCTACGGCCACGCCGTGGTGCACAAGGACGGCGAATACCTGTACGCCACCGAGAACGACACCACCGATCCTGGCCGTGGTTTGCTCGGTGTGTACAAGTTCGAAGGCGAACGGCTGGTGCACACCGGCGAAATTTCCACCCACGGCCTCGGCCCGCATCAGGTGTCGTGGATGCCCGATGGCGAGACGCTGGTGGTGGCCAATGGCGGGATTCGTACCGAGGCAGAAAGCCGCGTCGACATGAACCTCAACGCCATGGAGCCAAGTCTGGTGCTGATGCAGCGCGATGGCACCCTGCTGAGCAAGGAAACCCTCGCCCAGCAGATGAACAGCGTGCGCCATCTGGGCATCGCCAGCGATGGCACCATCGTCGCCGGTCAGCAGTTCATGGGCGCCTCGCATGAGCGTTCGGAGTTGCTGGCGATCAAGCGTCCGGGGCAGCCGTTCGTGGCGTTCCCGGTGCCGGAGCATCAGTTGCAGTCGATGGGGCATTACACCGCCAGTGTTGCGGTGCACAGCGACTTGCGCCTGGTTGCGCTGACGGCGCCGCGTGGCAACCGCTTCTTTATCTGGGATCTGGACAGTGGCGAGGTGCGCCTCGACGCGCCGTTGCCCGATTGCGCGGGTGTGGGTGCGGTGAAGGACGGTTTTGTCGTGACCTCCGGGCAAGGACGTTGCCGTTACTACGATTGCCGTCAGGATGAGCTGCTGGCCAAGCCACTGGAATTACCGGCGGGGCTCTGGGACAACCATCTGCACTTGATGGCGTAAAACTGCCTTAAAAGATCGCAGCCTGCGGCAGCTCCTGCATTGGAATGCACTCCTCTGCAGGAACTGCCGCAGGCTGCGATCTTTTTGCGCCCCCCTGTAAGAACTGCCAGTTGGAATCCCCCCTGTACTCGGAGTAATGTGCCCGCCTGTCTCACCTGATTTATCCAAGGAACTGGAAATATGCTGCGTCGCCGCATGCTGATCATGTTGGGTGTTGTTTTGTTGATCGTCCTGGTGCTGGGCGGATACAAAGCCTTTTCGATCTACACAATGATCCAGGGCTTTTCCAAGCCGAAACCGCCGATCAGCGTTGCCGTGGCCAATGCCACCGAACAGCCGTGGCAGATGCGTCTGCCGACCGTCGGCACGCTCAAGGCGCTGCAAGGTGTCGAGCTGAGCCTGGAAGTCGCCGGCACCGTCACCGAACTCAAATTCGAGTCCGGACAGAAGGTCAAGGCCGGGCAACCCTTGCTGCAACTCGACAGTGGCGTCGAAACCGCCCTGCTGGAAACCGCCAAGGCTGATCTCGGTCTGGCGCAACTGGACTTCGGCCGTGGCGCGCAACTGGTCGACAGCCGCGCAATCTCCAAAGGCGAGTACGACCGGCTCTCCGCTGTACTGCAGAAAAATAAAGCCACGGTCAATCAGCTCAACGCTTCGCTGGCGAAAAAACGCATCCTCGCACCGTTCAGCGGCACCATCGGCATCCGTCAGGTCGACGTCGGCGACTACCTCGCCAGCGGCACCAAAATCGCCACGCTGCAGGACTTGAGCAGCCTCTACGCCGACTTCTACCTGCCCGAACAATCGGTGCCGAAACTGGCCATCGGTCAGCCGGTGCAGATTGCAGTCGCCGCCTATCCCAAGCAAAACTTCGCCGGCAAGATCAGCGCGATCAACCCGATCGTCGAAAGCACTACGCGCAACATTCTGGTTCGCGCCACGCTGGCCAACCCCGACGGCAAATTGCTGCCGGGCATGTTCGCCAGCCTCGAGGTGTTGTTGCCGGATCCGCAGAAACACATCGTCGTGCCGGAGAGCGCGATCACCTACACCCTCTACGGCAACTCGATCTACGTGGTCGGGCAAAAGAAAGCCGAAGACGGCAGTCTCGAAAAGGACGACAAGGGCCAACCGGTGCTGATCGCCGAACGCCGCTTCATCGAAACCGGTGAACGCCGCGATGGCCTGGTGATGATCAACAAGGGCGTGCAGAGCGGCGAACAAGTGGTAACGGCTGGCCAGATCAAACTGGACAACGGCGCCCACATTGCCATCAGCGACGACAAGACCCTCGGCGAGCAGAACAGTCCGCCGCGCGCCGACTGATCAAGGAAATCCCATGGCTTTTACTGATCCGTTCATCCGCCGCCCGGTGCTCGCCACCGTGGTCAGCCTGTTGATTGTGCTGCTGGGCTTTCAGGCCTGGAGCAAGTTGCCGCTGCGCCAATACCCGCAAATGGAAAACGCCCTGATCACGGTGACCACCGCTTACCCCGGGGCCAACGCCGAAACCATTCAGGGCTACATCACCCAACCTATGCAGCAGAGCCTCGCCAGCGCCGAGGGCATCGACTACATGACTTCGGTCAGCCGGCAGAACTTCTCGGTGATCTCGATCTACGCGCGCATCGGCTCCAACACCGACCGTTTGTTCACCGAACTGCTGGCCAAAGCCAACGAGGTGAAAAACAAGCTGCCACAGGACGCCGAAGACCCGGTGCTGAGCAAGGAGTCCGCCGACGCCTCGGCGCTGATGTACATCAGCTTCTTCAGCAAGGATTTGAGCAACCCGCAAATCACCGACTACCTGTCACGGGTGATCCAGCCAAAACTGGCGACCTTGCCGGGCATGGCCGAGGCGGAGATTCTCGGCAATCAGGTGTTCGCCATGCGCCTGTGGCTCGACCCGGTGAAACTCGCCGGTTTCGGCCTCAGCGCCAGCGATGTGACCAACGCCGTGCGCCAGTACAACTTCCTCTCCGCTGCTGGCGAAGTGAAAGGCGAGTACGTGGTCACCAGCATCAACGCCAACACCGAACTGAAATCCGCTGAAGCCTTCGCGGCGATTCCGCTCAAGGTCAGTGGCGACAGCCGCGTGTTGCTGAGTGATGTCGCGCGGGTGGAAATGGGCGCGGAAAACTACGACTCGATCAGCTCGTTTGGCGGCACGCCGTCGGTGTACATCGGCATCAAGGCCACCCCGGGCGCCAACCCGCTGGATGTGATCAAGGAAGTGCGCAAGCTGATGCCGGAGCTGGAAGCGCAACTGCCGCCGAACCTGAAAAGCGAGATCGCCTACGACGCCACACTGTTTATCCAGGCCTCGATCGATGAAGTGGTAAAAACCCTGTTCGAGGCGGTGCTGATCGTCATCGTCGTGGTGTTCCTGTTCCTCGGCGCATTGCGCTCGGTAGTAATCCCGGTGGTGACCATTCCGCTGTCGATGATCGGCGTGATGTTCTTCATGCAGATGATGGGCTACTCGATGAATCTGCTGACGCTGCTGGCGATGGTGCTGGCCATCGGTCTGGTGGTGGACGATGCGATTGTCGTGGTGGAAAACATTCACCGGCATATCGAGGAAGGCAAGACGCCATTTGATGCGGCGCTGGAAGGCGCACGGGAAATCGCCATGCCGGTGGTGTCGATGACCATCACCTTGGCGGCGGTGTATGCGCCGATCGGTTTCCTCACCGGGCTGACCGGAGCGTTGTTCAAGGAGTTTGCGCTGACCCTGGCCGGCGCCGTGGTGATCTCCGGGATCGTCGCCCTGACCCTGTCGCCGATGATGTGCGCGTTTTTGCTACGCCACGAGGAAAATCCCAGCGGCCTCGCGCACCGCCTCGACCGCATTTTTGACGGCCTCAAGCGCCGCTATCAGAGCATGCTCCACGGCACGCTGAACACGCGTCCGGTGGTGCTGGTGTTCGCAGTGATCGTGTTGTGCCTGATCCCGGTGTTCCTCAAGTTCACCAAATCGGAACTGGCCCCGGACGAAGATCAGGGCATCATTTTCATGATGGCCACTGCGCCGCAGCCAACCAACCTCGATTACCTGAGTACCTACACCGACGAGTTCATCAAAATCTTCAAGGAATTCCCGGAGTACTACTCCTCGTTCCAGATCAACGGCTACAACGGCGTGCAGGCCGGCATCGGCGGTTTCCTGCTCAAACCATGGAACGAGCGCAGTCGCACGCAGATGCAAATCCTCCCCGAGGTACAAGGCAAACTGGAAGGCATTCCTGGCTTGCAGATCTTTGGTTTCAACCTGCCCTCCCTGCCCGGCACCGGTGAAGGCCTGCCGTTTGAGTTCGTGGTCAACACCGCCAACGACTATGAACTACTGCTGCAAGTGGCAGACCGGATCAAGAAACGTGCAATGGAGTCGGGCAAGTTCGCCTTCGTCGATCTCGATCTGGCGTTCGACAAACCCGAGGTGGTGGTCGATATTGACCGCGCCAAAGCAGCGCAGATGGGCGTGTCGATGCAGGATCTCGGCGGCACGCTGGCGACGCTGTTGGGCGAGGCGGAAATCAACCGTTTCACCATTGATGGGCGCAGCTACAAGGTCATTGCCCAGGTCGAGCGCCCCTATCGTGATAATCCGGACTGGCTGAACAACTACTACGTGAAAAACACTCAGGGCGAGTTATTGCCGCTGTCGACGCTGATCAAGGTCAGCGACCGCGCTCGACCGCGCCAGCTCAATCAGTTCCAGCAACTTAACGCCGCGAAGATCTCCGGTTTCCCGTTGGTGAGCATGGGTGAAGCTATCGACACCGTGTTGCAGATTGCCCGCGAAGAAGCACCGGCCGGGTTTGCTTTCGACTACGGCGGCGCATCGCGACAGTTCGTGCAGGAAGGCAGTGCCCTGTGGGTAACCTTCGCGCTGGCGCTGGCGATTATCTTTCTGGTGCTGGCGGCGCAGTTCGAAAGCTTCCGCGATCCGCTGGTGATCCTGGTGACGGTGCCGTTGTCGATCTGTGGGGCGTTGATTCCGCTGTTCCTCGGCTGGTCGAGCATGAACATCTATACCCAGGTCGGGTTGGTGACGCTGATCGGGCTGATCAGTAAACACGGCATCCTGATCGTCGAGTTCGCCAACCAGTTGCGCAAGGACAAGGGCCTGACGGCGCGCGAAGCCGTTGAGGAAGCGGCGGCGATTCGCTTGCGGCCGGTGTTGATGACCACGGCGGCGATGGTGTTTGGTATGGTGCCGCTGATTCTGGCCACGGGCGCCGGTGCGGTGAGCCGTTTTGATATCGGCATGGTGATTGCCACGGGGATGTCGATTGGCACGTTGTTTACGCTGTTCGTCTTGCCGTGCGTTTACACCCTGCTGGCGAAACCCGATCCCAAACAAACCGCGTAACCCCTGTAGGAGTGAGCCTGCTCGCGATAGCGGTGTGTCATTTAAATCATTTTTAACTGACAAATCGCTATCGCGAGCAGGCTCACTCCTACAAGGGATCTGTGTTGCTCCGGGCATAAAAAAAGGCCTCGCATCTGCGAGGCCTTTTATGTGGGCTTCAATCGTTTCAACTCTGCGGCCTCATCCCTTGAGAAAGTCCGAACATGAACAACAACAGATCATGATCGGGTTTGGTCGCCACGGAGGCTTTCGCCACCCGTGGGACTGCGCAGTGGGCGTCGTCTACGGACGCGCCCACCACCTGCATGCGGGGCTGCTCCCAGGCAGCCACCGCCAATGACGCAACTGCCAAGGCTCCAACTAAAAACAAACCTCGTGCAATTTCTAGTTTCATCGCTATAAACCTTTGATAGCGCTGCCAAACGCCGTCTCATAAAAGTAGACGAGTTTTTTCCAGTCCGCGTCGCGGAACGACGAATGGCGGCGCAATTGCTTCATGTCGTGGGAAGCGGCGCGATAGGCGGTCAGACGCTGGCGGCATTTCTCCAGATCAATCAAAGCGACCTCGACCTTGGCCGAGTCGCCTTCGCCCGTCACACGCACAAACACGTGTTTGATGTAGATGCAGCTGTGCTGCCAACGGCCCTTGTGCATGCGCGCCAGGTTTTCGGCGAGGTCCTTGAGCACACGCTCATACACCACATCGCCGCACTGATCGCGACCGCCGGCAGCCGCCAGCCAATGTTCCAGTTCCTGGAAACCGTCCAGGGACTTGGTGACCAGCAGTGCACGCCATTTGTGCTGCGGATCAGGCTGAGCGCCGCAGAAAACGATTTGCGGCACGCGCACACCGAGCTTGCTCACGCCGGTCAGCGCATCAAGTTCACGCAAAACAGTAGGACGGCCAAAAGGGTGCAACCAACTGCGATAAATATGACCGGTCTGGCGCTTGGCATACAGCAGTTGACCATCGCGCCCCACGACCCTTTGCACGCCACTTTCCCCACCACGTCGAACGTTGGGTTCTTCCACCCACTCGCCGCGCTGGTTCCAGTAAAAGTCAAAGCGATCTTGCGGAGCGACGTCCGTTTCTGCTGCAAATTGCACTGCCATCCTGTTACCTCTTGCGTAATACGTAAACCCGCCACATGGCGTAGAGCGGAATAAAGTCCAGTTGTTCCTGAATCCGAAAACCTGCTTCCTCGAACTCCTTTTCCACCGTAGCGGCCGGTAACACAAAGCGATTCTGATACTCGCGTTTGTCACGGTTGCGCTCGGCTCGCTGGCGTTTCCAGGCTTTGAAATTGCCATCAACCCACAGCGAAACGATCACACTGTCCCGGGTAACGCGCTCGAATTCGCTCAGAATTGCCCGGCGATGCTCGGCTTCACCGATGTGGTGGAGCAAACGCATGCAGAAAATGCTGTCGACGGCGTTGTCAGGCAAGGCAATGTCGAAGGCAGATGTGTGCAAGGGTTGTACCCGTTTCACTACATCCGCCGGTTGCGACTCCATGGCCGTCTTGATCATCGACTCGGAATTGTCCGCGCCGATAATCACCCGGTTGGCCTTTTCGCCCAACAACGGCCAGAAACGCCCGGCACCGCAAGGCAAATCCAGCACCAGTCCCGGCTCACCCACCAACGCCAGCGCCTTGCGGGCTAGCTGTTCGTCACGCCAATGGGAGAGACGACGTCCAAGGCTTTCTTTGTGCTTGCGCAGGTATTTCTGCGCGTGTTGATCGTCGTACTTCTCGGAAAAATCGAGTTTGATCGGACCGGCCATCACCTGGACTCCTGAATTGCTGATGTCACCACCTTAAGGAGCGGCATGTCAGCGTCAGGTCATCCATTTGTGAAAAAAATGTCCGGTAAATAGACAAATTATTACAGCGTTATACAGGATTTAGACAGGAAGGAGGGAGTAGCATCGAGCCACTCCGTGCGTCAGATTTTGCCCAGATCCACCTCGAAGCGGCAGCCATTGGGTTCCATCGTGCTCAAGCTGACGGTCCAGCCCTGGTTCTCGCAGATCCGCTGAACCAGCGACAATCCCAACCCCAAGCCTTCGCCGCGCTTTTCGCTGCCACGCACGAAAGGCTCGAACATGGCTTCACGCTTTTCTTCCGGAATGCCGACACCGGAGTCTTCCACCACGAAGCCGTTGGCCGTGAGTGTCAGGCGAATGAAGCCTTTCTCGGTGTAATGCAGCGCGTTACGCAACAGGTTACCCATCACGGCATTCAACAGGGTCGCGTTGTAACGAGCGTCCGTCGGATTGCCAGGTTCGAAGACCAGATTCAGGCCTTTGCTCTCGATCGGCCCGCGCCACAGACACAATAAGTTTTCGGCCACCTGCGAGAGGTTCTGCTGCAGAGCCATCCCCGCATCTTCGTGCTGGGCGCGCGCCAGCATGAGGAAGGTCTGCACCAGCTCGCGCATTTCCTCACTGGCGCGGGCAATTCGCTCGACTTGCGAGCGGCCGCGCTGGTCGATCCCCGGGTTCTCCAACAGCAGTTCGCAGGAACTGGCCAATACCATCAACGGCGTGCGCAATTCATGGCTGACGTCGCTGGTGAACAACCTTTCACGCGTCAGCGCCTGACGAAGGCGTCCCAGCGTGGCATCGAACGCCACCGCCAGTTCACCCACCTCGTCTGCCGCATAATCCGGTGCCAGCGGCGGCGCCAGACCGAGCAACTGATCGCGATGGCGCACCTGCCGGGCCAGTCGCACCACCGGCGCCATTACCTTGCGCGCCAGCACCCACCCGAGGAATACCGCCAGGGCCAGACTGAGCACGAAGCCGACCAGCACCACGGCAAACAGCACGCGCTCGCGCTCTTCGAAATCACTTTGATCCTGCAGCAGCACATAACGCCGACCGTCGACGACCTCGACCATCGCGTGATACGACAGCTGCTCGCGGAACACTTCATGGAAACCCGAATCGAGGTGACGCAGGTCCTTGGGCAGCTCAAAATCGCCCGGCCCGCCACTGAAATAGAACAACTGGTCGGGTTCCGGGCGATGGCTCCAGTCCGAAACGTTGTCCATCAGCAGAAGCCGTTGCAGATCGCCGCCCAGCCCCGCCGAAATCAATTTTTCTTCCACCAGGTGCACGGTCGCGACGATGCCCATCGCGAAGGCGCCGGCCACAAGTGCGCTCATCAAGGCAAAAGCAATGATGATCCGCTGGGAAAGACTTTGCCTGAACTCCATTACACGTCGGCCAGCCGGTAACCCACCCCGTGCACAGTGTGCAGCAGTGGTTTGGCAAAAGGTTTATCAATGACTTGTCGCAGTTGGTGAACGTGGCTGCGCAGGCTGTCGCTGTCCGGGCAATCATCGCCCCACAACGCTTCTTCGAGAATTTCCCGACGCAGTACGTGTGGGCTCTTCTGCATCAACACGGCCAGAAGCTTGAGGCCTACCGGGTTGAGCTTGAGCAGTTTGCCATCGCGGGTCACTTCCAGCGTGTCGAGGTCGTAACTCAGATCTGCGACTTTCAGGGCCCGGCGGCCACCACCCTGAGCACGTCGCATCACCGCTTCGACCCGCGCCGCGAGTTCAGACAAGGCAAATGGCTTGATGAGGTAATCGTCAGCCCCGGACTTGAAGCCTTGCAAACGATCGTCCAGTTGATCGCGAGCGGTGAGCATGATCACCGGCGTGTCCCGGCGGGCATCCTCACGCAGGCGTTTGCACAGGGTGTAGCCATCGATGCCGGGCAACATGATGTCGAGCACGATCAGGTCGTAATGCTCGGTGGCGGCCAGGTGCAGGCCCGACAGACCGTCCTGGGCGCAATCGACGGTATAGCCTTTGAGGCCCAGATAATCGGCCAGATTGGCCAGGATGTCGCGGTTGTCTTCGACCAATAGAATTCGCATGGGCACCTCCTCCGTACGGGGTAACGGCCGTCTTGGCCCGCGCAGCTTACGGCCAAGTGTGGCTCAGAGCTAGGCGTGCGTCGGGTTGTTTAACGAGAAAAAGCTCATTGTGCATGCCAACGTTTTTTTCACTTTCGGTTAACAAATCGGCGACGCGCACGCGCGCAGACTCCGCGCGGTTGCGCTCTTCAGACCCTATTTACGACCAAGGAATTGCCCCATGGTGTCGACTTCTGCCCGCCCCGTTTCCAGGCCACTGAATTTTTGGTTATGCCTGGGAATACCCACCGTCGCGGCGATCATTCTGGTGCTGCTTGAATTGACTGATCTGGACATGGATCTGGCCCGACTGTTCTATGACCCGGTCGCAGGTGACTTTATCGGGCGACACAGTTTTTTCCTTGAAGACATCCTCCATGATCGCGCCAAGCAGGTGGTCATTGCGTTCTCGGTGTTTGCCATCCTCGGCTTCATCAGCTCGTTCTTCGTCGGCAGACTGAAACCGTTCAAGCGCGAACTGGGCTGTCTGGTGCTGTCGCTGGGCCTGGCGACCTCGTTCGTTACCCCGGTCAAAGCCGTGACGGCGGTGCAGTGCCCATGGAGCCTGGAGCAATTCGGCGGCCATGAAACCTACAGCAAACTGATGGAACATCGTCCACAAACGGACAAACCCGGCCGTTGCTGGCCCGGTGGTCATGCGGCGACGGGGTTCACCTTGTTTGCGCTGTTCTTTGTCCTGCGTGATCGCCGTCCGCGTCTGGCCCGTCAGGCGTTTATCTTTGCCTTCGCGCTGGGTTCGGTGTTTTCGATCAGCCGGATGATGCAGGGTGCGCACTTCTTTTCGCACAACGTGTGGACGGCGATTTTCTGCTGGCTGATTTGTCTGGGGTCGTATTACTGGGTGCTGTATCGCCCGGCGGTGAAAACCGCGGCCGTGGTCGAGGCGCAACCGGTCAGCGCCTGATCTGACGCCATCGCTGGCAAGCCAGCTCCCACAGGGTTGGTGCCGAGCACACATTTTGTGAACGCTCGAATCACTGTGGGAGCTGGCTTGCCAGCGATGAACGATTACTCGGACTTGCGCCAACACTAAATCAAAGGCAATAAAAAAACCCCGCTGGCTTGCGCCAGCGGGGTTTTGCGTTACAGGGGTAAGGCTGGCTTACATCATGCCGCCCATGCCACCCATGCCGCCCATGTCAGGCATGCCGCCGCCTGCAGCGCCGTCTTTCTTCGGCGCGTCAGCTACAGCTGCTTCGGTGGTCAGGATCAGACCGCCGATCGACGATGCCGCTTGCAGAGCGGAACGAGTCACCTTGGTTGGGTCCAGGATGCCCATTTCGATCATGTCGCCGTATTCGCCAGTCGCAGCGTTGTAACCGAAGTTACCTTTGCCGTTCTTGACTTCGTTGACGACAACGCTTGGCTCGTCGCCGCTGTTGGCAGCGATCTGACGCAGCGGTGCTTCAACAGCGCGACGCAGCACAGCGATACCCACGTCCTGATCAGCGTTGTCGCCTTTCAGGTCAACCAGGGTTTGCAGAGCGCGGATCAGCGCAACGCCACCGCCAGGTACCACGCCTTCTTCAACGGCTGCACGGGTTGCGTGCAGGGCGTCTTCAACGCGGGCTTTCTTCTCTTTCATTTCAACTTCGGAACCAGCGCCAACCTTGATCACTGCAACGCCGCCGGACAGCTTGGCCAGACGCTCTTGCAGTTTTTCACGGTCGTAGTCCGAGGAAGTTTCACCAACCTGAGCACGAATCTGAGCGATACGCGCCTGGATGTCGGAATCTGCACCGGCACCGTCAACGATGATGGTGTTTTCCTTGGAAATGGTCACACGCTTGGCGCTGCCCAGGTTTTCCAGGGTAGCTGCTTCCAGGCTCAGGCCGATCTCTTCGGAGATAACGGTACCGCCGGTCAGAACAGCGATGTCCTGCAGCATGGCCTTACGACGGTCGCCGAAGCCTGGCGCCTTGACGGCTGCGACTTTAACGATGCCACGCATGTTGTTTACAACCAGAGTCGCCAGGGCTTCGCCTTCAACGTCTTCGGAAACGATCAGCAGTGGACGGCCGGCTTTGGCAACGGCTTCCAGCACTGGCAGCATTTCACGGATGTTCGAGATCTTTTTGTCGACCAGCAGGATCAGCGGGCTGTCCAGCTCGGCAACCATGGTCTCTGGCTTGTTGACGAAGTACGGGGACAGGTAGCCACGGTCGAACTGCATGCCTTCAACAACCGACAGTTCGTTTTCCAGGCCAGTGCCTTCTTCAACGGTGATCACGCCTTCTTTACCGACTTTTTCCATGGCTTCGGCAATGATGTCGCCGATGGAGTTGTCGGAGTTGGCGGAGATGGTGCCTACCTGAGCGATGGCCTTGGTGTCAGCGCATGGCTTGGACAGGTTCTTCAGCTCTTTGACGATAGCGATGGTCGCTTTGTCGATACCGCGCTTCAGGTCCATCGGGTTCATGCCGGCAGCGACGGCTTTCAGGCCTTCGTTGACGATCGACTGAGCCAGAACGGTAGCGGTGGTAGTACCGTCACCAGCGTCATCGTTGGCACGGGAGGCAACGTCTTTGACCAGCTGCGCGCCCATGTTTTCGAAGCGATCTTCGAGTTCGATTTCTTTGGCGACGGAAACGCCGTCCTTGGTGATGGTCGGAGCGCCGAAGCTCTTCTCGATGATCACGTTACGGCCTTTCGGGCCCAGGGTCGCTTTTACAGCGTCAGCCAGGACGTTGACGCCCTTGAGCATTTTTTTACGGGCGGAATCGCCAAACAGAACTTCTTTAGCAGCCATGATCGATATTCCTTAAATACTTTGTAGTAGCGGGAAAATGAACGGGGTTATCAGCCTTCGATAACAGCGAGGATTTCGTTCTCGCTCATTACCAGCAGGTCTTCGCCGTCGACTTTCACTGTGTTGCTGCCGGAGTAAGGACCGAACACAACCTTGTCGCCTTCTTTCACGGACAGTGCGCGCACTTCGCCGTTTTCCAGAGCTTTGCCCGGGCCTACAGCGAGAATCACACCGTGGTTGGCTTTTTCAGCAGCCGAACCTGGCAGGACGATACCGCCAGCGGTTTTCTTTTCTTCTTCGCTGCGACGGATTACGACGCGGTCATGCAGAGGACGAAGCTTCATTGTCGATCTCTCCTAATTGTGGTTTTCATCGGCCGGTGTAGTCCCGGCGGGTTTAACAAATCCGGCCTGCGCCGGTTGCGATTCGTCAAGCGAACCGCGGAAGTCTGTCCGGTTCAAATACCGGAAACCTTTCGGTGACCGATACATAAGGGCGCATAAGCTTATTACAAGGGCGAGGCGAAAAAATTTTCACCTATGTGCTGCACAAAAGCAGCCCATAAACGGACACGGCACCCGAAGGTGCCGTGTCGATGCAGATGTTACTTGGAGTCCCGGTGTTCGAACTCGCCTTCGATCACGTCACCCTCGCGGCCCAGAGGCTGGCGCGGTGCAGGACCGCCACGGGGTTGCAGGTCGTCGGCGAACGCACGCTGGCGCATGGCCTGTTCTTCGGCGCGCTGGCGCATTTTGTTCGCCAGCAGGCGACGGGTGAATGGCAGCAACATCACCAGACCGACCACGTCACTGATGAAGCCCGGCAGGATCAACAGGCCACCGGCCAATGCCAGCATCAAACCTTCCAGCATGGTTTGCGCAGGCAGTTCGCCGCGGTTCAGGCTTTCACGGGCACGCAATGCAGTGGCCAGACCGGCGACGCGCAGCACGAAAATGCCGAACATCGAGCCGAGAATGATCAGCAGCAGGGCCGGGAAAAACCCGATAGCCCCTGCCACTTTGACGAATACGAACAGCTCCAGCACCGGAAACAGCAGAAAGAGCAACAGAAAAGGGCGCATCAAAGTTTCCTCAACGCAAGAAATGCCTTGCAGTAAGCCTTAGATGACGTCGCCCTTTCGTGAATTCAAGCACCAGCCACCTCATTTTTTGGCCAGACCTCGGCGTGAGCCAGAGAAACCAAGGCTTCGCGCACTTGTGTCGGCGTATTACAAGGTGCCGGGAACGGCAGCCAGTACAACGCCTGACCGATGCGCAGGTGCATGCCCTCGGTGTCGATCCCGGCCAGTTGCGCCGGCACGGTTTTCGGCAGACCGGCCAGGTCGACGTAGTGCGCGATGGCTTTGGTGTGGTCACTGTTCATGTGCTCGACCATGCTGATTTCAGCCTTGCCAGCGAACGGGTTGGCCAGGGTCAGTTGGTCGACCCAGTGAATCGCGCCGAAGCCGCCGATGTAGCGGTGACGTACCGGGTTCAGCACCCAGAAGTCAAAATCATGGGCCTTGTGATAGTTCTGCGAATCGGGGAAATAACGGTAGTAACGCTCGGCGGCGGCTTCGATCGCGGCAACGTCTTCGAGCTTTTGCGCCTCCGCCAGATAGGTCAGGCGACCAACGGCTTGCACATCATCTGCCTCACGCTCGCCGACGAGCAATGAGCACTTCGGGTCTTTTTGCAGGTTGTGGGTGTGCTGGGCGATGCGGCTGATCAGGATCAGCGGCCGACCCTGCTCGTCCAGGCAGTACGGCACCACGGAGCCAAAAGGAAAACCAGGCATCGATTTGGAGTGGGTCGACAGCACTCCACGGTATTCCTTGAGAAGCAATTCTCGGGCATTCTTCGCCACTTCAACGCTCAATTTATGACTCCTTAAATAGAATCCGTCGAAAAAACGGACAGGCGCCCGGGATCAAGTCCCAGTCACGCCAGCGGGCAATTCTCATGTGCAACCCTGCCACGGCCGGTGCAGATCGGGAGTCGCTGAAAACAAAAAACTACTCAGACCTGCTATCGGGGCATGCGAATGCAACTCAACGACAAAGTAATCATTATCACTGGCGGTTGCCAGGGTTTGGGCCGCTCGATGGCCGAGTATTTCGCCAGCAAAGGCGCGAAGCTCGCCCTCGTCGACCTCAATCAGGAAAAGCTCGACGACGCGGTCGCGGCTTGCAAGGCCAAGGGCGTCGAGGCGCGCAGCTATCTGTGCAACGTGGCCAATGAAGAGCAGGTCGAGCACATGGTCGCCCAGGTCGCCGCTGACTTTGGCGCGATCCACGGCCTGATCAATAACGCCGGGATCCTCCGTGATGGCCTGCTGCTCAAGGTCAAGGACGGCGAAATGACCAAGATGAGTCTGGCCCAATGGCAGGCCGTCATCGACGTCAACCTGACCGGCGTGTTCCTCTGCACTCGTGAAGTGGCGGCTAAAATGGTCGAGCTGAAGAACAGCGGCGCGATCATCAACATCTCGTCGATCTCGCGGGCGGGCAACGTTGGCCAGACCAATTATTCCGCGGCCAAGGCCGGTGTAGCGGCGGCGACGGTGACTTGGGCGAAAGAACTGGCGCGTTATGGCATTCGTGTAGCGGGGATTGCACCGGGTTTCATCGAAACCGAGATGACCCTGGGCATGAAACCGGAAGCGCTGGAGAAGATGACTTCGGGGATTCCGCTCAAGCGCATGGGCAAGCCGGAAGAGATTGCGCACTCGGCGGCGTATATCTTCGAAAACGACTATTACACCGGACGGATTCTGGAGATGGATGGCGGGTTGCGGATCTGACTGCCAACACAAAACAAATGTAGGAGTGAGCCTGCTCGCGATTGCGGTCATTCATTCAACAAATCTGTTGAATGTTATTCCGCTATCGCGAGCAGGCTCACTCCTACAGGGTTATCGGTGTTGCTGAGTAATCAATCGTCGCTGATGGTGATATTCGGCATCGCCGGCGTCGCCGCTTCCTGCAACACAATCCGCGCGCCGACATGGCGGGCCAGTTCCTGATAGACCATGGCAATCTGGCTGTCCGGCTCGGCAATCACCGTTGGCTTGCCGCCGTCGGCCTGCTCGCGGATCAGCATCGACAGCGGCAGTGAAGCCAGCAGTTCGACGCCGTACTGAGTCGCCAGCTTCTCACCACCGCCCTCACCGAACAGATGCTCGGCATGCCCGCAGTTCGAGCAGATGTGCACGGCCATGTTTTCCACCACGCCCAGCACCGGAATGTTGACCTTGCGGAACATTTCCACGCCTTTGCGCGCGTCGAGCAAGGCCAGATCCTGTGGTGTGGTGACGATTACCGCGCCAGCCACCGGGACTTTCTGCGCCAGGGTCAGTTGAATGTCGCCAGTGCCTGGCGGCATGTCGATCACCAGATAATCCAGATCGCCCCACGCGGTTTGCGTGACCAATTGCAGCAACGCCCCGGAAACCATCGGCCCACGCCAGACCATCGGCGTGTTGTCGTCGGTCAGGAACGCCATCGACATGACTTCCACACCGTGCGCCTTGAGCGGCACGAACCATTTCTGATCCTTGATTTCAGGGCGGGTGCGCTCGGGGATGCCGAACATGATGCCCTGGCTCGGGCCGTAGATATCGGCGTCGAGAATGCCGACCTTGGCGCCTTCACGGGCCAGGGCCAGAGCGAGGTTGGCGGCGGTGGTCGATTTGCCCACGCCGCCCTTGCCGGACGCCACGGCGACCACGTTCTTGACGTTGGCCAGCCCGGGAATCTGCGCCTGCGCCTTGTGCGCGGCGATCACGCTGTTCACTTCAACCTTGGCGATCACCACGCCGTCGAGGTTTTCGATGGCCAGTTGCAGCAGTTGCGCCCAGCCGCTCTTGAACAGACCGGCGGCGTAACCGATTTCCAGCTGCACGTTGACGCGATCACCGACGATCTCGATGTGCTTCACGCAACCGGCGCTGACCGGATCCTGGTTAAGGTAAGGGTCGGTGTATTGGCTGAGGACGGCTTCCACCGCTGCGCGAGTGACGGCGCTCATGGGCAACTCCGATAACAAGACTGGGAATAGATGGCGGGTATCGTACCTGAAAAAGATCGCAGCCTTCGGCAGCTCCTGCAGGAGATCGACGTACGTCTGCAGGAGCTGCCGCAGGCTGCGATTTTTTCCGTCTGCTCATCCAATGAAACAGGCGCACAGGGTGAAAAATATGCGCCAGCGCTTTATAGTGGCCGACCTCCGTTTCATCAAGTAGCGAAGCCCCACATGTCCGAACCACGCAAGATCCTCGTCACCAGCGCCCTGCCCTACGCCAACGGTTCGATTCACCTTGGCCATATGCTGGAATATATCCAGACCGATATGTGGGTGCGCTTCCAGAAGCATCGCGGCAACCAGTGCATTTATGTCTGCGCCGACGACGCCCACGGTTCGGCGATCATGCTGCGCGCGGAAAAGGAAGGCATCACCCCGGAACAACTGATCGCCAACGTACAGGCTGAACACAGCGCCGACTTTGCCGAGTTCCTGGTCGATTTCGACAACTTCCACTCCACTCACGCCGAAGAAAACCGTGAGCTGTCGAGCCAGATCTACATCAAGCTGCGTGACGCCGGGCACATTGCCCAACGCTCGATCACCCAGTATTTCGACCCGGAAAAGAAAATGTTCCTGGCCGACCGCTTCATCAAGGGCACCTGCCCGAAATGCGGCACTGAAGACCAGTACGGCGACAACTGCGAGAAATGCGGTGCAACCTACGCCCCGACCGATCTGAAGGATCCGAAGTCGGCGATCTCTGGCGCCACCCCGGTGCTCAAGGATTCCCAGCACTTCTTCTTCAAACTGCCAGACTTTCAGCAAATGCTGCAGGCCTGGACCCGCAGCGGCACACTGCAAGACGCCGTGGCCAACAAGATCGCCGAATGGCTGGACGCCGGCCTGCAGCAGTGGGACATCTCCCGCGATGCGCCGTACTTCGGTTTCGAGATCCCGGACGAGCCGGGCAAGTATTTCTACGTGTGGCTGGACGCGCCGATCGGCTACATGGCCAGCTTCAAGAACCTCTGCGACCGCACGCCGGAGCTGGACTTCGACGCGTTCTGGGGCAAGGACTCCACCGCCGAGCTGTACCATTTCATCGGCAAGGACATCGTCAACTTCCACGCGCTGTTCTGGCCAGCGATGCTCGAAGGCGCGGGCTACCGCAAGCCGACCGGCATCAACGTGCACGGCTACCTGACTGTCAACGGCCAGAAAATGTCCAAGTCGCGCGGCACCTTCATCAAGGCCCGGACGTATCTCGATCACCTGTCGCCGGAATACCTGCGCTACTACTACGCGGCCAAACTGGGCCGTGGCGTCGATGACCTCGACCTGAACCTCGAAGACTTCGTGCAGAAGGTCAACTCGGATCTGGTCGGCAAAGTGGTCAACATTGCCAGCCGATGCGCCGGTTTCATTCAAAAAGGCAACGCCGGTCTGCTGGTCGACCAAAACGCTGCGCCGGAGCTGACCGAGGCTTTCCTCGCCGCTGCGCCAAGCATTGCCGACGCCTATGAAGCCCGCGACTTCGCCCGCGCCATGCGTGAAACCATGGCCCTGGCCGACCGCGCCAACGCGTGGATCGCCGACAAGGCCCCGTGGTCGTTGAATAAACAGGAAGGCAAGCAGGATGAAGTCCAGGCGATCTGCGCCACCGGCATCAACCTGTTCCGCCAACTGGTGATCTTCCTCAAGCCGGTGTTGCCGTTGCTGGCCGCCGATGCCGAGGCGTTCCTCAACGTCGCCCCGCTGACCTGGAACGACCACACCACCCTGCTGGCCAACCACCAGTTGAACGAATTCAAACCGTTGATGACCCGCATCGACCCGGTGAAAGTACAAGCCATGTCCGACGCCTCGAAAGAAGACCTGACCGCCAGCCAGACCGACACCGGTGCAACCGCTCCGGCCGGCAACGGCGAACTGGCCAAGGATCCGCTGTCGCCGGAAATCGACTTCGACGCCTTTGCCGCGATCGACCTGCGCGTCGCACTGATCGTCAAAGCCGAACACGTCGAAGGTGCTGACAAGCTGCTGCGCCTGACCCTGGACATCGGTGACGAGCAACGCAACGTGTTCTCCGGGATCAAGAGCGCGTACCCGGATCCGTCGAAACTCGACGGGCGCCTGACCATGATGATCGCCAACCTCAAGCCACGGAAAATGAAGTTCGGTATCTCCGAAGGCATGGTGATGGCCGCCGGCCCTGGCGGTGAAGAAATCTACCTGCTGAGCCCGGACAGCGGCGCCAAGCCGGGTCAACGCATCAAGTAAGGCCCGGCAACAAATCGATCCCACCGGCGTGCCCCGCATGCCGGTGGGATTTTTCATATCTGGCCCACCCTACGTGGCTGCTGGATAATGCCTAACCTTATGAGATAGCCGCCCGTTTCTCTGGCAGAACCATGACCGAACTCGTGCTTACGCTTATCAGTGCTGCGCTGCTTAACAACTTCGTGTTGCACTGGCCCCTGGGCGTCGATCCGCTGCTGGCGGGCAGTCGTCGCCAGGTGCATGCGCTGGGACTGGCGACGTTGTGCCTGATGCTGGTTGCGGGCGTAACCGCTTACGTGATCTGGCATTGGCTACTGGTGCCGCTTCATCTTGAAGCCCTGCGGCTGTTCGTGTTTCTGCCATTGAGTGTGTTGCTGATCGCACCGCTGCTGAAACTGTTGTCCGGCGGCTTTCACGGTCTGCCTTTCGACGGGCTATGGCCATTGTTGCTGGGCAATGCCGGAGTGCTCGGGCTGGCACTGATCAACGCGCAAAACGATCAAGGCCTGCCGCAGGCAATAGCGCTAAGTCTTGGCGCCGGGCTGGGTTTCTGGCTGGTGCTGAGCCTCTTCAGCGATTTGCGCGAGCGCACGGCCGACAACGATATCCCCCTGCCCTTTCGTGGCCTGCCGATTGATCTGATCGGCGCCGGACTGATCGCAGTGATTTTTCTCGGATTCAGTGGACTGATCAAAACATGAGTCTGATTCAACGCATCGATGCCCTCCTGCCGCAGACCCAATGCGGCAAGTGCGGCCATCCCGGATGCAAACCGTACGCACAAGGCATCGCCGAGGGCGAGCCGATCAACAAGTGCCCGCCGGGCGGTGACGAAACCATCGCGGCGCTGGCTGAACTGTTGAAAGTGCCGGTGCTGGAGCTGGACATCAGTCGCGGCTCGGCACCGCCGCAAGTGGCGTTTATCCGTGAAGCCGAATGCATTGGCTGCACCAAGTGCATTCAGGCCTGCCCGATCGACGCGATCGTCGGCGCGGCGAAACTGATGCACACGGTCATCGTCGACGAGTGCACCGGTTGCGATCTGTGTGTCGCACCGTGCCCGGTGGATTGCATCGAAATGAATCCATTGTCGCCGGGCACGTTGCCGGTGGTGGGCGGCCTCGCCGTCAGTCTCGACGAGCAGCGCGCGCGCGCGGCCAAACGCGATCACGCGCGTCAACGCTTCGAGCGCCGAAACGAGCGCTTGCACCGCGAAGAACAACAGAAACAGGCTGAGCGTGAAGCGCGGGCGAAACGGGCGGTGCAGCCTGAAGTGACCGCGACCGATCCGGTGCAGGCAGCATTGCAACGCGTGCGTGCGCAGAAAGCCGCCACCGTTGACGCGGCGCTGAAGAAAGCCAAAATTGATGTAGCGATGAGCCGCGCGCAATTGCACAAGTCGTTGAAAGCCTTCGGTCATCCGCCGACGTTCGAGCAGCAGGCACAATTGATCGTGTTGCAGCAGCAGTTCGACGCGGCCGAGCAGGCCTTGGCGAAACTTGAAAGCAGCGCCCCGCCTGCCCCGGCAGTCACGGCCCCGGCGAAAGATGCCGACTTGAAACGGGCAAAAATCCAGTTGGCAATGCGTCGTGCCGAACTGAAAAAAGCCCAAACCGCCGAAGCGGCGCCCGAACAGATCGCCGCGCTGGAACAAGCACTACGCGATGCCGAACAGGCCCTGCACGCCGCCGAAGCTACAAGCGATCAGCCGTTGCCTGACCTGGTGCGCGTCGAAAAACGCCCGGTCGACAGCCAGCTTCGCCAGTTGAAAACCGAATTGGCCTACGCCCGCGCCGACCTCAACAAACTCGAACGGCGCGCCGACACGCCCACCGAAATCCTCGCCAAGGCCCGCGCCCGCCTGCAAGACGCCGAGCGCCAGGTGCAAGATCATGTTGCCCCTTGAGGCACCGGACAATCGCCTGCAACAGGCAATGAAGCTGGTATTGCTGGCCGCTTTGCCGGGGCTGCTCGGACTGTTCTGGCTGTACGGTTGGGGGGTGTTGATCAATCTGATTCTGGCGGCCACCACAGCACTGATTGTCGAAGCAGCGGTCCTGCACCTGCGTCGACAGCCCCTGCAGCCAGCGCTGAGCGACGGCAGCGCGCTGGTCAGCGCGACATTGCTGGCTGCTGCCCTGCCACCTTATTGCCCCTGGTGGCTGACGGTAACGGCCATGGCTGCGGGTCTGCTGTTCGGCAAGCACGTGTACGGCGGCGTCGGCAAAAACCCGTTCAATCCGGCAATGCTCGGGTTTGCCCTGGCCATGGTGATGTTCCCGCAACCAATGACCCATTGGCCGGCTCATGGCCTGGATCTGACGGCAACGTTTCAACAAGTGTTCGGCGCAGGTCAGGCGCCGGATGCTTGGGTCCAGGCCACCGTACTGGACAGCCTGCGCATCAATAAAAGCCTGACCATGGACGAGTTGTTCACCAGCAATCCAGCCTTCGGTCGATGGGGCGGACACGGTGTGGAATGGGTGAATCTGGCGTTCCTCGCCGGCGGGCTATTTCTGCTGCAGCGCCGCGTTTTCAGTTGGCATGCGCCAGTGGGCATGCTCGCCAGCCTGTTTGTCATCAGTCTGCTGTGCTGGAACGGTTCCGGCTCGGACTCGCATGGGTCACCGCTGTTTCACCTACTCAGTGGCGCGACCATGCTGGGGGCGTTCTTTATCATCACTGAACCGGTCTCTGGCGCTAAAAGCGCGCTTGCCCGTCTGCTGTTCGGAGGCAGTGTCGGGCTGCTGACTTACGTGATTCGAACCTGGGGTGGATACCCGGATGGCGTGGCGTTCGCAGTGCTGCTGATGAATCTTTGCGTGCCTGCGCTGGAGCGATTTGCCGCGAGCCGTCAGTCAGAGGTGCGCCCATGAATCGCACGGCCAGCGCGTCTATTGTGCTGCTGTTGGCGGTCATCGGCGTCGCTGCGACTTATGTTTTATACCGTAGTTCTGCAGCGCAAATTGCCAGCGGGCAGCACTGGATCGAAAGCCGCAAACTGCTGGATTTGCTTCCACTCGATGCCTACGACAATCAACCGCTCGAGCAGCCTTTGGCCTTGGCAGACTTGAACTTGAGCCATAGCACCTTAACGGGTGGCTATCGCGCGACCAAACGCGGCCAGACCGTTGCGATCTTGCTGCACAGTCAAACCCAGGGTTATGCGGGCGCCATCGAACTGTTGATCGCCATCGATACCAACGGCAAATTGCTCGGTGTAAAAACCCTTAAACAAAGGGAAACGCCAGGACTCGGCGGGCATCTGGGTGACTGGCCGAATACCTGGCTACAGTCGTTTATCGGCACATCGAGCAAGGAGCCGACTGATGCGGGATGGGCGCTGCAAAAGGATCAGGGACAATTTGATCAAATAGCTGGCGCGACCATCACCTCGCGCGCAGCCATCAGCGCGATCCATGATGCCCTGCGCTACTTCGATGAACATCGGGCCGCGCTGCTGGGGAGCGGAAGATGAACCGATCAGCAGTCCTCTCGAACACTTTGATGCTGACATTGCTGCTTGGCACCAGTGACTCACTGGCAGGTGGTGTGGGGACATTATTGATGTTCGTTACTGTCGCAAGCTTGTATGGCCTGTGCATGGCTGCCTTGCGACCACGACTCACAGAAAAAAGCGTGTTGCTCGCCAGCGTGTTGCTCGCCGCGACCCTCACCAGTTGCGCAGATCTTTTGGCGCAACGCTGGTTTCTGCCCTGGCAGCAAACCTTCGGCCTCTATGTCGGCCTGATCGCCTTGCAATGCGTGGTGCTGGAGCACAACGGTTTCTGGCGACAGTCGTGGATCGAGCGGCTCAAACTCTGCGGCATGTTCGGCGGATTGCTGCTCGGGCTCGCCGGGCTGCGTGAACTCGTCGGTCACGGCAGTCTCGGCCGGGGACTGTTCGAACACTGGCCAGGTCTTGTTGTATTTGGCGAAGGGCTGCACCTGATCACGTTGATCCCCGGTGCTTTTATTTTGTTGGCGCTGCTGCTGGCGGCGCGTCAGGCGATAGTTCGCCCGAACTCGATATCCAAGGAAACACATCGCTCATGAATGCAGCAAAACGCCTGGAGATTTTCCGCCGCCTGCACGAAGACAACCCGGAACCGAAGACCGAACTGGCCTACTCCTCGCCGTTCGAGTTGTTGATCGCGGTGATTCTTTCTGCGCAATCGACAGACGTCGGCGTCAACAAGGCCACGGCAAAGCTGTTCCCGGTTGCCAACACGCCAGCGGCGATCCACGCTTTGGGCGTCGAGGGGCTATCCGAATACATCAAGACGATCGGCCTCTACAACAGCAAGGCCAAGAACGTCATCGAGACCTGCCGCTTGCTGGTCGAACGCCATGGCAGCGAAGTCCCGCAAACCCGTGAAGAGCTCGAAGCCCTACCGGGAGTGGGCCGCAAGACCGCCAACGTCGTACTCAACACGGCTTTCCGCCAACTGACCATGGCCGTCGACACTCATATCTTTCGGGTCAGCAACCGCACCGGCATTGCACCGGGTAAAAATGTGGTCGAAGTGGAAAAGAAGCTGATGAAGTTTGTACCCAAAGAATTCCTTCTCGACTCTCATCACTGGCTGATACTTCATGGCCGTTATGTGTGTCTGGCCCGCAAGCCACGCTGCGGCAGTTGCCGGATCGAAGACCTGTGCGAGTACAAGGAGAAAACTTCGGACGATTGACCGGCTATTGGAATAATTGATAAGTCGATTGAAAAAATCTTTTTTACCCGCCGCAGGAATATCGATATAAGGAGCGCCAAAGGCATTCTTAGCCGGGAGTTAGCTGATGAGTAGCGACAAAGAGCCACTTGATGTAGATGATGATATCGCTGCGGAAACTGAGGACACCGAACCTGTGGTCGAAGTCGCCAAGACCAATCTCAGCAAGCGCCGTACGATCGATAACCTGCTTGAGGAGCGCCGACTGCAAAAGCAATTGGCCGATTACGATTTTGATGACTGATATTTGAAAGCCTCCCGAAATGGAGGCTTTTCACTTTCTGCGGCTAGCTGAGTTCGACCGGCCCATCACCCTGTCAGCCATCGATACATTCAGACCAGACCATTACGCTGCGCCAACTCGATCAGATCAACCAGGGATCGCGCATTGAGCTTCAACAACAAGCGCGTCTTGTAGGTGCTTACGGTTTTGTTGCTCAAAAACATGCCATCGGCAATTTCCTTGTTTGTCTTGCCTCGCGCCAACTGCTGCAACACCATCATTTCCCGACCGGACAGACGATCCACCATGTCGGCTTCACTGGCATTGCCCAGACTGGTGCGGACTGTATGCAAAGCCTGATTGGGAAAATAACTATAGCCCGACAATACCGCCTTGATCGCACTGAGCAACTCGGTCAGGTCCTGTTGTTTACAGACATAGCCGGCCGCTCCCGACTGCATGCAGCGCATTGAAAAGTGCCCGGGAGCCTGGGAGGTCAACACCAGAACTTTAATAGGCATGGCCGTCGTAGTCAGGCGCGCGATAACTTCCAGACCATCAAGCTTGGGTATTCCAATATCCAGAATGACAATATCCGGCATTTGTTCTCGAGCAAGTTGTAACGCATCCACACCGTTATCAGTTTCTGCGATGACTTCGTAGCCATGACGTTCCATCAGCATACGTACCGCAAGACGAATGACAGGGTGATCATCCACGATCAGCACTTTATTCATGGGCAAGTCCAGTTTCGCTGTTCGAATTTTCAGAACACGCACAATAGCCCAGTCACTTGCTCTATGGCATGGCAGTGTTAACACGCACCAGCATCGAGAGACATACCCTACAGTCATTGCGGACTATTCCTACAAAAAGCCGCTACCCCCAGTAAACATCCGACGTTATTTCCTCCTCCGCTCACGGAAATATTTCGCTTTTAACTTGTTACAGACTACGACTAGCGACACAGAAATCATGCCTTATCGCTGAGTTTCACTATGCCCGAACGGCCATGACACGTGCAAATCTGCGCTCGGCCGAGAACTTTGATTATTAACCCGAAACACAATGCAACAGCCGACACACCAACCTCACAACTTCAAACCCGATATAAACACTTGAAACAAGATATTTATACCTAACACAATACTTTTGCTATAAATACAAGTATTTGAAACCCGTCTGCCAAGCTACTCAACCACACAAACTTATCACCAACGAGACAGATCAAACACAAGAGTACAAGCATGCTGAAAATAAAAAACAAAATCACTAACCCAATGACGGTAATTGCCATATTTGCAGCTATTTCGGAAACATCAGCCGCCATTTCGCTGCCTTTTCTAGACAACAAGGACAGAGAGATCTACGTATGGTTTCTGATCAGCTTTCCGTTCTACTTGCTGTTTCTATTTTTTATAACTTTAAACTTTAATTACCGTTCCCTCTACTCACCCTCGGACTTCGGCAAGGACAAAAACTTTCTTAAAGTAATCGATAACAACGATCGCGAGAACAAACGAAACACACCGCCCCTGGAGCCAGCCACGCAAGGGACATTTGGACTATCAAGTTGTATCGTGCCCAGCGAGTCAGGCCCAACCGAATGCAAGGACGCGTGCAAAGTCCACAACGCACCTGACCCGCCCTCGGCCATCAATTCAAAATCGAACCTGATTGTTCAGCACAACATTCAGTTGCCCGCGTGGGTCAGTGACCTGCACCTCATCGACGTTCGGGGTGTCGATGCATCGAGAGAGTTAGCCACGATTCTGGAAAACATCCGGAACCTGGACCGGAAAACTCCCCGGGTAGTGGTGTTTCTTTCCAATCATGTATCGGATGTTTTACTGACGCAGCATTCATTGCTGAAGATCAGGCACGTCAGGAAAGGCTCAGGCAAAACGATTTGTATTGTTTATAACCTTTGCGCACAGGCGGTAACGCTGCTGGGACGGGCATGAAAGATGAGTCGTAGCCACAGATGCCAAGACCAGGAACAGGCTTCAATCAGACGCAAACAAAGAATCATGCAAAAAGGGCGGCCTTGTCTCGATGACAAGGCCGCCCTTTTCATTACGCTTCAGACCAGAACGCTTAGACCAGCTTGCGGCCCTTGTTGGCAGCAATGCGCATGCGCAGCGCGTTGAGCTTGATGAAGCCCGCGGCATCAGCCTGGTTGTAAGCACCGCCGTCTTCTTCGAAGGTCGCGATGTTGGAATCGAACAGCGAATCGTCGGACTTGCGGCCGGTAACGATCACGTTGCCTTTGTACAACTTCAGGCGCACAACGCCGTTCACGTTGACCTGCGAAGCGTCGATCATCTGCTGCAGCATCAGACGCTCTGGGCTCCACCAGTAACCGGTGTAGATCAGGCTGGCGTATTTCGGCATCAGCTCGTCTTTGAGGTGAGCGACTTCGCGGTCCAGGGTGATCGATTCGATGGCGCGGTGAGCGCGCAGCATGATGGTGCCGCCCGGGGTTTCGTAGCAGCCACGGGACTTCATGCCGACGTAACGGTTTTCGACAATGTCGAGACGGCCGATACCGTGAGCGCCACCGATCTTGTTCAGCGTCGCCAGCACGGTGGCCGGAGTCATCTCGACGCCGTCCAGTGCAACGATGTCGCCGTTGCGGTAGGTCAGTTCCAGGTATTGCGCTTTGTCAGGAGCGTTCTCCGGGGAGACGGTCCATTTCCACATGTCTTCTTCGTGCTCGGTCCAGGTGTCTTCCAGCACGCCGCCTTCATAGGAGATGTGCAGCAGGTTGGCGTCCATCGAGTACGGGGACTTCTTCTTGCCGTGACGCTCGATCGGGATCGCGTGCTTCTCGGCGTAGTCCATCAGCTTCTCGCGGGACAGCAGGTCCCACTCACGCCAAGGCGCGATCACTTTCACGCCTGGCTTGAGCGCGTAGGCACCCAGTTCGAAACGCACCTGGTCGTTACCCTTGCCGGTGGCGCCATGGGAAATGGCGTCAGCGCCGGTTTCGTTGGCGATTTCGATCAGACGTTTGGCGATCAGCGGACGCGCGATGGAAGTACCCAGCAGGTACTCGCCTTCGTAAACGGTGTTGGCGCGGAACATCGGGAACACGAAATCACGCACGAACTCTTCGCGCAGGTCGTCGATGTAGATTTCTTTGACGCCCATGGCCTGAGCCTTGGCGCGGGCCGGCTCGACCTCTTCGCCTTGACCGAGATCAGCGGTGAAGGTCACCACTTCACAGTTATAAGTATCCTGCAGCCACTTGAGGATCACCGAAGTGTCCAGGCCGCCGGAATACGCCAGAACGACCTTGTTTACGTCCGCCATGCCATCACTCCACGGGGTTCTACGGAAAGCCGAGGAGTCTACCGCTCCAACGCGATAATTTACAGAGGCGCGACAGCTTAAGACGACAAAGCGACAGAATCTGTCGAGAGCGCGACGATGACCGGCGGGTCAGGAAGTCGCCGCAGTATTGGCTGGCGTGCTCGCTTGCGGTGCCGGAGCCGGAGCCGCGACCGGCGCCACGCGCGCCAGTTTGACATTGACCCGACGGTTCTTCGCGCGATTGGCCGCGTTGGTGTTCGGCACAATGGGATATTGCTCGCCATGGAAACGCACGGTGATCTGCGATTCCTGAATGCCGTTAGCCTTGAAGAAGTCGACCACCGCCAGCGCGCGGCGGCGCGACAGTTCACGGTTGGTCAGGCGATTACCGCTGTTGTCGGAATGGCCGTCGAGTTCGATGTGATTGACCGTCGGATCGGCCTTCATGAACTCAAGCATTACTTGCAGTTTGGCTTTGGCGGCAGCGTCGAGGTCAACGCCTTCACCGGGGAAACCGATCTGCGACTGCTTGATCTGGTCAAAATTCTGCGGCAGCAATTTCGCCACACATGTCTGGTAATCGTTGAAGGCCTTGCTGAACTTGACCGGCAACAGGCGTACTTCCGAGACACGGCCATCGCCAGACGCGCGACGCACGACCGGGCTGCGCCCGTCCAGCAGGCCGCTGATCAGCCCCCCGGCCTGGGACTGCGAACTGCTGAACAGCACGTTGCCGCTGCCGAGCCGCACAGAGCCCAGATTAATGTCACCACGGCCCGGCTGCCAAGGCGCAGCCGCTGCCAGCAACGTTGCAGAACCGCCGCCGAGCATGGCGTTGTAGGCGTTCAGACGGAATATCGCCTGCTCGCCGGCCTTGCGCACGAACTCACCTGAGCCGAAATCAGTGATCGGCTGGGTCAGACGACACTCGAACTTGTCGCCGGCGACCGTCCACTCAATGTTCTCCAGACGGGTCTGGTACGTGAGCGCCATCGCGGGAAGGCTGGCAAACACACTGAGCAAGGCTAAATAACGCTGGCGCACGGGAGGCTCCATTGGCTTCTGAAACACAAAGACCGATTCACACTATGTTTACGGCATACCTACGGGATATCGGAAGGTTCCGGCAAAACTTGATAGCGAGTGCCTGCAAGAGTCTTTTCCGGTAGCATTCGCCTCAGTTTGACCCGCCTGGAATCCCCTCATGTCCGACCGCCTGACCCTGCTGCGTCCCGACGACTGGCACATTCATCTTCGCGATGGTGCCGTGTTGACCAATACCGTTGCCGATGTTGCGCGCACTTTTGGCCGCGCCATCATCATGCCCAACCTGGTACCACCGGTGCGCAACGCCGCTGAAGCCGACAGCTATCGCCAGCGGATTCTCGCTGCCCGCCCGGCCGGCAGTCGCTTCGAACCGCTGATGGTGCTGTACCTCACCGACCGCACCCAGCCCGAAGAAATTCGTGAAGCCAAGGCCAGTGGTTTTGTGCACGCAGCCAAGCTGTACCCGGCCGGCGCGACCACCAACTCCGATTCCGGGGTAACCAGCATCGACAAGATCTTCCCGGCACTGGAAGCCATGGCCGAAGTCGGCATGCCGTTGCTGATCCACGGTGAAGTCACCCGTGGCGACGTCGATGTGTTCGACCGCGAAAAGATCTTCATCGACGAGCACATGCGCCGCGTGGTCGAGCGCTTCCCGACGCTGAAAGTGGTGTTCGAACACATCACCACCGGCGACGCCGTGCAGTTCGTCAACGAGGCCTCGGCCAACGTTGGCGCGACCATCACCGCGCATCACCTGCTGTACAACCGCAACCACATGCTGGTGGGCGGGATTCGGCCGCACTTCTATTGCCTGCCGATCCTCAAGCGCAATACGCACCAGGAAGCCCTGCTCGACGCCGCCACCAGTGGCAGCGCGAAGTTCTTCCTCGGCACCGACTCGGCGCCGCACGCACAGCACGCAAAGGAAGCCGCTTGCGGCTGTGCCGGTTGCTACACCGCGTACGCCGCGATCGAGATGTACGCCGAAGCCTTCGAACAGCGTAATGCGCTGGACAAACTCGAAGCCTTCGCCAGCCTCAACGGCCCGCGTTTCTACGGCCTGCCGGCGAACACCGATCGCATCACCCTGGTTCGTGAAGAATGGACCGCCCCGACCAGCCTGCCGTTTGGCGAGCTGACCGTTATCCCGCTGCGCGCCGGTGAAAAACTGCGCTGGCGCCTGCTGGAGGAACACGCGTGAGTGAAGACCATTTCGACGACGAACTGGACGGTCAAAGTGGTGGTGGCGGTTCCCGTCACCCGATGGCAGCACGCTTTCGCGGCTACCTGCCGGTTGTCGTTGACGTAGAAACCGGTGGCTTCAACTCGGCCACCGACGCTCTGCTGGAGATTGCCGCGACCACCATCGCCATGGATGAAAAGGGTTTTGTATACCCGGATCACACCTACTTCTTCCGTGTTGAGCCTTTCGAAGGCGCCAACATCGAAGCAGCAGCGCTGGAGTTCACCGGGATCAAGCTCGATCACCCGCTGCGCATGGCGGTCAGCGAAGAAACCGCGCTGACCGACATCTTCCGTGGCATTCGCAAGGCGCTGAAGGCCAATGGCTGCAAGCGCGCGATTCTGGTCGGGCACAACAGCAGCTTCGACCTTGGCTTCCTGAACGCAGCCGTTGCGCGTCTGGACATGAAACGCAACCCGTTCCACCCATTCTCCAGTTTCGACACCGCGACGCTGGCTGGTCTGGCATACGGTCAAACCGTACTGGCGAAAGCCTGCCAGGCCGCTGACATCGATTTCGACGGCCGCGAGGCGCACTCGGCGCGTTACGACACCGAGAAAACCGCTGAGCTGTTCTGCGGCATCGTCAACCGCTGGAAACAGATGGGCGGCTGGGAAGACTTCGACGACTGATTGAGGGTCGTCGGGTAAATCCCGCGCATAAAAAAACCGGCCACGTGGGCCGGTTTTTTTGTTTAATGCTTATAGAGCTTAAATTCTCGATCAATCCACACGACATAAAAAATCCGATGGCTCTTGTATCCCACCATCGCTACACGTTCAAAAGCCCGAAACACCAGCAATCTGACATCACCTGTCAAAAAAGCAGGAATTCCCACTTTCAGACTGTTTCTCTCAATTGTTTCACAGCCATATCGATGCCTATGCTCTCTGCGCAATTCTCTCCACGGCATTCTTCCCAGAATCCTCAGACGCTCTAGCATTTTCGACCGTTCGACGGCCTCGCAATCTTGAATGCACCAGCCATTCTGCAAATACTCAAATGAGAAAACCGGAGGTCGCGCTTCCGATGAATCTATTTCGATGGTGGACGTCCGTGCCGTTACTGTAATTGCCGCATCGCGTTCCCTGCGTTTGAACTTGGCCATTTCAGTTCACCAAATGCTCCCGGAAATACTCCTCCATCTCACAGGCGGGAATTTCTCGGCTGAACTCCCCTTCCTTGAAGTTTCTACGCCAAGGGGCTTCTTCATGCGTCAACTGACGTAGTTTCCACGCCGAAAACTGGCCATAAACGTCGAATACTTCGTTGAGCAGACTTTGTTGTTTGGCACTGAAAAGATCTGGATTGAAATCACTTGGAGGAGGAATGGCACTCGATCCAAATTGGCTGAATCTTCGATACAGATCCGGAACCACCGGCCCGTGCATCCACGCCTCCAGCTTTTCAGGGAAGAGAGCCTCACCATGGACGGCCAGACTGAACCCTTGAGCGTAATAAACCATTTTTTGAATCTTGAGATTGGATATCTCGCCCTCATGCCCTTCCAGGCAGAGGAAATAATCCGCAACGTCCAAGCTACTCGGCATTTGAATCCCCTTCTGCATCATGCAATCCATTGCACCGTCCTTACTGAAGTGAGGCGCGATTCAGGACAAGGCAGTCGCCTTCGTACCCCGTTATCGCTCGAGCACAACCCTATCCAGCCACTGTTCACTCATCCAGTATTTTTTCCGAACATTTGAAACAAATGATGCCGAGAGGCTGTTTCAATTAATTCTCCGCATAAAAAAACCGGCCACGTGGGCCGGTTTTTTGTACCTCGACGTTGCGCCTTACAGGGCTGCAGCGTTCTCGGTCAGGTAAGCCGCAACGCCTTCTGGCGAAGCGTTCATGCCTTTGTCGCCTTTTTTCCAGTTGGCAGGGCAGACTTCGCCGTGCTCTTCGTGGAATTGCAGAGCGTCGACCAGACGGATCAGCTCTTCCATGTTACGGCCCAGCGGCAGGTCGTTGATGATCTGCGAACGGACAACGCCTTTGTCGTCGATCAGGAACGCGCCACGGAAAGCCACGCCGCCTTCGGATTCAACGTCGTAAGCCTTGGCGATGTCGTGCTTCATGTCGGCAGCCATGGTGTATTTCACCTGGCCGATGCCGCCATTGTTTACTGGGGTGTTGCGCCATGCGTTGTGAGTGAAGTGCGAGTCGATCGACACAGCGATCACTTCAACGTTGCGTGCCTTGAAGTCGGCCATGCGGTTGTCCAGAGCGATCAGCTCGGACGGGCAGACGAAGGTGAAGTCCAGTGGGTAGAAGAACACCAGGCCGTATTTGCCTTTGATGGCCGAGGACAGGGTGAAGCTGTCAACGATCTCGCCATTGCCGAGTACGGCCGGGACGGTGAAGTCAGGGGCTTGTTTGCCTACGAGTACGCTCATTGATATCTCCTGGTGTAAAAACTTGAAGTTCAGGGTCCGCGCCAGCCTGCCACCCTCAAGCGACAGCCCTGTGACACGAACCCCCTTCGCAAGGGCCGACCATCATACACTGCGAATTTGGCCTGTCCTTAACGGTTTTTCGAAGCAGGCGTAGAACGGCGCTGCATTTACGGGGCCAGGCAAATCGCCAGCAAATACCGTTCGTCAGTCACGGCTGTGAATCAGCAGAAGCCTTCCGAAAGCACTTTGACAATCATTCTCGTTAACATTAAGATCCATCGCAATTGAGTCACAACCAGCGACGGTTCTCACTTATGTATGTTTGTCTCTGCACTGGCGTCACCGACGGACAGATCCGCGATGCGATCTATGAAGGTTGCTGCAGCTATAAAGAAGTCCGCCAGGCCACCGGCGTCGCCAGCCAATGCGGCAAATGTGCGTGCCTTGCCAAGGAAGTCGTTCGCGAAACCCTGACCAAGCTGCAAACCGCTCAGGCTGCGATCCCCTACCCTGTAGAATTTACTGCCGCCTAATTGCCCTCCATTTCAAAGAACCGGACTTATGTCCGGTTTTTTTATGCCTGTAAATCAACTGCTTAGCGCCCAGACGCGGAACACAAACATTCTTATTCCGATTAATTTTCATATATTATTCAATAACTTAGGTTTGACACTTATAAGTACGAAGCTCAAACTCTGCCGTATATACAGCTAATACAGGGCAGGACTCCGATCATGAAAGGCGACATTACAGTCATCCAGCATCTCAACAAGATCCTTGCCAATGAGCTGGTCGCGATCAATCAGTACTTCCTGCATGCACGCATGTATGAAGATTGGGGCCTGAACAAGCTCGGCAAGCACGAGTACAAAGAATCCATCGACGAGATGAAACACGCGGACAAGCTGATCAAGCGCATCCTGTTCCTCGAAGGCCTGCCGAACGTGCAGGACCTGGGCAAGCTGCACATCGGCGAGCACACCAAGGAAATGCTGGAGTGCGACCTGCGTATCGAGAAGACCGGTCACGCTGACCTGAAGACCGCAATCGCCCATTGCGAAACCGTTGGCGATTTCGGCAGCCGTGAACTGCTCGAAGACATTCTCGAATCCGAAGAAGAACATATCGACTGGCTGGAAACCCAACTGGGCCTGATCGACAAAGTCGGTCTTGAGAACTATCTGCAATCGCAGATGGGCGAAGAGTAGGAGCTGCCGAAGGCTGCGATCTTTTCAGGTTGCACCGGCAACTTGCAGTAACTTTTCGAACGCACTAAAAAGCCCCGCACTCTTTCGAGTGGCGGGGCTTTTTATTGGCTGAAGATCAAAAGATCGCAGCCTCGTTTCACTCGACAGCTCCTACACAAGCAGCAGCTGTCGCATGAAACCTGGCCGATCAGGCTTCGGACTTGTTCGCCGCTGCCGCTTCAACAGCCGCCTTGATGGTGCTTTGCAGCGAACCGTCTGCAGCCATCTCGGTCATGATGTCACTACCGCCGACCAGTTCACCGCCGACCCACAGTTGCGGGAAAGTCGGCCAGTTGGCGTACTTCGGCAGGTTGGCGCGGATTTCCGGGTTCTGCAGGATGTCCACGTACGCAAACTTTTCGCCACAAGCCATCACAGCCTGCGCAGCTTTCGCAGAGAAGCCACACTGTGGGGCATTCGGCGAGCCTTTCATGTAAAGCAGAATGGTGTTGTTGGCAATCTGCTCTTTAATCGTTTCGATGATATCCATGGAGCACCTCGGCTGAACTTTCCGACTCATGGGTCGGCACGGTGACGCATTGTAACGGAATCCCGAGCGCCATGCTCGGTCTCCCCGACGGTCACATTCAGGCCGCCGCCACCGTCACCGGCACACCATTAAGTGCGGCGTTACCCGACAGCTCATCAAGCTGACACTCATCGGTCAGATCGTTTGCGCTAGACCCAGGCTGACTGCTGGCAATCGCCATTTGCACGCCCGGCCGCGCATGCCCCCAACCATGCGGCAGGCTTACCACACCTTTCATCATGTCCAGACTGCCGAGCACCTCGACCTCGATCTGCCCCACCCGCGAGCTGACGCGAACCAACTGACCATCGTTAAGCCCACGGCTAGCGAGGTCATCCGGGTGCATCAGCAGTTGATGGCGCGGCTTGCCCTTCACCAGACGGTGATAGTTGTGCATCCACGAGTTATTGCTGCGCACATGACGACGGCCAATCATCAACAGCTCATCGGCGGCCGGCGCCTGCAATGCGGCAAAGCGTGCGAGGTCAGCAAGGATCTCTGGCGGAGCAGCCTGCACGCGCTGATTCGGCGTTTTCAGGCGCGCAGCCAGGTTCGGCTTCAACGCGCCCAGATCAATCCCGTGGGGATGATCGAACAACGTTGCCAACGAAAGCTTTTGCTCGGACGCGTCACCGTACAGGCCCATGCGCAGGCCCATGTCGATCATCTTCGCCGGTGGCATGGTCGGTTTCAGTTCCTTGCCAGTCTTCTCGGCCAAGGCCTTGGCCAGGCCCACGAAAATCTCCCAGTCATGCAAAGCGCCCTCGGGTTTGGCGAGGATCGCGCGGTTGAAGCGGGTGACGTTGCGCACCGCGAACAGGTTGAACGTCGTGTCGTAGTGATCGTTTTCCAGCGCCGAGGTCGACGGCAGAATCAGGTCGGCATAGCGCGTGGTTTCATTGATGTACAGGTCGACGCTGACCATGAACTCCAGGCCATCCAGCGCCTGCTCCAGTTGCCGCCCGTTCGGCGTCGACAACACCGGGTTGCCAGCGACGGTGATCAGCGCACGAATCTGGCCCTCGCCTTCGGTGAGCATCTCTTCGGCCAGGGCCGAGACCGGTAGCTCGCCGCCGTACTCGGGACGCCCGGAAACGCGACTCTGCCATTTGTTGAAATGCCCGCCCGAAGTCGACGCCACCAGATCCACTGCGGGTTCAGTGCACAGTGCACCGCCGACGCGATCAAGATTACCGGTGACCAGGTTGATCAATTGCACCACCCAGTGACACAAGGTGCCGAAGGCCTGCGTCGAAACGCCCATGCGTCCGTAGCACACGGCACTCGGCGCGGCGGCGAAATCCCGGGCCAGTTGGCGGATCTGCTCGGCAGGAACAGCACACAACGGGCTCATGGCTTCAGCGGTAAACGCAGCGACAGCGGCGCGCACGTCATCCAGCCCATCGACCGGCAAATGACTTTCGCTGGTCAAGCCTTCGCTAAACAGGGTGTTTAACACGCCAAACAACAACGCCGCATCGCCCCCCGGACGCACGAACAAATGCTGATCAGCCATGGCCGCCGTCTCGCTGCGCCGTGGATCGACAACCACCACTTTGCCGCCGCGCGCCTGAATCGCTTTCAAACGCTTCTCGACATCCGGCACGGTCATGATGCTGCCGTTGGACGCCAGCGGATTACCGCCGAGAATCAGCATGAAGTCGGTGTGATCGATATCTGGAATCGGCAACAGCAAACCATGGCCGTACATCAGATAACTGCTCAGGTGATGCGGCAACTGATCGACCGAGGTCGCCGAGTAGCGATTGCGCGTCTTCAGCAGCCCCAGGAAATAATTGCTGTGGGTCATCAGCCCGTAGTTATGCACGCTCGGGTTGCCTTGATAGACCGCCACGGCGTTCTGGCCATGACGCTCCTGGATGGCCGCCAGCTTCTCGGCCACCAGCGCAAAAGCCTCGTCCCACTCTATCGGCAGCCATTCACTGCCCACACGGCGCATTGGCTGGCGCAGGCGATCAGGATCGTTCTGGATGTCTTGCAGGGCCACAGCCTTGGGGCAAATGTGTCCACGACTAAACGTGTCGAGCGCGTCACCCTTGATTGAAGTGATCGCGACGTTGCCCTCGGTTTCGGTGGTTTCGATGGTCAGCCCGCAAATGGCTTCACACAGATGGCAGGCACGGTGATGGAGAGTCTTGGTCATGGCCAGTCTCTGTCTTGTTCTGGGCAGGCAATCACGCCCGCGGGAACAAAACTATGGCCCCGGCGCCGATCCTGCGCCAGCGACGTTCGTCTTGTGAATCGGCGGTTATCAGGCGAGCCGATAAACCGCCATGATCAGTTCGACGGCAGCTGAGGCGGTGCGGCCAACTGAATCTCCTGAATGGTTTCAATCTGCTCGTGGGCGACATGTACGCCGGTGAGCTCGCCGATCAATCGCCAGTGTTCGTCGAGCCCGGCACTGATGGTCGCCATGCGATCGATCATGTGGCGGCCGGCGCTCTTCACCACTTCGTCTTCGCTGCGCAGCAGTTCGAATGACATTGAAGTGACTGAGGCGGTGAGATGGGTCAGTGAGCGAGCCGTGTGGCCCAGCAGTTCCATTAACAGTTTTTCTTTCGATTCCATGCGGAGGCTTCCTGCGTCGCTCGAAACTTATTTATAACCCAGCACTTTGCTTTAGCAAATGTTTCAGCCTGAGCATCCGACCAAGTGATGGCATGGCGCCACGGTGGTAAACCGACCCAAGCGACGCGATCCCCGCCACGCCGCATTGCCAACCCCTGTAACGCCAGTGTACAAAGAGGCTCGCTGCTGTCCTGAACCCGGCTTCAAATGCGCGACTGCAACATTCAGTGCGCCCTCCGAATCCCGCAAAAACCGTAGCCTATTGGAAAAACGCGACATTTAGTGTCAATATCGCGCCTTCCCCTATTTCGTCGCCCCGTGCGGCTTACGCCGCAGGTCTCGCCCGTTGTTCCGTTAAACAAGGCTTTGAGCATCTGCGGTTTGTAGCAAAAGGTAGTCAATGATGAGCGCAAGGCACTTTCTCTCCCTGATGGATTGCACGCCCGAAGAGCTGGTCAGCGTGATCCGTCGAGGCGTTGAGCTCAAGGACCTGCGTAACCGCGGCGTACTGTTCGAGCCTCTGAAAAACCGCGTGCTGGGGATGATCTTCGAGAAATCCTCGACCCGTACCCGGATCTCGTTCGAGGCCGGCATGATCCAGCTCGGCGGCCAGGCAATCTTCCTGTCGCCGCGCGATACCCAACTGGGCCGTGGCGAGCCGATCGGCGACTGCGCCATCGTCATGTCGAGCATGCTCGATGCGGTGATGATCCGTACCTTTGCCCACAGCACCCTGACCGAATTCGCCGCCAACTCGCGCGTGCCAGTGATCAACGGCCTGTCCGATGACCTGCACCCGTGCCAGTTGCTGGCCGACATGCAGACGTTCCTTGAACACCGTGGCTCGATCCAGGGCAAAACGGTCGCCTGGATCGGCGACGGCAACAACATGTGCAACAGCTATATAGAAGCGGCGATCCAGTTCGACTTCCAGTTGCGCGTTGCCTGCCCGGAAGGCTACGAGCCAAATCCTGAATTCGTCGCCAGAGCTGGCGATCGCGTGACCATCGTCCGCGACCCGCAAGACGCCGTGCGCGGCGCGCATCTGGTGAGCACCGACGTCTGGACTTCGATGGGTCAGGAAGAGGAAACTGCCAAGCGCCTCAAGCTGTTCGCGCCGTTTCAGGTCAACCGCGCCCTGCTCGACCTCGCTGCCGAGGACGTGCTGTTCATGCATTGCCTGCCGGCGCACCGTGGCGAAGAAATCAGCCTCGACCTGCTTGATGACCCGCGCTCCGTCGCTTGGGATCAGGCAGAAAACCGTCTCCACGCACAGAAGGCCCTGCTCGAGTTCCTCGTTGAACCGGCATATCACCACGCATGAGCCATGAATTACTGCTGAACCTGCGCAACCTCGCTTGCGGCTATCAAGATCAACGTGTGGTGCAGAACCTCAATCTGCACCTCAACGCCGGTGATATCGGCTGCCTGCTAGGCTCGTCTGGCTGCGGCAAGACCACCACCCTGCGTGCCATTGCCGGATTCGAGCCAGTGCACGAAGGGGAAATCACCCTCGGTGGCGAAACCATTTCCAGCGCCGGCTTCACCCTCGCCCCGGAAAAACGCCGGATCGGCATGGTGTTCCAGGACTACGCACTGTTCCCGCACCTGAGCGTTGCCGACAACATCGCCTTCGGTATTCGCAAGCATCCGAACAAAGAGCGCGTCACCGAAGAGCTGCTCGAACTGGTCAACCTGAAGAATCTCGGCAAACGCTTCCCGCACGAGTTGTCCGGTGGCCAGCAGCAACGTGTTGCCCTCGCCCGCGCCCTGGCGCCGGAACCGCAATTGCTGTTGCTCGACGAGCCATTCTCCAACCTCGATGGCGAACTACGCCGCAAGCTCAGCCACGAAGTGCGCGACATCCTCAAGGCCCGAGGTACCAGCGCGATTCTGGTGACCCACGATCAGGAGGAAGCCTTTGCCGTCAGCGATCACGTTGGCGTGTTCAAGGAAGGTCGACTGGAGCAGTGGGACACGCCGTACAACCTTTATCACGAACCGGCGACACCGTATGTGGCCAGCTTCATCGGTCAGGGTTACTTCATTCGCGGCCAGCTCGACAGCCCGGAATCGGTGCAGACTGAACTGGGTGAGTTACGCGGAAATCGCGCTTATACCTGGCCGATTGGCGGTGCAGTGGACGTGTTGCTGCGCCCGGATGACATTGTGTATGCGCCGGACAGCGCCTTGAAAGCACGGATTGTGGGTAAGACGTTCCTTGGCGCTTCGACGCTGTATCGCCTGCAATTGCCGACGGGTGCGCAGCTGGAATCGATTTTCCCGAGCCATGCGGATCATCAGGTGGGCGCGGAGGTGGGGATTCGTGTTGCCGCTGAGCATCTGGTGCTGTTCCAGGCATCGGGCAGCACCGCCGCACAAATCCCGGCAGTGGAAAACGGCGTGCGCCGCTACAGCACCGCGCTTTAACGATCAAAAGATCGCAGCCTTCGGCAGCTCCTACAGGGATCAATGTAGGAGTTGCCGAAGGCTGCGATCTTTTAGCTTTTAACCGAGGATCAGGGTGCCGCTCGCAACCAGCGTCGCATTGCCGCCAATCTTCACTCGCTCACCCTCCAGCCGACAAAACAACTCCCCACCCCGCGCCGATCGCTGATACGCGGTCAGGCTCGACTTGCCCAGACGCTTGGACCAATACGGAATCAGGCTGCAATGCGTCGAACCGGTCACCGGGTCCTCATTGATGCCGATCGCCGGTGCAAAATAGCGCGAGACGAAATCGTGTTGATTACCCCGCGCCGTGACGATAGCGCCCAGCCACGGCAATTTGGCCAGCGCGACCATGTCCGGTTTGCAATCGAGCACCGCCTGCTCCGACTCCAGCACCACAAACAGTTCGTTGGAGCCGAGCACATCCACCGCTTCGCCCCCCAGCGCCCGCTCAACGTCGACAGTCACACCAATCTCAGACGGCATGATCGACGGGAAATCCAGCCACAACCGATCACCTTCCCGCGTGACGCTCAGCGGACCGGATTTACAGGTAAAGTCGATACGCTCGGCGCTTTCCTGGTAGATCTCGAACAGCACATAAGCACTGGCCAACGTGGCGTGCCCGCACAACGGCACTTCAGTGGTCGGGGTAAACCAGCGGATATGCCAGGCCTGACCTTCGCGCACCAGAAACGCAGTTTCCGCCAGATTGTGTTCGGCGGCGATCTTCTGCATCAACTCATCCGCGAGCCACGTCTCCAGCCGATAAACCATCGCCGGATTACCACTGAACGGCCGATCACTGAACGCGTCGACCTGATGAAACTCGAGCTGCATAACTTTCTCCCTGGGTCAGTCGGCGGAGGATGCAGCCACGCCGTGATCAGCGCCAGTGACAGAACCAGTCAATTTTTTACATACAGCATTAATGACTAAGGACGGCCGATGTCGGCAAATTTGGCCTGGGTGTGTTCGGCGAGCACCGCGGGCGCCAGTTCCACTTCCAGACCACGCCGACCGGCGCTGACATAAATAGTCGCAAAACCCTGAGCCGAGTTGTCGATAAAGGTACGCAGGCGCTTCTTCTGCCCCAACGGGCTGATGCCGCCCAACAGATAACCGGTGGAGCGCTGAGCGGCTGCCGGGT
The DNA here is from genome assembly GCF_054790525.1 of Pseudomonas sp. Mb7. Classification (NCBI taxonomy): domain Bacteria; kingdom Pseudomonadati; phylum Pseudomonadota; class Gammaproteobacteria; order Pseudomonadales; family Pseudomonadaceae; genus Pseudomonas; species Pseudomonas sp. Mb7. The sequence continues at coordinate 4,326,274 of NZ_CP186501.1, forward strand.
CAGCCATCTCGACTTTTTTTACGCCAGCGGCATGGGCCAGACCTTTGAGGTCGAGGCTTCCGACGACCGGCACCACCGCCACCAGCAACTCGCCTTTTTCACTGGCCGCGAGCAGGGTTTTAAACACCTGTGCCGGTTCAAGTGCCAGCTTCTCTGCGGCCTCAAGGCCATAGGACGCGGCCTTCGGGTCATGTTCGTAACTGTGCACGCGATGTTCGGCACGAACTTTTTTCAACAAGTCCAACGCAGGGGTCATGGCAGCTCCAGGTTCGGCAATGGCAAAAAAAACCTCCGCCGGATTCTAGGTGATCAGCCTCCAAAAGGCTCTATCCCAAGCCACGATTCCCGCGGCTCGCAGACATTCAGCGCACGTTGTCGCACCTAGGCCACAAAGGATCATTCACCCAGCGAATAGTTTTATTGTGACCAATGGTTCACTTTCGACCTTTGACAGGTTTGTTTCTTGTCTATATTTTTTCGAATCTGAATAATGTAAGAATTGTCGTCACAGCGACACCCAGCAGTAAACCGGGAACGGAATGGGGATTCCTACTCGGGGAAAATCGCGCCTTGCCCTGTTGGCAAACGCGCCAGACAACAACAAAAACGAGGTTTTCAATGACAACTGCTTTACAGCAACCAACGCTCTCAAGCCAATGCATGGCCGAGTTTCTGGGTACTGCTCTTCTGATCTTTTTCGGCACCGGCTGTGTCGCCGCGCTCAAAGTCGCGGGTGCCAGCTTCGGCCTGTGGGAAATCAGCATCATCTGGGGCGTCGGCGTGAGCATGGCGATCTACCTCACCGCCGGAGTTTCCGGCGCGCACCTGAACCCGGCCGTGAGCATCGCCCTGGCGATCTTCGCCGACTTTGAAAAGCGCAAACTGCCGTTCTATATTCTTGCCCAGATCGCCGGCGCCTTCTGCGGCGCGCTGCTGGTTTACACGCTGTACAGCAATCTTTTCTTCGATTACGAACAAACTCACCAAATGGTCCGCGGCTCGGCCGCCAGCCTTGAATTGGCCTCGGTGTTTTCGACCTTCCCGAACCCGGTGCTGTCCACCGCCCAGGCATTCCTGGTCGAGATGATCATCACCGCGATCCTGATGGGCGTGATCATGTCCCTGACCGATGACAACAACGGCCTGCCGAAAGGCCCGCTGGCACCGCTGCTGATCGGCTTGCTGATCGCGGTGATCGGCAGTTCGATGGGGCCGTTGACCGGTTTCGCCATGAACCCGGCGCGTGACTTCGGTCCGAAACTGATGACTTTCTTCGCCGGCTGGGGTGAAATTTCCTTCACTGGCGGCCGTGATATTCCGTATTTCCTGATTCCGATTTTTGCACCGATTGTCGGTGCCTGCCTCGGCGCTGCCGGGTATCGCGGGCTCATCGCCCGTCACCTGACCGGCGCCACACCTGCTACAAAGGATGCAGAACCGGCCATTGACGGCAAACCAAGAACTTCTTGAAACAGTCGGCACCGGCTCCTGCCCTATAGAGCCTGCGCCACGGCCCACTCTCCCTTATTTCGTCCAAGGCAATCGACATGACCGACATTGAGAATAAGAACTACATCATTGCCCTCGATCAGGGTACGACCAGCTCCCGCGCGATCATTTTCGACCGCGACGCGAACGTGGTCTGCACCGCGCAGCGCGAATTCGCCCAGCATTACCCGCAAGCCGGTTGGGTTGAACACGACCCGATGGAAATCTTCGCCACCCAGAGCGCGGTGATGGTTGAAGCGCTGGCCCAGGCTGGGCTGCATCACGATCAGGTGGCTGCCATCGGCATCACCAACCAGCGTGAAACCACCGTGGTCTGGGACAAGACCACCGGCCGCCCGGTGTACAACGCCATCGTCTGGCAGTGCCGCCGCAGCACCGAGATCTGCCAGCAGCTCAAGCGCGATGGCCACGAAGACTACATCCGCGACAACACCGGTCTGGTCACCGACCCGTACTTCTCCGGCACCAAACTGAAGTGGATCCTCGACAACGTCGAAGGCAGCCGCGAACGAGCGCGCAACGGCGAACTGCTGTTCGGCACCGTCGATAGCTGGCTGATCTGGAAATTCACCGGCGGCAAGGTGCACGTCACCGACTACACCAACGCCTCGCGCACCATGCTCTTCAATATCCATTCGCTGGAATGGGATTCGAAGATGCTGGAAATCCTCGACATCCCGCGCGAGATGCTTCCGGAAGTGAAGGCGTCTTCGGAAATCTACGGTCGTACCAAGAGCGGCATTGCCATCGGCGGTATCGCCGGTGACCAGCAAGCCGCATTGTTCGGCCAGATGTGCGTGGAGCCGGGTCAGGCGAAAAACACCTACGGCACCGGCTGCTTCCTGCTGATGAACACTGGCGACAAAGCGGTGAAATCCCAACACGGCATGCTCACCACCATCGCTTGCGGCCCGCGTGGCGAAGTCGCTTACGCACTGGAAGGCGCGGTGTTCAACGGCGGTTCGACCGTGCAGTGGCTGCGCGATGAACTGAAAATCATCAACGACGCCCACGACACCGAATACTTCGCCAATAAAGTGAAGGACAGCAACGGCGTGTACCTGGTGCCAGCCTTCACCGGTCTGGGCGCGCCGTACTGGGACCCGTATGCCCGTGGCGCGCTGTTCGGCCTGACTCGCGGCGTGCGCGTGGATCACATCATCCGCGCCGCACTGGAGTCGATCGCTTACCAGACTCGCGACGTGCTCGACGCCATGCAGCAAGACTCCGGCGAACGCCTCAAAGCCCTGCGCGTGGACGGCGGCGCGGTGGCGAACAACTTCCTCATGCAGTTCCAGGCCGACATCCTCGGCACGCAGGTCGAGCGTCCGCAAATGCGCGAAACCACGGCACTTGGCGCCGCGTATCTGGCCGGTCTGGCGTGCGGTTTCTGGGGCAGCCTGGACGAACTACGCGGTAAAGCGGTGATCGAGCGTGAGTTTGAACCGAGCCTGGACGAAACCGAGAAAGAGAAGCTGTACAAAGGCTGGAAAAAAGCCGTCAGCCGCACCCGTGACTGGGCGCGTGAAGACGCTGAATAAGCCAACCTTCAGATCTAGATAGGCATCTAACTGGTCGGGAGCGGATTCCTGCGGCATCATGGGCAAATTTTGCACGGCAGCCCAAAGGAAGCCCCATGAATCTGCCTCCCCGTCAGCAGCAAATCCTCGAGCTGGTCCGCGAACGCGGCTATGTGAGCATCGAGGAAATGGCCACGCTGTTCGTTGTTACCCCGCAAACCATCCGCCGCGACATCAATCAGCTCGCGGAAGCCAATCTGTTGCGTCGCTACCATGGCGGTGCAGCCTACGATTCCAGCGTCGAAAACACTGCCTATGCAATGCGCGCCGACCAGATGCGCGATGAAAAACAACGCATCGGTGAAGCCATCGCCGCCCAGATCCCCGATCACGCCTCGCTGTTCATCAATATCGGCACCACCACCGAATCGATTGCCCGCGCCCTGCTCAACCACAATCATCTGAAGATCATCACCAACAACCTGCATGTGGCGTCGATGCTCAGTGCCAAGGATGATTTCGATGTGCTGCTGACCGGCGGCAATGTGCGCCGTGATGGCGGCGTGGTCGGTCAGGCGAGCGTGGATTTCATTAATCAGTTCAAAGTTGATTTCGCCCTGGTCGGGATCAGCGGTATTGATGAAGACGGTAGCTTGCTGGATTTCGATTATCAGGAAGTGCGGGTGTCGCAGGCGATCATTGCCAATGCGCGGCAGGTGATTCTGGCGGCGGACTCCAGCAAATTCGGGCGTAATGCGATGATTCGCCTGGGGCCGATCAGCCTGATCGATTGCCTGGTAACGGATCAGCAACCGGTGCCAGCGCTGGCGCAGTTGTTGAGTCAGCACAAGATTCGCCTGGAAGTCGTCTAGTTACTTGTTCCCACGCTCCGCGTGGGAATGCAGCCCGGGACGCTCTGCGTCCCACCTCAAAGCCGACGCAGAGCGTCGATGGATGCATTCCTTTGCTGCGCATGGGAACGATCCGCCCGTAAATGTTCGAATATTTTCTTTTACCCGCCCTTCGATGAGTTTTTTCAATCGAACGTGACTGGCTGTGCGCGTGTTTATGGGCTACCATTTTCGCAAATGAACATTCATGTTCGATTTCCAATATAGAAAATCAAAAGAACCCGAGGCCAGCCGATGTCCACCTCTACCTTGCGTACGCCCCCTCTCTCCGAGATCTACGACATCGCTGTCATTGGCGGCGGGATCAATGGCGTGGGGATCGCAGCGGATGCCGCCGGTCGCGGGCTTTCGGTGTTCCTTTGCGAAAAAGACGATCTGGCCAGCCACACCTCGTCGGCCAGCAGCAAGCTGATCCACGGCGGCCTGCGCTACCTCGAACATTACGAATTTCGTCTGGTACGTGAAGCGCTGGCTGAGCGCGAAGTGTTGCTGGCCAAGGCGCCGCATATCGTCAAACCGATGCGCTTCGTGTTGCCGCACCGTCCACACCTGCGCCCGGCATGGATGATCCGCGCTGGCCTGTTCCTCTATGACAACCTCGGCAAGCGCGAAAAACTGCCAGGTTCGAAAAGCCTCAAGTTTGGTGCCGACAGCGCACTGAAAAGCGAAATCAAGAAAGGCTTCGAATACTCCGACTGCTGGGTCGACGACGCCCGCCTCGTGGTACTCAACGCCATGGCCGCCCGCGAAAAAGGTGCCCACGTGCACACTCAGACCCGGTGCGTCAGCGCCCGTCGCACCAAAGGCCTGTGGCACCTGCATCTGGAACGAGCCGACGGCAGCCTGTTTTCAATCACCGCCAAAGCGCTGGTGAACGCCGCCGGCCCGTGGGTTGCCAAGTTCATTCGTGACGACCTGAAGATGGAATCGCCTTACGGCATCCGTTTGATCCAGGGCAGCCACATCATCGTGCCGAAGTTGTATGAAGGCGATCACGCGCACATTCTGCAAAACGAAGATCAGCGCATCGTCTTCACCATTCCGTACCTGAACCACTTCACCCTGATCGGCACCACCGATCGTGAGTACACCGGTGATCCGGCGAAAGTGGCAATCACCGACGCCGAAACCGACTACCTGTTGAAAGTGGTCAACGCCCACTTCAAGCAGCAGATCAGCCGTGACGACATCCAGCACAGCTACTCGGGCGTACGCCCACTGTGCAACGACGAATCCGACAACCCGTCGGCCGTCACCCGTGATTACACCCTGGCCTTGTCGGGCAGCACTGAAGAGGCACCGCTGTTGTCGGTGTTCGGCGGCAAGCTGACCACCTACCGCAAGCTCGCCGAATCGGCGATGGCGCAGTTGATGCCGTTCTTCACCCAGATGCGCCCGAGCTGGACCGCCACCGCTACCCTGCCTGGCGGCGAGGACATGACCACCCCGCAAGCCTTGTGCGCGCAGATCCGCGACAAGTTCGACTTCGTACCGACCGAGATCGCCCGCCGCTGGGCCACCACCTACGGCAGCCGGACCTGGCGCATGCTTGAAGGTGTGGAAAGCCTCGCGGACATGGGCGAACACATCGGCGGCGGGCTCTACACCCGCGAAGTCGATTACCTGTGCAGCGAAGAGTGGGCAACCACGGCCCACGACATTCTGTGGCGCCGCAGCAAGCTGGGCCTGTTCACCACTCCGGCCGAGCAGGAGAAACTGGCGGCGTACCTGGGCAAGGTCGAGCAGAACCGTAGCAAGATTGAAGCGGCGTGATGTGAACATCGCTTTAAACGAAAGCCCCTGAATTGAGAGATTCAGGGGCTTTTTGTTTTGTGGGCTCTGCAAAATTTGATTGTGTCAGTTTGATCGTTCCCCCCTCACCCCAGCCCTCTCCCCCAGGGGGTAGAGGGGGAAGGGAGCCGATCTTCATGAGGTTCAAATTCTGAGTTCGACTCGGTATCTCAAATCGGTGCATCTCGCCCAGTCGCCGCGTTCAGTCCCCTCTCCCTCTGGGCGGTCCGACGTTTCGGGAGGGCTAGGGTGAGGGGCTTTTGATCGTTCGGTTTTCCGAACGCGACTTCCCGGTCGATTCGGTAAACCGGATCAGTTACGCCAAAACAAACCATCACAAAACTTTAATAACGTTATAAATCATAAAGTTAAGTACATCTCCCTGGTCTGGCACGAGTCATGCTCTACACTCTCTCGACGAATGCTTGTTGTGCCAACACTTCAGGAGCCGTCAGGCATTCGAAGCACAAAAGGGCCGACGAACTGGCTCCATAAAAAAAACAATTCGAGGAAAATTTGATGCGCATCGTTCCCCATATCCTGGGCGCAGCCATTGCGGCCGCTCTGATCAGCACGCCAGTTTTCGCCGCCGAACTCACCGGCACCCTGAAGAAAATCAACGATTCGGGCACCATCACGCTCGCTCACCGCGACAGCTCCATTCCGTTTTCCTACATCGCGGATGCTTCCGGCAAACCAGTGGGCTACTCCCACGACATTCAAGTGGCCATCGTTGAAGCCCTGAAAAAAGACCTGAACAAGCCAGACCTGCAGGTCAAATACAACCTGGTAACCTCGCAAACCCGTATCCCGCTGATCCAGAACGGTACCGCGGATATCGAGTGCGGCTCCACCACCAACAACGCCGAACGCGCCCAGCAAGTCGACTTCACCGTCAACATCTTCGAAATCGGCACCCGTCTGCTGGTCAAGAAAGACAAGGATGGCAAGCCGTCCTACGCTGACTTTGCCGACCTGAAAGGCAAAAACGTCGTGACCACCGCCGGCACCACGTCCGAGCGCATCATCAAAGCGATGAACGCCGACAAGCAGATGGGCATGAACATCATCTCCGCCAAAGACCACGGCGAATCCTTCAACATGCTGGAAAGCGGCCGCGCCGTAGCCTTCATGATGGACGACGCCCTGCTGGCCGGCGAAGAAGCCAAGGCCAAGAAGCCGACTGACTGGATCATCACCGGTACGCCGCAGTCCTTCGAAGCCTACGCGTGCATGGTTCGTAAAGACGACCCGGCCTTCAAGAAAGCCGTCGATGCCGCCATTGTCGGCCTGTACAAGTCCGGCGAGATCAACAAGATCTACAGCAAGTGGTTCGAGAGCCCGATCCCGCCAAAAGGCCTGAACCTGAACTTCCCGATGAGCGACAAGGTAAAAGATCTGATCGCCAACCCGAGCGACAAGCCGGCGCCTGACGTAAAAATCTGATTCCTGACTAACCTTGTCTCCTGAGGGGGCGACCCTCCCTCAGGCGTTTGTTACTACCTGCTGGCTTCACTGTGGAACACTCGACCTGGCGGTTTCCGAGCCGATCGCGTGTGCCTGACGTTCAACGTCAGGCGGGAAAGGATCTTCCCCAAGCGGGTGCTTGTACATCGATCGATCTCGAGGGGAGACCCTAATGAATTACAACTGGGACTGGGGCGTGTTCTTCAAGTCCACCGGCGTTGGCAGCGAGACTTATCTCGACTGGTACATCTCCGGCCTGGGCTGGACCATTGCCATCGCCATCGTGGCATGGATCATCGCCTTGCTGCTGGGCTCCATTCTGGGGGTCATGCGCACGGTGCCAAACCGCATCGTATCGGGCATCGCGACCTGCTACGTCGAGCTGTTCCGTAACGTGCCGCTGCTGGTGCAACTGTTCATCTGGTACTTCCTGGTGCCCGACCTGCTGCCGCAAAACCTGCAGGACTGGTACAAACAGGACCTCAACCCGACCACCTCGGCTTACCTGAGCGTTGTCGTGTGCCTGGGCCTGTTCACCGCCGCCCGTGTCTGCGAGCAAGTGCGTACTGGCATTCAGGCGCTGCCACGCGGCCAGGAATCCGCCGCGCGCGCCATGGGATTCAAGCTGCCGCAGATCTACTGGAACGTGCTGCTGCCCCAGGCCTACCGGATCATCATTCCGCCGCTTACCTCGGAATTCCTCAACGTCTTCAAGAACTCCTCCGTGGCGTCCCTGATCGGCCTGATGGAACTGCTGGCGCAAACCAAACAGACCGCCGAATTCTCGGCCAACCTGTTTGAAGCCTTCACCCTGGCCACGCTGATCTACTTCACCCTGAACATGAGCCTGATGTTGCTGATGCGCATGGTCGAGAAGAAAGTCGCAGTGCCCGGCCTGATCTCCGTGGGGGGTAAATAATGGACTTCGATTTCAGCGGCATCATCCCCGCCATTCCGGGCCTGTGGAACGGCATGGTCATGACCTTGCAGTTGATGGTCATGGGCGTGGTCGGCGGCATCGTGCTGGGGACCATCCTCGCACTGATGCGCCTGTCGTCGAGCAAACTGCTGTCGCGGGTGGCCGGCGCTTATGTGAACTACTTCCGTTCGATCCCGCTGCTGCTGGTGATCACCTGGTTCTACCTGGCGGTGCCGTTCGTACTGCGCTGGATCACCGGTGAAGACACGCCAATCGGGGCGTTCACCTCCTGCGTCGTGGCCTTCATGATGTTCGAAGCCGCGTACTTCTGCGAAATCGTCCGCGCCGGTGTGCAGTCGATCCCCAAAGGCCAGATGGCCGCCGCACAAGCGATGGGCATGACCTATGGCCAGACCATGCGTCTGATCATCCTGCCCCAGGCTTTCCGCAAGATGACCCCGTTGCTGCTGCAACAGTCGATCATCCTGTTTCAGGACACCTCGCTGGTCTACACCGTGGGCCTGGTGGACTTCCTCAACTCCGCCCGCTCCAGCGGCGACATCATCGGTCGATCCAACGAGTTCCTGATCTTCGCCGGTGTCGTCTACTTCATCATCAGCTTTTCCGCCTCGCTGCTGGTCAAGCGTCTGCAAAAAAGGTTCGCCGTATGATCTCTATCAAGAACATCAACAAGTGGTATGGGGACTTCCAGGTGCTGACTGATTGCAGCACCGAGGTCAAAAAAGGCGAAGTGATCGTGGTCTGCGGCCCGTCGGGTTCCGGCAAATCGACCCTGATCAAATGCGTCAACGCGCTGGAGCCGTTCCAGAAAGGCGACATCGTCGTCGACGGCACCTCGATTGCCGACTCGAAGACCAACCTGCCGAAACTGCGCTCGCGCGTGGGCATGGTGTTCCAGCATTTCGAACTGTTCCCGCACCTGACCATCACCGAAAACCTGACCATCGCGCAAATCAAGGTGTTGGGCCGCAGCAAGGAAGAGGCGACCAAGAAAGGTCTGCAATTGCTCGAGCGTGTCGGCTTGTCCGCTCACGCCCACAAGCATCCGGGGCAACTGTCCGGTGGTCAGCAACAGCGTGTGGCGATTGCCCGTGCGCTGGCGATGGACCCGATCGTCATGCTGTTCGACGAACCGACCTCGGCGCTCGACCCGGAGATGGTCAACGAAGTGCTCGACGTGATGGTGCAACTGGCCCACGAAGGCATGACCATGATGTGCGTGACCCACGAAATGGGCTTCGCGCGCAAAGTGGCTGACCGGGTGATCTTCATGGACGCCGGCAAGATCATCGAAGACTGCCCGAAAGAGGAATTCTTCGGCGACATCAGCGCCCGCTCCGAACGCGCGCAGCACTTCCTCGAGAAAATCCTGCAGCACTAAAAGCAACACACCTGCCGGGGCATTGCTCCATCCCTGTGGGAGCGAGCCTGCTCGCGAAGAGGCCATTACATTCAGCCTGGATGTTGAATGTCAGTCCGTTTTCGCGAGCAGGCTCGCTCCCACAAGGGCCGGCGCTGCCCTTGCAACAAGTGTGGTGGTTGACCCAAGGCAACTGTGATGAAATGCGACCCCAATCTCTATCGCGCCGCGCCGCCATCACTTGCCGTGAAGCCTCGTCTGATTCGTCATCTGTTCCTGCCGCCACTGGTCATCGTCCTGATGATCGGGTTGGGTTACGCCGGCTTCTGGACCAGTGAGCATTTCGGCATTCGCAGCCTCGGCGAAAACGGCCAGCGTCAGCTCGAACTGAACGCCCGCGCCGTCGAAAGCGAAATCAGCAAATACACCTACCTGCCCAGCCTGTTGGAACTCGAAACCAGTGTGTCGCAGTTGCTGGCCGACCCGACCCCGGAACACCGGCGAACGGTCAACGATTACCTTGAAGGCCTGAACCGGCGCAGTCGCAGTCGGGCCATCTACGTGATGGACACCACCGGCCGTGTCATGGCCACCAGCAATTGGCGCGATGTCGACAGTTATCTCGGTGAAGACCTGTCCTTCCGCGCCTATTTCCAGAAAGCCGTACGCGGCGAGTCGGGGCGTTTCTACGGCATCGGCAGCACCAACGGTGAGCCCGGCTATTACCTCGCCCACGGCCTCGAAGAGCATGGCAAGATCATCGGCGTCGCCGTGGTCAAAGTGCGCCTGGAAGCCATGGAAGAACGCTGGCAACGCGCCCGTCTAGAAGCCTTTGTCAGCGATGAGAACGGCATCATCATTCTCTCCAGCGATCCGGCTCGACGCCTCAAGTCAGTGATCCCGCTCACCGACGAAATCAAAGAAAAACTCGCCCGCAGCCTGCAGTACTACTGGTTCCCGCTCAACGAACTGCAACCGCTGGCCCGGGAAACCCTGTCCGAAGGCGTGGAAAAACTGACCTTCCCCGCCAACAGCGAAGTGCGCTCCGACGATGACGACATCAGCTATCTGGCACAGACCCGGCCACTGAGCGACACACCGTGGAACTTCACCCTGCTCACGCCGTTGCAGGACCTGCGCCGCGAAGCCATCAACCAAGGGATTCTGGTCGCCGTCGCGTTTGCGCTGGTGGCATTCCTGTTGATCGCCTGGAACGAGCGACGCAAGGTCATCGCCACCCGTCTCGCCGCCCGCGAAGCCTTGCAGGAAGCCAACAATCAACTGGAGCGTCGGATTACCGAACGCACCACTGATCTGCGCGCCAGCAACGAGCGCCTGAAGAGCCAGATCCGCGAACGGCGTCAGGCCGAAGAGACGTTGCGCCGTGCGCAGGATGAACTGGTGCAGGCTGGCAAGCTCGCCGCCATCGGTCAGATGTCGACCAGCATCGCTCACGAATTGAATCAGCCGCTGGCGGCGATGCGTACGCTGTCGGGCAACACCGTGCGCTTCCTCGAACGGGGCCAACTGGATGTCGCCAGCACCAATCTGAAAACCATCAACGAGCTGATCGACCGCATGGGCCGGATCACCGCCAGCCTGCGTTCGTTCGCCCGGCGCGGTGACAACCAGGGCCAGGCCAGCCTCGGCAAAGCCGTGGAGGCCGCGCTGCAATTGCTCGGTGCACGCCTGGAGAGTTCGGCGGTCAACATTCACCGCCAGTTCATCGATGTCCAGGTGCAGATCGACCAGACCCGCCTCGAACAGATTCTGGTCAACCTGATCGGCAATGCCCTCGACGCCATGCAGGCGCAACCCCTGCCCGAGCTGTGGCTGGAGGGTGAAGAATTCAACGCCAAATATCGCCTGCGTGTACGTGACAACGGTCACGGCATCGACGCTGAAGCGCGCAAGCATCTGTTCGAACCGTTCTTCACCACCAAACCCGGCGAACAAGGCCTGGGCCTTGGCCTGACCCTTTCCGCCAGCCTCGCCGCCGCCACCGGCGGGCATCTGGGTGTCGAACACCCGGCCAGCGGTGGCACCACCTTCGTCCTCAGTTTACCGTTGGTAAGCCCTACTCCTGCCGAGCCAATATGAACCACGACCTTAGTGTGCTGATCGTCGAAGACGACCCCCATGTGCTGCTCGGCTGCCAACAGGCGCTGACCCTCGAAGACATTCCCTGTGTCGGCGTCGGCAGTGCAGAAGAAGCGCTGGAGCGCGTCGGCGACAACTTTGCCGGCATCGTCATCAGCGACATTCGCCTGCCGGGCATCGATGGCCTCGAACTGCTGACCCGCCTCAAGCAACGTGATCGCAGCCTGCCGGTGGTGTTGATCACCGGCCACGGCGACATTTCCATGGCCGTCGGCGCGATGCAGAAAGGCGCCTATGACTTCATGGAAAAACCGTTCTCGCCGGAGCGCCTGGTCGACGTCGCACGGCGGGCACTGGAGCAACGCAGCCTCGCCCGCGAAGTCTCATCGCTGCGCCGGCAACTGGCCGAGCGCGACTCCCTTGAAGGGCGGATCATTGGCCGCTCGCCGGCGATGCAGAACCTGCGCGAACTGATTGCCAACGTCGCCGACACTTCGGCCAACGTGCTGATCGAAGGCGAGACCGGCACCGGTAAGGAACTGGTCGCCCGCTGCCTGCACGATTTCAGTCGTCGCCACAGCAAGCAATTCGTCGCGTTGAACTGCGGCGGTCTGCCGGAAAACCTTTTCGAAAGCGAGATTTTCGGCCACGAGGCCAACGCCTTTACCGGTGCCGGCAAACGCCGTATCGGCAAGATCGAACACGCCGACGGCGGCACGCTGTTCCTCGACGAAGTGGAAAGCATGCCGCTGCCATTGCAGATCAAACTGCTGCGCGTGTTGCAGGAGCGCACCCTCGAACGTCTCGGCTCGAACCAGAGCGTGGCCGTGGATTGCCGGGTGATCGCAGCAACCAAATCCGACCTCGACGAAGCGAGCAAGGCCGGCGAGTTCCGCAGCGACTTGTACTACCGCCTCAACGTGGTAACGCTGGAGCTGCCACCACTGCGCGAACGCCGCGAAGACATCCTGCAACTGTTCGAACACTTCACCCAGCAATCAGCACTGCGCTTCGACCGCGCACTGCCGGAGCTGGACAACCAGACCCTGTCGAACCTGATGAGCCATGATTGGCCGGGCAACGTGCGTGAATTGCGCAACGTCGCCGAACGTTTTGCCCTCGGTTTGCCGGCGTTCAAGAAGTCCGGCACCAGCGCTGGCGGCCAAGGCCTGGCGTTTGCCGAAGCGGTGGAAGCCTTCGAGCGCAACCTGCTCAGCGACGCCCTGCAACGCAGCGGCGGTAACCTGACTCAGGCCAGCCTGGAATTGGGCATGGCCAAGACCACGCTGTTCGACAAAGTGAAAAAATACGGTCTGAGCCATTAAGCGAGAACGATGTGGATCTGTTTTTCAAAGCCCTGTTGGGCGCCGCGGTAGTACTGATCATCGCGGCGCTGTCGAAAACCAAAAACTACTACATCGCCGGATTGGTGCCGCTGTTTCCGACGTTTGCGCTGATTGCGCATTACATCGTCGGCAAGGGGCGTTCAATTGAGGATTTGAAGACCACGATTGTGTTCGGCATGTGGTCGATCATTCCGTACTTCATCTATCTGGCGACGTTGTATGTGATGGTGGATCGGCTGCGGCTGGAGGCATCGCTGGCGGTGGCGGCGGTGGCCTGGTTGATGGCCGCCACGGTGTTGGTGACTGTGTGGGTGCGCCTGCACGGCTAAGTGCAAAAGCCACCCTCACCCCAGCCCTCTCCCTCCGGGAGAGGGGGCCGACCGAGGTGTCTTGCAAGCTGCATCGACCTGAAAGATCCAGTCGATTATGGATTCGGTACAGCACGTTCACGTCGGCGTATCACTCCAGCATCCCCCAATCAGTCCCCTCTCCCTCAGGGAGAGGGCTAGGGTGAGGGGCTTTTAGCTTTTCAGTTGACGGCACCACCCCGGGCGTCAGCCATGATCTGCCGGATCGCCCCGACAAACGTCTCCACCGGTTGCCCACCCGTCACCGCGTATTGCCCGTTGAACACTACGGTCGGCACCGAACTCACCCCGCGCTGCAACCACAATTGCTCTTCTTCACGCACCTCATCGGCAAACTCGTCAGACGCCAGAATCGCCTCGGCTCGCTGACGATCGAGCCCGACACTTTCCGCAATCTGCACCAGTTGCCGATGATCCGACGGATTGCCGCCATCGCTGAAATACGCCTTGAACAGCGCCTCTTTCAACAACAGTTGCACACCTTCGAGCCCGGCCCAGTGCAGCAAGCGGTGCGCATCAAAAGTGTTGTAGATACGGCTGTTGCCGTCAGTGCGAAACGCAAACCCGAGTTCAGCGCCACGGGCACGAATGGCTTCGCGATTTTTCTGCGATTGCTCCGGGGTCGAGCCGTACTTCTCTTGAATGTGCTCAGCGATGTTCTGCCCGTCTGCGCCCATTTTCGGATTGAGTTCGAACGGTTGGAAACGGATCTCGGCCTGCACTTCGTTGCGCAGAATCTCCAGTGCCTGTAACAGGCCACGCAAACCGATGACACACCAGGGGCAGGAGACGTCGCTGACAAAATCGATTTTCAAGGCAGAACTCATCACACACCTCGCGGGGGGAAATCGTGCGGGAAAATTTGCACGATACACCTGCTCCGGATTTTTTGGTGACCGTAGTGGCCCCTTCGCGAGCAGGCTCGCTCCCACCCTTGGAATGCGTTCCCCTATGGGAGCGAGCATGCTCGCGAAGAGGCCCGCTCAGGCGATACAAATACCTCGATTACAGCAGATTCCCGCCCACCACCGGCTCAATCTGCGCCCAATGCGAAGTGTCTTCACGATGCGCCTGCAAATACGGCAGCACCGCCGCCAGCAACGGCTCCTTGAACGCCTCTTGAAAGCGATGCGCCAACCCCGGAATCAGTTTCAACTGGCTGCCGCGAATATGCGCCGCCAGATGAACCCCGTGCATCACCGGCAACAACGGATCCGCCGTGCCATGCACCACCAGCGTCGGTACCCGCAACTGATTGAGCAATGCCACCCGGCTCGGCTCGGCAAGAATCGCCATGATCTGCCGCTTCACGCCTTCGGGATTGAACGCGCGGTCATACGACAGCGCAGCCTGATGCAGCAAGACCTGGCGATCATCGGTGACCGCCGGGCTGCCCAGCGCGGCCAGCAGATCAGCCTGCTGTTCCAGCGCCACCTGTCGATTCGGTGCGCCGCGACGCGACAACAACTGCACCAGCGCCGCGCTGGGTGCCGGCAGACCTTCGGCGCCCGAGGTGGTCATGATCAATGTCAGACTCTCGACCCGCTGCGGTGCCATCGCCGCCATGTGCTGGGCAATCATCCCGCCCATGCTCGCGCCCAGCACGTGGAATTGCTCGACGTGCAACGCGTCCATCAAGCCCAGCGCGTCGTCTGCCATGTCGGTCAGGCTGTAAGGCGCTGCCACCGGCAGACCGAGCTTGTAGCGCAGCACTTCGAAGGTCAGATTGGCGTCAGCCGGCGCCTGCCGCCAGGTCGACAGACCGACGTCGCGGTTGTCATAGCGAATCACCCGAAAACCCTGCTGACACAGCGCAACCACTACTTCGTCCGGCCAGTGGATCAACTGTCCACCCAAGCCCATGACCAGCAACAACGCCGGATCCGACGCGCGACCAATGCTCTGGTAAGCCAGGCTCACCTGCTGCAGATCAACGTGCTCGGTCGGCACATTGACGTCGCAACGCGCCGCCGCCCAAGACGACGATCCGAAAAAAATCGCGACCAGAACAACCGCGACCGATACAAAACCCTTGACCATGAAAAACACCGAAACGCAGAACCCCAGTAGAGCGCGAGTCTGATGAAGTTTGTTCAAGCGCGCTGCCACACTTCGATGACAGTTTGATGAAGAGTGCCGAATGGTCATGGGCGGTGGTTGCAAACAATATCTATGTACCGCCATCGCCTTGCGCGATTTCTCTTGAATGACCCGCTCAGGGACGGATTCCCCGCCCCGCCAATGCGAGTCACGCCACCATGCTCGAGCGCCTTATTCTGGATGAGCTCCCCCGCACCGTCACCGTTGCCCGAGACCGTCGAACAGCTGCCGAAAACGATTGATGACAGCCTCCTGCTGCAGGCTTGCCAACGCTGGCGCGCCAGCAGCGAGGGTTTGCGCGATTTGTTTGCCGCCAGCCCGGCCCTGCGCGACAGCGTCAATGAATTGCTGCGCCAACAACTGCAACTAGACGGCGAAAAGACCGGACTGCGCTTTGCGGCCACCGCTGACCAGCCGGAGCACATCGTCAGCCTCACCGACGCCTGTGCCTTTGTCGTTCAACACCCGACACTGGAAACCGATCTGGATCAGCGTTGTGTCCTCACCGGTATCCGCGCGGGCCATCTGTTAGCCACCCTGAAGCCCCTGCAGCTCCTGGAAAAACTCAAAGCCCTCGACCCACGCAAAAGCCACGAGATTCGCTGGGCAGAATTCTGGGACGCGCGAGCGCCGCGCACACCGGTGTCGCGACGTAGCCGCGCCACGCAGCTTTACCGCGAGCATTTCGAAGCCACTGCGCACATGGCTCTCGCCCATCAGACGATTACCCCGGCACAACTCAAAACGCTGCAACTGATCATTGATTCAGGTGCTGGCGCGCTGACAATCGAGGGTCAACCTGTGCACACGGAAAAGTTGGCCCTGGTGCTGAGCAACGACAGCAAAATCAAACTCCCCGGTGCATGGGTCGTCAGCGTCGGCAATTTGGCCACGGCGGCGCCTTTGCTTTATCTGCCCGGAAACGCCATATCGATCCAGGCCTTCACCACCCGCGCAGACATGCAGACGTGGCTGACCAGCGAGGTACAGATCCCCACCGGACTGCCCAAGGAAATCCTTCGCGTTGACTACAGCGCAGCGCTTGACCCGATGGTCACTGGCGCCAGCGATCTGTTCGCCGACCGTCACCACGCGCAGCTCGACGCCTTGAGCAATACCAACAAAGGCCATCCCGGGCTCAGGGCGCATGGCGCGCGCTCACTGGTACATGTCGACCTGATTGATCATCAGCGCAGCAGTGCGATCATCGTGGCGGCGCCGCCAAAACCGCTCAACTCCGCCAGCGATGTCGAGACCGACGAAACACCGCTGTTCGGCAGCCTGTCCGCCGGGATTCCACTGGCGGTGCGCCACGCGGCGCTCAAACGCCAACGCGAGGCGCTTGAGCGCTTGCAGGCCAATGACAGCGACGGCTCTCGATACCGAGAATGCCAGGACGCCCTCAAAGCGCTGGAAGCCGCCGAACAAACTGGCGCGACCGCTGCCACAACCCTGCTTTACCGCGAAACGGCCCTCGACGCGAATACCTTCAACACCGCCCTCAGTGCCCTGCGTCAGGCACACCGGGACGGCCTGTATGCCGAAGGCAGACTGCAAGCAAACCTTGGCCAACTTGACAGCGCCGAACACGATCTGCTCAAGGCCGTGCTGGCCCCCCCCGTCGCGGCCGAGCGTGACACGGATATCACGGCGGCCAGCCTGACCTTGTCACTGAGCGAAACCAAGGACGGGGTCACGACAACGCAAAGCGAAGTGCTCAAGGGCGCACTCGTCATCGGACGCCAGGCGGCACTCTCGGACACTTCCAGTCTGATGCTCTACTGGCCGGGCAATAACGGTGGCCTGCAACGCTTTGCCGATCGCCGGACACTGGCGCGCGAGGTGTTCAGGATTCTCGACGACGACAACGACCTGGCCCTGCAACTGAGTCCGATCACCACCGACCCGTTGCTTTATTGCCTCAACGCGCTGGTGAGCGACTTCGAAGCGAAAGCCACACCCCTGCGCGGCAAACCCGAACAGGCTGACGCGCTGGAGGTTCTGCGCCAGGGCTGCCTGGCCAATCTTCAGGTTCCGCTGCACGCCGCCAGACACCTGGCTTTCACTCATCTGCAGGAACAGCAACGCAGCGGCACCCTCGCCGGCAACCTGCCGGGCTGGCTGGTCAAACTCAAGGAAAACGAGCGTAGCGCGCTGAAACAGAACATCGAGGCGTACGTCGCGGCGATGCGTCAAAGCCACGCCCTCATGACCCTCGCCCTGGAACCTCGTGATGACTTCACCCGCCGCCATCTGCACGCCCGATTGCGCAGGGACTTTTCCCTTGAGGGCGACTTTTCCATACAAGTCGAACTGCCCGACTCGACCAAAACCGAACAGGTCCCGGAGTCGGGGCCGGGTGGCGTCAGAAAGATCACGACCATTGTGCCCAGCAAAGCACGCAGCAAAATGTCACTGGAGGACCTGGCCCAGCTCAATATCGATAACGTGCAATCGGTGCTCA
The DNA here is from genome assembly GCF_054790525.1 of Pseudomonas sp. Mb7. Lineage (NCBI taxonomy): Bacteria > Pseudomonadati > Pseudomonadota > Gammaproteobacteria > Pseudomonadales > Pseudomonadaceae > Pseudomonas > Pseudomonas sp. Mb7. The sequence goes on from NZ_CP186501.1 coordinate 4,344,150, forward strand.
ATGACTCGCTGTCACAACGCTTGATCTTCTTGCGTCTGGAGATCACCGCGACGCATAAAAAGGATCGGACGCGCCTGCTCAACGGCATCAACCTGACCTATCTGCGCAAGGTTCTGCCGGACCTGGACCTGCCCAAAGTCTATGAGCAGAAGATCCGTGACGCCTTTCAGGGCGCCGCCAGCGAGTCAGCATTCGTCAAACAACATCGCCGGGAAAGCCTGATCGAGCCGTGGCGCCTGATGCTGAAAATACAGAGCGAAAATGCACGCCTGCAAAAACACCTCAGCGCTGATGAAGCGGCACTGCTGAACATCGCCATCGACGCCGACACCCCACAAGCGTGGCAAGCCAGCGGCAAGCGTCTTGTGCTGTTGCCGGTGTCGCTGAAAGTCGGCGGCAAGGACACCCCCGGCGAAGGCCCGGTGACCCTGTCCGGCGTCAGCTTCATCGAAGAGCAGATCAGCGGCGTCACCCTGCTGTACCTGCCGGACAGCCACGACGGGCAGTTCTTGCGCCGCTACGACACGCTCGAAGCGGCGCGCAAAGGGCTGTTCACCTTGTGCGCAAGTGACAAGTGGATCGAGTACCTGGCGCACAGAACGTTGCAAGGTAACGTCAGGGCCCATGTCAACCGAATCGGTCAGGCCGTGGAAAAAAACTTCGATGCGATCATCGAAGTCGGTGTGCGCTGGCCGGCCAGTACCTCGCTGGCCGCACACCTGCTCGATGCGCACATGGGACGCTTGATCGAGGCCCATCGCGGCACGTCGCGCTCCAACGATGAACTGTTCTTCGAGCGCTACGCCCTGAAAGGCCCGCGCGCCTTCAACTACATCAAAATGGCCGTGGGCATGGTGCCCTTCGTCGGCAGTGTGCTGGCCCTCTATCAGGCCTGGACCGCTGCCAATCAGGCAGCCGCCGCGTTCTTGCGTGGTGACGTGGCTGACGGTCTGGTGGAAATCGAGTCAATGCTGCTGTCGCTGATCGACGCCTTCATGGATCTGCTCCCGGGTGAAGCCGCGGCCTCGACGCTCTCCCGGACGACCCGCGCGTTGACTCGGGCGCGTCAGCTGCACGCGGTGGTGCGCGATGTGGCGACACTGCAGGTCAAGTCGCAGCGCCACGCACGACATGTGCTGGCGCGCTTCAAGGATTACGACTATGAAAAACCGATTTCCCTGGGCGGCACAGAACCGGCCAGCCACGGCCTCTACCGCGGGATCTACCGGCTTGCCGACGGCGACTTCATCGAACGTCAGGGCCGCGTCTACCAAGTGGAACTGAGCCGGGATTCGCGCAGCTGGCGTCTGTCCGGCAACTCGCGAAAAACCTACAAGCAGCCGATCGCACTGGATGAAAGCGGGCAATGGGATACCTGGTTTGGCGTCTATGGCACAGCCCTTGAAGGTGGCGTGGTGGGGGGTGGCAATGTCGGCGGGCGCCTGGTCGATACACTCGACCCTTACTGGCCGTCGGTGATTCGGCAACGCCTGCCGCGCTGGCTGGTAGATCGAAACTTCCGCCGCCACCATCAACTGGCCGCCACCGTTAGCAATTTGGGCGACCAATTGCAACTCAGGGGAGCGAAAAGTGACCAGGTGATCAATGCCTACGCCGAAGCCACGGAAGCGCAACGCCTGACCATGTTGCCAACGGCCGAAGCCGCATGCATTGGCGATATCCAACTGGCCAGGCAACGTTATGAGGCGTTGACCGAGTTGACTGCGCTGACCCAAGGCAGAAAACACAGGGCTGTCGCCAAAATGCAAAGCAAGACCGCATGGCTGTTGACTGATCGTTACCAGCGGCGCGCCTTTCATCTGTCGCATAACATTCATGGCATGACACGAGCAATCGACCGATTGAAGCAGCTACACAATGCGCTGCCAGGTGACGCTGTGGCTGAACGTTTGAAACACATTGAAAACATACACAGGTTTCGTGTCGAGATCGTCAACCAGCTCGATCAGTTGGGCGAACTCAGGGACCAGGTCAATCACTGGTTTGAACGCATGCTGGCAAAAGACCGGCCGAAAATGTCGGCGCTGGTCGATAACACTAACAGCCGTCACAGTGAAGCCATCCTGCTGTACCTGAAAACCTCCCAACGTCTGGAAATCGTCAGAAAAGCCGGCAGCCCCTACGATGCCTCGTGGCGCTATTTTGTGACGATGGCAGAGCCCCTGCGCAATAGAATCGATCTGCATCTGTACCGCCAGTACGACCTGCCGAACATGCAGAACACGACCGCCCAACGTAATCGCATTCTTCAGGAATGCGTCGACACTTGCGTCGAGTATCGGCGCGAGATGGCGGTATGGACCGCCAGCTGTCCGCAATTCTTTCATCTGGACGTAGTCGAGCCCTTGCTGGAAGGCGTTGATCGCCTGGCGGATCGAGCGCGTGCCGCTATCAACAGGCCACCCGAACCGAGGGTCGCGGGGCGACCCCTGCAGCGCGTGTTCATCACTGATGACAACCAATTGCGCCATGGCGTGGAGCAATGGGATAACCTGACCAACGCCCGTCAATACAGAAGTACCGGGATTGGAGGCTATGAAGAAATCTGGGAACATGGCGCCGATGGCGTCGTGCGCCTGACCAACCCGCAAAACCTGGCAGTTCCCTCCCCCGCCGAGCTGAGTCTGGCCACCCTGGTAACCGAGGCACAGCAACGTCTGGAGAACGTGGCCACTTACCGCACCACGGTGCAGAGCAACGCCAATCGCGGCATGCTGCCCGTCGACCTGCAGCACATGATGGACAGTCATGCGAGTGAACTCACCACCCGTGCCGACGGTATCGCTGCCAAATCGGCAGAGCAGCCGATCATCCAGCAATTGCGCGATCAGGCCGCCGAGCTGATCGTCGAAGGTCGTGCCTTGCGCACCCAACGCTCGATGACCAGTCAAAAGCCCACCGACGGCATGCTTGATGACCTCATCGGACAGAACGCGGTGGAGATCCGCAAACCCCTTGCGATCCGAAAACTGGCTGATCATCAGGGGCGGCCCAACTACCTGCAGGAATATGAGGTCTGGAACCTCACACAGGAGCCCGCGCAATTACTCTGGTACGTGCATTTCCATTACCGTTCGGCGACCCGCCCCTTGCGCCAATTCGAAAGAGCCCACCTGAAACTGCCGGCGCATCGCAAGCTGACTCACGCTGACGACCCGACCCTGCTTGATTCCAGAATCACTGCACAGTCCATTGCCCTGCGGCATTTCGAGGGACTCTGAGCATAAGGCACTGTAGTCATAGGAAGAACTGCCGAGCCATCACTCGGCGGTTCTGCCGTAAAAGAACGCGTCGATGTCGACAGCGCTATCATCATGAGACAAACTCACCCTCTTTGCGCTTATCACAAGTTTTCCTCATGGAGCCTTCGGTGCTTGAAATCCGTCACCTGAAAACCCTGCACGCCTTGCGTGAAGCCGACAGCCTGGTCGATGCCGCCGACCGTTTGCACCTGACGCAGTCGGCGCTGTCCCACCAGTTCAAGGAGCTTGAGGAACGCCTGGGCATGGCGTTGTTCGTGCGCAAGACCAAACCGGTACGGTTCACCAGCGCCGGTTTGCGCTTGCTGCAACTGGCTGACGCAACCCTGCCGCTGTTGCGCGCCGCCGAGCGGGATATCGGCCGTCTCGCCGGTGGTACGGCCGGGCGTTTGCACATGGCCATCGAATGCCACAGCTGCTTTCAGTGGCTGATGCCGACCATCGACCAGTTCCGCGATGCCTGGCCGGAAGTCGAACTCGACCTCGCTTCGGGTTTCGCCTTCGCACCGCTGCCGGCGCTGGCGCGTGGCGATCTGGATCTGGTGGTGACTTCCGATCCACTGGAAATCGCCGGCATCACCTATGTACCGCTGTTCACCTACGAAGCCATGCTTGCCGTGGCCAATCAGCATGCGCTGGCGAGCAAGCCGTACATCGTCCCCGAAGACTTGCTGACGGAAACGCTGATCACCTACCCGGTGGAACGCGACCGTCTCGACATCTTCACACGCTTCCTGGAGCCGGCCGACATCGAGCCGGCGCAGGTGCGCACTTCGGAACTGACGGTGATGATGATGCAACTGGTCGCCAGTGGTCGTGGTGTTTGCGGCATGCCGCACTGGGCGCTGCACGAATACAGCTCGCGCGGTTACGTGAAGGGTAAACGGCTGGGGGAAAAAGGTTTGTTCGCAACGTTATACGCGGCGATTCGCACCGACATGCTCGATGCACCGTACATGCGGGATTTTCTCCTGACGGCGAAGGACACGTCGTTCTCGACCCTGGACGGTGTCAGCGCGGTTCGCTGAGTCACTTGTGGGAGCGAGCTTGCTCGCGAAAGCGATGTATCAGACACACAAATAGTGACTGTCAGATTGCCTTCGCGAGCAGGCTCGCTCCCACAGGGGTCAGCGCAATATCAGAGTTGACGCCACATGTGGATCTTGTCGAAGTAGTCTTCGCCCACCCGCACCGCCAACGGTTCGAGGCCGAACTGGATAAAGCCGCAGCGCTGGTAGAGATTGAACGCGGCGTCATTGCCGGCGGTAACGGTAAGCTGGAGCAGTTTCAGTGCCGAGTGGTTTTGCGCTTCGGTAATGGCCGCCTGTACCAGTTCATGGCCCAGACCGTGCTGGCGAAAATCCGTCGAGACGTACATGCCGAACAACGTGGCCTTGTGGCGAGCCTTCTCGCGCGGTTCAAAGGCCAGGCCGACGATGCCGGCCAGCGCGCCGGCTTCAAACGCGCCAAGCACCACATCGAGCTTGCTGGTCAGGCGCCCTTCCCACCAGCTCAATGGCATCACCGCGCGTTCGCGAACGCTGGAGGTGAACGCCTGCGGATGGCGGTCATAGGCTTCGAGCATCAGTTCGCGGTAAGCCAGGGCATGACTGGCGTCCAGCCGTTCGATCCACATGTTCACGCCGTCCTGCGTTGCTCAAGCATCAGCCGCACAGCGAGGCCGCCGAGGACTAAGCCCATGAAATAACGCTGCAGCGCCAGCCACGTCGGGTTACGCACAAACCACGAAGCGATGCCCGCCGCGAACAGCGCGATCAGCAAATTGACGCAGAAACTGACGCTGATCTGGGTCAGGCCGAGAATGATGCTTTGGGTGAACACCGAACCGTGTTCAGGGGAGATGAACTGCGGAAACACCGAGAGGTAGAACACGGCGATTTTCGGGTTCAGCGCGCTGGTGAGAAAGCCCATGGTGATCAGCTTTCGCGACGAGTCCGGCGGCAATTGCTGCGCCTCGAACGGTGAGCGCGCACCGGGTTTCACTGCTTGCCAGGCCAGCCACAGCAGGTACAGCGCACCGGCCCACTTCAGCACTTCATAGGCCATCGGCACTGCCAGAAACACCGCAGTCAATCCCGCAGCCGCGGCGAACATATGCACAAAGAATCCACTGACCACACCGAGCAACGACGTGACCCCGGCCTTGCGTCCCTGACAGATCGAACGCGAAATCAGATAGATCATGTTCGGCCCCGGCGTCAGCACCATCAGCAATGCGGCAGCGGCGAAGATCAGCAAGTCTTGAAGCGGGATCATGGCAAAGTCCTTTGCGTGGATGATCAGGCGATTGCGTTCAGCGACTTGCGATAAAACGGCAGGATCAGGTCACGTGTCAATGGCGCCAGAACCACAGCAGGATCAGTGGCCGGATCGACCCAGATCACTTCTTCGATTTCCGCCGCCGGTGTGACGTCGGCCTTGATCGTCAGTTGAAAGATCTCGGCCTGCACGACACACCCCGGCTCGTTGGCCGCAGGCGCCGAGAACTGGCCGAGAAAAGCCGCCTGCGCCGGATCGATCTGCAAGCCCAGCTCTTCTTCCAGCTCGCGGGCCAGCGCGTGCACCGGCAACTCGTGCGCCTCGATCTTGCCGCCCGGTTGCATGAACGCCGTGGTGCCGCGCTTGCGCACCAACAGAGTCTGGCCTGCGGGATTGAGCAACAGCGCGGCGGCTATACGAATGAGGTTTGCAGAGACAACGGATGCACAAGTCATGGATCAGCCACCGGCCTGGAAAAACCGCAAGGATCCCATGCCCGGCCCAATGACGTCACCTCACCGATCATTCCCCCTGCGCCTTGAGCGTGGCTTCAACCTCCTCCGGCACCTTGACGAAAATCGTGTACTTGCCGCCCTCCATGGCTTCAAACGCAATCAGCTTTTCCACCAACAGCGCGCTGAGCACCTTGCCGGCATTGAGCAGCAGCATGCCGTTATCGGCATTGAGGTTGCGCGCCAGAATCATCCCCGCCGCCAGATCCCGAGTGGACAGCACCTTGACCGACGGATCTGCCAGCGTCACGTCGCTGAGGAACGCGGCACACACCTGAATGAAATCCTCGACCAGATCGGGATCGTACAAACGTCCGGCGTACTGGCGCAGGTACAGCAGCGCTTCATCGCTGTTCATCTGCCGCTCAAGGATCAGACCGCGCTGCAACTCGACGAAATCCACCGCCAGTTTCAGCAAGCGTGAACCGAACGGAATGCCCTCGCCCTTGAGCCGGTCGGGAAAGCCGCTGCCGTCCCAACGCTCCTGATGATGCAGGATCAGACGCGCCGCATCCTTCATCGGGTCCAGGGTCATGAGCAACGATTCGCTCTGCTTCGGATAGCTGCGATAGCGCTCGCGTTCGGTATGGCGCAGCAGATCCGAGGGCGTGGTCATCATCGCGTCGGTCCAGCTCAGTTTGCCAATGTTGTACAACGCCGCCGCCATGGTCAGATCACGGCTGGTGGCCTCGTCCAGCCCATGCTGTTTGCAGTAGCTGCGCACCAGTTCGATGATCTGCCGGTTGGTCTGTTTGGCAGGTGGCAAGCGCAGATTGGCCAGCAGCGAGAACACTTCGGTACCGGTGACATAGCTGTGTTTGAGCTCTTCGTACGCCAGATCGAGCATGTCGGCGGTTTGCTGCAGTTCGGCGGTGCGCGCTGCGACATGCTTTTCCAAAGTGCTGTTAAGCAGTTTGAGCTGATCGTTCTGCACTCGGGTCAAGCGCTCCAGCCGTTGGCGCTCCTGCTCGGAATGCTGGTGTTCGAGGGACTGGCGCAGAATCAGCAACAGCTCTTCGTCATTCCACGGCTTGCTGATGTACCGGTGAATCTGCCCGTCATTGATGGCTTTGATGATCGCCGCCGGGTCGGCATAGCCGGTGAGCATGATCCGCGCCGTCGCCGGAAAACGTTCACGGACATGCGCCAGCAACGAAGCACCGTCCATGCCCGGCATCCGCGCATCGCTCATCACCAGGTTCACCGGCTGCTGCGCGAGGATCTCCAGCGCCTGAGCGCCGCTGGTGGCCAACAGAAGATCGTAGGGTTGGCCGCGTAACAGGCGGCGCAGGCTGTTGAGGATCGACTCCTCGTCATCGACCAGCAGCACTGTGGGTCGATGCGCCGGCAGCGGCGCGGATGGCTCTTCCATGGCATGGCCTCAAGCAAACAGGGAAATTACGACGCACCGAGCCAACACTTCGCCGGTCCGCGCCTGAGTCCAAGGCTAGATGATTTTGGCCGGCATTCACGCCGATCTTTGTCCGGGGCCGAAAGCGCAGTGCCGGGGAGCCGACTATGCTGAAGACAGCGCAAGACTCCATCGGCGGATACAAACAGGCAAATGGCGAGGGAAAAGGATGCCCCGGATCACCACAGCATGCCTCTCCACGGGTGGCGCGGCATGACAGCGCCAACCGTGCACATCAATCGCCGCGTGCTGATCGTTGACGACAGCCCGGCGATCCATGGCGATTTCGCCAAGATTCTCAGCCCGGTCATCGCCGGTGACGATGGCTTGGGCGAAACCGAGAGCCTGCTGTTCGGCACGCCGTCCGCACCGCAAACCCAACATTTTGAACTGGATTCGGCGTTTCAGGGCCGCGAAGCCCTGGAAAAACTTGAGGCCGCGCTGGCAGAAAACCGCCCCTACGCCATGGCCTTCATCGACATGCGCATGCCACCGGGCTGGGATGGCCTGGAGACCATTGAACGGCTGTGGCAGGTCGACCCCAAGCTGCAAGTTGCGCTGTGCACGGCCTATTCCGATTATTCCTGGGAAGACATCGACCGGCGTCTGGCGCTGAACGACCGCTTGCTGATTTTGAAAAAGCCCTTCGACGCCATCGAGATCCGCCAGATGGCCAGCGCCCTTACGGTCAAATGGCAGATGACCGAAGACGCCGAACTGAAGATGAGCCTGCTGGAAGCGGCGGTGCAGGAACGCACCCGGGAGCTGTCCGACGCCAATGTGATCGTGCAGAACAGCCCGACCATTCTTTACCGTCTGCGCGGCGAACCCTCGTTTGCGCTGATGTACATCTCCCACAACATCACCCGTTACGGCCATGTCGCCGCCGACCTGGTGGGTTCGCCCGACTGGGCGCAGGCACTGATTCATCCGGACGATCAGGCGAACGTCGATGCGGCCATGGCCCGGGTGCTGGATCGGCATGCGTCGGGCGCGTCCATCGAGTTCCGCATGCGCACCGGCCAGGGCACCTGGCGCTGGGTGGAGAACCGCTACATCCCGGTGCGCGATGATGACGGCCGTCTGCTGGAAGTCGAAGGCATCATCCTCGACATCACCGAGCGCCGCCTGGCCGAGGACAAACTGGCCTTGCTCGCCCGCTCCGATGGCCTCACGGGGCTGGCCAATCGCGCCACGCTGATTGAGCGCCTGCATCAAGCGTTCGCCGCCGCACGACGAGGCGCCATGCCGTTCGCGGTGTTCTACCTGGACCTCGACCATTTCAAGCGGATCAATGACACCTTCGGCCACCCGGTGGGCGATCTGCTGCTGCAGGAAGTCGCCCGGCGCATCAAGTCCGATGTCCGCGAAAGTGACGTAGTGGCGCGCCTGGGCGGCGACGAATTCGCGATCCTGCAACTGGACGTCAGCGACCCGACCCAATCGGCCGCGATGGCCGCCAAGATTCGCGACACGCTGCTGGCGCCCTACCACCTGGCCGGTAATGCGCTGCATATTTCGGTGAGCATCGGCATCAGCAGTTACAGCGACCTCAGCCTCGATGCCGACGCGCTGCTCGGGCAAGCCGACATGGCGCTGTACCGCGCCAAGGAAATGGGCCGCAACCAGTACCACTTCCACTCCGAGGAAATCTCTCGGGAAGTGGCCGAACGCATGACCCTCGTCAGCGAATTGATGACCGCCCTCGAGGGCAATGAGCTGATGCTGCGCTATGCGCCGGAGGTCGATCTGCACAGCGGCAGGATTCTCGGCATGGAGGCACAAGTCCTCTGGCAGCATCCTCGTCGCGGCCTGCTGCAGGCCTGCGACTTCGTGCCGATTGCAGAGAAAACCGGCGCAATCATTCCGCTCGGGCGCTGGGTGCTGGATCACGCCTGCCACCAGATGCATCTGTGGCGTAACGAAGGCGTCGCGCCGCCCGTAATGGCGATCAAACTTTCGCTGGCGCAACTCAAGAGCGGCCCCGAGCTGATCTACAACGTGCTGCGCACCACCGCCCGTTGGGAACTCGCCCCTTGGGACCTGCGTTTCGATGTCACCGAGGCCACACTGGCCCAGACCAAGTGGACGCACAACGACGCGTTGCCGCGCCTGCGTGAGCTGGGCGTGAGCATCGCCATCGATGATTTCGGCACCGAATACTCCTCGTTCGACTACCTGAAAACCTACCGGGTCAATCACCTCAAACTGGCGCAGAGTTTCGTCGACAGTGCCGCCCACGATGTCGCCAGTGCCAACGCCCTGCGCGCGATCGTCAACTTCGCCCGGGACCTGGACATCGACATCATTGCCGAAGGCCAGCCATCGTCGGATCAACCGTGCACGCCCCCCACCGCGCCCCCGCTGCCCAGCGCCCGGGGCATGTATTTCAGCGCAGCGGTCAGCGCCGAACAAGCCGGGCATTTGCTCAAGGACAGTTGCCGTCTGGCGCCAAAGGAGGACGAGGCATGAAAACGCCTTTTCCACAGACCAACCGGCGCATCCTGATCATCGATGACACGCCGGCGATCCACGATGACTTTCGCAAGATCCTCGCCCCGCAGGTGGCGGACGCCGTCGATTTGCAGCAACTGGAGCAGACGCTGTTCGGCAGCCAGCAGACGCCGCACCTGAGCTTCCAGCTCGACTCCGCCTATCAAGGCCAGGAAGCGCTGGCACTGGTCAATCGCGCACTGGCCAGTGGCAATCCCTACGCCCTCGCCTTTATCGACATGCGCATGCCGCCCGGCTGGGATGGCCTGGAAACCATCGAGCAACTGTGGCGTGTCGACCCGAACCTGCAAATCGCCTTGTGCACGGCGTACAGCGACTACAGCTGGGAAGCGATGGCCGAACGGCTGGAGTTCGGCGATCAGTTGCTGATCTTGAAAAAGCCGTTCGACAGTCTGGAAATCCGTCAGATGGCCAATGCCCTGACCTGGAAATGGCAACTGGCGCAGGACGCGGCGCTGAAGATGCTCAGCCTTGAGCGGACCATCGAGGCGCGGGTGCACGAACTGCTCAAGGTCTCGCACCTGCTGCAATACGACAGCCTCACGGAGCTGCCCAACAGCACCTTGCTCGGTGATCGCCTGAGTCAGGCCATGGCCGTGTGCCGACGGCATGACAAACAATTGGTGGTGATGTTTCTCGGTCTGGATCGCTTCAAGCGCATCAACAATGCGCTGGGCCATCCGGCGGGTGACGAGATGCTCAAACGGGTCGCCCGACAACTGTTGTCCTGCGTGCGCGATTCGGACTCGGTGTTTCGCTACGGTTCCGATGAGTTCGTGGTGATCCTCGGCGACATCAACCACCCTCAGCAAACCCACGGCATCGCGGAAAAACTCCTCGCCGCCATTCGCCTGCCGCAGACGATTGCCGGCCACGACGTCAGCGTCACCGCCAGCGTCGGCATCAGCGTCTACCCCGAAGACGGCCTCGAAGCCACCGAGCTGATCAAGAAAGCCGAGACCGCGATGCGCAACGTCAAGGAGCAGGGGCCTGACAACATCGGCTTTTTCATCGAAGCCATGAACCAGCACGCCCGGGAGCAGCACAGCATCGAGTCGGGCATTCGCCGCGCCCTGCAGGCGCATGAATTCGTCCTGCACTATCAGCCGAAAGTCGACCTGCGCAGTGCCAAAGTGGTGGGTGCCGAAGCACTGCTGCGCTGGCAGAAACCCGGGCATGGCTGGGTCTATCCGTCGGACTTCATACCGGTGGCCGAGGACAGCGGCCTGATCGTGCCGTTGAGCAAATGGGTGCTGGCTGAAGCTTGTCGTCAGACCCGTGCCTGGCAACTGGCCGGACTGCCGCCGATCCGCATGTCGGTCAACACTTCACCCATCGATTTTCGCCAGCGTGACTTCGTCGCTGGCATCGAGTGCGTCCTGGAACAGACAGGTCTGGCCCCCGAATGGCTGGAGCTGGAAATCACCGAAGGCGTGCTGATGCAAAACGTCGAGGCGACGATGACGGCGCTCAATCGCCTGAAAACGCTGGGCACGCGTCTGGCCATTGATGACTTCGGCACCGGCTATTCCAGCCTGAGCTACTTGAGGCGATTTCCCATCGATGTGCTGAAGATCGACCAATCGTTCATTCGCAACCTGTGCAACGACCGCAACGATGCCGCGCTGGTGAGCGCCATCATCAACCTGGGCAAGAGTCTGGAACTGGACGTCATCGCCGAAGGCATCGAAACCGCTGACCAACTGGCCTTTCTCAAGGCCCATCACTGCGAAGAAGGCCAGGGCTACTTTTTCAGCGAAGCCCTACCCGCAGACGCATTTGCGCGGTTGCTGGCCGGTACGCAACCCGCGCCCTGGACGATTGAATGATCACTGTGAAACCGGCCTTGAGTCAGGGAGACAAATGCCGATGAGCCTTTTCCATCACGCCGTCGCGTTGCTGCTGTACGGAGTCTGTATCGGCGCCAGTGCCGAGCCGCTGGACGAGCCGCTCAAACCGTTGCCCGCGGTGCCGCAGCAGGATCCCCGGCGCGTGGAACTCGGTCGACGGCTATTCCACGAGCCACGTTTGTCGATCAACAACACGCTGTCCTGCGCCAGCTGCCATCAACTCGACAAGAACGGTGCCGACAGCCGCGCCTTGTCACTGGGCTTCGACGGTAAACCGGTGGCCGTCAACACACCGACCGTGTTCAACGCAGCCCTCAACTTCCGCCAGTTCTGGGATGGCCGCGTTAAAACGCTGGAGGAACAAAGCCACGTCGTCATCACCAGCCCCCATGAAATGGGCAGCGACTGGCGCACCGTAATCGAACGCATCGGCAACGACCCCGATTACCGTCGCGATTTCGCCGCCACCTACCCGGACGGCGTAACCCAGGCCAACGTCCAGCAAGCGCTGGCCAGTTTCGAACGCACCTTGCTGACGCCCAATTCACGCTTCGATCAATACCTGCAGGGCAATACCGACATCCTCACCCTGGAGGAAAAGTACGGTTACCAGCGCTTCAAGGAGTACGGCTGCATTGCCTGCCATCAGGGGGTCAACATCGGTGGCAACATGTTCCAGAAATTCGGCGTGTTCGGCGATTACATTGCCGATCGTGGCAACCCGACCGTGGCCGACCAAGGCCGCTTCAACGTCACCGCCGACGAAGCAGACCGGGCGGTGTTCAAGGTGCCGAGCCTGCGCAATGTCGCGATCACCGCGCCATACTTTCACGACGGCTCGGCGCCCACCCTCGAACGCGCTGTGGATGTGATGTTCCAGTATCAGTTGGGGCGCATGCCAAGCGCTGAGGATAAACGGCTGATCATGCTGTTTCTCACAACCCTGACCGGCCAACGGGAAGTCCAGCCATGATCAACATTTCGCGGCGACGCAGCCTGTTGTTGCTGACCCTGGTGGCCCTGGCGCTGGCCTCGATCCTGCTGTTCCTGTACTTCAAGTCGAGCTCTGACCAGAGCATGACGTACACCGAATCGCGGGATCTGATCCGGCAGATCAAACAGCAGAATTCGCAGTGGGAGAACGAGATCCTCAAGGCCAGGGTGGCGCTGACCCACAACTACGATCCGCTGGTGTCACCGATGAATGAGATGAACCGGCTCTGGGCGCGCTTCGACGAGATCGAGTCCGGGCATGGGCGCAACGACTCGACGCAATGGAACGATGCTCACGAAAGCTTCCTGCAGGCGATGCAGGAAAAGACCCGTCTGGTCGAACAGTTCAAATCGCACAACGCGCTGTTACGCAACTCCCTGGCTTTTTTGCCCACCGCTGAAGACGACATCCAACAGCAACTGGCCAGCCTGTCGGACTTCGATAAATTGCAGCTGCAAAACATCACCACCGACACCTACGACCTGCTGCTCAGCGCCCTCGAATTCGCCCAGGTCACCTCCGACGACCGGGCCGCCGACATCGAGGTCGGCCTGAACAAACTGAAGGTCAATGCACAACGCCTGCCGCTCGCGTTTCAGGCCCCGATCAGAATCATGAGCAGCCATATTTCGCTGATTGCGCGCGAGCAGCCTGTGGTCAATCAGTTGCTCGAAAGCATCGAAAACATCCCCGTGGCCGACAGCCTCGACAACATCACCACCATGCTCGATCGCGATCAGCAGCGCGCCGATCAGGTCGACCGGCAGTACCACTTCTACCTGCTGTTGTTTTCGGTCTTGCTGGTGTTGTCGCTGGTGTGGCTGGCCATCCGTTTGATCGGTAGTTTCGCCGAGATCAACCGGGTCAATAACGCCCTGCAAACCGCCAACGATGCACTGGAACAAAGAGTCGAAGAACGCACCCGGGAACTGCGGGACGCCCAGAGCGAACTGCTCGATGCGGCACGTCAGGCCGGCATGGCGGAAATCGCCACCAATGTGCTGCACAACGTCGGCAACGTGCTCAATAGCGTGAACATTTCCAGCGACCTGATCACGCGCAAGCTGCGCAACAGCAAGGCCCAAGGCCTGGGCAAGGCCATGCAATTGATCAACGAACACCCGGATGAACTCGGCGTGTTCCTCAGCGAAGACGCCAAGGGCAAATTGCTCCCCGGCTACCTCAACCAGTTGGTGGTCGCCATTACCCAGGAACAGCAGGAAATGCTCGACGAGTTGAACCAGATGAACAAAAGCGTCGACCACATCAAAGACATCGTCGCCACCCAGCAATCCTATGCCGGCGCCAACAGCATGACCGAACCGCTGTTCATCAACGAATTGCTCGAAGACGCGTTGCGCATGAACGCCGGGGCACTCACCCGGCACCACGTCACGGTGGTCCGGGAGTACGCTGACGTGCCGCAGGTGATGGGCGACAAACACCGTTTGCTGCTGATCCTGATCAACCTCATCAGCAACGCTAAATACGCCATGTCCGACCTCAGCAACCGCCCACGCACCATGACCCTGGCGGTCAAAATTGTCGATGACAACTTCCTTGAAATCAGCGTCAAGGACGACGGCGAAGGCATCGCCGCGGAAAACATGACGCGGATCTTTGCCCACGGTTTTACCACCCGCAAGGAAGGCCACGGTTTCGGTCTGCACAGCTGCGCCCTGGCCGCCATCGAGATGAACGGCCACCTCACCGCGCACAGCGACGGCCCGGGCCAGGGTGCATTGTTCACCTTGCAGATCCCCCTGATCAGCGTCACGGAGAGCGCATGAGCGAGCTGTCGAACCGCCGCATTCTGCTGATCGACGACATGCCGTCGATCCATGAAGACTTTCGCAAGATTCTCGCGCCGCCGGCGGCGCAGTCGGTGGAACTGGACGAGATGGAAGCAGCACTGTTCGGCGCTCAGGTGCGCGCCGAACGTCCGCCGTTCGAGCTGGACTCGGCCTATGGCGGCGAGGAAGGCCTGGGCAAGCTGAATCAGGCCTTGGCGGAACAACGCCCCTATGCGCTGGCCTTTGTCGACATGCGCATGCCCGACGGCTGGGACGGCGCGAAAACCATCGAGCATCTGTGGCAGCAGGATCCACAGTTGCAGGTGGTGGTCTGCACTGCCTACTCGGATTATTCCTGGGATGAACTGCTGGAGCGTCTGCAGGCGCATGACCGCTTGCTGATTCTGAAGAAGCCGTTCGACAACATCGAAGTGCAGCAGATGGCCAACACCCTGCTGACCAAGTGGCAGATGACCGAACGCGCGTCATTGCAAATGCATCACCTGGAACATCTGGTCGATCAGCGCACCGCCCAGTTCAAGCAGGCCAGCGAAGACCTGCAACGGGAAATCGATGAGCGCAAGCAACTGGAAAGTCAGCTGGTACAGTCGGAAAAACTCGCCTCACTCGGGCAAATGGCGGCGGGCGTGGCCCATGAAATCAACAACCCGATCGGCTTCATCTCCTCCAACCTCGGCACCCTCGACGGCTACTTCAAACAATTGCTCAGCGTACTCGATGCCTGGCAGACGCTTGGGCCAATACCAGACAGCGAATCCGTGGCGCGGCTTGAGCAATTGCGCAAAGACGCCGATCTGGATTTTCTCCTCGAAGACATTCCGGTGCTGATCCGCGAATCCAAGGAAGGCATTGGCCGGGTCGGGCAGATCGTCAAGGACCTGAAGGATTTCTCCCGGGTCGATAGCCAGCAGCAATGGCAGTGGGCCAATCTGCAACAAGGCATCGAGTCGACCCTGAACATTGTCGCCAGTGAACTCAAGTACAAGGCCGACCTGATCAAGGAGTACCAGCCCCTGCCGGACATCGAATGCCTGCCGTCGCAAATCAATCAGGTGATCATGAATCTGGTGGTCAATGCGGCGCAGGCCATGGGCCCCGAACGCGGCACCATCACCTTGCGCACCGGGCAACAACAAGATACGGCGTGGGTGGAAGTCGCGGACACCGGCGCGGGGATTGCGCCGGAGATCCTGCAGAAAATCTTCGATCCGTTCTTCACCACCAAACCCGTCGGCCAGGGCACCGGGCTTGGCCTGTCCCTGTCCTACGGCATTGTGAAAAAGCACGGTGGCGACATTTCGGTACGCAGCGAACCGGGGGTGGGCACGACCTTTCGCATCGAGTTGCCGATGCGCCAGAACCGGCCCGCTGCCTGAGCCTCAAGTGGCTTCCTGGAAATCCATCTCCGGCGGCTGGCGACGGAAGCCACCGGTGAGCACGGCAAGATAAACCACGCCGATCGCCAGCCAGCTCAAGCCCAGATACACCGCCAAGTGATCAAGGCTGACCATCAGCCATAAATCCGCCACCAGACCAATGAACGGGAAGAGCAAAAACAGCACCATCTCACGCAGTCCCTTTTTCTCGCCGCCGATCCAGTAATGAAAGATCACCGAGAGATTGACCAGACTGAACGCCAGAAACGCGCCGAAGTTAATGAACGAGGTCGAGGTGGTCACGTCGAGTTTAAGTGCCAGTAACGCCACCACGGCGCAGAGCAGGATGCTGTTGACCGGTGTGCCGAAGCGCGCGTGCAAAGTGCCGAAGAACGACTTGGGCAACACGCCGTCGCGGCCCATGGCGAACAGCAGCCGAGAGCCACTGGCTTGCGCCGACAGCCCCGAGGCGAACTGACCGACAATCAGGCCGATGAGGAAGATCGAGACGAACAGATCGCCGCCGATATTGCGCGCGATTTCATAGGCGGCGGAGTCGACGCTGTCGAACTGGAACGATGGATGGGCGATCTGCACAAAGTATGAAACGCCAACGAAGATCAGCCCGCCGATCAAGGTGATCAACATGATCGCGCGCGGGATGGTGCGGCGTGGATCGCGGGTTTCTTCGGTCAGCGTGCTGACCGCATCGAAGCCGAGGAACGAGTAGCAGGCGATGGCCGCACCGCTCATGATCAGCGGCATCTGCATGTCGCCGTTGAAGAACGGCTTGATCGACCACAACGGCGTGCTCGCATCGCCACCGATGTAGTGCACGCACAGCGCGACGAAAGCGATCAGCACGAGGAACTGCACCAGCATCAACAAGGCGTTGATGCCGTTGGCCAGTTTCAGGCCGATGATGTTGATCGCGCTGGTGATGCCGATAAAGGCCAGCACCCAGATCCATTGCGGGATCGACGGGAATGCCGAGGCCAGATAAGCCGCGCCGATCAGCCAGATCGCCATCGGCAGAAACAGGTAATCGAGCAACACCGCCCAACCGGCGATGAAGCCGAGTTTCGGGCTGATTGCCTTGCGCACGTAGCTATAGGCGGAACCGGCGACGGGGAATGCAGCGGCCATGCGCCCGTAACTCATAGCGGTGAAGAACATCGCCACCAGCGCCGCCAGATACGCGGCAGGCACCATGCCGGCGGTGGACTGGGCGAGGATGCCGAAGGTGCCGAGGACAATGATCGGCGTCATGTAGGCGATGCCGAACAGCACCACCGACCCTAATGAAAGGGTGCGTTGCAAACGAGCCATGGGCGACTTACTCCGAATGTTATTGGATTTATGGCAGAGCCGGGTTCGGCGAATGTTTTCGGGTGTGGCTGATCGTTCCCACGCTCTGCGTGGGAATGCCTCAATGGACGCTCTGCGTCCGCTCTTGGGACGTGGAGCGTCCCGGGCTGCATTCCCACGCAGAGCGTGGGAACGATCGGGTAAAACCTGAGTTCGACCCGTTGCTTCTGGTCGGCGTACCTCGAACAATCAACTCGGTCAGTCCCTCTCCCTATGGGCGGTCCGACGTTTCGGGAGGGCTAGGGTGAGGCAGCGGTCAACGGCGTGGAATCAACAACTCACGAACACCATCACCGTGCTCCACCACCTCCCCCGGCAACTTCAAGCGCTGATCATCCAGATAGCGGTAATCCCTGCGCGCAATCTCCAACCGCGCGAAATCCAGCTCGACGCTGAACGTCCCTTCTTCCCGCCCGGCCTCGAACAACAGCGAGCCCAGCGGATCGACCAGCGCACTGCCACCGGCAAACATCAAGCCGTCGTCCCCCGCCTCCACGCGATTGACCATCAACGCAAAGGCCTGATTCTCCTGGGCACGGGCCATGATCGCGGTGCGGTGAGTCGGCGCGTACGGGTCCATGTTGCCGTTAGTCACGATCAGCAACTCGGCACCCAGTTGCGCCAAGGCACGGGCTGACTCCGGAAACTCGATGTCGTAGCAAATCAACAGGCCAATACGCACGCCGTTCCATTCGCAGGTGGTGTAACGGTCGCCGGCCTCGAACACGCCACGATCCGACGCCCACAGATGGGTCTTGCGGTATTTCAGGGCAATGCCTTCAGGGGTGATCAGCAACGTGGTGTTGTAGAAGCGACCGTTGTCGTTCTCGGCCATACCGATCACCACGGCGATGTTGTGTTCACGCGCGGCGGCCAGCACGGTGCTGACGGTCGGGCCGTCGAGCGGTTCGGCGGTTTGCGCCACGGTTTCGGCCGTCGGGAAGCCCATCAGGTGGGTTTCCGGGAACACGATCAATTGCGTGTCGGCCGCACACGCGGCAATCGCTGCCAGTGCGCGTTCGAGGTTGTAGGCCGTGGCATTGTCACGGCCTGCCAATTGCGCGAGTTCGACTTTCATGGGAATTCCTTGTGATAAGCGGCGGGCGCTGAAAGATTGCCCGGTGGCTGTCTGTGGGCCAGTATGCGCAGCAAGCAGCCGGCCAGGGAATTACGCGGCCGGGGTAACCCGATAGGGGTAGATCGATGACACTTTCGTTTGACGACATCACCTGGCACCGCGCCGTCGGGCAACTGATCGATGCGCTGGACAAGCCGAATTTCTGGGCGCAACTGGTGCGTCTGCTCGACCAGTACGTGCCGTTCGATAGCTGGGTGGCGCTGCTGTTCAGCGCCGATCAACACCCGCAAGTCTTCGCCGAATGCCCGGGCGAAGACGGCAACCCTGACCCGTTGTTTCAGGATTATCTGCGCGGTCTGTACTTGCTGGACCCGTTCTACATCGCCTGTCGCGAGCAAACCCGCACCGGTCTGTATCGCCTCTCGGAAGTGGCGCCGGAGCATTTCGAACTGACCGAGTATTACCAGCGATACTTTCGTCTGAATGTCGTGGCCGACGAAATCCAGTTCAATTGTCAGCTCGAAGGCGATCGCACCTTGTGTCTGTCGCTGGGCAGTGAAAAACGTTTCACTGGCGAACATATCGCCTTGCTGTCATTGATCCAGCCTTGGGTGCTGGGCCTGCTGCGCCAACGACTGCCCTATGAGATCAACGAAACCGTGGCCCTCGCCGCCGCCCCTGCCCGGGCTGACTGGCGGGTGCAACTGGAGGCGTCGGTGCAGCAACTCAAGGGCGCGCAATTGACCGCCCGTGAACTGGATGTCGGGCGCTTGATGCTCAGCGGTTGCTCCAGTAAAGAAATCGCCCGTAAGCTGGAAATCTCCGTAGAAACCGTGAAAGTCCATAAGAAACACATGTACAGCAAGCTGGGGATCAAATCCCAGTCCGAGCTGTTTTCGATTTTTCTTCAGGCACAAAACGCCTGATCGTTTGGTGGAATCGTTTTTGTGGGAGCGAGCCTGCTCGCGAATGCGTCGGATCAGACAATAATTTTTCTACTGACAGGTCGCTTTCGCGAGCAGGCTCGCTCCCACAGGGATTTTGTACATCCCTTAGCTTTTCGCCGAAATCTCTGAGTCCGAACCAAGGAAACCGTATGAGCCTGTCACTCCTGAGCCGCTACGCCTTCTTTGCCGTCTGTGTGATGTTCACCCTCGCCAGCCTGCCTTTCCTCGAACATGACTGGCTGTGGCCGATCACTGCGGTCACCGGCGTGCTGAGCCTGATCGGTCTGTTCGACCTGCTGCAAAGCCCGCACGCCGTGCGCCGCAACTACCCGATCCTCGGCAATATCCGCTATCTGGTTGAAGGCATCCGCCCGGAGATCCGCCAGTACCTGCTGGAGTCCGACAGCGACGCCCTGCCCTTCTCCCGCGCGCAACGTTCGCTGGTTTATTCGCGAGCGAAAAACGAAACCGCCGACAAACCGTTCGGCACGCTGATTGATGTCTATCAATCCGGATTCGAATTCATCGGCCACTCGATGCGTCCGGCGCCGCTGAGCGACCCGAGCAGTTTCCGCGTCACCGTCGGTGGCCCGCAGTGCAGTCAGCCGTACTCGGCCTCGGTATTCAACATCTCGGCGATGAGCTTCGGTTCGCTCAGCGCCAATGCCATTCGCGCGTTGAACCAAGGCGCGAAACTCGGCAACTTCGCCCACGACACCGGTGAAGGCAGCATCAGCCCGTATCACCGCGAACACGGCGGCGACCTGACCTGGGAGCTGGGCAGCGGCTATTTCGGTTGCCGCACCAGCGACGGCCGTTTCGACCCGGAACGCTTCGCCACCCAGGCACAGAACCCGCAAGTGCGGATGATCGAAATCAAGATGAGCCAAGGCGCGAAACCCGGCCACGGCGGCATCCTGCCCAAACACAAAGTCACCAAGGAAATCGCCGAAACACGCGGCATCCTGATGGGCGAAGATTGCGTCTCGCCGTCACGTCACAGTGCGTTTTCCACGCCGATCGAAATGATGCAGTTCATCCAGCAACTGCGTGAACTGTCCGGCGGTAAACCGGTGGGCTTCAAGTTCTGCCTCGGCCATCCGTGGGAGTTCATGGGCATCGCCAAAGCCATGCTGGAAACCGGCATCCTCCCGGACTTTATCGTCGTCGACGGCAAGGAAGGTGGCACCGGCGCCGCACCGGTCGAGTTCACCGACCACATCGGCGTACCGATGCGCGAGGGCCTGCTGTTTGTCCACAACACCCTGGTCGGCCTGAACCTGCGCGACAAGATCAAACTCGGCGCCAGCGGCAAGATCGTCAGCGCCTTCGACATCGCCAGCGTACTGGCCATCGGTGCAGACTGGGCCAACTCCGCACGCGGCTTCATGTTCGCCATCGGCTGCATCCAGTCGCAAAGCTGCCACACCAACAAATGCCCGACCGGCGTGGCCACTCAGGATGCCTTGCGCCAACGCGCGCTGGTAGTGCCGGACAAGGCACAGCGCGTGTTCAACTTCCACCGCAATACCCTCAAGGCGCTGGCAGAAATGCTTGCCGCCGCCGGTCTTGAGCATCCGTCGCAACTGTCGGCCAAGCACTTGGTGCGGCGCATGTCGGCGACCGAGATCAAACTGTTCTCGCAGTTGCATGTGTTCCTGAAACCGGGGGAATTGCTCACCGGGGAAGTGAATGGCGAGTTCTATTCGCGGATGTGGCAGATGGCGCGGGCGGACAGTTTTGAGCCGCAGGAAGTGGCCGTGGCTTAAGTGTGCAATAGGTGCTGGCCTGCGCTGAAGCCGGCACCGAATCGGCAGTAAACAGATACGCAGAAATGTTTCCCCCGTGAATCGTCAACACGGGAGTCCGATCCTTTGCGAACTGTGGCCTGTCAGCATGCAAATCAGCATCTGTGATCCACCAGACTCTTTGGCTGCGGCAATCCAAAACCGTTATCCCATCAATATACATACTCGCTACGGGATCTTTGATCAGGCTCAAAAGACCACGACTGGTCAGCTTCAGGTAATCATCAATCGATGAGCGCACCTCAAACCGGGGATCAATACCAGTGGTGTCGTAATAAGTGAATGTCGGGTACCAGAACGGGTTAGCAATGATCACCTCATCACCTGGAAGGGCATTCTGATTGAGCCGCTTCACCAACTGACCAAACTCGGTATCTCTGCGGTAATTCGTTCCATTCAAGCCACCTGTCTGCCGGTAAACCGCAGTCAGACCATTTAATTGCACAACAACAAAAAGCAATAAACCAACAGTCGCCAACAACGCTCGACGTCTCCAGATGCCGTCAAGTGCCAACGCTGCAATCATCGCAATGGCGGGCGCCGAAAAAACCAGATATCTAGGAACGAATAGTGGAAGGAATAAGGCAAACACATAGAGCGTTGTCAGCGGAACAAAAAAATAACCAATCGGCAAAAAACGAAAAGGTTGCTTTAGGGAGTAGTCCGCGATGACTGTTGTGGCGCAGAACAGTAAAAGCGCCAGAGGCAGGAGATGCCACGCCGATGCTTGAAAAGCCCCATTTCCCATCAGCGTGAACTGCCAGACTAGCGACAACGCCTCCTGCAGCGTCACCGGTTTGATCCAACCCAAGCCCGTCGTATTCGCAAGTTGAGCAATCAGATGAGGTACCCAAGGCAAATACAGGACCACGATAGTCAGGTTAGCAAGTAGCCATTGCCCTAGGGTAATCGCCATCCCGGGACGGTTATTCCGGCTCAGCCACCAAAACATCCAATGCACCAGTACACACAAACCTGCGAAGTAGTGAGTGTAAAAAGCAGCGCTCATCAGGAGCACGTAGATCACCGCAAAACGGCCTTGCTCCGCAACCCTCGCCCAACAAACCAACGCAACAGTTGCAGCCATCAACCAGCACCCGAGCAGGCTGTACATCCTTACTTCCTGGCTATAGCGCACCGAAATCGGGAGTAACGCCAATAGCAGCGCAGCAATCCATGTCGCCCTGCGCGTTGAAATCAGGCTCATCAACTTGATACACAGTAAAAGAGTGCCGAGATCCGCGAGTGCACTCAAGGCCCGGGCAGACAACGCCGAGTCTCCCCACACCGACACCCAGTAGTGCAACAGCATGTAGTAAAGCGGTGGGTGCACATCCCGTGCCGTCAGCGCCCAGATGCGCTCCGGTGTTTCGCGTGCAAGCAGCAGACTATAGGCTTCATCGTTCCAGATGGCGGGTACTGAAATAGCGTAAAACCGTACGAGTAGTGCGAGGATCAAAACGATAGCGAGCGCGAATCGATCAACGAGCACTGGCGTAAAGGCTCGTCTGACAAATGCAACGGCCGCAAAAGTCTTCATAGCCGTTGTCTGCGAAACAATACAAACCTGAAAAAGCTGTACCCCAGCAACAGATTCAGCAGTGTAAACACCGCCACCGTCAGCAATCCCGGCAGATCACGCGTATCGGCGATCGCACCGATGGCAAAACTGAGCGCGCCCATCACCACGATAAACAGCAGATAACCAAGCACCGACGTTCGGCTGTCAAAGGTATACAGCATGTTCACGTAAAACGAGAACATGGCCGCTACGCAGAAAGCCGCGAAATTGCTGGCGGCTTGGGTCAGTTCGGCAGCCGTGCACAGGACGAAAAAGATCTGCCAATGGATCAATCCATCGGCGATTCCGATAACCGTCAATGCCGAGAATCCCTTCATGCCGGTGCCCCGCTCTTGCCACGTTTGGCGAAACTTCAACCTAGGCCAAGGCAGGTGCCAGGTCTACTGTCAGAAATTACAGGTGCCCGGCTACTTCCGACGAGTGGACATCACACTGCCGCTGCAGCAAGCGCAGGTGGCTCAGCCTTGGAGACGATCCGCGGCACGGGCAATAAAAAGCCCCGGTCTCGCGACCGGGGCTTGGTTGATGCAGACGCTAAAACTTACGAAGCCGAACGCGCCGCACCTTGCGCTACGTTGCTCGGTTGCAGCTTGAACACGTAGAACAACACGGTCAGCAGCACCAGGAACGCAGGCCCCACATAGAGCGCCACGCGCGTGTCCGGGAAGTACGCCATCAGGCCGACCACCAGCACCAGAAACGCTAGCGCAAAGTACGAGCTGACCGGGTACAGCCACATCTTGTACTTGAGGCCGGCACGTTCGCTGGCGCTCAGGCCTTTGCGGAATTTCAGTTGCGCCAGCAGGATCATCACCCAGGTCCAGATCGCGCCGAAGGTGGCAATCGAGGTCACCCAGACAAAGACTTTTTCCGGCACCAGATAGTTGAGCAGCACGCCCAGCAACAACGCACCGATCGACAGCAACAGCGCTCGACGCGGTACACCGTTATTCGAAGTCTTGGCAAAACCGGCCGGCGCCTGGCCATTCTGCGCCAGGCTGTAGAGCATACGCCCGGTGCTGAAGATACCGCCGTTGCACGACGACAACGCTGCGGTGATCACCACGAAGTTGATGATGCCGGCGGCAGTCTTGATGCCCAGACGCTCAAAGGTCATCACGAACGGACTGCCCTGCGTGCCGATTTCGTTCCACGGGTAGATCGACAGAATCACGAACAGTGCGCCGACGTAGAACAGCAGAATCCGCCAGAACACCGAGCCGATCGCATCAGGAATGGTCTTCTGCGGGTTCTTCGCTTCACCGGCGGTCAGGCCGATCATCTCCACGCCGAGGTAGGCGAACATGACCATTTGCAGGGACATCAGCACGCCGGTCACGCCGTTGGGCATGAAGCCGCCGTGGGCCCACAGGTTGGAAATCCCCAGTGCCACGCCGTCATTGCCGAACCCGAAGGCGATGATGCCGACGCCGCCGATCACCATCGCAATGATGGTGACGATCTTGATCAGGGCGAACCAGAATTCGAACTCACCGAAGGCCTTTACCGCGATCAGATTGACCGAACCCATGCTGATCAGCGCCGCGAGGGCCCAGATCCAGCGCGGTACATCGGGAAACCAGATGCCCATGTACACGGCCACCGCGGTGATTTCCGCGACGCAGGTCACCAGCCACAGGAACCAGTAATTCCAGCCCGTGAGGAAGCCCGCCAACGGGCCGAGGTAGTCTTGCGCGTAACGGCTGAACGAGCCGGCGACCGGATTGTGCACGGCCATTTCGCCGAGAGCGCGCATGATCACCAGGATCGCCAGACCACCCAGAATGTACGACAGCATGATCGCCGGGCCGGCCATTTCGATGGCCTTGGCGGAACCTAAAAACAGACCGACGCCGATACAGGCACCGAGTGCCATCAGGCGAATATGCCGTTCGCCGAGTTCGCGTTTGAGCGGACCGCCCTGAGCGGTGTCGCCGTGAGGCAGTTGATTGCCGACTGGCATAGGGGTGCAACCTCGTCTTGTTATTGGATATGACCACCGAGTGTCGAAGCGTCGGCCGATAAGCCCTGGCTTGAAATGAAACCGCGCCTGCTTTGTGAGCAGACACGTCTTGCAGGACAGCCTGCAAGATCAGCGGGACGTGCAGTATAAAAAGCCTTTGGCAGGAGTTTTCACTCTATAAGCCACAACATTCAGCGACAACTCTCGGTAAAAGCCCGGTATGCCGAGAGGCATTCCCTGCTTTGCGTAGGAATATTCGCCGCCGAAAAAGCCGCCGAGTATTGCACAGCATTGGTGCATCGTCATGTGTCCGCTTGGTCAACTTTATTGCTGAACGGTTCTATTGCGGCCGCTCAGATCTCCCTCGCCGCAAAGTTTGCTTCAGGCTCATTTTCGCTCCGGCACCCGCCTTCCAGATTTATTCAGCAACTCCCCTCGCCCATCCCGCACATTTTTTTCACCAGCCCCAACCACCGTCTAAGCTTCAGACAAGTCCGATCAATCTGCGTGAATGGATCAATCGACTATGGGCGCTTTGTGGCAAACCGATTCGAGTAAAGCCGTGGTTCCGACTGAACGAGTGGATGAAGCGCCTGTCCCTGAAAAACCCCGCCGCAACCGGCATGGGTGGAAGGCTTTCTGGTTGTTGCTGGTGATTATCGCGATCGTCGTGGGGCTGGCTGCGTCCAAGGAAATGCGCACTTCGCGCTTCCAGGCGCGTGAGCTCAGCCAATACGCCGCGTCACTGACGTACACCCTCGAACCCGGCCCCAGCGAAGCCATTCGTTATCCGGGCAATGGCCCGTTCGATCTGCGCCTGGGTTACAGCTCGCTGGATGAATTCCTGCCGCGCCTGCTCAAACGCAACTACGTCATCACCGAACAGGCGCGGTTTTCCCCGGCACTGCTCAGCTACACCGACAAGGGCCTGTTCGTGCCGTATTCCGAAAAGATTCAGGCCGGGCTGTCGATCACCGATTGCCGGGCCGCACCGCTGTACAAGTACAACTACCCGCAACAGCTATATTCAAGCTTCGAATCCATCCCGCCAGTGGTGGTCAGCAGCCTGTTATTCATCGAAAACCGCTTCCTGCTCGACCCGAAACAGCCGCTGGCCAACCCGGCGGTGGACTGGCCGCGCTTCGGCATGGCCGCGTGGTCACAAGTGGCGAAATTGCTGCGCCTGCCGGGCCAGTCGGCGGGTGGCAGTACGTTAGCCACGCAATTAGAAAAGTACCGGCATTCCCCGGATGGCCTGACGGTGTCCGGTGCCGAGAAACTGCGGCAGATGATGTCGGCCAGCGTGCGTGCCTATCAGCCCGGCCCGCAAACCCTCGGGGCACGACAGAACATCGTGCGTGACTACCTCAACAGCGTGCCGCTGTCGGCGGTGCCAGGGCATGGCGAAGTACATGGCATGGCCGAAGGCCTGCGCGTCTGGTACGGCAGCGACTTCAACCAGGCCAACGAACAACTGAACAGCCCGGCCACCGATGCGAAGACCATGGCCGCCAAAGGCCTGGCCCTGCGCGAGATGTTGTCGCTGATGATCGCCCAGCGCCGCCCTTCGCGTTACCTGACCAAGGGCCGTGAAGAGCTTGCCGAGCTTACCGACAGCCATTTGCGCCTGCTCAAACAGAACGGTGTGATCGACAACGCGCTAGCCGATGCCGCCCTTGCCAGCAAAGTCACTTACCGCGACTGGCAGACCCAGCCGACCATTCAGCCGATCGAAACCAACAAGGGCATCAGCGTTGCCCGCAGTCGTCTGGCGAGCATGCTCAACCGGCCGCTGTACGACCTCGACCGCCTCGACCTCTCGGCCACCAGCACCCTGCAGGGCGAACTGCAAACCCAGGCCACCGCTTACCTGAAGAAACTCGCCGACCCGGCCTATGCCGCCGAAATCGGCTTGCTCGGTGAACGTTTGCTGACCCCGACCAGCACCACCCAAGTGCGCTACAGCTTTACCCTCTTCGAACTGACTCCGGACGGTTCCCGCGTGCGGGTGCAGACCGATAGCACTGACCAGCCGTTCGATATCAACGAAGGCAGCAAACTCGAACTCGGCTCCACCGCGAAAATGCGCGTGCTCACCACTTACCTGCAAATCATCGCCGAACTGCACGACAAGTACGGCGCCATGAGCGTGCCGGAACTGAAGAAAGTCAAAGTCCCCGATCAGGACCGCTTGAGCCAGTGGGTCATCGATTACCTGATCCAGAACAAGGATCACGACCTGTCGAAGATGCTCGGCGCAGCCCTCGACCGCAAATACTCGGCCAGCCCCGGCGAGGCGTTTTTCACCGGCGGCGGATTGCATACATTTCACAATTTTCGCAAAGAGGACAACGGTCGCATACCGACTCTGCGCGACGCCCTGCGCGAATCGATCAACCTGCCGTTTATTCGGCTGATGCGCGATGTGGTGCGTTATGTCACTTATTCAGGGCCCAATAGCAGTGCCGAACTGCTCAAGGACGATCGCGATCCGCGTCGGCAGGAATACCTGGCAAGTTTCGCCGACCGCGAAGGCACGGCGTTCCAGCTCAAGTTCTGGAAAAAATACAGGAACAAAGACACGCAGGCGCGTCTCGACACCTTCCTCGACAGCATGCGCCCGACGCCGATCCGCATGGCCGCCGTGCATCGCTACCTGCTACCCGATGCCAGCCAAGAAGACTTCAACACGTTCGTCCGCTCGCACCTTAAAGGCACCAAGCTCACCGAAAAACTCACTGATGATCGCCTGATCCGCCTCTACGATTCCTATGGTCCCGGCAGTTACGATTTGCCCGATCAAGGCTTCATCGCCAAGGTGCATCCGCTGGATCTGTGGATGATGGGCTACCTGTTGAACCACCCGGACGCGACCTTCAGCGAGATCGTCAAGGCCAGTCACTTCGAACGTCAGGAAGTCTACAGCTGGCTATTCAAGAGCAAGCACAAGGGCGCCCGCGACAGCCGTATTCGCACCATGCTCGAGATTGAAGCGTTCCTTGAAATTCACCAGCGCTGGCAGAAAGTCGGCTACCCGTTCGACCATCTGGTGCCGTCGCTGGCCACCGCGATTGGCAGCTCCGGTGACCGCCCTGCCGCTCTGGCCGAGTTGATCGGCACCATCCTCAATGACGGCGTGCGCATGCCGACGCTGCGCATCGACAGCCTGCATTTCGCCGCAGGCACGCCTTACGAAACGCAACTGGTCAATGACCCGCATGTCGGCAAACGGGTGATGCCGTCCGCGGTCGCCACAGCCATGCGCGAGGCACTGTCGCAAGTGGTCGACGCCGGTACGGCAAAACGTGTTTCCGGCAGTTTCAAACTGGCTGATGGCAGCCCACTGGCTATGGGTGGCAAAACCGGGACCGGCGACAACCGCATCGAAGCCATCGGTTCGGGCGGACGCATCCTCAGTTCGAAGTCGATCAACCGCACGGCGACGTTCGTTTTCTACATCGGCGATCACCACTTCGGCACCCTCACCGCGTTCGTTCCGGGGCGTTCGGCAGAGAACTTCAAGTTCACCTCGGCCCTGCCAGTGCAGGTGCTCAAGGGCATGGCGCCGATTCTGACGCCGTATCTGCAACCCGGCAGCGACTCACAGTGCAAACCGACGCAGACCGCCAGCGTGGCGATGCTCGAAGCGCCGCGCCCTACGGCGAGGTAACAAATCGTGTCGGGTTTTTCTGCATCAGGGTGACGAATTTTCAGTTTGGCGGGTGGTATTTATGTATTTTTCAGATTCGAATTTTCGTCGGGTTGGTGACCGGCAACGCGGTTTGCCTCCCGATCTTTGAACTTTTGTTTTGCCCTGCCCTGAGTAGGCTGATCACTCCTCAACAATCAAGGATGATTGGCCATGTCTCTCTCTCCCCTGCCTGCGGAAAACGCGGACAAAGGACGGCACTACGAATTCATCAAGTCCGCCGTCAACGACAATTTCAAAAGTGCCACCGTCAGCCGGAGCCTCGCCTTGGCAGCTTCGCCACTGAAGAATGAAGCCTGGTACACCAAAGCACCTTCCGCGTATCTGAACAAACTCGCTGCGGCCAACCTCAAGGCCTGGGGATCGCAGAACCAGGTTGATCATCTCTTGGCGAAAGTCGATCTCCATGCCTTCGCCGAGCCGCTGCTCAAGGCAAAAATCAAGGAGCGGCACGGCATCGAGCCGGACGTCAAAAGCACCTTTCTGCGCCTTTACCTGCCCAAGGACAAACCGTGGTACGCCATCGACCTTTCCGCAGGCGTCGTGACCCGCACCATCTCGCTGCTGGATGCCGCCCTGCACAATTTCGCCAGCAGTGAAACGGTCGGCCATGGCTCGGACTACATCAGCGAGCCCGATGAGCGCGGTCTGTTCGATGTCGTACCGATCAAAAGCGCCATGCCCATCAGCCAGTTTCAGGCGCTGTGCCGCGATCTGGATATCGGCGCGCAGTACAAAAAACACCTGGAAAGTTACCTGCTGCCCGGCGAACCGCTGGCCGAGAGCGTGCTGCAGTACAAGGTCAACCAGAGTCAGAAGGACGCCCTCGCCGTCGCCGCACATTTGGCGCTGATCAAGGACGATATCCAGTACGACGCCTACAAAATGCTCTTGAGCCTGACCGAGGAAAAACCGCAACTGCTGCTCAATGGCCGCGCGATGCAGTGCGCTGACCTGTCGCTGCTCGGCACCCGGCTGACCGGGATTCTGCTGCTGACGCACACGGCATCGGACAGCCGCGGTGTTCGACGCCTGATCGTCTACATTCCCCACGACCCGGATCACCCGGTCAAGGAGTACAACTCTCTGAAAGCCTTCCGGGAGGAGTTGGTGCGCCAGCTTCGTGAGGACCGATTCAGCGAGTGGACCGAACAGACCTACCGTCAGTTCTTCAGCCAGTTTGTCGACCATCAGCAGCGCGGGCATTTCTTTGCCGAGCTTGAGCAACGCCTGTTCATCGTCAGGTATCACCCGCGTCAGGATCCCACCGATCAGCAACCACCGTGGCGCAAGGACCCGCAGGACAATCCCAACCTGCAGTTCGGTCGGGTGAAATTGCAGGGCGATTACTGGCGCCACGCCTATCAGCAAAAGCTCAACAAGATCCTCAACGACGCCCGGGAGATCGCCGTCTCCACCGCCGACACCGACAGCAAAGCGCGCTGGGCGTGGTGGGACAACTTCAAGAAAATCCTTTCGGACATTTTCAACGTGGCGCTGTTGATCGCCACACCATTCGTGCCGGGGCTGGGCGAACTGATGATGGCCTACACGGCCTACCAGCTAACCAGCGATGTGATCGAAGGCATCGTTGATCTGGCCGAAGGGCTTTGGCAGGACGCTGCCGGGCATGTCATCAGTGTGGTCACCGACATCATTCAGTTGGCCGCCTTCGCCGCCGGCGCGCAGATCGGCGAAACCTTTCGCGTCAAACTGTCGTCGCTGGTAGACGGCATGAAACCGGTCAAGCTGCCCAATGGCAAAAACAGCTTATGGCACCCGGACCTGAGTCCCTACGAACGTAACGAACTGATGCTCTCGCCCGGCGCCAAACCCGATCGCCATGGCCTGCATCAGTACCGCAACGAACACGTCCTGCCGCTGGAAGGCAAGCTGTACGTCGTCGAAAAGGCCACGACTGATGCGACGTCCAACACCCACCGCATCAAGCACCCGAGCCGCGCCAACGCCTACCGGCCGAAAATCGAACACAACGGCCACGGCGCCTGGGTGCATGAAGCGGAGACCCCGCACAACTGGCCGAATGACGCGCTGATGCGACGACTGGGCCACAGCGTCGAACGCTTTTCGCCCGCGGAACTTGAGCAGATCCGCATCGGCAGCGGCACCGATCACGACGCCCTGCGTCAGATGCATATCGACAACAGCCCGCCTCCGCCGCTGTTGGCCGACACAGTCAAGCGCTTCAGCGCCTACGACGATGTACTCACGGCGACTGCCGACATCCGCGCGGGCCGCCCGATCGATCCACAGGCCGTCTGGCTGGAACCGGTGTTGACCGGTTTGCCGGGCTGGCCTTACAGCAAAGCGCTGGAGGTGTTTGCCGATGCCAGTCTGAGTGGTTACTCGCGCAAGTACGGCAATCCGCAGGCTGCGCCGGCGGAGACGTTGCGCATCAGCCTCAACGATCTGAATGCGGGCCAGTTGCCGGATCGCGTGGCGAACTTCCTCTCCGATGAAGAATTCAACCACCTGCTGGGCCCGGACATTGCCCCTGACCAACGCGTCGCGGCCTTGCGCAATCGGCTCGCCAATGCCGTCGATGAGCGTCGCGGGGACGTCTCCCGCCGTGTCTATCAAGCAGGGGAAAGAACCGACAAAACCGACATCAAAACCGTTAGACAGACCTTTCCCGATCTGCCGCTGCCGCTTGCCGAAAAACTCGTGGCCCAGGCCAGACCCGCCGAACTGCAAAGAATCGCCAAGGAAAAACGCCTGCCGTTACGCCTCAAGGTCCAGGCCCGGGAAATGGCCTTCGAAGCCTGCGCCACCCACGCCTACGAGGGCTTTTATCATGACGAGCTGATGACCGCAGACAGTGAACGCCTGGCCCTCAATACCCTCAGGCTCAACACCGACACCTTTGCCGATCTGCGTCTGGAAGTGCGCGACGGCACCTACGACGGACCACTGCGCTGCAGTGTCGGACCCGATGATGCAAGCGTCGTCAGGCGCCTGATCCGCGACGAACAGGGGCGCTATGAAGTGCTCGACGCAGGCAACCGCTCGCTGCATGACGCGGATGATTTCTATGAGTCGATTCTGCATGCCGTGCCTGCCGAAACACTGCCTGCCGTGGGTTACTCGCGCGGCCAGGGACGCCCGTTGAAACTGTGGATCATGGAAGAGGCCGCCGGCCCTGCGCAGCGCCGAACTGCGCTGGCAGAGCCGCCCATCCGTCCGGTGGCGACGATTGAAACCGAAACGCTGGTGCGCGGTTGGTCATGGCTTTGGGGTGAGCCGACGCTGGAAAAACGTATCGGCAAGCTCTACCCGAAAATGAATGAAAGGGAGGTGAACACGTTCATTGAAATATTGCAGCGCAAGAGCGAGGGCAATGCAGTCGATGCCATCGCAAAGCTGGAAAGCGAGCGCAAGGATTTGCACCGTAAATTACAGGCATCGCGTGAAAAACAACCCGCCGGCGTGGACGACGAGGGAAATCCGGGCTACGGAGCGTCCATGGATTACATGCAACTTGGCGGGAGGCACATAGAAGAAAGGTTAATTGAGTGTTTCGAGCGCAAAAGCGCTGGGTTCGACGAACAGATCCATCATCCAGAGCAAGGCTATACGCTGGACCTGACCACTGAGTTGAACCGATATGATCTCGAATACTGGTGGGAAGAATTGCGCAAGCAACCCGGCATGAAGCAACACCTTGATCAGATCACCGCACTTAGGCTCAACAAGACATCCCTCTCGGCAAATCGCGACGGACTGCTCGGCAGCTTCCCTCATCTGCGCCAATTGAGCGCCCGCCAGTGCAATCTGAAAGAAATACCCTCCAGCATCGGCCAGATGCGTCAACTTGAGGATCTGGATCTGGCCGATAACCGTATCGACTTGACGTATCGCTCCAGCAAACAACTCGACGCACTGGTACGTCTGCGCACGCTAAACCTGAACGGCAATCCCTTGCGCATACCCCCGGATGTCGGGCGAATGTACCGGCTGGAGGAGCTGAGCCTGGCCAATACCGGCATCCAGACCTGGCCCGAGGGACTGTTCAAGGTCGGCACAGCCAACCGACACCGGCCACGCAGTTTCATGCTCGACATGCGGGGGGCGCCGATCAATACCCTGCCCGAAGTCACGCCTGGCTCTGATCAGGCGTTTGTGCTCAGCCGCGCACGTTTCAGCCCGGAAAAACTGACCAATGAAGAGCGGGTGCGTTATGGCCAGTATCGAGAGTCTTCAGGCCTGGGTTTTGTGCAGGATTATTTTCCCGCCGCCAATGACGAACTCCGCCATTGGCAACTCGTTGCCGATGTACCCGGCGGTTTCGGCCCGTCTTCGGCACTGAGCAAATACCGCGAAGAAACCTGGCATGACCTGATGGCCGAGCCGGACTCCGCCGGTTTTTTCAGCGTGATTGCCAAACAAAGAGAAAGCGCCGACTACCGGACTGAGCCCGCACGCCGCAAGCTGACCCAACGTGTCTGGGAAATGGTCGAAGCCGCCGCCCTCGATTCGGAGCTGCGCGAAAAACTGTTCAAACAGATCGTGTCCCCGGAGGACTGCGGCGATCTCGGTGCGCAATTGTTCAATTCACTGGGAATGAAAGTGCTGGTGTCCAAAGCCTATACAGCGCCGACATCGGCCCAGGTTCTGGATAACACCCTCGTACGCCTGGCCCGCAGTGCTGCGCGGCTGGACTTGGTGAGCGACGAGGCTCGCGTGGAATACAGCCGTCAGGAACAACAGAACCTGATCGACCCGAACAACCTCGCCCCGGATGAGGTCGAGGTCCATCTGGCATTCGAAACCGGACTGGCTGAACGACTTGAACTGCCCTGGCAGTCTGAAGGCATGCGCTACCAGCCTCGTTCTGGTGTCAACGAAGCGGAGATCGAGTTGGCTTACAGGATGATCATGAGGCGGGAACAGGGCGACGGTCTGGTCAATGGAATGATCAATCTTCCTTCGGACAATTTCTGGGAGCGCCACCTGCGCAAGACTCACCCGACACAATACGAGCGCAATGATCATCTGTTTGAGAACAAACTCGAATGGGTCGAAGAATTGAAGGAAATAAAAGCGCAGTGGGCTGAACTCAAGGATCCGGGTCAGATAAAACCACTGACGCAAAAACTGGAAAGTCTTGCGAACCAACTCGGCATTTCCGTGGCCGATGTACTCAAGGATGAGCCCTTGAGCCAAAGGCTGTACCAGGACCTGCAGAAACAAATCGGTTATCAGCGCGATGACCTTTCCCGACAATTGACCCGGGAGGCCATGAGAATCGCGAACCTCTGACGGCAGGCTTGCAAACCGGTCAGACCATCAAGGACTGGCCGGCCCCTGCGACAGCTTTTCGCCCCCCATAGGCCCGGGCTTGCGTGCTCTGGGTCAGGCCAAACCGCACTCATTCCGCCCCCGGTGCCCTGGCATTGAACATCAGCACGACACTGCCGTGGTAATCCCCGGAACGATAGCCGCCCTCCGGCTCGATCGGGTCGATTTTCAACGCCACGCGTTTGCCCCTGGCGGCTTCTTCCACGGACAACACCTGGCGCGGGGTGACGTGCGAACTCAGCTCGACATCATTGAAGGAGACCAGCAGATCGATCACTTCGCCGGGGCGGCCATTCTCCAGATAAGGATCGAACGCCAGACGCGCTTCAATCGCGCTACTGTCATGGTGCACATCGAAATTGCGCATCAGCCCGCTGAGGGTCGAGCGCTGATAGTCCCACTCAAGCCGCTGTGGCCGGTGAATCCAGTCCGGTTCTGCCGGAATGATATAGAACGGGCGGCTGGGAATGGTCAGGGACACTTCGAAGGTGTGCTCTTCGCGCGCGGCCCACGCCCCGGCGCCGGTCAGCGCAGTGGCGACCATCAGCGCGGCGGCGGTGCATTGCTTGATCATGTTGGTTACCCGATGGGTCAATGGAAAACAAACCTAGCGACTGGCGGTCTTCATGCTTTTTTTCTCGCTGCCTTCGATCAGGAAGAAGCGGTATTCGCGGCCCTTTTCCTTGTCGAAGGCAAAGGTCTTGCCCGCCAGCACGTGGTGTTTGGTGGTCGCGCCGCAGTCGCTTTCTTTGCTCAGTGAACAGCTCTTGAACTCATCGACAATCAGCACGGTGTTGCCATCGTTACGCAGTTCATAGCGTTTTTCGGTGTCATTGATGACGGTGGCAAAACGCGCGTCCTTCGGCCGCACAAAGAAGATCGTGCCGAACCCGGTCATTACGTTGACCCCGGCTGAAAGCGAGTTTTTGTAGTCTTCGCGCTCCTCGCTGCTGACCACGAATTCGTCTTCCTTTTCCGGTACCACCGGGACGAAGCGCACGCGGAAATAGCGCTCGCGATCGCGCTCGCCCATGTACAGCAAACGCGTACCCTGCATGCCCTGCGCCGGGACGATCAGCCGCGCCGGACTGGCCATCACGCCATTGCGTGAAGCACCGTCGGCAGCGTTTTGCACGGGCACTTCCTGCGGCACGCCATCGGCGCCGTAGATGATCTCAAGCACATTGACCTTGACGAAGGCCGTGGCATCGCCGCTATTGAATACGCGTTTCAGGTAAGTACTTTTATCAGCGTCGAGATAGTCGTAGACGGTGCCGACATTGATTTGCGGGCCGGCCTGCGCCGTCAGGCAACACATGCTGAGCACGCCCAGCAGAAAACCACGTTTCATCGCGTTCAACTCCATGAAAATCGAAATGGGCCGGACTGGAGCGCTCACGCATCCGAGTCCCAGATAATGGTGATGTTGCCGCGTAGCCGGTCGTTCTTGCCGGGGCGCAGGAGGAAATCGATCGCAAACGGGTCCAGCTCGAAATGCAGCGCGCCGGGCTTGCGCTCGACATAGAGGCTGGGCTGGAACGGGCCGACCCAGTTGTTGAAGTTCAACGGCATTCTATTGACGGGGCCATTGCCGGCACCGTCGATTCCCGCGGGCAAAGTCATCGAGACCTTGACCGATGTGGTGTCGCCCGAGGGGCTGCCAAGATTGCAGTACGGCCCGCCCTGGGAATTGCATAGCATCATCACCTTGAAGCGCGAAGATGCCGAGATGAAGAACGGTTGGTCGCGAAAGATCCGCTTCGGCTTACGCCCGCTGTCGATCCACTGCGCCCATCCGCCTTCGGGTTCCAGCGACACTTTGCTGCCACCCGGCGGGAGATCGACTTTGAGGGTGTGCTGTACGTCCAGTACGAAGTCGAGGGTCAGCCTGCCTTCGTCCGGCTGAAAAGCCGCGCCCATGTCAAAATCGCCACCGGGTCCCATCGAGTATTCGATGGATCCGGTATACAGACCGCTCGACATGCTCAACGGGTTGGGGGTTCTCAGCTCATACGCAAAATCGATCTTCTCGAAAGACATCGAGGGGATACGGAAAGCAGCGGTCTTGGTGCAGGGCGCTTGCACAGGCGTCTGCCAGAAAAAGCGATAGGTGCGAGCGCTGTACCCGGACACGCTAGTGCCTCTGCAAGGCGCGGGGGCGTAGAGCCAACCGCTAAGGGACGTCCAGAGGATGTCATGGCCTGTCGGGTGCTCCACCCCGGTCAGTTTTTCCACGGTATCGCTCAGGATATAGTTGGAGCCTATGCCGGTGATGCGCACCTCTACGGTTTCCGTTTCCTGAGTATCCTGATTAGTCACCGTCAACCGTTTCCAGTCGGCGGGGGCCTGCACTGAGACATCGTCACCCGGCATAAGCTCGCCGGTTGAGCTATAGCCGACAGGCAACTCGATGCTGAACATGTTGGCGCTGGCGCACTGCGCAGGGAAGTTCACGCAATAGCCGCTATTGGGCGTCTGGTTGACGAACAGGTTCTTGCCCGGTTGCGAAGAATCGGGTTGAAACAGCGCACGGATTTCCTGATTTATCGCCTGTGCCGTGGGCATGCTTAGCGCCAGCAGCAATGCACAACCACCTGTAAGTTTTTTCATAAGATCAACCTGCCTTCTGTTCGGTGGAGGTAGCGTCAGCGAGGGTGTCCGGCGTGCAGCGCAGATCGCCGATCATCAGCACATTGTTTTCGCTGCGATGGTCGGACTCGTTGAGGCGGAACTGGCAGAGCAACTGGTTGCCCTGACGCACTTCCAGGGTCGGTGAGCCGGCGTTCATTTCCATCGAGAAGAACCCGTCGACTTCACTCACCCCACGGCTGGCGTGGTTGATCACGTGATGGCCCTTGAGCGGCCGCCCCTGGCCATCCACCAGTCGGCCGAGCACGGTCATGGTTTTCATCACGCGGACCTTGCGGTACTCCACGCCACCCTTGTTCAAGTGATAGCGGGTGCGCGGCGGTTCGATGGACGCGGCCGGTACGTGGTTGCCCTCGAAGTCGAAACTCACCGAGCTGTTCTGGTACGCGGTGATCGGGATGAAATTGCGCCCCGGCTTCAACGCCGCACCGCCACCGCTGAAATCGTCGGCCCGCAGAACGATGTCCTCGATGTCCGACTCGACGTCGACAATCAGCCCGGCGCCGCGCACTTCGGTCTGACTGGTCATGAGCATCTGCTGCGCACCGACCACCAGCGTGCTGTCGAGGTTGAGGCCACCGGTGAAGTTGCCGTTGTAGGAGGAGCGCTGAATAAAGCCGTCACCATTGACCGCGTCGGTGCGGAAGTTGGCCAGGCTGGCGACGCCCACCCCGTAGGTGTCGGTGAGTGCCGTGACCGACACGTTCTGCAAGACGTGATCCCGGAAATCCTTGCGCCAGCCGAGCGAGGCGTTGTTGTCACGCGCACCGTCACGGGCCGTGCGTGAGCCGATACTGCCGCTGATCTGCTGACCGGGGGCGCCGAGCGCCATGTTGATGCTCAGGTCGACCCCGCGATTGCGCGCATCGCCGCTGCTGAAACTGCCGGGACGATCAAAAATCGACAGGCGCCAACTGGCATCGCTGCCCAGCACCATCGTGCGCTGGGTCCAGCCCAGATCGACGCCCATGCCTTCGACATTGCCCTCGCTGTGCGAGACCCGCGCGTTGACCGAACTCTTGCTGCTGAGGCGATGGTTGAGCGCCAGCGAGGAATTGCTGGTCTGGCCGATGAACACATTGCGCGGGCGCACCCGGGTGCCGTCCGGCAACGTGTCGTAGGTATTGGTGGTGTCGAGCCAGCTGCGGTTATGGCTGACGACAAGACTGCCGGCGCCGTAGTTGTAGAGGCTTTGCAGATCGAGACCGGTGCCGTAATCCTCTGTCTTGTAGACGTTGGCGTAGAGGCTGATGTGATTGGCCAAGGTCCAGTCGATGGACGTGCCGTATTGCAGCTTTTCGCGAATCTGCCGCGCCGACAGCCCGAGGATGACGCGCGGATGCAACAGGTAATTCACCGAAGCGCCCGCTGTCGGGCTGCCGCTGGCCTGGGTGTCCCAGTTGCTCAGCAGTTTCTGTTCTTCGCCGGCAAAGACGTTGTAGCGCCAGCGCTCGTCGAGGTTGCGCCAGTTGTTGGGCTTGTACACCAACTCCTGAGTAGTGGAGGTGATCTGGCCGTCTTCGATCAGCCGGACTTCCACCTCATAAATGCCACCGGGCAGCGGCCGGGTGTCGAGGGTCTGCAAACCGGCCGGCACCGATTGGGTATTGATCAGCAGGCCATCGCGCCAGATCTCGACGGAACCCTGGCGGTTGGCCGTGACATAGATCGGATAAACGCTGGGCATCGGGCTGTTGATGGCCAGGCTGTCGGAGCTGCCGTACATCACGCCGACGGCGGTGTCGGGACTGCTGCCGAACGTACGCGGCTGGCGTGTCAGCCCTTCGGAATTGGGGGTGAAATAGCCCAGGCGGAAAAAACTGCCTTGCAGTTCGCGCTGGGTGTGCAGCTCTTGAACGGCGTGATAAAGCTTGTCGTCCGGACCGCCGAGACGGGCCACTTGCAGATTCAGTGTCTGACTCCAACTGCCCAGACTTGAGCTGGCTTCGAGGCCGAAACGCCCGCCGAGATCCTGATCCTGGCCGCCATTGAGGTTGAGCTGGTTACGCACCATCAAGCCATGACTGCCACCATCAGGCTGTTCGAAGTAACGCTTGGCTTCAACGTCGCGTTCGGCATTTTCGGTGAGAATCGAGACCAGCGAGTTTTCCAGGTTGTAATGCACCGCCAGAAACTGGTCCGGGCAGGAACCGCTGCACGCACCCAAGGGCACGCCGGGTTTCAGATAGCTCGCCCATTTTTCCCGCTCGGCGGGGCCAAAACGATTTTCGCTGGTGTCAGTGAATTCGAGCAGGGTGAGGCGATCGTCGCGGGACAACACCACCATGGCCTCACCCAGTGGTTGCTGATCGACTTCGACCCGTACCGCCAGCGGTACATCAAAGAAATGCTCCTCGAAATCCGCCGGCAAACCCTTGGCCTGCGCCAGCAGACTGCGTGGTGTGGTGCCGGAGGAGTTGGAAGCCACAGCTGCGCTGGCACAAAACAACAGCGCAAGCGCAGCCGCGATGGGTGTCATCGGGAACATGAACGCGTACTCGGATAACAAACAATGGAAGTCCGTCGAGGCAAACAAATCGTCAGCCCCGACGGTCAAGCGTCAACATTGAAGTTGGGCTTAGTGCCTGATCGATCGATCAAGTGACTGCTGTTATGGCGTCACGGCGTCGAAGATCATCGCCACGGCCCCGGTGTAATCACCAGGCTGGAAGTTGTTGCCCACCGCGCTAATGTTCAGCGGCGCACGGTAGTTGACGTCGGACTCGGCTTCACCCACGACCAGTTGCGGAGTCAGGGTCAGTTCCTTGTTGTTGAACAGCACGCGCAGTTCGATAGAAGTACTGCCCGAGACCAGTTTTGGCAGGCTCTCGAGGCTGGCGTGTACCGAGCCGTTATTGTTGCGCACGTCGAAGAAGCCATTGACGTCGCGCATCTTGCCGGTGGTTGGCTGATAGCTCATGTCCTGGTCCTTGTTGACCAGATCCGGATCGGTCGGCACCACATAGAAACCGTTGGTCGGCACATGCGCGACAAGGCTGATCGAGTGCGACGCTTCACCAGCGGCGAATGCGCCAGTGGAACCCAGTGCCAGAAGAGCCAGTGGAGCGGCGATTGCGAGTTTCTTGAACATCGTTATGTACCTGTTTTCTTGATAGGGGGATGAACATTGAAAGTTCAGGTAAATCATTGCCCGAGTTGAGCCAGATCAACTTGAACGTTCAACGCCTAGGCATCATCGACTGTTGCCTCTGGAAAGTAAGCAAGCAACTTCCGATAACCTCGTAGTTAAACAACCCCATGACTCGCCAGAAAAAAGAACAAAATAACGATATTCGAAACAGTAACTGTAAGTTATCCCCTACAGACAGTTTAAATTAAAAAACCATACAGCAACTT
Organism: Pseudomonas sp. Mb7; assembly: GCF_054790525.1. Classification (NCBI taxonomy): domain Bacteria; kingdom Pseudomonadati; phylum Pseudomonadota; class Gammaproteobacteria; order Pseudomonadales; family Pseudomonadaceae; genus Pseudomonas; species Pseudomonas sp. Mb7. The sequence continues at coordinate 4,383,962 of NZ_CP186501.1, forward strand.
CGCCCTTATAGTGCGGTAACTCAGGGTCATTTAGAACATATACTCTACATCAAATAGAGTGATGACTTTAACTTTCAAGTTATCGCTGACTTACACTCCCCTGAAAAATCATCGCTTGCATTGGCGGGTGGGCTGCCGCTCGTCAGCCGAAGTCGCGACGCGGGGAAAAACGTCTTGCGCAGACCTTAAGATATATCTTAAGTTGTATCTAAACACGACGAGAGAAGACTGAAATGAGAGACCATCATTCCCCCCACCGCGAACACGGCGACGGCCGTGACGGCTTCGAGAAGCGCCCCGGACGTGAGCGCGGCGGCCGTGGCCCACGGGTATTCGCCCCCGGTGACCTGAAATTGCTGCTGCTGGCGCTGGTGGCCGAACAGCCGTGCCACGGCTACGACCTGATCCGCCAGATCGAAGGCATGTTCGACGGCGCGTACAGCCCCAGTCCCGGGGTGATCTACCCGACCCTGACCTTTCTCGAAGAGAGCGAACTGATCACTGGCGACGCCGAGGGCGGTAAAAAACGCTACAGCGTCACCGAGGCCGGTCGTTTATCTCTCAGTGAGCAAGCGGTCGCGCTGGACGGCGTGCGCATGCGGATCGATGTGAGCAAACGCTCACTACGTGGCCATGATCGGCCGCCGGAAATCCACGAAGCCGTGCACAACCTGCGGCATGCCCTGCAAATGCACCACGGCCGCTGGAGCGCCGCAGAAATCCTGCGCGTGCGTGACCTGCTTAACGACACCGCCAAAGCCATCGTCGACGGCCCTGCCGTTCAACCTGCCCCGGAGAAAGCCGAATGACTGCAGTCGATACCCAAACCATTCACCGTGTGATGCACGAAATCAAACGCCGCAAGCTTGAGGTGTTGCGCGTGGTCGACCTGACCCCGCGCATGCGCCGCATTACCCTCGGCGGGCCGGAGCTGGCCGGGTTTATCAGCCTGGGCACTGACGATCACGTCAAACTGCTGTTCCCGCAGAACGCCGAACAAGCCGCCGCGCTGGAGACCATGGTGCTCGGCGCCGGCAAGGACGATGGACCAAAACCGGAAATGCGTGATTACACGCCGCGTCGCTACGACCTCGATGCGCTGGAACTGGACATCGATTTTGTCCTGCACGGTGACGGCCCTGCGTCGACCTGGGCCGAGCAAGCGCAACCCGGGCAATACCTGCACATCGGCGGCCCGCGCGGCTCGATGATCGTCCCGGATATTTTCGACAGCTACTTGCTGATCGGCGACGAAACCGCCCTGCCCGCCATCGCCCGCCGCCTCGAAGGCCTGGCGGCCAATCGCAAGGCCTTGGTGGTGATCGAAGTGGAAAACGGCGCCGAACAGCAAGTGCTCGAAAGCGCGGCGCAGGTCAATGTGATCTGGGTGTTACGCGAGGGTAGCAAGGACAACCTGCTGGCGACGGTGAAACAACTGCAGGTGCCTAAAGGCAATCTGTATGCGTGGGTGGCGACCGAAACGAAAGTTTCACGGCAGATTCGCCGGGTGCTGATCGATGAGCATGGGCTGGATGAACAGCTCATCAAAGCCGTCGGCTACTGGCGCGCTGAAGGCACTTCCGAAGAAGAGTGATATCCCTTGTAGGAGTGAGCCTGCTCGCGATAGCGGGGTGTCAGTCAATAAATTTGTAACTGATCTACCGCCATCGCGAGCAGGCTCACTCCTACAGGTGCTTTAACTTCGTGCAAGCCTCCAGCGGTCGAGGCCAATGACCAGCAAGCCAATCCCCACAAACCCCAGCAATATCCCCCCGGCATTGAGCAGCACCTGTGGATAACCCAACACCGCCACGTCAATGAACGGATACGCATACGCGCCGAGCAAATGCCCGCGCAGCAAGGCGTAGATGAAATACACCAGCGGATAGATCAGCCACACCGGCAGATGCCACAACCGCAGCGTGCCTTTCGGTACGCAGAGCCACCAATAAGCAAGAAACAGCAACGGCATCACGTCGTGCAGCAACTCGTCAGCAATAAATTGCCAGCCTTCCGGGTGCCACAAATGCCGCAGCAAAAGGCTATAGGCAAGCCCCACCACAGCAATGCTCACGGCAATGCCACTGCTGACCCACGGCTGCAAAAACCAGCGGCGCGCGGCGGATTCGCGAGCGGTCACGGCACAGGTCAGCACCGTCGCCACCAGCGTGTTGGTCAGAATCGTGAAGTAGCTGAAAAAGCTCACCAGCCCGCCCAACAGGCTGGCGCCGACGCTTAAACGCGCAAAGAAAATCAGATAAAGCTGAATGCCCAACCCCGCCCAGCCCAATATGGCTGCGCAGGTGATCAGGCGGCGGCGCCAACAACCGGTATGCATTTCAGAGCGGTCGCTTGGTGCGCATCAATTTCACGTACAGACGCTCGACCTTTTCGCGCGCCCATGGCGTTTTACGCAGGAACGTCAGGCTCGACTTGATGCTCGGATCACTCTTGAAGCAGCGAATATCGATGCGCTCGGCCAATCCCGACCATTCGTAATGGCTCACCAGTGCATTGAGGATCTGTTCAAGGGTGACGCCGTGCAGCGGATCGGGAGTTTGTTCGTTCATGCCAGGCCTATGGGCGAAGTGAAAATGCGGAAGCCGCGCACCTTAGCCGAGGGGCTGACTGGGTGGAAGGCCTGACTTTAAATGTAGGCCAACCCGGAAAGATCGCAGGCCACGATCCGGCCGACAATGCGCCCGTTTGCCGCACTGTTACCGAATCCGAAACGCTGCATGTTCACAAAAGGCCTTTGTCTTTTTGTAACAGATCTTTATCCTGCCGCCCTTCCGCTGAATCGCTTCACTGCCTGCGACATATTGAAGCGCTCGAATTGCACCCCGAAAACACCAAAAAAAGACTGAGCCATGCCCGATTTTTCCTTCTCCCGAGACAGCGCTATCTCAACCCTGCGCACCCTTGGCGGCTTTACCGCCCTCGGCCTCGCCACTTGCGTTCAAGCGGCGCCCGCGTTCGACAGTGAATCACCGTACATGCTCGGTGACTGGAACGGCACGCGCACCGAACTCTCGGAAAAAGGCTACGACTTCAAGCTCGATTACACCGGCGAAATGGGCAGCAACCTGCACGGCGGCTACGACCACGACCGCACTGCGCGCTATAGCGATCAGTTCGGTCTGGGCACACACCTCGACCTGCAAAAGATCCTCGGCTGGGACGACGCCGAGTTTCAACTGACCATCACCAAGCGCAGCGGCAACAACATCAGCAACGACCGCATCAACGATCCGCGCGTTGGCGGCTTCACCTCGGCCCAGGAAGTCTGGGGCCGTGGCCAGACCACGCGCCTGACACAGATGTGGTACCAGCAGAAATTCTTCGATCAGAAACTCGACATCAAGGTCGGCCGTTTCGGCGAAGGCGAAGACTTCAACAGCTTTCCGTGCGACTTCCAGAACCTCGCGTTCTGCGGTTCGCAGGTCGGCAACTGGGTCGGCGGCATCTGGTACAACTGGCCGGTCAGCCAATGGGCGCTGCGCGTCAAATATCACCTGACCCCAGAGCTGTACGCACAGGTCGGCGCTTACGAGCAGAACCCGTCGAACCTCGATCGCGGCAACGGTTTCAAACTCAGCGGCAGCGGCACCCAGGGCGCGATCCTGCCGATCGAACTGGTGTGGACGCCGAAACTCAACGGCCTGCCGGGCGAATACCGTGCCGGTTACTACTACAGCAACGCCAACGCCAGCGACGTCTATAAAGACAGCCACGGCCAACCGGCGGCCCTGAGCGGTGAAGCCTATCGCAGCGCGTCGAGCAAACACGGCGTGTGGCTGGGTATTCAGCAGCAGATCACCAGCATGGCCAGCGATAACAGTCGCGGCTTGAGCGTGTTCGCCAACGGCACCATGCACGACAAGAAAACCAACGCGATCGACAACTACGTGCAGGCCGGCATCACCTACAAAGGCCCGTTCGATGCGCGCGCCAAGGATGACATCGGTTTCGCCCTCGCCCGCGTGCACGTCAACCCGGCCTTCCGCAAAAATGCCGAAGCCAGCAACCGCGCCAACGCCGTGTACGACTACGACGATCCGTCCTTCCTGCCGCCGCAAGACACCGAATACAGCGCCGAGCTGTACTACGGCGTGCACGTGACCAACTGGCTGACCGTACGCCCGAACCTGCAATACATCCGCCACCCCGGTGGCGTGAACGACGTCGACGACGCCCTGATCGGCGGGATCAAGATCCAGTCCTCGTTCTAAAGATTTACGTAAATCCATTGTAGGAGTGAGCCTGCTCGCGATAGCGGTGTTTCAGGCGACATCTCCAGTGACTGAAACACCGCCATCGCGAGCAGGCTCACTCCTACAAAAAAGAAATTCGTTAGCTAGACAAGTTTTATCTGAACCATGCCTGTGCCAAATCGTCATCTAAAGTGACTACAGCGCGGGACTACATAAACGTCACGGAGAATCACACTATGAGCACCGAAAGTGCTTCGAGTCGGGGCCGTCTGCTACCGAGCCTGCTCGGCATTCTGCTTCTACTGATGGGCCTGGCCATGTTGGCCGGTGGGGTCAAGCTGAGCATGCTCGGCGGCTCGCTGTACTACCTGCTGGCCGGTATCGGCATCGCGCTGTCCGGCATTCTGATGCTGATGCGCCGTCGCGCGGCGCTGGGCCTGTACGCCATCGTTCTGTTTGCCAGCACCGTTTGGGCGCTGTGGGAAGTCGGTCTGGACTGGTGGCAACTGGTGCCACGCCTGGCCCTGTGGTTTGTCCTCGGCTTCGTCATGCTGCTGCCGTGGTTCCGTCGTCCGCTGCTGCTTAACGGCCCGGCGCCGATGGGCACTGGCGGTCTGACCGTCGCTGTGGTACTGGCCGGCGTCACCGCTCTGGCCAGCCTGTTCACCCACCCGGGCGAAACCTTCGGCGAACTGGGCCGCGACACCGCGGACACCACCAGCACCGCGCCAGCCATGCCCGATGGCGACTGGCAGGCCTACGGCCGCACCGAATTCGGTGACCGCTACTCGCCACTGAAGCAGATCACTCCGGCCAACGTCGGCAAGTTGCAAGAAGCCTGGCGCATCCAGACCGGTGACTTGCCGACCGCTGATGACCCGGTCGAGCTGACCAACGAAAACACTCCGCTGAAAGCCAACGGCATGATCTATGCCTGCACCGCGCACAGCAAAGTGTTAGCCCTGGACCCGGACACCGGCAAAGAACTGTGGCGCTTCGACCCACAGATCAAGAGCCCGGTCGGCTTCAAAGGCTTCGCCCACATGACTTGCCGTGGCGTGTCGTACTACGACGAAGCCGCTTACGCCAAAACTGAAAACGCAGCCTCGGCGGTAATTTCCGAAGCTGGCAAAGCCGTTGCTCAGGCTTGCCCGCGTCGTCTGTACCTGCCCACCGCTGATGCCCGCCTGATCGCCCTGAACGCCGACACCGGCAAGATCTGCGAAGGCTTCGGCAACAACGGTGTGGTTGACCTGACCCAAGGCATCGGCCCGTTCACCGCCGGTGGTTACTACTCCACCTCGCCAGCGGCGATTACTCGTGATCTGGTGATCATGGGCGGTCACGTGACCGACAACGAATCGACCAACGAGCCATCGGGCGTGATCCGCGCTTTCGACGTGCGCGACGGTCACCTCGTATGGAACTGGGATAGCGACAAGCCTGACGCCACCGAGCCTTTGGCACCGGGCGAAACCTATAGCCGCAACTCGGCGAACATGTGGTCGCTGGCCAGTGTCGACGAAAAACTCGGCATGGTTTACCTGCCACTGGGCAACCAGACCCCAGACCAGTGGGGCGCTGATCGCACCCCGGGCGCCGAGAAATTCAGCGCCGGCATCGTGGCTCTGGACCTGGCCACCGGTAAAGTGCGCTGGAACTACCAGTTCACCCACCACGACCTGTGGGACATGGACGTTGGCAGCCAGCCAACCCTGCTCGACATGAAAACCGCCGACGGCGTGAAACCGGCGCTGATCGCTCCGACCAAACAGGGCAGCCTGTACGTCCTCGACCGTCGTGACGGCACGCCGATCATTCCGATCAAGGAAATCCCGGTCCCGCAAGGCGCCGTCAAAGGCGACCACACCGCACCGACCCAGGCCCGTTCGGACCTCAACCTGCTGGCCCCGGAACTCACCGAAAAAGCCATGTGGGGCGCGAGCCCGTTCGACCAGATGCTGTGCCGCATCCAGTTCAAGGAACTGCGTTATGAAGGCCAGTACACCCCGCCGTCGGAACAGGGCAGCCTGATCTACCCGGGTAACGTCGGCGTGTTCAACTGGGGCGGCGTCTCGGTCGATCCGGTTCGGCAAATGCTGTTCACCAGCCCGAACTACATGGCCTTCGTTTCGAAAATGGTGCCACGCGAGCAAGTCGCCGCCGGCAGCAAACGCGAAAGCGAAACCGCTGGTGTGCAGCCAAACACCGGCGCGCCATACGCGGTGATCATGCACCCGTTCATGTCGCCATTCGGCGTACCGTGCCAGGCTCCGGCCTGGGGCTACGTTGCCGGTATCGACCTGACCACCAGCAAAGTCGTGTGGAAACGTAAAAACGGCACCAGCCGCGACAGCTCGCCCATCCCGATCGGTTTCACCCTGGGTGTGCCGAGCATGGGCGGTTCGATGGTCACGGCTGGCGGCGTCGGCTTCCTCAGCGGCACCCTCGACCAGTACCTGCGCGCGTACGACGTGAACAGCGGTAAAGAGCTGTGGAAATCGCGTCTGCCGGCGGGTGGTCAAGCGACACCGATGACCTACACCGGCAAGGACGGCAAGCAATACGTGCTGCTGGTTGTCGGCGGTCATGGCTCGCTGGGCACCAAGATGGGTGACTATGTGATTGCGTACAAACTGCCGGAATAAGTTTTAGCGGCGGTAAAACAAAGGCGATGCCCCGCAAGGGACATCGCCTTTTTTGTGCCTGCCAATTTTGAATCCTCTGGAGAAACCTGTGGGAGCTGGCTTGCCAGCGATAGCGTCGGGTCAGCCGGCACATATGCCGGCTGGAAGAACGCCATCGCTGGCAAGCCAGCTCCCACAGTTTGATCAGCGTTGGTTGTAGGAATTGTTCTTGTCCTACAGATGCTGGGAGTTGCAGGGAGATTTCCGACAAGTCGTGTCGGTTGTGCCTCGGAAATCGGCTGGATAGGCTCGGGGGGGCGCGGCAAATTCAGCGAACGGGCGTCGCGGCCCGATAACTGATGCATAATCGCCAACCTGACGGCACCTCGGTGCTGTTTGTCTGTGTCATGGCGGCTGTGCGCGGGATACCTTCTTGGAGGTATGCCGATTTCTCAGTTATCGGTCCGCGAACCCGCGTACAGCTGCCACCTCAGATTGCGTCGCGGCAATCGAAGGCAGCTCCACTTTCACCAACTGAGTATTCACCATGAAAAAGCCAACACCCAATCCGCCCGAAACCGAAGACACCACCCCCTACGAATTCCCCGGCTCGAAGCGATTCCACGAAGCCGCCGAACGCGCCCTCGACCACGACCTCAAACCCAACGCCCTGACCCTGCGCTTCCACAAACCCAGCACCATGTTCCAGGTCGCCCCCGAACAGGACAGCGAAAGCCTGCTGGTCCACGCCTGCGAATCGCTGGCCCAGGCCAGCCTCATGACCAGCGACATCGCCGCCTACATCGACCTGCCGCAGCGGCGCACGATTCTGGCCATCCAGCAAATCATCATGCTCGCCGAACTGGCGGTGAACCGCGTGCTGGATAACCACGAAATCCCCGCAAATACCTGACAACTCACCTTGTGCGGGAGCTGCCGCAGCTCCTGCACAAGGTGAGCGTTAGCCCGGCCGATTCAAAAAGCTTTGCCTCCACTTTTCATCCGCTGCAATCGCTCAATGATCAGTTGCTCGGCGTGTTTGCGGGTCTCAAGCAACAAACTCTCCTCTGTTGCGCTATAGACCACCCGATATCGCAGACCTGGGGTGTCGGAGGAGTATTCGCGAATAGTGAAGCCTTGGTAATTCGTATCGGCATAACTCATGGTTGGATTCCTTGAAGTCCGTAAATTGGCATGTGCCGTTCTGCCCAAAGGCGCTTGGGTAATTTCGGGTCGACCGGGCAATGTGTCTACTGTCAGAAATTACAGGGGTTCAAGACCGGTTCGAAATAAACCGCAATGAATTTTGATCTATGAGTTAACCGTCAGATTGAAGATGACTCCCGAGAGGCATCGCCTTTTTTGTGCACGCCAATCCCCCATGTAGGAGCTGCCGAAGGCTGCGATCTTTTGACTTTGTTTTTAAAAGCCAGATCAAAAGATCGCAGCCTTCGGCAGCTCCTACAGGTTGAAATGTGTTGGCCTGTGGGAAATGTGCTCGTCCTACAGACGTTGAAAATTGCGCGGAGTTTTCCGACAAGTCGCGTCGGTTGTGCCTCGGAAATCGGCTGGATAGGCTCGTGGGGTCGCTGCAAATTCAGCGAACGGGCGTCGCGGCCCGAGCAGTTCATTCGATTTGATGCATAATCGCCAGCCCAAACTGAAGCACTCAGGTGCTTGTTGTCTGGTTTGATGGTGGCTGTGCGCGGGATACCTTCGGGTATGCCGAGATTGCCGAATGGCTCGGTCCGCGAACCCGCGTACAGCTGCCACCCTCCGTCGCGTCGCGGTGATTGAGAGTGACAGCCCCACTTATCATTCGGAGTTTCACCATGAAAAAGCCAACACCCAATCCGCCCGAAAACAACGACACCTCTCCCTACGAATCCCCCGATTCGAAGCGATTCCACGAAGCCGCCGAACGCGCCCTCGACCACTACCTCAAACCGAACGCGCTCACCCTGCGCTTCCACAAACCCAGCACCATGTTCCAGGTCGCCCCCGAACAGGACAGCGAAAGCCTGCTGGTCCACGCCTGCGAATCGCTGGCCCAGGCCAGCCTGATGACCAGCGACATCGCCGCCTACATCGACCTGCCGCAGCGGCGCACGATTCTGGCCATCCAGCAAATCATCATGCTCGCCGAACTGGCGGTGAACCGCGTGCTGGATAACCACGAAATCCCCCAATCCCCATCACACAGCTAACCCTCTGTGGGAGCGAGCCTGCTCGCGAAGGCGTCAGCGCATTCGGCAGTTGGACTGACTGACGCAGTGCTTTCGCGAGCAAGCCTGCCCCGCACTTGATCAACACTGTGCCTGCCATATAACTCCTATCAAGAAGGCTCATCGCGAACACGTATAAAAACCTGTCAGATATGACAGTTCACTGTCTTCACCCGCCCAATCAGACTTCCTTCTCCAACCAAAATCAGGCACAGGAAGCACCCCATGACCCATCCAAAGGCATCCCCAGCAGTTTGGGTAAACGGTATTCTCAACGTTAATGTAAAAGGCACCATTGGCGGTACGCCGGTTAATCTGACCAGCTTCACGACAACCAGCATTTCCACCTCTGTCAACCAGCTCGGCGGTTACAATTTTTCTTTCGAAGATAACCACGGTTCATCGAGCCTACGAGCCATCTCCATCTCGCTTCGCAAGCTGCTGGATCCTGCAATCGCTGGCTACCTTGAATATGTCGTGACCGAACGAGGTATTCAGCCTTATGACTATGAAGTGACATCCTCTTCCGACATTTCTGTAAGTCAACTCAATAGCGGCCTGTACTTATACTCCCTCGATAATTTGCAACTTTCCGGTAAGGCACGCCACGGTGATGAAACACGTGAACTCACCGGTAGCGGATACTTTTTTCTCCAAGAGCTGACTTCCCCTATCTAACAAACAGATCAGGATTTCACTCGTCGGGTTAAACGTGCGTCTGCCGCTCCATCACAGGTGCAGGGCAGACGCATGCCGACGTGAAATACCGAGTCGAACCCAAGCTCTACATCGACAGACCAATAACCCCCTATACATATATACCACCCGCCCCCCACTGCCCCTCGCCATGCTGGCCGCTCACCCTCAGCATGGAAAAAATGCCCATGAACCTCGCCGCAACCCCCACCGCCGAAGAGGTCAAAAACGATCTCAACGCGATCGCCCATCACCTGTTCAATACATCAACCCCACTGCTTCCCGAACAAAAACCGAGTACCGAACAGGCCTTTCTGAAACGCCTCGACGAACAACTGAAAACCTATCGCACCAGCTACCTGCAACGCAGCCGCGAGCTGTATCAGGCGCTGGAAAACAGCGATCTGCAAAGCGACGAAGGCAAACAACTGATCGCCACCCTGAAAATCAGGCTGGCCACCCAACTGATCAACATGGATCAGCGCGACCGGATCGACGATAAACCAGCGAAAACCTTCCTCAAATATGACGCAGGCTTCACCGCCATCGGCCACGAAGCCAGACAGGCCGTCACCGACCGCCTGCTGCACCCGCAAGCCGGCGAACTGCTGCAAAAACTCGATGCGGTGCCGATGCTGCGTCCGGCCATGTACGCGCTGCAGTTCAGCTATCAAGACACCACCGTTGAGCTGGCCGGCGCCTTTGTGGTCACGGAAAAAGACACTCGCCGCGTCAAGGACCTGCAGACCGACCAGAGCATGGGTTTCGCCCTGCTGTTTACCCCCGCAAGAGGCATCGAATTCTTCAACTCCCTTGCTGATCTCGACAGCCAACTGCGAACATCGCTGAACCACGCCAGCGGTAGCGAGGAGTTCATGTCCATGTTGCCGACGCGCTATCACGCCGTGGGCGCAGCAGGGATCTGGCCGCTGCTGCTCGCGCCAATCGACAGCAGACCGTTGTTCGAACACACCTACGACGCGCTGATCGAAAAACGCACGCAGGATATCGAGCGCGCCTTGAGCTTCGCCGAAAACCCTCAGCAAGACCCCAGGCAATTGCTCACCGCGCTGGACCGCGCCATTGCCGCTGCCCTGCCGGATCTCACGCCGCGTCTGGAATTACGCGCGCAAACCTTGTTCGAGCGCCACCTGCACTACAGCGCACCGGACTGGTTTCGAAGCGCCAGCACCGCGCAAAAAGACGCACTGGCGCAGCATCTGCGCAACTACCAGCAGGCGCGGCAAGACCTGCTCGACTTGATGGAGCCGGCTGGCAGTCTGACGGCACTGGCCCGCCAGCAATGGCTGGAGCGCCTGAGCGAAGACCTGGAAATCGACGACCTCGAGCCGGCAAAGTTAAGCCTTTCGACCGATCGCCGAGTGCCGGGCTACGGCGTTTATGTGCATCAATCGAGTCTGCTCGAGCTGTCCTTGCGCGGCCCGCACACCGGCGATGAATTACCGGGTTCGGAGTTTTTGAAGTACACCACCCTCACCTACGATGACGCGCCTTTGCCGCCAGCCTACGCTGACGTGACGCCGGCGTGGCTGATCAGGCAAGCCGTAGAGCTGCAACCTCGGATTGACTTCAATCACTTGCAAAATGAGCTGCAGGCCAGGCCCGCAATCAAACCTGCCATCGAGCAGATGCTCGATAAACGTATCGTCGCCCTCGCTCACACGGCGGTGCTGCAAGGGCACTTGCTCGACAATGACCTGCAACTGATCCAGCGCCTGCGTGACGGTAGCGATGCGCGCCTGCGCGCCGCCACCCTGTCGCTGCACGGCGCCCAGTTGCAAGATTTTTGGGTGCTGCGCCAGTACGATGACGGCGGCGCGCTCAAACGGCTGTTGCTGTGCACACCACAGGCGCCGCGAACGCAACAATTCCAGGCCTTCGACAGTGAGCGCGAATGCCAGACCCACCTGCTGGGCTGGGCCAAACACAGTGATGCCGCCGACAGCATGGCCGGCTACCTGATCAGCCGTGCGCCCATGCGCTTTCGCGCAAAGCTGCGCCACGTGTTGGCCGGGCTGAGTTTCAAACCTGAGGCGCTGGAGCATCAAAAGGTCACGTTCGCTCACACCGGCAGTCATCCCGATTGCCTGCGCGCGATGGCTGAACATGTGCTCGCCACACGGATCGACGACTATGACTTCAGTACACCGCTGTGGTATCGCTCCACCACGGCTGCCAACCGCCGAAAGCTGACGACCCTGAGTGAAGACGCCGAAGGCGCCTTGCGCGCGTTCAACAAGCATGCCTTGTCGGGCAGTCGCTTTCCGGCGTTTGATGACTACGTGCACGAGCAAGCCAAAATCAGCTTGAACCGCTTGCTCAAGCGCACCACCAACGATGTCGATCCGGATACCGTCTGGGCTTACTCGCCGACCGCCATCGTGCGCTCGTGGACGCCAAAACCTCTGAACTACACCACGCTGTATCGCGATGGCTACGCCGACGGCGTCGGTTTTCTCGATGAGAAATTTTCCCGCTCGGCGCGCTTCAGAGGCCCGCAGGGCATCGATATCAGCAGTCTGACCGCACAGAATGTCGCACGCTCGGTCACCGGTGTCTGGATCGGCCAACGCTACATCGACAAGGTCAAGGCTGAACTGCAAAGTTCGACGAGCGAAGGCTATGACTTCCGGCGCAACACGACCCTGGCCATTACCCAGCGCCAGATGAAAAACGCCGCGCTGGAATGCCAGCTGCAGGGCCATATCGCCAGCCATGATCTGCAATGGCTGGAGCAGAGTATCGACAGCATGGCTGAAACTTCCGGCTCCATGCGCACGACCTATCCGCTCCACCGTTTGATGATCGACGGCGAATGGGTGCTCGATGCGTGGCTGTTCAGCCATGGCGCCAACCCGGTTCTGCTCTACACCCCCGAGGCGCCCGACGGCGTCGCTTTCCGCGAAGCGCGGCTGTTCAATTACCTGCTTCAGCAGCAGTCCGGCATGCTCGAATACCTGACGTTGCGCGTCGACGTCAGCGCCCGGACCCGGGTTCGCACATACCTTGAAAACATCAAGAAAGGGCTGCCCAAAGACCTCAATAAAACCACACCCAGCCCTGCACGCTACGACTCGACCCGCGCGGTCGCGGCGGTCAGTGACCTGCGCACTGTCCTTTACGACATGAAGTTGCAACGTCGTATCGACGACGTTAACGCCACCACCACCAGCCGTGCCGAGATGATCGCCGGTCTGGTCTGGAACAGTATCGAATGGATCACCGCCATTGCCACGGCGCCGTTCCCGCTGCTGAGCCTGAGCACCGGCCTGCTCCTGGCGTTCAAGGACGCCATGCTCGTGCTGCACGCGTACCGTCAGGGTGACCACGGCGAAGCGTTCCAGCACCTGGTCGGTTATCTGTTCAACAGTGTCGGCGCGTTGCTGACCGACCTGCGTCCGGCGCTGCGTTCGCTCAAAACTGTGCGCCGGCCTTTGCGACAGAGCATCGCCAGCGCCCTCAACGAACAACGCGATGTCATGACCGTGATCGAACAAGTGGAACCTGGCCCCAAGCGGAATGAAATGAGTGCGGTGTTTTTCAGAGGCCAGGTGTACTACATCCGGGAAAATGCCGACTTACTCGGTCGTCATGTGCTCTATCTGAACAACCCGGAATTCGGCGCCCCCCTCTCGAGCGGCATTCTCGCCGTGCGCAATTCCGACGGGGTGATGGTGCGCGCCGGCGTGTCCGGCGGTGCGCCGAAGTACGAGGCCGTGCCAGAGCCAGACGGTCCGCACAAGATCTATGGCGTCGAGCCCAAATACCGCCAGCGCATCGAAACGGTGATGAATCCGCAAACCCGGGAAAACACCCTCCTTAGCAGTCAAGACTACATGGGCACCGATCCCCGCTTGATCCTTGTCGGGGTCGTGGAACGCCTCGCCTCGACACGCACCGCCTACCTGAAACAGGTCGAAAAGCTCAGCAAAGACGCCGCCGCGCATTTCGCTGACCTTACCGCGCTGCCAGCCCGCGCCCAAGTCCCGCCGATCGCCGACGACTTGTCATTTACACAGTTGATCGCCAGTGACGCGGTCAAAGGGAAGAATCTGGTGATCGGCGCCCAGCCCGGTTCGATCGCCAGCAAACAACTGCTGATCAATCATCTGGACACCCTCGTTGAAAGTGGCTTCAAGCGACTTTACGTGGAATACCTGGCAGCGGATGTCTTCAAGGCGAAGCTGGAAAAAATGAACAAGGGAAAATCCTGGAAACACATCGAAAAACATCTTGAAGCCGTCGACCGTGCGCTGGGCCATGAGCAGGACGCGCCATTTTCCTATCTGGCACTGGTGCGTACCGCTCGCGAAAAGGGCCTGAAAATCCATGCGCTGGATGCTTCGACCAGCTACAAACTGGAAGGCGCGCTGGTACTGGACGAGGTCTCGCCATTGACCCCTCGCAGCAACAGCCTGAGGAATTTCTATTCGCACAAGACGCTGGCCGCCGATATCGCCGACGCGCCTGATGAGCGCTGGGTGATCCTCACCGAACAATCACGCATGTCCACCTTCGACAACACCCCCGGCCTGGCCGACTTGCACGCGGCTGTCGCCGTGCGCGTGGAGGATGTCGCAGAGGGTCAGGCGGCACGTATCGGCCTCGATTCAGCCGGGGCAATCGCCGGGGATTCGGCCGCCAAGGGCGATTATCGTGTGCAATGGCCGACGGCGTACAAGGCGCCTCAGCCCGTCTCCAGGCCAGCAGCGATTACCCCCGTTGTCGAGCATTTCAGCGAGTACGATATCCCGCCCTCGATGCGCGACGATATTGCGCAAATGTTGCATCAACCCTACGCCATGGATTCACGCTACAGCCCGACCGTACCGAGTGAAAAAAAGGCGTTCGACGCGTTCATCGCCCACCGCAAACGTCTGGAGAAAAAGGCCAGGGACGCATTTACTTACTACACGCCCCCCGAAGCGGCCACGCTGCCGACGCTCACCTCAGACACCACGTTCGAGGCGTTTTTGCAGCTGCTGGCCGACGGCCGCTTGAACCTGCTGATCGGTGAGGCCCATAGCCACGTATCGAGCAAAGCGCTGCTGAAAAAGTACATGAAGGCGCTCAAGCAAGCCGGGTATGACACGCTCTACGTGGAACATCTGTTCACCGATTTGCACCAGGCCGATCTGGATACTTTTTTTCGGACACAGCGCATGCCGGACAGACTGAAGAATTACCTGCGCGTTCAGGACCGTGGCCAAATGCCGACCTATAACGGTAACGATACCTACACAGAGGTCCTCCAGGCGGCGGCCAAGTACAAAGTCCGTATCAGGGCCCTCGATTGCACGGCGTCTTACCACCTCAAGGGTGTGTTTAACGAAGATATCTCGCGAAACGAGATGTTCAGCTATTTCGCCACCCATGTGATCGATGCCGACCAACTGGCACATGGGCCGCACAAGTGGGTGGCCCTCATCGGCAATGCCCACACCAACTACAACCTGGGTGTGCCGGGTCTGGCGGATACGCTCTCGGCGGTCAGTCTCCACGTACGCGACACCGCTCCGGAACTGGCCAGAGATATCCATCGCGGGACCTGGAGAGCGGTGGCCAGCGAGCGCGGAACCAATAGCCGGGCCTTGCGCAGCGATTTCCTGTTGGAAGTGGCCGTCGCCGGAAAGAAAAAACCAGCCCTGACGCCGGCCGTCGAGCGCAGCAAACTGACCCGACCCGGGATGTTCATGATCGAAAATACGGATACGGGCGAGCTCCGTCTGGTGCATAAATCCAGGTCCGGCGACATCGTTGAGACACCGATTCAGGTCAATGACCACGGCTTGTTTTTCATTGATCGCTGGGAGAAAAAAGATGAGCGTTTCAAATACCTGGGGACCTTGATCGATATGCTGGTCAGTGATCTGAAATTGACCGAGGTGAAATAACCGTCAGGTCTGACCTGCGCATTGCCAACCACCACCGGGCTTGACGGCCCGGTGGTTTTTTATAGCCCGGATGCCACCGCTCTGCGCCTTACAGCAATAGCGCAGGCCAATGTCTCAGCGAGCGTGTTTCGGGTGGCGTTCAGATGGAAACAACGATCGCCAAGTGCAGAGAAACCCTGTCAAAACCCTGAACACACAAGCAGAAACATCGCCCCCCATTGAAACCACCCAAGGCCTGCCCCATCTAAGACCCATACTCCATTGCGCAGGTGCCCCATGAGCGACCAGCAAGAATTCCCGGAAAACCCCGACGACTACACCGAAGCCGAACACATCGAACACACGTCTTCCGGCAAAGGCCTTGCCCTGCCCGGCCAGAACCTGCCGGACAAGGTCTACATCATCCCGATCCACAATCGCCCGTTCTTCCCGGCGCAAGTCCTGCCAGTCATCGTCAACGAAGAGCCCTGGGCTGAAACCCTCGAACTGGTCAGCAAATCCGAACACCATTCCCTGGCCCTGTTCTTCATGGACACGCCCCAGGAAGACCCGCGCCACTTCGACACCGGCGCCCTGCCGCAATACGGCACGCTGGTCAAAGTCCACCACGCCAGCCGCGAGAACGGCAAACTGCAATTCGTCGCCCAAGGCCTGAGCCGCGTGCGCATCAAGACCTGGCTGAAACACCACCGCCCGCCGTATCTGGTGGAGGTTGAATACCCGCACCAGCCCACCGAGCCGACCGACGAGGTCAAGGCTTACGGCATGGCGCTGATCAACGCGATCAAAGAACTGCTGCCGCTCAACCCGCTGTACAGCGAAGAGCTGAAGAACTACCTCAACCGCTTCAGCCCCAACGACCCGTCGCCGCTGACCGACTTCGCCGCCGCGCTGACCTCGGCCACCGGCCCCGAACTGCAAGAAGTGCTCGACTGCGTGCCGATGCTCAAGCGCATGGAAAAAGTCCTGCCGATGCTGCGCAAGGAAGTCGAAGTCGCGCGCCTGCAAAAAGAGATTTCGGCGGAAGTTAACCGCAAGATCGGCGAGCATCAGCGCGAGTTCTTCCTCAAGGAACAACTCAAGGTCATTCAGCAGGAACTTGGCTTGACCAAGGACGACCGCAGCGCCGATCTTGAACAGTTCGAGCAACGCCTGGAAGGCAAAGTCCTGCCAGCGCAAGTGCAGAAGCGCCTCGAAGAGGAAATGAACAAGCTGTCGATCCTCGAGACCGGTTCGCCCGAGTACGCGGTCACCCGTAATTACCTCGACTGGGCGACGTCAGTGCCGTGGGGCGTCTACGGCGAGGACAAACTCGACCTCAAGCACGCGCGCAAAATCCTCGACAAACACCACGCTGGCCTCGACGACATCAAGGATCGCATCCTCGAGTTCCTCGCCGTGGGTGCTTATAAAGGCGAGATCAGCGGCTCCATCGTGCTGCTGGTCGGCCCGCCAGGCGTGGGTAAAACCAGCGTCGGCAAATCCATCGCTGAATCACTCGGCCGGCCGTTCTACCGCTTCAGCCTCGGCGGCATGCGCGACGAAGCCGAGATCAAGGGCCACCGCCGCACCTACATCGGCGCGCAGCCGGGCAAACTGGTGCAGGCGTTGAAAGACGTCGAGGTGATGAACCCGGTGATCATGCTCGATGAAATCGACAAGATGGGCCAGAGCTACCAGGGCGACCCGGCCTCGGCGCTGCTGGAAACCCTCGACCCGGAGCAGAACGTCGAATTCCTCGACCACTACCTCGACCTGCGCATGGACCTGTCGAAAGTCCTCTTCGTGTGCACCGCCAACACTCTGGATTCAATCCCCGGCCCATTGCTTGACCGCATGGAAGTGATTCGCCTGTCGGGCTACATCACTGAAGAAAAAGTCGCCATCGCCAAGCGTCACCTGTGGCCGAAACTGCTGGAAAAGGCCGGCGTGTCCAAGGGCAGCCTGAGCATCAGCGACTCCGCGCTCAAAGCCTTGATCGACGGTTACGCCCGTGAAGCCGGCGTGCGTCAGCTGGAAAAGCAAATGGGCAAACTGGTGCGCAAAGCGGTGATGAAGCTGATCGACGAGCCGAAAGCGGTGATCAAACTCGGGCCGAAAGACCTCGAAGCGTCACTCGGCCATCCCGTGTTTCGCAACGAACAAGTGCTGTCCGGTACTGGCGTGATTACCGGTCTGGCATGGACCAGCATGGGCGGCGCGACGTTGCCGATCGAAGCCACGCGGATTCATACGCTTAACCGTGGCTTCAAACTCACCGGGCAACTGGGTGATGTGATGAAGGAGTCGGCGGAGATCGCCTACAGCTACGTCAGCTCGCACCTGAAACAATTCGGCGGCGACGCGAAGTTCTTCGACGAAGCCTTCGTCCACCTGCACGTACCGGAAGGCGCGACACCCAAGGACGGTCCGAGCGCCGGCGTGACCATGGCCAGCGCCCTGCTCTCGCTCGCACGCAATCAGCCGCCGAAGAAAGGTGTAGCGATGACCGGCGAATTGACCCTGACTGGGCATGTACTTCCGATTGGCGGGGTGCGCGAGAAGGTGATTGCGGCGCGCCGGCAGAAGATTTTCGAGTTGATTCTGCCTGAGCCGAACCGGGGCAATTTTGAGGAATTGCCGGATTATCTGAAGGAAGGCATTACGGTGCATTTCGCGAAGAAGTTTGCCGATGTAGCGAAGGTATTGTTCTGACAGAAAACCCCTCACCCCAACCCTCTCCCGGAGGGAGAAGGAGCTAATTGCGGAATATTGCAGAGTTACACCGACCTGAAAGTACTTCGCTGAATCCATAATCGACTCGGTCTTTCAGGTCGATGTATTACACAAGACACCTCGGTCAGTCCCCTCTCCCTCTGGGAGAGGGTTAGGGTGAGGGCTTGGCGTTGTCACACTTTGTCTCATCTTCAGTTATGCTCGCCGTTCGTCGTAAACGCCGGAGCCTCTGACCTTATGTCCCCCACTCGCCTGTTTGTCCCCCTCGCCCTTTCGTTGCTGGCCGCCTGCGCCACACAACCGAAACACAACGTGACCGTGGAAAAACAAAGCGAATGCCCCGTACGGCTGACTAACGGGCAAAACCTCATCATCATGCTGCCAAGCAACCCGACCACCGGCTATCGCTGGGCCATTCAGGATTCGGCTGGCGGCGTATTGCGTGCACTCAGCCCCGAGGTCTACAGCAATCCGGAAGACGCCGGCGTCGTCGGCGCGGCGGGCGTATCGACCTGGCGCTTTCAAGCATTTGCCCCCGGCACCGGGCGTCTGCGCCTGACCTCGCAACAGCCATGGGCACCGGAAGTGCTGCCCGTGGAAACCTTTGACTGCGCCATTTCGGTGAACTGATCGTGGGCTGGCTGATTCTGGCGCTGATGGGCGCGGTGACGTTTCTCTACGGTGTCAGCACCCACGCGGCGTTACTGTGTCTGTTGGTCAAACCGTTGCCGGTGCTGGCGCTGCTCGGCTGGCTGCACGATGCGCCACCCAGCGACTATCGGCGCTGGATCAGTCTCGGCCTGATTTTCTCGTTGCTGGGTGATGTGTTGCTCGCTTGGCCGGGGGATTTGTTCGTGTTTGGCCTCGGTGCGTTTCTGGTCGCACACCTGGCTTATCTGAAGGCTTATCTGAGTGACTGCAAGCGTCTGGCGGTGTTGCCGCTGGTGCTTGCTCTCGGTGTTGGCGCGGTGTTGCTGGGGATGCTCATTTCCAGCGGACTCGGGCCGTTGCTAGTACCGGTGATTGTCTATGGCACGGCAATCAGCGCGATGCTCTGGCGCGCGCTTGCTCGTCTCGGCACCGATGTGCCGAAACGTTCGGCGTTGCTGGCGGCGGGCGGTGCAGTGGCGTTTGTGTTCTCTGACAGCGTGATTGGCATCGATCGCTTTGTATCGCCATTCCACGCCGCGCCGTACGTCATCATCCTCAGCTACTGGCTGGGCCAATGGGGCATCGCCGCCTCCGCTTTCTCCCAGACTAAACGAATCTGATCGTTCCCACGCTCCGCGTGGGAATGCATCCTGTGACGCTCTGCGTCATTTGCGCAGGGACGCGGAGCGTCCGGGGCGGCATTCCCACGCAGAGCGTGGGAACGATCACCGGCAAAAAAACGCTTTATCAGACAACCCAAGCATCCCCGCGCCCTTTTGGCTAAAATGCCGGCCTTTCCATTTACACCGCCGGAACCGCCGTGAGCAAAGAACCCGATCGTATTTTCGCCAAGCCTTTGGCCCAGGTGCCCGACTTCGCCTTCAATGAAGACGTGGTGCGGGTGTTCCCGGACATGATCAAGCGCTCGGTGCCGGGTTACCCGACCATCGTCGAAAACCTCGGCGTGCTCGCCGCGCAGTTCGCCCAGCCGAACAGCGTGCTCTACGACCTCGGCTCGTCCTTGGGCGCTGTCACTCAAGCCCTGCGTCGCCACGTGCGCACCGACGGTTGCCGGGTAATCGCTGTGGATAACTCGGCAGCGATGGTTGAGCGCTGCCGCGAATACCTCAACGGTCAGGACTCGATGTTCCAGGAGTTGCTGCCGGTCGAAGTGATCGAAGGCGACATTCTCGCCCTCGACTTCCAGCCCGCCTCGGTGGTGGCGCTGAACTTCACCCTGCAATTCATCGCCCCCGATCAGCGCACGGCGTTGCTCTCGCGCATTCGCCAATCGCTGCTGCCGGGCGGCGCGCTGATCCTCTCGGAGAAGCTGCGCTTCAACGATGCCGAAGAACACGCGCTGCTCACCGATCTGCATGTCGCCTTCAAACGCGCCAACGGCTACAGCGAACTGGAAATCGCCCAGAAGCGCAGCGCCATCGAAAACGTCATGAAGCCCGACAGCCTCGAAGAACACCGCGAACGCCTGCTGGCCGCCGGGTTCTCGAAAGTCGTGCCGTGGTTCCAGTGTCTTAACTTTGCCTCGTTGATTGCCTTGCCATGATTGATCTGTCTCCCCTCGCCCGCCGTCTGGCCGGCACACCGCTGGCCGAATGGGCCAACACTCTGCAAGCGCAACTCGACAAGAAAATGGAGAAAGGTCACGGCGACCTGGAGCGCTGGCAAAGTGCGCTGGATGCCCTGCCGAAAATCCAGCCGAGCGAAGTCGACCTGCTCAACGGTCTGAAACTCGACACCGATTGCGACGATGAAACCCGCGCGCAGATGCACACCGCGTTGATGGGCCTGTCGCCGTGGCGCAAAGGGCCGTTCGACTTGTTTGGTGTGCACGTCGACACCGAATGGCGTTCGGACTGGAAGTGGTCGCGTGTCTCTCCGCACCTCGACTTGAAGGGCAAACGCATCCTCGATGTCGGTTGCGGCAACGGTTATTACATGTGGCGCATGCTCGGTGCCGGCGCGAACAGTGTGATCGGTGTTGACCCGAACTGGCTGTTCTTCTGCCAGTTCCAGGCCGTGCAGCGTTATCTGTCAGAACCCAATGCCTGGCACCTGCCCTTTCCGTTCGAAGACCTGCCGCCAAACCTAGAAGGCTTCGACACGGTGTTTTCCATGGGCGTGTTCTACCACCGTCGCTCGCCGATCGAGCATTTGCTGGCGCTGAAGGATTGCCTGGTCAAGGGTGGCGAACTGGTGCTGGAAACGCTAGTGGTCGAAGGCGACAAGCATCAGGTGCTGGTGCCGGAAGACCGTTATGCGCAGATGCGTAATGTGTGGTTCCTGCCGTCGGTGCCGGCGCTGGAGTTGTGGCTGCGCCGTGCCGGGTTCACCGATATTCGCTGCGTGGACGTGAGCACAACCACGGTTGAAGAACAGCGCGGGACTGAGTGGATGAAGTATCAGTCGCTGAGCGACTTCCTTGATCCCGAAGACCACAGCAAAACCATCGAAGGCTTGCCGGCGCCGATGCGGGCGGTGATTGTCGCCAAGAAGTAACCCAATCGCCCAAACACCGCGGTGGGGCTACCCCTCACCCCAGCCCTCTCCCCAAGGAGAGGGAGCTGATCGTTGAGCTTTTCAAAACTTGAGTTCGACTCGGAATCTCAGGTCGACGGACTTAGCCCATCCAGCTCGGTCAGTCCCCTCTCCCCAAGGAGAGGGGGCTGATCGTTGAGCTTTTCAAGACTTGAGTTCGACTCGGAATCTCAGGTCGACGGACTTGGCCCATCCAGCTCGGTCAGTCCCCTCTCCCCCCGGGAGAGGGTTAGGGTGAGGGGCTTTTTGCGCGGCGAGCACGGAAGAATTCGGTCAGCACGGCGCCACACTCTTCGGCCAAAACCCCGCCTTCATACAGCACTCGATGGTTGAGAAAAGCCTGGGTAAAAAACTGCCCTTGGCTCTGCACAATCCCCGCTTTCGGTTCCAGCGCGCCATACACCACCCGCGCCACCCGCGAATGCACGATCAAACCGGCGCACATGCTGCACGGCTCCAGCGTCACATACAGCGTGCTACCCGGCAGACGATAGTTATCCACCGCCTGCGCGGCCTCGCGAATGGCGACCATTTCCGCGTGGGCACTCGGGTCGCTGGTGCTGATCGGGCAATTGAAACCGCGACCGATGATCTCGCCGTCCTGCACCAGCACCGCGCCCACCGGCACTTCGCCGAGGGCTGCGCCTTGTGCGGCGAGGAGCAGCGCTTCGCGCATGAAATCGCGATCACGGCTGCGGTCGATAATTGCCGCAGGGCGAATCTGGCGCATCACTTCACCTCGATGGCGGCCATCAGGCCGGTTTCCATGTGATCGATCACGTGGCAGTGGAACATCCACACCCCCGGATTATCGGCCACCAGCGCCACTTGCGCGCGCTCGTTCTTGCCCAGCAGATAGGTGTCGGTGAAATACGGAATGATCTTGTGCCGGTTCGACGCAATCACCTTGAAACTCATGCCGTGCAGGTGGATCGGGTGCTGATACTGGGTCATGTTCTTCAATTCGAAGATGTAGCTCTGCCCCAGTTTCAGACTGGCAATCGGCCGGTCGGCGCAGGTCTTGTCGGTGATGTCCCAGGCCTTGCCGTTGATCTGCCACAGGCTCGGCGGCCTGCCGTTGTCGACGTTGACCGATACCGAACCGACCCACTCGAAATTGAAGTTGAGTTTCTCGGCATTGGCCAGGTCCGGCTCCGCCACCGGATTGGCCGGCAGCGCTTTCGGCCAGTCAGTCGGCGCATCGTTATTGGCCACTGAACGCAGCGTGCCCAGACGCACCGGGCCGTTGCGCAGCGACAATTCTTCACCCGCTGCCGGCGCCTTGATCGCCAGACAGATACGCATGCCCGGGCCCAGCCAGTATTCCTTGCCCAGCGGCCGCGGTTCGACCGGGTTGCCGTCCAGCGCATAGATCTGCGCTTCGACGCCGGGAATGTTGATGCGGTAAGTCAACGTGTTGTCGAGGTTGAGCAAGCGCACCCGGGTGATCTGCCCGGCCGGCAGTTCGATCACCGGGTTCGGCACGCCGTTGATGGTCGACAACCGCCCCGCCGTACCGCCACGAGCCGCTTCACGGGGAATACTGAACTCGACGAAATTGCCTTCGTCATCGATGTGCCAGTTTTTCAGGCTCAAAGTCTTTTCGTACTTGAAACCGGTCGGCTCGCGCTCTTCGATGATCAATGGCCCGACCAAGCCGCGCCCGAGCTCTTCGCTGCTGCTGACATGCGGGTGATACCAGTAGCTACCGGCATCCGGCACGCGGAATTTGTAATCGAAGTACTCGCCCGGCAACACCGGCAGCTGCGACACGTACGGCACACCGTCCATTTCCAGCGGCAGACGAATGCCGTGCCAGTGAATGGTCGTCGCTACCGGCAGATGGTTGATGAAACGCACCCGCAGCCATTCACCCTGACGCACCCGCAACTCGGTGCCCGGCGCCGACGGACCAAATGCCCAGGCCTCGGTCTTGTGCCCCGGCACCAGCTCGACGTCCAGCGGTGCGGCGATCAGCTCATAGTCGTGGCCCGCCTCGGCGTCGGCCATTTTTCCCAGCCAATACCGCGACGCGCCCCCCGCACCGACACCAACGACAACAAGACCGGCCAGGCCACCGAGGATTTGGCGACGGGTAAAGGACATGAACTCAACTACCTCACGTATCAGCGACAGGCCCTGAAAGCCTGCAAAAGGCGAATACGATACACCTGCGGTTGAGAAACAGTAAGGGCGACCTGAGGCCGCATGCCCTTGACCGGCTTAAGGTCGCAGCCCGGTAATCAGGTGCACGACACCATCCTCCAAGGGCATCACGCCCGCGACCCCGGCGGCGCTCAACGCCTGTTGATCGATACCCGACACATCACGCAATACTACCCGCACCCGCGTCAACGCCAGCGGTTGCTGTGACTGGAGATTATCCACACCGCCCAGCGCCGCGACGATGGCGGCGCTCAATCCGGCGCACGGCTCGGCGGGGACTTCGGGTGTGTCCACCACCAGATCCGGGGTCAGGGCTTTCCAGAATGCCTTCTGCAATTTATCCAACATCTTCAGTTCTCCAGAACCCGTAAAGTATCGACGGTTGCCTCGTGAAAGAGCTGCAACGCCTCGCGCACCTGCCCGGCACTTTCCAGCCCCAGCACCTGTTGGGCGATGATCTGACAATCGGCCAGCTCGAGTTCGCGCACCGTCGCCTTTACCGGTGCAATCATCGGCACGCTCACCGACAGTTCATTCACGCCCAACCCCAGCAACAACGGCACCGCCAGACGTTCCGAGGCCATTGCCCCGCAGACTCCGACCCATTTGCCATGGGCGTGCGCGGCCTTGACGGTCATGGCGATCAGGCGCAATACCGAGGGATGAAAACTGTCCGCCTGACTGGCCAGACGCGGGTGATCGCGATCCATCGCCAGGGTGTATTGCGTCAGGTCATTGGTGCCGATCGAGAAGAAATCCACCAGCGGCGCAAACAGGTCCGCCATCAGCGCCGCGGCCGGCACCTCGATCATGATCCCCAGTTTCGGCCGTTGCGTTAGCCCCAGCGCGAGGATTTCCTCGTCGAGCATTTGCCGCGCCAGACGCAGCTCCGACAGTTGCGTGACCATCGGCAACATGATGTGCAAACGTGTCAGCTCGCAGCAGCCGAGCATGGCCCGGAACTGCTCACGCAATAACTGCGGGCGCTCCAGGCACAAACGAATGCCGCGCACGCCAAGGAACGGGTTGGTTTCGCTGTCCATCGGCACGTAGGCCAGCGGTTTGTCACCACCGACATCAAGGGTGCGCACCACCAGATTGTGCGCAGGTCCCACGCAGCGAGCGATGGCGCTGTAGGTCGCAGCCTGTTCGTCATGGCTCGGCGCATGATTACGGTCCAGGTAGAGAAACTCCGAACGCAGCAGGCCGACGCCCGCACCGCCGAGGGCCATGGCCTGCTCGGTTTCCGCTAACGAGGCGACGTTGGCCGACACCTCGATGTGATGGCCGTCACGGGTCCGCGCCGCGAGCGTTGCGCTGGCCAACTCATGCTCATGGCGTTGACGCTGTTGTGCGTGCCGCGCCTGCCATTGACTGACGGCCGCAGGATCGGGACGCACATGCAATTCGCCCTTGTCGGCATCGAGCAACACCGGGGTGCCGTTACTCAACGCCAACATCTGCACCGGCACCCCGCAGATCGACGGCAGACCACAGGCGCGCGCAAGAATCGCCACGTGACTGGTTGCGCCGCCGCCGACCGTGGCAAAACCCAGCACCTTGCTGGTATCGATGCCGGCGGTCTGCGACGGGGTCAGTTGATCGGCAATCAGAATGCTTCCATGCGGCAGCTCCATCGCCTGCTCGCCTATCCCCAGCAATAGCTTGAGCACGCGGCGCCCGACATCGGTCAGGTCCGCCGCCCGTTCAGCCAGCAACGCACTGCCCAGTTGGCGAAACATCGCCGCGGTTTCTTCAGTGGCCGCGCGCCAGGCAAACGCCGCGCTTTTGCCTTCACTGATCAATGCCTGGGCCTGATCGAGCAGCCCCGGATCTTCGAGCAGTTCCTGATGCGCCTTGAAGATCTCGGCCTCGGCCTCGCCAGCGGCGGTGTCGCGCAAATGCTGTAAGGCCAGATCGGCTTCGATCAGGGCATTGGCGAGGGCCTCGCGCTCGCCGTCTGCTCCGCCGCCGAACTCGCTGACGTCGAACACCGGCTCGCTGATCTGCACCACTTGGCCCAACGCCGAACCGGGTGACGCGCAGACGCCACGCAGCAGGGTCAGAACCTCGGTTTCGACCAGCTCGACAGGCGCCACCGCCGTCACCGTTTCACCGCAGCCTTCAATCAGTAATCGAGTCAGCGCCTCGATTGCCGCGTCAGCATCTTCGCCCACCGCACTGACCTGCACGCTGTCGCCGCACGCGGTCTGCAACGCCATGATCGCCACCAGGGATTTGGCGTTGGCCTGAGCCTGCTGTTTATGCAGGTAAATCTTTGCCGCGAAGCCCTTTGCCGCTTGCGCGAACACCGCTGCCGGGCGCGCGTGCAATCCGTTGGGATTGGGCAGTTTCAACGTTTGAGAGAACACGGCCTGACCTTCTGCCGCGCCAGCATCCACGCCACAAGCCTGAGTACGGGCGAGCTCAAGCAACGGCTGACCGGTTTCGACCCATCCGCTCGACGCGACCCGCCAGGTGAACGGCTCTGCGCTGACCACCAGCATCAACGTCATCAGGCTGCGCGCATGCCGGGCAATGTAATCGGCGTCGAATTCGATCAACGCTTGTCCGGCGGCAACCCGTTGCCCCTCTTCAACGAGGCGGGTGAAGCCTTGCCCGCCGAGGTTCACGGTATCAAGGCCGATGTGCATCAACACTTGTACGCCATGGTCATCGGTGATGCTCACGGCATGCCCGCTGGCCTGCACGTTGCTGATGACGCCGGCCATGGGCGCACACAGGGTCGATGAAGTCGGGTCGATGCACAGACCGTCGCCGATCACGCGCCCGGAAAACACCGGATCGGGCACCTGCTCAAGCGCGATCAGGACACCGGACAAGGGAGCCAGCAATTGCAATGGTTGGGGTGTGGCCATGACGTCACCTGCAGTTTTGTTCTTTGAAGTGCCCATGGAGCGCGACGCTCCATCAGCATCGCTTATTTCCACCAGTATTCGACCTGCAATCCGACATTCGCACCGTGGCGAGCGCTACCGAAGGCGCCGGTGTCGGAGAGTGCCGAGCCTTTGGCCAGTTCGTTGGCCGCGCGTTTGGCCGCCTCGTTCCAGGTTGCGTACGTGTAATACAGCCGCACCTCGGGACGCGCCCAGAACTCCGGGCCTTTCGGCGACCAGGTCGGGGCAAAGGTAAATTTGCTCAGTTTGCGCGTACCCCCCGGAGCTTCGACTTGATCGTGACCCAGCTCGGTGACCAGTTTGAAGTGTTCGCTGAGCGCATAAGTCGGTCGCACCCCCAGCGAGATCCAGTTCTGGTCGACACCGTCCGGGCGGATGTCTTTCTGGTACACCGCTTCAATCTGGCCACCGAAGCGCGGCGTCACCTGCCAGTCGAAAAACTCGACGACTCGATAACTTTTATTGCTGTCGTCCAGTTTGACGTTGCCGGTATAACCCAGTCCGGTGCCCGGCCCTTCACCGTATTGCAGCGCCAGTTTGTTTTTGCCGCCGAGAAAATCCGTCTGCACATGTTGCGTGGTGATCGCCCAGCCCCGGTGGGCATCGCGGCTGTCGGGTTTGTCGATATAACTCAAGCCGAACTCCAGCTCACCGCCAGGATTGGTCTTGAAACCGGCGATGTTGAAGTCGTGCCGATTGATGTAGTCCTTCTGGTACAGGTTGTCCTTGCGCGAGAAGGCGTAGCTGTATTTCAGATCGCCGATCAACACGTCTTCGACCCCGCCCCCCGTGGCGCTCTGGTTCCAGTAGTAGAAGTCGGAAATATGGATGTCATTGCGCTTGTAGTAACGGCGTCCGGCCCACAATGAACCACCGTTGAGCGCGGGCATCGCCGACCACTGTGCGTAGGCCTGCGGCAAGCGGATCGAACCATTGTCGTCTTTGAACGTGGGGCTGCGGTCGTAACGGTTATACAGCGAGGCCATCCCGTCGACACTCAGTATCGAACCGTCGTCAAGGGTGTACAGGTCCTGCCGCAACTCGAGTTCGCCGTACTGCTCGCATTCGTTACCCAAGCGATATTTGGTCTGCGCACCCGGTAACTGGAAGCACGACTGACCGCTGCTGTTGACTGACGTGCCGACACCGCTGCGCAGGTAGCCGCCAAACTCCAGCGCTTGTGACGTTGGCGGTAAGGCCAGGCAAAAACCTGCGACTGCAAGGCTGCGATTTATTGTTGTTTTCATAAGCCACCCCATTGTTTTTATTGTCTGGTTGCATGAATTCGGCGCGCAGAAATCCCCCGCGCAGTGCTCTGCGTGTTTTTTGAACGTTGTTTTTTTAGTTAAAGGTCAGGGATCGATCAGGTGCAGGACGAAGGACTCATAAGGTCGCAACGTCACCTGGCGCTTGCGCAACGCGCCCTCTGGATAATTGCTGATCAACTGGCGCTGGCTCATCGATTCACTGATGACCGTCGCCGGTAATTCCACTTCACAGGTTGTCCCGTAGAAGTTGTTCACCACCAACAAACGCTCGGCGTCACCTTCACGCACATACGCCCAGACCTGCGGATGTTCGGGCAGTAATTGTTGGTACAGCCCGTCGGTGATCAACGGTTCACTGCGGCGCAGCGCGATCAGACGGCGGTAGTGATGCAACACCGAGTCCGGGTCGTCGAGCTGGTTTGCGACGTTGATCTGCGCAGCATTGGCCGGCACTCCGATCCACGGTTCGACACGGCTGAAACCGGCGTTTGGCCCGGCGTCCCAGTGCATCGGCGTGCGCCCGTTATCGCGGGACTTCTGCATGATCGCCGCCATGTTGTCGGTATCGCTGCTGCCGGCCTCGCGCTTGAGGCGAAAAATGTTCAGCGTCTCGACATCGCGATAATGCTCGATCGATTCGAACCCCGGATTGGTCATGCCCAACTCTTCGCCCTGATAGACGAACGGCGTGCCCTGCAGAAAGTGCAGTGCGGTGCCGAGCATCTTCGCCGAGCATTCGCGGTACTCGCCGTCGTTGCCGAAGCGCGAGACCACGCGCGGCTGATCGTGGTTGCACCAGAACAGCGCGTTCCAGCCGCCACCCGCCTGCATGCCGGTCTGCCAGTCGGACAGAATTTTCTTTAGCTGAAGGAAATCGAAGTCGGCGCGTACCCACTTCTGCAGGTTTGGATAATCGACTTTCAGGTGATGAAAGTTGAAGGTCATCGACAACTCTTTCGACTGCGGATTCGAATAGCGAATGCAGTGTTCGAGGCTGGTCGATGACATCTCGCCGACATTGATCAGGTCGTGCCCTTCGAAGACTTCGCGGTGCATCTGCTGCAAGTACGCGTGGACATTCGGCCCGTCGGTATAAAAGCGTCGGCCATCGCTGTCGTCTTCGGGGAAGTCCGCAGGCTTGGAGATCAGATTGATCACGTCCAGGCGAAAACCGCCGACGCCCTTGTCTCGCCAGAATTGCATCATCCGGAATACTTCAGCGCGCACCTTGGGATTGTCCCAATTCAGGTCGGCCTGGGTGTGGTCGAACAGGTGCAGGTAATACTGACCGGTCTGGGCTTCGTACTCCCAGGCGGAACCGCCGAACTTGGATTCCCAGTTGTTCGGCTGATCACGCCAGATGTAGAAGTCACGGTACGGGTTGTCGAGGCTGCTGCGCGCCTGTTGAAACCAGACGTGTTCGATCGAGGTGTGATTGACCACGATGTCGAGCATCAGCTTGATCCCGCGCTTGCCCGCCTCGGCGATCAGCAATTCGCAGTCGGCCATGCTGCCGTAGCTCGGGTCGATGGCGTAGTAATCGCTGATGTCATAGCCGTTATCGCGTTGCGGCGAACGCAAAAATGGCGTTATCCATAAACAGTCGACGCCCAGCCACTTCAGGTAATCGAGTTTGGCGACGATACCGAGCAGATCACCCGTCGGGTTGCCGGCGTGACTATGAAAACTCTTCGGATAGATCTGGTAGATCACCGAACGCTGCCAGTCTTGCATGGCACAACTCCTTCAATAAGTCCGTGCGGCTCGCACCCAGATTGAAATGCAATCAACTGTGGGAGCGAGCCTGCTCGCGAAAGCGATTGTTCAGGCAACCCGATAACCGGGCCGGACGATCTTCATGCTCAATGCACAGGTCAAAACAAACGGCACGAGCATGGCAATCAGCATCCCCAGCACAAACATCGGGATGTACTGCGGGATGATCGAGATGAACCCCGGCAGTCCGCCGACGCCGATGGCCGAGGCCTGAACCTTGTTCAGCGACAGGAACACGCAGCCCAGTGCCGAACCGGTCAGCGCGGCATAAAACGGAAACTTGTAGCGCAGGTTGACGCCGAACATCGCCGGCTCGGTGATACCGAAGTAGGCAGAGATTGCCGAAGTCGACGCCATGCTCTTGTCCCGTGCATTACGGGTCATCCAGAACACCGCCAGGGCGGCACTGCCCTGAGCAAGGTTGGACATGACGATCATCGGCCAGATGAAGGTACCGCCCTGGGTCGAGATCAATTGCAGGTCGACCGCGAGAAACATGTGGTGCATGCCGGTGATCACCAGCGGCGCATACAGCAGACCGAAAATGGCGCCACCCACCATTGGTGCCAGGTCAAACAGCATGACCAGCCCTTCGGTGATGAAGATGCCGATGTGGCGGGTTACCGGGCCAATCACGGCCAGCGCCAATACGCCGGTAACGACGATGGTGGTGATCGGTACCACGAGTAACTGAATGGCGTTGGGCACGCGCGCGCGCAGCCATTTTTCGATGACGCTCATTACGTAAGCGGCCAGCAGAATCGGCAAGATCTGCCCCTGATAGCCGACCTTTTCCACCTGAAACAATCCGAGAATGTCGAAGTACGGCAACTGCTGCCCGTCCAGCCCGGCCACGGCCTTGCCGTAGTTCCAGGCGTTGAGTAGATCCGGGTGCACCAGCATCAGACCGAGCACGATGCCAAGGATCTCGCTGCCGCCAAAGCGCTTGGCCGCCGACCAGCCCACCAGCGCTGGCAGAAACACGAACGAGGTGTTGGCCATCAGATTGATCAGGCTCCATAGCCCATCGAGTTTCGGGTAGGCATCGAGCAGGGTCTGCCCGTCGATGAACATGCCTTTGGCACCCAGCAGATTGTTGATGCCCATCAGCAGGCCGGCAATGATCAGTGCCGGCAGAATCGGCATGAACACGTCGGAAAACACCCGCACCAGACGCTGCATGGCGTTGATTTTTTCAGTGCTTTTTTGTTTGACGTCAGCGATCGTCGACGCCGCGAGACCGGTCTGACGACGCAGTTCGGCATAGACCTTTTCCACTTCGCCCGGACCGATCACCACCTGATACAGGCCACCGGTAAAGAACGAGCCTTTGACCAGGTCGATCTGGTTGAGCATGGCACTGTCGACCAGGCCCGGATCTTTCAGGGCCAGCCGCAACCGAGTGACGCAATGGGCGGCCTGTTCGAGGTTGTCGCTGCCGCCGAGGCTTTGCAGCAATTGCCTGGTGATGTTCGGATAGTCGTGGCTCATGCTAGTTCTTCCGCTATGGATTGTTGTTATTGGCAGCACGCCGAAGCGAAAAATACTCGTCTGTACGAGTTAATGCAACAACTCGTACAGACGAGTTTGTTTATGTATGTTCCTGCCAGACCGAAGGCGAATTTTCCTACCCTGCCTTAGGGTGATTTCCATCGCCCACATGGACAAAGCCCTACCCTGGCCTTAAGGTTCGAAGCTTTGAGCACAGTCGGCACCGAGCCTACCCATGAGCAAATACAACCAGATCTATAGCGATCTGCTGGCCAGCATCACGACTGAACGCCTGGAGCGCGGCGCCCGCCTGCCTTCCGAAACCGAACTGATGGACAGCTATCAGGCCAGCCGAGGCACGGTGCGCAAAGCCATTGAACTGCTTCAGGAGCGCGGCTTTGCGCAGAAAATCCACGGCAAGGGCACCTTTGTGCTTTCGACCAACCCGATCGAATTTCAGCTCGGCGGCATCGTCAGTTTCCAGGAAACCTATCCGCGCCTGGGCAAAGATGTCAGCACCGAAGTGGTCGAGCTGAGCCAGATCCCGCTCGAAGGTGCCCTGCTCGAGCACATCCATGCCGAACCCGGCAGCCTCATCACCCGAATCAAACGTGTGCGGCGGATCGACGGTAAACGCGTGATCCTCGACATCAACCACTTCGTCAGCGAAGTGATTCCCGGCCTGTCCCTCGACATCGCCGAGCAATCGATCTACGCCCATATCGAGCAGACCCTGCAGCTACAGATTGCCTACGCCCAACGCACCATCGAAGCGGTGCCGCGCAGCAAGGATGATCAACTGCACCTGGACCTCGATGGCCAGAGCCATGTGATCGTGGTCAGCAACCAGACCTTCCTCCAGGACGGGCGTCAGTTCGAGTACACCGAATCCCGCCACACCCTCGACAAATTCTACTTTTCCGACGTGGCACGGCGCTGACCCCTACACGTTTCCAACGATCATGTGCGGTATATATGTAGTGCACTCCCCTTGAGCGAATCGGCCATGCTCGGCCTTCATTTCTCAAGGATGGAGAAAGCATGTACGCCACCCAACAAAGCCTTCTGCCTAACGCGGCAGACAAGGCGGCTCTGAAGCGAATCGCCTATACCGTCGTGCACAATTGCCCCGGACTGCAGGACGCTGCCCATGAAGCCGCCCGTGATCTGCTGGAAGCAAAAGGCCTGTCGAGCCTCGACCCGGATGAGGTTTATTTCCATCGCTTCAAGACGGCCCAGAGCAGCACTCGCTCGTTTACCGGCTGGGAGCACATCCGCGAGAAACCCTACGAATCGATGACCCTGACACAGCTGGTCATTCATCGTTTTCGTGCCACCGACCAGGACAACGCCGACTTGCTCGATCTGTACGGTGGCTTCTACAGCGAAGGTCCGCAGGGCGAAAATTTCGACGAAAAAAACCAGGTGTGCCTGCACGGCAACGAGGTCTTGAAGGCGTTCTGGAGCCTCGATTTCAGTGGGTACTACAGCGCCACGCTGACGGACTTCTGGAACAGCCACGGCGAGGATTTCCGCACCTTGGCCAAGTGCAATTTCCTTAGCCGTGCAGTGCAGGCGTTGGACCTTGGGCAACTCACCCGCAGTGACTTTCAATGGCTGGTGGACTCAGTGGTGGGACCGGTTAGCTGGCCGGTCACCCTGAGCATGTTGCAATCAAGCCACACGACAACGGGAGATGTGTTCGCCTTCGACATAGACGGGCATATCTCCACGCAATTGCTACGCTTCGTCGATTCTGCCGGTCGGCAGATTATCTATCTGCCGAGTGCGACCGCAGCGTTCGTGGTCAAGGAAACGCCGGCAGACCTGCATTGGTGGGTTCTGGATCAACTGAACGACGCCAAACGCCGCGCGACCTTCCTGGAGCATTTTGCCCTCGCCGATCGTCAGCACATGAGCGAGAACATGCCCGATCTGATGAATCGCTTGGTGGCCACCTGGGGCCGGGCCGACCATCACCTGATCAACCGCACAAACCAGGAACTGAGCGATGATGCATTCAGTTGGCTGCGCGACTCGACACGTCAGGCGATGTTTGCTGAAGCCCACCTGTCTCTGACATCCAATGGCGATCTGCGCAAGAAACTGTGGATCGGCTATCTGAGTGCGGGCCTCAAGGTATTTGGTCCGATGGCCACTGTCGGTTGGCCACTGGCGCTACCGGTGATTGGCGCCACCCTTGCGAGCATGGGTCTGAATATCGATCAGGCGCAAAACGGCAAGACAAGGGCCGAACGCAAGGCCGGCGTGCTGGGTGCGGTTTTGAGTGGTATCAATCTGTTATTCAACCTTCCATTGTTGATCGGCACCGGGCCGATGCTGGAGGTTGGCGCCGAGGTCGAGGCTGCAGAAGCCGCCGAGATGGCTGAGTACAGCGAAGCCTGGAATGCCTCTGCCGAAACCGATTACCAAGAGCCGATCATGGTGCCGGACGATGCCGACATCCCCGGGCCAGATATTGATGAAACGATGCTGGTTCCGGCGCAGAAAGCCCTACCGCCTCCGGTGCCCGAACGTTACCAATGCAACGAGCTGCTTGATGGCACAGCACTCGGCGAAGAGTCCGGGAAGTTCCACGGTGTCTACCGCCTCGACTCGGATCCGCCCTATGCCATTCTGATGAATGACACGCCGTACTATGTGCGCTACTTCGCCAACGCTCACGGCAACGGCGACTGGGCGATCGTCGACCCTGAGCGCCCAAACCAGCTTGTCCACGCGCTGCCTGTGCGTCTCAATGGCGAAGGAGAATGGGAGCGCATGCCAGCCTTGGGTCTCAAGGGTGGCGGCCAGTGCATGGGCAAACAATGCACTCCGGATCTCGAACTCGACACCTTCGAACCTGCCTCGCCCGAAACGCCCGTGCAACCGGCAGAAGAACCGCAACCCTCGACATCGAGGCCCCCACGCCCGGTGACCAGTGCCTTTGACATCGAACCGTCGGTACGCCGTTCGATAAAAGCCTGGGCGTTAAACCTCAACGAAACCCATGCCCGGTTGCAGCCCGACGGTGCCGGCGGTTTCGCCATGGACGATCCGTTCGAGTTGTATGCCGCCGGCAAACGCCAATTTCTGCAAAGTTCAGCCCGAGGTTTTTTCAAGAACCTGCCGTGGGTCATCCAGCCCCCGCGCCCGGTGATACCCGAGATCAACCGGCTGATGCCACTGACCGATCTTGTCGATGGCGTTTTTGAAGGTGCCTCCGGACTGGTGGTCGGAGAAACCCTCGATCGCATTGCCAGCATGAGTTTTCTGATCGAAAACATGCCGGCGCTGGCCCGACACGTGAAAACCCTCTACCTGCGCGGCCTGCTCAGTGACTTCGCTCAAGTGGAACTGAACCGCTACTTCACCAGCGGCAATATGACTGCGGATTTACACACTTACTTGAACAGTCTGGGCACCGATCCCGCCGGTCGATTCAACCCACTGGAACTGGTCCAGGTCGCGCGAGCGAACGGGGTTCGGATTCAGGCGATCGATTGCGCCGCCAGCTACAAAATGAAAACACCGCTGCCGTCCGTCGACGAGCAAATGATGAACACCTTCCTGACCAACGACATCATGACCGGTGACGTCTACCTCAACAGCCCGGGAAAATGGATCGTAGTAACCGATGCTCACAGCACCAATACCTTCAGAGGACTGCTGGGCATCAGTGAACTGAAGGGGGGAATAGGCTTGCGAATCGATGAAGTCGGCGCCGGTGAAGATCTGGGCGTGGATGTCGATCCGGGTATTGAAGTACCACGCGGCAGCTCGCCCGGCGGCACTGTCAGACAAGGAAATCCAGACTTTCTGCGCGCCGATCTGCGCTTGAAAATGCCCGCACCCGAGGTGACCTGGACCGAAGAAACGCTGGAGAATCTGTTGTACAGGCGCGGCATGTATCTGTTCGAAAAAACAGGTGAGCGCTACACGCTGATCCACCGCAGCAAACAAGGCATGCTGCAACGCACACCGATCACTCGATCGAGTGACGGCAAGGTCTCCCTCCACCGACCTGCGTGGCAGCGGGTGAATGACATCGCATTCGCCAACCTGAAGGACATGTCTCAACGGTTGTCCGATACCGGGCTGATATTGCGTAGCCGGATCCCTGATTGAGGCTCTCCGGTTAAAACTGAGCAAGGAAGGCCCGACAACGAAAAATGCCAGTCAGCAAAACTGACTGGCATTTTTCATCAACCTTCCTCTGCACTTGCGAATCCAGCTAGCGCCTGGAGGACGCCGGACAAACAGCCCTCCTCCATCACCCCACTCTATTATCAATAGGGGAGCAATATGCGGTAGCCGGGTAGTGCACTGCCCTTGAGCGAATCGGTCATGCTCAGTCTTTGTTTCTCAAGGATGATGAACGCATGACCTCCCCCGAACGACGTCTCCTGCCAAACGCTGAGGACAAAACTGCCCTCAAAGCCATTGCTGCGACGATCGTGCAGACCTGCCCGAGTCTGCTCGACGCTGCCCATCAAGTGGCCAACGAAATACTGGCGGACAACGGACTGTCCGGCCTCGATTCCGACCGTGTTTACTTCCACCGTTTCAACACGGCGCAGAGCAGCACGCTGACCTTCACGGGTTGGGAACATTTGCTGGAAAAGCCTTACGAAACGCTCACCCTCACACAGTTGGTGATCCATCGCTTTCGCGCGACTGATCAAGACAACGCAGATCTGCTTGGTCTTTACTGCGGGTTCTACTCGGATGGCCCGGAGGCAGAAAACTTCAATCAGAGCAATGAAGTCCGGTTGCTGGGCAGTGATGTGCTGAAGGCGTTCTGGGACGTCGACTTCAGCGCGCGCTACATAGGCCAACTGACGACTTTCTGGCAAACCTCGTCGGATAACTTCCGAGCCCTGGCAAAGTGCAACTTTCTCAGCCTGGCGGTGCAGGCGCTGCAACAGGGTGACCTTGACGGAACTGACTTTCAGCGCGTCGTCGACTCGGTAATCGGGCCCGTCACCTGGCCCGTTACCTTGCCAATGCTGCAAGCGTTACACCCGGTCGGTGCTGAAGTGCGGGCGCTGGATCTCGATGGCCACGTAGCTTCCAATGCACTGCGTCTGGTGGAAGACAGTGGCCGCCAGACCCTTTACTTGCCAGGCGAAGCCCAGACATTCCTCTTGATGGAGAATGAAGCGGATCTGCATTGGTGGATGCTGGAGCAGATGAATTCAGAGGACAAGCGCACGGCTTTTCTCAAGCATTTCCCGCTGGCTGACCGCAATCACTTGACCGAAAACCTCACCGATCTGATGAACCGCCTGGTGAGCACTTGGGGTCACAGCGATCATCAAATGATCAATCGCAGCAACGTCGCGATCAGCGGTGACGCATTCACTTGGTTGAGCGAGTCGACACGTACGGCCATGGTTGCCGAGGCGCACCTTGTACTCACTTCCAACAGTCAATTGCGCAAAAAACTCTGGATCGGTTATTTGAGTGCCGGTCTGAAAGTATTCGGCCCGATGGCAGCGGTGGGCTGGCCTGTGGCGTTGCCTTTGATTGGCGCCAGCATCGCGAACATGGGATTGAACATTGATCAGGCCATCAACGGCACCACGCCAACCGAACGCAAGGCCGGAGTTACCGGCGCAGTGCTGAATGCGATCGACATTGTGTTCAACATTCCGTTTCTGATCAGCACGGGCGCGCAACTTGAAGTGGGCCCGCAGGTGGAGTTTGCCGAAGCGCAAGAAATGCTCGGTTTGGTCGAGTTCACTGCGCCTGACGCACCCTTCTTGCCGCCTGTGGATCAACCGCCAGTCGCGACGATTGATCCACAGGCGACCGTTGAGCTGGCAAACGAAATCGCCACCGAGACCACCATCGCATCCACCCGGCAGTTGGCCACGGCGGCTGCGCGCCAAGGTTGGTCTGTTCCAAAGATTCCTGCCAAATATCGATGCAACGAGCTACTTGCCCAGCGTTCTGCAGAGGCAGCTCCAGGCAAGTATGAGGGCATTTACCGCCTGGACAAGGAGCCGGGCTATGCCATCGAAATAGAGGGTGCGGCTTACTACGTGCGCTACTTTGCCGAATCCGAAGACGCTGGCAACTGGGCCATCGTCAATCCCGAGCGCCCCAATCAGTTCGCTTACTCGTTGCCAGTACGCTTCGGTAGTAGCGGCAAGTGGGAACGCATGCCCGCGTTGCGTCTCAGGGGAGGCGGCCAATGCGTGGGCAAGGCCTGTTTACTGGGCATTGACCTGCCCTCGTCCTCATCCTCGGCCCCAGCCTCATCAACCCCGTCAGCGGAGCTCCCCCTCGTCGAAGCGGTTTCACCGGTCGCGCGACCACTGCGCCTGGTGAATCCGGTCAACGACATCGCAGGAATGGACATGGCGAAAATGAAAAGATGGGCAATGAACTTGCCCGAGACCTTCGCCGAGCTCGCCAGTGCAAACCGCGGTAAACCATCGACTGCCGATACGTACGCGGCCTATTTTCGCGACAGGCGCTCGTCCCTGCTGAACGAGGCCAAAGAGTATTACTCAGAGCTGAACTGGACCAACCTGCCCGCACGGCCAGTCATCCCGCAAATCGATGCCGAGATGCAGACGGCTGAGTTGATTGATCGCATCTTTGCCAATACCGATGGACTGGTCGTCGGCGAAACCCTTGATCGCATCGCCAGCATGCGTTTCATGATCGAAAACATGCCGGCGTTCGCACGGCATATCGACACACTGTACGTACGTGGTTTGCTGAGCGATTTTGCCCAGGCAGATCTCAACGACTTTTACCTGTCGGGAGAGATGTCAGAGGGTCTTCGAGCCTACCTGTCCAGCCTGGGTACCGACCCTGATGGCCGGTTCAACATGCTTGAACTGATCAAGGCTGCCCAGGCCAATGGCATCCGGCCTCACGGTCTTGAAGGCGCGCACAGTTACAAGCTGAAGGTACCACTGACTTCGATCGAAGAGCAGATGATCCATGCCCGGCTCGCCTCGCAAATCATGTGGGGTGACGAGTTCCTCAACAGACCAGGCAAATGGGTTGCCCTGGTCGAGGCAACGAACACCAATACTTTTAGAAATCTGCCAGGCATCAGCGAAATCAGGGGCGGCATCGGTTTACGCATTGAAGAAGCGACGTCCACCGAAGTGCCCGGCATCCGAATCGACCCGGGACTGGAAGTCGCTCGGGGGCCGTTTGATAACGGTGCATCGACGCGCAACTCATCCGACTTTCTATTCGCTGATTTGCGCTTGCAGATCGAAACACCTGTGCCGCAGTGGACTGAGGCGACGGTGAATTCACTGCTGAATCGCAACGGCATGTTCATGCTCGAAAAAACACAGAATGCATACACGCTTGTACGTCGCAACAGCGACGGCAATATTGTTCGAACAATGGTGAATCGCAGAGGGGATGGTCAGGTTTACATCTGGGCACAGTCGATGCCGCGCATCAGCGGCATCATGTTCCGTGACATCGGCGCGTTATCCCAGCGTTTGATAGAGATCGGCTTGACCCTGCAAAGTCGCCTGCCAAGCTAACTGTTTTCAGGGTATGAAACGAAAAAACCCTTGGCTTCAGGCCAAGGGTTTTTCGTTAAACAACCTGCAGCGGGATCACTCCCACTCAATGGTCGCCGGCGGCTTGCTCGACACGTCGTAAGTGACGCGAGAGATGCCTTCGATTTCATTGATGATGCGGCCGGAAACGGTTTCCAGCAGTTCGTAAGGCAGGTGAGCCCAACGCGCGGTCATGAAGTCGATGGTTTCTACGGCACGCAGGGCCACAACCCAGGCGTAACGACGGCCGTCGCCAACAACGCCAACCGATTTCACTGGCTGGAACACGACGAAGGCCTGGCTGACCTTGTGGTACCAGTCGGCTTTGCGCAGTTCTTCGATGAAGATGTGGTCAGCGCGACGCAGCAGATCGGCATATTCCTTCTTCACTTCACCGAGGATGCGCACGCCCAGGCCCGGGCCCGGGAACGGGTGACGGTAGACCATGTCGTACGGCAGGCCCAGCTCCAGACCCAGACGACGGACTTCGTCCTTGAACAGTTCGCGCAGTGGCTCGACCAGTTTCAGGTTCATCTCTTCCGGCAGGCCGCCCACGTTGTGGTGCGACTTGATCACGTGGGCCTTGCCGCTTTTCGCGCCAGCCGACTCGATCACGTCCGGGTAGATGGTGCCCTGAGCGAGGTACTTGATGTTTTCCAGTTTGTTCGACTGGGCATCGAATACGTCGATGAAGGTGCGACCGATGATCTTGCGCTTCTTTTCCGGGTCAGCTTCGCCGGCCAGGTTGTTGAGGAACTGCTCTTCAGCGTTGGCGCGGATCACCTTGACGCCCATGTTCTCGGCGAACATGGCCATCACTTGCTCCCCTTCGTGCAGACGCAGCAGGCCGTTGTCGACGAAGACGCAGGTCAGCTGGTCGCCGATGGCTTTGTGCAGCAGCGCAGCAACTACCGAAGAGTCAACGCCGCCGGACAGACCCAGCAGCACGTTGTCGGTGCCGACCTGTGCGCGGATGTTGGCGATGGCGTCTTCAGCGATCTTCGACGGGGTCCACAGGGCTTCACAGCCGCAGATGTCGAGGACGAAGCGCGACAGGATGCGACCGCCCTGCTTGGTGTGGGTTACTTCCGGGTGGAACTGCACGCCGTAGTAGCCACGGTCGTCGTTGAACATGCCGGCGATCGGGCAGCTCGGGGTGCTGGCCAGAATGTGGAAGTCTTCCGGCATCTTGGTGACTTTGTCACCGTGGCTCATCCATACGTCGAGGCCGAACAGGCCGTCAGCGTCAATGTGGTCTTCAATGCCGTCGAGCAGGCGGCTCTTGCCGACCACGTCAACGCGGGCGTAACCGAACTCACGCAGCTCGGAACCTTCAACCTTGCCGCCCAGTTGCTCAGCCATGGTCTGCATGCCGTAGCAGATACCGAAAACCGGTACGCCCAGATCGAACACTGCCTGTGGGCAACGCGGGCTGTCGGCGACGTGCACGGACTCGGGGCCGCCGGCGAGGATGACGCCTTTAGGAGCGAATTCGCGGATCGCATCTTCGTCCATGTCGAACGGGTGCAGTTCGCAGTACACACCGATTTCGCGCACGCGGCGGGCGATCAGTTGAGTGTATTGCGAGCCGAAGTCGAGGATCAGGATGCGGTGAGCGTGAATATCGAGGGCCATGATTCAGTCTCGTCTAAGTCGTTCAGAAACAGTCGTGATTCAGAAACAACTCGGGGCTGAATCAAACAGCCCCGGTTGCTTTGCTTGTTGCTTGAAGGCTCAACCTACGCGGTAGTTTGGCGCTTCTTTGGTGATCTGCACGTCGTGAACGTGGGATTCGGCCATGCCAGCGCCGGTGATCCGCACGAACTCAGGCTTGGTGCGCATTTCTTCGATGTTGGCGCTACCGGTGTAGCCCATCGAGGAACGCAGACCGCCCATCAACTGGTGAATGATCGCGCTCAGGGTGCCTTTGTAAGGCACACGGCCTTCGATGCCTTCCGGAACGAGTTTCTCGGCACCTGCCGAGGAGTCCTGGAAGTAACGGTCGGAGGAACCTTGAGCCTGGGACATGGCGCCCAGCGAACCCATGCCGCGATACGCCTTGTACGAACGGCCCTGGAACAGTTCGATTTCGCCCGGCGCTTCTTCAGTACCGGCGAACATCGAGCCCATCATCACGCAGGAAGCACCGGCTACGATGGCCTTGGACAGGTCACCGGAGAAACGGATACCGCCGTCGGCGATCAACGGTACGCCAGTGCCTTCAAGGGCAGCGGCGACGTTGGCGATGGCACTGATTTGCGGGACGCCGACACCGGCGACGATACGGGTGGTGCAGATCGAGCCAGGGCCGATACCGACCTTGACCGCATCAGCGCCAGCTTCGGCCAGAGCCTTGGCTGCGGCGCCGGTGGCGATGTTGCCGCCGATCACCTGCACTTCAGGGAAATTCTCTTTAACCCAGCGAACGCGGTCGATCACGCCTTTGGAGTGACCATGCGCGGTGTCGACTACCACGACGTCCACGCCAGCGTTGACCAGAGCCGCTACACGGTCACCGGTGTCTTTACCCGTACCGACCGCAGCGCCAACGCGCAGACGACCTTGATCGTCCTTGCTGGCCAGCGGGTAGGCTTTGGCTTTTTCGATGTCTTTGACGGTCATCATGCCTTTGAGGGCAAACTTGTCATCGACGATCAGAACTTTTTCCAGACGGTGCTTGTGCAGCAGCTCGCGGACTTCGTTCTTGTCGGCGCCTTCACGCACGGTGACCAGACGCTCTTTAGGCGTCATCACTTCACGTACGGTGGCTTCCAGACGGGTTTCGAAACGCACGTCACGGGAAGTGACGATGCCGACCAGGTCGCCATCGTGCAGGACCGGAACGCCGGAAATGTTGTGCATGCGGGTCAATTCGAACAGGTCACGTACCGTGGCATCAGCCTCGATGGTGATCGGATCCTTGACGACGCCGGCTTCGAACTTCTTGACCTTACGCACTTCGGCAGCTTGCTGCTCGATGGTCATGTTCTTGTGGATAATGCCGATGCCACCTTCCTGAGCCATGGCGATTGCCAAACGGGCTTCAGTGACGGTGTCCATTGCAGCAGAAACCAGAGGAATGTTCAGCTCGATGCCACGGGTAAGGCGGGTCTTGAGACTGACTTCGTTAGGAAGCACCTCGGAATAACCAGGCACTAAGAGAATGTCGTCGAATGTCAGAGCTTCTTGGCTGATACGCAGCATCGCGGGGGCTCCCGAGCGGGAAAATGGAAGCGCGCCATTATAGTCATCCACCCCCTGCTGTTCAATGTAAAACTCAGCTTAATATCAATGTTGCTGATATACGGAGACCCCCGCCGCTACAGCTCCACCTTGACCCAAGAGACAGGTTGATCGAGCCAATCGGCGAACTCATCGATAAAGCTCTGCTTGAAGCCCGCCTCCAGCCAGTTATTGAAGATGAAGCCGAGGTTGGAAAACCCGCACTCCTGCAGGTACAGGAAGCCGTTGATGTCGTCTTCGTGACCGCATTCCGGGCAGGTGAAGTTGTCGGTGCGCCCCGGCATCCAGTCTTCGAGGCTTTCAAACAGCGCTTCGCCGATCTCGCGACGACACTCGGCACAACCAGCCTCTTCGAGAAAGCCCTTGGCCGGCGTGTAGATGCAGCGTTTGGTGACGATCTCCAGCCCGTTGATCGGCTCACCAAATGGCAGCGCTTGCGGGTGCAGGACCACGGCGCGGGCGCCATCGGCAATCGCGTAAGCCATGCGGTTGCCGGTGCGGCCACAGGTTGTCAGCTCTTCTTTGATGATGTTCTTGCGCACCAGCCAGCGCACGATCGCCCGGGCCCGGGGTTCGTGGACCGGCAGGGTGGAGATTTTCGGGACGATGATGCTTTGCGAATTCATGGGAAATCCTGCGGTGTGACTTCTGACGCCTTCGCGAGCAGGCTCGCTCCCACAATGGCATGCAGTTCCCTGTGGGAGCGAGCCTGCTCGCGAAGAGGCCCTAAAGGCCGGCAGCTTAATCCCTGACAAAATCCGGTCAAGTGCTGAGGTAGCGTCCGATCAACGCCAGCCCGCTCGCCAGCACCAGCCATGTCACCAGCCGCACAAACGCCTCGCGCGACAACTTCATGGTCAAGCGCCGCCCGATCCACAACCCCAGCACCATGGCCGGCAACAAACACAAGGCCAGCATCAATAAGGGTAGCTCGGCATACACACCGGCGATGGCAAACAGGCTCAAACGCACCACCGTGCTGCAACTGATCAGCGCACTTTGCGTCGCCCGCGCGGCGTCTTTCGGCAGCCGACTGTTGAGATAAATCGCGTATAGAAAGCCGCCACTGCCAAACAGCGCGCCGAACAACCCGCCCACCGTGCCCATCGGCACTGCCCAGGCCGCCGACAATTGCGCCGGCCGGGCTTTGACCCACAGGCTGTAAACCGCATAAGCGCTGATAAACAGGCCCATCAACAACAGCAACAGATCGGATTTCAGATTAAGCAGGAAAATCACTCCCAGCGTGCAGCCCAGCGCCATGCACGGCAGTAGCCGCAACAACTCCGGCTTGGCCACATCCCGCCGCGACGGCAGCAGGTTGCCGAACGCCGCGACAAAATCCAGCAGCACCAGCAACGGCACAATCTTCGACAACGGCATGAACAGAATCAGAATCGGCCCCGCCACCAATGCAGTGCCAAATCCGGCAATGCCGAACACGATGTAAGCCAATGCGATGCCCAACCCAATCACCGCCCAGCCGCCAGCGCCCCACGCCCATTCACTCAACAACCCCGCCACACTCATCGTTCCGCTTCCTTAATAAGCCTCAGATGACTTTAGCCAGCGCCGAGGGTTGCGACTAATATCTTCAAAGTCGCTCCCCCATCTCAAAAAGGCATACCTGGTGCTTTCAACCCGTCAATTGCGTTACTTCGTCGAAAT
This sequence comes from Pseudomonas sp. Mb7, assembly GCF_054790525.1. NCBI lineage: Bacteria > Pseudomonadati > Pseudomonadota > Gammaproteobacteria > Pseudomonadales > Pseudomonadaceae > Pseudomonas > Pseudomonas sp. Mb7. The sequence continues at coordinate 4,427,635 of NZ_CP186501.1, forward strand.
TGCCGAATGCGGCAGCTTCAGTGCCACCGCTGAACGTTTATTCGTTGCGCAATCGGCGCTGAGCCGGCAGATCAAGGACATGGAGACGCGCCTGCAGACCCCGCTGTTCGAACGCACCGCGCGCCTGCCTCGCCTGACTGCAGCAGGCGAAGCGTTTTTGCCGCGCGCCAGAAATCTGCTCAATGAGCTGAGCAAGGCTAGCGCCATGGCCACCGAAGTCGGCAATGGCCAGCTCGGCACCTTGCGCCTCAGTCACTCCAGCACTGTGTCTATCAGTGGCCGGGTGCTCAGTGATCTCGGCGCTTATCTGCAGCAACAGCCTGGCGTGTCACTGGATATCGGCAAACTCTCTTCGGAAGCGCAACTGGAAGAACTCGTCGAAGGACGCCTCGATGTCGGCCTGCTGCGCCTGCCAGTGTTGCGCCAGCGCGAAGGTATTCAGATTGTGCCGCTGTTTACTGAACGGTTGCTGTTGGCAGTGCCGATGAATCATCGATTGGCCGAGGCTGAGCGTGTCGATCTGGCCCAACTGAAGGACGAAGCGTTCATCTCGATCCCGCATCCACAGCGTGGCGGCCTGAGCTATCTGTGTGCTGACCTGTGCATGCGTCAGGGCTTCTTTCCGCAAGCGGCGCGGGTCATGTCGCGCAAGACCACCCAGCTCCAGCTGATTCAGGCCGGGTTCGGCATCGCCCTGCTGCCGGAATCGATGCAGGACATCGCCCCAAGCGGCGTACGATTTCTGCCGCTGACCGATCCCGATTGCCAAAGCACCGTCGCCCTCGCCTACCCACAGAATCCGACCCCGCTGATCCAACACTTCCTCCAGACCTTCACCAATCCCCCTTGTGGGAGCGAGCCTGCTCGCGAAAGCGGACTGTCAGCCACTGAAGATGTCGAAGGATAAGAAGCTTTCGCGAGCAGGCTCGCTCCCACAGGGTTTTGTGCGGTGTCATGGTGATTCGACGGCAAATGCCTTTAAACTGCGCCCCATGATTAAAGATCCCTTTGCAAGACTTGGCCTGGACCGTGAGGTCCTGACCGTCAGCCAGCTCAACGGCCGCGCGCGGGTGTTGCTCGAAGACGTGTTCAGCAACATCTGGGTCGAAGGCGAAATCTCCAACCTCGCGCGCCCGGCGTCCGGCCACATCTATTTCACCCTCAAGGACAGCGGCGCGCAGGTGCGTTGCGCGCTGTTCCGGCAGAACGCTGCGCGAGTGCGTCAGGCGTTGAAGGACGGCCTGGCGGTGAAGGTGCGTGGCAAGGTTTCGCTGTTCGAAGGCCGTGGCGACTATCAGTTGATTCTCGACACTGTCGAACCTGCCGGTGACGGTGCACTGCGTCTGGCCTTCGATGCGCTGAAGGAAAAGCTCAGCGCCGAAGGTCTGTTCAGTGCCGAACGCAAAGTGCCGTTGCCCGCGCATCCGCAGCGCATCGGCATCATCAGCTCGCCAACCGGCGCGGTGATTCGCGACATCATCAGCGTATTCCGCCGCCGTGCGCCGCAGGTGCAACTGACGCTGATTCCGACTGCCGTACAAGGCCGGGAAGCCACCGCGCAAATCGTCCGCGCGCTGAAAATGGCCGATGCCCGTGGTTTCGACGCACTGATCCTCGCCCGTGGCGGCGGCTCGCTGGAGGACCTCTGGTGCTTCAACGAAGAAGCTGTAGCCCGTGCCGTTGATGCCTGCGTGACGCCGATTGTCAGCGCCGTCGGCCATGAAACCGATGTGTCGATCAGCGACTTTGTTGCCGACGTGCGCGCACCGACGCCGTCTGCGGCTGCCGAATTACTCGCGCCCGATTCCAGTCATCTGATCCGTCAGGTCGAAAGCCTGCATCGGCGCTTGGTGATGCGCATGCGCGACCGTTTGATGCGTGATCGTCTGCGCTTGGAAGGCATGGCCCGTCGCTTGCGCCATCCCGGCGAACGTCTGCGCCAACAGGCTCAGCGCCTGGATGATCTGGACATGCGCATGCGTCGGGCGTTCGAGCGCCATCTCAATACCCGTCGCGAGCGCCTGATCCGCCTGGAAACACGCCTCGCCGGCCAGCATCCGGGGCGGCAATTGGCGATGTTGCGCCAGCGACTCGACAGCCTCGCCGAACGCTTGCCTCGCGCCATGCGCGAAGGTCTAAAAAACCGGCGCCTGCAATTGCACAGTCAGATGCAGACGCTGCACGTGGTCAGCCCATTGGCGACGCTCGGTCGCGGTTACAGCATTTTGCTCGATGAGCGTGGCCATGCGATTCGCAACGCTGCACAGACCCACACCGGCCAGCGCCTCAAAGCCAAACTCGGCGAAGGCGAACTGCAAGTGCGCGTCGAGGACAATCACCTGACGCCTGTCACTCTCTCTTTACTGGACTGATCCATGCCGCGCTTTCTCGCTCCACTGTTTTTGCTCTGCCTGACCTTCAATGCCCACGCCGACAGTTACATCACCCGGCTACTGAACAAACCGGTGCCGGGCGGTGTGGCGGTGGTTGATCTGGGCACCGCCGCGCAGGCACCGAAAGCCACGTATCAGGGCAAACCGGTGCTGGTGGTGAAAGAGCAGAACAACTGGCTGGCGATTGTCGGCGTGCCGTTGACGGTGAAGCCGGGCGCGCAGCAGATCAGCAGCGGCGGGCGCAATCTGCCATTCACCGTGGGCAACAAGAAATACCCGGAACAGCGCATCACCCTGAAGAACAAACAGCAAGTAAACCCGGATCAGTCGAACCTCAAACGCATCGAGGGTGAACTGGCCGAGCAGATCAAGGCGTATCGCAGCTTCAGCCCGAACACGCCGAGCAATCTGTTGTTGGATAAACCAGTCAACGGGCCGCTGTCGAGCAAGTTTGGCGTGCGTCGTTTCTTTAATGGTGAAGAACGCAATCCCCACGCGGGTCTCGACTTTGCCGTGCCAGCGGGCACGCCGATCAAGACTCCGGCGGCGGGCAAAGTGATTCTGATCGGCAACTACTTCTTTAATGGCAACACCGTGTTTGTCGACCATGGGCAGGGCTTTATCAGCATGTTCTGCCATATGTCGAAGATTGATGTGAAAGTCGGTGATCAACTGGCGCGGGGCGCGGTGGTTGGCAAAGTCGGCTCGACGGGCCGGGCAACCGGGCCGCACATGCACTGGAATGTCAGCCTGAATGATGCGCGGGTGGATCCGGCGATTTTCATTGGCGCCTTTCAACCTTAAATATGTGTTGAGGCGACCGGCCTCTTCGCGAGCAGGCTCGGCCCCACACTGGATCTTATTCACAACAAAGATCCCCTGTGGGAGCGAGCCTGCTCGCGAAGGCGGCCTATAAAACACCGCCACACTCAATGAATCTTCAAAAACTCAATTGCGCCCCAATCTAACCTCACGCAAACATCAATAAGATCCACCGCCTTAAGCGCAATAAAATCCTGCATAGCCTCGCTTTCCGAGTATTCCTCTCAATTTTTTCCGACTGCTTGCCAACCTCTCCCCCCGCGGTTAGGGTTGAAGGCATGAAAACCTCTCACACCCTCATTCAGCTTCGCCAGCACCGCAGCCTGTGCCTCGTCAGCGCACGACTGCCAGGCTGAATCGCGGCACCTCGTCCCACGCTTTTCCAAGAACATTCGTAACACCGGCAGGCCGCCTTTTTTCGGCCCAGACAATAAGGAATTTCCCGATGAGCATGCTCAAAGATCCGTCTTCGAAATACCGCGCGTTTCCCGTCATCAACTTGCCGGATCGCACCTGGCCGTCGAAAACCATCGACACCGCGCCGATCTGGTGCAGTTCCGACCTGCGTGACGGCAACCAGTCGCTGATCGAACCGATGGACGCGGTGAAAAAGCTGCGCTTCTGGAAAACCCTGGTGCAGGTCGGTGTAAAGGAAATCGAAGCCTCGTTCCCGGCCGCTTCGCAAACCGACTTCGACTTCGTGCGTACCCTGATCGAAGAAGGCCACATCCCGGACGACACCACCATTCAGGTGCTGACCCAGGGCCGTGAAGATTTGATCGAGCGTACTTTCGAATCCCTGCGCGGTGCGAAAAAAGCCATCGTTCACTTGTACAACGCCACCTCGCCTTCTTTCCGTCGCATCGTCTTCAACCAGGACAAGGACGGTATCAAGGCCATCGCCGTGAACGCGGCCAAGCTGTTCGTCAAATACGCGGCGATGCAGCCGGACACCGAGTGGACCTTCGAATACTCGCCGGAAACCTTCAGCGCTACCGAGCTGGAATTCGCCAAGGAAGTCTGTGACGCGGTGATCGAGGTGTGGAACCCGACGCCTGAGCACAAGATGATCCTCAACCTGCCGGCTACCGTTGAGTGCGCGACCCCGAACGTCTACGCCGACCAGATCGAGTGGTTCGGCCGCAACATCAACCGTCGTGACAGCGTGATCATCAGCCTGCACACCCACAACGACCGTGGCACCGGCGTCGCCGCTACCGAGCTGGGCCTGATGGCCGGCGCCGATCGCGTCGAAGGCTGCCTGTTCGGCAACGGCGAGCGTACCGGTAACGTTGACCTCGTCACCGTCGCTCTGAACATGTACACCCAGGGTCTTGACCCGCAGCTGGACTTCTCCGACATCGACGGCGTGCGCAAAGTGGTCGAAGAGTGCAACCAGATTCAGGTTCACCCGCGTCACCCGTACGTTGGTGACCTGGTACACACTGCGTTCTCCGGCTCGCACCAGGATGCGATCCGTAAAGGCTTCTCCCAGCAGAAACCGGATGCACTGTGGGAAGTGCCGTACTTGCCGATCGACCCGGCCGACATCGGCCGCAGCTACGAGGCGGTGATTCGCGTCAACAGCCAGTCGGGCAAGGGCGGCATCGCCTACTTGCTGGAGCAGGAGTACGGCATCAGCCTGCCACGTCGCATGCAGATCGAATTCAGCCAGGTTGTGCAGCGTGAAACCGATCGTCTGGGCCTGGAGATGACCGCCAAACAGATTCACTCGTTGTTGATCAGCGAATACCTGCAAGCCAACACCCCGTATGCGCTGGTCAGCCATCGCCTGCAGGAAGAAAACGGCAACAGCGCCGTCGAAGTGGAAGTGGCAAGCAAAGGTCAGGGCGAAACCAACCTGCACTGGCGCGGCAAGGGCAACGGTGCACTGGAAGCACTCGTCGCTGGCCTGCCGATTCCGGTGGAGATCATGGACTACAACGAACACGCGATCGGCGCAGGCACCAACGCCAAAGCAGCGGCGTACATCGAGCTGCGTGTGAACGGCGAACGTGCAGTGCACGGCGTGGGCATCGATGAAAACATCACCACGGCCAGCTTCAAGGCCCTGTTCAGCGCGCTGAACCGCTCACTGAGCCAGCCTGAGGCGAAAGCGGCGTAATCGATCGCTGAAATGCAAAAGGCCCCGGCGTGCAAACTCCGGGGCCTTTTTTTGCTTGCGATCGTTCCCACGCTCTGCGTGGGAATGCCTCAAGGGACGCTCTGCGTCCAGTGACGCGGAGCGTCACGGGCTGCATTCCCACGCAGAGCGTGGGAACGATCAGTTACCTCAGGTGAACTCGAAGGTGTCGGCATCCAGATTCGCCGGAAAGCGCTCGCGATATGCCGCCAGTGACGCCGCCTCCAAAACCACCTTGAACACCCCGTCCGCCTCCCCCGCCGCCAGCAAGGTTTCCCCCTGGAAATCCAGCACCTGACTGTCACCAGTGTAGGCGAAGCCCTTGCCGTCCGTGCCGACGCGATTCACCGCCGCCACATAGCAAAGGTTTTCGATGGCTCGCGCCGGCAACAGGCGATTCCAGTGCAGACGCCGCGCGCCCGGCCAGTTGGCGGTGTACAGCAACAGATCAGTGTCCTGCGCATCGCGGCTCCACACCGGGAAGCGCAGGTCGTAGCAGATCAGCGGACGGATGCGCCAGCCCTTGAGTTCGAACTGCACCTGACGTTCGCCGGGGGTGTAGTGATTGTGCTCGCCGGCCATGCGGAACAGGTGACGCTTGTCGTAATGCAGCACTTCACCGTCCGGTCGCGCCCACAGCAGGCGATTGCGATGGCTGCCGTCGGCGGCCTGAATGATCACGCTGCCGGTAATGACTGCATCGAGCTTTGCCGCCTGAACCCGCAGCCATTTGCTGGTCGGGCCATTCTCGGCTTCGGCAAGGGTTTCGGATTCCATGGAGAATCCAGTGGTGAACATTTCCGGCAGGATGATCAGATCCGCCCCCCACGCCTGCTCCAGCAACACCTCGAAATGTTCAAGGTTGGCCTGGCGGTCATGCCAGGCCAGGCTGGTCTGGATCAGCGCCAGGTTCAGATCAGGTAACGCACTCAGATCACGCATAGTTTTGCCGCCGCTTCACGCAACGTCTCCTCGCGTTTGGCAAAACACAGGCGCACCAGGCGCTGGCCTTGCGGTGGGTTCTGGTAGAACACCGACACCGGAATACTCGCCACGCCGTGTTCGCGGGTCATCCACATGGCCATCTCGACGTCATTCAGGTCAGGACGGATCTGCGAGTAATCGACCAACTGGAAGTAGGTGCCAGTGACTCGGGTGAAGGTGAAGCGCGACGGCGCCAGCAGATCGCAGAACAGATCGCGCTTGGCCTGATAGAAACCCGGCAACTCTTCGACGTGTTCCGGGTGCTCGGCCATGTAATCGGCCAGCGCATATTGCAACGGCGTGACGCCGCAGAAACTGACGTACTGGTGGACCTTGCGCAGTTCGGTGGTCAGCGCTGGCGGCGCGACGACGTAACCGGTTTTCCAGCCGGTGACGTGATAGGTCTTGCCGAACGAGCTGACCACGAATGCGCGCTGATACAGCTCTTCATGGGCCAGCACGCTGACGTGCGGTACGCCGTCGAACACCAGGTGTTCGTAGACTTCATCGCTGATCAGGTAGATGTCGCGACCACGGATCAACTCTGCCAGTTGATCGAGTTCTGCACGACTGATCAGCGCGCCGCTCGGGTTGTGCGGGGTGTTGATGACGATCATTTTCGTGCGCGGACTCAGGGCAGCAGCGAGTTGATCGAAATCGATGGAGAAGTCGTTTGGATTCAGTTGTACATGTACGCAACGACCGCCCGCCAACTCCGTCGCCGGTTCGTAGCTGTCGTAGCACGGATCGAACACGATGACTTCGTCGCCGCTGTGGATAACCGCCTGAATCGCACAGAAGATTGCCTGGGTCGCGCCCGGCGTGACCGTCACTTCACTGTCGGCATTGACTTGCACGCCATAGCTGCGAGCGATTTTCGCCGCAATCTGCTCGCGCAGCGCCGGCAGGCCAGTCATCGGTGAATACTGGTTGTGGCCACTGGCGATGTGCCGACCGACCGCATCACGCAGGGACTGCGGGCCGTCGAAGTCAGGAAAACCCTGGGACAGGTTGATCGCTCCGGTCTGGGCCGCGAGCTGAGACATCTGCGTGAAAATAGTGATGCCGACATTCGGCAGCTTACTGGTGATCATCGGGGGTTCCCTGCTCAACACCCGGCTCTGACGACGGCGCGGGAGAGCCCGAGGATAGCCCATCCGGCGCCCATAAAAAAAGGGCGCCGGATGGCACCCTTCTCTCATGTTGATCGTTCCCACGCTCTGCGTGGGAATGCAGCCTTGGACGCTCTGCGTCCACCGCTTATGTGACGCAGAGCGTCACGGGATACATTCCCACGCGGAGCATGGGAACGATCAACGAGCCGCACCTTACTTCTTGTCGCGGCGCTTCTTGCTGGCTTTCTTGTTGTGCGACATCAAGCGACGCTTCTTGTTGACCTGGCGGTCGGTCAGCGTGTTCTTGTTGCCTTCGTACGGGTTCTCGCCGCCCTTGAACTCGATGCGGATCGGCGTACCGACCAGCTTCAGCACACGGCGGTAAGTGTTCTCCAGATAGCGCACGTACGACTTCGGCACTTTCTCGATCTGGTTACCGTGGATCACGATGATCGGCGGGTTCGCACCACCCAAGTGTGCGTAGCGCAGCTTGATCCGGCGGTTGTTGACCATCGGTGGCGCGTGCTCGCCCACCGCGTCTTCCAGAATCTGGGTCAGACGGTTGGTCGGCCAGCGGGTGACCGCCGACTTGAACGAGTTCTGTACGGACGCGTAGAGGTTACCCACGCCAGTGCCGTGCAGGGCCGAGATGAAGTGGATGTCGGCGTAGTCAACGAAGAACAGGCGACGTTGCAGCTCGACCTTGACGAAGTCGCGCTCGCTCGGCGTCATGCCGTCCCACTTGTTGATCGCGATCACCAGTGCACGACCGGATTCGATGGCGAAGCCCAGCAGGTTGAGGTCGTGATCGACCACGCCTTCGCGGGCGTCCATCACGAAGATCACCACGTTGGCGTCTTTGATCGCCTGCAGGGTTTTCACCACGGAGAATTTTTCGACTTCTTCGTGGATCTTGCCGCGCTTGCGCACACCGGCGGTGTCGATCAGCGTGTACTTCTCTTCATTCCGTTCAAACGGGATGTAGATACTGTCGCGAGTGGTGCCCGGCTGGTCATAGACGATAACCCGGTCTTCACCGAGCATGCGGTTGACCAGGGTCGACTTGCCGACGTTCGGACGACCGATGATGGCGATCTTGATCCCGTCTTTTTCGCTCGGGCCAGGAATGCGCTTGGCTTCCTCGCCTTCGGCAACGATCTCTTCCTCGCCTTCTTCTGGCTCTTCTTCGTCTCTCGGGAAATCACCCAGGGCGATTTCCAGCATCTGGGTGATGCCACGGCCGTGAGCACCGGCGATCGGGATCGCGTGGCCCATGCCCAGAGGGGCGAATTCAGCGCGGGCCATTTCCGGGTCGATGTTGTCGACCTTGTTGGCGACCACGTAGGAACGCTTGTTACGTTTGCGCAGGTGCTCGGCGATCATCTGGTCGGCGGCGGTGAAACCGGCCTTGGCATCTACCAGGAACAGCACAACATCCGCTTCTTCAATGGCCAGCAGCGACTGCTCGGCCATTTTTTCGTCCATACCGTGCTCGTCACCGGAGATACCACCGGTGTCGACCAGAATGTAGGAACGCCCTTGCCACTTGGCCTCACCGTACTGGCGATCACGGGTCAGACCGGACAAGTCGCCGACGATGGCGTCGCGAGTCCTGGTCAGGCGGTTGAACAAGGTGGACTTGCCGACGTTCGGTCGGCCCACCAGGGCGATTACGGGAACCATGCGGCTCTCCACTTCGTTATTTCAGAAAATACAAAAGCCGCTGCGAGGCAGCGGCTGGTGCTCGGGGCAACGCCTGTTAGCGCTGCAAGCCCCATGAATCCGGGGCCGCCTGGGGGTTTAACCCCAAGCATAGTTGTTACTTGATGGTCAGGGCTTCCAGTTTGCCGCTGTTGCCATAGACATAAATCGTGTCACCCACCACCAGCGGACGGGCACGCAGGCCGTCGCTGTCGATGCGCTCACGGCCGACGAAACGACCGTCAACCTGGCTCAGCAGGTGCAGATAACCTTCCAGGTCACCGACTGCAACATAGCTGGAGAACACTTCCGGAGCCGACAGTTGACGACGAGCCAGCGAATCGTTGCTCCACAATGCTGTGGTGGAACGTTCGTCGACGCCTTCAACGGTGCCCGAGGACAGGCTCACGTAAACGCTACCGAAACCCTGAGCGATACCGGCGTAGCTCGACGCATCGCGCTGCCAGAGTTGACGACCGCTTTCCAGATCCAGTGCCGCCACGCGACCCTGATAGCTGGCAACGTACAGCGTACCGCCGGACAACAGCAGACCGCCGTCGATGTCGACTACGCGCTCCAGTTCCGAACGACCTTGTGGAATCGCGATCCGTTGTTCCCAGACCGGCACGCCGTTGGAAATGTCCAGAGCGACCACTTTACCGGTCGACAGGCCAGCCACCGCGAGGCGGTTGGTAACCAGCGGTGCGCTGGTGCCACGCAGGGTCAACACGGCCGGGGTGCTGTCATACACCCAGCGCTGAGTACCGGTGGAAGCATCCAGACCGATCAGACGATCGTCCTGAGTCTGTACCACCACCACGTCGCCGTTGTTGGCTGGCGGCGCGAGGACTTCGCTGTTCACACGAGCGCGCCACTTCTCTTCACCGTTGCTGGTGTCCAGAGCAACGACTTCGCCGCGCAGCGTACCGATCAGAACCAGACCGTAACCCACGCCAACGGCGCCGGAGACAGGCAGGTCAAGATCCTGCTTCCATTTCACGTCGCCATTGCCGCGATCCATGGCCATCACCACGCCGGTTACATCGGCGGCGTAGATGGTGTCACCGTCGATCGCCGGCACCAGCATGTTGTAGGTTTCGCCCTGACCGTCACCGATCGAACGACTCCACTGCTTGTGAAGAACCACTTCTTCTTTGAAGTCGGTCAGTTCAGCCGGTGGCAATTCTTTCTTGCTGTTGCTGCTGCAACCCGCGGCCAGAAGGGCCAGAGCCAGCAATGCTGCATGCTTCCAACGGATCACGTCACGCATCCCCTTTGGCCAGGTCGTCGAGCTTGATTTGAAGGCCACCGACCGCCGCTTCATCCGACAGTGCCGCCTTGGCTTTTTGATACGCCTTGTTCGCGTCATCGGTACGGCCCAGCTGTACCAGCAGGTCGCCCTTGAGTTCTTCGCGAGTGGCCAGGAATGCTTTGTCGGCATCACCGTCGAGCAGTTTCAGGGCATCTTCAGCCTTGTTCTGCGCGCCGAGTACCTGCGCCAGACGCTGACGGGCGATTTCGCCCAGCGCCGGGTTGGCCGGTTTGTCGACAATGGCTTTCAGTTCGGTCGCGGCGTCATCCAGCTTGCCGCTGTCGACCGCCACTTTGGCGACGAACAGGCTGCCGTACTGCGCGTAGGCGGAACCGCTGAATTCGCTGTTGAGCTTGCCGGCCAGATCCGCAACGCGGGCCGCATCAGGCTTGCCGTCAGGCGTCAGCGTGGTTTCCAGCAGTTGCTGATAGAGCACCGAGGCGCCTTGCGACTGGTTGCTCTGATACTTGTGATAAGCCTGCCAGCCGAACACGATGACCAGCGCCAACAGGCCGCCAGTGACCAGAGGTTTGCCGTTGCGTGTCCACCAGTCCTTCAAATCCGCCAACTGTTCGTCTTCGGTACTCGACACCCCAATACTCCTTAATCGCTAAATCGGCTGTTTGGACAGCTTCAACCCTGCACGACGCAGGTGGCCAGGTGAGCGGCGAGCGCATCCCAGGCAATGCTTTGTTGTTCGCCCTGGCCACGCAGGGGTTTGAAACCTACCACTTGCTGGGCCATTTCGTCGTCACCGAGGATCAGTGCGTACAGCGCACCGCTCTTGTCGGCCTTCTTGAACTGGCTTTTGAAGCTGCCGGCGCCGGCATTGACTTGCAGACGCAGGTTTGGAAGTTGATCACGAACACGTTCAGCCAGAGCCAGACCGGCCAGCTCGGCTTCTTCACCGAAGGCGCACAGATAGACATCGACCTGACGGGAGATTTCTTCCGGGATCTGCTCCAGGGTTTCCAGCATCAGCACCAGACGTTCGATGCCCATGGCGAAACCGACGCCGGTGGTCGGCTTGCCACCCATTTGCTCGACCAGACCGTCGTAACGACCGCCCGCGCAAACAGTGCCCTGGGCGCCGAGTTTGTCGGTGACCCATTCGAATACGGTTTTGCTGTAGTAATCGAGGCCGCGCACCAGTTTCGGGTTGAGCACGTAAGGAATGCCGACGGCATCCAGACGCGCTTTCAAACCTTCAAAGTGCGCACGGGATTCGTCGTCGAGGTAATCGGCCATTTTCGGCGCATCGACCAGCACCGCTTGAGTGTCGGCATTTTTCGTGTCGAGCACGCGCAGCGGGTTGGTTTTCAGGCGACGCTGGCTGTCTTCGTCGAGTTTGTCGTGGTGCGCCGAGAGATACTCGACCAGCGCTTCACGATAACGCCCACGGGACTCGCTGGTGCCGAGGCTGTTGAGTTCGAGCTTGACCGCATCACGAATGCCCAGCTCGCCCCACAGACGCCAGGTCATGGTGATCAGCTCGGCGTCGATGTCCGGGCCGTCGAGGTTGAACACTTCCAGACCGATCTGGTGGAACTGACGATAACGGCCTTTCTGCGGACGCTCGTGGCGGAACATCGGGCCGATGTACCAGAGTTTCTGCACCTGGCCACCGCCGGTGATGCCGTGCTCGAGTACGGCACGCACGCACGCCGCGGTGCCTTCCGGACGCAGGGTCAGGGAGTCGCCGTTGCGGTCTTCGAAGGTGTACATCTCTTTTTCGACGATGTCGGTCACTTCACCGATCGAGCGCTTGAATAGCTCGGTGAATTCAACGATCGGCATGCGAATCTGCTTGTAACCGTAGTTATCCAGCAAACGCGCAACGGTGCCCTCGAAATAACGCCACAACGGGGTCTGCTCGGGCAGTATGTCATTCATGCCACGAATGGCTTGCAGAGACTTGCTCACTTTAAATCCTTAAATTCGTTCGGCGCTTCAATCAGGCTCAGCCGCGCGCAATAACCGCAGCGTCAGCTTCGACCTTTTCGGCCGCTTTCTGGCGGATCAGCTTTTCCAGCTCGTCCACCAGATTGTCATTCGTCAGTTTCTGCGACGGCTTGCCGTCGATGTAAATCAGGTTTGGCGTGCCGCCGGTCAAGCCGATATGGGCTTCCTTGGCTTCGCCGGGGCCGTTGACCACACAACCGATCACCGCGACATCCAGCGGCACCAGCAGGTCTTCAAGGCGCCCTTCCAGCTCGTTCATGGTTTTCACCACATCGAAGTTCTGCCGCGAGCAACTCGGGCAGGCGATGAAGTTGATGCCACGGGAACGCAGATGCAAAGACTTGAGAATGTCGTAACCGACCTTCACTTCCTCGACCGGGTCGGCCGCCAGCGAGATGCGGATAGTATCGCCAATCCCCTCGGCGAGCAGCATACCTAGGCCCACGGCGGATTTCACTGTGCCCGAACGCAATCCACCGGCTTCGGTGATGCCCAGGTGCAGCGGCTGAACGATTTCTTTCGCCAGCAAGCGGTAGGCTTCGACGGCCATGAACACGTCAGAGGCCTTAACGCTGACCTTGAAGTCCTGGAAATTCAGGCGTTCGAGGTGCTCAACGTGACGCAAAGCAGATTCGACCAGCGCAGCAGGGGTCGGCTCGCCGTATTTCTTCTGCAGGTCTTTTTCCAGCGAGCCGGCGTTGACGCCGATGCGGATCGGAATGCCGCGATCACGCGCTGCATCGACCACCGCCCGAACACGGTCTTCACGACCGATGTTGCCCGGGTTGATACGCAGGCAGTCCACGCCCAGTTCGGCCACGCGCAGAGCGATCTTGTAGTCAAAGTGGATGTCGGCAACCAACGGCACTTTGACCAGTTGTTTGATCTTGCCGAACGCCTCGGCGGCGTCCATGTCCGGCACCGAGACGCGGACGATGTCGACGCCAGCGGCTTCCAGACGGTTGATTTGCGCAACAGTGGCGGCAACGTCATTGGTGTCGCTGTTGGTCATGCTCTGTACCGCGATCGGCGCATCGCCGCCCACCGGTACGTTGCCGACCCAGATCTTGCGCGAAACGCGACGTTTGATTGGAGATTCGCCGTGCATGACTTATTGACCCAACTTCAGGCGAGCAGTCTCGCCACTGGTGAACGGAGCGATATCGACCGGCTGGCCGTTGTAGCTGACCTGCGCGGCGCGGGCAACGCCCAGACGTACGTTAAGCGGCGGCTTGCCGGAAACGGTGACGCTATCGCCTTTATGCTTCAGACCACTGAAAATCACTTTGCCACGGCCATCGGTCACTTGTGCCCAGCAATCGGCACTGAACTGCAGTTGTACCTGACCATCGCCAACCACCGGAGCAGCCGCTTCTGCGGTAGCTGCTGATGCCGCAGGGGCTACCGGAGCAGTGACGGTCGGCGCTGGAGTGACCGGAGTGTTTGGCGCTGGAGTGGCCGGGTTAGCGACAACTGGCGCTGGGGTGTGAACCGGAGCAGTTGGCGTGGTGGCCGGAGCGACTGGAGCTGCTGGAGCAGTCGCTGGCGCAGCAGCTTCGGCACCGGTGGACTCAGCGGTGGTTTCAGACTGAGGCAGCGCCAACGCCGTTGAAGTATCGGCCTGGTTTTCCTCGACAGCCTGGTCTTCCGGCTCATCGATCGGGTGAATCTGGGTGGTGCCGTCAGCACCTTCGACTTCAACGTGCTCAGGCGCCAGCGACGTCAGGTCCTTGGTGCGCTGGGATGTCTGATCCTGCCACCAGACGAAACCGCCGCCGATGACCGCGATCAGCAACAGCAGGCTGACAATACGCAAAATGGTGTGGGAAACCCGCACAGGCTCTTCGATACGGCCAAGGGCATGCACGTTGCTGCCCTGGGAGTCGGTACCGGTGGACTGGTCGAACTGCTGAACCAGAACGGTCTGGTCCATGCCGAGCAATTTGGCATAAGCGCGAATGTAACCGCGAGCGAAGGTATGCCCCGGCAGCTTGTCGAAAGCGCCGGCTTCAAGATTGCTCAGGGAAGTCACGGTGAGGTTGAGCTTGAGGGCCACTTCGGCCAGCGACCAGCCATTGCTTTCGCGGGCCTGGCGCAGGGTCTCACCGGGGTTAACGCGATTCGCTGCTACAACTTCGGGATGCGCCGCTTTCATCATTGCTCCGACAGGTATTGCTGATATTCCGGCGTACCGGGATAGAGTCGTTTTAATTGCAGGCCATAACTGGCGGCCTTGTCGCGATCTTCAAACACTTTTGCCAGCCGAACGCCGAGCAATAGACTACGTGCATTTTGTTCGGTCAACTGGCTGAAACGGTCGTAATAGTCTCGCGCGGGCACATAATGCCTGTCTTCGAAGGACAACTCAGCCATTTCCAGCAAAGCACGTGGTTGTTGACGGTTCAAACGCAGTGCTTTTTCCAGCTGTTGCTGTGCCAGATCACGCTGACCGAGCTTCGCCGCCGTCATGCCGAGGTTCTCGAACACACGCGAACGCTCAGGATACAGGGTATCGGCGGCGGCCTGTTCAAAACGCTCGTAGGCTTCTTTATAACGCTGTTGTTCGTAGAGAAAACTGCCGTAGTTGTTGAGGATGCGCGCATCGGCGGGACGGGAGGACAAAGCCTTGCGGAAGTGTTCGTCGGCCAGCTCAGGCTCCATTTCGGACTGAAACACCAACCCGAGGGCAGCGTTGGCGTCAGGATCGGAACCGTCGATTTCCAGCGCCTTCTTCAGCGGCACCTTGGCACGCTCGGTCATGCCTTGCTGCAAGTATCCCAGCCCCAACTGCACGTAGGCAGCCCGCGCTTCATCGCGGCCCTTGCTGGTCTTCATCGGGTTGTAGTCACCCGACAGGACACAACCAGCACACAGGCTGGCCAACAGCAACAGCAGCGCAAAGCGCAGGGACATAGAGATCCTCTCTTAATTTGTGTTCGCGGCGTTCTGTGCCAGATCGCTGTCGGCGCTCAACTCGCGCACGGCGATGTAACGTTCGCTGCGACGGGTGCGATCCAGCACCTGCCCTACCAATTGACCACATGCAGCGTCGATGTCTTCACCACGGGTGGTGCGGACGGTGACGTTGAAACCGGCCTGATGCAACTGATCCTGGAAACGACGGATCGCGTTGTTGCTTGGCCGCTCGTACCCGGAATGCGGGAACGGGTTGAACGGAATCAGGTTGATCTTGCACGGAATATTCTTCAGTAGCTCGATCATCTCGACGGCGTGTTCAACCTTGTCGTTGATGTCCTTGAGCAAGGTGTACTCGATGGTCAGCACACGTTTCTCGCCAAGGGCGGACATGTAGCGCTGGCACGACTCGAGCAGCATCTTAAGCGGATACTTCTTGTTGATCGGCACCAATTGGTTACGCAATGCGTCATTCGGTGCGTGCAGGGACAACGCCAGGGAAACGTCGATGTGCTTGGCCAGCTCATCGATCATCGGCACCACACCCGAGGTGGACAGGGTCACGCGGCGCTTGGAGATCCCGTAGCCGAGGTCATCCATCATCAGATGCATGGCGGCGACGACGTTGTCGAAGTTCAGCAATGGCTCACCCATGCCCATCATCACCACGTTGGTGATGGCACGGTCGACGGTTGCCGGGACACTGCCGAAAGATTTGTTGGCAATCCACACCTGACCGATGACTTCGGCGGCGGTGAGGTTGCTATTGAAGCCTTGCTTGCCGGTGGAGCAGAAACTGCAATCCAGGGCACAGCCTGCCTGGGACGAAACGCACAGAGTGCCGCGTTTGCCCTGGGGAATGTACACGGTCTCGACGCAGCTGCCGGACGCCACGCGCACCACCCACTTACGGGTGCCGTCGCTGGAGATGTCCTCGCTGACCACTTCCGGACCACGGACCTCAGCAATGGCCTTGAGCTTGTCGCGCAAGGCCTTGCTGACGTTCGTCATGGCGTCGAAATCATCGACACCAAAGTGGTGAATCCATTTCATTACCTGACCGGCACGGAAACGCTTCTCCCCGATTGAGTCGAAGAATTTTTCCATTTCCTGTTGAGTCAGACCCAGCAGGTTGGTTTTTACAGTCGATGTAGTCATGGATTCACCTTCACTCTTAAGCCAATGCTTAGCGAGTGGTTACTTCAGTAGCTGCGAAGAAGTACGAGATTTCACGAGCAGCTGCGGCTTCGGAGTCCGAACCGTGAACAGCGTTGGCGTCGATGGAATCAGCGAAGTCAGCGCGGATGGTGCCGGCAGCAGCTTCTTTAGGGTTGGTAGCGCCCATCAGCTCACGGTTCAGAGCGATAGCGTTTTCGCCTTCCAGAACCTGAACAACAACAGGACCGGAGATCATGAAAGCAACCAGGTCGCCGAAGAAACCACGAGCGCTGTGCTCAGCGTAGAAGCCTTCAGCTTCAGCTTTGGACAGTTGCTTCAGTTTCGAAGCTACAACGCGCAGGCCGGCTTTTTCGAAACGAGTGGTGATTTCGCCAATGACGTTTTTTGCAACAGCGTCAGGCTTGATGATGGAGAAAGTGCGTTGAACAGCCATGGTGTAACTCCAGAAACGGTAATTTGCGAAAAATTAAACCCGCGAATTATACGCGGGTTCTTGGGTATTGCCTAACCTGCGAGACGATCAGTCCAATTCTTTGGCCCAGAGCTCCTGAACCGCTTCCAGCACCTTCTCGCCGACACGGCCAGAAGTGCTATCGAAGTCAGGCAGATCCAGGATCATCTGCTGCAGACGGACAAAACCTACAGAATACGGATCGACGCCGTCATGGGCCTCGGCCAATTCTTCTGCAATACGTTGAACATCATTCCAACCGTAGCTCATGACAGTCTTACCAGTCAGTGCGGCGCTTCGGCCGCATGGTTAAGCGAATATTTCGGAATTTCGACGGTGATGTCTTCTTCACCAACGATAGCCTGGCAAGCCAGACGCGATTGCGCTTCCAGACCCCAGGCACGATCGAGGAAATCTTCTTCCAGCTCGTCGGCCTCTTCCATCGAGTCGAAACCCTCGCGGATGATGCAGTGGCAGGTGGTGCAAGCGCAGACACCGCCGCAAGCGCTTTCCATCTCGATGTGGTGTTCGTGGGCCAGTTCGAGAATCGATGTGCCGGGCGCAGCCTCTACAACCATGCCTTCAGGGCAGAACTTCTCGTGGGGCAGAAAAATGACCTGCGGCATCAGATATCCTCGATTTCATTCAGATTGCGCCCCGACAGAGCGGCTTTCACCGTCAGATCCATGCGGCGGGCAGCAAAAGCATCGGTCACTTGCGACAGACGCTTGGTCTGCTGCTCGATGGCGTAACCATCAGTGCCTTTCATCAGTTCGGCCAGTTCCTGCAACTGCAGATCGATGACCATGCGCTCTTCGGCGTCGAGCAAACGCTCGCCATCGGCCTCCAGAGCGCCCTGCACCGCTTCGATCAAGCGTTGGGCATCGACTTGCTGCTCACGCAGAACGCGGGCGACTTTGTCGTCATTGGCATGCTGGAACGAATCCTTGAGCATCTTGGCGATTTCGCCGTCGGTCAGACCGTAGGACGGCTTGACCTGAATGCTTGCCTCAACGCCTGAACCCAACTCACGGGCGGAAACGCTGAGCAGACCGTCGGCATCGACCTGGAAGGTCACACGAATCTTCGCCGCACCGGCGACCATCGCTGGAATGCCGCGCAATTCGAAGCGCGCCAGCGAGCGGCAGTCACTGATCAGCTCACGCTCGCCCTGCAATACGTGGATCGCCATGGCCGACTGGCCATCTTTATAAGTAGTGAAATCTTGTGCGCGAGCGACGGGGATGGTGGTGTTGCGCGGAATCACCTTCTCCATCAGGCCGCCCATGGTTTCCAGCCCCAGGGACAGTGGAATCACGTCGAGCAGCAGCAGTTCGCCACCATCGCGTTTGTTGCCAGCCAAGGTGTCGGCCTGGATCGCGGCACCGATGGCCACCACTTGATCCGGATCGATTTCGGTCAGCGGCTGACGACCGAAGGCTTCGGCAACGGCTTCGCGAACACGCGGAACGCGCGTCGAACCGCCAACCATGACCACGGCGTGCACGTCTTCCAGCTCAATACCGGAATCACGGACAGCGCGGCGGCAGGCTTTCAGGCTGCGAGCGACCATCGGCTCGATCAGCGCATCGAAGGCTTCACGGGTCAGCTGTGCTTTCCAGTCGCCATAGGCCACTTCAACGCTGGCCGCATCGGTCAGGGCTTCTTTGGCCGCGCAAGCGGTTTGCAGCAGATTGCGTTGTGCGCCCGGATCGAGATCGGCGGACAGACCCGCGCTCTCGATGATCCAGCCGGCAATCGCGTGATCGAAGTCATCGCCACCCAGCGCGCTATCGCCGCCAGTGGCCAGAACTTCGAAAACACCGCCGGTCAGACGCAGAATGGAAATATCGAAAGTACCGCCGCCGAGGTCATAAATAGCGACCAGGCCTTCAGCGTGCTGATCCAGACCGTACGCCACAGCGGCCGCAGTCGGCTCATTGAGCAGACGCAGCACGTTCAAACCCGCCAATTTGGCCGCATCCTTGGTCGCTTGACGCTGGGCATCGTCGAAATACGCCGGAACGGTGATCACCGCACCCACCAGTTCGCCACCCAACGTCGCTTCAGCGCGCTGACGCAGCACCTTGAGGATATCGGCGGAGACTTCGACCGGGCTTTTCGGGCCTTGCACGGTATCGATGAACGGCATGTGCGATTCGCCACCGACAAAGCGGTAGGGCAGTTGTTCGCCCAATTGCTTGACGTCGGACAGACCACGACCCATCAAGCGCTTGACCGACAGCACGGTGTTCAAAGGATCGGAAGCGGCGGCCAGTTTGGCCGACTCGCCGACTTCGACGCGATCGGCGTGGTAACGCACAGCGGACGGCAGGATGACCTGCCCGTTTGCGTCAGCCAACGGCTCGGAAAGACCACTGCGCAACGCAGCGACCAGCGAATTGGTAGTGCCCAAGTCGATCCCCACAGCCAGACGACGCTGGTGCGGTTGAGGACTTTGGCCGGGTTCGGCGATCTGCAGTAGGGCCATCGTGATCAGGACTTATCTGTATATCAGGCGTGCGACCGGAGCGGCACTGGGTTAATCGTCGAGGCGCTCTTCTAACTGGCGCACTTCGTAGGTGAGCTTGTCGAGGAACTGCATGCGCCGCATCAGGCGTTCGGCCTGTTCGCGTTGCGCCGCATCATCCCAACAGGCTGCGAAGCTTTCATTGAGTTCTTCCTGAGCCACTTTCAAGCGCCGCTTGAACACGGCGACACCTTCGAGGTCAGCACTGTCCTGGAGGTCTTCGAGCTCTTCGCGCCATTGCATCTGCTGCAGAAGAAACTCGGGATCATGGACCGTGACTTCCATCGGCACTTCATGCCCGCTGATGGTCAGCAGGTAGCGTGCGCGCTGGGCCGGACTCTTGAGCGTCTGATAGGCGTCGTTGAGCCGCGCAGACTGCTCGAGTGCCGACCGCTGCTCACGCTCGGAAGCGTCGGCAAAGCGATCAGGATGAACGCCGCGCGCCAACTCACGATAGCGCGTAGCCAACTGCTCGAGATCCAGACGGAAACCCGGTTGCAGCTCGAATAAAGCGAAATGACAAGGAATACCCACGACAAGCCTCAGATGTTGAAGCTTTCGCCGCAGCCACATTCACCGCGTACGTTGGGGTTGTTGAACTTGAAGCCTTCGTTCAACCCTTCCTTGACGAAATCGAGCTCGGTGCCGTCCAGGTAGGCCAGGCTTTTCGGGTCGATGATCACTTTTTCGCCGTGACTCTCGAACACCTGATCCTCTGCAACCACCTCGTCGACAAACTCCAGCACGTAGGCAAGGCCGGAACAGCCTGTGGTGCGAACACCCAGACGAATCCCTTCACCTTTGCCGCGCCCGTCGAGGGAGCGCCGCACGTGTCGAGCAGCCGCTTCTGTCATGCTGATAGCCATCGGTGACTCCTTACTCGTCGCCTAATCCAGAAAGTCAGATCAAGCCTTTCTTCTGCTTGTAATCGCGAACAGCCGCTTTGATAGCGTCTTCAGCCAGTACCGAGCAGTGAATTTTCACTGGCGGCAGGGCCAGTTCTTCGGCCAGCTGAGTGTTCTTGATGGTTTCTGCTTCGTCTAGGGTCTTACCCTTCATCCACTCGGTGGCGAGGGAGCTGGACGCGATAGCCGAACCGCAGCCGTAGGTCTTGAACTTGGCATCTTCGATGATGCCAGCGTCGTTGACCTTGATTTGCAGACGCATCACGTCGCCGCACGCCGGAGCGCCGACCATGCCGGTGCCGACATCAGGATCTTCCGCGTTCATCTTGCCGACGTTGCGCGGGTTTTCGTAGTGGTCGATGACCTTTTCGCTGTAAGCCATGATTCTCAATCCTCACTCATCAGGGCCGCTCTTGAGACCCTGCAACTGCGCTGCGTAAACCGCCGCGTCGCTACAGGATCTGTATCTGGCGGCTTCTATATTTAGTGTGCCGCCCACTCGATTTTCGAGATATCGACGCCGTCTTTGTACATGTCCCACAGCGGCGACAGAGCGCGCAGCTTGGTAACGGCCTCGCAGACTTTCTGCGCGGCGTAGTCGATTTCTTCTTCGGTGGTGAAACGGCCGAAGGTGAAGCGGATCGAGCTGTGCGCCAGTTCGTCATTGCGGCCCAAGGCGCGCAGCACGTACGAAGGCTCGAGCGACGCCGAGGTGCAGGCCGAACCGGACGATACCGCCAGATCCTTGAGCGCCATGATCAGCGACTCGCCTTCAACGTAGTTGAAGCTCAGGTTCAGGTTGTGCGGAACGCGGGCGGTCAGGCTGCCGTTGACGTACAGCTCTTCCAGATGCTCGACCTGCTTGTAGAAGCGGTCGCTCAAGGCTTTGATACGGACGTTTTCAGCAGCCATGTCTTCTTTGGCTACGCGGAACGCTTCACCCATACCGACGATCTGGTGGGTCGCCAGGGTGCCGGAACGCATGCCGCGCTCGTGACCGCCGCCGTGCATGGTCGCTTCGATGCGCACACGCGGCTTGCGGCTGACGTACAGCGCGCCGATGCCTTTAGGGCCGTAGGTTTTGTGGGCGGAGAACGACATCATGTCGACTTTCAGTTTCTGCAGGTCAATCTCGACCTTGCCAGTGGACTGAGCGGCGTCGACGTGGAACAGAACGCCCTTGGCGCGGAGCATTTCGCCGATCGCGGCGATGTCGTTAACGGTGCCGATTTCGTTGTTCACGTGCATTACGGAGACCAAAATGGTGTCTTCGCGCAGTGCAGCTTCAATCATGGACGGGGTGATCAGACCGTCTTCGGTCGGCTCGAGGTAAGTAACCTCGAAACCTTCACGCTCCAGTTGGCGCATGGTGTCGAGGACAGCCTTGTGCTCAATCTTGGAGGTGATCAGGTGCTTGCCCTTGGAGCCGTAGAAATGTGCCGCGCCCTTGATTGCCAGGTTGTCGGACTCGGTAGCACCGGAAGTCCAGACGATTTCGCGCGGATCAGCGTTGACCAGATCGGCCACCTGACGACGGGCGTTTTCAACGGACTCTTCAGCCTTCCAGCCGAACACGTGGGAACGGGACGCCGGGTTACCGAAGTTTCCGTCGACCAGCAGGCATTCACTCATTTTTTGCGCAACACGCGGATCAACCGGGGTGGTCGCAGAGTAATCAAGGTAAATCGGCAATTTCATGGACTATCTCCTAAATCAGGGCTGGCGTGCCGCTAGCTCTCTGGCTGTCATTCGACGGCGGACGCTTCAATCTTGTCCAGGCGTGGCGCCTTGCTGTTGCAACGGCGCTGGTCCTGACGCTGGGCTACTTCTTGCACCTCACGGCGAGTCACAAGATCAGCCAAGCTGATACCACTTAGAAATTCGTGAATCTGCAGGCTCAAATCGCACCACAGATGATGGGTCAGGCAGGTGTCGCCGGAATGGCAATCGCCCTGGCCCTGGCATTTGGTGGCATCGACCGATTCATTTACTGCATCGATCACCTGGGCGACCTGGATACCCTGCATCTCGCGGGACAACTGGTAGCCACCACCCGGGCCGCGAACACTGGAAACCAGGTTACTGCGGCGCAGCTTGGCGAACAGCTGTTCGAGGTAGGACAGGGAGATGCCTTGGCGCTCGGAGATATCGGCCAGGGACACGGGCCCGTGCTGCGCGTGCAACGCCAGGTCGAGCATGGCGGTCACGGCGTATCGGCCTTTTGTAGTCAGTCGCATGGACAGTTACCACGGAGTTCAGAATGGGGCGAGTATGCAATTCCCGAGTATTTAAGTCAACTTTAAGACCTAGTACTTTAGTCAGGTTTACCCGCAAAAGAGCGCGCGAATGATAGCAGGGTCTGCGGCCTAATGGCACACCGGTTGACGCAAGCCTCTGTAGGAGCTGCCGAAGGCTGCGATCTTTTGATTCTGTGAAAGACAAGATCAAAAGATCGCAGCCTTCGGCAGCTCCTACAGGAGGCGCTAGCTGGCTTTGGACTCGTCTTTGCCTTTGACGCAGGCGAAGTCTTCTTCACGCAGTTCAGGCAGATCTTTCGCACAGTAATTGCTACCCAGATCCTTCAGCGCGCCGCACATCCCCTCCAGCCGCCCGTCCACCGCTTGCAGGTGATCGAGCAACTGACCAATGGCGCGCGCCACCGGGTCAGGCATGTCTTCGCTGACGCCGTAGGCATCGAAACCGATCTTCTCGGCCATGGCCTTGCGCTTGGCATCCTGCTCTTCATCGGACTTGACGATGATGCGCCCGGGAATACCGACAACAGTGGCGCCCGGCGGCACTTCTTTGGTCACCACGGCGTTGGAACCAACCTTGGCACCAGCGCCGACGGTGAACGGGCCGAGCACCTTGGCGCCCGCGCCCACGACCACACCATCACCCAGCGTCGGGTGGCGTTTGCCCTTATTCCAGCTAGTGCCGCCGAGGGTCACGCCCTGATAAATAGTCACGTCATCGCCAATCTCGGCGGTTTCACCGATGACGATACCCATGCCATGGTCGATAAAGAAACGACGACCGACCTTGGCCCCCGGATGAATCTCGATCCCGGTCAGCCAGCGACCGAAGTTCGACACCAGCCGCGCCAGCCATTTCAGCTCGTTGCGCCAGAGCATGCCGGCCAATCGATGGATCCAGATCGCATGCATGCCGGGGTAGCAGGTCAGGACTTCAAAAGCGTTACGCGCCGCCGGGTCTCGATGGAATACGCTCTGGATATCTTCACGCAAACGCTCAAACATCATTTAGTCCTTCCGCTTAAGAAGCTCACCACGGGCCGCTTTCTGGGTTTCCGTGAGGATGCCACGCAAAATATTCATTTCCGCCCGGCTGACCGAGCTGCGTCCGTACAACCGACGCAGGCGCGCCATCAAGTGCCGTGGTTTCTCGGGATCGAGGAATTCGATGGCGACCAGTGTCTGCTCCAGATGCTCATAGAAGCGTTCCAATTCATCCATGGTCGCCAGCTCGGCGCTTTTCACCGAAGCCACTTCTTCTTTCTCGATCTTGCTCGGCTGGCCTTGGGCGGCCAGCCAGGCCATGCGCACCTCATAGCTCAACACCTGCACCGCCGCGCCGAGGTTCAGCGAACTGAACTCAGGGTCGGAGGGGATATGCACGTGAAAGTGACATCGCTGCAGCTCTTCGTTGGTCAGACCGGAATCTTCACGACCGAATACCAGAGCGATTTCGGCGCCCTGCCCGGCTTCCTCGACTACTTTGGTGCCGCACTCGCGCGGATCCAGCAGTGGCCAGGGAATGCGGCGGTCACGGGCGCTGGTGCCAAGCACCAGATTGCAGCCGACCAAGGCATCTTCCAAGGTGGCGACGACTTGCGCATTTTCAAGGATGTCACCGGCACCGGAAGCACGAGCATCGGCTTCGTGGTGCGGGAAGACCCGCGGTTCGACCAGCACCAATCGCGACAGACCCATGTTTTTCATGGCGCGCGCGGCCCCGCCGATGTTGCCGGGGTGGCTGGTATTGACCAGGACGACACGAATGTTCTGCAGCAAGGGAGGCGCTCTCGGACACAGGAAAGGGGTGCAAATCTTACAGAACAGCCTACCGTTAAGCTATGAAAGCGAACAGCGTCCTTCACCTGAAGAAAAGTTCTGATAGAATGCGCGGCTTTCTTTAACAACCTTAGGTGACACATCCATGCAGCCCATGCTGAATATCGCGCTGCGCGCCGCCCGCAGCGCCAGTGAACTGATCTTCCGCTCCATCGAGCGCCTGGATACCATCAAGGTCGACGAAAAAGACGCCAAGGATTATGTATCCGAGGTAGACCGCGCCGCCGAACAGAAAATCATCGACGCCCTGCGCAAGGCATACCCGAATCACTCGATCCAGGGTGAAGAGACCGGCATGCACGCCGGCACCGGTATCGAAGGCGAAGAGTACCTGTGGATCATCGATCCACTGGACGGCACCACCAACTTCCTGCGTGGCATTCCTCACTTCGCTGTCAGCATTGCCTGTAAGTACCGTGGCCGCCTGGAGCACGCAGTGGTTCTGGACCCGGTTCGCCAGGAAGAATTCACCGCCAGCCGTGGTCGCGGCGCTCAACTGAACGGTCGTCGCCTGCGCGTCAGCGGTCGTACCAGCCTTGACGGCGCCCTGCTGGGTACCGGTTTCCCGTTCCGTGACGACCAGATGGACAACCTCGACAACTACCTGGGCATGTTCCGCGCCCTGGTTGGCCAGACTGCCGGCATCCGCCGTGCCGGTTCGGCAAGCCTGGACCTGGCTTATGTCGCTGCCGGTCGTTTCGACGCGTTCTGGGAATCGGGTCTGTCCGAGTGGGACATGGCTGCAGGCGCCCTGCTGATTCAAGAAGCTGGCGGCCTGGTGAGCGACTTCACCGGCGGTCACGACTTCCTTGAAAAAGGCCACATCGTTGCCGGCAACACCAAATGCTTCAAGGCAGTACTGACGGCGATCCAGCCGCACCTGCCGGCTTCGCTGAAGCGCTAAGCTTCACGCGAAAGGAAAAAAGCACCCTTCGGGGTGCTTTTTTTATGCCTGGAATTCGATCTTCAGACCACCAAAATCTTCATGTGGGAGCGAGCCTGCTCGCGAATGCATTCTGACAATCAACATTGATGCCGGCTGGCACACCGCATTCGCGAGCAGGCTCGCTTGTATGGTAGGACTTGAAGGGAGGAGGAGGGACAAGGCTCGATTCTGACTGTTGACGCAGCACAGACCGTGGGAGATTTCGCCCCTCCTCCTTTCACCCAAGCGCCGATAAAGAATGCATCTGGCTAGACCGACGATAGGAACAAGCCTGCGCCTCTGGGTGAGCCCTTCAAGTGCTCAAACCTTATCCCGGAGGAAATCCTGTGGCAATGCCAGTCGCTCTATCAAATCCGATCGTTGGCGTGGATGTCGCCAAAAATGAACTGGTGATTTATCAGGCCGATAGCGATCTGCTTGAAGCGATTCCCAACACCAAAACATCCATTAAGCAGTGGCTGAAGGCCTTGCTCGGCCCCGTGTCTATTGCCATTGAGGCTACAAACATCTACCACTTGGAATTCGCTGATTTGGCCTATGCGGCCGGTTGCACGATTTACATGGTGGGCGGCTATGAACTCAAACATTACCGCGAAGGCGTGAAGATCCGCGCCAAAACCGACGCCTTGGACGCCAAGTTGCTGGCCCGTTACCTGAAGAACGAAGCCGAGGAGTTGCGCCCCTGGACCCCGCCATCACCGCTGTACCGCCAGCTCCTGAGCCTTTTCCGCCGCCGCGCGGCTTTGGTCCAGGCAAGGGTCGGCCTGGTGCAGAGCTGGTCGAATGAGCCGCTATTGAAGGCAGCTTTTGCTGAACAAATAAAATCCATGCAGCGGCTTGAAACGATGATCGAAAAGACGATCAACGATCAGCTCAAACAAGCCGGTTTGCTCGGCCAATTGAAGCGTTGCCTGAAAGTTGAGGGCATTGGATTTCTGACCGGAGCGCGCCTGCTCACGGCGTTTCAGCGGGGGGAGTTTAGCAACGCGGATGCGTTTATCGCCTTCCTGGGCATGGATTTAAGGGTATCGAAATCAGGGCAAAAGGACGGTCGCCGCAGCTTGACCAAGCGCGGAGACCCCGAGGCCCGCCGACTTTTGCACAACGCTGCGATGTCGGCTAGCCGTACGAAAGCCTGGAAAGGGTTTTACGAGGCCCAAAGAGCACGGGGTTTCAGCACCACGCAGGCGTTGGTGATGCCGGCTCGCAAACTTGCTCGGGTGGTATTCGCCTTGCTGAAAGGGCAAAGCGAATACCAGACAAAAGTCAGTTGAGGGCTTCCCCTCAACCATAGAATCTCCCACAGGGGGGGGGGGCACGGTTTAGCCAAAAATTGCGGGTACAAAAAAAGCACCCCGCAGGGTGCTTCTTGTTAAAACAGTCGGTACTTACTGAGCCGGCTCATTCTGCGACAGAATCAGCTTGCCTTCCTTGTCGACCGGAATCTGGTTGCCCGGATCACGATCCATCCGCACCTTGCCCTCCTTGCCATCGAGCGAGTAACGCACGTCGTAACCGACGACCTTGTCGCTGATGTCGTTGACCGTGTTGCAGCGGGTTTGCGTGGTGGTGTAGGTGTCACGCTCTTGCATGCCTTCCTGCACCTTGTTACCCGCATAACCGCCACCGACCGCACCGGCCACCGTGGCAATTTTCTTGCCGGTGCCGCCGCCAATCTGATTACCCAGCAAACCACCTGCCAGCGCACCGACGACGGTACCGGCAATCTGGTGTTGATCTTTTACCGGTGCCTGACGAGTCACTGTCACGTCCTTGCACACTTCACGTGGAGTCTTGATCTGTGTTTTAACCGGTTCAACGGCCAATACTTGCGCATACTCAGGGCCGCTTTTAACCAGGCTGTAGGTGGCAACAGCACCCCCGGCAGTTACACCGACAGCACCCAATACCGCACCAACCAGCAACGACTTGTTCACATGAACCTCCTGACCATCACATGCGGGACGCGCCCGCGCTTCTCCCAGCCTTGGAGCATAAAAAAAGGCGCGAGTTCAACTCGCGCCTTTCTTGGGCTGACAGCCGGGAAAACGATGGCCGTTATGGACGGTCGTCGACTTCCTTCTCGGTGTTGGCCGGAGGAATCAGATCCTCGGTAGTCAGATTCAACCAGATCAGCACCACGTTAGCGATGTAGATCGACGAGTAAGTACCCGCCAGAACCCCG
This sequence comes from Pseudomonas sp. Mb7, assembly GCF_054790525.1. NCBI lineage: Bacteria > Pseudomonadati > Pseudomonadota > Gammaproteobacteria > Pseudomonadales > Pseudomonadaceae > Pseudomonas > Pseudomonas sp. Mb7. The sequence goes on from NZ_CP186501.1 coordinate 4,455,273, forward strand.
ATAAACAGCGCGATCGAGAAGCCGAACAGGTTGTCACCGCCGAAGAACAGCAGTGCCGCGATCGCCAGCAAAGTCGAGATCGACGTTGCCATGGTGCGCAGCAGGGTTTGCGTGGTCGAGATGTTGATGTTCTCGATCAGCGTTGCCTTGCGCAGGACACGGAAGTTCTCACGAACCCGGTCGAATACCACGATGGTGTCGTTCAGCGAGTAGCCGATGATCGCCAGCACCGCCGCCAGCACGGTCAGATCGAAAGTGATCTGGAAGTACGACAGGATACCGATGGTTACGATCACGTCGTGAATCAGCGAAACGATGGCGCCGACCGCGAATTTCCACTGAAAGCGGAAAGCCAGGTAGATCAGGATGCCGCCGAGCGCCAGCAGCATGCCGAGGCCGCCCTGGTCACGCAGCTCTTCACCGACCTGCGGGCCGACGAACTCGACACGCTTGACCGTTGCCGGGTTGTCGCCGCCGACCTTCAGCAGCGCTTCCGCCACCTGATGGCCCAGTTGCGGGTCTTCACCCGGCATCCGCACCAGCAGATCGGTAGTCGCACCGAAGCTCTGCACGATTGCTTCGTGGTAACCCGACGTCACCAGCTGCTCACGCACCTTGGTAACGTCGGCCGGACGCTCGTAGGTCAGCTCGATGAGCGTACCGCCGGTGAAGTCCAGACCCCAGTTCATGCCCTTGGTAGCGACACTGAACATAGCCAGCAACGTGAGAAACACTGTGACGCCGAACGCGAAGTTGCGAACGCCCATGAAGTTGATTGTACGTAACATGGCAGCCCCTTAAATCCACAACTTCTTGAAGTCACGTCCGCCGAAGATCAGGTTGACCATTGCGCGGGTCACCATGATGGCCGTGAACATCGAGGTAAAGATCCCGAGGGACATGGTCACTGCGAAACCTTTGACCGGGCCGGTGCCCATGGCAAAGAGAATCCCGCCGACCAACAAGGTAGTCAGGTTGGCGTCGAGAATCGCGGTGAATGCCCGGCCGAAGCCTTCGTTGATTGCACGCTGCACAGTCATGCCGGCGGCGATCTCTTCACGGATCCGCGAGAAGATCAGCACGTTGGCGTCGACCGCCATACCCATGGTCAGCACGATACCGGCGATACCTGGCAGGGTCAGCGTTGCACCCAGCAGCGACATCAAGGCCAGCAGCAGCACCATGTTCACCGCCAGTGCGACGGTGGCGATGATGCCGAAGAAGCGGTAGATGGCGATGATGAACAGCGACACGAACAGCATGCCCCACAGCGACGCATCGATACCTTTGGTGATGTTGTCAGCACCCAGGCTCGGGCCGATGGTGCGCTCTTCAGCGAAGTACATCGGTGCAGCCAGACCACCGGCACGCAGCAGCAGCGCCAGTTCGGACGACTCCCCCTGACCGTTCAGGCCAGTGATGCGGAACTGAGCACCCAGCGGCGACTGAATGGTCGCCAGGCTGATGATCTTCTTCTCTTCCTTGAACGTTTGCACCGCAACGTCTTTCTCGACGCCATCAACCACTTGCTTGGTGTAAGTGGTGACCGGACGCTGTTCGATGAAGATCACCGCCATGCTGCGACCGACGTTAGAACGGGTGGCGCGGCTCATCAGCTCACCACCGTGACCATCCAGACGGATGTTCACTTCTGGTGTGCCGTGCTCGCCAAAACCAGCCTTGGCATCGGTAACCTGGTCACCGGTGATGATCAGGCCACGCTCGATCTGCGCTGGCGGACGATTGCCTTCACGGAACTCAAAGGATTCGGAGGTGGCTTTCGAAGCACCCGGCTCAGCAGCCAGACGGAACTCAAGGTTGGCCGTCTTGCCGAGAATACGCTTGGCTTCGGCAGTGTCCTGCACGCCCGGCAGCTCAACCACGATGCGGTTGGCGCCCTGACGCTGAACGATTGGTTCGGCAACACCCAGCTCGTTGACGCGGTTACGTACCGTGGTCAAGTTCTGCTTGATGGAGTATTCACGGATTTCCGCCAGCTTGGCCGGGGTCATCGCCAGACGCAGCACCGGTTGACCGTTGAGGTCGGCCGGAACAATGTCGAAATCGTTGAAGTTCTTGCGGATCAGTGCACGGGCCTGTTCGCGGGAGTCTTCATCGCTGAAGCCCAACTGAATGGCACCGCCCAGTTGCGGCAGGCTGCGATAGCGCAGCTTCTCTTTGCGCAGCAGACTCTTGACGTCGCCTTCGTAGACTTTCAGGCGTGCATCGAGGGCTTTGTCCATGTCCACTTCCAGCAGGAAGTGCACACCACCGGACAAGTCCAGACCCAGCTTCATCGGGTGCGCGCCCAGGTTGCGCAGCCATTGCGGGGTGGTCTGTGCCAGGTTCAGCGCGACAACGTAGTCGTCACCCAATGCCTTGCGCACAACGTCTTTGGCCGGCAGTTGGTCTTCAGCCTTGCTCAGACGGATCAGACCGCCCTTGCCGTTGGCGGCCAGCGTGGCGGCCTTGACGTTGATCCCGGACTCCTTGAGCGCAGTGCTCACACGATCCAGATCAGCCTGATTGACTTGCAGCGCAGTGCTTGCACCGCTGACCTGAATGGCCGGGTCATCAGGATAAAGATTGGGAGCGGAATAAATCAGACCGACCGCCAGCACCGCCAGGATCAGAATGTATTTCCACAGAGGATATTTGTTCAGCATCACGCCGCCCGTTATGAACGCGGGGCGCCTTGCGCGCCCCGTCGATTGAGTAGAAGTTGTTGCTTCAGATCGCTTTCAGCGTGCCTTTTGGCAGCGTGGCGGCGATGGCGCCTTTCTGGAACTTCATTTCCACGGTGTCGGAAACTTCCAGAACCACGAAGTCATCGGCAACTTTAGTGATCTTGCCAGCGATGCCGCCAGTGGTCACAACTTCGTCACCTTTCTGCAGGCTGCTCAGCAGGTTCTTCTGCTCTTTGGCGCGCTTGGCCTGTGGACGCCAGATCATCAGGTAGAAGATGACCAGGAAGCCGACCAGGAAAATCCACTCGAAACCGCCGCCCATTGGGCCGGCAGCAGCCGGTGCAGCCGCGTCAGCCATGGCGTTAGAGATAAAAAAGCTCATTTAGCACTCCAGTTGCAAATGTTGAATCTTGGGGTCAGAAAACTCAGTCCAAAGGCGGAACGGGGAGCCCGCGTTTGGCGTAGAAGGCATCGACAAAGGCGGCCAATGTACCCTGTTGAATAGCCTCGCGCAAACCAGCCATCAGCACCTGATAATGGCGCAAGTTATGGATGGTATTGAGCATGCTTCCCAGCATTTCGCCGCACTTGTCCAGGTGATGCAGATAAGCGCGGGAGAAGTTCTGGCAGGTATAGCAATCGCAGGTCGGATCCAGCGGCGATTCATCATGGCGATGGAACGCGTTACGGATCTTCAGCACGCCTGTATCAATGAACAGATGCCCATTGCGGGCATTACGGGTTGGCATCACGCAATCGAACATGTCCACACCGCGGCGCACACCCTCAACCAGATCTTCCGGTTTGCCAACGCCCATAAGGTAACGAGGTTTGTCAGCCGGCATCATGCCCGGCAGATAATCCAATACTTTGATCATCTCGTGCTTCGGCTCGCCCACCGACAGACCGCCAATGGCCAGGCCATCAAAGCCGATCTTGTCGAGGCCTTCCAGCGAGCGCATGCGCAGATCCTGGTGCATGCCACCCTGCACGATACCGAACAGCGCCGCGGTGTTTTCACCGTGGGCATTTTTCGAGCGCTGAGCCCAGCGCAGCGACAATTCCATCGAAACGCGCGCGACGTCTTCGTCAGCCGGGTACGGCGTGCATTCGTCGAAGATCATCACGATGTCGGAGCCGAGATCGCGCTGCACCTGCATCGACTCTTCCGGGCCCATGAACACTTTGGCGCCGTCGACCGGGGAGGCGAAGGTCACGCCCTCCTCCTTGATCTTGCGCATCGCGCCTAGGCTGAACACCTGGAAGCCACCGGAGTCGGTGAGGATCGGGCCTTTCCACTGCATGAAATCGTGCAGGTCGCCGTGTTCCTTGATCACTTGAGTGCCAGGACGCAGCCACAGGTGGAAGGTGTTGCCCAGAATGATTTCTGCGCCGGTGGCAACGATGTCACGCGGCAACATGCCCTTGACCGTGCCGTAAGTGCCCACCGGCATGAACGCCGGGGTCTCGACGGTGCCACGCGGGAAGGTCAGGCGACCACGCCGTGCCTTGCCATCAGTGGCCAGAAGTTCAAAGGACATGCGACATTCGCGACTCATTCTGTTTCCTCTGGGCCGGTTTCTTTAGGGGCAGTAGGTGCGGGATTACGGGTGATGAACATCGCATCACCGTAGCTGAAAAAGCGGTAACCGTTGTCGACGGCGGCCTTGTAGGCAGCCATGGTCTCGGGATAACCGGCAAATGCCGAAACCAGCATCAACAGCGTCGATTCCGGCAAATGGAAATTGGTCACCAGGGCGTCGACTACATGGAACGGCCGGCCCGGGAAGATAAAGATATCGGTGTCGCCACTGAACGGCTTGAGCACGCCATCGCGCGCGGCACTTTCCAGCGAACGCACGCTGGTGGTGCCGACAGCAATCACCCGACCACCGCGCGCACGGCACGCTGCGACCGCATCGACCACATCCTGGCCGACTTCCAGCCACTCGGTGTGCATGTGGTGATCTTCAAGCTTCTCGACGCGCACCGGCTGGAACGTCCCCGCGCCCACGTGCAGCGTGACGAAAGTGGTCTCAACGCCCTTGGCCGCAATCGCTTCCATCAGCGACTGATCGAAATGCAGCCCCGCCGTCGGCGCCGCCACCGCACCGAGTCTCTCGGCGTACACAGTCTGATAACGCTCGCGATCCGAGCCTTCGTCCGGGCGGTCTATATAAGGAGGCAACGGCATGTGCCCGACGCGATCAAGCAGCGGCAACACTTCTTCAGCGAAGCCCAGCTCGAACAACGCATCGTGACGCGCAAGCATTTCTGCCTCGCCACCACCGTCGATAAGAATCTTCGAACCCGGCTTCGGCGACTTGCTGGAACGCACATGGGCCAGCACGCGATGCGTATCGAGCACCCGCTCAACGAGGATTTCCAGCTTGCCGCCCGAGGCTTTCTGCCCGAACAGCCGCGCCGGAATCACCCGGGTATTGTTGAACACCATCAAATCGCCCGGGCGCAAATGCTCAAGCAAATCAGTGAATTGACGGTGTGCGAGGGCGCCGCTCGGCCCGTCAAGGGTCAGCAGGCGACTACCGCGACGCTCGGCCAAAGGGTGGCGGGCGATCAGCGAATCAGGGAGCTCGAAAGTAAAGTCAGCAACGCGCATGATGGGGTTCGTCTAGCAGGGCCGGAAAGTCTAGCGGAAATATCGAAAATTCTCTATGTACCTGATTGACCGACGGTAATCTCATCTCTATACTTCGCCGCCATTGAGCCCTGATGGCGGAATTGGTAGACGCGGCGGATTCAAAATCCGTTTTCGAAAGGAGTGGGAGTTCGAGTCTCCCTCGGGGCACCAAAATTAAGAAAGGTCTTGCTTAGCAAGGCCTTTTTTTTCGTCTGCCGGAAAGTGGCTGCTGTTGTAGGAGCTGCCGCAGGCTGCGATCTTTTGATCCACCGCTTCTTGGTCAACCGAAAACCCAAGGATCCCCCCCCCCATGGAAACGTCACTGGAAACAGTCGCCCTGTTCTCCCTCAAGCTCGCTTATGAGGAAGAAGGCCTGAGCCCGATTTTGCGGGACGACATGGTCATGGGTGATTACCAGAAAGACATTTTCGAATTGCTGGTGCGACGCGGGGATGTCGAGACCATTCAGTTCAAGATGAACGAATGCCTGCGCTTGGCGATGGACGCCTTGGGCGGTGTCGAGAAACCGCTGGGGCGTGAGTTGCACAAGTTGTCTGCTGAGTTCAGCGAGGCGCGCTCGCTGGAGCAGCTGGATCAGCCGCTCCTCGCGCTGAAGGGTTACTTGAAAGACATCTTGTAATGGGCTGAGCCGTTACAGCAGATGCTTCGAGATGTACTTGGAGATCTCCACCATCGAGGTCTTCCCGGTGAATTCGAACTTCACTTTCCCCAGTGACGAAAAGTAAATCTCCAGCTCCGAATCCAGATCGAACGTGCCCGAGGTTTCCACGGAGTAGGCGACGATGTTCTTGTACGGCAAGGACGTGAAATCTTTCTTGCTGCCGGTAATCCCCTGAACGTTGACCGCGATGATGCGTTTGTTGGTAAACACCACGCCGTCACGCATGGCCTTGTAAGAGTCGATCACTTCTTCGCCATCCAGCAGCAGCGCGCTTACGCGTTCAGCGTATTCATCGTTCTGCTTGAGTTTGAAGAAGCCTTTGTTGTTGAAGTCGATCATCTGTCCATCCTCATCTTCAAGAAAACATCCCGGTATTTCTTTGGTTCAACGACGGGCTTTCAGCACGCGGATATCCGTCGGGAAGCCATCGGCGCCAACAAGCTTTTTCCAACCCAGATACTGAAACTCGCCCTTCTCATCAATGTAATCGCCCTTCTCCACTGATCGGCCGCCAACCACCGCCACGCGTTTCACCTCACCACAACCGCCGTCAGAAGGCCGGACCGTATAGATCACATACGGTTTCACGTATTGCGTGGCGCGGAAGTATTGGCCGCAGATTTCATCGACGGTGATCAACATGGTTTTCAGGCGTGCTTCGCCGTCGGTGTCTTCGTGCAGTTTCAGGAAGGAGATGTCGCCGACGTCGCCGTAGCCGAGGGCGCGGGCGCGTTGGTATTCGGGGGAGTTCTGGTGGGCGATGCGGCCTTCCTCCGCAGCGCCTTGCATTTTCGCGGCGAACTCGGCTTTGCCTTGGGCAATGATTGATTCAGCCTGGCCCGCGAAGTTTTCGCATTCGGCGAATTCTCGCGAGCCCTGGTGATTGGGCGTCAGGTTGGAGCGGTGTTCATTCATGGTCTGCAGGTTGCTTTCCAGCGCAAACATCACGTCGTAGGCCGTGGCCCGACCGCTTTGTACGTCGGCCATTTTTTCCAGCACGCGCTGGCAGTTGCCGGCGTAATACTTCCAGCTGTTTTCCGGGTGTTCTTGCACGGCGGCGAATGCGGGGGTTATTGCGATGGCAATTGTGATTGCGCAGAACAGGCGCAAAAAATGAGTTCTGACAGGCATAGGTAGTCCATTACAGAGAAGAGCGATGGCGCGACGCTACTATTTTGCTATCTTGCCGTCCACTGCCAGTAACGAGGTCGCCAGCTCCTCGATGGAGTCAATTTTCAGAGGGAGAAACACCTTGATGGCCGTGTTGTACTTTTTCGTCTGGGCAGCCATTTGGGCTTGGGTCGTGCAGACCCGTGGTGCCTGGAACCTGATCCTCGCCAACCTGGCGGGTGCCGCCAGCGGCTTCATCGTTGCAATGATTTTTTCGGTGGTCTGTTCAGGCCTTTTCCCTTCGCACGTGTCTCCCTCACCGGAAAATCTTGCCAGTAGCGTGTTGCAAATGATCACCACGTTCGGCGTGTTGGCGGGCGTCTGGATGTGGCTGGTCAGGCGCCCTCGGCCAGAGCATCCGTTGGCTCGCCAACTTTTCGCTGGCATCTGTGGGTTGGCTGCGGGTGTGACGACGCTGGCGTTTTTCGCGCTCAATTTTCACTGAGCACTGCTATCGCCACTGGCATTACACGTCTGTTTTGTTATCTTGCCGCCCATCGTCAGCGTTCACCTTGGGCGTGCGTTGATTTCAGGTTTTGAAGGTTTAAGGAAAGGATCAAATGGAGTTTCTGCGTTTTCTGGCGATTGTCGCGGTGTGGGGGTTCATGTGGCGCTGGGTGGTCAAGAACCGTGGCAGCTGGAATATTTTCTACGGCAACATCGTCGGCGCAGCGGGTGGTTTCATTGTCGCGATGGTAGTGCTGTCGATCACGTTGTCGTTGTTTCCTTCGTCGCATGACTACGAAGCGGCGCAGGCTGAAAACACGCAAGTCATCGAGCCGACCTCCCTATTGCCTGAAGCCGAGGCAGTCACACCCGCTGCCGAACTGAAGGATGCGCCGGCTTTTGCTGCCATCGAGCCGGATGACAAGCCCTCTCCCGCCGACTCCGCACTGTTGCCGAATTACGCCAGCCGGGCGCCGAAATCAATCGGGTTACAGACCGTGCTGGATCAAAGCGACTATCAGGGGCGCATGGCCCTGGCAGCGCTGAACAAGAAATTGCGCGGCGACGCACAGGCCGACAAGTCGATGATCGCGTATGTCATGTGCAGCCCGTTTGTGACCAGCACGTTGCGCTTCCCCGCTTCGGCGCGTTTTGCTGACAGCAAGGCACTGGTCAGCCACCGCTTCAAGGATCAGGTCTACACCTTCAACAACACCGTCACCGCGCGCAACATGAACGGCGACGATGTCACCTACCGTTTCGATTGCTCCGTGCAAGAGCAGCCGCGAGTTGACGCGCTGCCTGCGCAATGGCGTTTGTTGGCGCTGAAAGTGCAAAAAGCCGACTCTTAAGGCTTATTTAAGGGATCAAGGCGCCGCCTGCGCTATCATCGCCGGCCTGTGCGCCTTGAGCTTTGCCCTCGATGTCCTCGACACCCGCTGACCTGATCCCGCTGCCTCCTGTCCTGGCCGGCCCGCTGTTGCGACGGCTGGAGCCAACGCGCGTGGTCATGTGGCTGGTCGGCACGCGGCCACTGGCGCTGACCTTGCGCCTGCAAGGTGTAGGAGACATTCCTCTCGACGCCGGGAAATGCGCCGTCATTCCCGTAGGTCGTCAGGCGTTTGTTCATCTCATCGATGTTTCTCTCGACAGCGCCCTGCCCTGCGATACACGTATCGACTATGACCTGCTGATCGACAATGCAGAGGGCATCGCCGACTGGGCACCGCATCTGCTGTACGGCGATGCAACCAGTCCGAACTTCGTCCTGCGCTCACGGATCGATCAACTGCTACACGGCTCCTGCCGCAAACCGCATCACCCGGCGGCGGATGGTTTGCTTTGCGTCGACCAATTATTGGCAACGGAAACCGATCCACAACAACGCCCCGCCCTGTTGATGATGAGCGGCGATCAGGTCTACGCCGACGACGTGGCCGGCCCGATGTTGCGGGCGATTCATGCCTTGATCGAACGCCTTGGCCTGTTTGACGAACACCTCGAAGGCGCCGTGGTCAGCGACAGCGCCAAGCTCTACAAACACCCGGCCAGTTACTACCACCGTGCGGATTTGTTACCGGCGCTGGAGAGCAACGAGACATTGCGCGAGCGATTTTTCGGCGGTGCGCGTAAGCCGATTTTCACCAGCAGCAGTGCTGACAATCACCTGGTGACGTTCGCCGAAGTCATGGCGATGTACCTGCTGGTGTGGTCGCCGACGCCTTGGTCGCTGATCGATCCGCAAGCGCCCGAACTGACGCCCGAACGCCTCAAGCGCTACACCCTCGAACAGACCCGCATCGACGCGTTCAAGGCTGGATTGGACAAGGTCGCCCGCGCGCTCGCGCATCTGCCGAGCCTGATGATTTTCGACGATCACGACATCACCGATGACTGGAACCTGTCCGCGCAATGGGAGGAAACGGCCTACGGCCATCCGTTCTCCAAACGCATCATCGGCAACGCGTTGATCGCCTATATGTTGTGTCAGGGCTGGGGCAACAATCCCGATGCCTTCAAGGATGTCTTGGAGAAAACACTGGGACTGAGCGCCAGCGGTGATGACCAGTATCTCGACAGCCCGGTGCAAGATGCTCTGATCGATGATTTGCTGCGCTTTCAGCAATGGCATTTCGTCCTGCCGAGCAGTCCGGCGCTGGTAGTCATCGACACCCGTACCCGCCGCTGGCGCAGCGAGCTGGCGCTCAAACAACCCTCGGGCCTGCTCGATTGGGAGGCGTTGAGCGAACTGCAGCAGGAACTGCTCGATCACCCGTCAGCGATCATCGTTTCCCCGGCGCCGATCTTCGGCGTGAAGCTGATTGAAACCGTGCAAAAAGTCTTCAGTTGGTGCGGTTTTCCACTGCTGGTCGACGCGGAAAACTGGATGGCCCATCGCGGTGCGGCGCAGGTGATCCTGAATATTTTCCGCCACTCGCGCACACCGGGTAACTACGTGGTGCTGTCGGGCGATGTGCATTATTCCTTCGTCTACGAAGTACTTATCCGACACCGCAAGGCCGGGCCGCGAATCTGGCAGATCACCAGCAGCGGGATCAAAAACGAGTTTCCGAAAACCCTGCTGGAATGGTTCGACCGCCTCAACCGCTGGCTCTACTCGCCACGCTCACCGCTGAACTGGTTCACCAAACGCCGACGCATGCGCATCGTGCCGTATACGCCGGAACATGCTGAGGCAGGTGAACGCTTATGGAATTCGGCGGGGATCGGTCAGGTGTTTTTCAATGAACAGGGGCAGCCGCGCGAGATCATTCAGCACAATTCGAATGGCAAGGCGAAGACACGGATGCTGGCGCCGGATCTGGCGGACTATCCGGACTAGCCATAGTTTTTTCCTACACCGGGAATGCCGAATGCCGACAACGCGGCGGTTTCTCGCTGCCCGAGACAGTGGACAAGGAATACAACCTTCTCAGAAACGTCTCCAGAGTTCTTAAGTGATACTGAACGTGCTCGCAGTAAGCCCTTCTGCGAAACAACCACTAGTAGGTGTCGCCTTGTCATCCTGTACTCACCTCCATACGTTCTTGGCATCCAGCGAGGATCGAGAGCTAACTTCGCAATCTCGGCAAGAATCTAAGCCTGTCGTGATGATGCCTCTTGGCGAGAACAACACACTCGAAGAAACAGCCTACTTGATGCGCTCACCCGCAAACGCCGACCGGTTGATCAGATCGATCGGCGAAATGCGTGCAGGAAAAGCCAAAGTCAGACATTTGATCGAAGAGTGAATCACGACTGAACGACGCATCCCACACCTCTGACAATCATCTCCACCTCCCGCTCATCAATCGTCAACGGTGGCAGCAACCGTATCGTCTTGCCCCGCGTGACGTTGATCAACAGTCCATGATCCCGCGCCGCGATCAGGGTCAGATCACGCACCGGTTGTTTCAGCTCGATACCAATCATCAAACCCTGACCACGAATCGCCAGCACGTTGGGATTGTCCGCCAGCTCTGCACGCAGACGAGTCAACAGCCGCTCCCCCTGAATCCGGGCGTTTTCCAGCAGGCCCTGTTCTTCGATGATGTCCAGCACCGTGCAACCGACCCGACACGCCAGCGGATTGCCGCCGAAGGTGCTGCCATGGCTCCCGGGCGTAAACAGATCCGCCACCCTGCCCCGGGCCAGGCACGCGCCGATCGGCACACCGTTGCCCAGTCCCTTTGCCAAAGTCATGACATCCGGGACGATGCCTTCATGTTGGAACGCAAACCAGCGGCCAGTGCGGCCGATGCCAGTCTGGATTTCATCAAGCATCAGTAACCACGCATGGCGATTGCACAGCTCGCGTAAGGCTTTCAGGTAACCCGGCGGCGCAAGCTGCACACCGCTTTCGCCCTGAATCGGCTCAACCAGAATCGCCACGATGCGCTCACCGTGTTTTTGCTGCACCTGTTCCAGCGCTGCGAGATCACCGAACGGCACTTTGAGGAAATCACCCGGCAATTCGTTGAAACCCAGGCGCACCGCCGGGCCATCGCTGGCCGACAAGGTGCCAAGTGTGCGGCCGTGGAACGCGTTGGTCATGACCACTACCAGCGGCTGCTCAATGCCTTTGCGCCAGCCGTACAAACGCGCCAGTTTCAGCGCTGTTTCATTGGCCTCGGCACCGGAGTTATTGAAGAACGCCCGCTCCATCCCCGACAGCTCGGTCAGCCGTTTGGCCAGTTGCTGCTGCCAGTCGATGCTGTACAGATTCGACGTGTGCAGCAGCAATCCCGCCTGCTCGCTGATCGCTGAAACGATCCGCGGGTGCGAGTGGCCGACGTTGGTCACCGCGACTCCGGCCACCGCATCCAGATATTCGCGACCGGCCTGATCCCACAGGCGAGTGCCCAGGCCTTTGGTGAAACTCAGGGCTAGCGGTTGGTAGGTGTTCATCAGGGCGGCGGTCATGACTTCAAACTCCAGTGCAGGTCGGTGTGCTGGCAGTATGGTTAGCCACCGAAACTTGATAAACTCGGCAAAACTTCATTCATTTAAAAGCTGAGCTTGATAATGGACCTGTTCCAGTCGATGAGCGTGTACGTCAAAGTCGTCGAAGCCGGGAGCATGACGGCGGCCGCGTTGCAGTGCGATATGTCGACGACCATGGTTGGCAATCATTTGCGCGCGCTAGAGCAACGGCTGGGTGTGCAACTGCTGCAACGCACGACCCGACGCCAGCGCCTCACCGAATTTGGCAGCGTTTATTACCAGCGATGCCTGGAAGTGTTGGGATTGGTCGCCGATTCCGAACGCCTCGCCGAGCAGACCCTCGATCAACCCCGAGGCATGCTGCGCCTCACCGCGCCGCTGACGTTCGGCGTTGAACGGCTGGCGCCGGCGCTAAGTGAATTTTCACTGCTTTATCCACAGGTCAAACTCGATGTGGTGTTGACCAACACCCGTCCCGATCTACTGGAAAGCGGCCTCGATGTCGCGTTTCGGCTGGGCAATTTCGAGCAGTCCAACCTGATCGCCCGGCCCTTGATCGACTACACCCTGACCGCGTGCGCGTCGCCGCAATACGTCGCCCGGCGCGGCATGCCGAAAACGCCGGAAGACTTGCAACAACACGACTGCCTGTCGTTCGCCTATCCCGCCGGTGACGACTGGCAATCGGTGGAAAAGCGCTGGCGCCTCAGCGGCCCCGACGGGGAGATCATGGTCGACGTCAGCGGGCCTATGCTGATCAACAGCTCCGCCGGGCTGCATCAGGCTGCCCGCACCGGCATGGGCATCGTGATGCTGCCGGATGCGCTGGTGGAGCAAGACCTGCGCGAAGGCCGACTGGTGAAAGTGATCGCCGATTTCCAGCCACCCAGCAGACCGATGCATCTGCTGTATGCGCCGGATCGCTATCGCTTGCCGAAACTTCGTCGTTTCGTAGAGTTTGTCATGCAGCGCTGGGGGAAGTCCTGACGTCACCTGCACCAGCCACCCAGGAAGAATCGCTGACAAGGAGCCGAACAGCAGATGAACAACACACTCAACGTACGCAATTTGCAGCCCGCCGAAACGCAATCGGTGAGGCAGTTTCTCGGGCAGCATGGCTGGGGCCATCGCACCGGCTCAGCTGAACACTTCGCCCGGTTGATCGAGCACTCTCAGCGCACGGCCGTCGCCGTCAAGGGTGAGCGCATCATCGGTTTCGCTCGCGGGATCACCGATGGCTTGTCCAACGGCTACCTGTCGATGGTGGTGGTCGATGACCAGCATCGGCGTGCAGGGATTGGCCGCGCACTGGTCGAGCACATCATGGGCGACAACCCGGATATCACGTGGGTGCTGCGTGCCGGGCGCGAGGGCGCTGAGGCTTTCTTCGTCAGCCTGGGTTTCGAGACCTCGGTGATTGCCATGGAACGGCCGCGCCTGAAATAGCGCACGCCGGGAAAAAACTCGACCGGCAGACCGTTGCTCCGTGACAACGCCGCCCCGCTCCCCTAAATTAGTCGGCCTGAAAAAGCCCTTGGGTTTTCTCATCTCCACTCAAGTTAAAAAGTAGTGAAATTTCAATGTCCGATTTCAACACCGCTGAATCCGTAGTCACCGAATCGTCCAAAGCGGAATACGAAAACTCCATCAATCTTTCACAACACCTGCCACAAGCCAAAATCATCAGCGAGATGGTCCTGGACGCGTTCCAGTCGACCCGCGAAAGTGACCAGATCCGCGAGCTGCGCGCGGCGATCCGTCAGGCTCACGACAGCTTCGATGACGACAAGGCCTACGAGCTGATGGGCGAACTCAAGGCGCTGAAAGACGCTGAAGCGGCGGACCTCGCCGCCCTTGAAGACCTCAGCAGCAAGTTCTCGATCGGCCGCATCCTGTCCAGCTTCAAGGATGATCCGGCGTTCCAGGAAATCGTTTACGGCCTCGCGCTGAAAGTGCTGAACCAGACCCATCAGGCGATCAGCAATCCGAGCGGCGGCAAGAGCAAGGCTGCGAAGAAGAAAGAAGTCGAAATCTTCACCATCAGCAAGGACGGCATCAGCGTGACCTTGCCACTGCGCACGCCACGCTCGCGCCTGAACGTTGACCGTGCAGCGCTGGAGTTCCTCGGCTTCACCTTCGTCGGTGAAGGTGAGGAAGCGGAACTGGAAAGCGAAGTCTTCGTTGATAATGCGGGTACAGAGCAGGCAGTGAACCGCAAGAACATCATCACCGCATTGCAACAGCAGACTGCGTTTGATGGCTATAGCATCGCCGCGCAGTAATCCGCAGCGCTGTACGAAAAAGCCCTGCACTGAGATTCAGTGCAGGGCTTTTTGGTTTTCGGCTGGGGATTAGTGGAATGGCGTAAATCCCATCCCCTCATCGGAACGCCGCCCGCCCAGCCCTCTCCCGAGGGAGAGGGAGCCGATCGTGAGATATTCAAGAGATGCACCGAAATGAAAGTGCGGTGCCGAATCCACAATCGCCTCAATCTCTCAGGTCGATGTATAGCGCAAGACACCTCGGTCAGTCCCCTATCCCTCTGGGAGAGGGCTAGGGTGAGGGCAAGCCGTCAAACCACCCTCAAGCCGAAGGATGCAACGCTACAATCATGTCCACTTCAATCGCTGCGTTCTTCGGCAACTGATACACACCGACCGTGGTGCGCGTATGCCGGCCAGCATCGCCGAGCACATGACTGAACACGTCCGACGCACCGTTGGCCACTTCGCTCAGGTCAACGAAATCCGGCGTCGACTTCACGTAAACAGTGACCCGCAACAACGCCTTGATCTTGTCCAGCGAACCGACGGCATCGACGATCAGCGCCAGGCAACGCATCGCACTGATGCTCGCGGCGGCTTGCGCATCCTTGAGGGTCAACTCCAGGCCGACACGCCCCGGGTACTGAATCTTGCCGTTAGTGCGCGGCACCATGCCGCTGATGTACAGCTCATCATGATGACGGATCAGCGGCGCGTAATTGCCGCCGGCGGTGTTCTCACCATAGATGTCGTAGTTCAGCTCTTGGGCCAGGGCAATAAAACGCTCGTCGCAGGTCATCCTCTCAGTCATTTCGCCCAGCCTTTTGATCAGTGCATGAAGAAGCTCGAATCACGGCAGTAAAACACCGAAAAATGGCTTGGTGCTATCACTGTCGGGGTTGGATCCAAATCTAGGGGTTTTGAACTCCACTCGCAACCCTCACCCTAGCCCTCTCCCATAGGGAGAGGGAACCGAACGCAGGATATTGACGACATACACCGACCTGAACGCACTTTACCGAATCCATAATCGCCACGACTTTGCAGGTCGGCGGTGGACTCGAGACAACTCGGTCGGCCTCCTCTCCCTCTGGGAGAGGGCTGGGCGGGCGGCGTTCCGATGAGGGGCTTTACGCCACCCAACAAAAAACCCCGCACATCTCTCAATGTGCGGGGTTTTTCTTCAAGCCTTTGAGCCTTACGGCGCGTACGTCAGCAGCAACTCTGCCGGCACCTTGAAGTCCAGGGACATCATGACGCTCAACGCAGTGATGGTGAAGATCGAGAACACAAACAGCTTGCGTGCCCAGACTGTGTCATCCACTGCCTTGTAGCCGGTCCAGGCCATGTACAACCAGTACATGCCCATGGCCGCAGCCACCGCGAGATAGCTCATGCCAGCGTAACCGCTGAAGGTCAGCATCAAGGTCGCTACGAGGAACGCCAGGATGTAGAGCAGGATGTGCTTCTTGGCCACTTGAATCCCGCGCTTCACTGGCAACACCGGAATCGATGCGGCCAGGTAATCGTTGAAGCGGAAGATCGCGATGGCGTAGGAATGCGGCATCTGCCACAGGCTGAACATCACCAGCAACGTCAGCGCGGCCATGTCGAAGCTGTTGGTTACGGCAACGTAACCGATCACTGGCGGCATGGCGCCCGACAGACTGCCCACCAGCGTGCCGTGAACCGACTTACGCTTGAGGTACAGGCTGTAGAAGCCGACGTAGATGATGAAACCGATCACCGCGAACAAAGCGGCCAACGGGTTGGCCACCTTGTACAACAACGCAACGCCGAGAACACCAAGGATGGTCGCGTAGACCAGGGCCAGTTTCAGGGAGATCAAGCCCTGCACCAGCACCCGGTTTTTAGTGCGTTCCATCTTCAGGTCGATGTCGCGGTCGATGCAGTTGTTGAACACGCAACCGGAGGCAACAACCAGGGATGTACCGATCATGGCAGCCAGAAACACCGCCAGATCCACATGCCCTTTCGAGGCCAGGAAAAACCCGCCTGCCACAGAAAGCACGTTACCGAAAATGATCCCCGGTTTGGTGATTTGGATAAAGTGCTTGAGCGACATCGGGTCTTACCTCACTTCGCCATCATGTAGGTGTGGATGCTGAACATGATCCACAACGACAGGCCAACCAGCAGCACGATCACAATGGCCGTAAAGACGAATGCAATCACGTTGTTACGCTGAGCAATGGAACGGTCCAGGTGCAGGAAGTAATACAGGTGAACAATCACCTGGATTACTGCGAACAACAGAACGATTGCCAGCGTGGTGGCCTTCGGCAGGCTCGGGTACATCACCAGACCGAATGGAATCACGGTCAGGATCACCGACAGGATGAAGCCAATGGCGTACGACTTTACGCTGCCGTGGCCAGCATCATGGCTGTCATGGGAGTGTGCATTAGCCATTACAGAGTCCCCATCAGGTAAACAACGGTGAATACGCAGATCCACACCACGTCCAGGAAGTGCCAGAACAGGCTCAGGCAGCTCAGACGGGTCTTGTTGGTCGCCGTCAGGCCGTGCTTGTTGACCTGGTACATCATGATGCCCATCCAGATCAGACCCGCAGATACGTGCAGACCGTGGGTACCGACCAGGGTGAAGAACGCGGACAGGAAGCCCGAACGGCTAGGACCGAAGCCCTCGGAGATCAGCAGGTGGAACTCGTTGATCTCCATGGCGATAAAGCCTGCGCCCAGCAGGAAGGTCATGAACAACCAACCCAGAACCTGCTGCTTCTTGCCTTTGAACAACGCCAGCATGGCGAAGCCGTAGGTGATCGAACTGAACAACAGCAGAGCGGTTTCGCCCAGCACGTATGGCAGTTCGAAGATGTCGTGGCCCGACGGGCCACCGGCAACGTTGTTTACCAGTACTGCGTACACCGCGAAGATCGACGCAAACAGAATGCAGTCGGTCATCAGGTAGAGCCAGAAACCGTATACGGTCATCTCGCCCGAGTCGTGGTGATGGTCATCGTGCCCATGGTCACCATGGGCGTGTCCAACATTGGTCACTAAGTTCGACATGGTTTAAGCCTGTTCCAACGAGGTTTCAACACGGGTGGCACCGGCCGGGATTTTCCCTGCCGCAACCAGACGCTTGTGCTGCTCGGCTTCGATACGCTCGATCGTTTCAACCGGAACCATATAGCCCTGGTCGTCACGTGCAGCGTGGATCACGAAGTAGATGACGGTGCCGGCCAGGCTGGCGATTGCCAACCACCAGATGTGCCAGATCATCGCGAAACCGAAGACGGTCAACAGTGCGCCCATCACCACGCCAGTGGCGGTGTTGTTCGGCATGTGGATCGGCTCGTACTTGGCCGGACGCTGGTACGCAGTACCGTTTTCCTTGGCTTCGGTGAACGGGTCGATGCAGTCAGCCTTAGGCAGCACAGCAAAGTTGTAGAACGGAGGTGGCGACGAGGTCGACCATTCCAGGGTGTGTGCATTCCACGGGTCACCGTGATCGCAAACGTTCTCTGGCTTGTTACGGTCACGCACGCTCACATAGAGCTGGATCAGCTGGCAGGCAATACCCACAGCGATCATCACCGCACCGAACATGGCAACGTACAGGTACGGTACCCACTCAGGGTTGGTGGTGGCGTTCAGACGACGGGTCATGCCCATGAAGCCCAGTGCATAGAGCGGCATGAACGCGACGAAGAAGCCCGAGATCCAGAACCAGAACGCTGCTTTACCCCAGCCTTCGTGCAGCTTGAAGCCGAACGCTTTCGGGAAGTAGAACGCGAAACCAGCGATGTAACCGAATACCGCGCCGCCGATGATCACGTTGTGGAAGTGCGCAATCACGAACAGGCTGTTGTGCAGAACGAAGTCAGCACCCGGGATGGCCAGCAGTACGCCGGTCATGCCGCCGATGGCGAAGGTCACCATGAAGCCCAGAGTCCACAGAACCTGGCTGGTGAAGCGCAGACGGCCCTGGTAGATGGTGAACAGCCAGTTGAATAGCTTCACACCCGTCGGGATGGAAATGAGCATCGTCGCCAGACCGAAGAAGGCGTTGACGCTCGCACCCGAACCCATGGTGAAGAAGTGGTGCAGCCAAACCATGAAGCCCAGTACCGAGATCGCGCCCGAGGCGTAGATCATCGAGTGGTGGCCGAACAGTTTCTTGCCGGTGAACGCCGAGATCACTTCCGAGAAGATGCCGAATGCCGGCAGGATCAGGATGTAAACCTCAGGGTGGCCCCAGGCCCAGAACAGGTTGACGTACATCATTGGATTGCCACCAAGTTCATTGGTGAAAATGTGGAAATCCATGTAACGGTCAAGGGTCAGCAGTGCCAGGGTAGCGGTCAGGATCGGGAACGAAGCCACGATCAGAACGTTTGCCCAGGTGCAGGTCCAGGTGAAGATCGGCATGTCCATCAGTTTCATGCCAGGGGTACGCATTTTCAGTACGGTCGCGAGGAAGTTAACCCCCGTTAGCGTCGTACCTAACCCGGATAGCTGTAGCGCCCAGATGTAGTAGTCCATGCCCACGCCAGGGCTGTATTGCAGACCCGACAATGGTGGATAGGCAACCCAACCGGTCTTGGCGAATTCGCCGACGCCAAGGGACAGGTTGATCAGCACTACGCCGGAAACCAGCAGCCAGAAGCTCAGGGAGTTCAGGAACGGGAACGCAACGTCACGCGCGCCGATCTGCAGCGGCACTGCAAGGTTCATCAGGCCGGTGAAGAATGGCATCGCCATGAAGATGATCATGATCACACCGTGAGCGGTGAAGATCTGGTCATAGTGTTCAGGTGGCAGGTAGCCAGGCGAACCCTCGGTGGCCATGGCCAATTGGGTACGCATCATGATGGCGTCGGCAAAACCGCGCAGCAGCATGACCATGGCGACGATGATGTACATCACGCCGATTTTCTTGTGGTCGACCGAGGTCAACCACTCGGTCCACAAGTAGGTCCACTTCTTGAAGTAGGTGATTGCAGCGAACAGCGCCAGACCACCGAGGGCGATCATGGCAATGGTCACCATCACGATCGGCTCGTGGAATGGGACTGCTTCCCAACTTAATTTACCAAACATCGTTTACTCCTCTGCCCCGGCAGCTGAATGCGAACTCGAGTCAATTTCCGTGGCCGCCACTTCTTTCTCTTTCTTCTCGTGCTTCAGCGGCTTGCCCGGCTTCATACCTTCGTACTTGTCGACGATGATCTGGAACTGGTTCGGCGTGACCGAGGAGTAGAGCTCGACTGGGTTGTTCTGGCTCGGTTTGGCAAGGGCCGCGTATTCAGCTTGATCAAGCTGTTTAGGTGACTTCTTGACTTCACTTACCCAGGCGTCGAAATCTTCCTGAGTGGTGGAGATAGCCTTGAATTTCATACCGGTGAAACCCGCGCCGCTGTAGTTGGCGGAGATACCGTCCATTTCAGCGTTACGGTCAGCGATCAGGTGCAGCTTGGTCTGCATGCCCGCCATCGCGTAGATCTGGCCGCCCAGACCCGGGATGAAGAACGAGTTCATCACAGCGTCAGAGGTGATCTTGAAGTTGATTGGCGTGTGCGCCGGGAACACGATCTTGTTGACCGTGGCGATGCCTTGTTCCGGGTAGATGAACAGCCACTTCCAGTCCAGCGCAACGACTTCGATGGTCACTGGCTTGACGTCGGATTGAATCGGACGATACGGGTCCAGTTCGTGGGTCGAAATGTAGGTGATGTAACCCAGGGCAATGATGATCAGGACCGGGATGGTCCAGACTGCCACTTCGATTTTGGTCGAGTGCGACCATTTCGGGGTGTAGACGGCGTTCTTGTTCGACGCGCGGTACTTCCAGGCGAACAGGAAGGTCATGACGATAACCGGCACAACGACCAACAGCATCAGCAGGGTCGCGGTGATGATCAGGTTTCGCTGTTCCAGGCCAACCTGGCCCGTTGGATTGAGCAAGGTCATGTTGCAGCCTCCCAGCAACAACGTGCCGAGCAGCGGCACTAGGCCTAGTAATCTGGGGTACCTGTTTTTACTCATCTCACGACCTCTAAAGCAGCTTGCGCAATGCAGTTGGGTTTTGATCGCCAACACTTCACCCTGCCAAGGGTTGGCATTTTCTTTGGATTGAATAAGGGCCGCCCGTCGCGCGTCAGACGCTCGACAAAACCTGGGACAGCGGTCAGTTCTTATTCGAATTCGTGGTCAAAGGCCTTGTTACAGACCAATTCCATTTGGTGCGGAAAGTTGGAAGGCACCGACACCTGGGTGTCTTGAAAGCCTTTCGACTCACTCGACACCCGACTTCCTGCTCGCCTCCTTAATAAAGGCTGAACAGTGCCGGGAATTCAGTGCGGGCGATTGTAGATAGGTAGCGCCCTATACACCATGTCTTATCCCGAAATAATTTTTATCCGTTCGAGCAACAATGCATCGCCATTTTTGCAAAAGTTCCACATGTTATCGAAATAGATTCTCAACAAAAACACCAAAAAATGTAGGTGTACCCGCGTCAGTTCAGACAGCTCCGAAGGCTATTTCCGAACGCTGGAACAGCGCAAAGCCCGATAACCCAAGGCTTTTGGCCATATACCCGCGCTTGTTAAAACTGCCTGCTCTGGCACTCGCGTGCTAAAGCCGAAAAACCCGGAAACTGACCAATCCTTTTTTGTAACAACGGCCGATTCCGCGTCACTCAATGGCCCTGCGACATGGCGCGTGTGACAACATGTCGCACACTTGCCACACCCTTCCTTGCCACCCGTCACGGTGTTTTCACAAACACCGTGAAAAGCAAAACGCCCCGATTGGCTGATCCGCAAATCGAGGCGTTTTCTGTATCGGCCAGACAGCCGATTAGTTGACTCAGCGCAGTGCTTTTCGGTTACGCGAGGTCAGCAGCGGCACCAGGATCACCACCAGCACGAACGCCACCAGTGCCCATTGTGCCAACGACAAGCCAAGGATCGGCGGGTACGGCGTCGAGCAGAAACCGTCAACCTGGAAGCCCAGCGGGAAGATCTTCGCCAGCGGCAGATCATCGACAATCGGCTGCAGCACATCGATGCCGCAACTCACCGCCGGATAGAACTGGGTGTACACGTGATGCCCGGCCACACCGGCCCCGGCAATCGCACAAATCACCACCAACACCTCGAAAACGGTGATGCTGCGACGGGTGCGCATGGCCGCGCCGATGAACGCGAACAGCGCGATCAGCAGCAACGCATAGCGCTGCAAGATGCACAGTGGGCACGGCGCTTCGCCGAGCACGATCTGCATATATAGAGCGCCACCGATCAGCGCCAGACAGATGATCCCCAACAGCACCAGAAAGCGCCGCTCACGGCCCAACCGAATCGTTTCCTCGCTCATCGCGTTTCCCTTTTATGTCCATGGTTCAACCGGCTCGCGGCTGAAGGTTGTCGCAAGTCTACACCGGGGGAATAAACGATAAAGCGGTTAAGAAACGATTAACCTTTAAACAGAATTTAAGAATCGAGACCGCATAACGGCCTTCGCGAGCAGGCTCGCTCCCACATTGGATCTGCGTCGAACACAAATCCTGTGGGAGCGAGCCTGCTCGCGAATGAAGGTGACTCGGTTCTGGATTATTCCAAAGCCGCAGCCGGCCCAAAAAACTCATAACGGCTCTGCTGCTCCGGCACACCCAGCGCTTTCAAATGCCGCTTGATCGCCCCCATGAAACCCTTCGGCCCAAGGAAGTAGGCGTCGACATCACGCTGAGCCGGCAACCACTCGCCCAGCAACTCCTGACTCAACATCCCGACCTTGTCCGCCGCCGGACTCACACCGTCATCCTCGGCGTAGCAATAAAAACGCTTGAGTTGCGGATGACGCTCAGCCAACTCATCAATCCAGTCGCGGAACGCATGCACGCTGCCATTGCGCGCGCAGTGGATAAAGTGCACCGGACGCTCGGTTTCCAGCGCGGCTTCAAGCATCGCCAGAGTTGGCGTGATGCCGACGCCGCCGCTGATCAACACCAACGGCTTGTCGCTCGCGGTCAAAGTGAACTCACCCGATGGTGGGAACAGCTGAATGCTGGCGCCAACCTGCAGTTGATCGTGCAAGTGGTTGGAGGCACGGCCACCCGGTTCGCGTTTGACGCTGATGCGGTACTGACCGTTGTTCGCCAGTGCCGACAGCGAATAGTTGCGGCGGATCTCCTCGCCATCAAGGATCAGCTTCATGCCGATGTATTGACCCGGTTCGGCCGCGAGAATCGGGCCTTTGTCTGCCGGCTCAAAGTAGAACGAAATGATTTCCGCGCTCTCCTCGACCTTGGCCGCGACGATGAATTCACGCGCTCCGCGCCAGCCGCCGACGGCTTGTTCTTTCTGGTCATAGATCGCGGTTTCGGCGCCGATCAGAATGTCCGCCAGTTGACCGTACGCCGCGCCCCACGCGCTCATCACTTCTGGCGTGGCGATCTCTTCGCCGAGCACTTCGGAAATAGCGCGGAGCAGACAGGCACCGACAATCGGATAATGTTCAGGGAGGATCTGCAGGGCAACATGCTTGTTGATGATCTTCGCCACCAGATCACCCAACTGGTCGAGCTGATCGATGTGCCGCGCGTACATCAACACGCCGTTGGCCAAGGCGCGCGGTTGATCACCGCTGGCCTGGTGCGCCTGGTTGAACAGCGGGCGGACTTCAGGGTATTCGGCGAGCATCATGCGGTAGAAGTGCGTGATCAGCGCTTCACCGCCGCTTTCCAACAGAGGCACGGTGGATTTGACGATGGCACGATCCTGAACGCTAAGCATAAGGTTGACTCCTGAGCTTCTTTGAAAAGTTACCTTAGGGTTATCAGATTCCGTGCCAACTTATTTTTTCATATAACTCAATAACTTAATAACGATGTAGTCATAACGACCCAAAGGCCTTTATAGTCATCCCGACTACATCTTGTCTCTTTGACTACAAGACCATGACCGCCAAATCCCTGCTCACCGCCCTGCTGCCTTTAGTTTCCGATTTGTCCCGCGAACTGCCCGAGGGCGAGCGTTATCGACGCCTGCTCGAAGCCATGCGCGCCCTGCTGCCCTGTGATGCAGCAGCGTTGTTGCGTCTCGATGGTGAATCGCTGGTGCCGCTGGCCGTGGACGGTTTAAGTACGGACACCCTCGGTCGGCGCTTCAAAGTCAGCGAGCACCCGCGTTTCGAAATGCTCCTCAGCGGAGCCGGACCCACGCGCTTCGCCGCCGACAGCGACTTGCCCGATCCTTATGACGGTCTCGTCGACGGACTCGACGAGCATCTGGAGGTTCACGATTGCCTCGGCTGTCCTTTATTTGTCGATGAAAAACTCTGGGGCCTGATCACCCTCGACGCTCTCGACCCCGAGCGTTTCGAACCGATCGAACTCGACGCCCTGCAAGCCTTCGCCAGCCTCGCCTCGGCCACGGTCAACGCCGCCGAACGTATAGAACGTCTGGCCAATCGCGCAGAAGACGAGCACCAGCGCGCCGAAGTTTATCGTCAGGCCAGCGGCCAGCAGAACCGCGAAATGATCGGCCAGAGCAAGGCGCTGAAAAAACTGGTGGAGGAAATCAATCTGGTCGGCGGCAGCGATCTGACGGTGTTGATCACCGGGGAAACCGGCGTCGGCAAAGAACTGGTCGCCCAAGCGATTCACGCCGCCTCTCCCCGCGCCGAAAAACCAATCATCAGCCTCAACTGCGCCGCCCTGCCCGACACGCTGGTAGAAAGCGAACTGTTCGGCCACGTGCGCGGCGCCTTCACCGGCGCCACCAGCGACCGACGCGGCAAGTTCGAACTGGCCAATGGCGGTACGTTGTTTCTCGATGAAGTCGGTGAATTGTCGCTGACCGTGCAGGCGAAATTGCTCCGCGTTTTGCAGAGCGGCCAGTTGCAACGTTTGGGCTCGGACAAGGAGCATCAGGTCGATGTGCGCCTGATTGCCGCGACCAACCGTGACCTGGCCGAAGAAGTACGCAGCGGTCGCTATCGCGCCGACTTCTACCATCGCCTGAGCGTGTACCCGCTGCGCGTACCGGCGCTGCGTGAGCGCGGTCGCGATGTGTTGTTGCTCAGCGGCTTCTTTCTTGAGCAGAACCGTTCACGCATGGGTCTCAACAGCCTGCGCCTGAGCAGCGACGCCCAGGAGGCGTTGCTCGCCTACACGTGGCCGGGCAATGTGCGTGAACTGGAACACTTGATCGGGCGCAGTGCGTTGAAGGCGCTGGGCAACTGCAAGGTGCGGCCGAAGATTCTCAGTTTGAGCGCGGCGGATCTGGATTTGCCGCGCGAGGTTGTGGATAACTCGGTTGAGGCGGTTGCCGGAGTTGTGGCTGAGATGCCGCTGATTAGCGGGGATCTGCGCAGTGCGACCGAGCAATATCAGCGGCGTTTGATCAGTGCGGCGCTGGAGCGTAATCAAGATAACTGGGCGAGTGCGGCGCGGGAGTTGGGGCTGGACCGAGCCAACCTCGGCCGCATGGCCAAACGACTAGGCATGAAGAGCTAAAAGCACACCCTCACCCTCTCCCAAAGGGAGAGGGGACTGATTGGGGGACATTGCAGAATTCCGCCGACGTGATTGATCTTTACCGAATCCATAATCGACTCGGTCATTCAGGTCGATGTACAACGCCAGACACCTCGGTCGGCCCCCTCTCCCTCCGGGAGAGGGCTAGGGTGAGGGGCTTTGGCTTTTGATCTGCACGCCACCCGACAACTAACCTAAAGCCCAACCTTTTAACGCCGATAACCCGGCATCAATAGTTTCTGGCGATTTGCACCCTCGCCCACCACCTTTTCCACAGAAGGTTCATATGTCCTCCACCAAAGCCCGCGCAGACTCACTTTCGCTTCTGCTATTTACCTTGCGCAGCGGCAAGCTGATGGCGATCAACCTGCTGAAAGTCAGTGAAATCATCCCCTGCCCGCCGCTGACCAAGCTGCCGGAGTCGCACCCGCACGTGAAAGGCATCGCCACCCTGCGCGGTGCTTCGCTGTCGGTGATCGACCTCAGCCGCGCCATCGGCGAACGCCCGCTGGAAGACCCGAACGGCGGCTGCCTGATCGTCACCGACGTCAGCCGCTCCAAGCAGGGCCTGCACGTTCAGGCTGTGAGCAAAATCGTCCACTGCCTGACCACCGACATCAAGCCCCCGCCCTTCGGCTCGGGCGGTTCGCGTGCCTACATCACCGGCGTGACCTCGGTGGACGGTACGCTGGTGCAGGTGCTGGATATCGAAAAGGTTATCCACAGCATCGCCCCGGCGCAGATCGAAATGGCCCCGACCGACCTGAGCATGGAAGACGCCGAGGTGCTCGGCAACGCACGCATCCTGGTGGTCGACGACAGCCAAGTGGCGCTGCAGCAATCGGTGCACACCCTGCGCAACCTCGGCCTGCAATGCCATACCGCACGCAGCGCCAAGGAAGCCATCGACTGCCTGCTCGACCTGCAAGGCACGGCGCAGCAGATCAACCTGATCGTCTCCGACATCGAAATGTCCGAGATGGACGGCTACGCCTTCACCCGTACCCTGCGCGAGACCCCGGACTTCGCCCATTTGTACGTGCTGCTGCACACCTCGCTGGACAGCGCGATGAACAGCGAAAAAGCGCGGCTGGCCGGGGCGAACGGTGTGCTGACCAAGTTCTCCTCTCCAGAACTGACCCACTGCCTGATCGAAGCGGCCAAACACGTCGCCGCCCACGGGCACTGAGTCTTGGCCCAGAGGCATTGTTTTTTGATGCGGCGCGACCTGGGCAAGGACGCGCCGGATGCCCCTTGGCCACAAGACATTGAACTGTGCACTTACTCCGTCGAACTGGCGGCGGATGTGCATGACTTGATGCAACTCGGTTATCGCGAAGGTGGCGGCCGAGTGCCGGCGCTGGACGTTTGGCAGCAGCAGTTCGAAACCGATCCTGAATACGATCCGAGCCTGTGTTTGATTGCCCGTGATGGCGAAGGCGTGGTCGGCGTGGCGCAATGCTGGACCAGTTCGTATATCAAGAATCTGGTTGTGCATCCGCGCATGCAGGGCCGAGGATTAGGCCGGGCGTTGCTGTTCAATGCATTCAAGGTGTTTCAGCAGCGCCGTGAAGGGTTTGTTGATCTGAAAGTGCTGGAGGACAACCTGCGGGCGCAGCGCTTGTATGAAAGTGCCGGGATGTATGTGGTCCGCCGCGAGCTGGTGCCGGACTGATCGACCGTCTTCGCGAGCACAGGCAACTTCCCTTCTCAGACAGACTCAAACCTTGGCCACCCACGACCAAGGACGCCCACCATGAAAACCTTCACCGCAAGCCTGCTCTGCCTCACCGCCCTAACCTCCCAGGCTCAAGCCTCCAGCCCCGATGCCTGGGCCGCCTACGACAAAACCGTGCTCGCCAGTTGCACCAAGGCCAGCGGCCTGAAAAACGCCAAACCAGTCGGCACCCCCGCACAATTCGATGACCGCGTCGGCTACACCGCCGTTCTGCTGCAAGGCCAATACCCGCAAAAACACATGAAAGGCCAGCAAGGCACCGAGCTTTGCCTCTACAACAAAAAATCGAAAATCGCCTTCGTCACCGAGTGGGACTCGATCCGCCCGACAGCCAAATCCCAGTGAGTGGCGCATAACTTGCTTCGATCCGCGCCTGTGCGGTGGTTTTCCGCCACCGTTTCACACCCTGATTGAAGACAGATCGCTCAATGAATACGACGTTTTCCTGCGTAGGCTGTGGCAAATGCTGCACCGACCACCATGTCCCGCTGACCTTGGCCGAAGCCCGCATGTGGGCGGCGGATGGCGGTCAGGTGATCGTGCTGGTGGAGGCATTTCTCGGTAATGGCCTGGGTTTGCCGGCGCAGCAGCGGGAACATGCCGAACGGCGCTCAGCGCTCGTTCGCAGCGGCGCGGCAGACGCCCATGTGGCGATCACTTTCGCCGCGTACAACGTCGGCCCCTGTCGGAATCTTGACGAAGACAAGTTGTGCCGGATCTACGAGCGACGGCCGTTGGTGTGCCGCATTTATCCGGCAGAAATCAATCCGCATATCCCGCTCAACCCTGCCGCCAAGGATTGTCCGCCGGAGTCCTGGCAACAGGGGCCGGTGTTGATTGCCGGCGGTGAGTTGGTCGATCAGGAACTGGTGGAGTTGATTCAGCGCTCGCGCCAGGCCGATCGGGATGACATCGGCATCAAGGACGCGATTTGCGCGATGCTCGGGATTCGCACCACAGCACTGAAAGGGGACGGCTTTACTGCGTACTTGCCGAACATGGATGCGTTTGCGGCGGTGATTGATCAGGTGACCGCGCAGCCGTTGACGACTGCACCCAGTGAGTGGGTGTTTCATCTATCGGGCGATGATGTTGCCGCGCAGATTTTGGCGGCCGGGGCGCAGGTGGTGACGGAGCCGGCGCAGACGTATGCGTTTATCTCGCTACGGGCGGCTTGATCGGGATTTTGCAAAAACCGAACTGGCCTCATCGCTGGCAAGCCAGCTCCCACAGGTATCTCGGGCGTTCACGTAATTTGTGTACGACACAGAACCCTGTGGGAGCTGGCTTGCCAGCGAAAGGTCCGGCACAGGCAGTATCAATCGCCGCGTTGAACGCAGGCGGGAATAAAACTCAGCGCTTGCCCATCGAACGACGGGTGCCCGGCGGCGCCATGCCCGGGGTCTTGGTGTGGCCGTTCTTGGCGCCGTTCTTGTACCACGGCTGGTTCGAGCCTTTGGCAGAAGCCAGTTCGCCCGGTTTGAACGGAAATTTGAACGCCGGGATTTCGGCTTTGGTTTCGCTGGTATCGGCCAGTTCAGCCGGGACATCGCTCACGGCGTCGTCAACCGGCGGCAGGGTCGGGGAAGTCATAAAAGCTCCGGAAAGCAAAAAGTCGGGCCCGATCAGTGAGCCGCGAAGGCGCGCAGTATACCTGTGCGCCATGGCTCGGCACCTGAAGATTTGCAGCGCACGCCGAACGGTTTACAGGTAGGTGATGGTGACGATGCCTTTGTCGGTCGAGGTCTTCAGCGCTTCGTAGCGCATGGAAATCGGCAGCGACTGATGGCTACAGGCGTTGCGCTCAGTGTCGACATCGACTTTCACGCCGGGCTTGATTTCAATCTGGCGAGACTCACGATCAGCAAACGCCCCGACCAGTCCGACCTGACAGCCCGAATCAACGATTTGCCCGGTAAAGCGGATCTCGCCGGATTGACTGGCCGGCGCGGCGAACGCTGTGAGTGGAAGCAAGAGAAGCACATACGGCAGAGCGGTTTTCAGCTTCATTTCAAGACACTCCCGGGGGTGAACGGCCCAGAGAACCCGGGCTACACAATGTTATCCGCGTGCTGGGACGGATCTTGAGAAGCATAGTTGGCAAATGGGTCCCGAATAGGGACTGATCGGTCCCTTTTTGGGACCGTTATACCGCCATCGCGAGCAGGCTCACTCCTACAATTGGAATGCGTTTTAACTGTGGGAGCCAGCCTGCTGGCGATGAACGATGACGCGGCGTTCAACCCTGAGGATCAACCCGATCCAGCGCCCGGTTTACCGCCAGCTCGGCGAGCATGACGATCTGCTGGATCGCCAGCGCCGTACTGCGCTGCGGGCGACTGAGCTGATCGGCCAGATCACCGGCCATGACATTGGCTGAAGCCAGCGATTCGCAGGCGTGGGCGAGCAGGCTTTCGGTGTCGATGTTCGGGTGGATGAGGAACATCGTACTGGGCTGACGTGGTTTGACTGGTTCGGGGCAAAGGTAGAAATCGAGGGCGCGCTTGATGGCTTCGCGGGTTTTGATCTGGTCGTCGGCGCGGATGGCGTCTTCGAGTGGGGTGGTGGGATCGATGGGTGGATCTGGAACTGGCTTAGTCATTGGAAACCCTATTTTGCAAATGGGAGCCATCCCTTGCCGTTTCTCACGCGGCGAAGTGGGTGGCAGCTATGTGCGGGGTGAGAAACCGGAAAAATAGGAAACCGGCCAGACCGAAGTCTGCCCGCACACAGCCGCCATGAAGCATTTGCGAGCAGCGGACAAGCTGCCGCCAATTATGCGGACTGATGGACTGAATCACTAATTTTTCAGGGTTCTCACACCCGATCGCCGAGTTTTCGGCGACAACCAAAGACTAGAGAGCGCACGTCCGACGGACAACCTGAAAAGCTTGTGGGAAGGTTCTGGTTATTTGACACAAATTTGAACAGCCAAAAGCCAACCCTCACCCTAGCCCTCCCGAAACGTCGGACCGCCCGGAGGGAGAGGGGACTGACCGTGGTGTTTGGCAGAACTACGCCGACGTGCAATACCGCGTTGAACTCAGGTTTTGAAAAGCCCACAGATCGGCCCCCTCTCCCTCGGGAGAGGGCTGGGGTGAGGGGAAGCACCACCACAAATTCAAAGCCGACCACGCCCCGCTCTTCACCACTCAATAGGCCGAGTGTCAGCTCGCCTGCTCTTGATCTTGATCCACGGGCGACGTCGGAAGGCTGAGTGGAGGGATTGATCCGGGCGTGGGAGCGCAGCGACCGTTTGGCGCAGCCAAACACAGCGAGAGGAGGTGCAGCGAAGCAAACCGTAGGCGCTGCGCCCGGATCGATCCCGGAGCGAAGGAACCCCGAGCCCCAGCGAGCGGGCCGTACGTAGGAGCAAGCGTTTTTTGCTTACTTTTTTAGGCGCTTGTAAAAAAGTGAGTCGCCGTAAGGGCGAAACCCTAAGCCGCCGTTACCGCAGCAACGGATCCACCGCAAAGAAAACTGACAGCGCCGACAGCTAGCCGTCACCCTCCTGACCCCCAAACAAGTTTATAAAGACCCTAACCCTGCCCAAACTCCGTCCGGCGCCCACCCCGCATGCGAATCCAAAAGAACAAAGCCCTGCTCGCCACCCTATTGATCGTCCTCGCAGGCGCAGGTCTGTGGTACACCCTGAAACCCGCCCCCACCAAACTCGCCACCCCCACCGCCATCCCGGTGCGAGTCATAGCGGTCAGCGAAAAAGACGTCCCCCGCTACACCAGCGGCATCGGTTCCGTACTCTCATTACACAGCGTCGTAGTGCGCCCCCAGATCGACGGCATCCTCACCAAAATCCTCGTCAAAGAAGGCCAACTCGTCAAAGCAGGCGACCTGCTGGCCACCATCGACGACCGCTCCATTCGCGCCAGCCTCGACCAGGCCCGGGCCCAACTGGGCGAAAGCCAGGCGCAACTGCAAGTCGCCCTGGTCAACCTCAAACGCTACAAACTGCTCACCATCGACGACGGCATCTCGAAACAGACCTACGACCAGCAACAAGCCCTGGTCAACCAATTGAAAGCCACCGCCCAAGGCAACCAAGCCTCAATCGACGCCGCCCAAGTTCAGCTGTCCTACACGCAAATCCGCTCCCCCGTCACCGGCCGCGTCGGTATTCGCACCGTCGACGAAGGCAACTTCCTGCGCCTGACCGACACCGCCGGCCTGTTCACCGTCACCCAGATCGACCCGATCGCCGTCGAATTCTCCCTGCCCCAGCAAATGCTGCCGACCCTGCAAGGTTTGATCAACGACCCGCAACGCGCGCAAGTCAAGGCCTACATCGGCGCCGACACGGACGGCGAAACCGGCAACCTGCTCGGCGAAGGTCACCTGACCCTCATCGACAACCAGATCAACGCCAACACCGGCACCATCCGCGCCAAGGCCGAATTCGACAACGCCAGCCAGAAGCTCTGGCCTGGCCTGCTGGTCACGGTAAAAATTCAGACAGCCCTCGACAAAGATGCGCTGGTCGTCCCGCCCACCGTCGTACAACGCGGCCTCGACCAACACTTCGTTTACCGGGTGAATGGCGACAAGGTCGAAGCGGTGCAGGTGCAAATGGTTTACCAGGGCAGCGGCCAGGACATCATCAAAGGCGTGAAGGCCGGTGACGTGCTGGTCACCGACGGCCAGTCGCGGCTTAAACCCGGTTCGACCGTGCAAGTCATGAGCGAGCCGCCGCAAGTGGTGCAGGCGGAGCCGAAGCCATGAAGGCGCATAAAGGTGTTTCGACGTGGTGCATCGATCACCCGGTCGCCACAATCCTGCTGACCATCGCTTTGGTGCTGGTCGGTTTGATTGCCTTCCCGCGCTTGCCAATCGCCCCACTGCCGGAAGCGGAATTTCCTACGATTCAGGTTTCCGCGCAGTTGCCCGGCGCCAGCCCCGACACCATGGCCTCATCCGTGGCCACGCCGCTTGAGGTGCAATTCAGCGCCATCCCCGGCATGACCCAGATGACCTCCAGCAGTGCCTTGGGCTCCAGCCTTTTGACCCTGCAATTCACCCTCGATAAAAGCATCGACACTGCTGCTCAGGAAGTCCAAGCGGCGATCAACACCGCCGCCGGTAAACTGCCCAAGGACATGCCGACCCTGCCGACCTGGAAGAAGGTCAACCCGGCCGACAGCCCGGTGCTGATCCTCAGCGTCAGCTCGACACAAATGCCCGGCACCGAACTCAGCGACCTGGTGGAAACCCTGCTCTCGCGTCAGATCAGTCAGATCGACGGCGTGGGACAAATCAACATCACCGGTCAGCAACGTCCGGCGATTCGCGTACAAGCCTCGGCGGACAAACTCGCGGCGATCGGCCTGACCCTCGCCGACATCCGACTGGCGATTCAGCAAACCAGCCTCAACCTGGCCAAAGGGGCGCTGTACGGCGAATCAAGCATCTCGACGTTGTCGACCAACGACCAGTTGTTCCACCCCGAGGACTACAGCCAACTCATCGTTTCCTACAAGGATGGCGCCCCGGTTCACCTGCGTGATGTCGCCAAAGTGGTCAACGGTTCGGAAGATGCCTATGTGCAAGCCTGGGCCGGAGATCAACCTGGCGTGAACCTGGTGATCTCGCGCCAGCCCGGCGCCAACATCGTCGAAACCGTTGACCGCATTCAAGCCGCCCTGCCGGGCCTCGAAGCGATGCTGCCGGCTTCGGTGCAAGTGAAAACCCTGATCGACCGCACCCAGACCATTCGTGCCTCGCTGCATGAAGTCGAGATCACGCTGTTGATCGCGATCATGCTGGTGGTCGCGGTGATGGCGCTGTTCCTGCGTCAGTTGTCGGCGACCCTGATTGTCTCGGCGGTTCTGGGTGTTTCGCTGATCGCCAGTTTCGCTTTGATGTACCTCCTCGGTTTCAGCCTGAACAACCTGACGCTGGTGGCGATCGTCGTCGCGGTCGGCTTCGTCGTCGACGACGCGATTGTCGTGGTGGAAAACATCCACCGGCATCTGGAGGCCGGCGACGACATGCGCGAGGCCGCGATCAAGGGTGCGGGCGAGATCGGCTTCACCGTGGTCTCGATCAGTTTCTCGCTGGTGGCGGCGTTTATTCCGCTGCTGTTCATGGGCGGTGTGGTCGGGCGCCTGTTCAAGGAATTCGCCCTGACCGCGACCTCGACCATCATGATTTCCGTGGTGGTGTCGCTGACCCTGGCGCCGACGCTGGCGGCGTTGTTCATGCGCAAACCGGTGCACCACGCCCACGCCAAACCGGGCTTCAGCGAACGTCTGCTCGGCTGGTACGAGAAAGGTCTGCGCCGTGCCCTCGCCCATCAGAAATTGATGATCGGCGTGTTCGGTTTATCGCTGGCGCTGGCCATCGGCGGTTACATCTTTATCCCCAAAGGTTTCTTCCCGGTGCAGGACACCGGTTTCGTCCTCGGCACCACTGAAGCGGCTGCGGATATTTCCTACGGCGACATGGTGAAAAAACACCTGGCGATGGCCGAAATCGTCGCCGCCGATCCGGCCGTGCAGGCGTTTTCCCACTCGGTGGGTGTCTCCGGCAGCAACCAGACCATCGCCAACGGCCGTTTCTGGATCGCCCTGAAAAAACGCGGCGACCGTGACGTCAGCGCCAGCCAGTTCATCGACCGCATCCGTCCGCAACTGATGAAAGTCCCCGGCATCGTCCTCTATCTGCGCGCCGGCCAAGACATCAACCTCAGCTCCGGCCCGAGCCGCGCGCAGTATCAATACGTACTCAAGAGCAACGACGGCGCGACCCTCGCGACATGGACGCAACGCCTGACGGAAAAACTGCGCAGCAACCCGGCGTTCCGCGATATTTCCAACGACCTGCAACTGGGCGGCAGCATCACTCACATCAGCATCGACCGCAGCGCCGCCGCCCGTTTCGGCCTGACCGCCAGCGATGTCGACGAGGCGCTGTACGATGCCTTCGGGCAACGGCAGATCAATGAATTCCAGACTCAGGTCAACCAGTACAACGTGATTCTGGAACTGGACACCAAGCAACGCGGCAAGGCCGAAAGCCTCAACTATTTCTACCTGCGTTCGCCGCTGAGTGGCGAGATGGTGCCGCTGTCGGCGCTGGCCAAGTTCGATGCGCCGACCATTGGCCCGTTGTCGATTGCCCACGACGGCATGTTCCCGGCCGCCAACTTGTCGTTCAACCTGGCGCCCGGCGTTGCGCTGGGTGATGCGGTGATTCTGCTCAATCAGGCCAAGGCCGAGATCGGCATGCCGACGACGATCAGCGGCAATTTCCAGGGCGCGGCGCAGGCGTTCCAGAGTTCGCTGGCCAGTCAGCCGTGGCTGATTCTTGCGGCGCTGGTGGCGGTGTACATCATTCTCGGTGTGCTTTATGAAAGCTTCGTGCACCCGCTGACGATTATTTCGACGCTGCCGGCGGCAGGTTTGGGTGCGGTGATCATGCTGTGGATCTGCGGCCAGGACTTTTCGATCATGGCCTTGATCGGCCTGGTGTTGCTGATCGGTATCGTCAAGAAGAACGGCATCCTGATGATCGACTTTGCGCTCGAAGCGCAGCGCCACCGAGGCCTGTCACCGCAGGATGCGATTTTCGAAGCATGCATCACGCGGTTCCGGCCGATCATCATGACCACCCTCGCCGCCCTGCTCGGCGCGCTGCCGCTGATGCTCGGCTACGGCACTGGCGCCGAACTGCGTCAGCCGCTGGGGATCGCGGTGGTCGGCGGTTTGCTGGTCAGCCAGATGCTGACGTTGTTTACCACTCCGGTCATATACTTGTGGCTTGAGCGGCTGTTCCACAGGCCCAAACCTGCGCCCGTAGCGGCGCTGGCGACCACAGACTGAGGCGGGTCATGCGCGTTCTGATTATCGAAGACGAGGAAAAAACCGCGGACTATCTGCACCGCGGTCTGACGGAACAGGGTTACACCGTGGACCTGGCCCGCGACGGCGTCGAGGGTCTGCATCTGGCGCTGGAAAGCGACTACGCGGTGATCGTCCTCGACGTCATGTTGCCGGGCCTCGATGGCTTCGGCGTGCTGCGCGCGTTGCGTGCGCGCAAGCAAACCCCGGTGATCATGCTCACCGCCCGTGAGCGCGTCGAAGACCGCATCAAAGGCCTGCGCGACGGCGCCGACGATTACCTCGGCAAACCGTTTTCCTTCCTTGAACTGGTCGCGCGCCTGCAAGCGCTGACCCGCCGCAGCGGCGGCCATGAACCGGTGCAGGTGAGCATCGCCGACCTGTGGATAGATTTGATCAGCCGCAAGGCGACTCGCGCCGGCACCCGACTGGATCTGACCGCCAAGGAGTTTTCGTTGTTGAGCGTCCTCGCCCGTCGCCAAGGTGAAATCCTTTCGAAAACCGCCATCGCCGAAATGGTCTGGGACATCAATTTCGACAGCGATGCCAACGTCGTCGAAGTCGCGATCAAACGCCTGCGTGCCAAGCTCGACGGGCCGTTCGACGAGAAACTGCTGCACACCATTCGTGGCATGGGTTATGTGCTGGAGAGCCGTGGTGTCCAGTAATTCCATCGCGCTGCGCCTCAGCGGTATGTTCACGCTGGTGGCGCTGCTGGTGTTTCTGTTGATCGGCGGCGCGTTGTATCAACAGGTTGATAAAGGCCTCGGGCTGCTGCCGGAAGCCGAACTGGATGCGCGTTACAGCGTGCTCGAATCGGCGCTCAATCGCTTCGGCACCCCCGAGCATTGGGTGAAGATCAACGCCAAGTTGAAATTGCTTGGCGAAGAGGACAAACGCATTCGGTTCTGGGTGGTGAGTGGCGATCCGGGTTATGAATACGGTCAGCCGGATGCGGCGATTCGTGCCTTCGCCCAAGGCCCGCTGGGCATGCATGACTTGCAGTTGCCCGGCCAGCCTTATCCACTGAAAGTGCTGCTGACCGAGTTGCCGGCCAAGGATCAGCGTCCGCCGCTACGGTTCATGATCGGCATCGATACCGAGACCTTTCATGAGACTCAGCACAACTTGCTGATTGCCTTGATCGGGCTGGCGATTGTCGGTGTGCTGATGGCTTCGGCGCTGGGCTATTGGGTCGCGCGGATTGGTCTCAAACCGCTGATCAAACTGTCCCATGAAGCTCAACGACTGGCGCCTCCGCTACGGGCCGGGCGCTTGCGTCTGTCGCCGCTGCCACCGGAACTTGAGCAGTTTGTCGACTCCTTCAACTCGACGCTGGAACGGGTTGAACAGGCCTACTCGCGGCTGGAATCGTTCAACGCCGATGTCGCTCATGAGCTGCGTTCGCCGCTGACCAATCTGATTGGCCAGACTCAGGTGGCGCTGACCCGTGGGCGTTCTGCCGAACATTATTTCGAAGTGCTGCAATCGAACCTGGAAGAGTTGGAACGGCTGCGTTCGATAATCAACGACATGTTGTTTCTGGCCAGTGCCGATCAGGGTAACAAGGCGACCAAACTGACCTCGACGTCGCTGGCGGATGAGGTGGCGACGACGCTGGAGTATCTGGATTTCATTCTTGAAGATGCGCAAGTTGAAGTGCACGTCAGCGGCGATGCGCTGGTGCAGATCGAGGTCGCGCATTTGCGCCGGGCGTTGATCAATCTGTTGAGTAATGCGGTGCAGCACACCGGCGCGGGTCAGGTCATCGAGGTGCGGATTGAGGTTGAAGCGCATCAGGTGAGTATCGGCGTGGCCAACCCCGGCTCGCCGATTGCCAGCGAGCATTTGCCGCGCTTGTTCGAGCGCTTTTATCGGGTGGATGCCTCGCGCAGCAACAGTGGCAATAACCATGGCTTGGGGCTGGCGATCGTCAAGGCGATTGCGCTGATGCATGGCGGCGATGTGTTTGTGCGCAGTGATCGGGGGATGAATACCTTCGGGATTTATTTGCCGGTCTGAAAAGCCCCTCACCCTAACCCTCCCGAAACGTCGGACCGCCCGGAGGGAGAGGGGACTGACCGAGTTGTTCTCTCGAGTTACACCGACCTGAAATATCCAGTCGAACTCAGGCTTTGAAAAGCCCCCAATCTGCTCCCTTCCCCCTCGCCCCCTTGGGGGAGAGGGTTGGGGTGAGGGGGTTGCTCTTGGCTACACCGCGAACTTCGACTTTTACCTCCTGCGCAACAGTCATTTATGAAAATCACGCTGTTTCCCAACGCCCGGCGACCTTATCTTTGCCCGCACCAAACAGCACTCGCCAAGCGAGAAGGTTTTCAAGATGTCCAACAGTATGGGTATTGCCAGCGCTTTCGTTTTGTCCTCATTGATCCTGTCGCCGATGGCGATGGCTGAAGAATCGCAGTCGTTCGTAGCGCAAAATATCGCTCGCGCTCAGGCCTTCGATCAGCATCAGGCCGAAGTGATGGCCAAGGCTCAGGACGCCTCGCAAGCCCCGCAGGCTGCCACTTCCCAGACTCAAGCAAGCGAGACAGACAGCTGAGTCGCGCTCCGCGCCAACGTTTCCCTCGACGCGGTTGTTTGGCTCTTCCCGTTCAACCGTCGTCATTCCAGGCCGCTGCCTTTCAGCGGCCTTTTTTCGTTGTGGTCTGAAAGCCGTTTGGTTCGTCTGTAACAACAAGAAACATCAAGCCCTCAAGCCATTGAAGGGCCAGTTGACCCAAGGAGCTCCATCGCACGTGCGTTACCCAGTTCGCTGCACCCCGCTGTTCTTTGCAATTGCCGCAACGATTGCCCCTGCCGCTCACGCTGACGAGCCTGCCAAAGATGGCTTTGTCGAGGGTTCGAGCCTCAACCTCAACGCCCGCAACTACTACATGAATCGCAACCGCTTGCAGAAAGCGGACGACAACATCGAGTGGGGCCAGGGCTTTCTCGGGGTCTTCAAGTCGGGCTACACCGAAGGTACGGTCGGTTTCGGCATTGATGCCCACGCCATGCTCGGGTTGAAGCTCGATGGCGGTGGCGGCACCGACGGCTCGAGCATCCTGCCGGTCAGAGAGAATGGCGGCAAAGCGCCGGGGGCGTTCTCCACGGCGGGCGGCACGTTGAAAATGCGCGCGTTCGATACCGAGTTGAAGGCCGGTGATCTGTTCCTCACCAACCCGGTGATTGCCGGCGGTGAAACGCGCATGCTGCCGCAGACTTTTCGTGGTGTGAGCCTGACCAACCACAGCTTCGATGGCTGGTTGATCGAAGGCGGCCAGGCGAGTTTCAACAAGCCTTACAACCAGAGTGGCCACACGCGCATCGGCACTTCCTACGGCACTCTTGCCGACGGTGATGAGAGCCAGCACCTGAACTGGGCCGGCGTGGCGTGGAGCGGTGTCGAAGGCCTGACCAGCAGCCTTTATGCCTCTGAGTTGAAGGACATCTGGAACCAGTATTACTACGACCTCGACTACACCTGGCAGTTGAACGATCTAGTCAGCCTCAACCCGGGCTTGCACTTCTATCACACGCAAGACACCGGTGATGCGCTGCTGGGCAACATCGACAACAACACCTACAGCCTGCATTTCACCGTTGGCGTCGGTAATCACAGCGTTACCGCCGCGTATCAGCGGGTCAACGGCAACACGCCGTTCGACTACATCAGCCAAGGCGACAGCGTTTACCTCGACAACTCCCAGCAATACTCCGACTTCAACGGCCCGAACGAACGCTCGTGGAAGCTCAAGTACGCCTATGACTTCGCCGGTGTCGGCGTGCCGGGGCTGACCACGGCGGTGTCGTATTCGCGCGGCAAGGTGGACCTGACCAAGGTCGACCCCGACAGCAAAGGCTATTCCAACTGGTACAGCGCCGATGGCCGCAACGCCAAGCATTGGGAACGCGATCTCGACTTGAAGTACGTGGTGCAGAGCGGTCAGGCCAAGGATCTGGCGCTCCACCTGCAATGGGCGACCAACCGTGGCGGCAACGGCTACGGCGTGATTGATTCGGATACAGATGAATACCGCGTGATCATCGACTACCCGATCAACGTCTTCTAAGATCGGCGCCATAACACCGTCTTGAATTCAGTGATGCACCCTGTGGGAGCGAGCCTGCTCCCACATTGGAAATGGTTTCTGGCTTCGGCTGTGGTTTTTGGCCTACTACGCTTATAAGACTTCTCCCCAACCGACAGCCCAATCATGATCGCGAGCCGTACCCCACCCGTTGCGGGCAAGACCGGACGCCCCGAGTTGCTGCTGATCTGCGGCAGTTCGCTGACCGTGATCGCGATTCTGTGCATCGTCACGTTCCTGCTGATCCGCGAGCACGCCAACGCTCAGGAGTCGGCTACCCGCAGTGCCACCACCATCGCGCAACTGATCGACGCCGATGTCCTGCGCACCGTCGAGTTGTACGACTTGACCCTGCAAGGCCTGATCGCCGCCGCCCAGCGCGACGACCTGCAAGATGTCTCACCGCAGATCCGCCATCTGGCGCTGTTCGACCGCTCGACCACCGCGCGCTTCAAGGGCGACATACTGCTCCTCGACAAGCACGGAGATGTGATTGCCGACTCCTCACGGATCGAGCCAAAACCGGGCAACTTTGCCGACCGCGAATACTTCCTTGCCCACGCTTTCAATCACGACGTCGGCATGTTCATCAGCCGCCCGTTCAAGACCCGTTGCGACTGTGAGGAGGCCAATCAGTGGCGAATCAGCTTCAGTCGACGGATTTCCTCGCAAACCGGCGAGTTCGCCGGGGTAGCCGTGGCGTCGATGAAACTCGATTACTTCGATCAGTTGTTCAACAGCCTCGACATTGGCAAAGACAGCACGTTGAACATCATCAACAACGACGGCGTCCTGCTGGCGCAGAAGCCGTATCTGCAAAGCGATTCCATCGGCAAGAGCTACGGCAACCGACCGAATGTCGTGCGTATTCTGGGAGACAAGGATGGCAATGGCAGTTTTACCAGCACCTCGAGCATGGACCATCAACAACGCCTCTATACCTATTCGCGGGTCGGCAATCTGCCACTGACGGTGATGGTCGCGCTGTCCAGCGATGAAGTATTTGGCACCTGGCGGCGCACCGCGATGCTGATCAGTGGTGCCACGGGCGTGTTGTGTATGGGTTTGCTGTGGCTGACCTGGCTGTTGGCCCGCGAGTTGCGCCTGCGCCAACGGGCCGAGCGCGAGTTGGCCCAACTGGCCGCTACCGATGCGCTGAC
Organism: Pseudomonas sp. Mb7; assembly: GCF_054790525.1. NCBI lineage: Bacteria > Pseudomonadati > Pseudomonadota > Gammaproteobacteria > Pseudomonadales > Pseudomonadaceae > Pseudomonas > Pseudomonas sp. Mb7. Next base: position 4,494,985 of record NZ_CP186501.1, read on the forward strand.
GGGCGTGGCCAATCGGCGGATGCTCGATCAGGCACTACGCCATGAGTGGTTCCGCGCCCAGCGCTCGGGCAAACCGATGTCGGTGATGATGATCGATGCCGATCACTTCAAGGCTTTCAATGATCGACATGGGCATCAGGCCGGCGACCTGGCGCTGAAGACGCTGGCCAGGGTCATCACGGAAAACGTGCGGCGACCGACGGATCTGGTGGCGCGCTACGGAGGTGAAGAGTTTTCGGTGATTCTCGCCGAGACCGATGGCCATGGCGCACAGCAGATAGCCGAGCATATTCGTCAGGGGGTGGAGCAGTTGCCGTTGGTCGACGGGGCCGAGCGGCCGATGACCGTGAGTATCGGCATTGCGAGCTGGACGGCGGCGAGTGAGATGACGCTGGAGCAGTTGTTGTTTGCGGCGGACAAGGCGCTTTATCAGGCCAAGGAAAGTGGGCGTAACCGCGTCGTCAGCTATTAAGATCAAAAGATCGCAGCCTTCGGCAGCTCCTACATGAGAATGCGATCACCCTGTAGGAGCTGCCGAAGGCTGCGATCTTTTGATTTTAAAAGGGCATAAAAAAAGGCCATCCGAGGATGGCCTTCAAAAAACTAGAGAGGTTTTTTACTTACACCGCCGCAACCGGGCGCATGTAAGAGATTGGTGCGGTGCTGGCGTCTTCGAACGTCACCACTTCCCAAGCGTCTGTCTGCTCAATCAACTTGCGCAGCAGCTGGTTGTTCAGTGCGTGGCCGGACTTGAAGCCCTTGAACTCACCAATCAGGCTGTTACCCAGCAGATACAGGTCGCCAATGGCATCGAGGATCTTGTGCTTCACGAATTCGTCTTCATAGCGAAGGCCGTCTTCGTTCAGTACGCCATCGGCATCGACCACGATTGCGTTTTCAACGCTGCCGCCGAGTGCGAGGTTGTGCTTGCGCAGGTACTCGATATCACTCATGAAACCAAAGGTACGGGCGCGGCTGACTTCTTTTACGAACGAAGTGCTGGAAAAATCCACGCTTGCACTTTGGGTGCGGTCCCGGAATACCGGGTGATCGAAATCGATCTCGAAGCTCACCTTGAACCCTTCGAAAGGGACGAAAGTGGCGCGCTTGTCGCCGTCTTCCACTGTCACTTCACGCAGGATGCGGATGAATTTCTTGGCGGCGTCCTGTTCTTCCAGGCCTGCCGATTGAATCAGGAATACGAAGGGTCCAGCGCTGCCATCCATGATCGGGACTTCGGACGCGGAGAGCTCGACGTAGGCGTTATCGATGCCCAGGCCAGCCATGGCCGAGAGCAAGTGCTCTACCGTGTCCACTTTCACGTCGCCGTTAATCAGCGTCGTCGACATAGTGGTTTCACCGACGTTTTCCGCGCGGGCAGGAATCTGCACCACAGGGTCGAGGTCAGCGCGACAAAACACAATGCCAGTGTCGACAGGCGCAGGCTTGAGGGTCAGATAGACCTTCTCACCGGAGTGCAGGCCTACACCTGTGGCACGGATAATATTTTTCAGTGTGCGTTGTTTAATCATGGCTTGGGCCGCTTCAGCGCAAATTGCGAACTGGTATCAACAAAGGCTGGCGATGATAGCAGACCATGCCTTTGCTGAACACCAATCACCTTCATAGCCCTGATACATTCCATCAATCGGCCTGACGACGCAGGAATGCCGGGATGTCCAGGTAGTCCAGATCATCTTGCGGATTCATCTTCGCGGCAGCCGCAGCACCGGCCTGAGCTTGGTTGCGCATGACGGTCGGACGATCCAGATCACGGTAGTTGACCGCTGGCGCTTCCTGACGGGCCGCAGCCGGTTGTTGTACCTGGGCAGAAGCCATGGAGGTGTGAACGGTGTTGTCGATGACCTTCACAGGCTTCTCGATTTTCGCGCCCAGACCAGTGGCAACCACAGTCACGTGCAGTTCGTCGCGCATGTCCGGATCGATAACGGTACCGACCTTGACCATCGCGTGTTCGGAAGCGAAGGCTTCGATGATGCTACCCACGTCGGAGTACTCACCCAGGGACAGGTCAGGACCGGCGGTGATGTTCACCAGGATGCCGCGTGCGCCTTGCAGGTTCACGTCTTCCAGCAGCGGGTTGCGGATCGCCGCTTCGGTGGCTTCACGTGCACGGTTCGGACCGCTGGCGCAGCCAGTGCCCATCATCGCCATGCCCATTTCGCTCATCACGGTACGTACGTCGGCGAAGTCGACGTTGATCATACCCGGACGCTTGATGATGTCGGAGATACCGCGAACGGCACCGGCCAGTACATCGTCAGCCTTGGCGAAAGCCGACAGCAGGCTGGCGTCTTTACCGAGGATGGTCAGCAGCTTCTCGTTAGGAATGGTGATCAACGAGTCAACGCTTTCCGAGAGCATGCGGATGCCTTCATCGGCGATCTGCATACGCTTGCGGCCTTCGAACGGGAACGGACGCGTTACGACAGCAACGGTCAGAATGCCCATTTCCTTGGCCACTTCGGCGATGATCGGCGCAGCACCGGTACCGGTACCGCCGCCCATGCCAGTGGTGATGAACACCATGTTGGTGCCCTGCAGGACTTCGGCAATGCGCTCACGGTCTTCGAGAGCGGCCTGACGACCTACTTCAGGGTTGGCGCCAGCGCCCAGACCTTTGGTCACGCCGGTACCCAGTTGCAGAATGGTACGCGCACCGATGTTTTTCAGCGCTTGAGCATCAGTGTTGGCGCAGATGAATTCAACGCCTTCGATGTTGCTCTTGACCATGTGATTGACAGCGTTGCCGCCGCCACCGCCAACACCGATAACTTTGATTACCGGGCTTGCGGGGATGTTGTCTACGAGTTCGAACATTTTCCCTCTCCTTACATTCTCTAGTTTTTTCGCCTACTGCTTTTTTGTTGCGGTGTTGCGGTAAAGCTTTAGAAGTTGCCTTGAACCCACTTCTTCAATCGGTCCAGCAACGGTGCCTGTGGCTCTTCGTTGCTGTAGCTGTCGCGGCTGCCGATGCCGGAGAACGAAACCCCGTCGGACTGCTTTTGCAGGCCGTACATCAACAAACCAACGCCAGTGGAATAAATCGGGTTGCGCACCACATCATCCAGGCCCTTCACGCCATGCGGCACGCCGAGGCGCACCGGCATGTGGAAGATTTCTTCGGCCAGTTCAGTGGCGCCTTCCATCTTCGAAGTACCGCCGGTGAGGACGATGCCCGCCGGGATCAGGTCTTCGTAGCCGCTGCGACGCAGCTCGGCCTGAATCAGCGTGAACAGTTCGTCGTAACGCGGCTCGACCACTTCGGCCAGGGCCTGACGCGACAGTTCGCGTGGTGGACGGTCGCCAACGCTCGGCACCTTGATGGTTTCACCGGCACCGGCCAGCTTGGCCAGGGCGCAGGCGTAGCGGATCTTGATTTCTTCGGCGTACTGGGTCGGGGTGCGCAACGCCATGGCGATGTCGTTGGTCACCTGATCACCGGCAATCGGGATCACTGCGGTGTGGCGGATCGCGCCTTCGGTGAAGATCGCGATGTCAGTGGTGCCGCCGCCGATGTCGACCAGGCACACGCCCAGTTCTTTCTCGTCGTCGGTCAGTACCGAGTAGGCCGAGGCCAGTTGCTCAAGAATGATGTCGTCGATTTCCAGACCGCAGCGACGCACGCATTTTTCAATGTTCTGGGCGGCGTTGACGGCGCAGGTGACCACGTGAACCTTGGCTTCCAGACGTACGCCGGACATGCCCAGTGGTTCGCGAACGCCTTCCTGGTTATCGATCACGTAATCCTGCGGCAGGGTGTGCAGCACGCGCTGGTCTGCCGGAATCGCCACAGCCTGAGCAGCGTCGAGCACGCGCTCAAGGTCGGCCGAGCTGACTTCACGATCGCGGATCGCGACGATGCCGTGGGAGTTCAGGCTGCGGATGTGATTGCCCGCCACACCGACGAACGCCGAGTGAATGCGGCAGCCCGCCATCAGTTGGGCTTCTTCGATCGCGCGCTGGATCGATTGCACGGTGGACTCGATGTTGACCACCACGCCCTTCTTCAGGCCACGGGACGGATGGGTACCGATCCCGACGATTTCCAGCGAGCCGTCGTCGGAGACCTCGCCGACCAGCGCCACCACCTTGGAGGTGCCGATATCGAGACCGACGATCATTTTGCCGCTTTGCACGTTTGCCATGGGTCCTGCCTCTTCTTAATTCTTCGCGACAGCGGGTTGGGCTGTCGTCGGCGCTACTGGTTCCCGCCAGCCAACAGCGAGGCCGTTGGCGTAGCGCAGATCGATGCGCGCAATGTTCGTAATCTGGTCTTTAAGCGTCTTGTCATAGATGGCGATAAAACGGCGCATCTTTTCCACCAGGTTGCCGCGTCCCAGCAGCAACTCGATGCCGGGGCCAGAACTGCCGGCACCGGTGGTCAGGAACCAACTCCCGCGTTCACGCAGTTCCAGGCGTGCAATCGAAAAGCCCAACGGCCGCAGCATCTGGCTCAGCACCTGATACTGCTGCATCACTTGCTGCTGAGCCCGTTGTGGGCCGAACAGCTGTGGCAGATGTTCGTAGTTCGCCAGTTCCTTGGGCGTAAACGCCTGGCCCTGGTTGTTCAGCAATGACTCATCCCCCCAACGCGCCACCGGCAGCTGCTCTTCGAGGCGGATCACCACCTGGTCCGGCCACACCCGACGTACTTCGGCGTGGGCAATCCACGGCATCTGCTCAAGCTCGGTGCGCATACCGGCCAGGTCGATGGTGAAGAAGCTCGACGCCACGTACGGGGCGATCCGCTGCTGCACCGCTTGCTGGCTGATGTAGCTCAGGTCGCCTTGCACGGCGATCTTGGTGATCGGCCGGTCGGCGTACGGCAGCAAACGCGTTGCACCTTCGTAAGTACCAAAGCCCAGCACCACCAGCAGCACTGGCCAGAACAGACTTTTCAGAAAGCCGAAATTGGCTTTCGGCAGGCGCGCGGACATCGGCTCTTTCGCCACCATTCGGCTGGCACCCCGTGGCACCGGCTTGCGGCCGGGTGCGGGAGGCTGATGTCGGAGCTGAGCGCCTTGCATCGTCTTAACCTCGAGCGTCTTCAACACTGGCGGCCAGAATGGCCAGAACCAGCTGCTGGAAATCCAGGCCAGCCGCACGGGCCGCCATCGGTACCAGACTGTGATCGGTCATGCCCGGTGCGGTGTTCACTTCCAGGAACCAGAACTGCCCGTCGGCGTCCTGCATCACGTCCGCCCTGCCCCAACCGGCAATACCCAGCGCCTCACAGGCCTTGGCCGTGAGATCCATGAGTTCCTGTTCCTTGGCGGCATCCAGCCCGCACGGAATGCGGTACTGGGTATCGTTGGCGATGTACTTGGCGTCGTAGTCGTAGAACGTGTGCGGTGTACCCAGGGCAATCGGAGGCAACACCTGGTCACGCAGGGTGGCGATGGTGAACTCCGGACCTTGAATCCATTGCTCAACCAAGACTTGCGAATCGTAGGTACTGGCCGCTTTCCATGCGTCGATCAACTCGGACGCAGAACTCACTTTGGCCATCCCAATACTTGAACCTTCATGCGCCGGTTTGACGATCAAAGGGAAGCCCAGTTCCGTCGCCGCCGAAATACAATCGGCTTCGCTGCACAGCACGGCGTGACGCGGCGTCGGAATCCCGAGGCTGTGCCAGACCTGCTTGGTGCGCAGTTTGTCCATCGCCAGTGCCGAAGCGAGAATGCCGCTGCCGGTGTACGGAATGCCCGCCACTTCGAGCAGGCCCTGCATGGAGCCGTCTTCACCGCCACGGCCGTGAAGAATGATGAACGCGCGGTCGATCTTTTCGCTGAGCAGCCGTTGCAGAATGTCTTCGCCAACGTCGATGCCGAACGCGTCCACGCCAGCGCTTTGCAGCGCGTCGAGTACGGCGTTACCGGATTTCAGCGACACCTCACGCTCGGCACTCAGGCCACCGAAGAGCACGGCGACACGGCCGAAGTCTTTCGGCGCGATAGTGGAAAACAGCTTGGCGTAGGCAGCAGTCATTTCAACTTCCCCTCGACCGGCGCCGCCACGGCGCCAGCGAACAATTCACTTTTCAACAGCTTCGGCGCGAGACCGCCGATATCACCGGCGCCCTGGCACAGCAGGATGTCGCCGGCACGCAGCAGCGGCTTGACCAGCGGCGCCAGATCGACGCCACGCTCGATGTAGATCGGGTCGAGCTGACCGCGCTGACGGATGCTGTTGCACAGCTTGCGGCTGTCGGCGCCCGGGATCGGCTCTTCGCCGGCCGGATAGACTTCCATCAGCAGCAGCACGTTGGCGTCGGCCAGTACATTGACGAAATCGTCGTACAGGTCACGGGTGCGGCTATAACGGTGCGGCTGGTAAACCATCACCAGACGGCGCTCCGGCCAGCCACCGCGCACGGCTTTGATCACTGCGGCGACTTCGGTCGGGTGGTGACCGTAATCGTCGACCAGCATCACGTTGCCCCCGTCCACTGGCAGTTCGCCGTAAACCTGGAAGCGTCGACCAACGCCCTGGAAGCCCGACAGGCCCTGGACGATGGCTTCATCGCTGACGCCTTCGTCGGTGGCAATACAGATGGTTGCCAGCGAGTTGAGTACGTTGTGGTTGCCGGGCATGTTCACCGACACGTCCAGCGGCTCGCGATCCGGGCGCAGCACGGTGAAGAAGGTCTGCATGCCTTGCTGGCGAATATTGATCGCGCGCACGTCAGCGTCTTCACTGAAGCCGTAAGTCACGGTCGGACGTTTCACCAGCGGCAGGATTTCACGCACCACCGGATCGTCCAGGCACATGACCGCCAAACCGTAGAACGGCAGGTTGTGCAGGAACTCGACGAAGGTTTTCTTCAGCTTGTTGAAGTCACCGTCGTAGGTCGCCATGTGGTCGGCGTCGATGTTGGTAACCACGGCCACCAGCGGTTGCAGGTGCAGAAAACTCGCATCGCTTTCATCGGCTTCGGCGATCAGGTACCGGCTGGTGCCGAGCTGGGCATTGGTGCCCGCCGCATTCAGACGACCACCGATAACGAACGTCGGGTCCAGGCCTCCGGCCGCGAACACCGAAGCGATCAGGCTGGTGGTGGTGGTTTTGCCGTGGGTACCGGCGACGGCGATGCCGTGGCGATAGCGCATCAGCTCGGCGAGCATTTCTGCACGCGGCACCACCGGGATACGACGCTCAAGCGCGTTCGCCACTTCCGGGTTCGAGGTATTTACAGCGCTCGACACCACCAGCACATCGGCGGTCGCGGCATTCTCGGCACGGTGGCCGATGAAAATCTGCGCGCCGAACGATTCCAGACGCTCGGTCACCGGCGAAGCTTTCAGGTCGGAACCGGACACTTGGTAGCCCAGGTTCAACAACACTTCGGCGATGCCGCACATGCCCACGCCGCCGATGCCGACGAAGTGGATGCGACGGATGCGGCGCATTTCCGGTTGTGGCATGGCTTTCTGATTCTCAACCATGTGCCACCTCCAGACAGGTATCGACCACGCTACGGGTGGCATCGGGTTTCGCCAGACGGCGGGCCGCTTGGGCCATATCTTCGAGTCGTTGCGGTTGCATCAAGACCTCTGTCAGGCGCGCGGCAAGGTCCGCGGCACCAGTCGTTCTTTGTGGCATCAGGAAGGCAGCGCCTTCACGGGCCAAATAATCGGCGTTGCGGGTCTGGTGATCGTCGATCGCGTGGGGCAAAGGCACCAGCATCGAGGGCAGACCGGCGGCAGCCAGCTCACTGATGGTCAACGCGCCTGCGCGGCACACCACCAGGTCAGCCCAGCCATAGGCCTGGGCCATGTCTTTGATGAACGGCTGCACCTGCGCATCCACGCCGGCGGCGCGGTAGCGCTCTGCAGTCACTTCATCGTGGTTTTTGCCGGCCTGATGAAACACTTCCGGGCGCAAATCGGCAGCGACTTGGGCCAGGGCTTCAGGCAGCAATTTGTTCAACGGTTCTGCGCCCAGGCTTCCGCCAAGGATCAGCAAACGCGCTTTGCGGCCGGCCAGAGCAGGTCGCGATGTTTCGAGGAACAGCTCGCTGCGCACCGGGTTTCCGGTGGTACGGCGGGTGTCCGACAGAGTAAAGGTGTCGGGGAACGCTTCACACACCCGGGCGGCGAACGGCACCAGCAACCGATTGGCGGTGCCGGCCACAGCGTTCTGCTCGTGAACGATCACCGGCACACCGGCCAGTTTCGCGGCAAGACCACCCGGGCCAGTCACATAACCACCGAAGCCGACCACACACACCGGCTTCAAGCGACGAATGATTGCCCGCGCCTGCCATACCGATTTCAGCAGCATGAACGGCGCCTTGAGCAGCGACAGCTTGCCCTTGCCGCGCAGGCCGGTGGCGTTGATGCGGTGCAGTTCAAGACCTGCCGCGGGCACCAGTTCGTTTTCAATTCCGCGTGGCGTGCCGAGCCAGTGCACGGTGTAGCCGCGCGCCTGAAACTCGCGAGCACAGGCCAGCGCCGGGAACACGTGGCCGCCGGTTCCGCCGGCCATGATCAATACGTTAGCGCCCATGATTCGGCTCCTCGGCGAAGTCGCTCTCATGGAATTCCATCTCTTCACTGCCCAGGTGGGTTCGACTCTCCCACTCAATCCTCAATAACAAACCGAGGCAGGCACAGCAGATCACCAACGAGCTGCCGCCATAACTGAGGAACGGCAAGGTCAGACCTTTGGTTGGCAGCAGGCCGACGTTCACTCCGATGTTGATCAGGAACTGACCAATCCACAGGAACGACAGGCCGTAGGCCACATAAGCGGCAAAGAACTGCTTGGCTTTCTCGGCCCACAAGCCGATGTACATGCCGCGAATACACACGAACACGAACAGCGCCACGGTGCACAGCGAACCCACCGCGCCGAGTTCTTCAGCCAATACCGAGAACACGAAGTCGGTGTGCGCTTCCGGCAGGTAGAACTGCTTCTGCACGCTGTTGCCCAGGCCCACACCCAGCCATTCGCCACGACCGAACGCGATCAGCGCTTGGGACAATTGGTAGCCGGCGCCGAACTGGTCGGCCCACGGGTCAGCGAAGTTGGTCAGACGCGCCATACGATACGGCTGCATTTGAATCAGCAAGACCACCGCTCCGACCGCCAACACCACCATCAGCGAGAAACGGAACAGTCCGACCCCGCCGAGAAACAGCATCGCCGCCGCAGCGCCCATCATCACCACGGTGGCGCCGAAGTCTGGCTCCATCAGCAGCAGGCCGGCCATCGGCAGCAGCACGATGAACGGCTTGAAGAAGCCCATCCAGCTCTCGCGCACTTCCTTCTGACGCCGCACCAGATAACCGGCGAGGTAGATCACCACGAATACTTTGGCGATTTCCGACGGCTGCACGTTGAAGAAGCTGAAACCGATCCAGCGCATCGAACCGTTCACTTCGCGACCGATGCCGGGAATGATCACCATCACCAGCAAGCCGAACGCACCGATCAGCATCAACCAGCCGAGGCGTTGCCAGGTGGCGATCGGAATCATCATGGTGACGATGCAGGCGCCCAGGCCCAGCACCACATAAATAAGGTGGCGAATCATGTAATACAGCGGACTGCCCGACTGCGCGGCTGCCACCTCAGTGGACGCCGAAGCGATCATGATCAAACCGAGACCGAGCAAAGCCAGGCAACCGGCGAGCATCGGAAAATCGAGGTCGATACCGCGCCCGGTAATAATCGGCGACGGGTACGGCTTGATGATATTGAACAGACTCATGCCAGTTCCTCCACAGCGCGGACGAACTGGTGACCACGGTCTTCATAGTTCTTGAACATGTCGAAACTGGCGCAGGCCGGCGACAGCAGCACCACGTCACCCGGTTGGGCGGCGGCGCGGCATTGCGCGACGGCGTCAACCAGCGAGGTCGCGCGAATCAGTGGCACGGCATCACCGATGGCTTCACCGATCTTGTCGGAGTCGCGGCCCATCAGGATCACGGCACGGCAGTTGACCGCTACCGGATCACGCAGATCGTTGAATTCGGCACCCTTGCCATCGCCACCGGCGATCAGGATGACCTTGCCGTCGATATCCGCGCCCAAGCCTTCGATGGCGGCCAGAGCGGCGCCGACGTTGGTGGCTTTCGAATCGTTGTAATACGCCACGCCGTCGAGATCACGCACCCACTGGCAACGGTGTTCGAGACCGGCGAAGTTGCGCAGCGCCGAGAGCATGGCCTCGAACGGCAAGCCCACGGCATGACCGAGCGCCAGCGCCGCGAGGACGTTGGACTGGTTGTGTGCGCCGCGAATTTTCAGCTCACGCACCGGCATCAGGTTCTGGAATTCGAAGGCCAGATACTTCTCGCCATCTTCTTCGCGGATACCGAATGCCTTGAAATCCGGTTTGGTCAGGCCGAAGGTCCAGCATGGCTGACCCTCGCCCATCAACGGACGGCTCAGCGCATCCTGGCGATTGACCACGAACTGCTTCGCGCCACGGAAGATCCGGTGCTTGGCCAGGTGGTACGCCGGCAGACCGCTGTAGCGATCCATGTGGTCTTCGCTGATGTTCAGCACGGTGGCCACTTCGGCATTGAGCTGGTCGGTGGTTTCCAGCTGGAAGCTCGACAGTTCCATGACGTACAGCTCGACGTCGTCGCTGAGCAGGTCCAGCGCCGGGGTGCCGAGGTTGCCACCGACGGCGACGCGTTTGCCGGCCGCAGCCGCCATCTCGCCGACCAGGGTGGTGACGGTGCTTTTCGCGTTGGAACCGCTGATGGCCACGATCGGCGCCCGCGCGTTACGCGCGAACAGCTCGATGTCGCCGGACAGTTTCACGCCACGGGCCGCAGCGGCTTGCAGGGCCGGGGTCGCCAGCGCCAGGCCGGGGCTCACGTAGAGCTCGTCGGCACGGCAGAGGAATTCGACGTCCAGCTCGCCACAACGCACTTCCACGTGCGGATAGTCACGCTTGAGCGTGGCCAGTTCCGGTGGATTTTCCCGCGTGTCCGCCACGGCAAACGACGTGCCCCGGTTCGCCAGGAAGCGAACCAGGGACATGCCGCTCTTGCCGAGGCCGACAACGATGCGGAAGTGGTCAGAAGCGATCAGAGACACTCGTTCTACCTCAGCTTCAGGGTGGCAAGGCCAATCAGCACGAGAATCACGGTGATGATCCAGAAACGGACGATCACGCGCGGCTCGGGCCAGCCCTTGAGTTCAAAATGGTGGTGGATCGGTGCCATGCGGAACACACGGCGACCGGTCAGCTTAAAGGACGCAACCTGAATGACGACTGACAGGGTTTCCATCACGAACACGCCGCCCATGATGAACAGGACGATTTCCTGACGGACGATCACCGCGATGGTGCCCAGTGCCGCGCCGAGTGCCAGTGCACCGACGTCGCCCATGAACACTTGCGCCGGATAGGTGTTAAACCAGAGAAAGCCGAGGCCGGCACCGATCAGCGCACCGCAGAACACGATCAGTTCACCCGCGCCCGGCACGTAAGGGATCAGCAGGTACTCAGCGAATTTCACGTTACCCGACAGGTAGCAAAAGATGCCGAGGCCACCGCCGACCATCACGGTTGGCATGATCGCCAGACCGTCGAGGCCGTCAGTCAGGTTGACTGCGTTGCTCGAACCGACGATCACGAAGTAAGTCAGCACGATGAAACCGAGGCCCAGCGGAATGCTGTAGTCCTTGAGCATCGGCAGGATCAGCGTGGTTTCCACCGGGGTGGAGGCGGTCATATAAAGGAAGATCGCCGCGCCGAGGCCGAACACCGACTGCCAGAAATACTTCCAGCGGCTCGGCAAGCCACGGGAGTTCTTCTCGATGACCTTGCGGTAATCGTCGACCCAACCGATGGCGCCGAACAGCAGAGTCACCAGCAAAACAGTCCAGACGTAGCGGTTGCTCAGGTCAGCCCAAAGCAGGGTGCTGACGCCGATCGAAGACAGAATCAGCGCGCCGCCCATGGTCGGGGTGCCCGACTTGGACAGGTGCGATTGCGGACCGTCGTTACGCACGGATTGACCGATCTGACGGTTCTGCAGGGTGCGGATCATCCACGGGCCATAGCACAGCGACAAAACCAGCGCGGTCAGCACACCGAGGATCCCGCGCAGGGTCAGGTACTGAAAGACCGCGAAGCCTTTGTAGAACTGTTGCAGATACTCCGCTAGCAGCAGCAGCATTAATGTTTCTCCAGACTGGGCCCGCACAGAGCCGCAACGATGTTTTCCATCGCTGCACTGCGCGAACCCTTGATCAAAATGGTGGTGTTTGTGTCCTGCTCGGCGTCGAGGGCCTGAATCAGTTCGGCTTGGCTGCCGAAGTGATAGGCCTGTTCACCGAAAGCGTTTACGGCGTGAACCATGTTTGGCCCAACGGCATAAAGCGCGGAAACCTTGCCCCGGGCGTACTCGCCCACGTCGCGGTGCCCCTGCTCCGCCCAATCGCCCAACTCGCCGATATCTCCGAGCACCAGGACGGTGCGGCCGGAAAAGCCGGCGAGTATATCAACGGCCGCGCACATCGAGGTGGGGTTTGCGTTGTAAGTGTCATCGATCACGCGCATACCGTTTTTCGCCAGTTGCGCGACGGTGCGACCCTTGACCGGTTGCACGGCGCCAAGCCCGGTGGCGATGCCGAACAGCGACACGCCCAAGGCGTGAGCGGCAGCGGCGGCAGCCATGGAATTGGCGACGTTATGGGTGCCGAGCAGGTTCAGTTGAACGTGCTCGACACCTTCTTCAGGTGTGTGCAGATTGAAGGCCGGGCAACCACGGGCATCAGTGGTCAGGTCGCTGGCGTAGAAGTCAGCCTGAGTGTTGCTCAGGGCGAAGGTCAGCACTTTGCGCACACCCGCACGGGTCTTCCAGATGCCGAAGGCTTTGTCATCGAGGTTGAGCACGGCGACACCATCAGCCGCCAGCCCGTCGATGATTTCGCCTTTGGCTTCGACGATTTTTTCCGGGCCGCCAAACTCACCAACGTGCGCGGTGCCGGCATTGTTGAGGATCGCCACGTGAGGCTTGGTCAAGCCAACGGTGTAAGCGATTTCGCCGAGACGCGAGGCGCCCAGTTCGATCACCGCCGAAGTGTGTTCCGGGGCCAATTCGAGCAGGGTCAGCGGCGCGCCGAGGTCGTTGTTCAGATTGCCACGGGTCGCCAATACCGGACCGCGCGTGCGCAGGATGCTCGCGAGCATTTCCTTGACCGTGGTCTTGCCGCTGGAGCCAGTGATGGCAGCGACTGGCTGGGTGAATGCAGCACGGTTCAGCGCACCCAATTGGCCCAGGGCCTGACGGGTGTCTTTGACCAGCAGTTGCGGCAGCGTGCTGTCGGCAACTTCACGTTCGACCAGTGCAGCGACGGCGCCTTTGGCGGCGACATCGTTCAAGTAGTCATGACCGTCGAAACGCGGGCCGGTCAACGCAATAAACAGTTGACCCGGCTGGATCGCACGGCTGTCGATGCTGACGCCGTCGAAACTGGCATCGGCGGCGATCAAACGTGCGTCGAGCGCGTTGGTCAGTTCGCTGAGTTTGAGGGCCTTAAGCATGGGCCACCTCCCACGCGGTCAGGGCGTGATCAGCCTCGACCAGATCAGAGAAGGCATGGCGCTCGCCGTTGATTTCCTGATAGTCCTCGTGACCTTTACCGGCCAGAACAATCACGTCATCAGCCGAGGCGCCGGCAATCAGTTGTGCAATCGCCTGACCACGGCCGGCGACGAAGGTGACTTTATCCACAGCCGTGAAACCGGCGCGGATGTCATCGAAAATCACTGCCGGATCTTCAGTGCGCGGGTTGTCGTCGGTGACCAGCACCTGATCGGCCAGACGCTCGACCACTTCGGCCATCAACGGACGCTTGCCGCGATCACGGTCGCCGCCGCAGCCGAACAGGCACAGCAGTTGACCTTTGACGTGCGGGCGCAACGCGGTCAGTACTTTCTCCAGTGCATCCGGGGTGTGGGCGTAATCGACCACCACCAACGGCTGCGTGCCGCCACCCAGACGCTGCATGCGACCGGCCGGGCCCTCGAGTTTCGGCAGTACTTTGAGAATTTCGTCGAGCGCGTAATCCAGACCGAGCAAGGCACCGACCGCTGCCAGTACGTTGCTCAGATTGAAACGACCGAGCAGGGTGCTACGCAGATGATGTTCACCCTGCGGCGTGACCAGTGTGGCGCGCACGCCGTGATCGTCGAACTGCGCTTCGCGGCAGAACAGGTAAGCGCTGCTGTCGAGCAGGCTGTAGGTGATCAAGCGCGATTCACGTTTTTCCGCGGCCAGTTGCCGACCGAAATCGTCGTCGAGGTTGACCACGCGGCACTTCAGATCATTCCAGGCGAACAGCTTGGCCTTGGCCTCGGCGTACGCCTCCATAGTGCCGTGATAATCCAGATGATCGCGGGACAGGTTGGTCATCACCGCGACGTCGAACGCCAGCGCCGTCACGCGGCCCTGATCCAGACCGTGGGACGACACTTCCATGGCCACGGCTTTGGCGCCGGCCTTTTTCAGGTCGCCCAAGGTCGCTTGCACCGCGATCGGATTCGGCGTGGTGTGCAGACCGCTTTGCAGTGCGCCATAGAAGCCGGAACCCAAGGTCCCGACGATGCCGCAATGCTGGCCGAGCAAATCCAGCGCCTGCGCGACCAATTGGGTCACGCTGGTTTTACCATTGGTGCCGGTCACGCCAATCAGGTTCAGGTGATGACTTGGCTCACCGTAAAAACGCCCGGCGATGTCCGACAGCTGCGCTGCCAGGCCTTTGACCGGAATCAGCGGCACGTCAGTGATCGGCAGAACGGTGGCGCCTTCCACTTCATAGGCTACAGCCGCAGCGCCACGCTGCAAGGCATCGGCGATGTGCGCACGGCCATCGAATTTGCCGCCCGGCACGGCGAGGAACAAATCGCCCGCGCGCACGTTGCGGCTGTCCAGCGCCAGTTCACGGATCAACAGATCGTGGCCGGCGTGGGGGAATATCTTGTTCAGACTTAATGACATCAGCCGCGCCCTCCATTGGCTTTCAGCGGTATGACCGGGGTGGCGTTGGCCTGCTGTGTCGTCGGCAAGTTGTCCGGCGTTACGTTCATCAGGCGCAGGGTGCCGGACATCACACGGCTGAACACCGGCGCGGAAACCAGACCACCGAAGTAACCGGCCTTGCTTGGCTCATCGATCACGACAACGATGGCGTAACGCGGATCGCTCATCGGGCCGAAACCGGCGAACAGCGAGCGGTAAGAGTTTTCCGCGTAGCCTTTGGTGCCCACCGAGGTCTTGCGCGCGGTACCCGACTTGCCCGCTACGTGATACGCCGGCACCTGCGCACGGAACACGCCGCGCGGCGCTTCGATCACCTGGGTGAGCATGCCTTGCAAGGTTTTCGCCACGGCTTCCGGCAGCACTTGCGTGGTCTGCGGCGGCTTGTCGGTTTTGATCAGGGTCAACGGCGCGAGACGACCGTTGTTGGCCAGCGCCGAGAACGCGTGCACCAACTGAATCGCGGTCACGGAAATACCGTAGCCGTAGGACAGGGTCGCAGTTTCAGCCTTGCGCCAATCGCGGTAGTTCGGCAGGTTACCGACACGTTCGCCCGGGAAGCCGAGGCCGGTGTCCTGGCCGAGACCGACTTTCTGCGCGAGGCGGAAAATCGTTTCACCGCCGATATCGAACGCGACCTTACTCATGCCGACGTTACTGGAATTGATCAGGATGCCGGTCAAGTCGAGCACCGGACCTTCGCTCTTGGAAACGTCCTTGATCGTGTATTTGCCGATCTGCAGGGAGCCCGGATACACCTCGACGGTGTCGCTC
This sequence comes from Pseudomonas sp. Mb7, assembly GCF_054790525.1. Classification (NCBI taxonomy): domain Bacteria; kingdom Pseudomonadati; phylum Pseudomonadota; class Gammaproteobacteria; order Pseudomonadales; family Pseudomonadaceae; genus Pseudomonas; species Pseudomonas sp. Mb7. The sequence goes on from NZ_CP186501.1 coordinate 4,510,797, forward strand.
GGTTTCCAGCGCCCGGTTTCGATTGCAGCGGCCATCGAGATGGCTTTCATGGTCGAACCCGGTTCGAACACGTCGATCATCGCGCGGTTACGCATCATTGCCGGTTGCAGATTGCGGCGGTTGTTCGGGTTGTAGGTCGGCTGGTTGACCATGGCGAGAATCTCGCCGGTCTTGACGTCCATGATCACCAGGCTGCCGGCCTTGGCGCCGTTCTCGATGATCGCGTTGCGCAGTTCGCGGTTGGCCAGATATTGCAGACGCAGGTCAATGGACAACGCCAAGGGCTTGCCGGCCTTGGCGTTTTTGGTGACCTGAACATCCTTGATCAGCCGACCGCGCCGATCCTTGATGACTTGTCGTTTGCCCGGCACCCCGGCGAGCCATTCGTCATAAGCCAACTCGACACCTTCACGACCGTGGTCATCGATGTCGGTAAAACCGACCATGTGCGCGGTGACTTCACCGGCCGGGTAGAACCGGCGGAATTCTTCGATGCCGTAGACGCCTGGGACTTTCAGATCGAGCACAGCCTGGCCTTGCTCGGGGGTCAGCCCGCGCACCAGATAAATGAATTCTTTGTTGGCCTGGGCTTCAAGGCGCTCGGTCAGGGCTTTGGGATCCTGACCCAGCGCGGCGGCAAGTGCCGGCCACTTCTCTTTAGCGGTTTGCATTTCCTTGGCGTTGGCCCACAGCGTGGTCACGGGGGTACTTACAGCCAAAGGCTCGCCGTTACGGTCGGTGATCAGACCACGGTGAGCCGGAATCGGAATGTGACGCAGACTGCGCGCGTCGCCCTGACCTTTGAGGAAGTCACGGTCAACCACTTGCAGGTCGATGATGCGCCAGCAGATCGCCGCGACCATGATGCCGAGCAGCGCCACCATCAGGCGGAAGCGCCATGGGAACAGTGCGCCTTCGAGTTTCATCATGGCGCCACCATCTTCACGTCAGCCGCGCCAGGAATGTGCATTTTCAGTTGCTCGGTAGCCAGCACTTCGATGCGGCTGTGCGCGGTCCAGGTGCTTTGCTCAAGAATCAAACGCCCCCACTCGGCCTGCGCCTTATCACGCACGCTGAGTTCGTTATAAAGGGTGTTGAGCAACTGCCGGTTCCAGTGCGCGCTGTACGACACGGCGATGGCCGAGACGAGCACGCCGATAAACAGCAGCAGCATCAGAAAGCTGCCGCCGGGCAGTGGCTTGGCGAAAAGCTTGCTCACCGCAGCTTCTCCGCGACGCGCATGACGGCGCTACGGGAACGTGGGTTGGCTTTGAGTTCGGCGTCGGAGGCCGTCTGCGCTTTGCCATGGACTTTGATTTTCGGTTCGAACGCGACATGGCGAACCGGCAGGTTGCGCGGCAGGTTGTCGGCTTCGCCTTTCACCAGCTTGCGCATGAACAATTTGACGATGCGGTCTTCCAGCGAGTGGAAGCTGATCACGACCAGACGGCCGCCAATTTCCAGAGCATCCAGTGCGGCTTCGAGGCCGGCTTCCAGATCACCCAGTTCGTTGTTGACGTGAATGCGCAAACCCTGGAATGCACGGGTGGCCGGGTTCTTGCCCTTTTCCCATGCCGGGTTGGCGACTTTCAATACTTCGGCCAGATCGGCAGTGCGCTCGAACGGTTTGATATCGCGACGCTCGGCGACAGCACGGGCCATGCGACCGGAGAAACGTTCTTCGCCGTATTCCTTGAACACCCGGGCGATTTCCTCAGCCGGCGCGGTGTTGACGAATTCGGCAGCGCTGATGCCGCGGGACGGATCCATGCGCATGTCCAGCGGGCCGTCGTTGAGGAAACTGAAGCCGCGCTCAGCGTCGTCGAGCTGCGGCGAAGACACGCCGAGGTCGAGCAGAATGCCGCTGACCTTGCCGGCCAGACCTTGCTCGGCAACCACCGAACCCAGTTCGGCAAAGCTGCGCTGCACAACGACAAAGCGGCCGTCTTCGGCCGCTAGCGTTTGCCCGGTGGCAATCGCTTGTGGATCTTTGTCAAACCCGATGAGCCGACCGTCCGTGCCGAGCTGGCTGAGGATCAGCCGGCTGTGTCCGCCGCGCCCGAACGTGCCGTCCAGATAGCAGCCATCAGGACGTACGGCGAGAGCCTCGACGGCTTCGTCAAGCAGTACGGTGATGTGGTTAAAGCCGCTATCAATAGTCACAGGATCAAATCACGCAGTTCATCAGGCATCGCGCCCGGTTGTTGAATAGCAGCAAGGTCAGCGGCAGATACCGCGTTCCATGCATCCTCGTCCCACAATTGGAACTTGTTCAGTTGGCCTACCAGCATCGCGCGCTTATCGAGCTTGGCGTATTCGCGCAGACGCGGTGGAACCAGAAAACGACCGCTGCCATCGAGTTCGAGGTCGACGGCATTACCAATCAGCAAACGTTGCAGGCGACGGTTTTCTTCGCGAAGCGAAGGAAGCGCGCGCAACTTGGTTTCAATAATTTCCCACTCGTCGAGCGGATAGACACACAAACACGGATCAACGGCATCAATGGTCACGATCAATTGGCCAGAACTACGCGAATCGAGCTCGTCACGGTACCGGCTCGGCATGGCGAGACGGCCCTTTGCATCGAGACTGATAGCGTTAGCTCCGCGAAACACGTCTGCGTTTCTCCAATTTTTATCGTTTTGAGCTCAAAAAACCCACTTCATGCCACTTTCCGCCACTTGCGCACACTATAGGAATGCGCCCACCACACCGTCAAGGCGCGGATTAAAGGAAAACCCTTACAGAACGGAGATTTAGGAGCATAAAAGGAGGTGCAACGAGAATCTGACGGATACTTTTGACCAATAACTTGATGCAGCACTGAAAGCTGCGCTCGAAAGTTAAAGTAATTTGTTAAGAGTAAGATTTTTTCGGTATTACAAAAGCGCTTCTGCTGTTGATTGAAGCAAGGTGGGAAATGGCTATTACTGCGTTTGCCGCTGCCGGACTTTCAGAGCAGGCCTGCTGATATTACACAGCCCTGTTGCCAATGATTCAAGCAGGGAAAGAAAAAGGTGGAGAGTCGATCTGTAAGCCGGGTTCTGTCTTGAACAGTCATTCGTCTACGATGGCCATCACTGGACATCTTTAGCAACCTACCCGGTCCCAGCGCGGGCCACGCCTTGAGACCCTATTTGGTCTTGCTCCAAGTGGGGTTTACCTAGCCACGAACTGTTGCCAGACGTGCGGTGCGCTCTTACCGCACCTTTTCACCCTTACCGGCGCCGAAGCGCTTAGGCGGTTATTTTCTGTGGCACTTTCCGTAGGCTCACGCCTCCCAGGCATTACCTGGCACTTCGCCCTATGGAGCCCGGACTTTCCTCCCCCCCCTAATTTTCATAGAGGGCAGCGACTGTCCGATCGACTCTCCGCCGCGAAGGTTAACGGCAGAGCGCCCGAAGAACAAGCGCTAAAAGCCTCAAGACCGCTATGGGTGACGGCCTACACGCCTTTCTGTTTCTCCAGCGCGACCTGATACAGCACGTTTTTGCGCTCGCCAGTGATTTGTGCTGCCAACGCGGCGGCACGCTTGAGCGGCATCTCTTCGAGCAACAGATCAAGAATACGCATCGCCTCGCTGCTGACGGCATCCTCGGACTCCGGTGCCGTCCAGCCCGCCACCAGCACTACGCATTCGCCACGCTGCTGATTGCTATCGGATTCGACGAACGCGCGCAACTCTGCCAATGGCAGACCTTTGAGCGTTTCGAAGGTCTTGGTGATCTCGCGGGCGAGCAATGCCTGGCGCTCACCGCCAAACACGGCTTCCATATCCTGCAGACATTCAAGAATGCGGTGCGGGGCCTCGTAGAAAATCAACGTACGCGGCTCTTCTTTAACCGCTTCCAGTCGCGCCTTGCGTCCGACCGACTTGGCCGGCAGAAAACCTTCGAAGATGAAACGGTCAGACGGCAGACCGGCCGCCGACAGCGCAGCGATAAGGGCACAGGCGCCCGGCACTGGCACGACATTGATCCCGGCCGCGCGGGCCTGACGCACCAGGTGATACCCCGGATCGGAAATCAGCGGCGTTCCCGCATCGGAAATCAACGCGACGTTATCACCCGCCAGCAAGCGGGTAATAAAGCGGCTACCTTCATCTCGTTCATTGTGTTCATGACACGCGGCCAGCGGCGTGCCGATCCCGAAGTGCTGCATCAGGCGCGCCGAGTGACGAGTGTCTTCGGCAGCGATCAAGGCCACTTCGCGGAGGATCTTCAGGGCCCGGGCGCTGATGTCGTCCAGGTTGCCGATGGGCGTCGCCACCACATAAAGCGAGCCAGCAGCGGAATTCAGGGAACCTGGAGCAGTCAAAGCGCACACCTCGTGATCGGTAAAAGCGGCCATTGTAGCGCGACACGAGGCTTGCGACGCGCTTCGAGCCACCACGGTTTTGTCCGTGGTTATGCAGCACTGCAACATTTACTTCAGCTAAATCGTCCGATTCACGCCAGTAACATCGCGCCCCGGCCAGTGCTTGGGTACAATTCGACGCTAATTTGATCGAGTATCAGGAACACTTACATGATCGCTTGCCTGCGGCTGTTCACTGCCCTCTGCCTCGCTGCCTTGTTGGCGGCTTGCGCCAGCTCCCCTTCCTCCAGCCTTGGCGAACTTCCACGGACCCCGGATGCCAGCATCGAGCAACTGCTCGAACAGGCTAGCCAGGCGAAAACCCCGGAAAAAGCCGCCCTGCTGCGCCTGAGCGCTGCGGATCTGGCTTACCGTCAGGGTAACGCCGGACAGTCCGCGCAGATCCTTCAACAAGTGCCAATGGAGCAACTGAAGCCAGGCCAGCAGATTTTCGCCAGCACGCTGAATGCTGAACTGGCCATGACCCGCAATCAGCCGAAAGCCGCGCTGACTGCCCTGAGCCATCCAAGCCTGCAGCACTTGGGCGAGATGCCTGAAGAGCAGCAAGTGCGCACCGGCACCGTACATGCCCGCGCCCTTGAGGCCGATGGCCAGACCCTGGCCGCTGCCCGCGAGCGCGTGTTCATCGCGCCGATGCTGCAAGGCGACGCCGCGAGCAAGAACCACGAAGCGATCTGGACCCTGATCGGCTCGCTGCCAACTGATCAACTGCAACCGAACAGCACCGACGATCTCGGCGGCTGGATGGGGCTGGCCATGGCAGTGAAATCCGCTGGCACCCTGGAACAGCAGCAAGCGGCGATCGACACCTGGCGCGCGCAAAATCCAAAGCATCCGGCCGCCATCAACCTGCCGTTGCCACTGACCAAACTCAAGGAACTGGCCAGCCAGCCCCTGAGCAAGATCGCCCTGCTGCTGCCACAGGACGGCCAGTTGGCCGCTGTCGGCAAGGCACTGCGTGAAGGTTTCATGGCTGCGCACTACCAGGCTCAACAGGCCGGGCAAAAGCCGCCAGCGATCGAGTTCTACGACAGTTCCAAGCTGACTTCGATGGACGAGTTCTACCGCAAGGCTCAGGCTGACGGCGTGCAACTGGTCGTTGGCCCGCTGGAAAAACCACTGGTCAAACAGTTGAGCACTCGCCCGCAACTGCCGATCACCACCCTCGCGCTGAACTACAGCGAAGGTGATCAAGGCCCGGCGCAATTGTTCCAGTTTGGCCTGGCGGCTGAAGACGAAGCCCGCGAAGTATCGCGCCGCGCCCGTGCCGATGGCCTGCACCGCGCCGCGATCATGGTGCCGAAAGGCGAATGGGGCGACCGTGTACTGCGTGCTTTCAGCCAGGACTGGCAGGCCAACGGTGGCAGCATCGTCGCCACTGAACGGGTTGATCAGCCGGTGCAACTGGCCCAGCAGATCGCCGACATGTTCCAACTGCGTCAAAGCGAAGCCCGCGCCAAGAGCCTGCAAAATGCCGCCGGCACCAACGTAGCCGCGCAGCCTTCGCGTCGTCAGGACATCGAATTCATCTTCCTCGCCGCGACCCCGCAACAGGCGCAGCAGATCAAGCCAACCCTGAACTTCCAGTACGCTGGTGACGTTCCGGTGTACGCGACGTCGCACGTTTACAGCGCCAGTGGCGACGTCAACCAGTACAACGACATGAACGGCATTCGCTTCTGCGAAACCCCATGGCTGTTGGACACCAGCGACCCACTGCGTCAGCAAGTGGTTGCGCAGTGGCCGCAAGCCGCCGGCAGCCTCGGTCGCCTGTACGCGATGGGTGTGGATGCCTATCGCCTGGCTCCGCGCCTGGGTCAACTCAAGGCCCTGCCAGACAGCCGCATCGACGGTGAGTCGGGCAGCCTCGGCATGACCCAGACCCAACGCGTTGTGCGCCAGTTGCCCTGGGCACAGTTCGTCAGCGGCCAGGTGCAGCGCCTGCCGGATACCCCGCGCTGATGCCTGACAGGTCACGCTCGCAAAGCGGCAAGGATGCCGAGCGCCAGGCGCTCGAGCATCTGCAACAACAAGGTCTGCGCCTGCTGGCGCAGAACTGGTTATGCAAACGCGGCGAGCTTGATCTGGTCATGCTTGATGGCGATACAGTAGTATTCGTTGAAGTTCGCTACAGAAAAAACACTCAATGGGGTGGCGCGCTCGCTAGCATCGATAGGCGCAAGCAGCAGAAACTGATTTTCGCTGCACAGTATTTTCTTCAGCGCGAATCGCGCTGGGCCAATTCCCCTTGCCGCTTCGACGTGGTGGCCATCGACAGCCATCCGAGTCAGCTGAACTGGTTGCAGAATGCTTTCGACAGTTGATCGCCGGCGTTGCGACCCGGACAATCCCACCGACAAATTTTGCTCTTTGCTTTGCGGGCTGCACATTCATGTGCCGGACAGCCGCGCTACTTAAGGTCACACAGATGGACATGCAATCCCGAATTCGCCAGCTTTTCCAGGCCAGTATCGACACCAAGCAACAGGCGATGGACGTACTTGCACCGCACATCGAGCAAGCCAGCCAGATCATGGTCAATGCCCTGCTCAACGAAGGCAAAATGCTTTCTTGCGGCAATGGCGGCTCGGCCGGCGATGCCCAGCATTTCTCTTCCGAGCTGCTCAACCGCTTTGAACGCGAGCGCCCGAGCCTGCCGGCCATCGCCCTGACCACCGACACCTCGACGATCACCTCGATCGCCAACGACTACAGCTACAACGAAGTGTTCTCCAAACAGATCCGCGCGCTCGGTCAGCCAGGCGATGTCCTGCTGGCGATTTCGACCAGCGGCAACTCGGCGAACATTATTCAAGCGATCCAGGCCGCACATGATCGCGAAATGATTGTCGTAGCTATGACCGGACGCGATGGTGGCGGCATGGCGTCACTGCTGCTGCCCGAGGACGTCGAGATTCGCGTACCGGCCAATGTCACTGCACGTATTCAAGAAGTCCACTTGCTGGCGATCCATTGCCTCTGCGATCTGATCGACAGCCAACTGTTCGGGAGTGAAGAATGACCCCTAATCGCCTTGGCCTTCTGGCCTTGACCCTGTGCCTCGGCATCAGTGGCTGCACCTCAGTGGTGAACGCCAGCCGTGAAGCACCGATCGACGACGACCGTGGCACGCGCACCTTCGGTAGCAAGATCGATGACTCGTTGATCGAAACCAAAGTCGGTGTGAACGTGGCCAAGGCCGACCCGGCACTGGACAACGACTCGCATATCGTCGTCACCAGTTTCAACGGTGTTGTCTTGCTGGCCGGTCAAACGCCTCGCGCAGATTTGAAAGCCAAAGCCGAGCAAGCGGCAGCCGCCGTGCAACGGGTAAAAACTGTTCATAACGAACTGCAGGTCATACCGCCGTCCGGCTTCCTGGCTCGCCAGAATGACACCTGGCTGACCTCCAAGATCAAGACGCAGATGCTTACCGACGCCAGCATTCCTGGCTCACGCATCAAGGTCGTGACCGAAAACGGCATCGTCTATCTGCTGGGCCTGCTGACCAAACAGGAAGCCACTCAGGCAACTAATCTGGTTCAGGGCGTTTCCGGCGTGCAGAAGATCGTCAAGCTGTTCGAATACATCGACTGACGCACAACCCCATGTAATAAAAAAGGCGATCCATCTGGATCGCCTTTTTTATTACTTCACCACTTTCAGGCTTGGCCGGCCGCTAGGGCGCGGCGGTTCACTGTCCGGTGGCGGCAAGTCGTCATCCGACTCGATCTCTTCTTCGTCATCCATTGGCGACTCGAGATCGAACACCATGCCCTGACCATTCTCCCGGGCGTAGATCCCCAGGATCGCGCTGATCGGCACGTACAGACTGTGCGGGACACCACCGAAGCGACCTTCGAAGGTCACCACGTCGTTGTCCATGTGCAGATGACGCACAGCACTCGGCGAGATGTTCAGGACAATCTGCCCGTCGCTGGCGAAACCCTGCGGCACCTGCACTGCCGGGTACTCGGAATTGACCAGCATGTGCGGGGTGCAATCGTTATCAACAATCCACTCGTAGAGCGCGCGGACCAGATAAGGTCGACTGGAGTTCATAGCGGCTCCTTAAGCCTTAGCGCATATCGCGTTCGACACCAGACAGACTCGCCTGGAATGCCTCACGCGCAAACGAGCGCTCCATATAATCAAGCAGCGGCTTGGCTGGCCGCGGCAGTTCAATACCCAGAATCGGCAAACGCCAGAGTATTGGCAATAGGCAGCAATCCACCAGACTTTGTTCCTCACTGAGGAAAAACGGCTTGTCGGCAAACAGCGGCGACACGCCCGTCAGGCTTTCACGCAATTCCTTGCGCGCCACGACACGCGCAGCCTCCTTGGACTTGGGATCCAGAATCAGATCCACCAGACCACACCAGTCGCGCTGAATTCGATGAATCAGCAAACGGCTATTGGCACGCGCCACCGGATAAACCGGCATCAACGGCGGGTGCGGGTAACGCTCATCCAGATATTCCATCACCACGGTCGACTCCCACAACGCCAGGTCACGATCGACCAGCGTCGGCAGACTGCCGTAAGGGTTTACCTCAATCAGTTTAGGCGGCTGGCGACCAGCTTCCACATAAATGATCTCGGCGCTGACACCCTTCTCTGCAAGCACAATGCGCACTCGGTGGGAATAGTGGTCGGCGGGGTCGGAGTAACAGGCCAACCGATTGGTCACGCCCATGGCGATCCTCCTCGCTTGTTGAATTTGTCGGAACCGGAAAAACGCGCGCGCCCAGAGGGCGCCTCCCGCAACACCTGGCAAACCAGACGTTGCGCTATCGGAGGCGCCCTTGGGCGCGCGCGATTAACAGCAATGCTTGAAGCGTATCAGTGCACGTCTTTCCAGTATTCACGCTTGAGCAGGTAGGCGAACACAAAGAAGAACGCCAGGTACAGCAAGACATAAGTACCGATGCGCTGATGTTGCAGCTTAACCGGGTTAGCCGAGTAAGCCAGGAAGGTTACCAGATTCTTGACCTTCTCATCGAACTGCTCTTCGTTCAGAGCACCGGATTTCGGCACGATGGTCAGTTGATCACACGCTTCATGAGTCAGAGGCGTACCGGTCAGCGGATCATATTGCTTCTTGCCGTCTTCGACGATCTGCACCTGTTTGCAACCCACGACCTGACGACCTTGCAGGCCGACCAGCACGTTAGGCATGCCGACGTTCGGGAAGACCTTGTTGTTCACGCCCCATGGACGTGCAGGATCTTCGTAGAACGACTTCAGGTAACCGTAGAGCCAGTCGGTGCCGCGTACGCGAGCGACCAGGGTCAGATCCGGTGGTGCGGCACCAAACCAGGTCTTGGCGTCTGCCGGCTGCATGCCGATGTTCATGTGATCGCCAATCTTGGCGCCAGTGAACACCAGTTTCTCCAGCATCATTTCGTGAGGAATGCCCAAATCATCGGCCACCCGCTCGTAACGCTGGAACTTGGCACTGTGGCAACCCATGCAATAGTTGGCAAAGGTACGTGCGCCATCCTGCAGCGCAGCGTTGTCGGAAACGTCGATGTCGACCTTTTCCAGCTCCGGACCACCGTGTTCAGCGGCGAAGGACAGAACAGGCAGAGCAGCAAAAATCAGAGCAAAAAATAACTTTTTCATCAGCCAGTCACCCTTTCCGGAACCGGTTTGGTCTTCTCGAGCCTGGTGTAGAACGGCATCAGGATGAAGTACGCGAAGTACAGGAAGGTGCAGACCTGCGACAGCAACGTCAGAGACGGCGTCGGAGCTTTCACGCCAGTCCAGCCAAGCAGCACAAAGCAAACGCAGAATATGACGAGCCAGACTTTGCTCATCCAGCCTTTATAGCGCATGGATTTGACCGGACTGCGATCGAGCCACGGCAGGACAAACAGGAAAGCAATTGAAGCGCCCATGGCGATGACGCCCATGAGTTTGTCAGGGATTGCTCGCAGGATCGCGTAGAACGGCGTGAAGTACCAGACCGGCGCGATATGCTCCGGCGTCTTGAACGGGTTGGCCGGCTCGAAGTTTGGTTTTTCGAGGAAATAGCCACCCATTTCCGGGAAGAAGAACACAATAAAGCAGAAGATAAACAGGAACACAACGACACCGACAATGTCTTTCACGGTGTAGTACGGATGGAAGGCAATGCCGTCCAGCGGGATACCGTTTTCGTCTTTGTGCTTCTTGATGTCGACGCCGTCAGGGTTGTTCGAACCGACTTCGTGCAACGCCAGAATGTGCAGCACCACCAGACCGAGAATCACGATCGGCAGAGCCACGACATGCAAGGCGAAGAAGCGGTTCAGGGTGATTCCGGAGATCAGATAGTCACCACGAATCCACTGCGTCAGGTCGTTGCCGATCACCGGAATCGCACCGAACAGCGAGATGATCACCTGGGCACCCCAGTAGGACATCTGACCCCATGGCAGCAGGTAACCCATGAACGCTTCAGCCATCAGCGCCAGATAAATCAGCATGCCGAAGACCCAGACCAGCTCGCGCGGTTTCTGGTACGAGCCGTAAAGCAGGCCGCGGAACATGTGCAGATACACCACGATGAAGAACATCGAAGCGCCGACAGCGTGCAGCAGACGCAAAATCGAGCCGTGATTGACGTCACGCATGATGCCTTCGACAGACGCAAAAGCCTCTTCTGCCGATGGCGTGTAGCTCATCGTCAGCCAGACGCCGGTGACGAGCTGGTTGACCAGCACCAGCAGCGCCAGAGAGCCGAAGAAATAGAAGAAGTTGAAGTTTTTTGGAGCGTAATACTTGCTGAGATGGTCTTCCCACATTTTGGTCGCAGGAAAGCGCGCATCAACCCAATCCATGAACTTGCTCATCACGCTTTCTCCGTATCGACGCCGATGACAATCAGGTCATCGGTCTCATAGGAATGCGGGGGAACTGGCAGGTTCAAAGGCGCAGGTTGCGACTTGTAGACGCGGCCAGCCAGATCGTAGTGGGAGCCGTGGCAAGGGCAGAAATAGCCACCGACCCAGTCTTTGCCGAGATCCGCAGGTGCCACTTCGGGACGGAAAGTTGGTGAGCAACCCAGGTGCGTGCAGATCCCGATCAGCAGCAGAATTTCCGGCTTGATCGAACGCACTTCAGGGTCGACATAGGTGGGTTGCGTGGAGTTTTTGGAGGTTGGATCGGAGAGCTGGCCCTCGATCTTCTTGAGATTCCCCAGGATTTCCGCAGTACGGCGGACAATGAACACCGGCTGGCCGCGCCATTCAGCAATCATCTGCTGTCCTGGCTCGATTTTGCTGACATTCACTTTCACCGGTGCACCGGCGGCTTTCGCCTTGGCACTGGGAAACCATGACCCCACGAACGGGACCGCAGCCCCCACCGCTCCTGCAGCACCCACCACGGATGTGGCTGCTACCAAGAAGCGACGCCGGCCTGCATTCACGCCGTCATTGCTCATTCAGTCCTCTCCCATCAGCTTTTGTGGCCTGTTAAATCAGGCATCTACTAAATAAATCAATGTTACTTATAAAAATTTTGCCGAATGGTAATGAAAAGCCCCAATTCTGACAAGGGAATTACCCGGGCTCTTACCCTCAAGCCTTGCAGTATAGGGGGTCTACGGAAGTGGCAAGTTGTCGCAGCGCAATTCTTTGATAAATCACAGGCATAAAAAAACGCCCGCTTCCGTGAGGAGGCGGGCGTTCTTTTTGAACGCGGAAGCGGAATTAACGCTTCGAGTACTGCGGACGCTTACGCGCTTTACGCAGACCAACTTTCTTACGTTCAACTTCACGGGCGTCGCGAGTAACGAAGCCAGCTTTGCGCAGAGCGCCACGCAGGGTTTCGTCGTAGTCCATCAGAGCGCGAGTGATGCCGTGGCGGATTGCGCCAGCTTGACCACTTACACCACCGCCGATCACGGTGACGTAGATGTCGAACTTCTCGACAGTCTCAGTCAGCTCCAGCGGCTGGCGAACTACCATGCGGGCAGTTTCACGGCCGAAGAAGTTTTCCAGCGAACGGTTGTTGATGGAGATGTTACCAGTACCCGGACGCAGGAAAACGCGTGCGGTTGCGGTCTTGCGACGGCCAGTGCCGTAATTTTGAGTCGCCGACATAATGTACTATTCCGTTAAAACTTCAGTTCTTGGGGCTGCTGAGCAGTATGTGGGTGTGCAGCGCCCGCATAGACTTTCAGCTTACGGTACATGTCGCGACCCAGTGGGTTTTTAGGCAGCATGCCTTTAACCGCGGTCTCGATCACGCGCTCAGGGGCTTTAGCGATCAGCTTTTCAAAGTTGATCGACTTGATGCCGCCCGGGAAACCGGAGTGGGAGTAGTACATTTTGTCAGTGGTTTTAGCACCGGTAACACGAATCTGCTCGGCGTTGATTACGACGATGTAGTCGCCGGTGTCAACGTGAGGAGTGTACTCAGGCTTGTGCTTGCCACGCAGACGGCTCGCGATTTCGGTGGCCAGACGACCCAGGGTCTGACCAGCAGCGTCGACGACAAACCAGTCGCGCTTTACTGTTTCCGGTTTAGCAGTAAAAGTTTTCATTCTTTATAGCCTCAGGGGCCGCCCTGTAAATTAGACGGCGGATCTTACTGAATAGTGCGTACTTTGACAAGTCAAAGGCAGCCGGATACAGACGCTTTCGGGGGCTCGGGTCGGCGCGTCCGTTCAACGGCAAGATTCTTCGGCGGCGGCGCATCACTTCCACTGCAGAAAGAGGTCGGCAATTATGCAGATTGCGAAAAATATTTCAACCTGCTTTTATGATTGTTTTGCCCAAGGAGCACCCGATGGACTATCGCCAGCTAGGCCGTACCGACCTGAACGTGAGTGCAATCTGCCTCGGCACCATGACCTGGGGCGAGCAAAACACTGAAGCTGAAGCCTTCGCGCAGATTGAACGGGCCAAAGAAGCCGGGATCAATTTCATCGACACCGCCGAGATGTACCCGGTGCCGCCGAAAGCCGAAACCTACGCCACCACCGAGCGCTATATCGGCAATTACTTCAAAAGTCGCGGCGACCGCGCCGACTGGATCCTCGCCAGCAAGATCGCCGGCCCCGGCAACACCATCGACTACATCCGCGACAAAAACCTGCGCCATAACCGCCAGCACATCACCGCAGCGGTGGACGCCAGCCTCGAGCGCCTGCAGACCGATTACATCGACCTGTATCAATTGCACTGGCCGGAACGCAGCACCAACTTTTTCGGACAACTGGGTTACAAGCACAAGATCGAAGCCAACCTGACCCCGCTCGAAGACACTCTCGAAGCACTCGACGAGCAAGTGAAGGCCGGCAAGATCCGCCACATCGGTCTGTCCAACGAAACCCCGTGGGGCACCATGCGTTTTCTGGCCTTGGCCGAAGCGCGTGGCTGGCCGCGCGCGGTGTCGATCCAGAACCCCTACAACCTGCTCAACCGCAGTTTTGAAGTGGGCCTGGCGGAAATCGCCATACGCGAACAGTGCGGCCTGCTCGCCTATTCGCCGCTGGCGTTTGGTTTCCTGTCAGGTAAGTACGAAGGTGGCGCTCGTCCGCCGAAAGGTCGCCTGAGCCTCTACAGTCGCTTCAGCCGCTATTTCAATGCGCAGTCGGAAGCAGCGTGCAGCCGTTATGTCGCGCTGGCCCGGGAGCACGGTCTGGACCCGGCGCAGATGGCATTGGCGTTCGTCACTCAGCAACCATTCGTCACGAGTAACATCATTGGCGCGACGACGCTTGAGCAACTGGACAGCAACATTGCCAGTTTTGATCTGAAGCTTTCCGATGAAGTGCTGGCAGGGATCGAGGCGATTCACAAGGATCACCCGAACCCAGCGCCTTGATTTACCGCTAAAAGCTTCGCGAGCAGGCTCGCTCCCACAGGTACGGTGATCCCCTGTGGGAGCGAGCCTGCTCGCGAAGAGGCCGATCAGATCACCACCAAAGCGGAACGCGGAGCGTCCCCGGCGGCATTCCCACGCAGAGCGTGGGAACGATCATCAAAGCGACCGCGCAATGATCTCCTTCATGATTTCATTGGTGCCGGCATAGATCCGCTGCACCCGCGCATCCGCCCACGCCCGGGCCACCGGGTACTCCCACATGAAGCCGTAACCGCCATGCAACTGCACGCACTCGTCGAGCACCTTGCATTGCAGATCGGTGCCCCAGTATTTCGCCATCGCCGCCGTCGGCACGTCGAGCTTGCCTTGCAGGTGCAGCTCCAGACATTTATCGACGAACACTCGGCCGATCTGAATTTCAGTTGCCATCTCGGCCAGCTTGAAGCGGGTGTTCTGGAAGTCGGCAATCGCCTTGCCGAAGGCCTTGCGATCGCGGGTGTAATCAAGCGTCCATTGCAACGCCGCTTCAGCTGAAGCCAGGCCACCGATCGCCACAGTCAGACGTTCCTGAGGCAATTCCTGCATCAGATAAGCGAACCCGGCCCCGGCCTGCCCCAGCAGGTTTTCTTTCGGCACGCGCACGTCCTGGAAAAACAATTCCGACGTGTCCTGCGCCTTCATACCAACCTTCTCGAGGCGCTTGCCCTTATCGAAACCCGGCGTACCCGCTTCCACCAGAAACAGGCTGGTGCCCTTGGCGCCGGCCTTTGGATCGGTCTTGGCCACCACGATCACCAGATCCGCGAGAAAGCCGTTGGTAATGAAGGTTTTCGAACCGTTGATCACATATTCGTCACCGTCCAGCACAGCGGTGGTCTTCACACCTTGCAGATCGGAACCCGCCCCCGGCTCGGTCATGGCGATGGCCGTGACCATCTCGCCCGAAACCAGTTTCGGCAGGTATTTGTGCTTCAGCGCCTCGCTGCCGTAATGCAGGATGTACGGCGCGACAATGTCCGAATGCAGCGAGAAGCCGATGCCGGTCAGGCCCAGTCGCCCGACCTCCTCGATCACCACCGCACTGTAGAGAAAGTCCGCCCCCAGGCCGCCGTATTCTTCCGGCAGGTGCGAGCAGAGCATCCCCGCCTCCCCGGCCTTGTTCCAGAGTTTGCGGTCGATATGGCCTTGTTTCTCCCATTGCGCATGGAACGGCACCGCCTCTTTTTCGAGGAAGGTGCGGACGCTGTCGCGAAACAATTCGTGCTCGGAGCTGAACAAGGTTCTGGGGATCATGCGGCACCTTTCTTTGTTGTTGGAGGGAGATGGCCTTCAGAGACTAAGCCTCCCCTCTGACACAGGACACTGGACACATCCGACAAAAAATAAGACGATCCAGCCGTCTGGTGACCACTTTCCCTTATAAAAACAAAACAAAAGTTGAATTATGTCCAAGCAAGTCTCCACGCCCTTGCGGCGCGTCAGCATCCTGGCAATCGACCGGGTTTTCGCCTCCACTCTCATGCAAGCCAAGGATTTCTTCCATCTGGCCAGCCTGCGTTATGGCAAACAACTGGGCCACGGCCTGACTCCAGCGTTCGAAACACGCTTGGTCAGCCCCGACGGCAAACCGGTGAACAGCTTCAGTGACGTGGTAATGCCGGTCGACGGTGGCCTGGAAAACGCCGACGTCATTATCCTCCCGGCGTTCTGGGACGATTTCGACACGTTGTGCGGCCGTTATCCGCAAGTGTTGCCCTGGCTGCGTGAACAGCACGCCCGTGGCGCGGTGTTGTGCGGTGAAGCCACCGGGGTGTTTTGGCTGGCCGAGGCCGGCCTGCTCAACGGCAAGGAAGCGACCACCTACTGGCGTTTCTTCAATGCTTTCGCCGAGCGCTTTCCCAAGGTCTATCTCAATCAGGACAAGCACCTGACCGATGCCGACAACTTGTATTGCGCCGGCGGTACCACGTCAGCCTGCGACCTTTACATCTACTTGATCGAGCGTTTCTGTGGGGCCAATGTCGCGCAAGCCGTGGCCCGCGACATTCTCTATGAAGTGCAGCGCAGCTATGCGCCAGGACGCATCGGTTTCGGTGGGCAGAAGCTGCACCAGGACGTGATCATCCTGCAGATCCAGCACTGGCTTGAAGAGCATTTCGCCGACAAGTTCCGCTTCGAAGACGTCGCCCGCGAGCACGGCATGAGCATCCGCAACTTCATGCGCCGCTTCCAGACCGCCACCGGTGACAAGCCACTGCATTACCTGCAACGCCTGCGTATCGAAACCGCCAAGGGCCTGCTGTCCGGCAGCCGCAAGAGCATCAAGACCATCAGTTATGAGGTCGGTTACGATGATGCGAGCTTCTTTGCGCGGCTGTTCCGTCAGCACACCGAGCTGTCGCCGAATCAGTATCGACAGCAGTTTCAGCAGGCGGCATAGCCCCCCGAAGCAAATACAAAACCTGTGGGAGCTGGCTTGCCAGCGATAGCGGTTTGTCAGTGAAATAAATATCACCTGACACGACGCCATCGCTGGCAAGCCAGCTCCCACAGGGATCGCAGTCCGCTCGAATTTTGCTTCAGCGCATAAAAAAGGGCCTGCAATTGCAGGCCCTTTTTCTTTGCCGAAAATCCGCTTAAGGCTTGTGCGCCCGCGACAGGAATTCGTGCGATTGCATCTCGAGCAAACGGCTCAGCGTGCGCTGGAACTCGAAATTCAGACGGCCGCCGGTGTACAGATCCTTCAGCTCGACCTCTGCAGAAATGATCAGCTTCACGTTGCGGTCGTAGAACTCGTCGACCATGTTGATAAAGCGGCGGGCGATGTCGTCGGTGGTGACGCTCATCTGCTCGACACCGCTGAGCAGCACGGCGTGGAAAATCTTGCCCAGTTCGATGTAGTCGTTCTGGCTACGTGGGCCGTCGCACAGTTCGCGGAAGTCGAACCAGGCCACGTCGTCACACGTGCGCAGCGCACGGATCTCGCGGTTTTCGATCATCAACACGTCGTTCTCGACCGCTGCGGTGCACTCTGGCGTCAGAGCCTTGAAGCTCTTGCGCAGGCTTTCGTGAGCGGCTTCGTCGAGCGGATAGTGGAACAGTTCCGCTTGTTCGAGGTGACGCAGACGGTAGTCGACACCGCTGTCGACGTTGACGATCTCGGTGTTCTGCTTGATCAGGGCGATGGCTGGCAGGAAGCGCGCACGTTGCAGGCCGTCCTTGTACAGACCGTCCGGCACGATGTTCGAGGTCGCGACCAGGGTCACGCCATTCTTGAACAACTCTTCCATCAGCGTGCCGAGGATCATGGCGTCGGTGATGTCGGAGACGAAGAATTCATCGAAGCAGATTACCCGCGACTCGGTCGCGAAGCGCTTGGCGATGATGGTCAGCGGGTTTTTCTCGCCGCCGAGGGTTTTCATTTCTTCGTGCACGCGCTTCATGAAGCGGTGGAAGTGGGTGCGGGTCTTTTCCTTGAACGGCAGCGCTTCGAAGAAGGTGTCGACCAGATAAGTTTTGCCGCGACCTACGCCGCCCCAGAAATACAGGCCTTTGACCGGCGTCTGATCCTTTTTGCCGAACAGTTTGCTCAGCAGACCCGGCTTGTTCTGATCGGCGGCGATCAGATCCTCGTACAGACGCTGCAAATGACGCACGGCAGTTTCCTGCGCGGCGTCATGGAAGAAGTCCGGGCGTTTCAGATCAGCTTGGTATCGTTCTAGGGGCGTCATAATTCGTTAGCAAGGCAACAAAAACGGGCCGTCACTGTAGCGACGGCCCGTGGGAATGGCAATCGGCCCTTGGTCGGACCGTGCCGCCGATTAGTCCTGAACCGGGGTCAGCGCGACGCGCAAAGCCTCGATGGCCGCGTCTCGCGCAGCCGCGTCGGCGAACGCCGGGCTGTCACCGACACATTCGCCTTCCAGCCAGACGCTGAAGCTCAGGTCTTCGCTGCGCACGTCCAGCGGCTGACCGGATTGCAGTTGCTTGGTCACCTGCCCTGCGGTTTTACCGTCGGCGAAGTTGCGCGACAACAGCAGTTGTTCGCCATCAGCCGCCAGCAGACGGAAGCGGAAGCTGCCGTCGTCTTCGCGGAAGCTGACGAAACGTGCGGCTTTCGCGGCTTTCTTCTTGGTCGTCGCGGCAACCTGAACCTGATTGACGAAGGAACGCAGGCCAACGGCTTCACGCAGTTCGTTGAGGAACGGCGTTGCCACCGCACGGGCCTTTTTCGCACCGATCTGCAGGATGTCTTCCAGATCCGCCGGGCGCTCGATCAGCTGGTGATACTTGTCGCGCGCTTCGCCGAGATCGTTATCGAGCAACTGGAACAGACGGCTCTTCGCCTCGCCCCAACCCAGACCGCCGAGCAGTTCGCTGCGGAATTCGTCAGCCTGCGCTGGCGTGGCGAAGGCCTGGAACAGGGTGAACAAGTGCGAGTTGTCCGGATCCTTGGCTTCGCCTGGCGCTTTGGAGTCGGTGACGATCCGCGAGATCGCGTCCTTCATCTCTTTGGCGCTGGAGAACAACGGGATGGTGTTGTCGTAGCTCTTCGACATCTTGCGACCGTCGAGGCCCGGCAAAGTCGCCACGCTTTCTTCGATCAACGCTTCGGGCATGGTGAAGAATTCTTTGCCCTGACCAAACAGATGGTTGAAACGCTGACCGATATCGCGGGCCATTTCCACGTGCTGGATCTGGTCACGACCGACCGGCACTTTGTGCGCATTGAACATCAGGATGTCTGCGGCCATCAGCACCGGGTAGCTGTAGAGGCCCATGGTGATGCCAGCGTCCGGGTCTTCACCGGTTTCGACGTTCTTGTCCACCGACGCCTTGTAAGCGTGCGCACGGTTGAGCAGGCCCTTGGCGGCCACGCAGGTCAGCAGCCAGGTCAGTTCAGGGATTTCCGGGATGTCGGACTGGCGGTAGAAAGTCACGCGGTCGACATCGAGTCCACCGGCCAGCCAGGTCGCGGCGATTTCCAGACGCGAGCGCTGAATGCGCAGCGGGTCATCGCATTTGATCAGGGCGTGGTAGTCGGCCAGAAAGTAGAACGAATCGGCATTGCTGTCGCGGCTGGCAAGGATCGCCGGGCGGATAGCGCCGGCGTAGTTGCCCAGGTGCGGCGTGCCGGTGGTGGTGATGCCGGTGAGGATACGGGTACGGTTCGTCATGGGTAATCGCTTGTCAGACTGCAATCAATTCGAGAGACGCGGCAGGATCAGATCCTTGAGATCGGTCAACTTGCCATGAAAAAAGTGTCCGCATTCTGCCACTTTCAGCAGCTCATGGGGGCGCTGGAGTTTTTCCGACCAGGCGTAGACCAGTTGCGGATCGATGACTTCGTCGGTTTCCGGCTGGATCACGGTGAGTTCGCCATCTTGTGGCAATTGATCCTGTTCGCTAAGACGCATCACCGCTGGCGCGACCATGAACAGGTGCTTGAGCTGCACGCCTTGGGCTTCGAGACGGCCGCCGAGACTTGCTGCAACAAATCCGCCGAAGGAGAAACCGAACAGGGTCAGTGGCAGATCCGGGTGTTTTTCACGCAGCCATGCAGCGGCAGCCTGAGCATCGTCGACCTCGCCGGTGCCCATGTCGTGGGAACCTTCGCTGGCGCCAACGCCGCGATAGTTGAAGCGCAAGGTGATCAGGCCGGCGTCGCGCGCGGTGCGCTGCAGGGTCGAGACGACCTTGTTGAGCATGGTGCCGCCCTGCACCGGGTTCGGATGGCAGATCAGCGCGATGCCGATTGGCTGCTCGTTATCCAGGTACAGAGACTCAAGTTGACCCACCGGGCCGTCAATCACTACAGGGGTTTCACGCATCAGCAAGGAAGGAACTCCGTGACCTCGAATCGGGTCGACTCGTCTAGCAAATTGTCTGTGCCAATCTATTGCGAGTGAATCGCGGTATACAGCGCAGGTTCGAGCCGTTAACGTAAAGCAAAGCCGTTTATAGAGGAAGGACTCGTGGAACACTCGCTCTTAGTTTGGTTGTTACCGACTCTTGCCCTGGTTGTGGGTGTCGCCATTGGATTCCTGATCGCGCGCGTTGCGCCGAACGCCGCGCCGAGCCGTACGCAGCGTCAACTGGATGATATCCAGGAGCGTTTCGACAGTTATCAAAACGAGGTGGTCACCCACTTCAACAGCACCGCGATGCTGGTCAAGAAGCTGACCCAGAGCTATCAGGAAGTGCAGGATCATCTCGCCGAGGGTGCCAATCGTCTGGCCCTGGACGAGCAGACCCGCCAGCGCCTGATCGCTGCCCTGCACGCTGACGCGGCAGTCACGCCACGTGAACGCCTGACGCCACCGCGCGATCAGGAGCCACCGCGCGACTACGCACCGAAGACCCCGAACTCGCCGGGCATGCTCGATGAGCACTATGGTCTGAAGAAGTAATCAGCCTTCGCTGAAAACAAAAAGCCCCCGGACAGTGATGTGTCCCGGGGGCTTTTTTGTGTCTGTAATCTTCGGTGTTTGTAGCGGCCCCTTCGCGAGCAGGCTCGCTCCCACAGGGGAATGCATTTCAAATGTGGGAGTGAGCCTGCTCGCGATGAGGCCATAACAGGCCAGACAAAAAAATGCCCGATCACAGGACCGGGCATTTCTTCATTCGGGCAAGCGCTTACGGATACTGCTGAACCGTACCCGGCTGCTGTTGCTGCTGACCACCATACTGCTGACCCGGAATCGCCTTCAGGTTGACTTCAACGCGACGGTTCTGCGCCCGGCCATTCACGTCACCGTTACTGGCAACCGGGTTATCCGGGCCGGCACCACGGGCGGAGAGGTTGGCACCGCTGACACCTTGCGAGGTCAGGTAGGTCGCCACGCTCTGCGCACGACGCTGGGACAGGTCCATGTTGTGCTGGCGGCTACCGGTACTGTCGGTATAGCCAACGATCTCGATCTGGTTCTGGTTGAACTCTTTCAACGAGCCCGCGAGGTTGTTCAGCGGCTGGTAGAAGCTTGGCGCGATGTTCGCCGAATCAGTGGCGAACGTAATGTTGCCCGGCATGATCAGCTTGATCTGATCGCCTTGGCGCTGCACTTCAACGCCAGTGTTGGCCATGCTCGCGCGCAGTTTCTTTTCTTGCTGGTCGGCGTAATAACCGTAACCGGCGGCGGACGCACCCACCACCGCCGCACCGATCAAGGCACCTTTGCCGCGGTTGTCGTGACCGATGGCGGCACCGGCCAGTGCGCCGGCGAGTGCACCGAGGCCGCCGTATTTGGCGGTTTTGCTCATGCCTTGCGAGCCACCGTCGGCCTGGCCCTGATTGTCATACGGGTTAGGCGAGGCGCAGCCGGACAGCAAGGCCACGGCAGTAGCGACAATAATCAAACGACGCGTGGTGAACATGGAGAGCTCCTACTTTTTTTGCATTCTGTGGTGCAGCGGCCACTAAGTAATGGACCTGTGCGGGCGTTGGATCATGACAATGCACAAAAATTCCGCGGAGCACTCGTGACAAAATATTCAGGCGCGCACAAACGGGTTTTCGCGCATTTCATCACCCAGACGCGTATCCGGCCCGTGACCGGTCACCACGGTCGCATCCTCGTCCAGCGTATATAGCCGCTGCTTGATCGAACGCACGATGGTCGCCTGATCGCCGCCCCATAAATCCGTGCGCCCTACCCCGCGACGAAACAACGTGTCGCCGGCTATCAACAGCTTAGCCTCGGAAAACCAAAAGCTCATGGAACCGGGTGTATGTCCCGGCGTGTGCAGGGCAACACCGCAACCGCAGGCCAGTTCCTCATCGTCGCTCAACCAGCGATCTGGCGATGGCACCGGTGTGTAGGGCACACCGAACATCTGGCACTGCATTTCGAGGTTGTTCCAAAGGAATTGGTCCTCCTTGTGCAAATGCAGGGTCGCGCCGGTTTTTTCCTTCATCTGCCCGGAAGCGAGAAAGTGATCGAGGTGCGCGTGGGTGTGAATGATGCTGACGACTTTCAGGCCATGGGCATCAAGGCGCGCCATGATCAGGTCAGGATTACCACCCGGGTCGACGACGATGGCTTTTTTGGTGATCGGGTCGCCGATGATGGTGCTGTTGCACTGGAGCGGACCGACGGGAAAGGTTTCGCGGATGAGCGCTGTGTTCGGGGTTTGCATGGTTTTGATCCTGATGCCAAGGCGTGCCACTGCGGTTGTGATGCGCAAAATTGATGGGGTATCCTCGCGCCGTGCCAATTTTGAAACAAGACGGCAGGAAGCCAATGCCCCACTCTATGGAACACGTGCTCGTCGATAAAAGCGTCCTTTTACTGGACCCGGACATTATCAACCGCATTCGCGCCAGGAATGGTTTGCCTTTTATCGCCCATTCCGATCTTCTGAAGCTTCAGTCACTGACCGAGGGAAAAGAGCAGGTCCACCGCAACGCACGGGATTTTTTTCGGTACTTCATCGGCAAACCGTCTCGGCCGCACCGTGCGCTCCCTAAAGGTACAGCGCTGCATCCCGGCGATCTGCTGGCCGAATGCTCGTTCAATGGCCAAGCGATCTTCGCGCTCAAACGCACGACCACGCCACTGGAGCAAAGCCCGTCGGGAGAAGTCGTCGACTTGTGCCGCCATTACGATCTGCTGCTACTGACATGCGACGAATCGCAGCTCGCGCAGTGCAAAGCCGCGCAGGCCAGAGCCCAGCGCTGGACCGGACCGGCACCCTCGCTACCACCTAAAAGTGCACCTGCACCTGCACCTGCACCGATCGTGCCTTTCGACATGCCGGCAACCCCGCTCCTCACTGCCGACATGGTTATTCGCAACCAAGGTGAACGTGTCGCGCAAGGCTCGGTGGTGACCACCTCGAGCGGTCGTCAATTGACCCTGGATAAAGCCATCAGCGCCGGCGGAGAAGGAACGATCCATGCCGTGGCTGGCAACGCAGAAGTCTGCAAGATCTATCACATTGAAAAACTCACGACCCGGCGCCGCGAGAAAATCAGCCTGATGGTGACGCGTAAAATCGCCGAACCCGGCATTTGTTGGCCGACCGAGCTTGTGTTCAATGCGCAAAAGGAGTTCGTGGGTTATGTCATGCCTCGCGCGGATGGCAGAACACTCCACAGCACGGTATTCGTCAAACAGGTACTGCTGAAGACCTTCGCGAAATGGACGCGGCGTGACCTGGTGAATGTCGCGACCGCCTTTTTGAAACAGGTGCACTATCTGCACTCGCTGAATATCATCGTGGGCGACATCAATCCGATGAACCTGCTCGTGACGGCAGACAGCAACAAGGTCTGGATGGTCGATACCGACAGCTTCCAGATTGGACATTTCCCCTGCGAAGTGGGCACGGTGCCGTTCACCGCGCCGGAAATCCAGGACGAAAAATATGGCGACTACCTGCGCACAAAAAATCACGAGCTGTTCGCCATCGCCACCATGCTGTTCATGATCCTGCTGCCAGGCAAACCACCCTATTCTCAACAGGGTGGCGGAACGGCTTCCGACAACATCAAGAACATGAACTTCCCCTACCGATTCAAAAAGGGCAGCGGCATCGGCCGGGCAAGCGTCGCGCCGGTGGGCGTCTGGCAGCATATCTGGAGTCATTTGCCGTATCCGCTTAAACAGGCATTCAGCAATACTTTCGAAGACAATCAGCGACGCCCCATCGATGACTGGCTAAAACTGCTGACTCAGTACGGCGAAGGGTTACGCAAAGGCAAACATTGCGATGATTTGTTTCCTGCCGCGTTTCATATCAAAGATCCCGTTGAAGACGTCTGTGGCAGTTGCAAAAAGCCCCACAAGGTGGCCAAGGACTGGTTTGAAAAAATGAAGGCGGCAGGCAAGCCGACCATATGCTCGGACTGCCAGAAAACAGCGAAACTGAAAAAACTGGCCAGTGAGAGCCAAAAGAAAATCGAGCAGGCCGGCCAGCGTGCGGCGCCACCTCCGGCGCCCATCGTGCCTCGCCCAACGCCGCCTCCGCCTCCCAAAGTGGCGGCACCGGCTCCGAAACGTCCTGCGCCCGCGGCTGCACCTGCAACCGCTCGCCCGACAGTGGCAAGGCCGCCGCAGCAACCGACATCCGCTCGACCGCAACCCTATCGACCATTGCCAGTGCACGCGAGCAATCCGCAAAACATCGTTTTGCGCTGGTTCAAACGACTCTTGAAGCGTTGGCTGTAACGCTCACCCCACAAGGACAATTCCATGCCAGACAACTATCTCCTCAGTCAGGAAGAACTTGCTGAGAACCCGACCACACGCGTACCCGTCTGCCTCGTGCTGGATGTCAGCGGATCAATGGAAGGCGAACCTATTGCAGAACTGCACTCGGGCGTTCAGCAGTTTTTCGAAGCAATCAAGGACGATGAAATAGCGCAATATGCCGCTGAAATCTGCATCGTGACTTTTGGCGGAACAGCGCAGAAAGTCATGGATTTCGGCTCCATCAGCCGTCAGGACGTACCGCCGCTGGTCGCTTCCGGCATGACTCCGATGGGGCACGCCGTGGGCATCGCTCTGGATTTGCTGGAAGCGCGCAAAGAGGATTATCAACAGGCTGGCGTGGATTACTTTCAGCCGTGGATGGTTCTCATGACGGATGGCGAGCCGACCGATGACATTAGCGAAGCAGCCACTCGCGTCAGCGACATGATCAGCAAACGCAAACTGACCGTGTTCCCCATCGCAATCGGTAAAGCCGCGAACGTACAATCGCTGGCTCGATTCTCGCCGTCACGCCCGCCACTGCGCCTCAAAGGCCTGCGCTTCAACGAGTTTTTTGCCTGGCTGAGCAAAAGTGTTTCCCGTGCCTCACAGTCGACACCCGGTGACGCAGTGCCACTGGATATCAAAGGCATCGAAGCCTGGGGACAGGTCTGAGCCATGTCTGACCTCCCAGACTTCACCTGTAAAACCGCTTTCGCGTCGGTCGCGGGGCGCTCGCACCTGAAAACTCAAACACCTTGCCAGGACTATGTCGCGGCAAGAGAGTCCAACGGCGTGACCTGCATAGCCCTGGCTGACGGTGCGGGCTCCAGAGCCCGGTCGGACATTGGCGCCCAGGTCGCGGTCACCGCGACACTCGCCTACGTCTGCAAGAATTTTGAAAGCCTTTGGCAAAATATGGAAAAAATCCATGCGAAGGCAGCCCAGCGTCTGGTCAATCGCTGTCTGGACGCATTCAGGCGCAAATCCGCCAAGCACGGCGGCGACATCAACGATCTGGCGTGCACCCTGTCGTTCGTTGCTTACTCGCAGGGTCGCTACATGGCCGGGCACTTGGGCGATGGTGTCATCGCAAGCATTGATTCGGACGGGCAACTCCAGACTCTCTCGCCTCCAGAAAACGGTGAATACGCCAATACCACCTGGTTTCTGACTGACCCTAAAGCGATATCGAAGCTACGGTTGTACCGCGGCCACATCGACACGCCAACCGGCTTTGCGATCATGAGTGACGGCAGCGCAGAAAGCCTTTATCAAAAATCCAGCGGATTACCTGCACCGGCAGTCAAGACACTGCTGGGGTGGAATGCGACGCTGCCTGGGAAAAAATTCAAAGCTGTGCTGAGCGAGAACCTGCAACAGTCCATCGCCAGCAAAACTAGCGATGATTGCGCCTTGGGCCTGATGTCGATTCTTGAACGTGAGGGGTCGATAAACGGCGTGGACGCTGACGAAGCGAAGTAATCGACAACCTCTGGCCCAAGGTTCGCCTTGCGCCAGAGGCATCCAGCTCCGGTTACTGCAACACCCCCAATTCTTTCGCCCGGGCCACCGCTTGCGTGCGCCGCTCGACCCCCAACTTGCTGTTTATGTGGCTGGCGTGGGTTTTCACGGTATGCAAAGAGATAAACAACTGTTCGCTGATCTCCTGATTCGAACAGCCTTGGGCGATCAGGCGTAGTACCGCCAGTTCGCGGCTGCTGAGTTGCTCAGCCACTGCGCAATCCACAACCGGGCGAGACGTCGCTGGCGGGAAGTGATCAAGCAGTTGCTGTCCTGTGAGCGCCGGCGAAGTCTGCAATTGGCTTCGCAGCCAATTCTCGTGCCCCTTCATCAAGGCATCGAACGGCTGCAGCACGCCTCCGGCGGCTGCTTCCAGCGCCTGACCCAATGCCTTGCGCGCTTCAGGCTCGCGGCCACCTGCCAGCAACAGCGCCACCTTCTGCGTCAACGCCATCACACTGAGCAACTGCCGGCCGGTTTGCTGGCCGTTTTCATGCAACACGTTCAAACGCCCTTCGGCGAGCATCGGTTGCCCCTGAATAATGTCCAGCAACGCCTGTTGCAGTTCCACATGCAGCGGCAGTTGTGGATGGAACTCCGGCGGCGCAGCGGCGCGTTCGCCGGTGTAGGTCTGGCCCAATCGCGCCAGCCACGCTTCGGCCAGATCAGTACGGCCCTGCGCCAGCCATAGTTCACATTTGACCAGCGTGATCATCGCCAGGTAGTAGATCGGCGGCACGTCCCAGATGTGCATCAGGCGTTCGGCTTCGGCGAGTTCGGCAAAAGCCTTGGCGAATTCGCCACTGCTGCCGTCCAGACGAGCGATGACACAATGGCCGATCAATACGCTGATATCGCGACAGGCTCGTGCCTCGCTGATCCCGGCCAACAACCGCACGCGTGCCGCCTGAGGCTGCAAGCGCATGGCCAACAGAAAACCCTCATACAACGTCAGCCGAGCGCGCACCGCGTACAGACGTTGTGGCGACAAACCACGCAGTCGCTCAAGGCCCTGATGGACTTCATCGAGTGCGCGCAGGATTTCGCCACGCGATTGCAACACCCGTGCACGGTCGTAATGGGCCAAAGCTTCGAACAACGGATTGCCGACCCGCTGCGCCAGCTCCAGGGATTCGCGGTTAAGACCGCGTGCACGCCACAGATCGCCATCGGCAATGGCCAGATTGGACAAGGTCGATAGACACATCAGCCGTTGGCCATAACGTTTGGCCGGCAGGCTTTCCAGGGCCTCGGTGCAATATCTGATCGTCAGCTCACGGTGCCCACGCCCTCGAGCGATAATCCCGCTCAACGCCAGCCATTGCGCCAGCATCGACTTTTGCGCGGTAGCGGAAGGCGCCGGCAGGAAACGGCTCA
Source organism: Pseudomonas sp. Mb7 (assembly GCF_054790525.1). NCBI lineage: Bacteria > Pseudomonadati > Pseudomonadota > Gammaproteobacteria > Pseudomonadales > Pseudomonadaceae > Pseudomonas > Pseudomonas sp. Mb7. Next base: position 4,538,087 of record NZ_CP186501.1, read on the forward strand.
GATGGCTGGACAACTCTTCGGCGGCATCGAGCTGACAGGCCAGCCCCAGCGCCCAGCTGTACAACACGATCAAGCGCGGGGTGCTGATCAACAGGCTGTCTGGCAGGTCCATTTTCCAGCGCAGCAGCATGCCGACGTTTTGCTCGGCCAGCAGTTGCTCCTCCGAGAGGTTCTGTACCAGATTTGCCGCAACATCCAGGTGACCGGCGCGCAACGCCTGCTCCACGGCTTCATCCAGCAGCCCTTGTGCGTTGAACCAGCGACAGGCACGCAGGTGCAGCGTTGCAGTCGGCACCATCGCCTGAGCAATCGGCCGACTGCGCAACAAATCCGAAAATAAATGGTGATAACGATACCAGTGACCGTGCTCGTCCAGCGGCACCAGAAAGACCTGATGGGCCAACAGGAAACGCAGGATCTCGGCGCTGTCGTGGGCTTCGCGAACGGCGTCGCACAACTCGCTGCAAAAGCGTTCCTGGGGGGCGGTGTCGTACAGAAAGGCTTGCACCTCGGCCGGCAGGCAGTCGATGACCTCTTCCAGCAGATAGTCGCGGATCAGCCCTTCCCCCCCGTTCAACGCTTGCGGTAGCGCCGCATCGCTGCCGGCCTCAGACACCGCGAGCAGCCAGAACCGCAAACCGGCGACCCAGCCTTCGCTGCGTTGGATCAGGTTTTCCAGCGCTTCACCGCGCAGCGAACTGCTGTGGCGATCGAGCAAGGTCAGGGCTTCGTCGTGAGTCAGGCGCAGATCCGCTTCATGTAACTCCAGCAACTGCCGTGACAGACGCAAGCGCGCCAGATGCCAGTCCGGGCGCTGGCGACTGGTGACCATCACCAGCAAGCCATCGGGCAAATGGTTGAGGAAAAACTGCAGGCAGCGATCGAGCACCGGGCCTTGCGCAAGATGGTAATCGTCGAGCACCAACAGCAGCGGCGCATCGGGATCGAGGTGCAGGGTCAGTTCATCGAGCAGGCCGTCGAGCCATTCTTCGAAGGCGAAGGGCTGATGGCGTTGGCGCATTTTCAGCAGGCCGAGTGCGCGACTGCCCAGTTGCGGAAAGTAGTCCTGCAAGCCTTCGAGCAGACGTTCGAGAAAGCGCCCCGGGTCGCTGTCGCGAGGACTCAGGCCCAGCCAAAGGCTTTGCCAGTGTGCCGGCAGACTCTGACAGAACTCCACCGCCAGCGAACTCTTGCCAAACCCGGCAGGGGCACTGACCAGCAACAGACGCCCACCGAGCCCGGCCTGCAGGCGCTCGCAAAGGCGTGGTCGCAAGACGTAGCCGTCGGGCAGCGGCGGGCGGAAAAAACGCCCGTCCAGTGCCGCGACGGCAACACTTGCGGGACCCGGAAGTGGGGACAGATCAGTCATGGCCGGCTCTTGTTCGAATTGCTGTTGGCGGCATTGCAGATGTCCGCAGACTAGCCTTAAACGAACCGGTTATGAAGGTTGCTGCTACAAATGGCTACAAAAAGGCTACACGCAAAAAAACGCCCCGAACCAGTCGGGGCGTTTTCACGAGGATGCGGCCTCGGGTTACAGCGGGTTAGCGAACGCCATCCTGACGCAGTGCGGCCGGGGTGAAGTCGCTGGTGGTGGCGGTGAAACCGAAGTCATACGCACTCTTCTCTTCGTTCTTCATGCCCAGTGCCAGATAGCGGCCGGACTGCAAGTCGTAGAGGGTTTCCAGGGCATACCACGGCACTTGCTTGTCGTAGTAGTTCTCGGCATGCGCTTCGGCGACGCGCCACAGTTGGCCGCGACCGTCGTAGTGGTCGATCACCGCTGCTTGCCAGGTGTCTTCATCGATGTAGAAGTCACGTTTGGCGTAGATGTGACGCTGACCTTCTTTCAGGGTGGCAACCACATGCCAGACGCGGCGCAGCTCGTAACGCGCCAGATCCTGGTTGATGTGACCGGCCTTGATGATGTCGGCGTACTTCAGTTTCGGATCGTCGAGCTTGTAGCTGTCGGAGGCGATGTACATCTCTTTCTTGCCTTCGAGCTTCCAGTCGTAGCGATCCGGCGCACCGTTGAACATGTCGAGGTTGTCGGAGGTACGCAGGCCATCCGCCGCAGTACCCGGACCGTCATAGGACACTTGTGGCGCACGACGCACACGACGCTGGCCGGCGTTGTAGACCCACGCCGAACGTGGTTCCTTCACCTGATCGAGAGTTTCGTGCACCAGCAGCACACCACCGGCCAGACGTGCCGGCGCGGTCACTTTCTGCTTGAAGTAAAACAGGATGTTGCCCGGGTTCGCCGGATCGTAGTCCTTCATCTTGTCGCGGAACACGAACTGATCCTGGAAGTACACCAGGCTGTACGAGCCGTTCGGTTGCGGCGTGGCCTGAGTCACCAGACGAGTCACGCTGCCGCCGCGATAGCGGGTGATGTGGTTCCAGATGACTTCCACACCGGTTTTTGGAATCGGGAACGGTACAGCGGTATCGAAGTTTTCCAGACCGTTGCCGCCGGACACCAGGTTGGTGGTGGTGGCGTTTTTCTTGATCGCTGCGAACACGTCATCCGGCACGGTCGCACCACGATGGGACGGGTAGACCGGCATCTTGAAGGTGTCCGGGTAACGCTTGAACATCGCGTACTGACCTGGCGCCAGCTTGTCCTTGTACTTGTCGACATCTTTCGCAGTGATGGTGAACAGCGGTTGCTCACTGGCGTATGGATTGGACAGGAAACCCTTGCTGTCGACCGAGCCGGCATTCTTCGGCAGCGGCTTCCACGCCGGGATCGAACCGTCGGCATTACCGGCCATTTCCGCTCCCATCGGCGTCAGGCTCTTGCCCAGTTTGTCGGCTTCGGCAGCAGGCACGGCGGCCATGACGCCGGTCGCCAGCAGCGACAGGCCCAGAACACCGGCGTGGAACAGACTCTTTGTTATTTTCATAAATTCGTTCGTCCTGAAATGCAGTGCTTAGAAGTTCACGCCGAAGCTGAGCGCAACAAAGTCGCGGTCATCCACAGTGGTGTACTTGCCGTCGAAGAAGTTGGTGTACGCCAGGCTCGCGGTGTAGGTGTTCTGGTATTCGGCATCGACGCCCAGGCTGACCGCTTTGCGACCTTCCTCGAAGTTGCCGCCAGGGCCTGGCGAGTAACCGCTGACGTCGTGGGACCAGGCCACGTTCGGCTTGAGGTTCACACCGGCGAAGACGTCGTTGTATTCCCAGATGGCGCGACCGCGGTAGCCCCACGACATCGAGGTGGTGAAGCCGTCGTTGTCGCAATTGCGGCTGCGGTTGTTCTGCGGTGAGCCCGGCCCGGCACCATTGATGGTGCTGGCGTTGAGAATATTGGCGCAGGTATTCACACCGCCAGTGGCCGGCAACTCACCCGGGCCGTACACCGGATCGCGGCCATAGCGCTTGTCGGAACGGCTTTCCAGCCCGCCGACGTAGGTCGCGCCGACTTCGCCGACGAGGGTCAGACGGCTGGCGCCCATGACCTGATCGAAGAAGTGCGTGAACGTGGTCTGGATCTGGGTGATTTCCTTGCGCTCGTAACCGTGCAGATCCTGACCCGGCACGCCATTGAGGATCGAAGCGTTGGTCAGTGCCCCGCCGATCGGACGCACACCGGCGAACAGGATGTCGGTGGAGTTCAGTTGTACCGGCGCGTTCGGACGGTAGCTGATCTCACCGCTCCACGCGGTACCGGTAGGCAGGGTGGTGGAGAAGCTCAGACCGTAGAGGCGAATGTCTTCAGGGTACTCAATGAAGTAATTCGAGTTGCCCGCGACCAGCAATGGCGCAAGTGCCGCAAACGGCCCCGGCAGCGCGCGCGCGGTGTTGTAGACCGATTGCGGAGCACCGGTGGCGCTGAAGATCGGCGCACGGCTGTGGTAGTTCATGAAGTAGGCGCCGAACTCGGTGTCCAGCGGTTCGTACATGTACTTGAAGGACGCGCCCCACTGGCCGCTGTCACGGGCATCACGATCCGGACCGCGGCGCACCAGAACGCCTTCTTCGTTGACGTTGACACCGTTGGCCGCCAACGGCCCCAGGGCGATGGCCGGGATTTGCGAACGCTTGTTCAGCACGCGCAGGTTGTCGTTGCAACCGTCGGCAACGATGTCTGGCTGCGAGAAGAACGTGCCGCAGTTATCGACGACGGTCTGGTCCCATTCCAGCTGATAGAACGCTTCGGCCGAAAGGTTTTCGGTCAGGCTCTGGGACACGTAGAACATGTTGACCGGGATCAGGCCTTCCTTGATCTCGGCGCCCGGACGACGGAACGCGGAAACGTCGATCGGGTTGATCGAGTTGATGCCGCCACCGATGAAGGTACTTTCACCCCAGCTCACCACCTGCTTGCCCAAACGCACGGAGCCCGGCTGATCGGCGATCGCGTAGTTGTGGTAGACGAAGGCGTCGAGGATCTGCCCGCCGGACGACTTGGCGCCCTCTTTGCGGCCCGAATCGCTGATGTCCTTGAACTCGCGGCTTTCGTCCTTGAGTTCGAAGTCGTACCAGTATTTGCCACGGACAAACACGCCGGTGTCGCCGTACTTCAGTTCAAGGTCATGAATGCCCTTGAAGATTTTCGAAAAGGTTTCACCGCTCTTGAAGTTGGCGTGACCGTCATCGGACGTTTGCGACAGGCCGTGGCCGCCGTTGTTGACGCCGATGAGGTTCTTGTTCGGGCTCTGAGTAGACCAACTGGCACCGATCGACAGGGATGAGTCGAACTGGCCTTCGATTTCACCGACGTTGAAACTGACGCCGAATGCGGGCCCGGCGAGCGAAGAGGCAAGACTGACTGCCAGAGGCAGTTTCGCCCGGCGCCAGAACTGGTTTACTGAGGTCATCGACGCTACTCCATGTGCATTATTGTTATGGCAGTGAGTACTTTTAAAAACGCCTGAAGGACCGGGTGCCAGAGACAACCCGAAATCACTCCAAAAATGCATCGCCCCGTTTTGTGCGTGTGCCCCGTTCTTAAAAATCCTTGAGCGGACTATAGCCAGCAGGTGGTACTGCTTGATCCCTCTAAAGTGTGATTTGCAGCTGCCAACCACTCTGGAACAGTCCTTTCGCCAGTCCGACGCATGTCGGCACGGCAAGGATGGCTGATTTTTTCGATTTCACAAGCCAAGCGCTTGCTTGGTGGGTCTGGCGCGCCGGTTTCGGCGCGCCAGCAGACACTCAAAGTGTCGAGAGGAAGGTGCTGTTGTTGGCCTGCCATTCGGTGATGTCGAGGCGGATGCGCTTCTTGTCGAGCTTGCCGACACTGGTCTTGGGAATTTCGGTAACAAGGGCGATCTGACTCGGGATCGCCCACTTGCTCAGGTGCCCCAATTCCACGAACGGCTTGAGGTGTTCCTTGAGCTCGCGTGCCCCGATCACATGCCCTTCACGGATTACCAGCAAGGCAAACGGACGCTCGCCCCACTGCGGATCGGCGATGCCCACCACTGCTACTTCGCGTACCGCAACGTGACGGCTGATCAGGTCTTCGAGATCCAGCGAAGAGATCCACTCGCCGCCGGTCTTGATCACATCCTTGATGCGGTCGCGGATGTCGATCACGCCCATGCTGTCGAGTGTGGCAACGTCGCCGGTGTGCAACCAGCCACCAGCCCAGAGCTCGGCGCCCTTCTGCGGTTCGTTGAAATAGCCTTCGGTGAGCCATGGCGCACGCAGTACCAGTTCGCCCTGGGTCTCGCCGTCGGCCGGGAGAAAGTTACCCTCGGCATCGACAATCGCCGCTTCCACCAGCGGCCCCGGCACGCCGGCCTTGATCCGGTAGGTGGTGCGTTCGTCTTCAGTGCCGGCCATCAACTCATCATTGAGGTGCGCACAGGATACAAGCGGCCCGGTTTCCGACATGCCGTACGCAGCGGTGAGCTGAATACCCCGCGCCTTGGCGGTTTCATACAAGGTGCGATTGAGCGCGCTGCCGCCGATGACAATTTTCCAGCCGCCGAAATCGGTGCCCTGCGCGCCTTTGGCGTTGAGCAGCATTTGCAGGATGGTCGGCACGCAGTGGGAGAAGGTAACCTTCTCCTTGCGCCACAACTCGACGAGAAACTCCGGATCGTAGCGCCCCGGATAAACCTGTTTGAGGCCAAGCATGGTCGCCACATACGGCAGGCCCCAGGCGTGTACATGGAACATCGGTGTGATCGGCATGTACACGTCGTTGGTGCCGAGCAGGCGCACGCTGTCGATCGCGCCCATGATCGTCGACACACCCATGGTGTGGAGGACCAGTTGCCGATGGGTGAAATACACGCCTTTCGGGTTGCCGGTGGTGCCAGTGGTGTAGAAGGTGGTGGCGACCGAGTTTTCGTCGAAGTCCTGGAAGTCGTACTGCGGGCTCGCGGCGGCCAGCAGTTGTTCGTACTCACCGACCAGGTTCGGCAGCTCGGCGGTTTTTTCCGGCAGATCAGTCAGCAGCAGGGTTTTCTCGACCGTGCTCAGGTGCGGTGCGATTGCCTGGTAAAGACCGACGAACTCGCTGTTGACCAGCACAAAGCGGTCCTCGGCGTGGTTCATGGTGTAGAGGATCTGTTCCGGCGACAGGCGCACGTTGATGGTATGAATCACCGCGCCAATCATCGGGATCGCAAACATGCATTCCAGGTAACGATGGCTGTCCCAGTCCATCACCGCCACGGTGTCACCGGCCTTCACACCGGCCGCCGTGAGCACGTTGGCCAACCGCGCCACACGCTCGATCAGGGTCGGGTAGCTATAGCGGATCTGGTCACGGTAAATGATCTCGCGGGTTTTCTCGTAACGGGCGCCGGACATCAGCAGCCGTTTGATCAGCAATGGATACTGGTAGGCCCCATCGGCCGGGGGAATGACGCGAGTCTGCAACATAAGAATCCCTTTTCTGACTGCACGGTGTTGGCGTAGAGATCGGTACTCTAGAACCCTTATACGCCAGCCAAATCAGCCAAAGGAATGATTTGCAAAGCCGTACAAATGCTAGCTTTGCGCCAGCATTTGCCGGTTTTCGCTATTGATCAGGCTGTTTGCCCTACAGCCTCCTCGGAAGGCGTCCGTGGGAATACGACTGCTGCAAGGAAGGTCAAAGCGCCGAAACCCGCAAGAATCAAGTACAGGCCTACAAAACCATGGCGCGGTTCGACATAGGAAATCAGCGGAATCGCCGTCGCACTGGCACCGAACGATAAACAGTAACGCAGGGCGAACACCCGTGATTGCCATTGCGGGGCGACGAAGTTGGCGACCATCGCATCGTTGACGGTGACCTGACCGAAGACCACGAACATGAACGCTGCGCCGAGGGCGATCACCGCCCAGCCGTCGGCATAGGCCAGCGCAAACAGCAGCGGTGCCTGGCACAGCGTCAGGACAATGAACGGCCATTTCAGGCTGAGCCGATGCAACACCCGACCAATGCTCAACTGTGCAACCGCACCAAAGGCATAGGCCAGACTGACCACCACACCAAGGGTTTGCGGCGAGGCAAACAGCTCATGCAAACGCTCCTGAAACAGCTTCGGATAGGTCATGGTGGTGGCGTTGAACACCACGCCGCCAGTGGCCGTCGCCAGCGCCAGCACGCCGAACACCATGAGCATGGAAATACGCTGGCCAGCGGCCCCCTTGAGTGGCGTGTGCGCACGCTTCGGAATCGGCTCTTCACGCACGTGCAAGGCGAAGCCAACCCCCAGCACAATCGCCACTGCGCCCGGTATCAGAAACGCCGAGCGCCAGCCGAATTGCGCCACCAGCAAACCGGTGATCAGCGCCGAAAACGCCACACCCAGATTCCCCCACATACCGTTGATGCCGATTTCCCGGCCGCGATTTTGTGCATAAGCGACCAACATCGCCGTGCCGACCGGGTGATAAATCGCCGCAAAAATACCGATCAGGGTCAGACCGATCACCAGCATGGCCGGGCTGCTGCTCAGGCCAGTGAAAATCGCTGAAGCGCCGATGCCGAAGAAAAATACCAGCATCATCTGCCGCCGACTCCAGTGATCGCCCAGCCAACCAGCGGGTAGCGAACACGCGCCGAAGGCAATGAAGCCGCCCAGTGACAGGCCGATTAGCGTGGCGTAGTCGAGACCGAAGGCTTGCGTCATACCGAGCACGGCGGCGGGAAATATCAGCATGAACATGTGATCGATCACATGGGCGGCGTTGATATAGCGAATGACGTTTCTGGATTGATTCATGGCGGCACGCTTTACGTTGTTGTGTGGCGCTATGCTAAGTTGGCCACAAAGCGCATTCCTGCCAGACAAGTCATCGAATCAGACATGTTGATCAGCCATTTCGAACACGGCCCGGTGAGCGCCTACCCCCGGGATTATCTGGATGGCGCGCACCAGCCGCTGCACCTGCATCGTGAGGCGCAGTTGTTGTATGCCGTCAGCGGGATCATGCGCGTGGTCACGGACTCGGGTGCATGGGTGATTCCGCCAAGTCGCGCGGTGTGGATTCCGCCAGAAGTGGCGCACGAGATTTTCATGAGCGGCGACGTGCAGATGCGCTCGCTGTTCATCGCCCCAGAACTGTCACCCGCCAGCCTGCAACAGTGCTGCGTATTGGCGGTGACGCCGCTGCTGCGCGAGCTGATCCTGCGTGCCGTGCAAGGGCCGCCGCATGCCGACAATCCGCTGATTCAGCAGTTGATGCTGGAAGAGCTCGCCGGTCTGGAAAACCTGCCGCTGCACATTCCGATGCCAACCGACCGGCGCCTGCAAAACATTTGTCTGGCACTGCTGCACACCCCCGATCACACCAATACGCTGGAAGACTGGGCGCAGCAGGTCGGCGCCAGCTCACGCACGCTGTCGCGGCTGTTTCAGCAACAAGTGCAGATGAGTTTCAACGCCTGGCGTCAGCAACTGCGCCTGATGGAAGCCCTGCCGCGCCTGCTCGCTGGGGACAGCGTGCAGCGTGTGGCGCAGGACTTGGGTTACGGCAGCGCACGGGCGTTCAGCGCGATGTTTCGCCGTTTGCTGGGAGAGAATCCCCGCGACTACCTGAACACCCTGAGCAAACTCAGCGAACTTGTGTAAGGCCCTTTGGGAGCGAGCCTGCTCGCGAAAGCGGTCTTTCAGCCACCAATAATGTCGACTGACCCAACGCCTTCGCGAGCAGCCTCGCTCCCACAGATTTAAGTCGCGGTTCTGAGATCAGTGCATCTCGGTGAACGCGATTTTCACGCCGAGAGCGATCAGCACCGCGCCCATGGTGCGGTCGAACCAGTGGCCCATGCGGGCAAAACCGGCACGCACCCGCTGCTGACTAAACAACATCGCCACCAGACAGAACCAAAACGCAGTCGCGACCGCCAGGTAAATCCCGTAACCGGCCTGCACCGCCAGTGGCGTGTGCGGGTTGATCACCACGGTGAATAGCGACAGGAAGAACAGCGTGGCTTTCGGATTCAGACCATTGGTCACGAAGCCTGACGTGAACGCGCCGCGCGCCGTGCGTACGCCGGCCTCTTTGTGCAAGTCATCGGCCACGGCTTTCGCTGGTTGCGCGCGCAATGCCTTGAAGCCGATGTACAGCAAGTAAGCCGCCGCCGCCCATTTCAACGCGTTGAACAACACGATCGATTGCGACACGATCAGGCCGATACCGAGCAGCGAATAACCAACGTGCAGGAAAATCGCCGTGCCCACGCCCAGCGCGGTCCAGGTGCCGGCGCGGCGACCGTGGGTCACGCTCTCGCGCACCACCACGGCGAAGTCCGGGCCGGGGCTGGCGACGGCCAGCAAGTGGATCAGTGCAACGGTCAAGAACTCGGTCCAGTACATGGGGGCTCCTTTCGGCCAAGCGTATCAATTTGTTTCATCTGGTAGGCTCGGCAGATTACGCCCTACGCTCACAGCACGAAAGGTACAGTTGATGACCAACACGCACCGCGCGGTATTCCTTGATCACCCTTCGCTGGATCTCGGCGACCTCGACCTCAGTCCGCTGCGCGAGTGTTTCAGCGATCTGCAGCTTTTCGCCCAGACCTTGCCCGAGCAGGTTGCCGAGCGCCTGCAAGGGGCGACGGTGGCGATCACCAACAAGATCATGATCAACGCTGCCGCCATGGCCGCCAACCCCGCTCTGAAACTGATCCTGATCACCGCCACGGGCACCAACAACGTCGACCTCGTCGCCGCTCGTGCTCAGGGCATCACCGTGTGCAACTGCCAGGGTTACGGCACGCCGTCGGTGGCGCAACACACGATCATGCTGTTGCTCAACCTCGCCACGCGTCTGGCCGATTATCAAAAAGCCGTTGGCGAAGGTCGCTGGCAGCAAGCCAAACAGTTCTGCCTGCTCGACTATCCGATTGTCGAGCTGGAAGGCAAAACCCTCGGCCTGCTCGGTCATGGCGAACTCGGCGGCGCTGTGGCGCGATTGGCCGAAGCGTTCGGCATGCGCGTGTTGCTCGGGCAGATTCCCGGGCGCCCTGCTCGTCCGGATCGTTTGCCGCTGGATGAACTGTTGCCGCAGATCGACGCCCTCACCCTGCACTGCCCGCTGAACGAACACACTCGCCATTTCATCGGTGCTCGCGAGTTGGCGTCGATGAAGCCCGGTGCGTTCGTGGTCAACACCGCGCGTGGCGGTCTGATCGATGAACAGGCGCTGGCCGAAGCCCTGCGCAATGGTCACCTTGGCGGCGCGGCCACCGATGTGTTGAGTGTAGAGCCGCCGACCCAAGGCAATCCGTTGCTCGCGGCGGACATCCCACGCCTGATCGTTACGCCACACAACGCCTGGGGCAGCCGCGAGGCTCGGCAGCGCATCGTCGGCCAATTGACCGAAAACGCTCAGGCGTTCTTCAGCGGTAAGGCGCTGCGGGTCGTCAGTTGATAAACTGCGGCACTTTTTTTTGAGGAGCAGTTATGGATCCGCGCAGTGAAGTACTGCTTCGTCAGCCCGAGTTATTTCAAGGTTCGCTGTTGTTGGCCGGTTTGCCTGCCGACGATTTGCTCGGGCGCCTGCCCAACGCATTTGGCTGGTGCTGGCATGCCGGCGACCAGGCCGCGCTGGACGCACGCTTTGAAGGCCGTAGCCATTTTGGCGTGAACATACCCGAGCGAGAATTCGACAGCGCCGTGGTGTTTCTGCCCAAGTCCAAAGACCTCACCGACTACATCCTCAACGCCCTGGCTTCGCGTCTGGCCGGGCGTGAAGTATTTCTGGTCGGGGAAAAGCGCAGCGGCATCGAAGGCGCATCCAAGCAGCTCAACCCGTTCGGCAAGCCGCGCAAACTCGACAGCGCGCGTCATTGCCAGCTCTGGCAAGTCACCGTGGCTAACGCCCCTGAAGTGAAATCCCTGGAAAGCCTGGCGCAGACCTATGAATTGCCTTTGGCCGAGGGTCCGCTGAAAGTTATCAGCCTGCCGGGCGTGTTCAGCCACGGTCGCCTGGATCGCGGCAGCGCCCTGCTGCTGGAGCATCTGGACAAATTGCCGAGCGGCCATCTGCTCGACTTCGGTTGCGGTGCCGGTGTTCTGGGCGCTGCGGTCAAGCGTCGCTACCCACACAATCAGGTGACCCTGCTTGATGTCGATGCGTTCGCCGCCGCCAGCAGTCGCCTGACATTGGCGGCCAATGGTCTGGAAGCTGAAGTGCTGACTGGCGACGGTATCGATGCCGCGCCGATGGGTTTGAGTGCGATTCTGAGCAATCCACCGTTCCATGTCGGCGTGCACACCGATTATTTCGCAACCGAGAACTTGCTGCGAAAAGCGGCCAAACATCTGAAAAATGGCGGCGAACTGCGCTTGGTGGCGAACAGCTTCCTCAAGTATCAACCGCTGATCGAAGAGCATCTGGGCGTCTGTGCAATCAAGGCCGAAGGCAATGGTTTCCGGATTTACCGGGCCAAGCGCGGCTGAAAATTTGTTCTTGCTCAATCGGATTTGCGAAGGCAGAATCCGCTCCGTCCTAGGGGAGTAGTCTCCCACGAGCGCCAAGCTCGTCCGGCATACGTCAACATACTTGATCCTCAGATCATGGCGTATGCGACCCAAGCGTCCGCAGCAGACGGATCGCAGGGTTTGACAAGACCTATGACACGCACACCTTACCCGGGGCGGGAAGGCTGTACGTGTCATAGCCGTGTCGACCCGCCCCTTAGGAAATCCTGATGCTGGACTCGTTACTCGTTCCCACCGCAATCGTGGCCTTGGCCGAAATCGGCGACAAGACGCAACTGCTCGCGCTGATTCTCGCCGCTCGCTTCCGCAAACCCTGGCCGATCATTGCCGGTATTGTCGCCGCGACCCTGGCCAACCACGCAGCAGCCGGTGCGGTAGGCGCCTGGTTTGGCAGCTTCTTCTCGAATGCCACGCTGCACTGGATTCTCGCCGCAAGCTTTACGGCCACTGCGCTGTGGACACTGGTCCCGGACAAAATGGATGACGATGAAACCAGCACCGCACGCAAGTTCGGGCCGTTCTTGACCACGCTGATTGCGTTTTTCCTCGCAGAAATGGGTGACAAGACTCAGGTCGCGACGGTGATGCTCGCCGCGCAATATCCGGAACTGTGGCTGGTGATTATCGGTACCACGGCGGGCATGTTGATTGCCAACGTGCCGGTGGTGCTGGCAGGTAACTTCGCCGCAGACAAACTGCCACTGACCTTGATCCGTCGCCTCGCCGCTTCGGCATTCATGATTTTGGCGATTGTTGCGGTGTACAAGGCGATGCAGAGCAGTGGCTGGGTTTAATCCTCAGAGAAGGATCGTTCCCACGCTCTGCGTGGGAATGCAGCCGGGGACGCTCTGCGTCCCGCTTGGAACGCGGAGCGTCCCTTGAGGCATTCCCACGCAGAGCGTGGGAACGATCACCGACTCAGGATTTAGGAGCTTTTTCGTACAACGGCATAACCTTCGGAATTGCCGCCTGCAACGAGGCAATCCGGCTGGTCGAAGCCGGGTGAGTGCTCATGAACTCCGGCGGCGAACCTTCCGATGCCTTGCTCATCTTGTTCCACAAAGTGATCGCGGCGTTCGGGTTGTAACCGGCGCGTGCGGCCAGTTCCAGACCGATCAGGTCGGCTTCGTTTTCGTTGGCACGGCTGTTCGGCAGGGTCATGCCGTAGTTGGCCACGGTGTCGGCCAGCGCCAGACTGTCCTGACCCAGACCGAGCAATGCACCTGCGCCCTGCTTGGCCATTTCAATCCCGTACGCCTTGGACATCGCTTCACGACCGTGTTCGCGCAGGGCATGCGCGATTTCATGGCCCATGACCGCAGCGATTTCATCGTCGGTGAGCTTCAGGCTGTCGATCAGCCCGGTGTAGAAAATGATCTTGCCGCCGGGCCCGCAGTTGGCGTTGAGTTCATCACTCTTGATCAGATTGACTTCCCACTGCCATTGCGCCGCATCCGGACGGAAGTTCGGCGCCTGGGCGATCAGGCGGTTGGCAATCGCCTGAACCCGCTTGGCCTCGGGGCTGGTCTTGTCCAGCACACCTTTGCTGGACGCCTCGCCGACGGTCTTCTGATACGACTGGGCATACATCTGGTCGACCTCTTGCGAGGACAGCATGCTGAACATGTACTGCTTGCGCTCCACCCCCACGGCGCCGCCGCTGGTGGTGTTGACCGACTGACAACCGACCAGCAACAGCGCTGCGCTCAGTGCACTTACAACCAATGTCTTGTTCATTCAAAAGCTCCCTGAAAACCTGCGCGTATCCTAGGCGGGTAATTGTATCGACGCCAGATACAACGGACGTGTTGCAGCGACTTTCAGACGTTTCCCACCAGAGCTGTCGCAAAAAATTCACAGCGACCGCCAAGTCCCGTGCAACTGCGTCGCGCACTGATCCATTTGCGACATTAGCTTTCAATTGCTCCGGCTCGCACTCATGGCCCAATGCCCGCTGCCGATACATCAGCGCAGACGTCCTCTTGCGTGCGGAGCTCCCATGAAGTTCAAGTCGATCCAGTTTTCCGTCGCCGCCCTGGCCGGCGCCATCGTGCTCAGTGTGGTCGCCGCGCTGGTGCTGTATGCGCTGTTCTCCGGTGCGCGCACGCAAGAAATGGTGCAACAACGCACCCAGGCGCAATTCGAGCAAGTCATCGAACAGCGCCTGACCTCGCTGGCGCAAACCCAGGTCAGCCAGATCCAGCGCGAGCTCGAGGCGCCGCTGCTGATTGCCGGCGGCCTGGTGCGAGTCAACGCCCTGCTCGGCACGCCGGGCGCCGATGGCCAGCCACGCCTGAGCGTCAGCCGCGAGCAACTGATCAGCCTGATCAAAGAAAACGTCGAGAAGAACCCGAAGATTCTCGGCACTTACATCGGCTGGGAAAAGAACGCCCTGGACCACAATGACGCGGCCTACGTCGGCACCAGCGTCGTTGGCATCGATGCCGCCAACGGGCGCTTCCTGCCGTGGTGGTTCCGCAACGATGACGGCACCCTCGGCCTGGACAAACTGGTCGACGTCGACGACCAGAAAACCCTGTCCACCGGCGTGCGCGCCAGCGAGTACTACTTGTGCTCGAAGGAAACGAAGAAAGCCTGCGTGATCGATCCGGCGCCGTACAAGGTCGGCGACAAGATCGTCATGCTCGCCTCCTTTATCGAGCCGATCATGCTTAACGGTGCCTTCCAGGGCATTGTCGGCGCCGACCTGTCGGTGAACTTCATTCAGGAAATGCTCCTCGGCGCCAACCAAAAGCTGTACAGCGGCGCCGGGCAAATGGCCCTGATCGGCGGCAACGGCCGGATCGTCGCGTACACCCAAGACCCGAGCAAATTCGGCGAGAAAGTCAGCGACATCCTCGACGCCGGGCAGACCGCCAACCTGGCCAATCTCAAACGCGGCGAAGTGACTTACTCGGTCAACAAGGACAAGGGCCGCATCGAGTTGTACCTGCCGTTCGGCATCGGTCAGACCGACGCGCGCTGGACATTGATGCTGCAACTGCCGCTCAACGCCGTGATGGCGGATCTGCAAAAACTGCAGGCCGACCTCGATGCGCAACGCAAATCCGACACCTTCGGCATGGCCATGGTCGGTCTGCTGATCGCCGGCCTCGGCCTGCTGGTGATCTGGCTGGTCGGCCACGGCATCGCCCGACCGCTGAAACAGATGGTCGCGATGCTCAATGACATCGCTCAGGGTGAAGGTGATCTGACCCGACGCTTGAGCAGCGATCGCAGTGATGAACTGGGCTCGATCGCCAAGGGCTTCAACACCTTTTTGGCTAAGTTGCAGGCGATGATCACGCAGGTGGTGACGTCGGTACAGAGCGTCAGCGATTCCTCGGAACACACCGCTGACATCGCCATTCGTACCAACATCGGCATTCAAAAACAAATGGCCGAGATCGATCAGGTCGCCACGGCGGTGCAGGAAATGACCGCCACCGCGCAGGATGTCGCGCGGAACGCGACGCAGGCGGCACAAGCGGCCAGTCATGCCGACCAGGCCGCCAGCCAGGGCATGCAGATTGTCCGCGATACGTCCAATTCGATTGGCGTATTGGCAGTGGAAATCGGCAAAGCGGTGGATGTGGTACAGACCCTGGCCAAGGACAGCGAGAACATCAACGCCATTCTCACCGCCATTCGCGGCATCGCCGAGCAGACCAACCTGCTGGCCCTGAACGCGGCGATCGAGGCGGCGCGTGCCGGTGAACAGGGTCGTGGGTTTGCCGTGGTGGCCGACGAGGTGCGCAATCTGGCGCAGAAAACCCAGAAAGCCACTGAAGAAATCCAGAGCATGATCCAACAACTGCAACAAGGCACCCGCGATGTCGTGCGGGTCATGGAAGACAGCCAGAACCGCACCGATGAAAGCGTGCAGCATGCGGCGAAAGCGGCTGAGGCGCTGGAAACGATCACCCAGGCGGTTTCGGTGATCAACGACATGAACACGCAGATTGCCAGTGCGGCGGAAGAGCAGAGTGCGGTGGCCGATGACATCAACCGCAATGTGATCAACATCGGGCAAGTGGCCAATGAAGTGGCGGGGGGCGCGGATGAGTCGAGTTCGGCAAGTGCCGATTTGACCAAACTGGCAGAGCAGCAGCGGCGGTTGATCAATCAGTTCAAGGTCTGAAAAGCGAAAAGCCCCTCACCCCAGCCCTCTCCCGGAGGGAGAGGGGGCCGACCGAGTTGTCTCCCGTCATACATCGACCTGAAAAATCGTGGCGATTATGGATTCGGTGAAAAGCTTTCAAGTCGGTGTGTTTCGTCAATATCCCGCGGTCAGTCCCCTCTCCCTCTGGGAGAGGGCTAGGGTGAGGGGCTTTTGATCTGCAGGCTTTAGCCCGGGGTCAAACACTCCGGCCCGTTGAGCTTCGGATCATTGATCAGATTCGCCAACACCCGCTCACGCAGCGCCGCGGGTTCACTGGCCAGCAACCCCTGCAACACATGCAACGGCGTCTCGGGATCGAGCCACGCCGCCTGCCCCGCCTCATCGAGAATCAACGGCCGGCGCTGACTCGACGCCGGCTGAGTAATCACCGCCGTACTCAACCACACCTGTTCCTGCACCGGATAAGCCTCCCAGATCGCCGCGAAAAACAGCGAAGAACCCTCCCCCGGCGTCAGCCAGAACGGCCGCTTGCGCTGGGTCCCGCGCCATTCGTAAAAACCATTCGCCGGTAGCAGGCAACGACGCTGGCGCAGCGCCTCACGAAACATCGGCTGCTCAGCCACGGTTTCCGCCCGGGCATGTGCCGGGGTTTTCGACAGATCGGTCAGCCACGGCGGCGTTAATCCCCAACGGGCGCGGGCCAGGCTGCGCTGGCCATCTTCACTGGCACGCAGCATCAGCACCGAATCATTGGGGGAAATGTTCCACTGCGCCTGCTGATCGGCGGGAAAACCAGGCAGGGCCGCGAAGTCGCGGTTCCAGCGAAACAGGGCATAACGTCCACACATGGGGCAACACGACTCTGAAGTAATACGAAGCTCAGCCTAACAGACCAGCGTCCCGGGGAAGCTCTCCGGTTCATCGCCGGGCAGCGGCAGCGCGGCATTGTACGCGGTGATCAGCTCACGGGCGTATTCGGCCTGATCGTTATCCACAGATAAGCCCAACAGACCGAAGATCGGCAGCTCGCCCGTTCCACCGAGCAAATCGCGGCCAATCAAATGCGCCTCGATGCCTTCGCTGGCGAGCATGCCCTTGAGCATTTCACCTTCCATCAGATTTTCCGGCTCGTAGATTCGCTGCATGGGCGCCCCTTATTCGTTCTCACTGAAAACTTCCAGAAACCAGTCCTCTCCATGGACCTGCAATACGAACGTTATTGGCCGACAACACACCTGACAGTCCTCGATATAGGTCTGATCGCCGGCGGACAAGTCCACCGACGTCTCAACAAGCTCCCCACAATAAGGACATTCGTATTCAGCGGTTTCCAGCATCGCGGTCTCCCAAGTGACTTGTGCGTATAATCGCCGGTCTATTTGCAGGGCTATTTTTGTCTGGCTACTTTTTCAGACCGTGCCCCGCGGGTTTTCGATCAAAACCTTTACTTACCCTAGCCGTTTCCAACAAGAGAGCATGATGGGCGAATTCGATGCCATCCGACCTTACGACGACAGCGAAGTACCTGTGGTACTGGCAAGACTGCTCGGCGACAAGGCGTTTCTAGATATCCTCACCCACTTCCGCTTCCCGCGTTTTGCCGGTGCCTTCGGCTGGATGCTCAAACCACTTATAGCCCATCGGCTGCGTCGTGAGTTCGCCGACGTGACCTCGGTGGCGACGTTGCAGGACAAGGTCGAGTCCTACGTCGACCACACCATCGAGCGCGCCACCGACGGCGTGACCTACACCGGTGTCGAGCAATTCAAGTCCGGCAGTGCCTATCTGTTCATCGCCAACCACCGCGATATCGTCATGGACCCGGCCTTCGTCAACTACGCCGTGTACCACGCCGGCCTGCCGACGCCACGCATCGCGATTGGCGACAACCTGCTGCAGAAGCCGTTTGTCAGCGACCTGATGCGCCTGAACAAGAGCTTTATCGTTCATCGTTCGATCACCGGCCGTCGCGAGAAAATGGCCGCGTATCAACTGTTGTCGGCGTACATCAACCACTCGATCCGTAACGATTGTGCGTCGATCTGGATCGCTCAGGCCGAAGGTCGGGCGAAGGACGGCGACGACCGCACCGAGTCAGCGATCCTCAAGATGTTCCACATGAGCCGCAAGGACGAACCGTTCGGCGAAGTCATCCGCTCGCTGAACGTCACCCCGGTGTCGATCAGCTACGAATATGACCCGTGCGACCAGGCCAAGGCTCGCGAGTTGTACATCCGCGCCACCACCGGCACTTACGCGAAAGCGCCGGGCGAAGATGACGTGAGCATCGCCAAAGGCATCACTGGCTACAAGGGCCGGGTGCACGTGAACTTTGCCGCGCCGATTACCGAGCTGTTCGAAGACACCAAGCAATTGGCGATCGAGATGGACAAACAAATTCTCGGTGGCTACCGGTTGTTCCCGGTGCACTACCTGGCGTACGCCCAGTGGGCCGATGCCGATCCGCAGTTGAATGTGCCGAAAGCTGCCGAGGTGTTCCCGGCGGATGAGCTGGCCAAGGCGCAGCAAGAGTGGCAGGAACGCTTGGATGCGTGCCCTGAGGAGCATCGTCCGTATCTGGTGCTGCAATATGCGACGCCGGTGCGTAATCAATACCGGGTCAAGGCTGGGTTGCCGTTGTAAAGCAACGGCAAGATCAAAAGATCGCCGCCTGCGGCAGCTCCTACAGGGGATTCGTGTAGGAGCTGCCGAAGGCGGCGATCTTTTGCTTTTAATAGCGCGTGCTGATCCAGGAGACGATCAGGGCCAGCCCGAGGCAAGCAAAACCAAAACGATAGAAAAACCGGTTCATGCGCAAGGTCGCCCAATCAAGGATTGGTTCGGCATTCGGTTGCGCCTGGCGCTGAGCGGCAATGCTGGCCATCGCACGTTGTTCACGGCGACGAGTGGCGTGCAGCAGCCAACTCCCCGGAAACGCCAACAACAACGCGAGCAAGTTGATCAACTTGGCGGGATGGGCGGTAAACAGCGTCATCAAGTGCAGCGACATCACAGACCTCTATCTGAACCGGTGTGGCAGACGCCAGATCGACGACTGCGGCGCGGATTCTAACCAAACCTGCCGGTTCACCCCCAGTCTTTGCGACAAATAACCTGACAATCGACCGATGGCTGTCCTGTGTCACGGCATCGTCATGTGGATACACCAAGATGCGCGCCTCGAAACGCACATGGAACGCGACATGCTTCACGCTGAAAACCAGGATCGTCTGTACCTCATTAGCCCTTACGACGAGCAACAAAGCCTTGTCGGCAGCCTCGCCTTCAATGTCCAGGATCGCCATTGGCTGGTGTATTGCGCGCTGGGCGGGCATCAGCATGCGGATTTGCCGGAGACGGATTTGTTGACGGGTGTTAGCGTGCTCGACTTTTATTCCCAGGCTGCCTAAAAGCAAAAGCACCCTCACCCTAGCCCTCTCCCGGAGGGAGAGGGGACTGACCGAGGTGTTTTGTCGAGGTACATCGACCTGAAAGTCCGAGGTGAATGTAGATCTCAAGAACAACGCAAATCGACCTGAAACTCCGAGATGAATGCAGATCGCAGGCACAACACAGATCGGCTCCCTTTCCCCCTCGCCCCCTTGGGGGAGAGGGCTGGGGTGAGGGGGATCGATCTCCCATACGATACAAATCCCAAACCTGACACCCACAAAAAAGCCCGAAACCATCACTGGCCCCGGGCTTTTTCACATCCGCCGAAAACTTACTCAGCCAGAACCTGACCCACCGTCGGGTCCTTGAACAGACGCGTCAGCGCATCGCTCAAGACATCGCTGACCAGTTTGGTGTTGGTTTCCTGGTTTGGCGCCATGCCGAAACGCTGGTCCAGCGAGGCACCGTAACGGCCGCTATAACGGCGGTTGGCGTTCTGCACATCGGAGCGGAAGGTTGCGCCAATGGTCGCTTCGGTCACGTACATACCTTCTTTCGGCGACTGATACTTCAGCTCGGCCAGGGTCACGGTCAATTGCGGAGCGTTTGGCGCGTTGTTGGTCGGGGTGAAACCCAACAAGCGCACGGCAGCTTCAGCCTGAGCCTGCAACTTCGGCAGGATCTGCTCGCGCTGCACGGTGATGGCGCTGGTTTCCGGGTACAGGCCGCCACGGGTGCCCAAAGTTGGCGACGGACGACCGTCAACCACACGCACGACGACTGGCTGGCCACGGCCGACCGCTGGCAGCTGAGTGGTCAGCTTCGGCTCCGGGCTCAGTTGTTGCGGGCTGTGGGCGCAGCCGGCCAGGGTCAAACCGGCCACAGTGATCAAACCGAACAACAGGCGTTGCAACATGCTCTTCTCTCCAGAATCAGGCACAAACAGGCCGGCAGTATAGCGGTGGGCCACTGCGGGTAACCAGCGCCCGGCAGCGAATACTGAAATGTCTGACAAACCCGTGGGAAAGCGGTTCCTGTCACAGATTATTCACCCGGCATACACGTTCACGTCACGGCGCCTTGGCAACCTTGCAATCAGTCCCCCACAAGGTACTCAATCATGCGTTATCTGATCTCGTTGTTCGCGCCACGCCCGTTGCACCGCAGCTTCGCCCTGCTCGACCGCAATGGCCATTGCCAGGCATTCAAGCAGTGCAGCCTGCAGCCGATGGGCGACGGTTGGGTGGAAATCGAAGAAATCCGCCTCAACTGGTTGCACCAGCCACTGCCCGCCAGCGCCCGCGTCATAGCGTCGCAGCCCCGTGCACGGGTGCAAGCGATGTTGAGCATCTGACCGGATGCCTAATAAAAGTCATTAAACACGAGCAACTGCCCGCATTTCTTCGATACAATCTCCCCCCGATTATAAGGACGTCTCCTGATCGGGCCCCGCAACAGCGTCAATGCGCATGCATCGACACCCAAAATCGCCCACAGAGAGCCGCCCACACAGATCGAGTGAAGTTGGCGCGCTTGCCTGTTCTTCCGGCAAAAACCCCGCTTTTCGCGAATCTGCAGAGCTGTCATGACGCTCGGCCACCGCGTTGTTTTGCCTTTGCGGGCAAGGTGCCAGGCCTGGACAGCCCTTTTTTGAGGTTCACGTCTTCAAAAGAGCGTGAAAAAAACGGGTTTTCACAACTTCACAAGAGTGTGGCGAGCAAATGAAAAGTTTTGCGTCTGAACATGCACCATTAGCGTCTGAAACAGCCCAACGACACAGGACCGGGTATACCTCGAATATCGGAGCCTGAAGCCTGTCCGCTACGGATTTGGTTGCACAAAAACGGATGTCTCGACCATAAGTCGAATTGCCAGCTGCGTGCTGAAATGAGTTCATGTAGCTCTTGAAAGCCAAGCCGCATACATCCGTCGAAGTTGCGAAAAATTGCGAAGATTCGGACATGGCGAACCTGACCATGGATAGCCTGGACATCACTGACCTGTCCCGGAACGCCTGGCAGCCATGCCGACAATTTGGTGCTGCAGATTTTGGAGACGCGTTAAATGGCGCATAACGAAGCAGTCGACGTAGTTCTGGTTGGGGCGGGCATCATGAGTGCCACCCTGGCCGTGCTGCTCAAAGAGCTCGACCCCGCGATCAAGCTGGAAGTCGTCGAGCTGATGGATTCCGGTGCTGCCGAGAGTTCCAACCCATGGAACAACGCCGGCACCGGTCACGCTGGCCTTTGCGAGCTGAACTACACGCCGCAAGCCGCCGATGGCACCGTCGACATCAAGAAAGCCGTGCACATCAACACCCAGTTTGAGGTGTCGAAGCAGTTCTGGTCGTACCTGACCAAGAAAGGCACGTTCGGCTCGTGCAAATCCTTTATCAGCCCGGTGCCGCACCTGAGTTTCGTTCAGGGCGACAAAGGCGTTTCCTTCCTCAAGGAACGTTTCGACGTCCTGCACAAGCATCACGCCTTCTCCGACATGGAGTACACCGAGGACAAGGCCAAGATGGCCGAGTGGATGCCGCTGATGATGCCGGGCCGCTCGCCGGACGAAGTCCTCGCTGCCACTCGCGTGATGAACGGTACCGACGTCAACTTCGGCGCCCTGACCAATCAGTTGCTCAAGCACCTGACCAGCGCTCCCGACACTCAAGTCAAATACTGCAAGCGCGTTACCGGCCTCAAGCGTAACGGCGCTGGCTGGACCGTCAGCATCAAGGACGTCAACAGCGGCAGCAGCCGTGAAGTCGACGCCAAGTTCGTTTTCCTCGGTGCGGGCGGCGCGGCGCTGCCGTTGCTGCAGGCCTCGGGCATCGAAGAAAGCAAAGGCTTCGGCGGCTTCCCGATCAGCGGCCAGTGGCTGCGTTGCGACAACCCGGAAGTGGTCAAGCATCACCAGGCCAAGGTGTACAGCCAGGCCGCGGTGGGTTCGCCACCGATGTCGGTGCCGCACCTGGACACCCGCGTGGTCGACGGCAAGAAATCCCTGCTGTTCGGGCCATACGCCGGTTTCACCACCAAGTTCCTCAAGCACGGCTCCTTCATGGACCTGCCGTTGTCGGTTCGCGCCGGCAACATCGGGCCGATGCTGGCCGTGGCGAAAAACAACATGGACCTGACCAAGTACCTGGTCAGCGAAGTGATGCAATCGATGGAGCAGCGTCTGGATTCCCTGCGCCGCTTCTACCCTGAGGCGAAAGCCGAAGACTGGCGCCTGGAAGTGGCCGGCCAACGGGTACAGATCATCAAGAAAGACCCGAAAAAGGGCGGCATCCTGCAGTTCGGTACCGAACTGGTGTCGGCCAAGGACGGCTCCCTCGCCGCCCTGCTCGGCGCTTCGCCAGGCGCGTCGGTGACCGTTTCGATCATGCTGGAACTGATCGAGAAGTGCTTCCCGGCCAAGGCCAAGGGTGAGTGGGCTGGCAAACTGGCGGAGATCTTCCCGGCCCGTGAAAAGGTCCTGGAAACTGATGCTGCGCTGTATCGCAAGATCAACACGCAGAACAACATCGCGCTGGAACTGGTTGAAGAAAGCAGCGAAACCCCAAGCTACGCTTGATCTTGCCGCATAAAAAAACGCCCCGTACTCAGTGAGTGCGGGGCGTTTTTTTATGGCCTTGAAAAGCAAAAGATCGTCCGATCGCGGCCCGAGCCTTCGGCAGCTCCTACAGGGTAAACACAAACTCTCTGTAGGAGTTGCCGCAGGCTGCGATCTTTTGATCTTAGCTGCGGGCCTTGTCGATCAGCCCGATGTACTCGGCCGCGTTGCGCTGATCCTTGATCTGAGCAACGAACGTCTGACCGTGCTCGTCCTTGCCATCCACGTCATAACCGGCGGCAACGAAGAACGTCAGAAACCGCTCGAAATCATCAATGCGCAGGCCACGGTAAGCCTTGATCAGTTTGTGCAGCGACGGCGAAGTGGCGTCGACCGGCTCAAAATCGAGGAACAGCTTGATCTGCTCATCGCCGATCTCGTCACCAATCACTTGTTTTTTATCTTTACGCATTGCCGACTCCAGCTCGCAGACATTACACGGGGCGGGCAGTTTACCCCTGCCCGGCCGCCCGGCTCAACGCGATCGCACCGCCCCGGTGTGCAAATCGGCCCAGATATGGCCATTGGCGTAACTGAGGAACTGCACATACACAGTGTCGTTGCGCAGCAGATCGATGATCACGCGGTATTGGGCCTGTGGATAAAACAGTGTGAGGGTTTTGCTCTTGTCGTCATAAACCGGCTTTTTCAGGCTTTTGCTTTCACCGTCGAAATTGACCAACACCTGAGTAATGGTCGCGCCTTTGTTGAGGGATTTGCCCTTGAGGCGAATCATCAATGGAGACGTGACCGGAATCGGTTGTTGATTGGACTGGCGTTGCGCGCCGACGACCACGGAATAATCAGTGACCTGCAGCAATTGCTGCTGCTCGGGCTCGGCATCGCGCACGGTCAGATCGTCCGGCGGCAGGAATTGACTGTGCATCGGCGCGGCGGAAAGAGGCAGGCAGAAGATCAAGGAAAACGCGGCGAGGCTGCGGATCAAGAGGCGCATGACAGGCTCCGGAAGGCGGGGCCGAGCACTCTAGCATGGGTATCGTGCAAACAAATGTAGGAGTGAGCCTGCTCGCGATAGCGGTCTGTCAGCAACGTTGATGTTGGCTGATACGACGCTATCGCGAGCAGGCTCACTCCTACAGGGGGTAGTGCTGGGTTCTTACATGCCTTTAACGGCAAAGATCCCGTTGGCGTTGCGCCAGTAGCCTTTGTAGTCCATGCCGTAACCGAAGATGTAGCGGTCGATGCACGGCAGGCCGACGAAATCGGCTTTCAGGTCTGGACGCGCCTTGCGGTCGTGATCCTTGTCGATCAGAACGGCGGTGTGCACTTTGCGCGCACCGGCGTGTTTGCAGAAGTCGATGATCGCGCCGAGGGTGTGACCTTCATCGAGGATGTCGTCGATGATCAGCACGTCGCGGTCGATGAACGAAACTTCCGGCTTGGCTTTCCAGAACAGGTCGCCGCCGCTGGTTTCGTTGCGATAACGGGTCGCGTGCAGGTAGGAGGCTTCCAGCGGGAACTGCAGATGCGTCAGCAGTTTGCCGGAGAAAATCAGCCCGCCGTTCATCACGCAGAACACTACCGGATTGCTGTCAGCCAGTTGTTCGTTGATTTGTGCACCGACGCGGGCGATGGCGGCCTCGACTTCAGCTTCGGTGTACAGGCAGTCAGCCTCTCGCATGATTTGACGGATATGCTCGAGATCAGCGGACATGGCGCTCTCCAGGGGGGATGTTTTCGGAAAAGCGGGCAAAGGTACGCATCCATTGAGGCCGAATCAAGCCTTTATGGACTAACGTACAGAATGTCCTATAGGACATCACCCTCGGATAGATTAATCTAGGCCGGTTTTTTTGCCCGCCGCCGGAGTTTTTCCATGCCCATCCTCGAGATCCGCCATCCGCTGATCCGTCATAAACTCGGCCTGATGCGCCGCGCCGATATCAGCACCAAGAACTTCCGTGAGCTCGCTCAGGAAGTCGGCGCCCTGTTGACCTATGAAGCTACAAAAGATTTGCCGCTGGAGTCCTACGATATTGCAGGCTGGTGCGGCACCGTGTCGGTCGAGAAGATCGCCGGCAAAAAGATCACCGTCGTGCCGATCCTGCGCGCCGGCATCGGCATGCTCGAAGGCGTGCTGAGCCTGATCCCGGGTGCCAAGGTTTCCGCTGTGGGCGTTGCCCGCAACGAAGAAACCCTGCAAGCGCACACTTATCTGGAAAAACTGGTTCCGGAAATCGACGAACGGTTGGCGATGATCATCGACCCGATGCTCGCTACCGGCAGCTCGATGGTTGCGACCATTGATCTGTTGAAGAAAGCCGGCTGCAAAGACATCCGCGCCATGGTGCTGGTGGCCGCGCCGGAAGGTATTGCCGCTGTAGAAAAGGCTCACCCGGACGTGACCATCTACACCGCGTCCATCGATGAGCGCTTGAACGAGCACGGTTACATCATCCCAGGACTTGGCGACGCCGGTGACAAGATCTTCGGCACCAAGCAGAAGGACGCGTGACCATGCAGCAAGAGTTCAACGATCCGCTCTGGCGTACGGTGTTGTCCGGCGCCCAGATGCTGTTCGTGGCTTTCGGCGCCCTGGTGCTGATGCCGCTGATCACGGGCCTGGACCCGAACGTGGCACTGTTTACCGCGGGTCTGGGGACGATCCTGTTCCAGATCGTCACCGGGCGTCAGGTGCCGGTGTTTCTAGCGTCGAGCTTCGCTTTCATCACCCCGATCATTCTCGCCAAGGGCCAGTTCGGCCTTGCTGCGACCATGGGCGGTGTGATGGCAGCCGGTTTCGTCTACACCTTCCTCGGTCTTGCCGTGAAGATCAAAGGCACCGGATTTATCGACCGCTTGCTGCCACCGGTGGTGATTGGTCCAGTGATCATTTCCATCGGCCTGGCCATGGCGCCGATTGCCGCGAACATGGCGATGGGCAAGGCTGGCGACGGTTCGGAACTGATCCACTACCAGACCGCAATGATGATCTCGATGCCGGCGCTGCTCACCACGCTGATCGTCGCTGTGTTCGGTAAAGGCATTTTCCGTCTGGTGCCGATCATTTCCGGCGTGCTGGTCGGTTTTGGTATGGCGTTCTATTTCGGTGTCGTTGATACCGCGAAGATTGCCGCAGCGCCATGGTTTGCGATCCCGCACTTCACCGCGCCGGAATTCAACTGGCAGGCGATTCTGTTTATCGTTCCAGTGGCATTGGCTCCGGCCATTGAACACATCGGTGGCGTGATTGCCGTCGGTAGCGTGACCGGTCGCGACTATCTGAAGAAGCCCGGCCTGCATCGCACCCTGCTCGGTGACGGCATTGCCACCACCGCCGCCGGTCTGTTCGGCGGCCCGCCAAACACCACCTACGCGGAAGTGACTGGCGCAGTGATGCTGACCAAGAACTACAACCCGAAAATCATGACCTGGGCGGCGATCTTCGCTATCAGCCTGGCGTTCATTGGCAAGTTCGGCGCGCTGCTGCAGAGCATTCCGGTGCCGGTGATGGGCGGGATTCTGTGCTTGCTGTTCGGCTCGATCGCGGCGGTGGGGATGAACACCCTGATCCGTCACAAGATCGATCTGGGCGAGGCGCGCAATCTGGTGATCGTGTCGGTGACGCTGGTGTTCGGCATTGGCGGTGTGCTGGTCGGCACCGGCACCGGTCCAGACGACTTCGGCCTCAAAGGCATCGCGTTGTGCGCGGTGGTGGCGATTGCGCTGAACCTGATTCTGCCGGGCAATGATGGCTGGAAGAACAAGAAGGCGGATGAGCCGCTGATCTAAGCCTTTAGATCTGATCGTTCCCACGCTCTGCGTGGGAATGCCTCTAGGGACGCTCTGCGTCCAGTGACGCGGAGCGTCACGGGCTGCATTCCCACGCAGAGCGTGGGAACGATCATCACAGGGCCAGCGGCGCTCTTTCGCAGAGGGTTGCCAACGCCTTAGCCCATTGCCGGTCGTCATTCAGGCACGGCACCAGCACCAACTCTTCGCCCCCCGCTTCGCGGAACTGTTCCTTGCCGCGATCACCAATCTCTTCCAGCGTCTCGATGCAATCGGCGACAAACGCCGGGCACATCACCAGTATTTTCTTCACGCCGCTTTTCGCCAGCTCATCCAGCCGTGCCTCGGTGTAGGGTTCGATCCACTTGGCCCGGCCCAGACGCGACTGAAACGATACCGACCATTTGCCATCCGGCAGGCCCATGCGCTCAGCGAACAACGCCGCAGTACGCAGGCATTGCGCGCGATAACAGGTCGCCAATACCGCAGGCGAGGCGTTCTTGCAGCAGTCTTCATTCTTGAAGCAATGATTGCCGGTCGGATCGAGTTTGGTCAGGTGCCGCTCAGGCAGACCGTGGAAGCTCAGCAGCAAGTGATCGTAATCCTGCTGCAGATGCGGCCGGGCGCTTTCGACCAGCGCATCCAGGTATTCCGGCTGATCGTAGAACGGCTGCAGCACCGACAGTTGCACGTCGAGTTTCTTTTCGCGGATCACCCGCTTGGCTTCTTCGATCACTGTGGTCGTGGTGCTGTCGGCGAACTGTGGATACAGCGGTGCCAGCGTGATGCGCTTGTGCCCCGCCGCCACCAGTTTCAGCAGGCAGGTTTCAATCGACGGCTCACCATAACGCATCGCCAGCTCCACTGGCCCCTGCTTCCATTGCGCCTTCATCTGCTCTTGCAGGCGCCGGCTGAGCACCACCAGCGGTGAACCTTCGTCCCACCAGATCGACGCATAGGCGTGGGCCGACTGCTCCGGGCGCTTGATCAGGATCAGCGACACCAGCAAACGCCGCACCGGCCACGGCAGGTCGATCACGTACGGGTCCATCAGGAATTGATTGAGGTAGCGGCGCACATCGGCCACTGAGGTTGAGGCCGGGGAACCCAGGTTGACCAGAAGCAAGGCGTGATCGGTCATGCAACGTCCTATTTCAGAGGCGGCTGGAAAGATCGTCCAGGGCCGCGCGTAAATCCGTGAACTGGAAAGTGAAACCCGCTTCCAGCAAGCGTGCCGGCATTGCCTTCTGGCCGCCGAGCAACAGCAATGACATCTCACCGAGGCCGACCTTCAGCGCCAGGGTCGGCATCGGCATGAACGCCGGGCGGTGCAACACGCTGCCCAGTGTCTTGGCAAATTCGCGATTGCGCACAGGTTTCGGCGCGCACGCATTATAAGGACCACTGGCCTGATCACGATGCAGAAGAAAATCAATCAGGGCGATTTGATCGTTGATATGAATCCACGGCATCCACTGCCGGCCATTGCCCAAAGGCCCGCCGAGCCCGAGTTTGAACGGCAACAGCAAGCGCGACAAAAAGCCGCCCTCGGCCGACAGCACCAGACCCGTTCGCACCAGCACCACGCGAATGCCTTGTGTCTCGGCACGCTGTGCGGTTTCCTCCCAGGCAATACACAACTGACTGGCGAAGTCGTCGATCACCGGCGGCGAATCTTCAGTCAATTCGCGCTCACCGCCATCGCCATACCAGCCAATGGCTGATCCGGAGATCAGCAACGCTGGTTTCTGCGCGCGCGTGTCGAGCCAGGTCAACAGGGTTTCCGTGAGCGTGATACGGCTGCTCCACAGCAACGCTTTGCGTCGATGGGTCCACGGCCGATCGGCAATCGGCGCACCGGCAAGATTGATGATCGCGTCCACAGGCTCTTCGCCAAGGTCTTCCAGACGCGCAATACCCCGCACCTGCGCACCACAGATTTTCGCGACTTTCTCCGGTTTGCGGCTCCACACCGTCAAGCGATGCCCCTGCTCCAACCAGTATCGGCAGAGCGCACGTCCGATCAAACCAGTACCGCCGGTCAGCAATATGTGCATGACATCTTCCTCGCGTGGCGTTTAACCCGGATCACTAGTCTATTTTTAAAAGCAGGGATCTTTTCTATCGGGCAGGCTCTATTGTTTAACCATAGGCCAAGCTGTCAGATCGAGAACGCTAGAAGTTATACCAAAAAACAAAATTGTACAGGTTTCATCCACGGCGTAGTCTGTACAGAAAGGTAAACGAGGCCCCTATGACTGTACCTATCGCAATCATCGGCACCGGCATCGCCGGACTTTCCGCCGCCCAGGCTCTGACAGAGACCGGGCATACCGTGCAATTGTTCGATAAAAGTCGCGGCAGCGGCGGGCGCATGTCGAGCAAGCGCAGCGACGCTGGCTCGCTGGACATGGGCGCGCAATATTTCACCGCGCGTGATCGGCGCTTCGTCACCGAAGTGCAGCGTTGGCAAAGCCTGGGCTGGGTCGCCGAGTGGACACCGCAGCTCTACACGTATCAGGGCGGGCAACTGAATCTGTCGCCGGACGAGCAGACGCGCTGGGTCGGGACGCCACGCATGAGCGCCATCACTCGTGGACTGCTCGATGGCTTGGAAGTGCACTTTGCCTGCCGCATCACCGAGGTCTTTCGCGGTGAAGAACACTGGCATCTGCAGGACGCCGAAGGCTTCACCCATGGCCCGTTCAGCCACGTGGTGATCGCCACGCCGGCCCCTCAAGCGACAGCCTTGCTGGCCGCAGCCCCGAAACTTGCCGGGGCCGCCGCCGGGGTGAAAATGGACCCGACCTGGGCTGTCGCCCTCGCCTTCGACACACCGCTGGATACGCCCATTGAAGGCTGCTTCGTGCAGGACAGTCCGCTCGACTGGCTGGCACGCAACCGCAGCAAGCCCGGACGTGACAACAGCCTCGACACCTGGGTGCTGCATGCGAGCAGCGCGTGGAGCCGGCAGCACATCGATCTGTCCAAGGAAGCTGTGATCGAGCAACTGCACGGTGCTTTTGCCGAATTGCTGCACAGCGCCATGCCCGCGCCAACCTTCAGCCTCGCCCACCGCTGGCTCTACGCACGTCCGGCGACGGGCCACGAATGGGGGACCCTGGCCGATGCCGATCTGGGTTTGTATGCTTGCGGCGACTGGTGCCTGTCCGGGCGCGTCGAAGGCGCTTGGCTCAGTGGCCAGGAAGCTGCGCGACGCTTGCACGAACACCTGCAATGAACCGCATCAATCCGCGTAAATTGCTGCTGTCGAAATGGACAGCAGCCCACCCGCAGAATCGTGAAAAACACTTTCTGGTGACCGAGCTGTTTCGCGACGAGGAAGGCACGGTGCTGGAAGTTGAGTTGCAGGCGGTGTTGACCCAGCGTGCGGAGCGACTCGATTGGCAGACACTACAAAACAACGCTGAATGGCTGCAGGGCTGGAAGTAAATACCGTCCCCTGTGGGAGCGAGCTTGCTCGCGAAAACGGTGTGTCAATCAATGAATTTGTTGAATGTTAATCCGTATTCGCGAGCAAGCTCGCTCCCACAATGAACCGCGCTCAACCGAAAAAGTTATACAAACCATTTGACTTGTACACCCATGAATCTATGCTGAGCAAAGTTGTACAGAGATCAACCTCTGTACAGGTATGGATTCGAGGTGCCCATGTCTGACTCTTGCGCAGCCAAACCCAAAATCGCCATCAGCGCCTGCCTGCTGGGCGCCGAGGTGCGCTACAACGGTGGACACAAGGAATCCCGCCTGTGCAGCCGCACCCTCACCGAACATTTCGATTTCGTCCCGGTGTGTCCGGAAGTCGCGATCGGTATGGGCATCCCGCGCGAGCCGATCCGCCTTGTCGGCGAGGCCGAGCATCCGCAAGCGGTCGGCACGGTAAACCCGTCGATCAACGTCACTCAGCCATTGGCCGAGTACGGCACAAAAATGGCCGCCGAGCTGAATGACATCTGCGGCTACATCTTCATGCAGCAGTCGCCGTCCTGCGGCCTCGAACGGGTCAAGGTCTACCACGCCAATGGCGCCCCGGTGAACGGCGGCGGGCGCGGGATTTACGCCCAGGCGTTCTGCGCACAGCACCCGGATCTGCCCGTGGAAGAAGCCGGGCGCCTCAACGATCCGGTACTGCGTGAGAACTTCATCACCCGTGTGTTCGCCTACAGCGAATGGCAACAGGTCCTCGCCAATGGCCTGAGCCGTCGCGCCCTCACCGAATTCCATTCGCGCTACAAATACTTGCTGATGGCGCACAACCCACTGCAATACAAAACGCTGGGTAAGTTGTTGGGCAATATGGCCGACACCGATCCCGCCGAACTCGGCCCGCGCTATTTCAGCGAACTGATGGCCGCCCTGAAGAAATGTGCCACGCGCGGCACTCACAGCAATGTCCTGCTGCACATCAGCGGTTATCTGAAGCAGGCGATCAGCGCCGAAGACAAACAGGAAATGCAACACGTCATCGGCCAATACCGCCAGGGCATCGTGCCGCTGGTGGTGCCGTTGACGTTGCTCAAGCATCACTTTCGCCTCCATCCGGATTCCTACATTGCGCAACAGGTTTACCTGCAACCGCACCCGGAAAACCTCAGCCTGCGAAACGCAATCTAATGAACGACAAAATGGATACCAGCGCCCAGGAAGACCTTGGCGCGGATTTTAAGAAAGCCCTCGACGAGGGCTGGCTACCGATTCGCGAAGTCGCGCGGCAGACCGGCGTCAACGCGATCACCCTGCGCGCGTGGGAGCGCCGCTACGGGTTGGTCGTGCCACAACGCACGCCCAAGGGCCACCGACTATATTCGGCCGAACATGTGCAGCAAATCCTGACCATCCTCACCTGGCTTAATCGTGGTGTTGCCGTCAGTCAGGTCAAGCCGCTGCTCGACGCACCACAGGCGTTCAGCGAATCGGTGGAAAACGACTGGCAGCATTTGCGCCAGACATTGCTGGCGGCCGTCACGCAGCTCAATGAACGCAGCCTCGACGACAGCGTCAATCAGGCCATGGCGCTCTACCCGCCACGCACGCTGTGCGAGCAATTGCTGATGCCGCTGCTGGCGGAACTGGAGCAGCGCTGGCAAGGCCAGTTCGGCGCGCAGATGGAGCGGGTGTTCTTTTATTCGTGGCTACGCAGCAAATTCGGCACACGCATCTACCATAACAATCGTCAGCTACATGGCGCCCCGCTGTTGTTGATCAATCACTCCGACCTGCCACTGGAACCTCATCTGTGGCTGTGCGCGTGGCTGATCAGCAGCGCCGATTGTCCGGTGCAAGTGTTTGACTGGCCGCTGCCGGCCACCGAACTGGCGCTGGCGGTCGAACACCTGCAGGCCCGTGGCGTACTGCTGTATTCCAGCAAAGCCATGAACCTTGCGCAGTTGCCCAAGCTGTTGAACGGAGTCAGTTGCCCAAAAATGCTGGTCGGACCAACGGTATGCATCCACCACGCCGAGTTGTCCGTAAAAACCTCCGAGATGGCTGATGTGTTCCTGGCGGAAGACGCGCTTCTTGCGCACCAGGAACTCGTTCAGCGCGGGCTGATTTAATGGACGCCGTGAGTGCCGACATGCAATTGATCTGGCTGCGCAGCGACTTGCGCCAACATGACAACACCGCCCTCGCGGCCGCCGCAGCGCGCGGCCCGACAGTCGCCGTGTACCTGTTGAGTCCGCAGCAGTGGCTGGAACATGACGATGCGCCGTGCAAGGTCGACTTCTGGTTGCGCAACCTCGATGAGCTGAGCAAAAGCCTCGCCGCGTTGAATATTCCGTTGCTGATCCGTACTGCCGCGCATTGGGATCAAGCCCCAGCGGAACTGCTCAAGCTCTGTCGGCAACTGAAGATTGAAGCCGTCCACGTCAACGAAGAATATGGCGTCCATGAAAGCCGTCGCGATGCAGCGGTGGCGGACATGCTGAAGGCCGAGGGCATCACGTTTCACAGCTACCTTGATCAGTTGCTGTTCAAACCCGGCAGCGTGCTGACCAAGACCGAGAGTTACTTCAAGGTGTTCAGCCAGTTCCGCAAAGTCTGTTATGAACGCTTGCACCGCTCGATGCCTGCGTTGGTCAAGGCACCAGGCAAACAGGCAAAACTTGCCATCGACAGCGACCTGATTCCCGACTCCGTCAAAGGCTTCGCCACACCGAGCCAAACCCTGCGCGATCTGTGGCCGGCCGGCGAACAGGAAGCCCGGCGCCGTCTCGACACCTTCACCGACGCGCAGATCGACTACTACCAAAGCGAACGCGACTTCCCGGCCAAGCCCGGCACCAGTCAGCTCTCGGCATACCTCGCTGCCGGGGTGATTTCGCCGCGCCAATGCCTGCACGCCGCCCTGCAAAGCAATCAGGGCGAGTTCGAGAGCGGCAAGGTCGGTGCGGTTACCTGGATCAACGAGCTGCTGTGGCGCGAATTCTACAAGCACATTCTGGTCGGCTATCCACGGGTCTCGCGGCACCGCGCGTTTCGCCCGGAAACCGAAGCGCTGGCCTGGCGTGATGCACCGGACGATCTCGCCGCGTGGCAAGAGGCGCGCACCGGTCTGCCGATTATCGACGCGGCCATGCGCCAATTGCTCGAAACCGGCTGGATGCACAATCGCCTGCGCATGATCGTGGCGATGTTCCTGACCAAAAACCTGCTGATCGACTGGCGCGAAGGCGAGCGTTTTTTCATGCGTCACCTGATTGATGGCGACTTGGCGGCGAACAACGGCGGCTGGCAATGGAGCTCGTCGACGGGCACCGATTCGGCTCCGTACTTCCGCATCTTCAATCCGTTGAGCCAGTCGGAAAAGTTCGACAGCGAAGGCCTGTTCATCAAGCACTGGCTACCGGAACTGGCGGCTCTCAACAAGAAAGAAGTGCACAACCCGGCCGACGTCGGTGGTTTGTTCGGCGTGGCGGACTACCCGTCGCCGATCGTCAACCTCAGCACTTCGCGCCAGCGCGCATTGGCCGCCTTCAAGAACCTGCCTTCGCGTACGTCTTCCGGAGGCGATGATGAGTGAATTCCTGCGCCGCTTCGCCCGGCAATTTTCAGCGTTGAACAAAGACAACCTGCAAAACCTCGGCGAGCTGTACAGCGATGACATTGACTTCACCGACCCACTGCACGAGGTGCAAGGGTTGGCGCAATTGCGCGACTACTTCGGCGAGCTGTACGCCAACGTCAGCGAACTGCGTTTCGATTTTCATGGTTTCGACCAGATCGGCGACTGCGAAGGCTACCTGCGTTGGGTCATGAGTTATCGCCATCCGCGCCTAGCGGGTGGCCGTGTGATTCGTGTCAGCGGCTGCTCGCATCTGCTGTGGCACGACAAGGTTTATCGCCATCGGGATTATTTCGATGCCGGGGCGCTGCTGTATGAACACTTGCCAGTATTGGGCCGGGTCATCGCCTGGCTGAAAAGGAGAATGGGATGAGTCGTACACCTCCACGGCGCTATTGGTTGACCGGGGCCAGCAGTGGCATCGGCGCGGCGCTGGCTGAAGAGATCCTGAAAACCGGTGCGCACCTGGCGGTCAGTTCCCGTCAGATCGCACCGCTCAAGGTCTTGTCGCAACGCTATCCGGGGCAAGTTCTGGTGGTGCCGGGGGACCTGACCAACAGCCAGACGGTTCGCGAAATCGG
Source organism: Pseudomonas sp. Mb7 (assembly GCF_054790525.1). NCBI lineage: Bacteria > Pseudomonadati > Pseudomonadota > Gammaproteobacteria > Pseudomonadales > Pseudomonadaceae > Pseudomonas > Pseudomonas sp. Mb7. The sequence continues at coordinate 4,572,536 of NZ_CP186501.1, forward strand.
CGAGCAGATCGCCACGGATTGGGGTTCGCTGGATTCGGTGATTCTCAACGCCGGCACCTGCGAGTACGTCGATGCCAAGCAGTTCGACGCCTCGATCATCGAGCATGTGGTGCGCACCAACCTGCTCGCCAGCAGCTACTGCATCGAGGCCGCGCTGCCGCTGCTGCGCAAAGGCACCGCGCCGCATCTGATCGGCGTGGCCAGTTCGGTCACCTACCTGCCGCTGCCACGGGCCGAAGCCTACGGCGCCTCGAAGGCCGGATTGCGTTACCTGTTCGAATCGCTGCGCATCGATCTGGCCGACGAAGGCATTGAAGTCACCGTGGTCAGCCCCGGTTTTGTGGAAACACCGCTGACCGCGAAAAACGATTTCCCCATGCCGTTGAGCTGGCCTGTGGATAAAGCCGCGCGGCACATCTTCGCCAAGCTCAAAGATCGGCCATTGGAAATCGCCTTCCCGGCGCTGTTCATGGCCGCGCTGTGGCCGCTGTCGAAACTGCCGGCACGCGTGCAACTGGCCATCGGCAAGCGCATGGTGCGCAAGTCGCCTCCGCTGACGGATCCGACATGAAAATTGCCATCGTCGGCAGCGGCATCGCCGGGCTTACCTGCGCTTACCTGCTCAATCGCCGCCATGAAGTGACGGTGTTCGAGGCGGGCGACTGGGTCGGTGGCCACACGCACACGGTAGACGTCACCGTCGCAGGGCAGCCCTACGCCGTGGACACCGGCTTCATCGTGTTCAATGACTGGACCTACCCGAACTTTATCCGCCTCCTAGGCCAGCTTGGCGTGGCGTTCAAACCGACCGAAATGAGTTTTTCGGTAACCGACCCGGACACCGGCCTGGAATACAACGGCAACAACCTCAACAGCCTCTTCGCCCAGCGCAGCAATCTGTTGTCGCCGGGGTTCTGGGGCATGTTGCGCGACATCCTGCGCTTCAATAAAGAAGCCCAGCGTGACCTCGTCGAACTGCGCATTGCCGCCGACACCACCCTCGACGAATACCTCAAGGCCGGCGGCTACGGCGAACGTTTCATCCTGCATTACATCGTGCCGATGGGTTCGGCGATCTGGTCGATGCCGATGGCGGAAATGCTCAACTTCCCCCTGCAGTTTTTTGTGCGGTTCTTCAAGAATCACGGGCTGTTGTCAGTCAGTGATCGGCCGCAATGGCAAGTCATCGAAGGCGGCTCGAGCGCTTACATCGCGCCACTGACGGCCGCGTTCAAGGACAGGATTCGGCTCAATTGTCCGGTCACCCGGGTCGATCGCGATGTGCATGGCGTAGTTATCCACAGCCCGGCAGGCCTCGAGCATTTTGATCGGGTGGTGTTCGCCTGTCACAGTGACCAGGCGCTGAAACTGCTGGCGGTGCCCAGCGAAGCCGAACGCGCGATCCTCGGTGCCCTGCCCTATGCCGACAACGAAGTAGTGCTGCACACCGACACGCGTTTGCTGCCAACGCGCAAACTTGCCTGGGCCAGCTGGAACTATCGACTCAGCGGCGCTGGCCATACTCACGCCGCCGTCACCTACGACATGAACATTCTGCAGGGCATTCAGAGCGACACCACGTTCTGCGTCAGCCTCAATCAGAGTGCCGGCATCAGCCCCGACAAAGTGCTTGCCCGCTACACCTACGCCCACCCGCAGTTCAGCCTCGCGGCCGTGGCCGCGCAGCAGCGGTGGGGCGAGCTGGATGGCGCGCAACACACACATTATTGCGGCGCCTATTGGGCCAACGGTTTCCATGAGGACGGTGTCGTCAGCGCCTTGCGCGTGGCCGCCGCGTTCGGGGAAAGCTTATGAACAGCGCCCTGTATAGCGGCTGGATCGGCCATCGGCGTTTTTCGCCGCGCCGCCATGAATTCCGTTACCGGATCGGCTTGCTCTACCTCGATCTCAGCGAACAGGACGCCGTGCTTGCACTGTCGCCGCTGGCCGGACGCAGTCGCTTTGCGCCGTTTTCATTTCGCGAGACTGACTACCTGAAGACCTTTACCGGCCGTGGCATACGCCTGATCGATGCCGTACGCCAGCAGGTCGGCATCGCCATCGGCCACGAACCGCAAGGCTCGATCTGCCTGCTGACCCAGGCGCGCAGTTGGGGGCTGTCGTTCAACCCGGTGAGTTTCTTTTACTGCCATGAGGCGGACGGGCAACTGGCGGCGATCGTCTGTGAAGTCACCAACACGCCGTGGGGCGAGCGCTATCACTATGTGTTGCCGGCGCGCCCGCCGGTCAATCTGCAGGATTTCCATCAGCACTTTGCCGTGGCCAAAGCCTTTCACGTTTCGCCGTTTCTGCCGCGCGATCTCGAATACCGCATGAGCTTCAGCCCCGCCGCGCAAAAACTCGGCGTGCACATGGCTGACTGGCAGGGCGAGCACAAACTGTTTGACGCGACGCTCAATCTGCAACGCGAAAGCCTCGACCGGCGCAGCCTGCATCGTTACCTGCGGCGCTTTCCGTGGATGACCGCGAAAACCGCCCTGGCCATTTACTGGCAAGCGCTGCGACTGCTGCTCAAACGCGCACCGATTTTTGCTCATCAGACTGCCGACGGCAGTTTTCAAACAGCCACTGTGCCTCCCAAGGAGCACCGCCATGAAATCCTCTAGTCTGTCGGTCAGTCGGCTCAGCACCAACGGTTTGACCGGGTCGCTGCTGCGCCGTGGCGTGCTGCGCCAATTGGCTCAGTTGAAAAACGGGCAACTGTTGGTGGTCGAGGACGGCGAACGCCTGATGTTCGGTACCCCGGGCAGTGCTTTGCTCGGGGAAATCCATGTGCTCGATCCGGCCGTCTGGGGCATGGTTGCCGGGAACGGTTCGATTGGCGCCGGCGAGGCCTTTATCCACGGCTACTGGAGTTCGCCGGATCTGACGGCCGTGGTCCGCGTGTTCGTCAGCAACCTCGACGTGCTCGATGCCATGGAGGGCGGTCTGGCCCGTCTCAGCCGGCCGTTGGTGCAAGGTCTGCACTGGCTCAACCGCAACACGCGCAAGGGTTCGCAGAAGAACATCGCCGCGCACTACGACCTTGGCAACGATCTGTTCGAGCAGTTTCTCGACCCGACCATGATGTATTCCGCAGCGCAATTCCTGACCCCGGAAGACAGCCTCGAACAGGCACAACTGAACAAACTGGAGCGGATCTGTCAGAAGCTCGCGCTGCAACCCAGCGACCATTTGCTGGAGATCGGCACCGGCTGGGGCAGCATGGCGCTGTATGCCGCGCAACATTATGGCTGCCGCGTGACCACCACGACCCTGTCGAAAGAGCAGTACGCGTTTACCGCGCAACGCATCGAACAACTGGGTTTGCAGGATCGCGTCACGCTGTTGCTCAAGGACTACCGCGACCTGACCGGCGAATACGACAAACTGGTGTCGATCGAGATGATCGAAGCCGTCGGCCACCGCTTCCTGCCGACCTACTTCAAACAGTGCGCGCAGTTGCTCAAGAGCAACGGCCTGATGTTGATCCAGGCGATCACCATCCGCGAGCAGCGTTACGAACAGGCCAAGCGCGGCGTCGATTTCATCCAGCGCTACATCTTCCCCGGCGGCGCCCTGCCTTGCGTGCAGAAAATGCTCGAAGTGGTCGGCCGCGACACCGACATGAACCTGCTGCACATGGAAGATTTCGGCCTGCACTACGCCCGCACCCTGCGCCTGTGGCACGAGAACTTCCGCCGCGCCCATGGCCGCTTGAGCGAACTGGGCTATGACGATTATTTCCTGCGGCTGTGGGAGTTTTACCTGTGTTACTGCGAGGGCGGTTTCCTCGAACGCACCATCGGCACCGCGCAGTTGCTACTGGCCAAACCCGCCGCAATGACTGCGCCGCTGCTCGGACGCTTCGATGCTTGAGCGTGTCGCCAATGCCGTACTGTTCCAGATCGGCTGGCTGACTTGCGTGCTCGGCGGCAACAGCCTGTGGTTGCTGGTCGCGCTGGCGGTGCTGGTGATCCATCTGTGCTGGGTCAGCAGTTGGGCGGCTGAGGGGCGTTTGATCCTCAGCGTGGTGATTGTCGGCACCGCTGTCGACAGTGTGTTGCGCGGTGCCGGGGTGTTCGCGTTTCAGGATCAGTCGCCGCTAATTCCGTTGTGGCTGATGTTGCTCTGGGCGTTGTTGGCGACCACCTTGCGCCATTGCCTGGCTTGGAGCGCGCGGCCCTGGTGGCTGGCGAGCTTACTCGGCGCTGTCGGCGGCGCGCTGTCGTATTACGCTGGCGGGCGCCTGGCCGGGGTGCAATTTCCCTATGGCGAACTGCCGACGCTGATCGGTATCGGCCTGCTCTGGGCGCTGCTGTTTCCGTTGCTGCATACGATGGCTCGGCGGCTGGCGCACTGAGCGTCTGTCAGACCTTTCACACGTGTGCCGGCCACTGCCTTACACTGCCGACCATGAAGACCATTCCCCACCAACAAATCACGGAACCGGCGGTCACTTGCTCGACCTGCGCGGCGTGTTGTTGCCAGCTCGAAGTGATGCTGATCACCGACACTGGCGTGCCTGATCGCTTTATCGATACCGATGAGTGGGGCGGCGAAGTGATGCTGCGTCTGGATGACGGCTGGTGCGCGGCGCTGGATCGCGACACGATGATGTGCACGATCTATGAGAAGCGTCCGCTGATCTGCCGCGAGTTCGAGATGGGCGCGCCGGAGTGCATTGAAGAACGCAAAGGCATCACGACTGCCTACCGCTGATCACAAGAACACCCCAAAACAAATGTAGGAGTGAGCCTGCTCGCGATAGCGGTCTTTCATTCAACATCTTCGTTGAACATGAAACAGCTTTCGCGAGCAGGCTCGCTCCCACAGGGGTCAAGCGTTTAGCCGTTAGAGCGGCATCGTGTAATGCAGCGAGTAACTTTCTACACCGTCGTTGTCACTGGCCAGACCGGCGTTGGAATAGTGTGTCGCACGAATCCCGACTTCATGCCCGCCATTGAAACGCAGACCAAAACCGAAACGGTCTTCGAACTGGAAAGAGCCGCCGAGATTGTTGGATTCGTACTTGGTATTGGAGAAAGCCGCGACACCAATCCCCGCCTCCACATACGGTTTGACCGATTGACCGGCAAACTCGTAAACAAATACCGGCGAGAACGACAGGCTGTTGTTACTGGAGGTCTTGTCACCTTCCCAGTAAGTGTAAGCCCCGCTCCAGTAACCGGTCAGGCGACCGACGTCACTTTGCAGCCAGCTCTTGTCCCAGTCGAAATTCATGCCCAAGCGGTACGTCATGGTCGAGTCGCTGGTGGCCCCCACCGCAAACTCAACACCTGCCGCTTGTGCAGTAATACTTTGCCCCATCAGTGCGGCCGCAATCGCGGCCAAGCAGAATAGTCGCTTCACGTTGAAACTTCCTTTTCCGGAACGATCGTTTGGTTTTCTAGATAACTCTTCGCTATAGAAGCTGGCGCCTACTTAGAAGTTCAGCTGATTTTTTAGTTATTTCACAATTTTTTTACAAGTCGAAGTTTTGCACTTCGCCAGCGTTTTGTCCGAGCAGTGGCAGGATGTTTTTGAAGTACTCAGGATCGGCGCTGGTCCAGAATCTGACCGGTTGGTTCGGGCCGACAGCGAGCAAATCGCGCTCCGCCAAAAGCCGCTGAAGTTGCCGCGCCACAGCAGCGCCAGTATCGATCAGGCTAATGTCCGCGGGGATCATCGACTTGAGCATCGGCTTGAGAAAGGGATAGTGGGTGCAGCCCAAAATGATCGTGTCGCAACCGCTGGCCAACAGTGGCTCGACATACCCTTGCAGCAACTGGCGCAACTCGGCGCTGTGCAGATCGCCGCTTTCAATCAGCTCGACCAGACCGGGACATGGCTGAGTAATCACACGCACGTCGGTGGCAAAGCGATCAAGCAGTGCGGCGAACTTGGCGCTCTGCAACGTGCCGGTGGTGGCGAGCACACCGACCACTCCGCTGCGGGTCGCGGCAGCGGCAGGTTTGACCGCAGGCTCCATGCCGACAAGCGGCCAGTCAGGGAAATCACGGCGTAGATCGGCGACACCCGCGACCGTCGCAGTATTGCACGCGATGACCAAGGCCTTGGCGCCTTGCTCGCGGAAAAACCCGGCCATCACGCTGCAGCGCTGGCGAATGAATTCAGGGGTTTTCTCACCGTAGGGAATGTGCCCGCAATCAGCGACATAGAGCAGCGATTCATTGGGTAGCAAACGCTGGATTTCCGCCAGCACCGACAAGCCGCCGACGCCGGAGTCGAACACGCCGATCGGCGCTTCACGCATGGCGCGGACCACAGACGCTGCAACCCGGATCGCGTTTGACCCGCAACTCGCGGAAACGCGAACCGAGGGCATCGATCAACAACAAGCGCCCCACCAGTGGTTCGCCAAAACCGACCAAAACCTTCAAGGCTTCCAGTGCTTGCAGGCTGCCAACCAGGCCGACCAGCGGCCCGACCACACCGGCTTCGCTGCAAGTCAGTTCGGCTTCGCTGCCGTGCCCATATAAACAGTGGTAACACGGACTCTCGGCACGACGCGGGTCGAACACCGACAACTGCCCTTCCAGCCGAATCGCCGCGCCACTGACCAAAGGTTTGCACGCCGCCACACACACGGCGTTGACCGCTTCGCGGGTGGAAAAATTATCGGAACAGTCGAGCACCAGATCCACCGCCGCCACGGCAGCAGCGAGAGAATCCTCGTCCAGTGCCTGACGATGAGCGATCAGTTGGATTTCTGGATTGATCGCCGTCAAACGCTTGAGCGCCGAGTCGACCTTGCTCATACCGACGCTGTCGGTGTCGTGAATAATCTGGCGTTGCAGGTTGGTCAGATCGACCGTGTCGAAATCTGCCAGATGCAATTCACCGACACCCGCCGCCGCGAGATACAAGGCAACCGGTGCACCGAGACCGCCGAGGCCGACGATCAACACGCGACTGTCCTTGAGCTTCAGTTGCCCATCGATGTCGATGTGTTGCAGCAGAATCTGCCGGCTGTAGCGCAGCAATTCCTGATCATTCAGCACGGCAGGCGCCCCAGACTGATGCGTTGATGGCCGCCCAGATCGGTGCGGCTGTGGACCTCTTCAAAACCGCGCGTGAGCAGCAAATCGCGCACGGCTTCGGCTTGATCATAGCCGTGTTCGAGCATCAGCCAGCCAGCGGCCTCCAGATGTTCCGGAGCCTGCGCGACGATCAAACGCAGATCGTCGAGTCCATCCTCACCGGCAACCAGCGCACTGGCCGGTTCGAAGCGCACATCGCCCTCGACCAGATGCGGATCGGCCGCAGCGATGTACGGCGGATTGCTGATGATCAACTGGAAACGCTGACCTTCCAGCGCGCTGAACCAATGACTGCTCAGCACCGTGGCGTTGTTCAAATGCAGACGCTGACGATTGCGTTCGGCCAAGGCCACGGCTTCGAGTACGCGATCCACGGCAGTGACTTTCCACGCCGGACGTTCGCTGGCCAAGGCCAACGCAATTGCGCCACTGCCAGTGCCGAGGTCGAGCACTTTGGCCGGCGTCGCGGGGAGCAACTCCAGCGCCGCTTCCACCAGCAATTCAGTGTCAGGACGCGGAATCAGCGTGTGCGGCGCGACTTCAAGATCGAGTTTCCAGAAGCCCTGCTGCCCGAGAATATAAGCCACCGGTTCACCGCTACGGCGGCGTTGCAAGTACTCGGCAAAAGTCAGCGCCGCTTCGCTCGGCACGATGCGCTCGGGCCAGGTGTGCAGAAAACTGCGCGATTTGCCCAGTGCAGCGGCGAGAAGCAACTCGGCATCCAGACGCGCAGTCGGTGAATCCGGCAATTCCGCGGCACGCAACAGGCTGGCAATGATGGTCATTTATTCACCTATCGCTGCGAGTTGGTCAGCCTGGTATTCGGCCAGCAATGGCTCGATCACCGCTTCAACGCCACCGGCAAGAATTTCGTCAAGGGAGTACAGGGTCAGGTTGACGCGATGGTCAGTGACCCGGCCCTGAGCAAAGTTGTAGGTACGAATTCGCTCGGAACGGTCGCCCGAGCCAACCAGCAATTTACGCTCGCTGGCGATCGCGTTGGCCGCCGCTGCGGTTTGCTGATCGTTGAGTTTGGCCGACAGCCAGGCCATCGCCCGAGCGCGGTTCTTGTGCTGGGAACGTTCTTCCTGACACTCGACGACAGTGCCGGTCGGTATGTGCGTGATGCGGATCGCCGAGTCGGTGGTGTTAACGTGCTGACCGCCGGCCCCGGAGGAGCGGAACGTATCGACGCGCAAATCCGCCGGGTTGATCTCGATGGCTTCGCGCTCGTCCGGCTCGGGCAATACCGCCACGGTGCAGGCCGAGGTGTGGATACGGCCCTGTGATTCGGTAGCAGGCACGCGCTGTACGCGGTGCGCACCGGATTCGAATTTCAGCTTGCCGTAAACGTTGTCGCCTTCGATGCGGGCGATGACTTCTTTATAGCCACCGTGTTCGCCTTCGTTTTCCGACAGGATCTCGACACGCCAGCCGCGCCGCTCGGCGTAACGCGAGTACATGCGGAACAGGTCGCCGGAAAAGATCGCCGCCTCGTCGCCACCGGTGCCGGCACGGATTTCGAGAAAGACGTTACGGCCGTCGTTGGGATCCTTGGGCAGCAACATGCGTTGCAGGTCGGCTTCCAGGGTGATCAGCAATTCCTTGGCTTCGCGGACTTCTTCCACGGCCATTTCACGCATGTCCGGGTCGCTGTCCTTGAGCAGCGCCTGCGCGCCTTCAAGATCGCTTTGTACGCTGAGCAGCTTTTTATAGCCTTGTACCACCGGCTCAAGTTCGGCGTATTCCTTGGAATAAGCGCGGAATTTGGCCTGATCGGCAATGACTTCGCCGTCGCCGAGCAGCGCGGTCAGTTCCTCGAAACGGTCCTGGAGGATGTCCAGCTTATTGAGCAGTGACGCTTTCATTGCGGTTTTTTATCCGAAAAGCTATCCGGTGAGCCCTCGAGGGCAAAGAGTTCCTGGGCCATGGCCAGCGCATCGAGGCGGCCTTCGGCAGAAAGCTTTTTCAGTTGCACACTGGGCGCATGCAACAGTTTATTGGTCAGGCCACGGGCCAGTTGTCCGAGCACGTCTTCGGCGTTGCCGCCATTGGCCAGCAGGCGCAGGGCTTTTTGCAGCTCCTCGTCGCGCAGGCGTTCGCTTTGTTGACGATAGGCCTTGAGCACGTCGACCGCCGCCAGTTCGCGCAGGCGCACCATGAAATCGTCAGCGCCGACCGAGACCATCTCTTCGGCGGCTTGCGCTGCGCCTTGGCGGCTCTTGAGGTTTTCGGCGACCACTTCGTGGAGATCGTCAACGCTGTAGAGGTAAACGTCGTCCAACTCGCCGACTTCCGGCTCGATATCCCGGGGAACGGCGATGTCGACCATAAAGATCGGTTTGTGCTTGCGCAGTTTCAATGCGCTTTCCACCGCGCCCTTGCCAAGAATCGGCAACTGACTGGCGGTTGAACTGATGACGATATCGCTGCGCACCAGTTCGGCCGGGATGTCCGAGAGCAACACCGCGTGAGCACCGAACTGCTCGGCCAGCAGACTGGCCCGTTCCAGAGTGCGGTTGGCAACGACGATGCGCTTGACGCCCAGTTCGTGCAAATGGCGGGCGACCAAAGTGATGGTCTCGCCGGCGCCGATCAACAAAGCCTGACTGCGCTGCAAATCACTGAAAATCTGCTTGGCCAGGCTGACGGCGGCAAACGCCACTGATACCGGGTTTTCACCGATGGCGGTGTCGGTGCGTACCTGTTTGGCGGCATTGAAGGTTGCCTGAAACAGCCGCCCCAGCAGCGGCCCGATGGTGCCGGCCTCGCGGGCCACGGCGTAGGCCGATTTCATTTGACCGAGAATTTGCGGCTCGCCCAGCACCAGCGAGTCGAGCCCGGAGGCGACGCGCATCATGTGACGAACTGCCGCATCATCTTCATGCACATAAGCACTCGCGCGCAGCTCATCGAGGCTTAAATGGTGATAGTCGGCCAGCCAGCGCAGCACGATATCGGCCGAAAGCTGATCCTGTTCTATATAAAGCTCACTGCGATTGCAGGTGGAGAGGATCGCAGCTTCGCGGCTGTCGGTCAGTCGGCAGAGCTGCTGCAAGGCCTCCACCAGCTGTTCAGGAGTAAAAGCCACGCGCTCGCGGACGTCTACTGAAGCAGTCTTGTGGTTGATACCGAGTGCAAGGAAGGCCATTCAAGGTCGCTGATGGTGACGTGAAGCCGGCAATTGTCCACCTTCGAAAGATTCAGAACAACTACCGCTGACTATTGTCCCAATCGTCAGCCCCTATAATGGGCACAATTGAGTCTCGGTTATGTTTGGCCGAAGGCTTGTGTCATGATGATCCGACCGCAGGTTAGTCGTCCTCTTCCTATATGAATAGATCTTCCGCGTTGCTCCTCGCTTTTGTCTTCCTCAGCGGCTGCCAGGCCTTGGCGCCCGTTTCGCCGGACGGTACGCCTTCGGTCGAAGACACCACGCCCGCGCCTGAAAAGCCCAAGGTTTACAGCTCGTTCAGCGAGGAAACCGTTTTCAGCCTGTTGAGCGCCGAACTCGCCGGCCAGCGCAATCGTTTCGACATTGCCCTGGATAACTACGTAACCCAGGCCATCAACACCCAGGATCCGGGTGTCTCCGAGCGTGCGTTCCGTATCGCCGAATATCTGGGCGCCGATCAACCGGCCCTCGATACCGCGCTGATCTGGGCGAAAAACGCCCCGGACGACCTCGAAGCGCAACGCGCCGCGGCCGTGCAACTGGCGCGTGCCGGGCGTTATGACGACTCGATGGTCTATATGGAGAAAGTCCTGCAGGGTAAGGGCGATACCCATTTCGACTTCCTCGCGCTGTCGGCCGCCGATACCGATCAGGAAACCCGTAACGGCCTGATGAAAAGTTTCGACCGTTTGTTGCAGCGCCATCCGAACAACAGCCAGCTGATTTTCGGCAAGGCCCTGTTGTTGCAACAGGACGGCGACAACAAAGCCGCACTGGCATTGCTCGAAGACCACCCGCCGGAAGAAGGCGAGATCGCCCCGATTCTGCTGCGCGCGCGCCTGCTGCAATTGCTGAACCGTGGCGACGAAGCGCTGCCCCTGCTGCAAAAAAGCATCAAGAAGTACCCGGACGACAAACGCCTGCGCCTGACTTACGCGCGCATGCTGGTTGAGCAAGACCGCATGGACGACGCCAAGGCCGAGTTTTCCAGTCTGGTTCAGCAATACCCGGAAGACGACGAACTGCGTTACTCGCTGGCCTTGGTCTGCCTGGAAGCCAAGGCCTGGGACGAGGCCAAGGGTTATCTGGAAGATTTGATCGCCCGCGAAAGTCACGTCGATTCGGCGCACCTGAACCTCGGTCGCATCGCTGAAGAGCGCAACGACCCGCAAGGCGCCCTTATCGAATACGCCCAGGTTGGCCCGGGCAATGATTACCTGCCGGCGCAATTGCGTCAGGCCGATATCTTGATGAACAACGGCAAGACCGCTGAAGCGCAGAGCAAACTCGCCGCCCAGCGCGACGAGCAACCGGATTACGCGATTCAGCTCTATCTGATCGAATCGGAAACCCTGTCGGCCAACAAACAGGACGACAAGGCCTGGAAAGTCTTGCAACACGCCTTGCAGCAATACCCGGACGACCTGAATCTGCTCTACACCCGGGCGATGCTCGCGGAAAAACGCAATGATCTGGCACAGATGGAAAAAGACCTGCGCCTGATCATCAAGCGCGATCCGGACAACGCCATGGCGCTTAACGCGCTCGGCTACACCTTGTCCGACCGCACCACACGCTACGCTGAAGCGAAAGCGCTGATCGAGCAGGCGCACCAGATCAATCCGGAAGACCCAGCCGTACTCGACAGCCTCGGCTGGGTGAATTACCGCCTGGGCAATCTGGATGACGCCGAGAAATATCTGCGTCAGGCGCTGGAGCGCTTCCCTGATCACGAGGTCGCCGCGCACCTCGGTGAAGTGTTGTGGACCAAGGGCAACCAGCGTGAAGCCAAACAAATCTGGGGCAAATTCCTCAAGGATCAGCCCGACAGCACCATTCTGCGCAGCACCATCAAGCGCCTGACCGGATCCGAGACTCTCTAACCCATGTTTTCGCGCCACGTTATTGTTTTCAGCTTCATCGCCCTGCTCGCCGGCTGCTCGGGTTTTGGTACCCGCGAATCGGTCGAGGGCCACGGCAGTCCGGCTCAATGGGCCGCTAACAAACAACAGCTGACCGGCCTTGATGGCTGGCAGATCGACGGCAAGATTGGCATCCGCGCGCCGAAAGATTCCGGTAGCGGCACGCTCTTCTGGCTGCAACGTCAGGACTATTACGACATTCGCCTGTCCGGCCCGCTGGGTCGTGGCGCCGCGCGACTGACCGGGCGTCCGGGCAAAGTGTCGCTGGAAGTCGCGAATCAGGGGCGCTACGAATCGCAGTCCCCGGAAGCCTTGCTCGAAGAACAGCTTGGCTGGAAACTGCCGGTGTCGAATCTGGCCTGGTGGGTGCGTGGCCTGCCCGCTCCAGACAGCAAAAGTCGCCTGAACCTGGACGCCGACAGCCGTCTGGCCAACCTGGAACAGGATGGCTGGAAGGTCGAATACACCGCTTACACCGAACAAAACGGTTACTGGTTGCCCGAGCGCATCAAACTGCACGGCACTGACCTCGACGTGACGCTGGTGATCAAGACCTGGCAACCGCGCAAGTTGGGGCAGTAACCCATGACCGCTGCACGCCTGACCCTGCCGTCGCCGGCCAAACTCAACCTGATGCTGCACATTCTCGGTCGCCGTGAAGACGGTTATCACGAGTTGCAGACGCTGTTTCAGTTTGTCGATTACGGCGATGAAATCACTTTTGCCGTGCGTGATGACGGTGTGATTCAACTGCACACCGAGTTCGCCGGCGTGCCGCATGACAGCAACCTGATCGTGCGTGCAGCAAAAATGCTCCAGCAACAGTCCGGTTGCACGCTCGGCATCGATATCTGGATTGATAAAGTCCTGCCCATGGGCGGCGGCATCGGTGGCGGCAGTTCGAACGCGGCGACGACTTTGCTCGGCCTTAATCATTTGTGGCAGTTGAGCTGGGATGAAGATCGCCTGGCCGCACTGGGCCTTTCGCTGGGGGCCGACGTACCGGTTTTCGTCCGTGGCCACGCGGCGTTTGCCGAGGGCGTGGGCGAGAAACTCACCCCCGTGGATCCCGAAGAACCGTGGTATCTGGTGCTCGTGCCGCAAGTCTCTGTAAGTACGGCAGAAATTTTTTCCGATCCTTTGTTGACACGTAACACGCCGCCCATTAAAGTGCGCCCCGTTCCCGAGGGAAACAGTCGAAATGACTGCTTGCCGGTGGTTGCAAGGCGTTATCCAGAAGTACGTAACGCATTGGATTTGTTAGGTAAATTTACCGAAGCAAAGCTCACCGGAACTGGAAGTTGTGTGTTTGGGGGCTTCCCAAGCAAAGCTGAAGCTGATAAAGTCTCGGCCCTTCTGACAGAGACCCTTACAGGGTTTGTAGCCAAAGGCAGCAACGTTTCGATGTTGCACCGCAAGCTGCAAAGTCTGCTCTAAAGGAACCAAGTGCACGGCACTTGATGCAACAGATACAGGGGCGTCGCCAAGCGGTAAGGCAGCAGGTTTTGATCCTGCCATGCGTTGGTTCGAATCCAGCCGCCCCTGCCATTTTCTATACTCATCCAGGTTACCCTCAGCCTCTAGGTACTGCGCGTGTCCAAGATGATGGTCTTTACGGGGAATGCTAACCCCGATCTGGCTCGGCGTGTTGTACGTCAGCTGCATATCCCTCTCGGTGACATCTCTGTCGGTAAGTTCTCCGACGGCGAAATTACTGCCGAGATCAATGAAAACGTTCGCGGTAAAGACGTTTTCATTATTCAGCCGACTTGCGCCCCGACCAACGATAACCTGATGGAACTGGTAGTGATGGCTGATGCCTTCCGCCGCTCCTCGGCTACTCGTATCACTGCTGTTATTCCTTATTTTGGTTATGCCCGTCAGGATCGCCGTCCGCGTTCCGCACGTGTGGCTATCAGCGCGAAAGTCGTTGCTGACATGCTTACCGTAGTCGGCATCGACCGTGTTCTCACGGTTGATCTGCATGCTGACCAGATTCAGGGTTTCTTCGATATTCCGGTAGATAACATCTACGGCTCCCCGGTTCTGGTGGATGACATTGAAGATCAGCGCTTCGAAAACCTGATGATCGTATCCCCGGACATTGGTGGCGTCGTGCGTGCACGTGCCGTTGCCAAATCCCTGGGCGTGGATCTCGGGATCATCGACAAACGCCGTGAGAAAGCCAATCACTCTGAAGTGATGCATATCATCGGTGATGTCGAAGGGCGTACCTGCATTCTGGTCGATGACATGGTCGATACCGCCGGCACTCTGTGCCACGCGGCCAAGGCCCTGAAAGAGCATGGCGCAGCCAAGGTCTTTGCCTACTGCACACACCCTGTGCTGTCGGGTCGGGCCATCGAGAATATCGAAAATTCCGTGCTGGACGAGCTGGTGGTGACTAACACCATCCCGCTGTCCGCTGCAGCACAAGCCTGTGCACGTATCCGTCAACTGGATATCGCACCGGTTGTTGCCGAAGCGGTTCGCCGCATCAGCAATGAAGAATCGATCAGCGCGATGTTCCGTTAAGGGCCCTGCCCTTCTCGAAATGTCTCGTTGACGAAAAGCGCCCCGCCCCGGCATTCCTGCCGGGGCGGGGCTTTTTTGCCCATACCGTGTTCGGCGCTGGTCGCAAACGCCACTCGGTCATGGCTATTTTGGAGATACAAAATGAACGATTTTACTCTGAATGCTGAAGTGCGTTCCGACCTGGGGAAAGGTGCGAGCCGCCGCCTGCGTCGTCTCGCCGCTCTGGTTCCAGCTGTTGTTTACGGTGGCGAAAAAGCCCCTGAATCCATCAGCATGCTGGCCAAAGAAGTTGCCAAACTGCTCGAAAACGAAGCTGCCTACAGCCACGTTATCGAACTGAACGTTGGCGGCAAAAAGCAGAACGTCATCATCAAAGCTCTGCAACGTCACCCGTCCAAGGGTCACGTTCTGCACGCTGACTTCGTACGCGTCGTAGCCGGTCAGAAACTGACCGCTATCGTGCCTGTGCACTTTGTTGGTGAAGAAGCTCCGATCAAGAAAGGCGGCGAGATCTCGCACGTCCTGAACGAAATCGAAGTAACTTGCCTGCCGAAAGATCTGCCTGAGTTCATCGAAGTCGACCTGTCGGCTCTGGAAATCGGCGCAATCGTCCACCTGTCCGACCTCAAAGCCCCTAAAGGCGTTGAGTTCGTTGCACTGGCTCACGGTGACGACAAAGCTGTTGCAAACGTACACGCTCCACGCGTTGCTCCAGAAGCTACCGAAGAAGGCGCAGCAGAGTAATTCACTCTGTTTAGCCTGAGTGAGCAAGTAACATCGCGGACTGGAACGTAGCGAGAAAGCGGGCGAGAACGCGGAGTTTACATCCATGGTAAATGAGCATTTTTCGTCCACTTTCGCCGCTTTGCCTGATTGCGGCGATGTTACTCACCACTCAAAGGAAGGGCCCCTATCGTGACTGCCATCAAACTGATCGTTGGCCTGGGTAATCCAGGCGCCGAATACGACCAGACCCGGCATAACGCAGGGGCCCTTTTTGTTGAGCGCATCGCCCACGCACAGAATGTGAATCTTGTGGCCGATCGCAAATATTTTGGCCTGACCGGGCGCTATTCGCATCAGGGTCAGGATGTTCGTCTGCTGATTCCCACCACTTACATGAACCGCAGCGGCCAGGCCGTGGCGGCACTCGCCGGTTTCTTCCGCATCAAGCCTGAAGAAATTCTGGTGGCGCATGACGAACTCGACTTGCCTCCGGGCGTTGCCAAGCTCAAGCAGGGCGGCGGCCATGGCGGTCACAACGGGTTGCGCGACATCATTGCGCAACTGGGCAATCAGAATACGTTCTACCGCCTGCGGCTTGGCATTGGCCACCCGGGCGTCGCCAGTATGGTTTCAAATTTCGTCCTGGGTCGTGCGCCACGCGCCGAACAGGAAAAACTCGATGCCAGCATCGACTTTGCCCTCGGCGTGCTGCCGGATATCCTCGCCGGTGAATGGAACCGCGCGATGAAAAACCTGCACAGCCAGAAGGCCTGACTCTACTCCGAGGGGAAACACCATGGGATTCAATTGCGGCATCGTCGGCCTGCCTAACGTCGGCAAGTCCACCCTGTTCAACGCCCTGACCAAATCCGGTATCGCGGCCGAGAACTTCCCCTTCTGCACCATCGAGCCGAACAGCGGCATCGTGCCGATGCCGGATCCGCGCCTGGAAGCACTGGCGGCCATCGTCAATCCGAAGCGCATCCTGCCGACCACCATGGAATTCGTCGACATCGCGGGCCTGGTTGCCGGCGCCTCGAAAGGTGAAGGCCTGGGCAACAAGTTCCTCGCCAACATCCGCGAGACCGACGCCATCGCTCACGTGGTGCGCTGCTTCGAAGACGAAAACGTGATCCACGTTTCCAACAGCGTCGACCCGAAACGCGACATCGAAATCATCGACCTGGAACTGATCTTCGCCGACCTCGACAGCTGCGAGAAGCAACTGCAGAAAGTTGCGCGCAACGCCAAGGGCGGTGACAAGGATGCAGTCGTTCAGAAAGCATTGCTTGAGCAACTGATCGCGCACTTCACCGAAGCCAAACCGGCGCGCAGCCTGATGAAGAACATGAGCGCTGACGAAAAGGCCGTGATCAAGGGCTTCCACCTGCTGACCACCAAACCGGTCATGTACATCGCCAACGTCGCTGAAGACGGTTTCGAGAACAACCCGCACCTGGACGTGGTTCGCGCCATCGCCGAAGAAGAAGGCGCGATGGTCGTTCCGGTCTGCAACAAGATCGAAGCTGAAATCGCCGAGCTCGATGACGGCGAAGAGAAGGACATGTTCCTCGAGGCCCTGGGCCTGGAAGAGCCTGGCCTGAACCGCGTGATCCGCGCCGGTTACGAAATGCTGCACCTGCAGACCTACTTCACCGCCGGTGTCGAAGAAGTCCGCGCCTGGACCGTCAAAGTCGGTGCCACCGCACCTCAGGCTGCCGGCGTGATCCACACCGACTTCGAGAAAGGCTTCATCCGTGCCGAAGTCATCGCCTACAACGACTTCATCCAGTACAAGGGCGAAGCCGGTACCAAAGAAGCCGGTAAATGGCGCCTGGAAGGCAAGGATTACATCGTCAAGGACGGCGACGTGATGCACTTCCGCTTCAACGTGTAAGCGTTACGCCCAAGAAAAAGCCGCGTTTGATACGCGGCTTTTTTGTGCCTGAAATTTATGCCTCAACACATTCCCCCTGTAGGAGTGAGCCTGCTCGCGATAGCGTTCTATCAGCTACAGATGTGCTGACTGACACACCGCTATCGCGAGCAGGCTCACTCCTACAATGGGAAATGCGTGAATCAGGCCTTTTTGGTACGCGGCAAGAAGATTGCCAACACGCCAAACAACGGCAGGAACGAGCAGAGGAAATACACGTACTCAATCCCGTGAATATCCGCCAGGTGCCCCAGCAACGCCGCGCCAATCCCGCCAAAACCAAACATCAAACCGAAGAACACCCCGGCAATCATCCCGACATTACCCGGCACCAGTTCCTGCGCGTACACCACAATCGCCGAGAACGCTGAAGCCAGAATGAAGCCGATCACCACGCTGAGAACGGTCGTCCAGAACAGATCGACGTGAGGCATCAGCAGCGTGAACGGCGCGACGCCGAGGATCGAGAACCAGATCACCGCCTTACGCCCGATCTTGTCGCCGATCGGCCCGCCAAAGAACGTGCCCGCCGCCACCGCACCGAGGAACAGGAACAGGTGCAACTGCGAACTGGCCACCGACAGGTCGAACTTCTCGATCAGGTAGAACGTGAAATAGCTCGTGAGGCTGGCCATGTAGAAATACTTGGAGAACACCAACAGCCCCAGCACCACCAACGCACTGGTCACCCTGCCCTTCGACAGCCCGTGAGTCGCTGCCTGACCGGCCTTGAGCTTGAACAGGTTCAAGTGATGGGCGTACCAGCGACTGATGCGGTACAGCACGAATAACGCAAACACCGCGAACAAGCCGAACCACGCCACGTTGGCCTGACCGAACGGAATGATGATCGCCGCCGCCAGCAACGGACCGAACGCAGAACCGGCGTTACCGCCGACCTGGAAGGTCGATTGCGCCAGACCAAAGCGTCCGCCCGAGGCGAGTCGTGCGATCCGCGAGGCTTCGGGGTGGAACGTCGAGGAACCGATACCGATGAGCGCCGCCGCCAGCAGAATCAAGGGGAAGCTGCCAACCATCGACATCATCACGATGCCAATCAACGTGCAAATCGACCCCGCCGGCAACAGCCAGGGTTTCGGATGCCGATCGGTGTGATAACCGACCCACGGCTGCAACAAAGATGCGGTCAGCTGAAAGGTCAGAGTAATCAGGCCGACCTGAGTAAAGGTCAGGCCGTAATTGGCCTTGAGCATCGGGTAGATCGACGGCAATACCGACTGGATCAGGTCGTTGATCAAATGCGCCAGCGCCACCGCGCCGATGATACGCATCACCAATGGGCTGCTTTGCGGAGCAGCGGGCGCCGAGGCAGCGGCGGTCTGAACGTTGCTGATAGCCATGAAAGTTTCCGGACAGCAGATGGGTGCACGCAGGCAGGTGCGTCAATGTGCCATTTTTCGGTGCGCCAGCGCCATCCCCTTAGCCAGCTAACTAACCAACTGAATCACAGATCAATTCCTGTAGGAGCTGCCGCAGGCTGCGATCTTTTGATCTTGATCTTAAAAACAAAGATCAAAAGATCGCAGCCTGCGTCAGCTCCTACAGGGGCAGGGTGTTCGGCAAGGTGATAGCGCAACGCCATGGTCTGAATCTTGCCTTGTTTCATCCCTTGAACGCGGGCGCCTTACAAAGGCGACCGACATTGGGAAGTTTCGCTACAGAGCCGGCCTACAGAGCGGGCGAGAGTGAACTTTCGAGGCCTTTTAGCAGGGCACAACATCAACGTCGAACGACCGCGATGCACGCCAATGGTGCGTGGTGTCCAGAGGAGTCATGAGGCATGCAGGCTTTCCTTTCACCGGGGATCAAATTGCTGGGGCGGTTTGGCTTCGCAGGTAAATTCCAGTTGTTGTTTCTGCTGTTCATTCTGCCGTTGGCCGGCAGCCTGTTGATGATTGGCCAGGACTATCGCGACAAACTCAATCTGATTTCCGGCGAACGTGCCGGCGTGCGTCAGTTGCTCGCGCTGGATGCGCTGGACAACCTGCTCGCCGCCCAACGTGACCGCGCCGCGCGTTGGCGCGCCACGGAAACCAATCGCCAACCGACGCCGGCCACCCTCGCCGCCATGGGCGCATTCGACGCGGTGCAACCGGCGGTTCTGCAAGCCACCACCGATTTAGGCGCTGCGCTGAAAAATGAAGGCGCCGAGGGGGAAACACTCACCCGCTATCAAGCGCTGCAAACCGCGCTCAACGGCCTGGACTCGAAAAGCCTCAGCGGTGTCGGTTGGTGGCCGGACGGTTACGACCGTTTCACCAACGCCCTCAGCGCCCTGCAAGCGTTGCGCGAGCAGATCGTCATGGACAATCGCCTGACCCTCGCGCCGTGGCTGGAAACCTATCTGCTCACGCAGATCTCCACGCAACACGCCCCGGACCTGATCGAACGCGTTGGACGCCTTGCCGCCGTCGGCCAGGCCTCGGTCGTCTCCGGCCAATTCACCCTGCAAAGCCGTTTGCAGTTGCGCGACCTGCGCAGCCGCATCGGTGACGCCCGCGAGCAACTGGTCAAAACGGCCACGCTGCTCGAAGCACGTCTGCCGCAAGATCAGCAGAGCTGGGCCAGCCAATACCACGACAGCCTCAAAAACCTCGACAGCGGTCTGAAGGTGTTGGACGACGGCGTGTTCGGCGGCTCTATCAATCTCAAACCCGAAGAGTTCGAACGCAGCCTCGATGCGCTGCTGACCGACCTAGCCGCACTGCGCCAGCAATCGCTGGTGTCGCTGGATCAACGACTCGATGCCTACCACAGCTCGGCGATTCGTCAGTTCATCATCGTCGCGGCGATTTTCGGCTGCCTGCTGCTCGCGGCGTTGTACCTGTTTGTCTGCCTGCAAGCCTCGATCCGTCGCAGCGCCAGCGGCATCACCCTACTCGCCGAAGCCCTGCGCGATGGCAATCTGAGTTTGCAAGTGCCGGTCGTGGGTCGTGATGAACTCGCGGCGATCAGCACTGCACTCAACGTGGCCGTGGTGCAACTGCGTAGCAGCATGCTTGGCGTCGATCACGAGACTTCGCAACTGAGCAGCGCCGTGCGCAGTCTCAACGAGCATTCCAGCGGCGCCCTCAGCGAAGTCGAGGCGCAACAGTTGCAGATCAGCCAGATCGCCGCTGCTGCCACGCAATTGGCCGCGACCTCGCAAGGCGTGGCGCAAAGCTGCGAACAGGCCTCCGGCAGCGCTCAGCACACCCGGCGCATTGCCGCTGACAGCAGCCGCGATAGCCAACGCACTACGGCAAGTATTCAGCAGCTCAATCAGCGTTTGAACGAAACTGCAGCGGCACTCGGTCGGGTCAGTGAACAAGGTCAGCAGATTCAATTGGTGGTCGACACCATTCGCGGTGTTGCCGAACAGACCAACCTGCTCGCGCTCAACGCAGCCATTGAAGCCGCACGCGCCGGTGAACAGGGTCGCGGCTTTGCCGTGGTCGCCGACGAGGTGCGCAGCCTGTCGCAACGTACACAGTCGTCAACTGCGCAGATCGCCGGTACGGTCGACAGTTTGCGCGCAACGGTCAACGAAGCCGTGAGTTTGATGGAAGCTGCCTGCGGCCAGGCGCAAACCGATGCCGAGACAGTCACCGGTCTCGGTGAACGTTTGGGTGAAATCGCCAGCGCCGTGCAAAGCGTTACCGACACGTTGGCGCAGATCGCCACGGCGGTTGAGGAACAGGCGAGCACCGCCGACGAAGTCAGCGGCAATATCCAGCAGGTCGATCAGGCGGCCGTGCGTCTGCTCGAAGGCGCACGCGCGGTGAACCTTGCGGCGGATACCCTGAGTCGGGGCAGCCACGCCTTGAGCGCCAATACGGCAAGATTTCAGCTGCGTTGATGCCCCGCCCGGCCCGGATTTTCCGGGCTGGAGGATAAGCGGTTGAAAATAAGAAGAAATATTTTAAATTTACGCTTGACGCTTTTCCATTTCAGGGGAATAATGCGCGCCACTTGGCTACATAGCTCAGTTGGTTAGAGCATAGCATTCATAATGCTGGGGTCCGGGGTTCAAGTCCCTGTGTAGCCACCAAGTACTAAAAACGGCTTACCGAAAGGTAGGCCGTTTTTTTATGCCTGCAATAATCCCCCCTCCGGCTCCCCACCTACAGAAGGCCTTTCTTCAGCCCTTTCGATTGGATCAGTGCTTACAGTTTGCACTTCGCCTTTTTTCACATAAGCCAATATCAAATTCAAGATAATGCCTTCCTCACAATCAGGCTTTTAGCCAAGTAATACCGGCCTCGCCCGCCACAAAATTCAAGATAATCAAAAGCGCTATTTGAGAAAAAACGCCGCTATCCCTTGAGGGTTAGCGGCGTTTTTTCCTACGCAAATAGCGTTGCGGCTTTACTCGGACGATTCATCTATTCCGCTGTAATCACCAGACACCCTTTCATCACACGCACTTTGACGTTCTCGTTCACCTCGAATCCCGCCTGCCGCAACCACAGCCCGCGAAGCCTGATCCAGGGCACCGGTTTGGCGGGGCTGTAGGTTTTTTCCTTGGTGTGGACGGGGTAAAAATCAGCGGCGATTTTCAGCCGGCGTTCAGTGATGGGGGGTTGATGACGTATGATTGGTTTTAGCCATGATTAGCTCCTGTCTAGCTGCTTTTGGTTAGCGGGGCCAGGGTGTTCGTGCACCTTGGTTCCGCGTTCTTTGGGTTACTTCAAACTTCTTTTTCTTCGTTGCTCGTTTTGGTCGCTGCCTGCGCGATCAGCGCGTCGAGCATCTGCGCAATGACCTTCTGTTGGACCTTCGAAAGTTCATTGATGGACTGCAGCCGTCGATACCACGTCGAGGTCAAGCTGCGTCTGGGCCTCTCCGTGTACGAGGGAACGCCGAGCAGGTCTTCAACAGGCACGCGAAGCGCAAATGCCATCTTCACCAGTGTCGTGACCGGCATGCTGCGAGTGCCCTCCTCGTAGCCCTGAAAGGTTTGCCGGGAAAGACCTAAAGCCCGTGCAAACCGAGTCTGTGTTATCTCGTGAACTGTGCGTAAGTGAGCAATGCGACTGCCCATCGCCACCAGAAAATCGCGGTCCTCATTGGAAACACTCATGACAATGGCCGACTGAACATAGAGTTGAATGGCAACGGACTCATCCTTTTCATCTGAAATCCATCCTGGAAAAAACGATAAAAACCATCCTCAGGTAAGGGCGCGTAAGTTGTCGACCTGAAAAATCTGTAGGAAAAATGCAGAGCAACCGCCAAGTTGCGGCGAGGTACTACAGGCGCGAAATGCCTTTTCAGCAAGCCAACGCCGACAACCCTTTCGCCCAGATTTGCCGAGTGCGCAAACCGACCATCGCCCGCCAATCCGGATCAGTTGGATAGAACTGCTCAAGCAGATT
This sequence comes from Pseudomonas sp. Mb7, assembly GCF_054790525.1. Lineage (NCBI taxonomy): Bacteria > Pseudomonadati > Pseudomonadota > Gammaproteobacteria > Pseudomonadales > Pseudomonadaceae > Pseudomonas > Pseudomonas sp. Mb7. The sequence continues at coordinate 4,595,272 of NZ_CP186501.1, forward strand.
CAGTTTGATCTCGCGCCCTATCGCATCCAGCGGATCACCGTGCAAATGCAGCCACTGGTCATCACGCAAATGCCGATGCACATCCGGCCCCGGATAAGTCCCGCATTCGATCACGAACGGCATCAATTGCACGTCCGGTAAAGCATTGAGCAACGCCTGCGAGGTGTACCCGGTAGCCGTCGCTGCCACTCCGGTTTCGCTCAAGGTTTCGGCGCCGGTGTGCAGCGTGTAAAGCCATGGGCCGTAGATCGCCTGGGCCTGCGCGAGTGCCGGGTAAGGCGCCTGGGTGATGGTCAGCAACATCGGATGACCGTATTCGCCAGCACCGGTGTGCAGGTCAAAACACATCACGGTTTCAGCGCCAGCCAGATGCGTTTTGATGATTTGGTGCAAGGTGCGATTCGACCAGCTCGGCGCGCGGCCGCCGTAAAACAGTCCGTCGGGATGGCTGTGTTGACCACCCTCGACAATCGACATCACCGCCGGCCAGCCGTATTCGTTGATTTGCGCATCGAGCAAGGCATCCGCACGTTGGCGCTCGGGGCCGTGCAAATCGGTGCAGGCGTAGATTTCATGCAGTGCGGCGTATGCGCGGTTATCCGGTAGCGGCCCGGTGAAATCCAGATGATTGCGGTTGAGGTCGATGTTGTCTTCGTTGACCCGGCGCAACCACGCCGTGCCCCATGGGTTGATCAGGTGAACCATGACCACCGCGACATCCTTGGGCAGCGAACCAGGTTCGAAGGTTTTCAGCCATTCGATCTGGCAGTCCGAGCCGTAATAGCCCTCGACACCGTGCGTACCGCTGAGCGCTACCAGTCGGCGTTTGGCCTGTGGATCGCCGAGCACGGCGACGTCGGTGCTCAGGGGTTCGCCAAAGGGGCCGCAGCGTGGATGGGCGTACGAGGTGAGCGTGGCACCGGCGGCGTTAGCGGCGGCGATGAACTGTTCGCGTTGATCGCGGTAGCTGGATTCGGTGGGGAACTCGCTGTGCATATCGGTCTCTTGTTGATCTTGTAATTGTAGGAGTGAGCCTGCTCGCGATAGCGTTATCACATTCAACATCATTGCTGACTGACCCACCGCTATCGCGAGCGGGCTCACTCCTACAGGGGACGTGTGCGGTCGGTCGATTGCGGTTGACCCTAGCGAACATCCGCCCTGAAAAGAAAGACAAAAATGCCCATCGGTTTGCGTCGCGACCGAGCGGTCGATAAAGTCCCTGAGACTTTTATCCCACGGACGGAGAGCCCGCGTGTTTTCAGCCTTGCCCTTGAGCCGCTTTCGCCTGCCAGCCCTGACGCTGATCATCAGCGCCCTGACCCTCACCGCGTGCAACGCCCCGCCCTCCTCGACTTTGCCGCTGGCCCCGGAAGCCGCTTCCGGTTTCCGCACCGACCTGCAAACCCGTCACGCCAGCAAACACATGGCTGCCGCTGCCAATCCTCTGGCTGCTGAGGCCGGTCGCGAAATGCTGCGTCAAGGCGGTTCGGCGATTGATGCGGCGATTGCGATGCAAGCGGTGCTGACCCTGGTTGAGCCGCAGTCTTCCGGGATCGGCGGCGGTGCAATGATCGTGTTGTGGGACGGCAAACAAGTGCGCACGTATGACGGCCGCGAAACCGCACCGGCCGGCGCCACCGAGAAGCTGTTCTTGCGCGCCGATGGCCAACCGATGTCGTTCCCGCAGGCACAGATCGGCGGTCGCTCGGTCGGTACACCGGGCGTGTTGCGCGCGCTGGAGATGGCACACAAACAACACGGTCGCCTGCCGTGGGCGAAGCTGTTTGAACCGGCGATTAAACTGTCCGAGCAAGGCTTTGCCATTTCGCCGCGCCTGCATTCGCTGCTGGAATCAGATCCAGTCATTCGCCAGTCGCAGGACATGGCCAAGTATTTCCTGAACGCCGATGGCAGCGTCAAAGCCGTCGGCACGCGCCTGCAAAACCCGGCTCTGGCCGCAGTGCTCAAACGCATCGCCAACGAAGGTGCGGACGCACTGTACAAAGGCCCAATCGCCGAAGAAATCGTCGCCAAAGTGCAAGGCCACGCCAACCCCGGCAGCCTGTCGCTGAACGATCTGCAGCGCTATCAGGCCAAGGAACGCGCGCCGCTGTGCACCGACTACAAACGCTGGCAGGTCTGCGGCATGCCGCCACCGTCGTCGGGTGGGATCGCCGTGGCGCAGATTCTCGGCACGTTGCAGGCGCTGGAAACCCGCGATCCACGTCTTTCGCTGACACCGCTCAAACCGCTGAAGACCGATAAACCGGCCGGCATTGAACCGGATCCGCAGGCCGTGCATTTGATCGCCGAGGCCGAACGTCTGGCCTACGCCGACCGCGCGCAATACGTCGCCGACACCGACTTCGTGCCGGTGCCGATCAAAGGCCTGGTCGACCCGGGTTATCTGGCCAGCCGCGCCAGCCTGATAGGCGAACGCAGCATGGGCAGCGCCAAACCGGGCACGCCACCGGGTCTGCAGGTCGCCTACGCCCCGGACCGTTCGCCGCTGCGCATCTCCACCTCGCAAGTGGTCGCGGTGGATGACCTCGGCGGCGCTGTGTCGATGACCACCACCATCGAAGCCGCGTTCGGCTCGCACCTGATGGTTCAGGGTTTTCTGCTGAACAACCAGATGACCGACTTCTCGTTCATCCCTGAAGAGAACGGGCAGAAAGTCGCCAACCGCGTCGAACCGGGCAAACGCCCGCGTTCGTCGATGGCGCCAACGCTGATCTTCGATCGCCACAGCGGCGAATTCGTCGCCACGGTCGGCTCGCCGGGCGGTTCGCAAATCATCGAATACGTGGCGAAAACCACCGTCGGCCTGCTCGACTGGAACCTCGACCCGCAAAGCGCCATCAGCCTGCCCAACTTCGGCAGCCGCAATGGCCCGACCGAATTGGAACAAGGCCAGTTCAGCCCGGCGCTGATTCAGGCGCTGAAAGACAAAGGGCATGCGGTAAATGAAATCGACATGACCAGCGGCACCCAGGCCATCGTGCGGGTCAAGAATGCGCAGGGGAAAGCGTCGTTGGAGGGGGGCGCGGATCCACGGCGTGAGGGGGAAGCGCTGGGGGATTGAGGCTAGGACGCAAACAAAAAAGGCTTACCGGGAGGTAGGCCTTTTGCTTAGCACACTGCGTATTTCAAATCGGGATGTTTAAAAACTGCGAGGTAAACAGAGAACCGTCCCACAAGGTTTTCAGGTTGTCCGTCGGACGTCAGCTCTCTAGCCTGTACTCGTCGCTGCCAATTCAGTGACCGGGATTGGAAACCCCGAGTAGAACCGAGCGCACAAGCGCCTTTCATAACGTATCCTTGCGCACCTTCATGGTGTGCACTCCGTTATGGCGGCTGTGCGCGGGAGACCTTCGGGTCAACCGGGTTCTCCGTTCCCCGGGTTTCCAACCTGCGCACAGCCGCCACCTATTCGTTCGGAAACCGAATCGGCCAGCTCCAATCCTGATCGGAGAACACCATGAAAAAACCAACACCCAATCCCCCCGAAACAAACACCGACCCAACATCCCCGTACGCAACCATCGACAGCAAAAAACTCAACGAAGCGGCCGACCGCGCCCTCGACCACTACCTCAAACCGACCATTCACATCATGGCGTCCACCCGCGTAACTGAACCCATGTACCTCGCCAACCCGGTTTACGACACCGAATCGCTGCTGGCCAATGCCAGTGAGTCCTTGGGTTCGGTCACCGAGATGCTCAACAATTTCGCCGCTGTGCTGGATACCGCGCACCGCAAGACCGCGCTGGGTATCGCGCAAATCGTCATGCTGAGTGAGCTGGCGGTGAATCAGGCGCTGGATAACGTTCAGCCGACTGCATAATTACTTCGGCGTATAAAAAATCCGATGCCCGCACAGGCATCGGATTTTTTTTGATTGGGCCAAAGGTCAAACATCAACGCAAAGCTATTATTCAAACCGCGAGCGTCTTGCCATCCACCGCATCACCAATCTTCAGGAAATGCCCGCCCGCCACGTGGTGCAAGGTGCGCAATCCGTCATGCCCTTCGAAATGCCAGCGCCCGTCGCTGAACACCCGTTCATCGGCGTGGGCGGCGATGACTTCGGCGAGGAACAGGTCGTATTGCTCGTGGTTGCGCGGCTCGGGCAGTAAACGGCATTCCAGCCAGGCGACGCAGCCGTCAAGCAGCGGCGCTTCGACTTGTTCACCGGCAAAAGTCTGCAAGCCATAGGCCTGAAACTTGTCTTGCCCTTGGGTTTGAGTGATCTCCAGGCCCGAGGTATTGCCGACGGTTTGCACGATGTCAGCCTGATTGACGCACGGGACGTTGAGCACGAAGGTGCCGGACGCTTCGAGCAACTGGCGGGTCCAGGTGGATTTGTCGAGGACAACGGCGACTTTCGGCGGTTCGAAATCCAGCGGCATCGCCCAGGCGGCAGCCATGATGTTGCGCTGACCGTCGTGAGCGGCGCTGACCAGCACGGTCGGCCCGTGGTTGAGCAAACGGTAGGCTTTGTTCAGGGGCACCGGGCGGCGGTGGGAATCGCTCATGGGAATCTGCTCCGGGGAAAAGGAGCCGATTGTAGCGCCAGCATCGAAATACAGGCAGGTGAAAACTCTGTAGGAGCTGCGGCACGCTGCGATCTTTTGATCTTGATGTTGATCCTCGGAGTCAAGATCAAAAGATCGCAGCCTCGTTTCACTCGACAGCTCATACAGAGGTTGTGTGCAGGTCAGTGGGAGAGTTGATTGGCAAACTGGCCCACTGCGTTGACGACCTTCTGCGCACCGTCCTGAATCTCGACAATCACTGTGCCCGCCTCTGCCGCCAGCGCCAGCCCTTGTTCAGCCTGAAGCTTGCCGTCGGTCATCAGGGCCACGGCATTGCGTGCCATTTCCTGGTTCTGCCGCACCACGGTGACGATCTCTTCAGTCGCCTGACTGGTGCGCGACGCCAGTTGCCGCACTTCGTCGGCCACCACCGCAAAACCACGCCCCTGCTCACCGGCGCGCGCCGCCTCAATGGCAGCGTTGAGCGCCAGCAGGTTGGTCTGTTCGGCAATGCCGCTGATGGTTTTGACGATAGTGCCGATCACCTGCGACTGCTCGTTCAGCGCTTCGATACCCTCACCGGCGGCCTGCATGTGCCGCGACAGATCACGCATTACGTTTACTGCTTCAGTCACCACCGTGGTACCGCGCTGGGCGGTGCTGTCGGTTTGCTGCGAAGTGCTGTAGGCAATGCTCGCCGCGTCGGCGACGGCTTGCTCGCGGTTGACCTGATCGGTGATCACCGTGGCGAACTTCACCACTTTGTACAGCTTGTTGTTGGCATCGACCACCGGGTTGTAGGACGCCTCCAGCCACACCGTACGACCATGGCTGTCGACACGCTTGAAGCGATCAGCGACGAATTCGCCGTTGTTCAAACGGCGCCAGAAGTTCTGGTACTCGGCGCTGTTGTATTCCTCCGGGGTGCAGAACAGGCGGTGATGTTTGCCCTTGATCTGCGCCAGGCTGTAACCCATGCCGCTGAGGAAGCGATCGTTGGCGTTGAGCACATTACCGTTGAGGTCGAACTCGATTACCGCCGTCGAACGCACCAGCGCACCGATCAGGTTTTCGTGTTCACGCGAGGCTTCGATGGTGCGGGTCAGGTCGCTGGCGTAAAGCGAAATGTGCTTGATCCGCCCGTCCGAAGAACGCACCGGTTGCACGATGGAACGCAGCCACGCCTCCTCACCATTGCCGCGCAACAGGCGCACGGCACCGGCGAAATGCTCGCCGCGGGTCATGGCGTTTTTGAAGCGGTGATGGAATTCGTCGGTCTTTACGTGGGCCGGGACGATATCTTCAATCGCTCGACCGATCAGGCCCTGGCTCTTGTAGAACATCTCGGTGAGGAAGTTCTGGTTGACCGATTGAATGCGCCCGTCAGGTTCCAGGCACAGCACCAGCATCTCGCTTTCCAGGCTTTCCTTCACCTGCACAAGGCTGGAGAGTTCTTCACGAAGAGCGGTCAGCTCTTGCTTCAGGCGTTTGTTGAACATGGGGAAGTACCGATGGGCAGGATAGAAAGCGGGATACAGCCTAGCCATCGGCCTTGAAAAGCTTTTCTGAAGAGCGTTTACGACCCGTCGGTCAAAAATAGTTCGAGCGAACGCTGTCAGGCAGCTCCGGCCACCTGACATTGTCCTGTGCGCGGCATTCGCGCGCCAAAATACGCTGCCGTCAATAGCCCCACAACGCCCATCACCGCGCAGAACATCACACAGACCCACGGGCTCCACGACATCAGACCGATCAGCAACAGCGGTGTAATGCTCGCCCACGCCGCGTAGGCAATGTTGTAGGTGAAGGAAATGCCGGACACGCGGATACGCGCGGGGAACAAGCCGACCATCACTGATGGCACAGCGCCGACGACACCGCACGCCAGACCAGCAATGGCATACGCAATGCCAATCCACTCGCCACCGCTGATCAGGCAGCCATAAAGCACACCGATACCCAATGGCAGCAGCAGACTGTAGAGCATGACCGTGCGCCAGGCACCGAGGCGATCAACCAACAGACCGGCAATCACACAGCCGATATTGAGGAAGACGATGCCCAACGCGCTGAGGGCGAAGGTGTGGCTGGCGGTCATGCCGAAGGTTTTCTGCATCATGGTCGGGGTGATGACGACGAACACCACTACCGCCGAAGTCAGCACGCAGGTCAGCAACATCGCTGGCAGCATCGCCAGTCGATGTTCGCGCAACACCGTACGCAGCGGCAGTTCGACCCGCGCCTCGCGTTGCGCCTCCATGGCCATGAACACCGGTGTTTCGCTCAACCAGCGCCGCAGGTAAACGCCGATCACGCCGAACACACCACCGAGCAGGAACGGATAACGCCAGGCGTAATCGAGGATTTCCGCCGGGGTGAAGACTTGCGCGAGGAACGTCGCGGTCAGCGCGCCGATCAGATAACCGAAGGTCAGCCCGGCCTGCAAAAAGCCCAACGCGTAACCACGATGGCCGGCCGGTGCGTGCTCGGCGACAAACACCCAGGCACTCGGCACCTCCCCGCCGACCGCCGCGCCCTGCAGGATGCGCAGCGCCAGCAACAGCAGCGGCGCGAAATAACCGATCTGGGCATAAGTCGGCATGATCCCGATCAGCAGGCACGGCAGCGCCATCATCAGGATGCTCAGGCTGAAGACTTTCTTACGCCCGAGTTTGTCGGCGAAATGCGCCATCAGAATCCCGCCCAGCGGCCGCGCCAAATAACCGGTGACGAAAATCCCGAAGCTTTGCAGCAGGCGCAGCCATTCGGGCATTTCCGGCGGGAAGAACAACTGGCTGAGGGTCAGGGCGAAGAATACGAAAATGATGAAATCGTAAATCTCCAGCGCCCCGCCAAGGGCCGCAAGGCCGAGGGTCTTGTAGTCGGAACGGCTGAACGGCACGGGTTTGGCCGTGGTTTGGGCGGTCATGGCAAAGAACTCTGGCAGGCAAAAAACCAAGGCGCCCATGGTCTACGTAAATGCGCGGATGGACAACCCGTTAGACCATAGTCCCGGTTTTGCAAAAGCTGCTCACAAAGCATTGGCAGTTGAATTACTGTTAATGCCTGTCCAGCGGGCCGACGCCAGCACCGATCAATCGCAGTGAACCTCATGTGGGAGCGAGCCTGCTCGCGAAAGCGTCAGTTCAGGCAACCTCAATGTCGAATGTGCCGACCTCTTCGCGAGCAGGCTCGCTCCCACAGGGATCTCTGTGTTGTGGAGATCGGCGAGCGTTCCCGCGGACCACAATAACCATAAAAATCCGAGGTACTTCCTGTGGCCGTTGATATCGAAGATAGCCGCTCTGCGCGCTTTGCCCTGCGCTGTTCAAGCTTTGCCGAACGCTGGTTTCCCGACTCCTGGGTATTCGCCGCGCTGGCCGTGATCATCGTCGCCCTGGCCACCCTGGCCATGGGCGCGAAACCCACCGATGCGGCGATGGCGTTCGGCGACGGGTTCTGGAGCCTGATCCCGTTCACCATGCAAATGGCCTTCGTGGTAATCGGCGGCTACGTAGTCGCCAGCTCGCCGCCCGCCGTGAAACTGATTGATCGCTTGGCGCGTATCCCGAAAAACGGCCGTTCTGCCGTGGCGTGGGTCGCGTTGATCTCAATGGTCGCGTCGTTGCTCAACTGGGGCCTGTCGCTGGTATTCGGCGGTTTGCTGGTCCGCGCCCTCGCCCGCCGCACCGATCTGAAAATGGATTACCGCGCCGCCGGCGCCGCTGCCTATCTGGGCCTTGGCGCGGTGTGGGCGCTGGGTTTGTCGTCGTCGGCCGCGCAGTTGCAAGCCAACCCCGCCAGCCTGCCGCCGTCGATCCTGTCGATCACCGGGGTGATTCCGTTCACCGAAACGATTTTCCTCTGGCAGTCCGGCGTGATGCTGCTGGCGCTGATCGTGATCTCGATCATCATCGCCTACGCCACCGCCCCCGGGCCGAACTCGGCGCGCGACGCCAAGGCCTGTGGCATCGACCCGGCCTTCAACCTGCCACCGCTGCAACCGCGTACGCGTCCGGGTGAATGGCTGGAACACAGCCCGCTGCTGATCATCGTGCTGGTACTGTTGGCGGCGGGATGGCTGTTCCATGAGTTTTCAACCAAACCGGCGATCACGGCGATTTCCGGGCTGAACACCTATAACTTCCTGTTCATCATGCTCGGCGCCTTGCTGCACTGGCGGCCGCGCAGTTTCCTCGATGCCGTCGCCCGCGCCGTGCCGACCACCACCGGCGTGTTGATCCAGTTCCCGCTGTACGGCTCGATCGCCGCGCTGATGACCACGGTCAAAGGCACGGACGCGCAAACCCTGGCGCACCACATCTCAACGTTCTTCGTCAGCATCGCCTCCCACGACACTTATGCACTGTTGATGGGCGTGTACTCGGCGATTCTCGGTTTCTTCATTCCATCCGGTGGCGGCAAGTGGATTATCGAGGCGCCGTACGTGATGCAGGTCGCCAATGATCTGCAGTACCACCTCGGCTGGGCAGTGCAGATCTACAACGCGGCCGAAGCGCTGCCGAACCTGATTAACCCGTTCTACATGCTGCCGCTGCTCGGCGTACTCGGGCTGAAAGCGCGAGATCTGATCGGATTCTCCTTTGTGCAATTGCTGGTGCACACGCCGCTGGTGCTGCTGTTGCTGTGGGCGTTGGGGACGACGCTGGCGTATACGCCGCCAGTGATGCCTTAACCCAAGCGGGGCGCAGTCATGATGGCCGCGCCCCACACTTTTCTCCTGAAACAGCCCTGTGTCGGGCTGCCTGTCGCAAATAATGGCTCAGAGCCATCATCCTGCTTTACCGCATCGCTCCCTCGGTAATATTCTGCGCGCCCATAAATGTTTCCATTTTTTACCAAGCGCAAAGGGAGTTCGTTGCAATGATCGTAGGGATTGACCTGGGAACCACCAACAGCCTGGTCGCCGTCTGGCGTGGCGATGCCACCGAGTTGGTGCCCAATGCCCTGGGTCAGTTCCTGACACCGAGCGTTGTCGGCCTGGATGATCAGGGCCGGATTCTGGTGGGTCAGGCGGCGCGCGAGCGTCTGCACACGCATCCGCGCCTGACCGCGTCGCTGTTCAAGCGCCACATGGGCAGCGCCACGCAAACGTATCTGGCCGACAAAGCGTTTCGCCCGGAAGAGCTGTCCGCGCTGGTGCTCAAGAGTCTGAAAGAAGACGTTGAACGCGCCTATGGCGAAACCGTCACCGAAGCCGTGATCAGCGTCCCGGCCTACTTCAGCGACGCTCAACGCAAAGCCACGCGCATCGCCGGCGAACTGGCCGGGCTGAAGGTCGAGAAGCTGATCAACGAACCAACCGCCGCTGCCCTCGCCTATGGACTGCACCAGCGCGACAAGGAAACTTCGTTCCTGGTCTTCGACCTCGGTGGCGGCACGTTCGACGTATCGATTCTGGAGCTGTTCGAAGGGGTCATGGAAGTGCGCGCCAGCGCCGGTGACAACTTCCTCGGTGGCGAAGACTTCGACACCGTGCTGCTGGAGCACTTCATCAGTCAGCACCGTTCGGCCGCCGACTTCCCTGAGCGCAGCAGCGTCATCCAGCCGCTGCGTCGCGAGGCCGAACGCGTGCGCAAGGCGCTGGGCCAGGACGACAGCGCCGAATTCCGCTTGCAGCTCGGTGAGCGGCAGTGGACGCAAACCATCACCCAGCAACAGTTGGCAACGCTGTACATGCCGCTGCTCGAACGCCTGCGTGCGCCGATTGAGCGGGCGCTGCGCGATGCGCGCATCCGCGTCAGCGATCTGGACGAAATTCTGTTGGTCGGCGGCACCACGCGCATGCCGCTGGTGCGCAAACTCGCTGCCGGGCTGTTCGGCCGCTTCCCGTCGATCACCCTCGACCCGGATCAGGTCGTGGCACAGGGCGCGGCGATTCAAGCGGCACTCAAGGCTCGCGCTGCAGCGCTGGAAGAAGTGGTGCTGACCGATGTCTGCTCCTACACGCTGGGCATCGAGACCTCCACACAGGTCGGCCGTAACTATGAGAGCGGCCATTACCTGCCGATCATCGAGCGCAACAGCATCGTCCCGGTCAGTCGGGTGAAAACCGTGTACACGCTGCACGACAATCAGGAGCAAGTGATCGTACGGATCTTTCAGGGCGAAAGCCGCCTGGTCAAAGACAACGTGGCACTCGGCGAACTGGACATCAAGGTGCCGAAACGCAAAGCCGGCGAAGTCGCTCTCGATGTGCGTTTCACCTACGACAACAACGGTCTGCTCGAAGCCCAGGTAAAGATTCCCCTGACCGGGCAACAGCATTCGCTGGTCATCGAGAACAACCCGGGCGTGCTCTCGCCCGAGGAGATCCAGCAACGCCTGCAGAACCTGGCACAGCTGAAAATTCATCCGCGCGAGCAGCAGGTCAACACGCTGTTGACTGCACGTCTGGAGCGCCTCTATCAGGAAAGTTTGGGCGATATGCGTGATCTGATGGGCGATTGGGCCAAGCAATTCCAGATCGCGCTCGACTCTCAGGATGAGCGCCAGATCCGTGAAGTGCGCACCGACTTGAGCCGACGCCTGAGCGAACTTGATCGCACTCCGTGGCAATAAGGAGCCTGGCCATGGATTGCTGGTCGGTGCTGCACCTGCACGATGACGCTGAAGCCCGCGACATTAAACGCGCCTATGCGCGTCTACTGAAAACCTTCCGCCCCGATGAGGATGCCGAAGGTTTCCAGCGCTTGCGCGAAGCCTACGAACAAGCGCTGGCGATTGCCCGGTGGCGCCTTGAAAACGCTGAGCCTGCGGACGAAGAAGACGTCGCCGTGGCCACGGCTTCCAGCGCCTTTGCCGCACTGGCACTCGATGCTGCGCTGGCAAACAACCACAGCCACCTGCAAAACACCGCGTGGGATTTTGCCGATCTCGACTTTCCGCCCGTCAACCCGGCAGCCCCCGAGCCTTTTGCGCCGCCGGCGAAGGATGATGTTTTGCCTGTCGAGCCACTGACGGCGGCCACGGACACAGAGGCGTATGCGCTTGAAGCGCAGGCCGCACGGCAACTGCTTGAGGGGCTGTCGCCCGAAAATCTCGACGAGCGTTGGGATCAGGCGCAACAGCAAGGCTGCGCCAAGGCCTTCGAAAGGCTGTTACTGCAGTTGTGTTTTGAACAGGCACAACTGCGCAGCCCGGTGCTGAACTGGGCCGTCGAGCAACTTGGATGGTTGGGGCCGTGGCAGGACGTGTTGATGAATGATCGTCAGCATGAGGTTCTCGCCGAGAATCTGATGGCCGACTATCGAGACAACCTGCAAGCGCTGCTCGAAGGCCAGAGCGAGCGCGAATTCCTCAACGTGCTCAAACGCTACAGCGCCCAACCGTGGTTGCAGGTTTTCGATCGCCGCGAACAATGGCAGCAAACCCTGCTGCACTTGCTCAATGACAGCGAGTGGAGTGTGCCGCTGTTCGACCGCATCGGCCAACTGTTCGGCTGGGATCACAACAAAGGCCTGCACCCGCAACCGAACTGGCTTTGGGACACGTTGATCGAACGCTGCGATCAGGAAAGTTTCTACGACAATCTGCGCGCCAAGGCGGAAAGCGACCGGATGTCGGCGGCCGACGTTCAGGCGGCGCATCTGTTGATCAACCCGCTCAAGCCCCTGCAGCAAAAGAAGGTGACAGACGTCTTTGGGAGGGATGAATGGAAGGCCTGTTACGAACTCTCGAATAAACTCAAATGGCGTTTTCCCGACCTGCTCGCCCGGTTGCCCTACGCCGATGTTTTCTTCTGGCGGCGTTTCCTTCCACGTCCCATCGCCGCCGAAACCTGGGTGCGGTTATGGACCGCGATTGCCTTGGCGCTGTGCCTGTTCTATCTGCCGTCCCCACAAAAAACCGCTATGGACCTCGTCTTCATTCCAATGATATTTGCCTGCGTGCCGGTCTGGTTTTTTCGCATTGCACTGAGTTGGTGGGTGGTGCTCACGGCCCACGTGATCCTGCCGGACCTGTGGCTCACCGAGTGGCTGATTCCACGTAAATGGAACCCATACACGCGGTGGCTGGTGATACGCCACGGGGTTCCGCAGGGGGTCATGCTGCTGCTGTTTTCGCTGCTGCTCGGCCCGCTGGGGGCGCTCACTTACGTTGGCACGATCCTGATCGGGCGGGTAGACAAACGCCGTATCGGTTCGCTCGATCCAGTGCTGAGCAGCCGCCGTCCTTGGCTGACCGCGCTGCACTGGGCGCATTTCAGTCCGCTGCAATTGCTGTTTCTGGTGGTGATGATTGCGATCATGGCGGCCAGCCGACTCGGTTACTCGCTCACTCAATTCATGCCTGGCTAATCCTGCTGCACCCGCAAGACCTGTCACCCAACCGTCACATTGCCTTGCTAGCGTCCGCCCGAAACATACTGAAACAATTAAGCAAAACGGGCTGAACGATGAAAGACGACACAGACGGTACTGACGCACCCGCATCCAATCACCCCACCGACACCAGTCGCCGTCGCTTCCTCGGCGGCGTCGCGGTGCTCGGTGTCGGTGCCACGCTGGCCGGGTGTGGCAGCGCCAGCGATCAACCGGGCAAACCGGCCGAGCGCCCGCTGACGCCCGCCGAGCTGGACAAAGCCCTGCGCGATCAGGTGAAAACCGTGGTGGTGATCTACGCCGAGAACCGCAGTTTCAATAACCTGTTCGGTGATTTCCCCGGTGTCGAAAAGCCGCTAACCGCGCTCAAGCCCGGCGACTATCAACAACGTGATCGCGACGGCTCGCTGCTGCAAACCCTGCCTCCAGTCTGGGGCGGTGTGCTGCAGATCGGCCCGCAAACCCTTGATGGCGTGACTTACCCCAACGCCACGCAGTTTCAGGAAAACCTGCCCAACGCACCGTTCGCCCTCAAAGGACCGACCGGCGAGGACTTGCCGTTCGGTCTGGTGACCCGCGACTTGTGGCACGTGTTCTATCAGAACCAAATGCAGATCAATGGCGGCAAGAACGATGGCTTCGTCGCCTGGGCCGACTCCGGTGGCTTGACCATGGGCCACTACGCCCAGAGCCGCTATTCCCTGCGCCTGTGGGATGTCGCTCAGGAATTCGTGCTGTGCGACAACTTCTTCCAGGGCGCTTTCGGAGGCTCGTTCCTCAACCACCAATACCTGATCAGCGCCACCGCGCCGTTCTATCCTGACGCGGCCAATTCAGTGGCCAAATCGCAGATCGCCGCGCTGCAAAGCGATGATCCGAGCGACCCGCGCCTCAAGCCGCTTGAGCAATCGCCGGCCAGCGCCATGAGTGGCCCGCCGCAGTTCGGCCCGAGCGCACTGACCCCGGACGGCTTCGGCGTCAACACCCTCGCCCCGCCCTACTGGCCGACGTGGATTCGCGACCCTGAGCGCCCGGCGTATTCCAAAGCGGATCTGCCCAACGTGATGGTGCCGCAGACCCACGAACACATCGGCGACAAGCTATCGAAAAAGCACATTGACTGGGCATGGTATGCCGGCGCGTGGCAGGCGACGCTGGATCAGTACAAGGATTCCGGCGGCATTCCGAAAATCCCCAACTTCCAGTATCACCATCAGCCGTTCAACTACTTCAAGCAACAAGGCCCGGAGAACCCCGACGAGCGCAATAAACGCCTGCGCGACGCTGGCCTGGGCGATGAGTCGAGCAGCAACAAATTCTTCGCCGATGCCGAAGCGGGCAAGTTGCCGGCGGTGAGCTTCTACAAACCCCAGGGCAACCTGAACATGCACGCCGGTTATGCCGACGTGGCGTCCGGGGATCGGCACATCGTGCGTGCGCTGAAGGTGCTGCGTGAAAGTCCGCAATGGCAAAACATGGTGGTGATCGTCACGGTCGACGAGAACGGCGGCTGGTGGGATCACGTCGCGCCGCCCAAGGGCGACCGCTGGGGGCCGGGCGCACGAGTACCGGCGCTGGTGGTGTCGCCGTTTGCACGCAGGGGCACGGTGGATCATACGGTCTACGACACGGCATCGATCCTGCGGTTGATCACCCGTGTCTTCCAGTTGGAAACGCTCAACGGTCTCAAACAACGCGACGAAGCGATGATTGCCCGGGGTCAGCAACCCATGGGCGATTTGACCAACGCCCTGCATTTTCCGGCCTGAAAACCAGCCCTGCGAGTTTGCGCAAAAATCTGCCAATGACGGCTTCTCTGTCAAACGCGGCTGATCCACTATGAGGCGCCCCCGACACGCGGGGAACCCACGCTGAAAAGGATCTGAGCATGTTCAAACTCGCAGGACTCTCACTTGCCGCGCTGACGCTGAGCGCGGCCGCCCACGCCGATGTCGATCTGAAACTGGGCAGCACCGAACGCGTTACCCGCCTGTTCGCTTACCCCAACAATTGCAGCGTAATCTGCTTCCGCAACTGGACGCTGGAACAGACCGTCGCCCATTACCTGAGCCAGAGCGTGCAACGCGATGGTTATGCCGATGCCAAGGTGTTGGTAAAAACCGATAACGGCCAGCTCTACGCCGAAATCACCGGCGTGCCAAAGGATTACGACAAACCGCTGTCGGCGCTGCTGGACGCGGGCGATCTGGCCTACACCGGCGCCAGCAAGCTCAATGCCGATGGCAAATGGGCCTACAGCTGGTATCTGTTCCTGCCGCTGGGCATGGCTTTGGAAAACCGTAAAAGTGTCGAATTGCTGCACTTCCCGCCGGATTACTCGCTGACCCAAGCGCAAGATTATTTGCGTTCGAACACCACCGATCGTTGGGCGACTCTGCTGACTGACAATGGCATTCCTGCCGAGCAGACGCCGGCCTATCAAACCATCATCGATATCGCCCCGATCGCTGCGCCGTCCAATGCTGGCAGTGATCTGGAAGGCGTGTATGACTACTTCAAGGACTACCAGACCACCCTGGTCAAACAGTTCAGCCAGACCGCCAGCGGCACGACGCTGCCGATGGTCGCGTTCGGCGCGCCGGTGCGTAACTGGATCAAGCAGCAATACGGGCCAACCGTGAATGTCTTGGGCCTGGCGACGATCAGCCCGAGCGAAGGCGTGAAAGTGCCGGTGCTGGGTTCCAACCACCCGAGTTATATCTGGTACGCCGCTGACCCGAAAAGCTACACCGGCGACGACGCACAGGCCAAGGCTGATGCTGCAGGTCTGAAAGTCATGGGCCAGGATTTGAGCGCGGCCTGCTGGCAGGCGGGCATGGGCAGTAAACCAGGCAGCGATGCACAGGCCACGCTCAACAGTTGCACACAGACGTGGCAGGTGACGCAGAAGGTCAAAACCTGCGAGTTGTTCTACACCTCGATCCGCAACCTGACCCCGGAACAGGCCGTCGCCAAGTGCGCGACCACCCCGATCAAGGCCCAACTGAAGCAATTGCAGGCACCGCTGCCTGCCACCGCCGTTCCCGCCCCGCATCTGTAATCGCTTGAAGCGCTCCCGTGTCAGCCAATGCTGACGCGGGAAAGCGTCTAACTCTCCTGTCAGATCTGACAGTAGACCAGCTATACCTAATACGACACGATTGGATCCAAGCAGAAGTGCTGCAGCACTGACAGGACGTCACCCCCAGGAAGTCGCAAAACCTTTGCGGCAAGGACTGTTATGAATATCCACGCCATGGCGCAATCGGCGCCACGCGATACTGAAGGTATTTACCCCTTCGCCGGTTTGCCGGTGCGACTGGGGTTTCCCGCCAGTGCCGATTTCGAAATCATCCACGATGCGCACGCCAGCCCTATGGGGGTCGCGGCGCGGCGTGAGTTTCTGCAAAGCCATCGGATGTGCCGGGTGTCAGGGCAACTACTGCCCTATCGCTGCCGACAGACCCGACAGATGCTGACGGGCATCCACATTTACGATCCGCGCTTTTGCGGTTTGATCGAACACGCCTGCGACCCCAACGTGTTTCTCGACATGAGCGAGCTGTGGTTGTGGGCGTTGAAAGATATCCACAGGGGGGAGCGGCTGACCATGGACTACGCCGCCACCGAAGACAAACTGCTGCATCAGTTTGCCTGCGGCTGCGGAGCCAAACGCTGTCGAGGGTGGATCACCGGTTACGACGAACCGCCCAGCATCGAGGGCCAGCACTTTTTACAGCGCTGGCGGCACTCGGGTTTGCGCTGAAAGGCCGTTTACAACGCGCCAACCGGACGCAAACGGTATTGCGGCGGCAATTGCTCGAAACCACTGATGGTGGTGTTCAGGCTTTTCCAGCGACCGTCCTTGATGCCGTAGATGCAACCGTGGATCGACAGGCTCTGCCCGCGATGCCAGGCGTTCTGGATGATGCTGGTGTGGGCGACGTTAGCCACTTGCTGGATCACGTTGAGTTCGCACATGCGATCAACCTGCTCTTCTTCGGTCGGTAACTTGGCCAGTTCTTCACGTTTTTCGTAGTACAGATCGCGGATCGAACGCAGCCAGCCGTCGATCAGACCGAACTGACGATCCTGCATCGAGGCGCGTACACCGCCGCAGCCGTAGTGGCCGGTGACGAGAATGTGTTTAACCTTGAGCACATCGACCGCGTACTGGATCACCGACAGGCAATTGAGGTCGGTGTGCAGCACCACGTTGGCAACGTTGCGGTGCACGAACAGATCACCCGGCAGCATGCCGACGATCTCGTTGGCCGGTACACGTGCGTCGGAACAGCCGATCCACAGATATTCCGGCGTTTGCTGGCGCGCCAACTTGGCGAAGAAATCCGGGTCTTCCTTGGTGATCGCGTCAGCCCAACGCTCGTTGTTATCAATCAGGTCTTGTAAGTCATGCATGCTGTAAGGCCTCAAGAAAGATGCGCTGGTATGACAGACGACCACCCGTCGGGGTCACGCCGTCACCGCAAGTGATTTCATTGGAATTCTCGTGTGCCCGGTGAGTCCACCTAAGTAAGGCCCACAGTATGAGGAATTGCCATGACTGATTCACGACGCCCTTACGATGCGGTGCAACCGGAGCCCATCGATGATAACGAAGACCGCATGGGTTCGGTGCATGAGCTGGATTTCGATGAAGACGAACCCAGTGCGAAAATCGGTGATGAGATTCCCGAGCGTGAACGCGAGCAGTTGATGCCGCGTGAACGGGTGCGCGAGGCGGGTATGACCGGGGCTTCAGTCAGTGATCATGAACCCACCGACGATGACCTCAGTCCAGAAACGCTGATTCATGAAGATGGCGCGCGGGATGCCGAAGAGGCCGGGGAAGGCAATCAGGCCGATTGGGATCTGAGCATCGTCGATGAAGATGACATTGGCGGTGGCAATGGGCTGGATGAGGCAGAGCTGGCGCGGCGCGATCCGCTGGATGGCAACCGTTGATCACTTAAGCTGAAACTCGGTCCCTGTAGGAGCTGCCGAAGGCTGCGATCTTTTGATCTTGTTCCGTAACATCAAAAATAAAATCAAAAGATCGCAGCCTTCGGCAGCTCCTACAGGTAATCAGTCAACCAGGGTGCAGGCCATGACCACAGCATCTTCACGCCCACCCACCGCCGGATAATAATCCCGACGCCGGCCAATCTCATTGAAGCCATAACGTTCATACAACTTGAACGCGCCCGTATTGCTGTCACGCACTTCCAGAAAACATTCTCGCGCAGAAGCCGCATACGCCCGCGACATCAGATGCTCAAGCAACGTCAGCCCCAGCCCACGCCCCTGATTTTCCGGTTTGACGGTAATGTTGAGCAGGTGCGCCTCATCGAGAATGATCTGCACCACCCCGTGGCCAACCTGTTGCTCACCTTCGAACATCAGCCATATCTGGTATTTACCCAGGCCGTCGAGAAAAATCCCCCGGGTCCACGGGTGGCTGTACGCGGCGTACTCGATTTTCAGCACGGTTTCCAGATCCGCCTCGGTCATCGGGCGGAACGATACAGCGTCACTCATTCGATTCTTTCCAGCGCGCCATCAGCCGACGCATGGCTTGCCACACAGCGGCCTTGCGCTGTGGCTCTTCCATTAACAATTCCAGACCGGGAATGGCCCAGGCCGAGCCCAGACCTTCGATCTGCAACTCACGATTGAACGCTTCGGCATCCGCTTCACCGGCAAAACGCACCGCCGGAAGGCCGATCAGCCACAGACAGGCGCAGGGTGCGGCTTCCATTTGCACGGAAAGGAAACCCTGAACGAAATCACGCGCCGCCTCCGGGCCTTGATCCATGGTGCCGCGATTGAGCCACGGCCAGCGCACCGGCTCACCGACGATTTGCGGCGCATCCGGCAGACCGGCGGCGCGCAGCATGTCTTTCAGCAGCAAATAGGCGGGATCACGGCTCTGGAACGGTTCGCCTGTGGGTAACTCGACCAGCAGCAGGCATCGCCCGGCGCGCAGTAATTGCAGGGCGAAACGCGGTGGTGGCACCGGTGCCGGTTTGGCGACGACTGGCGTGTCGTCGGCCTCTTCTACCGGTTTGGCACCGGTGCGGGTACTCGCCAACGACGGCCGCGGTACTTCGATTTTCGGCCGTTCGACCGGACGAGCGGCAGCCGTTTGCTCCGGCGCATCGGCTTGCGGCGCGGACACAACCGGCGCTTCTACCTCCGGCTCGGGCATGTCCAGCAGCTCGGGCCGCGACGGTGCGGCGAAGGGCAATTCGGTGCGCGGCAGCCAGTTGACCACCTGCATGGCGTTCAAATAGGCGCGGCGGCGGGACTCGATTAGCAAGGGTCGGCCACTTGTGGATAACTGAAGTGCGCTGATTCTACCGCCCTTCGTTCAAGATCGCCCGTTGTAGATCGATACTCTTTCACGAGGCGCTTTACCCACGCTCTTTATACAAAGAATGCGACAGCCCGTCCCGAGAGTGAATCGCATCCTTCGTGATGCAGTACAATCGCCGCTTTTCATTGCCAACCAGCCGGGCATTCCGATGATCGAACCCAAGCGCGTCTTGCGCGCCCTCGCTGAACACTGGGCACTGCTTGAGCCACTGTGTGAGCACTTCGACCAAGGCACATTGAGCCTCAACGAACTGCGCTCGCAACTGGCCGCCCAACAACTGGACAGCACGCCGCAGGACATCACCAGCCTGCTCGACGTGTGGATTCGCCTCGATATCCTGATTCCGGTGGCGAAAAGCCCGAACCGTTTCGAGCTGAACGCACAGATCCACGATTTCCTCGCTTATCTGCGTCGCGAGCACCGACTGGGCCTGTGCCTGGAAATCGAAGCCTATTTGCGTCACCTCGAACGTCTGGCCGGGTATATCCAGGACGCATTCGAAGTCCGCGATGGCCACGACCTCGCCCGCCAGTTGCGCCTGCTCGACATGCGCGTGCGCGACGTACTGAAGAAGCTCGACAACGACGAACAGGCGCTGGTCGCCGTCGCAGAACGCGCGAAGACCAGCGACCGGCAGATTCCATTGCGTCAGCGTTACGCCGAAGTGTTGGCAACGTGGGACGAATACGTCGAGCCGATGATCGATCTGGTAAACGCCGACGGCGCCTTCGAACAAGGCGTGCGCAAGGTCGAAACTGTATTGCTGAAGATGCTCAGCGAACAGCAACGCCTCGGCCATCTGGTCGACGACGACATGCTGCTGCGCACCCACGCACGCATCCTCGAGATGCAGACCAGCGCCCAACTGACGTTGCGTCACGCCCGCGAACTGCTGCTGCCGCTGCGTGAAGAAGCGCGCCGGCACAACGCCGTTACCCGTGGCGCCGCGTTGGCCCTGGCGGCGATTCGGCGTAAAGGCATCGACGCCGTGCCGCAAGCCGCGATGCCGCTGTTCACCCGCCCGCAAAGCACCTTCCTCGGCAGCGCCAGTCAGGTCGAAGCCTACGTCTATGCGTTGGCGCGTTTCGAGCCAAAACCGGCGCGTTTCCCCAAGGCGCACAAGACCCAGAAGGGCGAAGCCCCACGCGCGCCCCGCACCGTGCGCGAGATGGTCGACCGCTGCGAAGAAGCCTTGCCGATGCCGGATCTGATGACCTGGCTGCTCGAGCAGGAACCGGACGGCGCCACCGACGAATTGCTCTACTGGTTCTCGCGCCTGTCGCGAGAAAAGCGCTTCAAGCGTGAGCGTCTGGAACGCCGCGAATACCACACTCACGAGCACCAGGTCAGCCTGCGCTCCTTCGCCCTGCTCTCGGCCAGCGACAGCGCCGCCGAGAATTCTGCGAGCATCCCCAATGCATCTTGATCTTTCCGAACTGTCGCAACTCGCGCCGATCTTCCGCGAGCTGTTCAAGGGTTACCACGTCAGCCGCCGCGATCCGGAGCTGTACGCGCAATTGTCGAACTTCCAGGATCAATACCGCACGCTGTTCAAGGCGCTGGGTTTTGAACTGGTTTGCGATACCCGAGGTTTCTACTACTTTGTGCCGGACATGGCCGCTGCGGCGGTAAACAAGACTGCGCAGCGTCTGGCGCTATTCACCTTCATCCTCGTCGAGCACCTGGCCGATCAGGGCCGCGACCCGATCGCCGTGCTCGATGGCGGCAGCCTCGGCCGTGAAGAACTGCCATCGCTACTGGAGAAGTACCGCGACCTGTTCATTCAGGCCGAAGTGCAGACCGTTGAAGAGCTCGAAGAAAAGATCATGCGCCGCATGACTCAACTCGGCTTTGCCAGCGAAGAAAACGGCGTGTACCGCTTCCTGCCGCCGATGCACCGCTTCCTCGACGTGTGCCTGTCGGTGCAGCAGGACCGCGATCTGGCGGCCAGCGTGCACAGCGTTCTGCCGTTGCCGGCGCCAGTGCTGATTGATGAAGCGGCGGAAGCCAAATTCCTCGAAACCGACGACCCGCTCGATCTCTCCGAATTTGAGGAAGAGAGCGAAGAAGATGCATTGGCCCGCGCCATTGCCGAAGAACAGGAGTCCGACGCATGAGCCAGGAACGCTACGGCATCCGCCGCTTTGCCCTTTTGAACACCGCCGGTTACAGCCTCGGCCTGTTCCCGCTGGAAGAACCGCTGTCGGTTTACGGCGCGAACAACCTCGGTAAATCGGCGTCGATCAACGCCTTGCAGTTCCCGATTCTGGCGCGCATGTCGGACATGAGTTTCGGCAAATACAGCCTGGAACAATCGCGGCGCTTCTACTTCGCTTCCGACACCAGCTACATCCTTGTCGAAGTGAACCTGCCCCACGGCCCGCACGTGATCGGCGTGGTCGGTCGCGGCCCGGGCGGTGGTTTCGGTCACCAGTTCTTTGCCTATGCCGGCAAACTCGATCTGGCGCATTACCAGAAGAACGACACCTGCCTGCGCCAGAAAGAGCTGTTCAGCAACCTTGAGAAAGAAGGCCTGAAAGCCTACGAACTCAAGCCGGACGAACTGCGTCGTTTGCTGGTTGGCGGTCACACGTCGATCCCGCTCGACCTGACGCTGATCCCGCTGCGCTCCACCAGCGAGCAGAGCCTGAAGACCTTCCGTGCGCTGTTTATCAACCTGCTGCACATGCGCGAAATCACCGCAGCCAAGCTCAAGCAGTTGTTCCTCGATGCCTTCGAACACAGCCTGCGTTCCGGTAGCGTCGATTACATCGCCGCGTGTGAAGAAGCCTTCCGCGATGTGCGGCGCATGGAACAGGACTACAACTCGCTGGTCGCGGCCGGCCCGCTGGTTGAGGCCTTGGCCAACGGCGTGAAACAGCGCGACATACTGCGCGGCAAACTGCATCGCCTGTCGCCGCTGCTCGACTCGTTGCTCGGCACCTGGTCGGACTACGCCAGTGCGCGCAAAGAAGAGCTGACCATCCAGGCCGATCACTATCGTGGCGAGCAGGACAGTCTGCAAAACGATCAGCGCGGCGGCACTCAGGAACTGATGCGTCTGGAGCGGGAGATTTCCGGCATCCAGCGCTGGCTCGGCGAATTGTCGGTACTGAAGAATCGCTTCGCCCTGGTCGATGACGTCAAAGTGCTCGAGCAACAATTGCTCGCGGCCAAAGACGCGCACGACGAACTGGCCGGTGCCTTGGCGCAATCCCGTCAGTTCAGCGCTGAAGATCTGGAAGAGCGCGTGCGCGATCTGGAAAAACGCCTGAAGTCGGTGAAACAGCAACTCGATCACGCCGACAACAACAGCTACGCCCGCCTGCGCGAAGAGTTCTCGCAGCAGGACGTCGAGCGTTTGATGCGCCTGTTCAACAGCGCGCTGTTCAGTCTGCCGCTGGGCGAACACGGCATTACCCTCGACGAAGATGGCGAGTGGGTCAAATCCGTTGAGCTGATTCTCGATGGCTTCAAAGGCGAGCGTTTTGAAGTGCCTGGCCTGTCGATCGACATCTCGCACATCGAGCCGCCGGCGCTGCAAGCCTTGGCTGACCGTGCCGCGCTGCGCGATCAGAAAGAGCGTCTGGAAAAAGAGCTCAAGCAACTCAAGACTCAACAGGCTGTAGCCGCCGACCGCGCCGCGAGCAAAACCCAGACCGAAGCGCTGTACCAGCAAGTGCTGGACGCGCAGAAGGCGCTGGAAGATTTCCGCCGCACCCAGACTCTGAGTGCCGAGGAAGGCGACAAGCTCGAGCAACTGGCGCAGATGGAAGGCGCCCAGGACGAACTCAAGCGTTCCAGCGATGCGTTCACCGAGCGCGTCCAGCAACTGTCGGCCAAGCTGCAACTGGTCGGCCGGCAGATCGCCGACATGGAAGCCAAGCAACGCACCCTCGACGACGCGCTGCGCCGTCGTCAGCTGCTGCCGGCGGATCTGCCGTTCGGTACGCCGTTCATGGATCCGGTCGACGATTCGATGGACAACCTATTGCCACTGCTCAACGACTATCAGGACAGCTGGCAAGGCTTGCTTCGCGCCGATGGTCAGATCGAAGCGCTGTACGCGCAAGTGCGTCTAAAAGGCGTGGCCAAGTTCGACAGCGAAGACGACATGGAGCGCCGTCTGTCGTTGCTGATCAACGCTTACGCGCACCGTACCGATGAGGCGCTGACCCTGGGCAAGGCCCGTCGCGCGGCGGTCACCGACATCGCCCGGACCCTGCGCAACATTCGCAGCGACTACGACAGCCTCGAGCATCAACTGGCGCTGTTCAACCGCGAGATCAACAAGCGTCAGGTCTCCAACCTGCAGAGCTTCCGCATCGTCCTCGCGCCGAACAAGGAAGCGCTCAAGCACATCGACCAGATCATCCACAGCGCCGGTCAGTACGAAGAAGGCGAAACCCTGTCGGTGTTCGATCTCAGCCAGAGCGCCGAGCAGGACAACAAGAACGAAGAAGCCAAGGAATACCTGGCGCGGCTGGTGGCGGCAAACCACAACCAACTCGGCCTCAAGGACTTGTTCGAACTGGCCTTCGAGATCACCAAGGTCAACGGCCAGCCAGTAATCCACACAGACATCGATGGCGCGGCGTCCAACGGCACGACCATGACCATCAAAGCGCTGACCAACATGTATTTGTTGCTGCACTTGATGGACCGCGATCAGGCCGGTCGCGTACGTCTGCCGTATTACCTCGATGAGGCGGCGGACATCGACGAGAAGAACCAGGCCGCACTGCTGGAAACCAGTCTGCAACTGGGTTTCGTGCCGATTCTGGCGAGTGTGAAGCCGCAGGTCTGCGCCAGTGTCGCGATCGACCTGGAAGGCGGCAGCGGCCCGGCGGGCATTTACATCGATGAGGCGGACTGGAAGTACATCCGTCGCCATGATGTGGTCAAGGCAACGCTGAATGTTGAAGCGGATGAACCGGAGCTGGATGCGGTTTGATCGGCATTAACTGAAGGCAATAAAAAGGGCCGCGATCTGTTTGGATCGCGGCCCTTTTTTATGGCTTGGGGTTTGTGCTGATTTTGCCTGCTCGCGATGGCGCCACTTCAGACACCATAGAATCACTTACCGAGGGAAATCTTCGGCGCCCACGTCAGCCACTCATCCTCAAACTTGTCGAACAACGGGAACGTCTGCTCAGCCCGCGCCGGGTTACCCATGCGCTCGCCATCCGGCGTTGCGAAGGCAATCCCACCCTGAATCGCCGTCTCCAGCGACTCGGTGCGCACCGTCAGCCCATTGAACAAACCGATATCAAACCCGACACCACTGGTGTTCCAGAACCGGCTCCCGCTGCGCACCAACGGTGCGTATTTCGGCTCGATCAGAATGTGCACCAACACTCGATCAGCGGTCTGGCCCAGTTCATAACCGGTGACTTTGCCCACGGTAATTTCACGGTAAGTCACTGGCACACCCGGTTTCAGCGAACCACGACGGGCCGCGCTCAAGACCAGACTCAGACCCGCCTCTTGCTTGGTCACTTCCGGCGCATTGGCTAGCGCCACGAAGTTCTTCTGCGGCCCCAGACTCTTCGCCGCCGGTTGCACTTCTATGTATTTTCCGGTCACCAGGGTTTCCAGATTTTCTGTCTTGATCAGGCCCAGCTCAGGTTTGACCACCCAGAATTGGCTGCCGACCCGGGCGATCTTCTCCGGCACTTCGGTAATCCGCGCCGTGAGGATCACCGATTGCAGATCATCGGTCAGATCGACACTTTCGATCTTGCCGACATCCAGTCCCTTGAAGCGCACCGGGGTGCCACTGCGCAGACCATCAGCGCGATCGACTTTGATCGTCACCACCGCGCCTTTCTGATTCGCCTCATCATGGTTGGCGAACAGGCGGAAACGTGGAATACGCTTCTGCAACGGCGCCTTGGCCTGCGGTGTTTCAAAAGCGATGCCACCGGCCATCAGGGTCTGCAGCGATTCGCTCTTCACTTGAATGCCGCCGGTCAGTCCGCCGGTCAGCGTGATGCCGCTGACATTCCAGAAGCGCGTCGACGCATTGACCAGGTTTTCGTATTCCTTTTCGATGTGAACACCGATGACCAGTTGCTTGCGGGTCTTGGAGAACTGGTAGCTCTGCACCGAACCGACCTTGACCTGCTTGTACAAAATCGGACTGCCAACATCGATGGAGCCAAGGACATCGGTGAACAACACCAGGTGCAGCCCCGGCGAACGCAGATC
The DNA here is from genome assembly GCF_054790525.1 of Pseudomonas sp. Mb7. Classification (NCBI taxonomy): domain Bacteria; kingdom Pseudomonadati; phylum Pseudomonadota; class Gammaproteobacteria; order Pseudomonadales; family Pseudomonadaceae; genus Pseudomonas; species Pseudomonas sp. Mb7. The sequence continues at coordinate 4,620,747 of NZ_CP186501.1, forward strand.
CAGCGGCGGCGCCTTCGGCCGAGCCTCGAACTCGCGTTTCGGCGCAGCGCCCTTGTCACCCGGGCGCACGGCGATGTAGTTACCTTTCACCAGCGCTTCCAGCCCGGTGATACCGGCCAGAGAAATCGACGGTTTGACCACCCAGAACTGGGTGCCGTCGACCAGATAGTCTTCGGCCAACGGATCAAGAGTCAGCTCGGCAGTGGCGCTGTTCAGATCGGGGTCGACCTTCAATGCTTTCAGGTTGCCGACCTGAATGCCTTTGTACATCACCGGCGTGCGGCCAGCCTGCAGGCCTTCGAAGTCGCTGAGTTTGACCTTCACCCGGATCCCGGCCGCAGCAGCATCGAAATCTTCGTAGAGACGGAACGGCAGGCTTGGATCGGTCGGCGGGCTGTCCTTGCGGTTCTCCGGCGTAGCGAAGGCGATGCCGCCGGCGACGATGCTGGCCAGCGATTCGCTGCGCACTTTCACCCCGGACAGGTTGGCGTCGATGCTGATGCCGCTGGCGTTCCAGAAACGCGTGTGTTTGCGCACCAGTTTGGCGTAGGTCGGCTCAATGAAGACTTTCAGCTCAACGGTGCTTTGATCTTCCGAAAGCACGTAGCTTTTGATCTGGCCAACCTTGATCTGTTTGTAGAACACCGGGCTGCCACGATTCAGCGAACCGAGACGATCCGCCTTGATGGTCAGATGCAGGCCGGGTTTGGCATCCGACAGCGGCGGCTCTTCGGCAAGCGCCTTGAACTTGCGCGTCGGTTCCCCTTCGCCGGGGCTGATGGCCACGTAGTTACCCGAGACCAGGGTTTCCAGACCGGTGATGCCGGCCAGCGTCACGCTCGGTTTGACCAGCCAGAAACGCGTGCTGGTCTTGAGGTATTGCTCGACGTCTTTGTTCATCTCGACGGTGGCGATCACGCCTTTGGAGTTGCCTTCGTCGTCGAGCTTGAGCGCCTTGACCTTACCGACCGGCATGCCTTTGTACATGACCTCGGTCTTGTTGGCCTGAATACCTTCGCCACTCTCGAAGCGGATCTGAATTTCGATCCCGGTCTCGGAATAGGCACGCCAGCCAAGCCAGCCGCCGATGATCAGCGCGATCAGAGGCAGTACCCAAATGGCAGACCAGTTCGAAGCCGGTCGAGTTTTCGCTACGGGCAAATCAGTCATGGTCGTCGTCCGACTCCGTGTTATCCCAAATCAGTCGGGGATCGAAAGTTACTGCGGCGAGCATCGTCAGAATCACCACACTGGCGAAGGCGATGGCGCCAAGATTGGCTTCGACACTGGCAAGCCGGCCGAAGTTGACGACCGCCACGAGAATGGCGATCACAAAAATATCGAGCATCGACCAGCGGCCAATAAACTCGATAAAACGGTACATCCAGATGCGCTGACGGGCGGACAGCGGCTGACGTCGTTGCACCGAAAACAGCAGCAGCGCGATGCCCACCAGTTTGAAGGTCGGCACCAGAATACTGGCGATAAACACCACCGCAGCAATCGGAATCATGCCGTGCTGCACCAACTGGATCACGCCGGACATGATAGTGCTCGGATCACCCTGCCCCAAAGAACTGACAGTCATGATCGGCAAGACATTGGCCGGTATATAGATGATCGCTGCCGTGATCAGCAGTGCCCAGGTGCGGGTGAGGCTGTTTGGCCTGCGAGCGTGGACCAATGCACCACAGCGGGTGCAGGTTTGCTCGTCGGTGTCCGCTTCCTGCCTGTTCAACTCATGACATTCGGTACAGACCAGAATGCCCGCATCAATCGCCCGCATGAGCATCTTCCCCTGATAGCGCCTGCCAGATCTGATGCGGTGACATCACCACCTCCAGCCATACCTGCACTAATAACAAGCTAATGAAACACGCTAGGCCGAGACCGACGGTGATGGCCGCCATGTCCGCCAGTTTGACGATCGCCACCAGTACGCCCATGAGGTAGACCTCGAGCATTCCCCAGTCTTTGAGGTGGTGATAAATACGGTAAAGCAACAAACCGTAACTGCGACCGACATCGAAGCGGATCGTTAGCAAGACGAATAACTGGCACAGCAACTTCAACAGCGGAATGGCCATGCTGCACAGGAATACGACGATCGAAACACCCTGCATGTCCGTGTTGAACAAGCCGACCACGCCGCTCCAGACCGTATCCTGCGAAGACTGTCCGAGGATATTGAGTTGCATGATGGGTAAAAAGTTTGCCGGGATGTACAGCAGCAATGCTGCAATCACCAAGGCAAGGCTGCGCTGCACCACGTTATGGCGGTGGGCATACAACTCGTAACCGCAGCGTGGGCAGAGGGCTTTTTCGCCATGGGCAAGTTGTGGCTTGCGCATCAGCAGGTCGCACTCGTGACAGGCCACCAAGTCTTCCAGCGGTAAATCTGACAGCCCGGGGGCGTCAACCGACTCTGACATAAAGGCTCTGGCTCCGAATAAGGTGGGGCTATTCTAGTGTTCTGATTCGAAAATAACTGTGCAAATTTGTTCGTTGTCGCGAGTAAAAAACTTTCCCGCGGGCAAAACAAAACCCCAACTGCTTTCGCAATTGGGGTTTCGGAATTTAATCTTGACGATGACCTACTCTCACATGGGGAAACCCCACACTACCATCGGCGATGCATCGTTTCACTGCTGAGTTCGGGATGGGATCAGGTGGTTCCAACGCTCTATGGTCGTCAAGAAATTCGGGTACTGACTCGTGGCCTTGTGGCCTCGCTTCAGCAAATTGGGTATGTGATAGCTTTCGGTGTTTGTGAACATCGAACTTTCGGTTCGTTTCGTCTTCACACACCGCAATCTGGTCTCTTCGACGCAAATTGCTTGGGTGTTATATGGTCAAGCCTCACGGGCAATTAGTATTGGTTAGCTCAACGCCTCACAGCGCTTACACACCCAACCTATCAACGTCGTAGTCTTCGACGGCCCTTCAGGGAACTCAAGGTTCCAGTGAGATCTCATCTTGAGGCAAGTTTCCCGCTTAGATGCTTTCAGCGGTTATCTTTCCCGAACATAGCTACCCGGCAATGCCACTGGCGTGACAACCGGAACACCAGAGGTTCGTCCACTCCGGTCCTCTCGTACTAGGAGCAGCCCCTCTCAAATCTCAAACGTCCACGGCAGATAGGGACCGAACTGTCTCACGACGTTCTAAACCCAGCTCGCGTACCACTTTAAATGGCGAACAGCCATACCCTTGGGACCGGCTTCAGCCCCAGGATGTGATGAGCCGACATCGAGGTGCCAAACACCGCCGTCGATATGAACTCTTGGGCGGTATCAGCCTGTTATCCCCGGAGTACCTTTTATCCGTTGAGCGATGGCCCTTCCATACAGAACCACCGGATCACTAAGACCTACTTTCGTACCTGCTCGACGTGTCTGTCTCGCAGTCAAGCGCGCTTTTGCCTTTATACTCTACGACCGATTTCCGACCGGTCTGAGCGCACCTTCGTACTCCTCCGTTACTCTTTAGGAGGAGACCGCCCCAGTCAAACTACCCACCATACACTGTCCTCGATCCGGATAACGGACCTGAGTTAGAACCTCAAAGTTGCCAGGGTGGTATTTCAAGGATGGCTCCACGCGAACTGGCGTCCACGCTTCAAAGCCTCCCACCTATCCTACACAAGCAAATTCAAAGTCCAGTGCAAAGCTATAGTAAAGGTTCACGGGGTCTTTCCGTCTAGCCGCGGATACACTGCATCTTCACAGCGATTTCAATTTCACTGAGTCTCGGGTGGAGACAGCGCCGCCATCGTTACGCCATTCGTGCAGGTCGGAACTTACCCGACAAGGAATTTCGCTACCTTAGGACCGTTATAGTTACGGCCGCCGTTTACCGGGGCTTCGATCAAGAGCTTCGCGTTAGCTAACCCCATCAATTAACCTTCCGGCACCGGGCAGGCGTCACACCCTATACGTCCACTTTCGTGTTTGCAGAGTGCTGTGTTTTTAATAAACAGTCGCAGCGGCCTGGTATCTTCGACCGGCATGAGCTTACGGAGCAAGTCCTTCACCCTCACCGGCGCACCTTCTCCCGAAGTTACGGTGCCATTTTGCCTAGTTCCTTCACCCGAGTTCTCTCAAGCGCCTTGGTATTCTCTACCCAACCACCTGTGTCGGTTTGGGGTACGGTTCCTGGTTACCTGAAGCTTAGAAGCTTTTCTTGGAAGCATGGCATCAACCACTTCGTGTTCTAAAAGAACACTCGTCATCAGCTCTCGGCCTTAAGATCCCG
>NZ_CP186501.1:4630000-4967500 GCF_054790525.1 Pseudomonas sp. Mb7
GGCACCACCAAGCGCAGAGGCGCACCGTTCTGATTCGGTAACTCGCGGCCATACATACCAACCGCCAGAATCGCCAGTGGATTCATCGCCTCATCCAACCGCAAGCCTTCTACATAAGGCCAATCGATCAGGGCAAACCCTGAACGCTGGCCAGGCATGCTCTTGGGATCCTGCAAGGTTTCAAAACGGATGTATTTGGCCTTGGACGTTGGCTCGACCTGCTTGAGCAGCGCCGAGATTGGAAAACCGATCCACGGAATGACCATCGACCACGCCTCGACACAGCGCAAGCGATAGATGCGCTCTTCCAATTGGTACGGCTTCATGAAGTCTTCCAGCGCATAGCGCCCTGGCTTACCCACCTCCCCGTCGACCACCACACTCCATGGTTCGGTTTTCAGCGAGCCCGCATTCGCCGCCGGGTCGCCCTTGTCGGTACCGAACTCATAAAAGTTGTTGTAGTGAGTGGCGTCTTTATAAGGCGTGATCGCCTCATCCTTGACGTTGACCGCTCCCCATTTAGTAGAAGGCAGCTTCTCAGTGAACCATGCAGGTGCCTTGCCCGGCTCGACATCGGCATACCGCGCCGCATCGTCGGCATTGGCCCAGCGCGGCAGGCTGCTGACGGCGATACCGGCAGCAGTGCCCCCCAATAATTGGCGGCGAGAAAGATAAATAGCTTCAGGCGTGACATCCGACTCGTGGCAGTCGGACGCTTTGGGGACTTTGATCAACATGGCAACTCCGCAGCTTTGGAGGACAGATGCACCCATAGACTGCGGAGTATGCGGGAAATTACATCACTCGGCTTTTTTGTGCCGACGAAGATGCAATAAGTACTGCACCGGGCCGGAAGCGGCGTAGGCAAGGAACACCAACAGCAGAATGCGCGGTGGATCGCTAAACACCACGGCAAACACCAGCACTACCGCAAGAATCGCCACAAACGGTACGCGCCCCTTCAAGTCCAGCTCTTTAAAGCTGTTGTACTTGATGTTGCTGACCATCAGCATGCCGGCAGCCGCCACCATCAACGCGACCAGGAACGACATCTTCGAACCCTGGATCCCGTAATCACTGAATGCCCAGACAATCCCCGCCACCACACCGGCCGCTGCCGGACTGGCCAGACCGATGAAGTAACGTTTATCCGCCGTGCCAACCTGCGTATTGAAACGCGCCAGACGCAACGCCGCGCCTGCTACATAGATGAAGGCAACCATCCAGCCGACCTTGCCCATGTCGCCCAACGCCCAACCGAATGCCAGCAACGCCGGTGCAACACCGAACGCGACCATATCCGACAGCGAGTCGTACTCGGCGCCAAAGGCACTTTGCGTATTGGTCATGCGCGCGACACGACCGTCGAGGCCGTCGAGCACCATGGCGACGAAAATCGCGATCGCGGCGAACGCGAAATACTTGCTAGCGTTCGCCGAATCACCGGCACTCAACGCAGCCTGGGCGCTCATCGAGTTGATGATGGAGTAAAACCCTGCGAACAGGTTTGCAGTGGTGAACAGGTTCGGCAGCAGATAGATACCACGATGCCGGACTTTACGACCTTCTGCGTCGTGCCCTTCTTCGATGTGTTCATCGATGGGCAACAGGCTTTCGGCGTCAGAAGCCTTGTTCGGCTCTTCGGGACGTTCGCTCATGGACATTACCTTGCAACGGTTTGAAGAAAATTCGACAGATGCTTGAGGACGACAGTTCGGCCACAAACGCTGCAGCTTTATACCAGAACCACCGCCTCAAACGAAAAAACGCGGCCGAGGCCGCGTTTTTTCATACAAGAGACAACGACTTAGTTTTTGGCTTTGTCGACGATCTTGTTGGCACCGATCCACGGCATCATGGAGCGCAGTTGCTCGCCGATGACTTCGATACCGTGAGCGGCGTTGTTACGACGCTTGGCGGTCATCGAAGGGTAGCCGGTTGCGCCTTCGCTGATGAACATTTTGGCGTATTCGCCGTCCTGAATACGTTTCAGGGCGTTGCGCATGGCCTGACGGGATTCGGCGTTGATCACTTCCGGACCGGTCACGTACTCGCCGTACTCAGCGTTGTTGGAGATCGAGTAGTTCATGTTGGCGATACCGCCTTCGTACATGAGGTCAACGATCAGCTTCAGTTCGTGCAGGCACTCGAAGTAGGCCATTTCCGGCGCGTAGCCAGCTTCAACCAGGGTTTCGAAACCGGCTTTTACCAGTTCAACGGTACCGCCGCACAGAACGGCTTGTTCGCCGAACAGGTCGGTTTCGGTCTCGTCCTTAAAGGTGGTTTCGATGATGCCGGTACGACCGCCACCAACGCCAGCGGCGTAGGACAGCGCAACGTTTTTGGCGTTGCCCGAGGCGTCCTGGTAGATAGCGATCAGGTCAGGGATACCGCCGCCCTTCACGAACTCGGAACGTACGGTGTGACCCGGAGCTTTCGGCGCGATCATGATCACGTCGAGGTCGGCACGCGGAACAACCTGGTTGTAGTGGATCGCGAAGCCGTGGGAGAAGGCCAGGGTGGCGCCTTTCTTGATGTTCGGCTCGATTTCGTTTTTGTACAGCGAGGACTGGAACTCGTCCGGGGTCAGGATCATGACCAGGTCGGCGGCAGCAACAGCGGAAGCAACGTCGGTCACTTTCAGGCCGTGAGCTTCAGCTTTGGCAACAGTGGCCGAACCTTTACGCAGACCAACGGTAACGTCGACACCGGAGTCTTTCAGGTTGCACGCTTGGGCGTGGCCCTGGGAACCGTAACCGATGATGGCAACTTTCTTGCCCTGGATGATCGACAGGTCGCAGTCTTTATCGTAGAAAACTTTCATGAATTTCCCCTTTATATCCAGGCCGTTCAGGCCATTCGCTAATTTGGTTTAGATGCTGAGTACTTTGTCGCCGCGGGCAATGCCGGTCACGCCGCTACGGACGGTTTCCAGAATCGATGCGGTGCCGATGGACTGAATGAAGCTGTCGAGCTTGTCGCTGGTACCGGTCAATTGAACGGTATACACGCTGGCGCTGACGTCGACGATCTGTCCACGGTAAATATCGGTGGTGCGTTTGATCTCGGCGCGCTGGGCGCCAGTGGCCTTGACCTTGACCAGCATCAGTTCGCGCTCGATGTGAGCGCTTTCCGACAGGTCCACCAGCTTGACCACTTCGATCAGCTTGTTCAGGTTTTTGGTGATCTGCTCGATGACTTCATCGTGGCCCACAGTGGTCAGCGTCAGACGCGACAGGGTCGGGTCTTCGGTCGGGGCCACGGTCAGGCTTTCGATGTTGTAGTTGCGCTGCGAGAACAGGCCGACTACGCGAGACAAAGCGCCGGGTTCGTTTTCCAGAAGCAAGGAAATAATGTGCCGCATGATTAAGTACGCTCCGTCTTGCTCAGCCACATATCGCGCATCGAGCCGTCTTTGATCTGCATCGGATAGACGTGCTCGCTGGTGTCGACCGAAATATCGATCACGACCAGGCGATCCTTCATGGCGAACGCTTCTGCCATCTTCGACTTCAAATCTTTCGATTCGGTGATGCGTACGCCAACGTGGCCGTAGGCTTCAGCCAGCTTGACGAAGTCAGGCAGCGATTCCATGTAGGAGTGTGAGTGGCGGCTGCCGTAGCTCATGTCCTGCCACTGACGAACCATCCCCAGAACACCGTTGTTGAGGATGACGATTTTCACTGGCAAGCCATACTGCAGGCAGGTCGACAGTTCCTGGATGTTCATCTGGATACTGCCTTCACCGGTGACGCAGGCAACGTCGTCATCCGGGAAGCTCAACTTGATGCCCATGGCCGCCGGAAAACCGAAGCCCATGGTGCCCAGACCACCGGAGTTGATCCAGCGATTCGGCTTGTTGAACGTGTAGTACTGCGCAGCGAACATCTGGTGCTGACCCACGTCGGAAGTGATGAAGGCATCGCCCTTGGTCACTTCGCAGAGGGTTTCGATCACGGTCTGCGGCTTGATCAGGCTGCCGTCGCCCTTTTCATAAGGGAACAGGCCGCGATCACCGCGCCATTCATCCACCTGCTTCCACCAACTGGCCACGGACTCCTTGTTCGGGGTCTCGCCGATTTCCTTGAGAATCGCGACCATTTCGGTCAGAACACTCTCAACCGGACCAACAATTGGCACGTCGGCCTTGATGGTCTTGGAAATCGAAGCCGGGTCGATGTCGATGTGAATGATCTTGGCGTTCGGGCAGAACTTCGCTGCGCCATTGATCACGCGATCGTCGAAGCGTGCGCCGACAGCCAGGATCACGTCAGCATGGTGCATCGCCAGGTTGGCGGTGTAACTGCCGTGCATGCCGAGCATGCCGATGAACTGACGATCAGTCCCCGGGAAACCACCCAGGCCCATCAAGGTGTTGGTCACTGGCAGGTTGAGCATTTTCGCCAGTTCGGTCAGCGGTGCGGAACCGTTGCCGAGAATTACGCCGCCACCGGAGTACATGACCGGACGCTTGGCCGCCAGGAGCATTTCTGCTGCCTTGCGGATTTGCCCGGAGTGACCACGAACGGCCGGGCTGTAGGAACGCAGCTTGGCTTTCTTTGGGAAGATGTATTCGAACTTCTCGGCCGGGTTGGTCATGTCTTTCGGGATATCGACCACGACCGGCCCCGGACGACCGGATTGCGCCAGGTAGAAGGCCTTCTTCATGACTTCCGGGATTTCCGAGGCGTGCTTGATCATGAAGCTGTGCTTCACGATCGGCCGGGAGATACCGATCATGTCGGTTTCCTGGAACGCGTCGGTGCCGACCATGGTGCTTGGCACCTGACCGGAAATGATCACCATTGGAATCGAGTCCATATAGGCGGTCGCGATACCGGTAATGGCGTTTGTGGCGCCAGGACCGGACGTCACCAATACCACGCCGGCTTTACCGGTGGCACGGGCATAACCGTCAGCCATATGGGTTGCCGCTTGTTCGTGACGAACCAGAATGTGAGTCACTTCCGGTTCTTTGAACAGGGCATCGTAAACATGCAGGAGAGCACCACCCGGGTACCCGTAGATATATTTGACGCCTTCGTCACGCAAGAAGCGGACGAGCATCTCACCGCCAGATAAAAGCTCCACGTTGTTCACCTCTAAAACGCCAGAATACCGTCCACAAAAAAGGGGCGGGTCTTAATAGGTTTACTTCTCGGCAGAGCATGAGCGACGGTGGTCGCCGACTACGTCAGCACTGACTGAGCAAGTATTGGGATCGTCCCAAGTGTTGCGGGCCTTTCCCACCCAGCGCGAGGTAACGCGTTGCGGGTGTAACAGGTCGGCGCGGATGTGCGCCTCATGATCTACCGAGTGGGTCTGCTTCTGGCAGTCCCTCTACAGCGGACTTTGGATTCTTCTGTTTCGCCCTCTCCAAGTCAAGTCGTCTGTGTGGTTAATTGTGGGTAAGCACATGAGAACGCAAGAAAAAACCTGAAAACCGCTACTCTGTTAGTGTCAATTGCGCAATTTTGCCAAGGAATCAGCATGCGAACGCTCCTCCTTACTCTGCTGATCGGCCTCAGCCCATGGTGCATGGCCGCTCAAATCTACAAATGGGTCGATGCCCAGGGGGTCACGCACTTCGATGCGCAGCCGCCACCGGGTCAGCAGTCGACAACCTTGCAGACGCCCTCCTCGCCCCCACCGAAACCGGCGGCAATGCCGGGCAGCGGTGTATTGGGCGATCAGAAGGCGATTGATGACAGGGTGAAGAAACAGGTGGCCGACCAACAGGCGCAGCTCAAACAGTTTTGCGAGCAAGCACGCACGAACCTTGCGCAATTGCAGAACAATCCGCGTTTGAGGGAAGAGGTGGAGGGACAGATGCGACGGCTGGATGATGCGCAGCGTCAGGAACGCATTGTCGAGGCTCAGAAACAGATAGCCGAGAATTGCCAATAGGCATCTGCAGGACTGTAGGAGCTGTCGAGTGAAATGAGGCTGCGATCTTTTGACTTTAAAGATCAATAGATCGCAGCCTTCGGCAGCTCCTACACAGAATCGGTATTAGCGCGAGGCAGTGATCAGCAGGTCAAACTCTTTAAGCAGCACCTGAAGCTGCCGATCCTTGCCACCCAGGTTGCGCTGGGCGAAGACCATTTCAGCCATTTCCTGAATCCCCGAGGCATTCGGCAATGGCAGATCCTCCTCAAGGATGTATTTCATCTTCGGCAGGAAGATCCATTGCAGCCACTGCTCGAAATCCAGCGTATCGACCGAAAACGGCTCGACACTGCTCAACGCTTCCGCCGACGGCGGAACCTCGTCCCACCAGCCTTGAGTGCGCAGTTCACGCTCGATCAGCAACAGCTGATCGGCGATTTTCGGGAAACGGGCATCCATCACAGCGAAACCTTGGCCTTCTGACGGGCCTGAGCGGCGCCCGCTGAATCGCCTTGTTTCTCACGGGACTGAGCGATGACTTCCCACAGGTTGGCCTGCAGGTCCGGACGACCGTTGGCCATGGTCAGCGCACGACGGGCGAACTGCTCGGCTTGCGGCGCATCACCTTGGGCCATGCGCACTTGCGCCAAGCGATAAAGCACTTGCGGCTCACGCGGGGCAACTCGCTGAGCACGCTCCAGGCTGGAGGACGCACCGTTGAGGTCGCCGCCGGCCTGTTGCTGCTGCGCTGTGGTCAGCAAGGCGAGCACCGGACCATCCAGTTGCTCGTCGGCGGAAAGTCCACCGCCACTGCTGGCCGAAGGAATTCCGCTCGGCGTCGAAGGCATGTTGTAAGTGCCCGAGTTGATCGGCGCCGATTCAACTGCTGATGGGTTGTACGGCCCAGGCGTGATACCACCGGACGCCGGACCCGGCACGATTGGCGAGGAGCTGATCGGCGCAGAAGTCGTCGCGCCGCCACCCGGCACCATCACCACCACGCCAGTGTCACCTTGCGGAATCGCCTGGGTCTGGCCCTGTGCTGGACGCTTCACCGTCGTTTGACGGAAGCCGCCATTGGCCGAAATACGTTCGCTGTTGGACACCGCAGTACCGGAGTCAACCACTGGAATCGAACCACGCTGTACGGTAGAGCAGCCGCTGAGCAAAGCCACGGCGGTCACCGCTGGAATCAACCACTTGTTCACTTGAAACCCTCTTTGCTTAATTCATCCAGCCCTTGACCCAATCCATCACCGACTCGCCGGAGGCAGGCGTTTCGCCCGCACACGCGGCACCGGGTGGCGGTTCGCTGCCGCGAATATACGGCATCTGCACCGCCCCCGGACAGTTGGCATCGGAACCCTGCCCGGTACGCGAATCGACCCAAGCCTGTACAACATTGTCCGGCTGCGGCATGTCCAGCGGTAGCGGATCGGCCTTGCGCATGAAACTGGTCCAGACCTGCAACGCACCGGTGGCCCCGGTGAACGGCGTCTTGCCGTTGTCATCGCGCCCCAACCAGACCACCGCCAGCAGATCCTGACTGAAGCCGGCGAACCAGCTGTCCCGGGAATCGTTACTGGTACCGGTCTTGCCCGCCAGCGTCAAAGTCTTGGGCAGCACGTTATAAACCGAGCTGCCGGTACCTTCACGCATCACGCGCTGCATGGCGTTCTGGATCAGATAGATGGACGCCGGATCGAAACGCTGCTCGATCTGGAACGGATAACGCTTGAGCGGTTCGCCCTCGGCGGTCAGCACACTGCGAATGCCGCGCATCGGCGTATTGAAACCACCGTTGGCCAGCGTCTGGTACATGGTCGCGACTTCGATCGGGGTCATGCCACCGGCGCCAAGCAACATCGACGGGAATGCCGGGAACTCACGCGTTACGCCCAGACGACCCAAGGTCTTGAGTACGTTAGGTACGCCCACTTCCAGGCCCAGACGCGAGGTCGACAGGTTGTAGGAATGCGCCAGGCCTTGATAGAGGAACACGGTGCCGTGGGAGCGACGGTCGTAGTTCTGCGGTTTCCACACCTGACCGTTCGCGCCTTTGACCGACAACGGATCATCAGACAGCCAACTGGTCAGGGTGTACTGGCTCGGCTTTTCCAGCGCAGTCAGATAAACCGCAGGCTTGATCAACGAGCCGATCGGTCGCACGGCATCCAGTGCGCGGTTGAAACCGGCATAACTGGCCTGACGACTGCCGATCATTGCCTGGACCTCGCCGGTTTCCGGATTGGTCACGACCATCGCCGCTTCGACATCGTCGGAGCCCTTGCGCCCGGACAGACGTTTAAAGGTGTCGTTTACCGAGGCCTCGGCTTTCATCTGCAGGATCGGGTCGAAGCTGGTGAAGATGCGCAGACCTTCTTCGGTCAAGTCTTCGTCGCGATAGTCTTCACGCAACTGGCGTTTGACCAGATCGATAAAGCCCGGGAACGAGCTGTCGGCGAGCTTGCCGCGAGTAGTCACGCCCAGCGGCATTTTCTTCGCCGCTTCAACCTGTTCGGCCGTCGCCACGCCTTGCTGCTCAAGCACGTCGAGCACCAGGTTACGCCGCTCCAGCGCGCGCTCAGGATTGCGACGCGGGTTGTAGTAGGACGGACCTTTGACCATGCCGACCAGCATCGCCACCTGATGCAGCTTCAGCTCGGACAATGGCTGGCCAAAGAAGAACTGGCTGGCCAGACCGAAGCCGTGCACCGCGCGCTGACCATCCTGCCCGACGAAGACTTCGTTGAGGTAGGCCTCAAGGATTTCCTTTTTGTCGTAATGCAGCTCCAGCAGCATCGCCATCATCGCTTCGGTGAGCTTGCGGGTCAGGCTGCGTTCATTGGTCAGGTAGAAGTTTTTCACCAACTGCTGGGTCAGCGTACTGCCGCCCTGCGTCATCTTGCCGCCCGAGGTGTTGACCCAGATAGCCCGGGCAATCGACTTCGGCGACACGCCCCAGTGGCTATAGAAGTCGCGATCTTCGACAGCGATCAGAGTTTCGAGCAGATACGGCGGCACTTGATCGAGCTTGATCAGAATGCGGTCTTCAAGATTCTTCGGATAAATACCGCCGATCATCAGCGGTTCGAGGCGCACCACAGACAATTTCGATCCGTTGGTCGCCGACAGCTCAGCCACATAATCGCCAGAGAAACGCACGCGCACCGGCTGCGGTTTCTCCAAGCCTTCATAGAACTGGAAGCCACGGGTATTCAGATCGACGGTGTTGCCGCTAACGGCTGCCGCGCCGGGACCATTGCTCACGGCTTCGCGGCGATAACCGAGGGCATCGAGTTCGGTAAGGAAGTCGTCCTTGCTGAGCTTTTGTCCGACGAACAGCTCGAGCGGCCGCGCGTAAACCTTGGCCGGGATGGTCCAGCGCTTGCCGGAGAACTTCTCCTGCACCACGGCATCGAGGTAAACGGCGAAGCCAGCCAGCACGACAAGGCCGACCAGACTGAGTTTAATGGCCCAGCTCAACCATGGGCTAAGGCCCTTGGAGGGTGGTTTTTTCTTGGTACGGGGGGATCGAGTTCGAGTCATGGCGGCGGATTATACGCACTTTATTCATCCTCAACAGGAGCGCTCCGAGGTTTGCGTCGGGCTGGCGAGCGGCCATAATGGCGGCCTCGAATTTCCCCCAGTCTCTGAAGGATCGCCCGTGAGCCAGTCTCTGATCGCTGCCCTGCAAAACCCGGCCCTCTACCCGCACCCTGTCGAAGGGTTTCAGGTCATCGAAACCCATATCTCGTGGGTGATCCTCACCGGTCCCTTCGCTTATAAAATGAAGAAGCCGGTTAATTTCGGCTTCCTCGACTTCACTGGCCTCGAATCGCGCGCGCATTTCTGTGCGGAAGAGCTGCGTTTGAACCAGCGCCTGACCGATGATTTGTATCTGGAAGTGTTGCCAGTCACCGGCAGCCTTGAAGCACCGCAACTGGGCGGCGACGGTCCGGCCATCGAATACGTACTGAAAATGCGTCAATTCCCGCAGAGCGGTTTGCTCAGCACCTTGCAAGCCAACGGTGAGCTGACGACTCGACACATCGACGAGATGGCAGAGCAGATCGCACGCTTCCACCTCACCGCGCCAAAGGTCCCGGCCGAACACGACGCCGGCACCCCGGACAGCGTGATGGCGCCGGTCTCGCAAAACTTCGAACAGATCCTGCCGTTTCTCAGCGACAAAAACGATCTGCTGCAACTCGATGCACTGAAAGCCTGGGCCGAAAGCAGCTTCGAACGTCTCAAGCCACTGTTCGCTCAGCGCAAGACCGAGGGTTTCACCCGTGAATGCCACGGCGATATCCACTTGGGCAACGCCACGGTCATCGACGGCAAAGTGGTGATCTTCGACTGCATCGAGTTCAACGAACCGTTCCGCTTCACTGACGTCTGGGCCGACACCGGTTTCCTCGCGATGGACCTGGAAGACCGTGGTCTGAAATCCCTGGCGCGCCGCTTCATCAGCCAGTATCTGGAACTGACTGGCGACTATCAGGGCCTGGAAGTGCTGAACTTCTATAAAGCCTACCGTGCACTGGTGCGCGCCAAGGTTGCCCTGTTCAGCATGCCGGCTGACGCGACCCCGGTGCAGCGCGCCACCACCCTGCGCCAGTACCGCAACTACGCCAACCTGGCCGAAAGCTACAGCACCATTCCTTCGCGCTTCATGGCGATTACCCACGGCGTTTCCGCTGTCGGCAAGAGCCACGTGGCCATGCGTCTGGTCGAAGCGCTGGGCGCAATTCGCCTGCGTTCCGATGTCGAGCGCAAGCGTCTGTTCGGTGAGCAAACCGTTGCCAACGACGTGCAGGCCGGTATCTATAGTGCCGACGCCAGCGCCGCCACTTACGCGCGTCTGCATGAAATCGCTGAAGTGATCCTGCACGCTGGTTTCCCGGTGGTCATTGACGCGACTTACCTCAAACGCGAACAACGCGACAACGCGGCAAAGATCGCCGAAGCCACCGGCACGCCATTCCTCATCCTCGATTGCAACGCGCCACAAGCGGTGATCGAAAGCTGGCTGGCGATCCGTCAGGCCGACCAAAAGGATCCGTCCGACGCCACCCTGGCGGTGATCGAAGCGCAGCAGGCCAATCGCGAAGCGCTGACGCCGGAAGAAATCCTGCGCAGCAAACGCGTACAGACCAATGAGTCCGGCACGCTGGACACCGTGGTCGCGCAGATTCGTCAGCGCCTGCCAGGCCTGTAAGAAACTATTTCGGCCGTGAAGCCCTCGCTTGCTTCACGGCCGTCAAATAGTGGCACTATACTGGCGTCATAAAACCAACGGTGATATGACATGAGCCAGCCGAAACTTCTCGACACCCCGCTATATGCCTTGCTGCACAAAGACGACATCACAGGTTTCAACAAAGAGCGCCCACAAGATGGCCCGATCGACATGGTCGGCGGCGATTTCCGTGGTCTTGATTTGCGTGAACTGAATGCCGATGGCGTGGATTTCAGGGACGCGTATTTCCGTTCTGCCGATCTGCGAGGCATCGATTTCCGCAATGCGTCGCTGGAAGGCGCGAGCCTGGCTCACGCGCAGATTTCCGGGGCTTACTTCCCGCCGGAACTGAGCGCTGACGAGATTCTGATGTCGATGAATTTCGGCACGCGCCTGCGCTATCGCACCCGCTGATAGTTGCCTCCCCTCTGACACGACGCCCACCCTGTAGGAGTGAGCCTGCTCGCGATAGCGGTCTAACATTCAACACATGTGTGCCTGCCAGTCCGCTATCGCGAGCAGGCTCACTCCTACATTGATATGTGTTTTTTCCCCTTCTTTCTGCGTTCGCAGGCCTTTCAAGCGCCCTTTCTTAGAAGCGTTTGCGTTGAATCCGACCAAACAATCACGCTTTTCCTACTGATGGCTACACTCCTGAGAAGCTCGCCCACGCACCATTCGGCCGTCGCAAGGAGGCTTGATGAATGATGAACTGCAACACCTGAAGAATCTTGGCAAGACGTCGGCGCAATGGCTGCATGCCGTGGGCATCCACAGCGCCTCGGACTTGCGTCGCCTGGGCGCCGTGGACGCCTACCGGGCCGTGCGTACCCGCGGGTTTCGCGCATCGAAGGTGTTGCTGTATGCGATCGAAGGCGCGCTGATGGATGTGCACTGGAACGACATCCCCGCTGAACGCAAGGACGCCCTCAACAAGCAACTCGAAGCCATTTCCTCGCGCCACAAGAACTGAACGGGCATTGACCGTCATGTATTTACTGGGGGAACAATCGGCCTGCGCCGATGCCTTGATCAACCGTTTGCAGAGCTTGCCCGCACTGTGGCTGCGCGATTTGGCGCCTTGCGGGCCGATGCTGGAACTGGAGGCGGCGGATGATTTGCTGACGCAGTTACCCGCCGATCAGCTATTCATGCTGAATGAAGGGATGATCAACGGCTGTATCGGCGCCCGTCCGCTGTTTTATTGGCAGGACGGCGATTTGATCGGCCTTCAGCAAGGTGAGGACTGGGCTGATTGCCGTTTGTGCAGTGACGGGGCGTTGCGCTTGACGCCCTATTGGCGCCGTGAGGTTTTCCAGCATGTGTATGCCGACGCTCATCGGACAGACCAGTTTCTAGAGTATCTGCTGGGGCAGATGGCGATCCTCGCCCATGCCGTCGCGGAACTGAAACCGCGTGAGTTTCGCAGCACCAATGGCTTCAAACGGGTCGAGGCGGGTGAAATCCTGATTAACCAAGGGGACGCGGCTGATCACGTGTTCGTGATCATCGACGGGCATGCCGAAGCGTTTGTCGACGGGCATAAGGTGGGAGATGTGGCCAAAGACGAGATTTTCGGTGCCATGGCCGTGTTTACCGGCGAGCCACGCAATGCCACGGTGATAGCACGAGAACCGAGCACGGTGATGCTGATTCCCGGTGATCATTTTTTGAGCATGACCCGCACCAATCCAAAGATCGCCCACAGCCTGATCGAGAGCATGGCACGGCGGATCGGCCAGTTGAATCGGCAGATCACGCAAATGACACCGACTGAAGGTCAACGCTAAAAGTCTTTGTTTGCGGGGCGTACCGACCATTTTCCGGACGATTTCAAAGAAACGGAAAAACAGTTGTTGACTCGCTAATGAGAATCGCTATGATTATCACAACTGGTCGCGAGATCAGTCGATATTCTGAAAAGCCCTTGGTTCGGACTCTCAGATTATCTCCTCATCAGGCTAATCACGGTTATTTGACCCGGTTTTTACCGGGTCTTTTTTTGCCTGTGGAAAAGTCATTTGCCGAACTGTTTACGCATCTGCTCGCAGTAATCCTGTTTTGGCGTGGCCGGCGTGTACCAAACGTAATCGGCCATCGCAGCCGTTACCTCGGAGCCATGCTCCGCCAACAGCAACACGGTGGGTGCCTGGGCGGCGCCCAGATCAACAACATGCAACGGCACGCCGACGTCCTTGCGCGCATGCCACGCACCGGCCAGCAGGACTGAAGGTGAAGGAGCCGCCAGCAGACGCTCGGCCATACGCCGATCACGTTGTTGCTGAACGGCGAGCATCGCCGGCATCTGTGATTCGGGCAGCAGGCCACAATGGGAATCGCTGATCTGTTCCAGCAAAACAGCTTTCACGGATGCTGTATTGCTGCTCTCCCCGTTAAGCACAGGCGGATCACGATAGAAGGTGCGGATTTCAGCGCTGTTCAAATCCGCCGCCAGCAGTGGATACGGCTGAGTCAGCGCGAAGCGGACAATGGGTCCATAGAGATTCCAGTCCCAGCCGTCCTTCCAGGCCAATGCGGCAGGGAAGTCCGCGGGCGGCGTTGCAGCCTGGCGCACTTGATCAATGCGAGGCTGCTGATCCGGCGTGAGCATTTCCAGTAAAAGACTGCCCTGCGGCCGCTGCTCACCGAGCGAGCGCAACAGCCACAATTGCGCGGCGTGATGATCGGCGTTGTCATGCTGTTCACCGATAATCAGCCGTTCAGACTCGACAAGACGCGTCAGCAACTGCTGTGCCGTCAGCACCTGACCGTTGCGCAGGTCGCGAATCTCGCCACTGATCGGCGGTGGCGCCGCAACATGCTGACACCCCGCAAGTAACATCACCGCCAACAACCACAACCCACGCATGCCATCACCTCAAGGATCCTGTCAGCGGGCGATGATCAGCGGATGCCCGCGCTCCGGGTGCGGCTGCACCAACACTTCGAGACCGAATACGGCCTGAAGCGTGTCCGGACGCAAAACCTGCTGCGGTGTATCCAGTACCACCGGACGCCCACCCTCCAGCAGCAGAATGCGATCACAATAACGCGCCGCCAGATTCAGATCATGCAGGATCACCAACACCGCCGCGCCACGATCGGCAAACTCGCGTACGGCCTGCAGTGTCGTATGTTGATGCAGCGGATCAAGCATCGAAGTCGGCTCATCCAGCAACAGTGTCTGCCCGGCCTGCCCCGGCCAAAGCTGCGCGAGCACCCGCGCCAGATGCACACGCTGACGCTCGCCCCCGGACAGCGCCAGATAACTGCGACCACTCAAGTGCCCGGCATCCGCTGCCGTCAATGCCTGTGCGATGATTTCGGCATCCCGCACCCGCCCGCTTTGCCAAGGCAAGCGGCCCATGCCGACCACTTCCTCAACGCGAAAAGCAAAATCCAGGGTCGACACCTGAGGCAACACCGCCAGTCGTTGCGCGCGCTGCGGGCCAGTCCAGTGGCTCAACGCTTGCCCGTCGAGCGAAACCCCGCCCGCGCTCGCTGCCAGCTCACCGCACAAGGCACCGAGTAACGTACTTTTGCCAGCACCGTTCGGCCCAAGCACACCGAGCACTTCACCCGGTTCGACCTGCAACGAGACATCGCTGAGCACAGCCTTGCGACCCCGAAGGATGTGCAGATTCTGCGCACGCAACATCAGGCACGCCCTCGCAGCAGCAAATAGAGAAAGAACGGCGCACCGATAAACGCGGTGACGATGCCGATCGGCAACTCTGCCGGCGCCAGCGCCAGCCGCGCGACCAGATCAGCCAACAGCAACAGGCTCGCCCCCGCCAGCACTGAGGCCGGCAGCAACACTTTGTGATCCGGTCCCGCCAGCAAGCGCACCAGATGCGGCACCACCAGCCCGACAAAACCGATCATCCCGGCTGCCGCCACTGCTGCGCCAACCCCCAGCGCCGTGCAAAACACCAATTCACGCTTGAGCCGCTCGACATCAATGCCCAAATGACCAGCCTCGGATTCCCCGAGCAGCAAGGCATTCAGCGCTTTGGCGCGACGTGGCAACCACAACGCCACGCCGGCGCTGATGATCAGCAATGGCCACAGCCGCGCGTAACTAGCGCCGTTGAGACTGCCGAGATTCCAGAACGTCAGCGTGCGCAAGGTCGCGTCATCCGCCAGATAAGTGAACAGCCCCACCGCCGAACCGGCCAGCGCCGTCAGTGCGATGCCCGCCAGCAACATGGTCGCGACGTTGGTCTGGCCATTACGGCGACCCAGTCGATACACCAGCGCCGTCACGCCGAGGCCGCCGAGAAACGCGCAGACCGACAGCAGATACGGCCCGAACCATTCCGGCAGGCCGCCAAAAAAAGCACCGCCGACAATCGCAATCGCTGCGCCCAATGCCGCGCCGCTGGAAACACCGACCAGTCCCGGATCGGCCAGCGGATTACGAAACAAGCCCTGCATCGCCACGCCGGACAACGCCAGCACACCGCCCACTGCCAGTCCCAGCAGCGTTCGCGGCAGACGAATCTGCCCAAGGATCAGTTCAGCCTGCTCCAGTCCGTCCGGTGCCAACGGCACACCAAGCATGCGTAGCGCAGCACGCAAAGTGTCGAACAACGGCAGACTGACGGGCCCGAGTGCCAACGATAGCCAGATCGCCAATAAACACAGGAGCGTCAGGCCAATGAACAAGCCACGGGGTTTTACCAGTGTGGTCATTGGCCGCTCTTGGCCGGGTAGAAACCGTCAGTCAGGGTTTTCAGCGCTGCCGGCAAACGCGGCCCGAGCCCACCGACCAGCAGGGTCGGATCCAGCTCCAGCACACGCCCGGTCTTCGCGGCGCGACTTGAATTGAGAATAGGGTTTTCCTTGAACAGCGCCGCTTTCGCCGCCTCACCGGTCAATGCACGGTCGGCGAACACCAGCACTTCAGGATCGAGACTGGCGAGGGATTCCACGG
Organism: Pseudomonas sp. Mb7; assembly: GCF_054790525.1. NCBI lineage: Bacteria > Pseudomonadati > Pseudomonadota > Gammaproteobacteria > Pseudomonadales > Pseudomonadaceae > Pseudomonas > Pseudomonas sp. Mb7. The sequence goes on from NZ_CP186501.1 coordinate 4,646,071, forward strand.
AAAACGGCTTGTAACCCGTGTGCGTCGCCAGGTTATGTCCGCCCGACTGTTGCAGCAACCAGTCGGCGGCGGTGTCCTTGCCAGCAATCAATGGCTTGCCACCGGCATGTCCAAGCAACAGCAGCACACCCGGCGCTTTTTGTTTAGTCTGCACTTCAGTAACCCGAGCCTTCTGCGCATCGAGTTGCTGTTGATAACTTTGCAGCAGTTGCGCGGCCTGAGCCTGTGCGCCGAGCAATTGGGCCAAATGAGTAACGTTTTTCTCCAGCGTTGGCAGATCTGGCTGAGCCGAAAACAACGCCACCTGAACCCTGGCCGCTTTTACCTGCGACAGTACCGGTGGCGGGCCCATTTCTTCGGTGCCGATCAGGATATCCGGGCGCAAACTGAGAATGCCCTCAGCGGACAGACTGCGCTGATAACCAATACTCGGTAGCGCCTTCAACGACTCCGGATGCTGGCTGGTGGTGTCGACACCGATCAGTTTCGACTCGCCCCCCAACGCACTCACCCACTCCGACAGCGCACCGCCAGCACTGACCCAACGTTGCGGCAAATCGGCCGCTGCAGCCTGGTGGCTGACCAAAAGTCCGACACACAGCACGGCAACGCGGGTACTCAGGCGCATACACAGCTTCCTTGAATAAGGTTTTTTCCCGGGCATCCGGATGGCAGGCCAAGTATCCTCGACATCTGCCAGACGCCTACGGGTGAAGGCCGCCATTTGATAATTGTTTGCATTTAAACGTCAAGCTCGGACATATCCAGACACGAGCGGACACTAGAGGATAGCCATGAAGTTTCTCTGCGCGGGCGCCGATCTGGCCGAAGCGAAAAGTCGTGGTTTCGAGATCGACGGAAAAAAGCTGTTTGCCGTGCGTCGCAATGGTAAGGCCTATGTCTACCTCAATCGCTGCCCGCACCGGGGCGTGGGTCTGGAATGGCAACCCGACCGGTTTCTCGACCCGAGCAACAGCCTGATCCAGTGCGCCACCCACGGCGCACTGTTTCTGATCGAGGACGGTGAATGCGTCGCCGGCCCCTGCGCCGGGCAAGCACTCACCGCCATTCCTTGCCGGGAAGACGCGCAAGGGCTGTGGATCGATGTTTAACCGTTAAGCAGCACCTCGAGACGCCGGTCGATGACCATCTCTTCATAGTCCAGCCGCACGCCATACGCCAGCACCTCAACGCCACAAGCCACCGCTTCAAGAAGCGCATCGGCGTAGGCCGAATCGATTTCCCTCGCCGGTCGCACCGCGTCAATCCCGGTCAGATTGACGCAATACAACTGCACCGCCCGAATTCCGTCCCGCGCCAGATGCGCCAATTCACGCAAATGCTTGGCGCCGCGCTGGGTCACCGCATCGGGAAACGCCGCCACGGCAGTGCCGTCGAAACCGAGGGTGACGCTTTTCACTTCAACATAAGCCGGGCCGCTCGGGTATTCGAGGCGGAAGTCGATTCGGCTCTTTTCCTGCCCGTACGCGACTTCACGTTTCAATGCGGTAAAGCCGTTCAACTCGCTGATGACGCCGGCCTGCAGCGCCTCCTCGACCAAACCGTTGGCCCGTGCGGTATTCACGCAAAACAACCGACCCTGCGGGGTTTCACCAATTTCCCAAGTGCCCGGTAATTTACGTTTCGGGTCATTTGAGCGGCTGAACCAGACCTGCCCGCCTTCGACCTGACAGTTGAGCATCGAACCAGTGTTCGGGCAGTGAATGGTCAGCAACTCGCCGTCAACGGTTTCGATATCGGCGAGAAAACGCTTGTAACGACGGATCAGTCGCGCCTCTTCCAGAGCAGGATAAAAGCGCATCAGCCTTGCCAGCTCTTCAAGCCACGGGCAATACGCTCCACCGCTTCCTGTAGGCGAGGGAGGTTTTGCGTGTAGGCAAAACGCACATGGTGGCTGGCCTGATAGCGACCGAAATCCAGACCCGGGGTGAACGCTACATGTTCGGTTTCAAGGAAATGACGGCAGAACGCGAAGGCATCGCCGCCGAACTGGCTGATATCGGCGTAAAGATAGAACGCGCCTTCCGGCTCCACGGCGATGTTGAAACCCAACTCGCGCAACGCTGGCAGGAGGAAATCACGGCGGCGACCAAATTCGGTGCGGCGCTCTTCCAGAATGGCGATGGTGTCCGGTTCGAAACAGGCCAACGCCGCATACTGCGCCATGCTCGGCGCGCTGATGTAGAGGTTCTGCGCCAGTTTTTCCAGCTCGCTGACGGCAGCGTCCGGCGCCACCAGCCAGCCGAGACGCCAGCCGGTCATGCCGAAATATTTGGAGAAACTGTTCAATACAAAAGCGCTGTCGTCGACTTCCAGTACGCTGGCGGCATCGGTGCCGTAAGTCAAACCGTGGTAGATCTCGTCCACCACCAGATGTCCGTGCCTGGCCTTGATGGCGGTGGATAACCCGGCCAGTTCATCGCGGGTCAGGATGGTACCGGTCGGATTGGCTGGCGAAGCAACCAATGCACCGACGCTGTCGTGATCCCAATGACGCTCGACCAGATCCGGAGTCAACTGATAGCGCACGTCCGGCCCTACAGGAACAAGCTGCGCCGCACCTTCCACCAGGCGCAGAAAATGCCGGTTACACGGATAACCCGGATCCGCCAGCAGCCAGTGTTTACCTGGATCGACCAGCAAAGCGCTGGCCAGCAACAGCGCACCGGAACCACCCGGCGTGATCAGAATCCGCCGTGGATCGATGTTCAAGCCGTAGTGCGATTGATAAAAACCGGAAATCGCCTCGCGCAATTCAGGAATGCCGCGCGCAGCGGTGTAACGGGTCTTGCCCGCCGTTAAAGCGGCCTGCCCGGCACGGATGATCGGCTCGGCAGTAGTGAAGTCCGGCTCGCCGATTTCCAGGTGGATCACGTCGTGGCCTTCAGCCTGTAATTCATTGGCCCGCGCCAGCAGCGCCATCACATGGAACGGTTCGATCGCACGACTGCGCGCACTGTAGGGCTGAGCCATTGGTTTTCCTTCGGCAGGGAAAAAGAGACGATTCTACCCATCTGCCGGAACGAGCGAGAACCCGCAGCGGTCACAGCCTCAAGAACGCTGGACTGTAACGATATGAGCGTACGCTCCAGGATTGACTAAAATCAGTGATTGAACAGGTCTTCAGCACCACCAGACACGGCTTGCCAAACATTTGCAAGCGCCACCCGCCGGGGCCTCGACATCCGGGAGTAGCGCAGGCCGAATTGATCTGGTAAGTTCGCCCGCTTGCAGCCGCAGGGCCGGCAGGTGTCGGTGATGGAGCAATCCTGCGCAATGGATTACAAGAGTAGAGGCGGTCCATTTCATGCCCACCCAAGCAAAGCAACAGCAGCAAACGGCGATCAGTGGCTTCGAACCTTACGTTCAGGCCAAAGACGAAGAGTACATGGGCAAACCCATGCGCGCGCACTTCACCAAGATCCTGACCAAGTGGAAACTGGACTTGATGCAGGAAGTCGACCGAACTGTTGATCACATGAAGGACGAAGCGGCCAACTTTCCCGACCCGGCCGACCGTGCCAGTCAGGAAGAAGAGTTCGCCCTTGAACTGCGCGCCCGTGATCGCGAGCGCAAGCTGATCAAGAAGATCGACAAGACACTGCAACTGATCGAAGACGGCGAATACGGCTGGTGCGATTCGTGCGGCATCGAGATCGGCGTCAAGCGCCTTGAAGCCCGTCCTACCGCCGACATGTGCGTCGACTGCAAGAACCTGGCTGAGATCAAGGAAAAGCAGGTCGGCAAGTAACCTCGACCTGAACGAAAAACGGAGCGTGCGAACGCTCCGTTTTTGTTTCTGCCTTTTGCCTTTTGTAGGAGTGAGCCTGCTCGCGATAGCGGTGGGTCGGTCAATATCGGTGTTGAATGTCACACCGCTATCGCGAGCAGGCTCACTCCCACAGGTTGACCTGCGTATAGCCTGAAAAGTAGCTTCGTCTCCATGACTGCCAAAACATCCCCCGCCTACATCGGCCGCTTCGCCCCAACCCCCAGTGGCCACTTGCACTTCGGTTCGCTGGTTGCCGCCCTCGCCTCTTACCTCGACGCTCGCTCGGTCGGCGGTCGCTGGCTGGTGCGCATGGAAGATCTCGACCCACCCCGCGAAGAACCCGGCGCACAAGCGGCGATTCTCAAGGCGCTGGAAAGTTACGGCTTCGAGTGGGATGGCGACATGGTGCGCCAGAGCGATCGCCACGACGCCTACGCGGACGTGCTCAACAGCCTGTTCAATCACGGCTTGGCCTACGCCTGCACGTGCTCGCGCAAACAGCTCGAAGCGTATAACGGGATTTATCCGGGCCTGTGCCGCAATGCCGGCCACGATCAGCAAGACGCCGCTATCCGCCTGCGCGTACCCGAACTGGAATACCACTTTATCGACCGCGTGCAAGGCGAATACCGCCAGCATCTGGGTCGCGACGTCGGCGATTTCGTGATCCGTCGCCGTGACGGTCTCTACGCCTATCAACTGGCGGTGGTGCTCGACGATGCCTGGCAAGGTATCACCGACATCGTGCGTGGTGCCGACCTGCTCGACTCGACGCCGCGCCAACTCTATCTGCAAGAGTTGCTGGGGTTGCGCCAGCCGCGCTATCTGCACCTGCCGCTGATTACCCAACCGGACGGCAACAAACTCGGCAAGTCCTATCGCTCGCCGCCGCTGCAAGCCGATCAAGCGACACCGTTGTTGCTGCGCGCCCTGCGTGCTCTGGGGCAAAACCCTGGCGCCGAACTGGCCCACGCCTCACCGCAAGAATTACTCAAGTGGGGCAGCACACACTGGGATGCCACGAAGATCCCGCGCACACTGACCCTGCCCGAAGCGCAACTGCTATGACGACACTTGCAGTCGTGCGCCCATCCGTTACCATCGCCGCACGTTTTCGGGCACGCGCATAAAAAAGAGAGGCCGGGATGTACATCTATCGCTTGGTCCTGCTTTTAGTCGTGGGGATCTACCTGTTTTCCCCCGCCATCATGGATTGGTGGATCGACGCTACGGGCGCCTGGTATCGCCCCTATCTGCTCTGGCTGATCCTGATTGTCGTGACCTTCATCCTGCAGAGCCAAAAAGATGCCGATGAGCTTTAGCCTGACCCAGATGATCCTGATCAGCGCCGCGTACCTGGCGGTGCTGTTCGGCGTCGCCTGGATCAGCGAACGGGGCATGATCCCGCGGGCGATCATTCGCCACCCGCTGACCTACACCTTGTCGCTGGGGGTTTACGCCAGTGCGTGGGCGTTCTACGGCACGGTCGGCCTCGCCTATCAGTACGGCTACGGCTTTCTGTCCAGTTACCTCGGCGTGTCCGGCGCATTTCTGCTGGCGCCGGTGTTGCTCTATCCGATTCTGAAGATCACCCGCACTTATCAATTATCGTCGCTGGCCGATCTGTTCGCGTTTCGCTTTCGCAGCACCTGGGCCGGCGCGCTGACCACGATTTTCATGCTGATCGGTGTGCTGCCGCTGCTGGCGTTGCAGATTCAGGCGGTGGCCGACTCCATCGGCATTCTGACCGGCGAGCCGATCCAGAGTCGCGTGGCGCTGGCGTTCTGTGCGCTGATCATCCTGTTCACGATTTTCTTCGGCTCCCGGCATATCGCCACTCGTGAGAAGCACGAAGGACTGGTGTTTGCGATTGCCTTCGAGTCGGTGATCAAACTGATCGCTCTCGGCGGCGTCGGTCTGTATGCGCTGTACGGCGTGTTCGATGGCCCGCAACAGCTGGAACTGTGGCTGCTGCAAAACCAGACCGCCCTCGCCGCTCTGCACACGCCGTTGCAGGAAGGCCCGTGGCGCACGTTATTGCTGGTGTTCTTTGCCTCGGCGATCGTGATGCCGCACATGTATCACATGACCTTTACCGAAAACCTCAATCCGCGCTCGCTGGTCAGTGCGAGCTGGGGCCTGCCGCTGTTCCTGCTGCTGATGAGCCTGGCGGTGCCGCTGATTCTATGGGCCGGCCTCAAACTCGGCGCCACAACCAACCCGGAATACTTCACCCTCGGCATCGGCATCGCCGCCAACAGCAAACCGCTGGCGTTGCTCGCCTATGTCGGCGGTTTATCGGCGGCCAGCGGGCTGATCATCGTCACCACGCTGGCGCTGTCGGGCATGGCGCTGAACCACTTGGTTTTGCCGCTCTACCAGCCGCCGGCCGAAGGCAACATCTACCGTTGGCTGAAGTGGACCCGCCGCGCGCTGATCGTCGCGATCATCATGGCCGGTTTCGGTTTCTACTTGATGCTTGGCGCCGAGCAGGATCTGGCCAACCTCGGCATCGTCGCGTTTGTCGCAACCCTGCAATTCCTGCCTGGGGTGTTGTCGGTGTTGTACTGGCCGACCGCCAACCGTCGCGGCTTTATCGCCGGTCTGCTGGCGGGGATTCTGGTCTGGGTAGTGACCATGCTGCTGCCGCTGGTCGGCAATCTGCAGGGTTTCTACATCCCGCTGCTGAACATGATTTACGTGCTCGACGACACCAGTTGGCACATGGCGGCCATCGCTTCGCTCGCTGCCAACGTGTTGATGTTCACCCTGATCTCGCTGTTCACCAACGCCAGTCCCGAAGAGGCCAGCGCTGCCGAAGCCTGCGCTGTGGATAACGTTCGTCGCCCGCAGCGGCGTGAGCTGCATGCCGCTTCGCCACAGGAATTCGCCACACAACTGGCGAAACCGTTGGGCGCCAAGGCTGCGCAGAAAGAAGTCGAGCAGGCCCTGCGCGATCTTTATCTGCCGTTCGACGAACGCCGTCCGTACGCCTTGCGCCGTTTGCGTGACCGCATCGAAGCCAACCTCTCCGGCCTGATGGGCCCGAGCGTGGCCCAGGACATGGTGGAAACCTTCCTGCCGTACAAGGCCGGCGGCGAAAACTACGTGACCGAAGACATCCACTTCATCGAAAGCCGCCTCGAGGATTACCACTCGCGCCTCACAGGCCTGGCCGCCGAACTCGATGCCCTGCGTCGTTACCACCGCCAAACCTTGCAAGAACTGCCGATGGGCGTCTGCTCGCTGGCCAAGGATCAAGAGATCCTGATGTGGAACAAGGCCATGGAAGAACTCACCGGAATCGCCGCACAGCGCGTGGTCGGTTCGCGCCTGAGTACCATCGGCGAGCCATGGAAAGGCCTGCTGCAAGGTTTCATCGATCTGCCGGACGAGCATTTGCACAAACAGCATTTGGCCCTCGATGGCCAAACCCGCTGGTTGAACCTGCACAAAGCGGCAATCGACGAACCGTTGGCACCGGGTAACAGCGGCCTGGTGCTACTGGTCGAAGATTTGACCGAAACGCAGATGCTCGAAGACAAATTGGTGCACTCCGAGCGTCTGGCCAGCATTGGTCGTCTCGCGGCGGGTGTGGCTCACGAAATCGGCAACCCGATCACCGGCATCGCTTGTCTTGCGCAAAACCTGCGCGAAGAACGTGAAGACGACGGCGAGCTGACGGAAATCAGCGGACAGATTCTCGAACAGACCAAACGCGTCTCGCGCATTGTCCAGTCGCTGATGAGCTTCGCCCACGCCGGCAGCCACCAGCACAGTGACGAGCCCGTTTGCCTGGCCGAAGTGGCGCAGGATGCGATTGGTCTGCTGGCGCTGAACCGACGCAATTTCGAAGTGCAGTTCTACAACCTCTGCGATCCTGATCATTGGGTCGAGGGCGATCCACAGCGACTTGCCCAGGTACTGATCAATCTGCTCTCCAACGCCCGCGACGCCTCGCCGCCGCACAGTGCGGTACGGGTCAAGAGCGAAGCCGGCGAACACACGGTCGATCTGATCGTCGAAGACGAAGGCAGCGGTATTCCGAAGAACATCATGGATAGATTGTTCGAACCCTTCTTCACCACCAAGGATCCTGGCGAAGGCACCGGTCTGGGCCTTGCACTGGTCTATTCCATCGTTGAAGAGCATTATGGACAAATCACCATCGACAGCCCGGCTGATGTACAAAGCCAACGCGGCACCCGTATCCGGGTGACCTTACCGCGTCATGTCGAAGCGACGTCCGCTGTGAACTGAGACCGTCGAGAGTATCGAATCAATGCCGCACATTTTGATCGTCGAAGACGAAACAATTATCCGCTCCGCCTTGCGCCGCCTGCTGGAACGCAACCAGTACCAGGTCAGCGAAGCCGGTTCAGTGCAGGAAGCACAAGAACGCTTCACCATTCCTACGTTCGATCTGATCGTCAGCGATCTGCGTTTGCCGGGCGCTCCGGGCACCGAGCTGATCAAGCTCGGCCAGGGCACGCCGGTGCTGATCATGACCAGTTACGCCAGCCTGCGCTCGGCGGTCGACTCGATGAAGATGGGCGCGGTGGATTACATCGCCAAGCCTTTCGACCACGATGAAATGCTTCAGGCTGTCGCGCGGATCCTGCGTGATCGCCAATCGGCACCGGCGGCCGGCGAAGCGGTTGCCAGCAAACCGACCAATGGCAGCGGCAAATCCGCCGTTGACAACAGTAACGGTGAAATCGGCATCATCGGTTCCTGCCCACCGATGCAGGATCTGTACAGCAAGATCCGTAAAGTCGCGCCGACCGATTCCAATGTGTTGATCCAGGGCGAGTCCGGCACCGGTAAAGAACTGGTGGCCCGCGCGCTGCACAACCTGTCGAAACGCGCCAAGGCGCCGATGATCTCGGTGAACTGCGCAGCCATTCCGGAAAGCCTGATCGAGTCCGAACTGTTCGGCCACGAGAAAGGCGCATTCACTGGCGCCAGCGCCGGGCGTGCCGGTCTGGTCGAAGCGGCGGACGGCGGCACCTTGTTCCTCGACGAAATCGGCGAACTGCCGCTGGAAGCTCAGGCTCGCCTGCTGCGTGTGTTGCAGGAAGGCGAAATTCGCCGTGTTGGCTCGGTGCAGTCGCAGAAGGTCGATGTACGCCTGATCGCGGCCACTCACCGGGATCTCAAGAGCCTGGCGAAAATCGGCCAGTTCCGTGAAGACCTTTATTACCGTCTGCACGTGATCGCACTGAAACTACCGGCCCTGCGCGAGCGCGGCGCTGACGTCAACGAAATCGCTACTGCCTTCCTCGCTCGTCAGAGCGCACGCATCAACCGTACCGACCTGAAGTTTGCCGCGGATGCCGAACAGGCGATCCGTCATTATTCCTGGCCGGGTAACGTACGTGAGCTGGAGAACGCGGTCGAGCGCGCAGTGATTCTGAGCGAAAGCCCGGAAATCTCCGCCGACCTGCTGGGCATCGACATCGAGCTGAGCGATCTGGAAGACGACGAGTTCATCGGTCTGCCGCCACAAACGGCGGGTAACGCCAGCAACAGCAGCCATGAGCCGACCGAAGACCTGTCGCTGGAAGACTACTTCCAGCACTTCGTTCTCGAGCACCAGGACCACATGACCGAGACCGAACTGGCGCGCAAACTGGGCGTCAGCCGTAAATGTCTGTGGGAGCGCCGTCAGCGTCTAGGCATCCCACGGCGCAAGACCGGGGTCGCCAGCGAGAGCTGAACGTTACCTGTCGAGTGTGCGGGTAACGCTTGAAGATGTGAAAAAACTGTTACCTCAGTCGATTCACGTAACAGAAGCCGGGGTTATCGGTAACGAAACCCCGGCTTTTTTTCGCCCCGACAAAACGGTTATATCGACCTAACCCCTTGTTTTATTGGGCTTCGCAAAAGTTGGCACGCCCCCTGCTATATGTTTGGTACAAGAACAATAACAAGCAATGCACAAGACAATAAAAATAAGACGAATCGACTCACGCACAATAAAAACAAGACGGCGAGAGGCGCAGCTAACTGATTCTTTTGGAGAGGCGTTGTATTTGGGGCTTGCCCCACGACCAGGCCGAGAACAACAAAAACTGTCCTAAGACAGAGCCTGTACTGGTTGGATCGAGAGATCACTGCAATTCAGCGACCAAAGCAATCCGTTTGCTCTTGGCTCCCGATTGGGAGGGTCACGAAGGACACACTTCGTGGCGAGGGCACTCAACAAAAACAAGAAGCCCGAATCAATAATAAAAAGAGCACGCAACTACTTCTTGGGGAGCTTCGGCTCCCCTTGTAGTTTCTCCTCCCTGGTAAATCCTCCATTTTATTCGCGCGCGATGCCTGTAGCCTGCGGCTTGCAGCTCAAATCGGCCGTGTCCTACACCATCCCCCGACTAAATGCTAGAATCTGCGCCCATCATGCGGTCATTCTTTGGTATGGCCGAACATTCCTTCAAACAGTGCATCCCATGCTGAAGAAGTTGTTCCAGTCATTCCGAACTCCCGTGCGTCGTACGCAACACATCCGCAGCACCCCTGAAGTGCTCAACAGCGGTCAACATTCGCTGCAGAAAACGCAATTCAGCCGCTATGCGGTGAATATTGTCGAACGCCTGCAAGGTGCCGGTTACCAGGCTTATCTGGTCGGCGGTTGCGTGCGTGACATGCTGCTGGGCATCACGCCCAAGGATTTCGACGTCGCCACCAGCGCCACCCCCGAGCAAGTCCGTGCCGAATTCCGCAATGCGCGGATCATTGGCCGTCGCTTCAAACTGGTGCACATCCATTTCGGTCGCGAAATCATCGAAGTCGCGACCTTCCGCGCCAATCACCCGGTCAACGAAGACGACGAAGACAGCAACCAGTCTTCGCGTAACGAGAGCGGGCGCATTCTGCGCGACAACGTTTACGGCACCCTGGAAGAAGACGCGCAACGCCGCGACTTCACCATCAACGCCCTGTATTACGATCCGGTCAGTGAGCGCATCCTCGATTACGCCAATGGCGTACACGACATCCGCAATCACCTGATCCGTCTGATCGGTGATCCGAAGCAGCGCTACCAGGAAGACCCGGTGCGCATGCTGCGCGCCGTGCGTTTTGCCGCCAAGCTCAACTTCGGCATCGAAAAGCACACCGTGCAACCGATCCGTGAATTGGCGCCGATGCTGCGCGAGATCCCGTCGGCACGCCTGTTCGAAGAAGTGCTCAAGCTGTTCCTTTCGGGACACGGCGCAATCACCTTCGAAATGCTGGTCGATCTGCAACTGTTCGCCCCGCTGTTCCCGGCCAGTGCCGATGCGCTGGAACACAACCCGGAATACACCCACACACTGATCAGCGAAGCGCTGACCAACACTGACCTGCGCATCAAGCAGAACAAACCGGTGACCCCGGCGTTCCTGTTTGCCGCGCTGCTGTGGCCTGCCCTGCCGGCTCGCGTGTTGCGCTTGCAGGAACGTGGCATGCCGCCGATCCCGGCGATGCAGGAAGGCGCCCACGAGCTGATCGCCGAACAGTGCCAGCGCATCGCGATTCCGAAACGTTTCACCATGCCGATCCGCGAGATCTGGGACATGCAGGAGCGTCTGCCACGCCGCAGCGGCAAACGTGCCGACCTGTTGCTGGACAATCCGCGTTTCCGCGCCGGTTACGACTTCCTCCTGCTGCGTGAAAGCGCGGGCGAAGAAACGGACGGCCTGGGCGAATGGTGGACTGATTATCAGGACGCCAACGACAGCGAACGTCGCGACATGATCCGCGACCTCAGCGGCAAGGGCGATGACGCTAGCGGCGCGCCACGTAAACGTCGCCGCAGCGGCGGCTCCAAGCGCAAACGCGCCGGCGCCCCGAGCGCTACAGGCGAATAAAGGCATGGAACGCATCTACATCGGCATGGGCAGCAACCTCGCTGACCCGGCCGAACAGTTACGCCGCGCCGTCGAAGCGCTTGGGCAATTGCCGCAGACCACACTCGCGGGCGTTTCCGCCTTCTATCAAAGCGACTCGTTGCTGCCAGGCCAACCGCGGTACACCAACGCGGTCGCTGCTCTCGACAGCGATCTTGCGCCGATTGAACTGCTCGACGCGCTGCAAGCCATCGAGAATGATCAGGGCCGCGAGCGCCTGGAGCGCTGGGGCCCGCGCACGTTGGACCTGGATATTCTGCTGTTCGGTGATCGACTGATCGACGAACCGCGCCTGAAAGTCCCGCATTATCAGATTCAGGAACGTGCGTTCGTGCTCTATCCCCTTGCCGAACTGGCGCCGCAAGATCTGCGTCTGGCCGATGGCCGCAGCCTGTCTGATCTGCTCGCCGCCTGCCCGTTCGTCGGCCTGGAACGCCTCCCCCACGCCTGACATAAATCCGCCCTTTGTAGGAGTGAGCCTGCTCGCGATAGCGGTGGATCAGCCAATAAATCTTTAGCTGACAGAACGCTATCGCGAGCAGGCTCACTCCCACAGGGATTGCGCCACATCCAGATTTATTGTCCGACAAAAACCCCGCAAATCAGCCCCGCCGCAGCGCTGAATCGCATCAGTAACGCCGGTAACACTCCCCTCGTAACAATGCGGTAACACACGCAATTGACTTCCTGTTGGCTCATCACGACTATAGGCGTCCCGCTGCCGCCAACCCGGCACATACGGGCGCAATCCAGGCCTTATAAGCACGACAAAAGAGCGTGCGCCTGAGTAGATGAAGAATCACGCGCGTTACTCGCAGTAGTTTCCAGAGCGCCTGAACGAGGATTTTTTACATGCCAGCCATCACCCTGACCACGCTCCAGAGCCTCAAGCAGAAAGGTGAAAAGATCACCATGCTGACCTGCTATGACGCGACCTTCGCCCACGCCTGCAACGAAGCTGGTGTCGAAGTGCTGCTGGTGGGCGACTCCCTCGGCATGGTCCTGCAAGGTCACGACAGCACTTTGCCGGTGTCCACCGCAGAAATGGCCTACCACACCGCGTGCGTCAAACGCGGCAACACTGATGCCCTGATTCTGGCCGACCTGCCCTTTATGGCTAACGCCACCCTTGAACAAACCATGACTAACAGCGCCATGCTGATGCAGGCCGGTGCGCACATGGTCAAGGTCGAAGGTCAGTTGTGGCTGGCCGAGTCGATCCGTCTGCTTGCCGAGCGCGGGGTACCGGTTTGCGCGCACATGGGTCTGACCCCACAAGCGGTGAACATCCTCGGCGGCTACAAAGTGCAGGGTCGCAACGAGAACCAGGCGCGGCAGATGCGTGCCGATGCGATCTCGCTGGAACAGGCCGGCGCCGCCATGCTGCTGCTCGAATGCGTACCGAGCGAACTAGCTGCCGAAATCAGCCAGGCGGTGAAGATTCCAGTCATCGGCATCGGCGCCGGTAACGCCACCGACGGCCAGGTCCTGGTACTGCACGACATGCTCGGCCTGTCGATCACCGGCCGCGTGCCGAAATTTGTCAAAAACTTCATGCACGGCCAGGACAGCATCCAGTCCGCGCTAAAGGCTTACGTCAACGAAGTCAAAGCCACCACGTTCCCTGGCATCGAACACGGATTCTCTGCATGAACACCGTTAAAACCGTACGCGAACTACGCGCCGCCGTAGCCCGCGCCCGCAGCGAAGGCAAGCGCATCGGCTTTGTGCCGACCATGGGCAACCTGCACAGCGGTCACGTTGCACTGATCACCAAAGCCACCCAACGTGTGGACTTCGTGGTCGCGAGTATTTTCGTCAACCCGCTGCAGTTCGGCGCCGGCGAAGACCTCGATAAATACCCGCGCACGTTGGCAGCGGATCAGGAGAAGTTGCTCGAAGCCGGTTGTTCTCTCCTCTTCGCGCCGACTGTCGAAGAAATGTACCCCGACGGCATGGCCGGACAGACTCGGGTCAGCGTGCCGCAGTTGTCCGAAGGCCTGTGCGGCGCCAGCCGTCCGGGGCATTTCGAGGGTGTGGCGACCGTCGTCAGCAAACTGTTCAACATGGTCCAGCCGGATCTGGCGATTTTCGGTCAGAAGGATTACCAGCAACTGGCGGTGATCCGCGCGCTGGTGCATGACCTGAACATGCCGATCCAGATCATTGGCGAACCGACCGTGCGTGCAGCCGATGGCCTGGCGCTGTCATCGCGCAATGGCTTCCTCAACGAGGAACAGCGCGCGGTGGCTCCGGTGGTCTATCGCTCGCTGAGCAACATTGCCGAGTCGATCAAGCAAGGCCAACGCGACTTCCCGGCAATGATCAGTGCCCAGGTACAGCAGCTGGAAACGGCGGGCCTGCGTCCGGATTACTTGGAAATACGCCATGCACTGACCTTGCGTCCGGCGACGGCGGAGGATCGCGATCTGGTGATTCTGGTGGCGGCGTTTCTTGGCACTACTCGGTTGATCGACAACCTGCACCTGAATCTCGATACACCCGCTTAAAAACACCGCAATACCCCCTGTAGGAGTGAGCCTGCTCGCGATAGCGGTGAGTCAGTCAGCATTAGTGTTGAATGACACACCGCTATCGCGAGCAGGCTCACTCCTACAGTGGTTTTCGGTGTTATGAAAATTGCGTTTCAAGCCTTATTGCCGCCCCTAAAGCCTTCGGGCACACTGCCCGCCGTTCGATTCCAACCCGGGAAAACCCTCATGCACGCGATCATGCTCAAGGCCAAACTGCACCGCGCCGAAGTCACTCATGCAGTGCTCGATTACGAAGGTTCGTGCGCCATCGATGGTGAGTGGCTGGACTTGTCCGGCATTCGTGAATACGAGCAGATCCAGATTTATAACGTCGACAACGGCGAGCGTTTCACCACCTACGCGATCCGTGGCGAAGAAGGTTCGCGGATGATCTCGGTCAACGGCGCCGCAGCGCACAAAGCCAAGGTTGGCGACCGTGTGATCATTTGTGCCTACGCCCATTACAGCGAAGCGGAACTGGTCAATTTCAAGCCGCGCATGCTTTACATGGCGCCAGGCAACGAGCTGAGTCACACCAGCAACGCCATCCCGGTTCAGCTCGCCTGATCCCGATTTCGCCCCGCCCCCTCCGTTTGTCGGCCAGTTCCCGGCCTCGATGTTAAAAAAGTACAGGGATCTGGTCAGACAAAGTCAAGACAGAACGCAGCGCGAGGTTTACTGTATTCGCCCTGTGTCCAGAAATCGTGTCGACGCAGTTGATCCCATGCCCAAACATGGCGTGCCGGGTCTGTTCAGTGTTCAAAAGGCCGTTCAAGTAAAAAGGAAAACCGCAGCGATGGCGTATTACCTCACTCCTCAAGACGTTACCGCTCTGCCCGCCTGGCAAGCGTTGAAAGACCACCGCCAAGCCATGCAGGATTTCAGCATGCGCGAAGCCTTCAACGCCGATCCGCAGCGCTTCAATCAATTCACCCTCAGCAGCTGCGGACTGTTTCTCGATTATTCGAAGAATTTGATCAACGCCCAGACCCGCAACCTGCTGGTCGGTCTGGCCAATGAAGTCGATCTGAAGGGCGCGATCAAAGCGCTGTTCGACGGCGAAATCGTCAACACCTCCGAAGGCCGCCCGGCGCTGCACACCGCCCTGCGCCGCCCGGTAGGAGACAAACTGTCGGTCAATGGCGTCAACGTGATGCCGGAAGTCCACAAGGTCTTGAACCAGATCACCGATCTGGTTGGCCGCATTCACGACGGTCTGTGGCGTGGTTACACCGAAAAGCCGATCACTGATGTGGTGAACATCGGCATCGGTGGCTCGTTCCTCGGCCCTGAGCTGGTGTCCGAAGCGCTGCTGTCGTACGCGCAGAAAGGCGTGCGTTGCCATTATCTGGCGAACATCGACGGCAGCGAATTCCACGAGCTGACGCAGAAACTGCGCGCCGAGACCACACTGTTCATCGTTTCGTCGAAGTCGTTCAACACCCTCGAAACCCTGAAGAACGCTCAGGCTGCTCGTGCCTGGTACCTGGCGCAGGGCGGTTCGGAAGCCGAGCTGTATCGTCACTTCATCGCCGTATCGAGCAACAACGCAGCGGCCGTTGCGTTCGGTATCCGCGAAGAAAACATCTTCCCGATGTGGGATTGGGTCGGCGGTCGTTATTCGCTGTGGTCGGCCATCGGTTTGCCGATCGCCCTGGCCATCGGCATGTCCAACTTCAAGGAACTGCTGTCCGGCGCCTACACCATGGACCAGCATTTCCAGACCGCACCGTTCGAACAGAACATGCCGGTGCTGCTGGCCCTGCTCGGTGTGTGGTACGGCAACTTCTGGGGCGCGCAAAGCCACGCGATCCTGCCGTACGACCACTATCTGCGTAACATCACCAAGCACTTGCAACAGCTGGACATGGAATCCAACGGCAAGAGCGTGCGTCAGGACGGCACGCCGGTGTCGACCGATACCGGTCCGGTGATCTGGGGCGGCGTCGGCTGCAACGGTCAGCACGCCTACCACCAGTTGCTGCATCAAGGTTCGCAGTTGATTCCGGCCGATTTCATCGTGCCGATCGTCAGCTTCAACCCGGTCTCCGACCACCACCAGTGGCTGTACGCCAACTGCCTGTCGCAGAGCCAGGCACTGATGCTCGGCAAGACCTTGCCGGAAGCCGAGCAGGAACTGCGCGACAAGGGCATGAGCGAAGATGAAGTGCACAAGCTCGCGCCGCACAAGGTGATCCCGGGCAACCGTCCGAGCAACACCCTCGTGGTCGAGCGCATCAGCCCGCGTCGTCTCGGCGCACTGGTGGCGATGTATGAACACAAAGTGTTCGTGCAAAGCGTGGTCTGGGGCATCAACGCCTTCGACCAATGGGGCGTGGAACTGGGCAAGGAACTGGGCAAAGGCGTTTACAACCGTCTGGTCGGCAGCGATGAAAGCACTGCTGATGACCCTTCCACTCAGGGCTTGATCAACTACTTCCGCGGTCGTCACCGCGGGTGATAGGCTGAAGGGGCGGTTTGCCTGCCCCTACAGCTTGCAACATCGACAGTTCCACGGCACCGGGCTAATCGCAGAATCGGTGGCGTACACGATCCCTGTAGGAGCTGCCGAAGGCTGCGATCTTTTGATCTTGACCTTAAAAAACAAGATCAAAAGATCGCAGCCTTCGGCAGCTCCTACGAGGGTCGTACAGCTCCCCTCTTGTCGCACAACAAGAATAAGGAACCGTCATGTTCGATATCAGCACGTTCCCCAAAGCCGATGCCGTCCGCCGGGCTGCGCAATTGAGTCAGGATGACTATCGGCGCCTGTACCGCGAATCCATTGAACACCCCAGCACCTTCTGGGCCGAACAGGCCACGCGGTTCCTCGACTGGAGCACGCCGTGGCAGACCGTTCAGCGCTACGACCTGAAAACCGGTGAAGCCGCCTGGTTTGTCGGTGCGAAGCTGAACGTCAGTTACAACTGCATCGACCGCCATCTGGACAAGCGCGGAGATCAGACCGCCCTGCTCTGGGAGGGCGACGACCCGGCAGAATCAGCGCAAATCACTTATAAAAAACTCCATCACCACGTCTGCCGCCTGGCCAACGTGCTGAAAAGCCGTGGTGTGAAGAAAGGCGACCGGGTGTGCATCTACATGCCAATGATCCCCGAGGCCGCATATGCCATGCTTGCCTGTTCGCGGATCGGCGCAATCCATTCGGTGGTGTTTGGCGGTTTCTCCCCCGATTCCCTGCGTGACCGCATCCTTGATGCTGACTGCCGCACGGTGATCACCGCCGATGAAGGCGTGCGCGGTGGCAAGTTCGTGCCGCTGAAGCAGAACGTCGATAAAGCCCTGCAAAGTTGCCCCGACGTCAGTACTGTCGTGGTGGTCGAACGCACCCAGGGCAAAGTCGATTGGGTCGAGGGTCGCGACCTCTGGTATCACCAGGCCGTGCGCGAGGTCAGCGACGATTGCCCACCGGAGCCGATGGACGCCGAAGACCCGCTGTTCATCCTCTACACCTCCGGCAGCACCGGCAAACCCAAAGGCGTGCTGCACACCACCGGCGGCTACCTGCTGCAAGCGGCGATGACCTTCAAGTACGTGCTCGATTACCGCGACGGCGAAGTGTTCTGGTGCACCGCTGACGTCGGCTGGGTTACCGGCCACAGCTACATCGTCTACGGCCCGCTGGTCAATGGTGCGACCACGCTGATGTTCGAAGGCGTGCCGAGCTATCCGAGCAGTTCACGTTTCTGGCAGGTGATCGACAAACACAAAGTCAACATCTTCTACACCGCGCCGACCGCCCTGCGCGCGTTGATGCGTGAAGGTGCCGAACCGTTGAAGGAAACCTCGCGCGCCAGCCTCAGATTACTCGGCAGCGTCGGTGAGCCGATCAACCCGGAAGCGTGGGAATGGTATTTCAATGTCGTCGGAGAACAGCGCTGCCCCATCGTCGACACTTGGTGGCAGACCGAAACCGGCGGCATCATGCTCAGCCCGCTGGTCAGCGCCCAGCGAATCAAGCCTGGCTGCGCCACGCAACCGATGTTCGGCGTGCAACCGGTGCTGCTCGATGAGCACGGCAAGGAAATCAAAGGCGCCGGCAGTGGCGTGCTGGCGATCAAGTCGAGTTGGCCAGCGCAGATCCGCAGCGTCTATGGCGACCCGCAGCGCATGGTCGACACCTATTTCAAACCCTACCCCGGCTACTACTTCACCGGCGACGGCGCACGCCGCGATGAGGACGGCGATTACTGGATAACCGGGCGCATCGATGACGTGATCAACGTCTCCGGCCACCGCATCGGTACCGCCGAAGTGGAAAGCGCACTGGTATTGCACGACAGCATCGCCGAGGCCGCCGTGGTTGGTTACCCCCACGACGTCAAAGGTCAGGGCATCTACGCCTTCGTCACACCCATGAACGGCACCGAACCCAATGACGAGTTGAAGAAAGAATTGCTGGCCCACGTCAGCAAGGAAATCGGCAGCTTCGCCAAACCGGATCTGATCCAGTGGGCGCCGGCCTTGCCGAAAACCCGTTCAGGCAAGATCATGCGGCGCATCTTGCGCAAGATCGCCTGCAACGAACTCGACAGCCTCGGTGATACCTCGACCCTGGCCGATCCGAGTGTGGTGCAAGGCCTGATCGACAAGCGCCTCAATCAGTAACACCCCGGGCGCGGTCCATCGGCCGCGCCCTCCCTTCTTCACTGAGTGTTCATGGAATTCATCCGCAGCCGTATCGAACAGCAACTCATGAGCCTGACCGGGCTGTCGCTCGGTCAGCTCGACCTGGAAAACCCCAAGGGCGATCCCGGCCTGTTCGGCCCGGATTCGATCAGCTGGCAGGTGCACGGCGATTTCAGCAGCATGTTGATCGGCGGCATCAGCGCGCTGTTGCTGCAAGCTTTGCATCCGCTGGCACTGGCCGGGGTCTGGGATCATTCGAACTTTCGTGAAGACATGCTCGGGCGCTTGCGGCGTACCAGTCAGTTCGTCTCCGGCACTACGTTTGGCTCAAGAAAAGACGCCGACTGGCTGATCGAGAAAGTGCGCACCATTCACCTGCAAGTGGTCGGCACCGCGCCGGACGGACGACCTTACGCGGCCAGCGATCCGGATTTGCTGACCTGGGTGCATGTGGCGGAAGTCAGCAACTTTCTTGCCGCGCATTTGCGCTATCGCAACCCGCAGTTGTCAGGCATGGATCAGGATCGCTATTACGCGGAAATCGCCGTGGTGGCTGAACGTTTGGGCGCGCGGGATGTGCCGAAATCGCGGCAAGCCGTGGCTGATTATCTGCAACGCATGCGCCCGCAGTTGCTGTGCGACGAGCGCAGCCGCGAAGTCTTGCGCCTGCTGCTCGACGCGCCGGCGCCGAGTGTTCTGGCCCGGCCGTTTGGCGATCTGATGATGAAGGCCGGTATCGACCTGTTGCCGGACTGGGCCAGCGACATGCTTGATGTGCGACAGAGTTCGCTGCAACGGCAACTGATTCGCGCCAGCGTCCGGCGCAGCGCACCGATGCTGCGCTGGGCGATGCGCAATGGTTCGGTGCAACGGGCTAAACGACGAATGGGTTTGCTGACCTAAAAGCTTCGCGAGCAGGCTCGCTCCCACATTTGGAATGCATTCCCATGTGGGAGCGAGCCTGCTCGCGAAGGGCGCAACTCGATTGCCCGCCAAGCTGCTAAACTCCCGCGCCCCAATTCTCACCAGCAAGGCGCCCGCATGTCTTCCTTGAATCAGGCGCTGCGCGCCGCCCTCGATCAACGCCAGGACTTGCTCGCTGAGCTGCACAGCCAGGGCACCGATTGCTATCGGCTGTTCCACGGCAGCCAGGAAGGCGCCGGCGGCCTGACCATCGACCGCTACGGCCCGCAACTGCTGGTGCAAAGCTTTCACCAGACGCTGGAGCGTGACGACCTGCTGCAACTGCACGCCATGGTTAATCAGAGCCTGGGGATGGAAACCTTGCTGGTTTACAACGACCGTTCCCGTGGCAACTCGCGCATCGACCGGGAAGACAGCGTCTACAAAGCTGAAGACGCGGCACTGGCCGATCTGGTCGGCCACGAATGGGGCCTCAACTACCGGGTGCGCGGACGCCATGCTGGACAGGATCCGCTGCTGTTCCTCGACCTGCGCAACACCCGTGGCTGGGTCAAGGATCACGCCCAAGGCAAATCCGTGCTCAACCTATTCGCCTACACCTGCGGCGTTGGCCTCAGTGCGGCCGCAGGTGGCGCGCGCGAAGTGTGCAACCTGGATTTCGCCGAGGGTAATCTGGCGGTCGGTCGCGAAAACGGTCTGCTCAATCCGCAGTTGCCCGAGATGCAGTTCATTCAGTCCGATTACTTTCCGGCGATCCGGCAACTCGCCGGTCTGCCAATCAGTCAGCGCCGGGGACAGAAACTGCCGAGCTACCAGCGCCTTGATCAGCGCCAATATGATCTGGTCCTGCTCGACCCGCCCGCCTGGGCCAAGAGCGCATTCGGCACCGTCGACCTGCTGCGCGACTATCAGAGCCTGCTCAAACCGGCCCTGCTGACCACCGCCGACAATGGCGTGTTGATCTGCTGCAACAATCTGGCGAAAGTCAGCATGGACGACTGGCGCGAGCAAGTGCTGCGCTGCGCCGAGAAGGCCGGGCGACCGGTGCGTGAGTGGAGCGTGATGACCCCAGGCGCCGACTTCCCGTCGATGGATCAGCAACCGCCGCTGAAAACCCTGATCCTCCAGCTATAAACAACCCTGTGGGAGCTGGCTTGCCAGCGATTGCGGTGGGTCAGTCAACAAAGTTGTCGACTGGTATTGCCTCATCGCTGGCAAGCCAGCTCCCACAGGGGTTCTGTGTTTTGAGACAAATCTGAACAATCCTGCCCCACGCGAGGTACTTCGGAACCAGAATCGCGTGCCATACTCCAAGGCACTCCGATTCAGACAGATGAAGCCGCACATGCCCAAAGGATTGATTCGCGCGATTGGCGCCTTGTTGACTGCTCTGGCCCTCTATAGCCTGCTGGGGTTTCTGATTTTGCCGGGCATCGCCCTGCGTGTGGCCAATCAACAACTGGCCAATTACGCAACGGTGCCTGCGCATATCCAGCGTATCGAGCTCAACCCGTTCAGCCTTGAAGTTACCTTGTGGGGACTGGTGATCGGCGAGCCGGGCAAGGAGCAGGTCGGTTTCGATCGCCTGTACGCCGACCTGCAAATCGACAGTCTGTGGACCAAAGCTCTGCATCTGGCGAACATCGAGCTGGACAAGCCAAAGACCGAAATCCTTTTCGCCAAAGACGGCAAGCTCAACCTGCTCGGCCTGTTCAATGTGCCGGCCAGCGAGCCGACACCGGCCGACCCGGACGCCAAGCCCTTCCCGCTGCGCATCGACAACATCAAACTGGCCGGCGGCGTCGTGCACTTTGAGGACGTGCGCCCCAGCGAACCCATCGAGTTTCTCTACGATGACCTCAGCTTCGAGCTGAAAAACCTCAGCACCCTGCCCGAAGACAGCGCCGACATGACCCTGGTCGCCATCGGCCCCGCCGGTGGCCGGATCGATTGGAGCGGCAATTTCAGCCTGATCCCGTTCACTTCCGAAGGCACCCTGAAAGTCACCGACGGCAAGATGAAAGCGTTCTGGCCCTACGTGCGTGACTCGGTACCTCTGGTACTCGAAGATGGTGTAATTAGCCTCAGCAGCGAATACAAACTCAATCTGTCGAAAGAAACCGAACTGCAGTTGAACAATGTCGCAGTGAGCATCGCGCCATTCGCCATCAAGGCTCCGGACGGGCGGCCACTGGCGAAACTTGAACGCCTCGACGTCAGCGAGACCTCGGTGGATCTGGCCAAACAACAAGTCGTAGTCGGCAAGATCCGCAGCAACAAACTGGAAACCTGGGCGGCGCTCGAAGCCGACGGCCAACTCGACTGGCAGAAACTGTTTGCCAGCCAGCCATCGAAACCGGCTGCCAAAGCGGCTGCCGAACCGGCGAACACACCGGCAGCTGCCGACTCGCCGAAAACCCCACCGGCGCCGAGCAAACCGTGGCAGGTGCTGCTCAAAGACGTGCAATTGCGCAATTACACCGTGCATCTGGCCGACCGCTCGGCCAAACCGGCAGTAGCACTGGACATCACCCCGCTGAATGTCGATCTGCAGGATTTCGACAGCCTCAACGGCTCGCCCTTCAAGCTCAAGCTCGATAGCGGCGTGGGCAAACAAGGCAAGATCACGGCTGACGGCACGGTCAATCTCGCCCCGGTCAACGCCCAGCTCAATGTAAAAACCCAGGACATCGACCTGCGCGTCGCGCAGTCCTACATCAACCCGTTCATTCGCCTGGAACTGCGCAGCGGCATGCTCGGCAGTGATCTCAAGGTCAATCTCAAGAGCACCGAGCCGCTGGCCCTAAGCGTCACCGGGCGCGCGCAGATCGATCAACTGCACACCCTCGACACCCTGAAAACCCGCGATTTCCTCAAGTGGCAGCAGGTGGTGGTCGAAGGCTTGAACTATCAGCACGGCGACAGCCTGTCGATTGACAAGGTCAACCTGTTCCAGCCTTATGTGCGGTTCATGATCAACGACGATCGCACCACCAACATCGACGACCTGCTGATCCCGCAACCGGCCGACAGTGGCGCGAAAAGCACCGCAGCGAAACCGGCCAGCAACGAGAAACCGCTGGGCATTCACATCGGCGGCATCGCCATCAACGACGGTTCGGCCAACTTCGCCGACTTCAGCCTGACGCCGAACTTCGCCACCGCCGTGCAGCAGCTCAACGGCCAGATCGGCACCATCGACAGCCGTCAGGCGAAACCGGCCAGCGTCGACATCAAAGGCAAGGTCGATCGCTATGCTCCAGTGACCATCAAGGGCGCGGTCAATCCGTTCGACCCGATGGCCAGCCTCGACATCGCCACCAGTTTCAAACGCGTCGAGCTGACCACGTTGACGCCCTACTCCGGCAAATTCGCCGGTTACCGCATCCGCAAGGGCCGGCTCAACCTCGACCTGCATTACCTGATTACCAAGGGCCAGCTAAAAGCCGAAAACAAAGTGGTGGTCGAGCAATTGCAGCTCGGTGAGAAAGTCGACAGCCCGGATGCTGTGAGCCTGCCACTGAAACTGGCGATTGCCTTGCTCAAGGACGTCGACGGCAAGATCTCCATCGAGTTGCCGGTGACCGGCGACTTGAACAACCCGCAATTCAGCGTGATGCCGATTGTCTGGCAGACCCTGCGCAATCTCATCGTCAAAGCCGCTGCCGCACCCTTCAAAATGATTGGCGGGCTGATCAGTGGTGGCAGTTCGCAAGACCTTGGCACCGTGTCGTTTGCTCCGGGTTCCAGCGAGTTGAGCAAGGATGCCGAAGCGGCGCTGATCAAACTGTCTCAAGCGCTGAAGGAGCGTCCGGCACTGCGTCTGGAGATCGAAGGCACTGCCGCCAAAAGCAGTGACGGCCCGTTACTCGCCGAGCAACGTCTGGAACGTGAATACCAGTACAACTACTACAAGATGCTCCAACGTCGCGGCGATAAAGTCCCGGCCCAAGCTTCGTTGCTGCAAGTGCCAGACAGCGAAAAAGGTCCACTGCTCGAAGGCATTTACCGCACCCGTCTGAAAACCCAGCCGCCAGCCGAATGGAAGGATCTGGGCAAGGAAGAACGCACGGCGAAGATGCGTGAAGGCGTGATCCAGTTCTGGAGTGGCAGCGATGTGCTGCTGCGTCAGTTGGGTCAGGACCGTGCCAGCAGCATCAAGGATTATCTGGTCGATAAAGGCCAACTGGCAGACGACCGCGTGTACTTCATCGACGCCAACCTGGGCGAGGCCGAAAGCGATGGCCGCGTGGTCACGCAAATGCATCTGGACGCCGAATGATGAAACTAAAGTGGCTGGCCTTGCTCGCAATGACGCTCGCGGCCAGTCACGCCTCGGCGTCCGATACGCTGCGCTGCGGCAGTCAATTGATCAGCCTTGGCGACCGGCCCAGCGAAGTCCTGCAAAAGTGTGGTGAGCCGGTCAGCCGTGATGTCTTGGGTTACAAGCGCAGCGCCAACCGCCGCGAGGAGTTTCAGGTCGAGGAGTGGACCTACGGCCCGAGCAACGGTATGTACCAATACCTGCGCTTCGAAGGCAATCGCCTGCGGCAGATCAACAGCAAACGCGGTAACTGACCCGAAACCGATCCCCCCTGTAGGAGTGAGCCTGCTCGCGATAGCGGTGTGTCAGTCAACACATTAATCGGCTGATACACCGCTATCGCGAGCAGGCTCACTCCTACAGTTGTTTTGTGGTGCCATTTGATTCTTTCGTCCCTGAAATAGAACAGGCCCCGACACAAGTGCCGGGGCCCGTAATGGTCACCTCCGTGTGACCGTTCGCATGAACTCTAAAGTTGCGGCAGACGTATTGCTCGGCCCGTCTGTCGCGTCTTCTCCCGGTCCAGGCGAGAAGTCATGCCTTACTCGGCTTTCAGGCCGTCAGCGGAGACCGCTTTAACGCCTTTGATTTTCTTGGCGATCGCAACAGCAACGTCTTTCTGCGATTCAGTTACAGCAGTAGTCGACGAAAGCGATACAACGCCTTTGTTGGTTTCTACTTTGATGTCAGTACCTGGAATGCCTTTTTCGGTGACCAGGTCAGCTTTGACTTTGGTAGTGATCCAAGTGTCGGAAGTAGCTTCTTTAGCCTGGGTGACTTCACCGGCAGCCAGAGTCATTGGAGCCTGGGTAGCCTGAGTGGATTGTGCGAATGCACCGGAAGCCATGGTCAGGGTCAGCGCGGTAGCAGCAGCGGCAGTGATAGCGAACTTCTTCATACGAGTAACTCCTGTTTTTCTGGAAAGTCTGCTGGTTGTCTTGTCAGCAGGGTTACCAAGGTAGTTGCGAACGCTGTGCCAACTTTTTCGAACGAACAATATTCTTAATAATCAATAACTTACAGATATCACCAATTTCCGAAATCATGCAATTTGCATGAACTGGCCAATGTTCGCATGCAAGTTGCGGTTTTTGGGAAAGTTCCTAAGACGCTGAAATTATTGAAGCTTTTTAGAAGTGTGAACCAAGAAAAATGCCCCGCATTGCGGGGCATTTGGCAGTCCATCAACAACTCAGGTACCGCTGGCAGTACATCCTTTTGGCGAATAGTCCGGTGCAACGGTCGTACCGCAAGTCCATACGCCCGCACCGGTTCCGGAGGAACGAGTAAGCGTGATGGTTTTATCCAGCACCGGACCTGGCGCATTTTTAATCGTGCAGACGATCGAACCTGCACCCGAAGATGCGGTACCTGTTGCAGACACTGAGCAGTTGGAGGTTAAAACAGTTGCACTGCCAGCCACGTTTGTATTGGTAGGATCGGTGCCCTGATTGATCACATCCTCAAACGGCACTTTCATCGCACTGATTTCCGCCAGCCCCGCCGTCACCTTCGACCGCGCCTGATACTTGGAATACTGCGGCAAGGCGATGGTCGCCAGAATCCCGATGATTGCCACCACGATCAGCAGTTCGATCAGCGTAAACCCTTGTTGTTTTTTCATAGACACGCTCCATGCATGAGTCGAAATCTCATGATCTGAAAGTGACGCAGCATAGGCCATGCCAATGCCTTCAAGACCCGCCCATTGGGGCGCGAAGCGCTTGCAACGCCAATTCCTACAACCTGCAACCGCACTATCTGACACTTTTTGTCACCTGCACCCGCCGTGTTTGGCGCTGTCACTTGACTAGGCTATAAGTCATGAACGGCAAGCGTGCGGAATCCCCATGAATGACATCGCTCTGAGCGGTCTGGCCAAGCAATTGGTCCAGGCCGAACTGCTCACGGAAAAAAGCGCCCAGCAAGCTTGGCAACAGGCCCAACGCAATCGTCTGTCGCTGGTCAGCTATCTGGTGCAGAACAAACTGGTCAAGAGCTCACAGGTCGCCGAGATCGCCTCCGAGCATTTCGGCATGGCCTTGCTTGATCTCAACTGCCTGGACAAGGAAACCCAGCCCAAAGGCCTGGTCAGCGAAAAACTCGTGCGTCAGCATCACGCCATGCCCTTGTGGCGTCGCGGCAACAAGCTGTTCGTGGGCATTTCCGACCCGAGCAATCATCAAGCAATCAACGACATCCAGTTCAGTACCGGGCTGAGCACCGAAGCCATTCTGGTCGAGGACGACAAACTTACCGATGCCATCGAGAAATTCTTCGACACCCACACCAGCGGTCTGGAGGACATGGCCGATGTCGATCTCGACGGGGTCGATGTCGAATCCGTCGACGACAGCAAGCAGGACGCCATCGGCGG
Source organism: Pseudomonas sp. Mb7 (assembly GCF_054790525.1). NCBI lineage: Bacteria > Pseudomonadati > Pseudomonadota > Gammaproteobacteria > Pseudomonadales > Pseudomonadaceae > Pseudomonas > Pseudomonas sp. Mb7. The sequence continues at coordinate 4,672,565 of NZ_CP186501.1, forward strand.
GCTCGACGCCGACGATGCGCCGGTGGTGCGCTTCGTGCACAAGATGTTGCTGGATGCGATCAAGAGTGGCTCTTCCGACTTGCACTTCGAGCCTTACGAAAAAAACTACCGGGTGCGGGTGCGCACCGACGGCATCCTGCGCGAGGTTGCCAAACCGCCGATTCAATTGGCCGGGCGCATCGCCGCACGCCTGAAAGTCATGGCCAGCCTGGATATTTCGGAACGGCGCAAACCTCAGGACGGGCGGATCAAGATGCGCCTGTCGAAAAGCAAGTCGATCGATTTCCGGGTCAACACGCTGCCGACCCTGTGGGGCGAAAAAGTGGTGATCCGGATTCTCGACCCGTCCAGCGCGCAGATCGGTATCGACGCGCTCGGCTATGAGCCAGAGCAGAAAGACCTGTACATGGCCGCACTCAAGCAGCCACAGGGCATGATTCTGGTCACCGGGCCGACCGGTTCGGGTAAAACCGTTTCGCTGTATACCGGCCTGAACATCCTCAACACCGTCGACATCAATATCTCCACCGCCGAAGACCCGGTGGAAATCAACATGGAAGGCATCAACCAGGTCAACGTCAATCCCAAGCAAGGGCTCGACTTTGCCCAGGCACTGCGCTCGTTTCTGCGTCAGGACCCGGACGTGATCATGGTCGGCGAGATTCGTGATCTGGAAACTGCCGAGATTGCGATCAAGGCTGCGCAGACCGGTCACCTGGTGCTCTCGACCCTGCACACCAACAGCGCTGCGGAAACCCTGACGCGCCTGCACAACATGGGTATTCCCGGTTTCAACATCGCTACCTCGGTCAGCCTGATCATCGCCCAGCGCCTGGCGCGCAAACTGTGCAGCCACTGCAAAAAAGCCATCGAGATCCCGCGCGAAACCTTACTCAAGGAAGGCTTCCCCGAGGAACGCATCGGCCATTTCACGATCTACGAGCCGGTCGGTTGCGATCACTGCAACGGCGGTTACAAAGGACGCGTGGGGATTTATGAAGTGGTGAAAAACACACCGGAGCTGCAACGCTTGATCATGGCCGAAGGCAATTCGCTGGAAATCGACCTGCAGATGCGCCGCGACGGCTTCGACGACCTGCGCACCTCCGGACTGCACAAGGCCATGCAAGGCATCACCAGTCTTGAAGAAATCAACCGGGTCACCAAGGACTGAACATGGCGGTCAAGGCAGCAAAAATCAGTATTTATGCCTGGGAAGGCACGGACAGAAAAGGCAGCAAAGTCACCGGTGAATTGAGCGGACAGAACCCGGCGCTGATCAAGGCACAATTGCGTAAACAGGGGATCAATCCCGGCAAGGTGCGCAAGAAATCCGCGTCATTGTTGAGCTTTGGCAAACGCATCAAGGCCCGGGACATTGCCCTGTTCACCCGGCAGATGGCGACCATGATGAAAGCCGGCGTACCGCTGTTGCAGTCGTTCGACATTATTGGCGAAGGCTTTGATAACCCGGCCATGCGCAAACTGGTGGACGACGTGAAACAGGAGGTCGCGGCCGGTAACAGCTTCGCCGCAGCCCTGCGCAAGAAACCGCAGTATTTCGACGAGTTGTATTGCAACCTGGTCGATGCCGGCGAACAGTCCGGCGCCCTCGACACCTTGCTCGAACGCGTCGCGACCTATAAGGAAAAAAGCGAAAGCCTCAAAGCCAAGATCAAGAAAGCCATGACCTATCCCACCGCCGTGGTGCTGGTCGCGGCTGTTGTCACCGGGATTCTGCTGGTCAAAGTAGTGCCACAATTTCAGTCAGTGTTTTCCGGTTTCGGCGCCGAACTGCCGGCGTTCACCCTGATGGTGATCAGCCTGTCGGAATTCATGCAGCAATGGTGGTGGGCCATTCTCGCTGCGCTGGTCGCGGCCATTTTCGGCACCCGCCACGCGCTGAAAACCTCCCAGGCACTGCGCGATCGCAAAGACACTTGGCTGCTGAAACTGCCACTGGTGGGCACGCTGATGTACAAGTCCGCCGTGGCGCGATTCGCTCGAACCTTGTCCACCACGTTTGCCGCCGGTGTGCCGTTGGTCGAAGCGCTTGACTCGGTGGCCGGCGCCACCGGCAACGTGGTCTTCAAGCGAGCCGTGCTGCGCATTCGCCAGGACGTGTCCACCGGTATGCAGCTGAATTTCTCGATGCGCAGCACCGGGGTCTTTCCCAGCATGGCCGTGCAAATGACCGCGATTGGCGAAGAGTCCGGCGCCCTGGATGACATGCTCGACAAGGTTGCGGGCTTTTACGAGGAAGAAGTGGATAACATGGTCGACAACCTCACCAGCCTCATGGAGCCGTTCATCATGGTCGTGCTGGGGGTAATCGTCGGCGGGCTGGTGGTGGCCATGTACCTGCCGATCTTCCAACTCGGCTCAGCGATCTGACATGCCTATCGACGAACTGTTTGCCGTGTATCCGCTAGCGTTTGTCGGCACCGCCCTGCTGCTGGGCCTGGTGGTCGGCAGCTTCCTGAATGTGCTGATATGGCGCCTGCCGAAAATGCTCGAACGCGACTGGCGCCAGCAGGCACACGATGTGCTCGGTTTGCCCGGCGAAGCCTCGCAACCCGTCTACAACCTGATGCTGCCGCACTCCGAATGCCCCCATTGCGCCCACCGTATTCGCCCGTGGGAAAACATTCCCCTGCTCAGTTATCTGTGGCTGCGTGGGCGCTGTTCAGCGTGCTCCGCACCGATCAGCAAACGTTATCCGTTGACCGAGCTGGCCTGTGGGCTGCTCTCGGCCTTCATCGCCTGGCACTTGGGTTTCGGTTGGCCGGCGTGCTTGCTGATCGTCCTCACCTGGGGTCTGCTGGCGATGAGTCTGATCGACACCGAGCATCAACTATTGCCTGATGTGCTGGTGTTGCCGTTGCTGTGGCTGGGGTTGATCGTCAACAGTTTCGGCCTGTTCGTGACCTTGCACGATGCGTTGTGGGGCGCGGTGGCCGGTTATCTGGCGCTGTGGTCAGTGTTCTGGCTGTTCAAGCTGCTGACCGGCAAGGATGGCATCGGTCATGGTGACTTCAAGCTTTTGGCGCTGCTGGGGGCATGGGGCGGCTGGCAGATTCTGCCGCTGACGATTCTGTTGTCATCACTGGTCGGCGCCATTATCGGGGTGATTTTGTTGCGCCTGCGAGAGCAAAAAACCTCGACGCCAATCCCCTTCGGCCCTTATCTGGCAATTGCCGGCTGGATTGCCTTGCTCTGGGGTGGTCAAATAACCGCCTTCTATTGGCAGTTTGTCGGTTTGAAATGAATACCCCTGTGGAAAAACCCTGGATTCTCGGCCTCACCGGCGGCATTGGCAGCGGCAAAAGCGCGGCGGCTCAGCACTTCATTGATCTGGGTATCCACGTGGTGGATGCCGATCACGCGGCGCGCTGGGTGGTTGAACCGGGGCGCCCGGCGCTGGCGCAGATTGCCGAACACTTCGGCCCCGACGTGTTGCAGGCCGATGGCACGCTGGATCGCGCTGCCCTGCGCAAACTGATCTTCGAAGAGCCGGAGCAACGCCGTTGGCTCGAAGCCCTGCTGCATCCGCTGATCGCCGAGGAAATCGCTCATCACCTGGCGCAGGCAAAATCGCCTTATGCGATTCTTGTGTCGCCGCTGCTGATTGAATCCGGGCAATACGCGATGACCCAGCGCATTCTGGTGATCGACGCTCCGCAACAATTGCAGATCGAACGCACTTTGCAGCGTGACCAGACCAGCGAGCAGCAGGTTCAGGCGATCCTCAAGGCCCAGTCGAGCCGCGAAGAGCGTGTGAGCCGCGCCGACGACGTGGTCGTCAACGACCGCGACCTCGCCTGGCTGCACAGCGAAGTCGAGCGTCTGCATCACTTTTACCTGACTTTATCCGGAGGCCAAGCATGAGCCAGATCCCCACCGTTGAATGCCCGACCTGCGGCGCCCCCGTGGAATTCATCCCCGAAAACAAGTTTCGGCCGTTCTGCTCTGATCGCTGCAAGCTGATCGACCTCGGCGCCTGGGCGTCGGAAGAACACAAGATTCCGGTCGCACCGGATGCCGAGGACGAACTGTTTTCCGGCGACTTCGATCCGCGTCACTGATCTCGATCAGGGCCGCATAAAGCCGTAGTCCTGATCGTCGTCGAGGTTTTCCGCCAGAAAGCGCAACTCGTCGGCCAGGTCTTCGGCGTTGCGCACGGCCTTGCTCTGCTGCACCACCGCACTGAGCAAGGCACGCAAACTCAACCCCGGGTCAAAGCCCACCTCCTGCGCCATGTCCAGACTCTGCCGGGTCTCCTGCCTTGCCCACTCGTAAACACTCATGCCGCTGCTCCTGAAGGGATTTGCGCGAGCATGAAATTTCCCGCGCGTGGCGGATTTGATGTGGATCAAGACTTCGGATCGTCGTCCTTCCACGGCGCCGAAAGGTAGCGCGTGCGGTTGAAGGTCTCCAGCCACTCCGGGCTGAATACCACCAGCGCACTGATGATCATGCCGTTGATGAACGCTTCGGGGAAAATGATCAGCCACACGTAACCGATGAAGTCTTCCAGCCACTCCGGCATGGCGAAAAGGCCGTCGTACCACAGCAGCGTCAGGCTGAGGATCAGGCACAACAAGGCCGACAACGCGGCGGCAAAAAAACCGGAACAGAAGATATACACGAACGGGTTGCGCGGTTGAGCACGCTCGACAAGGATTGCCACGCACTCGGTGACCAGCACCGGCAGCAAAATGAACAAGGCGCCATTGACCCCCATCGCCGCAAGATCCTGACGCCCGAGCAGTACCAGGCCGATTTGCGCCACCAGTCCGCCAACGATCGCCAGCGGCCAGTCCAGCAACAGGGTTACCGCCGTCATGCCGAGGAAGTGATACGACACGCCTGTGTCGAAATCCCTGCGCATCAACCACAAGAGAAACAACGCAAACACGGTGCCGAACAGCAGATGCTGACGCCGGCTGTCGCTGAACAACTCGACCCACGGCGCCCGCACGATCGCCCAAAGCAGCACCGGCAGATAAATCAGCCAGCCCAGCAACAGACTTTCGGTCGCCAGCACCTCAACGCCGATCATGGGCGCGCCTTCTCCAGTGCCTCGCGCAGGTCACCCGCGTTGGCGTACTCACGTTGCGAGAGCAATCGACCGTCCTTGAGTTGCAACCACAACACCTGGCCTTCCGCGCCGGGATAGCGCGACGCAACCCGTCCTTCTCGATCCAGCATGACCCGATAGTGGTAGTCGCGCATGGCCGGTACGGCAAACATTTTGGCAATCAGCGCCGGCATGCGCTGGATGTCGGCAACGAACACCGCGTGACGGGCCTCCAGATAGCCCTTGGGTTGGTCCTTCAACGCTTCCTTGATCAGCTTGGCGCCGTCCATATCCCGTGCCACCAGCAGCGTGGTGGTGCTGTTGTCGAGGGTGAAGGGTTGCTCGTACTGATCGAGCAACGTCCAGGGAGCCAGTTGCTCACCGGTTTCGAGTGCATGGGCACACAGCGGAAAAACAGCAAACAGCAGCAGCCAGCGAAATTTCACGATGAGTCCTCACGGTTTGGCGCAAATAATCGATTTCCATGAGTCTACACCGCCCTTCTCCACTACCCACTGATGCACTTTGCCGCGGAACGCTTTCAGCTTGTCGCATTTGAACGCTAAGCTTGGGCTTATGGATGACTCAGATTATTTACGCCTGCTGACCATCGCGGCCGAGCAGGCCAACACCTTTCTGTCCAATGCCCGCAAATGGGAGCGTGAGCGTTGGGTTTGCCAGCGCCTGCTGCAAGGCCTGAACATTCCCTACCGCGCCGATGAATTCGCGCCGGCCGGCGAGCCGCCGGACGTATTGTTTCGCGATGCCAATTTCGAGGTATTCTTCGTGCTCGACGAGGGGCGCCGGCTCAACGACGAATGGCGCGATGAATTGCAGCGGCGGCGTAGCGCGTTTTCTCTCAGTCAGTTGGTCCGCCGTGAAGCCAAGCCGAAACGAATCCCGGCCAATGAATTCCTGCTGCGACTGGCGCCGACCCTGCGCAAAAAAGCACACAACTACAAAGAGCGCGGCATGGATCTCGGCGAACTGGACATCATCGCCTTCGCCAGCCTCAAACGAGAAGTACTGGATTTGAACAGCCATTTCCCCCCGCCCACCGAATACCTACGTCAGGGCTGGCGCTCGCTGTCGCTCGTCGGCCCGACCTTCGCCCGCGTGCTGTTCGCCCACCCGGACGCGCCGGATTTTCTGCGCAGCAACCTCGGTCGCAGCATCGTTTTTGATGTGGGAATCAGCCTGTGACCCCCCTTCAGCAATTGATCGCCGATGTACCGCAGACCGGATGTGTGCGCTGGATTGGCGTGCGCCCCGAGTCGCGCGGGCCGATGATCGAACTCGATGCCGTCGAGGCGCGGCTGGAAGCTGGACTGACCGGCGATCACGCCCGTCCCGGTGTGCGTAACGCGCGACAGGTGACCCTGATCCAGTGGGAACATCTGGCGGTAATCAGCGCCTTGATGGGTCGCCCCGACGATCAACCCGTCAGGCCTGAAGATCTGCGGCGCAATCTGGTTATCAGCGGTATCAATTTGTTTAGCCTCAAGGGTCGGCGCTTTCGCATCGGTCAGGCAATATTCGAAACCACGGGCTGGTGTCAGCCCTGCGCACGCCTGCAGAACAACCTCGGCCCGGGCACCTTTCAAGCGGTGCGCGGCCATGGCGGAATTACCGCGCGGGTGTTACAAAGCGGGATCATTCGCCTCGAAGACCGGGTGAGCGTCGAACCGGTTCCGGACAGCGGCTATGCTGCGTTCAACCCTGGATAAAACCGCTGTAGCTTCTGCCCATTCAGCAACGTCTACCTGACGAGGCAAATATGACCAGCCGCCTGAACCCCGAAGACCAGAAACATGTCGAAGAGTACCTGCAACTGTCCCAACACCGAGTCGAGCGCCGGCCTTTCCGGCCGTGGATGCTCCTCGTGCTGGTGCTGGCAGTGACCATTGGTCTGGGCCTGTTGAGCCGATTTATCAGTTACCTGACGCTATGAGCAGCCTGGCGCTCGCTTGGGTAATGACGACAAAGATTTCCTTTAAAAACCTTGCGAGTTATCCCTATGTCCCATCGTATTGTTATTGTCGGCGGCGGCGCCGGCGGTCTGGAGTTGGCTACCCGTCTGGGTAAGACTCTGGGCAAGCGCGGCACGGCCAGTGTGATGCTGGTCGACGCGAACCTGACGCACATCTGGAAGCCCCTGCTGCACGAAGTAGCCGCCGGATCGCTGAACTCCTCCGAAGACGAACTCAACTATGTTGCCCAGGCAAAATGGAACCACTTCGAGTTCCAGCTAGGGCGCATGAGCGGGCTCGATCGCGCACAGAAGAAAATCCAGCTCGCCGCCACCTACGACGAAAACGGCGTAGAACTGGTGCCTGCACGTGAAGTGCAATACGACTCGCTGGTGATCAGCGTCGGCAGCACCACCAACGACTTCGGCACTCAGGGCGCGGCGCAGCACTGCCTGTTCCTCGACACACGCAAACAGGCCGAGCGCTTCCACCAGCAATTGCTTAATCACTATCTGCGTGCACACGCCGGGCAAACCGATGTGGTCGAGCAGATCAGCGTGGCGATTGTCGGTGCCGGCGCCACAGGCGTTGAACTGGCGGCAGAACTGCACAACGCCGCCCATGAACTGGCGGCTTATGGCCTGGACCGGATCAAACCGGAAAACATGCACATCACCCTGATCGAAGCCGGTCCACGGGTGTTGCCCGCCCTGCCGGAGCGCATCAGCGGGCCGGTGCACAAGACCCTGGAAAAACTCGGGGTCAACGTGATGACCAACGCTTCGGTCAGCGAAGTGACCGCCGACAGCCTGATCACCGCCGATGGCAACGAGATCAAGGCCAGCCTGAAAGTCTGGGCAGCGGGCATTCGCGCGCCGGGTTTCCTCAAGGACATCGACGGCCTGGAAACCAACCGCATCAATCAACTGCAAGTGCTGCCGACACTGCAAACCACCCGCGACGAGAACATCTTTGCTTTCGGTGACTGCGCCGCGTGCCCGCAACCGGGTACCGATCGCAATGTGCCGCCGCGTGCCCAAGCCGCACACCAACAGGCGTCGCTGCTGGCCAAATCGCTGAAACTGCGCATCGAAGGCAAGACCTTGCCGGAGTACAAGTACACCGACTACGGCTCGCTGATCTCGCTGTCGCGTTTTTCGGCGGTGGGTAACTTGATGGGCAACCTGACCGGCAGCGTGATGCTCGAAGGCTGGCTGGCGCGGATGTTTTACGTGTCGCTGTATCGCATGCACCAGATGGCGCTGTACGGGCCATTCCGCACAGCGATGCTGATGCTGGGCAGCAAGATTGGCCGTGGTACTGAACCGCGTCTGAAACTGCACTAAAACCTGTGGGAGCGAGCCGGCTCCGGGCGGCGATCCGACGAATGCGGCGTGTCAAACGACAAAAATGTCGACTGATACAACCTCTTCGTCGGATCGCTGCCCGGAGCCGGCTCGCTCCCACAATGTTTTGTGTTGATCGAAAGATCTGTTTCTTACTGTATCCCCGCCCCGCTTTTCCCTCCTTCGCTTACAAACTCCCCCGCTGCGCGACACAGTCGCGATACACCGCCACCGCTTAATGGCCACACCCGAGCAACACCTGCTCAGGCAATCGTCCTTAACGTGTGGTTGCGCAGTGCAGCCCAGGAGAATGTAAATGTCCCGTACTTCGACCCTCGGTAAAAAATCCATTGGCCTGATCGGCGCCGCGCTGGCGGGCGGCCTGATGTTGTCCGGTTCGGTGTTTGCCGCTCAGCCACTGGCGCAGGGCTACATGGTTGCCTCGGCGGAAACCTCGGTGAAAGCGCCGGAAGGCAAATGCGGTGAAGGCAAATGTGGCGATGCTTCGATGGCCAAGACTGACAGCGATGGTGACGGCAAGGTCTCGCGCGCCGAATTTCTGAAAGTCGCGCCGAAGTCCGACTTCGACAAGATCGACACCAACCATGACGGTTTCATCGACGAGCAAGAGGCCTACAACAACGTGAAGGCCAACTTTGAGGCCAACGGCAAGAAGATGCCGAAAGGCCTGTTCGAACACCTGAAAGACCAAGACGGCGCCTGATCGACAATAAAAAACAAGCCGCGCTTCTCCTGAAAGAAACGCGGCTTTTTCACGTCTGCCCGTTTACAACTGGAAGCGCCGTACCATGCCCTGCAAGGCATTGGCCAGTTGCGATAACTCATGGCTGGACGCGCTGGTCTGGTCAGCACCTGCGGCAGAACGTACCGATAAATCACGAATATTCACCAGGTTGCGATCCACTTCCCGGGCTACTTGCGCTTGTTCTTCAGCTGCGCTGGCGATCACCAGATTGCGTTCATGGATCTCATGCACCGACGCGGTAATGGTTTGCAGCGCCTCACCGGCGCGCTCAGCCAAGGCCAGCGTGGTCGTCGCCCGCGCGGTACTGGCCTGCATCGAATCCAGCGCCAGGCTCGAACCGCTGCGCATGCCCTGGACCATCTGCTCGATCTCCTGCGTCGATTGCTGCGTGCGATACGCCAGGGCCCGCACTTCATCGGCGACTACGGCAAAGCCTCGCCCGCTCTCACCGGCCCGCGCCGCCTCAATCGCCGCGTTGAGCGCCAGCAAATTGGTCTGCTCGGCAATCGCCCGAATCACGTCCAGCACTTTGCCGATGTCCTGCGATTGATTGGCCAGTGATTGCACCAACTCACCGGTCTGTTGCACATCGCTGGCCAGTGCATTGATGGCCGTGGCGGTCTCACTGACCCGCACCTGGCCCAGATGCGCCGACTCGCTGGATTGACGGGTCGCGTCAGACGTCGACACCGCATTGCGTGCGACCTCTTCCACTGCTGCCGTCATCTGGTTGACGGCCGTCGCGGCTTGTTCGATTTCGTTGTTCTGTTGTTGCAGTCCCTGGGTGCTGTCGAGAGTTACCGCATTGAGTTCATCGGCAGCGGTCGCCAGTTGCGTGGCCGAACCGCTGATGCCTTGCAGCGTCTCGCGCAGGTTCTGCTGCATGGTTGCCAAGGCTTTGAGCAAGCGACTGACTTCATCGTTGCCATGGGTTTCGATCGGCCGGGTCAGATCCCCCTGCGCGACACTTTCTGCTGCGCTGACGGCGCTGCTCAGCGGACGAACGATACTGCGGGTGAGCATCATCGCCAGCGCCACCGTGGCCAGCGCGGCCAACGCAATAAACAAACTGACAATCGTGCGCGAGTTTTCATAGTGCGCAGCGGACTTCTGGCTTTCGGCGGCGACCTGTTTGGCGAACAAATCCGCCAGGTCGTTGAGTTGCTTGCCGGAGCCATCGACGACGGTTTTCATGTCGACCAGCAACAACCGGGTCAACTCATCACGTTTGCCTTGCTCGGCGAGGGCGAAGGATTGAGCGATACCGCTGCGATAAGCGGCGAAGGTCTTTTTGAATTGGTCATATAGCTGCTGGCCTTCCGGGGTGTTGACCAGTTTGTCGTAGGCGGCGATTTTCTCGCTCAGCTCCTTGTCGCGGGTGTCCATCTGGCTGCGGTAAGTCGCAATGTTGGCCGGATCCTGATCCAGCGCCATGCGCAGCGAGATGGTGCGGATGCGCAGCATGATCTCGCGAATCTCGTCGCCGCCACGAATACTCGGCAGCCACTGATTTTCCACCGCGACTTCACTGTCGCGAATACTCGACATCTGCCCGAGCGCAAACACGCCGAGCAAGGCCACCAACACCGCGATCAAGGCGAACCCCAGGGCCGCCCGGGGAGCAATATTCAACTGACGAAGCAACATGACGAACGCCCTTATTCTTGTATTGGCCAGATTCAAGGGGCGAAAGCCATGGCAGTCCCCTCGTGTTAGCGGGCTATCGGCAGGTTGTATGATGACTTGAAGGGGAAATGAGTTTTTGTCGGACAAAAAAAATCCCCGTATCTTTCGATACGAGGATTTTTAATATGGTCGGGGTAAGGGGATTCGAACTCCTGACATCCTGCTCCCAAAGCAGGCGCGCTACCGGACTGCGCTATACCCCGGTAAAAAAAAGGCGACCTTTCAAAGATCGCCTTCTTCGATCAGCGCTTTTGGCCTCTGATCTTAAGATTCGATCCCAGCGCAAACTGGTTTCAAAAATGGTGGGTCGTGTGGGATTCGAACCTACGACCAATTGGTTAAAAGCCAACTGCTCTACCAACTGAGCTAACGACCCAAAAATGGTCGGGGTAAGGGGATTCGAACTCCTGACATCCTGCTCCCAAAGCAGGCGCGCTACCGGACTGCGCTATACCCCGGCTTGAAATTGGCTCCGTGACCAGGACTCGAACCTGGGACCCAATGATTAACAGTCATTTGCTCTACCGACTGAGCTATCACGGAACTACATATTTCAATTTACAACGGTGAAACTTACTGCATCTAGCCACTCGTTCGCATCGCTGCGTTCGTGTGTCTGAGGCGCGCTATTCTACAACCTAGAACACCTCTGTCAACCCCCTAAATTGCTTTCAAGTTAATGATTTGCAACTTATTTCAGATTTCAACTCAGTGAGCTGAGACCGTCTTGGCGACTGACTGCGGGGCGCACTTTACAAGCCTTTTCCTTTGAGTTCAACAGCCTAACGAAAAAAAAGGCCCCACAATGTGGGGCCCTCCTTTTTTCATTGGCGCTCAGGCTTAGTTGAAAACGATTTCGTCGTTCTCGACAGTGCCGGTTGCCGTGTCGCCCGGCATGAAGTGACCCGAGAGGATCAACTGCGCCAGCGGGTTTTCGATCCAGCGCTGAATTGCCCGTTTCAAAGGACGTGCGCCATACACCGGGTCGTAGCCAACGGCGATCAGCTTATCCATCGTCTCTGGACTGAGTTCCAGCTTCAGCTCGCGCTCGGCCAGACGGCTGCGCAGACGGCCCAACTGGATCTCGGTAATGCCCGCGATCTGATCCCGCGCCAAAGGCTCGAAGATCACCACTTCGTCGACCCGGTTGATGAACTCCGGACGGAAGTGCGACGTCAGCGCATCCATGACTGCAGCACGTTGAGCCTCACGATCACCGACCAGTTCCTGGATCTGTACCGACCCCAGGTTCGAAGTCATGACGATCACGGTGTTGCGGAAATCCACCGTACGGCCATGGCTGTCGGTCAGGCGACCATCCTCGAGCACTTGCAGCAAGATGTTGAACACATCCGGGTGCGCCTTCTCGACTTCGTCCAGCAGGATCACCGAATAAGGCTTGCGACGCACCGCCTCAGTCAGGTAACCACCCTCTTCGTAGCCGACGTATCCCGGTGGTGCACCGATCAGGCGAGCCACGGAATGTTTCTCCATGAACTCGGACATGTCGATCCGCACCATCGCCTCTTCCGTATCAAAGAGGAATTCGGCCAGCGCCTTGCACAGCTCGGTTTTACCGACACCGGTCGGGCCGAGGAACATGAACGAGCCGCTCGGACGATTCGGGTCGGACAACCCGGCACGCGAACGGCGTACCGCGTTGGCGACGGCGACCACGGCCTCTTCCTGACCGATCACCCGTTTGTGCAACAGGCTTTCCATCTTCATCAGCTTGTCGCGCTCGCCTTCGAGCATTTTCGACACCGGGATGCCGGTCCACTTCGACACAACTTCAGCGATTTCTTCTTCAGTCACCTTGCTGCGCAGCAACTGGTTCTCGCTCTTGCCGTGCTGGTCGACCATTTGCAGGCTGCGTTCCAGATCCGGGATCACCCCGTACTGCAATTCAGCCATACGGTTGAGGTCACCTTTACGGCGCGCGGCTTCCAGTTCCTGCCGCGACTGCTCGATCTTCTGCTGAATCTGCGCAGAACCCTGCACCTCGGCTTTTTCCGAGTTCCAGATTTCTTCCAGATCGGAATACTCGCGTTCGAGGCGGACGATTTCTTCCTGGAGTTTCTCCAGACGTTTCATCGCCGCTTCGTCGCTTTCTTTCTTCAGCGCCTGGGATTCCACCTTCAACTGAATCAGGCGACGTTCCAGACGATCGAGCACTTCCGGCTTGGAGTCGATTTCCATGCGGATGCGGCTGGCGGCCTCGTCGATCAGATCGATGGCCTTGTCCGGTAACTGCCGGTCAGTGATGTAGCGATGGCTGAGCTTGGCAGCAGCAATGATCGCACCGTCGGTGATTGCCACCTTGTGGTGAACCTCGTAACGCTCTTTAAGGCCACGCAGGATGGCAATGGTGTCTTCTTCGCTCGGCTCATCCACCAGAACTTTCTGGAAGCGTCGCTCGAGGGCCGCATCCTTCTCTATATATTGGCGGTACTCGTTGAGCGTGGTCGCGCCAACGCAGTGCAACTCACCGCGAGCCAGCGCAGGCTTGAGCATGTTGCCGGCATCCATCGAGCCTTCGCCTTTACCGGCGCCGACCATGGTATGCAGTTCGTCGATGAACAGAATGATCTGCCCTTCCTGCTTCGACAGTTCGTTGAGCAACGATTTCAGGCGCTCTTCGAACTCACCGCGATACTTGGCACCGGCAATCAGCGCGCCCATGTCCAGCGAGAGCAGACGCTTGCCTTTAAGGCCGTCCGGGACTTCGCCGTTGATGATGCGCTGGGCCAGACCTTCGGCAATCGCGGTTTTACCCACACCAGGCTCACCGATCAGCACCGGGTTGTTCTTGGTGCGGCGTTGCAGAACCTGAATGGTGCGACGAATTTCGTCGTCACGGCCAATCACCGGGTCAAGCTTGCCGTCTTCGGCGCGCTTGGTCAGGTCGACGGTGTATTTATCCAGCGCCTGCCGCGACTCTTCGTGGTTGGCGTCGTTTACCGCTTCGCCGCCACGCAGGTTGTTGATCGCGTTTTCCAGGGCCTTCTTGCTCACGCCTTGGCCGAGCAGCAACTTGCCGAGCTTGCTGTTCTCGTCCATTGCGGCGAGCAGCACCAGTTCGCTGGAGATGAACTGGTCGCCCTTCTGCTGGGCCAGACGGTCAGCCTGATTGAGCAGGCGCGCCAGATCCTGCGACATGTTGACGTCGCCGGTCGGGTTCTGGATTTTCGGTAATTGGTCGAGCTCTTTGGTCAGCTCTTTACGCAAGCTGTTGACGTCGAAGCCAACCTGCATCAGCAGAGGCTTGATCGAACCACCCTGCTGTTCAAGCATGGCTTGCATCAAGTGCGCCGGCTCAATCGCCGGATGATCGTGGCCGACAGCCAACGACTGGGCGTCGGACAAGGCCAACTGTAATTTGCTGGTTAAACGGTCTATTCGCATAAGTCACCTTCCTTTTGAGCAGGCCGGACCTAAAAACCATCCTGAATAAAGAAACCTGCCAGATACCGCTATAGATGCGGTCGATTCTGCAAGATTCAAGCGTCAGAGGGTTGATGCAGATCAGACAGTTTAGCGGGTGAGCCAAACGAGGGAGGCAAAGCGACCGGTGCGTGACGCACGGCGATAGGAGAAGAAGCGTGGATCGGTCACGGTGCAGAAACCACCGCCGTAAACCGCTGTGACACCACGTTCAGCCAGACGCAGGCGCGCCAGCTTATAGATGTCAGCCATGAACTTGCCGGCATTGTCGCTCGGTACGAAGGCTTCTGCTGCTTCAGGCAGTTGATTGATGAAGACTTCCCGTACTTCCGGGCCGACTTCAAAGGCTTTGGGGCCAATGGCAGGGCCGAGCCAGACCAGCACTTCTGCGGCCGGAACATCGAGACTGTCGAGGGTAGCTTCCAGCACACCCGTCGCCAGACCCCGCCAACCGGCATGAGCCGCCGCTACACGAGTGCCGGCACGATCGCAGAACAATGCTGGCAGGCAATCCGCCGTCATCGCCGCGCAGGCGATACCCGGCGTTGCTGTCCAGCTGGCGTCTGCGGTCGCAACAATGCCCGGATCCGCATGCGCCACGGCAATTCCGTGCACTTGCTGCAACCAGGCAGGCTGTATAGAGAAGTGATCGGTGAGGCGCCGACGGTTCTCGGCCACAGCCTCAGGACGATCATCGACATGATCGCCCAGATTGAGGCTGTCGAACGGCGCCTCGCTGACGCCACCCTCGCGGGTGCTGACGCAGGCTTTGACGCTGGCCGGCGCAGGCCAGTCCGGCGTCAGCCAGTTCATCCGACGAAGGCCTCGCGATCCTGCTTGAGCAGGGTCAGCAGCCAGACGAAATCTTCCGGCAGCGGTGACTCCCAGCTCATGCGCTCACCGGTCGTCGGATGATCCAGCTCAAGGAAGCGCGCGTGCAGGGCCTGACGCGGGAAATGCTTGAGGGATTCAACCATCGTCGGGTTAGCCGCTGGCGGAATGCGGAAACGGCCGCCATACGCCGGATCGCCGACCAACGGAAAGTTGATGTGCGACATGTGTACGCGAATCTGGTGAGTACGACCGGTTTCCAGCTTCACCCGTACGTGGGTGTGCGAGCGGAAGCGCTCCAGCACACGGTAGTGACTGACGGCAGGCTTGCCGCCCTCCATCACCGCCATGCGCTGGCGCTGCTGGCCGTGGCGACCGATCGGGGCGTTGATCTTGCCCCCAGCGGTGACCACACCGATCACGATGCACTCATAGATGCGGCTGACGCTGCGACTCTGCAGTTGCGTCACCAGCTTGGTCTGCGCCTGAATGGTCTTGGCCACCACCATCAGACCGGTGGTGTCCTTGTCCAGACGATGCACGATACCGGCGCGCGGGACATTGATGATGTCCGGCACATGGTGCAGCAACGCGTTGAGCAGCGTGCCATCGGCGTGACCGGCAGCCGGGTGTACCACCAGGCCCGCAGGCTTGTTGATCACCAGGATGTCGTCGTCTTCATAGACGATGTCGAGTTCGATGTCCTGGGCGATCCATTCGCCCTGGGCTTCCTGCTCGGCAGTCAGCTCAAGGATGGCACCGCCGTGCACGATGTCGCGAGGGCGGATGACCGCCCCGTCCACAGTCAGGCGACCTTCTTTGATCCAGGCGGAAAGGCGCGAGCGAGAGTGCTCAGCGAAGAGTTGGGCAGCGACTTGATCGAGGCGTTGGCCGCCCAATTCGGACGGCACCTCTGCGCGAAGTTCAATTTTATCGGACATGCTCTGACTGTGCGTCGGCACAGCTTTTGGTTTCGGCTGCGCGCTTGTGGTTAAATACGGCGTCTTTTGCCCCGAGGCTTTTCAACGGGGCGCTCATCATAACAGGACGGCCCCGCCCAAGACAGCGGCCGTCATAGGGACGCAAGCCGCCATGCAAGTGAAACACCTGCTGCTGATCGCCATCCTCGCATTGACCGCTGCTTGCTCATCGAAGGAAGTCGTAGACGAAAACCTCAGCGAAGCCGAGCTGTATCAGCAGGCTCAGACTGACCTGGACAACAACAGCTACACCAGCGCCACAGCCAAGCTGAAGGCTCTGGAGTCGCGTTATCCGTTCGGTCGCTACGCCGATCAGGCACAGCTGGAGCTCATCTACGCCAACTATAAGAACGCCGAGCCGGAAGCAGCAAAATCCGCTGCCGAGCGTTTCATTCGTTTGCACCCGCAGCATCCGAACGTGGATTACGCGTACTACTTGAAAGGTCTGACGTCTTTCGACCAGGACGTCGGCCTGCTGGCGCGCTTCCTGCCGCTGGACATGACCAAGCGTGACCCGGGCGCCGCGCGCGACTCGTACAACGAGTTCGCCCAGCTGACCAGCCGCTACCCGAACAGCCGCTACGCGCCGGACGCCAAGCAGCGCATGATTTATCTGCGCAACCTGCTGGCCGCCTACGAAATCCACGTGGCTGACTACTACCTGACCCGTCAGGCTTACGTAGCCGCTGCCAACCGTGGTCGCTATGTAGTGGAAAACTTCCAGGAAACCCCATCGGTCGGCAACGGCCTGGCGGTGATGACTGAAGCCTACCAGCGTCTGCACCTGGACGACCTGGCAGCCACCAGTCTGGAAACCCTGAAGCTCAACTACCCGAACCACCCGAGCCTGCAAGACGGCCAGTTCGTGCCACGGGTTGCCGAAGCCGACAACCGTTCGTTCCTGAGCAAGGCGACTTTGGGTCTGATCGAGTCGCGTCCACCGCTGCCGCCGGGAGAAACCCGCGCCAACCAGGACGTGCAGAAGCAGTTCCAGGACGCGAAAGACGCGATTCCGAACGAGCTCAAGCCTAAAGACGAAAACGGCGACGTGATCGAAGAGCCAGAGCCTGAGTCGAGCAACACCGACCGCTCGTGGTTCAGCTACATGACTTTCGGCGTGTTCGACTGATCACACCGTTTGCACCGAAAAGGGAGATCTGCGGATCTCCCTTTTTTATTGCCGCGCGTTAATAGGCTGT
The DNA here is from genome assembly GCF_054790525.1 of Pseudomonas sp. Mb7. NCBI lineage: Bacteria > Pseudomonadati > Pseudomonadota > Gammaproteobacteria > Pseudomonadales > Pseudomonadaceae > Pseudomonas > Pseudomonas sp. Mb7. Next base: position 4,689,867 of record NZ_CP186501.1, read on the forward strand.
GCGCTTGTCGGGAGCTTGGCTAAACTGCCGGATCATCAGTCGGAAAGCCGCTCATCATGCTTCGTTTATTGTTCTGGATCGTCGTGATTTTTGCCGCGATATGGTTGTGGCGTAAATTCAAGGCGCCTGCCGCGTCCAACCAATCCAACCGTGCCCCTCGCGAACAGGACGCCCCACCGATGGTGCGTTGCGCCCATTGCGGCGTGCATCTGCCGCGCGACCGCGCGCTGAGCGTGCAACAACAGTGGTATTGCAGCCAGGCTCACCTTGAGCAAGGCCCGGGTACCCGTGATCGCTGAGGCCACCCACGCCGACAGCAAACAGGCGCAGCGCCTGCTGCGCCTTTATCATCTCTACCGCTTGAGTATCGGCATCACGCTGGTGCTGCTGATCTCCAGCAACATGGACAACCGCCTGCTGACGTCGGCCAACGACGAATTGCTGCGCGCTGGCAGTTGGCTGTATCTGATCCTCAACATTCTGTTGGTGGTGTTCCTTGAGAACACCCGACGGCCAGCGCAGCTGTTCAGTCTGGCCCTCGTCGATGTCCTGCTTTTATGCGGTTTGTTCTTTGCTGCGGGCGGCGTCGGTAGTGCGCTGGGCAATTTGCTGATTGTCTCGGTGGCGATCAGCAACACCCTGCTACGGCGGCGCATCGGGCTATTGATCGCCGCCATCGGTGCGCTGGGCATCGTCGGCTCGAGCTTCCTGCTCGGCTTCAACCATCCCCTTAGCGCCAATGAATACTTGCAGGCCGGCACCCTCGGTGCGCTGTGCTTTGCCGCGTCGTTGCTGGTGCAGGGACTGATCCGCCGCCTCGAAGTCAGCGAAACCCTTGCCGAGCAACGTGCCAGTGAAGTGGTCAGCCTCGAAGCCCTCAACGCGCTGATCCTGCAACGCATGCGCACCGGCATTCTGGTGCTCGACGAGGCGCGGCGAGTGCAACTGGCCAATCACAGCGCGCAAACCCTGCTCGCGCAGTCGCACCTTCAGGGGCATTTGATCGATGACTATTCCACGGCGCTGGTCGATCGCCTGCAACTGTGGCTGAACAACCCGACCTTGCGCCCGCAGAGTCTGAAAATCCCCGGCAACGGCCTGGAACTGCAACCGAGCTTCATTGCCCTCGAACAAAGCCCCCACCAGCAAACCCTGGTATTTCTCGAAGACCTCGCGCAAATCGCCCAGCAAGCCCAGCAACTTAAGCTCGCCGCACTCGGGCGCTTGACCGCCGGCATCGCCCACGAGATCCGCAATCCGTTGGGCGCCATCAGTCACGCCGCGCAGCTATTGGCTGAGTCCGAGGAACTCGATAGCGCGGATCGGCGTCTGACGCAGATCATTCAAGACCACTCCCAGCGCATGAACCGAGTCATCGAAAACGTCCTGCAACTGTCTCGCCGCCAGCAAAGCGCGCCGCAACGCCTGGATCTCAAGCCATGGCTGGAAAACTTCGTTGTCGAAAGTCGTGAACAGGCCAGCGAACGCCAGCAGATTCACCTGCGGATCAATTCGGGAGATTTCACCACGCTGATGGACCCGAACCAGCTCACGCAAATTCTCGACAATCTGCTACGCAATGGCTGGCGCCACAGCGCCCTGCTGCATGATCAGGCCGAAGTCTGGCTCTCGTTGTTCAGTGATCCCGACAGCCAGTTGGCGGTCCTCGAAGTGCAGGACAACGGCCCCGGCGTGCCTGCCGATGAACAGACACATCTGTTCGAACCCTTCTTCACCACCAGCAGCCAGGGCACCGGCCTTGGGCTTTATCTGTCCCGTGAGCTGTGCGAAAGCAACCAAGCGCGCCTAGACTTTCAGTCACGCCAAGGCGGCGGTTGCTTTCGCATCACCTTTGCTCACGGACGGAAACAAAGTTGAATACGAGCCCACGGCAAAAAATTCTCATCGTCGACGACGAACCGGATATCCGCGAACTCCTGGAAATCACCCTGGGACGGATGAAGCTCGACACCTACAGCGCACGCAATCTGGCTGAAGCCCAGGCGCTGCTGAACCGCGAGAGTTTCGATCTGTGCCTGACCGACATGCGCCTGCCCGACGGTACGGGGCTGGAGCTGGTGCAGCACATTCAGCAACGTTATCCACAACTGCCGGTGGCGATGATCACCGCTTATGGCAGCCTGGAAACGGCCATCAACGCTTTGAAAGCAGGTGCTTTCGACTTCCTGACCAAACCGGTCGACCTTACGCGCCTGCGCGAACTGGTCGGCACAGCCCTGCGCATGCCGGCGGCGGGAGGCAGCTTTACCTCCATTGATCGGCGCTTGCTCGGCGATTCGCCACCGATGCGCATTCTGCGCAAGCAAATCGACAAACTCGCTCGCAGCCAGGCGCCGGTGTACATCAGTGGCGAGTCGGGCAGCGGCAAGGAACTGGTCGCGCGGCTGATCCATGAACAAGGGCCGCGCGCCGGCCATCCGTTCGTGCCGGTGAACTGTGGGGCAATTCCTTCCGAGCTGATGGAAAGCGAATTCTTCGGACATCGCAAAGGCAGTTTCACCGGCGCGGTCGAGGACAAGCCCGGGTTGTTTCAGGCAGCCCATGGCGGTACGTTGTTTCTCGATGAAGTGGCGGACTTGCCGTTGTCGATGCAAGTCAAACTGCTGCGGGCGATTCAGGAAAAAGCCGTGCGCAGTGTCGGCGGCCAGCAGGAAAGCGTGGTTGATGTGCGGATTCTCTGCGCCACACACAAGGATCTCGACGCGGAGGTGGCGGCCGAACGCTTCCGTCAGGACCTGTATTACCGCTTGAACGTGATTGAATTGCGCGTGCCGCCCCTGCGCGAGCGCCGTGATGACATTGAAGTGCTGGCGGCCAATATGCTCAAGCGTTTGGCCAAGGACACCGGCCAGCCGGCAGCACGCTTGCATCCGCAGGCGTTGGAAGCGCTGAAGAATTACCGGTTTCCGGGGAATGTGCGGGAGCTGGAGAACGTGCTTGAGCGCGCGCACACCTTATGTGAAAACCGCACGATCGAGGCTGAAGATTTACGTCTGAGCGAAGGCAACTGCGCGGCGGATGGCGGGATTGCCGATCTGACCCAGATCGATAATCTGGAAGATTATCTGGAGAACGTCGAGCGGAAGCTGATCTTGCAGGCGCTGGAAGAAACGCGCTGGAATCGCACGGCGGCGGCGCAGCGGTTGAGTCTTTCGTTTCGTTCGATGCGCTATCGGCTGAAGAAACTGGGCCTGGATTGAGGGCCCCTTCGCGAGCAGGCTCACTCCCACAGTTGATCTTTGTCGGTCACAAAATCCAGTGTGGGAGCGAGCCTGCTCGCGAAAGCGATCTGCCAGGCTCAACAGATATATCTGACTAGATCCGGCCCTCGGGCGCATACGGCGCCGGATCAATAATCGGCGTCCTTCCCAGCATCACATCGGCAAACAACTGACACGACGCCGGCGCCAGCACCAGTCCATTGCGGTAATGCCCGCAGTTCAACCACAACCCGTCAAACCCCGGCACCCGGCCAATGTAGGGAATCCCCTCCGGCGAACCCGGACGCAACCCCGCCCAGTGACCGACCACTTCGGCATCCGCCAGCGCCGGCAACAACTCAACCGCTGAAGCCTTCAGGCTTTCCAGGGCCACATCGGTCGGCGTCTTGTCGAAACCTTCGTGCTCCAGCGTGCTGCCGATCAGGATATGCCCGTCACGACGCGGAATCGCATAACGGCCCTTAGCCAATACCATGCTCGGCAAAAAGTCCGCCGCGCACTTGTAGAGAATCATCTGGCCTTTGACCGGTTCGACCGGCAACGTCAGGTCCAGCGTCTTCAGCAGATCACCGCTCCACGCCCCTGCCGTCAGCACGACCTGATCGCCCTTGATTACACCCATCGATGTCTCGACTCCAATTACCTGCTCGCCCTCTTGGACAAAGCCGCTGACTTCGCACTGTTCGTGAATGGTCACGTTCGGTAATGCCTGCAGTGCAGCTTTCAGTGATTTGACTAGGCGCGGATTGCGCACGTTGGCGACATCGGCCATGTAGATCGCCCGCGAGAAACCGCCACCAAGCACCGGCACCGCATCATGTGCAGCCGAGATATCCACAGCCCTCAGCGGACGGTTCTCCCGCTCGGCCCAGGCCAGTGCTTCGGCTTCATCGTCCAGATCCAGCCAGTGCAGGCCGGTGGTGTGCACTTCAGGATCCACTCCAGTGTCAGCGAACAATCGCTCGCCGAGCTGTGGATAAAAGTCCTGCGACCAGTGCGCTAGCGCCGTGACCGCCGGGCTATAACGCCACGGATACAACGGCGAAACGATACCGCCGCCGGCCCAAGACGATTCCTGGCCGAGGTTCGAACGATCGAGCAGCACCACACTGCGCACTTCGGAGGCGAGATTGTAGGCGGTCAGCAGGCCAATCACTCCGCCACCGACAATCACCACTTGCTGTTGCCTGGTCATGTTTGATCCAACCGTAAATAAGACAGTGGGCGCAAATGGCACCCGAAAGAAAGCGCCTCAGCGGCCCCAGCAATCCTTGGTGGTCAGCCCGGTGGTCGCGTTGTTCATGCTGCGGACACCGGTGTTGGTCAGGGTGAAATCCCCGCACTTGTCGGTGGCCATGGAGGTACCCGTTTTACGGGTAGCGGTCAGCAGGAAGGTCTGGTCAGCGATGGTCGGGATAATCGTGTAGAAATCATTACCCGTACTCAGACCAGTGATGCCGGTATAGACATTGTTCTTGGTGTAGAAACGCTCGAGGGTTTGCGCCTGCTCCGAGAGCAATCCCACCACTTCAGCGCGGCGGCCTTTTTTTACGTATTCGGTATAGCTCGGTGCGGCGATGGTGATGACGATACCGATGATCGCAATCACGATCATGATTTCGATCAGGGTGAAACCACGGTTGGATCTGCGCATGCCTCAAACTCTCACTTACTGTATTTGCCGCCACATGATACGACGACTGCCGCCGCCGCCCTTCTCCACAATGATCGTGATGGTGCCACTGGTGTCGGTCGTCCCCTTGCGCTTGCCATCGCTGGAGACGAAGTTCAGGGTCGGAATGCCACCGGTGAATATCACTCCGCTGGAGATCGAGTCATTGCTGTCGACCAAACCGTCAGAGCTGGTGTCCAGCACGGCGTAATTGAGCATCTTACCGCTGAACGCATCCAGTTCGACCAGTTTGCCGGTACCAAAACTCGCACAGGGATCAGTGGTATCAACACTCGCCGTGGTAAAGACAATACGGCCCAGCACGATACTCGCCTGATTGATCACCCGCTCGCCAGTCAGCACGTTGTTGTACACCAGCGGAAGATACCAGCCCTTCTCCCCCGGATAAGTCGTCTCATTTTGAGTTGTGGTCAGGAATTGCCCGGAGCTGCCGGAGAATGAACCGGTTATCGCCTGCGCCTGCAAACTGCTGACCGTGAGCTGTCCCGAGCCCCCATCGGCATCCCACACCGAGTAAAACGCCTGCAAATCCTTGTTGGCCTTGTCTGCAGTTTCGTTGAATTTACCGGTACCGACGAAAATCTGTTTGCCACCCAATGAATTGTCCGCCAGCAATGGTTGCGCGGTGATCGGCTGACTCGCGCCGCCTGCCGTGGTGAACAGCGGCTTGCCGGAAAACGCCACGCCCCAGCTTTCAGGCGCAGTAGCGCTGAGGTCGAACTTCCACAAGCGCCCTCGCAAGTCACCGCCATAGGCAGCCTGCACCACATTTTGCGAATTGACCTTGAGCTTCACCGACGACAGACCGTTAGTGGTTTCCGAACTGTCGATTACGATTTTCTTGATCAGCGAACCATCGCGTACGTCCAGCACATACAACGCCGCCACGCCGGAGTTGCTGCCGTAACCGTTGGAAATGAACGCCGCCCAGCGACCATCGGCCAAGCGTGCCACTTCCGGCCGGGCGTAGGCATAACCCAGATCATTGAAAACATTTGCGGTGTTCGCAGTCGTTGGCCCACTCACTTCCCACAGCGCACGCATTACGTTGCCAGCCGAAGCGTCGAACAGTTGCAGCGCATAGAACGTCTTACCGCCGGCGCCGGTGCCGCCGATGGCCAAGGTTTTCCAAGCGCTGTTGAATTGCGCGTCATAAACCCCGACCGGGCCATCGACCAGAAACTTGTGGCTGACACCGTTGATGTAGCTCGGATCGGCAATCAGCCGCAGCGACGGCAATACACTCGACGGCATATAACCGTAACGCCGGGTGCCGTTGGCCGAGTTGATCACGTTGACGAAACCGTCGTTGGCATTTACCACCAGGCTTGCATTCATGCTCGCCGCTTTAGTGGTCAGGTAGGAGGAGTAAGAGGTATCGCCCGACAGGTCTGAGGCGGTTTTATCGGTAGGTGAAGCCAGCACCAATGGCGAATTGATGATGTCGCCCAATAACACGCTGCGTGACTTGAGCCCGGTTTTGTTGGTGCCCTTGCTCCACTCCACCAGGTCAATCCCGGTAATGCCGGTGGGCAGGCCCTGATTCAGCGTGGCCTGCTGTGCGGCGGAAAAATTTCCGTAGGTCAGCGTCACAGCGGCGTTGCTTGCGGTGTTCCAGGACTGATAGGTCGGTGCGGTCGCACCTGGCACGATTGTCGTGTCAGTGTTCCAGAGTGCTGTCGATGTATTAACGGTTCCGGTCGAGGTAAAGCCGAATGACTTGATCGTGCCGCGCCAGTCCTTGGGATCGTAAGTGGTCTGATAAAAGCTGCTGCCACTGCTGATCGTTGTCCCACTGACGGTGCCCGCCCCGCCGGAGCCGGCCTTGGAAGTGATATCGCTCAATGCCGAGGACAGCGCGTTGTTGAGACCCGTGCTGTCGGTGGCCTGATAGTACCGGCCTTGCCCGTAACTTGCCGCGTCAGAGAGCATGTCGTTGTCGGCGGTGAAGCCCACGGTATAGGTGTTCATGTTCTGCTTGGGAAAATCCACCGCGTTCCAACTCTTGCCCGCCGCGTCGGTACCGGTCGAGCGCATGTCGATATCGAAGGCGAACTTGGCGATGTCATCCAGATACAGCGTATCCCCTTCTTTGTCGCCATAGAGGTTGTTGCCGTCATTGCTGACACCGTCCCAGTTCGGTAACCGGCTGCCGCCCAATGGGTCGTTGCTCGGAAAGGTACGGTCGAAGGTCGGCAAGCCATCGGTTATCACCACGCCATAATTTTTCTGGCAGCGGTACTGGATCGGACTGGTGTAGGTCGCGGGCGTGCTGTTGTAGTAAGGCGCCATACCGCGCATGTAGCGGGTGATTTCATAGTAGGTTTCTGCCAACGGCGTGTTGGCCACGGCACTCAAACCATTGATCGATGAGATCAGCGCGTTGTAGTTGGTGTCTGCCTGCGCCTGCGTGACGCTCCCGGACACCGGCGCCAAGTCGCTGATCGAGCGGGCGATATAACCGCCATTACCAGAGTCGTTGTTGGTGACCGGGTTGAAAGTCGACAGACCAATACGCAAAGTGCGATTGCTGGTGACCAGCGCCGTCGACACGTTACGCGCAACGTTCATTCGGTAATCGTTGGGAATCGCCCCTGTGGTGAAGTCACGGGTGCCGTTGCTCGTGGCCAGGCCGACGATATAGGAAATGTAATCGGCGGAATATCGGGTGTTCTCATTGCCTACGGGGTCGGGCAGCTTCAGGCATAACGGCGCCACGCTGTTGTTGTAGAACGCATAGGCGCCGCCCGAGCACCCGGAGGTCGGCAGGCTCGATAGAAACACCGTGTCGCCGGTGATCTGCGGAGCATTGAGCGCAGAGCACAATCCCAGGAAGGCATTGCACTGCCGGGCGGGTGCACGGTTGATGTTCGGATCAAATCCGGCGGCGTAAATGATGCTGTTCATACTCCCCGAATCATCAATCAGCAGCATCACATTCGGTGGCACCGCTGCAGCACTCAACAGCGGCGAATCAGAGGGCGTGAATGCATAGACGGGCGTCGCCAGATACAAGCTCAGCAGCAGGCCGAGCAGCAGCGATGTGCAGCGTTCAATACTTCGCATAGACACTCTCCACCACACTGCGCGAGCTGCCGGCAATGCCGACAGCGGTGACGCGATACAACGTCGCAGAGGTGTTGCTCGGCACGTTGACGGCGGTCAGTGTGGTGCCGATGTTCTGCACACCATAGAAACCATTGCCGGCGGCGATCCAGGTCACCCCGGAGGTCGAGTTGAACCCCGCCGCACTGACCACCGACGACTCCGCCGGCGGTGCGCATTGGGTGGTGCCGCTGCACACGGCGAGCGAATAACTGTCCAGTTGCACAGCGCTCTCCCCAACACGCAGAGCCGCCTCGGCCGTCTGGAACGACTGATTGCGCAGGCTCACACTGCCGGCCATTTTTTCCTGCAGGTTGGCGCTTTGCATCGACGACAAACCAATCAGGGTCAACAACAGCAGGAATACCAGACTGACCAGCAACACCATGCCTTGCTGAGTCTGACGGGAGTGAAGAGAAATCCTCATCAGCGCGCCCTCACTGCAAGCGGTTGCGCAAAGCGGCAACCACGTTGAAGGTTTGATTGCGCACCCGATTGTTCGGATCGTTGAGGGTCAGGCTCAGCCGCACACTGCGAATGCGCGCCGGATCGGCGGGGTTGGCGCTGTAGGTCGAGGCCGCCACATCCGTCGCCGAACTGGCCAGACCAAACGTCACGTTGAATGCACTGACATTGTTCACCAACACCTGCTGGGTCGGTGTGCCGCTGCCGGTGCCCATGAGAATCTGATTGTTGCTGAAGCTGTAGATCAGACGCCGGATCGGGAACGCGATTTGCCCGCTCGCCGGGGAGCGCAAGCCGGTATAGGCCGTTGCGCTATTGCGGCAGTCGGAGAGCACCGTCCAGGTTGGCGTGCCCCCGCCGCTGCCGATATCGGCGGTCACCAGTGTCAGTTTCAGGTTGGCATTGTCCCAGTTGATCGGCATGACCTGCGCAGCGTTGAAGTCGCCCGCGGAGCTCGAATCGAGGATCGTGCCCAGACAGCCGAACATCCCGACCATGCGAATTTCCTGAATCATCTTGCTCAATACGAACCGCGCGTCTTCCTGCATCGCGGCGGCAGTGTTCTGGCTGACATAGGTATTTTTCGCCGCGATGAAAATCTGCACCACGCCAAGCACCACAATCAGCCCCAATGCCAAAGCGATAAGTAATTCGATCAGACCGAATCCACGGTTTTGCTGCTTCATGGCGTGGCCACCGGATCAACCGCAGCGCGGCTGGTCAGGATAAAACTGCGTTGAGCACTGGCGGTGTTGGCTGCCCGTGCGTCGCTCCAGTTGATGGTGATGGTGTAGACGCGCTGATTGAGGGTGATGCTGCCGGTGGCGGTCGGCCCGCCGAAATTGATGATGTTGGTCGAGAAGTCGTAGAGATCCTGATCACGCGCAACGCTCAAGTTGCCCGAAGTCGGCGGCGTGACGGTGTAGTCGGCGCCGGAATTGGCGCGGATGCGGTCCATCATGTCGTAGGCAATGAAACTGGCCTGACTGGTCATCCGTGAGCTGTCGGTGTATTTCAGCGCATTCAGTTGCACCGCTGCCGCGCCCAGCAGCCCGACCGTCAGAATCAGCAACGCGACCAGCACCTCGATCAGCGTCATGCCCTGCTGTACGTGTTGACTCCCTGCCCTCATCCGCAACTTCCACCCAATTGAATTCGTCCGTTCAAACACACATTCAGCGTCCTGCTTTGCGTTCCCAACGTGTAACTGATGGTCACCGCCGTCGACGGCGCTGCCAGACCACCGAGGTTATTGAAATCCAGTGCGGTCACTCCTGAGGGTAGCGTCAGAGTTGCGCCACTGCTCATCGCGGGAACAACCCGCAACACATTGGCCGAAGTGCCAGTACTGTCGTAAACCGACAACTCACTGGCCCAGACGCTGCCACCGGCGGTCGGGCGCAGACGCAGGGTAGTGCCTCGGTCGATGGCTTCGAGCCTGGCGAAGTTGATCGCCCGTTGCAGGTCACCCATCTCGGTATCAGCCTTACTGCCTTGTACCGAACGAGTGAACGCCGGCACCGCCAGAGTGATCAGGATCACGAAGATCGCGATCGCGACCAACAACTCGATCAGCGTGAAACCTTTTGTACGAAGATCCATCAATGCCCTCCGTTGCCGTCGGCTATACCTGCTTCTACACGCTAGAACATTCAACCGGCCCGCGTCGGTTGATTTGCCCTGCCCGGCGCACGGAGCGCGCCGTTCATCACATTCCACGGAGGGAGTTTTCATGCCGCAACAGGGTTTCAGCCTGATAGAACTGCTTATGGGACTGGCGATTGGCGCAATTGTTCTGCTGCTGGTCAGTCCGGCGTTTGCCACGCTCAAAGAATCGAACCATCGGGATCAAGCGGCGCAATCGCTGCTCGATGGCCTTCGCAACGCCCGCACACTTGCCATCACGCGCAATCAGAGCGTGGTGATTCATGGCATCAACGGCGACTGGAGTCAGGGCTGGCGGATCATTCTGGATATCAGCGGCAAGGGGCAGAAAGACAGCAACAATCCACTGCTACAAGAAAGTGTGAGCGACACGCAGGTGCCAATTGTCGGCAATTGGTCGGTGAGTCGTTACGTACGTTTCAGCAGTCTGGGGCAACCGCTGATGCCCGGGCGGGCATTTCAGGCAGGGACATTACATGTCTGCTCGGCTCGCGAGCCGGTCAGCCAGCGTCAGATAGTACTGGCGGCGACCGGCCGTGTACGCCTGAACAGCCAAGAGACTGAGCAGGCGCTGTGCCACAAAAGCCAGCGTGTCAGATCGAACGCACGCGCAGCTCTTTAGGCATCGAGAACGTGATGTTCTCTTCGCGACCGGCCAGCTCATCGGCACCGGTGGCGCCCCAAGCCTGCAGTTGCTGAATCACGCCACGCACCAGTACTTCCGGCGCGGAGGCACCGGCGGTGATGCCGATACGCTCAACGCCATCGAACCAGCTCTTTTGCAGGTCTTCCGCGCCGTCAATCAGGTAGGCCGGTGTGGCCATGCGCTCGGCAAGCTCACGCAGACGGTTGGAGTTGGAGCTGTTCGGGCTGCCAACTACCAGCACCACGTCGCACTCGTCGGCCAGTTGCTTGACCGCGTCCTGACGGTTTTGCGTGGCGTAGCAGATGTCGTCCTTGCGCGGACCGCCGATGGCCGGGAAGCGCGTGCGCAATGCATCGATGACGCGACTGGTGTCGTCCATCGACAGCGTGGTCTGGGTCACGAAAGCCAGTTTATCCGGGTTCTGCACCTGCAGCTCGGCGACGTCTTTCTCGTCTTCGACGAGGTAAATCGCGCCGCCATTGCTGCCGTCATACTGGCCCATGGTGCCTTCGACTTCCGGGTGTCCGGCGTGGCCGATCAAAATGCACTCACGGCCATCGCGGCTGTATTTAGCCACCTCAATGTGCACCTTGGTCACCAGCGGGCAGGTGGCGTCGAACACTTTCAGGCCACGGCCGGCGGCTTCGGTGCGTACGGCCTGGGATACGCCGTGAGCACTGAAGATCACGATAACGTCGTCCGGCACCTGATCCAGCTCTTCGACGAAGATCGCCCCGCGGCTGCGCAGGTCTTCAACGACGAACTTGTTGTGCACCACCTCGTGACGCACGTAGATCGGCGGCCCGAAGACTTCCAGGGCGCGGTTGACGATTTCGATCGCCCGGTCCACACCGGCGCAGAAGCCACGGGGGTTGGCGAGTTTGATTTGCATGCTGTGCCTCGTGTCTTGCGCGCGAAAACAATGAATAACCAACTGGGTGGGAGCGAGCTTGCTCGCTCCCACATTTTTACAGCGCTTTGACGGAAATGATTTCCACGTCAAAGGTCAGCGTCTTGCCCGCCAGCGGGTGGTTGAAGTCGATGGTCACTTGCGCGTCATCGAACTCTTTCACCACACCCGGCAACTCAGTATTGGCCGCATCGTTGAAGATCACCAGCAAACCCGGTGACAACTCCATGTCGACGAACTGCGAACGCGGGATGATCTGTACGTTCTGCGGGTTCGGCTGGCCGAAGGCGTTTTCCGGCTCGACGGTCAGCGTACGCTTGTCGCCAGCCTTGAAGCCGAACAGCGCCGCTTCGAAACCCGGCAGCAGGTTGCCGTCGCCGACCTTGAAGGTCGCCGGGGCTTTGTCGAACGTACTGTCGACGGTGTCGCCGTTCTCCAGGCGCAATGCAAAGTGCAAAGTGACTTCCGTGTTCTGGCCGATGCGTTGCTCAGCCAATACCTGTTCAGTCATGAACGGCTTCTCCGGTCTTTTTACTTTTGAACATATCCAGTGCCAACATCACCGCGCCAACGGTAATCGCGCTGTCAGCGAAGTTGAACGCCGGGAAGTACCAGCGGTTCTGCCAGTGCACCAGAATGAAATCGATCACATGGCCCAAGGCAATGCGGTCATACAGATTGCCCAGCGCACCACCTAGCACCAGCGCCAAAGCGACGGCCAGCCAGGTTTCGTTGCGGCCCAGGCGCTTGAGCCAGACCACCAGCACCGCACTGACCACAATCGCGATCAGGGCGAACAACCAGCGCTGCCAGCCGGAGCTGTCCGCCAGGAAGCTGAACGCCGCGCCGGTGTTGTAAGCCAGGGTCCAGCTGAAGTAATCGGGAATGATCACGATCTGCTGGAACATTTCGAGCCTGCCTTCGAAGTAGAACTTGCTGGCCTGGTCGATGACCAGAACCAGCAAACTCAACCACAGCCAGCTCAACCGTCCAAAACGGCCAACGGCATTAGGCATAGTGACGAACCTCGCCAGCGCCGCTGATGTTGTCGACGCAACGACCGCAGATTTCCGGATGCTCCGGGTTCACACCGACGTCTTCACGGCAGTGCCAGCAACGGGCGCATTTCGGGAAGGCCGATTTGACGATCTTCAGCTTCAGGCCGCTGACTTCAGTCACTACCGCGTCGGCCGGAGCCTGTACAAACGGTGCAACGCTGGCCGTCGAGGTGATCAAGACAAAGCGCAGTTCGTTGCTCAACTTGGCCAGGTCGGCGCTCAGGGCGTCTTCGGCGTACAGCGTCACTTCGGCTTGCAGGTTGCCACCGACAGCTTTCGCTGCGCGCTGGATTTCCATTTCTTTGTTGACCGCTACCTTGACCGCCATCACGCGCTCCCAGTAGTCGCGGCCCAGTTCAACGTCGGCCGGCAGTTCGGTCAAACCTTCGTACCAGGTGTTGAGCATGACCGATTCGTTACGCTCGCCCGGCAGGTATTCCCACAGTTCGTCGGCGGTGAAGGCGAGGATCGGCGCGATCCAGCGCACCAGCGCTTCGGAGATGTGGAACAGCGCGGTTTGCGCCGAACGGCGGGCCTTGCTGTTGGCGCCAGTGGTGTACTGACGGTCCTTGATGATGTCGAGGTAAAAACCACCCAGCTCCTGCACGCAGAAGTTGTGGATCTTCGAGTAAACGTTCCAGAAACGGTATTCGCCGTAGTGCTCTTGCAACTCGCGTTGCAGCAGCAAGGTACGGTCGACTGCCCAACGATCCAGCGCGAGCATTTCTTCGGCCGGCAGAATGTCGGTAGCCGGGTTGAAACCGCTCAGGTTCGAAAGCAGGAAGCGCGCGGTGTTTCGGATACGACGATAAGCGTCCGCACTGCGTTGCAGGATCTGATCGGAAACCGCCATTTCACCGGAGTAGTCAGTCGAAGCAACCCACAGACGCATGATGTCGGCGCCCAGAGTATCGTTGACTTTCTGCGGCGCGATCACGTTGCCCAGCGACTTGGACATCTTGCGACCGGCTTCGTCGACGGTGAAACCGTGGGTCAGCAGTTCGCGGTACGGCGCGTGATTGTCGATGGCGCAGCCGGTCAGCAGCGACGAGTGGAACCAGCCACGGTGTTGGTCGGAACCTTCCAGGTACAGATCGGCACGCGGGCCGGTTTCGTGACCCATCGGGTGCGAACCGCGCAGGACGTGCCAGTGCGTGGTGCCCGAGTCGAACCAGACGTCGAGGGTGTCGCTGATCTTGTCGTACAGCGGCGCTTCGTCGCCGAGCAACTCGGCAGCGTCCATCTTGAACCAGGCTTCGATACCTTCGACTTCAACGCGCTTGGCCACTTCTTCCATCAGCTCGACGGTGCGTGGGTGCAGTTCGCCGCTTTCCTTGTTGAGGAAGAACGGGATCGGCACGCCCCAGTTGCGCTGACGCGAGATGCACCAGTCCGGACGGTTGGCGATCATCGAGTGCAGACGCGCCTGGCCCCAGGCCGGAACGAATTTGGTGTCTTCGATGGCTTTGAGCGAACGCACACGCAGGGTGTCACCGCTGGTTGGCTCTTTGTCCATGCCGATGAACCACTGCGCGGTGGCGCGGTAGATCAGCGGGGTCTTGTGGCGCCAGCAGTGCATGTAGCTGTGTTCGATGACGGTGGTGTGCAGCAGCGCACCGACTTCGGTCAGTTTGTCGACGATCGCCGGGTTGGCCTTCCAGATGAACTGGCCGCCGAAGAATTCCAGCGACGGCACGTACACGCCGTTGCTCTGCACTGGATTAAGGATGTCGTCGTTAACCATGCCGTACTTCTTGCAGGTCACGAAGTCATCCACGCCGTAGGCCGGAGCGGAGTGAACCACGCCGGTGCCAGCACCCAGTTCGACGTAGTCAGCCAGATACACCGGCGACAGACGGTCATAGAACGGATGACGGAAGTTGATCAGTTCCAGCTGTTTACCGGTGGTGGTCGCGATGACCGAGCCTTCGACGCCATAGCGCGTCAGGCAGGCTTCGACCAGCTCTTCAGCCAGTACCAGCAGCTTGTCGCCGATGTCGACCAGGGCGTAGTTGAATTCCGGGTGAACGTTCAGCGCCTGGTTGGCCGGGATGGTCCACGGGGTGGTGGTCCAGATCACGATCGAGGCAGGTTTGCTCAACGACGGCAGACCGAACGCAGCAGCCAGTTGGGCTTCGTCGGCGATCGGGAATGCTACGTCGATGGTCGATGACTTTTTGTTCTCGTACTCGACTTCCGCTTCAGCCAGGGCCGAGCCGCAGTCGAAGCACCAGTTCACAGGCTTGAGGCCCTTGAACACGAAACCGCCCTTGACGATTTCGGCGAGGGCGCGGATTTCACCGGCCTCGTTCTTGAAATCCATGGTCTTGTACGGGTTGGCCCAATCGCCCAGCACGCCGAGACGGATGAATTCGGACTTCTGCCCTTCGATTTGCTCGGTGGCGTAGGCACGGCACAGCTCGCGGGTCTTGTCCGCGCCCAGATTTTTGCCGTGGGTCACTTCAACCTTGTGCTCGATCGGCAGGCCGTGGCAGTCCCAACCCGGAACGTACGGCGCGTCGAAGCCCGACAGGGTCTTCGAGCGGATGATCATGTCCTTGAGAATCTTGTTCAGTGCGTGACCGATGTGGATCGTGCCGTTGGCATACGGAGGACCGTCGTGCAGAACGAACTTCGGACGATCCTTGCCAATCTCGCGCAACTTTCCGTACAGGCCAATACTGTCCCAGCGCTGCAGGATCTGCGGTTCGCGCTGTGGCAGGCCGGCCTTCATTGGGAAGGCGGTGTCCGGAAGGTTAAGCGTGGCTTTATAGTCGGTCATTTAAGGCTCTTCATTAGCGATGGGCGCTAGGTGCGGCTAGTGCACGGGCGGTGGCGACATCCGCATTGATCGCCGTTTTCAATGCCTCCAGGGAGGCGAAGCGCTGCTCTTCACGCAGCTTTTGGTGGAAAACCACCGTCAAACGCCGGTCATACAGATCGCCGGCAAAATCTAGAAGATGGACTTCAAGGTGGGCCTTGCCATCACCTTGTACCGTGGGCCGTACGCCGATATTAGCGACACCGGGCCAGGTCTTGCCGTCGATATCGACATTCACCAGATACACACCTGTGAACGGCACGCGACGACGTTTGAGTTGAATGTTGGCAGTGGGCGTACCCAGTTGCCGGGCCAGTTTCTGGCCGTGCAGCACGCGACCGGCAATGCGGTACGGGCGACCGAGCAAACGTTCGGCCAAGGCAAAATCGGCGGCAGCCAATGCATTACGCACCTGCGTACTGCTGACGCGAATGCCGTCCAGTTCGACGGTTTGCGCGGCTTCGACGGTAAAACCGTGCATCTGCCCGGCCTGCAGCAGGAAGTCGAAATCGCCGAGGCGGTCGCAACCGAAACGGAAATCGTCACCGACTTCCAGATGCTGCACGCCGAGACCATCAACGAGGATGGTGTCGACGAACTCACTGGCGCTGAGCTTGCTCAAGCGCTGGTTGAACGCCAGGCACAACACCCGGTCGACGCCTTCGGCAGCCAGCAATTGCAGCTTGTCGCGCAAGCGGGCCAGACGCGCCGGCGCGGTCTCGGGGGCAAAGAACTCCCGTGGCTGCGGCTCGAAAATCACCACGCAGCTGGGTACGCCCAACTCGAGCGCACGCTCACGCAGTCGGGCCAGGATAGCCTGGTGACCACGGTGAACACCGTCAAAGTTGCCAATAGTGGCGACGCAGCCCCGATGCTGGGGGCGCAAGTTGTGGAGGCCTCGAACCAGCTGCATAACGCGCTTCTTGCTCATAAAGTGGTCGATTATAACCACACCCGACGGTCGACGACAGGCAACACCGTAACGCAAAGTGAACGAGCCGACAAAACTGCCGGCCCGCGCCTGTTTATAAAGGGTAAAACCTCAGCTCAAGGCCTTGCGATTGAAATCACGCAAGCGGAAACCGAGCAACAGCAACATACCGAAATAGGACACCACGCCCGCCGCAACCAATGCGCCCAGACGCAGGAAGCGCTCAAGCATGTGCCCTTGATCCCACGCCGGCATGAAATGCATGCCAAGCAGCAACACTGCCGACATTACCGCCACCGCGATCACCAGTTTGAAACCAAACTTGGCCCAACCCGGCTGCGGCTGATACATCTGCTGTTTACGCAGTTGATAGAACAGCAGTCCGGCGTTGAGACAGGCACCGGCACTGATCGCCAGTGCCAGCCCCGCGTGCGCTAACGGGCCAATCAGCACCAGGTTGAACAGCTGAGTGACCACCAGGGTAAAGATTGCGATTTTTACCGGTGTACGGATGTTCTGTTGCGCATAAAAGCCCGGAGCCAACACTTTGATCACAATAATCCCGAGCAGACCGACAGAGTAAGCAATCAATGCGCGCTGAGTCATTTCGGCGTCGAAGCCACTGAACTGACCGTACTGGAATAGCGAAACAGTCAGCGGCTCGGCGAGAATCCCCAGCGCCAGCGCACAGGGCAGCACCAGCACAAAGCACAGGCGCAGGCCCCAATCGAGGATTCGCGAGTACTCATGGCGATCTTTGCTCGCGTAAGTTTTCGCCAGCGTCGGCAGCAGAATCGTGCCCAATGCCACGCCAAGCACACCCGAAGGCAGCTCCATCAAGCGATCGGCGTAATACATCCACGACACCGAGCCTGCGACCAGAAACGAGGCGAAGATGGTGTTGATGATCAGCGAGATCTGGCTGACCGACACGCCGAGAATCGCCGGCAGCATCTGCTTCATTACGCGCCAGACGCCGGTATCGCGCAGGTTCAGGCGCGGCAGCACCAGCATGCCGATCTTTTTCAGGTGCGGCAGCTGATAGAGCAACTGCGCCAGTCCACCGACCAGTACCGCCCAGCCCAGCGCCATCACCGGCGGATCGAAGTACGGCGTGAGGAACAGCGAAAACACGATCATGCTGACGTTGAGCAACGTCGGCACAAAGGCCGGCACCGAGAAACGGTTCCAGGTATTGAGAATCGCGCCCGCCAGTGAGGACAGGGAGATCAGCAATATATAGGGGAACGTCACCCGCAACAGATCGGAGGTGAGCTGGAATTTTTCCGGCGTATCGGTAAAACCCGGGGCCGTCGCCCAGATCACCCAGGGCGCAGCGATCATGCCCAGCGCCGTCACTACCGCCAATACCAGCGTCAGCAGACCCGACACATAGGCAATAAAGGTTCGGGTCGCCTCTTCACCTTTCTGGCTTTTGTATTCAGCGAGAATCGGCACGAATGCCTGCGAGAAAGCGCCCTCAGCGAAGATACGCCGCAGCAGATTGGGCAGTTTGAAGGCAATAAAGAAGGCATCCGTCGCCATCCCGGCGCCGAAAGTACGAGCAATCAGCGTGTCACGAACAAAGCCCAGAATCCGGGAAAGCATCGTGATAGAGCTGACGGCGGCCAACGATTTGAGCAGATTCATTGAGGGAATTTGTGCCTGTCGATAAACAGCAGGCGAACAAAGCGCCTACTTGTGCGATACTCCGCGCCGCAGCAGCACAGAGCCAAAGCTCGCGAGTTTACAGGTCAAGCGCCGGAAATAAATATCCCGCCTCTTTATACCTACCACTTAGCGGAACGTTTCAAGTGCCCTTGACAAGACTTCAACTCATCGGCATGATTCGCGGCCTATTTTGTTTGCTATTTCCTAAAAAGTCTTTCGAGGAGCTCGACGGTGGCCAACTCACCTTCCGCCAAAAAACGTGCAAAACAGGCTGAGAAGCGTCGCAGCCACAACGCCAGCCTGCGTTCCATGGTTCGCACCTACATCAAGAATGTAGTTAAAGCCATCGACGCAAAAGACGCTGAAAAAGCTCAAGCTGCATACGTTCTGGCTGTGCCAGTTATCGACCGTATGGCCGATAAAGGCATCATCCACAAGAACAAGGCTGCTCGCCATAAGAGCCGCCTGAATGGCCACGTCAAAGCGCTGAAAGAAGCTGCTTAATCCGACGTAGTCATTAAAAAACCGACCTTAGGGTCGGTTTTTTATTGCCTGTGATTTAGCAAATACAGCGCAAAAAAAATGTAGGAGTGAGCCTGCTCCGGGCGGCGTTCCGACGATGGCAGTGTGTCAGTCAGCAAATACATATCTGACGCAGGCTCACTCCTACAGTTGGATTTGCGGTGTTATTGCTGGACGGGTACCCACGGCAGGATCGGGATCGCGGTCACGGCATTCTGCGGACTGCCTTCGATCAAGCGATCGCTGTAGACCAGATACACCAGCGTATTGCGCTTCTTGTCCAGGAATCGCACCACCTGCATGGTCTTGAATACCAGCGAAGTCCGCTCCTTGAACACCTCATCGCCATCCTTCAGATCACCCTTGAACTTGATCGGGCCGACCTGACGGCAAGCGATCGACGCTTCTGCGCGATCTTCAGCCAGACCCAGGCCACCCTTCACACCGCCCGTCTTGGCGCGCGACAGGTAGCAGGTCACCCCCTCAACTTTCGGATCATCGAAAGCCTCGACCACAATGCGGTCGTTCGGACCGACAAACTTGAACACCGTCGACACCTGACCGATTTCCTCGGCCGAGGCCAGCAATGGCATCGCCATCAGCAAGCCCAACAATCCTTTCGCTAAACGCATCGAATTTTCCTTAGACCAGAATCAGGTTGTCACGGTGAACCAGTTCAGGCTCCGCCATGTAACCGAGCAAACCGACAATCGCATCCGACGACTGACCGATAATTTTTTGTGCTTCCAGCGCGCTGTAGTTAGCCAGGCCTCGGGCAATCTCACGACCATCGGGCGCCACGCAGACGACCATTTCACCGCGACGGAAACTGCCCTGCACCAACTTCACACCTACCGGCAGCAAACTTTTATTGCCCTGTGACAGCGCCGACACCGCACCATCATCCAGCACCAACGTGCCGCGAGTCTGCAGATGCCCGGCCAGCCATTGCTTGCGTGCCGCGAGCATGCCGCGCTCAGGCGACAGCAACGTACCGATACGCTCACCCGCCTTCAGGCGATCAAGCACACGCTCAAGACGCCCACCAACAATGATGGTGTGCGCACCGGAACGCGCAGCCAGTCGCGCCGCTCGCAACTTGGTCTGCATACCGCCACGCCCCAGCGCACCACCCGTGCCGCCCGCTACCGCATCGAGACTCGGATCATCAGCGCGCGCTTCGTAAATCAGCTGCGCCTCGGGATTGTTGCGCGGATCGGCGTCAAACATGCCATCGCGGTCGGTCAGGATCACCAGCAGATCCGCCTCGACCAGGTTGGCCACCAGCGCCGCGAGCGTGTCGTTGTCGCCGAAACGGATTTCGTCGGTGACCACGGTGTCGTTTTCGTTGATCACCGGGATGACTTTCAGCTCGACCAATGCGCGCAAAGTGCTGCGGGCGTTGAGGTAGCGCTTGCGGTCGGACAAATCGTCATGCGTCAGCAGAATCTGCGCAGTGTGCCGGCCATGCTCGGCGAAGCTCGATTCCCACGCCTGCACCAAGCCCATCTGACCAATTGCCGCAGCCGCCTGGAGCTCATGCATCGCACTGGGTCGTGCGGTCCAGCCCAAACGGCTCATGCCGGCCGCTACCGCCCCGGAGGACACCAGCACCAACTCGACGCCAGCCTCATGCAAGGCCACCATCTGCTCCACCCAGACACTCATTGCCGCGCGATCCAGCCCTTTGCCATCAGCTGTCAGCAAAGCGCTGCCGATCTTCACGACCCAACGCTGCGCACCTGTCACCTTGCTCCGCATCATCTTCAACCTTAGCTTGAGGGCAACGCGACCCAGCGCCGCCCATGACGTTATTTGTGACTTGCGATTTCCAGATACTAAAACGCCGCTCGATTGAGCGGCGCCTTAGAAAAACGGCTTGCAGCGATGATAACACCGCCCTGAGATGAAGACTCAGCACACACCAGCGATCTTCTAAAGGTCAAAAGATCGCAGCCTGCGGCAGCGCCTACCCAACGAATCAGTCACGCACGTAAATGATTTCCGGACCGTCTTCGTCATCCACATCCTCTTCGTCCCAATCATCGTCGCCGATGTCATGGACCGACTTCACGCCGCTGCGACGCAGGGCACGCTTGTCATCCAGCGCCTGCAGCTGCGCACGGGCTTCGTCTTCGATGCGCTGATCGAGGTCGGCCAGCTCTTCCTTGTAAGCCGGGTCATTGGCCAAGCGATCGGCGCGATCTTCCATGTAACGCATGATGTCGTGGCACAGACGCTCGGTACCGATCTTGGCGATCGCCGAGATCACGTAGACCGGGCCAGTCCACTCCAGGCGATCAACGATTTCCTTGACGCGCTCATCGTGCTCTTCTTCAAGGATCTGGTCGCACTTGTTCAGCACCAGCCAGCGATCACGCTCGGCCAGGGACGGACTGAACTTGATCAGTTCGTTGACGATCACTTCAGCGGCATCCGGCGCGCTGGAATCATCCAGCGGTGCCATATCGACGAGGTGCAGCAACAGACGCGTACGTGCCAAATGCTTGAGGAAGCGAATGCCCAGGCCAGCACCGTCGGAAGCGCCTTCGATCAGACCCGGAATATCGGCAATGACGAAGCTCTTCCAGCGATCGACGCTGACCACACCGAGATTCGGCACCAGCGTGGTGAACGGGTAGTCGGCGACTTTCGGCTTGGCCGCAGAAACGGAACGGATAAAGGTACTTTTACCGGCGTTCGGCAAGCCCAGCAGACCGACGTCAGCCAGTACTTTCATTTCCAGTTTCAGGTCGCGCTGCTCACCCGGCTTACCCGGCGTGGTCTGACGCGGCGCCCGGTTGGTACTGGATTTGAAACGGGTGTTACCCAGACCGTGCCAACCACCCTGCACTACCATCAGTTTCTGGCCAGCCTTGGTCAGGTCACCAATCACTTCCTGAGTAGCAGAGTCGATCACCGTAGTGCCGACCGGCACGCGCAGGATCAGGTCTTCACCTTTTTTACCGGTGCAGTCGGTGCTGCCGCCGTTAGAGCCACGCTCGGCATCGAAGTGCCGGGTGTAACGGTAGTCGACCAGAGTGTTGAGGTTTTCGTCAGCCATCATGTAGATGGAACCGCCGTCACCACCATCACCGCCGTTCGGGCCACCGTTTTCGATGAATTTTTCCCGACGGAAACTCATGGCGCCATTGCCGCCGTCACCAGCCTTTACGCGAATCGATACTTCATCAACAAACTTCATAACCAACGCCTCTCGCCGTACGGACGAGCCGAAAAACAATCAAGACATAAGACTCTTGCAAAAATGAGCGCAGCGACCCCAAAACACGACCTGCATCGCACGCCGACAGCCCATACAAACAGTTTTGCAAGAGACTCACCCCACAAACGAAAAAGCCCCGTCGCGAGACAGGGCTTTTCCAGCGATCGCGCAATTAAGCTGCGACAACGCTCACGTAACGGCGGTTGAACGCGCCTTTTACTTCAAACTTGATCACGCCTTCGATTTTCGCGAAGAGGGTGTGATCCTTACCCATGCCAACGCCGTAACCAGCGTGGAATTGGGTGCCGCGCTGACGCACGATGATGTTGCCCGGAATGATTTTCTGGCCGCCATACATCTTAACGCCAAGGCGTTTGGCTTCTGAGTCGCGACCGTTACGGGTACTACCACCAGCTTTTTTGTGTGCCATGAGTCAATTCTCCTAGTGAGGAATTAGGCTGAAATTAAGCCTGAATACCGGTGATTTTGATCTCGGTGTACCACTGGCGGTGGCCCATACGCTTCATGTGGTGCTTACGGCGACGGAACTTGATGATGCGGACTTTATCGTGACGACCTTGGGAGATCACTTCAGCCACAACGGTAGCGCCAGCAACAACTGGAGCGCCGATATTCACGTCGTCGCCATTGGCAACCAACAGAACGCGATCAAAGGTAACGGATTCGCCGGTAGCGATTTCCAGTTTTTCGATCTTCAGGTATTCACCCGGGGCGACTTTGTACTGCTTGCCGCCAGTAACGATTACTGCATAAGACATGGTATTTCTCCGATAATCCTGCTCACCCAGCTCTTTATAAGAAGAGGTATTGGCTGGCATGGCTGCATAAGGCTGGAAGGCCCGTTGCAATTGCGTAAGGCAGGTGCTGCCCAGGAAGTTCAGGGTGCGCGATTGTACGCAAGGTGCCGCAGGCTTGCAAGTAGCCGTCTATCGCGCCTTGACAGGTCTGGATGGGGGTCCTAGCATGCCGCGCAACCCTTCTGGAGCGACTCTCGCTGATGCAACCCCAAGCTTTCTACCGCGCGGTGGCGGACGATTTTAGCGCCGTCGACGGCATCATCAAGAAGCAGCTGACTTCCCGAGTACCGCTGGTATCGAAAATCGGCGATTACATTACCTCGGCCGGCGGCAAACGTCTGCGTCCTTTATTAGTGTTGCTGTGTGGCAAGGCCCTGGGTCGCGAAGGCGACGACATGCGCCTGCTGGCCGCCACCATCGAATTCCTGCACACCGCCACCCTGCTGCATGACGACGTGGTCGACATGTCCGGCATGCGCCGTGGCCGTTCGACCGCCAACGCCATGTGGGGCAACGCCCCGAGCGTGCTGGTCGGCGATTTCCTGTACTCGCGCTCGTTTGAAATGATGGTCGAACTGGGCTCGATGCCGGTGATGAAGATCCTGTCCCAGGCCACGCGCATCATCGCTGAAGGCGAAGTACTGCAACTGTCCAAGGTGCGCGACGCCAGCACCACCGAAGAAACCTATATGGAAGTCATCCGCGGCAAGACCGCGATGCTCTTCGAAGCTTCGACCCACAGCGCCGCTGCATTGGCCGGTGCTACCGCTGAGCAGAGCGAAGCCTTGCGCACCTTCGGCGACCACCTCGGTGTGGCGTTCCAACTGGTCGACGACCTGCTCGACTACAAGGGCGACGCCGAGACCCTGGGCAAGAACGTCGGTGACGATCTGGCCGAAGGCAAACCGACCCTGCCGCTGATCTACACCATGCGCGAAGGCACGCCGGAACAGGCTGCACTGGTGCGTCAGGCGATCCAGAAAGGCGGGATCGAAGATCTGGAAAGCATCCGCATTGCTGTGGAAGCTTCTGGTTCGCTGGAATACACCGCGCAACTGGCCCGTGATTACGTGGCCCGCGCGATCAAGTGCCTCGATGCACTGCCAGCCAGCGAATACCGCGATGCGCTGGTTGAACTGAGCGAGTTTGCGGTCGCCCGTACGCACTGATACCGCTGAAGCAAAATCAAGAGATCGCAGCCTTCGGCAGCTCCTACAGGGGTTGTCGATGCTGCGATCTTTTGCATTTGACTGCCTGAAAAACTAAAACCCTATACAATGTGCGACTTTTAGCGATCCACACCCAAGGAGCCTTAGTGAGCACGTTGCCACCCTGCCCGAAATGCAATTCCGAATACACCTACGAAGACGGTACCCAACTGGTGTGCCCGGAGTGCGCCCACGAGTGGTCCGCCAGCGGCGAAGCCGAAGTGGCGTCTGATGATGCCGTGAAGAAAGACTCGGTCGGCAACGTCCTGCAGGACGGCGACACCATCACCGTGATCAAGGATCTGAAGGTCAAGGGCACTTCGCTGGTGGTCAAGGTCGGCACCAAGGTCAAGAACATCCGTCTGTGCGATGGCGACCACGACATCGACTGCAAGATCGACGGTATCGGCCCGATGAAACTCAAATCCGAGTTCGTCAGAAAGGTCTGATTCCGCTGTCATCCATCCCGCGCCAGGCGTGGGATGGAGCTTCGCCCTCCCCGCTCCCCCCCAGCAAAACCGCGCAATAGCCAAACGCCAGCCGTTTTGACCTTACGCAATCTTTACCCGGAAAATTTCAGAATCCGCCAATAGACGCTTGCTATTTGACGAATAAGAATTATTCTCATTGAAACCCTTCAAGGAGATGAGAACCATGACTTATTTGATCGACGCGTGGCTGGATCGCCCACACCCTTACCTCAGAATCCTCCATCGGGAAACCGGTGAAGTCTGTGCGGTGCTTGAAGAAGAAGCCTTGCATGAACTGCAGGATCAAGGGGATCTGGACGTCAGCAGTCTCAATTCCAGCGAGCCGTTGGTGCTCAAGGAGCTGGTGCGCAATCTGTTCCTGTTCTGCTATGCCCGGGCCTTGCGCCCGACCAGTGAACTGCATCACAAGATAGAACTATGAAACGCGGTAAAAACTGTAGGAGTGAGCCTGCTCGCGAAATCGTTGTATCAGGCAACAGATTTGCTGACTGAAAGGACGCCATCGTCGGATCGCCGCCCGGAGCAGGCTCACTCCTACATTAGCCCGCCATCAAGGCAGGCCCGGTCTTACAGAACGTCCAGCAGCTCGACGTCGAATACCAGAACGCTGTGCGGCGGGATGCTGCCAACGCCTTGAGCGCCGTAAGCCAGTTCGCTCGGCACGTACAGACGCCATTTGCTGCCGGCATTCATCAGTTGCAGGGCTTCGGTCCAGCCAGCGATCACGCCGCCAACCGGGAATTCTGCAGGCTGGCCGCGCTCGTAGGAGCTGTCGAACACAGTGCCGTCGATCAGGGTGCCGTGGTAGTGAGTACGTACTTGATCTTCACGGGTCGGCTTGGCGCCTTCGCCCTGAGTCAGCACTTCGAATTGCAGGCCGGAAGCCAGGGTAGTGATGCCGTCACGCTTGGCGTTTTCAGCCAGGAAGGCCAGGCCTTCGCCAGCAGCGGCTTCAGCTTTGGCAGCGGCTTCGGCTTGCATGATTTCGCGGATAACCTTGAAGCTGGCGGACATTTCTTCCTGGCCAACACGGCTTTCCTTGCCGGCGAAAGCGTCGGTCAGACCGGCCAGGATGGCGTCCAGGCTAACGCCCGGTGGCGGGTTGTCGCGCAGCTGGTCACCCAGCTGACGGCCGATGCCGTAGCTGACGCGGGTTTCGTCGGTGGACAGATTTACTTCGGACATGACACTGCTCCGCTGTGCGGACGGCCACAAGACTTGCCGTGCGAGCACAGCGCGTCCCGGCGCGCCCGGAACCAAAAGGGCGAGCAGACTAGCACAGATGCCCGGCGATGGGGCGCAAGGCCTACAGGGCTGAACGCCAGGCGAGCGGCACCTTCAGGCTTTCATCGATACTACCGGCCAGGCCGCACATTTCGTCATGCACCGAGGTGTGTACAAGATTGAAGGGCAGCACCGGAAACGCATGCAGCAGATCCCGCGCATGCTCCACCGAACGCAGTGTCAGCATGTTGCCTTTGAGATCACTCAACGGATACGCCGCGCCATGCATGCGTGCTTCGAGCAGATAAATCCCGCCTTCCATGGAGATCAGGTTCAACTCATCGACCTTCCTGGCGATGGCAAACGCGTTCAGCTCTTGCAGGTTCATGAAAGCACCTCACACAGTGGCGAGTCTGGACCTCTACAGGGATATGCTCGCGCGCAACAAAGCACAAGCCACAAACGACACCGCCCGTCTGTTTCGCAACAGACGGGCGGTGTTTTTGCAGCGATCAACGGTTGATCAGTGCTTGGTGACTTTGTCCAGGTAACCCATGGCGAACGCCGAAACCACAAAGGTCATGTGGATGATCACGTACCACATCAAGTGCTCGGGATCGACGTTCTTGGCGTCCATGAAGATGCGCAGCAAGTGGATCGAGGAAATCGCCACGATCGAAGCCGCCACTTTCATCTTCAACGACGAAGAGTCCATGGTGCCGAGCCAGCTGAGCTTTTCCTTGCCTTCGTCGATGTTCAGTTCAGAGACGAAGTTCTCGTAGCCGGAAATCATCACCATCACCAGCAGACCGCCGACCAGTGCCATGTCGATCAACGACAGCAGCACCAGAATCAGTTCCGACTCGGCCATCGAAAAAACGTTGGGCAGGATGTGGAACACTTCCTGGAAAAATTTCAGTGCCAGCGCCAGCAACCCGAGCGAAAGCCCGATATAGATTGGCGCCAGCAGCCAGCGCGAGGCGTACATTGCATTTTCGATAAAGCGTTCCATTGAATCTCACACAAGGGGGTGGAAATGGCGGCGAGTATACCAGCCCCCTGTGACAGCCAGAAACTGCCCGAAAATCCGCCACCTGCGCGTGCGGATGATTTTTTTCTGCTAGTGTCGAAACCATTGACAGCCCAGCGACTGCAGACAGGACGTGTGGAAATGGATGTGCGATTACCGATAACGACGGCCGGAATTTGCCTTGCTCTGTTGATCAGCGGTTGCTCGCCCGGCGACGAAAAACACACCACCAGCCTTGAAGAAAAAACGGCAAAGTTCGAACAGTCACTGGACGCCATCACCGACACCAAACTCAAGGACGCCATCACCGAACTCGGCGGCTCACTGCTGCTGCTCGAACGCGCGCAACTCAAGCTCAACGACAATCCGCCGCGCACCGAATACGGTGAAGACGCGCTCGCCGTGCTCAAGCACTACCCTGCCCCGCAGACGCTGGTCGATACGTTTATCAACGGCCTGTTCGTGCTGCACAAGGATGCCAGCTCCGATTACCTCACCGATCTGCAACCGGTGTTCCCGTTCAACCTGAACATTCCCGGCGGTTTCTTGTTTCCACACGGTGTGGAATGGCAGTCGGTGACGTTGAGCAACAAACGCGTGATCGCCTATCAGCCGGAATGGTCGGAAACCGATCCGGGCATTCAGCTCAGCCCCTCCAGCTCCAACGTCACCAACCCCGATGACCTGACCGTGACCTACCCGTTCATTGACGGACTGGACGTGGACAAGAAGTCCCTGCCGCAACCGGTCAGCCTGCAAGGCCAGATCGAAGTCATCGCACCGCGCCGCTTGTACAGCTTCGACCTGACGACAAAAGACGTCGGCCAGACCCGCAGCAATGACAACCTCAGCGTCAAACTGCTGAAGCTCGAAAACAACTACGCCGAAGTCGAATTCAGCAACAGCCTGCCATTGGCTGCGGAAGTCGCAGAGACGCAGCTCAATCCGCTGATCGTCCAAGCCCGCGACAAGACCGGGCAATACCTGATACGCGCCGGCTCGATCAACGAGAGTCCGGAGCAAGTGGCCTTCTATGAAAAACAACTGGCCTACCTGCAACAGCAGAAGGGCTGGAGCGAGGCGCTGGAAAAGCAACTCACCGAAGAGCAGCAGGCATTCGAGGACAAGCACCCGCGTCGCTATAACAAGGTCTATTTCAATGGCCCGATCGACACTCTGGAAGTCAGCGTGCTCGACTTCTCCTCGGCGACGGTGACGCGCAAATCGCTGGATCTGCCGATTCGCACGTTCAGTCAACACACGACGCAGAAGGCTATCCAGCCGCTGGACCTGCCAGTGACGGTCTACGACGATCTGGCAGCCAACTGGCTCAAAGGCGCGAGCCTGACCGAGGACCAATTGAAGGCTGGCATCCGCGTCCATCAATCCGTGGAAGAACCGAGCGCTGCGCGCATCGAGTTTTCCCATCGCCGTACGTTCAACGATGAATTGCTCGGCGATGACTTCAGCCCGGGGGTCAGTCCTGTCACGTTCTTCACTGAAAAGCGCAGTGGCAAGCTTGATGAGCCGATCGAACTGCCGCCCGAGGCTTACCAGGTCGATCCGCTGCGCGCGACGATCACTTACGACCTGAACCTGTTCCCGGAAACCCCGGCGATCGCCGTCGGCTCAATGCCGCTGTTTCTCGCGACTGTGGCCAAGCAGGCATACGACGCCAAGTCCTTGCCCAAAGGTCTGGAGATCAAGAACAACCTGCTGGTGGTGGACCTGAAATTGTTTCCGCCCAACGAATGGCGTTTCTTCGTCAAAGACGACAGCGGCAACTACCTCAAGCAGATTCTTTCTGTCAGCCACGATGCGAGCGCAGAAGGCCCGGCGCTGTTCGGCGTGCACTATTTTTATGGCCGCCCGACTCACGTAGAAACCTACCAGCGCACCGACCTCGCCACTGTGCAATACGGCTTTGAGGTCAAACTCGACCGGGCGCAGGTGCCTGAGGCTGCCCACTGAAGAGCCAGATCAAAAGATCTCAGCCTGCGGCAGCGCCTACAGGGCGCGGCCACGGCCACCGTTGATCTGCCGCAACTGGGCTTGCAGGTGCAGGCTCCAGATCTGCGGATCATCGGCTAGTTCATAGCCGTGCAAGGTCAGGCTTTCAACGATGGTGTCGAGTATCGATTCGGCGGCGACCGGCCCATGAAACGGGCCTTGGGCCTTGATGGCGGAAGGTTGTTCACCGGCCATGCCGGCGGCGAAGAGCAGCGTCCACATGCCGTTATCGCCGGCCAACGGCTTGATGGCGCATTCGATACGGGTCACCAGACCCAGGCATTGACGGGTGAGACAGAGGTTGCGCGACATGGCGGCGACCCTCGGTGAAGCCGGTATTCAGCCCTCACGGGAGGACTGGCTCGATCCAGTGATACTGTCGATATCCTTGAGCTGAGAATAGAAGAAAAGTCCGCTGCGCAAGCCGAATGAGACCAGAAGGCGCCGAATGGTCATTGTGTGAATATTGGCGTCAGAGTTGTGGCGATTTTCCCGAAGATCACCACAAAGACCAATGTAGGAGTGAGCCTGCTCGCGATAACGGTGTGCCAGGCAACTTATTCGCCGACTGACACTCCGCTATCGCGAGCAGGCTCACTCCTACCGTTTGACCGCGTTTGGGTTCAGGCCGGTTTGGCTTCGGCCAGCGCTTCTTGGGCCAACTCTTTCTCGGCTTCCTTGAGGTCTTCTTCGCTGATCATCTCGGCAATGTCACGCAAGCGCTCGACCACCCGTGCGTTGATGCTGCCTTCGGGGAATTCGCCGTCGGCATTCGGTTCACCGGCCGGTTCGCCCACCAACAGACTCAACGCCTCGTCGGCCTGACGCACCGCGTACACGTGGAACTGTCCGGCACGCACCGCCGCCAGGACTTTCTCATCGAGCATCAGCGTGGCGACGTTGGCCTGCGGAATGATCGCGCCCTGCTCGCCGGTCAGCCCGCGTGCTTCGCAGAGACGGAAGAAGCCTTCGATTTTCTCGTTAACCCCGCCCACTGCCTGTACTTCACCGAACTGGTTGATCGAGCCGGTGATCGCAAAGCACTGTTTCAATGGCGTTTTCGACAGCGCCGAAATCAGCGTACAGGCCTCACCCAGCGACGCACTGTCGCCGTCGACGTAACCGTACGACTGCTCCAGCGCGATGCTCGCGGAAATCGCCAGCGGGAATTCCTGGGCATAACGGCTGCCCAGATACCCGGTAAGGATCATCACACCTTTGGAGTGAATCGGCTGGCCGAGGTTGACCTCACGCTCAATGTCGACAATGCCGCTGCCGCCCGGATACACCGTGGCGGAAATCCGCGCCGGCACACCAAACGCCGAGTCGCCGACTTCTAGCACGGTCAGACCGTTGCACTTGCCGACAGCGGCGCCATCGGTGTCGATCAGGATGATCCCGGCAAGCATGTCGTCGAGAATCCGCGCCGACACACGACCGGTGCGCGTGGCCTTGGCTTTCAAGGCACGTTCGATATGCCCGGCATCGGTCATTTCATCGCCGGCCAGGTGACGGATGAAATCCGCTTCGCTGACCAGTTGGAACAGATCACCAATGCGCGCCGACAAACGCCCTTGGTGCTCGGCCAAACGTGCGCTGTAGGTTGCCAGACGCGCTACCGCATCAGCGGTCAGCGGCGCCATGCCTTCTTCCGAAGTACGGGTTTTCAACAACTGGGCGAATTGCTCCAGGCTCTCGTCGACCATCGGAATGTCTTCGTCGAAGTCGACCAGAACACGGAACATCTCCTGGAAGTCCGGATCGAGATCTTGCAGCGTGTAGTACAGCGACCGCGCACCGATGATGATGACTTTGACCTGCAACGGAATATGCTGCGGGTTGAGCGTCACGGTGGCGAAACGGCCCATCTCGCCCAGCGGTGATTCCATTTTCAGTTTGCGCGATTGCAGGGCGCGTTTCAGCGCGTCCCATACGAACGGCTCGCTGAGCATTTTTTCTGCTTCAAGAATCAGGAAACCGCCATTGGCGCGGTGCAAGGCACCCGGACGCAGCTGACGATAGGTGGTGTAAAGCGCGCCCTGATCGGTGGTGTATTCGATGCGACCGAAGAGGTTTTCGTAAGTCGGGTGCGGTTCGAACACTACGGGTGCACCGCCGCTCACTGGGTGACCGACTACCAGGCTTGGCGCGTATTGCTCCTCCAGCAGTTTGCGTGCGACGGCGTCAGTCTTGCTGTCGTCGACCAGTTGCTCGACCACGGTTTTCAGCAGGTACACCTGCATCGCTTGCAGGTAACCGCAGACCGCAGCGTTCTCGGCGTACTTCTCCGACAACGGCGACAGTAGCGGCTGCAAGGCCAGGGTGATGGTTTCTTCGTTGAGCGAGCGCAGTTGATTGTTCGACTCACGCTTCCACTGCGGCAGGCTGGCGAGTTCTTCGTTCAGGCGCTCTTCGAGGCCGGAAATGTCATCGTGAAAACGCTCGCGATCGGCTTCCGGCAACTGGGCAAATTCCGCTTCGTCCAGTGCTTTGCCGTCGAGCATCGGCGTGAAGGCGATGTTGCTGCTGTCGCGATACAGGGCAACGTCTTTTTCCAGGGCCAGGCGCTCGATGATGTCGAGGGCTTTGTCGTAGCGCTGGTTGAAGGCGCGGTCGATGGCGCTTTTCTTTTGCTGATAGGACGGGTGTTCGAACACCGCTGGAAATGTCGCCAGCAGGTTGTCGATCAAACCGTTGATATCACCGATGAATGCACCGGCAGTGCCCGAAGGCAGTTCCAGGGCGCGCGGTTCGCGCGGCTCATCGAAGTTATTGACGTAGACCCAGTCCGCCGGGGTCTGCAGGCGTTTGCCTTCGGCCTTCAGGTAGCGTTTGACGAACGAGAAACGGCCAGTGCCGGGCTCGCCCATGACGAAAACGTTGTAACCGGGGCGTGGCATGGCCACACCGAACTGCAAGGCTTCGACCGCGCGTTCCTGGCCGAGCACACCGCGAAAGGGCTCCAGATCATTGGTGGTAGTGAAGCTGAACTGTTCAGCGGAAAACGGACGGGTCAGCGCTTCGGGCGCGAGACGCAAGCTGGCAGCAACAGGATCAGGCATCGGGCTTCCTTAACAATCAGGCGGGGCAGATAGCGGCATTCTGGCGCCGCCCGTGCCCCACTGGCAAGGCGCGCCACATGACAAAGCATAGACAACCGGCAATGCCAGCGGCCCGCCCCCTGAAATCGGGGTTTATTCCAAATATTTTGCAAAAAACCACGGAACCCCTGGAACATGCCTAAACTCCAAACTGCGCGGCTGGAACTAATACCGGCCCACTGGCTTCGTTTGGCTCTGAACGTAAGCTCGCCGAGCGGCGATCAGGCAAGGCGAAAACAGGCGAGGAAGCGGAGTGTAGGGTCCTACATGAGCATTCCGAGCCTGTTTTCAACGCAGCATGATCGTCGCGCAGGCAGCTTACGTTTAGAGCCGGCCAGAACCCTGTCCATTGGTATGCACATAAAGAGAAAAAAGCTATGAAACGGATTCTTCTCGGTACTCTCTTCACCGCTGTATCCATCAACGCAATGGCGCAAGCTCCAGGCGGCCCGGATTGCGGTTGGGGCAACATGCTGTTCGAAGGTCAGCGTGGCACCCCGGCGCACTTCCTCGCTTCCACCACCAACGGTACTTCCGGTAACGCCACCTTCGGGATGACGTCCGGCACCAACGGTTGCTCGACCAACGCATCGCTGACCTACGGCGGCAAATCCTGGTTTGCCATGAATGGCATGATGAACGAGCTGTCCGAAGACATGGCCAAAGGCAACGGCGAAGCGCTGACGACTTATGCCGTGGTACTGGGCGTGGCACCGGAAGACCGTGCGCACTTCGCTGCTGTGACTCACGAGCACTTCCAGCAGATCTTCAGCAAGGCTGACGTGACCGCTGAAGACGTGCATACCAACACCCTGGCCGTACTGAAATCGGATCCTCGTCTGGCCAAGTACGCGACTCAAGCTTAAGCTCGACCCTACCCGCTTCCTTCGGGAAGCGGGTTTTGTTTTTTCGGCCCGCCCTCCTTGGGTCTTTATTTCTTTCCTGTTCAAGTTGCCGACTATGCTCAAACGCCTTGCCTGGCTGGCGCTCTGTGTCTGCGCCCCGCTGTCCGCCGCGCCCCACATCGACCCTCCACGTTTGCAGCAACTGGCCAACGACCGCTTCTGGATTTCCCTCGGTCACTACGAAACCGCCAAGCTTGGCGGCTGGCGCAGCTATGTCAGCGACAAGAAGTTCTTTCTTGCGCCCGATGGCAATGAACATCCCGACCGCGAACTGGCGGCCACCGTGCAAGCGCTGTACGCCCCGGCCAGTCTCGGCGAGCAACACGCGCAGTGCGTTTATCCGGCGCGCACTCGCTGGCTGAAAGCGCAGCTCAATCTCAGCGATCTGCCAGCGCCGGCATGCGCCGAATACAAGAAGTGGTTCAAGGACGTCTCGCCGCACAGCGCGGTGATGATCTTCCCGGCGGCTTATTTGAACAGTCCGTCATCGATGTTCGGCCACACCCTGCTGCGCATCGATCAGGCCGATGTGCAGGCCGACAAGACCTCGCTGCTCAGTTACGCGATCAACTTCGGCGCCTACATCGAAGGCTCGGACAACAGCATCCTGTACGCCTGGAAAGGTTTGATGGGCGGTTATCCGGGACTGTTCGCGCTGGTGCCGTACCAGGAAAAGCTCTCCGAATACCGCAGCCTGGAAAACCGCGACCTGTGGGAATACCGGCTCAACCTGACGCAAGAAGAAACCGCGCGCATGGTCGAGCATGTGTGGGAGTTGAAGCAGATCCAGTTCGACTACTTCTTCTTCGACGAAAACTGCTCGTATCGTCTGCTTGAGTTGCTGCAGGTGGCACGCCCGAGCCTGCGCCTGACTGAACAATTCCCGTTGACCGCGATTCCCACCGACACCGTCAAAGCGGTGAAGGAAGCCGGGCTGGTGGAAAGTATCGAATACCGCCCGTCACGCGAGCGCGAATTGCTCAGCCGTGCCGAGCCTTTGAACAGTGACGAACAGCAATGGGTGCTGAACGTCAGCGCCGATCAACAGCAGTTGCAGAATCCGGCGTTCAAAGCCCTACCCCGCGATCGTCAAGCGTTGATCATCGACGCGGCGTATCGTCTGGAGCGCTACCGCGCCAACGGTCAGGAACGCGATCCACAACGGGCACAGCGCAGCTTTGAACTGCTGCGAGCGATCAACAAAAACCCCGCACCCGAACTGGAAATACCACAACCAGGCTTGCCCGAAGACGGCCACGAATCGCGCACCTGGCAGGCCGGTCTCGGCACCCGTGGTGATCGCGCATTCGGTGAGTACGGCTTGCGCATGGCCTATCACGATCTCAACGACAACGCCGAGAGCTTCCCGCTCGGCGCGCAGATCGAGATCCTGCAGATGAAACTGCGTCAGTACGAGGGCAATCAATGGCAGTTTCAGCAACTGGATCTGGCGACCATTCGTTCGCTGACACCGCGTAATGAGCTATTGCAGCCGCTGTCGTGGCAAGTCACTGGCGGTCTTGAGCGCGTACCGGGCAAGCACGATGACGAGACGCTGGTCAGCCACGTCAATGGTGGCGGCGGCGGGACGTGGGCGCTGGGGGATGATGTGCTGGGTTTTGCCCTCGGCACCGTGCGCGTTGAACACAACAATGATTTCGCCGAGTTCGTCTCGCCAGCCGGCGGTTTCAATACCGGCGTGTTGTGGAAAAACCCGTTGGGCAATCTCAGTCTGGAGGCTAAAGGCGATTACTTCTTCAATGGCGAAGTACGCCGCAGCCTCAGCCTGAATCAGCAGTGGGAGTTGTCGCGCAACCTTGGTTTGCGCTTGAGTGCGCAGCGTGAGTTCAGCCATCTCGCCACCCCGGAAACCGAGGTCATGCTTGAAGTGAAGTGGTATCACTACTGATCCCGAACACATCCCCCTGTAGGAGTGAGCCTGCTCGCGATAGCAATTCATCAGTCACTGGTGCGGTGACTGATACACCGCTATCGCGAGCAGGCTCACTCCTACAGGGGATTTGTGGTGCTCAACGAATTACTCACATGCCTTTCACCAACGCTCGACGAATCAGCTTCTAGACTTTCCCATAAGCCGAGAACCGGCGCGGGAGAGTGCGATGTGGCGGTGTGCGGGTTTGCTGGGTGTTGTGCTGTTACTGGGCGGTTGCCAGACCACCCATGAAGATTTGATCGCCAAGGGTTATCCACCGGCCTTCGCCGACGGCTTCGATGACGGTTGTGTCAGCGGTCGTCAGGCGGCGGGTTCGATCAGTGGCGAGTTTCGCAAGAATGTGCCGCGCTATCTCAAGGACAAGCAATACGCCGAAGGCTGGACCGACGGCTTCCGCCAGTGTCAGGCAATGTTGGAAAACAAGGACCGCGAACAGTATCGCAATGAACATTGGGACGAACGCGAGCGCGCCTGGCAGCAACAGAAAGATCAGGACGCCGGGCGGGCCTATCGCTCGCAATAGGTCGTTTCCAGACATCCAGTGAAACCAAATGCCTGCGAGCATGGCCCAAACCTCATACGAGGAGAACACCATGAGTCGCGCATTCGTCAACGAAGACAACGCCGCCGCGCAAGCCGATCAGCCGGTCGAACGGCAGGTCAGCGAGCAGCCCAATTACGTCACCGCGCAAGGGCTGGCGCAGTTGCAGGAAAAAGTCGCCGAACTGCAAACCCTGCATGCCGAACAATCAGCCAGAGGTGAGCAGGCCGACAAGCAACGGCTGGCGGATCTGCAACGTGATTTGCGTTATTTCAATCAGCGCCTGAGCAGCGCACAAGTCGCGGTTGCCGCGACCTCCACCGACAAAGTGCAGATCGGCAGTTGGGTGACCTACGCCGACGAACACGACACCGAACGCCGGGTGCAACTGGTCGGCGAAGATCAGGCCGATGCGAGCAAAGGCCTGATCAATTGGGGCTCACCGCTGGGCCGCGCGCTGCTGGGTGCGCGGCTCAATGACGAGGTGCTTTGGCAGCGCCCCGCCGGCGATCAAGTGATTGAAGTGATCCGCATCGAACCGGCTTAAACCACGCCCTGCGCGAGCATTGCGTCGGCGACTTTGACGAAGCCGGCGATGTTCGCGCCTTTGACGTAGTTGATCCGTCCGTTCTCTTCGCCGTAGTGCACACAAGCGTGGTGGATCGACTGCATGATCGCGTGCAGCTTGCTGTCCACCTCACCTGCCGTCCACAGCAAGCGCATGGCGTTCTGTGACATCTCCAGGCCACTCACCGCCACACCGCCGGCGTTGGATGCCTTGCCCGGAGCGAAGAGAATGCCGGCCTCGATAAAGATATCCACAGCCTCCAGCGTGGTCGGCATGTTCGCGCCCTCAGCTACGCACACGCAGCCATTGCGCAGCAGTGTGCGCGCGGCTTCGGCGTCGAGTTCGTTCTGCGTAGCGCACGGCAGCGCGATGTCGCACGGCAACGACCACGGCAGCTGACCCGCGCGGAATTCCAGACCGAACGCTGCCGCCAGTTCACTGATGCGTCCGCGCTTGACGTTTTTCAGCTCCAGCAGCGCCAGCCACTGCTCTTCGCTCAGCCCAGCCTCGCAATACAGCGTGCCTTCTGAGTCGGACAGGGAAATCACTTTGCCGCCCAGATCCATGACTTTGCGCGCGGCGTACTGCGCAACGTTG
Organism: Pseudomonas sp. Mb7; assembly: GCF_054790525.1. NCBI lineage: Bacteria > Pseudomonadati > Pseudomonadota > Gammaproteobacteria > Pseudomonadales > Pseudomonadaceae > Pseudomonas > Pseudomonas sp. Mb7. The sequence goes on from NZ_CP186501.1 coordinate 4,726,269, forward strand.
CCGGAACCGGAAATCGCCACGCGTTTGCCTTCGACGGTCTGCTCGCGGCGTTTGAGCATTTCTTCGGCAAAGTAGACGCAGCCGAAACCGGTGGCTTCCGGACGAATCAGGCTGCCGCCGTAGGTCATGCCCTTGCCGGTCAGCACACTGGTGAACTGGTTGCTCAGGCGCTTGTACTGGCCAAACAGGAAACCGATCTCGCGCGCACCGACACCGATGTCACCGGCCGGCACGTCAACGTCGGCGCCGATGTGGCGGTACAACTCGCTCATGAACGCTTGGCAGAAACGCATGACTTCGCCGTCGCTCTTACCCTTCGGATCGAAGTCCGAGCCGCCCTTGCCGCCGCCCATGGGCAGCGAGGTCAGGGAGTTTTTGAAGGTCTGTTCGAAGGCGAGGAATTTCAGCACACCCAGGTTCACCGACGGATGGAAACGCAGGCCACCCTTGTACGGGCCGATCGCACTGTTCATCTGGATGCGGAAACCGCGATTGACCTGGACCTTGCCCTGATCGTCGACCCACGACACGCGAAAAATCACCGCGCGCTCCGGCTCGCAGATGCGCTCCAGAATCCCCGAGGTCAGGTAATGCGGATTGGCTTCGAGAAACGGCCACAAACTGCGCAGGACTTCTTCGACGGCCTGGTGGAATTCGGGTTGATCCGGGTCGCGTTTTTTCAGGCGAGCGAGGAAGGATTCGACGGATTCGATCATGGGAAAAGTCTCGGCAAATTTATTGTCGTTGGAGGAGATTGGGCTGGACTGTAACAAACGAAATGCGCACAGGAACAGAGCAAAATGTCGCAGTTATGAAATTAAATGGTGCACAGGATATAAATAAGGCGGTTTTTTGAGCTTGTTTTGCACCTGAATGGGGAGTCTGGGTTCAAGAAATGCACCACCAGTTATACAGCTATCGCGAGCAGGCTCACTCCTACAGGGGAACGCATTTCAAATGTAGGAGTGAGCCTGCTCGCGATGGCCACACCTCGATCCCGCTGAAAAAAACCAGGCAAAAAAAACGGAGCCCGAAGGCTCCGCTCTTTTATGCAACCAACCCGATATCAGGCCAGTTTCTTGTGACGCACGCGGTGTGGCTGGGCAGCCGCTTCGCCGAGACGCTTTTTGCGATCGGCTTCGTACTCGGTGTAGTTACCTTCGAAGAAGATCGCTTGCGAGTCGTCTTCGTACGCCAGGATGTGCGTCGCCACACGGTCCAGGAACCAGCGATCGTGAGAGATCACAATGGCAGCGCCCGGGAAGTCCAGCAGGGCTTCTTCCAGCGAACGCAGGGTTTCCACGTCGAGGTCGTTGGACGGTTCGTCGAGCAGCAGGACGTTGCCGCCCTCCTTCAGGGTCAGCGCCAGGTGCAGACGACCGCGCTCACCACCGGACAGATCCTTGACGAACTTCTGCTGATCGCCGCCCTTGAAGTTGAAACGACCGACGTAGGTACGCGACGGGATCTCGTAGTTGCCGATGCGGATCTGGTCGGAACCGTCGGAGATTTGCTGGAATACAGTCTTGCTGCCATCCAGGTCATCACGGCTCTGGTCAACGCAGGCCAGTTGCACGGTTTCACCGACTTCGATGCTGCCCGAATCCGGCGTTTCCTTGCCCATCAGCATGCGGAACAGGGTCGACTTACCGGCACCGTTACCGCCGATCACGCCGACAATGGCGCCTTTCGGCATTGAGAACGACAGGTTGTCGATCAGTACGCGATCGCCGTAGCCCTTGGTGACGTTCTTGAATTCGATGACCTTGTCGCCCAGGCGCGGACCGGCCGGGATGTAGATCTCGTTGGTTTCGCTGCGCTTCTGGAATTCCTGCGATTGCATTTCTTCGAAGCGTTGCAGACGCGCCTTGGATTTCGACTGGCGGGCTTTCGCGCCTTTGCGCACCCACTCCAGTTCTTCTTTCATGGCTTTTTCGTGAGCCGACTGCTGCTTGGATTCGGCGGCCAGACGATCGGACTTGGCTTCGAGCCAACCCGAGTAGTTGCCTTCGTACGGAATGCCCGCGCCGCGGTCGAGTTCGAGAATCCAGCCAGCGACGTTATCGAGGAAGTAACGGTCGTGCGTGATCGCTACCACAGTGCCCGGGAAGTCGTGGAGGAAGTGCTCCAGCCACGCCACCGAGTCGGCGTCCAAGTGGTTGGTCGGTTCGTCGAGCAGCAGCATGTCCGGCGCGGACAGCAGCAGACGGCACAGGGCCACACGACGCTTTTCACCACCGGACAGGTGTTCTACTTTGGCGTCCCAGGCCGGCAGACGCAGCGCATCGGCGGCGACTTCCAGTTGACGCTCAAGGTTGTGACCATCGCTGGCCTGCAGGATCGCTTCGAGTTTGGCTTGCTCGGCAGCCAGCTTGTCGAAGTCGGCATCCGGATCGGCGTAAGCGGCGTAGACCTCGTCCAGACGCGCTTGCGCATCCTTGATCACGCTGACCGCTTCCTCGACCACTTCACGCACGGTCTTGGTTGGATCAAGTTGTGGCTCTTGCGGCAGATAGCCGATGTTCAGGTCCGGCATCGGACGGGCTTCGCCCTCGAACTCGGTGTCGACGCCAGCCATGATTTTCAGCAGCGTGGACTTACCCGAACCGTTGAGGCCGAGTACACCGATCTTGGCGCCGGGGAAGAACGACAGCGAAATGTTTTTGAGAATTTCCCGCTTCGGCGGAACAACTTTGCCCAGCCGATGCATGGTGAAGACGTATTGAGCCATGGAGAACCTTGGGTCAGTGACAGATGAATGATTGCAGCGCAGGCGAAGCCCGGCCAGACCATGCGCGTCGTTCACTTGATGGTTATCAATGCGTGCGCGCTGAAAAAGTCTGAGTCTAGGAGCTGGAACGCTCCCGCGTAACCGGCAAAGCTACCTGATTGACCAGTGGCAGTCCAGCCGCGCGGGGCTGGCACTTCGCCACGACTCAAGGCATGCTAGCCGCCCTTTGGGCGTCCGGCTTATAGTGCACGTCGCGCCAGTCCAGCCAAATCGCAGGATCACAGCTTGTCCAATGTCACTCCGCCAGCTTCTGTGAGCAGCACCCCACCGGCGCCCGGCTCGTCCCTGCGCGGTACATTAAAGGGTGCGCTGGCGACGCTCGTGCTTTTATTGCTCGCGTTGCTGTTCTGGCAACTGCTCGATCAACTGCGCGAAACCCAGAAAAACCAGCGCCAGTACACCATCGATTACACCGCAGACCTCGCCTCGCAGGTCAGCCTGAACATGGCGCTGAACGCGCAAATCGCCCTCAATCTGCTACCGATCGTCGAACAACCGCAATCAGCCGACGAACAGCAGGTGCTTTTGCGCAAGCTCCAGCAATCCTTGCCTGACCTGCGCAGCCTGGCCCTGCTCACCCCTTCCGGCAAAATCATCAGCGACAGTGACGACAACAGCCACGACGCCAGCTACCTCACTGAACTGGTGCGCCGCAGCCGTGCACAGGCGCATTACTTCAGCAACGCCGACGACGGTTCTGTGGTGCATCTGTTATTGCATCAGGCCAGCGGCAGCACGCGCGGTTATTGGGCATTGCGCCTGACTCCGACGTTCTTCGACTCGCTGACCAAACAGGGCGAAACCGGCATCCGCCCGTTGTGGCTGGTGGAAAACCGCCTCAACCATCAGATCATCAGCCGCGACGAAGCGCAGCCCTCGGCCAGGGCCGGCGTCTTGAGTCCGGACGACATGGCCAACACGGTGTTGACCGTGCCGCTGAGCAGCAGCGACTGGCAGTTGCGTGGCCTGTTCGACCGCCAGCGTGTGCTCGAGGAACTGCTGCCGGCGTTCATCGGCAAATGCCTGCTGGGCCTGGCGTTCTCGATGTTGCCGGTGATTGCCCTGCTCAACATGCGCCGGCGCCAGCGCCAGTTGCATGAGGGTCGCCGCCGTTATCAGGACATTTTCGAGGGCACTGGCGTGGCCCTCTGTGTGCTGGACCTGTCCGGCCTGAAGCAGGTCTTCGACAAGGCGCAGATCCAGACCAGCGACCAGCTCAAGGCCTGGCTCGACCAACCGGCGCAACGCCAGCAACTGTTGCAGGAATTGCGCGTCACCGAGGTCAACCAGGTTGCGCTGCAATTGCTCAATGTCAATTCCTGCGAGCACGCCTGGCAACTGTTGATCGACGGCCATCCACACCGCCAGTGCGCCATCGGCAATCAAGTGCTCGACGCCGTCCTGCAGCAGCAAAAGCAGCTGGAACTGGAAATCAAATTGCCGGACATCAACGGCCGCGACCAGCACCTGTGGATGGTGTTGCGTCTGCCGACCGAGCAACACGACTATAAAGCGGTGATTCTCAGCATCAACGACATCACTAGCCGCAAGCTGATCGAACTGTCGCTGCTCGAACGCGAAGGCTTCTGGTCGGACGTGGTGCGCACGGTGCCGGATCACCTGTATGTGCAGGACGTGATCAGCCAGCGGATGATTTTCAGCAACCACCACCTCGGTCAGACCCTCGGCTACAACCGCACCGAACTGCACCAGATGGGTGAGTATTTCTGGGAAATCCTCCTGCACCCGGAAGATGCCGACTACTACCATCGCTCGCGGCAGATGCAGCGCCACGCCGGTTACAGTCAGTTGCTCCAGTGCCAGTTGCGTTTCCGCCATCGCGACGGCAAATGGCGGCGTTTCGATATTCGCGAACAAGCGCTGGCCCGGGACAAACACGATCAGGTCACGCGGATCATCGGCGTGGCCAAGGACATCACCGAACAGATCGAAGCCAGCGAATCCCTGCGCGACAGCGAGCAGCGCTACCGCATGCTTGCCGAAAGCATCAGCGACGTGATTTTCTCCACCGACAGCAAGCTCTCGCTGAACTACGTCAGCCCGTCGGTGCAGGCCGTGCTGGGTTATGACGCTGAGTGGATTTTCCAGAACGGCTGGCAATCGACCATCGCCAACCCGCAACAACTGAGCGGCATCTACACGCTGATGGATCGCGTCAGCAAGGCGCTGGACAAACCCGAGCAACTGGCGGTGTTGCGCAACCAGGTACAGACGCAATTGTTCCTGTTCGACTGCCTGCGCGCCGATGGCCGCAAGATCCCGATCGAGCTGCGTCTGGTGCTGGTGTGGGACGAACATGGTGCGTTTGAAGGCGTACTCGGTGTCGGTCGCGACATCAGTCAGCAGCGCCGCGCAGAGAAAGACCTGCGCATGGCCGCCACGGTTTTCGAACACTCGACCTCGGCGATCCTGATCACCGACCCGGCCGGTTACATCGTGCAAGCCAACGAAGCCTTCAGTCGCGTCAGCGGTTACGCCGTGAGCGAAGTGCTCGACCAATTGCCGAACATGCTCACCGTTGATGAGCAGCAGGACGCACACCTGCGCTACGTACTCAAACAACTGCATCAGCACAGCACCTGGGAAGGCGAAGTCTGGCTCAAGCGCCGTAACGGCGAGCATTACCCGGCGTGGGTCGGCATCACCGCCGTGCTCGACGACGAAGGCGATCTGGCCAGTTACGTGTGCTTCTTCAGCGACATCAGCGAGCGCAAGGCCAGCGAGCAGCGGATTCACCGCCTCGCCTACTACGACGCCCTGACCCACTTGCCGAACCGCACGCTGTTCCAGGATCGTCTGCACACCGCGCTGCAATCGGCCGAGCGGCAGAAGTCGTGGGTGGTGCTGATGTTCCTCGACCTCGACCGTTTCAAACCGATCAACGACTCCCTCGGTCACGCCGCCGGCGACCGCATGTTGAAAGACATGGCCACGCGCCTGTTGGCCTGCGTCGACGATGACGACACCGTGGCGCGCATGGGCGGCGACGAATTCACGCTGCTGCTGCAACATCGCTCCAGCCGCGAAATGGCGCTGAACCGGGCGATTCATGTCGCCGAGCAGATCCTCGGCAGCCTGGTGCGGCCATTCGTGCTCGAAGGTCGCGAGTTCTTTGTCACGGCCAGTATCGGCATTGCCCTGAGTCCTCAGGACGGCAACGAACTCAGCCAGTTGATGAAGAACGCCGACACCGCGATGTACCACGCCAAGGAGCGCGGCAAGAACAACTTCCAGTTCTATCAGGCCGACATGAACGCCAGTGCGCTGGAGCGTCTGGAACTGGAAAGCGATTTGCGCCACGCCCTGGAACAGAACGAATTCGTCCTGTATTACCAACCGCAATTCAGCGGTGACGGCAAACGCCTGACTGGCGCCGAAGCGCTGTTGCGCTGGCGCCATCCACGCCGTGGCCTGGTGCCGCCGGGGGATTTCATTCCGGTGTTGGAAGAGCTGGGTCTGGTGGTGGACGTCGGCGACTGGGTGATCAGCGAGGCGTGCCGTCAGTTGAAGACCTGGCACCAGAATCGTGTGCGTGTGCCGAAGGTGTCGGTGAACATCTCGGCGCGGCAATTCTCCGATGGCCAACTCGGCACGCGGATCGCCACAATCCTGCGTGAAACCGGCCTGCCACCGGCGTGTCTGGAACTGGAGCTGACCGAAAGTATTCTGATGCGCGAAGTCAGCGAAGCGATGCAGATTCTTGCCGGGCTGAAAAACCTTGGCCTGAGCATTGCGGTCGACGACTTCGGCACCGGTTACTCATCGCTGAACTACCTAAAACAATTCCCGATCGACGTGTTGAAGATTGACCGCACCTTTGTCGATGGTTTGCCGTCCGGTGAGCAAGACGCGCAGATCGCCCGGGCGATCATCGCCATGGCGCATAGCCTGAATCTGGCGGTGATCGCCGAGGGCGTGGAAACCCATGAACAGCTGGACTTCTTGCGTGAGCATGGTTGCGATGAGGTTCAGGGCTATCTGTTCGGCCGACCGATGCCGGCGGGACGGTTTGAGGCGCAGTTCAGTAATGACGCGCTCTTTATGTTCGACTGAAGATCGGCGGCGCGCCTTTCGCGAGCAGGCTCGCTCCCACAGGGATTGATTTCGATCACAAAATCGCAGGCCTGCCTCGATTACTGTGGGAGCGAGCCTGCTCGCGAAGCGGCCTTCAAAAGCACCGCACATCTGTCATGAACGCCACTTGTCTGCGACATGATGTCGTTTCATATGCCATCCAAAACCCATTGGGTTAGAATGCCCCCCTTTTCTGCCCCCGATCCTTGAGGACCGCCATGTTCAGCCGTGATTTGACTATTGCCAAGTACGACGCCGACCTTTTTGCCGCCATGGAGCAAGAAGCTCAGCGCCAGGAAGAACACATTGAGCTGATCGCTTCGGAAAACTACACCAGCCCAGCGGTGATGGAAGCTCAAGGCTCGGTCCTGACCAACAAGTACGCTGAAGGCTACCCAGGCAAGCGTTACTACGGTGGTTGCGAGTACGTTGACGTTGTTGAGCAACTGGCCATCGACCGCGCCAAGGAACTGTTCGGCGCCGATTACGCCAACGTTCAGCCGCACGCCGGTTCGCAAGCCAACGCCGCTGTTTACCTGGCCCTGCTGCAAGGTGGCGACACCATTCTGGGCATGAGCCTGGCACACGGTGGTCACCTGACCCATGGCGCCAGCGTTTCCTCCTCCGGCAAGCTGTACAACGCCGTACAGTACGGCATCGACGCCAACGGCCTGATCGACTACGACGAAGTCGAGCGTCTGGCGGTTGAGCACAAGCCGAAAATGATCGTGGCCGGTTTCTCTGCCTACTCGCAGATTCTCGACTTCCCGCGTTTCCGCGCCATCGCTGACAAAGTCGGCGCTTACCTGTTCGTCGACATGGCTCACGTGGCCGGTCTGGTCGCCGCTGGCGTCTACCCGAACCCGGTGCCTTTCGCTGACGTCGTGACCACCACCACCCACAAGACCCTGCGCGGTCCACGTGGTGGCCTGATCCTGGCTCGCGCCAACGCCGAGATCGAGAAGAAGCTGAACTCCGCGGTATTCCCGGGCGCCCAGGGTGGCCCGCTGGAGCACGTGATCGCCGCTAAAGCGATCTGCTTCAAGGAAGCGCTGCAGCCTGAGTTCAAGGCCTACCAGGAACAAGTGGTGCTGAACGCCCAGGCCATGGCCGAAGTGTTCATCGAGCGCGGTTTCGACGTAGTTTCGGGCGGTACCAAGAACCACCTGTTCCTGCTGTCGCTGATCAAGCAGGACATCTCCGGTAAAGACGCCGACGCCGCTCTGGGCAAAGCGTTCATCACCGTGAACAAAAACTCCGTGCCAAACGATCCACGATCGCCGTTCGTTACTTCCGGCCTGCGCTTCGGTACTCCGGCTGTGACCACTCGCGGTTTCAAGCAAACCGAGTGCAAAGAGCTGGCCGGCTGGATCTGCGACATCCTGGCTGACCTGAACAACGAAGCGGTGATCGACGCCGTTCGTGAGAAAGTCAAAGCCATCTGCAAGAAACTGCCGGTATACGGCGCTTAATTGCGACGTTAAACCCGCAGCATGAAAAACCGGCCAAGCGATTGGCCGGTTTTTTTTCGCCCCTGATTTCCCGTGTAGGAGCTGCCGAAGGCTGCGATCCTTTGATCTGGATCTTAAAAACAAGATTAAAAGATCGCAGCCTTCGGCAGCTCCTACGCGGCTATGGCCACTGGTCAGACCGGTCATGCCAATTTTGATATTTTCACTTGTCATCGCGAAAAAACCGAGCGTAGACTGCACCCGCACTGGACATACCGGTAAGACCACAATAATTAAGTCCTGAATCTGATGCGCCACGCGCACGGCAGCCAGGACACCGACCAGGATTCCTCCCATGCTCAGATGGTGCTCGCGCTCAATCTTCCTCCAAGTGGTTCTCGGACTGATGCTCGGCATCGTCTGCGGGCTGACCCTTCCTGAATACTCGGCCCAGCTCAAACCGCTCGGCGACGGCTTCATCAAACTGATCAAGATGCTCATCGGCCTGATCGTGTTCTGCGTGGTAGTCAGCGGCATCAGCGGTGCCGGCGATCTGAAGAAGGTCGGGCGCATCGGCCTCAAGTCGGTGATCTACTTTGAAGTGCTGACCACCATCGCTTTGGTGATCGGCCTGGTCTTCGCCTTCAGCACCGGCATCGGCAGCGGCGCGAATATCCATCTCGAGCAACTGTCTGCGGCCGACATGGGCGATCTCGCCGAACGCAGCCAGCATATGCACACCACCACGCAGTTCCTGATGGACCTGATCCCAACCTCGGTGATCGGCGCCTTCGCCGACAACAACATCCTGCAAGTTCTGCTGTTTTCGGTGCTGTTCGGCAGCGCGTTGAATCTGGTCGGTGAAGCGGCCTCCGGGATCTCCCGACTGATCAACGAACTCAGCCATGTGATCTTCCGGATCATGGGCATGATCGTGCGTCTGGCACCGATCGGCGTGTTCGGCGCCATCGCCTTTACTACCAGCAAATATGGCCTTGATTCCCTGCAACACCTGGGCAGTCTGGTCGGTTTGTTCTACCTGACCTGCATCGCATTCATCAGCGTGATTCTCGGTCTGGTGATGCGTGCTTCCGGCCTGCGCATGTGGCCGCTGTTGAAGTATCTGCGTGAAGAACTGCTGATCGTCATGGGCACGGCATCGTCCGACGCCGTGCTGCCACAGATCATGCGCAAACTCGAACACCTCGGCATTGGCAGCTCGACCGTGGGTCTGGTGATTCCGACCGGCTACTCGTTCAACCTCGACGGTTTCTCGATCTACCTGACTTTGGCCATCGTATTCATTGCCAACGCTACCGGCACGCCGCTGGCCATGACCGATTTGCTGACGATTCTGCTGGTATCGCTGATCACCTCGAAAGGAGCCCACGGGATTCCCGGTTCGGCACTGGTGATTCTCGCAGCGACGCTGACCGCGATCCCGGCTATTCCGGTGGTCGGCCTGGTGTTGGTGCTGGCCGTGGACTGGTTCATGGGCATCGGCCGCGCGTTGACCAACCTGATCGGCAATTGTGTCGCCACGGTGGCGATCGCCCGTTGGGAAAAAGACATTGATGTACAGCGAGCCAACAAAGTACTGAGCGGCCAGCAGGGCTACACCTTTCAGCCGCGTAAAACAGCGACTCCGGCGCACCAGCAGGAGTTCTGATTTAACCCCTGTAGGAGCTGCCGCAGGCTGCGATCTTTTGATCTTGAGTTTGCGGCTATCTCCCCCAGGCAAATGGAGCAAGACCCTTGATAACCACATCAACCGTCGTCAACTCAGTCGTAGAAAAACTCCGCGCCGCATTGGCCCGTGGCCAGTGGCGCTCCGGCGACATGCTGCCGGGTCAGCGCGAACTGGCCGAACAACTGGGCATCAGCCGCCCGAGCCTGCGCGAAGCGGTGATCGTTCTGGAAACCCTTGGCCTCGTACGCTCGATGCCAGGCAAAGGCGTAGTCGTACTCGACGCGCAACTCAGCGACAGCCAAAGCCATGACAGTGCAGTCGCCGGTGCCAGCCTCGAAGACGTGCTGCAACTGCGCTACACCCTTGAGCCGTTCATTGTCGGTCTGGTCGCACAATCGATCAGCAGCAAGGAAGTCGGCCAGTTGCGCCTGACCCTGATGGACATGCGCGAAGCCCTCGAGGCCGGCGACAGCGAGGCCGGGGTCAGCGCCTACATCGCCTTTCACGAAGAGCTGTTCACCCTGACCTCGAATCCGATCTTCCAGAGTGTGGTGCAGCAAACCAGCAACGCCCTCAAGCAAAGCGCCGAGGTGCTGCGTAATTCTCCGGAACATCTGGCCGAGCGACTGGAAGAAAACGAAGCGGTGGTCCGCGCGATCCGCAGCAAGAATAGCGCCCAGGCCAGCGCCGAAATGCGTCGGCACATTTTGCGCGAAGGCCAGCGGATGGGGATTGAGCTGAATATTCCCGAAGACAACTTGAGTCGCTGACCCCAACTGGAGACAGGCCATGAACAGTTTCGCTGCAGCGTCGCACACTCGCCAGACCACGTCGCCCCTGCCCTTCTCGTGCCTGCGCACACCGGCGGAGGATCTGTATCCGCGACTGTTCGATGCGATTCTGGAACAGCGCATCGATTCGGCCAGCCGTTTTACCGAGGACAGTTTGAAAGAGATGTTCGGCGCCAGTCGCGCCGACGTGCGCCGGGTGCTGACCCAACTGTCCCATGAGCACGTCATTGTCTTGCGCGCCAATCACCGGCCGCGGGTGGCGGCACCTGATCGGGAACAAACGCGGCAGGCCCTGCATGCGCGGCGACTGACCGAGAGCACGCTGGTGCGTCTGGCCTGTCAGCGTCCGCAGGCAGACGATTTGAAGCACCTTCGCACGCTGATCGAGCGCGAACGTCAAGCGGTCGAGCAGGATCGGCGGGGTGCGGCGATTCGCTTGTCCGGGGAGTTTCATCTGCAATTGGCGCAAATGGCGGGGAATGCACCGTTAGCGCATTTTCTTGGCAGTCTTGTGCCGCTTACATCATTGGCGATTGCACGAAGTGTGGGCCAGACGCATAGCTGTTGCGCTTGGAAGGAGCATTTGGCGTTGGTGGAAGCAGTGGACCATCGGGATGTTTCCAAAGCAGCCATGCTGATGAATCAACATCTGGACAATCTTGAGCAGACGCTGCTGGGTTCAGACCTTGAGCATTGTGCTGTCGGTTAGATAGCTATCGCGAGCAGGCTCACTCCTACATTTGAAATGCGTTCCCCTGTAGGAGTGAGCCTGCTCGCGATGGCGTGATTACGGGCACCGAAAGCCCATCAGGCAGAAGCCACTCTGGCAAACCCCGCCCGAATCTTCTCTTCCGGCAAATCATCGGCAATAAACACAATCACACTTTCCCGCGCCTCACCCTCGGCCCATTCGGTATCCCAGTCAAAACCATAAAGCTTCAACACCCCCTGAAACACTAGGCGCCGATCCTCACCCGCGATGTTCAGCACGCCTTTGTAACGCAGCAATTGCTTGCCGTGTTCTTCCAGCAATTCATTCATGAACTCGCTGAGCTGATCGATATCCAGCGGCTGATCGGTGCGCAATACCAGACTGGAAATGCGATCAATCGACGGCGCCTTGCTCACCGGACGCAGGCTCAATCCGCCGCCGAGATCGGCGTTGAGGTTGAAGCCGCGCACATCAAGAAGTTCTGCCAGATCAATGGTGCCGTGTTCGACCACACGAATCGGCGCCCGGCGGTTGATCCGTGTCAGGCGCTCGCTCAGTGCATTGAACGTGGCTTCATCGACCAGATCGGTTTTGCTCACCAGCAAGCGGTCGGCAAAACCGATCTGCGCCTGGGCGATCGTCTGGCTCAGGTGTACGTCGGCGTGGGCGGCATCGACCAGGGTGATGATGCCGTCGAGCAGATAGCGCTCGCGCAGTTCTTCATCGATGAAAAAGGTTTGCGCCACCGGCGCCGGATCGGCCAGACCGGTGCACTCGATGACCAGACGATCGAACGCGATCTCACCGCTGTCCAGCCGTTCAAGCAGCAGGTACAGCGCTTTGGTCAGGTCAGTGTGAATGGTGCAGCACACACAGCCGTTGGCCAGGGTCATGACTTGCACCGGCTCATCACCCAGCAACTGAGTGTCGATACCGGCGTCGCTGAATTCGTTTTCGATCACGGCGATTTTCAGGCCGTGCTCGGCTTTGAGGATATGGCGCAGCAAGGTGGTCTTACCGGCGCCGAGGAAACCGCTGAGTACCGTGACCGGGATGGGAGAGGACAAAACTCGATCTCCTTCAAATGAATGAACAATACAAAAACAAATGTGGGAGCGAGCTTGCTCGCGAAAGCGGTGTGCCAGTCAAATTATTCATCAACTGACACTCCGTATTCGCGAGCAGGCTCGCTCCCACAGGGATTACCTCAACCTTGCGCTGTCAGCTCAACAGCACTTCGGCCCACCCTTGCCACCGTAACGGGCTTCCTGACGTTCGCGAAAGAACATCTCGTAGCTCATCACCGGCTTGTCCGGGTGCTTGGTTTGCATATGCTCGACGTAGGTGTCGTAGTCGGGCATGCCGACCATCAGGCGCGCGGCCTGACCGAGGTATTTACCGAGGCGACTCAGGTCATTGAACATGCTGCAATCCTCTGGTTACGCATCCGGCAGGGCCTGGAATGGCGATTCTTTATCCGTACGCTCTTTTTTGCCCCAAGCGGCGATGCCGACCTTGAGCGCATAGAACAGGATGCTGAAGACCACGAACAGGAACAGCGCGGTGAGCGTTGCGTTGGTGTAAGCGTTGAAGATCACGTGCTGCATCTGCTCGACGCTTTTTGCCGGTGCCAGCACCTGACCGTTGGCCAGCGCATCGCTGTATTTCTTGGCCAGCGACAGGAAGCCGATCGCCGGGTTGGCGTCGAACAGCTTGATGAAGCCCGCGGTCGTGGTGCAGATCAGCAGCCAGGTAGCCGGCAGCAGAGTGACCCAGATGTAGCGCTGGCGCTTCATTTTGATCAGGACCACGGTGCCGAGCATCAGCGCAATACCGGCCAGCATCTGGTTGGAGATACCGAACAGCGGCCACAAGGTGTTGATGCCGCCCAGTGGATCGATCACGCCTTGGTAGAGCAACCAGCCCCACATCGCCACACAACCGGCGGTGGCGATCAGGTTGGCGGTCCACGATTCGGTGCGCTTCAGCGCCGGAACGAAGGAACCGAGCAGGTCCTGCAGCATGAAGCGCCCGGCACGGGTGCCGGCGTCCACAGCCGTCAGGATGAACAGCGCTTCAAACAGGATCGCGAAGTGGTACCAGAACGCCATGGTGTTTTCACCCGGCAGGACACTGTGCAGGATCTGCGCGATACCGACCGCCAGGGTCGGCGCACCACCGGCACGGGCCAGGATGGTGGTTTCACCAATGTCATGCGCCACGGCTTGCAGCGCTTCCGGCGTGATCGCGAAGCCCCAGCTGGAAACCACTTGCGCAACCGAAGCGACGTCACTGCCGACCACAGCAGCCGGGCTGTTCATAGCGAAGTACACGCCAGGCTCGATCACCGACGCGGCAACCATGGCCATGATCGCCACGAACGACTCCATCAACATACCGCCGTAGCCGATGTAGCGAGCGTTGGTTTCGTTATCCAGCAGCTTCGGCGTGGTGCCCGAAGAGATCAATGCGTGGAAGCCCGATACCGCACCGCAAGCGATGGTGATGAACAGGAACGGGAACAGACCGCCCTTCCACACCGGGCCAGTGCCATCGACGAACTGGGTCAGCGCCGGCATTTTCAGCTCGGGCATGGTCACCAGAATACCGATCGCCAGTGCGACGATGGTGCCGATTTTCAGGAACGTCGACAGGTAGTCGCGCGGTGCCAGAATCAGCCAAACCGGCAGCGATGCAGCGACGAAACCGTAACCGACCAGCATCCAGGTAATCTGCACGCCGGTGAAGGTGAACGCCTTGGCCCACACCGGATCAGCAGCAATCTGCCCACCGAGCCAGATCGACCCGAGCAGCAGCAACACGCCGACCACGGAGATTTCGCCGATGCGGCCCGGGCGGATGTAGCGCATGTAAATGCCCATGAACATCGCGATCGGGATGGTCGCCATTACGGTGAAGATGCCCCACGGACTCTCGGCCAACGCTTTAACCACGATCAGCGCCAGCACCGCGAGGATGATGATCATGATCAGGAAGCAGCCGAACAAGGCGATGGTGCCGGGCACGCGGCCCATTTCTTCACGCACCATGTCGCCCAGGGAACGGCCGTTGCGCCGGGTCGACATGAACAGCACCATGAAGTCCTGTACCGCGCCCGCCAGCACCACGCCGGCAATCAGCCAGAGCGTGCCGGGCAAGTAGCCCATCTGCGCGGCCAGCACCGGGCCGACCAGAGGTCCGGCGCCCGCGATCGCGGCGAAGTGGTGACCGAAAAGAATGTGTTTGTTGGTCGGCACATAGTCCAGACCATCATTGTTGAGCACGGCGGGGGTGGCCCGACGCGGGTCCAGTTGCATCACGTTGTTGGCGATGAACAGACTGTAGTAACGGTACGCAACCAGATAAATGGCCACAGCGGCGACCACGATCCACAAGGCGTTGATCGCCTCGCCGCGGCGCAACGCCACTACGCCCAGGGCGCACGCTCCTACGATTGCCAGCACTAGCCAGGGTAAGTGGCGTAGCAGGCTATTATTATTTTTCATTTTATTATTCCAGCCAGGGTGGACAAGAAAGACAGCCACCCCGAGTTTAGCGCTTACGGCGACAAAGGCCATACCCCGACATTGGTCTAGACGCTTTAGCAATTGGCTGGCGCCCGCATTCGCGGTCTATAGTCAGCGAACCTTCATGAGGATTGCGCCATGAGCGAACACCCAGCCAACCGTCGTCGCTTCAAACGTATTGCGTTCGATGCCAGAACCGAGCTGAGTCAGGGCGATTACATCTGGCCGGTCAAGCTGATCGACCTGTCGCTCAAAGGATTGCTGATCGAAAGGCCGGAGCCGTGGTTGGGGGATGCGGAGAAGGATTTTTTCGTCGACATTCACCTGAGCGATGACGTCGATATCGAGATGGATGTGCATCTGGCACACGAAGAAAATAACCAGTTGGGCTTTGTCTGCCGACATATAAGCCTGGAATCGATCCAGCGCTTGCGGCGCCTGATCGAGTTGAATCTGGCGGATGAGGCTGAACTGGAGCGCGAGCTGGGTGCCCTGATCGAAATCTAGAATCCACAATTGAACCCTGTGGGAGCTGGCTTGCCAGCGATAGCGATTTCAGACTCGACGAATATGTCGACGGACAGAACGCAATCGCTGGCAAGCCAGCTCCCACAGGTTATGCAGTGGGTTCAAGTTATTCGAAGAGCGCGTCAAGGGCCTGTTCGAGGCGGGTCACGGCGATGATCTGCAAACCCGGAGGCGATTCCTTCGGCGCATTGCCCTTGGGCACGATCGCGCGCTTGAAGCCATGCTTGGCCGCTTCCTTCAACCGCTCCTGACCGCTCGGCACCGGACGCACTTCACCAGACAGCCCGACCTCGCCGAACACCAGCAGATCATGCGGCAACGGCCGGTTGCGCAAGCTCGACATGACCGCCGCCATCAACGCCAGATCCGATGCTGTCTCCAACACCTTTACCCCACCGACCACGTTAAGGAACACGTCCTGATCATGGGTCGGAATCCCGCCATGGCGATGCAAAACTGCGAGCAACATCGCCAAACGGTTCTGATCCAGCCCCAGCGTCACCCGACGCGGATTGGCCAGATGGCTGTCATCAACCAGCGCCTGCACTTCCACCAGCATCGGTCGAGTGCCCTCCCACGTGGCCATGACCACACTGCCGGGGACTTCTTCCTGCGCACGGGTGAGAAAAATCGCCGACGGGTTGGAGACTTCTTTCAGGCCCTTGTCGGTCATGCCGAACACACCGAGTTCGTTGACCGCACCGAAACGGTTTTTCACCGCACGCAGCAAACGCAAACGGCCATCGGACTCGCCTTCGAAATACAGCACGGTATCAACCATGTGTTCGAGAACTCGGGGACCCGCGAGCGCGCCTTCCTTGGTGACGTGGCCGACGAGGAAAATCGCCGTGCCGCTCTGTTTTGCATAACGCACCAGCAGCGCCGCGCTCTCACGTACCTGGGAAACACCGCCGGGGGCAGATTGCAGCTGTTCGGTGAAGATTGTCTGGATCGAGTCGATCACCATCACCTTGGGCTTTTCCTGTCGGGCGGTGGCGATGATGGTTTCGATGCAGGTTTCGGTCATTACCCGCAGTTGATCCTGCGGTAAGCCGAGGCGCCGGGCACGCATGGCCACTTGCTGTTGGGATTCTTCGCCGGTGACGTAGAGAGCCGGCATGCTTTTGGCCAGGTTGCACAGGGTCTGCAACAGGATGGTCGATTTACCGATACCCGGATCACCGCCTATCAGCACCACCGAGCCGTCGACCAGACCGCCACCGAGGACCCGGTCCAGCTCACCGGAGGCGGTGGAAAAGCGCGGAATTTCTTCGATGCTGACTTCGGCCAAGGTCTTGATCTGCGCCTGCTGCCCGGCCCAGCCGGTGCGGCCGGTCGGTGCTGTGGCGCCGCCGCTTTCGATCATGGTCTCGGTCAGGGTGTTCCAGGCGCCGCACTCGCCGCACTGGCCCGCCCACTTGGGAAAGGTTGCGCCGCACTCGGTGCAGCCGTACATGCGCTTGGCCTTGGCCATCAGAACCCCCGACAAAAACCGCGATGATAACGCACGTGCCGACGATCAGCGCGGCGCCGCACTACGGATTTCGCCACTGGCCAGACGCGTGGCGCTATTACCGAACGGATCTTCGGCATTCAGGTCCGCGCCCTTGGCTTTCAGCGCATCAAGCAATTCCAGGCGCTTGAACAATCCGGCGTACATGGCTGCCGTCTGCCCGGCACCGTTACGCTGATCGGGGCTGCAATCGGTGGCCATCAGGCGCCGGGCGATCTGTACTTCACCTTTGAAAATCGCCCCCATCAGCGCGGTGTTGCCACGTTGATCCTGGGCACAGGCATCGGCGCCGGCTGCAAGTAAACGCTCCACGGCCGGAGCCTGACCGTGATAGGCCGCCAGAATCAGCGCGGTGTAACCCTTGCTGTCGCGGGTGTCGAGGGAATACCCGGACTCGATGAACGTGTCGATCATCGGCACATCACCGCGTCGGGCCGCATCGAAGTAATAGTCGCGCAGTTGGGCCTGGATTGCCTCGGGACTCTGCTCGACCGGTGCCGCCCATGCCGCGAACGACAGGCAACCGGCCAAGAGTAAAAGACAGCTTCGCATCAGCATTCTCCTTTAAACGAAACGGGGCCTGACTCAGGCCCCGCGTGCGCTACATCGGTATCAGTCGACCAGTTTCGCTGCCAGCGCCTTGACCCGGCTCAGGTCGCCTTTGGCCACTTCAGTGACGCCAGTGCCGTATTCCGGATCGGCCTTATAAAGGAAGGACAGGATGATGTGCTTGCTCTCATCATCGGTGGTTGCCAGCGAGCCGCCGAAGCTGTCGATCAGGTCCCGGCGTTCTTGCTTGCTGAACGAGCGATACAGATCGCCGGCCTGCTTGAAGTTCTGCTCACGCTGAATTTTCGCCTGCTGGGTGCTGCCCGATAGCGCCGATTGGCTGTAACGCGCGCCTGGCGTCTCGTCACGGGGCTGCAGTCGGCTTGGCTGATAGTTCACACCACTGTTGCTGGCGCCGAAGTTCATCGCGCCATCCTGGTTGCCATTGTTCACGGCAACTTTCGGCGCATTGATCGGCAATTGCAGGGCATTGGCACCCAGGCGATACATTTGCGTATCGGCATAAGAGAACACTCGGCCTTGTAACAAACGGTCTTCGGAAGGTTCGATACCTGGAACTACATTGGCTGGCGCCATGGCCACTTGTTCGGTTTCCTGGAAGACATTCGCCGGATTACGGTTCAACACCATTTGTCCAACTTTTCGCTCAGGAATACCTGGCCAGATCTTGGTGGCGTCTAATGGATCAAAATCAAACTTGGACAAGTCTTGTGGTTTCAGCACTTGAATGTACAAGTCCCATTTTGGGAAGTTACCTTTATTAATGTTGCTAACCAGATCATTGGTCATATGACTGTAGTCTTGACCCTGGACGTTCGCGACTTGTTTTGGCGTGAGGTTATTAAGTCCCTGCAAGCTCTTCCAGTGAAACTTGACGTAGTGGACTTCACCCTTGGCGTTAATCAACTTGTAAGCATGAACACCATTACCGTCCATTTCTCGATAACTGGCCGGCGTTCCCGAGTTCGAATACAACTCGGTCAGGGTACGGGTGGCTTCCGGTACATGAGAGAAGAAGTCGAATCGGCGAGAATCGTCATCTAGGTTAGTCCGCGGATCCGGTTTGAACGCGTGCACCATGTCGGGAAACTTGATCGCGTCGCGGATGAAAAAGGTCGGAAAGTTATTGCCGACCAGGTCCCAGTTGCCGTCAGCCGTGTAAAACTTGGTGGCGAAACCTCGTGGATCACGCAGGGTTTCCGGCGAGTGATTGCCGTGCACCACCGCGGAGAAGCGCACGAATACCGGCGTGCTCTGGCCAGTGGCGAACACCTTGGCCTTGCTCAGGTCACTGAGATCGTTGGTCACGGTGAAGGTGCCATGGGCGCCGGTACCACGGGCGTGAACCACACGCTCGGGAATGCGTTCACGGTCAAAGCGCTGCAGTTTCTGAATCAACTGCACATCCTGCAGCAGCACCGGGCCATTGGCACCGGCGGTCTGCGAGTTCTGATTGTCGCCGACCGCTGCACCGTTATCGCGGGTCAGGGGCGCGGCATTTACGGAGAAGGTCAACAGGCTGGCGGTGAGTACGCCGAGGGTGCGACGACGGGGAAAAGCCCCCAGTCCAAGTGCGGAGTTCATATCAGGATCCTCTGGTTTTTTTGGGCGCATCCAGGTGCGCCAACCCAAGGCTAGAGGCCTGCGGCGTCGAACATAAATAGAAAGAACATAACGCCACGATTGAGAAAATTGGCTTTTCGATCAGCGAGTTACAGTATATTTCGCGCGCGATTGCTGGCACTTTGCAAACTAATCGTCGATTGATGTGTCGATAAAAACGGGCATTGTAAGAAGGTGTTTCGCGCAGGACGCGTTTTGCTGATTTACACTGCGTACACCAAACTCATCTGTAACAAGGAAATAACTATGGGCGTGCTAAGCGAGTTCAAGGCCTTCGCGGTCAAAGGCAATGTGGTCGACATGGCCGTCGGTATCATCATCGGTGCTGCCTTCGGCAAGATTGTTTCGTCGTTTGTCGGTGACGTCATCATGCCGCCAATCGGCCTGTTGATCGGTGGGGTCGACTTCAGTGATCTGGCCGTCACGCTCAAGGCCGCCGAAGGCAATGCGCCTGCAGTGGTGCTGGCCTACGGCAAATTCCTGCAGACCATTCTGGACTTCGTGATCGTCGCGTTCGCCATTTTCATGGGTGTCAAAGCGATCAACCGCCTCAAGCGCGAAGAGGCCGTGGCCCCTACCCTGCCACCGGTTCCGACCAAGGAAGAAGAGTTGCTGGGCGAGATCCGCGACTTGCTCAAGGCCCAGAACACCCGGCCCTGAATGCAGTGCACGATAGAAACAACGGCGCCTTCGAGGCGCCGTTTGTTTACCAGTAATTCTCCACAGCCACCTGACCGGGCCGGCGGGTCAGGCTGAGGCTCATGTGGCGTTTTTTCAGCAGCGCGCGCGTGTCATCGATCATCTGTGGATTGCCGCACAGCATGACACGCGAGTGCTCCGCCGACAGCTCCACACCCGCGGCGCGCTCCAGTTCACCATTTTCAATCAGGGTAGTGATGCGCCCGTGCAATGCGTCAGGATGCGCTTCACGCGTCACCGTCGTGATGAACTGCAATTTGTGCGCATGTTCGCTGAGGTATTCACGCTGCGTGAGTCCGGCAATCAACGCCTGATAGGCCAACTCCCGCGCCTCGCGCACGCTGTACACCAGAATGATTCGCTCGAATTTTTCCCAGACTTCGAAGTCCTGCAAAATCGACAGAAACGGCGCCACCCCGGTGCCTGTGGATAACAGCCATAGATCGCGCCCATCGACGAAACGGTCCAGTGTCAGGTAGCCGAAAGCCTGGCGATCTACCAGCAAGGTGTCGCCGACCTGCAGCCGACTCAGCTCACTGGTGAACTCCCCGCCCGGCACGACGATGGAAAAGAACTCGAGAAACTCGTCAAAAGGCGACGACACCATCGAATAGGCACGCCACACGATGCTGCCATCGGCTTTGGTCACACCGAGCCTGGCGAACTGCCCGGCGCGGAAACGGAACCCTGCATCCCGGCTGGTACGCAAGGTAAACAGGCTTGGGGTCAAGGGTTGAACATCAAGCAACGTCTGCGTGGTGTATTTCTCGGCACTGGCGGTCATGGGGCACTCCATTGAACGATTGCTGCCAGTGTCGCGCATATTGGTCGCCTTAAACACCGACGATGAGCAATGGCATTCAGCCACTCTTCACCTAAATGAATAGCAACTGAACTCATCAAATAAAATTAAATGTAAAACTGAAATTTAGGATGACGACCTGAATACTAAACCCGTCATTCGCTAAGAACCTTTTATAAAAACATTCCCACCATCAATATCGAAAAAATTTAATGCCCCTTGTATGAAACGTCCTACACTCCGTTGCGTGCCGGATCTTTTGGATCCATTTGCACCCCCCCCCCCGTAATACCAATGGAGATTCTGTAATGGAAACGTGGAAGGAGTCGCAGTTAAAGCAACTGACTTTCGCCAGGGATATAGACGCTGCTTATACGATTCTGTTGAGATTCGCCGAAAACCTGGGCTTTAACTTTTGTGCCATTTCGGTTACTTCACCCAATCGGGAACTACGTCTTGATCCCTTGCAAATCAACAACTACCCCAAAGAATGGAACGCACAATATGATCAGAAACATTACAGTAAAATCGACCCACTGATAGCACACTGTAATCACTCAATGATGCCCATCGTCTGGAGCGAATCGGTATTCGCAGAAAAGCCTCAGCTTTGGCAGGGTTTGCAGCAATATGGACTGCAATATGGCTGGTCACAGTCGTTCCACCATGAGCAAAGCGGTTTGTGCAGCATTATCAGCCTGGCGCGCAAGCATTGCCCCATCAGTCCTCTGGAGTTGTATGAACATTTTGGTTATATGTTCTTCGCCACCAGTCACCTGAGTGAACTGTTCGCCCGGACGCTGCCGCCCCAATCTCTCAAGCCCCGCCAACCGCACCTGTCGCCCCGCGAACTGGAGGTTCTGCAATTATCAGCCGGCGGCAAGACCGCTTATGAGATTTCGAAAATCCTCAGCCTGAGCGAACGCACCGTGAACTACCACGTGCAGAACGTCATCGAGAAACTCAACGTCTGCAACAAGATTTCCGCTGTCATCGCGGCCGCCAGAGCCGGCATCATCTAATCAAGCAGTCTTGCGTCCCCTATAAAACGTGCAGGTAATAACCAAGAAAAAAACGTACCATTCGCGACCCTCCTGAGTGATGACGTGAACGTTCGGCGTTGCAGTACACTCGGTCGGTGCCGCAGCACAATGTCAGGGCTGTGGAACACCCCGTTGATTACCCTGAGTTCCCGCCCCATGCCTTTGCTTGATACGCCCTTTGCCCAACTCGACCTGATCCGCCAGCCCGAACAGCAGAACGAACCGCTGCAAGCCTTCGATGCCGCTGACGAGTACCTGCTTAACCATTTGGCGGCGCAGCAACCGGCGGCGGACACGCACGTGTTGGTGCTCAACGACAGCTTCGGTGCGTTGGCTGCCAGTTTGTCAGGCAAGGTCAGGGTCAGTAGCAGCGGTGACTCATTCCTCGGTTTCCAGGGGCTGGAAAAAAACCTGCTGCGCAATGGTCAGGCATTCGACACTGTTCGCGGGATCCCCGCGAGCGAGCCATTGGTCGGACCGTTTGATCGGGTGCTGATCCGCGTGCCGAAAACCCTTGCACTGCTGGAAGAACAACTGATCCGCTTGCAGGGGCAACTCGCGCCCGGCGCTGAAGTCGTCGCAGCGGCCATGGTCAAACACCTGCCACGCGCCGCCGGTGATCTGCTTGAACGCTACATTGGTCCGGTGCAAGCCTCACTGGCGGTGAAAAAGGCTCGCTTGTTGATCGCCACGCCTGAAGCAAAACCCCCGGCCGTCTCGCCCTACCCGTCACGCTATCGCCTCGACGAGCCACCGATCGAGTTGCTCAACCACGCCAACGTGTTCTGTCGCGAAGGCCTGGACATCGGCACGCGTGCGTTCCTGCCGCACCTACCGAAAAACCTGGGCAGCGCCCGAGTCGCCGATCTGGGCTGTGGCAACGGTGTACTGGCAATCGCGAGTGCCCTGCAAAACCCTGATGCGCATTACACGCTGGTCGACGAGTCGTTCATGGCGGTGCAATCGGCTACGGAAAACTGGCGTGCAGCGCTGGGCGATCGCGAAGTGATCGTGCGAGCCGGCGACGGTCTGGCCGGACAGGAAGCGCAGTCGCTGGATGTGGTGCTGTGCAATCCGCCGTTTCATCAGCAGCAGGTGGTGGGCGATTTCCTCGCCTGGCGCATGTTCCAGCAGGCGCGTGAAGCGTTGGTGGTGGGTGGCGCGCTGTACATCGTCGGCAACCGTCATCTGGGTTACCACAGCAAACTGGCGCGGCTGTTCCGCGGCGTCGAGCAAGTGGCCGCCACACCGAAATTCGTCATTCTTAAAGCGCGCAAGTAAACCTCAAGGCAAAAAAAACCCTCCGTGAGGAGGGTTGCAAAGCCGTACCCGAAGGCGCCGGGACGGGGATGATTCAGTGCGTGGTCAGGCCTGCCGCGTTCATGAACAGGCGCATCAGGCTGGCGGCGATAAACAGCACGCCGACGCTACCGACCCAGATCAAGGCCAACCAGCCGAGCCGCTGCCACAGCGGTTTTTTTTCGGCTTCTTCAATGTCGTGCAGGGAATGTTTGCCGGTCATTGTTTCGATCCTCATCAGTCAGATCGATGGCGCCGTTGCCGACGCCATCGCGAGCAGGCTCGCTGCCAAAGGGTTTCGCTTAGTGATAACCGTCCTCATGGGTGACCTTGCCGCGGAACACGTAGTAGCTCCAGAAGGTGTAACCCAGGATGAACGGAATGATGAACAGCGTACCCACCAGCATGAAGCCCTGACTTTGCGGCGGTGCGGCGGCGTCCCAGATCGAGATCGACGGCGGCACGATATTCGGCCACAGGCTGATGCCCAGACCGCTGTAGCCGAGGAAGATCAGTACCAGGGTCAGCAGGAACGGCATGTAGTTGGCATTGCGCGCCACGGCGCGGATCAGGCCGTACATTGTCACCAACACCAGAATCGGCACCGGCATGAACCAGAACAGGTTCGGCATGCTGAACCAGCGGGTGGCAATATCCGGATGAGCCAGCGGCGTCCAGATACTGACAATACCGATCACGGCCAGCAGCACGAAAGCCAATGGCCGTGCCAAGTCATGCATCTGTTCCTGGAGCTTGCCTTCGGTTTTCATGATCAGCCAGGTACAGCCGAGCAAGGCATAGGCCACCACCAGCGCGGCGCCGCAGAACATTGTGAACGGCGTCAGCCAGTCCAGTGAACCGCCGGCGAACTGCCGATTGACCACCGGCAAGCCGTCGATGAACGCGCCCAGCGCCACGCCCTGGAAGAACGTCGCCGCCACCGAGCCGCCGATAAACGCCTTGTCCCACAGATGGCGCTTGTCGTCCTTGGCCTTGAAACGGAACTCGAACGCCACACCACGGAAGATCAAACCGATCAACATAAAGATCAGCGGCAGGTACAGCGCCGACAACACTACCGAATAGGCCAGCGGGAACGCGCCGAACAACGCCGCGCCGCCCAGTACCAGCCAGGTTTCGTTGCCGTCCCAGACCGGGGCGACGGTGTTCATCATCACGTCACGGTCGACTTTGCCCGGGATGAACGGGAAAAGAATCCCGATACCCAGATCGAAGCCGTCCATGACCACGTACATCATGATGCCGAAGATGATGATCACGGCCCAGATCAGCGGAAGATCAATACCCATGGCTCAAATCTCCTTGGTCAGGCTGGGGGTGTCGTGATCGGCATCGGCCGAATCGTCGGCGGCGGACAAAGGACGCGCCGGCGTACGCTGCTTGCCTGGACCACCGTCCGGCGTCTCGGCGCCTTCGCTGATCTTCGGCCCCTTGCGCACCAGGCGCATCATGTAGCCGAGACCTGCGCCGAACAGGGCGAAATACACCACCACAAACATGATCAGGGTGATGCTCATCTGCATGAAGCTGTGGTTTGAAGACGCATCCGCCGTGCGCATCAGCCCGTAGACCACCCACGGCTGACGACCGATTTCCGTGGTGAACCAGCCCGCAAGAATCGCAATCAGGCCGGAAGGCCCCATCCACAAGGCCAGATACAGGAACGGCCGTGAGGTGTAGAGCGTGTCGCGCTTACGCAGCCACAGGCTCCACAGACCGGTGAAGATCATCAGGAAACCGAGGCCGACCATGATCCGGAACGACCAGAACACGATGGTCGAATTCGGCCGGTCTTCCGGCGGGAATTCCTTGAGCGCCGGGACCTGTTTGTCCAGCGAGTGAGTGAGGATCAGACTGCCGAGGTACGGGATCTCCACGGCGAATTTGGTTTTCTCTTCTTTCATGTCCGGCCAGCCGAACAGGATCAGCGGCGTCGCTTCGTCGCCTTTGTTTTCCCAGTGACCTTCGATCGCGGCGATTTTCGCCGGCTGATGTTCGAGGGTGTTGAGGCCATGGAAGTCGCCGATGACTGCCTGGATCGGCGCGACGATCAGCGCCATCCACATCGCCATCGACAGCATCGTGCGGATCGCCGGGTTGTCCTTGCCGCGCAGCAAGTGCCAGGCCGCCGAAGAGCCGACGAAGAACGCCGTGGCGACAAACGCAGCCGTGGCCATGTGCATCAGGCGATACGGGAACGATGGGTTGAAGATGATCGCCAGCCAATCGGTGGGGATTACCTGACCGTTGACGATCTCGAAGCCCTGCGGAGTTTGCATCCAGCTATTGGACGCGAGAATCCAGAACGTCGAAATCAGCGTGCCGATGGCCACCATGACCGTGGAAAAGAAGTGCAGCCCACGTCCGACCTTATTCCAGCCAAACAGCATCACCCCGAGGAAACCGGCCTCAAGGAAGAATGCCGTGAGCACTTCATAGGTCAGCAACGGCCCGGTGACGGCGCCGGCGAAGTCCGAGAAGCGACTCCAGTTGGTGCCGAACTGGTAGGCCATGACGAGCCCCGAGACCACGCCCATGCCGAAGTTGACGGCAAAGATCTTCGACCAGAAATGGTAGAGATCACGGTAGGTGTCATTACGGGTTTTTAGCCACAAGCCTTCGAGCACCGCGAGGTAACTCGCCAGGCCGATGGTGATGGCCGGGAACAGGATGTGGAACGAGATGGTGAACGCGAACTGAATTCGGGCGAGATCGAGTGCCTCTAAACCGAACATAAGTCTTCCTCTGTCAGGTAATACCGGCGTCCGGGCTTGTGGCCCCTGCGCCTACTGCCCCCACGGATATGGAGTGCGGCGAATTCTGATTCGTTCTTTTTAAACAACCATCGCAACGCAGGGAGTCTGGTCAACGCGCCACCAGAGCATCGCCCAGGAGGGTCTTGATCTGGATCAAGCAACGTTGAAAGAGTAGTCCCATTTCCGACGAAGAACTGCGTGGTCGTTTGCCGCGTGACAAGTTGCCTCATCGGCGCGGCGATGCTCTGCAATGGATTTCTTGCGGCGAGCTTGAGGAAATCGATGTCTGCCTAACTAAATTTTTTGTCATAGCAACTTCCTGTTACAGACTGGTGATAACCTCGCGATTCCCCTCGAGCCAGACCTGCCTTCAGATGCCCAGCCAAGCGCCCCTGCTGTTACGTCACCATCGTCCGTTTCTCGCTTTCTGGTTCGCGCGGATCTTCACCGCCAGCGGCTTTCAGATGCTCACTGTGGCAATTGGCTGGAACCTCTACCAATTGACCGGCAACGTCCTCGATCTGGGTCTGGTCGGCCTGGTCGAATTCGCCCCGCGTGTGCTGTTCATGTTGCACACCGGGCATGTCGCCGACCGCTATGACCGACGCAAAGTCGCGGCGATCTGTCAGTCGTTGCAGGCATTGATCGCCCTGGCGCTGGCCATCGGCAGCGCCACCGATCACGTCACCCGCGAGATGATCTTCATCCTCGCCTTCCTGCTCGGCGCGGCGCGTTCGTTCGAGATGCCGACCACCCAGGCACTGCTGCCGAGTATTGTGCCCAGCGCACTGTTCCCACGGGCGGTGGCAGCGGCACAATCGGCGCAACAGTCGGCAACCATCGTCGCCCCGGCGCTGGGCGGCTTGCTCTACGCGTTCGGCAGCGTCTGGGTGTATGGCCCGACCGTGCTGCTTTATGTCATTGCCTGCACCTTGATGCTCAACCTGCCCGCGCGGCAAACACCACTGAACAAAGGCAAAGCCACGCTGGATTCGTTGCTGGCGGGGATTCGCTTCATTCGCAGCCGCCCGGACATTCTCGGGGCGATTTCGCTGGATTTGTTTGCGGTACTCCTCGGCGGCGCCACGGCGTTGTTGCCGGTATTCGCCAAGGACATCCTGCTGACCGGGCCATGGGGCCTCGGCCTGCTACGTTCGGCACCGGCGGTCGGCGCACTGGGGATGTCGCTGTTCCTCGCCCGATTTGCCGTAGAACGCAACGTTGGCCGGATAATGTTCACGGCGGTCGGCGTATTCGGCGTTGCCACCATCGCCTTCGGCCTGTCGACCTCGTTCTGGTTCTCGCTGGCGGTGCTGGTGGTACTCGGCGCGGCGGACATGATCAGCATGGTCATCCGCGCCTCTTTCGTACAATTGGAAACCCCCGACGAAATGCGCGGCCGGGTCAGCGCGGTGAACGGGCTGTTTATCGGCGCTTCCAATCAGTTGGGCGAATTCGAATCCGGCGTCACCGCCCACTGGTTCGGCACCGTGCCGGCGGTGGTGATGGGCGGGATCGGTACGCTGGTGGTGACGGGGACATGGATCAAGTTGTTTCCGACGCTGGCTAACCGGGATCGCATGCATGTGCCGGTGGAGGAGGTGAAGGTCTGACAACCTCCAAAACACAAAATAACTGAAAAGGTGCGGTACATAGTTACCGCACCGAGTGTAATGTATCGCCTTACACTCCAGCCCATGATCAAATCCTTTCAGCACAAAGGCCTTCGAGGCTTCTATGAAACGGGTTCGACTCGCGGGATTCGTGCCGACCACGCAAAACGGCTGTCGCGCATGCTGCAGTTCATGGATCGCGCTACGATTCCCGCAGATCTAGACCTTCCGGGTTGGCGCCTGCATCGATTGAAAGTTGAACTGACGGAGTACTGGTCGCTGAGCGTTTCAGGCAACTGGCGAGTGATCTTTCGTTTTGTCGGTTCGGATATCGAACTGGTCGATTATCTGGATTACCACTGACAGGAGGCAGGCTCATGCCCATGCACAACCCGCCACACCCCGGCGAAACCCTGCTGATGGATGTTTTGCCCGAGCTTGGCATCAGCGTGACCGAATTGGCCCGACACTTGGGCTTCGCGCGCCCACATCTTTCCCGTGTACTACACGGACATGCGCCAATCAGCCCGGATCTGGCTGTGCGTCTTGAGCGTGCTGGCATTGGCAAGGCGCGTGTGTGGCTAGGCGTACAAACCGACTACGATCTGTGGCAAGCGGAGCATCGGGAGCAACCGGTTATCGAACTGATCGCTGTCCACGCCTGACACCTCCAGCCACTACAACTCCCCCGCCACTTTCACCCGCAAGGCCTTGCCGCCGAGTTGCTCGACCAGCGTCAAGGCAAACTCCAGCGCAGCGCTGGAACCTTGCGCGGTGATGCAATTGCCGTCGACCACCACCGGTTGATCAACAAACGTACAGCCCGAGAGTTGATGGCTGGCGCTGGGCAAACAGGTCATGCGTCGTTGACGCAGCACTCCAAAGGTTTGCAGGGCGACGGCCGGGGATTCGGCGATGGCGGCGAACAGGCGTCCGGCGCTGGCTTGATCCTTGAGCAGTTGTTGCAGCGGTTGATGTGCGGCCAGATGTTGTGAACCGACAACACCGCCGGGCAGTACGATCAGGTCGAAGGTTTGCGCCAGCACATCGACCAGCATGCCGTCGGCGGTCAGGCGTGTACCACGCGCGCAGGTCAGCATGCGTCGTCCTTCAATACTGGCGGCGACCACTTCGATGCCGGCGCGGCGCAGCACGTCGATCAGGGTCACGCTTTGCAGATCATCGATGCCCTCGGCGAGGGTAATCAGGGCTCTAAAGGTCATGGGCGCTATCCGCTGGGTGATACTTTAAGCGTAGTCAGCTTCACCCGGATCGCGCTGCAACAGCCGTTACTTGATGTAAAGCTGGGTCGACATCGTATTGCGTGGCGCGTTGATCGAGGTGTTGCTGAAGGTGAAGGTACCTTCCTGTTTGCCCGCCAGATCGAAGGTATAAAGAGAACCAACGGTGCTACGGCCCGGACTGCACTCGGTCAGGTTGCCATTATCAAAGGCACATACCGGCGCTCGGGTGCCGTTCACTTCGAAACCATCCAGCGTGGCATGCGGCTGGCTCTGGCCGTATCCGACTTCCAGTACATAGACTTTGATGCTCGGCCCGTTGTGATTGCATTGGGTCTGTGTCTGCCCATCACCAATGTCTTCCAGGCCACAGGCCGGCGATTGCACCTTGATCACTTTCACTTGGGTCAACGGCTCCGCCGAGGCCGCCAACGCTAACGGCGTCACGGCCATCAGTGCTGCAATCAAACCCGAACCCTTCATCCAGCACCTGCTCATGCGCTTCCCGTCCCGAAAAAATCAGCGCGCAGTATGGCGCAGTTGGCTTCAAGGCAAAACTTCGCCGACGATCGACACCAACAACCGCCATATTCCTCACGCTGCTGGTATGATGCGCGGCTTTTTCCGGCCCACCACAATTTTCCAGGCGCTTGCGATGGTCTGTGCTTTGCTGTTGAGGTCGATACATTCACGGCGCCACGCGCGCCACGGGGAGCAGACATGCTGGAAAGGCTGTTTCAACTCAAGGCACACAACACCAACGTGCGCACCGAGATTCTGGCGGGCATCACGACTTTCTTGGCCATGGCCTACATTCTGTTCGTCAATCCGAGCATTCTCGGCGAGACCGGCATGGACAAGGGTGCGGTGTTTGTCGCCACCTGTCTGGCGGCTGCGATCGGTTCGACGATCATGGGCCTGATCGCCAACTACCCGATCGCCCTTGCGCCGGGCATGGGTCTGAACGCCTTCTTCACCTACACCGTCGTCCTGCACATGGGCCACACCTGGCAAGTGGCGCTGGGTGCGGTGTTCATCTCGGCCGTGTGCTTCTTCCTGTTGTCGATCTTCCGTATCCGTGAATGGATCATCAACAGCATCCCGCTGCCACTGCGCTCGGCGATTGCTGCCGGTATCGGCCTGTTCCTGGCACTGATCGCCCTGCACAACGCTGGCATCGTGGTCAGCAACCCGGCGACCATGGTCGGCCTCGGTGACTTGAAAGCCCCGGCACCGATCCTCGCCACCCTCGGCTTTGCCCTGATCGTTGCCCTCGAAGCGCTGAAAGTGCGCGGTGCAGTACTGATCGGCATTCTGGCAGTGACCATCATTTCCATCGCCATGGGCGTCACCCCGTTCAACGGCGTGACCTCGATGCCACCTTCGCTGGCGCCGACCTTCATGCAACTGGACATCAAAGGCGCACTGGACATCGGTCTGGTCAGCGTGATTTTCGCGTTCCTGTTCGTCGACCTCTTCGACAACTCCGGCACCCTGATCGGCGTCGCCAAGCGCGCCGGCCTGATGGGCAAGGACGGCCACATGCCGAAAATGGGCCGCGCACTGATCGCCGACAGCACCGCGGCCATGGCCGGTTCGTTGCTGGGTACGTCGACCACCACCAGTTACATCGAATCTGCTGCCGGCGTGAGTGCGGGCGGGCGTACCGGTCTCACCGCCATCGTCGTGGCGATTCTGTTCCTGCTGGCACTGTTCTTCTCGCCACTGGCGGCCAGCGTTCCGGCCTTCGCCACCGCGCCGGCACTGCTGTTCGTCGCCGTATTGATGACTTCCGGTCTGGCGGAAATAGACTGGGACGACATCACCGTCGCCGCGCCGGTCGTGGTGACAGCGCTAGCCATGCCGTTCACTTACTCGATCGCCAACGGCATCGCGTTCGGCTTCATCGCCTGGACCGTGATCAAGTTGCTGTCGGGCCGCGCTCGTGAGCTGAACCCGGCGCTGGTGATTCTGTCGATTCTGTTTGTGATCAAGTTGGGTTGGTTCAACGCATGACATTCGATTCCCAGGCTTACGCCGAGCAACTTGAAGCCAAGGTCACGCGTTTGCGTGATCTGCTGGCGCCGTTCGATGCCCCCGAGCCGACCGTGTTCGACTCGCCGCTGCAGAACTTCCGTCTGCGCGCCGAATTCCGCCTGTGGCGCGAGGGCGGCGAGCGGCATTACGCGATGTTCTCGCAGGACGACAAACGCACGCCGATCCTGATCGAAGCGTTCCCGATTGCCAGCCTGCGCATCAACCAGTTGATGCCGCAATTAAAGGCTGCCTGGCAGGCCAGTTCGGCGCTGAGCCACAAGCTGTTTCAAGTGGAGTTTCTGACCACACTGTCTGGCGATGCGATGATCACCCTGTGCTATCACCGCCCGCTGGACGAACACTGGCATACAGCGGCGACGAAGTTGGCGGCGGATCTCGGCGTCAGCATTATTGGTCGCTCGAAGGGTAAACGCGAAGTGCTTGGCCTCGATTACGTGGTCGAGAAACTCGACGTCGGCGGTCGCACCTTCAGCTATCGCCAGCCGGAAGGCGCGTTCACCCAGCCGAACGGCACGGTGAACCAGAAGATGCTCAACTGGGCGTACGAAGCACTCGGTGACCGCACTGACGACTTGCTGGAGCTGTATTGCGGTAACGGTAACTTCACCCTGCCGCTCGCGACTCGCGTGCGCAAAGTGCTGGCTACCGAAATCAGCAAAACCTCGGTCAACGCGGCATTGAGCAACCTCAGCGAAAACGCTGTGGATAACGTCACTCTGGTGCGTTTGTCTGCCGAAGAACTGACCGAAGCGCTCAACGAAGTGCGCCCGTTCCGTCGCCTGCAAGGCATCGACCTGAAGAGCTACGAGTTCGGCAGCGTCTTCGTCGACCCGCCGCGCGCCGGCATGGACCCGGACACCTGCGAGCTGACCCGCCGCTTCGACAACATCCTGTACATCTCCTGCAACCCGGAAACCCTGGCGGCCAACATCGCCCAGTTGCACGACACGCACCGTATTACCCAGTGCGCGTTGTTTGACCAGTTCCCGTGGACGCATCACATGGAATCGGGTGTGTTGCTGACCCGGCGTTGATTACGGGACAGCAGATACGAAAAAGCCGTCGTGATTGACGGCTTTTTTGTGGGCGCTCACTAAGCGGGATCGACCTTACGCGGACGCCCGCCCTTTTTGCCATTCGCCCGCGCGGCTGCAGACTTTGCCGCGCTGCTCTGACGGCCGTTGCGCGAAGCAACGGCAGAAGCGGCCATGGCCAATAGTGATGGGCTCGCCGAAATCATCCCAGAAATGGAAACGTCGAGGTCTTTACCCTCGTGACAAAGCGCAGTGCCCGCGAAGCCGACTGTCAGGCTTTCATAGTCCGCTGCGTTGAATCCGTCGAACTCTGGATAACGATCCACCGGTAGCAACACACCGCTGCCGTCTTCAAAACGGATGATCAGGGATGGTTTCTCAAAGGTTACGGAGACAGCCTGCAAGCTATTCGTCCGGCGTGCTTGCCCTTGCTCGATGGCGACGTCGATCATCTCCTCCGTGAGGGGACGACGTGCGGATGGCTTGGCTTTGATGACCTTCATAAATCGATTTCCACTCCTTCCAATGCGTCTATCAATGTCAGAAGAGTTTTGCCCTCGTCTGGCAGATAACGCGCCGATCCCACTCTGTATGTCGTGTCAGTGACGAGTTTCATCCCCAACACTTCGTTTGAATGGCTGTCCCACAATTGATTGTCGAGACAGACAGTTTGCAATTTCGACCACCAGATCCCGCGTGCTCGTCGCAGATGAGCAGGCTGCTCAAGGGATCGACACAAGCCTTCCACCACGGCCAAGGGTGGTCGACGAGAAAGCGGCACGACGTCCCAAAGCTCAATATCGTTGTGCCAGAAACTGAACTGTAATCGGGCACTCCAACTGCCCGCATTCACGTGAACGTGTGGTGGGCAATGTTCATCTCGCAGCATGATGACAATCGACAATCCTTTGTAGCTGCACACCTTCATGCTAACCCATCCGTTAGGTTAAAAAGTTTCAGGATTTGAGATTCCTTTCAAATCCGACGACTGGTGATCAAGCACATGACGTTTCACCGCTTTTGAGGCTAGCGTCGGAACGGGTCATGAGTCGGTCAATCTCCGGTAAAAAACGTAAGCAAAGCTGTCGTCATATCTCGATCAATATTGCTTCTGTGCGATCACCGAACATAAAACGCCACGTCCATTTTTGTTCAATTGACCATGGTAACCATCTAGTACATTTTATCTCCACAGGCTGAAATCCTCGGCCAAAGCCAAAAACAATAAGTGGAGTTACCCCTCATGCCCCCTATCGTTCTGGTGCTCAATGGCCCGAACCTGAACCTGCTCGGCACTCGTGAGCCGGCGACTTACGGTCACGAAACCCTTGCGGACATCTCGGCTCTGTGCGGTCGCGCTGCCGAAGAATTCGGCCTGGCCGTGGAGTTTCGCCAGACCAATCACGAAGGCGAACTGCTCGACTGGATTCACGCTGCCCGTGGCCGTTGCGCCGGGATCGTGATCAATCCGGCCGCGTGGACGCACACTTCGGTGGCGATTCGCGATGCGCTGGTGGCCAGTGAATTACCGGTGATCGAAGTGCACCTGTCCAACGTCCACGCCCGCGAGCCGTTCCGTCATCACTCGTTTGTCTCGGCGATTGCCACAGCGGTAATGGCCGGTTTTGGCAGTCACGGCTATCGACTGGCACTGGAACATTTCAGCCAGCGGCTGAAGGGGTAACTCGCATGTCTCGCTCTAACGTGATACTCGCCGGGCTGATCGGCGCCGGCATTCAGGCCTCGCGCACACCCGCGCTGCATGAGCACGAAGGTGATGCCCAAGGCCTGCGTTATCTGTACCGACTGATCGATCTCGATCAACTGAAAATGGACAGCACCGCCCTGCCCGACCTGCTGCTGGCGGCCGAGCGGATGAACTACACCGGATTGAACATCACCTTCCCGTGCAAGCAGGCGATCATCCCGCTGCTCGATGAGTTGTCGCCGGAAGCCGAAGGCATCGGCGCGGTGAACACGGTGGTACTGAAGGACGGCAAGCGTGTTGGCCATAACACCGACTGTCTCGGTTTCGCTGAGGGCTTTCGCCGGGGGCTGAAGGACGCTGCCCGCGAGCGCGTAGTCCAGATGGGCGCCGGTGGCGCAGGCGCAGCAGTGGCCCACGCATTGTTGAGCGAAGGCGTACGGCAACTGAGCATTTTCGATGTCGACCGTGAGCGCGCCGAGAGTCTGGCGAACAATCTCAATCAGCATTTCGGCTCGGGTCGCGCCGTGGCCGGGCAAGATCTACCGAGTACGCTGAATCAGGCCGACGGGCTGGTGAATACCACGCCAATGGGCATGGCCAAACTGCCGGGCATGCCGGTGCCGGTCGAGTTGCTGCGCAAGGAATTGTGGGTGGCGGAGATTGTGTATTTCCCGCTGGAAACCGAACTGCTGCGCAACGCCCGCGCGCTGGGTTGCCGGACGCTGGATGGGGGCAACATGGCGGTGTTTCAGGCGGTGAAGGCGTTTGAATTGTTTAGCGGCGTGGTGCCGGATGCGCAGCGGATGCTCGCGCATTTTCAAAGCATGAATGGCTGAATTCTTTCCCCCTGTGGGAGCGAGCCTGCTCGCGAAGGCGTACGGCCAGCCAATACATCTGTTGACTGACACACCGCTTTCGCGAGCAGGCTCGCTCCCACAGGGGAATGTGTCAGGCCTGCAGGTAACGCAACACCGATTCGCAAATCATCTCGCGATGCCGCTGCTTGATGCTTTCATCCGGCAGATCGATCTGAAAGATCTCGCCAAACGTGTGCCGGTTCGACACGCGATAGAAGCAGAAAGAACTGATCAGCAAATGCACATCCAGCGCATCCAGCCCCACACGGAAAACACCTTCAGCAGCACCACGACGCAGAATCTCGCCGAGTGAATCGAGGATGGTGTTGTTCATCGCCTTGATCGCATCGGAACGCTTCACGTATTCGGCGTTATGGATGTTTTCGATGCTGACGATGCGCACGAAATCGACGTTGCGGTCGTGGTGATCGAAGGTGAATTCCACCAGACGCCGAATCGCCTCTACCGGCGCCAGCTCGGCCAGGTGCAGACGGTTTTCGGTGCTGCGGATGTCACCGTAAAGCTTTTCCAGCACCTCGACGTACAACTGCTCCTTACTGCCGAAGTAGTAATAGATCATGCGTTTGGAGGTGTGGATTCGCTCGGCGATCGCATCGACGCGAGCACCGGACAAGCCTTGCTGGACGAACTCGACGATCGCCTCCTGCAAGATGTTCTCGCGGGTCTTTTCCGGGTTGTTCTTGCGACTCTTGCGCGGCTCTACAGTGGAAACTTCAGGAGCTGCGGAAAGTTCTGTATTCATCGTCATTGCGGGCTCACGGCCATCACTGCACAGGCGGCGATTATGGGCTGCGCAGCACAGTGAAGGAAGCCGCGCGGCCCGTGTTTAATCCCGCGTTTACGAATTTCCTACAACTTCGCCTGGCGCACGGCGCCACTGCGTGATTTGGCCATTGCCGCCAGACGCACCGCGACGTTCGCCGCGCCATACCCGGCATAGCCGTTCTTACGCTGGATGATCTCGAAGAAGAAGCGCCCTTCAAACGGTTCGGTGTAGACGTGGAACAGCTCACCGCCCTGCGCATCACGGTCGTACAGAACGTTGTAATACGCCAGTTCACTGAGAAACTCGTCGTCAAAATCGAAGCGCGCGGCAAGGTCGTCGTAATAGTTGAGCGGAATATCCAGCAGCGGCACGCCGGCTTCTTTGGCGCGACTGACTTCGGCGAAGATGTCGTCACAATCGAAGGCGATGTGGTGCACACCGGAGCCGCGATAACTTGACAGCGCGTGGGAGATAGCGGTGTTGCGGTTCTCGGAGATGTTCAGCGGCAAGCGGATCGAACTGTCGCGGCTACGCAAGGCGCGGCTCTTCACCAGACCATACGGATCAGGCAGCACCACTTCATCGTCCGCCTCGAAATCCAGCAGGCTCTTGTAGAACAGCACCCAACTGTCGAGGCTGTCGGCCGGCAGCGCCATGGCCATGTGATCGATACGCTTGAGACCGCCGCGTGCCGGCGCATCTGCCAGCAGATTGAAATCGGTGCCGTAGACATCGGCCTGTTCATCCACCAGATAAATCAGGCTGCCGTCCGGCGCACGCACCGCTGCCAGCTCCAGTTCATTGGGGCCGACCAGTCCACGATAGGGCTGACCTTTGTAAGCGACGGCGCGGGCCAAGGCACTGGCGCTGTCCTTGACCCGCACGGCGGTGGCGCACAGCGACGGGCCGTGAGCCTCGAAAAAGCTGTGAGCAAACGAGTAAGGCTCGGAGTTGAGGATCAGGTTGATGTCGCCCTGACGCAGCAGGCTCACACTCTTGGAACGATGCTGCCCGGCCTTGACGAAACCGAGGCGCTCCAGCCAGTTCGACAGTTTGGCGCCGAGGCTTTCGTCTACGGCAAACTCAAGAAACTCGATGCCGTTGTACTCGCTGGCCTTCGGTGTTTCGAAAAGGATTTCGCGATTGGCGACAGGCGTCGCTTCCTGCTCGAGACGCTGGCGGGTCTTCTCTTCCAGATACAGCAGTGAACGTAAACCATCGGCGGCATTGGCCCGTGGCGGCGCGGCGCGGAAGCCATCGTTGAAAATTTCCAGCGACAGCGGCCCGGCGTAACCGCTCTGGATGATCGGCGCGAGGAAACCCGGCAGATCGAATTCGCCCTGTCCCGGGAAGCAGCGGAAATGCCGGCTCCACTCCAACACGTCCATCTGCAGGATTGGTGCATCAGCCATTTGCACGAAGAAGATCTTCTCGCCTGGAATGTCGGCGATAGCGCTTGGATCGCCCTTCAACGACAAGGTGTGAAAGCTGTCGAGCAATACGCCGAGGCTCGGGTGATCGGCTTGGCGCACGATGTCCCAGACCTGTTGATAAGTGTTGACGTGACGGCCCCAGGCCAGTGCTTCGTAACCGATACGCAAGCCGCGCGCACCGGCATGCTCGGCCAACAGGCGCAGATCATCGACTAGAATTTGCTGATCGCCGACGCTGTCGGCCGAGGCGTTACTGCAGACCAGCACCAGATCGGTGCCCAGTTCCTGCATCAGGTCGAACTTGCGCTCGGCCCGCTCGAGATTGCGCGCGAGGCGATCGCGGCGGCAGCCTTCGAAATCGCGGAACGGCTGAAACAGAGTGATGGCGATGCCGAGGTCGGCGCACATCTGTTTAATTTCTCGCGGACTGCCGTCGTAGTACAGGAGGTCGTTTTCAAAAATCTCCACCCCGTCGAACCCGGCGGCGGCAATGGCTTCGAGTTTTTCCGGCAGGGTGCCGCTCAAGGAAACGGTGGCAATGGAACGCTGCATGTTTCAACTCCCGGACTGCGCCGCTTTATCTTTACTGTAGGAGCTGCCGAAGGCTGCGATCGTTTGATCTTTATTCGTGAAAACAGAATCAAAAGATTGCAGCCTTCGGCAGCTCCTACATGGGATGGTTTTTATAGTAGGGAAATTATTGGCTGCATCGATCGCGGCAGCAATTTAAAGTGTACTACCCGGTTAGTTTTGCGTGCGATTATCGAACACAATGGCGGTTTGGCGAATTGACGATTTTTCGTCCACTGCCCAACATCGACTGCACATTGAGTCCGGATCTGAACCACCGGTCGCAGCGTGCAAGTAAAAAGCACACCAAATAACAAATCCAAAAACGGGTGGAACACATGATTCCTTCACAGACTTCCCGCATGGCTCCGGCCATGAGCACTGCCACGGGTGGCATCGGCGACAAGATCCGCGGCGCCATGGCTGTCGGCAAGACCCGTTGGGGCATGCTGGCGCTGGTGTTTTTCGCCACTACCCTGAACTACATCGACCGCGCCGCCCTCGGCGTCATGCAGCCCATCCTCGCCAAGGAAATGAGCTGGACGGCGATGGATTACGCCAACATCAACTTCTGGTTTCAGGTCGGCTACGCGATCGGTTTCGTCCTGCAAGGTCGCTTGATCGACCGGGTCGGCGTCAAGCGCGTGTTCTTCTGCGCCGTGCTGCTGTGGAGCCTGGCCACCGGTGCCCACGGTCTGGCAACGTCAGCCGTTGGCTTTATGGTCTGCCGGTTTATCCTCGGTCTGACTGAAGCGGCGAACTACCCGGCCTGCGTGAAAACCACGCGCCTGTGGTTCCCGGCCGGCGAACGTGCGGTTGCCACCGGCATCTTCAACGCCGGCACCAACGTCGGTGCGATGTTCACGCCGATGCTGCTGCCTCTGGTGCTGCACGTCTGGGGCTGGCAAGCGGCGTTCCTGTGCATGGCGGCGCTGGGCGGGATCTGGCTGTTGTTCTGGGGCTTGAAATACTTCAACCCGGAAGATCACCCGAGCGTGAAACAGTCCGAGCTGGACTACATCCAGCAGGAAGTCGAACCGGAACAGGCCCGCGTGCCGTTCTCGAAAATCCTGCGGATGCGCGGCACCTGGGCCTTCGCCCTCGCCTACTCGCTGACCGCACCGGTGTTCTGGTTCTATCTGTACTGGCTGCCACCGTTCCTCAATCAGCAATACAACCTGGGCATCAACGTGACCCAAATGGGTATTCCGCTGATCATCATTTACGTCACGGCTGACTTCGGCAGCGTCGGTGGCGGCATTCTGTCTTCGTTCCTGATCGGTCGCGGGATGAACTCGATCAAGGCGCGGCTGCTGTCGATGTTCCTGTTTGCTTGCTGCATCATCGGCGTGATCATGGCCGCCGGCTCAGCCAACCTGTGGGTGGCGGTGGCCGCGATTTCTCTGGCAATCGGTGCGCACCAGGCGTGGACAGCAAACATCTGGAGCCTGGTAATGGACTACACGCCCAAGCACATGATGAGCACAGTGTTCGGTTTCGGTGGTATGTGCGCAGCGATCGGCGGGATGTTCATGACCCAGATCGTCGGCCACATCCTCACCGTGACCAACAACAACTACACCGTGTTGTTCACCCTGATTCCGGCGATGTACTTCATTGCGCTGACGTGGATGTACTTCATGGCACCGCGCAAGATTCCTACCGTCACCGAGTAATCTGCCTACACCCGGCTTCCTTGTAGGAGCTGCGGCACGCTGCGATCTTTTGATCTTGATGTTGAAGATCAAAAGATCGCAGCCTCGTTTCACTCGTCAGCTCCTACACAGGGGTTTGCGTATCCCTCAACGGCGGCTCTGCTGCCACGCTGCCGCCAGTCCGCTGCAACAGATCACCGCGATGCCAATGATCGTCAGCAGACTCGGCGTGTGATTGAACAGCAGCCAGCCCAACAACCCGGCAAACACAATCTGGCAATAACCGAACGGCGCCAGCAGTGCTGGAGCGGCATGGCGGAACGCCTGGGTCAGAAACAAATGCGCGGTCATCCCGCAACTGCCCAGCGCCAGCATCAACCCGGCATGGGTCAACGTCGGCACCTGCCAGAAGAACGGCACTAGTGCACTCATCACCAGCGTGTTGCATAACCCGGCAAAGAAGTTGCTGGTGGTCGGGCTGTCCACCTCGGCGAGCTTGCGGGTCAGCAGTTGATAAAAGCAGAAAAACAGCGCCGAGCAGAACGGCAGCAACACCGCCGGAGTAAACAACTCACCGCCGGGGTGGACGATGATCAGCACGCCGATAAAGCCGCAGATCACCGCGATCCATTGACCTCGGGTCACTCGCTCCTTGAGCAGCGGCACCGACAATGCGGTCACCAATACTGGCGCAAGAAAGTTGACCGCCGTGGCTTCCGCCAATGGGATGTACAACAACGCGGTGGTGAAGAACAGGCTGGTGCCGAGCAGGCACAGTGCCCGAACCAATTGCCATAGCGGCTTCTTGGTGCGCAGCACACGCAACCCGGATTGCGGCAGAAAAATCCCTGCCATCAGCAGTGTGTGCACCAGATAGCGCGCCCAGACCACCATCACGATCGGATAAAAACCGGACAGGTATTTCGACAATGCGTCGTGACTGGAGAACAGGAAGGTTGCCACGACAATCAGCAAGATCCCCTTGAAGGGTTGGTTGACACCGGAGAGCGGGGTGCTGACAGTCATTGGTTATCCCTGTTTGAACAACAATACGGTGGCGAAGGAGATCGCGCGGCGGTCGCCGATTGGGGACGGCTACGCAGTCCACTGGGAGCAAGCTCCCTCGCCACAAAAAAGACTCACAGTCGCGCCAACAATTCCCGCGTCCTGTCGATCGCCATCTGCGCTCGCTCCAATCCGCTCACGCCCTGCTCCAGCAGTTTTACCGTGGGAATTTCCAGACTCAGTGGAATATTAGTCGGCAGCGCTCGCAGCAACCCGAGCAGATCGCAATCACCCTCGCCGGGAAACCGCCGCTCGTTGCGCGCCTGACGCAAGATCTCGGCCATGTCTGACGGCCTCGGCCCCGCTACATCACATAATTGCGCATAACGCAGACGCGACACTGGCACTTCAGCCAGATCCTCCAAGCGTGACGCCGAACGATCAAAGTGGAACGCATCGACCAGCACCGCAGCGTTTTCCCGATCAGCGTTTTCGACAATTCGTAGCGCTTGTTCGAGGTTGCGCGCATCAGTCCAGGGCATGAACTCCAGATGCGGGTGCAGCCGGTAAGGCGCGGCCAGATCGCAAAGCGCCGCAAAGTTATCGGTGAGCCGCTGCTCGTCAGGATCGTTACCGGCGACCAGCAATTCGGTAGCGCCAAATTCCGCACCGACCGTAAGAAGTTTCTCGAAATCGGCGACGACGGTTTGCGGCTTCAATCGCAGGATTTCCACGTCGAGCACGCGGATGCGGGTGTCGCGCAGCCGCTGCAAAGTCTGACGGCGCAATTCAGCATCGGCGACCAAAGGGAAATGATGCTCCTCGGGCGTCGCCGGTTCCAGGCGCAGACCGACATGGCTGTAACCAGCACGTGCCGCCACTTCGACCATTTGCGGTGGCGACAACTCCAGCACGGTGAGGCTGGCCAGAGACAGGATTCGTTCGTTCATGTTCAAGCCTCAATCAGTGCAGGGGGGCAGGCACGGCCGGTGGCCGCGGCCTCGCGTATGGCTTCGATCAGCGCCAAAGTGCGCGCAGCGTCGGTCGCACTCACCAGCGGCTCGACTTCACGCCGCGCCACGCGGACGAAATGCTGTAACTGCAAGCGTAAAGCGTCGTCACCGCCGGAGGATTCTTCGACCATCAACAAGGGCTCATGCCAACCGGCGTCGACCTGCTCAGCGCCATAGTGCCAACGCTTGAGCTGCGGAATGCTCAACGCTCCGGTAGTCCCGGCCAGCAGATAACAGGGCTGATCGGCCTGACGCGGATACACTGGGTTCTCGCCGGAATCCAGCTCCCAACTCCACGGCGCGGCGACCGCGTCGGAACCGCTCAATGTGCCCAATGTGCCGCCTTCGAATTGCAGCAACACCGCCGCACTGTCTTCGTTGGCGAAACCGCGCACGGCGTTGTCGGTGATCGCTTGCACCGAGCGCACTTCACCGCACAGATGCCGTAGCAGGTCGAGGTCGTGGATCAGGTTGGTCAGCAACATTCCGGCGCCCGGTTCGCGGCGCCACGGGATCTCGAAATAGCTGTCGGGTTTGCGCAACTGGAACAACGCAGTGACCGTGGTCAGACGCCCGAGTGCCCCGCTCTGCACCAATTCATGGGCCCGCACGATCAGCGGGTTGTGGCGCCGATGATGGCCGACCAGTACCGGCACGCCGCTGCTTTTGACCGCCGCAACCAGTTCGCGCACTTCATCCAGGTGCACGCCGACCGGTTTTTCCAGCAACACCGGCACACCCGCCGCCAGACAATCGAGCGCCGTGCTGACGTGTTGATTATTCGGATTGGCGACGATCACCGCGTCTGGCCGGATTTGCTCCAGCATCTGACGATGATCAGCGAAATGCCTTACGCCCCATTCGGCCGCAAGCCCTGCTGCTTGCGGCCCAGGATCCGCCACCGCACACAGCGTTGCTTCGTTGAGGGTTTGTAGATGCCGATAATGTTGCTGGCCCATGTTGCCGGCGCCGATCAGGGCAATTCGAAGGGGCGAATTCAAGGTGCGGTCCTTTTGTAATTGTTGTTGGAATATCACTCCAGCAACAATTTAGAACCGAGTTCCACAATCAAACACCCATCCATCCTGAAACCGTGCGAACACCGCACAACTTCGTGAACAACAAAAATCCCCTGTAGGAGTGAGCCTGCTCGCGATAGCGGAGTGTCAGTCGCCGTTAACGTTGGCTGACATACCGCTATCGCGAGCAGGCTCACTCCTACAGGGGGTCTGTGTGAACTCGGATTAGATAAACAGTTCTGAGGCCAGGCTGGCTGCTGATAATTCTTCGGTGAAGGTCAGCAACAGCGGCGCCAGCTCATGCAACCGCGCCCCCGGCATCCGCGCACTTGGCCCGGCAATACTCAGTACACCGATCACCCGACCATCCGTTGGATGCCTCACCACCGCCGCAATCGCCGAAGTCCCCACGGCCGAACTCTCCTCAACCCAGGCATAACCCTGCTCACGAGCCAGACGCAGCCGTTCCAGCAACTCGATATTTGAACGCGGCGCATTCGGCCCGATCCCCACCGGCACCTCCGCCGCCTGCCGCTCGACCAGTGACAGCGCCTCGGCGTCGCTCATGCACGCCAGCCACGCATGCCCGGAGGCGGTGTAGAACAGCGGCGCATCGCGGCCCATGTCCGGGTCATAACGCAGACCGGTGCGCGCGCCTTGTGCCTTGGCAATCCAGGTCTGGCGCTCGCCATCGATCACGCCCAAACGCACCAGTTCGCCGGTTTCCTGCGCCAGTCGGTCGAGTACCGGCTGGACGATATCGGCACCGCAGCTCGACAGGTATTGAAAGCCCATAGCGACCAGTTTGGTCGACAAGTGATAGCGCAACGTTTCCGCATTCTGCCTTACGTAGCCCAACCGAATCAGCTCGGCGAGCAAGCGGTGTGTTGCACTCTTGGGGATATCCAGCTGCTCGGCGAGCGTCTGCATCGGCAGCCCGCGCGGATCACTGGTGAGGCTTTCCAGCACGCTGAAAACCCGTTCGATTTGACTGCCGGCCATGGGGACGTCCAAAGAAATTTTGCTGATTCTAGAAGACATTGACGGCAAAGCGAAATCTGGAACCGGCTGTTCGATAACCGCCCATTTTATGGGTTAAAGGCTTGTCGAGTCGTCACGACACTGGTTATTTTCTGGAATCAAATTCCAAAAATAACTTACTGCCGGAGCGTTGTTTGATGTCTGCCGAACATCCTGATATCAACTGCGACGTATTGGTCGTCGGTTCCGGTGCCGCCGGTTTGTCGGCCGCCGTGACTGCCGCGTGGCATGGTTTGAAAGTCATCGTTGTCGAGAAAGATCCGGTATTCGGTGGCGCCACTGCCTGGTCCGGTGGCTGGGCGTGGGTGCCGTGCAATCCACTCGCGCGTCGGGCCGGGATCATCGAAGACATCGAACAACCGCGCACCTATTTGCGCCATGAACTGGGCGAGCACTTCGACCCGGCGATGATCGACGCTTTCCTTGAAGCGGGACCGCGCATGGTCGGGTTTTTCGAGCAACACACTGCGCTGCAATTTGCCGATGGCAATGCCATTGCCGACATTCATGGTGACACGCCGGGTGCTGGCACCGGTGGCCGCTCGGTCATCGCCGCGCCTTACGATGGACGCAAGGTCGGACGCTTGCTCAAGCGCCTTCGTACAACGATGCGCGAAACGTCCTTCATGGGCATGCCGATAATGGCCGGGGCGGATCTGTCGGCGTTCCTCAATCTGACGCGCTCGCTGAAAGCGGCATGGCATGTGACCTGGCGCTTTACTCGACACCTGTTCGACCTCGCCGTGCATGGCCGGGCGATGCAACTGGTCAACGGCGTGGCGCTGGTGGCAAGGCTGGCGAAGTCCGCCGAAGACCTTGGCGTCCTGCTCTGGGAGTCGGCGCCTGTGACGGAACTGCTGCGTGAAGGCTCGCGCGTCTCGGGCGCTGTGGTCAAAACAGACAAAGGCCCGATCCGCATTCATGCACGCAAAGCCGTATTGCTCGCCGCCGGTGGTTTTGCCAATGACATCGAGCGACGCAAAGCCCTGTTCCCGCGCACGCCGACCGGTCACGAGCATTGGGCGCTGCCGCCGCTGGCCGTCGACGGCGATGGTTTGCGCCTGGGCGAAAGTGTCGGCGCACGGGTCAATGCCGATATAGCTTCGCCCGTGGCGTGGGCGCCGGTATCGCAAGTGCCACATTCCGACGGCAGCATCGGCCATTTCCCACACATCATTGAGCGCGGC
Organism: Pseudomonas sp. Mb7; assembly: GCF_054790525.1. Classification (NCBI taxonomy): domain Bacteria; kingdom Pseudomonadati; phylum Pseudomonadota; class Gammaproteobacteria; order Pseudomonadales; family Pseudomonadaceae; genus Pseudomonas; species Pseudomonas sp. Mb7. The sequence continues at coordinate 4,770,401 of NZ_CP186501.1, forward strand.
AAACCCGGGATCATCGGGGTTCTGCGCAACGGCCAGCGTTTCGTCAACGAAGCCAACGGTTATTACGACTACGTCAGCGCCATGGTCGCTGCTGCGCCGGAAGGTGAAGAAGTCGCCTCATGGCTGATCTGCACGCGCGCCTTTCAACGGCGTTATGGACTGGGCATATCGCGGCCATTTCCGCTGCCAGTGTCAGATTTTATCCGCAGCGGCTATCTGAAAAGCGGCAACAGTATTGAAGAATTGGCCCTCGCCTGCGGCATCGACCCGAGCGGGTTGCGCCAGACTGTGGATAACTACAACCGCCATGCCCGCCACGGCGAAGACCCGTTGTTCGGTCGCGGCGCAACACCCTACAACCGCAAACAGGGTGATCCGGCGAACCTGCCCAACCCCTGCGTTGCCCCAATAGACACCGGCCCGTTCTACGCCGTGAAAGTCCAGCCGGGCTGCTTCGGCACCTTCGCCGGACTCAAGGTCAACCCGCACGCGCAAGTACTGGATACCCACGAACAGCCCATCGTCGGCCTCTACGCAGCCGGTGGCGACATGGCCAGCATCATGGGCGGCCACTACCCGGCGGGCGGTATCAACATCGGCCCGGCGCTGACTTTCGGTTACATCGCCGCCCGGCATATCGCCGGCATGACTGCTTTCGAACAGGAGATCGACCATGCAGCACATCGTTAATGCCCAAGGTTTGAACATGCCGAAACTCGGCCTCGGCACCTGGCCGATGCTCGGCGACGAATGCACTCGCGCCGTGGAGCAAGCACTGGAACTGGGTTATCGACACATCGACACGGCAGCGGCCTACAACAACGAGGACGCCGTCGGACAAGCACTGGCGAATACCCCGACACCGCGCGAGCAGATTCACGTCACCACCAAAGTCTGGTGGGATCAGCTGCAACCCGACGCGATGCGCCATTCCATGGACCGCAGCCTTACCGCGTTGCGCAGCGACTACGTAGACTTGTTCATGATCCACTGGCCCACCACCGACTGGGACCTGCCACGCACCCTCGAGACATTGGCTTCGTTCAAGAAACAGGGGCTGGCACGCAACATCGGCGTGGCGAATTGTCCGCTGCCGTTGCTGCGCAAAGTCGTCGAGGAATACGGCATCGGTCTGTCAGCGATTCAGGTCGAATACCACGTCCTACTCGGCCAAAACGCCCTGCTCGACTACGCCCGTCAACACGACATGGCACTAACGGCCTACACCCCGCTGGCGCGCAACAAGGTCTCAGACATCCCACAGATTCAACAGATCGCCAACAAACATGGCGTGTTGCCGACCCAAGTAGCGTTGAAATGGTTGCTTGATCAACCCAACGTCGCAGCGATTCCCAAGGCCAGCAGCCGCACCAATCAACTGGCCAACCTCGCCTCGCTGAAAGTTGAACTGGATGATGAAGACCGCGCATTGATTGCAGCACTGCCGAAAAACCAACGCCAGGTCAGCCCGGATTTCGCCCCTGAGTGGGATGCTTTTGATCGCTGATTGATAATCCTGCGATAGAAATCCTGCGCGGGATTGAATTTGCCGCGTGCCAGACCGTCAATAACAGGCCCGACCTCGTCAACACGAGGCCGGGCCTGTTTGCGTGTGGCCAATAGACGGACGACCGGACTGGCGCCACACTCACACTACAGCAACACTCATCACCACCCGATACACACAGAGGATTCCCACATGCTATGGAAAAAAGGCCGACGCAGTGACAACGTCGTCGATGCCCGTGGTGATGATGCCGGCGGTGGCGGCGGCATGCGTTTCGGCGGCGGTAAAGGCCTGAGCCTGGGGGCAATTCTGCTGATCGTCGGTATCGGCTGGATCACCGGGCAGGATCCGCTGCAGATTCTCGGCCAGCTCGCCGGGCAATCCACCCAACAATCGGCGCCAACCTCGCAAACCCGTCAGGCCCCGCCGGCGAACGATGAACAGGCCGAATTCGTTCGCTCGATCCTTGGCGATACCGAAGACACCTGGGGCGCGATTTTCCAACAGGCCGGGCGCCAATATAAGGACCCGACCCTGGTGCTGTTCAGCAACCGGGTCAACTCCGCCTGCGGTCTGGCAACCTCGGCCACTGGCCCGTTCTATTGCCCGGCGGATCAGAAGGTCTACCTGGACATGGCGTTCTTCCAGGAAATGTCGCAACGCTTCAAAGCGGCCGGCGACTTCGCCCAGGCCTACGTGATCGCGCATGAAGTCGGACATCATGTGCAGACGCTTCTCGGCGTCTCGGCGAAAATTCAGACAGCTCGCCAGCAAGGTCGGCAGATGGAAGGCGACGGCGGTTTGCTGGTGCGTCAGGAATTGCAGGCCGACTGCCTCGCCGGCGTCTGGGCCTACAGTGCGCAGAAGCGTTTGAACTGGCTGGAACCGGGCGATATCGAAGAGGCCTTGAATGCGGCCAACGCCATCGGTGATGATCGCCTGCAACAACAGGGTCAGGGCCGTGTGGTGCCGGACTCGTTCACCCACGGTACGTCGGCGCAAAGGGTGCGCTGGTTCAAAACCGGATTCGCGCAGGGCCAGGTCGGCCAGTGCGATACCTTCGCGGCGAAAAACCTGTAAATGCATAAATGGCTTTTGGCGTTACTGATCGTTGGCAGCACTGCGCAAGCCGCCGGTGTCGATGCGATCAGCCCCGGTCGTTTGCAACTCAAGGCCGGGGAAATGGCAGTCGGCATTGGTCCTGCGCCGGAGAAGATCGAACGGGTGCTGATCGTCATTCATGGCCGGTTGCGCAACTCGGAAACCTATCGCAAAAGCGCCGAGAGCGCCGCCGAGCTGGCGGGACAAAGTGCCCACACGCTGGTAATCGCGCCGCAGTTCCTCAATGAAAGCGATGTCGCGCTGTACTCGCTCCCCGCCACGTTGCTGCGCTGGCAAGGCAACGAGTGGATGGGCGGCGGCTTATCCACAGGGCCGAACCCGTTGAGTTCCTACGCCGCACTTGATGAGATCGTCGGACGGATCAGCGACCGCAAACAGTTTCCCGACGTGAAGCAGATCGTGATCTTCGGTCATTCTGGCGGTGGCCAGGTGGTGCAGCGCTATGCCCTGCTGGCCAAGGATCAGCCTGCGCTGAAGGCCAACGGCATTCGCTTGCGCTATGTCGTGGCCAATCCGTCTTCTTATGCCTACTTCAACGAACAACGGCCGGTGGCGTTCGATCACGCCAAGTGCGCGGGTTTCAATCGCTGGAAGTACGGCCTGGCAGACATGCCGGTCTATGCCGGTGGGCAAACGCCGTTGCAGCTTGAGAGCAGTTACATCAAACGCGAGGTGATTTATCTGCTCGGGCAGCAGGACGTCGATCCCAAGCATCCGGCGCTGGACAAGCGCTGTGAAGCCGAGGCGCAAGGTGCGTATCGCTTGGAGCGTGGGAAATTGTACTTCGGCTATTTGCTGCGTCGGCATCCGGAAGGGGTGAATCAGCGGCTAGTTGAAGTGCCCGGGGTTGGGCATAACGGCGATGGGATGTTGACCTCGCCGGAGGGGCAGAAGGCGTTGTTTGAATAAGTCCTGCATTGAATGATCTGCCGCCATCGCTGGCAAGCCAGCTCCCACAGTGGGTTGTGTCGCACACATTTTGCATCCACTGAAAATCCCTGTGGGAGCTGGCTTGCCAGCGATGAGGCCAGATCAAACAACCGAGATGTCAGGTAAACAACATCCTGCGCAATTCGACACAATCCTTCGCATGCCAATCGGTCAGCTCCGGCCACGGGTTTTCCGGCAAATTCACCAACACCGTCCGCGCGCCCGCCGCTCGCCCGCAATCCAGATCAAAGCGGTAATCACCGACCATCACCATCTCGCTGGCCGGTACTTCCCAGGCGTCTGCCAGCTTCAGCAACCCACCCGGATGCGGCTTCGGCGGTGCTTCATCACGGCCCAACACATCTTCCACCGCGAAGCAGTCGGCCAAACCAATCGCCTCCAGCGTCACATGCGCCAGTTCCCGCGCATTGCGGGTCAGAATGCCAAGGCGATAACCGCGTGCGTGCAGATCACGCACCAGCTCCACCGCTCCGGTCGCCGGGGTCGAACCCAGCGCCAGATCCCTTTCGTGTTCCAGCAGCCAGGCGTGTTTCGCCGCTGCTTCATCCGCCGGCAACGCGGCGAGATGAGTGAGGATGTCGTCCTCCGGCGGAATCGCCAGCGCCACGCGAATCGCCGCAAAATCATGCACGGCGACGGTCAGCGTGCCGTCCATATCGAACACCCAGTGCTTGACCTCTTTCAGACTCATGCCCAGTCCTTGCGATGGCGGATCAGGCCTTCCTGCGTCACCGAAGCGACCAGTTGCCCGGCGCGGTTGTACACGCTGCCACGGGAGAATCCACGGGAATTGCCGGCCCACGGACTGTCCATCGCGTAGAGCAACCAGTCATCGGCGCGCAGATCGTTGTGGAACCACAGCGCGTGATCAAGGCTGGCGACCTGCATGTCTTTCTGCCACACCGATTTGCCGTGGGGCAGCATTGAGGTGGTCAACAAACCGAAGTCCGAGGCGTAGGCCAACAAGTATTTGTGCAGCGCCGGGATGTCGGCCAATGCGCCGTCGGCGCGGAACCACACGTATTTGATCGGATCGGCCGGCTGCGGGTTGTATGGGTCCTTTTCGGTGACCGGGCGTACTTCGATCGGTTTCGGGCACAGCAGTTTTTCACGCATGTGTTCCGGGATCAGGTGCGCGCGTTGCTGGGTCAACTCCAGCTCCGACGGCAGGTTTTCCGGGCCGACCACCACCGGCATCTGGCTCTGGTGCTCGAAGCCTGCCTCGTCGTATTGAAACGAAGCGCTGCAGGTGAAGATCGGATGGCCCTTCTGAATCGCCGTGACGCGGCGAGTGCTGAAACTGCCGCCATCGCGCACGCGATCAACCGAATAGACCACCGGCAACTTGGCATCGCCCGGACGCAGGAAATAGCCGTGCATCGAATGCACATGGCGCGCCTCTTCAACGGTCTGACTGGCCGCCGACAGCGACTGGCCGAGCACCTGGCCACCGAACAACTGACGGAAACCCAGATCCTGGCTACGGCCACGGAACAGGTTTTCTTCGATCGGTTCCAGGGTCAGCAAGTCGACCAGATCTTCCAACACTTGGCTCATTCAGACTCTCCTCACACAAAGCACTATGCCGCGCAGTCTTGGCTGCGGCGGCCGATTCAGATTCTGGCGCGGGCCAATGATATGGCGGCCATTGTAAACGTCCGTGTCGGCTTATCCATGCAAGGTTTGCAGCCATTGTTCCCGAGTAATGCGGTACAGCACATGCCGTCTTAGCGGATGATCGACGGCAAGCTTGGGGTGATCAAAATCATCTTCCGGGGCGTGATGCATGCCGATCGCCTGCATGACTTTCTCTGAGGGCAAATTGGATTGCGCGGTGAAGGAAACGATTTCCTTCAAGGCCAACCGATCAAAGCCGCAACGCAGAGCGGTCCACGCTGCTTCGCTGGCGTAACCCAGGCCCCAATGTTCCTTGGCCAGGCGCCAGCCGATTTCCACTGCTGGAGTGAACGGCGCATCAAAGCCGACCACGCCGAGTCCGGTGAAACCGATAAATTCGCCGCTGTCCTTGCGCTCCAGCGCCCACAGGCCAAAACCGTGCTCGGCGAAATGCCCGCGCACGCGGCCGATCATCGAAGCACTTTCCAGTCGGCTCAACGGTGTCGGGAAGTAGCGCATCACTTGAGGATCGGCGCACATCGCGGCAAATGCCGGCAAATCCTCGTCCTGCCACTGACGCATCAGCAAGCGCGCGCTTTCAAGTTCCAGTATCGGCTCCATCATGCCCCTCCGTATCCATGCCGCAAGTCTACATCGCTGGTAGGATCCTTCACTCTTTCCTACGTTCCTACATGAAACCGCCATGCCACTGCCGCTGATCTACCACGAAGACTACAGCCCCGAGTTTCCGGCGGATCACCGCTTCCCGATGGACAAGTTTCGTCTGCTGCGCGATCACCTGGTCGACAGCGGTCTGACCCGCGACGCCGACCTGCTGCGGCCCGAGATCTGCCCCAACGACATCCTCGCCCTCGCCCATGACCGTGCGTATATCGAACGCTACATGAGCGGCGAGTTGTCCCGCGAAGACCAACGGCGTCTGGGTCTGCCGTGGAACGAAGCCTTGGCGCGGCGCACGGTACGGGCGGTCGGCGGTTCGATTCTGGCGGCGGAAAAAGCCTTGGAACATGGCTTGGCCTGCCACTTGGCCGGCGGCACCCACCATGCGCACTACGACTATCCGGCGGGCTTCTGCATCTTCAATGACCTGGCGATCATCAGCCATTACCTGCTGCAAAGCGGCCGGGTCAATCGCGTGCTGATCTTCGATTGCGACGTGCATCAGGGTGACGGCACCGCGCGGATTCTGCATGACACGCCGGAGGCGATTACGGTTTCCCTGCACTGCGAGAAGAATTTTCCTGCACGCAAGGCGGAAAGTGACTGGGATATCCCGCTGCCCAAGGGCATGGGCGACGCTGATTATTTGAAAGTGGTCGACGACACACTCAATTATCTGCTGCCGCTGTATCAACCGGACCTGGTGCTGTATGACGCCGGCGTCGATGTACACAAGGACGATGCCCTCGGTTATCTGCAACTGACGGACGAAGGCGTCGCCGCCCGCGACGAAAGCGTGATGCGCCATTGCCTGGGCCGCGACATTCCGGTGATGGGCGTAATTGGCGGCGGCTACAGCAAGGATCGCCACGCCCTCGCCCGCCGCCACGGCATCCTCCATCACAGCGCGCAACGGGTCTGGCAGTCACACGGTTGTCATTGAGTTGTGCTGCGTTACCCACAATGGCTGTGGAACTGCCTGTGGATAACCTGAGTGAAAGGGACTACAGGCCATACCGGTTATGGCCTGCAGCGCACTGATCATTTTTCAACCAACATTTCAAGCCCACCCGAATCCCTTGTAGGAGTGAGCCTGCTCGCGATAGCGTCAGCACCTTCAACATTAACTTGGCTGATACACCGCTATCGCGAGCAGGCTCACTCCTACAAAAGATCTCGGCTGCTAGAATGCGCGCCTTATCCCGCCATACCGCAGCGCTCACCATGACTCAGAATTCCGCCTCCTCCCCCGCTCACGTCGCCATCATCGGCGGTGGCCCCGCCGGCCTGATGGCCGCCGAAGTGCTGAGCCAGGCCGGAATCCGCGTCGATCTCTACGACGGAATGCCCTCGGTGGGCCGCAAGTTCCTGCTCGCCGGCGTCGGCGGCATGAACATCACCCACTCCGAAGCCTACCCGGCATTCCTTTCTCGGTACGCCGAGCGCGCGCCGCAAATCGCCCCGCTGCTGCGCGGTTTCGATGCCGATGCGCTGTGTAAATGGATTCATGATCTGGGCATCGAAACCTTTGTCGGCAGCTCCGGCCGGGTGTTCCCCACTGATATGAAAGCGGCCCCGCTACTGCGCGCCTGGCTCAAACGCCTGCGCGACAGCGGCGTCGTTATCCACACACGCCATCGCTGGCTCGGTTGGGATGCACATGGCGCGCTGCGCATCGACAGCCCGGAAGGTGAAATCACCGTCAAACCCGATGCCACGCTGCTTGCCCTCGGCGGCGGCAGTTGGTCGCGCCTCGGTTCCGACGGTGCGTGGATGCTGGCTCTGGAGCAGCGCGGTGTAGGACTGGCGCCGTTGCAACCGAGCAATTGCGGCTTCGAAGTGCAGGCCTGGAGCGATTTGATGGTGAGCAAATTCGCCGGCGCACCGCTGAAAAATATCGCCATCGGTTTGAATGACGATATTCCGCGTTTGGGCGAATGCGTGATCACCGCGACCGGGATTGAGGGCAGTCTGATTTATGCGCTGTCGGCGCCGATTCGTGAGGCAATCAACCAATATGGCGCGGCGGTTGTTCACATCGATTTGTTGCCCGGCCGACCTGTGGATAAATTGCAGGCAGCGTTGAGCAAGCCACGCGGTTCGCGGTCGATGGCCAAGCATCTGCACAGTCAGGTCGGGATTGATGGGGTGAAAGCGGCGTTGTTGCGTGAGTTGACTGATGCGGCGACGTTTGCTGATCCGGCGCTGCTGGCGCGGGCAATCAAAGCGTTGCCGCTGACTCTGCTCAAAACGCGGCCATTGGACGAGGCGATCAGCAGTGCCGGGGGCGTGACGTTCGAGGCGATGGATGAGCGTTTGATGCTCAAGGCGTTGCCGGGGGTATTCTGTGCGGGGGAGATGCTCGATTGGGAGGCGCCGACGGGCGGCTATTTGCTGACGGGGTGTTTTGCCAGTGGTCGGGCGGCGGGCTTGGGTATTGTGCAATGGCTCAAGTCCGAGGCGTCTGCCTGAACCCTCACCCCAGCCCTCTCCCAGAGGGAGAGGGAGCTGACCGAGGTGTCTGACGTCATCCGTCGACCTGAAAGACCGAGTCGATTATGGATTTGGTCAGCCGACCGAGGTGTCTGGCGAAAGCCCTGTCGATTGTGGATTCACAACAGTCGGACCAGGTCGGCGTAATTCCCGAATATCCCCCAATCAGTCCCCTCTACCCCTGGGAGAGGGCTAGGGTGAGGGGCTTTTGACTTTAAGGTTTGCGCTTGCGCGGCCCGGTATTGAACACCGGCACTTTACGCACAGGCTTGACCGAAGGCTCCGGCGCCTGCGTCTCGCCGCTGTCGACCCATTTGCCCAGATTACGCTTGCCGCCACCACCGGAAGCCTTCGGCTTCTTCGGCTTTTTCGGTTTCTTGATCACCTGACCGCTGGCATCGGTGTCCGGCACGCGGTGCTCCGGTTCGAAATCCGGCTCGTTCTGACGTTTCAAGGTCTGGCGCGTCAGCATTTCAATCGCCGACAACATGTTCACTTCATCCGCGCATACCAGCGAGATCGCCTCACCGGTCGCGCCAGCACGACCCGTGCGGCCGATACGGTGGATGTAGTCTTCAGCTACGATCGGCAGATCGAAGTTGATCACCAACGGCAGATCTTCGATATCCAGGCCCCGCGCCGCAACGTCAGTCGCCACGAGAATCTGCACTTCACTGAGTTTAAAACGGTCCAGCGCACGCTGACGGGTCGCCTGAGGTTTATCACCATGGATACCGTCGGCATTCACGCCCAGGCCCTGGAGTTTTTCCACCAGCGCATCCACACCGTTACGGGTCTTGGCGAACACCAGCACCTGCTTCCACTTGTTCTTGCGCATCAGGTGCACGAACAGTTCGGCCTTGCGCTTCTTGTCCACCGTGACGATCCACTGCTTGACGGTGTTGGCGGCGACGTTGCGCGGGCTGACTTCGATACTCAGCGGATCGTTGAGCATCTGCCCGGCGAGCAGGCGAATGTCATCGGAGAAGGTTGCGGAAAACAACAGGGTCTGGCGCTTTTTTGGCAGCATGCGGTAAATGTTCGCCAGTTCTTCAGAGAAGCCCAGGTCGAGCATACGATCGGCTTCATCCAGCACCAGAGTCTGCAACTGATCGAGTTTCAGCGCGTTCTGGCGGAACAGGTCGATCAGGCGACCGGGCGTGGCGACCAGCACATCGACGCCGCCGCGCAGCTTCATCATCTGCGGATTGATGCTGACGCCGCCGTAAACCGCATAAGTACGCAGCGGCAGGTTTTCGGCGTACTGACGCACAGACTCATGAACCTGCTCGGCCAGCTCACGGGTCGGCACCAGAATCAGTGCACGCGCCGAGTTGGCAGCGACTTTCGGCCCTTCCATGGCCAACAACTGCAGCAGTGGCAAGGCGAAACCGGCGGTTTTGCCAGTGCCGGTCTGAGCGGCTGCCATCAAGTCACGACCGGCCAGCACGGCCGGAATGGCTTGCGCCTGAACCGGCGTCGGGGTCTGGTAGCCGAGCGTCTCGAGGGAGCGCAGCAAGGGTTCGATCAGGCCAAGGGTGGCGAAAGTCATGGGAGTACCGTAGGAAAAAATAACGCAGGCATGCAATGCCGCGCAGTTTACCCTAATTCGTACGCGTTTCTGTGGGAACGGCTGTCGGCGCCACGACTGGCGGCTGTGCCGGCCGACGCCACTGCGGCAAGCCAATCAACACCACCGCGCTGATGATCACCAGCATCGCCAGCGCTTCTTCGATGCCGATGGTCTCGCCGACAAACACAATCCCCAGCAACACCGCGACCGCCGGGTTGACGTAGGCATAACTGGTCGCCGCCGCCGGACGTACGTGCTTGAGCAGGTACATGTAGGAATTGAAGGCGATGATCGAGCCGAAGAAGATCAGATAGGCCAGCGCCAGCCAGCCCTCAATCGGCGGGACAGCTTGCAAGTGTTCACCACTGGCAGCGCTGCCAATCAGCAGCACCACACCGCCAACGAGCATTTCCACCGCGCTGGCCATCGCGCCCTGTGGCAACGGCAAATGTCTGCTCCACACCGAACCGAACGCCCAGGTTGCCGCCGCGAAAATCAGCAATGCTGCGCCCAGCGGACTCGATTGCAGGTTGGAGCCCATGTTGAGCATGGCAATACCAACAATCCCCAACGCCACCCCGGCCCATTCCAGCCGAGTGTTACGCGCGCCCCAGAAATATCCACAGAGCAAAGTAAACAACGGCACCGTCGCCACCGCCAATGCCGCCACACCCGAAGCCACGCCCGTGTGCTCGGCCACGCTCACCGCTCCGTTACCGAAACTGAGCAGCAAAATCCCGATGATCCCCGCCGCTTTCCACTGCGCCCAGGTCGGCGCCGGAGCCCCGCGCCAGCGCAGGAAGGCGTACATCAGGCTGCCGGCGATCACGAAGCGCACCCCGCCGAGCATCAGCGGCGGCCAGTATTCGACGCCGATGCGGATCACCAGATAGGTCGATCCCCAAATCACATACAACGCAAAAAACGCGGCGATCAGCGGCAAGGAAAAACGGCGCAAGGCAGACATGGGCAGCTCGAAAGTCTGAGTCAGGGGATGGATTATTCTAGAAAGGCTGACGAGCAAAAATAAGTTACAAAACCTGTTTATAGCGCCGGTACACTTTGGAAATCACGGAGATCGGTGGAATAAACCACGATTTCGAAAGTCTGGCATTTTCAGGAGTCCGGCCTTGGACAAATACGACCGCATGCTGCTCAGCGCCCTGCTGGAAAATGGCCGTGCGTCCTACGCCGATCTGGCGCGCAAAGTTAACCTCTCCGCCCCGGCGGTGGCCGAGCGCGTTGCCAAACTTGAGGCAGCCGGGGTGATCACCGGGTATGAGGCGAAAATCGACCTGTCGAAAATCGGCCTGCCGATCCAGTGCATGATCGAATTGCGCCTGCACCAGAACGGCAGCCAGAAGGTCTACGACGAACTGGTGAAGATCCCGCAACTGACCGAATGCTTTCGAGTCACGGGCGATCCGTGCGTGATGATGAAGGCTGCGGTGGGGTCGATGACGGAGCTGGAGGAGTTGATCAATCGGGTGGCGAAGTTTGGCTTCAGCAAGACCTCGATTGTGTTGTCGAGCGCGATTGAAAAGCGCGTGCCGCTCGGTCACATCGAAAGCAACGGCAAATAGTTCGGCTCCCCCGAATGATCGTTCCCACGCTCTGCGTGGTAATGCAGCCCGGGACGCTCCGCGTCCCGTTTAAAGCCGAACGCAGAGCGTCCGTTGAGGCATTCCCACGCAGAGCGTAGGAACGATCGGTCTGTGGGGATCAGCGGTAGCGTTGGAGGTGTTCGCTGACTTTCGCAGCCGGGACTTTCTGCAACTTGCACAGCAGGTCGTGCGATAGCTCGCTTACACCGTGCTTATGCCGCAACTCATCCGCCAGATGCGCCATCAGATTCGCCGCCATCTCGGCATCGGCCATGGCCCGGTGAGCCTGGCCGGTATGCGGCAGGCGCGCGAACGTGGTGAGCGTGCCGAGCTTGTGATTTGGTGCCGCAGGCATCAAGCGCCGTGCCAGCAGCAGCGAGCAGGCAAAGTTCTGCAATCGCGTGCGTTTGATCCGCCCCAGTTCAAAGTCCCAGAACTTCTGGTCGAACGAGGCATTGTGCGCGACCAGCGGCGTGCAACCGACAAACTCATTGACCTCGTTCATCACCTGCTCGGCCGAGGGCGCGGTGCGCAACATGGCGTTGCTGATGCCGGTCAGTTGTTCGATGAACGCAGGGACCCGCACGCCGGCGTTCATCAGGCTCTGGTAACGCTCGACGATGCGGCCGTTTTCCAGCATGACCACAGCGATTTCCGTGGCGCGGCAGTTGCTGTTCGGCGACAGGCCAGTGGTTTCAAAGTCGATGACTGCAATGCGTTCCAAACCGGGTTCAACTCCGTACAAATCAATTCTTCAGTAACAGCTCAATTCTTCAACAACAGTGCGCCTTCGATCGGCACATAACGGCTGGCGGCGCGGATCAGCGAGTTGGCGGTCAGACCCGGCACGCCGTAGGCGACCGCTTGCACGCCGTGTTTGCTGATGATGCGTTCGAGCAGCATGTCGAAATCGCCGTCACCGGAAGCCAGGACGATTTCGTCGACGTGGTCGGCGGCGTCCATGATGTCGAGGGTGATGCCCACGTCCCAGTCGCCCTTGGCCGAGCCGTCGCTGCGCTGGATGTAGGGTTTGAGCTTCACGGTGAAACCGAGGTTGCGCAGGATCTGCTGGAACTGCTGCTGCTTGCTGTCGCCACGGTCGATCGCGTAGGCGTAGGCCTCGACGATCTGCCCGTCCTTGCTGATGTCGGCCCACAATGCGGCGTAGTTGAAGTGACAACCATAGGCCTGACGCACGGTGTAGTAGAGGTTCTGCACGTCGGCGAACACTGCGATTTTTTTCACCGGAGTTCCTGTGGGCGCGCAAGCGCACGAAGCGGGATCAGGCGCCAGGCCCGAAAAAGGCGCTCAGTATGCCAGCCATCAGGAGGGTTCCGCGAATAATCGGCCCGGGCCGCCAGGGGCTCCGGACGAATGGTGAGTCAGACGAAGGAATCGTCGTCATCGAAGAACGATGAGTTGTCGTTGCCGTAGTCGGTGTCGGTGAAGCCGCTCTGGTCATTGCCAGAGAAGCCGTTATCGGCCACACGCTGGTCATCGCCCCAACCGTTGTTGCTCTGGTCGGCGACCTGCGCCGGCTCTTCCTTGATCACTTCAACGATTTCTTCCGGCTGCTGGTTGTGATGGAACAGGCTGCTGATGCCCTGCGCCAGCATCACGCCACCGGCCACACCGGCGGCGGTTTTCAAGGCGCCGCCGAGGAAGCTGCTGCCGGCTGCCGGAGCGGCTTGTTGCGCATAGTTAGGCGGTGGCGCGCCGAAGTTCTGTTGTGGCGCGGGGGCCGCGTAATTCTGTTGCGCTGCCGGTTCGCGCCAGCCGCCAGTCGAGGCTGGGGCGCTCTGGGTCGGCGCCGGACGCGGGCTGCCACCAAAAATGCTCGACAGGAAACCACCGCCGCCGCTCGGCGCCGGTGCGGCACTCTGCGCCTTGGCCGCTTGCAACTCGGCCTGCAACTGCTGGACTTGCCGGGTCAGTTGCTTGTTCTGCTCGTCGAGGCTCTTGAGCGCTGCCTCTTGCACCAGAATCGCCTGGGTCATGAAATAACCTGCCGCCGGCTGGCGGGTCAGGTGTTCCTTGATCCGCGCCTCGGCCTGGGCGTCCCGCGGGGCTGCCTCCGTTTCGGCCTGTTGCAGCCGGGAAAACAGTCCATCGATCAGGGTTTGCTCTTCGCTGTTCATGGCGACCTCGTAGATTGCCGGGGATAACATTGCCCTCGACCACGTTGGCCGAGGTGCTCTCCTGTAATGGAGACGGCGACAAAACGTTTCAATGACCTTTACCGAATGTTTACGTTTGTGTCGCGCCAGCCATCATCGGTTAAAGTGAGCCACTGTTTTCGACCTGCGATACCGACTGATGAATGCCCTCGAAGTGCTGCGCGACTCTCTGTATTTTTTCAAACGCCATTTGGGCAGCATCGTGCGGTTGTGCTTGCCGCTGGTGATTTTCGAAGCATTCCTGCAACAAGTGGTCGATCACGCCAGCGGGCCGGATAACATCTCGGCGATCAGCATCGTCGTTGGTCTGTTGGTGTATCCGCTGTACACCGCCGCACTGATCCTCTTTCTCGATGCGCGCAGCCGTGGCGAGGCGCCGCGCAACCGCGATCTGCTGGCGATGGCCGCCACCCTTTGGCCGCGCTTCGCGTTGCTCACGGCGCTCAATACCTTGCTGATTCTACTGGGCCTGTCGCTGTACTTCCTGCCGGGCCTGATGTTGATGGTGATGCTCGCGTTCGGCGAGTACCTGCTGGTGCTGCGTGGTATGGGTCCGTTGCAGGCGATGAAGGAAAGCCTGCGCCTGACCCGCGGGCATTTCTGGCGGATCCTGCTGTGCATTCTCTGCGTGATGACGCCGCTGTGGTTACTCAAAGGCGCGACACTGGCGGTGTACCCCGAGCCGCAGAATCCTGTGATCGCCATTCTGATCGACAGCGCTCACAGCTTCCTGCAACTGTTCACCAGTGTGGTGCTGTTTCGCCTGTTCATGCTGATCAGCGAATTACCTGACAAACGTGACAGAGCCATCTGACAGCACTGCACTTGGGCTTCGAGACGACCGTCAGGTATGCTCGGGGCCACTTTCTGTAACGCTATAAGCCGAGCCATGACCCGTCTACTGCGCTACACCCTGTTGCTTGTCGTGCTCGCCATCATCCTGATCGGCGGGCTGCTGTTCAGCCTGACCTGGCGCCCCGACGCCCGCGAAACCTTGCCGGTCAGTTGCACCGCCACAACACCGACGCTGGTGCCGGGCCAGGCGCTGAAAGTCATGACCTGGAACGTGCAATACCTGGCCGGCAAACGCTACGTGTTCTGGAGTGATCTGGCTCAGGGCGATGATGAAGCGCCGACGCTGGAAGACATGGCCTTCAGCCTCGACGAAGTGGCGCGAGTGATCCGCGACGAGCAGCCCGATCTGGTGCTGTTGCAGGAACTGGATGACGGCGCCAAGGCCAGTGATTATCAGGATCAGCTCAAACTGTTGCAGGAACGGGTCGCCGACCTGTATCCGTGCAGTGCCAGTGCGTTCGACTGGAAGGCCGAATTCGTCCCCGACCCGCACATTTACGGCAGCGTCGGCCGGCAACTGGCGACCCTGAGTCGCTACCGCATCGAGCACGCAGAACGCCTGCAATTGCCGGTCGCTGCCGCCAACTTCATCAACCACCAGTTCCAGCCGAAAGACGCCCTGCTCGCGACCAAACTGCCCCTGAGTGACGGCGGGCAACTGACCGTATTCAACACCCACCTTGAACGCTCCAGCCAACCGGGTGACACCGCGCTGGCACAATTGACCGCCGTAGCCAAAGTGCTCGACAAGTATGAGAGCCAAGGCCTGCCGTGGCTGATCGGCGGCGATTTCAATCTGTTGCCGCTCGGCCAGTACCGCCGCCTGCCTGCCGAACAGCGCACGCCCTACTCCGCCGACAGCGAACTGCATCTGCTGTGGGACAAGTACCCGATGATCCCGACCAACAACGAAGCCAGCGGCATCGACCGTGCGCACTGGCTGACCCACTACCCCAACGACCCCGGCCTGAATGGCCCTGATCGTACAGTCGACTATCTGTTTTACAGCCCGAAGATCAAGCGGGTCGAAGCAAGGGTGCGCCAGGACGACACGTTGCGCATCTCCGATCACCTGCCGGTGATTGCGCGCTTCCTGCTGCCGGCCGGGCCGTAGCGGAGACCGAAACAAAAGCAAATACAAACCCGGGAACTAAGCTCCATGTCTTGAACTCGACATGGACGCCTATGAAAATCTTACTGGTCTGCAAAGACATCGGCGGTTATGCCCGCAAATTGGCTGCTTATTTGAGCATCGATAATGACGTCTGCTTTATCGATACGTTTTCAATGCCCGACAGGTTTGCACGAAGCCCGAAAATCATTCGTCGCTGGCTGAAACATTGGGATCGGTTGCGGCTGTTCAAAAAGACAATTCGTACATCGGGACGATTTGACGTGGCGCTCGTCATCAATCCGGCACAGATCGACCCCAAACAGGTTACAGCCGGCCTGCAAGCCTCTGATCGAAAGATCGCTTACCTGTACGACAGCTTCAGTCGATGGCCGATGAGCCGTGAAGAACTTGCCGTGTATGACCAGGTGTTTTCATTCGACCCGGAAAATGCCAAGAGCCACGGCCTGAAAAAACTGCACAATTTCATTTACGACGATTATGTCGCAGACGGCGATCCCGATAAATACTCGGCCTGCGTGGTGATGGCGGGCAAGGACAGGGTTCCCGCCCTCGAAGCGCTGGTACGGGAATTTGATCGGCTCGGCATCACCGACTGCAAATTTCTGGTTCAGAGCAAACCGATTCCGGGTACGCATCCGGGCATCACTTTTTTCGAACAGAGAATGTCGCTGGAATCCGTGGGTGAGTTGGTCAAGCGCTCACGGATTATTCTGGACATTGCCAAACCCGGTCAGGCCGGTTTGAGCTTCCGGTTCTTCGAAGCCATGGCCTCACGGAAAAAAGTCATCACCACCAACAAGAGCGTGGTCGACTATGACTTTTACAACCCGGCGAACATTCTGGTGATCGATGAGGCCAACCCGGTGATTCCGGAACGGTTCATTACTGATCCGTATGTCGATGTGCCTGAGCACATCTACCAGAAGTACACCTTGCAGGGGTGGGTCAAAACCGTATTTGCCCGGCCGTAAGCTGACCTCGCCATCCCTTGCACCACAGGACCCTGTGGGAGCGAGCCTGCTCGCGAAAGCGGTGTGTCAGGCACCCTGTTTATCGACTGACACTACGCCTTCGCGAGCAGGCTCGCTCTCACAATGGCCAGGCTTTATGACCGTTGGATCAATGCACCTCTTCCAGATCATCATGCAGCAATCCGAAGATCTGTCGTTTCATGTCGATGAACGAGCGCTCCATGACCATGTCCAGTGAACGCGGGCGTTCGATCGGCACGTCGAGAATCTGCTTGATCCGCCCCGGTTTCGCGCCCATCACATAGACCCGGTCGCCGAGCAGAATCGCTTCGTCGATGTCATGGGTGACGAACAACACGGTTTTCTTGCTGTTACCCCAGACCCGCAGCAACAACTGTTGCATCTGCAGCCGTGTCTGGCTGTCGAGGGCGCCGAACGGTTCGTCCATCAGCAGAATCTGTGGATCATTGGCCAGTGCCCGGGCAATTGCCACGCGCTGCATCATCCCGCCCGACAGCTGTTTGGCGTAATTGTCGGCGAACCCGGCGAGACCGACTTCGTTGACGTAATAATCGACGATCTCCTTGCGCCGCGCCGCCGGCATGCCACGACGCTTGAGGCCGAACTCGACGTTCTGGCGTACCGTCAGCCACGGAAATAACGTGTAACTCTGAAAGACCATGCCGCGATCCGCGCCAGGGCCCTGCACTTGCTGGCCGCCGACATAAATCTCGCCGGAGGTCGGCTCAGCCAGCCCCGCAGTCAAATACAACAGACTCGACTTACCGCAACCCGACGGCCCGACCAGCACGGCAAACTGCTGATCCGGCACCTCGAACGACACCTCCTCCAGCGCTGTAAACGTTCCGCCGTCAGGTTTCTTGTAGCGCAGGCTGACCTTGTCCACCTGCAAGCGTGGCGCCGCTTGCGCCGGGGTCGCGACAGGTTCGATGAAACGATGATTGGCAGCAGTCACTGAGCCCATGCGGCAACCCTCAGGCGAAGAAAGCGGAACAGTTGATCGGTGACCAGACCGAGCAGGCCGATGATCGCGATGGCGAGGAAGATCACGTCAACCTGAAAACCGCGCATGGCCTTCAGGCTCAGGTAACCCAAACCGCTGGAAGCGGCGACCAGTTCAGCCACCACCAGATAGGTCCAGGCCCAGCCCATGGTCACCCGCAACGTGTCGAGCACGCCGGGCACCGAGGCCGGCGCGATCACATGCAATACCGCGTCGCGGCGGTTGGAGCCCAAGGTGTAAGAAGCGTTGATCAAATCCTTGGAAATGCCTTTCGACACGTCAGCGATCATCACCAGTTGCTGAAAGAACACGCCGAAAATAATCACCGACACGCGCTGCTCCAGACCGATGCCGATCCAAAGGATGAACAGCGGCACAAACGAGGTCACTGGCAGATAACGAATGAAATTCACCAGCGGTTCAAGAAACGCCTGAACGATGCGGAAGCTGCCCATCAGCAACCCCAGTGGCACCGCCACCAGCGACGAAACAATGAAGCCGACCATCACCACTTCGACACTGGCCCACACATGGGTACCGAGGGTGCCGTCGCGTCCCAGGCGTACGGCGGCTTCAACCACAGCGCCCGGTGTCGGCAGGAACATCCCCGGGACGATGCCGCCGTAAGACAACCCGGCCCAAAGACCGACCAACAACACCCAGGCCAGAGCGCTGGCGCTCCACACCACTGGCACCGGCAAAGCGGTTTTCGGCGTGAGGCTGCGGCTCAGCCACGAATTGCGCTTGAACATGACAGACCTCCTAGAGCGGGCTGACAAAACGGTTGTCGACCAGCTCGTCGTTGCTGACGTTGTACGGTTTGCCCTGCAATTCGCTGGCGGTTTCGTTGGCCAGTTTGATCAGCGCTGCGCTGTCGCCGGGCTCGCCCGGCGAGCCGAGAAGTTTCTCGCTCATCGCTTGATCGTAGAAACGCACACCTTGTGCGGCGGCGGCCAGTTCCTTCGGATCGGACAGGTAACCGCCGACGCCTTTGGCCATGATTTTGTACGCGTCTTCCGGGTGATCCTTGGTGTACTGCACGGCTTTGTACAAGCCGGCGACCAACGCCTTGACGTCTTCCGGCTGTTTTTCGATAACCGTGCAATTGAGCGCGACCACATCGACGATCACCCCGGGGGTGCTGCTGCTGTCGATCAATACTTTGCCCTGCTGCTTGTCGCGGACCATCGACAAGTGCGGTTCCCAAGTCACGGCAGCGGGTACGCGACCGGCGATGAACGCGGTCGCGGCATCGTCAGCGGTCATGTTCTGCACGGTGATGTCGGTCATCTTCATGCCGTTCTTTTTCAGCAGGTACGAGAGCCAGAACTGTGAAGTCGAGCCTTCGTTGACCGCCACGGATTTGCCCTTGAGTTCTTGCAGGCTCTTCACATCCTTGCCGACCAGCACACCGTCGCCGCCATGACTGTCGTCCAGCGCCGCGACGGCTTTGAAGCAGAATTGCGGACGGTACTTGAGCACTTCATCGATGGTCGAGGCCGAGCCGGACAGTTGCCCGGAGGCCTGCGCGGCCATGTACATCGAGGCCTCTTCGACCACCGGCAACTCGACGGTCAGGCCATTTTCCTTGAAGTAGCCCAGGTCCTGAGCCAGATAGAGGGTGCCGTAGCCGACCCACGTGGTGTGGCCGATGGACAAGGTGCCGGCCTGGGCGCTGGTGGCGACCGTGGCAGCCAGGGCGGTGATTGCCAGAGGATGAGTAAGACGTGAACACAAGGACTTGATCATGGAGCACTCCCGACGCTGTTGATTTAGTTTTGTCATGGGCAGTACGGTCGCCGGCCGTTATGCAGTTGCTGCCGTTGGTCTCTCGCGGACGCTTGGGCGGACAACATTCGGCTGGCGGGCAAGATCGATGGTGGCCCATGTGCGCGGTGAGGAAAATCAGGAAATTGTTGGCTGCAAATGATGAAAAAACTGGCTAGTGCGCACTGCTAAAGGGCGGGGATTGCGGGGGTGCGCGAGGTGGGTGCAAATTGGGGATTTTCGGCTACTGGGAGAATGCTATCGCTGGCAAGCCAGCTCCCACAGGGATCGCGAGTGTGCCTGGATTGTGTGAACAACGCTGAAACCTGTGGGAGCTGGCTTGCCAGCGATGGCGCCGCGTCAGTCGACATTTTCGCTGCTGACCCACCGCTTTCGCGAGCAGGCTCGCTCCCACAGGGGATCTGCCGTGCGACTTAGATCCAGTGTGGGAGCTGGCCTGCCAGCGATAAGGGCGACGCGGTTTCAGCGCAATTGAAACCAGGTAGTTTTCAGTTGGGTGTATTTGTCTAATGAATGCAATGACAGATCCCGGCCAAAACCCGATTGCTTGCCGCCGCCGAAAGGCACCGTCACATCCAGCGCATCGACCGTGTTGACCGACACCGTACCCGCGCGCAACTGTCGCGCCACTCGATGGGCGCGGTTAAGGTCATCGGTCCACAGCGACGCCGCCAGCCCGTAGACACTGTCGTTTGCCAACCGCACCGCTTCCTCTTCACTGTCGAATGGCACGACCGCCAGCACGGGCCCAAATACCTCTTCACGAAACAGCGGCATGTCAGCTGTCACACCGGTAAAAATCGTCGGCTCAATAAAATTATCCGACCCGTTGAAACGCCGCTGCTGCCCACCACACACCCGCGTCGCCCCCGACTGCTCGGCACTGCGAATAAAGCGCATGATGCTCGCCGTCTGTTTGCTGTCGACAATCGCCCCGGCGCTGCTCTGCGGATCCAGCGGATCCCCCGGTAACCAACGCTCGGCCTGTGCTTTCAGGCGTTCGACAAACGCATCATGAATCGAGCGCTCCACCAGCAAGCGCGAGTTGGCCGAGCAGACTTCGCCCTGATTGAAGAAGATCCCGAACGCGGCTTTCTCCGCCGCCAGATCGAGATCCTGACAGTCAGCGAACACCAGATTGGCACTCTTGCCGCCGCACTCCAGCCAGACCTGTTTGAGGTTCGATTGTGCGGAGTACTGCATGAAATATTTGCCGACCTGCGTCGAGCCAGTGAACACCAGACAATCGACATCCGCGTGCAGACCCAAGGCCTTGCCAGTCTGCTCACCAAGCCCCGGCAACACGTTCAGCACACCCGGCGGCAGCCCTGCTTCCAGCGCCAGTTCGGCCAGACGCAGTGCCGAAAACGGCGACTGCTCGGCCGGTTTGAGGATCACCGAATTACCCGCCGCCAACGCCGGCGCGAGCTTCCACGCGGCCATGTCCAAGGGGAAATTCCATGGCACCACAGCAGCGACTACACCGAGTGCTTCACGGGTAATGGTCGCGAGCACATTCGGCGCACTGGGCGCGACCTGATCGTAGAGTTTGTCGATGGCTTCGGCGTACCAACGGAACACCCCGGCGGCGCCCGGCACGTCAATGTTGTAGGCATCCATCACCGGTTTGCCCATGTTCAGCGAGTCGAGCAACGCCAGTTCTTCGCGATGACTCATCAGTAAATCAGCCAGACGCAGCAGCACCTGTTTGCGCTCGGCCGGAGCACGTTGCGACCACGTACCGGCCTCAAAAACCTGTCGTGAATTGCGCACCGCCGCGTCGACATCAGCCTCGCCGCACGCAGCGACGTTGGCCAGACATTGCCCGGTCGCCGGGTTTATCGCAGCGAAAGTCTGCCCCGATTGCGCCGCGCAATGCTTGCCGTCGATCACGGCCTGATCGGGAAACTTCAATGCAACGGCGCGGCGCTGCCACTCTGCAAGCTCGAACACGACGGATGCTCCTGAGACGTTATTGTGCCTCGATGGTCGCTCAGGTCCGCACGGGCTAAAAATAGTAAAAATGTCTTCGCAGGCAATAAAAACACTGGGCAACGACTTTCCCCAAACCCCGCGCAGGTGGCTATGGTTGAGGGACAACAACATCGTCGCGCAACGGACGTGGCGGCGCACAAATTGCTTGCAAGTCGAGTCCGCTCGTCCTGAGGTTTGTCGTGGCCGCCTACAATTTGCGTCAGCTGAAATACTTCATCACCACCGTCGAATGCGGCAGCGTTGCCGAGGCTTCGCGCAAGCTGTACATCGCGCAGCCGGCGATTTCCACCGCGATCAAAGGCCTGGAAGACAGCTTCGGCGTGCAACTGCTGATCCGTCACCACGCCCAAGGCGTGTCACTGACCCCAAGCGGTGCGCGGTTCTTTCGCAAGGCTCAAGAACTGTTGCGCATGGCCAAGGAGTTCGAACAGAACGCCCTCGCCGACAACGACGTGGTCGCCGGGCAGATCGATATCGGTTGTTTCGAAACGGTCGCGCCGTTGTATTTGCCGCAGTTGATTTCCGGGTTCTCGGGGCTGTATCCGGGCGTGAAAATCCGCATTCGCGACGGTGAGCAACAAGAGCTGGTGCAAGGCCTGACGTCAGGCGCGTTCGATCTGGTGATTCTTTATGAACATGAGCTCGACGCGACCATCCAGACCGAACCGCTTATGCCGGCGCAACGACCTTATGCGTTGTTGCCGGCGGATCATCGCTTTGCCCAGTACAAGCAAGTGTCGCTGCGCGATCTGTGTCTGGACCCGATGATCTTGCTTGATGTGCAGCCGAGCCGGACCTACTTCGTCAGCCTGTTCGAAGAGCTTGGATTAACACCGCGTATCGAGTTCAGCTCGCCATCGGTTGAAATGGTGCGCGGAATGGTTGGCCAAGGTTTCGGCTTTTCGATTCTGGTAACCAGACCGCATTCGGAATGCACCTACGATGGCAAGAAAGTCGTGTGCGTGGACATCGTCGAAGACGTCACCGGTTCCGGTTTGGTGGCGGCGTGGCTCAAGCGCGGGCAGTTGACCAAACCGGCGCAGCTGTTCGCCGATTATTGCCGCGAGCAACTGACCGCGAAGACCGCTCACATGCCTGGTGGAATATAACCGGGGACATACCTGACATTGGTGCACTTGCCATGC
The DNA here is from genome assembly GCF_054790525.1 of Pseudomonas sp. Mb7. Lineage (NCBI taxonomy): Bacteria > Pseudomonadati > Pseudomonadota > Gammaproteobacteria > Pseudomonadales > Pseudomonadaceae > Pseudomonas > Pseudomonas sp. Mb7. The sequence goes on from NZ_CP186501.1 coordinate 4,793,039, forward strand.
AGGATCCGTCCATCTTCGATCAGGAACTGCGCGATCTTCTTCTGTTGGTTGATTTTCGCCTGCAATTTGCAATCGGAACTGTGCCCGACTTGTTGATAGTGCTCGGTGTACACCATGCCATTGCCGGTATGGGTCATCGAAGTCCCGGCCGCTTCGGTGGTGGTCCAGCTCGCGGACTTGTACCAGGTCAGCACCGCCAAGGGTTCGCCGTTCGGACCGATCTCCTTTTTCATCGAGTCGGGTTTGCCGAACAAGTCCAGCGCTTCCTGCGCATCACGCCCTTCCCAGCGGCTCTGCGCAATGGTGGAACAGCCAGTCAAGAGCAACGCGGCCAACACGGTGGCCAGCAATAAACGGATGTAAGTCATGGGCTGTCCCGGCTTATTTTTTAAGTTCGAGCAGACTGTCGATGTTGTCCATCATCTGGCTCTTTTCCTGAATCGGTGCAAGTTTGAAGAACATCTGCTGGAGCATCTGGATCATTTGCATGTATTCCATCTTGCCCACGGCGGCCATGTCGTTTTTAGCCCGACTACCCGGCGCGCAGGCAAACTTCAGCGCTTGCTGGACCCAGAATTCTTTCGGGGTCTGCCATTGGTTGGCAACTTTCAGATGACGCAGGGTGTATGCGAGACGCTCGATGGACTGGCCAATGATAAAACGTACCTTGCCCGTAGAGCACTGGGTTTCGAGGTTGTACACGTCGATCATTGGTTTGCCGGGCTCTTCATACACCAGCGTGACCGCCACCATGGTCGCGCCTTTGGTTTTTTCCGAAGGCACCACCGACGTCGCATCCGCCACGTACATGATGTTTTTATGGGCAACGCCGTTGCCGTAGATAATCCACCAGTCGCCAACCGGGTTGGATTCTTCGGCATTTGCCGAATTGCAGGCAACGACAAGCGCAGCCGACAAGAAGATCAACTTCTTGAACTTGAGAAAAGATGACATGGGCAGTTCCGTTCCTTGGGCACAGGTTGCCAGGCAGCAACTTGTTATTGTTCGGGCCGCCACTTTAGGAGGCGGCCCGAACAGGGGCAATTAGGGCGGATGGGCTAATAGCGCGCTGCCACTACTGCTCAGGTGCCCCGAGGCTTCGCCCGCGCCGTGGCTTCGGCGACCAGGGGATCGTCCGGCCAGTAATGCTTCGGATAGCGACCCTTCAAATCCTTCTTCACCTCGGCATAGGTGCTGCGCCAGAAGTTGGCCAGATCCTGCGTCACCTGCACCGGTCGCCTTGCTGGCGACAACAGATGCAACTTGACCACCTGGCGCCCGCCGGCAATCCGCGGCGTATCCGCCAGCCCGAACAACTCCTGCAAACGCACCGCGAGAATCGGCGGAAACTCGCTGTAGTCCAGACGAATCGACGACCCCGACGGCACACTCAGATGATGTGGCGCCAGCTCATCAAGCTTCTGCGGTAGCGGCCACGGCAGCAAGTTACGCACAATGCTCGACAGATCCAGATTAGCAAAATGGCTGAGCCGCGAGACCTTGCCCAGATACGGCATCAGCCAGTCTTCAAGGGTATCGAGCAACGTCGCATCACTGACATCCGGCCACTGACTGTCGTCCTGATTGTGCAATTCCAACTGCCGCAACAACGCCACACGTGCCTGCCACTGGCGCAGTTCCGGCGTCCACGGCAGCAGTTCCAGACCTTTGCGTCGCACCAGATTGACCAGCGCCTGACTGCGCGCATTTTCATCAAGACCGGTCAACGGCTCACGGCTGAGAATCAGCTCGCCGACCTTGCGCTGGCGTTCGGCGCGCAGCACACCTTCGCGTTCGTCCCAGTCGAGTTGATCAACGTTGCGCACCTGTTCGGCGAGCACCGAATCGAACAGCGCCGGATCGAAATCCGCCGCCAGATAAATCCGCTCCTCGCGCTGGCCCTGACGGCTGCCGAGGTCGGCAATGACGATCCACGGCTCTTTCATCAGGCTATCGGCTTCGGCGAACAGCGCCGCGCGACCGTTGGCCAGACGATATTCGGCGCCACCGGCACGCCGCTGTTGCGCGACGCGATCCGGGTAGGCCAGCGCCAGCAAGGCACCGAGCCAGCGCGGATGATCGGGATCGCTGACCGGCTCGCTCGCCTTGCCGCGCAGATAACCGCGATATTGCCGCACCAGTTGCCGGGCGCGCTGCACACCACCGTGCGCACCGCGAGCGGCGCGTTCTTCGCCGGATAGCAGAACCAAGCGACTGTGCAAATCTGCCCCGGCACCGCGCAAGATATCGCGCTCGCCCAGCAGCGCGGCGACATCGCAGGCCATGTTCGCCAGCCCCAGCGCCTGACCGCGCAGGAGCAAATGCCCGATGCGCGGATGCGCCGGCAACTCAGCCATGGCCTGACCGTGAGAAGTCAGCGCCTCACCTTCCAGCGCGCCGAGCCGCTGCAACAACTCCTGCGCCTGGGCATAAGCGGCCGCCGGCGGAACATCCAGCCAGACCAGTTCGCCCGGCGTGACACCCCAGCGCCCCAATTGCAGCGCCAGGCTGGCGAGATCCGCCGAAAGAATTTCCGCACTGCCATACGCGGCCAGTTGTTCGTGCTGATCCTGCGACCACAAGCGATAGCAAACGCCCGGCTCCAATCGCCCGGCGCGGCCCGCACGCTGGGTGGCGCTGGCCTTGGAAATCCGCTGAGTATCGAGGCGGGTCATGCCGCTACCGGGGTCGAAACGCGGCACTCGCGCCAGCCCGGCATCAATGACTACGCGCACGCCGTTGATGGTCAAACTGGTCTCGGCAATGTTGGTCGCCAGCACCACTTTGCGCTGGCCGGTCGGCGCCGGGTCGATGGCGGCACGCTGGGCGTTGAGGTCCAGTTCGCCGTGCAATGGGCACAGCAAAACATCACTGCGCTCACCGATGACGTCGGCCAGTTGTTGATGGACGCGACGGATTTCCGCCTGCCCCGGCAGGAACACCAACAGGCTGCCGGTTTCGTCGTGCAGCGCTTCGAGCACGGTTTGCGTAACGCGCTGATCGATGTACTCGCCGGGCTGATACGGCCGGCCCCAACGCATCGTCACCGGATACATGCGGCCTTCGCTGCGCAGGATCGGCGCGTCATCCAGCAACCCGGCCAGACGCTCGCCTTCCAGCGTGGCCGACATCAGCAAAATCTTCAGCGGCTGTTCAGCCCGGAACAGCTCGCGACCGTTCAGACTTAAGGCCAGCGCCAGATCGGCGTCGAGGCTGCGTTCGTGAAACTCGTCAAAGATCAGCAGGCCCACGCCTTCCAGCGCCGGATCATCCTGCAAACGGCGGGTGAGAATGCCTTCGGTGACCACTTCGATACGCGTATTGGGGCCGACCTTGCTATCGAGACGAATGCGATAACCGACGGTTTCCCCGACCTTCTCGCCCAACTCGCTGGCCAAACGCTCCGCTGCTGCACGCGCGGCGAGACGGCGCGGTTCAAGCATCAGAATGGTCTGCCCGGCCAGCCACGCTTCATTGAGCAAGGCCAAAGGCACGCGGGTGGTTTTACCGGCGCCCGGCGGTGCTTCGAGCACGGCTTCGTGGCGTGTCGCGAGGGCTTCACGCAGGGCGGGTAAAACGTCATCGATTGGCAAAGAAATCATGCTGGCTCCAAAACAGAGGCGCGAGTATAACGGCGAACTGCTAGGCGTTCGTCAGGGTCTTAACTTCACACGACTACGCTTCGTTCTTAGATGAATCAGGAGATTTCCCCATGCGCTTACCTTTTCGCCTGATCGGCGGTGTACTGGTCGCTACCCTGCTCACGCAAATTACCGCGTGCGGTTCGATTTTCTACCCGGACCGGCGCGGGCAGATCGACGGCAAGATCGACCCGGCGATTGCCGTGCTCGACGCCGTGGGCCTGCTGTTCTACGTCATTCCCGGGCTGATCGCGTTTGCCGTCGACTTCGCCACCGGTGCGATCTATTTCGAACCGGGCCACACTGCGCAGATCGATCCGGCCAAACTCAAGCAAGCCATCGGCCCGGACGGCCAGGTCGATAATCACAAGTTGCAGGCTATTCTCGAAAGCGAGTTGGGCCGAGATTTCCCACTGGATGATCCGCGCCTGATTCAACACAAGGGCAGCACTCAACAACTGGCGATGTTCGGCCTGCAACCCGCCGCTTAAAAAGGACGTTCAATGACATCCAGCCCCGAACACGCCCGCCTGCTCAGGCTGGCAACCCGCGCTTCGGTAGCGGTGGCGTGCACGCTGATCATCGCCAAAGCCATCGCCTGGTGGCTCAGCGGCTCGGTGAGCATGCTCGCCGGCCTTACCGACTCGGCGCTGGATGGCATCGCTTCGCTGCTCAATCTGCTGGCCGTGCATTACGCGCTGCGCCCGGCCGATGACGATCATCGTTATGGTCACGGCAAGGCGGAGTCGCTGGCGGGGATGGCGCAGGCGCTGTTCATTGGCGGCAGCGCGGTATTGATCGCGTTTCAAGCCTATGAACGCATCCAGCATCCGGAACCGCTTGGCGCACCGTGGATCAGCATTGGCGTGATCATTTTCTCATTGCTGCTGACGGTGGCCTTGCTGGTGCTGCAGCATCGAGTGATCAAGCAGACCGGTTCCAACGCCGTGCGTGCCGACTCACTGCATTACCGATCCGACCTGTTACTCAACGGCAGTATTCTGGTGGCGCTGGTGTTGGCCGGGTTCGGCTGGCATCAACTGGATGCCTGGTTCGGACTCGGCATTGCCGCCTATATCCTGTGGAGTGCGATCCAGATCGCCCGGGAAAGTTTTTCGGTGCTAATGGATGAAGAACTGCCAACCGACGTCAGTCAGCACATGCTCGAATTGGCCTGCAGCGTGCCGGGGGTGTTGGGCGCGCATGACTTGCGCACGCGGATCTCCGGCAACCACTGGTTTGTGCAGTTGCACCTGGAATTGCCGGGGGAATTGACCCTGTCAGTGGCCCACGGCATCAGCGACCAAGCCGCCGATGCCATTCACAAGGCCTACCCGCGAGCCGAGGTGCTGGTGCACGCCGACCCGCAGGAAGTGGTCAAGTCTGAACGGGCGCAAACCCGGCTTCAGTAACTGACCTGATAACCGCGACTGCTCAGGCAATTACCCTGCGCCTGACGGTACGCCTGCACCACTTCGGGTGCCGGTTGATACGTCGCGGTGCGCGGGTCGAAACCGCTTTGCTGCACGGCGTACTGATAGCACTGGTATCCGTCCTGCTGCACCTGCTCCGGCGACTGGCCGTTGGCCGGATAGGCTTCGACGTCATAACCTTGGGATTGCGGCTGCGGTTGTGGCTGAACCGGCGGCTCGACGACTATATAATCCTGGGTCGCCTCCTGATACGCGTAGTAGGCACCGGCGGCGAGGAACAATAGCGAACCACCGATCCACACTTCACGGGCGTAATCGGGCAAATACTGAATGCGAATCCCGCGTGGCGGCTGCACGACGATGTAGCGCGGGCCTTGTGGGCGATACCAGTAGCCTGCGGAGTAGAAGTAATCCTGACCGCGATACGGCACGCGGTAGTCACGATCCGGGAAACGGTCGATCACATGCCCCGGTCGATATTGCGGACCAGGCCCCCAGCCATTGCCATGACCATCCGGACGGCCCGGCCAGCGATTGTCATTGGGCCGGTTACCGGTCTGCCATTGCTGATTGTGATAACCGTTTTGCGGGCGCTCGTCGCGGTAGTAACCCTGACGCGGTTCCTGGGTCTGGCGCACGGTATCGGGCCGTGGCTGGATCGGCAGGCTATTGGCCGGCAGTTGTGGCGGTGGTGGCGGCTGGCGCACCGGGTTGGGGTTATACGCCGGACGATTCTGGTCGTGGTTTTGCCACGGACCATTGTTGTTGCCGTTGTGCTCGAACTGGCGGCTGTTGTCGCCACGAATGATCTCGTTGTTCTGCGGGCGCGGCTGATTCTGCTGTGGCTGATTATTCTGCGGACGCGGCTGATTGTTGCCGCCATGGCCCTGATTATTGCCCTGATGGTCCTGGCCATGGCCACCGCCCTCCGGCCCGCGATTCTGCGGTTCATCGGCAAGCGCTTGCGCACTGACACTCACACACAGCAAACCAACACCGGCCAGACGCCAGATGCGCGAATTCATGCTTTTTCTCACTGCGGGGCCTGTAAATGTAAGAGGGCTTGTCACTAAGACCGGGAATACACACACCGGGTTCTGCAACAGGTTATCAGTCACGCAACTTATTTATTGAGCGTCCAGCATGAAATCGCAGGCAAGAAAAAAGGGAGACCCGTCGGCCTCCCTTTAGAGAACTTCGTCCTGGCTCGACGCTTTTGACGTCGGCTCACCTCACGCCGTCTTCTGGACAGTGTGCAGCTCGGGGGCCGGCACAACCCCGGTGGGGGTGGCGGCCGCGGCAGGCCGGATAGGGCGGGCCGCGTGGACTGTGTTACCGAGCAGTGATTCTGGTGATAAGAATAGGCCTGAGACGGCGACAGAGGATTGCGAAGATTGCTGAAATAAACACCACTTGCGCAATTTTTAACCCTGGATAGATAATCTGCCGCAATAGTTACAACCAAGGACAGATTGATGAGCAAACTCGACCGTTACGACCTGAGTATTTTGGCGGAATTGCAGCGCGACGCCCGCATCTCCAACCAGGAGCTGGCCGAGCGCATCGGTCTGTCGCCCTCCCCTTGCTCGCGCCGGGTCAAGCAACTGGAAGACGACGGGTATATTTCGCGTCAGGTGGCATTGCTCGATCGCAAAATGCTTGGGTTGAGCCTGACGGCGTATGTGCTGATCGGCATGGACCGACACACGCCAGAGCGATTCGAGAACTTCGAAGCGGCGATTCGCACGTTGCCGCAGGTGTTGGAGTGCAGTCTGGTGACGGGGGTGGATGCAGATTACCAGTTGAAGGTGGTGGTGCCGGATATGGATCACTATCAGAAGCTATTGCTGGGACACCTGACCCGGATTGAAGGGGTGACCAGCGTTCGTTCAAGCTTCGTACTGAATCAGGTGCTCAACAGCACAGAACTGCCCTTGACCCACCTGCGCAACTGATCAAAAGCCCCTCACCCCAGCCCTCCCGAAACGTCGGACCGCCCAAAGGGAGAGGGGGCCGGCCGAGGAGTCTGGCGTCATACATCGACCTGAAAGATTGAGTCGATTATGGATTCACAACAGAACGTTCAGGTCGGCGTATTTTGCGAGCATCCCCCGGTCAGTCCCCTCTCCCTCCGGGCGGTCCGACGTTTCGGGAGGGCTAGGGTGAGGGCAACAGTTCCGGATCAGACCCAGATCAATGTCACCCCACACACCTTGGCGTATACTCGCCGCGCCCTTTTAGCCCCATGCGCGTCGGAGAAACCCAATGGATCCAGCCTTATTAGAAGAGTGGATGATGACCGGTCTGGTCAGCATCCTGATCATTTTCATGGGTTTCATCGTCTGGGATCTGGCGAAGAAGTCCAAAGCCGGGCGCTTTGGCTCGCTCATTCTGTTCTTCGTACTGGGCCTGGGCGTGGCCGCGTTCATCATCAAGAGTGTGGTGATCGGCCTGATCGAATCCGGCGCTTTATAAGCGCGCCGGCACTTCCTTCCACTGGCCCTGATCGAGTCCGTCGATCGTCCAGTCACCAATCTTCACCCGCACCAACCGCAATGTCGGCAGGCCTACCGCCGCCGTCATGCGCCGTACCTGACGGTTGCGCCCTTCGCGAATCACCAGTTCCAGCCATGACGTCGGTATGGTCGCGCGAAAACGCACCGGCGGATTGCGCGGCCACAACTCAGGCTCATCCAGCTGCCGCGCTTCGGCGGGCAAGGTCATGCCGTCATTCAGTTCAACGCCATCGCGCAAGCGCTGCAATTGCTCAGCCGTCGGCACACCTTCGACCTGCACCCAATAGGTCTTCGCCAGTTTGTGTTTCGGATCGGCGATACGCGCCTGCAACTGCCCGTCGTTGGTCAGCAGCAACAATCCTTCACTGTCGCGATCCAGGCGTCCGGCCGGATAAATGCCGGGCACATCGATGAAATCCTTGAGCGTCGCCCGCCCTTCACCGTCGCTGAATTGCGTCAGCACATCGAACGGTTTGTTGAACAGGATCAGTTTCGGCTCTGCCGGGGGTGCCTTGGCAACACGGCGCGGCGCGGACGACTGAGGCTTCGCGCCGGGGCGGCGGGAAGGTGGACGCGGGGGACGAGACATAAGAGAGCAGACATTTAGCGATCAGGGCTGACAATGCTAGTGCCCCGACCGCCAAATGACCACGACTAAGCGTTAACGGAACGGCGGCTCGTCGAAGCTGCGCAATTTGCGCGAGTGCAACGAGTTGAGTTCAGTGCGCAGCAGGTCCACCGCTTCAATGCCGATCTTCAAGTGCTGGCTGACCGCGCGTTCATAGAAGGCATTGGCCGAACCCGGCAGTTTGATTTCACTGTGCAGCGGTTTATCTGAAACGCAGAGCAACGTGCCATATGGGACCCGCAGGCGATAACCCTGCGCTGCAATCGTGCCGCTTTCCATGTCCACGGCCACGGCGCGGGACAGGTTGATCAACGGTCGTTCCTGCGCCCAGCGCAATTCCCAGTTACGATCGTCATAGGTCAGCACGGTGCCGGTGCGCAGGCGTTTTTTCAGATCATCGCCCTTCTCGCCAGTGACATTGGCGGCAGCCTGTTGCAACGCCATTTGCACTTCTGCCAGGGCCGGGATCGGGATGTTCGGCGGCACCACACGGTCGAGAATGCCGTCGCGACGCATGTAAGCGTGGGCCAGCACATAGTCGCCGATGGTCTGCGACTGACGCAGGCCGCCGCAGTGGCCGATCATCAGCCAGCAATGCGGACGCAGCACCGCCAAGTGGTCGGTGATGTTCTTGGCGTTGGACGGGCCGACGCCGATGTTGACCAGCGTCACGCCGTGGCCATCGCTGGCGATCAGGTGATAGGCCGGCATCTGGTAACGGTGCCAGACCACACCGGCAGCAATCGCCGACGCTTCGCCGTGATCCATGCCCTTCTCGATGATCACGTTGCCCGGCAAGACCATGCGCACGAAACGCGGGTCGCGGCGCAACTGTTCCAGACCATGGACGATGAACTGGTCGACATAGCGGTGATAGTTGGTCAGTAGAATCCACGGCTGCACATGCCGCCAGTCGCTGCCCGTGTAGTGCACCAGACGGCGCAGGGAGAAATCCACGCGCGCGGCGTCGAACAAGGCCAGCGGCAGCGGATCGGTGTTTTCCCAGTCGTAAAGACCGTCGGCGATGCCATCGGTAGCGGCAGACAAGTCGGTGCTCGGGAACACCCGCGCCAGCACGGCAGCGGTGACGCCAGAGCCGGCGAGTTCATCGCCCTGCTCGACCACGTACGGATACGGAATGTTTTGCTGGCTGACGCCGACTTCCACAGTCACGGTGAAGTCGTGCATCAACGGCACCAACTGTTCGAGCAGGTATTTGCGGAACGCCGCCGGGTGGGTGACGGTGACGCTATAGGTGCCCGGCAGTTGCACCTTGGCATAAGCGCGGGTGGTCTGCGGCACTTCGCCCTGGCAATGATAGGTCAGACGCAGTTCGGGATAACGAAACAGAGCACGCTGCGCAGCGTCGGGTTCGACGCGATCCTTGAGGTAACGCTTGAGCGCCGAGTTCAGCGCAGTGGTGGCCCGCTCATGCAGCTCGGCCAGACGGTCCACGGCTTGTTCGGCGGTTTGAACGACAATAAACGCTTCGGTCACGATCAGCTTCCTGTGTTCTGACTTGCAGAGCTTCATCTTGCCTGCATCGTGGCGTCACGGGAACAGTGGCGTTGTGGGTGTACCCAAATCTTTCAGACAAAGCGAACCCCTGTGGGAGCTGGCTTGCCAGCGATGAGGCCGGCACATGCAACATCAGTGTTGACTGACAGGCCGCCATCGCTGGCAAGCCAGCTCCCACAGGGTTTTGTAGTGTTGGGGAGATTGCGGTCAGAAACCTTGCGGGGTCGAGCGGGCGACGATAGCTTCGACGTCTAGCCCACGCGGCAAGGCGCCGTAAACCCGGCCGCCACCGCTCAGGCGGCTGGCGATGAAGGCATCGCTGACCGTTGAATTTCCGGCCTCCAATAAAAGCCTGGCCTGTAAACCAAGCGCGATGTCTTCGGTCAGTTGCCGAGCCCGATACTGAATGTCACTGGTGTCCTTGAACTGCGCCTGCAACTGCTGAATATGCGCGGCCAGGCGCTTGTCACCGTGCCCGTCGCCCAATTCGCTGAACAACACATCAAGCACACCCGGCTCTTTCGACAACGCCCGCAGTACGTCCAGACATTGCACATTCCCCGAACCTTCCCACGTCGAGTTCACCGGTGCCTCACGGTACAGACGCGGCAGGATGCTGTCCTCGACATACCCGGCGCCGCCCATGCATTCCGCCGCTTCGTTGATCATCCCCGGCGCACGCTTGCAGATCCAATACTTGCCCACCGCCGTCACCAGCCGCGCAAATTGCGCTTCGTGGCGATCATCCAGATGATCCAGCGCCTTGCCCATGCGCAAACTCAGGGCCAGCGCGGCTTCGCTTTCCAAGGCCAGATCAGCCAGGACGTTTTGCATCAACGGCTGTTCGCTGAGCAGTTTGCCGCCGACCTTGCGGTGTGCGCAGTGGTGGCTGGCCTGGGTCAGCGCCTGACGCATCAACGCGCTGGAACCGACCATGCAGTCGAACCGAGTCATAGCGACCATCTCGATAATAGTCGGCACGCCGCGCCCCTCCTCACCAACCATCCACGCCAGCGCGCCACGGAACTCCACTTCGCTGGAGGCGTTGGACTGGTTACCGAGTTTGTTTTTCAGGCGCTGGATGTAGAACTGATTACGCGTGTCGTCCGGGCGATGCCGTGGCAGCAGGAAACAACTCAAACCCTTGTCGGTCTGCGCCAAGGTCAGAAACGCATCGCACATCGGCGCCGAGCAGAACCACTTGTGCCCGACCAGTTCATAAGCCTGACCCGGGCCACTGGCGCCGACCGGGTAAGCCTTTGTGGTATTGGCGCGCACGTCGGTGCCACCCTGTTTCTCGGTCATGGCCATGCCGATGGTCACGCCGGCCTTGTGCGCCATGCCGACGTTGCGTGGGTCGTATTCGGTGGCGAGGACTTTCGGTAGCCACTGCTCAGCGATGTTCGCCTGCAAACGCAGGGCCGGCACACTGGCGAAGGTCATGGTCAACGGGCAACCGCTGCCGGCTTCTGCCTGGCTGTGCAGATAGGTCATCGAGGCGCGCGCGACATGCGCGCCGTCCTGTGGATGGGTCCATGGCAGCGACGTCAGGCCATGCTCGATCGCCGTGCCCATCAGTTCGTGATAGGCCGGATGAAATTCCACCAGATCGATGCGATGACCGTAGCGGTCATGGCTGGCGAACGTTGGTTTGTTCTGGTTGGCGAGGAACCCGGCTTCCATCAACGGCCCACCAGCGAGTGCACCGTAGGCATCGATCCGCGACTCCGCCCACCCGGCACCAAAGCGCCGCGACCACTCCTGCAACGGCAGGTCGATGCGGTACAGGTTAGTGCCGTCCAGCGACGGTGGCTGGTTGGTGACTTCGTGAGTTTCGGCGAACTGATGCAGGTTCATTACGGGCTCCTTCGGGCAACCAAGGAACCCAGTTAAGCACCGCTCCGCAACCGGTCAAAGTGTCATATCCGCCGAATTTGCGGCGCTTTTACCCTGTTAGCAGCACAACACCCGCCGCTCCAGCGCAGATTGCAGATCTTCGAATTTTACGGGTTTGCTCAAGTAATCGACCGGCGCCCCCGTTGCGCAAAGCTCTCGGTCGGCAGTTAGCGCCAGCATGAATACCGGCAAGTTCGCGCAGCCCGGCAACGCATGAATCTGGCAGCACAATGACGCGCCGTCGTAAGCCGGCAACTGGCAATCGATCAGCACTGCGTCGAAAGTCTCTCGTTGCAAGCAATCAAATGCCGCCGCGCCGTTGTCGGCGGTACGCACGCGAAAGCCGAGCTTGAGCAACATGCCACGCATCACCAGTTGGTTGACACTGTTGTCATCCACCAGCAGCACCGTGCAGTCCTGCGGCGCACGCACACAATCGTGCGAAGGCGCGACGATCGGCGCAGCTTCAACCGCCGGCAGTTCAAACTCAACGTCCAGTTGAAAACGGCTGCCACGTCCGGGCTCCGAGCGATGAGTGAGCTTGCCGCCGAGCAGCTCAACCAACTGTCGGCAGATCGCCAGCCCCACGCCCAGTCCGCCGTATTCGCGGGTCATCGAACCGTCGAGCTGGAAGAAGCGCTGGTACATCGTCGCCTCGCCCAGATCGGTAAAACCGATGCCGGTGTCGATCACCGCAAACGACAACGCCAGGCGATTGTCCGTCGACGGTTTGCCGGTCACCCGCAGCGCCAGCCCGCCGACGCGGGTGAACTTGATCGCGTTGTCCAGCAGGCATTCCAGGCATTGCGCGAGTTTGGCGCTGTCGCCGTACAGGCGATCTGGCAGGGTCGGCAGCACCTCGACCTTGAAGTCCAGCGACTTGCTCGCCGCGTTGCTGTCGAACTGCACGCGCAACGCTTCGACCACCGCGCGCAGGCTGAAACTGCCCGGCGCAGCCTTGAGCTTGCCGGCCTGCAATTCCGTGAGGGTGAGGATGCCGTTGACCATGCGCATCATGTCCCGCGCGGAACCGGCGGCGGTCTGCTGGTATTGCTCAAGCTCCGGATCCAGCTCGACGGTCTGCATCAGCTCCAGCGAACCGATCACGCCGTTCATCGGTGTGCGCAGTTCGTGGGTCAGGGTCGCGAGGAATTCGTCCTTGAGTTTGTTGCTGTGGGCCAGTTGCTGGTTGAGCACTTCGAGTTTCTGCCCGGCGTCATACAGGGTCTTCGCCTGTTGCTCGCGCATCGCATTGATCCGGTCGGCCAGTGCCAGCGACAGCAGCGCCACTTCGATAGCTGAGCCGATCTGGCTGGCATACATGGTCAGGAATACGTTCGGCAGCAGGCCGAGCACCATCAGCGTGTTGACGATGCCGCCGAGCAGAAACGCCGACCACGCGATGATGAAATAGCGCGCCACGCGCAAACCACGCCACCAGGCCAGAATCCCGGCGGCAAAAATCACCACAGTGAAGGTCAGTGCCAATATCGTCGCCAGACGCAGCGACAGTGCGTAACTGGTCATCAGCGACAAACCGACCACCAGCGCACCGAACGCGATCAGTGCAATCAGCAAGCGATCAAGCCAGCGACTATGGTTTTTGGTCTGCAGGAAACTGCGGGCGAACTGACTGCCGAACAGCCCCGCACAGCCGATGAAAAATGGCGTGGCCGCGTTGGCCCACCACGGATTGTCCGGCCAGAAATACTCCACCGCCGCACCGTTCACCGACAGCTGATAAAGGCCAAACGAGGCGATATAGAAGATGTAATAGAGGTAACTGGTGTCGCGCACACTCAGGTAGATGAACAGGTTGTAGACCAGCATCCCCAACAGCACGCCATAAATGATCCCCAGCACATACAGGCGCACCGGCTGATCTTCGAGGTACGCCGTGCTCGACCACAACGTCACCGGCGCCTGAATCGAGCCTTCACTGGCCAGTCGCAGGTACACGGTTTGTTGTTGACCCGGTGCGAAAGCGAGGTCGAACAAATAGTTGTTCTGGCGGATCTCGCGACTGGCGAACGGCAAGGCGTCGCCGGTTTGTCGGACGAGGCGGTAGTCGCCATTGGCGTCGGCCGTATAGAGGTCGAGATGGTCAAGCGGTGGATAAGCCAGTTCCAGCAGCCAGGTGCGCTGGGCGGCGGGATTGCTCGGACGGTAATGCAGGTCAATTTTCAGCCAGAACGCCGAACGCGAGTAACCGGCATTAAGCGTGGCTTTATCGTGGGGTTTGAAATTGCCGGCGGCAGCCTGCGCGCGAACATCGGCAATGCTCGCCTGACCGCTCGGGTCTTCGAACACTTGCAGCGACCGGCCCAGAGGGAGGCTCTGGGTAAATTCGTCGAATTCGACGGCGCTCGCCATGAGGGGCAAGCAGAACAACAACATCAGCAAATAGCGCATTGAAGCCCCAGCGTGGCTCGTCCGGTTGTGTCAGGAAGCCCCCCCATTCCCTTTGAGTAGACGTAAAACCGGTATTACCTGTTATTGGTTTGGATCCAGACTAGCATAGCCGTTGATGGCCATTGAGCACCATTGAAATTTTTCCTACAAAGGCTCTAGAACGGGCGTTCCAGAGCAAAGCAGCGGGCTAGAGCTGTTGAGTTGGTCAACTTGTGACAGCATGGTCGCAATCTCTTGCCGGGTTATCGACCCGCCACAACAGCACTGAACCCGAAAATCAGCTTTGGTGGTAAGCTCGCGCACCATGAATATCTACAGCTCCCGCCCCGTTGTCCTCTGTCTCTCCGGCCACGACCCAAGTGGTGGCGCCGGCTTGCAGGCAGATATCGAAGCCCTGCTCGCGCAGGGTTGCCATGCGGCTCCGGCCGTCACCGCCCTGACCGTGCAAGACACCGTCAACGTCACTGACTTCCGCGTCCTCGACCGTGAGTGGGTGTTGGCTCAAGCCAATGCCGTACTCAACGACTCCGAAGTCGCGGCAGTCAAACTGGGCATGCTCGGTTCGCTGGAAATGGTCGACACCGTTGTCGAACTGCTTTCCGCGCACCCGCACTTGCCGGTGGTCTGCGACCCGGTGCTGCGCGCCGGCGGCGGCGGACGCCTGGGCAAGGACGAGGTGGGTTACGCGATGCGTGAGCGTCTGCTGCCGCTGTCGATCATTGCCACCCCTAACCTTCCTGAAGCGCGAATCCTCGCCGAACTGCCCGAAGGCACTGCGGACGAGTGCGCTGAAAAACTCCTGCCGTTCGTCAAAAACCTGCTGATCACCGGCGGCCATGGCGACGAAACTGAAATCCACAACCGCGTTTACAGCCGCGACGGCCTGCGTGAAACCTTTATCTGCCAGCGTCTGCCGGGCAGCTATCACGGTTCCGGTTGCACACTGGCCAGCGCCCTCGCCGGTCGTCTGGCCCAGGGCGAACACCTGGCCAGCGCTGTGCGCAGTGCTTTGGATTACACCTGGCGCACCCTGCGCGATGCCGAACAACTGGGCAAAGGCCAGTTCGTCCCGCGTCGCCTGCCGCTGGATTTCTGCTCGTAACGTCGTGAGGTCTGCCTGATGAAACTACGTGGCCTGTATGCCATTACCGACAGCCAGTTGCTGGCCGGCAAGTTTCTGTCTTACGTGGAGGCGGCGCTGGAAGGCGGCGTCACCCTGCTGCAATACCGCGACAAGAGCAACGATGAGGCCCGCCGTCTGCGCGAGGCCGAAGCGCTGCGCGATCTGTGCGAGCGCTACAAGACGCAGTTGATCATCAATGATGATGCTGAACTGGCGGCGCGCCTCAACGTTGGCGTGCACCTCGGCCAGACCGACGGCCCGCTGTCGCCGACCCGCGCCCTGCTCGGCTCGAAAGCGATCATCGGTTCGACCTGCCACGCGCAAATCGCGCTGGCCGAACAAGCGGCCAAAGAAGGTGCGAGTTATGTCGCCTTCGGTCGCTTCTTCAACTCCAACACCAAGCCCGGCGCGCCGACCTGCAGCCTCGATCTGCTCGACGAAGCCAAGCGCACGCTGCACCTGCCAATCTGCGCGATTGGCGGCATCACCCTCGACAACGCCGCGCCGCTGGTGGCCCATGGGGTCGACCTGCTCGCCGTAGTCCACGGTCTGTTTGGTGCCGAGAGCACCGCCGAAGTGACCCGCCGCGCCCGCGCGTTCAATGAATTACTGAAAGTCTGATTTGAGAGCCCGATCATGTCTCGTTCCGAAACGCTGTTTGCCAATGCCCAGAAACACATCCCCGGTGGCGTGAACTCGCCCGTTCGTGCGTTCAAGAGCGTTGGCGGCACGCCGCTGTTCTTCAAGCACGCTGAAGGTGCTTACGTTACCGACGAAGACGACAAGCGTTATGTCGATTACGTTGGTTCGTGGGGTCCGATGATCCTCGGCCACAGCCACCCGGACGTGCTGGACGCAGTGCGCAATCAGCTGCAACACGGCTTGTCGTACGGTGCGCCGACCGCGATGGAAACCGAGATGGCCGATCTGGTCTGCTCGCTGGTGCCATCGATGGACATGGTGCGCATGGTCAGCTCCGGCACCGAAGCGACCATGAGCGCGATCCGTCTGGCCCGTGGTTACACCGGCCGTGACAGCATCATCAAGTTCGAGGGCTGCTATCACGGCCACTCCGACAGCCTGCTGGTCAAGGCCGGTTCCGGCGCACTGACCCAGGGCGTACCGAGCTCGGCCGGTGTGCCGGCGGCGTTCGCCAAACACACCCTGACCCTGCCGTTCAACGACATCGACGCGGTTGAGAAGATGCTCACTGAAGTCGGCCAGGAAGTGGCCTGCATCATCGTTGAGCCAGTGGCCGGCAACATGAACTGCGTACCACCAGCGCCGGGCTTCCTAGAAGGCCTGCGCACGCTGTGCGACAAGCATGGCGTGGTGCTGATTTTCGACGAAGTGATGACCGGTTTCCGCGTTGCCCTCGGCGGTGCTCAGGCGTATTACGGCGTCAATCCAGACCTGACCACCTTCGGCAAGATCATCGGTGGCGGCATGCCGGTCGGCTGCTTCGGCGGCAAGCGTGAAATCATGCAGCGTATTGCGCCGCTGGGCCCGGTGTATCAGGCCGGCACGCTGTCGGGTAACCCACTAGCGATGGCCGCCGGTTTGACCACGCTGCGTTTGATCAGCCGTCCGGGTTTCCACGCCGAGCTGACCGACTACACCACGCGCCTGCTCGATGGCCTGCAACAACGCGCCGATGCTGCTGGCATTCCGTTCGTGACCACGCAGGCTGGCGGCATGTTCGGTCTGTACTTCAGCGGCGCCGACGACATCGTAACCTTTGAAGATGTGATGGCCAGCGACGCTGCCCTGTTCGGTCGCTTCTTCCACCTGATGCTGGAAGGTGGCGTGTACCTGGCGCCGAGCGCCTTCGAAGCCGGGTTTACCTCGATCGCCCACGGCGAAGCCGAGTTGAAACTGACACTGGACGCTGCCGAGCGCGCCTTCGCCGCACTGAAATAACCGCACTACCGCTGACGTTGGCTATCACCAGCGTCAGCATTCACCTACATCGACGCTGTTTTTCCGATGCCCCTGCTAAAAATCTCCCCTAAAGTGGTCGATATATTCCCCGCGCAGCAGAAAAACGAGTAAAGACTTTGTAAGGTTGGCCCTGCTTATTTCATAATGCGCGCTTATTGGATCCCTCGATGGGTCCGCGTGCCCTTCAGAGGTAAGTCGATTCCCATGAACCGCACCGGCCGCACCCTTGCCTTGGGCTGCCTGTTGCTCCTTCAGCCCCTGCTCGCGCATGCACAAGCAGGCGGCAACTCGTTGTTGATCCCGGCGATGGGTCGTTGCACCCTCAATACTCAGCCGCAAGACGTCACGCAGGCACTGGCTGCTTGCCAGAAAGCCGCGGACGAAGGGGATGCGCAAGCGCAATACGAGTTGGGTGAGTTCTACTACGACGGCAAGAATGCCCCACGCGACCTCAATCAAGCCTTGAGCTATTTCGAAAAAGCCTCGTTGCAAGGCCACGCTCAGGCGCAATTCAAACTTGGCACCATGTTCTTCCACGGTGAAGGCGTGCAGGCCAACAATATTCAGGCGTACATCGTGCTGAAGATGGCCGCGGTCAACGGCGCTGAAGACGCGCTGGACACGGCCGACGAAGTCTCCGAAAAAATGTCCCGCGAAGACCTTGAAACCGCGACCCAGGTGCTCGGGCAAATTTTCCGTAAATACCTGATGGAACTGCAGAGCGCCGATGGGCGTACGCCGTTTTCGCCTCTTCCCTGATTTCTCTATAGATTTTTCTGGCCTCTTCGCGAGCAGGTCTTGAAGCTTACTTCTCAGGCATCGGCATCGGAAACGGCATCACATTGCCGACCGCGCCGCGGGCTTCGCTGATTTTCGGGGTGCCCAGACGTTCCACTTCATCGATGCGCACAATCGAATGCATCGGCACAAAGCTGCGCACCACGCCTTCGAACTGCGCCTTGAGCTTTTCTTCGCTCGGATCGACGACCACTTGCGTGCGCTCGCCAAAGACGAACTCTTCCACTTCCAGAAAGCCCCACAGATCACTTTGATAGATCTGCTTGGCGTACATTTCGAACACCTGGCCCTGGTTGAGGAAAATCACCTTATAGATTGGAGCTTCGCGTTTGGTCATGGCGGGGGGATAACATCGGGGATAAAAATGAGGGCGCAAACTATAGCATAGCCACCGGACGCGCAGCGGTAGGAACCTGAAGGCTTGTTCCCTATAATGCGCGGTTCTTTGAATCACGTGATGACCCTAATCCATGGCCAAGAAGCTTTACATCGAAACCCACGGTTGCCAGATGAACGAGTACGACAGCTCGCGCATGGTCGATCTGCTGGGTGAACATCAGGCCCTGGAAGTCACCGCGCGTGCTGAAGACGCCGACGTGATTCTGCTCAACACCTGCTCGATCCGCGAGCGCGCCCAGGATCGCGTGTATTCGCAGCTCGGCCGCTGGCGCGAACTGAAACTGGCCAACCCAGAGATGGTGATCGCCGTTGGCGGTTGTGTGGCCAGCCAGGAAGGCGCGGCGATTCGTGATCGCGCGCCGTACGTCGACGTGGTCTTCGGCCCGCAGACCCTGCACCGCCTGCCGGAAATGATCGACGCCGCGCGTATCACCAAGCTGCCGCAAGTCGACGTTTCGTTCCCGGAAATCGAAAAATTCGACCATTTGCCCGAGCCGCGTATTGATGGCCCGAGCGCTTATGTGTCGGTGATGGAAGGTTGCAGCAAGTACTGCACGTTCTGCGTGGTGCCTTACACCCGTGGCGAAGAAGTCAGCCGGCCATTCGATGACGTGGTCGCCGAAGTCATTCACCTCGCCGAAAACGGCGTGCGTGAAGTGACGCTGCTGGGGCAGAACGTCAATGGCTATCGCGGTACGACCCATGACGGACGTCTGGCTGATCTCGCCGAATTGATCCGTGTTGTCGCCGCCATCGACGGCATCGACCGCATTCGCTACACCACTTCGCACCCGTTGGAATTCTCCGACAGCCTGATCCAGGCCCACGCCGACGTCCCGGAACTGGTCAAGCATCTGCACTTGCCGGTGCAATCGGGTTCCGACCGGATTCTCGCGGCGATGAAGCGCAACCACACGGCGCTGGAGTACAAATCCAAGCTGCGCAAACTGCGTGCGGCGGTACCGGGCATCTGCATCAGTTCGGACTTCATCGTCGGCTTCCCCGGCGAGACCGAGAAAGACTTCGAACAGACGATGAAGCTGATTGCCGATGTCGGTTTCGACTTCTCCTACTCGTTCGTTTACAGCCAGCGCCCGGGTACCCCGGCGGCCGATCTGGCCGACGAGACCCCGGAAGAGTTGAAAAAGGAACGCCTGAACGCCCTGCAACATCGCCTGAATCAGCAAGGCTTTGAGATCAGCCGACAAATGGTCGGCTCGATCCAGCGCATTCTGGTCACCGACTATTCGAAGAAAGACCCGGGCGAGCTGCAAGGGCGCACCGAGAATAATCGAATCGTCAACTTCCGCTGCGACAATCCGACCCTGATCGGCCAGTTCGCCGATGTGCACATCGACGCGGCGCAACCGCACTCGCTGCGTGGCTCGCTGATCCAATAAATGCAAAAGATCGCAGCCTTCGGCAGCTCCTACATGGATTACATTCCCCTGTAGGAGCTGCCGGAGGCTGCGATCTTGGCGGTCTCGACGCCAAGAATATTTAAGAGCTTTCGCACCCAGGCCTCTGGCGTTATCCTTGATTTCATCTTAATTGCCCCAGGGCGGCTAAATACGACCTTGAACGCACCCATAGAACCACATCGTTTTATCCTCGAGCCTTTTGAGGCTCGCCGCTTCGCCAATCTGTGCGGGCAATTCGACGAGCATTTGCGCTTGATCGAACAGCGCCTGACCATCGAGATCCGCAACCGCGGAAACCAGTTCGAGTTGATCGGCGACCCCAAGCACACCACGTCTGCGGAAAACCTGCTGCGCCGCCTGTACCGGGAAACCAAAGGTACTGAGCTGTCGCCGGACCTCGTGCACCTGTTCCTCCAGGAATCGGCCGTGGTCGAGCTGGACAATCACGCCCCCGCCGAAGCCTCTGTCGCCCTGCGCACCAAGAAAGGCATGATTCGCCCACGCGGTTTGAATCAACTGCGCTATGTGAAGGAAATCCTCGGTAACGACATCAACTTCGGCATCGGTCCGGCCGGTACCGGCAAGACCTATCTGGCCGTGGCCTGCGCTGTCGATGCTCTGGAACGCGAGCAGATCCGCCGCATCCTGCTGGTGCGTCCGGCGGTTGAAGCGGGTGAAAAACTCGGCTTCCTGCCCGGCGACCTGTCGCAGAAGATCGACCCGTACCTGCGCCCGCTCTACGACGCACTCTACGAGATGCTCGGCTTTGAATACGTGGCCAAGCTGATCGAACGCCAGGTGATTGAAGTTGCGCCGCTGGCCTACATGCGCGGTCGCACGCTGAACAACAGCTTCATCATTCTCGACGAAAGCCAGAACACCACCGTCGAACAGATGAAGATGTTCCTGACCCGGATCGGCTTCGGCTCCACCGCAGTCATCACCGGTGACATCACCCAGGTCGACCTGCCGCGTGGCACCAAGTCCGGCCTGCATCATGTGATCGAAGTGCTCAAAGACGTGCCGGGCATCAGCTTCACACACTTCCAGCCGAAAGACGTCGTGCGCCATCCTTTGGTCCAGCGGATCGTCGAAGCCTACGAGCGCTTCGAAAACCGTGACGAAGCACCCAAGGACACCTCGCGAAATGCTTGAGCTAGACCTGCAAATCGCGACTGAAGCGAACGCGCCGAGTGAAGCCGACTTCCGCCTGTGGTGCGAACTTGCCCTGCGCCAGCGCACCGCCGACTCGGAAATGACCATTCGTCTGGTTGATGAGGAAGAAGGCCGCGAGCTCAATCACACCTGGCGCCACAAGGATTACGCGACCAACGTCCTGTCGTTCCCGGCCGAAGTACCCGACGAGTTTCTCGACATTCCATTGCTAGGCGATCTGGTGATCTGCGTGGCGGTGGTCGAGCGTGAAGCCGCCGAACAAGGCAAGGAACTAAAGGCCCACTGGGCACATCTGGTCATTCACGGCTGCTTGCATCTGCTGGGTTACGACCATATAGATGACGAAGAAGCCGAAGAAATGGAAGCACTGGAACGCGAGTTGCTTGCCGAACTGGGCTACCCCGATCCGTACGCGGACGACGAACCCGAAACATCCCCTATCGTTACAACAAAGGATTCAGAGTAATCGCTATGAGCGAAGATCGATCGAGCAACGGGCAGAAGTCATGGCTGGGTAAACTGACCCAGGCTTTTGCCCACGAGCCGAAGAACCGTCAGGAGCTTCTCGAGCTGCTGCGTGATGCACATCAGAACAAACTGCTGGACAGCGAAGCGCTGGCCATCGTCGAAGGCGCCATTCAGGTGGCTGACCTGCAAGTACGCGACATCATGGTGCCGCGTTCGCAGATGATCAGCATCAAGGCGACCCAGACACCCCGTGAATTCCTCCCGGCCGTGGTCGACTCGGCCCACTCGCGCTATCCGGTGATCGGCGAAAGCCATGACGACGTGATGGGCGTACTGCTGGCCAAGGATCTGCTGCCGCTGATCCTCAAGGAAAACGGCGACAGCTTCAACATCAAGGATCTGCTGCGCCCGGCCACCTTCGTGCCGGAGTCCAAGCGCCTGAACGTGTTGTTGCGTGAATTCCGCGCCAACCACAACCACATGGCCATCGTCATCGACGAATACGGCGGCGTGGCCGGTCTGGTAACGATTGAAGACGTGCTGGAACAGATCGTTGGCGACATCGAAGACGAGCACGACGTCGAAGAAGACAGCTACATCAAGCCACTGCCCAGCGGTGACTTCCTGATCAAGGCGCTGACGCCGATCGAGAACTTCAACGAGTTTTTCGACAGCGAGTTCTCCGACGATGAATTCGACACCGTCGGCGGTCTGGTGATGAGCGCGTTCGGGCACTTGCCAAAACGCAACGAAATCACTGAAATCGGCGCCTATCGTTTCCGCATCCTGAACGCCGACAGCCGTCGGATTCATTTGCTGCGACTGACGCCAATTGCTCGTTAATTCTAAGGACTGAAATGCGCTGGACAACCCGCCCCGGCTGGCCCGGTAACCTGCTGGCCGTGGCGGCCGGTGCAATCACCACCTTCGCTCTAGCACCTTTCAACATCTGGCCGCTGGCTTTGCTGGCGGTCGGCTTGTTCTATGCCGGTTTGCGCGAGCTGAGTCCGCGTCAGGCACTGGGCCGTGGCTGGTGCTTCGGTTTCGGCCTGTTTGGTGCCGGCACCAGCTGGATCTATTACAGCATCCACCATTTCGGCGGCGCTTCGGTGCTGTTGGCCGGGTTCCTGATGCTGCTGTTTACGGCGGCGATTGCCTGGTTCTTCGCCTTGCCGGCCTGGTTATGGGCGCGCTGGTTGCGCCGTAACGAAGCACCTGTGGCTGATGCCTTGGCGTTCGCTGCCTTGTGGGTCGGCCAGGAAGCGTTTCGTGGCTGGTTCCTCACCGGCTTCCCATGGCTGTACTCGGGTTACAGCCAGCTCGATGGCCCATTGGCCGGACTCGCTCCAGTGGGTGGCATGTGGCTGGTGTCGTTCGTTCTGGCACTGACCGCAGCACTGATCTACAACGCCCCACGCCTGCTGCAAACCGGCCGCAAAGGTTTTGTTGCCGCAGGTTTGGTGCTGCTGGTTGGCCCTTGGGTGGCCGGCACTGCGCTCAAGGGCCATGCCTGGACCAGCCCCTCCGGCGCGCCGCTGAGTGTTGCCGCGATTCAGGGTAACGTCGCGCAAAGCATGAAATGGGATCCGGCTGAGCTCAACGCGCAGTTGGCTTTGTATCGCGATTTGAGCTTCCGCTCGAAACCGGTGGACCTGCTGATCTGGCCGGAAACCGCCGTGCCGGTATTGAAGGAGTCCGCCGAGGGCTACCTGACCATGATGGGCACCTTCGCCGCCGAGCGTAAATCGGCGCTGATCACTGGTGTACCGATCCGCGAAACCGTTCGTCACGAAAAACGCTTCTTCAATGGCATCACCGTGGTCGGCGAAGGCGACGGTACTTATCTGAAACAGAAACTGGTGCCCTTCGGCGAATACGTGCCACTGCAGGATGTATTGCGCGGGCTGATCGCCTTCTTCGACCTGCCAATGTCCGACTTTGCCCGTGGCCCGGCCGATCAGGCGTTGTTGCAGGCCAAGGGTTATCAGATCGCACCGTTTATCTGCTACGAAGTGGTGTATCCGGAATTTGCCGCCAGCCTGTCGGCGCGCAGTGATTTGCTGCTGACGATCAGCAATGACACCTGGTTCGGTACCTCGATCGGTCCGCTGCAACATTTGCAGATGGCGCAGATGCGCGCGCTTGAGGCTGGGCGCTGGATGATTCGTGCAACCAACAACGGTGTGACCGGACTGATCAACCCGTTCGGACAGATCACCGAGCAGATTCCGCAGTTCGAACAAGGGATTTTGTACGGTGAAGTGGTACCGATGCACAACCTGACGCCGTACCTGCAATGGCGCTCGTGGCCATTGATCATTGTCTGCTTGCTGTTGTTTGGCTGGGCACTGATGGCGAGCCGGATGTCGAAAACCCTTTAAAGCCTCCTACAATGATCGCTCCCACGCTCCACGTGGGAATGCCGCCGGGGACGCTCCGCGTTCCGCTTCGGATGTGGCGCAGAGCGCCACCGGATGCATTCCCACGCAGAGCGTGGGAACGATCAGTCAGCCCGGTAAGACAGCGAATACCCCACCTGCCCCACCGCTTCATTCAACAACTGCCCGCTCTGCCAGATCGACTTGAACTCCGGCAGCCAGCCACCAAACGGTCTCGCGTTATCAGTTCCGAGAAATCCGACCGGGGCCGGCACCACTTCAAAACCCGCCTGTTGAAAACTCCATACCGATCGCGGCATGTGCCAGGCCTGCGTCACCACGACCACGCGCTTGATCCCCTGCGGCAACAAGATATCGGCCGTGAACTTCGCATTTTCCCACGTAGTGCGGCTCTCGCCTTCCTGCCAGCGCACGGTCACGCCAAAATCGTCGCGCAACGAATCCGCCATCAACTTCGCCTCGGTCGGCGGCGTACCGTAATGCAGGCCACCAGTGGTCAAAATCGGCAAACCGGATGCCTTCGCCAGTCGAGCCGCATACCGCTGACGCTCAAGGCCCACACCGGTCGGCTGATCCTCACCCCAGGCCAGATCGCCGCGCTCACGACCTGAGCCCAACACCACAATCGCGTCGGCCCGCTGCGCCAGCGTCGCCCACTCTTCACGGGCCAACGGTGGCTCGCGTTCCAGAGCTTTCGCGCCCCACTGCACGACCACCGGCAGGCTCATCAGCCACATTCCGCCAAAGCCAATGGCAAAACACAATCCAGCCAGGCGCGGCCGTGAGCGGCGCAGCCACCAAGCGGCCAGCAACAGCAGCAAAAGAATGCCGGGTGGTAACAAAAGTTGTTTGATGAAATAACGAAAAGGCATCGAGCATCTCCACAGATGCCCGAAGCCTAAGAGTGTTAATAAAGCGTTACAACCAATAGGTGGGATCCCGTTGAAAAAGATCCGGTTCTTGACCTGCCATGCGCTTACTTGGCCTGTACAGAGCGAACCTTGACGGTGTCTCTGCCGGGCGCCTTGTCCTTGAGCCAGATGACCTTGGCCGAATGTGCTGCATCGAGCTGCTTCACTGCCTGTGACAAGCATCCATGCGTTTCACGTTCACTGCGATCCAGATAGGCCTTGACCAGTTTGAACTCGGCGGGACTCAAGCCACGCAATTCCAGTTCCAGGGGGCGCTCGTCGCGCAGCCGGTCAGCGGTTTTTAATGCGTCCAGGGCCATACCAAGACGATCGATCAATCTTTCGTACAACTCGGGTTTCGTCACGTTTTTTTGCCGTTGCTCCACCATCCCTCACCTCATTGAAGATAAGACTCACTCCCCAGTTAGAGCTTAGCTTCGCTGCACAAACCGGCTGCACGCCGCGACCAACGGCCCTCGCCACGGATTTGCCGGGACAAACAGCTGTAATCAGGGTTTCCCTAGGCCGAGCGCGGTCATGTATGCTACGGCGCTTCCTGTAATTCCACTTCCAGCTCGTCCGGGCCAACCCCGGCACCTGCGTTGAAGAGGATTAGGCCACCCCTATCCAGTACAAAAGTAGCCATGCACGAACAATATCAGCCCCGTGAAATCGAAGCCGCCGCCCAGTCGTTCTGGGACGAGCAAAAGTCCTTTGAAGTCAGTGAACAGCCAGGCAAGGAAACCTACTACTGCCTGTCGATGTTCCCTTACCCCAGCGGCAAGCTACACATGGGGCACGTGCGCAACTACACCATCGGCGACGTGATCTCCCGCTACCAGCGCATGCTCGGCAAGAACGTTCTGCAACCTATGGGTTGGGACGCGTTCGGCATGCCGGCAGAAAACGCCGCGATGAAGAACAACGTCGCGCCGGCCAAGTGGACCTACGAAAACATCGCCTACATGAAGACCCAGCTGCGCAGCTTGGGTCTGGCGGTCGACTGGTCGCGCGAAGTCACCACCTGCAAACCGGATTACTACCGCTGGGAACAATGGCTGTTCACTCGCCTGTTCGAAAAAGGCGTGATCTACCGTAAAAACGGCACCGTGAACTGGGACCCGATCGACCAGACCGTTCTCGCTAACGAACAGGTGATCGACGGTCGCGGCTGGCGTTCCGGCGCGCTGATCGAAAAGCGCGAAATCCCGATGTACTACTTCAAGATCACCGCTTATGCGGATGAGCTGCTGGAGAGCCTCGACGAGCTGACTGGCTGGCCTGAACAGGTCAAGACCATGCAGCGCAACTGGATCGGCAAATCCCGCGGCATGGAAGTGCAGTTCCCGTACAACGTCGACTCGATTGGCGTAGCCGGCACCCTGAAAGTCTTCACTACCCGTCCGGACACCCTGATGGGCGCGACCTATGTCGCCGTGGCTGCCGAGCATCCGCTGGCGACCCAGGCAGCGCAGAACAACCCTGAGCTGCAAGCGTTCATCGCTGAATGCAAGGGCGGCAGCGTTGCTGAAGCCGACGTCGCCACACAAGAGAAAAAAGGCCTGCCGACCGGCCTGTTCGTCGAGCACCCGCTGACCGGTGAGAAACTGCCTGTTTGGGTCGCCAACTACGTGCTGATGCACTACGGCGACGGCGCTGTAATGGCCGTACCGGCGCACGACGAGCGCGATTTCGAATTCGCTCACAAGTACAACCTGCCAGTGAAATCGGTGGTGCGTACCAGTTCCGGCGACAGCAACCCGGCCCCGTGGCAAGACGCCTACGGCGAGCACGGCACACTGATCAACTCCGGCGAATTCGACGGTCTCGACTTCGCGGGTGCGTTCGACGCCATCGAAGTGGCCCTGATCAAGAAAGAACTGGGCGCCTCGCGCACTCAGTTCCGCCTGCGCGACTGGGGCATCAGCCGTCAGCGCTACTGGGGCTGCCCGATCCCGATCATCCACTGCGATGCATGCGGTGACGTGCCGGTACCGGAAGATCAACTGCCTGTGGTCCTGCCGGAAGACGTGGTGCCGGACGGTGCTGGTTCGCCGCTGGCGCGCATGCCGGAATTCTACGAGTGCAGCTGCCCGAAATGCGGTCAGCCTGCCAAGCGTGAAACCGACACCATGGACACGTTCGTCGAGTCGTCGTGGTACTACGCCCGTTACGCCTCGCCGCACTTTGAAGGCGGTCTGGTGGAAAAATCCGCAGCCGACCACTGGTTGCCAGTCGATCAGTACATCGGTGGTATCGAACACGCCATTCTTCACCTGCTCTACGCGCGCTTCTTCCACAAGCTGATGCGTGACGAAGGCCTGGTCAGCTCCAACGAGCCGTTCAAGAACCTGCTGACCCAAGGCATGGTGATCGCCGAAACCTACTACCGTCGCGAAGCCAATGGTGCTTACACCTGGTTCAACCCGGCGGACGTAGAACTCGAGCGCGACAGCAAAGCCAAGGTCATCAGTGCCAAGCTGAAATCCGACGGTCTGCCGGTAGAAATCGGCGGCACCGAGAAGATGGCCAAGTCGAAGAACAACGGCGTTGACCCACAGTCGATGATCGATCAGTTCGGCGCCGACACCTGCCGCCTGTTCATGATGTTCGCTTCGCCACCTGACATGAGCGCTGAGTGGTCCGACTCCGGCGTCGAAGGTTCGCACCGCTTCCTCAAGCGCGTCTGGCGTCTGGCGCAAGCCCACGTCACTCAGGGCTTGCCGGGCAAGCTGGACATCGCCAGCCTGAACGACGAGCAGAAGGCCGTGCGCCGCGCCATTCACGTGGCCATCAAGCAGGCCAGCCACGACGTCGGCCAGAACCACAAATTCAACACCGCCATCGCCCAGGTAATGACGCTGATGAACGTGCTGGAAAAAGCCGCGCAAAGCACCGAGCAGGATCGCGCGCTGATTCACGAAGGTCTGGAAGCCGTGACGCTGTTGCTGGCACCAATCACGCCGCACATCAGCCACGAACTGTGGAACCAGCTGGGTCACGCCGATGCAGTCATCGACGCCGGGTGGCCTGCAGTGGATGAAAGCGCTTTGGTGCAGGACAGCCTGACCCTGGTCATCCAGGTCAACGGCAAACTGCGCGGCCAGATCGAAATGCCGGCCAGCGCGACCCGCGAAGAAGTTGAAGCAGCAGCCCGCGCCAACGAAAACGTACTGCGTTTCGTCGACGGCCTGACTATTCGTAAAGTGATCGTTGTGCCGGGGAAACTGGTCAACATCGTCGCCAGCTAATTGGATCGGGCGCCAGGCTCGCCTGGCGCCAAGTAAAACCTTTCGGGCCGTACAATCGGCCCACGTGGTTTCAAGGGGAGCAACACAATGATCAAACGCAATCTGCTGGTGATGGGCCTCGCCGTTCTGTTGAGCGCCTGCGGTTTCCAGCTGCGCGGTACCGGCACTAACGAACTGTCGATCAAGGAACTCGACCTGAGCGCCCGTAATGCCTACGGCGAGACGGTCACGCAACTGCGTCAGGTGCTGGAGTCGAGCGGCGTCAAGGTTTACAGCGGTGCTCCGTACAAACTTTTCCTGGCTGACCAGCAGGAGAGCCAGCGCATCCTCAGCTACGCCGGTGCCGGTCGTACGGGCGAGTATCAAGTCAGTACTGTTCTGAACTACGAGATCCGTGGCGACAAGAACCTGCAACTGCTCAGCGACAAACTTGAAGTTCAGAAAGTGTTTATCCACGACGGTAACAACCTCGTGGGCTCCGATCAGGAAGCCAACGACGCCCGTCGCGAAACCACTCGCGAACTGGTCCAACGCATGATGTTGCGTCTGCAGCAACTGACCCCGGGTCAACTGCAGCAGCTGCAGCAAGCTGCCAATGACCGCGCCAAGGCAGAAGCCGATGCGCTGCAAGCGGCACAAAAGGCTGAAGCGGAAACCCCGCGCCAGTCGCCGCTCGAAGTACCGCAGCAGTAAGACGTTCGGGGCGCTCAGGCGCCCCGTTCGGCATTTCTTATGAAGCTCGCTCCCGCCCAACTCGGTAAACACCTGCAAGGTGCTTTGGCGCCTGTCTACATCATCAGCGGCGATGACCCGCTACTGTGCCAGGAAGCCGCCGACGCCATCCGCAGCGCTGCGCGTCAGCAAGGTTTTGATGAACGCCAGGTCTTCGCCGCCGACGCCAATTTCGATTGGGGCACGTTGTTGCAGGCCGGCGCCAGCATGTCGTTGTTCGCCGAAAAGCGCCTGCTGGAACTGCGCCTGCCCTCGGGCAAACCCGGTGACAAAGGCGCCGCTGCATTCATCGAATACTGCTCGCGTCCCGCTGAAGACACGGTGCTGCTGATCAGCCTGCCGAAGATGGATGGCAGCGCGCAGAAAACCAAGTGGGGCAAGGCACTGGTGGAAGGCCAGCAGACCCAGTTCATCCAGATCTGGCCGGTGGACGCCAATCAGTTGCCGAGCTGGATTCGTCAGCGCTTGTCTCAGGCTGGTTTGTCGGCCAGCCAGGACGCGGTCGAACTGATTGCTGCACGCGTCGAAGGCAACTTGCTCGCTGCCGCGCAGGAAATCGAAAAGCTCAAATTGATGGCCGAAGGTGGGCAGATCACCGTTGAAACCGTGCAGGCCGCCGTGGCCGACAGTGCGCGGTTTGACGTGTTTGGTTTGACCGACGCCGTGCTCAACGGCGAGCCGGCCCACGCGCTGCGCATGCTTGAAGGCTTGCGCGGTGAAGGTGTCGAACCGCCGGTGATTCTCTGGGCGCTGGCGCGGGAGCTGCGCTTGCTGGCTAATATTTCGTTGCAATACAGCCAGGGTACGCCGCTGGACAAGTGTTTCAGCCAGGCGAAGCCGCCGGTCTGGGACAAGCGCAAACCTTTGATGAGCAAAGCCCTGCAACGCTACTCGGCGCAACGCTGGGCGCAGTTGTTGCTCGAAGCCCAGCGCATCGATGCGCAGATCAAGGGCCAGGCTGCCGGTTCGCCGTGGATGAGCCTGAGTCGCTTGGCATTATTGATGGCTGGCCAGCGACTTTCACTGCCTGCTGAATAACCTGTCCTACCGCATAACGGCTATTCGCGAGCAGGATCGCTCCCACATTTGCAATGCATTTCAATGTGGGAGCGAGCCTGCTCGCGAAAG
This sequence comes from Pseudomonas sp. Mb7, assembly GCF_054790525.1. Taxonomy (NCBI): domain Bacteria; kingdom Pseudomonadati; phylum Pseudomonadota; class Gammaproteobacteria; order Pseudomonadales; family Pseudomonadaceae; genus Pseudomonas; species Pseudomonas sp. Mb7. The sequence continues at coordinate 4,822,830 of NZ_CP186501.1, forward strand.
CGCCAGAACATTCCTACACAACAGGCACTGGACAGACGCCCGACATCGGCAGATTATTTCCCCCGCAAAACCCACTCACTCGAGAGACCCCTCATGAGCAAAAAGCCATCGAAACATGGCCCCAACAAGGCCAAATCCATCGTCGCCCAACCCCTGTTCCGCAGTCGCCAGGAACGACCAGCCAAGGGTAAAGGCAGCTACCGCCGCGAAGCCTTCCAGTCTGACAGCTGGGAGGCTTCTTACTTTCTGGCCGCTTAAAGCGCAGTACCCCCCGCTCATGTTAAGGTCTGCACCTGATTCGTTTTCCTGGAACTGTGCATGCCCCTAAGTCTTTCCCGTCGCTGGCCTGTTCGCCAATTGATCGCTGCCTCCAGCTTCATTCTGCTTGTCGCCTGCGCGGAAAAACCGACCGCCGCCGATGCGCAACCCCTTCAAGCCGCGCCCGTCGCCACGGCCCCAGCGATCATCCCGCCGGTAGTGCCGTCCGCCGACCCTCTTGATCTTCAGCCGACCCAGACCTTTGCCGAATGGCAGGCCGGTTTCCGCAAGGACGCCCTCGCCGCCGGGATCCGCCCTGACCTGTTCGATCGCGCCTTTGCCAATATCAGCTTCGACGCTAGCGTGATTCGCGCCGACCGCAGTCAGCCGGAATTTTCCCGTCCGGTGTGGGAATACCTTGATGGCGCGCTCTCGCCACTACGAGTGCGTAAAGGTCAGGCACTGATCAGCCAGTACGCCGATATTCTGCAAAGCATCGAACAGCGTTATGGCGTTGACCGTCAGGCGCTGGTGTCGGTGTGGGGCATGGAAAGCAATTTCGGTCAGTTTCAGGGCAGTAAGTCGGTGATCAACTCGCTGGCCACCCTCGCTTACGAAGGCCGTCGGCCGGGCTTTGCTCATGCGCAATTGATCGCTGCGCTGCAGATCCTGCAACAGGGTGACATCACGCCAGAGAAGATGCTCGGCTCGTGGGCTGGCGCCATGGGGCAGACCCAGTTCATTCCGACCACTTACAACACTCACGCAGTGGACTTCGACGGTGACGGTCGCCGCGATATCTGGGGCAGTCCTGCCGATGCGCTGGCCTCGACTGCGCATTACCTGCAAAGCTCCGGCTGGCAGCGTGGCCAGCCGTGGGGGTTTGAAGTGCAGCTGCCGAGCAGCTTCAACTACACCCTGGCTGATGGCGCGATTCGCAAGAGTGTCGCCGAATGGCGTCAGTTGGGCGTGACCCTGCCGAATGGCGGTCAGGTGCCAGCAGGCTCTGAACAGCTGTCTGCCGCCCTGCTGCTGCCGGCTGGTTATCGTGGGCCGGCATTCCTGATCCTCGACAACTTCCGCGCGATCCTCAAGTACAACAACTCCTCGTCGTACGCGCTGGCAGTGAGCCTGTTGTCCGAGCGTTTCAGCGGTGGCGGCTTGATCAACGGCAGTTGGCCAAAAGATGACCTGCCGCTGAGCCGCACCGAGCGTATGGAATTGCAGACCCTGCTGAGTGCGCGCAATTACGATGCCGGCACGGCGGACGGGATCATCGGCGCCAACACGCGCAAGGCGATTCGCAGTGCCCAGCAGTCATTTGGCTGGCCGGCGGACGGGTATCCGACGCACAAGTTGCTGGAAAGCCTGCGTAGCCAATAGAACGAATGCCGTATGGCTGATATCGCTTTCGCGAGCAGGCTCGCTTCCACATTGAAATGCATTCCAAATGTGGGAGCCTGCTCGCGGAGACTGACTATCAGGCAATAAACCTTCAGGCCTTGATCACCACATCCTGCTCCAGCATCAATTCCTGCTTCCCGGCATCCAGCCGCACCAGCGCCCCCATCGGCAGCGTCAGGTTCGGATCGCAATGCCCGCTACGCCACCCCGATAACACCGGAATCCGCAACGGCTCGAAAGTCTGCTTGAGCAATCGGTTCAGTGCCGCGACTTCCACCCCCGCCACGTCCCCGACCAGCACACCTCGCAATTTTGCCAGTTTGCCGGCCAGGCGCATCTGTGTCAGCAAGCGATCAATGCGATACAGCGGCTCGTTGATGTCCTCGATGAGCAGAATCACCCCTTCGACATCAATCTCGTAAGGCGTGCCCAAGGTTGCGGCGATCATCGCCAGATTACCGCCGAGCAAGCGTCCGTGCGCAATGCCAGGTTCGACGGTAGTCAACGGATAAGCCACCGGATGGCTCAGCACACTCCCCGCCTTCAATTGCCCGCGCAGCATGGCGAAGAATGAAGTGACCGTCGGCGGCTCCTTGTCGCCCAACAAGTCGGCGTTGAGCAGCGGCCCGTGGAAGGTCACGAATCCTGCGTAACGACTGATGGCCAGGTGCAGCGCGGTGATATCGCTGTAGCCAACGAATGGCTTGGCATGGCGGCTCAGCAGGTCGTAATCGATCCGGTCGAGCAAGCGCGGCGTGCCGTAGCCGCCGCGCAGGCAAATGATGGCATCGACCTCGGGATCAGCGAATGCCGCATGCAGATCACGCAAACGCACGTCGTCACTGCCAGCCAGATAGCCGTCTTTTTCATAAACACCGGGAAACACCTTCAGCCCATAACCGCGGGCTCGCATCCATCGCACCGCCTCATCGGTGTCCAGAGCACCAGGACCGGCAGGCGCAATGACGCCGATCAACCCTTCCGAGGGCAGTGCAGGCACGGCTCTGTGTGGGCAAAGAGTATGGGTCGGTCGAACGGTCATCCTTGGATCTCCCTGTGAGTCATGCACACACAGTAGTCAGGAACGGGGGCAAACAGAAGAGGGTCGGCCACGCCGCAGGTTGCAGGAAAAATCAGCATCGAATGTAAGACGGGCAAAAAAATGCCCGCCGGGCGTTAAAACCTCGGCGGGCATTTTTTCATTCAGCGCCGGATCAGGAACCCAGCAGCTCAGCCTTGACCAACTTCGCTTGCTCGTCGGCGTGGTATGAAGAACGCACCAGCGGCCCCGAGGCAACGTTTTTGAAGCCCATCTTGTAACCTTCCTCGGCGAACCAGGCGAAGGTGTCCGGGTGCACAAAGCGCTGCACCGGCAAGTGACTACGGGACGGTTGCAGGTACTGGCCGAGGGTCAGCATGTCGATGTCATGTTCGCGCATGCGCTTCATGACTTCGATGACTTCCTCGTCGGTCTCACCCAGACCCAGCATCAAGCCGGATTTGGTCGGAATATGCGGCATCATCTGCTTGAAGCGTTGCAGCAAGGTCAGCGACCACTGGTAATCCGAACCAGGGCGCGCTGCCTTGTAGAGGCGCGGCACGGTTTCCAGGTTGTGGTTGAACACATCCGGCGGCTCGGCCGCGGTGATTTCCAGAGCGACATCCATGCGACCACGGTAGTCCGGAACCAGAGTTTCCAGCTGCACGTTCGGCGACAGTTTGCGGATTTCGCGGATGCAGTCGGCAAAGTGCTGGGCACCGCCGTCGCGCAGGTCGTCGCGGTCAACCGAAGTGATCACCACGTACTTGAGCTTGAGGTCGGCAATGGCGATGGCCAGGCTTTGCGGCTCATTGACGTCCAGTGGCTTCGGACGACCGTGGCCGACGTCGCAGAACGGGCAGCGACGGGTGCAGATGTCGCCCATGATCATGAAGGTCGCGGTGCCGCCGGAGAAGCACTCGCCAAGGTTCGGGCAGGATGCTTCTTCGCAGACGCTGTGCAGCTTGTGCTTGCGCAGCAGGCTCTTGATCCGGTCGACTTCCGGCGAAACCGGGATACGCACACGAATCCAGTCAGGTTTCTTCGGCAGTTCGGTGGTCGGAATGATCTTTACCGGGATGCGTGCAACCTTCTCGGCGCCGCGCAGCTTGACGCCGGCTTCTACCTTGGGACGCGGGGCCGGGCGCTCGGTCACGTCGAGCGTCGGGATCATGGTTTGCACTGCATCAGTAGTCATATCAGTCGATTCCGCCCGTCAGGGTCGTCTGCTCAGCATAGTCGAGGTGTTTGACGAGCTGCGCGCGCAGCCGGGCACTTACCTCGGCAAATTCAATCGATCCTGCGTGGTCGCTCAGCTGGGTCATCGCCAGCCCGGCATAGCCGCAGGGATTAATCCGTCGAAACGGTTCCAGGTTCATATCCACGTTCAGGGCCAGGCCATGAAAGGAACAACCGTGGCGAATCCGCAAACCCAGAGAAGCGATTTTCGCTCCATCGACGTACACGCCGGGAGCGTCTGGCTTGGCCGCCGCGGTCACGCCGTAGCTGGCCAGCAGTTCGATCAGGCAAAGCTCCATGCGGCTGACCAGATCACGCACGCCGAAACCCAGCTTGCGCACATCCAGTAACAGGTAAGCCACCAATTGGCCGGGGCCATGATAAGTCACCTGGCCGCCACGATCGACCTGCACCACCGGGATGTCTCCCGGCAGCAGCAAGTGTTCGGCCTTGCCAGCCTGGCCCTGAGTGAACACCGGCGGGTGTTCGACGAGCCAGATTTCGTCGGCGGCATCGCTGCCGCGTTCGTTGGTGAAGCACTGCATGGCATGCCAGACCGGCTCGTAAGCCATCTGGCCGAGTTCACGAAAGCCCAGCGTGCCCGGCATCACAACACCATGTGCACGAAGCCGGTCGCCCGCAGTTCGCTGTTGATGTTGTACAGCTGATCCTGATCGGTCGCGACGATGTGTAACTGAATGGTGGTGTATTTGCCGTTGCTGCTCGAACGCTCGTCGACACGCTCATCATTGATCTTCGCGAATTTTTTCACGATTTCGATGATCTTGTCTTTGTGGCCAACCCCCGTGTCGCTGATCACCTTAACCGGATAATCAACCTGGGGAAATTCGATCTTTGGCGCCTTTACTTCGGTATCGGTCATGGCGTAACGGCCTCTTGAGCGCAAGCCGTGATAACGCGCATGGCCCCGCACCGGATCGGGGCGGGGCCATGCAGGTCAACACAAATCAGTTGAACAAGCCGTAGAAGAATAGACGGATGCTATCCCACATGCGGCGGAAGATACCACCCTCCTCGACGCCATCCAGAGCGATCAGGTCAGCGCTGTGCACGACCTTGTCTTCCAGTTTGACTTCGACTTTACCGATCACGTCGCCCTTGGCGATTGGCGCGGTCAGTTGCGGGTTCATGGTCATGCTCGCAGCAAGCTTCTTCAGCTGGCCTTTTGGCAGGGTCATGGTCAGGTCTTCAGCCAGGCCGGCCTTGACTTGATTGGTGGTGCCTTTCCACACCGGGGCCTGAGCCAATTCGGTGCCCTTCTGATAGAAGGTCTGGGTTTCGAAGAAGCGGAAGCCGTAAGTCAGCAGCTTCTGGGTCTCAGCGGCGCGAGCCACTTCGCTGTTGGTGCCGAACACCACGGCGATCAGACGCTGGCCGTCACGTACAGCCGAGGACACCATGCAGTAGCCGGCTTCGTCGGTGTGACCGGTTTTCAGACCGTCAACGGTCTTGTCGCGCCACAGCAGCAGGTTGCGGTTAGGCTGCTTGATGCCATTCCAGAAGAACTCTTTCTGCGAGTAGATCGCGTAGTGAGCCGGGTCTTCGTGGATGATCGCACGGGCCAGGATCGCCATGTCGTGAGCCGACGAGTAATGCTCAGGGTTTGGCAGACCGGTCGGGTTCATGAAGTGGGAATTGGTCATGCCCAGATCAGTCACAGTCTTGTTCATCAGGTCGGCGAACGCGTCTTCGCTACCGGCGATGTGCTCGGACAGCGCCACGCTGGCGTCGTTGCCGGACTGGATGATGATGCCGTGCAGCAGGTCGCTGACAGTCACCTGCGAGCCGACTTTGATGAACATCCGCGAACCGCCGGTGCGCCAGGCGTTTTCGCTGACGGTCACCGGATCGTTTTCACCGATCTGGCCGCGACGGATTTCCAGGGTCGCGATGTAAGCGGTCATCAGCTTGGTCAGGCTGGCCGGTGGCAGACGCTGGTCGCCATTGTTCTCGACCAGCACGTTGCCGCTGCTGGCATCCATCAGAACGTAGGCTTTGGCAGCCAGTTGCGGTGGCGACGGCATCATCTCGGCCGCGAAGGCGGCTGGCGAGAGGAGCAGCGGGACTAGCAGACACAGGCGTTTGGCAAAGGTGGTGATGTTCATCCGTCTCTCGAAATCGCTAATGGAAACTGTCCTTGCGGACAAAATTTAATCAGATGACTTTCTAACGAGTCATCGCGTGTTGAGTTGCTCACTCCAGTCACCCTTGCCGGGCTTTTGTTCTTCGACGAGCCAACAACCTGGTTCACCCCCCGATACCGCAAGTGAACCGTCAATCAAGTTCTACGTATTACTCGGTGACCACACTTGGCGAACCAAGGTTGGCCAGGCGCACGCTGTTCTGCACCTGGGCAATTTCACCCGGCGAGCCGATCGGCCCCAGGCGAACCCGGTGCAGGGTCTGTTGATTGCGCACGATCGAGCTGATGAACACCGGAGCGCTCACCATCCCGCTGAGCTTCGACCTCAGCAGTTCTGCAGCGTCCGGGTTGGCGAACGCGCCCACCTGCAGATACTGGCCAGACGCTGGTGCAGAAGCGTTTTTTTTTGCACTCATCGGCACGGGGACGGTGTCGGAGGCATGTTGCTGCGGCGGTGGCGTCCATTGCTCGACGGTGCCGGCCGAGGCCGTGATCACCGGGGCGCTATTCTGCGCGACTTGCGGCTCGTTGAGCATCAAAGGCGCCGGACGGCCCTTGGCGGCCCACCACTGCTGAGGATCGATGCCTTCGACCTTGACCCGCGCGGTGCCGATTTCGGCATAACCGAGCTTCTTCGCCGCAGCATAGGACAGGTCGATGATACGGTCAGAATAGAACGGCCCACGGTCGTTGACCCGCAGGATCACGCTCTTGTTATTGTCCAGGTTGGTCACCCGAACGTAACTTGGCAGTGGCAATGTCTTGTGGGCGGCACTCATGCCGTACAGGTCGTAGACCTCGCCGTTGGCGGTGTTCTGACCGTGAAACTTGGTGCCGTACCAGGACGCCGTACCCGAAGCCACGTAGGTCTTCGATTCCTGCAGCGGGAAGTAGGTCTTGCCCAGCACCGTGTACGGGTTGGCCTTGTACGGACCGGTGTGCAGGGTCGGCGTGGCATCCGGGATACGCGATACGTCGACGTCCCACCACGGCGCGCCATCTTTATGCGCACGGTTGATGTCCAGGCCCGGCTGGGCACGCACAGCGGTCGTGGTGGTTTTCTGAGTCGGCGAACGGCTGGTCGAGCAACTGGCGACCAGCACCGCCAACGCAGCGAATGCCACCAGCTTCAGGGGTTTATTGTTAGGCAATGCCCGCATTACTTGACGCCCCGTGCTTGTACCAGCTGTTCAGACAGTTGATGTACGGCCATGGCGTACATCACGCTGCGGTTATAACGCGTGATCGCGTAGAAATTCTTCAGGCCCATCCAGTATTCAGGGCCGTTGTCGCCTTCGAGGCGAAATGCAGTAACCGGCATATCATCGCGCAGCGCATCATGACTTGACCAGCCCAGCACTCGCAACTCTCCAACCGTTTTCGTCGGTTCGATGCCGGTGGTCAGGCCTTCATCGACCTGTTCGCCACGGACATCGGCACGGCTGACCACCGGCTCACCCGCGACCCAGCCGTGACGTTTGAAATAACTGGCGACGCTGCCGATCGCATCATCCGGGTTGTTCCAGATATTGATGTGGCCGTCACCGTCGAAATCCACCGCGTAAGCGCGAAAGCTGCTCGGCATGAACTGCGGCAGGCCCATGGCCCCGGCGTACGAGCCTTTGAGGGTCAATGGATCGACCTGTTCCTCACGCGCCAGCAGCAGGAACTCACGCAGTTCCTTGCGGAAAAATTCGGCACGGGGAGGATAGTCGAAACCGAGCGTGGACAAGGCATCGATCACCCGGTAATTACCGGTATTACGTCCGAAAAAGGTTTCAACGCCAATGATCGACACGATGACTTGTGCCGGCACGCCGTATTCCTGCTCGGCACGGGCCAGCGTCGCCTCGTGCTGACGCCAGAAGTCCACACCGCGTGCAATGCGCGCATCGGTGATGAACATCGGACGGTATTCTTTCCACTGCTTGACCCGCTCGGCAGGCCTGGAAATGGCGTCGAGAATCGCCTGCTTGCGCTGAGCTTCGCGGAACACCGCCATCAGCTGCTCACCAGCAAAACCGTAGTCGCGGGTCATTTCACCGACGAACTCGGCCACCTGCGGCGACCCTTCGTATTCGCCGGCCAGCGCTTCCTGCACGCTACCCAGCAGGCCCATCAGGCCTACCAATGGCGCGCATCGAGTCGCCCAGCCACGCATAACTTGCATTGAACTCTTCACCTTATTCAAACCTGTGCGATCCACTTGCGATGGGTATGGATCGACATCAAAACCCCAAACGCTGACAGCAGCGTCACCAGCGAAGTTCCTCCGTAGCTAATGAACGGCAACGGCACCCCTACAACCGGCAACAGGCCACTGACCATACCGATGTTGACGAAAACGTAAACAAAAAACGTCATAGTCAACGCGCCGGCGAGCAACTTGCCGAACAGCGTCTGGGCTTGAGCGGTAATCACCAGCCCCCGTCCAATCAGCAACAGATAGATCAGCAACAGCGCGCAGATACCGACCAGACCGAACTCTTCGCCGAGTACGGCAATGATGAAGTCGGTGTGGCTTTCCGGGAGGAAGTCCAAGTGCGACTGGGTGCCGAGCAGCCAGCCCTTGCCGAACACGCCGCCGGAACCAATCGCCGCTTTCGACTGAATGATGTTCCAGCCGGTGCCGAGCGGATCGCTTTCCGGGTCGAGGAAGGTCAGGATTCGCTGCTTCTGGTAGTCGTGCATGATGAAAAACCACATTGCCACCGACACCGGGATCGCCGCCGCCAGCACGCTGAGAATCCAGCGCCAGCGCAGCCCGCCCATGAACAGTACGAACGCGCCACCGGCAAGGATCAGCAGCGAAGTTCCCAGGTCAGGCTGGCGCACGATCAACACGAACGGCACGCCGATCAGCATCAGACTGATGCCGACATGCTTGAGTTGCGGCGGCAGCGTGCGCTTGGACAGATACCAGGCGATGGTCGCCGGCATCAGGATCTTCATGAACTCCGAAGGCTGGAAGCGGATCACCCCGGGGATATTGATCCAGCGTGTCGCGCCCATGGCGTTGTGCCCCATGATGTCCACCACCAACAGCAGCACCACGCCGATCACATAGCCGAGCGGCACCCAACGCGCCATGAAACGCGGCTCGAACTGGGCGATGATGATCATCGACACCAGACCGATACCGAATGAAGTGGCCTGCTTGGCCAGCAGATCCCAGCTTTTGCCACTGGCCGAATACAGCACGAACAGGCTGCCGGCGGCGAGTATCAGCAGCAGGATCAACAACGGGCCATCGATATGCAGTCTTTGCAGCAACGTCGCGCGGCGACGCATCACATCCTCACTGGAGAGCATGCGATCAAAGTTATTCATCACGGGCCGTAGCCTCCGCACTGATTGGGCTGGCGTATTCGGCCTTCAAACGTCCGTCCTGATCGAGCAGCCAGGCATCCATGACCTGGCGCACCACAGGCGCGGCAACGCCGGAACCGGACTCACCGTTCTCGACCATCACCGAAACGACGATTTTCGGGTCATCGGCCGGAGCAAAACCGACGAACAGGGCGTGGTCGCGGTGGCGCTCCTGAACCTTGGAGCGGTCGTACTTCTCGCCCTGTTTGATCGCCACGACCTGCGCGGTACCCGACTTGCCGGCGATGCGGTATTGCGCGCCGATCGCCGCTTTGCGCGCGGTACCGCGGGCACCGTGCATTACCTGCTGCATGCCGTGGTTGACCTTGGTCCAGTCCGACGGATCACGCAGGATGATGTCCGGCATCGGATTCTCGTCCACCGGTTTCACCCCTTCGAGGGATTTGGCCAGGTGCGGACGGTTCCAAACGCCTTTGTTGGCCACCAGCGCGGTGGCCTGGGCCAGTTGCAGCGGGGTCGATTGCATATAGCCCTGGCCGATCCCGAGGATCAGGGTTTCGCCGGGGAACCACGCCTGCTTACGCGTCGCCCGCTTCCACTCGCGGGACGGCATCAGACCGGGGGATTCTTCGAACATGTCCAGCGAGACCTTCTGGCCGATGCCGAACTTGTTCATGTAGGCCGACAACCGATCGATACCGAGCTTGTGCGCCAGGTCATAGAAGTAGGTGTCGTTGGAACGCATGATCGCCGTGTCGAGGTCGACGAAGCCGTCACCGGTGCGGTTCCAGTTACGGTATTTGTGATCGTAGTTGGGCAGCATGTAGTAGCCCGGGTCGAATACCCGGCTCGACGCAGTCACTACACCGGAATCGAGGCCGGCAATCGCCACCGCCGGTTTGATCGTCGAGCCTGGCGGATACAGACCGCGCAACACGCGATTGAACAGCGGCCGGTCAATGGAATCACGCAACTCGGCATAGGCCTTGAAGCTGATCCCGGTGACGAACAGGTTCGGGTCGAAGCTCGGCTGACTGACCATCGCCAGCACTTCGCCGGTCTTCGGATCGAGCGCAACTACCGCACCACGACGTCCGCCGAGTGCAGCCTCCGCGGCTTCCTGCAACTTGATGTCCAGGCTCAGAACAATGTCCTTGCCGGGAATCGGATCGGTGCGCTTGAGCACGCGCAAGACGCGGCCGCGGGCGTTGGTTTCGACTTCTTCGTAACCGACCTGACCGTGCAATTCCGGCTCGTAGAAACGCTCGATGCCGGTCTTGCCAATGTGGTGGGTGCCGCTGTAATTGACCGGATCGAGGGTCTTCAGCTCTTTCTCGTTGATCCGCCCCATGTAGCCGACCGAGTGCGCAAAGTGCGCGCCCTGCGGATAGTGACGAACCAGCTGCGCCACCACTTCTACGCCGGGCAGCCGGAACTGGTTCACCGCAATCCGGGCGATCTGCTCCTCGGTCAGCTCGAACAGGATCGGCACCGGCTCGAACGGTCGGCGCCCCTGACGCATGCGCTTCTCGAAGATCACCCGGTCTTCAGGCGTCAGCTCCAGCACTTCGACGATGACGTCGAGCACCTGCTGCCAGTCGCCGGAGCGCTCGCGGGTCATGCTCAGGCTGAAGCTTGGACGGTTGTCCGCCACCACCACGCCGTTGCGGTCGAAAATCAACCCACGGGTTGGTGGAATTGGCTGCACATGGACACGGTTGTTTTCCGAGAGCGTCGAGTGGTACTCGTACTGGATCACCTGCAAGTAATACAGCCGCGCGATCAACACGCCGATCAGCAGCATGATCGCAATGGCCCCGAACACGACGCGGCTACGCACCAGGCGTGCGTCCTTTTCGTGGTCCTTGATGCGGATCGGCTGAGACATGAGGGCTGGATTACTTGTGGTAAGGGTGACCGGACAGCACGGTCCAGGCACGATACAACTGTTCGCCGATCAGGATCCGCACCAACGGGTGCGGCAACGTCAGCGGCGACAACGACCAGCGCTGATCGGCACGGGCGCAGACTTCAGGCGCCAGCCCTTCCGGGCCACCGACCATGAAATTGACCGTGCGTGAATCCAGCCGCCAACGGTCGAGTTCGACCGCCAGCTGCTCGGTACTCCAGGGTTTGCCGTGGACTTCCAGCGTGACGATCCGCTCGTTCGGCCCGACCTTGGCCAGCATGGCTTCGCCTTCCTGGCGGATGAATCGGGCCACGTCGGCATTCTTGCCACGGGTATTGAGCGGTATTTCCACCAGTTCCAGCGCCAGCTCGGACGGAAGACGCTTGGCATATTCATGCCAGCCTTCTTCCACCCACTTGGGCATGCGTGAACCGACGGCGATCAGGCGCAGTCGCACAGCAATCCCTTACAGCTGGTCTTTGTTGAGCTTGGTGAAATGCTCGTGGGTGTTTTCCGGGCTGTGGTGCTTGGCATCGGCCGCACGGCTCTGCTCGGCACCGGCCCACAGGCGTTCCAGGTCGTAGAACTGACGTGCCGAGGCGGTCATCATGTGCACGATCACCAGGTCCAGGTCGAGCAGCACCCAGTCACTGTCGCCCTTGCCTTCTTCGCCCAGCGGCTTGGCGCCCTGCTTTTTGACTTCTTCGCGAACCTTGTCGAGCATCGCGTTGATCTGGCGGTTGGAAGTACCGGTGGCGATGATCATGTAGTCAGTGATGCTCTGCTTGTCGCGAACATCGATGATCTGGATGTCTTGTGCCTTGACGTCTTCCAGGGCAGCCACGGCCAGCTTGACCAGCTCGTCGCCTTTCAGCGGCTCATTGGTGTTGACCGGCTCTGGCAGCGGGGCGCTCTTGAATGTGCCTTTGCGCTTTACTTTGGTTTGGTCTTTGTCAGTCATATAAAACTCGTTTTGCTCGTATATTCGGCGGCTTGGCGACACGTGGATTCGTATCAGTGAAGCACGCCTTGTTCAGTTCGACGCACGGTACAGACCGTGCGCATCGATGTAGGCCAGGACCGCGTCGGGCACCAGGAAACGTACCGACTTACCGCTGGCCAGCAGTTGACGGATCTGGGTGGCGGAAACCGCGAGCGGTGTCTGCCAGACGAATGCAATCTGTCCGCTCGGCCCTTTCAGGGCCAGCGGGTCGCTCACCGAACGCGCTGCCAGCAGGTTGCGCAAGGCATCCGGCGGTTCGCTGTCGGCGTCCGGGCGCTGTAGCACCAGGATATGGCAATGCTGGAGCAACTCTTCCCAGCGGTGCCAAGTGGGCAGGCCGCAAAATGCGTCCCAGCCCAAAAGCAGAAAAACCTGGGTCTCGGCGGGCATTTCCGCGCGCATCGACTCCAGGGTATCAATGGTCCAAGACGGTTTGTCCCGCTGCAATTCGCGGGCGTCCACCACCAGCGGCGGCAATCCGGCCACCGCACATTCGACCATCGCCAGCCGATCCTGCGCCGACACCTGCGGCGTACCGCGATGAGGCGGCCGCGCGTTCGGCATCAGGCGCAACTCATCGAGCGCCAGCGCTTCGGCGACTTCCAGCCCACCGCGCAAATGGCCGATGTGCACCGGGTCGAACGTGCCGCCCAGGACGCCAATGCGCCGGGGGCGGTACTCGTTGCCGGCTTGCGGCGCTGTCAGGTCGAGGTCGGTCAAGTCAGACCGTCGCCTGGCCGCGCAACTGGCCATCACCGACCACGACGTACTTCTCGCAGGTCAGTCCTTCGAGACCCACCGGGCCGCGGGCGTGCAGCTTATCAGTAGAAATACCGATCTCGGCACCCAATCCGTATTCAAATCCATCGGCAAAGCACGTCGGCGTGTTGATCATCACCGACGCCGAGTCGACTTCCGCCACAAAACGACGGGTGTCAGCGAGGTTTTCGCTGACGATCGAGTCGGTGTGATGGGAGCCGTAATGGTTGATGTGTTCGATCGCCTGATCCAGACCGTCGACCACGCGAATCGACAGGATCGGCGCCAGATACTCGGTGCTCCAGTCGTCTTCGCTGGCAGCAACGGCTTCGATGATCGCCCGCGTACGTTCGCAACCACGCAGTTCGACGCCTTTTTCGCGGAACTGGGCGGCCATCGACGGCAGGAAATCCTTAGCAACAGTTTGATCGACCAGCAAGGTCTCCATCGCACCGCAAATACCGTAGCGATAAGTCTTGGCATTGAACGCGATGCGCTGGGCCTTGGGCAGATCGGCGTGGGCACTGACGTAAACGTGGCAGATACCGTCCAGATGCTTGATCACTGGTACGCGGGCATCACGGCTGATACGTTCGATCAGGCCACGGCCACCGCGCGGCACGATCACGTCGACGTACTCGGGCATGGTGATCATCGCGCCAACAGCGGCACGGTCAGTGGTTTCGACCACTTGCACCACAGCGGCAGGCAATTCGGCCTCGGCCAGACCGCGCTGAATGCATGCGGCAATCGCACGGTTGGAATGAATCGCTTCAGAGCCACCGCGCAGAATGGTCGCATTGCCGGACTTCAGGCACAGGCTGGCAGCATCGATGGTCACGTTGGGACGGGACTCGTAGATGATCCCGATCACGCCCAACGGCACGCGCATCTTGCCGACCTGAATGCCCGACGGACGGAAGCTCATGTCGCGGATCGCACCGACCGGATCCGGCAGTGCAGCGACCTGACGCAAACCGACGATCATGCCGTCGATGCGCGCCGGGGTCAGTTCCAGACGCTCCAGCAGTGCCGGTTCCAGACCATTGGCGCGACCGGCGGCCAGATCCTGCTCATTGGCGGCGGCAAGCTCGGCGCGCGCGGCGTCCAAGGCATTGGCAGCAGCCTGCAAGGCGCGGTTTTTCTGCGCGGTGCTGGCACGGCCGATGACCCGGGAGGCTTCGCGGGCGGCGCGACCCAATCGGGTCATGTAGTCAAGAACGGACTCAGTCATGGTCTGCTGGGGTCTTGGCAAAGAGGAAAGCGGCAGATTATAGCTGCCGCGTCCCGGGACTAACAGCGGTGACGGGCGGATGGTCGAAATGAACGCGGATTCGCCGGCGTTCAGGCCCAATTAAGCCGCGCGTTGTTATCATCACGACCTCCTGAGCCTGGATAAACATTGCCTGCCATGTCCAACCTGACCGTTCGCAACCGCGTCGAACGCCTGCCGCTAGGGCTGCCGGACGCCTTTTTCGACCGTGATGCGCAAGTGCTGGCGCAGGATCTGCTCGGCAAAGTCATTCGTCACCGGGTCGGCGATCTGTGGCTGAGCGCGCGAATCATCGAAACCGAAGCCTATTACTGCGCAGAAAAAGGCAGCCACGCCTCGTTGGGCTACACAGAAAAGCGTAAGGCTTTGTTTCTGGATGGCGGCCACATCTATATGTATTACGCCCGTGGCGGTGATTCGCTGAACTTCAGCGCACAAGGTCCGGGCAATGCGGTACTGATCAAATCCGCCTATCCGTGGGTCGATGAAATCAGCGGTCCGGCGAGTCTGGCGCAGATGCTGCTGAACAATCCCGACGCGCAGGGACGTGCGCGGCCTTCGCAAAAGCTCTGCGCCGGGCAAACCCTGCTGTGCAAAGCGCTGGGGCTGAAGGTCCCGATGTGGGACGCCAAGCGTTTTGATCATGAAGTCCTTCTGGTAGAAGACACCGGGCCGGCACCTTCGCACATTATCCAGACAACACGCCTGGGCATCCCCCTCGGCCGGGACGAACAATTGATGTACCGCTTCGTCGATGCGACTTACGCGCAATGGTGCACGCGGAACCCGCTGCGACGCGGTCAGGTCGAAGGCCGAGATTATTTTCTGCTGTAAACACACACTCATGTAGGAGCTGCCGAAGGCTGCGATCTTTTGATCTTGCTTTCAGGATCAAGATCAAAAGATCGCAGCCTTCGGCAGCTCCTACAGAAGGCCATTAATGATTTGGAGTTTTTCTGTATGGGCCCATGGCTCGATAGCGTGACCGGGTGGCTGGCCGCCAATCCACAATGGCTGGCGGCTGCAGTTTTCATTGTGGCCTTTGTGGAATGCCTGGCGATTGCCGGTTTGATCGTGCCGGGCACCGTGCTGCTGTTTGCCGTCGCCGTGCTGGCCGGCAGCGGCGCCCTGTCACTGAGCGAGACCTTGTTGCTGGGCTTCCTTGGCGGGATTCTCGGCGATGCCGTTTCGTACTTCCTCGGTCGCCATTTCCACCAGAACATTCGGCGCCTGCCGGGGCTACGGCATCATCCGGAATGGATGGCCGGCGCCGAGTCGTATTTCCAGCGCTACGGCATTGCCAGTCTGCTGGTCGGCCGCTTCATCGGGCCATTGCGACCGATGCTGCCCATGGTCGCCGGCATGTGCGACATGCCCTTCCCGCGTTTTGCCGCTGTCAGCCTGCTGGCGGCCGCCGGCTGGAGTCTCGCCTATCTGCTGCCGGGCTGGGCCACCGGCGCGGCCTTCCGTCTGCCATTGCCTGAAGGGTTCTGGCTGGAGGCCGGCATTGTCGCTGGCAGCATCGCCGCAATGGTCGGCCTCAGCGTGAACAGCAGCCTGCGTCGCCACCGTCGCGCGACCATCTGGATCAGCAGCATGAGCCTGTTGATTCTGATTGGCCTGTTCATCGGCTATCCGTACCTGACAGCACTCGATCAAGGGGTGATGACGCTGGTGCAGGAACATCGCCAGCCAATGCTGGATGAAATTGCGGTCACACTGACCCTGATCGGTGAGTTCCGCAACATGCTGCTGTTCAGCGTCCTGCTGACCGGCCTGTTGCTGCTGTGCCGGCAATGGCGCCATGCGATCTTCGTTGGCGGTACGCTGCTGGTGACCGCATTGGCCAACACCGGGACCAAATACTTCTTCGCCCGGGTGCGTCCGGAAGTGCTGACCGACCCACTGACCACTTACAGCATGCCCAGTGGCCATGCCTCAGGTTCGTTTGCACTGTTTCTGACCCTGGCGGTACTCGCCGGCCGTGGCCAGCCGCCACGCATGCGCCTGACCTGGTTGCTGATCGCCTGTATTCCGGCCCTTTCCATCGCCCTGTCGCGGGTCTATCTGGGCGCTCATTGGCCAACCGACGTGCTGGCCGGCGCCATGCTCGCCGCCTGTGTCTGCGCTGCCGCCCTGTGGCTGAGCCAGCGTAAAACCCCACTCAATCCTATGCCGTTCAAGATCTGGTGGTTGATCCTGCCGGCAATGTTGGCGCTGTTCGGGTTTTTCGTCCTGCGGCACTTGCCTCATACCTTGTTGCGTTACGCCTATTGAATCTGGCGATACACAAGCCTTAATCCTTCTGCGCTGCTCTTTTAGGAATTCTCCGACAAGAGCAGCGCTGTTCTCTTATTCAAACTTACTCGCCCACGGTAAAAATCCTTATTTACCAAACCGCAACTTCGCACACTTCAAACTAAAAACAACCGAAGTTACATATCAATTACGAACCCTCACGCCAGCGCCTTCCATAACTTGAAAAACCAGTTAGATTAAATCCACATATTTGAAACCCTTCGGCACATTCTCACCCATTAAAGTGAGACCGCCTGCACTTGCCTGCCCAACAATCAATTCAACTGACGAAGCGAGGGTTTCAATACATCAACTGATTTCGAGTACGCCATGAGTCCAAAGACACCGCGCAAACCACCCCAGAGCTCAACGCAACAACCTGAAGCGAGCAAATCCCCGCCCCTGCGTACCGACACACCGTTCACTCCAGGTGGCCCTTCGATTTTCCGGTTACCGGGTTTGCCGAGTGGCCAGTATCCCGTTCACACCGCTGGCGGCTGGCCGGTCGCGGATGCAACCCCGCCTGCCGTGGTCATCCAACCGATGCAGGCGACGAACCCTGCCCGCCTCGCAAGCGATAATTCCCCCGACACCTACTGGCTGCGTGACGACTTCCTGCGTGGAATGAAACCGGCGGAGGATGACGGTTTTCGCTGGATCGTCGGACGACAGTTTGTCGACGTCGAATATGAAGGCGACTTGCGCACCACCCATGTTGGCCAGGATGCCGATGGGGTTTATCGCTGCAAGATGGTCACCGAGCGGTCCGCGTCAGGACCGGCGCTGTACCGGAATGAAGGCCGGTTGACCTGGCGCCTGACGGAGCATCCGGCACCCGCCATGGCCTCGACAAAACGACCTGCGCCGCTACCGGGCGATCAACCGGGGATCGACCCCGTCGCGAAACGGCCTCGACCCGCCCACCTCGATTCGAATCTGTACAAGGCATCGCTGCGTTCACCGGATGCCCAAGGCTATTACGAACTGGCCCCTGCATTCGGGGCGAACAACGTGATCACGCAATTTGCCTTTATGGACGCTTTTGGTCACTGGATCCCGGTCGATCCGCCCGCAGGCGGATTCGGTGCCGAGCCCACGCTCTTGAAGCATTGGACAGACCATGAGATCTGGCAGGTGTACAACATCCATGGCCAGGATCTCGTGCGTTTTCGCACCGAAGCCCAAGCCAGCGGCAAGAGTCCGCAATGGGCGACTCCCGAAGTCACGAACCCGCACCGCGACTTGCTGCGCGACACCCTGCGCTGGCTGCACCCAAGCATGAATCCTGCACAGCGCGAAGCATTTCTGCAGTCCTATAACCTGCTGCCCAGCCAACTGGCCCGCTTGCAACAGGACCTGAAGACCGAACTGCAAATGCCGCAATGGGCGCAGGCACACAAACACCTGATCGACGACCTCGACCATCCGCAGCGTCTCGAGCAACTGAGCCGCGAGGCTGTCGAGGAACTTAACCTCAAGCGTGATGCCCGGCATGACTGGTACAGCCCGGAAACCAGCATGACCGCGCCGGTGCGCGAAGCGCTGCTGGGCAAACTCGGCTATCTGCGCAACAAGAACAATTGCCTGTACCGCACCGACGTGCCGGCGCTGTTCCGTGGCGATGAACGCACACCGTTCGAGCTCGCCAATGACGGCTTCATGCTACCGCGATACCAGCACAAACCGGGCGCCACCACGCATAAGCCGATGAGCGCAACCTTCAGCCTCAAAGAAGGCCTGATGTACGCAAGGGAGCCTGACCCCGAGTACTTGCGGTTCAACAGCCAGACGAGCAAATACCCGGGGCGGGATGCTGACGATAGCGCCTCGGGCAGCGATGTCAGTGATACCGAGAGCAGCTCATCGTCCGAATGGTCCGACGCCACAAGCCCGGTGCCGTGGGATCGCGATCGCCGCTATGAATCAACACGCACACGTCAGCGGGAAATGTTTCTGTATGTGCTCGACACCTGCGACCTGGAAGTGGTGCCTCATGAAGAAAACATGAGTTTCAATTCAGCGGCCCGCGACACACCCCCCACCTGGTTTCCCTCCGATGACTTCGAAGGGCTGATATCAGTCAGCCGCAGAGGACTGGATGCCGAGCGTATCTGGCTGCTGAATTCGGACCTGAGCAAAGCCGTGAGGGTCGATGACCTCAAGGAACAGGCAGGCGCGAACGCTGAGCGCATCGAAGCCGCCACCCATGCCGGACACGAGAACAAATTCGCCTACGACCAGTTGATCGACAACGCCGAAGCCGCCGGCAAACCTGTGCTCAGTCTGTCGGGCAACGGCGACGAATTCGCCTACGCCATCCACTGGCCCGAGTCGACAACGCCGGCGGCTCGACATCAATGACACACCGGTAGGGACACCGGTCATGCGTTTTCATTAAAGGATTAATGACATGTCAAAACTTATCGCTCCGCCACTTCAAATCGCCAATATCAGCGCCGTTCAGGTCAATCCCGTCAGCGCCTCGGCCAACCCCCATGCGCCGCCGGCGGGCACGCTCAACGCAGTGTTGCCAGACGACGCTGACGCCCCTTATCGACGCACACTCAAATCCCTCGACAAACATTTCGGCCCCTTGCGCATCGGCGAAATACTCACCAGCCGCGTAGAACTCCTGGCCTTGGGCGCGACCGTGCACGGCCAACCCATCAGCCCGGGGAATGCCGGCATGCAGCGCGTGGATCAACACTTTCTCGACGGACTCAATTTCGATGCAGACCGGGTGCAGGCGCGTCTGCTGTCCGTCGACAATCCGGACAGCAATGTAGCGGCGATGCTGTTTTATGAAATCGCCTGCAAGCGCTCAGTCGATGCCGGGGCGCTGTTCGTCGCCGATATAACCATTGCTACCGGCAGCGCGGTGGACCGCCTGAACCAGTTGGGCAAGGCTGCGCAAAAACTGGATATTCATCGCGCCGACGCACTGGAAAATGCCCCGGGCTGGATCAGCAAAAACAAAAGTTATTTGATGAGCGGCGCCGGGGTCGGCATGCAGGCGTTCGGCATCTACAGCGGCTACAAGGCGATGATTGATGCGATCAAGCACGGAGACACGCTGGAAGCGGTTTTCCAGGGTGGCTCGATCGCCGCCGAGTTCGGCTCGCTGATCATCGAACGCGGGCTGACCAAGACCGGTGAGGCCATGCTCAGAAACGGCGGCAACGCGCTGAAGTATTTCCCGCTGACCTCGGTGGGCAAATACATGAGCCGCGGTGCCGGGATGTTCGCCAGCGCCATCACCTTGCCCTTCGACATTCTCGATGCCATCAAGTCGTTCAATGCCGCCGCCGCAGCGCAGGGCAAAGAGGCCCAGGATCATTACGTCAGCGGCGGTCTTAGCGTCGCCGGGGCGAGTATCAGCCTGGTGCTGGGCGTCGCCGCACTGGCCGGGTTTGGCAGCGTCGCCGGGCCGGTCGGGCTGGTCGCCGCCGGACTGCTTATCGCCGCCTCGATGATCTACCAGGCCGCCCGAGTGGTGGACGACATCGATGACTACATCGAACTGACGCTTGAAGAACGCATGCGCTCCGGCTGGTTCGCCTTCACCAACAAGGAACTGGACCAGGACGTACTGGATCGCTTCAAGCTCGCCAAGGGCTATCGGGACCACCAGCGAAAACTGGAGTTGTCGGCCAAGGACATGCTGGAGAACGCCTACAAACACGCCATCGAACACGTGATCAACGGTGCCTTTCAGGTTGAATTGAAGCCCGTTGAAATCTGGCGCTACCAGTGGGACGAAAGCGCTGGCCAACAACCGTTCAAGCTCGACAACCAGGCCGTGGTTGTCGACGGCGATGACGTGATCGATGCCGGCAAAGGCCTGCCCGCCAACCTCAAAGGCAAAGTGTCGGGCAGTGCCGGTGACGACAAAGGCATTTTCTGGCGCTTGGGTGACGGCAATGACCGGGTTATCGGGGTCCGGGACAAGCCCAATCTGTTCACTTATCGCGCGGATCACAAGGCTCTGACCGGAGGCGACAGGGACGATGCGTTCTATCAGGAGATTACCGAGCAGCAATTGAACCTCACCAGCAAACCGGCCCACCTCAATGTGCTGGACGGTGGCGCAGGTGCCGACACCCTGGCCTTCGAAGGCAGCCGCCCGCTCAGCGACACCCGCCATATCGGTCACGACATCAACCTGCACAATGGCAGAGTGGCGCTGCGCGGTCTTGATCCTGAGGAAAATGCCGTTGACGTCGCGCAGCTCACGTCGATCGAAAACGTCTCGACCCTGCGCAGAGGCACCAGCCGAGTCAGCGGAAACGACGCGGCCAACCGGATTTCCGCCAATGGCTACGACCGCATCAGCGCCGGCGCAGGCGATGACACGATTGCCGTCTACGGAGCGGACTGTCGGGTGGACGGCGGCAGCGGCGCAGATCGTTTTTACATCGCCAGCAGCAACGCCCGCACGACCCTTAACGAGGACGCTGAAGCGTCGAGTCTGATCGAGTTCGGCTGGCCGGCGGAGGTCATCCAGCGTTGGCAGATCGTCGGCACTGCGCTGGTGATCAGCTCATTGCGCGGCAAGGATGGTAACGACCCGGAACATGTACTGACACTCGAAAATGTCTACCAGTGGGTCGATGGCAAACGCCTGTTGAACAATGACCGATTCCGTTTCAAGACCGAGGATGGCTATGAGCTGCTGGTCCAGCTACCCCAGCAGCCAGATGAGGCGCTGCAGCAGGATATAACCCCCGTCGTTGTCGTCATCGGCCAACCCGCCGCTGCACCGCAAATCGTTAACGGCGGCATGATCGAGATCGCCGAACAGGGCTTGAAGCAGCACTTTGTTGCTCGCACCGAGCGTCCGGTGGAATTCGTTGCCCAGCGCAATACCGCCGAAACGTCCCGCACTGTTTATCTGGAATTCGACAACGCTGAAATCATCGATGTGCAGGTCAGTTATGAAGTGCAGGTGCGCAAAGGCGTCTCTGGCACGACCCACTTGTACTACACAGACTTCACCCTGACGGTCTCCCTGCCGTCGAAATTGGTTATGTTCAAAGGTGTGGTCCAGCCCATCGCGGCGGCCACCGGTTACAGCGGCAGAAACAGCCTGAAAGTCACCACCCCACGCCTGCAGCAGAACGTTGTGCTGGTTCTGCAGGACCAGGTTTCCTACCGCCTGCAAGTTCCCGCACTGGATTATGAAGACGATGTAAAAAACCCCGGCACCCGCGTACGCAGCACCCGAAGTTGCCTCAAGCAACGCAATGGCAACTATCGCTTTGTCAGACCATTGGCCAGCGTGAAACCGCTGATAACGGCAGAACCCAGTCGCATCACCATCGACACCGGTTCGCACACCGGCATCTATGTACTCGATGGCCAGAGTTCGACGTACGATGTCCATCTGGCCAGCAACACCATCATTCGCCTTTCGACGCCAGGCGCTGCAGCGAAAACCGCCGATGCATCGACCTGGACGCTGTACACCGACAAAATGAAAGAAACGGTCACCCGCGACGACATCCAACTGGACGGCAATCGTCTGCACATCGCTAGCGTCACCGTCGAATTGCCCGATATCGAAGACGACATCCCGGTGGAATCCATCAGCGTGGCCACTTCGGCCGGCCATATTTATGAAGTTTCGCTGTTGTTTGAAGTGCTGCAGCTTTACGTCATTGATGCACGTGGCTACGCCGATATCGAAGCTCTGTTGGCCGAGGTCAATGCCCATCAACAGCGAAACGAACTGGCAACAAGGGTTCATGTAACCCACGTCGCAATCGACGCCGGAACGATCGGTACGGTGGTTTACAACGCAGTAAGGAAACACTGGGCGCTGGCCAGCGATCCACAGGTGCGAATCAACCCGCAAGACCTGGTCTTTTCCAACGACAAGACCTGACCCTCACCACGTGCCCGTCTGGATCAGACGTCCACACGGGCACCCGTCCTCCTCAGCCTACGGACAGGCTGACTCGCAAAAAACGGAGTTTATTCATGCGCCAAAAACCCGGGCTACGGCCTAAATCACCTTTAGTCGAAACGCCCGTCACCTCTACACTGGCCTCCGCAGATCATTCGCCGAGCAGAGCGATATTTGCAAACCCTGAAAACATTCCGGGGCCTATACCCGTCGAGGCGCCCTCCTCACCCAAACGACCTCGTCTGGAGGAACCCGGGACCTCCCAAGCAAAAACCTCCCCCATCGAAGTGAGCGTCACATCGAGATCCGCCACAGACAGGCCAGACTTTTCGATGACGTCGCTGGAAGATTTCGCCCATCCGTATTTCGGCGATCTGCCAGGGCCGAATGAATCCGGCATCCGGCGTTATCTCGCCAAGGACTGGGTGGACGTGCGACTGCCAGGCTCAGAAGGCCGACACCACGTTTGTGTTCAATACGATGCCGACCTCAGGGCCTATCGGGCAATGTCCTCCTGGCGCCTGGCACCAGGCCCACCCATTTACCGGACCACGCAAGGCCATCTGTGGAGCCTGGATCGGCACCTCACCCTCCTCAACGTTGATGACTACGCGTTTTCCGCAACACCGAATGCTGACGGTTACTACACCTTTCGCGCTCTCGGTACGAGCGGCGATGACGCCATCCTCGGCTATGCCATCAAGGATCCGGAGCATCACTGGATTGCCATCGATCCTGCGCAGGCAAAACGCAACAGGATGGCCGATGCGCCACTTGCGCAATGGTCGGATCAGGACATCCAGCGCATGTACATTCTGGATGACACCCGGATTGCCGCCTTCCGCGCAGAAGCACAAGCGACCGGCAAGGCGCCGGGCTGGGCACTTCGCGCGCAGAACACCGAAGACCATCTGTTTGTCGCTGATTCTCTGAAGTGGCTGCATCCAAACATGACCCTTGCCCAGCGCCTGCAATTGCAGCGCAGCTATAACCTGACCCAGGAGCAACTGTGTCGGCTGCGCACAGAGTCGGGCGACGGCCAGATACCGCAATGGGCTGAACAGCACAAACGCCTGACGCTCGATGCGACCAATGAGCAGCGCTTCAAGCTGATCGGCGAAGAGCTGGAAAACTACGTTGAGGAATTACGGAGTCAAGGGCTGGCCCTCGCCCACCATTGGCCCGCCACCCGCTACAGCGACGCCTTTTTGGCCGACTACGCGACCCACCTCGGCTACCAGCGAACCCGCCACGGCATGTTGTATCGCACCGACATTCCGGCGATGTTCCGCGGCGAAACCCGATTACCCTTCGAGTTGGCGCGGGATGATCGAATGATGCACCGTAAAGGCAATCCCAAGGGCACCACGAACAAGCGCGCATTGAGTGCAACGTTCGGACTGCATGACGCCACCGCTTACGCGGCGACCAAGGGCGGCTTCTATCACGAGTTGCATTACAACTCGCAGGCCAATCGTTTTCCCGGGGTGAATCCTCAAAGCTCGAAAACACGAACCGGCGAATCCTCCGACTCGGGCAGCAGTTCGGTGTCGGAGGGTAAACGAACCGGCGACGAGACCGACTCTGACAGCTCGTTCGTTTTCGATGATTCGAAAGATTATGTATCCACGCGCCGCCAGCAAACCACGTCATTCGTCTACGCCATTGATACCCGAGGCCTGGAAGTGGTGCCGGGGGCAGAAAACAAGGCATTCAACCCCGCTAACGGCACATTCCTCTTCGACGACCTGGAAGGGCATATCTCCACGCCCACACGCGGCATCAGTGCCGAGCGGATCTGGCTGGTGCGTTTCGACCTGACGCAAGCCGCCCGGGTCAAGGATGTGCTGACACAGGCGGGTGACCGGGTCGTGGCCATCGAGCAGGCCACCTGGGCGGGAACCGACAGTCGAGCTGCCGGGTATTTTGGCGCCAACGCCTATGACAGCCTTATCGATGAAATCGCCGGTTCTGGCGGCGTGATACTGGATCTGCCCAAAGGCGACAAGACGTTCGCCGACGACATCGTCTGGCCTGTGCCCGAGCATTACCGAACCTGAAAAAAGGCGCCATTCACCCAGACATGAATGGCGCCTTTTTATGGAGTAGCGGCTGGGCTCTATTTGATAACCTTGATCACAAATATTGCCGGTTTGTGATTGAAGGCGTTATGCCCCGTCCTGTTAGGATCGACGTCGAGGAATGTGCTCATTCCGCTGCTTATATGGCGATACAAGGGCTTGTCATCAGGTTCGTGGATCAACTCTAGATAGGCAGGACCGGACTCGATATGACTGAAGGAAGCCTTTGAAGCACCAGACTTGCTGATTGAAAAGTATTGCTCTGGCGCACGGATACTGGCCAACAGATTATGAGTCTTGTCCTCTATGAATAACCGCGCACCATCGAATGTTCCCGCGAGCACAAGGCTGATGGCATATTCGTCACCCTTTGGGACGAACTTCAACAACAGAGGTGTGTCGTCATCATGGTCAGCCAGCGTTATGAAGCTGGACACGCGCGAATCCGCCAACCCCACTTCGGCATCCAGTTTTTCTGCCTTGGTTATGCGAAGGTCACGCAAAGCCTGTTGCAAACGTAGTTGATTAAGTACCACTGGCCTGCCATCAAGATAAAGATGCGCAGTGAATGTCTGGTTGTTTGTTTTTGCTAAAGCCATGGGATTGCCCACCTGTAAACACCCCGCCGTCAATTAGCCACGACGACAGGCAATGCTGAAAAAGTAAATAATCAAACCGCAGTCGCAGTCACTACGGCGGTGGCGGACGCCGACATCCGTGGCACTTCGCCGCCAGGGACTTTTTCAGATTTTCGTTTACGCCGGGCTATTACCATCCGGTCCGCATAAGTGGATGCCGCCTCAATTACGTGGCTAACGTTATGATCCGCCCCGGCATGTTTCAAAATATACTTGCCAGCAATATCATCCCAAAACGCCCATTCATCTTCATAGACAGTCATGCTCTCATCCTTATTTTTATTCAAGTTATCCGCTTCCTGCGGACAACTTGAAATTAAGACAAAGACAAAAGCAAAACAATGCTGGCAGGCGCCATCAGTTAATTCAAAGTGCAACTAGGCGAATAATTCACCTTGTAGTTCGTCGAGCAGCGCCTGGATTGCATCCAGCCGCTGCTGGGGATCATCGAGTTGTAACAGATCGATCTTGTCTTCTTCGGCGAAGGGCAGCAGATAGGCCAACTGATTGGCCAGCGATTGCTGACCCAGCGCTTCAGTGCCCATGTCCAGCGCTTCCACCATCGGGTGCTCGGCCAGTGCCTTGAGCAGCGCCACCAGATCAGCATCCTCGTCCTGTAACGGTTGCTCGGGTTCGTCATCCAGCCAGTCGACATCGGCGAGGATCAACTGATCGCGCTGCACCTCGGTACTCAACACCGTGAACCGCCGCCCGCCCTGCACACGAATGCCGAGCAAGCCGTTGTCCTGCTGCTGAAAGTCGGTGATGCGCGCTTCGCAGCCGACCCGAGCAAAACCTTCTGGCGCGACGCCGACTTCGTGGCCATCAAGGATGCACACCACACCGAAACCGCCACCCTGCTTCATGCAGCGGCCGATCATGTCGAGATAGCGCGCCTCGAAGATCTGCAAATCGAGGTTGCAGCCGGGAAACAACACGGTGTTCAGCGGGAAAAGCGGCAGACTCATAGATATTTCCTTACACCACCATCGACACCGCCAGCGGCAGGAAGACTGCCGTGGCCACGCCCATCAGACTCATCGCCAGCGCCGCAAACGCGCCGCACTCATCACTTTCCTGCAACGCCACCGACGTGCCGACCGCATGCGCGGTCATGCCCAGCGCCATGCCACGCGCCTCGGGACTGTGCACGCCGAGGCGAGTCAGTAGCGCCGGGCCGAAGATCGCACCGATCACCCCGGTGATCAACACGAATACCGCCGCCAGCGCCGCAACGCCACCAATCTGCTCAGCCACCAGCATTGCGATCGGCGAGGTCACCGACTTCGGCGCCATGGTCATCAGAATCATGTGCTCGGCACCGAACCACCAGCCCAGCGCCACCCCCATGCCGGTGGCGACTACGCCGCCTATCACCAGCGTAGTAAAAATCGGCCAGAACAATTGGCGAATACGCCGCAGGTTGAGATACAGCGGCACCGCCAGTGCCACGGTCGCAGGGCCGAGCAGAATGCTGAGGATCTCGGTGCTCTTGCGATATTCGGCATAGGTCAGGCCACAGCCGACCAGCACACCGATCACCAACAGCATGGAGACCAGCACCGGTTGCAGAAAGATCCAGCGGGTTTTCTCGAACGCCGCCAGCACCAGTTGATAGGCGCCGAGGGTGATGCCGATGCCGAACAGCGGATGATGGATAACGGAGGCCCAGGCGCCCTGCCAGTCAAAGAGCATCAGGACTCCTCCGATGTGCGGGCATGCCGTTTGACCAGGCGTTGCATCAGCACCCCGGTGAAGGCCATCGACAGGATCAACGACAGCACCAACGCACCGACAATCGCCCAGAAATCCGCAGCAATGTCGCTCGCATAAACCATCACGCCCACGGCCGGGGGCACCAGCAGCAATGGCAGATAGCGCAGCAGGCTGCCAGCCGCGAGGTTCAGCGGCTCACCCACTTCACCGCGAACGATCAGGAAGACCAGCAACAGCAGCAGACCGATGATCGGCCCCGGCAGCACTGGCAAGAGCAAATGATTGAGCGCCGTGCCGAGCAATTGGAACAGCACCAGCAGGGTCAGGCCACGTAGCAACATCCGACATCTCCGTCTTACTTTTCACCCAGCAGGGGCTCGGCATTATAAGCACGCCTGCGCTATGGATCGGCATTCGCCAAAAGCATGGTCGGTTGACCGGAGCAAATCGCCATGATGATCTACAGTGGTTCGCAGGGCGGTCAAATCCCCCACCTGAAAAACTATAAAACCGATGAACCCAAGGAGAGTCTCAATGCCCTATGTTCCCGTTGCAGAGCTCAAAGATTATGTCGGCAAGGAACTCGGACGTTCCGAATGGCTCACCATCGATCAGGAACGCATCAACCTGTTCGCCGAAGCCACCGGTGATTATCAGTTCATTCACGTCGACCCGGTCAAAGCCGCGCAAACGCCATTTGGCAGCACCATTGCCCACGGTTTCCTGTCGTTGTCGCTGATCCCGAAATTGATGGAAGACATCCTGATCCTGCCGCAAGGCGTGAAGATGGTGGTCAATTACGGCCTGGACAGCGTGCGTTTCATCCAGCCAGTGAAGGTCAATTCCAAGGTCCGCCTCAAGGTCGATCTGGGCGAAGTGACCGAGAAAAAACCGGGCCAGTGGCTGCTCAAAGCCACCGCGACACTGGAGATAGAAGGCTCGGACAAACCGGCCTATATCGCCGAGCCACTGTCGCTCTGCTTCGTCTGATGGTTCTGGATGCGAAGCAGCGCACGCTGTTTCGCGTCAACACTGTTTTTACCGGCTGCATTAGGTCACATAGCTGCGGCATACTCGGTCGCCTAATTGCCCGGATCCCGCTATGCGCTCACTCGCTCGTCTTGCACCCCTTGCCTTGACCCTGATGCTCACCGCGTGCGGCGACGGCGAATCGCTGCTGCCCCCGGATGCGCGCCTGCCCGACGGTGGACGCTATCGTGGTGAACTGGTCGATGGCTTGCTGCAAGGTCAGGGCCGCGTCGACTACCCCAACGGCAGCTGGTATGCCGGGCAGTTCGATAAGGGTCAGTGGCATGGTCAGGGCGAATGGCATGGCAGCAACGGCGAGGTCTATCGCGGACAGTTTCAGCAAGGCCTGTTCGACGGCCAAGGCAGCCTGACCACCAACGCCAGTAGTTACACCGGCGGCTTCAAACAGGGACGCCGCGAAGGCGAAGGCACCCTGAAAGAAAACGCCATGACCTACCGTGGCGAGTTCAAGGCTGACCAATACTCCGGGCTCGGCCGTCTGGAAATGGACGACGGCAGCTCCTATCAAGGCCAGTTCGCCCACGGCAAGCCCAACGGCGAAGGCCAACGCGGCGATGCCAGCGGTAACTCGTTCAGCGGGCATTTCGTCAACGGTCAGCTGGAAGGCAAAGGCACCTTCAACAGCGCGGACGGCGATATCTACGTCGGCGGCTTCAAGAACAATCAACTGCACGGCAAAGGTCGCTACGAAAACGCCGACGGCGATGTCTGGCTCGGCCAGTTCAAGGAAGGCGCGCTGACCGGCAAGGGCGAACTGATCGGCGCCGACGGTAGCCATTACATCGGCACGTTCAGCGACTGGCGCTTCAGCGGTCAGGGCCGTTTGAACCTGTCCGATGGCAGCTTTTACATCGGCGGCTTCGACAACGACAGCTACTCCGGACGCGGCACCCTGGTGCTCACCGATGGCAGCGTGATGAGCGGCACCTGGGTCAATGGGCAGCGCGTGCGCGACGCCGACGGCAAGTTATTGCCCGATACGCTCGAACTCGGCTTGCTCGCTCAGGGCCGCCTGCTTGATGACGCGTTGGCCGCCATTCCCGCGTCGACCCCGGCGGTCGAGTTATACACGTTGACCCT
The DNA here is from genome assembly GCF_054790525.1 of Pseudomonas sp. Mb7. Classification (NCBI taxonomy): domain Bacteria; kingdom Pseudomonadati; phylum Pseudomonadota; class Gammaproteobacteria; order Pseudomonadales; family Pseudomonadaceae; genus Pseudomonas; species Pseudomonas sp. Mb7. The sequence goes on from NZ_CP186501.1 coordinate 4,851,976, forward strand.
CGGCGGCGACGGCAAACAAAGCGTGTTCCTGCGCGAATCCGACTACGTCGCTAACATGCTCAACACGCGCTTTGGCGCTTATGGCCAGGTCCGCCTGGTCAACCACCGTGACCACCTCGGCGACCGGCCGATGGCCACCCGCGAGAACCTGCGTCGTGCCGCGCAAACGCTGGCCGAACGCAGCGGCCCGGAAGACCTGCTGTTCATCTACCTGACCAGTCACGGCACCGCCGAACATGAGCTGGTGCTCGACCAGCCGCGTATGGAACTGGCCGACCTGCCCGCCGATGAACTCGCCGCTGTACTGGCGCCGCTGAAAAATCGCGACAAGATCATCGTGATTTCGTCGTGCTACTCCGGCGGCTTTATCCCGGCGCTGAAAGACGAACGCACGCTGATCATGACCGCCTCGCGCGCCGATCGTGTGTCCTTCGGCTGCTCGGAAGAAGCCAACTTCACCTACTTCGGCGATGCACTGTTCGCCCAGGCGCTGAACCAGACCGATGATCTGGAGCAAGCCTTCAAACTGGCCAAGGCCACCGTCGCCGAGCGTGAACTGGCGGATAATTTCGAAGCGTCGGAGCCGCAGATCTGGGCGCCGAAAACCGTGCTGTCGCACTGGCAACTGCTGCGCAAACAGCAAGCCAGAAAAGCATTGCAGAGTGCTGCATTGAACGACGGAGCGACAAAGAGCAACTAAGCTGAACAGTATCAAGGGAGAGACACTATGTACTTGACGCCTCAGCACGTATTGCTTGCCGGAGCCACCGGTTTGACCGGTGAACACCTACTCGACCGTTTGCTCAACGAGCCGACGATTTCACGCGTGCTCGCCCCTTCCCGTCGCCCCTTGGCTGAACATCCGCACCTGGAAAACCCCGTGGGTGATCCACAGGCATTTCTGCCGCAGCTCAGTGGCCGTGTGGATATCGCCTATTGCTGCCTCGGCACCACCATCAAACAAGCAGGCTCGGAAGCGGCGTTTCGCGCGGTGGATCTAGACATGGTGGTGGCGTTCGCCAAACGCGCGCGGGAGATGGGCGCGCGGCATCTGATTGTGATCAGTGCGATAGGCGCCGATCCGAAGTCGTCGGTTTTCTACAATCGGGTCAAAGGCGAAATGGAGCAGGCCTTGCGTGCGCAGGACTGGCCGCAATTGACCATTTGCCGGCCTTCACTGTTGCTGGGTGAACGGACCGAACCACGTCTGGCCGAGCAACTGGCCGCGCCGTTGTCAAAGCTGATTCCGGGTAAATACCGGGGCATCGAAGCGTGCCAATTGGCGCGAGCGATGTGGCGGTTGGCGCTGGAAGAGCAGGATGGGGTGCGGGTGATCGAGTCGGATGAGCTGCGCAAGCTGGGCAAATAATCTTCCGCCGCATGATCGTTCCCACGCTCTGCGTGGGAACGATCTGTCTAACTACAATCCGCCCGTTGCCTGAAAACTCACGCCTATCACCGTGAGCAGTGACAACGGCAACAACAGCGTATCAAGCAGCGCACTCGCCGGCAGATCCACCCCCGGATAACTCGGCGCCTCAGCCCCGAACCGATCCATCGCGCAACACCCGCCATTCAATGCATACAAGTCCAGCCGCGTCCCGGAGTACACCACCGGCGCCCCCGGTTTCGCTGCATCCAGCGTGCGCGCCGTCGCACACCCGGTCAGCAACAACACCAGGCCGATCGCGAGCAGCTTATTCATCGCTGCTCAGATGATGCTCACCCCAACGTGGCAGCATGTCCTGGGGAATGCCGAGCAGATTGAGAATCCGCGCCACAACGAAATCGATCAGGTCATCAATGGTCTGCGGCTGATGATAGAAACCCGGTGAGGCCGGCAGAATTGTCACACCCATGTTCGACAGCTTGAGCATGTGCTCCAGATGAATACTCGAATAGGGCGCTTCGCGCGGCACCAGAATCAATTGGCGACGCTCTTTCAAAGTGACGTCGGCGGCGCGTTCGATCAGGTTGTTGCAGGCGCCGGTGGCAATTGCCGACAACGTCCCGGTGGAACATGGCACCACAACCATCGCTGCCGGTGCGCCGGAGCCCGAAGCTACCGGCGACATCCAGTCTTCCTTGCCGTACACGCGGATCTGCCCGGCGGCAGCCCCGGTGTATTCGGTCAGGAAGGCCTGCATCATCTGCGGCTTGGGCGGCAACGTCACATCGGTCTCGGTGGCCATCACCAGTTGCGCAGCCTTGGAGATCAGGAAATGCACCTCACGATCTTCCCGCACCAGGCAATCGAGCAGGCGCAAGCCGTATTGCGCGCCAGACGCGCCGGTCATCGCCAGCGTGATGCGTTCGGGGCCATTGCTCTCAAAACGAGTGTTCATTGCAGCGCCTCGGCGAGTTTGCCGTGCAGGCCGCCGAAGCCGCCGTTACTCATGATCACCACATGCGTGCCCGGCTGCGCCTGGCTCTTCACGCGCTCGATGATGCCTTCCAGCGAATCGCTGACAATCGATGGCACCGTGCACAACGCGGCAGTGCCGGCCAGGTCCCAGCCGAGGTTAGCCGGGGCGTACCAGATCACCTGATCGGCATCGACCACGCTGTCCGGCAAACCGTCACGGTGCGCGCCGAGTTTCATCGAGTTGGAGCGCGGTTCGATGATCGCGATAAGAGGCGCGTCGCCGATGCGCTTGCGCAAGCCATCGAGGGTGGTGGCAATGGCAGTCGGGTGGTGGGCGAAGTCGTCATAGATGGTAATGCCGCGTACTTCAGCGACTTTCTCCATGCGGCGTTTGACGTTCTTGAACGCACTCAGGCCAGCGATGCCCATCGACGGCACCACGCCCACATGACGCGCAGCCGCCAAAGCAGCCAAGGCGTTGGCGACGTTGTGCTGACCGGTCAGCTCCCATTCGACGGTGCCTTGCGACACGCCTTCGAACATCACTTCGAACGCCGAGCCGTCTTCGCTCAGCAGTTTGACCTGCCATTGGCCGCCGGCACCGGTGGTCTGCACCGGGGTCCAGCAGCCCATTTCGATCACACGTTGCAAGGCTGGCTCGGTGGTCGGATGGATGACCAGACCTTCGCTTGGGATGGTCCGCACCAAGTGGTGGAATTGCCGTTCGATCGCCGGCAGATCCGGGAAGATGTCAGCGTGATCGAACTCAAGGTTATTGAGGATCGCTGTGCGCGGACGGTAGTGGACGAATTTCGAGCGCTTGTCGAAGAAGGCGCTGTCGTACTCGTCGGCCTCGATCACGAAAAACGGCGTACCGCCTAAACGCGCCGACACCGAGAAGTTCTGCGGCACGCCACCGATCAGGAAGCCCGGGCTCATGCCGGCGTGTTCCAGGACCCAGGCGAGCATGCTGCTGGTGGTGGTCTTGCCATGCGTACCGGCAACCGCCAATACCCAGCGACCTTGCAGCACATGGTCAGCCAGCCATTGCGGGCCGGACACGTAAGGCAGGCCTTTATTCAGCACATATTCCACCGCCGGGTTGCCGCGGGACATGGCGTTGCCGATCACCACCAGATCCGGTGCCGGATCAAGTTGCGCCGGGTCGTAGCCCTGCGTCAGTTGAATGCCCTGGGCTTCCAGCTGTGTGCTCATCGGTGGATAGACGTTGGCGTCGGAACCGGTCACGTGGTGGCCCAGCTCTTTGGCCAAGACTGCCATTGAGCCCATGAAAGTCCCGCAGATACCCAGAATATGAATGTGCATAGTCGACCTCGTAAAACATGGCCGCAGGTTAGCGTAGGGAGGGGGAAATCGCACTCTTTAGGTGAGGGGCAGGACTGGTTGACCTCAGCATCTCGGTTCGGCTGCTAATTGTCGCCCCTCACCCCAGCCCTCTCCCGAGGGAGAGGGAGCCGATCTCGGTCGCTTTCAAATCCTGAGTTCGGCTCAATATTTCAGGTCGGTGTAAATCGCCAGAACACCTCGATCAGTCCCCTTTCCCCCAGGGAGAGGGAGCCGATCTTGGTTGCCTGCAAATCCTGAGTTCGGCTCAATATTTCAGGTCGGCGTAAATCGCCAGAACGACTCAGTCAGTCCCCTCTCCCTCTGGGACAGGGAGCCGACCTCGGTTGCTTTCAAATCCTGAGTCCGGCTCGATATTTCAGGTCGGCTTAAATCGCCAGAACGACTCAGTCAGTCCCCTCTCCCTCTGGGACAGGGAGCCGACCTCGATTGCTTTCAAATCCTGAGTCCGGCTCGATATTTCAGGTCGGCTTAAATCGCCAGAACGACTCAGTCAGTCCCCTCTCCCTCTGGGACAGGGAGCCGACCTCGGTTGCTTTCAAATCCTGAGTTCGGCTCAATATTTCAGGTCGGCTTAAATCGCCAGAACGACTCAGTCAGTCCCCTCTCCCTCTGGGACAGGGAGCCGACCTCGGTTGCTTTCAAATCCTGAGTCCGGCTCAATATTTCAGGTCGGCGTAGATCAGTAGACCGACTCGGTCAGTCCCCTCTCCCTCCGGGAGAGGGCTAGGGTGAGGGCCTTCTAACTGACTCGCCGCTCAATCCCATGCTTACGCAGCTTCCTGTAAAGAGTGTTGCGGCTGACACCCAGTTGCTGCGCCGTTTGGGTCATGTGCCAGCGGGTTTGCTCCAGCGTATTGAGCAGAGCCAACCGTTCGGCGTCTTCCAGCGGATGATCGGACTCCTTAACCGCTAATACTGCCGGACTCCCCTGCCGAATCATCACCGGCAAATCCTCAACCCCGACCCGCCCTTCATCACACAACGCCGCCAACGTGCGCAGCACATTGCGCAACTGCCGCACATTGCCCGGCCAATTAAATGCAAGCAAAGCCTGACGCGCCGGTTCCTCGATGACTATCGTTTCACCGCCCGCCTCCTCGGCCAGCAGAAAATCCAGCAACTGCGATTTATCACTGCGCTCGCGCAAAGCCGGCAACGCCACTTCCAGGCCGTTGAGTCGATAATACAAATCCTCGCGGAAGCTGCCGTCCGCAACCCGATCCAGCAGATTGCGGTGGGTAGCGCTGATGATACGCACGTTGACCGCTTCCGGCTCGCCGCCAATCGGCACCACCTGCCGATCCTCCAGCACCCGCAACAACCGAGTCTGCAAGGCCAGTGGCATATCGCCGATTTCATCGAGGAATAACGTGCCGCCATCGGCCTGCTGCAACTTGCCACGCATACCGTCCTTGCGCGCACCGGTGAAGCTGCCGCCGCGATAGCCGAACAGTTCGCTCTCGATCAGGCTCTCGGGGATGGCCGCACAATTAAGGGCAACGAAAGCTTTGCTCGAGCGTTGACTCGCCTGATGCACGGCCTTGGCGAAGGCTTCTTTGCCGGAACCGGTTTCGCCGTTGATCAACAGAGGTACGTCGCGCTCGAAGACGCGCAAGGCTTTTCGGAAGTCAGCCTGCAACGCTTCATCACCGAGACAGATACCCGACAGACGCGGGGCCTCGGCCACAACCGTGGACGGCACGATCGGCAAGGGCTTGCGCGATTCGCCGCGCAGTACGGCAAACAGATGTCGGCCGTCACGAGTGCGCAGAGGCCAACTGGCGCTGGCATGGGCACTCGCGCGGCCAAGCAACTCATTCAGTGAACAATCGAAAAACGCCTCGACCGGTTTACCCAGCAAGCCGCCGCGAATATGCCCGAGCAAGTTCAACGCGCTCTGGTTGACTGCACTGATCCGCCCTTCGCCGTCAAACGCCAACAAGCCTTCGCTGAACAGCCCGACCGATTCGGCCTGCAAATGAAAACGCAACAACCATTGGTTATCGAAACAGCGCAGGAAGTAGCAACTCTCGATCATCTTCGCCGACAGATTGACCAGCGCCATGGTGTGGAACTGGCTTTGCCGCGAGACATCGTGGCGCGCCGAAGACACGTCGAGCACCGCGAGCAGTTCTCCATGCGGGTCGAACACCGGGCTCGCCGAACAGGTCAGGCCGGTGTGACGGCCGCGAAAGTGTTCGTCCTGATGGATGGTCAGGGCCTGACGCTCGACCAGGCAGGTGCCGATGCCGTTGGTGCCTTCGCAGGCTTCACTCCAGTCGGCGCCCAGCCAGAGGCCGGCACGCTCGAAAATTTTACGTTCGGCCGGCGCGGTGACGCAGTTGAGGATCACCCCGCGCGCGTCGGTCAGCAGCACCGCATGGCCAGCGCCGGAGAGTTGTTGATGCAGGCTGCTCATTTCATTGCCGGCGATCTGCAGCACTTGTTGCAGGCGTTCGCGGCTTTCCAGTACGCGCCCGTGTTCAAGCACGGTCGGCGCCATGCTCAGCGCCGGGTCGAGGTGATAGTCCTCAAGACAGCGCAGCCATGAACGGGCAATCGACGGATCGGCACCGGGCCCGTGCAGGTGCGGTTTGCCCTGGGTAACGGTGAGAACCTGTTGGGCATGGCGACTCAAATGATTGTCGTGCATTTCTTATTGTTCTCCCCGAAAGGTCGACGCAAACCTCGTGTAGGAGCTGCCGGAGGCTGCGATCTTTTGATCTTGCCTTTTGAAGATCAAGATCAAAAGATCGCAGCCTCCGGCAGCTCCTACAGGGTTGCTGTTGGCTGAGGATCCTCCAGGTAAATGTGTATTGCAATGCTGGCAAGACTGCCCAGTCACTGGCTGTGCCAAAAGCGATACAAACTGTCACCCCATCTGTACCGAAACCGTCACAGGCGCCATCCACCCGTCCGACAAAAACCGGCCAAGCCCTTGATTTACCGGCCCTGCACGGCGGTGGCCCGACCTTTGCTCTACGCTTATAGCAAGCGCACTTGCGCGTTTCTCTAATAAGTACAAAGCCAAGGAGAACATCATCATGCGTTACGCTCACCCCGGTACTGAAGGCGCCAAAGTCTCGTTCAAGAGCAAGTACGGTAACTACATCGGCGGCGAGTTCGTCGCGCCTGTCAAAGGTCAGTACTTCACCAACACTTCGCCAGTGAATGGCCAACCGATTGCCGAATTCCCGCGCTCCACTGCCGAAGACATCGACAAGGCACTGGACGCCGCCCACGCCGCTGCCGACGCGTGGGGCGCGACCTCCGTGCAGGCGCGCTCGCTGATCCTGCTGAAAATCGCCGACCGCATCGAACAGAACCTCGAACTGCTGGCGATCACCGAAACCTGGGACAACGGCAAAGCCATCCGCGAAACCCTCAACGCCGACATCCCGCTGGCCGCCGATCATTTCCGCTACTTCGCCGGTTGCCTGCGGGCCCAGGAAGGCAGCGCTGCCGAAATTGACGGCAACACTGTGGCTTATCACATTCATGAACCGCTGGGCGTGGTCGGCCAGATCATCCCGTGGAACTTCCCGCTGCTGATGGCCGCGTGGAAACTCGCCCCGGCGCTGGCCGCTGGTAACTGCGTCGTCCTGAAACCGGCCGAGCAAACCCCGCTGGGCATCTGTGTACTAATGGAGTTGATCGGCGATCTGTTACCGCCGGGCGTGCTCAACGTGGTGCAAGGGTTCGGCAAAGAGGCCGGCGAAGCCCTGGCCACCAGCAAACGCATCGCCAAGATCGCGTTCACCGGCTCGACCCCGGTCGGTTCGCACATCATGAAGTGCGCTGCCGAGAACATCATTCCGTCCACCGTGGAACTGGGCGGCAAATCGCCGAACATCTTCTTCGAAGACATCATGCAGGCCGAACCGAGCTTCATCGAAAAAGCCGCTGAAGGTCTGGTGCTGGCGTTCTTCAACCAAGGCGAAGTGTGCACCTGCCCGTCGCGCGCACTCGTGCAAGAGTCGATCTACGACGAATTCATGCAAGCGGTGATGAAGAAAGTCAGCCAGATCAAACGTGGCGATCCGCTGGACACCGACACCATGGTCGGCGCGCAGGCGTCCGAGCAGCAATTCGACAAGATCCTCTCCTACCTGGAAATCGCCAAGGGCGAAGGTGCCGAGCTGCTGACCGGCGGCAAGGTGGAAAAACTCGAGGGCAGTCTCGCGACCGGCTATTACATCCAACCGACCCTGCTCAAGGGCACCAACAAAATGCGCGTGTTCCAGGAAGAAATCTTCGGACCGGTGGTGAGCATCACCACCTTCAAGGACGAAGCCGAAGCCCTGGCCATCGCCAATGACACCGAGTTCGGCCTCGGCGCCGGGCTGTGGACCCGCGACATCAACCGTGCCTACCGTATGGGCCGCGCGATCAAGGCCGGTCGCGTATGGACCAACTGCTACCACCTGTACCCGGCGCATGCCGCGTTCGGCGGGTACAAGAAGTCCGGCGTCGGCCGTGAAACCCACAAGATGATGCTCGATCACTATCAGCAGACGAAAAACCTGCTGGTGAGCTACGACATCAATCCGTTGGGCTTCTTCTAAACCTGCAGCACTGATCGTTCCCACGCTCTGCGTGGGAATGCCTCAACGGACGCTCCGCGTCCCACCAAAGCCGAACGCAGAGCGTCCGTTGAGGCATCCCCACGCAGAGCGTGGGGACGATCATGCTACCCACCGGCAAAAAAGCCGGGCCAATAAAACAATAAGAACGGTGAAACCTATGCCTAGCGAATCCCCGGCTGGCGCTCCGGCGACCGGCACCTCTGTCGACTATGAAAAAGTCGGATCGGATTACTTTCAACAACGCGAACTGAAAAAAGGTGCCGCCGGCTGGGTACTGCTAGTGGGTCTGGGCGTTGCCTACGTGATTTCCGGTGACTATGCCGGCTGGAACTTCGGCCTCGCTCAGGGTGGCTGGGGCGGCATGTTCCTGGCGACGCTGCTGATGGCCACCATGTACCTGTGCATGTGCTTTTCTCTGGCCGAGTTGTCTTCGATGATCCCCACCGCCGGCGGTGGCTACGGTTTTGCCCGCAGTGCATTCGGGCCGTGGGGCGGGTTTCTCACCGGCACCGCAATTCTCATCGAATACGCCATTGCCCCTGCGGCTATCGCGGTGTTCATCGGAGCCTACTGCGAATCGCTGTTCGGCATCGGCGGCTGGATGATCTATCTGGCCTTCTACATCATTTTCATTGCCATCCACATATTCGGGGTCGGCGAAGCGCTCAAGCTGATGTTTGTCATCACCGCCGTCGCCGCGTTGGCACTGGGGGTGTTTCTGGTGGCCATGGTGCCGCACTTCGACGTCGCCAACCTGCTCGACATTCCTGTGACTGCCGCCGCGGGTGCCAGTCCGTTTCTGCCATTCGGCTATGTCGGCGTCTGGGCGGCGATTCCCTATGCGATCTGGTTCTTCCTTGCCGTTGAAGGCGTGCCGCTGGCTGCCGAGGAAACCAAGAACCCCAAACGTGATCTGCCGCGCGGCTTGATCGGCGCCATGTTGGTGCTGCTCATGTTTGCCCTGTTGATTCTGATCGTTGGCCCCGGCGGTGCGGGCGCCAACTCGCTGCTGACCTCCGGTAACCCGTTGGTCGAAGCGTTGAGCAAAGCCTATGGCGGCTCGACCTGGATGGGCAGTTTCGTCAACCTCGTGGGGCTGGCCGGACTGATCGCGAGTTTCTTCTCGATCATCTACGCGTACTCGCGGCAGATTTTCGCGCTGTCCCGGGCCGGCTACCTGCCACGCAAACTGTCCGAAACCAATAAAAGCAAGGCACCGGTCCTGGCGCTGGTGATTCCCGGCATCATCGGTTTCGGCCTGTCGCTGACCGGCCAGGGCGATCTGCTGATTCTGGTGGCGGTGTTCGGCGCAACCATTTCCTATGTGCTGATGATGGCCGCGCACATCACCTTGCGGATTCGCCGCCCCAAAATGGATCGGCCGTACCGCACACCGGGCGGCATCTTCACCTCCGGCGTGGCCTTGGTGCTGGCGTGCATCGCCGTGGTCGCGGGTTTCCTGGTCGATCCACGGGTGGTAATCGGTGCCGCCGTCATCTATGGAGTGTTAATTGCTTACTTTGCGTTCTACAGTCGACATCACTTGGTAGCAGGCACGCCGGAAGAAGAATTCGCGGCGATCCAGAAGGCTGAGCAAGCCTTGCACTGAGTGCCGACAATCCCGGCGCAGGCTCGGTCTGCGCCGTCACGGAGAATTGTGTATGGCCAGTTTCGCTCACACGGTCGGCGCCCAGACCTACCGCTTCGACAGCCTCAAGGACGTCATGGCCAAGGCCAGCCCGGCGCGTTCCGGGGATTTTCTCGCCGGCGTCGCAGCCCTCAACGACGGCGAGCGCGTGGCCGCGCAAATGGCCCTGGCCGACATCCCGCTCACGCACTTCCTGCAAGAGGCGCTGATTCCATACGAGTCCGATGAAGTCACCCGCCTGATCATCGACACACACGACAAACAAGCCTTCGCCGTGGTCAGCCACCTCACCGTCGGTGGTTTTCGCGACTGGTTGCTCAGCGACGCCGCCGATGAAACCAGCCTGCGCAACCTCGCTCCCGGCCTGACCCCGGAAATGGTCGCGGCGGTATCAAAGATCATGCGCGTGCAGGATCTGGTGCTGGTGGCGCAAAAAATCCGCGTGGTCACAAAATTTCGCGGCACCCTTGGCCTGCGCGGGCGTCTTTCGACCCGACTACAACCCAATCACCCGACCGACGAACCTTCCGGCATCGCCGCGAGCATTCTCGACGGTCTGCTCTACGGCAATGGCGACGCGATGATCGGCATCAACCCGGCCACCGACAGCATCGCCTCAATCTGCGCGATGCTGGAAATGCTCGACGCGATCATCCAGCGCTACGACATCCCGACCCAGGCCTGCGTACTGACCCACGTCACCACCTCTATCGAGGCGATCAATCGCGGCGTGCCGCTGGACCTGGTGTTCCAGTCGATTGCCGGCACCGAAGCGGCCAATGCCAGTTTCGGCATCAACCTGAACGTGTTGCAGGAAGGCTACGACGCCGGCCTGAGCCTGAATCGCGGCACCCTCGGGCAAAACCTGATGTATTTCGAAACCGGTCAGGGCAGCGCGCTGTCGGCCAATGCCCATAACGGTGTCGACCAACAGACATGCGAGACGCGAGCCTACGCCGTGGCGCGACATTTCAAGCCGTTCCTGGTGAACACGGTTGTAGGATTTATCGGCCCGGAATACCTCTACAACGGCAAACAGATCATCCGCGCCGGCCTCGAAGACCATTTCTGCGGCAAGCTGCTCGGCGTGCCGATGGGTTGCGACATCTGCTACACCAACCATGCCGAAGCCGATCAGGACGACATGGACACCTTGCTGACTTTGCTTGGGGTCGCCGGGATCAACTTCATCATGGGCATCCCCGGCTCCGACGACATCATGCTCAATTACCAGACCACTTCGTTCCACGACGCGCTCTACGCCCGGCAGACCCTGGGCCTGAAACCGGCGCCCGAGTTCGAACAGTGGCTGGCGAACATGGGCATCTTCACTCAAGCGGACGGCAAGGTTCGCTTCGGTAACAACTTGCCGCCGGCCTTCCGCCAGGCGCTCGCGCAACTGGGATGAGTCGTATGGAAAAACCGCCCGTGGACCCGCAAAACCCTTGGCTGGAACTGCGCCGCCTGACCCCGGCACGGATCGCCCTTGGCCGCACTGGCACCAGTCTGCCGACCAACGCGCAACTGGATTTTCAGTTTGCCCATGCCCAGGCACGTGACGCCGTGCATCTGCCATTTGATCATGCCGGACTCAGTGCGCAATTGACTGAACGCGGACGCGAAAGCCTGCTGCTGCACAGCGCCGCTACGGATCGAAACAGTTATCTGCAACGCCCGGATCTGGGGCGCAAGCTCAGCGATGAATCGGCGCAGGCCTTGCGTGAATACGCTGCGGCGCATCCGGGTGGTGTCGATCTGGCGATTGTCGTGGCCGACGGCCTGTCGGCACTGGCGGTTCATCGGCATACCTTGCCGTTTCTGACCCGACTGGAGGAGCAAATGAGCGCTGACGGCTGGTCGATGGCGCCCGTTATCCTGATGGAACAGGGTCGCGTTGCCGTCGGTGATGAAATCGGCCAATTGCTCGGTGCAAAAATGCTGGTGATGCTGATTGGCGAACGCCCGGGCCTCAGCTCACCGGACAGTCTCGGTTTATATTTCACCTACAATCCAAAAATCGGCCTGACCGACGCCTACCGCAACTGCATCTCCAATGTGCGGCTCGAAGGTTTGAGCTACGGCATGGCGGCGCACCGCTTGCTCTATCTGATGCGCGAAGCCTGTCGGCGGCAGTTGTCGGGGGTCAACCTGAAGGACGAAGCACAGGTTCAGACGCTGGAATCGGATGCCGGTGTAGACATGAAAGGTAATTTCCTACTGGATCCGCCCACAACCTGAACCGTTTCCGCATTGCGTTTCTGCGCCGGTTTAAGGCAGGATCGATGCACGGCCGCACGGGTTTCCCATCGCCGTCAGAGCAGTTGAAGACAGCCACTTGAAGACGAGACCTATCATGCGGATTATTCAAGCGACCCTCGAACATCTGGATTTGTTGACCCCATTGTTCGTCAAATATCGCGAGTTCTACGGTTCCCTGCCTTACCCGGATTCCTCCCGTGCGTTCCTTGAAAAGCGTCTGCGCCGCAAGGAATCGGTGATCTACCTGGCACTGGCCGACGATGACGACAAGAAACTGATGGGTTTCTGTCAGCTCTATCCAAGCTTCTCCTCGCTGTCGCTCAAACGCGTGTGGATCCTCAACGACATATATGTCGCTGAAGACGCGCGCCGGCAACTGGTCGCTGACAACCTGATCCGCACTGCGAAGAAAATGGCCAAGGAAACCCAGGCAGTGCGCATGCGCGTTTCCACCAGCAGCAACAATGACGTCGCGCAGAAAACCTACGAATCCATCGGGTTCAAGGAAGACACCGAGTTCAAAAACTATGTGTTGCCGATCAGCGAAGAACTCTGATCGCGCATGCAACGTGTGATGAGGGAGCCTGCTCCCTCAGCCACGCCGAATGCAGCCTGACAATTGTTCACACCCCGACATCCCCCGCTACAAAACCAACGCGCTTTTCATCCTTCAGACCGTATAATCCCGATCTTTCCGGCTTGTAAGAAAAACTACACCCCGCTGTAGGCTTACACGAAGTCATCCGCACAGGCCTGCCGAGTCGGGCCGCCATACAGGTGCCCCCATGGATTTCAACCCGCTCGACCTTATCCTGCATCTCGACGTCTATCTCGATTTGCTGGTGAACAACTATGGGCCATGGATCTACGCCATCCTGTTTCTGGTGATTTTCTGTGAAACCGGCCTAGTGGTGATGCCTTTCCTGCCGGGTGACTCGTTGCTGTTCATTGCCGGCGCCGTTGCCGCTGGCGGTGGTATGGATCCGGTGCTGCTGGGCGGTCTGCTGATGCTCGCGGCCATACTCGGTGACAGCACCAATTATGTGATCGGACGAACGGCCGGCGAAAAGCTGTTCAGCAACCCGAACTCGAAAATCTTCCGTCGCGATTACCTGCAGAAAACCCACGACTTCTACGACAAGCACGGTGGCAAGACCGTAACCCTGGCGCGCTTCCTGCCGATCATCCGTACCTTTGCCCCGTTCGTCGCCGGTGTGGCGAAGATGCCGTACGCACGTTTCTTCGGTTTCAGCGTACTGGGCACCATCCTCTGGGTCGGCGGTCTGGTCACGCTGGGCTATTTCTTCGGCAACGTACCGTTCATCAAGAAAAACCTGTCGTTGCTGGTGGTGGCGATCATTCTGCTGTCGCTGGTGCCGATGATTCTCGGCGTGGTTCGCAGCCGTTTCGGCGGCACCAAAGCCCAATCGCACTAAGCCGATGTGGTCGCTGAGCGCCTGGCGTCGCCGGCGCACTCTGGCAAAGCACCCGATTGCCGACGAGATGTGGCAACGGGTGCGCCATCACCTGAGCTTCCTTGACGGCATCAGCGCAGCCGAAGACCAGTGGCTGCGCGAAGCCTGCGTGCTATTCCTCGAAGACAAACACCTGAGCGCCCTGCCCGGCGTCGAACTGCATCAGGAACAACGCCTGTTGCTCGCCGCCCAGGCGCAGCTGCCGCTGCTCAATCTCGGCGATCTGAACTGGTATCAGGGTTTTCATGAAATCGTCCTCTACCCGGACGATTTCCTCAGCCCGCAACGTCATCGTGACGCCAGCGGTGTCGAGCATGAGTGGGACGGCGAGCACAGCGGCGAAGCCTGGCAGCAAGGGCCGATCATTCTTGCCTGGCCGGGTGTGATGGCCAGTGGTGGCTGGGAAGGCTACAACCTGGTGATCCACGAACTGGCGCACAAACTCGACATGCTCAACGGCGACGCCAATGGTCTGCCGCCGCTGCATGCCGACATGCGTGTCAGCGACTGGGCCGACGTCATGCAAAAGGCTTACGACGACCTCAACCGTCAGCTCGACCATGACCCGGACGCCGAAACCGCCATTGATCCCTACGCCGCCGAAAACCCCGCCGAGTTCTTTGCGGTCACCAGCGAGTACTTCTTCAGCGCCCCGGATCTGCTGCACGAGGCTTATCCACAGGTCTATGCGCAGTTGCAGCTTTTCTACCGGCAGGACCCGTTGAGCCGGTTGCGGCAACTTCAGGCCACAGACCCGGTCTATCAGGCGCACGACTAAGCTCTGCACGACTTTCGGTACATGGCGTCGACGGCAGAATATGCCTATAATCGCCGCCACTTTTTGGTCAATCCGGCCAAGTGTTTTTGGTCAACTACGGGGGCAACGCCCAATGAGCTACAGCAAGATTCCGGCTGGCAAAGACCTGCCGAACGACATCTACGTCGCGATCGAGATCCCGGCCAACCACGCGCCGATCAAATACGAAATCGACAAAGACAGCGATTGCCTGTTCGTTGACCGTTTCATGGCCACCCCAATGTTCTATCCGGCCAACTACGGTTACATCCCGAACACCTTGGCTGACGACGGTGATCCCCTCGACGTGCTGGTTGTGACCCCTTACCCGGTTGCGCCAGGCTCGGTAATCCGCGCCCGTCCAGTCGGCATCCTGAACATGACCGACGACGGCGGCGGCGATGCCAAAGTCATCGCAGTGCCACACGACAAGCTGTCCCAGCTGTACGTCGATGTGAAGGAATACACCGACCTGCCGCCACTGCTGATCCAGCAGATCGAGCACTTCTTCGCGAACTACAAAGATCTCGAGAAAGGCAAATGGGTCAAGATCGAAGGCTGGGCCGGTGCAGACGCCGCCCGCGACGCGATCACCAAGTCGGTTGCCGCCTACAAGGGCTAAGCACCTGCGCTACGCGTGAGGCTTGAAGAAAACCCCGGTTGATCCGGGGTTTTTTGTGCCTGGTAATAGCCGCCTTAAACAGAGCGTTTATAACGGACTACAGAAAAGTTTTAGCCTGTGTAATTTCCCACAAGATCGTCTTACATTCCGTCGCAAAATTCAGCCCGTTTTTGAACGTCTGGTTTATTCAAACCGCTCTGGCACGGCCGTAGACTCCGTGTTTATGAGAAAGAACACTAGCGGTCCAAGATTCAAGGCACTCCTGGAAGCTGCGAACATCTCGACGACGGGTTTCGCAAAGTTCTGGGGCACGGAAGCCCAAAATGTCCACAACTGGTACACCCGGGGCGTCCCGGCGTATCGCATGGAAGAAGTCTCACGCCTGCTGTCCGTCAACAGCGAATGGCTGAAAACCGGCCAAGGCACAAAAGAGCTGCCAAGCCTGACTCCGCCGGCCAGCAACGGCGACAGCTTTGACGCCCACGATCCACAGGGCGCCTACCGATTCATCCATCCCAACGACATCGAACTGGCCTTCTTCAAAGAAACACCCCTGACCAACGGCTCAGACAAAACCCACGTCATCCAGGACCCGGACCTGTCCATTCGCCTGCTGCGCGCCCCACTGGATCAACTGGAAATCCGCCATGCCGACGCCATCTGCGCGCACATGATCGGCAACAGCATGGCCGAACGCATCGAAGACGGCTCCATCGTCGCCATCGACCGCAGCCTGACCCAGGTCGTCGACGGTGAGATCTACGCCATCGAACACGACGGCATGCTGCGCATCAAATACCTGCACCGCATGCCCGGCAACGGCCTGCGCCTGCGCAGCCACAACAACGCCGAATACCCGGACGAAGTCTTCCGCCCGGCACAGATCGAGGAGCAAAGGATTCATATATTGGGCTGGGTGTTCTGGTGGTCGACCGTGAGCAAGCGGCGGCCGGTGGTGCCGTTTCTCTAGAAAACGGTGAGGTCTGTCGGCAAACATCGATCCCTGTGGGAGCGAGCCTGCTCGCGAAGAGGCCCGGACAATCGGTACAAATCTCGGATTTCTGGCGTAGAAGTCGCTCTAAACCGCACTTCAGGCTGGGAATCCACAGCAAAACTCAGTATCCTGCGCCCCACATTTGCGCATCGACCCGCCCCGCGGCTCAGACAGCGCACGACGCGGCAGACCAACGTCTGACCAAGTCCCACAGCCGGACGCAGATCCGGATGTACGTTTTGAAGGCTGGCAAGGCTTACCAAAAATAGGCCAAGCCAGTCCCCGAGAAGCCGGCCACAAGCCGGCTTTTTAATGCCTGAAATAAACCCGGCCTACCGTCTGAAACATAAATTCGCGCTTGTCGAACAGAAGAGCCTCTTGGTACCGTAACGACAAACGTCATTACAGGTATTTCATCATGGCCTCCATCAACATTCGCATCGACGATGATCTGAAGCAGCGCTCCTTCGCCGAACTGGAAAAGCTGGGAGTAACCCCCTCAGAGCTTTTGCGTCAGACACTCCAATACGTCGCCGAGCGAGGCAAGCTACCCTTCAAAGCAGCATTGCTCAGCGAGGAAGATGAAGTACTCATAGCCGTAGTCACCGAACGCCTCGCGGCACCTCAACGAGTCAAGGTAAGTCTGGATGACCTATAACCTTGAATTTGATCGTCGTGCTTTAAAGGAGTGGAACAAACTCGGCGATACGGTTCGCCACCAGTTCAAGAAGAAGCTCACAGAAGTATTGGAGAATCCTCGAATAGAAGCCAATCGACTTCGCGAGCTCCCGGATTGCTACAAAGTGAAGCTGAAAAGCGCTGGCTATCGCCTGATCTATCAGGTCCTTGATCAAGAGATTGTGGTGTTTGTAATCGCAATCGGGAAGCGAGAGAGAGAGAAGCTGCTTACGAGGTTGCGCAGGACCGTCTTTCGCTCCTGCCCTGAGTCGGTCCAATGTCTGCGACCTGAAATTGGGCAGCAACCCGCAGCCCAATTCCCTCACGGATAACTAAACGCCTTAACCAACGTCAGTTCCCCCACCGCCCGCATCGGGATCAAAAACGTCTCCATCTTCTCGCTAGGCGTCCCTTCTTCAGTAATCACCGTCACCTGCGCCGTGGTCAGTGCCTGTACCGCCTCATCTCCACCCTCATCATCCCCGCGATACCCACCGCCGTAATAATTCACATACACCAGATACTGCCCCTTGATCGGCGCCGGCATGGCGAAGATTTCCGGGCCGTAACCGGTGGTCACGTCGACGTCCAGACCGGCGCCGTTGGCGGCGACGCGGTTGCCGTACCAGATGTGCGCGCCGTCGGGGGTGACGAGGTGCAGGTCGAGGTCGGTGCCGTCGCTGTCCCACGCTAGCAACACGCGCAGTTTCGCCGGGGTGGCGCCGCCGCTGGTGTTGAGGAACTGCGTGCGATGACGTTGCTGACCATCGGGGCTGCGCACTTCGACGCTGTTGCTGCCGTTGGGGAAGGAAAACGGGCGGTCGAAGCGGCCGCTGTCATCGATTTTCAGCGGCATGCTCAGGCCATTGACGATCAGGCGGCCGGGTTCGTTGTCCTTCCGCGCAGCTTTGATCTCGCCGCTGATGCGGGCAGTGTTGGCCTGGCCGACCGGGGTGTTGACCGATGAGGCCGGGTAATTGACGGTCTGGCGGAAGCTTTCGCCCTCGCCTTCGGGTGCGCCGCTGCGCCAGCCGCCGATCGGGGTGTCGAGTTTGACGCCGTCGGCAGCGATGGCTGGCGAGAGCGCAGTCAAGGTGCAGAGCAGCAGCAAGACCTGTGGATAACGGAGTGTCATGGTCTATTCCAGCAAAAGATGACGGGCGAGCCCTTCGATGTAGGTTTCATCCTGGCCGTTGGGGTGAGCTTCAAAGGCCAGGTGCAGATATTCGTGGGTCAGGTCGAGGCGATCCTGCAGGGTCAGTACGCCGCGCACGTAGATACGTTGGCGTTCGCGGTCGACGAAGGGTCTGCCGAACGCCAGTTTGCACACGGCGAAAGTGCTGACTTCGTTGTAGCCGGTTTCGCTTTCCAGTTTCGGGCGCCAGCCGCGTCGTTGTTTCTGCAGCCAGTCTTGCGCGGCGGGCAGTGGTTCGCAGGAGGCGACCGGGTTATCCCAGCGGCTGATGCTGGCGCGCGGGTAGGCGTGCAGCAGAATCGCGTCGTAACGCTGACCGGCATTAGCTTGCTCGACGGCTTGTTGCCAGGCGAGTTTGTCCGGGCCGGGTTGATCGGAGTGATAGGTGACGGTGCTGCCGGCCAGCACGAGGTCTGCCGTCCATGCGGCGATGTTGCGTGACTCGGCCGAGGCTGGACGCGGGGCGACGCGTTGGCGATTGCTGCTGTCGTCGATGCTCAGGCAATCGCCGTTGCGCGTGGCGTTTTGCAGCAGATAAGTGCGGATTGCCACGGCCAGCGCTTTGGCCGCTTCGGTGGGTTCGGGTTTGGCTTCACGCTCAAGGACGCGGGCGACGTATTCTTCGCGATCAAGCCTTGCGATGAGTTTGTCGTTGAGCAGAAACAGTTCGCCATCGCTGTGGATATCCAGTGCGTTGCCATTGGCGAATTCGACGCGGTAATCGCCTTGTAACGGGCCGGAAGTCACCACCCGCTCGCCAGTCAAAACCCGCGTAACCGGATAACGCGAGAACAACCCGACTTCAACACAACGCCCCGGCTCTGCCGGCCATGCGGCGGGCAACACCGTCGCCAGTGCCTGCCCGTAATGGCGCAAAACCATCTGACTGGTACCACGCCCACCCGCCCAGAGCGGAGATCCGTCCGCGATCCAACCGGCGAAACCACCCTGGCGCGACTGCGGATCCTGATCGCCAAGCCAGCTCCAGGTTTTCACCCGCAAACGCCCGCCCAGTTCGCCGACGACATTACCGTCCGCCGCATTCAGCACCACATCGAGCAGCACTCGGCGCGCCTGATCCTGCGCCGGCAACGAGGCGAGAACCTTCAGCAACTCAACCACGGAAACCCGTTGAGCCGGTTGCACCAACGGCAAATCCAGCAACCACGACGGCGCCTGTCGCGCCTGCCAATACGTCCGCCACTCCGCCGCCGCAATTCCCAACCGTGCAGGTTCAAAATACAACCCGCAGGATTTCACCAGTGCCTGATCACGCTCGATCCTGCCGCCCGCCGAGCAGCAATAAACCTCTTCCTTCGACTGTCCGCGACATTCATAGGCCGGCTCACGCGCACCGGTATCGACCAGCCACGCGTATACGAACAATTTCCACAGACTGCCCAACGGGGTATCGAGCGTCTGCGGCAACGGTTCACGAGCGATCAGTTGCGTCTGATTCAGCGATAACAACTCACCCTTATAGGCCACGCGCAACGGCTCATCCTGCGCCGTCGCCAGCGCAGGTATCACACACATCAGCAGCCACAGCAGCGGCCGGTTCATGTCAGTTGACCGTGACCTGACCGAGAGCGGCTTTTGCTTCCTGGGCCTGATGCTGCGGCGCGTAGACTTGTTTGAAACGCACCGGCGGCAGGTTGAACTGGCCCTTCTGCGAGAAACGCACCAGATGACGCAGGCGCAATTCGCCGCTCAGCGCATCCACCGGCACCGCGTAGGCCAGTTGCCCCGGTTCGAAGCGCGCCTTCTCCAGCGCCGTTGGTTCGGTGCCGTCCTTGCCCTGCAACTTGATGCCCCACGTCGTGCGCTCAACATCGGCGCCCGGTGGCAGCGGCACTTCGAGCATGCCGTAACGCAGCGGTTTCGGCGCTTTGCTGGTGAGGATCACTTCGTCCAGATACAGACTGTCACTGGACAACGGCTTGGTGCCGATTGGCTCCAGTTTGAAGGTGAACGCTTCGTCGCCCGGCACCAGTCGCGACAGGCGACGGGTGATGGTCACGGCCATCGGATCGACTGCCGGTTGCTGGGTCTGGAAACTCAACGCCGCGCGCAGCGGACGCTCCTGCGTGCCGGACACTGTCAACACGCTCGGCACTGGCGTCGCGCCCTGCCACGTCCAGTACATCTCGCCGCTGGCTCCGTAGTTCTTCTTCCAGCCTTCACCCGGCGTTAGTGCAATGGTCGGCGACGCCTGGGCGATGCTGCGTTGCAGCCAAGTCAGCGCCAGCGCACGTTCGAGGGTCGATTGCTGCGGCAGCAAACGTTGCAACAACGCCGTAGCACGGGCCTGATCGAACGCTTGCAGCGACAGGTTCAGCGCCTCGGCGAACGGCTGCGAACTGACCGCCAGACGCTGTTGCGCAGCCCCTACCTGACGATTGAACGCTTCCGGCAAGGTAACCTTCGACTGCGTGGCCAACGATGCGGTCAATACCCGCGCCGCCGCCAGACCGAGCGCCGAATCCGGGTCGCTCATCACCAGACTGTCTTCGCCGTCGTCCATCAGGGTTTCGGCGCTGCCTTCACCGGCCTTGGCCAGATCCTCCATCAAGCCGCTGAGCAAGGTGTTCACCGGCAAATGCATCTGCTTGGCAAACGACAGAATCAGCGCCCGTTGCAGCAATGGCGTGTTCGGCGCTTGCTTGGCGTAGACCTCCAGCACTCGCTGCCAATGCTCCGGCGGCAAGGTCAATTCCAGCACCTGGCTAGCGTTCCAGTCGGCGTAGTAAGCGTAAGCCGTGAGGAACGCATCCGGTTCACCGTCGTAGCCCCACCAGGTGAAGCTCGCCGACGGCCCGGCCATTTGCACCAGACGCAGACGGCTGTTCTGCATGATCAGGCGCAAGCGATCACGAATCTGTGGATTCGATGCCAGCGATGGATAGGCAATGCTCAACGGCAGCAACCGGCTGGCAGTCTGCTCGACGCCGCCATACGGATAGCTGAGCAGATCATCGAGTGCCGAGCGGAACAACGCTTGAGGGCTGTCATCCAGACGCAGGCGAATATCGGTGGCGTCGGCCGGCAGACTCAACGGTGTGTCACCGCTGGCGACATCAAGGCTTTGCGTCTGCGTCACTTGCCAGCCGTCACCGGTCGCACTCAGGCGCACGGCGAGGGAGTCGGCGGTCTTGCCGTCCTGCACCAACTCCGCCGTCCATTCGCCGGAAGCCAATGTGAACGCCGGCAGCGGCAGATAATTGATGCCGTTGTTCAGGGTCACCGGCAGACGCTGTTCGGCGCCCGCATAGTGAGTGACCAGTTCAGCCTTGACCGGTTTCTCGGCTTGGCTGAAGGCGAACACGCCGAGTTGCGGCTGATCGCCCTTACGGAATTTGCTCGGCCCGCTCCACTTCAGGTACAGCGGTTTTTCCGAGCGGACGAACTGCTTCTTCTGCCCGACCTGACCGTCATCGGCAATGGCGCGGGCAGTGATGCGCCAGCGGGTCAGCGAGTCCGGCATCTTGAAGGTGAAACGGGTTTTGCCGTCTGCACCGGTCAACAACTCCGGCTGCCACGCAGCGGTATCGACGTCCTCACGACGCGGCCGCTCCAGCACTTTTACACCACGCTCGCTGCGGTTGGCTTTGCCCGGTGCACCGGGGCTGCCCGGCAACGCGACGTCGTAACTGATGAACGACAGGCTGGCGCTGGTGCGCACGTTGTTACGGCGCGGGTGATAGAAGAACTGGTCGATGGTCGGCGCAACTTCGGGTTGCAGCGCGTAGACCATTTCGTCGACGACGCTGACGGTCAGATGCGCCGGAACGGCTTTGCCGGCGAACTGCGTGGTCAGGTCAACCGTGACCGTGTCGCCCGGCAGATACACCGCTTTGTCGGTGCTGATCGCCACGTCGATTTGCGGCGCGACCACTTTGATCCCGGCGTTCTGGAAGCTGTACTGACCGCCCTTGGTGTAGAGCACGGAGAAGGTCAGGTTCGGTGCAAAATTGTCCTTCACCGGGATGCGCGCGCGGTATTGGGTGTCGCTGAGTTTTTCCAGTTTCAACCAGTCACCGCCCTTGGCGAGCAGCGCGGTGGCTTCGACTTTGTCGCGTTCCAGCGAGAGCAATGCATCGCTGACCGGTTCCGGGAAAGTGATCAGCGCCAGCGCTTCATCGCCGGCCTTGTACTCAGGCTTGTCGAGGACGATTTCCACAGTGCCCGGCACGGCTTTGACGCCATCGCCAGTGACCGAATGACCGGTGGCGCCGAGGACGCGACCGTGTTGATCTTTCAAGGTCAGGTTGTAAGTACCCGGACGATCAAACGCCAGACTGAAGCCCTTGTCCGTCGCCGCGAGTTTGCCTTCACCGGTGCTCTGGTCTTCCAGCCGCACCCAGCCATAGGTGCTCGGCGTCACCGCTTTGCTTTGCTCGGTGCCGCCCTCGTTGGCGTAGCTGAACGCAACCTTGTCACCGACCGCACTGAAGCGTTGCGGCGCGCTCAGGCGGAAGCTCGCGGCGCCACG
Source organism: Pseudomonas sp. Mb7 (assembly GCF_054790525.1). Lineage (NCBI taxonomy): Bacteria > Pseudomonadati > Pseudomonadota > Gammaproteobacteria > Pseudomonadales > Pseudomonadaceae > Pseudomonas > Pseudomonas sp. Mb7. The sequence continues at coordinate 4,874,454 of NZ_CP186501.1, forward strand.
GTCGATTAGAATTTCCTTGGTGGTCTTGACCCGATACGCCGCGCCATCGCTGGCAAACACGGTGAGCATATAGCGGCTCGGCTTGTCGGCGGCCGGCAGGTCGAGGGTCGCGCTGCCCTTGCTGTCGGTGGTCAGTTCGGTGCTGGTCAGCTCCACCGGGAATTGCCCGAGGTATTGCAGCTCGTTGTCGACCATCGACAGTTGCTGGGCGCGCAGGCTCAGGGTCAACTTAGCGTTGGCCACCGGTTTGCCGTCCGGGTACAGCAGCACCAGGCTGCCCTTCACCGGTTCGCCAGTGCGGTAATCCTGCTTGGCCAGGTTCAACGAAATTTCGAAGTGCGGCTTGATGTACTCGGCGACACGGAAGGCGCTGCTGTAAGCCTGATCCTTATAGTTGAAACGGATCTCGTAACCCCCGGCCACGGCGTTGTCCGGCAACTGAAAGCGGCCCTGAGTGCCGGCCTTCGAATCGAGTTTCAGGTCGAGGTGTTGCAACTCAGTGCCTGTGGCGTCAAGCACGCTGACCGTGACATCCGCAGCCCCTGGCAACACTGAGTCCCGCGCATTCTTGAACTCGCGACCGACGATCTTCAGCGACACCCAATCACCCGGGCGATACAGCGGCCGGTCGGTGAACGCGTAGAGTTTGGTGTCGTAGATTTCGCTGTCGTAATAGAAGTTTTCGGAGACGAACACCCCGCCCTCTTCGTCCTCGCCGATGACGAACGAACGCTCCGGGCTGACATGTTTCAGGCGCAGCAAACCGTCAGTATCGGTGGCACCGCTGCTCATCACGCCGAGGCCGTCGGTCCACAGCACATTGACCTTCGGTACCGAACTGCCTTCGTGTTTGCGCGCGGCCCAGACCAGCAATTCATCGCCGGCAATCTTGCTCACCGCGACGGTGTTGGAGACGAACACCATGGTGGTTGCGCGGTACTTGCCGATCAACGCTTCGACCAGATACAGACCCGGCTTCAGATTGCCCAACGGGATATAAACGTTACCCGGCGCGACGCTGACGAAATCGCTCGAAGACCCGGCCAGATTGACCCCGGCCGGCGGCTGAATCGGCTTGGCCTGCCACAACGGATAACGGAACTGGCTGACCACCGGTAGACCCGGAATCAGCGCAAATTGCGGCTGCGCGTCATACGGAGTAGGCGCGACCATGGCGTTGCCCATCTTCAGTTCCGGCACTTCCTCGGTGACTTGTTTGCGCGACTCATAGGAGAACGCGCGCTGCATCACCCGACGGGATTTGCGGTACCAGTTGTCCCACAGGTACGCGAGGGTGTTGGACAGGCCTTCACCCTTGAACTGGCCGTCGCTGACCACGCGATGCAGGTTCTTCTGGCGCTTGAGGAAATCCAGCGGTTTGTCGATCCGGTACACACGAATATCCGCGCCGCCGTAAGGTTCCATGCGGAAACGACGATAGTCGCGGCCCGGCGCTTCGAGACGGACCATTGCCTGTTCATCAGCAGCAAAGCTGCTATCAGCCAGCAGGAAAAAGCTTTCGCCCGAGACCGGCGTGTAGCCGCTCGGCTCGACCGAATCTTCGGCGCTGACGGTAGCCACTGGCAGCAACAGCGCCAGCAGCAAAGGAATTCGGGAGCAGAGTCGCAACATGCGGGCACCGGTCATTGGGAGAGAAAGTTCAGTCGATAGACGCCGATGAAGTTGGGGTTGGCTGCGTCGGGTATCCATCGGGTGTCCTTCCATGTCATGAGTTGCTGCAGGCTTGCCGAACGCATGCCGTTGTCAGTCGGGGTGGTGGTGCCGGTGTGATAGGCGATGTAGCGGCCCATCCAGATCATCAGGTGCTGGTCGTCGCCCTGATCGAAAAACATCAGGTCACCGGGCCGCGCCTGCGACACGTCACGGCTGACCAAATGGCTGTTGAACTGAATCAGTTTGATCGCGTTGACGTACGGCCCGACCTTGCCGCCGCCCTGCTGCCATTGCTGGGCGAGCTTGCGCTGATCGTCGCTCAGCGAGAGCTCCGGCGGCAGGTAGCGATTGGACAGGCCATTGCTGCGCAGCCATTTTTCGTCATGGACTTTCAGCGCTTCGTTGGCAGCGAAACGTACCAGCCCGGCACAGTCCTGCTGATACCAGCGCGGACTTGGGCCTTGGCTCAACTGCTCTTGAGCGATGCGCACGAACCAGGCGCGAAACACCTGGGATTGCGCCGGATCGAGTGCGGGTGCTTCAACGGCGCGGGCGCCCGCACTGAGCAACAACGCGAGCAGGCCGAGGCTGCGGATCAGTGTCGTCACAGCGCTTTCCATTCCAGCGGCAACCATTGCCAGTGGCCGTCAGGCTCGCTGCCTTCCGGCAGCGTCAGCGCGTATTTGCCGTAGCCGCCGAGGGTGCGCAGTTTCGGAATCAGATAGGTTTGCGCGGCGTTGTAGAACACCGGCTCCATGTCCTGCGGCAGGCTGTCGAGGGTTTCCTGCTGCATCAGTTGCGCCATCGAATCCGGGCCGAAGTAGATCGGCATCAGCACGTCTTTGGGCAAAACGTCGGCCATCGGCGGGAAGCGTTTGTCGAGAGTGCCGAGGGCCTTGTCGACCAGTTTGTCGTCGAGGGAAAACAGCAACGTCGAACCGTGACGGGCGAGGCTGACTTTCATGAAGGCCTTGCCGGAAATAGCGTCCGGGTTCTGCGCCGTCTTCGCCGCATAAGGGCCAAAGTTGGAGCTGACCTGACGCTGCCAGACGTGGTTTTGGCCTTCTTGCTTCTCGACTACCGGGAACACGTTTTCTTCGACGTTGGCTTCGAATGCACCGACCATCGAACCGAACAGTTTGCCAAGATCACCGTCGAGCTTGCTGCTGTCCTCGTCTTTCAGACTGGCCACCAGCAATGGCGTGTACAACCGCGAGTCGGCGTACCAGCACAGGCCTGCCGCGCCGGCCACATGTTCGGTGAGGGTCTGCGCTACCGCTTCTTCGGCGCCGAGTTTTACCAGCAATGGTTTTTGCGGTTCGGCCGCGACCGGCAAGGTTACGCAGGCACTGGCGCCCAGCGGCATTGCTTGCCAGACCGGTTTGAAATCGAAGTCGGGCTGATTGTCCAGCTCGTCCATGGCGAGGTAGCTGTGCCAGCCCTTGTCGTCCATGTCGAAGCGCAGCCCGGCGAAGTTCGGGATGAAACGTTGATAGCCCATGGCCAGAACGCTGGAGTTGACCGACAAGCGTTGTTTGGTTTCCGGGGCTTTCGCCGGCAGACCGAACGCTTCGGGGAACAGTTTTTCGCCATTGAGCAGCGCCGCCAGCGCTTGTGGCGAGACATGGCCCGATTCTTCGGAGACGCCGCTTTCCGGGTCGTAATACTTGGCCGGGTTCGACAGCACTACCAGTTTGTCGCCGTGGGAAGCGAACAGCAGCGCTTTGCTGGCGTTATAGGTCAGTTGGTACAGCGGCACGCTATCGCCGCCGACTTTGAGTTCGCCCATCTGACTGAGCTGCGTGTCATCCAGCGCTACTTTCGCCAGCGGCTCGAGCAGTTTCGCCAGCCCACCACGGTCCATCACCAGCAGGAAATCTTTCAAGCGCCCATCCGCGCCACGCCACAACGCAACGTCGGCCGGTTGATCGAAAAGCTGCTCGATCAGGCTGTCCTGCAACTTCAGGTCATGCTCGTAGATGATCCGGCGCAGACTGCCGATCAAGCCGAGGCGATCAGCATGGGTCTCGTAGTAGAAGACGAAATCTTCGGTCAGCGTGGCCTTGAGGAACGGCACCGTCAGCAAGTCCTTGGGCAACTGGCTCAGCGAGCGGGTCTCCAGCAACGCGTCAGGACGACTGAGGCCGAGCTTGTCACTGGCCAATTCCGCCGGCGGCGCCTTGGGCTTGAGCAGCAGCCAGCCAAAACCGCCCGCCACGCCGGCCACCAGGCACAGCCCGGCCAGCAGCAAGGGCCAGCGCCGCGAAGGTTTGGCCGCTGGCGTGTCGGCAGCCGAAGTAACAGTGTTTTCGCTCATCTTTTCAAAGCCCGATTTCATCCGTGCAGCGGGATGCTTATTAATAGTTGAAAGTCTTTACCAGCAGCAGATCACCGATTGCCCGCAGGGGCACGATGAAGGTCTCGCGTTTTTCATCGACGGTGTTTTCGTTGAGCACCAGCGTGATTTGCGAGGTGATCACCTCGTTCTGGTTGCTGGTCTCCTCGAAGTTATAGCCGCCGTTGCCGAAGTTGCCCCAATAGTTGACGTAAATCAGATAGGTGCCGTGCAGCGGCGCGGTCATGGTGAACATTTCCGGGCCGGGACCATCGACGCCATCCGGGTCGAGACCGCCGCCATTGCTCAGCGCCGGCTGCGCCCAGAACGCATGCTGACCGTCAGGCGTGACAATGTGCAGATCGAGCTCGGCTTTCGGATCGTCCCAGCCCAAGACAAGACGAATTCGCGCCGGCGTGCGCAAATTGTTTGCTTCATAAAATTGCACGCGCTTGAGCGACTGGCCCTCGGCGCTGATCACTTCGACGCTGTTGGAGCCGGCGCCGAACGCGTAGGGCCGGGCGAAACGGCCCTGGTCGTCGGTGTACAGATTCAGTGGATTGCCATTTACGGCGAGGCTGTGCGGCGGGCGCATGTGGCCGATGGCTTTGAGCTGGCCCTGGATCATCGTGCGATTGCGCTGGATGCCGCGATCGATCGGCGGCGTCGGGTAGGCGACTTGCGGGTTTTCCGTGCGATCGAGCAGGCCGTGGTAACGCCAGCCACCGACCGGCTCCGACAACTCGGCCGTAGGTGCCGCCAGCAGCGCGGGCGCGCAGGCCAGGCCGATCAGCAGCCAAAAAAATGAACGCATGTAATGCCTCCTGCCATGCCTGAACGAAACCTTGCACCCGATCCTCGGTACTTCACAGCGGTGAAAACTGCGTTTCGTCTGAAAGACCCGTGACTATGGGGTCGTAGAAGGCGCGAAGATTAGCGATTCGGCGGTTTTTTAACAATCAGATACATGTGCTGTTGCTGTAGGAATCAAGCCAATCCGGTGGACGGTGAGCCGAATAGGCCTCATATTCGGCTCACAAAATGAGCCGAATAGCATTTCTATTCGGCTCACGGACTCAAGGCAGGCAACGAATGGCAACTTACTGGATCTGGCAGCAGCCCGATTGGCCCGACTTCAACTGGCAGGCGGAACGCCTGGCACCGTTGTTGCGCGAGTGTGTACAGGCCCAAGGTCAGTTGATGGGTATGGCCGGTTCGGTAAGTGACTCTTTGGGGGCTCAGACCGAACTGGACGCCCTTTTGCAGAATATCGTGACGTCTTCGGCCATCGAAGGTGAGCAACTGAATGTCGGCTCCGTGCGGTCATCCTTGGCGCGACGTTTGGGCCTGGAGTTGATCGACGGCGATAAAGTCAGCCAACGCAGTGAAGGTCTGGCGCAACTCATGCTTGATGCCACCCGTCGATTTGCCGAACCGTTGATACTGGAGCGCTTGCTGGAATGGCACCAATGGCTGTTTCCCGATCAAGAGGCTGACCTTACTGCGCGCTCAATGCATGTGGGTGCGCTACGCGGTGACGAGCCAATGCAGGTGGTTTCGGGTCGCATTGATCGTCCAACAGTTCATTTCGAGGCGCCACCTCGCCAAGGTCTTGAGCAGCAGCTCGACCAATTTCTCCAATGGTTCGAGGCCAGCCAGCATCAGACAGCACTGGACCCGATGCTTCGTGCGGGCATCGCCCATTTCTGGTTCGTCACCTTGCATCCGTTCAACGATGGCAACGGCCGTCTGACCCGCACCATCACTGATCTGGCGCTGGCACAGGGCGAAGCGCAAGCCATCCGTTTCTACGCCATGTCGGCGAGCATTCTGGATGATCGGTCCGGCTACTATCGGATTCTGGAATCGAGTCAAAAAGCCACACTGGACATCACTGAATGGCTCACATGGTTCCTGCAAACCTTGCTACGCAGTCTGCAACAAGCCATCACCCGCATTGAAAGCGTGCTGGGCAAGACGCGTTTCTGGCAGGCACACCGCGAGTCCGAACTTTCGGCGGAGCAGGTCAAAGTGCTCAATCGTCTGCTCGACGGCGGCGAGCGGAGCTTTGAGCACGGCATCAGTGCCGGGCAATATCAAGCGGTGGCGAAAGTGTCGAAGGCCACAGCAACCCGACACCTTGCGGAGTTGCTGGAGAAAGGTTGCCTTCAACGCTTGCCGGGAGGGGGTCGTAGCACCCGCTATCAGATCAACTATCCCGACAGAGCTACACATTAATCTCACCCAGCACAGAGCCATTTCTGTCCTTGAGAGCCGGCCCGCTCATTTGCCCATAACCCCCCTATCTGCTAGTGTCGCGCCGGTTTAACGTCAACCGGAAATCGCCGCCATGGCCCGCAAAAAAGCTGCACTGGATTTCGAACAGTCCCTCGCCGACCTGCAAACATTGGTCGAGCGTCTGGAGAACGGTGAATTGTCGCTGGAAGACTCGCTGACCGCTTTCGAGCAGGGCATCGGTCTGACCCGTGACTGCCAGGCAGCGCTGGCGCAAGCCGAGCAGAAGGTGCAAGTGCTGCTGGAGCGCGATGGCGAACTCGCCGAGGAACCCTTCGACGCGGAACAGCCAGAATGATTGCGGCGTACACGGCGACCAGCCAGACCCGGGTTAACGCGGCTCTGGAAACCCTGTTCAACGCGCCGTTGCCGGAATTGGCGCGGCTTTATGACGCCATGCGCTACAGCGTGATGAACGGCGGCAAACGCGTGCGTCCGCTGCTGGCCTACGCCGCGTGCGAAGCGCTCGGTGGCAACGCTGAACAGGCCAACGGTGCAGCCTGCGCGGTTGAGCTGATCCACGCTTATTCGCTGGTTCACGACGATTTGCCGGCGATGGACGACGACGACTTGCGTCGCGGCCAGCCGACCACTCACAAGAAATTCGATGAAGCCTGCGCGATCCTCGCCGGTGACGGTTTGCAGAGCCTGGCCTTCAGCGCTCTGCTCGACCCGCGCCTGAGCGACTGCAGCAGCGACATTCGCCTGCAAATGGTCACCGCCCTCGCCCAGGCTGCGGGCCCGGCAGGCATGGTCGGCGGTCAAGCCATCGACCTTGGTTCGGTCGGCTTGAAACTCGACCAGAAAGCCCTCGAACAGATGCACCGGCACAAGACCGGCGCGCTGATCGAAGTCAGCGTCAAACTCGGCGCCCTGGCCAGCGGCCGCGCCGAGAAGGATGAGCTCAAGGCCCTGCAGACTTATGCACAGGCCATCGGTCTGGCCTTTCAGGTGCAGGACGACATCCTCGACGTCGAAAGCGATACCGAAACCCTCGGCAAACGCCAAGGCGCCGACATCGCCCGCGACAAGCCGACCTACCCGGCGCTGCTCGGCCTCGACGCCGCCAAGGCTTACGCGCTGGAACTGCGTGATCAGGCTCTGCACGCCCTGCGACCGTTTGACGCGGCCGCCGAACCCTTGCGCGAGCTGGCCCGGTATATCGTCGAGCGCCGCAACTGACGGCGAATCAGCCAAAAAAGACCAACGCGTGGGCAGGGGGCGATGCATCAGGTAAACTGCCGCATCTTTTATACCTATAACGATTCGCCTGATGCCCACGACGTTTCATGAGATTCCCCGCAAGCGCCCGACCACGCCCCTGCTCGACCGCGCGAACACGCCGGACGGCCTGCGCCGGTTAGGCGAAGCCGAGCTGGAAACCCTGGCTGATGAGTTGCGCCTGGAATTGCTCTACACGGTCGGCCAGACCGGTGGGCATTTCGGTGCCGGCCTGGGCGTCATCGAGCTGACCATCGCGTTGCATTACGTCTTCGACACCCCGGACGACCGGCTGGTGTGGGACGTGGGTCATCAGGCGTATCCGCACAAGATCCTCACCGGTCGCCGCACGCGCATGGAATCGCTGCGCCAGAAGGACGGCATCGCCGCGTTCCCGCGTCGCGCCGAGAGCGAGTACGACACCTTTGGCGTCGGCCACTCCAGCACTTCGATCAGCGCAGCATTGGGCATGGCCATCGCCGCCCGCCTGCAAAACAGTGATCGCAAGGCGATTGCGGTGATCGGCGACGGCGCGTTGACCGCTGGCATGGCTTTCGAAGCGCTGAACCACGCGCCGGAAGTCAACGCCAACATGTTGGTGATCCTCAACGACAACGACATGTCGATCTCGCGCAATGTCGGCGGTCTGTCGAATTATCTGGCGAAGATTCTTTCCAGCCGCACCTACGCAAGCATGCGCGAGGGCAGCAAGAAAGTCCTGTCGCGCCTGCCCGGCGCCTGGGAAATCGCCCGCCGCACCGAAGAATACGCCAAAGGCATGTTGGTTCCCGGCACGCTGTTTGAAGAGCTGGGCTGGAACTACATCGGCCCGATCGACGGCCACGATTTGCCAACCCTGATCGCCACCCTGCGCAACATGCGCGATCTGAAGGGCCCGCAGTTCCTGCACATCGTCACCAAGAAAGGCAAAGGCTTCGCCCCGGCGGAAGTCGACCCGATCGGTTACCACGCGATCACCAAACTCGAACCACTGGACGCCCCGGCCGCAGCGCCGACAAAGACTGGCGGACCGAAGTATTCGGCCGTGTTCGGCGAGTGGCTGTGCGACATGGCGGCGGCGGATCCACGTCTGGTCGGGATTACCCCGGCGATGAAGGAAGGCTCGGATCTGGTGGCGTTCAGCGAACGCTTCCCGCTGCGCTACTTCGACGTGGCGATTGCCGAGCAGCACGCGGTGACGTTCGCTGCCGGCATGGCCTGCGAAGGCGCGAAACCGGTGGTGGCGATCTACTCGACATTCCTCCAGCGCGGTTACGACCAACTGGTGCATGACGTAGCGGTGCAGAACCTCGACGTGCTGTTCGCCATCGACCGTGCTGGCCTGGTGGGCGAAGACGGCCCGACCCACGCTGGCAGCTTCGATCTGTCCTACCTGCGTTGCATCCCGGGCATGGTCATCATGACCCCGAGTGATGAAAACGAACTGCGCAAAATGCTCACCACCGGCCACCTGTACAACGGCCCGGCGGCTGTGCGCTATCCACGCGGTACCGGCCCGAACGCGACGATCGACAAAGACCTCGAGCCGATTGAAATCGGCAAAGGCATCGTCCGTCGTCAGGGCAGCAAAGTCGCTTTGCTGGTGTTCGGTGTGCAACTGGCCGAGGCGCTGAAGGTGGCTGAAAAACTCGATGCCACCGTGGTCGACATGCGTTTCGTCAAACCGCTGGATGAAGAGTTGGTGCGCGAGATTGCCGGCAGTCATGAGTTGCTGGTGACCATCGAGGAGAACGCGATCATGGGCGGCGCCGGTGGCGCGGTCAGTGAATTCCTCGCGCGGGAGAACATCCTCAAGTCGATGCTGCATCTGGGTTTGCCTGACGTTTACGTCGAGCACGCAAAACCGGCGCAGATGCTGGCTGAGTGCGGGCTGGATGAGGCGGGGATCGAAGCGTCGATTCGTGAGCGTCTGGCCTTACTCGACAAATAAACGCATTACCCTTGTGGGAGCGAGCCTGCTCGCGAAAGCGGACTGTCAGTCAATACATTGCTGACTGATTCACCGCATTCGCGAGCAGGCTCGCTCCCACATTTGATTTGTGTACACTTGAAACACCAGTGGACTGTCCATGAACCTCTCGCGCCTCGCCCTGCCCTTCCTCCTGCTGCCAGCCGCCAACGCCCTCGCCGACACCTTCGAGCGTGATCAGGCACTGAAACTGCCGGACATGCTTATCTCAGCCAACCGCCAGGTCGAAGCCCGCAACGACAGCAGCGCCGCCAACACCGTGTTCACCCGTGAAGACATCGACCGCCTGCAGCCGAGTGACGTGCCGGACCTGCTAAGGCGCGTCCCTGGTGTGCAAGTGGCGCAGGCCGGCGGGCGCGGCAGCCTGCCGGGGATCTACATTCGCGGCACGCAGTCGGCGCAGAGTCTGGTGTTGGTCGACGGCCAGCGTATCGGCAGCTCCACTTCCGGCGACAGCAACCTGCAGCATCTGAACATCGAGCAAATCGAACGGGTGGAAGTGCTGCGCGGTTCGCGTTCGGTGATTTACGGCAGCGATGCGATTGGCGGGGTGATTCAGATCTTCACCCGGCGCGGCACTGAGCAAGGTTTGCAGCCACGGATGCACGTCGGTTTCGGCAGCAACCAAACGTGGGAACGCAGCCTCGGCTTGTCCGGTGGCGACGCGAAAACCCGCTTCAATCTCGGCGCCAGTCTCGATGAGACTGCCGGGATTGATCGTACCCATGAGTCGTATCCAAGCGATGGCGATCACGACGCCTACCGCAATAAATCCGTCAGCCTGAGCCTGAGTCATGCGCTGACCGATGACATCGAAGTCGGCGCCAATCTGCTGGATAACCGGGGCAAGAGCGAGTTTGACAACCCGTTCGGCCGCTTCGACATGAACACCTTCGAATCGGTCCAACAGCAGCCGTACAGCGATTTCAACGTCAGTAGTGTCAGCAGTTACGTCGATGCCCGGGTCAACGAAATCTGGAAAACACGCGTCGAGGTCGGCCACACCGAGAACCGCGAGAAGACCCTCGACAAGCTCAGCGACGAACGCACGGTGTTCAACACCTACCGCGACTCGGTGAACTGGCAAAACGACCTGACCTTGGATGCCCGCAACAGCCTGATCCTCGGCGGCGACTGGTACGAAGACCGGGTCAACAGCAGCACCGCATTCGACGAGGACAGCCGCTGGAACCGCGCCGCCTTCATCCAGCATCGTTATCAGGCCGACAGTTTTTCCACGGAGCTGGGTCTGCGCCACGACGACAATCAACAATTCGGCAGCCAGAACACCTGGAGCGGCACGTTCACCCTGCCGCTGAACCCGGACAACGATCTGTTGCTGAGCTACAGCGAAGGCTTCCGCGCGCCGACCTTCAACGACCTGTACTACCCGGACTTCAGCAACCCGGATCTGAAACCGGAAACCTCGAAAAGCTATGAGTTGCAGTGGCGCAGTCAGTTGACTGACAGCAGCCGTCTGGAGGCGTCGATCTATCGTACGGATCTGGAAGACGCGATCATTTTCGGCAGTAACTCACGCCCGGAAAACGTCGCTTCGGCGCGGATCAACGGTTTTGAAGCAGCGCTGAAGCAGGAACTGTTCGACTGGCAGAGCAATCTTGGCCTTTCGATCATCGATCCGCGTGATCGCAATACTGGGCACACCCTGGCCCGGCGCGCGCGACGCACGTTGAGTTGGGATCTGGATCGGCAATTTGATCAAGTCAGCTTCGGCGCCAGTTGGCAGGCGGTCAGCAGCAGTTATGACGACCTGACAAATGAAAACCCACTGGGTGGTTATGCGTTGTTCGGCTTGCGCAGCAGTTGGGCGTTGAACCGCGAGATCAAGCTGGATCTGAAGGTCGATAATGTTTTCGACAAAGGTTACAGCCGGGCGAACTACAGCTATGACGGCAGCCAGTATGGTTATCGCGAGGAAGGTCGGATGTGGATGTTTGGGGTGACTTGGACTCCCCAGCTTTGATTTGAATCTTCGGTGATTTGACTGACCCCTTCGCGAGCAGGCTCGCTCCCACATTTGGAATGCAATCCTCCTGTGGGAGCGAGCCTGCTCGCGAAGAGGTCACCGCGATTTCAGCGGTCAGGCGCGATCAATTGGCAGAGTTTGGCGGTGGCGCTGATCATTTGGCCGCTTGGGCGTTCGAGGCCTTTGTCGGTGACCAACAGTAATTTTCCCTGCTTCACCGCCGCCACCTGCGACCAGGTTCTCCACGCATTCAACTGCGCCTGATCACTCGCCAGAATCACCTCAGGATCACGCTGCAACACTGCCTCAATACTCACCTGCGGCGCCGGCAAACTCAGATCGCTGAACACATTCCGCGCCCCGCACACCTCCAGCGCATCACTGATGATTTGCCCGCCACCGACGGTGTACAGCGGCTTGTCCCAGACCTGATAAAACACCCGCAACGGCACTTCCCGGCGATAGCGCTGGCGCAGCTCCGCGAGTTGTTGGCGCAGCGCCGCCGCCCGTTTGACCCCATGCTCCGGTCGCCCCAATTGCGCGGCAATGGCTTCAATCTGGGTGGTGAGTTGTTCTAAAGAATGCGGTTCGGCGACGAAGGTCGGGATGCCCAGGCGCTTCAGTTGATCACGCTGCGCCGGGCCGACACTGCCGGGCCACAGCAACAACAAATCAGGTTTGAGGCTCAGTAGCTGTTCCATGTCGAGTTGGCCATAGCGGCCGACAGAGGGGACGCTGGCAATTTCAGCCGGCCGCTCACCGGCATCCAGCACACCGACCAACAGATCTGCCGAACCCAGCTCAACGACAATTTCAGAAAGGGACGGCGCGAGGCTGACCACACGCAGTTGCGCCAGCGCAGAACCACTGACGGCCAGTAGCAGAACCGCCAGCCAGAGGCGGTGCATCAACCGAGTTGACGCGGGATACGGTAGAGATAAAACAGCACTGCCGTGGACAACGCCAGCAGCATCAACGGTACGGCTTCAAGACCGACAAACACCGCCAGTGCGCCAATCCACGCCGGCAAGGCTGCCACAAGAAAAGCCGCACGACGACGGGCTGCGAGAGCAATCCACGCGGCCGGTTCATCGGGGGTATCGAGAGCTTTTTGCGTGGCGATCAGCGCATGTTTATAACGGCCAAAAAACTTCAGGCTGACAAACATCGATGCCACGCCGGCAATAAAGAACGGCATCGCCAGCACCGGCAGAATGCCTTTGCCCTGACCGAACAACGCGTTGAGTACGAACAGCGGCACCAGCGCCAGCGCGAGGTATTTCCACCAATCGACCGATAACCGGCGCCGCACCTGACCCCGCGTCACGCGCGATCGACCTCGCCCTGATGCTCGTTGCCCATCATGTGGTCGAGCTTGCTGGCCTTGGTCGCCAGATAGAGTTTGTTGTGCGGATTGTGACCGGTGTGCAACGGCACGCGCTCGGCGACGGTGATGCCCATATCGGTCAAGGCTTTGACCTTGCGCGGGTTGTTGGTCATCAGGCGCAGGGATTTCACGCCCAGATGCTCGAGCATCGGCAGGCACATGGCGTAGTCACGCTGGTCAGCGGCAAAGCCCAGACGCTCGTTGGCTTCAACGGTGTCGGCGCCGCCATCCTGCAGTTCGTAGGCACGGATCTTGTTCAACAAACCGATGCCACGACCTTCCTGACGCAGGTACAGCAATACACCACGGCCTTCACGGGCGATGGCTTTAAGCGCGCCTTCCAGTTGCGAACCGCAGTCGCAACGCTGGCTGAACAAGGCATCGCCGGTCAGGCATTCGGAGTGCAACCGGCCGAGTACCGGGGCACCGTCGGCAATTTCACCCAGGCTCAGCACGACGTGCTCGCGGCCGGTGGCTTCATCGAGAAAACCGTGCATGGTGAATTGCGCAAAAGGCGTTGGCAGCTTGGAAGCGGCGACAAAGACGACAGGCACCGGTGTGCTCCTGATCTAAAGAGTCTGAAAATTCGCAGGCCGGCATTGTAACAGCAGGTTCCTACCGGCGCTTAGGCTGAATTATCGGGCATAACGATCAAAAAGTTTGATAACAACCCGGTCGACATGGATCCATGTAGGAGCTGTCGAGTGAAACGAGGCTGCGATCTTTTGATCCGGCTTTTAGGATCAAGATCAAAAGATCGCAGCGTGCCGCAGCTCCTACAGGGGATTCGTCGCGCCGGTAGTGAACGGATACGGCTGCTGCCACTTCTCGAAGATCGGCTTCAACTCGCCGCTCTTCACCAACTGCTCCATACGCTGGTCATACAGCGCCATCAGCGCTCGCGCCTGTGGCGTGTCGGCAAACCCGAGAAACAGCGGCAGCTCGGCCAAGTGTGAATAGCGATACTGCGCCGGATCGGCTGCGGTTTTCACCACCGCCTCAATCTCGGTCAACGCATCGATGTAGTAATCCGCCCGCCCCTGCTTGAGCATCGACAGGATCCCGGTACGCCGCTCGATCTGGTTGTAGCGCTTGATATTCGGCAAGAAGTTTTCGTAGCGATAACCGCGCACCCAGGCCAGGCGATACCTGCCCAGCGTCGCTTGGGTAGGTGCAGGATTACTCGCCAGGCCCAATGCGTAAATGTGGTCGGAATCGAAATTCCAGTGTGGGTACAACACCTGCTCGGCTTCGTCGCGGTAGGAGCCGACCAGCGCATCGACTTCCTTCAACTGCACCAGCCCGACCGAGCGGGTGTAAGGCACGCTGCGAATGTCCAGCTTGACCCCGGACGGTTCGAACACTTTGCGCAGCACGTCCCAGCCCAGGCCATGGCCATCAGCGGCGGTGTAGTCTTCCCAGTCTTCGCTGGCCAGATGGATGACCGTCGGCGTCGGCGCTGCTTCCTGCGCACCGGCCACGGTGCTCAGCAAAGCCAAAACCACTAGCGCCAACCAACGTCGAGCCATCCCTAGTCCCCTCACTTGACCCTGATACCCCTTGGACTCAGGCGAAAATCCACACCAGTCCCTGCATGGCCAGCCAGGCGAACACGCCGGCCAACACGTCGTCGAGCATGATGCCGACGCCGCCATGCACGTGCCGGTCGATCCAGCGGATCGGCCATGGCTTGAGAATGTCGAAGAAACGGAATACAAGGAAACCCGCGAGCAACCAGTACCACCCTTCCGGCACCAGCCACAAGGTGATCCACATCCCGACCATTTCGTCCCAGACGATGCCTTCGTGGTCGTGTACCCGCAGATCGTCAGCGACTTTGCCGCACAGCCAGAAGCCGAACAGCATGGTGATCCCGAGCATCAGCCAGTAACCCCAGTCGGGCAACATCTGCCATAACGGGATAAAGGGTAGCGCAACCAGCGAGCCCCACGTTCCCGGCGCCTTGGGCAAGGTGCCGGAACCGAAGCCGAACGCGAGGAAATGCCAGGGATTGCGCCAGACCGACGGCGGAACGAATTCGGCCGGAACCTGTTTCGGGTGATCTGTCACGGTGTCTCCTGAAAATGTTGATAACCCCGGATTTGCGGGGTGATGTCGTGACCTTCGCGATCCAGCAGGACCACGCCCTGACCTTCGGACACTCGACCGATCACATGGATCGGCCAGCCATTGGCCAGCAGCGCCGGCAACTCGACAGACGGCAAGGTGAACGCCAGCACGTAATCATCGCCACCGCTCAGCGCAGCACGCTCGGCGCCGCGCTGACCGAGAAACGCCACTAATGCATCCGACATCGGTACGCGCTCGCGTTCAATCTCAAGTCGGACCTTTGAGGCCAGCGCGATATGGCCGCAGTCGGCGAGTAATCCATCGGAGATGTCCAGCGCCGAGGTGGCTTTGCCACGCAGGGCCTGGCCGAGGGCGAGTTGCGGTTGTGGTGACCAGTAATGATCGAGCAGCGGTTGGGCGACGTTCGCTTCGGCGTCACGCTGACCGAGCACCAGCGGCAAGGCGCCGGCCGCATTGCCAAGTTCGCCACCGACACAGAGCAAGTCGCCCGGTTGCGCGCCACTGCGGGTCAACGCCTGACCGGCAGGCACGCGACCGAACACCGTCACCGTCAGGCTCAACGGCCCGCGCGTGGTATCGCCGCCCACCAGCGCGACGCCGCAACTCTGCGCCATGCGGTTCAATCCGCCGGCATAGGCTTGCAGCCAATCAGCAGTCACCGTCGGCACAGTCAGGGCAAGGGTAAAGGCAACGGGTGTGGCGCCCATGGCGGCCAGATCGCTGACCGCAACGGCCAGCGAGCGCTGACCGAGCAGAAACGGATCGCAGGGGTCGGCGAAATGCACACCGGCCACCAGCGTATCGGTAGAGATCGCCAACTGTTCCCCGGAGGGAACAGCGAGCAAGGCGCAGTCATCGCCGATCCCCAGCGCAACGCCTTCGCCGCCCTGCGCACAAGGCGCGGCGGCGAAGAAGTTACGGATCAGCTCAAACTCGCCCATTGAAGTATCAAGCGCGTTTCAGCGCTTGAACGCCTTCACTTCAGCTTCACGCAGGCGCGGAGCCAGCTTGTCGAGCACACCGTTGACGAACTTGTGACCGTCGGTCGAACCGTAGACTTTCGCCAGTTCGATCCCTTCGTTGATCACAACGCGGTACGGCACGTCGACGCGCTTGAGCAGTTCCCAGGTCGACAGGCGCAGTACGCACAGTTCAACCGGGTCGAGCTCTTCGATGGTCAGGTCCAGGCACGGCGCCAGCGCAGTGTCGATCTCGGTCAGACTGGCCGGAACACCGTGCAGGATGTCGTGAAAGTAGCTGGCATCGGCGAAGGTGAAATCGTTATCGACGCGGAACTGCGCTTCGATTTCGTTCAGCGAAGTACTGGCCATGTGGCGCTGGTACAACGCTTGAGTCGCCAACTGACGGGCAGCGCGGCGCTTTTCACTTTTCGAAGGCTTGCCGGCGTCGGTTGGACGCGGCTCGCGCGGGTTGAAACGATCGCTTTCGTCGCTAATCACTTGGCCTCCAACTGTGCCAGCAGGCTGACCATTTCCAGAGCGGACAGGGCAGCTTCGGCACCTTTGTTACCGGCCTTGGTGCCGGAACGTTCGATGGCTTGCTCGATGGAATCAACGGTCAGGACGCCGAAGGCAACCGGAACGCCGAACTCCATGGACACCTGGGCCAGACCCTTGGTGCACTCGCCTGCCACGTATTCGAAGTGCGGAGTACCGCCACGAATGACCGCGCCGAGGGCGATGATGGCTGCGAATTCACCTTTCTGGGCGACTTTCTGCGCAACCAGCGGGATTTCGAAGGCGCCAGGTGCGCGGATGATGGTGATGTCGCTTTCGCTCACGCCGTGGCGAACCAGGGCATCAACTGCACCGCTGACCAGGCTTTCAACGACGAAGCTGTTGAAGCGGCCCACTACCAAAGCGTAGCGGCCTTTAGGGGCGATGAAGGTACCTTCGATGGTCTTCAGGGTCATTCGTCAGTTCTCTTAAAGAGCCGGGACGCGTCTGCTACGCGTCCCTCAGTGATTTATTTGCCGCGAATCGGAGATCGGAAACAACCGGTCATTATTCGGAGGGCACGTATTCTACAACTTCCAGATCGAAACCGGATATCGCATTAAATTTCATTGGCGCAGACATCAAACGCATTTTGCGCACACCGAGGTCACGCAGGATCTGCGAACCGGCACCGACGATGCTGTAAGTGGTCGGTTTTTTCGGCGCTGCCTGCTCACCCGTTTCACGGATATGTGCCAGCAGCACATCGCCATCGAGCGGGTGACCAAGCAACAACACGACACCGCTGCCAGCCTCGGCGACCGCAGCCATGGCGGCGCGCAGGCTCCAGCGGCCCGGTTGTTTGACCATCAGCAGGTCGCGCAGCGGATCCATGTTGTGCACCCGAACCAGGGTCGGCTCTTCGGCGCAAACAGTGCCCAGCGTAAGGGCCATGTGCACATCGCCTTCCACCGAATCACGATAGGTCACCAGGTTGAATTGGCCCAGTTCGCTGTCCAGTGGCTGCTCGGCAATCCGCTGAACGGTACGTTCATGGATCATCCGGTAGTGAATCAGGTCGGCGATGGTGCCGATCTTGATGTTGTGCTCAGCAGCGAACGCTTCCAGTTCAGCGCGACGGGACATGGTGCCGTCGTCGTTCATCACTTCGCAGATCACGCCACTTGGCTCGAAACCGGCCATGCGCGCGAGGTCGCAAGCCGCTTCGGTGTGGCCGGCGCGAGCGAGGGTGCCGCCAGCCTGGGCCATCAGCGGGAAAATATGACCCGGGCTGACGATGTCTTCAGCCTTGGCGTCTTTGGCGGCAGCCGCTTGCACGGTGCGCGCACGGTCGGCGGCGGAAATGCCAGTGGTTACGCCTTCGGCGGCTTCGATCGACACGGTGAACTTGGTGCCGAAACCGGAACCGTTGCGCGGCGCCATCAGCGGCAGCTTCAACAGTTCGCAGCGCTCGCGGCTCATCGGCATGCAGATCAGACCACGGGCGTGCTTGGCCATGAAGTTGATGTGCTCGGCCTGGCAGCATTCGGCAGCCATGATCAGGTCGCCTTCGTTCTCGCGGTCTTCGTCATCCATGAGGATGACCATCTTGCCTTGGCGGATGTCTTCAACCAGTTCTTCGATGCTATTGAGCGCCACAAGGCACCCCCTTCAGTCAGGATTTGAGGTAGCCGTTGGCGGCCAGAAAGCTTTCGGTGATGCCACCAGCGCTCGGCTCTGCGGCCTTGTCGCCGAGGAGCAGACGCTCCAGATACCGCGCCAGCAAGTCAACTTCCAGATTCACCCGGCGACCTGGCTTGTACGACGCCATGATGGTTTCGCTCAGGGTGTGCGGAATGATCGTCAGCATGAATTCGGCGCCATCGACGGCGTTCACGGTCAGGCTGGTGCCGTCGACAGTGATCGAGCCTTTATGGGCGATGTACTTGGCCAGTTCCTTCGGCGCGCGAATGCGAAATTCCACGGCGCGGGCATTGTCGCTGCGCGAGACGATTTCGCCGACACCGTCGACGTGGCCGCTGACCAGGTGCCCGCCGAGACGGGTGGTCGGGGTCAGGGCTTTTTCCAGATTGACAGGGCTGCCGCTTTTCAGGTCGTTCATGGCGGTGCAGTCCAGCGTTTCACGGCTGACGTCGGCGGCGAAGCCGTCGCCCGGCAGCTCAACGGCGGTCAGGCAGACGCCGTTGACCGCGATGCTGTCGCCGAGTTTGACGTCGCTCAGGTCGAGCTTGCCGGTGGCGACGTGGACCCGCACATCACCGCCCTTTGGGGTCAGTGCGCGGATACTGCCGATGGATTCGATGATGCCGGTAAACATGGGGTTCTCCTTGAGAACTGGGCCAGCGCTAACGCGATGGCCGGGAATTATACGCTCGCCGAAAGGACAGGGATGGCAGTGACTCGCCAGTCATCGCCCACCGCGCGAATTTCAGTGATTTTCAGCTCCGGCGCATCCTTCATATAAGCCAGCGGCCAGTCCAGCAGCGGACGCGCCGTGGAGCCGAGGAACTTGCCGGCGATGAAGATCACGAATTCGTCGACCAGACCGAGTTGAGCAAAAGCTCCTGCCAGACGCGGGCCGGCTTCGACCAGCACCTCGTTGACGTCACGCTTGGCCAGTTCAATCAGCAATTGATGCAGATCGACCTGACCGTCATCACCCGGCACGATCAGGCACTCGGGGCCGTGAGCATATTGCTCTTCGATCGCGACACAGGTGGCGACCAATGCCGGGCCAGCCTTGAAGAACGGTGCATCCAGCGGCACCCGCAGGCGCCCGTCGATCAGCACGCGCAGCGGCGGTCGGCTCATGGCCAGCGCGGTTTGCTCGGCATCCAGACCCAACTCGTCTGCACGCACGGTCAAACGCGCGCCATCGGCCAGCACGGTGTCGGCGCCGGTCAGGACCACGGCGGCCTGAGCACGCAGACGCTGGACGGCTGAACGCGCGGCCGGGCTGGTGATCCATTGGCTCTCGCCGCTTTCCATCGCCGTGCGACCGTCGAGGCTCATGGCCAACTTGACCCGCACGAACGGCAAGCCGTGTTCCATGCGTTTCAGAAAACCTTGGTTGAGCTTGCGCGCTTCGGCTTCGAGCACACCGCTTTCAGTGGCGATGCCGGCATCGGCCAGACGCTGCAAACCACGCCCAGCCACTTGTGGATTCGGATCACGCATCGCTGCGACCACCCGGGCAACCCCGGCATTCACCAGTGCTTCGGCACACGGCGGCGTGCGGCCATGGTGGCTGCACGGTTCCAGCGTCACATAAGCGGTCGCGCCCCGGGCCAACTCACCGGCGGCGCGCAGGGCGTGGACTTCGGCGTGAGGTTCGCCGGCGCGCTCATGCCAGCCTTCGCCGACGATCTGCCCATCACGCACCACCACGCAGCCGACCCGAGGATTGGGATGGGTGGTGTAATGACCTTTGCGCGCCAGTTCCAGCGCGCGCGCCATGAAGTGGGCATCGAGGATGGCCTGCTCGCCGGCGCTGGTCATTCTTTCACCGGTTCGCGGGCGAGGCGGTCGATTTCTTCGCGGAATTCATTGAGGTCCTGGAAGCGTTTGTACACCGACGCGAAACGGATGTAGGCGACTTCATCAAGCTTTTGCAACTCAGCCATCACCAGTTCGCCGACCACGAGGGATTTGACCTCGCGCTCGCCGGTGGCGCGCAGCTTGTGCTTGATGTGAACCAGGGAGGATTCGAGGCGCTCGACGCTCACCGGACGTTTCTCCAGGGCGCGTTGCATCCCGGCGCGGAGTTTTTCTTCGTCGAACGGTTGGCGGCTGCCGTCGGTTTTGATCAGGCGCGGCAACACCAGTTCGGCCGTCTCGAACGTCGTGAAACGCTCGCCGCAGGCCAGGCATTCACGCCGGCGGCGCACCTGTTCGCCCTCGGCGACCAGACGCGAGTCGATGACCTTGGTGTCGTTGGCACCGCAGAAGGGACAGTGCATGGTGGCTGGCAACAAAAAAAGGGAGGGCCATGGTAGCGCATCCCGGTGGCAAGACAAGCCATAGGCTTTGCGGTATACAGAACGACATGATCGTTTGATCCATGGATTTCATTTTGCTGGAGCATCCAATGCCGTTACGTCCGCTCGTTTTGCTCAGTCTTTTCAGCCTGCTGGTGGCCTGTGGCAGCGATGCACCCAAGCCCCAGCCGCCAACACCGGGACCTGCCCCGCAGCAAGCGCAGAAAAAAGCCAAAGAGGCTGCCGAACTTGGCCCGCTGCCGGCTTATCAACGGGAATTGAGCGGCACCCTGCAAGGCGTGCCGGCCGGCGCCGAAGTCGAACTGGCGCTGCTGGTGATCGACGAAAAGGATCGCCCGCAACAATTGCTCGCCAGTTCCAGCCTGATCGGCAACAACCAGATCCTGCCGTTCCGCCTGCGCTTCAACCCGGACGCGTTCCCGGCCGGTGCGCGGGTTGAGTTGCGTGGCCGCGCCAGCCAGTCCGGTCAGTTGATTCTGCATCTGCCGTCGCAAACCATCAGCCAGCCGACCTCCCAGGCGCTGGGCCAACTGCAATTTGTCAAAGCACCATGAATGCACCGCTCGACCTGCAACAGGCGTTAGGTGAATTGCTCGGCGACGCCAGACTCAAGGTCTGTGCGTTGCCGGACACTGATTTACAGCTATGGCTGATCGATGGCGACAACATGGATCGCCAATTCAGCCAGGAAGAAATTCAGCGAATTTTGCATGAGCCACCGTATTGGGGTTTCTGCTGGGCCAGCGGTCTGGCGGTGGCGCGTTATCTGGCGGAATTTCCCGAGTGGGTGCGCGGCAAGCGTGTGCTGGATTTCGGCGCTGGCTCCGGGATTGCCGGGATTGCGGCGGTGAAGGCCGGCGCGTTGGAAGTCCTGGCGTGCGATCTGGATCCGCTGGCGATTTCCGCGTGTCGGGCGAATGCCACGCTGAATGGCGTAGGGATGAATTACTCGACGGATTTCTTTGCCGAGGCGGATCGGTTTGATCTGATTCTGGTGGCGGATGTGTTGTATGACCGGGCCAATCTGCCGTTGCTCGATGCATTTTTAAGTCGTGGCCGTGAGGCGCTGGTGGCGGATTCGCGGGTCAGAGATTTTCGCCATCCGCTGTATGAGCGCATTGAAATGCTTGAGGCGATGACCTTGCCCGATCTGGCGGAGCCGGAAGAATTCAGACATGTCAGCCTCTACCATGCGCGGCGCTGATTAAAAGCTTCGCGAGCAGGCTCGCTCCCACATTTGGAATGCGTTTCCCTGTGGGAGCGAGCCTGCTCGCGAAGGCGTCCTGCCAGACAACACATCTCTACCTTCCGGCCACCCCCCGCCAAGCCGTATAGTTGCCCCATTCACGCTTCTACGAGATCCCCCATGAGTCAGCAAACGCCATACATCTTCGACGCCACGACGGCCGATTTCGACCAGTCGGTGATCGAGGCTTCCTTCAACAAACCTGTGCTGGTGGATTTCTGGGCCGAATGGTGTGCGCCATGCAAGGCGCTGATGCCGATGCTGCAAGGCATTGCCGAGAGCTATCAGGGTGAATTGCTGCTGGCCAAGGTCAACTGCGACATCGAGCAGGACATCGTCGCCCGCTTCGGCATTCGCAGCCTGCCGACCGTGGTGCTGTTCAAGGACGGCCAACCGGTCGACGGTTTTGCCGGTGCACAACCGGAATCCGCCGTGCGCGCCCTGCTTGAGCCGCATGTGCAGATGCCGCCACCGGCCGAAGCCGATCCGTTCGAGCAGGCTCAAGCGTTGTTCGATGACGGCCGTTACGCCGATGCCGAAGCGGCGCTGGTGGTGATGCTCACTGAGGACAACACAAACGCCAAGGCACTGATCCTCTACGCGCGTTGCCTGACTGAGCGCGGCGAACTGGATGAAGCGCAAACCGTGCTGGATGCGGTCAAGAGTGATGAGCACAAGGCTGCACTGGCCGGAGCCAAGGCACAGATCAAATTCCTCGGTCTGGCGCGTGACTTGCCGGATGCCGCCGACCTGAAAGCGCGTTTGGCGAAAGATCCGCAGGACGATGAAGCGGTGTATCAACTGGCGATTCAGCAACTCGCTCGCCAGCAGTATGAAGCGGCGCTGGATGCACTACTGAAGCTGTTCATCCGCAACCGCAGCTACAGCGAAGGCCTGCCGCACAAGACCTTGCTGCAGGTGTTCGAACTGCTGGGCAATGATCACCCGCTGGTAACGGTGTACCGCCGCAAAATGTTTGCTGCGCTTTATTAATATCAAAAGATCGCAGCCTGCGGCAGCTCCTACACGGGATCGTGTTCACCGCGCATTTTGCGGATGAACGCTGGACCTGTAGAAGCTGCCGCAGGCTGCGATCTTTTGCGGTTCACTCGATCCAGCTGTAGAGCGGCGTATCCCCGCCGCTCACCACTTTCACGTCCGCACTGTGGCGCAGGCGCACCAGCAAGCGTTTGCCCAACGCCGCGCTGCCGGTCAGCCCTTCCAGTTGATCAAGCAGATCCGGCCCGCTGAGCTGCCCGGCCTTGCGCAACAGATCCTTGGCCAGTTGCCACAAGGCATCGTCCTGATTCAGCGGTTTCGCCGCCGGGGCGGACGCGACCGCCTCAGATTGAGCTACCGGCGCCTGCCCATTCAATGCCGAACCGAGCTTCGCCCAGTCGCCGTCATCCAGTTCCACCGTCAAGTCCACCGGCACATCGCCGACGGTTCCGCGTATCCGCAACATTGAGTTCGCTCCCGCACTTTTCTGACGTGCATGCTCCCACGGGACTTGTGCAACGCCAAGCGCACGGGCAAACTCTGCGCACTTTCGTTATAAGATTACATAACAAACTCTTCACTTTACTTCCCGGAGACCGCCATGCGTCGTCTGCTGCTCGCTTTGCCGTTTGCCCTGTTGCCGCTGGCCATCGCCCATGCTGCCGATGAGCATGACCACGATCACGACCATGAACACGGCAGCCTCGGCGCGCATGAACATGGCGTTGGTCGCCTGAATGCTGCACTCGATGGCCAGACCCTGGAGCTTGAGCTGGAAAGCCCGGCGATGAACCTCGTTGGTTTCGAACACGTTGCGACCACGGACGCCGACAAGGCCAAAGTCGCTGCAGCCCGTGCGCAACTGGAAAAGCCGCTGACCCTGTTCAGCCTGCCCACTGCTGCCGGTTGCAAAGTGGTCAGTCAGGAACTGGAAAGCCCGTTGTTCGGCGACAAGCCGGATGCCGATGACCATGACGACGATGAAGCGGACAAGGATGGTCACGAGCATCACCACGACCACAGCGAAATCCACGCGCATTACCAATTCAACTGCGCCACACCGGGTGCGTTGAAGACGCTGGATCTGGCTAATGTCTTCAATACCTTCCCGGCGACGCAGAAAATTCAGGTACAACTGATCAGCGCCAGCGGCCAGCAAGGTACCGAAGTGACGGCCAAGGCTGCCTCGCTGAAATTCTGATAACACCGAAAATCCCCTGTAGGAGCTGTCGAGTGAAACGAGGCTGCGATCTTTTGATTGTAAAAAACCAAGATCAAAAGATCGCAGCCTCCGGCAGCTCCTACAGGGGTCCGTGTACAACCATGAAACTGGTGCCATGACCCAAGCACTCATCGAACTGTCCGACCTGGGCTTCAACTGGCCCGGTCATCCGCCGCTGCTGGACATTCCGGCGTTTCGTCTGGAAGCCGGCGAAACCCTGTTCCTCAAAGGCCCCAGCGGCAGCGGCAAGACCACCCTGCTCGGCCTGCTCGGTGGCGTGCAGAAGCCCGGTCGCGGCAGCATTCGCCTGCTCGGCCACGAACTCACCGAACTCTCCGCCGGCGCTCGCGATACCTTCCGTGTCGACCACACCGGCTACATCTTCCAGCAATTCAACCTGCTGCCGTTTCTCTCGGTACGCGAAAACGTCGAGCTGCCGTGTCACTTTTCCAAGCTGCGCGCGCAACGGGCGAAACAGCGCCACGGCAGCGTCGATCAAGCCGCCGCCACCCTGCTCGCCCACCTCGGTTTAAAGGATGAAAGCATCCTCAGCCGTCGCGCCGATTCGCTGTCGATCGGCCAACAGCAGCGGGTCGCTGCCGCGCGTGCCTTGATCGGTCAGCCTGAGCTGGTGATCGCCGACGAACCGACCTCGGCGCTGGATTACGACGCCCGGGAAAACTTCATCCGCCTGCTGTTCGCCGAATGCCGCGAGGCCGGATCGAGTCTGCTGTTCGTCAGCCACGACCAGAGCCTGGCGCCGCTGTTCGACCGTCACCTGTCCCTGGCCGAACTCAATCGCGCCGCCACGTCTGCCGAGGTCTGAGATGTATCTGTTTCGTCTGGCCATGGCCAGCCTGGCCAACCGCCGCTTCACCGCTTTGCTCACGGCTTTTGCCATCGCCCTCTCGGTGTGTCTGTTGCTCGCCGTTGAGCGGGTGCGCACCGAGGCCAAAGCCAGTTTCGCCAGTACTATCAGCGGCACCGACCTCATCGTTGGCGCCCGTTCCGGCTCGGTGAACCTGTTGCTGTACTCGGTGTTCCGCATCGGCAACGCCACCAACAACATCCGCTGGGACAGCTTCGAACACTTCGCCAGCAACCCGAAAGTGAAGTGGGCGATCCCGATGTCCCTCGGCGACTCCCATCGTGGCTACCGAGTGATGGGCACTACCGAAGCCTACTTCGAGCATTACCAGTACGGTCGCCAGCAGCATCTGCAACTGGCGGACGGTCGTGCGTTTGCCAGCGATCCTTTTGAAGTGGTGCTCGGTGCGGAAGTGGCCGATGCGCTGCATTACAAGCTCGGTGACAAACTGGTGCTGGCCCACGGCGTGGCCGCGATCAGTCTGGTCAAGCACGACGACAAACCGTTCACCGTGGTCGGCATTCTCAAGCGCACCGGCACCCCGGTCGATCGCACGCTGCACATCAGCCTCGGCGGCATGGAGGCGATTCATATCGACTGGCACAACGGCGTGCCGGCGCGAGGTAATGGCCGAATAACCGCCGATCAGGCACGCAACATGGACCTGACGCCGCAAGCGATCACCGCATTCATGCTCGGCCTCAACAGCAAGATTTCCACCTTCGCCCTGCAACGCGAGATCAACGAATTCCGTGGCGAACCGATGCTGGCGATTCTGCCGGGTGTAGCCTTGCAGGAGTTGTGGAGCCTGATGAGCACCGCTGAAAAAGCGCTGTTCGTGGTCTCGTTGTTTGTGGTGTTGACCGGGTTGATCGGCATGCTCACGGCGATTCTCACCAGCCTCAACGAACGACGCCGCGAGATGGCGATCCTTCGTTCGGTCGGTGCGCGCCCTTGGCATATCGCGAGTCTGCTGGTGCTCGAGGCGTTTGCACTGGCGCTGACCGGGGTGATTGCCGGCGTGGCATTGTTGTACATCGGCATCGCCGCCGCCCAGGGTTACGTGCAGGCCAATTACGGTCTGTACCTGCCGCTGGCGTGGCCGAGCGAGTATGAATGGACGCTGCTCGGTGGCATTCTGGCAGCCGCGCTGCTGATGGGCAGCGTGCCGGCCTGGCGCGCTTATCGCCAATCCTTGGCCGATGGCCTGTCGATCCGTTTATGAGGATGTTCACCATGCCCCGCGCTGTACTCGCGCTGCTGTTGCTGATCGCCCTGCCCGTGTGGGCAGCGGCGCCGAAAGACCTGACGTGGTCGGAAATGATTCCGCCGGACGCCGCGCCGGAAGTGCCGAACATGACCCCGCTGCACGACATGTCGAAGATGAGTGATGCGCTGTCCGCCGAGTCCGCGCCAGCGGCCAAGCAGGACCTGCCGAACGCGCCGGTGGTGAAGTCCCTCGACGGTCAGAACATTCGTTTGCCGGGTTATATCGTGCCGCTGGAAGTCAATGAAGAAGGACGCACCACGGACTTTTTGCTGGTGCCGTATTTCGGCGCCTGCATCCACGTGCCGCCCCCGCCGTCGAACCAGATTGTGCATGTGAAAAGCGAGTTGGGCGTGAAGCTTGATGAGCTGTATCAGCCGTATTGGGTGGAGGGACCGTTGCAGGTCAAGGCGTCGAGCAGCGAACTGGCGGATGCCGGGTATCAGATGGATGCCGACAAGATTTATGTGTATGAACTGCCGGAGTGAATCCCGGTAGTTTTGTGCTGTTTGCAAGGGCCCCATCGCTGGCAAGCCAGCTCCCACAGTGATTGAGTCGCTCACAAATTTTGTGATCAACAACAAAACCTGTGGGAGCTGGCTTGCCAGCGATGGGGCCCTCAAAGGTTCCACAGAAACCCGCCCCTTCACTGTTTCATTGAGCTGAGTCAAAAGACCGTATCAGTTGGCTTCGTACCATAGGACATCGAACATTTTTAACGTCCTTTCGGAGCCCCCATGAACAAGTCCTTGCTCAGCGCTTCGCTGTTTGCCCTCGCGCTCGCAGCCCCGCTCGCCCACGCCCACGAAGCCGGTGACATCCTCATCCGCGCCGGTGCGATCACCGTCAACCCGAAAGCCGACAGCTCCAGCGTCAAGGTCGATCAGGGTCCGTTGAGCGGCACCAATCTGGGCGGCAAAGCGACCATGAGCAGCGACACTCAATTGGGTCTGAACTTCGCTTACATGCTTACCGATCACGTCGGCCTCGAGTTGCTCGCGGCCACGCCGTTCGAGCATGACGTCAAACTCAAGGGTACTGCCCTGCCAGCGGCCAACGGCAAGCTCGGCACCCTGAAACACCTGCCGCCGACCCTCAGCGTCGTCTACTACCCGCTGGATTCGAAGTCGCCGTTCCAGCCGTATGTCGGTGGCGGTATCAACTACACCTGGATCTATGACGAACACGTCGGCAGCGAAGCCAGTGCTAACGGTTTCAGCAACTTCAAGGCGAAAAACTCCTGGGGTCTGGCCTGGCAGGTCGGTGCCGACTACATGCTGACCGACAACATCATGCTCAACGCCCAAGTGCGTTACATCGACATCGACACCCGCGCCACCGTCGAAAACAACGCCGTTGCGCCGGGCACTCGCGCACGGGTGAATGTGGATGTGGATCCGTTCATCTACATGGTCGGTTTGGGCTATAAGTTCTAAGTCGATTGACCGAACGTTCACGTGGTGGTGAATGAGGCTTGGTGGTGAGCAGGCATAGAACTGACGGCGACCGTACGCAGTTGATCGGGGGATAACATCCCCTTGCCACAGGAGTAGCGACATATTCCGGCCGTGAAAAAGGCGCCTGTCAAAGGGCGCCTTTTTCATGTCTGCCTGGCATGCGTGGTGAGTTTGAGTCTCCCCCCTCACCCCAGCCCTCTCCCTCAGGGAGAGGGGGAAAGGGAGCCGATTTGGGTGCTTTTCAAATCCAAGTTCGACTCGGTATTTCACGTCGGCGCATTTCTCACAAACGCTACGGTCAGTCCCCTCTCCCTCTGGGAGAGGGTTAGGCGGGCGGCGTTCCGATGAGGGGCTCTTTTCAGGCTCGTCCCAACAACCGCGCCAACCCCACGCTCATCGGCGTCTGCTGCGGCAGCTTGAAGCGTTCCAGCAGACGAGCGTTATTCGCCCGGGAATGACGGATATCACCGGAACGCGCCGGGCCATAGCTGATCGGCGGCAGCTCACCGACCACCGCTTGCAGGGCTTCAAGCATTTGCTTGAGGCTCATCGCCTGATTCCATCCAACATTCACCGCACCGACTTCCACCTCAGGTTTTTCGATGCCCTGTACCAGCAAATCAACCAGATCTTCGACATAGAGGAAATCACGCGTCTGCTCACCATCGCCGAACACGGTAATCGGCAAGCCTTTCTGTGCGCGCTCACTGAAGATGCTGATCACCCCGGAGTACGGCGAGGACGGATCCTGACGTGGGCCGAAGATATTGAAGAAGCGGAAAATCACCGGCTCCAGGCCATGCTGGCGGCGATAGAAATCGAAATAATGTTCGCCCGCCAGCTTGTCCGAAGCGTAAGGCGTCAATGGGGCTTTGGGCGTCTCTTCATCAATCGACTCGCCCTCGCCATTGTTGCCGTACACCGCCGCGCTGGAGGCGTACAACACGCGCTTGACCCCGGCCAGACGCATGGCTTCGCAGACATTCAGCGTGCCGATGAAGTTGCTCTGGTGAGTTTTCACCGGATCGTCCACCGAGGCCTGCACCGACGCCACGGCCGCCAGGTGAGCGACTGCGCTGCAGCCTTGCATGGCTCTGGCCACCAGCGTCGCATCGGCGACATCGCCGACAATCAGCTCAACCTGCGGATTATCCAGCGGCAGGTTGCTGCGCTTGCCGGTCGACAGATCGTCGAGAATGCGCACCGAATGCCCCTTGGCAAGCAAGGCGTCGGTCAGGTGCGAGCCAATGAAGCCGGCTCCGCCGGTGATTAAAACAGTCCCTTCAGCCATGACGGTAGAACCTATCCAGTAAGCCCGGGAGTGCGGCGCGCCAGGCACGCGGTTTAATCCCGAAAGTGTGCAGAATTTTCTTGCAGGCCAGCACCGCGTGTTGCGGCTCTTCGGCAGCGTCCGGTCGCGCGGCGTGAGCCTGGGCGGTTGGTGCTTCGATCGCTAGGGCGTGCAGGCTGCGCGCTTCGGTCAGAATCGCCTGACCCAGCGCCAGCGGTGTGGTCGCTTCGTGGCCGGCGTAGTGGTAAGTGCCCCACAGTGGCGCGGCGCAATCGAGTTGCTTGAGCACGGAAATAATCACCCGTGCGGCGTCATCGACCGGCGTCGGGTTACCCCGGCGATCATCGGCCAGGAGCAATTCTTCTGGCTGCTCGGCACGAGCGAGGAAGCGCCCGAGGGTGCCCTCCGGGCTGTCGTCGAGCAACCAGCCAAATCGTAGCAAAACGTGTTGCGGGCAAGTGGCGCGCACACTTTGTTCAATTCGCCACAACGCCTGACCGCGCAGGCCCAATGGTACCGGTTCGTCTTTTTCGCTGTACGCCGTGGCCCGCGAACCATCGAACACCCGATAACTGGAGGGCTGCACGAGGACGATGTTGTGGTGCTGGCACAGTTCGGCCAGACGCTCGATCGCACGTTCCTGCCCGGCCATGCGGCTTTCGCTGACGGTTTCGGCCTGGAACCAGTCGAAATAGTAGGCGAGGTTGATCAATGCATCGGGACGGGTGTCGTCGAGCAATTGGGTCAGGCTCGCGGCATCCCAGCCGTTTTCGGGCGGGCGGGGGGCGAGGAAACCGATGTCTTCCTCTGCACCGAGGCGAATCAGCGCCTGCCCAAGGGCATTTCCGCCGCCCAGTAACATAAGGCGCATTCGCATAGAGTCAGCAGGCCCAGTCTGATTGGAACGATGGCTTTAGCGACGGTCCTTGTGAAACCGTCGTCGATAATTGCCGGAATCGTTGCATTTTGCGGGTTTAGTGCGCAACCGTCATCCGTAAAGTGTACATCCCGGATATTTGTAGCGCTTCGACTGGCGCCATCGCGAGCAGGCTCACTCCTACAATTGAAATGCATTCCCCTGTAGGAGTGAGCCTGCTCGCGATGAGGCCCGAACGGTACTTGCATCTTCACACCCGCGCCCGCATAACTTAAGCCATGAATCTGCCCATCCCCACGGACGCGGCCCTGGCAGGCTTTCACCCCGCCGTCAGTGCCTGGTTCAGCAACACATTCGCGACGGTCACCGCCGCCCAGGCCCGCGCATGGCCGTTGATCCGCCAGCGTCGTTCGACGCTGATCGCCGCGCCCACCGGCTCCGGCAAAACCCTCACTGCGTTTCTGGCCGTGCTCGACGACCTCGTCCACCGAGGCCTGGAAGATCCCGACGGCCTGCCCGACGAAACCCTGGTGGTCTACGTCTCGCCACTGAAGGCGCTTTCCAACGACATTCGCATCAACCTGCAAAACCCATTGGCGGGGATCACCGAACACCTGCGGCAGATGAATCTGCCTGGGCTGGCAATCACCACCGCCGTGCGCACTGGCGACACCCCGCAAAAAGAACGCGCGGCCATGCGCAAGACCGCGCCGCACATTCTGGTGACCACCCCGGAATCGCTCTACGTGCTGCTCGGTTCGGAGTCGGGACGAAAAATGCTCGGCACCACGCGCACGGTGATCATCGATGAAATCCACGCGATGGCCGCCGGCAAACGCGGCAGTCATCTGGCCCTGAGCCTTGAGCGACTGCAGGCGTTATGCAGCGAACCGCTGACCCGCGTAGGCCTGTCCGCCACGCAGAAACCGGTGGAAGCCGTGGCGCAATTTCTCGTCGGCCACGACCGTCCCTGCGAAATTATTGACATTGGCCACGCCCGGCCACGGGATCTGGGTATTGAGGTGCCGCCAGTGCCCTTGTCGGCCGTCATGGCCAATGATGTCTGGGAACGGGTCTACGACCGGCTCGCAGAACTTGCGCGCGCGCACCGCACCACGCTGATTTTCGTCAACACCCGGCGCCTGGCCGAACGCCTGAGCCGGCACCTCAGCGAACGCCTGGGCAAACACGCCGTAGCCGCGCATCACGGCAGTCTGGCCAAGGAGTTTCGCCTGGACGCCGAACAACGACTCAAGCGCGGCGAACTGCAGGTATTGATCGCTACCGCCTCGCTGGAACTGGGCATCGATATCGGCGAAGTCGATCTGGTCTGCCAGATTGCCTCACCGCGCTCTATCGCCGGTTTTCTGCAACGTGTTGGCCGCTCCGGGCACCAGGTGGGCGGCACACCCAAGGGTCGATTGTTCGCCACCACCCGCGACGACTTGATCGAATGCACCGCCCTGCTCGACTGCGTGCGCCGAGGCGAACTCGACAACCTGCACATCCCGGTCGCGCCGCTGGATGTTTTAGCGCAGCAGATCATCGCCGAAGTCAGTTGTCAGGAATGGCCGGAGGACGCCTTGCTGGCGATGTTCCGCCGCGCCTCGCCCTACCGCGATCTCGACGAAAGACACTATCAGGCCCTGCTGAGCATGCTCGCCGAAGGCTACAACGGTCGCCAGGGCATCCGCAGCGCCTACCTGCACCGCGACGCCGTCAGCCGCACCTTGCGTGGCCGTCGCGGTTCACAACTGACCGCCGTGACCAGCGGCGGCACCATTCCCGATAACGCCGACTACAGCGTCATGCTCGAGCCGCAAGGCCTGAACATCGGCAGCGTCAACGAAGACTTCGCAGTGGAAAGTATTGCCGGCGACGTGTTCCAGCTCGGCAACACCTCCTATCGCATCCTGCGCGTGGAAACCGGCAAGGTCCGCGTTGAGGATGCCCACGGCCAGCCGCCGACCATTCCGTTCTGGCTCGGCGAAGCGCCGGGGCGCAGCGATGAATTGTCATCGGCTGTCGCACGTCTGCAAGCACAGCTCGATGAACTGCTCAGCGACAGCCCCGGCAATCTGCAACCGGCACTCGACTGGCTGACTCAGACCCTCGGCCTCAACCTCGCCAGCGCCGAGCAACTGGTCGAATACCTGGCCCGCGCCCGCCAAACCCTCGGCGCCCTGCCCTCGCAAGACACGCTGCTGATGGAGCGTTTTTTCGACGAGTCCGGCGGCACGCAATTGATCATCCACTCACCGTTCGGCAGTCGCATCAACCGCGCCTGGGGCCTGGCCCTGCGCAAGCGCTTCTGCCGCACCTTCAACTTCGAATTGCAGGCCGCCGCCAGCGAAGACGCGATCGTCCTGTCGCTGTCCACCAGCCACAGCTTTGAACTCGATGACGTCTGGCGTTACCTGCACAGCAACAGCGCCGAGCACATCCTTATTCAAGCCGTACTCGATGCGCCGCTGTTCGGCGTGCGCTGGCGCTGGAATGCCGGGGTGGCACTGGCATTGCCGCGTTTTACCGGCGGGCGCAAAGTCGCGCCACAGTTGCAGCGGATGAAAAGCGAAGACCTGATCGCCAGCATATTTCCCGACCAAATCGCCTGTCTGGAAAACCTCGCCGGCGAACGGGAAATTCCCGAGCATCCACTGATCGAGCAAACCCTCGACGATTGCCTGCATGAAGCGATGGACAGCGAAGGCTGGTTGAATTTGCTGCGGCGCATGGAGCGTGGCGACGTGCGCTTGATCAGCCGCGACTTGCCGGCGCCCTCGCCGCTCGCCGCAGAAATTCTCAGTGCGCGGCCGTACACCTTTCTCGACGATGCACCGCTGGAAGAACGTCGCACCCAAGCGGTGATCAACCGGCGCTGGAGCGATCCGCAATCGACCGATGATCTCGGCGCGCTGGATGCGGACGCCATAAACGCTGTGCGCGCAGAAGCCTGGCCGACGCCGAACGCTGTGGATGAAATGCATGAGGCGCTGATGAGCCTGGCGTGCATCAGCGATGAGGAAGTGCAAACGAACGAAGGCTGGCGTGCATGGCTGGAAAATCTGGCCAGCAGTGGTCGCGCCTGCCGTCTACAGATCGATGCCGAGCATGGCTTGTGGCTGGCCCGCGAACGCCTAACGTGTCTGCAAGCGCTTTATCCACAGGCCAAATTGCAAGCCGAACTGGAGGCGTTGCCGGGATTCGATGAGGCGTGGACGTTCGATGAAGCGCTGGTCGAAGTGATCCGCGCGCGCCTCGGTGCCTTCGGACCGCTGCCATTATCCGCGATTGCCGAACCGCTCGCGTTGCAGGCCACTGAAGTCCATCAAGCCCTCGCCCAACTGGAGCGCGAAGGTTACGTGCTGCGCGGCCAATTCACGCCGGGATTGGAAGTAGAAGAATGGTGCGAACGGCATCTGCTCGCGCGCATTCATCGCTACACGGTCAAGCGCCTGCGCCGGGAAATCGAACCGGTAGCTCTGCAGGATTTCATGCGGTTTCTGTTCGACTGGCAGCATCTCTCGCCTTCTACTCGCGGTCAGGGTAGAGCCGTGTTGCCGGCGATTATCGGCCAGTTCGAAGGCTACGCGGCGGCGGCTTCGGCGTGGGACAGCGATATCCTCCCGGCGCGATTAAAAGACTATTCGCCAAGTTGGCTGGATGAGCTGTGCCGCAACGGCAAACTGGTGTGGACGCGCCTCAGTGCCCGGCAAAAAATCAGCGGTACGGCGTTGCGCAGCACGCCTATCGTGCTGCTGCCGCGCAGTCAGGTCGGCCTGTGGAGTGCGCTGGCCGAACAGACGCCGGTGAGCGAACTTTCGCCGAAAACCCAGAAGGTTTTTGAAGCCTTGAGCCAGCACGGCGCGCTATTTTTCGATGAGCTGATTCATGAAGCGCACCTGTTGCGCACCGAGCTGGAAATCGCCTTGCAGGAACTGGTCGGCGCCGGCCTGGTGAACGCCGACAGCTTCGCCGGCCTACGCGCGCTGATCACCCCGGCGAGCAAGCGCCAGCAGCGCAGCAGTCGGCGTGGGCGCGGGGCGTTTATCGGTGGGATGGATGATGCCGGGCGCTGGGCCTTGCTGCGGCGCGGGGCGGCTGTGGATAACAGCGAGACGCTGGAACATGTCGCGATGACGTTGTTGCGCCGCTATGGCGTGGTGTTCTGGCGCTTGCTGGAGCGCGAGGCGGACTGGTTGCCGAGTTGGCGCGAATTGCTGCGCACGTTTCATCGACTGGAAGCGCGCGGCGAGATTCGCGGTGGACGGTTTGTCAGTGGTCTGGCGGGGGAGCAGTTTGCCTTGCCTGAGGCGATTCCGCTGTTGCGCGAAGTACGTCGGCGGCCACATGACGGCAGTCTGGTCGCGGTGTGCGGGGTTGATCCGCTAAATCTCGTCGGGACGTTATTGCCGGGGGTGAAAGTGCCGGCGTTGGTGAGTAATCGGTTGGTGTATCGCGATGGATTGCCGGCGGCGGCGGAGATTGCGGGTAAGCAGCAGTTCTGGCTGGAGCTGGATCAGATCGGCATGGAGCAGGTGCGCGGCAAGCTGATCCGGCATTGAGGTTGGCGGGTCTGGCGCCATCGCGAGCAGGCTCACTCCTACATTTGGAATGCGTTCCCCTGTAGGAGTGAGCCTGCTCGCGATAGCGCCGGCATTCCCACCCAAAATCCACTCGTTAAGTCCGCGATTCCTGCGGCACCTCGCTCACCACGACCTCACCCTCCTGCTGCCGCTTGGGCAATAAAACCTGCTGTGGATAAGTCTGCGCGAAATGCACCACCGGGCTGTTATCCACAAGCTTCTTCAAGCGCTGATTGAATGCCCGGCTCACCGCATACTGCCCACCGGATACCGTGCGGAACTGCGCCGTCAGCACCACGCCGTTCAAATCCATCTTGTCGACACCAAACACATCCAGCGGCCCTTGCAGGTTGTACTTTAGGAACGGGTCTTCGCGGATCGAGTCACCGGTCTCGCGAATCAGCTCGATGGCTTTATCCACATCCGTGTCGTAAGTGAACTGCACCGAGAAAAACGCAAAGGCAAACTGCCGCGATTGATTGGTCACCGCTTTGATCTGGCCGAACGGCACCGAGTGCACAAAGCCCTTGCCGTCGCGCAGACGTAGAGTGCGGATGGTCAGCCCTTCGACGGTGCCGGCATGCCCGGAATCAAGCACCACCCAATCGCCAATCGACAGTGTGTCTTCGATGATGATGAACAATCCGGTAATCACGTCCTGCACCAGTTGCTGCGAACCGAACCCGATGGCCAGCCCGACCACCCCGGCACCGGCCAGCAGTGGCGCAACGTTGATCCCCAGATTGGCCATAGTGGTGATTGCGCAGATCACCACGAGGATGATTTTGATCGCGTTGCGCAGCAGCGGCAGGATGGTTTTCACCCGCGTGCTCGGCTGGCGCGCCGCGCGTTTGCTGAGCGGCGGTTTCAGCGCTTCCTGAATCGCCGTGTCGAGCACCACCCACAGCAACCACGTCACCAGGAAGATCAGGCCAATGCTGCTCAGCGCGTTACTGATGGCTCGTCCAACCGTGCTGCTCTGGGCAAAATCGAGCAGCGACACACCCCAGATTCGCCCGAGGATATCGATGAATGCGATGGCGATGACAATCCGCAGCAAAGCGTGCAACAGGCTGAGAAAACGCTCCTTGTAGGCGCTGCTGCGCTGGATCGCTTCGGCTTTTCGTGACTTGAACAGATGCTGCAGGATCGTACTGAGGAACACCGTGCCGATCAGCAACACCGTGGTGAACAACGCGCAACGCAGGGCCTTCTGATTGTCCTCGCCGATGCCGATCAGATTCACTGCCGAGACCAGCACCATCAACACGATTGGCCAATACCACAGCCCCGAGAAAATCCGCAGCGACTCCTGCAACGAGGGTTGTTTCAGCCGCTGACTCAGTGAACGATTGCGGATCAGATGCGCCACCGGACGACGCAGGCGAATCACCAGCAAACCAAAAATTATCGAGGCGATCAGCCCGGTGAACACCGCGATACTGCTGGTGATGTTACCGCCCAGTTGTCGGGCGATCTGCGGGCTGGTCAGCGCATCGCTGAGGGCCGCGAGGAAGCCGATCAGGAACAGCGGACGCGGGCAATAATCACGAATGATCCGCGCCGCCGGACGTTTATGGCCGACGTTGAACATCACCACCACGCACAACAACATCGAGGTGGAAAAGATGCCGCTGCTGGTGGCGTAGGCCAGACACAGCGCCAGCGCGCGGCCGACCGAAGCTTGCAGAAAATGGCTGACGTACAGCGTCAGCGGCAGGCAGATCAGCGCCGGCACGGTGTACGGCAGCAAGTAACCAATCAGATCCTGACTGCGCTGGCGGGTGCGCAACCAGCGGCCCTCACGCAGACGCTTGGCCATCAAACTGCCGAGCACGGTCAACAACGCGAAACTGCCAAGCCAAACGCCCGACAGCGTGAGGAAGTCCCCGGCGACGCTCCAGCCCGAGCGGTTCGAGGATTGGTTGACCAGTTTATCGACTTCATCAGCGGCGCGATCGGCGCGCAGGCGCCAGGCGTCGACCAGGTGTTCGTTGAGATCGAGCTTGTCCTGGACGTCGTCGATGCTCGAACTGATTGCACCGAGCAGACCGCCCTGCACAATCGGTTCAGGTTTTTCCGCCTCTTCGGCGGCGGCCGGGATGCCCGGCAACGCGGCGGCGTCGATTTCACTGGCGCCGAGAAACAGCAGTGCTCCCAGCAGAATGGCGATCCTGAACTTGCCCAAAACTCCGATCTCCCGTGGCTGAACCTGTAAGGAACTGATCGGTAATTGCACAGCAAGTTCAAGAGCACCCTCACCCCAGCCCTCTCCCAGAGGGAGAGGGAGCCGACCGAGTTGCCTGCGAAAAGTACATCGACCTGAAAGTCCTGAGTCGAACTCAAATCCTGAAAACCCTGAAGATCAGCTCCCCTCGCCCTCTCCCAGCGTGAGAGGGAGCTGACCGAGTTGCCTGCGAGAAGTACACCGACTTGCAAGTCCGGAGTCGAACTCAAACCCTGAAAACCCTGAAGATCTGCTCCCTTCCCCTCGCCCCCTCTGGGGGAGAGGGTTGGGGTGAGGGGGAGCGCTTTTGATCTTCGCTTTAGACGTGACCGTCCGTAACACCATCGAAACTTTCCCCAGCCGCCCGCAGTCATCAAAAGATACCGGCAACACGAGGACTTTCGACGGAGGGCGGCATGGCAACGATCCACATCGGTATTTCCGGCTGGCGCTACGCACCGTGGCGCGGGGACTTCTACCCCAAGGGACTGGCGCAGAAACGCGAATTGCAGTTCGCTTCGCGGGCGGTCAACAGCATCGAAATCAATGGATCGTTCTACGCCCTGCAACGGCCCGAACGCTATTCGCAGTGGTACGCCGAAACACCGGACGACTTCGTTTTCAGCGTTAAGGCGCCGCGCTTCATCACCCACATCCGCCGCTTGCGCGAGATCGAAAAGCCTCTGGCCAATTTCTTCGCCTCGGGGGTGCTGGAGCTCAAGGAAAAGCTCGGGCCGATCCTTTGGCAGTTCCCGCCGAACTTCAAATTCGAGCCTGAGCGCTTTGAACATTTCCTCGCGCTACTGCCCCACGATACCGAAGCCGCCGCCACCCTCGCCCGGCAACACGACGCTCATCTGCACGGTCACGCGAGCATGAAAGCCTGGCGTAGAAAACCGCTGCGCCACGCTGTGGAAATCCGCAACGACAGCTTCCTTGATCCCGATTTTGTGCGCCTATTGAAGCGCTACAACACCGCACTGGTGATCGCCGACACTGCCGATAAATGGCCATACCGCGAAGACCTCACCAGCGACTTTGTCTACTTGCGCCTGCACGGTGCCGAAGAGCTGTACGCCAGTGGCTACACAGCACCGGCACTCAAACGCTGGGCCGAGCGCATTGACGCTTGGCATCACGGCGAGCAACCAAAGGATGCTCATCTGATCGCACCACGCTTGAAGCCACGCGCACGCAAGTCTCGCGAAGTGTTCTGCTATTTCGACAACGACATCAAAGTCCGCGCGCCGTACGACGCCCGTGATCTGCTGCACCGTTTCGAACTGGATAAAGACCTCGTCACCACCCCCGGCGAACCCGCTGGCGAAGGAGTGTTGGCATGAGTATTCCAGAACCGGTCGGTTTTACAGACGAAGGTTCGGTAGTCGCGCCATCGGTACGCACGTTCACCGTGCTGACGGTCAATACCCACAAGGGTTTCACCGCCCTCAACCGGCGTTTCATCCTGCCGGAGTTGCGCGAAGCGGTGCGCAGCGTCGCCGCCGACGTGGTGTTTCTGCAGGAAGTCCATGGCACCCACGAACAGCACCCCAAGCGCTACAACAATTGGCCGACGATGCCGCAATACGAATTCCTCGCCGACAGCCTCTGGCCGCAGTTCGCCTATGGGCGCAACGCGGTGTACCCGGAAGGCGATCACGGCAACGCGCTGCTGTCGAAATTCCAGATCATTCGCCACGACAACCTCGACGTATCGATCAGCGGCCATGAGAACCGTGGCCTGCTGCATTGCGTCCTGCGCCTGCCCGGTGACGGCACCGAAGTGCATGCGATCTGCGTGCATCTGGGCCTGCGCGAAAGTCATCGCAACGCCCAACTGGATTTACTCATGCAACGCCTGGCGGAGTTGCCCGACGACGCACCGGTGATCGTCGCGGGCGATTTCAACGATTGGCGCCAGCGCGCCGATGCGCAGATCAAACCCTGCGGCCTGCGCGAAGTATTCGCCGAGCACCAGGGCAAACCGGCGCGCAGCTTTCCCGCGCGCCTGCCAGCACTGCGGCTCGACCGCATCTACGTGCGCAACCTTAAAGCGAGCCGACCGAAAGTTTTGTCGAATCGTCCTTGGTCGCACCTTTCCGACCACGTTCCTTTATCGGTAGAGATCGAACTATGAGCAGCGCGCCGCTGGAGAAATCCGCCGTGGAACCGGTCGCCATCACCCCGCCGACCCGCGAGCCCGGCCAGGTCGATGTCGAGTACCACTGGCAGGGCAACAACCGTGTCGAGTTGCTGGAAAACGGCGAAGAATATTTCCCGCGGGTGTTCGCCGCGATGCGCGCGGCAAAGAGTGAAATCCTCCTCGAGACCTTTATCGTTTTCGAAGACAAGGTCGGCGCCGAACTGCAGGAGATTCTGATCGACGCAGCACAGCGTGGCGTTCGCACCACGGTCAGCTTTGACGGTTTCGGCTGTGGCGAATTGACCACTGGTTATCTGA
Source organism: Pseudomonas sp. Mb7 (assembly GCF_054790525.1). Classification (NCBI taxonomy): domain Bacteria; kingdom Pseudomonadati; phylum Pseudomonadota; class Gammaproteobacteria; order Pseudomonadales; family Pseudomonadaceae; genus Pseudomonas; species Pseudomonas sp. Mb7. The sequence continues at coordinate 4,913,411 of NZ_CP186501.1, forward strand.
CGGCGTTGAGCGAGGCCGGGGTGCACCTGCAGATTTTCGATCCAGCACCGAAGCACCTGGGTATTCGCACCAACTGGTTCCGCCGTTTGCATCGCAAGATCGTCGTGGTCGACGGACTGGTTGCGTTCGTTGGCGGAATCAATTTTTCCGGTGATCACCTGGCCGACTTCGGCCCCGAAGCCAAGCAGGATTATGCGGTGGAAGTTCAGGGCCCGGCGGTCACCGACATCCATCATTTCGCCTTGCTGCAAAGCGGTCGTCCCGGACGTGCACGGTTCTGGTGGCAACGCCGGCGCCAGCGGCGTGCGGAAATGGCCTTCAACGATCTCGATGGCCAAGTGCGTCTGGTGTTCCGTGACAACGATCAACACAACACCGATATCGAGGATGTGTACTTACAGGTACTGCGCCGCGCCAAACGCCGCGTGGTGATTGCCAACGCCTACTTCTTTCCCGGCTATCGTTTGCTGCGCGAGATCCGTAACGCGGCGCGGCGCGGCGTCGAGGTGCGCCTGATTCTGCAGGGGCAACCGGACATGCTGGTGGCCAAACTGGCGGCGCGCATGACCTACGACTACTTGCTCAAGGCCGGCGTGCAGATCCACGAATATTGCCAGCGCCCGCTGCACGGCAAAGTGGCGCTGGTCGACGAGGAATGGAGCACCGTCGGCTCAAGCAATCTGGACCCGCTGAGCCTCTCCCTGAACCTGGAAGCCAACGTGCTGATCCGCGACCGCGCGTTCAATCAGCATCTGTTCGAGCGCCTCGAAGACCTCAGCCAGAACCACTGCAAAGCCATGGACCCGAGCAAGTCCCCGCGTGGTCGAATCTGGCACATGACCGTGGGTTTTCTGGTGTTCCACTTTTTGCGGCATTTTCCGGCGATGGCCGGTTGGCTGCCGGCGCACAAACCACGGCTCAAGCCATTTCGAGGAAACACGCCATGAGCCATTCCGAAGCGCATTCGAGCAGCCATTCGGCACCAGCGACTCACTCGAAATGGAGTCGCTGGAAACGCCCGTTGAGCCTGCTGTTTTTCCTCGCACTGATCGTCTTGCTGACGCTGTTCGCCACGCGCATCGAGTGGGCCGAAGTGCTGCAAACCCTTGCCGACTTCAAGCTGCGCACACTGATCATCGCCGCCAGCCTGACACTGCTGAGTTTTCTCGTGTACGCCAGTTTTGATCTGATCGGCCGTACTTACATTCGTCAGGACCTGACCTGGAAACAGATCCTGCCGGTGGGGATCATCAGCTATGCGTTCAACCTGAACCTGAGCGCCTGGGTCGGCGGCATCGCCATGCGTTATCGGCTGTATTCGCGTCTTGGGGTGAGCAAAAGCAACATCGCCAAGATCCTCGGTTTGAGCCTGGCGACCAATTGGTTCGGCTACATGACCATTGCCGGCGTGGTGTTCAGCAGTGGGCTGGTGACAATGCCGCCGGGCTGGAAAATCAGCAGCAGTGCGCTGCAAGGCATCGGCGTGCTGTTGCTACTGATCAGTGCCGGTTATCTCGCCGCGTGCCAGTTTTCCAAGCGCCGTGAGTGGTCGATTCGCGGCGTGGAAATCAATCTGCCGTCGTTGCGCATGGCGGTCCTGCAACTGCTGCTGGGCGCGTTGAACTGGTCGCTGATGGCAGCAGTGATTTTCACTTTGCTGCCGAGCAAGCTCGATTATCCGTTGGTGCTGGGCGTGCTGTTGATCAGTGCGATTGCCGGGGTCATCACGCATATTCCGGCGGGGCTTGGGGTGTTGGAGGCAGTGTTTGTGGCGCTGCTGCAACACGAGGCTTCACGCGGCAGTCTGGTGGCGGGATTGCTGGCGTATCGGGCGATTTATTTTCTGTTGCCGTTGTTAATTACGGTGGTGATGTATCTGGTGGTTGAGGCCAAGGCCAAGGCGCTTCGGATCGAGAAAAACCCCTCTTGAGTTAGTTTTTGAATTCGAAATCGCTATCGCGAGCAGGCTCACTCCTACAAGTGAACGCATTCCAAAATGTAGGAGTGAGCCTGCTCGCGATAGCGTTAGAAAGAACACTAAAAAATCATGCTGATTGAATAATGCTCAACCGCTCGCCCACAACCATCTCGGTAATCCAGTCCACCAGAATCGAGGTGTAGGCCTGCTGCGACACCGGTTCGCTCAGCGCATGATCGGCGCCGTCGATAATCCGGTGGGTCAGTGAATGCGTCTGCTGGCACGCCGCGCGGTAACTCATGATCGCCGCATGGGGCACGTAATCATCGGTTTCCGACTCCACCAGCAAAACATCCCCGGTGAATTGTGAACAGGCATGCAGCGCCCGATTGGTGTCAGCCCGCACCAGCGTGCTGCGGTAATCACGCAGATCAGCCTTGTCCAGATCGCGCTTGGGTGTGTGCCATTGCTCATCGCGATACAGCGCCGGTACGCGCAGTGCCAGCCAGCGTACAGGGCGCAATGAGGTAAGGATGGCCGCCAGATACCCACCATAACTGGTGCCGACCACGGCGATGGCCGAAGTGTCGAGCGCCGGATGCGCGAGCAAGCGGTCATACGCCGCGAGCAGATCACGCAGATTGTCTTCGCGGGTAACGCGGGTCAGCGGAATCCCGGTACCGCCGGTATGCCCGCGCAAGTCGAAGGTCAGACACACACACCCGAGACCGGCGATGCCTTTGGCCCGCTCCAGATCACGCTCCTGACTACCGCCCCAACCGTGGACAAACAACACGCCAGGCACTTTCGATTTGGGACTGAGAAAGGTCCCGCTCATCTGTTCATCATCAATGTCGATTTGAATGCTTTCGCTTCTAGCCGTCATAGGATTTGACCGTAACGTATTTGAGGAGAAATTCGCTGTTCTCAGCCGGGCCGCGATAGACCTCGATAGCATCCGCCGGCAACGGCTGATCGATGTAGGTTTCTACCGAAGACACACGGATCGCGCGCATCCCCGGATCGTTGACGAAGCTTTGCAACGCGGCGACTTCAGCACTGCTGGCACCGCCCATGCGCCACGATTGTTCGAGCACACCGCTGCGGTTTTTGCCCTTGCTGTCCAGACCTTGGGCGATGTCGTAGTTGCGCCGCGAAGCATAGAAGCGCGGATAGGCTTCATTGGCGGCAGCGTCGAAAACCTGCGCCAGCTCAATGGCCAGACGCACATCGTCGGGCAGGTCGAGCTTCAGCAGTTCGTCATACCCACCCTGCACGACCAACAGGTTCGAGCCGCCGTACACGTCTTCACCGTGGGCATCGTTGGTCAAGTATTGATCACCGCAGTAGCTCAACACTTTGTCGCCGATGAATGACTGGCCGACGCTGTGGGTGACGACATCGCTCAGGTCCTGCTCAAGCACCACGCCTTCGCTGAACTGCTTTTCAATGTCAGGCCGGGCAAGAATTTCGTCGAAGGCGTCGAGGTTTTTGATCACTTCCTGCCCCCGACCGGCGCAGGCGTGAACCGGCTTCAAACGAATCGGGCCGCTGTACAGCAGATGTTCGGCGGCGGGTCGCGCATCCTCCAGCGAGAACACGCTGAGCCCGTCGAGCACCACATTGCGCGTTCGCTCGGAAAATAATGGCGACCAGCCTTGCGGCGCCTGAGCCAGATGACTGCGCAGGCCGTGGCTGATGGCTTTGGTGCAGATGAAATCGTGCTCGACAAAGCCACCCCACAAATCGTCCGGACCTTTGATGCCGAGTTGCTGAGCGCTGGCATTACCGACGATGGTTTGCGTCGGTAGCAGATACAGGTCACGACCGCGATGTTTGTCCGGATCGTAACTGCCGCCAAATTTGCATCCGAGAATCTGCGCCAGCCAACGCGCCAGAGCTTTATTGGTTTGCACTTCGTGCTGCGGCGCGTCAGGGCGCACCGAATGGGCAACCACGATTTTCCTGCTGGGTGTCGGGGTCATGCGTCCCCCTTCCATCGGTTCGATGACTGTGGCGGTGAGAGGTGCAGAGATCAGGCCAACGGCTGCTCCACAAAAATCCTAGCCTAATCAGAAACTTGCCGGAATCGTACTGGCACCGCGCCTGTTTCAATCTGCACGACCGTGCGCAAAACCCCGGCAAATTGCACGATCCTGAACCTTACACGGTCGCCTGTAGGAGTGAGCCTGCTCACGATAGCAGTGGGTCAGTCGACCTGTTCTTAATTGACGAATCGCAATCGCGAGCAGGCTCGCTCCCACATTAGATATTCGTCGGCTTCGGGTTTGGGGACACACCAAACCGCGCCCGATAATCACTCGGCGCCAGCCCGGTAATCTTCTTGAAGATCGCACGAAACGCACCCGGATCCTGATAACCCACCGTCCACGCAATGTGATCAATCGTGCCATTACTGAATTCGAGCATTTCCCGTGCCTTGCCCACCCGCAGATGCTGGCAGTACTCGGTCGGTTTCAAACCGGTTGCCGCGCGGAACCGGCGCAGAAAGGTACGTTCTTCCAACCCCGCCCGCTCCGCCATCGCCGCCAAGGAAACATCCGTCGCGCCGGTGCTTTGCAGCCAATGCTGAACCTTGAGAATCGCCGCATCGCCATGCCCGAGTATCGGCGCGAAATTACTGCCGCACTCACTGGCGCTGTCACTGTGCTCTATCACCAGAAATCGCGCGGTGCCGGTGGCAATGCTCGGCCCAAGCAACCTGTCGACCAGGCGTAATCCGAGTTCCGACCAAGCCATCAATCCGGCCGTGGTGATCAAGTCGCCGTCGTCGACAATCGGGGTATCAGCCTTGAGCTTGATCTTTGGGTAACGCTCGGCGAAGGCCTTGGCCGAGGTCCAATGGGTGGTGGCGCTGCGGCCGTCGAGCAGACCGCTTTCAGCCAACATCAGCGAGCCTACGCAAACCCCGCCCAGCGTCGCACCGTGGGCATGTTGATCCCGTAACCATTGCATCAGGCTGGCCGGCGCTTGCGCCGCCGAGAACCCGCCGATCGATGGCGGAATCAGCACCGCCAGCAAAGCCCTGTCGTCACCCGCATGACTGGCGTAAGTGCGCGTTGGCGGCTGCTCACCTTCGACCTGCCAGTGACTGACCCGCAGCACTGGCAACTGCGCGGCCTGATGTTCGGCGGCAATCCGGTTGGCCACCGCAAACAGATCGGTCAGACCATGCACCGCCGCCATTTGCGCGCCTGGATAGATCAGCACACCCAATTCAGCGATGGCGGCACTTTCTGCGCCCATTGTCAGTTTTCCCCTGTCTATTGTCGGTGTGGCCAATCCTCGAATCGCTGGCCAGCGCCAATACTGCAGCCACTTCCAGCCAATCCATCGAGGACACACCCATGGCCAAGCAAGCGCTCATCGTAGTCGATATCCAGAACGACTACTTCTCCCAAGGCAAGTGGCCGCTGGCCGGTGCTGATGCCGCCGCCGACAACGCCGCTCGGCTGATCGCCGCCTTCCGCGAGGCCGGTAATCCGGTCATCCACATCCGCCACGAGTTCACCTCAGCGGACGCGCCGTTTTTCACCCCGGGATCGGACGGCGCCAAGCTACACCCGAAGGTGCTCAACCGCGCCGATGAACCGGTGGTACTCAAGCACTTCGTCAACTCGTTCCGCGAAACCGAACTGCAAGCGATCCTCGACGAACAAGGTATCAAGGAACTGGTGGTGGTCGGCAGCATGAGCCACATGTGTATTGACGGCATTACCCGTGCGGCGGCAGATCTGGGTTATGGCGTGACCGTGATTCACGATGCCTGCGCCAGCCGCGATCTTGAGTTCAATGGTCTGACAGTGCCGGCGGCCCACGTCCACGCCGCTTTCATGTCGGCACTGGGTTTCGCCTACGCCAGTGTGGTGTCCACTGACCAATTCCTCACCGCCCAGTCCTAAGCAATATTCTGCAAAAACACCAGGCCCGCCTTGCAGCGGGCCTTTTCACACCCGTCATAAAAATCTCACGCGTGAGCCATTGATGGCACTTTGAATTGGTTGTAGTGTGGCTCACGCGTGAGATTTTCATAACCGAGCCATTGCCATGAAAAGCCGTACCCCTTTAGCGAAGTCAGAGAGCCCCAAGGGGGAGCGCGCGAAACCGTCGGCGAAAAAACCGTCGAGCTTCTACATGAAGCAGATGCGCGCGGGCCTGGCCGCTGCCGGTTATGTGAAACACGAAACTTGGGTGCTTCCCGAAAACCGAAGCTTGCTCAAGCAAATGGAGCAACAGCTACGCCAACCGATTCTGGCTGGCTCTTTCATGTCGGAGAATTACATGAGCGCAGGCAACAACTGGACCATCGATAGCCTCTTCAACGCCCTCAAGGCCCTGGACGAGGTGGCTTCGCAAGAGATCACGCTGTCGCTGATCCAGAGCTCCGAACCCAGCATCAAGCTGGAAATGAACGAATTCGGCGGTCTGCCGATTCACATCGCCCTGGCCGGCCAGCAGATCATCGTCGACACCGTGCTGGTGGACATCGATTCGATCTCGAACGTAGCGGCCTTCAACGACGCCGTATTGCGCAGCCGGGAAATGTTCCCGCTGTCGTCGATCGGGATCGAGTCGATGCCGAACGGGCAGACCGTTTACAACATGTTTGGCGCCCTCAGCGCCGACTCGAGCCTGACCAACGTCGTCACTGAGGTGAAAACCCTGGTCGACAACGTGCAGCGCGCGAGCGAAGCCTTCGAACACTTCTTCAAGTAATCAACAGGGAATATCCAATGACTCAGTCCATCTGGAGCAAGTTGTTCACCGCACTGCGCGGCGGCGCCAATGAAGTCGGCGAAGCGATCGCGGACCAACAGGCTCTGCGCATCCTCGACCAGGAAATCCGCGATGCCGACAGCGCGCTGTCGAACGCCCGTCGCGAACTGGTCACCATCATGGCCAAACACAAACTGGCCGCCGACCGCGTAAGCGAGTACGACGCCAAGATCAAGGATCTGGAAGCCAAAGCCGTCTCGGCGCTGAACGCCGGCCGTGAAGACCTGGCACTGGAAGTGGCCGAAGCGATTTCGACCCTGACCAACGAGCTGGATGTTGAGAAAAAGCAGAGCGACGAATTCGGCACCTACGCCGAAAACATGCGCAAAGACATCAGCAAAGCCGAGTCGCGGATCAAGAGCCTGCGCCAGCAAGTGGACATGGCCAAGGCCCGTGAAAGCGTGCAGAAAGCTCAGGTCAGCGCCTCCATCGCCAGCGGCGGTGCCAATGGCAAACTGGAAACCGCCGTCGGTACGTTGAACCGTCTGCAGGCCAAGCAGCAGCAACGCGCGGCTGAACTCAGCGCTGCGGACGAACTGGCCGACGCTTCAACCGGCAACGATCTGGAACGCAAACTGCGCGACGCCGGCATCACGCCGAACGAAGGCAGCGCCAATGCGATTCTTGAGCGTCTGAAGCAAAAGTCCTCGCAGTAACGCAGGGCAAAAAACCTGTGGGAGCGAGCCTGCTCGCGAAAGCGTCGTATCAGTCGACATCAATATTGACTGGTATGCCCTCTTCGCGAGCAAGCTCGCTCCCACATGGTTTGCGGCGTAAAAATCCTTCTGCTCGTTCACCGGTTCGCCCGGTACACTAGCCACGTTTTTTCGCCGACGAACACCTCCACCCGCTTCAAGGAACGTACCCATGGGATGGTTTAAAGACTTGCTGGGCACCAGCAACTGGCAGACCGCTGCGCCAACACCGACCGTTGCCAGTGGCCCACTCGGCATGGCGCAAGGCAAGGCCGTCAGGTTCGATACAACCCTGGCGCTGTTGCTCGATGGCTCGACCACGGTGCGCGTGCCCTTCGATCAGGCGATCTGGAGCCATGGCTGGGTCGACCTCGGCCAGTCCAACAAACTGCACCGCTATTACATGAACGACGAGGATTTCTGGCTACAGATCCACGTCACCGGTGACGATCAGATCGAATCGGTCACCCTGTTCAATTACCTCAGTTACGTGACGGTCAACAGTGACGCCGAACTGCAGCGTCTGGCCGGCCCCAACAGCCAGATCGGCCTGCCCGCCTACAGCCACGACGGCGTCGAATACACCCGCGAGTGGGGCACCGAACAAGGCCAGACCGAACTCGTACCGATGACCGAACAAGTGGTCAATCCGGATGAGAGCTACACCATCGAACACCACTCCATGCTTTATGCGCGCGAGACCGGCCTGACCGATCGCCGCGAATTGCTGCTGTTCTCCGTCGAACAGGACGAAGAAGGCACCGTCAGCCTGAGCACCTCGCTCGGCATCTCGCTGTATACGACAGATCTGAGCACCATTTAAAAAAGGAAGTTTTTCATGCTGGAAGTGCTGGCCGTTTCCCTGAACAAAACCGCACTGGTCGGTTTCGTCGTCTACCTCATCGGCGCCGTGCTGCTGTTCATGCTGTTTCAATTTGTCTACACGCGCATCACGCCGCACAAGGAGTTCGAGCTGATCCGCTCCGGCAACGTTGCCGCCGCGATCGCCCTGTCCGGCGCGATCATCGGTTTCGCGATTCCGGCCAGTAACGTGATTGCGTTTTCGGTCAACGTCCTCGACTTCGTGCTCTGGGCAGTGATTGCCGCAGTGGTGCAACTGCTGGCATTCCTCGCCACGGGCCTGGTGCTCAAAGGCACATCCCAGCGCATCGCCAACGGCGAAGTGGCTTCCGGTATCTATGTCGCTGCGGTCGCGATCAGCGTCGGCATGCTCAACGCCGCGTGCATGACACCGTCCAACTGATCGGCAGGAAGCCTTAGATGAAACGCAGCAAATACGTTCAGTTGTCCCTCGCCGCTTCGGTGGCCATGGCCATTTCCGGCCAGGCGACAGCCGCAGATCAACCACGCAATTTCCAGAATGTGGAACAGTGTGTCGACGCCGAAGTGGCCGCCGATGTCTGCTCCAACGCTTACGTCGCCGCCCTGACCGAACACCGGCGCATTGCACCGGCGTACGACAACAAGGCCAAGTGCGACGCGGACTTTGCCGCTGACTGGTGCCAGAAGAATTCTGACGGCCGCTTCGTGCCGAGACTCGGCGGCTTCAAAGTGCCGCAGGAAGACGAGCCGGCGCAGAACCTCGACGCCATCGCCAATGCCCAAATGCCCGCCGGTAATGCAACGGCGCAGAATGTGCAAAGCACTTCGCACGTCTCCAGCGGTGGCGGTGGCGGCAACGGCTGGCTGACCGGTTGGCTGATCGGCAACGCGATGAGCAACAACGCCGAGCGCACGGTTTACCGCGATCGCGAAACGCGCCAGCCGTACAACACCTCGACGCAGTACCGCAGAGCCGAAACCACGACGCGCAGCCAAACGGATTACGAAAGCAGCAAAAGCAAACCGGTCAACGTCGCCTCGTCGACGTCACGCGGCGGCTTCGGCAGCCAGTCCAGTGCCCGTAGCGGTTGGGGTGGCTGGAGCAGCAGTTCTGGTCGTTCGAGCAGCTGACGATGAAGAAGATCCTATGCGCCGAGCGGCCTGACTGGAAACAGACTGCCGAAAGCCTCGGCTTCATGTTCCACACCATCGACGACGAGCCGTACTGGGACGAAAGCGCCTACTACCAGTTCACGCTCGCGCAGATCGAAAACGATCTTGAGGACCCGACCACCGAACTGCACGAGATGTGCATGGACCTGGTCGACCGTGTGGTGCATAGCGAGGAACTGCTGGATCGCCTGAGCATCCCCGCGCCGTACTACGAAATGATCCGCACGTCCTGGCTGGAAGGTCATCCGCATCTGTACGGGCGCATGGACTTTTCCTACAGCGGCAACGGCCCGGCGAAACTGCTGGAACTCAACTACGACACGCCGACCAGTCTTTATGAAGCGGCGGCGTTCCAGTGGGGCTGGCTGGAACAATGCATCGAGCGCGGCACGCTGCCGCGTCATGCCGACCAGTTCAACAGCATCGACACCCATCTGCATCAGGCCTTCGCCGAATTACAACTGAAGCGGCCGTTCTACTTTGCCTCGATGAAAGACTCGGTCGAGGACAAGGGCACAACGGATTATCTGCGGCTGATCGCCGAGAAAGTCGGCATCGAGTCGCGGCACATCGATATCGAAGACATCGGTTTGACGGCTGAAGGGCGCTTCGTCGACCTGGAAGATCGCTGGATCCCGCACCTGTTCAAACTGCATGCCTGGGAGTTCATCTTCCATGAGCCGTTCGGTGCGGCGATTGCCGCGAGCGATACGCAGTTTTTCGAACCGGCGTGGAAGGCGATCCTGTCGAACAAGGGTGCATTGCCGTTGCTGTGGGAGATGCACAAGGGTCATCCAAATCTGCTGGCGGCGCATCTCGACCCGAATCCGGCCAGCACCGTGCCCAAGGGCTGGGTACGCAAGCCGTACTTTTCCCGCGAAGGCGCGAACATTGAGTTGCAAACGGCTGACGGTCTGATCGTCAAAGAGGACGGGCCCTACACCGATGCGCCATTTATCCTGCAGGAGTTTGCGCCGCTGCCGAAGTTTGGCGACAGCTACACGCTGATCGGTTCCTGGGTGATTGGCGATCAGGCTGCGGGGATTGGTGTGCGGGAAGACAACAGTTTGATCACCAAGGATTCGAGCCGGTTCTTGCCGCATCTGATTCTCGACTAAACCACAAATCCCCATGTGGGAGCTGGCCTGCCAGCGATGACGGATTGTGAGTCGACTCATTTGTTGACTGATCCACCGCGATCGCTGGCAAGCCAGCTCCCACAGGGATTTGGGATAACCGCAGACGAAACAAATCCCACAAAAAAGGCCCGTCGTTTAAGCGACGGGCCTTTTTATTTGCAGCGGTTACAGCAGCGAATCAGAACGGAATATCGTCATCAAAGCTGTCGAAATCCGGAGCCGGTTGCGGTGCGGCCTGCTGTGGAGCCGGGGCCGAACGCTGCTGTGGAGCCGACTGCTGCGGACGTGGAGCTTGCTGGCGTGGTGCCGGTGCCGACTGCTGGTAGTTGTTGCCACCGCCTTGTTGGTCGCCCTGTTGTGGACGGCCGCCGAGCAGTTGCATGGTGCCTTGCATGTCGACCACGATTTCGGTGGTGTAACGCTTGATACCGTCTTTTTCCCACTCGCGGGTCTGCAGCTTGCCTTCGATGTAGACCTGCGAACCTTTACGCAGGTATTCGCCGGCGATTTCCGCAACCTTGCCGAACATCGAAACACGGTGCCACTCGGTCTTCTCGACCTTCTGACCGGTTTGCTTGTCGGTCCATTGTTCGCTGGTGGCCAGACTCAGGTTGGTCACGGCGTTACCGTTAGGCAGGTAGCGAACTTCGGGATCCTGGCCGCAAGTGCCGACCAATATGACTTTGTTAACCCCACGGGCCATAACGTTCTCCTAGGCTTCGCAAGCAGCCCCGGCCGGGTTGTTCACCAGGCGTTCGAGGGTGTCGCGATCCACTAATTCTTTGTCCAGTTTGATGTAAACAGCCGCTTCATCAGCAACTATCACTGCATCGGTTACCCCTACGAGGGCCTTGAGGCGCTCGACCAGACCCGCTTCGCGGATCGCCTCGGGCGACAACGGCAAGCGCAGGCTCGTCACGTAGGGAGGTTCACGCATGGTAACAGCAAAGGCCAACCAAAGTGCAGCCAGCCCCGCGCATCCAAGGAACACAACCGACAGACCGCCATGCTGAAACAGCCAGCCGCCGAGTATCCCGCCGAGTGCTGAACCGAGGAACTGGCTGGTGGAATACACGCCCATGGCCGTGCCCTTCCCGCCCGCCGGTGAAACCTTGCTGATCAGCGACGGCAATGAAGCCTCCAGCAGATTGAACGCGGTGAAGAACACCACCGTACCTATCACCAGAGCCCGCAGGCTGTCACCGAACTGCCAGAAGAATAGCTCAGTCAGCATCAGCGTCATGACGGCGCCGAGCAAAACTCGTTTCATTTTGCGTTTCTTCTCGCCGTAGATGATGAACGGGATCATGGCGAAGAACGAAATCAGCAGCGCGGTGAGGTAGACCCACCAGTGCTGTTCCTTGGGCAAACCGGCTTTTTCCACCAGCGCCAACGGCAACGCAACGAAGCTCGACATCAACATGGCATGTAACACAAAGATGCCCAGATCGAGGCGCAGCAGATCCGGATGCTTGAGCGTCGGCATCAAGGCCTGACGCGCCACCCCGGACTCCCGATGCTGCAATGGCCCGGTGGAGCGCGGCACCATGAACATGATGATGGCGATACCGACCAGTGCCATGGCACCGGTGGCGAGGAACAGTCCGGACAGACCGAAAGCGCGGGTCAGCAAAGGCCCGACGACCATGGCCACGGCAAATGACAAACCGATGGTCATGCCGATCATCGCCATTGCCTTGGTGCGGTGCTGTTCGCGGGTCAGGTCGGAGAGTAGCGCCATCACTGCCGCTGAAATCGCCCCGGCGCCCTGCAGGATCCGCCCGGCTATCACGCCCCAGATGGAGTCGGCCTGAGACGCCAGCACGCTGCCGAGGGCAAAAACGATCAGCCCGAGGTAAATCACCGGACGGCGGCCAATGCGGTCGGAAATGATCCCGAACGGAATCTGGAAAATCGCCTGGGTCAGACCGTAAGCGCCAATAGCCAGCCCGATCAGGGCCGGGGTCGCTCCTGCCAGGTCCATGCCGTAGGTCGCCAGTACCGGCAACACCATGAACATGCCAAGCATACGGAAGGCGAACACCAGGGCCAGACCGCTCGCTGCGCGAGTCTCGCTGCCACTCATGCGTTCGCTGTGGGGATCGTGCATGGAAAAACCTCGTGTGAACCGGCGGCGATTCTACCAGTCCCATCGAAATACGGGGTATATCGCGACGCTATGACGCGTATAGATGAAACTCTCTTCATGTAAGGTAAAAACCCTTCGCTTGATAGTGTGCATCCATCCAGTATTTGCCCGTATACTCCTACGTTTTCGACGCCCGCCGAGCGAGGCCACTTTGGACAAGATCCTGATACGTGGGGCCCGTACCCACAACCTGAAGAACATCGACCTGACCCTGCCACGGGACAAGCTGATCGTCATCACCGGCCTGTCCGGATCCGGCAAGTCTTCCCTGGCCTTCGATACGCTTTACGCCGAAGGCCAGCGCCGCTATGTCGAATCGCTGTCGGCCTACGCCCGACAGTTTCTGTCGATGATGGAAAAACCCGACGTCGACACCATCGAAGGCCTGTCGCCGGCAATCTCCATCGAACAGAAGTCGACCTCGCACAACCCGCGCTCTACGGTCGGCACCATCACCGAAATCTACGACTACCTGCGTCTGCTTTATGCACGCGTCGGGACACCACGCTGCCCGGATCACGATATTCCACTGGAGGCGCAGACCGTCAGCCAGATGGTCGATCTGGTGTTGGCGCAACCGGAAGGCAGCAAACTGATGCTGCTGGCGCCGGTGATTCGCGAGCGTAAAGGTGAACACCTTTCGGTTTTCGAAGAACTGCGCGCTCAAGGTTTTGTTCGCGCCCGGGTCAACGGCCGCATCTGCGAACTCGATGAACTGCCAAAACTGGATAAACAGAAAAAGCACTCGATCGATGTGATCGTCGACCGCTTCAAGGTTCGCGCCGATCTGCAGCAACGTCTGGCCGAATCTTTCGAGACCGCGTTGAAACTGGCGGATGGCATTGCCCTGGTCGCACCGATGGACGACGAGCCGGGCGAAGAGATGATTTTCTCCGCGCGCTTCGCCTGCCCGATCTGCGGCCACGCGATCAGCGAACTGGAACCGAAGCTGTTCTCCTTCAACAACCCGGCCGGCGCTTGCCCGACCTGTGATGGCCTGGGGGTGAAGCAGTTCTTCGATATCAAGCGGCTGGTCAATGGCGATCTGACCTTGGCCGAAGGTGCGATTCGCGGCTGGGACCGGCGTAACGTCTATTACTTCCAGATGCTCGGTTCACTCGCTTCACACTATGGTTTCAGCCTCGAAGTACCGTTCAACGAACTGCCGGCCGATCAGCAGAAATTCATCCTGCATGGCAGCGGCTCGCAGAACGTCGACTTCAAATACCTGAACGACCGTGGCGACATCGTCAAACGCTCGCACCCGTTCGAAGGCATCGTGCCGAACCTGGAGCGTCGCTACCGCGAGACCGAGTCGGCAAGCGTGCGCGAAGAGCTGGCCAAGTTTCTCAGCACCCAATCGTGCCCGGATTGCCGTGGTACCCGTCTGCGTCGCGAAGCGCGGCATGTGTGGGTTGGCGAGAAAACGCTGCCAGCGGTGACCAACCTGCCGATCGGCGAAGCTTGCGAGTACTTCGGCGAGCTGAAGATGACTGGCCGTCGCGGCGAAATCGCCGACAAGATCCTCAAGGAGATTCGCGAGCGTCTGCAGTTCCTCGTCAACGTCGGTCTCGACTACCTGTCGCTGGACCGCAGTGCCGACACGCTGTCCGGTGGCGAAGCACAACGTATTCGTCTGGCCAGCCAGATCGGCGCCGGTCTCGTCGGTGTTCTGTACATCCTTGACGAACCGTCCATTGGTTTGCACCAGCGTGATAACGACCGCTTGCTCGGCACGCTCAAGCACCTGCGTGATATTGGCAACACTGTGATCGTGGTCGAACACGACGAAGACGCGATTCGTCTGGCCGATTACGTTGTGGATATCGGCCCGGGGGCTGGTGTGCATGGTGGGCAGATCGTGGCTGAGGGCACGCCGGCGGAAGTCATGGCGCACCCGGATTCCCTGACCGGTAAATACCTCTCGGGCCGAGTGAAGATTGAAGTGCCGGCCAAACGCACGCCACGCAATAAAAAGCTCAATCTGTCTCTCAAAGGGGCGCGCGGCAACAACCTGCGCAATGTCGATCTGGACATCCCGATTGGTCTGCTGACGTGCGTGACCGGCGTGTCCGGCTCGGGCAAATCGACGCTGATCAACAATACGCTGTTCCCGCTGAGCGCCACGGCCCTCAACGGTGCAACCACCCTGGAAGCGGCAGCGCACGACAGTATCAAAGGCCTGGAGCATCTCGACAAAGTCGTCGATATCGACCAGAGCCCGATTGGCCGTACTCCGCGCTCCAACCCGGCGACGTATACCGGCCTGTTCACTCCGATCCGCGAGCTGTTCGCCGGGGTACCCGAGTCACGCTCCCGTGGTTACGGCCCGGGGCGTTTCTCGTTCAACGTCAAGGGTGGCCGCTGCGAAGCGTGCCAGGGCGACGGCCTGATCAAAGTGGAAATGCACTTCCTGCCAGACATCTACGTGCCATGCGATGTGTGCAAGAGCAAGCGCTACAACCGCGAAACCCTTGAGATCAAATACAAGGGCAAGAGCATCCACGAAACCCTCGAGATGACCATCGAAGAGGCCCGGGAGTTCTTTGACGCGGTGCCGGCACTGGCGCGCAAGCTACAGACATTGATGGATGTCGGCCTGTCGTACATCAAGCTCGGGCAGTCGGCGACCACGTTGTCGGGTGGTGAGGCGCAGCGAGTGAAACTGTCTCGCGAGCTGTCCAAGCGTGACACCGGCAAAACACTGTACATCCTCGATGAGCCGACCACCGGTTTGCACTTCGCGGATATCCAGCAATTGCTCGACGTGCTGCATCGCCTGCGCGACCACGGCAACACGGTGGTAGTAATCGAACACAACCTCGACGTGATCAAGACGGCCGACTGGCTGGTCGATCTCGGGCCGGAGGGCGGCTCCAAAGGTGGGCAGATCATTGCCACCGGCACGCCTGAGGATGTGGCCGAAATGAAGCAATCTCACACCGGCCATTACCTCAAGCCATTGCTGATCCGTGATCGGGCTTAAACGCAGGGCATGAAAAAGCCCCTGTCACTTCATCAGTGACAGGGGCTTTTTTGTATCGTTTTGCAATCAGGAAGTGTGAGATTGCAGGTAATTCTCGAGACCGATCAGCTTGATCAGGCCCAACTGCTTTTCCAGCCAGTAGGTGTGATCTTCTTCGGTGTCGTTCAACTGCACGCGCAGGATCTCGCGGCTGACATAGTCTTTGTGCTGCTCGCACAGCTCAATGCCTTTGCACAGCGCAGCGCGGACTTTGTACTCAAGACGCAGATCGGCTTCGAGCATCTCCGGCACAGTGGTGCCGACATCCAGATCATCCGGACGCATACGCGGCGTGCCTTCGAGCATCAGAATCCGGCGCATCAACGCATCAGCGTGACCGGCTTCTTCTTCCATCTCATGGTTGATTCGCTCGTAGAGCTTGGTGAACCCCCAGTCCTCATACATCCGCGAATGAACGAAATATTGATCACGCGCGGCCAGTTCGCCGGTCAGCAACGTGTTGAGGTAATCGATTACGTCTGGGTGGCCTTGCATCGCCCTACATCTCCCTACTTGAAAGTCTGTAGTTTGAACCAAGCTGACCGGAAGGTCACCCGATTCGCGCAATAAAAGCGAAGATATTCTTAGAAAAGCAGCCTAAATAACGCAAAAACCGCCCGAATGAGGGCGGTTCTGCTTCTCGTTTAGACTTCGTTAAGCTGTACGTTGAGCAGCTTTGCGATTGCTTCTCCATACGCCGGATCGGCCTTGTAGAAGTGCTGCAACTGGCGGTCGACGATATCAGTGGAAACGCCCGCCATGGCACCGGCGATATTGCTGACCAGCAATGCTCTCTGATCGTCGCTCATCAGGCGGAACAGCGCACCTGCGTGGCTGTAGTAATCGGTATCTTCGCGGTGATCGTAGCGATCGGCAGAACCACTCAAGGCCAGCGCTGGTTCAGCGTAATGCGGAGCTTGTTTCGGCGCTTCGGTGTAGCTGTTCGGTTCGTAGTTAGGTGCTGCACCACCGTTGCTGCCGAACGCCATCGAGCCATCGCGCTGGTAAGTGTTCACCGGGCCGCGTGGCGCGTTTACCGGCAGTTGCTGGTGATTGGTACCCACGCGGTAGCGGTGAGCATCAGCGTACGCAAATACGCGCCCCTGCAGCATCCGATCTGGCGACAGACCAACTCCCGGCACCATGTTGCTTGGGCCGAAAGCAGCTTGCTCGACTTCAGCGAAGTAGTTCAGCGGGTTGCGGTTCAGTTCCAGTTCACCGACTTCGATCAGCGGGAATTCTTTTTGCGACCAGGTCTTGGTGACGTCGAACGGGTTTTCGTAATGCGCTGCGGCCTGGGCCTCAGTCATGATCTGGATGCATACGCGCCATTTTGGGAAGTCGCCGCGCTCAATGGCTTCGAACAGGTCGCGCTGGGCGTAATCCGGATCAGTTCCGGCCAGACGTACTGCATCTGCGGGGGCGAGATTCTTGATGCCCTGTTTGGTTTTGTAGTGCCATTTCACCCAGTGACGCTCGCCTTGGGCGCTAATCAGACTGTAAGTGTGGCTGCCGAAGCCGTGCATGTGACGGTAGCCGTCAGGAATACCGCGATCAGAGAACAGAATGGTGACCTGGTGCAGCGCTTCAGGCGAATGCGACCAGAAGTCCCACATCATCTGCGCGCTTTTCAGGTTGCTTTGCGGCAGGCGTTTCTGGGTGTGGATAAAGTCTGGAAATTTCAGCGGATCACGAATGAAGAACACTGGCGTGTTGTTACCCACGATGTCCCAGTTACCTTCTTCGGTGTAGAACTTCAACGCGAAACCCCGTGGATCGCGCTCGGTGTCGGCAGAACCGCGCTCACCGCCTACCGTCGAGAAACGCAGGAACGTCGGGGTTTGCTTGCCAACAGATTCAAACAGCTTGGCGCTGGTGTATTCCGTGATATCGCGGGTAACGGTGAATGTGCCGTAAGCTCCCGAGCCTTTAGCATGAACGCGACGCTCAGGAATGTTTTCACGGTTGAAGTGGGCGAGCTTCTCGATCAGGTGAAAGTCGTCGAGCAGCAACGGGCCACGTGGGCCGGCGGAGCGAGAATTCTGGTTGTCAGCGACAGGTGCGCCACTGGCGGTCGTAAGCGTTTTGATCTGGCTCATACGGTCTTCTTCCTCTGTCAGTCTTCAAACTGCCGGCTAATCGGCTTGCTGGGAAGTATCGATCATCCATGTGACACCTACAAATTCATTAACTTGCAAGCATCGATAGATAATTACTAATTATGTTTCCCGGCACATAGTGACAACAGAGACATGTCAGAAGCTTGTATGAACAGCGCATTTTCTTGCGGACACAAAAAACCGGGCACTAGGCCCGGTTCTTTGTTTCAGACTGACGTCTTACTCGGCGGATACAGCTTCGCCAGCAGTAGCACGATCAACCAACTCGACGTACGCCATAGGCGCGTTGTCGCCAGCGCGGAAACCGCACTTGAGGATGCGCAGGTAGCCACCCTCACGGGTAGCGTAACGCTTGCCCAGGTCGTTGAAGAGCTTACCAACGATAGCTTTCGAACGAGTACGGTCGAAAGCCAGACGACGGTTAGCCAGGCTGTCTGTCTTAGCCAGAGTGATCAGCGGCTCAGCAACGCGACGCAGTTCTTTGGCTTTTGGCAGAGTAGTTTTGATCAGCTCGTGCTCGAACAGCGACACCGCCATGTTTTGGAACATGGCCTTGCGGTGCGAGCTGGTGCGGCTCAGGTGACGACCACTTTTACGATGACGCATGGTTCATTCCTTACCAAACACTACGTTCGGTGATTACGACGATCAGGCAGTCGCCTTGTCGTCCTTCTTAAGACTTGCAGGCGGCCAGTTGTCGAGGCGCATGCCGAGGGACAGACCGCGGGAGGCCAGAACGTCCTTGATTTCAGTCAAGGATTTCTTGCCCAGGTTCGGAGTCTTCAACAGCTCTACTTCGGTACGCTGAATCAGGTCACCGATGTAGTAGATGTTTTCCGCCTTAAGGCAGTTAGCCGAACGTACAGTCAGTTCCAGATCGTCAACCGGGCGAAGCAGGATCGGATCGATCTCGTCTTCCTGCTCGACAACCACTGGCTCACTGTCACCTTTGAGGTCGACGAACGCAGCCAACTGCTGTTGCAGGATGGTTGCAGCGCGGCGAATAGCCTCTTCAGGATCCAGAGTACCGTTGGTTTCCAGATCAATAACCAGCTTGTCCAGGTTGGTACGCTGCTCGACACGGGCGTTTTCCACCACGTATGCGATACGGCGAACCGGGCTGAACGAAGAGTCAAGCTGCAAGCGACCGATGCTGCGGCTTTCATCTTCATCGCTCTGACGCGAGTCGGCTGGTTCATAACCACGACCACGAGCTACGGTGAGCTTCATGTTCAGGGCGCCGTTAGACGCCAGGTTAGCGATTACGTGATCGGGATTAACGATCTCGACATCATGATCCAGCTGAATATCGGCAGCGGTAACCACCCCCGAACCCTTCTTCGACAAGGTCAGCGTAACTTCGTCACGACCGTGCAGCTTGATGGCCAGACCTTTAAGGTTCAACAGGATTTCAATTACGTCTTCCTGTACACCTTCGATGGCGCTGTACTCGTGGAGCACACCGTCAATCTCGGCCTCGACTACTGCGCAGCCGGGCATTGAGGACAACAGGATGCGTCGCAGCGCGTTGCCCAGGGTGTGGCCAAAACCACGCTCGAGAGGCTCGAGAGTGATCTTGGCGCGGGTTGGACTGACAACCTGCACATCAATGTGGCGGGGTGTCAGGAACTCATTTACCGAAATCTGCATGGATGCACCTATTTTCTAGCCCTTACTTGGAGTAGAGCTCGACAATCAGGCTTTCGTTGATGTCGGCGGACAGATCACTGCGAGCAGGAACGTTCTTGAAAACGCCCGACTTCTTCTCAGTGTCTACTTCTACCCATTCTACGCGGCCACGTTGGGCACACAGATCGAGAGCTTGGACAATGCGAAGTTGGTTTTTTGCTTTCTCGCGAACTGCAACAACGTCACCAGCACGAACCTGATACGACGGAACGTTTACGGTCTGACCGTTAACGCTGATCGACTTGTGCGATACCAGCTGACGGGATTCGGCACGAGTCGAACCAAAGCCCATACGGTATACAACGTTGTCCAGACGGCATTCGAGCAGTTGCAGCAGGTTTTCACCGGTTGCACCTTTCTTGCCAGCAGCTTCTTTGTAGTAGCCGCTGAACTGACGCTCGAGAACGCCGTAGATACGACGGACCTTCTGCTTTTCACGCAGTTGGGTGCCGTAATCGGACTGGCGACCGCGGCGTTGGCCGTGGATACCAGGTGCTGCTTCAATGTTGCACTTCGATTCGATCGCGCGCACGCCGCTCTTCAGGAAGAGATCGGTGCCTTCGCGACGAGCGAGTTTGCATTTTGGACCAATGTAACGAGCCATTCTTTACAATCTCCTGGATTACACGCGGCGCTTCTTCGGCGGACGGCACCCGTTGTGCGGGATTGGCGTCACGTCGGTGATGCTGGCGATCTTGTAGCCACAGCCGTTCAAAGCGCGGACTGCGGATTCACGACCTGGACCTGGGCCCTTGACGTTAACGTCGAGGTTTTTCAGGCCGTATTCCAGCGCAGCTTGACCAGCTCGTTCAGCAGCTACTTGAGCAGCAAACGGGGTGGACTTGCGGGAACCGCGGAAACCCGAACCACCGGAGGTAGCCCAGGAAAGAGCGTTACCTTGACGGTCGGTAATGGTCACGATGGTGTTGTTAAAAGATGCATGGATGTGGGCGATGCCATCAACCACTGTCTTTTTAACTTTTTTACGAGGACGAGCAGCAGGTTTTGCCATGATTAAATTCCTGTCGATTCGCTGGGGCGATTACTTGCGGATCGGCTTACGCGGACCTTTACGGGTACGCGCGTTGGTCTTGGTACGCTGACCGCGTACTGGCAGACCACGACGATGACGCAGACCGCGATAGCAACCGAGGTCCATCAAGCGCTTGATTTTCATGTTGATTTCGCGACGCAGGTCACCTTCAGTGGTGAACTTCGCCACTTCGCCACGCAGCTGTTCAATTTGCTCGTCGCTCAGATCTTTGATCTTTGCTGCTGGGTTTACCCCAGTCACTGCACAGATCTTCTGCGCAGTAGTGCGACCAACACCATAGATGTAGGTCAGCGAGATAACAGTATGCTTGTTATCTGGAATGTTAACGCCTGCAATACGGGCCATTCAGTGGGACTCCAATTGACAGCTACCTACGCCCCGGAAGCCAAGAAATAGGGCGCGAGATAATATCGCTGTAATAACAAATAATCAACCCGGTAGCGCACTAGCTACCGGGCTTGAAGCACAATCACACTCAGCCTTGGCGCTGTTTGTGACGCGGTTCCGCGCTGCAAATTACTCGAACAACACCTTCGCGGCGAATAATCTTGCAGTTACGGCACAGCTTTTTCACCGATGCACGAACTTTCATCACCAACTCCTCGAACCTTATGGGTACTCAGCGCAACATGCCGCTGCCGTAACCCTTCAGGTTGGCTTTCTTCATCAGGGATTCGTACTGGTGCGAAACGAGGTGCGATTGTACTTGGGACATGAAGTCCATCACAACCACGACCACGATCAGCAACGAGGTCCCGCCAAGGTAGAACGGAACGTTTGCTGCAACCACCAGGAACTGGGGCAACAGGCACACGGCCGTCATGTAAAGAGCACCGAACATGGTCAAGCGGGTCAGAACGCCATCAATGTAGCGCGCAGACTGCTCACCTGGACGGATGCCCGGAATAAAGGCACCGGACTTCTTCAGGTTTTCCGCTACGTCTTTCGGATTGAACATCAACGCCGTATAGAAGAAGCAGAAGAAAATAATCCCTGCACTAAACAGCAGAATATTCAACGGCTGACCAGGAGCGATCGACTGCGAGATGTCCTGCAACCAGCCCATACCTTCAGACTGACCGAACCAGGCACCCAACGAAGCCGGGAACAGCAAAATGCTGCTCGCGAAAATAGCCGGAATAACACCGGCCATGTTCACCTTCAACGGCAGGTGGCTAGTCTGCGCAGCAAAAACCTTGCGGCCCTGCTGACGCTTGGCGTAGTGAACAGCGATACGACGCTGACCACGCTCAATGAACACCACGAAACCGATAATCGCTACTGCCAGCAAACCGATGGCAACCAAGGCGAAGATGTTGATATCGCCCTGACGCGCAGACTCGAAAGACTGCCCGATTGCTCTCGGAAGACCGGCGACGATACCCGAAAAAATCAACATCGAGATACCGTTACCTACACCACGCTCAGTAATCTGCTCACCCAGCCACATCATGAACATCGCACCAGCCACAAAAGTGGATACCGCGACGAAATGGAAGCCAAAGTCACCAGTGAACGCAACGCCCTGCCCTGCCAGACCAATGGACATGCCAATAGCCTGAACGAGAGCGAGGACGACGGTGCCGTAGCGGGTGTACTGGCTGATCTTGCGACGGCCAGCTTCACCTTCCTTCTTCAACTGCTCCAGCTGCGGACTGACGGCGGTCATCAGTTGCATGATGATCGATGCCGAAATGTACGGCATGATCCCCAATGCAAAGATGCTCATCCGTTCCAGCGCGCCGCCGGAGAACATGTTGAACAAGCTAAGAATGGTCCCCTCATTCTGTCGAAACAGGTCTGCGAGTCGGTCCGGGTTGATACCTGGAACCGGGATGTGTGCGCCTATTCGGTAGACGATAATCGCCAGGAACAGAAAACGCAGACGAGCCCAGAGTTCAGACATACCGCCTTTGCCGAGCGCAGAGAGAGCACCTTGCTTAGCCATTTATTCCTCGAACTTGCCGCCAGCTGCTTCGATAGCCGCACGCGCACCTTTGGTGGCGCCGATTCCCTTGCCGATAGTGACAGCGCGAGTCACTTCACCGGACAGCATGATTTTCACACGCTGTACGTTGACGTTGATCACGTTGGCATCTTTCAGGGACTGCACGGTGACGATGTCGCCTTCCACTTTAGCCAGCTCGGACAGACGCACTTCTGCGCGGTCCATGGCTTTCAGGGAAACGAAACCGAACTTCGGCAGGCGACGATGCAGCGGCTGTTGACCGCCTTCAAAGCCTGGAGCAATGGTGCCACCGGAGCGGGAGGTCTGACCTTTGTGACCACGGCCACCAGTCTTACCCAAACCGCTACCGATACCACGGCCCGGACGATGCTTTTCGCGACGGGAACCCGGCGCTGGACTCAGATCATTGAGTTTCATCGATTAACCCTCGACACGCAGCATGTAGTAAGCCTTGTTGATCATCCCGCGATTCTCGGGAGTATCCTGGACTTCTACAGTGTGACCGATGCGACGCAGACCCAGACCCTTAACGCACAGTTTGTGGTTAGGGATGCGGCCGGTCATGCTTTTGATCAGCGTTACTTTAACGGTAGCCATGATCAGAAGATCTCCTTGACGCTTTTGCCACGCTTGGCGGCAATGGATTCAGGAGACTGCATAGCTTTCAAACCTTTGAAAGTGGCGTGAACCACGTTTACCGGGTTAGTCGAGCCGTAGCACTTGGCCAGAACGTTCTGAACGCCAGCAACTTCGAGGACAGCACGCATAGCGCCGCCAGCGATGATACCGGTACCTTCAGAAGCAGGCTGCATGTACACCTTCGAAGCGCCGTGAGCGGACTTCATTGCGTACTGCAGAGTGGTGCCGTTCAGATCAACTTGGATCATGTTGCGGCGAGCAGCTTCCATTGCCTTCTGGATCGCAGCAGGCACTTCACGCGACTTGCCACGGCCGAAGCCAACACGCCCTTTACCATCACCAACCACGGTCAACGCGGTGAAAGTGAAGATACGGCCGCCTTTAACGGTTTTGGCTACGCGGTTAACTTGAACCAGCTTCTCAATGTAGCCTTCGTCGCGCTTTTGGTCGTTATTTGACATAACTTAGAACTCCAGCCCAGCTTCACGAGCAGCATCAGCCAGCGCTTTAACGCGGCCGTGGTACTTGAAGCCAGAGCGGTCGAAAGCCACTTGCGAGACGCCAGCGGCCTTAGCACGCGTAGCGACCAGCTGGCCAACCTTTGTGGCCGCGTCGATGTTGCCAGTGGCGCCATCACGCAGTTCTTTATCCAAAGTCGAGGCACTTGCCAGGACTTTGTTGCCGTCGGCCGAGATGACCTGGGCGTAGATGTGCTGCGACGAGCGGAACACGCAGAGACGCACGACTTCGAGTTCGTGCATTTTCAGGCGTGCTTTGCGAGCGCGACGCAGTCGAGTAACTTTTTTGTCGGTCATTTGCTATGCCCTACTTCTTCTTGGCTTCTTTACGACGGACGACTTCGTCCGCGTAGCGCACACCTTTGCCTTTGTACGGCTCTGGTGGACGGAAGTCGCGGATCTCAGCGGCCACTTGACCTACCAGCTGCTTGTCGATGCCCTTGATCAGGATATCGGTCTGGCTAGGAGTCTCAGCGGTGATGCCTTCCGGCAGTTCGTAATCCACTGGGTGCGAGAAGCCAAGGGCCAGGTTCAAAACCGTGCCTTTTGCTTGCGCCTTGTAACCAACACCGACCAGCTGGAGCTTGCGCTCGAAGCCTTGGCTTACGCCTTGGACCATGTTGTTTACCAACGCACGCGTGGTACCGGCCATTGCGCGAGTTTGTTGATCGCCATTGCGAGCAGCGAAACGCAGCTCACCAGCTTCTTCAACGATCTCAACGGACGAATGGATGTTCAGTTCAAGAGTACCCTTGGCACCCTTCACCGAAAGCTGTTGGCCTGCGAATTTTACTTCGACACCGGCTGGCAGCTTAACGGGGTTCTTAGCGACGCGAGACATGCTTATCCCCCCTTAGAACACAGTGCAAAGAACTTCGCCGCCGACACCGGCAGCGCGCGCAGCACGATCCGTCATCACACCTTTGTTGGTGGAGACGATAGACACGCCAAGACCGCCACGAACTTTCGGCAGATCTTCAACGGACTTGTACTGACGCAGGCCTGGACGACTAACGCGCTTCACTTCTTCGATAACCGGACGGCCTTCGAAGTACTTCAGCTCGATGGACAACGACGGCTTAGCGTCGGTGGTGATCTGAAAATCCGCGATGTAACCTTCGTCCTTCAGGACTTTTGCTACAGCCACCTTCAGCGTGGAAGACGGCATGCTTACGACAGACTTTTCAGCCATCTGGGCATTACGGATTCGAGTTAGCATGTCCGCTAACGGGTCCTGCATACTCATGGGCTAGACGCTCCTAATACAGAAAAATTAGCCTTACGGCTACTACTTGTCGCCGAGAACTTCCGGGCATGAAAAACACGGGCTCAGGCGAGCCGGTCATTCTAGACACACCCCAGAAATGAATCAAGCCCCAAAAGGGGCTTGATTCAGATTCAAGGCCACCGATGGTCAGGTTCTTGGGAACCCGAACATCGAGACTTTGACAACAATTACCAGCTGGCTTTAACCAGACCTGGTACGTCACCACGCATTGCAGCTTCACGCAGCTTGTTACGGCCAAGGCCGAACTTGCGGTAAACGCCGTGCGGACGACCAGTCAGGCGGCAACGGTTACGCATGCGCGAAGCGCTTGCGTCACGTGGTTGCTTCTGCAGAGCTACGGTAGCTTCCCAACGCGCTTCTGGACTTGCGTTCAGATCAACGATGATAGCTTTCAGCGCTGCACGCTTGGTGGCGTACTTGGCAACAGTGAGCTGACGCTTCAGCTCACGGTTTTTCATGCTCTTCTTGGCCATTTTCCTACTCCAATCAGTTGCGGAACGGGAATTTGAAAGCACGCAGCAGAGCGCGGCCTTCATCATCGTTCTTGGCAGTGGTGGTCAGGGTAATGTCCAGACCGCGGAGAGCATCGATCTTGTCGTAGTCGATTTCCGGGAAGATGATCTGCTCTTTCACGCCCATGCTGTAGTTACCACGACCATCGAAGGACTTGGCATTCAGGCCGCGGAAGTCGCGAACCCGAGGCAGGGAGATCGACAGCAGACGATCCAGGAACTCATACATACGCTCACGGCGCAGAGTCACCTTGACGCCGATCGGCCATCCTTCACGGACTTTAAAGCCAGCGATGGATTTACGAGCGTAGGTCACAACGACTTTTTGGCCGGTGATCTTTTCCAGGTCAGCAACAGCATGCTCGATGACTTTTTTGTCACCAACAGCTTCGCCCAGACCCATGTTCAGGGTGATTTTTGTAACGCGTGGAACTTCCATCACGTTCGAAAGCTTAAGTTCTTCCTTAAGCTTCGGTGCGATTTCCTTCCAGTAAATCTCTTTTAGTCGTGCCATGGTCTTCTACCTAGCAGTGTTCAAGCATCAACCGCTTTTTGGGTCGACTTGAAGACACGAATTTTCTTGCCGTCTTCTACTTTGAAACCAACGCGGTCAGCCTTGTTGGTTTCGCCGTTGAAAATGGCGACGTTAGAAGCGTCCAGTGGAGCTTCTTTTTCGACGATACCGCCTTGCACGCCCGACATCGGGTTAGGCTTGGTATGACGCTTTACCAGGTTCAGACCGCTGATAACCAGACGGTTATTAGCAAGAACCTTGAGCACCTTACCGCGCTTACCTTTGTCTTTGCCGGCGATCACGATGATCTCGTCGTCACGACGAATCTTTTGCATGTCGGATCTCCTTACAGCACTTCTGGGGCGAGCGAGACGATCTTCATGAACTTCTCAGTACGAAGTTCACGGGTCACTGGCCCAAAGATACGGGTGCCGATCGGCTCTTGCTTGTTGTTCAGAAGAACAGCAGCGTTGCCATCAAAGCGGATAATGGAGCCATCAGCACGACGTACGCCGTGACGAGTGCGGACTACAACAGCAGTCATCACTTGGCCTTTTTTCACTTTACCGCGAGGAATTGCTTCCTTCACGGTAACTTTGATGATGTCACCGATACCAGCGTAACGACGATGGGAGCCACCCAGCACCTTGATGCACATAACACGGCGAGCGCCGCTGTTATCGGCCACATCGAGCATGGATTGAGTCTGAATCATATAATTTCTCCGACCCCTAGTCCTTAGACTTCCACAGCGCGTTCGAGAACATCAACCAGCGCCCAAGACTTGGTCTTGGCCATAGGACGAGTTTCACGAATAGTGACTTTGTCGCCGATGTGGCACTGGTTGGTTTCGTCGTGCGCGTGCAGCTTAGTCGAACGCTTAACGTATTTACCGTAGATCGGGTGCTTTACGCGACGCTCGATCAGTACGGTGATGGTTTTGTCCATCTTGTCGCTGACAACACGGCCAGTCAGCGTACGGACAGTTTTTTCGGCTTCAGCCATGATCACTTACCTGCCTGCTGGTTGAGCACAGTCTTCACGCGAGCGATGTCACGTTTAACTTGCGAGAGCAGATGAGACTGCCCCAACTGGCCAGTTGCTTTCTGCATACGCAGATTGAACTGGTCGCGCAGCAAGCCGAGCAGTTGCTCGTTCAGCTGCTGTGCGGATTTTTCACGAAGTTCATTCGCTTTCATCACATCACCGTCCGTTTAACAAAGGCGGTGGCGAGCGGCAGCTTTGCAGCAGCCAGGGCAAAAGCCTCACGCGCCAGCTCTTCAGAAACACCCTCGATTTCATACAGGACTTTGCCTGGCTGAATCTGGGCAACCCAGTACTCCACACTACCCTTACCTTTACCCATACGAACTTCGAGGGGCTTTTTGGAAATAGGCTTGTCCGGGAATACACGGATCCAGATCTTGCCGCCACGTTTAACGTGACGGGTCAGAGCACGACGCGCTGACTCGATCTGACGAGCGGTGAGACGACCACGAGCTACAGACTTCAGCGCGAACTCGCCGAAGCTGACTTTGCTACCGCGCTGAGCCAGACCACGGTTGTGGCCTGTCATCTGCTTGCGGAACTTCGTACGCTTAGGTTGCAACATTTGGCGTACCCCTTACTTAGCAGCTTTTTTACGAGGCGCTGGTGCTTGTGGTTTCAGCTCTTCTTGGCGACCACCAATAACTTCGCCTTTGAAGATCCAAACCTTTACACCGATCACACCGTAAGTGGTGTGAGCTTCGTAGTTGGCATAGTCGATGTCGGCACGCAGGGTGTGCAATGGCACACGACCTTCGCGATACCATTCAGTACGTGCGATTTCAGCACCGCCGAGACGACCGCTCACTTGGATTTTGATGCCCTTGGCACCAATGCGCATGGCGTTCTGTACTGCGCGCTTCATAGCGCGACGGAACATTACACGACGCTCCAGCTGCTGAGCTACGCTCTGCGCAACCAGCATACCGTCGAGCTCCGGCTTGCGGATCTCTTCGATATTGATGTGCACAGGCACACCCATTTGCTTGGTCAGGTCCTGACGCAGTTTCTCAACATCTTCACCTTTCTTCCCGATAACGATACCTGGACGAGCGGTGTGGATGGTGATACGTGCAGTTTGGGCCGGACGATGGATATCGATACGGCTTACGGACGCGCTTTTTAGTTTGTCTTGGAGATACTCACGCACTTTCAGATCTGCGAACAAGTAGTCCGCATAAGTCCGACCGTCTGCGTACCAGACGGAGGTGTGCTCCTTGACGATTCCCAGGCGAATGCCAATGGGATGTACTTTCTGACCCATCTCTTCGACTCCGTTACTTGTCAGCAACCTTGACAGTGATATGGCAAGACCGCTTGACGATGCGATCAGCACGGCCTTTGGCACGTGGCATGATGCGCTTCAGCGAACGCCCTTCGTTGACGAAAACGGTGCTGACCTTCAGGTCATCAACGTCTGCGCCTTCGTTATGCTCGGCGTTGGCTACGGCCGACTCCAGCACTTTCTTCATGATCTCGGCGGCTTTCTTACTGCTGAAAGCCAACAAGTTGAGCGCTTCGCCCACCTTCTTCCCGCGGATCTGGTCGGCGACCAAGCGGGCTTTCTGGGCGGAGATTCGAGCGCCCGACAACTTAGCGGCTACTTCCATTTCCTAACCCCTTAACGCTTGGCTTTCTTGTCAGCCACGTGCCCGCGATAGTTGCGGGTACCGGCGAACTCGCCCAGTTTGTGGCCGACCATGTCTTCGTTAACGAGAACTGGGACGTGCTGACGACCGTTGTGTACTGCGATGGTCAGACCGACCATTTGTGGCAGGATCATCGAACGACGCGACCAAGTCTTAATTGGTTTGCGATCGTTCTTTTCCGCCGCCACTTCGATCTTCTTCAGTAGGTGAAGATCAATAAAAGGACCTTTTTTCAGAGAACGTGGCACTGTCGTATCCCTCTATTTACTTGCGACGACGGACGATCATTTTGTCGGTACGCTTATTACCACGAGTCTTCGCGCCCTTAGTCGGGAAGCCCCATGGCGATACCGGATGACGACCACCAGAGGTACGACCTTCACCACCACCATGTGGGTGGTCAACCGGGTTCATGGCAACACCACGAACGGTTGGGCGAACGCCACGCCAGCGCTTGGCACCAGCTTTACCCAGCGAACGCAGGCTGTGCTCGGAGTTCGAGACTTCGCCCAGGGTCGCACGGCATTCAGCCAGTACTTTACGCATTTCACCGGAACGCAGACGCAGGGTAACGTAAACGCCTTCACGAGCGATCAGCTGAGCCGAAGCACCAGCGGAACGAGCGATCTGTGCGCCTTTACCTGGCTTCAGTTCGATGCCGTGTACGGTAGAACCCACTGGAATGTTGCGCAGTTGCAGAGCGTTGCCTGGCTTGATTGGAGCCAGAGCGCCTGCGATCAGCTGGTCGCCAGCACTCACGCCTTTAGGGGCGATGATGTAGCGGCGCTCGCCGTCTGCGTAGCAGAGCAGTGCGATGTGAGCAGTACGGTTTGGATCGTATTCGATACGCTCGACAGTGGCGACGATGCCATCTTTGTCGTTGCGACGGAAATCGACCATACGATAATGCTGCTTATGACCACCACCGATGTGACGCGTGGTAATACGGCCATTGTTGTTACGACCACCAGTCTTCGATTTTTTCTCGAGCAGCGGTGCGTGAGGAGCGCCTTTATGCAGCTCCTGGTTGACCACCTTGACCACAAAACGGCGGCCAGGGGAAGTCGGTTTGCATTTAACGATTGCCATGATGCACCCCTTCCTTACTCAGCACTGCTGCTGAAATCGAGATCTTGGCCTGGCTGAAGGGAGATAACTGCCTTCTTCCAGTCATTACGCTTGCCCAGACCGCGAGCAGTGCGCTTGCTCTTACCCAGAACATTCAGGGTAGTGACGCGCTCTACTTTCACGCTGAACAGGCTTTCGACGGCCTTCTTGATTTCCAGCTTGGTTGCGTCAGTAGCAACCTTGAAAACGAACTGGCCTTTCTTGTCTGCCAGAACCGTAGCCTTCTCGGAAACGTGCGGGCCAAGCAGAACTTTAAATACGCGTTCCTGGTTCATCCCAGCAGCTCCTCGAATTTCTTCACGGCCGACACGGTGATCAACACCTTGTCGTATGCGATCAGACTAACTGGATCGGAACCTTGAACATCACGTACATCTACGTGCGGCAGGTTGCGAGCAGCCAGGTACAGGTTCTGATCAACAGCGTCCGACACGATCAAAACGTCGGTCAGGCTCATGTTGTTCAGCTTGCCCAGCAGATCTTTGGTTTTCGGAGTTTCAACAGCGAAATCCTGAACCACGACCAGGCGATCAGTACGCACCAGCTCAGCAAGGATGGAACGCATTGCTGCGCGGTACATCTTCTTGTTCAGCTTCTGGGAGTGATCCTGTGGACGTGCTGCAAAAGTGGTACCGCCGCCACGCCAGATTGGGCTACGGATAGTACCGGCACGAGCACGGCCAGTACCTTTCTGACGCCATGGGCGCTTACCGCCACCACGAACGTCGGAACGGGTCTTTTGCTGCTTGGTACCTTGACGGCCGCCGGCCATGTAGGCCACGACTGCTTGGTGAACCAGCGTCTCGTTGAATTCGCCGCCAAATGTCAGTTCGGAAACTTCGATCGCTTGAGCGTCATTTACATTTAATTGCATGTCAGCTTCCCCTTAACCGCGAGCCTTGGCTGCTGGACGTACAACCAGGTTGCCGCCAGTAGCGCCAGGAACAGCACCCTTGACCAACAACAGATTGCGTTCAGCGTCCACGCGCACTACTTCCAGGGACTGCACGGTCACGCGCTCAGCGCCCATATGACCGGACATTTTTTTGCCCTTGAATACACGACCAGGAGTCTGGCACTGGCCGATAGAGCCTGGGACGCGGTGGGATACGGAGTTACCGTGGGTGTTATCTTGCCCGCGGAAATTCCAACGCTTGATCGTACCCTGGAAGCCTTTACCCTTGGACTGACCGGTTACATCAACCAGTTGACCAGCGGCGAAGATTTCAGCGTTGATCAGATCGCCAGCCTGGTACTCGCCTTCTTCAAGACGGAATTCCATGGTAGTGCGACCAGCGGCAACGTTCGCTTTAGCGAAGTGGCCAGCCTGAGCTGCTGTTACACGCGAAGCACGACGCTCGCCGACAGTGACTTGCACTGCACGATAGCCATCGGTCTCTTCAGTTTTGAACTGGGTGACGCGATTCGGCTCGATCTCAATGACCGTGACCGGAATGGAGACACCTTCTTCGGTGAAAATACGGGTCATACCGCATTTACGACCGACTACACCAATAGTCATGTTGTAAACCTCATGAGTGTACGGGGCTTTCACCCGCTATGGCCGCCCATTTCAGAGCGTTACACGACTAAGACCGAGTCTTAGCCGAGGCTGATCTGCACTTCCACACCGGCCGCAAGATCAAGCTTCATAAGAGCATCAACGGTTTTATCCGTTGGCTGGACGATGTCCAGAACGCGCTTATGAGTGCGGATTTCGTACTGGTCGCGCGCGTCTTTGTTGACGTGCGGAGAAACCAGAACGGTGAACCGCTCTTTACGGGTAGGCAGTGGAATTGGACCACGCACTTGAGCACCAGTACGTTTCGCGGTTTCCACGATTTCCTGGGTTGATTGGTCGATCAGGCGATGGTCGAAAGCCTTCAACCTGATACGGATTTGCTGATTTTGCATTGGATTTCAGACTCCGGCTGCTATTCCCACCGAGCGCAATACGCCCGTTAAAAGGAGGCGCAATTCTATAGACGCCCCAGATAGGTGTCAACCCAATAAAAAAGCCCCCGCTGAGCGGGGGCTTTTTCAAAGCATCAAGCAAACTCTAAAAAGAGAATTACTCGATGATTTTAGCTACGACGCCAGCGCCGACGGTACGACCGCCTTCACGGATAGCGAAACGCAGACCATCTTCCATCGCGATGGTTTTGATCAGGGTAACAGTCATCTGAATGTTGTCACCTGGCATTACCATTTCAACGCCTTCTGGCAGCTCGCAGTTACCAGTCACGTCAGTAGTACGGAAGTAGAACTGTGGACGGTAGCCTTTGAAGAACGGAGTGTGACGACCGCCTTCTTCCTTGCTCAGAACGTAAACTTCTGCAGTGAACTTGGTGTGCGGCTTAACCGAACCCGGCTTAACCAGAACCTGACCACGCTCAACGTCGTCACGCTTGGTACCACGCAGCAGAACGCCGCAGTTCTCGCCAGCACGACCTTCGTCGAGCAGCTTGCGGAACATTTCAACACCGGTGCAAGTAGTAACGGTGGTGTCACGCAGACCAACGATTTCCAGCGGATCCTGAACGCGAACGATACCGCGCTCGATACGACCAGTCACAACAGTACCGCGACCCGAGATCGAGAATACGTCTTCGATTGGCATCAGGAATGGCTTGTCGATCATACGAACTGGTTCTGGGATGTAAGCATCCAGAGTCTCAACCAGTTTCTTGACGGCAGTGGTGCCCATCTCGTTGTCGTCTTTGCCTTCCAGAGCCATACGAGCCGAACCGATGATGATTGGAGTGTCATCGCCCGGGAAGTCGTAGGTGGACAGCAGGTCGCGAACTTCCATCTCAACCAGTTCCAGCAGCTCAGCGTCGTCTACCAGGTCAGCCTTGTTCAGGAAAACCACGATGTACGGAACACCTACCTGACGGGACAGCAGGATGTGCTCACGGGTTTGTGGCATCGGACCATCAGCGGCCGAGCAAACCAGAATAGCGCCGTCCATTTGAGCAGCACCGGTGATCATGTTCTTCACATAGTCAGCGTGACCTGGGCAGTCGACGTGAGCGTAGTGACGGATCTTCGAGTTGTACTCAACGTGCGCGGTGTTGATGGTGATACCGCGAGCTTTTTCTTCTGGTGCGCTGTCGATCTTGTCGAAGTCAACGATTGCGGAACCGAAAACTTCGGAGCAAACGCGAGTCAGAGCAGCAGTCAGAGTGGTTTTACCGTGGTCAACGTGACCGATGGTGCCAACGTTGACGTGCGGTAGGGAACGATCAAATTTTTCTTTAGCCACGACAATTAACTCCTAGCCTAAAGGGGCTGAATCAGCCTTGTTTTTTGGTTACGGATTCGACGATGTGCGACGGAGCCGTATCGTATTTTTTGAATTCCATAGAGTAGCTTGCGCGACCCTGGGACATGGAACGAACGTCGGTCGCATAACCGAACATCTCACCCAGTGGAACCTCGGCACGGATAACCTTGCCGGACACTGTGTCTTCCATACCCTGGATCATGCCACGACGACGGTTAAGGTCGCCCATCACATCACCCATATAGTCTTCAGGCGTAACAACCTCTACAGCCATGATCGGCTCAAGCAACTCACCACCGCCCTTCTGGGCCAGCTGCTTGGTCGCCATGGAGGCAGCCACTTTAAACGCCATCTCGTTGGAGTCGACGTCGTGGTAAGAACCATCGAACACGGTAGCCTTCAGGCCGATCAGCGGATAGCCGGCAACAACGCCGTTCTTCATCTGCTCTTCGATACCCTTCTGGATAGCCGGGATGTATTCCTTAGGAACCACACCACCTACAACTTCGTTCACGAACTGCAGACCTTCCTGACCTTCGTCAGCAGGAGCAAAACGGATCCAGCAATGGCCGAACTGACCACGACCGCCGGACTGACGAACGAACTTGCCTTCGATTTCACAGTTCTTCGTGATGCGCTCACGATACGAAACCTGAGGCTTGCCGATGTTGGCTTCGACGTTGAACTCACGGCGCATCCGGTCAACCAGGATGTCCAGGTGCAGCTCGCCCATGCCGGAGATGATCGTCTGACCAGTCTCTTCATCAGTTTTAACGCGGAAAGACGGGTCTTCCTGAGCAAGCTTGCCCAGAGCGATACCCATTTTTTCCTGGTCATCCTTGGTCTTAGGCTCTACGGCAACCGAAATAACCGGCTCCGGGAAGTCCATGCGAACCAGGATGATTGGCTTGTCAGCGTTGCAGAGGGTTTCACCAGTGGTGACGTCCTTCATGCCGATCAGGGCCGCGATGTCACCAGCGCGTACTTCCTTGATCTCTTCACGGGCGTTTGCGTGCATTTGCACCATACGACCCACGCGCTCTTTTTTACCTTTAACCGAGTTGATCACGCCGTCACCGGAGTTCAACACGCCCGAGTAAACACGGACGAAGGTCAAGGTACCCACGAATGGGTCGGTAGCGATCTTGAACGCCAGAGCCGAGAACGGCTCCGCATCGTCTGCATGACGCTCCAGCTCGATTTCCTCGTTATCAGGGTCAGTACCCTTGATCGCAGGAATGTCGGTCGGTGCAGGCAGGAAGTCGATAACGGCGTCGAGAACCAGGGGAACACCCTTGTTCTTGAACGAAGAACCGCAAACAGCCAGAACGATTTCGCCGGCGATAGTACGCTGACGCAAAGCAGCTTTGATCTCTTCGATCGACAGCTCTTCGCCTTCCAGGTACTTGTTCATCAGCTCTTCGTTGGCTTCAGCAGCAGCTTCAACCATGTTGTTGCGCCACTCTTCAGCCAGCTCTTGGAGCTCAGCAGGAATGTCCTTGCGAACAGGGACCATACCTTTGTCAGAGTCATTCCAGTAGACAGCTTGCATGTTGATCAGATCGATCTGACCCTGGAAGTTGTCTTCGGAACCGATGGCCAACTGGATCGGCACCGGAGTGTGACCCAGACGCTGCTTGATCTGACCGATCACGCGCAGGAAGTTGGCACCAGCACGGTCCATCTTGTTTACGTAAACAAGACGTGGAACACCGTATTTGTTGGCTTGACGCCATACGGTTTCCGACTGAGGCTCAACACCCGAAGTACCGCAGAACACAACGACAGCGCCGTCGAGTACGCGCAGGGAACGCTCAACTTCAATAGTGAAGTCAACGTGGCCCGGGGTATCGATCACGTTGAAGCGGTGCTCGTCCTTGTACTGCTTCTCGGAACCTTTCCAGAAAGCGGTGATGGCAGCAGAAGTAATGGTAATACCACGCTCCTGCTCCTGCACCATCCAGTCTGTGGTCGCGGCGCCATCATGCACCTCGCCCATTTTGTGACTTTTGCCGGTGTAAAAAAGGACGCGCTCGGTGGTGGTGGTTTTACCAGCATCCACGTGAGCGACGATACCGATGTTACGGTAGCGGCTAATCGGAGTAGTACGAGCCATAAAGCCCTCGCAAAATTAGTGAAGCTAAAATTAGAAGCGGTAGTGCGAGAAAGCTTTGTTGGCTTCAGCCATACGGTGCACGTCTTCACGCTTCTTAACAGCAGCACCTTTACCTTCAGCAGCATCCAGCAGTTCGCCAGCCAAACGCAGAGCCATAGACTTCTCGCCACGCTTACGGGCGAAGTCTACCAACCAGCGCATTGCCAGAGCGTTACGACGGGAAGGACGAACCTCGACCGGAACCTGGTAAGTAGCACCACCAACGCGGCGCGACTTCACTTCGACCAGCGGAGCGATGGCGTCGAGTGCTTTTTCGAAGAGTTCCAGGGGATCGGTGCCAGCCTTACGGGTCGCAACGGTTTCCAGGGCACCATAAACGATACGCTCGGCAACGGCTTTCTTGCCGCTTTCCATAACGTGGTTCATGAATTTGGCGAGGATCTGGCTTCCGTATTTCGGATCGTCCAGAATCTCACGCTTTGCTGCTACGCGACGTCTTGGCATGATAAGCCCTCAAGCGGTCTTCAGGTTAGCTCGGGACAGATCCAATGGATGCGTGCCCGACCTTACTCTTATCGACTCAATAAAATGAAAATCTGCAAAACGGCCGATTACTTCGGACGCTTGGTACCGTACTTCGAACGACCCTGGTTACGGCCTTTAACGCCGGAAGTATCCAAGGAGCCGCGAACGGTGTGGTAACGAACACCTGGCAAGTCTTTTACACGACCGCCGCGGATCAGTACCACGCTGTGCTCTTGCAGGTTGTGACCTTCACCACCGATGTACGAGGAAACCTCGAAACCGTTGGTCAGGCGCACACGGCATACTTTACGCAGTGCCGAGTTAGGTTTTTTCGGCGTGGTGGTGTACACACGGGTGCACACGCCACGACGTTGCGGGCAGTTCTGCAGCGCAGGTACGTCGGATTTCTCGACGATACGCTTACGCGGCTGACGTACCAGCTGGTTGATAGTTGCCATCTACTAGCTCCACTGTTGTCTTGCGACGCTATTGTCTTGCAAGAAAAGCAAAATGGCAGGAACGAATTCCCGCCAAATTTAGGGGATCAAGAGTCTAAAGAGGATCTTGTCCCCAGTCAAGGCAAGGCCCCGACCTCCCCGCCCTTCGAACCTCGACAAAATGTCTCGATTCGATGAACGGAGCGATCAGGGCCTTACGCTCATTTACCGCAGAACTCAGTTACCGCTCGAGTTCAGCGCTTCGGTCAGTGCAGCTTCCACTTCACTGGCGCTTACGCGCAACGGCTTGTCAGCATCACGGCGACGCTTGCGCTCGCTGTGATATGCCAGACCGGTACCGGCCGGGATCAGACGACCCACGACTACGTTTTCTTTCAGGCCGCGCAGG
This sequence comes from Pseudomonas sp. Mb7, assembly GCF_054790525.1. Classification (NCBI taxonomy): domain Bacteria; kingdom Pseudomonadati; phylum Pseudomonadota; class Gammaproteobacteria; order Pseudomonadales; family Pseudomonadaceae; genus Pseudomonas; species Pseudomonas sp. Mb7. The sequence goes on from NZ_CP186501.1 coordinate 4,950,050, forward strand.
TAATCGCGCTTGCCGGTGACTGCCGCTTCGGTCAGTACGCGGGTAGTTTCCTGGAAGGAAGCTGCCGAGATGAACGATTCGGTGGACAACGACGCCTTGGTGATACCCAACAGAACGCGAGTGTACTTGGAGACGAACTTGTCTTCGCCGCCCAAACGCTCGTTTTCTACCAGTACGTGAGTCAGTTCCATCTGGTCGCCCTTGATGAAACTCGAATCGCCGGATTCAGCGATTTCAACTTTACGCAGCATCTGACGCAGGATGGTCTCGATGTGCTTATCGTTGATCTTCACGCCTTGCAGACGGTAAACGTCCTGGATCTCGTTAACGATGTACTTGGCCAGCGCGCTCACACCCAGCAGACGCAGGATGTCGTGCGGATCGCTTGGACCGTCGGAGATAACTTCGCCGCGGTTTACCTGTTCGCCTTCGAACACGTTCAGGTGACGCCACTTCGGAATCAGCTCCTCGTACGGATCGCTACCGTCGTTCGGGGTAATAACCAGACGGCGCTTGCCTTTGGTTTCTTTACCGAACGCGATGGTGCCGCTGACCTCAGCCAGAATCGACGCTTCTTTCGGACGACGAGCTTCGAACAAGTCGGCAACACGCGGCAGACCACCGGTGATGTCACGGGTCTTCGAAGTTTCTTGCGGGATACGAGCGATAACATCACCGATCGCAATCTTCGCACCGTCAGCCACACCGACCAGGGCGTTGGCTGGCAGGAAGTACTGAGCGATAACGTCAGTGCCTGGCAGCAACAGATCCTTGCCGTTGTCGTCGACCATCTTCACTGCTGGACGGATTTCTTTGCCCGCAGCTGGACGATCTTTCGCGTCGAGTACTTCAATGTTGGTCATACCGGTCAATTCGTCAGTCTGACGCTTGATCGTGATGCCTTCTTCCATGCCCACGTAGGTCACGGTACCTTTCATTTCGGTAACGATCGGGTGAGTGTGCGGATCCCACTTGGCCACGATTGCGCCAGCGTCGACCTTGTCACCTTCTTTAACCGAAATCACAGCACCGTACGGCAGCTTGTAACGCTCACGCTCACGACCGAAGTCATCAGCGATCGCCAGCTCACCGGAACGGGACACAGCAACCAGGTGACCATCCACTCGCTCAACATGCTTCAGGTTGTGCAGACGGACGGTACCGCCATTCTTCACCTGAACGCTGTCAGCTGCGGAAGTACGGCTAGCCGCACCACCGATGTGGAACGTACGCATCGTCAGCTGGGTACCCGGCTCACCGATGGACTGGGCAGCGATAACGCCGACCGCTTCACCGATGTTTACCTGGTGACCACGAGCCAGATCACGGCCGTAGCACTTGGCGCAAATGCCATAGCGGGTTTCGCAGCTGATCGGCGAACGCACGATCACTTCGTCGATGCTGTTCAGCTCGATGAACTCAACCCACTTCTCGTCTACCAGAGTGCCGGCAGGAACGATAACGTCCTCGGTACCTGGCTTGAATACGTCACGGGCAATAACACGACCCAATACGCGCTCACCCAACGGCTCTACAACGTCACCGCCTTCAATGTGCGGAGTCATCAGCAGACCGTGTTCGGTGCCGCAATCGATCTCGGTTACAACCAGATCCTGCGCCACGTCTACCAGACGACGAGTCAGGTAACCGGAGTTCGCAGTTTTCAACGCGGTATCCGCCAGACCTTTACGAGCACCGTGAGTAGAGATGAAGTACTGAAGTACGCTCAAACCTTCACGGAAGTTCGCAGTAATCGGCGTTTCGATGATGGAACCGTCCGGCTTGGCCATCAGACCACGCATACCGGCCAGCTGACGAATCTGTGCTGCGGAACCCCGCGCACCCGAGTCGGCCATCATGTACATCGAGTTGAAAGACTCTTGATCGACTTCAACGCCGTGACGGTCGATAACCTTCTCTTTCGAGAGGTTGGCCATCATTGCCTTGGAAACTTCGTCGTTCGCTTTCGACCAAAGGTCGATCACTTTGTTGTACTTCTCGCCCTGGGTTACCAGGCCGGAGGCGTACTGGCTCTCGATCTCTTTCACTTCGTCGGTGGCGGCACCGATGATGCGGGCTTTCTCGTCAGGGATAACGAAGTCGTTAACACCGATGGAAACGCCGGAGATGGTCGAGTAAGCGAAACCGGTGTACATCAACTGGTCAGCGAAGATCACGGTCTCTTTCAGACCAACCACGCGGTAGCACTGGTTGATCAGCTTGGAGATCGCCTTTTTCTTCATCGGCAGGTTGACGACGTCGTACGACAGACCTTTTGGCACAACCTGGAACAGCAGCGCACGGCCGACAGTGGTGTCGACGATACGGGTGCCGCTTACGCTGTTGCCGTCACGGTCGTTGACGGTTTCGTTGATACGAACCTTAACCTTGGCGTGCAGTGCGGCTTCGCCGGCACGGAACACACGGTCAACTTCCTGCAGATCCGCAAATACACGACCTTCACCTTTGGCGTTGATCGCTTCACGAGTCATGTAGTACAGACCCAATACAACGTCCTGCGACGGAACGATGATTGGCTCACCGTTGGCTGGCGACAGAATGTTGTTGGTCGACATCATCAACGCACGCGCTTCGAGCTGGGCTTCCAGCGTCAGCGGTACGTGCACGGCCATTTGGTCGCCGTCGAAGTCGGCGTTGTACGCGGCGCAGACCAGAGGGTGCAGCTGGATAGCCTTACCTTCGATCAGTACCGGTTCAAACGCCTGGATACCCAGACGGTGAAGGGTCGGTGCACGGTTGAGAAGAACCGGGTGTTCGCGAATCACTTCAGCGAGAACGTCCCAAACCTCTGGCAGCTCGCGCTCGACCATTTTCTTGGCTGCTTTGATGGTGGTCGCGAGACCACGCATTTCCAGCTTGCCGAAAATGAACGGCTTGAACAGCTCGAGAGCCATCTTCTTCGGCAGACCGCACTGGTGCAGACGCAGGGTCGGGCCTACGGTAATTACCGAACGACCGGAGTAGTCAACACGCTTACCGAGCAAGTTCTGACGGAAACGACCTTGCTTACCCTTGATCATGTCAGCCAGGGATTTCAGAGGACGCTTGTTCGAACCGGTGATAGCGCGGCCACGACGACCGTTGTCGAGCAGAGCATCAACAGCTTCCTGCAACATGCGCTTTTCGTTGCGCACGATGATGTCCGGAGCGGACAGATCCAGCAGGCGCTTCAAACGGTTGTTACGGTTGATAACTCGACGATACAGATCGTTGAGGTCGGAAGTCGCGAAGCGACCGCCATCCAGCGGGACCAGTGGACGCAGATCTGGCGGCAGAACCGGCAGAACGGTCAGCACCATCCACTCTGGCAGGTTGCCGGAACCCTGGAAGGCTTCCATCAACTTCAGACGCTTGGACAGCTTCTTGATCTTGGTTTCGGAGTTGGTTTGCGGAATTTCTTCACGCAGACGGCCAATCTCGTGTTCCAGGTCGATAGCGTGCAACAGTTCACGGACAGCTTCAGCACCCATGCGGGCGTCGAAGTCATCACCGAACTCTTCCAGCGCTTCGAAGTACTGCTCGTCGTTCAGCAGCTGACCTTTTTCAAGAGTGGTCATGCCTGGATCGATAACGACATAGCTCTCGAAGTAGAGAACGCGTTCGATATCACGCAGGGTCATGTCCATCAGCAGGCCGATACGGGACGGCAGCGATTTCAGGAACCAGATGTGGGCAACCGGCGAAGCCAGTTCGATGTGCGCCATGCGCTCACGACGAACCTTGGCCAGTGCAACTTCAACGCCGCACTTCTCGCAGATCACACCACGGTGCTTCAAGCGCTTGTACTTACCGCACAGGCACTCGTAATCCTTTACCGGGCCAAAGATCTTGGCGCAGAACAGGCCGTCACGCTCAGGTTTGAACGTACGGTAGTTGATGGTTTCCGGCTTTTTAACTTCACCGAACGACCATGAGCGGATCATCTCAGGCGAGGCCAATCCGATACGGATGGCGTCGAACTCTTCGACTTGACCCTGGTTTTTCAGCAAATTCAGTAGGTCTTTCAAGGCCTTTCCTCCTGGCGGAGCAGAGAGCGGGCAATCCTGCCCCGCTCTCGATTCGCGTCACGTGTTATTCGGTTTCCAGATCGATATCGATGCCGAGGGAACGAATTTCCTTGATCAACACGTTGAAGGACTCGGGCATGCCCGGCTCCATACGGTGATCGCCATCCACGATGTTTTTGTACATCTTGGTACGGCCGTTCACATCGTCCGACTTCACTGTGAGCATTTCTTGCAGAGTGTAAGCAGCACCGTATGCTTCCAGTGCCCAGACCTCCATCTCCCCGAAACGCTGACCACCGAACTGCGCCTTACCACCCAGCGGCTGCTGGGTAACCAGGCTGTACGAACCGGTAGAACGCGCGTGCATCTTGTCGTCTACCAAGTGGTTCAGCTTCAGCATGTACATGTAGCCAACGGTAACTGGACGCTCGAACTTGTTGCCGGTACGGCCGTCAGTCAGCTGCATCTGGCCGCTTTCCGGCAGGTCTGCCAGTTTCAGCATGGCCTTGATTTCGCTTTCCTTGGCGCCGTCGAACACTGGAGTGGCCATTGGAACACCGCCACGCAGGTTCTTCGCCAGATCTAGGATTTCCTGATCAGAGAAGCTGTCCAGATCCTCGTTACGACCGCCGATCTGGTTGTAGATCTCGTCCAGGAAGGTGCGCAGTTCAGCGACTTTACGCTGCTCTTCGACCATCCGGTTGATCTTCTCACCCAGACCTTTGGCCGCGAGGCCCAAGTGGGTTTCAAGGATCTGACCAACGTTCATACGCGAAGGTACGCCCAGTGGGTTGAGGACCACGTCGACCGGGGTGCCATTGGCATCGTGCGGCATGTCTTCAACCGGCATGATCACGGAGACCACACCTTTGTTACCGTGACGACCGGCCATCTTGTCGCCCGGCTGGATGCGACGACGGATTGCCAGGTAAACCTTGACGATTTTCAACACGCCTGGAGCCAGGTCATCGCCCTGCTGCAGTTTGCGCTTCTTGTCTTCGAACTTGTCGTCCAGCAGACGGCGGCGATCAACGATGTAGGCCTGAGCCTTCTCGAGCTGCTCGTTCAGAGCATCTTCAGCCATGCGCAGTTTGAACCACTGACCATGCTCAAGACCGTCGAGAACTTCGTCGGTGATGTCCTGACCTTTCTTCAGACCTGCGCCGCCTTCAGCCTTGTGGCCTACCAGAGCGGAACGCAGACGTTCGAACGTCGCGCCTTCAACGATACGGAATTCTTCGTTCAGATCCTTGCGGATCTCGTCCAGCTGGGACTTCTCGATCGACAGTGCACGAGCATCACGCTCAACGCCGTCGCGGGTGAAGACCTGTACGTCGATGACAGTACCTTTGGTACCGGTAGGTACACGCAGGGAGGTGTCTTTAACGTCGCTGGCTTTTTCACCGAAGATTGCACGCAGCAGTTTTTCTTCCGGAGTCAGTTGGGTCTCGCCTTTCGGAGTGACCTTACCTACCAGAATGTCGCCTGCGCCAACTTCAGCACCTACGTAAACGATACCGGCTTCGTCCAGCTTGTTCAGCGCAGCTTCACCCACGTTAGGGATGTCCGCAGTGATTTCCTCTGGGCCAAGCTTGGTGTCACGGGCCACACAGGTGAGTTCCTGAATGTGGATCGTGGTGAAACGGTCTTCCTGAACCACACGCTCGGACAGGCAGATGGAGTCTTCGAAGTTGAAGCCGTTCCATGCCATGAACGCGATGCGCATGTTCTGACCCAGCGCCAGTTCACCCATGTCGGTGGACGGGCCGTCGGCCATGATGTCGCTACGCTGAACGCGATCACCCTTGCTCACCAGCGGACGCTGGTTGATGCAGGTGTTCTGGTTCGAGCGGGTGTATTTGGTCAGGTTGTAGATGTCGACACCAGCTTCGCCGGTTTCAACTTCGTCATCAGCAACACGAACCACGATACGGCTGGCGTCGACGGAATCGATCACGCCGCCACGACGAGCCACGACGCAAACGCCGGAGTCACGGGCTACGTTACGCTCCATGCCGGTACCTACCAGCGGCTTGTCAGCGCGCAGGGTTGGTACAGCTTGACGCTGCATGTTCGAACCCATCAACGCACGGTTGGCGTCGTCGTGCTCGAGGAACGGGATCAGCGACGCTGCAACCGAAACTACCTGCTTCGGCGAAACGTCCATCAAGGTGACTTCTTCAGGCGCCTTGACGGTGAATTCGTTCAGGTGACGTACGGCTACCAGTTCGTCGATCAGGACTTTCTGGTCGTTCATGGTCGCCGAAGCCTGCGCGATCACGTGATCGGCTTCTTCAATAGCGGACAGGAACACGATCTCGTCGGTGACCACACCCTCTTTCACCACGCGGTACGGGCTTTCCAGGAAGCCGTACTGGTTGGTGCGAGCGTAAGCAGCCAAGGAGTTGATCAGACCGATGTTCGGACCTTCCGGCGTTTCGATCGGGCATACACGACCGTAGTGAGTCGGGTGCACGTCACGGACTTCAAAGCCTGCGCGCTCACGAGTCAGACCGCCAGGGCCGAGTGCGGAGACACGACGCTTGTGGGTGATCTCGGACAGCGGGTTGTTCTGGTCCATGAACTGCGAGAGCTGGCTGGAACCGAAGAACTCTTTCACCGCCGCAGCCACTGGCTTGGCGTTGATCAGGTCTTGCGGCATCAGGCCTTCGCTTTCAGCCATCGACAGACGCTCTTTGACCGCACGCTCAACACGTACCAGGCCAACGCGGAACTGGTTCTCGGCCATTTCGCCTACGCAGCGAACACGACGGTTACCCAGGTGGTCGATGTCATCGACGATGCCTTTACCGTTACGGATGTCGACCAGAGTCTTCAGTACCGCGACGATGTCTTCCTTGCACAGCACGCCCGAACCTTCGATCTCGGTACGACCGATACGACGGTTGAACTTCATCCGGCCGACCGCAGACAGGTCATAGCGCTCAGGGCTGAAGAACAGGTTGTTGAACAGGGTTTCGGCAGCGTCTTTGGTTGGCGGCTCGCCTGGACGCATCATGCGATAGATCTCGACCAGCGCTTCCAATTGGTTGCTGGTGGAGTCGATCTTCAGCGTGTCGGAGACGAACGGACCGCAGTCGATATCGTTGGTGTACAGCGTTTCGATGCGAACAACACCAGCCTTGGCAATTTTTGCCAGGACTTCAGTGTTCAGCTCGGTGTTGCACTCTGCCAGGATTTCGCCGGTAGCCGGGTGCACGATGACCTTGGCGGTAGTACGGCCCAGGACGTAGTCCAGAGGTACTTCCAGAGTCTTGATGCCGGCTTTTTCGATCTGGTTGATGTGGCGCGCGGTAATACGGCGGCCCGCTTCAACAATGACCTTGCCCTTCTCGTCCTGAATGTCCAGAACCGCAATTTCACCACGCAGACGCGAAGCAATCAGTTCCAGGCTGAGGGTTTCGCCGCTCAGCTTGAAGACGTTGGTGGTGTAGAACGCGTCCAGCACTTCTTCAGTGGTGTAACCGAGCGCGCGCAGCAGTACCGATGCCGGCAGCTTGCGACGACGGTCGATACGCACGAACACGCAGTCTTTCGGGTCGAACTCGAAGTCCAGCCACGAACCGCGGTAAGGAATGATGCGCGCGGAGTACAGCAGTTTGCCGGAGCTATGCGTCTTGCCGCGGTCGTGGTCGAAGAACACGCCCGGGGAACGGTGCAGCTGGGAAACGATTACACGCTCGGTACCGTTGATTACGAAGGTACCGTTCTCAGTCATCAGGGGGATTTCACCCATGTAGACTTCTTGCTCTTTGATGTCCTTGATCGCTTTGTTCGACGATTCTTTGTCGAAAATGATCAGGCGCACTTTTACCCGCAAAGGTACGGCGAAAGTTACACCGCGCAATACGCATTCTTTGACATCAAATGCCGGTTCGCCCAGGCGATAACCGACGTACTCCAGCGCAGCATTGCCGGAGTAGCTGATGATCGGGAAAACGGATTTGAAGGCCGCATGCAGGCCCACGTCGCGGAACTGATCTTTAGTCGCTCCCGCTTGCAAGAATTCACGATACGAATCCAGCTGGATGGCCAGGAGGTAAGGCACATCCATGACGTCCGGCAACTTGCTAAAGTCCTTGCGGATACGTTTTTTCTCAGTATATGAGTAAGCCATCAGCGTTCCCCAGCTTGGTCACCTGCTTGTTTGGCCCCTCCCGACGGGAGCAGCCAGAAAATCGTGCAAACCCCATGGTTTGCTCCACCGCATCGGGTGGTTACAGCGCCCTTATCAGCACCGACCCAGTCGGCTGCCAATAACGGAAAAAGGCCGGTGGCAAGAGCCACCAGCCATCAGCCTGTCGCTTGACGCTCGGGCTGGAGGAGCAAAGTCGATACTTATTTCAGTTCGACTTTAGCGCCTGCTTCTTCCAGCTTCTTCTTGGCGTCTTCAGCAGCTTCTTTCGAAACGCCTTCAGCTACAACCTGAGGAGCGCCGTCTACTTTCTCTTTGGCTTCTTTCAGGCCCAGACCGGTCAGTTCACGAACTGCCTTGATCACGTTAACCTTCTTCTCGCCAGCTTCCAGCAGAACAACGTTGAACTCGGTTTGCTCTTCAACAACAGCGGCAGCAGCAGCTGGACCAGCCGAAGCAGCAGCAGCGGTAACACCGAAGGTTTCTTCCATCGCTTTGATCAGCTCAACGATTTCCACTACGGATTTCTGGCCGATTGCTTCGATGATTTGTTCGTTAGTCAGAGACATGACTCAATTCCTGAATTGGGGGACGGCCTACGCGACCATCGAAATAAACAAAAAACGCGAGAAGTTGACGAGCCTTAGGCTGCGGCAGCTTCTTTCTGGTCGCGAATTGCCGCCAGAGTACGAGCCAATTTGCTGGTAGCGCCTTGAATCACGCTCATCAGCTGAGAAATTGCTTCGTCACGGGTCGGCAGAGTTGCCAGTACGTCGATCTGATTAGCTGCGAGGAACTTGCCCTCGAACGCAGCTGCCTTGATCTCGAACTTGTCCTGACCCTTGGCAAACTCTTTGAAGATACGGGCAGCAGCACCCGGATGTTCGTTCGAGAATGCAATCAGGGTCGGGCCGGTGAACACGTCGTTGAGGACACTGTATTGAGTGTCAGCAACAGCGCGCTTGAGCAGGGTGTTACGTACAACACGTACGTAAACGCCAGCTTCACGAGCCTCTTTACGGAGTCCGGTCATTGCGCCTACTGTTACGCCACGTGCATCAACCACGACAGCGGACAGAGCGACTTTGGCAGCCTCGTTGACTTCAGCGACGATGGCCTTCTTGTCTTCGAGATTAATTGCCACGGGTTTAACTCCTGCTTGTTACCGTTTCATTCGATCGGAACCGAATGTCGTTTTGGTGTCTGATTCGGTAAGGAACCGGGAGCACCATCTGCGTAGGCTTATGGTTTAAGACTTGCGTCGCCTACGGTCTTGGATAGCCCCCGCCAGGCAGGGACCCCAATCTTTCAATTGGCACGAACCATCGCGCCAACCTTTGTCTTACGCGTCGAGCGAGCTCTGGTCGATGACCAGACCTGGGCCCATAGTGGTGCTCAGGGTAACGCGCTTGACGTAGATACCTTTCGAAGAAGCTGGCTTGATACGCTTCAGATCAGCGATCAGGGCTTCAACGTTTTCCTTCAGCTTGACGGCGTCGAAGCCCATCTTGCCAACGGAAGTGTGAATGATGCCGTTTTTGTCGGTGCGATAACGAACCTGACCAGCTTTAGCGTTTTTAACCGCAGTAGCTACGTCTGGAGTTACAGTACCAACCTTAGGGTTAGGCATCAGACCACGTGGACCGAGGATCTGACCCAGTTGACCTACAACGCGCATGGCATCCGGGGATGCAATCACTACGTCATAGTTCAGGTCGCCGCCTTTCATTTCGGCAGCCAGGTCGTCCATACCTACACGGTCAGCGCCGGCAGCCAGAGCGGCTTCAGCAGCTGGACCTTGGGTGAACACAGCAACGCGAACGGTCTTGCCAGTGCCGTGTGGCAGCACAGTAGCGCTACGGACAACCTGGTCGGATTTACGCGGGTCAACACCCAGGTTTACAGCAACGTCGAACGACTCGCTGAACTTGACAGTCGACAGCTCAGCCAGCAGAGCAGCAGCGTCTACAATGTTGTAGGCCTTGCCTGCTTCGATTTTGCCGGCGATAGCCTTTTGACGCTTGGTCAGCTTAGCCATTACACACCCTCCACGTTAAGGCCCATGCTACGAGCAGAACCGGCGATAGTACGCACGGCTGCATCCATATCAGCTGCAGTCAGATCCGCGTTTTTGGTTTTCGCGATTTCTTCCAGCTGAGCACGGGTAACAGTGCCAACCTTAACGGTGTTCGGACGAGCGGAACCGCTGGTCAGACCGGCCGCCTTCTTCAGCAGAACCGAAGCAGGGGTGGATTTGGTTTCGAAAGTGAAACTACGGTCGCTGTAGACAGTGATGATCACTGGAGTCGGCAGACCTGCTTCAAGACCCTGAGTACGGGCGTTGAAAGCCTTGCAGAATTCCATGATGTTCACGCCGTGCTGACCCAGAGCAGGACCAACAGGTGGGCTTGGGTTAGCCTGAGCGGCCTTCACTTGCAGCTTGATGTAAGCGGTAATTTTCTTGGCCATGAGGCACTCCAATTACGGGTTCGAACGCCTCGGAAGGCTCCCCGGTTACTTGCGCGTTTATCCCAGTGACGACAAAACCCCACAGCCTAGGGCTGCGGGGTTGGGATGCTTGTCCAGTTAGACCTTTTCGACCTGACTGAACTCCAACTCTACCGGAGTAGAGCGACCGAAAATGAGCACTGCCACTTGGATCCGGCTCTTTTCGTAGTTAACTTCTTCAACAACGCCATTGAAATCAGCGAATGGACCGTCGTTGACTCGCACCGTCTCACCTGGCTCGAAGAGAGTCTTCGGCTTAGGCTTGTCGCTACCATCAGCAACGCGACGCAGAATTGCTTCCGCCTCTTTATCGGTGATCGGCGCAGGCTTATCAGCGGTACCGCCAATGAAACCCATCACCCGAGGAGTATCCTTGACCAAGTGCCAAGTACCCTCGTTCATATCCATCTGAACCAGCACATAGCCTGGAAAGAATTTGCGCTCGCTTTTGCGCTTCTGGCCATTACGCATTTCAACCACTTCTTCAGTGGGAACCAGAATCTCGCCGAAGCCATCTTCCATGCCAGCCAGCTTTACGCGCTCGATCAGCGAGCGCATCACATGCTTCTCGTAACCCGAGTAAGCATGCACAACATACCAACGCTTAGCCACGGGACACCCTTAGCCGACAATCAAGGAAACAAGCCAGCCGAGCAGGGAATCAAGCCCCCACAACAGCAACGCCATAACCAGAACAACAGCCACCACAATAAGGGTGGTCTGCGTGGTTTCTTGGCGAGTTGGCCACACGACTTTACGAATCTCGGTGCGAGCTTCCTTAACCAGTACAAAGAAAGACTTGCCCTTAGCAGTCTGCAGGCCTACAAAGGCAGCTACAGCAGCAATTGCAAGTAAAGCGAGCACACGGTACAGGATCGGCGAAGCAGAGTAATACTGATTGCCAACAACGCCAACAACCACCAAAGCGACAACTACAAGCCACTTGAGCAGATCGAAGCGAGAGCCTTGAGCTTCAGCTTTAGGAGTCATCTATGAAGATCCTGTGAAAAGAAAGCCAGACACACCGAGTGAATCTGGCAGGTCAGGAGGGAATCGAACCCCCAACCTACGGTTTTGGAGACCGTCGCTCTGCCAATTGAGCTACTGACCTAAAACAAAATCAGGCCGACCATTATGCCGGCCCGAAAAATACATTACAACCACTTACTCGATGATTTTAGCTACGACGCCAGCGCCGACGGTACGACCGCCTTCACGGATAGCGAAACGCAGACCATCTTCCATCGCGATGGTTTTGATCAGGGTAACAGTCATCTGAATGTTGTCACCTGGCATTACCATTTCAACGCCTTCTGGCAGCTCGCAGTTACCAGTCACGTCAGTAGTACGGAAGTAGAACTGTGGACGGTAGCCTTTGAAGAACGGAGTGTGACGACCGCCTTCTTCCTTGCTCAGAACGTAAACTTCTGCAGTGAACTTGGTGTGCGGCTTAACCGAACCCGGCTTAACCAGAACCTGACCACGCTCAACGTCGTCACGCTTGGTACCACGCAGCAGAACGCCGCAGTTCTCGCCAGCACGACCTTCGTCGAGCAGCTTGCGGAACATTTCAACACCGGTGCAAGTAGTAACGGTGGTGTCACGCAGACCAACGATTTCCAGCGGATCCTGAACGCGAACGATACCGCGCTCGATACGACCAGTCACAACAGTACCGCGACCCGAGATCGAGAATACGTCTTCGATTGGCATCAGGAATGGCTTGTCGATCATACGAACTGGTTCTGGAATGTAAGCATCCAGAGTCTCAACCAGTTTCTTGACGGCAGTGGTGCCCATCTCGTTGTCGTCTTTGCCTTCCAGAGCCATACGAGCCGAACCGATGATGATTGGAGTGTCATCGCCCGGGAAGTCGTAGGTGGACAGCAGGTCGCGAACTTCCATCTCAACCAGTTCCAGCAGCTCAGCGTCGTCCACCAGGTCAGCCTTGTTCAGGAAAACCACGATGTACGGAACGCCTACCTGACGGGACAGCAGGATGTGCTCACGGGTTTGTGGCATCGGACCATCAGCGGCCGAGCAAACCAGAATAGCGCCGTCCATTTGAGCAGCACCGGTGATCATGTTCTTCACATAGTCAGCGTGACCTGGGCAGTCGACGTGAGCGTAGTGACGGATCTTCGAGTTGTACTCAACGTGTGCGGTGTTGATGGTGATACCGCGAGCTTTTTCTTCTGGTGCGCTGTCGATCTTGTCGAAGTCAACGATTGCTGAACCGAAAACTTCGGAGCAAACGCGAGTCAGAGCAGCAGTCAGAGTGGTTTTACCGTGGTCAACGTGACCAATGGTCCCAACGTTGACGTGGGGCAGGGAACGATCAAATTTTTCCTTAGCCATCGATATCACCCTCAACAGAAGAAATTAGACAAACAATATCAACCATTAAAACAAAGGCAGATATTTTCATATCTGCCTTGTTATATGGAGCTCTTGAGCGGATTTGAACCGCTGACCTCACCCTTACCAAGGGTGTGCTCTACCAACTGAGCTACAAGAGCAAAACACTTTGCACAACCTGCAAACTTGGAGCGGGTAGCGGGAATCGAACCCGCATCATCAGCTTGGAAGGCTGAGGTTCTACCACTAAACTATACCCGCGGAGCCTGCAGCTCACGCTTAAATCTGGTGGAGGGAGAAGGATTCGAACCTTCGAAGTCGTAGACGTCAGATTTACAGTCTGATCCCTTTGGCCGCTCGGGAACCCCTCCTAATCAGGCCGGCATTCTATACTATGCCAAACCCCTGTCAAGCATTTTCTCATTTAAAAACCTGAGGTTAGCTGCGTTGACATCACTTCACTTTGAATCCCTACTTAGGTCTTCGCTGTGGAGCGGGCGCCATTCTATGCAAACTATTCAGCAGGTGCAACCCCCTCACACAGCATTATTTTATGTTTTAACTCATTGAATTCGTTGGAAAGGTTTTGGAGCTGGGCGTCCCCCAGCAAACGCTGGCCCTGAGGCGAAACAGACAACCAATAACCAACCCCAGAAGCATCCCTCGACGAAGATTTTACATCGACTCCCATTTCAGCCAAACGCTGCTGGAGCGCTGTAATCGACTCCTGTCGAGAGAAACCACCAAGGAACAGACACTCTTGCCGACGCCCCCCCTGCCCCTCCCGAGCATTGCCCGTCGTTTCGCTGAGCAAACGAATGTCTTGCTGGGAACCTCGATACAAACTGAGAGGCGTTACATCCTTCGCCCGCAAGGGCGCCTCCTGCTGATGCCAGACATAATAGAAAACATTAAGAACAAGAAGCAGGAGGAACAACCAACGCATACAAACCTCAGGAAAAAGGACACGCCATAGCCAACCCCACAAACACCAGGTCAGGAACGACTCGGGCCTCAGGGGCGACAGCTGCAACCAATTCAGCATCCCCCCCAGTTATAAAGACTGCGAAGTCTTCCCTCCAGTAAGAGCGCGCCAGTTCCAACTGTGTCAATACGAAACCTCGCAACATCAATGAACACCCGCGCTCCACCGCCTCAACAGTGGTCCGCCCAGGCGCATTGCTTGAAAGCGCGCGCTCAGCCGCCAGATCTCCATAGCGAATCTTACGGGTATGCGTACGTAACTGATTTCGCATCAAAGGCATTCCGGGGCAAATAAAACCACCAAGATGCTCACCACCCGCAGCAATAAAATCTGCAGTCACCGCCGTACCGAAATCAAGCACCAGGCAAGCGCCGCCTGATGCGAGATGAAACCCGCCAAGCATGGCCAGCCATCGATCCAGCCCTAGGCGCTCGTACTCTTCATAACCATTTTTGACACCGGACATTTCACGTGCGGGCTTCGCGCACACCACCGAAATACCAAACTCACGCTCGATAATAGCGATCAAGGCATCAGTCTCCTCCGCAGTCCTGACACTGACCACGCGGCACTTACGAAGCTCAAGCCCATTGAGAGCTTTCAAACTGTCTAGCAATGCGAGATCAGAGTCGACAACCCCTTCAGAAAAGAGAGAGCCAAGCGCAGCCTTCAGTACTCGCCACTTAATAAAGCTGTTCCCACAGTCGAGCTCAAGAATCATCACGCAACCTCAGGCTGAGCTCACCACCACTAAAGACTTTTTCCACACCATCCACCTTCAGGCGCAGCGCACCCTGACTATCGATTCCGAGCACAACACCATCTATCTGACTGGAACCCGCAATCAATGACACAGAGCGATCCTGCCACAAATGGTTCGCCTCCCATTCCGTCTGGAGAGCCGAAAAACCATCCACCTGATGGCGCCGGATATAAACATTTAACTGCTTACTAAGCTCAGCCACCAGGGAGTTACGGTCAGTACTTCTACCTGACTCAAGCCGAATCGAAGTCCATTGCTGGCCAACTTCATCAGCCACTTGCATGTTCACATTTACACCAATACCCAGCACCACATGGCAAACGTCTGCCGGATCACCAACGAGCTCAAGGAGAATACCGGCAATCTTCTTGTTACCCACCAAGACATCGTTGGGCCACTTCAATCCCGCACCTGACACTCCAAAATTTCTCAGAGCCTGCAAGACAGCCAACCCAACAACAAGACTCAAGCCCTCGAGCTGGCGCATTCCGCCATCAATACGCAGGACAAGGCTGTAATAAAGATTCTCTGCAAAGGGACTTACCCACTTGCGACCTCTTCGCCCACGACCAGAGACCTGGCGTTCCGCGAGCACCAAAAAGGGCGCCAAACTACCTTGGCCAATCGCCCGCAAGGCCTCAGCGTTTGTCGAGTCGACCGAATCCAAGACCATCACCGGCCAATCTGGCGCCATTGCCGATATTGCCCGAGAGTCGAGCAGCGTCAATGGAACAGCCAATTGATAGCCTCGTCCTCGCACTTTATGAATGGACAAGCCAAGCTCGGCCTCAAGATGCTGAAGCTGTTTCCATACCGCACTTCGACTTATTCCCAAGGCGGCGCCAAGATCCTGACCAGAATGGAATCGGCCATCTTTCAGGAGGTTCAACAACGTCAACATGCAGGTCTCGCCCTCACAATGAGGCCCGAATAATATCCATGAGCCGGGCTGTTGCATAGAAATCAAGCAGATGCTTTTCCCGCGGGCAAAACAAAACCCCAACTGCTTTCGCAATTGGGGTTTCGGAATTTAATCTTGACGATGACCTACTCTCACATGGGGAAACCCCACACTACCATCGGCGATGCATCGTTTCACTGCTGAGTTCGGGATGGGATCAGGTGGTTCCAACGCTCTATGGTCGTCAAGAAATTCGGGTACTGACTCGTGGCCAAATGGCCTCGCTTCAGCAAATTGGGTATGTGATAGCTTTCGGTGTTTGTGAACATCGAACTTTCGGTTCGTTTCGTCTTCACACACCGCAATCTGGTCTCTTCGACGCAAATTGCTTGGGTGTTATATGGTCAAGCCTCACGGGCAATTAGTATTGGTTAGCTCAACGCCTCACAGCGCTTACACACCCAACCTATCAACGTCGTAGTCTTCGACGGCCCTTCAGGGAACTCAAGGTTCCAGTGAGATCTCATCTTGAGGCAAGTTTCCCGCTTAGATGCTTTCAGCGGTTATCTTTCCCGAACATAGCTACCCGGCAATGCCACTGGCGTGACAACCGGAACACCAGAGGTTCGTCCACTCCGGTCCTCTCGTACTAGGAGCAGCCCCTCTCAAATCTCAAACGTCCACGGCAGATAGGGACCGAACTGTCTCACGACGTTCTAAACCCAGCTCGCGTACCACTTTAAATGGCGAACAGCCATACCCTTGGGACCGGCTTCAGCCCCAGGATGTGATGAGCCGACATCGAGGTGCCAAACACCGCCGTCGATATGAACTCTTGGGCGGTATCAGCCTGTTATCCCCGGAGTACCTTTTATCCGTTGAGCGATGGCCCTTCCATACAGAACCACCGGATCACTAAGACCTACTTTCGTACCTGCTCGACG
Source organism: Pseudomonas sp. Mb7 (assembly GCF_054790525.1). Taxonomy (NCBI): domain Bacteria; kingdom Pseudomonadati; phylum Pseudomonadota; class Gammaproteobacteria; order Pseudomonadales; family Pseudomonadaceae; genus Pseudomonas; species Pseudomonas sp. Mb7. Next base: position 4,966,693 of record NZ_CP186501.1, read on the forward strand.
TGTCTGTCTCGCAGTCAAGCGCGCTTTTGCCTTTATACTCTACGACCGATTTCCGACCGGTCTGAGCGCACCTTCGTACTCCTCCGTTACTCTTTAGGAGGAGACCGCCCCAGTCAAACTACCCACCATACACTGTCCTCGATCCGGATAACGGACCTGAGTTAGAACCTCAAAGTTGCCAGGGTGGTATTTCAAGGATGGCTCCACGCGAACTGGCGTCCACGCTTCAAAGCCTCCCACCTATCCTACACAAGCAAATTCAAAGTCCAGTGCAAAGCTATAGTAAAGGTTCACGGGGTCTTTCCGTCTAGCCGCGGATACACTGCATCTTCACAGCGATTTCAATTTCACTGAGTCTCGGGTGGAGACAGCGCCGCCATCGTTACGCCATTCGTGCAGGTCGGAACTTACCCGACAAGGAATTTCGCTACCTTAGGACCGTTATAGTTACGGCCGCCGTTTACCGGGGCTTCGATCAAGAGCTTCGCGTTAGCTAACCCCATCAATTAACCTTCCGGCACCGGGCAGGCGTCACACCCTATACGTCCACTTTCGTGTTTGCAGAGTGCTGTGTTTTTAATAAACAGTCGCAGCGGCCTGGTATCTTCGACCGGCATGAGCTTACGGAGCAAGTCCTTCACCCTCACCGGCGCACCTTCTCCCGAAGTTACGGTGCCATTTTGCCTAGTTCCTTCACCCGAGTTCTCTCAAGCGCCTTGGTATTCTCTACCCAACCACCTGTGTCGGTTTGGGGTACGGTTCCTGGTTACCTGAAGCTTAGAAGCTTTTCTTGGAAGCATGGCATCAA
>NZ_CP186501.1:4972500-6488021 GCF_054790525.1 Pseudomonas sp. Mb7
CCTGCTCACGAGTCAACGGAGGACGCGTAGCACTCTTGCCGCTCGGATCACCGATCATTCCGGTGAAGTCACCTATAAGGAAGATAACTTGATGCCCCAGCTCCTGGAACTGGCGCAGCTTATTAATAAGCACCGTGTGGCCCAAATGCAGATCCGGAGCGGTCGGATCGAAACCAGCCTTGATACGCAGCGGTTGGCCGCGCTTGAGCTTCTCGATCAGCTCGGACTCGACCAATAGTTCTTCCGCACCACGTTTAATCAGCGCTAGCTGCTCTTCAACCGACTTCATAACAGACCCGCAAGGCTCAGATTCAAAGGGAACCAACCATACAAGATCGTGCACCAATTACAAGTTTTGCCCGGCGCACGGACACCAATCCACAAACGCGGCGTCTGCAGACTTGCTTCAGAGATGATTTGGTTATATTTTATACAGTTATTTCATCTTCATCATGTCATTCATCTTTTCCAATTCATCTTTTTTCAAAGTCAAAATTACTTATGACCACAGAACCGTCTAAAGCGCCTCCGCTTTACCCGAAGACCCACCTGCTCGCCGCAAGTGGAATCGCCGCCCTTCTCAGCCTGGCACTCCTGGTATTCCCTTCCAGTGATGTTGAAGCCAAAAAGACGACCCTGAGCCTTGAACTGGAAAGTCCTGCTGAACAACTGACACAAGATCAAGACGCTGCTGACGCAGCTCAAGCCACAAATGAGCCAGTAGCTTCGCCATTTGCTCAAATCGAAAACAGTAGCGAAAACACCCCGCAAACCGCAGAGGCTGCACCTACGCCAGCCGCCGAAAAGCCAAAAGCGCCTGGCCATCGCGAAGTCATCGTTGCCAAGGGCGATACCCTGTCGACCCTGTTCGAAAAGGTCGGCCTGCCGGCTGCCTCCGTTCACGAAGTCCTGGCCAGCGACAAACAAGCCAAACAGTTCAGCCAACTCAAGCATGGCCAGAAACTCGAATTCGAATTGAATCCTGAAGGCCAACTGACCAGTTTGCACAGCAAGGTCAGCGACGTCGAAACCATTACCCTGACCAAGAATGACAAGGGTTATGCCTTCAACCGGGTTACCGCAAAACCAACCGTTCGAACTGCTTACGTCCATGGCGTAATCAATAGCTCGCTCTCACAATCAGCAGCCCGTGCCGGTCTCTCCCATAGTCTGACCATGGATATGGCCAGCGTCTTTGGCTACGACGTCGATTTCGCTCAAGACATCCGCCAGGGTGACGAATTCGATGTCATCTACGAGCAGAAAGTGGTCAACGGCAAAGCCGTCGGCACCGGACCTATCCTGTCCGCTCGCTTCACTAACCGCGGCAAGACCTACACCGCCGTGCGTTACACCAACAAGCAAGGCAACAGCAGCTACTACACCGCTGACGGCAACAGCATGCGCAAGGCGTTCATCCGTACTCCGGTGGATTTCGCCCGCATCAGCTCGAAGTTCTCAATGGGCCGCAAACACCCGATTCTCAACAAGATCCGCGCCCACAAAGGCGTGGATTACGCTGCGCCACGCGGTACGCCAATCAAGGCTGCGGGTGACGGTAAAGTGTTGCTGGCCGGACGTCGTGGTGGCTACGGCAACACGGTGATCATCCAGCACGGCAACACTTACCGCACGCTGTACGGCCACATGCAAGGCTTCGCCAAAGGCGTGAAGACTGGCGGTTCCGTTAAGCAAGGCCAAGTCATCGGCTACATCGGCACCACCGGCCTCTCGACCGGCCCGCACTTGCACTATGAGTTCCAGGTCAACGGCGTTCACGTCGATCCGCTGGGACAGAAGCTGCCAATGGCTGATCCAATTGCCAAAGCCGAACGCGCTCGCTTCCTTGCACAGAGCCAGCCGCTGATGGCGCGCATGGATCAAGAGAAAGCCACCATGCTGGCTTCGAGCAAGCGCTAAGTCATGGCCCTGTATATTGGCGTGATGTCCGGAACCAGCCTCGACGGTCTGGACATTGCCCTGATCGAACAGACCTCGGCGATCAAACTGGTCGCCACGCATTACATTCCCATGCCTGAATCCCTGCGCACCGAGCTGCTTGGCTTATGCGCCAGCGGCCCTGACGAAATCGCCCGCTCGGCGATTGCCCAGCAGAACTGGGTGACACTCGCTGCGCAGGGCATTCATACCCTCCTCGATCAGCAGCGACTCAAGCCGCAGGACATTCGGGCGATAGGCAGCCACGGCCAGACCATTCGCCATGAGCCTGCACGCGGTTTCACCGTGCAGATCGGCAACCCCGCTCTGCTGACCGAACTGACCGGTATCACCGTAGTCAGCGATTTCCGCAGTCGTGATGTGGCGGCCGGTGGCCAAGGCGCTCCGCTGGTACCTGCATTTCATGAAGCGTTATTTGAAGAGCGTACCGGTAACCAGGCCGTCTTGAATGTCGGCGGTTTCAGCAATCTGAGTCTGATTGAGCCGACCAAACCTGTAGCCGGTTTCGACTGCGGCCCCGGGAATGTGCTGATGGACGCCTGGATTCACCAGCAGCGCGGCGAAAACTATGATCGCAATGGCGACTGGGCTAAAACAGGTACAGTCGAGCCGACACTGCTAAACGCACTCCTCAGCGATCCGTTCTTCGTCACCAAGGGGCCGAAAAGTACCGGCCGAGAAGTGTTCAACCTGCCCTGGCTGGAACAACATCTCTCGCACCTGCCAGCCTTTGCTGCCGAGAACGTGCAAGCGACGTTGCTTGAGCTGACCGCGTTGACGATCGCTGAATCTTTGCAAAACGCTCAAACCGATACTCAGGAACTGTTGGTCTGTGGCGGCGGGGCGCACAACGCCACGCTGATGAAGCGTCTGGCCGAGCTGCTGCCGACCACCAAAGTCACCAGCACTGCCACTCACGGCGTTGACCCCGACTGGGTCGAAGCCATGGCCTTCGCCTGGCTGGCCCATTGCTGCCTAGAAGGCATCGCCGCCAACCGCCCAAGCGTCACCGGCGCACGCGGGCTGCGGATACTTGGCGCTATCTACCCCGCTTAAAGATTAAGCACAGCAAAACGCCGCAGAACCGTGAGGCTCTGCGGCGTTTTGTTATCTGGAGCGAGGAGCAATCAGATCGAGAACGAAGACCCGCAACCACACGTCGTGGTGGCGTTAGGGTTCTTGATCACGAAGCGCGAACCTTCCAGACCTTCCTGGTAATCCACTTCAGCACCGGCCAGGTACTGGAAGCTCATCGGATCCACCACCAGACTCACGCCTTCGCGCTCGACGATGGTGTCGTCCTCGGCCACATCTTCATCGAAGGTGAAACCGTACTGAAACCCTGAACAACCGCCGCCCGTAACGAATACGCGCAGCTTCAAGCGATCATTCCCCTCTTCATCGACCAGGCTCTTCACCTTGTGCGCGGCACCGTGGGTGAATTGCAAAGCCGTGGGGGTGAAGGATTCGACGCTCATGCTGACTATCTCCCGGCGTTACGCCGCCATAATGCGTGATGACGCGCATTATCCGCTTGTCCGAGAAAATCGGTCAACTATTGTTACGGTATATCAATAAACCCGACGAACTGTTCAGAATGCAAAAAGGCCCGCTTAACGGGCCTTTTTGCTGTGCTGCTTAAAGTATTACGGCAGCATACCGGCGTGGGACAGACCGAAACGCTCGTCCAGCCCGAACAGGATGTTCATGTTCTGCACCGCTTGACCCGACGCACCTTTGACCAGGTTGTCGATCACCGACAGCACCACCACCAGATCGCCATCCTGCGGACGATGAACGGCGATACGGCAAACGTTGGCACCGCGCACGCTACGGGTTTCCGGATGGCTGCCGGCCGGCATCACATCGACGAACGGTTCGTTGGCATAGCGCTTTTCAAACAACGCCTGCAGATCCACCGAGCGATCAACCACGGTCGCGTAGAGCGTCGAGTGAATGCCACGGATCATCGGAGTCAGGTGCGGTACGAAGGTCAGACCGACATCCTTGCCCGCTGCGCGACGCAGACCCTGGCGAATTTCCGGCAGGTGACGGTGACCTTTCACCGCATAGGCCTTCATGCTTTCTGACGTTTCGGAGTACAGCGAGCCGACAGCCGCACCGCGACCAGCACCGCTGACGCCGGATTTGCAGTCGGCGATCAAGCGCGAAGTATCCGCCAGACCAGCCTCGAGCAACGGCAGAAAGCCCAGCTGCGTAGCGGTTGGGTAGCAACCCGGCACCGCGATCAGGCGGGCCTTCTTGATCTGCTCGCGATTGACTTCCGGCAGACCGTAAACCGCTTCGTCCAGCAACTCAGGCGCGCCGTGCGGCTGACCGTACCACTTGGCCCACTCTTCAGCGTCTTGCAGACGGAAGTCAGCCGACAGGTCGATGACCTTGGTGCCCGCTGCCAGCAATTCACCGGCCAACGCATGAGCCACACCGTGCGGAGTGGCGAAGAACACTACGTCGCAAGCGCCGAGGGTCTTGATGTCTGGGACGCTGAAGGCCAGGCCGTCGTAGTGTCCGCGCAGGTTCGGGTACATGTCAGCCACGGCCAGACCGGCCTCGGATCGGGAAGTGATCACTACCACTTCTGCCTGCGGATGCTGCGCCAACAGACGCAGCAGTTCGACACCGGTGTAACCCGTGCCGCCGACGATACCGACCTTGACCATAACCTGCCCTCAAAGAACCCACTGGAAAGCCGTCGATAATAGGGGCCGCGCGGCCCTGCGACAACCGTCAAGGTGACGTGCGGACGCTCAAGCCTCTACTATCCGGCTTACCGTGAACCTGGAATAACTAAAAATGCTCTATCTATGGATCAAAGCTTTTCACATTGTCAGCATCGTTTGCTGGTTTGCCGGGCTGTTCTACTTGCCGCGTCTGTTCGTGTATCACGCGCAAAGCGAAGACACGATCAGCAAAGAGCGCTTCAGTGTCATGGAGCGCAAGCTGTATCGCGGCATCATGGGCCCGGCGATGATTGCGACGCTGATCTTCGGCGGCTGGCTGATTTACCTCAACCCGAGCATCTTCAGCATGGGCGGCTGGATTCACGCCAAATTGACCCTGGTCGTCTTGCTGATCGGCTACCACCACATGTGCGGTGCGCAGGTAAAACGTTTCGCCCGTGGCGAGAACACCCGCAGCCATGTCTTTTATCGCTGGTTCAATGAAGTGCCGGTTCTGATATTGCTGGCTATCGTAATTCTGGTCGTGGTCAAGCCGTTCTAACTTCAACAAGTACAGATCCTTGGGGTGTTCATAATGTCGCTGCCCGCTTTGCTCGAACAACGTCTGCGTTTGCCTGTAGTGGCGGCGCCGATGTTTCTGATTTCCAACCCTGAGCTGGTGCTCGCCTGCTGCCGTAATGGCGTGGTCGGGAGTTTTCCTGCGCTGAACCAACGCGAAAGCAGCGGATTCAAAGCCTGGCTGGAACAGATCGAAGCGGGCTTGGCGACACTGGACAACCCGGCGCCGTACGCGGTGAACCTGATCGTGCACAACAGCAACCCGCGCTTGCAGGCAGACCTGAACATCTGCGTCGAACACAAAGTGCCGATCGTCATCACCAGCCTCGGCGCGGTGAAGGAGTTGGTCGACGCGGTACACAGTTATGGCGGCCTGGTCTTCCATGACGTCACCACTCGCCGACATGCCGAGAAAGCGGCCGAGGCCGGCGTCGACGGATTGATTGCTGTGGCGGCCGGCGCCGGGGGCCATGCCGGGACCTGGAGTCCGTTTGCGCTGATCGCCGAGATCCGTCAGTTCTTCGATAAAACCCTGCTGCTTGCAGGATGTCTTAACCACGGGCATGAGATTCTCGCCGCACAGCTGCTCGGCGCGGATCTGGCCTACTTCGGTACGCGATTTATCGGCACCACGGAAAGTCATGCGCCCGACGCCTACAAGGAGATGCTGCTGACAGCCAAGGCGTCCGACATCATCCATACTCCAGCGGTCTCGGGAGTGCCGGCGAGCTTTATGCGGCAGAGCCTGGAAGCGGCCGGTTTCGACATGGCCGCCCTGCAAGGCAAAGGCGAAGTGAATTTCGGTGACAAGCTCAAGCCAATCAATGATGAAGCCAAAGCCTGGAAGACTGTGTGGTCGGCCGGACAAGGCGTCGGACAGATCGATGACCTGCCGAGCGTGGATCAATTGATCGCACGGCTGGACGCTGAATACCGGCAAGCCCAGGAACACGCAGCACAATTGCCAAAACGCTGGCCGCGCGAATAAAAAAACCGGGCAAGTCGACTCAAGACTGGCCTTACACTGACGACCTTTCAAACCATTCGCGACAAGGATGCCTCGGCCATGAGCGAACCCCGTTACAAGATCGTATTCGACGGTGCTTTGCAGCCCGGTGTCGATATCACTACGGCCAAGCTCAATCTGGCTGATCTTTTCAAAAGTGAAGTGGCGGCCATCGAACGCCTGTTCAATGGCCGCGCCGTAGCACTCAAACGCGACCTGTCCCACAACGATGCACAGGCTTATCTACAAGCTCTGAGCAAAACCGGGATTGATGCACGCATTGAAGCAGAGACGGCAATCGAACTGAATCTATCGGACGTCCAGGAACACTCCACTGTGGTGGCAGAACCGGACTCCCCGTATGCACCGCCTCGCGCCAATGTGGGGGAACACCTTCCGGCGTTCGCCACGCTCAAGCCGTTCAGCGTCGAAGGCCGCATAGGTCGCCTGCGTTTTCTTGCATGGACGATGGTACTGAGCCTGGTCACGCTGCCCATTATCGGGGTATTCGCCCTGTTGGCGCTTGGCCTGGTCAGCGGCGATTCCACCACCGGCCTGATCATCGGCGGAATCTTCGCGTTCTTCCTGTTTATCGCCTTCCTGATCGTCAGCATTCTGTTCAGCGTCCAGCGCCTGCACGATATCGGCTGGTCGGGCTGGCTCTGGCTATTGAACCTTGTACCGTTCGTGGGCAGCTTCTTCCCGCTGGTGATCATGGTCGTACCGGGCAACACCGGCGCCAATCGCTACGGCCCTCCCCCGCCGCCAAACAGCACCGCCGTGAAAGTGCTGTGCTCACTGTGGATCGTGTTCTTCGCACTGATTTTTGTCGGTGGAATGCTCGGCGGCATCTCAGCCATCCAGCAGGAATATGAAAGCAATCTGGAAAGCAGCTACGAAAGTGGCTCGGTGACCACTGATGAAGTCGAAGTAGAGGTCGAAACGCCTGCGGATTCCGCCGACGAGGCAGCCGAAGCGGCGCAGGCCCCTGTAGACTCTGCGAAAGAATGAACAGCGCTCCCCGCCGTGACACCCGCGTCGCCGGCGCGGAGCTGTTGCGATGGAGAATTGCATGACCCGTTACGCACTGATCACCGGCGCCTCCAGCGGCATCGGCCTGGCGATGGCCGAAGCACTGGCCCGGCGTGGCCGCAGCCTGATTCTGGTGGCCCGACAGCGTGATCAGCTCGAAAGCATTGCGATCGAATTGACCCAGCGTTTTGGCGTCGAGGTACTGTTCCGCGCCTGCGATCTGGGCGAGCCATTGCGTCTGTCCGGCTTCCTGCTGGAACTGGAAGAAGGTGACCGACAGATCGACTTGCTCGTCAATTGCGCCGGCATCGGCACCTGCGGCCCGTTTCTCGCACAGGACTGGATGACCGAGCAGGATCTGATCGAAGTGAACATCCTCGCCCTCACCCGTCTCTGCCACGCCATCGGCAACAGCATGGCGCTGCAGGGTGGCGGGCAGATTCTCAATGTCGCCTCGGTGGCCGCCTTCAATCCCGGCCCTTGGATGAGCACTTACTACGCCAGCAAGGCGTATGTGCTGCACTTCTCCGAAGCCTTGCGGGTTGAACTGAAACAAAGTGCGGTGAAGGTCTCGGTACTCTGCCCCGGCCCGACACGCACGGCATTTTTCCGCACGGCGCAGCTGAACAGCGACAAACTCAAAGACAGCAAGTTAATGATGAGCCCGGAGGAAGTCGCGCTATACACCGTACGCGCCCTCGACAAGAACCGCGCAATCATCATTCCCGGACGACGCAACCGCTGGTTCGCGTTCTTGCCGCGACTGGGCTCGCGCTGGCTCAATCGCACCATCGTCGGTATGGTCAATAAAGCTTACTGCCCGCGCTGAAGAAACCGGATTCAACGCGGTACACTCGATTCAGCCCAAACAGCGGAGAAAACAGCAGTGGATACTCTGTTCACCAAGATCATCAACCGGGAAATCCCGGCCAAGATCATTTACGAAGACGACCAGGTTTTGGCCTTCCATGACATCGCCCCTCAGGCACCGGTGCATTTCCTGGTGATCCCGAAAAAACCGGTGCGCACCCTCAATGACCTGACCGAAGATGACAAGGCATTGGCCGGGCACATCCTGTTCACTGCGCAGCGTCTGGCACTGGAACTGGGTTGCGAAGAAGGTTTCCGCGTAGTGATGAACTGCAATGAGAAAGGTGGGCAGACCGTCTACCACATTCATATGCACGTACTCGGTCAGCGTCAGATGAACTGGCCACCGGGCTAAAAAGCCCCCTGCGGGAGCGAGCCTGCTCGCGAAGACGTCGGCACGTTCAATATACCAGTGCCTGACACCACGCCTTCGCGAGCAGCATCGCTCCCACAAAAAAGCATGACCGTGCAGCAAATGACCCAGCGCAAACCTTCCACGGCCGATTCGGTTAAACTGGCCGTCGAGATTCTTCCCGGAGGTCAGCATGACTACCCAACGTCACTACTCGCCAATTGACCGTCTTCTGCTGCAAGCCGATGCCGCAATGCGTACCCTGCTGCCCTTCAGTGGCCAACCGTACCGTCCGTCGCCGGCGATTTTGCAGCCGGACACGCAAATGAGCGACGAAGACACCCGCCACGTCGCCGGCCTGATGCGCATCAACCATACCGGTGAAGTCTGCGCCCAAGCGCTCTATCAGGGACAGGCGCTGACCGCCAAGCTGCCTCAGGTGCGCGAGGCCATGGAGCACGCCGCCGAAGAAGAGATTGATCATCTGGTCTGGTGCGAACAACGTATTCATCAGTTGGGCAGCCATACCAGCGTTTTAAATCCGCTGTTTTACGGGATGTCGTTCGGTATTGGTGCGGTGGCCGGGTTGATCAGCGACAAGGTCAGCCTTGGATTCGTCGCGGCGACCGAGCATCAGGTGTGCAAGCACTTGAATGAACACCTGGAGCAGTTGCCGGCTGAGGACGAGAAATCCCGGGCGATTCTGGAGCAGATGCGCATAGATGAAGAACATCATGCGGAAAGTGCGCTGGAGGCTGGGGGTTTTCGGTTTCCGGCGCCGGTGAAGTTCGGGATGAGTATTCTGGCGAAGGTGATGACCAAGAGTACTTATCGGATCTGAGATCTGTGTGGGTGCTGAAGGCCTTATCGCGAGCAGGCTCGCTCCCACAGGGTGCTTTGTTCCAGCAATAAAAAAGGCGACTGTCCTGAGACAGTCGCCTTTTTTTGTGCCCGGGAATCTTAAGTCGGCATGTTGCGCGCGTAGAAGATTTCGAGCATTTCGTGTTTCACCCGATCGGTCACCTGAGCACGCTGCTCGAGGGACAGATTGCTGGTGGCGTCGCCGAACAGGTAGTTGTCCAGCTCGAAGTTCTTCAGCAGCATTTTGGTGTGGAACAGGTTTTCCTGATACACGTTCACGTCGGTCATCTGGTACGCGTCGCGGGTGTCTTCAGAGAGGTAGTTCTGGATCGAGTTGATCTCGTGGTCGATGAAGTGCTTGTTGCCTTCAACGTCACGGGTGAAGCCGCGCACACGATAATCCACAGTCACTATGTCCGAATCGAACTGGTGAATGAGGAAATTGAGCGCTTTAAGCGGTGAAATGACACCACAAGTCGACACGTCGATGTCCACACGGAAAGTTGCAATACCGTCGTCCGGATGAATTTCCGGGTAGGTGTGCACCGTGATGTGACTCTTGTCGAGGTGGGCCAGGATAATTTCGGGCAACGGGCCCGGCGACTCTTCAATCTGGCTTTCAGTCGGGGTTACCGGCTCTTCAGAAATCAGAATCGTGACGCTGGCGCCCTGAGGTTCATAGTCCTGACTGGCAATGTTCAGGATGTTGGCACCAATGATCTCGACAACTTCTGTGAGAATCTGCGTCAGGCGTTTCGCGTTGTACTCTTGATTGATGTACTCAACGTAAGCCTGCTGGTCTTGCGGGGTTTCCGCGTAGCAGATGTCATAGATGTTGAAGCTCAAGGTCTTTGTCAGGTTATTGAACCCGTGGAGCTTGAGTTTGCTTTTCACCGTTAAAAACTCTCTATGTATGCGGCCCGGCCGCGTGATCAAGCATGCCCGTCAAGTGCGAACAACGCACCTGCGTAGGACGGTTAACACCTCTTCGCGATGGCGATTTTGGTTATCTGTTCAGGCGGCTGATCCGTCGGCTGACCGATCACTGCCCTGAAAAAAGTGGCGCATTATGCAGACGTCAGCGGGGGATCGCCAGAGTCTGCACTGCTTTTATGATAGTTGAATGTCGGTTCAACCGAGTTCGACGATTTCGTAGTCGTGAGTGATCGCCACGCCAGCCGCGCCAAGCATGATCGAAGCGGAGCAGTACTTCTCGGCGGACAGTTCGATGGCGCGCTTGACCTGGGCCTCTTTCAAGCCACGGCCCTTGACCACGAAATGCATGTGAATCTTGGTGAACACCTTCGGATCTTCGGTCGCGCGCTCGGCTTCGAGAAAGGCCTCGCAGCTTTCAACGGCCTGACGGGACTTCTTCAGGATGCTGACCACGTCGAAGTTGCTGCAACCGCCGACACCCAGCAGAAGCATTTCCATCGGACGAACACCCAGATTACGACCACCAGCGTCCGGCGGACCGTCCATCACCACGACATGACCGCTACCGGATTCGCCGAGGAACATGGCTTCGCCAGCCCATTGGATGCGTGCCTTCATCGCCCAGACTCCACTGTAAAAAAAGGGTCGCCAGCTTAGCACAGGGCTTTACCCGGACAACGAGCAACGTTCCTAGGACAGGATGCCTCCACGCTGTAGGTAATTTCTCGAATTTGCGACGAAGTGTCTGTTAAGCTGGCGCCAATTCGCTGGCGCCCATGTCAGCCCGTGTAGCGACCGCCTTCAGCGCCTCATAAAAAATCAAACATCACCGTGCAGTCTTTTCGGGATACAACCATGGTTGCTATTACCCCCACACCCAAAATCAAGAATCTCGACAAGCTGTTGATGCATTGCCAGCGCCGTCGCCATGCGGCCAAGAGCAACATCATCTGTGCGGGCGATCGCTCGGACACGCTGTACTTCATCATCAAGGGTTCTGTGACGATCCTGATCGAGGATGACGACGGTCGGGAGATGATCATCGCTTACCTCAACGCCGGGGATTTCTTTGGTGAACTGGGCCTGTTCGAGCAAGCGGGACAGGAACAGGAACGCAGCGCCTGGGTGCGGGCCAAAGTTGAATGCGAAACAGCGGAAATCAGCTACGCCAAGTTCCGCGAATTGTCGCAGCAGGATCCGGACATTCTTTACGTACTCAGCGGACAAATCGCACAACGTCTGCGCAACACCACGCGCAAGGTCGGCGATCTGGCGTTCTTCGATGTAACCGGTCGAGTCGCGCGTTGCCTGCTGGAACTGTGCAAACAACCGGATGCGATGACCCACCCGGACGGCATGCAGATCAAGGTGACCCGTCAGGAAATCGGCCGGATTGTCGGTTGTTCGCGGGAGATGGTCGGTCGCGTGCTCAAGGATCTTGAGGAACGCAACCTGGTCGATGTGAAAGGCAAGACCATGGTGGTCTTCGGTACGCGCTAAGCCCGAAAGTCAGGCGCTGTAGATCTGCGCCAGCATCAATCGAAACAGCTCATCGAGACGCGCCAAGGCATGTGGCGCGTTGAATTTCTCATGCAGGCCGATGTGGCTTTCAGCCCGCACGCGTTGCTCCAGGCCGCACACTTCATTGAAGCGATTGACCGCGGCGACCATCGATTCGCGCTCGTTATCCATCAGCATCGCCCCGTGCACCAGGCCCACCGGACGTTGCCCGCCCTGACTCTGGCGCCAGCGCTGGGCGGTGCCGACCATTTTGCGGCCGTCGAGATTGACGTTGAAGCGGCCGTCGCAGAACGCGCCATCGATTTCACCCAACGATGACGAGCCGCCCAACTCCTCCAACAACTGACAGATCGGATCGCAGAGACGGTGGTAGCCGGTTTCGATGCGGTTCAGGTCGCCTTCGCTGCGTGGTGGCGCATAGACCAGGGCGATGTTGATCGTCGCCGCTGATTGCGGGACGGGTTCGCCACCGGTTTCGCGTAGCAGGACGGGCCAGCCAGCGGCGGCTGAGACTTCGCAGGCGTGGTCGAACGCGGCGAGGCGATTGAGGCGGCGAGGCATGACCAACGCACGATCGCTGGGTTGCCAGAATAGAAGGCCGAATTCTGCGTCGCCGGCGCAGACCGAGGCCAGCAAGTCTTGTTCGGCTTGCAGACCGGCTTCGATGGTCAGGGAGGTTGGCAGCGACATAACAGGCTCCGGCAACATGGAAATCATTAGCGGTTTCGATGGACCCTTCGCTAGCAAGCTCGCTCCCACATTGGAATGCATTTCCCCTGGGGGAGTGAGCCTGCTCGCGATGGTCTCGACTCGGTCTAGAGCGAATCAGTCGAGGGTCGAACCGCTGATGGAAGTGCCACGCTCCGGGAAGAACAGTCGCTGCAGTTCAGTGCCCGGATTCTCCGCACGCATGAACGCTTCACCCACCAGGAACGAATACACTTCGCTGATTTCCATCAACTCGACATCGGCACGATTGAGAATACCGCTCTCGGTAATCACCAGGCGATCGCGCGGAATGCGCGGCAGCAGGTCGAGGGTGGTTTCCAGGCTGACGTCGAAGGTGTGCAGGTTACGGTTGTTGACCCCGACCAGCGGCGTGTCGAGGGTTTTCAACGCACGCTCCAGCTCATCGCCATCGTGCACTTCGACCAACACATCGAGACCGACGCTTTTGGCGACAGCGGCCAGCTCGGCCATTTTCACGTCATCCAGTGCGGAGACGATCAGCAGCACACAGTCAGCACCCAGCGCGCGGGCTTCGACGATCTGGTAAGGATCGATCATGAAGTCCTTGCGAATCACCGGCAGTTTGCACGCGGCCCGGGCCTGTTGCAGATAAGCATCGGCGCCCTGGAAGTAATCGATGTCGGTCAGCACGGACAGACAGGTCGCCCCGCCCTTCTCGTAGCTTTTGGCGATGTCGGCGGGAACGAAGTTCTCGCGGATCACGCCTTTGCTTGGCGAAGCCTTTTTGATTTCGGCAATCACCGCAGGCTGCTTCTTCTTCGCCTGGGTCAGCAATGCCTGGGCAAAACCACGGGGTGCATCGGCCGCCTTGGCCAGACTTTCCAGCTCGCTCAGGCTGACGCGAGCGCTACGCTCGGCGACTTCCTGAACCTTGCGGGCCAGAATGTTTTCCAGAACCGTCGGTACACTCATCCCTCATTCTCCACTTTGAATACCGCGGTAAAGGCACCCAGCTCCTCGAGTTTTTCCCGAGCGAGGCCGGTGTGCAGGGCGTCGTGCGCAAGCTCCACACCCTGTTTCAAACTACTCGCCACGTCAGCGGCATACAGCGCCGCACCGGCATTGAGCACAATCATTTCGGCGGCTTTCTGGCCGTTTTCGGTTTTGCGCTTGCCGAGAGCATCACGGATCAGCGCCAGCGACGCCTCCGGGCCTTCGACCGACAGACCGTGCAGGCTCTGGCTCTTCATGCCGAGATCTTCCGGCTCGACCCAATACTCGGTGATTTCGTTGTTCTTCAACTCGGCAACAAAAGTCGGCGCGGCAAGACTGAACTCGTCCAGGCCGTCTTTCGAATGCACCACCAGTACATGCTTGCTGCCCAGGCGCTGCAAGACTTCGGCCAATGGCCGGCACAATGCCTGAGTGAACACGCCCACCACCTGATGTTTCACACCGGCCGGATTCGTAAGCGGGCCGAGCATGTTGAACAGCGTACGCAAGCCAAGATCGCGGCGCGGGCCGGCGGCGTACTTCATGGCTTTGTGGTGGGTCTGGGCAAACATGAAACCGATGCCGACGTTGTCGATGCAACGCGCGACTTGCACCGGCGTCAGGTTCAGATAGATGCCGGCGGCTTCCAGCAAGTCGGCGCTGCCGCTCTTGCCCGATACCGCGCGGTTGCCGTGCTTGGCCACGGTGCAACCGGCTGCCGCTACGACAAACGAAGAGGCGGTGGATACGTTGAAGATGTTCGCGCCGTCACCGCCGGTGCCGACCACATCGACCACGCCGTCGAGGGTTTTCAGTTCAACTTGATCGGCCAGCTCACGCATCACCGACACGGCGCCGACGATTTCGTCGATGCTCTCGCTCTTCATGCGCATGGCCATCATGAACGCGCCGATCTGCGCGTCGGTGCATTGGCCGGTCATGATTTCGCGCATCACGTCGCGCATTTCATCGGTGCTGAGGTCGAGGTGATCGACGATACGGCTCAGGGCTGTCTTGATATTCATGGGAAGTCCTTAGCGCGTGCCGCCGGTTTGTTTGAGGAAGTTGGCAAACAGTTCATGGCCCTGCTCGGTCAGGATCGACTCGGGGTGAAACTGTACGCCCTCAATGTTCAGGGTCTTGTGACGCAGGCCCATGATTTCGTCGACGCTGCCGTCATCGTGTTGCGTCCATGCGGTCAGCTCCAGGCAATCGGGCAAGGTCGCATGCTTGACGATCAGCGAGTGGTAACGGGTGACGGTCAGCGGATGATTGAGGCCTTGGAAAACGCCCTTGTCCTCGTGGAATACCGGACTAGTCTTACCGTGCATCACCTGCCGCGCACGCACTACGTCGCCGCCAAAGGCCTGACCGATGGACTGGTGGCCGAGGCAGACGCCGAGGATCGGCAGCTTGCCGGCAAAGTGCTTGATCGCTTCGATGGAAATGCCGGCTTCGGTCGGCGTACACGGACCTGGGGAAACCACGATGCGCTCAGGCTTGAGTGCTTCGATTTCGGCGATGGTCAATTCGTCGTTGCGCACGACTTTGACTTCGGCACCCAGCTCGCCGAGGTATTGCACAACGTTGTAAGTAAAGGAGTCGTAGTTGTCGATCATCAGCAACATGGCGTGTCGAACCTCTTGAATTCTGATTTGAAAACAGCCTTCAGATCACTTGCCCGCAGGGCGCTGCACGATGTCGGACGCAGATAGATGCGTCGGCACAGCGGCATTTCAAACAGGCAAGTAAGGCAAAGCGATACAGATCCGGCGGGGCCGGCAGAAAAGATTCAGGCGCGCCAACGCCAGCGGGCGTGTGCCTTGATGACTTGATCCAGAAGTTTGCTGGTGATCAACACGGGGAAGGTCTCGTTCATACGTTCCGGCACAGTAACTTAGCTGGGCGGAGCGTGCAATATGGCCGGGGCTGCGGCAGATAAAACCGGGGGAGGATTCGCGACCGATGGCAAAACGCCGGGAGTTTTTGGTACTGTCGTTTCGTTCACCTACAACAATAACTAAACGGACTTGCTCATGATCAAACAGACGTTGTTTGTACCGCTGGCCGGCTGCCTGCTCGCACTGGCCTGCGCTCAGGCCAATGCTGCACCCAATCCTTATTCCAGTTTCATTGTGTTTGGCGACAGCCTCAACGACGCAGGCACCTTCACCGACACTGGCGGACCGGCCGGCTCCACCGAGCGTTACACCAACCGGACCGGGCCGGTGTATCAAGATGGCAGCGGTGAACTGTATTCATTGAATTCCACGCAGTTGCTCGGCGGACGCCTTGGCTTTTCGCCAGACCAGACAGCCTCCTCCAGCTCCGCCGTGCGCGCCGAAAACGGCCAGCCGGACGGTAACAACTGGGCGGTCGGCGGTTATCGCACCGACCAGATCCTCGACTCGATCACGACGCAATCCGCTACCGGCGAACGCACCCGCGCCGGTTACCTGCCATCGAACGGCTTCCGCGCCGACCCGAAGGCGCTGTATTACATTTCCGGCGGCGGTAACGACTTCCTGCAAGGTCGCATTCTCAGCCTGCCGCAAGCCAACGCCGCCGCCGATCGACTGGCCGACAGCGTGCAAACCCTGCAAACCGCCGGCGCCAAATACGTGATGGTCTGGCTGTTGCCTGATGTTGGCCTGACGCCAGCGATCAACGGTACACCGCTGCAAGCTTTCAGCAGCCAGCTCGCCACTCAATTCAACAGCCAGTTGGTCACGCGCCTGCAAGGCATCAACGCCGAAATCATTCCACTGAACATTCCGGTCCTGTTGTCGGAAGTGTTTGCCGATCCTGGGCGCTTTGGCCTCGCGACCGACCAGAACCTGACCGCGACCTGCTTCAGTGGCAGCGGTTGCACCGAGAACGCGCGATACGGGATCAACAGTGCAACGCCCGATCCGACCAAGCTGATCTACAACGACGGCGTGCACCCGACCGAGGCCGGGCAAAAGCTGATCTCCGATTACGCCTATTCCCTGCTCGCCGCGCCGTGGGAGCTGACGCTGCTACCGGAAATGGCCCACGCCACCGTGCGTGCGCATCAGGATGAACTGCGCAATCAATGGCAGGCGGACTGGGAGAACTGGCAAGCGGTAGGTCAATGGCGCGCCATTGTTTCGGCGGGCGGCCAACATCTTGATGTCGACAGCCAAAGCAGCGGCGCCAGCGCCGATGGCAGCGGTTACAACCTTAACGTCGGCGGCAGCTACCGCTTGAATGAAGCCTGGCGTGTCGGTGTGGCAGGAGGTTTCTACCGGCAGAATCTGGAGGCCGGTCACAACGACTCGGATTACAAACTCAACAGCTACATGGCCACGGCATTTGCCCAGTACCAGCAGAACCGCTGGTGGGCTGACGCGGCGTTGACCGGTGGCAAACTCGACTACGACAACCTCAAGCGCAAATTTGATCTGGGCGTCAGCGAAGGTGCTGAAAAAGGCGACACCGACGGCAGCCTCTGGGCCTTCAGCGCCCGCGTCGGTTACGACATTGCCCAACCGGGCAGCGAGTGGCACCTGTCGCCATTCGTCAGCGCCGACTACGCCAGCGTCGATGTCGACGGCTACTCAGAGAAGGGCAACCGCGCCACGGCGCTGACTTTCGATGATCAGACTCGTGACTCGAAACGCCTGGGGCTGGGCTTGCAGGGCAAGTACAACATCACCCCGCAAACCCAGGTATTCGGCGAGTACGCTCACGAGCGTGAGTACGAAGACGACGTGCAGAAGGTCAACATCGCGCTCAACACCTTGCCGGCGAATGACTTCAAACTTGAGGGCTACACGCCGCAGAGTCATTTGAACCGTTTGAGCCTGGGCGTCAGCCACAAACTCACGGCGGATCTGGCGCTGCGTGGCGGCTACTCGCTGCGTAAGGATGATGACTTTACCCAGCAGGGCGTTAACGTCGGGGTCGTTCTGGACTTCTAAATCGCAGGCAAAAAAAAGGTTCTTCACGGATTACCGGGAAAGACGCTCTTGATCTTCATGAAAAAGAACTCGCTATCCCGGTAACCGTACGCCATCCGCTTGATCACCTTTATTCGATTGTTTATTCCTTCCAACTGACCGGTGTGCATCGGCCAGCGCACCCGGCTTACGATGCCTCGCCAGTAACCCTTTAGCCGTTTGGCAAACTGCACCAGAGCCGGTATTTCGCTTTCATGAGCATGGCGCAGCCATTGTTTCCAGGCCGATCGCCAGCCCCAGGCGCTGCTAGGTGCCCAAAGCGTTTTGAGTTCAGCCTTCATTAGATAGACTGTCATCAATGCTTGGTTGGCCGCCAGCAGGTCCTTTAAACGTACCTGTTGCTCCGGCGTTTTCAGGTTCTGCGGGTTGCGTAGCAACAGCCATCGCGCTTGCTTGATGACCTTTCGGGCAGGCTTGTCATGGCGTAGCCGATTAGCTTCATCGACGCGGACCCGATCAATCACCTCTCGGCCATATTTGGCCACCACATGAAAGAGGTCGTAGACCACTCGCGCTTTCGGGCAGTGCTGACGGACCTCCAGGTCAAAAGCGGTATTCATGTCCATCGCAACCGCTTCGATTCGAGCACATCCCTCTGGCCCCAGCTCTTCGAAAAAGGGCCGAACCGCCGCCCGGCTACGGCCTTCGCCAATCCATAGCACTCTTCGCGTATCGGCATCCAACACCACACTGGCGTAGCGATGCCCTTTGAACAGCGCGAATTCATCCATCACCAGGCGTCGTGGTTGCGCCTTCGGCAGCGTGGCCAACGCCGCCTGTAAGGCTCGACGCTCCAGCAACCGAACGGTGTCCCAATGCAGCCCAAACATCTGGGCCACGTGCAGGGTGGGAAGTCGCTCGCAGGCTTGAATGACCGCATCGGCCAAGCGACGCGTCATGCGGGCATAGCGATCCAGCCAACTGACGGCCTCCATGCGTTTGCCACAGTCGCGGCAACCAACACGCCTGAGCAAAACGCTGAGGCGCACCGCACGACCGAGAATGGGTAGATCACGAATCACTCGCTCGCAATACTCATGAGTGGTTGAACAGGTTTTTTGGCACCCTCCGCAGGAAGGGAAGCGGGTGGTGTGGGGTGTGAGATCGATCTGGAGGCCGTCACCATCAGGCTTGATGTTGACGACAGAAAAGCCCTCCCAAAAAGGAAGGAAAGTATTAATATCGCGCATAAGAACGCCGGTTTGTTAGATGTGTTTGCTCGCACGAACATCATCAATCAAATCGGCGTTCTTGTTTCTGTCTTTCCCGGGATTCCGTGAAGAACCAAAAAAAAGCGGCGCTCTCACAGGCGCCGCTTTTTTATGACCGAACACAGATCAAATGTAGGAGTGAGCCTGCTCGCGATTACGGTGGTTCAAACAACATATCCGTTGAATGTTAATCCGCTATCGCGAACAGGTTCACTCCTACAGGGGGTTTTGCGTGAGTTCAGGCTTCCGGGGTTTGCTCGGCCAGGGCCACGGCGCGGAACATCGCGCGGCGTTTGTTCAGGGTTTCTTCCCATTCCAGTGCCGGCACCGAGTCGGCGACGATACCGCCACCAGCCTGCACGTGCAGTTCGCCGTTCTTGATCACCGCCGTACGAATCGCAATCGCGGTGTCCATGTTGCCGTTCCAGGCGAAGTAACCCACCGCGCCGCCATACACTCCACGCTTGACCGGCTCCAGTTCGTCGATGATTTCCATCGCGCGAATCTTCGGCGCGCCCGACAAGGTGCCCGCCGGCAGAATCGCTCGAAGTGCATCCATCGCCGTCAGCCCGGCTTTCAACTGGCCGGTGACGTTGGAGACGATGTGCATCACGTTGGAATAGCGCTCGATAACCATTTTCTCGGTGAGCTTCACCGAGCCGATTTCCGACACGCGCCCGGTGTCGTTGCGACCCAGATCGATCAGCATCAAGTGCTCGGCGATCTCCTTGTCGTCCGACAGCAAGTCCTCTTCCAGCGCCACATCCGCTTCTTCCGTGGCGCCACGTGGGCGCGTGCCGGCAATCGGGCGCACGGTGATCAGGTTGTCTTCGACCCGCACCAGCACTTCCGGCGAACTGCCAACGACGTGGAAGTCGCCGAAGTTGAAGAAGTACATGTACGGCGTCGGGTTGAAGCAACGCAAAGCGCGGTACAGATCGATCGGCGCAGCCTTGAAGTCGATCGACATGCGCTGCGACGGCACGACCTGCATGCAGTCACCGGCAAGGATGTACTCCTTGATGGTGTCGACGGCTTTTTCGTAATCGTCTTGAGTAAAACTCGAACGGAACACCGGATCAGCCGCTTGTTGCTTGCTGAAGTCCAGGCCACGGCGCGGGGTGATCGGCTGACGGAGCTTTTCCAACAATGCCTGCAGTTGCGCCTGACCTTGTTCGAAGGCATCCGCCTGCGCAGGGTCGGCGAGCACGATCGCGTGCATCTTGCCGGCGAGGTTGTCGAACACCACGACGGCGTCGGAAACCATCAGCAGAATGTCTGGCACGCCAAGTGGATCCGGGTTCGGGCACTTGCCCAGGCGCTTCTCGACATAACGCACGCAGTCGTAACCGAAGTAACCGACCAGACCACCGTTGAAGCGCGGCAGACCGGCGATGGTCGGCACGTTGTAGCGCGCCTTGAAGGTTTCGACGAAGGCCAACGGATCTTCAACATCGTGGCTTTCGGTCTCGACGCCATCAACGGTGATGCTCACGTGATGGTCGTGAACGCGCAGCACGGTGCGGCACGGCAGGCCGATGATCGAATAACGGCCCCATTTCTCGCCACCCTGCACCGATTCGAGCAGGTAGGAGTTGGGCTGGTCGGCCAGTTTCAGGTAGATCGACAGCGGCGTGTCGAAGTCGGCCAGGGTTTCGCAGGCCAACGGAATGCGGTTGTAGCCGTCAGCGGCCAAGCGCAGGAATTCTTCGCGGATCATAAGGTGCCTCGTGGTGTGAGGGGCAAATCAGTCAGGTATGCAAACGCGCCGGCAGGCCGGCCAGGAACAAGTCAGGCGCGCCAACGCCAGCGGGCCAGGGCCTTGATGACTTTCATCCAGAGTTTGCGAGTGACCACCACGATGGCGTTTCCAGAATGGGATTGAGCAGCGTCGGGCAACGTTATCTCAGCGGCCGAACCTAGGCAACCGGGAATTAGCTTGCGCAGATCGTCGATGACCAGCGCCGGTGATTCTTCGGCAATCGGTCGACCGTGGTTGTAGCCATAGCTCAGCGCCACGCATTTGACCCCCGCCGCTTTCGCCGCCAGCACATCGCTGCGCGAGTCGCCGACGAAGAGCGATTGCGAGGCCGGGATGTTGGCCATTTTCATCACAAAGAACAGCGCTGCCGGATCAGGCTTTTTCTGCGGCAGGGTATCGCCACCGATGATCCACTTGAAGTAGCGGCCGATCTTCATCTGATCCAGCAGCGGCGCGACGAAACGCTCCGGTTTGTTGGTAATCAGCGCCATGGCCACGCCTTGCTTGTGCAGCCACTTGAGAGTGTCGCGCACGCCGGGATAGACCACGGTCAGCTCATGGCTGGCGCCGTAGGCTTGCATGAACACTTCCAGCGCGTGCTCGGCTTCGACGTCATCCACCGCCGAATGATCGATACCACCGGCCAACGCACGGCGCACCAGTACTGGCGCGCCGTTGCCAACCCACTCGCGCACCGAATCGATGCCCGCCGGTTGACGGCCGAGGGAGAGCAGCATGGTGTCCACGGCGGCTGCCAGGTCCGGAACCGAGTCGATCAGTGTGCCATCCAGATCGAACATCACCAGCCGTGGCAGTTTTCCCGGGAACAGCTGCTCAAAACCGCTCATGGGCGCGCCAGCGCCAGTTCGGAACGCATCTTGTCGATGACTTCCTGATAGTTCGGCGCATTGAAGATTGCCGAGCCGGCAACAAAGGTGTCAGCGCCAGCAGCGGCGATTTCGCGGATGTTGTTGACGTTGACGCCGCCATCGATTTCCAGGCGGATGTCACGGCCCGAGGCATCGATGATTGCCCGCGCTTCGCGCAGTTTATCGAGGGTGCCAGGAATGAACTTCTGCCCGCCGAAGCCCGGGTTGACGCTCATCAGCAAGACCATGTCGACCTTGTCGATCACGTACTTGAGCACATCCAGCGGGGTCGCCGGGTTGAATACCAGACCGGATTTGCAGCCACCTTCGCGGATCAGTTGCAGCGAACGATCAACGTGCAGCGTGGCTTCCGGGTGGAAGGTGATGTAGGTGGCGCCGGCTTCGATGAAGTCGCCGACAATGCGATCCACCGGGCTGACCATCAGATGCGCGTCGATAGGCGCGGTAACGCCGTACTTGCGCAATGCCGCGCAGACCATCGGACCGATGGTCAGGTTTGGCACGTAGTGGTTGTCCATGACGTCAAAGTGGACGAAGTCGGCGCCAGCGGCGAGAACGTTGTCTACTTCCTCGCCGAGGCGGGCGAAGTCGGCGGAGAGAATCGACGGAGCAATTACGAAGGGCTGCATGACGCACCTTTTCTGAGCTAAATCACGATGGCGCGCATTGTATACCTCAAGTTTCCAAGCGCGCACCGTGACCGCGATGATTGGGTTATGCCATGACGGATGACCGGCGCTGACTCAATACGCCGCGCGGTAGATCTTCTCGATATCGACAGCACTGAGTTTGCGCGGGTTATTGCGCATCAGCCGCTCAATGCCCGCGGCTTCCACGGCCATCGCCGGGATCGCCTCTTCCGGCACGCCGAAACTACGCAGCCCGGCCGGGATTTCCACGGCCGCACACAAATCGGTCATCGCTTGCACAGCTTTGTCTGCCGCTTCGGCTGCACTCAAATGAGCGGTCTTCACCCCCATGGCTTCGGCAATATCCTGCATGCGTTCGACGCAGGCCATCTTGTTCCAGGTCATGACATACGGCAGCAGCAACGCATTGCTCACGCCATGAGCGATGTTGAAGCGCCCGCCCAGCGGATACGCCAGCGCATGCACCGCGCCGACCCCGGCGTTGCCGAACGCCATGCCGGCCATCAGGCTGGCGGTGGCCATGTCTTCGCGGGCCTGCAGGTTGGCGCCATTGGCGTAGGCCTTGGGCAGCGCTTTGGCGATCAGCTTGATGGCGCCAAGGGCCAGAGAGTCGGTGATCGGCGAGGCATTCACCGACAGATAGGACTCGATGGCGTGCACCAGCGCGTCGATGCCACTGGCGGCGGTGACACTGCGTGGGCAGGTCAGGGTCATCTGCGGGCTGACCAGCGCCACGTCCGGCAATAGAAAGTCGCTGACGATGCCTTTCTTCAACTGTGCGACTTTGTCCGAGAGAATCGCGACGTTGGTCACTTCGGAGCCGGTGCCAGCGGTGGTCGGAATCGCGATCAGCGGCGGACCTTTGCGTGGTACCTGGTCAACACCGAACAGATCTTCCAGCGCGCCGTGATATCCAGCGTAGGCAGCGACACTCTTGGCGATGTCGATGGCGCTGCCGCCACCTAGACCGATCAAACCGTCATGCCCGCCTTCGCGGTAGACACGCATGCAGTCTTCGACGATGGCGATTTCCGGGTCGGGCAGTACGCGATCGAAAATCTCGTAGTCGCGCCCACCGAGTTGCACCAACGCTAGCTCGACGGTGCCGGACTTGACCAGCGCGGCGTCAGTGACGATCAGTGGATTGTCGATGTCCAGACGCGTGAGCTCAGCGGCCAGTTGTTCGATGGCGGCGGCGCCGGTGATCAGTTTATGAGCGATTTTGAACTGGGACAGACTCATCGTGCGCAGCCTCTTATAGATGTGGGAGCTGGGCACAAGATTAGCTGGGGATTTGGGGTTGTCTGCTATTCAGGTGGTGAATGACCTATCGAGCGCAAGAGCAAGAGCCCCTCACCCTAGCCCTCTCCCAAAGGGAGAGGGGACTGACCGAGGTGAATGTAAGAGGTACACCGACGTGCGATACCTAGTCGAACTCGGATTTTGAAAAGCACAACGATCTGCTCCCTTCTCCCCAGAAGGTAAAAAGACTGACCGAGGTGCATGGAGGAGATACACCGACGTGCGATACCAAGTCGGATTCAGGTTTTGAAAAACATGAAGATTTGCTCCCTTCCCCCTCGCCCCCATGGGGGAGAGGGTTGGGGTGAGGGGGTGGCTTTTGACCTGGCCCTTAAACCTGAGCCGTACGCAGTTTTTCGCTACGCCCGCGCAGCCATTCCAGGGTCAGCAGCAAAATGACGGAGAAGGCGATCAGCAACGTGGCAGCAGCGGCAATCGTCGGACTCAGGTTCTCACGAATCCCGCTAAACATCTGCCGAGGCAACGTCGCCTGCTCAGGCCCGGCGAGAAACAACGTCACCACCACCTCATCAAACGAAGTCGCAAACGCAAACAGCGCCCCGGAAATCACCCCCGGCGCAATCAGCGGCAAGGTCACCCGGCGGAACGCCGTCAGTGGCGATGCACCGAGACTCGCCGCCGCCCGCACCAGGTTGTGGTTAAACCCCTGCAATGTCGCCGACACGGTGATGATCACAAACGGCACACCCAACACCGCATGCACCACAATCAGCGAGAAAAAGCTGTTACCCAAACCCAACGGCGCGAAGAACAGATAACTCGCCACGCCGATGATCACCACCGGCACCACCATCGGCGAAATCACCAGCGCCATCACCAGCGCTTTGCCGGGGAAGTCACCGCGAGTCAGACCAATCGCCGCCAGCGTACCGAATATCATCGCCAGCACCGTCGCCGCTGGGGCAACAATGATGCTGTTCTTCAGTGCGCGCATCCATTCCGCCGAGGCGAAGAAGTCGTGGTACCACTGCAGCGAGAAACCCTGCAGCGGATAGACCAGAAAACTCCCCGAGTTAAATGACAGCGGAATAATCACCAGCACCGGCAGAATCAGGAACAACAGAATCAGGCCGCAGAGGATCCGCAGGCTGTAGAACCACACCCGTTCAATGGGCGACATGTAAGGACTCAGCATTTCGAATTCCCCTTAGCTCAGGCGCAGGCGACTGGCGCCGACCAGCCAGCTGTAAATCAGATAAAGCACCACGGTCGCCAGCAGCAACAGCCCGCCCAGCGCGGTGGCCATGCCCCAGTTGATGCTGGTGTTGGTGTAGAAAGCGACGAAGTAGCTGACCATTTGATCATTCGGGCTGCCGAGCAGCGCCGGGGTGATGTAGTAGCCGATAGCGAGGATGAACACCAACAGGCAACCGGCGCCAACACCGGCGTAGGTCTGCGGGAAGTACACCCGCCAGAAACTGGCGAACGGGTGGCAGCCGAGGGAAATCGCCGCGCGCATGTAGGTCGGCGAGATGCCTTTCATCACGCTGTAGATCGGCAGGATCATGAACGGCAGCAGAATGTGCACCATCGAGATGTACACGCCGGTGCGGTTGAACACCAGTTCCAGCGGTTTATCGATGATGCCCATGGCCATCAGCCCACTGTTGATCAGACCGCCCGATTGCAGCAGTACGATCCACGCGGCGACGCGCACCAGGATCGATGTCCAGAACGGCAGCAGCACGAGGATCATCAGCAGGTTGCTTTGCCGCGACGGCAGGTTGGCCAGCAGGTACGCCAGTGGATAAGCCAGCAGTAGGCAGATCACGGTGATGACCAGACCCATCCAGAAGGTGCGGGCGAAGATGTCGAGGTAGATCGCCTGATCCGGGGTGGCCGGGGCGATTTCGCCGAGGTCGTCGATACGGTGATCGACCGCTGCCAGCAAGTAGTAAGGCGTGATGCTGCTGGTGTTGCGTTTGACCGCTTGCCAGTAGGCCGGGTCGCCCCAACGCTCGTCGAGGCCTTCCAGTGCTTCTTTATAGGAGGCCGGTTCGCTGGCGAACGGCAGCGCCCGGGCAGTTTTGGTCAGCAGGCTGCGATAGCCGGCCAACTCCATGTTCAAGCGCTTGGACAAATCGCCCAGCGTCTGGTTTTTACGCGCTTCGGCGAGGTCTTCGCCGGCAGCTTTGTAGACCGGTTCAGCGGGCAGGCCACGGCCGTCCCAACTGGCGATGGCCGCCACGGTGCGCGGCATGCCGCCGACCACTTCGGGGTTGCCGACGCTTTTGTAGAGCAGCGCCACGATCGGCACCAGAAACACCAGCAACAGAAACAGCACCAGCGGCGCAATCAGCGCTTGAGCCTTCCAGCGGTTGACCCGCTCGGCGCGCTTGAGCTTCTGCTTCAAGGTGGGGCTGGTGCCCTCGTTCAGGGGAACGGCGATGGCCATGACGTACTCCGCAAATCTTTGATCGTTACAGAGGTGGCGAACGCTACCTCGAACTTTGGGTACTGATCGTTCCCACGCTCTGCGTGGTAACGCATCCAGTGACGCTCTGCGTCACAGGGACGCGGAGCATCCCGGGCGGCATTCCCACGCAGAGCGTGGGAACGATCATCCGGAAAGCCCTCGGTCCGTATGCTCGGGTTACTTCGCAGCCCAGGAATTGAAGCGCTGCTCCAGTTGCTCGCCGTTGTCAGCCCAGAAGCTGACGTCGATCTGCACCTGGTTGGCGATGTTTTCCGGGGTGGTCGGCATGTCTTTCAGGACGTCCTTGGCCAGCAGAGGCACAGCCTGGGTGTTGGCCGGGCCGTAGGCGATGTTTTCCGAGTAGGTTTTCTGCTGCTGCGGCTGTACCGAGAAGGCGATGAATTTCTTCGCCGCTTCGGCGCGCTTGGCGTCCAGACCTTTCGGGATGGCCCACGCGTCGAAGTCGTAGATGCCGCCGTTCCACACCACTTTCAGGTTGGATTCTTTCTGCACCGCCGCGATGCGACCGTTGTAGGCCGAACTCATCACTACGTCACCGGAAGCGAGGTATTGCGGCGGTTGTGCGCCGGCTTCCCACCATTGGATGCTTGGCTTCAGCTCATCAAGCTTCTTGAACGCACGATCCTGGCCACCCTTGCTCGCCAGCTCTTTGTAGACGTCTTTCGGCGCCACACCGTCGGCCATCAGCGCGAATTCGAGGGTGTACTTGGCGCCTTTGCGCAGGCCACGCTTGCCCGGGAATTTCTTGGTGTCCCAGAAATCCGCCCAACTGGTCGGTGCGGTTTTCAGCTTGTCGGCGTTGTAAGCCAGTACGGTCGACCACACGAAGAAGCCCACGCCGCATGGCTGAATCGCGCCTTTGACGTAGTCTTCAGTCTTGCCGAACAGTGCCGGGTCGAGTTGTTCGAACATGTCTTCGTCGCAGCCACGGGACAGCTCTGGCGATTCAACTTCGACCAGATCCCACGACACGCTCTTGGTGTCGACCATGGCTTTGACCTTGGCCATTTCGCCGTTGTATTCGCCGGCGACGATCTTGCCGTTACCTGCCGCTTCCCACGGTGCATAGAAGGCTTTGACTTGCGCCGCCTTGTTCGCCCCGCCAAACGACACCACGGTCAAATCCGGGCCAGCGGCCATTGCGCTTGCCGCACCCATCAGGCCCAGGGTCAGGGCGGTGAACTTCAGGGATCTCAACATTTATTGTTCTCTCCACGTGCAGGGTTGGTGTTGGTATTGCCGGGGCGATCAGTTCGCCTCTAGAAGAGGATCGAGTGCGCGTACGTGCTCGACCTGCCAGCCAAGCGGAACCACGTCACCGACTGCGAGCGCGGGATCGAGCTCGGCAATCGGCTGTTTCACGAAGAAGTCGGTCTTGCCGCAGACTTCCAGGCGCACCCGGACGTGGTCGCCCAGATAGATGAATTCCGCCACCCTCCCTGAGAAGCGGTTAACGCATTGATCGCTCGAACCGTTGAGGCTGACGCGCTCCGGACGGATCGACAGGGTCACCGGTTCGCCGGTCTGGCCGACATTGACCGCCAGCGCCTCGACCTTTTCGCCACGGCCCAACTCGACCACGCAGCGCTCGCCGCTCTGACTGAGCAAGCGGCCGTTGAGGCGGTTGTTCTCGCCGATGAAGTTGGCGACGAAGGTGTTTTTTGGCTCTTCGTAAAGGGTGCGGGGCGGCGCGATCTGCTGGATTTCGCCTTGATGGAATACCGCAACGCGGTCGGACATGGTCAGCGCTTCACCCTGATCGTGGGTCACGTAGACCACGGTCACACCGAGGCGCTGGTGCAGGTGTTTGATTTCCATCTGCATGTGTTCACGCAGCTGTTTGTCGAGGGCGCCGAGGGGTTCGTCCATCAGCACCAGTTGCGGTTCGAACACCAGCGCACGGGCCAATGCCACACGTTGTTGCTGACCGCCGGACAGTTGCGCCGGATAACGCGAGGCGAACGCGTCGAGCTGAACCATGCTGAGGACTTTTTTCACGCGGTCACTGACATCGCTTTTGTTCAGGCCACGGACGGTCAGTGGAAACGCGAGGTTTTCCGCAACGGTCATGTGCGGGAACAGCGCGTAGTTCTGGAACACCATGCCGATGTCGCGCTTGTGCGGCGGCACGTTGTTGATCGAGCGCCCGGCCAGCAGAATCTCGCCAGCGGTCGGTGTTTCGAAACCGGCGAGCATCATCAGGCTGGTGGTCTTGCCGGAACCGGACGGCCCGAGCAGGGTGAGAAACTCGCCTTTGCGGATGTCCAGGTTGAGGTCTTTGACGATCAGGTTCTCGCCGTCGTAGCTCTTCTGCACTCCACGAAAGCTGACCAGCACATCACTGGCCCCTGCGTTTGTTTCGACCTGGCTCATACCCACACCTTTGTTGTTGATGACTGCTTGTGGATTAAGCCTAGTGGTTGCTGACAGGCGCGCAAATCGGGGCGCAGGAGAGAATCGCCTCAGCCGGATGGAAGGTTGGGGGTAGGGATTGCCCTACAAGGATGGCGCTAATGGATAAGGCAGTGGCGAGGGTTGAGCTGCAAGCTGCAAGAACAAGCAAAAGCGCGTGTCGCTAACAGATATGCTTAAAATTTCTGGCGCTATGGAGATCCCCTGTAGGAGTGAGCCTGCTCGCGATAGCGGTGGATCAGCCACCACAGCAGTGAATGATCCACCGCTATCGCGAGCAGGCTCACTCCTACAGTTTTGATCGCGGTGATCTTTAGAGGAGTTTGTGTTCCATCGCGTATTTGACCAGTTCGGCCAGCGAGGTGATGTTGAGTTTCTGCATCAAACGCGCCTTGTGGGTGCTGATGGTTTTGCTGCTCAGGGCCAGTTGCTGGGCGATGTCGTTGACGTTGGCGCCTTGGGCCAGGCGCTCGAACACCGAGAATTCGCGCTCCGACAGCAACGAATGCAGCGGCCGCGCATCGGTCAGGCCGACTTCGAAGACCATGCGATCCGCCAGATCCGGATCAATGTAACGCCCACCGGCCGCGACCTTGCGAATGGCGGTGAGCAACAACGCCGGATCACTGTCCTTGGTCGCATACCCGGCAGCGCCAACCTTCAGCGCCCGAGCAGCCATCTGCGCTTCGTCATGCATCGACAGCACCAGAATCGCTGGCGGATTGTTCAGAGCACGGATGCGCGGGATCGCTTCGAGGCCATTGACGCCGGGCATGGAGATGTCGAGCAGCACCACTTCGCACGGCACATTGCGCAGGGTTTCGAGCAGTTGCTCACCATTGCTCGCCTCGCCCACCACTTGCAGATCCTTGGCCAGGCCAATCAATTGCTTGATGCCTTCGCGGACAATGGTGTGGTCTTCGGCTACCAGTACTCGGATCAAATCTTTTCTCCAGATTTCAGGTACACACCAATCCCTGTGGGAGCGAGCCTGCTCGCGATAGCGTCAGCCCAAACACCACAAACCTTCAAACCTCACTCACCGGCACCCGCACCACCAGACTGGTGCCCTCCCCCGGCTCACTCTCCAGCGTCAGCCGCCCGCCCATGATCAGCACCCGCTCACGCATGCCCACCAGCCCAAACGAAGTCGGCCGACCGGCAGCAGCGACGAATCCTACGCCATCATCGGCGACCGTCAGACACAATTCGTCGCCTTCCAGCGCCAGCGTCAGTTCCACAGTATGCGCCTGGGCATGGCGCATCACATTGGTCAGCGCCTCCTGCAGGATCCGGAACAGGCCAATCGCCTTGGCATCACTGAGCGCCGGCAGATTGTCCGGCACCTGCACCAGGCATGGAATCTGCGTACGCGCCTCGAACCGCCGCGCCTGCCACTCGATTGCCGACGCAATCCCGGCATCGAGAATCGGTGGTCGCAGCGCCGTCGCCACATCACGCACCAATTGAAATAACTGCGCGATCAGGCGCTTCATGCTGTTCAACCGTTCGTTCAGACCGGGATCGAGTTGCGCGTAGGCCAGTTCGCACATCGATGTTTCCAGTTTCAGCACCGTCAACATCTGCCCCAACTCATCGTGAACCTCGCGGGCAATTCGCGCCTTCTCTTCTTCACGCACGCTTTCAAGGTGCGCCGACAGTTCGCGCAGTTGCTCGCGGGAGGCCGCCAGTTCCAGCTCGATACGCTTGCTCTCGCTGATGTCCCAGACGATGCCGTCCCACACGTACGCGCCGTCCTCCAGTTGGCGAGTGATCGCTTTGATCTCGGCCCAGCGCTGCTCGCCCTGACGCGTGAGGATCCGGCCTTGCCATGACCAGTCACTGTCGGTGTCCAGCGCCTGATCCTGAGTGCGGTGATAACTCGCCTTATCTTCGGGATGCACCAGGCTGCGCAGGCCCATGTCGCGATGGGCAATGGTGGCCGGGGCATAACCGACCAGACTTTCGCTGCCCTCGCTGATGTAGGCAAAGTCGATCTGCCCGGTCACTGGCGCCCGCTCCAGACGGAACACCAGCCCCGGCACATTCGCCGCAATGCCTTGCAGACGCGCCTCGCTTTCCTGCAACGCCGCCAGTGCACGGCGGCGCTCGGTGACATCCGTGAGGTAAACCACCAGGTATTCGCTGTCGCGAAAGCGCAGGAAACTCAGCGACACGTCCGCAGGCAAAACACTGCCATCGGCGCGCACGCAACTGGTTTCGAAACTCAGCGGCCCTTCTTCGCTGGCCCGCGCGCGCTTCCACAGATTGAGCCAGCGATCCATGTGCAGTCCCGGCTCGAAGTCGATCAGGGGACGCTCGATCAATCCGCCTGAGGGGTAACCGAGCATGTTTTCCGCCGCACGATTGGCGTAGCGCACATGGCTGTCCCAATTGACCCAGAGGATGCCGACGGTGCTTTGATCGATGGAGAACTGCGTCAACCGCAGCGCTTCTTCGCTGGCTGCGCGCAAGGCGATGTCTTCCCGGGCGGCCAGCAATCGCTGCTCAAGGCTGTGCTGTTGGCGGCGCTGCCAGAGCACGATCGCGACACAACTGAGCAGGATCACCGCAAACAACAGACTGAGGTTCTGCCAGAAGCCGGGCGACTCCGACAGTCGCGGGTATTTCGGTTGCAGCCATTGGTTGTGCAGTTGCTCCAGATCTTTGGCCGGGATC
This sequence comes from Pseudomonas sp. Mb7, assembly GCF_054790525.1. Classification (NCBI taxonomy): domain Bacteria; kingdom Pseudomonadati; phylum Pseudomonadota; class Gammaproteobacteria; order Pseudomonadales; family Pseudomonadaceae; genus Pseudomonas; species Pseudomonas sp. Mb7. The sequence continues at coordinate 5,003,328 of NZ_CP186501.1, forward strand.
GCGCGCAAAGCACTTTGCACAATGCCGGCCAGCTCCGGCCAATCGCGGCGCGAGCCGACTCGCAGCAGTTGCGGCAGGCCGATATCGCCCACCACCACCAGTTCGGCGAACTCCGGCTCTACCGACAACCGCCCGAGTTGTGCCTCGTCGACCACGGCGTAGGCGGCCTGCTGCGTCAACAGCAACTGCAAGGCTTGACGCTCTAGCGGCACGCCTTGCAGGTTCAGGTGTGGATAGTTGCTGCGCAGATAGTCCGCGGTGCTGCTGGGCATGCGCACGGCGACGCGGACCTGGCTGTCGAGTTTCTCCAGATCGACCACGCCACTGGCCTTCTGCTCACTGACCACCAGTTGCGGCACGCGCATGTAGGGATCGGAAAACTGCCACAGACGCAACGCACTCGGGGTTTGACTCAGGCCCGGAGCGATATCGATCTCGCCCTCGCGCACGGCGGTTTCCAGTTGTGCGAGATCCTGAAAGTTACGCCAGCTCAGTTCGACATTGAGCGTCTTGGCCAACAACTTCATCAGTTCGACGTTAGCCCCGGACAGCCGCTGCAAACGCCGGTCGTATTGCGCATACGGTGCTTGCAGGACCAGACCGACGCGCAGTTCATTGTGCTGCGCCAGCCATTGCTGCTGGCCCGCCGACAATTGCGCAACGTGGGCCGGGGGCGCAGGCGCCGCCCAGCCCATCAAGGGAAACCACAAACAGCCGATAACCCACAGGCAGCAAAATCGCTTCATTGAAGTCTCATACACTGACAAATTCTGACCAACCCATTAGGCTGCCGGGATACTTTCTGGCCTGGAATAACCGATGCCCTCTGTTTACCGCCTGGCAATGCCAGCATTGTGCCTGTCGCTGATCCTGCCCTGTGCGTTTTCCGTCAACGCCGCCGACCCCACTCCTGCGGCGGAAAAACCGGCAGAAGAAAAACCGGCCGAACGCCAGCCACTGCTAGAGCGTAGTCAGGAAGAGGCCGCCGCACTGGAACGTAAAGTCCCGGCGCAAGAACAGCAACAATTGCAGGCCGGCAGCGACAGCTTCCTCGCCCTGTGGAAACCGGCCAACACCGCCGAGCCCAAAGGCGCGGTGATCATCATCCCTGGCGCCGGCGAAACCGCTGACTGGCCGCAGGCAATCGGCCCATTGCGGCGCAAACTGCCGGATGCAAAATGGAGCAGCCTGAGTATCACCCTGCCCGACCTGCAAAGCGACGCCATCGCACCGCGCGTGGTTGAAGCGCCGGTTGCGCCGAAAGCACCGGAGTCGGGTAGCAAGGACTCCACCACCGCGCAGCCAATTGAACAAGCCGCTGGCGGTGAAGCCGAAGTGGCGGATCAAGTGGTCGCCGAAACCACTGAAGAACAATCCAAGGCTGACGCCGAACGCATCTTCGCGCGCATCGACGCCGCGATTGCCTACGCCGAACAGCAGAGCGCACGCAGCATTGTCGTGCTCGGACACGGCACTGGTGCCTATTGGGCCGCGCGATACCTGAGCGAGAAACAAACGGCGCAGGTAGAGAAATTCGTCATGGTCGATGCACAGATGCCAGCCAAGGCCAAACCGCCACTGGCCGAGCTGACGCCAACCCTGAAGCTGCCGACCGCAGATATTTTCTACATGGACAAGCCGCTGGATCGCAACGCCGCGCTGGAGCGCATGCAGGCGAGCAAGCGCTTGAAGACTTCGGCGTTCAGCCAAGTGGCGCTCAGAGCCTTGCCAGACAACAAGGCTGAGCAGGAACAGTTGTTCCGCCGGGTGCGTGGCTGGCTGAATCCGCAGAACACAGACTGACCGACAAACCGCGTCGCTCCCTTCGCGAGCAGGCTCGCTCCCGCATTGGATCTGCATACACAATCCATTGTGGGAGCGAGCCTGCTCGCGAAGAGGCCAGCGCAGACGATACACATCTAACGTTTAGCGAAAATCCCGCCGCTCACGAATCAACGTATAAGCATTGTGCAGCTCCCGGGTTCTATCAGTCGCCTCACGCACCTGCGCTGGCGTCGCCCCCGTTCCGGCAATCTTGTCCGGATGATGACGACTGAGCAGGCGCCGATAGGCCCGCTTGATCTGCGCCGGTTCACTGGACGCCGACACACCCAATAAACGCATCGCCTCCTGATAGCTCACTGCAGCACTGACGATCGGACGCTTGCCCGGTTCGTAATCACTGGCCAGCGCCTGCACCTGATGCGTTGTCCAGCCCAGCCATTTGCCCCACTGCGCCAACAATTCACGCTCGCTGACGCCGGCACGACCATCGGCCCAGACCATCCGCCAGCACGCACGCAAGACACCCTCGGCCGCATGGGGCTGCGCGCTCAAGCGCCGCAGATAACCGCGCAGATTGTCATTTTCAGACTTGCCACGGTTGAATGCCGCGATGGCGCGGCGCGTTGCCGGCTCACTCATCTCCAGCGCACGCATCTCGTTGCGCGCCTGCTGGATATGCCCGTCGGTAACCCGACCATCACTCTTGGCCAGACGCCCGAGCAACACAAACAACAGTTCGTCGTTGCGCAGCATCGGCCGACCGCCGAGTTTTTCCCGCAAGTGTCCCCAGCTCTGCAAGTGCAGACGCCGATCCAGCGCTTGCCCCAACAATGCCCCAAGCATGGCCCCCGGAATGCTGGCAATCGCAAAACCCGCTCCGGCTCCAATCAGAGTCCCTGGCCACAACATGTCAGCGACTCGCTTCTATCAAGGCTTCAGCTTCGGCCAGACGCTCGTGGGTACCGACATCCACCCAGTGACCTTTCAGGCGTTCGCCACTCACTTCGCCAGCCGCCATGGCTTTGCGCAGCAGCGGTGCCAGCTTGAACGCGCCGTCGGTGCAGCCATCGAACAGTTGCGGATGCAGCACAGCGATGCCGCTGTAGGTCAGGGTTGCAGCGTCGGGCTGGCCATCGATCACCTGGCCGTCGGCCAACGTGAAATCACCGTTCGGGTGATGCGTCGGGTTGTCCGCAAGGACCAGATGCGCGAGTCCGTTGATCGGCTGGTGCAGGACGCTGAAGTCATAATCGGTCCAGATATCACCGTTGACCACCAGGAACGCATCATCGCCAAGCATCGGCAGCGCCCGGAAAATCCCGCCGCCGGTTTCCAGTGGCTCGCCTTCGGGCGAGTACTGAATGCTCACACCAAATCGCGAACCGTCACCCAGATAATCCTCGATCTGCTGACCGAGCCAGGCGTGGTTGATCACGATCTCGTTGAATCCTGCGGCCGCGAGGGCGCGCAGGTGATATTCGATCAGGGGAACACCGCCGGCACGCACCAGTGGTTTCGGCGTGGTCAGGGTCAGCGGACGCATGCGCTCGCCTTTGCCTGCTGCCAGAATCATTGCCTTCATGCTGTTGCTCCACCCCGCAGGCTGGTGAACAGCGCTTGCAGTTCGGCCAATTCCGGACGTCGCGCAATCACCGCTTCTATATAGGAGAAGAAACGTGGCACGTCGGCCAGGTAACGCGGCTTGCCGTCACGGTGGCAGATGCGCGCGAAGATGCCGATGACTTTCAAATGGCGCTGCACGCCCATCAGATCGCTGGCGCGCAGGAAGTCTTCGAAGTCCGGCTGCACTGGAATGTTCAGCGCCGAAGCTTGCTGCCAGTAATTTTCCAGCCAGCCGTGCACGCGCTCTTCGGGCCAGCTGAGGAAGGCGTCCTTGAACAGGCAGGTCACGTCGTAGGTCACCGGGCCATAAACCGCATCCTGGAAGTCCAGCACGCCGGGATTCGGTTCGCTGAGCATCAGGTTGCGTGGCATGTAGTCGCGGTGTACCAGCACTTTGGGTTGAGCGAGTGCGCTGTCGATCAGTAGATCACTAACCTGCTGCCACTGCTGTTGCTGAGTCGAATCGAATTCGACACCGAGTTCACGCTTCACATACCACTCAGGGAACAGTTCCAGCTCACGGCGCAGCAAGGCAACGTCGTAGCTCGGCAACGGTGCAACCATCGGCAACTGCTGAAAAGCCAGCAGCGCTTGCAAGGCATCGGCGAACAATGCGTCGGCATTTTCGCCATCGATCACGTCGAGATAGGTCTGGTTGCCCAGGTCATTGAGCAAAAGAAATCCGCGCTCGAGGTCCTCGGCATAAATTTTCGGCACATTTATTCCGGATTTCGCCAGCAAAAAAGCGATATCCACGAACGGTTTGCAGTTTTCCTGGGGGGGCGGCGCGTCCATCACGACGAAGCTGCGCCCCTCGCCTTCCCAGCGGAAGTAACGGCGGAAACTCGCGTCGCTGCTGGCCGCAGTCAACGTGGCCGGGGGCACGGTGCCCCAGCCCTGATCTGCAAACAGGATTGCCAACTGCTCATCGAGCCAAACTTTCAGGTGTTGCAAGCGTACATCTTGGTCAGGCATTGCAAGGGTCTCCGACGGCGCTAGCCGTCAAGCGGGTCATGCTTTATTATCCAGCATCTTTTTCAGACCATCGAGAGGCGTGCGGCCCACACCGCGGGCAGATGGCACGCAGGAAGCCCGGACTAATAAGATGGCATTGAAATCCCCCGCGTTTCGTAAAAAATTTCCGTTGTTGGTAACCGGCAGTCTGCTGGCTATGCAACCTCTGGCCAGTCAATTCGTTGTTGCCGCCGAGCAGTATGACTGCTCCGTCTCGGCTTCGGGTGGTTGGGCCTGTGCGCCCAAATCAACCGCTGCTGCGTTGCCGCCGCGTCCGGTGCATGACGGCAGTGCCGTCAGTGCTACGGGCGAAGCGGCGACCGAGAACGGTTCGGCTGCCGACACAGCGCCTAAAACGGCGCTGGTCACCGAAGCCAAGGGCCGCGGTTTGAAATCCCGTAGCGAAGACTTCAGTCACCTCGACTGGGTTCCGCGCGAGAAGCTCACCGCCGCCCAATTGGCCGAGACCGGGCCTTACTGCTCTGGTGCCTATATCGAACCGATTCGTCCTGGCATGAATGACAAGACGAACAAAAGCGATGCTCCGACCTTTATCGGCGCAAAAGCCTCGCGCTATAACACCGATGATCAAGTCGGTACGCTGGCCGGTGATGTTGTCCTGCGTCAGGGCAGCATGCAGGTCGAATCCGACGAGGCCAGCCTGTATCAGGCCGAGAGCCGCGCCGAACTCAATGGCGATGTACGTATCCGCGACAACGGCGCGCTGATTGTCGGCGACCACGCCGATGTGCAGCTCGACACCGGTGAAGCCAAGGTCGACAACGCCGAATACGTGATGCACAAATCGCGCATCCGCGGTAACGCGCTGTACGCCAAGCGTGCGGAAAACGCGATCATTCGCTTGAAGGACGGCACGTACACCACGTGCGAACCGAACAGCAACGCCTGGCAGCTCAAGGGCAACAACATCACCTTGAACCCGGCCACCGGTTTCGGTACCGCGACCAACGTGACGTTGCGCGTAAAAGACATTCCGATTCTGTACACGCCGTACATCTACTTCCCGATCGACGACCGTCGTCAGTCGGGTTTCCTGCCGCCGACCATTGGCAGCGGCAGCGACACCGGCTTCATGCTGGTTACACCGTACTACTTCAACCTGGCACCGAACTACGACGCCACGTTGTACCCGCGTTACATGAGCAAGCGTGGCATGTTGGTGGAGGGTGAGTTCCGTTACCTGACCAAGTCGAGTGAAGGTCAGTTTGGTGCGGCGTATCTGAACGATGACGATACCGAGCGCAGCAAGCAGACCGACTACGAAAAAACCCGCTACATGTACAACTGGCAGCACAAGGGTGGTCTCGACTCCCGTGTGCTCACCGAAGTCGACTACACCAAGATCAGCGATCCTTATTACTTCCAGGATCTGCAGACTGACCAGATTGGCGTGAAATCCAGCGACTTCGTGAACCAGCAGGGCGCGGTTACTTATCGTGGCGACAGCTATACCGCTCGCTTGAATGCTCAGCAGTACCAATTGGCTACTGTTTCGAACATCACGCCGTATGGTCGTCTGCCGCAGATCACCTTCAATGGTCAGCTGCCGTATCATCCGGAAGGTTTGAATTTCGATTACGAGACCGAGATTGTGCGGTTTGATCGTGATTTGAAAACTGGCAACTTCATCGATGAAAACGGTAACGCGTCACCGCGTCTGGATACCAACGTTCAAGGCCTGGCCCGTGCCAACGGCGACCGTCTGAATTTGAAGCCGGGTGTCAGCCTGCCGATGAACTGGACCTATGGCTTCTTGAAGCCATCGCTGAAGTATCAGTACACCCAGTATCAGCTGGATCTGGACGGTACCGGTAAGTCGCAGATCGTTGCTCAGCAGAATGCTGCAGCTGCGGCAGGCACCGACTACGTAGGTGGCAAGTTCGGTAGCAATCAGAACCGTGGCGTGCCAATCGCCAGCATCGACAGCGGCCTCTACTTCGACCGCAACACGTCTTTCTTCGGCAAGAACTACCGTCAGACGCTGGAACCGCGACTGTTCTACCTCTACGTGCCCGAGGAGAATCAGGAAGACATTCCTGTATTCGACACCAGCGAGTACACCTTCAACTACTCGTCGCTGTTCCGTGACAACCGCTTCTCCGGCTCCGACCGTGTCGGCGACGAGAACAAACTGTCGCTGGGCGTGACCAGCCGCTGGATCGAAGACGACGGTTTCGAGCGTCAACGCATCAGTGTCGGCCAGGCTCTGTACTTCAAGGATCGCGAAGTTCAACTGCCAGGTATCGATGCCAAAACCCGTGACGACGCGAAATCCAACGTTTCGCCATATGCACTGGAATACGAATACCGCTGGAACCGCGATTGGCGCACCACGGCCGACTACAACTGGGATCCGGACAGCCGCAGCCCACGTTCCGGCAGCGCGATGTTCCACTATCAGCCTGAAGACAACCCGAACAAGGTTATCAACGCCGGCTACCGCTATCGCAATGACCAGGTCCGTTATGACCAAAACACCGGCAAATGGTCGGTGGGTGGTGGTGACTACGGCACTCCGGGCACACCTGGCTACGTGAAGGACTACTACAAGATCCAGCAGCATGACTTCTCGGTTATCTGGCCGATCGTTCCACAGTGGAACGCGATCAGCCGCTGGCAGTATGACTACAACCGTAACCGTACCTTGGAAGCCTTCGGTGGTTTCGAGTACGACAACTGCTGCTGGAAACTGCGCCTGATCAACCGTTACTGGGTTTCCTATGACGAGTTCAGCCAGGAAGCTCCGCAAAACGAAAAAGGCGACCATGGCGTCTTCCTCCAAATTGTTCTGAAGGGACTCGGCGGCCTCACTGGCGCCAAGGTAGAGAGCTTCCTCGACAAAGGCATTCAAGGTTATCGTGAACGTGAAGACCAAGCTTTCTGATTGTCTGCGCCCGCTGATGCTGGGCGCGCTGTTCCTGGGTACTGCGGCGAACGCCGCAGTTCAATCCATCGACAAAGTGGTAGCGATCGTCGACAACGATGTGGTCATGCAGAGCCAACTGGATCAACGCGTCCACGAAGTACAGCAGACCATCGCCAAGCGTGGCGGCGGCTTGCCGCCTCCTGGCGTACTGGATCAACAGGTGCTTGAGCGCCTGATCGTCGAAAACCTGCAACTGCAGATCGGCGAACGCTCCGGCATCCGCATCACCGATGAAGAACTGAACCAGGCGGTCGGCACCATTGCCCAGCGCAATAACATGTCGGTTGAGCAGTTCCGTGCTGCTCTGGCTCGCGACGGCCTGAACTATGACGACGCCCGCGATCAGATCAAACGCGAGATGATCATCAGCCGCGTGCGTCAGCGTCGCGTGGCAGAACGCATTCAGGTTTCCGAGCAGGAAGTGAAGAACTTCCTCGCTTCCGACCTGGGCAAAATGCAACTGTCCGAAGAGCTGCACCTGGCCAACATCCTGATCCCGACGCCGGAAAGCGCCAACTCTGACGCGATTCAGAGTGCTGCCCGTCAGGCCATGGAGGTTTACCAGCAGCTCAAGCAAGGCGCTGACTTCGGCCAGATGGCCGTTGCCAAATCCGGCAGCGACAACGCTCTGGAAGGCGGCGACATGGGCTGGCGTAAAGCCGCGCAACTGCCTCCGCCGTTCGACCGCGAGTTGAGCAGCATGGCTGTTGGCGACATCACTCAACCTGCACGCACGCCGGGTGGTTTCATCATCCTCAAGCTGCTGGCAAAACGTGGTGGCGAAGCGCAGATGCGCGACGAAGTGCATGTACGTCACATTCTGGTTAAGCCGAGCCCGATTCGCGATGAAGCGAAGACCAAGGCACTGGTTCAATCCTTGTACGAGCGCATTCTGGCCGGTGAAGATTTTGCCACTCTGGCGAAAAGCTATTCCGAAGACCCGGGTTCGGCGCTCAACGGCGGCGACCTGAACTGGATCGACCCGAACGCACTGGTACCGGAATTCCGCGAAGTGATGGCCAAGACCCCACAAGGTCAGCTGTCCAAGCCATTCCAGACTCAATATGGCTGGCACGTTCTGGAAGTCCTTGGCCGTCGCGCCACCGACAGCACTGAACAGGCCCGCGAGCAGCAAGCCATGACCGTACTGCGTAACCGCAAATACGACGAAGAGCTGCAAACCTGGCTGCGTCAGATCCGTGACGAAGCGTACGTAGAGATCAAACTCCCTGGTGCAGACCAGGCAGCGCAGTGAAACCCCAGCGTTTCGCGCTGACACCCGGCGAACCAGCCGGCATCGGCCCCGACCTGTGCCTGCTGCTCGCCTCGCAAGCCCAGCCACATCCCCTGATTGCCATCACCAGCCGCGACCTGCTCTCCGAGCGGGCCGCGCAGTTGGGGCTGGCCGTCACTTTGCTGGATGTTGCGCCTGGCATCTGGCCGGATGCTCCTGCACCCGCAGGCAGCCTATATGTCTGGGACACACCACTCAGCGCTCCCGTGGTTGCCGGGCAACTGGACAAAGCCAACGCCGCATTCGTCCTCGAGACCTTGACCCGCGCCGGCAATGGCTGCCTGAAGGGTGATTTCGCCGGAATGATCACCGCACCTGTGCACAAAGGCGTGATCAACGAGTCCGGCATCGCCTTTTCCGGGCACACGGAATTTCTCGCTGACCTGACCCACACCGCCCAAGTGGTGATGATGCTCGCCACCCGCGGTTTGCGCGTGGCACTGGTCACCACTCACCTGCCCCTGCGCGAGATTGCGGACGCAATCACACCCGAACGGCTGGAGCGCGTGACACGGATCCTGCACAGCGACCTGCAAAATAAATTCGGCATCGCCCGCCCGCGCATCCTGGTTTGCGGACTCAACCCGCACGCCGGTGAAGGCGGACACCTGGGCCATGAAGAAATCGACATCATTGAACCGACATTAGAGCGCCTGCGCGGCGAGGGCATGGACCTTCGTGGCCCGCTGCCTGCCGACACTCTGTTTACCCCCAAATATCTGGAGCACTGCGACGCAGTGCTGGCGATGTACCACGACCAGGGTTTGCCTGTGCTTAAGTACAAAGGCTTCGGCGCTGCCGTCAACGTGACCCTTGGTCTGCCGATCATCCGCACGTCGGTCGATCACGGCACCGCCCTGGATCTGGCCGGCAGCGGCAAGATCGATACCGGCAGCCTGCAAGTCGCCCTGGAAACCGCCTACCAGATGGCCGAGACCCGTTTATGACCGAGCAATACCAACACAAGGCGCGCAAACGCTTTGGCCAGAACTTCCTGCACGATGCCGGCGTCATCGACCGCATCCTGCGCTCCATCAGCGCCAAGTCTGAAGATCGCCTGCTGGAAATCGGCCCGGGCCAGGGCGCACTGACCGCCGGCCTGCTCAACTCCGGCGCACAACTCGACGTGGTGGAACTGGACAAGGATCTGATCCCGATCCTCAACCAGCAGTTTGCCGGAAAGAGCAACTTCAACCTGCATCAGGGCGATGCACTGAAGTTCGACTTCAACACGCTCAACGCCGCGCCAAACAGCCTGCGTGTGGTTGGCAACCTGCCGTACAACATCTCCACGCCGCTGATTTTTCACCTGCTGAACAATGCCGGCATCATTCGCGACATGCACTTCATGCTGCAGAAAGAAGTGGTCGAGCGTCTGGCTGCAGGCCCGGGTGGTGGTGACTGGGGTCGTCTGTCGATCATGGTTCAGTACCACTGCCGTGTAGAACATCTGTTCAACGTGGGTCCGGGCGCGTTCAACCCGCCGCCGAAGGTCGACTCGGCCATCGTCCGCTTGGTGCCGCACGCCGTACTGCCGCACCCCGCCAAGGATCACAAGCTGCTGGAGCGCGTGGTGCGCGAAGCGTTCAACCAACGCCGCAAGACCTTGCGCAACACTCTCAAGCAACTGCTCAGCAATGCCGAGATCGAAGCCGCCGGCGTCGATGGCAGCTTGCGTCCGGAGCAACTGGATCTGGCCGCGTTCGTACGTCTGGCCGACCAGCTCGCGGTACAAGTCCCGGCCTCCCCCGCCGCCGACTGATAAACGATGAACGCTATCGGGCAGGACGCCACTCTGGTTTACTGCCCGATACTTGCCTAGACTGAATCCCCATCAGCTACGCCCCGCGTTCCGCTTCGTTTAAGGCCTCTTGCATGTCCGATTCCCGTTACCAGGTCGATGTCAGCGTCGTTACCCGCTATCTGGCAGACCAATCGCAACCCGAGCACGACCGCTTCGCCTTCGCCTACACCATTACCGTTCAGAACAATGGCGAGCAGCCCGCACGCCTGATGTCGCGACACTGGGTGATCACCGATGGCGACGGCCATGTAGAGGAGGTGCGCGGTGCAGGCGTGGTCGGTCAGCAACCGCTGATCGATGCCGGCCAGAGCCACACCTACAGCAGCGGCACAGTGATGACCACCAAGGTCGGCACCATGCAGGGCACCTACGAAATGGTCGCCGACGATGGCAAACATTTCGACGCCATCATCAAGCCGTTCCGCCTCGCCGTTCCCGGATCTTTGCACTGATGGCGACGTATGCCGTCGGCGACCTGCAGGGCTGCCTTGAACCGCTGAAATGCCTGCTCAAGCAAGTGGCGTTCGACCCAAAGCTTGATCGACTGTGGCTGGTCGGTGACCTGGTCAACCGTGGCCCGCAATCACTGGAAACCCTGCGTTTTCTGTATGGCATGCGTGAATCGCTGATTTGCGTGCTCGGTAACCACGACCTACATCTGCTGGCAGCGGCTAGAAATATCGAGCGCTTGAAGAAGTCCGACACTTTGCGCGAGATTCTCGATGCTCCGGACAGCGCCGAGCTGCTGGAATGGGTACGCCAGCAAAAGCTGATGCACTACGACGAGACGCGTGATGTCGCCATGGTTCACGCCGGCATTCCACCGCAATGGTCGCTGCGTCGCGCGCTGAAATGCGCCGACGAAGTCGAAACCGCCTTGCGTGACGACAACCTGTTCCCCGCTTACCTCGACGGCATGTACGGCAACGATCCGGCGAAATGGGACAACGACCTGAAAGGCGTCACTCGCCTGCGCGTCATCACCAACTACTTCACGCGCATGCGCTTCTGCACCGCCGAAGGCAAACTCGACCTCAAGAGCAAGGAAGGTCTGGACACCGCCCCGCCCGGCTACAAACCGTGGTTCCAGCACAAGGATCGCAAGACCAAAGGCTTGCGGATCATCTTCGGCCACTGGGCGGCACTCGAGGGCAATATCCATGAGCCAGGCATCTCGGCACTGGACACTGGTTGTGTCTGGGGCGGCAGCCTGACCCTGATGAATGTCGACAGCGGCGAACGGCTGTCATGCAAATGCGATGAACACGGCGGCCTCGCCCCGACCGTCGCACCACTTATCCCCCAAACTTCGCCAGTCAGCGCACCGCGTTAGACTGCGCTTTCAGCCGAGCAACAGGAACCCGCCATGAGCGAATTCAAACGAATCCCCCCGGAACAGGCCCAGGCCCTGCGTGAACAAGGCGCCGTTGTCGTCGACGTGCGCGACCCGGCGACTTTCGCCGCCCTGCATATCAGCGGCTCGAAGCATCTGGACAATCATTCCCTGCACGCTTTCATTCAAGGCGCTGACCTTGATGCGCCGACCGTGGTCGTCTGCTACCACGGCAATTCCAGCCAGGGTGCCGCGGCGTACCTGATCAGCCAAGGCTTCTCTGACGTCTACAGCATGGACGGCGGCTTCGAGCTGTGGCGTACGACTTATCCTGCGGAAACTGCGCAAGGCACCGCCGAATAATTTTTTTGTCACGCGCAGGCCCCGGCTGCCGTGGGCCTGCGCGGGCAGACGAACGGTCTTGCCACAACTAATTACGTATCTCGCCTTTACCTCCCGAATTCCCAACTATCCTTAAGCCCAGGCCATCCAAATCAGGGGAGAGCCGGTACACCGGCGCACGGGTCATCGGGAGTGACTTTCACGATTGTCGATCGTGAAAGTGTTCTGGGGGGTAAACAAACAGCTGCCAAAACGGTTGTTTGCCAGCATCGACTGAGTGATCCGGCGTCGGCTCCACGTATCGAGCGAGGTGACGTCATGAGTATCTTTAGCCACTTCCAACAACGCTTCGAGTCCACACGCCAGGAAGAACTCTCGCTGCAAGAGTACCTGGAGCTGTGCAAGAAAGACCGTAGCGCCTACGTTTCCGCCGCCGAGCGTCTATTGCTGGCCATCGGCGAACCGGAACTGCTCGACACCTCGACCAACTCGAGGCTGTCACGCATCTTCTCCAACAAGGTGATCCGTCGCTATCCGGCCTTTGAAGACTTCCACGGGATGGAAGAATGCATCGACCAGATCGTCTCGTATTTCCGCCATGCCGCCCAAGGCCTGGAAGAGAAGAAACAAATCCTCTATCTGCTCGGCCCCGTCGGCGGCGGTAAATCGTCCTTGGCCGAGAAGCTGAAACAACTGATTGAAAAAGTGCCCTTCTATGCGATCAAGGGCTCGCCGGTATTCGAATCACCACTGGGTCTGTTCAACGCAACCGAAGATGGCGCGATCCTCGAGGAAGACTTCGGCATTCCACGGCGCTACCTGAATACCATCATGTCGCCATGGGCGACCAAACGCCTGGCCGAATTCGGTGGCGACATCAGTCAGTTCCGCGTGGTCAAGCTGTACCCGTCGATCCTCAACCAGATCGCCGTGGCCAAAACCGAACCGGGTGACGAGAACAACCAGGACATCTCGGCGCTGGTCGGTAAAGTCGACATCCGCAAACTCGAGGAATACCCACAGAACGACGCCGACGCTTACAGCTATTCCGGTGCGCTGTGCCGGGCCAACCAGGGCCTGATGGAATTCGTCGAAATGTTCAAGGCACCGATCAAGGTGCTCCACCCGTTGCTGACCGCGACTCAGGAAGGCAACTACAACAGTACCGAAGGCCTCGGCGCGATTCCGTTCACCGGGATCCTGCTCGCCCACTCCAACGAATCGGAATGGCACACCTTCCGCAACAACAAGAACAACGAAGCGTTCATCGACCGGATCTACATCGTCAAAGTGCCGTATTGCCTGCGCGTCAGCGACGAAGTGAAGATCTACGACAAACTGCTGTTCAACAGCTCCCTGGCCAAAGCGCATTGCGCGCCGGACACCTTGAAGATGCTCGCACAGTTCACTGTGCTGTCGCGCCTCAAGGAGCCGGAAAACTCCAACATCTATTCGAAGATGCGCGTCTACGACGGCGAAAACCTCAAGGACACCGATCCAAAGGCCAAGTCGATCCAGGAATACCGCGACTCGGCAGGCGTCGACGAGGGCATGAACGGGCTGTCGACCCGCTTCGCGTTCAAGATCCTCTCCAAGGTCTTCAACTTCGACCCGCATGAAATCGCCGCCAACCCGGTGCATCTGCTCTATGTGCTGGAACAGCAGATCGAACAGGAGCAATTCCAGGCCGAAACCCGCGAGCGCTACCTGCGCTACCTGAAGGAATACCTGGCGCCGCGTTATATCGAATTCATCGGCAAGGAGATCCAGACCGCGTACCTCGAGTCTTACAGCGAGTACGGCCAGAACATCTTCGACCGCTACGTGCTGTACGCGGACTTCTGGATTCAGGATCAGGAATACCGCGATCCGGAAACCGGCGAGATTCTCAACCGCGTCGCGCTGAACGAAGAACTGGAGAAAATCGAAAAACCGGCCGGCATCAGCAATCCGAAGGATTTCCGCAACGAGATCGTCAACTTCGTACTGCGCGCACGGGCCAACAACAACGGCAAGAACCCGACCTGGCTCAGCTACGAGAAACTGCGGGTGGTCATCGAGAAGAAAATGTTCTCGAACACCGAGGACCTGCTGCCAGTCATCAGCTTCAATGCCAAGGCCAGCAAAGAGGATCAGCAAAAGCACAACGACTTCGTCACTCGAATGGTCGAACGCGGCTACACCGACAAACAGGTACGGCTTCTTTCCGAATGGTACCTACGGGTACGGAAGTCGCAGTGAAGCAGCTGCAAGCTTCTAGCTACGAGCTGCAAGAACAAAGCGCGTAACCCACTGATGCCCGGGAACCTGCTTTTACTTGCAGCTTGAAGCTCACAACTTGAAGCTGCCCGGAGGGCTTCCTATGAGTTATGTGATCGACCGACGTCTCAATGGCAAGAACAAGAGCACGGTAAACCGTCAGCGCTTCCTGCGGCGTTACCGTGACCACATTAAGAAGGCTGTCGAAGAGGCGGTCAGCCGGCGCTCCATTACCGATATGGAGCACGGCGAACAGATCAGTATTCCCGGTCGCGACATCGACGAACCGGTGCTTCACCACGGCCGTGGCGGCAAGCAGACCGTGGTGCATCCTGGCAACAAGGAGTTCACCGCCGGCGAACACATCGCCCGCCCGCCGGGAGGCGGTGGCGGACGCGGCCCGGGCAAGGCCGGCAACTCCGGCGAGGGCATGGACGAATTCGTCTTCCAGATCACTCAGGAAGAATTCCTCGAATTCATGTTCGAAGACCTCGAACTGCCAAACCTGGTCAAACGCAACCTGAGCGGTACCGACACCTTCAAAACCGTGCGGGCCGGGATCAGCAACGAAGGCAACCCGTCGCGGATAAATATCATCCGCACGCTGCGTTCGGCTCATGCTCGGCGCATTGCCTTGTCCGGCAGCAGCAGGGCAAAACTGCGTGAAGTGAAAGAAGAACTTGAACGTCTAAGACGCGAAGAGCCAGATAACTTCGGCGATATTCAGGAGCTCGAGGCAGAAATCGAGAAACTCAGCGCGCGCATCCATCGTGTGCCGTTCCTCGACACCTTCGACTTGAAATACAACTTGCTGATCAAACAGCCCAACCCCAGCTCGAAAGCCGTGATGTTCTGCCTGATGGACGTCTCCGGCTCCATGACCCAGGCGACCAAGGACATCGCCAAACGCTTTTTCATCCTGTTGTACCTGTTCCTGAAACGGAACTACGACAAGATCGACGTCGTGTTCATCCGCCACCACACCAGTGCCCGGGAAGTCGACGAAGAAGAGTTTTTCTATTCACGGGAAACCGGCGGCACCATCGTTTCCAGCGCCCTGAAACTGATGCAGGAGATCATGGCCGAGCGTTACCCGAGCAACGAGTGGAATATCTACGCGGCGCAGGCTTCCGATGGTGATAACTGGAACGACGACTCGCCAATCTGCCGCGACATCCTGATCAACCAGATCATGCCGTTTGTGCAGTACTACACTTATGTGGAGATTACCCCGCGCGAACATCAGGCCTTGTGGTACGAGTACGAACGCATCGCCGAAGCCTTTTCTGACACTTTTGCCCAGCAGCAACTGGTCTCGGCCGGGGATATCTATCCGGTCTTCCGTGAACTCTTCCAGCGCAGGTTAGTGACATGACCGCCAAAGAGCAGAAGCGCCAACCCATTTCCACCGGCTCCGAATGGACGTTCGAGCTGATTCAGACCTATGACCGCGAAATCGCCCGGATCGCGGCCCGCTATGCGCTGGATACCTACCCCAACCAGATTGAAGTGATCACCGCCGAGCAGATGATGGATGCGTATGCCTCGGTGGGCATGCCACTGGGCTACCACCACTGGTCCTACGGCAAACACTTCCTCAGCACGGAAAAGTCGTACAGCCGTGGGCAGATGGGCCTCGCCTACGAAATCGTGATCAACTCTGACCCGTGCATCGCCTATCTGATGGAGGAAAACACCATCTGCATGCAGGCGCTGGTAGTGGCCCATGCCTGTTACGGGCATAACAGTTTCTTCAAGGGCAATTACCTGTTCCGCACCTGGACCGACGCCAGCTCGATCATCGATTACCTGGTGTTTGCCAAGCAGTACATCATGCAGTGCGAGGAGCGTCACGGCATCGATGCAGTAGAAGACTTGCTCGACTCCTGCCATGCGTTGATGAACTACGGCGTCGACCGCTACAAACGTCCTTATCCGATTTCCGCCGAAGAAGAACGGCGTCGGCAGAAGGATCGTGAAGAGCACCTGCAGAAGCAGATCAACGATCTGTGGCGCACCATTCCCAAAGGCGCGGATAAATACAGCGACAAGGATAACGCCCGCTTCCCCGCCGAGCCGCAGGAAAACATCCTGTACTTCATCGAAAAACACGCGCCGTTACTGGAACCGTGGCAGCGCGAGATCGTGCGGATCGTGCGCAAGATCGCCCAGTACTTCTACCCGCAACGCCAGACCCAAGTGATGAACGAAGGCTGGGCAACGTTCTGGCACTACACGCTGATGAACGACTTGTACGACGAAGGGCTGGTCACCGACGGCTTCATGATGGAGTTCCTCACCTCGCACACTAGTGTGGTGTTCCAGCCAGGTTTCGATAGCCCTTACTACAACGGCATCAACCCCTACGCGCTGGGTTTCGCCATGTATCGCGACATCCGGCGCATGTGTGAAGAACCTACCGAAGAGGATCGTCACTGGTTCCCGGAAATTGCCGGGAGCGACTGGCTGTCGACCATCAAATTCGCCATGAGTAGCTTCAAGGATGAAAGTTTCATCCTGCAGTATCTGTCGCCAAAGGTGATCCGTGACCTGAAACTGTTCAGCATCATGGATGACGATCAGAAGGACGACTTGTTGGTGCCTGCGATTCATGACGAACCCGGCTACCGGATCATCCGCGAAACCCTGGCCGCGCAATACAACCTCGGCAATCGTGAACCGAACGTGCAGATCTACAGCATCGATCGGCGTGGCGACCGCTCACTGACCTTGCGTCACCAACAGCACGATCGCAAACCGCTGGGAGACTCCACTGACGAAGTGCTTAAACATCTGCATCGCCTGTGGGGCTTCGATATCCATCTGGAAACCCTGCAAGGCGACCAGATCATGAAAACCCACCACGTTCCCCCCCGCAGTGAACACAGCGAAGGGGATTACGGTCGACTTGACCTTGCCGTCATTCATCTTTGATCCGGTTCCGGCCTCCGAAAGTCTGACGCAAGGGTTATTCTGTCGGGCTAACGGAGGTTTTTTATGCAGATTTTCAAGGTTGGCGGTGCCGTACGTGATCGCTTGCTGGGCAAACCAGTCACTGACATCGATTGGGTCGTAGTCGGTGCCACCACGGAAGAAATGCTCGCCCAGGGTTATCGCCCGGTCGGCGCGGATTTCCCGGTGTTTCTTCATCCCAAAAGCGGCGAGGAGTACGCCCTCGCTCGCACCGAACGCAAGAGCGGGCGCGGTTATGGCGGTTTCACTTTTCACGCCAGCCCCGAAGTGACGCTTGAAGAAGACCTGATTCGTCGCGACCTGACCATCAACGCCATGGCCGAGGACAATGAGCACAATCTGACCGATCCCTACCATGGCCAGCGCGATCTGGAAGCCCGGATTCTGCGCCACGTTTCTCCGGCGTTCGCCGAAGATCCCCTCCGTGTATTGCGGGTTGCCCGTTTCGCAGCGCGCTATGCCGGGCTGGGTTTTACCGTCGCACCGGAGACGCTGGAATTGATGCATGAGCTCAGCGAGTCCGGTGAGCTGGAGGCGTTGACCGCCGAACGTAGCTGGAAAGAAATCTCCCGGGCACTGATGGAAGATCAGCCGCAAGTGTTCATTCAGGTGCTTCGCGACTGCGGCGCGCTGAAAGTACTGATGCCGGAAGTCGACGCGCTTTTCGGTGTGCCACAACCTGAAGCGCATCACCCGGAAATCGATACCGGCCTGCACACCCTTAGCGTCCTGGAGCAATCGGCGCGGCACAAACAACCGCTGACGGTTCGCTGGGCTTGCCTGCTGCACGATCTCGGCAAAGGTCTGACCCCGGAAGAAGAGTGGCCGCGACACATCGCCCATGAGCACACGGGGTTGAAGCTGATCAAAGCGGTCAACGAACGCTTTAAGGCACCAAAGGATTGTCAGGAGTTGGCCTTGTTGGTCGGCAAGTACCACACCCACAGCCACCGGGCGCTGGAGTTGAAGGCCTCGACGCTGCTTGACCTGCTGCAGAGTTTTGACGTGTATCGCCGACCGCAGCGGTTTGAAGAGTTTATCGCCGCATGCGAAATGGACGCCCGAGGCCGTAAAGGGCTGGAGCAGAGAAGTTATCCACAGGCGGATTATTTGCGCGGTGCGGCGAAGGCTGCGCGAGAGGTTGCGGTGCAGCCGTTGCTGGAGAAGGGATTCAAAGGGCCGGAGCTTGGCGAAGCGCTAAAGCGTGAACGGCTCAAGGCGTTGAAGGCTTACAAAGAGAACGCCTGAAGCAAGATCAGAAGATCGCAGCCTGCGGCAGCTCCCACACGGGAATATGCGTTTCTCTGCAGGACCTGCCGCAGGCTGCGATCTTTTGCTTTTAAAGATTCGGCGGGGTTAACTGCTCACCCCGCCATTCGAACGGCACTGGCGCCAGCACCTGATCAATCTGCGCTTCAGCCCACAAAGTCGCGAAGCTCTTTCCCACCCCCGGATGCACGCGATCCGGCGCAATCAGCGACAGCGGCCACAGCACAAAAGCATTTTTCAGAATCTCCGCGCGCGGCAGAACCAGTCCGTCGAAATTCCCCGCCAGATCACCATACAACAGCACGTCGATATCCAGCGGCAAGCCCTTGCGATCCGGCGCGTAACGTCCGTTATCCGCCTCAATGAATTTCAAGCGTCGGTCCAGCTCCATCAACGGCAGATCGGTATACGCCGACACCACGAAGTTGAAGAACGGCCCGCTTTTGATCCCCACCGGTTGGCTCTCGAACACCGCCGAACAGCGGATATCCACCAGAAACGTCGCCAACGCTTCAAGCCCTGCGCGCAAATGGGTTTCGCGCTCGATATTGCTACCGAGCCCGAGGTAGACCTGAGTCAGCGACATCCGCGCTCGATCTCCACACCCACGCCGCCCTTGGCAGCCGGAACGGCGCCGGGCTTGGTCAGCTTCAGGCGTACCCAAGTGATCTTGAATTCGCTCATCAGCACTTCAACCAGACGTTCGGCAAAGGTCTCGACCAGTTGAAACTGCGCTTGCTCGGCAAACGCCTGAATTCGCGTGGACACGCTGGCGTAGTCGAGCGCCAGGGTCAGGTCATCACCGGCCGCGGCCGGGCGATTATCCCAGGCGAAGCTCAGATCAAGCCGCAGGCACTGGCGGATGCCGCGCTCCCAGTCGTAGGCACCAATCACGGTGTCGACTTCCAGGCCTTCGATAAACACTCTGTCCAAGCACTTCTCTCCGCTGCACGACAAGGGCGCAATGCGCCGTTAGAATCAGGGCGTCCTCGCCCGGAATAGTTAGCATGTTTTGGTTACTGGCGACTCTCGCCTACCTGCTCGGCTCGCTGTCCTTCGCCATTTTGCTCAGCCGCCTGACCGGAAACCCGGATCCGCGAATGAGTGGCTCGGGTAATGCCGGTGCCACCAACATGCTGCGCCTGGCCGGTCGCAAACTGGCGATCCTGACCTTGCTGGGTGATCT
This sequence comes from Pseudomonas sp. Mb7, assembly GCF_054790525.1. Taxonomy (NCBI): domain Bacteria; kingdom Pseudomonadati; phylum Pseudomonadota; class Gammaproteobacteria; order Pseudomonadales; family Pseudomonadaceae; genus Pseudomonas; species Pseudomonas sp. Mb7. The sequence continues at coordinate 5,023,157 of NZ_CP186501.1, forward strand.
GTGCAAAGGCCTGGTGCCGGTGCTGATCGCTTCGACTGCCGGCCTTTCGCTGCAGGATCAGGCGTGGATCGGCGTGTGCGCCGTGATCGGTCACCTGTTCCCGCTGTATTTCCGCTTCCGTGGTGGCAAAGGTGTTGCCACCGCCGCCGGCATGCTGCTGGGCCTGTATCCGCCCGCCGCGCTGCTGGCCATCTGCGCCTGGCTGCTGACGTTCTACCTGACCCGCACCAGCTCGCTGGCGGCCCTTATCGCTACGCCCCTGACCTTGCCTTTGCTGGCCTGGCAGGAACCGGAAGCGCTGCTGCCGATGAGCGCGCTGACACTGCTGATCGTCTGGCGCCACCGCGGCAATCTACGCGACCTGTTTGCCGGGCGCGAACGGCATTTTTAAATACCGGCCATGAGCGCCACTCATCACAACGCCGACAATTGCTCCATCGGCCAGCGCGCCTGCACGCTGATTGCCAGACTTTCCTGCTGACCGGCCTGCAAACGCTGGCAACCGGCAAACGCGATCATCGCGCCATTGTCGGTACAGAACTCCGGGCGCGCATAAAACACATCGCCCTTCATGTCGCCGAGCATCTTTTCCAGCGAAACACGTAACGCCTTATTGGCGCTGACGCCGCCCGCAATCACCAGACGCTTCATACCGGCCTGCTTCAGGGCACGCTTGCACTTGATGGTCAAAGTCTCCACCACGGCCTGCTGGAACGCCAGCGCGATGTCGCAACGGGCTTGCTCGCTGTCGTCCCCGGCGTTGACGCACTGCTGCCAGGCGTTGAGCGCAGAGGTTTTCAGACCACTGAAGCTGAATTGCAGACCCGGGCGATCACACATCGGACGCGGGAAGGTAAAACGTCCTGCGACGCCCTTCTCGGCCAGTTTGGCGATTTCCGGCCCCCCCGGATAATTGAGACCCATCATCTTCGCGGTTTTGTCGAATGCCTCACCGGCGGCATCATCCAGCGTCTCGCCGAGCAGACTGTATTGGCCGATGCCATCGACCTGAACCAGTTGCGTATGACCGCCGGAGACCAACAAAGCGACGAACGGGAATTCGGGCGGTTTCGGCTCCAGCATCGGCGCCAGCAAGTGGCCTTCCATGTGGTGCACGCCGAGCGCAGGAATGCCCCAGGCAAACGCCAGCGCCTGAGCGCAGGAAGCGCCGACCAGCAACGCGCCAACCAGGCCAGGACCCGCGGTGTAGGCGATCGCGTCGATCTCGGTCGGCACGCAGTCGGCTTCTGCCAACACCTGACGAATCAAGGGCAGCATGCGCTTGACGTGGTCACGCGAGGCCAGCTCCGGTACCACACCGCCATAAGCGCGGTGCAGGTCGATCTGGCTGAACAGTGCGTCGGCCAGCAGGCCGCGTTCGCTGTCATATAATGCGACACCGGTTTCGTCGCAGGAGGTTTCTAATCCCAGTACTAGCATGGGTTTGCGCCTTGTTTAGGCTGAATTCGAAGGCGCGCATAATAGTCGCCGCGTGATGCCCCGACCAGCGGTTTTCGATCAGAGGCTTTGCATTCCGAGCGATGAGGGGTTAACATCCGCAACCCTTAAAAACCGACGTCTTCAAGTGCTCTTTTGCCGCGAGGATGTTGACCCCGGTAATGAATGAAGGTAGCTCTGGATGCCAGCCGTCAAAGTTAAAGAGAACGAACCCTTCGACGTAGCTCTGCGTCGTTTCAAGCGCTCCTGCGAAAAAGCCGGTGTACTGGCTGAAGTTCGTAGCCGCGAATTTTACGAGAAGCCAACTTCTGAGCGTAAGCGCAAAGCAGCAGCCGCTGTTAAGCGTCACGCCAAGAAAGTTCAGCGCGAACAGCGCCGCGCCGTTCGTCTGTACTAATACACAGACGTTCGTTGCAAGCTTCTTTGCCTAAGCCCGGCTCTCAGCCGGGCTAATGGCATTTGCGTAAAACGCTTGATGCTTCAACGTCGAAGCCGCACACGCGACCAAGACGAATCTGCTTCACACGTCAGACCTGGCTCTTTTGCCAGCGGTGCACGTCTTTTCTGACGAGCCTTTCAAGGCTACTGACGAGCACACCCACTGATTCCTCTTACGACGATCAGCCCAAGGCACCTGCATGCGTGCCCGCTTTATTGAGCTATCCGAGGCCCCTAACCGGCCGTCAGCGGATTCAGCGCAACACTTTCAAATAGTCGAAGGCTGATGAGTACTAACGTCAGTGGATTTTCGGCAGATACACTTCCCGACAGCGATTACGCAGACGACACCGGTCGAGCCGCATATTTTGCGCGCTTCAAACAATGACCCGCGTTCGGCAGCCTTTCGCATCGGACTTATTACAGCGCAGACGACGAGTACGCCATGGCCGGGCTGATTCCCCAGAGCTTCATTGACGACCTGCTGAACCGCACCGACATCGTCGACGTGGTCAGTTCGCGCGTGCAATTGAAGAAGGCCGGCAAGAACTACACCGCCTGTTGCCCGTTTCACAAAGAGAAAACCCCGTCTTTCAGCGTCAGCCCCGACAAGCAGTTCTATTACTGTTTCGGCTGCGGCGCCGGCGGCAATGCCCTCGGCTTTCTCATGGATCACGACAACCTGGATTTCCCCCAGGCTGTCGAAGATCTGGCCAAAGCCGCCGGTATGGAAATCCCCCGCGAAGAAAGCGGCCGCGAGCGCAAGCCACGGCAGCCGACCGATTCGCCGCTGTATCCGCTGCTCACCGCCGCCGCCGACTTTTACCGGCAGGCGCTCAAGAGCCATCCAGCACGCAAAGCTGCGGTGGATTACCTAAAAGGACGCGGCCTGACTGGCGAGATCGCCCGGGATTTCGGCCTCGGTTTCGCGCCGCCGGGCTGGGACAATCTGTTCAAGCACTTGAGCAGCGATACATTGCAGCAGAAGGCCATGATCGACGCTGGCCTGCTGATCGAGAACGCCGAAACCGGCAAACGCTATGACCGCTTCCGCGATCGCGTAATGTTCCCGATTCGCGACACCCGCGGGCGGATCATCGCTTTCGGTGGCCGCGTACTCGGCGACGACAAGCCGAAATACCTGAACTCACCGGAAACCCCGGTATTCCATAAAGGCCAGGAACTCTACGGCCTCTATGAAGCACGCAAGAACAACCGCAACCTCGACGAAATCATCGTCGTCGAAGGCTACATGGACGTCATCGCCCTCGCACAGCAGGGGCTGAAGAATGCCGTCGCGACGCTGGGCACCGCGACCAGCGAAGAACATTTGAAGCGCCTGTTCCGCGTCGTACCGAACGTGTTGTTCTGTTTCGACGGTGACCAGGCCGGCCGTAACGCCGCCTGGCGCGCGCTCGAAGCTACGCTTTCAAGCCTGCAAGACGGCCGCCGGGCGCGCTTTTTGTTTCTGCCCGAAGGCGAAGACCCGGATACCTTGGTGCGCGCCGAAGGCACTGACGCCTTCAAGGCCCGGATCAATCAGCATGCTCAGCCACTGGCGGATTATTTCTTCCAGCAATTGACCGAAGAAGCCGATCCGCGCTCGCTCGAAGGCAAGGCCCACATGGCCACCCTCGCCGCACCACTGATCGACAAAGTGCCGGGCGCCAACCTGCGTATTCTGATGCGTCAGCGCCTGACCGAAATCACCGGCCTGAGCAGCGAAACCGTCAGTCAGCTGGCACAAAGCGCACCGCAGGAAGCGCCTCCTGCCTACGATCCGGGCATCGATTACGACGCAATGCCTGACTACAGCGACTACCATCAGCCGCAGGCACAGGACATGTATGTGCCGCAGCAGGAGTGGACGCCCAAGAAGCCCGGTGCTGGTGGCAAGAAGTGGGACAAAAAGCCCTGGGACAAGAACGGCAAACGTGGCGGTGATCGCGATCAGCAGCGCCCGCGCACACCGATTGGCGTCGAGTCGCCAACCCTGACCGCCCTGCGCACACTGCTTCATCACCCGCAATTGGCCAAGCGCGTCGAAGATGCCGGGCACATTGCGGACGAGAATCAGACCAACGCCCAGTTACTTGTGGCCCTGCTCGAAGCTGTACAGAAGAATCCCAAGCTAAACTCATTTCAGTTGATCGCGCGATGGCACGGCACTGAACAGGGACGCTTGCTCAAGGCTTTGGCAGAAAAGGAGTGGCTGATTGACGGCGATAACCTTGAACAACAGTTTTTCGACACCATTACTAGCTTGTCAGCCCGCCAACGCGAGCGAAATCTGGAACAGTTGCTCAGGAAAGCGCGTCAAAGCGAACTGAGCGTTGAAGAGAAAAACCAACTGCGCGACCTACTAAGTCGCAATGTTTCCGCATCAAACCCGACCTCAACTGGCGCGTGAGGTCATAGCTCAGGTATAATCCTCGGCTTGTTTTTTGCCCGCCAAGACCTTCAGTGGATAGGGTGTTATGTCCGGAAAAGCGCAACAGCAGTCTCGTATTATTGAGTTGATCAAACTGGGTCGTGAGCAGAAGTATCTGACTTACGCCGAGGTCAACGACCACCTGCCCGAGGATATTTCAGATCCTGAGCAGGTGGAAGACATCATCCGCATGATTAACGACATGGGGATCCCCGTACACGAGAGTGCTCCGGATGCGGACGCCCTTATGTTGGCCGACGCCGATACCGACGAGGCCGCTGCGGAAGAAGCAGCCGCCGCGTTGGCAGCGGTGGAGACCGATATCGGTCGCACCACTGACCCTGTGCGCATGTATATGCGTGAAATGGGTACGGTCGAGCTTCTGACTCGTGAAGGCGAAATCGAAATCGCCAAGCGTATCGAAGAGGGCATCCGTGAAGTGATGAGCGCAATCGCGCACTTCCCTGGCACGGTTGACCACATTCTCTCCGAGTACACCCGCGTCACCACCGAAGGTGGTCGCCTGTCCGACGTTCTGAGCGGTTATATCGACCCGGACGACGGCATTGCGCCGCCTGCCGAAGTGCCGCCGCCTGTCGAAGCTAAAGTGGCGAAAGCCGACGACGACACCGACGACGATGAAGCCGAATCTTCCGATGACGAAGAAGAAGCCGAAAGCGGTCCGGATCCGGTCATCGCTGCCCAGCGTTTCGGCGCCGTGGCTGACCAGATGGAAATCACCCGCAAGGCCCTGAAAAAGCACGGTCGCAACAACAAGGCAGCGATTGCCGAGTTGCTCGCACTGGCCGAGCTGTTCATGCCGATCAAACTGGTGCCGAAGCAATTCGAAGGCCTGGTCGAGCGTGTCCGCAGTGCCCTGGATCGTCTGCGTCAGCAAGAGCGCGCGATCATGCAACTGTGCGTACGTGATGCACGTATGCCACGCGCCGATTTCCTGCGTCAGTTCCCGAGCAACGAAGTCGACGAAAGCTGGTCCGACGCCCTGGCCAAAGGCAAGAGCAAATACGCCGAAGCCATTGGTCGCGTGCAACCGGACATCATTCGTTGCCAGCAGAAACTGATCGCGCTGGAAACCGAAACCGGTCTGACCATCGCAGAAATCAAGGATATCAACCGTCGCATGTCGATCGGTGAGGCCAAGGCCCGCCGCGCGAAGAAAGAGATGGTTGAAGCCAACCTGCGTCTGGTGATCTCGATCGCCAAGAAGTACACCAACCGTGGCCTGCAATTCCTCGATCTGATCCAGGAAGGCAACATCGGTCTGATGAAAGCGGTAGACAAGTTCGAATACCGTCGTGGTTACAAGTTCTCGACTTATGCCACCTGGTGGATCCGTCAGGCGATCACTCGCTCGATCGCCGACCAGGCCCGCACCATCCGTATTCCGGTGCACATGATCGAGACGATCAACAAGCTCAACCGCATTTCCCGGCAGATGTTGCAGGAAATGGGTCGCGAACCGACCCCGGAAGAGCTGGGCGAACGCATGGAAATGCCTGAGGACAAGATCCGCAAGGTATTGAAGATCGCTAAAGAGCCGATCTCCATGGAAACCCCGATCGGTGATGACGAAGACTCCCATCTGGGTGACTTCATCGAAGACTCGACCATGCAGTCGCCAATCGATGTCGCCACTGTTGAGAGCCTAAAAGAAGCGACTCGCGAAGTGCTGTCCGGCCTCACTGCCCGTGAAGCCAAAGTACTGCGCATGCGTTTCGGTATCGACATGAACACCGACCACACACTCGAAGAAGTGGGCAAACAGTTTGACGTAACGCGTGAGCGGATCCGTCAGATCGAAGCCAAGGCGCTGCGCAAGCTACGCCACCCGACGCGAAGCGAGCATCTGCGCTCCTTCCTCGACGAGTGATACCAGAACCCCCGGCCCAGGCCGGGGGTTTTGTTTATATGGCAGATTAAATCCTTCGCAACGCCCCTCCCCCGCATACCCCGTCTACACTCGAAACAATCATCCCCGAGCCATAACGAGAGCGTTATGCCCAGATTGGCGTCCGTGCTTTTTTTGCTGTCACTGATGATCTGGACCGCAACGGCTGACGCGCTGACTCTGACCGATGAAGAACGTAGCTGGCTGGCGGCTCACCCGGACTTGCGCCTAGGTGTCGATGCGTCGTGGCCGCCCTTTGAGTTTCGCGACGACCAGAGCCGCTATCAGGGCCTGGCTGCCGACTATATCGACGTGATTCGCCAACGCCTGGCAATCAAATTGACGCCCATCGAACCGGTGAGCTGGACGGTGGTGCTCGAACAGGTCAAATCAGGCAAGATCGACCTCCTGCCCGGCATCATGTCCACACCGGAGCGCCAGACTTACCTGTCGTTTACCCGCCCTTATCTCGACTTCCCTATCGTCATCCTCTCGCACATCGGCGGTGCACAACCGCGCAAACTTGACGACCTGTACGGCTTGAAGATCGCCGTGGTGGAAAACTACGCGCCCCACGAACTGCTGCGCACCCACCACCCCGATCTGAATCTGGTGGCCATGCCCAATGTCAGTTCGGCATTACAAGCGTTGGCGACCGACGAAGTGGACGCCGTCGTCGGCGACCTCGCCTCCAGCGTCTGGAGCCTGCGCCAGCTCAAGCTCGACGGTCTGTACGTCAGCGGCGAAACCCCATATCGCTACCAACTGGCAATGGCCGTCCCCCGCGACAACAAGATACTGGTGGGAATTCTCGACAAAGTCCTTGCTGACATGAGCTCTGATGAAATCAGCAGCATTCAGGAGCACTGGGTCGGCAACGTCCTTGATCATCGGACATTCTGGTCGGATCTGCTGATCTACGGTTTACCAGGTCTGTTGCTGTTGGTGACGATTCTCGCCGTGGTGATCCGCATCAACCGCCGCCTGAGTTCGGAAATCGCCCGACGTATCGACCTCGAACAGGAACTGCGCAGCAGCGAATACCACTATCGTGGCCTGGTCGAGAGCCTGTCGGCCATCGCCTGGGAAGCGCGGATGAGCGACTTCACCTACAGCTATGTGTCGCCCCACGCCGAAGACTTGCTTGGCTATCCACAATCGCACTGGCTGATTCCCGGGTTCTGGCACAACATTATTCACCCGGCCGACCTGACCCGTACGCAGAATTACTGCAAAGAAGCGCTTCGCCAGGGTCGCGATCACATCGTCGATTACCGCGTTATCACCGCTGATGGCCGCTGTTTGTGGGTACGCGACATCGTCAGCCTGATCGAACATGGCCACGAGCCGGTGATGCGCGGTTTGATGATCGACATCAGCGAAATCAAGCGCACTGAAGAAGCGCTGCGGCTTTCGGAACAAAAGTTCGCTTCGGTCTTCCAGCAGTGCCCGGACATTCTAGTGATTGCACGGCTGTCCGATGGCTGCCTGCTGGAGGTCAACGAAGCGTTTGAAGAACAAATCGGCTTGAAAGCCGAAGAAGTGCTGGGGCAAACCGCAACTGACCTGAATATCTGGGGGATACCCGGCGTCGGTCCCGGATTGCTGCAGCGCTTGCAGGCGGGCAGCATTCGCAATCTGGAGATGCCGTTTCGCCGCAACAATGGCCAGTTGTTCACTGGCCTGATTTCCGCCGAGCCGTTCGACCTCGATACCACCCCCGCGCTGGTTGTCGTAGTGCGCGACATCACCCAGCTCAAGGAAACCCAACAGCAACTGCAAACCTCCGAAGAGAAGTTCGCCAAAGCCTTCCACGCCTCGCCGGACGGTTTGTTATTGTCACGCCAGAGCGACGGCCTGCTGCTGGAGGTCAACGAAGGATTCAGCCGTATCACCGGTTTCAATAGCGCCATGTCGGTGGATCGCTCGGCACTGGATCTGGGAATCTGGGTCAACCTCAACGAACGCAAACAGATGCTCGATCTGTTGCATCGCGACGGCTTCGTCCGTGACTTCACCTGCCATATCCGCCGCAGTGACGGGCAGATCCGCCTCTGTGAAGTATCCAGCCGTCCGCTGCCGATTGGCGAAGATGACTGCATGCTGACCATCGCCCGCGACATTACCGAGCGGCATCTGATGCAGGAAAAACTGCAGCAGGCCGCCACCGTGTTCGAAAGTACCGCTGAAGGCGTATTGATCACCGACACCCAACAACACATCAGTGCGGTCAATCGCGCTTTCACCGAAATCACCGGCTACAGCGAAAGCGAAGCGCTCGGGCATACCCCGCGTCTGCTCGCATCCGGTCTGCACGACAGCGCATTCTACGCGGCAATGTGGCACCAGTTGACCGACGAAGGTCACTGGCAAGGCGAGATCTCCAACCGACGCAAGAACGGCGAGCTGTACCCCAGCTGGCTGACCATCAGTGCTGTGCGCAATCGCGACAAGTTCATTACCCACTTTGTTGCCGTGTTTGCCGACATCTCCAGCCTCAAACATGCACAAGCCAAACTCGACTATCAGGCGCATCACGACCCGCTTACCGGCCTGCCGAACCGCACGCTGTTCGAAAACCGCTTGCTGATGGCACTGAACAGCCAGCAGGAAAACGGCAGTCAGGGCGCCGTGCTGTTTCTCGATCTCGACCGCTTCAAACACATCAATGACAGCCTCGGCCACCCGGTCGGCGATCTGCTGCTCAAGGGCATCGCCGTGCGCCTGAAGGAGCAATTGCGAGACATCGATACCGTGGCGCGTCTGGGCGGTGACGAATTCATCATTCTGCTACCCGGCCTGCAACAGGCCAGTGATGCCGACAACATCGCCACCAAACTGCTCAACTGCTTTGGTGCGCCGTTCCAGGCTGGCGAACATGAGTTCTTCATCAGCGCCAGCATTGGCACCAGCCTCTACCCACGGGACGGTTGTGACGTCGCCACACTGGTGAAAAACGCCGACGCGGCGATGTACCGCTCCAAGGCCAAGGGCCGCAACCGCGTCGAGAGCTACACCCGCGACCTCACTGCCCAGGCCAGCGAGCGCATCGCGCTGGAGCATGAACTGCGTCGGGCCATTGAACGTGATGAACTGTTCCTCTACTACCAACCGAAAATCAGCCTCGACGATCATCGCCTGGTCGGTGCCGAGGCGCTGATCCGCTGGCGTCACCCGACCTTCGGCGACGTGCCGCCAGAGCACTTCATTCCGCTGGCCGAAGAGAACGGCATGATCCTGCAGATTGGTGACTGGGTGCTCGAGACGGCGTGCCGGCAAATGTTCGAATGGGGGCAGGTCTACGACAGCCTCGGCCCGCTGTCGGTGAACCTCGCCGGTGCGCAACTGCGTCAGCCAAATCTGCTCGGACGCATCGAACAGCTACTCAACGACAACCGCCTGCAGCCGGATTTACTGCAACTGGAAATTACCGAGAATTTCATCATGAGTCAGGCCGAAGAGGCGCTGGCCGTGTTGCACCAGCTCAAACACCTCGGCGTACAACTGGCGATCGACGACTTCGGTACCGGATATTCCTCTCTCAGTTACCTCAAGCGCCTGCCGCTGGATATCCTCAAAATCGACCAGTCGTTTGTCCGCGGACTGCCCGATGACCCCCACGATGCGGCCATCGTCCGGGCGATCATCGCACTGGGCCGGAGCATGCAATTCACGGTTATCGCCGAAGGTGTGGAAACCCAGGCACAACAACAATTTCTCGCCGCCGAAGGCTGTGAACAGATCCAGGGCTACATCGTCAGCCTGCCGTTACCACCAGAAGAGTTCGCCGCGACGTTTCTTCGTGTAACCGTATCGGATTATTCGGATAGCACAGCCGAGAAACCGTCGCTATAATCCGCGACCTACTGAGGGCCTATAGCTCAGTTGGTTAGAGCAGAGGACTCATAATCCTTTGGTCCACGGTTCAAGTCCGTGTGGGCCCACCAAACCTGAAAGCCGCGCAAATGCGCGGCTTTTGCGTATCTGAAGCGAAAAAATGCGGCTCCTCAAAATCGCGGAATAGCTTGTTCCGTCCATAATCTGTCCACTCGTGTGCACTGATGCTGCAACAGACACATCACCTTTCGCACTCCCACCGTCAAGGCCTTTAACCAGCGCGCGGCACCGGCAGTTGCTTCGCGACACTTGGTACTGGCTCACCAGCAGCACCCGGACTTGAGGCCTGCCGAGCGTTGCGCCGCTATCGCCCTTTTGCAAGGATTCGCAAAATGAGTGGTAAACCTGCTGCACGCGTTACAGATCCGACCGCCTGTCCATTGCCCGGACATGCAACCAACCCGATCGTTTCGGGTTCCCCCGATGTAATGTTCGAAGGCCTGCAGGCCGCACGACTGAACGACGCCACCGCTTGCGGAGGCCACATTGCTTCAGGAGTATCCTCCACCGTTTTCATCAACGGCCAACCCGCCGCCATGCTTGGCATGCGTCACCGACCACGGTGCACCGGTCATTCAGGGCGCGAGCACGATCATCATCGGCGACACGCACACTCTCGCGCCCTTCATCCCGATCCCGTCTCTACCCGCGCCATTCTCCGGGCGCTTTCAATTGATCAACCAGGAAACCGGCAAGCCCATGGCTGGCCGCAAGGTCAAGGTCTGCTCCTCCTCCGGCACCAGCTTCTTCGACACCACGGATGCCGAGGGTATGACCCGTTGGGTCAAGGATAAATCGTCGCAAACCCTTCATATCGACCTTGTGCAGGGTGAAAGCAATGACTGAACCGTCCGTATCCCAAGGTGGCATGAAACCAGAGGGTCAGATGAACCCTGTCAGCGTCCTGGAACCCAAACTCGACCCGCAGGACCGGGAAGTACTTTGCTCGGCGATGCGTCACTGCAGCGCTACGCCGAACATCAGCAAGGACGGCAAGAGCCTCAAGTTGCTGCGCGACGAACCGCATCTGGACTCTACAAATTCGCTGGCAGAACGCTTGTAGCGGTCTGCGCGCAGAGAAAAACCGATGCTCGCTGCACATGCTGAACCGCCCGTGATGGGCGGTTTTTTTGCGTGTGCTTTTCTACTCATGAGATCACCCTCCTGTAAATCAACCATTAACCAGTTCGTTACTTCAGTATCCAGGCCCCACAGCCGTGGCGCATCTGATGATCCGAAAAGGGAGTTTTCATGGTTGATGTCACTCGACGCTCATTCGTTGGATTTGCTGCGACGCTGCCGTTACTGGCCCACAACCCCTGGGCACAGGCTCACATTGAAACCGCCTCGACAGCAGCAACTTCCGATGACGTGCTGATCAACTTCAACGAAAGTCCTTGGGGACCCTCAGCGACAGCCCGGCACGCGATGCAGGAAGGTATCGCCCTGTCGGGACGTTATCCCTACAAGATCCAGTACCGACTCAATGCACTGTTTGCCCGCCAGCAAGGCATTCCCGAGGATTTCGTCCAGACGTATTGCGGCTCCAAACAGGCCTTGCAGCATGCCGTGCATGCCTTCACCCAGCAGGGCAGTCTGGTAGTCGCCGCCCCCTCCTACGAAGATCCCGCCCAGGCGGCTCGTGGCAGGAAAGTCACTGTCCACGAGGTTCCCCTGAACGCCGAGCATGCCCACGACCTGCCGCGCATGCTGGTTGCCGACCCTCGGCCCGGTTTGATCTATATCTGCAACCCGAACAATCCGACTGGCACTCTCACGGCTCGCAGCGATATCGAACGTGCCCTGAAGGACAAACCCAAAGGCTCGATTCTGTTGGTCGATGAGGCCTACATTGATTTCTCGCAGGCCACGACGTGCATTCCCCTGGTCAAGGAACACCCCGACCTGCTGGTGCTGCGTACCTTTTCGAAAATTTACGGCATGGCCGGCGCAAGGCTCGGTATCGCGGTGGGCAATCCGGTGTTGCTGGAACAACTGGAGGTGTTCGGCAACTACAACGTCCCAGCCGCATCGTCCCTGCTGGGAGCAATCGCCAGCCTTGAAGACGCGTCGTTGTTGAGCCAAAGGAAACACAACAATACGCGCCTGCGCGAGGAAACCGTCGCGTGGCTGAATACGCGCGGTTTTCGCTGCACGGCGTCCCAAGCCAACTGCTTCATGATAGACGTCAGACGCCCGGCGAGTGACATAGTCAAGGCTTTGGCCGAGCGTCGCGTGCATGTCGGTCGCGTCTGGAAAGAATGGCCGACCTGGGTTCGGGTGAGTGTCGGCACGGACGATGACATGCACCGGTTCCGGGAGGCGTTTGCCGAGGTTATGGCCTAAGCAACACGGGCGTGAAGTAACGGTCAGTTTTCAGCAGTTCAATATCGTCGGCACGCAGATGAAAACCCGATCATCGCCTGCAAGCGTCCGCTCTATTGAGCCTGTAACATGCGCAAGCCACCGATTCGCGCCAATGGAGCCGCCCCCTTGCCAGACATCCGCCCGCCCGTGCTTGATGAAATCGACCGTCAGTTGATCGCCGCCCTGCAGATTAATGCCCGTGAAAGCGTAGCCATGCTCGCGCGGCAATTGGGCATCGCGCGCACCACTGTGACGTCGCGTCTGGCGCGGCTGGAAAAAGCCAAAGTGATCACCGGTTATGGCGTGCGTCTCGGCCAGCGAGTGGTCGATGGCGGGTTGCAGGCGTATGTCGGGATCAAGGTGCAGCCGCGCTCAGGCAAAGAGGTGTTGCGCCGGTTGAGTGCGATGGCGCAGGTGCAGCAGCTGTGTGCCGTGAGTGGCGAGTTTGATTATGTGGCGTGGTTGCGCACCGATTCGCCGGAGCAACTGGATCAGTTGTTGGATCAGATTGGCAGTGTGGACGGGGTGGAGAAGACGACGACGTCGATCATTCTGAGTAGCAAGATTGATCGGGGGCAGCCAGTTTAAGGTTTTGATCGGGCTTCTCGGCTGGATCAGAGGGCCTCTTCGCGAGCAGGCTCGCGTCTACACGCTGGTCGATGTGCAGTCTCTGATCGTCATATTGATATGTTAATTGGCAAAACGACGACATTTTGCGTCTTATTAACGTGTTCTACGCTCCCTAGAATGGCTGGCATCTTTTCCTATACTCAGACGCGCATCCTGCGTCGGGTCGCCAGCAAGGTCAGCCATGAACAAGAACAATCGCCATCCTGCAGACGGTAAGAAACCAGTCACCATTTTCGGCCCGGACTTTCCGTTCGCGTTCGACGACTGGATCGAGCACCCGGCCGGTCTCGGCACTATTCCTGAACATCATCATGGCGCTGAAGTGGCGATCGTCGGCGCTGGCATCGCCGGCCTGGTAGCGGCTTACGAGCTGATGAAGCTCGGCCTGAAACCGGTGGTCTACGAGGCTTCGAAGCTCGGCGGGCGTCTGCGCTCGCAAGCGTTCAACGGCACTGACGGCATCGTCGCGGAACTGGGTGGCATGCGTTTTCCGGTGTCCTCCACCGCGTTCTATCACTACGTCGACAAGCTCGGCCTGGAAACCAAACCTTTCCCGAACCCGCTGACGCCGGCCTCCGGCAGCACCGTGATCGACCTGGAAGGCAAAACCCATTACGCACAAAAGCTGGCGGATCTTCCTGCACTGTTTCAGGAAGTGGCTGACGCCTGGGCGGACGCACTGGAAGCCGGCTCGCAGTTCGCCGATATCCAGCAAGCCATCCGCGATCGCGATGTGCCGCGCCTGAAAGAACTTTGGAATACCCTGGTGCCGTTGTGGGACGACCGAACGTTCTACGACTTCGTCGCCACCTCCGAAGCCTTCGCCAAACTGTCGTTCCATCACCGCGAAGTGTTCGGGCAGGTCGGTTTCGGCACCGGCGGCTGGGATTCCGACTTCCCCAACTCGATGCTGGAAATCTTCCGCGTGGTGATGACCAACTGCGACGATCACCAGCACCTGGTGGTCGGTGGCGTCGAGCAAGTCCCACAAGGCATCTGGCGGCATGTGCCGGAGCGTTGCGTGCACTGGCCGGAAGGCACCAGCCTGAAATCCCTGCACCGTGGTGCGCCACGCTCGGGGGTGAAGAAAATCGCTCACGCGGCCGATGGCCGTTTCGCGGTCACCGACAATAATGGCGACACTCGCGAATACGCCGCAGTGCTGACCACTTGCCAGAGCTGGCTGCTGACCACCCAGATCGAATGCGACGAAACCCTGTTCTCGCAGAAGATGTGGATGGCCCTCGACCGCACCCGCTATATGCAATCGTCGAAGACTTTCGTGATGGTCGACCGGCCATTCTGGAAAGACAAAGACCCGGAAACCGGCCGCGACCTGATGAGCATGACCCTCACCGATCGCCTGACCCGCGGCACTTATCTGTTCGACAACGGCGACGACAAACCGGGGGTGATCTGCCTGTCGTACTCGTGGATGAGCGACGCCTTGAAGATGCTTCCGCACCCGGTGGAAAAACGCGTTGAGCTGGCGTTGAACGCGCTGAAAAAGATCTACCCGAAAGTCGACATCGCCGCGCGCATCATCGGCGATCCGATCACCGTGTCGTGGGAAGCCGACCCTTACTTTCTCGGTGCGTTCAAGGGCGCCCTGCCCGGCCACTATCGCTACAACCAGCGCATGTACGCGCACTTCATGCAGGACGAGATGCCCGCCGAGCAGCGCGGGATCTTCATCGCTGGCGACGACGTTTCGTGGACACCGGCATGGGTTGAAGGCGCGGTGCAGACGTCGCTCAACGCGGTGTGGGGGATCATGAAGCATTTCGGCGGTTCGACACATAAAGCGAACCCGGGCCCGGGTGATGTGTTCAAAGACATCGGCCCTATCGCCCTGCCCGAGTAAGAGGAATCCCTGATGCGTGTAGCCCTTTACCAATGTCCACCGCTGCCTCTGGACCCTGCCGCCAACCTGCAACGCCTGCATCAAGTGGCGATGGAGGCCAAAGGCGCCGATCTGCTGGTGCTGCCGGAGATGTTCATGACCGGCTACAACATTGGCGCCGAAGCGGTCAGCACCCTGGCTGAGGTCTACAACGGGGAATGGGCGCAGCAGATCGGCCGCATTGCCAAGTCGGCCGGTTTGGCGATTCTCTACGGTTACCCCGAGCGCACGGCGGACGGGCAGATCTACAACGCCGTGCAGTTGATAGACGCCAACGGTGAGCGCCTGTGCAATTACCGCAAGACGCACCTGTTCGGTGACCTTGACCGCTCGATGTTCAGCCCCGGTGAAGGCGATTTTCCGGTGGTTGAACTGAACGGCTGGAAACTCGGTTTCCTGATCTGCTACGACCTGGAATTCCCGGAAAACGCCCGACGCCTGGCCCTCGACGGCGCCGAGCTGATTCTGGTGCCGACGGCGAACATGATTCCGTTCGATTTTATCGCCGATGTCTCCGTACGCTCCCGCGCCTTCGAAAACCAATGCTACGTGGCCTACGCCAACTACTGCGGCCATGAAGGCGATATCCACTATTGCGGGCAAAGCAGCATCGCCGCGCCTGACGGCAGCCGTATTGCTCAGGCCGGTCTGGACGAAGCATTGATCGTCGGCGAACTGGATCGGCAGTTGATGATCGATTCACGCGCGGCCAATCGCTACCTCAGCGACCGCCGCCCGGAGCTTTACGGCGCGCTGAACAAGCGCTAATCCGCTAGCATGGGCACTCCACTGTTCTGGAAGTGCCCATGCCTGCGCCGACTCACCCCCGCCCCCACACCGAAACCCTGGCCAACGGCTTGCGCGTGACCCTGCGTCATGTGCCAGGCCTCAAGCGCAGTGCCGCTGCCCTGCGGGTGGCTGCCGGTAGTCATGACGTGCCATTGGCGTGGCCGGGGCTGGCGCATTTCCTCGAGCATTTGCTGTTTCTCGGCACTGAGCGTTTTCCGGCGGACGAAGGGTTGATGGCCTACGTGCAGCGCCACGGTGGCCAAGTGAATGCCAGCACTCGCGAACGCACCACTGACTTTTTCTTTGAGCTGCCGACGCGCTCGTTCAGCAAGGGGTTGGAGCGTCTGTCAGACATGCTAGCCAAGCCGCGTATGAATCTGGACGATCAACTGCGGGAACGGGAAGTGTTGCAGGCGGAATTTGTCGCCTGGTCGCAAGATCCTGCGGCTCAGCAGCAGTTTGCGTTGTATGAGGGTTTACCGGCAGAGCATCCGTTGCGCGGATTTCATGCGGGGAATCGGGACAGCCTGAAAGTGGAATTGCCAGCGTTTCAACAGGCGTTGAAGGATTTCCACCAGCAGTTCTATCGCACCGGACAAATGAGCTTGAGCCTGGTGGGGCCGCAGAGCCTTGAAGAGCTGCGCGCGCTGGCCGAGCAGTTCGCAGCGGCTTTGCCGGTTGGGGATAAAGTTGCACAGGTGGCGCCCCTGCCGCTGGCGGTGAAAAGTTATCAACAGGCCGCTGAGCGACGCGGCAATCTGCTGTTTGCGTTCGATGATTTGCCGGAGACTTCCGCCGAGGCAATGGCATTCCTCTGCCACTGGCTGAACAGTGCCAAGCCCGGGGGGTTGCTGGCGCATCTGCAGGAACAGAATCTGGCGGATGATCTGAAAGCCGCACCACTGTACTGCTTTGCGGGGCAAGCCTTGCTACATCTGGCATTCATCGCACCAGCCGAATCGATGAACGCCATTAGCGAACGCGCAAAGGATTGGCTGAGCTTCTTCGCGCAACAGGATTGGACGCCGCTGCGGGCGGAATACACGGCCCTGGTTCAGCGCCAGCAACAAGTCAGCGGCGCGCTGCAACTGGCACGACTCGACAGCGAGCGACAAGAGAGTGGTCTGTCCGACAGCGGCATCAGCGCCCTCAAACATCTGCTCCGTGAAATCGGTGTTGTGGATAACTTCAGCGCTCACTGGCGATTACCTGCTGCCAATCCATTCCTGCGCACCAGCGAACCGCTCGCCAATGCACGCCTGATTCGCGGCCAAACCAGCGCCCACCGTGGCCTTCGTACATTTGCTCAGGATCGCTCGCGCGGCCGTCGCGAACGCTCGCCGATGCAGTTCAGCCAGGTCTTGCCGGACAGCGGCAATGAAGGCGCGATTTATCTGCGTTGGCAGGTTGAGTCTGCCGCCAGCCCTGATCTGCACTCGAGATTGCAACGCAGTCTTCGGGAAACTCAGCAAGACGCGCGCGAGGCTGGAGTCGAGTTGTCTTTCAGCACCACAGGGCATCAATGGTTGCTCAAGCTCACCGGCCTGCAGGAGCCAATGCCCAGCGTCCTGGAGCATGCGCTGAAATGTCTGACGCAAGTTGACGCCGATTCGTTGCGTAGTGAGGCGGAAACGCCGCTGATCCCCATTCGCCAGTTGCTGAAAGCGCTGCCGGAACAGGCGCTGGAATCAGCTAAAACCGGCGACGACGCCCAACAGCTGTGGACAACTTCGCATTGGGACGGCCTCGCGTTGGGACTGAGCCAACAGACCCAGTCCGCCTTGGGCCTGGCCCTGAGCCGGGTTCCCGGCATCCCGGACAACCAACTGGCAGCGCCGGCGGCAATCACCGCGCAAAAACACTGGCGCCATGTCGATACCGCCTCCAGCGAACACGCCGTGCTGTTGTTCTGCCCCGCCACCAGCCGCGACATCGTCGAGGACGCCGCGTGGCGACTGTTGGCGCACGTGTGCCAGACGCCGTTCTACCAGCGCCTGCGCGTCGAATTGCAATTGGGCTATGCGGTGTTCAGTGCGCTTCGTCAGATGAATGGCCAAACCGCCCTGCTGTTTGGCGTGCAATCCCCGAGCGCCAGACCTGCGGAGTTGCTCAAACACATTCAACAGTTCCTCAAAGGTATGCCCGCGCTGATCGAACAGTTTGATGAGGCCAGCCTCAACCAGCAGCGGCATAACCTCGCGGATCAATTCGACGCAGCCAATCTATCCAGCAAAGACGCTGCTGAGCTGCTCTGGCAGGCCAGACTCGCAGGCCACTCGTCGGATTATCTTGGGCAATTACTCGCCGCCATTGGCCAACTGGATCGCCAGGCGTTGTTTAACGCAGCACAGCGCTTGATCAACGCCGAGGGCGGCTGGCTCTGTCTCGCCAGCGACCCCGCACCCAGTAACCCATGGCAAACGACAAATTGATCATTACCGAGGCTGCAAGGAGCTTTCTCGAATATTCACGGGCAAACCCGGTGAAATTTTGAGTAACATAGCCGCCTAACTATTTGGAACATCTTTGCGCTGCCGTGGACTATACCTATGGACAGCGCTATCCCACCCAACCTGAGGAGACACCTATGTCCTGGACAAAACCGGCTTACACCGACCTGCGTATCGGCTTCGAAGTCACCATGTACTTCGCCAGCCGCTGAGTTCTGCTTACGTAGAATTGCAGTGCAACGCCTCGGCTCGCCGGGGCGTTTTATTTTCCGCGTAGAAATGATGGAGCGTTCATGTTCGTCCAGATTCTGGGTTCGGCCGCCGGTGGCGGTTTTCCGCAGTGGAACTGCAACTGCGTCAATTGCGCAGGCTTTCGCGACGGCAGCCTGAATGCCAAGGCCCGCACCCAATCGTCCATCGCGATTTCCGATGACGGCGTGAACTGGGTACTGTGCAACGCCTCGCCGGACATCCGCGCACAGCTGCAAAGCTTCGCCCCGATGCAACCGGGCCGCGCCCTGCGTGACACCGGCATCAGCGCGATCATTCTGATGGACAGCCAGATCGACCACACCACCGGCCTGCTCAGCCTGCGCGAAGGCTGCCCGCATCAGGTCTGGTGCACGGACATGGTTCATGAAGATCTGAGCACTGGTTTTCCGCTGTTCAAGATGCTCACCCACTGGAACGGCGGGCTGGACTGGAACCGCATCGAACTCGACCAGAGCTTCACCGTGGCCGCATGCCCGAACCTGCGCTTCACCCCGCTGCCGTTGCGTAGCGCCGCGCCGCCGTACTCGCCGCACCGCTTCGATCCTCACCCGGGCGACAACATCGGTTTGATCGTTGAAGACTTGAAGACCGGCGGCAAATTGTTCTATGCGCCGGGCCTGGGCAAGGTCGATGCGCCGTTGCTGGAGATCATGGCCGGCAGCGATTGCCTGCTGGTGGACGGCACGATGTGGGATGACGATGAAATGCAGCGCCGTGGCGTCGGCACCCGCACCGGTCGCGAGATGGGCCATCTGGCGCAGAACGGCCCTGGCGGCATGCTCGAAGTGCTGGAGCAGTTGCCTGAGCAGCGCAAAGTGCTTATCCACATCAACAACACCAATCCGATTCTCGATGAAGATTCGCCGGAGCGTGCTGAGTTGGCCCGGCGTAATGTTGAAGTGGCGTTCGATGGCATGAGTATTGTGCTGTAAGCATTTGAGACCGCTGCGCGGTCTATCGCGAGCAGGCTCACTCCTACATTGGAATGCGATCACTTGTAGGAGTGAGCCTGCTCGCGATAAGGCCGGTACAGACACCAGATATTTCTAGGGTTGTTCCCCGGAGAACCGCAATGACCGACACCCCGCTTTCCCCGGCCGAATTCGAAGCGGCCCTGCGCGCCAAAGGCGCCTATTACCACATCTACCACCCGTACCATGTGGCGATGTACGAAGGCCGCGCCACCCGCGAACAGATTCAGGGCTGGGTCGCCAACCGCTTCTACTATCAGGTGAACATCCCCCTGAAGGACGCGGCGATCCTCGCCAACTGCCCCGATCGGGAAATCCGCCGCGAGTGGATTCAACGCCTGCTCGACCACGACGGCGCCCCCGGCGAGGACGGCGGCATCGAAGCCTGGCTGCGTCTCGGCCAAGCGGTCGGCCTCGACCCTGATCAACTGCGCTCCCAGGAACTGGTGCTGCCCGGCGTGCGTTTCGCCGTCGACGCCTACGTCAACTTCGCCCGCCGCGCCAGTTGGCAGGAAGCCGCCAGCAGCTCGTTGACCGAACTGTTTGCACCACAGATCCACCAGTCGCGCCTCGACAGTTGGCCGCAGCATTATCCGTGGATCGACCCGGCCGGTTACGAATACTTCCGCACCCGTCTCGGTCAGGCGCGACGCGATGTCGAGCACGGTCTGGCGATCACGCTTGAGCACTACAAGACGCGTGAAGGCCAGGAGCGCATGCTGGAAATTCTCCAGTTCAAACTGGACATTCTTTGGAGCATGCTCGATTCCATGAGCATGGCCTACGAACTGAACCGCCCGCCGTATCACAGTGTCACCGAGCAACGCGTCTGGCACAAAGGAATCACCTTATGAGTTTCGACCGCAGCAAAGTCCCGACCTGGCGTCCCGGCTACCGCTTCCAGTACGAACCGGCGCAGAAAGGCCATGTGCTGCTCTACCCCGAAGGCATGATCAAACTCAACGAAACCGCTGCGTTGATCGGCGGTTTAATCGACGGCGAACGCGATGTCGCGGCGATCATTGCCAAACTTGATGAGCAGTTCCCGGGCGTGCCTGAGCTCGGTGACGACATCGAGCAATTCATGGAGGTTGCCCGTGCGCAGCACTGGATCGAACTTGCCTGATCTGCCGCCCAAGCCTGAAGTCGGCCTGCCGCTGTGGCTGCTCGCCGAGCTGACCTACCGCTGCCCGCTGCAATGCCCGTACTGCTCCAATCCGCTGGATTTCGCCGAGCAGGGCAAAGAGCTGAGCACCGAGCAGTGGATCAAGGTGTTCCGCGAAGCGCGGGAGATGGGCGCGGCGCAACTGGGCTTTTCCGGTGGCGAGCCGCTGGTGCGTCAGGATCTCGCCGAGCTGATTCATGAAGCGCGGCAGTTGGGTTTCTACACCAACCTGATCACCTCTGGCATCGGCCTGACCGAGCAGAAAATCAGCGACTTCAAGAAGGCCGGGCTCGATCACATCCAGATCAGTTTTCAGGCCAGCGATGAGCAAGTGAACAACCTGCTGGCCGGCTCGAAAAAGGCTTTCGCGCAAAAGCTGGAAATGGCTCGCGCAGTGAAGGCCCACGGCTATCCGATGGTGCTGAACTTCGTCACCCATCGGCACAACATCGACAAGATCGACCGCATCATCGAGCTGTGCATTGCGCTGGAAGCCGACTTCGTTGAACTCGCCACCTGCCAGTTTTACGGTTGGGCGCAGCTCAATCGTGTCGGCCTGTTGCCGACCAAAGAGCAACTGGTGCGCGCCGAGCGCATCACCAACGAATACCGCGCGAAGCTGGAAGCCGAAGGGCATCCGTGCAAGCTGATTTTCGTCACCCCGGATTACTACGAAGAACGCCCGAAGGCCTGCATGAACGGCTGGGGCAGTATTTTTCTGACAGTCACACCGGACGGCACCGCCCTGCCTTGTCATGGCGCCCGACAGTTGCCGGTGCAATTTCCCAATGTGCGCGATCACAGCATGCAGCACATCTGGTACGACTCGTTCGGCTTCAACCGCTTCCGTGGTTACGACTGGATGCCCGAGCCGTGCCGCTCGTGCGACGAGAAAGAAAAAGACTTCGGCGGCTGCCGCTGTCAGGCGTTCATGCTCACCGGTGATGCGAGCAATGCCGACCCGGTGTGCAGCAAGTCCGAACATCACGGCGTGATTCTCAAGGCCCGCGAAGAAGCCGAGACTGCCACTCAAACCATCGAACAACTGGCCTTCCGCAATGAACGAAACTCGCGCCTCATCGCCAAGGGCTGAGCCATTCAGCGCTTCGCAAGCCGTCGCTGCCGGCATGGACTTCGCCGAACTTCAGCTCGGCGCCAACGGGCTGTTCTGGAATGAATATCGTCCGGAAGATGCCGCGTGCCGGATCTGGCATTGGCGCGATGGCGTGACGAAATGTCTGACGCCGAATGGTTTTAGCGTGCGCAGTCGCGTGTACGAATATGGCGGTGGCGCGTTTTGTCTGACGCCGGATGGGGTGGTTTTCGTCGCGGAGGCGGATCAGCAGTTGTATCGCCAGAAGCTCGGTGGCGAGCCGGAAGCATTGACCTCGGGCGAGTGCCGTTATGGTGATCTCCATTTTGCTTTCGGCCAAGTGCTGGCGGTCGAAGAACAGCAAGATCAGCATCGGCTGGTAGCAATCGATCTGGCTGACAGCGCACGACATTTGTTGGTTGAGGGCGCGGATTTTTATGCGGCGCCAATCCTTAGTGTGGATGGCCAGCGCTTGGCCTGGATCGAGTGGAGTCGGCCGCATCAGCCGTGGACGTCGACCCGGTTGATGGTGGCTGAGCGTTCGACTGACGGTGCATTTGGTTCGCCGCAATGCATTGCCGGCACCGAGGTTGAAGAGTCCATTCAGCAACCGCGATTCGATGCCGACAATCGCCTTTATTGCCTGACCGATCGTGGTGGATTCTGGCAGCCGTGGGCTGAGACTTCCGACGGTTTGGAGCCATTACCTGCTGCGCAAGCCGATCACGCGCCAGCACCGTGGCAACTGGGCGGCTGCACTTGGTTGCCTGTTGAAAATTCGGTTTTAGCCAGTTGGAGTGAAGGCGGTTTCGGCCGTCTGACATTAGGCGATGACGACTTCACCGGTGACTACAGTCGTTTCCGGCATTTGGCTTTGGATGCGCAATTTATCTACTGCATCGCCGCCTCGCCGACCAGTCCTTCTGCGGTCATCGCCATTGATCGGGCGACGCGCAAAGTGAACATGCTGGCCGGCGGCGTAGCGCCTTTACCCGCAGAGCGCATCAGCCGTCCGCAAACCCTGTGTTACCCAAGCGGTTCGGGCGAAGCGCATGGGTTCTTTTATCCGGCCATGAGCGGCGAGACAAACCCGCCGCTGGTAGTGTTCATCCACGGCGGCCCGACATCGGCCTGCTACCCGATGCTCGACCCGCGCATTCAATACTGGACGCAACGCGGCTTCGCCGTGGCCGATCTCAACTATCGCGGCAGCAGCGGTTATGGCCGCGAATATCGGCAGGCCTTGCATCTGAGCTGGGGTGAGGTGGATGTCGAGGATGCTTGTGCGGTGGTGAGTCATCTCGCCGGCCAGGGTTTGATCGACGGTGATCGCGCATTCATTCGTGGCGGCAGCGCAGGTGGCTACACCACGTTATGTGCGCTGGCGTTCAAGCAAGTCTTCCGCGCTGGAGCGAGCTTGTACGGCGTCAGCGACCCGGTTGCGTTGGCTCGAGCTACGCACAAATTTGAAGGTGATTATCTGGACTGGCTGATCGGCGATCCCGAGCAAGACGCCGAACGCTACGCCGCACGCACGCCGTTGTTGCACGCAAACAACATCCGCGTACCGGTGATTTTCTTTCAGGGTGAACTGGACGCCGTGGTCGTGCCACAACAGACCCGCGACATGGTCACGGCGCTGGAGCACAACGGCGTCCCGGTCGAAGCGCATTACTACCCCGACGAACGCCACGGATTCCGCCGCGCGGCCAATCAAGCGCATGCGCTGGAGCAGGAGTGGAAGTTCTATCGCCAGGTAATGGGATTGACGGACTGATCACCGCGCCCTGTTCAAAACCGGGTTGCCCCATTCGCGAGCAGGCTCGCTCCCACATTGGATCTGTGTTGTTCACAAATCCCCTGTGGGAGCGAGCCTGCTCGCGAAAGCTATCTACTTGGCGCCGCAGTACTCAGCGCTTGGCGATGATGTACACCGCATGCACGATCCCCGGAATATAACCGCACAACGTCAGCAGAATGTTCAACCAGAACGCCCCGCCAAACCCGACCTGCAGAAACACGCCCAGTGGTGGCAACAGAATAGCGATGATGATGCGAATGAAATCCATGGGGCAGCTCCTGTATGGGGGTTGGCTCACTTGAGCCATACAAGCTAATCGACCTGCGCCGCTCGTCAGGGTTCAGTGCAACGGCCATTTGATCGCCACCACCTCAAAAAAAACGCCCCACGCCAAAAGAATCAGGCGTGGGGCGTGCGTTATACCGCGAGACGGTTCTGGAAATCGGGTAAGAAACTTCAGTTCAGACGGCAATCCCCTTGCGGCATTGCAGTTGTGCGGTTCGCACTCGCGAGAAGGCGCGGCCCAGGCGCAGGAGCATTTCGTCGATGTTGGTTTTGCTGACGGTAAGGGCCGGGGTGAAGCGCAGGCAGTTGGCTTGCGGGGCGTTGAGCAGCAAGCCTTCGTGAAGGGCGGCGTGGACCACGGCCTCAGCGGAATCGTCCGACAGGGTCAGTCCGTAGAACAAACCTTGGCCACGCAGTTCGCCGTGGTCGTAGCGGTGCGCCAATCGGGCCAGGCCTTCGCGCAGATGCTGGCCATTATCGTTGACCTGCTGCAGGAAGCTGCGGTCGTACACGCTGTCGAACACCACCAGGCCAGCCGCTGTCATCAGCGCATTGCCGTGATGCGTGCCGCCCAGTTCACCCGTGTCGAAACAACACGCCTTGCCCCGCGCCAGCAGCGCCGCCAAGGGCACACCGCCGCCAAGGCCTTTGCCGAGCACGACGATATCGGCGCGTACGCCATAGGACTGTTCGGCAAGCAAGGTGCCGCAGCGACCGATGCCGGTTTGTACTTCGTCGAGGATCAGCAGAATGCCCAGCTCTCGGCACAGACGTTCAACGCCTTTTAGGTAATGCTCAGTCGCCGGAACAACCCCGGCATCGCTCTGGATCGGCTCCAGCATGATCGCCACGGTTTGCGCATCGACCGCGGCGTGCAGCGCGGGCAAGTCGTTGAACGGCACCAGATCGAAACCCGGCAGTAACGGCGCGAAACGGTTGTGCAAGTTGCAGCTATCGGAGGCAGAAATCGTCGCCAGACTGCGGCCATGGCAACCCTGCTTCGCGACAATGATTCGCGAGGCGCCGCCACGATGCAGTTGGCCCCATTTGCGCGCCAGTTTGATCGCCGCTTCACAGGCTTCGCTGCCGCTGTTGAGCAGATAGGCCTGATCGCTGGAGGTGCTGGCGCACAGCCGTTCAGCGAGGCTGAGCATGCCGCGATTGTGCAGGTTGAAACCGGGATTGATCAGCGCCTGCGCCTGGCTGGCAATCGCTTTGACCAGCGCTGATGGGCTGTGGCCAAGACTGTTGGCGCCACCGGCCTGGGAAAAATCGAGGTACGCGCGGTCATTGCTGTCCCACAGCCACGAACCCTGACCACGCACGAACACCTGTTGCGGCCGTTCGACGCTGGGCATCAGGCGCTCGGAGCTAAGATTTTCGTTGATATCAGAAGGATCAGCCTCAAAAGCGAGGTCATCGAGACTCGGCGTCTGGCGCCGCAAACTGAACAGATTCATTGAAAAACACCACGTTTAAGGTGTTTTGAACTGCCTATGCAAACACTGTCGAAGCGAACGCTATTCATCGCGCTTTCTGGCCCTGTAAGCCTTGTGAATGCGGTTAGACTAGGCTCACTGAGGTCTGCGGGCCATTTCGATTTACCAGCATTTTCGATAAGCATTACTTATGGATTTCAAACAACTGCGTTATTTCGTCGCGGTCTACGAAGAAGGCCATGTCGGCCGCGCCGCCGAACGCCTGTCGATCTCGCAACCGGCACTGTCGCAGCAGATCCGCCAGCTCGAACAGAACCTCGACGTCACCTTGTTCGAACGCAGCAGCAAACGCCTGCTGCCGACCCTCGCCGCGCACACGTTGTACAACCACGCTTTGCCACTGCTCGACGGATTGCAGCGGGCGCGTGAGGCGCTGGGCAACTTCAAGGGGCTGGCCTTGCGCACGCTGGCAATCGGCGTGCTGCAAACGGTTCACACCAGTCTCGTTCCGCAAATGCTTGAGCGGGTGCGCAAGGCACAGCCACATCTGGTGGTGCAGATCTATGAATTGACCGGACTTGAGATCGAGCGGCGGCTGCTCAACGGTTCTTTGGACATCGGCATCAGTTACCTGCCGCCGCGCCAACCCGGCCTGCACGGCGTGATGCTCTACGAAGATGAACTGACGCTGGTCATCCCGGCGGATCATCCGCTGCGTGAATTCAAGAAAGTTTCGATGCGCCAGGCTGCCGAGCTGCCGATGTTGCTGCTGGGCGAAGAGTTTCAGATCCGCCAGATCTGGCAGGCGCAATTGACCGCGCTCGGACGACGCCCGCAGGTGCAGGCCGAACTGAACAATATGGTGGGGATACTCGACAGCCTGCCGCACACCAAACTGGCGACGGTGCTGCCGGGGCGTTCGCAAAAGGAGTACGACGATCAGGATCTGCTCTGGAAACCGCTGAGCGAACCGCGCGTGCCGCTGAAGGTAGGGTTGGTCTGTCGCGATGTGCAGCGCCAGCAGGCGCCTTTGGCGCTGTTGCAGACATTGTTGGAAGAAGTGATGGAGCGCGAAGTGAAGCCGGCGCTTGATCCGCTGGCCTGACTACTTTTCTGCAGGCAAAAGAAAACCCCGCCGAAGCGGGGCTTTGCAGACTGTTTCCCTGACATCCATTTCACTCCGCCACCCTGGCAGAATCCTACGTGTCCGTGTTGTTGCTTTGCGCTTCCTGCGCGACGTCCATGAAATGTAGATTAGCCGTGGATCCAATCTACGCATATGGGAGAACAGCAGCACGTCATGTAAGAGAATGCTTACATGACGTCATCGCATCAGAATTGCGCCGCATCCAGCAGGAACAGCGACTCGCTACCGGCCTTCACCGACGCACTCAACGAGTGAATACGCGGCAGCAAGCGGGCGAAGTAGAAGCGCGCGGTGCCCAGTTTGCTGGCATAGAAATCGTCTTGCGCTTCTTTGCCCAGCGAAGCTTTGGCCATCAATGCCCACATGTAGGCGTACGCTGTGTATCCGAATGCTTGCAAATATTCGACCGAAGCCGCGCCGATTTCGTTCGGGTTGTTTTTCGCCCGATCCAGCAGCCACGAGGTCAGCTCGTCGAGGGTGTCGACGGCATCGTTCAGCGGTTTGGTGAATTCGCCCAGATCGGCGCTGGCCGTCGCGGTGAAATGGCGGATCTCGTCAGCGAACAGCTTGTAGAAAGCGCCACCGCTGCCGACGATCTTGCGCCCGACCAGGTCCAGTGCCTGAATGCCGTTGGTGCCTTCATAGATCTGGGTGATGCGCACGTCACGTACCAGTTGCTCCTGACCCCACTCGCGGATGTAGCCGTGGCCGCCGAAAATCTGCTGGCCGTGCACGGTGGTTTCCAGACCCAGGTCGGTGAGGAATGCCTTGGCCACAGGCGTCAGCAACGCGACCAGATCTTCCGCACGTTTGCGGGTGGTGGCGTCTTCGCTGAACTTGGCGGTGTCGAGCTGCATCGCTACGTAGGTGGAGAACGCACGGCCGCCCTCGTTCGAGGCTTTCATGGTCAGCAACATGCGCCGCACGTCCGGGTGGACGATGATCGGGTCAGCGACTTTGTCTTTGTTCTGCGCGCCAGTCGGCGAACGGCTTTGCAGACGGTCGCGGGCGTATTCGACGGCGTTCTGATAGGAGCGCTCGCCGGTGGCCAGACCTTGGATGCCCACGCCCAAACGCTCGTAGTTCATCATGGTGAACATCGCGGCCAGACCTTTATTCGGCTCACCGACCAGATAGCCCACGGCTTCATCAAAGTTCATTACACAGGTCGCGGACGCCTGGATGCCCATTTTGTGTTCGATCGAACCGCAGTTCGCCGGGTTGCGCGCGCCCAGGCTGCCGTCGGCGTTGACCATGAACTTCGGCACCAGGAACAGCGAGATGCCCTTAGGACCGGCCGGGGCGTCCGGCAGCTTGGCCAGCACCAGGTGAATGATGTTTTCGGTGAGGTCGTGTTCGCCACCGGTGATGAAGATCTTGGTGCCGCTGACTTTGTACGACCCGTCGGCCTGAGGCTCGGCCTTGGTGCGAATAATCCCCAGGTCGGTGCCGGCGTGCGGCTCGGTCAGGCACATCGAGCCGGCCCAGACGCCAGCGTACATGTTCGGCAGGTACGCGGCTTTCAGCTCTTCGCTGGCGTGAGCGTTGATCGACAGGCAGGCGCCGGCGGTCAGCATCGGGTACAGACCGAACGACAGGCTGGCGGAGTTGACCATTTCTTCGACTTGCGCCGACACGGCTTTGGGCATGCCCATGCCGCCGTATTGCGGATCGCCACCGACGCCAACCCAGCCGCCTTCAGCGTACGTCTGATAAGCCTGTGGGAAACCGGCCGGCGTGGTGACGGCACCGTCCTTCCAGTGGCAGCCTTCTTCGTCGGCAGCGCGGCTCAGAGGTGCGATGCTTTTGCTGGTGACTTTGCCGGCCTCTTCGAGAATGGCTTCAACGGTTTCGGCGTCGACAGTCTCGGCCAGGGCCGGCAGTTCGGCCCAGAGCTTGGCGACCTCGAACACTTCATTGAGGACGAAGCGCATATCGCGCAGCGGCGCTTTGTAGTCAGCCATGGCAAACCTCGCAAGATCTAAACAGGTGATTCGTGGAATGATGTTTTCGTTGAGCCCGAGTGTACCTCAACAACTTTTGCGACACATAGGGTCAACCCGTGACCGTTTTGTTATTTTTAGTCATCACAAAAAAGATCGCAGCCTGCGGCAGCTCCTACAGATAAAACTCGGTCCCATGTAGGAGCTGCCGCAGGCTGCGATCTTTTGATCTTGCTTAAAGCGCAAACATTTCCGCCGGCAACTTCATCAAGCAATCACTGCCCGCCTCGATCGCCGCACGATGCGCCGCCGTACGCGGCAACAAGCGCTTGAAGTAAAACTCGCAGGTCGCCAATTTCCCGCGCAGGTAATCCCCCTCGCCCTCGCCCGCCTCCAGTTGCGCCTGCGCCACCAGGCCCATGCGCAACCACAGATAGCCAAGGATGATGTAACCGCTGTACATCAGGTAGTCCACCGACGCCGCGCCCACTTCATCCGGGTTCTTCATCGCCGCCATCCCGACCTTCACGGTCAGGTCGCCCCACTGCTGGTTCAGCTGATTGAGCTGCGCAACGAAACTGCCCAGCTGCGGGTGCTCAGCGTTGGCTGAGCAGAACTTATGGACGATTTTGGTGAAACCGCGCAGCAACTTGCCCTGACTGCCCAGCACCTTGCGTCCGAGCAGGTCCAGCGCCTGAATGCCGTTGGTGCCTTCATAGATCGGTGCAATCCGGCAATCGCGCACCAGTTGCTCCATGCCCCATTCGCGAATGAAACCGTGGCCGCCGAACACCTGCATGCCGTGGTTGGTCACTTCCAGGCCGGTGTCGGTCATGAACGCTTTGCAGATTGGCGTGAGGAACGCCAGCAAATCCTCGGCCTCCTGCCGTGCTTCGGCATCACCGCTCAGATGCGCGACATCGAGCAACTGCGCGGTGAAGTAGGTCAGCGCCCGATTGCCTTCGTTAAAGGCTTTCATGGTCAGCAGCATGCGCCGCACGTCCGGGTGGACAATGATCGGGTCTGCAGGTTTATCCGGGGCTTTGGCGCCGGTCAGCGCGCGCATCTGCAAGCGGTCGTTAGCGTATTTGATCGCGCCCTGGAAGCTTGCTTCGCCCAGACACAAACCCTGCATGCCGGTGCCTAGCCGCGCGTGGTTCATCATGGTGAACATGCAGTTCAGGCCCTTGTTCGGCTCACCGATCAGATAGCCCTTGGCGCTATCGAAGTTCAGCACACAAGTGGCCGAAGCCTTGATGCCCATCTTGTGTTCGATCGAACCACAGGAAACACCGTTGCGCTCGCCCGCTTCACCCGCCGTATCCGGCAAGAACTTCGGCACGATAAACAGCGAAATCCCTTTGGTCCCGGCCGGCGCATCCGGCAACTTGGCCAACACCAGATGGATGATGTTATCGCTCATATCGTGCTCGCCGGCAGAGATGAAAATCTTGCTGCCGGTAACCGCGTAACTGCCATCAGCCTGAGGCACGGCGCGGGTCTTGATGATGCCCAGATCGGTGCCGCAGTGGGCTTCGGTCAGGCACATGGTGCCGGTCCACTGGCCGGCGGTGAGTTTGCTCAGGTAGGTGTCTTTCTGCTCGGCGCTGCCATGGGCATGGATCGCCGACATCGCGCCGTGGGTCAGGCCCGGGTACATGCCCCAGGAAGTGTTGCTGGAGCCGACCATCTCACTGATCACCAGCCCCAGCGAACTTGGCAGCCCTTGGCCGCCGTAGCTCGGATCTGCCGCCAGACCATGCCAGCCACCTTCGACATATTGTGCGAATGCCTGCTTGAAGCCTGTAGGCGTTGTCACCACACCGTTGTCGAAATGGCAGCCCTCTTCGTCACCGCTGCGATTGAGCGGTGCGAGCACGTTCTCGCAGAACTTCGCGCCCTCTTCGAGGATCGCGTTGATCATGTCCGGGCTGGCGTCGTGGGCGCCGAGGGCGGCGTAGTTGCTGTGAAAGTCGAAGACGTGGTCGATCAGAAAGCGCATGTCGCGCAGGGGAGCTTTGTACTCAGGCATGGTGGCTTCTCCGTCAGCAGATTTCTCCAACCTACTGCCGGCCACCACGCCCCACAATCATTGTGCAGGCGCTGAATGCGCCGTCATCACTCAACCTGCGGCCGTGTCCATGCGCACCGCGCCACGACGGTTCTGGCCGAACGCAACCACGCAGTTACGCCCCGCGCCTTTAGCGGCGTAAAGCGCCTCGTCGGCGGACTTCAGCACTTGTTCCGGGTTGCGTTGCTCCACTCGCTCGGCGACGCCGATGCTCACCGTGACCGAAACGCTGGAAGCACCGGAACCGGCGCGGCGCTGACGACCTTGCTGATCATCCTGCGGACGGTTTTCCTGATTGCGCAGTTGAATGCTGTAGGACGCAATCGACTCGCGGATCACCTCAAGGTGCGGCATGCACTCCTCAAGGGTTTTGCCTGCGAACACCAGGGCGAATTCCTCACCGCCATAGCGATACGCCCTACCGCCACCGCTGATTTTCGACAGTTTGCTGGCGACCAGACGCAAAACCTGGTCACCAACATCGTGGCCGTGGGTGTCGTTGAATTTCTTGAAGTGATCGACGTCGCTCATCGCCAATACATAGTTGCGACCCAAGCGCTGCATGCGTTCATTGAGCGCGCGACGGCCCGGCAGTCCGGTGAGTTCATCGCGGAAGGCCATTTGATAAG
The DNA here is from genome assembly GCF_054790525.1 of Pseudomonas sp. Mb7. Classification (NCBI taxonomy): domain Bacteria; kingdom Pseudomonadati; phylum Pseudomonadota; class Gammaproteobacteria; order Pseudomonadales; family Pseudomonadaceae; genus Pseudomonas; species Pseudomonas sp. Mb7. The sequence continues at coordinate 5,054,246 of NZ_CP186501.1, forward strand.
CCTCATGCGCAACCGCGGCGGCGATCATCAACATCACCTGACTGCACATGATGTTCAGGGTAAACGGCAGGATGAACGTTTTCGGCAGCATCCAGAACACACCGAGCAAACCCACCAGTTGCGCCGCATGCAGCGGACGCGGGTTGCGCCAGTATTGCCAGGCCAGCAGCAGGAACGCCGAGATGAACACTGGATACGAGAGCTGAATCAGACTCATCCACGCGCCGTGTAGCGCCGGCCAGCGAATTTCCGAGAGCCACATCAGCAATGCCTGGGGATAACTTTGCTCAAGCCCCAATGCCACGCTGCCAAAGGCCAGCAACACGGCGAAACGCGCGACCATGTCCTGGAACAGATGTGTACGTTCCTGCCATGCGGCGAACAAGCCGAACAACAACGGCAACAGCAGGCAGACGAGGTGGAAGACCACCGCAGCGTCTTCGCGGACCTTGCCATTGTCGCGGTAATAGTCGGTCTGGGTGTCGAGCAGAAAGTAGGCGATGTACACCGTGAGCATCAGAAACAGCTCGCGCTGACGGCGGTAAACCGCGCAATACGCGCCGCCCAGCAACAGCACCAACGTCGGCAACACGTTGAACAGCGACGTGAAGAATACGCTAAGGTCTTTGACGTACGCAGCCGCCAACCCCGCGAGTAACAACAGCAGTGAAGGTAGGAAATGGCTGAAACGTACAGCGGAAGAACGCGGCAAGGGTAAAGCTCCGACCCGTCATGGCAAAGAGGTGGCATTGTGCCTGCAATGCATGCAGTTAAGCACACACAATGTGATCCAGATCACACGCAGTCTCTTTAACGGCCGGAAACGCTGATTTCTGAGCCTTCGACCAAGGTTTTTTGCCTCCTTGGAGATGAAATCTCCTTCATGGCCATCATGCTTGATGGCCATGTCGGGAATTTCTTCCAGGAATACCCACAACCGGAGGAAATCCGCGCATAAAAAAACCGCTGCCCCCCAAGGGAGCAGCGGTTTTTCTACAGACCGCGTTAATGCTTAGTAGCCCAGTGCGAAGTCTTCTTCTTTCATGTCCATCAGGTTGTTGGCGCCCGACAGCATGGTGGCCACATGCGTACGGGTACGCGGCAGGATGCGCTGGAAGTAGAAGCGCGCGGTTTGCAGCTTGGCCGTGTAGAACGCCGCGTCGCCGGTGCCTTCTGCCAGCTTTTCAGCTGCCAGACGCGCCATGTCGGCCCAGAAGTAAGCCAGGCAGGCATAACCGGAATACATCAGGTAGTCCACGGAAGCCGCGCCGACTTCTTCGCGATCTTTCATGGCAGCCATACCGACCTTCATGGTCAGCTCGCCCCATTCCTTGTTGATCGCGGCCAGCGGTGCGACGAACTCTGCAACGGCTTCGTTGCCTTCGTTGTTCTGGCAGAACTTGTGGACGATCTTGGTGAAGCCTTTCAGGGCCTCGCCTTGCGTCATCAGCACTTTACGGCCCAGCAGGTCGAGTGCCTGGATACCGGTGGTGCCTTCGTACAGCATCGAAATGCGGCTGTCGCGAACGTTCTGCTCCATGCCCCATTCGGCGATGAAGCCATGGCCGCCGTAGATCTGTACGCCGTGGTTGGCGGATTCAAAACCGACTTCGGTCATGAACGCCTTAGCGATCGGGGTCATGAAGGCCAGCAGTGCGTCGGCTTTCTTTTTCTCTTCTTCGTCGACGCCGTATTTGACGATGTCGACCTGTTTGGCAGTGAAGTACACCATCGCACGGTTGCCTTCGGCGAACGCCTTCATGGTCAACAGCATGCGGCGAACGTCAGGGTGCACGATGATCGGGTCAGCGGCTTTGTCCGGCGCTTTCGGGCCAGTCAGGGAGCGCATTTGCAGACGGTCGCGAGCGTATTTCAGGCCGCCCTGGAAACCGATTTCGGCGTGGGCCAGACCTTGCAGTGCGGTACCCAGACGTGCGGTGTTCATAAAGGTGAACATGCAGTTCAGGCCTTTGTTCGCCGGGCCGATCAGGTAACCGGTGGCGCCGTCGAAGTTCATCACGCAAGTGGCGTTGCCGTGGATGCCCATCTTGTGTTCCAGCGAACCGCAACTCACTGCGTTGCGTGCACCGACGGTGCCATCAGCATTGGGCAGGAACTTTGGAACGATGAACAGCGAGATGCCTTTGGTACCAGCCGGTGCGTCCGGCAGGCGGGCCAGCACGATGTGGACGATGTTATCGGCCATGTCGTGTTCACCGGCCGAGATGAAGATCTTGGTGCCGGAAACCTTATAGGAACCATCGGCCTGAGGTTCGGCCTTGGTGCGCAGCATGCCCAGGTCGGTGCCGCAGTGTGGTTCGGTCAGGCACATGGTGCCGGTCCATTCGCCGGAAACCAGTTTGGTCAGATAGGCTTCTTGCTGCTCAGGGGTGCCGTGCTCGGAGATGGTGTTCATCGCACCGTGCGACAGGCCTGGGTACATGCCCCACGACCAGTTGGCTTCGCCAACCATCTCGCTCACTGCCAAACCCAGCGATTCAGGCAAGCCCTGACCGCCGTGCTCAACGTCGTGAGCCAGGCTTGGCCAGCCACCTTCGACGAATTGCTTGTACGCCTCTTTGAAGCCAGTCGGAGTTTTCACGCCGGACTCGCTCCAGGTGCAACCTTCGAGGTCGCCCACGCGGTTCAGCGGTGCCAGTACCTGCTCACAAAACTTGGCGCCTTCTTCGAGAATGGCGTCAACCATGTCTGGAGTTGCGTCTGCGCAAGCCGGAAGGCTCTGATAGTGCGCTTCGTAGCCGAGCAGTTCGTCACGAACGAAGCGAATATCACGCAAGGGGGCCTTGTAGTCAGGCATAGCGATAAACCTCTGCTGATGTAACCGGGAATGAACGACCGTGTTGATTTGTTGTGACGGTCAAACAGTTGTTTGAAACATACGTTTACGCCGAAATCTTGTCAAGCATCGATCTTTTGCCGTTCGTCCCCGCATCTTTCAAACAGCGGACGCAGCAAACCGCCATGAGCTCGAACGAGTCATGGGCGCTGAAAAAAGATTAGTTGAGGGAGAAGGACTTACAACGAAAAACGCCGCGACAAAGCGCGGCGTTCAGGGTGTAGATGGTGAAAAATCAGGCGAAGGTGTCGATGATCGTACCGAGCATTTCGTCGGAAGCTTTGGCAACTTTTACGCCTAGCTCCACCTGAAATTTGCCCTGGGCCATTTGCACCATGTCGCTGCCCAGGTCCATTTGCTGGCTGCGATCAACGCCGCGCAGACGATCGACCTGCGCTTCCGAAGACTGGCTGGTGACCGAACGCTCAATGGTGTTGTTGGCAATCTGGCTGGCGGCCTGATCAACGCGGTTCTGCCCGCTTTGAATCGAGCTCAGACCTGCATAAAAAGCTGTGTTACCGGAGATTTCCATAACAGTTCTCATCCTTGGGAAGGATCAATGGCGCCATTGAACCAGAGGCGCCAGAAAAACACCCGTCAAAAACACTAATAGCACAGTGCCTGCCCATAGAGAAAAGCTTAGTCGAGCAGATCCAGTTGCAAATGATCCGCTACCGCTTCGGCACTCAAGCTCTTGAGTTTCGGCACGCGCCCAAGGCACGGCGCCGGAATTCTCTCGGCCAATGTGGCGAGGTTCTCCTCAAGCCGCGAAGTCTTCGGATCGATGATATTCGCCACCCACCCGGCCAGTTGCAGCCCATCACGGGCAATCGCCTCGGCCGTCAGCAAGGCATGACTGATGCACCCCAGCCGCACACCCACCACCAGAATCACCGGCAGCTTCAACGCAATCGCCAGATCCGACAGATTGTCCTGATCCGCCAACGGCACCCGCCAGCCACCCGCGCCCTCGATCAAGGTGAAATCGGCGTTCATCGCCAGAATCTCGCGCATCGGCGCCAGCAACGATTGCACGGTCAACGCTACTCCGGCCTCACGCGCCGCCAGATGCGGAGCAATCGCAGGCTCGAACGCCACGGGATTGACCTGTTGATAAGTCAGCGGCAGCGAACATTCGGCCAACAGCGCCAACGCATCGGAATTGCGCAGCCCCTTGGGCGTCACTTCGCACCCGGACGCCACCGGTTTGCCCGCCGCTGTGCTCAGCCCGGCCGAACGCGCCGCGTGCAGCAACCCTGCGGCAACCGTGGTCTTGCCGACATCGGTGTCCGTTCCGGTGATGAAATAGGCTGCGCTCATACGGGTTTCTCCAACACGGCGTAGACCACCTGATAAGTCGCCGGCAATCCCGACGCTTCACGGAACTGCTCGTAAGCTTCCACCAGCCCGAGAATCCGCGCCCGCCCGGTCAAACCACCGGGCCGTCCGGGATTCAGATTGTGCGCACCCAAGGCCTTCAATTCATGGGTCAGGCTGCGCACATCGGGGTAATGCAGCACGTGAGGCTGATTCTCCAGGCTTAGCGTACGCAAGCCACTGGCCGTACACAGTTGCTCATAACGGGCGAACTCGCGGAAGCGGTTGACGTGCACCATCCCGTCGACCTGCCGCCAGCTGTCGCGCAACTCAAACAGCGTCCCGACACAAAGACTAGCAAACGCAAAAATCCCACCCGGTTTCAGTACGCGAAAGGCTTCGCTGAGCACTGCATCGAAATCCGCGCACCACTGCACCGCCAGGCTGGAAAAGATCAGGTCGCAAGTCGAGTCCTGCAACGGCAGACGCTCCGCATCGCCAGCAATGAAGTACTCAGCGCCGCCCAACGGCCGCGCGTGATCGAGCATGCCCTCGGCAATGTCCAGCGCCAGACCGTGCCCCTCGATAAAATGCGAGGCCAGTGCCCGGGTGAAATAGCCGGTGCCGCAGCCCAGATCCAGCCAGCGCGACGGTGAAAAATCCGCCGGCAAGCGTTGAAGCAATTGTGTACCCACATCACGTTGCAACTCGGCGACGCTGTCGTAACTGGCCGCCGCGCGGGAGAAAGAGGCCGCGACCTGACGCTTGTCAGGCAAGCCGCCAGGCAGCACAAGAGACAAATCAGTCATCACCGCACTCATGTAAAAAAGCCTGGATAGCGCCCGCCAGTCCGTGGGGGTCTTCCAGAAGGAACGCATGACAGGCCTGTTCGATCAGACCTATTTCGATGTCCGGCAACAGGACGAACAACGCCCCCGCCGCTTCCGCCGGAACGAGAGCGTCCTGTCCGGCGAACAGATGAAATTGCGGGCCGCGAAATGCTTGCAGTGCTTCGCGGGTGTCCAGTTGCGCGAGCAATTCCAGGCCCGCCATCAACGCCGACGGCGCCGTGTGCGGTGCGCCGCCGAGCATCAACCGCGACAAGCCGCGCGCATCTTGTGCACCTTGAGCACAGAGCAGCGAAAAGCGTTTGAGGGTCAGCCGGGGATCGGCCTGGCAACCGGCGAGAAATGCATCGAAGGTCTCGCCCGGCATCGCGGTCGGCCACTGCTCATGGGCAACGAAGGAAGGGTTGCTCGCCAGAGTCAGTAAACCGCAGCAGCGCTCGCCACGGCGCGCCGCCAATTCGGACGCGAGCATGCCACCCAGCGACCAGCCACCGAGCCAGACGTCTTGTGGAATGCGTTCATCGAGTTCATCGAGCCAGTCTTGCAGGTCACTGGAATCCAGCTCCGGCAGCGGCTCGATTTCCACTTTCAGATGCTCGTCGAGCCCTTGCAAAGCGGCGGCCAGAGGCTCCATCGGCGACACACCGAGGCCCCAGCCGGGCAGCAGAATCAGGCGATTACGCATGGCTTGGCTCCGACGACAGTTGGGCAAAGCAATCGGCCAGTCCCTCTAACAATAGCTGCACCTGCGCCTCGCTGTGGGCGGCGGTCAGGGTCACGCGCAAGCGCGCGCTGCCGGCGGGCACGGTCGGTGGGCGGATGGCGGTAACCATCAGCCCGCGCTCGCGCAACATTTGCGACAACCGCACCGCGCGCCCGGCATCGCCGATCATGATCGGCTGGATCGGCGTGAAGCTGTCCATCAACTCCAGGCCGATCTGCTCGGCGCCCTGGCGGAACTGGCGGATCAAGGTCTGCAGATGATCCCGGCGCCAGTGTTCAGTGCGTAGCAACTCCAGACTTTTCAGGGTCGCGCAAGCCAGCGCCGGGGGCTGGCTGGTGGTGTAAATGTACGGACGGGCGAACTGGATCAGGCTTTCGATCAGCTCTTCGCTGCCCGCGACGAAGGCGCCAGCGGTGCCGAAGGCTTTACCGAGGGTGCCGACCAGTACCGGCACGTCCTCCTGACTCAAACCGAAATGCTCGACGATGCCGCCACCGTTCGCACCCAGCGGCCCAAAACCGTGAGCGTCATCGACCATCAGCCACGCGCCTTTGGCCTTGGCTTCACGAGCCAATGCCGGCAGGTCAGCGAGATCGCCGTCCATGCTGAACACACCGTCGGTGACTACCAGCGTATTGCCGGTGGCTTTCTCAAGACGCTTGGCCAGGCTCACCGCGTCGTTGTGCAGATAACGATTGAAACGCGCGCCGGACAACAGACCCGCGTCCAGCAGCGAAGCGTGATTGAGGCGGTCTTCCAGCACCGTATCGCCCTGCCCGACCAGCGCCGTGACCGCGCCGATATTAGCCATGTAGCCGGTGGTAAAGAGCAATGCACGCGGTCGACCGGTGAGATCGGCCAGCGCTTCTTCCAGTGCGTGATGCGGGCCACTGTGGCCAATCACCAGATGCGAGGCACCGCCACCGACGCCCCAGCGTTCAGCACCGGCGCGCCAGGCTTCGATCACTTGCGGATGATTGGCCAAGCCTAGGTAATCGTTGTTGCAGAAGGCGAGCAACGGTTTGCCGTCGACCACCACTTCAGGCCCCTGCGGGGACTCAAGCAGCGGTCGCTGGCGATAGAGATTTTCGGCACGACGGGCAGCAAGGCGTGCGGCGAGATCGAAAGACATGCAGGCCTCGACTTTCAAGTGACACAGATCCCTTGTGGGAGCGAGCCTGCTCGCGAATAGGCCTTCACATCCAACATCAATGTCGACTGAGGCACCGCTTTCGCGAGCAGGCTCGCTCCCACAAGGGGTTTTGCATTCCTTCAGAGGAATCCGCGCAGCTTTAAACCGCGGCGTTGTAGAACTGCTCGCTGCTCTTCTGCTCCACCAGCGCCTGCTCGATCGCGGCCTGATGCACCTCATCGGAATGCTCTTCACGGGCCTCCGGTTGAATGCCCAGACGCGCGAACAGCTGCATGTCCTTGTCAGCCTGCGGGTTGGCGGTGGTCAGCAGTTTGTCGCCGTAGAAAATCGAGTTGGCGCCGGCGAAAAATGCCAAGGCCTGCATCTGCTCGTTCATCGCTTCGCGGCCGGCGGACAGGCGCACGTGGGATTGCGGCATGAGAATGCGCGCCACGGCAAGCATGCGGATAAAGTCGAACGGGTCGACGTCTTCGGCGTTTTCCAGTGGCGTGCCAGCGACTTTCACCAGCATGTTGATCGGCACCGATTCCGGATGCTCAGGCAGGTTGGCCAGCTGGATCAGCAGATTGGCGCGGTCATCCAGCGACTCGCCCATGCCGAGAATGCCGCCGGAGCAGATCTTCATCCCCGATTCCCGCACATAGGCCAGCGTTTGCAGACGTTCGCTGTAAGTACGGGTGGTGATGATGCTGCCGTAGAACTCGGGCGACGTGTCGAGGTTGTGGTTGTAGTAATCGAGGCCGGCCTTGGCCAGTGCTTCTGTCTGATCCTGATCGAGGCGACCGAGGGTCATGCAGGTTTCCAAGCCCATGGCTTTCACGCCTTCGACCATTTTCAGTACGTACGGCATGTCTTTGGCCGACGGGTGTTTCCACGCCGCGCCCATGCAGAAACGTGTCGAGCCGATGGCCTTGGCACGTGCCGCCTCTTCGAGGACCTTCTGCACTTCCATCAGCTTTTCTTTTTCCAGACCGGTGTTGTAGTGACCGGACTGCGGGCAGTACTTGCAGTCTTCCGGGCAGGCGCCGGTCTTGATCGACAGCAGGGTCGAAACCTGCACGCGGTTGGCGTTGAAATGTGCGCGGTGCACCGTTTGCGCCTGGAACAGCAAGTCGTTGAATGGCTGTACGAAGAGTGCTTTGACTTCGGCCAGAGACCAGTCGTGACGCAGGGTGGCAGTGGTGCTCGCGCTCATGGGTAGTTCCTTGGTTATGCTTGGCTGGCGGCTGCGGGAACGGAATACCCACAGGCGCGACACGGATGTTCGGCATATTTAAGGAAGAGTCATGCGCTGTCAACCACGATACGAAGGACAGGTTTACATCTGTTTAAATAATGTACAGAGCTGCTTGCTTTGCGATGAGCCGGCAGAAGCAGAAATGCCAATATGTGTGGCCTGCGAAACTGATTTGCCGTGGCTCGGCGACCACTGCCAGACCTGCGCTCTGCCACTCTTCGCCGCCGGCCTGACCTGTGGCGAGTGCCTGCTAGAGCCGCCGGCATTCGAACAGGTGGTGGTGCCGTGGCGCTATGGCTTCCCGGTCGACAGTTTGATTACGCGTTTTAAACACAACGCAAAATGGCCGTTTGGTCACCTGCTCGCCGACGTTCTCGGGCAATACCTGCAACATCGCTTCGATGAGGGGTTACCGAGGCCTGATGTGTTGTTGCCGGTGCCGCTGGCGAACAAACGCCTGCGTCAACGCGGGTTCAACCAGGCTGCGATGCTGGCGCGGTGGTTGAGTCAGTCACTGGATCTGCCGTGCGAAGAACGGGTTCTGCGGCGAATCAAGGATACCGACGCTCAGCAAAATCTCGATGCCAAGGCGCGTAAAGGTAATCTGCGCAATGCTTTCAGCCTGATACCCGACTCCGATGTGAAAGGCCGGCATCTGGCGTTGATCGATGATGTGCTGACTACGGGTGCCACTGCCCAGGCAATCGCCCGGTTACTGATGAACGCAGGCGCTGCACGGGTCGATGTCTATTGCCTGGCCCGCACGCCAAAACCCGGAACCTGAGCCAGCACAATCCCTGTAGGAGTGAGCCTGCTCGCGATAGCGTCATCATTGCCAACATTTATGCTGACTGATCCACCGCAATCGCGAGCAGGCTCACTCCTACAAGGGATCTCGGCTCGACTTGACTCTCGCGTCGCTAGCGGCCAACTTCCACGTCCACCGCCACAAAAAAGCACCCATCCATGTCCATGCCTTCCCTGCTCTCCCAGCACATCGTCCGCCGTCCGCAGCGCATCGCCTTGCTGCAACACATCGCCGAACAGGGCTCGATCACCCGCGCGGCGAAAAGCGCAGGCCTGAGTTACAAAGCGGCGTGGGACGCCATTGATGAGCTGAACAACCTGGCGCAAAAACCATTGGTCGAGCGCGCCGTCGGTGGCAAGGGTGGCGGCGGTGCGAAACTCTCCAGCGAAGGCGAGCGCGTTTTGCGCCTGTACCAAAAACTGCAGGCCTTGCAGGCCCAGGTGCTGGAGGCAGCGGAAGACGCCAGTGATCTGGATCTGCTCGGTCGTTTGATGCTCAGAACCAGCGCACGCAATCAGTTGCACGGCAAGGTCGTGGCGATCGAAGCGCAGGGCCGCAATGACCTGATCCGCCTCGAACTGGCCGAAGGCCTGTGCCTCGACGCGCAGATCACCCACGACAGCACCGTGCATCTGGAGCTGCAAGCCGGCACCGAAGTGGTGGCCCTGATCAAGGCCGGCTGGCTGGAATTGCTCAGCAACGAGCAGCCTGCAACGTTTGGTCACAATCTTCTCAACGGCACCATCGAAACGATCCTCGACGCCGAGGATGGCCCGAGCGAAGTGCGCATTGCCCTGCCCAACGGCCATACCCTCTGTGCCCTGGCGGAACCGCTGGACCTGCGCACTCGCGGGCTGGGCGTCGCACAACCGGTGCAGGTGCAGTTTTCGCCGTCCAATGTGCTGCTCGGCACGCCGCTGTAATCAGGCGCTGCAACGAAAGCGTCATCGACGCTCATTAAGGTGGCTGCCAAAACCATGCAGGGAGCCTGATGTGAGCCTATTAGAAGAAAACCAATCCACTGACCTGGAAAAAATGGTCGGCCTCAGCCGTCGCGGTTTCATCGGCGCCGGTGCGCTGTGCGGCGCGGCGATGTTCCTCGGCGGCAGCCTGTTGAGCCGCAGCGCGCTGGCCACTGGCGTCAGCGCCGGCAACAGTCGTCTGCTCGGTTTCGAGAGTATTCCGGCGGCAACCACCGACGTCATCACCCTGCCCAAAGGCTACAAGTCTTCGGTGCTGATCAGTTGGGGCCAGCCCCTGCAGAAGAACGGCCCGGCCTTCGACCCGAGCGGCAACGGCACCGCGGCCGCACAGGAAGTGCAATTCGGCGACAACAACGACGGCATGAGCCTGTTCGCCTTCCCCGACGACCGCAATCGCGCGTTGATGGCGATCAACAACGAATACACCAACTACCGCTACCTCTACCCGCACGGCGGCATGCCGCAATCGGCCGAAGACGTGCGTAAAGCACTGGCCTGCGAGGGCGTGTCGGTGATCGAGGTACAGCGCAAGAACGGCCAATGGCAGTTCGTTCAGGGCTCACGCTACAACCGCCGCATTCACGGCAACTCACCGCTGCGCATCAGCGGCCCGGCTGCCGGTCACGACTTGATGAAAACGGCAGCCGACAAACACGGCAAGAAAGTCCTCGGCACCTTCCAGAACTGCGCCAACGGCAAAACGCCGTGGGGCACTTACCTGACCTGCGAAGAAAACTTCACCGACTGTTTCGGCAGCAGCAATGCCCAGCAACAGTTCGACCCGGCGCAGAAGCGTTACGGCGTCTCGGTCGCCAGCCGCGAAATCAACTGGCACCCGTACGACCCGCGCTTCGACATGGCGAAAAACCCCAACGAACTCAACCGTCACGGCTGGGTGGTCGAGATCGATCCGTTCGACCCGCAATCGACCCCGGTCAAACGCACCGCGCTGGGCCGCTTCAAACATGAAAACGCCGCACTGGCCGAGACCGACGACGGTCGCGCCGTGGTGTACATGGGCGACGACGAGCGTGGCGAGTTCATCTACAAATTCGTCAGCCGCGACCGCATCAACCACCGCAACGCCAAGGCCAACCGCGACATCCTCGATCACGGCACCTTGTACGTGGCGAAATTCGACAACGGCGACAGCAACCCCGATCACCCGAAAGGCCAGGGCCAGTGGATCGAGCTGACCCACGGCAAAAACGGCATCGACGCCAGCAGCGGCTTTGCCGATCAGGCCGAAGTGCTGATCCATGCACGCCTCGCCGCCAGCGTGGTTGGTGCAACACGCATGGACCGCCCGGAATGGATCGTCGTCAGTCCGAAGGATGGCCAGGTCTATTGCACCCTGACCAACAACGCCAAGCGCGGCGAAGACGGGCAGCCGGTGGGCGGGCCGAACCCGCGCGAGAAAAACGTCTACGGGCAAATTCTGCGCTGGCGCACCGACCGTGACGATCACGCATCGAAGACGTTTGCCTGGGACCTGTTTGTAGTCGCCGGTAATCCGGGCGTGCATGCCGGGACGCCGAAGGGTGGCTCGAAGAACATCACCCCGCAGAACATGTTCAACAGCCCGGATGGCCTGGGTTTCGACAAGGCCGGTCGCCTGTGGATTCTCACTGATGGCGATTCGAGCAACGCCGGCGACTTTGCCGGGATGGGCAATAACCAGATGCTTTGCGCCGATCCCAAGACCGGTGAAATTCGCCGGTTCATGGTCGGGCCGATTGGTTGTGAGGTGACGGGGATCAGTTTCTCGCCGGATCAGAAAACCCTGTTTGTCGGGATTCAGCATCCGGGGGAGAACGGCGGGTCGACCTTCCCCGAGCATCTGCCGAATGGCAAGCCGCGGTCTTCGGTGATGGCGATCACTCGCGAGGATGGTGGAATCGTCGGCGCCTGACAGGCCCTCATCGCGAGCAGGCTCACTCCTACATTTGGAATGCGTGCGTTCCCCTGTAGGAGTGAGCCTGCTCGCGATAGCGTCAGCACAGACACCAACCACCTCCCCCGCTGCCATCTGCGCTACCATGCTGGGCCGGACGCGGCAGCCTGCTGCGCGCAGGAGTCAGCATGGCCCACCCGTTTGAAACCCTCACCCCAGACCTCGTGCTCGATGCCGTTGAAAGCATCGGTTTCCTGAGCGATGCGCGCATTCTCGCGCTCAACAGCTACGAAAACCGCGTCTATCAGGTCGGCATCGAAGACTCCGAACCGCTGATCGCCAAGTTCTACCGCCCGCAACGCTGGACCAACGAAGCCATCCTCGAAGAACATCAATTCACCTTCGAACTGGCCAACGTCGACATCCCGGTGGTAGCGCCGCTGATCCACAACGGCGAAACCCTGCACGAGCATGCCGGTTTCCGCTTCACCCTGTTCCCGCGTCGCGGCGGTCGTGCGCCGGAGCCGGGCAACCTTGATCAGCTGTATCGCCTCGGCCAGTTGCTCGGGCGCATCCACGCGGTCGGCGCGACCAAGCCGTTCGAACACCGTGAAGCCCTCGCCGTGCAGAACTTCGGCCATGCCTCGCTGAACACCTTGCTTGAAGGCAACTTCATTCCGAAAAGCCTGCTGCCGGCCTACGAGTCTGTCGCCCGCGACCTGCTCAAACGCGTGGAAGATGCCTACGCCAACACGCCGCACCAGAACATCCGCATGCACGGCGACTGTCACCCCGGCAACATGATGTGCCGCGACGAGATGTTCCACATCGTCGACCTCGACGACTGCCGCATGGGCCCGGCGGTGCAGGACATCTGGATGATGCTCGCCGGTGATCGTCAGGAATGCCTAGGGCAGTTGTCGGAACTGATGGACGGCTACAACGAGTTCCACGACTTCGATCCGCGAGAACTGGCGCTGATCGAGCCGCTGCGCGCCTTGCGCCTGATGCACTACAGCGCCTGGCTCGCGCGGCGCTGGGATGACCCGGCCTTCCCGCACAGTTTTCCGTGGTTTGGCACCGAGCGTTATTGGGGTGATCAGGTGCTGGCGCTGCGTGAGCAGCTATCCGCGCTGAATGAAGAGCCACTGAAACTCTTCTGATCACCACCTCCCCCTTGTAGGAGTGAGCCTGCTCGCGATAGAGCTTTGTCAGTCGACGTAAATGTTAAATGTCAGACCGCGATCGCGAGCAGGCTCACTCCTACATTTGTCCGGTGTTCACAATTTCCCGACCATTGCGCTACGGCACTCGTAGACAAATCTCCTTACAATCCCTCCTTTGTTAGCTGCCTAAGCAAGGATTCTGCATGCAAGCCGCCAACCCGCGTCGCGGGTACATTCTGGGCCTGAGCGCCTACATCATCTGGGGCCTGTTCCCGATCTACTTCAAAGCCATCGCCGAAGTGCCGGCCGTTGAAATCATCATCCATCGAGTGCTGTGGTCGGCGCTGTTTGGTGCGTTGTTGCTGATGGTGTGGAAACACCCGGGCTGGTTGCGCGAACTGCTCGACAACCCTAAACGTTTGGCGATTCTGGCCTTGAGCGGCACGTTGATCGCGGCCAACTGGCTGACCTACGTGTGGTCGGTGAATAACGGGCGCATGCTGGAAGCGAGCCTCGGTTACTACATCAACCCGTTGGTAAACGTGCTGTTGGGCATGTTGATTCTCGGCGAGCGCTTGCGGCGGATGCAGTGGCTCGCGGTCGGCCTGGCGGCGGTCGGTGTGGCGCAACAGGTGTGGCAGGTCGGCAGTCTGCCGTGGGTGTCGCTGGTGCTGGCGTTGACGTTCGGCTTCTACGGTCTGATCCGCAAACAGGCGCCGGTCAAGGCGTTGCCGGGACTGGTGGTGGAAACCTGGATGCTGGTACCGATCGCGATTGCCTGGCTGCTGTTCAATCAGACCGCGACCAGCGCCCAACCGGAGTTCTGGACCACCTCGCAAGCCTGGTGGCTGGTAGCGGCCGGCCCGGTGACATTGGTCCCGCTGGTGTGCTTCAACGCTGCCACGCGTCACTTGCCCTACACCACCATCGGCTTCTTGCAATACCTGGCGCCGACTTTGGTGCTGCTGCAAGCCGTGCTGCTGTTCGGTGAGCATCTATCGTCCAGCACACTGGTGGCGTTTATCTTCATTTGGGCCGGCCTGGCCGTTTACAGCGTCGATGCCGTGATCAGTTTACGCCGGCGCAGCTGATCAAAAAACGTACAAACCCTCACAGGCCACGGTTCTCGTGGCCTGCATCGTTCCTTCCCAAGGTTATCCACAGCGTGATCCCCGCCATTTGTGTGCAAGTCACTGAATGTTGGCGGTTTTTTGATCAGTTCCGCGCAAGCCCCGGCCGGCTTGGCGCTGCGCCCGGTCTCTACAGGTTATCCACAGGCAGGTGCACGTTAAAACTGGATAACCCGGTCAGCGCTTAACTGTCTGTGCGTAACACCAGTTCGACCATCAGATCATCAGCCAGGGTTTCCAGCCGCGACTGCAATACATCCAGCGACAGGGTTAGCGGTACCGCGAGAATCGCTTCGGCGTGGAACAGCGGTTCGCTGCTCATCGGTGCCGGACGCACTTCAGTCACCAGCCGCTCAAGGTTGACGCCCTGCTCGCTCAACAGCCGAGTGATGTCGCGGACGATACCGGGCCGGTCATTGCCCACCAACTCCATGGCGATCGGCTTCCAGGTGCAGGATTGCTCGATGCCACTCTCAGCAATCAATACGCGAATGCCATGCGTCGACAATGCTTGTAAGGCATCGACTAATTCGTCGTAAGCCTCTGCCGGCACCCCGACCCGAAGAATCCCGGCGAACTGCCCGGCCATCCGCGACATGCGGCTTTCCAGCCAGTTACCGCCGTGTTCGGCAATGCATTGGGCGATGCGCTCGACCTGCCCGGGCTTGTCCGGGGCGAATACGGTGAGTACGAGATGGTCCATGGCGCAGCCCTCTTGTCATGACTTTTGTTGTAGAAGGGCAAGTATAGGCAAGGGACGGTCCGCCGCCTCAGACGCCCGAAACAACAAATCGTGTACAACTTTTTATATTTAGCTGGAACAATCCATCTGTTTTTTGAGAACATCCCGTTCCGCGATGTGACCGCAATGCGACATGAGGTCGCAGAACGACGTAATTAGTCTGATTTTCACAAGCGCAACTCATCATGTAGTATGCCGCAGCGCGCACTACATAACGCTGAACCGATGTCTGCCCAAAGCCTGTTCGCAACCCTGAAAGCCCCGTCAGCAAGGCCCCAAGCCGTTGATTGGTCCCAGCCCAGCCGCCAGCAATGGCATGTACTGGTCGGCAGGTTTGTGGTTTAAATGGCCAGAGGCTTCATTGTCAAATTGAAGAGCTGAAAAGCGAAATAGCTGAGCAGAGTGAGGCAAGCAATGACTGAACACGTTCAAGTCGGTGGCCTGCAGGTCGCCAAAGTCCTGTTCGACTTCGTGAACAACGAAGCCATTCCCGGTACCGGCCTCACCGCCGAAAAATTCTGGGAAGGTGCCGACAAGGTCATTCATGACCTGGCGCCGAAGAACAAAGCCCTACTCGCCAAACGCGATGACTTCCAGGCTCGTATTGACGCCTGGCATCAGGAACGCAACGGTCAGGCGCACGACGCCGTGGCCTACAAAGCCTTCCTGCAAGAAATCGGTTATCTGTTGCCAGAAGCGGCTGATTTCCAGGCAACGACGCAAAACGTCGATGATGAAATCGCCCGCACCGCCGGCCCGCAACTCGTTGTGCCGGTGATGAACGCCCGCTTCGCTCTCAATGCCTCGAATGCCCGCTGGGGTTCGCTGTATGACGCCCTCTACGGCACCGACGCAATCAGCGAAGAAGGTGGCGCGGAAAAAGGCAAAGGCTACAACGAGGTGCGTGGCGACAAAGTCATCGCCTTCGCCCGTGCCTTCCTCGACGAAGCCGCGCCATTGGCTGCTGGCTCCCACGTCGATTCGACCGGCTACAAAATCGCCGACGGCAAACTGCTGGTCACCCTCAAGGGCGGCAGCAACAGTGGTCTGCGCGACGATGCACAACTGATTGGTTTCCAGGGCGACGCCAACGCGCCAATCGCGATCCTGCTGAAACACAACGGTCTGCATTTCGAAATCCAGGTCGACGCCACTACCCCGGTTGGCCAGACCGACCCGGCCGGCGTCAAAGACATCCTGATGGAAGCGGCGCTGACCACCATCATGGACTGCGAAGACTCCGTGGCCGCCGTCGATGCCGACGACAAAGTGGTGATCTACCGTAACTGGCTCGGCCTGATGAAGGGCGATCTCGCGGAATCGGTGTCCAAGGGCGGTCAGACCTTCACCCGCACCATGAACCCGGATCGCACCTACACCGCGCCAAATGGCGGTGAAGTGACGTTGCACGGTCGTTCGCTGCTGTTCGTGCGCAACGTTGGCCACTTGATGACCATCGACGCGATCCTCGACAAAGACGGCAACGAAGTTCCGGAAGGCATCCTCGACGGTCTGGTGACTTGCCTGGCGGCGATGCACAACCTCAACGGCAATACCTCGCGTCGTAACACCCGCACCGGCTCGGTCTACATCGTTAAACCGAAGATGCACGGCCCGGAAGAAGCAGCGTTCACCAACGAGCTGTTCGGCCGCATCGAAGACGTGTTGGGCCTTACGCGCAACACCCTGAAAGTCGGGATCATGGACGAGGAGCGCCGCACCACGGTCAATCTCAAGGCCTGCATCAAAGCGGCCAGCGAGCGCGTGGTGTTCATTAACACCGGTTTCCTCGACCGCACTGGCGACGAAATCCACACCTCCATGGAAGCCGGCCCGGTGGTACGCAAGGCCGACATGAAGGCTGAGAAGTGGATCGGCGCTTACGAAAACTGGAACGTCGATATCGGTCTGAGCACCGGCCTGCAAGGTCGCGCGCAAATCGGTAAAGGCATGTGGGCGATGCCGGACCTGATGGCGGCGATGCTCGAACAGAAAATCGCGCACCCGTTGGCCGGTGCTAACACCGCTTGGGTGCCGTCGCCGACTGCTGCTGCGCTGCACGCGCTGCACTACCACAAGGTCGACGTGTTCGCCCGTCAGGCCGAACTGGCCAAACGTGCTCGCGCTTCGGTAGACGATATCCTGACCATTCCGCTGGCGGTCAACCCGAACTGGACTCCGGAGCAGATCAAGAACGAACTGGACAACAATTCCCAGGGCATTCTTGGCTATGTGGTGCGCTGGATCGACCAGGGCGTGGGTTGCTCGAAAGTGCCGGACATCAATGACGTCGGCCTGATGGAAGACCGTGCCACGCTGCGTATCTCCAGCCAGCACATCGCCAACTGGCTGCGCCACGGTGTAGTCACCGAAGCGCAAGTGATGGAAAGCCTCAAGCGCATGGCGCCGGTGGTGGATCGTCAGAACGCCAACGACCCGCTGTACCGTCCGCTGGCACCCAACTTCGACAGCAACATCGCCTTCCAGGCGGCGGTCGAACTGGTGATCGAAGGCACCAAACAGCCGAACGGCTACACCGAGCCGGTGCTGCACCGTCGTCGTCGCGAGTTCAAGAAGGCCAACGGCCTGTAACTTGCGCTGAATGCCGGACATGAAAAAGCCCTGATCGAAAGATCAGGGCTTTTTTGTTTGTGCTGTGGATTGGATTTTTGTGGTGGGCTTGAGATCCATCCCCCCTCACCCCAGCCCTCTCCCCCAGGGGGGAGAGGGGGAAAGGGAGCAGATCTGTATGCTTTTCAAAATCTGAGCTCGACTCAGGAATTGCCAAGGGTAGAGGGGAAAGGGAGCCGATCTCTGTGCTTTTCAAAATCTGAGCTCGGCTCAGGAGTTGCCAAGGGTAGAAGGGAAAGGGAGCCGATCTTTGTGCTTTCAAAACCGGAGTTCGACTCGGGAATCTCAGGTCGGTGTACCTCAAACATTCACCGCGGTCAGTCCCCTCTCCCTCCGGGAGAGGGCTAGGGTGAGGGGCTCTTAGGGTTCAATCCCCAATTCATGTTTCACCAACTCCAACAACTTGCCCGTATCAATCGGCTTGAGCAGAAAATCCACCACGCTCAAATGCATCGCCGCGATCGCGTCTTTCACATCGGCATCGCCCGAGACAATGATGATCGGCATCGCCGCCCTTACCGACTCACGCACCTGGCGGATCAGCTCAAGGCCACCGACATGGCCCATGCGCAGATCGGTAATCACCAGCCCAATCGAAGGTTTTTCTTCGAGCATCTTCAGCGCCGTCTCGCCACTGGCTGCGGTCATGCAACGAATGCCATCCAACGCGAGAATCTCCGACAACAGCTCTCGGGCGTCCTTGTCGTCATCGACGATCAGTACACGCTGCGGCGGCAAATCGGGTTCGAGCATTACAGCGCTGAGCGCTTCACGCTCGGCGTCGCTCAAAATATCGTGGTCGGACATGGCGTTCTCTACGTTTTCAAATCAATCACCTGGCACAGTCGTCAGACATCGCTAAGCAGAGCTTCAATGTGCACTTCGTCGGATTTTTTTCCAAGAGGCTGGCGGGCGAATTTCCGACTGTTTTTGTAGGGCACTTCCCAAATGTGCCGAACGGCATGGCAAACCTAGACTTACGTCCAATGGGCACCCCGCCCGCAGGGGTCGACCATGGCCAGAACGATCCGACAACAACAATTCGAAAAAGACTGCGGTAATGGTTATGAGTAAAGCGGACGCCTTCACCCAGGCAGGGAAAACCGCGGTATTGCAGAACATTCAGGGCACCCTGCAATTCCTCCAGCGCTTCCCGCCCTTCAATCAGATGGAACACGCCCACCTGGCTTATCTGGTGGAGCAATGTCAGCTGCGTTTCTACGGCCAGGGCGAAAGCATCATCAAACCCGCCGACGGCCCGGTTGAACACTTCTATATCGTCAAGCAAGGTCGGGTGGTCGGCGAACGTCAGCACATCACCAAGCCCGGCACCGAGACCACGTTTGAAATCACCACCGGCGAATGTTTTCCGCTGGCCGCATTGCTCGGCGAACGCGCGACGCGCACCGAGCACCTTGCGGGCGAAGACACTTTCTGCCTGCAACTGAACAAACTGGCGTTCATCAAACTGTTCGCCCTCTCCAACGCCTTTCGCGATTTCGCCTTGCGCGGGGTAAGCAGTCTGCTCGATCAAGTCAATCAGCAAGTGCAGCAGAAAGCCGTGGAAACCCTCGGCACGCAGTACTCGCTGAACACCCGACTGGGCGAACTGGCGATGCGTCACCCGGTCACCTGCAGCCCCGACACGCCATTGCGTGAAGCGGTGAAGCTGATGCACGAGCAGCAGGTCGGCAGCATCGTTGCGGTGGATGCACACAAGGCGCCGCTGGGCATTTTCACCCTGCGTGATCTGCGTCATGTCGTGGCTGCGGGCGTCGGTGATTTCAGCGAGGCCATCGAGCGCCACATGACGCCTTCGCCCTTTTATCTTTCGCCGGATCACAGTGCGTTCGATGCGGCGATTGCCATGACCGAACGGCACATCGCGCATGTCTGTCTGGTCAAGGATCAGCGTTTGTGTGGCGTGGTCTCAGAACGTGATCTGTTTTCGCTACAACGGGTCGACCTGGTGCATCTAGCCCGGACGATTCGCAGCGCCCAACGCGTCGAACAGCTGGTCGGTCTGCGCGGTGAGATCGGCCAACTGGTCGAGCGCATGCTTGCTCATGGCGCGTCGTCGACGCAGATCACCCACATCATCACCTTGCTCAACGATCACACTGTGTGCCGGGTGATCGAGCTGACCCTCGCGGAAAAAGGCGATCCCGGCGTGCCGTTCAGTTGGCTGTGCTTCGGCAGCGAAGGCCGCCGCGAGCAAACGCTGCACACCGATCAGGACAACGGCATTCTGTTTGACGCCCGCGATGCTGCGCATGCAGCGGAGATTCGCGGCAAGCTGCTGCCGATTGCGCAGCAAATCAACCAGAGTCTGGCGCTGTGCGGCTTCACTCTGTGCAAGGGCAACATCATGGCCGGCAATCCCGAGCTGTGTCTGTCGCGGGCAGAATGGGCACGGCGCTTTGCAGCTTTTATTCGTGAGGCGACGCCGGAGAATCTGCTCGGGTCGAGCATTTATTTCGACCTGCGCGTGGTCTGGGGTGATGAACAAGGCTGTGAACAACTGCGCCGGGGCATTCTCGATCAGGTCGGCGACAACCGTTTGTTCCAGCGCATGATGGCCGAGAACGCCCTGCGCAATCGTCCACCGGTGGGGCGTTTCCGTGAGTTTGTGCTGGCACGCAAGAATGGCGAGAAAGCCACGCTGGACCTGAAGGTGCAGGGGCTGACGCCGTTCGTGGATGGCGCACGATTGCTCGCGCTGGCTAACGGTATCGACGCCAACAATACCCTCGAGCGCTTCCGTCAGTTGGTCGAGAAAGAAGTCATCGAGCGACTGGATGGCGCGGCGTATGAAGAGGCCTATCACTTCATACAGCAGACGCGCATGCAGCAGCATCAATTGCAGACGCGGGAGAACCTGCCCTATTCCAACCGCGTCGACCCGGACAGCCTCAATCACCTCGACCGGCGCATCCTGCGGGAATCCCTGCGCCAGGCCCAGCGCCTGCAAAGCAGCCTGACCTTGCGGTATCAGCTATGAGCCTGTTCTCGTGGCTGCGCCCGGCGAGTGCGGTGGTGCCGGTGGATTTTCAGCAGCGTCTGGCGCAGCTGCCGACGATTACCGAGCTGAGCGAATGCACACTGCGCGAACAACGTTGGGTAGTGCTGGATCTGGAAACCACCGGGCTGAATCTGAACAAGGACCGTGTGTTGTCGATTGGCGCGGTGGTGATCGAGGACGGCGCGATCGATTTCAGTCAGCAGTTCGAACGCACGCTGCAATGTCGCGAGCTGAAGCTCAGCCCCAGCGTGTTGATTCACGGGTTGGGGCCGAATGCGATTGCGGCGGGCAGTGAGCCGGTCGAGGCGTTGCTGGAACTCATGGAATTTATCGGCGACAGCCCGGTGTTGGCGTTTCATGCGCCGTTTGATCAGCACATGCTCGGGCGTGCGCTGAAGGAACATCTGGGGCACAAGTTGCAGCAGGTCTTTCTTGATGTCGCCGACATTGCACCGCTGGTGTGTCCGCAAGCGAATATTCGTGAGGCCGGGCTGGATGAGTGGATCGACTGGTTCAAGCTTGAGGTGTTCGAGCGGCATAACGCCAGTGCCGATGCGCTGGCCACTGCGGAGTTGGCGTTGATTCTGTTCAGCCGGGCGCGGGGGCAGCAGATTCATAGTCCGTTGAATTTGCAGCAGCGGCTGAGTCAGTGGAAGCGGCGGCAGCAGGCGCCTTCGTTCTGAAATTGAGTCAAGTCCAAGATCCATCCCCCTCACCCCAGCCCTCTCCCAAAGGGAGAGGGAGCCTACCGAGGTGTCTCGGGCTCTTCATCGACCTGAGAAATCGGGTCGATTATGGATTCCCTGAAGTTCGCTCAGGTCGGTGTACCTCCAGAATATCCCCCGATCGATCCCCTCTCCCCCCGGGAGAGGGCTAGGGTGAGGGTCTGCCTTTAAACGCTTACCTGACCAGTGGCCAATTGCTAACCATTCCCACCTCTGCCACAATCGCGAACAATTCGCGTTAGTTAATATTTCCCAATCGGTGATGTCCGGTGTCGTCAGTCCCAAGCCCTAACAGTGAGCTCGTCGGTGCGATGTATCGTGACCATCGCGGTTGGCTGCTGGCGTGGCTGCGGCGCAATGTGGCCTGCCCGCAGCGCGCCGAAGACCTGAGCCAGGACACCTTCGTCCGCCTGCTCGGTCGCGACGACATGCTGACACCCCGTGAGCCCCGCGCCTTTCTGGTGGCGATCGCCAAAGGCTTGCTGTTCGACTACTTCCGCCGTGCGGCGCTGGAACAGGCCTACCTCACCGAACTGATGCTGATCCCCGAAGGCGAACAACCGTCGGTGGAAGAACAGCAAATGATTCTCGAAGACCTCAAAGCCATCGACCGCTTGCTCGGCAAACTGTCGACCAAGGCCCGCGCCGCTTTCCTTTATAACCGCCTCGATGGCCTCAGCCATGCCGAGATCGCCGACAAGCTCGGCGTCTCGGTGCCGCGCGTTCGGCAGTATCTGGCGCAAGGCATTCGGCAGTGCTACATCGCCCTGTACGGTGAGCCGACGTGAGCCCGGCCAGTTCCAGACCGGTGCCGGCGCATGTGCTGGACGCGGCGATTGCCTGGCAACTGACCCTCGACTCAAGCAGCCCGCTGGAGCGTGAGGAATTCGCCAAATGGCATGCGGCCCATGAAGAACACGCCCGCGCGTGGCGGCAACTGGGCATGCTCGATCAGCGCTTCAGCGTGGCCAAAGGTCCGGCCCGCAGTGCCTTGCTGCAGTCACGCGAAGGCATTCGCCGCCGGGTGCGCAGACTGGGCGGTGGGCTGGCCAGCGTTGTGGTGCTGGTCGGTGTGGGGCTGTTCGCCAGCGAACGCTTTCTGCCGCTGGATTACTGGCTCGCCGATCAACGCACCGCGACCGGTGAGCAGCGCACCGTGCGTCTGGCGGACGGCACTGTGTTGAATCTGAACACCCACAGTGCGGTGGATGTGCGGTTCGATGAGAAGCGCCGGTTGATCGTGTTGCAGGAAGGCGAAATTCTTGTCGAAACCGGGCATGGCGATGCGCGCCCTTTTATCGTCGAAACCCGCGAAGGCAGCATGCGCGCGCTGGGTACGCGGTTCCTGGTCAAGCGTGAAGAAGAAGGCACGCGCCTGAGTGTGTTGCAGTCGGCGGTCGCGGCGCACCCGCAATCCAACCCTGCAGAGCAAATCCTCCATGAAGGCCAGCAAGTGCTGCTGCGCAGTGATGGATTGGGTTCGATCGTCGCGCTCAACCCCGGCGCCGATGCCTGGACGCGCGGCATGCTGGTGGTCGATAACGCGCGGTTGGGCGATCTGGTGCACGAACTCGGGCGTTATCGTCGCGGGCATCTGGGCGTGGCACCGGACGTGGCTGACCTGCGGATTACCGGTAGCTTCCCGCTGCATGACACCGATAAAGCCCTGAGCGCCCTGCTGCCGACCCTGCCGGTGCAGATCGAGCGGCATACGCCATATTGGGTCACAGTCGCTAAGGCCGAGCCCTCCTCCCCTTGACCTGATCGTTCCCACGCTCTGCGTGGGAATGCAGCTCGGGACGCTCTGCGTCCCTGCCGAAGCGGACGCAGAGCGTCCATTGAGGCATTCCCACGCGGAGCGTGGGAACGATCAAGCCCGCAGAAATGTGGCTGTTTCCAGTTAATCGAAATTATTTTCATCCTGCCCTATCACTTTCTGCTTTTCATCCGGCACACAGGCAATTGAGAAATATTTCCATTCAGGAGCCGCCGTATGTCCCGTTCGCTAGACACCTTGTTGCGCCCCGGTCTGCTGGCCGTCGCCATCGCGCTCAGCGCGCCGCTGATCAGCAGTCCGTTGCTCGCCGCTGAACAAGCGTCCAGCGTGCGCGCCTACAACCTGCCGGCGGCGCCACTGTCGACCACCCTGAACCAGATCGCCAGCCAGGGCGGCATTGCGCTGTCGCTGAATCCGTCGCTGGCGGCGGGCAAGACCTCGGCGCCGGTCAACGGCCAGTACGACGCGGCCGGTGCCTTGCGCGCAGCCCTGCGTGGCACCGGTCTGCAACTGGAACAAAGCAGCACCGGCACCTACACCCTTGTGGCGGTGCCTGAAGGGACGTTGGCCCTGCCGGAAACATCGGTTATCGGTGTGGAAAACTTCGAAAGCGCCTGGGGACCGGTCGACGGCTACACCGCCACCCGCACCGCCGCTGGCAGCAAGACCGACACCGCACTGGTCGAAGCGCCGCGTTCGATCTCCGTCGCGACTCGCCAGCAAATGGACGACCGCAGCGTGCACAGCCTCGATGACGCCGTGCGCTACATGCCGGGCATCACCGCCAGCAGCTACGGCAGCGACACCCGTGCCGACTGGCTGCGGGTGCGCGGTTTCGAACCGACCCAGTTCCTCGACGGCCTGCCACTGCCAAAAGGCGTGTACGCCAACCCGAAACAGGAAACCTGGAACCTCGACCGCCTCGCCCTGCTGCGTGGCCCGGCGTCGTCGGTGTACGGTCAGACCCCACCGGGCGGTTTGCTGGACATGGTCAGCCGTCGCCCAAGCGCCGAAGCCAGCAACGAAATCCAGCTGCAGTACGGCAGCGACAATCACCGTCAGATCAACTTCGCCAGCACCGGCAAGATCGATGACGCCGGCCAGTTCCTCTACGGTCTCAGCGGTGTGGTGCGCGACAGCGGCACGCAAGTCGATCACGTCGACAACAAGCGCTACAACATCGCGCCGAGCCTGACCTGGAACATCGACGACGACACCAAGCTCACCCTGCTGAGCCAGTTCACCCGCGACGATACCGGCATCACCAGTCAGTTCCTGCCGATTCAGGGCACCAAGATCAAGTCACCGTTCGGTGATATTTCCCACCACAAGAATGTGGGTGATCCGGACTGGGAATATTACGATCGCACCTACTACGCGCTGGGCTACGCCTTCGAACATCGTCTGAACGATGTCTGGCAGTTCAAGCAGAACCTGCGCTACACCAAGTCGGACCTGTCGTTCCAGTCGCTGACGCCGGGTTCCTACCCGTTCACCGAAGTGGATGATCAAGGCAACGTCGGGCGCACCAGCACCAGCGTCGAAGAAGACATCAGCCAGTTCGCCGTGGACAACAACTTCCAGGCCGACTTCGCCACTGGCGATATCCGCCACACCCTACTGCTGGGCCTGGATCATCAGCGCAGCAACACCAACTACACCTCGATCTTCGGCGACGGTTTGACCACCAACGTGATCACCCCGATCTACGGCCAGCCAATCGTACGTCCAGCGCGCTCCACGGCGTTTTACGATTACGACCAGAAAACCTACCAGACCGGCCTGTACATTCAGGACCAGATGGCCCTCGACCAGTGGCGCCTGACCCTCGGCGGCCGTGAAGACTGGGTGCACACCAGCACAAAGTTCATCAACAAGGGCGATGCCACCAACACCCAGCGTGACAAGGCCTTCAGCGGCAACGCAGCGCTCAGTTATGTCTTCGACAACGGTTTCGTGCCGTACCTGTCGTACGCTGAATCCTTCCAGCCGACCACGGGCGCCGACGCTACCTCGACGGGTTCGCTCAAACCGACCGAAGGCAAGCAGTGGGAACTGGGCATCAAGTACCAGCCACCGGGCAGTAAAACCCTGCTGACCGCCGCCGTGTACGACCTCACCCAAAAGAACGTCTCGGTCAACACCTTCGTCAACAACGTCTCGATCACCAGTCAGACCGGCGAAGTGAAAGTCAAAGGCCTCGAGCTGGAAGCGGTTTCCGACGTCACCGACAACCTGAAAGTCATCGCTGCCTACACCCTGGCCAAATCCGAAGTGCAGAATGGCGTCGACAAGGGCAATCGCCTGCAACTGATGCCGAACCAGCAAGCGTCGCTGTGGACCGATTACACCTGGCACGCCGGCGTCCTCGACGGCTTCGGCATTGGCGGTGGCGTGCGTTACACCGGCAACACCTACGGCGACAAGGCCAATACCTGGCTGGGCAAAGCGGACGCCTACACCGTGTTCGACGCAAGTGTGCATTACGACCTCGGCCGTCTGGACAACAGCCTCAAAGGCGCGTCGCTGGCGGTCAACGCAACCAACCTGTTCGACAAGGAATACATTTCCACCTGCGACAGCTTCTACTGCTACTACGGCGACACACGCAGTGTCGTCGCCAGCGCCACTTACAAGTGGTAAGCGCTTGAGCTGAAACAGGCCCTGTGACCAGGCCGTCCTTCGTGGACGGCTTTGGTGTTTTTGAAGGTCATGAAATGAAAAGTAAAACAATTCGTCGCTGGTCGTTCATCCACACCTGGACCAGCCTGGTCTGCACCGTGTTTTTGCTGATGCTGGCACTGACCGGTTTGCCGCTGATCTTTCATCACGAGATCGAGCACCTGCTCGGCGACGCACCCGAAGTGCGCGAGCTGCCAGCCGATACGCCTCGATTGAATCTGGCGCAACTGGTCGAGGCCGCCGAAAAGCATCGCCCCGATGACGTCGTGCAGTACTTCGGCTTCGATGACGATGAGCCGAACGCCGTGCTGACGATCATGGCGAAAACCGCTGGCACCGAACCGAATTCCTCGCACACGTTCATGCTCGATGCGCGAACCGGGGAAGCGCTGGAAACGCCTTCGGCCAATGGCGGCTTGATGCTGTTCATCCTGCGACTGCATGTCGACATGTTCGCCGGGCTGCCGGGCAAATTAATGCTGGCGTTCATGGGGCTGCTGTTTGTCGTGGCCATCGTATCCGGGACGGTGCTGTACCTGCCGTTCATGCGCCGTTTGAAGTTCGGCACGGTGCGTCAGGACAAGTCGACACGGCTGCGCTGGCTCGACCTGCATAACCTGATCGGTGTTGTCACCCTGACCTGGGCGCTGGTTGTCGGCGTGACCGGTGTGATCAGCGCCTGCGCCGACCTGCTGATCGCTGCCTGGCGCAATGACGCACTGACTGCGCTGATCGAACCGTACCGCGGTGCGCCACCGCTGACCCACCTGGCGCCGGCCACGCGTTTGCTCGATATCGCTGCTGAAGTTGCGCCGGAGATGAAAACGGATTTCATTGCCTTCCCCGGCACACGCTTTTCCAGCGAACACCATTACTCGGTGTTCATGAAGGGTGGCACGCACCTGACCTCGCATCTGCTGACGCCGGTGCTGATCGATGCGACCACGCTGCAGGTCACCGCCGTGGCCGAACGGCCGTGGTACATGGACGCCATGGGCATGTCGCAGCCGCTGCACTTTGGTGACTATGGCGGCATGCCGATGAAAATCCTCTGGGCCACTCTGGATGTGCTGACGATCATTGTGCTCGGCAGTGGCGTGTATTTGTGGGTGGTGCGGCGCAGAGCGGCCAGGCCTGTGCTGGAAACGGCGGAGGCCTCTGCATGAAGCCGCGTCAGTCGAGTTTCTGGAAAGTCTTCAGCACGCCGATCGTGATTGCGTTGCTCAGTGCGGCGGGGTTGTTTGCGGCGTTGCTGGGGGATGGGATTTGGGATGCATTGAGCTGGGTCGGACTGGGTGTTCCGGCCTTTCTGGCGATCAGGGGATTGTTGCTGCGCAGGTAGTTTTTGTGCTGTCGGTGATGGCCTCATCGCTGGCAAGCCAGCTCCCACAAGGATCTCTGCTGGGCCTGAAATGTGTGTTCACTGCAAAAACCTGTGGGAGCTGGCTTGCCAGCGATGGCGCCCGGATGGGCGCCATAAATTCCCTCGCCAGCCATCGCGGTTCTGACTAGGCTAACCACCTGCTCTTCGACGATCACCGAGGTTTGCCAATGTCCGCCCCCAGCATGACCCTGTACCACAACACGCTCTCCCCGTTTGTGCGCAAAGTGATGGTGTTGCTGCACGAAACCGGCCAGCAGGATCGCGTCGCGCTGCAAGACTGCGTGCTAAGCCCGGTCAGCCCGAGCGCCGAGCTCAATCTCGACAACCCGCTGGGCAAGATCCCTGCCCTGCGCCTGGCCGACGGCAACGTTATCCATGACAGCCGGGTGATCCTCGAATACCTCGACCAGCAGCATGTCGGCAATCCGCTGATCCCCCGCGAAGGCGCGGCTCGCTGGCGCCGCCTGACCCTGGCCTCGATGGCCGACGGGATCATGGATGCGTCGGTGATGGTGCGTTATGAAATGGTCCTGCGCGCGCCGGAAAAGCATTGGGATGAATGGCTCGAGGCTCAGCGCGACAAGATCCGCCGCGCCCTCGCAGTGTTGGAAAAAGATGCCATTGCCGAGCTGACCAGCCATTTCGATGTCGCGGCGATCAGCGTGGCGTGTGCGCTGGGTTATCTCGATCTGCGTTTCCCGGACCTGGGCTGGCGTGATGCCAACCCGCAACTGGCCAACTGGTTCTTTGAGGTGAGTCAGCGACCGTCCATGATCGCCACGATGCCCAAGCCTTAAATCGGCGGCGCCTGTTCCGGCCTCTTCGCTGGCAAGCCAGCTCCCGCAGGATTTGTGGTAGATCGGGGATTTGTGTCATCACCGAACTCATTGTGGGAGCTGGCTTGCCAGCGATGGCACCACCTCGGTTCCACAGGCAAAAAACCGATCATCCGCGTCACCAATCCCTCCCTCCAGCACTGATCCTCACGCAATCCCAGCGACCGGCTCATTGCATCGCCCCGACATCAAACTCCAACGGCTTCGCCGGTTTCTGACCGATCCCGTACCAATCCAGTTTGCGCGTCAGCACCATGAACACACCGAGCAAACCAAACAGCAACAACGAGCCCATCAACAACGCGTAATCCTCAGCGCTCAGCAAGCCATAAAGCAGGCCATACAACGCCGCCAGCCCCGCCGAAAAACTCAAGCCGTGACGCACACTGCGCAGCACATGGCAGACATAAAATCCGATCAACACCACACAGGCACTGGCCGACAGCAAATATGCCAGGGCAAAACCAATGTGCTCCGACAGCGACAGCAACAACAGATAAAAGAATGCCAGCGCCACACCAACCAGCGCGTATTGCACCGGGTGCACGGCCAGACTCTTGAGTACTTCGAAGAGGAAGAAACCGGCGAACGTCAGGACAATGAACAGCAGCGCATACTTGATCGCCCGGTCACTCTTCAGATATTGATCCACCGGATCGATAAAGCTCACACCGAAGCTACGACCGTTGAACGCCTCGCAATCATTGCTGCTCACGCAACGGCTCATGGCGTCTTGCAGGTTGGTGGAGAAAAACGTGGTCTGCCAATCGGCGCTGAAACCTTGATCATTGATTTCACGTTTGCCCGGCAGGAAGTTGCCGACAAAGCTTGGATGCGGCCAGTTGGCAGTGAGGCTGACGCTGCTGCTCTTGCCCACCGGCAGCACCTGCAATGAACCAGTGCCTTGCAGACGCAGGTCGAAGCCGAAGCTCAGTTCCGTGGTTTTACTGGTGTCGAGCAACGGCAGCGTGACCCGCACACCTTCACCGAGCCAACCGACTTGCGTACCCGGAACGAAATCGAGGCGCTGGCCATCGAGCTCCAGTTTCAGCGCATTTTCGATACCGCGAATATCGCTGATACCGACCGCGAGAAACGGTGCATCGAACTGGTAGTCGCTGAAGTCTTCCTTGATGCCCAATTGCGCCGGCAATGAGAAATGGCCGTTGATGCGGTTATCGGCGTGGAACAGCCGCGCCTCATAAATGCCCCGCGCACGCAGTTCGGTTTGCACCTGGCCGTCCAGTTCAAATCGTTCCGGCAGGAAGTACAAACGCCCGCGTTCTTCGCCCGGTTCGTCGTAACGCTGGTTGGTTTTATCGTTGGTTTTCCAGTTGTGAATCACTTTGCGATACGGCACCACCATCACCGGGCCGCTCAGTTGCTGGCTGTAGCTGGAGCTGCGGGCAATGTCTTCGAGCACGCCATCGCGCAGCTGTTGGCGCTCGTCGATGACGCCGTCGATCATCAGCAGCGGGATCAATAACAGCAGGATCAGCAGGGCGATGGCGCCGAGCTTTATAGTCAGATTCTTGTTCATGGGACTCTCCCTGTTTGGATGGGGAGAGTCTGCTGAGTGGGTGTGGGGGTTTTGTGGGGGGAATGTGGAGATTGTGTGGAAAAATCAAAAGATCGCAGCCTTCGGCAGCGCCTACAGGTGTACGCACCCTATGTAGGAGCTGCCGAAGGCTGCGATCTTTTGACGGAATCAAGGCAAGCGCAATGTCACCTCAACACCACTTTCGACATTACGAATCTGCATCGTCCCACCATGTAACTTGACCACCTCTTCAACGAAGTTAAGCCCCAACCCCGTGCTTTTTCGTCCACTGTCCGGGCGCGGCAATGAGTAGAAGCGTTCAGTCAAACGCGGCAAAGCGTAGTCAGGAATCGGCGCCGTTTCATTGAACAATCGAAATTCGATCTGCTCGCCAACCCGCTCGGCACTGAAGCGCAGCAGCCCCTCAACCGGGGTGAAATCCAGCGCATTCTCCAGCAGATTACCCAACGCCTGACGCAGCAGAAACGGCTCGCCAATCAACAGCAGATCCGCCGCAATAGTCTGTTCGATGCGCAACTGTTTGCCTTCAATTCGCGCCGCCTGCCCCTGCAACAACTGATCAACCAGCGCCGCCAACGGCACGGCGACCCGCTCTTCAAGGCCCTGACGTTGTTCCACTTGTGCCAGATTCAACAACCGCTCGATCAACTGCTGCATCCGCGTACTTTCACTGTCGATGTTGCCGACAAAGCGCAATCGCTGAACCGGCGGCATGTCCCCTTGCAGCAACTCCGCCGCGCCACGAATCGCCGCCAGCGGACTTTTCAGTTCATGGGTCAGCGTGTGCACATAACGCTCGACGTAGGCCTTGCCTTCCAGTTGCGTGCGCATCTGTTCCACGGCGGTAGCCAATTGTTCCAGTTCACCGCCACGGTAATGCGGCACTTCCACCCGCCGGCCCTCACTCACCGCTTGGGCATAACCGGTCAGACGATGCAGCGCGCGGCTCAGCCACCACGACAGCAATGCGCCAAAGAGCAGACCGAGACCGATCAATCCGGCGCCGTAAAACAGCAGGCGCCGCTCGGTGCGATCGACGTAGGGCTGCAATGAGCTGTTCGGCTTGGCCACGGTGACGACACCGATGATCTGGCCGTTGTCGCGGATCGGCGCGCCGACGTGCATCACCGACGAGCTGGCGTCATCCGGATCACTGCGGCTCGAACGTGCGCCGTACTCACCGCGCAGGGTCAGGTAGACGTCGTTCCAGCGCGAGTAATCCTGACCGACCGCGACACCACTGGAATCGAGCACGACGATGCCTTTCGCGTCGGTGACGTAGATGCGGTGGTTGACCTGATTTTTCGGCAAGCCCCAGATGGTCGCTTGCGGCTGACGCTCGCCATACGCGCGCAGCAATTCAGGCCAGCGATTCTCACTGAGGGTGCCGGCCTTGAAATCATCACGGAGGATTTCCGCCATCAGGTTGGCGGTATCGACCAGGGTTTCTTCGGTGGACTGGCGCACGCCGGGGCGGATTTCTTCCATCACCGTGTTGAGCACGAAATACCCGGTCAGGCCGACAAACAGCACATACACCAAAAAGATCCGCAGCCCCAGTGACATCAGCTGTGCCCCGGGCTGTAGCTGTAACCGAGGCCGCGATGGGTCTGGATCGGCTCGGCGTCGGCACGCACCAGACGCAGTTTGGCGCGCATGCTTTTGATGTGGCTGTCGATGCTGCGCTCGTAACCGGCGTCGGCCGCCACGCCCAGCGCATCGAGTAATTGCTCGCGGCTGAAGACCCGCTCGGGTTGTTCGAGCAGGCATTGCAGCAGGCGGAATTCGTGGCGGGTCAGGCTTAACGTCTGGCCGCGATAAATGATTTGAATCCGTTCCGGATCAATACGGAACAGCGCTGAACTGGTCTCAATCGCTGGACGCGGCGCCATGCGTTTCAGGATTGCCTTTACTCGCGCCGCGACTTCTCGCGGGCTGAACGGCTTGACCACGTAGTCGTCGGCGCCGATTTCCAGCCCGACCACACGATCAATCTCGGCATCGCGGGCGCTGAGGAACAGCACCGGCACCTCGCTGAAGCGCCGCAGTTGCTTGCAGGTCTCGAAACCGCTGATGTCCGGCAGGCCAATGTCGAGGATGATCAGATCGGCCGGCGTCTGCCGCTGATGTTCAAGCGCCGCCGCGCCGAGGCTCAGCCACGTGGTGGTGAAGCCCTCGCCCTGCAGAGCAAAAATCAGCGTGTCGGCAATCGCCGCTTCGTCTTCGACAATCAGGATATGAGGCATGGCGTCCGAGCCCGTGGGTTAGGTGCGCGAACGGTGCCCCAAGCCTGACGTTACGTCAATGAGACCACTTGGTTCAGCAGTCCGGTTTGTCGGCGGTGAAGCGCCGCGCCGGGTTCACTGCCGCGCCGAATTCACGCAAGGCCTTGGCACCGATCAGCAGCGGGTAGTTGAAGTTGCTGCGGTCGGTCAGGTTGACCTCGACGGTACGCTTGACGTTACCCAGACACAGTTCCAGATCGACCACCGGGCGCTTGGCGACTTCGGTGCTTTCGCCCTCGTCCTCTTCATCCGAACGGCTCTTGATCTTGCTGATCCGCGCGACCTTGTGTTCATAGACCTTGTTGCTGGCGTCTTTGGTGGCGAGGCTGAACCGCACCCATTCATCGCCATCGCGGGTGAAGGTCTCGATGTCCTTGGCCGAC
This sequence comes from Pseudomonas sp. Mb7, assembly GCF_054790525.1. Lineage (NCBI taxonomy): Bacteria > Pseudomonadati > Pseudomonadota > Gammaproteobacteria > Pseudomonadales > Pseudomonadaceae > Pseudomonas > Pseudomonas sp. Mb7. The sequence continues at coordinate 5,086,391 of NZ_CP186501.1, forward strand.
AGCGAGGCGGTCAGGGCGCCGGTGTCCATCTTGGCCTTGAGCACTTCACCGCCGATTTCCGGCAGCGCGATGTATTCATAGCGCCCGTACAGGGTCGGCTCGGCGGCCATGACCGGCAGGGCGACGAGGGCAAACAGTGCAAGGAGGGATTTCACGTAAGGGGCTTCCTTGAGAGGTTGGGCAACGGGATTTTAGACCGTTGCGCGCTTGATCGTTCCCACGCTCTGCGTGGGCATGCATCCAGTGACGCTCTGCGTCACAGGGACGCGGAGCGTCCCGGGCGGCGTTACCACGCAGAGCATGGGAACGATCAGGTTAACGCGACTAAAGTGAAACATTCGTCACCGCCGATTTGGCCTGTCGCGCGAAGCTGCTTATCATGGCGTGCCCATCCGTTTGCAAAGAGTTGCTTATGCGCCGCCTGCTCACCGGCTGTTTCGTCACCCTGCTGCTGTTGCTCAACACCCTGATCCTGATCGGGCCGTTGCTGGTATTTGCTCTGCTCAAACTGATCGCACCAGGCCGCTGGCGCGATTACGCGTCGGGCGCGGTGATGTGGATCGCCGAGACCTGGGCCGAGATCGACAAGCTGATTTTCCGCCTGTGCATCCCCACCCAATGGGACATTCGCGGTGGCGAAGACTTGCGCAGTGACACTTCGTATCTGGTGGTCAGTAACCACCAGTCGTGGGTCGACATTCCGGCGCTGATCCAGACCCTCAACCGCCGCACGCCGTTCTTCAAATTCTTCCTCAAGAAAGAACTGATCTGGGTGCCGTTTCTCGGACTGGCGTGGTGGGCGCTGGATTACCCCTTCATGAAACGCTACACCAAGGCATTTCTGGCAAAACATCCGGAGCTGGCCGGCAAGGATCTGGAAATCACCAAACAGGCCTGCGAGCTGTTCAAGCGTCAGCCAGTGACCGTGGTGAATTATCTGGAAGGCACGCGCTACACCGCCGCGAAAAGCGCGCAGCAGCAATCACCGTTCAAGTATTTGCTCAAGCCCAAGGCCGGTGGCGTAGCGTTTGTGCTGGCGGCGATGGGTGAACAGCTGGATGCGATTCTCGATGTCACGGTGGTTTATCCACAGGCGAACATCCCGGGTTTCTGGGATTTGATCAGCGGCAAAGTGCCGCGCGTGATCATCGACATCAAGACCCGCGAACTCGACCCGGCACTGTGGCAGGGCGATTACGAGAATGATCCGGCGTTCCGCCAGACGGTCCAGAACTGGGTCAACCAGCTCTGGAACGAGAAGGATCAGCGCATCGCCGAACTGCGCAGCGAACGCGGCTGAATCAGCTACCGGTGCCGGCACCCCAGATGCTGCCCAGGCTGCTCAGCAGCGAACCGCCGACGCCCTGCTGACCGAGGTATTGCAACAGCACAGGGGCAAACTGGCCGATCATGCCGCTGTCCATGCCCAATGCGCTGAAGGCATTGTTCAGGTCATTGGTGTCCTTGACGTTGCCCAGCGCATTCTCCAGCCCGGCGGACTTGCCGGACGAGCCGAGCAAAGCGCCCAACGCCGCCAGATTGCCGCTGCCACCCGACAGTTTGTCGATGCCTGGCACTTCTTTGGCCAACTGCGAATAATCGGTACTGCTCAATTGATTCTTGGCCAGACCGAGCATCGCACTGGTGCCGCCAACGGCTTGCTCCGGCGTGACATCCAGCGCACTGAGAGCACTGAGCAAACCGGCGGTTTCCGAGGTCGGCGCCGCAGCGGCCGCCTTGTCACCGCCCTGCATCCCCGAAACCGCACCAGCGACGTCGTTCAGACTGAAACCGGCAAACACCGGCCCGGCGGCCAGGGTCAGGAGCGATGCCAAGGCAAAACCGCGTGAAATCTTCATTCAGACATCCTCTTGCGCTGTGAAAACCACCCGTTGCACGAGCAGTGAAACTGCCGGTTTGACCGGGTATCCGCCGGCATGTTCCGGCGCGGCGCATCCATTTTCGTCCGGCCTGCGTATATAAAACGTGAAATCCCGGACACCTTCGCGATGAATGGCACAACCGCTGTCGCTGAACTAGCCTGTGAACAGTCCGAGCCCAGCCCTCGTCGCTCGACCTTTGCCTGGAGAGTGGTCATTTCCATCGCCGACACCGATCAGTTGCGCCAGCTGTTGGCCCAGTGTGCACTGGGCGATCGTCGCGCCTTCGAAACGCTGTACCGCAGCGTCGGCCCGCGTCTGCATGGCGTCGCCCTGCGGTTTATGGGCCGCACCGATCTGGCGGAGGAAGTGCTGCAGGAAAGCTTCGTGCGCATCTGGAACAACGCCTCGCGCTACGAAGCGCACCTGTCGGCGCCGCTGACTTGGATGATCAACATCACCCGTAATCAGGCCATCGATCAGTTGCGTAAACATCGCGAAAGGCCACTGACCGATCTGGAACAGGACACACTGCCGGACGAAAGCCCCTCGGTTCACGAGCAACTGAACAGCGCCCGTGAGGCCAACGCGCTGAACCGATGCCTCGAAACCCTCGAAAGCATGCAGCGCCAGTCAATCACCGTGGCCTACTTTCAAGGATTGTCGTGCACGGAACTCGCCGAACATCTCGCCACGCCACTGGGGACAGTCAAATCTTGGATTCGCCGTGGCCTCGAACGTCTGCGCCGGTGCCTTGAATCATGAACTACCAGACCCCTGCCCTGCGCCGCGCCCTCGCCGCCGATTACGCGATTGGCCTGATGTCTGCACCTGCGCGGCGGCGCTTTGAACAGTTGCTGCTGGATGACGCGGCATTAAGGGCTGAACTGGCGCAATGGCAGGAAAGCCTCGTCTCTCTCACCGAAGCGCTGCCGGAACATCCGGTGCCCGACCGCGTGTGGCAAGGCATCACCGCGCGCATCGAACCGCAGGTGCTGCATGTGCCTGAGAAACGGCCATTCTGGAACTGGCTGCGACTCACCGCTGCGATCTGCTCCATTGCCGTGCTGGTGCTCCTCGGCTCGCTGTACAACCGCGACGACGCCCGCTACCGCGCCACGCTGCTGACCGCCGATGCGCAACCGGCGCTGAAGGTCGAAGCGCATGCGGATTATCTGCAAGTTGAGCCGCTGACGCTGGCGGCGGTTGATTCGGATCGTAGCCTGGAGCTGTGGGCGATTCCGGCGGATGGCAAACCGATTTCCCTCGGCGTTATTCCGGCGGGCGGCAAAGGCAAGGTTGAGTTGAACGAGGCGCAGAAGGTGTTGATCGGCAAACCGATTGCGCTGGCAGTGAGCCTGGAACCGAAAGGTGGTTCGCCGACCGGGCAGCCGACGGGGCCGGTGCTGTATCAAGGGACGTTGGCGGCCTTGTAAAGCCCCTCACCCTAGCCCTCTCCCAGAGGGAGAGGGGACTGACCGTGGTGTTCTCTCGAGTTTCATCGACCTGAATTACCGAGCCGATTATGGATTCACAGCGGTATTTTCAGGTCGGCGTAAATTGTGAGCATCCCTCGGTCGGCCCCCTCTCCCTCCGGGAGAGGGCTGGGGTGAGGGGTAGCTTTTGACCTTGGCTCTAAACAAAAAAACGGCGCCCCTGAAGTCGCCGTTTTGTATCGAACTTAAGCCTTACGCCGCACTAAACAACTTATGCGGATCAATCACAAACTTCTTCGGCACGCCTGCATCGAACTCGCCATACCCTTCCGGCGCCTGATCGAGGCTGATCACCTGCACGCCCACCACTTCGGCGATGTTGATGCGATCCCACATGATCGCCTGCATTAGCTGACGGTTGTATTTCATCACCGGCGTCTGGCCGGTGTGGAAGCTGTGCGACTTGGCCCAGCCCAGACCGAAGCGAATGCTCAGGCTGCCCATTTTCGCGGCGGCATCGACAGCGCCCGGATCTTCGGTGACGTACAGGCCGGGAATACCGATCTTGCCGGCCACGCGCACCACACCCATCAGTGAGTTGAGTACGGTGGCCGGAGCCTCGGCTTTCACGCCGTCGTGGCCGTGGCCGCGTGCTTCGAAGCCGACGCAGTCCACTGCGCAATCCACTTCCGGCTCGCCCAGCAGTGCGGCGATCTGTTCGTGCAGCGGCGTGTCCTTGGACAGGTCGACGATTTCAAAACCCTGCGCCTTGGCGTGGGCCAGGCGGATGGTGTTGACGTCGCCGACGATCACCACCGCCGCACCGAGCAGACGCGCGGAAGCGGCAGCGGCCAGACCGACCGGGCCGGCGCCGGCAATGTAAACGGTGCTGCCCGGGCCAACGCCGGCAGTGACGGCGCCGTGGTAACCGGTAGGGAGGATGTCGGAGAGGCAGGTCAGGTCGCGGATTTTCTCCATGGCCTTGTCGCGGTCCGGCAGTTTCAACAGGTTGAAGTCGGCGTATGGCACCAGCACGTACTCGGCTTGGCCACCGGTCCAGTCGCCCATGTCGACGTAACCGTAAGCACCGCCGGCACGGGCCGGGTTGACGGTCAGGCACACGCCGGTGTGTTGCTCTTTGCAGGAACGGCAGCGCCCGCAAGCCACGTTGAACGGTACGGAGACCAAGTCACCGATTTTCAGGTTTTCGACGTCGGAGCCTTTTTCGATCACCTCGCCGGTGATCTCGTGCCCCAGCACCAGACCGGTTTGCGCCGTGGTACGGCCGCGCACCATGTGCTGGTCGGAGCCGCAGATGTTGGTGGAAACCACTTTGAGAATGACCCCGTGCTCGATCTTGCGACCGCGCGGGTCCTGCATTTTCGGATAGTCGATTTTCTGTACTTCGACCTTGCCAGCGCCGAGATACACCACACCACGATTGCCAGACATGCTTTCACCTCGCTGTTGTTTTTATGGAACCGCGTTGCCCAGGCAGGCAGCGCGTTGAGTGCTCGGGTACAGATGCTGTTTATGTGTTGCCTGTCAGGGCCTCATCGCTGGCAAGCCAGCTCCCACAAGGTTCGGATTGGATTCAAATCCTGTGTACGACACAAATCCCTGTGGGAGCTGGCTTGCCAGCGATGGCGGCCTAAAGAACGACCGTGCGATTGGCGTTGAGAAACACCCTTCTTTCAATGTGATACCCAACCGCCCGCGCCAGCGTCAGGCCTTCAATATCGCGCCCCTTGGCAATCAGATCCTCAGGGTAATGACTGTGATCCACCGCCTCGACACCCTGGGCAATGATCGGCCCTTCATCCAGGTCGTTATTGATGTAATGCGCCGTCGCGCCAACCAGTTTCACGCCCTTGTTGTAGGCCTGGTGATACGGCTTGGCGCCCTTGAAACCCGGCAGCAGCGAGTGGTGAATGTTGATCGCCTTGCCATCGAGCTTGCGGCACAGCTCCGGCGACAGCACCTGCATATAGCGCGCGAGGATCACCAGTTCGGCGCCGGACTCTTCGATCACCTGCCACACCTGACGTTCCTGCGACGGTTTGTCGTTGGGGTCGAGGGGGAAATGGTAGTAGGGAATCTGGTGCCAGTCGGCCAGCGGTTTGAGGTCCGGGTGATTGGAGACCACCGCCGCGACGTCCATCGACAACTGGCCGATGCGCTGGCGGTAGAGCAAGTCGTTGAGGCAGTGATCGGCCTTGGAGACCATGATCACCACTTTTGGCCGGTAGTTCGGCGCGGTCAGCTCGAAGATCATGCCGAAGGCCTGACCACGTTCGGCTAAACCGGCGCGGAAGGATTGTTCGTCGAAGCCGTCGGGCTGGCGGAATTCCACGCGAATGAAGAAACGCCCGGAGAGGCGGTCATCAAACGAATGGTGCTCGGTGACGTAGCAACCCTGCTCGAACAGAAAACGCGTCACCGCGTCCACGGTGCCGAGGACGCTGGGGCAGTCGGCGGTCAGAATCCATGTGTCTGGGGCGCGGCTCATGGTGCGGTGACTCCTGTTCTTTGTGCGGGGTGTCAGGTTTTTCCCTCACCCTAGCCCTCTCCCAGAGGGAGAGGGGACTGACCGAGGTGTTCGTTCGAGCTACGCCGACCTGAAATATCGCGTCGAACTCAGGCTCGAAAAACACACAAATCTGCTCCCTTCCCCCTCTCCCCCTGGGGGAGAGGGCTGGGGTGAGGGGTGGCTTTTGATCTTTCAGGCCTGAACGCTCAACCCGTACTCAGCCGAAGCATCCTGCAACCACAACCACCAGTAATCCGAGAAGCTGCGACGAATCAGCAGTTCCCAAGTGTCTTCAGCGGTGTGGCGAATCATCAGCTGCGACTTGGCGAACACCGTGCCCACCGCTTTACCGACCGGGAAGTTATTCGGATGCACGTCATAGCTGGTCGATTTCATCAGCACTTGACGCACGTTCGGGCCGCTCAGTTCGAGCACCTGCTGGCCACCGCTGACGTTGACGATCGCGATGTGCAGATCGCCCAGGGCTTCACGCAGTTTCTGTTCGGCGGCGAATTCTTCACCGCTCGGCACGATCAGTAGCCACTCATCCGGGCCCATCCATTGCAGGCTGGTTTCGCCTTTGACGATCACGCTCAGAGCGCCGGGCAGTTCGATACCCAGGGCCTTGTGCACACCGGCGGCGAACGCGGCATCGTGGCCATCGCCACGAATGGTCAGGTGGCCGAGGAGTTTCTTTTCCCGCACGATCACGCCGGCGTTCTTGCGGCCCTTGCCGACCAGGCTGGCGAGGTCGGCATGGTGCAGCGACGACTCGGCCTTGGCGCCGGTGGTCGGGCGTTGTTGGTAAACATTGGCTGTGGTCATAAAGCACCTTCCTGAATTCTTGATCGTTCCCACGCTCTGCGTGGGAATGCCGCCATGGACGCTCTGCGTCCGCTCTTGGGACGCGGAGCGTCCCGGGATGCATTCCCACGCAGAGCGTGGGAACGATCAGTGTCAGATGTTCTGGCGATCACCCTTCGGATCAAAGAACACCGAAGAAACAATCTCCGCCTCGATCACGCTGCCATCTGCCAGCGGTGCAAACACCCGCTCACCCATGCGCTTCAGACCGCCCTTGACCACACCCATGGCAAACGAATAACCGAGGGAGTTGTGCGCGTAGCTGGACGTCACGTGGCCGACCATGGTCATCGGGATCGCCTGCTTGGTGTTGAACACCAATTGCGCGCCTTCCGGCAGCCAGACATTCGGATCAATCGGCTTCAGGCCGACCAACTGTTTACGCTGATCCTTCACGCAGTCTTCACGGTTCATCCCACGCTGGCCGATCCACGAGAACGGTTTGGTGCGACCGACGCACCAGCCCATGTTCAAGTCATCCGGGGTCATCGAGCCGTCCGTGTCCTGACCGACAATGATGAAGCCCTTCTCGGCACGCAGGACGTGCATGGTTTCAGTGCCGTACGGGGTCAGGTTGTACTGCTTGCCGGCCTCGACGATTTTCTCCAGCACGCCCATCGCATAGTCGGCCTGCACGTTGACTTCGTACGACAGCTCACCGGTGAACGAGATGCGGAACACCCGCGCCGGCACGCCGCCGACCAGACCTTCTTTCCAGGTCATGAACGGGAACGCTTCGTTGCTCAGATCAATGTCGGTCACGGCGCTGAGCAGCTTGCGGCTGTTCGGCCCGGACAGGGTCATGGTCGCCCAGTGGTCAGTCACGGAGGTGAAGTAAACCTTCATGTCCGGCCATTCAGTCTGGTGGTACAGCTCCAGCCACTGCAGCACGCGCGCCGCGCCGCCGGTGGTGGTGGTCATGACGAAATGGTTGTCGGCCAGGCACGCCGTCACACCGTCGTCGAAGACCATGCCGTCTTCTTTGCACATCAAACCGTAGCGAGCCTTGCCCACGTCAAGTTTGGTCCAGGCGTTGGTGTACACGCGGTTGAGGAACTCGCGGGCATCCGGGCCTTGAATGTCGATCTTGCCGAGGGTCGAGGCGTCGAGCAGGCCGACGCTGTCGCGCACAGCTTTGCATTCACGCTTCACGGCGGCATGCAGGTCTTCACCGTTTTTCGGGAAGTACCATGGACGCTTCCACTGACCGACGTCTTCAAACTCGGCACCGTTCTTCACATGCCAGGCATGCAGCGCGGTGTAGCGCACCGGCTCGAAGATGTGCCCACAGTGACGACCGGCCACGGCGCCGAAAGTCACCGGCGTGTAGTTCGGACGGAACATGGTGGTGCCCATCTGCGGGATGGTCACGTTCAGCGAGCGGGCCGCGATGGCCAGACCGTTGACGTTGCCGAGCTTGCCCTGATCGGTGCCGAAACCCAGCGCGGTGTAGCGTTTGACGTGTTCGACCGATTCGAAACCTTCGCGGGTCGCCAGTTCGATCGCAGCAGCGGTCACATCGTTTTGCAGATCGACGAATTGCTTCGGCGCCCGTGCGGTGTTCTTTTCGTGCGGCACTTGGAACAGCGCCAGCGTCGGCTCTTCTAGACGGCTCAGGGCTTTTGGCAGCACGCCTTCGACGGTCTGGAAACCGGCTTCAGCGGCAGCGCGCACGCCACCTTCAAAACCGTCAGCGAGCGAATCGCCGAGACCGTACACGCCGTTGATGCCACCAACGCACACGCGCTTCTGCGGTGCTTCGCCCGGAACGAAACCGAGGATGTCTTCACGCCAGGTCGGCTTGCCACCGAGGTGCGAGGCCAAGTGAACGACCGGGCTGTAACCGCCGGAACTGGCGATCACATCGCAGTCGAGCCATTCGCCCGGGCTGGTCACGGCGTGCGCTTTGACATCGATCGCGGCAACGCGAGCAGCGGTAACACGCTTGCTGCCACGGGCTTCGATCACGGCGCTGCCGGTGAGAATGCGGATGCCTTTGGCGCGGGCTTCTTCCACCAGCGCACCACGCGGATTGCTGCGCGCATCGGCGATGGCCACCACTTGCAGACTGGCGTCGAGCCAATCCAGTGCCACGCGGTAGGCGTGATCGTTGTTGGTGCTGAGGACAAGCTTCTTGCCCGGTGCTACGCCGTAACGACGCACGTAAGTCGACACCGCACCGGCAAGCATGTTGCCCGGCACATCGTTGTTGCCGTAAACCAGCGGACGCTCGCAAGCACCGGTCGCCAGCACGACACGCTTGGCGCGAACACGGTGAATACGCTGACGCACCTGACCGATGGGCGCACGGTCGCCGAGGTGATCGGTAAGGCGTTCGTGAATGGTCAGGAAGTTGTGGTCGTGGTAACCGTTGACCGTGGCGCGCGGCAACAGCAGCACGTCCGGGGTGTTCTTCAGTTCCGTGATGACGCTGGCGACCCAGTCCATCGCCGGTTTGCCGTCGAGGCTTTCGCGGGAATCGAGCAGGCTGCCACCGAACTCTTCCTGCTCATCGGCCAGAATCACTCGGGCACCGCTGCGCGCAGCGGCCAGGGCAGCGGCCAGACCGGCCGGGCCAGCGCCGACGATCAGCACGTCGCAGTGCTGGTTCATGTAGTCGTAGGTGTCCGGATCATTCTCGGTCGGCGAACGGCCCAGACCGGCAGCCTTGCGAATGTACTTCTCGTAGGTCATCCAGAACGACTGCGGGTACATGAAGGTTTTGTAGTAGAAACCCGGCGGCATCAGCTTGCCGCCGACCTTGCCGAGAATACCCATCATGTCGTTGTTGACGCTCGGCCAGCCGTTGGTGCTGGTCGCAACCAGACCTTGATACAGTGCCTGTTGCGTGGCGCGCACGTTGGGAATCTGCGTGGCTTCGGTAGCACCGATCTGCAGCACCGCGTTCGGCTCTTCGGCACCAGCAGCGAAAATGCCGCGCGGACGCGAATACTTGAAGCTGCGGCCGATGATATCGACGCCGTTGGCGATCAGTGCGGCGGCCAGCGAGTCACCCTCGAAGCCTTTGTAGCTCTGACCGTTGAAGGTGAAGCTCAGCACTTTGTTGCGGTCGATCCGTCCACCGTTGGACAGGCGATTGGTCTGGCTCATACCTTCTCTCCCAGCGCCGTCGTGGCTGTTTTCGCCGAATCAGCCTTGTCGGTGAATTGCGGCTTGGTGCCGATCTTGTAGGTTTCGAGAATCTCGTAAGTCACGGTGTCGCGGGTGACGTTGAAGTACTGGCGGCAACCGGCGACGTGATCCCACAGTTCGTGGTGCAGTCCGCGCGGGTTATCGCGGAAGAACATGTAGTCGCCCCACTCCTCGTCGGTGCAGGCGCCTGGATCGAGCGGGCGCGGAATGTGCGCCTGGCCGGATGCGTGGAATTCCTCTTCGGAGCGCAACTCGCCGCAGTGAGGACAGAAGATATGCAACATGGGGATTTCTCCTGTTAGTGGGCGACGGCAGCAGCGCCGTGTTCGTCGATGAGTGCGCCGTTGTGGAAACGGTCGATGGAAAACGGTGCGGCCAACGGGTGCATTTCACCCTTGGCCAGACTCGCGGCAAACACGTTGCCCGAGCCAGGTGTGGCCTTGAAGCCACCGGTGCCCCAACCGCAGTTGAAGAACATGTTCGGTACCGGGGTTTTCGAAATGATCGGGCAAGCGTCCGGGGTGGTGTCGACGATGCCGCCCCACTGGCGGTTCATGCGTACGCGGGACAACACCGGGAACATCTCGACGATGGCCTGAATGGTGTGTTCGATCACCGGGTACGAACCACGCTGGCCGTAGCCGTTGTAGCCGTCGATACCGGCGCCGATCACCAGGTCGCCCTTGTCGGACTGGCTGATGTAACCGTGCACGGCGTTGGACATGATCACGCTGTCGATAATCGGTTTGATCGGCTCGGACACCAGCGCTTGCAGCGGGTGGGATTCGATCGGCAGGCGGAAACCGGCGAGTTTGGCCATGTGCCCGGAGTTACCGGCCGTGACCACGCCGACGCGCTTGGCGCCGATGAAGCCCTTGTTGGTTTCGACACCGATGCACACGCCGTTTTCCTTGCGGAAGCCGATCACTTCGGTCTGCTGGATCAAGTCGACACCGAGGGCGTCAGCGGCACGGGCAAAGCCCCAGGCCACGGCATCGTGACGGGCAACGCCGCCGCGACGCTGAACAGTCGCGCCCAACACTGGGTAGCGAGTATTTTTCGAGCAGTCGAGGTACGGAATCTCGTCAGCGACTTGCTTGGCGTTGAGCAGTTCGCCATCGACGCCATTGAGGCGGTTGGCGCTGACCCGACGCTCGGAATCACGGATGTCCTGCAGGGTGTGGCACAGGTTGTAGACGCCACGCTGGGAGAACATCACGTTGTAGTTGAGATCCTGCGACAGGCCTTCCCACAATTTCATCGCGTGTTCGTACAGGTGCGCCGACTCGTCCCACAGGTAGTTGGAGCGCACGATGGTGGTGTTGCGCGCGGTGTTACCGCCGCCCAGCCAGCCCTTCTCGACCACGGCGACGTTGGTGATGCCGTGTTCTTTGGCCAAGTAGTAAGCCGTCGCCAGACCGTGCCCGCCGCCGCCGACGATGACCACGTCGTAGACCTTCTTCGGCGTCGGCGTGCGCCACATGCGCTGCCAGTTTTCGTGGTGGCTGAGGGAGTGTTTGAAGAGGCCGAAGCCCGAATAGCGTTGCATAGTCAGTTACTCCAGAACACTCAGCGATAAACCGGGAAGTCTGCGCACAAGGCCGACACTTGCTGGGCAACATTGGCCTCGACATCGGCATCGCCGAGGTTGTCGAGGATGTCGCAGATCCAGCCGGCCAACACTTCGCACTGGGTCACCTTGAAGCCACGAGTTGTGACGGCCGGGGTGCCGATGCGCAGGCCCGAGGTCACGAATGGCGACTGCGGGTCGTTCGGCACGGCGTTCTTGTTGACGGTGATGTGCGCGCGGCCAAGGGCGGCGTCGGCGTCTTTGCCGGTCAGGCCCTGACGGATCAGGCTGACCAGGAACAAGTGGTTGTCGGTGCCGCCGGACACTACATCGTAGCCACGTTTGATAAACACGCTGGCCATCGCCTGAGCGTTGTCGATCACTTGTTGCTGATACGCCTTGAAGCCGGGCTCCAGCGCTTCCTTGAAGCACACGGCTTTACCGGCGATGACGTGCATCAGCGGGCCGCCCTGGGCGCCGGGGAACACGGCAGCGTTGAGCTTCTTCTCGATTTCTTCGTTGGACTTGGCCAGGATCAGCCCGCCACGTGGACCGCGCAAAGTTTTGTGCGTGGTGGTGGTGACCACGTCGGCGTACGGCAGCGGGTTCGGGTACAGACCGGCGGCGACCAGACCGGCAACGTGGGCCATGTCGACAAACAGCAGCGCACCGACCTTGTCAGCGATCTGACGGAAGCGCGGGAAGTCCAGCGTCTTCGAGTAAGCGGAGAAACCGGCGACGATCATTTTCGGCTTGGACTCAACGGCCAGACGCTCGACTTCGTCGTAATCGATCAGCCCGGTGTCGGTGTTGATGCCGTACTGCACGGCGTTGTAGAGCTTGCCCGAAGACGACACTTTCGCGCCGTGGGTCAGGTGCCCGCCGTGGGCCAGGCTCATGCCGAGGATGGTGTCGCCCGGCTGGATCAGCGCCAGGTAAACAGCACTGTTGGCCGATGAACCGGAGTGTGGCTGGACGTTGGCGTAATCGGCGCCGAACAGTTGCTTGGCGCGTTCGATGGCCAGTGCTTCAACTTTATCGACGTGCTCGCAGCCACCGTAGTAGCGCTTGCCCGGATAGCCTTCGGCGTATTTGTTGGTCAGGCCGCTGCCTTGCGCTTGCATCACGCGTTTGCTGGTGTAGTTCTCCGACGCGATCAGCTCGATGTGATCTTCCTGACGTTGCTCCTCGGCATTCATCGCCGCCAGCAGTGCATCGTCGTAACCCTGGATCTGGTCTTGCTTGCTGAACATCGCGTCTCTCCCAGCGGCATCTGTGCGCCATTCGTCTCGGTAAGGCACTGGCAATGAAGGCAGTGCCCTTTGATGCCGATGGTATGACCGGCGCAGACAGCTCAAATGCCTGCGCGCGCCACGCAAAGGTGCGTTTACGACATGGCTGGAAATGCCATTACCAGACTCGATCTCGAAAACACTGGAGAACCTTGTGGGAGCTGGCTTGCCAGCGATGGCGGCGGCACATCCGGCATTGATGGTGGCTGACCCACCACTATCGCTGGCAAGCCAGCTCCCACAGGGTTATGCGGCGACCTGGCGGATAAGTAGCAAGAGGAGAAAATGCGCGGGATAAAGGGTATAGGCCCAGCGCCGCATCGGTGTCGGCTGGAGATGTCGCCCATGTCGCAACAGGAACATTCCTAGCATTGGCGCAAACAGGCATGTCGCAATACCGAGAATGGCGACGCTACTGCCGAACCTCGCCGAGTCGTACAGCACTTGCCATTGATTCGCTGCGAGGCATATCAAACCCGGCAGCAAGCTGAAGTACCACGGACGGCGAAACACCAACAGCATTGCCAGCGGTAGCAGAATCCCGAAGAAACCGAACATCAGCCGTTCCGGAAACATGGCGGCCAGCACCAGCACAGCAACACCGAGCAATCGCGACATGATCGAGGGATCCTGCCACCCCCGCGCCACCAGCAAGCCCAACGCCAGCGTCGGCATCACGTTCAACGTATCGGGCTCAGGAATGTACAGCCGATAGGGAATCTCACTGACTGCACTGAACAGCATCAACCAGCCCAGATAGCGCCATTCCATCCTCCGCGACCCTGCGCGCGCCAGATTCGCCGCCATCGCCAGGCAAAACCACGGAAACGCCAGCCGCCCAGGCACATACAGCCAATCGGCGGAGAACCCGGCATATCGCAGGTGATCGAGCAACATGCACAGCAGCGCCAGCCACTTGAGCAGATCCAGTGCGCCGTCGCGTTTGCTCAAGTGCATAATCGTCCTACAAACTGGTAATTTCCTGAACGTGACATCCCGTGTGCTCCCCGGAAGATCTTCGGTAAAGTGCGCACCCTCATTGACCACGAGCCTTCACAAGAGTCTCGACCACGGAAGCCGGCCATGACCGACAAGAGCCAACAATTCGCCAGCGACAACTACTCCGGTATCTGCCCTGAAGCCTGGGCTGCAATGGAACAGGCCAACCACGGCCACCAGCGCGCGTATGGCGACGATGAATGGACCGCACGCGCGGCCGACCATTTCCGCCAATTGTTTGAAACCGACTGCGAAGTGTTCTTCGCCTTCAACGGCACCGCCGCCAACTCGCTGGCCCTGTCGTCGCTGTGCCAGAGTTACCACAGCGTGATCTGCTCGGAAACCGCCCACGTCGAAACTGACGAATGCGGCGCCCCGGAATTTTTCTCCAACGGCTCGAAACTGCTGATCGCCGGCACCGAAAACGGCAAGATCACCCCGCAATCGATCCGCGAAGTCGCGCTCAAGCGCCAGGACATTCACTACCCGAAACCGCGTGTGGTGACCCTGACCCAAGCCACTGAAGTCGGTAGTGTCTACACCCCGGAAGAAGTCCGCGCCATCAGCGCCACTTGCAAAGAACTGGGTCTGCACCTGCACATGGACGGCGCGCGTTTCTCCAACGCCTGCGCCTTCCTCGGCTGCTCGCCGGCGGATCTGACCTGGAAGGCCGGTGTCGATGTGCTGTGCTTCGGCGGCACCAAGAACGGCATGGCCGTGGGTGAAGCGATCCTGTTCTTCAACCACAAACTGGCCGAAGATTTCGATTACCGCTGCAAACAGGCCGGACAACTGGCGTCGAAAATGCGTTTCCTCTCGGCACCCTGGGTCGGCATTCTCGAAAACGGCGCCTGGCTGAAATACGCCCGCCACGCCAACCACTGCGCGCAACTGCTGGCCGAGCTGGTCAGCGACATTCCAGGCGTCGAACTGATGTTCCCGGTCCAGGCCAACGGCGTGTTCCTGCAACTGTCGGAACCAGCCATCGCCGCGCTGACCGCGAAGAACTGGCGCTTCTACACCTTCATCGGCAAGGGCGGCGCGCGCTTCATGTGCTCCTGGGACACCGAAGAAGAACGCGTCCGCGAACTGGCCCGCGACATCCGCGAAGTCATGTCCGCCTGATCCCCCTGCACTGATCGTTCCCACGCTCCGCGTGGGAATGCCTCCCGGGACGCTCCGCGTTCCCGCCTCACCACTGTCGACATGCTTAACACCGCTATGACGCAGAGCGTCGACGGCTGCCTTCCCACGCAGAGCGTGGGAACGATCTTCGATCGGGAATGATTTTTCCCACCGCAACACCAGACTTCTCTTCTAGCGAGAACATGCCACCCGCCTCATCCTGATCGCTCCCACGCTCCGCGTGGTAACGCATCCCGGGACGCTCCGCGTTCCATCTCCAATGCACCGCAAGATTCAAGGAAGAATCCCATGGGCCGCAGCCGCTACACCCTTACCGAAACCGAAAAGCCACATTTTCTGACCTGCACGGTCATGGAGTGGTTGCCGCTGTTCATCCGTCCCTACATCGTCGACCACCTGCTCAACTGCTGGCGTTATCAACAGACCCACCATGACTTGAAGCTGTACGGCTACGTGATTCTGGAAAACCATCTTCACTTCGTCGCTCAGGCGCCCGACCTGAGTAAATGCCTCAGCCAGTTCAAATCTTTCACCGCGCGACAAATCATCGATGATCTGCAAAGCAAAGGTGCAGACAAAGCCCTGCAACGTCTGCGCTTTAGCAAACGTGCGCACAAGCAAGACCGGGTTTACCAGTTGTGGCAGGAAGGCTCCCACGCAGAGATGGTTTATAGCGAATCGGTCATGCGCCAGAAGCTTGAATACATCCACAACAACCCGGTGAAACGCGGGTATGTGGATTTGCCAGAGCATTGGCGTTATTCGAGTGCCAGAAACTACACGGGAATGCCGGGGCTGACTGAGGTTCAGTGCTGGTATTGAAATGGGACGCGGAGCGTCCCGGGCTGCATTCCCACGCAGAGCGTAGGAACGATCAGATCCGACTCCACCCCACTGATCGTTCCCACGCTCCGCGTGGGAATGCCTCTCCGAACGCTCCGCGTTCCAGCCTCACCACTGTCGACATGCTTAACACCGCTATGACGCGGAGCGTCGACGGCTGCATTCCTACGCGGAGCGTGGGAACGATCAAACGCCTTCCTTCTGCCCTGAAAGACTTGGTCTACATTGTCTGTCGAGCCCTCCGCTCACATAACAATAAGCAGGAGCATCGGCATGTCGTTACAAGGCAAAACCCTGTTCATCACCGGCGCCAGCCGTGGCATTGGCCGTGAGATTGCGCTACGGGCCGCCAGGGACGGGGCCAATATCGTGATTGCGGCGAAGAGCGCCGAACCCCACGCAAAGTTACCCGGGACCATTCACAGCGTCGCAGCGGAAGTCGAAGCAGCGGGCGGCAAGGCTTTGGCCCTGCAAGTCGATGTGCGTGATGAAGACGCCGTACGCCAGGCACTGGCTCAGGCCAACGAACATTTCGGCGGCATCGATGCATTGGTGAACAACGCCGGGGCGATCAAACTCACCGGTGTGCAACACATCGAGCTCAAACGCTTCGACCTGATGCACCAGATCAACACCCGCGCGGTGTTGCTGTGCAGCCAGGCCGCCCTGCCTTATCTGAAAAAATCCGCCGGGCACATTCTCAACCTGTCGCCGCCGCTAAATCTGGCGAGCAAATGGTTTGCACAGTTCAGCCCTTACACCGTGACCAAATACGGCATGAGCATGCTGACGATCGGGATGAGCGAGGAATTTGCCAGTTACGGGATCAGTGTCAATTCGTTGTGGCCGCAGACGATGATTGCGACGGCGGCGATTGAATTTCAGTTGGGTAATCGGGAGTCGTTCAAGCAGGCGCGAACGCCAGCGATCATGGCGGATGCGGCGCATGTGATTCTGGATAGCAGCGGGCGGCAGATTACCGGGCGGTTGTTGATTGATGAGGAGATTTTGCGGGAGAGCGGTGTGACGGAGTTCGGTCAATATCGCTTTGATCGAGAAAGCGACGCGGCACTCATGCCGGATTTGTTTATCGACTGAAAAGCCCCTCACCCTAGCCCTCTCCCGGAGGGAGAGGGGACTGATTGGGAGATATTTGAGAATTACGCCGACGTGAAACTGCTTTACTGAATCCATAGTCGACTCGATCTTTCAGGTCGATGGATCCCTCAAGACACCTCCGTCGGCCCCCTCTCCCTCTGGGAGAGGGCTGGGGTGAGGGGCATGCCGTACGCAAAAATTCGCCCCACTCAAAAATCGATTCGCACATCCCCTTTAGGCACACTGCAGCACGACAAGATAAACCCTTCCGCCTCATCGTCCTCGGTAATCCCGCCGTTGTGCTCCATCTCCACTTCACCACCCAGCTTGAGCACCTTGCACGTCCCGCAAATCCCCATGCCGCACGCCTTCGGAATCATCAACCCCAGCTTGGCCGCCGCCGCATGCACCGTCTCGCCCGGTGCAACACGAATGCTCTTGCCCGACGAAGTGAATTCGACCTGATGCAGATCCGCTGCATCGATTTCTGGCGCATCGGCTGCCTGTTCGGCTTGCTCGACCGCATCGGCACGAGCTTCCGGTGGCGTAGCACCGAAGGATTCCTCGTGATAACGCGACATGTCGTAACCGGCCACTTCCAGCAGGCGCTTGACCGCGTTCATGTACGGCGTCGGGCCGCAGCAGAACACTTCGCGCTCAAGGAAGTCCGGCACCATCAACTCAAGCATCTTGTGATTGAGGTAGCCGCGATACCCGGCCCACGGCTCGCCCAAGCCGTGCTTCTCGCAAATCAGGTGCAGGCTGAAGTTGTCAATCCGCGACGCCATGTGTTCCAGCTCGCGGTGGTAAATGATGTCTTTCGGCGAGCGCGCGCTGTGGATAAAGGTCATGTCGACGTTGGCGTTAGTGTCGTAGAACCAACGCGCCATCGACATGCACGGCGTGATGCCGACGCCGCCGCTGAGGTACAGCACTTTCGGGCTCGGAAAGTCGATGGCATTGAACAGCCCGACCGGCCCGTGCACCGCCAGCTCCTGGCCTTCATGCAGCGTATCGTGCAGCCAGTTGGAAACCTTACCGCCCGGCACCCGTTTGATCGTCACCGAAAAGCTGTACGGCACCGACGGCGAACTGGAGATCGTGTACGAGCGCATGATCGGCTGGCCTTCGATTTCCAGCTCCAGGGTCACGAACTGCCCGGGCTTGAAGAAGAACAGGATCGGCTGATCGGCCATAAAGCAGAAGGTGCGCACGTCCCAGGTTTCCTGGATGACTTTGACGCAACGGACGATGTGTCGGCCATTGGCCCAGGTCTGGGTGGTGACCGGATTCAGGAAGCTGTTGGACATGCTGTTCTCCACGGCCGACTGTCGGCCTCATGTCGGCGATTCTGCGTATAGCGCGAACCGCCCGTTTACCTATCCGCGACATCGGCATACTTATCGCGACCAGCCCCCAACCACCGGGGGTTGCGCGTCGGGAACAGATTGCACCATGTCGCCCATGGATAAGGTTCGCGGCAGCGCCGGCCCCACACTCGCCCCAACACCAATACAGATTCTTTACACCTTGCGTAGCAACCGTTAGCAGCACACCTGATCAGCCACTTTTCGCCGGCCACGCAGATGGCCATGAGGATCACATCGATGGACGTCACCGCAAAAATCAGCCTGGGCGATCCGCTGGAACCCGCACGCAAGGCCACCGCACAAATGCTCCAGGAGCGCGAGCGCACGTTTTCGCTGCCGCAACCGTTCTATAGCGACGAGCGGCTGTTCGATATCGACATGCAGGAGATCTTCCAGAAAGAGTGGTTGATCGCCGGCATGACCTGCGAGATCCCGGCCAAGGGCAACTACCTGACCCTGCAGATCGGCAAAAACCCGATCATCGTTATCCGTGGCGCCGAAGGCGTGGTGCACGCGTTCCATAACGTCTGCCGCCACCGTGGTTCGCGACTGTGCACCAGCGAAAAAGGCAAGGTTGCCAAACTGGTCTGCCACTACCACCAGTGGACGTACGAGCTGGACGGTCGCCTGCTGTTCGCCGGCACCGAGATGGGCGCCGACTTCGACATGAAGCAATATGGCCTCAAACCGGTGAACGTGAAGACTGCTGGCGGCTATATCTTCATCAGCCTAGCGGAGAATCCACCGGCCATTGATGACTTCCTGGCGACGCTGAACCACTACATGGAACCGTACGACATGGAGAACACCAAGGTGGCGATCACCACCACCTTGATGGAAAAGGCCAACTGGAAACTGGTGCTGGAAAACAACCGCGAGTGCTACCACTGCAACGCGTCTCACCCGGAACTGCTGAAAACCCTGCTGGAGTGGGACGACGTCACCGACCCGCGCGCCGATCAAGCGTTCAAGGATCACGTTGCTGCGTCCGCTGCTGCCTGGGAAGCTGAGAAAATCCCTTACGCCCACGCCAGCTTTGGCCTGCGCAACCGCATCGTGCGCATGCCGCTGCTCAAGGGCACCGTGTCGATGACCCTCGACGGCAAACAGGGCTGCGCGAAACTGATGGGCCGGATCAAGAACCCGGATCTGGGTTCGATGCGCATCCTGCACCTGCCGCACTCGTGGAACCACTGCATGGGCGACCACATCATCGTCTTCACCGTGTGGCCGATCAGCGCGCAGGAAACCATGGTCACCACCAAATGGCTGGTGCACAAGGATGCGGTTGAGGGTGTCGATTACGACGTGGAGCGTATGCGTCAGGTGTGGGACGCGACCAACGATCAGGATCGTCGCCTGGCCGAAGAGAACCAGCGCGGGATCAACTCCACCGCCTACCAGCCCGGGCCTTACTCCAAGACCTATGAGTTTGGCGTGGTTAACTTCGTCGACTGGTACAGCGAGCGCCTGTTGAGCAACCTCGGCGCCGAGCCTGCGCCGTACCTAAAAGGTGTCCCGGTCCAGGGCTGATGTCTTCTGCTTGATCGTTCCCACGCTCTGCGTGGGAGTGCAGCCCGGGACGCTCTGCGTCCCAAAAGGCCGAACGCGGAGCGTCCGTTGAGGCGTTCCCACGCAGAGCGTGGGAACGATCAGTCAGTGTGATGACCACCTCACCGATCCATCCTCACCAATAAACTCCTCAAATATCTCCTCCCCCACCAACCTGATTTTCGCGTACCCGTTCAACACCCGCAGCGGATATGCCGGGTCCTTGGCATCCTGCGTCTCCGACCACAACACCCGCGAATGCCCGTCCAGCTCGCTGGCATTGCCATAGGGAATCGCCCCGTGCCCGGCACAACGCGCATGCAAACCACCCTGCTGCGCATACACGATGCCGTTGTGCAGATGCCCCCAATACCAATAATCCGGCTCGCGCCCCAGCGCATCGCACACCGGTTGATACAGCGCGGTCTTGTTGTGCCCGGAAATATCGAAGCCCTGATGATGGCTGAGCACCATGAGCTTTTTGCGTTTTGGCAGGCCTTTCATCCACGCGATCTGCGGCTCGTTCAAAGTGCCGTCCATGTACAAATTCATCGCATCAGACGCGTACGCAGAATCCAGCCCTACCACCAGCCAGTCATCGTTGATCAAGGCGAAGTAACTGGTGCCCTGCTGCCCCGGAAAACGCTTGGCCAGTTCCTTGAAGTAGCCGTGGGCGCCGCTGTACATCTCGTGGTTGGAATTGAGGGTAAACGAGCCATGCGTACCCATCGGCCAACCGGCCATGTCGACGTCTTCCTGGGAATGACTGCCGGCGTAATACACATCGCCCAAATGAATGGTGAAATCGGCCTGGGCCAGTTGCATCTGATTGGCCACCGACACCGCCGGCGCATGACTGTCGAACGGCCCGGTGCCCCAGTCGCCGGCAATCGCCAGGGTCACGTCGCGATCCATTTGCACCACCGCCGGGTCAGTACCGAAGGTCGCGTGATGGCGCAGGTTTTCGATCCACTTCAGCAGCGCCTCGCTCCACAGCAGATCCAGCAGTTCCCACTTGCGACAGCCGAGCAGGCTGCCGTCCTTGAGCACCCGGGTCGCCAGTTGATCGGTGGACTGCGGCAACGGTGCGGCGTTGCCGATGCGCAGGATCGACAGACCGTGGGACAGCTCCCAGGGTACGCTCGGTTCGTCGTCCGGCAACTCGCCGTTCTTCAGCACGTACTGCGCCTGATCATGCCCGCGTTGCAGCAGCTTGATGATCGCCTGAAACTCCTGCGGCTCAAGCTCGCTGATGAGTTTCATCCAGGCCATTTCCATGCGCGTGAACAAGCCGTGAATGCGCACTTTGACCTTGTCGTATTCGTGTTCCCAATGACTGACCAGTGACATGGTGTAATCCTCTCTCCGTAAGGGTTCACAGGGTTTTCATGAATTCGATCAATGCACGCTTGTCGTCGTCCGACAGGGTTGTGCCGTACAGGTGACCGCTGTTGTGGTTGCCCTCCAGCCGCGTGTCGTATTTGAAGTCCGCCGAGGCTTTGGCCTGGGCGCCGCTGGTGACGAAACCGACGTTGACCGGGTCGTAAATATCCGAGCCGGTGATGAACACCTGCGGACGTTTTTCCGGCGGTTGCAGTAAGTCCCATAGGGTCGGCACCGAGCCGTTGTGCAGGTACGGCGCGCGCAACCAGACGCCGTCGGTGGGCGTGTTGCTGTAGCTCTGGGTCTTGCGGTAGGCGCCGAAATCGAACGGCGGTTTTTTGAAGGTGTGGAACGCGGCCACCAGACCGGTGGTGAACGAGTCGAGCCGGTGCGGATCAGTGCCGAGCTGATCGATATTGGTCGTGACCTGCCCGGTATCGGCGCGCCCGAAGTCATGACAAGCCGCGCAGTTGGCCTCCCAGATCGGTTTGCCCTGGGCGACCTTGGCCTGATCCAGCGCCCACGGCCACGCAGGCGCCTTGTGCCCGAGCAGCCAGTTGGTCACGCGGTTGAAGCTCGGCGGCAACACCGATTCTGGCGTTGCGCCCACGGCCATCGCGGCGGCGTAGTTGCGTTCGTGGATCTTGTTGTTATTGCCGTCCCAGTGCAGGTACATCGATTCGCGGGGTTTCTGGTTCCACACTTGCGGCAGGTCGACGGTGCCGATGGTCGAGTCATCCGGGAAGCCGAACACCACCATTTTCGTCGGATTGAAGGTGTCGGTGCGGCCCGGGCCTTGTTGCGGACGCAGCTTTTGCCAGGCGTAAGCCTGCTTCTGCTTGAGCAGTGCGCTTTTGGCCATCGGCATGATCAGGTAGCGGTTGTAGAGCTTCTCAAAGAAGCCCAACTGAAACTTGCTGTTGATCGCCGCCATCACCGCGTCGGTGGTGAATTTCGGATCGCTGGCGCAATCGTAAGCGAACCACTGGAAGGCTTGCAGTTGCAGGGTGTTGGCCGGCGCGCTCGGCACATTGACGGCGACGTCGCTGGCATTGGCGCGGTAGGAGCCGGTATGGCACAGCGCGCAGTTCGGCTCTACCGTCGGGTAGCCGATCTGCCGCTTGGCCATGCCGATCGGCAGATCCTTGCCGTTTTCAAAGAGGAAACCGAAAACCTCCCAGCCACCGGGTTTGGGCATTTTCTCCGGGCACATCTGCGGCAGCACGGCGAACAGGTAATACGGGATGCGCGCTTCGATGCCGAGGCCGATGGCAGCGTACTTGTAGTGGTCTTCGTCGGAGGCATATTGCTGTTCAGGCACGACGCGGAGCATCTGATACCAGGTCTCGTAACCGATGAAACCGAGTACCGCGACGACAATCAGCGTGCCTACCTTGAAGGCGTGACTCTGCCATTGCCGCTGCCATGCCGCGCGCCACTCGCGCCAGCCATCGCAAAGCAATGCCCAAGGGCGGTTCTCCGGCGCGGTGCCGAGGTAGAGCAGAATGCCGAGGATCAGAAAGAAGCTCAGATCGCCCATCAACATCGGCACGAATACCGAGCCTTGAGAGCTGGTGTTGATCAGGTAAATCCAGAAAATCACCGCGATCAATCGCGTCAGCACACACAACCAGGAATGCACCACGTAACGCGGCGCGTTGAAACCCGACGGCATGTAAAACACGCTGATGCCAACCAGCAGCATCCCAGCGTTCTCCAGCCATGGGTCAGAGAGTTGCGGCGGCAGCCCGACCACCGATGTCAGCAACCCCGGCGCGAACAGCGCAGGGAGGGCGAACACCATGTTCATCGCAATGCCTATCCAGATGAAGCGTTGAAACCAGCGGATGTAGCTGTCCATATCAGTTCCCCTGATCGTTCCCACGCTCTGCGTGGGAATGCATCCCGTGACGCTCTGCGTCACACAAGCGGACGCAGAGCGTCCATGGCGGCATTCCCACGCGGACGGTTCGACGCCTCGACGTGGGAACGATCAGTGACTACCCGAGGGCGGTTTTCTCCAGCTGTGCAAGGATGATCGGGTAGACATCGACCACCGCGTTCTTGCCGAACATGCAGTCAATGTGGCCGTAGCCCGGCACCACTTGCCGGCTATAGCGCTCCGGCCCATGCATTTCGCACAAGCGCTGGTAGGTCTTGAGGGTGCTTTCCGGCAGGTAGCACTGGTTGTCGGCACCGCTGATAAAACAGATCGGCATGGTCAGTCGATCAAAGTGCGGCATGTACACATCGTTGCCTTTGAAATCCACCAGGTGCCCTTTGCGCACGATCAGCGCCAGGTGCTCGAAGGTTTCGATGTTCGACTCACCGAACAACTCGTGCAGGTTGTCGTGCAGGGTTTCGTTGAGGGTGTCGTGGCGATACAGCGACGCGTACATGAAGGTGATCCGGTGGCACACCGGATTGGTGCAATAGCCCTGCGCCTCGATCCGCGCGTAGCCGTTGAGGGCCTTGTCGTAGAGTCTGTTGAACCAGTTTTCCTTGCTGTCGGCGTAAGCGGTCATCGACTTGATGCCGATCGCATCGAGCATCCCCGGCAGGTGCAATCCGGCCTTCAGCCCTGTGGCAGTAGCAACTACGGTGTCAGCGGCAATCTGCGAGCAGACCACCGAACGCACACCCTGCAAACCGGCGAGCAACGACATGAAGAAGGTCGTTGCGCCGTAGCAATGCACCACGCACTGCACGTCCTTGGCCTGGGTCTGCTGCTGAATCTGCGCGATGGCAGCCTTGAAATCGTATTGGGCGATCTGGTCGCCGTTCCACTCTTTCTTGCTCGCCGGCAACAGGATACTCACGCGAAAATCCAGCAACCACACGTCGTAGTCGTGCTTGCACAGATATTCCAGCAGATTGGTCTGGATGGTGTCGGTGGAAAAGATATTCGAACCCACGCCCAAGCCATGCACCAGCATCACCGGGCCTTTGCTCCCGGCCTGATACCGGGTCAGGCGCAATTCAACGCCGTCTTCGGTGGGGAAGAAATGCACCGCCGGCGTCGGCGCATCCAAGGGCCGTTTCAACCGTGGCGGCGCGTCGGGATTGAAGTAGATATCGCCGGCAAACACCCCGCCGTAACTTTCCCAGAGGATCCCGGCGAAGAACTTGCCGAACCGCGCCAGGCCTTCAATGCGCTCGCGCTCGTTGCGCGCATTGAGGACTTTCATGGTGGTCATCTGTTTGGCGAAATCGGTCGGATGAATATGCATCACCCCGGAACCGATCACCTCACCGGTCTTGTTCGGCCCGCGATACAGCGTCACGTACAGCGTGCTGGTGTCATGCCAGATATTCAGCACGCCGTTGTCTTCCGGCACGGTTTTGAAGGCGCTGAAGAAATAGTCGTTACCGTCCTCGGCGGTCAGTTTCATGTCGTACTTCATGTGGCGCGTATCGACCTGTTGCTCGAATTGTTCGAACAGGTTGAACACGCCGTTGCTCGCGGTCAGCGGCTGCGGTGACAGCGCTGGGGCGATGACAGTGCCAACGATGGTCGCCGCGTGCTCGGGTTCCTTGATCATGCGGTTGAGGTCGTTGGCGGTGATGGTCAGGGTGAAGTCGATCGGCGAATTGTCCGCCTCGCCGCGTTTGGCCGCTGCTTCGTAGACTTTCAGGTCGGTGCTTTGCGCCGCAGTGAAAGCCCGGGAGAAATAGCCCTTCATGGTTTCGGTGAACTGCACGCCGAGGGTTGGCGGTGCCACTGGTTTACGCGGTGCGGATGGCAGCGTGTAGTCGATCTGCCAGCCACGGTCGGCGGCAAGCAGGCCCATGTTGCGCTCACTCACAGCAGAGATGGTCAGCAGCGGATTGACCGCCAGCGAGGTCGGAATCACCGCACCGTCCGTCACGTACAGGTTGGCGTAAACATCGCTGCCACTGGCACCGCTGAACACCTGCCCCTTGTGATTGACCACGCCTTGCGCCGCGTCTTCACCCATCACGCAACCGCCCAACGGGTGGACTGAAACGATGCTGTGCTTGAGCAATTTGGTCCAGATCGGGTTCTCCACCCACACGCCGCCGAGCGCCTTGGTGCTCTGGTGCAAACGCTCGTTGCCGAGCTTGAAGTTCTCCTGCTCGCCAACGCCCGGCCAGTCGATACGCAGTTGATCCTTGTTGTCGAGGACCATCCGTCCCTGGCCGCTGTCGTGGCTCATGATCAGGTAAGTCTGCATGTTGTGCAGTGCGCCGTAATACGGGCCGCGCAGAAAGCTTTCCGCTTCACGCGCCTTGTATTTGACCTTGCCGCTGAAGCTGTCATCCGTGGCGACGCCGATCATCTCGGCAAACCCGGCCATGGCCGGCACCATCGGCCGGCCGAGCGCGCCGGGGATCGAGCCCTCCTCGATGACCATGCGGCTGCGCCAGTCGCCTTCCGTGCGCATGTCGATCACCGAGGTGATGCACGGGCCGACCGGGTGCAGTTCCTTGGCCGGGTGCGCACCGAAACCGATGCCGTTGATGGTCTGCTCGCAGTTGTGGCCGAAGCCGAGGATGTCGCCGTTGCCGCTCATGTTCTCGCCGAGCTGGGCGGACATCACCACGCCTTTGTCGCGCGTGCGCAGAAGAATTTCCGTGGAGCCGAGGGTGCCGGCGGAGACCACGACGATGTCGGCCTTCACGAACAGCGTCGGCGCGTTGAACGTCTCCCGCCCGCTGTCGAGGTACTGGAAGTGCACGATCCAGCCTTCACCATCACGCTCCAGGTGCCGCACTTCGGCCTGGCAGAAAATCTCCGCGCCGTAGTTCCAGGCGTCCGGCAGATAGTTCATCAGCGTGGTGTTCTTGGCCTTGTTGTTACAGCCCGACACGCAGTCGCCGCACTGGTTGCACGGCAGTTGCTCGACGCCGACATGGTTGAGGTTGTTTGGCAGCTTGTCGAAGGTCACGTTGATCGGCGGCTTGTAGAAATGCGCGCCCTGCTTGAGGTATTCCGCGGATTTCTTGTTGGCGTCGAGTTTGGGCAGGTTGGGTGCAGTGCTCGGGTAGGGATTGGGTTTGAGCATTTCCCGGGCGCGGGCATAACCGTCCTTGAGCAACGTATCGCGGTGCTCACGCACCGCTTGCGGCCAGCGCGGATCGTCGAATACGCCCGGCTCCGGTTCAAGGGCCACGTTGGCATTGATCAGCGACGTGCCGCCGAGGCCGCAACCGACCACGACGTTCTGCTGGGCATTCACATGCAAGTCGAACAGCCCGGTGCGCGAGCCGATATGGCCGTCCGGGTCATGCACCTGCAGTTCCTCGGTGGCGGCGATCATGGTGTTGGGGTATTCGCCGGGCTGGATTTCCCGACCGCGTTCGAGCAGGCACACACGTTTGCCGGCACGGGACAGGCGCGAGGCAGCAATGCCGCCGCCGTAGCCTGAACCAATGACAATCACATCGTAGTGTTCCTTGATCTCGCTGATGGGCGTTGCGATCCGTGTCATGAGGTGGTTCCTCTAATCAGGCAGATGGGGCAACTCTGCGGTTGCCTGCAATCAATGGGCGGACGGGCACCTGGCCACCGGATCAAGTCCGGCGACAGCACAGCGGTCTGGCGGGTGGGGCGCGCTACAGGCGAGCGTGCTGATTGGCGGCGCGCCGTAGCGTGCGCTTGCGTGGCGAGGGCGGGGGGCGGTGCGGCTGACTATCCATCATGCGTTCTCCCAGAACCTGATGTGGATAAGTGACGGCTGTCCTTGTGCCATTGCAGTGAAGACAGCGCAGGAATCGAAGTCAAGGCAACGTCTTAGAACTGTATGAAATGTGATCAATTGCCATTTGGACTATGCCGGACGGGGCTTGCGGGGTTTGACGAACAAGTTATCCACATAGCCACCCACAGCAAATGGGGGTAACTGTGGATGATTAAAAAAATAACTTGCTGATTTGTAGAGAAAAATCGTGACTTATCCAGAATGACGGTTTGCCAGACGTATTGGTTGTTTTTTGATCACATTCTTGCAAGCCACGTTCTGTAAGGCCTGTAGGGGATGGCAAACACGTTATCCACAGAAGCGCCAACAGAGATCGGGGGTAACTTTGGCCTTGCTGTGGAAAAGCGTTGGAGGCTGTGTGAAATCGAGGCTTGCGCGGGAATTAAGTGCGGAAACTGACGAATTGACTGTTTTTTGATCACCCCTTCGAAAGCCACGGTTTGTATGGGCTTCAGCGGATAGCGAACATCTTATCCACAGAAGCGCCAACAGAGATTGGGGGCAACTTATTCAGTTATCCAAGATAAAAAGCCCAGAAAATCCGTAACTTAGGCTGGTTGTTTTTTGATCGGAGAGCTGTAGGGCTTGATTGACGTGGGGTGCAGAGAGGGGCGAACATGTTATCCACAGATCCGCCAACAGGGATTGTGGGTAAACAGCCCCCCTCACCCCAGCCCTCTCCCTCTGGGAGAGGGCTAGGGTGAGGGGCTTTTCAGCGAACCACACCTTCTTCAATCAGCAACTTGAGGATCGCTTCAGCCCCGGCCTGTGCAGTAACACCTTTGAGCACTTGCCCCCCGCCCCCACTGGCCTTGGCCGTCGCGGCCTTCATCCGGTCCGCCCCACTCTTGGCCTTGATCACCTTCAAGCGTTTCGGCCGTGGCTTGGCCGGTTGCAAAGTAGCAACCGCGAGCAACTCATCGTCCACCACTTCGACGTCGTCAGCCTGCAAGACCCCGCGTCGCGCCGGCCCGTAGGCACTCTGCCGAGGTTTCGGCGCGGCGTTATCCACAGTCGCCAGAAACGGCAGCTTCACTTTCAACCGGCGCCGTTGCCCGCGCGGCAACGCTTGCAGCACCAGTGCTGAACCGTCATTGATCGACTCGACCTGCGCCAGTCCCACCACCAGCGGCCAGCCCAGACCTTCCGCCAGCAAGAACGGCAACATCCCCGAACCTTCACCGGTCTCTGCCTGGCTGCCGGTCAGCACCACCTGCGCACCGGCATCACGCAGATACGCGGTCAGCGCCGGCAGCGCATCGGCACCAGCCGGTTGCTCCAGCACATGCATCTGCTCAAGACCCATGCCCAGATAAGCGCGCAACGCCGGCTCCGCAACGTCGCCGGCATGCAGCACTTGCAAGTTATCCCCAGCCAGTTGCAAACCCAGTTCCACGGCGCGCGCGTCCTGATCAGCGCGGCGTGGCCGCCCGGAAGTAGGGTGAGCGC
Organism: Pseudomonas sp. Mb7; assembly: GCF_054790525.1. Classification (NCBI taxonomy): domain Bacteria; kingdom Pseudomonadati; phylum Pseudomonadota; class Gammaproteobacteria; order Pseudomonadales; family Pseudomonadaceae; genus Pseudomonas; species Pseudomonas sp. Mb7. The sequence goes on from NZ_CP186501.1 coordinate 5,114,678, forward strand.
CGATTGAAACCAGACTGATTACTTTCGTGTTCATAGCGTTTCCTTAAGCCGCATCGCGCTTGGCTTCGTTGCGGTAAGCCGCCACCGCCTCGATCAACGCCTGAAGAATCTCTGCGCTCTCGCCGATCACAGAGAGGTCTGCACGCTTGATCATGTCGCAACCCGGATCGAGGTTGATCGCCACCACCTTGTCACAGGCACCAATGCCTTGCAGGTGCTGGATCGCCCCGGAAATCCCCACCGCAACATACACCCGCGCGGTAACCCAGGTGCCGGACGCGCCGACCTGGCGATCACGGGCCATGAAGCCATCGTCCACCGCCACCCGCGACGCACCTTCGGTAGCGCCGAGTGCCGCCGCCGTTTCGTGGAACAGTGCCCAGTCCTTGACGCCGTTGCCGCCGGAGAAAATGAACTCCGCTTCGGCCATCGGAATCGCTGCCGGGTCGACCGCAACGGCGCCGAGATCTTCAATCCGCGACAGGCTACGAGCGACACTTGTGGATAACTCCACCGGCAACGCTTCGTGACGGGTTTCACTGACCGGTTCAGCGCATTCGGCCGCCGCCAGAATCAACCGTGCGACGGGACGGGCAAGGTCTTGCAGCCCCGCGCCAGCGCGGCCGATGCATTCCTGATCCTTGACCTGCCAGACCCGTGTCGCCGGGCGCTCGCCCAATGCCGCGGCAAAGCGCCGGCCGAGTTCACCGCCACCGCTGCGACTGTCAGGGAGCAGCCAGTGACGCGGGTTGAACTGGTTATCCACAGCGCGCAAACCTTGCGCGCGTTGCTCCGGTGCATAACCACTAAAGGCTTCGCCCTCGAGTACCAGCAAGCGATCGACGCCTGCCGTGGCGAAGGCATTTTCCTTGTGCTCGCCAAAGACCACCGCCAGCACCGCGCCGTCATTGCCGGCGAGCTGATGAGCGAGGCCGAGCAAGTCGCGATCGTGGCTGCTCAGGCGGCCGCCGACCATGTCCGGCACCACACAGATATAGAACGCCGGGGCCGGCACCTGATGCAGCGGCAATTGCACTTCCACAGCCGCCGAGCGTTTGACCGCCCCGCCCTGTTGCGCGCCGCTGCGGTCGATACGCTTGATGCCGTTGGGGCCGATAAAACCGATGCCATGGAGGTTTTTGCGGATGATGCCGTTAGGTCCCATCCAGCTGTGTTGCGCTGGTTGCATGGCCGCGTGCAGCGGGTGCAGGCGGTTACGCGCAATCCATTCGGCGCGCGGGTCGCGGCGGATAATGTCGCTCATCAGTGGGCCTCCGCAGGTTCACGTTTGGCCGGAGTGGCAGGCTTGCTTGGCGCGGCGTCTTCGAGCAGCGCGTCGGCGACCAGTTCGGCGATGTCCTTGATCAGCGGACGCGGTTCGACCACGCCTTCGAGCATCGCCGTGCACTGTGGACAACCCACCGCCACCAGTTCGGCGCCGGTCTCGCGGATGTCTTCCATGCGCATATCAGGAATCCGTTGCTTACCCGGAATGTCAGTGATCGGCGCCCCGCCGCCACCGCCGCAGCAGCGCGAACGGAAGCCGGAACGTTGCATCTCTTTGACTTCAATACCGAGCGCACGCAGCACTTCGCGCGGCGCTTCGTACTCGCCGTTGTAACGACCGAGGTAGCACGGGTCGTGATAGGTCACGCTGTTGCCTTTGTGCTGACCGAGGTTCAACGCACCGGCCTGAATGATTTCCGCCATGTAGGTGCTGTGGTGTTGCACCAGATAGTTGCCGTCGAACGCGCCGTACTCGTTTTTCAACACATGGAAGCTATGCGGATCGCAGGTAACGATGCGGTTGAAGCTGTATTTGGCCAGGGTCTGGATGTTGCGCTTGGCGAGCAACTGGAAGGTTGCTTCATCGCCGAGACGGCGGGCCACGTCGCCACTGTCACGTTCTTCCAGCCCCAACACGGCGAAGTCGATTTTCGCCGCTTTCAGCACTTTGACGAACGCGCGCAAAGTGCGCTGGTTGCGCATGTCGAAGGCACCGTCGCCGACCCAGAACAGTACGTCGGTGGATTTCTTCTCGCTGAGCAGATTGAGGTTCAGATCCGCCGCCCAGTTCATCCGCCCGCCCGGGGCGAAACCGCCTGGGTTGTCGGTGGCGATCAGGTTTTCGAGGACCTCGGCGCCCTTATTCGGGGTCGCGCCTTTTTCCAGGGTCAGGTGCCGGCGCATGTCGACGATGGCGTCGACGTGCTCGATCATCATCGGGCACTCCTCGACGCAGGCACGGCAGGTGGTGCACGACCACAGGGTTTCGGCGTCGACCAGACCGTTAACGATCGGTTGATGTGGATTACCGCTGTGTTCGCCCACTGGTTTGCCGGGATACGGGCTGCCGGCGAACTTCGCATCGGTGCCACCGGCGAGACCGACGACCATGTCCTGAATCAGTTTCTTCGGGTTCAGCGGCTGACCGGCAGCGAACGCCGGGCACGCCGCTTCGCACTTGCCGCACTGCACGCAGGCGTCGAAACCGAGCAACTGGTTCCAGGTGAAATCCTTGGGTTTCTCTACCCCTAATGGTGCTGAAGGATCATTGAGATCCAGCGGTTTGAGGCCGGTGGAACGACCACCACCAAAACGTTCAGCGCGACGGTGCCACGCCAAGTGCAAGGCACCGGCAAAGGCGTGTTTCATCGGCCCGCCCCAGGTCATGCCGAAGAACAGTTCCGACACGCCCCACAACACGCCGATCCCGAGGATGACCGCGAGTATCCAGCCGCCAAAGTTTTCCGGAAGAATCCCGGCCACCGGCAAGGTCAGCAGAAAGAACGACGCCGAGAACGCCAGCAGGCTTTTCGGCAGGCGCATCCACGGGCCTTTCGACAGCCGCGCCGGCGGGTTGCGCCGACGCAGATAAACGAAGATCGCACCGACGAACATCACCGCCGTCATCAGCAGCAAGGCGTAACCGAGTATGCGGTTATGCAGGCCGAAACCGTGCACCAGCAGCGCCAGCACAATCGACGCCACCGCACCGCCGGCCGTGGCCACGTGGGTGTTGGCGATGTATTTGTCCCGCGCCACGACATGGTGCAAATCGACCATGTAGCGCTTGGGCATGGCGAACAGGCCGCCGATCAGATCGACCTTCGAGGCCCGGCCCCGGCGCCACATCGCTACCCGCCGCAACGCGCCGAGGACACCAAGCCCGATAGCTGCGAACAACAGGATTGGAAGAAGGGTGTTCAACATGGTGAAGCTCCCACCAGTACAACCTGGAGAAACACGGCGTTCAATGATCGTTCCCACGCTCTGCGTGGGAATGCATCCCGGGACGCTTCGCGTCCCAAGCGGACGCAGAGCGTCCATTGCGGCATTCCCACGCAGAGCGCGGGAACGATCGGTTCACTAGCCCTTAGAAATCCTTGCAGAGCCGCAGGGCGTCATAGATCGCGGCGTGCGTGTTGCGCTGCGCCACGCAGTCGCCGATGCGGAACAGCAAGTAGCCGTCGCCGGTGGTGCTCAGCGAAGGTTGCGGCTGGATCGCGAACAACGCTTCGACGTCGATCTGGCCCTTGTTGCGCGAACCCTCTTTGAGCGCGTAGTAGATTTCCTCATCCGGACGCACACCGTTTTCCACCACCACCTGATCGACCACCCGCTCCTCTTTCGCGCCGGTGTATTCGTTCTCCAGCACCGCGACCAGTTTGTCGCCTTCGCGGTAGACCTTTTCCAGCATCATGTCGCCGGTCATGATCACTTCTTTCGGGTACATGCTGCGGTAGTAGGTCGGGAACGACGTACCGCCGATGGCCACGCCCGGTTTGATGTCGTCGGTGACAATCTCGACCTGGCTGCCTTTGTCGGCGAGGAAGTCAGCAACCGACATCCCGGTGAACTCGCAAATGGTGTCGTAGACCAGCACGTTCTTGCCCGGCGCGACCTTGCCGTCGAGCACGTCCCAGCTGCTGACCACCAGCCCTTCGGCGGCGCCCCAGTGTTCGTTCTGTTCCAGGTACGGATGCCCGCCGACCGCCAGCACCACCACGTCCGGACGCAAGTCCATGATGGTGTCGGCATCAGCCGCCGTGCCCAGGCGCAGATCGACTTTCAGCCGCGCCAGTTCCAGTTGGAACCAACGGGTAATACCGGCGATCTGGTCACGCTGCGGCGCTTTCGATGCGGTGGTGATCTGTCCGCCGATGAATTCCTTCTTCTCGAACAGGGTCACGTCGTGGCCTCGCTCGGCAGCAACACGTGCCGCTTCCATCCCGGCCGGGCCGGCACCGACGATCACCACTTTGCGCTTCGGCCCGGTGGATTTCTCGATGATGTGCGGCACGCCCATGTATTCACGGGACGTTGCAGCATTCTGGATGCACAGCACGTCGAGGCCTTGATACTGGCGGTCGATGCAATAGTTGGCGCCGACGCACTGTTTGATCTGGTCGATCTGGCCCATCTTGATCTTGGCGATCAGGTGCGGGTCAGCAATGTGCGCACGGGTCATGCCGACCATGTCGACGTAACCGCCTTCAAGGATGCGCGTGGCCTGGTTCGGATCCTTGATGTTCTGTGCGTGCAGCACCGGCACCTTGACCACTTCCTTGATCCCGGCGGCCAGATGCAGGAACGGCTCCGGTGGATAACTCATGTTCGGAATCACGTTGGCCAGGGTGTTGTGGGTGTCACAGCCCGAGCCGACGACGCCGATGAAGTCGAGCATGCCGGTGTCGTCGTAATACTTGGCGATCTGCTTCATGTCCTCGTGGGACAAGCCGTCCGGGTGGAACTCGTCACCGCACAGACGCATGCCCACGCAGAAGTCGTCACCGACCTCGGCGCGCACGGCTTTCAGCACTTCCAGACCGAACTTCATCCGGCCTTCGAAGGTGCCACCCCATTCGTCGGTACGCTTGTTGACGCGCGGGCTCCAGAACTGGTCGATCATGTGCTGGTGCACCGCTGACAGCTCAACGCCGTCGAGACCACCGGCCTTGGCCCGACGCGCCGCCTGGGCATAGTTGCCAATCACCCGCCAGATTTCTTCCGGCTCGATGGTTTTGCAGGTGGCGCGGTGTACCGGTTCACGGATGCCCGAGGGCGACATCAGCGTCGGCCAGTTGAAGCCGTCCCAGCGCGAGCGCCGGCCCATGTGGGTAATCTGAATCATGATCTTGGCGCCATGCTTGTGCATGGCGTCGGCCAGATTCTGGAAATGCGGAATGATGCGGTCGGTGGACAAATTCACCGAGCTCCACCATTCCTGCGGGCTGTCGATGGCGACCACAGAGGAGCCGCCGCAAATCGCCAGGCCGATGCCGCCCTTGGCTTTCTCTTCGTAGTATTTGACGTAGCGGTCGGTGGTCATGCCGCCGTCCGTTGCGTAGACCTCAGCGTGCGCGGTGCTGAGCACGCGGTTGCGGATGGTCAGTTTACCGATCTGGATCGGCTGGAACATTGCTTCGAAAGCCATGGCGGGTTCCTCGACTTACAACGGCTTGACGGTGAACAGGCCGTCGTCGTGGCCTTCTTCGGAGCCACCGTAGACTTGCTCGGCGACGGTGCGAATCTTGCTGCCGCGAGCCTCAAGAATCTGATCCATGGCCCCGGCAAACCAACCGGTAAACATGTAATCGACTTTGCGCCCGACCTTGCCGTAGACGTAGACGAATGCCGAGTGTTCGAGCTTGACGCTGGCAGTGCCTTTGTCGAGGTCGATGTCCTGAATCTTGAACAGGCCCCAGCCGCGCTGCGACAGGCGCTTCATGTAATGCTCGAATACCGCGACGCCTTCCAGGCCGTGGCATTCAGCTTCTTTCTCGCACCAGTGCCAGGCGGACTTGTAGCCGGCCTTGTAGAGGATCTCGGCATAAGCTTCAGCGCCCAAAACCTCTTCGATGCCCATGTGGTTGTTGACGAAGAAGTGACGCGGTACGTACAGCATTGGCAGGGCGTCGGAGGTCCAGACACCGGTCTCGCTGTCGACTTCGATTGGCAATTGCGGGGCGATCTTGGCCATGGAAACTTAACTCCAGAAAAATTCGTGGTTGGTGCCGAGCAAAGCTTTTGCTCTGCTCTTATAAACAAGCCGTATGAATGACTTTGGAGCCGTAGCGAGCACGTCGAGAGCAAGGAAGGACCGGAGCGACAAGCGAGACAGTACGGGACGTACGGCGAGTTTGGCGCGAGGACCTGACGCAGCTATCGGTGAGCGGAGTAGGCTCCAGAGTTATTCATTCGCCCCAGACGTCTTTGAGGACGTTCACCCAGTTTTCGCCCATGATCTTGCGCACGACGCGCTCGGAGTGGCCGCGCTTGAGCAGGGTTTCGGTCAGGTTCGGGAACTCGCCGACGGTGCGGATGCCCAGCGGGTTGATGATCTTGCCGAAGCTGGTCAGACGGCGGGCGTAGCCCTTGTCGTGGGTCAGGTATTCGAAGAAGTCCTGACCATGGCCTTGGGTGAAGTCGGTGCCGATGCCGATGGCGTCTTCGCCGACGATGTTCATGGTGTATTCGATCGCTTCGGCGTAATCGTCAATGGTCGAATCGATGCCTTTGGCGAGGAACGGCGCGAACATGGTCACGCCGACAAAACCGCCGTGATCGGCAATGAACTTCAGTTCTGCATCGGACTTGTTGCGCGGGTGCTCTTTGAGACCCGACGGCAGGCAGTGGGAATAGCAGACCGGTTTTTTCGATTCGAGGATGACTTCTTCGGAAGTCTTGGAACCGACGTGGGACAAGTCGCACATGACGCCAACGCGGTTCATCTCGGCGACGATTTCGCGACCGAAACCCGACAGGCCGCCGTCACGCTCGTAGCAACCGGTGCCGACCAGATTCTGGGTGTTGTAGCACATCTGCACGATGCCGACGCCGAGCTGTTTGAACACCTCGACATAGCCGATCTGGTCTTCAAACGCGTGAGCATTCTGGAAGCCGAAGAGGATGCCGGTCTTGCCTTGTTCCTTGGCGCGACGGATGTCGGCAGTGGTGCGCACTGGCATCACCAGGTCGCTGTTTTCGCGGATCAGCTTCTGGCTGGCAGCGATGTTGTTCACGGTCGCCTGAAAGCCTTCCCACACCGACACAGTGCAGTTGGCCGCCGTCAGACCGCCCTTGCGCATGTCTTCGAACAGCTCGCGGTTCCATTTGGCAATGATCAGACCGTCGATAACGATGCTGTCGGCGTGTAATTCGGCTGGGCTCATCAGGCGTCCCCTTATTGGCGATTCATGCGCCGAATCGTCTGCCGGCGCTTTGGGGCCAGCATATGCCTCGGTGCCGGGGCGACCGGGTGCAAAAACGACAGGGGAATTGCCGAAAGCGTCAATCCGCGACAAAGGGTCGCCAGGCGCCCCGATCAGCTACCTGTTCAAGCCCGCGCGCTTGAGCCAGAATCTCCCGCATCTTGGAAACACCACTGGATTAGAGCGGCGACAACAATGAAATCGATCTTCCTGGCTTTGGCTTTGCTTGCGACCGGCGTACACGCCGCTGAAGAGTCCGACAACAACCCGTGCGACGCCGTCGAAAACGACGTCCAGACCCTGGAATGCTCGACCTACAGCCGCACTACTGCAGAAGACCTGCTCAAGGACAACTACGCCAGCCTCAACGAACGCATGCAGACGGCGTATGGCAAGAACCCGACGCAATTGGCGGACATTACCGCCAAGATCAAGACGGCTCAGCAGCAGTGGTTGAAGACGCGGGACGCGGATTGTGCGGTGGAGGCGTTCCCGGCTACGGCGGGGAGCAAGGCGTTCACGATTGCGCAGAATGATTGCGTGGCGCGGATGAGTGATGAACGGTCGGAGTTTTTGGAGTCTATTGGGCAGGAGTGAGTGTCTGAACTGTAAGCTGCCGTTCTATAGCTAATCTAGGTAATCACATGAAAATCTGCGGTATCGAAATCAAAGGCAGCGAAGCGATCATCGCCGTGGCCGCTCTCGACGGTTCGGCCTTGAGCCACGTTCCCCTTGCCACCAAGAAGATCGCCCTCGAAGACGATGACGAGGCGGCCAACGTGAAGATGTTTGCGGCGCAGGTGGCGTCGTTTGTGCGGGAGAATTCGGTTGACCGGATTGCGATCAAGAAGCGCAGCAAGAAGGGTGAGTTTGCCGGTGGCCCGACGACGTTCAAGATTGAGGGGATTTTGCAGTTGCTGGATGGTTGCGAGGTGACGTTGTTGTCGCCGCAGACGATCAATGCGCAGGCGAAGAAGCATAATTTCGAGCTGCCGGGGACGTTGAACAAGTATCAGCATGAGGCTTATAAAGCGGCGTGTTCGGCGTTGGTGAAGAAGTAACCAACAGCAAGATCAAAAGATCGCAGCCTTCGGCAGCTCCTACATTGGAATGCATTTCCCTGTAGGAGCTGCCGAAGGCTGCGATCTTTTGATTTCAGGCCTGCGCGGTACGGCGGTCCTCGCGGGGGCAGCGGGCGAATTTTGCGCGGTAGCTGCGGGTGAAGTACGACGGTGATTCGAAGCCGCAGGCGATGCTGACTTCAAGCACGCTCATGTCGGTCTGGCGCAGTAGCTGCCGGGCTTTTTCCAGGCGCAGACGCAGGTAGAAGTTGCTCGGTGTATCGTTCAGATGCAGCCGAAACAAACGCTCCAGTTGCCTCCGCGTCACCTTGATCGATTCCGCCAGTTGCAGCGTGGTCAGCGGCGGTTCGCTGTGCTGCTCCATCTCGCCGATCACCTGCACCAGTTTCTTGTTGCTGATGCCGTAACGCGTGGCGACTTCCATGCGCTGGTGATCTTTGCGCGGACGGATGCGCCCTAGCACAAACTGTTCGCTGACCTGAATTGCCAGTTGCGGCCCATGAGCCTGGGCGATCAGATCGAGCATTAAATCAATGGACGCCGTGCCGCCCGCTGAAGTGATGCGCCGCCGGTCAATCTCGAACAGCTCCTGGGTGACGCTGAGCGTTGGATAAGATTCCTTGAAGGCGTCAATGGCTTCCCAGTGCAGGGTCAGGCGATGGCCCTCGAGCAAACCGGCTTCAGCGAGGACAAAACTGCCAGTGTCGATGGCGCCAAGTGTGACGCCTTCGTTATCCAGCCGCCGCAACCAGTGTTCAAGGGTTGGCGTGGCGAACTTCAGCGGTTCAAACCCGGCCACCACCAACAACGTCGCGCCTTTCTTCAGCGGCTCCAGTGCCGCGTCGGCGTTGACCGACATGCCGTTGCTCGCCAGCACCGCCCCGCCGTCGGCGCTGAGCACATGCCAACGATACAGCTCGCCACGAAAGCGGTTGGCCACGCGTAGCGGTTCGATTGCGGAAATAAAGCCAATGGCGGAGAACCCCGGCATCAGCAAAAAGTAGAAGTCCTGGGACATGGGCGCACTCGATTCGCGGGTAACGAGAGGGAGGGGAGCGTGGCTCGTTGATACGCCGATTGTCGTCAGCGTTCAAGCGCACAGGTCGCTACAGTGCAAATGCCAGTCGCCGCAGTGCGCTTTTACGGGGGCATAGCTGCGTAACTTGGCATCACCGGCGCATCAGACGCCGGGAACCACAATAAACCACCTGCCGAGGAACCCGACATGAAACGACTGATCAGCAGCTGTGTTCTTGCACTCAGCGGTACCGCTTTCTTGAGCGCCAGCGTCATGGCGGCCGAACCCGCCTCGTGCCAGAACGTGCGCATGGGCGTGGTCAACTGGACCGACGTGATCGCCACCAGTGCCATGACCCAGGTCCTGCTCGACGGCCTCGGCTACAACACCAAACAAACCAGTGCGTCCCAGCAAATCATCTTCGCCGGGATCCGCGATCAGCGCCTGGACCTGTTCCTCGGTTACTGGAACCCGCTGATGACCCAGACCATCACGCCGTTTGTCGACGCCAATCAGGTCAAAGTCCTCGAAGCGCCAAGCCTGAAAGATGCCCGTGCGACCCTCGCCGTGCCGACTTATCTGGCCGACAAGGGCCTGAAAACCTTCGCCGACATTGCCAAGTTCGAAAAAGAACTGGGCGGCAAGATCTACGGCATCGAGCCAGGCTCGGGCGCCAACACGCAGATCAAAGCGATGATCGCCAAGAACCAGTTCGGCCTCGGCAAATTCCAGCTGGTCGAGTCGAGCGAGGCCGGCATGCTCGCCGCCGTCGACCGCGCCGTGCGCCGCAAAGAGGCCGTGGTCTTCTTCGGCTGGGCGCCGCACCCGATGAACGTCAACGTCAAGATGACTTATCTGACCGGCAGCGACGACGCCCTCGGCCCGAATGAAGGCATGGCCACCGTGTGGACAGTGACCGCGCCGAAATACGCCGAGCAATGCCCGAACATTGGTCGCCTGCTGACCAATCTGACGTTCACCGCCGAGGACGAGAGCCGGATGATGCAGCCGCTGCTCGACCACAAGGACGCCTTCGAGTCGGCCAAGCAATGGCTCAAGGATCACCCGGAAGACAAGCAGCGCTGGCTGGAAGGTGTGACCACGTTCGATGGCAAACCGGCGGCTGAAAACCTGCAGCTGACCAGCAAATAACCGCGACCCTCACCCTAGCCCTCTCCCGTTGGGAGAGGGAACTGAACGACGCTTCGCAGCCCGGAAAAGGGCTGCGGACAGACCCATCACGCCTGAAGGAAACCGCACCATGAACCACGACGTCATCATCACCTGCGCACTCACCGGTGCTGGCGACACGACCGCCAAGAGCCCGCACGTGCCGGTCACCCCGAAACAAATTGCTGCTGCTGCGGTGGAAGCGGCCAAGGCTGGCGCCACCGTCGTGCACTGCCATGTGCGCGATCCGCAGACCGGCAAGTTCAGCCGTGACGTGGCGCTGTACCGCGAAGTGATGGAGCGCATCCGCGAGGCCGACGTCGACATCATCGTCAACCTCACCGCCGGTATGGGCGGCGACCTGGAGATCGGCGCGGGCGAGAACCCGATGGAGTTCGGCCCGAACACCGATCTGGTCGGCCCGCTGACCCGTCTCGCACACGTTGAAGAGTTGCTGCCGGAAATCTGCACCCTCGATTGCGGCACGCTGAACTTCGGCGATGGCGACACCATTTATGTCTCCACTCCGGCGCAACTGCGTGCCGGCGCCAAGCGTATTACCGAGCTGGGCGTGAAGGCCGAGCTGGAGATTTTCGACACCGGTCACCTGTGGTTCGCCAAGCAGATGATCAAGGAAGGTCTGCTCGATAACCCGTTGTTCCAGCTGTGCCTGGGCATCCCGTGGGGCGCGCCGGCGGATACCACCACGATGAAAGCCATGGTCGACAACCTGCCCGCCGATGCGGTGTGGGCCGGGTTTGGCATTGGCCGTATGCAGATGCCAATGGCAGCGCAAGCGGTGCTGTTGGGCGGCAACGTGCGGGTCGGGCTGGAAGACAACCTGTGGCTGGACAAGGGCGTGCTGGCGACCAACGGCCAACTGGTCGAACGCGCCACCGAAATCCTCAGCCGCCTCGGCGCCCGGGTGCTCACCCCGGCCGAGGGCCGCAAGAAAATGGGCCTGACCCAGCGCGGTTAACCCTCAGCTCAAAAAATGGGGCTCTAACTGCCCCCCAAATTTCACCTGTAGGAGCTGCCGAAGGCTGCGATCTTTTGATTTTGTTTCTCAAGATCAAGATCAAGATCAAGATCAAGATCAAGATCAAAAGATCGCAGCCTTCGGCAGCTCCTACAGGGATTACCTTCCACGGGAAAATTCCTATGAGCTTTATCACCGAAATCAAAACCTTCGCCGCGCTGGGCAGCGGTGTCATCGGCAGTGGCTGGGTCGCGCGCGCCCTCGCCCATGGCCTCGATGTGGTGGCCTGGGACCCGGCACCGGGCGCCGAAGCGGCGCTGCGTAAACGCGTAGCCAATGCCTGGGGCGCACTGGAGAAAAACGGTCTGGCGCCGGGCGCGTCGCAGGATCGTCTGCGCTTTGTCGCGACCATCGAAGAATGCGTACGCGATGCCGACTTCATTCAGGAAAGCGCCCCGGAACGCCTGGAACTGAAACTCGAGCTGCACAGCAAAATCAGCGCCGCGGCCAAGCCTAATGCGTTGATCGGTTCGAGTACCTCGGGCCTGCTGCCAAGTGAGTTCTACGAGAGCTCAACGCACCCCGAACGTTGCGTGGTCGGCCACCCGTTCAACCCGGTTTATCTGCTGCCGCTGGTCGAAGTCGTGGGTGGCAAGAACACCGCGCCCGAGGCCGTTCAGGCAGCGATGAAAGTCTACGAATCCCTCGGCATGCGTCCGCTGCACGTGCGCAAAGAAGTGCCCGGCTTCATCGCCGACCGCTTGCTTGAAGCGCTGTGGCGTGAGGCGCTGCACCTGGTCAACGATGGTGTCGCGACCACTGGCGAGATCGATGATGCGATTCGCTTTGGCGCCGGCCTGCGCTGGTCGTTCATGGGTACGTTCCTGACTTATACCTTGGCCGGGGGTGATGCCGGCATGCGCCACTTCATGTCGCAATTCGGCCCGGCGTTGCAGTTGCCGTGGACGTATCTGCCAGCGCCGGAACTGACTGACAAGTTGATTGATGATGTGGTTGATGGCACCAGTGATCAGCTTGGTCGTCACAGCATTTCGGCGCTGGAGCGCTATCGTGATGATTGCTTGCTGGCGGTGCTGGAGGCGGTGAAGACCTCCAAGGAGAAGCATGGGATGGCGTTCAGCGAGTGATATGTCTGCCGTGACATTGCAGTCCCTCACCCTAGCCCTCTCCCGGAGGTAGAGGGGACTGACCGTGTTGATTGTTCGAGTTACGCCGACTTGCACCACCGAGCCGAACTCAAGTTTTGAATAGCATAAAGATCGGCTCCCTTTCCCCCTCGCCCCCTTGGGGGCGGTCCGACGTTTCGGGAGGGCTGGGGTGAGGGGGTAGCTCTTGATCCTAACGACCCGCCCACTGCCGGAACCCAATCATGCCCACTCTCACCACCTACCAAACCACAATCATCCCCGACTGGGTCGACTACAACGGCCACCTGCGCGACGCCTTCTACCTGCTGATTTTCAGCTACGCCACCGACGCCCTGATGGACCGCCTCGGCATGGACAGCAACAACCGCGAAGCCAGTGGCAACTCGCTGTTCACCCTCGAACTGCACCTCAATTATCTGCACGAAGTGAAACTCGATACCGAGGTGGAAGTACGCACGCAAATCATCGCCCACGACAGCAAACGCCTGCACCTCTATCACAGCCTGCACAAGGTCGGTGACGAGCAGGAACTGGCCGGCAACGAACAAATGCTCTTGCACGTCGACCTCGCCGGCCCGCGTTCGGCAACGTTCAGCGCGGACACCCTGAGCCGCCTGCAAAGCATCGTCGCCGAGCAGAAAGACTTGCCCGCTCCCGCTTACATCGGCCGCGTTATCGCACTGCCACCCGCCAGGTAATCCATCGATCACAAGGAGCCGCCATGAACACCGCTGCCGCTGTTGCCGATTTCCGTACTTATCCGTTGATCAGCGCGCTCGGTGGCGTGCAGACCCTGGCGGATCGCGTTGCCATCGCATGGGCTGACGGTCGCATCAGCCCGTTTCACCACGTCTGGTTGCGGGATAACTGCCCGTGCCCGCAGTGCGTCTACAACGTTACCCGCGAGCAGGTGTTCGAGATTGTCGATGCCGCTGAAGACCTCAAGCCTGCCGCCGCCCATATCGATACCGACGGCTGCCTGCGCATCGACTGGCAGGACGGTCACCTCAGCCGTTTCGATCCCGGCTGGCTGCGCGCTCATGCCTACGACGATGATTCCCGCGCCGAACGTCTGGCTGGCAAACCCAAGCCTTATCTGTGGCGCAGCGACTCGCAGCTGCCGGTGTTCGAATACGCGGCACTGATGAACGACAACGCCGCCCTGCTGCAATGGCTGCTTGCCGTACGCGACATTGGCCTGACGCAAGTGCGCGGCGTGCCCACCGAACCCGGCTCGCTGAAACTTATCGCGCAGCGCATTTCCTTTATCCGCGAAAGCAATTTCGGCGTGCTGTTCAACGTGCAATCCAAGGCCGATGCCGACAGCAATGCCTACACCGCTTTCAACCTGCCGTTGCACACCGATCTGCCCACCCGCGAGCTGCAACCGGGGCTGCAATTTCTGCATTGTCTGGTGAATGACGCCGAGGGTGGCGAGAGCATTTTTGTCGATGGTTTTGCGATTGCCGATGCGTTGCGCAGCGAAGACCCGGAGGCGTTTCAGGCGCTGTGTGAAATCCCCGTGGAGTTTCGCAACAAGGATCGCCATAGCGACTATCGCTGCCTGGCGCCGATCATTGCTTTGGACGCCTTGGGACGTGTGGCGGAAATTCGCATGGCGAACTTTTTGCGCGGCGCATTTGATACGTCGGTGGAGCAGATGCCGGTGTTGTATCGGGCGTATCGACGCTTTATCGCGATGACCCGCGAGCCACGGTTTCGGCTGATGCAACGGCTCAATCCGGGGGAACTGTGGTGCTTTGATAACCGGCGTACGTTACATGCGCGCAATGCCTTCGACCCAACCACCGGGGCGCGGCATTTTCAGGGCTGCTATATCGACCGGGATGAGTTGTTGTCGCGGATCCTCGTGTTGCAAAGATAGACCGCGTCATCGTTCATCGCGGGCAAGCCCGCTCCCACAGGGTTCGGCGGCGTTTCACAAATATGCGACCAGACTCAAAACTTGTGGGAGCTGGCTTGCCAGCGATGACGTCGGCAGGAACAACAAATTTCTAACTGATTCACAGACAAAAAAAGCCCCGATACCAGCCGTGACTGGATCGGGGCTCAAGCTACTGTTGAGGAGCTGCCAAGCGAGGGTGACCAAACCTTCGTGTTGCAAGCTGAGTTCAGTGTGCCCACTCCCTTGAGCGGCGAGTTAGCCGAAAACGACCTGTTCATAGCCGTCGCAGCCACTGCGACAAAACGCCCTTGCCGTGCCCCGACGTGGCTACCAGAATCGAGCCACGACCTCCGTTACCGAAGAAGGATGCGCGTCATGATGTATGCCGATTTGATCGATCAGGAAGATTTGTTGGGCCAGCTCAAGGCGTTGGGTATTCAAGTGCCCAGTGGCACTACTGCCGATAAGGCTTGCGAGTGCGCGGTGCGCGGTCTGGATAATGTTCGCGCGTTTGAACTGCGCAAAATGGTCAAGGACATGTACACCAGCGGCGCCAGTATCCAGCCGGCGGTGCGCCAGGCGATCGACAAACAATTACTGCCGGCATTGGCGGACTATCAGCAAAGCCATAGCGCCTGACGTTGCTCACCTGATCGTTCCCACGCTCTGCGTGGGAATGCCTCAACGGACGCTCCGCGTTCGGCCTTTTGGGACGCAGAGCGTCCCGGGCTGCGTTCCCACGCAGAGCGTGGGAACGACCCTCATCAGAGCCTTACGCTGGCAAACGTCGACTCATTCCGAGCCTGACTCAACGCCGACATCGGCCCCGACAGCGGCGACATCACGATGGCCTGCGGCAGTGGCAACATCGCCACTTGTTGAGTGGTGTTGGAACCCACACGCTCGTCACGCGGCGGAATGCCGAAGTATTCGCGATAGCACTTGGAGAAGTGCGGCGTCGAGACGAAACCACACACGGACGCCACTTCGATGATCGACATCGGCGTTTGCTTGAGCAACTGCCGGGCGCGGATCAGGCGCAGCTTCAAGTAGTAACGCGACGGCGAGCAGTGCAGGTATTTCTGGAACAGGCGCTCCAACTGTCGACGCGACACGGCGACGTACACCGCCAGTTCATCGAGGTCGATCGGCTCTTCGAGGTTGGCTTCCATCAGCGCGACGATTTCCTGCAGCTTCGGCTGGTTGGTGCCGAGCATGTGCTTGAGCGGCACACGCTGGTGATCCTGTTCGTTGCGGATACGTTCGTAGACGAACATCTCCGAGATCGCGGCGGACAGTTCACGGCCGTGATCGCGGCTGATCAGGTGCAGCATCATGTCCAGCGGCGCGGTACCGCCGGAGCTGGTGAAACGGTTACGGTCGAGGGTGAACAAACGGGTGCTCATGGCCACGCGCGGGAAGGCTTCCTGCATCGCCGCCAGACATTCCCAGTGCACGCTGCAATCGAAACCATCGAGCAACCCGGCGCAGGCCAAAGCCCAACTGCCGGTGCACACGGCGCCGAGGCGCTTGGACTGACGCGCCTGGCTTTGCAGCCAGGAAACGTGTTCACGGGTAACGGTGCGTTGAATGCCGATGCCGCCGCAGACAATCACAGTGTCCAGTGGCGGGGCTTTGTGCATGGAAGCGTCGGGAGTGATTTGCAGACCGTCACTGGCCCACACCTGGCCGCCATCGACGGTGAGGGTACTCCAGCGATACAGCTCGCGACCGGACAATTGGTTGGCCATGCGCAGGGGTTCTACTGCGGACGCCAGAGAAATCAGCGTGAAATTGTCCAGCAGCAGAAAGCCGATGGATTGAGGCGCACGGTTCTGGGGTTGGGCCCCGGAGTTGAACGACGTCATCGCGGTATCTCCTCACACAAAGCGGGTGATGGCCTCAGGCGGAGGCTCTTGTTATTGCCAGCGTTCTCGCGTGGGAGACGGGCTTTGTTATGACAGAGCAAATGCCATGCCTAAAATTGAATGGCTGTTCAATAACTCCTGAAAACGACGTCGCGACGTGTCTATACGAGCCGTCCGACGAAAGGTGTTTCGAAGTGCCATCAGCGTTGCTGAACGCCCTGCCCCCAGGGGTGTGAGCAAATCGGTAGCACTTGTGGGAACTGGCCTGCGCGCGATTGTCGGACAGTGTCACCGCAAGCACGGGTGACGGACGGTAGGAGAGCTGAGCGCGTGTAACAGGTGGGAAAGACTCTTATCTGATTGCGACGCGCTAAAAGGTGGCGTGATTTATTGTCTGTGTTCACTTGGTGAGCAGTTTTGACTGGTCTGGCGCTATCGCGAGCAGGCTCACTCCTACAGGGGAACGCGTTCCAAATGCAGGAGTGAGCCTGCTCGCGATTGAGGCGACTCGGTCTCAGCACTCCACAGCGCTGACCGCCAACCCACCACGCGATGTCTCTTTATATTTGTCATGCATATCAGCGCCGGTATCACGCATGGTGCGGATCACCCGGTCCAGCGAGATAAAGTGCTGACCATCGCCACGCAACGCCATCTGCGCCGCATTGATTGCTTTAACCGCCGCAATCGCATTGCGCTCGATGCACGGCACTTGCACCAGGCCACCGACCGGATCGCAGGTCAACCCGAGGTTATGTTCCAGGCCAATTTCGGCCGCGTTGCACAACTGCTCCGGCGTGGCACCAAGAATCTCCGCCAGCCCCGCCGCCGCCATCGCACACGCCGAACCGACTTCGCCCTGGCAACCCACTTCGGCGCCCGAGATCGAAGCATTCTTTTTGCACAGAATCCCCACCGCCGCTGCACCGAGGAAGTAATCGACCACGTTGGCGTCAGTCACCGCTTCACTGAACTTCATAAAGTAGTGCAATACCGCCGGAATGATCCCTGCGGCGCCATTGGTCGGCGCCGTGACCATGCGCCCGCCCGCCGCGTTTTCTTCATTAACCGCCAGAGCGAACAGGTTGACCCACTCCATCGCGCTCAACGTTGAACCGATCACATTGGGCTTGCCCAGTTCCTGCAGGCTGCGATGCAGCTTTGCCGCGCGCCGACGCACATTCAGTCCGCCGGGCAAGATGCCTTCGTGTTTCAGGCCCTGCTCGACGCAATCCTGCATCGCCCGCCACAACTTCATCAGCCCGGCGCGGATCTCTTCTTCACTGCGCCAGACCTTTTCGTTGGCCATCATCAATTCGGCGACGCGCAGGTTGTTTTTCTTGCACAACTCCAACAGTTCAACCGCACTGGAAAAGTCGTAGGGCAACTCAGTGCGATCCAGATCGACCACGCCGCTGGACGCCTGCGCTTGATCCACGACAAAACCGCCGCCCACCGAATAGTAGGTGTCGCGATGCAGTTCGCCGTGATCACCCTCGGCAACGATAGTCATGGCATTGGGGTGGAATGGCAGGTTCTCGTCGATCAGGCGCATGTCCCGTGCCCAGACAAACGGCACCGACAAACGACCATCCAATAACAGTGTGTGAGTTTCACGCAGGGCCTGTATGCGCGGGCCGATCTGCGACGGGTCGATTGCGTCCGGCCACTCGCCCATCAAACCCATGATCACCGCGTTGTCGCTGCCGTGACCAATGCCCGTGGCCGACAGCGATCCGAACAATTGCACTTCTATACGGCGCACCTGTTCCAACTGGTGCTTGTCCCGTAGCGACTCGACGAACAACGCCGCGGCGCGCATGGGCCCGACGGTGTGGGAACTGGAAGGGCCGATGCCGATTTTGAACAGGTCGAAAACGCTGATAGCCATTGCTGCAGAGCTCCTGAGGATGCCGGTCCGGGGCGTGAAGCGCCCGCTGGCGGAGCTGCTACGCTCAAGCTGCGATCCGCCGGAATGCCCGCATCATCAGGCTTTTGTCGGAGCGCACGGCGTCTGACACCGACGCACTCATGTCCACCAGCGCCGCGCCGTTTTCGCCCCGGTTTTTCGCCGTTTTTGTGCGGTTCAGATGGCCATTCGGGGCTGAAAAAAGCTGTAAACGACGTCACTGACACTGGATGCGACCATCCCTGTACTGGATACGACCCCCCCTGTAGGCGTCAGATTTTCACTGGTACATGATCGTTATGACTCGATTGCAAGGCGCCGTGGTAGAGCTGTCTCCAGAACGCCATCCAACCGCAACCTATAAGTGCGGTGGTCCACAGTCGGAACACTGCCAAAAAAAACACCAAGGAGTCCATCCATGAAAGGTTCCCCGTCGTTGTTGTTGGCCGCCATGCTGAGTCTGCCGTTACTGGCGCAAGCTGCAGAACCGGCACAGTGCAGTACCGTTAACTTCTCCGATGTCGGCTGGACCGACATCACCGCTACCACCGCTACCACCTCTGTTGTGCTCAACGCCCTCGGCTACAAGACCAAGACCACCATGATCTCCGTGCCCGTGACCTACAAGTCGCTGGCCGACGGCAAGAACATGGACGTGTTCCTCGGCAACTGGATGCCGACCATGGAAAACGACATCAAGGCTTACCGCGACGCAGGCACCGTGGAAACCGTGCGCACCAACCTCAAGGGCGCCAAGTACACCCTCGCCGTGCCGCAAGCCCTGTATGACAAAGGTCTGCATGACTTCGCCGACATCGCCAAATTCAAGAAAGAACTCGACGGCAAGATCTACGGCATCGAGCCTGGCAACGACGGCAACCGTCTGATCCAGAGCATGATCGACAAGGACGCCTTCGGCCTGAAAACCGCTGGTTTCAAAGTCGTCGAATCGTCGGAAGCGGGCATGCTCTCGCAGGTGGATCGCGCGCAAAAACGCGACACCGCCGTCGTATTCCTCGGCTGGGCGCCGCACCCGATGAACAAGCGCTTCAAGATTCAATACCTGACCGGTGGCGATGATTTCTTCGGCCCCGATTTCGGTGCTGCGACCGTGGCGACCAATACCCGCAAGGGTTATGCCGAGGAATGCAGCAACGTCGGTCAGTTGCTGAAGAACCTGGAGTTCACCGTCGACATGGAAAGCGAACTGATGGGCAACATCCTCGACGACAAGATGAAGCCTGACGCGGCCGCCAAGGCCTGGCTGAAAAAGAATCCACAAGTGCTCGATACCTGGCTCGCTGGCGTAACCACCATTGACGGTAAACCTGGCCTGGAGGCCGTTAAAGCCAAGCTTCAGTAATCGCTTATGCCGGGTGGGCTCGCCCACCCGGGCTGTTTATTTCCTTGCATGCGGACGTTCACTACCATGCTGATTGATCAGAAAATACCTTTAGGCCAGTACATCGCGGGCTTCGTTGAATGGTTGACGCAACACGGCGCCAACACCTTCGACGCAATCGCCGTGACACTGGAAACGATGATCCACGGCGTGACGTTCGCGCTGACCTGGTTCAACCCACTGGTCTTGATTGGCCTGATCGCCCTGCTCGCGCACCTGATCCAGCGCAAATGGGGATTGACCGCTTTCGTGATCGCCTCCTTCCTGCTGATCCTCAATCTGGGGTACTGGCAGGAAACCATGGAAACCCTCGCCCAGGTCATGTTCGCGACCCTGGTCTGCGTGGTCATCGGCGTGCCGCTGGGCATCGTCGCCGCACACAAACCGATGTTCTACACTGTCATGCGTCCGGTACTCGATCTGATGCAGACCGTACCGACCTTCGTTTACCTCATTCCTACCCTGACCCTCTTCGGGCTGGGTGTGGTCCCGGGCCTGATCTCCACGGTGGTGTTCGCCATCGCTGCGCCGATCCGCCTGACCTATCTGGGCATCCGCGATGTCCCGCAAGAACTGATGGACGCCGGCAAGGCCTTCGGCTGCTCGCGTCGCCAACTGCTCTCACGGATTGAACTGCCTCACGCCATGCCGAGCATCGCGGCCGGCATCACCCAGTGCATCATGCTGTCGTTGTCGATGGTGGTGATCGCGGCACTGGTAGGCGCCGACGGACTCGGCAAACCGGTGGTCAACGCACTGAACACTGCTGATATCGCCCTGGGCTTCGAAGCGGGCCTGGCGATCGTACTGCTGGCGATCATGCTCGACCGTATCTGCAAACAACCCGACGCCAAAGTAGGGGGTGACGCATGAGCATAATTCGCTTCGAAGACGTCGACGTAATCTTTTCCAAAGATCCACGCGAGGCACTCAAGCTGCTGGATCAGGGCATGACCCGCAACGAAATCCTGAAAAAGACCGGACAGATTGTCGGCGTGGAAAAAGCCACGCTGGACATCAACAAAGGCGAGATCTGCGTGCTGATGGGCTTGTCCGGCTCGGGCAAGTCGAGCCTGCTGCGCTGCATCAACGGCCTCAACACCGTGAGCCGCGGCAAGCTGTTCGTCGAGCATGAAAACCGTCAGATCGACATCGCCTCCTGCACCCCCGCCGAGCTGAAAATGATGCGCACCAAACGCATCGCCATGGTGTTCCAGAAGTTCGCCCTGATGCCGTGGCTGACGGTGCGCGAGAACATCAGTTTCGGTCTGGAAATGCAGGGTCGACCGGAGAAGGAACGCAAGAAACTCGTCGATGAAAAACTCGAACTGGTCGGCCTGACCCAATGGCGCAACAAGAAGCCTGATGAACTCTCCGGCGGCATGCAGCAGCGTGTCGGTCTGGCACGAGCGCTGGCGATGGACGCCGACATTCTATTGATGGACGAACCGTTCTCGGCCCTCGACCCGCTGATCCGTCAGGGTCTGCAGGATGAACTGCTGGAACTGCAACGCAAGCTGAGCAAGACCATCGTGTTCGTGAGCCACGACCTCGACGAGGCGCTCAAATTGGGTAGCCGCATCGCGATCATGAAAGACGGCCGGATCATCCAGTACAGCGTGCCGGAAGAGATCGTGCTGAACCCGGCGGACGACTATGTGCGCACCTTCGTCGCACACACCAATCCGCTCAACGTGCTCTGCGGCCGCAGCCTGATGCGCACGCTGGACAAGTGCAAACGCATCAACGGTTCGGTGTGTCTCGATCCGGGCGGCGATTCGTGGCTGGACCTGGCCGAAGGCAACACCATCAAGGGTGCGCGGCAGAATGGTTCGGTGCTGAACCTGCAGAACTGGGCACCGGGGCAAGCGGTGGAAGGACTGGAGCGCAAGCCGACGCTGGTGGATTCGAACATCGGCATGCGCGATGCGTTGCAGATTCGTTATCAGACCGGCAACAAGCTGGTGTTGCACGATAACAATCATGTGGTGGGGATCCTGGGCGACAGCGAGTTGTATCACGCGTTGCTGGGCAAGAACCTCGGTTAAGGGGGATAAAAAAAGGGATCGCGGTGAGCGATCCCTGATCGTTCCCACGCTCCGCGTGGTAATGCAGCCCGGGACGCTCCGCGTCCCACAACAGCGGACGCGGAGCGTCCATTGAGACATTCCTTTGCTGAGCGGGGGAACGATCATGCAAAAGGGGCTCAATCGAGCCCCTTTTGTTTTAGCGGTTTAGCTGTACACCCGGCCAAGGAGCTGCCGATGGCTTTCAAACTGATCGAGCACATCGCGTGTGATCTGATCCTGCGTGAAGCCCATCAGGTCGTAATCCTGGCTGCCGTTGTGCAGATACACTTCAGCGCGGTAGTAACGCTGACGCGCTTCATCGGACTGCGCCGATTCGGTCGGGGTCGCCAGATAGCCATCCAGGCTCACTTCGTAAACGAAAGGGTTGCCCTCTTCCATCTCGACGCGCACGCCCATGCAGCGCTTGGATTTACCCAGCAGCGTCTGCACTTCCAGACCCTGCGCACGCATCTGCGCGGTGGCATCTTCCAGCGCCGGGCTGACCTGCTTATCCATGAAACGCTGCACCACCGATTGGCTCGGTTGCAGGTCCAGTTGCGTCAGACGCTCGCTGAAACCACGACGACCGCGCTCCGCCAGCTGCGCCTGCTCCTGTTCGATCTGCACGTCCTGACG
Source organism: Pseudomonas sp. Mb7 (assembly GCF_054790525.1). Lineage (NCBI taxonomy): Bacteria > Pseudomonadati > Pseudomonadota > Gammaproteobacteria > Pseudomonadales > Pseudomonadaceae > Pseudomonas > Pseudomonas sp. Mb7. The sequence continues at coordinate 5,137,100 of NZ_CP186501.1, forward strand.
CATGGCCTTGTGCAGGCCGAACATGAAGAACACCAGCACCACCGAGAACGGCAGACCCGCCAGCACCACCATGGTTTGCATGGCTTCGAAGTTACCGGCAAACAGCAGACCAATGGTCACCAGGGTGATCACCACCGACCAGAAGATCCGCAGCCAGTGCGGCGCATCTTCATCGACGTTGCCGCCCTTGCAGGACAGATTCGCCATCATCACCGCGCCGGAGTCAGCTGGGGTCAGGAACAGTACGAAGCCAACAAAAATCGACACACCGATAACGACTTTCGACGCCGGGTAGTGTTCAAGCAACTGATAAATCGCCATCGACGGCTGTTCCAGTGCCGTCTTGCCAAGCTCCACAGCCCCCTGGTTCATCACCAGATCCAGCGCCGAGTTACCGAAGATCGACAGCCAGGCCAAGGTGAAGCCCAGCGGAATCAGCAGCACGCCGGCGACCAGTTCACGCACGGTACGACCACGGGAAATACGCGCGATGAACATGCCTACGAATGGCGCCCAGGAAATCCACCAGGCCCAGTAGAACAGGGTCCACAGGCCCATCCAGCGCTCGGACTTGGCGTTGTCGCCTTCGTACACATAAAGGTCGAAGGTTTTCAGTACGATGCCATTGAGGTAGTCGCCGATGTTCTGCACGAAGCCGTTGAGCAGGTGCAAAGTCGGGCCAAACAACAGCACGAAAATCAGCAGACCGCTGAACAGTACGATGTTCAGGTTGGACAGACGACGGATGCCGTTTTCCACGCCGGACACGGCAGCGATGGTCGCCACGGTGCTCATCACGATGATCACGATCAACAGGTTAGTGTTGCTGTGCTCCATGCCGAACAGGTTTTCCAGGCCCGACGACACTTGCAGCGAACCAATCCCCAGGTTGGTCACCAGACCCAGCAGGGTCACGAACATGCCGAAGCCGTCCACCGCGTGACCGGCCGCGCCCTTGACCCAACGCTCGCCCACCAGCGGATACAGCGCCGAACGCAGGGCCAGCGGCTGGTTATGCCGGTAAGCAAAGTACGCCACGGCCAGACCGACCAGTGCGTAGATCGCCCAGCCGTGCAGGCCCCAGTGCAGGAAGGTCAGTTGCACCGCCTGACGCGCGGCCATGTTGGTGGCCGATGCGCCTTCTGGCGGATTGAAGTAGTGATCCAGTGGCTCGGACGCGCCGAAGTACAGCAGCGAAATACCGATACCCGACGAGAACAGCATCCCCGCCCAGGCTCCGTAACTGAAATCCGGGGTGTCGTCCTTGCTGCCCAGTTTGAGTTTGCCGTACGAGGAAAATGCCAGGCCCACCACAAACACCAGGTAGGCGGCGATGACCACCATGTAGTACCAGCCGAAGCTGCGCGACAACCAGGCCTGAGCGATACCCAACAGTCTGCCGGCCTCTTGCGGGGCGATAATCAGAATGGCGGTCAACAACAGAATCAGCGCGGTAGAGGTGTAGAACACCCAACCGTTGACCGTCACCTTCTCGGGCGGGGTCTTTATAAGCGAGGCAGAACTCATGGCACAAATGCTCCAGGCAGTGCGAGAGAAGAACACAAGGCAACACGGAACCCGACCAATCGGTTAGTTGGCAGCCGACCGGCGGGTGATATAAAGACACCCCGAAAAATGCCCGAACCTGCCGAAATGGCGCTGCGAATCGCTTTCGTGGCCGAAGGTGGACGGACGTTCATCCGAAACCTGGCCGTGAGCGTCTTGCCCTTTCAACACGTCCATCGAATCGCGAACCGCGCCATGCCCCACGCAGGTTTCGAGCTTTTTCGGATGTCGGTTTTATCGCCACTTACACGTAGGAAAAATCTGTAGGCAGCGACGATTTGTCGCAGATCTTATTCTTTGTTGATTGAACGTTCAATCAAAACAAAATAGACTGGCCGCTAATCCGATAGGCGTGATTCGCCGCTCGGAAGGCCTAAGGAGATGTGCAAGATGCCCAAGGTCGGTATGCAACCCATCCGCCGCCAACAACTGATCGAAGCCACTTTGCAGGCGGTCGATCAGGTCGGAATGGGGGACGCCAGCATTGCGCTGATCGCCCGTTTGGCCGGTGTCTCGAATGGCATCATCAGTCATTACTTTCAGGACAAGAACGGCCTGATTGCCGCCACGATGCGGTATCTGATGACCGCCCTCAGCGAGAGCGTCACCGCGCGCCGGCAGGCGCTGGCAGATGACAGCCCACGGGCGCATCTGCAGGTGATCATCGAAGGCAACTTCGACGCCAGCCAGGTCAATGGCCCGGCAATGAAAACCTGGCTGGCCTTTTGGGCCACCAGCATGCACCAGCCGTCTTTGCACAGGTTGCAGCGGATCAACGATCACCGTCTGTATTCCAACCTGTGCTGCCAGTTCCGCCGTGTGCTGCCGCTCGAAGATGCGCGCAGCGCAGCGCGGGGGCTGGCAGCGTTGATTGACGGCTTGTGGTTGCGCGGCGCGCTGTCGGGAGACGCTTTCGATACCGCGCAGGCGCAACAGATCGCTTACGAATACATGGATTTCCAATTGGCCAAGAAGGTGAGCTAGAGCACACAGAAAACGCTCGGCCCCTGAACGCCACCGCAGCCTCACCGCGGTGGTCAACGCCAACCACCAATGCACTTGCGAGGACACTATGGCCCGTTTCGAACTGCAAAAACTTTACATCGATGGCGCGTACTCCGACGCCGGCAGCGATGCCACCTTCGAAGCCATCAACCCGGCTAACGGTGAAGTCCTCGCACTGGTGCAACGTGCGACCAAGGAAGACGTCGAGCGCGCCGTGGTCAGCGCTGAAAAGGGCCAGAAAATCTGGGCTGCGATGACCGCCATGGAGCGTTCGCGCATTCTGCGTCGTGCCGTCGACATCCTGCGCGAGCGCAACGATGAACTGGCCGCGCTGGAAACCCTGGACACCGGCAAATCCTTCTCCGAAACCAAGTACGTCGACATCGTTACCGGCGCTGATGTGCTGGAATACTATGCAGGCCTGGTGCCAGCGATCGAAGGCGAGCAGATCCCGCTGCGCGACACTTCTTTCGTCTACACCCGTCGCGAGCCGCTGGGCGTTGTCGCCGGTATCGGCGCGTGGAACTACCCGATCCAGATCGCCCTGTGGAAATCCGCTCCAGCGCTGGCCGCTGGTAACGCGATGATCTTCAAGCCAAGCGAAGTGACCTCGCTGACCACCCTGAAACTGGCCGAGATCTACACCGAAGCCGGCGTTCCAAACGGTGTGTTCAACGTCCTGACCGGCAGCGGCCGTGAAGTCGGCACCTGGCTGACCGAGCACCCGCGCATCGAAAAAATCTCCTTCACCGGCGGCACCGACACCGGCAAGAAGGTTATGGCCAGCGCTTCGGCTTCGTCGCTGAAAGACGTAACCATGGAACTGGGCGGCAAATCCCCGCTGATCATCTGCGACGACGCCGATCTCGATCGCGCTGCCGACACCGCGATGATGGCCAACTTCTACAGCTCCGGTCAGGTCTGCACCAACGGCACTCGCGTGTTCGTTCCGGCGCACCTGAAAGCCGCTTTCGAAGCCAAGATCGTTGAGCGCGTTGCACGCATCCGCGTCGGCAACCCGGAAGACGAAAACACCAACTTCGGCCCACTGGTCAGCTTCGCGCACATGGAAAGCGTGCTGGGCTACATCGCCAAAGGTAAAGAACAAGGCGCCCGCGTGCTGTGCGGCGGCGACCGTCTGACCGACGGCGAATTCGCCAAAGGCGCGTTCGTGGCACCTACCGTGTTCACCGATTGCACCGACGACATGACCATCGTTCGTGAAGAAATCTTTGGCCCAGTGATGGCGATCCTCTCCTACGAGACCGAAGAAGAAGTGATCCGCCGCGCCAACGACACCGACTTCGGTTTGGCCGCCGGTATCGTCACCAAAGACCTGAACCGCGCACACCGCGTGATTCATCAACTGGAAGCCGGTATCTGCTGGATCAACGCCTGGGGCGAGTCCGACGCAAAAATGCCGGTCGGCGGTTACAAGCAGTCGGGTGTTGGTCGTGAAAACGGCATCAGCTCGCTGAACAACTTCACCCGCATCAAATCGGTACAGGTCGAGCTGGGCGATTACGTTTCGGTGTTCTAACCCGAGATTTGCATTGCCCGCGAAGGCCTCTTCGCTGGCAAGCCAGCTCCCACAGGTTTGGGGTCGTCCATCAAATCTGTGGCAGCCCCCAATCTTTGTGGGAGCTGACTTGCCAGCGATTCGAGTGCGCAGCACTCGCCGAGGTCAGACCTGACCACATCTAAAGAGGGTGCATTCAATGTCCCAAGAATTCGATTACATCATCATCGGTGCCGGCTCGGCCGGTAACACCCTGGCGACCCGTCTGACTGAAGACGAAGGCGTCACCGTTCTGCTGCTCGAAGCCGGCGGCCCTGACTACCGTCTCGACTTCCGCACGCAAATGCCCGCTGCCCTGGCATTCCCGCTGCAAGGTCGTCGCTACAACTGGGCCTACGAAACCGATCCAGAGCCACACATGGACGGTCGCCGCATGGAATGCGGTCGCGGCAAAGGCCTCGGCGGTTCTTCGCTGATCAACGGCATGTGCTACATCCGTGGTAACGCTATGGACTACGACGGCTGGGCGAAACTGCCAGGCCTGGAAAACTGGTCGTACCTCGACTGCCTGCCGTACTTCCGCAAAGCGGAAACCCGCGACATCGGCCCGAACGACTACCACGGTGGCGAAGGTCCGGTCAGCGTGACCACGCCGAAGGCGGGCAATAACCCGCTGTTCCACGCCATGGTTGAAGCAGGCGTGCAGGCCGGTTACCCGCGCACCGAAGACCTCAACGGTTACCAGCAGGAAGGCTTCGGCCCGATGGACCGCACCGTGACGCCGAACGGCCGTCGTGCATCCACCGCCCGTGGTTATCTCGACACCGCTAAAAAGCGCTCGACCCTGACCATCGTCACCCACGCCCTGACCGACAAGATTCTGTTTGAAGGCAAGCGTGCCGTCGGTGTGCGTTACCTGGTCGGCGATGCGGAAGAACGCGTTGAAGCCAAAGCGCGCAAAGAAGTCCTGCTGTGCTCCGGCGCCATCGCTTCGCCGCAGATTCTGCAGCGTTCCGGTGTCGGTCCTGCCGAACTGCTGAAATCCCTCGACATCCCGGTCGTTCACGACCTGCCGGGCGTCGGTGAAAACCTGCAGGATCACCTTGAGCTGTACCTGCAATACGCGTGCACTCAGCCGGTTTCGCTGTACCCGTCGCTGCTCTGGTACAACCAGCCAGCCATCGGTGCCGAGTGGCTGTTCAACGGCACCGGCATCGGCGCCAGCAACCAGTTCGAAGCCGGCGGTTTCATCCGTTCGCGTCCGGAATTCGAATGGCCGAACATCCAGTACCACTTCCTGCCGGTAGCGATTAACTACAACGGCAGCAACGGTGTGAAAGAGCACGGTTTCCAGGCGCACATGGGTTCCATGCGCTCGCCAAGCCGTGGTCGCATCCAGGCCAAGTCGAAAGACCCGCGCCAGCACCCGAGCATCCTGTTCAACTACATGGCTACCGAACAGGACTGGCAGGAATTCCGTGACGGCATCCGCCTGACCCGCGAAATCATGCAGCAGCCGGCACTCGACGCTTTCCGTGGCCGTGAAATCAGCCCGGGCATTGAAGTGCAAACCGATGAGCAGCTGGACAAGTTCATCCGCGAGCACGCCGAAACCGCGTTCCACCCGTCCTGCTCGTGCAAGATGGGCACCGACGAGATGGCTGTAGTGGATGGCGAAGGTCGCGTGCACGGCATGCAGAGCCTGCGTGTGGTCGATGCCTCGATCATGCCGATCATCACCACTGGCAACCTCAACGCGCCAACGATCATGATCGCCGAGAAAATCGCCGACAAGATCCGTGGCCGCCAGCCGCTGCCGCGCAGCACCGCGCCGTACTACGTCGCGGGTGATGCGCCGGTGAAGGGCAAACCGATGCGTGATATCACCCCGGCTGCGCAGTAGCCTGAAGTGATCGTTCCCACGCTCTGCGTGGGAATGCATCCCGTGACGCTCTGCGTCACACAGCGGACGCAGAGCGTCCATGGCGGCGTTCCCACGCAGAGCGTGGGAACGATCTCCTGCCTCGCACAGTAAATCCCCCTACACCCCCTCTTCACTTGATCCTACCCCCACGCAGGCCTACTCTAGACCTCGCGCAACCGTTTCACCCCCTCCCCGCCGCTGCTCTACCGCTTCCCCCTGACAAGGAGGTTCCCGAATGTTCGATTTCCACCCCCAGCTCAAGCAGCGCTTTGCTGCCTTGCGCACGGGCGCTGAGTTTTTTTCCCTGCGGTATGTACGCGAGTCCGGGCAATATCTGTCGGTGCGCAAGAATGTCGCCGAGCCGCCGAGCCTGAGCCGCGACGAAGGCGCGATGCTCACCGTTCGCGTCAACGGCGTTGAAACCTATGCCGCGACCAATGACCTGTCGCAACAAGGTCTGCAAGCCGCCCTCGAACGCGCCGAGCAGCAAGCCCGTCGCCTCAAGCCGCACGCCTTGCTCGACCTGCGCGATCAGCCGGTGTCCAGCGATCGCGCTGATTACTTTTCACCCAATCTCGACCAAGCCTTCCCGTCCCTGAGCGAATGTTTTGAGCTGCTCGGCGCGGAATCCGCCTCGGTGCCAAAGGATGAGCGCCTGGTGAACTGGCAGGTGAGCATTGGCATTACCCACGTCGAACAGATTTACCTGAGCAGCGCCGGGGCTGAATTGCGCCAGGCCCAACGCTTCGTCTATCCAGGCCTCGACGTCACCGCCTACGACGGTAACGACAGCCAGACCCGTAGCCTCGGCCGCGAGAACTTCGGCCAACAGGGCGGCGCTGACGTGATCAGCCGCTGCGGCCTGATCGGCGCCGGCCCGCAAGTCGCCGATCAGGCCTTGCAACTGCTGCTCGCGCCGAACACCCCGCAAGGCCCGCGCGACCTGCTGTTGATGCCGGATCAAATGATGCTGCAAATCCACGAATCCATCGGCCACCCGCTGGAACTCGACCGCATCCTCGGCGACGAGCGCAATTACGCCGGCACCAGTTTCGTCAAGGCCAGCGACTTCGGCAGCCTGCAATACGGCTCCAAGCTGCTCAACGTGACCTTCGATCCGGGCATTCCCGAAGAACTCGCCAGCTACGGTCATGACGACGACGGCAGCAAGGCCAGCAAACAATTCCTGATCCGCGATGGCCTGTTGTTGCGCCCGCTGGGCGGTGCGCTGTCGCAGTTCCGCGCCGGTCTCGATGGCGTTGCCAACAGCCGCGCCTGCGGCTGGAACCGGCCGCCGATCGACCGCATGGCCAACCTCAATATCGAACCGGGCGATCAGCCTCTGAACAAACTGATCGAAGGCATCGAGAACGGCATCCTGATGAGCACCAACCGCTCATGGTCGATCGACGATGCGCGCAACAAATTCCAGTTCGGCTGCGAATGGGGCCAGTTGATCGAAAACGGTGAACTCAAAGGTGTGGTGAAAAACCCGAACTATCGGGCGATTTCCGCGCACTTCTGGAAAAGCCTGCGCGCCGTCGGCGATGCCAACACCGTCAAGGTGCTGGGCACGCCGAACTGCGGCAAGGGCGAACCGAACCAGGTGATCCGCGTCGGCCACGCTTCGCCGGCCTGCGTATTCAGCAACGTTGATGTGTTTGGGGGAGACGCCTGATGAGCATTTCGAAGAGTCAGTCCGACGCCTTCAAGGTCATGGTCGAGTGGCTGCGCGACAGCGTGCGCGAGCCGGAACAGTTCACCCTCAGCTTTGCCGCCGAATCCTCGGCGTTCGTGCGTTTCAATCACGCCAAGGTGCGTCAGGCCGGGCAAGTGCAGCAGGCCAATATCGTTCTGAAACTGATCAACGACGGTCGCCACGCCGACCTGCAGGTCACCCTGTCCGGTGATCAGGAAGGCGATCTGCGACGCCTCGCCGAAGGTCTGCAACAACTGCGCGAAACCCTGCCGCTGCTGCCGCAGGATCCGTACCTGTTGCTCAACCACAACGGCTGGCAGAGCAAAAATGTGCAGGAGCATCCGCTGCCGGACACCGAGCAGGTTGTCGATGAAATCTGCGCTGCCGCTGAAGGTCTGGATCTGGTGGGCTTCTATGCGGCCGGCCCGATCAGTCGTGGTTTCGCCAGTTCAGCGGGGGCGTTTGGCTGGCATCAGGCGAACAGCTTCAACTTCGATTTCAGCCTGTTCCACGAGAACGGTGAAGCGGTGAAAGCCAGCTACGCCGGGCATGACTGGAGCAGCGAAGGCTTCGCCAAGCGCTTCGGCCAGGCTCGCGAGCAACTGGAGTTTCTCGGCCGCCCACTGCGCACCTTGGCGCCGGGGCAGTACCGCGCGTATCTGGCACCGGCGGCGCTGGAAGAAATCATGGGCATGCTGAGCTGGGGCGGTTTCTCGGCGCAGTCGATCGCCAGTAAGAGCAGCCCGTTGCAGAAGCTGTATGTCGGCGATCAGGCGTTCAGTCCACTGCTGTCGCTGGATGAGAAAGTCAGCGAATCGCTGAGCCCGGCGTTTTCCGGCGAGGGGTATCCGCGCAGTGATTTGCGCCTGATCGTTGAAGGCAAGGCTGGCGATCAACTTGTCGGCTCGCGCAGTGCAGCGGAATATGGCCTGACCGCCAACGGCGCCGGTGGCGGTGAAATGCCAAGCGCGTTGAACATGGCGGCGGGTGATCTGGCGCAAGCAGAGATCCTCAAGCAATTGGGTACCGGGCTGTACATCAGCAACCTGTGGTACCTGAACTTCTCGGATCAACCGGCGGCGCGCATGACCGGCATGACCCGTTTCGCGACCTTCTGGGTCGAGAACGGCGAGATCCAGGCGCCGGTCAGCACCATGCGCTTCGACGATAGCGCTTACAGCCTGCTCGGTTCGCAGCTGGAAGCGTTGACCGCCGAGCGCGAGTTGCTGCTGTCAGCGAGTACGTACAGCCAGCGCAATACTTCGTCGGCGTTGCTGCCGGGGGCGCTGGTCAGCCGTTTGACTCTGACCCTCTGACGGCGAGCATTCCCACGCTCTGCGTGGGAATGCAGCAGGGGACGCTCTGCGTCCCAGCCAAAAGCGGACGCGGAGCGTCCGTGGAGGCATTCCCACGCAGAGCGTGGGAACGATCATGGATATGCATTAACTCCAACGACAAGAGGTTCCATGCCCAACCGCCCGCCTCTCGACGCCATCACCGCCCGCTGGTTGCCGTGGGTCGTCGCCATTGCGTTCTTCATGCAGTCCCTCGACGGGACCATTCTCAATACCGCCCTGCCCGCCATGGCTCGCGATCTGGCCGAAGATCCCTTGCGTATGCAGGGCGTGATCATCGCCTACATGCTCACCGTGGCCTTGCTGATTCCGGCTTCGGGCTGGATCGCCGACCGTTTCGGCACCAAGAAAATCTTCTTCGGCGCGATCTTGTTGTTCAGCTTCGGCTCGCTGCTCTGCGCCTTGTCGAGCAGTCTGAGCATGCTGGTCGGCGCCCGAGTGATTCAGGGCCTGGGCGGTGCGCTGATGCTACCGGTCGGGCGACTCGTCGTACTGCGCGCCTATCCGCGATCCGAACTGGTGCGGATCATGGGCTTCATCACCATCCCCGGCCTGCTCGGTCCGCTGATCGGCCCGACCATGGGCGGCTGGATGGTCGAGTACCTGACGTGGCACTGGATTTTCCTGATCAACCTGCCGGTCGGCGTGATTGGTTGCTACGCGGTGTGGAAATTCATTCCCGACCTGCGCGGCACCGAGCGCACGCGTTTCGATAGCCTGGGTTTCCTGCTGTTCGGCGCGGCGATGATCCTGATCACCATCGCCATGGAAGGCCTTGGCGAACTGCACTTGCCGCATCTGCGGGTGATGTTGCTGCTGTTCGCCGGTCTGGCGTGTCTGGCGGCGTACTGGTTGCGCGCCGGGCACATCGAAAACCCGCTGTTCGCGCCATCGCTGTTCAAGACCCGCACGTTTGCCGTCGGCATTCTCGGCAACCTCTTTGCCCGCCTGGGCAGCGGCGCATTGCCATTTCTGGTGCCGTTGCTGCTGCAAGTGGCGCTGGGCTATTCACCGTCGCAAGCGGGGATGAGCATGCTGCCACTGGCGGCGGCGGCAATGTTTGCCAAGTGGATGGCACGGCCGCTGATTGAGCGGCTCGGTTATCGCATCGTGCTCACCGGCAACACCCTGGCACTGGGGATCATGCTGGCGAGCATGGGCCTGGTCAGCGAGCAGACGCCGTACTGGTTGCTACTGTGTCTGCTGGCGATTCTCGGCGCGATCAACTCGCTGCAATTCACCGCGATGAACACGGTGACGCTGATCGATCTCGACGATGCGAGCGCCAGTAGCGGCAACAGCTTGCTGTCGGTGGTGGCGCAATTATCGTTGAGCCTGGGGGTGGCGTGCGCCGGTGCTTTGCTCGGTGGGTTTACCGCAGAGATCGGTAACGATGGCGTGGAAACCGTGCTGGGTGCGTTCCAGCTGACCTTCGTCACCGTCGGCATCATGGCGATGCTGGCCGCGACGATCTTCTCGCAACTGTCGAAAGAAGACGGGCGCCGCGCCAAACGTCCGGAAGAACACATCGAACATTAACCACTGTTCGTCCAGAACTTTCGAAGAAAGTGGCACGGGGCTGCTACACTGCGCGACATTTTGTTTTGCAGGCCAGTCCCGTGACCACCATCGCCACCGCTTTTAATACTCTGCCGCTGTCCGCTGCCATGCTGGCTAACCTCGAATCCCTCGGTTATGCCCAGATGACGCCGATCCAGGCGCAGAGCTTGCCGGTGATCCTCAAGGGGATGGACCTGATCGCCCAGGCCAAGACCGGCAGCGGCAAGACCGCCGCGTTCGGCATCGGCCTGCTCAACCCGATCAACCCGCGCTATTTCGGTTGCCAAGCGCTGGTGATCTGCCCGACGCGTGAGCTGGCCGACCAGGTCGCCAAGGAAATCCGTCGTCTGGCCCGTGCCGAAGACAACATCAAAGTCCTGACCCTGTGCGGCGGCGTGTCCTTCGGCCCGCAGATCGCTTCGCTGGAACACGGCGCGCACATCATCGTCGGCACCCCGGGGCGTATCCAGCAGCACTTGCGCAAAGGTTCGCTGGTGCTCGATGGCCTGAATACGCTGATTCTCGACGAAGCCGACCGCATGCTCGACATGGGTTTCTACGACGCCATCGAAGACATCATCGTCAAGACCCCGGAACGTCGTCAGACCCTGCTGTTCTCCGCGACGTACCCGGTGGGCATCAAGCAACTGGCGTCGAAGTTCATGCGTGATCCGCAAACGGTGAAAGCCGAAGCGTTCCACGATGACACGCAGATCGAGCAGCGTTTCTACGAGATTTCCCCGGAAGATCGCATGAGCGTGGTGACCAAAGTCCTGCACCACTTCCGCCCGGCATCGTGCGTGGCGTTCTGCTTCACCAAGCAGCAAGTGCAGGAAACCGTTGATCACCTGACCGCCAAGGGCATTTCCGCCGTCGGCCTGCACGGCGATCTGGAACAGCGTGACCGCGATCAGGTGCTGGCGATGTTCGCCAACCGCAGTACCTCGGTACTGGTTGCCACCGACGTCGCCGCCCGTGGTCTGGACATCGATGCGCTGGACATGGTGATCAACGTCGAACTGGCCCGCGACTCGGAAATCCACATTCACCGCGTCGGCCGTACCGGTCGCGCTGGCGAAAAAGGCATCGCGATCAGCCTGGTTGCACCGGGCGAAGCGCATCGCGCGCAAGCCATCGAGCAGCTGCAGAAGTCGCCGCTGAACTGGGATCAGGTCGATAACCTCAAGTCCCAGGGCCTCGCCCCGCTGCAACCGCCGATGACCACGCTGTGCATCGGCGCGGGCCGTAAAGACAAGGTTCGCCCGGGCGACATTCTGGGCGCACTGACTGGCGATGCCGGTATTCCGGGTGCGCAGGTTGGCAAGATCGCGATTTTCGACTTCCAGGCTTATGTAGCCGTGGACCGCACCGTGGCCATGCAAGCCTTGCAGCGTTTGAACGACGGCAAGATCAAGGGCCGTTCGCTGCGCGTCCGCATCCTCTGACCTGATCGTTCCCACGCTCTGCGTGGGAATGCATCCCGTGACGCTCCGCGTCACATAACAACGGACGCAGAGCGTCCATGGCGGCATTCCCACGCAGAGCGTGGGAACGATCATTGTGTGAGGACACCGTTTTGCGCTCTACCGAAGTCGTGATCATTGGCGCTGGCGCCGCTGGGTTGATGTGTGCACTGACCGCTGCCGGACGCGGGCGTCAGGTGTTGCTGCTCGACCACGCGAACAAGGCCGGCAAGAAAATCCTGATGTCGGGCGGTGGTCGCTGCAATTTCACCAACATGTACACCGAACCGAGCAATTTCCTCTCGCAGAACCCGCACTTCTGCAAATCGGCACTGGCGCGCTACACCCAGTGGGATTTCATCGGCATGGTCGGCAAACACGCCGTGCCGTACCACGAGAAGAAACTCGGCCAGTTGTTCTGCGATAACAAATCCAGCGACATCCTCGAAATGCTCCTGACCGAGTGCGATCAGGTCGGTGTGGAGCTGCATCTGGACACCTCAATCCAGACCATCGAGAAGATCGAAAGCGGTTACCTGCTCGACACCACACTGGGCCAGATCCAGTGCCAGTCGCTGGTGATCGCCACCGGCGGTCTGTCGATCCCGACGCTGGGCGCCACCGGTTTCGGTTATCAAGTGGCCAAACAGTTCGGCCATGAACTGCTGCCGACCCGCGCCGGGCTGGTGCCGTTCACCATCACCGATCAGCTCAAGGAACTGTGCACCGAGCTGTCCGGCACTTCGGTGGATTGTCTGGTGAGCTGCAACGATCAGAGCTTTCGCGAGAATATTCTGTTCACTCACCGTGGCCTCAGTGGCCCGGCGATTTTGCAGATTTCATCGTTCTGGGAATCCGGCGACACGGTTGAGATCAACCTGCTGCCGGATCACGACGCGGCGAGCTGGCTGCAGCAGCAAGTGGCCGAGCGTCCGAACAGTGAATTGAAAACCCTGCTCGGTGAGATTTTCACCAAGAAGATGGCCAATCTACTGGCGGACAACTGGTTCGTGTCCAAGCCGATGAAGCAGTACACCCACGCGGAACTGGCGGAAATCGCCGACAAGCTGGGCAGCTGGAAAGTGGTGCCGGCGGGGACCGAAGGTTATCGCACGGCCGAGGTAACGCTCGGTGGCGTCGATACCCGCGAGGTGTCGTCCAAGACCATGGAATCACTGAAAAGCCCTGGCCTGTATTTCATCGGCGAAGTGCTCGACGTGACCGGGCATCTGGGCGGTTTCAACTTTCAGTGGGCCTGGGCCTCCGGCTACGCTGCCGCGCAGTACGCTTAATTCAAAGCTAAATACAAAAACCTGTGGGAGCTGGCTTGCCAGCGATGAGGCCGGCAGATCCAACATCATTGTTGACTGTCATGCAGCCATCGCTGGCAAGCCAGCTCCCACAGGGTTCCGTGCCCAATTCAAGATTTAGTTCTACACAAGATCTCAAAGGAACACTTTTTGCTGTCAGATGTGATCGGCGCCATTGCGTCGGCGTCATTACTGGCTCAATTTAGCGGCATCGCCTCGGAAGGCCTTCGCACTTCATGTCCTCGACCTCGTTTCGTCAGTCTTTGCGGCGCCTGTGGGCGCTGGATAAATTCAGCTACAGCGTGCGGGTGTTCATCGCCCTGACCGGCAGCATGGCGCTGTGTTGGTATCAGGATGAAATGGGCCTGCTGATCCCGTTGTTCCTGGGGATTATCGCCAGCGCCCTGGCCGAAACCGACGACAGTTGGCAGGGCCGCCTCAACGCCCTCGCCGTGACACTGGTGTGTTTCAGCATCGCCGCGCTGTCGGTGGAATTGCTCTTCCCTTACCCCATTGTGTTTGCCATTGCTTTGGCGCTGGCCAGTTTCGGCCTGACCATGCTCGGGGCGCTCGGCGAGCGCTATGGTGCGATTGCCTCGGCGACGTTGATTCTGTCGGTATACACGATGATCGGCGTTGATCAGCGCGGCGGTGCGGTCACCGATTTCTGGCACGAACCGATGCTGCTGGTGGCCGGTGCGGCGTGGTACGGCTTGCTCTCGGTGTTGTGGCAGGCAATGTTTTCCAACCAGCCGGTGCAGCAGAGTCTGGCGCGACTGTTCCGCGAACTGGGGTTTTACCTGAAGCTGAAATCTTCGCTGTTCGAGCCGATCCGGCAGATGGACGTCGAAGCCCGGCGGCTGGAACTGGCCCAGCAAAACGGTCGCGTGGTGGCGGCGCTGAACAGTGCCAAGGAAATCATTCTGCACCGCGTCGGCAATGGACGCCCCGGCTCGAAAGTCAGCCGTTATCTGAAGCTGTACTTCCTCGCTCAGGACATCCACGAACGCGCGAGTTCTTCGCACTATCCGTACAACGCACTGGCCGAAGCGTTCTTCCACAGCGACGTGCTGTTCCGCTGCCAACGCCTGTTGCGCCAGCAAGGCAAGGCCTGCCGCGCTCTGGCCGAATCGATCCAGATGCGCCAGCCATTTATTTATGACGCGAGTTTCGCCGAAGCCCTCAGCGACCTCGACGCCTCCCTCGAACACCTGCGCATCCAGAGCAATCCGGCCTGGCGCGGATTGCTGCGTTCGCTGCGCGCCCTGGCGGCCAACCTCGGCACCCTCGACCGCTTGCTTAGCGACGCGAGCAACCCCGACGCCTTGGCCGATGCGACTGACAGCAGCCTGCTCGACCGCTCACCGCGCAACCTCAAAGACGTCTGGGTGCGCCTGCGCACGCAACTGACGCCGACGTCTCTGCTGTTCCGGCATGCCCTGCGCCTGCCATTGGCGCTGAGTATCGGTTACGGCATGGTGCATTTGATTCACCCGTCGCAGGGTTACTGGATCATCCTCACCACGCTGTTCGTCTGCCAGCCGAACTACGGCGCGACGCGGCGCAAACTCGGTCAGCGGATTTTCGGTACCGCCATCGGCCTGACCGTGGCGTGGGCGCTGTTCGATCTGTTCCCGAGCCCGTTGGTGCAGTCGTGTTTCGCCATCGCTGCCGGCGTGGTGTTCTTTACCAACCGCACCACCCGCTACACCCTGGCGACAGCGGCGATCACCATCATGGTGCTGTTCTGCTTCAATCAGGTCGGTGACGGTTACGGACTGTTCCTGCCACGGTTGTTCGATACCTTGCTTGGCAGCCTGATTGCCGGTCTGACGGTGTTCCTGTTCCTGCCGGACTGGCAGGGCCGACGCCTTAACAAAGTGCTGGCCAACACCCTGACCTGCAACAGCATCTACCTGCGCCAGATCATGCAGCAATACGCCGCCGGCAAGAGTGATGACCTCGCCTATCGGCTGGCCCGCCGCAACGCGCACAACGCCGATGCGGCGCTGTCGACAACGCTGGCGAACATGCTCATGGAGCCGGGGCATTTCCGTAAGGAAGCCGATGTCGGCTTCCGCTTTCTGGTGCTGTCGCACACCTTGCTGAGTTATCTGTCAGGGCTGGGCGCGCATCGCGAGACGCAGTTGCCGGCGGATGTGCGCGAGCATTTGATCGAAGGCGCCGGGGTGAAACTGGCGACGAGTATTGATGAAATCGCCCAAGGGCTGGCCAACAAGCAGCCGGTGGCGATTCAGAGTGATGAAGAAGAAGCGCTGGCCAATGAGCTGGAGCAGATGGCCGATGAGATCGATGAGGGGCAGCGGCTGGTGCAGACGCAACTGGCGTTGATTTGCAGGCAGTTGGGGCCGCTGCGGACGTTGGCGGCGCATCTGATCAAGGACACCGCCGAAGTTTGAGTTGCCTTGGCGGGCCTCATCGCTGGCAAGCCAGCTCCCACAGGATTTGTGTACACCGCAAAACCTGTGGGAGCTGCGGTGCGACGATTCGACTTGCCAGCGATGAGGCCATCAGCAACAACGCAACTCTGAAATCAGAAACTCACATCCCATGCTGCCTCAACAACTTGTCATAACTCCCATCCGCCTTCATCGCCGCAATCGCCTTATCAAACCCCGCGACAATCTGCTCATGCTGCGGATTCTTCAGGCTCACCAATATATGCAGGCTGTTCTCACTCAACGGCTTGGGTAAAAACTCCACCGAATCGCGCACCTTGGCGGATTCCCGCGCCAGGTAATACTTCGCCACATATTCATCCTCCAGCGTCAACTTGACCCGATCTGCCGCGAGCATGCGCACGGCCATGGCGAAGTTATGCACAGGGACTTTCTGCAACGCCGTGTCGGCATCGAACGGCGCCGAATAGGCGTAGCCGCGCACCACCGCAATCGGATAGGTGTGCAGTTGCTGCAGATTGGAATAGTCGAGTGGCGTGTCTTTGCGCTTGAGAAAGCGAATGCGGTTGAGCAGGTATTCCCCGGAGAACTGGCCGAACCTGGTGCGTTCGTCGTTGTACCAGGCGTTGACCAACACATCGTAGCGGCCCTCGCCGACGCCAAGCAGCGCCCGCGCCCACGGCACCTGCTCATAACCGCTGGCATAGCCGGCCCGGGCGAGTGCGGTGGTGACAATGTCGGTAGCCAGACCGCCGTTGACTAGCGTGTCGTCGGTAAAGGGTGGCCAGATATCAAACACCAGCCGCAGCTTCTCCGCTGCAGCGGTCTGAGCCAGCAAGAGCAATCCGGTCAAAGCAACGGCTCGATGCAAACGCGGCATGCTTGAAAATCCTTAGCGGGCGAGTTGCCCAGCATGTTTTCAGCCAAAACCCCAAGGCCCCTTACCGGCAAAACCCAGGCCCTAACATTAGCTCATTGCAGCCAGTGCACAGGGCTCTCCAGCAGATTACACAAAGTCACCGAGGCTGCGAGAAAGGAATGATGGCATTTTGACCTTTGTCACAGACTCTTACGCCATACAGACATCTTTGCCGTGGGCGCTTAGTATCGGGCGACACGTTCAAGGAATCGGCAAATGACAATCGAATGGGTCTGCAAACATCACAGTGATCTGGGCAAGGAACAGCTATACGCGCTGTTGAAGCTGCGCTCGGACGTGTTCGTCGTCGAGCAGAAATGCGCCTATCCGGACCTCGATGGCCAGGATCTGGAAGGCGACACCTACCATCTGATGGGGTGGGAGGATGACCAGTTGATGGCGTACCTGCGCCTGCTGGATCCGGAATCCCAGGGGGGTGACGTGGTGATCGGCCGCGTGATTACCGCACCGCAAGGGCGCGGCAAAGGGCTGGGGCACGAAATGATGGAGCAGGCGTTGAAACAGGCGGAGAAGCATTGGCCGCAGGTGCCGATCTATCTGTCAGCGCAGGCGCATTTGCAGGGGTATTACGGTCGGTACGGGTTTGTTGTGGCGGGTGAAGAGTATCTGGAGGATGACATTCCACACATTGGGATGCGTCGGGCCTGAACAGCCCTCACCCTAGCCCTCTCCCAGTGGGAGAGGGGACTGACCGAGTTGTCTTGCGTCAGACATCGACCTGAAAAACCGCGTCGATTATGGATTCACAGCAATTCGTTCAGGTCGGCGTATCTCTCCAATATCCCCCAATCGGCGCCCTCTCCCTCCGGGAGAGGGCTGGGTGAGGGGCTCTTTTTCAGGGATACTCCAGAACTGCCTTGATCTGCCGCAAATTACGCTCGATCCACCCACGATCAATCGCTCCCCACTCGCGAATCCGATAGCGCCCGGCGTGATTGCGCGCGCCCTCTTCCTGCTCGAACTCACAAACGATATCCAGATCGGCCAACGCGGCAATCGTGTCCTGCGCCGTGCGCCGGGGCATGCCGGTCACGTCGGTCAGCGTCGGTACACTCGGCGCCAGACCGCTGTCGATCAGGTACGCCACATATAAGCGACGGTAGAAACTGCTTTTGGTCTTGCTGACGTCCATCCACACCTTCCTGGTTGCGTACTGTTAAGCCTGCATATCGCGCCACGTCAGATACACACGCAGATCAAACTCGACCTGGTGATACCCCGGCAGCATGTGCTCGCACAATTTATAGAACGCCTTGTTGTGATCCGATTCCTTGAAGTGCGCCAGTTCATGCACGACGATCATTTTCAGAAAGTCCGGCGCGGCCTCCTTGAACAACGAGGCGATACGAATCTCTTTCTTGGCCTTGAGCTTGCCGCCCTGCACTCGCGACACCGTGGTGTGCAGACCCAGTGCGCGGTGGGTCAGGTCAAGGCGGTTGTCGAACAGCACCTTGTCGATGGCCGGGGCGTTGCGCAGGTATTCCTGCTTCAGGTCCAGCGCGTAGCTGTACAAAGCCTTGTCGCTCTGCACGTCGTGGCGCCCCGAATAGCGTTGATTCAGGTAATCACCCAGACGCCCTTCGGCAATCAGTTGACGCACCTGATCCTGTAATTGCGCGGGATAGGCCTGGAGGTACTTCAACACAGTCATGGACGAGCGACACGGTTCGAAAAGGTGCGCCAGTGTAGCGAATTCAACCGGGCAGTGCGCTCCAGTCAAACGGCTCGGCGAAGCTGACCGCGTCCTCGGCCATCAGCGGCCGCGCGACGAGGAAACCTTGCACGTACTCACAGCCATGGGCTTGCAGCCATTGGTATTGCTCGATGGTTTCCACACCCTCGGCGATCACCAGCAAACCGTATTGCTTGCACAGACTGATGACCGTGCTGACCAGCGAGGCGTCGCGTTTGGAGTCCGGCAATCGCGCGATGAGATGGCGATCAATTTTCAGCGTATCGAGTTCCAGATCGCGCAGATGCGCCAGCGAACACGGCCCGGAACCGAAGTCATCCAGCGCCACGCGCACCCCAAGATTGCGCAGCAAACGCAGCTGTTTGCGGGTTTCGTCGGGGTTTTGCATCAGCGCTTCTTCGGTGACTTCGACCTCCAGTTGCCGAGGCTGCAAGGCGTGTCGCTCCATCACCTGACGCAACTCGGTGACCAGATTCGGCAGACTGAACTGGGTGTTGCTCAAACTCACGCCAAGCACCAGATCTTCGGCAAACAGGGTTTCCCAGGCTTTGCGCTGGCCGGCGCCACGATGATAAATCCAGCTGCCGAGGCGACTGATCAGCCGCGCCTCTTCCAGCAGCGGCAAGAACAACCCCGGCGGCACATCGCCGACACTCGGGTGCTGCCAGCGCAACAACGCTTCAAAGCCACGAATCTGGCCCGTGTCGATAGCCACTTGCGGTTGATAGACCAGATTGAAATCGCGATTCTCGATGGCGGCACGCACGCTCTCTTCGAGCATCAACCGCGAGCGCGCCCGGCCATTCATTTCATGATCGTAGAAACGATATTGCTGACGTCCGGCACGTTTGGCCTCGTACATGGCGATGTCGGAAGCACGCAGCAATCCGTCGAGGTTCGAGCCGCAGTCCGGGTAAGTGGCGATGCCGATGCTGGCGCCGAGGGCGATGTCCAACCCCTCGATCTGCTGACAGATTGACACCCGCTCGATGAGTTTCTCGGCAATCTTCGCCGCTTGCTCGGGGAACTCCAAATCCAGCAGCGCGGTAAATTCATCGCCGCCCATGCGCGCCAGAATGTCGAACGGTCGCAGACAGGCTTTCAATTGCTCGGAAACCCAGCGCAACACGCGATCGCCGGCATCGTGACCGAGTGAGTCGTTGACCCGTTTGAAGCCATCAAGGTCCAGATACAGCAAGACCCAACTGCTATCACTGCGCTCACCACGCAATAGCAGATTTTCAACGGTCTGGTAAAAACCGCGCCGGTTGAGCAACCCGGTCAGTGGATCGGTCACCGCCTGGAATTCGAGTTGCTGGTGCAAGTGCCGCACCACCGACATGTCCAGCACGGTGACCACCATCGCGTGTTGCTCGGCAGGCAACGCCGCACAGGACAGCGCCACCGGCACTTGCTGGCCGGGCGCGGTGCGCAGCAAGGCATCGTGCAGTCTTAATGTTTCGCCACGTTTATAGCTGGCATAAAACTCGGAATCGGCCCACAGCGGAATATGCGGTTTCTGCAGATAGTCGAGAAATTCCTTACCTTCCAGTTCCTTCACCGGGGCGTTGAGCAACCGCGAAATAGCCGGATTGGCAAAGCGGATCAAACCGTCCTCGCCCACCACCAGAATGCCTTCGGCGGCGTTATCCAGCACCGAGGCATTGAAGGCGCGTGCCACTTCCAGGTCATGACTCAGGCGCTGCAAGGCCCGGCGATTGCGCTGGTGTTCCAGCAACGCCTGCACTTTGGGCTTGAGTATCTGCGGGTCGAACGGCTTGAACAGGTAATCCACCGCGCCACTGGCATAGCCCTTGATCACAGCGTCCTGGGATTGTTCGTTGGCGGTCAGAAAGATGATCGGCGTCAGGCGCGTGCGCTGGCTGCCACGCATCAGGCGCGCGACTTCAAAGCCGTCCATGCCCGGCATCTGCACGTCCAGCAGAACCAGATCGACGTCATGCGAGAGCAGAATATTGAGCGCTTCGAAACCGGAGGCTGCGGTGAGGACGTGCCAATCCTGACGCTGCAGCAACGCGCGCATGCTGATCAGATTTTCAGGGTAATCATCAACGATCAAAAGGACAGAGCTGCCTTCGCCTGGCTGGGGTTGCGCGCATTCCATGCTGCTTCTCTTGTCGGGACTTTTGGTCGGCTTCCGGTAAAAACCGCACACATACTGAGCCTTCACTCTAGTACTGGATCCAAGAAAGCAGAAGCTGTCATCAGGCCATCATTTAACCAAAGCGTGAGTTTGCCGACTAACGGTCACCGCTGAAGCCCCCGGAAACCGGCAGAGATGGCATTTCGACAGGATGTTGACGTCAATCATCTGCCAAACGGGCATTAACAAAAAATCCCTCTACGCTTATAAAGGCCGCCCCAAAACGTGCGGGCTAGAGCTTCTGGCACGTACGTGCAGTGAATTTTGAGTGGAAGAACCGACATGATCGATCTCGCAACCTGGAACCTCAGCGTTCCCGTTGGCAGCCCGCCATACACCGTCGAAACCTCCAAACTGGTGAACGGCTTCAAAGATCAGTACTTCCATTCCGACACCGGCACCTTGTTCTTCTGGTCACCGGTTACCGGGTCAAAAACCGAAAACGCCATTTATCCGCGCACCGAACTGCGGGAGACCTACAGCAACGGCAGCCTGCGCAACTGGTATTACCCGGATGCCGACAACCTGCTGCGGGCGACCCTCACCGTCAACAAAGTGCCCAGCTCGGGCAAGATCGTCATCGGCCAGATTCATGCTTATGAAAGCCAGAAGCCGATGGTCAAACTTGAATATCAGTACAAGACAAAAACAGAAACCGGCAATCTGGTGATCAAAGTGCGCATGCACCCGGATGATGACGAAAGCCGCGTCATCACCCTCGCCACCGGGGTCAAACTGGATCGCGAATTCAACTACCTTATTCACCTGAGTCCTGGCGGTGCGTTGGGTGTCAGTGCGGCGGGTTATCAGTGGGACTCACAGATCAGTGCGACGTGGCGGAATAAGCCGCTGTATTTCAAGGCTGGGGTTTATGTGCAGGACAACACCGGGTACACCAGCGAAGGTGGCCAAGTGACCTTCTCCAAACTCGACATCGATCACGACAAATAACCCAATCCCCACGGTAGGAGCTGCCGAAGGCTGCGATCTTTTGATCTTGTTCTTGATTCTGAAAAGACAAAATCAAAAGATCGCAGCCCTCGGCAGCTCCTACCTTTAAACAGTGCTGTTTAGATCTGTCGGCGGTTACTTCCGGATGCCTACAACAGCTTGCGTCGTTGCCTACCACTACGCCAGAATCCGCCGGCTTGTGCGCCTGGCGGGCCATCGGTAACTTGATTCGCGTCACTGATTTCCAGTGATCGGGTTTAGTAGCCCGTGGTTACGCGATGCGCATTGGCACCATTCAGTCGGGCATAACCCGCGCTTGATGGTAGCTGTTCGCAGGGCGCCTTCGGGTGCGCCGGTCGCGTCTCCCCGGTCTACTAACCTGCGTTCAGCTGCCACCCTCTTCGTTTAGTAGCGATCCGGTGTCGGCTCCATTTACCGGAGACGAAACATGATCAGATCAACGCCACACCCGCCAGAAACAGATCTCGCATCCCCTTACGAATCCCTCGATTCAAAAAAACTCAACGACGCCGCCGAGCGCGCCCTCGACCACTACCTCAAACCGTCCGCCTTCATCATGGCAAGTACGCATAAACCCGAGCCCATGTACCTCGCCAACCCGAAGTACAACACCGAATCCCTGCTGGCCAACGCCAGCGAGACCCTGGGTTCAGCCAGCGAAATGCTCAACAACTTCGCCGCCATGCTCGATACCTCACACCGCAAGACTGCCCTAGGCATTGCGCAAGTGGTCATGCTCGGTGAATTGGCGGTAAATCAGGCACTGGATCACGTTGAACTAAAGGAGTAGTCGTTCACAAAGAAGCCCGTCTCACGACGGGCTTCTTGAGCCAAATAGATTAAATGTTCCGCATACGCCACATTGAGATCAAAATGTTACGGTAGCGCAACATGGATTACTCTCTTTTTAATTACCCGTCTGGGCATTCAATTACGTGAAAAACGTATAAATCGTGGCCTGACGCAGGCTCAGCTTTCCGATCTGGCGGGACTGACGCGATACAAAGTCATAGCGGTGGAGAAAGGTACCCTTTCTGTTGGCATGATCGCTTACGCGCGCGTTTTGGCTGCGTTGGACTGCGAACTCTCGGTGGTTCCAGCAACGATGCCAACCTTTGAAGAGATTAGAGATTTATTCAAATAAAAGGGAAAAAGGGGACAGACTTATCTAGTCCATTGACGGGCAGTCCGCGTTTCACAGAAGAAATTGAAAACATCACGAGAATGCGGATTTCACAACGCTCTAGAGGTAACCTGGAGATTTAATAAATCTGTCCCGTTTTGTGCTCAACTGGAAGGGTGACGGATGGCGGGCCTTTTGGTGTTACGTCCTTAGTTGCCATTGATAAATAAATCGTCGCCTTTTTCTACTAAGCCCCTTTTTCTATAGATCATATTGCACAGATCATTATTTCAAAAGCATATAAAAACCTGTCACTTTTTACAGGTGACAACGAATAACGCTGAAAACTAGTCTGTTCTCGCAGCAACGGCTCCTTAGGGACAACTCAAAGGAACTGAATTCAATAATTTACAGCGGAGGCTTCAAATGTCCCATTCAAATATGAAAGGTACTTACAACTCGTTTCCGAAAGGCCATCAACTTGTAATCACTACCATGGATGAATCGGCTGGTCGCTTTACAGGTACTTTTCTCACCGCTGCTGGCAAGGAAAACATCAGCGGCGGATTTCACTTTAACAACGCAGCCAAGAAAACTGATTTGAGCTTTTCAACATCCGACGCAAATTGGGCGTTCGAGGCTAAATACAACAACGATGGTCCAGACTTCGAGGAGTGGAACGGTCTTAAAAAAGAAAAATCCAACCCCGAGGCCACTGCGCTATGGCCATTTTATA
The DNA here is from genome assembly GCF_054790525.1 of Pseudomonas sp. Mb7. Classification (NCBI taxonomy): domain Bacteria; kingdom Pseudomonadati; phylum Pseudomonadota; class Gammaproteobacteria; order Pseudomonadales; family Pseudomonadaceae; genus Pseudomonas; species Pseudomonas sp. Mb7. Next base: position 5,160,549 of record NZ_CP186501.1, read on the forward strand.
AGGACTTGTCGGGGGGTACTGCAGGACTGATAGTTGACGGAAATTTAATGTAGGCGAAATATCCAAACAGCTCAGCGAGTGTCGATTCTGAGTTGACCATTCCTAATGCACTAAAAAACCGCCCGACGGCGGTTTTTTAGTGCATCTACAACTCGAAGGCTCAGTTAACCTTAGCGTTCAACTCACCCTTCAGATAACGCTGATACATCGCTTCCAGCGAGATCGGTTTGATCTTCGAAGCATTACCGGCAGTACCGAACGCTTCATAACGAGCGATACACACGTCACGCATTGCAGTAACAGTCGCGCCGAAGAATTTACGTGGGTCGAACTCGCTCGGGTTGGTGGCCATCAGGCGACGCATCGCACCGGTGGATGCCAGACGCAGGTCGGTGTCGATGTTGACTTTGCGCACGCCGTACTTGATGCCTTCGACGATTTCTTCAACCGGTACGCCGTAGGTTTCTTTGATGTCGCCGCCGTACTGGTTGATGATCGCCAGCCATTCTTGTGGCACCGACGAGGAACCGTGCATCACCAGGTGGGTGTTCGGGATGCGTTTGTGGATTTCCTTGATGCGGTCGATCGCCAGCACGTCACCGGTTGGTGGCTTGGTGAACTTGTAGGCGCCGTGGCTGGTGCCGATGGCGATGGCCAGGGCATCGACTTGGGTGCGCTTGACGAAGTCAGCGGCTTCTTCCGGGTCGGTCAGCATTTGGCTGTGATCCAGAACGCCTTCAGCGCCGATGCCGTCTTCTTCACCGGCCATGCCGGTTTCCAGCGAACCCAGGCAGCCCAGCTCGCCTTCTACCGAAACGCCGCAGGCGTGAGCCATGGCTACGGTTTGTTGGGTAACGCGGACGTTGTAGTCGTAGTCGGTCGGGGTCTTGCCGTCTTCGCCCAGCGAGCCGTCCATCATCACCGAGCTGAAGCCCAGTTGGATCGAACGCTGGCAGACGTCAGGACTGGTGCCGTGGTCCTGGTGCATGCACACCGGGATGTGCGGGAATTCTTCGATCGCGGCGAGGATCAGGTGACGCAGGAAAGGCGCGCCGGCGTATTTACGGGCGCCGGCCGAAGCCTGAACGATCACCGGGGAGTCAGTCTTGTCAGCGGCTTCCATGATGGCGCGCATCTGCTCAAGGTTGTTGACGTTGAAGGCTGGAACGCCGTAGCCGAATTCGGCTGCGTGGTCCAACATCTGGCGCATGCTGATAAGTGCCATTGTGTGTGTCTCTCCCGGTTGAGGGTCGTTAATCGTGCCAGCCTGCCGGAGCGGCGGCGGCTATTCAAGTGATTGCAGATCGGGGGTTGAGGCCCGGTCTGGTGATTCGATAAAGCCAATTCTTCAGAACTGCGCAGAACCCCTGTAGGAGTGAGCCTGCTCGCGATAGCAATCTTTCAGTCAATATTGCAGCGACTGTCAGGCCGCTATCGCGAGCAGGCTCACTCCTACAATGGGCCTGCGGTGTTGCAATTACTCGGCTTTGCAGCCGCGGCCGATCAGGTCATTGGTGGCGACCCAGTACACCAGGCCTTCCTCTCCCTTGACGTGAAACGCCAGCATGCCGTCGCTGTACAGCGTGCCCGAGGCGCCCGGTTCTTCTTTCAGGCGATAGACCTGATCACCGCCACCCAGTCGAACATCGACTTCCTTCTGGCCGGCATCGGCGTAGCGCCACAGCACTTTGGCCTGGCTGTCGCAGGTCCAGGTGGTCCAGTTGTCCGCCGGGGCAGAAGACTGAAACAGGTTCAACTGCGCGCAACCGCCCAACAATGCCAACGCCGCAATGGCGATCAAGCCTTTCATCCGTGTTCCTCGACTGACAGCACACGCCGCCAGCCCTGAGTTAAAGAGTCAGACCCGTCAAGGACAACCATGTTCCTTGGCCGGGGTTTGCGTCTCGTATTTGTCCAGGCCATCCGGCCCCGAGCGCTTATTCAGCACCGGGTTGGTTTCGGCCTGCCAGTCGGCCTGATAACAGCCCTTCTGCGACTCGCTCGGCGCCGGCGTGGCTTCGGCCTTCGGGTTACTCCCGCAGGCCGCCAGCGTACCGGTCAGCAACAACAGTGCTAACGACTTGACCATGTAAACACTCCTTTGCCTGGCCAAACGGGCGGCCTTAGGCCTTGGCCCGGCTTTCCAGGACTTCTACGGCTGGCAGCACTTTGCCCTCGACGAATTCGAGGAACGCGCCACCACCGGTGGAAATGTAGGAGATTTGCTCAGCCACGCCATATTTATCGATCGCGGCCAGGGTGTCGCCGCCGCCGGCGATGGAGAACGCCGAGCTTTCAGCGATGGCCTGCGCCAGCACTTTGGTGCCGTTGCCGAACTGGTCGAATTCAAACACGCCGACCGGGCCGTTCCACAGAATGGTTTTCGAAGATTTCAGCAGTTCGGCGAAGTTGGCTGCGGTTTGCGGGCCGATGTCCAGAATCATGTCGTCAGCCGCGACGTCAGCGATCAGCTTGACGGTGGCTTCTGCGGTTTCAGCGAATTCTTTGGCAACCACTACGTCAACCGGCAGTGGCACGCTGACTTTGGCAGCGATAGCGCGTGCGGTGTCGAGCAGAACCGGTTCGTACAGCGACTTGCCGACCGGGTGACCGGCCGCCGCGAGGAAGGTGTTGGCGATGCCGCCGCCGACGATCAGTTGATCGCAGATCTGGCTCAGGCTGTTCAGCACGTCGAGTTTGGTCGAGACCTTGGAGCCGGCAACGATGGCCGCCATTGGCTGAGCCGGCGCGCCGAGGGCTTTGCCCAGTGCGTCCAGTTCAGCGGCCAGCAGTGGACCAGCAGCCGCAACCTTGGCGAACTTGGCCACGCCGTGGGTCGAACCTTCGGCGCGGTGAGCGGTGCCGAAAGCGTCCATCACGAACACGTCGCACAGAGCAGCGTATTGCTGGGCCAGTTCGTCAGCGTTCTTTTTCTCGCCTTTGTTGAAGCGCACGTTTTCGAACAGCACGATGTCGCCGGCCTTGACGTCAACGCCGCCCAGGTAATCAGCCACCAGCGGCACTTCACGGCCCAGGGCCTTGCTCAGGTAGTCAGCGACAGGCTTGAGGCTGTTCTCGGCGGAGAACTCGCCTTCGGTCGGACGGCCAAGGTGCGAGCAGACCATCACGGCCGCGCCTTTTTCCAGGGCCAGCTTGATGGTCGGCAGCGAAGCCAGGATTCGCGCATCGCTGGTGACAACACCGTCCTTGACTGGGACGTTGAGGTCTTCGCGGATCAATACGCGCTTACCTTGCAGATCGAGGTCGGACATCTTCAACACGGTCATGGGTCGCACTTCCTACGGTTTTTTTGAAGTTGCTGTTTGCAGATAGTGTTCTGCAACGTCCAGCATTCGGTTGGCAAAACCCCATTCGTTGTCGAACCAGGCCAGGATGTTCACCAGCTTAGGGCCGGAAACACGGGTCTGACTGGCATCGACGATGGCCGAATGTGGGTCATGGTTGAAATCACAGCTAGCGTGCGGCAACTCGGTATAGGCGAGCAGACCTTTGAGCGGGCCGCTGGTGGCGGCTTCGCGCAGGATCCGGTTGACCTCATTGGCATCGGTCGCGGTGGCGGTCTGCATCGTGATGTCGAGGCAGGACACGTTGACCGTCGGCACGCGTACGGCTTTGGCCTGAATTCGCCCGGCAAGTTCCGGCAGCAGGCGCTCGATACCACGCGCCAGACCGGTGGACACCGGGATCACTGACTGGAATGCCGAACGGGTGCGGCGCAGGTCTTCGTGGTGATAGGCGTCGATCACCGGCTGGTCGTTCATTGCCGAGTGAATCGTGGTGATCGACACGTAATCGAGGCCAATGGCCTTGTCGAGCAAGCGCAACAGCGGCACGCCGCAATTGGTCGTACAGGAGGCGTTGGACACCAGCAGTTCGTCGCCGGTCAGGCAATCCTGATTGACGCCGTAAACGATGGTGGCGTCGACATCCGCCTCGCTGGCCATTGGCTGCGAGAACAACACACGTGGCGCGCCAGCGTCGAGAAAACGCTGGCCGTCATCACGGGTGTTATAGGCACCGGAACACTCAAGCACCAGATCGACGCCCAGTGACGCCCAATCGATGCCTTCGGGGGTGGCACTGCGCAGGACCTTCACGCAGTCGCCATTAATATGCAGACAATCGCCTTCTACTCGCACCTCGCCCGGAAAACGGCCGTGAGTGGAGTCGAAGCGTGTCAGGTATTCGATGCTGGCCATGTCCGCCAGATCGTTGATCGCGACAATTTCAAACCCGGCTTTCTCGCCTCGCTCAAACAACGCACGCAAGACGCAACGACCAATGCGGCCGTAGCCGTTGAGTGCAACTTTGAAGGGACGCGGTTGAGGCATGGGGTTCTCGATAGTACGCAGGCAGACGCAATGTTTGTTGCAACACAACCCTTGTGGGAGCTGGCTTGCCAGCGATAGGGCCATTCGCTTCAACATATATGCTGACTGAACGGACGCTATCGCTGGCAAGCCAGCTCCCACAGGGATTGCGGTGACCCTGAGGCCACCGCGCTGTGCCTTAGTCTTCCAGCAGCTCTTCAGCCTGACCGAGGATGTTTTCCAGGGTAAAGCCGAACTCTTCGAACAGGGCCGAAGCTGGAGCCGATTCGCCGTAAGTGGTCATGCCAATCACGCGACCTTCCAGACCCACGTACTTGAACCAGAAGTCGGCGTGTGCCGCTTCGATCGCGATACGCGCGCTGACCTGCAACGGCAGCACGGCTTGCTTATAGCCCGCGTCCTGAGCATCGAACACGCTGGTGCAAGGCATCGAAACCACTCGCACTTTGCGGCCCTGCTCGGTCAGCTTGTCGAAAGCCTGAACCGCCAGACCGACTTCCGAACCGGTGGCGATCAGGATCAGCTCAGGCTCGCCTGCGCAGTCCTTCAGCACGTAACCGCCACGGCTGATGTCGGCAATCTGGCCGGCATCGCGCTCCTGGTGTTGCAGGTTCTGACGCGAGAAGATCAGCGCCGATGGGCCGTCCTTGCGCTCCAGCGCATTTTTCCAGGCCACGGCCGATTCAACGGCATCGGCTGGACGCCAGGTGTCGAGGTTCGGCGTGGTACGCAGGCTGGTCAATTGCTCGATAGGCTGGTGCGTCGGGCCGTCTTCGCCCAGACCGATGGAGTCGTGGGTGTAGACGTGGATGACCTGCTTCTTCATCAGCGCCGACATGCGCACGGCGTTGCGGGCGTATTCCATGAACATCAGGAAGGTCGCGCCGTAAGGCACCAGACCGCCGTGCAGGGTCACGCCGTTCATGATTGCGGTCATGCCGAATTCGCGCACGCCGTAGTACATGTAGTTGCCGCTGGCATCTTCAGCGCTGACGCCCTTGCAACCTTTCCACAGGGTCAGGTTGGAACCGGCCAGGTCAGCCGAACCGCCGAGCAGTTCCGGCAGCAATGGGCCGAACGCGTTCAGGGTGTTCTGGCTGGCTTTACGGCTGGCGATGGTTTCGCCTTTGGCCGCAACTTCAGCGATGTAGGCCGAGGCTTTTTCCGAGAAGTCAGCTGGCAGCTCACCGCTCAGACGACGTACCAACTCGTTGGCTTCGGTCGGGAACGCAGCGGAGTAGGCAGCGAAACGCTGATCCCACTCGGCTTCGGCCGCGCGACCTTTTTCCTTGGCATCCCACTCGGCATAGATGTCGGCCGGGATTTCGAACGGGCCGTGGTTCCAGTTGAGCGCCTGACGGGTCAGCGCGATTTCCGCGTCACCCAGTGGAGCGCCGTGGCAGTCTTCTTTGCCCTGCTTGTTCGGCGAGCCGAAACCGATGGTGGTCTTGCAGCAGATCAGCGTCGGCAGCGGGCTCTTGCGCGCGGTTTCGATGGCAGTCTTGATTTCTTCCGGGTCGTGACCGTCAACGTTGCGGATCACTTGCCAGTTGTAGGCTTCGAAACGCTTCGGCGTGTCATCGGTGAACCAGCCTTCGACTTCGCCGTCGATTGAAATGCCGTTGTCATCGTAGAAAGCGATCAGCTTGCCCAGACCCAGCGTACCGGCCAGGGAAGCGACTTCGTGGGAAATGCCTTCCATCATGCAGCCATCACCCAGGAACACGTAGGTGTGGTGGTCAACGATGTTGTGGTTTGGACGGTTGAACTGCGCTGCCAGGACTTTTTCTGCCAGAGCGAAACCGACGGCGTTGGCCAGACCCTGACCCAATGGGCCGGTGGTGGTTTCAACGCCCGGGGTGTAGCCGAATTCCGGGTGGCCCGGGGTGCGGCTGTGCAGTTGACGGAACTGTTTGAGGTCTTCAATCGACAGGTCGTAACCGGTCAGGTGCAGCAGCGAGTAGATCAACATCGAGCCGTGGCCATTGGACAGCACGAAGCGGTCACGGTCGGCGAACGATGGATTGCTCGGGTTGTGCTTGAGGTAGTCGCGCCAAAGCACTTCGGCGATATCTGCCATACCCATAGGGGCACCGGGATGGCCGCTGTTGGCTTTTTGCACGGCATCCATGCTGAGGGCACGAATGGCGTTGGCACGCTCACGACGGCTAGGCATCGCTGATCTCCTGGGTGTGAATAGATTGAAACGGAAAAAAGGAGGGCATTTTCCCTCACCGGAGCGCCTCGGGGCAATGACAGATAGTCATCCGGAGGCGTTTTTCCAATGGATAGCAGTGGTTTCGGTAGGTGAAACCTTTCCGCTGTTCGTTTGTAGAGTTAACCGTTTCGGGAGAAGTGCCATTTATCGAGCAATATCAAAACTTTTTGATATTGGCCTTGCGATGATTTGCCCCCCTCTCTAGACTGCCAGCCCTATGAACTTACGCGTGCCTTCCATTCGCCATGACGATTGCGACGAGCTGGCGGCCCTGTGCAAGGCCGGCGGCGATCCGCTGCGCCTGAATGTATTGCGCGCGCTGGCCAACGATTCGTTCGGCGTGCTGGAGCTGGCGCAGATTTTCGGCATTGGTCAGTCCGGCATGAGTCATCACCTCAAGGTACTGGCACAAGCCGACCTGGTGGCGACGCGCCGCGAAGGCAACGCGATCTTTTATCGCCGCGCCCTGCCCCACACCGAATTGCTCGGCGGTAAGTTGCACGCTGCATTGTTAGAAGAAGTCGACAATCTGGATCTGCCTGACGACGTGCAAGCGCGCATCGAGCAGGTTCACGGCCAACGTGCCGCGGCTAGTCAGGACTTTTTCACCCGGGTGGCGGAAAAATTCCGTGCCCAGCAAGACTTGATCGCAGGCCTGCCGCAGTACCGTGACAGCGTGCTGGCCCTGCTCGACAAACTGAACTTCGATGGTGCAGCCACGGCCATTGAAGTCGGCCCCGGCGATGGTGCTTTTTTGCCGGAACTGGCGCGTCGCTTCGGCACCGTAACTGCGCTGGACAACAGCCCGGCGATGCTCGAACTGGCTCGCCAGGTATGTGAACGTGAACAGCTGGCTAACGTCAGCCTGCAATTGGCCGATGCATTGAATGGCACAAGCCTTACGGCCGATTGCGTGGTGTTGAACATGGTGTTGCACCATTTCGCCGCGCCGGCCGACGCACTCAAGCATATGGCCAACCTGCTGCAACCGGGCGGTAGCCTGCTCGTGACAGAGTTATGTAGCCACAACCAGAGTTGGGCCAGGGAGGCCTGCGGTGATCTGTGGTTGGGGTTTGAACAGGACGATTTGGCCCGTTGGGCCACCGCTGCGGGACTCGTTCCCGGGGAAAGCCTCTATGTAGGCTTACGTAATGGTTTCCAGATCCAGGTCCGCCATTTTCAGCGACCGGCTGGCGACACTCACCATCGGTAAATTCAGGAAAACATCGAGATGAGCGAATACTCCCTCTTCACCTCCGAGTCCGTGTCCGAAGGACATCCGGACAAAATCGCCGACCAGATTTCCGATGCGGTGCTGGACGCCATTATTGCCCAGGACAAACACGCACGCGTTGCCGTGGAAACCCTGGTCAAGACCGGCGTGGCCATCGTTGCCGGTGAAGTGACCACCAGCGCCTGGGTCGACCTGGAGCAGATCGTCCGTGACGTCATCTGCGACATCGGTTACACCAGTTCCGAAGTCGGCTTCGACGGCGCGACTTGCGGCGTGATGAACATCATTGGCAAGCAGTCCCCAGACATCAACCAGGGTGTTGACCGTGCCAAGCCTGAAGATCAGGGCGCCGGCGACCAGGGCCTGATGTTCGGCTACGCCAGCAACGAAACCGAAGTGCTGATGCCAGCGCCGATCACCTTCTCGCACCAGTTGGTGCAGCGCCAGGCCGAAGCCCGTAAATCGGGTCTGCTGCCTTGGCTGCGCCCGGACGCCAAGTCGCAAGTGACTTGCCGTTACGAAGGCGGCAAGGTTGTCGGTATCGACGCCGTTGTTCTGTCGACCCAGCACAACCCTGAAGTGTCGTACAAAGACCTGCGCGAAGGCGTGATGGAGCTGATCGTCAAGCACGTGCTGCCTGCCGAACTGCTGAGCAAAGACACCCAGTTCCACATCAACCCGACCGGCCAGTTCATCATTGGCGGCCCGGTAGGTGACTGCGGTCTGACCGGTCGCAAGATCATCGTCGACAGCTACGGCGGCATGGCCCGTCACGGCGGCGGCGCATTCTCCGGTAAAGATCCATCGAAGGTTGACCGTTCGGCGGCCTACGCTGGCCGTTACGTGGCCAAGAACATCGTCGCGGCCGGCCTGGCCGAGCGTTGCGAGATTCAGGTTTCCTACGCGATCGGCGTGGCTCAGCCTACCTCGATCTCGCTGAACACCTTCGGCACCGGCAAGATCAGCGATGACAAGATCATCAAACTGGTGCGTGAAGTGTTCGACCTGCGTCCATACGCAATCACCACCATGCTCGATCTGCTGCACCCGATGTACCAGGAAACTGCAGCGTACGGCCACTTCGGTCGCGCGCCAGAGACCAAGACCGTTGGCGAAGACACCTTCACCACGTTCACCTGGGAAAAAACCGACCGCGCCGACGCCCTGCGTTCTGCTGCTGGTCTGTAAGACTCCCTGGCGGTACAAAAAAGCCCCGCACGGTTCGCCCCGTGCGGGGCTTTTTCATGCCTGAAACCGGGAGTTCAACTCAGAACGCTCAGGTCGATGCATATCCAACAAACCACTCGGTCAGTCCCCTCTCCCCCCGGGAGAGGGTTAGGGTGAGGGGCTGTTTTCACGGCCCAGAAACAAGCCGTAAAACACCCTTCCGGCGGAGTAAATATCTTCGCCTAACCTTCAAGCATTCCCCTTGAGCAAGGACGCTCACGATGCTTGCCACGCTGCGCCTGTTATTTATTTTCCTGCTGATGCCCGCAACATTCAGCGCGCAAGCCACCTGCCCAAACTGGCCCGCTGCACACGCCCAACGCGAAATCACCGCCCTGCAAAACCAGATCAATCAATGGGACGACGCCTACCACCGCGAAGGCCGCTCACTGATTGCCGACGAACTCTACGACCAATCCCTTGCGCAACTGAACGATTGGCGAGCGTGTTTCAAAGTGCCCTCGCCACCCGATCCTTTGCACACAGTTTCAGGCTCAAACGCGCACCCCATCGCCCATACCGGCCTGGATAAAATCCACAAAGATGAGGCCGTGGAGGCCTGGCTACATGATCGCAAGGATGTCTGGATACAACCCAAGATCGACGGCGTCGCAGTAACGCTGATTTATCGCGCGGGCGTTTTGCAACAGGTCATCAGTCGCGGTGACGGGGTTCGCGGGCAAGACTGGACGCCATCAGCACAGAAGATCGGCGCCATTCCTCAACACCTGACACAACCGCTGGATATGCTGGTGCAGGGCGAACTCTATTGGCGCTTGAACGAGCACGTGCAAGCTCGATCCGGCAGCGTTAACGCTCGCTCCACCGTCGCGGGACTGATGGGACGCAAAACCCTGGATGCCGCGCAAGCCGCCGGTATCGGACTGTTCGTCTGGGACTGGCCACAAGGCCCAGCGCAATTGCCCGAGCGAATCGCCACGTTGGCGACGCTGGGTTTCGCCACAATTGAACCGTACAGTCATCCTGTCGCCGACTTTGCTGCAGCACAGAAATGGCGCGATCACTGGTATCGCTCACCCCTGCCCTTTGCCACTGACGGCGTGGTACTGCGCCAGAGCCAACGACCACGCGCCGAACGCTGGCAGGCTCGCGCTCCGTATTGGGCAGTTGCGTGGAAGTATCCTTTTGCTCAAGCGCTGGCCGAAGTGCGCAAGGTCAACTTCAAGATCGGGCGCACCGGGCGCATCACGCCAGTACTCGAACTCAAACCCGTCATGCTCGATGACCGGGAAATCAAACGGGTCAGCGCCAGTTCCTTCAAACGCTGGCAAGACCTGGATATCCGCCCCGGCGACCAAGTGGCAATCAGCCTCGCCGGCCTGACCATTCCACGGCTCGACAGCGTGGTGCTGCGCGCCGCCGAACGCCCAGACCTCAACATCCCCAACGCCGACGACTTCCACGCATTGAGTTGCTGGCAACCCTCGCCCGGCTGCGAAAGCCAGTTTCTCGCTCGCCTGACCTGGCTCAGTGGCAAACAAGGGCTGGCGCTGCAACATGTCGGTCGTGGCACTTGGGAGAAACTTCTCGAAACACGCCGCGTGAACAACCTGCTGGATTGGTTGACCCTCGACGCACCGGAGCTTGCTAACATTGCCGGCTTTGGCGAGCGCAGCAGCGAACGCCTGATGAACAGCTTTCACAGCGCCCGCCAGCGACCGTTCACTCAATGGCTCAAAGCCTTGGGCTTGCCGCCAACCGGTCAGGCACAACTGCCTGATTCATGGCAGGCGCTGGCACAACGAGACACCGAACAATGGCAGGCAGAACCCGGTATCGGCCCCGGTCGCGCAGCGCAATTGAGCGCCTTCTTCCGCGCCCCGCAGGTGTTAGCCTTGAGCGATACCTTGCGGACCGCCGGCATCGACGGTTTCTGAGCACGCAATCCCGGTACCCCGGGAACCCAACCACCACCGAGGCGCTCCAACAGCGCAGTGCCGCCCCGACCCGATTGCCTTTGCACATGGAGCTTTTATGAAATTTCTCGCACCGCTCGCCATGCTGACCCTTTGTGGCGTGATGGCCACCCCTGTCATGGCCGACGAAGACGCCCCGGGCCTGACCGGTTGCGCGGCCAAGAAGCAAGGCATCATGAACCAGATCGAACAGGCCAAGTCGCGCGGCAACGCTGATCAGCAGGCAGGCCTGGAAACTGCCCTGCGTGAGGTGACCGAACACTGCACCGACGCGGGCCTGAAGAAAGAACGCGAAAACAAGGTGCTCGACGCCAAGCACGAAGTGAGCAAGCGCCAGGCTGATCTCGACAAGGCGATGAAGAAAGGCGATCCAGAGAAGATCAACAAGCGCAAAGACAAACTCGCCGAATCGCGCAAAGAACTTCAGGACGCGCTGGACGAAATCGATAAGTAAAAATCAATAGATCGCAGCCTGCGGCAGCTCCTATATTGATCAGGGTAGGAGCTGCCGCAGGCTGCGATCTTTTAAATATCAATGATCGCGAAACTGTTTATGACAAGCGCTGCAGGCATCTTCGACTTTCTGCACCGCAGGCCCGAGGTTGCTGGCCTTGTACGGTTGAATCTGACTGGCAATCACCAATTCACCGGTGGCAGCTTCGAGAGTGCGGGCCATTTCCTGAAACTTCGCCTGCTTCTGCCAGACATCGTCCTTGGCGCTGGTGTGATCTTCTTCGCGAACCTGCGGGAAATGCTTCCACGGCTCATGGGACAACGCATTGAGTTTGACCGCGCCTTCGGCGAACTTCGGCCCGTCGAACGGGATGCGTCCACGCAACATACCGCCGAGGTCTTCACCAGTCTTGAGCATCTGTTTGAAAATGGCCTTGCGCTGGCCCAGTGGAGAATTCGGATCGACACCGCCACAGGCGGACAAGGTCAGACAGGCCAGCAATACAACAGAAATGCTTTTAAGAGTCATGGTGGCTTCAGGTCACGGAATTCGGCGGCCAGTATCCTCGCGTCACCGCCAAACACCAATAGCCCTATTAAAAATACGGGTTGTTCGAGCGCATGGAGCACTCGGTCAACCGGCACAGGAATTACTCCATGAACAGCCCTTTCAAGGCCTGGCGTCACCCGCTGATCGCATCCCTGCCTCTAATGGCGATTCTCGCTGGCTGCACCGGCGGTGATAGCGCCAAACCAAAAACCCACGCACTGGCCACTTATTCCAGCGCCACCTGGGAAGCACTGCCGGCAGTATCCGATAGCGATCTGGTCGCCGGTTTCGGTTCGTGGCGTAGCGCCTGCACCCGACTCAAAGCTGATGCCGTATGGGGCTCCACCTGCGCCGCTGCGGCCAACGTACCGCAAAGTGCTGGCGAGATTCGCGCTTTCCTTAAGCAAAACCTCGACGTTTACGGCCTGCGCGCTGAAAACGACAACCCCAACGGTTTGATCACCGGTTACTACGAACCGGTCTACCCCGGCAGCCTGACGCCCACCGACACGGCCAATGTGCCGGTGTACGGCGTGCCCGAAGACATGATCATTGTCTCGCTGGACAGCATTTACCCGGAGCTGAAAGGCAAACGCTTGCGCGGCCGCCTCGAAGGTCGCGTGCTCAAGCCTTACGACGATGCCGCCACTATTGAATCCAAAGGTGTAAAAGCCCCGGTGGTTGCCTACCTGACCGACCCGATGAATCTGCAATTCCTGCAGATCCAGGGTTCCGGGCGAATTCAGACCGATGACGGCAAACAGTTGCGCATCGCGTACGCCGATCAGAACGGCCATCCGTATCGCCCAATCGGGCGCTGGCTGGTCGAGCAAGGCGAGCTGAAGAAAGAAGACGTGACCATGAGCGCGATCAGCAACTGGGCCAAGGCCAATCCTTCGCGCATTCCGGAACTGCTGGGCAGCAACCCGAGCTACGTGTTCTTCACGCGCAACCCGGACAGCAATGAAGGCCCGCGCGGTTCGCTGAACGTGCCGTTGACTGCCGGTTATAGCGCGGCAGTGGATCGCAAGGTGATTCCGTTGGGCAGCCTGCTGTGGCTGTCGACGACAAAACCGGATGGCACGGCACTGGTTCGCCCGGTGGCGGCACAAGATACCGGAGGTGCGATTGCTGGCGAAGTGCGGGCGGATCTGTTCTGGGGCACCGGTGATGCGGCCGGACAACTGGCCGGGGACATGAAACAGCAGGGGCAGATCTGGATGCTTTGGCCCAAAGGCGCAGCGCTGCCGCAAGTGCCGCAGGTGGCTGATACAGAGAAGAAGTAACCCTTGGAATCTGCTGAGGTAATCAGATAGCTATCGCGAGCAGGCTCACTCCTACAGGGGAACGCATTCCTAATTTAGGAGTGAGTCTGCTCGCGATGAGGCCATCAGCAACACCGATAATCAAACAGACACAAAGAAGAACGAAGCAATCAACCCCATCCCCACAAACCACACCAGCGAGCGCAAGATCGCCCAGTCCGCCAGGTAGCAAATGATGTAAAGCAGGCGACTGGTGATAAACAGCACCGCCAGCACATTGACCGTTACCAGTTCCGCCGTCCCAACCAGGTGCGCAACAATCACTGCCGCCGCAAATGCCGGCGTCACTTCAAAGCTGTTCATCTGCGCGGCATGCGCACGCCTCGCCACGCCGTTGAGACTTTCGAGAAAGTCGCGCGGATCGTGGTTATCACTCAGCCGGTAGCCGCCCACGGCTTTCGCCACGCCGGTGCAGATATACGGCAGAAAAATCGCAATCAACACACACCACAGAGCCACCGTCATAACGCCGTCCTTTTTCGAGTTATAGAGTTCGCGAGCAGTCAGAACTTCATTACCAGCATGCCGATCAGTACCAGCCCACAGGCTAAGAGCCGCGGCCGGCCAAAAGGTTCTTTGAGGTAGCGCATACCGAACAGCACCACCAGAATTACGCTGATCTCGCGCAATGCCGCCGCTTCCGCAATCGAACCCAACTGCATCGCCCACAGCACCAGAGCGTAGCTGGCCAATACGCAGAAGCCCACCGCCAACCCCAGCTTCCATTGCTCACGCCAGAACAACATGAACGCCGGACGCTTGGCGACCCATGCCAACAGCGGAAACGGCCAGGCGCTGAGCAGCGTGACCCAGACCAGATAATCCAAAGGATGGGACCAGCGCCGCAACGCCTGGCCATCGATGTAGGTGTAGCAACCGATACACAGGCCGATCAGCGCCACCACCGGCAACATCGACCATGGCAAATGCTTGCCACCGCCACCCTGCCACAGCAGGCAAACCATGCCCAACGGAATCAGCATGATGCCGAATATCTGCTGGGTGGTGAGCACCTCTCCGGCGAAGATCAGGGTCAACGCCAACACCACCAATGGCGACAAGCCGCGCATCAGTGGATAGACCAACCCGAGATCGCCGACCCGATACGCCTGAATCAGCAGGTAGCGATACAGCAATTCAAACGCTGCCGACGCCAGAATCCATGGCCAGATTTCCATGGGCGGCAGGCTCACGAATGGTAACGCGATGGCGACGACCAGCAGCGCCACGCTGTCCATGCACGCCACCACCAGCAACCGTTCGGCGCTGAACTTGATTAACGTATTCCACGTCGCATGCAACAGCGCCGCCATCAATACCAAAGCTGTCGCCAGCACATTCCACTCCTTGTTGTTGTTAGCGAGCCAATTAGTCAGATTATTGATTCGCGATGTGTCAGCAGCTGTTTATACTGCAAGCGACCACGCCGCACTCAGTTGCGCACAGAAAAATACCAATAATTCCTGCCTGCCCTGCTCTCATTCGAAAGCGGTCGTCGGCCTGCGTATGCCTGATCAAAGCGTCAAGACTACCGACAGAGACCTTGCGCATGCCACTCGCCTTGCTTGCACTCGCTGTTGCCGCGTTCGGCATCGGCACCACCGAATTCGTCATCATGGGCCTGCTGCCCGACGTCGCCCGGGACCTCTCCGTGAGCATTCCCCATGCGGGCCTGCTGATTACCGGCTACGCCCTGGGCGTGGTGTTCGGCGCCCCGATCCTGGCGATCGGCACCGCGAACATGCCGCGCAAAGCGACGCTGTTGGGAATGACGCTGATGTTCATCCTTGGCAACGTGCTCTGCGCACTCGCGCCGAACTACGCGACGCTGATGGCCGCTCGCGTGGTCACCGCGCTGTGCCACGGCGCGTTCTTCGGCATTGGCTCGGTGGTTGCCGCCGGGCTGGTCGCACCGAACAAACGCGCGCAGGCGATTGCAATGATGTTCACCGGCCTGACCTTGGCCAACGTTCTCGGCGTGCCGCTGGGCACGGCGCTCGGACAGTATGCCGGCTGGCGCTCGACGTTCTGGGCGGTGTCGGTGATTGGTGTGATTGCGGCGCTCGCGCAATGGTTGTGGCTGCCAAAACACATCCCCATGGACAAGGCCAACCTCGCCAGCGAATTCAAGGTACTGGGTAAGGTCAACGTGTTGCTGGCTCTAGGCATGAGTGTGCTCGCGTCGACCAGTCTGTTCAGTGTGTTCACTTACATCGCGCCGATCCTGCAGGACATCACCGGCGTCAGCCCGCATGGCGTGACGGTGATGTTGCTGTTGTTCGGCGTCGGCTTGACCGGTGGCAGCATGCTCGGCGGGCGCCTGGCGGATAGCCGTTTGTTGCCGTCGCTGGTTGGTGTGGCCTTGGCGGTGGTGGTGATTCTGGCGGCGTTCAGTCAGACCAGTCGCTCGGTGGTGCCAGCGGCAATCACGCTGGTGCTGTGGGGGATTTTCGCTTTTGCGCTGTGCCCGATTCTGCAACTGCTGATCATCGATCAGGCCCATGAAGCACCGAACCTGGGCTCGACGCTGAACCAGAGTGCATTCAACCTTGGCAACGCAGCGGGTGCGTGGATCGGCGGGCTGGTGGTGGCCAGTGGCGCGGATCTGGCGGACTTGCCGTGGACGGGGGCGCTGGTCGGTGTATTGACGGTGCTGACGGCGCTGTTTTTCATCTATCTGCAACGTCGCGAAGCGGCTGCGGTCAATGTGTCCGGCTAGCCCTCACCCTAACCCTCTCCCAGAGGGAGAGGGGACTGCCGGGGGATGCTTCAGAAGTACGCCGACCTGAACGCGCATTGCCGAATCCATAATCGACTCGGTTATTCAGGTCGATGCATGCCGCAAGACAATAAGGTCGGCTCCCTCTCCCTCCGGGAGAGGGCTGGGGTGAGGGAAGCTTGTGCCCTCTGTCGCTCTCAGCCCATCAAACCCCTGCGCCCAAGCATCGGGCGCGCTCCACTCACCCCTCATCCAAAGGACCCCGGATGCTTGAACTTGTCGCCGCTTTCATCTGCCTCACCACCCTCCTCACCTTCGTCAATTTCCGCTTCATCGGCCTGCCGCCGACCATCGGCGTGATGGTCACCGCGCTACTGTTCTCGCTGATCCTGCAAGGCCTGAGCGTGCTCGGTTACCCCGGTCTCGAAGAACGCGTGCAGCAACTGATTGGCCAGATCGACTTCGGCGATCTGCTGATGAACTGGATGCTCTCGTTCCTGCTGTTCGCCGGCGCCCTGCACGTCAACCTCAATGATTTGCGCAGCTACCGCTGGCCCATCGGCCTGCTGGCGACCTTCGGCGTGTTGATTGCCACCACGGTGATCGGCAGTCTCGCCTATTACATTTTTGCCCTGTTCGGCTGGCCCGTGAGTTTCCTGTACTGCCTGTTGTTCGGCGCGTTGATTTCGCCAACCGACCCGATCGCGGTGCTCGGCGTGCTGCGTACCGCCAATGCCTCGAAACCGCTGAAAACCACCATCGTCGGCGAGTCGCTGTTCAACGACGGCACGGCCGTGGTGGTGTTCACCGTGTTGCTGGGCATCGCCCAACTCGGCGAAACCCCGACCATCAGCGCCACCGCGATGTTGTTCGTTCACGAAGCGATTGGCGGCGTGCTGTTTGGCGGCCTGATCGGTTATCTGGTTTATCGAATGATCAAAAGCGTCGAGCAGCATCAAATCACCGTGATGCTGACGCTGGCGCTGGTCATTGGTGGTTCGGCGATGTCTACCGAGATTCACGTTTCCGCACCGATTGCGATGGTGGTCGCCGGTCTGATCATCGGTAACGTCGGGCGCAATCTGGCGATGAATGACATGACCCGTCGTTATCTGGACGGTTTCTGGGAATTGCTCGATGACATGCTCAACGCGCTGCTGTTCGCGCTGATCGGCATGGAGCTGTTGCTGCTGCCATTCAACTGGTTGCACATGGCCGCGGCAGGTTTGTTGGCGGTGGCGATTCTGCTGTCGCGCCTGCTCACTGTGGCCCCGGCGATTCTGCTGCTGCGCCGTTGGCGGACGGTGCCGGCCGGCACCATCCGGATTCTGACCTGGGGCGGTTTGCGCGGCGGTGTTTCGGTGGCACTGGCCCTGGCCCTGCCGCTGGGTCCGGAGCGCGATCTGCTGCTGAGCATCACCTATATCGTGGTGCTGTCGTCGATCCTGTTGCAGGGCCTGACCATCGGCAAACTGGTCAAGTACGCAACTCGCAACGAGCCCGTGACCATCAGCGAAGCCGCTCACCACTGATCATTTTTTGATCTCCTGCGGATCAGGTTTCCCGGCCTGATCCGCCGTTTCCTTCGGCGCGCCGCTCTCGCTGCGGATCTGCGCATGGCTGATCAGCGCAAAGATAAAGCTGCCGCCAATGATATTCCCCGCCAGCGTGGGGCCTGCGAATACCGCCCAGAAATCACTCCACGGCAATTCGCCGGCGAACACCAGATACGAGACCTCCGCCGAACCCACCACGATGTGAGTGAAGTCGCCGAGCGCCATCAGGTAGGTGATAAGGATGATGATCCACATCTTCGCGCTCTCCATGGACGGGATCATCCAGACCATGGTGGCGATCATCCAGCCGGAAACGATGCCCTTGGCGAACATCTGGCTGGCGTGGTTTTCCATGACCTTGCGACCGATTTCGAGGAAAGCTTGATCGGTTTTGGTGTCGAAGATCGGCAATTCGAGCATCACGTACGCGACCAGAATCGTCCCGCACAGATTACCGACCAAAACCACTGTCCACAGGCGGATCAACCGGCCGAAATTTTGCAGGGTCGGCTTGGTCATGACCGGCAATACGGCGGTCAAGGTGTTTTCGGTGAACAGTTGCTGGCGGGCGAGGATCACTGCGAGAAAACCCGCGCAGTAGCCGAAACTGGCGATCACCTTGAATTCGTCACCGTCGGGCAGGCGCGAGTTGAGCAGGCCCATGCCCATCAGTGACAGGCCCATGGTCAACCCGGCCGCCAGCGCCGACCACCAGAGTGCGGCGATACTGCGCTCCAGTTCCTGATCGCCTTGGCTGCGGATGATTTCGTGCAGGACAGCCGCGCGGGGCGGCTGGTTTTTCTCGACTTCGTGCTGTTCTTTGGCCGAGAGGTCGGGGGTCTTGCCGTCGGTGGGAGTGGTCATGGCGTGGGAACCGTGGGGGTGGTGTTTACCTACGACCCCGGCGGTTCATGGCTGTTCAGTGGGCAGATGATTCTTCGCTGACTGAACAACCGCTTTCGCGAGCAGGCTCGCTCCCACAGGTACAGCGTGATCCTTGTGGGAGCGAGCCTGCTCGCGAAGAAAGCGCCGCCGATGTCACTTGGTAACTAACTCATCTTCCTGGAACTGATCTTTCACATATTTGATTTCAGTGCGCCCGTGCGGTGCGGGCAAGCCGTCTTCGCCCAGATTCACGAAAACCATCTTCTCAACCGTCAGAATACTCTTGCGGGTGATTTTGTTGCGCACTTCGCAGGTCAGGGTGATCGAGGTGCGGCCGAACTCGGTGGCAGTGATACCCAGTTCGATGATGTCGCCCTGGCGCGAGGCGCTGACGAAGTTGATTTCGGAAATGTACTTGGTCACCACGCGCTGATTGCCCAACTGGACGATCGCGTAAATCGCCGCTTCTTCGTCGATCCAGCGCAACAGGCTGCCACCGAACAGGGTGCCGTTGGGGTTGAGGTCTTCGGGTTTTACCCATTTGCGGGTGTGGAAATTCATCTTCACTCCTGAGTGTCTTACCGAACGATGGACGGTATCTTGGCAGACTGAGCGGTCAGGCTCCATGCAGCTACGACTATGGTCGCCATTAACGATCTTCATCTGGCCGACAGAAACCCTTTGGAAGATCAGTCTAGACAGCTATAATCGCCCCCGTTTCAAAACGGTAACGTTCACTTGCTACCGTTTTCCCGCCACCTGTCCGAGGGGCGCTGCAGCAGGTTCAACCTGTCAGGCTCGGATGGGGCGTTGACTGGCTCAGGCCGGACACTAAACGCACAACGGCGCCCATTCGCATACATTACGAATGGAGGCTCTTCATGAGCGCTGTTATCACGCCTGCAGATTTTAACGATTACAAAGTTGCCGACATGTCCCTGGCTGCCTGGGGCCGTCGCGAAACCATCATCGCCGAATCGGAAATGCCGGCCCTGATGGGTCTGCGTCGCAAGTACTCCGGCGAACAGCCGTTGAAAGGCGCCAAGATCCTCGGCTGCATCCACATGACCATTCAGACTGCCGTGCTGATCGAAACCCTGGTTGCCCTGGGTGCCGAAGTACGCTGGTCGTCCTGCAACATTTTCTCGACTCAGGATCAGGCTGCTGCCGCTATCGCTGCTGCCGGTATCCCGGTTTTCGCCTGGAAAGGCGAAACTGAAGAAGAGTACGAGTGGTGCCTGGAGCAGACCATCCTGAAGGATGGCCAGCCATGGGACGCCAACATGATCCTCGACGACGGCGGCGACCTGACTCAGCTGCTGCACGACAAGTACCCACAAGTACTGGATCGCGTTCACGGCGTGACCGAAGAAACCACCACCGGCGTACACCGTCTGCTGGACATGCTGGCCAAGGGCGAGCTGAAAATCCCGGCCATCAACGTCAACGACTCGGTGACCAAGTCCAAGAACGACAACAAGTACGGCTGCCGTCACAGCCTGAACGACGCGATCAAGCGTGGTACCGACCACCTGCTGTCCGGCAAGCAAGCGCTGGTCATCGGTTACGGTGACGTGGGCAAGGGTTCGGCTCAGTCGCTGCGTCAGGAAGGCATGATCGTTAAAGTCTCCGAAGTTGACCCGATCTGCGCCATGCAAGCATGCATGGACGGTTTCGAACTGGTTTCGCCGTTCATCGACGGTATCAACGACGGTTCCGAAGCGAGCATCGACAAAGCGCTGCTGGGCAAGATCGACCTGATCGTGACCACCACCGGTAACGTCAATGTTTGCGACGCGAACATGCTCAAAGCCCTGAAGAAGCGCGCTGTTGTCTGCAACATCGGTCACTTCGACAACGAAATCGACACCGCTTTCATGCGCAAGAACTGGGCATGGGAAGAAGTGAAGCCGCAGGTACACAAGATCCACCGTACCGGCGCTGGTGCTTTCGACGCGCAGAACGACGACTACCTGATCCTGCTGGCCGAAGGCCGTCTGGTAAACCTGGGTAACGCCACTGGCCACCCAAGCCGCATCATGGACGGTTCGTTCGCCAACCAGGTGCTGGCGCAGATCTTCCTGTTCGGCCAGAAGTACGCCGACCTGTCGCCAGCCCAGAAAGCCGAGCGTCTGACCGTTGAAGTACTGCCGAAGAAACTTGACGAAGAAGTGGCCCTGGAAATGGTTCGCGGCTTCGGCGGCGTGGTCACGCAACTGACCAAGCAACAGGCTGACTACATCGGCGTGACCGTCGAAGGCCCGTTCAAGCCGCACGCTTACCGCTACTAACAGGCGCTTGCTCGCTCTCCCTGTGGGAGCGAGCCTGCTCGCGAAGGCGTCTCAACGTTCAACATCCGTGTTGTCCGACCCAGCGCTTTCGCGAGCAGGCTCGCTCCCACACGGGATTGCAGCGCCTCGAAGGTTCTTGTTTCCAAGGGTATGACCATGTCCCAAGACCGTCGCTACAGCTTCGAGTTCTTCCCGACCAAGACCGATGCTGGGCATGAAAAGCTGCTCAACGTTGCCCGTCAGTTGGCAACGTACAATCCCGATTTCTTCTCCTGCACCTATGGCGCTGGTGGTTCGACACGTGATCGCACCCTCAACACCGTTCTGCAACTGGAAAGCGAAGTCAAAGTACCGGCCGCACCGCACCTGTCGTGCGTCGGCGACAGCAAGGACGACCTGCGCGGCCTGCTGAACGAGTACAAGGCTGCCGGCATCAAGCGTATCGTCGCCCTGCGTGGCGACCTGCCATCCGGCATGGGCATGACCAGCGGTGAGCTGCGTCACGCCAATGAACTGGTTGAATTCATTCGTGAAGAAACCGGTGATCATTTCCACATCGAAGTTGCCGCTTACCCGGAGATGCATCCGCAAGCGCGCAACTACGAAGACGATCTGGCCAATTTCATCCGCAAGGCCCGTGCCGGCGCCGACAGCGCCATCACCCAGTACTTCTTCAACGCCGACAGCTACTTCTACTTCGTCGACCGTTTGCAGGCGCAGGGTGTGGATCTGCCGATCGTTCCGGGGATCATGCCGATCACCAACTACAGCAAACTCGCGCGCTTCTCCGATGCCTGCGGTGCGGAAATTCCGCGCTGGATCCGCAAGCAACTGGAAGCCTACGGCGATGACACGCAAAGCATTCAGCGCTTTGGTGAGCAAGTTGTCAGCGAGATGTGCGAACGCCTGCTGCAAGGTGGCGCGCCGGGTCTGCACTTCTATTCCATGAACCAGGCTGAGCCTAGTCTGGCGATCTGGAATAACCTGAAGTTGCCGCGTTAAGCATCATAGAAAGATCAAAAGATCGCAGCCTTCGGCAGCTCCTACAGGGGGTGTCGCAGTTGCGATCTTTTGCTTTTAAAGGCCCGAAACAGAGCTTGTGCAGGCACTTTCTGGCTCTTTCGCGTTTCTCGTCGTAATCTCAAGCCATGCCTTTGATCACGCAGTTATTCGCCGTGCTGGTTTTTGCTTGCCTGAGCTTCGCCGCTCGAGGCGAGAAGTTGCGTATTGTCACCGAGCCGTGGGCGCCCTATGTCTACGAAGAGAACGGTAAAAACCTCGGGCTGGATTACGAAACCACGGCCATTGTCTTCAAACGTCTGGGCATCGAAGTCGAATGGCAGTTCTTGCCGTGGAAGCGCTGCCTGTCGATGCTTGAGACCGGTCAGGCCGATGGCGCGCTGGACATTTTTCACAGCGACGAGCGCGACGCGACCCTGCTTTACCCGAGCGAGCCGCTGTCGGACGTCGAGTTCGTCCTGTTCTACGCCAACGACCGGCCACACCCGTTCAGCAAACTCGAGGAACTCAAAGGCCTGACCATAGGCACCTCGCCGGGTTATCTGTACAGCCCCGACTTCAGCGAATCAACACTGTTTACCCGTGAACCGGCACCGACCCACGAAGCCAACTTCGGCAAACTGGTGCGCGGTCGCATCGACTTGCTGATCACCGATCGCCGTGTCGGTCAGCACTTGCTCGATGAGCTGAATATTCGCGATCAAATCACCGAAAACCCCACTGTCATTAGCCGCCAGAGCCAGTTTCTCGCGGTTAGACGCAATGCCGGCATGGATTTGCTGGTGCAGCGATTTGGCGCCGAGCTCAAGCGATTCAAGCGCGAACCGGCTTACGCCGAGCTGAGCGCACGCTACGGCGCGGCTCCCGCCATGGCTGCGCCGCTGGGCAATGCCACGGCCAGCGGTAAAACCGTTGAGCAGCAGGAAAGCAGCGCGCAGTGATTGCTCTGTTATACTCCGGCGTTCCCGCCAGGCTCACGCCCGGACGCCCGGAACCGTAACAGGCCTCTCGACCCGCTACAGCGCAGCTTTGCAGCCCGCGCGAGCACTCCAGACGTGCCTTCGGAACCGCAGCAGGACCGGACGGGATTGCGTCCTCTTAAACGCCATTCGCGCCAGGCAAGACTCCCATTGGGCCAAGCCCTAACTAAAACAGGATTACTCATGTCCTTTGCTTCCCTCGGTCTCTCCGAGGCTTTAGTCCGCGCCATCGAAGATGCGGGCTATACCGAGCCTACTCCGGTGCAACAGCGGGCCATTCCCGCCGTGTTGCAAGGTCGCGACCTGATGGTTGCGGCACAGACAGGTACCGGTAAAACCGGCGGTTTCGCCCTTCCGATCCTGGAGCGGTTGTTCCCCAACGGTCACCCGGACAAATCCCAGCGTCATGGCCCGCGCCAACCGCGCGTACTGGTCCTGACCCCGACCCGCGAACTCGCGGCCCAGGTTCACGAGAGCTTCAAGATCTACGCTCGTGACCTGAAATTCGTCAGCGCCTGCATCTTCGGCGGCGTCGGCATGAACCCACAGGTTCAGGCCATGTCCCGCGGCGTCGACGTACTCGTTGCCTGCCCGGGTCGCTTGCTCGACCTCTGCGGCCAGGGCAGCGTTGACCTGTCCCACGTGGAAATCCTCGTCCTCGACGAAGCCGACCGCATGCTCGACATGGGTTTCGTGCACGACGTGAAGAAAGTCCTCGCGCGCCTGCCGTCCAAGCGTCAGAACCTGCTGTTCTCGGCAACCTTCTCCAAAGACATCACCGACCTCGCCGGCAAGCTGCTGCACAACCCGGAACGCATCGAAGTGACGCCGCCGAACACCACGGTCGAGCGCATCGAACAACGCGTATTCCGTCTGCCGGCCAGCCACAAGCGTGCGCTGCTGGCACACCTGATCACCGCCGGCGCGTGGGAACAGGTGCTGGTCTTCACCCGCACCAAGCACGGCGCCAACCGTCTGGCCGAGTACCTGGACAAGCACGGCCTGCCGGCTGTAGCGATCCACGGTAACAAGAGCCAGAACGCGCGCACCAAAGCGCTGGCCGACTTCAAGGCCAGCCAGGTACGCATTCTGGTTGCGACCGACATCGCCGCACGCGGTCTGGACATCGATCAGTTGCCACACGTGGTCAACTTCGAACTGCCGAACGTCGATGAAGACTACGTGCACCGTATCGGCCGTACCGGCCGTGCCGGTCGTTCGGGCGAGGCGATCTCGCTGGTTGCCCCGGACGAAGAGAAACTGCTGAAAAGCATCGAACGCATGACCAAGCAGAAAATCGCCGACGGCGACCTGATGGGCTTCGATTCGAGCACCATTGAAGCCGAGAAGCCGGAAGTGCGTGAGCGTCCGGACGTGCGTAACCCGCGCAATCCACGTGGCCCACGCGGCGACGGCCCGAATGGCGGCGGCGGTGGCGGTCGTAAAGACAAAGGCAAAGACAAGGGCAAGGAAAAACCGGCCGGTGAACGTGGCGAGCGCCCTGCCCGTCAGCAAAAACCGCGCGAAGGCACTCCGAGCCGCGAACAGCGTCCGAGCCAACCGCCACGTGCGGCGGCTGATCGTGCACCGGACGAGTTCCTCGACGACGATATCGATAACTTCGGTAACCGCGTTGATTACGTACCAAAACCAGCCCCTGCCGGCGGCCGTGGCCGTCGTCCAGGCGCACCGGCTCAAGGTGCAGGCGCAGGTTCGGGCGCACCACGTGGCGGTCAGTCGCAGGGGCGTCAGAACGGTCCGCGCAACAGCAACGGTTCGAGCACCGGCACCCCGCCAGCCAAGCGCAGCGGCCCGCGCAACGGCGCACCGCGTGATGGTCAGTCGGGTCGTCGCGACGATTCCGCCTCGTCGTCGCGCAACCGCCGTCCGGCCCGTGACGATCAGCCACGTAGCGAACCAGCCGTGCAGAACCCGCGCAGCAACGGCCCGAAGATCATGCACAAGGAATCGAAAGCCGACCGCTTCCCGACGCCTGAGCAGCTCGATCAACTGCCAAGCCGCCCGCGTGGCGAAAAACCAGCATTGCTGACCCGCAATCGCTGAGTTAACGCCGCCATAAAAATGCCCCGTCTCGCAAGAGCCGGGGCATTTTTTTATGCCGCCACAAATACCCCTGAATCACCGCATATCCCCTGTGGGAGCGAGCCTGCTCGCGAAAGCGGTCATTCGCCAACATCATTGCTGACTGACCCGCCGCCTTCGCGAGCAGGCTCGCTCCCACAGGGGATGCGTGTGTGTCGTAGGCAATAAAAAACGCCCCCGATCTTTCGACCGGGGGCGTTTTTGTGTGGCAGAGCAAAAGTTATTTAACTTTCACGCCTTCCAGCGAGATGTCCAGATCTGCGGTTTGCGAGGTAGGACCTGGGCCCTTGATCCCGAAATCGTTCAGGTTGAGGGTGGTCTTGGCGTTGAAGCCAGCGCGTTCGCCGCCCCATGGATCCTTGCCTTCGCCGTTGAACGTAGCCTTGAAGGTCACAGGCTTGGTCACACCGTGCAGGGTCAGGTCGCCAGTCACATCAGCAGTCTTTTCACCGGTCGATTTAACGGCGGTGGAGACGAACTTGGCATCAGCAAATTTGCCAACGTCGAGGAAGTCTTTGCTGGCGATGTGCTTGTCACGTTCAGCGTGGTTCGACCACAGGCTGGCGGTTTTCACATCAACCGAGATCTTGCTGGCTTCAGGCTTGGCCGAATCCCACGAGAACGTACCGTCGAAATCTTTGAAAGTACCGTGAATGAAGCTGTAGCCCAGATGGCTGATTTTCCAGTCAACGAAGGCGTGCTGACCTTCCTTGTCGATTTTGTAGTCCGCAGCCATGGCCTGACCAGCCGAGAGCAGTGCAGAACCGATTGCCAGAGCGGCCAGAGTCTTTTTCAACATGCTTTCTTTTCCTTTGAGTCGAGGTTGAATTTCAGGCTTTGCGACCGAGCATTCGCGTCAGGGTCGCATCACGATCGATAAAGTGGTGCTTCAATGCTGCCAACGCATGGAGGCCGGAAAAAATTACCAGTGCCCACGCGAGCCAGAGATGAATCACCCCAGCGGTATCTGCCTGATCCGGTAGCCCGGAAACCAGTGCAGGAACTTCAAACAGGCCAAACACCGGGATCCCGACACCGTCTGCGGTGGAAATCAGGTAACCGGCAAGCATCACAGCGAACAGCCCCAGATACAGAAACCCATGGCCGAACTTGGCGCCGATGCGGGTCATGCGGCTGTAGCTTTGCAGCGTCGGCGGCGGTGGGCTGATAAAGCGCCACAGCACCCGCAACACCATCACACCCAACAGCACCAGACCGATACTCTTGTGCAGATCCGGCGCCTCTTTGCGCCAGCTGCTGTAGTAATCCAGCCCGACCATCCACAGGCCCAACGCGAACAGCCCGAAGAACACCAGCGCCACACCCCAGTGCATGAAGATGCTGACCCAACCATAGCGCGAAGAAGAGTTACGTAGCTGCATTGCCCAAATCCTGTGAGAACTGCGAACCAAGACTAGCGAGTTATCTATCGAATTAAAGCGGAAAATTTTGCTTTGAAATATCGAGAAATACGATCAAGAGTCTGGAAGTGGCGTGTTAAGGAAAGATTAAAGGCGATTCTACCGCGCAGCGCTCGGACCACGGGGCGCGATTCTCCTTCTGCTCCGGCGCGCCGCGGAGCAGGCAGTGATCACAAAAAATTCGCAGAAAAAGAAAATTCATTTAATAACTATGTATCGCTAGTTGGCCGCTTGCCCCTGATCAAATGATGACTCAATCATTCATTGAAAAGGTGAAAAACATGGCGCTTCGTTATAGCCCCTTTCAAGCAAGTGGCACTTCCGAGTTACCACCAAACCAGACAATGTCTCCGGGCCAATACCTGCAATCCGAGAACGGTCGATATCGGTTGTTATTGCAGAGCGATGGCAATCTGGTGATAAAAGAAGGTGAAGCATTAGTCTGGATTGCCGACAACAATCAACCTTACAGTGCAACTCTGCATCCAAAGAAGATGCGTGAACCACTACAATTTGTCGTAAGTAATAACGGATTTCTCTTCGACCCTTCCAGACGGCGACTATGGATTGCCGAAAGTACCCACAGCCTCGAAAAGTCGCTGTGGTACAACACTTACCTGACGATGCAGGACGATGGCAATCTGGTCATTTACGATCAGCGCAACGGCAACCTGCGTTGGGCTCGCTTCGGTTTTATCCCCGGGCGGATTCGAAAACCCAAGCAGCGCTGGCTCAGAAAGTTACCGAACGGCACCGAGTTCTATAAATGGGACTTTTAACAAGCCAACGCTCTTTTGATTGATTAGTTGGTGAAAACTGGCGGCGGCTGCAAGCAATCGGCACTGTAGGGATCAATCTTGCATTGATACGCAAGTTCTGCGTTATATCCACCTGGAAAGAAACGCCCATTGGCACAACCGGAAAGTGTCATCAACAGAAGTATTACCGTAAGTCTTTTCATCGAGCGACTCCAATTTCTTCAAGCATAAAGTTGGAGCTCAGGCACCCGCTATCATTTCGTTCCGATTGTTTTGTGGGAAGTGTCCTGCGCAAAGGTAAGCCTTGAGACTGCACCGGGAAGGATCGAAGTGCGCGCTTCTGGCAAAAAAAACGCGGCCCGTGTGGCCGCGTTTTTTTTATTGAAGCAAAGGCCTACTGCGCCTTGGTCTCAGTGGTGGCTGCCGGCTTGGCCGCTGGCTTCTTCGCCGGCTCAGCCTTCTTCGCTGCCGGTTTCGCCGCAGGCTTTTTCGCCTCGGTTTTAGCCGCTGGCTTCTTCACCGCTGGCTTGGCCGCTGCTTTCTTCGCCGGTTCAGCTTTCACTGGTGCCGCAGGCTTCGGCGGTTCCACCGGAGCTGGCGCAGGTGCCGGAGTCGGCGCTGGTGCGACCGGAGCAGGAGCCGGCTCTGGCGCCTTCACTGGCTCAGGCTTCTTCTCGTCATCCGAACCACCGAACAGGTTGCTGAAGAAGTTGCCCTTCTTCGCCGCCACGGCACCCGCCGCGCCCGCCGCTGCTGCAGCCGGCACTACTTTGGCTGGCTCAAACGATTTGCCTGCCGCCAGATCTTCAACCTGACTCGCCGCCCGCTGACCGGTGCGCAGCGCGCCTTCCAGGGTGCCCGGGTACAAGGTGTCGGTGTGTTCGCCGGCGAACGTCACGCGTTGCAGCGGACGCTCCCACAGACGCCAGAACTTGCTGATCTGGCCCGGGCCGTAAGCCAGGTACGCGCCGCCCATCGACGGGTCGGTGCTGTAGCGGCGGATTTCATAACCGGTGAACGAACCACGGGCCTGTGGATAAAACGCGTGCAGACGAATCAGCACCTGATCGACCATTTGCTTGTCGCCAAACGCCTGCATCACACGAGCGTTGTCGCCGGACAGGTTGATCACCACGTTGGCGCCGCCCTTCAGGGCTGGCTCGATCCACAACATGCCGAGACCGGTGTTGCTGTAGATCTCGCCGGACATGCGCGCCTTGCTTTCCCACACCGGCGTCTTGAACTTCAGCATGATCTGGTCGCGCCAGCCGTAGTTGGTGCCCTTGATCGCCGCCAGATGCTGAGCGTCCAGCGCCGGGGTCAGGGCAATCTTGTTCAATGCACGCAGCGGCACAGCCAGCACAACGTAGTCGGCCTGATAGCCAACACTGCCGACCTTGACGGTCACGCCGTCCTTGTCCTGAGTGATCGCCGACACCGGCGAGTTGGTCTTGATGGTTTTGATCTGTTTGACGAACGCCTGCGCCAGCACTTGGCTGCCGCCGACCAGACGCGAAGCGCGCAGGTCACGGTCGGAGATGCCGCGATACACGCGGTTCTGCTGCGCGAAGTACAGCAGCGACAGACGCGAAGGCTCGTCGTAGTGAGTGCGGATGTCCTGGTTGATCAACTGGCGCGCAGTGGCTGGCAGGTTCTGCTTGTCGAGCCAGCTCGATACGGTGATCTGGTCCAGCGCGTGCAGGGTGCTGGTTGCCGCCGGGTTTTGCGGGTCGTCAATCGAACGCGCCAGATCATCGAGGGTTTTCTGGTAGCGCTTCAAGGCATCGGCGGTGGCCGGCTGCTTGGTCGCCAGATCGGCGGCAGAGAAATACTCGCCGTCGATCAGGTAGCCCGGGGTACGCACGAATTCCGGCGCCGGCGTGGTGCCCAGCTTGAACGTCGAGACGTACTTGTTCAGCACTGGCTGGGTCTTGTCGTTGCCGATCCACTCGCTGGTGGCCATGCCCGAGCGACCACCCAGGCTCGGTTTGGCTTCCAGCAGGGTGACCTGCCAGCCTTTGTTTTGCAGCTCATAAGCGGCGGTCAGGCCCGACAGGCCGCCGCCGATCACGATTGCAGTTTTATCCTTGGCCAGCGCTGTAACGCTGAACAGCCCCAACATCACCAGCGCACAGGCGCGCAGCCAACCGACAGACATTCAGCGAACTCCGGAAATACACGTAGGAAAAAGCAGTTTTGCGGGTCAGACGACCCAAATAACCGCGAAGAATACGTTAGCCATCAAAACGCCGCCAGCGACGTCTATCGGCTCATACAAAGTAGCTCAATCGACACAATGGGTTGTCCCCGCGCGACGCATTGCATAGGCTTGCGCGATTGTTTGCCCGCGCCTGACGCGAGCCGCCTCGAGGAGACTGTAAATGGGCCTGAATAACCAGTGGATGCAACGCGACCTCGCGGTGTTGTGGCATCCCTGCACCCAGATGAAAGACCACGAACAGCTGCCGCTGATCCCGATCAAGCGCGGCGAAGGCGTCTGGCTCGAAGACTTCGAAGGCAAGCGCTACCTCGACGCCGTCAGCTCGTGGTGGGTCAACGTGTTTGGCCACGCCAACCCGCGCATCAACCAACGCATCAAGGATCAGGTCGATCAGCTGGAGCACGTGATTCTGGCTGGCTTCAGCCATCAACCGGTGATCGAACTGTCCGAGCGTCTGGTGAAGATGACCCCGGAAGGCTTGAACCGGGTGTTCTACGCCGATAACGGTTCGTCCTGCATCGAAGTCGCGCTGAAAATGAGCTTTCACTACTGGCTCAATCGCGGCCAGCCAAACAAAAAGCGCTTCGTCACCCTGACCAACAGCTACCACGGTGAAACCATGGCGGCGATGGCGGTCGGCGACGTGCCGCTGTTCACCGAGACCTATAAAGCGCTGCTGATGGACACCATCAAGGTGCCGAGCCCGGATTGCTACGGGCGCCCCGACGGCATGAGCTGGGAAGAACACTCGCGCAATATGTTCGCGGCCATGGAGCAGACTTTGGCCGAGCATCATGACAGCGTCGCGGCAGTGATCGTCGAGCCGTTGATTCAGGGTGCCGGCGGCATGCGCATGTATCACCCGGTGTATCTGACGTTGCTGCGCGAGGCCTGCGACCGTTATGGCGTGCACCTGATCCTCGATGAAATCGCCGTCGGCTTCGGTCGCACCGGGACGATGTTTGCCTGCGAGCAGGCCGGTATTCGTCCGGACTTCCTCTGCTTGTCGAAGGCGCTGACCGGCGGCTATCTGCCGTTGGCGGCGTGCCTGACCACCGATGAGGTCTACAGCGCGTTCTACGACGACTATCCAACCCTGCGCGCCTTCCTCCATTCGCACAGCTACACCGGCAACCCGCTGGCGTGCGCGGCGGCACTGGCGACGCTGGATATCTTCGAGCAGGACAACGTCATCGAGAACAACAAGGCCCTGGCCCAGCACATGGCCTCGGCGACGGCGCATCTGGTCGATCACCCGAACGTCTCCGAAGTGCGGCAGACCGGCATGGTCCTGGCCATCGAGATGGTCAAGGATAAAGCCACGAAAGAGGCCTACCCTTGGCAGGAACGTCGCGGTTTGAAAGTGTTCCAGCATGCGCTGGAACGTGGCGCGTTGCTGCGCCCGCTCGGTAGCGTGGTGTATTTCCTGCCGCCGTACGTGATCACCCCGGAGCAGATCGACTTCCTCGCCGAAGTGGCTAGCGAAGGCATCGACATTGCTACGCGTGACAGCGTCAGCGTCGCCGTGCCGAAAGACTTCCATCCCGGCTTCCGTGACCCAGGCTAACCGTGACCGCTCGTTCCCACGCTCCGCGTGGGCATGCAGCCCGGGACGCTCCGCGTCCCAAAGCGGACGCAGAGCGTCCATTGAGGCATTCCCACGCAGAGTGTGGGAACGATCTAATCTGAGAGACCCGAAATGAGACTGTCCCGCTTCTTTATCGACGCCCCCCTGAGCACCGGCGAACACGAATTGCCCGAGGCCCAGGCGCATTACATCAGCCGCGTACTGCGCATGGCCGAGGGCGATGCGGTGCAGCTGTTCGACGGTTCCGGCCATGAGTTTCGCGGTTCGCTGGTGGAAGTCGGCAAGAAACGCGTGACCGTGCAGATCGACGAGCAATTCGCGGGGCAGGTCGAATCGCCGCTGCACATCCACCTCGGCCAGGGCCTGTCCCGTGGCGAGCGAATGGACTGGGCCATTCAGAAAGCCACCGAACTGGGCGTGAATGAAATCACCCCAATCTTCAGCGACCGCTGCGAAGTCCGCCTCAAGGACGAACGCGCCGACAAACGCCTGCTGCACTGGCGCCAGGTGGCGATCAGCGCTTGCGAGCAATGCGGTCGTTCGCGGGTACCGGTGATTCATCCGCCGGTTTTGTTGGCGGACTGGATCAAGCAAACCGAAGCCGAGTTGAAACTGGTGCTGCACCCGGTGGCGCAGCCGTTGGTGAGTCATGCCAAACCGGTGACGCTGGCGTTCTTGATCGGGCCTGAGGGCGGTTTGACGGATGCCGAAGTCGAGCAAGCCAAAGGCAACGGTTTCCACGCCGCCCGCCTCGGCCCGCGCGTGCTGCGCACTGAAACTGCGCCGGTGGTTGCACTGGCGGTGGCCCAACAGCTTTGGGGTGACTTCTAAGGCCCCATCGCTGGCAAGCCAGCTCCCACAGGATCTTTGTTGGCCACAACATCCGTGAACAA
Organism: Pseudomonas sp. Mb7; assembly: GCF_054790525.1. Lineage (NCBI taxonomy): Bacteria > Pseudomonadati > Pseudomonadota > Gammaproteobacteria > Pseudomonadales > Pseudomonadaceae > Pseudomonas > Pseudomonas sp. Mb7. The sequence continues at coordinate 5,192,280 of NZ_CP186501.1, forward strand.
CGCTAAACCCTGTGGGAGCTGGCTTGCCAGCGATTAGCCGCGCCTCGGTCTATAGGACGTAAAACAAGATCGCCACAAAGTGCAGCAAACTCCCCGCAATCACAAACAAATGCCAGATCCCATGCGCATGCCGCAGCCGGTGATCCAGGGCAAAAAAGATAATCCCCACCGTGTACAAAACCCCGCCCGACGCCAGCCAGGCAAAACCTGTCGTACCCAGCGCCGCAATCAGCGGTTTGACCGCCACCAACACAATCCAGCCCATCACCGCATAAATCACGATCGACAGAATCCGCGCTTCCGAACGCGGTTTGATCTCCTGCAGGATGCCAATCAGCGCTAACCCCCAGACAATCCCGAACAACGTCCAGCCCCACGGTCCGCGCAGGGTCACCAGGCAGAACGGCGTGTAACTGCCGGCGATCAACAGGTAGATCGAAAAGTGATCAACCTTCTTCATGATCGCTTTCTTGCGCCCGCGCACGCTGTGGTACACGGTCGAGGCGCTGTAGAGCACCAGTAAGGTAAACGCGTAGATCGCCACACTGACAATCTTCCACGGGCTGCCGTCGAGGCTGGCGATCACCAGCATCCAGACGCCGCCGATAAACGCTGCCACTGCCCCGACCAAATGCGTCCAGGCGTTGAGTTTTTCTCCGTGATACATGTATCGCTCACCTCAATATTCGTTACCGCAGCGCGCAAGGCTCGGGCCTTGAGCGTAAAAGCGCAATGTTTCTGTTCAACGCCAAGATCAAAAGATCGCAGCCTTCGGCAGCTACTACGGGTGATCGCATTCCAATGCAGGAGCTGCCGAAGGCTGCGATCTTTTGATGTTCAAGGCACAATCGACGCATTCCAAAAAGAGTCCGCGCCATGCTGATCGACGAAGAATTGACCCTGAAAAAACTCGAGGTGTTCCTCGCCTTCATGCGTACCGGCAACCTCGCCCGCGCCGCTGCCGAGTTGCAGACCAGCAACGTCAGCGTGCACCGCGCAATCCACTCGCTGGAAAGCGCCCTGCGCTGCCCGCTGTTCAAACACGAAGGGCGCAACCTGACGCCGCTGGAAAGCGCTTATGTACTCGAAGAACGGGCGCAGAAGCTGATCAATGACGTCGTCGAAAGCGTACGCCTGACCCGCGAAGCCGCCGGGTTCTCCGCCGAACGCTTCAAACTCGGATCCTTGTATTCGCTGACCGTGAAAACCGTGCCGCAACTGATCATGGGGCTGAAAATCCGCCGCAGCGAACTCAACATCGACCTGATCCTCGGCTCGAACATCGACCTGCTCTACAAGCTGAAAAACATGGAAGTCGACGCGATTCTGGTATCGCTGGACGACAGCATCAACGACCCGGATTGCGAGCAGATTGCGCTGTTTTCCGACGACATCTTCCTCGCCACACCGGCGGATTCAAAGTTCGCGCAACGCAGTGAAGTGGATCTGGCTGAAGTGCGCGATGAGACTTTCATCACCCTGACTCAGGGTTTTGCCACGCATCAGGACGGTAACCGGGTATTCAAGCAGGCGGGGTTCGAGCCGAAGGTGGCGATGCAGGTGAATGACATCTTCACGCTATTGAGCATGGTCAGTTCGGGGGTGGGTTATGCGTTGCTGCCGGGAAGGATTGCGGCGGTGTATGAGAACCGGGTGAAGCTGATTCCGCTGCAGGAGAAGTACCGGTTGCAGCAGCACATTGGCGTGGTGTTCTTGAAGGCCAAGGAGCGGGATCCGAATTTGCTGGCGTTGCTGGCGGAGTGTCGGATGTATGCGAATCGGCAGGCAGGGGTTTAGATCAAGATCAAGATCAAGAGCTACCCCCTCTCCCCCAAGGGGTAGAGGGGGAAAGGGAGCAGATCTTCATGGGTTTCAAAACCTGAGTTCGACTCAGAACTTTCAGGTCGGCGAACCTCCAACATCCACCTCGGTCAGTCCCCTCTCCCTCCGGGAGAGGGTTAGGGTGAGGGCAGCTTTTAGTGACTAACCCATCAACCCGCGCATCGCCAGAAACAACAACGAAGGCCCAAGCAAACACCCAAGCGCGGTGTAAAACGCCGCCGTCAGACACCCGTAAGGCACCAGCTTCGGATCGGTCGCCGCCAACCCGCCGGCCACACCGCTGGACGTGCCCATCAAGCCGCCGAAAATCACCGCACTGCGTGGATTGTTCAGGCCAATCATCGGCGCCACGAACGGCGTCATCACCATCACCAGAATCGCCTTGATCAACCCCGCCGCAATCGACAGCGCCATCACCTCGGAACTGGCGCCAATCGCCGCGCCGGTCACCGGGCCGACAATGTAGGTGACCGCGCCAGCACCAATAGTGGTCAGGCTCACGGCATCGGTGTAACCGAACGCCATCGCCACGCCAACCCCCGCCACGAAAGATGTTCCTACACCGACAAACAGCGCCAGTACCCCGACGAATCCTGCACGTTTCAGCTCATCGACACTCACGCCGAAGGCCGTGGCGACAATCGCGAAATCGCGCAGCATCGCGCCACCCAACAGACCGATACCCGACAACAACGGAATATCCACCACGCCTTTCTGCCCACCGGTCAGTGCCCCGCCGACATATGACAGCACCAGCCCCAGCAGAATGGCGATGGCCGAGCCGTGCAAACGGCCCTTGGTGAAGGTGTTGGACATCCAGTAGGAGACCCACATGGTCAGCCCGACAATCAGAAACCCGCTGATCAAACCGTAGCCGGTAATCACTTTCATCATCGATTCGTACATGGCGATTACCCCGCAGTCTTGGCTGGAGCAATCGGGGTCTGCTCCTTGTTACCCATGCGCGTCAGCACGGGCACCAGGGCAAAAGCGATCACCACTGCGAGGGTGCCGGCGAGAATCGCCATCGGCCCGCCCTTCAACGCGCCATAGACGTTTTGCTGCGCGGCCATGGCGACCACGATCGGAATGTAGATGGCGCTCCAGAACTCGACGCCCTGCTCGGTCTTGCCCTTGAGCCAACCGCTTTTGTTCAGATAACTGCCGAGGCCGATCAACAGCAGCATCGCAATGCCGACGCCGCCGACGTTGGCCGGCACGCCGATCAGCTTGCCGAGCAGTTCACCGACCCAGATACCCACCAGCGTACAAAAGGCGAGAAACGCCACACCGTAAATAATCATTGTTGTAGTCCTCAAAGTGCATCGTCGAATGTTGTTTTTGTTGTTCGAAGCTTGAGTCGGCGGTTTTAGAGTTGGCGGCCACCCTCCTCACGCAACAGCGCCTGCAAGGTGTCGAGACGCGCACTGTCGAAGGCCGTGACCGTGCCCTGCTCGAACACCCGGCGCGCCAGCCCGGTCAGCACCGCACCGTGCGGCAGTTCGATCTGTAAACGTACGCCACGCTCGTAGGCGCTTTGTACGGTGCCGCGCCAATCCACCACGCGGCACATGTTGAAAGCAAGGTCGTCGCGCAGCGCTTCGACTTTGCTCACAGGGCGCGCGCGACTGCCGCTCAGGTAAGCGATTTTCGGGTTTTTCAGTTCGACCTTGGCGAAAGCTTCTGCGAGGGTTTGCGCCGGTTTTTCCAGCAGCGGACAGTGCGACGGCACACTCACTGCCAGACGTTTCGCCAGGCCGGCACCACGACTGCGCGCCAGTTCGGCCACGGCTTGCATCGCCTCGTCACTGCCGGCAATCACCACCTGATTGTCGGCGTTGATGTTGGCCAGATACACCGGCGAATCTTCGCTGTGCACCTGCGCCAGCAACGTTTCGACTGTGGATAACTGCAGACCGATAATCGCGGTCATGCCGTAGCCCTGTGGATAAGCTTGCTGCATCAGTTCGCCGCGCAGGCTGACCAGATGCAAGGCATCGCCGAAGCTCAATGCACCCGCAACCACCGCTGCCGGGTAGGCGCCGATGGACAAGCCAGCCACGTAATCCGCCATGAACCCGTTCTGCAATAACTGCCGCGATGCAGCGACGCCGCCGATCAGCAGGCACAGCTGAACCGCCCTCGTCGTGCGCAATGCTTCAGCAGAATCGAGCAACGAGACATCCTCACCGAGCACATCGCTGGCCTCGGTCAACGTTTCCCGAGGCAAGCGCTGCAGCATGCCCGCCTGCTGCGCGCCCTGGCCGGGGAACACCAGCAGACTGCTCACGCTGCCTGCTCCTGCGGGTTCCACGGATCAATCACCAGGCAAGCCTGATGAGCATTTTTCAGCAGCACGCGTGCCGATCCGCTGGCCCACTCGCGCAATGCGACCGCACCGAACGGCGTCTGCAACTGCATGTCGATCCGGCACTCGGCTTGATCAAAAATCTCTACGAATTTACGAGCCTGATTACGCGTGATCAGCTGCGGTGTACGCAGAATCAAATCGAGGTCGCTGGCCGCGTGCATCGCGGTAAAACCACTGGCCAATTCAAACCCGACACTGCCGCTGACACCCCAGACCCAACCGCAATCGTCGAGCATCGGCCGCAGCTGTTTGAGCGCCTGCATGACCGGCAGATCGCGCTCGCAGTCGACGTGACACAGCGCTTCGGGGCTGACCCGACAGGCAATCGAATCGAGCGCCATAAACGCCGCCAGCCGCTGCTCGCGCAACACACCGCGCACGCCCACCGCGACAAAACCTTCAGCACTCAACGCCCGCCGCACTGCCACCGGTTGCCCGGCGGCCAATGACTCGACTGCCCACAGCGGCGCATCTGCCGGCAACTGCGCCGGGGTCATACCCCAGAGCAGATCGTGGGCCAGAGGCGTGCTCACCACTGCGCCCTCAACAGTTCGCGCACCTTGCTGGAGGCCGCACGATTCTTCGCGCCGAGGCGATTGCTCAGATCAGTGCTAACGACATCGCCGATGGCTTGCTTCAGGCACTCGTTAACTCTCGATAGATCCTCCGCCGTCGGCTGCTCAATCTGTTGCACCGACAGGGTTTCCCAGAGCAAACCGAGACTCGCGTAGCTGTCGATGTCATAAGCCATCGGCGGCACACTGGCGGCCAGCGCTTCCAGCTCTTCAACACTGCGCAACGTCACTCGCGCCGCCGACGCCTTGCCCATCGCATGCACCATCACGCCGGGATCGCGCAACGCAATCAAACGGTTGGCCTGATAACCATGCGCCAGAAACGCCCCGGACATCGCCTTGCCCACCAGCAATGCAATCACCGGATGCCCGGCCAAACGTGCGCGGGCATAACTGTCCGCCGCACCGGCCAGCGCCTGATGAATGCCAAGCGCTTCTTCGCGCCGACCATAAGCCTGGCTCGGCACATCGACGATGGCGATGATCGGGCGTTTCTGCGCTTTATCGCGGTCAGCGCTGATCGCATCATCCACAGCCTTGGCCAGACCCCAGCCTTCAAGCAAGCCGACTTCGCCATTGCGAGCACGTGGAAAACGATTGTCCGGGTCAGCGACCACAGCGATAAAACGCCCCAGATCACCGTCAGCAACCTTCAACGAGGCCGGCAGACCTTCAACCACCACAGCGCCCGCGCTCAAGGCGTTGAACCAGTTCAAACCGCGCAGCGAATAACCGCTCATGAGCGCTCTCCTTGATACAGATCGCGAACCACCGACGGTTCGATTTGCGGGTCAGTGTTCAGACTGCTCAGGCGTTGCAGGAACCATTCGGCGCGCTGGCTACGCGGTTGCGCCGGCAAACCTTGCTGCAGCAATTCGCCGACCTGCTGACGAATCCTCGCCACATCATCGGCGACATACCGATCCACCAGACCACTGGCGAAACGCTGCTCGCCACCGGTCAGGCTCCAAATGAACGGCCGGTCGCGGGAGTCGTATTCTTCGATCCCGGCTTCTTGCTCGATCACTTGCGGGCCGTTCAAACCGAGGCGTGCTTCCTGAGTCACCAGCAAATAGCTGCACAGCGCCGCCGCAATCGACATACCGCCGAAACAACCAACGCTGCCCGCCACCACCCCAACCACCGGTTGGTACTGCTGCAAATCGACAATCGCCGCATGAATATCAGCAATCGCCGCCAACCCAAGATTGGCTTCCTGCAAACGCACACCACCGGTTTCCAGCAACAACACCGCGCGCGTCGGGATGCCCTTGCGGTTGTCTTCAGCCGCCAGCTCCAGCGCGCCGGCAATCTTCGCCCCGCCGACTTCGCCAAGGCTGCCGCCCTGAAACGCACCTTCAATCGCAGCGATGACCACCGGCAAACCGTCGAGACTACCCTTGGCAATCACCACGCCGTCATCGGCCTGCGGCACCACGCCCTGACGTTCGAGCCATGGCGACATTACCCGTTGAAACGGATCGAGCAATTCGCGAAAGCTGCCGGCATCGAGCAGGGCTTGCGCCCGTTGCCGCGCGCCGAGTTCGACAAAGCTGTGTTTGTTGAGCAACGCTGCGCTGTCAGTCATGGCCGATCTCCTCGAAACCTTGTTCCAGACGCAAACGCACCACCCCCGGCGTCGCGCCGAAGTCGTGGATATCAATAGCCATCGCCGGCGGCGTGGTGCCGTCGAACATCCGCGCAAACAGGTGCTGCCAGCGCAGTTGCGCGCCGTTCACCGAGGTCTGCACATTGATCGTCAGCTTGCCGGCCAGACCCGGCTCGATCAGCACTTCCAGATCACCCGAGCCGACACAACCGACCAGCGCGCGACCGCGTGGCGGCTGCCCGGCGGGGAATTCAAACGATAGGGTTTCCATCAAAACGCTCCCTGAGAGATGCCGTCGCGCTCGATACGGTCGAGCAGCAGCGTGGCGGCGAGCAAGTCGGCGGCGCCACCGGGCGAGGCATTCAATGCGATGAGTTGTTGATCGAGTTCGTGCAAGCGACGGCGTCCGCTGAGGCTGGCGCTGCCACCGGCGTCGAGCACCGCTTGCGCGCCGGACTGCATGGCGTGCAGGCCCTCTTCACCGGCGCGGTAGAGCACGCAGGTGTCGGCCAGATTCGTCATGATTGCGAGCAAGGCGTCGAGCCGAGCGTTCTGCTCGCCATGGCCGTTGGCGCGGCTGCGCTTGAGTTGCGGCAGGCCGCGTTGCAGCACCGAGGGGAAGCCGAGTTGCGCTTCTTCACGCGCGCCGCGTGCGCCGTAACGCAGGGCGACCTGGGCGCCGTGGCTCAATGGTTTGGGTGCGTAGCGGTCCTCCAGTAAGGCCAGACGTGCGGCGCGCAGGGTCACGGCGTTAGCGCTGGAGGATTGCGGTTCCAACGCAGCAGCGGTCACCAATAATCCCAAGGCCCAGATCGCCCCACGATGCGTGTTCACGCCATCGGTGGTCGTGAGCATGGCTTGCTCGCCTTCACGACCGATGCGGCCAATCGCTTCGCGCAACGTTGAATCGACGTCGCCGATTGCAACCGCCGCTTCGGCCATTTCCTTGAACGCCGGCCACAACGACAGCGCCGAAGCGTGCATCAGGCCCAGGTGCAGATCGGTGTGCGCGCCATTGCCGCGACGGTCGACCAGCGCCGGTTTCGGCGACAGATCCGCTTCGTCGATCAGCGCGTCCACCGCCAGATCAGCCAATCGATCAGCCAGGGACAGCGGTTGCGCTTGCAGGTTAAGTGCGTGCATTACCAGCTCCTGAATTTGGCGGGCGGGTTGTACAGGCCGCCGGACCACTCGACCAGATCGGCCACGCTTTTTGCTGCGAGCAGTTCGCGGGTGGCGTCGGTGCGGCGGATGCCGAGGTCTTCGGGCAAAGCGATCAGGCCTTCGCGGCGCATGCGTTCGGTGTCTTTCGGGTTGTGGCGCAGGCCGATGGCGGTAACGCCGGCGACCGCGGCGATCATTGCCTGGCGCTCTTCCAGCGAGCGCGCCTTGTACAGGTAGGCGATGCCTTCTTCGGTGAGCAAGTGGGTGACGTCGTCGCCGTAGATCATGATCGGCGCCAGCGGCATGCCACTTTTCTTCGCCACTTCGACCGCGTCGAGGGTATCGACGAAGGTCGGTTTGCCGCCTTCCTGGAAGGTCTCGACCATTTGCACCACGAGTTTCTTGCCGCGTTCGAGCATCGGTTGCTGCGAATCGTCGTGGCGCATGTCCAGCCACGCCGGGGTGCCGTGACGCCGACCGCGCGGGTCGTGGCCCATATTCGGCGCGCCACCGAAACCGGCGAGACGGCCACGGGTGACGGTCGAGGAATGGCCATCGCCATCGACCTGCAACGTCGCGCCGATAAACAGATCCACCGCGTACTGCCCGGCGAGTTGGCAGAACATCCGGTTGGAACGCAACGAGCCGTCGCGGCCGGTGAAGAACACGTCCGGACGCGCGGCGATGTAGTTTTCCATGCCGAGTTCGGTGCCGAAGCAATGCACGCTTTCGACCCAGCCGCTCTCGATCGCCGGGATCAACGTCGGGTGCGGGTTGAGCGTCCAGTTGCGGCAGATTTTGCCCTTCAAGCCAAGAGACTCGCCGTAAGTCGGCAGGATCAATTCGATGGCGGCGGTGTTGAAACCGATGCCGTGGTTGAGCGATTGCACGTTGTGTTTTTCGTAGATGCCACGGATCGCCATCATCGCCATCAACACGTGCACAGGCTTGATATGGCGCGGGTCACGGGTGAACAATGGTTCGATGTAGAACGGCTTGTCCGCCACCACGACGAAATCGACCCACGACGCCGGGATGTCGACGCGGGGCAGTTCGCTGACGTCGTCGACCAACTGGTTGACCTGGACGATGACGATGCCGTCGCTGAACGCCGCCGGTTCGATCAGTGCCGGCGTGTCTTCGGTGCTCGGGCCGGTATAGATGTTGCCGGCGCGGTCGGCCATGAACCCGGCCGAGAGCACGACGTTGGGGATCAGGTCCACCACCAGCCGCGCGTAGAGTTCGATGTAAGTGTGGATCGCGCCGACTTCGAGCAAGCCGTCTTCAAGCAACTGGCTGATGCGCAGGCTCTGGGTGCCGGCGAAGGAGAAATCTAGCTTGCGGGCGATGCCGCGTTCGAACAGGTCGAGGTGCTCGGAGCGACCGACGCTGGGCATGATCATGTGCAGGTCGTGGAGCTTTTCCGGGTCGGCTTTGGCTAGCGAGCGCGAGAGGAAGTCCGCCTGCTTCTGGTTGTTGCCCTCCAGCACCACACGGTCGCCGGGATGAATCAGCGCTTCGAGCGCGGCGACGATCTTGTCGGTGGGCAACACCACACCGTCGGCCAGCCCGCGCACCTTGTCGAGCCGGCGCTGCTTCTCATCGCGCCGCCGCGTCCAGCGCGAGTCGGGGGAAATTGTTGTTGTCATGCTCACTCCACGGGTTCGCTGTCGTGGAGCTAAGGTAGGCGCGTGGGGTGGGGGCATCAATCAAGCGCGGTGGTGAATCATTACGCTGAGCGTAATGATCAAGAGCGCCCTCACCCTAGCCCTCTCCCGGGGGGAGAGGGGACTGACCGAGGTGTCTGGCGCTATACATCGACCTGCCCCACCGAGTCGATTATGGATTCACAGCAGTATTTTCAGGTCGGCGTAACTTGTGAGCATCCCACGGTCGGCCCCCTCTCCCTCCGGGAGAGGGCTGGGGTGAGGGTCAGCTTTTAAGTCACTCCGTCGGCACCAACCTATCCAACAAACGGTTAACAGCCATCTCCGCCACCATCACCACCTGCGCAATACCCTGCACAGTCTTGCGGTGCGTGCCGTCCACCGTTGCCGCGTGATTGTTGAGCATGACCGTAGCCGAACCGAGGGTTTCACTGGCGTCAGCCAGCAAGGATTCGGTGTCGGCCTTGGGATTGGCCATGTACAGCGTGTTCGGGGTGTAGGGCGTGGCCATGAGGTCGGCGTTGGTCGGGCCGAGGTAATGATCGAGGGCGCGTTCGGCGGCTTCGTGGAATTTCCTGGAGTCGGGGGATTCGTAGGGGGATGTCGGGTCTGCGAGCGGGGGGTTAGGCGTTGGTTTAATCATCTTCAGGTTCCGAAATAAAGCTGGAACCGCTTCTCTGCTAAAAGAAGGGGTGGCAGCTGAACGCAGGTTAGCAGACCGGGGAACCTAAGGAAGCCGGCGCGCCGAAGCGCCCTGCGCACAGCCGCCATCGAATGCAGGCGCTAAGCCTGACGATGATGCATGTGCACCCTTAGATTAACCACGGGCTGCTAAACCCGATCACTGGAAATCAGTGACGGAATCAAGTTACGCAGCATGCCAAAGGCGCACAAGCCGGCGGATTCTGGTGCATGCGTAGGCAGCGGCGCAAGGATTTGTAGGCTAGGGAGCCGTAACACCGGGTGTCTTTAAACAACGCGACTAGAAGGCGTTTATTGCGCACAGAGATTGAGGATTTGTCTGTCGGATTTTGGTGGATGCCGCAGGCGCTATCGCGAGCAGGCTCACTCCTACAGGGGAATGCATTCCAACTGTAGGAGTGAGCCTGCTCGCGATGAGGCCAGTCAGGCCAATGAACATTCTGGATCAGTGAACCAGCCCAGCATCCACCAACAACTTCTCCAACCCCAACAAATCCGGCACCTTCGCCACCTGCTCCCCGACCTGCACCGCCGCCTGCTCCAGACCACACAACGGCACATCGACATAACTCAACTGACTATCAAGCTTGTACGACCGCGGAATCCCCTGCACCAGCAGGGCAATGAACTTCAACTCCGGCAACCCACCGAGGGCATTCAAAATCACGATTCGCGCCCGCTCGCCAATGACGATTTTCTGCCCGCACGCCGATTCAAAACTCAGCAACGGAATCTGCCGCTCACGCCACGTAACCTTGCCGAGGTACCACGGCGGCGTGTCCAGATCGAAGGCACTGGCCTGGTAATCGATCAACTCAGCGACAGCGACGTTAGGCAGGATCAAATTGCGATCCGCCAACGGCAACAACAGACCAGTGAGTTGGCTGCTGCGCTGATTATGCCGGCGCTCATGCATGTTTCTTGCTCCAGTGGGCAATGCTTTCAAGCAGCACCGACTCTTGATACGGCTTGCCGAGGTAGTCGTTGACGCCAATCGCCATGGCGCGGTCGCGGTGTTTCTGCCCGGTACGTGAGGTGATCATGATGATCGGCAGGTGTTGCAGGCGTTCGTCGTTGCGCACTTGGGTGGCGACTTCGAAGCCGTCCATGCGCGGCATTTCGATGTCGAGCAGCATCAGGTCGGGCATGTGTTCTTCGAGCAGCAGCATGGCGTCGACACCGTCCTTGGCCGTGAGCACGTTCATGCCGTGACGTTCGAGCAAACGGCTGGTGACCTTGCGTACGGTGACCGAGTCGTCGACCACCATCACCAGCAGCGGTTTCTGCGGTTCGCTGTCGATCTCCGGCACCGTCGGTGTCTGCGCAACCCGCGCTTGCATCGCCCGAATCGGTGCGAGCAAATCGAGAATCAGCACCACCCGGCCATCGCCCAGAATCGTCGCCCCGGACACGCCCTGCACCGCCGCGAATTGCGCGCCAAGACTCTTGACCACAATCTCGCGGGTGCCGGCCATGGTATCGACCAGCACCGCGATGCGCCGGTCGTTGTAGTGCACCAGCAGCACCGGCAATGGCAGATTCTGGCCGAGCAGTTTCGGCCGTGGCGTGGTTTTCAGCAGTTCGCCGAGATAGCACAGTTCGTAGGTCTGGCCGCCGTACTGATAGCGCGGCGGATCAACCCGGAAGTGAGCTTCCAGATCATTCGGCAACACGCGGACGATGCCTTCGATGGTGTTCAGCGGAATCGCGTATTGATCCTCGCCACACTGCACCATCAACGCGCGGTTGACCGACACGGTGAACGGCAGCCGAATGCGGAAATGCACGCCCTGCCCCGGCACCGAGTCGATGCTCATGCTGCCGCCGAGTTGCCGCACTTCTTCATGCACCACGTCCATGCCGACGCCACGTCCGGAAATCTGCGTGATCTTTTCCGCTGTGGAAAACCCCGGCTGAAGGATGAACTGCAACACGTCGCGGTCGCTGATCTCGGCATCCGGCGCGAGCATGCCGCGCTTGATCGCCTTGCGCCGCACCGCTTCCAGTGGCACCCCGGCGCCGTCATCGCGAATGTCGAAAACGATGTCGCCGCCCTCGCGGGACAGGTCCAGGCTTATCGTGCCCTGCGCCGGTTTGCCCGCCGCCAGCCGCACCTCGGCGGACTCCAGACCATGATCGACGGCATTGCGCAGCATGTGTTCCAGCGGCGCAGCCATGCGCTCCAGCACATTGCGATCCATCTCGCCTTCGGCGTTGCCGACGACAAACGCGACGTCTTTGTTCAGCTCTTCAGCGACCTGGCGGACGATGCGTTTCAGGCGCGGCAACATGCGCTCGAACGGCACCATGCGCGTACGCATCAGGCCTTCCTGCAATTCGGTGTTGATGCGGCCCTGTTGCTGCAACAGGTTCTCGGCGTCGTGATTACGGCGGTCGAGGGTTTCCTTGAGGTCGAGCAAGTCAGAGGCGGATTCGAACAGCGCCCGCGACAGTTGCTGCAACTGCGAATGGCGGTCCATTTCCAGCGGATCGAATTCTTCATAGCCGAGACGTTCGGCATCGACTTGCTGGCGGCTGAGAATCCGCCCCTGAGTTTCAGTGTCGAGGCGGCGCAACTGATCGCGCATCCGTTCGATGGTGGTTTCCATCTCGTTCAGCGCGATCTGCGCGTCGTTGACCTGCTGTTCGATACGGCCACGGAAGATCGAGGTTTCCCCGGCCAGATTGACCAACTCATCGAGCAGTTCGGCGGAGACTTTGACCATGTCCGCGCCAGCGTCGGCAGCTGGCGGCGCAACGTCAGTCTTGACCGGCACAGGTAGCACTGGCGGCGTTTCTACCGTCACCGGATGGCTGAAATTCTGGATCGCATTGATCAGCCGATCAGCCGGCGGACACGGTTGCCCGGCGCGCACGCCATCGAGCATTTGCGCCAAGCGATCATGCCCGCGCTGCACCAGCGCAAACAGCTCCGCCGACGGCTGCAAAGCGCCGCTGGAAAGACTTTCGTAAAGGTATTCCAGCTCATGCGCGAGGTCGCCGATCGGGCCGATCTCGACCATCCGCGCGCCACCCTTGAGGGTGTGCAGATCGCGCAGCAGGGTTTCCACTTCCTGACGATTGCCCGGCTCGGCCTGCCAGCGCAGCAGCGCGGCGCCGGAGTTTTCGATGATGTCGAAACCTTCTTCGAGGAAGATTTCCAGCAACTCGGGATCGTGGCCAGCGCTGTCGTGCCCGGCTGTTGCTGGCGGAGTTTCGGCAACATTCTGGCCTTGGCGGACCTGACGGATAATGTCGATCAGATCCTGTGCCGGGGTCAGTGGCTGATGCTGTTGCAGTTGTTCAAGCAGCAGCGCCAAACGCTCATGACTCTTGAGCAACAAGCGCCCCAAGCTTTCGCTGTAGTGGTAGCGACGATCCACCAAGCCTTCGTAAAAGCTTTCCAGCTCCTGAGCCAGATCGCCAATGGCCTCGACTTCGGCCATCCGCGCGCCGCCCTTGAGGGTGTGCAAATCGCGCTGCAACGAGGACAGCGGCGCGGCATTGTCCGGGTCGCTCAACCAGCGCTGCAAGGCCTGGCCTGAGCTGTCGAGAATATCGACCGCTTCTTCAAGGAAGATCCCGACAATCTCGTCATCGTGTTCAAGCGCCGTTGCCTTTTGCTGCAACTCAGCGGTGGCGCTGCCCAGTTCACGGATGCTCAGGGTGCGGCTGCCATCGCTGCGAATCAGGCCCATGGAAGAAGGATCGAGGCTCTGATCGAGCAGATCATGCAACGCCCGAATCCGCTCTGGCTGCGGCGTGACTTCCTGCCCGGCGGCCAGTTCGTCGAGCATGTTGATCAGCGCTTCGTGGGCGTTCTGCGCTTCCTGGAAAAACTGCTCGCTGACCGCCAGGCTGCTTTCTTCCACGGCGCCGTAGAGATCGAGCAAGGCTTCGCACAACACATCCACCGGCAGCAAATCCGCCAAATGCGCGCCTTCGCCAAGGGTAGTCAGTTCATCCAGCAAGGCGCTGAGTTCCTGACGCTCGCCGGGGTGTTGCTGCCAGCGCTGTAGCAGGCTCTCAGCATCCAGCAGGATGTCCATGCCTTGAGCGAGGAAGTTATTGATCAGTTGCGGATCGCGCTTGATCCGCAGGCCGGTATTGGGCGCATCGAGGATCGAGGCCAGACGCTCGGCGAGCAGGGTTTCCGAGCGCTTGATCAGCGACTGCGCACCGACAATCGGCGCCAGCGGATCATGCTTGAGCTGACGCAGGCCGACACGGAACAGGCCCTCGGCTTCAAGTAGCAACTCCACTTCGTCGAGGTCCAGCGGCAACTGGTGCGCCTTGAACTCGCGGGCCAGTTGATCGAGCGGTGCAGCGAGTTCGGCAATCGGCAATACGCCGGCCATCGAGGCGCTGCCCTTGAGCGTGTGCAAAGCGCGCTGCAGTTCGTCGCTGGCCTGCAGCGGCACATGCTCGGCGGCCTGGTCGAGGAAACGGTTGAGGCTGGCAAGGTGCGTCTCGGCTTCTTTGCGGAAGATTTCCAGCAACAGCGGATCGAGCGCCGCGACATCGTCCACGTCTTCGGCGGCCAATGGCTCGTCACCTTTGGCCAAGGCGTGAGCACGGGCCGCGAGCTGATCGACATCGCCGCGCTGGCGCTGGTTACTAGTGGCGAATTCGCTGATCAACTCGGGCAGCAACAGCACGGTGTCGGTCAGCACTTGCTGCACCACTGAGCCCGGTTCGACACTTTGTTCGAGCACACGGTTGAGCAGGTTTTCCACCGCCCAGGCCAGTTCACCGAGGATCAGCGCGCGGACCATGCGCCCGCTGCCTTTCAAGGTGTGGAAGGCGCGGCGCAGTTCGGTCAGCGCATCACGATCCTGCGGATTGGCCGACCAGCGCGGCAGGTATTCGTGGAGAACTTCGAGGACCTCGTCGGTCTCTTCGAGGAACACCTCGCGCAGCTCATCGTCGACCGGTTCTTCATCGGCCGGCGGCGGCATCAGGCTGCCGGGGGTGATCAGCGCTGGCGGGTTGAGCGCCGAAACCGGGCTGGCCAGAACATCGGCCAGCGACTGCACGGTTTCCGGGTCATCGAGCGCTTGCATGTCCTGCATCAACAGCGCTTCGCTGGGGCTGAGCACGTCTTCGAGCACGGGCACATGCGGCTCATTTGGAATGAAACCCAGACTCGCAAGGGACTTCTGCGCGACATCCAGCAACTGCTCGCTCGATGCCTGCGGATCGTCGCTCAGACGTTCGAGGTAATACTCGAGGCTGCTGATGACATCGGCCAGATGATCCAGCTCTTCCCAACCCGGTTCGTGCGGATCAAGCAACAGATGCTCACGGATAAACCCGTTGCACGCCTCGACCAGACTTGCCGCGCGGTTCAACGGAATCATCGCCAGCGCACCGCGCACCTGAGTCAGCAGCGCCGGCAACGGTTGCAGGTGCTGGCGATCCCAATCGGCGTCGATGTAGTCGACGATCATGTCCTTGGCCTGTTGCAGGCAGATGCGCGCTTCCTTGATCACGATCTGATGGATCTGCGTCAGGTCGGTGGTCGGCAGGCGCGAATCTTCCGGGCTTTCCGGCTCGACGGTGCCGACCATCCCGGCCAGCGTCGCTTCGACGTAAAGCAGCGCACCGGCAACGTCCATGAGGATCGCGTCATTCGGTTCGCGCTGGCCCTGGGCGAGGCTGAGCACGACAGCTAATTGATCGATGATCACTTTGCGCGGCTGGCCGAAACCGAGCACCGCGAGGGTGTCGGCAATCTGTCGCAGCGGTGCGAGCAGGCTTTCCAGATCCGAGGTGTGCTGACGGTCGCTACGCACGAACAGGTCGAGGCGCTCCTTGACCCGCACCAGTTCTTCACACAACGCCGACAGCACCGAGCGCATCGCATCGCGGTCGGGGCCGGCCAGGCGCGCGCGTTCTTCGTCGACCATCGCGCTGTCGGGCAACGCGTCGTCCAGGGAGTAGCGATCTTTCATGGTCAGCATCTGCCCGGTGGGATGTTCGGCTTTGGCAATATAGAACAACAGGCTTTTCAGCAGCTCGGCAGGCGCCGGCTGATTGAGGCCAGCCATGCCCTGATCGAGCAGGCGTTTGAGTTCTTTGTCGGCGTCCTTGAACAGGCTGCGCAGCGCCGGGCTGTTGGCGATCACGCCCTCGCGCATGCCTTCGACCAGCGCCGAGGCGACTTGCCACAGCGGGCTCAGCGGCGAATCACCGCTCAGCGCTTCGAGGCGGGTGAAGACTTTGGCCAGATAACCGAGGTGGGTCTGGTCATCCTGTTCACGCAGCAAACCGACCAAAGCCATTTGCAGCATCTGGCGTAATTTGCGCAGTACGTTCGGCAGTTCTGCCGGCTCCAGCAGTGCCAACGCTTCTGCGTTTAGCGGTGCCAGTTCGGGCAATTGCGGGCTGAACAGGCTGGTTTCCGAGAGCAGGCTTTCGCCACGGGCGCTGCGCAGATCGTTGATCAGCGGCAGCACCACCAACGGCAAATCTCTCCGGGCGCTCTGCACGCGGTCGAGGTAAATCGGCAATTGCCCAAGGGCTTGCAGCAACAGGTGCAGGGCTTCGTCGCGATGGCTGACGCGCTCGTGCTGCAAGGCTTCGACCAGATGTTCCATTTCTTCGGCGAGCAAGGCTGCGCCGTAGAACTCGACCATCTGCAAACTGCCGTGGACCTGATGGATGTAATCCAGGCACTCGTCCAGCCCGGGAAAGGCTTGCGGGTCGTCGAGCACGGCTTCAATTGCTTGATGCGCCTGTTTCAGCGTTTCGGCAATTTCGCCTTTGACCCATTCGAGGGCCACATAGTCGTGCCGATCACCCATAACCACTCCACTCACGCTTTATCTGTCGCCGCCGGCAAGGTGAAACCGGACACCGAACGCCGTAGCTGACTGGCCATTTTCGTCAGGTTGCCGATGCTCTCGGCGGTGGCCGTGGAGCCGGACGAGGTCTGCGAGGTGATCTGCTGGATCACGTTCATCGTCAGCGAGATCTGCCCGGCCGAAGTCGTCTGCTGCTGCGCTGCGTTGGAGATGCTTTGAATCAGCGCCGCGAGGGTCTTCGACACGCCTTCGATTTCTTCCAGGGCCACACCGGCATCCTGCGCCAGTCGCGCGCCACGCACCACCTCGGTAGTGGTTTGTTCCATCGAGATGACCGCTTCGTTGGTGTCGGTCTGAATCGCCCGCACCAGGGTTTCGATCTGCCGTGTGGCGGCGGACGAGCGTTCGGCCAGCCGCTGCACTTCATCGGCGACCACGGCGAAACCGCGCCCGGCATCACCGGCCATCGACGCCTGAATCGCCGCGTTGAGGGCGAGGATGTTGGTCTGGTCGGCGATGTCGTCGATCAGGCTGACGATGTCACCGATTTCCTGCGACGACTCGCCGAGACGCTTGATCCGTTTGGCGGTGTCCTGAATCTGTTCGCGAATGTTGTCCATGCCGTGGATGGTGTTGTGCACCACCTCGTTGCCCTTGTTGGCGATTTCCACCGAACGCTCCGCTACCGCAGAAGACTCGGCGGCGTTGGCCGAGACCTGATCGATGGATTCGGCCATGTCGCTGATCGCGGTCGAGGCTTCGGAAATCTGCTGGGCCTGATGCTCCGAAGCCTGGGCCAGATGCATGGCGGTGGCCTGGGTTTCCTGCACCGCTGCGGCGACCTGGCCGGCGGTAAGGTTGATGGTGGCGACCAGATCGCGCAACTGATCGACGGAATAGTTGATCGAGTCGGCGATGGTGCCGGTGAAGTCTTCCGTCACCGAAGCGGTCACGGTGAGGTCGCCGTCGGCGAGGTCTT
This sequence comes from Pseudomonas sp. Mb7, assembly GCF_054790525.1. Lineage (NCBI taxonomy): Bacteria > Pseudomonadati > Pseudomonadota > Gammaproteobacteria > Pseudomonadales > Pseudomonadaceae > Pseudomonas > Pseudomonas sp. Mb7. Next base: position 5,209,995 of record NZ_CP186501.1, read on the forward strand.
CGATTTCATCGAGCAGACGCATGATCGCGTTCTGGTTGCGCTCGTTCTTCTCGGCGGTTTCGCGCAACTGGCGATTTGTTTCGCGAACCATGACCAGACCGATGAGGATGATTGAGGCCAGCGCCAGCAAACCGAGGACGTAACCGCCGATGGTGTCAGTGTTGCGCCCACCGGCAAGGTTCTCGAAGCGAGTGGCCAAGTGCGAGGCTTCGTCGAGCAGGGTTTGCGAGAGGCTGAAGATATTGCTCGCCGATTCACGAACCTTGAACAGCTCCGGCGATGTTTCGAGGATTTCATCCACCGAGCCGGAAACGAATTGGAACAGCTCGGAGATTTCGCTCAAACGCGCACGGGCGTCGCGGTCTTCGACCTGGCTGATTTTCAACGCCGGGTTGCCTTGCAGCATGCCGTTGAGCACTTGGCCGAAACGGGTGGCGTCGCGGCCGAAGGCATCGGCGGCTTGCTGGGAGTTTTCGTCGCCGGCGAGCACGGTGTTGACCGCGCCGAGGATACGTTCGGCGAGCAGCGATTGACGCTGGGCCATCGCCACTTGCGCGGCCGGGGCACCGCGCTGGAGGAGGATTTCGACGACTTTTTCGTATTCGATCTGCAACTGCGGCACGGTTTCGGCCAGGGTCGCGGCGACCTGATGCAGCGACAGCACGGTCTGCTCGCTGGAAAGAATCGCGTCGGTGTTTTTCAGCAGGCGCTCCCAGTCGAGCTGCACGGCGCGCATTTCCGGGCGCACGGTGGCCGGGGCGGGAGGCAGGCCGGTGGCCGGGTCGCCCTTTTTCAGGTAACCCCAGCGCTGGGCGAAATCGTTGCGCGCATCGCTGAGCAACTTGAACGCGGCAGCCTTGCCAGCGGCGGCTTCGGTGGCGTTCTTGGCAATGCGTTGCGAGAGCACGCGCAGCTCACCGGCGTGGCCGATGTACTGTTTGTCGTAGTTCGCTTGGGTGTTGAGGTACGCGAAGTTGGCGAACAGCAGCATGATGAACACGATCAGTGCGATGAACAGCACGATGATCTGCGAGCGACTGCGCGATCCTTCCGCCGGCTTGCCTGTTTTTGCTTTTGTCATCGGTCCTCGCCCTTAACCCACACCTTTGAGGCCTGCTGCAATCCCTGTGGGAGCGAGCCTGCTCGCGAAAGCGCTGGGTCAGCCAATATTTATCTTGCCTGACACGCCCTCTTCGCGAGCAGGCTCGCTCCCACAGGGGACGGTGTTGAATCTGTTATATCGCAACGCTCATGAACACCGGGGATTTGGCCAGCGCAAACAGGCTGAACACCCGCCAGTTCTGTTCGCGGCGGAAATAGCCTTTGACGAACTCGGCCTTGGAGCCCTGGCGCTTGCTGATCGAGATCGGTTCGAAGCTGTCCTGTTCGAAATGCTGCAGACCAATCACCTCATCGACCATCAGCCCGGCAAACACATCGCCATGCTCGACCACCAATACCCGCCGCTGTTTACGCAACGGCGACAGTTCATGGCCGAAGAAACCGCACAGATCCATGATCGGCAGCAACCGCCCGCGCAGGTTAGCCACGCCTTTGACCCACGGCTTGACCCCGGGTAACTGGGTAAATCGCGGTTCATGCAGCACTTCGCTGACTTCGCCCATCGGCGCCACATACCAATGCTCGCCGAGGCGAAAGCCGATGCCGCTCCAGCGATCCTGGCGCGCCGGTTGCGACGGCAGGTCCGCCGCCAGCAAGCGGCAGCGCTGGTCAATCTGCCAGAGCAGTTCGAACGCGGTCAGCGATTCGCTCATGGTTGCGCGATCAGCCTTCGAGCACGTTGTTCAGGGTCTTGATCAGGGTGTCTTCGTCGACCGGTTTGGTCAGGTAATCCTTGGCGCCCTGGCGGGTGCCCCAGACCTTGTCGGTTTCCTGATCCTTGGTGGTAATGATGATCACCGGGATATGTCCGGTTTCCGGGTCTTTGGTCAGCTGACGGGTCGCCTGGAAACCATTGAGGCCGGGCATGACGATGTCCATCAGTACCGCGTCGGGTTTTTCCTGCCGAGCCAGAGCCACGCCGTCGGCGCCGTTTTCGGCCTTCAACACTTCATGGCCGTGCTTTTCGAGCATGCCGGTGAGTTTGTACATTTCAGTCGGCGAATCATCGACGATCAGGATACGTGCCATGGTTTTCCCCATTTTCTTGTCGACGCGCGGCCCGCTGGCCGCGTATCTCTGTACGTGTCTTACTGCGGCAAAACGGCGGCGAAGCCCGGAACATGGGCCTGAATCGCGTTGAGCAGTTCTTCCTTGCTGAAAGGCTTGGTCAAAAATTGATCAGAACCGACAATCCGCCCCTTGGCCTTGTCGAACAGCCCGTCACGCGATGACAGCATGATCACCGGTGTGGCCTTGAACGCGCTGTTGTTCTTGATTAAAGCGCAGGTCTGATAACCATCCAGACGCGGCATCATGATGTCGACAAAAATGATCCCGGGATGGTTGTCGGCGATCTTCGCCAGAGCGTCGAAACCGTCGATCGCCGTGATCACTTCGCAACCGACATTCTTCAACAATGTTTCGGCGGTGCGACGAATCGTTTTCGAGTCGTCGATCACCATGACCTTCAAGGCGCTGGACTGCTGTTCCATAAGAGGGCTCTACCGTCGCCTTTGCGAATCAATTTGTCCGTTTTGCGGTTATCAATGGCTCGAAACCCTTGATGCTCAAGGGCCAGCACGCTACGCCAGCCTTTTTAGCACAGTCTCCAGATGCAATCTATCGACGGGTTTTTCCTTGACCGAAAACCCGCCCGGCGCCACTCTGGCGGCACTTTTTCAATACCGATCCGGTAGCCAATTTTCGAGGAAAACCCAATGAGCGTTCGCGTCGGGATTGTCATGGACCCTATCGCCAGCATCTCCTATAAAAAGGATAGCTCGCTGGCCATGCTGCTGGCCGCGCAGAAGCGTGGCTGGGAACTGTTCTATATGGAGCAGCGCGACCTGTATCAGGGCGAAGGTCAGGCCCGGGCGCGCATGAAGCCGCTGAAAGTCTTTGCCAACCCGGAAAAATGGTTCGAACTGGACGCCGAACAGGACAACCTGCTGAGCGATCTGGACGTGATCCTGATGCGCAAGGATCCGCCGTTCGACATGGAGTTCGTCTACTCCACCTACCTGCTCGAACAGGCCGAAACCGCTGGCGTGCTGGTGGTGAACAAACCGCAGAGCCTGCGCGACTGCAATGAAAAACTGTTCGCCACGCTGTTCCCGCAGTGCACGCCGCCAACCATCGTCAGCCGCCGCGCTGACGTGTTGCGTGAATTCGCCGCGAAACACGGTGACGTGATCCTCAAGCCGCTGGACGGCATGGGCGGTACTTCGATTTTCCGTCACCGTGCCGGTGACCCGAACCTGTCGGTGATTCTGGAAACCCTGACCGCCCTCGGTGGCCAGCAGATCATGGGCCAGGCCTACCTGCCGGCGATCAAGGACGGTGACAAACGCATCCTGATGATCGACGGCGAGCCGGTGGATTACTGCCTGGCACGGATTCCGGCGCAGGGCGAAACCCGTGGCAACCTGGCTGCCGGTGGCCGTGGTGAAGCGCGCCCGCTGACCGACAAGGATCGCTGGATCGCCGCGCAGGTCGGCCCGACGTTGCGTGAGAAAGGCCTGCTGTTCGTTGGCCTCGATGTGATCGGCGAAAGCCTCACAGAAATCAACGTCACCAGCCCGACCTGCATCCGTGAAATCGACAATGCGTTTGGCACTGATATCGGCGGCATGCTGATGGACGCCATCGCCAAGAAGCTGCAAGCCGCCGGCAAAAAGCCACAAGCTTGATGCACGTCACATGCAGTCTGTCGCTTGAAGCGTGAAGCCCAAGGCGTGAAACCAACATTGCGTTATCATGCGCAGCCTCTGAAAAACGCGATGTTGGTTTTCTTGTCATGACCCTCCCGTCCGATCTGCCCGCAGAACTCGCCCACCGTGGCGTGCGCCCGGCCGATCGCCTCGGTTTTACCCTGTTTCTCGCGGCGCTGATCCATTTGGCGCTGCTGCTCGGCGTCGGCTTCACGATGGTCGAGCCCAAGCAAATCAGCAAAACCCTGGAAATCACCCTCGCCACCTTCAAGAGCGAAAAGAAGCCGGAGAAGGCTGACTTTCTCGCTCAACAGCATCAGGAAGGCAGCGGCACGCTGGACAAGAAGGCGATTCCGAAGACCACTGAGGTGGCGCCGTTCCAGGACAATCAGGTCAAAAAAGTCACCCCGCCACCGGCCGCCAAACCGCAAGTACAGGAAGCCGCACCCAAAGCTGCGGTGACCACCGTCGCGCCGAAACCTAAAAAAGCGCCGACCAAGAAAGAAGAAGCCAAAACCGAAGTCAAACCGACAGTCGACGCGCCGGAGTTCGACAGCTCACAGCTGTCCAGCGACATCGCCAGTCTTGAAGCCGAACTGGCCAAGGAACAACAGCTGTACGCCAAGCGCCCGCGCATCCACCGTTTGAGCGCGGCGTCGACCATGCGCGACAAGGGTGCCTGGTACAAGGATGACTGGCGCAAGAAGGTCGAGCGCATCGGCAACCTCAATTACCCCGAAGAAGCACGGCGCAAGCAGATCTACGGCAATTTGCGCCTGATGGTCTCGATCAACCGCGACGGTTCGCTGTATGAAGTGCTGGTGCTGGAATCCTCCGGCCAGCCGCTGCTGGATCAGGCGGCGCAGCGCATTGTCCGACTGGCGGCACCGTTTGCGCCGTTTACCGGGGACTTGTCGGACATCGACCGCCTGGAAATCATTCGTACCTGGAAATTTGCCCGGGGCGACAAGCTCTCAAGCAACTGACACACCGCAACCCCTTGTAGGAGTGAGCCTGCTCGCGATAGCGGTGTATCAGTCAACAATTTCGATTCTGGCACACCGCTATCGCGAGCAGGCTCACTCCTACAATGGATCTGTGTTGCTGTCAGCATCTCCAGCTTGTCAGTTTGCCCCCCGAACGCCACACTAGCGCACATGAAAAACGTCAGCCCCAGCTACCTCAAGCATCAATTCCTGATCGCCATGCCACACATGGCCGACCCGAACTTTGCCCACACCTTGACCTACATCGTCGAGCACACGGCCAATGGCGCTATGGGGATTGTGGTCAACCGGCCGCAAGAGCTGAATCTGGCCGACATCCTTGAGCAATTACGTCCGGACATTGACCCGCCAGCACTCTGCCAGCATGTGCCGATCTTCATTGGCGGCCCGGTGCAGACCGATCGCGGTTTTGTTCTGCACCCGGCGGGCAAGACCTTTCTGGCCACCGCGCAATTGGAGGGTGATCTGGCCCTCTCGACCTCGCAGGACGTGCTGTTCGCCATCGCTGACGGCGTCGGCCCAGCAAAAAGCCTGATTGCCCTCGGTTACGCCGGTTGGGAAGCCGGGCAACTGGAAGCGGAACTCGCCGACAACGCCTGGCTGAACTGCCCGTACGACGCCGACATCCTGTTCAATACCAGCAGCGAATTGCGTCTGGAAGCGGCGGCCCGGCACCTGGGGATCAACCTCAGCCTGCTGACCAGCCAGGCAGGTCACGCCTGATGGCCCTGCGCCTGATTCTCGGCTTCGACTACGGCACCAAACAGATCGGCGTCGCGGTCGGCCAGGTGATTACCGGCCAGGCTCGTGAGCTGTGCACCTTGAAGGCACAGAACGGCGTGCCGGACTGGAACCAGGTCGAAGCCCTTATAAAAGAATGGAAACCCGATGCCGTTGTTGTCGGACTGCCGCTGAACATGGACGGCACCCCGAGCGACATGTGCGTACGCGCGGAAAAGTTTGCCCGCCGCCTCAATGGCCGCTTCAATCTGCCCTTCTATACCCACGACGAACGCCTGACCACGTTTGAAGCCAAAGGCGAGCGACTGGCCCGTGGCGGTCAGAAAGGCAGTTACCGCGACAACCCGGTGGACGCCATCGCCGCCGCTCTGCTGTTGCAGGGCTGGCTCGATGAAAACACTGCATTGTTTGAATCCTGACAAGCGCTTCGGCGCTTTTCTTTTGAGTGAAAAACCGAGTCGTGTCCAAGGATCCGACTCGCCCCCAACAAGGAGCAACCATGAGCCTGCCAAATCCCGCCGATCTGATCAGCCAGATGGCGACCCGCCTCAAGGCGCACCTTGCCCAGCGTGAAATCACTGAACCGCGTTACATCGGCATTCGCACCGGCGGCATCTGGGTCGCGCAGGCCTTGCTTAAGGAATTGGGCAGCGATGCGCCACTGGGCACGCTGGATGTGTCCTTTTACCGCGACGACTTCAGCCAGAACGGCCTGCACCCGCAAGTGCGCCCGTCCGCCCTGCCCTTCGAGATCGAAGGCCAGCATCTGGTGCTGATCGACGACGTATTGATGAGCGGCCGCACCATCCGCGCCGCCATGAACGAATTGTTCGACTACGGCCGCCCGGCCAGCGTGACCCTGGTCTGCCTGCTGGACCTCGACGCCGGCGAGCTGCCGATCCGCCCGAACGTGGTTGGCGCGACGCTGTCGCTGGCCGCACATGAACGGGTGAAGCTGTCCGGCCCCGAGCCGCTGACGCTCGAACTGCAAGACTTCAACCTTTAATCCGCCCTATTGAGAGTCCCCTTCGCGATGACGCCTCTAGATACCAAGCGCCCGCTGCAGCTCAATGATCAGGGCCAGCTGCGCCACTTCCTCTCGCTCGACGGCCTGCGCCGCGAGTTGCTGACGGAAATCCTCGACACTGCCGACTCGTTCCTCGAAGTCGGTGCCCGGGCGGTGAAGAAAGTCCCGTTGCTGCGCGGCAAAACCGTGTGCAACGTGTTCTTCGAAAACTCCACGCGCACCCGCACCACCTTCGAACTGGCGGCCCAGCGGCTGTCGGCAGACGTAATTACCCTGAACGTGTCGACCTCGTCGGCGAGTAAAGGTGAAACCCTACTCGACACCCTGCGCAACCTCGAAGCCATGGCCGCCGACATGTTCGTCGTACGCCACGGTGATTCCGGCGCCGCGCACTTCATCGCCGAACATGTATGCCCGCAAGTGGCAATCATCAACGGCGGCGACGGCCGTCACGCCCACCCGACGCAGGGCATGCTCGACATGCTCACCATCCGTCGGCACAAGGGCGGTTTCGAAAACCTCTCGGTGGCCATCGTTGGCGACATCCTGCACTCGCGGGTTGCGCGCTCGAACATGCTCGCGCTGAAGACCCTCGGCTGCCCGGACATCCGCGTGATTGCGCCGAAGACCCTGCTGCCGATCGGCATCGAGCAATACGGCGTGAAGGTCTACACCGACATGACCGAAGGCCTGAAAGACGTCGACGTGGTGATCATGTTGCGCCTGCAGCGTGAACGCATGACCGGCGGCCTGTTGCCGAGCGAAGGTGAGTTCTACCGACTGTTCGGCCTGACCACCGCGCGTCTGGCCGGGGCCAAACCCGATTGCATCGTCATGCACCCGGGGCCGATCAACCGGGGGGTGGAAATCGAGTCCGCAGTGGCCGACGGCCCGCACTCGGTGATCCTCAATCAGGTGACCTACGGCATCGCAATTCGTATGGCTGTGTTGTCCATGGCCATGAGCGGGCAAACCGCGCAGCGTCAATTCGAGCAGGAGAACGCCCAGTGAAGCTCAGCATTCTCGGCGCACGCGTCATCGATCCAAGCAGCGGCCTGGATCAAATCACCGACATTCACGTTGAAGCCTGCAAGATCGTCGCCCTCGGCGCCGCTCCAGCGGGTTTCACGGCAGTAGAAACCATTGATGCCCAAGGCCTCGTTGCCGCTCCGGGCCTGGTCGATCTGAACGTGGCCCTGCGCGAGCCGGGTTACAGCCGCAAAGGCTCGATCATCAGCGAAACCCGCGCTGCGGCGGCCGGCGGCGTGACCAGCCTGTGCTGCCCGCCGAAAACCAAGCCGGTGCTCGACACCTCGGCCGTGGCCGAACTGATCCTCGATCGCGCTCGCGAGGCCGGCAACACCAAGGTGTTCCCGATCGGCGCGCTGAGCAAAGGTCTGGACGGCGAGCAACTGGCCGAACTGGTGGCGCTGCGCGACGCTGGTTGCGTGGCGTTCGGCAACGGTCTGGAGAGCTTCCGCAACACCCGCACTCTGTGCCGGGCACTGGAATACGCGGCGACCTTCGACCTGACGGTGATCTTCAATTCGCAGGATCACGACTTGGCTGAAGGTGGCTTGGCTCACGAAGGCGCTGTCGCCAGTTTCCTCGGCTTACCGGGGATTCCAGAAACCGCTGAAACCGTGGCCCTTGCCCGTGACCTGCTGCTGGTTGAGCAGACCGGCGTACGTGCGCATTTCAGTCAGTTGACCAGTGCTCGCGGTGTTGCCCTGATTGCTCAGGCTCAGGCCCGTGGTTTGAAGGTGACGGCGGATGTCGCGCTGTATCAGTTGATTCTGACTGATGAAGCGCTGATCGACTTCAGCAGCCTGTACCACGTGCAACCGCCGCTGCGTACGCGTGCTGACCGTGATGGCCTGCGTGCAGCGGTGAAGTCCGGTGTGGTCTCGGCGATTTCCAGCCATCACCAGCCGCACGAACGCGACGCCAAACTGGCGCCGTTCGGCGCGACCGAGCCGGGCATCAGCAGTGTTGAACTGTTGCTGCCGCTGGCGATGACGCTGGTTGAGGATGGGTTGCTGGATCTGCCGACCTTGCTGGCGCGTCTGAGTGCAGGCCCGGCTGAAGCGTTGCGTCTGCCGGCCGGCAAACTGGCGGTAGGTGGTGCGGCGGATATCGTGTTGTTCGATCCGCAGGCTTCGACGGTGGCCGGTGAGAACTGGTTGTCGAAGGGTGAGAACTGCCCGTTCATTGGGCACACTTTGCCGGGTGTGGTTCGTTACACCTTGGTGGATGGGCGGATCAGCCACCAGGCTTGATACCGGGTTGCCCCCAATCGCTGGCAAGCCAGCTCCCACAGGTTTTTGCGCTATCTTTGGGTTAGCGCAAAAACCTGTGGGAGCTGGCTTGCCAGCGATGGCTTACTGGAAGGCGCCTCTGCCTTCGGCGTTGCGTACGGATACCTGATCATTCAGCGTCCAGAAGTCATACAGCACCCCCAGAAAGAACAACCCGCCTGTCAGCAGATAGATCAGTCCACTGATCCACTTGCCCTGATACATCCGGTGCACGCCCAGCGCGCCAAGGAACGTCAGCAGAATCCACGCCACGTTGTACTCGATCGGCCCTGCGGTAAAACGCAGATCCGCCTCGCGATCCATTGCCGGGATCAAGAACAGATCGATCAGCCAGCCAATACCCAGCAAACCGAAGGTGAAAAACCAGATCGTCCCGGTCACCGGCTTGCCGTAATAGAAGCGGTGAGCACCGGTAAAACCGAAAATCCACAGCAGATAACCGATGATTTTGCTGTGCGTATCTTGCTGCTGAACAAATTGTTGATAGGGGTTCATGAAGACCTCGATTCACACGATAGATAAATATTCTTGAATTCTTTGTGACTTTTTTACAGGTAGCCGACGTACGGCAAATGTTACGGTTGCTACCGTCAAAGCCTTATAGCACCTGACTTCTGTCCGACAATTGCGTCCATTTGCCGCTTATTTGGTTCCGTTGGCCTCCAACTGAATCGACCAACGGACTCGGAATGAAAAAAAACTCTGTTATAAAGTTGCGCGCTATCACTAAAGAGCCACGCCTAATGCGACCATTTTTCAAGACATGGCTAACCATCTGCCTATTAATGCCACTGGCCGCCCACGCCACCAATCGTGAGCAACGTCTTCCCAACGTTAACGGCTTTACCCCTAAATCCCATGCTTCGGCTCCATCGAGCAAAAGCAGCAAAAGCAAAACCACCACGCTGAGCAGCAAGAGCCACAGCAAGCTGGTGCCACCGATGGCGAGCAAGGAAAGCAGCAATGTGCTGAGCCGTGCGGTGAACGTCCTCGGTACCCCTTATCGTTGGGGCGGCAGCAGCCCAAGTAAAGGTTTTGATTGCAGCGGTCTGGTGAAATACGCGTTCAACGACGCTACGTTCGACCTGCCACGCACCTCCAACGCCATGGCCAGCGGTCACGGCGAGAAAGTCGAGCGCAAGGATCTGAAGCCGGGCGACCTGATTTTCTTCAACATCAAGAGCCGTCGGGTCAACCATGTAGCCATCTACTTGGGCAACGACCGCTTTATCCACGCGCCACGTCGTGGCAAAGCGGTGAGCATCGATACGCTGAACAAGCCGTACTGGCAGCAGCATTACGTGGTTGCCAAGCGTGTGTTGCCGAAAGAGCAAAACCAGATGCGCGTGGTTCAGCGCTAACACCATACCGATCGTTCCCATGCTCCGCATGGGAATGCCTCAATGGACGCTCCGCGTCCGCTTCGGCAGGGACGCAGAGCGTCCCGGGCTGCATTCCCACGCAGAGCGTGGGAACGATCACTCCCTCAGAAATTATCCGGCGTCCGCGCCTTCTCCCGCGCATGCTCGCGGCTGATCAAGCCCTTGGTCAGCAGATCCTTCAGGCACATGTCCAGTGTCTGCATGCCCAACGACCCACCCGTCTGAATCGCCGAATACATCTGCGCCACCTTGTCCTCACGGATCAGGTTACGGATCGCCGACGTGCCCAGCATGATCTCGTGCGCCGCCACCCGCCCGCCGCCGATCTTCTTGATCAACGTCTGCGAGACCACCGCCAGCAACGACTCGGACAGCATCGAACGCACCATCGACTTCTCGTCACCGGGGAACACGTCGACCACGCGGTCGATGGTTTTCGCCGCCGAGGTGGTGTGCAGCGTGCCGAATACCAAGTGCCCGGTTTCGGCAGCGGTCAGCGCCAGGCGAATGGTTTCCAGGTCACGCATCTCGCCGACCAGAATCACGTCCGGGTCTTCACGCAGTGCCGAGCGCAACGCAGTGGCGAAACTGCGGGTATCACGGTGGACTTCACGCTGATTGATCAGGCATTTGCGCGATTCGTGAACAAACTCGATCGGATCTTCGATAGTCAGGATGTGGTGATGCCGGTGGGTATTGAGGTAATCGATCATCGCCGCCAGCGTGGTTGATTTGCCGGAACCGGTCGGCCCGGTGACCAGCACCAGACCGCGCGGCGCATCGGTAATCTTGCGGAAGACGTCGCCCATGGCGAGGTCTTCCATGCTCAGCACTTTCGACGGAATGGTACGGAATACGGCGCCTGCGCCACGGTTCTGGTTGAAAGCGTTGACGCGGAAACGCGCCACACCCGGCACTTCGAAGGAAAAGTCGGTTTCCAGATGTTTCTCGAAGTCGACCCGCTGGGTGTCGTTCATGATGTCGTAGATCAGTTCGTGCACTTGCTTGTGATCCAGCGCCGGCAGATTGATCCGCCGCACATCGCCATCGACACGGATCATCGGCGGCAGACCGGCCGACAGGTGCAGGTCGGAAGCGCCTTGTTTGGCGCTGAAGGCCAGCAGTTCAGTGATATCCATAGCGCTCCTCAATTCCAGTAGAATGCCGCGAACCTTCCGACCGCTGGCGCCTCTTGATGTCCACGATAGCAGACAACATCCAACTGGTTAGTTCGCGCATCCAGGCAGCGGTAACAGCTGCAAACCGCGCTGAAAACAGCGTCCAGTTGCTCGCGGTCAGCAAGACCAAACCCGCCCAGGCCCTGCGCGAAGCATATGCCGCCGGCCTGCGTGACTTTGGCGAGAACTACCTGCAGGAAGCCTTGGGCAAACAGCTCGAACTGGCTGACCTGCCCTTGATCTGGCACTTCATCGGCCCCATTCAATCGAACAAGACTCGCGCCATCGCCGAGCATTTCGACTGGGTGCATTCCGTGGATCGCCTGAAAATCGCTCAACGCTTGTCCGAACAGCGCCCGGCTGAACTGCCGCCGCTGAACATCTGCGTTCAGGTCAATGTCAGCGGCGAAGCCAGTAAATCCGGCTGCACTCCGGCTGACCTTCCGGCATTGGCCGCCGCGATCAGCGCACTGCCGCGCCTGAAACTGCGCGGCCTGATGGCGATTCCCGAGCCGACCGACGACCGCGCCGAGCAAGACGCGGCCTTCGCCGCCGTGCAGAAATTGCAGGCGAGCCTTGATCTGCCGCTCGACACACTTTCCATGGGCATGAGCCACGACCTTGAGTCGGCCATCGCCCAAGGCGCCACCTGGGTTCGTATCGGTACGGCCCTGTTTGGCGCCCGCGACTATTCCCAATCTTGAACGTTTCCAGATAAGGACCACACATGAGCAACACACGTATTGCGTTTATCGGTGCGGGCAACATGGCGGCCAGTCTGATTGGCGGCCTGCGCGCCAAGGGGCTGGAAGCCGGGCAGATCCGTGCCAGCGACCCGGGTGAAGAAACCCGCGCCAAGGTCAGTGCCGAACACGGCATCGAAACCTTCGCCGATAACGCTCAGGCCATCGACGGCGTCGATGTGATCGTGCTGGCGGTCAAGCCGCAGGCAATGAAAACCGTGTGCGAAGCGATTCGCCCAAGCCTGAAACCCAATCAATTGGTGGTTTCGATTGCTGCCGGTATCACCTGCGCCAGCATGACTGCGTGGCTCGGCGAGCAGCCGATCGTGCGCTGCATGCCCAACACCCCGGCGCTGCTGCGTCAGGGCGTCAGCGGCTTGTACGCCACCAGCGAAGTGACCGCCGAGCAACGCCAGCAAGCCGAAGAGCTGCTGTCCGCCGTCGGCATCGCCTTGTGGCTGAAGGAAGAACAGCAACTGGACGCCGTGACCGCTGTGTCAGGTTCCGGCCCTGCCTATTTCTTCCTGCTGATCGAAGCCATGACCGCCGCCGGCGTCAAACTCGGCCTGCCGAAAGACATCGCAGAACAACTGACCCTGCAGACCGCACTGGGCGCCGCGCATATGGCCGTCTCCAGCGACGTTGACGCCGCCGAACTGCGCCGCCGCGTGACTTCGCCAAACGGCACCACGGAAGCTGCAATCAAATCATTCCAGGCCAATGGCTTTGAAGCACTGGTCGAAACCGCACTCGGCGCCGCCGCGCACCGCTCGGCCGAAATGGCCGAACAACTGGGCAAATAAGGAGCCTTACATGATTGGATTGAATACCGCAGCGGTTTACGTGCTGCAAACCCTCGGCAGTCTGTACCTGCTGATCGTGCTGCTGCGTTTCGTACTGCAACTGGTGCGGGCGAACTTCTACAACCCGCTGTGCCAGTTCATCGTCAAAGCGACCCAGCCACTGCTCAAACCACTGCGCCGGATCATTCCGAGCCTGTTTGGTCTGGACATGTCGTCGCTGGTGCTGGCGATTCTGGTGCAACTGGCGCTGATGGCGTTGACCCTGCTGCTGACTTACGGCACCACCGGTAACCCGCTGCAACTGTTTATCTGGTCGCTGATCGGCGTGACCGCGCTGTTCCTGAAGATCTTCTTCTTCGCCCTGATCATCAGCGTGATTCTGTCGTGGGTTGCACCGGGCAGCCACAATCCGGGTGCTGAGCTGGTCAACCAGATCTGCGAGCCGGCGCTGGCGCCGTTCCGCAAAATCCTGCCAAACCTTGGCGGTCTGGATCTGTCGCCGATCTTCGCCTTCCTCGCGCTGAAACTGATCGACATGCTGGTGATCAACAATCTGGCGGCGATGACGATGATGCCGGAAATCCTCCGTCTGCTGATGTGAGCTGGTTTCGATGGGACGGTGACGACTTGATCCTCGAGTGTCACCTGCAACCGGCAGCCCGCAGCGATGACTTCGCCGGGCTGCATGGGGATCGCCTGAAGATTCGTCTGACTGCACCGCCGGTTGAGGGCAAGGCCAATGCTTATCTGATGGGCTTTCTGGCCAAGGCGTTTGGGGTGTCCAAAAGCCAGGTCAGTTTGCTCAGTGGCGAGTTGAACCGGCAGAAGCGAGTGAAGATCTGCTCGCCGAAGAAGTTGCCGGATTTGCCTGACCTAATGCGCTGATCGTTCCCACGCTCCGCGTGGGAATGCATCCCGGGACGCTCCGCGTCCCCTGCCGAAGCGGACGCCGAGCGTCCAATGAGGCATTCCCACGCAGAGCGTGGGAACGAGCGCAGGTAGTTGCTTGCCGCTAACCCCCCCGGTCTTTAGACTTACGCCTCATTTCAACGAGAGCAGGGTCGATGCCAGCTGCCTTTCCCCCCGATTCTGTTGGTCTGGTGACGCCGCAAACGGCGCACTTCAGCGAACCTCTGGCCTTGGCCTGCGGCCGTTCGCTGCCCGCTTATGACCTGATCTACGAAACCTACGGCACGCTCAACGCACAGGCGAGCAACGCCGTGCTGATCTGCCACGCCTTGTCCGGCCATCACCACGCCGCCGGCTACCATAGCCCCGACGACCGCAAACCCGGTTGGTGGGACAGCTGCATCGGCCCCGGCAAACCGATCGACACCAGCAAGTTCTTCGTGGTTAGTCTGAATAATCTGGGCGGCTGCAACGGCTCCACCGGCCCCAGCAGCATTAACCCGGAGACCGGCAAGCCATTCGGTGCCGACTTCCCGGTGCTGACCGTGGAGGACTGGGTACACAGCCAGGCGCGCCTGGCCGACCTGCTCGGCATCGGCCAGTGGGCGGCCGTCATCGGCGGTAGCCTCGGCGGCATGCAGGCATTGCAATGGACCATCACTTACCCGGACCGCGTGCGCCATTGTCTGGCTATCGCCTCGGCGCCAAAACTGTCGGCGCAGAACATCGCCTTCAACGAAGTTGCGCGTCAGGCGATCCTCACCGACCCGGAATTCCACGGCGGTTCGTTCCAGGAAGCCGGCGTGATCCCCAAACGCGGCTTGATGCTGGCGCGCATGGTCGGGCACATCACTTATCTGTCCGACGATTCCATGGGCGAGAAATTCGGCCGTGGCCTCAAGAGCGAGAAGCTCAACTACGACTTCCACAGCGTCGAGTTCCAGGTCGAAAGCTACCTGCGTTATCAGGGCGAAGAGTTCTCCGGACGCTTCGACGCCAACACCTATCTGTTGATGACCAAGGCGCTGGATTACTTCGATCCGGCAGCGAACTTCGACGATAACCTGGCGAAAACCTTTGAAAACGCCACGGCCAAGTTCTGCGTGATGTCGTTCACCACCGACTGGCGCTTCTCCCCTGCCCGCTCGCGGGAACTGGTGGATGCACTGATGGCGGCGCGCAAAGACGTCAGCTATCTGGAAATCGACGCACCGCAGGGCCACGACGCCTTCCTGATTCCGATCCCGCGCTATTTGCAGGCGTTCGGCAATTACATGAACCGCATCACGCTGTGAGAAAGCCATGAGAGCAGATCTGGAAATCATCCAGGAATGGATCCCCGCCGGCAGCCGCGTCCTCGACCTCGGTTGCGGTGACGGCGAGCTGCTGACCTGGCTGCGCGACAACAAGAACGTCACCGGTTATGGCCTGGAAAACGACGCCGACAACATCGCCCAGTGCGTGGCCAAAGGCGTCAACGTCATCGAACAGGATCTGGACAAGGGGCTGGGCAACTTCGCCAGCAACAGTTTCGACATCGTCGTCATGACCCAGGCCCTGCAAGCTGTGCATTACCCGGACAAGATCCTCGACGAAATGCTCCGGGTCGGCCGTCAGTGCATCATCACCTTCCCGAACTTCGGGCACTGGCGCTGCCGCTGGTACCTGGCAAGCAAAGGCCGCATGCCGGTGTCCGAGTTTCTGCCGTACACCTGGTACAACACACCGAACATTCACTTCTGCACCTTCGAAGACTTTGAAGAACTTTGCCGCGAACGTGATGCGAAGGTCATTGATCGGCTTGCCGTGGATCAACAGCACCGCCACGGGTGGGCCAGTAAGCTATGGCCTAATCTGTTAGGTGAGATCGGTATCTACCGCGTCAGCAGCCCGCAGCTTGCAGACCACAAAGTCGCGGTCTGAATCCCGTCATTTCGAGGAGCACGATCATGGGTCGTTTAGCGTTGTTGTTATTGACTGCCTGCCTGAGCGCCAGCGCCATGGCGGCCGACGTCATCAAGGGCGAACGCAAGGAAACCTTCGGCGATGTCACGGTGCACTACAACACTTTCAACTCGACGTTTCTGACGCCGGACATCGCCAAGGCGGCTGAACTGATTCGCAGCAAAAATCAGGGCGTGATCAATGTCTCGGTGATCAAGGATGGCAAACCGCTGGTCGCCAATGTCACCGGCACGGTCAAAGACCTGACCAGCCAGAGCGTGCCGCTGAATTTCAAGCAAGTCACCGAGCAGGGTGCGATCTACTACATCGCCCAGTACCCGGTGCCTCAGCAGGAAACCCGCACCTTTGAAATCAAGGTGCAGAACGGCGACAAGATCAACACCATCAATTTCAACCAAGAACTCTTTCCCGGCGAATGATGAACATCAAGCAGCTCGTACTGGCCAGCCATAACGCCGGCAAACTCAAAGAACTCCAGGCCATGCTCGGCGAATCGGTGCAACTGCGCTCGATTGGCGAGTGGAGCAAGGTCGAGCCGGAAGAAACCGGTCTGTCGTTCGTCGAGAACGCGATCCTCAAGGCACGCAACGCCGCACGCATTTCCGGGTTGCCGGCGCTGGCCGACGATTCCGGTCTGGCGGTGGATTTCCTTGGCGGTGCGCCAGGCATCTATTCGGCGCGCTATGCCGACGGCAAGGGCGATGCGGCGAACAATGCCAAATTGCTCGATGCACTGAAAGATGTGCCGGAAGCCGAGCGCGGTGCGCAGTTCGTTTGCGTGCTGGCGCTGGTGCGTCACGCCGATGATCCGTTGCCGATCCTCTGCGAAGGCTTGTGGCACGGACGGATACTGAGCGCTGCCAGCGGCGAGCACGGTTTCGGTTATGACCCGCTGTTCTGGGTGCCGGAGCGTGATGTGTCCAGCGCCGAACTGAGTCCGGCCGACAAGAACCAGATCAGCCACCGCGCCCGTGCAATGGATCTGCTGCGCCAGCGTCTGGGCCTGAAATGACCGGTGATTCTTCTGCGTCGTCGCTGATTGTCGGCGGCGCCGCCTCTTCGCCTCGGGCGCCGTTGCCGACGCTGCCGCCCCTGGCGCTGTACATCCACATCCCGTGGTGTGTGCGCAAATGTCCGTATTGCGATTTCAACTCACACACCGCCAGCCCGGTTTTGCCGGAGCAGGAATACGTTGATGCGCTGTTGGCCGATCTCGATCAGGACCTGCACGCCGTGTACGGTCGTGAAATCAGTTCGATCTTCTTTGGTGGCGGCACGCCGAGCCTGTTCAGCGCCGAAGCCCTCGGGCGGCTGCTGGAAGGCGTCGAACAGCGCATTCCGTTTGCCCACGACATCGAAATCACTCTGGAAGCCAACCCCGGGACCTTCGAGCAAGAGAAGTTCGTCGCCTACCGCAAGCTGGGGATCAATCGCCTGTCGATCGGCATCCAGAGCTTCCAGCAAGAAAAGCTCAAGGCGCTGGGGCGGATTCACAACGGTGACGAAGCGGTGCGTGCGGCCGGCATGGCACGTCAGGCCGGGTTCGATAACTTCAATCTCGACTTGATGCACGGTTTGCCCGACCAGTCGCTGGACGATGCCTTGAGCGACCTGCGCCAGGCCATCGCACTGAATCCGACGCACATTTCCTGGTATCAACTGACGCTGGAACCGAACACCGTGTTCTGGAACCAGCCGCCGGTGCTGCCGGAAGATGACACGCTGTGGGACATTCAAGAGGCCGGGCAAGCGCTGCTGGCGGAACACGGTTATGCGCAATACGAAGTGTCGGCTTATGCCCAGGCGGGCCGGCCGGCGCGGCACAACCTCAATTACTGGAGTTTTGGCGACTTCATCGGCATTGGTGCGGGTGCGCATGGCAAGCTCAGCCACCCGGACGGACGCATCGTTCGCACCTGGAAAACCCGTTTGCCGAAGGACTATCTCAACCCGGCAAAAAGCTTTCAAGCCGGCGAGAAAGCGCTGACCAACGACGAGATGCCGTTCGAGTTTCTGATGAACGCTTTGCGCCTGACCGCAGGCGTCGAATCGCACCTGTATCCTGAGCGCACCGGGCTGTCGCTGGAAAGCCTCGCTGAAGGCCGGGCCGCGGCAGAACAAAGCGGTCTGTTGCAGGTCGAACCGTCACGTCTGGCGGCCACCGAGCGCGGACAGTTGTTCCTCAACGACTTGCTGCAACAATTTCTGAACTGACTTCAGTGCTAAGGGAAAACGCATGGATTTGATACTCGACCTGCTCGCCACCGTCTCCCGCTGGAGCCGCAGCAACCTATCGGAAATCGCTCTGGCCCTGGTGGGCTGCCTGCTGGTGCTGTTCGGCGCCGACTTCAAAGGGTGGGTCGAGCAACGCTTGGGCAGCATCGCCGGCGCCCTGCGCGTGCCACTGATGGCCCTACTCTGCGTGATCGGCAGCGGCGCCGCGCTGATCTACGCCACGCCGTGGGTGATCAAGGGTTTGAGCCAGTTCAACAACTACAGCCTGGCGCCTGTGTTGCTGGTAGTCCTCGTCCTCATCGGCGTAGTCGCCGACCGCCGCTGACTCCGCAAACGCCCCAAAACAACTGTGGGAGCGAGCCTGCTCGCGAAGGCGTCTTAACATCCAACAACATCGTTGATTGTCAGACCGCTTTCGCGAGCAGGCTCGCTCCCACTATTGGGCCTTGGTTCAATGATTCTTCGATAAGCGGCTCTGCGCCTGAAGGATCGCCTTGAGGCCAACGGAATCCTTGCAGCCCAGCGCTATCGCTTTATCGAAGTGTTCGATATTGCCGCTGTCGCGCATATCGCTGCCGTTCACACGAGTCAACGCGAGTATGTAGTAGGCCTCAGCCCGAAACTGGTCTTCGGACAATACCAAGCCAGCTGCGCGGGCTCGCATGGCGGCCATCGGCCCGACCTTGCCGGCAGGCGCCCCGTTTTCTTCGAAACACAGCGAACGTTTGGCCTGCAACGGATAGTCGTCAGCATGCGCATCAGGCTTGAGCAGCAACTGCTCGAGAGACTGCAAGAATTTCAAATGATCAGGATTTTGCGCATCAAATCGTTCATACGCTTTGTCGCACAAATGGTAATAGCCCACCGCAGCCGCTAACACCCCATCATCCATGGCCTGCTGATAAAGACCACAGGTCTGTAAGCGCGTCTGCTCGGAAAACATCGGGTTGTCCTGCAGGCTGGCCAAAAAATAGGTGGCCAGCGTGTGCCCGCCGTCCGACGCATGCTTGAGGTTGTCCACAAGAGCCTCGAGATCACCTTCGGCAACGCGCAACTGTTCAGGGGTGTATTGCACGCTTTCCCCGGCGGCCTCACGCTTGATCCGGTCATTGGCGTCGCGCTCGATCTTTGCCGCCGTTCTCTGCGCACTCGCGAAGTATTCCTCGGGACTGACTACCCGTTCGCACGCTGCGCAACAAATGAGACCCAGAACCAGCGTGCAGGCAAAAATGGCTTTCAAGATTTGTCTTCCTTTACAAATGGGGGCCTCGAGCTTTCGGCGGATCATAGCCAAACTTGAGCAAACTCCAGAAACAACTGAGCTGCGGCACGCTGCGATCTTTGATCTTCAAAATCAAGATCAAAGATCGCAGCGTGCCGCAGCTCCTACAGGGGTGTTGCGTGATGCTTAAGCGAGTTTTTCGAACTTCAGGTCCCACACGCCATGGCCCAGTCGTTCGCCGCGGCGTTCGAACTTGGTGATCGGGCGTTCGGCCGGGCGTGGTACGCACTTGCCGTCTTCGGCGAGGTTGCGGTAGCCCGGGGCGACGTTCATCACTTCCAGCATGTACTCGGCGTACGGTTCCCAGTCGGTGGCCATGTGCAGAATGCCGCCAACCTTCAACTTGCTGCGCACTAGCTCAGCGAACGAGGCCTGAACGATACGGCGCTTGTGGTGACGGCTCTTGTGCCACGGATCCGGGAAGAACAGCATCAGGCGATCGAGACTGTTGTCGGCGATGCAGCGGTTGAGCACTTCGATCGCGTCGCAATCATAGACCCGCAGGTTGGTCAGGCCCTGAGTCAGCACGCCATTGAGCAGCGCGCCAACACCCGGACGGTGAACCTCAACGCCGATGAAGTCCTGATCCGGCGCGGCCGCAGCCATTTCCAGCAACGAGTGGCCCATGCCGAAACCGATCTCCAGCGAGCGCGGTGCCGAACGGCCGAACACTTGATCGTAATCCACCGGGGTGTCGGCCAGCGGCAGCACGTAAAGCGGCGCGCCCTGATCCAGGCCGCGTTGCTGGCCTTCGGTCATGCGCCCGGCGCGCATCACGAAGCTCTTGATGCGGCGGTGTTGGCGCTCGTCGCCCTCTTCCGTCTGGACAGGCGTGTCGTTCGATTCAGTCATCAATGGCTCTTACTTGATCAGACCATCCAGCGGCGAAGAGGCGCTGGCATAGAGTTTTTTCGGCATACGGCCAGCGAGGTAGGCCAGACGGCCTGCAACGATGGCGTGTTTCATGGCTTCAGCCATCATCACCGGCTGCTGGGCGTGGGCGATGGCCGAGTTCATCAGCACCGCATCGCAACCCAGTTCCATGGCGATGGTCGCATCGGACGCAGTGCCGACACCGGCATCGACCAGCACAGGGATTTTGGCTTCTTCGAGGATGATCTGCAGGTTGTACGGGTTGCAGATCCCCAGACCGGAACCGATCAGACCGGCCAGCGGCATGACCGCGATGCAGCCGATTTCCGCCAGTTGGCGGGCGATGATCGGGTCATCGCTGGTGTACACCATCACGTCGAAGCCTTCCTTGAACAGCGTTTCCGCGGCCTTGAGGGTTTCGATGACGTTAGGGAACAGGGTCTTCTGGTCGGCCAGTACTTCCAGCTTCACCAGGTTGTGGCCATCGAGCAGCTCACGGGCCAGGCGGCAGGTGCGCACAGCTTCGATGGCGTCGTAACAACCGGCGGTGTTCGGCAGGAAGGTGTAGCGCTCCGGCGACAGCACGTCGAGCAGGTTCGGTTCGCCTTCGATCTGGCCCAGGTTGGTGCGGCGCACGGCGAAGGTGACGATCTCGGCACCCGAGGCTTCGATGGCCTGACGGGTTTCTTCCATGTCACGGTACTTGCCGGTACCGACCAGCAAACGCGACTGGTAAGTACGACCGGCCAGCACAAAAGGCTTGTCGCTACGAACGATGCTCATGGGGAATCCTCTTTAGGAGTGAGGGTCTTGCAGAATTCTGTGCCCTTGCGGGGCGGGCGATCAGCCGCCGCCGATGGCGTGCACCACTTCAACGTTGTCGCCGTCGTTGAGCGTGGTGTCGGCATGCTGGCTGCGCGGGACGATATCCAGATTGAGTTCGACTGCCACCCGGCGTCCGGTCAATTCCAGACGGGTGATCAGGCCCGCAACGGTTTCACCGTCGGGCAGTTCAAGGGATTCACCGTTCAACTGAATGCGCATGCGTAACGCCGCCATCATTTTTAGGGGCTGGCATTCTAGCCCGATCATGACCTAAAGGTCAGCACCAAGCGTCAAGCGGTTGGTTGCAAGCGCCAGGCGGCGAGGCCCAGGCATAGCCAGCCAATCAGGAACGCCAGGCCACCAAACGGGGTGATGATGCCGAGCTTGCTGATGCCGGTGGTGGTCAGCACGTACAGGCTGCCGGAGAACAGCAGGATGCCAATGGTGAATGACACGCCGGCCCAAGTGACCAGTCGGCCCTGAATCTGTGTGGCCAGCAGCGCCACACCAAACAGCGCCAAGGTGTGCACCAATTGATAGGTGACGCCGGTATGGAAGATCGCCAGATACTCGGGTGTCAGACGGTTTTTCAGGCCATGGGCGGCGAATGCACCCAAGGCGACCCCGGTGAAACCGAAAAAAGCGGCCAGCATCAAAAAGCCACGCAGCATTGGGAACTCCAGTCAGACGTGATCGGCAGGGTCTGTATAATGGCCCGCTCCACCGGTTCGGCCAAGCCATCTCTATGCTGCGTACTATTTTCCGTCGTCTCACGAAGGCCCTGCTCTGGTTCGCCGGCGGCAGCGTCTTGCTGGTGCTGGTGTTTCGCTTCGTGCCGCCGCCGGGTACGGCGTTGATGGTCGAACGCAAGATCGAGTCCTGGGTCGACGGTGAGCCAATTGACCTGCAACGCACGTGGAAGCCGTGGGACGAGATCTCCGACGACCTCAAAGTCGCGGTCATGGCCGGTGAGGATCAGAAGTTTCCCGAGCATTGGGGTTTTGATTTCAGTGCGATCCAGGCTGCATTGGCCCACAACGAGCTTGGCGGCTCGATTCGCGGCGCCAGCACTTTGAGCCAGCAGGTGTCGAAAAACCTGTTTCTGTGGGCCGGTCGCAGCTATCTGCGTAAAGGCCTGGAGGCGTGGTTTACTGCGCTGATCGAGGTGTTCTGGCCCAAGCAGCGGATTCTTGAGGTGTATCTCAACAGCGTCGAGTGGGATGACGGGGTGTTTGGCGCCGAAGCAGCAGCCCGCCATCACTTTGGTGTGAGCGCGAAGTCGTTGTCACGGCAGCAGGCGAGTTATCTGGCGGCTGTTCTGCCCAATCCGCGTGTCTGGAGTGCCAGCCATCCGACCGCTTATGTCTCGCGGCGGGCCGGGTGGATTCGGCAGCAGATGAGTCAGTTGGGTGGGGATAGTTATCTGTTGGGGCTCAACGATTCGCGCCGGGCACCGTGGTCGCGATAACACCGAGGATCTAAATGTAGGAGTGAGCCTGCTCGCGATAGCGGTACATCAGTGACGGCAATGCTGACTGTCACACCGCTATCGCGAGCAGGCTCACTCCTACATTGGTTTTGTGTGAAGCCAGAAATGAAAACGCCCCGATCATCGCTGATCGGGGCGTTTTTTATTGCCTGCTCGCCGGTTATGCGGCGATCGACAACTTGAGCTTGTTCATCGCGCTCTTCTCGAGTTGACGGATCCGCTCGGCCGACACGTTGTACTTCTGCGCCAGATCATGCAGCGTGGCTTTCTCTTCTGCCAGCCAGCGCTGGTAGAGGATGTCGCGGCTACGTTCGTCCAGCACTTCCAGCGCTTCGTGCAGGTTGTGGTTGGAGTTGTCGCTCCAATCGGCATCTTCCAGTTGACGCGCCGGGTCGTACCGGTGGTCTTCCAAGTAGTTGGCCGGCGATTGAAAAGCGCTGTCATCGTCGGCTTCAGCAGCCGGGTCGAAGGCCATGTCGTGGCCGGTCAGGCGACTTTCCATCTCGCGCACTTCACGCGGTTCAACGCCGAGGCTTTCCGCCACACGGTGGACTTCCTCGTTGTTCAGCCACGCCAGACGTTTCTTCTGGCTGCGCAGGTTGAAGAACAGCTTGCGCTGGGCCTTGGTGGTCGCGACTTTCACAATGCGCCAGTTGCGCAGGATGAACTCGTGAATTTCCGCCTTGATCCAGTGCACAGCGAACGACACCAGACGCACACCCATTTCCGGGTTGAAGCGCTTCACGGCCTTCATCAGGCCGACGTTACCTTCCTGGATCAGGTCAGCCTGAGCCAGACCGTAGCCGGAATAACTACGGGCGATATGTACAACAAAACGCAGGTGGGCGAGCACCATCTGCCGAGCCGCCCCCAAATCCTGCTCATAGTAGAGACTCTCGGCCAGTTCACGCTCCTGCTCCGGCGTCAGCAATGGAATGCTGTTGACGGTGTGCACGTAGGCTTCCAGGTTCGCACCCGGAACCAACGCATACGCAGGTTGCAAAGAATTGGTCATGCGAAAAAACCTCCCACTTACATACTCGTGCTTCTCAGCACTGCGAAAAATTGACCGGGAACTCAAATACAAGTTCCCAAAAAACCGCGAGGTCAATCACGCGCAAAAAAGATTCTACTTCGGCGCCAGCTCCCTGAGATGGCGTGCGACTGCAATCCATGCACCGATATAACCCAACAGCACCGCGCCAAGCAAGAGCGACAGACCGTCGGCAACTGGCACTCCGGCCAGAGCGAAATCACTGCCGTACAAACCGGCCAGCCCAACCACCGCATCGTTCAGCCAGTTCAGGCCGAACGCCAAGACGCCCCAGGACAATAGCCCCGCACCGAAGCCATACAACGCCCCCATATAAAGGAAAGGGCGACGCACATAACTGTCAGTGCCGCCGACGAGTTTAATCACTTCTATCTCGGTGCGGCGGTTTTCAATATGAAGACGAATGGTATTGCCTATCACCAAAAGTAATGCAGAAACCAAAAGCACCGTCAGACCGAAGACAAAACGATCGCCAAGCTTGAGGATGGCGGCCAGACGCTCGACCCAGACTAGATCAAGTTGCGCCTGTTGTACCTTGGGCAATTCGGAAAGTTTTTGTCTTAATGCTTCCAGCGTCGGCTTGTCGACCTCGTTCGGGGTGACCAGCACCACGCCCGGCAACGGGTTCTCCGGCAGCTCGCGTAGGGCTTCACCCAACCCGGATTGCTGCTGAAACTCTTCCAGCGCCTGATCGCGGCCGACATATTCAGCATCCGCTACGCCGGGCATGCCTTTGATCTGCTCGCGCAACGACTCGCCCTGCTGCGGACTGGCGTCGAGTTGCAGATACAGCGAAATCTGCGCTGCACGCTGCCACGAACCGCCAAGACGCTCGACGTTGTTGAGCAACAGGGACAAGCCCATTGGCAGACTCAGCGCGACCGCCATCACCATGCAGGTGAAGAAGCTGCCGATCGGCTGCTTGGCGAGACGACGCAGGCTGTCGAGCAGACTGGCGCGATGGCTTTCGACCCAGGCACGGAACAGCGTGGCGAAGTCCGGGCCATCGTCTTCGTCGTGTTTTTTCTTCTTCGGTGGTTGCGGATCGGCGGCTTTCGGCGCCACACGTTCGGAAACCTTCGGACTGCGTGTCGCACTCATTCTCCGGCCTCCCCGTCGCCGATCAATCGGCCGCGTTGCAGGGTCAGCATGCGGTGACGCATGCGCGCGATCAGCGCCAGGTCGTGACTGGCGATCAGCACGCTGGTGCCCAGACGATTAATGTCTTCGAACACGCCCATGATTTCAGCCGCCAGACGCGGGTCGAGGTTACCGGTGGGTTCGTCCGCCAGCAGCAAGGCCGGACGGTGCACGATGGCGCGAGCAATGCCGACACGCTGTTGCTGACCGGTGGACAGGTCGCCCGGATACAGATCGGTTTTATCCGACAGCGCCACGCGCTCCAGCGCCGAATCGACACGCTTGGCGATTTCGGCCTTGGACAAGCCAAGAATCTGCAGCGGCAAGGCGACGTTGTTGAACACCGTGCGATCAAACAGCAACTGGTGATTCTGGAACACCACGCCGATCTGCCGACGCAGGAACGGAATCTGCGCGTTGCTGATGGTGCTCAGGTCTTGCCCAGCCAGCAGCAGTTTGCCGCTGGTCGGACGCTCCATCGCCAGCAACAGGCGCAACAACGTGGATTTACCGGCGCCGGAGTGACCGGTGACAAACAAGAACTCGCCACGACGGACTCGAAAGCTCAGCTCATGCAAGCCGACGTGACCGTTCGGGTAGCGTTTACCGACCTGTTCGAAACGAATCATGAACGCTCCCGCTCGGCAAACAGTGCCTGGACAAAGGGTTCGGCTTCAAAAGTGCGCAAGTCGTCGATGCCTTCACCGACGCCGATGTAGCGGATCGGCAAGCCGAACTGCTTGGCCAGGGCGAAAATCACGCCGCCCTTGGCAGTGCCGTCGAGCTTGGTCAGCGCCAGACCGGTCAGTTCGACGGTCTGGTTGAATTGCTTGGCCTGGTTGATCGCGTTCTGGCCAGTACCGGCGTCGAGCACCAGCAGCACTTCGTGCGGCGCGTCGGCGTCGAGCTTGCCGATGACGCGGCGAACCTTTTTCAGTTCTTCCATCAGGTTGTCTTTGGTGTGCAGACGACCGGCGGTGTCGGCGATCAATACGTCAATGCCACGGGCCTTGGCAGCCTGCACGGCGTCGAAAATCACCGAGGCCGAGTCGGCGCCGGTGTGCTGGGCGATGACCGGAATCTTGTTGCGCTCGCCCCAGACCTGCAATTGCTCCACGGCAGCGGCGCGGAAGGTGTCACCGGCGGCGAGCATGACTTTCTTGCCTTCCAGTTGCAGCTTCTTCGCCAGTTTGCCGATGGTGGTGGTCTTGCCGGCGCCGTTGACGCCAACCACCAGAATCACGAACGGCTTGTTCTGCGAAACGATTTTCAGCGGTTGTTCGACCGGCTTGAGCATCGCTGCCAGTTCGGCCTGCAGGGATTTGTACAGCGCGTCGGCGTCGGCCAGCTCTTTGCGGGCGACCTTCTGGGTCAGGCGCTGGATGATCTGCGTGGTAGCTTCGACGCCGACGTCAGCGGTGAGCAGACGGGTTTCGAGGTCATCGAGCAGGTCGTCATCAATGGTTTTGCGGCCGAGGAACAAGCTGGCCATGCCCTCGCCGATGCTGGCGCTGGTTTTCGACAGGCCTTGTTTGAGACGGGCGAAGAAACCGGCTTTGGTTTCTTCGGTGCGCGGGGCTTCGACTGGGGACTCGGTAACCACTTCAACCGGCACAACTGGCGCAGCGACGACCGGTGCAGGTGCAGGCTGTTGAACGACCGGAGCAACAAACGCCGGCGCAACAGGCTCAGCAACAACCGGCGCAGGCTCGACAACCGGCTCAACCACAGGCGCCCGAGCCACCTCGGGCACCAACGCAGCAGGCGCTGGAATTTCCGGGGTGATGTGTGGCGCAGCTTCTTCAACCAACGCCACCGGCTCTTCCGCCACCGGCAAGGTCAGCCACGGTTCAGCCGCAGGAGTCAGCGGTAGTTCAGCCGCCACAGGCGCTTCAG
Organism: Pseudomonas sp. Mb7; assembly: GCF_054790525.1. Lineage (NCBI taxonomy): Bacteria > Pseudomonadati > Pseudomonadota > Gammaproteobacteria > Pseudomonadales > Pseudomonadaceae > Pseudomonas > Pseudomonas sp. Mb7. The sequence goes on from NZ_CP186501.1 coordinate 5,236,695, forward strand.
GCTCTGGCTCAGGCTCAACCGGTTGCAACACCGGCTCGGCAATCGGCAGCACAATCGGTGCCGGCTCTTCTTCTATGACTGGAGCCGGCGCCGGCGCAGGCGCTGGCTCAGGAATCACCGGCGGCTGTTCGACGACGGGTTCCTGCGGTTTCTTACGCAGCCATCCGAACAGGCTTTTCTTCTCGCCAGCCGCAGCTGGGGTCTTCTTGTCGTCGTTGGAACCAAACATGGAGGACGGCTATCTCACGGTAGCGACGCGCCATAAGGGCGCCCCGGCAAATAAATATTCGATGCAGAACAGACTGTGTTTCATCCAGCTTGTTCACGCGCAACATTTTGTCGAGGCGCCAGCGGCACCTCAAAGAATCGTATAAACGAAGGACTAAACCGGCAAATTCGGCGAAAAAGCGAAGTTTAGTCGATAAACTGTAGCTTTCTGCCGCAAACCCATTCAGCCAGATCAGGTCTGAAAACCTGATAGGCGTGGTCGCCGGTAAAACGGATCAGTATCCTAGCACCCTCTCGCCCGCCGACGCTAAGACCAAGCGGGCAGCCCAACAGGTTAAAAAACGAATGAATGCTCTAGCCCGCCGCGCTGCAGGCCTGCTGCTCAGCACAGTCTGCCTGCCCCTTTCGGCCCTGGCGGCCGACCCGCAACCGACCCACGAATTCACCCTCGACAACGGCCTCAAGGTCGTCGTGCGCGAAGACCATCGCGCACCGGTGGTGGTGTCGCAGGTCTGGTACAAGGTCGGCTCCAGCTACGAAACCCCGGGCCAGACCGGTCTGTCCCACGCGCTTGAGCACATGATGTTCAAGGGCAGTGAAAAAGTCGGTCCCGGCGAAGCCTCGCTGATCCTGCGTGACCTCGGCGCCGAAGAGAACGCCTTCACCAGCGACGATTTCACCGCTTATTACCAGGTACTGGCCCGCGACCGTCTGGGCGTCGCCTTCGAACTGGAAGCCGACCGCATGGCCAATCTGCGCCTGCCGGCCGACGAGTTCGCCAAGGAGATCGAAGTCATCAAGGAAGAGCGCCGCTTGCGCACCGATGACAAGCCGATGTCCAAGGCCTACGAGCGCTACAAGGCCATGGCTTACCCGGCCAGCGGCTACCACACGCCAACCATTGGCTGGATGGCCGACCTCGACCGCATGAAAGTCGAAGAACTGCGCCACTGGTACCAATCCTGGTACGTGCCGAACAACGCCACGCTGGTGGTGGTCGGCGACGTGACCCCGGACGAGGTGAAAAACCTCGCTCAACGCTATTTCGGCCCGATCGCCAAACGCGACGTGCCACCGGCGAAAAAGCCGCTGGAACTGGCCGAACCCGGCGAACGCCAGATCACCCTGCACGTGCAGACGCAATTGCCTAGCCTGATGCTCGGTTTCAACGTACCAAGCATTGCCACGGCTGAAGACAAACGCTCGGTCAACGCCTTGCGCCTGATCTCGGCGTTGCTCGACGGCGGTTACAGCGGGCGCATCCCGACGCAACTGGAGCGCGGCGAAGAGCTGGTCTCCGGCGGTTCGTCGAGCTACGACGCCTATACCCGTGGCGACAGTCTGTTCACCCTGTCGGCAACCCCGAACACCCAGAAGAAAAAGACTATCGCGCAAGCCGAGGCCGGTCTGTGGAAACTGCTGGAACAGCTGAAAACCACCGCGCCGTCCGCTGAAGAACTGGAGCGCGTGCGAGCACAAGTGATTGCCGGTCTGGTCTTCGAACGTGACTCGATCACCAGTCAGGCCACCGCCATCGGTCAACTCGAGACCGTCGGTCTGTCGTGGAAACTGATGGACACCGAACTGGCCGATCTGGAAAGCGTGACCCCGCAAGACATCCAGAACGCCGCCAAGCTGTATTTCACCCGCGAACGTCTCAGCGTCGCCCACGTCCTGCCACTGGAGACGACTCATGAGTAAGCGCAAATCCCCACGCCTGCTACTCGGCCTGATTGCCGTGGCGGTGATCGGCTCTGCCGCGCTCTACCTGTCGCCTGGCGCTGACAGCAATGCCAGCGAAGCCCTCGACAACGCCAAGACCAGCCAGAAGCTGCAATCACTGACCGAACTCGACGGCAAGGCCCCGGCCAGCCGCAAACTCGACGTGCAAACCTGGAACACCGCCGAAGGCGCCAAAGTATTGTTCGTCGAAGCCCATGAGCTGCCGATGTTCGACATGCGCCTGATCTTCGCCGCTGGCAGCAGCCAGGACGGCAGCGCTTCGGGCTTGGCAGTGCTGACCAACGCCATGCTCAACGAAGGTGTCGCCGGCAAAGACGTCGGCGCCATCGCGCAAGGCTTCGAAGGCCTCGGTGCGGATTTCGGCAACGGTGCTTTCAAGGACATGGCGCTGGCTTCTCTACGCAGCTTGAGTGCCACCGACAAGCGTGAACCGGCGCTGAAGCTGTTTTCGGAAGTGGTTGGCAAACCGACCTTCCCGGCCGATTCGTTCGCACGCATCAAGAACCAGCTGCTCGCCGGTTTCGAATACCAGAAACAGAACCCCGGCAAACTCGCCAGCCTTGAGCTGATGAAGCGCTTGTACGGCGATCACCCGTACGCGCATTCGAGTGACGGTAACCCGCAGAGCGTGCCGAAGATCACCCTCGCGCAGTTGCGTGAGTTCCACGCCAAGGCCTACGCCGCTGGCAACGTGGTGATCGCGCTGGTCGGCGACCTGTCGCGGGCGGATGCCGAGGCGATTGCCAATCAGGTCTCTTCTGCCCTGCCCAAAGGCCCGGCGCTGGCGAAAATCGCTCAGCCGCAGGAACCGAAGGCCAGCATCAACCACATCGAGTTCCCGTCGAAGCAGACCAACCTGATGCTCGCGCAACTGGGCATCGACCGTGACGACCCCGATTACGCGGCGCTGTCGATGGGCAACCAGATCCTCGGTGGTGGCGGTTTCGGCACGCGCCTGATGAGCGAAGTGCGTGAGAAACGTGGCCTGACCTACGGCGTGTACTCGGCCTTCAGCCCGATGCAGGCACGCGGCCCGTTCATGATCAACCTGCAGACCCGCGCGGAAATGAGCGAAGGCACCCTGAAACTGGTGCAGGACGTGCTTGCCGATTACCTGAAAACCGGGCCGACGCAGAAGGAACTCGACGACGCCAAACGCGAACTGGCCGGCAGTTTCCCGCTGTCCACCGCGAGCAACGCCGATATCGTCGGCCAACTCGGCGCGATGGGCTTCTATAATCTGCCGCTGAGCTATCTGGACGACTTCATGCGTCAGTCGCAAAGCCTGACCGTGGAACAAGTCCGCGACGCCCTGAACAAACACCTGAGCACGGACAAAATGGTCATCGTCACCGCTGGCCCGACCGTGCCGCAAAAGCCGTTACCGGCCCCATCTGATAAACCTGCCGAGCAACCGCTCGGGGTTCCGGAGCACTAATGGCTACCCGATCGCCTAAAAAACCTGCGCAAAACGTCCATAACGGTGTGAACCAGTTGCGCATCATTGGCGGCCAATGGCGCAGCCGCAAGCTGAGCTTCCCCGACGCACCGGGCCTGCGCCCGACGCCGGATCGCGTGCGTGAAACCTTGTTCAACTGGCTCGCACCGTACGTTGAAGGGGCCAAGGTGCTTGATCCGTTCGCCGGCAGTGGCGCGCTGTTTCTCGAAGCGCTGTCCCGTGGCGCGGCCATGGGTCAGGCGCTGGATGCCAGCAACATTGCCGTGTCCAGCCTGAAAGAACACCTTGGCACCCTGCGCTGCACCAACGGCCAGGTGCAGACCGCCGACGCCCTGCGTTATCTGGAAACCCAGACCGCAACTCCGTTCGACCTGGTATTCCTCGACCCGCCGTTCAACCAGAACCTGCTGCCTGCCGTCTGCACCTTGCTCGAAGAGCGCCAGTGGCTGGCGCCGGACTCGTGGATCTACACTGAAAGCGAAACGGCGCCATCGACGCTGGGCCTGCCGGGCAACTGGCGCCTGCATCGCGAGCAGAAATCCGGCCGGGTTTACTACGCGCTGTGGCAACGTACGGCAGAGATCGCCGGTTAACCGACCGGTCTGAATAAGCGGCGCCCCTTCCAACAGGGTCGCCGCTCTGCATCGAGAACCATCGTGTCCACCTCTTCAGAACGCTTCAACCCCGCCTTCGGCCTCGGCAATCCGCACCTGCAAACCTTGTGGGGGCCGCTGTGGCGCAAAACCGTACATATCGAGCGTGAACGCGAACGCCTGTGGCTTGAGGATGGCGACTTTCTCGATCTCGACTGGCACGGCCCGCACACCGCCGATGCACCACTGGTGCTGGTATTGCACGGTCTGACCGGGTCCTCCAATTCGCCTTATGTAGCGGGCATCCAGCAGTCACTGGCTGATCAAGGCTGGGCCAGTGTTGCGTTGAACTGGCGCGGCTGCTCTGGCGAACCGAATTTGCTGCCGCGCAGCTATCACTCCGGCGCCAGCGAAGACCTCGCCGAAACCATCAGACATCTGCGCGCCAAACGACCGCTGGCACCGCTGTATGCCGTCGGCTACTCCCTGGGCGGCAACGTGCTGCTCAAACACCTCGGGGAAACCGGCAGCGCCAGCGGCGTGCTCGGCGCCGTAGCGGTATCAGTGCCGTTTCGCCTCGATCAATGCGCCGACCGCATCGGCCAGGGATTTTCCAAGGTCTATCAGGCGCACTTCATGCGCGAGATGGTCGCCTACATCAAGAACAAGCAGCGGCAGTTTCAACACGACGGACGTGAAGAAGGACTCGCCGCGCTGGCCGCCCTCGGTTCGCTGGAAAACATGCGCACCTTCTGGGATTTCGATGGCCGGATAACCGCGCCGTTGCACGGGTTCGAGGATGCCGAGGATTACTATCGCCGCGCTTCAAGCCGCTATTTCCTCGGCGAGATTCGCACGCCGACCCTGATCATTCAGGCGGCGGACGATCCGTTCGTGTTCCCCCACAGTTTGCCGCAGGTCAATGAGCTGTCGCCGTCGACCGCTTTCGAACTGCAGGCGCGCGGTGGGCATGTCGGCTTTGTCGAAGGCTCGCTGCGTCAGCCCGGTTACTACCTGGAACGACGCATCCCGCAGTGGCTGGCTCGCGTGTCCGCATGAGCGATCAGGGCGAGTCGATCCGCTTCTGGCAAACCGCGCCGCTGGCCGGGGTCGAGTTGCTGTCGGCGCGCTACATCGAGCATCGCTTCGCCCCGCATGTGCATGACGGCTATGTGATCGGCATGATCATGGCCGGCGCCCAGCGTTATCGCTATCGCGGCGCCGAGCACCTGGCGGGCAGCGGCACGCTGGTACTGATCAATCCGGACGAGCTGCACACCGGGCACAAGGGCACCGAGGACGGCTGGCTGTACCGGGCGTTTTATCCCGATACCGCGCAAATCGTTTCGCTGCTGGATGAGCTGGAGCTGTCCACCAGCAACCTGCCGGCGTTCGGCGCCACGTTGTATCGCGATGCGGATCTGGTCAACGGCTTTGCGCAGTTGCACCGCTTGCTCGAAAGCCCGACCACCGCGTTGCAACAGCAGACGGTGTGGCGCGAGATGATGTTGCGGCTGTTGCAGCGCCATGCGGCAGTGCCGGTGCCCGGTCGAGCGGGTAAAGAACACCGCGCGGTGCGGTTGGGCAAAGAACTGCTGCACGCGCAACTGGCGGCGCCGCCATCGCTGGAAGAGCTCGCAGCGGCGGTGAATCTGTCGCCCTTCCATTTCGCCCGAGTATTCCGTCGCGCCACCGGCATGCCGCCGCACACATGGCTGATGCAGCAACGCATCGCCCAGGCTCGCGCACTTCTGCAACACGGCTGCTTGCCGGTGGAAGTCGCCACGCAACTGGGATTTGCCGATCAGAGCCATTTGAGCCGGCAGTTCAAGCAGGCTTATGGTGTCGGGCCCGCCGCTTACCGTAGCGCCCGGATGGAAAGCTAAAAGATCGCAGCCTTCGGCAGCTCCTACAGGGAAATGCATTCCAATGTAGGAGCTGCCGAAGGCTGCGATCTTTTGATCTTATTCGCCGGTGGCGATGCCGCGAGCCGGTTCGTTGATCCACTCACTCCACGACCCGGCGTACAACACCGCCAACGGATAACCCGCCAGACACAACGCAAACAGGTTGTGACACGCCGTCACGCCGGATCCGCAATACGCAACCAGATCCGCTGGCGAACGCTCACCGATCTTGGCGGCAAAACGCTGCTTGAGTTGATCCGCCGGCAGGAATCGCCCATCGCTGCCGAGGTTGTCGGTGAACACCGCGCATTGCGCACCGGGAATATGCCCGGCAACCGGATCAATCGGCTCGACCTCACCTTTGAAACGCGGCAAAGCCCGGGCATCGATCAACGTCAGCGCCGGTTGACCAAGCCGCTGTTGCAGTTGCTCGGCGCTGAGCAGCAGGCGGGTGTCCGGCTGGCCAATGAAATTGCCACGGGTATCCGTCGGCGCATCCAGGCTCAGCGGCAGCCCCGCCGCATGCCACGCCTTGAGCCCACCATCGAGAATGAACACGCCATCGCGCTTACCCAGCCACGCCAGCAACCACCAGGCCCGCGCCGCGTAGGCACCGGGACCGTCGTCGTACAAAACCACGTCGCTGTCGTTGTTGATGCCCCAAGCCTGCAGCCGCTCAATAAACGCCGCCGGCTCGGGCAACGGGTGACGGCCAGTCACGCCTTTGACCACTTTACCGCTGAGGTCACGCTCAAGATCGGCAAAGCTCGCCCCGGCAATGTGCCCCTCGGCATAGCTGCGCTGACCGTAGACCGAGTCTTCGAGGGCAAAACGACAATCGAGAATCACCAGCCCTGGCTGCCCCTTGCGGGCATCCAGTGCTTCGGGGCTGATCAGTTGCGCAATCGGCATAACAGGCTCCTGGGGGATTTCAACAGAACGGTTTATTTCACGTCTTCGAGGGCCTGGGCCAGCGGCACGTAGAACTCCTCGAACAACGCATTGACCTCGTCACGCGCCTGCTCGGTGACAAACCCGGCTTCCAGCACCAGCACCTGATACACGCCACGTTTAATGGCTTGCTCACTGAGGTGGTTGGAGTTTTCGCGGGTGGTGCACAGGAAGCGCACCCAGGACGTCAGGATGATCCAGGCATTGAGGGTCAGGGATTCGATCTGCACGCGATCCATATCAAGGATCCCGGCGGCAACAAAACCTTCGTAAATCGCCGCGCCTTGAATCACGCAGCGCTGGGAAAAGCGCCGATAGCGGGCGGCCAGTTCCGGATCGCTGTCGAGCAGATGCTCCAGATCGCGGTGCAGAAAGCGGTAGCGCCACATCGCCGAGAGCAATTCCTTGAGATAGAAACGCTTGTCCTCGACCGTCGCCGCGCGCCCCTGCGGCGGGCGCAGAAAGCTGTCCACGAGGCTTTCGTACTCACTGAACAACACGGCGATGATCGCCTGCTTGTTGGGGAAGTGGTAGTACAGGTTGCCCGGAGAAATCTCCATGTGGGCGGCAATATGATTGGTGCTGATGCTGCGCTCGCCCTGCTGATTGAACAGTTCAAGGCTGTTCAGCACGATACGCTCGCTGGTTTTTATTCGTGGGGCCATGGCTTGAGCTTTAATTCAGAGTGCGTTGGGGAGCATCTTACGACCTAACCGGAAATGGATAAAACACTGCCGTGCAAGGAAGTCATTTGACTTTCTAGAGCATAGACTCTAAAAAGTTCATTACTACAATAAATCCGGAGCAGACCATGACTGCCGACGTTGCTTACCTGCAAACGCTGCAACAACCGCTGGCCGAACTGGACCGGTTGTTCGAGGCGCAGCGGGCTGCGTATGCCGCCACTCCGATGCCGCCCGCCGCCCAGCGCCAGCAATGGCTCAAGGCCCTGAGTGATTTGCTCAGCAACGAGCGTAAGGCCTTGATCGAGGCGATCAGCTCCGATTTCAGCCATCGCAGTGCCGACGAAACCTTACTCGCCGAACTGATGCCGAGCCTGCACGGCATTCATTACGCCAGCCGCCACCTCAAGGGCTGGATGAAAGCCTCGCGGCGCAAGGTTGGTGTGGCGTTCCAGCCGGCCTCGGCGAAAGTGGTCTATCAACCATTGGGCGTGGTCGGCGTCATCGTGCCGTGGAACTACCCGTTGTATCTGGCCGTCGGCCCACTGGTCGGCGCCTTGGCGGCGGGTAACCGGGTGATGCTCAAACTCAGTGAATCAACCCCCGCCACCGGCTTGCTGATGAAAGAGTTGCTGGCGCGAATTTTCCCCGAAGACCTGGTCTGCGTGGTGCTCGGTGAAGCCGACATCGGCGTGGCGTTTTCCCGTTTGCGCTTCGATCACTTGCTGTTCACCGGCGCCACCAGCATCGGCAAACACGTGATGCGCGCCGCCGCCGAAAACCTCACCCCGGTGACACTGGAACTGGGCGGCAAATCGCCGGCCATCGTCTCCCGCGACGTACCGCTCAAGGATGCCGCCGAGCGCATCGCCTTCGGCAAAACCCTCAACGCCGGCCAGACCTGCGTTGCCCCGGATTACGTGCTGGTGCCGGAAGACCGGGTCGGTGCTTTTGTCGAAGCCTATCGCCAGGCGGTGCAGGGTTTTTACCCGACACTCACCGACAATCCGGACTACACGGCGATCATCAACGAACGCCAACTGGCGCGGCTCAACGGCTATGTAAGCGACGCCACCAGCAAGGGCGCGCTGTTGATTCCGCTGTTCGAGCAGGGCCAGGGCCGACGCATGCCGCACAGTGTGCTGCTGAATGTCAGCGATGAGATGACGGTGATGCAGGACGAAATCTTCGGCCCGCTGCTGCCGATCGTGCCGTATCAGGACCTGGAGCAGGCATTTGCTTACATCAATCAGCGGCCACGTCCTCTGGCTCTTTACTACTTTGGCTACGACAAACGCGAACAGAACCGGGTGCTGCACGAAACCCATTCCGGCGGCGTGTGCCTGAACGACACGTTGCTGCATGTGGCTCAGGACGATATGCCGTTCGGTGGCATCGGCGCTTCGGGCATGGGCCACTACCACGGTCACGAAGGCTTCCTGACCTTCAGCAAAGCCAAAGGCGTGTTGATTAAACAGCGCTTCAACGCGGCCAGGCTAATTTATCCGCCCTACGGCAAATCGATTCAGAAACTGATCCAGAAGCTGTTCATTCGCTAAACCTTCGTCACCGCCGGGTAATAAAAACAATGCACCCAAGCCTGACCGAAACACCTGCACTGTCGCGCCGTAGCCTGCTGAAATTCAGCCTCGGCGCCACGGCGTTTCTCGCCACCGCCGGACTCGGCGCCAGCCTCAGTGGCTGTTCATCGAGCGTCGCGGCGAACGGTTTTGTGTCGTTGCGTGACGGCGACCTGCTGTTTCTGCGCGCGCTGATTCCGGTGATGCTCGACGGCGCCGTGGCAGCCGAGAGGATGCCGAGCGCGGTTGATGGCACGCTCAAGTCGCTGGACTACAGCCTCGATCACCTGTCGCCAGAAATGCTCAAGCTCACCCGGCAACTGTTCGACGTCCTCGGCATGGCGGTGACGCGCGGGCCACTCACCGGGATCTGGGGCAGTTGGGAAAATGCCAGTCCCGAAGCGATGCGGCATTTTCTTGATCGTTGGGAGAACAGCTCGTTAAGCCTGCTGCGCATGGGGCATAGCTCGTTGCAGCAGATGGTGATGATGGCCTGGTATACCCGCGCGGAGTCGTGGGCGCATTGCGGTTATCCAGGGCCGCCTAGCGTCTGAAACCGTGTCCTCCCTTCGCGAGCAGGCTCGCTCCCACAGGGGGCGGCCGCCACACCGCCGCATCCAAAAATAATAAAGAGAACCTGATCGATGCCCGTACCCGACCCGTTCCGCGAAGGCCTCGCCCGAGGCTGGAAAACCTACAACGGCGCACAACTGACCGACGACCTCACCCTTGAAGCCGACGTCGCTATCATCGGCAGCGGCGCCGGTGGCGGCACCACGGCAGAAATCCTCAGCGCCGCCGGCTACAAAGTGCTGCTGATCGAAGAAGGCCCGCTGAAAACCAGCTCCGACTTCAAAATGCTCGAAGACAAGGCCTACAGCAGCCTTTATCAGGAAGGCATCGGGCGCATGAGCAAGGACGGCGCGATCACCATTCTTCAGGGCCGCGCTGTCGGCGGCACAACGCTGATCAACTGGACCTCGAGCTTTCGCACCCCGGAGCCGACCCTCGAGCACTGGGCCAAGGAACACAACGTCAAAGGTCACAGCCCTGCCGAGATGGCGCCGTGGTTCGAGAAAATGGAGCAGCGCCTCGGCGTCGCCCCGTGGATGGTGCCACCCAACGCCAACAACGACGTGATCCGTAAAGGCTGCGAGCAACTGGGCTATAGCTGGCACGTGATCCCACGTAACGTGCGCGGCTGCTGGAACCTCGGCTATTGCGGCATGGGCTGTCCAACCAATGCCAAACAATCGATGATGGTCACGACCATTCCGGCGACATTGGAAATGGGCGGCGAACTGCTTTATCTGGCCCGCGCGGAGAAGCTGCTGATCAACGGCGACAAGGTCACTGGCCTGCAATGCGTGGCGATGGACGAACGTTGCGTCGCGCCGACCGGACGCAAAATCACGGTCAAGGCGCGGCATTACGTGCTGGCCGGCGGCGGCATCAACAGCCCGGCGCTGCTGCTGCGTTCGGATGCTGCGGACCCACATAAAACCCTGGGAAAACGTACCTTCCTGCACCCGGTGAACATGTCCGCAGCGCGCTTCGACGAAGTCATCAACCCGTTTTACGGGGCACCGCAGTCGATCTACTCCGACCATTTCCAGTGGAAGGACGGCACCAGCGGGCCGATGGCCTTCAAACTCGAAGTGCCGCCGTTGCACCCGGCCTTGGCTGCCACCTTGCTCGGCGGTTTTGGCGCAGAGAGCGCGCAACATATGGCAGACCTGCCGCACACCCACGCCATGCTGGCCTTGCTGCGTGACGGTTTTCACCCGGACAGCACGGGCGGCACCGTCGCGTTGCGTGGCGATGGTTCGCCGGTGCTCGACTATCAGGTTTCACCTTACGCCTGGGAAGGCCTGCGCCGGGCCTTTCACGTCATGGCCGAAATCCAGTTTGCCGGCGGTGCAAATGCGGTGATGCCGATGCACGCCGACGCCCGTTACGTGAAAACCCTGGCCGAGGCCCGCACGCTGATCGATGGTTTGAGCCTTGAGCTGTACCGCACGCGTCTGGGCAGCGCGCATGTCATGGGCGGTTGCGCGATGGGCGAAGAGCCGAAAAGCGCAGTCACCGACAGTCTCGGCCGGCATCATCAACTGGCTAATCTGTCGATTCACGACGGCTCGCTGTTCCCTACCAGCATCGGCGCCAACCCGCAGCTATCGGTGTATGGCCTGACCGCGCAACTGGCGACTTCCCTCGCCGATCGGCTGAGAAATCCGTGAAAAAACCAATTAATTGCCTCGTCTATAGTGCTTTCTTACCCAACAGGCGACTTGGCCGACCGGGACGGCTGCGATACCATCCGACTCCCCAACGGACTCCCGCCAGGACGACGCGATGAACCGAGTGTTGTACCCAGGTACCTTCGACCCTATTACCAAGGGCCATGGCGATCTGGTCGAACGCGCCTCGCGCCTGTTCGACCACGTGATTATTGCAGTCGCTGCCAGCCCGAAGAAAAACCCGCTGTTCCCGCTGGAACAACGGGTAGAACTGGCTCGCGAAGTCACCAAACACCTGCCGAACGTGGAAGTGGTCGGTTTCTCGACACTGCTGGCGCATTTCGCCAAAGAGCAGAACGCCAACGTGTTCCTGCGCGGTCTGCGTGCGGTGTCGGACTTCGAATACGAATTCCAGCTGGCCAACATGAACCGTCAGTTGGCCCCGGATGTGGAGAGCCTGTTTCTCACGCCGTCCGAGCGTTATTCGTTCATTTCCTCGACGCTCGTGCGGGAAATTGCCGCGCTGGGCGGCGATATCAGCAAGTTCGTCCACCCGGCCGTGGCTGATGCGTTGACCCTACGCTTCAAGAAGTAGGAGCTGCCGAAGGCTGTGATCTTTTGCTTTTAAAAGATTGCAGTCTCGTGCCCTTGATCGCAGCCGCGTGCACTGCGCTCGCCAATGCGGCACAATTGCGCGCATTGATTTATAGCGCCCGGGCCTGCCGCCCCGGCTGGAGTTAGCATGTCCCTGATCATCACCGACGATTGCATCAACTGCGACGTCTGCGAACCCGAGTGCCCGAACGCCGCCATCTCCCAAGGCGAAGAGATCTACGTGATCGACCCGAACCTGTGCACCCAGTGCGTCGGCCACTACGACGAACCACAATGCCAGCAGGTCTGCCCGGTGGATTGCATTCCGCTGGACGAGGCGCATCCGGAGACTGAAGAACAGTTGATGGAGAAATACCGCAAGATTACCGGCAAGGCCTGATCCGCCGGATTTGTAGCGCTCTCTCAGGCCTCTTCGCGAGCAGGCTCGCTCCCACATTGGAATGCATTTCAAATTGTGGGAGCGAGCCTGCTCGCGAAAGGGTCATCAGCCACACAGCTGAATCCTGCTCAAAGCTCACTCGCGCTGCTCAAACCCCTCCCCGATACACCCCAGGCACCGCACAAAAGCGGCCTTCGCCGGATCGACCACCAACGCCTGCCCGGCATCGCCAATCCCGCCACCCAGCGCGGTAAACGGCAACGACACGACGAACGCCCCCGCACCGATCACCGTCGCCACCACCAATAAAGGTCGGGCAATCAGCAAGTCGCCGATCATCGCGTAGGCCGGTGGATTCTGGATGGTGTAACGCGGATCGCCGCTGCCGTTTTCCGTGGCCTGAACCGCCAGACTGGAACACAGCAGCAGCGTAATAACGAGGGTTTGCAAGGATTTCATGGCACGATCCTTCGGGCTAAACAGTGAGACCACTCACTATAGACCGTAGGACTTTTTCAGCCTGTTGCCTCAGGTCTGGCAGCGCGGGCAGAACACACTGGCACGCTGGCCGAGCTTCACCTCACGCAAACCGGTACCGCAGACCTTGCAGTGTTCACCGCCACGGCCGTAGACAAACAGTTCCTGCTGGAAATACCCCGGTTGGCCGTCGCCGCCAATGAAATCGCGCAGCGTCGTACCTCCGCGCTCGATGGCAGCGGCCAGAATGCGTTTGATCTCGATCGCCAGCTTCAGATAGCGCCCCCGGGAAATGCCTCCGGCCTCGCGGCGCGGATCGATCCCGGCGGCGAACAGCGCTTCGGTCGCGTAGATATTGCCGACCCCGACCACCACTGCGTTGTCCATGATGAACGGCTTGACCGCCATCGACCGCCCGCGTGATAGCTGAAACAAGCGCTCGCCATCGAACAGATCGGTCAGTGGCTCAGGCCCCAAGCGAATCAGCAGTTCATGATTGAGCGGGTCGTTGCTCCACAACATCGCGCCGAACCGGCGCGGATCGGTGTAGCGCAGCGCCAGCCCCGACTCCAGCTCGATATCGACGTGTTCGTGCTTAAGCGCCGGCAATCCGGCTTCAACCAGACGCAAATTACCCGACATGCCCAAGTGGCTGATCAGCGTGCCGACTTCGGCGTTGATCAGCAGATACTTGGCGCGACGCTCGACCAGCACAATGCGCTGCCCCGACAGGCGCACATCGAGGTCTTCGGGGATCGGCCAGCGCAACCGCCGGTCACGCACGATCACCCGACTGACACGTTGGCCTTCCAGGTGCGGGGCAATCCCGCGACGGGTGGTTTCGACTTCTGGCAGTTCAGGCATGGCGTTCTCGGATCAATGCGCGCCGAGGTCGCGGATTGTTTGTTTGAGAGTTTCGAAGTCGTAATCCGACAGTCCTACATAATCGAGTACCAGCGGGCCGACGGCGTTCCATTCGGAATCTTCGGTCTGGTTGCCCAGCACGCGGTATGACGCACAAATATGCTCGGCCATCTTCAGGATCGCCAGGAGGTTTTTCAGCTGACTGTTGCGCGACGATTCATCGCTGAAGATCGCCAGGGCGTTGTGGTGATTGGCGATGGCCGCACTGACGTGTTCCGGCAGGCGCCACGACTTGGCGGTGTAGTAACCGACCACGGCGTGGTTGGTGTTGAACTCGCTGTTCTCGGTGTCGACGACACGACATTCGGCGCTGGCATTGGCGTAGGCCGTTTCCAGCACCGACATGTAGTTAGGAAAGCGCTGCAGCATCAGCGGCACGCCACAGTCGTGGAACAGACCCAAGGCATACGCCTCATCGCCGGCCTGAGTGCCGATACGCTTGGCCAGCGTCAGGCAGGTCATGGCCACATCCTGGGCAGTGTCCCAGAAACGGTTGAGGGTGACGATGGTGTCGTCGTTCATCTCGCCCTTGATCGACTGCGCGTTGATCAGGTTGATGATCGAGCGGCTGCCCAACAGATTCACCGCGCGTTGAATCGAGGTGATCTTGTTGCTCAGACCGTAATACGGCGAGTTGACGATTTTCAGCAGCGAGCCGGACAGACCGGGATCCTGAGCGATCAGCTTGGCGATCACCTCCAGGTCCGGGTCGGGCATGTACTGCTCCATTTGCAGATCCACCATGATCTGCGGTTGCGCCGGCACGCTGATGCCTTGCAGCGATTGTTGAATCTGTTCGGTGGTCAGCTCTTGGGACATAAGTACACACTCTGGGACAGGCGGCGATTCTAACCTCTAAAAACCGCGAGACGACACACCAGTGGGCAATTGTCAGGAACTTTCATTAACGCCCAGGCTTCGGAATCTGTAATGCCCAACGGGTCACACCGGCCCATTGCGGCGGCAAACTCCCACAGACTCAGGAGCTTATCGATGGCCACTTCCCTCAACGGCAAACGCGTCGCCATTTTGGTAACAGACGGTTTCGAACAGGTCGAACTGACCGGTCCCAAGCAGGCACTGGAGCAAGCCGGCGCGCAAGTCGACATCCTTTCCGCCGAGGCCGGCAAGGTCAGAGGCTGGAACCACGATAAACCGGCGGATGACTTCAAGGTCGACCAGACCTTCCAGGGCGCCAGCAGCGAGCAGTACGACGCGATCGTCCTGCCGGGCGGCGTGCAGAACTCCGATACCATCCGCATCGATCAGGATGCCCAGCATCTGGTCAAGACCGGCGCCTCTGCCGGCAAACCGATTGCGGTGATCTGCCATGGCGGATGGCTGCTGATTTCCGCCGGGCTGGTCAACGGCAAGACCATGACCAGCTACAAGACACTCAAGGATGACCTGGTGAATGCCGGGGCCAACTGGGTCGATAAAGAAGTGGTCAAGGATGGTCACCTGATCAGCAGCCGTCAGCCGGATGATATTCCGGCGTTCAGCAAGGAGTTGATCAACGCACTGTCTGCGTAGCATTCACAACTGCCTTCGCAAGCAAGTCGAATCGTCGCTCCCACATTGATCTTGTGTCAGTCACAAATCCCCTGTGGGAGCGGGCCTGCTCGCGAAGAGGCCATCAGCGTTTCATCGCTCATCAAACCCGGCACAAGTCGCAACACGCTATACTCCCGCTCTTTTTTCCGGAGCGACGTCATGTCCCTGCCTAGCTTGCGCCTCAAAGCCAACGCCGACCGTCGCCTGCGCGCCGGTCACCTGTGGGTCTACAGCAACGAAATCGATGTAGCCGCCACCCCGCTGCACGGCTTCAATGCCGGCGACCAGGCCATCCTCGAAGCCGCTGGCGGCAAGCCGTTGGGCATCGTGGCGATGAGCCCGAACAACCTGATCTGCGCCCGCCTGCTGTCGCGCGATATTAAAGTTGCGCTGGACAAATCGCTGCTGGTGCACCGTCTGAACGTGGCCCTGTCACTGCGCGAGCGCCTGTTCGACAAACCGTTCTACCGTCTGGTCTACGGCGACTCCGACCTGTTGCCAGGCCTGGTCGTTGACCGTTTCGGTGACATTCTTGTGGTGCAGATCGCCTCGGCGACCATGGAAGCGCACAAAGATGACGTGATCGCGGCCCTGACCCAAGTGCTCAAGCCAAGCGGCATCCTGTTCAAGAACGACTCCGCAGCCCGTGATGCCGAAGGCCTCAACCGCTACGTCGAAACCGTGTTCGGCCTGGTGCCGGAGTGGGTGGCGCTGGAAGAGAACGGCGTGAAGTTCGAAGCCCCGGTCATTCAGGGTCAGAAAACCGGCTGGTTCTACGACCACCGCATGAACCGTGCACGCCTGGCCCCTTACGCCAAAGGCAAACGCGTCCTCGACCTCTATAGCTACATCGGTGGCTGGGGCGTGCAGGCTGCTGCGTTCGGCGCCAGCGAAGTGTTCTGCGTCGACGCCTCGGCTTTCGCCCTCGACGGCGTTGAGCGCAATGCCGCGCTGAACGGTTTCGCCGACAAGATGACCTGCATCGAAGGCGACGTCTTCGAAGCCTTGAAAGAGCTGAAAGCCAGCGAAGAGCGCTTCGACGTGATCGTGGCCGACCCGCCAGCGTTCATCAAACGCAAGAAAGACATGAAAAACGGCGAAGGCGCCTACCGTCGCCTGAACGAGCAAGCCATGCGCCTGCTCAACAAGGACGGCATCCTGGTCAGCGCGTCGTGCTCGATGCACCTGCCGGAAGATGACCTGCAGAACATCCTGCTGACCAGCGCCCGTCACCTGGATCGCAACATCCAGTTGCTCGAGCGGGGCGGCCAGGGTCCGGATCACCCGGTGCACCCTGCCATCGCCGAAACGCGCTACATCAAGAGCATCACCTGCCGCCTGCTGCCCAACAGCTGATTTTTTGCGGATAACGGGGAGCCAGCAGGCTCCCCGTTTTGGTTTCTGGCATCGCCCTTCCCTTCGCTATCTCCCTGGACTTCCTACAATTATATTCCCGCAGACATGCAGGACATTTCCTTACGCCTTTTAATTACTGAAACTTACCCTACAAGTTTATTTCCAGCTAAAGATTGCTCCGACAAAATTACTGGAAATTTCCTACCTAATATCCCCTTGCCAATCATCCATTACAAACTATTATGAAGTTGTCACCACGAGGTGACTTCAACTATCAATGAACAAGGAGTTCACATCATGAAAAGTATTTCTCTGGAAAGTAAAAAAATCGCAAACCTGGCTTTTCTGGTTGCCCCTAAAGCCCGCTAAGTAAGTCAGGACGCTGGGGAGTGCCGGCAACCCAGCGTCCTTTTGACTTCTTCCAGAGTGAAACGATTAATATGCACATCAATCCTTACTTTTTTATATTGCCGCGCCCGACCGGACAAGTTGTATGGAATTACAAAAACCATACACAACACGAGCTTGACCTGAACTATGCAACTCGCCTTGCGCAACTAATCAACAACCCTCAACTGTTCGACGCGCACAACATAATAGACACACAACTATTGAGCGCAGACATTCTTACCGTTTCAAAAATAGACAATCCGCCATGGGGCTGGGATGAGCTGTCGAAGATTTATCACATCGGCACACAAAATATTCCCTGCGAACATACCCCACAGAATATTCACGAGTGGTCCAGGCAATATCTGGCGCACTGCAACGAAGTACTGGCCACCCCACAGCCTGCTACAGACCGCCCGACGCCAGCACCCGAACAGCGTATCGCCCTGCCTGCGCCGTGCGCTTTGAACAACGACAGTTTGGGAAATGTTCTGCTCCAGCGCAAAACCTGCCGTTCCTATACAGGTGCAGCGATAACGCTGAAGGACGTCGGCACCCTGCTTTACCTTTCCCTCGGTTATCTCCATGAACGAGACAATGATCGCGACGACAGCATCGCCCAAGGACTAAGCGCACGGCGAAGCAGTCCTTCCGCGGGGGGCCTGAACGCTTGCGAAGGCTTCCTCCTGGTGCAGAACGTCGATGGCCTGGAACCGGGCATCTATGCCTATCATCCGGCCGACCACACCCTGAGCCGGATCAATCCGCTGCCTCAACCAGCGCTGGGCCAATTGCTCGGCGGTCAGCACTTCATCAACAACCTGCCGCTGGGATTGTTCATCACCGCCCGTTTTGACCGGCTCTGGTGGAAGTACGAACACTCGCGGGCCTATCGCATGGCCTTCGTTGAAGCGGGCCACTTGTCGCAAACCTTTCAACTGGTCGCCACGGCACTGGGTCTCAACACCTGGCTGACCGGCGCATTTGCCGACCAGCAGGTCGAAGCACTGCTCAATCTCGAGGGCAGCGCTGAACAACCGCTGTTCTTTGTTGGCTGTGGACAAAGCGACGGGCAAGTGATGTGCCACGAAATGCGCGAGCTGTTGCGCGAGGGACAGGCATGACCCTGTCGATGGCCGACCCTGATCAAGCGCCGGTGTCCTGGGCGCTCAAATTTACCTTGGGAGACTGGGAAAGCCGGGCCTCGGTGCGCAGCAGTACCCATGACTATCAATTGCCCGACGATGTGCCGCTGCAACTGCAAACCCGCCACTGGTTCCCGCCGGCATTTCTGCCTTATCTGGCACATCCGGCCATCCAAGCGGCGGGGTGCGACGTACAGCATCGACTGGCAGCCAACCATCTGGTGCATTTTCTCGATTACACCACCTTGCTTGAACACCGCATCGTCAATCGTGCAGTGGAAGTCATCGTGCACCGGGAACTGCCCCTTTACGTGCCTCTGCCGATGAAGCACGCCGCGCTGCAGCTCTACACCGACGAGGGTTATCACGCGCTGTTCTCCAATCGTCTCGCCGAACAGATCGCCGCGTTCTACGGGTTCACCGGACGTCCGACGATTCCGAAGCGTATCAGCCGCCTCAACGCACTGATCGCCCGCACCCCGGAAAACAATCGGCCACTGGCATGGTTTCTGCTCGGCTTCGTCTCGGAAACCATCATTGCCCGCGAGCTGCTGGACGTCTGCCGCGACAGCCTGGTGTCCAGCGTCAACGACATGCTGCGCGACCACCTGACTGACGAAGCCCGCCACAGCCGCTACTTCAGCGAGGTGTTCCATTATTTCTGGCTGTCGATGAACAGCCGCCAGCGTGCGTTTGTGAGCCGGACACTGCTGGAGATCATCGGGATTTTTTTCGAGGCCGACGAACGTTGGCTGCAACAGAGCCTGCGAGGGGCAGGCATCGCCGACAGTGACGTGAAACAAATCGTCGGCGGCATGGCAACGGTGCAAGCCAACCGGGCCCGTGCACGATCAGGCGCCATCGCAACGCTGGACGCACTACGCAAGGCCGGTTTTTTCGCACTTCCCCATAACCAGAAACTTTTCGCCAAGGCAGGACTGATCGATGGATAAAGGACAATCCGTGGCAACCACAAGGCAGCGCCGCGCCGCTGTCAGCCTGTTGCTGGCCATGGTGCTGCTGGGTGTGTTTCCACTGGACGTGCTGCTGCCCTCCTTCCCGGCAATGGCGACGCACTTTCTCCGTTCACCGGCAGACATCGCACTGTCCATCAGCCTGTTCGCCGTGGGGATCGCGTTTGCCCAGCTCTTGATCGGCCCCCTCTCGGACGTGATCGGGCGCAAGGGCCTGTTACTCGCCGGCATGAGCGTATCGATGCTGGGTGCGTTCGGTTGCGTGATGACCTCCGATTACACGCTATTCCTGGTATTTCGGGTGATGCAGGCCTTGGGCTGTGGATGTTTCGTGCTGTCGCAGGCACTGGTGCAGGATCTGTTCGAAGGTGAAGAGCGCGACCGGTTACGGATCCTGATGGTCACGGCGACCGGGATATTCATTTCGGTATCGCCGCTGGCCGGGACTTTTCTCCAGGCGACACTTGGTTGGCGCGGCAGCTTCTGGGTCTTTTGCGCACTGTCCGCCATGGTGCTGATCAAGGCCTGGCTGTTTTTACCGAGCAGCCGTCCGGCCTCAGGTGGTTCGCCGACCGGCTTCTTTCAATCCTACCGACGCGTGTTGGGCGACTTCGAGTTTGTCGGCTACTGGCTGATTTCGGCGTTTGCCTTCGCCTGCCACTTCTCGTTCATCGTGATTTCGCCGCTGATTTTCATGGACCAACTGCAACTCGCGCCTTACGACTTTTCGCTGATCCTGCTGGTTTACGGTGCGGCGTATGTTGTCGGCGGGATCATCGCCGCGGTACTCAATCGACGCATCACGCCGGTTCAGCAAATCTTCACCGGGCTGAGCCTGATACTGCTGTCGGGACTGGCAATGCTGTACCTGGCAGCCAATCATGTGTTGGCGCCGGCCACGGTGTTGATCCCGATGCTGATCTGCACCGCTGGCACCACCATTGCCCGCCCCGCCGCTACCTCTCGGGCCATGGGCCTGTTTCCTGAAAACGCCGGCACATCGGCCTCGGCGGGCAGTACGATCATCTTTATTTGTGGCGGCCTGATCAGCGCATTGATCAGCCTCAGTCCGGCCAATCTGCAATTGACGCTGGGCTACAGCTTTGTCCTGCTGAGCGCGATCGCGCTGGTGCTCAACAACCGGCTCAGCCGTCGCGCGAAAAACCTTGAAGGCAACGTCATGGCGCAGACCGGCGGTGATTAAACCCGCCAGTCGTCATCCCATACACGCCGTCTGCACTGGAACAACGCTTTGCGCCATTCCCTCCAGACGCCAGCGGTGTAGAATCGGCTGATTCATCGCCATTCATCCCCCGGCGGGTTTATGAGCTCAGGCTGAGACCAGCGGCGATCCCGCAACGTCATCGGCAACTTCACGGACACACGGCCATTTCTGAGTGTTCCAGACGTCAATAGAAGCTCACTCCCCTTTGATACCTGATTAGCCGCCCGGAGTGCTCCATGCCAGATTACCGCTCGAAAACATCCACCCACGGCCGCAACATGGCCGGTGCCCGCGCACTGTGGCGCGCCACGGGGATGAAAGATGACGACTTCAAAAAGCCGATCATCGCCATTGCCAACTCATTTACCCAGTTCGTACCGGGCCACGTGCACCTGAAGGACCTCGGTCAACTGGTCGCCCGTGAAATCGAACGCGCCGGTGGCGTGGCCAAGGAATTCAACACCATCGCCGTGGATGACGGCATCGCCATGGGCCACGACGGCATGCTGTATTCGCTGCCGAGTCGCGAAATCATCGCCGACTCCGTCGAGTACATGGTCAACGCCCACTGCGCCGACGCCATCGTCTGCATCTCCAACTGCGACAAGATCACCCCGGGCATGCTGATGGCTGCCTTGCGCCTGAACATTCCGGTGATCTTCGTTTCCGGCGGCCCGATGGAAGCCGGCAAGACCAAACTCGCTTCCCACGGCCTCGACCTTGTCGATGCCATGGTGATCGCCGCCGACGCCAGCGCTTCTGACGAGAAAGTCGCTGAGTACGAGCGCAGCGCCTGTCCGACCTGCGGTTCGTGCTCCGGCATGTTCACCGCCAACTCGATGAACTGCCTGACCGAAGCACTGGGTCTGGCATTGCCCGGCAACGGTTCGACCCTCGCCACCCACAGCGACCGCGAACAACTGTTCCTGCAGGCCGGCCGCACCATCGTCGAGCTGTGCAAACGCTACTACGGCGAGAACGATGAGTCGGTATTGCCGCGCAACATCGCCAACTTCAAGGCGTTCGAGAACGCGATGATGCTCGACATCGCCATGGGCGGTTCGACCAATACCATCCTGCACTTGCTCGCTGCCGCTCAGGAAGCCGAGATCGATTTCGACCTGCGCGACATCGACCGTCTCTCGCGCAGCGTTCCGCAACTGTGCAAAGTGGCGCCGAACATCCAGAAGTACCACATGGAAGACGTGCACCGCGCTGGCGGTATCTTCAGCATCCTCGGTTCGCTGGCCCGTGGTGGTCTGCTGCACACCGACCTGCCGACTGTGCACAGCCGCAGCATGGAAGAAGCCATCGCCAAGTGGGACATCACCCAGACCGACGATGAAGCCGTGCACCACTTCTTCAAGGCCGGCCCTGCCGGTATTCCGACACAGACGGCGTTCAGCCAGTCGACCCGTTGGGAAACCCTCGATGACGACCGTGAGAACGGCTGCATCCGCAGCTTCGAGCACGCCTATTCGCAAGAAGGTGGCCTGGCCGTGCTGTACGGCAACATCGCCCTCGACGGCTGTGTGGTGAAAACTGCCGGTGTCGATGAGTCGATCCACGTCTTCGAAGGCAACGCGAAGATCTTTGAAAGCCAGGACAGCGCCGTACGCGGCATCCTCGCTGACGAAGTGAAGGCTGGCGACATCGTCATCATTCGCTACGAAGGCCCGAAAGGCGGCCCGGGCATGCAGGAAATGCTCTACCCGACGTCGTACCTGAAATCCAAAGGCCTGGGCAAAGCCTGCGCACTGCTCACCGACGGTCGTTTCTCCGGCGGCACGTCGGGTCTGTCCATCGGCCACGCTTCGCCAGAAGCAGCAGCCGGCGGCGCGATCGGCCTGGTACAGGACGGCGACAAGGTGCTGATCGACATTCCGAACCGCTCGATCAACCTGTTGGTCAGCGACGAAGAACTGGCTGCACGCCGCGCCGAGCAGGACAAGAAAGGCTGGAAACCGGTCGAGATCCGTCCACGCAAAGTGACCACCGCTCTCAAGGCCTACGCCCTGCTGGCGACCAGTGCCGACAAGGGTGCTGTGCGTAACAAAGCGATGCTCGACGGGCTGTAAGCGTCAAATCGCGGCAACAAAAATGCCCCGCCAAGTGCGGGGCATTTTTTGATCGTTCCCACGCTCTGCGTGGGAATGTCTCAAGGGACGCGGAGCGTCCAGTGACGCGGAGCGTCACGGGCTGCATTCCCACGCAGAGCATGGGAACGATCAACTAACACTACGCTTTCGCGAGCAGGCTCGCTCCCACATTGGATCGGTGTGGCTTACTGAATCTCTTCTGGCTTAACGATCACCCAGTTCTTGTCCGCCGTCACCGGCAACCCTTCTTTCGCCTGCGCCGCCGCATGCTTGGCCATCATGCCGTTGATTTGCGTCATGTACTTGTCCTTGCGGTTGACCCACAAGTGAATCCCGCCCTTGGCCACATCGACATCGTGAAACAGCATGTAACCGTCGCTGGTCGGCGTATCGCCACCGACCAATACCGGTTTTTTCCACTCGTCGATGTAAGTGAGGATCGCCGCGTGCTTGCCGGCCATCCACGTTGCCGGGGTCCACAGATACGGGGTCAGTTCGAGGCCAAGGTTGGCCTTCTCGTCATATTTGCCGGCGGTGATCTGCTTGCGTGCAGTGGTCAGTTCGTTGGTCTCGCGGTTCTTCAGCAGGGTGGTCACGCCGATGACGTTTTGCGGTTTGACGTTGTAGCCATACTTCGGATCCGCCGCGACCATGCGCACCAGCTCTTCAGAGGCGGCGGTCATCACGTAGACCTCAATGCCGTTCTCCATCAGCTTGTTGTACAGCTCTTGCTGGCCGGTGAAGATCTTCGGCGGATTGACATCGAGTTTCTTGACCACATCGCCTTCGTAATAAGTCGCTGGCACCGGCTTGCCCGAAGCCATCAGCTCATCGACGTAGCCTTTGAGTTCCTTGAGGGTGAAACCGGAGAACACCTGCGCCACCCACGGGTAGCAGACCATGTCGTCGACTTCGCAGAGGCGGTAGTAGTAACTGAACAGGCTTTCCTTGTGGTCGGCGGTGTCCTTGAACGGCATCAGTTTCAGGGAAGGGTCGAGTTTGTCGCGGGTGATCAGGCCCTTGTTTTCCATGAACGGCAGCAACGACTCTTCGAGATCGTAGCGGTAACTGGTGTTGTCCATGTCGAACACCGCGTAGTTACCTTTGTTGGCATTGGCGGCGATCATCGCATCCAGCGCTTTGGCCTGATCGGCCGGCCAGTGTTTCAGGTCGGTGGCGAACGCCTGAGTGGCCAGACCCATGCCCACAGCCAGTGCGACCGCCAGAAATTTCGGTGCGAACTTCATAAGCCTCTTCTCCCTGATTCAAAGAAATCGACGCTAACAAATATGTGTGACAGTACTCGTCTGTCAGCGACCGCCCGCGTCCCTGTTTGCGCCAGATGCATTGCCGAGAGCGACACGGGCTTATTCCAAAAACGACGGACGCCCTAAGATTTCGGTATTAAATCATTGCAAATCAAGCTGTTAGGCTTGCCGGTTCGCAGCAGCCCCGGAAGGCTGTTGGCACAGTCTTTCCTGGAGATCTCATGAATCTACCGTTGATTCTCAACCTGCTGGTGTTCCTCGCCCTGCTCTTCGGTCTGGCGCAAACCCGCCACACCACGTGGAGTCTGGCGAAAAAAGTCCTGCTCGCACTGGTGCTCGGCGTGGCGTTCGGCGTAGCTCTGCACACCGTTTACGGTGCCGGTAACCCGGTGCTGAAAGCCTCGATCGGCTGGTTCGATCTGGTCGGCAACGGCTACGTGCAGTTGCTGCAAATGATCGTCATCCCGCTGGTGTTCGCCTCGATCCTCAGCGCCGTGGCGCGTCTGCACAACGCCTCGTCGCTGGGCAAGATCAGCTTCCTGACCATCGGTACCCTGCTGTTCACCACCGCGATTGCGGCGCTGATCGGCATCGGCCTGACCAACCTGTTCGGCCTTACCGCTGAAGGTCTGGTCGCTGGCACTCAGGAAATGGCCCGTCTGCAAACCATTCAGACCGACTACGCCGGCAAGGTCGCCGACCTGAATGTGCCGCAACTGCTGCTGTCGTTCATCCCGCAAAACCCGTTTGCCGACCTGGCGCGGGCCAAGCCGACCTCGATCATCAGCGTGGTGATTTTCGCCGCGTTCCTCGGGGTCGCAGCGCTGCAACTGCTCAAGGATGACGTCGAGAAAGGTCAGAAAGTGATCAATGCCATCGACACCCTGCAAGCCTGGGTGATGCGTCTGGTGCGTCTGGTGATGAAACTGACCCCGTACGGCGTGCTGGCGCTGATGACCAAAGTGGTCGCCGGTTCCAACCTGCAAGACATCATCAAACTCGGCAGTTTCGTCGTAGTCTCGTACCTCGGTCTGGGCCTGATGTTTGTCGTGCACGGTTTGCTGGTATCGGCGGCCGGGATCAACCCGCTGCGTTTCTTCCGCAAGATCTGGCCGGTGCTGACGTTCGCGTTCACCAGCCGCTCCAGCGCGGCGAGCATTCCGCTGAGCATTGAAGCGCAGACCCGGCGTCTGGGGATTCCGCAATCGGTGGCGAGTTTTGCCGCATCGTTCGGTGCGACCATCGGCCAGAACGGTTGCGCGGGCTTGTACCCGGCGATGTTGGCGGTGATGGTTGCGCCGACCGTTGGCATCAACCCGCTGGATCCGCTGTGGATCGCGACGCTGGTGGCGATTGTAACGTTGAGTTCGGCGGGTGTGGCCGGTGTGGGTGGCGGCGCGACGTTCGCGGCGCTGATCGTGCTGCCGGCGATGGGCTTGCCGGTTTCGCTGGTGGCGTTGCTGATTTCGGTTGAGCCACTGATCGATATGGGGCGCACGGCGCTGAACGTGAGTGGTTCGATTACCGCTGGGGCGATTACCAGTCAGGTGATGCAGCAGACCGATAAAGAACTGCTGGATGCTGATGAGCATGCGGAGCTAGCTCAGGCCTGATTAGCGCCTGAAGGACCGCTATCGCTGGCAAGCCAGCTCCCACAATGTTTTGTGGTGAACACAGATTTTGTGAACACCTCAAGACCTGTGGGAGCTGGCTTGCCAGCGATGCTTTTAAGCCTTTTCCCAGACTTCGAAGTTGTATGCGGGTTTATCTTCAACCGCCGGGTTTTCAACGTTCGACACCAGTTTCCACTGGTTCAAATCAAACTCCGGAAACCACGCATCACCCTCCGGGCTCAACGCCACGCGAGTCAGATACAGACGATCCGCCTGCGCCAGCCCTTGCGCATACAACTGCGCACCACCGATCAGCATCAGCTCATCGACGCCCTGCTCCTTCGCCCATTCTTCGGCGCGAACCACGGCCGCTTCCAGCGACGGATAAACTTCCGCACCTTCGAGCACCAGATTGGCCTGACGGCTGACCACGATGTTCAAGCGTCCAGGCAATGGTCGGCCGAGCGAATCCCAGGTCTTGCGACCCATGATGATCGGCTTGCCCAAGGTCGTAGCCTTGAAGTATTTGAAGTCCCCCGGCAGGTGCCAGGGCATGCTGTTGTCGACGCCGATCACGCGGTTTTCACCGAGGGCTGCGATCAGGCTGAGGGGGAGTGATTTAGTCATGCCGGCGAGGATACCAGAGCCGCGCTTACCCAGATAAGCGCCACAGCGGTTATGCTCAGCGCTCATTTAAGCGACGGGACGCCGCGTGACTGAACTGACTCCACTGCAAAACCTCTGGCTGACCGAGACCGTGCGCCTGCGCGAAGAACACGCAGGCCCCTTGGAAGATCTGGAAGCCAACCGACTGGCGCGCACGGCCGGCGGCGATCTGCCGAGCCGCATTCAACGCCGGGCTTTATGGCTGGCCGAGCGTGACGGGCTGACGGCAGCCCTCAAACACTGGCTGCAAGGCGCGCGTCTGGCGCTGGTGCTAATGGCGCTACTGGCCTGCGTCACTGGCGCAGGCATGGCATTTTCTGCGCTCGGCGACGGCACACGAGCGGTCAATATTTTCTGGGCGCTGGGCACCTTGCTCGGGGTCAATCTGATCCTCCTGCTGAGCTGGGCGCTGGGTCTGCTTTTCGCTGGCGAACACGGAGCAGCGCTCGGCCGCCTGTGGCTGTGGCTCAGCGAAAAATTTGCCCGGGACGCCAAGGCCGCGCAGTTACCCCCCGCATTACTGGTCTTGCTGCAACGCCACAAACTCAATCGCTGGGCGATTGGCACGCTGGTCAATGGCCTGTGGCTGCTGATCATGTTCAGCGCGCTAAGCATGCTGATATTGATGATGGCCACTCGGCAATATGACTTCATCTGGGAAAGCACGCTGCTGGGCGCAGACTTCTTCGCGGCACTGACTGATGCGTTGACGGTCATTCCCCATGCGCTGGGCTGGAGTGCGCCGAGCGTGGACATGATTCGCGTGACGCTGGACACCGATTACAACCGCGTCCTGGTTCGCCAGATGTGGGCGATATGGCTGGTCGGCGCGGTGCTGATCTATGGCGTGCTACCCCGTCTGCTGCTGATGCTGTTCTGCCGTTGGCGCTGGAAGCGTGGTCGGGATCGCTTGCGTCTGGACTTGAACCTGCCCGGCTACGCGCAACTGCGCGAACGTCTGATGCCAACCAGCGAACGCCTCGGCGTCAACGATCCGGAGCCGGCACAATTGCACCGCGTCGAAAGCGCCGTCGGCGAATTCGCCAGTGAAGGCGCATTGCTGGTGGCCATCGAACTTGACGAACAACGCCCATGGCCGCCCGCGCTGCCAAAGAATGTCAGCAACGCCGGCATCCTCGACAGCCGCGAATCACGCCACAAACTCCTCGATCAACTCAGCCGTTTTCCACCGGCACGTCTGGCGATTGCCTGCGACCCACGGCGCTCGCCGGATCGCGGCAGCCTCGCCTTGATCGCTGAACTAGCGCGCAGCGCGGGCGAGACTCGCGTGTGGCTGCTGCAAGCGCCGCCGGGCGAAGCACTGGATGCCGAGCGCCTCGGCGACTGGCACACCGCGCTGCAACAGCTGGATCTGCCGTTTGCCGATTGCGCGCCGTTGAACTGGCTGGAGAGTGGCCATGACTGATGCCTGGAAAGCGCCGCTGAAACTCGCGGTGGTCGGCCACACCAACGTCGGCAAAACCTCGCTGCTACGCACGCTGACCCGCGATGTCGGCTTCGGCGAAGTCTCCCATCGCCCGAGCACCACGCGGCATGTCGAAGGTGCGCGGTTGTCGGTGGACGGCGAGCCGTTACTCGACCTCTACGACACGCCTGGCCTGGAAGATGCGATCGCTCTGCTGGATTTTCTCGAACGACTGGAGCGGCCCGGCGAACGCCTCGATGGCCCGGCGCGGCTGGCGCGGTTTCTCGACGGCAGCGAAGCGCGCCAGCGTTTCGAGCAGGAGGCGAAAGTGCTACGGCAACTGCTTGCTTCCGACGCCGGTTTGTATGTGATCGACGCCCGCGAACCGGTGTTGGCCAAGTATCGCGATGAGCTGGAAGTACTCGCCAGTTGCGGCAAACCGCTGCTGCCGGTACTGAATTTTGTCAGCAGCGCCAACCATCGCGAGCCGGATTGGCGTGAGGCTTTGGCGCGGCTCGGACTGCATGCGCTTGTGCGTTTCGACAGTGTGGCGCCGCCGGAGGATGGCGAGCGACGGCTGTACGAAAGTCTCGCGTTGTTGCTGGAGAATGCTCGGCCACAATTGGAGCGGTTGATTGCCGATCAGCAGGCTCAGCGCCTTGCCCGTCAGCAAAGTGCGGCGCGATTGATTGCTGAATTGTTGATCGACTGCGCCGCGTGTCGGCGCAGTGTGGTCAGTGAAGCCGAGCAGGAACAGCAGGCGATCAGTGAACTGCGCAAAGCTGTGCGCCAGCGTGAGCAGAAGTGTGTTGAGGCGCTGCTCAAGCTGTATGCGTTCCGCCCGCAAGATGCGGCGGCGAGTGATTTGCCGCTGCTGGATGGACGTTGGGGCGATGATTTGTTCAACCCTGAGACCTTAAAGCAACTCGGCGTGCGCGTGGGTGGCGGCATTGCTGCCGGTGCGGCGGCGGGGGCTGGCGTGGATTTGCTGGTTGGCGGGATTACCCTCGGCGCTGCGGCGTTGGCTGGGGCGATTGCCGGTGGTGCGCTGCAGACGGCGCGTAGTTATGGCAGTCGCTTGCTGGGCAAGATCAAAGGGCAGCGTGAGCTGACGGTGGATGACGGGGTGTTGCGGCTGCTGGCGTTGCGTCAGCGGCAGTTGGTGTTGGCGCTGGATCAGCGTGGGCATGCGGCGATGGACAGCATTCAGGTGGCAACACCGCAGGACAAGACCTGGCGCGAGGGCAAGTTGCCGGAGGCATTGAGCAAGGCGCGGGCGCATCCGCAGTGGTCGTCGCTCAATCCGCAGGCGAAATTGAATCAAGCGGAAAGGCAGGAGCAGATTGAGGCGTTGGTGGGGAAGGTGCTTGAGCTGTAGACGCCGACCCTCACCCCAGCCCTCTCCCAGAGGGAAAGGGAGCTGACCGTGTTGTTCTTCCGTCATACGTCGACCTGAGATATCCAGTCGAACTCAGGTTTGAAAGGCATGAAAATCGGCTCCCTCTCCCTCCGGGAGAGGGCTGGGGTGAGGGCGACAATCACACAGTAGACAACAATCTCGCAGCCTTACGCTTCAAAACCCCAAGATCCATCACCGGCACCGCCATCTCCTTGGCCAGCTCATCCCACTGGCGCATCCGCAGACTGACCGCACACAACGGATCCCGCGCAAACTCATCAGCCTCAGCCTCCGTCATCACCCCGCCCTGATACGCCAGCGTCCGCCGACTCGCCTCACTCAGCCGATCAAAATACCCCGGCTCACGCAACGTCAGATACCGCTTGGCCTGCACGTGATATTCCACCAGCCGCGCCATGCGCTCGCTGAACCCGGCCTCACGCAAATAGTCCGCACCCAGCCGTTCATGACTGACCACGCCATACCCGCCCATGTTTTCCGCGCCCTCGGCACACAGGTGGCCGATGTCATGGAAGAACGCCGCCAGCACCACTTCGTCATCGAAGCCTTCGGCCATCGCCAACTCAGCGGCCTGGGACATGTGCTCGATCTGCGACACCGGCTCGCCGATGTAATCGCTAGTGCCATAGCGTTCATACAAGCCGAACACCCGGGCGACGACTTGCTCGTGACCTGTCATCAATCTTCCTCCAGCAACTGCGCGATATTGCGCTCCGCCAACGCCGGGCCGACGCTCATGCCGACGCCGGTGTGCATCAGCGCCACACTCAACCCGGGTGCCGGGCGCAGGAACGAGAACGGCCCCGGCCCCCGGGAACCATAGACGCCCTGCCAGCGCTCGACCACTTGCACCTTGCAGCCCAGCGTCTGCTCGGCCAGTTCGAGCATCCAGTTGTCCACTTGCTCGGCGTTGAACGGGGAAGGATCGCTGCCGTAATGGTGCGAGTCGCCGATGATCAGCTCGCCGTACGGCGTCGGGCTGATCAGCAGGTGAATACCGTTGTCGTGCAGGTGCGGTTGCTCATGGAGGATTTGCGCCTGCACCGCCGCCGCTTCCGGCAGATCGGCGAAGGCGCCGTAATGCACGCAGCTGAGGCCGGTGAGCAAGGCGTGTTGCAGATTCAGTTCGGTCTGCGGTTTGGCGCGGAGCATTTGCAGGCGGCAGATTTGCGGGTCGAGTGCGGCAATCGGCTCGGCCAGCAAAGTCTGATAATCGTGGCCGGAGCAGACGATAATCTGCTTCGCCGTGAAGCTGCCGACGGTGCTGTGCAGACGCCCCGGTTCGACGTCGCGCACCAGCGTGGAGAAATGAAACTCCACACCAAGGTCGCGGCGCAGATAATCGATCAGTGCCGGAATCGCTTCGCGCGAATACAGCTGTTGATCGTCCATGCCGTGCAAAGCGGCACGGTGGTGGCTGAACTGACCGTGATACAGATCGCGCAAGGCAGCGCCGCGCAGCAACTGAATGTTGTAACCGTGTTCCACGGCGCGACCGTTGCAGAAGGCTTCGAGCAGATGTTCTTCGGCTTCAGTGCGGGCGAGCAGATAGGAACCGTTGCGCTTGATTTGCAAACCGGCGAGCTGCGCCCAGCCACCCCATATTTCGCGACTGGCTTTGGCCAGCTCGAGCATTGGGCCCGGCGGTTGGCCGGTGACCAAGGCTTGGCCGAAGTTGCGCACCGAGGCGCCCAGCGGCGTGGCGGTGCGTTCGAAGACGGCGACCTTGAGACCGCGTTTGGCGGCGGCGTAGGCGTGGGACAGGCCCAGAATGCCGGCGCCGACGATCAGCAAGTCTTGTTGTTGTGTCATGAAGCTACCTCAATGATCGTTCCCACGCTCTGCGTGGGAATGCAGCCAAGGACGCTCTGCGTCCATAGTGACGCGGAGCGTCACGGGATTCATTCCCACGCGGAGCGTGGGAACGATCGGCAACGGTTACTTGGCGGCGACTTTCTCGGACTTGCCGTCATAGCGCTTGCGCCATTCAGTGAGGATCTCGTCGCGATTCTTCGACGCCCAGGCAAAGTCGTTCTTGATCAGGCGCTGCTCGTAATCCGCCGGCAATTCGGTCTGCGGCTTGGCGATCCCTGGCTGCGCGAGGACAGCGAAGTTCTCCTTGTACAGATCCATCGCCTCAGCACTCGCCGAGAAGTCAGCCAGCTTCTTGGCTGCCTCTTCATGCGGCGTACCTTTGATCACCGCCGTCGCTTCGATCTCCCAACCCAGGCCTTCCTTCGGCAGGATGATGTCCAGCGGTGCGCCCTGACGCTTGAGCTGTACCGCCGGGTATTCAAAGGAAATACCAATCGGGAATTCCCCCGCCGCTGCCAGTTTGCAAGGCTTGGAACCGGAGTGAACGTACTGGCCGATGTTCTGGTGCAGACCGTCCATATAGGCCCAGCCCTGCTTCTCGCCGAAGGTTTGCAGCCAGGCGCTGACGTCGAGGAAACCGGTGCCGGACGACGCCGGGTTGGGCATGACGATCTTGCCCTTGTACTCAGGCTTGGTCAGATCCTGCCAGCTCACGGGCTTGCTCAGGCCCTGCTTCTCGGCCTCGACGGTGTTGAAGCAAATGGTCGCGGCCCAGACGTCCATGCCGACCCAGGCTGGCGGGTTAGCGGCGTCACGGTAGTTCGCGCCGATCTTGCCGAGGTCCTTTGGCGCGTAGCTCTGCAGCATGCCTTGCTGATCGAGGATCGCCAGACTGGAAGCCGCCAGGCCCCAAACCGCGTCAGCCTGCGGACGGGCCTTTTCGGCGAGCAGTTTGGCGGTGATGATCCCGGTGGAATCACGCACCCATTTGATCTCGACGTCCGGGTTGGCCTTTTCGAAGGCTTCTTTGTAGGACTTCAGTTGCTCGGCCTCGAGGGCGGTGTACACCGTCAACTCGGTTTTTGCCGCGAAGGCATTCAGGCTAAAAGTAGCGAGCACAGCAGCGGCCAGGGCCATAGGCTTGAACATGATCGTTTTCCTGTAAGTGAGTTGAATCAGTGACCGGGCGCGGTTTGCCGCCAGGCTTGAGAACGGCGCAGCAAGCCGCGCGAAGCCCACGCCAGCAGCAAGGACACGCCCGCCGAGGTGAACAGAATCAGGGTCGACATCGCCGCCGCACCGCCAACGTTGCCGGCGTCATCCATGTTCAGCACCGCGACCGCCGCGAGGATGGTGTCGGGGCTGTAAAGGAAGATCGCCGCCGACACGGTGGTCATCGCCGAGACGAACAGGTAGCGCACAATGTCCAGCAGCGCCGGCAGGCAGATCGGCAGGGTGACGCGCAGGTAGTGGCGATACAGCGGCGCCTTCAGCGACAGCGCTGCCGCCTCGAACTCGGCATCGAGTTGGCGCAGCGCGGTGGTCGCGGTCATTTGTGCGGTGGTCAGGTAGTGCGCAATCGTGCAGACGATCAGCAGCGTCATCGTCCCGTAGAGCACATGCAGAGGGTTACCCGTGAGGTTGAAGAAGAAGACGTAACCCAGACCGAGCACCAGCCCTGGCACCGCCATCGGCACGAAACTGAGCATGCGCAAGGTCAGATTGAGGCCTCGCTGAGTGCGGGTTTTCTCCATCAGGTAAGCGCCGGTGAAAATCAGCACGCTGCCGATCAACGCCGTGCCCAAAGCCATCTTCAAACTGTTGCTGTAGGCCAGCCAGCCACCGCCAGCGGTTTCGTTGAACTGGTAATGGTTGAGTGACAGCGACAGGTTGTACGGCCAGAACTTCACCAGCGAGGAAAACACCGCCATGCCGAACACCAGAATCAACGCGGCGCTGATCAGCAAAACAATCGCCAGATAGCAGCCATCGCGCACTTTCGACGGTGCCGGTTTGAACACCTGTGCACGCCCGCTCATGGAATCGCCGTGTCGCCGACGCAACCACGCATCGACGCCGAAGCTGAACAGCGCCGGCAGCAACAGCACCATGCCAATCAACGCGCCGCGACCGAACTGCTGTTGGCCGACCACGGCTTTGTAAGCTTCCAGCGCCAGCACTTGATAGTCGCCACCGACCACCACCGGCACGCCGAAATCGGTGATGGTCAGGGTGAACACCAGACAGAACGCGGCAAACACCGCTTGGCGAGTGGCCGGCCAGGTGATGCTGCGGAAAGCCTTGGCGGGACTGGCGCCCATGCTCGACGCCGCATCGAACAAGCGCGCATCGGCCAGCGACAATGCCGAGAGCAGAATCATCAGCGCATGCGGGAAGGTGTAAATCACCTCACCCAGCACAATCCCCCAGAATCCATAGATGTTGTCCGAGAGCAGCCCGCGCAACATGCCTTGGTTGCCGAACAGATAGACCAGCGCAATCCCCGGCAGCATCGACGGCGCCATCAGCGGCAGCAGGGAAATCCCGCGCCAGATGCCTTTCGCCGGAATCAGCGTGCGTTGCAGCGCGTAGGCAAACAGGTAGGCCAGCGGTACGACGATGGCCGCGACGCTGAGGGAAACTTTCAGGCTGTTGCCGAGCAGCCAGTGGAAATTCTCGCTGCTCACCAACTCCTTCGCCGCGAGCCAGCCACCACCCTGCCCGGCTACACTGCTGAAGCCGCGCCAGAAGATCGCCAGCAACGGCAGCAACACCGCGACGCCGAGCAACAGCAACAAGACAACTTTGCCGCCGACGACAAAAATGCGGTCGCCGATCTCGGCTTTCGAAGTCTGGCGCACCTGCTTGTGCGGTAGCGGCAGCGCGAGATTGCTGTTCATCAGGCAAACACCTGCAGGCTGCGCGGCGGCAAGGCGACCATGATTTGCTGGGCGCCGAGGCGCGGCATGGCTTCCGGGGCGAGTTCGGCGAGCAAGGCGTGGCCGGGCAACTGATCGAGTTCGAAGCTCATGCGGCAGCGGTTGCCGAGGAAGGTGATCTCGCGGACTTTGGCCGGGAACAGGTTTTCCTCATGCACCAGCGGATTGACGTTGATCGCTTCCGGGCGGCAGAACAGTCGGCCCGAGGCGCCGCTCACACTGCCATCCGCCAGACGCACATCCATCCCGCCAACCCTGGCGTGGCTGGCGCTGCTGCGCTGGAACGGCAGCCAGTTACCCTGGCCGACAAACTCGGCCACGAACGGCGTGGCCGGGCGGTTGTAGATTTCCTGCGGCGTGGCGTACTGCTCGACGCGGCCGTTGTTCATCACGGCGATGCGGTCGGCCATCAGCATGGCTTCGTCCTGATTGTGCGTGACCATCAGCGTGGTGATGCCGAGGTTGCGTTGCAGTTGGCGCAGCTCGGTGCACAGATGCTCGCGGACGCGGGCGTCGAGGGCGGACATCGGTTCGTCGAGCAACAGCAGCGACGGTGCCGGCGCCAGAGCGCGGGCCAGCGCGACGCGTTGCTGCTGGCCGCCGGACAATTGGCCGGGGTACTTTTTCTCGCTGCCGGTGAGGCCGACCAGTTCGAGCATCTGGCCGACGCGCTGGCGCACTTCGTCGCGCCCGCTGCCAGCAAGGCCGTAGGCAATATTCGCCTCGACGGTCAGATTGGGGAACAGTGCGTAGGACTGGAACAGAATCCCGTAGTCGCGGGCTTGCGGGGCGAGGTGCGAGACATCGCGATCGCCGAGGTACAACTCGCCGCTGTCCTGCTTTTCCAGACCGGCGATGCAACGCAGCAACGTGGTCTTGCCGCAGCCCGACGGGCCGAGCAGGCACACCAACTCACCGGCGGCGACGTCGAGGGACACATTATCCAGCGCGGTGAAAGCGCCGAAGCGTTTCTGTACGCCGCGCACTTTCATCGGCGCACCGGGGTTGGTCAGGGCAGTTGCGATGGCAGGATTCATGGACAGACCTCATCAAGCAGATGAGGCCAATCCTAGAGTTGTAATGCGTCCGTCATGTGGCAGTGAGGCAAAAACTGGTGATAGTGGTATTCGGGGATTTTGGTTCACTACCGATCGTTCCCACGCTCTGCGTGGGAATGCCTCATCGGACGCTCCGCGTTCGGCTCTTGGGACGCAGAGCGTCCCGGGCTGCATTCCCACGCTGAGCGTTGGAACGATCATTACGCAGGGGACATTTCCTGCGCCAACCCAAGAAACGCCGCCGGCAACCGCGCGCCCTTGCGCTCTTTCAGGCAATAGAGATATTCGGGAATTTGCGGCGCATTTTCGATCGTCAGCACGCGCAACTGCGGGTCATGCGGCACTTCCTGGCGGGCAATGATGCTGATGCCGATATTGCGCAACACCGCCTCACGGATCGACTCACGGCTACCAATCTCCAGCAACGGCCCGAAGCTCACCCCGGCACTCGCGAGCAACTCTTCCGTCAGCCGCCGTGTGGTTGAACCGGATTCACGCATCAACAACGTATGCCCGGCCAGCGCACTCAACGCCACATGCTCCTGCGCCGCCAGCGGATGATTGCGATGCACCGCCAGCACCAGCGGATCAGTGCCCAACACCCGACGAATCAACCGCGCGTCATCAAGCAATTGCGACGACGCGGCGATGTCCACGCGGTAATCCTCCAGCGCTTCCAGCACCTGCTGCGAGTTACCGATTTCCACCGACACTTCCACCTGCGGCAAGCGCTCGCGGAAGGTCTTCACCAGATCGAGGATGTAATACGGCGCCGTCGCCGCGATGCGCAAAGTGCCCTGCACCTGACCGCTGTTGCGCAGGAAGAACTCGATGTCGGCCTCCTGCTGCAACAGTGTTTTGACCATCGGCAGCAACCGCGCGCCTTCATCACTGACACTCAGGCGTCGACCGCCGCGATAGAACAACTCCACCGAATACTGACTTTCCAGATTGCGGATCTGCGTGGTCACGGTCGGTTGGCTGAGGCCGAGTTTTTTCGCCGCCAGCGTGATGCTGCCCAGGCGAGCGACCATGTAAAACGCTTTCAGCTCGGCACTCAGCACAACCCTTCCTCATCTATTTGCGCAGCAGGCGCAAACCGTTGAACACCACCAACAGGCTCACACCCATGTCGGCGAACACCGCCATCCACATGGTGGCGACTCCGGCGAAGGTTACCCCAAGAAAGATAGCTTTGATCACCAGTGCCAACGCGATGTTCTGTTTCAGGATGCTCGCGGTATTGCGCGACAGGCTGATGAACGCCGGGATTTTGCGCAGATCGTCGTCCATCAGGGCGACATCGGCGGTTTCGATAGCAGTGTCGGTACCAGCAGCGGCCATGGCGAAACCGATCTCGGCGCGGGCCAGTGCCGGCGCGTCATTGATGCCGTCGCCGACCATGCCGACTCGGCGGCCCTGTGCATAAAGCTCTTCGATGGCTTGCAGTTTGTCGGTCGGCAGCAAGTCGCCACGGGCCTCGTCGATGCCGACCTGCGCGGCAATCGCCTGGGCGGTGTGGACATTGTCGCCGGTGAGCATCAGGGTTTTCACCCCGAGTTCGTGGAGCTGACGGATTGCTTCGCGACTGGTTTCCTTGACGGTATCCGCCACCGCGAACAGTGCCAGCGGGCCGGAATTGTCGAGCAGCAGCACCACGGATTTGCCCTGTTTCTCCAGCGCGAAGAGTTTTTCTTCCAGTGCCGGCGAGCACAGGCCCAACTCTTCGACCAAGCGATGGTTGCCCAAGTGGTAGGTCTGGCCGTTGATCTCGCCTTTGACGCCACGCCCGCCCAACGCTTCGAAGTTATCCACAATCAGCGCTGCGAAGTTTTTATCCACAGCGGCATTGGCGATGGCCAGCGACACCGGGTGATCGGAGCGACCGGCCAACGCCGCGGCGATGGCCGGCGCCGTGGCATCGGCAGTTGGATCGAGGGACAGGTAATCGGTCTGCACCGGTTTGCCGTGGGTAATCGTCCCGGTTTTATCCAGCGCCAGATAGTCGAGCTTGAAACCGCCCTCCAGGTACACGCCGCCCTTGACCAGAATGCCTTTGCGCGCCGCTGCCGCGAGGCCGCTGACGATGGTCACCGGGGTCGAAATCACCAGTGCACATGGGCACGCGACCACCAGCAACACCAGCGCACGGTAGATCCAGTCAAACCACACAGCGCCCATGAACAGCGGCGGAATGATCGCCACGGCCAAGGCAAACACGAACACCACCGGCGTGTAGATTTTCGAGAACTGATCGACGAAGCGCTGGGTCGGGGCGCGCGCACCTTGGGCCTGTTCCACGGCGTGAATGATGCGCGCCAGGGTCGAGTTGTTCGCCGCTGCGGTCACCGCGTATTCCAGCGAACCGGCCTGATTGATGGTGCCGGCGAAAACTTTGTCGCCGACGGTCTTCTCCACCGGCAGGCTTTCCCCGGTGATCGGTGCCTGGTCGATGGTCGAACTGCCGCTGACCACTTCGCCGTCCAGCGCGATGCGCTCGCCGGGTTTCACCCGCACGCGGGCGCCGAGTTCGACGCTTTTCACGTCCTGCTCAATCCAGCTGCCGTCAGCCTGCAACACCGTGGCTTGCTCCGGCGTCATCTGCATCAAACCGCTGATCGCATTGCGCGCACGGTCCAGCGAGCGCGCTTCGATCAACTCGGCGACGGTGAACAGGAACATCACCATCGCCGCTTCCGGCCACTGGCCGATGAGGATCGCACCGGTCACGGCGATGCTCATCAGTGCGTTGATGTTGAGGTTGCGGTTTTTCAGGGCGATCCAGCCCTTTTTATAGGTGGTCAGGCCACCGCTGAGGATCGACACCAGCGCGATGATCGCCACCACCCAGGTTGGTGCGGCGTTGGTGAAGTGGATGACTTCGGCGGCAAGCGCGCCGACACCGGACAACGCCAGCGGCCACCAGTGTTTTTTCACTGGCGCCGGGGCTGGCGCTTCGACGCCCGCCTCCAACGGCTCGGCGTGCATGCCGAGGGATTTGATCGCCTCGGTGATGGGCTCGGTGCCCGGCAGATTGTGAGTCACGCCGAGC
Source organism: Pseudomonas sp. Mb7 (assembly GCF_054790525.1). NCBI lineage: Bacteria > Pseudomonadati > Pseudomonadota > Gammaproteobacteria > Pseudomonadales > Pseudomonadaceae > Pseudomonas > Pseudomonas sp. Mb7. The sequence goes on from NZ_CP186501.1 coordinate 5,274,474, forward strand.
ACACGGTTGATCAGGTTGAATTCCAGTTGCTGCACACCGGCGAGTTTGCCGAGCTTGTTCTGAATCAGCGTCTGCTCGGTCGGGCAGTCCATCGCCTCGATGCGGAAACTGCTCAGTCGCGCATCGGCGCTGGTTTTCTCGCTCAGTTGCACCAACGCAGGCGCGGCAGCTGTCGACGAGCAGCAGGAATCTTCGTGCGCATGAACCGGTGCCGGGGCTGCAACTTTCGACCCGCAGCAAGAATCGCCGCCCTGTGAATGCTTATGCACAGGCTGCAATTTATGACTGTGATCGTGACCGTCGCCGGGCTTGTGGGTGTGCTGGGAATCGCTCATTGGTCGCGTCCATGAAGGTGCCTGTTGCCAAGTAAAGACCCTGTAGCCACTATAGGGTCAAGCACCCTTTTGGAGATTGCCGTCATGAAGATCGGAGAACTGGCCAAACTCACCGACTGCGCCGTGGAAACCATCCGCTACTACGAGCGCGAAAACCTGCTGCCGGAACCGGCTCGCAGCGACGGCAACTACCGCGTCTACACCCAGGCCCACGCCGAACGCCTGACCTTCATCCGCAACTGCCGCACCCTCGACATGACCCTCGAAGAAATCCGCAGCCTGCTCGCCTTGCGCGACAGTCCGCAAGACCAGTGCGAAAGCGTCAATGCGCTGATCGACGAGCATATCCAGCATGTGAAGGCGCGGATTGATGGGTTGCTGGCGTTGCAGACGCAACTGCTCGACCTGCGCCAACGTTGTGGAGAAGGGCCGATGGCCGATCAATGCGGGATTTTGCAGCGGCTGGAAGTGAGTGGCGGGGTTGTCGCGACGGAAGTTGAACACTCCCACGTAGGCCGCAGCCACGGCCACTGACGTTGGCGCTCGTTCCCATGCTCCGCGTGGGAATGCCGCCATGGACGCTCCGCGTCCTAAGTGACGCGGAGCGTCACGGGATTCATTCCCACGCAGAGCGTGGGAACGATCCTGCTGACTAGACCGCCATTGGCGCGGTCATCGGCGCGTGATGCTCATAGCCTTCCAGCGAGAAATCGCTCGGCTCGACCATCTCCAGCCATTCCGGCTGATACACGCCAGTCTTGGCAAACTCCGGCACACGATCCGAGATCTTCAGCTTAGGCATGGCGAACGGCTCGCGCTTGAGCTGTTCGTTGAGCATGTCCAGGTGATTCTCGTAGACGTGCGCATCACCGATGAAATAGGTGAACCAGCGCGGCGTGTAGCCGGTCAGGCGACCGATCAGGCTCAGCAACGCAGCGCCTTCGGTGAGGTTGAACGGCGTGCCCAGACCCAGGTCGTTGGAGCGGATATACAGGGTCAGGGAGATCTCTTTGGTCTCGACGTTCGGGTGGAACTGGTACAGCAGGTGGCACGGCGGCAGGGCCATTTCATCCAGCTGAGCAACGTTCCAGCCGTGGAACAGAATACGGCGGCTACCCGGATCGTTGATGATCGTATCGACGCACTGGCGCACCTGGTCGATGGCTTTGTACAGCACCACGTAGGCCTGGCCGTCTTCTTCGCCCTGAGCAATCTGCTTGTAGCCGTTGCTCAGCGTTTGTTCGATGGCGGCGGTGTTGCTCAGCGGGATCTGCTTGTACGCCGGCCACTTGCGCCATTGCACGCCGTAGATTTCGCCGAGGTCGTCGTCGCCCTGGCGGAACGGGTTGGCCAGCCACTGCGCGTTTTCGTTGGCGTTCTGGTCCCAGACCTTGCAGCCCAGCGCCCGGAATTCAGCGGCGTTGTTCACGCCACGCAAAAATCCGCACATCTCGCCGATGGCCGATTTGAAGGCCATTTTGCGCGTGGTGATCGCCGGAAAACCTTCCTGCAGATCGAAACGCAGCATCGCACCCGGGAAGCTGATGGTGTTGATACCGGTGCGGTTGGCCTGTTTGGTGCCGTTCTGAATGACGTGCGAGACCAGTTCGAGATATTGCTTCATGAGTTACCTGTGTCCTTTGAGCCCCGGCGTCGCGCGCCGGGGTTCGTAGTTTAAGCCGTCGGTGCGAGCGGTGCTGCCGGCGCGCGACGATAGGCCAGCCAGATCAGGAACAGCCCGCCAACGATCATCGGCACGCAGAGCACCTGGCCCATGGTCAGCCAGTTCCAGGCCAAGTAGCCCAGTTGCGCATCCGGCACGCGGACGAACTCGACGATGAAACGGAAGATGCCGTAGAACAGCGCGAACATGCCGGAAACGGCCATGGTCGGACGCGGTTTGCGCGAGAAAATCCACAGGATCAGGAACAGCGCCACGCCTTCCAGCGCGAACTGATACAGCTGCGACGGGTGACGCGGCAGTTGCGCCGGATCGCTGAACGGCGGGAAGACCATCGCCCACGGCACGTCGGTGGCTTTACCCCACAACTCGGCGTTGATGAAGTTACCGATGCGCCCAGCACCCAGGCCGATCGGCACCATTGGTGCGACGAAGTCCATCAACTGGAAGAACGACTTGCCGTTACGCTTGCCGAACCACAAGGCTGCGAGCATTACGCCAATGAACCCGCCGTGGAACGACATGCCGCCCTTCCACACTTCGAAAATCAGCGTCGGGTTGGCCAGGTAGGCACTCAGATCGTAGAACAGCACGTAACCCAGACGTCCGCCGACGATCACGCCCATCGACATCCAGAAGACCATGTCGGAGAGTTTCTCCTTGGTCCAGGTCGGGTCGAAACGGTTGAGCCGGCGCGACGCCAGCAGCCACGCACCGCCGATGCCGATCAGGTACATCAGACCGTACCAGTGGATTTTCAGCGGACCGATGGCCAGGGCCACCGGGTCGATCTGCGGGTAAGGCAGCATTGCGACTCCTCGTTAGAGTTGAAACCAAAATTCCCGGGCGACGCTGCCACCTCAGGATTAAGCCAGGATTGCGACGCGGTTAAAGCAGGAAGCTCAGACCCACGCTGAACAGCAAAGCGGCGAACAGCCGTTTCAGCAAGCGCGGCGACAATCTGTGCGCCAAACGCGCGCCGATGCGGGCGAAGACCATGCTGGTCAGGGCGATGCCCAGCAGCGCCGGTAAATAAACAAAACCGAGACTATGCGGTGGCAACAACGGATCGTGCCACCCCAGAATCATGAAACTTAATGCACTGACAAGGGCGATCGGCAGACCGCAGGCCGATGAGGTTGCCACGGCTTGCTGCATCGGCACGCTGCGCCAGGTCAGGAACGGCACGGTCAGCGAACCGCCGCCCACGCCAAAAATCGCCGAGGCCCAACCGATCACACTGCCGGCCACGGTCAGACCGAGTTTACCCGGCACCGTTCGGCTGGCCTTGGGTTTAATGTCCAGCGCCAGTTGCACCGAGATGATCAAGGCAAACACGCCGATGATCTTTTGCAGGTGCGGCCCGGAAATCGCTTCCGCAGTCAGCGCGCCGAAACCTGCACCGAGCAGAATGCCGACGGCCATCCACATGAAGATCGGCCAGCGCACTGCGCCTCGACGGTGATGCTCACGCACGGCGTTGACCGAGGTGAAGATGATCGTCGCCAGCGACGTCCCGACCGCCAGATGGGTGAGGATCGACTGATCAAAGCCCTGCAAGGTGAAACTGAACACCAGCACCGGCACGATGATGATCCCGCCGCCAACCCCGAACAGCCCGGCCAGCACGCCCGCACAGGCGCCCAGCGCCAGATAGAGCAGAAATTCCATGACCGTCTCCCCAGACCGCATCCGCAAAACCGGAGCGGCATGGTAACGGATGCACACCCTTTGGCTCCACTGGCGATGGATGCACGGACGCCGGATGCGTAGAGTGAGCAAAACACACACAAGGACCACCTTATGTGCCTGATTGTTTTCGCCTGGCGCCCGGGCCATGCCCAGCCGCTGATCGTCGCGGCCAACCGTGACGAGTTCTACGCCCGGCCAAGCCTGCCACTGGCGCCATGGCCAGAAGCGCCGCATGTGCATGCCGGACGTGATCTTGAGGCCGGCGGGAGTTGGCTGGGGATTGGCGCCAACGGACGCTTTGCCGCGCTGACCAATATCCGCGATCCGCATCAACCGCCAGCGCGCAAGTCACGGGGTGAGTTGGTGGCGCGATTTCTCACCGACGATGCGTCGATTGATGATTATTTGAGCGATGTGGTCGGACGTGCGCCGGAATATGCCGGGTTTAATCTGCTGCTCGGCAACAGCCATGAGCTGTGGCACTTCAATGCGCGGATGTCGGAACCAGTAATGCTGGAGCCAGGTGTTTACGGACTGTCGAATGCCGGGCTGGATACGCCGTGGCCGAAGTTGCTCAAGGCCAAGGCTGCGTTGAGTGCAGTGCTGGATGATCCGCAGCCTGAGCGCTTGATGGAGCTGCTGGGCGATGCGCAGACCGCGCCGTTTGCCGAGTTGCCGGATACTGGGGTGGGTCTGGCGACGGAGTCATTGTTATCGAGCGTGTTTATCGCCAGCCAGAGTTACGGGACGCGGGCGAGTACGGCGTTGATTGTGCAGGCGGATGGGGCGCGGCGGATGGTGGAGCGGAGTTTTGGGCCGTATGGCGGGCATTTGGGTGAAGTGGAAATAACAGCTTAAAAGCCAACCCTCACCCCAGCCCTCTCCCAAAGGGAGAGGGGGCCGACCGAGGTGTCTTGAGCCATGCATCGACCTGAAAGACCGAGTTGATTATGGATTCAACACGCACTTTCAAGTCGGTGTGAATCGATTATGGATTCAACACAGCACTTCCAGCCCGGTGCGGTTCGATTATGGATTCAGCACAACACCTCAAGTCGGTTTGAATCGATTATGGATCCAGCAAAGCACTTTCAGGTCGGCGGAGTTCTGCAGCATCCCCCAATCAGTCCCCTCTCCCCCCGGGAGAGGGTTAGGGTGAGGGGCTTTTGATCTTCAGAGGGCCTTGACCACCGCCGGCGGATGCATCTTCGACAACCCAAGGTTCTTCAGCGCCAATTGCAGCGAGCTGTGGATAACTTGCGGATTGTCGATGGTCATCAGCTCCGCCAGCAATTCCTGAGCCTTGCTCAGATTGACCTGACGCAGCATCCACTTCACCTTCGGCAAGTTGGTGGCGTTCATCGACAAACTGTCAAAACCCATCGCCATCAACAGCACTGCCGCCGCCGGATCACCGGCCATTTCGCCGCAGATACTCACCGGTTTACCTTCGGCATGGGCATCGCGTACCACGGTTTGCAGGGCTTGCAGCACCGCCGGATGCAGGTAGTCGTAGAGATCGGCCACACGCGGGTTGTTACGGTCGACCGCCAGCAAATACTGGGTCAAGTCGTTGGAACCGACGGACAGGAAGTCGACCATCCGCGCCAGCTCCTTGGTCTGGTACACCGCTGCCGGGATCTCGATCATCACGCCGATCGGCGGCATCGGCACGTCGGTGCCTTCGTCGCGCACTTCACCCCAGGCCCGGTGGATCAGGTGCAGGGCTTCTTCGAGTTCGTGGGTGCCGGAGATCATCGGCAGCAGAATCCGCAGGTTGTTCAGGCCTTCGCTGGCCTTGAGCATCGCGCGGGTCTGCACCAGGAAGATTTCAGGGTGGTCGAGAGTCACACGAATGCCGCGCCAGCCGAGGAACGGGTTGTCTTCCTTGATCGGGAAGTACGACAGCGACTTGTCACCGCCGATGTCGAGGCTGCGCATGGTCACCGGTTGCGGGTGGAACGCGGCGAGTTGCTCGCGGTAGATCGCCAGTTGTTCCTTCTCGCTCGGGAAGCGCTGGTTGATCATGAACGGCACTTCGGTGCGGTACAGGCCGACACCTTCGGCGCCACGCTTCTGCGCCCGCGCCACATCGGCCAGCAGGCCGGTGTTGACCCACAGCGGCATGCGGTGGCCATCGAGGGTCACGCACGGTAGGTCGCGCAGGGTGTCGAGGCCCAGCGCCAGTTGTTTCTCTTCTTCGACGACTTCGGCGAACTGCTTGCGCAGCACTTCGCTCGGGTTGGTGTAGACCTCGCCGCGTGTGCCATCGACGATCATTTCGATGCCGTCGACCTTGGCGTACGGCAGGTCGACCAGACCCATCACCGTCGGAATGCCCATGGCCCGGGCGAGAATCGCGACGTGCGAGTTACCCGAGCCGAGTACCGAAACCAGACCGACCAGCGTGCCTTCCGGCACCTCGCCGAGCATCGCCGGCGTCAGCTCTTCGCTGACCAGAATGGTTTTTTCCGGATAGACCAGGTTCTGCTGTCGCTCTTCCTGCAAGTAGGCGAGCAGGCGGCGACCGAGGTCTTTGACGTCCGACGCACGCTCACGCAGGTAGGCGTCGTCCATCAGTTCGAAACGGTTGACGTGCTCAGTGACCACCTGACGCAGCGCGCCCTGCGCCCACTGGCCAGTCTTGATCACGGTGGTGATTTCGCTGCCCAGCGAGGCATCGTCGAGCATCATCAGGTAGACGTCGAACAGTGCGCGCTCTTCCGGACGCAGTTGGGTCGCGAGTTTGGCGGACAACGCGCGCATGTCGGCGCGCACGCCTTCGATGGCGGTCTTGAACAGCGCCAGTTCGGCATTGATGTCGGTGATGGTCTTGTCCGGCACCACGTCGAGATCGGCCGGCGGCAGCATGACCACCGCAGTACCGACGGCGGCCCCCGGCGAACCCGGCACGCCGACGAACTTGGCTTCCTGAATGCCTTTGCCCTGACGGCCCAGACCACGGATCGAACCGGTGGCTTCGGCGTGGGCGATAACGCCTGCAAGCTGTGCGCTCATGGTCACGAGGAAGGCTTCTTCACCTTCGTCGAACTGGCGGCGTTCTTTTTGTTGGATAACCAACACGCCGACGACGCGGCGGTGGTGAATGATCGGTGCACCGAGGAACGAGGCGTAACGTTCTTCACCGGTTTCGGCGAAGTAACGGTAGCGCGGGTGATCCGCAGCGTTTTCGAGGTTCAGGGGTTCTTCACGCGTGCCGACCAGACCGACCAGACCTTCGTTGGGTGCCATGCTGACCTTGCCGATCGAGCGCTTGTTCAAGCCCTCGGTGGCCATCAGGACGAAGCGGTTGGTCTCGGGATCAAGCAGGTAGACCGAGCAGACCTGGCTGCCCATGGCCTCTTTGACGCGCAACACAATAATCCCCAACGCCGCCTTGAGATCCTTGGCGGAGTTAACTTCCTGGACGATCTTGCGCAGCGTATTGAGCATGGCTCGGGGTCGAACTCCGTCGTCAGTCGCGCGCTAAAAGGCGCGGGGCAAGCTCTTTGAGGGCGCGGCGATACACCTCGCGCTTGAATGTCACCACCTGGCCCAACGGATACCAATAGCTGACCCAGCGCCAGCCATCGAACTCCGGTTTACCGGTCAAATCCATCCGCACCCGCTGCTCGTTGGAGATCAGGCGCAGGAGAAACCATTTCTGTTTCTGGCCGATGCACAGCGGTTGGCTGTGCGTACGCACCAGACGTTGCGGCAAACGATAGCGCAACCAGCCCCGGGTACAGGCCAGTATTTCAACATCTTCACGTTCCAGGCCAACTTCTTCGTTCAGCTCGCGGTACAAGGCGTCTTCCGGCGTCTCTTCAGGGTTGATTCCCCCTTGCGGAAACTGCCAGGCATCTTGATTGATACGGCGAGCCCATAGCACCTGGCCGGCGTCATTCGTCAGAATGATCCCGACATTGGGGCGGAAACCATCGGGGTCGATCACGGCAACAACCTCGCAAACGCATGTCGCCGCATTGTTCCACAAAGGTTGATAAGGCGGCAACGAGGCTTCCTACCTTATGTGCACTCTTGTGAAAAGACCGTATTCTTGTCGCCTTTTTACTGACTTTTCAGCGGGTAACTGCAATGCGCCTGGCTCTATTCGATTTGGACAACACCCTTCTGGGCGGCGACAGCGATCACGCCTGGGGCGACTATCTGTGTGAACGCGGCTTCCTCGACCCGATTGCGTACAAGGCTCGCAACGACGAGTTTTATCAGGATTACCTGGCCGGCAAACTGGATAACGCCGCGTACCTGAACTTCTGCCTGGAGATCCTCGGCCGCACCGAAATGGCCGTGCTTGAGCAATGGCACAACGATTACATGCGCGACTGCATTGAGCCGATCGTATTGCCGAAGGCGCTGGAACTGCTGAAAAAACACCGGGACGCCGGCGACAAACTGGTGATCATCACCGCGACCAACCGCTTCGTCACCGCGCCGATTGCTGTGCGCCTGGGCGTTGAAACCCTGATCGCAACCGAGTGTGAAATGGTTGATGGCCGTTATAGCGGGCGCAGCACCGACATTCCGTGCTTTCGCGAGGGCAAGGTGACGCGGCTGAATCGTTGGCTGGAAGAGACCGGGTATTCGCTGGAAGGCAGCTATTTCTATAGCGATTCGATGAATGATTTGCCGTTGCTGGAGCAGGTGGCGAATCCGGTGGCTGTCGATCCGGATCCGAATCTGCGGGCCGAGGCGGAAAAGCGTGGCTGGCCGGTCATTACTCTGCGCGACTGAAATCGCTATCGCGAGCAGGCTCACTCCTACAGGGGAACGCATCCCCATGTAGGAGTGAGCCTGCTCGCGATTGGGTCTACGCGGTCTCAAGCCTTAAACAGGCTTAGCCCCCATCAACCCCGCAATGGCGAGAAACCCGACGCCGCTGACAATCGCCAGCGCCAACGTGAATTTCCAGTTACCAACCCCGCTAGTCCACAGCCGATTAAGCCGCACCAACAGCCACACTGCACTCAACGTGGCCACGGCATAGATCACGCTGGACCCCAGAATCCAGAACTGCCCCAGTGGCCAGCCGATCAGATGTACCAACCACCAGCCGGTGAAAGGCATGCTGAACATACCGATCAGCATCAAACACCAGATAAACAGCCAGGGACGCTGCATCGTGCTGGCCGGCCCTTCGCTGCGATTACGCCAGGTCAGGGCGGCAAGCCCCAGCCCGCTCGCGAGTATGACCACGGTCGCCGCGACGTGAAGGACTTTCAGGGTGGTCAGGGTTTCCATGTATTTCTCTTCCTTGGGCCATGCCCATCAGCGTAGCCGCTCAGCCAAGAAACAGCTGATAGGCCGGGTTTTCGCTTTCATCCCAGTACGGGTAACCGATTTCCTCAAGCGCCGCCGGCACCAGATGACGCTCGTCGTGCGGTACTTGCAGACCGGCGACCACGCGACCATCGGCAGCGCCGTGGTTGCGGTAGTGGAACATCGAGATGTTCCAGCGCCCACCGAGCTTATTGAGGAAATTGAACAGCGCGCCCGGACGCTCCGGGAACTCGAAGCGGAACACCACTTCATCAATCACGTGCGCCGCGTGGCCGCCGACCATGTGGCGGATGTGCAGCTTGGCCAGTTCGTTGTCGGTCAGGTCGAGTACCGGGAAACCCTGTTCGGTCAGGCTCGCCAGCAATGCACTGCGCGGGTCGTTTTCCGGATGGGTCTGCACGCCAACGAAAATGTGCGCTTCGCTGCCGGTGTTGTAGCGGTAGTTGAATTCGGTGATCTGGCGCTTGCCGATCGCTTCGCAGAACGCCTTGAAGCTGCCGGCCTTCTCGGGGATGGTCACGGCGATTATCGCTTCGCGGCCTTCACCCAGCTCGGCGCGTTCGGCGACGTGGCGCAAGCGATCGAAGTTGACGTTGGCGCCGGAGTCGATGGCCACGAAGGTCTGGCCGCTGACGCCACGCAACTCGACGTATTTCTTGATCCCGGCCACGCCCAATGCGCCGGCAGGTTCGGTGATCGAGCGGGTATCGTCGTAGATATCCTTGATAGCCGCACAGATCTCGTCAGTGCTGACGGTGATCACTTCATCGACGTAGTCTTTGCAGATGTCGAAGGTGTGCTGGCCGATCTGCGCCACCGCCACGCCGTCGGCGAAGATGCCCACGGTCGGCAGCACCACACGCTCACCGGCGGCCATCGCCGCTTGCAGGCAGTTGGAGTCGTCCGGCTCGACACCGATGACTTTGATGTCCGGGCGCAGGTATTTCACGTAGGCAGCGATGCCGGCGATCAGGCCGCCGCCGCCGACCGGAACGAAAATCGCGTCCAGTGGCTGCGGGTGCTGGCGCAGAATTTCCATCGCCACGGTGCCCTGCCCGGCAATGGTGTGCGGATCATCGTACGGGTGGATGTAGACGTAGCCTTTTTCATCGACCAGTTTCAGCGAGTACGCCAGAGCTTCCGGGAACGAGTCACCGTGCAGCACTACTTTGCCGCCACGCGAGCGCACGCCTTCGACTTTGATCTCGGGGGTGGTCTTGGGCATGACGATGGTGGCTTTGACGCCCAGCACTTTCGCCGCCAGGGCCAGACCTTGCGCATGGTTGCCCGCCGACGCAGTGACCACGCCACGGGCACGCTCTTCGTCAGTCAGCTGGGTGAGTTTGTTGTAGGCGCCGCGAATCTTGAACGAGAACACTGGCTGCAAGTCTTCGCGCTTGAGCCAGATGTCATTGCCCAGCCGCTCGGAGAGCTGGCGAGCGTTCTGCAACGGGGTTTCTACGGCAACGTCATAAACGCGCGAGGTGAGGATCTTTTTGACGTACTGTTCGAGCATCGGAAAGCATCACTGGCGATTGGGCGGGACCAACGAGTCTAACCCGGCTTTCAGCCGGACGACCACACGAATCCAGAGGTTTTAGCCTCGCTTGCGGCTATAATGCCGGCCTTTCCGTTCTCACCTTGCCCGCTTCCGGAGCCCGCATGACCCAGGATCAACTCAAACAGGCAGTGGCTCAGGCCGCCGTCGACTTCATCCTTCCGAAACTCGACGACAAGAGCATCGTCGGGGTCGGCACCGGCTCCACCGCCAACTGCTTCATCGACGCCCTGGCCCAGCACAAGGGCGCCTTCGATGGCGCGGTGGCCAGTTCCGAAGCCACTGCCGCGCGCCTCAAGGGTCACGGGATTCCGGTGTATGAGCTGAACACCGTCAGCGACCTGGAGTTCTACGTCGACGGCGCCGATGAAAGCGACGCGCACCTGAACCTGATCAAGGGCGGCGGCGCAGCGCTGACCCGCGAGAAGATCGTTGCAGCCGTGGCCAAGACCTTCATCTGCATCGCCGACGCCAGCAAACTGGTGCCGGTGCTGGGCGAGTTCCCGCTGCCGGTCGAAGTGATCCCGATGGCCCGCAGCCACGTCGCACGCCAACTGGTGAAACTGGGCGGCGACCCGGTGTACCGCGAAGGCGTTTTGACCGATAACGGCAACATCATTCTGGATGTGTTCAACCTGCAGATCACCAACCCGGTGGAGCTGGAAGCGCAGATCAATGCGATTGTCGGTGTGGTCACCAACGGCTTGTTCGCGGCGCGTCCGGCGGACCTGTTGCTGCTGGGTACTAGCGAAGGCGTGAAAACCCTGAAGGCTGAGTAATCCCAGACTGCCCGCAATTAATGGGCAGACGAATAAACCTGTGGGAGCGAGCAGGCTCGCTCCCACAGTGTTTTGTAGTGTTGGTTAGTTCGGGGTTGGCTTTTTGAAGACGTAAAACAGGTTCGGCTCGCTCACCAGATACAACGTACCGTCATCATCCATCGCAATGCCTTCCGCCTGCGGCACGGTTTTCTTCAAACCCTGCCGGCCGCCACTGATGGACATCGTACTCAACGGGCGCCCGCCGACATCGAGCTCCAGAATCAGCCGCGACTCATCCGACAGTGCCAGCAAATGCCCGCTGCGCTCGTCGTACTGCAAACTCGACAGATCGCGCACAAACATCCCGGCGTCACGCTTGGGATCGTTGATCACATGCACCGCGTAGGACTTCTCCAGATTGAAGTGCGGAAAGCCGTGCACTTCGTAGATCAGCATCGGATTGCGCTCTTTCGCGACAAACAGGCGCTTGCCCACCGAGTCATACGCCAGGCCTTCAAAACCTTTGTTGCTGGCCATATGCACACCGAGGGTCATCTGCTCGGCGTCCGCCGCGTCGAGGAATGTGGTGCCTGCCTCCAAGTGAATCTTGATCAGCCGCTGCTGACGCTCATCAGTGATCACGTAGGTGTCGGCGCTGATGTACTCGACGGCTTCGGGATCGCCAAAACCAATCAGGGCAATGCGCCGCAGGATCTTGCCTTCAAGCGACAGTTCGACCAGCTCGGAATTCTTGTTGGTCACAGTGAACAGGCTTTTGCGCACTGGATCGAAGGTCAGCGCCGAAACATCGTCGTCCAGCCCGTCAATCACCCGTGCCTCAATCTCGACGCGATACTGATCCAGCCCAATCGACTCGCTACTCTGCGGTTGCCACAGAGTGTGCAAGTTGAACCAGGCGCGCTCGAACAGCCGCATGTATTGGCCGATCGCGAGCAACGCGATCAGGGCAATCACCGACAGGATGATAATCAGGGGTTTGGGACGGGCAAGTCGACGCATTCGGATGAGCTCGGGATCAAAACAGGCGGATGAAATATCACGCCCGTCTGAACTGAAGCTTAATGGCCACTTGCCTCAAACCACAAGCCAACCCGTGTAGGAGCTGCCGAAGGTTCGGGCTGCGATCTGATCATTCCCACGCTCTGCGTGGGAGTGCAGCCGGGGACGCTCTGCGTCCCACAGTCAAAAGATCGTCCGAACGCGGCCCGAACCTTCGGCAGCTCCTACACAGACGCACTACCTCTGTTTTTCGAAGCGATAGAACAGGTTGGGCTCGCTGACCATGTACAGCGTGCCTGCCTCGTCCATGGTCACGCCTTCGGCTCGGGGAATGGTGTTTTTCAGACCGTTGAAGCCGCCAAGCAGGGTCATGAAGCTGACCTGCTCGCCCTTCTCGTCCAGCTCCAGCAGCAGATGCGAGTCGGCGGACAGCACGAGTGTGTGTTGAGTGCGCGGGTCAATCGCCAAAGCCGAGAGGTTGCGAATATCCAGTTCATCACTGACGAGTTTTTGCTTGTCGCCCTTGAGGGTCTGGCTGCCATCGCTTTTCCAGGTGAACAGCGCTGGTGGCCGCTCCTCGCCCAGCAACAGCTGCTGATTGCGAGCGTCCCAAGTGATGGCTTCGAAGGCTTTGTTCTGGTCTTTCGACGGACCTAGATCGTATTTCGGGAAATCTGCGATGTTCAATTCGCGGGTATCGGCGTCGACCTTGACGATCGACAGCATGTGCTGACGCTCATCGACGATGGCCATCAGGCCGTTTTCCATCATCGTCAGGCCTTCCGGATTGCTCCAGCCCACCAGCGGCATCTTGCGCAGCACATCACCTTGCAAGGTCAGTTCGGCGAGAAACGGGTTTTTACCCATCACCGAAAACAGCGTTTTGGTCTGCGGGTTGTACGCCAGATCCGAAGCCTCGTCCTTCTCCATCCCTTTTAGCGGTTTGGCATCGATGACCACCCGATAGTCCGGCAGCCAGATACTTTCCTTCTGCCCGGCCTGGCTTTCGAAACGCTCTTGCAGCCAGAGCACACCGCGATCATCCCAATGCATGGCAAACGCCACGGCATAAGCGGCGGCAATCACCAGCAACAGCCAGACATACCAACGCAAGGCAAAACGTGAACGGCGGGTGGGTTTGAGCTGAGTTTGAGATGACATCGAGGGACGCGTTCCGAAAATTCAGGCTATGGGTAATAGCACAAAGAGGCCGGCTCAGACGCCAGAATGAGAGGAATTATCCGTACAGGATGTGAAAAAAACGGCAAATGGCGGGATTGCCCTGCGCCATTGTGGGAGAGATCACAAAACCCTGTAGGAGTGAGCCTGCTCGCGATGGCGTCAGGTCAGTCGAAACAATCGCTGACTGACAGACCGCTATCGCGAGCAGGCTCACTCCTACAAGGGGACCGCGTTAAATCAGCGCACGCTGCTGTTGAAGCTGCTCGCGCCGACCAGTTCGAGGACGATGTCATCGCCAACGTTCAGCGGGCCGACGCCCACTGGCGTGCCGGTGAGGATCACGTCACCGGCCTGCAGCGAGAAGCAGCCGGCCATGTGCTGGATCATCGGCACGATCGGGTTGAGCATCGCGCTGCTGTTGCCGTCCTGACGCACTTCGCCGTTGATGGTCAGGCGAATGCCGATGTCGGTCAGGTCAGCAAAGGTGCTGCCGACCACGAACGGGGCGATCACCGCCGCACCGTCGAACGATTTGGCGATTTCCCACGGCAAACCCTTGGCTTTCAGCTCGGCCTGTTTGTCGCGCAGGGTCAGATCGAGCGCCGGGGCGAAACCGGAAATGGCATCGAGCACTTCTTCACGGCTCGGTTTGGTCGACAACGGTTTGCCGATCAACACGGCGATTTCCGCTTCGTAGTGCACCGAACCGCGTTCGGTCGGAATGCTGAAACCGCCTTCCAGCGGCACCACACAACTGCCCGGCTTGATGAACAGCAACGGCTCGGTAGGCACCGGATTGTCCAGTTCCTTGGCGTGTTCGGCGTAATTGCGGCCAATGCACACGACTTTCCCGATCGGGAAGTGAATGCGCGTACCGTCGACGTACTGGTGCTGATAGCTCATTTACCGACTCCTGCCTTCATTGATTCAAGGGATTGCCAATCAAACCGCGAAGATCTTGCCCGGGTTCATGATGCCGTTCGGGTCGAACACCGCTTTCACCGCTTTCATGTACTCGATCTCGACCGGAGAGCGGCTGTAGGTCAAGTAATCGCGCTTTGTCATGCCCACGCCGTGCTCGGCGGAGATCGAACCGTTGTACTTCTCGACGGTTTCGAACACCCACTTGTTGACGGTCGCGCATTTGGCGAAGAACTCGTCCTTGCTCAGGTTATCCGGCTTGAGAATGTTCAAGTGCAGGTTGCCGTCGCCGATGTGGCCGAACCAGACGATTTCGAAGTCCGGATAGTGTTCGCCGACGATCGCGTCGATTTCCTTCAGGAACGCTGGCACTTTCGACACGGTGACCGAGATGTCGTTCTTGTACGGCGTCCAGTGCGAGATGGTTTCGGAGATGTACTCGCGCAGCTTCCACAGATTCTGCAGCTGGGTTTCACTCTGGCTCATCACACCGTCCAGCACCCAGCCCTGTTCGACGCAGTGTTCGAAGGTTTCCAGTGCGCTGTTGGCCACTTCTTCGGTGGTAGCTTCGAATTCCAGCAATGCATAGAACGGGCAGTCGGTCTCGAACGGCGCCGGCACGTCGCCACGGCCCATGACTTTGGCCAGGGCCTTGTCGGAGAAGAATTCGAACGCGGTCAGGTCGAGCTTGCCCTGGAAAGCGTGTAGCACCGGCATGATCGAGTCGAAATCGGCGGTGCCGAGGACCATCGCGGTGAGGTTTTTCGGCGCACGATCCAGACGCATGGTCGCTTCGACGACGAAACCGAGGGTGCCTTCAGCGCCGATGAACAGCTGACGCAGGTCGTAACCGGTGGCGTTCTTGATCAGGTCTTTGTTCAGTTCCAGCACATCGCCCTTGCCGGTGACGACTTTCATGCCGGCCACCCAGTTGCGTGTCATGCCGTAGCGAATCACCTTGATTCCGCCGGCATTGGTGCCGATATTGCCGCCAATCTGACTGGAACCTGCCGAGGCGAAGTCGACCGGGTAGTACAAGCCTTTTTCTTCGGCAACGTTCTGCAAATGCTCGGTGACCACGCCCGGCTGACACACGGCAGTGCGATCGGTGAGGTTCACGTCGAGAATCTGATTCATGTAGTCGAAGGAGACGACCACTTCGCCGTTGGCCGCCACCGCAGCGGCGGAAAGCCCGGTGCGCCCGCCCGACGGCACCAGCGCAATCTTGTGGGTGTTGGCCCAACGCACCACGGCCTGCACTTGCTCGATGGTCTTGGGAAACACGATGGCGCTTGGCGCCGGGGCGAAGTGCTTGGTCCAATCCTTGCCGTACGCATTCAGGGAGTCGGCGTCGGTCAGGACCTTGCCAGGCTCGACCAGGGTCTTCAGTTCATCAATCAGGGCAGGATTGGTCATCGACAGAACTCTCGAACAATTCATGGTCATCCTGAGAACGCTTCACGTCGCAGGAATGAGTGTTTAGCGGGGAGGCTATGCTAGCATACCGACCCCGCAGGCCAGTGCCCAAGGCCAGTTCTGCGGTAACGGCTTTCCTGCCGTTTGGGTCAGCTCCAGGCTGCTCCCCTCCCTGCCATTTTTCTCCGGGATACAGGTTTACGCAGATGAGCAAGACTTCTCTCGATAAGAGCAAGATCAAGTTCCTTCTTCTCGAAGGCGTCCACCAATCGGCTGTCGACGTCCTCAAGGCGGCGGGCTACACCAGCATCGAATACCTGACAGGTTCCTTGCCGGAAGCCCAGCTCAAGGAAAAGATCGCTGACGCTCACTTCATCGGCATTCGTTCGCGCACCCAACTGACCGAAGAGATCTTCGATCACGCGAAGAAGCTGGTAGCGGTCGGCTGTTTCTGCATCGGCACCAACCAGGTTGACCTGAGTGCTGCCCGCGAGCGCGGTATCGCCGTGTTCAACGCGCCATACTCCAACACCCGCTCCGTTGCCGAGCTGGTGCTGGCCGAAGCGATCCTGCTGCTGCGCGGCATCCCTGAGAAAAACGCTTCCTGCCACCGTGGCGGCTGGATCAAGTCCGCAGCCAACTCCTTCGAGATCCGTGGCAAGAAACTCGGCATCGTCGGCTACGGCTCGATCGGTACGCAGCTGTCGGTTCTGGCTGAAGGTCTGGGCATGCAGGTGTATTTCTACGACACCGTGACCAAGCTGCCGCTGGGCAACGCGACTCAGATCGGTAGCCTGACCGAGCTGCTGGGCATGTCCGACATCGTCACCCTGCACGTTCCGGAAACCGCTGCGACCCAGTGGATGATCGGCGAGAAGGAAATCCGCGCCATCAAGAAGGGCGGCATCCTGATCAACGCGGCGCGCGGCACCGTGGTCGAACTGGACGCCCTGGCGGACGCGATCAAGGACAAGCACCTGATCGGCGCGGCCATCGACGTGTTCCCGGTGGAGCCACGCTCCAACGACGAAGAGTTCGAAAGCCCGCTGCGTGGCCTCGACAACGTGATCCTGACCCCGCACATCGGTGGTTCGACCGCCGAAGCGCAAGCCAACATCGGTCTGGAAGTGGCAGAGAAACTGGTCAAGTACAGCGACAACGGTACCTCCGTTTCGTCGGTGAACTTCCCGGAAGTGGCCCTGCCGGCTCACCCTGGCAAGCACCGCCTGCTGCACATCCACGAGAACATCCCGGGTGTGATGAGCGAGATCAACAAGGTCTTCGCCGAAAACGGCATCAACATTTCCGGTCAGTTCCTGCAGACCAACGAGAAGGTTGGCTACGTGGTGATCGACGTCGACGCCGAGTACTCGGATCTGGCGCAAGAGAAGCTGCAGCACATCAACGGCACTATCCGTAGCCGCGTGTTGTTCTGATCAAGCGTTGAGCGACAAAAAAAGGGAGCCTTCGGGCTCCCTTTTTCATGCACGCCGAAACGTTATTCGACGTTGACGGTGATTTTCTTCGAGACGATTGGCGGATCGAATGCCATGTGGCCGCTGTCGCCAAGTTCCAACTGCAAGGTGTGTTTGCCCGGGGCGAGCTTGATGTCAGCCTGGGTCTGCGCCTTGCCGAAGTGCATATGGTTGGCATCGGTAGGGACGACCGAACCGGCAGGAACAATTTCCTTGGCATCGATCAGCAGGTGATGGTGACCGGTGTTCTTGGTGACGTCACCGGCCGGCGCCAGTGCGATGCCCTTGGTACCGAATTTGACGGTGAAGGTCTGCGAAACCGTGGCCCCGTCTTCGGGAGAAACGATGAACACTTCGGCGCCCTTCGGGGCCGGAGTAGCCGCACTGGCCAGCACCGAAACACCCATCAGCACACCCGCCAGCGCTGCACGTGACATAAAGCTTTTCATTTTCTTCTCCAGTTTTTCCGTAAAATCCGCAGGGTCATGACAACTTCATGACCATTCGTTGTCGAAGGCACTCGACAACCATAGCAAAGCGAGCCTCACTCAGAGCGTCGCGATAATGATTTCAAAGGAGTGACCATGCGCTTTCTGCCTGGCCTGATCTGCCTGCTACCCCTTCTGAGCCCTTTGGCTCACGCCGAACTGATTGATGACGTTAACGACCGTGGCGAGCTGCGCATTGCCCTTGAGGCTAATACACCGCCCTTCAATTTCAAGGAAGGCGACACACTCACGGGGTTCGAGGTCGAGCTTGGGCAACTGCTGGCCCGGGAGTTGGATGTACGCGCCGATTTCATCGTCACCGACGAGGCTGACCTGCTCCAGGGTGTTGAAAGCGGCAAGTACGACGTTGCGCTCAACCACATAGCACTGACACCCGAACTCAAGGATCGTTTCGACTTCAGCGAGCCTTACGGCAACGTCGATTCACAGTTGCTGGCGAAGAAGGATGAGCAGCCACGGCCGATGGTGCTGGTGCAGGCGTTGACGGAAGAGAAGCCGATAGCGGCAGCGCCGGTGGATTTGGCGATTCCGTTCCAGAAGGGTAATCCGGCGTTTCAGGCCAGTCTTGCGAGCGCGATGCAGCGGATCAAGGCGGATGGACGTTTGGCGGCGCTGACTGAGAAGTGGTTGAAACCTTAAAAGCCCCTCACCCTGGCCCTCTCCCAGAAAGAGAGGGGACTGATTGGGGGGATGCTTTAGAGGTACGCCGACCTGGGATTGCTATACCGAATCCGAAATCGACTGGTCATGGCTTTGTCGAAGCCATAATCGATCAGTCATGGCTGTGTCGAATCCATAGTCGATAAGGTCTTTCAGGTCGATGAATAACGCCAGACACTTCGGTCGGCCCCCTCTCCCTCGGGGAGAGGGCTGGGGTGAGGGCAACGATTCAGGATCAATCCAAAGCAGCCAGAGCCACCGCCGCTAGCGGCAGTTCAACTTCACTGAAGACCTGCACACCATGACGCTTGAGCAATGCTGCCGTCACGCCTTCGCCACTGACCTTCACGCCACTGAACGTCCCGTCGTAAGTCAGCAAATTCCCGCAAGAAGGACTATTGGCCTTGAGCACCGCCACCCGAATGCCATGCTTCTGAACTAACGCCAGCGCCTGCCACGCGCCATCCAGAAACTGCGCACTGACATCCTCGCCTTCGGTGGTCATGACCGAGGCAATGCCATCCAGCACTTCACCACCCTGCCCCCCCGGAATCTCCGCCGCCGCCCGTGGCGTCGGCAAACCGCCCGCAACCTCAGGACACAACGGCACCACACGCCCTTCAACAATCCACTGCTCGAGCAAATCAAACGGCCCGCTCGCGCCACCGTCGTAACGCACACGATGGCCCAACAGGCAGCGGCTGACCAGAATCTTTTCCATCTCAGAACGGCTCGTTGCCACGGCGGCGGAACCAGCCGGTCAGCGACAAGCGCTCGCGGTGAGCTGGCAGCACTTCATGAGGTACCTCACCAGAGAGAAACACCACCAGACACCCGCCAGTAGGCTGCACGTCGTGCACGCGCTCATCATTCAGGTACATGCGCAACTGACCGCCATCCTCCGGCAGCCACGCGTCATTGAGGTAGACCACCACCGAGACCATGCGCTTGTCATCGTCGCGAAAACGGTCGACATGCCTGCGATAAAAAGCGCCAGGCGGATACAAGGCAAAGTGGCACTCAAAGTCCTCAAGACCAAGAAACAGGCCTCGGTTGAGCGCCTCGCGCAGGCTCTCCATCAGGTTCAGATAACGGTCGCTGGCATCGGCCTGCCCCGGATCGATCCACTGGATGTGGTCACCACGAATCCCCTCGCGGATCTCCGAAAACGGCCCACGCCCCACCGCCGCCGGCGCCAGTTCACCCTCGGCCTCACGTTTGCGGCACTCGGCCGCCAGCTCGCGGGTCAAACCGGCGGGCAGGAATATGTTCTGCTGCGACCAGCCGTGTTCGGCCAGGTCATCGACAATGCGTAACAGCAGTGGGTGTTCAGAGGATATTTGCATGGCGCGCATAGTATGTCGGCGGCAAGAAATCCGACAGAGCCACGCGGCGGCTTGCTACGAATTCTCGACAAGTACCGGCACCGCACGGAGAATAGTCCGCTGCTGACAGGAGTCCCTATGCGCCGTTTGCTTTTTTCACTGTTGATGTTCTGCGTTTTGCCCGCCTGGGCGGACGGCCACGATCAGTTGTACAAGGTCGCCGGCTGGCCAGATCAACGTGCGCATTTCAACGATGCCCTGACGGCCGCACAGCAGCGCTATCAGAACAGCCTGCCGCCCGCGGTGTTCCAGGCCTTGGTCAACAACAGCAACCAGCGCTTTGCTCCGCAGGCCGTGGATCAACGTGCCGAAGCGCAGTTACGGCAGAAACTCGCCGACCCTAAACCGGCCCTGACCTTCTTCCAATCACCACTGGGCAAGAAAATCGTCGCTGCCGAACTGCTCGCGACCCGCCGCGATCAATTGGCGAAAAATGCCAAGGGTCTGCCAAAGATGCAGGCCAGCGACAGCCGCCTGCTGATCATCGGTCACCTCGCGCAAGCCTTGCCGGCGCGAGAAGCCGGCGCCGAAGTCAGCCTGGCGATTGCTGGTGTGGCGGCGGACAGCTTGAGTTCGATGATCCCGGGGCTGCTCGGTGGTGGTCAGGCGCAAGGCATGCTCAATGGTCAGCGCCAGCGCTTGATGGATCAGATTGGCGCGGACATCAACAACACGTTGCTCTACGTCTATCGCGACTTATCGGATGAAGAACTGGAAGAGTTTGCGACGTTTGCTGAATCGGCTGAGGGCAAGGCGTATTACCAGGCGGCGCTGGCGGCGATTCGGGCAGGACTTGCGGTCGGGCAATGATCTTTAGCGCCTGACCGGCCGCCTTCGTCGGAACGCCGCCCGGAGCCGGCTCGCGAAGAGGCCCTCACAGGCGCTAAAGATTCCGGCCTCTGATCCGCTTGCTCAAGAACTCGAAATACTCCTCACGCATCTCCGCCGTTTCATTCGCCAGATGATGCCGCGCCTCGGCCAATAGCAGAATCTGCGGTCGATCAAACTTCCACTTCATCACCTGCAAATTGTGTTGCCAGTCCACCGTCATATCCGCCTGCCCCTGAATGATCAGCGGCCGTCGCGGACTTTTTTTCGCGTGCTCGACGCGGATGATCCAGCGTGACAGCGCGCCCACCCATTTGGTCGGCAAGCGCCGTGGCTGCAACGGATCGGCCTGGAGAAACGGCAGGAAATCCGGGTCATTGGAATTTTCGCTGAAGCGTCGCGTGACGCCTCTGACAAACGGCCTGAGCAGGTAATAACTCAGCTGCGACCAACCCCACGCCCGAGGCCGCACCAGTGGCGCCATCAAAATCACCTGGCCTTGCGCCGGGCTGTTTTCGCCATGGTTGAGCAAGTGATCGACGACAATTGCCCCGCCGGTGCTCTGCCCAAACAAATGCCACGGCTGCGGCAACGCGATCGACTGCGCCTCGGCGAACAACGCTTGCAGGACATCCTGGTACTCAGAGAAATCGCGAATGCTCGCGCGCGGCCCGCTCGACAAGCCATGACCCGGCAAGTCGCAGGCGATCACGGCGAAATCCTGGTCCAGCGCCCACTCGATTACATGCCGGTACAGCCCGACGTGATCGTAGTAACCGTGCAGCAGAAACAGCGTCGCCTTGACCTTTTCCGGCCACCAGCAATGGCTGACCACTTCATAGCCATCGACCTCGAAACGGCCCATGCCACGCCAGACATCACGATGGGGAAAGTCGGTCTGGTAGAAGCGCTGGTAGGCCTTGCCCTCGTCCGACAACGGCTGCCACTCGGCCAAAGGCTTGAGGCTGGCGCGGATTTGATCGGGGTCGAAAGTGGCAGGCATGCGGGAATTCCAAAGCGGTAAACAGACTTTATCGGCCTGCGATATTCATCTGTCGGAGCAAGCATGGCAAGCTAGCCCACCTCTTCTGGAACGAAAACCATGCGTTCGCCCTACCGCACCGCACTGTTTGCCAGCCTGCTCGCGCTGATTTGCGCCGGGGTGCTGTGGGCGGCGTATGACTGGTTTCAGGGGCGTTATCTGCGTGCGTTCAGCGAACACACGGCGGTGTTTTCCGGTGATCCGCTGCGCCTGCCGGACAACCTCGCCGGTCCCGGCAAGATTCGCCTGGTACATTTCTGGGACCCGGCCTGCCCGTGCAACGTCGGCAATCAACAGCACCTGACCGAGATGGTCGAGCGGTTTGGCGCTAAAGGCGTGGAGTTCTTCGCCGTGCAGAAAACCGGCAGTCACGGTCAGTTGCCCGCGACCCTCAGCAGTCTGAAAACCATCACGATATTGCCCGGCTCCGAACAGGTTCCGGCCAGCCCGGCCGTGGCGATCTGGGATCGCAGCGGCAAACTGGCGTACTTCGGCCCGTACAGTGAAGGCCTGACCTGCAATTCCAGCAACAGCTTTATCGAACCGATTTTGAATGCCCTGACGGAGGATCGCCCGGTCAATGCCACGCACACCCTGGCGGTCGGTTGTTATTGCCCGTGGCCGGTGGAAACGCCGTAAGGCATTCCGGACTTTTCAAGGACAGCGCTGCACGGCACAGAAGGTCTGTGCTAATTGTTTGCAGCCCGACGGGCGGCATTCCCGCATGCACAAGGAGTCACCATGAAGCGCGTGTTCACCGTACTTGGCTTGCTCATCGTTGTTCTGCTTGCCGGCGTCGGCTGGTATGTCTACAGCAAACAACCCACACGCCAGGGCCAGGTTGAACTGCGCAACCTGCAAGGTTCGGTGATCGTGCGCTATGACGAGCGGGGCGTGCCACACCTGCGCGCCGAGAACGAAACCGACCTCTACCGCGCCCTCGGCTATGTGCATGCCCAGGATCGCCTGTTCCAGATGGAAGCCATGCGCCGCCTCGCCCGTGGCGAACTGGCCGAAGTGCTCGGGCCGAAACTGCTCGACACCGACAAACTCTTCCGCAGCCTGCGCATCCGCGAACGCGCGGCCAGTTACGTCGCCAGTCTCGATAAACAGTCACCGGCGTGGAAGGGCCTGCAAGCCTATCTGGATGGCATTAACCAATATCAGGACACCCACGCCGCACCGATCGAGTTTGACGTGCTGGGCATCCCCAAACGACCGTTCACGGCAGAAGACAGCATCAGCGTCGCCGGCTATATGGCCTACAGCTTTGCGGCGGCGTTTCGCACCGAGCCGTTGCTGACCTATGTGCGCGATCAACTCGGCGCTGATTACCTCAAGGTCTTCGATCTCGACTGGCAACCCAACGGTGTGCTGGCCAACGGTCACGCCAAACCTGCGCCGGTCCTCGCCGCCGGCGACTGGAAAGACCTCAACGCCCTCGCCCGCCTCAGCGAACAGGCGCTGATCGACCAAGGCCTGCCGCAGTTCGAAGGCAGCAACGCCTGGGTCATCGCCGGCAGCCGCAGCCAGAGTGGCAAGCCACTGCTGGCGGGTGATCCGCACATTCGCTTTTCGGTGCCGTCGGTGTGGTACGAGGCGCATTTGTCGGCGCCGGGCTTCGAGCTTTACGGCCATCATCAGGCGCTGGTGCCGTTCGCGTTTCTGGGACACAACCTGGATTTCGGCTGGAGCCTGACCATGTTCCAGAACGACGATCTGGACCTGATCGCCGAGAAGGTCAATCCGGATAACCCGAATCAGGTCTGGTATCGCGGCCAGTGGACCGACATGGTCGTCACCCAACAGCAGATCAATGTAAAGGGCCAGCCGCCGGTCACCCTCACCCTGCGCCAATCGCCCCACGGCCCGATCGTCAATGATGCCCTCGGCACCGCTGCCGGCAAAACGCCGATCGCCATGTGGTGGGCCTTCCTCGAAACGCCGAACCCGATCCTCGAAGGCTTCTACCAGCTCAACCGCGCCGACACCCTGGCCAAGGCCCGCACCGCTGCCGCGAAAGTGCAGGCACCGGGGCTGAACCTGGTTTACGCCAACGCCAAGGGCGATATCGCCTGGTGGGCCTCGGCACTGCTGCCCAAGCGCCCCGCTGGGGTGAGGCCGGAATTCATTCTCGACGGCAGCAGCAATCAGGCGGACAAGGACGGGTTCTACCCGTTCAGCGCCAACCCGCAGGAAGAGAACCCGGCACGCGGCTACATCGTCTCGGCCAACTTCCAGCCGCTGTCGCCGACCGGCATGGAGATTCCCGGTTACTACAACCTTGCCGATCGCGGGCAGCAACTCAATCGCCAGCTCAGCGACAAGAGCGTGAAGTGGACCAACGAGGCCAATCAGAAACTGCAATTGGGCACGGTGACCGGTTATGGCCCGCGCTTGCTCGCTCCGTTGCTGCCAGTATTGCGTGAAGTCGTCAGCGATCCGGCGCAGTTGAAACTGGTCGAGCAACTGGCGCAGTGGCCGGGCGACTATCCGCTGGATTCGGTCAGTGCGACGGTGTTCAACCAGTTCCTCTACGACCTGGCCGATGCGGCGATGCGTGATGAGTTGGGCAATGATTTTTTCGACACGCTGCTGGCGACGCGAGTGATCGATGCGGCGCTGCCGAAGCTGGCGGCGAACGCCGATTCACCGTGGTGGGATAACCGCAACACGCCGAACAAGGAGACCCGCGCCGATGTCGTGCGCGCGGCGTGGCAGGCGAGCATGCAGCACCTGAAGCTGACCCTCGGCGATAACTCTGCCGAGTGGAAATGGGGCACTGCGCACACGCTGACTCACGGCCATCCGTTGGGACAGCAGAAGCCGTTGGAGCGGATTTTCAATGTCGGGCCGTTTGCGGCGCCGGGCAGTCATGAAGTGCCGAACAACCTGTCGGCGAAGATCGGGCCTGCGCCTTGGCCGGTGACTTATGGGCCGTCGACGCGGCGCTTGGTGGATTTTGCCGATCCTGCACACGGCCTGACGATCAACCCGGTCGGGCAGAGCGGTGTGCCGTTCGACAGCCACTATGACGATCAGGCTGAGGCGTATGTCGACGGGATTTATGTGCAGGCGCATTTCAATGCCGAAGAGGTGACGGCGAATACGCGCAGTACGTTGAAGCTGTTGCCGATGCGGGCACCTTAAAAGCCCATCACCCTAGCCCTCCCGAAACGTCGGACCGCCCAGAGGTAGAGGGGACTGATTGGGGGATGCTCAAGGCTTGCAGCGACCTGACACTGCTTTACCGAATCCATAATCGCTAAGGTCTTTCAGGTCGATGTATCACGCCAGACACTGCGGTCGGCCCCCTCTCCCTATGGGCGGTCCGACGTTTCGGGAGGGCTGGGGTGAGGGTGAGGGTCAAACCATCACCGCAAAATTCAGCCGAAACTGCTGCGGCGTAACCCCCAGCCGGCGATTGAACACACTGCGCATGTGCTGCGCATCGCGAAACCCGCACTGATACGCCACAGTCTTCAACGGTGCCGCCGTGCTTTCCAGCATCACCCGCGCCGCATCCACTCGCGCCCGTTCGACAAACTCCGCCGGGGTGACCTTGGCTTCCCGGGCAAACACCCGCGAGAAATTGCGCGCACTCATGTTCGCCGCATTGGCCAGATCGGCAATCGTCAGATCGCCCGTGAGATTGGCCAGAACATACAACTGCACCAGCGCCACCGCCGAGGTCGGCTCCGCGTGCGGTGTGAGGAACGGGCTGAACTGCGATTGCCCACCGGAACGCTGGGTGAACACCACCAGACGCTTGGCCACGCTCAGCGCCACTTCAGCGCCATGATCCCGCGCCAGCAGGTACAGCGACAGATCAATCCCCGCCGTGACCCCGGCCGAGGTGTAGAGCGTGCCGTCCTCGACATACAAGCGATCCGCTTCGACCTGCGTCGTCGGACACAACTGCGCCAACGCGACGGCGTCGTTCCAGTGCGTGGTGACGGTGCGCCCGTCCAGCAAACCGGCCCGGGCCAGCATGAACGCGCCGTTGCAGATCGAACCGAAGCGCTGCGCCCGTGCACAGGCCTCACGCAGCCAACCGTCGAACGTCGCGCCGAAATCCATGAAGGGTAATTGCGGCCCACCGGCGACCAGCAGCAGATCGTAGGCGTCGAGTGCTTCGCTGAAATGCCGATGGGCATTCAGGGTCAAACCGTTGGAACAGGCCATCGGCCCTTGCTCGATGCCGATTACTTCGAGCCGATAGTGATTCTCGGGCGCCAGGAAGCGATTGGCCTCGGCGAACACATCCATCGGGCCGCTGACGTCCAGCGACTGCACGCCGGGAAACACGACGATGGCGACGGATTTAGTCATGACTGTGGATTCCCTTTCAAGGCTGCGATCTTTTAGCTTGGCACGATTTGCAGGTGGATTGGCAAGGATCGCAGCCATGCGTCGATTGTCCGCTTTCAGCGTCAGGAACAGACTTCCCCCATCAGCGCCACGACGGCGTTCCAATGAGGAAACTTGCCATGACCACAACCATCGCCGGCATCAAAATCCCTGACAGCGCCCTCGCCCGGGCCACCACCGAATACATCCGCGACATCGAATCCGACCTGCTCTACCACCACTCGCGCCGGGTCTTTCTGTTCGGTGCGTTGAGCGGCGAGCGCCAGCAACTGGCCTACAACCCGGAGTTGTTGTACGTCGGCGCGATGTTCCATGACCTCGCTCTGGTCGAAGGTCATCGCAGTGATGACGAGCGTTTTGAGGTGGACGGCGCCAACGCCGCGGCGGCGTTTCTCAAACCGTACGGGTTGAGCGATGACGACATCGAACAGGTGTGGCTGTCGATTGCCCTGCACACCACGCCGGGCGTGCCGAAGCATCTGCGCCCGACCGTAGCGCTGGTCACCGCTGGTGTGGAAATGGATGTACTGGGGATGGATTACGCAGCGTTCAGCACTGTGCAGCGCGAAGCGGTGGTGCATGCGCACCCGCGTGGGGACGGTTTCAAGGAGTGCATTATCTGCGCGTTTGCCGATGGCTTGCGGCATCGTCCGCAGACGACGTTTGGCAATGTGAAGACTGATGTGCTGAAGGATCAGCAGCCGGGGTTCAAGCCGATGAACTTTGTTGAAGTCATCCGCCAATCTCCCTGGACGGCATAAATCCCATTGTAGGAGTGAGCCTGCTCGCGATAGCGGTGTGTCAGCTGAAAACTTCCTGGCCGATACACCGCTATCGCGAGCACGCTCACTCCTACATTTGAATTTGGGTTGGCCTCTAGGTTAAGGCCAACCCGATATTGCTTACGCCGCTTCCGGCGCCGGGGCGCGACGCACGTCCGGCTGCTTCCACGAATCGGCTGCGCTTTCTTCGATGGCTTGCTGGATGGCTTTCTTGCGCGCTTCTTCGGCACGGCGGCTGAAGAACCAGACCATGAAGGTCACGATCGATACCGCGAGCAAAATCAGGCTCGCCACGGCGTTGATCTCAGGCTTCACACCCAGACGCACTGCCGAGAACACTTCCATCGGCAAGGTCGTCGAACCAGGACCCGAGACGAAGCTCGCCAGTACCAGGTCATCCAGCGACAGCGCGAACGACATCATGCCGCCCGCCGCCAGCGATGGCGCGATCATCGGGATGGTGATCAGGAAGAACACCTTCCACGGTCGTGCACCGAGGTCCATGGCCGCTTCTTCGATCGACAGGTCCAGCTCACGCAGACGCGCCGACACCACCACCGCCACATACGCCGCACAGAACGTGGTGTGAGCGATCCAGATGGTGACGATGCCACGTTCCTGCGGCCAGCCGATCATCTGCGCCATGGCCACGAACAGCAGCAACAGCGACAGACCGGTGATCACTTCCGGCATCACCAACGGCGCTGTGACCAGACCGCCGAACAGCGTGCGGCCCTTGAAGCGGGTGATACGGGTCAGCACGAACGCTGCCAGCGTACCCAGCGCCACCGCGGCGACCGCGGTGTAGCAGGCGATTTCCAGCGAGCGCAGCACCGAGCCCATCAGTTGCGTGTTGTCGAGCAGGCCGACGTACCACTTGATCGACCAGCCGCCCCACACCGTCACCAGTTTCGAGGCGTTGAACGAGTAGATCACCAGGATCAGCATCGGCAGGTAGATAAACAACAAACCCAGAACCAGCATCAGGCTGGAGAAACGGAAGCGCTTCATTCTTTACCCTCCATTTCCTTGGCCTGACTGCGGTTGAACAGGATGATCGGCACAATCAGGATCGCCAGCATCACCACCGCCAGCGCGGACGCCACCGGCCAGTCACGGTTGTTGAAGAACTCTTGCCACAGCACCTTGCCGATCATCAGGGTTTCCGGACCGCCAAGCAGTTCCGGGATCACGAACTCACCGACCACGGGGATAAACACCAGCATGCAGCCGGCAATGATGCCGTTCTTGGACAGCGGAATAGTGATCTTCCAGAAGCTGTTGAAAGTACTCGAGCCGAGGTCCGAAGCCGCTTCGAGCAGACTGTTGTCGTGCTTCACCAGATTGGCGTACAGCGGCAGGATCATGAACGGCAGGTACGAATAAACGACGCCGATGTACACCGCGAGGTTGGTGTTGAGGATCTGCAGCGGCTCGTCGATCAAGCCCATGCTCATCAGGAAACCGTTGAGCAGACCGTTGTTGCTGAGGATGCCCATCCACGCGTAAACGCGGATCAGGATTGCGGTCCAGGTCGGCATCATGATCAGCAATACCAACACCGTTTGCAGCTCTTTACGGGCGGTGGCGATGGCGTAGGCCATCGGGTAGCCGATCAGCAAACAGAGGACGGTGCTGATGAACGCCATCTTCAACGAGCCGAGGTAAGCGGCGATGTACAACTCGTCGCCCGCCAGCATCGCGTAGTTGCCCAGGTTCAGCAGCAGTTGCAGCTTCTGCTCGGCGTAGGTGTAAATCTCGGTGTACGGCGGAATGGCCACGTCGGCTTCGGCGAAACTGATCTTCAGGACGATGAAGAACGGCAGCATGAAGAACAGAAAAAGCCAGATGAACGGAACCCCGATGACCAGTTGCCGGCCATTGGGGATTATTCGGTTGATGCGGCGTTTGAATTTGCGCATGTTCATGAGCGGAGTACCACGCCGCTGTCGTCTTCCCACCACACGTAGACCTGATCGCCCCAGGTCGGACGCGCGCCGCGACGTTCGGCGTTGGCGACGAACGACTGCACCAGTTTGCCGCTCGGCAATTCGACGTAGAACACCGAGTGCCCGCCGAGGTAGGCGATGTCGTGCACCTTGCCGCTGGACCAGTTGTACTCGCAGGTCGGCTGGTCGGCGGTGACCAGCAGCTTCTCCGGACGGATCGCGTAGGTCACGGACTTGTCTTGCACCGAGGTGCTGATGCCATGGCCAACGTAGATCTGCCGATCGAGATCCTTACAGGTGATGGTCGCGTGGCCTTCGGCGTCGTCGATCACTTCACCTTCGAAGATGTTGACGTTACCGATGAATTCGCAGACCAGACGGCTGGTCGGGGTTTCGTAGATGTCGATCGGGCTGCCGATCTGGGCGATCCAGCCCAGGTGCATGATCGCGATGCGCTCGGCCATGGTCATGGCCTCTTCCTGGTCGTGGGTCACCATCACGCAAGTCACGCCGACGCGCTCGATGATTTCCACCAGTTCCAGCTGCATCTGCGAACGCAGTTTCTTGTCCAGTGCGCCCATCGGCTCATCGAGCAGCAGCAACTTCGGCCGCTTGGCCAGCGAACGTGCCAGCGCCACACGCTGACGCTGACCGCCCGACAATTGATGCGGCTTGCGCTTGGCGTACTGGCTCATCTGCACCAGCTTGAGCATCTCGGCTACACGGTCGTCGACCTCGGTCTTGTGAATCTTGTCCTGCTGCAGGCCGAAGGCGATGTTCTGCGCCACGGTCATGTGCGGGAACAAGGCGTACGACTGGAACATCATGTTGATCGGACGTTCGTACGGTGGCATGTCGGTGATGTCGACGCCGTCGAGGAAAATCCGCCCCTCCGTGGGCCGTTCGAACCCTGCCAGCATCCGCAGCAGAGTGGATTTGCCCGATCCCGAACCGCCGAGCAAGGCGAAGATCTCGCCCTTCTTGATTTCCAGGGACACATCGTCCACGGCAATCGTCTCGTCGAACTTCTTCGTGACCCGGTCGATTTTGACCAACACCTGTTTCGGTGTCTGGTCGCCCTCGAGGGCTTTCTTATAGGCGCCGGAGGCAACTGCCATTTACGAAACTCCCAGAAAAAAACAATGCAGTTCGCCCCGCAAGGCGAACCCAGGATAGTGTGTGCCTTACATCCCCGACTTGACCTTGGTCCAGCTGCGGGTCATCAGACGCTGAATGTTCGGTGGCAACTCGGTCGATACGTAGGCCTTGTCGATAACGGCCTGCGGTGGATACACCGACGCATCGGTGCGGATGGATTGCTCCATCAACTTGTCCGAACCCGGGTTGGGGTTGGCGTAACCGACGTAATCACTGACCTGAGCGATCACCTCAGGTTTCAGCAGATAGTTGATGAAGGCATGGGCCTGCTTCACGTTCGACGAATCCTTGGGGATTGCCAGCATGTCGAACCACAATGCGCCACCCTCTTTCGGCACCGTGTAGGCGATGTTCACGCCCTTCTTGGCTTCGGCTGCGCGGTTCTTCGCCTGGAAGATATCGCCGGAGAAACCGATGGCCACACAGATGTCGCCGTTGGCCAGATCACCGATGTATTTCGACGAGTGGAAGTAGGTCACGTAAGGACGCACCGCGAGCAATTTGTCGGTGGCTTTTTCGTAGTCCTTCGGATTGGTGCTGTTGGCATTCAGGCCCAGATAGTTGAGCACGGTCGGCATCATTTCATCCGCCGAATCGAGGAATGCCACGCCGCAGCTTTGCAGCTTCTTGATGTTCTCAGGCTCGAACAAAACGCCCCACGAATCGATCTTGTCGACACCCAGTACAGCCTTCACTTTATCGACGTTGTAACCAATGCCGTTGGTGCCCCACAGGTACGGCACGGCGTACAGGTTGCCCGGATCGTTCTGCTCCAGACGCTTGAGCAGCGCCGGGTCGAGATTGGCGTAGTTCGGCAGTTGCGCACGGTCAAGCTTCTGGAACGCCCCCGCCTTGATCTGCTTGCCGAGGAAGTGGTTCGACGGCACGACCACGTCGTAACCGGTACGCCCGGCCAGTAGCTTGCCTTCCAGGGTTTCGTTGGAATCGAAGACGTCGTAGACCGGTTTGATCCCGGTTTCTTTCTGGAAATCGGCCAGCGTGGTCTCGCCGATGTAATCGGACCAGTTATAAATATGCACCGTACCGGCGGCCTGGGCTCCGACAGCGATCGTCAGGCCGGCAGTGGCCAGCAGGGCTTTGCGCAAAGAAGAAAAAATAGGCAAGTGGAGGTCCTCTAAATTAGTTGGGCCCAAGTTGCCCCGCGCTGCATGACAGCCATGGCTGCCCGGCAACAAAACCGGCGCGCAACTTACCCTCGAAAAACCGTTCCTGCAAAACTTCCTGTCATTTAATTAATCCGCTGGCCGCCCTCGCGGGGACGACGGCCAGCGGTTGTTGCGTCAAACCGGCTTATTTACCGGATTTGATCTTGGTCCAGCTGCGAGTGATCAGGCGCAGGGTCGCTGCGTCCAGATCGCTGATCGCGTAGAGCTGTTTCTTCACTTCAGCCGACGGGTAGATGCTCGGATCGCTGGTGATGTCCTTGTCCACCAGTGGCGTGGCAGCTTTGTTGCCGTTCGGGAAACGCACGGCGTTGGTGATGCCGGCCATCACTTGTGGCTCAAGCAGGTAGTTCATGAACTTGTAGGCGGCTTCGACGTTTTCGGCATCCTTGGGAATGGCGACCATGTCGTAGAACGTGCCAGCACCTTCTTTTGGAATGGTGTAGGCCAGCTTGACCTTGTCTCCGGCTTCCTGGGCGCGGGTCTTGGATTGTTCCAGGTCACCCGAGTAACCGACGGCGACGCAGATGTTGCCGTTGGCCAGGTCGGAGATGTACTTGGAGGAATGGAAGTAGGCAACCGAAGGACGAATCTTCAGGAACAAGTCTTCGGCGGCTTTCAGGTCAGCCTTGTCCTTGCTGTTGGTCGGCTTGCCCAGATAGTGCAACGCCGCCGGAATCATTTCGGTCGGTGCGTCGAGGAAGCTTACGCCGCAGCTTTTGAGCTTCTCGATGTTTTCAGGCTTGAACACCACGTCCCAGGAATCGATTTTGTCGATGCCCAGCGCTGCCTTGACCTTGGCCGGGTTGTAGCCGATGCCGATCGAGCCCCACATGTACGGGAACGCGTGCTTGTTGCCTTGGTCGCTGGCATCGCCAACAGCCTTGAGCAGGTCTTCGTCGAGGTTCTTCCAGTTTGGCAGCTTGGACTTGTCCAGCTCCTGGTAAACACCGGCCTTGATCTGCTTGGCGAGGAAGTTATTGGAAGGCACCACAATGTCGTAACCGGACTTGCCGGCCAGCAGCTTGGCTTCCAGGGTTTCGTTGCTGTCGAAGACGTCATAGACGACTTTGATCCCGGTGGCTTTTTCGAAGTTGGCCACAGTGTCCGGGGCGATGTAGTCGGACCAGTTGTAGACGTGCAACACCTTGTCGTCCGCCTGAGCCGCAGCCGCCATGACTCCCATCAGGGACATGGCGAGCAGAGTCTTGCCAGCGAGCTTTTTGCCTAATGCCTTCATGCGTTAATGCTCCAAATTTTTCTTTTTTGAACCACTTTGTTCAGCGGCCGAACCCGGACAACTGGAACCGCGGCTAGTCTGGCAAGATCCGAGGCGGTCTTTCAAGAAAAGACCAGCCTTTCTGACAGCTTTGAGCGCGAGCGCCACGGCTCCCCCGCTCAAAGCCTAGCACTTAGCCCTGCAACGCACTGAGGGTCAGGTCCAGACACTTGCGTGCCTTTGTAACCAGCTCATCGATCTCGGCTTTGCTGATCACCAGCGGCGGCGCGATGATCATGGTGTCGCCCACAGCGCGCATGATCAGGCCGTTGTCGAAGCAGAACTGGCGGCAGATCATGCCGACGCCCTTGCCTTCATAACGCTTGCGCGTGGCCTTGTCCTGCACCAGCTCGATCGCGCCCAACAGACCGACTCCGCGAACTTCACCCACCAACGGGTGATCGTTCAGTTCCCGCAGACGTTTCTGCAAATACGGTGCCGTTTCGTTGTGCGCGTTCTCGATAATTTTTTCGTCGCGCAGGATGCGGATGTTTTCCAGGCCCACTGCTGCTGCCACCGGGTGACCGGAGTAGGTGAAGCCGTGGTTGAAATCGCCACCTTCGTTGAGCACCGCAACAACGGAGTCACGGACAATCAGGCCGCCCATCGGGATATAACCGGAGGTCAGGCCTTTGGCGATGGTCATCATGTCGGGCGCAAGGTCGTAGAAATCGCTACCGAACCACTCACCGGTACGGCCGAAACCGCAAATCACTTCGTCTGCCACGAACAGGATGTCGTACTTGGCGAGGATTTCCTTGATGCGCGGCCAGTAGCTGTCTGGCGGAATGATCACGCCGCCGGCGCCCTGGATCGGCTCGGCAATAAAGGCACCGACGTTGTCGACGCCGACTTCGAGAATCTTCTCTTCCAGCTGGTTGGCCGCCCAGATACCGAACTCTTCCGGGGACATGTCGCCCCCTTCAGCGAACCAGTAAGGCTGCGCGATATGGACGATGCCCGGGATCGGCAAGTCGCCTTGTTCGTGCATATAAGTCATGCCACCGAGACTCGCGCCGGCCACGGTCGAACCGTGATAACCGTTCTTGCGGCTGATGATGACTTTCTTGTTTGGCTGGCCTTTGATCGCCCAGTAGTGGCGGACCATGCGCAGCATGGTGTCGTTGCCTTCGGAGCCGGAACCGGTGAAGAACACATGGTTCATGCCTTCCGGCGCCACGTCGGCGATTGCCTTGGCCAGTTCCAGCGCTGGCGGGTGCGCGGTCTGGAAGAACAGGTTGTAGTACGGCAGTTCGCGCATCTGTTTGGCGGCCGCGTCGGCCAGCTCATCGCGACCATAACCGATAGCCACGCACCACAGACCGGCCATGCCGTCGAGAATCTTGTTGCCTTCGCTGTCCCACAGGTAAACGCCCTTGGCGTTGGTGATGATCCGCGGGCCTTTCTCTTTCAGCTGCTTGAAGTCGCTGAACGGGGCCAGGTGGTGATCATTGCTGAGTGCTTGCCACTCGCGGGTTTGCGGGTTGTTGCTGGTCATGCCAATTCTCCTTGTTATCGGTGAAGGCGCGGCTGCTGCCAGCCGCGCCTGGCGTATCAGACGGCGAAGAGCAGGTACTCACGCTCCCAGGAACTGATCACGCGCTTGAAGTTTTCATGCTCGGCCCGTTTTACCGCGACGTAGCCAGTGATGAAGGTTTTGCCCAGGTACTTCTCGATGGTCGCGCTGTTTTCCATACGTTCCAGCGCGTCTTCGATGGTCAGTGGCAGGCGCAGGTTGCGGCGCTCATAACCACGGCCCACCACCGGCGCGCTCGGGTTGAGGCCTTCGACCATGCCGATGTAGCCGCAGAGCAGGCTCGCGGCAATCGCCAGGTACGGGTTGGCGTCCGCGCCCGGCAAGCGGTTTTCCACACGGCGGTTCTGCGGGCCGGCATCCGGTACGCGCAGGCCAACGGTGCGGTTCTCTTCGCCCCACTCCACGTTCACCGGTGCCGAGGTATCCGGCAGAAAGCGGCGGAACGAGTTGACGTTCGGCGCGAACAGCGGCAGCAATTCCGGGATCAATTTCTGCAAACCACCGATGTGGTGCAGGAACAACTGGCTCATGGTCCCGTCTTCATTAGAGAAGACGTTTTTGCCGGTCTCGATGTCAATGATGCTCTGGTGCAAGTGCATCGCACTGCCCGGCTCGCCGGTCATCGGCTTGGCCATAAAGGTTGCGGCCACGTCGTGCTTGAGCGCGGCTTCGCGCATGGTGCGCTTGAACACCAGGATCTGGTCGGCCAGCGACAGTGCGTCACCGTGACGGAAGTTGATTTCCATCTGCGCCGTGCCGTCTTCGTGGATCAGCGTGTCGAGGTCCAGCTCCTGCAGTTCGCACCAGTCGTAGACGTCTTCGAACAGCGGATCGAATTCGTTCGCCGCTTCAATGGAGAACGACTGACGACCGATTTCCGGACGGCCCGAACGGCCAATCGGCGGCTGCAACGGATAATCAGGGTCGTCGCTGCGCTTGGTCAGGTAGAACTCCATTTCCGGCGCCACGATCGGCTGCCAGCCCTTGTCGGCATAGAGCTTCAGAACTTTCTTGAGGACGTTGCGCGGCGACAGCTCGATCGGGTTGCCTTGCTTGTCGTAGGTGTCGTGGATCACTTGAGCAGTTGGCTCGATGGCCCACGGCACCAGGTACACGGCGTTCTGGTCGGGACGGCAGATCATGTCGATGTCGGCCGGGTCGAGCAGTTCGTAATAGATGTCGTCTTCGACGTAGTCGCCGGTCACTGTCTGCAACAGCACGCTCTCGGGCAGGCGCATGCCTTTTTCGGCGATGAACTTGTTGGTCGGCGAGATCTTGCCCCGGGTGATACCGGTCAAGTCGGCGATCATGCATTCGACTTCTGTGATCTTGTGGTCTTTCAACCAATCGGTGAGCTGGTCGAGGTTGTTACTCATAAATGCCTCTGGGCTGAGTCTCCTGACAGGATGTCAGGCAAAGTTTGACGCTTTGAGCGTCGCGTTAAAGGGGGGCTTGCTCGCGCAGTGCCGGCTTACGCCTGGCACCGCGCATAGACAATGAAAGAGGAGCTTACCTGCCCTTCACGCTGGCGTTGCATTTCCTGTGCACACTCAAGGCGTGCAGAATCACGAGCACGGCTGGGGAAGCCGCACAGGCTTTGGAAGTGAAAGCGATCTATATTGAAAGGAGACGCCATAAACAGGATGCTTTCCCATA
Source organism: Pseudomonas sp. Mb7 (assembly GCF_054790525.1). Taxonomy (NCBI): domain Bacteria; kingdom Pseudomonadati; phylum Pseudomonadota; class Gammaproteobacteria; order Pseudomonadales; family Pseudomonadaceae; genus Pseudomonas; species Pseudomonas sp. Mb7. The sequence continues at coordinate 5,310,156 of NZ_CP186501.1, forward strand.
CGTCCAGAATATCGGACGCTGGCACTTGAACGGCCATGGACGGGAACATCGTCGCTAACGGGCGAACCATGCTGGCTGCGCTACCGACGGATTGGTCGCCACTGATGTGATGAGCATGCAGACCGGACTGTTGCGAGCAGTCGGTGATGCCGATTAACGGCAGGCGAGACATGAAGCACCCCGGTATTATTGCTGTTATGGGTTTGATCGGAGCTTAGCCTTGTTCATTTTTTTACACAACACCCCCGTAAAAAATACAACACGGCCTGCTCAAGCCCGCGGGTGCCAAGCGCCACAAGGACTAAAAACCGCCCAAAAGTGCCCCATAAATGCCCTTGCAGCGCTTTTTTAGGGCAAAAAAGGCCTCGCTTGACTTCGGCAGGCCGTTCGGGTTGACTGAAACCAGAAAAGATCAATGATTGATATTTTTAACAACAAAGGTGTTGCATCATGTCGGTACCCCCGCGTGCCGTTCAGCTTAACGAAGCGAACGCGTTCCTTAAGGAACATCCTGAGGTTCTGTACGTTGACCTTCTGATTGCGGATATGAATGGTGTGGTGCGCGGCAAGCGCATTGAACGCACCAGCCTCCACAAGGTTTACGAGAAAGGCATCAACCTGCCGGCCTCTCTATTTGCTCTGGATATCAACGGTTCGACGGTGGAAAGCACCGGCCTGGGCCTGGACATCGGCGACGCCGATCGCATCTGCTATCCAATCCCCGATACCCTGTGCAACGAGCCATGGCAAAAGCGCCCGACCGCGCAACTGTTGATGACCATGCACGAACTCGAAGGCGACCCGTTCTTCGCCGATCCGCGCGAAGTGCTCCGTCAAGTTGTTGCAAAGTTTGACGAACTGGGCCTGACCATTTGCGCCGCATTTGAACTCGAGTTCTACCTGATCGACCAGGAAAACGTGAACGGCCGTCCTCAGCCGCCACGCTCGCCGATCTCCGGCAAACGCCCGCACTCGACCCAGGTCTACCTGATCGACGACCTCGACGAATACGTCGACTGCCTCCAGGACATTCTGGAAGGCGCCAAAGAGCAAGGCATTCCGGCCGACGCCATTGTCAAGGAAAGTGCCCCGGCGCAGTTCGAAGTGAACCTGCACCACGTAGCCGACCCGATCAAGGCCTGCGACTACGCGGTACTGCTCAAGCGCCTGATCAAGAACATCGCCTACGACCATGAAATGGACACCACCTTCATGGCCAAGCCGTACCCGGGCCAGGCAGGTAATGGTCTGCACGTACACATCTCGATTCTGGATAAAGAAGGCAAAAACATTTTTGCCAGCGAGGATCCCGAGCAGAACGCCGCGCTGCGTCACGCGATCGGCGGTGTGCTCGAGACCCTGCCCGCGCAGATGGCTTTCCTCTGCCCGAACGTCAACTCGTACCGTCGTTTCGGCGCACAGTTCTACGTGCCGAACTCGCCGTGCTGGGGTCTGGACAACCGCACCGTGGCGATTCGCGTACCGACCGGCTCGTCCGATGCCGTACGTATCGAGCACCGCGTCGCCGGTGCCGACGCCAACCCGTACCTGTTAATGGCTTCTGTATTGGCCGGTGTGCATCACGGTCTGACCAACAAGATCGAACCGGGCGCGCCTGTCGAAGGCAACAGCTACGAGCAGAACGAACAAAGCCTGCCGAACAACTTGCGCGATGCCCTGCGTGAGCTGGACGACAGCGAGGTGATGGCCAAGTACATCGATCCGAAATACATCGATATCTTCGTCGCCTGCAAGGAAAGCGAGCTGGAGGAGTTCGAACACTCCATCTCTGACCTTGAGTACAACTGGTATCTGCATACCGTTTAAGCGGTTGTAGCTTCAGGAAAAACGCCGTTGGCTGATTCAGTCAACGGCGTTTTTTTATGGCCGCCTGCGGCGTTTCGCGAGCAGGCTCGCTCCCACAGTTGATCTCCAGTGAACTTGAATGCTGTGTATACAAAGCTCCCCTGTGGGAGCGAGCTTGCTCCGGGCGGCGTTCCGACGAAAGCGGTCGACAAGACAACACACAAGCCGGCTCGTACAATGCCCGCTGCCCCGCAGGAGACTTCCATGACGCGACCCGCCCCCGTCCGCAAACCCCGTGCCCGCAGTCAGGCGCGCATCGATTCGATACTCGACGCCGCGCGCACGCTGCTGGCCGCCGAGGGTGTGGCGAGTCTGTCGATCTACAGCGTCGCCGAGCGCGCGCAGATTCCGCCCTCCTCCGTGTACCACTTCTTCGCCAGCGTCCCGGCATTGCTCGAAGCGCTGACGGCAGATGTCCACGCCGCGTTTCGCGCCTGCCTGCAAGCGCCGATCGATCACGAAGCTTTGCGTGACTGGCGTGATCTGTCGCGGTTGGTCGAGCAGCGGATGCTGGAGATCTACGACGAAGACGCCGCCGCACGGCAGTTGATCCTCGCGCAGCACGGCCTGACCGAAGTCACCCAGGCTGACCGTCAGCACGACATCGAACTGGGCGACCTGATGCACAAGCTGTTCGATCATCACTTCGAATTGCCGAGGCTGCCGGAAGATGTCGATGTGTTTGCTTTAGCGATGGAGTTGGGTGACCGGGTTTATGCGCGTTCGGTGCAGCAGCACGGGCAGATCACGCCGCGCATGGCCGAGGAAGGGATGCGCGTGTTTGATGCTTATATCGGCCTGTATCTGCCACCGTATCTTCCCAAGCGCTGAGCCATGATCGTTCCCACGCTCTGCGTGGGAATGCAGCCCGTGACGCTCCGCGTCACTGGACGCGGAGCGTCCCAAGAGGCATTCCCACGCGGAGCATGGGAACGATCGCCAGGCACAAAAAACCCCGAAGGGCTCACGCTCTCCGGGGTTGTTTTTTACTCACCGACTTACAGCTTGGCGATCGACACCTCGGTGGATTTCACAAAGGCGATCACTTCGCTACCGACCACCAGCTCCAGCTCTTTGACCGAACGGGTGGTAATCACCGAAGTGACGATGCCGGAAGCGGTCTGCACGTCGATTTCCGACAGCACGTCACCGAGGACGATTTCCTTGATCGAGCCTTTGAACTGGTTACGGACGTTGATGGCTTTGATAGTCATGGCAATGATTCCTGTCGTTTGCTTGAGTTATTGAGCCCAACGCAGTTGCGTAGGCAGTGGTGAAACAGGTTCCGGCGCCGGCGGTTCGCCGGGCAGGGAGAGAACACGGTTAAGCACTTCGGTTTCCAGCGCCGCCAGTCGGTGCGAACCACGCACTCGCGGCCGCGGCAGTTCGACATGCAGATCGAGGCCCACTTCGCCGTCCTCGATCAGAATCACCCGGTCGGCAATCGCCACCGCTTCACTGACGTCGTGGGTCACCAGCAGCACGGTGAAGCCGTGTTGCTGCCAGAGACGCTCGATCAGTTGCTGCATTTCAATGCGGGTCAGTGCGTCCAGTGCGCCGAGCGGTTCGTCGAGCAGCAGCAGACGCGGTTGATGGATCAGCGCCCGCGCCAGTGCAACGCGCTGCTTCTGTCCGCCAGATAACGCTGCCGGCCACTCATTGGCACGATCCGCCAGACCCACCGCTTCCAGCGCCTCTAACGCTTGCGGGCGCCAGTTGCCTTTAAGACCGAGACCAACGTTGTCGATGATCTTTTTCCACGGCAGCAGACGTGCTTCCTGGAACATCAATCGGGTGTCTTCCCGCGCATCGCTGAGCGGCGCAGAACCGGCCAGCAAGTCGCCGCCAGTCGGCTGATCAAGCCCAGCGAGCAAACGCAGCAAGGTACTTTTGCCACAGCCACTGCGCCCGACCACGGCGACAAACTGCCCAGCCGGAATATGCAGATCGATGTCACGCAACACCTTCCGCGCGCCGAAGGTTTTCTGCAGGTTGCGCACCGCCAGCGGAATCCCGCGCAGCAGGCGTGGAGGTTGTTGAGCGGTCATGCCGCACCTCCTTTGGCAACCTGATACGCCGGGTGCCAGCGCAACCACACACGCTCAAGTCCTCGGGCCGCAAGGTCAGCGAGTTTGCCGAGCACCGCGTAAAGCAGGATCGCCAGCACCACCACGTCGGTCTGCAGGAACTCGCGAGCGTTCATCGCCAGATAGCCGATGCCCGAGCTGGCCGAAATGGTTTCGGCGACGATCAGCGTCAGCCACATAAAGCCCAGGGCGAAGCGCACGCCGACCAGAATCGAAGGCAGCGCACCCGGCAGAATCACCTGCCAGAACAGGCTGAAACCGCTCAGGCCATAACTGTGCGCCATCTCCACCAGCGCCGGATCGACGTTGCGGATGCCGTGATAGGTATTCAGGTAAATCGGGAACAACGTGCCCAGCGCCACCAGAAAAATCTTCGCCGACTCGTCGATGCCGAACCAGAGGATCACCAGCGGAATCAGTGCCAGGTGCGGCACGTTGCGGATCATCTGCACCGAACTGTCGAGCAGGCGTTCGCCCCACTTCGACAGACCGGTGATGAAACCCAAGGCAAGACCGATGCTGCCGCCGATGGTGAAACCGAGGGCCGCGCGCCAGCCGCTGATGGCCAAGTGCGTCCAGATTTCACCGCTGCGCACCAGACTCACGCCGGCTTCGATCACCGCCACCGGTGCCGGCAGGATCCGTGTCGACAACCAACCAGCCGACACCGACAACTGCCACACCGCCAGCAACAACACCGGCAACGCCCAGGGCGCGAGGCTGTGGATGATTTTCTTCATGGCGCGCCTCAGCTCTGCGACGCGGCTTTGGGAAGAATGTCGTTGGCGACCATCTCGCCGAACGGGCTGACATAACCGGCGCTTTTCGGTAGTTCCGGACGCTCGATGTCGAGGTGCGGGAACAGCAGTTCGGCGACGCGATACGACTCTTCGAGGTGTGGATAACCGGAGAAGATGAAGGTATCGATACCCAGATCGGCGTATTCCTTCACGCGTGCGGCCACGGTCGGGCCATCGCCAACCAACGCGGTACCGGCACCGCCGCGCACCAGACCGACGCCGGCCCACAGGTTAGGGCTGACTTCGAGGTTGTCGCGACTGCCGCCGTGCAATGCGGCCATGCGTTGCTGGCCGACCGAATCAAATCGCGCCAGGGAAGCCTGGGCACGAGCAATGGTGTCGTCGTCCAGATGCGAGATCAGCCGATCCGCCGCTTGCCAGGCTTCAGCATTGGTTTCGCGAACGATCACATGCAGACGAATGCCGAAGCGCACGGTGCGTCCGAGCTTGGCGGCTTTGGCACGTACCTGTTCGATTTTCTCTGCCACTGCTGCGGGCGGCTCGCCCCACGTCAGAACCATTTCAACCTGTTCGGCAGCGAGATCCTGCGCCGCTTCCGAGGAGCCACCAAAGTACAGCGGCGGACGCGGTTGCTGGATCGGCGGATAGAGCAACTTCGCGCCTTTCACGCTGATGTGCTGACCGTCGTAATCCACGGTTTCGCCTTCCAGCACACGACGCCAGATGCGGGTGAATTCCACCGAAGCCTGATAGCGTTCTTCGTGGCTGAGGAACAGACCGTCGCCGGCCAATTCTTCCGGGTCACCACCAGTGACCAGATTGAACAGCGCACGCCCGCCGGACAGACGATCCAGCGTGGCTGCCTGTCGCGCCGCCACCGTCGGGGAAATGATCCCGGGGCGCAGAGCCACGAGGAACTTCAGACGCTGGGTCACCGGGATCAGCGACGCTGCCACCAGCCACGAGTCTTCGCAAGAGCGGCCGGTGGGGATCAGCACACCGCCAAAGCCCAGACGATCCGCCGCTTGCGCGACCTGTTGCAGATAACCGTGGTCGACGGCGCGAGCGCCTTCGGCGGTGCCAAGGTAATGGCCGTCGCCGTGGGTAGGCAGGAACCAGAAGATATTGAGGCTCATGGAGTGGTCTCCTTAGGAATTCGAATTACTGCGCTTTAGCCACAGCGGCCGGTGGTGTCCAGATCACATCCTTGATGCTCAGTGGCTTGGGAATCAGCTTGAGCTGGAAGAACGTGTCCGCGATTTTCTGCTGCGCGGCGACCACTTCCGGGGTCAGGAACAGCGCGCCGTAGCCCTGGCGCTTGACCGAGGTCAGGGTGATGTCCGCCGGCAGACCGAGCAGTGGCGCAACCTGTTGGGTCACGTCTTCAGGGTTGGCTTTGGACCACTCGCCAACGGCGCGCACTTCTTCCACGAGGGTCTTGATCACCTCGGGATTTTTCTGTGCGTAAGGCTTGGTCGCGAGGTAGAACTGGTGGTTGTCGACGATGCCTTTGCCGTCACGCAGGGTGTGCGCTTGCAGTTGTTTCTCGGCCGCAGCCTGATACGGATCCCAGATGACCCAGGCGTCGACGCTGCCACGTTCGAACGCGGCGCGGGCATCGGCTGGCGGCAGGAATACGGTTTGAATATCGGTGTACTTGAGGCCGGCGTCTTCCAGTGCGCGCACCAGCAGGTAGTGCACGTTGGAACCTTTGTTCAGGGCGACTTTCTTGCCCTTGAGATCAGCTACCGATTTGATCGGCGAGTCTTTCGGCACAAGGATCGCTTCGCTGTTCGGCGCTGGCGGTTCGTAGGCAACGTAAAGCAGATCGGCGCCGGCCGCCTGAGCGAAGACGGGCGGGGTTTCGCCGGTGACACCGAAGTCGATCGAGCCGACGTTCAGGCCTTCCAACAGTTGCGGGCCACCGGGGAACTCAGTCCATTGCACGTCGACGCCTTGAGCGGCCAGACGTTTTTCCAAAGTGCCCTTGGCTTTGAGCAGCACCAGCGTGCCGTATTTCTGATAACCGATGCGAAGGGTCTCGGCTTGAGCTTGAGTGATGGCGCCGAAGGTGACAGCCGCAGCAAACAGAGCGACCAGACCACGACGCAAAAATACAGTGCGCATAGCGCTCTCCTTTTTGCTGTTGGGTTTTGGCTGCACCTGCTTGACCGTTAGCGGCGAAGTAAGGTGAGTTACATCAAATGCGGGTGTGGCTTAAATGCTCCAGCGAGCACTCAACAAACGTTCGTTCAACAGGCCCGGTTCCAGCGGTTTCGGCCGGCGGGCCATGGCGCCGACAAACTGATCCAGCGCTTCATGCAGTCGCTGCTCCAGCGCCGGTGCCAGTTGTGCTGCGGCACTGCCTTCGCCGTAAGCGATCTGGCTGTCCTCGGCGAAAATCCCTTGGAGCATTTCCTGGGCTTTCAGCGCGGACAACACAGGCTTGAGCGCGTAATCGACCACCAGCATGTGGGCGATGCTGCCGCCAGTGGCCATTGGCAAAACAATCTTGTGGTTCAGGGCACGCTCCGGGAGCAGATCCAGCAACGTCTTCAACGCGCCGGAAAACGAAGCCTTGTACACCGGCGTGGCGATCAACAGGCCGTCGGCGTTTTCGATCTGTTGCAGCAGGTCGAGCACCTTCGGGCTGTCGAAGCGGGCGTGAAGCAAATCTTCGGCCGGGAAGTCCCGCACCTGATAACTCACCACTTCCACCCCTTGCGCCTGCAACCAGCGTTGCGAGCGTTCCAGCAGCACCCCGGAACGGGAGCGCAGGCTGGGACTGCCACCGAGTGAGACGACCAGCATTGAGACAATTCCTTAAGCGTTTCAGGCGATTCGCGGGTTGCAATCTCGCTTCGATGGAGTGACCTTACCAGCTGATTTATATATCCATAAATCATATTTATTCATTTGGTTATGCATTTTGGAGATATGCGATTCGCTTTGTTTCGGGCGAAAAAAAAGGCCGTCGAAACGGCCTGAAATCCCCTGCTTAGTAGCAACCACTGATCGTTCCCACGCTCTGCGTGGGAATGAATCCATGGACGCTCCGCGTCCACTGTGACGCAGAGCGTCACGGGCGGCATTCCCACGCGGAGCGTGGGAACGATCTGCCCGGTGAGATCACTTGTTCGGCTGCGGCGTCAGGCGCAGGTACGGCTTCACCGCGCGATAGCCCTTCGGAAAGCGCTGCTTGATCTCGTCCTCATCCTTGAGCGACGGCACGATCACCACCTCTTCACCGTCCTGCCAGTTGGCCGGCGTAGCCACCTTGTAGTTGTCGGTGAGCTGCAGCGAATCGATCACCCGCAGAATCTCGTGGAAATTACGCCCGGTGCTCGCCGGATACGTGATGGTCAGACGAATCTTCTTGTTCGGATCGATCACGAACAGCGAACGCACGGTCAGCGTGTCGTTTGCGTTCGGATGGATCAGGTCATACAGATCCGAAACCTTGCGATCGGCATCGGCGAGGATCGGGAAGTTGACGACCGTGTTCTGGGTTTCGTTGATGTCTTCGATCCACTTGTGGTGCGAATCCACCGGGTCGACCGACAGCGCGATGGCTTTGACGCCGCGCTTGCTGAACTCATCCTTGAGCTTGGCGGTGAAGCCCAGCTCAGTGGTGCACACCGGAGTAAAGTCCGCCGGGTGGGAGAACAGCACGCCCCAGCTATCGCCCAGCCATTCGTGGAAACGAATCTTGCCGGCGCTGGAATCCTGTTCGAAATCGGGGGCGATGTCGCCGAGTCTGAGGCTCATGGTGCTGCTCCTGATGAGTTGTTCGAGACCTCAACTGTAGCCCGTGATTTGCCATCATGAAAAAGAATAAATAATGAGATATCTAGATCATAAGTGAATATTAAACATCTGTTCATTGGACGCTGGCAGGCATCCCGACGAATATCGGTCGCAAGGTTCGAGAAGGCCTTGAGTTGCTGTAAAGAGGGAAATCGGGGATGGCTTACGGGGGTGGGCCTGACTCGAAAACGCAAAAGCCCCGTCCGGCGCGATGCCGGACGGGGCTTTTTTACATCAGCGAATCGAGGCGCGCTATTACAGCAGCGGGATCGAGTAGCTGACGATCAGGCGGTTTTCATCCTGGTCGCGCTGACCTGGGATGTCGTTGCGCCACATGGCGTTTTTCCACATCACGCCAACGTTTTTCAGCGGGCCTTCTGGTACGACGTAACCGATGGTCAGGTCGCGTTCCCACTCGGAACGGCCGGTCGCGTTGGTGCTGACTTGGCGGTCGCCGACTTTACCGGTGGTGTCGATGTTATCGCCACGCAGGTAAACCACACCGGCGGTCAGGCCAGGTACGCCAACTTTGGCGAAGTCGTACGAGTAGCGAGCTTGCCAGGTACGCTCGCCAGCGCGGGCGAATTTGGCAATCTGCATGTCGGTAGTGATGTAAGCCGACGAGCCGTCACCCTGGTTCAGCCAAGGGAAGTCGCTGTTGCCGTTGCTGACCTGATAACCGCCACCGAAGGTGTGACCTTCAACGGTGTACAGGAACAAGCCGCTGTACAGGTTGTTGTCGACTTTACCTTTGGTGATGCCAGTGCCGTAGTCACCGGTGGTGTAATAGGCAGGGTCGTTACCGTTGGCGCCATCGTCACGGCTGTTGAAGTAACGGAAGTCAGACTTCAACACACCCGGGCCGATTGCCCAGTTGTGCACCAGACCGAGGAAGTGCTGCTTGTAGTAATCCTGCAAGTTGCCGTAGTAGTACTGGGCAGTCAGGTCTTTGGTGATTTTGTAGTCACCACCACCGTAGATGAACTTGTTGCTGTCACGACCGGCAGCGGTGTGAGCGTTGGAGCCAGCAATCGACAACTCTTCGTTGTTGCTGGAGTTACGGCCCTTGGCGTGCTCGATTTGACCAGCAACCAGCGTCAGATCCTTGATCTCATTGGAAGTGATCTGGCCACCCTGGAAGGTTTGCGGCAGAAGACGACCGTCGTTGGTCACGATAACCGGCAGTTTTGGCTGCAGAGTGCCGAGCTTCAGTTCAGTCTGGGAGATCTTGGCTTTGGCCGTCAGACCCAGGCTGGAGAAGTCATTAACCGCTTTACCGTTGGATTCGCTTGGGAAAACGGTGCCGCCGTAGGAGGTCTTCGAGGCGCCGTTGGTGCCGCCACCCGAATCCAGACGCACGCCCAACAGACCGATAGCGTCGATACCGAAGCCTACGGTGCCTTGGGTGTAGCCGGAGATGAAGCGCAGATCGAAGCCTTGGCCCCATTCTTCTTGCTTGTTCTGAGCGCCGGCAGCCTTGGTATCGCCATCACGGTTGTCAGTGTTGATGTAGAAGTTACGCAGCCCCAAAGTAGCTTTGCTGTCTTCGATGAAACCGGCGGCGCCTGCCTGCTGCGCCATAACCCCTACGGCCACAGCCAGGGCCAAGGTGGACTTGTTCATGTAAAGCTCCTCTCGTTTCTAATTCTTGTGTTCCTGGCCCTGGGTCTGATGCCCTGGGTCCTAAGATGCGCGATTAGCGCCAGACCGTGACTGACAAGTCAATCGTAACCTTGTGTGTCTACGACCAAGGTCTAATCGCAGTGATTTGGTCCGTGCAGAGTAAAGATTTCCTGATAAACCCAAAAAGAATTTATTCATTCTTTTTCATACCATTTCGGAATATGGCCAGTATCTTGCCACCTCCGCCGGGAAACAGCGTATCGGCGACTAAGCTCATTCCTAAATGGTATTTGTTGGCCTTTTTTTATATCGATTAGCTTTGGCGCAACCGCAATTCGTCAAACCCTATCGAAAAGGCGACGCCATGATGGCCAAACGCGCACTATCTAGTCAATTTGTTACAGTTTGTGTGTCGGCGATGATTAGTTTTTCCGCCCATGCCGCCAACCTCACCGTCGGCTATCAAACCGGTATCGACCCGAGCAAAGTCCCCCAAGCCGACGGCGTCTACGAGAAAACCATCGGCGAGAAAATCGACTGGCGCCGCTTCAACAGTGGCCCGGAAGTTGTGACAGCCATTGCTTCCGGTGATGTGCAGATCGGCAACCTTGGCTCCAGCCCGTTGGCCGCTGCCGCTTCGCGCAATCTGCCGATTGTGGCGTTCATCGTTTCGGCACAGATCAATGCCGCCGAAGCCTTGGTGGTGCGCAATGGCAGCGGCATTAACACACCGCAGGATCTGGTCGGCAAAACCATCGCCACACCTTTCGTCTCCACCTCACACTACAGCTTGCTCGGCGCCCTCAAGCACTGGGGCCTGGACGCCTCGAAAGTCAAAGTGGTGAACCTGCAACCTGCAGAAATCGCTGCCGCGTGGAAACGTGGGGATATCGATGGTGCGTTTGTCTGGTCGCCGGCGCTTGGGGAAATTCGCAAGACCGGCAAGACCCTGACCGATGCGGCGCAAGTGGGCCAATGGGGCGCGCCGACCTTCGAGGTCTGGGTCGCGCGCAAGGACTTCGCCGAGAAGCATCCTGACGTTGTCGCGAAGTTCGCCAAGGTTACGCTGGATTCATTTGCCGATTACGCGGCGCATAAAGACAGCTGGACGGCTGACTCGGTGCCGGTACAGAAAATCGCCAAACTGACCGGTGCCAATGCCGCTGATGTGCCGGAATTGCTCGCAGGGTCGGCGTTCCCGGACGCCAAGGCGCAGCAAACCACGGCGCTGCTGGATGGCGGCACGGCGAAAGCGATTGGCGAGACGGCGAAGTTTTTGAAGGAGCAGGGCAAGGTTGAAACGGTGCTGCCGGATTATTCGCCGTATGTCAGCGCGAAGTTTGTGGCGCAATAAAAGCTTCGCGAGCAGGTCGAATCGTCGCACCGTCGCTCCCACAGGAGTGGGAGCGAGCCTGCTCGCGAATGGAGCAACTCGGTTAAAGGGTTTTTTCGAAGATTTTCGAATTGCGCTGGAAGTTGTACAACGAAGCCCGCGCCGCTGGTAGGCGTTCAACGCTGCTTGGCTCGAACCCACGCTCACGGAACCAGTGCGCGGTGCGTGTGGTGAGGACGAACAGCGTCTTCAAACCTTGCGCCCGCGCACGGGTTTCAATGCGCTCCAGCAGTTCATCACCGCGACCGCCATGGCGGTACTCCGGGTTCACCGCCAGGCACGCCAGCTCACCGGCATCGGAATCGGCAATCTGATACAGCGCCGCGCAGGCGATGATCATGCCTTCACGCTCGACCACGCTGAACTGCTCGATCTCACGCTCCAGCACTTCGCGCGAACGACGCACCAGAATCCCCTGCTCTTCCAGCGGGCTGATCAAGTCGAGCAAACCGCCGACGTCTTCAATCGCCGCCTCACGCACCAGTTCGAATTGCTCTTGCGCGACCAGCGTACCGCCACCGTCACGGGTGAACAGCTCGGTCAGCAGCGCGCCGTCTTCGGCGTAACTGACGATATGGCTGCGCGCCACGCCGCCACGGCAAGCCTCGGCAGCGGCATCCAGAAGCTCTGCCTGATAGTTGCTGCTGCCCAGACGCTGTAAATGCGCCGGCACTTGCTGTGGACGCAACTCACGCACCAGTTTGCCGTTCTCGTCGATCAGACCGAGATCAGCACCGAACAGCAGCAGCTTGTCAGCGCCCAGGTCGATAGCGGCGCGGGTGGCGACGTCTTCGCAGGCGAGGTTGAAGATTTCACCGGTCGGCGAGTAGCCCAAAGGCGACAGCAACACGATCGAACGCTCGTCGAGCAGGCGATTGATGCCCTTGCGGTCGACCCGGCGCACTTCGCCGGTGTGGTGATAGTCGACGCCTTCCAGCACACCGATCGGCCGCGCGGTAACGAGGTTGCCGCTGGCCACGCGCAGACGCGAGCCCTGCATCGGCGACGAAGCCATGTCCATCGACAGGCGCGCTTCGATGGCAATGCGCAATTGGCCGACTGCATCGATCACACATTCCAGGGTTGCGGCATCGGTGATGCGCATGCCGTGGTGGTAATGCGGGGTCAGGCCACGGGCGGCGAGGCGGGTTTCAATCTGCGGGCGCGAACCGTGCACCAGCACCAGGCGCACGCCGAGGCTGTGCAGCAGGACGATGTCGTGGACGATGTTGCCGAAATTCGGATGCTCCACGCCGTCGCCAGGCAGCATGACGACGAAGGTGCAGTCGCGGTGGGCATTGATGTAAGGAGACGCGTGACGAAGCCAATTGACGTATTCGGGCATGAACCTGGGCCTGTAATAAATAGCAGCCGAAAAAGGGGCGAAACGGAAAACGCACAGCGGGCTGATGGTTATCGTCGGAACAGGCTTGGCGACACGCGTGCTCTCCTCATGAATACGGGTTGGATTCCCACTAATTTAACGACTTGCCCCTGTAGGAGTTGCCGCAGGCTGCGATCTTTTGATCTTCTGAAACAAAAGCAAAAGATCGCAGCCTTCGGCAGCTCCTACAAGGGATGCGTTCAATTCTTCAGGCAGTAATGTTCAATCAGTTGCCGTAATAGATGCACGGTAGGCTGCAAACGTGACATTTCAAGGTACTCGCCGGGCTGATGCGCACAGGCAATGTCACCGGGGCCAAGCACGATGGTTTCGCAACCAAGGCGCTGAAGATAAGGCGCTTCGGTGCCGAACGCTACTGCTTCGGCGCAGTGGCCGGTGAGCTTTTCGGCGATGCGCACCAGTTCGGCATCTTCAGACTGCTCGAACGACGGCACTTCCGGGAACAAAGGTTTGTAGTCGATCTTCACCTGATGCCGCTCAGCCACCGGGTTGAGTTTGCGCAGAATCTCCGCACGCAGGACTTTCGGGTCCATACCCGGCAATGGCCGCAGATCGAACTCCAGCGAACACTGGCCGCAGATACGGTTGGGATTGTCGCCGCCGTGGATGCAGCCGAAGTTCATCGTCGGTTGCGGCACGCTGAACTGCGGATTGTTGAATTCACGCTGCCACAGCAGACGCAGGCCGCGCAGTTCGCCGATCGCATCGTGCATGGCTTCGAGCGCGCTATGGCCCAGACGCGGATCCGACGAATGGCCGCTCTGCCCGAGAATGTCGATGCGCTCCATCATGATGCCTTTGTGCATGCGGATCGGTTTGAGCCCGGTCGGCTCGCCGATCACCGCTGCGCGGCCGATTGGACGCCCGGCCTCGGCCAATGCGCGGGCACCGGACATCGAGCTTTCTTCATCGCAAGTGGCGAGGATCAACAGCGGTTGTTTGAACGGTTGCTCAAGCAGCGGTTGCACCGCTTCGATGATCAACGCGAAGAAGCCCTTCATGTCGCAACTGCCCAAGCCGACCCAACGGCCATCGACTTCAGTCAGCTTCAGCGGATTGGTCTGCCACAACGCATCGTCGTACGGCACCGTGTCGCTGTGTCCGGCCAGCACCAGCCCGCCGGGGCCGCTGCCGAAACTGGCGAGCAGATTGAATTTGCCGGGGCTGACCTGCTGGATATCGCAATTGAAACCCAGGTCGCCCAGCCAGCCGGCGAGCAAATCGATCACCGCGCGGTTGGATTGGTCGAGGTTCGGTTGGGTACAGCTGACCGATGGCGCGGCGATCAGCGCAGCGAACTGGTCTTGCATGGACGGCAAAGGCATCGCTGACTCCAACTCCCGATTTGAAGTCCATCATAGAACCATCCGGCGTCAGGAATAAACCGTCGCAGGGCGTAGGACGAATCAGTCCTGTACACTGCACGGCCTTGGCAGCCACATATTCCCCGGCTGCGCTCCCGATCCTGGATTTTCCGGCCATGCAGAAAGAAACCGAAATCAAACTCCGCGTCAGCCGCGAAACCCTCGCCGCCCTGCGCGAGCACCCGTTACTGAAAAAACGCAACAAAAGTGGCTGGGAACGCCGTGAGTTGATGAACCAGTACTTCGACACCCCCGAGCGCGATCTGGCCCAGGCCAAAGTCGCCCTGCGCCTGCGCAAGGACGGTGACGAAGTGATTCAGACCCTCAAGACCCGAGGCCAGAGCGTTGCTGGTCTGTCCGAACGCAATGAATACGACTGGAAGTTGCCGAAAGCCAAGCTCGACGTGAAAAAACTCGACGGCGAATGCTGGCCCGAGTCGCTGGCCGAGCTGGACAAGAAAACCCTGAAGCCGATCTTCACCACCGACTTCGTCCGCGAGCGCGCCGAAATCGCCTGGGGCCGTGGCAAGACCAAAGTGGTCATCGAAGCCGCGCTGGATCTCGGTCACGTTGTGGTAGGCAAGCAGAAAGAAGAAATCTGCGAGCTGGAACTGGAGCTGCGCGAAGGCGAGCCTGCCGCGCTGCTGGAACTGGCCGCCGAACTGGCTGAAACCCTGGCGTTGATGCCGTGTGACATCAGCAAGGCTGAGCGCGGCTACCGTCTATACGACGCCAACAGCTACTCGTTGAGCCTGCCGGCGCCGGAGCTGACCCCGGAAACCCAACTCGACGACGCCTTCGCCGCGCTGAGCTGGCATTTGCTCGGCAGCAGCCAGCGTCTGGCCGAACAGTACCGTTTCAACGGCCACTGGCGCCTGTTGCTCGACTGGGTCGAGAACCTCGCGGAAATGCGCGCCCTGCTCAGCAGCCTCGGCCAGGCCGCGCCGCGTCAGTCGACTCACGATTTGCGCGTCGCGCTTGATGCATTGCTGGAAGACTGGCGTCCGCTGGTACAGGCCGGCATCGAAGATGAAGACGTACGCAAGGCTGCGCCGGAGCAGTTCCTCGAAGAACTGGAAGATCCGCGCTGGGGTCTGTTCTCGCTGAGCACGTCACGCTGGTTGCTGGCCCGTACCTGGACCGCCGACCGCAACGTTCGCGGCAATCGTCAGGGCGGTGCGCAGTTGCATAGCTGGTTGCCGCGCCTGTTGGGCGAAGAAGCTACGGCCCTGCAATTGCAGCGCTATCAGCAGCAGCCGGAAGATCTGGCTGAACAACTGCCGCGTATCGAGCGCATTCAGGTCTGGCTGCACCACGCGCGCAACGTGCTGGAAATCCCGGAAATGGATCGTCTGTACGGCGAGCTGAACAAGTTGGCGCAACTGGCCAACGAGCCGACGATCACTGACGAACTGCTCGACGCGCGCAAGCAACAGGCGATTGCGGTTTACCAGAATCGCGCATGGAAAATGCTCCTGCGTATGTGATGACCCTGTGGCGGGGGGCTGCCCCCGTTGATGATCGTTCCCACGCTCCGCGTGGGAACGATCAGGGTCAGACAGGCAAACTGGTGGTGGACTTGATCTCCGACAACGCCACAATCGAATTCACTTCCTGAATCCCCGGCACCAGCGACAGCTTCTCGAAAAAGAATCGCTCATACGCCTCGATGTCCGCCGCAACAATCCGCAGCAAAAAATCCACCGCCCCCATCAGCACATAACATTCCAGCACTTCCGGAAAGCCACGAATCGCTTCGGTGAACTCAGTGAAGTTCGAACGCCCGTGCGCGTTGAGTTTGATCTCGGCGAAGATCTGCGTGTTCAGGCCAATCTTCTTGCGATCGAGCAAGGTCACCTGGCCACGAATGATGCCCTCCTCCTTCATCCGCTGAATCCGTCGCCAGCACGGTGATTGCGACAGGCCGACCTGCTCGGCGATCTGCGCGCTCGACAGTGAAGCGTCCTCTTGCAGCAAGGCGAGAATCTTGCGGTCGTAGCTGTCCAGCTCACTGTGCATAGAAAAACCTCGATTACGTAATTCCGCGAATTGATCATTTCGATCAATCGTCAATAACGACGATCATAGCCAAGAAATACCCGGCGTCGAATGTAAAAATTCCTCCAGAGATTTTGGAGACTCGCCATGCCGCACCTCGAAGCCGTCACCACCGTGCCAACCCGCGCCGATGTCTGGAACGTCAACAACGCCCATTGCCTGGCGCAGTATCAGATCCTCGCCGAAGCCGAGCCCGACTTGCTGGTGCGGGTGCTCAACCTGTTCGCCCTGCAATTCCTCACACCGGAGCAGGTCAATGTGCAGCGCATGGATGATCTGCTGTCGATCGACCTGGTCATGGGCGGTCTCAGTTGGCATCGCGCGCAAGTGATCGCGGAAAAACTTCGTAACCTGATCAGCGTCTGCTCGGTCAATCTGCAAAACGCCGACAGCGCTTGGGATGCGCGGACGCAAGCGGCCGGCTGACAAGTTCGGCAACGGCTTCGTCGGGTAGTGGCCCAACGGTCTGCGGGGCCGCGACTATCCTTTTGCGCACTGTCGCTCAAAAGGAAGCCCGCATGTCCGTTCAACTTGCCACTCAGGACCGCTGGCTGGAACTCAACGAAGTGCTGCGTGAACTGGTCGCCCAAGGGTTTATTTGCCAGGACTCGGCGGAGCAGGCGCTGAATGCCCGCCGCCGTCTCGCGGCTCATGCTCAGATGCATCCGCTGGAGTTCATCGCCAGCCAGCAACTCGACGACCTCAGCCGGCCAGGCAAACACCTCGACCTGGAAAGCCTGACCCTGTGGCTGGCGCAACAGGCCGGCCAGCCGTACTTGCGTATTGACCCGTTGAAGATCAACGTCGCCGCGATCACACCGTTGATGTCCTACGCCTTCGCACAACGGCACAAGATTCTCGCCGTGGCGGTCGACCGCGATTCGGTGACCGTGGCCAGCGCCCAGCCTTATGTCACCGGCTGGGAGGCCGATCTCACCCACGTATTGAAGCTGCCGATCAAACGGGTGGTGGCCAACCCGGCGGATATCCAGCGCTTCAGCGTCGAGTTCTTCCGCTTGGCCAAATCGGTCAGCGGCGCCAGCAATGCCGATCAGCAGAGCGGTAACCTCGGCAACTTCGAACAACTGCTCAACCTCGGCGCCAGCGATCAGGAGCCGGATGCCAACGATGCGCACATCGTCAACATCGTCGACTGGCTGTTCCAGTACGCCTTCCAGCAGCGCGCCAGCGATATCCACATCGAGCCTCGGCGTGAACAAGGCACGGTGCGCTTTCGCATCGACGGCGTGCTGCACAACGTCTATCAATTCCCGCCGCAGGTGACCATGGCAATTGTCAGTCGCCTGAAAAGCCTCGGGCGGATGAACGTCGCCGAAAAGCGCAAACCCCAGGACGGCCGGGTCAAGACCAAGACCCCGGACGGCGGTGAAGTGGAGCTGCGCCTTTCGACGCTGCCCACCGCGTTCGGCGAAAAAATGGTCATGCGGATTTTCGACCCGGAAGTGCTGCTCAAGGATTTCGACCAGCTGGGTTTCAGTGCCGACGATTTGCGCCGCTGGCAAGACATGACCCGCCAGCCCAACGGCATCATTCTGGTCACCGGGCCGACCGGCTCGGGCAAGACCACCACGCTGTACACCACGCTGAAAAAACTGGCGACGCCGGAAGTGAACCTCTGCACCATCGAAGACCCGATCGAAATGGTCGAGCCGGCGTTCAACCAAATGCAGGTGCAGCACAACATCGACCTGAGCTTCGCCGCCGGGGTGCGTGCGCTGATGCGGCAAGACCCGGACATCATCATGATCGGCGAGATCCGTGACCTTGAAACCGCTGAAATGGCGATTCAGGCGGCGCTCACCGGACACTTGGTGCTGTCGACCCTGCACACCAACGACGCCCCCAGCGCGATCAGTCGTCTGCTCGAACTCGGCGTGCCGCACTACCTGATCAAAGCCACCGTGCTCGGGGTCATGGCCCAGCGTCTGGTGCGCACCTTGTGCCCGCATTGCAAGGCACCGCTGACGCTGGCAGAGGAAGACTGGCAAACCCTGACCCGCCCGTGGCAGGCGCCGCTGCCGGGCAATGCACAACGTGCCATTGGTTGCGTGGAATGCCGCGACACCGGTTATCACGGCCGCGCCGGGGTCTACGAGATCATGCAACTGAGCGACAGCCTCAAGGCGTTCATCACCCCGGACGCCGACCTCACGGCGATTCGTCGGCAGGCGTTCAAGGAAGGCATGCGCAGTTTGCGTCTGTCCGGGGCACAGAAAGTCGCAGCAGGGCTGACGACGGTGGAAGAAGTGCTGCGGGTGACGCCGCAGAGCGAGCAGAAATAAGCCGCCACGGAACCGGATCAGGGAATGGCGATCCAAGGCCCTAGTTAACCCCCTGGAGTCATCTCATCATGCGTCTCAAACTTGCTGTCGCCACTCTGGCCTTGCTGTCCCTTCCCGTTGGTTCGGCCATGGCGGACAGCTTTTGGCGTAACGTCATCTCGTCCGGTGCCACTACCGGTTCGACCTACCTGACCTTCAAGGATCACAAGCTGATCATCGCCGCACAGGACGATGCCGGCAGCTTCGTTGCCAGTGATGGCGGCATTCGCGGACCGTATCTGGAAGCGGCGATGCAGAAAGTCCGCGCCGACAATCCGGGCCTTCAGGCGACCGATATGGAATTGGCGAATGCGATCCTGGCGAAGAACGCCGTGGCTTCCGAGTAAGCCGTTCGCCGAAGCAAAAATGCCGCTCAACAGAGCGGCATTTTTTTGCCCGGATTTCAGGCTTACCACAATCCCTTGTAGGAGTGAGCCTGCTCGCGATAGCGGTGAATCAGTCACCGGAGAATTTGCCTGATACACCGCTATCGCGAGCAGGCTCACTCCTACAGGGGAACTGTGTGAACCTACATATCAGCGGTAATCATCCACCGGTACGCAGGCGCAGAACAGGTTGCGATCGCCGTAAACGTTATCCACCCGATTCACCGCCGGCCAATACTTGTGCGCCTTGGTGTGCGCATCCGGGGTGATGCCCTGCTCGATGCTGTAGGGTCTCTCCCAAACCCCGGTGACATCCGCCAGGGTATGCGGCGCCCGTTTCAACGGGTTGTCCTCGGCCGGCCAGTTGCCGTTTTGCACTTCAGTGATTTCTGCACGAATGCTCAGCATCGCACCGATAAAACGATCCAGTTCAGCCTTCGATTCGCTCTCGGTCGGCTCGACCATCAACGTGCCCGGCACCGGGAAGGACATGGTCGGCGCATGGAAGCCGTAATCCATCAGGCGCTTGGCGACGTCTTCTTCGCTGATCCCGGTCAGCGCCTTTAAGGGCCGCAGGTCGAGAATGCATTCGTGAGCGACCCGCCCGTTGCGCCCGGTGTACAACACCGGGAATGCGCCGGATAAATGCTGCGCCAGATAGTTCGCCGCCAGAATCGCCACCTCGCTGGCATCCGCCAATTGCGGGCCCATCATGGCGATGTACATCCAGCTGATCGGCAGAATGCTCGCGCTGCCCCAGGGCGCCGCGCTGACCGCGCCGTTCTGCGCCAGCGGCCCTTCAATTGGCACCACCGGGTGATTGGCGACAAACGGTGCCAGATGCGCGCGAATGCCGATCGGCCCCATGCCCGGCCCACCGCCGCCGTGAGGGATGCAGAAGGTCTTGTGCAAATTCATGTGCGACACGTCGGCGCCGATGTCCGCCGGCCGCGCCAGCCCGACCTGCGCATTGAGGTTGGCGCCGTCCATGTAGACCTGACCGCCGTACTTGTGGATAACCTCGCAGATCTCGCTGATGCCCTCCTCGTACACACCGTGGGTCGACGGATAGGTCGCCATCAGGCACGACAACTTATCCCCAGCCTCGGCGGCTTTCGCTTTCAGATCCTCCAGATCGACGTTGCCCGCCTCGTCGCACTCGACGATCACTACGCGCATCCCGGCCATTTGCGCCGAGGCCGGGTTGGTGCCATGGGCCGAGGACGGAATCAGGCAGATCTCCCGCGCCCCCTGCTGACGGCTTTCGTGGTATTTGCGGATCGCTAGCAACCCGGCGTACTCGCCCTGAGCGCCGGAGTTGGGCTGCATGCAGATCGCATCGAACCCGGTGATTGCGCACAGCCAGCGCTCCAGCTCCTCGATCATCAGCGTATAACCGACCGCCTGCTCACGCGGCACGAACGGATGCAGGTCGGCGAATTGCGGCCAGGTAATCGGGATCATTTCGCTGGTGGCGTTGAGTTTCATCGTGCACGAGCCCAGCGGGATCATCGACTGATTGAGCGCCAGATCCTTGTTCTCCAGTTGCTTGAGATAACGCAGCATCTCGGTTTCGCTGTGATGGGCGTTGAACACCGGGTGACGCAGGTAAGGGGTGTTGCGCTGGAGATTGTCGGGGATACCGGAATAAAGGGTTTCGGCGTCGAGTTCCTCGACGTTCAACCCATGATCGGCACCGAGCAGCACATCGAACAAATTCGCCACGGTGCGTTCATCGCAGGTCTCATCGAGACTCAACCCGACCCGACCGCGCCCGAGAATCCGCAGATTTATCTGCGCAGCCTGGGCACTCTCGATGATCGCCGTTTGCGCACCGCCGACGTCCAGCGTCAGCGTGTCGAAGAATTGTGCGTTGACCCGACTGATGCCCTTGCGCTCAAGCCCAGCCGCCAAAATGCAGGTCAGTCGATGCGTGCGCTGGGCGATGCGCTTCAAGCCTTCCGGGCCGTGATAGACCGCGTAGAAACTGGCAATGTTGGCCAGCAGGACTTGTGCGGTACAGATGTTCGAATTGGCCTTCTCACGACGAATATGTTGTTCGCGGGTTTGCAGCGCCATGCGCAATGCGACGTTACCCCGAGCGTCCTTCGACACGCCGATGATCCGCCCGGGAATCGCCCGTTTGTATTCCTCGCGGCTAGCAAAGAATGCTGCGTGCGGCCCGCCGTATCCCATCGGCACGCCGAATCGCTGGGAGGAACCGAACACTACATCGGCACCCAACTCGCCCGGCGGCGTCAGCAACAGCAGACTCAATAAATCCGTCGCGACACAAGCCAGCGCCTGTTGCGCATGCAGGTGGTCGATCAATGGCCGCAGATCGTGAATCTCGCCGTGGGTGTCGGGATACTGCAGCAATGCGCCGAACACCTGATGTTGTTTCAAGTTATCCACAGCGTCGATGATCAGCTCGAAACCGAAGCCTTCGGCACGGGTCTGCACCACGGAAATGGTTTGCGGGTGGCAGTTCTCATCGACGAAAAACAGATTGCTCTTCGACTTCGCCACACGCTTGGCGAGTGCCATGGCTTCGGCAGCCGCCGTCGCTTCATCGAGCAGCGAAGCGTTGGCCAACTCGAGGCCGGTGAGGTCGATGGTCAGTTGCTGGAAATTCAACAGCGCTTCGAGCCGGCCTTGAGCGATCTCCGGTTGATACGGCGTGTACGCGGTGTACCAGCCGGGATTTTCCAGCACATTGCGCAGGATGACGGTTGGCGTCAGGGTGCCGTGGTAGCCCATACCGATCAGGCTGGTCCAGACCTGATTCTGCTCGGCGTAACTGCGCAGCTTGGCCAGCGCGGCTTGTTCATCCAGCGCGGGTGGCAGCTCGAGCGCGCGATTGAAGCGAATGCCTGGCGGCACCGTTTGCTCGATCAGTTCAATTCGACTACCGAGGCCAAGGCTGTCGAGCATCGCCTGTTGCTCGGCTGCATCGGGGCCGAGGTGACGGCGCAGGAAGGCATCGGGATCGCGTAACTGGCTCAGGGACGGCAACTGGGACATGACGGGCTCTCTCTTGGCTGGCGCTCGGCGTCAATGCAACACGGTCAAACCAGCATAGCAGCCGATGTGGCAACCCATTTTCAGTGCACCCCGTCCCCCTGTAGGAGTGAGCCTGCTCGCGATTGCGGTGTGTCAATCGCATTAATGAGTCTGAAAGAACGCTATCGCGAGCAGGCTCACTCCTACAGGGGATTTGTATCGTGCATAAAAAAGCCCCGACAAGTCGGGGCTTTGGGTATTGCTTAGAACTTACTCGCCGATAGCAGCCTTGTAAGCGCCGGCATCCAGCAGCTTGTCCAGCTCAGCCTTATCGCTTGGCTTGAGCTTGAAGATCCATGCGCCGTACGGATCGGAGTTCAGCAGCTCTGGCGAACCGCCCAGCTCTTCGTTGATCGCGATGACTTCACCGCTGATCGGCGAGTAGATGTCGGAAGCAGCTTTCACCGATTCAACGACGCCAGCCTGATCTTCAGCGGCGAACACCTTGCCTACTTCGGTCAGCTCAACGAACACCACATCGCCCAGCGCTTCCTGCGCGTGATCGCTGATGCCCACGGTGACGGTGCCGTCGGCTTCCAGACGTGCCCATTCATGACTTTCGGCAAAACGCAGTTCAGCGGGAATATTGCTCATCTTCGGTGTCCTCTGGAATTGGGTCAGCGGTCATGCCCGCCGGAAAAAGGTTAGATCAAAGTTTTGCCATGGCGTACGAAGGTCGGTTTGACCACCCGTACCGGGTACCACTTGCCACGGATTTCCACTTCGGCGCGGTCGGCGGTGGCCATCGGAACACGCGCCAGGGCAATCGATTTGCTCAGCGTAGGAGAGAAACTACCACTGGTGATCTCCCCTTCGCCAACATCGGCGATGCGAACCACTTGATGAGCGCGCAAAACACCACGTTCTTCCAGGACCAGACCAACCAGTTTGTGCGCAATGCCGGCAGCTTTTTCCGCCTCCAGCGCAGCACGGCCGATGAACTGGCGGGTGGCCGGTTCCCAGGCAATGCTCCAGGCCATGTTCGAGGCCAATGGCGAAACGTCTTGGTGAATGTCCTGACCGTAGAGGTTCATACCGGCTTCAACCCGCAGGGTATCGCGGGCACCGAGGCCGATCGGGGAAATGCCGGCACCGACCAGATCGTTGAAGAACCCCGGCGCCTGATTGGCCGGCAGGCAGATTTCCAGGCCATCTTCACCGGTATAACCGGTACGCGCGATGAACCAGTCACCGTCGGTATAGCCTTCGAAGGGTTTGAGGTGCTGGATCAGCGTGGCGCGCGACTGGGTCACCAGTTCGGCAATCTTGTGCCGGGCCTGTGGGCCTTGGATGGCGAGCATCGCCAGCTCGGAGCGCTCGTGCAGCTGCACGTCGTAATCGCCGCGCTGCGCGCTCATCCAGGCCAGATCCTGATCGCGGGTCGAAGCGTTGAACACCAGTCGATAAGCGCCGTCGAGGCGGTAGACGATCATGTCGTCGACGATGCCGCCACGCTCGTTGAGCATGGTGCTGTACAACGCACGACCGGGGCGGTGCAGGCGGTCGACATCATTGGCCAGCAAATGCTGCAGCCAGGCCTTGGCCTGGGTGCCGGTGACATCGATCACGGTCATGTGGGAAACATCGAACACCCCGCAATCGCGGCGCACTTCGTGGTGCTCCTCGACCTGCGAGCCGTAATGCAGTGGCATGTCCCAACCGCCAAAATCGACCATCTTCGCGCCGAGGGCGAGATGCAGGTCATACAGAGGCGTACGCTGTCCCATGGGTTTCTCCTTCCGGGCGTGGCGAAGGTGCGGACAGCCGCTGTACGGGGTGAAAGCCGCGAAATAGAAGGCTTTCAGCCGATTTCAGCGAACGGGTCTGTCAGACGAACCGCACCGAATGCCGCGCATTGTAGCCGCATGATTCAGGACTGACGACTAAGTGTTTCGGTGCGCCGAGCGGCGGATCAGTCCGATGACCGGCAATAGACCGACCAGAACCAGGGTCAGCGCTGGCAAAGACGCCCTCGCCCATTCACCTTCACTGGTCATTTCAAAGATCCGCACCGCCAGCGTGTCCCAGCCAAACGGGCGCATCAGCAGGGTCGCGGGCATTTCCTTGAGCACATCGACGAACACCAGCAGCGCCGCGCTCAGCGCGCCGGGCAGCAACAGCGGCAGATACACTTTGAAAAACAGTCGCGGCCCACTGACACCCAGGCTACGTGCTGCTTCGGGCAAAGAGGGCCGTATACGCGCCAGACTGCTTTCCAGCGGCCCGTACGCCACCGCAATAAAACGCACCAGATAGGCCATCAGCAACGCCGCCAGACTGCCAAGCAGCAGCGGTTTGCCCGCGCCGCCGAGCCAACCGGAGAGTGGAATCACCAGCTCGCGATCCAAATAACTGAACGCCAGCATGATCGACACGGCCAACACCGAACCCGGCAAGGCGTAGCCCAGGTTGGCCAGACCAACACCAGAGTTGATCGCCTGCGTCGGCGCCAGCCGCCGGGCAAACGCCAACAACAGCGCAACACTGACGGTAATCAGCGCCGCCATGCCGCCCAAATACAAGGTGTGCAGGATCAGCCCCGCGTAGCGCTCGTCCAGATCGAAACGGCCGCGCTGCCAGAACCAGACGATCAGTTGCAGCAGCGGAATGACGAAGGCGCAGGCGAACACCAGTGCGCACCAGCTCATCGCCGCGAACGCCTTGAGCCCGCGCAAGTGATACAGGGCTTTCACCCGTGGCCGCTCGTTGCCCGCCCGATTGGCGCCACGCGCGCGACGTTCGCCGTAGAGCACCAGCATCACCACCAGCAGCAACAGACTGGCCAGCTGCGCCGCACTCGACAGGCTGAAGAAGCCGTACCATGTCTTGTAGATGGCGGTGGTGAAGGTGTCGAAGTTGAACACCGAGACCGCGCCGAAATCCGCCAGGGTTTCCATCAGCGCCAGTGCCACGCCGGCGCCAATGGCCGGACGCGCCATCGGCAACGCCACACGCCAGAACGCTTGCCACGGCGATTGGCCAAGCACCCGCGCCGCTTCCATCAGGCCTTTACCCTGAGCGAGGAATGCGGTGCGCGCCAACAAGTAAACGTAGGGATAGAAGACCAGCACCAGCACGATGATCACCCCGCCGGTGGAGCGCACCCGTGGCAGGCGCAGATCGGTGCCGAACCATTCGCGCAGCAGGGTTTGTACGGGGCCGGCGAAGTCGAGCAGGCCGACGAAGACGAACGCCAGTACGTAGGCCGGAATGGCAAAGGGCAGCATCAGCGCCCAGTCGAGCCAGCGCCGCCCGGGGAACTCGCAGAGGCTGGTGAGCCAGGCGAGGCTGACACCCAGCAGCGTCACACCGACACCGACGCCAACGACCAGCGTCAGGGTATTGCCCAGCAGGCGCGGCATCTGGGTTTGCCACAGGTGCGACCAGATCTGTTGATCGATGGTCTGCCAGGAGAGCAGCAGAACGCTCAGGGGCAACAGCACCAGCGCGGCGATGGCGAAGACGATGGGATACCAGCGGCGTTGGGCGGGGTGGGCCAAGGAAACAGTCTCGTTCAAATGATTGTGCCCACGCTCTGCGTGGGCACACATCCTGTGACGCTCTGCGTCACGCTGTCGGCGGCACGACGCAGAGCGTCGATGGATGCATTCCCACGCAGAGCGTGGGAACGATCACAAGTCTATCGAAAAAGCCTCAATTCCAACCCGCCCGATCCATCATCCGGATCGCTTCAGCCTGACGCTTGCCCGCCACTTCCACCGGCAAGGTGTCAGCGACAAACTTGCCCCACGCCGCCACTTCTTCCGAAGGCGCCACCGCCGGGTTGGCCGGGAACTCCTGGTTCACGTCAGCAAAGATCTTCTGCGCCTCAGGTGTGGTCATCCACTCAACCAAAGCCTTGGCCGCTTCCGGGTGCGGCGCATGCTTGGTCAAGCCAATGCCCGACAGGTTCACGTGCACGCCACGATCCGCCTGGTTCGGCCAGAACAGTTTCACCGGCAGCTCGGGCTTCTGCTTGTGCAGGCGGCCATAGTAGTAAGTGTTGACGATGCCGACATCGCATTGCCCGGCGTTGATCGCTTCGAGCACCGCGACATCATCGGAGAACACGTCGGTGGAGAGGTTGTTGACCCAGCCCTTGAGGATCTTTTCGGTCTTCTCGGCGCCATGGACTTCGATCATGGTCGCGGTCAGCGACTGGTTGTAGACCTTCTTCGCCGTACGCAGGCACAGGCGCCCTTCCCAGTTCTTGTCGGCCAGTGCTTCGTAGGTGGTCAGCTCGCTCGGCTTCACGCGTTCAGTGGAGTAGGCGATGGTCCGCGCGCGCAGGCTCAGGCCAGTCCAGGCGTGAGTAGACGAGCGATATTGCAGCGGAATGTTGGTATCGATGACTTTCGAAGTGAACGGCTGGAGGATGCCCATCTGCTCGGCTTGCCAGAGGTTGCCGGCGTCAACGGTGAGCAGCAGGTCGGCGGTGGCGTTCTCACCTTCGGCCTTGATGCGCTGCATCAGCGGCGCTTCCTTGTCGGTGATGAACTTGATCTTCACCCCAGTCTTGGCGGTGTACGCATCGAAGACCGGTTTGATCAGCTCATCGATGCGCGACGAGTAAACCACCACCTCATCAGCGGCCTGGGCCGTTGTGCTGCCGATCAGGGTCAGGGCCAGTGCGGTCAGAAGACGCTTGGGTGCCAACATGGGAGTGGTCTCTCGGTCGGGAAATGTGGGCCAAATGATAAGGACTCACATTTACCACCTCAATCGAACTCTTTTTGAAGGAGTTACCAGATGTTGCACAGTTTGAAAATTGTGGTGCCTGGCCGGGCGCCATTGCGAGCAGGCTCACTCCTACAGTTGGAATGCGTTCCCCTGTAGGAGTGAGCCTGCTCGCGATGAGGCCATCAGCAGCAACGAAGAGATCAGGGTTTGGCGAGGGCCGGAAGATCCCCGGTCAACCCAAGGGCTTCACGCACAAACAGCGCCTTCGCTTCCGGCATCTGCTCCACCAGCTTCAACCCGGCATTACGCAACCACCTGACCGGCAACGGATCCGCCTGGAACAACCGCTCAAAGCCTTCCATCGCCGCCATCAGCGCCAGGTTGTGCGGCATGCGCCGACGCTCGTAACGGCTCAGCACCTTCGCATCCGCCAAACGCTCGCCACGCTCGGCCGCCTGCAATAGCACTTCGGCCAACACCGCCGCATCGAGGAAGCCAAGGTTCACACCCTGCCCCGCCAACGGGTGAATGGTGTGCGCCGCATCGCCGATCAACGCCAGGCCTTCAGCCACGTAACGTTTGGCATGACGCTGACGCAGCGGCACGCACAGTCGCGGATCGGCACTGATGACTGCGCCGAGGCGGCCTTCAAAGGCACGCTCCAGCTCTCGGCAGAACGCCGCTTCATCCAGCGCCATCAAGCGCTCGGCTTCGCTCGGCGTGGTCGACCAGACGATCGAACACCAATCCTGCTGCCCGTCACGCTCCAGCGGCAGAAACGCCAATGGCCCGTGATCGGTAAAGCGCTGCCACGCGGTCATCTGGTGCGACTTGCTGCTGCGCACGCTGGTGACGATGGCGTGGTGCATGTAATCCCACTCGCGCGTGGCCATCCCGGTGAGGCGGCGAACGGCCGAGTTGGCACCGTCAGCGGCAATCACCAATGGCGCGCGCAACTGACGACCGTCAGCCAGCGTCAGCAACCAGTCATCGCCCGAGCGGCGCATCTGTTCCAGCCGCGCATTAGCGAGCATGCCCAGATCGCAATCGTGCAAACGGTCGAGCAAGGCGTCCTGCACCACACGGTTTTCGACGATATGACCCAGCACCTCGGCGTGCACACTGCTCGCCGAGAAATGGATCTGCCCGGTGCCGCTGCCGTCCCAGACGTGCATGTCGGTGTACGGGCTGCTGCGGCGCTTGGCGATGCCGTCCCACACGCCGAGGCGTTCGAGGATGCGTTGGCTGGCTGCCGACAGCGCGCTCACACGCGGTTCAAATGCCGCGTCGGCATCGAACGGCTTGACGCTCAGCGGGCTGCCATCGAGCAGCAGGACTTCCAGCCCGCTGTCCTGCAACGCCAACGCCAGGGCGCTGCCGACCATTCCGGCTCCGACAATCAGCAGATCTGCGCGCATTTCCATGCTTTAAGCCTGTCTCGCTTGCGGCTTGAGCCGCACGTATAGGGTTTTACCGACCCGCGCCACCAGATTGCCGGCGCCGTCATGAATGTCGACCTGCAACTGCGGCAGGTATTTCTCGCCGTTGGCGGTTTGCCGGCGAATCTCGGCGAGCAAGGTCTCGTCGATATTGAAGCGGGCGAATACCGGGCCTTTGCCCGGTGCAATGAAATCGATGTCGGCAGCCTTGTCCCAGACAATGTACTTCGAGCCGAGGTTTTCCATGAGCATCAGCATGAAGAACGGGTCGACCATCGAATACAGACTGCCGCCAAACTGAGTGCCGACGTAGTTGCGGTTGTACCAGCCCAGCCCCATCGACACCTGAACGTCGCGGAAATCATCGCTGATATGCCGAACCCGTACACCGGCGCCAAGATACGGCGGGTAGAACGTCATCACCCAACGCATCAACCGCGCCCTGCCGAATTTAGCGGTCAACCACTTAAGCATCCGGACGTGTTCCCAAACCCATGGCCTGACGGGCAAACCAGCGCTTGGCCGGCGGCAACAGATCAAGGCCGAGCAGGCCGATGTTACGGCCCAACGAAACCAATGGCTGCGTGCTGCCGAACAGGCGTGTGACCTGATCGGAAAAACCGACGGTGAGATCCTGATCGAGACGTTGACGCTCGCGATAAGCCTGCAATGTGGCGAAGTCGCCCAGCGGCTTTTCACTGGACAACAATGCGGCGGCCAAGGCATCGGCATCACGCAGTGACAAGTTGAAACCCTGACCGGCAATCGGGTGCAGGCTGTGCGCCGCGTTGCCGAGCACAGCCAGATGCGAGCGCACCTGTTCTTCGGCCTCGACCAGCGTCAGCGGATAAAGATGCCGCGCGCCAACCTGTTTCAACGTGCCGAGGCGATATCCGAACACGCCCTGCAATTCGCTGAGGAAATCGCGCTCGCTCAAATCGGCCAGGCGCTGCGCGTCCATGCCCAAACGGGTCCAGACCAGAGCACAGCGGTTTTCCGGCAGCGGCAGCAAGGCCATCGGCCCTTCGTCGGTGAAACGCTCGAAGGCCATGCCGTTGTGCGCTTCGCTCGGGGTGATGTTGGCGATCAGCGCGCTCTGGTTGTACGGACGCTTGCGCACGTTGATGCCCAACTGCTCGCGCAGACCGGAGCGACCGCCATCGGCGAGCACCGCGAGGTCGCATTCAAGGGTGGTTTCATCATTGAGGGTCAGGCGATAGCCATCGGGCAGCGGTTCCATACGCGTGACTTCCGCCGGGCAGCGCCAACTGATCACGTCTTTATCGATGTGCTGCCACAGGCACTGGCCGAGCCAGGCGTTTTCCACCACATAACCGAGCGCTGGCACACCCTCTTCCATCGCCGACAAGCGCGCGGTAGAGAAACGGCCACGATCGGAGACGTGAATCTGTTTGATCGGCTCGGCGCGACGGGAGATTTCCTGCCACACGCCCAGCCGTTGATAAATCTGCCGCGAGCCGAAGGACAGCGCCGACGAACGTGCGTCGTAGCTCGGCTGCCAACTGTCGCCGGGAGCGAACGGCTCGATCAGGACGATCTTCCAGCCACGCGCCTTGGCCCCGGCCTGCAAGGCCAACGCCAGACTGGCGCCGACCAGACCGCCACCGATGATTGCCAGATTGACTCGACTCATGCCGCGTGGGTCCTTGCTTGCGCCATCAGCGCTTCGATTCCAGCGACGGTTTTCGGCACGCCGCTGGTGAGGATTTCACAACCGGTTCTGGTCACCACCACGTCGTCCTCGATACGTACACCAATGCCGCGCCATTTCTTCGCGACGTTCTGATTGTCCGGGGCGATGTAGATGCCCGGCTCTACGGTCAGCGCCATGCCGACCTCGAGCACTCGCCATTCGCCGCCGACCTTGTACTCACCAACGTCATGCACATCCATACCCAGCCAGTGGCCGGCGCGGTGCATGTAAAAAGCTTTATAGGCTTCGCTGGCGATCAACTCGTCGACCTCGCCATGCAGCAATCCCAGTTTCACCAGCCCCGTGGTAATCACTCGAACCGTGGCTTCGTGCGCTTGATTCCAGTGCTTGTTCGGGGCGATTTCGGCGAACGCGGCTTCCTGCGAGGCCAGCACCAATTCGTAGATCGCTTTCTGCTCGGGCGAAAACTTGCCGTTGACCGGCCAGGTGCGGGTGATATCGCTGGCGTAGCAGTCGATCTCGCAACCGGCGTCGATCAACACCAGATCGCCGTCCTTGAGCAACGCGTCATTCTGCTGGTAATGCAGGATGCAGCTATTGCGCCCGGCGGCGACGATCGAACCATAAGCCGGCATTTTCGCCCCGCCCTTGCGGAATTCGTAGTCGAGTTCGGCTTCGAGGCTGTACTCGTAGAGCCCGGCCCGACTGGCCTGCATCGCGCGGATGTGGGCTTGCGCCGAGATCCGTGCGGCTTCGCGCATCACCTTCACTTCTGCCGCCGATTTATACAGACGCATGTCGTGCAGCAGATGATCCAGGGCAACGAATTCGTTCGGCGGCTGGGCGCCGAGGTGCGCCTTGGAGCGGATCACGTTGATCCAGTCCATCAGGTGACGGTCGAATTCAGGGTTGCTGCCCATCGCCGAATACACCCGGTCGCGGCCTTCGATCAGGCCGGGGAGGATGTCGTCGATGTCGGTAATAGGGAAAGCGTCGTCGGCACCGAAGTCGCGGATCGCGCCCTCTTGCCCGGCGCGCAAACCGTCCCACAATTCGCGTTCGGCGTTGCGCTCACGGCAGAACAGCACGTATTCGCCATGTTCACGGCCGGGCATCAAAACGATGACGGCTTGCGGCTCGGGAAATCCGCTGAGGTACTGGAAGTCGCTGTCCTGACGGTAGACATGCTCGACGTCGCGGTTGCGAATGGCGACCGCGGCGGCGGGCAGGATCGCGATGCTGTTGGGTTCCATCTGCGCCATCAGGGCCTTGCGGCGACGGCTGTATTCCGCTTTCGGGATATGGGTCATGGGCAGATGGCTTTCCCTGGCACGCGATTAATGCAGCGACGGCTTGGCGGCTGGCGGCACGTCGGCTTTCTTGGTTTCCGAGAACAGCAGCAACGGCGCAACGCGCAGGTACTCCATGACTTCCATGTAGTCGGTTTCGCCGTCTTCGGATTCTTCGAGAGCATCCTGCACTTGGGAAATGGCGGCCAGATCCTGCAGCACTTCGGTGGCTTCAGTGCTGAGCATGCTGCTGTCGCGGCAGTTCAGGCCGAAACCGCTGAGGAAGCCCTGGCACCATTGGCCCAGTGCAGCGGCGCGGTCAGCCAGCGGTGCGTCATCGGTCGGCAGCAGCAGAACGACAGTGACGTCGTCGCCGGTCAGCTCGCCTTTGACCATCTCTTGCAGGCCGATGAGGGCGTTACGGACGTTGTCCTGGATATCGCCTTCGAGCAGTTCGGCGGCGTCGATCAACCAGCCTTCGTTATCGAAGCCGGCACCGGCGCAACTGCGCCCGAGCAGCACGCCGTGCAGTTCGGCAGGCGAAACGTTGTGGCCGCTGGAAGTCAGCAGGGTGGCAAAGGCTTGGTACGGGGAATTCGCATTGGTCATGGGCAGCTAGGCGCCAGACGGCGCTATGTCTAGAATGAAGGCCTTGTATCCTACATCGACAGACTCGCCAAGACTATTAAAGGCTGTCCGCCAGCTACCCCCCATCAGACGAACACGTGGACACAATGGAAGACACCGACCTGCAAGCGCTGATGGCCAGACTCGAACTGTTGATTGGCCGAGTCGAGCAACTAAAGAGTCAAAATGCACTCTTACTAGCTCAGGAAAAGACCTGGCGCGAGGAACGCGCTCACCTCATTGAAAAAAACGAAATCGCCCGGCGTAAGGTCGAATCGATGATTTCGCGCCTCAAGGCCCTGGAGCAAGACTCATGAGTTCAAGCAATAGCGTCACCGTGCAGATCCTCGATAAAGAATATTCGATCATCTGCCCGCAGGAAGAACGCAGCAATCTGGTCAGTGCCGCGCGCTATCTGGATGGCAAGATGCGTGAGATCCGCAGCAGCGGCAAAGTCATCGGTGCCGACCGTATCGCCGTGATGGCCGCGCTGAACATCACCCATGACCTCTTGCACAAAGAAGAGCGTCCGGACATCCAGGCCAGCGGTTCGACCCGTGAACAGGTGCGTGACTTGCTCGATCGTGTCGATCTGGTGCTCGCCGACGATCAGAACACCAGCAAGGGCTGATTCAACTGGCCGCTTGCGGTATACTCGCGGCACTCCCTGGGGTGCTTGCCAGTTGACGATGTCCCTGAGCCGATTCGCACTACCCTGGAAGTTGCACGTTGGGCTGGTGTGCATGTCCGCTAGACGGAAAGCCTTAAAGTCTACTGCATCTTCCACCTTGAACTTTCGGGTTCAAGGGCTAAGTTGACAGCGGTTCATCCGGGGAGCCTGATTCGAATCCGATGTCGGTGAAAACCGCCATCGGATTTTTTATGCGTACGTTTTCGTCCAACCTGCCGAAGCCGAACCATGACCGAACCCGCGCTGCTGCCCCGCCCGCAACTCCGCCGCCTGCTGCGCAAGGCGCGTCGTGCGCTGACCAAGAGCGAACAACGCCAGGCCGCCAAGGGCCTGTACCGGCAACTGGCGCAAGACCCGCACTTTCGCCGGGCCAGACATATCTCTTTGTATTTGCCCACCGATGGTGAAATCGATCCGCGCCTTCTGCTGCGCGAAGCCCAACGTCGGGGTAAATCGACTTATCTGCCGGTGCTCAGCGCCTGGCCACGCACCAAGATGGTTTTCCAACGCATTCGTCCCGGCGAGAAACTTAAACCCAATCGCTTCCGCATTCTCGAGCCGCGAGCCAATCTGGCACAGCAACGCAAGGTCTGGGCACTGGATCTGGTGTTATTGCCGTTGGTAGGGTTTGACGATGTCGGCGGGCGACTGGGGATGGGCGGCGGTTTCTATGATCGCAGCCTGGCGTATCTGGCTCGGCGAAAAAGCTGGCGCAAGCCTACGCTACTGGGCCTGGCCCATGAATGTCAGAAAGTCGAACGCTTGGCGCAGGCAAGCTGGGATGTACCGTTACAAGGCACGGTCAGCGACAAGGCGTGGTATTTCGCGGGATAGGACGCCGCGCAGATCAGCGGCGTCGAGAAAGCCGTTTCAGCGTTTGAAGGCTGTCGACTGTTGCACCTGTTGCGCGACTTCAATCGGCGCGTCGGCCTTGTTCGACCACAAGCTCTGCGCATAACCGGTGGTTACGACGCCCAAGCCAAACAAAATTACCAAAGTCCATAGTAGATCCGGTTTGCGTTTCATCGATTGCCCCCCTCAAGGCACATCATCACGATGACAGCAGCGGTTTCCGTTCGTAGGCCGTGCAGCAGCGTCAAGCTTTAAAGGCCGGCATTTTGCGACAACGTGAACCTGCGCGCAAACGCTGACGTCAACCGACTGTCGGTTTGTCATAAAATTGCCCGACAACCTGCCCAATGACCGTTTCAGGAGCAAAAACCATGGCCTATTGGCTGATGAAGTCCGAGCCCGACGAACTCTCTATCAAAGGTCTGGAAAAGCTCGGCACAGCGCGCTGGGACGGAGTTCGCAACTATCAGGCGCGTAACTTCCTGCGCTCGATGGCCGTGGGTGACGAGTTCTTTTTCTACCATTCCAGCTGCCCGGAGCCGGGGATTGCAGGGATTGGCAAGATTATCGAAGCGGCGTACCCGGATCCCACCGCACTGGAGCCGCAGAGTCATTACTTCGATGCGAAAGCTACACCCGAGAAAAACGCCTGGAGCGCGATTGATGTTGCCCACGTAGAGACGTTCGCCCGGGTATTGAAGCTGGATTACCTCAAGCAGCAAACCGCGCTGGCCGACATGCCACTGGTGCAAAAAGGCAGTCGCCTGTCGGTCATGCCCGTGACGGCCGAACAGTGGGCCGCCGTGCTCGGCTTGCGCTGAGAACTGCCCGGTCACGGTTATTAGCCGAAAAAGGGGCTAGGCTTGGCGCTCGGTTGACTGACATCAAGCGACTGCAACGCTTGAACAGTCAGACTGCACGCCACAGCCGCAGGATGCCCCCATGTCGACGCACAGCCGCTCTTCACTTTTATACGCCGGGTCGCTTCTGGTGTTACTCGCCGCCGCCGGCGGGCTCGGTTACTGGATGTCGATCAGCAGCCGTCTGGTCGAAGGGCTGTCGATGGGCAACGGGCGGCTGGAAGCCACCGAAGTGCAGATCGCCAGCAAGACACCTGGACGCCTGGCCGAGGTGCTGGTCGATGAAGGCGACAAGGTCAACAAGGGCCAACTGCTCGCGCGCATGGATACCCGCACCCTCGAAGCCCAGCGCACTCAAGCCGAAGCCGAAGTCTTGCGCGCCCGGGAAAACCTCAACGCCGCCGAGGCCAATGTGCAATTGCGCCAGAGTGAATTGCTGCTGGCCCAGCAGGAACTCGGGCGCTCTCAGTCGCTGTTCAAGCACGGTTTCGTCAGCGCCCAGGTTATCGATCAATTGCAGTCGCGTATCGGCACCGGCAATGCTGCCGTGACGGCGGCCCGCGCCCAAGTGTCGGCGGTCGCTGCAGCGATCGGCGCGGCGCAGGCACAGGTCGCTCAACTGACCAGCGAAATCGACGACAGCAGCCTGCGCGCGCCGATTGATGGGGTGATCCAGTTGCGCATGGCCGAACCCGGCGAAGTGCTGGGGGCCGGTGGCCGCGTCCTGCTGTTGATTGATCCCAACGATCAGTACATGAACCTCTACCTGTCTGCCTCGGTGGCCGGGCGTCTGGCCGTAGGCGATGAAGCCCGGGTGCTGCTCGATGCCCTGCCCGACAAACCCTTGCCGGCGAAGATCAGTTTCGTCGCCGGCAAATCGCAGTTCACCCCCAAAGAGGTCGAGACCCGTGACGAGCGGCAAAAACTGGTGTTCCGCGTCAAGCTGCGCCTGACCCAACCCAGCGCCGTGCCGCAAGCCAAGCCCGGCATGCCCGGCGCCGGTTATGTGCGCACCGCGCCGATTGCCTGGCCGGCCAATCTGCAATGAACAGCCTCGCGGTTCAGGCGAACGCTATCGCGCACCGCTACGGCAAACAGCAAGCACTGAGCGATATCACCTTCAGCCTGCCAGCCGGCACCCGTTGCGGGCTGATCGGCCCCGATGGCGCGGGCAAGTCCAGCCTGCTCGGGCTGATCGCCGGCGTGAAGGCCTTGCAGCAAGGGCAACTGGACGTCCTCGGCGGGCCGATCCAGCAGCGCCGCCACCGCGACACGCTGTATGCGCGCATCGCCTTCATGCCCCAGGGCTTGGGCGGCAACCTGTATCCCGAGTTGTCGATCCGCGAAAACATCCAGTTCTTTGCCACGCTGTTCGGCCTGTCGAAAGCCGACAGCGAGCAACGCATGCACAATCTGCTGCTCGCCACCGACCTGCTAAAGTTCGCCGAGCGCCCTGCAGGCAAGTTGTCCGGCGGCATGAAACAGAAGCTGGGCCTGTGCTGCGCGCTGATCCATGAGCCGGATCTGTTGATTCTCGATGAGCCGACCACCGGCGTCGACCCGCTCTCACGCCGACGCTTCTGGGAGCTGATCGACGATGTACGGCGCGAGCGCCCGCAATTGACCCTGCTGGTCGCCACTGCGTATATGGAAGAAGCTGAACAGTTCGAGCATTGCCTGATGCTCGACAACGGCCAGTTGATTGCCACCGGTCTGAGCCGCGAGCTAGCGGCCGTCACCCCCAGCGGCAAACTCGATGAAGCCTTCACACACTTCCAGGGCGACAGTCATCACGACGCTCAGCCGTTGGTCATTCCGCCGCGTACTGGCGGTACCACCGACATTGCCATCGAAGCCCACGACCTGACGCTGCGCTTCGGCGACTTCACTGCGGTGGATCACGTCAGCTTCGCCATCGGTCGCGGCGAGATTTTCGGTTTTCTCGGCTCCAACGGCTGCGGCAAGACCACGACCATGAAAGTCCTGACCGGGCTGATGCCGGCCAGCGAAGGCAGCGCGACACTGCTGGGCAATCCGGTGAACGCCAAGGATCTGGCCACGCGCAAGCGGGTCGGCTTCATGTCCCAGAGCTTTTCGCTGTATGGCGAACTCAGCGTGCGGCAGAACCTTGAGCTGCACGCCCGTCTGTTCGACTTGCCCAAGTCCGAAAGCGCGCAACGCATCGACGCATTGATTCAGCGCTTCAACCTGCTCAGCGTCGCCGATCAGCCGTCCGGTGCCCTGCCTCTCGGGCTGCGTCAACGCCTGTCGCTGGCGGTCGCGGTGTTGCATCGTCCGGAAGTGCTGATCCTCGATGAGCCGACCTCCGGCGTCGACCCGGCAGCCCGTGATGACTTCTGGCGACTGCTGATCGAACTGTCCCGCGAGCAAGGCGTGACGATTTTTCTCTCCACCCACTTCATGAACGAAGCCCAGCGCTGCGACCGCATTTCGCTGATGCAAGCCGGCAAAGTCCTCGCTTGCGACACCCCGGCAGCGCTGCAGCGTCAGTTTGCCGGAGAGACGCTGGAAGCCGCTTTCGTGACGTGTCTGGAACAGGCCCAAGGCACTGCCCCATCGCCTCCCGCGAGTGAATCGCCGACAGCGCCGACAGCGCCATCAGCGCCAGCCGCCGCGCCGCCAGACCAGCAACGCGGTTTCAGCCTCGGTCGCCTGCTGGCCGTGGCCAGTCGCGAAGGCAAGGAGCTGCTGCGCGACAAAGTGCGCATGGCTTTTGCGCTGGCGGGGGCGATTTTCATGATGGTGATTTTCGGCTATGGAATTTCCCTCGACGTAGAGAACCTCGCGTTCGCCGTTTACGATCAGGATCAAACCCCGCAGAGCCGAACCTATCTGGAAGCCTTTCGCGGCTCGCGCTACTTCGATGAACGGCCAGCCATCCACGACGCTCAAGAGCTGCACCGCCGCCTGCAACGCTCGGAAATCAAACTGGCGCTGGAAATCCCGCCCGGATTTGGCCGCGACCTGTACGCCGGACGCCAGCCTGCGGTGGCGGCGTGGCTGGACGGCGGCATGCCGTTTCGCGCCGAGACCAGCCGCAATTATGTCGAAGCAGTGCACCTGGCCAACCTGCAACAGTTGGCCGAACAGAGCAGCCCCGCCATCAACCACCAGGCGGGTGCCAGCCTGGAAACGCGCTTTCGCTACAACCAGGATGTGGTCAGCGTCAACGCTATTGGCCCCGGGGTCATGGCGCTGATTCTGGCGTTCATTCCGGCTATGCTCACCGCACTCGGCATCGTGCGCGAAAAAGAACTCGGCTCGATCACCAACTTCTACGCCACGCCCCTGACCCGCCTGGAGTTTCTGCTGGGCAAACAGGCGCCATACCTGCTGGTCAGTCTGGTCAATCTCGCGCTGCTGGTGGCGATGAACCGCTGGCTGTTTGGCGTGCCGTTCAAGGGCAGCCTGCTGACGCTGGCGTTTGGCGGCCTGCTGTATGTGCTAGCGACCACTAGCATGGGCCTGCTGATCTCGGCGTTCACCCGCACGCAAATCGCCGCGATCCTCGGCACCATGATCATTACCAGCCTGCCGACCATCCAGTTCTCCGGACTTATCGTGCCGCGTTCTTCACTGGAAGGAGCGGCTGCGGTGATGGGCATGCTGTTTCCGGCAGGACACTTTCTCGACATTGCCGTGGGGACGTTCACCAA
This sequence comes from Pseudomonas sp. Mb7, assembly GCF_054790525.1. Classification (NCBI taxonomy): domain Bacteria; kingdom Pseudomonadati; phylum Pseudomonadota; class Gammaproteobacteria; order Pseudomonadales; family Pseudomonadaceae; genus Pseudomonas; species Pseudomonas sp. Mb7. Next base: position 5,348,101 of record NZ_CP186501.1, read on the forward strand.
AGCGCTGGACCTGCGGCAGCTGTGGCCGCAGTGCCTGGCGCTGTTCGGGTTCTTTGTCGGGTTCACCGGGCTGAGCCTGATCATGCTGAAAAAGCAGGAGGCCTGATGCACAAGTTCGCGCACATCCTGCGCCTGGGGCTCAAGGAACTGACCAGCCTGCGCCACGACAGCGTGTTGCTGCTGTTCCTGTTCTACGCCTTCACCGTGGCGATCTACATGCCTGCCGCCGGCTCGGTGATCGGCGTGCACAACGCCAGCGTGGCGATCGTCGACGAAGACCACAGCGCCCTCTCGCGCCAGTTGGCCCAGGCCCTGCAACCGCCGGAATTCCAGACGCCAGTGCTGCTCCCCTACCCGCAACTGGACCAGGTCATGGACAGCGGCCAGTACACTTTCGTGATCAACATTCCGGCGGGGTTTCAAACCGATCTACTGGCGGCGCGGCAACCGGCCATTCAGGTCAACGTCGATGCCACCGCGATGAGCCAGGCGTTCATGGGCGCTGGCTACATCAGCCGGATTTTCCAGCGCGAGCTGCAGGCCTATGGCGACCAGGGCGATGCCGCGAGCAAAACGCCGATTCAACTGACCACCCGCGCGCTGTTCAACACCAACCTGGAGGGTGGCTGGTTTCTGGCGGTGATTCAGATCGTCAACAACATCACCATTCTGGCAATCATCCTCACGGGCACGGCGCTGCTGCGCGAACGCGAGCACGGCACGCTTGACCATTTGCTGGTGCTGCCGCTGACGGCGCTGGAAATCATGCTGGCGAAAATCTGGAGCAACCTGCTGGTGGTGGTGCTGTGCACCTGGCTGTCGCTGGAGGTGGTGGTCAAAGGCGCACTCGGCGTGCCGCTGTCCGGCTCGATGAGCCTGTTTTTGCTGGTGACTGCGGTTTATCTGTTTGCCAGTACCGCGTTGGGGATCTTTCTGGCGACACTCGCACGCTCGACACCGCAGTTCGGCTTGCTGGCGATTCCGGTGATCATCCCGATGTTGCTGCTGTCGGGTGGCAGCACGCCATTGGACAGCATGCCGCAATGGCTGCAGTGGGTCATGCAGGGCTCGCCGTCCACACATTTTGTCAGCCTCAGCGCCGCGATTCTGTTTCGCGACGCCGGGCTGAGCGTGGTCTGGCCGGACTTGCTGGCGCTGACGGCCATCGGCCTGCTGTTCTTCGTCATCGCGCTGGCGCGCTTTCGCAAAAGCCTGGCGTCCTGAACAGCAGCCAACGCACTTACTGAATGATCAGGTTATTGAACAACAGATCCTCAACCACCGGCTTGCCGGTCTCGTCATTCATCACTTGCTGGGTCTGCTTCAACGCTTCCTGACGCAGCTTCTCTTTACCCTCGATGCTGCCCATCGCCTCGGTGGTCTGCTGGGTGAACAGTGCCACCAGCTGATTACGGATCAGCGGCTCGTTGGCCTTGACCAGTTTGGTCGCCTCCTCACCGGTCACGCGCAATGCCACATCGGCCTTGTAAACCTTAAGCTTCGGCGTGCCGTCCAACCCGTAGTTGCCCACGAACGGCGGGCTCAGGGTGATGTAGTTGACCTTCGGCGCCTCGCCTTCTTTAGCTTCTTCGGCCAGCGCTGCCACAGGCAGAGACAGGGCCAGCAACAACATGATCCACGCTTTCACAATTCGCTCCTTATCCGGTTTGCGGCCTAGCATAACGACCCGCCACGCAAGCACAAGCTTATGGCTGACTATCAGGGCCGGGCATGCTCGTTGACCCGTTGACTGACACACCTACACTTATCGGCCATCACTCCCAAAGGAATAGCCCTGATGAAAGCCGTGCTGTGCAAAGCCTTCGGCCCTGCCGAATCGCTGGTGCTGGAAGACGTCGCCAGCCCTGTCGCGAAGAAGAACGAAATCCTCCTGGAGGTGCACGCCGCCGGGGTCAACTTCCCGGACACGCTGATCATCGAGGGCAAGTACCAGTTCAAGCCACCCTTCCCGTTCTCGCCGGGTGGTGAAGCGGCTGGCGTGGTCACGGAGGTCGGGGAAAAGATCAGCCACCTCAAGGTCGGCGACCGGGTCATGGCCCTGACCGGTTGGGGCAGCTTCGCTGAACAGGTCGCGGTGCCGGGCTACAACGTGCTGCCGATTCCGCCGTCGATGGACTTCAACACCGCCGCCGCGTTCAGCATGACTTACGGCACCTCGATGCACGCCCTCAAGCAACGCGCCAACCTGCAAGCGGGGGAAACCCTGCTGGTACTCGGTGCATCCGGCGGCGTCGGCCTGGCGGCGGTGGAAATCGGCAAAGCCATGGGCGCCCGCGTCATTGCTGCCGCCAGCAGCGCGGAGAAGCTCGCCGTGGCCAAGGCTGCCGGCGCCGATGAGCTGATCAACTACAGCGAAACCAGCCTCAAGGAAGAAATCAAACGCCTCACCGACGGCCAGGGCGCCGACGTGATTTACGACCCGGTCGGCGGTGATCTGTTCGACCAAGCCATCCGCGCCATCGCCTGGAATGGTCGCCTGCTGGTGGTGGGCTTCGCCAGCGGGCGCATTCCGGAACTGCCGGTAAACCTCGCCCTGCTCAAAGGCGCGGCGGTACTCGGCGTATTCTGGGGTTCCTTCGCCCAGCGCCAGCCGCAGGACAACGCGGCGAACTTCCAGCAGTTGTTCGGCTGGTTTGCCGAGGGCAAGTTGAAACCGCTGGTATCGCAGGTGTATCCGCTAAGCAATGCGGCGCAGGCGATCAATGATCTTGGCCAGCGCAAGGCCGTGGGCAAGGTTGTAGTGCAAGTGCGCTGAGTAATCTTTCGATGCAGGCCAGAATGCCCGGTTCGGTCGTTCTGGCCTGTGTTATCAAAGCAACTCACGAATCTCCGCTGGTAACAGGCTTATGAATTTACGCGTCGGACTCTGCCGACAAGCCCTGACGATCTTTTCAACCTGCCGATTCATCTTGGCAATCATCGCCAGACGTTGTGCGTCCGGTAGCTGAGTTTTATGGAAGACGTTCGAGAGATAGGCGCGGGTTTGAGCAAATACCGCCGAATCGATCCATGAGTACTCTGCAATGTTGGCGAGGTTCTCGTTAACCGTACGGCATCGCAAGGCTTTCAGTTGCTGATTGACGTGAATGGGCAGATCCAGATCGAGCCTGAAAATCATTGGCGCGATGATTTCCTGCTGTTCAGGTTTATTCCCTTCAACCGTCCAAGGCTTGAAACGCCACTGCGCTATAGCGTCTCGAACCGCATCGGCCAAGTCAGGATGAGTGCTCTCTCGAATGCTGATTTCGCTGACTGAACCATCCGCACTGGCAATGAAACTAACCTTCACCTCGCCCGTTACACCCGCCCTTTGCAGCTCCAGCGGGTAAATCGGCTGGGGATTGTTTTCCGGTATCAAAAACACTTCTGAGGCCAGCGCAGAACCGCCGATTACCAACAAAAGCCCAGCAAAAATCCAGCGCATGATCCTGCCCCTCCCTAGTGAGTTGCCCCCTCCGGCAACAACACAAAGGTTACTGAGCAGTGACTTTTAACTGAATGGCGCACCTTCGCCGCTGCATGCAGGACGTTTCCCTGATCCCCTCGGGAAACCGGGAAAATCCGCTGCGCGAATAGTCGCAGGTAATTTTTCCGACGGATGTTTAGCTGCCGTTTGCGCCTGCAACGTCACCGGGCATCAACTGTTCCTGAACCTTCCGACTACGAGATTGGACCAACTGCCCCTTGTCATCGAAGCGCAGAACAATCAGCCAGTCATACACATCCACTGGCCATTTCGCCTGACCGATCAGCGCCGGGCCATCGCCGCCGAAAGCGGCAATCAGCTTATTGATGTGCCCATGGTGCCAGGCAATCAGCACGGTTTTTGCCTGATTGTGCTTGCGCAGCCGAGTGACCAGCTCGTCGACCTGGTTATTGGCGCAGGGCTGTTCGATGGGCAGTTGCAGGCGCTGGGACAGCGGGATCAGTGTCTGCCGTGGCCGCATACTTTCCGGGCTGTCGGCGGTAGCGATCAGACGCTGAGGGGTGAGCGCCTGGCCATCCAGTTTCAACGGCGTGAAATAGTCGGCATAAGCCGCAGCGCGTTGTTCGCCCCGGGCATTCAGTTCACGGCCTACATCAGGCTTTTCCGCATGACGAACGATCAACACGGTGACATTGCGCAGGCCTGGCGCCGCAGAACCTTGGGCGAAGCTCAGTGCCAACACTGAAACAGTCACCACTGCGACCATCAACAGTCTGGGCAATAGCCTGCGAACTTTCGGGGTCATCGTTTATCTCGCGAAATCAGTCGATCCATAGATCGCGAGTCTAAGACACAACATTCCAGGCGCGACAAAAACGCCCTGTTCTTACAGCTGAGCGACAGGTTCGTAAAGGAACGCGCGACTTCCAACATTTTCCGCTATTTGCTCGATGCGAACCGGTGCTATTTTCGGTAACGAAACTGTAACATTCGCATCCGCAGTCAAAACAAGAAATCTGGAGCTCTTGAATGTTTGCTTTCTTTCGTCCTGCCGCACATCAGGCTCCATTGCCTGAAGAAAAAATAGACAGCACGTACCGACGCCTGCGCTGGCAGATCTTCGCCGGTATCTTCTTTGGCTACGCGGGTTACTACCTGCTGCGCAAAAACTTCTCGCTGGCCATGCCGTACCTGATCGACGAAGGCTACAGCCGTGGCGATCTGGGCCTGGCGATGTCGGCGATTGCCATCGCCTACGGCCTGTCGAAATTCCTCATGGGCCTGGTGTCCGACCGTTCCAACCCGCGCTACTTCCTGCCGTTCGGCCTGCTGGTCTCGGCTGGGGTGATGTTCATTTTCGGTTTCGCGCCTTGGGCAACGTCCAGCGTGACCATGATGTTCATCCTGCTGTTCATCAACGGCTGGGCCCAGGGCATGGGCTGGCCGCCAAGTGGCCGGACCATGGTGCACTGGTGGTCGCAGAAGGAACGCGGTGGCGTGGTATCCGTGTGGAACGTGGCGCATAACGTTGGCGGCGGCCTGATCGGCCCGCTGTTCCTGCTCGGCATGGGCTTGTTCAACGACTGGCACGCGGCGTTTTACGTACCGGCAGCAGTGGCGCTGGGCGTGGCGGTATTTGCCTTCATCACCATGCGCGACACCCCGCAATCGGTCGGCCTGCCGCCCATCGAGAAGTACAAGAACGATTACCCGGAAGGGTACGACGCCAGCCACGAAGACGAATTCAGTGCCAAGGAAATCTTCGTCAAATACGTGCTGCGCAACAAAATGCTCTGGTACATCGCCATGGCTAACGTCTTCGTTTACCTGCTGCGCTACGGCGTACTGGACTGGGCGCCGACCTACCTGAAAGAAGCCAAGGGTTTCACCGTCGATAAAACTTCGTGGGCTTACTTCTTCTACGAGTGGGCGGGCATTCCGGGCACGCTGCTGTGCGGCTGGATGTCGGACAAGATCTTCCGTGGCAACCGTGGCCTGACCGGTATGGTGTTCATGGCGCTGGTGACCGTGGCGACCCTGGTTTACTGGCTGAACCCGGCCGGTAACCCGACCGTCGACATGATCGCGCTGTTTTCGATCGGCTTCCTGATCTACGGCCCGGTGATGTTGATCGGTCTGCAGGCGCTGGAACTGGCGCCGAAGAAAGCCGCCGGCACGGCTGCGGGTTTCACCGGCCTGTTCGGCTATCTGGGTGGTTCGGTCGCGGCCAGTGCGGCGATGGGCTACACCGTTGACCATTTTGGCTGGGACGGCGGTTTCGTCCTGCTGGTGGGCGCTTGCCTGCTGGCGATGGCCTTCCTGGCCCCGACGCTATGGCACAAGCAAGTCGCCAGTCAGAGCCGTGAAGCAGTCGCTTGATCGCTTTGTGATTTACAGCGCTTGAGCCGCGCCTCCAGATTACGGTCTGGCATGGCGTGGCTGCGCAGGGCGTGGGCGGTCTGCTCGACATAATCGCGAGTGGTGCCGTAACGCCCGCAAGCGCTTGCGAACACCTGGCTCAGCACGTGATCCGGCAAGTTGCCGGCATAGCTGGGCAGGTGTCGCTCCAAAACGAATCCCAACGCCTGAACCTGACTGCCATCTTCGAGCCGGCAGTTGAGCCAGTGTGGCCGGTAGGAAGGCACTGGCATCTCGCGTTTCCACAAGGCGTACAGCGCCGCGTCGAGATTATCTTCCGGCAAGCGATAGGCGAAGCCACTGCACGAACCGCCGCGATCCAGACCAAACACCAGACCGGGCATTTCCGGCGTGCCGCGATGCTCGTGCGACCACAGGTACAAACCGCGATGGTAACCATGCACGCGTCCGCGCACCCGCTCCACCGCCGAGCATTCAGGCCGCCAGATCAGTGAGCCATACGCGAACAGCCACACCGGCCCGCCCTTGTGGCGCGCCATGGTTGATTGCATGGAAGCGAGAAGTTGTTCGTGCGTCAGCTGCGGCCCAAGATCGAGCCGCGGAGGGTAATTCAAATTCAGAAAAGCGTTTTCAATGGCGCTCATGGCGAATAGCGTTCAGCTCCCCGCGGGTGAAGAATTACTTAATAGAACGCACCGCTGTAACAATAAGGCACATATGTTTTAAGGCAATTTGAGTGCCATGGCACAGTTCTTAATTGATTGCCTGATTGATATATAACCTAGCGGTATTTATGCGATTACATAAATACCGATCGGCTATATAGCGAGTTATAACGAATCAGGAGCGGGGGGCGTAAGCGAACACGTCGGCGCGCATTTGATGGGCGTCCATGCCCGCTTCAACCAGTGCGTCCAGAGTGCCGTAGACCATGGCCGGCGAGCCGCTGGCGTAGACGTGCAGCGGTTTCAGATCCGGGAAATCTTCACAGACTGCCTCGTGCAGCATGCCGCAGCGCCCTTCCCAACCGCATTGATCGCTGACGACTTTATGCAGGAACAGATTGGGTAATTTCAGCCACTCGTCCCAATGTTCGATCTCATAGAAATCTTCCGGACGGCGCACGCCCCAGTACAGATGCACCGGGTGTTTGAAGCCTTTAGCGCGGCAGTGTTCGATCAGGGCGTGAATCTGGCCCATGCCGGTGCCGGCGGCAACCAACACCAGCGGCCCGTCGGGCAGCTCGGCCAGATGCGTATCGCCGAACGGCAACTCGACCCGCACCATCGCGTTGCGTTGCAGCTGTTCGATCAGGCTCAGTGCACTGGCTTCGCGCGCCAGCACGTGGATTTCAAGATCACGCCCGCCGTGCGGTGCCGAGGCCATGGAGAACGCTGACTTCTCACCGTTCTCGCGCTCGATCATCAAATACTGCCCGGCGTGATAACGCGGTGGCTTGCCCGCCGGAGCGCGCAGCCGCACACGCCAGGTGTCGCCACCCACGTCGCGGCATTCGATGACCTGACATGACAGGCTGCGCACCGGCAGTTCTCCCAGCGCGAGCACGCCATCCCACAGCAGGATGCAGTCTTCCAGCGGCTCGGCTATGCAAGTGTAGAACTCGCCGTGGTCGTGCACTTTGCCATCCTGCGCGACGCGGCCTTCAACCAGCAACGCCGCACACACATGACAATTACCGTTGCGGCAGCTTTGCGGGCATTCGTAGCCCAGACGCCGCGCGCCGTCGAGAATCCGCTCACCGGGCTGTATCTCAAGCACTGCTCCGGAGGGCTGCAGGGTTACACGCATCAATCTATTCCTAACTGATTCCAGATGGCATCGATCCGTTGGGTGACGGCGTCGTCCTTGACGATCACACGGCCCCACTCGCGAGTGGTTTCGCCCGGCCACTTGTGGGTGGCATCGAGGCCCATTTTCGAACCCAGGCCGGAGATCGGCGAGGCGAAGTCGAGGTAGTCGATCGGCGTGTTATCGATCATCACCGTGTCGCGCTTGGGGTCCATACGCGTGGTGATGGCCCAGATCACGTCGTTCCAGTCACGGGCGTTGATATCGTCGTCAGTGACGATAACGAACTTGGTGTACATAAACTGTCGCAAAAACGACCAGACACCGAGCATCACGCGCTTGGCGTGCCCCGGATACGACTTCTTCATCGTCACCACAGCCATGCGGTACGAACAGCCTTCCGGCGGCAGGTAGAAGTCGGTGATCTCCGGGAACTGCTTCTGCAGGATCGGCACGAACACTTCGTTCAACGCAACGCCGAGGATCGCCGGCTCATCTGGCGGACGACCGGTGTAGGTGCTGTGGTAGATCGGTTTGATCCGGTGGGTGATGCGCTCGACGGTGAACACCGGGAAGCTGTCGACTTCGTTGTAGTAACCGGTGTGATCGCCGTAAGGACCTTCGTCAGCCATCTCGCCCGGGTGGATTACGCCTTCGAGGATGATTTCGGCGGTGGCCGGCACTTGCAGGTCGTTACCACGGCACTTGACCAGTTCGGTGCGGTTACCGCGCAAGAGCCCGGCGAAAGCGTATTCGGACAGGCTGTCCGGCACTGGCGTCACGGCGCCGAGAATGGTCGCCGGATCCGCACCCAGGGCGACGGACACCGGGAACGGCTGGCCCGGATGCTTCTCGCACCACTCGCGGAAGTCGAGAGCGCCGCCACGGTGGCTGAGCCAGCGCATGATCACCTTGTTGCGGCCAATCACTTGCTGACGGTAGATACCGAGGTTCTGGCGATCCTTGTTCGGGCCTTTGGTGACGGTCAGACCCCAGGTGATCAGCGGGCCGACGTCGCCGGGCCAGCAGGTCTGCACCGGCAGCATGGCCAGATCGACGTCGTCGCCTTCGATGACCACTTCCTGGCACACCGCGTCTTTGACGACTTTCGGCGCCATCGAGATGATCTTGCGGAAGATCGGCAGTTTCGACCATGCGTCTTTCAAGCCCTTCGGTGGCTCCGGCTCCTTGAGGAACGCTAGCAGCTTGCCGATTTCGCGCAGCTCGCTGACCGATTCGGCGCCCATGCCCATCGCCACCCGTTCAGGCGTGCCGAACAGGTTGCCGAGCACCGGGATGTCGTAGCCGGTGGGTTTCTCGAACAGCAACGCCGGGCCCTTGGCCCGCAGCGTGCGATCGCACACCTCGGTCATTTCCAGCACCGGCGAGACGGGAATCTGGATGCGTTTCAACTCTCCGCGCTGCTCAAGCTGCTGCACGAAATCCCGAAGATCCTTGAATTTCATTGACGATGGCACCCTCAAAATAGGCGTACATCCTACCTGCTCTGACGGGCAAACAGCAGCCCGTCAGAGCCTGGCATCAATCAATTGTCGCTGGTGCCCAGCATCAATGGCGCAAACAACGGGCTCAGTCTGGCGCTGCCAACGTCCGAAAGATGATCGGCATCCTTGTATTGCGAGTGGCCATCGACATCGATGGCGCACAAGCCGTCCTTGCACATCAGCGGCGTCGGATCGATGACATGAATGCCGGAATCAGCGGCGCTCATCGAGCCGAACAACGAAGTGAAAAACTGCTGGCGAGCCAAATGTTCGTTGAGCGGGCGACCGAGACCTTCTGCCGAACGGCCGATGCGCGCCAGACTGGTCAGACGGTCGATGAAGCTCTTGTGTTGCAGTGGCACTTCCTTGAACAGCCAGACTTGCACACCCGCTTCACGCAACTCGGCCACTTGCGCCTTGAGGGCGGCAGCCATGCGCTGCTCTGCCTGGCGCGGGTTGTCCTTGCGATCAAGCAGGAACTGTATATCGCCATCGCCGTCTTCACGACCATAAACGTACAGGCTCCAGTTCGCCGCCAACACCACGTCCTTGATCCCCAGACTCCTGACGCGGTCCATGTTGCGCTGGTTGAAGTCTTTGCACTGAGGGCGTAAGTGGTCATCGATGATCGGCGGGCACCCGGTCAAGCTGTACAGCCACACCGGCTGCACGTTGCGCCCGGCATTGCCTTCGATGGCTGGCAACAACGCGGCGGCGTGACTGTCGCCCCAGAACATTTTCGTCGCCGTTATATGTTGATCACCACCCACAAGGCAGGATTTGGTCAGTGCCTTGTCCGTGCTCAAGTGCATGCAGTTCGACTGCCCCGCATTCCACTCGCGCGATTGCGCATATTCCAGTGCCTTGCCGGTCAGGCGCTGCGGCACGCCGTCTGCCGAACGAATGGCCGAACCGGTAATCGCCAGCACGGCGATCGACACCAAACCTCCTATCAACACTGAGTTACGGCTGGCGAATACACGCTTTTCACGGAAGGGTAGTTCGATATAGCGCAGGCTCAGCCAGGCCAGCGCCAATGCCAGGGCCATCCAACCGAGCGCTTCCAGCGGCTGGATACCGTCGATGGAGATCGCATTGGCATACACGTAAACCGGCCAATGCCACAGATACAGCGAATAGGAGAGCAAGCCGATCCACACCAGAACCCGGATACTCAACAACCGGCCCGCCCACGTTGGGCCCTGTGCACCCGACCAGATCAGCGCCGTCGTGCCCAATACCGGCAACAGCGCCGCCCAACCCGGGAACACTGTGGTTTTGTCGAAGGTAAACACCGCCACCAGCACCGCCGCAAGCCCGACAAGGCCAACGGACTGCCGCAGCCATGGCCGCGCAACATGCTTAGGCACGGGTATTACCGCCAGCATGGCCCCGCAGAGCAGCTCCCACGCGCGGGTCGGCAACGAGAAAAAGGCAAACTCCGGCCGGCGTTCGATGTAGATGATGTTCAGGCCGAACGACACCAGCAGCACGGCGAACAGCATCCAGCGCCAATGACGGAGGTAGCGCATCAGCAAGACCATCATCAACGGGAAGAAGATGTAGTACTGCTCTTCCACCGCCAGCGACCAGGTATGCAGCAACGGCTTGAGTTCCGACGCCGGCGCAAAGTAGCCGTCTTCACGCATGAACAGGATGTTGGAAATGAACAGCGACTGGTAACGAATCGTTCGCCCCAGTTCGGCAAGGTCCTTGGCCGTCAGCAACAGCCAGCCTAATGCCAGCGTCACCACCACAACCACAGTCAACGCCGGCAGGATGCGTCGGGCGCGACGCCCCCAGAAGTCGAGGAAGCTGAAGCGCTGCGCGCTGATTTCACGAAACAGGATTGAAGTGATCAGAAAACCGGAAATGACGAAGAACACATCAACGCCGACAAAGCCGCCGCTGAATGTGTTGAATCCGAAATGAAACAGGACGACGGGAATAACCGCCAGCGCCCGTAATCCGTCGATATCACGGCGATTGCCAAACGTGTGCATAACCTTTCTTATCCTTGTAGGTACAAACCGCTCCAGACAAGGACAGTAGCGCGTTACGAAAGTTATGCGGCGCGTACGCAAAAAAAACGCCCCCTTTCGGGAGCGTTCTTTTTTACAGCGTGTGTATTACTTACGCTTCATCGACAAGAAGAACTCGTCGTTGGTCTTGGTCGTCTTCAGCTTGTCGACCAGGAACTCGATGGCAGCCACTTCGTCCATCGGGTGCAGCAGCTTGCGCAGGATCCACATACGCTGCAGTTCGTCGTCGGCGGTCAGCAACTCTTCGCGGCGGGTGCCGGAGCGGTTGATGTTGATGGCCGGGAACACACGCTTCTCGGCGATCTTACGATCCAGAGGCAGTTCCATGTTGCCGGTACCCTTGAACTCTTCGTAGATCACTTCGTCCATCTTCGAGCCGGTTTCAACCAGCGCGGTGGCGATAATGGTCAGCGAGCCGCCTTCTTCGATGTTACGCGCGGCACCGAAGAAACGCTTTGGCTTCTCGAGGGCGTGGGCATCGACACCACCGGTCAATACCTTGCCGGAGCTCGGGATCACGGTGTTGTAGGCACGGGCCAGACGGGTGATGGAGTCGAGCAGGATCACCACGTCTTTCTTGTGCTCGACCAGGCGCTTGGCCTTCTCGATCACCATTTCGGCTACCTGTACGTGACGGGTCGGCGGCTCGTCGAAGGTCGAGGCAACCACTTCGCCGCGCACGGTGCGCTGCATTTCGGTTACTTCTTCCGGACGTTCGTCGATCAGCAGCACGATCAGGTGAACTTCAGGGTTGTTACGGGCGATGTTCGCGGCGATGTTCTGCAGCATGATCGTTTTACCGGCTTTCGGCGGTGCAACGATCAGACCACGCTGGCCTTTGCCGATCGGGGCGCACAGGTCGATGACACGACCGGTCAAGTCTTCGGTGGAGCCGTTACCGGCTTCCATCTTCATGCGCACGGTCGGGAACAGCGGAGTCAGGTTCTCGAAGAGAATCTTGTTTTTCGCGTTCTCGGGACGATCGAAGTTGATCGTGTCGACCTTGAGCAGGGCGAAATACCGCTCGCCTTCCTTCGGAGGGCGGATCTTGCCAACGATGGTGTCACCGGTGCGCAAGTTGAAACGGCGGATCTGGCTTGGCGAGACGTAGATATCGTCCGGGCCGGCCAGGTAGGAAGCGTCAGCGGAGCGCAGGAAGCCGAAGCCGTCCTGGAGAATCTCCAGCACGCCATCACCGGAGATTTCCTCGCCGCTTTTCGCGTGCTTTTTCAGCAGGGAGAAAATCACGTCCTGCTTGCGCGAACGGGCCATATTTTCTATGCCCATCTGTTCGGCCAATTCGAGCAGTTCGGTAATCGGCTTTTGCTTGAGTTCAGTCAGATTCATATAGGAATGACGTAATCATTTATGGAGGGGGGGAAATTAAGCTTTTGGCTTAATGAGGCCGCGCCGCGGAGAAGGCGACAGGATCGCGAACTAATTCGAAAAGGAGTGCGTCGGCGACGGCTAGCAGGGGGCAATGGAGAAACCAGTGCGGGGCCGAATGTACCACCTGAGTTTCGGAGCGTCTAGCCCTGAATACGCAAAAAGCCCCGCTAATTTGCGGGGCTTTTTTTCAGGCACTTTACAGCGACGCTTAGATGTTGGCGTCGAGGAAAGCCGCCAGTTGCGACTTCGACAGGGCGCCGACTTTGGTCGCTTCAACGTTGCCGTTCTTGAACAGCATCAGGGTCGGGATACCACGCACGCCGTGCTTGGCCGGGGTTTCCTGGTTTTCGTCGATGTTCAGTTTGGCAACGGTCAGCTTGCCTTTGTAAGTCTCGGCAATCTCGTCCAGAACCGGAGCGATCATTTTGCAAGGACCGCACCATTCAGCCCAGTAATCGACCAGGACAGCGCCTTCGGCCTTGAGTACGTCGGCTTCGAAGCTAGCGTCGCTAACGTGTTTGATAAGATCGCTGCTCATGGAATTCTCCAGGTTGTAAGCAAAAAAACGTGGCCCATCATAGCCGCCCTTCCCCTGTTCAGGAAGCCGCAGTTGATTGAGTCTTGCTATGGCACTCGATGAGTTTGGGTATAGCTCAAGTCACGTCGTGGCGGGGGCAATGAAAGCAATTCCGGTACGCAGGGCGGCGTTGCGCACGTGTTCCTGCATGGCTTTTTGTGCAGCACCGGAGGCGCGGCGTGTAAGGGCCCGGAGGATCTTGCGGTGTTCCTGCCAGGTTTCCATGGCGCGCTCGGTGCGGATGAACGGTAGTTTCTGGCTCTCGAGAAAGATCTCGGCGCTGGCAGTGAGGATGCTCAACATCGCCTGATTGCCGCTGGCCAAGAGGATTCGGCGGTGGAATTCGAAGTCCAGTTTTGCTGCTGCCTCAAAGTCACCAGCCCTCAATTGGTCACGCATGGCCGCAACGTTGTCTTCGAGCGCATCCAGATCGAACGTGCTTAACGTGACCGCCGCCAGCCCTGCGGCGAAGCCTTCCAGCGCATAGCGCAACTGAAAGATATCCAGCGGTGACGCTTGCGCCGCAAATGGCCAGCCCGGTGCCTGCGCGCCACGCGGCAACTCTACGGGCGACTGCACGAACACGCCTTTGCCCGGCTGAATACTGACCACACCCAGCGCACTCAGCGAGGACAACGCCTCACGCAACGACGCCCGGCTGACGCCCAGTTGCAGCGCCAGGTCCCGTTGCGACGGCAACGCATCGCCCGCACCGAAACCCTGCTCAGTGATCAGTTTGCGGATCGCTTGCAGCGCCACTTCGGGTACCGCACGGGAAATCGAGTTCATGGTTTTTCAGACGCGCCAGGCCAATGTGCGGCTAGTTGTAAAGCTATTCGCCGAGTCCGGCAAGTCGTGCCCCAGCAGGGTTCGGCGAACCACACCGGTGCGCCATGGCAGTGCGAAAAACAACCTGACTGTTCAGACCAGTAAGACCGAACAAAGCCGCTGAAACCGCGGTCTGCCGCGTCGAAACCGGTGTATTGGCACGGCCCATGCTCTGTCCGATCGCAGAAATCACTTCCCGCCGATCCGGAGATTGTCCATGACCAAGCGTTACAGCGCCCTCCTCGCCGCTCTGTTTTCCAGCCTGTTGCTCAGCCAGGCCCCCGCGCACGCCGACGGTCTCGACGACGTGGTCAAACGCGGCACGCTGAAAGTCGCCGTGCCCCAGGACTTCCCGCCATTCGGCTCGGTCGGCCCGGACATGAAACCGCGCGGCCTCGATATCGACACGGCAAAACTGCTGGCGGACCAGCTCAAGGTCAAACTCGAACTGACCCCGGTGAATAGCACCAACCGCATCCCGTTCCTGACCACCGGCAAAGTCGATCTGGTGATCTCCAGCCTCGGCAAAAACCCTGAGCGCGAAAAAGTCATCGACTTCTCCCGTGCTTATGCGCCGTTCTACCTCGCCGTGTTCGGCCCGCCAGATGCGGCCATCGCCAGCCTCGACGACCTCAAGGGCAAAACCATCAGCGTCACCCGTGGCGCCATCGAAGACATCGAACTGAGCAAAGTCGCCCCCGAAGGCGTGACCATCAAGCGCTTCGAAGATAACAACTCGACCATCGCCGCCTACCTCGCCGGCCAGGTTGATCTGATCGCCAGCGGCAACGTGGTGATGGTCGCGATCAGCGAAAAGAACCCGAAACGCGTCCCTGCGCTGAAAGTGAAGCTCAAGGATTCGCCGGTCTACGTTGGCGTGAACAAGAACGAAGCGGCGCTGCTGGCCAAGGTCAACGACATCCTGACCACCGCCAAGGCTGACGGCGCACTGGAAAAGAATTCGCAGACCTGGCTGAAAGAGCCGCTGCCGGCCGATCTCTGATCGACTGCGCGGGAGACCTTCATGGCTTATCAGTTCGATTTCATGCCGGTGGTGGAAAACACCGACCTGTTGCTGCGCGGGGCGCTGTTCACCCTTGAGCTGACGGCCATCGGTGCGTTGCTCGGGGTCGGTGTCGGAGTTGTCGGGGCTTTGGTGCGGGCGTGGAACATCCGCCCGTTCTCGGCAATCTTCGGCGTCTACGTCGAGTTGATCCGCAACACGCCGTTTCTGGTGCAGTTGTTCTTTATCTTCTTCGGCCTGCCGTCGCTGGGCGTGCAGATTTCCGAGTGGCAAGCGGCGGTGCTGGCGATGGTGATCAACCTCGGTGCTTATTCGACGGAAATTATTCGCGCCGGCATTCAGGCAATCCCGCGCGGACAGCTGGAAGCCGCAGCGGCATTGGCGATGACGCGTTTCGAGGCGTTCCGCCACGTGGTGCTGCTGCCGGCACTGGGCAAGGTCTGGCCGGCCCTGAGCAGCCAGATCATCATCGTCATGCTCGGCTCGGCGGTGTGTTCGCAAATCGCCACCGAAGAGCTGAGTTTTGCCGCCAACTTCATTCAGTCGCGCAACTTCCGCGCCTTTGAAACCTATGCGCTGACCACGCTGATCTACCTGTGCATGGCGCTGCTGATTCGCCAGTTGCTGAACTGGATTGGCCGACGCTATATCAGTCGAAGCGGGAGCCGCGCATGAGCGATTTCACCTTTTGGGACATCCTGCGCAACCTGCTCACCGGCCTGCAATGGACACTGGCGCTGTCGCTGGTGGCGTTCATTGGTGGCGGGATCGTCGGGCTGCTGATCCTGGTCATGCGTATCTCGAAAAACTCTGTGCCGAGCAGCATCGCCCGCACCTGGATCGAGCTGTTTCAGGGCACGCCGCTGTTGATGCAGTTGTTTCTGGTGTTCTTCGGCGTAGCGCTGGCCGGGATCGAAATCTCGCCGTGGATGGCCGCAGCGATTGCCCTGACCTTGTTTACCAGCGCTTATCTGGCGGAGATCTGGCGCGGCTGCGTCGAGTCGATCGCCCATGGCCAGTGGGAAGCCTCGGCGAGTCTGGCGCTGAATCCGCTGGAACAACTGCGCTACGTGATCCTGCCGCAAGCACTGCGCATCGCTGTGGCGCCGACCGTGGGTTTCTCGGTGCAGGTGGTCAAGGGCACTGCCGTGACCTCGATCATCGGCTTCACCGAACTGACCAAGACCGGCGGCATGCTCGCCAATGCCACGTTTGAACCGTTCATGGTCTACGGCCTCGTCGCCCTCGGCTACTTCCTGCTCTGCTACCCCTTGTCCCTCAGTGCGCGCTACCTGGAAAGGAGACTGCATGCCTCTGCTTAGAATTTCCGCCCTGCATAAATACTACGGCGATCACCATGTGCTTAAAGGCATCGACCTCAGCGTCGAGGAAGGCCAGGTCGTGGCAATCATCGGCCGCAGCGGATCGGGCAAATCCACCCTGCTGCGCACCCTCAATGGTCTGGAATCGATCAATGACGGCGTGATCGAAGTCGACGGCGAATACCTCGACGCCGCCCGCGCCGATCTGCGCAGCCTGCGGCAGAAAGTCGGCATGGTGTTTCAGCAGTTCAACCTGTTCCCGCACCTGACCGTGGGCGAAAACGTCATGCTCGCGCCGCAGGTGGTACAGAAAGTGCCGAAAGCCAACGCTGCGGAGCTGGCCAGGGAGATGCTGGAGCGCGTGGGGCTCGGGGAAAAGTTCGATGCCTTCCCGGATCGGTTGTCTGGGGGCCAGCAACAGCGGGTAGCGATTGCCCGGGCGCTGGCGATGTCGCCAAAAGTGTTGCTTTGCGATGAAATCACCTCGGCGCTCGACCCGGAACTGGTCAATGAAGTGCTCAGCGTGGTGCGACAACTGGCCAAGGAAGGTATGACGCTGATCATGGTCACCCATGAAATGCGCTTTGCCCGCGAGGTCGGCGACAAACTCGTGTTCATGCATCATGGCAAAGTCCATGAGGTGGGGGATCCGAAGGTGTTGTTTGCCCATCCGCAGACGGCAGAGCTGGCGAACTTTATTGGCACGGTGGAAGCGACAGCCTGAATCTGCCTCATCCTGATCGTTCCCACGCTCCGCGTGGGAATACAGCCAGGGACGCTCCGCGTCCCAAAAGCGGACGCAGAGCGTCCGGTGAGGCATTCCCACGCAGAGCGTGGGAACGATCAGGTTCGGGGTGCGCGCTCCGGCGGTTTGAACCATGCGCGTTGGCGCCAGCGTTTGATCGTGGCACGATGACGGGGTTATCGACCGAGACCCCCTGACCATGCCGCAATCCCAAGCCAAGAATCTGTCCCTGATCGCCGCAATCGACCTGGGCTCGAACAGCTTTCACATGGTCGTGGCCAAGGCCCAGAACGGTGAAATCCGCATTCTCGAACGCCTCGGCGAGAAGGTTCAACTTGCCGCCGGCATCGACGATGAGCGCCATCTCAACGAAGAATCGATGCAACGCGGCCTCGATTGCCTCAAGCGTTTTGCCCAACTGATCAACGGTATGCCGCTGGGCGCCGTGCGCATCGTCGGCACCAACGCCCTGCGTGAAGCGCGCAACCGCCTCGAATTCATCCACCGCGCCGAAGAAATCCTAGGTCATCCGGTGGAAGTCATTTCCGGCCGTGAAGAAGCGCGCCTGATTTATCTGGGCGTGTCGCACACCCTCGCCGACACCCCGGGCAAACGTTTGGTCGCCGATATCGGCGGCGGCAGTACCGAATTCATCATTGGCCAGCGCTTTGAGCCATTGTTGCGCGAAAGCCTGCAAATGGGCTGTGTCAGCTTCACTCAACGCTACTTCAAGGACGGCAAGATCACCCCGGCCCGCTACGCCCAGGCGTATACCGCGGCGCGGCTGGAGATCATGAGCATCGAACACGCCCTGCATCGCCTGACCTGGGATGAAGCCATCGGCTCCTCGGGCACCATCCGTGCCATCGGCCTGGCGCTGAAGGCCGGCGGTCACGGCACTGGCGAAGTGAATGCCGAAGGCCTGGCGTGGCTCAAGCGCCGCCTGTTCAAGCTCGGTGACGTCGACAAGATCGATTTCGAAGGCATCAAGCCTGATCGCCGGACAATCTTCCCGGCGGGTCTGGCGATTCTCGAAGCGATTTTCGACGCCCTCGAACTGCAACGCATGGACCACTGCGACGGCGCTCTGCGTGAAGGCGTGCTCTACGACCTGCTCGGCCGTCATCATCATGAAGACGTGCGCGAGCGCACCCTGACCTCGCTGATGGAGCGTTACCACGTCGACCTGGAACAGGCGGCGCGGGTTGAGCGCAAAGCCTTGCACGCGTTTGACCAGGTGGCAGTGGACTGGGAGCTGGACGACGGCATCTGGCGCGAACTCCTCGGTTGGGCAGCGAAAGTGCACGAAGTCGGTCTCGACATCGCGCACTATCACTACCACAAACACGGTGCTTACCTGATCGAACACTCGGACCTCGCCGGGTTCTCCCGCGAAGACCAACAGATGCTCGCGCTATTGGTGCGTGGTCATCGCCGCAACATTCCCAAGGACAAGTTTGCCGATTTCGGCGACGACGGCGACAAGCTGATTCGCCTCTGTGTGCTGCTGCGCTTTGCGATCCTGTTCCACCACATTCGCGGTACTCAGGCGATGCCGCAGGTGGTGCTGCATGCCAAGGGCAACACCCTCGATGTGGAATTCCCGGAGAACTGGCTGGATGAGAACCAGCTGACTCAGGCGGATTTCGGGCTTGAGGCGGATTGGCTGACGCGGGTTGGTATCGTCCTTACCGTCCACTGAGTCGGGCAGGCACAAAAAAGGCGATCCACAGGGATCGCCTTTTTTATTGGGTTCGGCTTGAAATTGGAGGTGGGCCTTCCCCCTCACCCCAGCCCTCTCCCGAGGGAGAGGGAGCCGATCTCCGTTGGCTTCAAGGCCTGAGTTCGACTCGGTAGTTCAGGTCGGCGTAACTCGCCCATCCAACCCGGTCAGTCCCCTCTCCCTCTGGGAGAGGGTTAGGGTGAGGGGCTTTTGACCTTCAAGGCCTCAACTGCTCACCGGCAAGATCGGGCTACCCAACCGCTCCAGCAACGTCGCCTGCGCACTCCGCGGGTTCTGGTTGCCGGTCGGCGTGTTGCGGATGTAACGACCATCCGACTGCAAACTCCAGCTGTGGGTATTGTCGGTCAAATACAGCTCCAGTTCTTTCTTCACCCGGGTCAGCAGCTTTTTACCTTCGACCGGGAAGCAAGTCTCGACGCGCTTGTCGAGGTTGCGCTCCATCCAGTCGGCGCTGGAGAGGAACATCTGCTCATCGCCGCCATTGAGGAAGTAGAACACGCGGGTGTGTTCCAGGAATCGGCCGATGATCGAGCGCACATGGATGTTGTGCGAAACACCGGCGATGCCCGGACGCAGGCAGCACATGCCGCGCACCACCAGATCGATGCGCACGCCGGACTGGCTGGCCTTGTACAGCGCGCGGATGATCTTCGGATCGGTCAGCGAGTTGAACTTGGCGATGATGTGCGCCGGTTTGCCGTCGAGCGCAAATTGCGTCTCGCGGGTGATCATGTCGAGCATGCCCTTCTTCAGGGTGAAGGGCGCATGCAGCAGCTTCTTCATGCGCAGGGTTTTACCCATGCCGATCAACTGGCTGAACAGTTTGCCGACGTCTTCGCACAAGGCATCGTCGGAGGTCAGCAGGCTGTAGTCGGTGTAGAGCTTGGCGTTACCGGCGTGATAGTTCCCGGTGCCGAGGTGCGCGTAACGGACGATCTCGCCGGCCTCGCGACGCAGGATCAGCATCATCTTGGCGTGGGTCTTGAAGCCGACCACGCCGTAGATCACCACCGCACCGGCCGCTTGCAGACGGCTGGCCAGTTGCAGGTTGGACTCTTCGTCGAACCGTGCACGCAGCTCGATGACTGCCGTCACTTCCTTGCCGTTACGCGCGGCATCCACCAGCGCATCGACGATCTCGGAGTTGGCACCGGAGCGGTACAGCGTCTGGCGCACAGCGAGCACGTGCGGGTCTTTCGCCGCCTGACGCAGGAGGTCGACCACCGGGGTGAACGACTCGAACGGGTGCAGCAGCAGGATGTCCTGCTTGCTGACCACGCTGAAAATGTTTTCGCTGTTCTGCAGCAGTTTCGGGATCTGCGGGGTGAACGGCGTGTATTGCAGCTCCGGATGACTGTCCAGACCGGTGATGCTGAACAGCCGCGTCAGGTTGACCGGGCCGTTGACCTGATACAGCTCGCTCTCGCTCAGGTTGAACTGCTTGAGCAGGTAGTCCGAGAGGTGTTTCGGGCAGGTGTCAGCGACTTCCAGACGCACCGCGTCACCGTAACGACGCGAGAACAGCTCGCCACGCAGGGCGCGGGCCAGGTCTTCGACGTCTTCGGAATCGAGCGCCAGGTCGGCATTTCGGGTCAGGCGGAACTGATAGCAGCCTTTTACCTTCATGCCCTGGAACAGGTCATCGGCGTGGGCGTGGATCATCGACGACAGGAACACATAGTTGTCACCCGGGCCGCCGACTTCTTCCGGCACCTTGATGATTCGTGGCAGCAAACGCGGTGCCGGGATGATCGCCAGACCGGAATCGCGACCGAAGGCATCGATGCCTTCGAGCTCGACGATGAAGTTCAGACTCTTGTTCACCAGCAACGGGAACGGGTGCGTCGGGTCGAGGCCGATCGGGGTGATGATCGGCGCGATCTCGTCGCGGAAATAGCGGCGCACCCAGGTTTTGATCTTGGTCGTCCAGTGGCGGCGACGAATAAAGCGCACCTGATGCTTTTCCAGCTCCGGCAACAGGATGTCGTTGAGGATCGCGTACTGACGGTCAACGTGACCGTGAACCAGCTCGCTGATCCGCGCCAGCGCTTGATGCGGCTGCAAGCCGTCAGCACCGGCTTGTTCACGGGCGAAGGTAATCTGCTTCTTCAGGCCGGCGACGCGAATTTCAAAGAATTCGTCAAGGTTGCTGGAGAAGATCAGCAGGAACTTCAGGCGTTCCAGCAACGGATAGGACTCGTCCAGCGCCTGTTCCAGCACGCGGATGTTGAATTGCAGTTGCGAAAGCTCACGGTGGATGTACAGGCTGCTGTCATCCAGGCCCGGTATGGCAATCACTGGCGCCGCCGCGACAGGTTCGGCGACTGGCGCGGGTGGCGCAGGCTCCAGCTCCGGCGGGGTCTCGGTGATTTGCTCGACCACCGGTTGAGCTTCTTTTACTGCAACTTCCGTGAGTCCTTCGGTATTCATTGAATGTTCCTGGGAGGGCTATTTCTGCTCTCGTAACAATTGAGCGGCGCGGACAGCAAAGTAAGTCAGGATGCCATCAGCGCCGGCACGTTTAAAGGCGGTCAGTGATTCGAGAATCACCGCCTCGCTCAACCAGCCATTCTGGATCGCCGCCATGTGCATGGCGTATTCGCCGCTAACCTGATAGACGAAGGTCGGCACTTTGAAGGCATCTTTTACCCGGAAAAGAATGTCCAGATACGGCATGCCGGGCTTGACCATGACCATGTCCGCGCCTTCAGACAAGTCGGCGCCGACTTCGTGCAGCGCTTCGTCGCTGTTGGCCGGGTCCATCTGATAAGAGGCCTTGTTGGCCTTGCCGAGGTTCGACGCCGAACCGACAGCATCGCGGAACGGGCCGTAATAGGCGCTGGCGTACTTGGCCGAATAAGCCATGATCCGCACGTTGACGTGGCCGGCGATTTCCAGCGCTTCGCGGATTGCCTGAATGCGACCGTCCATCATGTCCGACGGCGCCACCACCTGCGCGCCAGCTTCAGCATGGGACAACGCCTGACGGACCAGTGCGTCGACGGTGATGTCGTTCTGTACGTAGCCTTCTTCGTCGAGAATGCCGTCCTGGCCGTGGGTGGTGAATGGATCGAGCGCGACGTCGGTGATCACGCCCAGCTCAGGGAAACGCTCACGCAGAGCGCGGGTGGCGCGCTGAGCGATGCCTTCGGGATTCCAGGCCTCAGCGGCGTCGAGGGATTTCAGCTCGGGCGGAGTGACCGGGAACAGCGCCAGCGCCGGAATCCCCAGTTCCACCCACTTGGCCGCTTCTTCGAGCAGCAAATCGATCGTCAGCCGCTCTACCCCAGGCATCGAGGCCACGGCTTCGCGGCGGTTTTCACCGTCGAGCACGAACACCGGCAGGATCAGGTCATCGACTGTCAGCACATTTTCCCGCACCAGCCGACGCGAAAAATCATCACGACGGTTGCGACGCAGGCGAGTGGCAGGGAACAGACGATTGGCAGGGGTAAAGCTCACGGCGGACTCCTGAGCCCGCGCAAACGGGCGAGCGTGACAGTTATAGACGGCCATTATGACGAACAGATGACAGTTATGTGTGCCCCGTGACATGTAGCCGCATTCCATTGTCAGTGTAGGAATTGTTCACGTCGAGACACATTTGGACACTTTCATGAATGTGTCCGAAGGGTTAGGCTGCGCGTTCATTTCGCCAGCACCCAGACAATGCTCCAACAATTTCTGCATGACTTTGGCTACTTTGCCTTGTTCCTCGGCACGTTCTTCGAAGGCGAAACCATTCTGGTGCTCGCGGGCTTCCTCGCGTTTCGTGGATACATGGACATCAACCTGGTGGTGGTCGTGGCGTTCTTCGGCAGCTATGCCGGCGATCAGCTGTGGTACTTCCTCGGCCGCAAGCACGGGCGCAAATTACTCGCGCGCAAACCGCGCTGGCAGCTGATGGGCGACCGCGCGCTGGAGCACATTCGTAAGCATCCTGACATTTGGGTACTGAGTTTCCGTTTCGTTTACGGTCTGCGCACAGTGATGCCGGTGGCGATCGGTCTGTCGGGGTATCCGCCGGGACGTTATCTGCTGCTCAACGGCATCGGTGCGGCGATCTGGGCGACCGCATTGGCTGCCGCCGCTTACCACTTCGGTGCGGTACTGGAAGGCATGCTCGGCAGCATCAAGAAGTACGAGTTGTGGGTACTCGGGGCGCTGCTGATTCTTGGCGTCGGCCTGTGGCTGCGCCGCCGCTTCAAGAATGCGCGGCTGGCCAAACAGGTTTACGCCGACGAGCAAGCCGCGAAAGCTGCACTGCTGAATCAAGCCGAAGAACGCAAGCCTGCCGCACCGAAGACGCCAGCCGAATAACTCGCTGGCGACTTGCTACAGCCCGCCGGCACTGAGCGGGCTGGCCGACCCTTTCAGTCAGACGGATCACTTTTATCCTCGCTACTCTGGGGCATTCAAGTTCGCCAGCGGCGTTGTCACGCCAAAAATCTCCCGCTCGTTACGCCGCAGGCAACCCCAAATAATGAACACCCCGCCGTCGTTGCGATCCATGTAGAAAGCGCTCCATGCAGGTGCAGCCGCCACTTGGGCCTATGGCAACGCGCGACAATTTAGTGGACATTTAGCGCCATGAATCTGGAGAGAAACCCATGAGCAAAAAAGTTGCAGTGATCCTGTCCGGCAGTGGCGTGTACGACGGCGCCGAGATCCATGAAAGCGTCATCACCCTGCTCCGTCTCGACCAACGCGGTGCGCAGGTGCAGTGCTTCGCCCCGAACATCGCGCAATTGCACGTGATCAATCACCTGACCGGCGAAGAAATGCCCGAGTCGCGCAACGTTCTGGTGGAATCGGCGCGCATTGCCCGCGGCAACATCAAGGACATCCGCGAAGCCGACGTCGATGACTTCGATGCGCTGATCGTGCCGGGTGGGTTTGGTGCGGCGAAGAACCTGTCGAACTTTGCTGTTGAAGGCGCTGGCTGCAGCGTGCAGCCGGAAGTACTGGCGCTGGCCGAGGCATTTGCCGAAGCGGGCAAACCGGTCGGTCTGATGTGCATCTCGCCGGCACTGGCGGCGAAGATCTACGGCCCGGGCGTAACCTGCACCATCGGCAACGACGCCGACACCGCCACGGCGCTGAACAAGATGGGCGCCACCCACGAAGACTGTGCGGTGACGGAAATCATCGAAGACAAGGCGCGCAAACTGGTGACGACCCCGGCTTACATGCTGGCACAGAACATCAGTGAGGCGGCTTCGGGGATCAACAAACTGGTCGACCGCGTGCTCGAACTGACCCACGAAAACGACGCCTGATACGGTCTACTGTAGGAGTGAGCCTGCTCGCGATGTCGGTGTATCAGGCAACATATCTGTTGAATGACCGGCCGCTATCGCGAGCAGGCTCACTCCTACAAGGGGATTTGTGCAAGGCTTAAGGTTTGCGGGTCAGGCGCGTGAGAATGCGATCCAGCGCATTGGCAAACGCCTGCTTCTCACGATCGCCAAACGGGGCCGGTCCGCCGCTCATCTGGCCTTGTTCGCGCAGATCAGTGAACAGGTTGCGCACGGCCAGGCGCTCGCCCATGTTCTGCGCATCGAACTCCTTGCCGCGCGGATCCAGCGCCGCGACGCCCTTCTTCACCAAACGATCGGCCAGCGGGATATCGCTGCAAATCACCAGCTCACCGGGCACTGCGTGTTCGACCAGATAATCGTCTGCCGCATCCGGACCGCTCGGCACCACGATCAGTTTGACGATGGCCAGTCCCGGCTTGATCTGCGGCTGCCCGGCCACCAGCACTACTTCGAACTGGCGCTTGAGGGCGAACTTCACCACCAGATCCTTCGCCGCCCTTGGGCAGGCGTCGGCATCGATCCATACACGCATTTTTCTAATCTCCAAAAACAATTCGCTAGCAGGTCGAATCGTCGCACCGTCACTCCCACAGGTTACGCGTAAACCCTGTGGGAGCGAGCCTGCTCGCGAATGTGAGCGCAGCGAATGCTATTCAGGCGACTACCCGCCGCTTTTCCGCCATCCAACTACGCCCATACAACACAGCAATCGCCAGAATCGCCACCGCCTGCGCCGTCAACGAATACGCATCGGCATGAATCCCCAGCCAATCGAATTCAAAGAACGCCACCGGCCGCGTGCCGAAGATCCCGGCTTCCTGCAACGCCTTCACGCCATGCCCGGCAAACACCACCGACAACGCGCAGAGCAGCGCCGCGTTGATGCTGAAGAACAGCGTCAGAGGCAGCTTCGCCGAACCGCGCAGAATCACCCACGCCAGACCGACCAGCAGCACCAGCGCCGTGGCGCCACCCGCGAGCACCGCGTCATGCCCGGCCGGGCCGGCTTGCAGCCACAGGGTTTCGTAAAACAGGATCACTTCGAACAACTCGCGATACACCGAGAAGAACGCCAGAATCGCGAAGCCGAAACGCCCGCCGCCGCCGACCAGGCTGCTCTTGATGTAATCTTGCCAGGCCGCAGCATGGCGACGGTCATGCATCCACACGCCCAGCCACAAGACCATGACACTGGCGAACAGCGCCGTCGCACCTTCGAGCAGTTCACGCTGCGAACCGCTGACGTCGATCACATACGCCGCCAGCGCCCAGGTGCCGAGGCCGGCCAGCAACGCCAAGCCCCAACCGACGTTGACGCTGCGCACCGCCGATTGCTGGCCGGTATTGCGCAGGAAAGCGAGGATAGCTGCCAGCACCAGAATCGCTTCCAGACCTTCACGCAGCAGAATCAGCAAACCGGAGATGTAGCTCAGCGACCAGCTCAAGCCGTCACTGCCGAGCAACCCGGCGGACTCTTTAAGCTTGGCTTTGGCGGCGTCCAGGCGCTGCTCGGCCTGCTCGACCGACAAACCGTCCTGCAACGATTGCCGATACGCCATCAGTGATTTTTCGGTGTCCTTGCGCACATTGGCGTCAACGTTATCCAGCGAGCTTTCGACCAGCTCAAAGCCTTCCAGATACGCCGCCACCGACAGGTCGTAAGCCTGATCGTGTTCACCGGCGCGATAGGCGGCAAGGCTCTTGTCCAGCGTTGCGGCGGTGTAGTCGAGCAACTGCGCCGGGCCACGCTTGACCTGCGGCGGCTGCGCGCGTTGTGCACGGAACGTCGCTGCAGCTTGCGGACCATCGGCGGCCTGCACTTCGGCCGGTGTCTGGCGCGCCAGATCGGCGATGTTGTAGGTTTTCTCGGCTTTGGCCGCCGCCGGATCAGCGCTGAACCCGGCGATGTAGGTCGCCAGATCCCAACGCTGCCGATCATCGAGCTGATCGGCAAACGCCGGCATGTCGGTGCCTTCGACGCCTTGGCCGAGGGTGTTGTAGATCGCGTACAGACTCAGGTGATCCAGCCGCGCCGCATCACGCAGATTGGCCGGTGCCGGGGTCATGCCGAGGCCCGCCGGGCCGTCACCGGCGCCACTGTCGCCGTGGCACACCGAGCAATTCTGCGCATAGAGCGGCGCACCCCGGGTGGGATCGGGGGTGATGATCGGCGCTTGGCTGACCTCATACGCCACCGCCAGTTGCGCGCCCAGTTGCCGTGCCTGCCGGGCCACTTCGGCGCCATCCTGCCTGGCAGTGATTGCCGCGTGCAAAGCGCTGACACCCTGCTCCAGCGCAACCTTTTCAGGCTTGGCCGGCATGCCGGCGATCAAGCCTTGCAGCGCCCGCGTGAACTCCAGTTGCTCGCGGTATTCGGAATCATCGACAACCTTGCCCGCCGCTACCGTCGGCGGGTAGTCGGCGCTGATGTAATCGAGCAGGTGCAGCGCTTGCGGCGCGCCTTCCACGGTATCGGCCAGCAGATTAAAGCTGCTCAGGGCAAACAACGGGAACACCAGCCAAGCCAGAAAACGGGACGAGGCAGTCATGAATGAGTCTCAAATGGAAATGCGAAGTTACATATTGTTCACTTCGAACGCGTTTCCCTCAAGCTTTGTCGACGTAACGCCACACAAGACGCGAGCCATCGGCCTGCAAAAACGCCACATCACTTAGCCACTATTGCACCCTATACTGCGCGACCTGTCGCATTTCCCGCTCAAGGATGAACCGCTTTCATGCGCCACCGCTTGCACTTGCCCCTGTTGATCGCCGCCGTTGTGCAACTGAGCGGCTGCGGTGCATATCGCAACTACGATCTGGAACTGCAACAGACCACCGACCCGTTAAAGGCCGGCAACATCAACAGCGCCCTGGCCGTGATCGAAGCGAACAATCCGGCTGCGGAAAAAGACCTGCTCTACTATTTCGAAAAGGGCGCCGTACTGAGTGCGGGCGGCGAGTTTGCGCAGAGCCAGACAACCTGGCGCAGCGCCGAGCAGATGATCATCGAGCGCCAGGACACGATCCAGACCACCGGCGACAAGTTGCTCGCTGCCATGGGCGATCACTGGGGCAGCATCATCAATGACAAGCTGCGCCGCTACGATGGCTACGACTACGAAAAAGTCATGCTGACCACGCAAATGGCCCTCAACCAACTGGCCATGAATGATTTTGACGGCGCCCGTGCCGACATCAAGAAAACCCACGAGCGCGAAGCGCTTATAGCCCGACAGCGGGAGCTGGAATACGAGCGTGTCGAAGCAGCGGCCAAGGCCCAGGGCGCGCGCGTGCATTACAAGGACCTGCAAGGTTACCCCGTGGTGATGCTCGAATCGCCTGCGGTGATTGCGCTGAAAAACGGCTACCAAAGTGCATTCAGTCACTATCTCGCCGGCTTCACCTACGAAGCACTGGGCGAGAAAGATCTGGCAGCGCCCGGCTATCGTCAGGCAATTGAACTGCGTCCGGACATGGCGTTTTTCCAACAGGCACTGCGCGACCTCGACAGCCCTGGTCTGAAGGCAGATGAAAGCGATGTGCTGATCATCGTACAAAGCGGCCTGGCGCCGGCCCGCAGCTCCGTGCGTGTGCCCTACCCGGTGAAGCTCGCGGACGGTCAGGTCATCGTCGCCAATATCTCGTTCCCCATAATGGTGCCCGACACCTCGACGCCTTCATTCAACCAACTGAGCATCGATGGTCGTCAAAAAAAGCTGATTGCGGTCAACAGCATTGCCGACATGTCCTTGCGCACCCTGCGTGACGACATGCCGGGCATTATTCAGCGCACAACCTATCGGGCATTTCTGGCAGCCGATGTTCAGGCCAGGGACAATCGACGCGATCCGAGCAAAGCCTCCTACGTCACCCACTGGGATGCTTTCGAGCATGCCGACACGCGCACTTGGCGCACCTTGCCCAACCTCACCCAAGTCGTGCGCCTGCGCCTGAAAAAAGGTGAGCACCTGATCAGCCTGCCCAACGCTCCCGGCGCTACGCCCATGAAAATCCGCATCGACCAGAGCCGCCAGGTCATCGGCCTGCGGGCTTTGGGTGAGCGAGTGTTTGCCAATGGCAGCGCATTCCAGCCCAGCGGAGCGCCGACCGGCAGTGCGGTATCCGACCTGAAATAAGTAATGGCACCAAACTAACAAGTGCAATTAAAAAGATATTACATAGCCACCACCGCCCGCCTATAATGCCGCGCCCTCGCTATCGCGAAACGGCATTAAAGCTCCTCAGGTTATGAGGAATTGGCAGGAGGCCAGCGCCACTGTCGATGGGTCACACCAGCCCGACCAGCATTCGCGGCTGTATTACTCCAGGGAAGAAGTACCCCCATGGCATTCCGCGCTCCCACTCTGATTGCGCTCAGCGCCGTCACTCTGCTGTCCGGCTGTTCGGCGTTTCGCAACTACGACTCCGAACTCGCCCAGACCAATCAGCAACTGGCCACCGGCAATGTTGACGCCGCGCTGACTCTGCTGGAAAAGAACAACACCGGCCCGGACAAAGACCTGCTCTATTACTTCGAGAAAGGTGAATTGCTGCGCGCCAAGGGCGACCTGTCCGGCAGCCAGAACGCCTGGACCAGCGCTGATCAGGTGGTGGGCAAGTGGGAAGATTCGGTCAAGCTCGACACCGACAAATATCTGGCCCAGTTCGGCAGTTTCCTGGTCAACGACAAGGTGCGTCGCTACGAAGGCTACGACTACGAAAAAGTCATGCTGACCACACAGATGGCCCTGAACCTGCTGGCGGTTAATGACTTCGACGGCGCGCGTACCGCGATCAAGAAGACTCACGAGCGCGAAGCGGTGATCGCCGAGCTGCGTGACAAGGAATACCTCAAGAGCGAAGAAGAGGCCGAGAAAGAAGGCATTAAAACGCAGTACAAAGACTTGCAGGGTTATCCGGTCGCCAGCCTCGACGCACCGGAAGTGGTCGGTCTGAAGAACAGCTACCAGAGTGCTTTCAGCCATTACCTGTCCGGGTTCGTCTATGAAGCACTGGGCGAAAAAGGCCTGGCTGCACCGGGCTACCGCAAGGCTGCCGAATTGCGTCCGAACACGCCGCTGCTGGAACAGGCGCTGGTCAACCTCGACAAGCCGGGCAAATCCGACGACAGCGACATTCTCATCGTCGTCCAGAGTGGTCTGGCGCCAGCCCGCGACTCGATCCGCGTGCCGCTGCCATTGCCGATCTCAAACAATGTGGTGATTACGCCGCTGTCGTTCCCGATCATCAAGCCAGACACCTCCACCGCGCCGTTCGCGCAGATCGGTGTCGATGGCCAGCAGGTCGATCTGACCGCCCTCAACAGCACCACCGCGATGTCCCGCCGCGCCCTGCGTGACGACATGCCGGGGATCATCCTGCGCACCACCGTGCGGGCAATCACCAAGGGTGTTGCGCAGAAGCAGATCAACGAAACCAACCCGCTGGCAGGTCTCGCCGTCGGTATCTCTTCAGCTGTGCTCGAAGGTGCCGATACCCGTACGTGGCGCACCCTGCCGGACAACACCCAAGTGGTGCGTCTGCGTCTGAAAAAGGGTGAGCATCAGGTTACCCTGCCAAGCGCCGTGGGCGGTTCGGTGGTCAAGGTCACCGTCGATCAGCGTTATCAAGTGATCACTCTGCGCGCCGTGGGCAACCAGGTGTTCGCCGGTGGCCTCGCCGCCCACGTCATCCCGAGCGCCAGCGCGACCAACGTCGCCAGCCTCAAACAACCTTAAGAACGGAGTCTTTGCATGCGCTTCAAACTCATCGCCGTCGCCGCCCTCGCCTTGCTGGCGAGCGGCTGCGCCACCCCGCCACCGCCAGAGCCGGGCAGCGCCGCGAGCAAAGTCGTGGCCATGGGTCCACAGAAACACATTGTCGTCGGCGCCATGCGCGTGGCCCGCGAAAACGGCTTCATGACGGTCAACGTGCAGTTGAGCAACACCCTCAACAGCAACAAGATTTTCTACTACCGCTTCGCCTGGCTCGGCGCGGAAGGCTTCCCGATTGCCGAAGAAGAAGTGTGGAAAAGCCAAATGATGTACGGCGCCCAGACCAGCTTCATCCAAGGCATCGCCCCGACCCCGAAAGCCGTGGACTTCCGTCTGGAAATCAAGACGCCGTAAGCCTGTCACCCTATTCCTGTTTTAGAGAGCATTCCCATGTTTGCACGCTTTTCCTGCATCGCTGTTATCGCCCTACTGGCCTCCGGTTGCGCCAACACCTCGCCGACCCTGGGCAGCAAGAACATCAGCTACGGCGACACCAAAGCGGTTGAAACCGTGACCAACGAATTCGGTTCGACCGACCTGCAAATGATCGCCGAGTCGATGACCCGCTCGCTGGCCCAGTCCGGCATTCTGCAGGGCCGTCCGGTGGTTCAGGTCTACGACGTGAAGAACAAGACCAGCGAATACATCGACACCCGCGAAATCACCACCAGCATCAAGACGCAGCTGATGAAAACCGGCGTGGCCCGCTTCGCCAGCGACAACAACGCCATGCAGAGCCAGGTTGACCAGCTCAAGCTGCAAAACCAGAGCGGCCTGTACAAGAAAAGCACCGTGGCCAAGACTGGCAACATGGTTGCCGCCAAGTACCGCATCGAAGGCTCGATCAGCTCGATCGTCAAGCGCAGCAGCGATTACAAGGACGTCTTCTACAAATTCAGCCTGCAACTGATCGACGTTGAAAGCGGTCTGGCCGAGTGGATGGACGAAAAAGAGATCCGCAAAACCACGGAGCGTTAATTGATGCGCGCATGGATTGGCATGATGGCCCTGGCTTGCGCGTTCAGCGTGCAGGCGGCCCCGAAAGTCGCGGTGACGGATCTGGCCTATCAGGAGCGTGTGGAGCAATACATCCACATCGTTTCGGCCCAGAGCAATCATCGCGAGGGTTACTACAGCTCCAGCGGCTCTTCGAGCTATAACGAGATCGAAGCGAGCACCAGCTACATCGAGCAAGGCGAGTTGCGCAAATTCACCGGCGACATTAAGGGTGAAATTTTGCGCACCGGCATGTTCCAGCTAGTGCAAGGCACGCCGTACACCGCGTCGTCCAAGGGTGACGTCTACGACGTGATCAAGCGCATCAAGGCCGGCAACTTCAAGGGCGCCGACTATGTGCTGTTTGGTACGGTGTCGGACATCGACTTCACTCAGGACATCAACGAACTGGCGCACACCGACAGCTATTCGGCGGTACTGGGCCTGACGCTGGTGGCGGATTTCAGCCTGATCAACACCAAGACCTTCGAAATCACCTCGGCCTTCACGGCGATGGGCGAAGCGCAGGACACCAAACTGGTGAACCACCGCGACATCAAGATCTCGCTGAACCGCCCACGGGTGGTGCGTGACGTGTCGAAGGCGCTGGGTGAGGACGTGGCCGGGCAACTGAGCATGCAGCTCGGTGGCGGCGGTTACGAGCAGCCGCGCGAAGCACCACAGCGCAACAATCTGCCGCGTGATACTGCGCCGGTGATTTTGCGCTGATGACTGGCGCCTGATCGTCCCCGTGCTCGACGTGGGAATGCATCCCGGGACGCTCTGCGTCCCAGCCACAAAAAAGGCGACCCGCAAAGGTCGCCTTTTTTGTGCTCGCGAGGTTTACGCCGCCGCTTTACGCAACGTCGCCATAAACGCCGCCGCACCGATGAACAGTCCGGCAAACGTGCGGTTCATACGCTTCTGCTGCTGCGGGGTGCGTAGCAAACGCAGCACCTTCGACGCCAGACCGGTGTAGCCCGCCATGACAATCAGGTCGACGAAGATCATCGTTACACCGATTACTACATACTGAATCAGCAACGGCGCATGCGGGTTGATGAACTGCGGCAGCACCGCGAGCATGAACACCAAAGCCTTGGGGTTGCTGATGTTCACCAGAAAGCCGCGGAACACCAGCGCCAGCGGCTTGCCGATCGGTCGTACCGCCGCGTCGTCGCTCATGTCCATGGGCAGCGCGCGCCATTGCTTGATGGCCAGATAAACAAGATAAGCCACACCGAACCACTTGATCGCGTGGAAGGCGGTGGCCGAGGCGGTCAGGATCGCGCCAACACCGGCGCCGACGATCGCGATTTGCACCGCCAGGCCAATCTGCAGGCCGAGGGCGTTCCAGTAACCGCGCCAGAAACCGTATTGCAGACCGCTGGACATCGACGCAATGGCGCCAGCACCCGGGGACAGACTGATCACCCAGCAGGCGGCAAAAAATGCCAGCCATGTTTGAAGCTCCATCGCACACCTCGCATCTGAATCGTGACAGACGCTCAAGCTAATGCGGATTGGGCCTAAAAGCAAAAGATCGCAGCCTCCGGCAGCTCCTACTTTGGAATGCGATCCCTGTAGGAGCTGCCGAAGGCTCGGGCCGCGATCGGACGATCTTTTGATCTTGCTGTAAGACTTACTTCTCAAACCCGCTGGAAGGAAACACATCAGTCCCGCGCCAACGTCGCACCGAGCGCTGGAAAAACAAGCTGTTCGGCACCTGCACCATCGCGCTGCCAGTCCCCAACTCTTCCGCCTCGATCAACGTGGTGTAAAGCAGATTGATCGCCACCACCCGGCCTTTGACACCAGGCTTGTCCGTGGTGTCCACCAGCTCAACGATATCGCCCAGCCGGAACGGCCCAACCGTGAAGATCAGAATCGCGCAGAGCAGATTCGACAGCACACTCCACATCGCGAAGAACGCCACCGCCGCCACGGCGACGAACCCTGACAGCGCCGTCCACAGCACCGTGGCCGAGACACCGAGGCGTTCCAGAACAAAGATCAGCGCACTGCCCATGATCAGCCAGCGCAACACGCCGCGCAGTGGCATCAGCAACTGCGGCGGGAATGGATAGCGCTCACCCAGGCGGGTCAGGGCTTTGGCGACGAAGCGCTGGGTGAGATAACCGGCCAGCAGGATCAGCAGAATCTGCACCGCGAACCAGATCGGCTCGACCCACTCCGCCGGCAGCGGCAGCTTGAACGCTTCCATCAGGACAGCGCCTCCAGCTCCGCCTGCATGCTTTCCAGCACCTCTAGGGCTTCCATCCACGCTTCTTCCAGCTCGCCTTCGCGAACCTTCAATTTGGCCTGCTCAGCGAGCAGATCACGCAGTTCGTTCTTACGCGCCGGCTCGTAAATGTCGCTGTCGCCAAGGCTGGCGTCGACCTTGGCCAGTTTCTCGTGAAGCTTGCCCAGCTCGGCTTCAAGCTTGTCGGCTTCACGCTTGTGCGGGGCCAGTTGCTGACGCAACGCAGCAGCAGCCTGACGCTGGGCCTTTTTGTCGGTCTTGTCCGGATTCACCGGGGTGGTGCTGACCGGCGCGTTGCGCTGGCGGTATTCCACCAGCCAGCGCGCGTAGTCTTCGAGGTCGCCATCGAACTCTTCGACTTTGCCATCAGCGACCAGGTAGAAGTTGTCGGTGGTGCTCTTGAGCAAGTGACGATCGTGAGACACCACCAGCACCGCGCCGCTGAATTCCTGCAGCGCCATGGTCAGCGCCAGGCGCATTTCCAGGTCGAGGTGGTTGGTCGGTTCGTCGAGCAGCAACAGGTTCGGGCGTTCCCAGGCGATCAACGCCAGGGCCAGACGCGCTTTTTCACCACCGGAGAAATTCAGTACCGGCTCATCAATGCGCGCGCCACGGAAGTCGAAACCGCCGAGGAAGTCACGCAGAGTCTGCTCGCGCTCGGTCGGCGCCAGACGCTGCAAGTGCAACAACGGGCTGGCCTTGGAATCCAGCGAATCGAGCTGATGCTGGGCGAAGTAGCCAACCACGGTGTTTTCGCCACGGGTCAGGCGCCCGGCGATCGGTGACAGCTCGCCGGCGAGGTTTTTGATCAGCGTCGACTTACCTGCGCCGTTCGGGCCGAGCAGGCCGATCCGCGCGCCCGGGGTCAGTTGCAGCTTGACCTTCTCCAGGATGGTTTTGTCGCCATAGCCCAGACGCGCATCCGACAGGTCGATCAGCGGGCTGGAGATCTTGGTCGACTCGCGGAAGACGAAGTCGAATGGCGAATCGACGTGGGCCGCCGATAGCTCTTCCATCCGCTCCAGGGCTTTGATCCGGCTCTGCGCCTGACGGGCCTTGGTCGCTTGCGCCTTGAAGCGGGCGATGTAGCTTTCCATGTGCGCACGTTGCGCCTGCTGCTTCTCGTAGGCCTGTTGCTGCTGCGCCAGACGCTCGGCACGGGCGCGTTCGAACGCGGTATAGCCGCCGCGATACAGGGTGATTTTGCGCTGATCGACGTGGGCCACGTGATCGACGACTTCATCGAGGAAATCACGGTCGTGGGAGATCAGAAGCAAGGTGCCCGGGTAGCTTTTCAGCCACTCTTCGAGCCAGATGATCGCGTCGAGGTCCAAGTGGTTGGTCGGTTCGTCGAGCAACAACAGGTCGGACGGGCACATCAATGCCTGCGCCAGATTCAGACGCATCCGCCAGCCACCGGAGAAATCTCCTACCTGGCGATCCATCTGCTCGTTGGTGAAGCCGAGACCGGCGAGCAATTTGCGCGCCCGCGCGTCGGCGGTGTAGCCGTCGGCGCTGTCGAGTTCCGAGTGCAGGCGGGCCTGAGCGGCACCGTCGTGCGCCGCTTCGGCGGCGGCGAGGTCACGTTGCACCTCGCGTAGACGCAAATCGCCATCGAGCACATAGTCGACGGCAAGACGCTCAAGGGTCTCGATCTCCTGGCGCATGTGGGCGATGCGCCAGTCAGCCGGCAGGAAGCAATCACCCGAGTCGGGGTGCAGTTCGCCCCGAATCAAAGCGAACAGGCTCGATTTGCCGGCGCCGTTGGCACCGATGAGGCCGGCTTTGTGGCCGGCGTGCAGGGTCAGCTCGGCGTCTTCTAGCAGACGTTGCGGGCCACGCTGTAAAGTCAGGTTCTGAAGTCGGATCATAATGGCGGCGGAGTCTACCAGCTTCGCTCACAACTGGCGCGAGTAGCACGATGTCCTCTGACCTGTGGAGCTTTTCCCTTGCCACCTACGCCCGCCCGGGCGTGGAAGATGCCTGCCTGCGACTGCAAACGGCGGGCGCCAATGTGTGCCTGCTGCTGTGCGGTTTATGGCTCGAACAACGCGGGGTGATCTGTGATGAACAACGTGTAAGCCAGCTTCAGACGCTGACCGAGCCTTGGGATACCGAGGTGGTACAGCCGCTGCGCTCCCTGCGGATGCTATGGAAAGTACGGGCCGTTGATGATGCGGTGCTGAAAGGCATGCGCGAGCAGATCAAATCACTGGAGCTTGAGGCTGAGCGAGCGTTGCTGTCACGGCTTGAAGGGGTGGCGCAGGAATGGGCGCTAAACGATGCAGGCTCGAAGACCTGGCTTGAAGGATTGGCCGGCATGGCGGCCAGCCCGAACCGCGACGCGCTGCAAGTGCTGCGCGTCGCGGCAACCGGCACTTAGGAAGCGCTGGTCGGGTTGTTGCTGACGCTCGACGCAGCGGCTGGCGATGGCGCAGTCGAAGGAGTCGAGGTGGCGGCGGCTGGAGCAGCGGCGGCTGGCGTGGCCGGAGTGGCTGGCACGGCAGGCTTGGCAGCTGGAGTGGTAGCCGGTTTGGCGGCAGCTGGTTTGGCAGCGGCAGGCTTTTTCACGGCTGGTTTGGCGGCAGGTTTGGCAGTTGGTTTGGCGGCCGGTTTTGCAGCAACAGGCTTGGCAGCAGTGGTCGCTGGTTTAGCAGCGGCGGCCGGTTTCGCGGCTGGCTTGGCGGCGGCTTTCACTGCTGGTTTTGCAGCCGGCTTGGCGGCAGGTTTTGCGGCGGCTTTTACAGCGGGTTTAGCGGCAGCCGGTTTTGCGGCTGGCTTGGCAGCGGCGGTTTTGGCAGCAGGTTTTGCGGCTGGTTTCGCCACAGCTTTCGCCGCAGGTTTAGCGGCCGGTTTGGCAGCTGCAGCTTTCGCCGGAGCAGCTTTGCTCGCGGCTGGTTTTGCAGCCGGTTTGGCGGCGGCCGTTCTAGCGGCTGGCTTGGCAACAGCTGGTTTTGCAGCAGTGGTTTTAGCCGCCGGTTTGGCAGCGCTCGTCGCAGCCGGTTTTTTCGCCGCAGGTTTTGCCGCGGTTTTGGCAGCTGGCTTGGTCGCCGCTTTCACCGGTGCCTTGGCAGCAGGTTTGGCCGCCGTTTTTGCCGCAGGTTTAACCGCTGCGGTTTTCGCTGCAGGCTTGGCTGCAGCCGGTTTGGCAGCCGCTTTCTTCGCCGGTGCCGCTGCCGGTTTGGCGGCGCGGGTGGACAGTACTTTGCCCACGGCTTCTTGAACGCGACCCACACCCTGGGCCAGTTTCAGGCTTTCCTGTGCATCGCGCTTGAGTTGCAGAATGTAGCTGCGAGTGTCGGACTGACGATCCTTCAAGGCATCGAGCAGGTCTTCCAGTTCTTTCACTGCGGCCTTGGCTTTGTTCTGTGCCTTGGCTTTACCGGCAGTGGCTGCGTCCTGCAATTTGGTGCGGGATTTGTGCAGTTTTTCTTGCGCCTTGCCGCGTTGCTTTTCCAGTTTGGCGAGCAGTTTTTCAGCATCAGCCAAGGCTTGGGAGCAAGCGTTTTCCAGATGCTCGAGCAGGCTGCCCGAGAGTTGTTGGAGTAAGTGCAACGGAGTATTTACAGGCTTCTTGGTGGCCGACATGGTTTACCTCCTGGCTGACGTGAGTGCGGCTCATACTAGACCTCTGCAGTTACCGCCGCTAGGGCATCTTGACAGTATCGATTGCGTTGCGTTGCACCGAATCGAAAATGTTCTGCGCGAAGTCAAAAGCAGTTCACCGTTGCAGACGTTCGCGCTGGCATAATCCACCGCATCTCAGGACGGAGTGTGCCCATGTCGCGCTACTTTTTTTTATCCCTCTGCATGGTTTTTTCGGCCGTTCACGCTGACGAAAAAAACACCGCGAACGATGCTCACGATCTGGCCTACAGCCTCGGTGCCAGCCTCGGTGAACGACTGCGTCAGGAAGTCCCGCAACTGCAGATTCAGGCGTTGGTCGATGGCTTGCAGCAAGCCTACCAAGGCAAGCCGCTGGCGCTGAGCGAAGCACGCATCGAGCAGATTCTGGCTGATCATGAAGCGCAAAACGCCGAGCACTCTGCACAGCCTTCAAGTGATGCGGCGATGGAAAACGAGCAACGCTTTCTCATCGCTGAAAAAGCCAAACCGGGTGTTAAGGAACTGGCTGACGGCATCCTGCTCACCGAGCTGACACCGGGCACTGGCGGCAAGGCTGGCCCCGATGGAAAAGTGCAGGTGCTGTATGTCGGACGGCTGCCGGATGGCACCGTGTTCGATCAGAACACTCAGCCACAATGGTTCAACCTCGACAGCGTGATTGCCGGCTGGCGCACCGCGTTGCAGAACATGCCGGTAGGCGCGAAATGGCGCCTGGTGATTCCATCGGATCAGGCCTATGGCGCTGACGGTGCCGGTGACCTGATTGCGCCGTTCACACCGCTGGTGTTTGAAGTGGAATTGCGTGGAGCGACGAGTTGATCAGGCAATAAAAAACGGTGCGCTTTCGGGCGCACCGTTTTTTTTGATCAGGGTTCGGGATCAGGCCTGAACCGGATCTTCTTCCTTGTGTGCTGTGTGCAGCACTTCAATCAGGCAGTCTTCAAGTTCGAAGCGTTCGTGGAGCAGGCCACCTAGCTCTTTGAACTTCTCTGCAACGCATTTGCCTTCATCGCACAGGTCGTTGAAGGCTAGAAGCTTCTCGGTGATGACATCGATGCGCGGATAGATCGTCTCGGCGAGTTCGAGGCCGCGCTTGTCGTTGAACGCCTTGGCTTCGCCAGTCAGCTGTTCGTAGATTTCGAAGTGCCCGGCCGACACGTAATCGACCAACACGCCGCAGAACTCCTGCAAGGGCTTGCGGCTCTCGGACAGCGAATCAGGCTCTGCGCCGAGCTTGTCGTAGGCACCGATCAGCTCTTCACGCTCTTGCAACCAGCGGTCGATCAGCAGATGAACCCCACCCCAACGTTCCTGAGCATTCTGACAACTTTCGAGCATGGCGATCTCTCTTCCCTTGTGGGTCATGCTGCTCTACACCCGCGCCCCTCTTTTGATTCTGGCTTGGGGGTCGGCCGGGCAGAGCGTCATCGAGCAACATAAATCCAATGACACGTGCGGGCCAGATTATGCCCGCACGCCTATGGCTTCAAGGTACGCAGGAGATAAAGTTCATACAAGTGTTTAATCCCGCAACAGCACCGGGTGCGACGCTTGGCCGCTGAGCGGGCGTTGCAGAGCACTCCATACCAGCCGCAACAATTGATACACCGCCAGAATCGATACCGCGACAAAGAACAGCAGGCTCCACTCCGGGACACTCAGGTCGAACAGCGTCCAGGATATTTCCGCACAATCGGTACCGCCGCTAAACATTGTTTGCAGGGCACAGATCCATGGCAGACCACTGAACAAGGCCTCGGGAGCAGGCGAGCAATTGAGCAGGTGCAGCATCGGATCGCTCTGTATCAGTACCTGCCGCCAGGCCGCCGTGGTCCCACCCAGGCTGGCGCCCAGGGTCAACAGCCAGTAGAACCACAAACCGACACGTTTGGGACCGTGCACCGCCGCCAGACCACTGACTACGCACAACAGCGTGAGGAACAGGCGCTGCACCAGACACAGGCTGCACGGCGTCAGGCCGACTGCATATTCAAGATAATAGGAAGCTCCCAGAGCAAAGGCCCCCGCAGTGAAAGCCATGAAGAACAAGGAGCGTGAGCAGGCCAACGACATGGCTTTTCCGTAACAGTAGAGACAGACGGTTACGGTAGAGGAAAGCGTGTCAGCCTTTCAAGGCAAGGCCCTGCCGACAGTTCACCAGAGGTGTAGGGAAAACCCGACAGGATCGAGAGGAATTGGTGTAGACCGCTGTAGGAATTTGCCTCAAGCGCTCAACGAAGTGGAAAAATCAGCCACAAAAGGTAAGCGAGGGAGCGAACTCCCTCGCCACTTCAGACATGGGCCGGAACCGGCAACGGCGCGGCCAGCAGGCGCTCGTCCAGCAGACCAAGGCCTTCCTGGAACAACTGATTGCTGCGCTCGGTATCGCCCAACTGGGCGAGTAGGCGCGCCAGCTCCGCACAGGCCTCGGGATTGCGCTGCACACGCAGACTGCTTTCCAGGTAATCCCGTGCCTTGCCCCACAGACTGGTTTGCAGACACAGTCGGCCGAGGGTCAACAGCAGGCTTGGATCGTTCGGATGCTCCTTCAGCCAGCCTTCGGCGGTTTGCAACTGGCGGGCCGGATCGCTGCCGCGCACCAGCCCGTAGAGACGGGCCAGATGGCTGTCGTACTTGCGTTTGAGGGCAGTGCGCAGCACTTCTTCCGCTTCGACCTGGGCGCCCAACTGCCGCAACTGTTCGGCGTACGCCAACACCAGCGGCGGCTCCTGCCGTTGCGCCGAAGTGAGCTGCTCCCAGGCGCGCGTGAGCGACTGCAAACCCACGCTGCCATCCTCTTCCCGTTGCGCAGCCAGCGAGAGGTTTTCACCCCAGGCGCGGCGCTCGAGTTCAGCCAGTTCGGCGCGCGGCAGGACTTTGTCCTTGCGCAATTCCGGCAGCAAACGAATCACCGCCGACCATTCGCCGCGCTGCTGATACAAGCGCTGCAACTGACGCAACGTCTGCGCATTGTGTGGATGGCGATCGTGCATCGCTTGCAGCGTCACCAAGGCACCGTCGGTGTCGCCACGGTCAGTCTGCAACTGCGCATGACTCAAAGCGATGGCCAGCTCCGCCTGGGGCTGACGCTCAAGCGCCCGCTCCAGCAAACGATCGCACTCTTCGTAAAGACCTTGCTCGTTGGCTGCGCGAGCAGCACCGAGGTAGTACAGCAATGGCTGGCGCTCGGCTTCAGCCGCTCGAGACAGGTGACGCTGAGCGCTGGCCCAGCGACCTTCGGCCAGATCCAGTTGACCGTGCTCGATCGCCACCTGCACGCGCCGACTGCGGTTGCGGCGCGACCATGGGTTGACTACGCCACTGGAGGCCATGACCAATTCGACCAGTGCCTTGATCCCCCAGATCAGCAGCCACAACACCGCGATGACCGCCAGCGTCGCCCACAGGCTGGACTCGTAGCGGAAGCTTTTGTAGGCCACCAGCACGTAACCGGAATGCTCGGCAATCGCCAGACCCAGCGCCGCTGTCGCAGCGATCACCAGAAACACGATCACATACAGGCGTTTCATGGCGTGATCTCCTGCGCGGTGTTGGCGGCAGGCTTGGCGAAGGGTTTCACCGACTCTTCGGCGTTAACGTTGCGCCGCTCAAGGTAGGCTTGCACCGCACTCAGCGTGCCGGCCAGATCAGGCGTCGTGACCGTGACCGGTTCCTTGCTCAACTCACCGACCTGTTCGAGCATCACTTTGCTTTGCGGATTGTCCGGGTTGAAATTGCCCTTGAGCACATCGCGCGCTTCGGCCAGCGCCTGGGTATAGACCGGCGCCTGACCGTTGAGGGCTGCCCACTGCGCCTGCTCAAGCGCAAGGCTCAGGGCCAGACGCACCTGACTCAGGCTCTGCCCGGCCAGCAGCGGCCGCACATTCTTGTCGGCATTGAAATCGATACGGATATAGCGCGAGACCTGATCCCACCACTGCGCCCAACGACTGGCGCCGTCACCGTCAGCAGTCAGGCCCAGCAGCGATTCGCCACGATCCTTGTACTCCGGCGCAAGCTCGGTGAGGTCGATGACTTGATCACGCAGCGCACCGAGGCGCAGGAACAGACCGGTGCGATCCGGTTGCGAAGTACTGCGCAGCGCCACCAGGGTTTTCGCCACTTGCTCGCGGGCGGCGAAAGAGCCTGGATCGTTTTGCTCACGGAGGATTTCGTCAGCGCCTTGGACCAGCGCCTGAGCGCTGCTGATGTCCTGCAACGCCGAAAGACGCAGACTGGCTAGACGCAGCAAATGCTCAGCCTCAGCCAGACGCCAATCCTTGCGGCTGGCGCCAAGAACGGTTTCCAGGCGCTGATTTAGGCGCTGTTGATCACCTTGAAGCTGGGTCACCAGACGCTGGCGCTCGACAAGTTCGTCAGCACCCGGCAGTTGCGCGAGGCGCTCGGTCAGACGCTGTTCATTGAGCTTCAGGCTCTGCGCCTGATCGTTCAATGCCTGCACTTCACCGGACTGCTGTTGAGTGTTGGTCTGCAGGTGACGAACCTGCCAGACACCCCAGCCGCCGATCGCGACACCGGCGGCGCCGAGCAACAAGGCGACGATGGCCAATCCATTGCCTCGGCGCGGCTCTGTGGCCGGCGGTGGAGTTTCAACCTGGGGTTCAATCACAGGCTGGACGTCATCTTTTGGCAAGGCTGTTTCGCTCACGTATCCATCCTTTGCATTAGAAAACGGGTTCGGGATACTCCCGCAACGCCGTCAGCAAAGCCGCGGCACTCGCGCCGCGGCAATCCACAACTGTTTGAGCCCCGGCGGCACGTGCCAGCTCGGCGACCCTTGGGCTTGGTACAAACAACGGCAACGACGCGATGGCCGGCCAGGTATTACCGGCCATTTGGCGCAGGTGCTCGAAACCCTGTCCACTGCTGACCACCAGCCCGTTCAAGCGTTCCGCTTCGATCCGCCGTGGCAGCTCATCCGGGGCATAGGCTGGCAGGTCGCGTCGATACAATTCCAGATACTCGACACTAGCACCTAGCTCACGCAAGCGCTCGGCGAGCAGTTCACGCCCACCCTCCCCGCGCAAGATCAACACCTGCGCTCCGGGCTGGCTGACCGCCTCACGCAGACGCGGCAATTGCAGCAAGGCTTCGCTGTCATCGCCGGTGGCCGGGAAGCTCGCGTCCAGACCGTGATCCAGCAAAATCTGCGCAGTCGCCGCGCCGACACTGAACCACGGCATCGTCAGCGCAGATGCACCTTCGAGCAGATCCAGCGCAATACGCGCCGCCGGTTTGCTGACGACAATCACTGCACTGCAACTTGGCAACTGCGTAATCGCCTGACGAATTTTCTCAGAGACTGGCAGCGGGACAATGTCCAGAAGCGGCAAACAGCTACTGAAAACGCCCTGCCCAGCCAACGTCTGCGCCAGCGCCGCACAGTCTTCCGCGGGGCGCGTCAGCAGCAGGCGCCAATCGGTCACTCGTGACCTGCCTCGCCGTAGACCGCTTTGAGAATGTCGTCGGCGCCCTGGCTGAGCAGGTCTTCGGCGACCTTCACCCCCAGTGCTTCGGCATCGGCACGTGGCGCGCGGGCTTGGGCGCTGAGCAGCTTGCCGCCGCTTGGCTCACCGACCAGACCACGCAACCACAACTGCTCGCCTTCGAGCACGGCATAGCAGGCGATCGGCACTTGGCAGCCGCCATTCAAATGTTTGTTGAGAGCACGCTCGGCAGTCACACGCGACGAGGTGTCGGCGTGATGCAGCGGTGCGAGCAAGGCGTGGATTTCGGTGTCGGCGCTGCGGCATTCGATGCCGACTGCACCTTGGCCACCGGCCGGCAGGCTGTCATCAACACTGATCGCCGAAGTGATGCGATCTTCGAAGCCGAGGCGGATCAGGCCGGCGGCGGCGAGGATGATCGCGTCGTACTCACCGGCATCGAGTTTGGCCAGGCGGGTGTTGACGTTGCCGCGCAGAAAGCGGATCTGCAGATCCGGACGACGGGTGAGCAACTGTGCCTGACGACGCAGACTCGACGTACCGACAATGCTGCCGGCAGGCAATGCTTCCAGGCTGGCATAAGTATTGGAAACGAAGGCATCACGCGGATCTTCACGCTC
The DNA here is from genome assembly GCF_054790525.1 of Pseudomonas sp. Mb7. Lineage (NCBI taxonomy): Bacteria > Pseudomonadati > Pseudomonadota > Gammaproteobacteria > Pseudomonadales > Pseudomonadaceae > Pseudomonas > Pseudomonas sp. Mb7. Next base: position 5,390,985 of record NZ_CP186501.1, read on the forward strand.
GCAGATGCAGAACAGGCCGAGGCCTTCCGGGAAGTCCATCGGCACATCTTTCATCGAGTGGACGGCGATGTCGGCTTGGTTTTCCAGCAGCGCAGTTTCCAGCTCCTTGACGAACAGGCCCTTGCCACCTATTTTCGACAGTGGCGAATCGAGCAGTTTGTCGCCGCGACTGACCATGGGCACCAGCGTCACCAGCAGGCCCGGGTGGGCCGCTTCAAGACGGGCTTTGACGTATTCGGCCTGCCAGAGGGCAAGCGCACTTTTACGGGTGGCGATGCGGATTTCGCGAGAGGACATGGATCAATCCGTACTGAATAGATACGGCGGATAATAACAGCTCAGCCAAATCCACTTTGACTTGAATCAGAGTCGGCGCGGCCTCCCTGGCCCGCAGTGCCTGGTAAAAAGGAGCTGGAGCTGTCCGGAATGACCGGGTTACAGGCCCTGCATCATCTTGCGCACACCGGCCACGTGCCGACGACTGACGATCAGCGCGTCACCATTTAGACCCTTGAGAAACAGCTGGAAATGCCCCAGCGGCGTACGCTGCAGACGTTCGATGCGGTCGCGGGCGACCAGCGCGTTGCGATGGATACGCACAAAGCGCTCGCCGAATTCGTCTTCGAGGGCTTTGAGCGGCTCATCCAACAGCACTTCACCGGCCTCGTGGCGCAGGGTCACGTACTTGTGGTCGGCGATAAAGTAGACAACCTGATCCAGCGGGATCAGTTCGATGCCTTTGCGGGTTCGGGCGCTGATATGGCTGCGCGGGCCGTTGCCACTTTCGGCAGCGGGACGGGTCAGGGCTGAGAGTTGCGCCCGATTGGGACGTTCAGCCCGTTTCAGGGCGTCATGCAGATGTTCGGTTCGCACGGGTTTCACCACATAGCCCACGGCGCTGGCCTGCAGGGCTTCCACGGCAAATTCATCGGGGCTGGTGCAAAACACCACGGCCGGCGGCGTTTCACGTTCGCACAGACGGGCAGCAACCTGCAGGCCATCGAGACCCGGCATGCGAATATCGAGCAGCACGATATCCGGCTTGTGGCTGTCGATCAGTGCCAACGCCTCTTCGCCATTCGTGGCGCCGGGCTCCAGAACTGTATAACCCTCGAGCTCGCTCACCATTCGGCTGAGGCGCTCGCGAGCCAGTGGTTCGTCATCAACGATCAGGACATTCATATTGCGCTGGATTCCTGCGTGAGTCTCGCACAAGGATAGCGTAGACAGGTGAAGTGACGTCCGTCACCGCGATCCACGCTAAGACTAGCCCGAGCGCCAAAAAGTGCCGTACGTCGGCCAGCAATATTTGCCAGTGTCCGGGTCGTACTGCTCAAAGCCCGCTGTTTCCTGCGTTTCTCACGGGGTTTGCCGAAGGACAAAACACCCACCCCCTCTTCTTATAGTCGCCGGCCAGACCTTTGCGCGATCCAGAGCCGCGTCGACCCTTATGTCCAACTGTAGACGCTCGCCGGGCCGATATTGCTCAATCGAAAAATATCCTTGTGCAAATCTCCCAGCACCAGCGGCCACTATGGCTGACGCAATGAGAAAAAAACGTATCGACCAGTGTCAGCGACAGGATTGGCAACCCTGTTATTATCCGCGCCAGCGTTTCACGCCTTCTTTCTTCAAGCCGATACGAGCGAATTCATGAGCACTGACAAGACCAATCAGTCCTGGGGCGGCCGCTTCAGTGAACCCGTCGACGCCTTCGTCGCCCGCTTCACCGCCTCCGTCACTTTCGACCAGCGCCTGTATCGCCACGACATCATGGGCTCGATCGCCCACGCCACCATGCTGGCCAAGGTCGGCGTGCTGACCGATGCCGAGCGCGACAGCATCATCGACGGCCTGAAGACCATTCAGGGCGAAATCGAGGCCGGCCAGTTCGACTGGCGTGTCGACCTCGAAGACGTGCACATGAACATCGAAGCACGCCTGACCGACCGCATCGGCGTTACCGGTAAAAAGCTGCACACCGGCCGTAGCCGTAACGACCAGGTCGCCACCGACATCCGCCTGTGGCTGCGTGACGAAATCGACCTGATCCTCGCCGAGATCACCCGCCTGCAGAAAGGCCTGCTGGAGCAAGCCGAGCGCGAAGCCGCGAGCATCATGCCGGGCTTCACCCACCTGCAGACCGCGCAGCCAGTGACCTTCGGGCACCACATGCTGGCCTGGTTCGAAATGCTCAGCCGCGACTACGAGCGTCTGGTCGACTGCCGCAAGCGCACCAACCGCATGCCACTGGGCAGCGCCGCGCTGGCCGGCACCACCTACCCGATCGACCGCGAATACACCGCGCAACTGCTGGGCTTCGACGCAGTTGGCGGCAACTCGCTGGACAACGTCTCCGATCGCGACTTCGCCATCGAATTCTGCTCGGCCGCGAGCATCGCGATGATGCACTTGTCGCGCTTCTCCGAAGAGCTGGTGCTGTGGACCAGTGCGCAGTTCCAGTTCATTGATCTGCCGGACCGCTTCTGCACCGGCAGCTCAATCATGCCGCAAAAGAAAAACCCTGACGTACCGGAGCTGGTGCGTGGCAAGACCGGCCGTGTGTTCGGTGCACTGATGGGTTTGCTGACCCTGATGAAAGGCCAACCGCTGGCCTACAACAAGGACAACCAGGAAGACAAAGAGCCGCTGTTCGACGCCGCCGACACACTGCGCGATTCGCTGCGTGCCTTTGCCGACATGATCCCGGCGATCAAACCGAAACACGCGATCATGCGTGAAGCGGCGCTGCGCGGTTTCTCCACCGCGACCGACCTGGCAGATTATCTGGTGCGCCGTGGTCTGCCGTTCCGTGATTGCCACGAAATCGTCGGTCACGCGGTGAAGTACGGCGTCGACACTGGCAAGGATCTGGCCGAGATGAGCCTGGAAGAACTGCGTCAGTTCAGTGATCAGATCGAGCAGGACGTGTTTGCCGTGCTGACCCTGGAAGGCTCGGTGAATGCCCGTGATCATATCGGCGGCACTGCGCCGGCGCAGGTCAAGGCAGCGGTGGTGCGCGGTCAGGCGCTGATCGCTAGCCGCTAAAGGCCAAAAGCCAAAAGCTTCGCGAGCAGGCTCGCTCCCACAGGGGATTTTTGTCGGCCACAAATTTTGTGTTCAACAAAAATCCAAATGTGGGAGCGAGCCTGCTCGCGAAGGCTTCCTTCAGAGCGCTATAAAACTCACTTCTTGGCAGCGATCATCGCCAAAAACGCCGGCATCGCAGCTTCCTTGTCTGCCGCGATCTTCTGCACATGCGGATTCTGCTCCAACCGCTCCAGCAGCGCCTTCGCCTGCGGCATCTCCGCCAGCAAATCAATCCCGAACAGCTTCTGCCCGACCGCATAGGCCAGCGGCACGCTGTAGAGGAAATACAAATCGGCAATGCTCATACTGTCGCCCGCCACGTACGGAGAAAATTTTCCGTGTCGTCCCAGCGCGGCGAAACCCAGCTGCAATTCAGTCTTGGTCTTTTCCTTGATCGCCTCCGGCAGGGTCATGCCGAAGAACGCCTCGCCGTAACAAGCGCGTCCCGGCAACTCGATGTACAGCTCGATTTCCTTGGCAATCGCCAGCACCTGCGCGCGTTGGAACGGATCGCTCGGCAGCAGCGGCGTGCCTTTCTGGGTCTGTTCGAGGTATTCGAGGATGATCGCGGTTTCGTTGATAAAACCATCGTCTACACCCAGCACCGGCACTTTGCCGCGCGGGCTGATGGCCAGAGACTCCGGTGTCTGCGTCGGGTAGAACGTGACCTCTTCGAACGGCAGGCCTTTTTCCAGCAGTGCCAGTTTGACCATGTTGTAGTAGTTGCTGACTGAGAATCCGTAGAGCTTGAACATCACATAGCCTCCAGGCCGTGCGGGGTGGGCAGTGCCTGTTTATAGATCGCTCAAGCCTTTCCCGCCAGCAGCATCACGCCACTGAATGCGGGTAAACTGGCGCCTTTCCATGAGGAGCCTGCCATGAGCGAGCCGACAGACATCGACAATGACAACGACGAAGAAGAGTTCACCGAAGCGACGTTGATCGAAGCCATCGAAAACCAGATCGAAAGCGACAATCCGCCGGCCGCCAAAGCGACGTTCAACAAGCTGACCCTGGTGGGTGTCGAGCGCGAAGAAATCCTCAATCTGATGGCTCACGTGCTGGCTTACGAAATCGACGCGATGCTCGATGAAGACCGTGCGTTCAATACCGAATGGTACGAAGCGGCGCTGCGCGCCTTGCCGGAATTACCGCCAGAAAAGCAGTAAGCCAAACACATCCCCCTGCTCGCGAATGCCGTGCATCAGCAAAAACAACGCTAAATGACACACCGCTTTCGCGAGCAGGCTCGCTCCCACACAATTTGTCACCCATCCATCCAGCCAACTCCCGCCTCCCGACTACACTGCAATCCGCCTCAAGACAAAATCCCTGATCTGAGCACTGGACATGCCGCAAAAGCGGGTTCACCTTAGGGACGCTGTCGTCCAATTCCTAGAAAGTCTGGAGTCCTTATGTCGCTTACCCCTGAGTTGGTTGCCGAACTGGAAGTCCTCGCACTCTTCAACCTGGACAGTTCCCAGGAAGGTCTGAAAATTCATCAGACCGCTGCCCCGAAACACATCGCCGCCGCCAAACGCCTCTTTGAAAAAGAACTGACCGACCAGCCCGATGGCGGGTATCTGACCAGCCTCGGTCGCGATGCCGCACAAAGTGTGCAAACCGTGCTGACCATTCTGAGAGAGCAGGAAACCGCCTGATTCCCCCTGACTTCGCCCACGGGAACTCCTGCCACGGGATTTCCGCGGGCTTGCCCGGCCATCCGCGATAGAAATCTGACGTCAAAAAACAAATTCAGCTTAAAAGTCCCGCTGCGCAAAGGCTAAACTGCCTCCCATTCCGAGACCCTCTTCGTCCGAGCTTGCGAGCCGGTTTGAGCTGACATGACGCGCACCCACGAAATCCGCCCCGACCTGGACGAAGGCATCGACCGCAAGGTACTCAGCCAGCTGCGCGCGCGTTTTCTCAAACTCAATGAAGGCCGCCTCGGTCGTGCCCTTGAAGGGCTGTCGACACGCCAGCAAAGCGTACTGACGCTGTTGCCGCTGTTCTTTCATGTTAATCACCCGCTGCTGCCGGGCTACGTGTCGGGCAGCACGCCGGCCGGCCTGTCGAATTACGAGCCCGACGCCAACGTGCTGACCGAAGCACAGCGTCTGACTCGTTCGTTTTCGTACAAACCGCGTCACGGCAGCAATCCGCCGCGACCGATTCACGGCCTGTTCCTGATGGGCAGCCTTGGTACGCTGGCGCAAGCCGATCAGAGTGACATGGACGTGTGGGTCTGCCACGCGCCGGACCTGAGCGAAAGCGAGCTCGCCGAACTGCGCAAAAAATGCCAGTTGCTGGAAGCCTGGGCGGCGAGTCAGGGCGCCGAAGCGCATTTTTTCCTGATCGACCCGGAGCGCTTCGTCAAAGGCGAACGCGACACCCAGCTCAGCTCGGAAAACTGCGGCAGCACTCAGCACTATCTGCTGCTCGACGAGTTTTATCGCACTGCAATCTGGCTGGCAGGGCGCACACCGATCTGGTGGCTGGTGCCGGTTTACGAAGAAACCGCGTACGACCTTTACACCCACACCCTGCTGTCCAAGCGTTTTATCCGCGCCGACGAAACCCTCGACCTTGGTCATCTGGCGCGGATTCCGCCGGGCGAGTTCATCGGCGCCGGATTGTGGCAGTTGTTCAAGGGCATCGAGTCACCCTATAAATCGGTGCTCAAGCTGCTGCTGACCGAGGTCTACGCCAGCGAACACCCGCAGGTGCAGTGCCTGAGCCTGCGCTTCAAAAAAGCCGTGTTCGCCAACCAGCTGGATCTGGATGAACTGGATCCGTACATGGTCGTGTACCGGCGTATCGAGGAATACCTCACCGCGCGCAACGAGCCGGAACGGCTGGAGCTGGTTCGTCGCGCGTTGTACCTGAAGGTCAACCGCAAGCTCACTGGCAACAGCCGCACCCAGAGCTGGCAACGCACGTTGCTGGAACGACTGGCCAGCGAATGGCATTGGGATCAGCGACAACTGACGCTGCTCGACAGCCGCAGCCAGTGGAAAGTCCGCCAGGTCAGCGCCGAGCGTCGCGCACTGGTCAATGAGCTGAACTACAGCTACCGCTTCCTGACCCAGTTCGCCCGCACAGAACAAACCGTCAGCCTGATCAATAAACGCGATCTCAATGTGCTGGGGCGCCGGCTCTACGCAGCCTTCGAACGCAAGGCCGACAAGGTCGAGTTCATCAACCCCGGCATCGCCCCGGATCTGGCCGAAGACACCCTGACCCTGGTGCAGTCGCGCAACAAGAAGGAACCGGGACAAACCCAGTGGGGCTTATATAACGGCAGCCTGACCGCACTGGAGTGGGAACACTTCGCACCGATCAAGCGCAGCCGCGAGTTACTGGAGCTGCTGACCTGGTGCCACCGCAACGGCGTGATCGACAGCAGCACCCGCCTGGCCCTGCATCCCGGCACCAGCGACCTGAGCGAGTTCGAGCTGTTCAACCTGCTCGGCAGCCTGCAACAGTGCATCGCCCTGCCCTTGCCCACCGTCGCGGAAGAACCGTTGCTGCGTGCAGCGGTGCCAAGCGAAGTGCTGATTCTGGTCAACGTCGGCGTCGACCCGCTCAAGCATCACCGCGACCTCAATATCCTGATGACCACCGAGCGTACCGACTCGCTGAGTTACGCCGGGGTGCGCGAAAACCTCGTGCTGACGCTGGATCAGGTCACGCTCAACAGCTGGAACGAAGTACTGGTCAACCGCTTCGACGGCCCGCATGCGCTGCTCGACTGCCTACGCGATTACCTCAACAACCTGCCGCGCGGGCCGTTGCAGCCGTCATTGAAGGTACGCTGCTTCTGCCACAACCGCGCGCAGTTCATTGCCCGTCGCGTTGAAGAAATCATCGACACCGCGCAGAACCTGTTGCTCAGCGAGTTGAACCATCGCTACCTGATTCAGGTGCAGCAGCATTATCACGTGCTGGAATTGGTGCCGGGCCAGGTCAACCATGTGGCGCTTGCCACCCTTCCGGCCCTGCTCGATTACCTTGGCGAAGAACAGCCGCGCTACAGTCCGCTGCACCTGGATCCCATGGCACTGGAAGATCACGACCTTGCACTGATCCTGCCGATGGGCCAGCCGGAGTGCATTCAAGTGTTCTATCGGATCACCGAGCAGCAGGCCGAGCTGTACGTGCTGGATGAGTTCAACGCGCTGTGGCAGCAACATTTGCCCTATCACGACGAGCAGAGTCTGTTGGTGCCGTTGCAGCGCTTCCTGCAATCGATTCTGTTTCGCCGCGAAGCCGTGCTGCCGATGGACGCCGGTCCCGACGGCCGTCTCGACACTTTGTATTACCAGCTATTGCCTTCAGGTCCGGGGCGCGCGCGCCGGGTCGAAGCGCGGCCGGCACCGCAGACGCCAGTGAACAAGCCGTTCTACGACGTGCAAGCGATCGTCGGCAAAGCCGCACCGGGCGAAGTGCAGGTCACCCTGTATTGCAATCAACGGGAATTCAGCGAACTGGAACATGGCGACCAGCTGTTCAGCGTGGTCGCCCGGGAGATCGTCGAGCAGCGCCGCGAGAGCGAACGCTATCGCTGCTACATCACCGACCTCGACCTTTCGGGCCTGCTCGGTGACGGGCAGAGTTCAAGCAATCTGTATCTGCGCTACAAGGCTGATCTGGAGCGCGCCCTGAACGAGGCACTCGAACAGGTCTGAGGCGGGTTACTCGGGAAACGCGCCACCGTTGGCCGGTTGCGATTCGACTTCCAGCAAAGTCAGTTTGAGGGTCTTGCCACCGGGTGCCGGCCAGTCAATGTGCTGACCGACTTTCAGGCCCAGCAACGCGCTGCCGACCGGAGCCAGGATCGAGATCTTGCCTTCATCGGCGTTGGCGTCCTTCGGATAGACCAGCGTCAGGTGGTAATCCTTGCCACTGCCTTCTTCGCGGCAATGCACACGGGAATTCATCGTCACGACATCGGCGGGCACTTCATCGTGACCGACCACGGTGTCGGCGCGATCCAGCTCGGTTTGCAGCGCAATCACGCCCGGCAGCGTGTCATCCAGGCTGTCGATCAGGCGCTCCAGACGTTGCACGTCCAGACGGGTAAGGGTGATGGAAGGTGCGGTCATGATCCGGGCAGACTCCTTTCTTCTGCACACAAAAAAAGCAAAACCCCGCCAAAAAAGACGGGGTTTTCACCAGGCCTCGATGGGTTGAGGCGTGTTCGGACACTATCACAGCTCAAAAAATATACAAGTCACGCCCCGCCGCACTGTTTGCGCTGCGACGCCTGCGCGCAAATCACACGTCGCCGGTCATCGTCTGCCGAGCGCCATTCGCGAATGTCTTCGACATGGCGGAAGCAGCCGAGGCAGACCTTCTGCTCATCCAATCGGCAAACGCCGCTGCACGGCGAAGGCACGGCCGGGCTGATGTTGCTGTACAGCGGCTTCGGTGGACGAACGGGAGCGGTGTCAGTCACGGAATCACAGACCTTCGAAATCGAATTCAGCGCCAGCCTGCTGCTTGACGATGCGCTCTAGCATTTCGCCCAGTTGCTCTTCGCTCTTGTCGCACATCCAGCGCTCGCTTTCTTCGTCGTAATCGAAGTGGAAACCACCGGACACCGCTGCCAGCCACAGCTGACGCAGCGGCTCCTGGCGGCTGAAGATCAGCTGCGAGCCGTTTTCGAACTTGACGGTCAGCACACCGGCCGAACTTTCCAGATCGATGTCCAGGTCGCTCTCGTCAAAGATGTCTTCCAGTTTTTCCTGGGTTTCATCGACCAGATCGTGGAAACGGGCTTCGGACAAACTCATTGCGGCAACCTCAAAAAATGTCTGATCAGGCTCAAGCGCCGAAAGATACGGACGCTGCCGGCCGATTGCAAAGATTAACGACCAAGCACCGGTCAGGGCATCGAACACCCAACCCTGTGGGAGCGAGCCTGCTCGCGAATGGCCGGCACATTCAACATTATTGTTGCCTGACACACCGCCATCGCGAGCAGGCTCGCTCACACAGGGTTACCAGTGCTCACGGGCAAGCCCCGCCGGACGGGAAGGCCATCACATAGGCAAGCCGCCGGGTGGCCGGTATACTCCGGCGCAATTAACGCATTTTCAAGGATTTCGCCATGAAGCGCCTGATCTCTTCCCTTGCTGCGCTCGTCGCGGTTGCCTGCCTCGTTTCGGCCTGTGGTCAAAAAGGCCCGCTGTACCTGCCGGATGACGATCAGGACCCGGCCGAGCAAGCCCAGTCTTCGCAGAAGCAACCGTCCAAAGCACATAAGCACGACGTTTACCAATAAGGGATCGCCATGGACGCTTTTAACTACCGTGGCGGGGAACTGTTCGCGGAAGGTGTGGCGCTGTCCGCCATCGCCGATCGTTTCGGTACGCCTACTTATGTGTACTCGCGCGCGCATATCGAAGCTCAGTATCTGGCTTACGCCGATGCTTTGGCCGGCATGCCGCACCTGGTCTGCTTTGCGGTCAAGGCCAACTCCAACCTCGGCGTACTGAATGTCCTGGCCCGTCTCGGTGCCGGTTTCGACATCGTTTCCCGTGGCGAGCTGGAACGCGTTCTGGCCGCTGGCGGCAGCGCTGACAAGATCGTCTTCTCCGGTGTCGGCAAGACCCGTGACGACATGCGTCGCGCCCTCGAAGTCGGCGTGCACTGCTTCAACGTCGAATCCACCGACGAGCTGGAGCGCCTGCAAGTGGTCGCCGCCGAGCTGGGCGTTCGCGCCCCGGTTTCGCTGCGCGTGAACCCGGACGTCGATGCCGGCACCCACCCGTACATTTCTACCGGTCTCAAAGAGAACAAGTTCGGCATCGCCATCGCCGACGCCGAAGACGTGTACGTGCGCGCCGCGCATCTGCCGAACCTGGAAGTGGTCGGTGTCGACTGCCACATCGGTTCGCAACTGACCACCCTGCCACCGTTCCTTGATGCGCTCGATCGCCTGCTGGATCTGGTCGACCGTCTGGGCGACTGCGGCATTCACCTGCGCCACATCGATCTCGGTGGTGGTTTGGGCGTGCGCTATCGCGATGAAGAGCCGCCATTGGCTGCCGACTACATCAAGGCTGTGCGCGAGCGTTTGAACGGACGTGACCTGGCGCTGGTGTTCGAGCCGGGCCGTTTCATCGTCGCCAATGCCGGCGTGCTGCTGACGCAGGTCGAGTACCTCAAGCACACCGAACATAAAGACTTCGCCATCGTCGACGCGGCGATGAACGACCTGATCCGCCCGGCGCTGTATCAGGCGTGGATGGACGTCACCGCGGTCAAACCGCGTGACACCGCTGCGCGCAAATACGACATCGTCGGCCCGATCTGCGAAACCGGTGACTTCCTCGCCAAGGACCGTGAATTGGCCCTGGCCGAAGGCGATCTGCTGGCCGTGCATTCGGCCGGTGCCTACGGTTTTGTGATGAGTTCCAACTACAACACCCGTGGCCGTGCTGCCGAAGTGTTGGTAGACGGTGCTCAGGTTTTTGAAGTGCGCCGCCGCGAAACCGTGGCCGAGCTGTTTGCCGGCGAAAGCCTGCTGCCGGAGTAACCCATGCTGCTGCGTTTTACTAAAATGCACGGCTTGGGCAATGACTTCATGGTTCTCGACCTGGTCAGCCAGCACGCGCATATTCAGCCAAAGCACGCCAAGCAGTGGGGCGACCGCCACACCGGCATCGGTTTCGACCAGTTGCTGATCGTTGAGGCTCCGAGCAATCCGGACGTGGATTTCCGTTACCGGATCTTCAATTCCGATGGCTCGGAAGTCGAGCAGTGCGGCAACGGTGCGCGCTGCTTTGCACGCTTCGTGCTCGACAAGCGTCTGACCGCCAAACGGCAGATTCGCGTCGAGACCAAGGGCGGCATCATCGAACTGGACGTGCGTAACGACGGCCAGATCGGCGTGAACATGGGCGCCCCGCGTCTGGTGCCAGCGGACATTCCGTTCGAAGCGCCAGCGCAAGCGACCAGCTATCAGCTGGAAGTCGACGGCACCACGGTCGAACTGGCAGCCGTGTCGATGGGCAACCCGCACGCCGTGTTGCGCGTGCAGGACATCAACAGTGCACCGGTGCATGAGCTGGGGCCGAAAATCGAACACCATCCGCGCTTCCCCGCGCGAGTGAATGTCGGTTTTCTCCAGGTCATCGACCGTAACCGTGCGCAGTTGCGCGTGTGGGAACGCGGTGCCGGGGAAACCCAAGCCTGCGGTACCGGCGCCTGTGCAGCGGCTGTCGCTGCGATCAGCCAGGGGTGGATGGATTCGCCGCTATTGATCGACCTGCCCGGCGGGCGCCTGTCCATTGAATGGGCAGGCCCTGGCCAACCGGTGCTGATGACCGGTCCGGCAGTGCGTGTATACGAAGGACAAGTACGTCTTTGAGTGAGCAGAAACCATGACCGATAAGCCTCAGGTACCCGCCCGACAGTCCGACGAATCAGCGTCCGAGAGCCTGGAGGCGGCAGCGGTTGCCGCATACCTCGAGGCTCATCCGGACTTCTTCGTCGAGCACGAAGAACTGCTGCCCGCCCTGCGTATTCCCCACCAGCGTGGCGATACCGTTTCGCTGGTCGAGCGGCAGATGACCCTTCTGCGCGACCGTAACATCGAGATGCGCCATCGCCTCTCGCAGTTGATGGACGTCGCCCGCGACAACGATCGCCTGTTCGACAAGACCCGCCGCCTCATACTGTCCCTGATGGACGCCGCCAGCCTCGAAGACGTGGTGATCAGCGTCGAAGACAGCCTGCGCCAGGATTTTCAGGTGCCCTTTGTCAGCCTGATCCTGCTCGGTGACAACCCGGCGCCGGTCGGTCGCTGGGTCACTCACGCTGACGCCCAAGTCGCCATCGGCGGCTTGCTTACCGAAGGCAAAAGCGTCAGCGGCAGCCTGCGTGAGCATGAACTGGACTTCCTCTTCGGCGAAGAACAACGCAAGCAGATCGGCTCCACTGCCGTCGTCGCGGTCAGCCATCAAGGCATCCACGGCATTCTGGCGATCGCCAGCCGTGACCCGCAGCACTACAAGAGTTCGGTCGGCACGCTGTTCCTCAGCTACATCGCCGAAGTCATGGGCCGTGTGCTGCCACGGGTCAATAGCTCCCTGCGCTCGGTACGCTGAGCATGGAACGGCAACTGGACGCTTACTGCGAACACCTGCGCAGTGAGCGACAGGTGTCGCCGCACACGCTCTCGGCCTATCGCCGCGACCTCGATAAAGTCCTTGGCTGGTGCGTCAAACAGAACATCGGCAGCTGGGCGGCGCTGGACATTCAGCGCCTGCGCAGCCTGATCGCCCGTCTGCATGCGCAGGGGCAATCCTCGCGCAGCCTCGCGCGGCTGCTCTCGGCAGTACGCGGGCTCTATCACTATCTGAATCGCGAAGGTCTTTGCGACCACGACCCGGCGACGGGTCTGGCACCGCCAAAAGGCGAGCGCCGACTGCCGAAAACCCTCGATACTGATCGCGCACTGCAACTGCTTGAAGGGGCGGTCGAGGATGATTTTCTCGCGCGGCGCGATCAGGCGATTCTTGAGTTGTTCTATTCTTCCGGCCTGCGCCTTTCCGAACTGACCGGACTCAATCTCGATCAACTCGACCTCGCCGATGGCATGGTTCAAGTCCTCGGCAAGGGCAGTAAAACCCGGCTGCTGCCGGTGGGCAAAAAGGCCCGCGAAGCCCTCGAACAATGGCTGCCTCTGCGGGCCATGACCAACCCCGCAGACGACGCCGTATTCGTCAGCCAGCAAGGCCGACGCCTCGGTCCACGGGCGATTCAGGTGCGAGTGAAACTCGCCGGCGAACGCGAACTGGGGCAGAACTTGCACCCGCACATGCTGCGCCACTCCTTCGCCAGCCACCTGCTCGAATCCTCGCAGGATCTGCGCGCGGTGCAGGAATTGCTCGGCCACTCGGACATCAAGACCACGCAGATCTACACCCACCTGGACTTCCAGCACCTGGCGGCGGTCTACGACAGCGCCCACCCCCGGGCCAAACGCATGAAAGGCGATGATTCATGAGCATCCAGTTGATCACCTTCGACCTCGACGACACCTTGTGGGACACCGCTCCGGTGATCGTCAGCGCCGAAGCGATATTGCGCGAATGGCTGAGCGAACATGCGCCGAATCTGGGTGCGGTGCCGGTGGAGCATTTGTGGGGGATTCGTGAGCGGGTGCTGGCCAATGAGCCGGGGCTAAAACATCGCATCAGCGCGCTGCGCCGGCGGGTGTTGTTCCATGCACTGGAAGAAGCCGGGTACGCCCATGACGAGGCGTCGACGCTGGCGGACAAGAGTTTTGAAGTGTTTCTGCATGCTCGGCATCAGATCGAAGTGTTCCCTGAAGTCGAACCAGTACTGGAGATTCTCGCCAATCATTACTCGCTTGGCGTAGTCACCAATGGCAATGCCGATGTGCGTCGGCTGGGTTTGGCGGACTACTTCAAGTTTGCGTTGTGCGCGGAAGACATCGGCATTGCCAAACCGGATGCCCGGTTGTTTCATGAGGCGTTGCAGCGTGGTGGTGCTACAGCCGAAACTGCCGTGCATATTGGTGATCATCCGGGCGATGATATTGCCGGCGCGCAGCAGGCCGGGTTGCGGGCGATCTGGTTCAACCCGGCGGGGAAAGTCTGGGAAGCGGATCGTCTGCCGGATGCTGAAATCCGTAGCCTCACGGATCTGCCAGCCGTACTCGCGCGCTGGAATGCCACCTCAAACTGATCTACTACCCCCTGTGGGAGCGAGCCTGCTCGCGAAGGCATTCTGTCATTCAATACTGATGTTGACTGACCCACCGCTTTCGCGAGCAGGCTCGCTCCCACAGGGAATTGCATTCGTTTCGATAGCTTTATTCCAGGCATGAAAAAGCCCGCAGCGACGGCGGGCCTTTTCAGCAAGCCAGCGGCACGCCTCAGATAGGGCGGCTGCCGTACTTGTTGTCCGGCTTTTTCGGAGGATCGGCGACCACGTTGGCCTCCACTTCCTGAACCTTGCCGCCACGCGACAGGAACTCTTCCATGGCCTTGGCCAGGGCGTCGCGTTCCTTGTTCTTGGCTTCAATGCTCGGCAATTCGTCAACCGACACCGCAGCCTTGGCTTTGCCTTTGGCAGCCGGGGCCGGCGTATCGTCACCGCCATCGTCGTCAGCAACGTCTTCCGCTGCTGCTTCCAGGCCTTCTTCGGCCTCGTCTTCGTCGCCTACTTCGAGGTCGTCGTTTTCCAGATCATCGTCGCTCATGTTCTACCTCATGACTTGCGAAAAGCAGATTAGTTATAGACCAGCTTTGGCAACTGTCGAAAGTCGCCGTTAAAAAATCAGTAACCATTGATGACCAACGGTTTACGCCCCTTCACCGTGCAAGGTGGCGAGGACTTTTCGGGCACCGCCATGATCACGGTGCTCGCCCAGATAAACGCCTTGCCAGGTTCCCAGTGCCAGGCGACCTGCCGAAACCGGCAGACTGATCTGGCAGCCAAGCACACTGGCCTTGAAGTGCGCCGGGAGGTCGTCCAGGCCTTCGTCGTTATGCTCATAGCCGTCTGTTCCTTGTGGGATCAGACGATTGAAAAATCGTTCGAAGTCGCGACGTACCGCCGGATCGGCGTTCTCGTTGATGGTCAACGACGCCGAGGTATGCTGCAGCCACAAATGCAACAGACCGACCCGACACTGCCTGAGTTCAGGCAGCCCGGCGAGTAACTCGTCCGTTACCAGATGAAAGCCCCGGGGCCGCGCCCGCAGGGTTATCAGAGTCTGTTGCCACATACAGTTCTCCGCACGTTCGGGGCGCATTCTAGCGCGCTCTGGGAAAAAACAAAGGCCCTAATATTCCTGCAATGATGTAAGCCATTGGCCGCAGAAAAACGCTCGTCGTAAACACGACCAAAGCCGTACGAAAAATCCTTTCAGCTATTCTCTCTGCGACAAATTCCAGACAAAAAAATGCCCGGCGAACCGGGCAAGTTTTTTAGTGCGCGTACTTACAGGTTGTAGCCGCGTTCGTTGTGTTGTGCCAGATCGAGGCCCACCGACTCTTCTTCCTCGGTCACACGCAGACCCATGACGGCGTCCAGGACCTTGAGGATGATGAAGGTGACGATCGCGGTGTAGATCACCGTGAAGCCCACGCCTTTGACCTGAATCCAGACTTGCGCACCGATATCGGTAACGGTGCCGAAGCCACCCAGCGCCGGCGCAGCGAACACACCGGTGAGGATCGCGCCGAGGATACCGCCGATACCGTGCACGCCGAACGCGTCCAGGGAATCGTCATAACCGAGTTTGCGTTTCAGGGTTGTGGCGCAGAAGAAGCACACCACGCCTGCGGCCAGACCAATCACCAGTGCGCCCATCGGGCCCACGGTGCCAGCAGCCGGAGTAATCGCTACCAGACCGGCAACCACACCCGATGCGATACCCAGTGCGCTTGGCTTGCCGTGGGTGACCCACTCGGCAAACATCCAGCCCAGTGCCGCAGCAGCGGTAGCAATCTGAGTGACCAACATCGCCATGCCGGCAGTGCCGTTGGCCGCCGCAGCGGAGCCGGCGTTGAAGCCGAACCAGCCGACCCACAGCATCGCCGCGCCCATCAGGGTGTAACCGAGGTTGTGCGGCGCCATCGGGGTGGTCGGGAAGCCTTTGCGCTTGCCCAATACCAGGCAGGCAATCAGACCAGCCACACCGGCGTTGATGTGCACCACGGTGCCGCCGGCGAAGTCGAGCACGCCCCAGTCCCACATCAGGCCGCCGTTGCCGGACCAGACCATGTGCGCGATCGGTGCATAAACCAGGGTGAACCAGATAGCCATGAAGATCAGCATCGCGGAGAACTTCATCCGCTCAGCGAACGCACCGACGATCAGCGCCGGGGTGATGATCGCGAAGGTCATCTGGAAGGTGATGAACACCGCCTCAGGGAACAAAGCCGCTGGGCCGGTCAGGCTCGAAGGCGTGACACCGGCGAGGAACGCCTTGCCCATGCCGCCGAAGAACGAGTTGAAGTTGACGACGCCCTGCTCCATGCCGGTGGTGTCGAACGCAATGCTGTAGCCATAAATGACCCACAGGATGCTGATCAGACCGGTAATGGCGAAGCACTGCATCATCACGGAAAGAATGTTTTTCGAGCGAACCATGCCGCCGTAGAACAGCGCCAGGCCCGGGATGGTCATGAACAGCACGAGGGCTGTCGAGGTGAGCATCCAGGCAGTGTCGCCGGAATTGAGGACCGGGGCCGCCACTTCGTCTGCCGCCATTGCAAGGCTTGGCATTACGATGGACAACAGGGCTCCTAGCCCTGCGAATTTACGCAGAGTCATATTGTTTTCTCCTGGGGCGTTGGGGTTTGTGGCGGCGCTTAGATCGCGTCGGTATCGGTTTCGCCGGTACGGATGCGGATCGCCTGTTCCAGATTGACCACGAAGATCTTGCCGTCACCGATCTTGCCGGTGTTGGCCGCTTTGGTTATCGCCTCGATAACCCGATCCAGATCCTTGTCGTCGATGGCCACGTCGATTTTCACCTTGGGCAGAAAATCGACCACATATTCCGCGCCGCGATACAGCTCGGTGTGACCCTTCTGCCGGCCGAAGCCTTTGACTTCAGTAACGGTAATGCCCTGCACGCCGATTTCGGACAGCGACTCGCGCACGTCGTCCAACTTGAACGGCTTGATGATGGCAGTGACTAGCTTCATGAAACTCTCTCCCGAATTGGTGGACTTGCCCCAGGAAAACAAACCCGACTCAAGTCTAAGCGCAGTGCCTGGCTTTGTAACGCATCGTCGGCCTTACCTGCCCGACTGACGCCAGCTAACCGCTGCTGACGAAACTCCCCGCTCCGTCTGCCGCACTGCATTCGTCACAGCGACTGCATCAGTGCATGGGTCGAAGGTGACTAAGCAGAAAGCTTGCCATCTCGCCAAAATCCCCTGATTTCAATCCCTTGGCCGCTGCCGCAAGCCATCCCGTGCAGAAGGCACAGCGGATACGCACAACAACGGTGCGTCGCCGTCCGTCCGCCTGCGCGAAAAGCGTGCATCCCTGACCACGAGATTGACTATAGACACTGCGTGATACACTGCCGGCCATTGTTTCCAGGACATCCACCATGCTCGCGCCCAAAGACTTCCTCGACGCCCTGAGCGGCACCGCCTCCCGCCTGTTCAACGGCGACACCCCGCTGCCAAAAGCCGAAATCGAAAGCCAGTTCAAGATGCTGCTGCAGAGTGCGTTCAGCAAACTCGACCTGGTGAGCCGTGAAGAATTTGATAGTCAGATGGTTGTGTTGGCGCGTACTCGCGCTCGACTTGAAAGCCTCGAAGCCAAAGTTGCCGAGATGGAAGCGAAGCTGACGCCGTCCGCTGAATAATCCGCGCCCCCTGTAGGAGCTGCCGAAGGCTGCGATCTTTTGATCTCCAGCCCTTCAACCATCCCGGCAACGTCCTACAACCTGCACCACCGCCGTCCGATTGCGCCGAAAAGCCCAGGTTTCTAAGCTCATCCGATGCTGAATGTTCAGCAGCGGGTTTGGCGACCCGGATCGAATTTGACGCAATGCAACTAAACTCACAGAGATTTTTTCTCTCAACGAGTTATGGCGGCTTTGCGTGGGAGACCTCAGGGTCTGCCGGTTTCGAATTCACCGGTTCGCCAACCCGCGCATAGCTGCCACCCTTTTCGTTTGGCGACGAACAGAAGCAGTTTTCTTCACTTGAATTCGAGAACTGAACCATGGACGAAAACTACCTGACACCTAGCATCTTCACCCGCCACAAACTCCCCCTCCACGCTCTCCTCATCCAGAACCAACCCTGGTTCTGCGCCCGAGACCTGAGCCGCCTGCTGCACATCTACCTCAACGAACGCATGCTGCGAAAACTCGACCCCGACCAATACCAGACCAGCAAAACCCTGATCCACAATCAAATCGAAAACACCCTGCTGATCAGCGAATCCGGCATCTACGCCCTCCTCGTCTACCACTACTGCCCCGAATACCGGCCCTGCGCGAATGGCTCACCCACCAAGTCATCCCCACCCTGCGCGACGCCCAACACCCCAGCACAAGCGAACGTCCACACCTCAGCTTGCTCAGTTGGCCGGACATGACGTTGAGTTTGTTGCATTGGAATAATCAGCCGTGGATACGGTTGCAGGATGTGCCGTTGATGGTGGTGGAACGAGAGCAGGTAAAACGTCCGATAGGAACAGCAGGTTCTTGGTGGAAAAAGGCATTGCAGTTGATATGAATACCCAACCTAAACGCCAAAAGCACAAGGTCCGTATGAGTCTAAAAAAGCGAAAAGCAAAGCTGCTTAAAATTTTTGAACTGCGCGCAGAAACGCTTAGTTTGAGCGTGCGCCCTTCAGCCAATCAACTGAGGTTTATTGAAGTTGCCGTGACGTGTGGGCCAGAGCTTGAGCCAAGTGGCCTGCTGGCTGGAAGAAGACAGTGAATTTGACTAGATAGCAAAAAAAGGCGTCCAAAGGACGCCTTACAAATGTTCTCTGAGAAATAGTTACCGCAACTCTTGAGCTCCCAACCGTCCGACCTTGAATTCGGATTCAAGCGCAATGTGCCAGCCGTTCAACTTGATCACGGATGGAAGCTCCTTTCTCAATTTCAGCTTTTCGCAAATCGTAAGTCGATTGCAGGTTCAGCCAAAATTCAGGGGTGGTGTCCAGGCAGATAGAAAGCCTTAACGCCATATCAGCGCTGACACCTCGCCGCCGTAGAACAATATCGTTCACCGTCGGAGTCGACACATTTAGTGCTCTCGCCAACGCAGCTGCTGTAAGGCTCAAAGGCTCCAGGTATTCCTCTTTGAGGATCTCACCGGGATGAACCGGACGCATACCATTCTTAGTCATAGTCACCTCAGTGATAATCGACGATTTCCACACCCTCAGGGCCATTAAGCCCCCAAACGAAGCAAATTCGCCATTGGGCGTTGATCCGAATGCTGAATTGCCCTTTTCGATCTCCTTCCAGAGCTTCGAGCCGATTTCCCGGAGGAGACCGGAGATCAGCTAATGCCGCTGCCGCATCAAGCATCGTCAGCTTGCGTTCCGCGACACTCAATATGGCTGACCAGAAACGGGTTTTACCGCTGCGGAACAGGTATTCGGTTTCAGAACATCCGAAGCTAACGATCATAATTTAAAGCTTAACGTTATGCATTAATCTTGAGTGTATTCGCGGAAATCATCAAAGCAAACAGTCCATCTTGTGATTTGGGTGTTCTTTCAAGACTCTCAGAAATGGACTACTCACGCGGCTCGGTCCTCACCGAATCCGTTGCTTTTTCCTACACAAACAACTCGCATGTCCGCTTGCAGTACTGGATAGATTCCTTGCGACTTGTTCCAGCAACATCCTGAGAAATTTTCGCGCTCCGCTCGATCCGCTTAAGCGTCTTCTCCCAACTACCCTTAAAAAACCCGCAGGAAGCGGCTCCCCGATTCAGCTCAAGGAACGACCATGTCCCTCTCCATCGTCCACAGTCGCGCCCAGATTGGCGTGGAAGCCCCCGCTGTCACCGTCGAAGTCCATCTGGCCAACGGCCTGCCGTCGCTGACCATGGTCGGTCTGCCCGAGGCGGCGGTGAAAGAGAGCAAGGATCGGGTGCGCAGCGCGATCATCAATTCCGGGCTGCAGTTTCCGGCGCGGCGGATCACCTTGAATCTGGCGCCGGCGGATCTGCCCAAGGATGGCGGGCGGTTTGACCTGGCGATTGCCTTGGGAATTCTATCGGCGAGTGTGCAGGTGCCGTGTCTGACGCTGGATGATGTGGAATGTCTGGGTGAGTTGGCGTTGTCCGGCGCGGTACGAGCGGTGCGTGGGGTGTTGCCGGCCGCACTGGCGGCGCGCAAGGCGGGTCGTGCGCTGGTGGTGCCGCGAGCGAATGCTGAGGAAGCCTGCCTGGCATCGGGGTTGAAAGTGTTTGCGGTGGATCATCTGCTGGAGGCGGTGGCGCATTTCAATGGGCATACGCCGGTTGAGCCCTATGTATCAGACGGGTTGATGCATGCCAGCAAGCCTTATCCCGACTTGAATGAAGTGCAGGGGCAAGTGGCGGCGAAACGGGCGTTGCTGATTGCTGCTGCGGGTGCCCATAACCTGCTGTTCAGTGGGCCGCCGGGAACGGGTAAGACATTGCTGGCCAGCCGATTACCGGGACTGTTGCCGCCGCTGGCCGAGAGTGAAGCGCTGGAGGTTGCGGCGATTCAATCTGTCGCCAGCGGCGTGCCGTTGACCCATTGGCCACAGCGGCCGTTTCGCCAGCCGCACCATTCCGCATCCGGCCCGGCACTGGTCGGGGGCAGCTCAAAACCGCAACCCGGCGAGATCACCCTCGCCCACCACGGCGTGCTGTTTCTCGATGAGCTGCCGGAGTTTGATCGCAAGGTGCTGGAGGTGCTGCGCGAGCCGCTGGAGTCCGGGCATATCGTGATTGCCCGGGCCAAGGATCGCGTGCGTTTCCCGGCGCGATTTCAGTTGGTGGCGGCGATGAACCCGTGTCCCTGTGGATATCTTGGCGAGCCGAGTGGCAAGTGTTCCTGCACGCCGGACATGGTGCAGCGCTATCGCAACAAACTGTCGGGGCCGTTGCTGGACCGGATCGACTTGCACCTGACAGTGGCGCGGGAAGCGACGGCATTGAACCCGCAGGTGAAGCCGGGAGAGGACAGCGCCAGCGCTGCGGCGTTGGTAGCCGAGGCTCGCGAACGACAGCAGAAGCGTCAGGGCTGTGCCAATGCGTTTCTCGATCTGCCGGGATTGAAGCGGCACTGCAAGTTATCCACAGCCGATGAGAAATGGCTGGAATCAGCCTGTGAACGGCTGACGCTTTCGCTGCGCTCGGCCCATCGCCTGCTCAAGGTCGCCCGCACTCTGGCAGACCTCGAGCAAGTCGATGCAATCAAACGTGAACACTTGGCCGAGGCACTGCAATACCGGCCGGCGACACCTTAATGCTCGGTCAGATCAACCAGCGGCGTCTGCCGCACTTCGGTTTCGCGCCCGGCCTGAATCTCAGTCACGCGCTTCAAGGCGTTATCCACAGCACCTTTGTCCGCGAGCAGGCTGTAGCTGATCTGGAACTGTTTGTGTTCCTTGGGTGCAATGGTCGGCACCAGATTCAGCGGACGCTGATAGCGACGGTTGTAGGAAAAACTGGTGCCCGGCTCCAGCCCGGTGACATAGCCCTGGCCTTGAGTGTCGGTATTTTTCCACAGGGAGAACACCGGCAACTGCTGGGTATTGAAGCCAACAGAAACACCGAGGCTGCCAGCCTTGTTGTGCAAAACAGTGAGGGTTTCGCCTTTGGCGTCAGCATAGGGCACGACGTTGTAGACGGTTTCGTCATAGTCCTTGGTCGGCGCGCGATAGGTCTGCCAGTCGGCCAGATCACCCTTGGCCTTGTCGTTGAACGGCGACACCTGTTTTACCGGCGCAGCAAATCGTGCGCCTTGCTCGAGGAACGGCGTACTGAAGTTGCTGTGATACAGCGCCTGGTATTCCTTCGGATAGTCGCCGTTGTTGGTCAGCGTATCGTTGAGTGCAAAGCGCACGCTGCCAGGCTCGGTGACCAGTTCAGTAACGACCGAGAAGTCGACTTTCTTGAAGGCTTGCTCTTGCAGCTCACCACGCAGACTGATGGCGTAGGGCGGCTTTTCATCGATGTGCAGCGTGACGGTGCTGGCCGGAATGTTGGCGGCGCGGCCATGCAAGGTCAGCAGTTCGCCATTGTCGATGCCGGGATGGCCGACCCATTCGTAACCGCAGCGGGCGACCAGTTCATTGAAGCCCTCCAGCCAACCCAGCCCACCACGCCCGTTGAGCTCGATAAAGGCCGGGTTGACCACGTCCTTGACCGGCGAATCCCAACCCATCCGCACGTCGCCGACAGAAGCCTGCAAGACGTTCATGCCTCGGGTGGGCACCACCGAGAGTTTCATTGTGCCGTTATCGATATCAACGATGCTGACACCTTCCTGCCGCCCACCGTGCAAGGTACGCAGGCTCACGGAGAAGGGTTTGGCGGTTTTCACGCCGAGCTGCTCACTGGTGATGGTCCAGTTTTGCGCGGGCTTGTTGGTATCGAGAAGGACGTAATCCCAGGCCATGGCGTGGGAAGCAGCGGAGAATGCGCCGAGGGCGACGGCGAGTTTGAGCGGGGTCATGGCAGCAGCCTTTATTGGAGTTGTGTCATTTTTATAGCGCTGCGGAAACGTTTCAGCAAGTGTATTAGATCGACAGATTGCAGGTTCAGCCGAAGATCTGCAGTGTTGCATTCGCAAGCAGGCTCACTCCTACAGGGGATCCGGGTCTTCACAAAATCTGTGATTCGCACCGGACACTGTGGGAGCGAGCCTGCTCGCGAAAGCTATATCAAGGCTGTATCAACGAAAGCGATCAACCTCGGAACGCAGATCCGCCGCCAGCTTCTCAAGCTCCTTGGCGGTAACAGCCAGGTTCGACACAACCTCACGCTGCTCACTGTTGGCCAGTGCGATGCTCTGCAAATTGCTGCTCAACAGAGTCGCGGTGCTGCTCTGCTCCTGAGTGGCCGTGGTAATCGCGGCAAACTGCTGCCCCGCCGAACGGCTCTGTTCATCGATTCGCGCCAGCGCCGACGCGACGTTGGCGTTGCGCGACAAACCTTCCTGCATCAGCACATTGCCCTGCTCCATGGTGCTGATCGCGTTACCGGTTTCCTGCTGGATGCTGTGGATCATGCTGGAAATTTCATCCGTCGCCTGACGGGTGCGCGAGGCCAGGCTGCGCACCTCATCGGCCACCACAGCAAAGCCACGACCCTGCTCACCAGCACGGGCAGCTTCGATTGCTGCGTTAAGTGCCAGAAGGTTGGTCTGCTCGGCGATCGAGGTGATCACACCCACGATGCCGCCAATTTCCTGCGAGCGCTGACCGAGGGTGTTGATCACGGTGGCGGTGCTGTTCAGGGCGCCAGCGATTTGCTCCAGCGAGGACGACGCTTCTTCCATCGAGCTGCGGCCAATCTGCGTTTGCTGGGCGTTTTCCTGCGCCAGACGCTGGGTTGCGCCCATGTTGTCGGCAATGTTCAGCGACGTTGCGCTGAACTCTTCCACCGCGCCGGCCATGCTGGTGATTTCGCCAGATTGTTGCTCCATGCCTTCATAGGCACCGCCGGACAAACCGGACAGGGCCTGGGCACGGCTGTTGACCTCTTCCGAAGAGCGGCGGATGTGCTCGACCATGGTCGACAGCGCCTGGCTCATCTGGTTGAACGCGCGAGACAGCTGACCGATTTCGTCGTTGCTCGATACGTTCAGGCGCACGCTCAGATCACCGGCGCCCAAGGCCTCGGCCTGACGCACCAGATCCCCCAGAGGCGCCAGTTTGCTGCGCAGCAGCCAGACCACAGATCCGACCGCCAGCAGCATCGCCAACAGACTGCCAATGGCCAGTTGCGTACCCACGCTCCAGGTCACCGCGCGGATCTCAGCTTTCGGCATGCTCGCCACGACCGACCATGGTCCGCCATCGAACGGCACGGCAATGCTGTAGAAATCTTCCGAGGTGTCGCTCCAGAACTCACCCTTGCCCGGCTTTGCAGCCAAACCTTTGATCACCGGAACGGCTTGATCCAGCGCCTGCACCCCCGCTGGCGCGACCAGCCATTTGTTTTGCTCGTCGAGCAACGCCAGCGAACCGCTCTGGCCAATGCGGAAGCGCTTGAGGTTATCGAACTGGATGTTCTGCGCGTCGGTGTAATCGAAGCCGACGAACAGCACCGCAATCACCTTGCCGCTGCCATCACGCACCGGGGTGTATTGGGTCATGTAGGAGCGATCGAACAGCAAGGCGCGACCGACGTAACCCTGCCCCGCCATCAACTTCGCGTAGGCCGGGTGCGCGTGATCGAGCAAGGTGCCGATGGCACGGGTGCCATCCTGTTTGGTCAGCGAAGTGCTGACGCGGATGAAGTCTTCGCCGCTGCGCACGAACAGGGTGGCGACGCCGGCGGTCATCTGCTTGAACTCGTCGACTTCCTTGAAGTTGTTGTTCAGCACTTCGCTGCCCAGATGCAGACCCGGGGTCTGGGTGCCGGCAACATTCACCGGCTCACTCGGGTGAATGCTCAGACCTGCGCTGAAACGCTTCTCGAACAGCCCGCTCAGGCGCTGGGTGCTTTCACGCAGCGTGCCGTGGAAGGTGCTCAGTTGGTCGGCCAGCAGCCGCGCCTCACTGGCCAGATGCTCTTCACGAGTGGCGAGGTTGGCGGAGTCCAGCGAACGCAAGGCGAACACCGTACTGCCACTGATAACTATCGCCAGTATTACAGCGAGCGCGAGGCCCAGCTGCGAGGCGATCCGAGCGCGAGGTTGAGACATGGACAGCTCCTGGCCGAGCCACGGGATCCTCCTTGATCTCGACTCGGAAATTTTTCTGGTTGTGGGGGTGAATCGTGGATACCGGCACGACGGTTCCACAAGCACGTATTCGGCGGTGGATCCAAATACTTGAGCGGAAAACAAGGTTATGGCACAAGGCCGGCATTGTGGCGGCTCTAACGTTTCAGCTCAAGCGCGCGACCGCCGGCAACTCCATGGCGCGGACTTCGCTTTGCAGAAAGTCGCTGAGACGGCGCAAACGTTCACCTCCCGGGCGGGTCTTTGGCCACACAAGGTAGTAATTCAAACCGCTGGCGACCGCGGTTGGCCACGGCAGGCTCAGCCTTCCCTGCGCCACATCTTCGGCGACCATTAACAGGTCGCCCATCGACACACCGTACCCGCGCGCCGCCGCGATCATGCCCAATTCGAGGGTATCGAACACTTGCCCACCCTTGAGTGACACCTGATCGGACAGCCCCATGTGTTCCAGCCAACTGCGCCAATCGCGACGGTCCGGTGTCGGGTGAAGTAATTCGGTGCAAGCCAGTCGAGCCAGATCCCACGGTTGATCATTCAGCAAGTTTGGCGCCCCCACCGGAATCAGCTCTTCGGGAAACAATAAACTCGCCTCCCAATCCGGCGGAAAATGCCCGTCACTCAACAAAACAGCGCAGTCGAAAGGCTCATCGTTGAAATCCACCGAATCGACGTCCATCCACGCACTGGTCAGTTGCACTTCGTTGCCAGGCTGCAAATGGCGGAAGCGACTCAGGCGCGCGAGCAACCAGCGCATAGTCAGGGTCGAGGGCGCTTTCATGCGCAAAATGTCGTCCTCGGCACGCAAGGTATTGCAGGCCCGCTCCAGCGCACTGAAGCCTTCGCGGATCCCGGGCAGCAGCAACCGCGCCGCTTCGGTCAGCTGCAGATTGCGACCGCTGCGATGAAACAGCCGACAGGCGAAGTGTTCTTCGAGGGTCCGAATATGCCGACTTACCGCACTCTGGGTGATCGACAGTTCCTCGGCAGCCCGGGTGAACGAACTATGTCGCGCCGCCGCTTCAAATGCGCGCAGGGCATACAAGGGAGGAAGACGACGAGACATGCAGAAAGCTCCGATAGCGGGATAAAGCCAATCTTAAACCGTTTATCCAGGATGAGTTTTAATCATGCTACCCATCCTTTTTATCCCTTTGTGCAAAGCCCGCCAAGCGCCGAGAATCGACGGTCTCCTGTTCCCTCTGAAATTGAGTGGTGATGACCATGCAGCATCCTGTGCGTACCGAACTCTGGGCCATTCTGCGGCTGGCAGGGCCGTTGATTGCTTCACAGTTGGCGCACATGTTGATGGTGCTGACTGACACGTTGATGATGGCGCGCCTGAGTCCTGAAGCGCTCGCGGGCGGCGGTCTCGGTGCGGCGACTTATTCGTTCGTGTCGATTTTCTGCATCGGCGTGATTGCAGCGGTCGGCACATTGGTGGCGATTCGCAAGGGCGCCGGCGACATCATTGGCGCTGCGCGTCTGACCCAGGCCGGATTGTGGCTGGCGTGGCTGATGGCGCTGGGCGCCGGGTTGCTGCTGTGGAACCTGAAACCGGTGTTGCTGCTGTTCGGCCAGACCGAAACCAACGTCAACGCGGCCGGGCAATTCCTGATTGCCCTGCCCTTCGCCCTGCCCGGCTACCTCAGTTTCATGGCCCTGCGCGGTTTCACCAGTGCAATCGGCCGGGCGACACCGGTGATGGTCATCAGCCTGGCCGGCACGGTGGCGAATTTCCTGCTCAATTACGCGCTGATCACCGGCATGTTCGGTCTGCCGAAAATGGGCCTGACGGGCATCGGCCTGGTCACAGCGATTGTCGCCAATTGCATGGCGTTGGCGCTGGCCTGGCACATCCGCCGGCATCCGGCCTATGACGCGTACCCGCTGCGCGCGGGCCTGTCGCGGCCGAACCGGCAGTACCTGAAAGAGTTGTGGCGCCTCGGCCTGCCAATCGGCGGCACGTATGCGGTGGAAGTCGGTTTGTTCGCGTTCGCAGCTCTGTGCATGGGCACCATGGGTAGCACGCAGTTGGGCGCGCACCAGATTGCCCTGCAAATTGTCTCGGTGGCGTTCATGGTGCCGGCGGGGATGTCGTACGCGATCACCATGCGCGTCGGCCAGCATTACGGCGCCGGGCAACTGAGTGATGCGCGGATGTCCGGACGGGTCGGGATCGTCTTTGGCGCGGTGGTGATGTTGGGATTCGCGATGGTGTTCTGGCTGTTGCCCAACCAGTTGGTCGGGTTGTTCCTCGATCACAACGATCCGGCGTTTGCCGAGGTGATTCGCCTGGCGGTGAGCCTGCTAGCAGTGGCGGCGTGGTTCGAGCTGTTCGACGGCACGCAGACGATTGCCATGGGCTGCATCCGTGGACTCAAGGATGCGAAGACCACGTTTCTGGTCGGGCTCGCTTGCTATTGGCTGATTGGCGCACCGGCGGCGTGGTGGATGGCGTTCCACCTCAATTGGGGGCCGACGGGCGTCTGGTGGGGATTGGCGTTGGGCCTGGCGTGTGCGGCGGTGAGTTTGACGCTGGCGTTCGAGTGGAAAATGAAGCGGATGATTCGGCTGGAGCCTGCGTCATCAAGTCAGTTTACGGTCCCGCAGACCGACTGAGATCCCTTGTAGGAGTGAGCCTGCTCGCGATTGCGGTGTGTCAGTCGAAGCAAATGTTGACTGGTAGATTGCTATCGCGAGCAGGCTCACTCCTACAGGGGTTATGTGTTCAGCTTACGATCTCGAGGGCTGGCTGCTGGCTTGAGCCGAAAGTGAGATATTCAACCAATTCCGCCAAGGGCAACGGCCGGCTGATCAGATAACCCTGCACCTGATCGCAACCAAACCCGCGCAACAGTTCTAGCTGTTCAGGGGTTTCCACCCCCTCCGCCACCACTTCCAGATGCAGGTTGTGCGCGAGATTGATCATCGCGTGCACCAGTTTGCGGTTCTCTTCGCGCTGCTCCATGCCGCCGACAAAGCTTTTGTCGATCTTCAGCAAGGTGATCGGCAGGCTGTTGAGGTGCACGAACGACGAGAACCCGGTGCCAAAGTCATCCAGCGAGAAGCGCACACCGAGACGGCCGAGAGCGTCCATGGTCTGCTTGACCAGATCGCTACGGCGCATCACGGCGGTTTCTGTCAGTTCGAATTCCAGCCACTGCGCCTCAACGCCACGCTCGGCAATCAACCGGCTCAGCGTCGGCAACAACTGACTGTCTTGAAACTGGCGGAATGACAGGTTGATCGCCATGTGCAGCGCCGGCAGCCCGCGCTCGCGCAACGCCTGCATGTCACGCAAGGCCCGGGAAATCACCCAGTAACCCAGCGGCACGATCAAACCGCTCTGCTCGGCCAAAGGGACAAATTCACTCGGCGGCAGCAAACCGCGCTCGCCATGACGCCAGCGCACCAACGCTTCGAGGCCGACAATCTGGCCATCCTCAAGATTCAGGCGTGGCTGGTAATGCAATTCCAGCTCATCGCGACGCAACGCTCGGCGCAACTCGCTTTCGAGGTCGGCCATGCTCCGCGCATTGCGGTTGATGCGTTCGTTGAAGATATGGAAGGTGCAGCCCTGGGTGCTCTTGGCCTGCTGCATGGCGATGTGGGCGTGCCACATCAGCGGATCGGCGCCGCCCTGCGCACGGGCGTGGGCGATGCCGAGACTGGAGCCGATCAGCAGGCTTTCGCCATCGACCCAATACGGTTCGGCGAGCGCTTCGGTGATGCGTTCGGCCATCCACTCGGCGCGCTGCGGTGCACGGCGGGTGTCGATCAGCAGGGCAAACTCATCGCTGCCCAGCCGCGCCAGTTGATCACCGGCTTCGAGCTGACTTTTCAGCCGTGCGACCACTTGCAGGATCAAGCGATCGCCCGCCTGATGGCCAAGCGCATCGTTGGCGTGGCGGAAGTTGTCGAGATCGAGATGCCCGAGGGCCAGGCCGCGACCGTCGTTTTCCGCGAGGCGCGCAGCAAGCAAGGTCTGGAAACCCTGACGGTTGGCGATGCCGGTCAGCGGATCCTGCTCGGCGAGGCGTTGCAGGGTGTTTTCGAGAACGCCGCGTTCGCGCACATGGCGCAGGCAGCGGCGCAGCATGCCGGCGTCGAGGGCGTCGAACACCAGCCAGTCACTGACGCCAACCGGCGCGGTGTCCGGTTCATGTTCCAGCAGCAAGACCGTCGGCAGGCTGCACCGGCCCGGTGCCGGTTGCAATGCCGGAAGGGTCAACAACACCGCATGGCGGTTGTCTTCGAACAAACTGCTGACCGAATCCCAGCTCGGCGCGCTGATCAGCACCGCCGCGCTCCCCATCGGAGCCAGACACTCACGCAATAACGCTGTCCACGCTGGCTCTTCGGCCAGTAGCAGCAAACGCAAGGGTTCGACAGGCGTAGACAAGCTAGCTCCCTAGACTCTGCAATGATGTGGGCGGGGCATTATGCCGTTGCGCCGTTCAATGACCAAATGACAACGGTTATCAAAACGTTATTTTGTGTCACGAATGAGAACATTAGCCGCAAAATCACCGCGCATCCTCCGCGAAAGTAACAAAACCGGCAAATTTGAATCGCGTGGTACGTCACAAGTCGGAGAGAGCAGCACAAATCGCTGAGCCTGTTAAAATGCCGGCCCATTTCGTCAACGACTCCCGAATTTTCGTATGTCCCGACTCAATCCCCGGCAGCAAGAAGCCGTGAACTACGTCGGCGGCCCTCTATTGGTGCTCGCCGGTGCTGGCTCCGGCAAGACCAGCGTGATCACGCGCAAAATCGCGCACCTGATCCAGAACTGCGGCATCCGTGCCCAGTACATCGTCGCCATGACCTTTACCAACAAGGCCGCGCGCGAGATGAAAGAGCGGGTCGGCACCCTGCTGCGGGCCGGCGAAGGTCGCGGCCTGACGGTCTGCACGTTCCACAACCTCGGTCTGAACATCATCCGCAAGGAACACGTGCGGCTGGGCTACAAACCCGGTTTCTCGATCTTCGACGAGACCGACGTCAAAGCCCTGATGACCGACATCATGCAGAAGGAGTACGCGGGAGACGACGGCGTCGACGAGATCAAGAACATGATCGGCGCCTGGAAAAACGACCTGATTCTGCCGCCTCAGGCGCTGGAGAACGCGCGCAATCCCAAGGAACAGACCGCCGCCATCGTCTACACCCACTACCAGCGGACGCTGAAAGCGTTCAACGCGGTGGACTTCGACGACCTGATCCTGCTGCCGGTAAAACTCTTCGAAGAACATGCCGACATCCTCGAAAAGTGGCAGAACAAGGTGCGTTACCTGCTGGTCGACGAATACCAGGACACCAACGCCAGCCAATACCTGCTGGTAAAAATGCTCATCGGCAAGCGCAACCAGTTCACCGTGGTTGGCGACGACGACCAGTCGATCTACGCCTGGCGCGGCGCGCGGCCGGAAAACCTGATGCTGCTCAAGGACGACTATCCGTCCCTGAAAGTGGTGATGCTCGAGCAGAACTACCGCTCCACCAGCCGCATCCTGCGCTGCGCCAACGTGCTGATCTCGAACAACCCGCACGAATTCGAAAAGCAGCTGTGGAGCGAGATGGGCCACGGCGACGAGATCCGCGTGATCCGCTGCCGCAACGAGGACGCCGAAGCCGAGCGCGTGGCCATGGAAATCCTCAGCCTGCACTTGCGCACCGACCGTCCGTACAGCGATTTCGCCATCCTTTATCGCGGCAACTACCAGGCCAAGCTGATCGAACTGAAGCTGCAGCACCACCAGGTGCCGTACCGCCTGAGCGGCGGCAACAGCTTCTTCGGCCGCCAGGAAGTGAAAGACCTGATGGCCTACTTCCGCCTGATCGTGAACCCGGATGACGACAACGCCTTCCTGCGCGTGATCAACGTGCCACGCCGCGAAATCGGCTCGACCACCCTGGAAAAACTCGGCAACTACGCCACCGAACGCAAAATTTCGATGTACGCCGCCACCGACGAAATCGGTCTGGGCGAACATCTGGACAGCCGCTTCACCGATCGCCTGTCGCGCTTCAAACGCTTCATGGACAAGGTCCGTGAGCAGTGCGCCGGCGAGGATCCGATCTCGGCGCTGCGCAGCATGGTCATGGACATCGACTATGAGAACTGGCTGCGCACCAACAGCTCCAGCGACAAGGCGGCCGATTACCGGATGAGCAACGTCTGGTTCCTGATCGAGGCGTTGAAAAACACCCTTGAAAAGGACGAAGAAGGCGAAATGACCGTCGAGGACGCCATCGGCAAACTGGTCCTGCGCGACATGCTCGAACGTCAGCAGGAAGAGGAAGACGGCGCCGAAGGCGTGCAGATGATGACGCTGCATGCGTCCAAGGGTCTGGAATTCCCTTACGTGTTCATCATGGGCATGGAAGAGGAAATCCTCCCGCACCGCTCCAGCATCGAAGCCGACACCATCGAAGAAGAACGCCGACTGGCCTACGTGGGCATCACCCGCGCGCGCCAGACCCTGGCCTTCACCTTCGCCGCCAAGCGCAAGCAGTACGGCGAGATCATCGACTGCGCGCCGAGCCGCTTCCTCGATGAGCTACCGCCGGACGATCTGGCCTGGGAAGGCAACGACGACACACCGACCGAAGTCAAAGTCGTGCGTGGCAATAGCGCATTGGCTGATATACGCGCGATGTTAAAGCGCTAGAATTGACCACTTTTTTTACTAGACCTTCGGCGCACAAAGCGCCAAAAGAGGACAGCTTCATGGAAGCATTGCACCAGAAAATCCGCGAACAAGGCATTGTGCTTTCCGACCAGGTCCTGAAGGTCGACGCCTTCCTGAACCACCAGATCGACCCGGCCCTGATGAAGCTGATCGGCGACGAATTCGCCTCGCTGTTCAAGGACTCGGGCATCACCAAGATCGTCACCATCGAAGCCTCAGGGATAGCCCCGGCGATCATGACCGGTCTGAACCTCGGCGTGCCGGTGATCTTCGCCCGCAAGCAACAGTCCCTGACCCTGACCGAAAACCTGCTGTCGGCGACCGTTTACTCCTTCACCAAAAAGACCGAAAGCACCGTGGCGATCTCTCCGCGCCACCTGACCAGCAGCGACCGCGTGCTGATCATCGACGACTTCCTGGCCAACGGTAAGGCGTCGCAAGCGCTGATCTCGATCATCAAGCAGGCCGGCGCGACCGTTGCCGGTCTGGGCATCGTGATCGAGAAGTCGTTCCAGGGCGGGCGTGCCGAACTGGATTCGCAGGGCTACCGCGTTGAATCGCTGGCTCGGGTGAAATCGCTGAAGGATGGCGTGGTCACTTTCATCGAATAAAGCCACACCGCAGCCCCCCTGTAGGAGTGAGCCTGCTCGCGATAGCGTAGTGTCAGTCGATATATTCGTCGGTTGAAACACCGCTATCGCGAGCAGGCTCACTCCTACAGTTGTTTTGGGTCAGGCAGTTATTGGGTGGTGGCTTTGAGGCCGGTGAGCAGCAGGCGTTGGAAGAGGTCTTCTTTCAGGCCTTCCGGGTTTGTCAGCTGCATGCGTTCGAGGTGTTCGGGGTATAGCGATGCCTCGGGCGCATCGAGGGCTGCTTTGCCGAGATCGAGGATTTCGGTGAGTTTGAATTTGCTCTTCAGCCAGTTCAGCGCCCGCAGCAAATCCCGTTCGATCGCAGTGAAATCACAGCCCAGCGGATACTCCGGAAACAGGTTCGGATGCCGTGCGGCGATCGCCTGCAGACGCTGCGGTGTGTTATCGGCAAAGCGTGGGTCGAGGCGGAAATCCTTTGGCAGCTTGCCGACCTTTTGCGCTTGCTCGATCAAACCCTGCTGGAAGCGGGAATCGCTGATATTCAGCAATGACTCGATCACCAACGCATCGGACTTGCCGCGTAGGTCGGCGATGCCGTATTCAGTCACGACGATATCGCGCAAATGCCGTGGGATCGTGCAATGGCCGTATTCCCAGACGATGTTGGAACTGACGTCACCACCGGATTCGCGCCAGCTACGCAGGATCAGAATCGATCGGGCATCGTGCAGCGCGTGGCCCTGCGCGACGAAGTTGTACTGCCCGCCGACACCGCTGAGTACCCGTCCATCCTCCAGTTGATCCGCCACACCGGCACCGAGCAAAGTCATGGTGAACACGGTGTTGATGAATCGCGCGTCAAGACGCTGCAAGCGCTTGAGCTCTTCCTGCCCATACAACTCGTTGATGTAACTGATGCGGGTCATGTTGAATTCGAGGCGTTTGCTCTGCGGTAACTCACGCAGGCGCTCGTAGAAACTGCGCGGGCCAAGGAAGAAACCGCCGTGCACCGAGATGCCGTCAGTCTGCGCCGCCTCGTCGAGGGTGCCGGCGTTGGCCTGTTCCTGCGTTGGCACATCGGGGTAGACCTTGCGGCGGATGATCCCGGCATCCGCCAGCACCAGCAGGCCGTTGACGAACATTTCGCTGCAACCGTACAGGCCTTTGGCGAACGGCCCCGTGCCGCCCTCGCGTTCGATCAATTGCGCCCACTGGCTGAGGTTGATGTCGTCGAGCAACGCCTTATAACCGGTGTTATCCGCCTGACGCGCCAGCAATGCGGCGGTCAACGCGTCGCCCATCGAACCGATGCCGATCTGCAACGTACCGCCGTCGCGCACCAGCGTACTCGCGTGCAAGCCAATGAAATGATCCTGAAATCCCACCGGCATGTTCGGCGTGGAAAACAGCGTGCTGCTGTCCTTCGCGTCGATCAGCAGGTCGAAGGTGTCGATATCGACTTCGGCATCACCGGGCATGTACGGCAGATCGGTGTGCACCTGACCGACCAGCAAAATGGTCTCCCCGGCGTGGCGGCGCTTGGCGATCATCGGCAACAGGTCGAGGGTGATGTCGGGATTGCAACTCAGGCTCAGTCGATCGGGATGCTCGCTGCTGCTGGCCAGTAATTGCGCCACCAGATTGAGCCCGGCGGCGTTGATGTCGCGGGCGGCGTGGCTGTAATTGCTGCTGACGTAATCCTGCTGGGCCGGCGCGCTGTTGAGCAGGCTGCCGGGCTGCATGAAGAATTGTTCGATACGGATGTTGGCGGGCAAGCTGTCGCGGTGCAGGTCGCCAAGGAAATCGAACTCCGAGTAGTCACCGAATACGCGTTCGACGAAGGGTTCGATAAAGCGCTTCTGCAAACCATCGCCCAGGTTCGGCCGGCCGAGGCACAGCGCGGTGTAGATCGTCAGTTGCCGCTCGGGCAGGCCTTTGATCCGCCGGTACAGCGCGTTGACGAAGTGATTGGGTTTGCCCAGGCCCAGCGGCATGCCCATGTGGATATGCGCCGGCAACCGCGCCAGCACGTCGTCCACCGCCTGTTCGATCGAACACAACTGCACCATCTGAAGCCTCCTGCCCGTTCCGTGAATAGGGGTAGACCGAGCTTGCCGGGGATTTACTTCCGAGGGAAGGCAATTAATGCGAAAAAAACGTGAAGTAGGCGAGTGCAGTGCTTGGCGCAACCACACCCAGAGAACTTTCAACAATAACAATGAATTAACAACACCAAAAGAATCATCGCACAAGCCCGTGACTTCTTTCCTACATTGGCTCGAATTTAATCACGCAGAACTTCAGGACACTTCTGAATTGAAGTTATCTGAGTCACAGCTAGCATTAAAAACGTAACACTTCATTAGCAATCAATACTTTTAGGCCAAACATAAACTTATAAGGAAAAATTATGGAAATCGACTTCTTAGCAATCCGTAGTGCGAGGGCACACATTCTAAATTCAAGCGCACCTATTTCAACGCTGGCAATTCAAGCATTCAGCAACTTAAGCGCAGCCAGCAGCGGTTCGCGACCATGCACTAGTTGTTGCTCACAATGTTGGCAAGGGTGCTGCTACGCGACTTACATGTAGTTATGAGCCGGGGGCGGTCAATACGTGCCGCCCCTTTCAATTACTTTAGGATTCTTTACATTGAAAACGCCGATTGAGTTTTTAACTGAACCCTTGAACTCGCACCGAAGCCTGACCACAGACTGCCCGCTATGGCCATACCTGTCTTACTATATTTACCACATCGAAAATAAACTTCCAAAAACATCCGGAAGCGCCTTGGAAACTCAGTCAGTTATTATCAGCGGTTTCGCAACAAACCTGGCAGCGAGAATTACCAACGCAGCTAATAACGTTTTAATCACCGAAAAACAAATATTTGAAAAATCCATCATCGGCAGAGAGATGGAAACCTCCTCTTACTACAAGTTAGTTAGCGAAAATAAAAGCTATCTCACCGACATCATTAAAGCTTATCCAGAGCTAGATCGAGTCCTCACCAAAATATCACAAAATTTTGTCGAATTTACATTACAGTTTTTTACTCATTTAAAAGAAGACAGACAGGAGATTAACGAAGTATTCAATATTGGGTCTGACGTCAACCTCTCCGCTATTGATGTCGCGACTAGCGAAACGCATTACGGATCGAGGACCGTTTGCACGCTTTCCTTTAACTCCATAAAAATAATTTACAAACCAAGAAATCTTAAACTTGAAGCGGAAGCTTCCGGTTTTCTACTGTCTTTGAGCAGTGCCGCAGGCACTGACTTTTGCGAATGGAAAATACCAATTTATTTGGTGAAAAAAGAACATGGATGGTCAGAGCATACACCTCAAAAGCAGGCAGAAACTGAAGAAGAGGTACATCAATACTTTAAAAGAGCAGGATTTTTATTAGGTTATTGCACGGCCTTTATGGCTGCGGACATTACCTCTGACAATCTGATTGCGCATGGATCAAGCCCTATACCCATTGATCTGGAGACAATTTTTTACAGCACCTTAAACATTGAGACAATCCCGAGAGAAGTTCGGTGGAACGTTACCCAAACAAGCATTCTTCCGAATTGGACTTGGAAAGGCACCGATGGTATCGGTGTAGACTTGAGTGCGCTGGGTGGATTATCAGAGCAATATGTCAGCCTAAACCTGTACCAACACTTAGAAGACGAAACTGGTCACAGTCAATTTGGCATGGACGGAGTTAAAATATTCCCAAATCAGAATGTTTTATATCTTAACGGGAAACCGGCGCAGCCGTGGGACTACGAAAATCAAATCATTGATGGCCTAACCACTCTATTTTCTATATTGAACAATGCGCAAC
Organism: Pseudomonas sp. Mb7; assembly: GCF_054790525.1. Taxonomy (NCBI): domain Bacteria; kingdom Pseudomonadati; phylum Pseudomonadota; class Gammaproteobacteria; order Pseudomonadales; family Pseudomonadaceae; genus Pseudomonas; species Pseudomonas sp. Mb7. Next base: position 5,426,630 of record NZ_CP186501.1, read on the forward strand.
CGTCAATTATCGAAACAATTAAATCTTTTAGAGGCCGACAAAACAGGTATATCCCCAGACCGACCGCGACATATCACTACGCCATTCAATGCTCCCTGCATGCAACCTTAATGCGTTGCACTGACAAACGAACGGCCTTCCTGGAAAATATCCTTAATAACGACACAGCTCCCGCGATAGGCTTTCTCAACGCGGAGGTCTCAGCTTGCTTGGATCTGGACATACCTTTTGCTCGAGGACAAGCCGGTGTTCTTGAGTTCTACGAACCCGGTTACAGCGGTTCAGGGCACCTCGATAGTAAAGATTATATAAACGGAATAGACAACAGTATCCAATACATCAAAACCTTGGACAAAAACAGAATTGCATTTGAAGAGAAACTAACTTCAAACACCCTTTTAGCAATGAAAAACATGTATGAACACGGAAATAAACTCACGGACCACTCCTTCAAACAACACGACGATGTGAGAGACCCTCGTTATTCAAATACAGACGAGATCATTAACAAAATCAGGACATCATCGAAAATCAACGCATGCTTGATCAATGAACTGTTACGCACCGAAATTTCAAGTAATGGGCTCTGGCTAGGATTTCACTCATCACCAGGTGGCTATATGGAGTTCTCGGAGTTAGGAGATGACTTCTACTACGGATTGTCTGGTATTCTTTATGGCTGCGTAGTGGCGGCCAGTCATAGCAGCGCCATAGATAAAGCTCTGGTAACTGAACTACTAAATCATTGCCACAGTAGAATAGTTAAAAAACTGACAAATAAGGGTACGCACTTAGGGGGCTTTCACTTCGGTCTATCGTCCGCAATCGTTCCGCTCCTGATAGGCTTAAATTATTTCGACGATGAAAGGCAGAGCCAACTACTACAGCTGTATAAAAAATATGTTGAAGACGTACTGGGAGAACCATGGTGGCAAAAATATTTTTGGGGCTCTGACTTTCTTTCTGGAATGTTCGGCACTCTAAATGTACTCACGCTATTATTCGATCTTACTAAAGATTTATCGTTTTCCGATTTAGCCAACTCCTTATACAAAAAAATAGAGACCGAACTCACCTTTATATCTGGAAGCAAACTACCCACATTCGACAATGCAATCACAACGAGAAGCGACGCTTTATTGAGTGGCCTGTCTCACGGAATAATGGGGTGCGCATACTCATTATTTTACTTTAATAAACTTATCGCAAAAAAAGATTCAATCCACGAATTATTCCTAGGCTTTTTGTCTTGGGAGCTTAACGAATATGATGAGTCAATTGAAAATTGGCGCGACTACAGAAAACGCTCGGAATCAAGCGCCGGTGAGTTTGCGTGGAGCCACGGTTTACCTGGTAATTATTTGGCGATCAGTTATTTCGCAAACAATGGAGTACAGCCTGCGCTAGATTTCTTGGAAAAGCACCCATCAAAAGCCGCATTCTCATATTCGAATCTCGAAAAACGAAAGAGACCCGTCAATGACTCTTTATGTCATGGCGCTTATGGGATTCTGAATATCATGAAAAAGATCTCACCGGAATCGTTGCTCGACCCACAAGTTTTTCTATGGTCGAACATCGTTAACTTAAGTGAACAAAATTCGAGAATCTTGAGAACAAAAACTGCCGATCCATTAGGATTATGGATCGGACGCGTGGGTTCACTACTTGGCTCTATTGGTTTGACTGACCGTAACTACGAGTTTCCATTTCTTCCGCACCAAATGGAATTTATCAAACCATGAAAAGCAACCTAATACTTTGCTGCTTTGGCCTAGGCATCTCAGTTCTAACAAGCGCATCGCCCTACCTAATCGGCAGTTCAATTAATTTTTACCTATCCCAAGACCGCTCATATTTATATGCACTCGCAGGCGCTTCGCTTCTTATCATCGCGACGCCCCCCTTGAAACTAGCAGCCAACATTTATCTACAAAGGACTGCTGCCAAGACAAGATATATCCTGAAAAGGACAATTCTAACGCACCTGCGAAGCAAGGCAACCACATATAGGGGAAACCCAGGTGAGCAGATCGAACTTATCGACGGTGATGTTGACGGCTCGATATATCTATACCATTCGGCATTCTTTGACACTTCACTCAACTTCAGCATCATAATCTTCGCGCTGATTATAACGGCTCAGTATCATCCTCTTCTGGTGCTCGCCCCCCTTAGCGGCCTGCTATATGCCTCAGCTGCATATTTTATAACCCGGAGAAAGAGCGACACCCTTTTTGAAGAATACGTCCAAGAAAACACCGTTATAATCGGGACAATCTGTGCGCATGTATGCGATGCCAAACCGTACAACGACAGAGTCAAGCTGGACATCAAAAAAATTGAGCGCCTCGCTTTTCGTTCAAACCTGAAGGCATCTTTTTTCGAATCAATTTCAGGCACATGTTACTTGGTAGCGATAGTTGTTTTATTCTTGATATCCGCTCATTTAATAAGTGAAAGCGCTTTGACAACAGGCGCTATCTTTGCCTCAGCCATCTACCTTGAGCGTGTGCTCAGCCCAACAATGTCACTTATATCCATTTACTACTCAAGCAGAGAGGCCTCTTATCGCCGCAATCGAATTCTGAGCTATAAACTACAACTCGGGAGGCGCTGAATTATGCTTATGTGCTTGCGAAAAAACGGGGCATTATTTTTGTTTTCAACAGTATGCCTGAGTTTAGCAGCTGCATGTCAGTTGCTAATACCTTCGATCGTGGCAGAGGGACTTACAGCTCTCAGTAGTGGTGCTGTCAGCACTAATCTGTATTTCCTTCTCACCGTTATTTTTTTATCTAAACTCGCGACTCAAACTCTGGGCAGCTCCATGGCGGCGCTCATGGAAGCGAAATCTCGCTTTTCACTCATCAATTTCATTGTGCATGATGAAAGACCTCGCCCGTTAAGCTCTCGCGTGACGATGATCAAAGAAGATGCCGAGAAAATTGCTTCAGTCCTTCATGACTTAATTCATCTGGCAGGATCTTGTATTTTGACCTTTGCCACAGCCTATATCTTACTTCGTGAAAACGCTTATTTTCTCATCCCCTTGATATTTATTACGACATTGACTTGTGTGCAGTTGAAATTTGCAAAACCACAAATCCAGAGTCTGTATAAAGACGAAATGAGTAATGAAGACCTGTACAAGGAATCGTTAATCAGCACTTTCAGCACACCCACAATTGATGAGCAAAGTTTTCAATCACTTATCAGCAATAGTAATGGATGTTTGAGCAACACAATACAAGCACGTTACAAATATCAAAAAGCCAACGCAATTCAGTGCTTCTGGCCGGAAATGGCTATCTCGGCCGGGACAGTATCAGTCATCATTTTTAGCGCCACTGCGACGCCGGAGTTATTCGGCGAGCGTCTTATTGCTTACCTTGGTTACGTCGGAATTTTTACCATGGCCAGCACGAGTTCGATAAGACTTGGTATAACAATGATTGGAGTAAAGGTATCCGTCGGTAGAGTATTCAGGGGGCACCAATATGAATGATTTGTTCATTCAGCAGATACGCCTTAAGTTAGACAGAGTTGCGGCTCATTTTCTACGCGGCCTTTTTCCGCTTCAATTCAATAACAGAATTACCGTATTTATCGGAGAAAACGGTTCTGGAAAATCCACCCTGCTTGAAGCACTTGCCATCAAATTGGGATGCAATCCAGAAGGCGGTGGGAAAAACTTCAATTTCTCGACTGAGAACACCCATTCGAAACTGCACGAAACCCTGACGCTTTCAAAAGGCTACCGAAGGGAGAAGGACGTTTTTTTCTACAGAGCAGAAACCTTCTATAACTTGAACACTGCGATCCGCAAGCTTGATGCAGAGGGGAGCTTTGATCCCGAAATAAAGACCTATTACGGCGGCGTGGATATGCATTGCATGTCGCACGGTGAAGCAATGGAGGCGCTGTTTCAAAACCGATTCAAAGCCCAGGGACTGTACGTTCTCGATGAACCGGAAGCGTCGTTATCCCCATTGAGGCAATTAGTTTTTATCAACCGAATGATGGAGCTGGCACGCAAGGGCGCACAGTTCATCATCGCCACTCACTCACCTCTCATTATGTCGATCCCGGGATGTGATCTGAGACAGATATCGGAAGGGCGCTCCGAACCAATAACTCCGGCAGATACTGATGCTTATGCTGTGTACAAAGCCGTACTTAATTCTTCCGGTGCCTTTATCGCGAAAAGCATGCAGTGATGCTGCAGACACAAAAAAACCGTCCGAAGACGGTTTTTTTCGTCAGAAGTGCGCCTTACTTCAGGCCAGACATCTTCTGGATCGCGCCCTTCAACTCATCATCCGAGCAATCGGCGCAGGTGCCTTTCGGCGGCATGGCATTGATGCCGGTAATGGCCTTGGCCAGGATGCCGTCGAGGCCACCCTGATGATCAGCACGCTCTTTCCACGCTGCGGTGTCACCGATCTTCGGCGCGCCCAACAACCCGGTACCGTGGCAAGCATTGCAATGCTTGGCAATCACCTCATCCGGGGTTTTCGCCCCGCCACCGCCGCCTGCGGAAGCGGCAACTTCCATCCCCTTGCATTCCTGACCTTGTACACACACCTGGCCAACCGGCTCCAGGCGTTTGGCAATGTCGTCATTCGTCGCAGCTTGAGCGCTGACAGCCCAGAGGGCCAGTACGGTTGCTGGTGCGGCCAGCATTTTCATAATTAGGTTCACGCGTTCACCCTCAATGGTGGCTATTCACGCCTGCGGCCACGGTTCGCAGGCGGGCGGAAGTATAGCGGGTAGCCCGCCACACTGAAACAACCCCATAGTCGAAGGGGTTATACCGCACGGTAGATAAACGGTCCGGATGCCTTTGCCATCATGGCTTGGCACCTCTTTGTTAAAAATTCGCCGGCGTGGCTGCGCTGATTAGTCGCGCAGGCGCGTCGAACGGATTACGAAAACGGTGCGGCTTGGTACTTTCAAAGTAGTAGCTGTCGCCGGCTTCGAGAATAAAAGTTTCCAGACCCACCACCAGTTCCAGACGACCTTCCACCAGAATCCCGGTTTCTTCGCCTTCATGGGTGAGCATTTCTTCGCCGGTGTCGGCACCCGGTGGGTAGATTTCGTTGAGGAAGGCGATGGCGCGGCTGGGGTGCGCGCGGCCGACCAGTTTCATGGTCACGGCGCCGTCGGAAATGTCGATCAGCTCGTTGGCCTTGTAGACGATCTGGGTCGGGACTTCCTGCAGGATTTCTTCGGAAAAGAACTCGACCATGGACATGGGAATCCCGCCCAGTACCTTCCTCAGCGAACTGATCGAAGGGCTGACGCTGTTCTTTTCGATCATCGAAATGGTGCTGTTGGTGACGCCCGCGCGTTTGGCGAGTTCACGCTGGGAAAGCCCTTTGAGCTTGCGGATCGATTGCAGTCGTTCACCGACGTCCAAGGCGGGAGCCTCCTGATGTTGTAAGAATATTGAGCGTTATCATGGCGACAGCGTTCAGTATTTACAACACTTCGCCCCCGCAGCGGCGTCAACCCTCGGAATAGAGCCTTGGCACTCGGCGCAGATTGCAAAAGATCTGGTACGGAATGGTGTCGGCCCACTGCGCCACTTCGCTGGCGAGGATGTTTTTGCCCCACAGCTCAACGCTCGAACCGAGGCCAGCTTCAGGCACATCGGTGAGGTCGATGCAGAGCATGTCCATCGACACGCGACCGAGAATCCGGCTGCGTTTACCCGCCACCAGTACCGGCGTTCCGGTCGGCGCCTGACGCGGGTAGCCGTCGGCGTACCCCATGGCGACCACGCCGATGCGCATCGGTTTGTCGGTGATGAATTTGGCGCCGTAGCCGATCGGCTCGCCAGCGGGCAGCTCACGCACACAGATGACTTTCGATTCGAGGGTCATCACCGGTTGCAGGCGCTCGGCCACAGCGTTGGCTTCTTCAAACGGCGTCGCACCATAAAGCATGATGCCCGGGCGCACCCAATCGCTGTGAATCTGCGGCCAACCGAGCACAGCCGGCGAGTTGCGCAAGCTGACTTCCGCCGCCAGGCCCTGACGCGCCGCTTCAAACACCGCGACTTGTTCGGTGCTGCTCTGCGCGTGCAGCTCATCTGCACGGGCGAAGTGGCTCATCAACACGATCTTCGCCACTTTGCCGCTGGCCAGCAGACGCTGATAGGCCGCCGGATAGTCCTTCGGATGCAGACCAACGCGGTGCATGCCCGAATCGAGCTTCAGCCACACGGTGATCGGCTTGCTCAGTGTCGCCTGCTCGATCGCTTCGAGCTGCCACAGCGAATGCACCACGGTCCAGAAATCATGCTCGACAACCAGCGCCAGCTCATCGGCTTCGAAGATGCCTTCGAGCAACAACACCGGGGCCTTGATGCCGGCCGCGCGCAACTCCAGCGCTTCTTCGATGCAGGCGACGGCAAAACCGTCGGCCTCGGCTTCCAGTGCCTGGGCGCAACGCACCGCGCCATGGCCGTAGGCGTCCGCCTTGATCACCGCAAGCGCCTTGGCGCCAGTGACTTCGCGGGCAATTCGGTAGTTGTGGCGCAGGGCTTCTAGGTCGATCAGGGCACGGGCAGGACGCATGGCGGCAGACTTCTAGGCGGTCATGGGAAGAAAAACCGGCGCCGACTGACGACGTGAACCGCCAACAGCGCCGGGAGAGGGATCTTTACAACGGCTACGGCAGCGCGGCGACGATGGAAATTTCCACCAGAATGCTCGGCTTGGCCATTTTCGCTTCGACGGTGGCGCGGGCCGGGGCGGCGCCTTTGGGCAGCCACTGGTCCCACACCGAGTTCATCCCGGCAAAGTGGGCTTCGATATCGTTCAGGTAGATCGTCGCCGACAGCAGATGCTGTTTGTCGGTGCCGGCCAGATCGAGCAAGCGCTCGATATTGGCCAGTACCTCGCGAGTCTGCTGTTCAATCCCGGCGTCGAAGTCGTCGCCGACCTGCCCGGCCAGATACACGGTGCCGTTGTGGCTGACGATCTGACTCATGCGCTCATTGGTGAGCTGGCGCTGGATTGCCATGTTTTGCGGACTCCTGGGTCTTGTTGCCGTAACGGGAAATATCGAGGCCTTCGGCGCTGATCTGCGGCTTTTTCTTCGCCATCAGATCGGCCAGCAAACGACCGGAGCCGCACGCCATGGTCCAACCGAGCGTGCCGTGACCGGTGTTGAGGAACAGGTTCTTGAACGGCGTGGCGCCAACGATCGGCGTGCCGTCCGGGGTGGTCGGACGCAGGCCGGTCCAGAAGCTCGCCTCGGCCAGATTGCCGCCCTGAGGATAAAGGTCGTTGACGATCATCTCCAGGGTTTCACGGCGACGCGGATTCAACGACAGGTCAAAACCGGCGATCTCGGCCATGCCGCCCACACGGATACGGTTATCGAAACGGGTGATCGCGACCTTGTAGGTCTCGTCGAGAATTGTCGAAGTCGGGGCCATCGCCGGGTTGGTGATCGGCACGGTCAGCGAGTAACCCTTGAGCGGATACACCGGCGCCTTGATGCCCAGCGGCTTGAGCAGTTGCGGCGAGTAGCTGCCGAGCGCCAGTACGTAGCGGTCAGCGGTTTCCAGCTTGCCGTCGATCCACACACCGTTGATGCGATCACCGGCGTAGTCGAGTTTCTGAATGTCCTGGCCAAAGCGGAATTCGACACCGAGTTTCACGGCCATTTCGGCGAGGCGCGTGGTGAAGATCTGGCAGTCGCCGGTCTGGTCATTCGGCAGGCGCAGGGCACCGGCGAGGATGTCAGTGACACCCGCCAGGGCCGGCTCTACGCGGGCAATGCCGGCGCGGTCGAGTACTTCAAACGGCACGCCGGATTCTTTCAGCACGGCGATGTCTTTGGCGGCGTTATCCAGTTGTGCCTGGGTGCGGAACAATTGAGTCGTACCGAGGCTGCGGCCTTCGTAGGCGATGCCGGTTTCGGCGCGCAATTCATCGAGGCAGTCGCGGCTGTACTCGGACAGACGCACCATGCGCTCCTTGTTCACCGCGTAACGGCTGGCGGTGCAGTTGCGCAGCATCTGCGCCATCCACAGGTACTGGTCGATGTCGGCGGTGGCTTTTATCGCGAGAGGGGCGTGGCGCTGCAACAGCCACTTGATCGCCTTCAGCGGCACGCCCGGCGCGGCCCACGGCGAGGCGTAGCCCGGCGAGACCTGGCCGGCGTTGGCGAAACTGGTCTCCATGGCCGCGGCTGGCTGTCGGTCGACCACCACCACTTCAAACCCGGCACGGGCCAGATAGTAAGCACTGGCGGTACCGATGACGCCGCTACCCAAGACCATAACGCGCATTTTGTATCCCTCATCGCGGCTTTTCGCCGAGCTGTGTTGTTAGAGCAATGATGGGCGCAGTGTAAAAAAGAAATGCCAGTGCTTTTCACTATATAAGCGCCTATATTTGGCGACAATTCTCGGCAAAAACCCTTTTCACGGAGGCGCATCCCCTATGCGTACCAACACTCAGACCAAACGTGAGCTGGACAAGATCGACCGCAATATCTTGCGGATCCTGCAGGCGGACGGGCGGATTTCCTTTACCGAACTTGGGGAAAAGGTCGGCCTCTCTACCACGCCCTGCACCGAACGAGTACGGCGTCTGGAGCGCGAAGGAATCATCATGGGCTACAACGCCCGGCTGAATCCGCAGCATTTGAAGGGTAGCTTGCTGGTGTTCGTCGAGATCAGCCTCGACTACAAATCCGGCGACACTTTCGAGGAGTTCCGACGCGCGGTGCTGAAGTTGCCGCACGTGCTGGAGTGTCATCTGGTGTCGGGGGATTTCGACTATCTGGTGAAGGCGCGGATTTCCGAGATGGCGTCTTACCGCAAGCTGCTCGGCGACATTCTGCTGAAGCTGCCGCATGTGCGCGAGTCGAAGAGCTATATCGTGATGGAAGAGGTGAAGGAGAGCTTGAGCTTACCTATTCCGGATTGAAGATCGCTGGCGCTCCACTCGCGAGCAGGCTCGCTCCCACAGGGGGAACGCATTCCAAATGTGGGAGCGAGCCTGCTCGCGATGGCGTCGACTCGGTTCCGAGTGAACGCGCTAAACCAAAACCTGCCGATTCGCCGCCATGTACTCGAATATCTGCTTCTCCACTCTCGGATGAATCAGCTCCACCGGGCGCCGCTCATTCGGGCAAGGCAAGGTCTTGGTCGTGCCGAACAAACGGCAAATCAACGGCCGCTCTTCATACACCGTGCAGCCGTTCGGCCCCAGGTGCACACAGTTCAGCTCTTCCATCGCCGCATCTTGCTCGGCGCGGGTCTTGCGTGGCAGGCGGGCCATTTCTTCCGGCGAAGTGGTCACCGGGCCGCAGCAATCGTGGCAGCCGGGCACGCACTCGAACGAGGGTATCTGCTGGCGCAAGGTGCGGATTTTCTGGCTGTTGCAGCTCATTGCAGCGATGACCGAGGAGGAATAGGCGACAATTGTGCCGCAAAAGCCGAGATCCAGACACCGCAGGCCGACCAATGTTGCCCACATTCGGGCGTGCGGCTTATGCTCCGTCAAATTTTCTCGACACTTAGCCGTTGGATGACGCCCATGACTGCCCGCGCCTTTACCTCCGCGAGCCAACCCCACGTTGCCTCTTACTACGCCGCCAGCAGCCTGCCGCAGCCCGATCACCCGGTGTTGCAAGGTGACGTGCTGACCGACGTCTGTGTGGTCGGCGGCGGCTTTTCCGGGTTGAACACGGCGCTGGAACTGGCCGAACGCGGCCTCAGCGTGGTGTTGCTGGAAGCGCACAAGATCGGTTGGGGCGCCAGCGGTCGCAACGGCGGGCAGCTTATTCGCGGCGTCGGTCACGGCCTCGATCAGTTCACCAACGTCATCGGTGCCGACGGCGTGCGCGAGATGAAACTGATGGGCCTGGAAGCAGTGGAAATCGTTCGCCAGCGCGTCGAGCGTTTTCAGATTGCCTGCGACCTGACCTGGGGCTATTGCGACCTCGCCAACAAACCGTCCGACCTCGAAGGCTTTGCCGAAGACGCCGAAGAACTGCGTGGCCTTGGCTATCGCTACGAAACCCGCTTGCTGCAAGCCCACGACATGCACACGGTGGTCGGTTCCAAACGCTATGTCGGCGGCTTGATCGACATGGGCTCCGGGCATCTGCATCCGCTGAACCTGGCCTTGGGCGAAGCAGCAGCAGCGCAGCAACTGGGCGTTAAACTGTTTGAACACTCGGCAGTGACGCGTATCGATTACGGCCCTGAAGTCAAAGTCCATACAGCTCAAGGTTCGGTGCGCGCCAAGACCCTCGTGCTTGGCTGCAACGCGTATCTCAGTGATCTGAATCCGCAACTCAGCGGCAAGGTCCTGCCCGCGGGCAGCTACATCATCGCCACCGAGCCGTTGAGCGAAGAACAGGCGCATAACCTGCTGCCGCAGAACATGGCGGTCTGCGACCAACGTGTCGCGCTGGATTATTACCGACTCTCGGCGGATCGTCGTTTGCTGTTCGGCGGCGCCTGCCACTATTCGGGACGCGATCCAAAGGATATCGGCGCCTACATGCAGCCGAAGATGCTCGAAGTGTTCCCGCAACTCGCTGGCGTGAAAATCGACTATCAGTGGGGCGGCATGATCGGTATCGGCGCGAACCGCTTGCCGCAGATTGGCCGGCTCGCGGACCAGCCGAACGTGTATTACGCCCAGGCCTATTCAGGCCACGGGGTGAATGCCACGCACCTGGCGGGCAAGTTATTGGCCGAAGCGATCAGCGGGCAGCAAAGCGGGGGCTTTGATCTGTTTGCCAAGGTGCCGCACATCACCTTCCCGGGCGGCAAGCATTTGCGTTCGCCGTTGTTGGCGTTGGGGATGTTGTGGCATCGCCTTAAAGAGTTGGTCTGAGTGATCGTTCCCACGCTCTGCGTGGGAATGCATCCAGTGACGCTCTGCGTCACAGCGGACGCGGAGCGTCCGGCGCGGCGCTCCCACGCAGAGCGTGGGGGCGATCAGTGGTTGTCAGATCCGCCAGAACGGCTTCAACCCCTCCTCCTGCGCCTGCTCACGCGTCAGCCCGATGTCCTTGAGCTGATCCGCCGTCAGCGCCAGCAACGCCTTGCGCGTGTGCAGACGATGCCACAACAGACTCCAGCGACTCAGGCCGGACGGCGTATTGCGCATGATCTCATTGCGCGCACTGTCCTTCTGCCCTGCCGCCAGTTCCTGACCGTGTAACGTCAACCGCACATCGCTCAAGCCGTTCATTTTCAATGCTCCTGTTTACTTGGGTAGCCAGAGATTCCATGATGCGCGGGCGAGCAAAACCATTACAGATTCAAAGACACTGTATTAACTACATACAGATTTGCCGCTTTGTCGACTGAATTGTCGATTTTTGCGAGATCTGTACTGGTTTATCGAATCACCGCACCGAGGCAGCGCCATGACCCTTTATGTAAACCTCGCCGAATTGCTCGGCACGCGCATCGAAAACGGCTTCTATCGCCCAGGTGACCGGCTGCCATCGGTGCGCGCCTTGAGCGTCGAACACGGGGTCAGTCTGAGCACGGTGCAACAGGCCTATCGCGTGCTCGAAGACAGCGGCCTGGCCACGCCGAAACCCAAGTCCGGCTACTTTGTGCCGGTCGGCCGCGAACTGCCGGAGCTGCCCGCCGTCGGCCGTCCGGCGCAGCGCCCGGTGGAGATTTCGCAGTGGGATCAAGTGCTGGAGTTGATTCGTGCGGTGCCGCGCAAGGATGTCGTGCAACTGGGTCGTGGCATGCCGGACATCAGCTCGCCGACGATGAAGCCTTTGCTGCGTGGGCTGGCGCGGATCAGCCGCCGTCAGGACATGCCCGGTCTGTATTACGACAACATCCACGGCACTCTAGAACTGCGCGAACAGATCGCTCGACTGATGCTCGACTCCGGCTGCCAGTTGAGCGCGAGCGATCTGGTGATCACCACCGGTTGCCACGAAGCGCTGTCTACCAGCATCCACGCGATCTGCGAACCGGGCGACATTGTCGCGGTGGACTCGCCAAGCTTTCATGGCGCCATGCAGACCCTTAAAGGCCTGGGCATGAAAGCCCTGGAAATTCCCACCGACCCGCTCACCGGGATCAGCCTCGAAGCGCTGGAACTGGCACTGGAACAATGGCCGATCAAGGTCATCCAGCTCACGCCCAACTGCAATAACCCGCTCGGCTACATCATGCCGGAGTCGCGCAAACGCGCCCTGCTCAACCTCGCGCAGCGCTTCGACGTAGCGATCATCGAGGACGACGTGTATGGCGAACTGTCCTACACCTACCCGCGCCCTCGCACGATCAAATCCTTCGACGAAGACGGCCGTGTGCTGTTGTGCAGTTCGTTTTCCAAGACCCTTGCGCCGGGGCTGCGCATTGGCTGGGTCGCGCCGGGTCGATACCTTGAGCGGGTGTTGCACATGAAATACATCAGCACCGGCTCGACCGCGCCGCAGCCGCAGATCGCTATCGCCGAATTTCTCAAGGCTGGCCATTTCGAACCGCATTTGCGGCGCATGCGCACGCAATACCAGCGCAGTCGCGACCTGATGATCGATTGGGTGACCCGCTACTTTCCGGCGGGCACCCGCGCCAGCCGGCCGCAAGGCAGCTTTATGCTGTGGGTCGAGTTGCCGAAAGGTTTCGACACCCTGAAACTCAATCGCGAGTTGCTTGACCAAGGCGTACAGATTGCCGTCGGCAGCATCTTTTCCGCCTCAGGCAAGTACCGCAATTGCCTGCGGATGAACTACGCTGCCAAACCGACAGCGCAGATCGAAGAGGCGGTGCGCAAGGTCGGCGAGACCGCTGTCAGATTGCTGGCGGAAGCCGACTGACCTTTTTCCAGAGAACCGCGTCCATATGCCGACCCTTGCCGCCAACCGGAATGATCCTACGTGAGCTTCAGACAGCCCCTACTCGCTTCGCTGTTACTCGCCTCGTTCCTGAGCGGCTGTGCCAGTCTCGATGTCCCGCGCGAGCCAAGTCAGGCGTTGCCGGCATCCGATTCCAGCTTCGGTCGTTCGATTCAGGCGCAAGCGGCGCCCTACCATGGCCGCTCAGGGTTTCGCCTGCTGTCCAACAGCAGCGAGGCGTTCACCGCCCGCGCCGAACTGATCCGCAACGCCCAGACCAGCCTTGATCTGCAGTACTACATCGTCCATGACGGCATCAGCACGCGAATGCTGGTGGAGGAACTGCTCAAGGCTGCCGATCGCGGCGTGCGCGTGCGCATTCTGCTCGACGACACCACCAGCGACGGTCTGGACCAGATCATCGCCACGCTGGCGGCGCATCCGCAGATCCAGATTCGTCTGTTCAACCCGCTGCATCTGGGCCGCAGCACCGGCGTCACCCGCGCGGCAGGCCGCTTGTTCAACCTGTCGCTGCAACACCGGCGCATGCACAACAAGTTGTGGCTGGCGGATAACAGCGTGGCCATCGTCGGCGGGCGCAATCTCGGTGACGAATATTTCGACGCCGAGCCCAACCTGAATTTCACCGACATCGATATGCTCAGTGTCGGGCCGGTGGCCGAGCAGCTCGGGCACAGTTTCGACCAGTACTGGAACAGCGCCCTGAGCAAACCGATCGACGAATTCCTTACCAGCCAACCGACCGTCAAGGACCTGGAGAACACCCGCACACGCCTGGAAGAATCGCTGGAGGAAACCCGCAAACAGAATCACGCGCTGTACCAGCAGTTGATGACGTTCAAGACCGCACCGCGCATGGACATCTGGCGCAAAGAGCTGATCTGGGCATGGAATCAGGCGCTGTGGGATGCGCCGAGCAAGGTCTTGGCCAAGGGTGAGCCGGATCCGCAATTGCTGTTAACCACGCAGTTGGGTCCGGAGCTGCGCGGCGTCAGCAAAGAACTGATCATGATTTCGGCGTATTTCGTGCCGGGCCAGCCAGGGCTGGTTTACCTGACCGGTCGTGCCGATGCCGGCGTCTCGGTAAGCCTTCTGACCAACTCGCTGGAAGCCACCGATGTGCCAGCGGTGCACGGCGGCTATGCGCCGTATCGCAAAGCGTTGCTGGAGCATGGCGTGAAACTGTATGAACTGCGCCGTCAGCCTGGGGATAACTACGGCAGTGGCCCGCATGTTTTTTACAGCAAATCGTTTCGCGGCTCTGATTCAAGCTTGCACAGCAAAGCGATGATCTTTGATCGGCAGAAGTCGTTTATCGGCTCGTTCAACTTCGACCCGCGTTCGGTGTTGTGGAACACCGAGGTTGGGGTCTTGGTCGACAGTCCGGAGTTGGCCGAGCATGTGCGTGAGCTGGCCTTGCAGGGGATGGCGCCGGCGCTGAGTTACGAGGCGAAGTTACAGGATGGCCAGATCGTCTGGATCACTGAGGACAACGGCCAGATGCACACCCTGACCAAGGAGCCGGGGAGTTGGTGGCGGCGGTTCAATGCGTGGTTCAGCACCACGGTAGGGCTTGAGCGAATGCTTTAAAAAAGCAAAGGATCGCAGCCTTCGGCAGCTCCTACAGTTGAAGTGCATTCCTCCTGTAGGAGCTGCCGAAGGCTGCGATCTTTTGATGTCAGGCAGGCTCAGTAACTGCGCCAAATGCACCTTGGCGCAACAGCAATATCACCAACCCGAACGCTCCGATCGCCATCAACAACGGCAACGCATGCCCACTGATCCACTGGCTGCCCGCCCCCGCGGCCAGCGGCCCGACCAGACAACCGACACCCCACAACTGCGCAATGTGCGCATTCGCCCGCACCAGCGCATCGTCACGATAACGCTCGCCAATCAGAATCAGCGACAGAGTGAACAAACCACCGGCACTCGCCCCGAACAATACCCACAATGGCCAGATCAGTAGCGTGTCGAGCAACAGCGGAATCGCCAGACTCGACACCATCAACACCACCGCACAACCGGCGAATAGCGTACGCCGTGACAGATAATCGGCCAGCGCACCAATCGGCAGTTGCAGCAGCGCATCACCCACCACCACCGTGCTGACCATCGCCAGCGCAATCTCGGCAGTGAAGCCCTGTTGCAGGCAATACACCGGCAGTAACGTCAGGATCATCGCCTCGAATGCGGCGAACAACGACACCGCCCAGGCAATCGCCGGCAATTCACGGGCGAAGCCCCACAATTCCTTGAACGTTACGCTGCTGGCTTCACTGCTCGGCGCACCGCTGCGACCCAGCAAGAGCAATGGCGACAGCAACAGCAAAGCGACACCGACCCAGAAACCGTAATCATGCTCGGTACCCAGCGCGCCCAACAGCAACGGACCCGACAGTTGGCTCAACGCATAGCTGCTGCCATACAGCGCCACCAGTCGCCCGCGCCAGTTCTCGACCACCAGTTGATTGATCCAGCTCTCGCCGAGGATGAACACGATGGTCAGGATCACCCCGATCATCAGCCGTAGCACCAGCCAGATCGGGTAGCTCGGCAGCAACGCCAACAGACCGATCGACAGCGCCCCGGCCCACAGGCACAGGCGCATCAGGTTCGCCGTGCCGAAACGTGCCGCCAGATGACTGGAAATCTTCGCGCCCAACAACACGCCAATTGCTGGCATCGCTGCCATTACGCCAATGGCGAAGGAGCCGTAGCCCCAACCTTCGAGGCGCAACGATACCAACGGCATGCTGACCCCCAGGGCCAGGCCGACACTCAAGACAGACGCCAACACGGCGAAATACGTCGCCCACCGCATGTTCCACGCTCCTGTGGATTATTTTTTTAGAGGCCACATCAAACAAATGTGGGAGCGAGCCTGCTCGCGAATGCGGCTGCACATTCAGCACATGGGCTGACTGATACACCGCTTTCGCGAGCAGGCTCGCTCCCACAGGGATCTGCCTCGTCTGGAGGATCTGCTCTTGCGAACAGACCCTCCTAACGGCTTACAGCTTGATCCACGTCGCTTTCAGCTCGGTGTACTTGTCGAACGCGTGCAGCGATTTGTCGCGACCGTTACCCGACTGCTTGAAGCCGCCGAACGGTGCGGTCATATCACCACCATCGTACTGGTTAACCCACACGCTGCCGGCGCGCAGTGCCTTGGCGGTCAAATGCGCCTTGGAGATGTCCTGGGTCCATACCGCAGCGGCCAAGCCATACGGCGTGTCGTTGGCGATCTGGATCGCTTCTTCAGCCGTATCGAAAGCGATGACCGACAGCACCGGGCCGAAGATCTCTTCCTGAGCGATCTTCATCGCGTTGCTCACGCCATCGAAAATGGTCGGCTCAACGTAAGTGCCGCCGGTTTCCTGAAGAATGCGCTTACCGCCAGCCACCAGTTTGGCGCCATCGGTGTGCCCGGATTCGATGTACGACAGCACGGTGTTCATCTGCTGAGTGTCGACCAGCGCACCGACGTTGGTCGCCGGATCCAACGGATTGCCCGGCTTCCAGGTTTTCAGCGCCTCGATCACCATCGGCAGGAATGTGTCCTTGATCGAACGCTCGACCAGCAGACGCGAACCGGCGGTGCAGACTTCGCCCTGGTTGAACGCGATGGCGCTGGCAGCGGATTCGGCAGCCGCTTGCAGATCCGGCGCATCGGCAAAGACGATGTTCGGGCTCTTGCCGCCGGCTTCCAGCCAGACGCGTTTCATGTTCGATTCGCCGGAGTAGATCATCAGTTGCTTGGCGATTTTGGTCGAACCGGTGAACACCAGCGTGTCGACATCGTTGTGCAGGGCCAGCGCCTTGCCGACGGTGTGACCGTAGCCCGGCAGCACGTTGAGCACGCCTTTCGGAATACCGGCTTCAACAGCCAGCGCAGCGATACGGATGGCGGTCAGCGGGGATTTTTCCGACGGCTTGAGGATCACCGAGTTACCGGTCGACAGTGCCGGGCCGAGTTTCCAGCAGGCCATCATCAGCGGGAAGTTCCACGGCACGATGGCGCCGACCACGCCTACCGGCTCGCGGGTTACCAGACCCAGCTGGTCGTGCGGCGTAGCGGCGACTTCGTCGTAGATCTTGTCGATCGCTTCACCGCTCCAGCTCAGCGCTTGCGCCGCACCCGGAACGTCGATGTACAGCGAATCGCTGATCGGCTTGCCCATGTCGAGGGTTTCGAGCAGGGCCAGTTCTTCGGCGTGCTGCTTAAGCAGGCCGGCAAAACGAATCATGGTGGCTTTGCGTTTGGTCGGCGCCAGGCGCGACCAGACGCCGGAATTGAAAGTAGCGCGGGCGTTTTCCACGGCGCGCTGGGCGTCGGCGGCGTCACAGCTGGCGATCTTGCCAAGCAGACGGCCATCGACCGGACTGATGCACTCGAAGGTCTCGCCGGAGACGGCGTCGGTGTATTCGCCATTGAGGTAGGCGCGGCCTTCGATTTTCAGGTCGCGGGCGCGTTGTTCCCAGTCGGCACGAGTCAGGGTGGTCATTTCGAGTGTCCTCCGCTTGTTGAATACGAGCGCCGCGCGATCTTCGCCAGCGTCCTCAGGAATTCTGCCCGGCCAGCCGGTTTTTCGGCCAGAGGCACCCGCCACCCTAAACCAGCGGCCGGGGTTGTTTCAATATATTTGACATAAGGTGGTCATACGGCCTTGCGGTGTTGATTTTAATCAACATAGACTTTGACCCTTTCCAGCCAATCGCGCCGTATTCACGGGGGATAACAACAATGAACATCCAGAACGTCGTCGACATCAGCCTGACCAGCAGCGAAGCCGAACGCTATCGCCCGGACCCGGCGAAGGTGCTGAAGGGAGATCCTGAGCAAGCGGTGTTCCATCAGTACGAAAGCCCCTGTGGGCAGATGGGCGTTGGCGTTTGGGAAGGTGCGATCGGGCAGTGGACGGTGAATTACACCGAGCATGAGTACTGCGAAATCCTGCAGGGGGTCTCGGTGCTGCGTGACGGCGAGGGCAATGCCAAGACGTTGCGCGTTGGCGACCGGTTTGTGATTCCGGCAGGGTTTCGGGGCACTTGGGAAGTGCTTGAGGCTTGCCGCAAGATCTATGTGATCTTTGAACAGAAGGCTTGAGGATTTTCGCTGGCTGATCCGGCCCTATCGCGAGCAGGCTCACTCCTACAGGTGACCGCATTCCAATTTAGGAGTGAGCCTGCTCGCGATAGGGCCAGAACAGGAAACACAAAATCCGAGGCAACAAAAAAGGCCCGTATCGTGAGATACGGGCCTTTTTCGTAAGTCGGGAAAAATCAATTACTTGATTTTGCCTTCCTTGTAGATCACGTGCTTGCGAACAACCGGATCATATTTCTTGATCTCGATTTTGTCCGGGGTAGTACGCTTGTTCTTGTCGGTAGTGTAGAAGTGACCAGTACCGGCGCTCGAGATCAAACGAATCAATTCACGCATGATTAGCTCCCTTAAATCTTGCCATCGCGGCGAAGTTCGGCGAGCACGACAGTGATGCCACGCTTGTCGATGATACGCATGCCTTTGGCAGATACGCGCAGACGCACAAAACGTTTCTCTTCTTCAACCCAGAAGCGGTGATGCTGCAGGTTCGGCAGGAAACGACGACGGGTTTTGTTGTTTGCGTGGGAAATGTTATTCCCAGTCACCGGACCCTTACCGGTAACTTGACATACTCTCGACATGCCTCAGCCCTCTAAAACCACATGCCCAACCCGGCATGGGTTGGCCGCTTAATCTCTCAGTCATTTGGCGCCAGGCGCCGCGTTTCTTTAGAGGTCTTACCGGCTACACCTACAGTGAAGGAACCGGGCCCCTAGAAAAGAGCGCTGCTTTATACCAGAAAGACTTCAGAGCAACAACATTCGGTGTGCAAACAATCCACAAAAAGGCGCTTTTTCAGCCTGCGAACGGCTTGGATAAAGGCTGGCATCGATTTTTACCACTCGTCGCAGAAAACCACCCTTGCGGGCGATTCAGACTTTTTACCGCGCACCGCGGTCTGAAAAACCGCCATCACTGTGCCCCGAAAATGCAAAAAGGGGATAGTCATTTGTAATCCAGACCTCTAGGGTAGGCCTTTTCCAGACTGCACTTGCAGATGGGCCTTCGATCTGTAAAAGGAAACCGACCATGCGCCTCGCTGCCCTACCCCTGTTGCTCGCCCCGCTCCTGCTGAGCCCCCTGGCCCAGGCCGCCGCGCTGAGCGTCTGCACCGAGGCCAGCCCTGAAGGGTTCGACGTGGTGCAGTACAACTCGCTGACCACCACCAACGCCTCGGCCGACGTGCTGATGAACCGTCTCGTTGAATTCGACACCGCCAGCGGCAAAGTCGTGCCGAGCCTGGCCGACAGCTGGGAAGTCAGCACCGATGGCCTGACGTATGTCTTCAAGCTACACCCGCAGGTGAAGTTTCATACGACTGACTACTTCAGGCCGAGCCGTGAGCTGACCGCAGAAGACGTCAAATTCAGCTTCGACCGCATGCTCGACCCGGCCAACCCGTGGCACAAAGTCGCCCAAAGCGGCTTCCCCCATGCGCAATCGATGCAGTTGCCAGCGCTGATCAAGAAGATCGACGCGCTCGATCCGCTGACCGTGCGTTTCACCCTTGATCACCCGGACTCGACCTTCCTGGCGACACTGAGCATGGGCTTCGCCTCGATCTACTCCGCCGAATACGCCGACAAATTGATGAAGGCCAACGCCACGGACAAGCTCAACAGCCAGCCGATCGGTACCGGCCCGTTTGTGTTCAACCGCTTCCAGAAAGACGCGGCGATTCGCTACAAGGCCAACCCGGATTACTTTGGCGGCAAGCCTTCGGTAGACCCGTTGATCTTCGCCATCACCCCGGACGCCAACGTGCGCCTGCAAAAGCTACGGCGCAACGAATGCCAGATCGCCCTGTCGCCAAAACCTTTGGACGTACAGGCCGCGCTGAAAGAGCCGACACTAAAAGTCGAAAAGACTGACGCCTTCATGACCTCTTTCGTTGGCATCAACAGCCAGCATCCGCCGCTGGACAAGCCAGAGGTGCGTCAGGCCATCAACCTCGCCTTCGACAAGGCCAACTACATCAAAGCGGTGTTCGAAGACACCGCCGAAGCGGCCAATGGCCCTTACCCACCGAACACCTGGAGTTATGCGAAGAACCTGCCGGGTTACCCGCATGACGTGGCCAAAGCCAAGGCGCTGATGGCCAAGGCCGGTTTGAAAGACGGCTTCCAGACCACCATCTGGACGCGTCCATCAGGCAGCCTGCTCAACCCGAACCCAAGCCTCGGTGCACAGTTGTTGCAATCGGATCTGGCGGAAATCGGTATTCAGGCGGAAATCCGCGTGATCGAGTGGGGCGAACTGATTCGCCGCGCCAAGGCGGGCGAGCATGACCTGCTGTTCATGGGCTGGGCCGGCGACAACGGCGACCCGGACAATTTCCTGACACCGCAGTTTTCCTGCGCCGCGGTCAAATCGGGCACCAACTTCGCGCGCTACTGCAATGCCGATCTGGACAAGCTGATCAGCGCCGGCAAGACCACCAGCGAACAAGGTGTACGCACCAAGCTGTACGAGCAGGCGCAGGCGCAGATTCAGCAGCAGGCGTTGTGGTTGCCGCTGGCGCATCCGACCGCGTATGCGCTGACACGTAAGGACGTGCAGGGTTACTCGGTAAGCCCCTTTGGCCGCCAGGACTATTCGAAGGTAAACCTGAAATAACCTGCCCTGCACATAACGTGTAGGAGTGAGCCTGCTCGCGATGGCGTCATTTCAGTCAACCCATTCGGTGACTGGAAAATTGCTATCGCGAGCAGGCTCACTCCTACAGGGGTTTAGCGTTTTTCCCCTGAACTTTACATCCAGCCACACTCAGCCATCGACAACGGCTCACCATCGCCGACGATGAAGTGATCGAGCACCCGCACATCAATCAGCTCCAGTGCCTTTTGCAGTCGCTTGGTCAGCAGCCGATCTGCCTGACTGGGGTCAGTGTTCCCCGATGGATGGTTGTGGCACAGGATCAACGCAGCGGCGTTATTGGCCAAACATCGCTTCACAACCTCGCGTGGATGCACGCTGGTGTTGTCGATTGAGCCGCGAAACAGTATCTCGAAATTCAGTACTTGATGTTTGGAGTCGAGAAACAGGCAACCAAACACCTCATGCGGTTCGTGACGCAGCATCGATTTCAGATAATCGCGAACGACCTGAGGGTTTTCCAGGGCTGGTTTCTGCCGTGATTTCTCAGCCAGATGCCGCCTGTTCATTTCCTGAGCAGCTTGCAGTTGCGCAAACTTCGCCGGCCCGAGCCCCAATTGTTTGCTGAATTCGTCCTGATCGGCCTCAAGCAGCAAACGCAGGCTGCCGAATTGAGTCAACAGATTGCGCGCCAGATCCACAGCACTTAGTCCGGGCAACCCGGTGCGCAGAAAAATCGCCAGTAACTCAGCGTCTGAAAGGCTCGCTGCCCCGTGTTCCAACAACCTTTCCCGCGGACGTTCCGCCGCAGGCCAATCGCGAATACTCATAGCACTTCCCTGTCTGTGGGCGCCGCTGTTCCGTAGCGGTCGCTGTGATATCGTAGCCCATCTTTTTTGCGGGCGAATTCACCCTGGGGAGGGGGTTTCGCCACGTATGTCACCCACGAAATGAAAGGCAGACCTATGCAGCGGCTGTATCGGAAACGCATCGTGCTCGGCGTCGGCGGCGGCATCGCGGCCTACAAGAGCGCCGATCTGGTTCGTCGCCTGATCGATCAGGGTGCCGAAGTACGCGTGGTCATGACCCATGGCGGCGCCGAGTTCATCACCCCGCTGACCATGCAAGCGCTGTCCGGCCACCCAGTCCACCTCGACTTGCTCGACCCGGCTGCCGAAGCCGCGATGGGCCACATCGAGCTGGCGAAATGGGCCGATCTGGTACTGATCGCCCCGGCCACCGCCGACCTGATCGCCCGCCTGGCCCAAGGCATCGCCAACGATTTGCTGACCACCCTGGTGCTGGCCACCGACGCCGTTGTGGCAGTCGCGCCGGCAATGAATCAGGCGATGTGGCGTGATCCGGCGACCCAGGCCAACCTGCAACTCCTGGAAAGTCGTGGCCTGAAGACCTTCGGCCCGGCCTCGGGTAGCCAGGCCTGCGGCGACGTCGGCATGGGCCGCATGATGGAGGCCACCGACCTCGCACAATGCGCGGCGGACTGCTTCCAGCGCCAGGCGCTGACCGGCAAACACGTCGTCATCACCGCCGGCCCGACTCAGGAAAACATCGACCCGGTTCGCTACATCACTAACCACAGCTCCGGCAAAATGGGCTTCGCCCTCGCTGAAGCCGCAGTTGAGGCCGGCGCCCGCGTCACGCTGATCAGCGGCCCGGTGCACCTGCCGACACCGGATCGCGTCACGCGTATCGACGTGGTCAGCGCCCGCGACATGCTCGCGGCTTGCGAGTCGGCGATCCCGTGCGATGTGTTCATCGCCTCGGCAGCCGTTGCGGACTACCGCCCGGAAGTCGTCGCCCCGCAAAAACTCAAGAAAGATCCTACGAGCGGTGACGGCTTCGTCCTGCAAATGGTGCGTAACCCGGACATCCTGGCCACCATCGCGACGCGTCCCGACCGTCCGTTCAGTGTCGGTTTCGCCGCCGAGACCGAACACCTGCTCGACTACGCTGCACGCAAGCTGAAGGACAAGAATCTCGATTTGATCGTCGCCAACGACGTCGCCAACCCGAGCATCGGTTTCAACAGCGAAGAAAACGCCTGCAGCGTGATTGACCGTGCGCTGCACGCCACGGTTTTCGCCCAGACCAGCAAGAGCAAGATCGCTCGCCAACTGGTCACCTTTATCGCCGAACGTCTGAACCAGGTTTAATTTACATGCACGCTTTGCAAGCCAAGATCCTCGACCCACGCATCGGCACCGAATTCCCGCTGCCGCAATACGCCACCCCGGGTTCCGCCGGCCTCGACCTGCGCGCCATGCTGGATCAGGACATCGTGATCAAGCCGGGTGAAACCGTGCTGATCCCCACCGGTCTGTCGGTTTACATCGGCGACCCGAACCTCGCCGCGCTGATCCTGCCGCGCTCGGGCATGGGCCATAAGCACGGCATCGTGCTGGGCAACCTCGTGGGTCTGATTGACTCGGATTATCAGGGCCCGCTGATGGTGTCTTGCTGGAACCGTGGCCAGACCGACTTCACCATGACCGTCGGCGAACGTCTGGCGCAACTGGTGCTGGTACCGGTGGTACAGGCGCATTTCGAAATGGTTGAAGAGTTCGTCGAAACCGAACGCGGCACTGGCGGATTTGGCCATACCGGCACCAAATAACCGGAGCCATCTTCTGTAGGAGCTGCCGCAGGCTGCGATCTTTTGATTTTTAAGATCAAGATCAATAGATCGCAGCCTGCGGCAGCTCCTACAGGGGGAAGTTTCAGCAGATCAGCTGAAAGGTTTAACACCGAAAATCAAGGTTTTGCCGGCCGAAAGCCACGCCCGCCGAGGCATCATGGCCCTTTCATACCACGAACTCTCCGTGGAAAACGCCGTCATACCCTTCAGTTTGAGCCTGCCGTCGAACGATTCGTCGGTCTGTCCCGCCACTTTCGAGATGGAGCATTTCCGTAGATGAGCACCCCAGCCAAGATCGCCCCGAAGCTGCCCGACAGCATTTTCCGCGCCTATGACATTCGCGGCACCGTGCCGGAATTCCTCAATGCCGAAACCGCTTACTGGATCGGCCGCGCCATCGGTTCGCAGAGCCTGGCCCAAGGTGAGCCGAACGTTTCCGTCGGTCGCGACGGCCGCCTGTCCGGCCCGGAGCTGGTTGCAGAACTGATTCGCGGCATCGCCGAAAGCGGCTGCCACGTCAGCGATGTCGGCCTGGTGCCAACGCCCGCGCTGTACTACGCCGCCAACGTCCTGGCCGGCAAATCCGGGGTGATGCTCACCGGCAGCCACAACCCGTCGAACTACAACGGTTTCAAGATCGTCATCGCCGGCGACACCCTCGCCAACGAACAGATCCAGGCCCTGCACGAGCGCCTCAAGACCAACAACTTGAGCAGCGGCACCGGCAGTGTCACTCAGGTCGAGATCCTCGACCGCTACAACACCGAAATCGTCCAGGACATCAAACTGGCGCGGCGCATGAAGGTCGTGGTCGACTGCGGCAACGGCGCGGCCGGTGTGATCGCCCCGCAACTGATCGAAGCGCTGAATTGCGAAGTCATCCCGCTGTTCTGCGAGGTCGATGGCAACTTCCCGAACCACCACCCGGATCCGGGCAAGCCTGAAAACCTCGTCGATCTGATCGCCAAAGTCAAAGAAACCAACGCCGACATCGGCCTGGCTTTCGACGGCGACGGCGACCGTGTCGGCGTGGTGACCAACACCGGCAGCATCGTTTACCCCGATCGCCTGCTGATGCTGTTCGCCCGTGACGTGGTCGCGCGCAACCCGGACGCGGAAATCATCTTCGACGTCAAATGCACCCGTCGCCTGGTGCCGCTGATCAAGGAATACGGCGGCCGTCCGCTAATGTGGAAGACCGGTCATTCGTTGATCAAAAAGAAAATGAAACAATCCGGTGCACTATTGGCCGGTGAAATGAGTGGGCACATCTTCTTCAAGGAGCGCTGGTTCGGTTTCGACGACGGCATCTACAGCGCCGCACGGCTGCTGGAGATCCTCAGCAAGGAAAAATCCACCGCGGAAGAGCTGTTTGCGACCTTCCCGAACGATATTTCTACGCCGGAAATCAATATCCATGTGACCGAAGAGAGCAAATTCAGCATCATTGATGCACTGCACGACGCACAGTGGGGCGCAGGCGCTGACCTGACCACCATCGACGGCGTGCGAGTCGATTACGCCAAAGGCTGGGGCCTGGTGCGCGCGTCCAACACCACACCGGTGCTGGTGCTGCGCTTCGAGGCCGATGACGAGGCAGAACTTGCGCGTATCAAGGACGTATTCCACGCCCAATTGAAACGTGTTGCACCTGATCTCCAACTACCGTTCTGATCCACCCGGAGCCCTGAATGACCCTCGAACGCGAAGCCGCCGCCCATACCGCCCAGGTCCTGTCCGAAGCGTTGCCTTACATCCGACGTTATGTCGGCAAGACCCTGGTGATCAAATACGGCGGCAACGCGATGGAAAGCGAGGAGCTTAAAACCGGCTTCGCCCGCGACATCGTGTTGATGAAAGCCGTGGGCATCAATCCGGTGGTGGTTCATGGCGGCGGCCCGCAGATCGGTGATCTGCTCAAGCGCCTGTCGATCGAAAGCCACTTCGTCGATGGCATGCGCGTCACCGACGCGGCGACCATGGATGTGGTGGAAATGGTCCTTGGCGGCCAGGTCAACAAAAGCATCGTCAACCTGATCAACCGTCACGGCGGCAGCGCCATCGGCCTGACCGGTAAAGACGCCGGGCTGATTCGTGCGAAGAAGCTCACCGTCACCCGTCAGACCCCGGAGATGACCCAGCCGGAAATCATCGACATCGGTCAGGTCGGCGAAGTGGTCGGGATCAACACCGAACTGCTGAACCTGCTGGTCAAAGGCAACTTCATTCCGGTGATTGCGCCGATTGGCGTGGGTGAGAACGGCGAGTCGTACAACATCAACGCGGATCTGGTGGCTGGTAAAGTCGCCGAGGCACTGAAAGCCGAGAAGCTGATGTTGCTGACCAATATTGCCGGCCTGATGGACAAGTCGGGCACCGTGTTGACCGGCCTGAGCACGCAGCAGGTCGACGACCTGATCGCCGACGGCACTATCTACGGCGGTATGCTGCCGAAGATCCGTTGCGCACTGGAAGCGGTTCAGGGCGGCGTGGGCAGCTCGCTGATCATCGACGGCCGCGTGCCGAACGCGATCCTGCTGGAAATCTTCACCGACACCGGTGTGGGCACGCTAATCAGCAATCGCAAGCGTCCGTAAGCGCAGACGCAAACAAAAAGACCCCGCTCAGCCAGGCTGAGCGGGGTCTTTTTTTGCCTGCAACCTCAGACTTCTGCACCTCTCCTGTGTAGGAGCTGCCGAAGGCTGCGATCTTTTGATCTTGCTCGCAAATGCCAAAATCAAAAGATCGCAGCCTTCGGCAGCTCCTACAGAGAAGGTGTGTCAGACGCCGAATTGGGCGCGGTAGGCTTCCACGGCTGGCAGGTGCTGCTTGAGTTGCGGGTCGTCAGCGAGGAATTCCAGCACCTGGTTCAGCGAAACAATGCTGATGACGGGGATGCCGAAGTCGCGTTCTACTTCCTGAATCGCCGACAACTCACCGTTG
The DNA here is from genome assembly GCF_054790525.1 of Pseudomonas sp. Mb7. Taxonomy (NCBI): domain Bacteria; kingdom Pseudomonadati; phylum Pseudomonadota; class Gammaproteobacteria; order Pseudomonadales; family Pseudomonadaceae; genus Pseudomonas; species Pseudomonas sp. Mb7. The sequence goes on from NZ_CP186501.1 coordinate 5,452,807, forward strand.
CCACGCTCCTGACGGTTCAGCGCGATCAGCACGCCCGCAGCTTTGGCGCCGTCCTGGGAAGCGATGATTTGCATCACTTCGCGGATTGCCGTACCAGCGGTGATCACGTCGTCGATGATCAGCACATCGCCAGTCAGCGGCGCGCCGACCAGACTGCCGCCCTCGCCGTGGGCCTTGGCTTCCTTGCGGTTGAAGCACCATGGCAGATCACGGTCGTGGTGCTCGGCCAACGCGACAGCTGTGGTCGCTGCCAACGGGATGCCTTTGTAGGCCGGTCCAAACAGAACGTCGAAGGGAATACCGCTTTCGGCAATGGCTGCAGCGTAGAAACGCCCCAACTGCGCCAGGGCCGAACCCGAGTTGAACAGGCCGGCGTTGAAGAAGTAAGGACTGGTGCGCCCGGACTTCAGGGTGAACTCACCGAAGCGCAAAACGCCGCGATCGATGGCAAAACGAATGAAATCGCGCTGATACGCTTGCATGAAAAAAACCCCAAATACCACGGATTTAGCTAATTAGCTTGACGCCGTGTATCATACACGCACGCGATTTTTGGGGCCATTTATGCGGATCATCAGTGTGAACGTCAATGGTATTCAGGCTGCAGTCGAGCGTGGTTTGCTCAGTTGGCTGCAAGCACAGAATGCCGACGTCATCTGCCTGCAGGACACCCGTGCCTCCGCCTTTGAACTGGATGACCCAGCCTTCCAACTGGATGGCTACTTCCTTTATGCCTGCGATGCTGAAGTCCCTGCCCAAGGCGGCGTGGCTTTGTATTCGCGGTTGCAACCGAAGGCTGTCATCAGCGGTCTCGGTTTCGAGACGGCCGACCGCTACGGGCGCTACCTGCAAGCAGATTTCGACAAAGTCAGTATTGCCACCTTGCTGCTTCCTTCGGGGATGAACGGCGATGAGGACTTGAACCAGAAGTTCAAGCTCATGGACGACTTCGGCAAGTACCTGGACAAACAGCGGCGCAAACGTCGCGAGTACATTTATTGTGGCTCGCTGTACGTGGCGCAGCAGAAGCTCGACATCAAGAACTGGCGCGACAGCCAGCAATCCCCGGGCTTCCTGGCGCCAGAACGCGCCTGGATGGACGAGATTGTCGGCAACATGGGCTATGTCGATGCCCTGCGCGAAGTCAGCCGCGAAGGCGACCAGTACAGCTGGTGGCCGGACAACGAACAGGCCGAGATGCTCAATCTCGGCTGGCGGTTTGACTACCAGATCCTGACCCCGGGCCTGCGGCGCTTCGTGCGCAGTGCTCGCCTGCCGCGTCAACCACGGTTCTCGCAGCACGCACCGCTGATCGTCGACTACGACTGGACGCTGACCATCTAAGCGTCGTTTCGCAGTTAAAAATGCCCGTATCGCAAGATACGGGCATTTTTTGTGCGTCAGTGCCAAGCCGATTCGGACTCAGACAGCGGCGAAGAACGGTAAGGTCAGGTAGAGCTTGATCACGACGACATTAATGATATCGATGAAAAACGCTCCGACCATCGGCACCACCAGAAAGGCAATCTGCGACGGCCCATAACGCTGCGTCACTGCCTGCATATTGGCAATCGCCGTCGGCGTCGCACCCAATCCGAAACCGCAATGCCCTGCCGCCAGCACGGCCGCGTCGTAGTTGCGCCCCATCATCCGGAATGTCACGAAAATCGCGAACAACGCCATGACCAGCGCCTGTACAGCCAGAATGATGAAAATCGGCAACGCCAGTGCGGCCAGATCCCACAACTTGAGCGACATCAGGGCAATCGCCAGAAACAGCGACAAGCTGACATTACCCAGCACCGACACCTCACGCTCGAACACCTGATACAGACCCAACGCCGAAAGCCCGTTGCGCAAGACCACGCCAACAAACAGAACACAAACGAACGTCGGCAACTCGAATGAAGTACCGTGCAGCCAGCCATTCAGAAGATTGCCCGCCAACAAGCTGACTGCAATCAGGGCGAGTGTTTCTATAAACGAAAACGGGGTAATCGAGCGTTCTTTGTTTGGTTGCTCGAAGCCTCTTGGCAACCGCGGCGTTTGCTGATTCTGACAACCGGGCACCTGCACTCGCTTGATGAGCAACCGTGCGACCGGTCCACCAATCAAACCACCCAGCACCAGACCAAACGTCGCGGAGGCGATCGCCAGCTCGGAGGCAGAGGCCAGACCGTATTTCTCACTGAATACCGTACCCCACGCAGCCCCAGTGCCGTGACCGCCCGCCAAGGTGATCGATCCGGTCAGCAGTCCCATCAATGGATCGAGCCCGAGCATTGTTGCCAGCCCGATCCCCATCGCATTTTGCACCACCAACAATCCGGTGACTGCCAACAGAAATATCCCGACAACGCGCCCGCCTTTCTTCAAGCTGGCAAAGTCTGCACTTAGACCAATGGTGGCAAAAAAGGCCAGCATCAAAGGTGTCTGCAGCGAAGTATCGAAACGAATTTCAATATTTAGCGTTCGCAGCAGCAACAAGATCAAGGCAACTACCAGGCCACCCGCGACCGGTTCAGGGATATTGTAACTGCGCATGAAGCCAACACGCATAACTAGCCCGCGCCCTAGCAAAAGAACTAAGGAGGCGGCCACAAGTGTTCCGTAAAAATCGAGCTGAATCATTGGGATTATTCTTGGCTATATATTCAGAGGCGAGCTGTTTACCTGCACGCACCTCATGAACCGGCTGATTGTCTCAACACTGATTACTCGGAAATTCAATAGCCTTCGATGGCTTGAATATATCTTAATATTTCAGGAGAAATATTATCCGAGCAACTTTAACAATCGTCGCCTTTGATTCCAAGGCCATGAATCCGAACTAAGCCGATGCAGTTGTGACTAAAAGTGTATATACAGAAAGAGTATCGACCGATCATCGCGATCAGATCATTCCTACCCATAATAGCGATTAATTTTGTTGCATTAATAAAATGCCCTGACAGGTCAGGGCATTTGTTTTAAAACTTTTCGAGCGCCTTATTTGATCAGTCGCCAGGTAAACGGATATCGGTAAGGAAAACCTTCATTGGCCTTCACACCGGCGATGATGGTCAAAACGAGCGCACCGATAGCCAGTATCCCCAACAGGAAGAACCCGATGATCAGCACCATCAGCAGGAAACAGATCAACGAGGCGATGGCGACGGTGATCTGAAAATTCAGCGCCTCCTTGCCTTGAGCGTCGATGAACGGGTCCGTTTCGCGCTTCATCTGCCAGAGGATCAACGGCCCGATCAGATTGCCGAACGGAATCCAGATCCCCAGCAAGGCCGACAAATGACAAAACATCGCCCACTGGCGAACCTCCTGGCTCGGTTTGGGCAGCAACTCTTGTTCGTCACTCATCGCGTCCTCCTTGCGGTTATGAACCTGCTCAGTCGGCCAGTGCTGCCTTTTGCAGTTCGAAGATTTCGTTCATGCCTTGCTTGGCCAGTTCCAGCATGGCGTTCAAGTCTTCAGGCTGGAACGGCGCGCCTTCAGCCGTACCCTGCACCTCGATGAAACCACCGGTGCTGGTCATCACCACGTTGAGGTCAGTCTCGGCGGCGGAATCTTCAAGATAGTCCAGATCCAGCACAGCCTCACCCTGATACATGCCGACCGACACGGCACCGATCATCTGCTTGAGCGGATCGCCACCCTTCAGGCCGCCACGCTTCTTGATTACTTTCAGCGCATCAACCAGTGCAACCATGGCGCCGGTGATCGAAGCCGTGCGAGTACCACCGTCGGCCTGGATCACGTCGCAGTCGACGTACAGGGTCACATCGCCCAGCTTGGACATGTCCAGCGCAGCGCGCAGGGAACGGCCGATCAGGCGCTGGATTTCCAGGGTGCGGCCGCCCTGCTTGCCACGGCTCGCTTCACGCTGGTTACGCTCGCCAGTGGCGCGCGGCAGCATGCCGTATTCGGCGGTCAACCAACCCTGGCCCTGGCCTTTGAGGAAGCGCGGCACACCGTTTTCGACGCTGACGGTGCAGATGACTTTGGTATCACCGAATTCGACCAGTACGGATCCCTCGGCGTGTTTGGTGTAGTTGCGGGTAATGCGGATCGAGCGGAGCTGATCGGCAGCGCGACCACTTGGACGTTTCATAGGGAATACCTGTACTGGGGACGGAAAACTGCCGAGCATTATAGAGCGCTGCACCGCGCGTGGGCACTCGTTAAAAATCCAGCCCGACGATCGAAGGCCCTGAAACACCCGTTACCGACGGGATGCAGCCCTTTGTCACACCGTGTGTTTGGGCGCATTCGCCGCACTGCGCTACAATCCTGCGCCTTTGCTGCCAGTCGGCTTAAATTCATACATATCGCGCCTGCGGAACACAGGTTTCGCGCCGATCTGCATTTGCGAGGTCACCGCCATGGTGCACAGCATGACCGCCTTCGCCCGCGTCGAAAAAGCCGGCGCACAGGGCACCCTGAGCTGGGAACTGCGCTCGGTGAACAGCCGCTATCTGGAACCCCACCTGCGCCTGCCGGAGTCGTTTCGCGACCTCGAAGGCGCGGTGCGTGAAGCGCTGCGTCAGGGCCTGTCGCGGGGCAAACTCGAATGCACCCTGCGTTTCACCGAAGAAAGCACCGGCAAAACCCTGCAAGTCGATCGCGAGCGCGCCGCGCAGCTGGTTGCTGCAGCCGAGACCGTTGCCGGGCTGATCAAAAACCCTGCCGCACTCAACCCGCTGGAAGTGCTGGCTTGGCCCGGCGTACTGGTGGGCGATGCGAGCGACCCGCAGGCGCTGAATGCCGACGCACTGGCGCTTTTTAATCAAGGCCTGAAAGAGCTGAAGGCCGGCCGCGAGCGCGAAGGCGCGGAGCTGGCACGCCTGATCAACGAGCGTCTGACCTCCATCGAAGAAGACGTCGTGACCCTGCGCGAACTGGTGCCGCAGATGCTCGCGACCCAGCGTCAGAAAGTCCTCGATCGCTTCGCTGACATGAAGGCCGAGCTGGATCCGCAGCGCCTGGAACAGGAAATGGTCATCCTCGCGCAAAAGAGCGACGTGGCCGAAGAACTGGATCGCCTGAGCACCCACATCATCGAAGTTCGCCGGGTGCTCAAGTCCGGCGGTGCCGCTGGTCGGCGCCTGGACTTCCTGATGCAGGAACTCAACCGCGAAGCCAACACACTGGGCTCCAAGGCCTTCGACCCGCGCAGCACCCAAGCCGCCGTCAACCTCAAGGTGTTGATCGAGCAGATGCGCGAACAAGTGCAGAATATTGAGTAAGGCTACCCCGACATGACCCACAGCACCGGCACCCTGTACATCATTTCCGCGCCATCGGGCGCGGGCAAGAGCAGTCTGGTCAAGGCGTTGACCGATGCCATACCGGAAATTCGCGTTTCGGTTTCCCACACCACCCGCGCCATGCGTCCGGGTGAAGTGGACGGCGTGAACTATCACTTCGTGACCCGCGAAGAGTTCGTGAAGATGGGCGAGCATGGCGACTTCCTCGAACGCGCCGAAGTCTTCGGCAACTTCTACGGCACCTCGCAAAGCCGCCTGCAGCAGACGCTGGACGAAGGTCACGACCTGATTCTGGAAATCGACTGGCAAGGCGCCGAGCAAGTGCGCAAGCTGATGCCGCAAGCACGCTCGATCTTTATCCTGCCGCCGTCGCTTCAGGCCCTGCACCAACGCCTGACCAATCGCGGCCAGGACAGCGACGAGATCATTGACGGGCGGATGCGCGAAGCGGTCAGCGAGATGAGTCACTATGTCGAATACGACTACCTGATCATCAACGACGATTTTGCTCACGCACTGGACGATCTGAAGGCGATTTTCCGCGCCAATCAACTCCAGCAGAAACGCCAGCAAGTACGTTTCGGCAAATTGCTGGCCGAATTGCTCGGATAATCAGCACTTCCCAAAACAGCTGCAAGCGCTTTACATTGGTGCTTGCAGCGCGTTGAAGGGCTTGGTCAAAAAATCAGCGCTTCCCTAATCGCTGGTGATTTTTTAAACTGTTGAGTCCGCTCGCCCAACCGGGCAGCGCGCATATTGCATTCGCTCCGAGGAATACCATGGCCCGCGTAACCGTTGAAGACTGCCTAGAACACGTGGAAAACCGCTTTGAGCTGGTCATGCTCTCTACCAAGCGTGCCCGTCAACTGGCCACCGGCGGCAAAGAGCCATTGGTCCAGTGGGAAAACGACAAGCCGACTGTTGTCGCACTGCGTGAAATCGCTGAAGGCCTGATGAGCTACGAGTTCATCGCCGAGCAGGAAATCGTCCAGGATGAGCCGCTGTTTGCAGCGTTCGAGGACGAGTCCAACGAGGCCGTCTAAGCCTATGCCTGGTCGACGTAGCACGGCGCGGGATCACAGCTTACGGCAGGAATTATCATGCCGAGCATAGACGCCCTCGCCGATCGCTTATCGACCTACCTCGGCAACGACCAGGTCAACCTGGTCCGCCGAGCGTATTTCTACGCCGAACAAGCCCATGACGGTCAACGCCGTCGCAGCGGCGAGGCGTACGTCACGCATCCCCTTGCCGTGGCCAATATTCTTGCCGACATGCACATGGACCATCAGAGCCTGATGGCGGCGATGCTGCATGACGTGATCGAAGACACCGGTATCGCCAAAGAAGCGCTGCAAGCGCAGTTCGGTGAAACCGTGGCCGAACTGGTCGACGGGGTCAGCAAACTGACCCAGATGAATTTCGAGACCAAGGCCGAAGCCCAAGCCGAAAACTTCCAGAAAATGGCCATGGCCATGGCACGCGACATTCGCGTGATCCTGGTCAAACTCGCCGACCGCCTGCACAACATGCGCACGCTGGAAGTGCTGTCCGGCGAAAAGCGCCGACGCATCGCCAAGGAAACCCTGGAAATCTACGCGCCCATCGCCAACCGGCTGGGCATGCATGCCATTCGTATCGAATTTGAAGACCTTGGCTTCAAGGCCATGCACCCGATGCGTTCCGCGCGGATCTACCAAGCGGTCAAACGCGCCCGGGGCAACCGCAAGGAAATCGTCAACAAGATCGAAGAATCCCTCGGTCACTGCCTTGCCATCGACGGCATCCAGGGCGAAGTCAGCGGTCGTCAGAAACACCTCTACGGCATCTACAAGAAAATGCGCGGCAAGCGTCGGGCCTTCAACGAGATCATGGACGTCTATGCGTTCCGGATCATCGTCGACAAGGTCGATACTTGTTACCGCGTGCTGGGTGCTGTGCATAATTTGTACAAACCGTTGCCAGGGCGCTTCAAGGATTACATCGCGATTCCCAAGGCCAACGGCTATCAGTCGCTGCACACCACGCTGTTTGGCATGCACGGCGTGCCGATCGAAATCCAGATCCGCACCCGCGAAATGGAAGAGATGGCCAACAACGGCATCGCCGCCCATTGGCTGTACAAATCCAGCGGTGACGAGCAGCCAAAAGGCACTCACGCCCGCGCCCGTCAGTGGGTCAAAGGCGTGCTGGAGATGCAGCAACGTGCCGGCAACTCGCTGGAATTCATCGAGAGCGTGAAGATCGACCTGTTCCCGGACGAGGTCTACGTGTTCACGCCAAAAGGCCGGATCATGGAGCTGCCGAAAGGCTCCACGGCGGTCGACTTTGCCTACGCGGTGCACACCGATGTCGGCAACAGCTGCATAGCCTGCCGGATCAACCGCCGTCTCGCACCGCTGTCCGAACCACTGCAAAGCGGCTCCACAGTCGAGATCGTCAGCGCCCCGGGCGCACGGCCAAACCCGGCGTGGCTCAATTTCGTCGTCACCGGCAAGGCACGCACGCACATCCGCCATGCGCTGAAACTGCAACGTCGCTCCGAGTCCATCAGCCTCGGCGAACGCCTGCTGAACAAGGTGCTCAACGGTTTCGACAGTTCGCTGGAGAAGATCCCGGCCGAACGCGTCAAGGCGATGCTCACCGAGTACCGCCTCGAACTGATCGAAGACCTGCTCGAAGACATCGGCCTCGGCAACCGCATGGCCTATGTGGTCGCCCGCCGCCTGCTCGGCGAAGGCGAACAGTTGCCAAGCCCGGAAGGCCCGCTGGCGATTCGTGGCACCGAAGGCTTGGTGCTGAGCTACGCCAAGTGCTGCACGCCGATCCCAGGCGACCCGATCGTCGGGCACCTGTCGGCGGGCAAAGGCATGGTCGTGCACCTGGACAACTGCCGCAACATCAGTGAAATCAGGCACAACCCGGAAAAATGCATCCAGCTCTCGTGGGCCAAGGATGTCACCGGCGAATTCAACGTCGAACTGCGCGTCGAGCTGGAACACCAGCGCGGCCTGATTGCCCTGCTGGCCAGCAGCGTCAACGCAGCCGACGGCAATATCGAGAAAATCAGCATGGACGAACGCGATGGTCGCATCAGCGTGGTCCAGTTGGTGGTCAGCGTTCACGACCGTGTGCACCTGGCCCGCGTGATCAAGAAACTGCGCGCCTTGACCGGGGTGATCCGCATCACCCGCATGCGTGCATAACCTGCCTATTACAAGGAGTCATATATGACCAAAACCGTAATCACCAGCGACAAGGCCCCGGCCGCCATCGGTACTTACTCCCAGGCGATCAAGGCAGGCAACACCGTTTACATGTCGGGCCAGATTCCTCTGGACCCAAAAACCATGGAACTGGTTGAAGGCTTCGAAGCCCAGACCGTCCAGGTGTTCGAGAACCTCAAAGCCGTGGCTGAAGCCGCTGGCGGCTCGTTCAAGGACATCGTCAAACTGAATATCTTCCTCACCGACCTGAGCCACTTCGCCAAGGTCAACGAGATCATGGGCAAGTACTTCGACCAGCCATACCCGGCCCGCGCCGCCATCGGCGTGGCTGCCCTGCCAAAGGGTTCGCAGGTTGAAATGGATGCCATTCTGGTCATCGAGTGATGCGCACGGCGCGGCCTCCAAAGCCGCGCCGACTGCTCTGCAAGAAAAGGTTTTGAAAGGATTCCACCATGCGCAAAGCGCTAGCTCTCCCGCTGCTCGCCATTTTCCTCGGCGGCTGCGCCAGCAACCCTGCCGACCGTGACATCAGTGGCACCTGGATCAATCAGGTGGCGATCGATGCCGCAGCCAAGGGCGGCCCCCTGCGCGAAGCGCTTCAGGCTTACGGCCCGAACCTTGAGTGGGACGTCAACACCAAGGCCAGTCAGGCCCGCTACACCAACGGTTTTGAGAACGTCGAAGGACGGCTGCTGGGTGAAAAATCCGGCGCCTGGAAAGTCGACTTCTATGGCAGTTCTGCTAGCGAGCTGAAACGCGACGGCGGACAACTGCAGCAAGCCGCCAGCGAGAACGAACCGGAGCAGGTTTTCGACCGTGCACAGATTCCGGTGCCGGAAGGCGCACCGATCGGTGCCAGTTTCGAACGTGCACTGTATTCCGCCTACATGGGCGGCAACTGGACAATCGCCAGCGGTCAGGGCGAAGGCGGCACCGTGCAGTTTCAGGCTGACGGCCAGGTCTCCGGGCTGCCAGGAGCCGACCGTTATGCCTTGTGCCTGGCAGGTGATTGCGCGTCGATGAGTAGCACCAACGACAACATGTGGTTGCAGCTCAACGGTCAGGGCAATGCCTACATCTTTGCGCGCAAGGGCAAGGAACTGGAGATTTTCCAGGCCGTGAACACGGCGCTGGCAGATGAAATGCCGCAGTACACGCCGGGCGAGCGCAAGTGGTTGCTGGAGAAGCAGTAACCTGCTTCTGAATTCGCAGATATCCCCTGTAGGAGTGAGCCTGCTCGCGATAGCGGTGTAACAGTCAGCACAAGTGTTGAATGTTATGACCTCATCGCGAGCAGGCTCACTCCTACAGTTGTTTTGGGGTGTCAGGAAGTCAGCATTTACCTTCTAGGATCGCGGCATAGCCTTCGCGGTAGCTCGGGTAAATTGGCGTCCAGCCCAACGCTTTAGCCCGGGCATTGCTGCAACGCTTGCTGCCCGTGCGCCGAACGCTCGCGTCTTCCGACCATTCGGTAACGCCCAGATACTCACGCAACCAGCCCACTACCTCGGCCAAGGGTGCCGGCGCGTCGTCGACGCCGATGTAGAAATCCTCCAGCTTCACGCCCTGCCGATCTCTCTCCAACAGGAACGCCAGCAACCCTGCCGCGTCGTCAGCATGAATCCGGTTGCCATACAGCGGCGGCTCGACCGCCACGCGATAGCCGCGACGCACTTGAGTCAGCAGCCACTCGCGGCCCGGTCCATAGATCCCGGTCAAACGCAGAATGCTTGCCGGAATACCGCTGTTGAGCGCGACCTGCTCAGCCTCCAGCATCAATCGCCCGGAATAACCGGCAGCGATGGTCTCTGAGTTCTCATCGACCCACTCACCCTCCTGCTGCCCATACACACTGCTGCTGGAGACGAAGATCAGCCGCTCAGGCACCTGCCCATAGTCGTCGAGCCAGCTCAGGACATTCTGCAAACCCTGCACATAAGCCGCGCGATAACCGGCCTCATCGTGATCAGTCGCTGCAGCGCAATACACCAGATAGTCCACGGCCCCCACCGGCCAGGTCGCCGGGCAGTCCTCATTGAACAAGTCGCCGGCAACGCCAATCACCCCGTCGGGCAGCTTCGAAACATCCCGGCGCAAGCCATGAACTTCCCAACCAGCCGCCAGCAATTGCCTGGCCAGACGACTGCCGACATCACCACAACCGGCAATCAAAACAGAAGGCGCGGACATCAAAAAACTCCTATCGGAAAGACACAGACTAGCGCTGGCAAAGGACGGGCGGCTAGCAATGAAGGAAAAAAAGATACTCTATTACTTTTGTTAACAAGAATTACTTGCAATAATGCACCTCACTTTTGTTCTCGGCCTCACGAGGCCTGGAAGAGCATCAACGTTTTTCTATCTCAGGTCCGGCCAGCATGACACGCAATCAAATCCCCGCTTCGCCAACCAATCGACCTCGCGCCTGGAGCGCGCTGGCGGCTCTGCTGCTCAGCCTGATGCTGGCGCCGACCGCTGCATTCGCCGACGCCCAGGCGCCTGCAACGCCAGCCGCCACCGAGCAAAGCGCACCAGCCGCTGCTCCGGCTGCCCCGGCCGCTACCGATCCGGTGCAAGCGGTTGACGCTGCCGACGTCCCTGAAGTTCTTGAAGCCGACAACAGCCTGGGCATGGCTCACGACCTGTCGCCGTGGGGCATGTACCAGAACGCCGACATCATCGTGAAAATCGTGATGATCGGTCTGGCCATCGCTTCCATCATCACCTGGACCATCTGGATCGCCAAAGGCTTCGAGCTGATGGGCGCCAAGCGTCGCCTGCGTGGCGAGATCGCCGCCCTGAAGAAAGCCACCACCCTTAAAGAAGCCAGCACCACTGCCGGCAAGGAAGGCACCCTCGCCAACCTGCTGGTGCACGACGCCCTCGAAGAGATGCGCCTGTCGGTCAACAGCCGCGAGAAGGAAGGCATCAAGGAACGCGTCAGCTTCCGCCTCGAGCGTCTGGTAGCTGCCTGCGGTCGCAACATGAGCAGCGGCACTGGCGTCCTCGCCACCATCGGTTCCACCGCGCCGTTCGTCGGCCTGTTCGGTACCGTGTGGGGCATCATGAACTCCTTTATCGGCATCGCCAAAACCCAGACCACCAACCTTGCTGTCGTAGCGCCCGGTATTGCTGAAGCACTGCTGGCCACTGCATTGGGCCTGGTTGCGGCGATTCCTGCGGTAGTGATCTACAACGTCTTCGCCCGTTCCATCGCCGGTTACAAGGCGCAGGTTTCCGACGCGTCGGCAGAAGTTCTGCTGCTGGTCAGCCGCGACCTCGATCACCAGCCTGAGCGCAGCTCGCAACCGCACATGGTGAAAGTGGGGTAATCGGCCATGGGCCTGCATTTGAAAGAAGGCGCAGACGACGATCTGGCCGAGAACCACGAAATCAACGTCACGCCGTTCATCGACGTGATGCTGGTGCTGTTGATCATCTTCATGGTGGCCGCTCCATTGGCCACCGTGGACATCAAAGTCGACCTGCCTGCCTCGACCGCCAAACCGGCGCCGCGGCCAGAGAAACCGGTGTTCCTCAGCGTCAAGGCTGACCAGCGCCTGTACATCGGCGACGATGAAGTGAAAGCCGAAACCCTTGGCGCCGTGCTCGACGCCAAGACTCAGGGCAAGAAAGACACCACCATCTTCTTCCAGGCCGACAAAGGCGTGGATTACGGCGACCTCATGAGCGTGATGGACAAGCTGCGCTCCGCCGGTTACCTGAAGGTCGGTCTGGTCGGACTTGAGACGGCAGCCAAGAAATGATCACGACGCGCCATAAGCTGACGCGTTACAGCGGTAGCCTGGCCGTGGTGCTGGGCGTTCACGCGCTGGCCATCGCGCTGGCGCTGAACTGGACCGCCCGCCCGCCCATCGAATTGCCCCCACAGGCAATGATGGTCGAGCTGGCCCCGGTTCCGGCCCCGCCACCGCCTGCTCCGCCGAAAGTCGTCACACCGCCGCAGCCACCGGCTCCGGTTGAAGAGTTGCCGATTCCGAAACTGGCCGAAGCACCGAAAGCTGAAATCGCGGTGCAGAAACCCAAGCCAAAGCCCAAGCCCAAGCCTAAACCGCCGAAGCCGGTCGAGAAGAAGCTGCCAGATCCGCCGAAGGAAAAACCTTCCGAGGAGAAACCGGCTGACACTCAACCGACTCAGGCACCGACGGAGAAATCCGCCCAGCCTGCACCGGGTCCGTCGCCGGCTCAGATGGCTGCCAAGGCCAGTTGGCAAGGCACCCTGCTCGCGCATTTGGCCAAGTACAAAAAGTACCCGGCCAGTGCTCAGGCACGCGGTAAAGAAGGCTTGAACCGTCTGCGCTTCGTGGTGGATGCCGAAGGCAATGTGTTGTCGTTCGAACTGGTGGGCCGCTCCGGCAACGCCGATCTGGACCGGGCTACCCTGGAAATGATCCGCCGCGCGCAACCGCTGCCCAAGCCACCGGCCGACATGCTGAACAATGGCTCGATTGAAATTGTTGCGCCGTTTGTTTACTCCCTCGAACGCCGCCGCTAAGTAGCAAGATCAAAAGATCGCAGCCTCCGGCAGCTCCTACAAAGGATCGCATTCCAATGTAGGAGCTGCCGAAGGCTGCGATCTTTTGCTTTTTGCAGTAGTCGCATTGAGCGCTCAGTCTGATAACGTGCGTCTATCGATTGCAGCCGGTATGCTTGGCCCGCATCTTCATGGACGCTTGCTATGACCCTCACAGAATTACGCTACATCGTCACCCTCGCCCAAGAGCAGCATTTCGGCCACGCCGCCGAACGTTGCCACGTCAGCCAGCCGACCCTGTCGGTGGGCGTGAAAAAGCTTGAAGACGAACTCGGTGTGCTGATTTTCGAGCGCAGCAAAAGCGCCGTGCGCCTGACCCCGGTCGGCGAAGGCATCGTCGCCCAGGCGCAGAAAGTCCTCGAGCAAGCGCAAGGCATCCGCGAACTGGCCCAGGCCGGCAAGAACCAGCTGACCGCGCCGCTGAAAGTCGGCGCGATCTACACCGTCGGCCCGTACCTGTTCCCACACCTGATTCCGCAACTGCACCGGGTCGCCCCGCAGATGCCGTTGTACATCGAAGAAAACTTCACCCACGTGCTGCGCGACAAACTGCGCAACGGCGAGCTCGACGCGATCATCATCGCCCTGCCGTTCAACGAAGCTGACGTGCTGACCCTGCCGCTCTACGACGAGCCGTTCTACGTCTTGATGCCGGCCCAGCACCCGTGGACACAAAAAGAAACCATCGACGCCGGTCTGCTCAACGACAAGAGCCTGCTGCTGCTCGGCGAAGGCCACTGCTTCCGCGACCAAGTGCTGGAAGCCTGCCCGACCCTGACCAAGGGCAACGATGGCGCCAAGCACACCACGGTTGAATCCAGCTCGCTGGAAACCATCCGCCACATGGTCGCGTCCGGTCTGGGCATCTCGATCCTGCCGCTGTCGGCGGTCGACAGCCATCACTACGCCCCCGGCGTGATCGAAGTGCGCCCACTGTCGCCGCCGGTGCCGTTCCGCACCGTGGCCATTGCCTGGCGCGCGAGCTTCCCACGGCCAAAAGCCATCGAGATCCTCGCCGACTCCATTCGCCTGTGTTCGGTGGCCAAGCCAGCGGCACCGGTTACAGCCGGTTAAGCGAGCGTCATGACGGAGCTGTCGCAAGTGTCGGTGACGGCACTCAAGGGTGTCGGCGAAGCCATGGCCGAGAAACTGGCCAAGGTCGGTCTTGAGAACCTTCAGGACGTGCTGTTTCACCTGCCGCTGCGTTATCAGGATCGCACCCGTGTGGTGCCGATCGGCGCGCTGCGACCGGGACAGGACGCCGTGGTCGAAGGCACCGTCAGCGGCGCCGACGTGGTCATGGGCCGCCGGCGCAGCCTCGTCGTGCGTTTGCAGGACGGCACCGGCGGTCTCAGTCTGCGCTTCTACCATTTCAGCAACGCGCAGAAAGAAGGCCTCAAGCGTGGCACGCGGGTTCGCTGCTACGGCGAAGCCCGGCCCGGCGCATCAGGACTGGAAATCTACCACCCGGAATACCGCGCCATCATCGGCGACGAACCGCCGCCCGTGGATGAAACCCTGACCCCGGTCTACCCGCTCACCGAAGGCCTGACCCAAGCGCGTCTGCGCCAGTTGTGCCTGCAGACGCTGACAATGCTTAAGCCAGACACCTTGCCCGACTGGCTGCCAACCGAACTGGCCCGCGACTACCAACTGGCGCCACTGGCCGATGCGATCCGCTACCTGCACAACCCGCCCGCCGATGCCGACGTCGACGAACTCGCCCTCGGCCATCACTGGGCCCAGCATCGTCTGGCCTTCGAAGAACTGCTGACGCACCAACTGTCGCAACAACGCCTGCGCGAAAGCATGCGTTCGCTGCGCGCGCCAGCGATGCCGAAAGCGAAAAAGCTGCCGCCGAAATACCTGGCCAACCTCGGTTTCAACCCGACCGGCGCGCAACAGCGCGTCGGTAACGAAATCGCCTACGACCTCAGCCAGCACGAACCGATGCTGCGGTTGATTCAGGGCGACGTCGGCGCGGGTAAAACTGTGGTCGCCGCCCTCGCTGCATTACAGGCGCTGGAGGCCGGTTATCAAGTCGCGCTGATGGCGCCGACCGAGATCCTCGCCGAACAGCACTTCATCACCTTCAAGCGCTGGCTCGAACCGCTGGGCATTGAAGTCGCGTGGCTGGCCGGCAAGCTCAAGGGCAAGAACCGCGTCGCCGCGCTGGAGCAGATCGCCAGCGGCACGCCGATGGTGGTCGGTACCCACGCGCTGTTCCAGGACGAAGTGCAGTTCAAGAACCTCGCGCTGGTGATCATCGACGAACAACACCGCTTCGGCGTGCAGCAGCGTCTGGCGCTGCGGCAGAAAGGCGTCGGCGGGCGCATGTGTCCGCATCAACTGATCATGACTGCCACGCCGATTCCGCGGACGCTGGCGATGAGCGCCTACGCCGACCTCGACACCTCGATCCTCGACGAACTGCCGCCCGGGCGCACCCCGGTCAACACCGTGCTGGTCACCGACACCCGTCGCGTCGAAGTCATCGAACGCGTGCGCGGTGCCTGCGCCGAGGGCCGTCAGGCCTATTGGGTGTGCACGCTGATTGAAGAATCCGAAGAGCTGACCTGTCAGGCCGCCGAAACCACGTTTGAAGACCTCACACTTGCCCTCGGCGAACTGAAAGTCGGGCTGATTCACGGGCGCATGAAGCCCGTCGAGAAGGCCGCCGTCATGGCCGAGTTCAAGGCCGGCAACCTGCAACTGCTGGTCGCCACCACGGTGATCGAAGTCGGCGTCGACGTGCCCAACGCCAGCCTGATGATCATCGAAAACCCCGAGCGCCTCGGTCTCGCGCAACTGCACCAGTTGCGCGGCCGCGTTGGCCGGGGCAGCGCCGCCAGCCATTGCGTGCTCCTCTACCATCCGCCGCTGTCGCAGATCGGTCGCCAGCGCCTGGGCATCATGCGCGAAACCAACGACGGTTTCGTCATCGCCGAAAAAGACCTCGAACTGCGCGGCCCCGGGGAAATGCTCGGCACCCGCCAGACCGGTCTGCTGCAATTCAAAGTCGCCGACCTGATGCGCGACGCCGACCTGCTGCCCGCCGTCCGCGACGCCGCGCAAGCCTTGCTGGAACGCTGGCCAACCCACGTCAGCCCATTACTCGATCGCTGGTTGCGTCACGGGCAGCAATACGGCCAAGTGTGAGCACCGTCGCAGTTTCTGACAGATCGTTCCGACCAAGCTGGTTATACTCCTGCCATTGTTTCAAAAACGGATACAGACCATGACCGAAGCCGCTCTCGCCCCCGAATCCCCGCACGCGCCGTCTGTTATTCGGCTGCTGCTAGGCAAGCTGGGCATCGCCTACGAAGAAGTGCTCGACCACCACGGCCTCAATGCATCGCGCAAGGTACAAGCCGTGTTGCTGGACGACGCCGTCGGCGCGCTGATGGTGCTGTTTCCGCAGAGCCAATTGCTCGACCTCAACCGCCTCGCCGAACTCACTGGCCGGCGTCTGACTGCCGTGTCCACCGAGCGCCTGGAAAAGATGCTCGGCAAACACAGCCTGAGCCTGCTGCCGGGCCTGCCAGCGCTGACCAGCTCGCCGTGCCTCTACGAAGAAAGCCTGCTGCGCGAACCGAAGTTGCTGATCAACTCCGGCGAGCCGGGCCTGCTGCTGGAAATCGCCAGCGAAGACTTCAAGACCATGCTGACCAAGGCCAGCGCCGCCAACTTCGGCGAAGCCCTGAGCAGCATCCGCCCGAACCTCGACCGCCCGGACGATGACCGCGAGGAAATCACCCAGGCCGTGCAAGCGTTCACCGCGCGGCGCATTCAGCAGCGTCTGGAAGCGACCATCGAGATTCCGCCGCTGGCCGAAACCGCGCAAAAAATCATCAAACTGCGCGTCGACCCCAACGCCACCATCGACGACATCACTGGCGTCGTTGAAACCGACCCGGCGCTGGCCGCGCAAGTGGTGAGCTGGGCGGCATCGCCATACTACGCCTCGCCGGGCAAGATCCGTTCGGTGGAAGACGCGATCGTTCGCGTACTCGGCTTCGATCTGGTGATCAACCTCGCGCTGGGTCTGGCCCTCGGCAAGACCCTGAGCCTGCCCAAAGACCATCCGCAACACACCACGCCGTACTGGCAGCAGTCGATCTACACCGCCGCCGTCATCGAAGGTCTGACCCGTGCCATGCCGCGCGCCCAGCGCCCGGAAGCCGGCCTGACGTATCTGGCCGGTCTGCTGCATAACTTCGGTTACCTGCTGCTGGCCCACGTCTTTCCGCCGCACTTCTCGCTGATCTGCCGCCACCTGGAGGTCAACCCGCACCTGTGCCACAGCTACATCGAGCAACATCTGCTCGGTATCAGCCGTGAACAGATCGGCTCGTGGCTGATGCGCTACTGGGACATGCCGGATGAGCTGGCCACCGCCCTGCGCTTCCAGCACGACCCAAGCTACGACGGCGCCTACGCCGAATACCCGAACCTCGTCTGCCTGGCCGTGCGCTTGCTGCGCAGCCGCGGGATTGGCTCCGGCCCGGATGAAGACATCCCGGACGCCCTGCTCGACCGCGTCGGCCTGACTCGCGACAAGGCCAACGACGTCGTCAGTAAAGTGCTTGAGGCCGAGGTGTTATTGCGCGAACTGGCTTCGCAGTTCAGCCAGGCCTGAATGCAAAGCGGGCAAGCGACCTCCAGTTGGAGCGACGCTTGCCCGCGATGGGCCAACCTGCGGCTTAAGCCGACTTGTCCAGGTAACGGATCACCCAGCCTTTATCGTACCCAGAGTCGGTGAAATACACTCCGCCCACCAAGATGCGCCCATCGTCCATTACCGCCATGCCGTGGGGGTATTCGAAACCCGCGCTTTCATTGAAAACGGTAAATCCCGAACCAAAGAAAGAGGAGTCTGGAGAACCATCCGCCAGAAAGCGTGCGGTGACCGCGCTGAGATTCTCATCAAGCGCGCCAGTGCCACTGTTACCGCAAACGATGACTGAACCGTCCGTACGCGGCACGCAATGCAACCATCTGACGCCTTGGGACACAGGTGACGAAATCAGTGGTTGACCATCATTGAACACCCGATTGTAGGAGCCGCTGAGATTGAGCACCGCAATCAAGCCCTGAGAGACGCCCTCCACCGCCGCACCGCCGGCCACAACAATCTTGTCGTCGACGATTGCCGCAACGTCCAGGCTTATCCATTGATCGTGGGGCACGTCCACCGCGCCTTTGATTCCAAAACCTGTGTCAACCTTACCCGTAGCGTCGAAACGAGTAACGAAGGCGCCATGCGCACTCACCGCAAAGTAATTGCCGCAGATCACCACGGCGCCGTCAGCCTGGGTCGCGGCCGCTTGCGCAACGATGTCAGAAGGCGAAATCTCTGCAAGCTCTAAGAACGCAAAGCCCGTGTCGTTGAAGGTCGTATCGGGTGAGCCATTCGGCTCGAACCTCAGAACGATACCTTTTGTCCGGCCGGAAGCATCCTCAACGTTACTGACCACGACGATTTTTTCGTCCAGTTGTTGAGCGACCATCCCTGCTGCGCCAGCCCCTGCGGCACCGCTGGCAGACGCTTGCACCACCCCGGTATATCCGCCGCCGCCCATCTTCGCGTAGGGAAGATAGAGCACACCTTGTTCCCCGAAAGACGTCTGCAGTTGGCCGTCCTCGCGCTGTCTGACCAGCACCAGACCCGTCGAGTTATTCGCGCCCTCTTCCGTGTACTGAGCACGAACCAGCCAGCCGCCATCGCTCAGCGGTGTAAACCCGAGGATCCGGCTCATGTAAAAATTTTCTTTCAGCCTGATCTCGACGTAGCCGGAGCCTTCTCCACCGAAAGCTGAGTCGAGAACACCGTCTTCAAGCAGACGAACGATCCGCGTAGGCGCACCGGGCGTTGAAAGGCGAACGGCAACCAACAATTTGTTTTGCGGCAGCGCCAGCAGCGCCCTGACGTCATATCCCGAGAATTCCGGGAATGGAAATCTGAGGATGCCACCGTCGCCGAAGGTCGGATCGTTATTCAAGGATGGCGTGCCCGCCAGATAGCGCACGAAACGCCCAGGGACGTTGGGAAGATCAGAATGGACGGAGAGTTCGATGCACACCACGATCCGGCTGTCCCCCATGACGGCCAAACCTCGCGCAAAGGCTTCCCCTGCGCTGTCTTCAAACAGCGCATGCCCCGTACCGTTGAAAGCCGTATCCGGTTTTCCATCAGCAAGGAAGCGCGCCGTCACCATGGCTGATTCACCCTGACCGACAACAACGATCGAACCACCCACCTGTGAGGTGTGCGTCCATGCCAACCCTTTTAGTAACGGCGAAAACAGCGGCTTGCCACCATTGAACACAAGGTTGGCCGCGCCGCTGGTCGTGAATGCAGCGATCAACCCACCGTCGAGACCATTACGCAGAGCTTGGCCCGCGACGATAATCCTGCCATCGCCTTCACGTACCGAAATCGATTGCAGAAAACTCTCGCCTTCATCATCGGGCATCAACACGGCCACACCGTTGTTGAATTGACTGTCCGGCGCGCCACTTGCGTCCAGACGCGCCAGAAAAACTCCACGACCTCCCGATCCGTCCTGGTATGAACCGCAGACCAGCACCTTGCCATCGGCTTGAATGGTGATGCCGTAGACGTTATTCGATGTGGCGACATCCACAACCACATAGCCCGAACCGTTGAATGATTGATCGAGTGACCCATCCGCTAGCAGACGAATCACAACACCCGCCGGCAGTGGTGCATCATCAAAAAACACGAAATGGAGCAGGACGATTTTGCCATCCACCTGCCGGGCCGTTGATCGTGATGGGAGGTGGGCAGTCTGTGAGGATCCGGTGTTCGGGTGACTTGCCTCACGCGGCACGCTAGCGGGATGGGGATTGCCGTAATGGGAGATAAACCGCATGCCGTTGGTGCCGAACGCGTCGTTCAGTTCACCGGTATTTTTCAGGCGGACCAGTGCAAGGCCAACGTCATTGGAGGTAGTCGAGGAATATTGAAGGTGTATCAGCCAACCATCATCCTCAAGCGCATCGAGACCGGATACATAGCTGATCCGAGCCCCTTCCAGCGCTATTTCAACAAAACCTCTGCGCGCCGGACCGAAGGTTTCGTCCAGCGAACCGTCGTCATTCAGCCTCGCAATGGCAACCGGGGCATTCGCTCCCGTTAAAGGTATCGCAACGAGTAATTTTGCATCGGGGAGCGCCAGGACCGCCGCCGCTTCGTCGCCCGCGATACCAGGTATCGGTAAGGTCAGCACGCCATCCTGAGCAAATGTCGGATCGAGAGACCTAGGGATCGAAATACTGTGTGTCTGCGTCATGAGCTTGCTCCATCAAGTCAGTTAAGTCCCTTAATGCCGGAACTGGAACTTGAGTAGAGCATCGCGCCTGTGCACGAAACACCTGATAGAAATGACAGTTCGGCTGTCTTTGCGAGCCTGAGTAATGGCCTTACAAGACAAGCGCACCGTTATTCAGTGCGCGTGCATGGGTTTGTTCAAGTCAACGACTTCTTAAGCTTTAGCCTTCGCCTTTCTTGGTTTCAAATACTTCATCAACCCTTGAAACCACATCACTAGCGCAGGGTTGCCCTTAAGCTGGATCGACTTGTCCTGAATGCCCTGCATAAACGCCAACTGCTTGTTCTTCGCCTGCATCGTCGCAAAGCCATAACCGGCATCTTTAAACGCAATCGCAAACGCCGGCTCCGCCACCACGCCAGACTTGCTGGTGATGCGCTGATCCTTGACCACGAAATGCCGCGCCACTTTCCCATCCAGCGTCTGCAGCTGAAACACCAGATCCTTGTCACCCAACTGCTGCTGGAACGCAGGATTTGTCCGGCTGGCCTTACCCATCAACAAACCCATCATCCACAGAAGAAAACGAAATTTCATGCGCACAGCCTCAAAAGGAAAATGAACGGCCGGGGCAGTGTAAGGGATTCGGACGATAACGCCACTATCTGACTCTGTTGGAGGATGATGCAGACTATTTCCCGCACGATGACCGCCAAGTCACGATTCAGCGCTCGCCGACTGATCGTTCCCACGCTCCGCGTGGGAATGCATCCCGAGACGCTCCGCGTCTCACCACTCACCGTTCCTACACCTGTTGAAACACATCCCTGTAGGAGCCGGCGAAGCCTGCGATCTTTTGATCTTCCGCCCCGCGAATCTATGGGAAATTTCCTGCAAAGTGCGGTGCTGTGCGTGAACTAGGCGAGTTGGCTGGCTATCGATAGGCTCTGTGTGTCGCCGCAGATTGGCGATACGGACGTGCAAGTCCGATTGGAGTACACATTGGTTATGGCAATTCGCCGAGCGTTTTCCTATGCTCGCGGATCGTTATGGCGGCTGTGTATGGGAGGCCTTCGGGTCTGCCGGGTTACTCCACCGGTCTTGCACACCTATGCACAGCTGCCACCACTTTCGAAGTGCGAGCGAAACGGTGTCGGCTCCTTAAACTGGAGTAAGACCGAATGATCAAACCAACACCCAATCCCCCCGAAAACCCAGACGTTTCGCCCTACGAAACCCTGGAATCAAAGAAATTCCACGAAGCCGCCGAACGCGCCCTCGACCACCATTTCAAACCAGCCGTCGAACCACATCCCAAACGTGAAAACGGCCTCTTCAAACTCTCCCCCGGCACCGACGCCGAAGCCCTCATGGCCAACGCCTCCGAAGATCTCCTGTCCATCAGCGTCATCGCCTGCGACCTCGCCGACGATCTCCACGGCTCCCGCCGCTCGGTGGCGCTGGCCCTGAGCAGAATGGCGGACGGGGTGAGATTGATGGTGGAAGGGACACTCGACCAGATTGAAGTGCGAAGCGTGGCGGCCAAGCCGTAGCGAAGTTTGTGGATGAAAAAAGGGGACGTTAAGTCCCCTTTTCTAAATCTCGATAACAAAAACTAGCGAAAGTCCTCTGCGCTTTTTGGGCGCGCTTCCAAGCCCTGGAGCGCCGCCCGGTTTATGTAGGCATTCCCTCCCTCACCGCAATACTGCCGGAACACTGCCTTGTCGTCCCTGAGCACCGTCAGATAACTCAGAAAGGCTTGATTAACGAGGTAGGTATAAGCACCGTTTTTGAACTTGATGATGTTCAAGTTCACGCTGCCTTCCGAAGCGTTCACGACAAAGAATTTGCCCTTGGGCGGCAAAGCCGTCTTCGGATAGACCATCTCTATTTTGCTCGGCACGCCGTAACGGTACTGAACAAAACCGGCCGTGGGCTTGTTGTTTCCCCGTGCACAAACGGAAACCGTCTTACCACCCTCCAACGGGCAACTGAAGTAAATGTCTTCGTCATCTGAACACAACGTTCCATCCTGCCCGCCCTTCAAAGGCGCTGTTTCTTGCGAGACGCGTTCTGGTATTTGAGTGACATCGGCGCAATTGGACAAACACACCAGCTTCGAAAGCTCCGGAACATCACTTTCAGTAAACAGGTACGTCGCTGAACCGTCACGGTTGCGGGCGTGGTACACGGGAACACTGACGGCCAGCCCCTTGGCAGACACCGGCACCTCGGTATTCCGACCCGAGACGACCCAGCCTTCGGCCTCCCCGCACAACTCCTCCAAAGCGACATCATTGAACGGATCTTTCGTGGGCACGGCGAACGGCTTGGCATCACCTCGGCAGTCGTAGCCATGCCAATAGGGCCCGGTGTTCATATCAATGTCGATCGAGAAAACATAAGCGCCGTCGAGCACCACTTTTCCGCTGTCGTAGGTGAATACCAGCCAGCGACGCGACTTCGCCTGTGATGAGTTTTCCTCCTCCAGGATGTAGCGCTCACCATCTCGATACAGCCAGAAAACACTCATCGCTCCGGCCGATACCGGCCTTTCGGAGAGACTTTGCCCGGACTTAGCGTCTACAAGGAAATCGTCTTTCAGCGCCAGCGCACAGTCGCTGTCGGCGGCCATGCAAGACTCGAGTGACGGGAACATCGGCCCTGCCCCCACAGAGAAAGAACACAGCAATAACGCGATCAAGCCTAATCTTTTCAACTTGCCACCTGTTTCAAAGCGAGTAATCCATCACTTCTTCAAGCCACCAGCATTGCCCACGAACAAACCGATACTCGAATACATAATCGGTATCCGGTTTCTGCAGGATGGCGACGGCGTGATCACCCTGCTCTTCCTTGACGGTCAACGTCAGGCCCTGGGCCTCTCGCTTCGCCGGATCCGGGATTATTGGGAACTTGAGCTGATCACCGCTGAGACTGTTTTTTTGCATCTCGGGCTCGGGGTCGCCGGCCACGGTTGTGACCATTTTCAGCGGCTGTAGGACGAAGGCTTTCTGCAACTCCGCGCGTTCAGAGAAGGCTGAGAGGAATGTTGAAAAGTCGGGCGAGGGACACACTTCACCGTCGATCTTTAACGCTTTCTGGCGGATCTCCTGTTGCAGTTTCGAATCGGCAATGATTTTTGCATCAAGGTCTGCCAGACGCTTTTTGATACTAGTTGCATCCTTGTAGGCACACACAACATCGACGCCGTTTTCAAGGTCTCGGCCGTCTCGGCAATCCTGCAATTCGGGGTCTGGTGGATCACCGCGAAAAAACCGCAACGACAACTGTTCGCCCTGCTTGATGAGTGGCAATTCCAGCGTCCAATAGGTGTAGCCTTCGAAACCACCGTTTGCCTCTTTTTGCCTCATGAGCACGTAAAGGGACTTCCCCGCTCGCTCAGGGAATTTGCGTTCGAAAAAAAACACCGATGCGACTTCATCACCCACGAGCGGCGCCACAAACGAGAGTTCTGGCCTCGTGGCACTCATTGTCGTGTAGAAAACCTCCCCACCGGGAACGTAGGCACCTGTCGTCTGACCTTTGAGTGTGTTCTTCAAGAACAACACGGTGATCTTCTGCCCGCCCACCGTTGCCACCACCGGCGGATGCATTTGCTTGATGGTTTGCAGGTCATCCGCCGTTGCCGTTTGCGCGGTAAAACCGATGATCGATGCGAGCAAGCACACACAACTTGAAAACCTGTTCACTTCCATTACTTCCTTGTCGATCGACGAATTGATCAATCTTCAATAACTAGCGCGAGGGCATCACGATGACTCAGGTTCGCCACATTTCAGCGCTTTTATTTGCTCGTTCTTGATCGGAATCACACAGGCGCGACGCTTCTCACCGGGCGCGCGAAGCTCCGTAGTGCTTAACGTCAGGTGCAGACCGTCATCTGTAAATACAGGGGCCTCGAATCCAGCATCGGCGTAACCGGACTGGAATGACTTGCCGTCAAAACTGCAGAACCGCGTCAATGACAACACTCGCCATCCACCGTCAGGCGCGAGAATTTGGACCGTCAAGCATGGGTTGTCGAACGAGTAGAGATAGCGCGCGACTACATCCTGGTAACGCTTCGCGCCGGATCTGGACACCTTATTCATATCAACCACATCACCCGAGTCATCTGCCACGATCCTGTCCAGATATGCAGCGCGTTCCAGGCTCATTCTGATGATGCAGCTATCGACGGTTGTAGAGTGAAGCGCCGTATCAGGGTCGATATCCGTGGCTTCGAGCGGGCATGTGGTATCGCGCAACTTGATCCACGCACGCTGTGACTCTCTGGCGATGGCCATGAAAGCCTTGCCCTGTTCAGGGTCGCGTTTTTGCTGAACCTCAAACCTTGCCATCAGCTTTTTGTAGCTGGCATTGAGGTTGGCGTCGGCCCGCTTAAGTTCGGCCGCCACGCATTGATTAAATTCCAAGCTAGAGGTAATGACTTCGCATTCGTCCTCGGCGTGCGCATATAACGCGCATAGCATCCCAAGAGGTAACGCGATAAAGCGGACAATCCTGTTCAATTTTTCATTCCCTGATGTGCAGTTCGCTCAATCACTCTTTGCGGAATTTTCTGCGCCTTGCCGTCGGCGCTCATCGCGTCGCGGTACTCGCGGTAATAACGCTGCGCTTCTTCTTTCCGATCAAGGCGCCAGAGTGAATCGGCGATGTTCAACATCAGTACCGTGCGCTTACCAACGGCCTCAACGCCGCGATAAAACTTCAGCGCCAGCTCATCGTTACCGCCCTCGGCCAAGTAGAAAGCCAGATCGTTAAAAGCTTGAACATTGCGCGCCGGTGGGTGACAAGCCATATAGGACTCTGGACTTATAGTGCGAAGATTGAATGCGAGTTCTTCCACGCGAGATTGCGGCATCTCAATATTTGAGACCTGCTTCAATAAGTCCTTTGGAGACGGCGTCTGCATTACGAGATCAGGCGCATCCTCTTCCCCGGAAGTCCACCGATTGCCCTCCCACTTGCCGTAGCAAAACCTGGCTGCGTGCTGACTGAGCACGCAACCGGTCTCCATTGAAATGACCCCGCAACCAGTTTCCTCTGTCGGGATTTCTTCACCCTCCTGGCCAATGACAACGCCATACAGAGTCTGAAGGAGGAGCAATGTTTTCTTGTCGGGACTTAACCAAGCCTCATGCGTTTCAGTACCCACCGCGGGTACATAGAGGGGAAACGTTTTTCCATTGGCGGTAAACGAGGCAACCGCCGCCTCCGCAGCAGGCCTGCCCCATGTCTTGTCCTTCAGCGTCACTAAGTGCCCGCCAACCCCCACGATCTGAATATTTTCAGACAAGGCATTGGCTGAAGCTGACAGGCTCATGACAATCATCAACCACTTAAGACCGCCCGCGAGAAGACGGTTCATCCACTCACTCCTCATCCATCGGCGACGATTCCACGTCGGTCACGCTCAGCAGCCGGAATTCGTTGTTCACAAATTCGTAGTAACGGTCCCGGTTGCCGCTTTCCAACGCGTTCCCCTGGGCGTCTTCTTCACCGTCGAGCGTGATGCCGGAGACGATGATCAGGCGACTGTTGGGCTGGTAGACCATGCCGAACGTGCTGCCGTCGTAAGCATTGGGCAGACCGCCAACCACTTCACCGGTCTGAGCGTCCAGCACTTCGCCGCAAATCGCGCTGCCGCCACAGCCGAGCCTGTGCAGGATGTAATGGCCGGCGAAGTTGACCTTGCCTTTCAGGGCTTGCACCCGTGCTTGGTCCATCATTGGGCTGCTGTTTTCTTGCGGCACCAGCTTATGGTTGGGGCCGGTAAAAACTGGCGTGATGGTGTAATCCTTGAAGGTTGGATCGGCAGCGAATGCCATGGACGCGGCAGCCAATATCAAGCTGCCGAGAAGAACCGAAAATCCTTTCACGTAGTAACTCCATCGAGGCAATGCATTTTGGGTGTGTTCATTTGAAGGCAATGCCGCGCACCGCTTTCCTGATTTTCTCGAACTCTTCGTTGCTGATCGCCAGCGGGGCGGATGAACCCGATTCCGCCGAGCCAATCAGCACGTCTTTACCCCTCAGCAGGCAAAAAGCGATGCGGGTAATGTGCCGTCGTGACTTGTCGTGGAAACCGAAGATAAAACCCGAAGAGTTCTCCCCACCCCATTGTTCGAAGGTGTAGGTATTCGCACGACCCGCCAGAGAGTTGGGCACCCAGCCCTGATCGGTAAGGGTCGCCGGACACCTGCGGTCGTTGTCGTCACGCAGGACTTGCACCGCAAACGCATCGTCTACCGGGGGTTTCCAGTCGGTGAGAAGCGAAAAGTACTCCGAGTTTTCACACATCAAACCAAACCACGGCTGGCTGAGTTCACCGTGTTTCTCGAAGTGCCAGTCGGCACCACTCGACGTCTGCGCTTGCCACAAGCTGGGGGCGCTGGACGGTTTGGGCAGTTGTTTGGCTGCGATAAATACCGAATAGAAATCATCGAACTTCAGCCATTGGTTCTGCAGCAGCGGCATGGAGAACCGACACGAACCCATGTCTACAACTGTCTCGGTCGGGCCTTGCGCAACCGGCGACTGGCCGGGCTCGTTACCGACCAACACAGCAGCTGCGGCGGTCACATAACCCACCTGTAAAAGCACGACCAGACCAAAGATCAATTCGCGGAGGTATCGTAGTTTCACTTCGCATCCTTCGAATTAATCAATTGCAACTCACCATCCCGATACAACACCTCACACCCCACCCACGCCGGATCCACCTGCGGCATCACCGCCGACGGCTTGCGCAACTCCCGCAACAACGTCGAGCCATGCGACAAGCGCCCACCCATTCGCGCAATCACCGCCCGCGCCGCTTGATAGTGCGCGTGCCGCCCCGGATCGAGGGTGTCTTCGAGCAGGATGTCCTCGCCGAGGATGCCTTGCACCTGCCCCGGATAAATCATGAACCCGGTGGCCTGCTCCGCACCTTCGCGACCGTCCTGCCAAAAACTGCCATCGCGGGTGCGCACATCGGGGTGCGGTGCAAACCAGTGCTCGCGATCCGCCAGCGGCATGGCGTGATGCAGACGGAAGAAGATGCGCATGAGGTTGTCGCGGTACCACTCGCGCACTTGCAGGTAGTAACCGCGCAGGCCCGGTAGGCCGGTCGAATGCGCGAGGCGGATCAGCCCTGACCATTGCGGGAATGGCTGTAGCGGCAGATCGCTCGACGCGGGCCGAGGGGTGGCCGGATCAGTTTCCCACGGCAATCGATGCGGGCTGTTTTCAAGGTTGTCGTAAGCGGTTGGCGGGCGGCCCAGCCAATCACCGCCGCTGCTGGCCAGCGCCGTGGCGATACACAGATTGCCTTGCACCACGAACACGTAAAACCGGGTGAACCAGTCCGCGAGTTGTTGGCCATCGGCAGCTTGGGCGACGAGTTCGGCCAGTTCCTGATCGAAGCGCTGCAAGCCGTTTTCAAGATTCAGCAAATGCCCGCGAGCCTTGCGTTGCATACGCAAAAACAACGGCAACGAACGCAGCATCTTCAGCGGTTGCCACGGCAGATGCGGAGTCGCGCCACCGATTTCACCAGCGTAGTTACTCGCGCTAATGCCCCAGTCGGCCAGCCGGGCGAGAAACAGATCATTGTTGATGTAGGACGCGCCGCCGAAGACGGCGGTGAACGGCTCGTTGTCCTGCAACACCCGCGCATCCCAACGCGCCATGATCGCCGGGATACTTACGGCGGCGCGGCGCTGGGCGTACTCAACCAGTGCGCTCGGTTGCGGCGGCAGGATCTCGGCGATGTTGGCGGCTGTGAGGTGCCGGCGCCAGCCGTAATCGCTGATTGGCCGATATTGCAGCAGCCACAGTTGCGAGCCATCCCAGGCCCATTCGACGTCGCCGGGCACGTAGTGGAACACGCGCAACACGTCTTGCAGAAAGCGCCAGAGCAGGTCTTCGGTCAAACCGTGGGACGGCGTGAACGTGCCGCTTCGCCAAGCATCGCCGAGCAGCGAAAGCGTTGCCCGTGAGGGGCTGACGTGACCGTCGGCGAGCGATTCGAGATGGCCTTCAACCCATTCCAGTTCTACCGAGAGATGGCGCACGAAAGCGATCCCGGACACTACCGGCGTGATGAAGCGTTGCACCACCACTTCCTCGACGCCCTCGGCCGTCAGTTCGGCAATGCGTTTCGGCACATTGGCGGTCGGTTCGCGCAGATAGGTGGTGCTCAAACCGGCATTCGCCGAATCTGCCTGATCCTCGCCGTAACTGGAGGAGCGCACCGCCCAGGTCACATCAGGTTGGGCGGCGAGAAATGCCGGCAGACGCGGATCGGTGCAATCGTTGAGGGTCAGCGCTGCCGGTACCGCTTGCCGCGCCAGTTCAGCCAGGCGCAAACGCCCACCCTTGGTGTGCGCGACAAACCCGCGCTCGCCCGACTCCAGCCACTGCGCGAACTGCGCAGGCGAGTCGATCCACGGGTAATGACCCCAACCAGATTTGAGGCTGATGGTCAGATCAGCGCGCGCAAGAATCGCCGACCATGCCGCCGCTTGCTCGATGCCGAGCACCGCGTCCTGATCGCCCCAAACCAGCTCGACCGGATCGGTGATCCACTCCAGCAGCGGCAACGCGGTGTCGGCCCGCACCAGATCCCAATGCGGCACAAACGCACGGCAGCGCGCATAGCCGGCGCCCATGCGCTGGTACTGCGCGGGCGTCCAGGTCTGGTTGGAGAACTTGCGCGCGAACAGCGTGGGTTTGTTCGACAGCAGCCAGTGAATGGTCTTACGAATCGGCAGTGGCGACATCAGTGCCGGTAACCGCCGCTGCCACAAAAACGCACCGACCGGCGCCAGCAAAACACTGCGGGAAAAGTGCCCGGGCCGACGTTGCAGCGCATGCAGCACCAGCAACGCATTGACCCCGACCGCCATGATCGCGCTGTCCTTCTGCGTCATCGCCAGCAAGGTCTGCGCGTAGTCCGCCAGATCCTCGCAGGGCGGTTGTGGATTCGCGCCGAAGCCCGGCAACTCCAGCGGCACCACGTCGTAGCGCTGAAAGTGCGGCAGCGCGTCATCCCACCAATCGGCGGCGCTGCCGTTGCCGGCCAGCAGGTACATCATGGACTTGCTCATGAACGATCCTCAGGTCAGATCGCGCAGAGCGGCGTCGAGGGTTGGAAAGCGGAATGTGTAGCCAGCCTCGGTCAAACGCTGCGGCACCACGCGCTGACCGTCGAAAAACAGCTCCGCCATTTCCCCGGCCAGCGCGCGTACTGGCGCCGCCGGAATGTGGAACCACACCGGGCGTTTGAGGACCTTCCCGGCATTGGCGGCGAACGCTGCTTGAGTGACCGTTTCGGGCGCGACCATGTTGTAAGTGCCGACTAGACTTTCATCGTCGAAGGCCCGGGCGATCACCTGAAGCACATCGTCGCGATGCACCCAGCTCATGATCTGCCGACCATCGCCCATACGACCGCCGAAGCCCAGGCGGAACGGCAGCAGCAACGGCGTCAACGCACCGCCGGGGCCGAACACCACACCGAGGCGCAGCACCACCTGACGCACGCCGAATTCCGTGGCCGGTTGCGCGGCAGCCTCCCAACGCGCGCAGAGTTCGGCCATGAAACCGTCGCCCTTGCTGGCGTGTTCGTCGAGGTTTTCGCTGGCATCGCGCACACCGTAGAAGCCGATGGCCGAGGCCTGAATCCACAGCGCGGGTTTGTGCTTGGTGTTCTTCAGCCAGGTCATCAGCGCTTCGGTGGTGCCGACCCGGCTGGCGAGCAGTTGCGCCTGACGCTTGGGGCTCCAGCGCGGCCCGGCAACCGGCGCACCCGCGAGGTTGATCACCACGTCGAAGGTTTCATCGTGGCTGAGTTCGCTCAGGGACTGCACGCTGCGAACGCGACCGCCGAACAGATTGGCTGCTTTCAATGGATCACGTGCCAGCACACTCACGGTGTGGCCGGCGTCGAGTAATTGATTGACCACCGCCTCGCCAATAAACCCGGTTCCACCGGTGATCAGCACTCGTTTGTAGGCGCTGCCGGTAAACGGGTTGGACTCGTTCGGTGCTTTTTCTGGACGGGATTTTTTGCGGTCATGGCGATACAGCCAGATTAGCGGCGGCAACAGCACCAGCAGCGCAAAACCGTCGAGCCACAGGTGCGACCAGACCTGTTGTTGCGCCGAGAGCCACATGTCCTGCGGCGCCCATAACAGGATGCCGCCCATCAACCAGCCCCACACCATCGGCGCTTTCGAACGATTGCCGATGTGCACCAGCGCGAGCATGTACAGCGAATAACTTTGCAGCGTCGCGCCGAACAGCGCGAGCCACCAGACCTGTTGTTCGTGGCCGGCGGCGGGTACTGCGTCGGTGCCCCAGAACGACAGTTCGAGAACGTGCAGATAGCCGTCGAGTAATCCGGAATGACCAGCCCAAGTCAGGGTGAGACCGGCGAGAATGTGCACGATTGCGGCGGCGTATAGCCAGAGCACCAACGCTTGGCGAAGGGAGTTCGAGGGGACTGGCATTCCGTGTCCTGAGCGCATTCCTTGGGGGTGGGGAGTTTAAAGGAAAATCGCGGTCGTCAGATGCTCAAAAACTAAACGTTTTACCGGACGTATTCAGACTCAACGACTGCGAAAACGCATCAGACATGACCCGGCATTTCAGATGCAGTGACTGGCCTTGATCGGTTCAGTGCCCTGCGATCCCAATCGCTCCACGTTGAAGATGCCCAACTGATTACCTTTGTCAGCCGCCATTTGATAACAGGCTAACGCTCGGGACATATCCTTCGTTCCAAGCTCGCCACCTTCAAAGGTCGAGGCCAGATAATTCATCGCGTCTGTGGAACCCATGGTGATCGCCCGAATGACCTGCTCTTTCGCTTGCTCGGGATGGAGGCAAGGGCCGCTATAGTCGGTGGAGTTTCCGACACAAAAAAACGTGGCATAGGCCAACGCGCCACTCGGTATTTTCGAGGCCGCTTTGAACAGCGCCTCAACCTTAGCGGTTTCCAACTGAGACGCCATTTGCGAAAGGCTTAGGCTTGCCGCCGACAGGCTCGCCTGTGCATCACCCGATTCTGCAGCACACACAAAATTTTCCAGCGACGCTTCAATCAACTCCACCGTCAGCGGGTATTGTTCAAGAAACCCCAGCCCACCCAACGCTTCGGCACGCTGATAACAGAAGTTCTCGGCCCGGCTCATTCCAGGGTTGTCCGTTGCGACAAGATCCTTTTCGTTGATCGACCAATCCTCAATCCCCTCAAGCACCCAGCACGCCTGACGAGAGAAGTTGAAGATTTTCACATTGCTGTTACCCGCCCGTTTATCCACAACGTTGACGTGACTGTCATCGACCTCTTCGATCTCGACTCCAGGTGTCTTGCCGGGTGTAATGGCGGCCATCAGCGGGTAGGTGAACGTTGTTCCACTAACACCGGAGGTCGAAGGTTCAAAGGTACTTCGATCCTTTCCCGCCACCGGTTTCAACACCAGGGACTTGACCGTCATCGCAGTGAGACGGCGTTGTGATTCGCTGTTGGCGGAAAACGCTGTCAGGAAAGGCGCGAACTCCTCCGAGGGGCAAGCGTCGCTGGTGGGAGCCGTCGAAGCGCTCTTATCGGATGCAAGCGCAGGGACAATCTTGTCCAGATACGCCGAACGCTCACGACTCATTCTGGCGATGCACGAGTTGACGGCGAACACATGCGCCGGCATCCCAGTCTCGATTTCGAATGCTTCCAAAGGGCAGTTCGCATCGCGCAACTTCAACCACGCACGTTGCGACTCCTTGACCTTCGCCGCGTACTCCGCGCCCAACGCCGGATCTGTTCGATAGTCAGACTCAAGCCGCGTCATCAACTGCTTGTAGCTGACGTTCAATTGCGCATCGGCAGCCTTCTTCGCCGCCTCCGAGCAGGGCACCATTTCCAGACTTGAGGTGACCTGGCTGCAGTCATCCTGCGCATAGACCGCTGAAACCGACAGCAGCAGAGTGGCCAGCAGCGTAAAAACAAAACGGTTCACTGTGTTCATCCTTGAGTCATTCAGGTTTTGCGTTTGGTGAATCGGGTGATGCATTGCTTGGGTATGTTCATTTCCCAGTAAGTGCTGAGCAACGCCTTACGTTTTTTGTCGACGCGCAGGTTAACGAAGCCATCGCCGCAGTCCGGCTGCAACTCTTCGAACACGCCGGTTTTGGCTTGATAAATGAACACTCGGTAGTAGTCATAAGTGCCCATGCCGTCATCGAGCTGCCAGATCGCGAAATCCTTGTCGCCGTCGAAATTGAAATCGTCGAACTGCATGTGGAGTTTATTCTCGGCTTCAAAATCGATTGTTCGCGACTCGCTGTGCGTTTCACTTTTTACTGCGATGTTCAGCTTGGAGCCTTCGAGAACCAGCGTCGCTTCGACGCCTTTGGTTGGGCTGAACGTGGTGGTTTCGGCTAACGCCGGGATCGTCCACATCAGGAAAATCAGTAATAGCGTGATATTTTTCAATTGCATAAACTCGCAATAATTCCACTTGCACCCACCGATGCTAAATTCAATTCATAGTTTTCATCTGCACACCTAATATACGTCACCACAGGGAGAGACACCTTTCAGTAGTCCTCCCCTGACACCCCCAAAGCTTCAAAGGCCGGGGTATGTTATTTTTTTTGCAAAAGAACTTTCATCCACCAAATCTTTCTTACTAACACCATACTTATTAATTAAATCGTCACGCGACCCTAACGACCCAAAAGAGCGAAACGAATTACTATAAACGTAATTCACCAACTTTCCATCTAACGAATAATAACCATGCCACTCAGGGCACGCACCACAGCCGCCGTAACCGCCGATGGAAATTAAGCTTCCCTTGCTCCCTTTAACACAAGCCATCGAAACGACCACATTAGAAAGTATCTTCACATTCGATCCGCTGCTGGTCACCTGTGATATTTTATCAACCTTCCGACGGTTCTCTTGTCCATTTATCTTGATTATCTGATCTGTACATACTGGGAGGCCACTGTGATCCTCCGACTTTGCGACGGTGTCATTTTGACAAATAGATACAAGCTCCACCTTCGATCCATCACATTCCAAGATATCTATTTTTTCAGGCAAGCTGGGATTTTGAGCAGAAGCAGCCATTGCCGAAGCACAAAGAAATGCTGCGACACCAACACGATATTTATTGAAATTCACCACATCACTCCATCAAGTCTGCAACAAAACCGACTTTCATCGGCAGATCACTTTCACCAGCCAACTCTTGACTTACCATATTATTATACTCTGCAACGACATCCTCCAGCTTCACGGTAGGCTGACCATAAGGAGACCCTGGAAGACTCGCCCACTCTTTATTACATTTTTTAATAGCTGCCTTTATATCCCCTCTCATGATCTCTGGAAGTGCATCTCGACGATATTTCAGAATAACAACGCAGTATCTATCTTGCATTGCAGGTGTAAAATCTGTAATACCGTGCTCTTCCCGCAGCTTAATGATACCTGGGTCATCCCAAACATATCTCATGACCTGATAGGCGCCGGCAGCAGTAGAAGAGATAACTTGACCGGTTTTCTTAACCGTCTTTTCCATAAGAAGACGAGGATGATCTGCAAACGTTTTTCCATAATCCTTAATAAAGGATTCTCCGCCAAACAGATGCTCATAACCTTCGAGGCCGATCGTTCCCTCACCAATCTTGAGCATTCTCAGGAAAGCCCGAATCCGCGCCTCCTCAATGGTCATAACATGAATTTTCTTCAAGTTATCGATAAATGCTATTGGGTGAAAGTGATAAATAGATTTCGGCAAAGCAATTTGCATTGCCCCTGCCATTTCGTCCCAAAAAACGAGCTTATCTATTCTTTCTTGTTCGAGTTTGAGTACAGCTGGGGATTCTAAAAGAATTTTGTTTAAGCGTGCCCACTTCGGTTCAGATGATTTTGCCTGCCATTCCGTAGGATGATAGGCAATAAGTTTGGTCCAGCGACTCCGGAGTTCTGCGTCTCGCAGCGCCGACTGCAACTCTTCAACAGTAACATTACCGTCCGCCACACCCTTGCTGTCGATTTCCGAGTAAATTTTCTTAAAGAAATCCGGCATTGCATCAACATCGAGAAAACCATCAGCACTTTCGTTATTCTCTTTGACAATGCTGAATCCTAGCCTTTCCCAATCATGCTGACTGATTACCGTAGCACTCTCTTTTTGCAAGAAACCTTCAAGCGAAGTAGTCTCCCCCTTTACTGAAAGCCCAAACCATTCTTTTCCGCTTGAATCCTTTGTAACTTTCGCCTTACTCAAAGCTACAATTATTTTTTCCCCAAGAGGTGGCTGCTTTGGAGAAAAAGAGATTTTTCCATCCGTCTCAGTTTTTTCATATAGTACTGTGCCACTTTCAAGAACGAGATGCTGATTACCGCCTGTTAACCCTTTTGGATTTTTTATAAGGCTAGCGATATCATCACTACTGAAGACTTCAAGATGGACCTGACGCTTACTTATTTTCCCGCCACCTGGCCCTGCCAACACCTCATTCAAACCCAGGTAACCAATCGGGTCGCCAGCTTTGATTGCAATATTAGTAAGAACCACGCGATCATAATTAACAGGTATAACTGGCGCCCAATCAACAAGATGATTTGACTTATCATTCTCCACACAAGCCCAAAATGTAGATGGAACCGATCCACCTTTTTTCAATCCAGTAGGAGCGCCTGAACTACTAGGTACAAAAGTGCACTCAGCCATTTTCAGCAGCTTACCTCTCACATCTAAATTCAGAACTTTTTCACTATCAAATTCGATAACACTAGAAGTACACAAAACCATTTCTGAACTTATTGGACTACCTGCTTTTGCACCGTTAACTTGTGACTCTGGCGGATTACGCAATTGCAGGCCTTTCGCGGTGACCGTAGCTCGAACCTTACCCTGCCAATATACAGGTCTCAACCTCTCAGTTTTAGCCTCTGATGGGTATTGCGCAAAAGGCAGCAGATGCATATAAAGACTGAAAAAAGTCATTACATCTTCTGAAACCACATTACCTTTTTCAACAGGCCTCCCAGGAAACTTATAATCATGCCTCACCAAGCAAAACGAATTTGAATAACGCAATTCGGTACTTGCGCCATCTTGCTCAAATACTGACTTGACGTAGTCTTCATTCAAACGATAGGCAACTACAACGCCGTCAGCAATACACCGAACAGGTTGGACGTCGGTGCATTGTGGCGCACTCAGCTCACTTACATGGATGCCACCATGCCAAAAACTATGCCCGCCCAGCAAATAGTTTCCTGATACTTCTTTTTCAAGCACCGAATAGATTTCGTCCGAGCTCTCATATTGACTCCCATCCGCCTTTCGAATTGGAAACTGAAAAGTCATTATTGGTGCAGGACTATTCTGTTTTGGTGCAGGAACTGGTGCGGGGGACGAAGCTTCGCCTGTTCGAAACTCTTCTTTAGCCCTGAGAAACTTTGTAGGAATCGGCCAGTAGAAGGCCGGATCTTTAGTGCCAAAATAAGTAAATGATGGCCCTTTCCTCGTCTGCGCACCGAAGAACTTGCCTGCAGTACCGGTGGGATTAACGTCAACAACAATACCGGTATGAAATAACTTATCCCCACCACCCAGCGGATCTTCATTAATCCAAAGAGCGATATCACCTTTCTTGACGTCGGGTGGCACCACGGTTGTGTAGTAAGTGGAATCCACCATTACACGGGTATCTTGATACGGGATTTTGTAGCCAGCCCCCGTCAGCAACAAATTAACCATGTGCGAGCAGTCGATTAACTTATTACCGGCCGCATTTGTTTTTATGCCATCGCCACCCATCTTGTACACGTAGCCACGGTTTTCGTAATTACCCGTTAAATCTAATGGTTCTGTCATTTCTGCATCCTGCAAATCAATAGCAATGGCTGGTTTCTGTGGCGTCAGCGGTTTGCGATTTCAATCTGGTTAAATTACTCAGGGCGATGGCATTTCCTTTACTGGCGGCCAAGCGATAGCAATCCAGTGCTCTGGAGGCATCCTTGGTTACCAATCTTCCGGTCTCGAATGTATCACCCAGTTTATTTTGAGCATCGGAAGAGCCCATTGATGCGGCGCGAATCAATTCCCTTTCTGCTTCTTCAGGATGCTGACAAGGACCCTCGGGGTCTGTGTCGTTGCCATAACAATAGAAAGTGGACAATGCAGAAGCTCCGCTTGCCAGAGTAGCGGCGGCGGCCTTGAGCAGGGCTTCGACCTTTTCTGTTTCCAATTGAGATGCCATTCCGGAAAGACTCAGACTGGCAGCACTGAGACTTGCCTGAGGATCGCCGGAAGCTGCTGCACACAGGTAGTTTTCCAATGCTGCTTCAAAGAGTTCTCCCGTCAGGGAGTATTTGTCCAGGCCACCAAGGCGTCCGTAAGTTCGCGCACGCTGATAGCAAAAGTTCTCGGCGGTACTCAGGGTCGGCGTGGTCCCTTCAACAAGGTCTTTATCATTGATCGACCAGTTCTCGACGCCCTCGAGTACCCAGCATGCCTGACGAGAAAAATTGAAAATCTTGATGTTGCTGTTACCCGCTCGCTTGTCCACAACGTTGACGTGACTGTCGTCGATTATTTCGACTTCAACCCCGTCTGTCTTGTTTGTGGCTAAAGGTGCCATCAGCGGAAACGCCAATGTGGAGCTGTTGATCTCCGCCGTTTGCGGCTCAAGAGTCCGCCCCTCTCCTTCGGGTTTCAACACCAGCGATTTCACCGTCATCGCAGTCAACCGCCGCTGAGTTTCGGCATTCGCAGAAAACGCCGGCAGAAACTGGGAAAAGTCCTCGGACGGACATTCATCCGCATAAGCGCTGCCATGAAACAGGCTCAACAGCGACGCGGTGAAAACCGCTATCGCGATGCCATTGCTCTTCTTCAAAACACGATTCATGTCGATCACTCGGAAAACACAAAAAAAGCCTTCGGTTTAACCTTCTCAGGCGGTGCATTCAACAACGCCTGATCCATCAAACTCCCCGCCTTATCCTTGTCCGCCGCCCCCGGCAGCACCGGCGGCTTAATCCCGATGCCAGTACCCGACCCAGCCGAACCACCCGCATTGATCTTGATCACCGGCCCAACCACCGTCACCCCACCGCCATCCAGCTTGATAAAGCTCCCACCCCCAAGAATGGTCAGCTCTGTCCCCGCCTCAATAACAATCTTGTCCCCAGCCTTGAGGTGTATCTCTTTCCCCACGCTGGTCAGTTGCGCAGTCCCCAGCTTCACATTCTGGTTTTGCCCAACCGTCAGGTGATCATCCAGCTTCGCTTCAATCTTACGGTCGGAGATCGTGGTGCGATGTTCTTCAGCCTTGAGCTCGGTGTAGGTGTTCTTAACCACCGTGTCATGACGCTCATTCCCGACCCGAATTTTCTGGTCATGCTCAACGTTTTCATCCCAATCACGCTGGGCATGAATGTAGATCTGCTCCGCACCTTTCTTGTCTTCGATGCGCAGTTCGTTATACCCACCGCCACCCGGTGAGCTGAGTGTTTTGAACACGCTGCGCGTCTTGTTCGCCGGCAGTGCGTACGGCACCGGGTTTTCCTTGTGGTACAGGCAACCGGTCACCAGCGGTTGGTCGGGGTCGCCTTCGAGGAAGGTGACGAGGACTTCCATGCCGATGCGCGGGATGCTGATGGCGCCGTAGCGGTCGCCGGCCCAGGAGCTGGAGACGCGCAGCCAGCAGCTGGTTTTGTCGTCGGCCTGGCCTTCGCGGTCCCAGTGGAACTGGACTTTGATGCGGCCGTACTGGTCGCAGTGGATTTCTTCGCCTTTGGGGCCGGTGACCATGGCGGTCTGGCTGCCGAGTACGCGCGGTTTCGGGTGTTCGAGGGCCGGGCGGTAGAACACGTCCCACGGGGTGGCGAGGAAGGTGTTGCGGTAGCCCTGGTGGAAGTCGTCCTTGTTGTCAGTGGTGTCGCTGGTCACGCCTTCTTCGAGCACTTGCGGCTGTTTGCCTTCGTGGAAGAGTTCGGTGAGCAGCCACAGGTCGTTCCACTCGCTGCGCGGGTGGTCGGACAGTTCCATGAAGTGGCCGCTGACCAGTTTGGTCTGGTCGCCGCGACCTTCGGCCTGCCGGTAGTCGGCGCGATGGCGTTCTAGGGCGCGTTGGCTGAGGAACTTGCCACGGGCGCGGTCGATGAAGCGGCCCGGGTAGTCGTAGTCTTCGAGATCCGGCTCAGTGCTCTCGCCTTCGGGTTTGTAGGCGGCTTCCATTTGCAGGCGCGGTTTTTCGAAGTCGTAGTCGCGCCGTGTGATGCGGCTGGTGCGGGTTTCCAGGCGCAGCTTGAAGCCTTTGATCACCGGTTCTTCGGCGACCATGCCGCTGCCCTGCACGTACGCAGTTGGCTGACCGAGTTTGCGGAACACGGTCTGGTCGTCGCCGAATACCAGCAGGTGGCCTTTGTCGCTGTGCTGGAAGTGGTAGTGGATGCCTTCCTCTTCGCACAGGCGCTGGACGAAGTGCAGGTCGGTTTCGTCGTACTGCACGCAGTAGTCGCGGTCCGGGCACGGCTGGCTGAGCTGGAAGTTGTAAGCGTTGCCCTTGATGCCGTGTTCTTCGAGGATCAGCGCAATGATTTTCGGCGCCGACATCTGCTGGTAGATGCGCTGGTTGGTGCGGTGATGCAGGTATTGCAACTGCGGCACCATCGACACTTTGTAGCGGGTCAGGCGCTTGCCGGCATCGCCTTGAGCGACGCGGTAGATCTGGCCGTGGATGCCCGAGCCTTGTGGATCGAATGCCAGAAACGCTTGCTTGTGCAGCAGTTGTTCGAGGTCCAGATCCGGGTTTTCGCTGACCAGTTCGAGGTCGAAACGAAACGGCTGACTGATGCCTTCGGTGCCGGTGAACGACAGCACTTGCAGGTCGCCGACGTAGTCTTCGACCTTGAGGCTGAAGTGGGTTTCGTTAGCTGGGTTGAACATAAAGTGCTCCCTGTTCGAATGTCATCCGTTACGCCCGAAGTCGCAGACGTTGCAGCCAGGACGAAGTGGCGCCCAAGGCGTCACGCAATTGTTGGGCAGTTATGGTGCGTTCTGCCGGGTTGAAGCTCAGCGCGGTTCGCAGCGCTGGCCAGCCGTGTTTCGGTAAGTTCGCCGGGGCTTGCAGTTCGCGCTCCAGGTGCTCATCGCGCGCCTGAGTCGAGGGCAAGCGGCGGAACGGGTGTTTGCCGCCCGCCAGTTCGTAGATCACGCAGGCCACGCCGTACACGTCCGCGCTGGCCGACAAAGGTTGGCCCTCAAGCAGTTCGGGGGCGGCGTAGCCCGGGGTCCAGGCGTTGAAGCGTTCGCGACTCAGATGCGGCAGGCCGGGCATCACGCCCTCCTCTGCCTGACCGAGGCCGAAGTCAAAGAGGCGCAAGCCGTCTTCGCTGAGCATGACGTTGCTCGGTTTCATGTCACCGTGCAGCACGCCGCGACCGTGGGCGTAGGCCAGCGTGTCGAGCAGCGGCAGGACGATGTCGCGCAGTTCTTGCCACGGCAGGCCGAGGGGCCGCTCGCAGAGCAATTTGTCCAGGGTCAGGCCACGCATATATTCCATGGTGATGAAGGCCCGCTGGCAGTCGGTGTCGACTTCAAAGGTGTGCGCACGCACGACGTTGTCGTGGCGCAGGCGTCGGGTCAGGGCGAACTCGCTGTAGAGCAAGGCACTGGCGTCCGGCGATTCGGCAAATTCTTCGCTGAGGATTTTCAGCGCAATGTAAGGGTCGGGATCGCCGAACTGTTCGTGCAGCAGATCCCGCGCCCGGTAAACGGCGCCCATGCCACCGGCCCCGAGCAGACGCTCGAGGTGGTAGCGACCGGCGAGTACATCCGGCAGTGCACCGATGCTGGCCTTGGTTGGCGCCAGCAAAGGCTCTGCCTTGTTTTCCTTGGCGAAGGCGAAGTAGGTCAGGTTGTTGGCCTGTTCTTCGCTCATCAGCAAGTCATCGATTGGCGATTCGATTTTGGTCATTGGCGGATCACCACGGCTGTCAGGTTGTCGCGCGCGGCGCCGCGCAGGGCGCCGTCGAACAAACGTTCCAGCGCCACGTGCGGCGCGCTGAGGCTGAGGGCGGTGCCGAGGGCATCGCTGCTCAGGCCCTGATACAAACCATCGCTGCAGAGCAAAAACGCATCGCCCGGATAGACCTCGAGTTCCAGTACATCCAGGGTCAGTGTTTCGGCCGCGCCAACAGCTCGGGTCAACGCCTGAGCCGCCGGGTGTGCTGCCGCTTGTTCGACGCTCATTTGTTGCTCGTCGATCAGTTGCTGTTGCAGCGAATGATCCTTGGACAGCTGATACAGCCGCTGCCCACGCCACATGTAGCAACGACTGTCGCCGGCCCAGATGCAGGCCGCGCGATTACCTTCCACCAGCAGCGCGACGACGGTGCTGCCCATGATGCTGTCGTGACGTCCGGCGGTGACCGTCAACTCCTGCCCCAAACGCCGGTTCAACCAGTGCAGGCACTGGCGAATGGCTTTGAGGCGTTCGTCGAAGTCCTCGTGTTGCGGCAGTTCAGCCAGGCTGGCGACGATCAACTGGCTAGCGATGTCGCCACCCTGATGACCGCCCATGCCGTCCGCGACCACCCACAGCCCCTGCTGTGGCGAGTCGAGGAAGGCATCTTCGTTGCGCGCCCGCACCTTGCCCGGGTCGGTCCGCGCCGCGCTGCGCCAGGCACTGGCCACCAACATCAGAGCTGCACCGGCATACGGAAGGTGCGCAGCACGCCCATGTCGAACGGGTTCGGCGTGCGCTGGCTGGTCAGCAGGTAGTTGGCGCGCAGGCCACCCACGTCGGCTTTCAGCACCAGCACGTCGCGACCGCTCAGGTACTCGGTCTGCATCAGGTCGAACAGGCGGAACAGCGACCATGGGCCGGAGTTCTTCTCGATGCCGATCGGGCGCCCGGCCATTTTGTCCATGACCAGACTGGTGCGACCGTCTTCAGCATCGGTCGGCCATTTGAACGACATTGGCAGGATCGGACCGTGGCGGTATTCCATGGTCTTGTCGCCGAACTTGAACTCGGAACGACTGACTGCCGGGTCGAGGGTGTAGGGCTCCAGTTTGAACTGCACGGTCGGCTCGGCCGGGTTGATCGAGAAGAAGCTCTGACGAATCGTCAGCGCCGCTGCCATCTGGTCCAGGTACAT
Source organism: Pseudomonas sp. Mb7 (assembly GCF_054790525.1). Lineage (NCBI taxonomy): Bacteria > Pseudomonadati > Pseudomonadota > Gammaproteobacteria > Pseudomonadales > Pseudomonadaceae > Pseudomonas > Pseudomonas sp. Mb7. The sequence continues at coordinate 5,494,353 of NZ_CP186501.1, forward strand.
CTTCGATACCGGCAAGCTGTGACCGTCGACGCTGCGCATGCGGTAGTTGCCCGGATCGCCGCTGACGAACGGACGCAGGTAGCTGTCGAAGAAACGGTCGACGGTGCCTTGAGCGCGGAAGAACTCGCGGAAATCGCTGATCGCTACGTCGCTGGTGCTGCTGGCGCTGAACGGATAACGCTTGCTGATGGTTTTGCCATACACGCTGTACAGCTCGTTTTGATAACGACCGTTCAGGTATTGGTAAGCATCGTTAAGCACCAGACGCCAAGAGTCTTCGGCCAGCACGTTGAACCACACGCTGAGCGGACGCGGCAGACGGCCAGACGCATTGCGCAGGTTGGTCAGCGCATCACGCTGGCCGCTCATGCGGGTTTTCGCCATTTCGAACGCGGCTTGTTCCGGCGTGCTGGAACGGGCCAGACCGGCCAGTTGCAGTTGCAGGTCGTTGAGCGCGCTCAGTGCAGGCGTCAGGTCCGCAGCCGGGCCGTTGTTGTCATCGAGCAAACGATGCAACGGTTCGAAGCGGCGTTGCAGCGACTTCTTCGCGGTGTCCGGCAGGGTCTTCGCCACGTTCAGGGCCGAAGCCTTGTCCGCGGCGGCGGCGGCAAGTTTGCCAACCTTACCCAGTTTGCCTTTCTGCCCAGCCAGCGCATCAGCAGCGTCGCCAGCTTCTTCGACAGGGTCTGCAGCGGCCTGGAAGCGGGTGTTCTCACGCACTTCAGTGAGCAATGCCAGCACCGGCGAGTTGGCCGAGGTCAGGCCCGCCAGTTGCTCGGCGCCTTCACCGGCATCGCTGATCGGCGGCAGGGCAACCTGGCCAACGGCTTCGCTCCAGTAGTTGGCGTAGTCGCGGAAGTACAGCTGCTCCAGCTCGACCATCAGGCGACGCAAGTCCATGTCGCTGATGCCCGCGCCTTCGCCCAGTACCCAGTTGTCACGCAGGATGTCGGTGACCAGCGCCGAACCCTGCACCGAGAAATACTGCTGATAACCGGTTTGCGTATAGAAACCCGGGATCACGTATTCGGTGCCGATAAACAGCGAGCCTTGTGGGCCGAGGTGTTGGCTGAAACGGTAGTCCGGCAGGTTGCGCGCCTGCTCGCGGAGCATGCGGTAAACCACCGTGGCCAGCGATTCGCTGCGCAATACCTGACGCGCCTGAGTGACCAATTGGTCGTTCAGCGGGTAGATAAACGGCTGCTTCAGCAGGCGATCGAGGTGCGCACTCAAACCGTTCTGTACGGCGGTGTTGCCGGTATAGCGCGTCGACCAGTCAGTAGCGACCCAGTCCTTGAGCCACGCGGCATCGCGACGATCCTTCATGTTCAACATCAGGTACGCGCGCAGGCTGTTGAGCAGGCGGTCGCGGTCCTTCATATTGGCGCGGATCTGCCCTTCGAGCATGGTCGCCACCCGTGGCAGCAGTTGCTTTTCAAGCTCGCGCTCGTAAGCCTCTTTGACCACTGGATTGACGTCTTCACCTTGATACAGACCGCCGCGCTCGTGATACGACACGTCGCCTTTTTTCGGGAAGACCTGGGTCGCGGCGTAGCTGGTGTCGAGGGTTTTCAGCACGCCCATGGCGTCATCACGCGGCGAAAGTGCCGTGCGCTGCTGCGTCCAGTTCTGCGCCAGATTGCGCAGGTTTTCCAGGCGCTCGTAGTTGGCCGAGAAACCACCGGCCCAGAGCATGCCGAACAGCGCCAGCGAAGCGAGTGCGCCGACGTACAGCGCACGCTGGCCCCAATGGATGCGGCTGCGTTCGCGTTTGTCCAGACCGGCCAGATCGGCTTCGGGGAAAATCACTTGGCTGAACAAGTGATGGATAAACCGCGAGCGACCGCTGCGCAAGGTCGGCAGCACACCGGCGCTCATGCCGAGGCTGGCGCCGATGCCGGCGGTGGTCGCATCCATCTCTTGAGTCAGGTGCGGCGCGCTGGTCAGGTAGAAACCACGCAGTTGCGTGGCACGCTGATAACGGTTGCCGGTGAACGCCATGTCGACGAACAGGCACAGGCGCTCGCCGATCTGCCCCAATTGATGCGGGAAGTCGAGGATGCGGCCACGGCGCTGGGTATCGCGCTCGGAGTGCATGCGCATGATCACTTGGCTGTTGAGGCGACGCAGCAGTTCTTCGAACTCGTTGCGCAGCACAGCGACGTCGGTGCCGACCTGATCCTTGCGGAAACTGGTACCGAGCACTTGATCGCTTTCTTCGCGAGTCAGTTGATCGAAGAACTCGTCGAAGCCGAGCAGCTTGTCAGCCTTGCTCAGGACCAGATACACCGGCACATCGACGTGCAGTTTCTGATGCACGTCTTGAAGACGGCCGCGAACCTGGCGTGCGAGGGTATCGATGTCCTGTTCGCTGCCGCCGAGCAGGGTTTCCACCGGGATGGTCACCAGCACACCGTTCAACGGACGCCCGCGACGGCGCTTGCGCAGCAGTTCCAGCAAGGTGGTCCAGGCGCTGCCGTCGACTTCCGCGTCAGGCTGGGTCATGTAGCGCCCGGCGGTGTCGATCAGCACACCGTGGTCGGCGAAGTACCAGTCGCAATGACGAGTGCCGAGGGTGTCGCGGGTCAGCTTGCGGTCGATCTTGTTGATCGGGAATTCCAGACCGGAAAAGTCCAGAAGACTGGTTTTGCCCGAGGCCTGCGGACCGATCAACAGGTACCACGGCAAGTCACTGCGCCAGCGCTCGCTGCGGCCGCGATACAGGCTCGACGTCTTCAGGGTTTTCAGCGCGTCTTTGAAGCGCGCCTTCAACTCCTTCTGTTCTTCGTCGATCAGCTCTTCGCGGCGAATGCGGTCCTGGCCGTCCTCGCTTTCTTCCTCGGCTTTCTTGCGGATACCGCTGCGCCAGCTGACGAAGACCATGGTCAGGCCCCAGATCAGGAACAGCACAGCGATGGTCAGCAAGCGAGAGGTCGAGCTCTCCCAGAACTTGTAATCATCAACCGCCAACAACGGGCCGACGAACCACACCAGCAGCGCCACGAACAGCACCAGCAGCAAGGTCCAGACCCAGGTCTGGCGCAGGAAGGCGCCGACTTTCTTGAAAAACTTTTTCATCACACGTCCCTGTTTACGGCTGCGACTGCGGTTGCACCGCGGCCGGATCAAGCGGCTGATATGGTTGCAGAACGGTGTCGCGCTGCTCGCCCAAGACCCAGGCGAAGCCCGAATACATCACCACCAGACAGACGAAAGTGAACAACACCACCATCCACGCCGGCACGATGCGCACCAGGTTACGGCGCTGATCGTTCAAGCCTTCCCAGTGCGGCGACAACTCGCGCGGCACGTCGCCACGCAACTGACGGATCTGCCGATACAAGGCGTCACGGATGCCTTCAAGTTCGAGCATGCCGCGCGCTTGCACGCGGTACTTGCCTTCGAACCCGAGGGACAGGCACAGGTACATCAGCTCGAGCATCGGCAGATGCTTGACCGGGTTCTTCGACAGTCGATCGAGCAACTGGAAGAACTTCTCGCCACCAAAGGTTTCGTTGTGGAAGCTGCTCAGCAGGCTCATCTGCGACCATTCGCTTTCGTTGCCCCACGGTGTGGTCACGACAGCTTCGTCGACCACGGTGCAGAGCACGTAACGCGCGGCCATCACCTGGCTGCTTTCGGCGCCATTGTGCAGGGCACGCACTTCAAACAGCTTGAGCCCGGCGGTCAGGCGCTCGTTGAGCGCGTACAAATCTTCGCGGGTTTCGCTGTGCTTGAGGCGCACCACTTCCGAAAGCAGTTCGGACGAAGCAGCGACCAGCGAATTGAGGCTGATGTTGAACGCTTCTGCCGGGCGCAGGCGCGCGGCGTAGATCATGCGTTCTTCCAGTTGCTCGAAACGCGGCGGCGCGGCGAAGTCGGTCAGCGGACTCGATGCCGGTCCGTGGCCTTGACGATCGAGCAGGACGGTTTTGTCGTCCTGGTTGTAATCCGTTTCCTTGATCATGTCGGTCAGTTCCTGATGGCCCAGAATTTCAGTTCAAGCTCGGCGAATTCGCCGGACACATGGAACGCGAAACCGCCGGAGCGCTCGAGTTGTGCCAGGTCTTCGGAACTGAGTTCGAGGATGAAATAGGTTTTGTTCGAATGGAACGCGATCTGCCGCGGGGCCACCGGCAACGGTTTGACCTTGATCCCCGGCAAGTGCAGGTTGACCAGTTGGCGGATACGCTCCACCGGGCCGACCTTGAGGTGCGCCGGCAAGCGGTGGCGCAGTTCTTCGGAGTCGCAGTTGGCACTGGCTGCCAGCACGAACGACGCCGAGCCGAGCAGTTTGTGGTCGTGCAACGGCGAGACGATGATGCCGTACTGACGCGCTTGCAGGATCAGTTCGATGGCGTGCTGTTCGAGCACCATCGACAGCACCTGACGAATCGCTTCCATCAGTTTGCGGAAGCTCCCGCCCTGGTCAGCGTGGGAATAGCGGCTGTCCAGACGCGGGCGTTTGCTCTCGCCGGAGAAGGTCGCCAGATCGCCGAGCATGGTCAGCAACGTGCGGTACAACTCTTCCGGGTGCACTTGCTCCAGACCAAGGTAGTGGCGCAGCAATAGTTCGGTGCGGTTGATCAGTTGCAGCATCATGAAGTCACCGACCTCAGCACCGCCGACCTTGCCGTTGGAGCGAATCCGCTCGGCAATCGTGTCGCCACGGTGGTTGAGCATGCTGATGACTTCTTTCAGGCACGACAGCAGATAGCTGGAGGCGTGGGCCTGAATGTAGGTCGGCACGAAGTCCGGGTCGAGGCTGATCACGCCGTCCGGCGTGGTGTCGAGCACGTCGCAGATCTTCAGCTTGACGTAGGCCTGATCGCTCTGCTGCTCGCCGAGCAACAGTTTGAAGTCCGGGCGACCGCAGCTGACCTGGCTGGCGGAATCGTCGCCGGCGTTGGAGTCGGCCACTTCGGCGTCGTACGCGGTGTAACGCGCGAGCACGTCGGATTGCTCCGGACGGCGCGACTCGATGTGGTTGCCGGTGACCAGCGGCAGCGCCAGGTAGATCGGCGTGTTGCCGGTGTTCGGCGGCACGTCCAGCGCCAGCGGCTCAGTGTTGCCACCGAGTTCGAACAGGCTGCCGTCCGGCAGAATCCCCGAGGCTTCACTGATCACCAGTTTGCCCATGTTGAGGAACTGCAAGTCGATCTCCAGATTAAGGAAACCCCAGGTGTAGCCACCCAGCAACTGGGTGCGGGTTTTCATCTGGTGATCGTAATAACGATCGTTGTGCTGGAAGTGCTGCGGACGCAGCAGCATGCCTTCCTGCCAAATGACTTTATGGGTATTCATGTTCAGTCATCCGCCTTGGCGAGCACTTGATTGGTGTTGCGGATGCCGGTCTGGTCCAGAGTCAGATCGACTTCGGTGACTTCCAGCGGAGTGATCTGAACGGTGTGGCGCCATTGGGTTTCCGGCAAGTCGCGGTAAGCGGCGAGAACGCCAACATAAAGGCTGCCCTCTTCCACCTTGAGCTTCATCTCCACGGTTTCACCCGGGCGCAGTTCGAGCTCTTCGCTGGCCACCAGATCCGGGTTGAGGGATTCCTTGGCGCGTTCGTAAAGGCTGAAGAAATCAGCGTTCTCGAAGGTCACCGGGTGCTTGAGTTCGAACAGGCGCACGACGATCGGCGACGGCCGACCGTTGAGGTCCGGGTTGAGCTGATCGCTGCCGGTCAGCTTCAGGTTGATCTTGGTCACTTTCGAGTACGGCGACAGCGACGAGCAACCGGCGAGCAGCACCAGCACGGTGAGCGCAGTCAGCGTCTTGAAAAAAGCGGTCGAGCGGCGAGACATGCGCATCATCCTTGGTGGTCGGTGTGGAGGGTGGAGATCAGGCGGATCTGTTCTTCGTAGGCCTGGGCGAAGTCGCGGGCCAGCAGACGCTCGCTCCAGTCATCGTCCTGACGCAGCGCCTGGTGATAGCGGCCGAACGCTCTCCAGCGCCCGCCCGATGTCGCGATCAACGGCTTGTTGTCACGCTCGAAACGCAGGGTCAGTTGCTCCGGCGAGAAGTGCTCCAGGGTGCCGCGTACGGCGGCGCGGCTGGCGGTCAGCAGTGCGACTTGATGCGCCTGCAGATCGCGGAACGCGCGGGAAATCGCTTGCTCGGCCGGCAGATGGCCGGGCTTGCTTGGCTGCAACAGAATCTGCAGCGCTTCGCTCGGATCGACGGCGAATTTCAGCGGATTCTTGTTGGTGCCTTGCACGGTGGTCTGGGCCAGACGCAGTTCGTTTTTCAGCTCCGAACGGGTGCGCAGGCTCTGCTGCAAACCGCCGATGCTTTGGCGCAGCAAGCGCGCCGCGTTCAACGCCAGGGCTTCGCGTTCGTCGTGGCTGAGGCCTTTGACGTCGACACCCAGCGCCGCACCGAAATGATCCCAGAAACCTTCGCTCTGGCGCTCGACGGCTTTCGGTGCCGGAGCGGGCTCAGGTTCGACCGGAGCGGCAATCAGCTCCGGCACCATCAGGCTTTCCATGTCGATACGTGCGTAGTCGGCACGCTGACGGGAATCCTCAGGCTTGGTGTTCGGTGCCAGCAGTTCGTCGATTTCCGAGTACACACGCTCTTGCTGTTCGAGAGCATTGAGCGGATCGAGATCCAGAAATGCGTCATCGGGAATGATGCTGCCGGCAGCGCGTGGACGGCCGACTTCACCGTCGAAGGTCGCCGGGTCACGCACCAGGCGCGCGCGAATCTCGAAGTCACCCAGTACGTAGGTGCTGCCGTGTTCGATGCGCACCGGTTCGCCTTTGTGCAGGCGTGCGCCGCTCTCGCCGTCCTGGACACCGTTGCTGCTGGTGTCGGTGAGGAAGAACGTGCCCTCGCGGTAACTGACAATCGCGTGGTGATTGGACAGATGACGCTTGCGGTCAGGGATGATCCAGTCGCAGTCCTCGCCCCGCCCAATCACGCCGCCGGCCTGTTTAAAGGTCTTCTGGCACAACTCGGTGGGCACGAACTGCTTGGTGTTCAGCATTTCGAAAACCAATTCCATGTTTGATGCTCCTTGCGGTCACTTGCCGCGATTGACCGCTTGCGGATCACCCAACGGGCGATAGTCGTTGTCGTTGAATTTGTAATTGCCGCTACAGCCGCCAAGGCCGCATAGAACGACGAGGGTCAGCAGGACAGCGTGCCAGTGACGAACAGACATCAGAGGGTCTCCAGGTGTAGACAAAGCACAAAGCGCCGACCCTTGCGGGCGGCGCTGAAATTGGTTTTTGTGGGGATTTCGATGAAGTTTTGCCTACCCATCGAAATCTCCCAGATTGATGTTCAAACGGCCGAGCCGATACAGCAGCGTGCGTCGCGGCAAGCCCAGTTCACGGGCGGCGAGGGTCTGGTTGCCGTCGTTTTTGCGCAGGCAATCGAGCAATAACGTGCGTTCGACCTGCTCCAGACGTTCGCGCAAATTCAAGTGGCTGTTGTCTTCCGGCATTGCCTCCATGCGCAGGGAGAAATGCTCGGCGAGCAACTCGCCGCCTTCGCACAACAGCACCGCACGTTCGACCAATGCCTTGAGTTCACGCACGTTGCCGGGGAAGTTGTAGCCGGACAGGTGTTCCAGCGCCGCACTCGACCAGCGCACCGGATCGCGTTGCAAATACGTGCAGGTCTTCTCGGCGAAGTGCTGGGCCAGTTCGAGGATGTCGCCTTCACGCTGACGCAGCGCCGGCAGCTCGATCGGGAATTGCGCGAGGCGGTAGTACAAGTCCTCGCGGAATTTGCCTTCGCTGACCAGCGTCGACAGATCGCGGTGCGTTGCGGCGATGATGCGTACATCGATTTTGTGCGTGTCGTTGGAGCCCAGCGGACGGATCTCGCCTTCCTGCAACACGCGCAAGATCTTCGCCTGCAACGACAACGGCATGTCGCCGATCTCGTCGAGCAACAACGTGCCGCCATTGGCCGCATCGAACAGGCCGGCGCGGTCGCGATCGGCACCGGTGAACGCGCCTTTGCGATAGCCGAACAGCTCGCTTTCCAGCAGATTTTCCGGAACCGCCGCGCAGTTCTGCACGATAAACGCCTGGGAACGGCGCGGGCCGCAATCGTGAATCGCCCGCGCAACGACTTCCTTGCCGGTGCCGGTTTCGCCGCGCAACAACACGGTGTACGGGCTGTGCAGGACTTTGCTGATCAGCGAATGGGTCTGACGCATCGCCGCGCTTTTGCCGATCAAACCATAACCACTGATGCTCGGCACGCTGCGCGCTACCGTTGCCGATTCCGCCAGTGGCTGGCGCAGACGTTGCAGCAAATGCAACTGGCCAAGCACGAACGAGCCGAGCTGGCCGAGGGAATCGGCGAAGCCTTGCAGGTTGGTACGACGACGGCTGGCGCACAACAGCAAACCTTCAACAGCTTTGTGCTGATTGACCAGTGGCACGCACAACAGCGACTGCCACGGCGAGGTCGCCGCTGGCAGGAAACTGGTTTCGTGCAGGCTGCCGCTCAAGTCGTCGAGGCACACCACGCGGTTCTGGCACAGGGCGAATTGCAGCAGTTGCTCACCGTTGTAATCCGCCGGCAGGCTCGCCGCTTCACGCGGTTGCAAGGCGCCGTCGAGGTATTCGGCATTCATCCCCAGGCACGTGTGGGTGGCGTCGAGCAGATACAGCTGCGTCAATTCGCAACCGCTCAACTCGGCCAACCCACGCACGAAGTCACCCAGCAACGCAGCACCGTCCGCCGCCCGCGACAGACTGGCGAACTGCGCCAGCAACGCTTCGGCATAGACCAGTGGCTGCGGCACCTGAGTGAACATCACACCCACCTCAGGCGAACTCGCACGTCACGCTGGACTCGCCGTCGAGCGTGGCATGCACACGCTTGAGGCTTTCACCGGTGGCCATGGCGTCGAGCAAGCGGTCAGCCACCAGCGGCAGCACGTGCTGATCGAGCAGATGGTCGATCAGACGCGCACCGCTTTCGCTTTGCGTGCAACGCTCGGACAGGTGATCGACGAGGTTCTGGCACCAGCTGAAATCCAGCTGACGACGGTTGAGGCGCTCGCCGAGACGACCGAGTTTGATCTCGATCAGCTCGCGCAATACCGGGCCGCCGACCGGGTAGTACGGCACCACTTTCATCCGCGCCAGCAGCGCCGGTTTGAAGTGTTTGCTGAGTACCGGGCGAATGGTTTCTTCGAGGACTTCAGCGGTCGGGCGTGCGCCGTTTTCGCAGAGGTCGCTGATCTTGTCGCTACCGAGGTTCGAGGTCATCAGGATCAACGTATTGCGGAAGTCGATCTCGCGACCCTCGCCGTCGTTGGCCACGCCTTTGTCGAAGATTTGGTAGAACAGGTTGAGCACGTCCGGGTCAGCCTTTTCGACTTCATCGAGCAACACCACCGAGTACGGTTTCTGGCGTACGGCTTCGGTGAGCATGCCGCCCTCGCCGTAACCGACGTAGCCTGGTGGTGCGCCGATCAGACGGGAGACGGTGTGCTTCTCCTGGAACTCGGACATGTTGATGGTGGTGATGAAACGATCACCGCCGTACAGCAAGTCAGCCAGGGCCAGCGCGGTTTCGGTTTTACCGACGCCGCTCGGGCCGACCAGCAGGAACACACCGACCGGCGCGTCAGGCTTGTTCAGACCGGCAGCGGTGGCGCGCATCGAGCGATCCAGTGCGTGCACGGCCTGTTCCTGACCACGGATGCGCGTGCGCAGGTCAGTGGCGAAACTGGCGACTTTGGCGTTGTGCTCACGGGCCAGTTGCGCCAATGGCACGCCGGTCCAGGCGCTGATCACTTCGGCGACCAGACGCGGGCAGACTTCGAAGCTGACCAGACGCTCTTTGACTTGGGCGGCGGTCAGGGCGCTGTGGGTTTCGTTGAGCTGGGCTTCCAGCGCTTCGACGCTTTGGCCTTCTTCAACCTCAGCGGAGACGGTTTCGATCACGGTGCCTTCGGCGTCTTCTTCAACGGTGACCACTGGCTCGACCGCAGCAGCTTCGCGGGCCTTGGCCAGTTGCTGACGCAGTTCCAGCAGGCGCTCGGCCAGTTGCTTCTGTTCAGTCCACAGGGTTTCCAGCGCGACCATTTCAGTTTCGGCTTCGTCGAGACGCGCTTCCAATGCATCCAGCGCTTCGTGGTCGATCAGCAGACCGGCTTCGGCATCGCGGCGCAGGGCCTGACGCTGGCGGCCACCTTCAGCCAGTTCGCCACGCAGGCGCTCAAGGCTTTCCGGGGCGGCGGCGAGGCTGATGCGTACGCGGGCGCAAGCGGTGTCGAGCACATCGACAGCTTTGTCCGGCAGCTGCCGACCGGCCAGATAACGTGCGGACAATTCAGCCGCCGAAACCACCGCGTCATCGCGCAGGTAAATGCCGTGGCTCTTCTCGTAAACCTGGGCCAGACCACGAAGGATGGTCACCGCTTCACTGACGGTCGGTTCGTGCAGTTGCACCGGTTGGAAACGACGGGCCAGCGCCGGGTCTTTCTCGAAGTATTTCTTGTACTCGGCCCAGGTGGTCGCAGCGATGGTGCGCAGTTCGCCACGGGCCAGTGCCGGTTTCAGCAGGTTGGCCGCATCGGAACCGCCAGCGTTGCCGCCCGCGCCGATCAGGGTGTGGGCTTCGTCGATGAACAGAATGATCGGTTTTGGCGAGGCTTTGACTTCGTCGATCACGCCTTTAAGACGACGTTCGAACTCACCTTTGACGCTGGCGCCAGCCTGCAGCAGGCCCATGTCCAGCGACAGCAGTTCTACGCCTTTGAGCACTTGCGGCACTTCACCGGCGGCGATTCGCGACGCCAGACCTTCGACGATGGCGGTCTTGCCGACACCGGCCTCACCGACGACGATCGGGTTGTTCTTGCGGCGACGGGCGAGGATGTCGACCATCTGCCGAATCGCGCCGTCACGGCACAGCACCGGGTCGAGTTTGCCGTCGCGGGCCTGTTGGGTCAGGTTGTGGGTGAAGCGCTGCAGCAGCGATTCGCCCTGCGCCGCTGGTTTGCCGTTGGCCGCCGGTTGCTCCTGTTGCGACAGGGCAAATTCCTTCAGGCGATCAATGTTCAGCTTGGCGAGCAGCGGCTGATAACGGCTGCCGGCGTAGCGCATCGGATTACGCAGCAGCGCGAGGATCAGCGCGGCGTCTTCGACCTGGGTCTGGCCCAGTTCGAGATTGGCCACCAGCAGCGCGTCTTGCAGCCACTGCACCAGTTCCGGGGCGAACACAGGGTTACGCGAAGCGCTGTGTTCGACCCGCGATTGCAGCGCGGCGCTGAGTTCACCGGCGTCGACGTCTGCATCCTGCAGTGCGCGCGACAACAAGCCATTCGGGCGCTCGAGCAGGCCGAGCATCAAATCTTCGACGAGGATCTTGCTGCCACCACGGGCCACGCAACGCTCGGCAGAACGTTCCAGATCACGACGGGTTTCGGCGTCCAGCGCCTGGATGAGTTGTTGCAGGTCTACGTTGATCATGGCTCACGTCCTTAATGAATTTTGCTGCCCAGGGTCACCACGCCGTCCGCTTTCTCGCGGCCCAGCCAACTGGTCCAACCGAGGCGACAGGCGTTCTGCTCACCGATGCGCAGTTCGCGGATTTCTTCCTGGCGCAGGACCAGGCGAATGTCGTAATCGAGCGGGTCACGCAGGGTGAACCGCACCAGCGCGCAGAGCGGCTGGTAACCGAAACCGATCGGCAGGAATTCATGGAATCGCTGCCAGTCGAGTTCGGTGATGTGAATGCGGAATTTGCCGCTGCGGTCGCGCACGTGTTCGCCGAGCACCAGGTCTTCACCGAGCATGCTGTTGGCACGACCCAAACGATTGCGCTGCTCTTCGAGAATTTCTACGCGGCGCTCGATGCACTGCTCGATGACCAGGTCTTCGTGCTTGAAGTAGTAACGCAGTACGGCTTCGATCAGCGCCGCCGAGTGCGCCCGCAAGCTGAGCAGGCCGAGGTACGGCAGCAGGCGTTTCCAGTTGAGTTCCTTGGCCTTGCGGATCTCGTCGCCGCCCAGACCGATCAGGGCGAACAGCTGCGAGGAGAACGGGTCAATCGCGCCGCTCTGGAAGCTTGCGCGGTAACGATATTTGCGCCAGATCGGCAGCATCAGCCGTTGCAGGCGATGGTGAAAGAGGTCGAGGAAATTGCGCGTCGGGTTGCCGTCCTCGCTGTCGCCCAGGGCTTGTTCGCCATAGAACGCCGGCAGCGGCGAGCCGGAACCGACCAGGCCGATCAGGTTGAAACGCATGCGCGCGCGCATCTGCCCGTGCTCTTCGAAAAACTCGACGCGATCGACGTCGCTGCGCGGAAAGCCCAGGCTCGGGTTGGCCTGGAACTCCACGTGGTCGTACAGATCGTCTTCGCTCAGGTACGGGTGTGCTTCGCGCAGCCGGTCGATCACCAGCAGCACGGCCTGAAACAGCGAGTACTCGCGTATTACCTTGGTCAGCCCGCTTAAAGCAGGGGCTGCAGGCCCATACGTGGTGTCCATTGGTACACCTCTCCCTGTGTGCTTTTTACGCGCAGCTCATGGAATGAATTGAGACTGGCGTAAAGCGCGAAAAACTCGTTAAGAACCGAAGCGAAGACGAACAGGTCGCCTTCGCCGATGTACCCTTCCGGGTCGATGGTCAGTTCGGTGCGCAAACCGCGCACCGGCAACCCACGGTGCAAGCGGTCGACGTGGTGATGCTTGATGTGCTTGAGGCCGCCGAGCAAGCGTTTGCTGACCTTCTCCGCGTGCTGGTCGTAGTAGCGCGGCAAGTCGTAGGTTTCGAGAATCACCTTCAACGCATTGACGTCGGCCAGCGACAGATAGTTAAGCGACATGTTGCTGATCAGCTTCCACAGGAAGTCACGGTTCAGCGGTGGCGCGAAGCTGGAAGTGGCCGGGGTAATGTTGCGGAAGCTCAAGAACTCCGGCGTCTCTTCACTGGCCATGCAGATGTCGCCGAGCTTGAGCTTGCGCGGCAGGTTCTGGTTGGTGCACATCAGCTCGATCGACAGGGTTTCGTGGGCTTCGGTATGGCGAATACCGAAGCTCAGGTAGGTGTCGAGGCCGTCGTGCAGCAAGGACGAACGCTGGCGGATGCTGTAATGCGGACGGCTGTTGGGCACGTCGAAACTCGGGTCGTGCTCGAAGGATTCGAACGGCACGTATTCCTGATAACCGAGGCCGCCGGGCTTCCAGCCGGTCACGGTTTCCACCGAGAACACACCGCAGTTTTCCAGATCGTATTCCGCCGGCAGCAACAGGTATTCATCCTGCTTGCCGTCGAGGCGAATCGGCAGTGCGTCGTGGGCGAACAGGTTGGCAATCGGTGTGCAGAACAGTTTCACGTTATCCAAGGTCGGACGCATGCGCATGATGCCGCTCTTGCGAATATCGAAGCGCAATTCGAGGCCACGCATCTGCTTGAGGGTGTCTTCCGGCAGCGCGTTGATGATGTCCAGGCCGTTGACGTCGACGAACAGGAACTTGTCCTGGAAGGCGAAGTATTCCTGCAGGTAGCGATAGCCACGGAAGGTGTTCAGCGGATACGGGATCAACGCTTCTTCTTCGGCAAAGCCCACCGGTTTGACCCGATCACCGGGAATCTTGAACGCCATCGGCTTGCCGCTGACGCCATCGATCGGTTTGCCGGCACCGTCGAGCGGGATCAGTTCGATACCTTCGAGGTTGCGCAGCAGGCTCAGGTAGAGCATCTGACTGATATAGCGCTCACCGGCAAAGTGCAGACGCAGTTTGCTCAGTTCCAACTCACCGAGGTGGCCGTCGGCGCTCATTTCCAGGCGCAGGCTGAGCAGCGAGCCGTCGCCCTTCACCGAGTAATTCAGCGCGGCCAGATCCAGCGGCAACACTTCGGTCGGGTAGCAGGTGCGGAAGCGGCAACGCACGTCTTCGATCGGCTTGCTTTCAATCGGCGTATCACGCTCGACACGCAACGCCGGCCCGGATCGCTTGAGCGGATCGAACTGCAAAATGCTGAACGCCGGCAGCGGGCGCATGTAGTTCGGCCACAGCAGTTGCATCAGCGAATGGCTGAGTTCCGGCAGCTCGTCATCGAGCTTCTGGCGCAGACGCCCGGTCAGAAACGCAAAGCCTTCGAGCAACCGCTCCACATCCGGATCCCGCCCGGCCTGGCCCAGATACGGCGCCAACGCCGGACTACGCTCGGCGAAACGGCGACCGAGTTGGCGCAGCGCGGTGAGTTCGCTTTGGTAGTAGTGGTTAAAGGACACGGGTTACCTGCCTGGTAGTGGAACTCATCAAAAAAATATCCTGTAGAGCGCGACCGTCACGCCGGCACAGACGTAACCGCCAATCAGGAGAAACGGCACAATCGAGATCCAGCCGTACGCCATGTAGGCATCACTGAGCTGACCGACGGCCAGACTGAGCAAGCCATACAGCATCCATGGCACGGCATAGAACGGGATGAACTTCACCGGCGCCCACCAAACCATCCGCAATGCCTGCTGCTCGTTGCGGCTCTGCGCCGATCGGGACATCCATAGCGAAAAACCCAAAAGCCCGGGAATTCCCCACCACAACAGGTACTGCCAATAAATCCCGGACGACTCGGGTGTTGAATACTCGCCATTCCACAGGTCATAGGAACTGATCGCCAACACCGCCAGCAATGGCCACCATAAGGCCACCATGAAGAAGCTCAGTTGCGTGCGACTGAGCATAAGCATCTCGCTTGATGAGTCGGTCATCTGCGAACCTCCACAGCGTGATCCATGCACCATGTGCGGACATCGCGCTTGTCGAAGCCTGCGCACCCATTGTCTTTTGCGATCACGCGATATGAATGTTCAGGGACGTACGCAAAAAAGTAATAGTTGTCCCTGTCCTCACCGTAGAGCCAGTAAGACGAAGAGCCTTGATTGATTTCGTAAGGTTCGAATGTCCAGATGGACGACTGCGCAGGGATAAAATTTTCGCGGTCCATCAGCAACATAAAAGCGTTGGAAAGCGCGTGCGCAGCAAAATAGAGCATGCAGGCGAACGCTCCCACCACGAGTAGCAAGCGCTGCAGCCAAATCATTGCGAAGCGACCTGAGTCGGTCATGCGTCCGTCTCCTGCCCCGGGGTCGCTGGCACATATTTATTCATCGCTGCGCAACTCCCTGTTTTTGCGCCGTGATCGCGACACCCGTATAGACATAGAGCTCTTCACCGCCGTAGCCACCAATTGCCGCAGCGCTGAGTGGATGGCTGTCCCTGGTGCCATATCGAACCCAGCCTTCAGTCCACATCCCTCCACTTTCGTGACGAATTTCCACGTAATAGTCCGGCGCTTCGTGCTTAGTAATCTCGACGAATACCCCCCCATCCTCGGCGCCAATCCACAACGCGTGGGGATGAGCGAACAGCTTTGGTTCGGTCGAGCTTTCCATCCGCAGCAGCAGCGTCAAGCCGACCAAAATCGCCAGCAAACCAACCGAGCTGAGAAAAGCCACAAGACATTGCCAGGCTCTGTGTTTCATTGAGCCGACCCGAACATGTGCTTCATGGACAGAACGCCCCGCTATCGACTATCCATGAACGAACAACGCCACTCAGGTGTTTCTTAGTCATCAGCTCGACCCTGGCGAATTGCCGATAATCACCGTCCCGGAACCTGCCGTGACCTTGTTTCCGTGAATACCAACCGAACCCACGGTCGCGGCCGGTTTGCCATTGATCAAAACCGTGGTCGCCAGATCGCCGACCATCGCACCACCACACGCCGAGGCATCGCCTTGGCGGGCGGCCGCGAGGCCGTCGAAGAACACGTCGCCGGAACCGGCGGCGATCGGGTTGGTACCGTGGCCTGGAAGTGGGCAAGCGGTGGGGTCGGATACGCGTGCTGCTGGTTTGCCAGACATCGGGGATCTCCTTAGGTGACCTTCACTTGTCCGCTGCCATCCAGGCGCGCGGAAAAACTGACCTGACGCTTGAACCCTTCAACTTCCAGCAGGCCTTCGATGCTGAAGGCGAGGCGAAGTTGATCGTGGTCACGCGGCAGGGAAATGACACGCACGTTGCTCAGGCGCGGCTCGTAGGCTTCGATGAAATTCTCGATGGCCAGACGGGCCTGACTCAGGGAGTCGTGCAGGCTCAGACGCATGTCATTGAGATCGGGCAACCCGTAGTCGGCCAGCGTTTGCACGCTGCCGGCCCGGGTGCTGAGCATTTTGGCCAGATGGGCAGCCACTGACGCCATGGCACAAGCCTCAAGGCTGTTGCCCTTGCGTAGTTGCGCGTCGCCGTTAAGGCGTTCGAACAGGCTGCCGTATCCGTCCATGAGTCGCTCTTACTCTTTGTCCAGCTTGCCAACCAGCGACAGGGTGAAATCGGCACCCATGTACTTGAAGTGCGGACGCACGTTCAAGCTCACGCGGTACCAGCCCGGCTCGCCTTCAACGTCGCTGACGATCACTTGCGCAGCGCGCAGCGGACGACGGCCACGCACTTCGGCGCTCGGGTTTTCCTGGTCGGCAACGTACTGACGGATCCACTTGTTCAGTTCCAGCTCGAGGTCGGTACGCTCTTTCCACGAACCGAGTTGCTCGCGCTGCAGCACTTTCAAGTAGTGAGCCAGACGGTTGACGATCATCATGTACGGCAGTTGGGTGCCGAGCTTGTAGTTCAGCTCTGCGGCCTTGCCTTCTGCGCTGATGCCGAAGAACTTCGGCTTCTGTACCGAGCTTGCGGAGAAGAACGCCGCGTTGTCGGAGCCTTTACGCATGGTCAGGGAGATGAAGCCTTCCTCGGCCAGTTCGTATTCACGACGGTCGGAAACCAGAACCTCAGTAGGGATCTTGGTTTCGATTTCGCCCATGCTTTCGAAATGGTGCAACGGCAGGTCTTCAACCGCGCCACCGCTCTGCGGGCCGATGATGTTCGGGCACCAGCGGAATTTGGCGAAGCTGTCGGTCAGCTTGGTGCCGAACGCGTAAGCCGTGTTGCCCCACAGGTAGTGCTCGTGGCTGTTGGCAACGGTTTCCTTGTACACGAACGATTTGACCGGGTTTTCTTCCGGATCGTACGGGTTACGCAGCAGGAAACGCGGCACGGTCAGACCAACATAGCGGGAGTCTTCCGAAGTACGGAAGCTCTGCCATTTGGCGAATTGCGGGCCTTCAAAGTGGTCTTTCAGATCTTTCAGATCCGGCAGGCCGGTGAAGCTTTCCAGACCGAAGAATTTCGGGCCGGCAGCAGCGATGAACGGCGCGTGCGACATGCACGAAACGCTGGCCACGTACTGCATCAGCTTGACGTCTGGCGAGCTTGGCGACATGTAGTAGTTAGCGATGATCGCGCCCACAGGCTGACCACCGAACTGGCCGTATTCAGCAGTGTAGATGTGCTTGTACAGGCCCGACTGCATGACTTCCGGCGAGTCTTCGAAATCGTCCAGCAGGTCTTCTTTCGAGACGTTGAGGATTTCGATTTTGATGTTTTCGCGGAAGTTGGTGCGGTCGACCAGCAACTGCAGGCCACGCCACGACGACTCCAGAGCCTGGAAGTCCGGGTGGTGCAGGATCTCGTCCATCTGACGGCTGAGCTTGGCATCGATCTCGGCGATCATGCGGTCAACCATGGCCTTCTTGACCGGCTCACCGTTGTTCTGCGGCTTGAGCAGTTCTTCGATGAAGGCCGACACACCGCGCTTGGCGATGTCGTAGGCTTCGTCGTCCGGAGTCAGACGGGTTTCGGCGATGATGCTGTCGAGAATGCTGTATTCGCCGCTGGCGGCGCTCTTCTCTTGTGCTGCGCTAGTGCTCATTGTGTTGGCTTCCTTGGCTGGAGTCTCAGGCGTCCGGGGCTGCGGCGTTCAGGCCCAGCTCACCGAGTACGCGACCGCGGGATTCGTCGTCGGCGAGCACGCCTTCGATCGCTTTACGGAACGCAGGTGCGTTACCCAGCGGGCCTTTGAGGGCCACCAGCGCATCGCGCAGTTCCATCAGTTTTTTCAGCTCAGGCACTTGCTCGACCAGGCTGGCCGGGTTGAAGTCCTTCATCGAATTGACGCGCAGTTGCACAGCCAGCTCGTCGGCCTCGCCATCTTCCTGCAGACGGTTCGGCACGCTCAGCGTCAGACCCAGTTCTTGCTTGGCCAACACTTCGTCGAAGGTCATCTTGTCGATGCTGATCGGCTTGCGATCTTCGATTTTGCGATCGTCCTTGCGGTGGGTGTAGTCACCGATTGCCAGCAGCTTCAGCGGCAGTTCAATCTCTTCCTGAGCACCGCCGGTGGCGGGTTTGAAGGTGACGTTGATGCGTTCCTTGGGGGCTACCGAGCCTTCTTTGGCCATGGCTTTTCTCCTTGCGGTTGTGGCCCTGGGGCCTATTCGAGTACCACTTCGAGGTCGAGGTGGCACAGCCTGCGATAAATCTCTTCCTTGCGTTCACGTACGGCATGGTTCTGCGGCAACAACTCGCAGCAACTGTGCAGCAGGTGCAGCACTTCCAATGCAAGATCGGGCTCCCAGGCGTGCAGGCCTGAGTCCTGTAATGTCTGATCGAGGGTTTCCAGCTGGTTCTTGGCCAGTTCGTATTTCTTGGCCATGAAGCACAGCCGCGCGAGGGCGAACTGCCAGAAGAAACGTTCGCGTCCGCCGTGGGCGGATTGCAAACCCTGCTTGAGGGTCTGCACGGCCGGCTTCAGGCCTTCCTTGCGCAGCAGCGGCAGAACTTCTTCGAGGGCTTTTTCCCAGGCTGGCTGGGTTTCGACGTTTTCGCTTTCGACCTTGCGCGGCGCGCTGGCGCTTTGCAGGTGCGGCATGACATTGGCGGCGATCCACGCCCGGGTGGACGGATCGGCAAACGGCGCGCCGTCATGGAAGCGCAACTCGACAATGCCGGGCAGCCGTTGAATCAAAAGCGCGAAGTGGATTTCCACTTCGCGCATTGCCAACTCGGCGTTGAGGTTCTGGAGACACTCCCAGACCATCCTCTGCCCATCGAACCAGAACGGCGCCTTCGCCAGGCTCGCCTCCAGTTCCACCAGCAGGTCAGCGTATTTGCCTTGATCGAAACGGTCTTGGTAGAGCTTGAGTTTTTCCAGTGGCAGGCCGCGCAACACGGTGATCTGTTCGGCGTTGCGCTCGGGTACTGCGTCGATGGTCATCCACAGCAACGTGCGATTCAGGCGCAGGGCGCGCAGGTCAGTAGCCTTCTGCTTGAGCCACCAGGCGCACAGCGGGCGCGCGCTTTCCTGTTGGGCGCGCAGGGCTTTGTGTGCATCTCGTTCGTTGTCGATCGGTGCGCCGGGGGTGAGCAACTGGCTCGCCGCCTGCTTGACCTGCGCCACCGCCGCACCGACCACACCGGGGGCCGGCTGATTGTCGGCCGCGCGCTGGATCATGGTTTTCAGGCGACGGGAGATCGGCAGCAGCAATGGCGAATCATCGCCCAGGTGCTCAGCACACGCCGCTTCAAGGCCGGACAGGTGCTCGGAGAGCTGCCGGAACATCGGCAACTGCTCTTTGATCGCAATGTTTTCGGTGATGACTTGCTCGAGACGCGGTACCAGCCAGCCGATGGCGGCGGCACGAGTACGGGGTTTGAGCGGGTGAACGTCGGCCCAGTTGTTTTCCGACAGATGGTGCAGCAGACCGAGACCGGCCAGCAGCCCGGGGAAGGATTCGCGCTGGTACAGCGACCAGGTCAGCCAGGCGCCGACACGTAAATCCTTGGATTGGGTACGCAGCAGATTTTCGCTGTTTTCGCGAATTTTCAGCCAGTCGATCTGCCCGCTTTCGTGCATCGACGAGGCTTTGGCGAGCTCACTTTCCAAGGCCTCGAATTCGCTCGAAAAACGAACGTCTTCGCCCGCGAAATTCTCTTTGGAAACAGAGACTTTAGCGAGTTCGAGGTAATGGGCGGAAAGTTTGCTTGAGTAGGACATCCATGGCCTTTATTAAGGATTACAGTCAGGCGCCTATTGGAGTTACCGCGGCGCGGGACAGTATCGAAGAGCGGTGAAGCGACTCATCCAATTGAGATGTGCTCTTTCAAGTGGGCGCATCGTAATCACTATGATGGCCACTAGCAAGCATCTGATTAAACAACAAGACGAACTGTTCTTTGTTTGTTGTAGGAGGTTTCCCTATATTTAGTCAGGGAATCCCCGATGCCGTCTTCATATATACGCAGCCGCACGAAACACCTGAAAACCCTGATTTAGAGCGATCGTTCCAATCTGCCGTGATCACCGAAAACCGGGGCCGACGACAATGGCGCGGAGCATGACGGGTTTTGAAAAAAACGGATGTAGGATGATTCCGAAAGATTTCAGTGTTGTTTCAACAATTCACAGCGAGACAACCAACAATGGCAAAAGTGCCATCACTATGATGGCTTTTATATATAGGGTATTGATTTAAGTGTGAGGCAGATCGATCGCCAACCAATGCAATTGGTTACGTGGCTTTATTATTGCTGCAGTGCATAACAAATAGGCAGGCATAAAAAATGGGCACCCGACCGCAATCGGTGTGCCCATTTTTTCAGCGGTTCTCCCCGTTATTCGAGGAGTTCGCCGCAATTAAGGATTTACGCTGTCTTTCAACGATTTGCCTGGCTTGAACGCAACAGTGTTGCTGGCCTTGATTTTAACCGGCTCGCCGGTTTGCGGGTTTTTGCCGGTGCGGGCGCCGCGGTGGCGTTGCAGGAAGGTGCCGAAGCCGACCAGCGTCACGCTGTCCTTGCGGTGCAGAGCGCCGGTGATTTCTTCGAGAACGGCGTTGAGTACGCGGTTGGCCTGTTCTTTGGTCAGATCTGCTTTTTCAGCGATTGCAGCGGCGAGTTCTGGTTTACGCATTAGTGAAGCCCCTTTGACGGTTTTTTGTTGTTATGTCCGTGCTGTTCTCGTTGGAACAGCGCCCAAGGCGCCGCAGGCTCTACTCTGCGGCAGACGGGAGTGAGAATGGCACGCGGATACCGGCGGCGCCAGTCTCCACGCGACCTTTGTAGGGGCAAAAGCGGGGTGATTCCGACAGAACGACCGGTATTTACGCCAGCAGGGCCGGAAGCTGTTTGTTGAGGGCGAGTTTTTCCATCACGGCTGCACCGGTTAGCGCGTAACCGAGCAATTGGCCGTCGGCGCTGTGACACAGCGCCTTGATGTCGGCGCCCTGGCCTTCGACGGTCCAGACACCTTCGCTGCCCCGTGGTGGCGGCGAAACCACCAGCGGGCACACCGGGGTTTTCACGGTGATCGGCATCGGGCCGTAGCTCACGGCGGTCGGGTTACCCGTCAGGGTTTGCGCCAGCGCGCGCGCGCAACTCATCAGGGGCATCACGTACAGCAGATTCAATCCGTCGACCTCGGCGCAGTCGCCCAGGGCGTAAATATTGGCGTGGGAGGTTTTCAGGTGCCGGTCGACCACGACGCCGCGGTTGACCTGCACGCCGGCAGCCGCCGCCAGATCGATACGCGGGCGCAGGCCGATGGCCGAAACCACTACGTCGCAAGGAATGACCTGGCCGTCGGACAGGTGCGCTTCCAGGCCGTCGGCGACTTTTTGCAGGCGGGTCAGTACCGGGCCGAGGTGGAATTTCGCACCGAGGCTTTCCAGCCCGGCCTGCACCGCCGCCGCAGCGGCCGGGTGCAGCAGCATCGGCATGACTTGTTCACAGGGTGCAACCAGTTGCACTTCGTAGCCGCCAAGTATCAGGTCGTTGGCAAACTCACAGCCGATCAGGCCAGCGCCGAGCAGTAGCACCCGACGCTTGCCCGCCGCAGCGGCGCGGAAACGCGCATAGTCTTCGAGATCATTGATCGGGAACACCAGATCGCTGCCATCGCCTTCAATCGGCACACGCACGGTTTCCGCGCCCCAGGCGAGAATCAGGTCGCGATAGCTGACCGCCTCCTCGCCAATCCACAGGCGCTTGTGGCCAGCGTCGATGCCGCTGATGCGCGTGTGTGTGCGCACTTCGGCCTTCAACTGCTCGGCCATGGTGCCCGGCTCGGCCATGCTCAGGCCGTCGGCGTCCTTGTTCTTGCCGAAACCGGTGGAGAGCATCGGCTTGGAGTAAGAGCGGCCGTCATCAGCGGTGATCAGCAGCAACGGGGTTTCGCTGTCGAGCTTGCGAAACTCGCGGGCCAGGTTGTAGCCCGCCAGGCCAGTGCCAATGATGACGACAGGTGCGCTCATGCCTTATTCCTTGATTGTGCTTAGTTGATTTCGATCATTTCGAAGTCCATTTTGCCGACGCCGCAGTCCGGGCACAGCCAGTCTTCCGGCACGTCTTGCCACAAGGTGCCCGGCGCAATGCCGTCATCCGGCCAACCGTCGGCTTCGTTGTAGATCAGGCCACAGACGATGCATTGCCACTTTTTCATTCAGATACTTCCTCAGGGTTCAGGCTGGGTGCCGGCGCGGACGGTCGATGGGTGCTGCGCTGCCATCCGGCTCAGGGCGTTTTGTACTGATGGTGCCGGGCAGATGCAAGCCTGTTCGGCGCAACGGCGACCCGGATCAATCAATAGCGCAGCTCGCCATGGTAAGCTCGCCGCCTCATTTGCGGCCAATAATGACTCATTGTGCAACATTCAAATGCCTGCCCGACCCCGCTCTGGCTGACCCAAAGCCGACTGACGCCCCTCCCCGATTCGTTGACCCTCGACTGGTTGTTCGACGAAGGCTCCCTCACCCGCCGACTGACCCGGTTGTCCAATGACGGCTTCAGCGTCACGCCGCTGTTTGAAGGCTGGGACACCTTGCGCGCTGACGAATGTGCGGCGCTGGATCTGGCTGAGGGCAGCGAAGGCTGGGTACGCGAGGTGTATTTGCGCGGTCACGGCGAGGCTTGGGTGTTCGCCCGCAGCGTGGCTTCGCGCGCCGCTTTGCAGGGCGACGGTTTGCACATGGACGAACTGGGCAGCCGCTCGCTGGGCGAATTGCTGTTTTGCGATCAGGCCTTCCAGCGTCGCGCCCTCGAAGTTTGTCACTACCCTGAACAATGGTTGCCGCCAGACGTGAAGGCGCCTGAGCTGTGGGGTCGGCGTTCGCGTTTCGACCGTGGCGCTTTGAGCGTATTGGTCGCGGAAATCTTCCTGCCGAGCCTGTGGCGCACCGCTCGCGCCCATCCGGAGAACTGCTGATGTATCAGAGCCTGCTCAAGTCGCTGAACCGCTTGAACCCGCGCGCCTGGGATTTCATTCAGTTGACGCGGATGGACAAGCCGATCGGCATCTACCTGCTGCTGTGGCCGACCCTGTGGGCGTTGTGGATTGCTGGCAAAGGCTCGCCGTCGCTGGCCAACGTGGTGATTTTCGTCCTCGGCGTGGTACTGACCCGCGCCGGCGGTTGCGTGATCAACGACTGGGCCGACCGCAAGGTCGACGGCCACGTCAAACGCACCGCGCAGCGACCGCTGGCCAGCGGCAAGATCAGTTCGAAAGAAGCGCTGGTGTTCTTCGCCCTGTTGATGGGCGTGAGTTTTCTGCTGGTGCTGTGCACCAATGCACCGACGATCTGGCTGTCGCTCGGTGGTCTGGCGTTGGCCTTCACTTATCCGTTCATGAAGCGCTACACCTATTACCCGCAAGTGGTGCTAGGCGCGGCGTTTTCGTGGGGCATGCCGATGGCGTTCACGGCCGAGACCGGTGAACTGCCGGCGGCAGCGTGGCTGCTGTGGATCGCCAACCTACTGTGGACGGTGGGTTACGACACCTATTACGCGATGACCGATCGGGATGACGATTTGAAGATTGGCGTGAAATCCACGGCGATTCTGTTTGGCGAGGCGGACCGGGTGATCATCCTGAGTTTGCAGGCATTGTCGCTGGGTTGCCTGATGCTGGCGGGATCCAAATTTGAGCTGGGAATCTGGTTCCATCTTGGCTTGCTGGTGGCTGCCGGGTGTTATGCGTGGGAATTCTGGTACACGCGGGATCGCGACCGGATGCGCTGCTTCAAAGCGTTTTTGCACAACCACTGGGCTGGATTGGCGATTTTCGTCGGGATCGTGCTGGATTACGCGTTGCGCTAAACGCAAATCAATGTAGGAGTGAGCCTGCTCGCGATAGCGGTGTATCAGTTAACGAAAATGCCGACTGATACACCGCTATCGCGAGCAGGCTCACTCCTACAAGGGACCGCGTTTATTTGGCTTTGGCGACTTTCCAGGCGCCGTCCATTTTGCCGTCACCGGTCATGTCACCGGCCTTCTTGTCCATCACGAAGGTGTACAGCGGCATGCCTTGATAGGCCCACTGCATTGAGCCGTCGTCGCGCTTGATGACAGTCCAGTCACCCATCGACTTGTCACCCGCCGTCGCCATCAACGGAGGCCAGTTCGTTGCGCATTTGTCGTTGCACATCGACTTGCCGCCCGAGTCCTTGGCGAAGGTGTACAGAGTCATGCCCTTGTGATCGGTGTACATGCCGTCCTTCTCCATCGCAGGATCCGCGGCCAGTACAAATCCAGGCAGAGTCAGGGCAGCAGCCATCAGCATGGCTTTGAAAGAAACAGTCATTTGAGTCATGGAAACCTTCTTTTGTGGTTGTCAGGATTCGGACTTAGAGCTTAGTTGAGGATTTGCACAATCGCCGCCGGACTAAAATACTGTCACACGACTGCAATAATTCCGTTATCTAATGCGGCGCAAGACAGTTAAATGACAAGAGGATTAAGGCATGGTTGGCAGGAGCATTCTGATCGTCGACGACGAAGCGCCCATTCGCGAAATGATCGCCGTTGCGTTGGAGATGGCCGGCTATGACTGCCTTGAGGCAGAGAACTCGCAGCAGGCGCACGCCATCATCGTCGACCGCAAGCCGGACCTGATCCTGCTCGACTGGATGCTGCCCGGCACCTCCGGCATCGAACTGGCCCGTCGTCTCAAGCGTGACGAGCTGACCGGGGACATCCCGATCATCATGCTCACCGCCAAGGGCGAAGAGGACAACAAGATCCAGGGTCTTGAAGTCGGCGCCGACGACTACATCACCAAACCGTTTTCCCCGCGCGAACTGGTCGCCCGCCTCAAAGCCGTGTTGCGCCGCGCCGGCCCGACCGACGGCGAAGCGCCGATCGAAGTCGGCGGCCTGCTGCTCGACCCGATCAGCCACCGCGTGACCATCGACGGCAAACCCGCCGAAATGGGCCCGACCGAATACCGTCTGCTGCAATTCTTCATGACCCACCAGGAACGCGCCTACACCCGTGGCCAGTTGCTGGATCAGGTCTGGGGCGGCAACGTCTATGTTGAAGAGCGCACCGTCGACGTGCACATCCGGCGCCTGCGCAAGGCGCTCGGCGACGCCTACGAAAATCTGGTACAAACCGTGCGCGGCACCGGCTACCGGTTTTCCACCAAGGCCTGATCCGACCGCCAGACTCGCTGACAAGGACCGTATTTTCCGTGAATCAAAACTGGCATGGCACCCTGATTCGCCACATGCTGCTGTTGGTCACCGCCTGCCTGGTGATCGGCCTGATCACCGGCTATTACGGCTGGAGCCTCGCCGCGGGCCTGGGGATTTATCTGGCCTGGACGCTCAAGCAATTGCTGCGTCTGCACGAATGGCTGCGCCAGCATCAACCCGACGAAGCACCGCCCGATGGCTATGGCCTGTGGGGCGAAGTATTCGACAGCATCTACCATTTGCAACGCCGCGATCAGCGCGTGCGCGGGCGCCTGCAAGCGGTGATCGACCGGGTGCAGGAATCCACCGCTGCGCTGAAAGACGCGGTGATCATGCTCGACAGCGACGGCAATCTGGAATGGTGGAACCGCGCCGCCGAAACCTTGCTTGGCCTCAAGACCCCCCAGGACAGCGGCCAACCGGTGACCAACCTGGTGCGCCATCCGCGTTTCAAGGAGTACTTCGAGCAGGACAGCTACGCCGAGCCGCTGGAAATCCCCTCGCCAACCAACGATCGCGTGCGCATTCAGCTGTACCTGACCCGCTACGGCAACAACGAACACTTGATGCTGGTGCGCGACGTCACGCGTATCCATCAGCTGGAACAGATGCGCAAAGATTTCATTGCCAACGTCTCCCACGAATTGCGCACGCCGCTGACAGTGATCTGCGGCTACCTGGAAACCCTGCTCGACAACGTCGAGGAAGTGAATCCGCGCTGGAGCCGAGCCCTGCAGCAGATGCAGCAACAGGGCGGACGCATGCAGACGCTGCTCAATGATTTGTTGTTGCTGGCGAAACTCGAAGCCACCGATTACCCGTCGGACAACCAGCCAGTGCAGATCGACACCCTGCTGCAATCGATCAAGAGCGATGCGCAGCAATTGTCCGGCGCGAAGAAACAGCGCATCAGCCTCGAAGCCGATGCCGGCCTGTTGCTCAAGGGCAGCGAGGCGGAGTTGCGCAGTGCGTTTTCCAATCTGGTGTTCAACGCGGTGAAGTACACCCCGGCCGAGGGCAACATCCGCATTCGCTGGTGGGGTGACGATCAAGGCGCACACCTGAGCGTGCAGGATTCCGGCATCGGCATCGACAGCAAACACCTGCCGCGCCTGACCGAACGTTTCTACCGCGTCGACTCCAGCCGCAACTCCAATACCGGCGGCACCGGGCTTGGCCTGGCCATCGTCAAACACGTGTTGCTGCGCCACCGCGCGCGCATGGAGATCAGCAGCGTGCCCGGTCACGGCAGCACGTTCACCTGCCATTTCGCCCCGGCTCAGGTGGCTCAGGCGCGAGCCATCAGCGCCGCCGAGTAAGACCGACCGGCACTCGCCACTAGGCAATCGCCATGTCAGCCGCTACATTGGCTGACTTGTGCCTGCCTTTCAGGCGCGACTTTTCTCTCTTTTGAATCACACGGAACCCGCAAAACTCCATCATGGACCCTTCCCCTGGCTTGTCCCTCGCTACAATTTTCGCCGACTTCGGCATGATCCTTTTCGCTCTGATCCTGGTTTTGCTCAACGGCTTTTTCGTTGCGGCGGAATTTGCCATGGTCAAACTGCGCTCGACCCGGGTCGAGGCCATCGCTGATCAGAACGGCTGGCGCGGGCACATCCTGCGCACCGTACACAGTCAGCTCGATGCGTATCTCTCGGCGTGTCAGCTCGGTATTACCCTCGCCTCCCTTGGCCTGGGCTGGGTCGGTGAGCCGGCCTTCGCGCACATTCTCGAGCCGCTGCTGAGCGCGGTCGGCGTGCAGTCGCCTGAGATTGTCAAAGGCGTGTCGTTCTTCACCGCGTTCTTCATCATTTCGTACCTGCACATCGTGGTCGGTGAGCTGGCCCCGAAGTCGTGGGCGATCCGCAAACCCGAGTTGCTGTCGCTGTGGACGGCGGTGCCGCTGTACCTGTTCTACTGGGCGATGTACCCGGCGATTTACCTGCTCAACGCCAGCGCCAACGCGATTCTGCGTATCGCAGGGCAAGGCGAACCCGGTCCGCACCATGAACACCATTACAGCCGCGAAGAACTGAAACTGATCCTGCACTCCAGCCGTGGCCAGGATCCGAGCGATCAGGGCATGCGCGTTCTGGCGTCGGCGGTGGAAATGGGCGAGCTGGAAGTGGTCGACTGGGCCAACTCCCGCGAAGACCTGATCACGCTTGAATTCAACGCGCCGCTGAAAGAAATCCTCGCGATGTTCCGTCGCCACAAGTTCAGCCGTTATCCGGTGTACGACAGTGAGCGCCAGGAGTTCGTCGGCCTGCTGCACATCAAGGATCTGCTGCTGGAACTGGCGGCGCTGGACCACATTCCCGAGTCGTTCAACCTGGCTGAGCTGACCCGTCCCCTGGAGCGCGTGTCGCGGCACATGCCGCTGTCGCAGTTGCTGGAGCAGTTCCGCAAGGGCGGCTCGCACTTCGCTGTGGTCGAGGAGGCTGACGGCAACATCATCGGCTACCTGACCATGGAAGACGTGCTGGAAGTGCTGGTCGGCGACATTCAGGACGAACACCGCAAGGCTGAGCGCGGGATCCTCGCCTATCAGCCGGGCAAGCTCTTGGTGCGTGGTGACACGCCGCTGTTCAAGGTGGAACGCCTGCTGGGCATCGACCTTGATCACATCGAAGCGGAAACCCTCGCCGGGCTGGTCTACGAAACCCTGAAACGGGTGCCGGAAGAGGAAGAAGTGCTGGAAGTCGAAGGCCTGCGCATCATCATCAAGAAGATGAAAGGGCCGAAGATTGTGCTGGCGAAGGTGTTGATGCTGGATTGAGTGCAATGCGGGAAACCGCGTTGCCTGCTAAAAGATCGCAGCCTGCGGCAGCTCCTACATGGGAATGTGAACCCCCTGTAGGAGCTGCCGCAGGCTGCGATCTTTTGCTTTTAGAGGCTTATTGCTTGCCCAACGCAAAGTTGGGCAACGCCCCCAGCGGCTGGATGAACTGATACGGAATCGACACCAGCCCCTCGCTAGTATTGCGCTGCACCACAAAGTGCAGGTGCGGGCCGCTGCTGTTGCCGGTGTTGCCCGACAAGGCCAGCGAACTGCCCACCGCCACCCGTTGCCCTTCGCGTACGCTCACCGAGCCTTGCTTGAGGTGCAGGTACACGCCCATGGTGCCGTCGTCATGCAGCACGCGCACGAAATTGCCGGACGCATCCGAACCGCGCCCGCTCTGCGAGTTTTCGGTCTTCACCACCACCCCGGCCCGCGCGGCAATGATCGGCGTGCCCACCGGCATGGCGATGTCCATCGCATAGCGATTCTTCGGCCCATAGTGACTGTACTGACCGTTGGCGCCCTGACTCAGACGAAACGGCCCGCCACGCCATGGCAGTGGATAGCGATAGCCCTGCGCGATGCCTGTGGGGTCGCCGAGGGAGTAATGGAACTGCGGCGTATACACCAGCGGCTGCTTGCCGGATATCGCCGTCAGCAACGCCAACCGCGTGTTGCTACGCGCCGGCAGCACCCGGTGGATGGTTTGCGCCGGCGCACCGCGCACATTACTCAGCCCGGTGAATGCCAAGGCAATTTTGACCGGCGCATACAGATCGTTGCGCACGAAGACCACGTCAGTGCCCTTCTGCTTCTTGATGTCGAGGTACACCTGCCGCTCCAGGCGCTCGACCATGCGGTCTTGAAAGACGAACACCTGCGCGCCTTTGCTCGGCCGGTCACTGTAGGAGACCACGCCGTTGGCATCGGTGGATTTGTAAATGGTCATGGCCACAGCCGATGTGGAGGCCACGAAGAGACCACAGAAAAACAGCAGGCGTGCGAGCATGGGCAAGAGTCTGTCGAAGTAAGGCCTGGGAATGAGCCTAGCAGGTGAAGCAGACCAGGCTAGTCGACAGATGTTTCAAATGATCGTCCCCACGCTCTGCGTGGGAATGCAGCCCGGGACGCTCTGCGTCCCATGCGAGAGGACGCGGAGCGTCCGGTTGAGGCATTCCCACGCAGAGCGTGGGAACGATCAGTGTAAAGCTGTGATCACGCGCCGGGAACGAAGTGCTTCTGCGCCGTGCCGCGGGCGATCAGGCGCGAGATGTAGTCGAGTTTCTGCGCGTCCTGATCGACGAAACGGAAGGTCAGTTGCAGCCAGTCGCTGTCCGGTTTCGGCTCAAAAGCGACAACCGCGTGCAAATAGCCATTGAGACGGGCGATTTCAGCGTTGTCACCCTGCTCCAGATCGAGCACGGCGCTGTCGAGGATCTGCGGCAGGGTGTCGGTGCGTTTCACCACCAACAACGCTTCCTTGATGCTCAGAGCCTTGATCACGCATTGCTGAGTACCGCTTGGCAGACGCAATTGGCCCTGACCGCGACCACTGGCCGGAGCGGATGCGGCGGCTGGAGCCTTGACCGGAGGGCTGTTGAGCAGGCCACGGGATGGCGCAGCAGCCGGCGCTGGTGCGGCAGCAGCCGGTTTGGCGAACGGGTTGACCGCCGCAGCTGCCGGGGCGCCGCCGACCACGGCAGGCTTGCCACCGGTCAAGGCGCTGAGGGAATCGTTGCCGAACGCCGAGTTCATTTTGGTTGGCGCGCTGTTCATCAGGGTGTCGAGCTTGCCGACCTTGTTCAGCGCCTGTTTGACCTTGGTCAGCAGTTGCTCGTTGGTGAACGGCTTGCTGACGTAGCCGGAAACGCCGGCCTGAATCGCCTGCACGACGTTTTCCTTGTCGCCACGGCTGGTGACCATGACGAATGGCATGGTCTTGAGGTTGTCTTGCTCGCGGCACCAGGTCAGCAGTTCGAGCCCGGACATTTCCGGCATTTCCCAGTCGCACAGGACCAGGTCGAATGCTTCCCTGGCCAGCATAGCCTGAGCCTTTTTACCGTTGACGGCGTCCTCGGTGCGGATCCCCGGGAAGTAATTACGCAGGCACTTTTTCACCAGGTCACGAATGAACGAAGCATCGTCCACGACCAACACACTGATCTTGCTCATCCAACACCCCTATTAAAATCCCGGCAAGCATAACGCTGGCTGATGGCACATTGCCAAAACTCTTCAGTCACGCCGGGACTTTTCGTTCGCGGGTGCTGCTTTTTAATCGAATCTGCCCATGAAAAGCACAAACAAAAACGCCCGGCCAAAGGGCCGGGCGCTTTTCTCAGGCAATCTTACTTATCGTCAGCATTGCCAGGAACATTAGCGGTTTCGCCGCTTGTGCCTTCAACTTCTTCTTTCATGCGCTTGAGGCCCATGTGGCGCACGTCGGTGCCGCGCACCAGGTAGATGACCAGTTCGGAGATGTTGCGCGCGTGATCGCCGATGCGTTCCAGCGAACGCAGCACCCAGATAATGCTCAAGACCCGCGAGATAGAGCGCGGGTCTTCCATCATGTAGGTCGCCAGCTCACGCAGGGCGGTCTTGTATTCGCGGTCGATGATCTTGTCGTACTGCGCCACCGACAACGCCAGATCGGCGTCGAAACGGGCGAACGCGTCCAGCGCATCGCGAACCATGTTGCGCACCTGGTCGCCGATATGGCGAACCTCGACGTAACCGCGCGGCGCTTCACCTTCTTCGCACAGCTGAATGGCGCGGCGAGCGATCTTGGTCGCTTCGTCACCGATGCGCTCCAGGTCGATCACCGACTTGGAAATGCTGATGATCAAACGCAAGTCGGACGCCGCCGGCTGACGACGGGCGAGAATGCGCAGGCATTCTTCGTCGATGTTGCGCTCCATCTGGTTGATCTGGTCATCGATCTCGCGCACTTGCTGAGCCAGACCGGAGTCGGCTTCGATCAGTGCGGTGACCGCGTCGTTGACCTGCTTCTCGACCAGCCCGCCCATGGCCAGGAGGTGGCTGCGCACTTCCTCAAGCTCAGCGTTGAACTGCGCGGAGATGTGGTGGGTAAGGCCTTCTTTACTAATCATGTTGGCGTCCTTGGAGCGTCCGGTAAGGTGCGGTGGGCCGCAGCGTCAATTCTGTGAATAACCCGCAACTGTCAGCCATAACGACCGGTGATGTAGTCTTCGGTCTGCTTCTTCGCCGGATTGGTGAACAGGGTATCGGTGTCGCCAAATTCCACCAGTTTGCCCATGTACATGAACGCCGTGTAGTCGGACACCCGCGCGGCCTGTTGCATGTTGTGCGTAACGATAACGATGGTGAACTTGGACTTCAGCTCGTAGATCAGCTCTTCGACTTTCAGCGTCGAGATCGGGTCGAGGGCCGAGCACGGTTCGTCGAGCAGCAGCACTTCCGGCTCAACCGCGATGGTGCGGGCGATGACCAGACGCTGCTGCTGACCACCGGACAGGCCGAGTGCCGATTCATGCAGGCGGTCTTTGACTTCGTCCCACAACGCCGCGCCCTTCAACGCCCACTCGACCGCTTCGTCGAGGACGCGCTTCTTGTTGATGCCCTGGATGCGCAGACCGTAAACGACGTTTTCGTAGATGGTCTTCGGGAACGGGTTGGGCTTCTGGAACACCATGCCGACGCGACGACGCAGCTCGGCAACGTCTTCGCCCTTGCGATAGATGTTGTTGCCATACAGGTTGATCGCGCCTTCTACGCGGCAGCCGTCAACCAGGTCGTTCATGCGGTTGAAAGTGCGCAGCAAGGTCGACTTACCGCAGCCGGACGGGCCGATGAACGCGGTCACGCGCTGCTTCGGGATGTTCATGCTGACGTCGAACAGCGCTTGTTTCTCGCCGTAGTACAGGCTCAGGCCGGGTACTTCGATGGCCACGGTTTCCTGCGCCAGATTGAGGCTCTGCTTGTCGCGGCCCAGGGCGGACATGTTGATGCCGTGGGTATGTGTTTCGTGCTGCATGGGAGGCTCCCTGTGCTAACAAATTCGGTTTGTTGAACCGCTGGCCAAACCAGCGGGTAACGCAAATTCAGTTTTTGTCGCGGTCCCTGTGGGAGCTGGCTTGCCAGCGATGGCATCACTGCGGTGTAACTGAAACACCGCGTCGCCTGCATCGCTGGCAAGCCAGCTCCCACAGGGTTTGTGTTAACTGTCCAAAGCTTTGTATTTTTCGCGCAGGTGGTTACGGATATACACCGCCGACAGGTTCAACGTCGCGATCACCAGCACCAGCAACAGCGCCGTGGCGTACACCAGCGGACGCGCCGCTTCGACGTTCGGGCTCTGGAAGCCGACGTCATAGATGTGGAAGCCCAAGTGCATGATCTTCTGATCCAGGTGCAGGTACGGGTAGTTGCCGTCCACCGGCAGCGACGGCGCCAGTTTCACCACACCCACCAGCATCAGCGGCGCCACTTCACCGGCGGCGCGGGCCACGGCGAGGATCATGCCAGTCATCATTGCCGGGCTGGCCATCGGGATGACGATCTTCCACAAGGTTTCAGCCTTGGTCGCGCCCAGTGCCAGCGAACCTTCACGCACGGTGCGCGGAATACGTGCCAGACCTTCTTCAGTCGCGACGATCACCACCGGCACCGCCAGCAGCGCCAGCGTCAGCGAGGCCCAGAGCAGACCCGGTGTACCGAAGGTCGGTGCCGGCAGTGCTTCGGGGAAGAACAAGCGGTCGACCGAACCACCGAGTACGTAAACGAAGAAGCCCAGACCGAACACGCCGTAAACGATCGCCGGAACGCCAGCGAGGTTGTTCACCGCGATACGGATGATCCGCGTCAGGGTGTTCTGTTTGGCGTATTCACGCAGGTACACCGCCGCCAGCACACCGAACGGGGTGACGATCATCGCCATGATCAGCGTCATCATCACGGTGCCAAAGATCGCCGGGAAAATCCCGCCTTCGGTGTTGGCTTCACGCGGGTCGTCCGAAAGGAATTCCCAGATCTTGCTGAAGTAGAAACCGACCTTGGTGAAGGTGCTCATCGCGTTTGGCTGGTAGGCGTGAACCACTTTGCCCAGACCGATTTCAATCTCTTTGCCGTTGGCATCGCGAGCGGTCAAGGCATCGCGATTGAACTGTGCATGCAGATCGGCAAGCCGCGCTTCGATGTCCTGATAACGCGCATTCAGCTCGGCACGCTCAGATTCCATGTCCGCTTGCGCGGTGGCGTCGAGCTTGCCTTCCAGTTCCAGTTTGCGACCGTGCAGACGGATGCGCTCCAGCCCTGCGTTGATTGCACCGATGTCGGTCTTTTCCAGCGACTTCAGTTGCGCCGCCAGACCGTTCACACGGTTGATCCGCGCTTGCAGCTCTGGCCACGCAGCCTCGCCTTCGGCGATGACCTTGCCGTCCTGTTTGACGTTGACCAGATAGCCGTAGAAGTTGCCCCACTCGCGACGTTCGATCGCCATCAACTCGGGCGGCGTAGTCTGGTTGGTCAGCCACTCACCGACGACCCAGGTGAAGTCGTTGCCATTCAGATCCCGGTTGCCGACCTTGATCAGCTCGCGGGTCATGAATTCCGGGCCGACGTCAGGCACCGGCAAACCGGCACTCTTCAGGCGAGCACGTGGCACTTCTTCTTTCTGTACCACTTCGCCGACCACAAGATGCTGGGCCTGGCCCGGCACGTCGTAGCTGGCATGCACCAGATCCGCCGGCCAGAAGTGACCCAGACCGCGCACGGCAATCACCGCCAGCAGGCCAATGGTCATGATGACCGCGATGGACACCGCGCCACCGCTGATCCAGACGCCCGGGGCGCCGCTCTTGAACCATCCTTTCAGGGAGTTCTGTTTCACAGACTTCTACCTTTGCTTAAAGCGACGAGTATTTCTTGCGCAGACGCTGACGAATCAGTTCTGCCAGGGTGTTCATGACGAAGGTGAACAACAGCAGCACCAGCGCCGAGAGGAACAGCACGCGGTAGTGGCTGCCGCCGACTTCCGACTCGGGCATTTCCACCGCGACGTTGGCAGCCAGAGTGCGCAGGCCTTCGAACAGGTTCATTTCCATGACCGGGGTGTTACCGGTGGCCATCAGCACGATCATGGTTTCGCCGACCGCACGGCCCATGCCGATCATCAGCGCCGAGAAGATCCCCGGGCTGGCGGTCAGGATCACCACGCGGGTCATGGTCTGCCACGGCGTGGCACCCAGCGCCAGCGAGCCGAGGGTCAGGCCACGCGGCACACTGAACACGGCGTCTTCAGCGATCGAGTAGATGTTCGGGATCACCGCGAAACCCATGGCCAGACCGACCACCAGAGCGTTGCGCTGGTCGTAGGTAATGCCCAGGTCGTGAGAGATCCACATGCGCATGTCACCGCCGAAGAACCAGTTCTCCATGAACGGACTCATGTACAGCGACAACCAGCCCACAAACAGGATCACCGGAATCAGCAGCGCACTTTCCCAGCCATCCGGGACTTTCAGGCGGATCGATTCAGGCAGGCGGCTGAAGGTGAAGCCGGCGACCAGGATGCCGATCGGCAGTAACATCAGCAGGCTGAAGATGCCCGGCAGATGCCCTTCGACATATGGTGCGAGGAACAGACCGGCGAAGAAACCGAGGATCACCGTCGGCATCGCTTCCATCAGCTCGATCACCGGCTTGACCTTGCGGCGCATGCCCGGGGCCATGAAGTACGCGGTGTAGATCGCAGCGGCAACGGCCAGTGGAGCAGCGAGCAGCATGGCGTAGAACGCAGCTTTCAGAGTGCCGAAGGTCAGTGGCGACAGGCTCAGTTTCGGTTCGAAATCGGTGTTGGCGGCGGTCGATTGCCAGACGTATTTTGGCTCGTCGTAGTTCTCGTACCAGACCTTGCTCCACAGCGCGCTCCAGGAAACTTCCGGGTGCGGGTTGTCGAGCAGAAGCGGTTGCAGCTTGCCGTCGGCTTCGACGATGACACGGTTGGCACGTGGCGACAGACCGAACACGCCCTGGCCTTCTACCACTTGATCGACCAGCAAGGTGCGATGCGCGGTGCTGTGGAACACGCCAAGCTTGCCGCTAGCATCCAGAGCAAGGAAGCCCTTGCGACGCTCTTCGGCGGTGATTTCAACGATCGGCGTGGTGCCCATCTGGAAAGTGCGGATCTGCTTCAGGCGCAGCTCACCATCGGTGTCACGGGCCATGAACCACTGGGCCAGACCACCCTTGGAGTCACCGACGATCAGCGAGATACCACCGACCAGTTGCGTGGTCGCGGTGACTTCGGCGTCAGCGTTTTCCAGCAGTTTGTAGCGACCGTTGAGGCTCTTGTCGCGCAGGCTGAACACATCGGCCTGAGCGCGACCGTTGACCACGTACAGCCACTGCTGGCGCGGGTCGACGAAGATGTTTTTCACCGGCTCAGTCATTTGCGGCAGATCGATACGCTTCTGCTCGTTGGTGACTTCGCCAGTCATCATGTTTTCTTCGCTGGTCAGCGACAGCACATTGAGTTGCGAACCGGTCGAACCGACCAGCATCAACGTCGTGTCGGTGGCGTTCAGGCTGACATGCTCCAGCGCGCCGCCGGCTTCGTTCAGCGCGATCGGCGTCTCGCCATACGGATACTCGATGGCCGGGCTGATGGTTTTCTTGCCATCGGGGTAGCTGACTTTATAGGTGTGACGGAACACCAGCGCCTGACCGTTGGACAGACCCACGGCCACCAGTGGATGGCCCGGCTGGTCTTCACCAATCGAGGTCACGGTTGCGCCGGCAGGCACTGGCAGATCGACGCGCTTCAGTTCAGCGCCACTGTCGATATCAAAGAACAATGCCTGGCCTTTGTCGGAAACGCGCATGGCCACCTGATTCTGCTCTTCGAGCGAAATCATCAGTGGCTTGCCGGCGTCCTGCATCCAGGCCGGGGTGATCGAGTCTTTCGCGGTGAGGTCGGCACCCTGAAACAGCGGCGCGACCACGTAGGCGAGGAAGAAAAAGATCAGGGTAATGGCTGCCAGCACCGCGAGACCGCCAACGAGGACGTACCAGCGGGTGAAGCGATCCTTGAGCGCACGAATGCGGCGCTTGCGTTGCAGCTCAGGCGTATTGAAGTCAATGCGCTTGGGAGGATTAGTAGTCATTTGGGAATTGGCCAGATCATTCATGCGCTCACCCTAGCGATCCTGTATGACAGAAAGATGACAATGCAGTGACGCAGCAAATCCACCGCCAGCGGGACTGGCAGAGGATCAAAAATTTGAGGTGTGTAAAAGGCCGGCCTGCGCGCAGGTCCGGCCTTTTACCTGAGTCCGGTGGGGTTCACCCTGGACTCAATTTGTTACTTCTTTGCGACAGCGCCGCCTTCCTGCAGACCCAGGTCAGCCAGTGCTTTTGCAGCAACCTTGGCTGGCAACGGGATGTAACCGTCTTTCACCACAACTTCCTGGCCCTGTTTCGACAGCACCAGCTTCACGAACTCAGCTTCCAGCGGAGCCAGAGGCTTGTTCGGGGCTTTGTTGACGTAAACGTAGAGGAAACGCGACAGCGGGTACTTGCCGTTCAGGGCGTTTTCTTCGGTGTCTTCGATGAAGTCAGTGCTGCCTTTCTTGGCCAATGGCACGGTTTTCACGCTGGCGGTCTTGTAACCGATACCCGAGTAACCGATGCCGTTCAGCGAGGAGCTGATCGACTGCACCACCGACGCCGAACCTGGTTGTTCGTTGACGTTTGGTTTGTAGTCGCCTTTGCACAGGGCTTCTTCTTTGAAGTAGCCATAGGTGCCGGATACCGAGTTACGACCGAACAGTTGTACTGGCTTGTTGGCCAGGTCGCCGGTCACGCCCAGGTCACCCCAGGTTTTCACGTCGGCTTTGGCGCCGCACAGACGGGTGGACGAGAAGATCGCATCAACCTGTTCCATGGTCAGGTGCTGGATCGGGTTGTCCTTGTGCACGAACACAGCCAGGGCGTCCACGGCAACCGGGATAGCGGTTGGCTTGTAGCCGTACTTCTGCTCGAAGGCCGCCAGTTCGGTGTCCTTCATCTTGCGGCTCATCGGGCCCAGGTTGGAGGTGCCTTCAGTCAGCGCAGGTGGCGCAGTGGCGGAGCCAGCGGCCTGAATCTGGATGTTTACGTTCGGGTATTCTTTTTTGTAGTTCTCAGCCCACAGGGTCATGAGGTTGGCCAGGGTATCGGAGCCGACGCTGGACAGGTTGCCCGACACACCAGTGGTCTTGGTGTAGCTCGGGATAGCAGGGTCAACAGCGGCGAACGCGTTGGCAGTCGCAACGCCAGCAGCGACAAAAGTCATTGCCGCCATCAAACGCTTCAGTTTCATGCCTTACTCCTAGCAGATAGGGTGTGTTAAGTCGGGGCCAAGTATCAGCAGGCCGTGTGAACACTCTATGGCTGAAATATGACAATTGGATGAAAGGCCAGCATGTCGCGACAGATCGTTCCCACGCTCTGCGTGGGAACGCCGCCATGGACGCTCTGCGTCCGCATTTGAGAGGTGACGCGGAGCGTCACAGGATGCATTCCCACGCGGAGCGTGGGAACGATCAGGCGGGAGAGAAAATCAGCGCCCTTTCTTCCAGAGCCACGCCCCGACCAGAATCCCCATCGCACACAGCACTGCCACGTAGTAGGCCGGGCCCATCGCGCTTTCTTTCAGCAGCAGACTCACCACCATCGGCGTCAACCCACCGAAAATCGCATAAGCCACGTTGTACGAGAACGACAACCCGCTGAAACGCACCACCGGTGGAAACGCTTTAACCATCACATATGGCACCGCACCGATGGTGCCGACCAGAAAACCGGTCAACGCGTACAGCGGGAACAACCAGTTCGGGTGATCGGCAAGGCTGTGATAGAAGGTCCACGAGCTGATCAGCAAGCCCAGGCAGCCAAACACAAACACGCGACCGGCACCAAAGCGATCCGCCAGTGCACCGGAAATGATGCAGCCGATGCTCAGGAACACAATCGCCAGACTGTTCGATTGCAACGACTCGGTCGGCGTGAAGTGATAGACCGTTTGCAGCACGGTCGGGGTCATCAGGATCACCACAACGATGCCGGCCGACAGCAACCAGGTCAGCAGCATTGAAATCGCAATCGCGCCGCGATGATCACGCAGCACCGCGCGCAGCGGCACTTCTTCGGCCAGCGCCTTGCGCAATTGCAGTTCGGCGAACACCGGGGTTTCGTGCAGCCAGCGACGCAGGTAGACCGAGAACAGGCCGAACACGCCACCGAGCAGGAACGGGATCCGCCACGCGTAATCGGCAACCTCGACAGGCGTATAAATGCTGTTGATCGCGGTGGCGACCAGCGAGCCGAGCAAAATGCCGGCGGTCAGGCCGCTGGTGAGGGTGCCACAGGCGTAACCCATGTGCTTTTGCGGTACGTGTTCGGAAACGAAGACCCACGCGCCCGGCACTTCACCGCCAATTGCCGCGCCTTGAATCACCCGCATCAATAGAAGAAGGATTGGCGCCCACAGGCCGATCTGCGCGTAGGTTGGCAGCAGACCCATGATCAGGGTCGGCACGGCCATCATGAAAATGCTCAGGGTGAACATCTTCTTGCGCCCCAGCAGGTCGCCGAAGTGCGCCATGACGATGCCGCCCAGCGGTCGCGCCAGATAGCCGGCGGCGAAAATGCCGAAGGTCTGCATCAGGCGCAGCCACTCGGGCATGTCGGCGGGGAAGAACAGCTTGCCGACCACAGTGGCGAAGAAGACGAAGATGATGAAATCGTAGAATTCCAGCGCGCCGCCAAGGGCGGACAGCGATAGAGTCTTGTAGTCATTGCGGGTCAACGGTCGTGCGGGTTGCTCGGGCTGCGCGAGGCTCGAAGGCGCTGTGGTCATGGCAAGGGCTTCTCTTATAGTCGGATCTGCCGCCACAACAACGCTGGCGGTGGCTTGGGCAGGTTCGGCACCATAGCAAATTGTTCGAAAAAGCACATAGAGGTGCGTATTTGACGGTCAAAATCAGAACCGGATGGTCGTCGTGGAGTCTACCGACCGATATACTCGCAACCTGCTCCGGTTTGTAGGGGGTTGCTGTGCGAAAACGTCGTTGGCCCGGCCTTTGCTCGGGATTAGCCGGTTTCGCAGAGTTTCTCCTTAGGCGCCTGATGGAAAACGTGACGAACGTAGTATGTTCGGTGCTGAATCGTTTTTCCCGAAGACGGCTACCACCAGCAATACCAACGAAGAGTCACGGGTCAGAGGCACCCCCGGCATGATAGAGCTCGAACAAGAAGATCCAATCCCGCAAGGCGACCTGGCCCTGCAAATCACCGCACTCCCTCGCGAAACCAACGGCTTTGGCGATATTTTCGGCGGTTGGCTGGTAGCACAGATGGATTTGGCCGGCACCGCAATGGCCAGCCGTGTCGCTGGCGGACGCGTCGCCACCGTCGCCATCGACCGCATGGCGTTCCTTGTGCCTGTGGCTGTCGGCGCGCAATTGTCCTTTTATACCCAGACCCTGGAAATCGGCCGCAGCTCGATCCAGATGATGGTCGAAGTGTGGAGCGACGACCCGTTGTCCAGCGAGTGGCGTAAAGTCACCGAAGCGGTCTTCGTCTTCGTCGCCATCGACGGCAGCGGCCGCACTCGCTCGGTTCCACCACGCGCGCGTTAAACATCGTGGCCGTTTTACGGTCGATAGTTGTCCTTGTTACTGATCGAGAGCTGTCCCATGAACACGCCCAACGTTGAAGCCGTGAAACTGGATGAACTGAACTGCTGGCGCATCCGCCACGGTCAGGCCGAAGTGCTGGTGGCCCAGCAAGGCGCGCACATCCTCAGTTATCAGATCGATGGCCAGCCGCCGATCATCTGGCTCAACGACAAGGCCGAGTTCAAGACCGGCAAAAGCATCCGCGCCGGTGTACCGGTGTGCTGGCCGTGGTTCGGCAAGTTCGAGCGCAACCCGCAGAGCGTGCAGGCCATGTATACCGGTGAGCAACCGGCACCCGCGCACGGTCTGGTGCGGGCGATGGATTGGGAGTTGGGCGGCATCGAATCAGAGGCTGACGGCGTCAAGGTCGAATTCAAGCTGCCTTACCCCGAAGGTGGCCTGCCGGGCTGGCCGCATCAGGTCGATCTGACCCTGACCCTGCATTTGTCCGAGCAACTGAGTTTCAGCCTGACCAGCCATAACCGTGGCAGTGACAGCGTCAGCCTGAGCCAGGCGCTGCACACTTACTTCGCGGTCAGTGACGTGCGCAATGTGCATGTCGATGGCGTGGATGGTTTGAATTACATCGAGACGCTGGACGACTGGAAAACCCACAGTCAGCAAGGCGACCTGCATTTTGCCGGTGAAACCGACCGCATCTATCTCGATGCTCCACCACAACTGAGCATCATCGACCTGGCCTGGGAACGACGCATTGTGCTGACGGCTACCGGCTCACGCACGGCGGTGATCTGGAACCCGTGGATCGACCGCGCCGCCGCGCTGGCCGACATGGATAACGATGGCTGGCAGCGCATGCTGTGCATTGAGACGGCGAATGTGATGGATGACATCGTCACGCTGGCGCCGGGGGCGAGCCATACCATGGGCGTCAGCGTCGCCAGCAAACCGCTCTAACCAGCACCGCAATACAAAATGTGGGAGCGAGCCTGCTCGCGAAGGCGTTGTATCAGTCAACATTCAAATGTCTGATACACCGCTTTCGCGAGCAGGCTCGCTCCCACAGTTGCTTCGTGGTGATTGTTAGAGATCAGATTCCTGCACCACCCGCACCTTGTCGGCTTCCAGCGCATACGCCGCATCGGCCAGATCATTGCTGACCTTCTCGACCTTCAGCGTGCCGGTCACCCACAGCGGTGTGTAGATATCATCCAGCTTCAAGCCTTTCGGATAACGCACCAGCACCAGTTGATTCGGCGGCGGTGGCGGCACGTGGATACATGCGCCCGGATACGGCACGAGGAAGAACAGCGTGCTGCGACCCTTGGCGTCGGATTCCAGCGGCACCGGGTAACCACCGATGCGGATGTGCTTGTCGTTCATCGACGCCACGGTTTTGGTCGAATACATCACCGCCGGCAGACCTTTGGCCTGCTTCATCCCGCCCTTCTCAGTGAAGGTACCGGTGGCTTCCGGGGAGTTGTGGTCGATTTCAGGCATGGCCTCGAGGGCCTTTTGGTCCGACTTGGGCATCAATTCGAGCCAGTCGGTTTCCGGCAGTTCGCCGGCGTGGGCCAAACCGCTGCCCAGGAAAAGGAGAGTCAACAGAAGACGGCGCATGAAGGTGCTCGGTATAGAAAGGAAAGAACAGTAAATCGCCGAGCATTCTAGCCCTCCCGGCCACTTTGGCAGAGAGGGCTTTGTCGCTTTGGATCAGTTCTTTTTGATCAGGCCGTAGATCACCAGCAACACGATAGCGCCGACCAGTGCGCCGATGAAACCTGCGCCCTCGCCTGCGTGATAGATGCCCAGAGCCTGGCCGCCGTAGGTGGCTGCCAGCGAACCGCCGATACCGAGCAGGATGGTCATGATCCAGCCCATGCTGTCATCGCCCGGTTTCAGGAACCGCGCCAACAGGCCGACGATCAAGCCGATAAAGATGGTTCCGATAATTCCCATGGCATTTCCCTCTGAATAGTAGATATGCGAAGCCTAGTCAGACTTTGGCATCCTGCAATCAGAGAACGGCGGCCCCTGAATGGTTCCGCCGCTGCCAAATGAAACTGTCGTTACTCGGCGATCAGCGCTTCGACCTTGACGATCTGCGCCTGCAGCGTAGCCATGTCGGCGCAACGCAGATTGGCGTGACCGACCTTGCGCCCGGCCTTGAAGGCCTTGCCGTAGTGATGCAGATGGCAGTCTTCGATAGCGATGACTTTCTCAACCGGCGGTACAACACCGATGAAGTTAAGCATCGCGCTCTCGCCGACTTTGGCCGTCGAACCCAGCGGCAGGCCGGCAACGGCGCGCAGATGGTTTTCGAACTGACTGCACTCGGCGCCTTCAGTGGTCCAGTGCCCGGAGTTGTGCACGCGCGGGGCGATTTCGTTGGCCTTGAGGCCACCGTCGACTTCAAAGAACTCGAACGCCATGACGCCGACGTAGTCGAGTTGCTTGAGCACGCGGCTCGAGTAGTCTTCGGCCAGCGCCTGCAATGGGTGATCGGTACTGGCCACCGACAGCTTGAGGATGCCGCTGTCGTGGGTGTTGTGCACCAGCGGATAGAACTTCGTTTCACCATCGCGGGCACGCACGGCGATCAGCGAGACTTCACCGGTGAACGGCACGAAGCCTTCCAGCAGGCAGGACACGCTGCCCAGTTCGGCGAAGGTGCCAACCACGTCTTCCGGCTTGCGCAGGACTTTCTGGCCCTTGCCGTCATAACCCAGGGTGCGGGTTTTCAGCACGGCCGGCAGACCGATCGAAGCGACGGCGGCATCCAGATCGGCTTGCGATTGAATGTCGGCGAAGGCCGGCGTCGGGATGCCCAGATCCTTGAACATGCTCTTTTCGAACCAGCGGTCGCGCGCGATGCGCAGGGCTTCGGCGCTCGGGTAGACCGGAACGAATTGCGAGAGGAATGCCACGGTTTCGGCCGGGACGCTTTCGAACTCGAAGGTCACCAGATCGACTTCATCGGCGAGTTGGCGCAGATGATCCTGATCGCCGTAATCGGCCCGCAGGTGTTCGCCCAGCGCAGCGGCACAAGCGTCCGGCGCAGGGTCGAGAAAAGCGAAGTTCATGCCCAGCGGCGTACCCGC
Organism: Pseudomonas sp. Mb7; assembly: GCF_054790525.1. Taxonomy (NCBI): domain Bacteria; kingdom Pseudomonadati; phylum Pseudomonadota; class Gammaproteobacteria; order Pseudomonadales; family Pseudomonadaceae; genus Pseudomonas; species Pseudomonas sp. Mb7. The sequence goes on from NZ_CP186501.1 coordinate 5,537,258, forward strand.
CAGAGCCAACATGCGACCCAACTGGCCGCCACCGATTACACCGATCTTCATCTCAACAACCTCAGGCAATACGTGGGTCTGGATTGTCCAGGACGCTGTCTGTCTGCTCGGCACGGAAGGTTTTCAGTACCGCGTGGAACTGTGGATGCTTGGCGCCGAGGATGCTCGCCGAGAGCAGGGCAGCGTTGATCGCGCCGGCCTTGCCGATGGCCAGGGTGGCGACCGGAATGCCCGCTGGCATCTGCACGATCGACAGCAGCGAGTCAACGCCCGAGAGCATGGCCGACTGCACCGGCACACCCAGCACCGGCAGGTGGGTCTTGGCCGCACACATGCCTGGCAAGTGGGCTGCGCCACCGGCACCGGCGATGATCACCTCGATGCCACGACCTTCAGCCTCTTCGGCGTACTGGAACAGCAGATCCGGGGTGCGGTGGGCAGAGACCACTTTGACCTCGTACGGGATGCCGAGCTTTTCCAGCATATCGGCGGTGTGGCTAAGGGTGGACCAATCGGACTTGGAGCCCATGATCACGCCAACCAGTGCACTCATCGTCGCGCCTCTTCTCTCTGGAGCGCCCGCAGGCGCGTCATAAAACAACAAGCCACGCAGGTTGCGTGGCTTGATTGTACGAAAAATGGCCGGACGTGCCGGCCGAAGGCCGCGCAGTATACCGCAAAGAAAGCAATAAACAGCCCCCCGCACGACCATCTGTCATCTGCCGCAAATGCCCGGTTTTATTGACCTGAAGGTCAGCGACAGAACACCGCAAATCCCCTGTAGGAGTGAGCCTGCTCGCGATGGCGGTGTGTCAGTCACATCGTCGCTGAATGTGCTGACGCTATCGCGAGCAGGCTCACTCCTACAAGGGGTCCGCGTAGGCTCAGGAAGCTTGTGCAGCGCCACCCTCGAGCTTGCGCCACAGCAGGCGCACGTTGGCTTTGCGCACCAGTGCGCAGCGATACAGGCGAATTTCCAGCGGCACATGCCATTGCGGGCCGCCGCAAACCACCAGTTCGCCGCGAGCCAGTTCGGCGCGCACACTCAGCTGCGGCACCCAGGCGATGCCCAACCCCTCTAGCGCCATGCTTTTCAGGCTGTCGGCCATAGCGGTTTCGTAAATAGTGGTGAAACGCAGCTGACGCTGACGCAGCAAACCATTCACCGAACGTCCGAGAAACGCACCGGCGCTATACGCCAGCAACGGCACGCTCGCATCTCCTTCCAGATCGAACAACGGCTTGCCCTCGGCATCCGCCGCACACACAGGGAGCATTTCCGTCTGGCCCAAATGCAATGAAGGGAAAATCTCCGGGTCCATCTGCATTGCCGCATCCGGATCGTAGAACGCCAGCATCAAATCACAGCCACCTTCGCGCAACGCATGCACCGCATCGCCGACGTTGGTTGCAACCAATCGGGTGGCGATGTTCAGCCCTTCATTACGCAACTGAGCGATCCAGCGCGGGAAGAAACCCAGCGCCAAGGAGTGAGCGGCAGCGACCTGCATCACTTCGCCCTGCCCGCCTTCCAGATGATGCAGATGGCGCAGCACTTCACCGAGCTGTTCGACCACGGTGCGCGCGGTCACCAGAAACAACTGCCCCGCCGCCGTCAGTTCAACCGGCGTACGCGAGCGATTGACCAAGGTCAGCCCCAGCGCAGCCTCCAGACTGCGAATCCGTCGGCTGAACGCCGGCTGGGTAACGAAGCGCCGTTCGGCCGCCTGCGAAAAGCTGCGGGTGGCGGCCAGAGCACTGAAGTCCTCGAGCCATTTGCTTTCCAGATTCATCACGTCCTCCAGGACACGCACCAAAACAGGTCACACGTCTGCCGCGCACGCGGCGTCACACGGGCATTATGCCGAATGTGCATAGGGCAGTGCTGAACAGCATTGGCCCAAAATTTCCCACAAGCCTAGCATTCGCAGCGTTCCGGCACAGACCGGGTCCATATCGAGATGATTTCTATCATGTCCTCCGCTGCATCTTTCCGCACAGAAAACGACCTGCTTGGCGCCCTCGAAGTACCGGCTCAAGCGTATTACGGCATCCAGACCCTGCGAGCGGTGAACAACTTCCGTCTCTCCGGCGTTCCGATTTCGCATTACCCGAAACTGGTTGTCGGCCTGGCGATGGTCAAACAGGCCGCCGCTGACGCCAACCGCGAGTTGGGTCACCTGAGCGAAGCCAAGCACGCTGCCATCAGCGAAGCCTGTGCCCGATTGATCCGCGGTGATTTCCACGAAGAGTTCGTGGTCGACATGATTCAAGGTGGCGCCGGTACTTCCACCAACATGAACGCCAACGAAGTGATCGCCAACATTGCGCTCGAAGCAATGGGTCACCAGAAAGGCGAGTACCAGTACCTGCACCCGAACGACGACGTCAACATGGCGCAGTCGACCAACGACGCCTACCCAACGGCGATCCGCCTGGGTCTGCTGCTCGGTCACGACACCCTGCTGGCCAGCCTCGACAGCCTGATTCAGGCGTTCGCGGCCAAGGGCAAAGAATTCGATCACGTCCTGAAAATGGGCCGTACCCAGCTGCAAGACGCCGTGCCGATGACCCTCGGCCAGGAATTCCGCGCGTTCGCCACCACCATGGGCGAAGACCTGGCGCGTCTGAAGTCGCTGGCCCCGGAACTGCTGACTGAAGTGAACCTGGGCGGCACCGCGATCGGTACCGGCATCAACGCCGACCCGCGTTATCAAGCGCTGGCGGTACAGCGTCTGGCCCTGATCAGCGGTCAACCGGTAGTGCCGGCGGCCGACCTGATCGAAGCGACTTCCGACATGGGCGCCTTCGTGCTGTTCTCCGGCATGCTCAAGCGCACCGCAGTCAAGCTGTCGAAGATCTGCAACGACCTGCGCCTGCTGTCCAGCGGCCCACGCACCGGCATCAACGAAATCAACCTGCCAGCGCGTCAACCAGGCAGCTCGATCATGCCCGGCAAGGTCAACCCGGTGATCCCGGAAGCCGTTAACCAGGTGGCGTTCCAAGTCATCGGTAACGACCTGGCGCTGACCATGGCAGCCGAAGGCGGCCAACTGCAGCTGAACGTGATGGAGCCGCTGATCGCCTTCAAGATCTTCGACTCGATCCGTCTGCTGCAACGCGCCATGGACATGCTGCGCGAGCACTGCATCGTCGGCATCACCGCCAACGAAGCGCGCTGCCGCGAACTGGTCGAGCACTCGATCGGTCTGGTCACCGCACTGAACCCGTACATCGGCTACAAAAACGCCACCCGTATCGCCGGCCTCGCGCTTGAAAGCGGCCGCGGCGTACTGGAACTGGTACGCGAAGAAGGTCTGCTCGACGAAGCCATGCTCGCCGACATCCTGCGCCCGGAAAACATGATTGCTCCGCGTCTGGTTCCGCTTAAAGCCTGAGCCGACGCGTAATTTGTAGCACCGCTCACCAGGTCGAGGGACTAGACACCTCTCACCTTTTGAGGGCTTGGGGATTTGTCCCCAAGCCCTTTTTTTTAACTTTCTGACCCTGAGACCCGTATGTCTGGGGACTGAACAATGTGGGAGCGAGCCTGCTCGCGAAGACGGCGGCACATTCAAAAGCAATGTGTCTGCAATACCGCTTTCGCGAGCCGGCTCGCTCCCACACAGAGCAGTTCCTGCACAAGCCCGGCGCCGGTAACGCCGGGTGTTTCACAGCTTCGTTTCGTCGCTTGCACCACTACCGTGCAGACGGGCGCGTCACTGATCGGTATAGTGCCGCCCCTCTTCGCGTGAGCGGTCGTCGGTAACGAGGCCATAACCCATGCGAAACCCGAACTAATAACAAACCCGCGAAATGGATCCGGGACGAAACCATCGCCTCACCTGTCGTGCCGCGCACACACCGGTGTAACACGATATTTCTACCATCCAGCATTTGCTCACACAAAAAACAGCGAGGAAAAATCCATGCTCGAAGTCATCAACGACTTCCTCTCAGGGAAAGTACTGATCGTGCTCATTGTCGGGCTCGGTAGCTACTTCACGATTCGCTCGCGTTTCGTTCAATTGCGGCACTTCTTCCACATGTTCGCGGTGTTCCGCGACAGCCTCAAAGGCAGCGCCGGGCAACTCAGCTCGTTCCAGGCCCTGATGCTCAGCCTTGCCGGCCGTGTCGGTGCAGGCAACATCGCCGGTGTCGGCATCGCCGTGACCCTGGGTGGTCCAGGTGCGGTCTTCTGGATGTGGGTGACCGCACTGGTCGGCATGTCCAGCAGCTTCTTCGAATGCACCCTGGCCCAAGTCTACAAGCGCGCCGATGGCGACGGCCTGTACCGTGGCGGTCCGGCTTACTACATCCAGCACGGCCTGAAACTCAAAGGCATGGCGGTGGTGTTCTCGGTCCTGCTGCTGGTCACCTACGGCTTTGCCTTCATTGGCCTGCAGTCCTACACCGTGACTCACTCGCTGCAGAACGCCTTTGAATTCAACCCACAACACACCGGTATCGTCCTGGCAGTGTTGCTCGCCATCACCTTCATCGGCGGCATCAAGCGCATTGCCTCGGTGTCCGACCTGCTCGTACCGATCAAGACCCTGGCCTATATCGGCGTGACCCTGTACGTGATCGGTACCCAGATCGAACACGTACCAGCCATGCTGGAAACCATCTTCAAGAGCGCCTTCGGCCTCGACCCGGCCTTTGGTGGCCTGCTCGGCAGCGCCATTGTCATGGGCGTGAAGCGTGGCGTGTTCGCCAACGAAGCGGGCCTGGGCAGTGCGCCGAACGTCGCCGCTGTGGCTGCCGTGAAGCACCCGGGCGCCCAGGGCGTGGTTCAGGCCTTCAGCGTGTTCCTCGACACCTTCGTGATTTGCACCTGCACCGCGCTGCTGATTCTGCTGTCGGGCTTCTACACCCCGGGCTTCGAAGGTGACGGCATCGTCCTGACCCAGAACTCGCTGGCCGCTGTGGTCGGTGACTGGGGTCGCATGTTCGTCAGCGTCGCGTTGTCGCTGTTCGTCTTCACTTGCATCCTCTACAACTACTACCTGGGCGAAAACAGCCTGCAGTTCCTCACCCGCAACCGCGCCGCGCTGATGATTTTCCGCGGCCTGGTGCTGGCGCTGGTGGTATGGGGTTCGATGCAGGACCTGTCGACCGTGTTCGCCTTCGCCGACATCACCATGACCTGTCTGGCCTTCGTCAACCTGGTGGCCTTGGCCATGCTGTTCAAGGTCGGCATGCGCGTAATGCGCGACTACGACGAGCAGCGCCGTGCCGGCGTTAAACAGCCCGTGTTCGACTCAAGCAAATTTACCGATCTGGATCTCGACCTGAAGGCCTGGCCGACCAACCCGTCTGCCGCTGCCGACAAGACCGAAGCCGAGCCGCAAGGCGTACCTGCAGCGCAACGCTGACAGGTGAATGACGGGCGCATCCTCTGCGCCCGTCAGTTATTGTGATGCAATAACTTGTAGGAGTGAGCCTGCTCGCGATAGCTGTCTTTCAGCCAACATCAATGTTGAATGATGAACCGCTATCGCGAGCAGGCTCACTCCTACAATGTCATCTCTTGTGGAGACCCTCAGATGATTGCCAATTCCTACCCCGCCGCCCAACACGTCATGGTGCTCTACACCGGTGGCACCATCGGCATGCAGGCCAGCGCCAATGGCCTGGCCCCGGCGTCCGGTTTCGAAGCGCGGATGCGCGACTACCTGCACAGTCAGCCTGAGCTCGTTGTGCCGCAGTGGCGCTTCCGGGAAATGTCGCCGCTGATCGACAGCGCCAACATGACCCCGGCCTATTGGCAGCAACTGCGTGAAGCGGTGGTCGATGCCGTGGATGTGCAAGGTTGCGACAGCGTGCTGATCCTGCACGGCACCGACACCCTGGCTTACAGTGCGGCGGCGATGAGCTTCCAGTTACTGGGGCTGAATGCTCGCGTGTGTTTCACCGGCTCCATGCTGCCGGCCGGTGTTACCGAAAGCGATGCCTGGGAAAACCTCGGCGGCGCACTGGTCGCCCTCGGCCAAGGCCTGGCGCCCGGTGTGCATCTGTACTTCCACGGTGAGCTACTGGCGCCAACCCGTTGCGCGAAGGTGCGCAGCTTCGGCCGTCATCCGTTCAAACGACTTGAGCGTCAGGGCGGCGGCGTAAAAGCGCCTTCGATTCCAGCGTCGTTGAACTACAACCAACCGAAGCAACTGGCCAAGGTTGCCGTGCTGCCACTGTTCCCCGGCATCAGCGCCGAAGTCCTTGATGGTCTGCTCGCCAGCGGCATTCAGGGTCTGGTGCTGGAGTGCTACGGCAGCGGTACAGGGCCGAGCGACAACCCTGAGTTTCTGGCAAGCCTTGGCCGTGCGCGGGATAACGGCGTAGTCGTTGTGGCGGTCACGCAATGCCATGAAGGCGGCGTTGAGCTGGATGTTTACGAGGCTGGCAGTCGATTGCGCGGTGTCGGCGTGTTGTCCGGTGCTGGCATGACTCGTGAGGCGGCGTTCGGCAAGTTGCATGGGGTGCTCGGTGCGGGGCTTGAAACAGCTGAAGTCCGCCGACTGATTGAACTCGACCTCTGCGGTGAGCTGATCAACCCCGAGGATTAAACCAATCTCATCGTGGATTGAAATATCGAGCCGCTCTCATTGAACCTCAAAGACAGCGGCTCGCAATAACTATCAGTCTTCCCATACTTCAAAGGTACCGCTCACTGCTTTGGGGATATTGGGAGGAACACTCGCACTGAATTGCGCCGCAAAAGTTCCAAGATATTTACCACTAAGATCTTTCTCAATCTTTAACGTCCCGCCGGGAGTATCCCAAGGAATTGAAGCACCACCAACATTATAGGAAACAAGCAGATATCCGCCGATATTATTCACTGATATGTAAATTCCATGCCGCTCGCCAAAGGCGGCACTAACACCATTATTCTCTTCGATAAAGTAGAAAGCGGTGAACTCTTCATCAACATCATCAACCTCAGCTTTCATCGTGCCACGAATGGTTTTTTTCGAGCGACCAGGCTTAACCTTTATTTCCGCTTTTTTAGAACTCATAATTGTATTCCCTTACTCCAGAATTTAGACAGCTTTACTAACAAGCAAAACTCTAATGACCGACAAACATCAAAACGAAAGGAACTTACAAACAAAAACAACCCTACGATATACCTACACCGCGCACACCTGCCAACTGTCAACATTGACAGTTGCCGACAACTAATTATCTGCTTAATCTCGCGAGGCAAATCCAATCTATTTAATGACCCCAGTGAAACAGTAAAACCCTCCTGCGCCCTGATCAGACTGCTGCCCGGCATGCAACTTGCTAACCTTCAATGAGGCCCTGACCTGGAAGCACACATGCTCCACTCCCACCTCACCACCCTCAACGCCGTCTCGCTAATCCTCAACACCTTCAAAGCCGAAGGCCTGTCGAGCGAAGCGTTGCTGGCCGGCAGCGGCATCAGTGCGGCGGATCTCAGCCGGGCCGACACGCGCATCACCACCAATCAGGAGATGCAGGTCTGCGCCAATGCGGTCGCGCTTAAGCACGACATCGGCCTGGAGCTGGGCCGGCGCATGCACGTTTCCTGCTACGGCATCCTTGGCTATGCCTTGCTGACCTGTGCCACCTTCGGTGACGCTTTGCGTCTGGCGATTCGTTATCCGGCGCTGTTGGGAACACTTTTCGAACTCAGTCTGGAGGACGATGGCGAACGCGTCTGGTTCGTCGCGGCCGATTATCGCGAGAGCCCGGCGATGGCGGTGTTCAATGCCGAGTTCTGCCTGGTGTCGCTGAAAGTCATTTGTGATGACCTGCTCGGGCATCCGCTGCCCTTGCTCGCCACGCGCTTCGAACACGCCGCACCGGATTACCGTGACAGTTATGCCGAGCACTTCGACAGCTCGCTGCACTTCGCCGCCAAGGACAACGCCTTCGCCTTCGACCGTCACTGGCTCGATCAACCGCTGCCGCTGGCCGATGCCATCACCCATCAAGCCATGGCCGAACGCTGCCGCAAGCAGAACCTTGAGTTCACCGGACGCCAAGCGTGGCTCGGGCGCATCCGCCAGTTGCTCAGCGCCCAACTGAACGCCGCGCCGGGGCTGGAAGGCCTGGCGCAACAGATGAAGTGTTCGCCACGCACCCTGCGCCGGCATCTCAAGGACATGGGCTGCAGCTATCAGGAATTGCTCGATGAACTGCGCTTCGAGCGAGCCAAGCAGATGTTGTGTGAGGATCAGTTGCCGATCTACCGCATCGCCGAGACCCTTGGCTTCAGTGAGACTGCGAGCTTTCGTCATGCCTTCGTGCGCTGGAGCGGCGTGGCGCCGAGCCAATTCCGGGCCTGAGGGGCGAATTGCGGTCAGTTTTTTTGGCCATATCCATCCCCTTTTGGCCTTTCCTGCCGTTCTCCGATTCACCTCGCGCCGCAACACTGGGAGCAACCGAATCAGCCCTGCGGAGAACAACAAATGCTGACGATCTACTCGGACGATCACCACCTGCACCATGGCCGCTGCGAACTCATCGATGGCCAACTGAAGCCGTGCTTCGAGATGCCGTCGCGCGCCGACCATGTGCTGCAGCGCGTTAAAAACCAGAACCTCGGCCCGGTCGAGGCGCCGAAGGATTTCGGTCTGGAGCCGATCGCCCGCATCCACAGCCGTGACTACCTCGACTTTTTCAAAGGCGCGTGGGCGCGCTGGACTGAATTCAATACCGACGGCGATCTGCTGCCCTACACCTGGCCGGCGCGCACTCTGCGTGCAATCAAACCGACCAGCCTGCACGGCCAGCTCGGCTATTACAGCTTCGATGGCGGCGCACCGATCACTGCCGGCACCTGGCAAGCGGCGTACAGCGCGGCGCAAGTTGCCCTGACCGCGCAAGCAGAAATCCAGCGTGGCGCGCGCGCTGCCTTCGCGTTGTGCCGGCCACCGGGACACCACGCTGCCAGCGACTTGATGGGGGGTTATTGCTACCTCAATAACGCTGCGATCGCCGCGCAGGCGTTCCTCGATCAGGGCCACAAGAAGGTCGCGATACTCGACGTCGACTATCACCACGGCAACGGCACGCAATCGATTTTCTACGCGCGCAGCGACGTGCTGTTCACCTCGATCCACGGCCACCCGGAAGCAGAATTTCCGTTTTTCCTCGGCTACGACGATGAGCGTGGCGAAGGTGCCGGTGAAGGCTTCAACTTCAACTACCCGCTACCCGCAGGCTCCGGCTGGGACGTGTGGAGTGCGGCGCTGGATCAGGCCTGCGACGAGATCGATCGCTACGGCGCCGACGTCATTGTCGTATCGCTCGGCGTCGACACCTTCAAGGATGACCCGATTTCGCAGTTCAAACTCGACAGCCCCGATTACCTGGCGATGGGCAAGCGCATCGCTGCACTCGGCAAACCGACATTGTTCGTCATGGAGGGCGGTTACGCGGTGGAGGAAATCGGCATCAACGCGGTGAACGTATTGGAAGGCTTCGAACGATAACCAGATTCTCGTCGCAACCGTAAACACCAGACCCGCCCAGGCGGGTCTTTTTTTGGTTCTTCACGGAATCCCGGGAAACACAGAAACAAGAACGCCGATTTGATTGATGATGTTCGTGCGAGCAAACACATCTAACAAACCGGCGTTCTTATGCGCGATATTAATACTTTCCTTCCTTTTTGGGAGGGCTTTTCTGTCGTCACGATCAAGCCTGATGGTGACGCGCTTCAGATCGACCTGATTCCCCACGCCACCCGATTCCCTTCCTGTAGCGGCTGCCAAAAGACCTGTTCAACCACGCATGAGTATTGCGAGCGAACCGTCCGCGATTTACCGATTCTCGGCCGTGCGGTGCGCCTCAGCGTGTTGCTCAGGCGTGTTGGCTGTCGTGATTGCGGTAAACGTATGGAGGCCGTCAGTTGGCTGGACCGCTATGCCCGCATGACGCGGCGTCTGGCCGAGGCGGTTATTCAAGCCTGCGAGCGCCTTCCCACACTGCACGTGGCTCAACTGTTTGGCCTGCACTGGGACACCGTTCGGTTGCTGGAGCGTCGAGCCTTGCAAGCGGCGTTAAGCGTTTTGCCAAAGGCGCAACCGCGACGTCTGGTGATGGACGAGTTCGCCCTGTTCAAAGGTCATCGTTACGCCAGCGTTGTCCTAGATGCGGATACACGGCGAGTGCTGTGGATCGGTGAAGGTCGCAGCCGAGCAGCGGTCAGGCCTTTCTTCAAAGAACTGGGGCCAGAGGGTTGTGCTCGAATCGAAGCGGTGGCGATGGACATGAACACCGCTTTTGACCTGGAGGTTCGTCAGCACTGTCCCAACGCGCGAGTGGTCTACGACCTCTTTCATGTGGTGGCCAAATATGGCCGAGAGGTGATTGATCGGGTCCGCGTCGACGAGGCTAACCGGTTGCGTCACGACAAGCCTGCCCGCAAGGTTATCAAGCAGGCGCGATGGCTGTTGCTGCGCAATCCGCAGAACTTGAAAACGCCGGAACAACAGGTCCGCCTGGAGGATCTGCTGGCGGCCAACCAAGCGTTGATGACGGTCTACTTGATGAAGGCTGAACTCAAAACACTCTGGACCCCCAGTACTGCCTGGGGTTGGCGATCGGCCTGGAAGCAATGGCTGCGCCATGCGCATGAAAGCGAAATACCAGCTCTGATCCAGTTCGCCAAACGGCTAAAGGGTTACTGGAGGGGCATCGTGAGCCGGGTTCGCTGGCCGATGCACACCGGTCAGTTGGAAGGAATAAACAATCGAATAAAGGTCATCAAGCGGATGGCGTACGGTTACCGAGATAGCGAATTCTTTTTCATGAAGATCAAGAGCGTCTTTCCCGGTAATCCGTGAAGAACCCTTTTTTTGCCCGCAATATGTATGTACCGCACGTCCTCCGCCGCTCGCCGCTACCTTGCCCGGAACCGCCGCCCTTGGGCGCGCCCATCAGAGCAGGAGTTGCCCATGCCCGAAATCCCCTCGCCCAGCGCCGTAGATGTCGTGACTCAACTGGTGACCGGCCCTTCACTGCGAGAAGTTGCGTCGAAAACGCTGCGCCCCGCGCTCAGGACGCTGTATCCCGACCTCGATCTCGACCCGCAGCTGGCCATGGTCGTAAGACCGACCTGGGTCATTGAAAATGATCGGGTCGTCCCGGGTCGCCACCTGATCGAATCGCTGACCGACACCCTGGTACGCCTGGGCCTCTCCGGCACGACTGTGGCGTATCTCGACGGTGAGCATTATCTGACCTTGCAGCCCGACCTGCCGTCCGCCATCCAGCTGCCGGTGAAAATCAGCGCGATCGGTAAGCTGCTCAATGAGCTGGCACCGTTGCTGTTCATCGCCTACAAGGAACACCAGGTCAATTACTGGGATGATTTCACCTACCCAGGGCAGCCGCGCTGGCAGCAGATGTCACAGGCCCTGCGCAATTTGTGGAAGGTCGACGCGAACCCTGGCTGGGATGCCGACCAGCGCGCCATGGCCGAAGCGCTTTATAAATACCCGGACAAACACCAGCGACTGCCCACCGACAAATACAAGACCCGCGCCTGCCTGATTGATCTTGACCGCGGCGAGGGTGACGAGCAGAAGCATGTGACCCTGCTCGATACCGCGGTACTGATCGGCACCGACGACAAGCGCACGTTGATCATGACCCACTCGGTGCTGCAGGGCTTCGAGAGTTTTCAATCGCTGGAAAAACTCGGCGAAGCCCTGCCGCGTCGTTATTGGCAAGGTGCCTCCGGTGCCGGGTTGAAATGGCGACTGGTCGAACCACAGGGCCATTTCTTCGACTATCAAGCCTGCACACTGGTCGCCCTGGAAGCCGAGGCGCTGGGCGCGATCAATTATTTTCAGGGTTCGAGTTCCAGCGAGCTATATCCGCACACCGGGACTGTCGGCAATCCGCGAGAGCCGACACCACGCCTCAAACCTCATATCGCTCGCCTGCGTCCGATGCTGCCAGAATGGCTCGACAGCGCCTCTCCCGCCGATCAAACCCGTTACAGCCGGCATCTGCTGGATCTGACGATGGTGCAGCACACGAACAAGGGAAAATCATTTCAAAGCGAAGTCATCAGCCTGCAAGCGTTCACCCGTGATGCCCTGAAACAACAGATAGCCAAGGATCATCCGCAAGCCGGCGAGGTGAGGATCGATGACATCGAGATCAGCATCACCAGCCTGGTGGTCTGGGGCACATTTGTCTTGCCGGGTAACACGCAGACCAAGACGCTGTCGCTCATTGAACTCGCGCTGCAGAACCTCGCGGGGCAGCCAGCCGGCAACAAAACCGCACGTTACAAGGATGGCGGCGTGTTGCCTGAGTGGATGACCGCAAGCTACCTGCAACAACTGGTCAGCAGCGTCGATATCGGCCAGACCTACCCCGCGTACCTGCAAAACCTGCTGATTGACAACAATGAGCAGGCGTCGGCACTGCAAGCACTTTATGCCAGCCAGTTGCCCATCGAACTGCCGCTGCTGGCGTTGCAGCACAAAATACAGGGCAAGACCGGCATCACTGAACAGGGTTACCGCTATGTGGTTGCCGCGCTGGCAAACACCGGCGATGAGCGTCATGTCGATCGCGATGAAATCGTCATTCGCCCGCTGGGGTTCGTGGCCCATCGCAGTCGATCACAGGCCGATATCGTCAACAACATGTTCGTCATCGGCCCGCGCGAGGCGGACAAAGGGCCGTGCCTGCTTTATCGACCGCTGTTCGAAACGGCACTGATGCAATTTCCCTCACACGCCAACCTGTTTTACGAGATCCAGCACTCACAGGAGCTGCGCGAATCGGTCCTGGCCTGGTTGCCGGACGATGTGCGCTTCAACTACAGCCAGTTCGTCTTCACCGCCCGATTGCCTTCAGTCTGGACTATCCCGCAATTGCTGGTGAACCCCTTCACCGCCCTCGACATGTCCGGCCCCGTTGCGCTGGCGACCGCAACGATTGAACACGATGTACTGGCGACCCTGCATAACAGCAACGTGCAGGCTGTCATCACCCAGGCCGATCGGCAATCGGTCTCTGATGCAGAAGCACGCTGGGCAACGCTCAAACACGGCGGCTGGATGCTGTTCAACGCGGCTTTGCCATTCCTCGGGCGCAGCGTCGGCACGGCAGCGTGGATCTGGCAGATCATGGACGACCTGCAAGAGATCAGCGACGTGGCCAATGAGCAATCCGGCAAGCTTGCCTGGACAGCCCTCACCGACATTCTCCTGGCCTTGGGCATGGTGCTCGCCCATCGCGCAGCGGTCGGCGACAAGCCATTCAGCGAGTCGATCCCGCAGGAAGAACCCACCGCCACCGTCACCACCGAACTCGTCGTCAGCAAACCGTTGCAGTTGCCGGACGTCTCCAGCACTGCACTGCCCATTGCGCATGAGATGGTGGTCAACCCCTTCACGGCGCTGAAACGATCCCCGGTCGCACTCGCAGCGCTGCTCGACAGTTTTCAGATCGCCAAACCCAAAGGCATCGGCGATGCCGCCACCGAGGGCACGCACAGGCATCTTTATTCCCGTCAACAACAGCGGTTCGCTCCCGTCGGCCAGCGCTGGTTCGAAGTCATGCTCAATGAGCACGCCGAGGTGCAGATCATCGACTCGCGCCAGCAACCGCCGCGCAACGGGCCGCAACTGACCCGCACGGCCAACGGCCAATGGGTGGTCGACCTTCGCTTGCGCCTGCGAGGCGGCGGACTTGACAGCGCACTTGAGGCAGTTCAGGACGTGAGCAAAATGGACGCCAGGCAACTGACTGCCGAAATCAGTGCGTTCGACGCAACGATGAAAGCCAAGCAGATTCAGCGTGATGCTGACCACAAAGCCTTCAACGATGCGGACGGGCAAGCACGAGGACCGGCACGCGAGCACTATCTGGCAACGCTAGGCGCACAGCTCAAGGCGTACGGCGCGAATATTGAACAGATCAAGGCGTTGAATCAGAAAGAGCCGATTCCGAACTACCGGACCGTCATGATTGAGCGACTGCAAATGCAGCTGTTTCTCGGGCAGGAATGGCTCGACCTGCATTCCGCCGTATTTCAGACTGACCTGAAGGCCATGCAGACAATGCTTGCCGATGAAGCCGGTTTCATCGCGCAGGCGTTTGTTCAGACCTTTGAAAGAATGACCCTCCAGACCCAGGCCATCATTGAAAAAACAGAGTTGGCCAATAGCCGTTTTGACGAACTGATGTTGTTGGGAAAAGATGCCGTCAAAATTATTCCAACCTACCGCAAGGCATTGCCGAAATATGATCTGAACGACCTCAAGCTTTTGCAGATCAGTCTTGGCCAGGAAATTTGCATCAAGGCCGGTACGACAGCGGACGTCGCCAATGCCTATCAGGCACTCGCCAGTCTCGTCGAAGACGCCGCGTTGAGTATCCAGAGCACGCTGAATCTGACCGAGGATGAAAGCCTCGACAACCTGCGCGAACGCATCGATGTCCTGAGCAATGTGGCCGAACAGTTTTCCGCCATCGATCAGCGCTTTGGTGATCTGCTCATCGACTACCCCGAACAGATCAACACTGAGCGACTGCAGCATGTGCGTAAACGGGTAAACGGGTTCAGGGCGCGCACGGATGTAAAACTGGCCGAGTTGCTGCACTTCAAGCACTTGCTGGGACCGACATCGGGGCCTTCGAAGGCGAGATCATCAACGCGCCAGATCATCAAAACCCAATCCAGAGGCACGGTAGTCGGCAATCGAAAAAAACGCATCAAGGGGCAAAAATCCGACCAGGTGGAAGTACGAACCACCCTGACGGGTGTCATCGCCACATTCCAGGAAGAGTCACCCGGTGTCTGGGTAGAACAGCGCACGGCAAAGACCCGCCAACCCAAGGCCCATTCTTCCGTGAGTGCCAGCAGCCGTGCCGGCCAGGCGCTGATCGACGGCCTGGATGCATTCCACCAACGTATCGAGGCTCACCTCAAACGAGGGCGGCGGATACCTGTCGAGGTCGAGGAGGAATACCACAAGCATGCCGCTGTCTTGCGCGAAGCCAATGCGGCGATTGATGAAGCATTGACCGCCAGTAATCTGACCGCAGACTTCAAAAAGCCGACCGAAGAAATCAGCCACAAGCTTGACGAGGCCGCTAACGCCCTTGACGAAAAAGGCACCAGCATTCGCATCGGACTGGTCAAACAACAACCACCGACTGCGGCGGGGGTGCAGTGGCTCAAAGAAAAAGGTGAAGTAACGGTTTCCAAAACCATTACCCGTCGCCGGCTCAAAGGCCACTCAAGGGGTTTTCTCGACGAATACGAAGTACGCGATGCCCACACCGGCAAGGTGCTGTGTTACGCACACTTCCACTACAGCAGTGTCGACGCTCCCGTCGCTTCGTTCACCGCCGGTCATATGAAAACAGTCGCGCAACGACACATCGGCGGTTCCCACGAGCCGAGCGATCCCACCAGTTCGCAGCTCCTCGAAATCCATCGCAGCGAGATTTCACGACAGTCAGCCGAGCATCTGTTCTTCACGCCTGCCAAACCTGCCGCAAGCGCTTCAGTGCCGCTGTAATGTCAGGTTCAGGGACGGCGGCAAAGCCCAGGACCAGCCCGGCGCGCTGGTCCAGCGGTGCAGTGGAGTCCGGCAGCCAGTAACTGCTCAAGCCGTTGATCTCCACGTCAACGCCTGCTGCCTGCGCAATCAACTGCTGCTCGCGCTCGATGCTTGTTACGGCCACCGTCAGGTGCAGCCCGGCGGAAACGGCGGGCAAATCTCCAACACCGGCAATGGCGGTCGGCCAACCGTGGAGCAAGGTATTGCGACGACTCAGGGCGGCGCGGCGCATGCGCCGGATATGCCGCTGGAAATGCCCGGCCGCCATGAACTCGGCCATCACCGCTTGGGTACTGACCTCGGAATGGCGGACATCCACCGCGCGGCGTTGCGAGAAGGCATCGACCAGCGCCGGCGGCAGCACCAGATAACCGAGGCGCAATGCCGGAAAGGCAACTTTGCCGAAAGTGCCGACATACAGCACTCGCCCCTGTCGATCGAGTGCCGCCAACGGCGCCAGCGGCGCACCGGTGTAGCGGTATTCGCCATCGTAGTCGTCCTCGACGATCCAGCCTTGGTTGCGCTCGGCCCAGGCGAGCAGTTCGAGGCGCCGGGCAAGACTCATCACCACGCCTGTCGGGTACTGATGAGAGGGCGTCACATACGCCACACGACAATCCCCGGTGGCCGACAACGCCGAGCAGTCCATGCCCTCCTCGTCCACGGCAATCCCGTGCAAACGAGCGCCCGCCACCGCGAACGCATGACCGGCCGCGCGGTAGCCCGGATTCTCGATCGCCACACCATCGCCCGGCTCCACCAGCAGCTGTGCACAAAGGCTAATGCCTTGCTGTGCGCCGCTGGTGATCACAATTTGCTCAGGCGAGCACTGCATGCCGCGCGAACTACGCAAATAGGCAGCGATCATTGCACGCAGGCGCGCGTCGCCTGACGGGTCGCCGTAACACAACTGCTCCAGATCCGGTTTACGCCAGAAAGCCGCATTCAGCTTGGCCCACACCTCGAATGGGAACAGATCAAACGCCGGAACCCCGACGCGAAAGGCTCGCGGTGGACCGCTCGGTGGCTTGGACAAATGGTTGTTTTCAATGCGCGAAAAACCACCGCTGTGGATAACTTTACTGGATGAAACCACAGGTAAATCCAGCCAATTTGTGGATAAGGCTGTGGGTAAGCCTGTTGAAAACCCTGTGGATACTTTTGTGGATAGTTTTTTTGCCGAGGCCGTTACTGGCATCAATTGTGCGACGTAGGTTCCGTCCCCCACTCGCCCTTCAATAAAACCCTCGGCATAGAGTTGATCGTAGGCGCGCACAACGCTGTTACGCGAAATCCCCAGCGCCGCCGCCAGATCGCGACTGGCTGGCAACCGCGTGCCACTCGCCAGCCGTCCATCCAGTACGCGCAGGCGCAAAGCCTGATACAGCTGACGGCTCAAACCCTGACGGCGATCAAGCTCGATCCCGGCAGGGTTGAACGGCATGGATAACAGCGGCGAATCGGGCATGGCAATGGACCTATGAAATTGGTCATCAATGGCTCTTACAACAGACCAATAGCCTGCCTAGGATGCTGGCATTCGCCAAGGAAAATCTGCCCATGTACACGCCACGCGCCTTTGCCATCGAAGAGTTGTCCCAACTGCACGAACTGATTCTCGCCACCCGCCTCGCCATTCTGGTGAGTCATGGCGAAAGTGGCTTGCAGGCCAGCCATGTGCCGGTACTGCTGCATTGCGAACAAGGCGAGTACGGCACGCTCTACGGGCACCTGGCCCGCGCCAACCCACAGTGGAAAGACCTGCGCGACGGCGCCGAAGCCATGCTGATCTTCGCCGGCGCCGATGCCTACGTCAGCCCGGGCTTTTACCCGAGCAAGGCCGAACACGGCAAAGTCGTGCCGACCTGGAACTACATCGCCGTGCACGCTTATGGCCACGCCGAAACCTTCAGCGATGGCGGACGCCTGCTCGACATTGTCAGCACCCTCACCGACCGGCATGAGGCCGGCCGCGCCCAGCCGTGGTCAGTCGCCGACGCGCCCGCCGATTACATCGACGGCATGCTCAAGGCGATTGTCGGTTTCGCCATTCCCATCGACCGTCTCGAAGGCAAGCGCAAGCTCAGCCAGAACCGCAGCGCCGAAGACATTGCCGGCGTCCGCGAAGGCCTGGCCGCCAGCCCGGACATCAATGATCAAACCCTCGCCCGATTGATGCGCTAAGGAAATCCCCCATGAGTCAGATCGACATTCGCCCGGTCAGCGCCGACGACCACGCCGCCTGGCTGCCGCTATGGCAGGCCTACCTGCGTTTCTACAACACCGAACTGCCGGACGCTGTGACGCACAGCACCTGGCAGCGCTTTCTCGACCCGAACGAACCGACCCACGCCGCCCTCGCCTGGGCTGGCGGTAAAGCGGTAGGCATGGTGCATTACATCTATCATCGTTCGAACTGGAGCATCGAAAACTCCTGCTACCTGCAGGACTTGCTGGTGATCCCGGAGACCCGGGGCACCGGCGTCGGCCGCCGGTTGATCGAACACGTCTACGCCACCGCCAAGGCTGACGGCTGCTGCAAGGTTCATTGGTTGACCCACGAAACCAACGCCACCGCGATCCAGCTCTACGAGCGTATCGCCGAACGCCCGGGCTTCATCCAGTTTCGCCAAGCCCTTTAAGGAGACGCACGCATGATCGCTTCACTCGCTGACTGGAAAGGCGTCCCCGCCCCCACCGCCACCTTGCTTGAAGGGCGTTTTATCCGTCTGGAAAGACTCGACCCGGCGCGCCACGGTGACCAACTGTTCGCCGCACTCGAAGGCCCCGGTGCCGACCCGAAACTCTGGGATTATTTGCCCTACGGCCCGTTCCCGGAACGCAGCGTTTTCGACGCTTGGCTGAACAACCACGCGGCCGCCAGCGACCCGTATTTCTTCAGCGTCGTCGATCGCGCCAGCGGTCAGGTACAAGGCATCCTTAGCCTGATGTCGATTGTCCCGGCCCAGGGCCGTATCGAAATCGGCCACGTCACCTTCGGCGCGCCGATGCAGCGCTCGCCGAGAAGCACCGAGGCGGTGTACCTGTTGGCCAAATATTCCTTCGAACTCGGCTACCGCCGCCTCGAATGGAAATGCAACAACGGCAACGCCCGCTCGAAATACGCCGCCGAACGTCTGGGCTTCAGCTTCGAAGGCGTGTTCCGCCAGCACATGGTGGTCAAGGGCCAAAACCGCGACACTGCGTGGTACTCGATTCTGGATGGAGAGTGGCCGGCAATTGCGGCAGGTTTCGAGCGGTGGCTGTCGGATGAAAATCAGACGCCCGACGGGCAGGTGAAAGGCTTGGTGGAATGCCGTAGTTAAATCGTCAAAGCAAAAGATCGTCCGAACGCGGCCCGAGCCTTCGGCAGCTCCTACACGGGATTGACGTTCACCCTGTAGGAGATGCCGCAGGCTGCGATCTTTTGATCTATTTTAAGCCCAGTTTTTGCGCCAGCACCGCAATGTGCTCTGGCCCGATCCCGCAGCAACCGCCCAAATGGCTCGCACCGCGCTGCTGCCAGTCAATCGCCCAGTGCAAGTAACCCGGCGGATCCAGGTCATCGCGCAGCGGATCAAGTCCGTCATTGGCCGTAGCTTCTTTTGGCTGCGGCGGAAACGCATTGGCGTAAGCACCAATGTGAATTTTCGCCCCCAAACGCTCGAAGGTGTCACGCGCGGCATCAATCGCGGCACCGATCACTTCCGGCTGACTGCAATTGAACAACAACGTCTCGACGCCCAACTCAGCCGCCACCGCAGCCGCCTCGGCGACTGGCTCACCAGAGCGCAGGCGCGGTACTTCATCGGTGTCTTCGTCCTTTAAGGTGAACGACAACCAGAACGGTTTGCCATCCTTCGGCAACCCGGCGTGAATGGCACGCGCCTCGATGATCGAGCTTTGGGTTTCCGCCAGCCACAGATCAACGTGCGGGGCCAAGCCATTGACCAAGGGCGCCAGCAACTCGGTCACTCGGTCGGCGTTGAACAGATCCGGACGATAGGAGCCAAACAGCGGCGGCAATGAGCCAGCCACTCGCACGGATTTCCCCGAGGCCTGCACCGCACGTCGCGCCAGCTCACCGGCCAACGCGGCCAGCGCCTGCCCTTCAGCGGCGAAGCGCTCTTCGCCAATATGGAACGGCACCACGGCATAACTGTTGGTGGTAATCACATTGGCGCCACTGGCGATATAAGCGGCATGTACCCCCTCAACCGCTTGCGGCGCCTCGCTCAACGCCAGCGCCGACCACTCGGGCTGACGAAATGGCGCACCCGCGCGCTGCAACTCACGGCCCATGCCGCCATCGAGAATAATCGTGCTGCCTGCGCCCATATGCTTTTCACTCATATGCTTATGAAAATAACTCACTATCAGAGTCGTTCTTATAACTATTTAATACGCACCATTCCGTTAAAAACAACCTCTTTTTTACCCAGGGATCGACTGTGAAATTTCAACCGCTACTGGCCTTGGGCCTGACCATTCTGGTCGCCTCCACGCAAGCCTTTGGTGGCACGACGCTGGACCGTATCGAGCAAAAGAAAGAACTGGTCGGCGTGCTGATGGAAAGCTACCCACCGTTCTCGTTTCTCAATGACCAGAATCAGCTTGATGGCTTCGATGTTGACGTCGCTAAGGCCGTGGCTGACAAGTTAGGCGTGAAGTTGCGACTGGAGACACCGTCCTGGGACGTCATTGCCGCCGGCCGCTGGAGCGGGCGCTACGATATCTGCATCTGCTCGATGACGCCGAGCAAGGCCCGCGCCGAAGTGTTCGACTTCCCGGTCGAGTACTACGCCTCGCCAGCGGTGATCGTGGTCAACGCCAAGGATGAGCGGATCCACGACGCCAAGGATCTGAGCGGCAAAAAAGTCGGCCTCACCAGCGCGTCCAGTTACGAAAGCTATCTGAACAAGAACCTGGTCATCGAAGGTGCCGAAGACAAGCAGTTGCAGTACCCGTTCGAAGATGTGCAGATCGCGCCGTACGATACCGACAACGTCGCCTTCCAGGATTTGGGCCTGGGCGCCGGCGTGCGCCTGGATGCAATCCTCACCAACCTCGTCACCGCGCAGCCACGCCTGAACGAAGACAAACGCTTCAAACTGGCCGGCGCGCCGCTGTACTCGGAGCCGAATTCGGTGGCCATCGAAAAGGGTGATGCGCAATGGGACGCCAAGGTGCGTGAAGTCTTCGCGCAACTGAAGCAGGAGGGCACCCTGAGCAAGCTGTCACAAAAATGGATCGGCGCTGATATAAGCCAATGACTTCTTTCCCGACACCTCCACAGCCACCACAACCGGTGGCTGAATCACGCCTGCAACGCCTGTTCGGTTTTCGTACGCGGCTGTACCTGACATGGGCGGCGCTGTTCTGCCTGTTCGCCGGGTTCTTCCTGAGCTTCGACCTGAAGTTCTCGATCATCCTCGACAAACTGCCCAACCTGGTCGGCTTGCACCTGGCGCCCAACGGCTTTCTGCAAGGCGCGGCGCTGACGCTTTTCCTGTGTATGTGCTCGATTGTCGCCTCGTCCCTGCTGGGCTTCATCACGGCATTGGCGCGCCTGTCGAAAAGCGCCGTGGCGTTCGGCATCGCCAGTTTCTACACCTCGTTCTTTCGCGGCACGCCACTGCTCATTCAGATCCTGTTGATCTACCTGGGCTTGCCCCAACTGGGCATCGTGCCTGGCGCCATCGTCGCGGGCATCATTGCCCTGTCGTTGAACTACGGCGCCTATCTCAGCGAAATCTTCCGCGCCGGCATCCTCGGTGTCGACCACGGCCAGCGCGAAGCTTCGCTGGCACTGGGTATGCGCGAGACGGTGATTTTCTGGCGCATCACCCTGCCGCAAGCCATGCGCACGATCATCCCGCCCACCACCAACCAGTTCATCTCGATGCTCAAGGACTCGTCGCTGATTTCGGTAATGGGCGTCTGGGAAGTGATGTTTCTCGCCCAGTCCTATGGACGCTCAAGCTACCGCTATATCGAAATGCTGACGACGGCGGCGATCATTTACTGGCTGATGTCGATTGGACTGGAATTGATTCAGGCGAAAATGGAACGCCATTATGGAAAGGCATATGTGCGGCGTAGCTAGGGCGATCAGCACATTGCGGGCTGCGTCGGGTTTTAATGGGGCTCTCGGCGTATCCGCACGACGCCCATTTTCAGGCCAAACAATCGGAATATTGAGTCCAACGACCTCAACGTCTGATTACCCTCAGCGTGCTCTATGTGTATCAACGTGCGGACCGAAATTTTGCACATCTTAGCGAATTGGATTTGATGCAGCCCTGTCACCTCCACTCGTAAACGGCGGACGGCTTCGCTGATGTCCAATGTCCCGTCGGCCAGCGCTTCTTGGATGCTTTCGATGAGCGCCATGCGCTCAGCTACCGTCAGGCTCATTGCAGATCCCACGCTTTCATTTCCTCTACTTTTAAATACATTTCAACAGAGCCTTCATTGATGCCGGATGCAATGTAGTGCATTCAAAGCCTGATAGAACGCCAAAATCTGCAACAAAATGCAGATTTACTCCTGACAAGCGAAATCTGAATGCAAAACAATGCAGATCAGCAACCGACATCATTCTGTAAAAACCCTTCGCTATACAGGACGGCCCGTCTTATAACAAAAAGGCCGTCCGACCATGCCGTTCCCGCCCCAGCGTCTGTCTCTCGCCATTGCCCTGTTGATCACCGCCACGGCAGCCCACGGCAAAACCGTGCAGATCGACACCGCCACTACGGCAGCGCAAACGCTGGGAGGCAGCGATACGCTGACGATTTCCGCACCGGGCAGCATCACCAACAGCGGCAAGGCCGTGAGCCTGAAAGACAAGACCAGTAGTGAAGGTGTGGTGATCGATAACGCCGGCAAAATCGTTTCCAGCGGTGGCCGGGCCATCGACAGCAGCGGTGACCTGACCCAGGCGCGCAACTACACGATTTACAACCGCAGCGGCGGGCAGATTCTCGGCGTCAACGATGCTTTGCGCATCGACAGCAACTTTGTCAGCGGCAGTCTGTTGATCGACAACAGCGGCGTGATTCGCTCCACCACCGGCCAGGGACTGGACCTCGATGCGCTACGCAGTGCCGGCGTGAAAACCACCATTATCAACCGCGTCGGCGGGCTGATTCGCGGCGACGCCAGTGACGGCATGAAGACCGGCGCCAATGCGACCATTACCAACTACGGCGAGATTTCCACCGGCGATTCGCACAATGCCGACGAGAAGTTCGATGGCATCGATATTGACTCCGCGAGCGGCGTCAGCGTGACCAACTACGGGGTGATTTCCGGTGGCCGGCACGGCATCACCACCGATCTTGGCGCGACGCTGATCAACTACGGGCAGATCACCGGCCGTAATGGTTCCGGCTTCGGTTCCGACGGCGATGGCACGGTGATCAACCACGGCACCATCACCGGGGCTTACTCAGGCTTGCAAGCGAACGGTGACGGCGACGGCGTGGACATCGACAAGATCGCCCACATCGAAAACTACGGGACCATTCAGGGCGTCGGTGCGGGCGGTGTGGACAAGGGTGGTTTCGCCAACGGCAGCGAGGGTATCGCGCTGGGTGGCGGTTCCATCCTCAACGCCAGCAACGCTTTGATCAGCGGTGCCGACAGCGCCATTCTGGTCGACGATGGCAGCGGCGGCTCGGGACTGGCGGCGACCACGCTGGAAAACTTCGGCACCATTCAAGGCCTCAACGGTTTTGGCGTGAAGTTCGTCGGTGATTTCGCCGACAACGTCATCAACGGCGGCACGATCAGCGGCAGCAATGGCCTGGCGCTGGATCTGGGTGGCGGAAACGACAGCCTGACCTTGCGCAACGGCAGTCGCTTTGTCGGCGTGGTGGATGGCGGCAGCGGTTACGACCGGGTGGTGATGGACGATGCGGCCGGTGGCAGCTTCGGCGCCAGTCGCAACTTCGAATGGTTGGAGGTCAAGCAAGGCGCGTGGACGCTGTCGGGCAGTGGTGATTTCAGCGACGGCGGCGCGGTGCGCAACGGCGCAACGCTGATCAATCAAGGCAGCATCGCTGGCAACCTGACCGTCGACGCGGGCGGTGTGTATGCCGGTGGCGGCTCGGTGGGCAATCTTAACGTTAACGGCATTTTGCACACGGACACCGGACTCGGCCGCGCCACGATTGTTCGCGATTTGACCATGGGCAGCACCGCCACTCTCGCCTACGGTGTCAACGCCGACGGCAGCAGCGCGCCCGTGCAGGTTGGCGGCATCGCCAATCTCAACGGCGCAACCCTCGCGGTGAATCCCGGCAGCGGCACCTATCCATGGCAGAGCCACTACACCGTGCTGCAAGCGGCGCAGGTCAACGGCACTTTCGGCAAGGTCAGCAGCGACTATGCGTTCCTGACGCCGACCCTCGCCTACACGCCAACCCAGGTCGACCTGACCTACACCCGCAATGACGTGGCGTTCAATGAGTTCGCCACGACCGGCAACGGCAGCAACGCCGCCAACAGCCTCGCCTCGATCGGTAAAAACAATGCGTTGTACAACGCCCTGCTCAATACCAGCCAAAGCAGCGCTGGCGCGGCAATCGAGCAACTGGCCGGCGCCAGCAACGCCAACCTGACCAGCGCCACCCTCGGCGCCAGCAGTCAGGTCGGCAACAGCATGCTCTCGGCGATGCAGCAAATGGGCGGCAGCCCGGGACTGCTGGTCGGCCTCGATCAACGCGACACGCCCGTGCTGGCGGCCAACGGCGTGCCGACCGAGGCGCGCAACCTGAATGATCCGAACGCTCGCGGCCGGCTCTGGCTGCAAGGCATCGGCGGCTACGGCAAGCTCGATGGCGAACACGGCAGCAGTGGTCTGGAGCAACGCACCAAGGGCAGCGTGCTAGGCGCCGACTGGGCACTGAATCCGGCGTGGCGTCTGGGCGTACTGGGCGGCTATTCGAAAACCGATCTGGACGCGACCGGCGTCGACGGCAACGTCGAGAGCTGGCACGCCGGCGTCTACGCGCTGCACCAGAACGGCCCGATCGCTTTGCGCCTCGGCGCGGCGTACAGCGGCCATCAGGGCGAAAGCAAACGCACCATCGCCTTCAATGGTTTCAGCGACCGCCCGAAAGGCGACTACGACGCCGATAGCCAGCAAGCCTTCGCCGAACTCGGCTATGCCATGGGCAGCGGGCGCCTCAGCGCCGAACCATTCGCCAGCCTCGGCTATCAGCGCTACCACCGCGACGGCTACCAGGAAAAAGGTGGCGCCGCCGCACTGCAAGTCGACAGCCAGACCCAAGACAACTTCAGCAGCACCTTCGGCCTGCGCCTAGCGCACCTGAGCAGCCTGGACAACGGCATGAGCGTGACCCCGCGCATGGCCGCTGGCTGGAAACACACCTATGGCGATGTCAGCAGCTCGACTCGTCAGGCCTTTATAACCGGCGGCACGGCGTTCAGTGTCGATGGCAGCTCGCTGGATCGCGACAGCCTGGTGCTGGAAGCCGGGCTGGATGTGGGGATCTCGGCGCGGCACACGCTGGGTGTGGGATACAGCGGTGAGATCGGCAGCAACAGCCGCAATCACGGTTTGATCGGGCAGTGGCAGATGAGTTTTTGAGGTTGAACAGTCGGCGGGGGCTGGATTGATTGTAGGAAAAAGGACCGCAGCAGCCGAGTAAAAGTCTTGGTTGCGAATCTCGCGGTCATTTTCTACAAAATGATGCGATGTCGCCTGCAAGCCTACGGGAAGCAGCCGACATCGGATTTTCGGGTGCATCAATAGAGTTGGGTCTTCTTCCAAAGAAAGGCCCAACCCGATGCCCACTCAACACATATTCAAACCAAAACACTTGGCTTTGGCCATTTCGCTGGCGCTGGGTTGCGTAGCGGTCGCCAACGCTCAGCAACCCTCTGAAGTCGCTGATTCACCCGCAATAATGGATGCTGCAGAATCGTCCGAAACCAGCCATAAAGAAATGGCGCTTGAACGACTCAGGGCATTTCTCACTGCCCCAAGTACGGTGCCCATCGCTTTTGAAACCCCTGAAAAGACTTTTAAAGGTACCGCTGTAAACGATCTGATCACGCTCACGGACGGCGCAAGCTTTACGGGCCTGCTGGATGGTGGCGAGGGGGATAACGTCCTCTTTTTGAATGCCGCTGAAGGCGGAGAGTTGAAAGACACACGTAACTTCAACGGTCTATTTCTCGCTCGAGGAGCCTGGACGTCGAGTTCCAAGGGAGACTTCAAGGAAGGTGTGCTGGTGAACAGTGGTACCGCTCTGACCAACTTGGGAAGCATCAAGGGCGACGTGTATGTCGAGAGCGGTGGCAGCTTTGCCGGTAAAGGTGTGGTGGGAAGCCTGGAGGTCGCCGGCCTGCTCACCGTCAATGAGGTGCTAGGCAGCCCGCGCGTGAAAGGCGACTTGCGCTTGTCCCCGACCGCCGAACTGGCTTACGAGGTAACCCCCGGTGGCAGTCAAACGATCAAGGTTGATGGCACCGCCAAGCTGGAAGGCGCCACCCTGAAAGTCGTTGCGGCTCCGGGAGAATATCCGCAAAGCAGACAGTACAAAATCCTCGAAGCCGGCAAGGTAGAAGGCGAATTCGGCACGGTCGTTAGCGACCTCGCCTTCATGACAGCCACTGCGCAATACAACAAAAAGTCCGTCGGGCTGACTTACGCCCGTAACGGTGAGCCGCTTTCGAGCGCTGCCACGACAGACAACGCTCGTGCCGCTGCCGAGGGCATTGTCGATCCAACAGCACCTGCGCCATCTGCGACACCAACGCCATTGACGGCGTCTGCACCAGCTCCAATTTCTGTTCCTGTTCCGACTTCAGCGCCGACTCCCATTGCAGAGTCCACCCCTTCGCCAATGCCGGACGAACCTCTTACTGCGCAAGTTAACGAGTCCGCCGAACAGCCCGCACCTGCGCCAATAAAACCTGCAAACGCAGCAGTCGCCGCGCTTCTGACCAGCGACAAAACCACCGCACCGGTCGCCCTCGAACAACTCGCCGCCGGCAGCAACGCCAACCTCGCCAAAGCCACGCTGAGCAGCATCACTCCGGTGAGCGCGAGCATGCTTTCGGCCATGCAGCAACTGAATAGCCGTTACGGTTCTGCCTACAGTTCCGGCAACTCGCCGCGTCAGGCCGCCGGCGCTGCCGATTCCGGGCGCGTGTGGATTCAGGCGCTTGGCCATGGTGGCAAAGTCGACCGCAACTTCGACAGCACCCTCAAACACGCTACCCAAGGCCTGGTCATGGGCGCCGACTGGCGGCTCAACGAGCAATGGCATGTCGGCCTGGTCGGCGGTAAATCGCAGACCAGACTCGATGCCCGGCAATACGATGGCGAACTCGACAGCTGGCACCTCGGTGCCTACGCCGCACGTCAGGACGGCCCCTTCTCACTGCGTCTCGGGGCGACCTACGCCAGTCATGACGGCGCCAGCAAACGTCGCGTGGCCTTCAACGGCTTCAGCGATCGCCTCAAGGGCAACTATGACGCCAACACCCAACAAGCCTTTGCCGAACTGGCGGTCAACATTGGCCGGCACAACGCGACGCTCGAACCGTTTGCCAGCGTCGGCTATCAGCGCTATCAACGCGACAGCTACCGTGAAAACGGTGGGGATGCGGCGCTGGAAGTCTTCGGACAAACCCGCGACAACCTCAGCAGTACGTTTGGCCTGCGCACGGCGAAAATCAATCGGCTGGACAACGGCATGACGCTGACACCGCGATTCAGTGCCGGCTGGAAACACACCTTTGGCGAGATCGAAAGCGACACCCGCCAGCAACTGGTCAAGGGCGGCAAACGCTTTGAAATTGCCGGTGCCGCGCTGGATCGCAACAGCCTGTCGGTGGATGCAGGCCTCGATCTCGGGCTGTCTGCCAATCACACGGTCGGCGTGGGTCTCACGGGTGAAATGGCCACTGACAGCCGCACTCACGGCGTAATGGGCCAATGGCGCATGGCGTTCTGACTGACACAACATTCTTTGTAGGAGCTGCCGAAGGCTGCGATCTCTTGATCTTGTTTTATGAACGCCAAACAACATCAAAAGATCGCAGCCTTCGGCAGCTCCTACAGGATCAAAATACGCAAAAAAAAGGGGAGCACATGCCCCCCCGAGGTTTAAAGCGTTGGATCGCGGCCGTTATCTCAGCCTTCGATCTCGATCAGAATTTCACCCGGATTGACCCGATCCCCCTTGGCCACATGAATCGCGGTGACTTTGCCCGCGACCGCAGCCTGGACTTCGGTTTCCATCTTCATCGCTTCGGTGATCAGCACAGCCTGGCCGGCCTTGACGGTATCGCCCTCCTTGACCAGGACATCGACGATGTTGCCTGGCATGGTGGTGCTGACGTGGCCCGGCGCCGACGCCTGCTTGCGTTTGCTGCTGCCTCCGCTGACAAATTCGTTGAGCGGTTCGAACACCACTTCTTCCGGCATGCCGTCGATGGACAGGTAGAAGTGACGCTTGCCTTCGGCCTTCACACCGACACCAGTGATGTCGACGCGATAGGTTTCGCCGTGAACGTCGATGACGAACTCGGTCGGCACGCCTTCGCCACCCGCTTTTGTCACACCGCCCACTTCAGGAATTGGCAGCAGCACTTCCGGGGTAAGGGTGCCGGCGGCACGCTCTTCGAGGAACTTGCGGCCGATGTCCGGGAACATGGCAAAGGTCAGCACGTCTTCTTCCGACTTGGCTAAGGCGCCGATGTCAGCACGCAGCTTGGTCATTTCCGGCTTGAGCAGATCGGCCGGACGCACGTCGATGACTTCTTCACTGCCGATCGCCTGGCGACGCAGCTTCTCGTCGACCACGCCCGGCGCTTTGCCGTAACCGCCTTGCAGATACAGCTTCACTTCGTTGGTGATGGTCTTGTAGCGCTCGCCGGCCAGCACATTGAAGAACGCCTGGGTGCCGACGATTTGCGAGGTCGGGGTCACCAGCGGCGGAAAGCCAAGGTCCTCACGCACGCGCGGGATTTCCGCCAGCACTTCGGCCATGCGGTTAAGAGCGCCCTGCTCTTTCAACTGATTGGCGAGGTTGGAGATCATCCCGCCCGGCACCTGGTTGACCTGCACACGGGTGTCGACGGCAGTGAATTCGCTTTCGAACTGGTGGTATTTTTTGCGCACGGCGTAGAAGTACAGACCGATCTCTTGCAGCAGTTCCAGGTTCAGGCCGGTGTCGTACTCGGTGCCCTTGAGCGCTGCGACCATCGACTCGGTGCCCGGGTGGCTGGTGCCCGAAGCGAAGCTGGAGATCGCGGTGTCGATATGATCGGCGCCGTTTTCGATCGCCTTGAGCTGGCACATGGTCGCCAGACCGGCAGTGTCGTGGGAGTGGATGAACACCGGCAGCGATTGCTCGGCCTTCAACGCGCGAACCAGTTCACCGGTGGCGTACGGGGTCAACAATCCAGCCATGTCCTTGATCGCCACCGAGTCGCAACCCATGGCTTCCATCTGCTTGGCCTGAGTGACGAACGCATCGATGGTGTGCACCGGGCTGGTGGTGTAAGCGATGGTGCCCTGTGCATGTTTGCCGGCAGCCTTCACCGCTTCGATGGCCACACGCAGGTTCCGCACGTCGTTCATCGCGTCGAAGATACGAAACACATCGATGCCGTTTACCGCAGCTTTAGCGACGAAGGCTTTTACTACGTCGTCGCTGTAGTGGCGGTAGCCCAGCAGGTTCTGCCCGCGCAAGAGCATTTGCAGACGAGTGTTAGGCAGCGCCGCGCGCAGTTGGCGCAGACGCTCCCACGGGTCTTCTTTCAGAAACCGTACGCAGGCGTCGAACGTCGCCCCGCCCCAGCACTCCAGCGACCAGTAGCCGACTTTGTCGAGCTTGTCGCAGATCGGCAGCATGTCTTCGGTGCGCATGCGGGTGGCGAGCAGCGATTGGTGAGCGTCGCGCAGGATGGTATCGGTGACAAAGATCTTCTTGGACATTGTTGTATTCCTCACAGGCCTGCGTGGGCGGCGATGGCGGCGGCGATGGCCAGGGCCAGCTCTTCGGGTTTGCGCTTGATCGAGTAGTTAGTCAGTTCAGGGTGGCTTTCAACGAAGCTGGTATTGAACTGGCCGCTGCGGAATTCCGGGTTGCGCAGAATTTCCTGGTAGTACGCGGCGGTGGTCTTCACACCTTGCAGACGCATGTCGTCGAGGGCACGCAGGCCACGGTCCATCGCCTCTTCCCAGGTCAGCGCCCAGACCACAAGCTTCAGGCACATCGAGTCGTAGAACGGCGGAATGGTGTAGCCGGTGTAGATCGCTGTGTCGGTGCGCACACCCGGGCCGCCGGGGGCGTAGTAACGGGTGATCTTGCCGAAGCTCGGCAGGAAGTTGTTCTTCGGGTCTTCGGCGTTGATACGGAACTGCAAGGCGAAACCACGGTGCTGAATGTCTTCCTGCTTCACCGACAACGGCAGGCCGGAGGCGATGCGAATCTGCTCGCGGACGATGTCGATCCCGGTGATTTCTTCAGTGATGGTGTGCTCCACCTGCACCCGGGTGTTCATCTCCATGAAGTACACCTCGCCCTCGGCGAGCAGGAACTCCACGGTACCGGCGTTCTCGTAGCCCACCGCCTTGGCCGCTCGCACCGACAGGTCGCCGATGTAGGCGCGCTGTTCCGGGGTCAGTTGCGGGCTCGGGGCGATTTCGATGAGCTTCTGGTTACGGCGCTGGATCGAGCAGTCCCGTTCGAACAGATGCACGACGTTGCCGAAGCTGTCGCCGAGGATTTGCGCTTCGATGTGCTTGGGATTGACGATGCATTTTTCCAGGAACACTTCGGCAGAACCGAAGGCCTTGGTTGCTTCGGAAATCACCCGAGGGAAATTCTGTTCGAGTTCTTCGCGGCTGTTGCAGCGACGGATACCGCGACCGCCACCACCGGAAGTGGCTTTGAGCATCACCGGGTAACCGATGCGGTCGCCCTCGGCCAAGGCTTCTTCGATGTCCGCTACGTTACCTTCGGTGCCCGGCGTCACCGGTACACCGGCCTTGATCATGCTGCGCCGGGCTTCGGTCTTGTCGCCCATGCGGCGAATGACTTCCGCCGACGGGCCAATGAATTTGATGCCGCGCTCGGCGCAGATGTCTGCCAGCTCGGCATTTTCCGAAAGGAAACCGTAACCGGGGTGCAACGCATCGCAGCCGGTTTCAACCGCCAGGTTCACCAGCTTGCGCGGGTTCAGGTAACCGGCCAGTGGCTCGGCACCGATGCTGTGGGCCTCGTCCGCGCGCTTCACATGCAGCGCATGGCGGTCGGCGTCGGAAAAAATCGCAACCGAGCGAATGCCCATTTCGGCGCAGGCTCGCACGATTCGTACGGCAATCTCACCACGGTTGGCGATCAGGATCTTTGTTATCACTTGGAGGTTCCCTTGAGCCGGTGGCACCACGACCTGCTAGACCCAGGTCGACGCGTGACCAAATGTTTCAATTCAGTCGCAGGTCCACACTAGCGCTCATGAGGGATTAACAAAAATGAATAAAAATTGGGTTAGCCATAAGTAAAGACTTATAGTTAAACAATCAGCCTGCCGACAGAGCCTATAAGAAATGCGTAAGTCATTGATGCGTATGACATTGCGTCAGTTGCAGATCTTCAACGAAGTGTGTGATTTACGCTCTTACAGCCGCGCAGCCGAGGAAATGTCGCTCACGCAACCGGCCGTCAGCCTACAGATTCGTCAGCTCGAAGAGCTGATCGGGCAGCCATTATTCGATTACGTCGGCAAAAAACTCTACATGACCGAAGCCGCCGAAGCACTTCAGCGCGCCAGCCGGGACATCTTCGGGCGTCTGGAAAACCTCGATATGCAACTGTCCGACATGCAGGGTTCGCTGCAGGGCCAATTGAAACTGGCGGTGGAATCCAGCGCCAAATACTTCGTGCCGCACCTGTTCGCCGCGTTCAAGCGTCAGCACCCGGAAGTGAATCTGCAACTGACCGTGGTCAACCGTGGCCAGGTGATTCGCAGGCTGTCCGACAACCGCGACGATCTGGTGATCATGTCGATGGTGCCGCAGGACATGGGTCTGGATTTCCTGCCGTTCCTCAACAACCCGATTGTTGCCGTGGCGCGCCCGGATCACCCGCTGGCACACATGGGCCCGCTGCGGTTGCAGGATCTGGAACCCTACACGCTGCTGATCCGCGAGCCCGGCTCGGGCACACGACTGGCCTGCGAAGAGTACTTCAAAGAGAAACGCGTGCACTTCACCCAGACTCAGGAAGTGGCCTCGGCCGAAGCTCAGCGTGAATGTGTTCAGGCGGGTCTGGGCCTGGCGCTGTTGACGCGCCACGCCCTGAACCTGGAACTGGCGACCGGCGGGCTCGTCGAGCTGCCGGTCGAGGAATTGCCGCTATTCCGTAGCTGGTGTCTGGTGCAAGCCAAAGCCAAACGCTTGTCACCGGTGGCGCACGCCTTCCTGGCGTTTATCCGTAGCGAGCGCGTGCAGATCAGCGCGCTGGTTGAGCGCTTCGACGGGAAGCTGCGGGTGCTGCCTGCCAGTGAGTGATCTCGGGAAAGTCGCCGATTTCGGCTTGAAGCTGACGGAGTTCGAAGCGATCTTCGATAGCGCGGCGAAACTCCATGCGGCGCTGGTCTTCCTGCTGACGACGGGTTTTCGCGGCGCTGTTGCGTTCTTCGTAGGGCTGAGCCATTTCGAGTCTCCCAAGGCGATGACGGGAGTTTCACGATAGGCGGCGGGGATGACGGTTTGGCTGCGTGTCGATGACAGTGCGATGAAACTTGCGCAGGGTTGTGGTGTTTTTGAGGACGCCTTCGCGAGCAGGCTCGCTCCCACACTTGATCTCGGTATGACACAGAATTTGTGTACCCCGAAGATCCCCTGTGGGAGCGAGCCTGCTCGCGATTAAGGTCGGAACGACCTTAGATGACTTCAGTCATCCAGCGCTTTCACGGCTTTCGGCGACAAGCGCAAGCTGCGCAGACTGCGCTTCACGCTCTTCAGGTGATTGACCAGACTCGGCCCACGCGCCATCGCCACGCCCATCGCCAGCACGTCAATCACTACCAGGTGAGCAATACGCGAAGTCAGCGGCGTATAGATTTCGGTGTCTTCGTGCACATCGATTGCCAGATTGACGGTCGACAATTCGGCCAACGGCGTCTGGCTCGGGCACAAGGTAATCAGCGAAGCGCCGCTCTCACGCACCAGATTGGCGGTGATCAGCAGATCCTTGGAACGCCCGGACTGCGAAATACAGATCGCCACATCGGTCGGTTTCAACGTCACCGCCGACATCGCCTGCATGTGCGGATCGGAATACGCCGCTGCAGTCAGCAGCAAACGGAAGAACTTGTGCTGCGCATCCGCCGCCACTGCACCCGAGGCGCCGAAGCCATAGAACTCGACCCGCTGCGCCTGCGACATCAGTGTCACCGCACGCTGCAACTCAACCGGATCGAGCTTCTCGCGAACCTCCATCAAGGTGTGCAACGTGGTGTCGAAGATCTTCAGGCTGTAGTCGGCGACCGAGTCGTCTTCATGGATCGCGAACTGGCCGAAGCTTGCACCGGCCGCGAGGCTTTGCGCTAACTTCAGTTTGAGATCCTGAAAACCGGAGCAACCGATGGCGCGACAGAAGCGCACGATGGTCGGCTCGCTGATGCCAACGCTGTGGGCCAGGTCGGCCATGGAACTGTGCATCACCGCCGCAGGGTCAAGCAGCACGTGGTCGGCGACCTTGAGCTCCGACTTGCGTAACAGGTGACGTGACTGGGCGATGTGTTGCAGCAGATTCAAGGGGCTGGACTCTTCTTATGGGCAAGGATGTAGCACGCTTGTAGTTATACTACATGAATTGGCTTTTTGCCTGCTCAATGCGTAACTCCATGTCCCCATATCAGGCGCGATGGGGTGTATGTAGCCCTTAAAACGGTTTTTCCTGTTCGCGCAAAAGCCCGGCCAGACCGCTCGCCTCCACCGGCCGGCTGATCAGATAACCCTGCACTTCATCGCAACGCTCAGCGCGTAAAAATTCCAGCTGCTCCTGGCGCTCGACACCTTCGGCGACCACTTTCAGTGACAGCCCATGGGCCATGGCAATGATCGCGCGAGTGATCGCCGCATCTTCACTGCCCTCCCCCAAACCGCGAATGAATGCCTGATCGATCTTCACGTAATCCACCGGAATGCGCTTGAGGTAACTCAGCGACGAATACCCGGTGCCAAAATCATCGATGGCCAGTTTCACCCCCAGATCGCGCAGTTGCTGGAAGGTCGCGATGATGTGCTCGACGCTGTCGAGCAACTGGCTCTCGGTCAGTTCCAGTTCGAGGTAGTGCGACGCCAGGCCAGTTTCCTCCAGCACCTGCCGCACCAGACTGACCAGTTTGCCCTGACGCAGTTGATGCACCGACAGGTTCACCGAAACACGAATCGGCTCCAGCCCCTGACGCTGCCATTCGCAGGCCTGCCAGCACGCCTGACGCAGGACGAATTCGCCGATCGGCCCGATCAGACCGGTTTCCTCGGCCAGCCCGATGAAGTCCCCCGGCGGCACCTGGCCCATGGTTGGATGATCCCAGCGCACCAGTGCCTCTGCCGCATTCAAACGCCCGGTTTGCAGGCACAGCTTCGGTTGATAGAACACTTTCAGCTGCTTGTCTTCGATGGCCTTGCGCAGATGGTTTTCCAGCTGCAAGCGCTCAAGGGTGCTGGCCTGCAGGCTGTCGGTATAGAACTGGAAGTTGTTCCCGCCCAGATGCTTGGCATGTTGCATGGCCATGTTCGACTGGCTGACCAGTGCGGAGATTTCCCGGGCGTTGTCCGGCAGCATGCTGATGCCCATCGAGGCGCTGACCACCAGCTCATGCCCTTCGACCGTCAGTGGCAGGCGCAACTTGCTCGACAGGCGCGTGGCGACCCGGGCCAGACTTGAGAGATTGCCGTAGGCATCGAACAGTACGGCGAACTCGTCACCGGACAAGCGGGCGATGGTATCCGCTTCCGGTAAGGCGTTGACCAGCCGGCGCGCCATTTTCTGCAGTAACTGGTCAGCAATCTCATGGCCGAGACTGTCGTTGAGCAATTTGAAGCGATCCAGATTGATGTGCAGCAACGCCAGACTGCGTCGTCCCTGACGCGAACGTTGATGCGCTTCATGCAAGCGCTCGCGGAACAGCGAGCGGTTGGCCAACCCGGTGAGCTCGTCGTAATGGGTCAGATAGCGCATGCGCTCTTCGGATTCGCGGCGTGCTGACAGATCGGCGAAGAAGCCGACGATATGGCTGACATTTCCCCGACCATCACGCACTGCATTCAGTTGCAGCCACTGCGGATACAGCTCGCCGTTCTTGCGGGTTTCAACCAGTTCGCCCTGCCAACTGCCGTGTTGCTCAAGTGCATGACGGATGGCGACGTAATGGCGGCGGGCATCACGGCTGCACGGCAGCTCGACGACGTTGCGCCCGAGCATGTCCTCGATGTCGTAACCGGTAACCCGGCTGAACGCCTGATTGATCGCGATCAGCGCATAGTTCGGGTCGAGAATCACGATGCCTTCACTGGCCGCTTCGAATACGGTCGCCGCCAAGCGCTGCTGCTCTTCGAGGCTTTTGCTGGCGCTGATGTCGCGGCGGGTGCCGACCATGCGGATCACCCGGCCGCTGTCGCTGCGCTCTACGGCGCGGCCTCGGTCTTCGATCCACACCCAATGGCCATCGCCGTGACGTACGCGGTATTCGATCTGATAGTCCTCGGTGCGCCCCTTCAAGTGCTCGATCAACGCGTATTTCAGCGTCGGCACATCGTCTGGATGCAGACGTGGCTTGAGGTCGCGCAAAAGCGCCGTGACGTATTCCGGAGCGAGGCCGAACAGCTCCTGAATCTGCGTGTGGTGAACCTCGTCGGTTTGCAGGTTCCAGTCCCACAGACCCAACTCACTGGCCTTCAACGCCAGCGCCAGCCGCGCTTCGCTTTTGCGAAGGGCCTGATTGGCCGCGTCCAGTTCAAGGCTGCGCTGGGCAACGCGGTCTTCAAGTTCGACCTGCGCTTCACGCAATTTGCCCTCGGCGCAGCGGCGCTGGTCGATTTCTTTGGCCAGTTCCTGATTGAGCTGTTCGCTGCGCGACTGCGTCTGTTGCAGGTGCTCGATCAGATGCTGATTCTGGAAGCGCCGCAGCAAGCCCCGATCAATCAGCCGATTGACCTGCCACGCGACCACGCTCAGCGAACCGAGCAGGATCAGACCGAGCCAGCCCCAACCGCGCGCCTGCTCGTCACCGCCCCAGAACAGATAACCGATCGCCGGCAACAGGCAGGGCAAGGTAAACGACAGAAACGCCGGCAGGCTCACCGCGTAGGCGACGCTAGCCGAGAGGGTTGCGGCGCCGATCAGGCCGAATACCCAGGCCTGCTGAATGAAGTTGTCGGCGGGCACCAGGGCGATGCCGGCACCGGCCAGGGTCAGACCGGTCATGGTCGACCCGAGCAGAAACATCCGCCGCCAGATCGGTTGCGCCTGACGATCAGGGATCGCCGAATCGAACGCCGCCACCTGAATCACCCGCAACGCCACCAGTGACAGCAACCACACCAGCCAGACGCTGACCACGAAATAGCGCTGCGGGCTCCAGAGCAAAGCGGCGCAGACCAGACCATTGATCAACATGAACAGCGTGGGCAACAACGAGCCCTGATACAGCAGACGCGTGCGCTCGACCGCCATCTCGACGGCATAGTGCTTGCGGATAACCCGGGGATCCACGGAGGGGCCCGACAGTTCGGAGCTGAGGGTCATGGGCAACGTTCTTGTTCTTATAAGGAGGGCGTGCGCCCGAAACGTGGACGGAGCATACACAAGCAGATCCCGTTGCCAAACTGCTCAAGATCATAATTTCACTTAAACTTTTCCGTCCTTTGCC
The DNA here is from genome assembly GCF_054790525.1 of Pseudomonas sp. Mb7. NCBI lineage: Bacteria > Pseudomonadati > Pseudomonadota > Gammaproteobacteria > Pseudomonadales > Pseudomonadaceae > Pseudomonas > Pseudomonas sp. Mb7. Next base: position 5,573,767 of record NZ_CP186501.1, read on the forward strand.
ACCGGCCAAACCCTGGGAACGCGGCGGGCCAATGCCTGTAGCCAGTGACCGACCGGTCGTCATCGACAGGAGTTTCATCGGCTAATGCAAAGCTCGGTTTGCCCGGGCCTGCGGCGCACCCTAGAATGCCCCGATGCGCGATGATCTCTCCCTTCTGCTGAACTCCCTCAACGATGCCCAACGCCAGGCCGTAGCAGCCCCCGTTGGCCGTCAGTTGGTCCTGGCCGGTGCTGGCTCCGGTAAAACCCGAGTGCTGGTGCACCGTATCGCCTGGTTGATCCAGGTCGAAAACGCCTCGCCCCACTCCATTCTGTCGGTGACCTTCACCAACAAGGCCGCTGCGGAGATGCGTCATCGCATCGAGCAGTTGCTGGGGATCAACCCGGCCGGCATGTGGGTCGGCACCTTCCACGGCCTGGCGCACCGCTTGCTGCGGGCGCACTGGCAGGAAGCGGGCCTGAGCCAGACTTTCCAGATTCTCGACAGCGATGACCAGCAAAGGCTGGTAAAACGGGTAATCCGCGAGCTCGGCCTCGACGAGCAACGCTGGCCGGCGCGTCAGGCGCAGTGGTTCATCAATGGCCAGAAAGACGAAGGCCTGCGTCCGCAACACATTCAGGCCAGTGGCGATTTGTACCTGGCAACCATGCGCGGCATCTATGAGGCCTATGAGGCGGCGTGCCAGCGTGCCGGCGTCATCGATTTCTCCGAACTGCTGCTGCGTGCCCTCGACCTGTGGCGCGATCACCCGGGCCTGCTGGCGCACTATCAGAAGCGCTTCCGGCACATTCTGGTGGACGAATTCCAGGACACCAACGCCGTGCAGTACGCCTGGTTGCGCCTGCTCGGCAAGGGCGGCGACAGCCTGATGGTGGTCGGCGACGACGACCAGTCGATTTACGGCTGGCGCGGGGCGAAGATCGAAAACATCCATCAATACTCCGCCGACTTCCCGGACGCCGTGACCATTCGTCTGGAGCAAAACTACCGCTCCACTGCCGGCATCCTCAAAGCGGCAAACGCCCTCATCGCCAACAACACCGGGCGTCTGGGCAAAGAGCTGTGGACCGACGGCGGCGATGGCGAAGCGATCAATCTGTATGCCGCGTTCAACGAGCACGACGAAGCACGCTATGTTGTCGAAACCATCGAAAGCGCGCTGAAAACCGGCTTGGCCCGCAGCGATATCGCGATTCTGTACCGCTCCAACGCCCAGTCGCGCGTTCTCGAAGAAGCCTTGCTGCGTGAGCGCATTCCCTACCGCATTTATGGTGGCCAGCGCTTCTTCGAACGTGCCGAAATCAAGAACGCCATGGCCTATCTGCGTTTGCTTGAAGGTCGTGGCAACGATGCGGCGCTGGAGCGGGTAATCAACGTTCCAGCCCGTGGCATCGGTGAAAAAACCGTCGAAGCGATTCGCGACCATGCACGCCACAGCGATGTGTCGATGTGGGAAGCGATGCGCCAACTGGTCGCCAACAAAGGCCTGACCGGTCGCGCCGCCGGGGCGCTGGGTGCGTTTATCGAGTTGATCGAAAATCTCGCCGCCAAGTGCTTGGAAATGCCGCTGCATTTGATGACGCAAACCGTCATCGAGCAATCCGGTCTGATCGCTTATCACGAGGCGGAAAAAGGCGAGAAAGGCCAGGCCCGGGTAGAAAACCTTGAGGAACTGGTCAGCGCCGCGCGCAACTTCGAGAACACCGAAGAGGACGAAGAGCTGACGCCACTGGCGGCGTTCCTCGGCCATGCTTCGCTGGAAGCCGGGGACACTCAGGCTGACGAACACGAAGACAGCATTCAACTGATGACCCTGCACAGCGCCAAAGGCCTGGAATTCCCTTACGTGTTCCTCGTGGGCATGGAAGAAGGCCTGTTCCCGCACAAGATGAGCCTGGAAGAACCGGGGCGTCTTGAAGAAGAACGGCGTCTGGCTTACGTGGGCATTACCCGGGCGATGCAGAATCTGGTGATGACCTACGCTGAAACCCGACGCCTGTACGGCAGCGAGACCTACAACAAGGTCTCGCGTTTCGTCCGCGAAGTACCGAAAGGCCTGATTCAGGAAGTGCGCTTGTCGAACAGCGTCAGCCGACCGTTCGGCGGCAATCAGTCGATGAGCGGCAGCAATCTGTTCAGCGGCAGCGAGATTCCGGAAACGGGTTTCAGCCTCGGTCAGGCGGTACGCCATTCGATCTTTGGTGACGGGGTGATCCTCAACTTCGAAGGCGCCGGCGCCCAGGCACGGGTGCAGGTGAACTTCAGCGAAGGCAGCAAATGGCTGATGCTCGGTTATGCCAAGCTGGAAGCAATCTGATACCAGTTTTGCTGTTTTTGTGGGAGCGAGCCTGCTCGCGAATGAAATCGCTGCGGTTTATCTGATAGACCGCGGTGCGGCTTTCGCGAGCAGGCTCGCTCCCACAGGGTTTGGTGTTCTGACCAACAATCCTGCGGAACCTATCTCCTTTTCCTACAGCCAAAAGTACATGCTCTTATTGCCTCGCGAAGCTGAACGCGACCTGTCAGGCAAAAGCCCGAAACACTCTCTCGCTAGCCAGTAACACTTCAGCTGTGCAACATGGCGCGCGTGTCTCCACAAACGGGAATTCCCTTTATGAAACGTTTTCTTAGCATCGCCATGGCGTTGTGCATCGGCCTGACGATGAGCCTCGACGCCAACGCCAAGCGCTTTGGTGGTGGCAAAAGCGCCGGCGCTGCGCCGACGCACCAGACCAGCCAGATGGCTCCTTCTTCTCCAGGTGTCGGCGGCGCCGCTGCGACCGCAGGTGCTGCCGGTGCCGCTGGCGCTGCTGCCAAGGCCGGCGGTGCTTCGAAATGGCTCGGCCCTCTGGCCGGTATCGCCGCCGGTGGCCTGCTCGCGTCCATGTTCATGGGCGGCGGCTTCCAGGGCATGCAGATCTTCGACATCCTGATCATGGCCGTGATCGCGTTCGTGATCTTCCGCTTCATCGCCGCGCGTCGCCGCAAGCAGCAAGAGCAATTCGCTCCGGCCGGCGCGCCGATGCAGCGTGAAGTGTTCGAGCAAAAGCCTGCCGCCATGGGTTCGATCTTCGGTGGTTCGGCTGCACCTGCTGCCGCCCGTCCGGTGATCAACGCGCCGGCCTGGTTCAACGAGCAGAACTTCCTTGAAGCTGCACGCAGCCACTTCCAGTCGCTGCAGCAGCACTGGGACGCCAACGAAATGGACAAGATCGCCGAGTTCGTGACCCCGCAAATGCTTGAGTTCCTCAAGCGTGAGCGTGCAGATCTGGGCGACGCGTTCCAGTCGACCTACATCGACAACCTCCAGGTACAACTGGACGGCGTGGATGACCGTGCCGACAAGACCATCGCCACTCTGACCTTCAGCGGTGTTTCGAAAACCTCGCGCTTCGACCAGGGCGAAGTGTTCAGCGAAAGCTGGAACATGGAACGTCCGCAGGGCGAGAACCAGCCTTGGCTGGTGGCCGGTATCCGCCAGAACGGCTGATCCCTTCCAGGCTTCACTTGCCGTAATAAAAAACCCCAGTCTCGGCTGGGGTTTTCTATTTCGCGGTTGCATCTATAGCGAGCTACTGTATAAACCGGCCCATATAAACCGCGCCATTCAAGCAAGAGGATCCCGGACGTGGAAGAAATCATCGAACAACTGCGTGAAGCCAACGAACCCGTGCCGGTTCCATTGGAGTTGCCTGACGAAGATCTGCTGGTCGAAATCGAAGAACAGCTGTTCATCGACATTCCGTTTGTCTTCAGAGAGTTTTTGCTGACCGTCAGCGACGTGGTTTACGGTAGCCTCGAACCGGTAACTGTCACCGACCCACAATCCCACACCTACTTGCCGGATGTCGCCGCCAACGCTTGGGATGCCGGCGTGGATCGCAGCCTGATTCCAATCTGTCAGGACGGCGATGACTACTACTGTGTCGAAGAGGATGGCACGGTGGTGCTGTGGCAGGCCGAAGAAGAGCTGATTGCCGAGGAAACCTGGGAATCGGTGTGGCACTGGGCGCGGGACGTCTGGCTGGAAAGCTGATCAGCCAGCCGCCCCGGCAGGTCAGTGCCCCGACGACTCCTTATGGTTGTCGAGGGTTTCCAGCAAGGCCACCTGCATCCGCGTGTGCACGCGGATGAACCAGCGCCAGAGCAGCGCCGCCACGGCGGCCGCGACCACGGCGATCAGTACCAGCAACTTGTTGGTCGGCAAGATACTGGCCGACAAGGCTGCCAGCAGCAGGAAAATCACCAGCAGTGAGAGAATCGGGATCACTTCGGAGATCACCCGGCGCACTCGCTGCGTGTGACGCCCGGCCATCTCCGGCTTCACACCCATCTCCGCCAGCAGCATCGACAACGCCTTGAGCTTGCGATAAGCGGCGATCAGGAACGGCAACGACACCAACAAGGCACCGCCCCAGATCAACGCCTTCTGCCAGCTCGGATCGCTGATCCAGTCTTGCAGCCACAGCGAGATGCGTTCAGCGAAATACGCGCCGGCGAAGAAGATCGCGATCACCAGCGCCAGGTTGACGCCGACTTGCAGCAAAATCTTGCGAATGATTGACGCCAGCATCGCACCCTCGCCTTGCGGCTGAATGCTGCGCAGCCATTCGCCATACATGCCCAGCACGCGGCCGAGAGGCTTGGGCACAGCCGCGGACAACTTGATCGACAGCGGATCAGCCGCGCGGATCAGATACGGCGTCAGCAAAGTGGTAATCACCGACACCGCCACGGCAACCGGGTAGAGGAAGTTACTGGTGACCTGCAACGTCATCCCGAGAGCGGCGATGATGAAGGAAAATTCGCCAATCTGTGACAGGCCCATCCCCACGCGCAGTGAGGTGCGTCCGTCATTGCCGGCGATAAACGCTCCGAGACCGCAGGACAACATCTTGCCGAGTACAACGGCTACGGTGATCACCGCAATCGGCCACGCGTATTCGAGCAGAATCATCGGGTCGAGCATCAGCCCGATGGCGACAAAGAAGATCGCGCTGAACAGGTCGCGAACCGGCTCGATCAGACGCTCGATTTTTAGCAGTTGTCGCGACTCGGCCATGATCGCGCCGATCAGGAACGCACCAAGTACCATGCTGTATTCGAGTTTGACTACGAGCAGGCAGAAGCCGAAACACAGGCCGAGCACGGTGATCAGCAGCATCTCGTTGCTTTCGAATTTGGCCACATAGGCCAGCAATCGCGGCACCAGCAGAATGCCGATGACCAGCGCGACGATCATGAACAGCGACAGTTTGCCAACCGTGGAAAACACTTCTCCGGAACTGACCGTACCGCTGACGGCGATGCTCGATAGCAGCGCAATGATGCCGATGCCGAGGATGTCTTCGACGATCAGTACGCCGAAGATCAATTGCGCAAAGCGCTCGTTTTTCATCTTCAGATCATTGAGCGCCTTGACGATGATGGTGGTCGAGGAAATCGCCAGAATCGCGCCGAGGAACAGCGAGTCCATGGTGTTCCAGTCAAACCAGCGGCCGATTTCGTAGCCGATCCAGATCATCAGGACGATTTCGAGAAACGCCGCAATAAACGCCGTGGCGCCGACCTTGAACAGCTTGCGCAGGCTGAACTCCAGGCCGAGGCAGAACATCAGGAAAATCACCCCGAGTTCGGCGAGGGTCTTGATGGTTTCTTCGTCGTGGATCAGGCCGAAAGGCGGCGTGTGCGGGCCGATGATGAAGCCGGCGACGATATAGCCAAGCACCACCGGCTGCTTGAAACGGTGGAACAACACGGTCACCACGCCTGCGACCAACATGATCACTGCCAGGTCCTGAATAAAACTGATGGCATGCATGGCGTGGGCTCCTTGAATGACGAGGCTCGCCGGCAGACGTCAGAAATGTCTGGGCGAGCGAAGTAAAAATCCGCTTTTCGTGTGGGAATTGCCTTTGTAAGGGGCTTTTGCAGGTTAACACCGCGACTTGTGGCTGGAAGGCGGTGCAATATATGGAAACAGATCGATTCCGGCGTGACGGCGGCCAGTCGCCCGGCGTCCCGATAACGGTGCTTTTGAAAAGCGACCAGGCACCCGCAGAGGTGCTTCCAGCAATCAGCCTTGATCCGTGAGAACGTTATGGAACCCGGAAACGCCCAGCTGTCGATGACGGTACTGATGACCCCCGACATGGCCAACTTCTCTGGCAATGTCCACGGCGGCACCCTGCTCAAATACCTCGACGAAGTGGCTTATGCCTGCGCGAGCCGCTATGCCGGCCGCTACGTGGTGACCCTGTCGGTGGATCAGGTGATTTTCCGCGAGCCGATTCATGTCGGCGAACTGGTGACCTTCCTCGCCTCGGTCAACTACACCGGCAACACCTCGATGGAAGTCGGCATCAAAGTCGTCACCGAGAACATCCGCGAACGCTCGGTGCGCCACACCAACAGCTGCTTCTTCACCATGGTCGCGGTGGATGATCAGCGCAAACCGGCCGCCGTGCCGCCGCTGCAACCGCAGAACAGTGAAGACAAGCGTCGTTATATGCAGGCGCAGCAGCGTCGGCAGATTCGCCAGGAGCTGGAGAAGCGGTATCAGGAGATCAAGGGCGACGCCTGAGATTTGTAGCGTTAAGAAATCGCTATCGCGAGCAGGCTCACTCCTACATTGGAATGCGTTTCCCTGTAGGAGTGAGCCTGCTCGCGATTGGATTCAACGCGGTCTTAAAGACTGATCGCCGTCGCCTCGAACTTAACCCGAGGATGCGCAATCCGGTCCTGCGCCCGCACCAGCTGCAACTCATAACTGGCGCACGCCTGAGTTTCCAGCAACACCTCATGCACCGCCGCCGCCGTGAATTCAAACGCGGCTACCAAGCTGTCACCCAGCAGCACCCGCGCCAGAAACAGGCCGGACGTCAGATCGCCCACACCCACTGGCTGACGCGGGAACGCCAGCAACGGACGGCGCAGATGCCAGCTGCCTTCAGCCGTCACCAGTAACATTTCAAAGCCATCGGCCGGTTTGCCCGGATAATCCAGATGCTTCACCAGCACGGCTTTCGGCCCGCGCGCCAACAACGCACGCGCCATCGCCAGGCAATCAAACAAGGACTGCGGCTTACGCCCGGAAAAGCTGTCGAGCTCTAACTGATTCGGACACATGATGTCCGCCACGGCCGCCGCCTCTTCCAGCAGGAAATCGCTGACCTCGGTCGGTACGCTGCAGCCCTTCTCCGGATGGCCCATCACCGGATCGCACAGATACAGCGCCTTCGGATTGACCGATTTGATGCGCTCGACGCCGCTGAGAATCGCCCGGCCCTGCGCCGCGCTGCCGAGGTAACCGGACAGCACCGCATCGCAATTGCCCAGCTCGCCAATCGCGGCGATCCCTTCGACCAGCTCGGGAATCTGCTGCGGCGCCAGCACTTCGCCGGCCCACTGACCGTACTGGGTGTGGTTGGAAAACTGCACGGTGTTAAGCGGCCAGACATTGACCCCGACCCGCTGCATCGGAAAAACCGCGGCGCTGTTGCCGGCGTGGCCGAACACCACGTGAGACTGAATGGCGAGCAGATGAGGCGTACGTTTCATTCGGGTCATTCCGTAAAACGATTGAAATTCAAGCCGCGCAGTATGCGACGAAACGCAGCCTGTACGACAGACCGGCGACGCAGTTAAGCTGACGCTATCTTTTGGAGTTCGATGTTGATGCTGACCCTGGAAAACATCTTCGTGCTGATACTGTTCGCCGCTGCCGGCGCGTGGCTATGGCACAACCACGGCTTGCGCGAACGAGCGCTGGAGCGGGTCAAGCAGCATTGCCTGAACGTGCGGGTCGAACTGCTCGATGGCAACGTCGCCCTGAAGAAAATCGGTTTCATCAAGGACGCCAACGGTCGCCGACGACTGGCGCGGGTGTACAACTTTGAATTCACCGTGACCGGCGAAACCCGGCATAACGGCACCATCACCCAGTTTGGCGCGCACAGTGCGCAGATCGAACTAGCGCCCTACCCGGCACCGTTCGACGACACGCCGCCAGTAGTGGAAGTGCACAAGCCGCGGGCGGAAGTGATCGAGTTGAGCCAGTGGCGGCAAGAACATACCAAGTGGAAGCCTTAAAAATCAAAAGATCGCAGCCTTCGGCTGCTCCTACAGGGAATCCCATGTAGGAGCTGCCGAAGGCTGCGATCTTTTGATCTAACTTTCCCGACACCCCGACAAACCCTGCTGCAGCTCATCAATGTTTTGCGGATCGACGAAGATCAGCTCAATCCGCGAATCCTTTCGCCACTCACTGACCTGCCAAATCAACTCGGCATTATCCAAAGCATTCGCAGACACCCAACCCTCCGAGCTGTGGATAACCAGTTTCGCCCGCTGCCAATTGAGGCTGGCTAGCCAGTCAGCAATGTGCCGCTTGTCGAACGTCTGCCCCGGATGCCAACGCCAACCAATACTCCAGCCCCCTTCCTGCACCTGACTCAGGCAAATCGGCAGCGTCGGATCAGTCCAGACGGCCGGCATTTGTCCTAATCCCTTGGGTACGGCCAAGTTATCCAAACCGTTGACCGCTTTTGCGGCTAGGCCCGGCAGTTCGCCCAGGTTTAGTTGCGCCTCTTGAGTCCAGACCAACGGCACTGCCGGCAACTGGCTGGCGATTTTTTCCCTGGCCCTGTCATCAAGGTTTTCAGCCTTGTTCAACAACAGCAGGCCAGCGGCTTCCAAGGCTTCTTGTTGCGCTGCGGGCAAGGCTTTCCCCGCCTGCAGCGCCTGAGCATCCAGCACCAGCACACACGGCTGCACCGCCAGCACACCTCGCCACGGCGCCTCATTCAACTGGCTAATCAGCTGCGCCGGATGCCCCAGCCCGGACGGTTCGATAAACAACCGATCTGGCTTCGCCTTGCGCAGCAACCGCCCCAGGCCAATCTGAAACGGCGCGCCGTTGACGCAACACAGGCAACCGCCGGCCACTTCGCCCAGTGCGATACCCTCGGCGTCACTCGTCAACAGGGCGGCGTCGATGCCGATCTGGCCGAACTCGTTGATCAGCACCGCCCAGCGCTCGCCAGCCGGCCGCTGAGCCATCAGTTGACGAATCAGGCTGGTCTTGCCGGCGCCCAAAGGGCCAGCAATGACATGGGTAGGAATGTTCTGCAACATGGCCGGAAGCTTTCTTGGGAGATTCAAAGATGCGTTGGATGGGATGGTCGTTGCTGTTGACGCTACTGTCGAGTGAAGCGTGGGCTCAGGCCTGCGTGGTGCACAGTCAGGGCGAGCGGCTCGACGTCAAAGTCTGTCAGCAGAACCGCAATATCCCGGAGAAACTGTTCAACGACGGTTTCTGCCAGCCGACGCTGGCCGGACAGAAAGTCGAAGTGCAGTACGTCGACCAGTGCCCGAGCGGTGCATTTGGCGTATGCAGCAACGCACAAGTTGCCAATATGCCTTATCGCCAGGATATCCACTATTACGGCGTCGCCACCGATGCCGCGTATCTGAAGCCATACTGCGAAGGCCAGAGCCAGGGTTCTTGGCTCAAGCCTTGACGCATTAGCCAAGCCAGTCGAGGGTCAGGATCAAGCGGCGCTGGCCCGCGGCGGGTTGCGGCGAGCGGTGAATCAGGCCGAAGCCTTCATTGCCATGCCATTTCTCGCCTTTCAACAGCGCTACATCGCCGCTGTCGAGTTGCTGGATTTGCACGTGGGGCTCCGCGTTCGCCTGCCCCAGCTGACTGCGATCCATCACACCCTCCTTGAGCCATTGGCTGCCGACACCCGCATAAGTCGTGATCAGTCGCACCGGCACGTGATCGACATGGAAGCGTGGACACATGGCTTTATCGAGCACCCGCAGGCGCAGACCTACACGCTTTGCCCCCAGTAAGCAGGCGAATGCGCTGACCAGCCATTTCAGGTCGGCGATAAAACCCTCGTAACCTTCCAGATCACGGAAGCCTGATGCCAGGCCGGTGAGATCGGGTTCGGCGTCCTCATCCGGCAACTCAAGGCACAACGATTCCGCCAAGGGCTCATTGAGCGACAGCAGCAGGTGAGCGAACTCGCTGATGTGCAACGGCAGTTGGCGTTGCCAGACGGCGAGGTTGGTGTCGTCTTCGAGGATTCGCGTCAAAGCTTTCGGTGTCGGACCTTGATGCTGATGGCGCGTACGGTTCTGCAGCAGCTTTAGCGCGAGCATCAGGCAGCCTCTTCGTGCCAAGGGCCGAACGGATCTGGCAACAATCGCCAGCCTTCGACACCGAGCGCCATTTCTTCATCGGTGAGCAGGCAGGCATCCAGTTCGGCTGAGAGCTGCAGGAAATCAATGTTCTGACCGATAAACACCAGTTCCTGACGGCAGTCTCCTACGCTCGACAGCCAGTTTTCCATGATCGCGGCGGTGCTTTCCTGATCTTGTGGCCACTGCTCCTTTGGCACGAAACGCCACCAGCGCCCGGCAAAACCGTGGCGCATCAAACCACCGGCCTGCGACCAACTGCCGGCGTCGGTGGGTTTGCTCGCGAGCCAGAAGAAACCTTTGGAGCGCAGCAATTTCCCGTTCAGCCAAGGACGATCGATAAAGCTGAAAAAGCGTTGCGGGTGAAAGGGCCGACGGGCGCGATAGGCTGTGGAGGCGATGCCGTACTCATCGGTTTCCGGCACGTGTTCGCCGCGTAATTCCTGCAGCCAACCCGGTGCCTGTGCGGCTTTCTCGAAGTCGAAACGTCCGGTATTGAGGATTTTCTCCAGCGGCACCTCACCCATCACCATCGGGATGATTTCCGCTTGGGCGTTGAGACGCTGGAGGATCGCGATCAACTCCTCACGCTCGCGCTGGCTGATCAAGTCGATCTTGCTGATCAACAGCACATCGGCGAACTCGATCTGTTCGATCAACAGATCCGTGATGGAGCGCTCGTCTTCCTCGCCCAGGATCTCGCCACGGGAGGCGAGGCTTTCCGCTGCCTGGTAGTCCGGCAGGAAGTTCACACCGTCGACTACAGTGACCATGGTGTCCAGACGCGCGATGTCGGAGAGACTCTGGCCGTGCTCATCGCGGAAGGTAAACGTCTCTGCCACGGGCAACGGCTCGGAAATCCCGGTGGATTCGATCAGGAGATAATCGAAGCGATTTTCACGGGCCAGCTTGCTGACCTCTTCCAGCAGGTCTTCGCGTAACGTACAGCAGATACAACCATTACTCATTTCGACTATTCTTTCTTCTGCACGATTCAGGCTGACATCACGCTGGACTTCGCTGCCATCAATGTTGATTTCGCTCATATCATTAACGATAACAGCCACGCGCAAACCCTCTCGATTACGTAGTACGTAATTCAAAAGTGTACTTTTTCCGGCGCCGAGAAATCCTGAAAGTACGGTGACGGGCAATTCTGCTGACATTGGATAATCCTCTTCAGAAGGCAGCCAATTGGCGCTTTTACTGGCGCATGGCGTTTTTGCGCTTCCTACGGTGGCTCACGTAGAAAACCAACGCCTTGAAATCGGGCTGCCCAGGCTTAATTTAAACCAATGTTATAGTATAACAATAAAAAGAAACCAGCCTTCTCTTGTCTTGATCGACAAACAACAGGAAGCTTCGCCAATCCCGCACCCGGAAATCGCCATGAGAAATGCGCTGAAATGCTCGATGTTGAGCCTTGGGTTGTTGCTGGGCGGCAATGCCTGCGCGCAATTGCCGGCACTCGCCAGCTGCACACGCAGCGCCAACCTGCTGGCTTGTGTCGACGCCGATGGCAACGCTTATAGCGTCAATACCGTCGGCAACACCCTTTATCTGCGCGGTTTTGAAAAGACTGGCCGGCGTTATTGGGCGCAGACCAACAGCCGTTTCGGGCAATTGACGTTCTTCACCGGGGTCGCCTCTGATGGCGAAGCCTGGGTTGGTTACACCCGACGTGTCGGCTGGACGACCATCAATCGTTTCTCCAGCTCGGGCGGCAGCAGCGCAAAATTCACCTGCAGCCGCATTACCGGCTGTTAAACCTGGTTGTTTTTCTGCGCCTGCTGCCAGGCAAGGTAGCTGTCGATGGGCGGATTCTTTGCAAAATAACGCTGCAATCCTTCAAACAACCCGTTGGCCACGGCCTGCTGATGTCGCGCAGTAACCAGCCGTTGACTGTCGCGCGCATTGGAAATGAAGCCGGTCTCCACCAGAATTGAAGGTACATCTGGCGATTTCAGAACCGCGAATCCTGCCTGTTCCACACGCTTCTGATGCAGCGTAGTGATGCCGGCCAGACTGCCAAGTACCGTGCTGCCCAACTGCAGACTGGCAGCGATCGTCGCGTTCATCGACATGTCGAGAATCACCCCCGCCAGCATCGGATCCTTACCTTTCAGGTTGAGCAGACTGGTGGCGCCGAGCAGATCCGCACCATTCTCCCGCTGCGCCATGAAGCGTGCCGTCGCCGATGTCGCACCACCCTCAGACAGGCAATATACCGACGCGCCGGAAGCAGTCAGACGCGGCGCTGCATCGGCATGCACTGAGATAAACATGTCCGCCTTATGCTGACGCGCGATCTCCACGCGTTTGCGCAACGGCACGAAAAAGTCGTCATTGCGCACCAGTTTTACATCGAAGCCCCTCTCTTTTTTCAGGCGTTTGGCGAGCAGTTGCGCAATGGCAAGCACCACATCCTTTTCCCTTTCGCCCTTGGCACCGACAGCACCGGGATCCTTTCCACCGTGCCCTGGGTCAACGACAACAATGATGTCTCGTCTTGGATGCGCTTTCAGCGCAGGTGTTTCACGTGGAACCATTGGCGTATTTGGCGTGGATTTGGCGCTAACCAGATCCAGAACCAAGCGATGGCCCTGGCCGTCCTGCGGCGCCAAAAGGAAGCTGTTTAATAGCACCGGATTGCTCAGATCCAGAACAATCCGCGTGTCACCGTGACCAAAAGGCCCGGAGCGAATCGAACGAATCACCGTTCCATTTAGCGCGAGCTGACGGAAATCTGCGCCAACGCTCGCACTGGACACATCAATTATCAGACGTTCCGGGGCCGTTAGCGTGAAGGTTTTATAGCGCACCGGGCCGCTTAGATCGAACACCAATCGCAGCTTTTCATCCGAGCGCCATAGGCGCGCATTACGAATTTGCGTAGCTGAAACTCTGAAAGGGAGAGCGAGGGCCGCGCTGGCCAGGATCAGATTAAGCAAGTGGCGTCTGTGCATATGAAAGCCTGTTCATGAAAAAGGCATCGTGATTTGAATTGTTATAATGTAACATTCAATTCAATCAACACGACGGTCCCGAACATGAATTCGATGACACTTCCGGATATCGCCGCGCAGGTCGCACGCCAAACTTTGCCACTCGAATGGGTGGGCATGCGCGGCATTGCGTTACCTGTTTTGTTAGAGGGTCAGCGCTTGAGCGCCAAGGCTGATGCGGGTGTCAGTCTTGATGATGGCGAGGCGCGTGGCATTCACATGTCGCGGCTGTATCTGGCCTTGGAAGCACTCGAACAGAAGAACCTGTCCCCAGCGCTACTGCATCAGGTGCTCAAGGATTTCCTGCAAAGCCACGAAGGTTTATCCAACCGCGCCTACCTGAATATCCACACCGATTTGCTGCTAAAGAGGTCAGCGCTGATCAGCCCATTGGCCGGCTGGAAGTCTTATCCCGCGAGCATTTTCGCCAGCCTGATAAATGAAGTGTTCCACGTGGAACTCAAAATCGAAGTGCCCTACTCCTCAACTTGCCCTTGCTCAGCAGCCTTGGCGCGACAGTTGATCCAGCAGAAATTCATCGCCGACTTCGCCAACAACGCCCTACAACACGCCGACGTTCTGGCATGGCTTGGCTCGACCCAAGGCATCCTTGCCACGCCTCACAGCCAACGCAGCACAGCACAATTGCACCTTCACCTCGACGACTTCATTGATGAGTTTCCTCTTAGCGTGATCATCAATGACGCTGAAGCTGCCCTCGGCACCGCCGTACAAACCGCCGTGAAACGCGCAGACGAACAAGCCTTCGCCCTCGCCAACGGGCAGAACCTGATGTTCTGCGAAGACGCGGCACGCCGCCTGAATCTGGCCCTGCGACGTACTCCCGGTATCAGCGCATTTCAACTGCGAGTGATCCACGCCGAAAGTCTTCACGCTCACGACGCCGTCGCCGAAAGCCATTGGCAGCGTGAGCAAGCATGATCCGCTGCCAATCCCTGAGTTGGGGTGCGCCCGGCCAACCACTGACCGTGCCCCTGGACCTTGAACTCGACAGCGGCAGCCTGACGGCAATCATCGGTGCCAACGGCTGTGGCAAAAGCAGCCTGCTGAAAGTGATCGCTGGGCTACAAAAGCCATTGGCAGGCAATGTCGGGCTGAGTGTCCCACGTCAAAGCGGATTGTCCTTTCTGCCCCAGCAACAGCATCTGGATCGCCAATTCCCCATCAGCCTCGAAGATCTGGTCGCCGCCGGTTTCTGGGGACGCAGGCTCTCGACTCAACTACGAAGCCAGCGCCTGAAAGACGCACTGGCGAACTGGCACCTGAGCGGACTCGAGCAACGCCCACTCATGGCCCTGTCCGGTGGCGAACTGCAACGCGCCCTGCTCGCTCGACTGAGCCTGACCGACGCGCCCGTGCTGCTGCTCGACGAGCCCCACGCCGCACTCGATGAACTCGGTCAGCAGTTGCTCTGGCAGCACATCCACGGCTGGCACGGCGAAGGTCGGACACTGGTCGTGGTGTGTCACGACCTCGCCGCCGTACGCCAACACATCCCCAAAACGTTGCTGATCAAAAACCGCGACTGCGTGTTTGGTGCGAGCGCAGAACTCATTCAGCAAACACCTCACACACAGGTGGCCTGATGCTCACCGTCGCCCACCTCTGGCAACCATTTAATGAGTTCGTGTTCATGCGCCGTGCCCTGCTCGGCGGACTGGTATTGGCGTGCAGCACCGCTCCCCTCGGCGTGTTCTTGATCCTGCGACGGATGAGCCTGATCGGTGACGCCGTGGCCCACGGTATCCTTCCCGGCGCGGCATTGGGTTTCTGGTTTGCCGGACTGAGCCTGCCCGCGCTAACGCTGGGAGGCTTGGGCGCCGGTTTGAGCATGGCTGGCCTCGCCGCCTGGATCACCCGCCGCACGGGCCTGCGCGAAGACGCCAGTCTCGCTGCGATCTATCCAATCTCGCTGGCCAGTGGCGTACTCATCCTCGGCATCGCCGGCAAACGCCTCGACCTGTTGCACCTGCTGTTCGGCTCAGCACTGGCCGTCGATGGTCCGACCCTCACCGGCATGTTGTGGGTTTCGGGATTCAGCCTGATCGCCATGGCGCTGATCTACAAACCGCTGCTGCTCGACACCCTCGACCCGTTGTTCTTGAGAACCGTCAGCCGCCTCGGCCCACTCGCCCATGGCGTGTTCCTGACGCTGGTCGTACTCAATCTGGTGATCGGTTTCCAGGCCATCGGCGCGCTGATGGTAGTCGGCCTGATGATGCTTCCCGCTGCGGCTTCGCGATTCTGGAGCCGCCGGCTGCCGACCCTGATTGCCATCGCGGCCGTCATCGGTTGCCTCTCGGTCTGGTTCGGCTTGCTGCTGTCGTTCTACTACTCGCTGCCGAGCGGCCCGGCCATCGTCCTGATCGCCGGCCTTGGCTATCTGTTGTCCGTGGTGTTCGGGCCGGTGCACGGTCTGTTGCGCCGCCCGCCTTTGCTCACATCCCAATGAGGTGTTTCCCGATGCGCGCTCTACTCGTGCTGTTCAGCCTGATGCTGTCGATGTCATTGTCGGCCGCGGAAAAACTGCCCGTGGTCACCAGCTTCAGCATCCTCGCCGACATGGTCCATCAGGTCGGCGGCGAACATGTCCAGATCACCAACATGGTTGGACCGGACGCTGACGCTCACACTTACGAGCCGACGCCAGACGATGCCAAAGCCCTTCTGAAGGCCAAACTGATCGTCAAGAATGGCTTGGGTTTCGAGCCATGGCTGGATCGTCTGGTCACCAGTACCGAGACCAAAACCACGGTCATCAGTGCCAGTCACGGCGTGATTCCACGCTCGCTGGATGAAGACGGCGAAACCGTTCCCGACCCGCATGCCTGGCACAATCTGGCGAACGCCGAGTTGTACATCGCCAATATCACCAAAGCACTGATCGCTGCGGATCCCGCGAACAAAGCCGACTACGAACGCAACAGCAAAACCTACCTGAAGCAGATCTACGCCCTGCTCGCCGAAGCCAAAGCCAAACTCGGTGCGCTGCCACCGGGCAACCGCAAGATCGTTACCAGCCATGATGCTTTCGGATATCTCGGTCAGGCCTACGGTATCGACTTCATGGCACCGCAAGGCCTGTCCACCGAACGCGACCCCTCGGCTGCCGAAGTCGCCGCGCTGATCACCCAGATTCGCCATGCCCACGTCAAAGCGGTGTTCATGGAAAACATCAAGGACGCACGCCTGCTCAAACAGATCGCTGACGAAAGCGGCGCGCACATTGGCGGCACGCTGTACTCGGATGCCCTCGCCGCCAGCGGTCCCGCCAGTACCTTCACCGGTCTGTTCGAATACAACCTCAACACTCTTTACGACGCACTGAGCCAACCATGATCCGCAAGAATCCTTCAGGTGATTTGCCCCACATTGCCGAGTCGGCCTACGTCGATAAAACCGCGATTATCTGCGGCAAAGTGGTGATCGGCGAGAACGTCTTCGTTGGCCCCTACGCAGTCATTCGCGCCGACGAAGTGGACGCCTCAGGCGAGATGGAGCCGATCATCATCGGCGCCAATTCGAATATCCAGGACGGCGTGGTCATCCATTCCAAATCCGGCGCGGCTGTGACCATCGGTGAGTACAGTTCCATCGCCCACCGCTCGATCGTGCACGGCCCCTGCGTCGTCGGCGATCGAGTGTTCATCGGTTTCAACAGTGTCCTGTTCAACTGCGTCGTCGGCAACGGTTGTGTGGTGCGGCACAACTCGGTGGTCGACGGTCGGGATTTGCCGGACGCTTTCTATGTGCCCTCGACGACTCGCATCGGCCCGAACACCGACCTCTCGCAATTTCCACCGGTCAGCGTCAGCGCCTCGGAGTTTTCTGAAGACGTGGCGCGCACCAACGTCGACCTGGTGCGCGGCTACAAAGCCTTGCAGAACGAGTTCTGAACCTATGAGCAGCGTGCTGATTCGCAACGCAAGGCTGGTCAACGAAGGACGCGAGTTCGACGGCGATCTGTTGGTCAGCAATGGGCGCATCGTCAAGATTGCCCGCAGCATCGAAGGCGAAAACGCCAAGGTGGAAATCGACGCGAAGGGCCAATGGCTGCTGCCGGGGATGATCGACGACCAAGTGCATTTTCGTGAGCCTGGTACGCCAGCCAAGGGCAGCATTCATACCGAGTCGCGGGCGGCGGTCGCCGGTGGCATCACCAGTTTTATGGACATGCCGAATACAAACCCGGCCACTCTCACCCTCAAAGCGTTGGCGGATAAAAAGCGCCGGGCTGCGATCAACTCCGTGGCCAACTACGGGTTTCACTTTGGCGTAAGCCAGGACAACCTCGATACAGTGGCGGCGCTCAATCCGTGTGAAGTCGCCGGGGTGAAAGTGTTCATGGGCGCATCGACCGGCAACATGCTGGTGGACGATCCGAAGATCCTCGAGCGACTGTTCGCCGAGGTGCCGACGATCCTCTTGGCTCACTGCGAGCACACGCCCAGCATCAACGCCAATGCCGCCAACTTGCATGAGCTGTTCGGTGATCGTTTGCCCCCGGCTGCCCATGCGTTGATCCGTAATGCCGAGACCTGTTATCGCTGTTCTTCAATGGCGGTTGATCTGGCGAAACGTCACGGCACGCGCCTGCATGTTTTGCACCTGACCACGGCGCGTGAACTGGCGTTGTTCGAGGACAGACCGCTGGCGCAAAAACACATCACGGCGGAAGTCTGCCTGCACCATTTGCTGTTTGATGATCGCGACTATCCCCACCTCGGCAACCTGATCAAATGCAATCCGGCGATCAAAACCCAATCCGATCGCGATGCACTACGCGCGGCACTGAACAGCAATCGACTGGACGTGATCGGCAGTGACCATGCACCGCATACCTGGGCTGAAAAACAACGACCTTATACGCAGGCACCTGCGGGATTGCCTTTAGTGCAGCACGCGTTACCGGCACTGCTAGAGTTGGTGGCGGACGATGTGCTGCCAATCACTACGCTGGTGGCGAAGACCAGCCACAGAGTCGCGGATCTTTTTGCGATTCCCGATCGTGGGTATCTACGTGAGGGCTACTGGGCGGATCTGGTATTGGTTGAACCGCAAGCCCTGGAGGTAAATCGGCAACCCATTCTGTCGCAGTGCGGATGGACACCGTTTGCCGGGCGCAGCTTTCGGCATCGGGTGAATGCGACGATGGTGTCGGGGCAGATTGCCTGGCGGGAGGGTCGGGTGAACGAGGGATGTCGGGGGCTGGCGCTGAGGTTTATGCGCTGAATACGAAGACGCTTTCGCGAGCAGGTCGAATCGTCGCACCGTCGCTCCCACATTAGACTGCATTTCAAAGGTGGGAGCGACGGTGCGACCTGCTCGCGAAGCTTTTAAGCTCTTGGCTTCACAGCGCCGCAGTCCTGACCCAACCAAACCGCGCGAGTCTCCAGACTGCCCTTCTGATTGATCCCGATCGCATTGAACGTGCCGTTGGCCACGGTGGTGAATTCACGATCACTGAGGAACGTCGCCACCCCGGTACCCTGCGCTTTCGGACAACTGAAACGGAATTTCCACTGGTTGCCGGTGCGATCGGTAATCTGCTGTTTGCAGCCCGATTGCGGGTCGGCCAATGGAATATCGTTGGTCGCCACCTGCTCCGGCGTCAGACAGGCACGAATGCCCTTGCCGCCGATATTGATCCCGTTCTTCTCCAGCGCAGCACGCTGTTGCGGGGTCATCTGGCCTTGCAACTGGCCGAGGATCGATTGCACATCCATCGGCTGGTCATCGACCTTGACGTTGCTCGATGTCATTTCCCACAGCCCCGGCTGCAGCATCTGCGCCTGCGCAACCACCGGCAAAGCCAAACCCAGGCCCAGCGCCAAACCCAGCAGACGAACGTTCATCGAAAAACTCCTGATCAGTAGTGGCCGTTAGACGTCGGCCGATTGCTTCGGTTCATGCACCAATTAAATAGCGACATTCGCGGCAGAACATGGTCTGTTAAGCATTGAATCTTCCGGAGCAAGGCTGCCCCATGGATTATTTTGGACCGCACATTTTCGGTTATCTGATCGCCCTGATACACACACTCGGCTTGATCGCCGCAATTCACGCGGTGCTCACCGTGCGCACGGCTCAAGGCTCGATCGCCTGGGCATTGTCGCTGATCTTCATTCCCTACCTCACGCTAATTCCGTACCTGGTATTTGGGCGCAGCACCTTTGATGGTTACATCAAGGCACGACGCCAGGCCAACGAACAGATGCGGCAGGCCATCTCCGAGTTGAACTGGCGTCCGTGGGTGGAAGAAGCGCTGACTGCACGCGCCTCGAATGCCTATGCCTCGTTACGTGCGATGCCCAAACTGGGACGTATGCCTTGCCTGGCGAATAACGAAGTGCAATTGCTGGTAAACGGCACGGCCACCTTCGACGCTATATTTCAGGCCATCGATCAAGCTAAAGAAGCGGTGCTGATTCAGTTTTTCATCATCCACGATGATCGGCTCGGTCAGCGTTTGCGTGATCTGCTACTGAAGAAGGCTGCTGAAGGCGTATCAATCCATCTGCTTTACGACCGCATCGGCAGCCACGCCCTGCCCCACAGCTATGTGCAGACGTTGCGTGATGGCGGCGTCGAGGTCAAAGCCTTCGCCACACGCAGTGGCTGGCTCAATCGTTTTCAGGTCAACTTCCGTAATCACCGCAAGATCGTCGTGGTCGATGGAGTGGTCGGGTTTGTCGGCGGGCATAACGTTGGCGATGAATACATGGGTGAAAAACCACCGCTGGCACCCTGGCGCGATACGCATGTGAAAGTGCGTGGCCCGGTCGTCGCCTGTATGCAGGAATCCTTTGCCGAAGACTGGTTCTGGGCCGCGCGTACCCTGCCGCCGCTGATCCTGCCCGACGAATACCCGGATGACGGCGTGCTCTGCCAATTGCTCGCCAGCGGCCCGGCAGATGCTTACGAAACCTGCTCGCTGTTCTTTGTTGAGGCGATCCACGCGGCGACCGAACGGGTGTGGATCACCAGCCCGTATTTCATCCCGGATGAAGCTGTATTCGCCGCCCTAAGATTGGCTGTGTTGCGGGGCGTCGATGTGCGATTGCTGCTGCCGTCGCGTCCCGATCACCGCATCGTTTACGCCGCGTCCAGTCTCTACGCCTTTGAAGCCGTGCGCGCCGGCGTACGGGTATTCCGCTACGAACCCGGTTTCCTGCATCAGAAAGTGGTGTTGATCGACAGCGAGATCAGCGCGATCGGCAGCGCCAATCTGGACAACCGTTCGTTCCGGCTGAATTTCGAAGTGATGCTGCTGACCGTCGACAGTGACTTCGCCGCCAGCGTGGAGAACATGCTTAGCGCCGATTTCGCGCAAGCCTACGAAGTCGCCAAAGAAGAAAGCCGGGAGATCCACCGCCTGCAACAGGTCGGCATGCGGATCGCCCGGCTTATTTCACCGATTCTATGAAAGCCCTCACCGGTAAGAAAAGGACTGCTTAGCGGTTAAGGGTTGTAGATATCGTCGCGCGTCCACGGCAGTTCATGGCTGCCATCCGCATGCGCCTTCACCGCGAGGATCTGGTGCAGATTGATCCAGCCGCGCGCAAACGCATAAGCGCAACCGGCCAGATACAGACGCCAGATACGCAGCGCTTGATCCGGCACCAGTTTGCCAGCGGCTTCCAGGTTGTCCTCCAGCCGCTCACTCCAGTGGTCCAGCGTGCGCGCGTAGTGCAGGCGCAGGCTTTCGACGTCGACAATCTCCAGACCGGCTTCGCTGATCTCGGCCGAGATCATCGCCAGGTGCGGTAATTCGCCGTTGGGGAAGACGTACTTCTCAATGAAATCCCCGGCACCACGTCCCACCGGACGGCCGTCGGTGTGCTTGGCGGTGATGCCATGGTTCATCACCAGACCGCCCTCCTTCACCGCGCCAAACAGGGTTTTGCAGTACTCGGCCAGGTTGGCATGGCCAACGTGTTCGAACATGCCGACGCTGACTACCTTGTCGAAACGCCCGTCCTGAGGCAGGTCGCGATAGTCGAGCAATTGCAGTTCGACCTGGTCTTCCAGGCCTTCGGCTTTGACCCGTTCGCGGGCCAGTTCCAGCTGTTCCTTGCTCAGGGTGATGCCGAACACTTTCGCACCGAACTCCCGCGCGGCATACCTGGCCAGCCCACCCCAGCCGCAACCGACATCCAGCAGATAGTCACCCGGCTGCAAACGCAGCTTGCGGCACAGGTGGCGGAATTTGGCTTGTTGCGCCTGCTCGAGGGATTCGCTGCCGGTTTCGAAATACGCGCAGGAGTAGGCCATGTCGCTGTCCAGCCAGAGCTGGTAGAACGCATTCGACAGGTCGTAATGGTAGGAAATGGCTTTGGCGTCGGTTTCCTTGTCGTGCAAGGTACGCACTGGCTGACTGTCGTCATCGTCGCCGAGCAAAGCGTTGCTCAATTCGTCGCAGACCCGGATGACCTCGCTGATCGAGCCCTCCAGTTCCAGCTTGCCTTCAACGAATGCCGCTCCGAGCGCATCAAGGCTTGGATGGGTGAACTGGCTGACCATCTGCGGGTCCTTGACCACGATGGTGACGCTGGGCGCCGGCCCCAGATTGAACTCATGGCCATCCCAGAGTCGCAGGCGCAGCGGAAGCTGCAAATTCTGTAAGGCCGGTGGAAGTTGCGCGAGCATGGAAAATCCCCCCTTGTTTCAGACGTCAGATCTGAGGGTAGACCATCCCGGAAAAATAGCAGGCTATCGATTTGATTAGCCTTGTCTATCGTTGCAGACGCTCCAGCAAACCTTCCTGAATCCAGTGTTTAAGCCAGGTCACGGCTTGAAGTGGCGCGCCCTCACCATAAGTGACTGCTAACTCGGCGCACAGTTCGGCGAAATTCCAGCCACCGTTGAGTATGCCCTTGAGAGCTGAAGCTTCGGCTGGATCCAGGCTGCGGTAACTGCAGATCAACTGGTTGCGCCAGATCAGACAGATCTGTGGGATTTCGA
This sequence comes from Pseudomonas sp. Mb7, assembly GCF_054790525.1. NCBI lineage: Bacteria > Pseudomonadati > Pseudomonadota > Gammaproteobacteria > Pseudomonadales > Pseudomonadaceae > Pseudomonas > Pseudomonas sp. Mb7. The sequence goes on from NZ_CP186501.1 coordinate 5,595,966, forward strand.
ACGGCATGTTGCCAGGGAATTCCGATTCCTCCTTTACCGAACGCCATAAAGAAAGGCTGTTGAAACGGCACTCCAGCCATTGCATGGACGGTACCGCTCTGACGCGCAATTCGGGCCACTCCTCCGGAGCCAAAGCCGCCATGGCCTCAATTGTCAGCGGCTCAGCGGCAGGTGCATCGAAAGCCAGGGTGAAGGCCCATTCGAGCGCAATCAACTCAGCCAGCGGCGCGCTCTGTTCCGGCACCAGATGCTCGCGGACGAAGCCTTCGAAGCCTTTGCCCAACCAGCGCAGGCTGAAGTGCGCAGACGGATACCGTTGGATGTAAGCCATTGCGAGGCGGTCGAATTCCTCATCGCCCAGCCAGTGCAGGCTCGTCGGAAAGTCATTGCGCAACACGTCCAGCAAACGCGCCTTGTAAGCATTGTGGTAGATCGCCAGTCCCGTGCCGACATCCAGTGTCGGGCCACCGATCAGGCTCTCGCTCAACGTCGGATTCGCGTTGGGGTCTTCTTCGAGCAGAAACGCTTCAAACGCCAGTTGCCACTCTTTCAGGAGCATGGCTGCCTCCGCGCAAGAACATTGTTCCCGAGCTGACGGGCCGTTTGCAGTTCATCAAGCAGCGCTTCGAAGGGCGGAAAATGATCGTCGCGTTCCAGCAACGTCGCCACCGGGCCGAAATGTTCGAGTGTGCGTTGATAGAGCGCCCAGACCGGATCGCTCACCGGATGGTCGTGGGTGTCGATCACGTAATCGCCGTAATCGCTGTGCCCCGCCAGATGCAGTTGGCGGACTTTATCAACGGGCAGGCTGCTGATGAAGGCCCACGGATCGAAGCCATGATTACGTGAACTGACGTAGACATTGTTCACGTCCAGCAGTAATTCGCAGCCGCTCACATGGCTGAGCAAAGCGAGAAACTCCCACTCGGTGAATTCGTCCGAGGCGCCGCGCACGTAACTGGAGACGTTTTCCAGCACCAACGGGCGCTGCAGAATATCCTGAACCTGCATCACCCGAGCAGCAATGTAAACCAGGCTTTCTTCGGTGTAAGGCAACGGCAGCAAGTCGTGTAGCTGATGGGCATTGCCGCGGCTCCAACACAGGTGATCAGAGATCCATGCCGGTCGGACGCGTTCGGCCAATTGTTTGAGTTGTTTGAGGTAGTCAGGATCGAGGGCATGCGGCCCGCCGATGGACAACGATACGCCGTGCATCACCAACGGATAGCGCTCGGCGAAGGCATCGAGGTAATACAGAGCCTTGCCGCCCTGCACCATGAAGTTTTCCGAGACCACTTCGAACCAGTCGACATCCGGCGACTGCTCAAGGATCTGTTGATAATAAGCACTGCGTAAACCCAGGCCATAACCCAGAAAAGGAAGAGAGGCGGACATGTGCGGACTCCTGATAAAAAGTGGCCGCAGTGGCGCAAACCACTGCGGCAACACTTGCCGGTCAGTTATTCGCCGACCTTGCCACCGGCTTTTTCACACGCCGCCTGAGTCATTGCCTTGAAGCCCTGGCCTTTGCAGGCGCCCATGCCTTTACAGGCGTGGTCTTTGGTTTTGCAGTCGTTCTGGCCTTTGCAAGAGGTCACGCCGTAGCAGTGAACGTTGGCATCGGCGGCCATCGCGTTGGAGGCAACACCGGCAAACATTGTGGCGGCAGCCAAAGCGAGAGCGGCACCAGCAGCAGCGGTCTTGATGGTCATTTTTCTTATCCTCGGTAATCGTCAGGGGTGTCGGCTGGAAGGTTGTTCAGTCCCGACATAGCACTAGAGAGAGCGGCCCCGACGGCGTTACAGAGGATCGAAAAATAATTTCAAAGATCGTTCTTGAGCTTGAGCAACGGCTCCTGAAAGCGCAGCAAGCGCCCGGCATTCCCGAGGACCAGCAACGTGCTGAGGTTGTGCAGCAGCGCGGCGATCATCGCCCCGGCGGCACCCAGCCAACCGAAAGCGGCAAACACGACAATGGCCAGCGTCCAGCCCAGGCCGATGATCACATTGACCTGCAACGTCCTGCGGCACTGGCGGCTAAGCCGCACACATGTACCGAGACGGCGCAGGTCACTGCCGATCAAGACGATGTCGGCCGAGGCCAGCGCGATGTCCGCTCCGCCCGCGCCCATCGCTACACCGACCACGCCCGCCTTCAGTGCGAGGGAATCGTTGATACCGTCACCGACTACCATCGGCCGAAAACCATTGTTGATTTCCTTGAGTACGTGATTGAGTTTTTCCTCGGGCAGGGCTTGGGCTTGCACCTCATGCAAGCCGACCTCGCTGGCCAGCGATTGCGCCACACTTTGGCGATCGCCGGTTAGCAGCAATTGCCGGCCAAGACCCAACTCGCGCAATTCGTCGAGGGCAAAACGGGCTTCCGGTTTAACCGTGTCGGCGAGCAACAACCAGGCGAGGAATGCACCGTTCAATGCCAACCCGGCGATGGGACCGTCGTGATCGGGAACCGTCGTCGTGGTGATGCCCAGTTGCGCGAACAACTCCGGTCGGCCCAACGCGGCTTCGCCTTGCGCGGTCATGGCCACCACACCGAGGCCCTGACGTTCGTGGATATCACTGAGTGCCAAACATTCTTCCTGACTGACCAACCCTGCGAGCGCACGACTGACCGGATGACTGCTTGCCGCGCCAAGGCTGGCTGCAAGCGCGATGATCACGGACGAATCTGCACACGGATTATTGATCGACTGCAGGCGCAGGGTGCCGAAAGTCAGGGTGCCGGTCTTGTCGACCACCAGCGAAGTCAGGTCGGCCAGTTCTTCAAGGAACGCCGAACTGCGGATCAGTATGCCGTGACGTGCGGCCACCGCCACACCGGCAATCGCCGTGGCCGGAGCCGACAGCACCAACGCACACGGACAAGCGGCGACCAATACCGCAAGCATCGCTTGCGCATCGTGAGTGATAAACCAGGTCACTGCCGCCAGCAGCAAGACCAGCACCATATAGCTGCCAGCGTAACGTTCGAGCAACCGGGTGATTGGCGGTTTCGAGCGCTCGGCGTTCTGCATCAACGCGATGACCTTGCCCAGTGTCGACTCGCCACCGGTGCGCGTCACTTCAATACGCAACAGACCGTCGAGGTTGATCGCACCGCCGAACACCGACATACCGACACCCGCCTCGACCGGCACCGATTCACCGGTAATCGATGCAGTGTCGAGACTGGCCTGACCGGATAACACTCGACCATCTGCGGGAATCCGATCACCGGCGCGCACTTCAACGGTGTCGCCGGCTTTCAACGTGCCGTTGTCCACTTCGATGATCGAGCCATCCACTTGCACCTTGCGCGCATGGCTGCGCGTCAGTTGGCCAAGGGCATGGATCGCCTCTTGCGAGCCGATGACGCTGCGCTCCTCCAGCACATGGCCGAAGATCATGATGATCGGCAGCAACGCCGCTGTCAGCAAGTCACCAGTCGCCCATGCACCGAGCATAGCCAGGGCAATCAGTTGATCGGTGATGCCGTGCAAGCTCGGATAGCGCAGGCTGTACCACGCCGAGCGCATTACCGGCACGCCAACCAATAAAGATGCAAACCCAAGCAGCAACTGACTGACACCGGTTTGCTCAGGCATCTGCCAGCGCCAGATCAGACCCAGACCAAGCAGGCCCAGCGCAAGCATGGCCAAGGTCAGTTGCCGTGCAGCACGGCGTTGTTCGGCCGAAGACAACAGGCTCGGTGCGGCGGTCGTCGCAGTCATTTACTGGCTCCCTGAATGATCAGGCGGGAATCGTCTTTCGGGTCGACCGTGGTCACCGATCCGGCCTGACCGAGAATCTTCGGTATGCGCTCGCGGTACAGGCGCAGGAGCATTTGCGGGTCGGTAGTTTTGGCCAGACTCGACACCGTGGCCGTATCGGCAGAGGCTTTGGCCAAGCGCTCGCCAGCCTGCGCGTGAGCGACTTGTAGCGTGCGGTCGGCCTGTTCGTTGGCGGTCTGGGTGAGTTTCTCGGCGTCGGTGCGTGCATTGGCCACAGCTTTGTCGGCTTGCTGACTAGCGGTCAATACCGCGTTGAAAGCACTGACCGCCGGATCGGGCAGACTCGATTGCACATCGACCCGCGCCACTTCGATACCGATGCCCTGCCCGCTTGCCTTCAAATTGGCCAAGCGTTTGTTGATGCCTTGCACCAGATCGCCACGTAGTTTTTCACGACGTTCTGCGGCTTGATTGTCGGCACCGATCAACTCCGGGCGGGCGACCAGGATGGTGTCCAGATCGCGTGCGGCCGTCAGCGCCACCGCGCTGCGTGTCACCAGACGATCCAGCGCCGGCAAGACATGCTCGCCCTGCAACACGAAGTCGTAAGGGTCAGTGACTTTGTAGAACACCCGCACATCCAGTTGCACCACGCCGGCATCACCGGTCAATAAATAACCGGATCCGGCCAGCGCATCACTCAGGGGGGTGGCAAAGGAAGCGACCCGATCGGCCTTCAGCGCCTCATTACTGCGCAACAGATTCTTGACACGACGCTCGATCACCCGATCGGCTGCCGGCAGCAAAATCACCTGTTCGAATGGCTGCGGCCAAGCCAATAGCAGACCGGCATTCTGGATGCGATCCAGCGCGCCGAAATGCAAAACCACGGCACGATTTTGCGGATCAATTTGCCGCACATTGGAAAACACCCAGACCAATGCAGCCAGGATCGTCACCGCGTACAAGGCAAAAAATGCCAAACGCCCCGCCTGAATCCATGGACTGTTCAGCGAAGATGTTCCACGTGGAACTTCATCATTCATGGCTGCGATCCGGATTTGCTGTCGAGTGTCGGCGGGCCGTCGACCAATACTCGAAATGGCGCGGCGTCGGTACGCAGAATCAGTTTGGTGTCCGGCGTAACGATGGTGCCGAGGGTGTCGAGCGAGCGCAGCAAGTTGTAAAGCTGCGGTGAACTGGCGTAAGCACGGCCATAAATCTGCGCCGCTTCGACACGAGACTGCGCTTCGATCTCTGCCGCTTTTACCGTCGCGTCAGCCTGCACAATTCGCGCATCGCGCTCAGCTGCGGAACGGATTTGCGCGGCCTCACGTTTGCCGATCGCCGTGCGTTCAGTGGCAATTGTTTCACGCTCGGCGCGCATGCGATCGACCGTGGCAGTGAGTGTCACCGACGGCAAGGTCAAACGCTCGATGCCGACTTGCACAACCCGCACGCCATACGTCGCGAGCAATTGCTGATCGATCTGCTGGCGCAACTGCGCTTCGAAATCGGCGATACGCACCTGACTGGCATCGGTGTTCACCAGATTCGCCAGATCAAAACTGCTCGCGGTGGTTTCCAGCGCCGAGCCGACAAAGGTACGAATCTGCCGCGCCGCTTCGTCCGGCTGATTCTGCACCGCACGCATGAAACGCTGCACATTGTCCGCATCGCCCTGCACCTGCCACGCCACGTAGGCCTGCACAATGATGCGCAAGCCGTCACGGGTGCCGACATCCTGCAAGCCACTGGACGTCGTGCGCAAACGCAAGTCGACCGGAATCGCCGCCTCGAACGGCGCTGGCCAACGCCAGCTCAAACCCGGATCAAGCAACACCCGCGCAGGGTTACCAAAACGCGTGATGACCGTGGCCTCGCCCGAGCGCACTTGCACCAGGCTTGCCGCCGCGATGGCGAACGCCACCAGCAATAGGGCCCAACTCATGCGTCGCCACGGGAAAGGCCCTGCCTCTTCCGGCGCACCGTGGTGATGGTGATGATGCCCATGATGATGGTGATGTCCGCCGTTGCCATGATCGTGGCCGCTGTGATCATGCGGTTCGTGAGTATGCGACTGGCTCAATGGGCGACTCCTGGTTGAGCGGTGGTACGCGCGGGCGTCGGGTCAGCCGGCAGCGTGAAGGTCCGCAAGTCGATGGTCGGCGCATTGCTGCTGCCCCCGAGACGATGGTCGAGTACCAGCAACTTGGCCTTGCTCAGCCCTTGGCTGAGCTGACCGAGATATTGCTCCAGCACGAAAGCTTGGCCGGCACTGGCGTAAGCTTTTTGCTCGGCGCTGAATTTCAGATCCGCCGCCTGCGCCGTAGCATTGATTTCCCGCGCATTGGCGCTGGCCTGATCGCGAGCCAGGCTGGCCTGCAATTGCGCCTGATTACTCGCTTCAGCTGCCGCGCCACGCTCGCGGGAGATCAATGCCTGCGCGCCGATCTGCGCGGCTTGCACGCTGTGATAGGCATTGGCGGCACCGGCCGGCGGGTGAATGGCTTCGACGACCGTGGCGAGAATCTCCACGCCACTGTTGAGTGTTTGTAGATCATGCTGCACCGCGCGACCAATCTCATCGCCCAGCCCTACCCTGTCTTGACCAAGTAAGCCGTCCAGCGTGCGCGAGGCAAAGTCGTGCACCAGAATCCGGCTGGCGGTGCTGCGAATCAGCGTTGGCACATCCGCAATGTTATACGTCGCCGCCAGTGCGGCCTGATCGCTGAGGCCTATGCGATAGACGAAGCGCACATCCATGTTGACGATCTGAAAGCTCTGCTGATCGCCACGGCTGCTGGCGATCACTTGCGATTTGTCGTTGACGTGGCTGGCGTCCCACAAACGGTTGGCGGTCATCGGTGCCGGACCCTCAGCAGGGTTGGCTTGCAGCGGGACCGGGTTTTCGCCGACGCTGGTGGCCAGTTCATGCACCACGCCGTTTTCGATGATCCGCACCCGCCCCAGCGGCCAAGGTAAGCCGCTGTGCAAACCTGGGCCGAATACCTGCACCGGTTTGCCAAAGCGCTCATAAATACCGCGTCCCTGTAGCGGAATTTCATGGATCCCGGTGAGCAACCAACCCACTGCGGCTACTAGCACCAGCACTGGTAGAAAAGCACGGCGCATGTAGCTGAACGCCCAGATCTGGCGCAGATCGATGCCAAAACGGTTGTGCAATTCATGCTGCAACGCGAGTAAAGGTTGTGGCGGCCAGCGCAGCATCTCTGCGACAAAACTGCGCGCCAGCAGGCGCGGCTCAAGCTGTTCGCGACGAGGGCTGAACACTGAAAGAAGGGCACGCAATAACAACTCGATCGCGACCAATCCCGGCAAGATACCGATCAGGACAGCGACGCGAACTGGCCACACGGCATTCTCGCCAGCGAACAACAAACACAGTGCGCCCAGCACCAGGCTGATGATCGCCACACGCGTCAGTTGCGCGAGTGAAACCGCTTCGGGCCATTGCGCCGGGTTTTCCTGGGCCAGTTGCCGCTCCAGCACCAGCAGACCGAACGCCAACAACAATGTCAACGCTGCGCCCACCGTTGCCGATAAACCCACCGCAGCGGCCGGCAACGTCAGATTCCAAACCTGCTCGATGCTCAGCACCGCCAGCAGCGCCCAGCCACCCAACCACAGCGTCGCCGCACCGATCTGGCCAAGCAGATGCAGACTGCGCTCACTCAACCGGTCCAGCAGCCGCTCATACCACCCCTGCGGCGGAGATTGTTCCTCCCCAGCAAGCGGCGCCAGCACAACCGGATTGATCACCCGTGCGCGCCACTGTGTCACCCACCACGCCGATTGCAGCCCGGCAACCAGCACCAGCAGCGCGGCGCTCTGATTGACCAGCAGCGGCAGCCACAATGATTGCGCGGCAAACAGCCCGACAAAGAACGCCAGCACCCAGCATGCCCCGGCCAATCCGCCGAAACCGATCGCCCAGCGGCGCAGACGCCGGCTCTGCACGGCCGCCTGTTGAAAGCGCGGCAGTGCGGTCACTTGCGTGCCATCCACTTCCAGATCGACTTGCATATCACCCCAATTCATTAGCCAACACTGCATATCGTTACGATATAACGAAAAGCGTGAAATATTCGTACACAATTACGCTTATTCAAAGATGCCTAACCTGTCGCTTGGCTGAAGCCTTGACCGAAATGTCCGCAAACGCACATATTACGCTCGTAATTTTTATCCGAAACTACCGTTAGCGATCTGCATCCATCCATCAGGAGCAAGCACATGAGCAACTATGACGTAGTGATTCTGGGCGGCGGCCCCGGTGGTTATAACGCGGCGATCCGCGCCGGCCAGTTGGGCCTCAAGGCCGCTTGCGTCGAAGGCCGGGCAACCCTCGGCGGCACCTGCCTGAACGTTGGTTGCATGCCGTCCAAAGCCTTGCTGCATGCATCAGAGCTTTACGATGCGGCGATGGGTGCGGAATTCGCCAACCTCGGCATCGAGGTCAAACCGACGCTAAATCTTGTGCAAATGATGAAACAGAAAGACGAAAGCGTGGCTGGCCTGACCAAAGGCATCGAATTTCTGTTTCGCAAGAACAAGGTCGACTGGATCAAGGGCTGGGGCCACATCGACGGCCCCGGCAAGGTCACGGTGACCGACGATCAGGGCGGCAAAGTCGAACTGACCGCCAAGGACATCATCATCGCCACCGGTTCCGAGCCCACTCCCCTGCCCGGTGTCGAGATCGACAACAAACGTATCCTTGATTCGACCGGTGCGCTTTCCCTGAGTGAAGTGCCCAAACACCTGGTGGTGATCGGTGCCGGTGTGATCGGTCTGGAGTTGGGCTCGGTATGGCGGCGGCTCGGCGCGCAGGTCACCGTGGTCGAATACCTCGACCGCATCTGCCCGGGCGTCGATGGCGAGGCCGGCAAAACCCTGCAACGCTCGCTGAGCAAACAGGGCATCGCGTTCAAGTTGAGTTCGAAAGTCACCAGCGCCACCGCTTCCGCCAACGGTGTGCAACTCAGCGTCGAGCCGGCCGCTGGCGGCACTGCCGAGTTGCTGGAAGCCGATTACGTGCTGGTGGCCATCGGTCGTCGCCCGTACACCCAGGGCCTCGGTCTGGAGAACGTCGGCCTGAGCACCGACAAACGCGGCATGCTCGCCAACAAACAGCACCGCACCGAAGCCGCCGGAGTCTGGGTGATCGGCGATGTGACCTCCGGGCCGATGCTCGCACACAAGGCTGAAGACGAAGCGATGGTCTGCGTCGAGCAGATCCATGGCAAGGCCGGCGAGGTCAATTACGACCTGATCCCCAACGTGATCTACACCAAACCGGAACTGGCCAGCGTCGGCAAAACCGAAGAACAGCTCAAGGCTGAAGGACGCGCCTACAAGGTCGGCAAATTCCCGTTCACCGCCAACAGCCGGGCGAAGATCAACCACGAGACCGAGGGGTTTGCCAAAGTCATCGCCGACGAGCGCACTGATGAAGTACTCGGCGTACACCTGGTCGGTCCGAGCGTGAGTGAAATGATTGGCGAGTTTTGCGTGGCGATGGAGTTCAGTGCTTCGGCTGAGGACATCGCACTGACTTGCCATCCACATCCAACGCGATCGGAAGCGTTGCGCCAGGCGGCGATGAATGTCGAGGGGATGGCGACGCAGATGTAAGCAAAAAATTATCCGGTGACTGGGCGTCTGCTATCGCGAGCAGGCTCACTCCTACAGTTGATCGCGTTTGTTCAGAAGCACCGCGATCAATGTAGGAGTGAGCCTGCTCGCGATTGGGGACAACTTGGTCTCAGGCAGGAAGATGCCCCAGCGGCAACGCCCCCGGCGTCTTCACCGTATGAATCGCAAAGTTGCTGCGGATGTCACTCACCCCCGGCAGTTTCAACAGGCAGCCGCTGAGAAAACGGTCATACGCACGCAAATCCGGCACCACCACTTGCAGCAAAAAGTCCGATTCCCCAGACACCAGAAATGCTGAAATCACCTCCGGCAATGCCGTCACTGCGGTGTAAAACGCCTCGGCCTGTTCATCGTTGTGGCGCTCGACCTTGACCCCGACAAACACCGTCAGTCCCAGCCCGACTTCATCGCGATCGAGACTGGCCTGATAACCGCGAATCACCCCGGCCTCCTCGAGCATCCGCACCCGGCGCAGACACGGTGAGGCCGACAAGCCGATTTCGTCCGCCAGCTCGACATTGCTCAGGCGTCCGTTGCGTTGCAGCGCCGCGAGAATCTTGCGGTCGAAGGCGTCGAGTTTCATGGTTGGCAGATCCTGATAGTCGGGGCGTTGAAAACCAGCAGGTTATGCCAAAGCAGCAGGCTTTTGAAGCGGACTACGCAAGCACCTGCCCCACCTTTCGGCCCTAGACTTGGCTCACCGAATCGACAACGAAAGGGGTGTAGCGTGGCGAGTCTCTGGCTGTTTTTCCTGGCATTGGCGGTGGTCTATCTGTTGCCCGGCCCGGACATGATCCTGCTGCTGCAAACCGGTGCCCGCCAGGGGCGCGGCGCGGCGCTGGCCACCGCTGTCGGCCTGGGCATCGCCCGTGGTTGTCACGTGGCCCTGGCGGCGTTGGGGCTGGCGGCGCTGTTCAAAGCGGCGCCATGGACATTCGAGGTGGTGCGATTGGCGGGGGCGGCGTATCTGCTGTGGATCGGCATTCAGTGCCTGCGCAGCACCCTGCTGCCGAACCTGAATACCGGTGAAGCTGACGACGCACACGGGCAATGGCGCGAAGCCGTCCGACGCGGTTTGCTGACCAACCTGCTCAATCCCAAAGCGCTGCTGTTCTGTTCGGTGTTGCTGCCGCAATTCATCGTCAATGACGGCGCACCAGTACTGAGCCAATTCGCCGTGCTCGGCGTGCTGCTGGTCGGCGTCGGCCTGCTGTTCGACAGCGCTTACGCGCTGACCGGCGCCGCGCTGGGTCGTTGGCTGCAACACAGTCCAACGGCCCAACGCGTACAACAATGGCTGTTCGGCAGCCTGTTGATCGGTTTCGCCGTGCGCCTGACGTTCATCCAGCAGGCTTAGCCTTTGCGGACCTTGCGCTGGCGACGGCTGATCAACAGCAACGCAGCACCCGTGACCAGCACAATCGCGCCGATCTGCACCGGCCACTTATACGGCCGCAGCGACGAGCGCACAGCATCGGTGACCTGGGTGACGTAACGCTTGTTGGCGTTTTCGAAATCCGGGTACGGGCACTGATTGCCGAAATCCACCGCCCACGGCACAAACGGACCTTCCTTGATGTAACGCTGATACAGCGCGCTCTGATCTTCCAGGCTGCTGTTCCAGCCGGCCGCGTTGCACAGCACAGCGGCAAACGCCTGACTGGTGTGCGGCAGGTTGTCAGCGGCGCGCCCGGCCAGCGCGGTGGCGACGAAACGGTAGTGATAGCGCTGATCCGGTTTCGCTTCGCTGGCGACCTGACGTTGCACTTCGGCTTCGCTGACCAGCGGGCCGACTTTCAGCTCAGCGCTTTCCAGGCTGTAGTTGCCACCGAACGTGGCGTAGTCCGGCGCCATCTCGTAACCGAGAATATCCATGCCCCACTCACGCGCCGTCCACGCCGCGTTGTACAAGGCACTGGCGCGTTTGGTCGGCCACCACGCGGCATCGGCCTTCAGCCGTTGTTCGCCGTAGAGTCGGGCCTTGTTTTGCAGGTCGGGATTGTCGAAATAAGCCACCGCGTCGGCGTAATGCCCTTCGCGCAACAAGCGTCGACCAAGCAGATTGCGCAGGCTGGCGGCGACCGGCAGCGGCACGTAGTTGTCACGCTCCTGCTGGGTCAACGCCGGCGGCGCCGGGACGTTGTCGTCGACGTATTTTTGCAGTTCTTCGACCGTCAGCACGCGTTCGGCCACGGTCGCAGCGTCGAACCAATAGGTGCTGTTGCTGCGATACAACTGCACGAACGCTTGCAGGTATTCGCCGCGCTGCAAGGCGAGAATCGCGCTTTCGCCCTCGACCCGGCACTTCGGCTGAACGGCTTCATACGCCCAGTCCGGGGTGCGCCGGTAACCCCAGTCTTCGCTCTGCGGGAAGGCCTGCGCGGCTTTCGAATAGGCGGCGGCCGCGGCATTTTTATCGCCGTCACGCACCGCCAGTTTCGCCCGTAGCCACCACGCCAATCCGTCGTCGCCGGCGTTCTCGAGAAAAGCCTTGGCCCCAGCGTAATCACCCTGTTGATAACTCATTGCCGCCAGACGATCAGCGTTGTCGAGGCTGCCACGGGTGCTGTTTTGCAGCAGCTTGACCAGTTTCTTCTCGTTCGGCGGCTCATCGCCAAACGACCAGCCTTGGCGGCTGACCAGCGATGCCGTGACCAGTTGCTGCACGGTTTTGTGTTGCAGCAGCTCGGCCAGTTCGGCCTCGGGCAACTCCGCCAGTTCATTCATCAATTGCTTGAGCGAGGTGTAACCCACGGCCGAACCGTGCAGATTCTGTGCTTCATACAATTCGATGGCGCCGCTCCAGTCGCCTGCCGAGCGCAACACCCGCGCCTCTTCACCGAGGCTGGCAACACCCAACTCCAGCGGATCGCTGAAACCGTCGATGCTCAGTTGCCGGGCCTGGCGGAACGCATCACGCGATTGTTCCAGCGCCTCGACCGCATCCCCTCCTTCGCTGCTCATCGCAAACCAGGTACGGCCCATCGAATACGCCGCCCACGTGCTGCGCAACGGACGCTGATCTGCCGGCAGCGCCAGCAGCTTGTTGAAATACTCGACGGCGAGTTGATGATCGCCTGTGGCAAACGCCACCGCACCGGCCACGTACAAACGGATTTCCGTCGGCAGACTGGCGCCCAGCACCTCGACCTGACGCGCATCGGTCAGGCCACGCAGTTGTTTGACCAACGCTTGCTGCTCGGCGCTCAGTCCGGCCTGCTCGGCCTTCTCCCGTGCCTCGGCGGCCGCGTTTTCCTCGCCGTACATATCGTTCGGATTGTGCGTTGCCGCGGTGACATTCTTCAGCCCGGCGATGGCTTTGCCGAGACGACTGAGTTCGAAGTTGAAGTTGCCCTCAGGCAGATCCGCGAGGGTTTGCCCGCGATTGTCGAGCAGGCGCATGGGGAAATCCGGTCCGCAGGCCAGCGCCGAACCCAGCGGCAGGCAGAGGCTCAGGCAGAGCAGATGGCGGGGCCAGTTACGGGTCAACATGCGAACCTCCTTGATCAATATTGGCGCAACGCGCCCAACCGATGGCGCGTTGCCCACCCGCCGGCAAACGGCCGTCGCGCAGGCGGGTGAAGGTAAGCAGATCCGGGCCTTGTTGCAACGAGTAACCGGCGAGCGCATCGGCGCCTTCACAGCTTTGCGCCTTCAAGGTGATTTGCGCAGGCCAGGCACTGTCGAGGTTACCGGGGTTTTCGAGTTTGATGTCGTAGAGACCGTCGTGTTCGCTGAACGTCACGCCGAGCTGGCTGACGAGTTGATCACCCCGGGCCACCGCGCGCAGGGTGGTCAGGCTCCATGCGCGGCGGTCATTAGCCAGCGGCAGGCGAAACCAGATCAATCCGGCCAGATGCGCCGGCGGGTCTTCGCGCAAGGCCTTGCCGAGTTGGCTCAATTGCAGCGGATCAGCCAGCAACTCGCGGCGCTCACCATCCCGTTCAAGTTGCACCTCGCTCTCCACCACCGGCGCCCCGCCGTCATCCGGCAGCAGCGCCACGCCGTAAGCCGGCAGCGCGAGATAGAACGGTTTTTCGGTGATGCGCGCCCAGGCCTTGGCCCATTTCAACGCCTGATCAGGATCGAACAAACCCCGGCGTGGATCGCTGACGGCATGCACTTGCAGCACGCTGCTGTCGACGGTTTGCAGAAGTTCGGGCAATTGCACACTGCCGAGCCAGGCCGGTAGTGCCGTGATGCTCAAAGGCAGATTCGTCGGTAAGGCCGAGCGCAGATGTCTGAGAAATTCAGCATACGCCGGCAACCGCGCATTGCCCGCGTCGTGGTCGATTTCGACACCGCTCAGCGTCAGGCCTTGCGCCTGCCAATCGGCGAGCACCTGCAGAATCTGCGCGGTGACCTGATCCTGATCCAGCGACTTGAGTTGGCCGTCGAGACGAATCACCGCAATCAACGGACGACCATCGGCTTTCAATAAGTGCGCATCGATCCGCGCCCGACTCCATCCCGCGTTCGGAAAGGCCTGCAGCGCCAGCACCCGCAGCGTCGAGAAGTCATCGCGGCTGTCATGTAGCGCTGCCGTGTGGGCCGGAGTCCACTGACGTTGCCAGATATAGAGCTGTTGGTCGAGGGATGGCGCGTCCTGCTGCTTGCAAGCAGACAGCACGATCAAAGCAAACAGACCGACGATAAACCGCATACCTTCCAGATCCCTGACACCACAAGGCTGCAAGGTTACACAAATCCGCGTGGGAGCGAGCCTGATCGCGAAGGCGGTGTATTAGCCGAAAGCTGTGTGACTGACCCGGCCTCTTCGCGAGGAGGCTCGCTCCCACACGTCGATCAAGAGGTCACTTCAGAAGGCGCTACCTTCGCTCGGGACGTTGCGAGGCGTTTCACCAGTGCGGTGCCACGGTCGCGCATCGGCATTTCGATGAAGCGATAATTCAGTTCGCTGAGCAATACGATCAGACCGAATGCCAACAGCAAGGTAACGATCGGGTGTCCCGCCGGGCTCGGCAGTCCTGCTCCCTGCAAACGGAAAATCACTTCGCGCACCAGGAAGTACGCCGGAATGTGGATCAGGTAGATGCCGTAGGAACGACTGCCCACCCACGCCATCAACCGCTGCAAGCGTCCGGCCGGCAACAGATAATCCCGGTTGTAGGAGGCGATCCACACCAACAAGGCACTGAGTATCGCGATAGCGCCGATGCGATAGTGACTGGCAGAAAAAGGGTCGGTGGCCAGGTAACTCATCAGTAATCCGATGACGATCAGTGCTGAAGTCCCGACCCAGGGACGCCGCAGAAAAGTCGGTTGAAAGCGTTGATAGCTCGGTTGAACACTCCACATTGCCAATAACACGCCAAGGGCAAGCGCGTCGGTTCGCACGACCATCAGCAACGGCGTACGCACCAGCAACAGTTGCACGGCCACCAGCGCCAGCAATACCCACACCAGGTGTTTGCGACAGAGCAGAATCAGCAGCGGAAACAGCAGGTAGAACTGTTCCTCCAGCGCCAGACTCCAGTAGACGAAACTGCTGCCGTACTCATAACGAAAGAAGGCGTCGGCAAAGCGGAAATTGGCGTACTGCAATACCCCCGCGAGCGTGGCCTGCAGGTTGGCCTGTACCGTTCCGAATGCCCCGGAGCGGTTGAAAAACATGCACAGCAATAACACCAGTGCCAGCCATAACCAGGCCGATGGCAACAGGCGAAAGACTCGACGCAACCAGAAGTTACGCGTTTGCTCCCAGCACTCCTGACGGTTGCTGCAACCGCGCAGCGCAGGAATCAGACTACGGGCGATGACAAATCCGGAAATCGCGAAAAAAAGATCGACCCCCCACCACGGCTGCGCCCAGGCGTGAATGGATTCGAGCAGCGGCACAGGATCCTGGAACAGATTGCCGGACAGGTGATGAAACAGCACCCCGAGCACTGCAATGGCGCGCAGCACCTCGATATCCATGATGCGTTTACTGATCATCCGGTCTCCCCGCATCCAGTGGTTTACGGGCAATGATCACCTGGCTCTTGGGCATGAACTGGTCGAGGATCTGTTTGATCGCAAGCCCGTCGGGCCGGTCGAGCATCTCTTCCCAGGTTCTCGCCCACCCGCCCATCAAATGCGGGAACGGTGCCTGAATGCGATCGCGCACCGCACCGCCCGGATCCTTGCCGGCAGCCTTTTCGCTGGCCCAGAAGAAAATCATCCCCATCACCCAGAAGAACCCGGTGGCTTGCCGATGTTCGATGACCAACCCGGCATCCTCGACCATCGCCTCGAAGCGCTCCGGGGTGAAAATCTGTACATGATTGGGAGACTGGTAATAACTCGCGGGGGCGATACCTTTCTGCAGATGCTCGCCAACCGGTGCCGGCACGCTGAGCAGATACAACGCACCGGGCCGCCCCATACGCGCCAGTTCGGCCATGAACGACTCAGGCTCGTCGACGTGCTCCAACACCTCCATACACACCACTCGGCTCGCGCAACCGTCCGCCAGAGGCAAGGGCAAGCTGTTGCTGACCAGCCCCAGACTCGGCCTGGAACTCTTAGCTTCAACCTGACGCGCCAGCTCGCTCACTTTGTCGTGCTCACTGTCGGTGAAGATCACCGATGCGCCCTGACGTACCGCAAACAACGTCGCGGCACCCTCGCCAC
Organism: Pseudomonas sp. Mb7; assembly: GCF_054790525.1. Lineage (NCBI taxonomy): Bacteria > Pseudomonadati > Pseudomonadota > Gammaproteobacteria > Pseudomonadales > Pseudomonadaceae > Pseudomonas > Pseudomonas sp. Mb7. Next base: position 5,612,011 of record NZ_CP186501.1, read on the forward strand.
AACCGACATCAAGCAAGGTGTCTTCAGGCGTTATGGCGAAGCCCTTGAGCAATTCGCCGCTGTCATTGAGAAACCAGCCGTCCAGAACCGCATCACGCAAACCGACGTCGCGCGGCGACCAGGTGAACAAGGGCTCCGGTTCGGATTCAGGTGTCGGATCAACCACGGGTTCGTCGACGGGTTCAACGGCTTGCGGCGCTTGCGGCTCGGCTAAAAATCGCTGGAACAATCGACGTATCATGCTCCGGCAGCCTCCATGGCAAGTTCAGCGCGGCGCTCGAACAGTTGCGCAAAAAATGCCTGCAAGCGCTGTTCAGCCACAGCCTGACTGCAAAACCCTCGCAGACTCTCCACGGCTTGCGCCGAAAGGTGCGCGTAACGCTGCGGATCGTTTTTGGCCACCGCGTAGCTGGCTCGGTAGGCCGCGCAAATCGACGCCCAATTGGCCGCGTAGCGCAGGGTCCGGTAGGCCGAGCGCGGATCGTGCGGCCAGGCCGTAAACTCCTCGGTCGCCTCGATCAGAAACGCGTTATCGATATTGAGATAGTCGATCATCGCCGTCGTGCACGGCGCCACGGCCGGTTTGCCGCAAGACATGAACTCCATCAGCGGCAGGCACTGGCCTTCGCCGTAGGACGTATTGACGACGTAACGGGTCGCCTGCACCAGCCGTTCGTAATCCGCGTCCGCCAGATAGCCATAGACCAGCACGATACGGCAGCGATAAGGCTGGTTTTTGTAGAGGTGATGAAGGATATCGGTGAGCGCCTCTTCGGCATCGTGGTGAGTGAGTTTGAGCACCAGCGTTGCGTCATCGTTCTCGCGAAAAGTCGCACAGAAGGCACTGATCATGTCCTCCCAGTTCTTGCGGCCGTCGCGCGGATTGAACACCGAGGTGTAGACCACGCCTTCGAGCAACAACGTCTGCTCGGTGACCGGTGCGAGGAAGTCGATACCCGGGCCACTGCGCAGATGAACCGGACCAAAGGCATCCAGATCGACCTCACGGCTGTCGACCACCAGCCCTTTGATCGTCAAACGTACCGAATCGACCACAGGTTGCCCCTGCAACTGAACGCCACGCGCGGCGAATCGATCCCAGACCGGGGCGGGTACGGCAACAATCGGGTAACCGATGCTCATCGCTTCGCGCACCGCATCGACCGTGTAACTGGAATGGGTGATCGCGGCACCGCAGGCCTTGAGTGCAGTGCGCCAGTCGTTCAACGGATCGCCGGCAAATGGCTCGTTGGGGATGGTGCTGAATTCCCAGGCAAAGACAGGCAACGTCGGGCAGGCCAGATGCACCGGAGTGCGGTGCGGTGGCGAGAACGAGAGAAATACACACGGCTCGTCACGGGACTGGCAGTCGGCGTACAACGCATCGACTTCAGTGTTCGGGTCCATGACCTCGATCACCCGCCCGAGTCGCTCCAGGACCGGCCGATACTCCTTGAGAACGAAGTAATAGCTGTACTCCGAACGCCCGAGGTTACGGCTGATGGTGTGCTGGTTGGTTTCCGAATGGATGATGATCAGCATGAGGCGTTATCCGTAATCGGGGCAACGTTGTCGACCGGTGATGCCAGCCCGAAAAAATCGGCGACACGCTTTTGCAACGCCGGTTGCGCGCAGTAATCGTGCATGCGTTCGATCGCCGCCAGCGACATGCGCTGATACTCCTGGGGTTGTGTCTTGGCCATCCGATAGCTGTTTTCGTAGGACTTCTTCAATGACCCCCAGTCCGGTCGATGCCGTTGTGCGCGAAACAGCATTCGCGGGTCATGGGGCCAGGTGCAAGCCTCTACGCTGGAGCCGACCACGAACGCCACAGACTCATCGATATAATCCTGCATCGCCGTGTGATCGGGAGCGATCACCGGTTTGCCGCTCGCCATGAACTCCATCAGCGGCAGGCACAGGCCTTCGCAATGCGAAGCGTTGACGTAAAAATTTGCGGACTGGTAAAGCCGTGCGTATTCGGCATCGTCCAGATAGCCGTGAATCATCACGACCCGGCAGGAGAATGGTGCCAGTTGCGCCAGCGGTGTCATCAAGTGTGCGTACACCGCCGCCAGATCACTCTGGGTAAATTTCATCACCAGTGTGGCGTCGGGGGTGTCACGAAATGCTGCGCAAAAGGCCGTCAGGATCTGTAGCCAGTTCTTGCGCCCGTCATCGGGGCGGAACACCGTCACGTAGACCACACCGTCCACACGGGTTTGCACCGTTAATGAACTGTCCGGCATATCTCGCGGTGGCGGTTGGACGGCTACCGGTAAAGGCTGTGGGCCTGCGATGTTTGGCAGACGTTTGCCGAGCCAGTCATGCAAAGTCTCTGGAACCAGATCGCGAATCCCTTCCCAGTACCAGTTCTGCAGAAACCTCACGCGTGGCACTGGCGGCTCCTGCTCGTGGCCCAGATTCAGCAACCACAACCGCAGGAAATGTCGGGCAATGATAAAGCGCCGCTTCAAGGTCAGCGGTGGTGGACGCAAGGCCTCCAGCTGTGCCTCGATTTCGGCCAGCTCTTCGGGGGTCAGCGGCTCGGGCAGCAGATTATCCGGATGCAGGTTCATTTGGCGAGAATCAAAGATGCAACCTTTGACCGTCAATGTCGTACCCGCATTGACCGGCGCGCTAACCTGTTGCTCACGAATCGCTGCAAAGTGCTCCCACAGCGGGGCTGGCAAGACCAACACCGGAAAGTCTTCGCCCATGGTGCGCTGGATCGCTCGGGCGGTGTAGCTGGACAGTGTGATCACGCGGCCATGTTTGGCCAGCATGCGCGTCCAGTCCTGGCGTGGATCGTTGCCCCACTGCTCGTTGGGGATGGAGTCGTACTCCCACGTCACAACACAAACGGTCGGGCATTGGAGATCGGTCAGGGTTTTCTGCGGCCGGGTGAACGAGAGGAAAACACTCTCCTGGCCAGCGGCGAGCAACTGTCGGTAGAGCGGATCTACCTCTGTCACAGCACTGACCACGTGCACTCGCCCGAGCGTTTCGAGCAACGGCACATAGGCCTTCAGCACAAAGTAGTGACTGGCATCGGGATGCCCAAGATTCTGGCTGATTGAACTGTCGTTGATGTCCGAATAAAGAATGAAATTCATGGCATTCCACAATGAAACTGCCATCCCGGCAGCCTCACACTATGACGGCAAAGCGTTGGATCGGATCAATATCCGTCCTCCGTCTTCGGTCCCGTCTTGTTCTTGTTTTAGTGGTCAGTTTCACCTTTTTTCACGACGATGCCGACGAGCCCGGCCAATCGTGACAAGGCGCATTCTAAACACATCCGCGAAGGGTTCGTGAACCGCCCGGCGAGAATTAATCGACTACGCTGACGAGAACTGACCGGTCACGGTTTGCCCTGTTGAAATTGCTGCGCAATTGGCACAGATTGGTCACAAACAACTACAACAACTGACTTCGCCTGCCTTTCACCCGGTTTTTCTTTCGGTCTGACAGACTTTTCCTCAAGGCCTGTGGGAAGGAGGCGCAAGTTCAAGACCAAGGGGTCGCTGTTTGAAAAAGCGTCTGTTCGTCACGGATCCGAGTGGATGCGTTGGACAACATATCCGGTCGCGTCTGGCATCGTCGGGTTGGTCGTGGGATTTGCTGCCTGCCGCGTCGACCTGCGAACTTATCCATTCGCTTAGCCACACCAATCTGTGGTCGCCACTGCCTGACGCAGTCATTCAATTGGCCGGGCAGCCCCTCGCCTCCGAAGCCTTCCGCGATCCGGCACGTACGCCCGAGATCAATCTGCTCGGTACGCTCACCCTGTTGCAGCGCCCCAAAACGCGCGGCCGTGCCGGCACATTCCTGCCTGCCAGTTCCGCTGACGCCTGCGTCCAGAACGGCTCATATCTGGCCAATTCCAAATCGACCTTCATCGCCGCCGGCCACAAGCATCGCCAGGAAAACTCCCATGTGATCGGTGTATCGAGCATAGGAATACGAGGCGGCGAATACCGGGGAGAGGACAACGTCGTCCGCTTCAAAAAACCATACAGCAGGACGACTTAAATGCTGCTTTCCGTTTATCGATCACTGCATGACTACCGAGGTTTCATCCTCGGCAGCGTGCAGAGAGAGTTCCAGGCGCGTTATCGCAATTCACTGTTCGGCGCCCTGTGGCCGATCTTCAATCCGCTGTCGATGATCGTCATCTACACCGTGATCTTTTCCCACATCATGCACACCCGCTTACCGGGCGTGGACGACAGCATGGCCTACAGCATTTATCTATGCGCAGGTCTACTGGCGTGGGGGCTGTTTGCCGAAATCACGCTGCGCAGCCAGAACATGTTTCTGGACAACGCGAATCTGCTGAAGAAGATCAGTTTTCCGAAGGTCTGTTTGCCGGTGATCGTGCTACTCAATGCGGCGATAAATTTCGCCATCATCATCGGCTTGTTTCTGGGTTTTCTGCTCATTACCGGACGCTGGCCGGGTATGGCATTGCTGGCGCTGGTACCACTGGTTGCCCTGCAAATGATGCTCTGCGCAGGACTCGGCATGATGTTGGGCGTACTCAACGTATTCTTCCGCGATGTCGGCCAACTGTTCGGTATCTGTCTCCAGTTCTGGTTCTGGCTGACCCCGATCATTTACCCCATCACCATATTGCCGGAGCGGCTGCAGAGCCTGCTGCAATTCAACCCTCTGACCAGCCTGATGGCTAGCTACCAGAATGTGTTCGTGTACGGCCAATGGCCAATCTGGAGTTCGCTGCTTCCGACCTTCGTGATTGGCGCCGCGTTCTGCGCAATCGGTCTGTGTCTGTTTCGCCGTCAGGTCGGTGCAATGGAGGATGAGCTCTGATGGGACATATTCGTGTGACCGGGCTAGGTAAAGCCTTCAAGCAATACCCCAGTCGCTGGAGCCGTCTGGCCGAATGGATGACTCCTTTTTCAACGCTTCATCACCGCCAGCATTGGGTACTCAAGGACCTCACGTTCGAGATTCCTGCCGGCCAAGCCGTGGGCATCGTCGGGGTTAATGGCGCTGGCAAGAGTACGCTGCTGAAGATGATCACCGGCACCAATCGCCAGACTTGCGGCACCATTGAGCTTTCGGGTCGGGTGGCTGCACTACTTGAGCTGGGCATGGGATTTCACCCAGACTTTACTGGCCGGCAAAACGCTGTGATGGCTGGGCAGTTGCTCGGCTTGCATCTCGAGGAAATCAACGCATTGATGCCACAGATCGAGAGCTTCGCTGAAATCGGCGAGGCGATTGATCATCCAGTGCGCACCTACTCCAGTGGCATGCAGATGCGGCTGGCGTTCAGCGTCGCCACCGCACGCCGACCCGATATTCTGATCGTCGACGAAGCGTTGTCCGTGGGCGATGCCTACTTCCAGCATAAGAGTTTTGAACGCATCCGCGGCTTCCGCGCGGCCGGCACCACCCTGCTGATCGTGTCCCACGACCGCTCGGCGATTCAATCGATCTGCGATTCGGCGATTCTGCTCGATGGTGGCCGCATGGCCATGCACGACACGCCCGAAGCAGTGATGGATTACTACAACGCCTTGCTCGCTGAACGTGAGGGCCAGACCGTTCGCCAGGAAATACTCAGCGGCGGCCAGGTACAAACTGTGTCGGGCACCGGTGAGGCCGGCATTCTGCGCGTGCGCCTGCTGGATGAATCCGACCGTTCCATCGAAGTCGCCGAAGTCGGCCAACCCGTAGTACTGGCTGTGGATGTCGAAGTGCGTCAGGACCTCGAACGTCTGGTCCTGGGGTTCATGATCAAGGATCGCCTCGGCCAGCCCATGTACGGCATCAACACCCATCGCCAGAACCAGGCACTGGAAAACGTGCGGGCCGGCGAGCGCATCACCTATCACTTCGCGTTTGTCATGGGGCTGGGCAAAGGCAACTACTCCGTGGCCCTTAGCCTGTCGCGGCTCGACTCGCACCTGGACCGCAATTACGAATGGCGGGATCTTGGTCTGGTGTTTCATGTCATCAACAATCGACGCGAAGATTTCGTTGGTTGCTCGTGGCTCAATGCTCAGACCACGATCAACCGGCATACCGAAGTCAGCCTGCTCGAGCGCACACCATGAACCGCTTGCTAGTGGAATGCACCCATGTGTTTAAACACCCGATGGTCAACTCGGGTATTCAGCGTGTAGTGCGAAACGTCATTAATCAATTGCCCGCCAGCACCGAAGGCATCGAATGCATGCCGGTGGTGTTGCTCAATGGCCAACTCTATCGCGTGCTGCAACTCGCACCGCTCAATACGCCATTCTTCAATAAACTTGAAAACTTCGGAGAACGCCTGGAGCGCCTGGCCCATCGCCTCTGCCAATGGCATGAGCGGCGCGATGCACAATGCACCTCGAAACTGACGCGACGGATTTTGTATGTCGGCTACCGGCTGACCAGCTTCGGCGCGTTCGGCCTGCAACTGCGCCTGATTCGACGGATCAATCGCTCGCAATTGCTTAAACGTTGCACCCCGCTCCAACACCAGCCGGGGGATCAACTGCTGTTGCTGGACTCGTCCTGGCACTCGGACTTTTTCGCCCAGGTCGAGCGAATCAAACGCGACGGCGTCGGCGTGATTGCGGTGATCTACGACCTCATTCCGCTGACTCATCCACAGTTTTACGAATCCCGGCTGGTTGGGGTTTTCAGCGAGTGGTTCGACTGGATCACCCGCACGGCCGATGGCTACATGGCGATTTCCGCAACGGTACGCGATCAACTGCGTGAGGAGTTGAAGTACCGAATCGGTACCGAACGGACCGACAAATGTTGGTTCGATTTTTTTCACCTTGGCTCCGAACTTGATCTGCGAAACACCGAAGGAACCGTCGAGCCGCGCCTGAAGAAGTTGTTTATGACAACCGATCCGGTGTTCCTGATGGTGAGCACCATTGAGCCGCGCAAGAACCATGCGTATCTGCTCGACGCCTTAGAACGCGCCTGGGCCGCCGGTTCCACGGCACGGTTGTGTATCGCCGGGCAGGTCGGCTGGAAGTGCGATGCCCTGCTTGCCCGTGTGAGCAATCATCCAGAGCTCAACCGGCGCCTGTTCATGTTCAACGACCTCAGCGACACCAGCCTCGAACATGCCTACGCCCACGCCAGCGCGTTGGTGTTCCCCTCGTTCGTTGAAGGCTTTGGTTTGCCGCTGGTGGAAGCCATGCAACGCGGCCTGCCGGCGATGGGCAGCGATATTGCAGTGTTCCGCGAAATTGCCGGCGAGTTCATGGCGTATTTCGACTTGCAGGATCCGCAAAGCCTTGCCGACCTGATCAATGGCTTCCAAAGCAGCGGGAAGTTCCCCGCCGCCCGCAATATTGCCGACTGGCAGTGGATCAATTGGCGTGAAGCCAGCCTGCAACTGGTCGAACGCAGCGTGCGAAATATCGTGGGAGCTCGTGCGAAGCCAACAAGACGCCGAGCACGGGCATAGGCCATTACGGAGACGAACTGCTCAACTCCTCTCGCAGCGAAGCCGTCGGCGAAAGCGTCGCTCCCCGACTGATGCCGGGATTCAACGCTGGCGGAAGCTGCCTGCAAGGCTATCGGCAATTGATGCCACTGCTGCGACAGATTCCAGATGCCTGTCAGTGGTGAAAACGACTGATTCGAAATCCGCAAAAATTCGTCGCAGGAAAGTAGCTACAGATCCAGTACCAGTGGCTGATTGCTTTGCGCCGGAACTGCGCAGCAAATCAGCACATGCCCCGCTTCCGGAATATCCGCCGGCACCTGTGGATAATTCACCGCACCACTGACCAGCCGGGTCTTGCAGGTACCGCACGAACCACCGCGGCAACTGAACTCCGGACGCAATCCGCGGCTTTCCGCCAACTCCAGCAAACTGCCGCCATCGGGTTGCCAACGTGCCTCTTTCGCCGAGCGCTCAAACACCACCGGCACCGACGTGGCTGCTGCGGGCGGTTGCTCGATCACGATCGCATCCGGATCGGCCTGACGTTTCAGCGTCGACGGGCCAAAGGTTTCCGCGTGAATCTGCGCGTCGCGCACATCCAGTTCGCGCAGGGTGTCGTACAACCCTTGGGTAAAACCACCAGGGCCACAGAGCACAAAGTCGAGCTGATCGAAATCCTCGGCCTCCAGCAGGTTCCTCAGCACCGCGCCGTCGATGCGCCCATGCACATCGAAATCCTCGCCCTCTTGCAGATCGGCTTCCGGCTGGCTGAGCAAACGCAGCACTCGTACAGAATCGCCTGCGGTTTCGAGCAAACGATCCAGCTCCTTTCGAAATGGCTGATCCGCCAGACTGCGCGAACTCTGCAGCAACAACGTCGGACGAATCCCCCGCGTGCGCAAGCCCTGGTACACAACCTCGCGCAACATCGACAGCAACGGCGTGATGCCGACCCCGGCAGCCAGCAGCACCAACGGTCGCTGTTCCAGCGGCGCCACGGTGAAATGCCCCTGCGGCGCCCGCGCCTCGAGCACATCACCAACGCGAATCTGCTCATGCAGGTGCGAGGAAATCAGCCCTTCGCGCTTCACGCTGATCCGGTAGAAACCATCCGATGGCGCACTCGAAAGACTGTAGGTGCGGATATGCACCTCGCCATCAATAGTGAAACGCACTGGCAAATGCTGACCCGCGAGAAACACTGGCAACCCGGCGCCATCGGTTGGCTCCAGATAGATTGAACGGATGCTGCGACTTTCTGCTTCGATCTTCGCCACGCGCAACGGCCGCCATTGATTACCCAGTGCCTGCGCCTGCAAACGCGCGTCCGCCTCGGCCCAATTGCCGGTCAGCAGGCTGGTCGGCGACATGCCGTCGAAGCGCCAGCGTAACGCCAGAGCGGCCGGACGCCGCACCAGTTTTTCCACCTCAAATGTCCACAGCCGTTCCGCACCTTGAAAGGCTTCGATCTGCGGGTCATCGAGAAGGATCTCGGTACGCCCGCTGAGTTGCAGCAGATCACCTGTGGAAAAGTCGATGAACAGCAAGCCGGCCTTGGGATTGAGCAGCAGATTGCCGAGGGTGTTGAAATGCAGATTGCCGGCAAAGTCAGGGATGGTAAGACGATTGCCTTTCACACGGACGAAACCGGCCTGGCCACCCCGGTGGGAAACATCCACCGCACGCTGGCCGTCGACATCCACATAACTGGCAACAAAAAACGTATCGGCGCCAGTGATCAGCGCAACGGCCGCGTCATCGAGGCCGTGCAGATGCTCAGCCGGGCGTGTCTGCGGATCCGTCAGCGGCACCCGCTGAAACTGACGCAGTTGAATGTATTGCGGGCAATTGCCGAAGGCCTGATCCACGCTTACTTCAAAACCATCAGCGCTCAGATTGCCGACATGGCCGTTGAGGCGATTGCGCCGGCGGGTATGCAATTCGATGCCGAGTAAACCGATCGGCTCGCCATTGCGCAGTTGCGCCGGGTCATCGGCAGCAGGCTGGCTGGCGAAATGCAAATGCTCGGGATCCGGCGAACGGGCAAACCCCGGCGCACCTTCGAGCACACTGGCCCACGGCATCCCCTGCGCATCGACTGCGCCGTACAGCATGAAAGGCAGTTGCTGATAGAACTCTCGGTGCTGATCCGGCATCCAGGTGCGAATCACCTTACGCCCGAAGGCTTCCATACGATCGGCAACGCCGACATGGGCCTGCAACTGCTGTTCGCCAGCGTGCCACGGTGAACGTTCCATCACGACCTCTCCCCTGCACCGTCGGCGCAGTGTCGATTGCGAAAATCAGGCAGTGGTTTGCAGACCGGCAACCGTACGCGGCATGCCGACGAAACCAGGCAAGGCTTCAACCCGCGCCAGCCAGGCGCGGACGTTGCCGTAATCGTCCAGTGACACGTTGCCTTCCGGTGCGTGGGCGATGTAACTGTAGGCAGAAACGTCGGCAATGGTCGGTTCGTCGCCGGCCAGGTACGCGGTTTTGCCCAACTCGATGTCCATCACTTTGAGCAGGTTGTGCGCCCGGGTGATTGCCTCGTCCGCATTCAGTTGTGCGCCAAACACCGTGACCAGTCGCGCTGCAGCGGGCCCGAAAGCGATCGGTCCGGCGGCGGCCGACAACCAGCGCTGCACACGTGCGGCGCCGACCGGGTCCGTTGGCAACCAACGGCCGTTGCCGTATTTCTGCGCCAGGTACACCAGAATCGCGTTGGAGTCGGCCAGCACCACACCGTCGTCATCGATGGCCGGCACCTGGCCGAAACTGTTGATCGCCAGATACGCCGGCTGCTTGTGCTCACCTTTGGCCAGATCGACGAAGATCAGCTCGGTCGGCAGTTGCAACAGGGACAACATCAGCTCGACACGGTGGGCGTGACCGGAACGTGGAAAGTTGTAGAGTTTGATCGCTTGCATGGTCGACTCCGCTGAACAGTGGCGCCGCTGCGAGGATGAGAGCGCCGATGGAGGCCATCTTGCGCTGATCGCGAAAACAACAGAATCACCAGCAACTGCAATCGATTATTTCATCGGGTGCAATAACGCAGCGCCTTTCAAAGCAGGATGTTCGCGCAAAGCGTTGGCGGTGAAATCGACAAAACTGCGGATCCGCGCCGGCGCCTTGCGCCCTCCCTGATACACCACATGGATCGGCAATGTCGGCAGTTCAAATTCAGCGAGGACGATTTCCAGCTCACCGGTCGCGATTTTGCTGGCAACTTGATAAGACAGCACCCGAGTCAAGCCCAGCCCCATGCAGGCTGCGGTAATCGCTGCCTGATTGGCGGTCACGATCAGACGCGGCTCAGGACGCACGCTAAGCGGTTCACCCGCGTCGAGAAACGGCCAACTGCGTTGCTGGCCAATCGCTGAAGTCGCCACCACTGGCGCGCCCGCCAACGCGTGGGGATGAGCCGGTCGGCCATATTTGGCAAAGTAGTCCGGCGAGCCGCAAATGACCCTACGCACCTCACCCACGCGAACAGCATGCTGACTGCTGTCCGGCAGATCACCGATGCGCACCGCCACATCGATGCCCTCCTCGACCATGTTGACGATCCGATCGACCAGTACCGCATTGATCGTGACATCCGGATACTGCGCCAGATAACGCGCCATCAGCGGCGTCACAAACAAATCACCGAACAACACCGGCGCTGTGACCGTCAGTTGCCCACGCGGCTCGGCATGACTGCCCGCTGCCGAATCCTCGGCTTCCTGCACCTCAGCGAGAATCCTCCGACAATCCTCCAGATAACGCTGCCCGGCTTCGCTCAAATGCACACTGCGCGTAGTACGAATCAGCAACTGCGTGCCGATGCGCAACTCCAACGCCGCCACCGCACGCGTGACGCTGGCCGCTGACAAACCCAGACGCCGCGCGGCAGAGGAGAAGCCTTGCTCTTGGGCGACGGTGGTGAAGATGTGCATTTCCTGGAAGCGGTCCATGGTGCCTCTCGAGTCAGATACAAAAATCGCAGCCGAAGCTGCGATTTTTTGTGCGTAGGTCAGCTGTGGATAACTTATTCCACCGTCACCGACTTCGCCAGGTTACGCGGCTGATCGACGTCCGTGCCCTTGAGTACCGCCACGTAGTACGACAGCAACTGCAGCGGAATCGTGTAGAGGATCGGCGAGAGGATGTCGTGGATGTGCGGCATCTGCACCACGTGGGTGCCTTCGCCGTTGGTCATCCCGGCTTTCTCATCGGCGAATACGATCAGTTCACCGCCACGGGCACGGACTTCCTGCAGGTTGGATTTGAGCTTTTCCAGCAGTTCGTTGTTCGGCGCGACGGTAACCACCGGCATATCGTTATCCACAAGCGCCAGCGGGCCGTGTTTCAGTTCGCCGGCCGGGTAGGCTTCGGCGTGGATGTAGGAGATTTCCTTGAGTTTCAAGGCGCCTTCCATTGCTACCGGGAATTGCGCACCACGACCGAGAAATAGCGTGTGGTTCTTCTCGGCGAACAGCTCGGCGATTTTTTCCACGGTGCTGTCCATGGCCAATGCTTCACCGAGACGGGTTGGCAGACGACGCAGTTCCTCGACCAGACGCGCTTCAACGCCCTCGGCTAACGTCCCGCGTACTTGACCCAGCGACAGAGTCAGCAGCAACAGGCCGACCAGTTGCGTGGTGAAGGCTTTAGTCGAGGCGACGCCGATTTCGCGGCCGGCCTGGGTCAGCAGGGTCAGGTCGGATTCGCGCACCAGCGAGCTGATGCCAACGTTGCAGATGGCCAGGCTGGCGAGGAAGCCCAGTTCCTTGGCATTGCGCAGCGCCGCCAGGGTGTCGGCGGTTTCGCCGGACTGCGAGATGGTCACGAATAAGGTGTCCGGCTGCACCACCACTTTGCGGTAGCGGAATTCGCTGGCGACTTCGACTTGGCACGGAATGCCGGCCAATTCTTCGAGCCAGTACCGCGCGACCATACCCGCGTGATAACTGGTGCCGCACGCGACGATCTGCACGTTGCGGACTTTGGCGAACAGTTCGGCCGCTTGTGGGCCGAACGCTTGCACCAGCACCTGATCGTTGCTCAGGCGACCTTCGAGGGTTCGTTGTACAACGGCCGGTTGCTCGTGGATTTCCTTGAGCATGTAGTGGCGGTATTCACCTTTGTCGGCAGCTTCAGCACCATCGCTGTACTGCACGGTCTGGCGCTCGACGGCATTGCCGTTGATGTCCCAGATCTGCACGTTATCGCGGCGAATTTCGGCGATATCGCCTTCTTCCAGATACATGAACCGGTCGGTGACCTGACGCAGGGCCAATTGGTCAGAGGCGAGGAAATTCTCGCCCAGACCCAGACCGATCACCAATGGGCTGCCACTGCGCGCGGCGACCAGACGATCAGGCTGTTTGGCATTGATCACCGCCAGACCATAAGCACCGTGCAATTCCTTGACCGTCGCTTTAAGCGCAACGCTCAGGTCTGGCTGATCCTTGAGCTTGTGGTTGAGCAGATGGGCGATAACTTCGGTGTCGGTATCCGAAGTAAACACGTAACCCAGCGCTTTCAGTTGTTCACGCAGGGCTTCGTGGTTTTCGATGATGCCGTTGTGCACCACCGCGATGTCGCCGGAGAAATGCGGGTGCGCGTTACGCTCGCACGGTGCGCCGTGGGTGGCCCAGCGGGTGTGAGCAATGCCGAGACGGCCAACCAACGGATGCTCGGCCAATGCGGCTTCGAGTTCGCTGACCTTGCCCGGACGACGCATGCGCTCGAGGGTTTCGTCGTTGGTAAAGACCGCGACACCGGCGCTGTCGTAGCCGCGGTATTCAAGGCGCTTGAGGCCTTCGAGCAGGATGGCGGTGATATTACGTTCAGCAACTGCGCCGACAATTCCACACATGCTTATTTCTCCTGACTGACAGCCGCGCAAATCACGGTGATACCGCGGGCCTGTATCTGATCGCGCGCTTCGATAGGCAGGCGATCATCGGTAATGAGGGTATGGACGCTGCTCCACGGCAGTTCCAGATTGGGAATCTTGCGACCGATCTTGTCGGCCTCGACCATGACGATGACTTCTCGCGCCACCTCGGCCATGACCCGGCTAAGTCCCAGCAATTCATTGAAAGTCGTCGTGCCGCGCACCAGATCGATACCGTCGGCGCCAATGAACAACTGGTCGAAGTCGTAAGAGCGTAGTACCTGCTCGGCGACCTGGCCCTGAAAGGATTCCGAATGCGGATCCCAGGTGCCGCCAGTCATCAACAGCACAGGCTCGTGTTCGAGTTCGCTCAAGGCATTGGCGACGTGCAGGGAATTGGTCATCACCACCAAACCCGGCTGCTGGCCAAGTTCGGGGATCATCGCGGCAGTGGTGCTGCCGCTGTCTATGATGATGCGCGCGTGCTCGCGGATGCGTTTCACCGCCGCGCGGGCGATGGCCTGTTTGTACTTGGAAACGCTCTGCGCGGTTTCCGCGACCAGTTCCTGCGGCATGGTGATCGCCCCGCCGTAGCGGCGCAGCAACAGACCGTGGCTTTCCAGCGCGGCGAGATCCTTGCGAATCGTAACTTCCGAGGTTTCGAAGCGCTTGGCCAGTTCATCCACACTGACTTCGCCCTGCTCGTTGAGCAAGGCGAGGATGTTGTGGCGGCGTTGCGGCGTGTTGCGTTTCGACATGGCGACTTAAGTTTCGTTTCGAAAGATAACGGAAGCAATCAAAACCTATCGGCTCTAAATCGTCAAGCTGTCACCCAAAAAAAATCGCAGCCTTCAACATTCCCGTAGGAGCTGCCGAAGGCTGCGATCTCTTGATCTTCAAAAAACCGCTGTGGATAACTCAGCTCTTCTTGATCTTCTCCGGCCGCTTCCAGCCGTCGATATTTCTCTGCCGCGCTCGGCCCACGGCCAACTGCGCGTTATCCACATTCTGCGTAATCGTCGAGCCGGCCGCCGTGGATGCACCGTCGGAGATATCCACAGGCGCGACCAGCGAATTATTGGAACCGATGAACACATCTGCACCCAGCACGGTTTTCCACTTGTTGGCGCCATCGTAGTTGCAGGTGATGGTGCCGGCGCCGATGTTGGTACGGGCACCGATCTCGGCATCGCCCAGATAAGTCAGGTGTCCCGCCTTGGCGCCTTCGCCCATGCGGGCATTTTTCAGCTCAACGAAGTTACCCACATGTGCGCCCGCTTCAAGCACGGTGCCTGGACGCAGACGCGCGAACGGGCCGGCATCGCTGCCCTCGCCCAGTACGGCACCTTCGATATGACTGTTGGCTTTGATGACCACGCCTTTGCGCAGGGTGCTGTCCTTGATCACGCAGTTCGGGCCGATCACCACGTCATCTTCGATGACAACGTTGCCTTCGAGGATCACGTTGATGTCAATCAGCACATCGCGACCGACGGTCACTTCACCACGCACGTCAAAGCGCGCCGGGTCACGCAGGGTGACGCCTTGCGTCATCAACCGACGACCAGCGCGCAACTGGTAATGACGCTCCAGCTCAGACAGTTGCTTGCGATCGTTGGCGCCCTGCACTTCCATTGGGTCGTGCGGTTGCTCGGTGGCGACCACCAGACCATCACTGACAGCCATCTCGATCACGTCGGTCAGGTAGTACTCGCCCTGCGCATTGTTGTTCGACAGACGGCTCATCCAGTCAGCCAGACGATTGGCCGGGACAGCAAGAATGCCGGTGTTGCCTTCAGTAATTGCGCGTTGCGCTTCGCTGGCATCTTTGTGCTCAACGATTGCGGCCACCTTACCGTCGATATCGCGCACGATGCGGCCGTAACCGGTCGGGTCATCCAGCTCGACGGTGAGCAAGCCCATCTGTCCAGGCACGACGTGCTTGAGCAGACGCTGCAGGGTTTCGACTTCGATCAGCGGCACGTCCCCGTAGAGGATCAGCACGGTGTCGGCAGTAATGAACGGAACCGCTTGAGCGGTGGCGTGGCCGGTGCCGAGTTGCTTGTCCTGCAGGACGAAATTCAGATCGTCGGCAGCCAGTCGCTCGCGCACCACGTCGGCGCCGTGACCGATCACCACATGAATGCGTTGCGGATCAAGTTGCCGGGCGCTGTGGATAACATGACCCAGCATGGAGTTGCCGGCAATCGGATGCAGCACTTTCGGCAGTGCCGAACGCATACGAGTGCCTTGACCGGCCGCGAGGATAACGATTTCAAGAGACATGACTGGCTACCAATCCTGGGTGGTCAGCAACTGCGACCGGGTTTCGGGAATTCGGAAAAGAAAAAAGGGTAGCCGAGGCTACCCTTTTTTATCAATCGCACAACAAGCGGCTGACGGATTAACCGCCAAACTTCTTGCGGATCTGCTGGACGGTGCGCAGCTGAGCTGCAGCCTCGGCCAGACGTGCGGACGCAGCTCCGTAGTCGAAATCTGCGCTCTTCTCGTGCAGAGCAGCTTCGGCAGCCTTGAGAGCTGCCTGGGCTTGAGCTTCATCCAGGTCGGCGGCGCGTTGCACGGTATCGGCAAGCACCTTGACCATGTTCGGCTGAACCTCGAGGAAACCACCGGAGATGTAGAACACCTCGGCTTCCCCGCCTTGCTTGATCAGGCGGATCGGACCTGGCTTCAGATTAGTGATCAGCGGCGCGTGACCCAGAGCGATACCAAGATCACCCAGTGCACCGTGCGCAATCACCATCTCGACCAGGCCGGAAAAGATTTCCCCTTCCGCGCTGACGATATCGCAATGGACTGTCATAGCCATCTGATTGCCTCAACCTAAATTAGCGCCCGTTGCCGGGCGCCGGGATTACAGTTTCTTGGCTTTCTCGATCGCTTCTTCGATGCCGCCAACCATGTAGAACGCTTGTTCTGGCAGGTGGTCGTAGTCACCGTTGAGGATGCCTTTGAAGCCAGCAATAGTGTCTTTCAGGGAAACGTATTTACCCGAAGCACCGGTGAAGACTTCAGCCACGAAGAACGGCTGCGACAAGAAGCGCTGGATCTTACGAGCACGGTTTACCAACTGCTTGTCGGCTTCCGACAGCTCGTCCATACCCAGGATCGCGATGATGTCCTTCAGCTCTTTGTAACGTTGCAGAACGTACTGAACGCCGCGAGCGGTGTCGTAGTGGTCCTGGCCGATTACGTTCGGGTCCAGCTGGCGCGAAGTCGAATCCAGTGGATCTACCGCTGGGTAGATACCCAGGGAAGCGATGTCACGGGACAGAACGACGGTGGCGTCCAAGTGGGCGAAGGTGGTCGCTGGCGACGGGTCGGTCAAGTCATCCGCAGGTACGTATACCGCTTGGATCGAAGTGATCGAACCTTCCTTGGTCGAAGTGATACGTTCTTGCAGAACGCCCATCTCTTCAGCCAGGGTCGGCTGGTAACCTACTGCCGAAGGCATACGGCCCAGCAGTGCGGATACTTCAGTACCGGCCAGGGTGTAACGATAGATGTTGTCGACGAACAGCAGAACGTCGTTACCTTCGTCACGGAACTTCTCGGCCATGGTCAGGCCGGTCAGTGCTACGCGCAGACGGTTACCCGGCGGCTCGTTCATCTGACCGTAAACCAGTGCCACTTTGTCCAGAACGTTGGAATCCTTCATCTCGTGGTAGAAGTCGTTACCCTCACGAGTACGCTCACCCACACCGGCGAACACGGAATAACCGCTGTGCTCGATGGCGATGTTACGGATCAGTTCCATCATGTTTACGGTTTTGCCTACACCGGCACCACCGAACAGACCGACTTTACCGCCTTTGGCAAACGGGCAAACCAGGTCGATAACCTTGATGCCGGTTTCCAGCAGGTCGTTGCCGCCTGCTTGCTCAGCGAACGAAGGCGCTGGACGGTGAATGCCCCAACGCTCTTCGGTGTCGATCGGGCCAGCTTCGTCGATCGGGTTACCGAGGACGTCCATGATCCGGCCCAGGGTCGCTTTACCGACCGGTACGGAGATGGCTGCGCCAGAGTCGGTAACTTCCAGACCGCGCTTCAAGCCCTCGGTGGAACCCATCGCAATGGTGCGAACCACGCCGTCGCCCAGCTGTTGCTGAACTTCCAGAGTGGTTTCAGCCGCGCTCACTACTTTCAGCGCGTTGTAGATGCTCGGTACGCTGTCGCGTGGAAATTCCACGTCGATAACGGCGCCGATGATTTGAACGATACGTCCGCTACTCATAGCTGGATCCTCTGAATATTTGAACCGTTAAACCGCGGCAGCGCCGCCGACGATTTCCGAGATCTCTTGGGTGATCGCAGCCTGACGCGCCTTGTTGTAGATCAGCTGCAAATCGCTGATCAAATCACCGGCGTTGTCGGTAGCGTTCTTCATCGCGATCATCCGCGCAGCTTGTTCAGCCGCGTTGTTCTCGACCACCGCCTGGTAGACCTGCGACTCAACGTAGCGGACCATCAAGCCGTCAAGCAGCTCTTTGGCATCCGGTTCGTAGAGATAGTCCCAGTGGTGCTTGAGATCCTGATCCGGGGTTGCCACCAGTGGAATCAACTGCTCCACGGTAGGCTGTTGCGTCATGGTGTTGATGAACTTGTTGGACACCACGGACAGGCGGTCAATACGGCCGTCCAGGTAGGCATCCAGCATCACCTTGACGCTGCCGATCAGATCATTGATCGACGGCTCTTCACCCAGGTGGCTGATAGCTGCAACGACGTTACCGCCGAAGTTGCGGAAAAAGGCCGCACCCTTGCTACCAACGACACACAGATCAATCTCGACGCCGTTTTCGCGGTTTACCGCCATGTCCTTGACCAGGGCCTTGAACAGGTTGGTGTTCAAGCCGCCGCACAGACCACGGTCACTGCTCACCACAACATAACCAACGCGCTTGATTTCGCGGTCGATCATGAACGGGTGGCGGTATTCCGGGTTGGCGTTGGCCAGATGCCCAATAACCTGGCGGATACGCTCCGCATAAGGACGGCTAGCAGCCATGCGCATTTGTGCCTTGCGCATTTTGCTGACCGCCACTTTTTCCATGGCGCTGGTAATCTTTTGCGTGCTTTTGATGCTCGCAATCTTACTGCGAATCTCTTTTGCGCCTGCCATGTAACACCTATCAGGTTAGCAAGCGGGAGCCTCGCGGCTCCCGCTGCGGCTTACCAGGTTTGGGTGGCCTTGAACTTCTCGATACCGGCTTTCATGCCAGCGTCGATTTCGTCATTGAAGTCACCTTTAACGTTGATCTTGGCCATCAAATCGGCGTGATCGCGGTTGAAGAAAGCAATCAGCGCTTGTTCGAAGCTGCCGATCTTGGCGATTTCAATGTCAGTCAGGAACCCACGCTCAGCGGCATACAGCGACAGCGCCATGTCAGCGATCGACATTGGTGCGTATTGCTTCTGCTTCATCAGCTCGGTAACGCGCTGACCATGCTCAAGTTGCTTACGGGTCGCTTCGTCCAGGTCAGAAGCGAACTGGGCGAATGCCGCCAGTTCACGGTACTGAGCCAGAGCGGTACGGATACCACCGGAGAGCTTCTTGATGATCTTGGTCTGAGCGGCACCACCCACACGGGATACCGAAACACCGGCGTTCACTGCAGGGCGGATGCCCGAGTTGAACATGGCCGATTCCAGGAAGATCTGACCGTCGGTGATGGAAATCACGTTGGTCGGAACGAACGCGGAAACGTCGCCAGCCTGGGTTTCGATGATCGGCAGTGCGGTCAGGGAACCGGTTTTGCCGGTCACTGCGCCGTTGGTGAACTTCTCTACGTATTCTTCCGAAACGCGGGATGCGCGCTCCAGCAGACGGGAGTGGAGATAGAACACGTCGCCTGGGTAAGCTTCACGGCCTGGTGGACGGCGCAGCAGCAGGGAAATCTGGCGGTAAGCCACTGCTTGCTTGGACAGATCGTCATAAACGATCAGCGCGTCTTCACCGCGGTCGCGGAAGAATTCACCCATGGTGCAACCGGAGTACGGTGCCAGGAATTGCAGCGCAGGAGATTCCGAAGCACTGGCAGCCACGATGATCGTGTTGGCCAGGGCGCCGTTTTCTTCCAGCTTGCGAACCACGTTGGCGATGGTCGATTGCTTCTGACCGATAGCTACGTAGACGCAGAAAATGCCGCTGTCTTTCTGGTTGATGATCGCGTCGATCGCCAGAGCGGTTTTACCGATCTGACGGTCACCGATGATCAGCTCACGCTGGCCACGGCCGACAGGGATCATGGCATCGACAGCCTTGTAGCCAGTCTGTACAGGCTGGTCTACCGACTTACGCCAGATCACGCCCGGTGCAACTTTCTCGACCGCGTCGGTCTCGGTGTTGCCCAGTGGACCTTTGCCGTCAACAGGGTTACCCAGTGCGTCGACTACGCGACCCAGCAGTTCCTTACCAACCGGAACTTCGAGGATGCGGCCAGTGCACTTGGCGCTCATGCCTTCAGCCAGAGACTGGTAAGCGCCCAGTACAACGGCACCTACGGAGTCTTGCTCCAGGTTGAGGGCCATACCGTAGACGCCGCCCGGAAACTCGATCATCTCGCCGTACATAACATCGGCCAGACCGTGAATCCGCACGATGCCGTCAGATACGCTGACGACAGTGCCTTCGTTACGGGCTTGGGAGGTCACATCGAGCTTGTCGATGCGGCCCTTGATAATTTCACTTATTTCGGAAGGATTGAGTTGCTGCATTGCTCTGCTGCCCCTTCAAACTCAAGATTTCAATGCTTCGGCAAGTTTCGCGATTTTGCCGCGAATCGAGCCATCGATAACCAGGTCGCCGGCGCGGATAACGACACCACCTATAAGGGCAGCATCCTCCGCAACTTGCAGGCGCACTTCCCGGTTGAGTCGTGCACTGAGAACCTTGGCGAGTTTGTCTTGCTGTTCTTGGTTCAATGCAAAAGCACTGGTCACTTCAACGTCTACCGACTTCTCTTGTTCGGCCTTGTACAGGTCGAAAAGAGCGGCAATCTCCGGCAGAAGCGGGAGACGGTCGTTTTCGGCAACGACATTGATGAAGTTCTGTGCCTTGGCATCAAACTTGTCGCCGCACACGTCAATAAACGTGGCGGCCTTTTCTGCGCTCGTCAGTCGCGGGGCCTTGAGCACGCGCTGCATGGTGTCGTCTTGCGACACCGCTGCAGCCAGGCCGAGCATGGCTGACCAATTGGCCAGTTGCTGGTGGGCCTGAGCGTGCTCGAAGGCCGCCTTAGCGTAAGGTCGGGCCAACGTGGTCAGTTCTGCCATGATCGCCCTCGCTTAGATTTCAGCAGCCAGTTGGTTAACCAGCTCTGCGTGCGCGTTTTGATCGATTGTGGCACCCAGGATCTTCTCGGCGCCGCCGACAGCCAGCAAGCCCACTTGGGCACGCAGCTTGTCTTTGACACTGTTCAGTTCCTGTTCGATCTCGGCTTGAGCCTGAACCTTCACACGGTCAGCATCGACACGGGCCTTTTCAACGGCCTCTTCGACAATCTGGTTACCGCGTTTCTTGGCTTGCTCGATGATTTCAGCTGCCTGAGCTTTCGCTTCGCGCAGTTGCTGACCCGCTTTTTCTTGGGCCAACTCCAGGTCGCGAGCTGCACGGCTGGCAGCGTCCAGACCATCAGCGATCTTCTTTTGACGTTCGTGCAGAGCAGCGATGACCGGAGGCCATACATACTTCATGCAGAACAGTACAAAAATCAGGAACGCAACGGACTGGCCAATCAGGGTCGCATTAATGTTCACGCCAACACCTCGCAGTTACGTTGTCCATCACATCAAATTACTCGGAAGAATCCGGGTAATTAGCCAGCGATCTGACCAACGAACGGGTTCGCAAAGGTGAAGAACAGAGCGATACCAACACCGATCATGGTTACGGCGTCGAGCAGACCGGCAACGATGAACATTTTAACTTGCAGCATTGGAACCATTTCTGGCTGACGCGCTGCGCCTTCCAGGAACTTGCCGCCCAGCAGGCCGAAACCAATTGCGGTACCCAGTGCGCCCAGGCCGATCAACAGTGCAACAGCGATAGCGGTTAGACCAACTACAGTTTCCATCTTTCCTCCCGACTTTTACGTCGTATGGTTTAGGTTTTTTAGATTAAAGCGGTAAAACAAATCGTTTCAGGTGCCCTGTGAAGAGCCCCTTCCCGTTTGACCGGGAAGGACATCAGACTAGTCGAGACTGGTCTTAATGGTTTTCTTCGTGCGCCATCGACAGGTAGACGATGGTCAGCATCATGAAGATGAACGCCTGCAGCGTGATGATCAGGATGTGGAACACAGCCCACGCCCACTGCAGAACAACGCCCAGGCCGCTCAGCCAGAGCAGACCGCTGCCGAACATCACAGCGATCAGAATGAACACCAGCTCGCCGGCATACATGTTGCCGAACAGACGCAGAGCCAGAGAGATCGGTTTGGCGATCAGGGTCACGAATTCCAGCAGGAAGTTCACCGGGATCAGCAGGGCTTGAACGAAGATGTTCTTGCTGCCGAACGGGTGCAGGGTCAGTTCGCCGATGAAGCCGCCGAAGCCCTTGACCTTGATGCTATAGAAAATGATCAGTGCGAAAACCGAGAACGCCATGCCCAGGGTCGCGTTCGGGTCGGTAGTCGACACGGCGCGGAACGGGATGTGGTGGTCGCCGGAGATCAGGATGGCCAGCTGAGGAATCCAGTCGACCGGTACCAGGTCGACGGCGTTCATCAGGAACACCCAGACGAAGATGGTCAGTGCCAGCGGTGCAATCACCGGGCTACGGCCATGGAAGCTGTCTTTCACGCTGCCATCGACGAATTCGACCAATACTTCAACGAAGTTCTGCAAAGCACCCGGCTGACCCGAAGTCGCTTTCTTTGCCGCCATGCGGAAAAGAAGTACGAAGATCAGACCCAACGCGACCGACCAGCCGAGAGTATCGACGTGGAAAGCCCAGAAGCCCATTTCTTTGGCTTCTGCTGCGGTATGGGCAAAGCCCCAGCCGCCGTTAGGTAGCTGACCGAAGGTCAGGTTCTGCAAGTGGTGCTGGATATAGCCCGAAGCGGTTGTTTCTGCCATGGTTGCCTCAAACGCCCTAAGGTCTCGAAAGTCTTGTTCTCATCAGCAGGGGAGCGAACCAGCTGACCGACTGAGTCAGCACGAACGCGCCGAATACAGCTATCGGCGCCAGTGGCTTCACACCTGCAAACACCAGTGCAAAGAGCACTGCCGTCAAAATCAGTTTGCCTGCCTCGCCGGCATAAAATGACCGGACGATGGACTGGGCTGCTCGGGCGCCGGAAAACCGAAATGCCTTGTGAGCGAAATAAACATTGGGCAGCAAGGCTATCAGGCCTCCGCAAAGTCCCGAGTATCCGGCAACGACTCCGTGCCATTGCCAGAGCGCCAAAGCGGCAATGAGCAAAATGACAAATTGAGCCATTAACACCGGAAAAACCGCCAGGCGATGGAACGGCAGGCGGTTTGGCTTGCGGGTTTCCATCACGTTTGCTCTCCAATGGTCGGCTGCCAGAATTCAATAACTTGGCATAATTTGTGCCGACAAAATGCGCGCAGAGTATAGGGGCGGTTCTGCCCCTATTCAACTGTCAGGTAGTGATTTCCGACTGCGCGCTACATGAGGAAATGTTTCAGCGGATGTGTGCGAGCACACCTTGAAGCTCATCGAGGGAGTTGTAACCGATCACCAACTGGCCCTTTCCCTTCTTCCCATGGCGAATCTGCACCGCAGAGCCTAGGCGCTCGGCCAGACGCTGTTCGAGGCGGGCGATATCCGGGTCGGGTTTGGTCGCCTCCACAGGCTCCGGTTTGCCACTCAACCACTGACGAACCAGTGCCTCAGTTTGGCGCACAGTGAGACCGCGTGCGACAACATGTCGCGCCCCTTCCACCTGTTGATTGTCCGGCAGACCGAGCAATGCACGGGCATGACCCATTTCCAGGTCGCCATGGGACAGCATGGTCTTGATGACTTCCGGCAGCGCAATAAGCCGCAACAGGTTAGCCACAGTGACGCGGGACTTACCCACAGCTTCGGCGACCTGTTGCTGAGTGAGCTGGAACTCCTGCTGCAAACGCTGCAGGGCCACCGCTTCTTCGATCGGATTGAGGTCTTCGCGCTGGATGTTCTCGATCAGCGCAATAGCGATTGCGGTTTCATCCGGCACATCGCGGACCATCGCCGGGATGGTTTCCTGCCCGGCTTGCTGACTCGCGCGCCAGCGACGTTCACCAGCGATGATCTCGAAGCGGCCACCGCCAATCGGGCGCACCACGATCGGCTGCATCACGCCTTGCGCCTTGATCGACGCTGCCAGTTCTTCCAGCGCCTGCGGATCCATGTCGCGGCGCGGCTGGTATTTGCCGCGCTGCAGCAGATCCAACGGCAAGTGCTGCAGTTCGCGGGTGTCAGCTTGCGCCGCTTGTTCTTCCAGCGCGCTGACGGTCGGACCACTCAGCAGTGCATCCAGTCCACGTCCGAGACCTCGTTTCTTGACGGCCATGGGGATTCCTTAAGTTGCCTGAGCGGCGGCGATGCGTGAGTTTTTGCGCTGACGGCGAACCATCTCGCCGGCCAGGGCCAGATAAGCCAGGGCGCCGCGCGATTGCTTGTCGTAGGCAAGCGCCGGCATGCCGTAGCTCGGCGCTTCGGCCAGGCGGATGTTGCGCGGGATCACCGTGTCGTACAGCTGATCGCCGAAGTGTTCCTTGAGCTGCGCCGAAACGTCGTTCATCAGGCTCAGGCGCGGGTCATACATGGTCCGCAGTAACCCTTCGACTTTCAGGTTCGGATTCAGCAGTTCGGCGATGCGCTTGATGTTATCCACAAGGTCGCTCAAGCCTTCGAGCGCAAAGTACTCACACTGCATGGGGATAATGACCCCATCAGCGGCGACCAGTGCGTTCAGCGTAAGCATCGACAGCGACGGCGGGCAGTCGATCAGAATGTAATCGTAGTTTTCGCGGATCGGCGCCAGCGCGCTGCGCAGACGGCTTTCCTTCATCTGCATTTCCAGCAGCACCACTTCGGCCGCGGTCAGGTCGCGGTTGGCCGGCAGCAGTTGGTAACCGCCATGTTCGGAATAGTGCATGGCCTGGGCCAGATCGCATTCGCCGATCAGCAGGTCGTAGACCGAATTTTCCAGGCCGTGTTTATCCACACCGCTACCCATGGTGGCGTTGCCCTGTGGATCAAGATCGATCAACAGCACCCGGCGCTTGGTCGCGACCAGCGATGCTGCGAGGTTGATGCAGGTGGTGGTCTTGCCCACACCACCCTTTTGGTTCGCTATCGCGAATACCTTAGCCATTCTTGCTTGTGTTCCCAATCATGCCGTGCGGCGCAGTATCAGCAGATGGCGTTGGCCTTGGCAACCGGGTACGGCCAGGGCGTGTTCGCTATCGAGTTTGAAGTCTGCCGGCAATGCTACCAGCTCATCGGCCGGATGAACGCCCTTCATTGCCAGCCAACGTGTATCGGCGTCGCCTAAGTGGCGAGTCCAGTTGGTGAAGTTTTCCATGCTGCTGAACGCCCGGGAAATGATCCCATTGAACGGTTGAGCAGGCTGGAAGGCTTCGACACGACTGTGGATAACTTGCAGGTTATCCAGTTTGAGTTCGAGTTTGACCTGAGTCAGAAAGCGGGTTTTCTTGCCGTTGCTGTCCAGACAGGTCACTTGCGAGTCCGGATACAGGATCGCCAACGGGATCCCCGGCATGCCGCCGCCACTGCCGACGTCGAGCCAGCGACCGTTTTCGATGAACGACATCACGCTCAGACTATCGAGCAAGTGTCGCGAAACCATTTCGTCCGGATCGCGCACCGCAGTCAGGTTGTAGGCCTGGTTCCATTTGATCAACAGGGCCAGATAACCCAGCAGCAATTCGTGCTGGGTTTCAGTGAGATGGACACCGAGCTCGCGGGCTCCTGTGGATAACTCTTCGGCGTGTTGCGAAGTGACCTTAGAACTCAAGCGCTTTGCTCCAACTGACGGCCCGCGCCGCGTTTTTTCAAATGAATCATCAACAGCGAAATCGCTGCCGGGGTCACACCCGGGATCCGCGAAGCCTGACCCAGCGTCTCTGGACGCGTGGCACCGAGCTTGCTCTGGATCTCCTTGGAGAGACCGGAAATGTTGGTGTAATCGATATCCACAGGCAATTTCGTGTCTTCACTGGCGCGCAGACGGGCGATTTCGTCCTGTTGACGGTCGATGTAACCGGCGTACTTGGTTTTGATTTCAACCTGCTCGGCGACCTGTGGATCTTCGGCGCCATTGCCGGTCACTTCGACCAGACCAGCGTAGTCGATTTCCGGACGGCTCAAGAGGTTGAGCAAGTTGTATTCGTGGGTCAACGGCGTGCCGAATTTTTCCGCGATCGCATCGCCCTGCTGCGTATTCGGGCGAACCCAAGTGCTTTTCAGGCGCTGTTCTTCGAGTTCGATGCTTTCGCGTTTCTTGCAGAAGGCTGCCCAACGTGCGTCATCGACCAAACCGAGCTCGCGACCTTTTTCGGTCAAACGCAGGTCGGCGTTGTCCTCGCGCAGGATCAGGCGGTATTCGGCACGGGAAGTGAACATGCGGTACGGCTCTTGGGTACCGAGGGTGATCAGGTCGTCGACCAACACACCGATGTACGCTTCATCGCGACGCGGACACCAGGCTTCTTTGCCCTTGGCGCGCAGTGCGGCGTTGGCCCCGGCCAGCAAACCTTGGGCGCCAGCTTCTTCGTAACCTGTGGTGCCGTTGATTTGCCCGGCGAAGAACAGACCGCCGATGACTTTGGTCTCGAGGCTGTACTTCAGGTCACGCGGATCGAAGTAGTCGTACTCGATCGCATAACCCGGACGCACGATGTGCGCGTTTTCCATGCCGCGAATCGATTGCACGATCTGCAATTGCACGTCGAACGGCAGGCTTGTGGATATTCCGTTCGGGTACAGCTCATGGGTGGTCAAACCTTCCGGTTCGATAAACACCTGATGGCTTTCCTTGTCGGCAAAGCGGTGGATCTTGTCTTCGATCGACGGGCAGTAGCGCGGGCCAATGCCTTCGATCTCACCGGCAGCGGAATACATCGGCGAACGATCGAGGTTCGCGGCAATGATTTCGTGGGTGCGGGCGTTGGTGTGAGTAATCCAGCAGCTGACCTGACGTGGATGCTGTTCTTTGTTGCCCATGAACGACATCACCGGGATCGGCGTATCGCCTGGTTGCTCGGTCATCACCGAGAAATCCACAGACTTGCCGTCGATACGCGGCGGCGTACCGGTTTTCAGGCGACCGACACGCAGGGGCAGTTCACGCAGACGGTGAGCCAGGGCGATCGACGGCGGATCACCGGCGCGACCGCCGGAAAAATTCTGCAAACCGATGTGGATAAGTCCGCCGAGGAACGTACCGGTGGTCAACACCACGGAATCGGCGAGAAAACGCAGACCCATTTGCGTGACAACACCACGGACTTGTTCCTGCTCGACGATCAGGTCGTCAGCAGCTTGTTGAAATATCCACAGGTTCGGCTGGTTTTCCAGAATTTCGCGGACAGCGGCTTTGTACAGAATCCGGTCAGCTTGCGCACGGGTCGCCCGAACGGCGGGGCCTTTGCGGCTGTTCAACACGCGAAACTGGATGCCACCGAAATCGGTAGCGGTGGCCATCGCGCCGCCGAGGGCATCGATTTCCTTAACCAGATGGCTTTTGCCAATGCCACCAATGGCCGGGTTGCAACTCATGGCACCGAGGGTTTCCACGTTATGCGTCAGCAACAGGGTTTTTGCCCCCATACGTGCTGAGGCCAGTGCTGCCTCGGTACCGGCATGACCGCCGCCGATGACGATCACTTCAAAACGGGAAGGGAAATCCACCACGCACCTCGTGCCTGCTTAAGTAGGTAATTCAGGAATAGTTTGAGATCAGGTTTCTGAACCTGGTCGACAAGTATAGGGACTTCGCCCTTCCTAAAGAACCCTTTGCACAAAATTTAACCAGCTGTGGAGAACTCGAGGTTAAAAGAATAAAAAAGAGAGAAATTTATAAAACCTTTGTTTTTATGTTTATTCTTACTGAGCATACTTTCTGTGGATAGATTGCTACAAGCCTTTATATTCAATATGTACAGAGTTTCAAAACCCTGTGATCATGTGCCAATAAGGGCCTTGGATAACCGGTTTAAGCCTGTGGATTAAAGGGGTGGTTATCCACAGCGTGGGTTATATCCAGTTTTCAGGACCTGTTACCAACTGCCCTTAGTGGCAGTTATTCACAGGGCTTAATCCACAGAAATGCGGTGAATGAAGAAATAACGGGCACGAGAAATCTGCTCAGGGAGACGAAATCTGCCCGGCACTGGAGAAAGGTTTGAGAAATAGGAGGCGCAGACAGGTCGCGAATGGACCTGTCTGTGGAAAGCGGAGGGTTTATTTACCGATACAGAAGCTGGAAAAGATCCGTCCCAGCAGATCATCAGAGCTGAATGCCCCGGTGATTTCCCCTAGAGAGTGCTGAGCCTGACGCAGGTCTTCGGCCAGCAACTCGCCCGCACCCGCCAGAGTCAGTTGTGCACGACCGTGTTCAAGGGCTGCACTGGCATGGCGCAACGCTTCCAGATGGCGACGACGAGCACTGAAGCTGCTTTCCGAAGTCTGCTCGTAGCCCATACAGGCCTTGAGGTGATCACGCAGGAGTTCCAGACCATCACCTGCAGATTTGGCGCTCAGGCTGATCGTCACGTGGCTATCTTCACTGACTTCCAGGGAAATGGATTCACCAGTCAGGTCTGCTTTGTTACGAATCAACGTAACCTTGGCCGGATCCGGGCGGGTTTCGAGGAATTCAGGCCACAAGGCAAACGGATCCAGTGCTTCTGGAGCGGTTGCATCGACCACCAGCAGGACGCGATCCGCTTCGCCGATGGCTTTCAGTGCGCGTTCAACGCCAATCTTTTCCACCTGGTCTTCGGTATCACGCAAACCTGCGGTATCCACAACGTGCAACGGCATACCGTCGATGTGGATATGTTCACGCAAAATATCGCGGGTGGTGCCGGCAATCTCGGTAACGATCGCCGCTTCCCGACCGGCTAACGCATTCAACAGGCTGGACTTGCCGGCATTCGGACGACCGGCAATCACCACGGTCATACCATCGCGCAACAACGCGCCCTGTCCGGCTTCACGCAGTACTGTGGATAATTCATCACGGACCTTGTCCAGCATGCTCAGCACGTGGCCATCGGCAAGAAAGTCGATTTCCTCTTCCGGGAAGTCGATGGCGGCTTCGACGTAGATGCGCAGACCTATCAGCTGTTCGGTCAAGTTATGCACACGCTGGGAAAACGCGCCTTGCAAAGAACGCAGGGCATTGCGCGCCGCTTGTGCAGAACTCGCCTCGATCAAATCGGCAATCGCCTCGGCCTGGGCCAGGTCGAGTTTGTCATTGAGGAAGGCACGTTCGCTGAACTCCCCCGGACGCGCCAGACGGCAGCCCAGTTCCAGGCAGCGTTTGAGCAGCATGTCCAGAACGATCGGCCCACCGTGGCCCTGCAATTCCAGAACGTCTTCGCCGGTGAACGAGTTTGGCCCCGGGAAATATAGCGCCAGACCTTCATCGAGCACTTGCTGGTCATCACTGAAAAATGGCCCGTAATGGGCGTAACGCGGTTTCAGTTCGCGGCCGCTTATAGCTTTGGCTGCAACGCTGGCCAGCGGCCCGGAAATACGAACAATGCCCACACCGCCGCGACCCTGAGCGGTGGCGACGGCGGCGATGGTTTCACGAGGTGTGCTCATAAACCGGAATCCAGACAAAAGTGGCAGATAGCAAAACGCCCCACTAGGGGGCGTTTTGAGTGGTGTTATCCACAGTGCAAGTTACGCCTCGGCTTTTTTCGTCGCCGCTTCGATCTTACGCGTGATGTACCACTGTTGTGCAATCGACAGGCAGTTGTTCACAACCCAGTACAGCACCAGACCAGCTGGGAACCACAGGAAGAAGAAGGTGAAGATGATTGGCATCATTTTCATGACCTTCGCCTGCATCGGATCCGGCGGAGTCGGGTTCAGCTGCTGCTGGATGAACATGGTTGCGCCCATGATGATCGGCAGAATGAAGAACGGATCCTTGATCGACAGGTCAGTGATCCACAGCATGAACGGCGCCTGGCGCATTTCCACGCTTTCCAGCAGCACCCAGTACAGCGAAAGGAAAACCGGCATCTGTACGAGGATCGGCAAGCAGCCGCCCAGCGGGTTGATCTTCTCTTTCTTGTACAGTTCCATCATGGCTTGCGACATTTTCTGCCGGTCATCGCCATGTTGCTCTTTCAGAGCAGCCAGTTTCGGTGCAACGGCACGCATACGCGCCATCGATTTGTAGCTGGCAGCCGACAGAGGGAAGAAAATACCCTTGATCAGCATGGTCAGGAAGATGATCGACCAGCCCCAGTTACCGACAATGGCGTGGATATGTTGCAGCAGCCAGAAGATTGGCTGGGCAATGAACCACAGAATGCCGTAGTCGACGGTCAGTTCCAGACCTGGGGACAACTCTTTCAATACAGCCTGGCTTTTCGGACCGGCGTACAGCACAGCGCTGGTTTCAACTTTGGCACCCGGAGCAGCGGTCAGTGTAGGACCGGTGTAACCGATGATGTAGTTGCCTTTGCTGTCTTTACGGGTCTGGACGATGTTGTTTTCGCCCTTGGCCGGAATCCACGCGGTCACGAAGTAGTGTTGCAGCCAGGCTACCCAGCCACCGGTGACGGTTTCTTTCAACTGCGCCTTGTCCATGTCTTTCATGGACACTTTCTTGTACGGCTCCGAACTTGTCCACAGGGCGGCGCCCAGGTAAGTCGCGGTGCCAGTAGCAGTAGTGGACGAAGGATCAGCGCTGTTATCACGCTTCAACTGAGCAAACATTGCGCCGTTCCAGGGCTGAGCGCTCTGGTTATCCACAATGTAGGAAACGGCTACGTCATACAGGCCGCGTTTCAGGGTGAAACGCTTGATGTAATTGACGCCGTCCTTGCTGAACTTCAGGTCGACGACCAGTTGGTCCTGACCGTCAGCCAGTTGATAAGTCTTCTTCTCCGAAGAGTAGACCGGACGACCGGCCGGATTTGCATCCGGGCCATTGGTGCCGATCAGACCGCTTTGGGCCAGATAAACACGTTCGCCGCCGTTATCGAACAGCTGGAACGGTACATCAGGACGATCCTGACGACGTGGATACAAAGGCAAGGTCAGTTGAGCAACATCACCACCTTGTGGATCGATCGCGAGATCGAGCACGTCGGTTTTGATCTGGATCAGATCCTTGCTGGCGGCTACCGGAGTTTCGGCAGGTGCACTGGTATCGCTAGCGGCGCGCGGAATATCGTCACTGGCGGCAGCATTATTGCCAGTGGCGGTGTCCGGCAAACCGGATGTAGTCGTACTGGAAGCAACATTCTGAGTCGGCAGGGCAGCCTGGCCATAGTCCTGGTTCCATTTAAGAACCATAACGTAGGACACGATTGCCAGGGCGACGATCAGGATCGTGCGTTTGATATCCATGATTACTCGGCCATCGAAGAAGAACGGGAGGTAGGGATAGGTGGAACCGGGTCATAACCACCGGGATTCCACGGATGACAGCGACCTAAACGACGAAAGGTCAGCCAGCCACCGCGCAGAAGGCCATGATTTTCGATGGCTTCATACGCGTAGCAGGAACAACTGGGGTAGAAACGACAGTGGCTGGCCATCAAAGGACTAATGGCATAGCGATAAAACTGGATCGGAACGAGGGCCAGTTTACGCATCGGTACTGTCTACCCCTACAGTTTCGGTTTTGACTTCTGGAACTGGCTTGCTGCGTGCCAGACGCTTCCAGAGCTTGCCGAAATGCTGAATCAATTCGGGGTTTTCTACATCGCCCAGACCTTTGCGCGCGACGATAACGATATCCCAGCCGACCAGTGAATCCTGGTGCAGACGAAATGATTCGCGCATCAAACGTTTGAGGCGATTGCGCTCAACGGAGAGCTTTACGCTCTTTTTCCCGATAACCAGCCCGAGACGGGGGTGATCAAGATCGTTGTTGCGTGCAAGGAGCAGGAGATTTTTCCCCGGAACCTTGCCGGTAGGGGAGTCAAAGACTGCCTTGAAATGCCGGGGAGTAAGCAGACGCTTTTCCCGACTGAAGTCCTGACTCACCTCCAGTACCGGATTATCAAACTGCCAGACGCGCACGACCTTTGGCGCGGCGACGCGACAGGACAGCACGGCCGTTCTTGGTAGCCATGCGAGCACGGAAACCGTGGGTACGGGCGCGTTTGATAGTGCTTGGTTGGAAAGTACGTTTCATGTCGTGTTACCTGGTTCGTCCACAACGGGCCGGAATGGCCCCCGTTTTAAGAGACCGGGGATTCTAGAGAAAGCAAGCCTTCAGGTCAATTTCCAACCAGCGTTTCCTTATAAATAGATCTCTAGGTGTTCTTTGCCTGATCACCTGCTTGCCATACATAAAAATAAAGAAGGGAATTATTTAAAGCTTTTCTGTAAAGCTTATAAAAGCTAGGCACACCTTCTTCTGTGGATAAGTAGCATTAGGCCTTGTCTGACGTGATGTACAGAGAATGACAACTACAGTGGAAAACCGTGTTCAGCCTGTGCTGCGCTGTCGGATAACCTGTGTGTGGAATGGCCTGTTATCCACAGGCAGGTTATCCACCGAGTTCAACCCCCAGTTGTCCAGTGCCCTTAGAGGCGGTTATCCACAGAGCTTATTCACACACCGTTGGTCGCCTTTTTCCGATTTAACGCATTGATAAATCATGGTCACCGGGCAACCTGCATGTGGATAAGTGGACGGCTCGCCGCTACAATGGCCGCTTGTTTTTGCCTCACCGGCTTTCAACTTAGGGGATATCCGTGTCAGTGGAACTTTGGCAGCAGTGCGTGGAGCTTTTGCGCGAGGAGCTGCCTGCCCAACAATTCAACACCTGGATCCGTCCACTACAGGTCGAAGCCGAAGGCGACGAGTTGCGCGTCTACGCACCGAACCGTTTTGTGCTGGACTGGGTCAACGAAAAGTACCTGGGCCGCGTCCTTGAACTGCTGGATGAGCATGGCAACGGCATGGCGCCGGCGCTTTCCTTATTAATAGGCAGCAAACGCAGTTCCGCTCCGCGTGCCGCACCGAATGCGCCGCTTGCAGCCGCGCAGGTTTCCCAGCAGGCCCAGGCAAATGCCACGCCTGTGAGTACGCAGGCACCGACGCAGACGCCCGCACCGACGGCCAAGCGCTCGACGCAGAAAAGCCCTGAAGTCAGCGATGAACCGTCTCGCGACAGTTTCGATCCGATGTCCGGTGCCGCTTCGCAGCAAGCCCCGGTTCGCGCCGAACAGCGCACCGTGCAGGTCGAAGGTGCGCTCAAGCACACCAGCTACCTGAACCGCACCTTCACCTTCGAAAACTTCGTCGAAGGTAAATCCAACCAGCTCGCCCGCGCGGCCGCCTGGCAAGTGGCGGACAACCCCAAGCACGGGTACAACCCGCTGTTCCTTTATGGTGGCGTCGGCCTGGGTAAGACCCACTTGATGCACGCGGTGGGTAACCATCTATTAAAGAAGAACCCGAATGCGAAGGTTGTGTACCTGCATTCCGAGCGCTTCGTGGCCGACATGGTCAAGGCACTGCAACTGAACGCGATCAACGAGTTCAAGCGTTTCTACCGTTCAGTGGATGCGTTGCTGATCGACGATATTCAGTTCTTCGCCCGCAAAGAGCGCTCGCAGGAAGAGTTTTTCCACACCTTCAACGCCCTGCTTGAAGGTGGCCAGCAGGTCATTCTCACCAGTGACCGCTACCCGAAAGAAATCGAAGGCCTTGAAGAACGCCTCAAATCCCGCTTCGGCTGGGGCCTGACGGTTGCCGTCGAGCCGCCGGAACTGGAAACCCGCGTGGCGATCTTGATGAAGAAGGCCGACCAGGCCAAAGTCGAGTTACCGCATGACGCCGCGTTCTTCATTGCCCAGCGCATTCGCTCCAACGTCCGTGAGCTGGAAGGTGCGCTGAAACGCGTGATCGCCCACTCGCACTTCATGGGCCGCGACATCACCATCGAGCTGATTCGCGAATCCCTGAAAGACTTGTTGGCGTTGCAGGACAAACTGGTCTCTGTGGATAACATTCAGCGCACCGTCGCCGAGTACTACAAGATCAAGATCTCGGATCTGCTGTCCAAGCGCCGTTCGCGCTCGGTGGCTCGTCCGCGTCAGGTCGCCATGGCCTTGTCCAAGGAACTGACCAACCACAGCCTGCCGGAAATCGGCGATGTGTTCGGCGGCCGCGACCACACCACGGTGTTGCACGCCTGCCGCAAGATCAACGAACTTAAGGAATCCGACGCGGACATCCGCGAGGACTACAAGAACCTGCTGCGTACACTGACGACTTGATGAACACCAGCGCAGCTTATTAAGGCAAGGGACTAGACCATGCATTTCACCATTCAACGCGAAGCCCTGTTGAAACCCCTGCAACTGGTCGCAGGCGTCGTCGAGCGCCGACAGACCTTGCCGGTACTCTCCAACGTGCTGCTGGTTGTCGAAGGCCAGCAACTGTCGCTGACCGGTACCGACCTCGAGGTCGAGCTGGTCGGTCGTGTGCAACTTGAAGAGCCGGCTGAAACAGGTTCCATCACCGTGCCTGCGCGCAAGCTGATGGATATCTGCAAAAGCCTGCCCAACGACGCGCTGATCGACATCAAGGTCGACGAGCAGAAGCTGGTGGTGAAGGCAGGCCGCAGCCGCTTCACCCTGTCGACTCTGCCGGCCAACGATTTCCCGACCGTTGAAGAAGGTCCGGGCTCGCTGACTTGCAGTCTTGAACAAAGCAAACTGCGTCGCCTGATCGAACGCACCAGCTTCGCCATGGCCCAGCAGGACGTGCGTTATTACCTCAACGGCATGCTGCTGGAAGTGTCCGAAGGCATCATCCGCGCTGTGGCCACCGACGGTCACCGTCTGGCCATGTGCTCGATGAAGGCCGATATCGGCCAGCCGGATCGCCATCAGGTGATCGTGCCGCGCAAAGGTATTCTGGAACTGGCGCGTCTGCTCACCGAGCCGGACGGCAATGTCAGCATCGTGCTGGGTCAACATCACATCCGCGCCACCACCGGCGAATTCACCTTCACCTCGAAACTGGTTGACGGCAAGTTCCCGGACTATGAGCGCGTTCTGCCAAAGGGCGGCGACAAGCTGGTGTTGGGCGATCGCCAGGCCTTGCGTGAAGCGTTCAGCCGTACCGCGATTCTGTCCAACGAGAAGTACCGTGGTATCCGTCTGCAACTGGCCAGCGGTCAGTTGAAGATCCAGGCCAACAACCCGGAGCAGGAAGAAGCGGAAGAAGAGGTGGGCGTTGAATACAACGGCGGCTCCCTGGAAATCGGCTTCAACGTGAGCTATTTGCTCGACGTGCTGGGCGTGATGACCACCGAGCAGGTTCGTCTGATCCTGTCCGACTCCAACAGCAGTGCACTGGTGCAAGAGTCCGACAACGACGATTCGGCTTACGTTGTCATGCCGATGCGTCTGTAATCAGCTGACCCTGGATGTCCTTAAGTCGTGTTTCGGTCACCGCGGTGCGCAATCTGCACCCGGTGACCTTCTCCCCCTCCCCCCGCATCAACATTCTTTACGGCGCCAACGGCAGCGGCAAAACCAGTGTTCTGGAAGCCATTCATCTGCTGGGGCTTGCCCGTTCGTTTCGTAGCACGCGGCTGTTACCGGTCATTCAGTACGAGCAACTCGCCTGCACCGTGTTCGGTCAGGTCGAATTGGCTGAGGGTGGGCACAGTGCGTTGGGGATCTCGCGCGATCGTCAGGGCCAGTTCCAGATCCGCATCGACGGCCAGAACGCCCGCAGTGCTGCGCAACTGGCGGAGATCCTGCCGCTGCAGTTGATCAACCCCGACAGCTTCCGCTTGCTTGAAGGTGCGCCGAAGATTCGTCGACAGTTTCTCGACTGGGGCGTGTTCCACGTCGAGCCGCGCTTTATGGCCACCTGGCAGCGGTTGCAGAAGGCCCTGCGCCAGAGAAACTCTTGGCTGCGACATGGTACACTTGACGCCGTTTCGCAAGCGGTTTGGGACAGGGAACTGTGCCAGGCCAGCGCTGAAATCGATGAATACCGCCGCGCCTACATCAAAGCCTTGAAACCAGTCTTTGAACAAACCTTGAGCGAACTGGTTGAGCTTGAAGGTTTGACGCTCAGCTATTACCGAGGCTGGGACAAAGACCGGGAATTGAGCGCCGTACTGGCTGGATCCGTGCAACGGGATCAGCAAATGGGTCATACCCAGGCCGGACCGCAACGGGCTGATTTGCGTCTTAGATTGGGCGCTCACAACGCCGCGGACATCTTGTCCCGGGGTCAGCAGAAGTTAGTGGTCTGTGCACTACGGATTGCCCAAGGGCATTTGGTCAGCCAGGCCCGTCGCGGTCAGTGTATTTATCTGGTGGATGACTTGCCGTCCGAGCTGGACGAGGGCCACCGTCGCGCGCTGTGCCGTTTGCTGGAAGACTTACGCTGCCAGGTATTTATCACCTGTGTAGATCACGAATTATTGAGGGAAGGCTGGCAGACGGAAACGCCAGTCGCTCTGTTCCACGTGGAACAGGGCCGTATCACCCAGACCCACGACCATCGGGAGTGAAGGCATTGAGCGAAGAAAATACGTACGACTCAACGAGCATTAAAGTGCTGAAAGGCCTGGATGCCGTACGCAAACGTCCCGGTATGTACATTGGTGACACCGACGATGGCAGCGGTCTGCACCACATGGTGTTCGAGGTGGTCGACAACTCGATCGACGAAGCCCTCGCCGGCCATTGCGATGACATCAGCATCATTATCCACCCGGATGAGTCCATCACCGTTAAAGACAACGGCCGTGGCATCCCGGTAGACGTGCACAAAGAGGAAGGCGTTTCCGCCGCCGAGGTCATCATGACCGTCCTCCACGCTGGCGGTAAGTTCGACGACAACTCCTACAAAGTATCCGGCGGTCTGCACGGTGTAGGTGTGTCGGTAGTGAACGCACTGTCCGAGGAGCTGGTACTGACTGTTCGCCGCAGCGGCAAGATCTGGGAACAGACCTACGTCCACGGCGTACCTCAGGCTCCGATGGCCATCGTTGGCGACAGCGAAACCACCGGTACCCAGATCCACTTCAAGGCTTCCAGCGAAACCTTCAAGAACATTCACTTCAGCTGGGACATCCTGGCCAAGCGCATTCGTGAACTGTCCTTCCTCAACTCCGGTGTCGGCATCGTCCTCAAGGATGAGCGCAGCGGCAAGGAAGAGCTGTTCAAGTACGAAGGCGGCCTGCGTGCGTTCGTTGAATACCTGAACACCAACAAGACTGCGGTCAACCAGGTGTTCCACTTCAACATCCAGCGTGAAGACGGCATCGGCGTGGAAATCGCCCTGCAGTGGAACGACAGCTTCAACGAGAACCTGTTGTGCTTCACCAACAACATTCCGCAGCGCGACGGCGGTACCCACCTGGTGGGCTTCCGTTCGGCCCTGACGCGTAACCTGAACAACTACATCGAGCAGGAAGGTCTGGCGAAGAAGCATAAAGTCGCCACCACCGGTGATGATGCCCGTGAAGGCCTGACCGCGATCATCTCGGTGAAAGTACCGGATCCGAAGTTCAGCTCGCAGACCAAAGACAAGCTGGTCTCTTCCGAAGTGAAGACTGCGGTCGAGCAGGAGATGGGTAAGTACTTCTCCGACTTCCTCCTGGAAAACCCGAACGAAGCCAAGCTGGTCGTCGGCAAGATGATCGACGCCGCCCGTGCCCGCGAAGCGGCGCGCAAGGCCCGTGAGATGACCCGCCGCAAAGGCGCGCTGGACATCGCCGGTCTGCCGGGCAAGCTCGCTGACTGCCAGGAAAAAGACCCGGCGCTGTCCGAACTGTATCTCGTGGAAGGTGACTCCGCGGGCGGCTCTGCCAAGCAGGGACGTAACCGCAAGACCCAGGCGATCCTGCCGTTGAAGGGCAAGATCCTCAACGTCGAGAAAGCACGCTTCGACAAGATGATCTCGTCCCAGGAAGTAGGCACGCTGATCACCGCACTGGGCTGCGGCATCGGTCGCGACGAGTACAATATCGACAAGCTGCGTTATCACAACATCATCATCATGACCGATGCTGACGTCGACGGTTCGCACATCCGTACCCTGCTGCTGACCTTCTTCTTCCGTCAGTTGCCGGAGCTGATCGAGCGTGGCTACATCTACATCGCCCAGCCGCCGCTGTACAAGGTCAAGAAAGGCAAGCAAGAGCAATACATCAAAGACGACGACGCCATGGAAGAGTACATGACGCAGTCGGCTCTGGAAGATGCGAGCCTGCACCTGAACGAAGAGGCCCCGGGCATTTCCGGTGAAGCTTTGGAGCGTCTGGTAAACGACTTCCGCATGGTGATGAAGACCCTCAAGCGTCTGTCGCGCCTGTACCCGCAAGAGCTGACCGAGCACTTCATCTACCTGCCGGCCGTGAGCCTGGAAATGCTTGGCGACCACGCCAAGATGCAGGACTGGCTGGCCCAGTACGAAGTCCGTCTGCGCACCGTCGAGAAGTCCGGTCTGGTCTACAAGGCCAGCCTGCGTGAAGACCGTGAACGTGGTGTGTGGCTGCCGGAGGTCGAACTGATCTCCCACGGCCTGTCGAACTACGTCACCTTCAACCGCGACTTCTTCGGCAGCAACGACTACAAAACCGTCGTCACCCTTGGCGCTCAACTGAGCACCCTGCTCGACGACGGCGCGTACATCCAGCGTGGCGAGCGCAAGAAGGCAGTCACCGAGTTCAAGGAAGCCCTCGACTGGCTGATGGCGGAAAGCACTAAGCGCCACACCATTCAGCGATACAAAGGTCTGGGCGAAATGAACCCGGATCAGCTGTGGGAAACCACCATGGACCCAAGCGTGCGCCGCATGCTGAAAGTCACCATCGAAGACGCCATTGGTGCAGACCAGATCTTCAACACCCTGATGGGTGATGCGGTCGAACCTCGCCGTGACTTCATCGAGAGCAATGCGCTGGCGGTTTCGAACCTGGATTTCTGATCCCGGTTTGCGTCAAACAAAAGGCCAACGCATTGCGTTGGCCTTTTTATTGGCAGATCAAAAGATCGCAGCCTACGGCAGCTCCTACAGAGATAGGTGTAGGAGCTGCCGTAGGCTGCGATCTTTTGCTCTTTTTACTCGGATGCTGCAGACACACTCTCCAACCGATACCCATACCCATAAATCGTCAACAACTGCCACCCTCGATCCGCCGTCAACCCGAGCTTGTTCCGCAGCCGATAGATATGCGTATCCAGCGGCCGCGACGAAGCCATCTCTTCATGTGGCCAAAACCGCTCATACAGATAATCCCGCGACAACGGCCGCCCCAGATTGCTGAACAGACATCGCGCCAGCCGATACTCGCGTTCGGTCATGACAATCGGCTTGCCCTCGCGGGTGACGGTCAGTTCAGCGTCATCAAACGTCAAATCGTTAAAGCTCAGCACTTCCGTCGCAGCTGCCCGCTGCTGGCTGTGCCGCCGCAGTACCGCAGCCACCCGCGCTTTCAGCTCATTCGGCCGAAACGGCTTGCTCACATAATCATCAGCCCCCGCATTCAGCGCCTGAACAATATCGCTCTCGCCATCGCGGCTGGTCAGCATGATCGCCGCCGGTGGCGCTTCCATGTGTTCGCGGGTCCAGCGCAGCAGGGCCAGGCCGGTGAGGTCGGGCAGTTGCCAGTCGAGGATCAGCAGGTCGAAGGTTTCCCGGCGTAGCTGTCGCAACAGGTCTTCGCCACGCTCGAAGCTGTGCAGTGACCACGGCTGTTCGCCGGCATCGGCCATTTGCTGCAGGGTTTGCTCGACCCGGCGCAGTTCGGCGGGTTCGTCGTCCAATATCGCAACGCGCATACGCGGTGGTTCCTTGTTGCTTGGGCAGTTGGGCGTCAACCATAGTCGCTTGGTCATCACCTTGAAAGTAAGCGGCCCGCCGTTGGTCGACGTCCGCTATGATTCTTCGAGTCTACGTCTCAGACCTGTGACCTATGAAAGCATTCATCCTGCCCTGCCCTTTTTCCCCATGAATAATCAGCGCCGGCGCGAAAGCCGTGAGCCAAGTCAGGTGCAGCGACTGTTTCGACAGTTGGTGCGTGAATGGTTGTGGATAAGTCTAGTGCTGTTGCCGCTGACTGCGCTGCTGTCTTATCGCGCGCAGATCAACCTGCACGATGCGCATCCGGCGATGGGCGCATTATTATCGGTCGTTTGGGTGGCAGGCAGTCTAGGGCTGCTGTTATGGCGCCCGCGCTGGGCGCTTTGGGTCACGTTGATCGGCATGGCGTGCGCACTGCTGGCCAGTACGGGTCTGGCAGAAATGCGCCATTGGTGGTCGCCGACGCCGGCAGTGCTGGGCATGTTGTTCGGTTATCTGATCTGGAACTGGCGGCGCCTGAGTGTGGTGCTGACCTATTTCGGTTGGGAACTGGCGCGGCTGGACAGTGAACCGAAGGTGTTCCCCGAGCGCCGTCGTTCGCAATTTACTGGCGCCGATCGCTTGCAGGGCCAGATCATGGCGCTTGAACAGGCCATGAGCCGTACCCGCGATACGCGGCGGTTCATCGCCGATGGCCTGGAATACCTGCCCGTCGCCACGCTGATCAGCGATCCCAAAGGGCAGATCCTGCTGGGTAATCGCAAAGCTCGTCAGCTCTTCGATAACAATCTGGTAGGTGACGACGTTCTCGATCAACTGGCTCGACTCGGTTATCCGGAGTTGTCCACAGAGCAACGGCTGCCACTGTCGGCCATGCCGCTGCTGGAGTTTCGCGATTACAAGGAACGCAGCTTGCGGCTGGAGCGTGCGGCTTTACTGCCGGTGGATGGAGACACGCCGATCGGTTGGCTGCTCAGCCTCACGGACCTTAGCGCCGAACGTGCCGCCGAGGAGCAACGCAGCGTGTTACTGCGGTTTCTGTCCCACGACCTGCGCGCACCCCATTCGGCGATTCTTGCGCTGCTGGACGTTCACCGCCATCAGGCCGGGGCGGATTCACCGTTGTTCGAGCAAATCGAACGCCAGGTACGTCGCGCTCTGGACCTGACCGATGGATTTGTTCTGTTGGCGAGGGCCGAATCCGAGGCTTATCAGTTTCAACCGACGCTGTTCGCGATGCTGGTGCTGGACGTGCTGGATCAAGCGTTGCCCATCGCCCAGCAGAAACGTATCGAGCTGCTGCATGACATGGATGAAGAGTCGCAGGAACGTCTGATCAATGCTGATCAGGGCTTGCTGACCCGCGCGCTGTTCAACCTCCTGGAGAACGCGATCAAGTACAGCCCGGCAGATACCACTATCACCCTGCGCGTCAGTTGCCGTGAGGAATGGTTGCACTGTGAATTGATCGATCAAGGCAAGGGCATCGCCGCTGATGAATTGCCCGACCTGTTCAGTCAATACCGACGTTTTTCTTCCGCACAGGGCATCGACGGCGTGGGCCTCGGCTTATCGATGGTCAAAGCGGTAGTCGATCATCACGGCGGCAAAATTGAATGCCGCAGCGTGGTTGATCAAGGCACCACCTTCCTGCTTGAGTTACCGCTGATCCCCGAATGATCAGGCACAAAAAAAACCGGCTATATCAGCCGGTTTTTTTACTTCCGAAAAAAACTTATGCACCTTTTACGGTGTTTTATGAGCTTGAGAAATATATAAGTAAATCAATAACTTAATTTCAATATTCAGGCTTTTTCAACAAAACCGTACACAGGTTATCCACAAAATCTCAGACAGCGATCTGATCATTTGCAGCCGGTGCCTGCGGAGCAGGTGGCAGTGAGCCCATTTCCCGTTGAGTCTTCTCGTTCCACGCTTGTACGCGGTCGTTCAGATGAGCAA
Source organism: Pseudomonas sp. Mb7 (assembly GCF_054790525.1). Classification (NCBI taxonomy): domain Bacteria; kingdom Pseudomonadati; phylum Pseudomonadota; class Gammaproteobacteria; order Pseudomonadales; family Pseudomonadaceae; genus Pseudomonas; species Pseudomonas sp. Mb7. Next base: position 5,653,337 of record NZ_CP186501.1, read on the forward strand.
TGGCGCGAGGCCCTGTGCCTTCGGCATACATCGGCTCACCGATGACCACGGTGATCACCCCAGACTTCTTGCCCCAGCCGATTTTCGGCCAGAACTTGCCGGCATTGTGTGCAATCGGCAGGACCGGAAGCGCCGCATTCACCGCCAAAGCGCTGCCACTGCGGGAGAACTTGCCGACAGTGCCGTAAGGAACGCGTGTACCTTCAGGGAAGATCAGCACCCAAACGTTGTCCTTGAGCAGTTCATCACCCTTCGCTGCGACTTGTTTCAGCGCGGCTTTCGGGTTGTCGCGGTCAATCGCGATCGGCCGCAACATGGCCATCGCCCAGCCGAAGAACGGCACATAAAGCAATTCGCGCTTGAGCACCTGGCTCAGCGGCGAGAAATAAGCGGAGAGAAAGAACGTCTCCCAAGTGCTCTGGTGGTTCGACTGAATCACGCAGGGCCGATCAGGTACGTTTTCCGCGCCTTTGATTTCGTAACGGATACCGAGAAACACCTTGGTCAACCACAAGGCGCAGCGGCACCAGTACACGTTGATAAAACGATAGCGCGCCTTGAACGGCAAAAATGGCGCGATAAAGAAACTCAAGCTGCACCACAGCAGGGAGGTGGTGCCCAGCAGCAGGTAAAAGAGAAAAATCCTGATGGCCCGCAGTATCGACATAGTGACGTTTACCGTTACGGGGCAATGCCCGAATGTTCAAGCGCACTCCCGATCAATCCCTGGTCAGGAACTTCAGAAGTACTCTAGTTGTGGATAAGTTCTGCGGCAATCGCCGCCAGATCGTCAAAAATCAGAGTGCCAACCGGCAGGGTTTTGCCCTGAGTCTTTGCGCCTTTTCCGGTCTTTACCAAAACTGGCTGTGAATCGACGGCTTTGGCGGCCTCCAGGTCACCAAGGCTGTCGCCGACGAACCAGACATTGTTCAGTTCGACGTCGTAATGCGCGGCGATGGTTTTCAGCATCCCCGGTTTCGGCTTGCGACAATCGCAGCCTTCATCCGGCCCATGCGGGCAATACACGATCAGCCCGACTTCACCACCCTGCTCCGCGACCAGCTCGCGCAGGCGCGCGTGCATGGCGTCGAGGGTGGCGAGGTCGTAATAGCCGCGAGCAATGCCCGACTGGTTGGTGGCCACCGCCACCGTCCAGCCAGCCTTGCTCAACTGCGCAATCGCCTCGATCGAGCCGGGCAGCGGAATCCACTCCTCTACCGACTTGATGTAAGCGTCGGAGTCGTAATTGATCACTCCGTCCCGATCGAGAATCAGCAGTTTCAACAGCAATCCCTCAACCCAGCAGCGAAATGTCGGCAACACCGAGGAACAGACCACGCAGACGCGCCAGCAGCGCGTAACGGTTGGCCCGCACATTGGCGTCGTCGGCATTGACCATCACCGCGTCGAAGAACGCATCGACGGGCTCACGCAATGCCGCCAAGCGTGCCAGCGATTCGTTGTACTGACGCGCTGCCGCCATTGGCTGCACCGCTTGATCCGCTTGCTGGATCGCCGAGTACAGCGAGAACTCGTTGGCGTTGTCGAAGTACTTGGCTTGCACCTCGGTCGGTACCGCGCCTTCGAGTTTGCTCAACAGGTTCGATACACGCTTGTTCACCGCCGCCAGCGCTGCTGCTTCCGGCAGTTTGCGGAAGGCTTGCACTGCTTGCACACGCTGGTCGAAGTCCAGCGCCGAACCCGGCTTCAGGGCACGCACCGACAGGTAAGTGGCGACTTCAACGCCTTCGTCTTCGTAACGCGCACGCAGACGGTCGAAGATGAACTCCAGCACGGCTTCGTTGAGGCCGGCAGCCTTGACCTTGGCGCCGAACGCAGTCACGGCGAAAGCCACGGCGTCGTTCAGGTCCAGATCGAGTTTTTTCTCGATCAGGATGCGCAGCACACCGAGGGCCGCACGGCGCAGGGCATACGGGTCTTTGCTGCCGGTTGGCAGCATGCCAATACCGAAGATACCGACCAGGGTGTCGAGCTTGTCAGCGATCGCGACGGCTGCACCGGTCAGGGTGGCTGGCAGTTCCGCACCGGCACCGCGTGGCATGTACTGCTCGTTGAGCGCCAGCGCGACGTCTTCCGGCTCGCCGTCATTCAGTGCGTAGTAATAACCGGCGACACCTTGCATCTCCGGGAACTCGCCGACCATTTCAGTCGCCAGGTCGCACTTCGACAGCAGGCCTGCACGGGCAGCCCACGAGGCGTTGCCACCGATGCGTGCGGCGATGTACGCAGCCAGTTTGGAAACGCGCTCGGCCTTGTCGTAGACGCTGCCGAGTTTTTCCTGGAACACCACGTTCTTCAGGCGATCATTGAAGGCTTCGAGTTTCTGCTTCTTGTCTTGCTTGAAGAAGAACTCGGCGTCGGTCAGGCGTGGACGAACCACTTTCTCGTTACCGGCGATGATCTGTTGCGGGTCTTTGCTTTCGATGTTGGCCACAGTAATGAAACGTGGCAGCAACTTGCCGTCGGCATCCAGCAGGCAGAAGTACTTCTGGTTGTCCTGCATGGTGGTGATCAGCGCTTCTTGCGGCACGTCGAGGAAACGTTCCTCGAACGAGCACACCAGCGGCACCGGCCATTCAACCAGGGCGGTCACTTCGTCGAGCAGCGCCGGCGGAACGATTGCCGTTCCTTCCTGACGGGTGGCCAGCTCTTCGGTGCGCTTGCTGATGATCTCGCGACGCTCATTGGCATCGGCCAATACATAAGCGGCACGCAGGTCGGCGAGGTAGCTCGACGGCGAACCGATGCGCACGCTTTGCGGGTGATGGAAGCGGTGACCACGGGAATCACGGCCAGCCTTCTGCGCGAGGATGGTGCAGTCGATGACCTGGTCACCGAGCAGCATCACCAGCCATTGGGTCGGACGCACGAACTCTTCCTTGCGCGCACCCCAACGCATGCGTTTCGGGATTGGCAAATCGTTCAGCGAATCTTCGACGATGGTCGGCAGCAGGCTCGCGGTCGGCTTGCCGGCGATGCTCTGGCTGTAACGCAGTTTCGGGCCGCTCTGGTCGATTTCGCTCAGATCGACGCCGCACTTCTTGGCGAAGCCCAGTGCTGCTTGCGTTGGATTGCCGTCAGCGTCGAACGCCGCCTGACGTGGTGGGCCGTCGAGGTTGATGCTGCGATCCGGCTGTTGAGTGGCCAGTGCAGTGATCAGCACGGCCAAACGACGCGGTGCGGCGTAGACGGTTTTAGTCTCGTAGCTCAGGCCAGCGGCTTGCAGGCCTTTGTCGATACCGGCGAGGAACGCTTCAGCCAGGGTGTTCAGGGCTTTCGGTGGCAGTTCTTCGGTGCCCAGTTCAACCAGAAAATCTTGCGCACTCATTGTGCAGCCTCCAGCTTGGCCAATACTTCGTCACGCAGGTCCGGGGTCGCCATCGGGAAGCCCAGCTTGGCGCGCGCCAGCAGGTAGGCTTGCGCAACGGAACGCGCCAGGGTGCGTACGCGCAGAATGTATTGCTGACGCGCGGTCACCGAGATCGCCCGGCGCGCATCCAGCAGGTTGAAGGTGTGCGACGCCTTCAACACCATTTCGTAGCTCGGCAACGGCAGCGGCTGGTCGAGTTCGATCAGGCGCTTGGCTTCGCTTTCATAGAAGTCGAACAGTTCGAACAGTTTGTCGACGTTGGCGTGTTCGAAGTTGTAAGTGGACTGCTCCACTTCGTTCTGGTGGAACACGTCGCCGTAGGTCACTTTGCCGAACGGGCCGTCAGCCCAGACCAGGTCGTAGACCGAATCCACGCCTTGCAGGTACATGGCCAAACGCTCGAGACCGTAAGTGATCTCGCCGGTCACCGGGTAGCACTCGATGCCGCCCGCCTGCTGGAAGTAAGTGAACTGAGTCACTTCCATGCCGTTGAGCCAGACTTCCCAGCCCAGACCCCAGGCGCCGAGAGTCGGCGATTCCCAGTTGTCTTCGACGAAGCGAATGTCGTGGACCAGCGGGTCCAGGCCAACATGCTTGAGCGAGCCCAGATACAGTTCCTGGAAATTGTCCGGGTTCGGTTTCAGGACGACCTGGAACTGATAGTAGTGCTGCAGACGGTTCGGGTTTTCGCCGTAACGGCCGTCAGTCGGACGGCGGCTTGGCTGTACGTAGGCGGCGTTCCAGGTTTCCGGGCCGATGGCGCGGAGGAAGGTCGCGGTGTGGAAAGTGCCGGCGCCTACTTCCATATCGTAGGGCTGAAGTACCACGCAACCTTGCTCGGCCCAGTATTGCTGGAGCGCGAGGATCAAGTCTTGGAAGGTACGCACGGCTGGCGTAGGCTGGCTCACGAAATTCACCTGTTTCTTGGGCTGCGATTTAAAGAGCGGGAGTATACCCGATTCAGTCGCACCTCCACCCCCTGGAGCCTTATGCCACGCTGCTTTTGGTGTACCGAAGATCCGCTGTACATGGCTTATCACGATCAGGAGTGGGGCACGCCGCTACGCGATGCGCAGGGTTTGTTCGAGTTGCTTTTGCTCGAAGGGTTCCAGGCCGGGCTGTCCTGGATCACCGTGTTGCGCAAGCGCGAGCGTTATCGCGAGGTGTTGTTCGGCTTCGACGTACAGCGCGTGGCGCAGATGAGCGACGCCGAAATCGACGAATTGATGCTCGATCCTGGGATCATCCGCAACCGCCTAAAACTCAACGCCGCCCGGCGTAATGCCCAGGCCTGGCTGGCCTTGGAGGACCCGGTGGCGTTTCTCTGGTCGTTCGTCGGTGATCAACCGCTCATCAATCATTTCAAGGATCGCAGCGAAGTCCCGGCGATCACCCCCGAAGCCGTTGCCATGAGCAAAGGCCTGAAAAAGGCCGGGTTCACGTTCGTCGGCCCAACCATTTGCTACGCACTGATGCAGGCCTCGGGCATGGTCATGGATCACACTCAGGATTGCGACCGCTACGCGCAGCTCGTCAACGGCGGTTAGAATGGCCGCCTCGCGCACCGCACAAGATCAGGAGTGACCTGTGGAAAAGTTTAAAGGCGCCTTGCTGGTAGGCGCTCTGCGGCTGTTTGCCCTGCTGCCATGGCGGGCCGTGCAGGCCGTAGGTTCGGCGATCGGCTGGATCATGTGGAAAACCCCCAACCGTTCCCGCGAAGTGGTGCGGATCAACCTTGCGAAATGTTTTCCACAGATGGATGCCGCCGAACGTGAACGTCTGGTCGGCCAAAGCCTGAAAGACATCGGCAAGTCGCTGACCGAAAGCGCCTGCGCGTGGATCTGGCCGGCGCAGCGCTCGATCGACCTGGTGCGTGAAGTTGAAGGCCTCGACATCCTCAAGGATGCCTTGGCCTCGGGCAAAGGCGTGGTCGGCATCACCAGCCATTTAGGCAATTGGGAAGTGCTCAATCACTTCTATTGCAGCCAGTGCAAACCGATCATTTTCTACCGTCCGCCGAAGCTCAAGGCTGTGGATGAGTTATTGCGCAAACAGCGCGTGCAACTGGGCAACAAAGTCGCTGCTTCCACCAAGGAAGGCATCCTCAGTGTGATCAAGGAAGTGCGCAAAGGTGGTGCAGTGGGCATTCCTGCTGACCCGGAACCGGCCGAATCCGCCGGGATCTTCGTGCCGTTCTTCGCCACCCAGGCGCTGACCAGCAAATTCGTGCCGAACATGCTGGCGGGCGGTAAAGCGGTCGGTGTATTCCTGCATGCGCTGCGCCTGCCCGACGGTTCTGGCTACAAAGTGATCCTCGAAGCCGCGCCAGAAGCCATGTACAGCACCGATACCGCCGAATCCTGCGCCGCGATGAGTAAAGTCGTCGAGCGTTACGTCGCCGCGTACCCGAGTCAGTACATGTGGAGCATGAAGCGCTTCAAGAAACGCCCCCCGGGCGAAGAGCGCTGGTATTGAGCTGATTGGCATGATCTGTGGATAACCTCACTAGCGAGGTTATCCACAACCGTTCATCAAAGGGCGCAACAAGATGTCCGAACAACGCAAATCCTTCCGCATCAAGATTACCCACGACAGCTTTGGCGAATGCCTCGGGCAGACGCGCAACCTGTCGCCTACCGGGGTGTTTGTGCAGCATCCGGTTTTGGCTTCTTTGCCCAAAGGCGCAGTGGTTTACGGCGAGGTGCAGGGTTTACCCACAGGCGCGCCGCGGGTGCGGATGGAAGTGGTGACGGTAGATGCCGATGGTATCGGTCTTCGCTACCTTTGACTTATAGCGCCTGACGATCAAGCTTCTTCAGAAACACTGTCATTTCCTTCTCGGCCTGCTTGTCGCCATGGGCGCGAGCCGCTTCCAGACCGTGTTCCCACGCCAGACGTGCGGCGGCGTGATCGCCCAGCGCCAGATGCGCCTTGCCTAACAGTTTCCATGCCGCCGAATACTTCGGATCGAAACCAACACATCGCTGGAAGTGCTCGGCGGCCTTGGCGTTTTCACCCAGATCCAGATAACCCTTTCCCAGGCCGAAGCGCAGCAGGGAGTTATCCACACCCTTGGCGAGCATTTTTTCCAGGGATTCGAGCATTTTTTGCACCCTCGTTTCAGTGATCGTTCCCACGCTCCGCGTGGGAATGCCTCAATGGACGCTCTGCGTCCGCTCTTGGGACGCAGAGCGTCCCGGGCTGCATTCCCACGCAGAGAGTGGGAACGATCAACCTCAGAAGAAGCTCAACCCCACATGGAACAGCTTCTCCACATCGCGAATATGCTTTTTATCCACAAGGAACAGGATCACATGGTCGCCTGCTTCGATCACCGTGTCGTCGTGGGCGATGATCACTTGCTCGTTGCGAATGACCGCGCCAATGGTGGTGCCGGGCGGCAGGCCAATCTTCTCGATCGGCTTGCCGATGACCTTGCTCGACTTCGCATCACCGTGGGCAATCGCCTCGATGGCTTCTGCCGCACCGCGGCGCAGTGAGTGCACACTGACGATATCGCCACGACGCACGTGCGCCAGCAAGGTGCCGATGGTCGCCAGTTGCGGGCTGATGGCGATGTCGATATCGCCGCCCTGAATCAGATCGACGTAGGCCGGGTTGTTGATGATCGTCATGACCTTCTTCGCCCCCAGCCGTTTGGCCAGCAGCGACGACATGATGTTGGCTTCATCATCGTTGGTCAGGGCGAGGAAGATATCGGCGTCGGCAATGTTCTCCTCCAGCAGTAAATCACGATCTGATGCACTGCCCTGCAGCACCACGGTGCTGTCGAGGGTGTCGGAGAGATAACGGCAACGCGCCGGATTCATCTCGATGATCTTCACCTGATAACGGCTTTCGATGGCCTCGGCCAGACGTTCACCGATCTGCCCGCCACCGGCAATGACAATGCGTTTGTAGGTTTCGTCGAGGCGGCGCATTTCGCTCATCACTGCGCGAATATTCTCACGGGCGGCGATGAAAAAGACTTCGTCATCCGCCTCGATCACCGTATCGCCCTGGGGCAGGATCGGCCGGTCACGGCGGAAAATTGCGGCGACGCGAGTCTCGACATTCGGCATGTGCTCACGCAACTGCCGCAGTTGCTGACCCACCAGCGGACCGCCGTAATAGGCGCGCACCGCCACCAGTTGCGCTGCACCCTCGGCGAAGTCGATCACCTGCAAGGCGCCCGGATGCTGGATCAGGCGCTTGATGTAGTTGGTCACCACCTGCTCGGGGCTTATCAGCACGTCGACCGGAATCGCTTCGTTCTGAAACAGTTGCTCCTCGCGATTGAGGTAGGACGCTTCGCGCACCCGGGCGATCTTGGTCGGCGTGTGGAACAGCGTGTGGGCGACCTGGCAGGCGACCATATTGGTTTCGTCGCTATTGGTCACCGCCACCAGCATGTCAGCGTCGTCCGCTCCGGCCTGACGCAGCACCGACGGCAGTGAGCCCCGGCCCTGCACGGTGCGGATGTCGAGGCGGTCGCCGAGGTCGCGCAGGCGCTCACCGTCGGTGTCGACTACCGTAATATCGTTGGCCTCGCTGGCCAGATGTTCTGCCAGCGAACCGCCGACCTGTCCCGCACCGAGGATGATGATTTTCATCCAGTCACTCCGTTAAATCCGTTTAGCTGCGCGCTGCAGCGATCTTGATCAGCTTGGCGTAGTAGAACCCGTCATGGCCCCCTTGCTGGGCCAGCAGTTGGCGACCATGGGGCTGTTTGAGCCCGGCCGACGTGGCCAGATCCAGTTCGCGGGCGCCGGGGGTACGCTCAAGGAACGCAGCGATGACTTCGGTATTCTCGGTCGGCAGCGTCGAGCAGGTGGCGTACAGCAGGATGCCGCCGACTTCGAGGGTTTTCCACATCGCGTCGAGCAACTCGCCTTGCAGTTGCGCGAGGGCGACGATGTCGTCCGGTTGACGGGTCAGCTTGATGTCCGGATGGCGACGGATCACGCCGGTCGCCGAGCACGGCGCGTCGAGCAGAATGCGCTGGAACGGTTTGCCGTCCCACCACTTTTCGGTATCGCGACCGTCGGCGGCGATCAGTTCGGCGTTGAGACCGAGGCGTTCAAGGTTCTCCTTGACCCGCACCAGACGCTTGGCTTCCAGATCCACCGCCACTACACCGGCCAGCGCGGGTTCGGCTTCGAGGATGTGGCAAGTCTTGCCGCCCGGCGCGCAGCAGGCGTCGAGCACGCGTTGGCCCGGCGCCAGATCGAGCAGATCGGCGGCCAGTTGCGCCGCTTCGTCCTGCACGCTGATCCAGCCTTCGGCGAAACCTGGCAGGCTGCGTACGTCGGCAGCGGCTTCGAGAATGATGCCGTCGCGACTGTAAACGCACGGCGTCGCGGCAATCCCGGCTTCAGTCAGCAAGCCGAGGTAGGCGTCGCGGCTGTGATGGCGGCGGTTGACCCGCAGGATCATCGGCGGATGTGCGTTGTTCGCTGCGCAGATGGCTTCCCACTGCTCCGGCCAGAAGGCCTTCAGGGATTTTTGCAGCCAGCGCGGGTGAGCGGTACGCACCACCGGATCACGTTCCAACTCAGCGAAAATCGTCTCGCTTTCGCGCTGGGCGTTACGCAGCACCGCGTTGAGCAGGCCTTTGGCCCACGGCTTCTTCAGCTTGTCCGCGCAACCCACCGTTTCGCCGATGGCGGCGTGGGCCGGCACGCGGGTGTAGAGCAATTGATAGAGACCGACCAGCAGCAACGCCTCGACGTCGGCATCCGCGGCTTTGAACGGCTTTTGCAGCAGCTTCTCGGCCAGTGCCGACAGGCGTGGCTGCCAGCGCGCAGTGCCGAAGGCCAGATCCTGAGTGAAGCCGCGATCACGATCCTCGACTTTGTCCAGTTGCGTCGGCAGGGAGCTGTTCAAAGAGGCTTTGCCGCTGAGCACGGCGGCGAGTGCCTTGGCGGCGGCCAGGCGCGGGTTCATTGCGCGTCCACCGCTGCGCCGAGCACGGTGCCGACAGCGAATTTCTCTCGACGGCTGTTGAACAGGTCGCTGAAGTTCAGCGCCTTGCCGCCGGGCAGTTGCAGGCGGGTCAGGCACAGCGCCTGCTCGCCGCAAGCGACGACCAAACCATCCTTGCTGGCGCTGAGGATTTCACCCGGCGCGCCTTTACCTTCGGCGAGTGTCGCCGCCAGTACTTTCAGCGCTTCACCGTTGAGGGTGCTGTGGGTGATCGGCCATGGGTTGAAGGCGCGCACCAGGCGTTCCAGCTCAACGGCCGGACGGCTCCAGTCGATGCGTGCTTCGTCTTTGTTCAGCTTGTGCGCGTAAGTGGCGAGCTCATCGTTCTGCACTTCGCCTTCCAGCGTGCCTGCAGCCAGACCGGCAATCGCCTGGACCACGGCGGGCGGGCCCATTTCGGCGAGGCGGTCGTGCAGCGTGCCGCCGGTGTCTTCGCCGGTGATCGGCGTGACGACCTTGAGCAGCATCGGTCCGGTGTCGAGGCCCGCTTCCATGCGCATCACGGTCACGCCGCTTTCCGCGTCACCGTGTTCGACGGCGCGCTGAATCGGCGCCGCACCGCGCCAGCGTGGCAGCAAGGAGGCGTGGCTGTTGATGCAGCCCAGACGCGGGATATCCAGCACCACTTGCGGCAGGATCAGGCCGTAGGCGACCACTACCAGCAAATCCGGCTTCAGTGCGGCCAGTTCAGCCTGAGCGTCAGCGTTGCGCAAGGTCGGCGGCTGCAACACCTGAATATGGTTTTCCAGGGCGAGTTGTTTGACCGGGCTTGGCATCAGTTTTTGCCCGCGACCGGCCGGACGATCCGGTTGGGTATAGACCGCAACGATCTCGTAAGGGCTGTTCAGCAGGGCCTTGAGGTGTTCGGCGGCGAATTCGGGGGTGCCGGCAAAAACGATGCGCAGTGGCTCAGTCATGAAGGGAGTCTCATAAAAAGAAAAAGGCTTGCCGCAGCAAGCCTTTGAAGAGGGGCATCAAGCGTTCTGGCGGTGCTGCTTTTCCAGTTTCTTCTTGATCCGGTCGCGTTTGAGCGTGGACAGGTAATCGACGAACAATTTGCCGTTGAGGTGGTCGCATTCGTGCTGGATGCACACCGCGAGCAGGCCTTCGGCGATCAGTTCATAGGGCTTGCCATCGCGGTCCAGCGCCTTGATCTTGACCTTTTGCGGGCGGTCGACGTTTTCGTAGAAACCCGGTACCGACAGGCAACCTTCCTGGTATTGGTCCATTTCGTCGGTCAGCGATTCGAACTCGGGGTTGATGAACACCCGCGGTTCGGTGCGGTCTTCGGAAAGGTCCATCACGACGATACGTTTGTGCACGTTGACCTGGGTCGCGGCAAGGCCGATGCCCGGCGCTTCATACATTGTTTCAAACATGTCATCGACCAACTGACGCACTTCGTCGTCCACTACAGCCACAGGCTTGGCGATAGTGCGCAGACGCGGGTCCGGGAATTCGAGGATGTTTAAAATGGCCATAGGCTTTGATTGCTGCACACGTTGAGTAAAGTCGGGCGATGGCCTGGCAGGTCCGAAGATGCAGGCTACCGTTGTGAAGCGTAGCTTGTGCATTTTGCACAAGCGAGCCACGGGGGCTCTGACGGTTCACGCGAATGCACATGATAAAGGGATTCACTGCATGAGGAAAACACTACTCGCCCTGCTGCTGTTGGCCTCGGCCGGCGTGGCGCAAGGGCAAGTGCAACTCAGGGATGGTTTTCCACAGCAATACACGGTGGTTTCGGGGGATACGCTCTGGGACATTTCCGGCAAATACCTGCGCGAGCCCTGGCAGTGGCCACAACTGTGGCGGGCCAATCCGCAAATCGAAAACCCCAACCTGATCTATCCCGGCGACACGCTGACGCTCAGTTATGTCGATGGCCAGCCACGTCTGACCCTTAATCGCGGCGAGTCGCGCGGCACCATCAAGCTCTCGCCACGCATTCGCACCAGCCCGGTGGCCGAGGCGATTCCGAGCATTCCGCTGAAATCCATCAACAGCTTTTTGCTGAGCAACCGCATCGTCGACAAGGTCGAGGATTTCGACAAGGCGCCGTACATCGTCGCGGGTGACGCCGAACGCGTGCTCAGCGGCACTGGCGACCGGATCTTCGCTCGCGGCCATTTCGATCCCGATCAACCGGTCTACGGCATCTTCCGTCAGGGCAAGGTCTACACCGATCCACAGACCCAGGAGTTTCTCGGGATCAACGCCGACGACATCGGCGGCGGCGAAATCGTCGCCACCGAAGGCGACGTCGCCACCCTCGCCCTGCAACGCACCACCCAGGAAGTGCGCCTCGGCGACCGTTTGTTCAGCGGCGAAGAGCGCTCGATCAACTCGACCTTCATGCCCAGCGCGCCAACCACCAGTATCAACGGCGTGATCATCGATGTACCGCGCGGCGTCACCCAGATTGGCGTGATGGACGTGGTCACGTTGAACAAAGGCAAGCGCGACGGTCTGGCCGAAGGCAACGTGCTGGTGGTGATGAAAACCGGCGAAACCGTGCGTGACCGCATCACCGGCCAGCCACTGAAGATTCCCGATGAACGCGCCGGGTTGCTGATGGTGTTCCGCACTTACGACAAACTCAGCTACGGCCTCGTCCTCAACGCATCGCGCTCGTTGGCGGTGCTCGACAAGGTGCGAAATCCGTAAGCGTGCTGCACAAGTTACCAACAGAGTTATCCACAGCTTGTTCCGAATGGTTCGGGGCTTATAACGATCAAGGATGATCCATCATGTTGCCTGTCTGTACACCAGTTTCCCCGGCGGAACTGGAAGCGCGTTTGCGCCTGCACCGCTTGCCCGATGTCGGCCCCAAGCGCTTTGCCAAATTGCTCGAGGCTTTCGGCTCGGCCTCCAAAGCCATCAGCGCACCGGCCAGCGCCTGGCGTTCGCTGGGTTTGCCGGCGACGTGTGCCGAAGCGCGGCGCTGTCCCGAGGTTCGCGACGGCGCCAGCCATGCAATGCGCTGGCTAGAGCGCCCCGAGCATCATTTGCTGATGTGGGACCAGCCGGATTACCCGGCGTTGCTGGCGCAGATTCCCGATCCGCCACCACTATTGTTTGTTGCCGGTGATCCGCAGATTCTGGAAAAACCGCAACTGGCGATGGTTGGCAGTCGCCGGGCATCGCGTCCGGGCATGGACACCGCAGTGGCATTTTCCCGCAGTCTCGCCGGGGCCGGTTTCGTCATCACCAGCGGCCTGGCGCTAGGCATCGATGCCGCTGCGCATCAGGCCGCGCTGGATATTGGCGGGTTGACGGTCGGTGTCCTCGGCACGGGGCTGGAAAATTTTTATCCACAGCGCAACCGCCGCCTGGCTGACGCGATGATTGCGTCCGGCAGCGCAGTGCTTTCCGAGTTTCCGCTGGACGCCGGACCAACGGCGAGCAACTTCCCGCGACGTAACCGCATCATCAGCGGTTTGTCCCTTGGTGTACTGGTGGTCGAGGCCAGTGTGGCCAGCGGTTCGCTGATCACCGCGCGGCTGGCAGCAGAACAGGGGCGCGAGGTTTATGCCATTCCCGGTTCGATCCATCATCCCGGCGCGCGCGGCTGTCACCAATTGATCCGCGATGGCGCGGTGCTGGTGGAAACCATTGAGCACATCCTTGAAGCCTTGCGTGGTTGGCAGCATCTGCCGCTATCCACTGACACGGCGAAAGCCGATCACCCGTTGCTCATCCTGCTCCATGCCGCCCCGCACACCAGCGAGGGCTTGGCTGACAGCAGCGGCTGGACGTTGCCCAAAGTGCTGGCGGCACTCACCGAACTGGAAATGGATGGCCGTGCAGTGTGCGAAAACGGTCGCTGGTTGGCCAGGACACGCTAGGTTTTACAAGGAAGATCGGTAAACTGCGCGAAACCTGTTTGCGGAGAGTTTTTTCATGGTTAACAGTTGGCGTGTGCAACAAGCCGCACGAGAGATTCGCGCCGGGGCGGTGATTGCCTATCCAACCGAAGCCGTCTGGGGGCTGGGTTGCGACCCATGGAACGAAGAGGCCGTGGATCGGTTGCTGGCGATCAAGAATCGTTCGGTGGTCAAAGGCCTGATTCTGGTTGCCGACAACATTCGCCAGTTCGACTTTCTGTTCGAAGACTTCCCGCAAGAATGGATCGACCGCATGGCCAGCACCTGGCCGGGGCCGAACACCTGGCTGGTGCCGCATCAAGGCTTGCTCCCGGAATGGGTGACCGGCATGCACGATACCGTCGCGCTGCGGGTCAGTGATCATCCGCAAGTACGCGATCTGTGCTCGATGGTCGGGCCGTTGATTTCGACCTCAGCCAATCCGCAGGGCCGCCCGGCGGCGCGCACGCGATTGCGTGTCGAGCAGTATTTCCGTGGGCAGATCGATCTGATACTGGGCGGGCAATTGGGTGGGCGCAAGAACCCCAGCGTGATTCGTGATCTGGCGACCGGCAAAGTCATTCGTCCCGACTGATCCAGCCTCGAACATTTGTAACGTGAGTACTCCTCGCCTTGATGGCGAGGAGTACTACAGGTGTCTGCGATTTATCCTGCAATGATGCTGGTTGTTGCGTCGGAAAAATCGTCAACTATTTGAATCAACTGAATTTTCCCACCTGATTATCAGACCGCATTTCGTGGCGGTATCGCCAAAAGCAACCATCCTTTCCCTGCACTCGAAACACTTCGATAAGTTAAGGTCTGCGGAGAAAGAATGGACACTACGGATTTGCAACTCACGGATTACCTGCAGGCGCTCCAGGTGACGTTAAACAGTCATCAGGAGGGTTGCCGTATCGTGATGCTTGAAGCGGGGTCGGATACCCAGGTGTTCGATCGGTTTATCGATCGGCAATTTCGGCTTCGGCTGCAGCATTACATGCTGACGTCCAGGGCGCGGATGCTCGAAACCCGACTGGCGACACGGTCGCGCAGTACCCATTTTCTGCTGTATCGGCACGAGCAACTGCTGGCGGTATTGAGGGCCACTCCGGCGCCGTTCGAGTGGGCATCACTGGCGCAGCAACATGTTTCGCCCACGGTGGCGTTGTCACGCCATGTCGAACTCAGTCGCTTGATCTCGTACGCGCCCAGCCAACAGCCCATTGCCGTCGACAGTCTGCTGGCGGCCGCTGCCGAGTGGGCCATAAAACAGGGCTATCAAGGTGTCACAGCGTTGTGCAGGGCATCGCAGCTACGCCTGTACCAGCGTTTCGGTCTGATGCCGGTCGCCTCCAATCCCTTGCATATCGAACAGCGCGCACGCGGGGATTACTGGGTGTTGTCAGCCGAGTGGCGGCAAATCCTCGCCGCTTTGCAACAGCCTGATTCCGCGACGGTCGGTCATTGGGCGCCAAGACCGTTGGCGGCTCATCCACCGCAGTACTGAACGCGCTCGAAGCGTCCTGCCAGTCATGGTTCTGAAACCCTGACTGGCAGGACGCCCGGAGGTATCAAGGCAGCAGGACGGTGGAACCGGTAGTGCGCCGCGCCGACAGCTCGGTTTGCGCCTTCGCCGCATCAGCCAGTGGATAACGCTGGCTGACATCCACCTTCAACTTGCCGCTGATGATCATCTCGAACAGCTCATCGGCCATTCGCTGCAGGTTTTCGGCGTTGTTGGCATAAGTCGCCAGCGTCGGCCGGGTCACGTACAGCGAACCCTTGGCGGAGAGAATCCCCAGATTCACGCCGTCCACCGCACCGGAGGCATTGCCGAAGCTCACCACCAGGCCACGCGGCGAAACGCTGTCGAGGGACGTCAGCCAGGTGTCCTTGCCGACACCGTCATAGACCACCGGGACTTTCTTGCCATCGGTCAATTCCAGCACGCGCTGGGCAACGTTTTCGTGGCTGTAATCGATCGTCGCCCAGGCGCCATTGGCCTTGGCCAGTTCGGCTTTCTCTTTGGAACTGACGGTGCCGATCAGCTTCACACCCAGTGCCTTGGCCCACTGACAGGCTAGCGAACCGACACCGCCGGCCGCCGCGTGGAACAGAATGGTTTCGCCACCCTTGAGTTCATAGGTCTGGCGCAGCAGGTATTGCACGGTCAGGCCTTTGAGCATTACACCGGCAGCCGTTTCGAAACTGATTTCGTCGGGCAGATGCACCAGATTGTCCTGGGGCAGCACATGCAATTCGCTGTAGGCCCCCAACGGGCCGCTGCCATAGGCCACGCGATCACCGACCTTGAACCGGGTGACGTCGCTGCCCACGGCATCGACGATCCCCGCACCTTCAGCACCCAGGCCGGACGGCAAGGCGGGCGGTGCGTACAGACCGCTGCGGTAATAGGTGTCGATGAAGTTCAGGCCGATCGCCTTGTTCGCCACGCGGACTTGATTGGGGCCGGGCGCGGCGGGTTGGTAATCAACATATTCGAGCACTTCGGGGCCGCCATGGGCGCGGAACTGGATACGCTTTGCCATCTGCCTGCTCTCCTTGGGTCTTTTGTGAGCCCCCTATCCAACTCCCATGCTTGATCTTCGTCAACTGCGGCGGGCTGTTGTGCGGTGGTATGCTACGCGCCCATTTGCGTCGCCCGTCTGCCGGGGCGCCGCCCGATTCAAGGTGAAGCCATGACGACCCGCACCGACGCCGTAAAGGCCTATCTGCTCGACCTGCAAGACCGCATCTGCGCGGCTCTCGAAACCGAAGACGGCGGCACGCGCTTCGTCGAAGACGCCTGGACCCGGCCCGCCGGCGGTGGCGGTCGTACTCGCGTGATCGAGAACGGCACGGTAATCGAAAAGGGTGGTGTCAACTTTTCCCATGTCTTCGGCAGTGGTCTGCCACCGTCGGCCAGCGCCCATCGCCCGGAATTGGCTGGCCGCGGTTTCGAAGCCCTTGGCGTGTCGCTGGTGATCCACCCGCACAACCCGCATGTGCCGACGTCCCACGCCAACGTGCGCTTTTTCATCGCCGAGAAGGAGGGTGAAGAGCCGGTCTGGTGGTTCGGCGGCGGCTTCGACCTGACCCCGTATTACGGCAATGAAGAAGATTGCGTTCACTGGCACCGCATCGCCGAGCAGGCCTGCGCGCCGTTCGGGGCAGACGTTTATCCGCGCTACAAGGCTTGGTGCGATACCTATTTCCACATCAAGCATCGCCACGAACCGCGTGGCATTGGCGGCCTGTTTTTCGATGACCTGAACGAATGGGACTTCGACACCAGCTTCGCCTTTATGCGCGCCATCGGCGATGCGTACATCGACGCCTATCTGCCGATCGTGCAGCGCCGCAAGAACGATGCCTTCACTGCCCGGCAGCGAGAGTTCCAGGAATTCCGCCGTGGCCGTTACGTCGAGTTCAATCTGGTCTACGACCGTGGCACCTTGTTCGGTCTGCAATCGGGCGGGCGCACCGAGTCGATCCTGATGTCGTTGCCGCCGCAAGTGCGCTGGGGCTATGACTGGAAAGCCGAGCCTGGCAGCGAAGAAGCACGCCTGACCGAGTACTTCCTGCAAGACCGCGACTGGCTGGCTGAGGCCTGAGGACATCTGATGGATCGTTACGTCGTTTTCGGCAACCCGATCGGCCACAGCAAATCGCCGATGATTCACAAGCTGTTCGCCGAGCAGACCGGCCAGCACCTCGACTACAGCACCTTGCTGGCGCCGCTCGACGATTTCGCCGGCTGCGCCACGGCGTTTTTCCAGGAGGGTCGCGGCGCCAACGTCACTGTGCCGTTCAAGGAAGATGCCTATCGTCTGGCCAACAGCCTGACCGCGCGTGCACAACGGGCTGGCGCGGTGAACACCTTGAGCAAACTGGCCGACGGCTCACTGCTCGGTGATAACACTGACGGCGCCGGACTGGTGCGCGATCTGACGGTGAACGCCGGGTTCAGCCTGACCGGCAAACGCATTCTGCTGCTCGGTGCCGGTGGTGCGGTGCGCGGTGCGCTGGAACCGTTGCTGGCGGAACAACCGGCCTCGGTGATCATCGCCAATCGTACGGTGGACAAGGCTGAGTTGCTGGCGGAGTTGTTCTGCGACCTCGGGCCGGTCTCGGCCAGTGGTTTCGACTGGTTGCGCGAGCCGGTGGACGTGATCATCAATGCCACATCGGCCAGCCTCACTGGTGACGTGCCGCCGATTGCACCGAGCCTGATCGAGCCGGGCAAGACCCTCTGCTACGACATGATGTACGGCAAAGAGCCGACGGCGTTTTGCCGCTGGGCCCGTGAACATGGCGCGGCGGTGGCGATGGATGGCTTGGGGATGTTGGCGGAGCAGGCGGCTGAGGCGTTTTTCCTGTGGCGTGGTGTGCGCCCTGATACCGCTCCGGTACTCGCCGAACTACGCCGCCAACTGGCGCAATAAATACCCATGTGGGAGATTCTATGGTTGAGGGGAAGCCCTCAACTGACTTTTGTCTGGTATTCGCTTTGCCCTTTCAGCAAGGCGAATACCACCCGAGCAAGTTTGCGAGCCAGCATCACCAACGCCTGCGTGGTGCTGAAACCCCGTGCTCTTTGGGCCTCGTAAAACCCTTTCCAGGCTTTCGTACGGCTAGCCGACATCGCAGCGTTGTGCAAAAGTCGGCGGGCCTCGGGGTCTCCGCGCTTGGTCAAGCTGCGGCGACCGTCCTTTTGCCCTGATTTCGATACCCTTAAATCCATGCCCAGGAAGGCGATAAACGCATCCGCGTTGCTAAATTCCCCCCGCTGAAACGCCGTGAGCAGGCGCGCTCCGGTCAGAAATCCAATGCCCTCAACTTTCAGGCAACGCTTCAATTGGCCGAGCAAACCGGCTTGTTTGAGCTGATCGTTGATCGTCTTTTCGATCATCGTTTCAAGCCGCTGCATGGATTTTATTTGTTCAGCAAAAGCTGCCTTCAATAGCGGCTCATTCGACCAGCTCTGCACCAGGCCGACCCTTGCCTGGACCAAAGCCGCGCGGCGGCGGAAAAGGCTCAGGAGCTGGCGGTACAGCGGTGATGGCGGGGTCCAGGGGCGCAACTCCTCGGCTTCGTTCTTCAGGTAACGGGCCAGCAACTTGGCGTCCAAGGCGTCGGTTTTGGCGCGGATCTTCACGCCTTCGCGGTAATGTTTGAGTTCATAGCCGCCCACCATGTAAATCGTGCAACCGGCCGCATAGGCCAAATCAGCGAATTCCAGGTGGTAGATGTTGGTTGCCTCAATGGCAATAGACACGGGGCCGAGCAAGGCCTTCAGCCACTGCTTAATGGATGTTTTGGTGTTGGGAATTGCTTCAAGCAGATCGCTATCGGCCTGATAAATCACCAGTTCATTTTTGGCGACATCCACGCCAACGATCGGATTTGATAGAGCGACCGGCATTGCCACAGGATTTCCTCCGGGATAAGGTTTGAGCACTTGAAGGGCTCACCCAGAGGCGCAGGCTTGTTCCTATCGTCGGTCTAGCCAGATGCATTCTTTATCGGCGCTTGGGTGAAAGGAGGAGGGGCGAAATCTCCCACGGTCTGTGCTGCGTCAACAGTCAGAATCGAGCCTTGTCCCTCCTCCTCCCTTCAAGTCCTACCATACAAGCGAGCCTGCTCGCGAAAGCGGTCTGTCTGACACATCAATGTTGGATGTGCAGCAGTCTTCGCGAGCAGGCTCGCTCCCACAAGGATTACCTTGATCGCCAATCAATCCTCAAACCGGATCGGGCATTTCTCTGGCCCTTCCAGTTTGCGTAACTCCTCTACGACCTGCGGCCGCGCCCGGCGCAAGGTCAGGCTGCGATTCTGGCTAAGCAAGCGTCGCGCCTCCTGATGCAACATCTCCACGCCCGAATAGTCGATGAAGTTGATCTGCTGCGCCTCAATCACCACGCGTGCGCCGTGCATGCGCTGCAGACGTACTTGCAGGTAATGGCTGGCGCCGAAAAAGATCGATCCGCCGACACGCAACACATCGTCTTCGCCGTCGCGCCAGTGCTGCACGCGCGGTTGCGAAGTGCGCTTGAGGTAAAAGAACAGCGAGGCCAGCACACCGGCATAAATCGCTGTCTGCAACTCCAGCAGCAACGTCGCCAGACAAGTCAGGGCCATCACCACGAACTCGGCGCGGCTGACGCGCAGCAATGAGCGAATGCCTCGGTGGTCGACCAGCCCCCAGGCAATCAACAGAATGCTCCCAGCCATCGCCGGGATCGGAATGTGCGCAATCAGCCCCGCACCAAAAATTGCGAACAACGCCACCCAGATTGCTGAAAACACCCCGGCCAGCGGCGAGCAAGCGCCCGCCTCGTAACTTAGGCCCGAGCGGGTGAACGACCCGGCCGACAGCGACCCGGAAAAGAACGCCCCGACAATATTCGACAAGCCCTGCGCACGGACTTCCTGATTGGCATCAAGCAATTGCTGCGACCGCGCCGAAATCGAGCGCGCAATCGACAGACTGGTAACCAGGCCGAGCATGCCCACCGCCACAGCGCTTGGCAGCAACCGCAGGATCAAATCCAGATCCAGCGGCAATCCACTGAACGGCGGCAAACGCCCGACAAACGCGCTGACCAGATGCACATGGCCGAACACGCCCGGCCACAACCACACCAGCAAACTGGCCAGCACCAGCGTGATCAACAGCGTCGGCCAGCGCGGCAACAGGTGTTTGAGCAGCAGACCGACGACCACCGTGGCCAAACCCAATACCAGCGAAGGTTTATCCACAGCCCGCAGGTGTTGCAGCAGATCCATCAAACTGGCCAGCGCAGTGGCTTTTGCCGGCAACTCCAGGCCCAGCAGGTTTGGCAATTGCCCGATAGCAATCACCACCGCCGCGCCAAGGGTGAACCCCAGCACCACCGAATGCGAGACGAAATTCACCAGCGCGCCAAAGCGCAGCAAACCGAGCAGCCACTGGAATATCCCCGCAAGCAAGGTCAGCAGCAGGATCAGGGTGATGTAGTCCTGCGAGGCCGGAACCGCTAAAGGGCTGACACTGGCAAACAGCACAATCGAAATCGCTGCCGTCGGACCGCAGATCAAATGCCACGACGAACCCCACAGGCAGGCGATCAGCACTGGGATGATCGCGGCGTAGAGGCCGTACTCAGGTGGCAGACCGGCGATCAATGCGTAGGCAATCGACTGGGGTAAGGCGAGAATCGCCCCGCTGAGGCCGACGATCAGATCCCGTCCGACGCTGGCGCGGGTTTGTCGCGGCAACCAGGTGAGGAAGGGGAAGAGAGAGTGGCGGCTGGGGAAGGCCATGGGTCCTCGCGGTTGGGTTTTGTTCAAGGTTATCAGGGTGCCAGGGCAAAGGCCCCTCACCCTAACCCTCTCCCAGAGGGAGAGGGGACTGACCGTGGTGTTTGTCAGAGATTCACCGATCTGCGATTTCAGAGTTGAGCGCAAGTTTTGAATCCAACAGATATCGGCTCCCTTTCCCCCTCGCCCCTCTGGGGGAGAGGGCTGGGGTGAGGGGGCAACAATCTCAAGCCGGGCACAATTCCAACAGCCCCACGATCAAAGCTTCGCTTTCACCGCCGCCAACGCATCCTTTCCATCGACGGTCTTCACGCCATCCAGCCACTTATCCAACACCGCCGGATTCGCCTTGATCCACGCCTTCGCCGCCTCGGTATTGCTGACCTTTTTGTTCACCACCTCAGCCATGATGCTGTTCTCCATCTCCTGAGTGAACGAAAGATTGGTCAGCAATTTGCCCACATTCGGACACGCCTCGGCGTAGCCTTTGCGCGTTAACGTAAACACGCTGCCGGTGTCGCCAAAGTACTTCTCGCCACCCTTGAGGTAATGCATCTTCAACTGCACGTTCATCGGGTGCGGCGTCCAGCCGAGGAAGGTGACGAATTTCTGTTTCTTCACCGCCCGCGACACTTCAGCCAGCATCGCCTGTTCGCTGGATTCGATCAGCTTCCACTGGCCCATGTCGAAGTCGTTCTTCTTGATGATTTCCTGCAGCGAGATATTCGCCGGCGCACCCGAACCGATGCCGTAGATCTTACGGTCGAACTTGTCCGCGTATTTGTTCAGGTCGGCAAAGTTATGCACACCCGCGTCCCACACGTAGTCCGGCACGGCGAGGGTGAATTCTGTGCCGTCGAGGTTCTTCGCCAGTTGCGTGACATCGCCGGTGGCGACGAACTTGTCATAGAAACCCTGCTGCGCCGGCATCCAGTTGCCGAGAAACACGTCCACCTGGCCGTCCTTCAAACCACCGAAGGTGATCGGCACCGCGAGGGTGTCGACCTTGGCCTTGTAGCCCATGCCATCCAGCAGAAACCCGGTGATGGCGTTGGTCGCGGCGATGTCGCTCCAGCCCGGATCGGCCATTTTCACGGTGTCGCAGCTTTGCTCGGCGAAGGCCGAGGCGCTGCTCAGCGCGAACAGGCCGACCGTCACTATTGTGGATAACTTACGCATGGACGTCCCCTTAACATTATTGGTTTTGGCAGGGTTGTGGATAACGTGCTTTGCGTTCCAGATCGTCGAGGTCGATGTGGTTGCGCATGTATTGCTGACTGGCGTCCACCAGTGGCTGGTGATCCCAGCTCTTCAGCTTGCCGATGGTCAACGCGTCGGCGACAAATCGGCGGCGGCGCTGGCTGGCGAGGACCTCCCGGTGAATCGACTGAATGTCCCATTTGACCCGTGCTTCGGCGAGAAAATCGTCGAACAGCGGGCGATGCTGCGGCGATTGGCTGAGTTCTTCCAGTTCACGCGGATCGTTGTCTACGTCGAAAAGTAGGCAAGGGTCGCTTTCACTGTAGATAAATTTGTAGGCGCCGCGACGGATCATCATCAGCGGGCTGATGGTGCCTTCGGCCATGTATTCGCCGAACACTTCGTCATGACCGCCCTGCCCTCGCAGGTGCGAAACCAGTGAGCGGCCATCCAGTGGCAAGCCGGGTTCCAGCGTGCCGCCGGCCAATTCGACGAAGGTTGGCAACAGGTCTGCGGTCGATACGGCAGCGCTGACACGCCCGGCATCGAACTGGCCTGGAGCACTTATCAACAGGGGGACGCGCGCCGCCATTTCGTACCAATGCATTTTGTACCAAAGGCCCTTTTCGCCGAGCATGTCGCCGTGGTCACCGGAGAAGACAATAATTGTGTCATCGATCAGCCCGGTTTCTTCGAGGGTTTGCAGAAGTTTGCCGACGTTGGCGTCGATATAGCTGCAGGCACCGAAATACGCCCGGCGTGCATCGCGAATCTTATCCACAGGCAGTGGCTTATCCCACAGGTCATAAACCTTGAGCAGCCGCTGCGAGTGCGGATCGAGTTCGTGTTGATCCGGAGTTGTAGGCAACGGGATATCGGCATCGTCGTACAAATCCCAGAACGCCTTGGGAATGGTGTACGGGTCGTGTGGGTGAGTCATCGATACTGTCAGGCAGAACGGCTGGTCGCCGTCCTCGCGGATGTGATCGAACAGATATTGCTGCGCCTTGAACACCACCTCTTCATCGAAATCCAGCTGATTGGTGCGCACACATGGCCCAGCCTGCAGCACCGAAGACATGTTGTGGTACCAGCTCGGCCTTACATCCGGCTCATCCCAGTTCACGGCCCAACCGTAATCGGCCGGGTAGATATCACTGGTCAGGCGTTCTTCATAACCGTGCAACTGGTCCGGACCGCAGAAGTGCATCTTGCCGGATAGCGCGGTGCGGTAGCCCATGCGGCGCAGGTAGTGCGCGTAGGTCGGAATGTCGGCAGGGAAATCGGCGGCGTTGTCGTAGGCGCCGATCTTGCTCGGCAACTGGCCGCTGACCAGGGTGAACCGCGACGGCGCGCACAACGGGCTGTTGCAGTAAGCGGCGTCGAACACCACGCCTTGGGCGGCGAGGCGGGAAAGATTCGGCAGTTTGATCGGCGATGGGCCGTAAAACGGCAACATTGGCGCGGCCATCTGATCGGCCATGATGAAAAGAATATTCTTGCGCTTCATGTGATCGCGGCATTCCATAGTGAATATTTATGCGACATTGCTGCGATCGAGCATGGAGTCCATGCTTTATCCGGTAAAGCCCGCGCCGGACAATGACTAGGATAAGCACAGCTTATGTATGAAGCCTTGGGTGATCTGTCCCTCGACCTGCTGCGTGCCTTCGAAGCGGCAGCCCGCCAGCGCAGCTTTACCGCAGCGGCGGTAGAGCTTGGCACCACGCAACCAGCGATCAGTCAGCAGATCAAACGGCTGGAAGAACAACTCGGTACGCGACTATTTGATCGCATTTACCGTGGGATCGAGCTGACCGAAGTCGGCGCGATACTGTTTGAGCAAGTTACTCTCGGTTTGCAGAATATCGATGCAGGATTGAGCGCGATCAGCGCACAGCAGCAACATGAAGTCCTGCAAGTTGCCACCGACTTTGCCTTCGCTGCTTATTGGCTGATGCCGCGCCTGCATCGTTTTCACGAAGCCAATCCAAAGGTCGACGTCAGCCTGGTGACCAGCGAACGCAACCACAACATGCTGCGCACCGATATCGATGTGGCGATCCTGTTTGGCGACGGGCGTTTCAAGCAGGGCGAAAGCCATTGGCTGTTCAGCGAAGAAGTGTTCCCGGTGTGCAGTCCGCAATTGCTCAAGGACCGCGCCCTGCCCTTGCCTGCTCACGCGCTGCTGGAGTTCCCGCTGCTGCACCTGCGTGGGGAGAACAGCAGTAACTGGTTTGACTGGAGCGGTCTGTTTCGCGAGTTGGGCATCACTACACCGCCGGCGCCGGGGCAATTGCGTTTCGACAATTACACGCTGTTGATTCAGGCGGCGATTGGCGGCCAGGGCGTGGCGATCGGTTGGCGGCACCTTGTGGATAACTTGCTGACGCAAGGTCTGTTGTGTCGCCCGATTGCTGAAACGACGCTGTCGCGGTTGGGTTATTACGTGGTGCTGCCGCAACGCAAACGTCGGGGCGCGCTGATTCAGCAGTTTGTCGATTGGTTGATGGCGGAACAGGCGAGCAGTGCTGAGTCGCTTAATGGACTCGCACTGCCTTCGATCGCGGTTTGAAAGTCAAAAGATCGCAGCCTGCGGCAACTCCTACATCTGGAGCGCGGTCCCCCTGTAGGAGCTGCCGAAGGCTGCGATCTTTTACGAATCTGAAGCCGCAACGAAATTCACATGCTGCCCTACATGCAAATTCAGCCTTAGCTCATCGGCAATCCCCACCGCCACGCGGTTCAGCCGCTCCAGTGGCTCGGCCAGTCCCGGTTCGAGATTGCCGCCGACCTGGCTGAAATGCTCAATGGTCAACCCGGCCACGCCGTGTGGCGCATTGACCAGTGTCCAGTGCAGCGGACTGCTTTGCACGGCTTCGCGAATTTCTTCGGCGGCATGGCGTTGCAGGCGATCATCGACGTCCCGCTCATCGAGTACGGCAAAATCCCCCACCAGAAACAGCCGCGACACATTGGCCGCTTGCAGGCCATCGACCAGTGCGTCGACGGCCAGTACCTGCTCGACCGGTCCGAGCACAACGGAGCGTTCAATTTGATCGCTACTGAATGGCAACCCCGGTGCATCCAATAAACAGATCACTGCCGAACTGCCGGCCACGCTCTGATTGATCCGCTCCGAGTCGAACAAATCACCGGTTTTGGTACGCAAGCCCGGACGCGGCGCAAGTGCGGTCAGATCGTCGAGAATGGCGATGACTTCATGCTGACGACGCAGCAACTCAGCCATCAACGCGCTGCCCAGGCTACTCATGGCACCATAGAGCACCACTTTTACCGCCGGGGTTTCGGCATTTTTCATGGCTGATCCCTTTTCTTATACCTTGTATGGCGTGTGACATACGGGTAACGCTGAGGGTTCGAACCGATTTCCGAGGGTTTGCGATGCAAGCGATCAAGGGCTACCACGCCCACGTCTATTTCGACGCCGACACCATCGATCAGGCGCGCGCGTTGTGTGAGAAAGCCGCGCAATTGTTTCCATTGAAAATGGGCCGCGTCCACGAACGCCCGGTCGGCCCGCATCCGGACTGGAGTTGCCAGTTGGCCTTCGGCCCCGAGTTGATCAGCGATGTGCTGCCGTGGCTGGCGCTGAACCGCAAAGGTCTGGTGGTATTCCTGCACCCGGACACCGGTGATGACCTGCTCGACCACACCGAACACGCAATCTGGATGGGCGCGATGCGGTCGCTGGATCTGTCTGTTTTCTGATCACAGCGTTTCTTCGGCTTCGCCCGGCAGATGCTCGTCCAGGTGCAGCCAGGGCAATTGGCTGTCCGTCCAGATGTGTCGCTCGGCGGGTGCCTGCTCTGGGTGATCAAGTGTGGCGATGGTCACGTCGATGCTTTCAGGGCTGAGCAACGTCACCAGCGCCAGTTGCGCGCCGCACTGCGGGCAAAAGAACCGCGCACAACTGGCGGACGAGTCGTAACGCAACGGCGTACCGGCCAGCCATTGGAAACTGGAGCCTGGCACTGTGATCCACGTCGTGACGATGCCGCCGCTGACCTTGCGGCAGATCGAACAATGGCAATGGGCGATATCCTGCAACGCCCCGCTGAACTGATAACGAATGTGTCCGCAATGGCAGCCGCCGCTGTGCAATTGGCTCATGATCAAAGCCCTCCTTCCCTTGTTTATTGACTCTGGTTCGCATCCGACGGCCGGTTGACCGTTCACCCAAAGCTTTCTTCAGCGAAAGGTAGCTGAAAGCTTCCGCGATTAGGATCGCCTCCACTTCCGGCAACAGACCGGTCGGCCAATGCGTGTGATACCCCGCACGAACGGCCCAATTAACAACAACAATGGTGATTCTGATGTCCTCTGTAGCCCGCCTTCGCGCTGTCACTCCTCCCGTACGTCTCGTGCTTCCCGTTCTGCGCTGATCGGCC
Organism: Pseudomonas sp. Mb7; assembly: GCF_054790525.1. Classification (NCBI taxonomy): domain Bacteria; kingdom Pseudomonadati; phylum Pseudomonadota; class Gammaproteobacteria; order Pseudomonadales; family Pseudomonadaceae; genus Pseudomonas; species Pseudomonas sp. Mb7. The sequence goes on from NZ_CP186501.1 coordinate 5,679,496, forward strand.
CGATCTGCTCATTTAACTAGCCACGCTACGCCTGGAGTATTCCCATGCTGACTTTCCTTGGCTTCGCCATGGTCATCACGTTCATGTTCCTGATCATGACCAAGCGCCTGTCCGCGCTGATCGCTCTGATCATCATCCCGATCGTCTTCGCCCTGTTCGGCGGTTTCGCACCGAAGATCGGTCCGATGATGCTCGAAGGCATCACCAAGCTCGCGCCGACCGGCGTGATGCTGATGTTCGCCATTCTCTATTTCGCCCTGATGATCGACTCCGGCCTGTTCGACCCGGCCGTGCGCAAGATCCTCAAACTGGTCAAGGGCGACCCGCTGAAAGTTTCGGTCGGCACCGCCGTACTGGCGCTCGTCGTTTCCCTCGATGGTGACGGCGCGACCACTTACATGATCTGCGTGGCCGCCATGCTGCCGCTGTACAGCCGCATCGGCATGAGCCCGCGGATCATGGCCGGTCTGATCATCCTCGCCGGTGGCGTGATGAACATGACCCCATGGGGCGGCCCGACTGCCCGCGCCGCCAGTGCGCTGCACGTCGATCCATCGGACATTTTCGTGCCGATGATTCCGGCGATGGCGGCTGGTGTTTTGGCGATCCTGGTCATCGCCTACTTTTACGGTAAGCGTGAGCGTGCGCGTCTCGGTGAGCTGCATCTGGTTGGCGATGATATCGATCACAGCGAAATCAGCGTGTCGCAATTCCCGGATGCCCGCCGTCCGAAACTGATCTGGTTCAACGGCGCCCTGACCTTCGGCCTGATGTGCACGCTGATCGCCGGCCTGTTGCCGTTGCCGGTGCTGTTCATGGTGGCGTTCAGTATTGCCATGATCGTCAACTACCCTTGCCTGCAGATGCAAAAGGATCGTGTCGCCGCTCACGCCGGCAGCGTGCTGGCAGTGGTCGGGCTGATCTTTGCGGCGGGTATCTTCACCGGTATCCTGAGCGGCACCGGCATGGTCGATGCGATGTCGAAGAGCCTGTTGGCGGTGATTCCGGATTTCCTCGGCCCGTATCTGGCCGTGATCACGGCGTTGGTGAGCATGCCGTTCACCTTCTTCATGTCCAACGATGCGTTCTACTATGGCGTGTTGCCGGTGTTGGCCGAGGCCGCCAGCCACTACGGGATCACCGCAGTGGAAATGGCCCGTGCCTCGATCGTCGGTCAGCCCGTCCACTTGCTGAGCCCGTTGGTGCCATCGACGTATCTGTTGGTGGCCCTGGCCGGCATCGATTTTGGTGACCACCAGCGTTTCACCCTGAAATGGGCGATCCTGGTTTGTATCTGCATCCTGATTGCTGCACTGCTGTTGGGGACTTTCCCGGTGTTCAGCACTCTATAAGCCCACGACTCACCGTTTCGGGTCCTGGCTTCGCTGTTTGAAGCCCGGACCTTTTTCGGTTTAACAATCGCTCAAAGGAATACACATGGAATGGCTGACCAACCCCGAAATCTGGGTTGCCTTCTTCACCCTGACCGCCCTGGAAATCGTCCTCGGCATCGATAACATCATCATGATTTCGATCCTGGTCAGCCGCATGCCCAAACACATGCAGCAGCGCACCCGGATCTTCGGTCTCGGCCTGGCCATGATCACCCGCATCCTGTTGCTGCTGTCGATCACCTGGGTCATGCGCCTCACCGCCGACCTGTTCGAGGTGTTCGGCCAAGGCATTTCCGGCCGTGACCTGATCCTGTTCTTCGGTGGTCTGTTCCTGCTGTGGAAGAGCTCGCAAGAGATGTACCACGCGCTGGAAGGCGAAGACGAAAGCGACGAAACCCCGGGCGGCAAGGGTGGCAACTTCCTCTACACCATCATCCAGATCGCGATCATCGACATCGTCTTCTCGCTGGATTCGGTGATCACCGCCGTGGGCATGGTGTCCCACGTGCCGGTGATGGTCGCGGCGATCGTCGTGGCGGTGCTGGTGATGATGCTGGCCTCGGGCAAGATCAGCGAGTTCATCGACAAGCACCCGTCGCTGAAGATGCTGGCGCTGTCGTTCCTGCTGGTGGTCGGCACCGTGCTGATTGCCGAGTCGTTCGACGTGCATGTACCGAAAGGCTACGTCTACTTCGCCATGGCGTTCTCGCTGGCGGTGGAAGCGATCAACATCAAGCTGCGCGGCGCGATGGCCAAGAAGAGACAGCAGCAAGATCCGGTGAAACTGCGCAAGGACATCCCGGGCCAGTAACCCGGTAATCCAGACGCACGCAATACCCCCTGTGGGAGCGAGCCTGCTCGCGAAGACGGAGTGTCAGTCGACAAAAATGTTGGCTGATCCACCGCTTTCGCGAGCAGGCCCGCTCCCACATTTGTTTGTGCAACATTCAGTCACTGCGGACCTTGTGGGAGCTGGCTTGCCAGCGATAGCGGAGTGTCAGGCGACATCAATGTTGGTTGTGCCGACGCCATCGCTGGCAAGCCAGCTCCCACAGGAGACGGCGTTGATTTAAAGGGAGTGTATGAAGCGCCTTTCATGACACTTTTGTTTCAATCGACACTTTAGCTGTGCAATGCTGGCGCCCAGACCGTTAGCCAACTACAGCTTAAGTATCAAAAACGTAGAAACCGCGCGGTACCGTCAACTTGCCTCTCTGAGGCACTGCTATTACAGGGGGTCTGCATGCTCACCCTGCTCAATCTGCTTTCCGCCGTCGCCCTGCTGATCTGGGGCACGCATATCGTTCGAACCGGCATCCTGCGGGTGTACGGCACCAACCTGCGCCATGTGATTGGCCAAAACATGTCCAAGCGCTGGCTGGCCTTTGTCGCCGGCATCGTCGTTACCGCGATGGTGCAGAGCAGCAATGCCACGGCCATGCTCGTGACCTCTTTCGTCGGCCAGGGCCTGATGGCGCTGACCCCGGCGCTGGCGACCATGCTCGGCGCCGACGTCGGTACCGCGCTGATGGCGCGGGTGCTGACGTTTGACTTGTCGTGGCTGTCGCCGCTGCTGATTTTCCTCGGGGTGATTTTCTTTCTGTCGCGCAAACAGACGCGGCTCGGGCAGATGGGCCGGGTCAGCATCGGTCTGGGGCTGATCATTCTCGCGCTGCAATTGATCGTCGAGGCCGCTGCGCCGATCACTCACGCTCAAGGGGTCAAGGTGATCTTCGCCTCGCTGACCGGCGATATCCTTCTCGACGCCTTGGTCGGCGCATTGTTCGCGATGATTTCCTACTCGAGCCTCGCCGCCGTGTTGCTCACCGCGACACTGGCCGGCGCCAGTGTGATCAGCTTGCCGGTGGCGATCGGTCTGGTGATCGGCGCCAACATCGGCAGCGGCATTCTCGCTTTCATGAGCACCAGCATGCAGAACGCGGCCGGGCGGCAAGTGGCGCTGGGCAGTCTGCTGTACAAACTGATCGGCCTGCTGCTGATCATTCCGGTACTCGATCCGCTGGTGCACTGGATCGACAGCCTCGATTTCAGCCCGCAGGAAATGGTCATCGGTTTCCACTTGCTCTACAACACCGCGCGCTGCCTGATTCTGCTGCCGTCGGTGGGGCCGATGGCGCGCCTCTGCGCGTGGCTGCTGCCGGAACGGCCGGAGGTCAACGGCACCGCCAAACCGCGTCACCTCGACGCGACGGCACTGGTCACGCCGAGCCTGGCGTTGGCCAACGCCGCGCGGGAAACTCTGCGCATGGGCGATCTGCTCGACAACATGCTCGACGCCACCCTCGATGTGCTGCGCGGCAAGCAGACCGCCGTCACCCAGGAAATGCGCCGATTGACCGACGACGTCGAGGCGCTGTACAGCGCGATCAAGCTGTACCTGGCGCAGATGCCCCGCGAAGACCTCGGCGAGCAGGACAGTCGGCGCTGGGCCGAGATCATCGAGCTGGCGATCAATCTGAAACTGGCCGCCGACCTGATCGAACGCATGCTGCGCAAGATCCAGCAGCAGAAAACCTCGCAGCGGCGCTCGTTTTCCGAGGAAGGTCTGGAGGATCTGGCCGGATTGCAGCAGCAATTGATCGCTAATCTGCGGTTGGGGCTGTCGGTGTTCCTCAGTGGTGACCGCGAAAGCGCCCGCCAGCTACTGCGCGAGAAACGCCGCTTTCGCGCGCAGGAACGTCGTCTGGCCCATGCGCATGTCAGCCGTTTGCAACGCAAGATCGTGCAGAGTATCGAGACCAGTTCGCTGCATCTGGAGTTGATTGCCGACATGAAGCGGCTCAATTCGCTGTTTTGCGGCAGTGCGTATGTGGTGCTGGAAACGGCGGATACCGGGGCGCTGGCGGCGGATGATATTGCCGACATTACGCATTCGCCTTGAACGACTGGGGCTTGGTTTAGTCAGTTACATTGATTCAGCCTTCAGGCCGCTATCGCGAGCAGGCTCACTCCTACAGTGGGGAATGCATTTCAAATGTGGGAGCGAGCTTGCTCGCGAAGGCGATCTGACTGACGACACGGATCTCCAAATCAGCCGTATGGAAGCCTGTTATGCGTTGCCTGTTGTTCGCCTGTCTGTTGCTCGGTTCCCTGCCCGCCTTCGCCCTGGATCGTTTTCAGGTTGAAGGCTATGCGCTGCCCAATGGTTTGCAGTTGCTGCTCAAGCCCGGCACCGAGCGCGGGCATGTTGCGATCCGGTTGGTAGTGGGCGTCGGCCTTGATGATTTCGATTGCGATGACAAGGAGTTGCCGCACCTGCTTGAGCATTTGTTGTTCAGCGGCATCGATGCGACCGGCGAAGGCGGTTTAGAGGAACGTATGCAAGCGCTGGGTGGTGACTGGAATGCGTTCACCAGTAACGCCGACACCACGTTTGTCATCGAAGCGCCGGCGAAAAACCAGCGCAAGGTACTCGACCTGCTGCTCGCTCTGCTCACGCAAACGCGCATCGACGACAACGCGATCAACGCCGCCAAACGTGTGGTCGAGCGCGAGGACGGCGGCCATTACACACGCCTGCAGCGCTTCCTTGATCGTCAGGACCTTGGCCACACCGCGAGCAATCAGCTCGCCGTCGAACTGGGCTTGAAATGCCCGCAGCGCGCCGAGGTCGGTCACCTGACTCAGGAACAACTGGAGAAGGTGCGCGAGGCCTGGTACGCGCCGAACAACATGACCCTGATCGTCGTCGGCGAACTCGACAAACTGCTGCCGGCCTATCTGGAACGCACCTGGGGCGCGCTCGAAGCGGTCGAGCCGAGCGAGCACCGTGCACTGCCGGACATCAGCACTAGCGCCGCCCATGAGCGCACCCTCACCCGTGGCTTTATCGGCGACAGCGCCAAGTTGCACTGGCTGGTGCCGGAACCGGTGCTGAACGATCAGTACGATGAGACGTTCGATATCCTCAAGGATTATCTGGATTGGGCGCTGTATCGGCAGATTCGTCTCAACCACGGTTTGTCCTATGGGCCGTGGGCCGAGCGTGAGGTATTTGGCGGCGTCGGTTTCATGAGCCTGAATGCCGATCTGGATCGTGATGACGTCGACGAAGCTATTCAGGTGCTGGAGGACCTCAAGGCTGATCTGCTGAAAAACGGCCTAGACCCGGATACTTTCGCGCGGATCAAACAGGCCTCGATCGCCCATCAGGCTTGGGCGGTACAGGGCAACAGCGCGATGGCGGATTACTACTGGAGCGCCCTCGGTGATTACCAGGACGGCCGTTTTGCCAACCCGGCGCGGGAGCTTCAAGGGGTGACGCTGGAAGCGGCGAACAAGGCCATGCGTGAGTTGCTGTTGCAACCGGGGTATCTGCGGATCGAGAAGCCGTTGATCAGTGATGATCAGGTTTTGTGGTTGAGTGCGGGTGGCTTGGGTCTGGTGTTGCTGGTCCTGATCGGCTGGCGTTTGCATCACCGCCGCCGGCCGGCCGAGCACTAATCCTGTAGGAGTGAGCCTGCTCGCGATAGCGGTCCTTCAGTCACCATTTCTTCGGCTGATATTCCGCAATCGCGAGCAGGCTCACTCCTACAATGAAATGCGTTGGTTTTAAGTGACCATCAGCCTTGCCAGCGCTACTCTGTCGAGGTTTTTTCCCCTCAAGTCGTGAACTGCCCAAATGCCAAAAATACAGCTCCTGATCCAGCGCATTCTCGAACTGATGAAGCGCTATCCCGGGGTCATTGCGCTTGGCGGGTTCATCTCCGGGGTCGGCAGTTTCATCATGGTCGATCGTCAGCAGGGCCTGGCGAGTTGGATCACCGTGATCATGCTGCTCAGCTGGATCTGGCTGATGCTGGAAAACACCCTCACCGGCCTCTTCACCCGCGTGTTCAAACGCGAGATTCCCCAGCCGCTGCTGCGTTACGCGACGCAGATGATCCATCAGGAAAGCCTGTTTTTCGTCCTGCCGTTCTTTTTCATCACCACGACGTGGAATAGCGGACAGCTGTTTTTCACCGGCCTGCTCAGCGTCGCGGCACTGATTTCCATCGTCGATCCGCTCTATTACAAATGGCTGGCGCCACGGCGCTGGGCGTTTCTCGCGCTGCACACTCTGACCCTGTTCGCCGCCCTGCTCACCGCGTTGCCGGTGATCATGCACCTGACCACCGCGCAAAGCTTCAAGTGGGCGCTTGGCATTGCCGTGTTGTTGTCGTTCCCGAGTCTGGCGTCGATCTTCCCGATCCGCACGCTGCGCAATGCCTTGGCGATCCTGTGCATCACGGTCGGCATCGGTGGCGTGGGTTGGGCGCTGCGTTCGTGGGTGCCACCGGCGACGCTGTGGATGACCGACGTGGCGATCAGCACGCAAATGCAGGACCGCACCCCAGGCGCCAGCCTCGACACGGTCAGCGCCGAGCAGATTCGTGGCGATGGCCTTTACGCCTATACCGCTATCAACGCGCCGCGCGGGCTGGATGAGCGGATTTATCACGTCTGGCAATTCAACGGCAAAGAGGTCGACCGCATCGCCCTCGACATCCATGGCGGGCGCAAGGAAGGCTACCGTGCGTGGACGCACAAGCAGAACTTCCCCGGCAACCCGGCGGGCAAGTGGCAAGTGCGGGTGTTGACCGAGGATGGCCAGGTGATCGGCGTGCTGCGTTTCGAAGTCACGGACAGCACAGCGATCAAAGAAAAGTAATCCGGTTCGTGCTATTACGTTAGTTCGCATAAAGGCCGAACAAGCACGGAGCTTATGACCAGCAGCTCGATCAGCGGTAATGCTCAACTGGACACGTCGATAACCCCTGCCCGCCTGCGGGTCACGGGGGACTGGACGCTTGCCCATTACGCCGAGCTCAAGCAACTGAGCGAAAAGCTCCACGGTCAGTACGATGCCAACACCCCGATCGACCTCAACAGCCTCGGCGCCCTCGACACCGCTGGCGCTTCGTTGCTGGTCGAACTGCTCGGCTCCGAACGCCTGGGCAAATCCGCCGAACACCCCGATTGCACCCTGACCTCCGCCGACCGCGCGCTGCTGCAAACCGTGTACTGCTCGATGACCGATTTCTGCGTGCCGATCAAAGAGCCGGAAATCAGCGTCAGTGTGCAACTGCTGACGCGCATTGGTCGCGCCGTCGACACCGTCTGGCAGGACACTCTGCAACTGCTCGGTTTCGTCGGCCTGATCATGGAAACCATCGCTCGCAACCTGTTACGGCCCAAGCGCTGGCGCATCACGCCAATGATCGCGCACATCGAGCAGACCGGCCTCGATGCCGCGCCGATCGTGGCATTGCTGACATTTCTGGTGGGTGCGGTGGTGGCGTTTCTCGGCGCCACGGTGCTGGCCAGTTTCGGTGCGACGATTTTTACCGTGGACCTGGTGGGCTTCTCGTTCCTGCGCGAGTTCGGTGTGCTGCTCACGGCGATCCTCATGGCCGGGCGCACTGCCAGTGCCTTCACTGCGCAGATCGGCTCGATGAAGGCCAACGAGGAAATCGATGCGATTCGCACCCTCGGCCTTGATCCGATGGAGCTGCTGGTGGTGCCGCGCGTGCTGGCGATGCTGGTGGCGTTGCCGATGCTGACCTTCCTGGCGATGCTCTGCGGGATAATCGGCGGCGGCGTGGTCTGCGCGGTGTCGCTGGATATCTCGCCGGCGATGTTCCTGACGCTGTTGCAGTCGGATATCGGCGTGCAGCACTTTCTGGTCGGCTTGGTGAAGGCGCCGATCTTCGCCTTCATCATTGCTGCAATTGGTTGCCTGGAAGGCTTCAAGGTCAGTGGCAGCGCCGAGTCGGTCGGCGCCCACACTACGTCTGCCGTGGTGCAATCGATTTTCGTGGTGATCGTGCTCGACGCGGTGGCCGCGCTGTTCTTCATGGAGATGGGCTGGTGAGTCGTCTACCCCGCGCGCCCTCGGAGGCGGTGATCGAAGTCCGTGGCCTGTGCAATCGCTTCGGCAGCCAGAGCGTGCACGAGAACCTCGACCTGGATTTGTACAAAGGCGAGATTCTCGCCGTGGTCGGCGGCTCCGGCAGCGGCAAATCGGTGTTGCTGCGCAGCATCGTCGGCCTGCGCCGGCCTAGCGAAGGCATCGTCAAAGTGTTCGGCAAGAACCTGCCGAGCCTGTCCGAGCATGAGCGCTCGCTGGTCGAACGCCGTTTTGGTGTGCTGTTTCAGAAAGGCGCGCTGTTCTCCTCGCTGACCGTTACTGAGAACGTCGCCCTGCCCCTTATCGAACACGCCGGCCTCAGCCGCAACGACGCCGAGCACTTGGCTGCGGTGAAGCTGGCGCTGGCCGGGTTGCCGCTGTCGGCGGCGGACAAATACCCGGCATCGCTGTCCGGCGGCATGATCAAACGCGCTGCTCTGGCCCGGGCTCTGGCGCTGGACCCGGACATCCTGTTTCTCGATGAACCCACCGCCGGCCTCGATCCGATTGGTGCGGCGCAGTTCGATCAATTGATCCTGACCCTGCGCGATGCGCTCGGTCTCAGCGTGTTTCTGGTGACCCACGACCTCGACACGCTCTACACCATCACCGACCGCGTGGCGGTGCTGGCGCAGAAAAAAGTGCTGGTCGCCGGCCCGATCGACGTCGTCTCGGAAACCGACGACGCATGGATTCACGAATACTTCCACGGTCCGCGTGGCCGCTCGGCGCTGGACGCCGCCAAATTGCTCAACGAGGTCTGACATGGAAACCCGAGCGCATCATGTGTTGATCGGCCTGTTCACCGTGATTGTGGTGGCAGGTGCCCTGCTCTTCGGTCTTTTCCTGGCAAAGTCCAGTGTCGACACCGAGTTCAAGGATTACGAGATTGTCTTCAGCGAGGCGGTCAGTGGCTTGTCCAAGGGCAGCCCGGTGCAGTACAGCGGGATCAAGGTCGGCGATGTGATCAACCTGCGCCTTGATCCAAAGGATCCGCGGCGGGTGCTGGCGCGGATTCGTCTGGCCGGTGATACGCCGGTCAAGGAGGACACCCAGGCCAAACTGGCGCTGGCCGGGATCACGGGGACCTCGATCATCCAGCTCAGCGGTGGTACACCCGAAAGCCCGAAACTGCGTGGGCATGACGGCAATCTGCCGACCATCGTCGCCTCGCCCTCGCCTATTTCGCGCTTGCTCAATGACAGCAACGATTTGATGACCGGCATCACTGCGCTGCTGCAGAACGCCAACCAGATGTTTTCTGCCGAGAACGTCGAGCGTGTGAGCAAAACCCTCGCCCATCTGGAGCAGACCACCGGCACCATCAACGATCAGCGCGGTGACATCAAGCAAGCCATGCAACAACTGGCGAGCGTTGGCAAACAGGCCGGCAGCATGCTCGAACAGACCTCGTTATTGATGCGCAATGCCAACGGCTTGATCAACGATCAGGGCAAACAGGCGTTGGGCAGTGCCGAACAAGCCATGAAGTCGCTGGAGCAAAGTACCGCGACGATCAGCACCCTGCTGAACAAAAACGAAAACTCCCTCGACAACGGCATGCAGGGCCTTAATGGCCTGGCCCCGGCGATCCGCGAACTGCGCGAGACGCTGACCTCGCTGCGCGCCATCTCCCAACGCCTTGAGGCCAACCCCAGCGGCTACCTGCTGGGCCGTGACAAGAACAAGGAATTCACGCCATGAAGCTGACTCGACTTGCCCTCCTCGCCGGCTTCACGCTGATCAGCGCCTGTTCGATTCTGCCCCAGTCCGAGCCGTCGGATGTCTATCGCCTGCCGGCCGCACAGGCGCCCGCCTCGGCCAGTTCAGCGGCGACTCAGTCTTGGTCGTTGCGGCTGAACAAGTTGCAGGCCAGTGAGGCGTTGAACCGGCCGACGATTGCGGTGATTCCGCAGGGCGACGTGATCAGCAGTTACAAGGGCTCGCGCTGGAGTGATCCGGCGCCGGTGCTGGTGCGTAATCGCTTGCTCGATGGGTTTCAGCGTGATGGTCGGGTGACGTTGCTTAGTACCGATGACAGCAACTTTGCGGCGGATCTGGAATTGGGCGGGAGTTTGCAGGCGTTTCAGACCGAATACCAAGGCTCACAGGCCAGCGTTGTGGTGCGCGTCGATGCGTTGCTGGTGCGCGGTTATGACCAGCGCATTCTGGCCAGTCGCCGCTTTGAAGAGCGCCAGCCTCTGAACGATGTACAGGTGCCGGCGGTGGTGGCCGGGTTTGGCCAGGCCAGTGATCGCCTGACCGCCAAAATCGTCGCTTGGGCTGTCGAACAAGGCCAGAAACTGGCCCCCCCAAAACCTTAAGCCCGACACACAACCCCTGTAGGAGTGAGCCTGCTCGCGATAGCGGTGTATCAGTCACCGATGATGGCGATTGATAAACCGCTATCGCGAGCAGACTCGCTCCTACAATTTTGATGTGTGATCAGCCGAAGAACCAGTAGCACACGCCAATCGCGCCGAGCACACCCGCCAGTTCCGCCAGCAACGCACACCCCACCGCATGCCGCGCCCGCTGAATGCCCACCGCGCCGAAATACACTGCCAGCACATAGAACGTCGTCTCGGTACTACCCTGCACCGTCGCCGCGACCAGCGCCGGGAAGCTGTCGACGCCCGAGGTCTTCATCGTCTCGATCAGCATGGCCCGCGCTGCGCTGCCGGAGAACGGCTTGACCATCGCCGTCGGCAACGCATCGACAAACCGTGTGTCCCAACCCGCCCACTCGACCAGATGACGAATGCCATCCAGACCGAAGTCCAACGCCCCGGAAGCACGCAGTACGCCGACCGCACAGAGCATCGCCACCAGATACGGCAGCAGGTTCTTCGCGACGTCGAAGCCTTCCTTCGCGCCTTCAACGAACGCCTCGTAAACCTTCACTTTCCTCAACGCGCCGATGATCAGAAACAGCATGATCAACCCGAACAGCGTGAGATTGCCGAGGATCGACGACAATCCCGCCAAAGCCGTCGCTGAAAGGGTGCCGAGCAACGCCATGAAGCCACCCAACAACAGCGCACCCGGTACCAGATAGGCCAGCACCACTGGATCCCAGATCCGCAGGCGCTGCATGAACGCCACCGAGAGGAAGCCGACGATCGTCGAGCAACTGGTTGCCAGCAGGATCGGCAGGAACACCAGCGTCGGATCTGGCGCGCCTTGCTGGGCGCGGTACATGAAGATCGTCACCGGCAGCAGGGTCAGGGAGGAGGCGTTGAGCACCAGGAAGAGGATTTGCGCGTTACTGGCGATGGTGGCACTGGGATTGAGCTCCTGCAGCGCCTTCATGGCTTTCAGGCCGATGGGCGTGGCCGCGTTGTCGAGGCCCAGACCGTTGGCGGCGAAGTTCAGAGTGATCAGGCCAAGGGCAGGGTGACCGGCCGGGACTTCCGGCATCAGCCGCAGGAACAGGGGGCCGAGTACCTTGGCCAGCCACTCGACGATCCCGGCCTTCTCGGCGATGCGCAGAAAGCCCAGCCACAGGGTGAGGGTGCCGAACAGCAGCACCATGACTTCGACCGAGAGCTTGGCCATGGCGAAAATGCTTTCCACCATCGCCGCAAAGATCCCGGCGTTGCCGCCGATCAGCCACTGCGCCAGCGCCGATACGGCTGCCACGATGAAGAAGCCAAGCCACAGGCCATTAAGCATCAGTCAAATCCCCCGAAGAATGCCGCGAATGATAGCGGGGTCGCCAGAAACGACAAACCCCGGATTTCTCCGGGGTTTGTGTGTACCTGCTGCCACCCCATTTACCGGGTTGACCTCAATCTCCTGTAGGAGCTGCCGAAGGCTGCGATCTTTTGATTTTGTTTTTAAAAAGCAAGATCAACAGATCGCAGCCTGCGGCAGCTCCTACAGGGGTGTGTCAGTTCTTCGAGATTTCGCCTGCCGGCAGTTTTTCCTTGCTGCGCCAGTGCGGCAGGGAGTTCCAGTAGCGCTGGCCCTTGGCATCGTCGTACATGCCTTCCCAACGTGCGATAACCAGTACCGCCAGGGCGTTACCAATCACGTTCAGAGCGGTACGCGCCATGTCCATGATGCGGTCGACACCGGCGATGAACGCCAAGCCTTCCAGCGGAATGCCGACGCTGCCCAGAGTGGCCAGCAGTACCACGAAGGACACGCCCGGTACACCGGCGATGCCTTTGGAGGTGACCATCAGGGTCAGGACCAGCAGCAGCTGCTGGCTGATCGACAGGTCGATGCCGTACAGCTGGGCAATAAAGATGGCGGCGATCGACTGGTACAGGGTCGAACCGTCGAGGTTGAACGAATAACCGGTCGGCACCACGAAGCTGCAGATGGCTTTCGGTGCGCCGTAGGCTTCCATCTTCTCGATCACGCGTGGCAGCACGGTTTCCGAAGACGCGGTGGAGTAGGCCAGCACCAGCTCATCCTTGAAGATGCGCATCAGCTTGATCACAGAGAAACCGAACAGCTTGGCGATCAGGCCCAGCACCACGAAGGCAAAGAAGGCGATGGCGACGTAAACCAGGATCACCAGTTTCGCCAGCGGCAGCAGCGAGGCGAAGCCGAAGTTGGCCACGGTCACCGCGATCAGTGCGAACACGCCGATCGGCGCATAGTTCATGATCATGTGGGTGACTTTGAACATGCTTTCCGAGACGCCCTGGAACATCTTCACCAGCGGCTCGCGCAGGTCCGACTGCAGGCTCGACAGACCGAGACCGAACAGCACGGAGAAGAAGATGATCGGCAGCATTTCGCCGCGGGCCATGGCCGCGAAGATGTTCGACGGGATCAGGTTGAGGATGGTCTCGATGAACGCGTGTTCATGCTGCACTTCGGCGGCGGTCGCCTGGTACTTCGAGATGTCCACCGTGCCCAGGGTGCTCATGTCGATGCCGGTACCCGGGTGGAACAGGTTGGCCAGCAGCAGGCCGACAACGATGGCGATGGTGGTGACGATTTCGAAATAGATGATCGTCTTCAGGCCAATCCGCCCGAGTTTCTTGGCGTCGCCCACGCCGGCAATGCCGACAATCAGGGAAGAGATGACGATCGGGATCACGATCATCTTGATCAGACGGATAAAGATATCGCCTGCCGGTTGCAGGACGTTGCTGATCCACCAAGCCTTCTCGGCACTGAAGTGATTGAGCAACGCACCAATTGCAATCCCTAGAACAAGACCGATGAGGATCTGCCAGGCGAGGCTGATTTTTGCCTTCTTCATTATCTTTACCCTTACTTGCGTTTGACTCAGGCACATGCAGGAACTGGAACGCTCTTTAGCGGAAAAGTCTGTGCATCTGCCTCCGTATAAGGTGCCCCGAAGCGCGTATTTACGGCTCTTCGGCAGGCGAAAAAAGGCGCAACTATTCCGATGCAAGGTTGCGCCGTCTAATGCCGTAAACGCCTACCCTATGCCGAATCGGCATGAGCTTTTTTAAATGAAACTGGCGTCCCAACCGGTTCGATTGTGACATTTCGGCCGGCATAAGTGCCGTGAACCGGCCATCACAGCCTAGGTTGGTTGTTTTTTGAACGAGAAAAATCGACGAAATATTTAGGAAAAAGCCTACGCAGGAAGACTAGAAGTCCTACTGTTTAAGTGGTCTCTTTGTCGATATACGGTCGCCATGAAACACCGCGTAATGTTTTCGCGCGCAGTGTCAGCGATAAAAAGGATGAGCTAGACGCTCTGGGTCAATGTTTTGCGTGTTGGAAAGCTCAGCGCAAGTCCGTCGAGCCACTACGGGTCGGCGAACCTGCGGCGCAGCTTTTACCCTGACCCGGCCCTTGCGCAGGCACTCCCTGTCCCCGTAGGTCACTCCGACCCTGCAACAGTCAGAACGTCCCGGCCCCTTGGTCATGCGCCTGCCTTCCTCAGGTGGGCGCAATGGAAGGCAGCAGGGCTGCTGCCTTCATGTTCAAATCAGTACCACTTCGGATCTTTCTTCAGGGTTTCCATCAAAAGATCCTGCATGCCCTGATCGGGTTTGCCGAGGAAGCGGTAGGTGGCATGTCGCGTTGGCGACTTGTCGGCCGGCAGTCCTTCGGGCACATCCACGAGCATGGCGTATGCGTCTTTCTTGTCGAAACTGAACGCGACGATCAAGCGGTGGTTCAGGCACTTGTCTGCGGATTCGCAGAGCGGGCCGACCAGATACTGGTCGCCATCTTCAGTCACGGCATTCATCTGCTGGTCAGGCGTGCCGGACAGGTTCATCACCCATTCCGGCAGGCGTTCTTCCTTCTTCACCACGCCTTCCCAGGTTTCGCGATACTGCGGGTCGGAACTCAATAGTTCGTTGACCCGCGCCTGGCCGTCATTGGCCGCCATCGCCATGGCACTGCCGCCCAGAAGCAGGGCGGCTGCCAGTGTCTTTAACACAGTCATCGTTAACCTCGGCCGCGACGGCCAAAGAAGAAGGAAGCGATGAACATCACCAGGAACACGACAAAGAGAATCTTGGCGATACCCGTGGCGGTGCCCGCGATACCACCGAAGCCCAGTACTGCAGCGATGATGGCAATGATCAAGAATGTAATTGCCCAGCTCAACATGGTGATTCTCCTTACTTCTCTATTTAGGGGTGTTACGTGTTCTGGCGCTGCGCGCCCGAATTCATCTGTTCTTTAGAAAACCCAACGCTCTTCACGTGGCAGTTGATCCAGCGGCTGCGCCTGATCGACATCCATCATGCGCATCGAGGCGCTCTCGGCCTGGCTGCTGCTGACGGCGCTGAAGTGCGTTTGCGTGTTGTGCTGGATCGAAATCAGCGGCTCAACCTGCTGGCTGTTTTCCCAGCGCAGGTATTGCTGACAGGCGATCAGGGTGATCAACAGCGCCAGTACGCCAAACAGACCTTGCTGAATATGCAGTGGCGAGATACGCACTTGGGCGGCACGTTGGCGAGTCATCCTGGGTTCCTCACTCTTATTCGGTTGGGGCAGTTCATTTCTGCCCGGGCTGAATGAGGTATTGCAGCCTGCATGCCAGTTTTTTAATTGAAAAATATTCAATAAAATCAATTGGTTATAGGCGCGGTAGAAAACCTTCGCGACGCATCCTGCACGATGGGGCATCTGGGATCGTGCGCAATGCACGATTTTTTCGTAGGAGATTTCATTCTTATGGAATTGAGAGCAGGGCGCAGATGTCAGAAAAGTACGCAGGGAATGCCCTGCAAATCGGCATTTGTTTAAAAAACCAACAAAATCAACGTATTGGCCGTAAAGGCAGGAGAGAGCTACCCTCCTATGGCTGGCATCGTTCAGAATCAACCATGCAACTTGCCCGATTTTTCCGGGACTAACCCAAGACCAATCACTATGGAGCGTAGGAAAAATGGAATCTGCCACTGAGCATCAAGGCCGCATTCTGCTGGTGGACGACGAATCCGCCATCCTGCGTACTTTCCGTTATTGCCTCGAAGATGAAGGCTATACGGTTGCCACAGCCAACAGCGCGGCTCAGGCCGACACCTTGCTGCAACGCCAGGTCTTCGATCTGTGCTTCCTTGATTTACGTCTGGGAGAAGACAACGGCCTCGACGTACTGGCGCAGATGCGCATTCAGGCACCATGGATGCGAGTGGTGATTGTCACCGCGCATTCGGCTGTCGATACCGCCGTCGACGCGATCCAGGCCGGCGCCGCCGACTATCTGGTCAAACCGTGCAGCCCGGATCAGTTGCGTCTGGCCACTGCCAAGCAATTGGAAGTGCGCCAACTGTCGGCGCGCCTCGAGGCCCTCGAAGGCGAGATCCGCAAACCGAAGGACGGTCTCGATTCCCACAGCCCGGCGATGAAAGTCGTACTGGAAACTGCACGTCAGGTCGCCGGCACCGACGCCAACATTCTGATCCTCGGCGAGTCCGGCACTGGTAAAGGTGAGCTAGCCCGAGCGATTCACGGCTGGAGCAAGCGCGAGAAAAAATCCTGCGTGACCATCAACTGCCCGTCGCTGACGGCGGAATTGATGGAAAGCGAGCTGTTCGGTCACAGTCGTGGCGCCTTTACCGGGGCCAGCGAAAGCACGTTGGGTCGAGTCAATCAGGCTGACGGCGGCACTCTGTTTCTCGACGAGATCGGCGATTTTCCACTGACATTACAACCCAAGTTGCTACGTTTCATTCAGGACAAGGAATACGAGCGGGTAGGGGATCCGGTCACCCGCCGCGCCGACGTGCGCATTCTAGCGGCGACCAATCTCAATCTCGAAGACATGGTCCGTGACGGGCGTTTCCGTGAAGACCTGCTCTATCGCCTGAACGTCATCACCCTGCACCTGCCGCCACTGCGCGAGCGCGCCGAGGACATCCTGACGTTGGCCGACCGCTTCCTCGCCCGCTTCGTCAAAGAGTATGCGCGTCCGGCACGTGGCTTCAGCGACGAGGCTCGCGAGGCACTGCTCGGCTATCGCTGGCCGGGCAACATTCGCGAGTTGCGCAACGTGGTCGAGCGGGCGAGCATCATCTGCCCGCAGGAACGCGTGGAGATCAGCCACCTGGGCATGGCCGAACAACCGGCCAACAACGCGCCACGAGTCGGTGCCGCGTTGAGTCTCGATGAGTTGGAGAAGGCGCACATCGGCGCCGTCCTCGCCACCGCCGGCACCTTGGACCAAGCGGCGAAAACGCTCGGCATCGATGCCTCGACCCTGTATCGCAAGCGCAAGCAGTACAACCTGTGAGTGCCCGACGATGAAATTGGCGATGAAGTTGCGGACCCGTTTGTTCTTGAGCATTTCCGCTCTCATCACCGTGGCCTTGCTCGGGCTGTTGCTCGGGCTGGTCAGCGTGATGCAAATGGCTGGCTCGCAGGAAACGACGCTGCGTAACAACTTCGTCACTCTCGATCTGGGCCTCAAGCTGCGACAAACCCTGGGTGATCAACTGGTCCTCATGCTCGCCGAAGAACCCGATCCGGTCGCGTTCGAGGCGTCCAAGCAGCAGTATCTCAAGTTGCTTGATGACGGTATCGCCCAAGAGCACATTGGCGATGGCCGCCAGTATGGTTTCAGTCAGGCCAAGGCTGATTACCTGAGTTTTCTTCAGGCCTTTGATGTGTCCCGTGATCCGGCGGCTGCGTTGAGCAGCAACGCCAACCTCCGAGAGCGCTTCAACACGCTGCGCAACGGTTTGATCACTGAACACAAGCATGCACTGGACAACATTAACGCGGTTCAGCATCAAGCGCGCGACCGGGCATTGTTGATCGCCGGTCTGCTGGGATTTGTCGGGCTGGCGGTGTTGATCATCGGCTTCATCACGGCCCACGGGATTGCCCGGCGTTTCGGCGCGCCGATCGAGGCGCTGGCGCAGGCGGCGGACAATATCGGCCAAGGCAATTTTGAAGTGACCCTGCCGATTTCCTCCGCGATGGAAATGAACCTGCTGACCAAGCGTTTCGGCCTGATGGCTGAGGCCCTGCGGGAACATCA
The DNA here is from genome assembly GCF_054790525.1 of Pseudomonas sp. Mb7. Lineage (NCBI taxonomy): Bacteria > Pseudomonadati > Pseudomonadota > Gammaproteobacteria > Pseudomonadales > Pseudomonadaceae > Pseudomonas > Pseudomonas sp. Mb7. The sequence continues at coordinate 5,697,239 of NZ_CP186501.1, forward strand.
GGCGACCAACGTCGACGAATTGTTCGCCGGTCAGCAGCGGCTGCAAGCGGTGCTCGACAGTATCGACGACGGCTTGCTGATGATCGACCGCCAGGGGCATCTGGAACACCTCAATCCGGTGGCTCAGCGCCAGTTGGGTTGGGAAGATGATCGCCTCGGCCAAGGCTTGGGCACCGCGCTGGAGCGGCCGGAGCTGGATGCGCAGTTGCAACTGGTGTTGCGCGGTGGCTCGCTTGAGCGCGCACCGGAAGACCTGAGCATCGAGGTCGACGGCGAATCTCGTTTGCTGACCTACAGCCTGACGCCGGTCAGCCACACGCAGGGGCATATCCTTGGCGCGGTGATGGTCTTGCATGACGTGACCGAGCAACGCGCCTTCGAGCGGGTGCGCAGCGAATTCGTGTTGCGCGCTTCCCATGAGCTGCGCACGCCGGTCACCGGCATGCACATGGCCTTCGGGCTGTTCCGCGAACGAGCGAAGTACGCCCCGGAATCGCGCGAAGCCGATTTGCTCGACACCGTGAACGAAGAGATGCAGCGCTTGATGCAGTTGATAAACGACTTGCTCAACTTCTCGCGTTATCAGAATGGCCTGCAGAAACTCACGCTGGCACCATGCTCCATCGAGGATTTGCTGGAGCAGGCGCAACTGCGCTTTGCCGATTCGGCGGCGGCCAAGGGCATCGCCCTGCATGTCGAAGTGCAGGGACCGTTGCCACGTTTGCAGGCCGATCAGGCACAGCTCGATCGTGTGCTGGATAACCTGATCGACAACGCCTTGCGCCATACCGCCCGCGACGGTCAGATCCGCTTGCAGGCACGTCGGCATGGCGAGCGGCTGATTGTCAGCGTCGAAGACAACGGCGAAGGCATTGCCTACGGCCAGCAGGGGCGGATCTTCGAACCTTTCGTGCAGGTAGGGCGCAAGAAGGGCGGTGCCGGTTTGGGCTTGGCGTTGTGCAAGGAAATCGTCCAGTTGCATGGTGGACGCATGGGCGTTTACTCACGGCCGGGGCAGGGCACGCAGTTTTATATGGCGCTCGCTGTCTAGGCTTCATCATCCATGCGTCGACCGGCAAGGCGCCGGCCACGGGTGATCAGTTCGATGAATTGCACCGCGCTCAGCGCATGGGCGAACAACCAGCCCTGACCGAATTTCACCCCTTCACTGCTGAGCAATTGCGCTTGGGATTCGAGCTCGATGCCTTCGGCAATCACCTTCAAATCCAGCGCCTGGGCCATGTGAATGATGTGCGGGGCGACGCCGCTGCTGGCCGCGTCATGGCCCAGTGCATCAATGAATGCTTTGTCGATCTTCAAGCAGTCCACTGGCAAGGTTTGCAAGTAGGCGAGGCTGCAATAGCCGGTGCCGAAATCGTCGATCAGCACCTGATGGCCAACATCGCGCAGCGCTTGCAGGTTTTCCCGTGCCACCACCACATCAATCAAGCCACGTTCGGTGACCTCGAAGGCAATCTGCCGCGCCGCCACGCGATGCAGTGTGAGCAGCCGCGCCATGACCTGGCCGATGCGTGGCACCATCACGTCGCAGGCTGCCAGGTTGACCGAGATGTATAGCTGCGGATTGGCGCGCAGCAACTGGCCCAGTTGCTCCAGCAGGCGCTGCAGGACGAAGTCGGTCATCTGCCGGATCTGCCCGGTGTTTTCTGCCATGGGGATGAACAGGTCAGGGCTGGTCAGCGTACCGTCGGGGCGGCGCCAGCGCAGCAGGGCCTCGGCACCGACGCAGTTGCGGCTGTCGAGGTCGAAGATCGGTTGATAGAGCACCTGCAGCTCGCCACGGCGAATTGCACCGTGTAGTTCGGCATCCAGAGACTGACGCTGGCGCACCAGTAAGAACACGAAAAATCCGACAAAGGCGCCGAGCAGCAGACACGCCGGGATGATCCACCACCAGACAGCCGGAATGTGCATGCCGGTTCTGGGTGTGATCAGGACCAACTGATACTCCGGATTATCCGTGGGCATGCGGTAGATCAGCCGGGTTTGCGTAACTTGCAGGGCATCGCGATTTTTCGGTGGCCAGTGTTCCGCGGGTGGCCAGGCTTGCGCCGTGCCAAGCACCGGGATAGCACGGGTGCCATGATCGAGCACCACCAGCAGGCTGCTACCGGGAGACAAATCGACCATGTCGGTCAGATGCCCGCGCGAGGTGGCGACGCGGAAATTGCCGCGCCCCAGCATCAGCGCCGCGCGGTTTTCATCAGGTTCGGTGGTGGTGTTCAGCCAATAGCTGTAGGTCGGGCCTTTGATGTCTGGCGCGCGGACCACCGACAGGCCTTCCTGGCGCGGACGGTTGGAGCAGATCCGCGAAGCGTCCATGTAAGCCGCTTCATAGACGAAGCGATAGTTGAAGGTGACTTGCTGCAGGGTGGCGATCATTTCATCGTCACAACTGCGCAAGGGCTGCGCTTCCAGGTCATCGAGACTTTCACGCAACTGGCCAAACAATTGTTCGAGGCGGGCCAGGAAACGTTCGCCTTGTGCGTTCATTTGTTGGCTTTCGTTTTGCTCGACCTGACGCATCGCCACGAACATACCGCCGGCGATCAGCAGGCAGGCACTGAGGACAGCCGCGATCATCGCCAAAAACCAGGGGCGATAAAACCAGCTACGCAGCGTCTCTCGGGTAGCAACCATCATGGAATATCCGAAGAATTACCAATGAGTTATAGCTGCTGATTGCAATTTCGCCCTGACCGTCGGGCGGGCGTCATTATTTTGTCTGATTGAGTACCAGCAACAACGCTGCCGTTTGTGCATCCGGCGTGCCGTCGAAGCGCGAAGGGCGGAAGTGCATCTGGAAGGCGGCGAGGACGTGGCGTGTGGCAACGTCCAGCTCACCGGTCTGCGGTGTGTCATAACCCAAGTGCGCCAACTGTGCCTGGAACCAGCTGATGCTCGGCAGTTCGCTGCTGTTGAACAGCATTTGCTGGCGTGCTACTGCCTGTTCGTTCGGCCATACGCCCAAGCCTTCGGCGGCGAGACGTTTCCACGGGAACAAAGGGCCCGGATCGAGTTTGCGCAATGGCGCGATGTCGCTATGGCCAATGATGTGGCGCGGGCTGATTCCATTGCGCTTGCTGATGTCCTTGAGCAGGACGATCAACGATTGAATCTGCGCTTCGCTGTACGGATACCACAGACGGCCGGTCGGGGTGTCCTTGAAGCCCGGATTGACGATTTCGATACCGATCGAGCTTGAGTTAAGCCAGGTACGGCCCTGCCATTGGCTTTCGCCGGCGTGCCAGGCGCGCTGGTTTTCGTCCATCAGCTTGTAGATGGTGCCGCTCTTGTCGTCGCCGATCAGGTAATGGCTGCTGACTTCGCCGTGGGTCAGCAATTGCAGCGAGCGCTCCAGCGAGGCCGACGTGTAATGCACAACCACAAACTGAATGCGGCTGTCGTAATTGGCCGAAGGATGGCTGGTGTTGTAGCGAGGGCCGCTGGCACAACCGGCCAGAACGAGCAGCGAAGCGAGGAGGGTAAAGAATTTCATGGCAGAAGGCAGTACACGCAAGACAGTAATGCAACAGTGTAACGTACTGCCTCGCGTCTCGACGGTCAGTGGGCGGATTTAAACAAAATGGAACAATTTGCTCAGCCCAGCTCGACCCTGTTGCGCCCCGCATTTTTCGCTCGGTATAACGCCTGATCGGCTCTCTTCAATACAAGATCGCTGTGTTCTCCGGCACGGAATGTCGCCAGTCCCATGGAGATGGTGATGGTCACTCGTTCACCCTTGAAGTGGAACGGGCAGGCTTCGATAGCGGCGCGCAGGGTTTCCAGCAGTTTTGCGCCGACCGCTGGCGGCGTCGCCGGCATCAACAGAACGAACTCCTCACCGCCGAAACGGGCGATGAAATCGGCGCCGCGCAGACGCTTGCGCAGTACGGTGGCGATGATTTTCAGCACCTTGTCGCCGGCCAGATGGCCGTAGTTGTCATTGATCCGCTTGAAGTGATCGAGGTCGAGCATGGCCAGGCTCAGCGTGTTGCCGTGCAGTTGCCACTGTTTGATTTCATGCTCAAGGCGTTCGCTCCACGCGGCGCGGTTCGGCAGGCCGGTGAGCGGGTCGATCAGTGCTTTCTGCCGTTGTACTTCAAGATGTTCGCGGAAACCCTGGGCTTCCTGCTCCATATGCGCCACGCGTTCGGACAGGCTTTTCAGCCGCGTGGCGACTTCCTGCTCGCGGGCGTCGCGCTGCTTCTGATGCTGGTCCATGGTGCCGAGCAGGCCTTCAAGATGATTTTCCAGCACGTGCTTGAGGTCTTCCAGATCCGCAGCTTCCTGCACGCTGGTCTGCAGGCCGTCGACTTGCTCACGGATCTGCGTGTCCATGGCTTTCGCCGCCGAGCTGTTGTCGGCATGGCCCTCGCTGGCGGCTTGCAGATTGCTCTGAAACGCTTCGAGGCGTTCATTGAGCTGTTGTAGATAGGCTTCGAATTCGTGCTGGCCGCTGTCGGTGATCGCCAGCATCAACGTTGCAAGATCGTCGAGAATAGGGATCAGTTCGTACCAGTTCAAACCGTGTTTTAGCCGCTCACGCATGGCTTCGGCTTGCGGGCGGTGGCGTTCCGGCAGAGTCAGGTCGTCGAGCAGCCCGATCAGGGTGTCTTCGATGTGCTTGGCCACGGAACTGTAAGACGGCTCCGGGGTGTCCGGCAGGGCGAACAGGATGTCGTGCTCGGGCTGTTCCGGGTCGATGGCGGCCAGCGCCTGAGCAATCGGTTCGGGCAGGGGCAGGCTGTCGATGATCGGTGTTGATGGATCACCGGGGTGGATCAGTTCATCGGGATTGACCGCCTCAGCGGTGATCGGCGCTTGAGCCGGCGCTGAAGCCGGGGCGAAAACAGGCTCGGGCTCGAAGCGCTCTGCCTCCGGTTCGAGCGGTTCACTGATAACTTCGCTGATGACCGTTGGCGGTACGAAGGCCACTACATTTGCCGGTTCCAACTGGGCTGGAGCGGCTGGCGTGGGTGGTTCGACAACAGGCGCAAGTGCTTCGCTGGCAGGCGCTGCCGGTACCGGCTCAGCCGCCGCGACAGGCGCGAGCTGTGCGGTTTCCGCTGTGGTTGACGGTGCAGCCAGTGGTTGCTCTGGCGGCGAGGCTGGAACCTGCGCGGGGGATTGTGTCGCTAGCGCTTCTTCGCTGTCACGGCTACCAAACAAACGCTGCAACAATCCTGGGCGTCCCGGCTCGGCTGGCGTTTCCAGCTGACTCAAAGCCTTGCCCTGCAAGCCGCTGAGTTCACTCAGCAACAGTGGCATTTCCCGCGCCGAACCGACGCGGCTATCCAGTTGTTTGGCGAATTTCTTCAGTGGCTGAGCGACTTCACGCGGCAACGGCAAAGCCTGCAACTGAGTGACCAGCGATGTCAGCGCGGTACTGACTTGATCGATGCGGGTTTCGCGGCGCTGCTCGGAATCGAGCACGGCTTTTTCCAGGCGCGGCAGCAGGGCGGCGAGGCCGGCGTCCATGTCATCAGTGCGCACCACGTCGCGCATCTCTTTCATGCACTGATCAACGACTTTATCGGTGCCTTCAGCCGCCAGCGTGCTGCGCACCAGGCCGCGACGCAGCAAGTCGAGCCTGGCGGCCCAGCGACGTTCGAGTTTGTCCTGTTGTTCGATGCTTTTGAGGTACTTCTCTTTCCAGCGCTGGGCGTCGTCGCTCATTCAGGGGTTCCGCGAGGGGCAGGACTCAACGCGGGCAATGCATCGGCCGTGAGCGAACCCGGCAGACGAATCTCTACCGCGACCGGCAGGTGATCGGAAATCGGTTGTGCCAGCACTTCGACCTTTTCCAGGGTCAGGGTCGGGCTGAGCAAAATATGATCAAGGCAACGCTGCGGGCGCCAGCTGGGGAATGTCGCTTCCACCTGCGGGGCCAGCAGGCCGAGATCGCGTAACGGAGAATGTTGTAGCAGATCGCTGGCATGGGTGTTCATGTCGCCCATCAACACTTGGTGTTTATAGCCACCGATCAGCTCACGAATATAGGCCAGTTGCAGGCTGCGGGTTCGCGCGCCAAGGGCCAGATGCATCATCACCACCACCAGCGCTTCCGGGCCTTCGCCGAAACGCAGCAGAATCGCCCCGCGACCTTTCGGGCCGGGCAGCGGGTGATCTTCAATCGCCGACGGTTTCAGACGACTGAGCACGCCGTTGCTGTGCTGAGCGAGTCGGCCGAGATTGCGATTGAGTTGTTGATACCAGTAGGGGAAGGCGCCGAGTTGGGCCAGATGTTCCACCTGATTGACGTAGCCCGAACGCAGGCTGCCGCCATCGGCTTCCTGCAGGGCGACCAGATCGAAGTCGCCCAGCAGGTCGCCGATCTTTTGCAGGTTGCCTGAACGCCCGTTGTGCGGCAGCAGGTGCTGCCAGCTACGGGTCAGGTAATGCCGATAGCGCTCGGTGCTGATGCCGACCTGGATATTGAAACTGAGCAAACGCAGACGCTGGTCTGCGGGCAGGCCCGTTGACTCCAGGTGATGCTCATTGACCTGCGGATCATGCAGGCCAACGATGCGTTCGGACTTCCAGCGGCGCATGGCGGTTGCCGCGCTTAGTTGGCAGCAGCCTTGGTTGCCGCTCGCTCTTTGGCGACCAGTTGGTCAGCCAGTTTCAGCGCTTGCTCGGCACCACCGGCGGAGCCGATGTCAAAACGGTATTTGCCGTTGACGATCATGGTTGGAACGCCAGTGATTTCATACTTCTTGGCCAGTTCGCGAGCTTTTACGATCTGACCCTTGATGGCGAACGAGTCGAAAGTGGCGAGGAATTTATCCTTGTCCACGCCTTGAGTGGCGAGGAAGTCAGCCATGTCGTTCTTGTCGGTCAGCTTCTTGTGTTGTTTCTGGATTGCTTCGAAAACTGCGTTGTGAACCTTGTGCTCGACACCCATGGCTTCGAGGGTCAGGAACATCTGGCCGTGAGCGTCCCACGGGCCGCCGAACATGGCCGGGATGCGTACGAAGTTGACGTCGGACGGCAGTTTATCAACCCAAGGGTTGATCACCGGCTCAAAGGCGTAGCAGTGCGGGCAGCCGTACCAGAACAGCTCGACCACTTCGATCTTGCCAGGCTCTGCCACTGGCACCGGGTTAGCCAATTCGACATAAGGTGCGGCAGGGGCTTCGGCGGCTTGAGCGGTCACGCCGAACAGGCTGGCAGCGACGAGGGCGGCGCTGATGATCAGATTACGCATGCTTTACTCCTGGACAATTTGGGTCGCCTCGCGCGACCTGTTTTCAGACAGATCCTGGCGGGCATGAGTTCTGTAGTGTAACGGTAGCGGCCACAAAAAAGGGCGGCCAAAGCCACCCTTTTTATACTTGCTGCGACGGATTAATCGAGCGTTAACGTTGCGCGAGATCTATCGCTGCCAAATGCGCTTAGTGCAGACCTTGAATGTAGCTGGAGACCGCAGCAATATCTTCGTCGCTCAGGCGCTTGGCGATGGTCTGCATGGTCATGGTGTCGCCGTCGTTGTTGCGGCCGCCTTCTTCCTTGCGGAAATCGGTCAGTTGCTTGGCGATGTATTGAGCGTGTTGGCCACCCAGGTGCGGGAAGCCTGCCGCGGCGTTGCCAGCGCCGTTCGGTGAGTGACAGCCGGTGCAAGCGGGCAGGCCCTTGGCCAGGTTGCCGCCACGGAACAGGGCCTCACCGCGAGCGACGATCTTCGGATCGGCGGCGCCGACGCTGCCTTTCTGGCTGGCGAAGTAGGCGGCGATGTCGGCCAGGTCCTGATCGCTCAGGTTGGTCAGCAATCCGGTCATTTCCAGAACGGTGCGCTTGCCCGACTTGATGTCGTGCAATTGCTTGGTCAGGTAGCGTTCACCTTGACCGGCCAGTTTCGGAAAGTTTGGCGCCATGCTGTTCCCGTCCGGGCCATGGCAGGCTCCGCATACGGCGGCTTTTGCCTGGCCTGCTGCGGCATCACCGGCAGCATGGGCGAAGCCTGAGATTCCCACGGTCAACAGCAGACTCACGATCAATTTGTTCATCAGCTAATCCAACTACGGCTAAGGGTTAAGTTATGGACCGGGCTTACTCGCGCTCATCCACAGGATGATGGCTTGGTAATCCTCGGCACTGCAGTCCATGCACAAACCACGCGGCGGCATCGCCTTGAAACCCTGGGTCACGTGTTGCACCAGCGTCTCCATACCTTTCGCCAACCTCGGCGTCCAAGCTTCCTGATCGCCTCTTTCGGGCGCCATTGGTAGTTGGCCGGAATGACAGGCACCACAAACACGGTTGTACACAGCTTCCGGATCCTGTGTAGCCTGTGCGCTGTAAAGCGGCATCAAGACTCCGGCAGCCAGCAGCCATTTCGTCATAAAACGACCTTTTCAGGGTTGAGAGCGTTCTGCGTTCTAATGCGCAATCAAGGTCTGTCGCTCTCGTGAACTTCATCCTACGCTGGGACAAAGCACACACAAAATCTGCGGCATTATATACTGGCGTCACTGAAACGGAAGCGACACCGCGTTCCGCGCCCAATCCCGGCGCCGCCCACATCGGAAATCCCATGCAACTCAAGAATCCCATCCTCGGCCTGTGCCAACAGTCCACGTTTATGCTCAGTGCCGCCAAAGTCGATCAATGCCCTGACGACGAAGGCTTCGAAGTAGCGTTCGCCGGTCGTTCCAACGCCGGCAAATCCAGCGCACTGAACACTTTGACTCACGCCAGTCTGGCGCGCACCTCGAAAACCCCAGGTCGCACACAGCTGTTGAACTTCTTCAAGCTAGACGAAGATCGCCGTCTGGTCGACCTGCCGGGCTACGGTTACGCAAAAGTACCGATCCCGCTGAAGATGCACTGGCAGCGTCACCTCGAGGCTTACCTCGGTGGCCGCGAGAGTTTGAAGGGGCTGATTCTGATGATGGACATCCGTCATCCAATGACCGACTTCGACCTGCTGATGCTCGACTGGGCCGTTGCGGCCGGCATGCCAATGCACATCCTGCTGACCAAGGCCGACAAGCTGACCTACGGCGCAGCCAAGAACACCCTGCTCAAAGTGCAGTCGGAAATCCGCAAGGGTTGGGGCGACCTGGTCACCATCCAGCTGTTCTCGGCGCCAAAACGCATGGGCCTGGAAGAGGCCTACACTGTACTGGCCGGCTGGATGGAACTGGCAGACAAAGGCGCCGAGGCGGCTGAGTAAAACAGGGATTAGAAAATTGGCTGTGGTGCGCTCAGGCAAGGCGAAAGCACAGCTAAAAAGCGGAGTTTAGGTTACCTAAATGAGCATTTTTAGCTGTGCTTTCAACGCAGTCTGAGCGTGCCACAGCCAATTTTCGGGCAAAAAAAGCCCCGGACTTCATTGGGGAGGGAGAAGTTCCGGGGTTTAAGTTCCGAACCGCTAGGGCGGGGTTCAGATATCTGCCAACACTTAACACAACATAGGAGCATCGAAGGGCTTCACCAGCCATTCAGTATCTCTGAGTGGTGTCCTTCCAGATTAGTTCAGATTTTTTTCAAAAAGCTTTGGAATAATCCCAAGCGCTTTTCGAAATAAGCAGGTTTTACTGGCGCTGCCGCGACAACAGGTCGCGGCAAACCGTGTTCAAAAGCCTCAGTGAGCCTCATCCCAATTGTTGCCCACACCCACTTCGACCAGCAGCGGCACATCCAGTTTCGCCGCCTCGCTCATGTGCACGCGAATCTCGGCACTGACTTGTTCGACCAGATCCTCACGAACCTCCAGCACCAGTTCATCGTGCACCTGCAGGATGACTTTGGCGTCCAGCCCGGATGTCGCCAACCAGTTATCCACCGCCACCATGGCTTTCTTGATGATGTCGGCAGCCGTGCCCTGCATCGGCGCGTTGATCGCTGTGCGCTCGGCAGCGGCACGTTCCTGCGGCTTGTTCGAGTTGATTTCTGGCAGGTACAGACGACGACCGAAGAAGGTCTCGACATAACCCTGATCCGCCGCCTGTGCGCGGGTGCGATCCATGTATTCGCGAACCCCCGGATAACGGGCGAAGTAGGTGTCGATATAAGCCTTGGCGGTCTTGGTGTCGACGCCGATGTCCTTGCCGAGCTTCTGTGCGCCCATGCCGTAGATCAGGCCGAAGTTGATCGCCTTGGCGCCACGGCGCTGGTCGGAGGTCACTTCGTTGAGTTCGACCTTGAACACTTCGGCAGCGGTGGCGGTGTGCACGTCCAGATTGTTGCGGAAGGCATTCATCAGGCCTTCGTCCTTGGACAGGTGCGCCATGATCCGCAGTTCGATCTGCGAATAGTCCGCCGCCAGCAGTTTGTAGCCCTTTGGCGCGACGAACGCCTGACGGATGCGCCGGCCTTCCGCGGTGCGCACCGGGATATTCTGCAGGTTTGGATCGCTCGAGGACAAACGCCCGGTCGATGCCACAGCCTGGTGATACGAGGTGTGGACACGCCCGGTGCGCGGATTGATCTGCTCCGGCAGGCGATCGGTGTAGGTGCTTTTCAGCTTGCTCATCGACCGGTGCTCCATCAGCACCTTCGGCAAGCGGTGATCGTCTTCAGCGAGCTTCGCTAGCACTTCTTCAGCGGTGGACGGTTGGCCCTTGGCGGTCTTCTTCAATACTGGCAGGCCGAGTTTCTCGTAGAGAATCACGCCCAACTGCTTCGGCGAGCCAAGGTTGAATTCTTCCCCGGCGATCTCGAACGCTTCGCGCTCAAGTGCGACCATTTTGTTGCCCAGTTCGATGCTCTGAATGCCGAGCAGTTCGGCATCAACGAACGCGCCTTGGCGTTCGATGCGCGCCAGTACCGGCACCAGCGGAATCTCGATGTCGGTCAAAACGCTGGCCAGACTCGGGATGGCGCTGAGTTTTTCGAACAGCGTCTGGTGCAGGCGCAGGGTGATATCAGCGTCTTCGGCGGCGTACGGCCCGGCCTGTTCCAAAGCGATCTGGTCGAAAGTCAGCTGCTTGGCGCCTTTGCCGGCGATGTCCTGGAAGCTCACGGTGGTGTGATCCAAGTACTTCTGCGCGAGGCTGTCCATGTCGTGGCGGGTGGCGGTGGAGTTGAGCACGTAGGACTCAAGCATCGTGTCGAAGGCGATGCCGCGCACGTTGATGCCTTGGCTCTGATCGCCGCCGATGGCACAGTTGGCCAGAATATTCATATCGAACTTGGCGTGCTGGCCGACCTTCAGCTTGCTCGGGTCTTCGAGAATCGGCTTGAGTGCGCGCAGCACGGTGTCGCGATCCAGCTGTTCCGGCACGCCGATGTAGGAGTGGGTCAGCGGAATGTACGCGGCTTCGTTGGCCTGCACGGCGAACGACAGGCCGACCAGCTGCGCTTGCTGCGCGTCGATGCCGGTGGTTTCGGTGTCGAAGGCGAACAGCTTGGCGTTGTTGAGTTTTTCCAGCCAGACGTCGAAGCGCGCCTGATCAAGGATGGTTTCGTAGGCAGCTTCGGCGGGAGCGACAGGCGCTTCTTCCGCTGGTGCGCTGAACAGATCGCCGGCCAGCGCAGGTTCGCTGGCTGCGCTCAGTTCCAGACGTTTGGCGTCGCGATCGAGATCATTGATCCAGCTTTTGAATTCCAGCAGCGAGTACAGCTCGTAGAGCTTGGCCGGGTCTTCGGCGCCCATCTGCAGGTCGTCGAGTTCGACGTCCAGCGGCACGTCGACCTTGATGGTCGCCAGTTGATAGGAGAGGAACGCCATCTCCTTGTGCTCTTCAAGCTTGGCCGGCAGGGTCTTGGCGCCGCGAATCGGCAGGGTCGGCACGATGTCGAGATTGGCGTACAGCTCGGTGAGGCCGCCGTTGACGCCGACCAACAGGCCGGACGCAGTCTTCGGGCCGATGCCGGGAACGCCCGGAATGTTGTCGGACGAATCGCCCATCAGCGCCAGATAATCGATGATCTGCTCCGGAGCGACGCCGAATTTCTCCTTAACGCCCTCCACGTCCATCGAGCTACCGGACATGGTGTTGACCAAAGTAATGTGGCCATCGACCAGTTGCGCCATGTCCTTGTCGCCGGTGGAGATGATCACCGGGCGATCCGCCGCCGCGCTGCTGCGCGCCAGGGTGCCGATCACGTCGTCAGCCTCGACGCCTTCCACGCACAGCAGCGGGAAACCGAGGGCGATCACGCTCTGGTGCAGCGGCTCGATCTGCACGCGCATGTCGTCGGGCATGCTCGGGCGATTGGCTTTGTATTCGGCGTACATTTCATCGCGAAATGTCCCGCCCTTGGCGTCGAACACCACGGCGAACGGGCTGTCCGGGTACTGCTTGCGCAGACTCTTGAGCATGTTCAGCACGCCTTTGACCGCACCGGTCGGCAGGCCTTTGGAGGTGGTCAGTGGTGGCAGCGCGTGAAAGGCGCGGTACAGGTAAGACGAACCGTCCACCAGGACGAGGGGGGCTTGGCTCATGAGCAGGATCAACCTTTTCGGCGGGTCCGGCGCTAGAATAGCGGGACCGTTGACGACAAAGGGACAAGGTTATCATGCGTACGTTAAATCGCTTGCTGCTGGTCGGTCTGATTGCTGCCTCACCGTTGGCCGCGATGGCGGCGGATGATGCGCCGTCAAAGGAGCCGGAAGTTACCATTAACACGCACACGGAAGGCGACAAGGTTATCCAGGAATACAGTCGCAGTGGTTTCGTCTATGCGATCAAGGTCACGCCAAAGGGTGGCAAACCGTATTTCCTGGTGCGCGCCGATGGTACGGACGCGAACTACATTCGCTCCGACCAGCCGGATATGCTGATTCCGTCGTGGGAAATCTTTACCTGGAAGTAAGTTTCCTGACTTTTAATCGGCGCTACGCGGTCGTGGCGCCTGAACTGAGCAGTTTTTAACCATGTCTGTGTTCACTCCCCTGGCTCGGCCCGAGCTGGAAACTTTTCTCGCCCCTTACGGGCTTGGCCGTCTGCTTGATTTCCAGGGGATCGCCGCCGGCAGCGAAAACACCAATTTCTTTATCAGCCTGGAGCAGGGCGAATTCGTCCTGACTCTGGTCGAGCGCGGCCCGGTGCAGGAGATGCCGTTTTTCATCGATCTGCTCGATGTGCTCCACGAAGCCGATCTGCCGGTGCCGTACGCGCTGCGCACCACTGACGGCGTGGCATTGCGTGAGCTGAAGGGCAAACCGGCGCTGCTGCAACCGCGGCTGTCCGGCAAGCACATCAAAGTCGCCAATGCTCAGCATTGCGCGCAGGTCGGCGAGTTGCAGGCGCATCTGCATCTGGCGACCCAGGGCGAGCGCATGATCAAGCGCAAGACCGATCGTGGCCTGGACTGGATGCTGGAGGAGGGCAACGAGTTGCTCTCGCACCTGAGCGATGAGCCGCGTGCCTTGCTGCAAAAGGCGCTCGATGAAATCACCGAGCGCAAAGAGAAGATCCTCGCGCTGCCTCGGGCCAACATTCACGCCGACCTGTTTCGCGACAACGCGATGTTCGAAGGCACGCACCTGACCGGGCTGATCGACTTCTACAACGCCTGCTCGGGGCCGATGCTGTACGACGTAGCGATTGCGTTGAACGACTGGTGTTCGGATGAGGACGGTTTGATCGATGGGCCGCGTGCCCGCGCATTCCTTGGTGCCTATGCGGCGCTGCGACCGTTTACGGCGGCGGAGGCCGAGTTGTGGCCGACCATGCTGCGCGTGGCCTGTGTGCGGTTCTGGCTGTCGCGGTTGATCGCGGCGGAGCAGTTCGCCGGGCAGGACGTGTTGATTCACGATCCGAAAGAGTTTGAACAGCGGTTGGCGCAGCGGCAGCAGGTCAATACACCTTTGCCTTTCGCGCTTTAATATCAAAAGATCGCAGCCTTCGGCAGCTCCTACATGGGATTACCTGTAGGAGCTGCCGAAGGCTGCGATCTTTTTCTATGCGGCTACAGAGATTCCAGGCATCCCGCCAGATCATTGCCCAACTTCTCTAGCACTTGCTCATAGCCCTGAGCTGTCGCCGGGGTGTACCCGCCCAACGCGTCCAGCTCCGCCAGTTTCACCGGCAAACCTGCAACCAAGGTTTCGGCCAAACGCGGCCGCAACGGCGGCTCACTGAACACACACGTCTTGCCGACTTCCTGCAAACGCTTGCGCATCGCCGCAACATGCTGCGCACCGGGCTGCACTTCGGCGGCCACGCTGAACACGCCGGCATGCTTCAGGCCATAAGCCTCTTCAAAGTAATCAAACGCCTCGTGAAAGACGAAGTACGGCTTGCCTTCAACGCTGGCCAGACGCTTCTTCAAACGCTGATCCAGTGCGTCCAGACGTTCGTCAAATGCCTTGGCGTTTTTCTGATAGCGCTCGGCATTGGCCGGATCAACGGCGCTCAAGTCCGCGGCCATTTTGTCGGCAATTACCCGCGCATTGACCGGTGATAACCACAAGTGCGCATCGAGCGTGCCAGGACGGTGATCGTGATCATGCTCGTCAGCCTCTTCGGCGTGGGAGTGGCTGTCCTCAGCGAAACGCCGCAGTTTCATCCCTGGCAGATCCTGCACCGCGACGCTCGGCAGCGTTCGACCGTTCAACACGCGCGGCAGAAAGCCTTCCATGTCCGGGCCGATCCAGTAGAGCAGATCCACCGATTGCACCTTCCGTACGTCGGATGGCCGCAGCGCGTAATTGTGTGGCGAAGCACCCGGCGGCAGCAGCACTTCGGGAATCGCTACGCCGTCCTGAACGGCCGCTGCAATCAGCTGCAACGGTTTGATGCTGGTGAGGACTTTGACCTCGGCCTGAGCCGAACCGATCAGCAGAAAACTGGCGACAAAAGCCACAAAAACAGAAAAAAGTCGGGACACGATGACCACTCAAGGAGGCGAGAACGGGTAACATAATAACGTCTCTATCAAAACTCGTCGCCGCCCATGCCTATTACACCGATTGCCAGCCGTCCCCACGACCACTCTCATTGCGTGCACAGCGCTTTGTCCGAGGCCGATACCTTGTGCGCCCAGAAAGGCTTGCGCCTGACCGCGTTGCGCCGCCGGGTGCTGGAACTGGTGTGGCAGAGCCACAAGCCGCTGGGCGCCTACGACATTCTTGCGGTGCTGAGCGAGCAGGATGGCCGCCGCGCCGCACCGCCGACGGTGTACCGCGCGCTGGATTTCCTCCTGGAAAACGGCCTGGTGCACCGCATTTCTTCGCTGAACGCCTTCGTCGGCTGCGTGCACCCGGAACACGCGCATCAGGGCCAGTTCCTGATCTGCCGCGATTGCCACGCTGCCATCGAGCTTGAGCAAAAAGTGATCAGTGACGCGATCATCAACAGCGCCAAAGACGTTGGTTTCATCGTCGAAGCGCAGACCGTCGAAGTCGTCGGCCTGTGCTCTGGTTGCCAGGGGGCTTGATGAGCAATGCGCTGATCCGTCTGGAACAGGTCGCCGTCACATTTGCCGGGCAGGCTGTGCTGGACAACATCGAGCTGAGCGTCGAGCCCGGGCAGATCGTTACCCTGATCGGCCCCAACGGCGCCGGCAAGACTACGCTGGTGCGCGCCGTGCTTGGTTTGTTGAAGCCGGACAGCGGCAGTGTCTGGCGCAAGCCGAAACTGCGCGTCGGCTACATGCCGCAAAAACTGCACGTCGATCCGACCCTGCCGCTGTCGGTGCTGCGCTTTCTGCGCCTAGTGCCGGGCGTTGATCGTCCGCGTGCGCTGGCCGCGCTGAAAGAAGTCGGCGCCGAACACGTCATCGACAGCCCGGTGCAAAGCGTTTCCGGCGGTGAAATGCAGCGCGTGTTGCTCGCTCGTGCACTGCTGCGCGAGCCGGAATTGCTGGTGCTCGACGAGCCGGTACAAGGCGTCGACGTCGCTGGCCAAGCCGAGTTGTACAGCCTGATCACCCGTCTGCGCGACCGCCATGGCTGCGGCGTGTTGATGGTGTCCCACGATTTGCATTTGGTGATGAGCACCACCGATCAGGTGGTCTGCCTCAACCGTCACGTCTGCTGCTCCGGGCATCCCGAGCAGGTCAGTGGCGATCCGGCGTTCGTCGAGCTGTTCGGCAAGAACGCGCAGAGCCTGGCGGTTTATCACCACCATCACGACCACGCTCACGACCTGCACGGTTCGGTGGTCAAAGGGCCGGTTATTGGCCAACCTCACGTTCACGGAGACAACTGCAAGCATGGCTGATTTTCTGTTGTATGCCCTGCTTGCAGGTCTGGCGTTGGCGATCGTTGCAGGTCCGCTGGGTTCGTTCGTGGTCTGGCGGCGCATGGCGTATTTCGGCGACACCTTGTCCCACGCTGCCTTGCTCGGTGTGGCGTTGGGCTTTCTGCTGGATGTCAGCCCAACCGTTGCGGTGACCGTAGGCTGTCTGTTGCTGGCGGTGCTGCTGGTCACGCTGCAACAGCGTCAACCGCTGGCGTCTGACACGCTTTTGGGAATTCTCGCACCGAGCACGCTCTCTCTCGGCCTGGTGGTACTAAGCTTCATGCATGAAGTGCGGATCGACCTGATGGCCTATCTGTTCGGCGACCTGCTGGCGATCAGTCCAACCGATCTGGCGTGGATCCTCGGCGGCAGTGCGGCGGTGCTGGTGTTGCTGGTGACGCTGTGGCGGCCGTTGCTGGCGATTACCGTGCACGAAGAGTTGGCCAAGGTCGAAGGCCTGCCGGTTGCAGGTCTGCGCATGGCGCTGATGTTGTTGATTGCGGTGGTGATCGCGGTGGCGATGAAAATTGTCGGCGTGTTGCTGATTACCTCACTGCTGATCATCCCGGCGGCTGCGGCACAGCGTCACGCCCGCTCGCCGGAGCAGATGGCGCTGGGCGCGAGCCTGCTGGGCATGCTCGCCGTGTGTGGCGGGCTGGCGTTGTCGTGGTTCAAGGACACCCCGGCCGGGCCGTCAATCGTTGTGACGGCGGCCGCACTGTTTCTGTTGAGTTTTGTTCTGCCCCGTCGTGGGGTGTAGACTTGGCCGCTTTTTGCGCAAATAGAGAGTCGCAGGAATGAAGCCGTTCGCCTCCCGTTATCTGCTCCTTGTCGCATTTTCAGTGCTACTGGGCGCCTGCCAAAGCACGCCGCCGGTGGCCGAAGTCCCCGATGCGCGAGCTACGGCCATCGCACAGCTGGAGCAAAGCCTGGCCAGCAGCGAACTGGCCACTGCCGAAGATCAGTTGGCCGCTTTGCAGAAAGAAACCCCAAACGATCAATCCCTTGAGCAATACCAGCGGCAATTGGCCGAAGCGTATCTGCGTCGCAGCCAGATCGTGCTGCAGAAGGGCGATGTGAATGCTGCCGCTACGGCGTTAAGCCGTGCTCGCGCGTTGATGCCGAAAGCGCCGGCGCTGACCGGTGGCGTCAACGGTGCCATTACTGAAGCGCGCAAGGCTGAGCTGGAAAAGGCTGAGGCTGCATTGCTGGCCGCCGAGGCCAAGCCGAAAGCTAAAGTGATTGATCCGACCGCTGAGAGCACTACGGTTGCGCTGAACATCACCGATAGCCGCAAACTTCGTCGTCAACTCGACGCGATCGCCGCTGATGTGGTGAATTACGAGTGTGGGGTGACCATTCAGGCACCGCGCACCGATGACTATCCGTGGCTGGCGACTCTGCTGACCAAGCGGGTGAAGAAGTTGAACCCGGATTTTGATCTGAAGATCGTGAAACAGACCGTGCGCACAGTGCCGGCGCAGATGGTTCTGAGCCCGCGTAAACCCTAAGAAGCTTCGCGAGCAGGCTCGCTCCCACAGGGATCTCCAGAGAACACAAAATTCGTGTTTATAGGAGAACCCTTGTGGGAGCGAGCCTGCTCGCGAAAGCGGTCTTTCTATTCCCGAAGATCTTAAGCCGGAATGGCTTTCGCCTTAGGCTCCCGCGCCCAAACCCGATGCTGCCCGATCGCCGCAAAGAACGGCTTGGTCAACGCTGGCACATCCTTGCCCTGCAGCAATCCGTCATCCGCCTCCAGTTTCAGCAGATCCTGCAATTGCTTGGCCTCGCCGTGCAACGCAATCGCCTTCAGATGCTTGTACGCCTCCAGCAGGTAGTGCAGCGCCACGCCTTCGCCGCTCAACGCCTTCACCGACGCCGCGCCACCCGGCACGAACACCGCGTCAAAAATCACCGACGGCATGCCTTCCATCGAAGCATCTACTGGCAACATTTTGCCGTCAG
This sequence comes from Pseudomonas sp. Mb7, assembly GCF_054790525.1. Taxonomy (NCBI): domain Bacteria; kingdom Pseudomonadati; phylum Pseudomonadota; class Gammaproteobacteria; order Pseudomonadales; family Pseudomonadaceae; genus Pseudomonas; species Pseudomonas sp. Mb7. Next base: position 5,715,364 of record NZ_CP186501.1, read on the forward strand.
CGGTCTTCACCGGCGCTGAAGTCGGGCCGAGTAACTTGGCATGCGCACCTTCAGCCGCCAAAGCCTTCTTAATCGCATCAATCGCTGCACTATCGACGCCATTCGCGGCAAGAATCGCCACTTTTCGCGTCTTGATGTTTTCCGGCAACAGGTTGGCCTGACTCAATGACGGCGAATGATCGAAAGAGGTTTTACGAGCCTCGACCGTGCCTTTGCTTGGTGCCGGAAGGCCCAGATTGGCGGCGACACGCTTGGCCAGTTCCAGATCGATGTTGGCCAGAATCTCGTTCACCTCCCGCGCACGGATAAATTCACGCTCTACCTTGCCCAGCTCGAAGCTGTAAGCGGCAATGATGTGCTCCTTCTCGTGATCGCTCATGCTGTTGAAGAATAGCGTCGCCTGAGAGAAGTGATCGCTGAACGACTCGCTGCGCTGGCGGATCTTGATCGCATCAATGCGCTCTGGATAACTTTCGAAACCACCGTCCTGCGCGGCCGGAGGGGTTTCTTTGGGCCAGCCGCCATCAATCGAGTTCGGCTCATACGAGGCGCGGCCCTTGTCGATCACCGTGCGGTGCTGCGCATCACGCTGGCCATTGTGGAACGGCGCAACCGGCCGGTTGATCGGCAACTCGTGAAAATTCGGCCCACCGAGTCGGCTGATTTGCGTGTCGGTGTAGGAAAACAGCCGACCTTGCAGCAGCGGGTCATTGGAGAAGTCGATGCCCGGCACGATGTGGCCAGGGCAGAACGCGACCTGCTCGGTCTCGGCAAAGAAGTTGTCCGGGTTGCGGTTCAGCGTCATCTTGCCCAGCGGCGTGATCGGCACGATTTCTTCGGGGATCAGCTTGGTCGGGTCGAGGATATCGAAGTCGAAGTCGTGCTCGTTTTCCTCCTCGATGATCTGTACGCCGAGTTCCCATTCCGGGTAATCGCCCATTTCGATCGCTTCCCAGAGGTCGCGACGGTGGTAGTCGGTGTCTTTACCGGCAAGCTTCTGCGCCTCGTCCCACACCAGCGAACAAGTGCCGGCGGTAGGGCGCCAGTGGAATTTGACGAAGCGCGATTTGCCCTCCGCGTTGATCAGACGGAAGGTGTGCACGCCGAAGCCCTGCATGCTGCGCAGGCTTTTCGGGATCGCCCGGTCAGACATCGCCCAGATGACCATGTGCGCCGATTCCGGCACCAGCGAAACGAAATCCCAGAAGGTATCGTGAGCTGAGCCACCGGTTGGGATTTCATTGTGCGGTTCGGGTTTCACCGCGTGGACGAAGTCGGGAAACTTGATCGCGTCCTGAATAAAGAACACCGGCATGTTGTTGCCGACCAGGTCGAAGTTGCCTTCATCGGTGAAGAACTTCACCGCGAAACCGCGTACGTCACGCACGGTGTCGCCGGAACCGCGTGGGCCCTGAACCGTGGAAAAGCGCACGAACACTGGAGTCTTCTTGCCCGGATCTTGTAGGAAACCGGCCTTGGTCAGCGTCGAATGGTTCTCGTAGGCCTGAAAGAAACCATGCGCGCCGGTGCCGCGCGCATGGACGATGCGTTCCGGGATCCGCTCATGGTCAAAATGCGTGATCTTTTCCCGCATGATGAAGTCTTCAAGCAGCGACGGCCCACGAGGGCCGGCCTTGAGGGTGTTCTGGTTGTCAGCGATCTTCACACCTTGGTTGGTGCGCAGGGCCTGGCCGGTGGCGTCGGAGCGAAACTTTTCCAGGCTGTCGAGTTTGGCGTTGGTGTTGGCGCGATCCGGGGCATCGGTTCCGGCCATCTGGCTTTTATCGGTCGTAGGCTTCTTGCTCATCAGTCGTAAACTCCTCGGTTGACCCCGATGCTGGCCGGGGACTCTTGAGTGGTTCCCGGGCACGGCACCCAGGGTTTTCAAGTCGCTTACTTAGTGACTGATGGGCTGCTTTGGACGTTCCTTTTTTATGACCTTTGATCTTGTTATTGCCAAATCGAAGGTTAATTGCGAAATAAATGCTAAGAACCTCTATACGGACAGGCTAAAATGCGCGCCCGGCTAACCGCTGATCCTTTTCTAACGCGCCCCACAAGGTTCGCTACGTGATCGAGTTTCAAAACGTCCACAAGACTTACCGCGTCGCCGGTAAGGACATTCCCGCGCTGCACCCGACCAGTCTCTCTATCGAGAACGGGCAGGTGTTCGGCCTCATCGGCCATTCCGGCGCGGGCAAAAGTACCCTGCTGCGTCTGATCAATCGCCTGGAGAACTCCAGCGGCGGCAAGATCATCGTCGACGGCGAAGAAGTCACCGCGCTGGACGCCAACGGCCTGCGCCGTTTCCGTCAGCAAGTCGGGATGATCTTCCAGCACTTCAACCTGCTCGCCTCCAAGACCGTGGCCGACAACGTTGCGTTGCCGCTGACCCTGGCCGGCGAACTGTCGGGCAGCGAGATCGACAAGCGTGTCGCCGAGTTGCTGGCGCGGGTCGGTCTGTCCGACCACGCCAAGAAGTACCCGGCGCAATTGTCCGGCGGTCAGAAGCAGCGCGTCGGCATCGCCCGCGCCCTGGCGACCAAGCCGAAGATTCTGCTGTGCGACGAGGCCACCAGTGCCCTCGACCCGCAGACCACCGCGTCGGTCCTGCAACTGCTGGCCGAGATCAACCGCGAACTGAAACTGACCATCGTCCTGATCACCCACGAGATGGACGTGATACGTCGCGTCTGCGATCAAGTGGCGGTGATGGACGCTGGCGTGATCGTCGAGCAAGGTTCGGTGGCCGATGTGTTCCTGCATCCAAAACACCCGACCACCAAGCGTTTTGTGCAGGAAAGCGAGCAGATCGACGAAAGCGAGCAGCGTGATGACTTCGCTCACGTGCCGGGCCGCATCGTGCGTCTGACCTTCCAGGGCGAAGCGACCTACGCGCCGTTGCTTGGCACCGTCGCCCGGGAAACCGGCGTCGACTACAGCATCCTCGCCGGTCGTATCGACCGCATCAAAGACATTCCGTACGGGCAATTGACCCTCGCCGTCACCGGTGGCGACATGGAAGCGGCGTTCGCCCGCTTCACCGCCGCTGACGTTCACATGGAGGTATTGCGCTAATGGAAGACCTGATCAGTTTCTTCACCAATATCGACTGGTACGAAATCTGGCTGGCAACCGGCGATACGATGCTGATGCTCGGTGGTTCGCTGCTGTTCACCGTATTGCTCGGCCTGCCGCTGGGCGTGTTGCTGTTTCTGTGCAGCCCGCGTCAGTTGCTGGAAAACCGTGGCCTCTACGCGTTCATGTCGCTGGCGGTGAACATCCTGCGTTCGCTGCCGTTCATCATTCTGTTGATCGTTATGATCCCGTTCACCGTGCTGATCACCGGCACGTCGCTGGGCGTGGCCGGTGCGATTCCGCCATTGGTCGTGGGTGCCACGCCGTTCTTCGCGCGTCTGGTGGAAACCGCGCTGCGTGAAGTCGATCGCGGCATCATCGAAGCGACTCAGTCGATGGGTGCGACCACGCGGCAGATCATCATCAACGCCTTGTTGCCGGAAGCGCGCCCAGGCATCTTCGCGGCGATTACGGTGACGGCGATTACACTGGTGTCCTACACGGCAATGGCCGGTGTGGTCGGTGCCGGTGGTCTCGGCGACCTGGCGATCCGTTTCGGTTACCAGCGTTTCCAGACAGACGTGATGATCGTCACTGTGGTGTTGCTGTTGATTCTGGTGCAAGTGCTGCAGATGGTCGGTGATCGACTGGTCGTGCATTTCTCGCGCAAATAAGCAGTTTTGTATTGAACAGATGAGCCGGCCATTCGCTGGCAGGCGCCAGACGGTCGCCTCATAAGGAGTTAGCTGAATGAAAAAACTGATCGCTGCTTTTGCTGCCGTTGCAGCATTCTCGGCCCACGCCGAAACCCTGACCGTTGCCGCCACTCCGGTGCCGCACGCAGAAATCCTCGAGTTCGTGAAGCCGGCGCTAGCCAAAGAAGGCGTGGAGCTGAAGGTCAAGGTCTTTACCGACTACATTCAGCCGAACGTACAGGTCGCGGAAAAGCGTCTGGACGCCAACTTCTTCCAGCACCAGCCGTATCTCGATGAGTTCAACAAGGCCAAGGGCACTAGTCTGGTTGCCGTGACCGGTGTGCACCTGGAGCCGCTGGGCGCTTACTCGAGCAAGCTCAAGGACCTGAAGGATCTGCCAAGCGGCGCCAACGTGGTGATCCCGAACGACGCCACCAACGGCGGCCGCGCGCTGTTGCTGCTGGCCAAGGCTGGCGTGATCACTTTGAAGGATCCGACCAACATCCTGTCGACCGTCAAAGACATTGCGACAAACCCGAAAGACCTGAAAATCCGTGAACTGGAAGCCGCGACCATCCCGCGCGTGCTGACCCAGGTCGATCTGGCGCTGATCAACACCAACTACGCGCTGGAAGCCAAGCTCGATCCGTCCAAGGATGCGCTGGTGATCGAAGGTAACGACTCGCCGTACGTGAACATCCTCGTGTCCCGCGCGGACAATAAGGACAGCGACGCGATGAAGAAACTCGCTGCTGCGCTGCACAGCCCGGAAGTGAAGAAATTCATTACCGAGAAGTACAAGGGTGCGGTATTGCCGGCGTTCTGATTCAGGAATGCTGCAACGAAAAGGGGACGCCATGCGCGTCCCCTTTTTTGTGTCTTGTGCTTGGCTTTGGACCTGCTGTGAAGCTTCCCCTCACCCCAGCCCTCTCCCGAGGGAGAGGGGGCCTATCTTCAAGCTTTTCGAGCCTGAGTTCGACTCACAATTGCAGGTCGGCGCAACTCGAACAAACACCTCGGTCAGTTCCCTCTCCCTCTGGGAGAGGGCTAGGGTGAGGGGCTTTTCGCTCTTCAGCTTTTATTTGCGGTTAAGCATCACCGGCAGCTGCGCAACCAGTTTGGCATTATTCAACGGCGCCCGAATAAACCCCCGCTGCGTCCCGTCCGGGCCGATCACCGCGAGATTACCGCTGTGATCCACCGTGTAATTCGGCTTACTGGTATCCGCCGGAATAAACGGAATACTCACCGCGTTCGCCACCTTCTGCAGCTCTTCGATCGAAGTCGGCGTCAGGCCAATGAACTGCGGATCAAAATAGCCTAGGTACTGCTTCAACTGCTTGGGGTTATCGCGGTTCGGATCAACGCTGACCAGCACGATCTGCAACTTATCCACAGCGTCTTTCGGCAGCTCACTCTTGATCTGCCGCAACTGCGCCAACGTTGTCGGGCAGATGTCCGGGCAGAACGTGTAGCCGAAGAACAGCAGGCTCCACTTGCCTTTCAACTCGTTGATCGCCACCGGTTTGCCGTCCTGATCGGTCATCGTCACATCCGGCAGATTGCGGCTCTGCGGCAGCAGGATAATGCCGGCGTCGATCAGCGCAGTCGGGTCGCCCTGGCCCTTGCCGCTCAGTACTTTGTTGACGGTAAGTCCCAGGATCAGCGCGATCACGGCGACGAGGATGAAGACGGTTTTCTGGGTTCGAGTCATAGGTTCAACAGTAAGTAGTGGTCTACGAGCAGGGCAATGAACAGCAGAAACAAGTACCAAATAGAGTACTTGAAGGTGTTGATCGCCGCGTGCGGCCGAGTGCCACGGTACAGCACCACGGCCCATTGCAGAAACCTTGCGCCGAGGGCGAGGGCGCAAATCAGGTAGAGCATGCCGCTCATGTGAATCACGTAAGGCAGCAGACTTACCGCCAGCAGCGCAAAGGTGTACAGCAGAATGTGTACTTTGGTGTAGTGCTCGCCGTGGGTGACCGGCAGCATCGGGATGTCGGCCTTGGCGTATTCCTCTTTGCGATGGATCGCCAGCGCCCAGAAGTGCGGCGGCGTCCAGGCGAAGATGATCAGCACCAGCAACAACGGTTCGGCACTGACGTGGCCGGTGGCAGCCGTCCAGCCGAGCAGCGGTGGCGCGGCGCCGGCGAGGCCACCGATAACGATGTTCTGTGGCGTCGCGCGTTTGAGGAAACCGGTGTAGATCACTGCGTAACCGAGCAGCGAAGCCAGGGTCAGCCAAGCCGTCAGCGGGTTGGTGAAGGTCAGCAACAAGGCCTGCCCGAGCAGCGCCAGCACCAGTGCAAAGGTCAGCGCCGCCGCGGGCGACACCCGGCCTTCCGCCAATGGCCGTTTGTGTGTGCGCGCCATCACCGCATCGATGCGCCGATCGACCACATGGTTGACCGCCGCCGCGCCACCGGCACACAACGCAATGCCCAGATTACCGAACACCAGTACCGTCCACGGCACCCCGGCGCGGGTCGCGAGGAACATGCCGACCAGCGAGGTGATCAGCATCAGCACCACGACTTTCGGTTTGGTCAGCTCCAGATAATCACGCCAGATCGCCTGATGCGGGCGCTCGCCAATCAGAATCGCCACGGTGTTTCTCCTTTTATGGTGATGGGCGCGGCCGCGTGTTTGCGCGGGCTCAGGCGCCAGCGCGCGAGCACCGGTTGTTTGACCCGGACCAGGCTGGTGCGCGCGTGGTAATTGACCAGCACCATGGTCAGCAACAGCGCCGCACCGCCAGCGTTATGCGCGACCGCCACCGGCAGCGGCAGATGGAACAACACGTTGCTGATGCCGAGGGTGATCTGTGCGGCGAGGGCGATCAGCACGAGGCCGGCCAGCCGCGTCATGCCAACCACTTTCAATTGCCAAGCGAGACCGAGCAGCACCAGCGTCACCAGCAGCGCGCCGATACGATGAGTCAGGTGAATCGCCGTGCGTGCATCGCTGTCGAGTTGCCCACCCAGATAATTCGGGCCGATGTGCTGGGTCAGGTGAAAACCGTTGGCGAAATCCGCCGGTGGCAACCATTGCCCGTGGCAGGTCGGGAAATCAATGCAGGCCACCGCCGCGTAGTTGGAACTGACCCAGCCACCCAGCGCAATCTGGCCGATCACCAACAACAATCCCGCCGTCGCCCAATACTGCAAACGCTTGGGCACGGTCAGCGCCGGCAGCACACCGGACAATCGCAACGTCAGTAAAAACAGCAGACTCAGCGTCGCAAAGCCGCCGAGCAAATGCCCGGTGACCACCTGCGGCCAGAGCTTGAGCGTCACCGTCCACATGCCGAACGCCGCTTGCGCGAACACTACGGCCAGCAGGAACAGCGGCAACTTCAACGGCTGCCCCGGATGACGACGGTTAACCCACGCGCGTCCGGCCAGAATCGAAATAAGCAGGCCGAGGGTACCGGCGAAATAGCGGTGGATCATCTCGTTCCAGCCCTTGTGCGCCTCCACTGGCGAGTCGGGGTAATGCAGTTCGGCATGGGCCAGTTGGGCTTCGCTTTTCGGCACGCTGATAAACCCGTAGCAGCCCGGCCAGTCCGGACAGCCTAAGCCTGCGTGGGTCAGGCGAGTGTAGGCGCCGAGCAGCACCACAATAAGTGCCAGCAGGGTGGCAAACAGCGCGAGGCGAAATCCAGGTTTGGCCATGACGATGCCCTTATCCGATGTTCGACAGTTTCAGCAGGTGCCGCAGGTCGTTGAGCAGATCCTTGCCTTTTACATTCGGCTCGTAACGCAGTACGAGATTGCCGTGAGGGTCGATGATCCACAGTTGCGGCGTGGCTTTGTCGCCGGTTGTCTTGCTGAACACACCGGCGTCCAGCGGGTAGCGTTGCAGTTGCGGATATTCGCGGGTCAGCTTGGCGTCGTAATCAGCGCTCACCGGTTGCGCAGCAGCAAGGGCGTGGCTTGCGCGGCCGGCATCGCGACCGAGGCCGATCTGGATCTGCCGCGCCAGATACACCAGTTGCTGGCAGTCCACCGCGCAGTCTTTCGGTGCGGTGACCAGTATCTGCCAGCGCTCTTCCTCCGCTTGCACGCCGAGGTCGGCGCGGGTCTGGCCGTTGCCGATCAGTTCGCCGTGATAGCTGCGACCTTCTGGCACCCAGAACTGCAATTTGTACATGCCGGTGGCGAGCACCATCGGCCCGATCACGCCAAGCACAATCAGCAATAACTGAATGCGCCCGCGACGACGGGTGGCGGCAGGCTTCGCCTCAGACATGCTGGGTGGATTCATGGCCGTTCCCATGGTGGTTCTCCTTTGCGTTGTGCAAGCCCAAATAGACGTAGAGGCCGAGCAGGGCGGTGGCCATGGCGAACCACTGCACGGCGTAACCGAGGTGTTTTTCCGGGCCCATGGCGACCACCGGCCAATCGGCCTCGTAGCTGGCCGGGCCGGGTTCGGCGCGTAATTCGTAGGTGAAGCCGTCGCGCTCAAGGGTTTTCCACAGCTTGACGGGTTCGACGGCAGTGATGGTTTGCGGCCAGGTGCTGCTGACCGGGTCGGCGTGCAACTGAAAAGTGGCGCCAGGGGCGACGTAGACCCAGGCATCGACATTCAACGCTTCACTGGGCGTAGTGAATTGTGGCGGCACGCGGCGATCCGGCCACGGCAGCCAGCCGCGATTGACCAGCAGCCACAATCCGGTGCGTTGATCCTGAAAGGGTTGCAGCAACTCGACGCCGACCTTGCCGTTACGCTGGCGGTTATCCAGCAACAAGCTGTGCGCGGCATCGAACTGACCGTGCAGATGCACGCGGCGATAAGCCGGATCAGCGCTATTGAGCAGTTCGCTGCTGGCCATCGGTTCGGCAGCGCGGCGTTCCGCGTAACTGGCGAGCAGGGCGGTTTTCTCGGCACCCCGACTCAATTGCCAGAAGCCCAGCGACACCAGCAGCGGCAGCAACAACGCCACCACCACGGTCGGTATCACGCCTGGGCGAAAGCGCTTCATGGCTGCGCCACAAAGTCAGTCGTTGCGATCGCTATACTCAACTGCATCGCCTGTCCCCCGGAGTTCTTCCCATGCTCAAAACAGCCATCGTCCTGATGCTGATTGCCACGGTGATCAGCCTGTTCAGCGGCCTGTTTTTCCTGGTCAAGGACGACAGCAGTTCCAATCGCCTGGTCATCGCCTTGAGTGTTCGGGTGGCATTGGCCGCCGCCACCGTCGGCTTGATCGCCTGGGGCTTTTACAGCGGCCAATTGGTGTCGCATGCGCCTTGGTAGCGTTGATCCTCAGAGTACGTAAACGAAGATAAACAGGCCGATCCACACCACGTCGACGAAGTGCCAATACCAGCTCGCCGCTTCGAAGCCGAACTGGTGCTCGTTGTCGAAATGGCCCTTCATGATGCGCATCAGCATCACAAACAGAATGATCGTGCCGATGGTTACGTGGGCGCCGTGGAACCCGGTGAGCATGAAGAACGTCGCGCCATAAATGCCCGAACCGAGGGTCAGGCCCAGTTCGTGATAGGCGTGAATGTATTCCTCAGCCTGGAAGCCAAGAAACGCGCAACCGAGCAGCACGGTGATCGCCAGCCAGATTTTCAGCGCGCCGCGATGACCTTTTTTCAGGGCATGGTGGGCGATGGTGATGGTCACACTGGAGCTGACCAGCAGAATCGTATTGATCAGCGGCAGGCCCCACGGGCTGATGACGTCCTTGGGCGGCGGGAACAGTTTCGGGTCCGGCGTGTGCAGCAGCGGCCAGGTGAACTGGAAGTTCGGCCAGAGCATGTGCGCGAGGCCTTTGGTGCCTTCACCGCCGAGCGCCGGCCCGGAGATGTGTCGCACGTAAAACAGCGCGCCGAAGAAGGCGATGAAGAACATCACTTCGGAGAAGATGAACCAACTCATGCCCCAGCGAAACGAGCGATCCAGCTGCGCGCTGTAAAGGCCCGCGCGGCTTTCCTTGATCACCGCCCCGAACCAGCCAAACAGCATGTACGCCAGCAACAGGCTGCCAACGAAAAAGATGTACGGGCCGTGGGATTCCGGACGCGTCGCCTTCAGATCGTTGAACCAGACGGCCAGGCCGTAGACGGTAATGGCCATGCCGAAAGTGGCGATGATCGGCCATTTGCTCTGGGCCGGTACGTAATAGTGCTCATGAGTTGCCATTTATTGTTCTCCTTATCGGGCACGCTCAACCGCCAGTGTTTACAGCCACCGGTGGATGTCGGGCGGTGATATCGAACAGCGTGTAGGACAGCGTCAGGTGCTTCACATCCTTGGGCATGTCGCGGTCAACAATGAAGCGCACCGGCATTTCGATCTGCTGACCGGGCTGCAGCACCTGCTGGGTAAAGCAAAAGCATTCGGTCTTGTGGAAATACGCCGCCGCATTGCTCGGCGCGATGCTCGGCACGGCTTGCGCACTCATCGGTTTGTCGGTGGGGTTGCGCGCGATGAAGATCATCTCGTTGACCGCGCCGGGGTTGGCGGTGAGTTCGTCATGCTTGGGGTAGAAATCCCAGGGCATGTCGGCGGTGTTGGTCGAGAGAAACTGCACACGGATCTGGCGAGAAGTGTCGACCACTTGCTCACCCTCGTACTGCCCACCGGTCTTGCCGTTGATGCCGAAGGCTTTGCACATCACGTCGTAGATCGGCACCAGGGCAAAACCGAACACAAACATCGCCACCACCACGCCGAGCAGGCGGGTGACGAGTTTTTTCATCGAGATCGAATCAGCCATGGTTCATGCCTCTCATCAGATCCCTTGTGGGAGCGAGCCTGCTCGCGAAGCAGACAACTCGGTGCATCAGATGAACCGCGTCATCGTTCTTCGCGAGCAGGCTCGCTCCCACAGGGAGATCTGTGTTCATTTCACTTCCGGCGGTGTGGTGAAGGTGTGATACGGCGCCGGTGACGGCACGCTCCACTCCAGACCTTCCGCACCATCCCAAGGCTTGGCCGGTGCTGGCGGGCCGCCGCGAATGGTCTTGATGACGATGAACAGGAAGAATATCTGCGTCGCGCCGAACATGAACGCGCCAATCGAGGAGACCATGTTGAAGTCGGCGAACTGCAGGTTGTAGTCCGGAATCCGTCGCGGCATTCCCGCAAGCCCGACGAAGTGCATCGGGAAGAAGGTCAGGTTCATGCCGACGAACGACAGCCAGAAATGCAGCTTGCCGAGGGTTTCGTCGTACATGTGGCCGGTCCATTTCGGCAGCCAGTAGTAAGTCGAGGCGAAGATCCCGAAGATCGCCCCCGGCACCAGCACGTAGTGGAAGTGCGCGACCACAAAGTAGGTGTCCTGGTACTGGAAGTCTGCCGGGGCGATGGCCAGCATCAGTCCGGAGAAACCGCCGATGGAAAACAGGATCACGAACGCCACCGCGAACAGCATCGGCGTTTCGAAGGTCAGCGAGCCTTGCCACATGGTGCTGGCCCAGTTGAACACCTTCACCCCGGTCGGCACCGCGATCAGCAGCGTGGCGTACATGAAGAACAGCTCGCCCACCAACGGAATGCCGACCACGAACATGTGGTGCGCCCAGACGATGAACGACAGGAAGGCGATGCTCGCCGTCGCGTAGACCATCGAGGTGTAGCCGAACAGCGGCTTGCGCGAGAAGGTCGGGATGATCGAGCTGACGGCGCCGAAGGCCGGCAGGATCATGATGTACACCTCGGGATGCCCGAAGAACCAGAACACATGCTGGAACAACACCGGGTCACCGCCACCGGCAGCACTGAAGAAACTGGTGCCGAAGTGGATGTCCATCAGCATCATCGTCACGCACCCGGCCAGCACCGGCATCACCGCGATCAGCAGGAACGCGGTGATCAGCCAGGTCCAGACGAACAGCGGCATTTTCATCAGCGTCATGCCGGGAGCGCGCAGGTTGAGGATGGTCGCGACCACGTTGATCGCGCCCATGATCGAACTGATCCCCATCAAGTGGATGGCGAAGATGAAGAAGGTCACGCTTTCCGGTGCATAAGTCGTCGACAGCGGCGCATAGAACGTCCAGCCGAAGTTCGGCCCGCCACCCGGGGTGAACAGGGTCGACACCAGGATCAGGAACGCCGCCGGCAGCAGCCAGAAGCTGAAGTTGTTCATCCGTGGCAGGGCCATGTCCGGCGCGCCGATCATCAACGGGATCATCCAGTTGGCGAGGCCGACGAAGGCCGGCATCACCGCACCGAAGACCATCACCAGACCGTGCATGGTGGTCATCTGGTTGAAGAACGCCGGTTCGACGATCTGCAGCCCTGGCTGGAACAGTTCGGCGCGAATCACCATCGCGAACGTACCGCCGAGCAGGAACATGGAAAACGCAAACCACAGGTACAGCGTGCCGATGTCCTTGTGGTTGGTGGTCAGCACCCAGCGCATCAGGCCTTTGGCGGGGCCGTGGGCGTGGTCGGCATGACCGTGGTCATCGATGACAGCGCTCATGGCCGGTCTCCTTTACGTGAGTGGGTGGGGCGGGCCGGGGCGCGCTGCCCCGGCCGGTTCACGAGGTACGCGATAGACCGGCTCATTTGCTTTCCGCCTGTTTCAGCTCCAGCACTTCTTTTGGCGTGACCATGTCGCCCTTGTTGTTGCCCCAGGCGTTACGTTCGTAGGTCACGACCGCTGCGATATCGACTTCCGACAGCTGCTTGCCGAACGCCGCCATGGCGGTGCCGGGTTTGCCGTGGAAGACAATGCTCAAGTGATCCTTGATCGGGCCGGTGGCAATTTTCGAGCCCTTGAGCGCCGGGAACATCGGCGGCAGGCCTTGGCCTTCGGCCTGGTGACAGGCAACGCAGGTGGTGTGGTAGACCTTGTCGCCGCGCTCCTTGAGTTCGTCGAGGGTCCATTCCTTGCTGGTCAGCTCTTTAAGCTGCGCGGCCTCGGCTTTGCGCTCGGCGAGCCACTTGTCGTAGTCGGCCTTGTCCTTGACCTCGACCACGATCGGCATGAAGCCGTGATCCTTGCCGCACAGTTCGGCGCACTGGCCACGGTAAATGCCGGGCTTGTCGATGCGCGTCCACGCCTCGTTGACGAATCCCGGGATCGCATCGCGTTTCACCGCGAAGGCCGGCACCCACCAGGAGTGAATGACGTCGGCGGAAGTCACGAGGAAGCGTACTTTGGCGCCGGTCGGCAGCACCAACGGCTTGTCGACCTCGAGCAAGTAATGCTCGCTCTTGGTTTCCTTGTTGTGGATCTGCTCGGCGGGGGTGGCCAGGTTGCTGAAGAACTCGACGTCCTGGCCCAGGTATTTGTAGTGCCACTTCCACTGATAACCGGTGATCTGGATATCGATATCCGGCTCACTGGTGTCGTACATCTTGATCAAGGTGGCGGTCGCCGGTACGGCCATCGCCACCAGAATCAGGAACGGTACGACGGTCCAGAGAATTTCGACGGTAGTGCTTTCGTGGAATTTTGCGGCGACCTGCCCGGTAGAACGGCGGTGCACCATCATCGACCAGAACATGGCGCCGAAGACGATGATCCCGATCACCACACAGATCCAGAAAATGGTCATGTGCAGGTCGAATACTGCGTGACTGATTTCAGTCGCTCCAGGCGCCATATTCACAGTCCAGGCAGCGTGTGCCGGACTGAAAATCGACCACAACAGGAGGCCCATCCAGACGTGTGGATGTCGCATCATTGCGGGTTCCCCTTATCGTTCTTGTTATCCCGCCGGCTTTCGCCTGCGGCAAGGGAGCGGCTGCATCAGACTACGAACTTGAATCGCCGGGCCTTGCTGCGGGTGCAGTCGGGCGTCATCAGCTAACTCCATTCAATGGCGAGTATAGACAGCGACGGGAAATTGCAATGTGCGCACGTAAATCAGCTGAAACAGCTGGCACTTGCGTTCAAGGGCACGAATGGAGAAGGATGCAGACGAGTGGTGGCAAACCGATATAACGCAGGTGCATCAAGGATGAAATAATTATGACAAATGCGTCTTAGCATTTTTCGTAAGCCAGCTAAGTTATGTCTTCCCTATTTCATTGCCTTGTTTCCTGGAGTTTTCATGAACACCGCCGCATTGCGCGAGCAGATCCAAAAAGCCCAACAACACGAAAAAGAAACCGGCCTGCTGACCCGTCAGCTGGAAAGCAAGCTGCCTCATTTACACCCGGCGATCCAATTGCCGGAAGCCGACGCCAACGGTGTGCTGACGCGTTTTGTCGCCGCCTACATTGATGAAGTGCCAGACCTGCTGGATGCAGCCAATGAAGTTGCCAGGGAAGCGGGAATCGAATCGCAGATCAAACCGGTGCTGAAAATCGCCGAGCAGTATTTCCTCCAGCCGCCAGCCATCATGGCCGGGCACGTTGGCCTGGACAGCCTGCTCGACGAAGCCTATCTGGCGCACCGTTTTGTTGAAGAGGTCAACGACCTGTACATCAAGCATTTCGGCCAGCCACTGATCCCCTTGGACATGACGGTCGCTAACTTGATTGCTCACCAATTGATCGGTGAGGAATTTGCCAACCAACTGGACGAAGCAGTGCATCACGCCATCGACGAGATGCTCAACGACGAGAGTTTTGCCCTGGAATCGGTAGAAGCCTACCGCGGCAAACTCAGCAGCCCGGACACCGGCGCCGCGTGGAAACGCTGGCCATGCATGAGCCGACGCCTGGGTGTGGGCCTGGAACTGGACCAGCCTGCTGCCTGAGTTCACACGATCCAATGTAGGAGCTGCCGCAGGCTGCGATCTTTTGATCTTGATTGTTAAAAACAACATCAAAAGATCGCAGCCTGCGGCAGCTCCTACAGGGGTTGAGTTCAACCAGCAAATTTAGCCGGCAGCGCCGATCCCGGTAGTTGTGCGAATCCGTCCCTCAAGCCTGCGCTTCAACCCGCGCGACTCAATCAACAGCTTCGAGCCCTTCGCCGCATTCGCCCGGCCCCACTCCTCCAGCAACTCCAGACACGAATGGTCGATGTAGCTCAGGTTATTGAGCGGCACATGCACCGTGGTGCCTTGCGGAATACTGCCCAGCACTTGCGTCAACGCCGGCACTTTGAGGAATGTCGCCGCGCCGACCAGACGCAACTCCATCTCGCCGTCCTGCGGCAGATCGATCAGGCTGATCTTCAATCGCGAAGCCTTGAACGCCAGTTTCAACATCGTCAGACCGAAACCGATCAACACCCCGGTCAGCAGGTCAGTGAAGATGATCGACAGCGCCGTCGCCGCATAGGTGAACATCGGCATCCGCCCATAACGACCCAGACCTCGAAACGCTTTGAGATCGACCAGTTTGAACCCGGTGTACACCAGCACACCCGCCAGACTCGCCACCGGAATGCTTTGCAGCACACTCGACAGCAACAGCACGAACGCCAGCAGCCACAGACCATGGAAGATAGTCGAGTAACGCGTGGTCGCACCAGCCTGTACGTTGGCCGAACTGCGCACGATCACCCCGGTCATCGGCAGCGCGCCGAGCAGACCGCAGAGCATGTTGCCGACACCTTGCGCCGACAGCTCACGGTCGAAGTCCGAACGCACGCCGCTGTGCATGCGATCCACCGCAGCGGCGGACAACAAGGTTTCGGCGCTGGCGATAAACGCCACGGCGAACGCGGCGATCAGCAGCGTCGGGTCGGCCAGGCTGAGCAGGTCCGCCGGTTTCAGCCAATCAATGGCTTCGGCCAGATTCGCCGGTACTTCAACGCGTTTGACCTGCAACGCCAGCAGCAGACTGGCAGCTGTCGCCAGGCCCACGCCGAGCAATGCACCGGGCACGAAACGTAGCGAATGCGGGCGAAATTTTTCCCATAGCCACATCACCGCAATCGTCGACAGCCCCAACAGCCCGGCCTGCCAGCCGAACGACGGCAAGGCCTGCGCCACAGCCGCCGGGAACGCCGTGAGGTTATCCAGGCCAGAGGGCTTCGGTGACGCATCAAGCATCACATGCACCTGCGACAGCACGATCAACACACCAATCCCTGCCAGCATCCCGTAAACCACCGCTGGCGCCGTAACCCGAAACCAGCAACCGAGTTTCAAGCGCCCGGCCACCAGTTGCAGGAAACCGGCGAGCAGCAGAATCGGCCCTAGCATTTCAATGCCGTGCTGGCGCACCAGTTCAAACACCAACACCGCCAGACCCGCCGCCGGCCCGCTGACCTGCAAAGGCGAACCCGCCAGCCAGCCAACCACCAGACCGCCGATGATCCCGGTGATCAGACCTTTGGCCGGTGGCAATCCTGACGCAATCGCGATACCCATGCACAGCGGCAACGCGACCAGAAACACAACCACTGAAGCGAGCAACTCCCGTGGCAACACCGCTTTCAATTGAGCCGCACGCATGGCGATTCTCCCGAAGTTTTCTTCAGGCATGGCTTCGCCGAACCGCTGAAACAGCGGCCGGCGTCAAACCACACAGATGTTTAGGAAGATTTAGAAGCGCGCTTTGGGCGTCGCCACCGGAATCGGATGGCTACCATCGAGCGGCAGGAAACGTCCCTGATCCGCGTCGTAAGCTTTAATTTCGCTGGTTTCGATGTTGTAGACCCAGCCATGGATGAACAGATGACCGTTCGCCATGCGCGAGGCTACCGAAGGATGGGTACGCAAGTGCTGCAATTGGGCGATGACGTTTTCCTCGGTGAGGATCGGCATGCTTTCTTTTTCGTCGGCGCAGTGACAGTTGTCGTGCACCATGGTTTTCGCGACTTCAGCGTGGCGCAGCCAGGCTTTGACTGTCGGCATCTTTTCCAGGCTGTCCGGATTGAGCACCGCACGCATGGCGCCGCAATCGGAGTGGCCGCAGATGATGATGTGCTGCACGCCAAGCGCCAGTACCGCGTATTCGATCGCGGTGGATACGCCGCCGTTCATCTGGCCGTAAGGCGGGACAACGTTGCCGACGTTACGGGTCACGAACAGATCGCCCGGCGAGCTCTGGGTGATCAGCTCAGGGACGATGCGCGAGTCGGCGCAGGTGATGAACATCGCCTTTGGCGCTTGGGCCGTGGCGAGTTTCTTGAAGAGTTCTTCCTGCTGGGGAAAGACCTCATGATGAAAATGCAAAAAGCCGTCTACGATCTGTCGCAGCGCTGCATCGGCGGATTCCGCTTCAGGGGTTTGCGCCGACGCAGCCAACGGCTGTTTATCCTTGTCACTCATGATTCATCCTCTTTGGCGGATTAGGGGAGTCGTTCCCATGTATTCCGGTATGAAGCCAGTGGCTGTTTAAAACATCCGGGTCATCCCGACCCGTCAGTCACTCGATGAACAAGGTAGCCGCCGAAACTTAACTCAAACTGAATCAAACGCTCTAGCACGTGTGTTCCAGGTCACAAAAAACGTGACTGAGTGATTTCGGCGGAAGGATTCCAACCCCTCAACCATAGGCCAATTGTCGCTAAATCAACGACATCTGGCGACCCGGCGGACAGAAGGCAGTGCAATCGAGGTTGTAGCTTTCGCGGTGATTGATGCCCAGACGCTTGATGGCTTTGGCAAATCGTTGCGCGAGCAGGTCGGCGAACACCCCTTCGCCGCGCATGCGTGCGCCGAAACGGCTGTCGTAGAGCTCGCCGCCACGGCTCTGGCGGATCAGGCTCAGCACATGCGCGGCGCGTTGCGGATAGTGCGCCTGAAGCCATTCTTCGAACAGCGGCGCCACTTCCAGCGGCAGACGCAGCATCATATAGGCAGCGCTTTGTGCTCCGGCCGCGTGGGCTTCGTTAAGCAGGTTTTCGATCTCGCTGTCGTTGATCATCGGAATCATCGGTGAACACAGCACGCCGACCGGTATGCCTGCTTCGCGCATGACCCGAATGGCGCGCAATCGCGCTTTGGGTGCAGCAGCGCGCGGTTCGAGGATGCGTTTGAGCTCGTCATCGAGCGTGGTCAGGCTGATCATCACCGCGACCAGGCGTTGCTCGGCCAACTCGGTCAGCAGGTCGAGATCGCGCAGAATCAGCGAGCCTTTGGTGACGATGGTCACGGGATGTCGATAGCGCAGAAGCACTTCGAGGGTCTGCCGGGTGATTTTGTGTTCGCGCTCGATCGGCTGATACGGATCGGTGTTGGAGCCCAGGTTGATCGGCGCACATTGATATCCTTTTTTCCCGAGCTGTTCCTCCAGCACTTGGGCGGCGTTGGTCTTGGCGATCAGCCTGGTTTCGAAGTCCAGCCCTGGCGACATGTCCCAATAAGCGTGGCTGGGCCGTGCGTAGCAATAGATGCAGCCATGCTCGCAGCCACGGTAGGGATTGATCGAGCGGTCGAAGGGCAGATCCGGAGAGGTATTGCGGGTAATGATGGTTTTCGCGGTTTCGATCATCACCTCGGTGCCTTGGGTCAGCGGCACCTCCTGATACCAGCCGTCATCCTCGGCCACCGAACGGTTCGGCGCGAAGCGGTTGTGCGGGTTGCTGGCGGTGCCGCGACCGCGCTGGGGGAGAGGGTTGATCATTGGGCAGGCTCCAGATCTGTATATGCATACAGTACATGAGCAAGCCCGCTGTGATCCAGTACCGTTCAGCGATGGGATACTTGTTGAGTTCCAAAATTTATATATAGGTGCAGAGCCGAAGTACAACCCGAGATACATATGTTTGATTGTCGCGACAAGTTATCAAAGATAGCCTTGGCTACTCCGAGTGGCACTTGTCCGATAACTAAATTCAAAGGATTTAATTCATGTCTTACCTCAATCAACGCGGTGTCTTTGTGCAAATGATGCAACCCAATGCATCGGAACCCAACACCATTGTTTCGATGCAACTGGCACGAAAGGAACTGGGCTGGAACGCTGAACAGGAACTGCCTACCGAGGCACTGGTCGACTCGATCTACGTAGTGGCGGTGTCCAGCGACCGTGGCAAAACGTTCACTGTTCGCACCAACAAGAAAGATGTGGACGGTGATGGCGATATTGATAACGACGACAAAGCGAAGTTGATTGCACTGGCCAAGGCTTATGTAAGTATCGTTAATCCGTAATTGAAAATGTAAGAATCTCACAGCAAATAAAAATAAAGCCCTGCATGACGACTCATGCAGGGCTTTATTGTTTTAGAAGAAGAGACGGTAAATGGCAGGTGGCCGGTAAAGGACTGGCTGGGCATACACCCTGTCAGCTTTGACAGTAGACCGGAATTCTCGCCAAACCTAATCTCAAGCACGCAATCAATCTGCAGGGTTTCATCCATGGCTATCAGAATACTGCTGGAAATCGCGGATATGGATCGGGATGCAAGTCCGGAAATCGCTTTTTATCACTACAGCGAGGACGCGACCGAAATGATGGATTACGACTATTCGCTTTTTGCTTCGTCGTCGCAGGCCAATGGTCGTTATGACGTGATCTGCGAAGACGCCGTCGATACTGACGGCGATGGCGACATCGACAAATACGACGAGAAGCTTTATCTGCAGCTGGCCGATGCATTTGCGCAGTTTAAAGGCTTTCAGCCCAAGCGTTGATCGGCCGCTGACACCGCACGAAAAGTCGAACCGTGCCAACGGCGTATCAATCACATCCGTCAGTTATGCGTAGTGACTTGCCCCAAATCATCCCCGGAAGTCGTTTGCATATCGTTCTTGCGTAGATTGGCTACATCTTCAGCGTCAACTGGCGCGCCTTTGTTGCCCCAACTGCCACGAATGAAACTCACCACATCCGCCACTTCCTGGTCCGACAGGCGCCAGGCAAAGCCCGGCATTGTGAACGTCGACGGTGCCGTGTGCGTCGCCGGCAACGTACCGCCCTTGAGCACAATGTGAATCAACGAAGTCGGGTCTTCCGATTGCAGCACCGGATTGCCCGCCAGCGCCGGGAACACCCTGGTGTAGCCGTGACCATCGGTGCGGTGGCACGCCGCGCAGTTGTCGATGTACACCGCAGCACCACGCTGACTGTCGTCACCGTTCCACAGTGCTTTGGCGGCTTTCTCATCGTACTGATGCGGTTGATCGTTCGGATCAGTGGCCGGCAGTGATTTGAGGTAGCGGGCAATCGCGGTCAGGTCGGCATCGGTCATGTATTGCATGCTGTGGGTGACCACGTCGCTCATGCCGCCGAACACCGCGCTGCGATCGCTGCGCCCGGTCTTGAGAAACTGCACCAGTTGCTCTTCGCTCCAGCCGCCGAGGCCATCCTTGTGATCGCCGCGCAGGCTTTTGGCGATCCAGCCTTCCAGCGGCGCACTGCCGGCGAGGAAGGTTGTACCGTCAGCCGCACTCAGGGATTTTTCCTGCATGGTCAGCGCGCGTGGTGTATGGCAGGCACCGCAGTGGCCGAGGCCTTCGACCAGATACGCGCCACGACTGATGACGGCGTCGTCACCGACTGGCTTGTAGTCCTCGACCTTCGGCGCAAACATCCAGCGCCAGCCCATCAGCGGCCAGCGCATGCTCAACGGCCATGGAATATCACTGCCCTTGTTCTCCTGTGCCACCGGTTCTACGCCGTGCATGAAATACGCGTACAGCGCTTGCATGTCGGTTTCGCTGACACGCGCATAGGACGGATACGGCATCGCCGGGTACAACGTACTGCCGTTTTTGGCGACGCCATGGCGTACGGCCTGATCGAAGTCTTCGAAGCTGTATTCACCGACGCCGGTTTTATCCGGGGTGATGTTGGTCGAGTAGATCGTGCCGATCGGCGTTTCCATTGGCAGGCCACCGGCGAACGGTTTGCCGCCCTTGGCGGTGTGGCAGGCTACGCAGTCACCGGCGCGGGCGAGGTATTCGCCCTGTTTGATCAAACTTTGATCAACTTCAGCCGCATGGATTGCGGCGCTGCCGAGCAGCGCCAGAGTCGCGATAACGAGATTTTTCATGGTCATCGCTCCTTAAGCCTGAACCAGCGGGCCGGGGTTTTTCAGGTACTGCTCGCGGATCGCCTTCGCCGACCAGTAGGTCAGTGCGGCAACCAGCCCGGTCGGGTTGTAACCCAGGCCCTGCGGGAACGCCGAGGCGCCCGGAACGAAGACGTTGTGCACGTCCCAGCTCTGCAGGTAGCGGTTCAACGCGCTCTTCTTCGGATCGGTACCCATGATCGCGCCACCGTTGAGGTGCGTGGTCTGGTAAGACGCGGTGTTGAAGTGGTCGCCGACTTTCTTGCCGATCACCGCAATGGCTTTCGGGCCCATCGCTTCGGCGACCTTGCCCATTTTCTCGACCATGAAGCGGTTCATCTTGATGTCGTTTTCCTGCCAGTCGAAGGTCATCCGCAGCAGCGGCAGACCGTAGGCATCGCGGTACACCGGATCGAGATCGAGGTAGTTGCCACGGTAGGACTGATGCGCGCCGTGGGCGTCCATCGACACCTGGTGGGTGTAGTAATCGGCGGTCGCGCGTTTCCAGGCACTGCCCCACGCAGGTGTGCCCGGCGGGTTCGAAGTGCCGGCAATCGGCCGGCTGCCGGCCTGGTTGACCCACATCGGCGAGCCGCCGACGAAGCCGTGCGGGCCGTGGTCGAAGTTATCGGCGTTGAAGTCATCCAGCGCCACGCCGTTACCGCCGGCGCCAATGAAGTTGTTGGTGTGGGTGTCCTTGTCAAAGAACGCCTTGATGGTCGCCATGTTCTGGTAGGCAAAGTTACGCCCGACCACGCCTTCGCCGCTGATCGGGTCGTATGGCTTGCCGATGCCGGACAGCAGCATCAGACGCACGTTGTGCAACTGGAACGCGCCGAGAATCACCAGATCCGCCGGTTGCTCGATCTCGCGACCCTGACCGTCGATGTAGGTCACGCCGGTGGCTTTGGATTTGCTGCTGTCGAGATTGACCCGCAACACATGCGAGTTAGGCCGCAGCTCGAAATTCGGCAGCGGCTTGAGCGCCGGCAGAATGTTCACGTTCGGCGACGCCTTGGAGTACATGTAGCACACGTAACCGCTACAGAAACCGCAGAAGTTGCACGGGCCCATCTGTGCGCCGTAAGGGTTGGTGTAAGGCCCCGAGGTGTTTGCCGAAGGCAAGTTGTAGGGCTTGTAACCGACTTCAGTCGCTGCTTTGCCGAACAGCTGTGCGGAGACTGTGTTTTTCTGCGCTTCCAGCGGGAACGGATTGGAGCGATCCGGCGCGTACGGGTTGCCGCCCTTGCCCTGACCGACCAATTGGCCTTTCACCGTCCAGGCCTGGCCCGAGGTGCCGAAGACTTTTTCGGCGAAATCGAAGAACGGCTCCAGCTCTTCATAGCTGACGCCGAAGTCCTGGATGGTCATGTCCTTGGGGATAAAGCTTTTGCCGTAGCGCTCTTCGTAGTGGCTGCGCATGCGCAACTCGATCGGATCGACCCGGAAGTGCACGCCCGACCAGTGCAGTCCGGCGCCGCCAACACCATTGCCTGGCAGGAACGCGCCCAACTGGCGGTTCGGCAGGGCGATGTCGTTGACGCTATGACGAATGGTGACGGTCTCTTTGGAGATGTCCTGAAAGAGTTTTTTGCGCACGCTGTAGGTGAGTTCGTCGATCACCTGCGGATAGTTGCCGTCCGGGTAGGTGTCCTGCATCGGCCCGCGCTCCAGCGCCAGCACGTTGAGACCCGCTTCGGTCAGTTCCTTGGCCATGATCGCGCCGGTCCAGCCGAAACCCACGATCACTGCGTCAACCTTCTTCATTACCGTTGCCATGCTTACGCCCTCTCGCCGCGAATCGAAACTGCCGGGAAGGGGTATTGCTCGTTACGTTCCACCCAATCCATGAAATCGGCGCGGGCGCCGGGGAAGCCGATCATGGTCCAGCCGACCATGCCTTTGTTGCCACCGTGGATCGGGTCGCAGAAGAACCCTTCCTTGGTGTTTTGCAGCAGCAGATTGAAGAAAATCTTTGCCGGAACCGCATCGAATTGCGGCTTGCCAGCTTCGAGTTGCTTGAGCAAATCGTCTCGGGTAGCGCTGTCTTGCTCAGCAAATACTTTACCGTTGAGGGATTTTGCCCACTGATCCGTGGCGGCGATGCCGAGTCGATAGATCTCTTTGGGCACCAGTTTGCTCTGCCAACCCATTTCCGGAGCGGCGTCGGCATTGAACGGGCCTTGCATGTACCAAAGCGCACCGGCGGCGTACGGCGTGTTCATCTGGCGGTCGATGTATTCCGGCACACCGGCTTCGAGCGCGCCCGGTCCTTGAGTATCGTTGGGGATCAGTTGAGCAACGGCGGCATTGATGAACGCCCACTCTTCGGCGGTGAAATAACTCGGTTGGTAGACGCTGGCATCAGCGTGAACCGGTTGCGGCGCGGGCGCAGCCGGCGCCGCTTCAGGCGCTGCTTGCAGGACGCTGCTGCCCAGACCGGTGCCGGCCAGGGTGACAACCGGGATCAGGGTCAGGGATTTGCGCAAAAACTCACGCCGCGGGTTGTCTCGATCTTCATCAGACATTGGGGTGCACCTCATCAGGCATTAGAGGACAGCCGCTTCTGCGAGCGGCTTGAGGATTTTTCGTCGCGACGGATCCGGTCTGACCCGGAAAAAGGGGACGCGTCTGCAACATGATGTGACAAATGGTAGCAGGCTAAGCTTCCGGATAAACCGATTCAGCGGAAAAAACACCGGTTTTCTTTACGGCAGTGCTGGAAAGCGTGCGGATTCACGTTTCTTTGACAGGCGCCTCACAGGGCTTTGACCGCGCAACGCCGAAGCTGCGTTTCCCCCTCATCGATGAATCCCGACACGGTAAAACCAGCATGTCCCGAGTGCGTTTTTTTCCTGCTTTGTGTATAGCTTTTTTAGCACTGTTGCCCTGGATACCGGCCCAGGCGGCGACGGCATCGACGGTTCGTCCGACTGAGTGGGCGCAACCGGTCGAAGTGCAATACAACCTGTTCCAGCTGTCGCCATTGCTCTATCGCAGCGCCTTGCCGGATGACGGCGCGGTGCCGCTGCTGAAAAGTCTCAAGGTCGCCACGGTGATCAACTTTCTGCCAGAAGCGGACGACTGGTTGTCTGACCCCGACATTCATCAGGTGCAACTTCCCTATCGCACCAATCACGTTGACGACGCCGATGTACTCAAGACCCTGCGGGCTATTCAGGCTGCCGAAGCCAATGGCCCGGTGCTGATGCATTGCAAGCACGGTTCCGACCGCACCGGACTGATGGCGGCGATGTATCGAGTGGTGATTCAGGGGTGGAGCAAAGAGGATGCCTTGAGCGAGATGACCCAAGGCGGTTTTGGCGACAGTATTCATTTCAAGGATGGTGTGCGTTACATGACGCAGGTGGATGTCGAAAAATTGCGCACGGCGTTGGTCAATGGCGATTGCAGTACCAGTGCTTTCGCCACCTGTTCAATGAAAAGCTGGTTCAAGTCCGCCCACATTGAGTGATCGGCGCGTCAGTCCGGTTGCGCTGCCAGATCAGCAGCCACCGGCTGAGCCATAAAGGTCTCCAGTGCGCTGAGCAGCGAAGTCGAATCACCGGAGAAGAACGCTTCACGCAGTTCCCGGCCGGTTTGCGTATTGAATATCCCATCACGCCCAAAGCGCTTGAACGCTTTGCTGGCCAATACGCCTGACCACTTGTAGGCGTAGACCGAGGCTTCGTAACCGGTCACCAGATAATCGAAACTGTTGGCAAAGCGGCAATAGGCGGGTAATTGCAGCTGCGGAATTTTTTGCAGCACCGCTTCGAAGCACGATTGCGCGTTTCGGCCATTTTCCTCGCTACGGTGCAATTCAAGATCGAGTAAAGACTCAAGCAGCAGCGTGGCGGTATCGCGACTGGTGTGCGTCGCGATCGCGGCCAGTGCTGACGTTAGCCGTGTGCGGCTTAGCGGTGCGCGGGTTTTGTAATGTGCTGACAGCCACTGAAGCAGTTCCTCTGAAAGGCTCAATTGCTCGAACAGTTGCCCGGCGAACTCACCTGTATCGCGCGCCAGTTGCGAGATCCCCGACAGGTTGTGGTGGGGCGAGCGGGTCAGCACCTGTTGCAGGCAATGCCCGAACTCGTGGAATAGCACGCGCAGGTTCTTGTGTGAAAGCAGGCAGGGATACTCGCTGGTCGCGGGCGGGAAGTTGCAGTGAAGGATGGCAATCGGCAGGGCCGGCCGGCCCTCGGCATTGATTCGTCGGTTGCGCACGGTATTGGTCAAGGCAAAGTCGGGGCCGTCCTCACGATGAAACGGATCAAAGTAGATGTACCCCATCACCTGATCGTATTCGCTGACTTCAAACAGCCGCACCTCCTCGTGCCAATTGCTTAGGTCTTGTTGCTCGGCCAATTTGATACCGAACAGGTATTCATTGAACTGGCAGAACCGGCGTAGCGTTTCATCTAGCGGGAAATACTCGCGAAGTCCTTTCAGTGTGCTCGCCGAGCGTAGCTGGCGTAATTGCTCAGCAAAAAACTCGAAATCCCAGGCCTGCAGTTCTGCGACGCCCTGCGTTGCGGCGAATGCTTGCAGCGCCTGCATGTCCTGATCCAGTGCGGCACGATTTTGCTCGATCTGTTGCTTTAAAAAATGTTCGACCTGAGTGGGTGAGGTGGCCATGTGATTTGCAAGCCGCAGTTGGGCGAAGCTCTCGAAACCCAGCAACCTGGCTTTTTCATGGCGTAACCCGAGTAACTTTTGCAAAACCGGACCGTTGTCGAACTGAAGAGCATGCGGTCCTTGATCCGAGGCCCGGGTGCAATAAGCGCGGAAATACTCTTCGCGCAAACTCCGGTCTCGCGCATTTTTCATGATGTATTCGTAAGTGTTGCGATCCAGCGTCAGCAACCAGCCGCTTTTTCCCGTTCGACGCGCATTGAGCGCCAGCCGATCCTTGAACGCGGCTGACAGGCCGTCGAGCGTCGCCGATTGGTCAATCTGCTTGCTCCAGGCGGCATTGCTGCGCTCCAGATTGATTTGGAACAATTGCTCCTGAAGCTCGATGTCGAGGTTTATCGAGGTTAACCGCTGGCGCTGTTCGGCGGGCAATTCGATGCCCGACAGACGAAAAGAGCGCAGGGTCTTGGCTAACGACGCTTTGCGAAAGTCATCGAAGCTGTCGGCGATCGAACTCTGCTGCAGACGTTGATAGGTGTGATAGAGCTCCAGGTTGGCAGACTTCTGCACCCGATAGCGTGCCGCAGTAATACTGCACAGGGCGCTCTGCTCTACCCAGTCGACATCAGCACTTTTGACCGTCGAGAGCACGTCGATGAGAACCATGGTTTCAGCGAGCCGTGCGTCGGCTTCGGCGACGGCTATCACCAGATCATCCCAGTTGGGGTGGTCGGTCTGGGTGGCGATCACTTCGGCGATGATCCGCTGGTTATCGGCCACGATGGCATTGATGGCGGGTGCCAGGTGCTCGGCCTTTACGTCGGACCAGGCCGGCAGTTGCCAGCGTTGTAGCAGGGGATTGGTAGGGGGCATCGCGTCTTCCTTGACCGTAGGCTGAAAAAATCAGCCTACGGAGAAAGCGCAAGGGCAAGGCATTACATAGATACCACCTCGCACCGTTGATTCGGTGCGAAGTAGCCACAGCTCAATTGGGCTGGTCAGGTTTCTTTTTCAGTTTCGGGTTGGGAAAAAACTGCACCGCCTGCACGGTCTTGTCCGGCGCAGGTTTGTTCAGCGCGCTGGTGTTGACCCGCGTGCCCAGCTCTTTCGGTACCGACAGCCCTTGCTCGTTGAGTGTGTCGGAGTAACCGCAAGCCACGCATTCACGGTGCGGCACGCTGTCTTCGTTCCACATCATCAACTTGTCCGGCTCGCTGCACGCCGGGCAGACCGCCCCGGCGATAAAGCGTTTCTTGGTAATCACAGGTGCCTCACTCATGCTGCCGCGTCCTCACTCAGGCCGCTGTGGCGCAAGAGTGCGTCAATCGATGGCTCACGGCCACGGAAGTCGACGAACAGCACCATCGGTGCCTGCGAACCGCCGCGCGCCAGAATCGCTTCGCGGAAAGCCCGGCCGGTTTCAGCGTTGAGCACGCCGTCCTCTTCAAACTTGGAGAAGGCATCCGCCGACAGTACTTCAGCCCACTTGTAGCTGTAATAACCCGCCGCGTAGCCACCGGCGAAGATGTGCGCGAAGCTGTTCGGGAAGCGGTTGTAGGCCGGCGGACGCATCACCGATACCTCGTCACGCACGCCTTCGAGCACTTGCAGCACGCTACGGCCGTCGCCGTGGGTGGCATGCAGTTCGAAGTCGAACAGCGAGAACTCGAGTTGGCGGACCATCATCAGGCCCGACTGGAAATTCTTCGCCGCGAGCATTTTTTCCAGCAGGTCCTGGGGCAGCGGCTCGCCGCTTTCGTAGTGACCGGAAATCAGTGCGAGGCCTTCCGGTTCCCAGCACCAGTTTTCCATGAATTGGCTCGGCAGCTCGACCGCATCCCACGCCACGCCGTTGATCCCGGAAACACCAGCGTGATCCACGCGGGTCAGCAGGTGATGCAGGCCATGGCCGAATTCGTGGAACAGCGTGGTCACTTCATCGTGGGTCAGCAGCGCAGGCTTGCCGCTGTCGGCCGGGGTGAAGTTGCACACCAGATTGGCCACCGGGCTTTGCAGTACGCCATCAACCGTGCGGCGACGGTCGCGGGCGCCGTCCATCCACGCACCGCCACGCTTGTTGGCGCGGGCATAGAGATCGAAGAAGAAGCGGCCGACGTGCTGACCGTTTTCCTTGATCTCGAACAGGCGCACGTCCGGGTGCCAAGTATCGAAGCCTTTCTGTTCAGCGATTTCGATGCCGTACAGACGCTGGACGATGGCGAACAGGCCGCTTAGCACTTTGTCGATCGGGAAGTAGGCGCGCAGCGTTTCCTGAGCAACGCTGTAACGTTGTTCACGCAGCTTTTCACCGTAGAAGCCGCTGTCCCAGCTTTGCAGGTCGGTGCAGCCCTGTTCGGCGGCGTAGGCGCGCAGCTGTTGCAGATCCTGCGCAGCGAACGGCTTGCTGCGCTTGGCCAGATCGCGCAGGAAGCTCAGCACCTGATCGCTGGATTCAGCCATTTTGGTGGCCAGGCTCAGCTCGGAGAAACTGGCGAAGCCCAAGAGTTTGGCTAGCTCCTGGCGCAGGTCGAGGATCTCTTCCATCACCGGGCCGTTGTCGTGCTGACCGGCGTTCGGGCCTTGATCCGAGGCGCGGGTGCAGTAGGCGGCGTAGACTTCTTCACGCAGGGCGCGGTCTTGCGCGTAGGTCATCACCGCGTAGTAGCTCGGGAATTCCAGGGTGATCAGCCAGCCGTCGAGGCCTTTGGCTTGTGCGGCAGCAGCCATTTGCGCCTTGGCTGAATCGGTCAGGCCGGCGAGGGCGGCTTCGTCGCTGACGTGCTTGGTCCACGCCTGAGTGGCGTCGAGCAGTTGATTGGAGAAACGGCTGCCCAGCTCGGACAGTTTGCTCTGCACTTCGGCGTAGCGTTTCTGCTCGGCTTCCGGAAGGTCGATACCCGACAGACGGAAATCACGTAGGGCGTGTTCCAGAATAGTCTTTTGCGCCACGTCGAAACCGGCGGCTTCCGGACTGTTGGCCAGCGCTTCATAAGCCTGGAACAGCTCGCGGTTCTGGCCCATATCGGTGGAGTAGGCGCTCAGGGCTGGCAGGCACGACTCGTAGGCTTCGCGCAGTTCGGCGCTGTTGCACACGGCGTTGAGGTGGCTGACCGGGCTCCAGGCAGCACCGAGGCGATCATTAAGTTCGTCCATCGCCAGTACCAGGCCGGCCCAAGTCGGGTTCTGAACCTGAGTCTTGAGGATTTCGGCAATGGCGGCGCGGTTGTCGGCCAGGATCGTTTCGATGGCGGGCAGGACGTGTTCGGCACGGATCGTGGAGAACGGTGGCAGGTCGTAGGACTGCAGCAGAGGGTTGTTCACGCTCACGGTTGGCACCTTGGCTGGGGAAACATTGCCCCATCTTAATTACAATCGACATTCACCGCAGCTATCGGCGACAGAGAGAGAAATTATCGTGTCCGTTCGCAAGTACCAGAATCACACCCCAAGCCTTTGCAAAGGCGCGTTTGTCGACGGCTCGGCGGTGGTCATCGGCGACGTCGAAATCGGTGAAGACAGCTCTGTCTGGCCGCTGACCGTGATCCGTGGCGACATGCACCGCATTCGTATAGGTGCGCGCACCAGCGTCCAGGACGGTTGCGTGCTGCACATCACCCACGCCGGCCCGTTCAATCCCGACGGCTTCCCGCTGCTGATCGGCGATGACGTCACCATCGCCCACAAAGTCATGCTGCATGGCTGCAGTGTTGGCAGCCGCGTGTTGATCGGCATGGGCAGCATTGTCATGGACGGCGCGGTGGTCGAGGACGATGTGATCATTGGCGCCGGCAGCCTGGTGCCACCGGGCAAGCGTCTGCAAAGCGGCTTCCTCTATGTGGGTAGCCCGGTGAAACAGGTGCGAGAACTCACCGACAAGGAAAAAGCCTTCTTCACTTACAGCGCGGCGAACTACGTGAAGCTCAAGGACCTGCATCTTGCCGAAGGTTACGACCAGCTCTGAATTGCCTTACAACTGCTCAGGATTTCTCATGCATTACCAGACCGTACTGTTCGACCTCGATGGCACCCTGACCGACCCGCGTGAGGGCATCACCCGTTCCATCCAGTTCGCCCTCGCCAAGCTCGGCATCGATGAGCCGGACTTGACCAAGCTGGAACACTTCATCGGCCCGCCGTTATTGCAGGCGTTCATGCAGTTTTACGGATTCGATGAGGCCAAGGCATGGCAGGCGGTGAATTTCTATCGCGAGCGCTTCAAAGTGACGGGCCTGTACGAGAACCGTGTGTTCGATGGCGTCACGCCGTTGCTGGAAACCCTCAGTGGCCAAGGCCGGCAGCTGTATATCGCCACCTCGAAGCCGTGGGAATTTGCCCGCGAGATTGCCCGGCATTTTGATTTTGCCCGGCACTTCAAGGTGATTTACGGCAGTGAGCTGGATGGCACACGGACCAACAAGGTTGAGTTGATTGCGCATCTGATCAAGGAAGAAGGGCTGGACCCGGCGAATACGTTGATGATCGGTGACCGTAAACATGATCTGATCGGGGCGCGCAGCAATGGGCTGGATGCGGCGGCGGTCGGTTATGGGTTTGGCAGTTTCGAAGAGTTGAGTGCCGAGGCGCCGGCTTATCACTTTGAAACGCTGGACGAGTTGCATCAGGCGTTTCTGCGGCGCTGATCAGTACGCCTTCGCTGGCAAGCCAGCTCCCACAGGTGAGCGATGTGCTCAGGCTCACCGCTGTCCCTGTGGGAGCTGGCTTGCCAGCGATGAGGCCAGATCAGCCACTGATATCTCATCATCTGCCAATGCTTTCAGTGCCGCTTTACGCTCAGTCACCGGTAACCCACCCAACCGCTCTACCTCAGCATAAAATCTCAGCCAATCCCCCCCGACCTTTTTGAACAACGCCGCAAACGCCGGCACCCACTGGTCATACAGCCCAAACGGCAGCAATCGCGCATTGTTCAGCGGCGCATTCACCCAGGCGTCATAACGCTTGTCCCCGGCCCACTGGCTGTCTTTCATCAGCCGATAATCCCGGCGAAACCGTTCGAACTCTGCCGCTTTGCGTTCGCGCATCTGCTCCGCCGGTAATGGCTGCGCATACAACTTCTCCAGCCGTGAGCGGGTTTCGAGCACCAACTCAATAAACTGATCGCGTTGTTTGAGCCGCGAATCGGTGTCCGCCGGCAACCCACGAAACACCCGCCACTGCCGCGTGCCTTCCTGCTCGACAAACGTGGCGAAGGATTCGTTGAATTCGGTGTCGTCTTTCACATAAAAGCGCTGATGCGCCAGCTCATGAAAGATCAGCGTGGCCAGGCGCTCGTCGCCCCAGCCCATCATCGAATTAAGAATCGGGTCATTGAACCAGCCGAGCGTCGAATAGGCCTCGACGCCGCCAATCGATACGTCCATGCCTTGCAATCGCTGGATCGCCGCTTCACCGCGCGCCGCGCTCTGGCTGTAATAACCGCGATAGGCCACGCAGCCGGCAATCGGGAAGCAATGGTTCTGCGGTGTCAGGGAGAACTCTTGAGTGGCGAACACATTCCACACCACGTACGGGCGATGGATGTCGGCGTACAGGCGATAGCTCTGGTTATCCGGCAAATGCAGATGCTCGCTGGCAAAGGTACGGGCCTTTTGCGACTGCGCCAAGTGGGTGCGCAGAGTGGCGTCGCGGCTCGGATCGTTGATCACCTTTTCCACAGGCTCGCGCGCCCGCAGCAATTGCAGTTGGCCGCTGGCCAACTGCGTGTAATAGCTGACGCTGGCGCAACCGTTGAGCAACAAAAACATCACACCCGGAAACAAAATCCGAAAAACGCGATCAAGTAACCCAAGGCTTGGAAACGGCCTGCTCAAAATAAGAAATCCCCCGGAGAGTCTGCCCGCAAGACTATCCCGCCTTAAGGAGCACCGCTATGCGCATGTTGATGCTGTCAGGAGGCCTGCTGACGCTGGCCGGTTGTGCCGGATTCGGAATGCCCGATCCTGACCCTTCGCAAGCCTGGATCGATCTTGATGCCCGGCAGCAGGACACGGCGCTGCAAGCGCTGCAGGTCGATACCCAAGCGACTGCCGACAAACGCTACTTCGAAGTACAGCCCGGCAGCCATGAGTTGAAGGTGCGTTATCAATTCCCGGTCGAGGCGACCAACATCGGTCCTGACGCTGAGCCGCTGTGGCGCGATTGCCAGTTGAGCGTGAAATTCAAGGACTTCAACGCCGGCCAGCGTTATCAGTTGCAGGCCGGCAGTATTGGTTTCCGGCCTTGGGCCAAGCTCTATGACGAGCAGCGCAAAGTGGTAGGCCAGGGCACGCCGGCAGGCTGTCAGCGCACCTGAACGGCGCTATGCTGAGTATTCAGATCAGTGGATATTCGTCATGCGCCAGTTGCTGTTGTTGCTCGTTGCTACTCTTGTGGCCGGTTGTCAGACGCCATTGCCCCCGGTCGATCCGCAGATGGCCTGGGTCGATTTTTCGACGCCGACACCCGGCGGTAAAGTGCTGATGGCCGAGCGCCTCGACAAACAGCGACTGAATGACGGGCGCTACTTTCAGGTCACCTCGGGCAGCCACGAATTGCGCGTGCGGTTTGATTTCGAAGTGTTTGGCGGTGGTGGCGCCCTGATGACTGGCCCCGTAGAGCGGCTGTGCTACCTGTACATCCGCTACGACCATTTCGAGGCCGGGCAGCGTTATGTGCTGGAAGGGCGTTCGCTGGGGTTCACACCGAGCGCCCGGCTGTATAACGCCAAGCGTGAAATCGTCGCCGAGGATTACGACTACAACTGCATTATCTGAGGTGACTCAGCGATCGTTCTTTTGATAGATGATCGCTTTGGTGCCGTTCTCACATGAACCGACCACCATGGCGATGTCATGTTTTGCGGCCTCTTCCTTGCTGACGATTTCCAGTGTGTAGGACGGCACGGCTTTGGCCTGAATCTTCACTTCGATTTCTTTTTTCAGTTCTTCACAGTCTTTGGGTGCCGCAATGGCAGAAGTGGCCAGTGCACTGCAGAGGATCGCCAAGCCAATACGTTTCATGAGTGAAGCTCCCTGAGGCAGCGCGCACGGGCGTGCGCTGAAGCTGCTGTCATTTATTCGACCATACTTTTACAGCGAGGGTTCTGACTTCGCTCACAACTTGTGCTGAAGGTTTCAAACCTTGGGTGATCAGCAGATGGCTATCGCGAGCAGGCTCACTCCTACAGGGGATCTTCGACGCTCACAATAATTGTGTTCGCTGGAGATCAACTGTAGGAGCGAGCCTGCTCGCGAAGGCGTCAGATCAGACAACACCGAATCAACTGACCAGCGAAGCCTCAAGCGTAATCTTCGCATTCAGCACTTTCGAGACCGGGCACCCTTCCTTGGCCTTGTTGCTCAGCTCTTCAAACTGCGCCTGCGTCGCCCCAGGGATTTTCGCCTTGAGGATCAGCTTCACCGCGGTGATCGCGAACCCGCCATCCACCTGATCGAGAGTCACTTCAGCCTGGGTATCAATGCTGTCGGCCTTCAGGCCCGCATCGCCCAGAATCATCGAAAACGCCATGGAGAAGCAGCCGGCATGCGCCGCGCCGATCAGCTCCTCCGGGTTGGTACCTTTGCCGCCCTCAAAGCGCGCCTTGAAACCGTAGGGCGCTTCTCTGAGGACACCGGTTTCAGTGGAGATCGAGCCGATGCCGGTTTTCAGATCGCCTGCCCAATGTGCGGATGCTTTCTTCACGATAGCCATGTCTGCCTCCTCAAGATCTGACGCGGAAACGCCGCGTCGTCGTGGTTTTTGCTTGCAAGGCTTCTGAGGATAGACGCCGCAGCAAAGTTCAGCCCGGCTGAATCGTTGACTTTTTTAGTAGGAAATTTCATCACTGCTATTGAAACTCGGGTATATGCCCTCATTGCACAAAACACGCTTATGGATTCGGCAGGTTTTCGTTTGCAAGAAGAACCTGCCTCCTCACTCGGAGACGCAGGTTTATGAAGCAACTGTCCGACGTAAAATTTTCCACCCTCGATCTGGTGCCGGTGCGCGAGAACGGCAGCCCGGCGCAATCGCTGCGCAACTCGCTGGATTTGGCGCAGCACGTCGAGAAATTTGGCTACACGCGGTTCTGGGTGGCCGAACACCACAACATGGACGGCATTGCCAGTTCGGCAACGTCGGTGCTGCTGGGTTATCTGGCGGGCGGAACGTCGACCATCCGCGTTGGCTCCGGCGGCGTGATGCTGCCCAACCATGCGCCGCTGGTGATCGCCGAGCAGTTCGGCACCCTCGAAAGTCTCTATCCGGGACGGATCGATCTCGGCCTGGGCCGCGCGCCCGGCTCCGATCAAATGACTGCTCGGGCGTTGCGCCGTGAACGCTCCGGCAGCGCTGATGATTTCCCCGAAGACGTCGCCGAACTGGTGCGCTACCTCGGCCCGCGCACGCCGGATCAGCGCGTGATCGCGATGCCGGGCAGCGGCACCAATGTGCCGATCTGGCTGCTCGGTTCCAGCCTGTTCAGTGCGCAACTGGCCGGTGAGCGCGGCTTGCCTTACGCCTTCGCCTCGCACTTCGCCCCGCGTTTCATGCACGAGGCGATTCGCGTTTATCGCAATCACTTCAAACCCTCGGCGGTGCTCGACAAGCCGTACGTGATGCTCGGCGTGCCGCTGGTGGCCGCCGATACTGATGAGCAAGCCGATTACCTGGCGACTTCGGTGTACCAGCGCATTCTCGCGTTGATGCGTGGGCAGAGCCTGGTGCAGCGTCCGCCGGTGAAAACCATGGATGGCTTGTGGTTGCCCCATGAGCGTGAGGCGGTGGGTGATTTCCTCGGTCTGGCGATGGTTGGTAGCCCGCAGAAGATTCGCGCGAAGCTGGAGGTGCTGGTTGAGCAGACCCAGGCGGATGAGCTGATTTTTACCAGTGATCTCTACGAACACGCCGATCGCGTGCATTCGTACGAGTTGTTGGCGCAGGTGATGAAGGGCTGAAAAGCCCCTCACCCTAACCCTCTCCCGGAGGGAGAGGGGACTGATTGAGGTGTTCTCGCGCTCGACATCGACCTGAAAAATCGAGTCGAACTCAGGTTTTGAACAGCCCCCCGATCTGCTCCCTTTCCCCCTCGCCCCCTTTGGGGGAGAGGGCTGGGGTGAGGGGGTTCGATTTCAAATCCACTAAAAATCCCAAATCCTGAACACAAAAAAGCCGACGCCTTCACGTCGGCTTTTGCATTTCAGGCGCACTCAACCGCGCTTGTAGACGATTTCCTTGGTGCCACCTTCGCAGGTACCGACGACGTCGCCGCCAGCCGCTGCGCCCTTATCGACAATCTCCAGCGAATACCCGGAAACGCCCTTGGCATCCAGCTTCGCCG
The DNA here is from genome assembly GCF_054790525.1 of Pseudomonas sp. Mb7. Classification (NCBI taxonomy): domain Bacteria; kingdom Pseudomonadati; phylum Pseudomonadota; class Gammaproteobacteria; order Pseudomonadales; family Pseudomonadaceae; genus Pseudomonas; species Pseudomonas sp. Mb7. Next base: position 5,749,946 of record NZ_CP186501.1, read on the forward strand.
CAATCTCGCTTTTCAGCTCTTCACATGGCTTGCCGGCAGCAAACGCACCACCCGCAAGGCTCAACAAACCTACTGCCAACATGAACTTCTTCATCGGTCGCACTCCCTGGTCGGATTAAAAGAGGCGGGCATCGAGCGTTGACCCGATGCACTCACCCTGTAGCGCTTTGCCATTCCTATGGCACTCGGCCAGCGCGCAAGTTCAGAAGACTAGACCAAACTCAGCTGCTGGCAATGCGGAAGCCGACTTTCAGCGTCACCTGAAAGTGCGCCGCCTTGCCGTCCTTGATGTGGCCACGGGTGTCGACCACTTCAAACCACTCAAGATGCTTGATGCTCTTGTTGGCTTCGGCCAGCGCGTTGTTGATGGCGTCTTCGATGCTGCTGGCGGACGAACCGACCAGCTCGACTTTCTTGTACGTGTGATGGTCACTCATGGCGATCTCCTTGGCGTGTGGAATTGAGACTAGCAGTGAATCTGCGCTGTTGATTTCGGCGGCATCGCGCAGGCGAAGTTCAGATTTTCTGCACTTTCTCAAACCGCTGAAGTCCCAACCAACACACGCCACTCATCACCAATGCAGGAGAGCCACCATGGCCAACACCTCTTTACGTAAAGCCTCGTTGCAAAGCATGGAAGCCGAGATCGAGAGTCTGCTCAAATCGTTGGAAAGCTTGAAAGACGACGCTTCGGACGAGTCGCGCAAGACCCTCAAGGCGCTGAAAAGCAATGCCGAAAGTGCGCTGAAGCACTCGCGCCATCTGCTCAGCGATGCCTATGAAGAAGTCAAAGTGAAAACCCGCGAAACCGGGATCGCCACCCGTGATTACGCCCAGGAACATCCATGGACGACGGCCGGTGTGGCCGTCGGTGCGATCGGTCTGCTGGCGGCTTACTTGCTGTTCAAGCGCGGCGAGTGATCCGTCTGGCGCAGTTCGTTCTTGAGCCACTGCGCCAGTTGCCGAGCGCGCCCGTCTGCGGCGCGCTTGGGTAGCCACAACGCCAGTTGCGCCGGGGTTTCACAAAAGCCCCATGGCGCAACCAGGCGACCGGCCTTCAAATCTTCCGTCACTAGCGGCTCCGGCGCGATGGCCACGCCAAGCCCAGCAACTGCTGCCTCCAGCAAATAATACAAATGCTCGAAACCTTGCCCCAGCTTCAATGCTTTTGCGTCGAGTGCGTTCTGCTGCGCCCAACTCGGCCAGGCTTGCGGGCGCGAAGTGGTGTGCAGCAACGGTTCGTTTAGCAGTGCCGAGGCTGGCGCGGTTTGCAGGCGTTGATAGCCGCTGAACAGCGGACTTATCACCGGGCCGATACGTTCTGCGGCCAGTTCATAGACTTGCATGTCCGCCGGCCACGGTGGTTCGGCGAACAGCAGCAAAGCATCCAGCCCCGGGCGTCGTGGATCGAGATCGCCTTCGCCCGCCGACAGGTGCAGCCGCAAATCCGGCAGATCGGCATTCAATCGCCCCAAACGCGGAATAAACCAGCGCGCTAACAGACTTCCAGAGCAACCCAAGACGAACGGTGCATCGGCGGTGCTCTGCGTCAGCTCGGCGCAAACACTGCGCAAGCGGTCAAACGCCTCGCCACTTGCATCGCGTAACCGCATGCCGGCATCTGTGAGTTTCAAGCCGCGCCCATCTTTGACGAACAGACTGACGCCAAGGTGTTCTTCCAACACCTTGAGCTGACGACTGACCGCGCCATGGGTGACGTGCAGCTGTTCGGCAGCCTGACTGACGCTGTTCAGCCGGGCGGTGGCTTCGAACGCACGCAAGGCGTTCAGCGGGGGAAGGTCGTGGCTCATGGTATCTGTGAGTTTTCCTGACAGGTTGTGGCGATCTTATCGGTTTTCAGCGTAGAAGGTCAGGGGTAGAGTGGTCGTCATTGTCTTTTGACCCGAATTCACCTGGAGCGACTCATGACCCAGACTTCGAACACCTCTGATCTGCGTAACGGCCCTGACGCCAACGGCCTGTTCGGCTCGTTCGGTGGCCGCTACGTGGCGGAAACCCTGATGCCGTTGATCCTCGATCTGGCCCGCGAATACGAAGCGGCCAAGGAAGATCCGGCGTTCAAAGAAGAATTGGCCTACTTCCAGCGTGATTACGTCGGCCGTCCGAGTCCGCTGTATTTCGCTGAACGCCTGACCGAGTTCTGCGGCGGCGCAAAGATTTATCTCAAGCGCGAAGAGCTGAACCACACCGGCGCGCACAAGATTAACAACTGCATCGGCCAGATCCTGCTGGCACGGCGCATGGGCAAGAAACGCATCATCGCCGAGACCGGCGCCGGCATGCACGGCGTGGCCACTGCCACCGTCGCCGCACGTTTCGGTCTGGACTGCGTGATCTACATGGGCACCACTGACATCGAACGTCAGCAGGCCAACGTGTTCCGCATGAAGTTGCTGGGCGCTGAAGTGATCCCGGTGGTGGCTGGCACCGGCACCCTGAAAGATGCGATGAATGAAGCCCTGCGTGACTGGGTGACCAACGTCGACAACACCTTTTACCTGATCGGCACCGTGGCCGGCCCACATCCATACCCAGCGATGGTTCGCGACTTCCAGGCCGTGATCGGCAAGGAAACCCGCGATCAGTTGCAGGCTCAGGAAGGTCGCCTGCCGGACAGCCTGGTGGCGTGCATCGGTGGCGGGTCTAACGCCATGGGCCTGTTCCACCCGTTCCTTGATGACAAGAGCGTCGAGATCATCGGCGTTGAAGCCGCGGGTTACGGCATCGAAACCGGCAAGCATGCAGCGAGCCTGAATGGCGGCGTTCCGGGTGTGCTGCACGGCAACCGTACCTTCCTGCTGCAGGACGACGATGGCCAGATCATCGACGCCCACTCGATATCCGCTGGCCTCGATTACCCAGGCATCGGCCCTGAACACGCTTGGTTGCATGACATCGGCCGCGTTCAATACACCTCGGTGACTGACGACGAAGCGCTGGATGCGTTCCACAAATGCTGCCGCCTGGAGGGGATCATTCCTGCCCTGGAAAGCGCCCACGCCCTGGCTGAAGTGTTCAAACGTGCACCGAAGCTACCGAAGGATCACCTGATGGTGGTCAACCTGTCGGGCCGTGGCGACAAAGACATGCAGACCGTCATGCACCATATGGAACAGTCGAAGCAGGAGAAACACTGATGAGCCGCCTGCAAACCCGCTTTGCCGACCTCAAAGAACAGAACCGCGCCGCGCTGGTGACCTTCGTCACCGCCGGTGATCCGGACTACGACACCTCGCTGGCGATCCTCAAAGGCTTGCCGGGCGCCGGCGCCGACGTGATCGAGTTGGGCATGCCGTTCACCGACCCGATGGCCGACGGCCCGGCGATTCAACTGGCGAACATCCGTGCCTTGGGCGCCAAACAGAACCTGGCGAAAACCCTGCAAATGGTTCGCGAGTTCCGTGAAGGCAACAGCGATACGCCGCTGGTGCTGATGGGCTACTTCAACCCGATCCATATGTATGGCGTTGAGCGCTTCATCGCCGATGCGAAAGAGGCCGGCGTCGATGGTCTGATCGTGGTCGACATGCCGCCTGAGCATAACGCCGAGCTGTGCGACCCGGCGCAGGCTGCGGGTCTGGACTTCATCCGCCTGACCACGCCGACCACTGACGACGCGCGTCTGCCGAAGGTGCTCAACGGCAGTTCCGGTTTCGTTTACTACGTGTCGGTCGCCGGTGTGACCGGTGCCGGCGCGGCGACGCTGGAGCACGTTGAAGAGGCGGTGACCCGTCTGCGTCGTCATACCGATCTGCCGATCAGCATCGGTTTCGGCATCCGTACGCCGGAGCAGGCGGCGTCCATCGCGCGTTTGGCCGACGGTGTGGTGGTGGGTTCGGCATTGATCGATCACATCGCCAACGCGACCACACCCGACCAGGCCATCGACGGCGTGCTGAGCCTGTGCTCGGCTCTCTCCGAAGGCGTGCGTAAGGCCCGCGTCAGCTAAAGGTAAAGTTCCTGATACAGAGGAATTAGCACCTCGCGGCACAGACTAATCCAGCAAGACCGAGGGATTCAGAACCAGGTTCTGAGTCCCTTTTTGCTGTTTGTGCCGTGAGGAAAGACCCGATGAAAATGCCGAAACGTCTGATGGCCGGACTGGGCGTGCTGATGATCAGCGCGACACCGCTGCTGGCCAGCGCCGATCCGCGCGACGATCATGATCACGGCGGCCCGCAACAGGGCCAGCACGATAACCGCGGCGATAATCACGGTGACGACCACCGTGGCCCACAGAACGACCACCGTGGTGGCCCGCCCCCGCGCGATTTTGGCCCGGTGCGCCAGACCATTCGTGACAATCATGGCTACTTTGTACGCGGTGCGCCGCCGCCTCCGGGGATCCATCTGGAGCGTGGCCGGCCGTTGCCGCACGGCTATTACGGCGAGCGTCTGGATAATCGGGCGTTAGGTCGTCTGCCGGTGTACCCGGGTTACGAATGGCGCCGGGCGGGGGGTGATATCGTGCTGATCGCGGTGGGCACCGGGATCGTCTACGAAATTCTCGATGGCGTTTTGTATTGATCTGCAGGCAATAAAAAAGATCGCAGCCAAGGGCTGCGATCTTTTTTTCAGGGCAATTCCAGTCCGCCCGAGGCCTTGTGCAATTTTCGTAAATGCGCGCCGATCTGCTTCACGTTCTCCTCACTGGCCGCAATTTCCGCAGCCCGCTTGGGCTCCAGTAACTTACGCACTTCTGCATCCAGATCTCCGGACAGTGCCAGCAGCTTCTTCTGCCGCTGACTGCTCTCCGCTTCGAGTCGACTGAACTCGGTCGGCTGGGGCAGTCCGTAACCCTTGGAATCGAGCAATTCCGCCGGACGACTGAGGAACCCGCTGTTGGCGAGAATTTCCTGCAAGGTCGCGTTGGCTTTATCCATCCCGCCGTTTTCCAGTTCCCGCGCGCCGAGGTAACGCTGCTTCACCTCATCCTGCGCCAGCAGCAATTGGCGGCGATAGCTGGCTTGCTCCAGCAACAGCAGCGCGGCGCTGGTACGCAAGTCGGCGCGTTCGAACCACTCGCGGCGTTCTTCGGCTGTCAGTGAAAGCCATTCCTCAACGGTATTCTGCTTGATCGGCAATTGCTTCTTCAGCACATCGAACATCGCCTGATAGCGATCGCGGAACGAGTCGAAGCGGTAACCCAGGCGCAGGGCTTCTTTCGGATCATCTAGCACGCTGGTGTCCGCCAGACCACGGCCCTTCATCACTTCCAGCAAACCGTTGGGCATGATGCTGTCCAGACCCACGAACTGGTTGTTGTTACTGCCGCTGCGCAACAGCTTCAGACCTTCCACCGCGCAGTTGTTGGAGAGGAAGAAGTAGTTGCCGTCGTAGCTCCAATGCATTTCGGCCGCGTGCTCGACCACGCCTTCGATCTCGTCCCGTGACAGGTTCAGCGGCACGGAAGCAAGGCTGCGCAATTCGGTCTTGGTGTATTCGTCGATGACCTGCGCGAGCGGCAGCACGAACAATCGCGATGGGTATTTGCCGACCAGTCCGTCCCAGCTCGACAGCTGCACATCGCCGACAAAGGCGCGGTAGGACAGCACCAGATGCTGATCCAGATCGAGCCGGCAATCCGGCCCACGCGGGCGGCCCGGCGCGCAAATCACCAGACGCAACATGCTGTGGCCCCAGCGGCTGACCCAGTTCTGATTGGCTTCGGCCAACAGGTAATCGACGGCGTAAACCCGTTCCGGATCAACTTGCCCCAAGGGTTGCTTGGCGAAGTCGTTACCGGCATTCAAAAAGGAGAAGGTCTTGCTGCAGGTGTCCTTGGCCGGCGGTGCCCAGCCGAAGTGCTCCTGGTAATAGCGATACAGCGCCGGGCGACGGCAGGCATAGCTCGGGTCGAGGAGGAAATACTCCATGTTGACCGCGACAAACTCCTTCGGGCTGGAGATTTCGTACAGGTCCGGGCTGCGGGCGATCTGGCGGTTGTGCTGTTCACGCTCACCCCGACGACCGACGTATTGCTGCCAACCGGCGAGATCGAGCAGGCGCGGGTCATCACTGAGGGTGAAACGCCGGCCGTTCTGCCCGCGACACTCATCGGGAATGCCGATCAGCCCGGCGCTGTTGAAGCGGCGGGTGCAGCGCTGGATTCGCGTGCGCTCGGCGTCCGGCCACAAGCGCGCGCGATCGTAAATGTGGGTAATTTCGTGCAGCACCGTGGCGAGCAGTTCCTGACGCACAGTGCCGTGGGGGCGATTGGTTTTTTCTTTGGCGGCGCTGCCGTCAGTCAGGCTGGCGAGCAGTTTGCGATTCAGGTCGAGTTCGGCGACCAGCGTGGCTTGGCCATAGGCGTTGCTCGGCATGTCGTCGGTCCAGCCGACATCGATGCGCCGATCCAGCCGCTCGATAAAGCTCGGCGGCAGCTTTTGCATCGCCTCATCGATCAGCGCCTGGCTGGCCTGTTGTTGGGCAGGGCTCAGACCGTCGGTCTTGAGCCGCAATTGCAGGCCGGCGTGGGCGCTGTTGCCAAGCAGCAACAACGCCCCGACCAGCAGCCAGGTGCCGAGTGACTTCACAGTGCGAGGATGGCTTCGGCGAGAACCTGATCGCTGGCGTCGCGCGCTTCCGGCACACGGGTGCGCAGGGTGTTGAGCGCGGCTTCCAGATGCGCGCCACGGATATCACCGTTAGTGGCGACGAAACTGGCGGCATCATCGTGTGCTTCGCGGATGATTTTCGAATCGCGGATCGACGTGGTGGTGTCGGAAGTGAAATCGATAGTGCGCTGGGAGGCACGAACGATGATGTTACTGGTGGCTACCAGGGTGTGCGCCTGGGCCACGTCGGCCAACAAAAACAGGCCAAGGGCGGCAGCAATCAGCGGGCTACGCATGGAACGACTCCGGAAGGGCAAGGATAACAGGGGTACAGGATAACTATTGGACGAGAATTGCCTCTGCCAGTTCAAGGTCGCTGACATGAAGTTTCGGCCGGGTTTTGCGCAGGTAATGCAGCGCGGATTCCAGTCGAGCACCTCGCCATTCACCGTCACTGGCAACAAAAGCTGCGGCATCATCGTGGGCCGTGAGCAGCAGTTTACGGTCGAACGGTGCGGAAGACACCATGCTGGTGGCGTAACCACTGACGACGGTGCCTTGCGTCGACGCATTGAAAGCATCAAAGGCATCGACCGATGTCGCCCAGCAGGCGGTGAACAATACGGAGGGAATCAGTAGATTTGGAAGAAAGCGCATCGGACTCGGTAATTTTTAGTGAGCCCAAAGGCTAGCGCAATGCCCGGGCCAGAGCCAGCGCCGAAACATCGGGACACGCCTGGCGTGTCCCGCATGGCTGCGATCGTTTAGATCGTCAGAATAGCTTGAGCCAGTTGTGCGTCAGTGGCTTGCAGCTGTGGCGCCTGGTGACGGATGTGATCCAGCGCGCTTTCCAGTTTCACCCCACGGATTTCACCTTCGCTGGCGACGAAGCTGGCGGCATCGTCACGGGCGGCGAGCACGATCTTGTCGTCACGGAAGGAGGAGGTGACGTCGGAAGTCGCGTCGGACGAGGACTTCAGTGCACCGACAACGGCGTCGGTGGTGACGATGAAACTGGTGGCGCTGGCGTTGGCAGCCACGGCCAACAGGGCGGCAGCGCTGAGCAGACGAAGACGGGACATGGTGTAACTCCTATGGATAAACCGTATTGAGAGGTGGCTCGGTATCTGAGGAGTCAGACGCCAGTGACACAACATTCGCCACGTTCTGTGTGGATATTAGGCCTGCTTTGCGGGATTCGCACAGTGGGCAGAATGCTAGCGCCAGAAGGGTTTATCCAGTTCATGCAGGCGATCGGCGTGGCTGAGGCCAAGATCGGCGAGGTCACGGCCATCCAGTTGAGCCAGCAGTTGCCGCGTTTTGGCGCGTGCCAGGCTGTCCCGAAGTCCGAGAAACAGGCGACGCAGAGCGTTTGGGCGAGGGTAGGGTTGGCTGAAGCTTTCTGAAACATCCTGTAAGTCATTCATGACGTATTCCTTATTGCCGGTGAAGGCGGAAGGTCATGTTGAGCCTGCGACAGAGGAATAGGCAGATACAGAAGAGGCAAATTGTACTGGTTCAGGTAGCGATTCTAATAAACTGTACCTGCCGGTGATAAAGCCAGCTGTATAGAGACTTAAAACCCCCCCAAAACGACGAAACCCGTCGTGGTTTCCCACGACGGGTTTCGTTTGTTCAATTCGGGTTGCTGGCGGTGGGTCTAACGACCAGAGCCAGCGACGCTACTTAGCGCCAGAACGGCTTGCTCAGCTCTTCGTAGCGTTGTGCTTCGCTGATACCGGCGTCAGCCAGCAAACGCGAATCCAGGCGAGCCAGTTGATGGCGGCTGGAGATGCGGCGCTGCCACAACATCAGGTTGGCGATAACGCGCAGAGGCAGGGAAGCCTGGGTGTTTACAGCTTTGTCTTCGAAGAACAGTTCGGAACTGAGTGTACGTTCCATGGTTGACATCCTTCCGCTTGTGGCGGGATCAGGTAGTGGTTTGACTGGTGCCCATGATCCTCTCGTTTGCCAAGTCTCTCTAGATACAGTTCAACTGTATTGTGAGTGACCAGTTAACTGTTTATAGGGGGTGTACGGGTCAAAAACGAGCAAACTGTACCTGTCCGCACTTAAGTGGTGCGTTATTGCTCAATTCGAGGAAAAAGGTAGGCAAAAGCTGTAGGAAAAGACCAGTACAGCAGTACAGTTTTTGTAAGCTTTGAAGATTACAACAATCCGCTGACGCAAACTGTGTTTGCGCCAACGGTTTATCTGTGTGAATTACACCGCAAGCATGCGCCCGGTTTCTTCCAGGTTCACATGCCAGCTCAACGCTTCACGCAGAATGTGTGGGGTATGGCCACCAATTGCACAGGCCTTCGTGAAGTAATCATCCAGCGCTTGACGGAAGTCCGGGTGCACACAGTTATCGATGATCACCCGCGCCCGTTCCCGTGGCGCCAGGCCGCGCAAGTCAGCCAGCCCAACTTCGGTCACCAGAATGTCGACATCGTGCTCGGTGTGGTCAACGTGGCTGACCATCGGCACCACGCTGGAAATCGCGCCGCCCTTGGCGATCGACTTGGTCACGAACACCGCCAGATGCGCGTTACGCGCGAAGTCGCCGGAACCGCCGATGCCGTTCATCATCCGCGTGCCGCAAACGTGGGTGGAGTTGACGTTGCCGTAGATGTCGAACTCCAGCGCCGTGTTGATCCCGATGATGCCTAGGCGGCGCACCACTTCCGGGTGGTTGGAGATTTCCTGCGGACGCAGCACCAGTTTGTCCTTGTACTTCTCCAGATTGCCGAACACGTCGCTGTTGCGGCGTTCCGACAGGGTGATCGAGCTGCCCGACGCAAAGCTCAGCTTGCCGGCGTCGATCAGATCGAAGGTCGAATCCTGCAGCACTTCGGAGTACATCGTCAGGTCTTCAAACGGCGAATCGATCAGACCGCACATCACCGCGTTGGCAATGTTGCCGATCCCCGCCTGCAACGGGCCGAGCTTGTTGGTCATGCGCCCGGCGTCGACTTCCTGCTTGAAGAAGGTGATCAGGTGATCGGCAATGGCGTTGGTGTCGACGTCCGGCGACGACACGGTAGACGGCGAATCGGCCTGCTGAGTGATGACGATGGCGACAATCTTCTCCGGCGGAATCGGAATCGCGGTGCTGCCGATGCGATCATCGACTTTTACCAGCGGGATCGGCGTGCGCGTCGGGCGGTAAGTCGGGATATAGATGTCATGCAGGCCTTCGAGGTTGGCGTTGTGCGCCATATTGATTTCGACGATTACCTGTTTGGCGAAAATCGCGAAGCTCGCCGAGTTGCCCACCGAGGTGGTCGGCACGATGTGGCCTTGCTCGGTGATGGCCACGGCTTCGATGACCGCGATGTCCGGCAGCTTCAGTTGTTGGTTGCGCAGTTGCTCGACGGTTTCCGACAGATGCTGGTCGATAAACATAACCTGGCCGGCATTGATCGCCTTGCGCAGGGTGCTGTCGACCTGGAACGGCATGCGACGCGACAGCACGCCGGCTTCGGTCAGTTGCTTGTCGAGGTCGTTGCCCAGGCTGGCGCCGGTCATCAGGCTGATCTTCAGCGGCGTGACCTTGGCCCGCTCGGCCAGTGCGTGAGGGACTGCTTTGGCTTCGCCGGCGCGGGTGAAACCGCTCATGCCGACGGTCATGCCGTCCTCAATCAAAGCGGCTGCGTCGGCGGCGCTCATCACTTTATCCAACAACGAAGGCAGGCGAATACGGTCACGGTACATGGATTATTATCTCGGGAAGCGAGTAGCAGGATGCGCAGTCTAGTGAATTTGACGAGCGCCTGTCCCGCTACCAAGGTCGCAAACGAGGCGTCTATTTAGCGGGTTTGAAGTAAAACACCGTTACCGGATCTGCAACAACGCGGCAAATTGTCCGACTGTTTGCGCAAACAAAAACGCCCCGACAAGTCGGGGCGTTCGCTATTGCAGCGGGGAATTATTCGACCGCTTTGACCATGTCTTCGATGACTTTCTTCGCGTCGCCGAACACCATCATGGTTTTGTCCAGGTAGAACAATTCGTTGTCCAGACCGGCATAGCCGCTGGCCATCGAGCGCTTGTTGACGATGATGGTCTTGGCTTTGAACGCTTCGAGAATCGGCATGCCGGCAATCGGCGATTTGGGATCGTTCTTTGCGGCCGGGTTGACCACATCGTTCGCGCCGAGCACCAGCACCACGTCGGCCTGACCGAACTCGGAGTTGATGTCCTCCATCTCAAACACCTGGTCGTAAGGCACTTCGGCCTCGGCGAGCAGAACGTTCATGTGCCCCGGCATACGGCCCGCCACGGGGTGGATCGCGTACTTCACAGTCACGCCACGGTGGGTCAGCTTCTCGGTCAGCTCTTTCAGCGCATGTTGCGCACGTGCCACTGCCAGACCGTAGCCCGGGACGATGATCACGGTGTCGGCGTTGGTCAGCAGGAAGGTCGCGTCGTCAGCCGAACCGGATTTCACCGGACGTGCTTCTTTCGCACCGGCAGGACCTGCGTCTGCCGTGTTGCCGAAGCCGCCGAGCAGTACATTAAAGAAGGAACGGTTCATCGCTTTGCACATGATGTACGAGAGGATCGCGCCGCTCGAACCCACCAGCGAACCGGCGATGATCAGCATCGAGTTGTTCAGCGAGAAGCCAATTCCCGCCGCCGCCCAGCCCGAGTAGCTGTTGAGCATCGACACCACGACCGGCATGTCGGCGCCGCCAATCGGGATGATGATCAACACGCCCATCACGAACGCCAGCGCCAACATCAGCGCGAATGCGGTGAGGTTGCCGGTGAACATGAAGGTCAGACCCAGTGCCAGCGTCGCCAGACCCAGCACGGCATTGAGCTTGTGCTGACCAGCGAACTGTACCGGGGCGCCCTGGAACAGACGGAACTTGTACTTGCCCGACAGCTTGCCGAACGCAATCACCGAACCGGAGAAGGTGATCGCACCGATCGCAGCGCCGAGGAACAGCTCCAGACGGTTGCCCGCCGGAATCGAGTCGCCCAGTTGCTTGACGATGCCCAGCGATTGCGGCTCCACCACAGCGGCGATGGCAATGAACACTGCCGCAAGGCCGATCATGCTGTGCATGAAGGCGACCAATTCCGGCATCTTGGTCATTTCAACGCGCTTGGCCATGATCGAACCGGCGGTGCCGCCGACCAGCAGGCCAACGATCACGTAACCGATACCGGCCGTGGCCAGCTCAGCGCCCAACTTATAGATAAGGCCGACGGTGGTCAGGATGGCCAACGCCATGCCGAGCATGCCGAACAGGTTGCCGCGCCGCGAGGTAGTCGGGTGCGACAAGCCTTTGAGGGCCTGGATAAAGCAGATCGACGCGATCAGGTAGAGCGTCGTGACGAGATTCATGCTCATTACTTCGGCGCCTCTTCTTTTACTTTCGGGGCTTTCTTCTTGAACATCTCAAGCATGCGGCGGGTGACCAGGAAGCCACCGAACACGTTGACCGCAGCCAGTGCCACGGCGAGGGTGCCCATGGTTTTGCCCAGCGGCGTAACGGTCAGTGCGGCCGCGAGCATGGCGCCGACGATCACGATCGCCGAGATGGCGTTGGTTACTGCCATCAAAGGCGTGTGCAGCGCAGGTGTAACGTTCCAGACCACGTGGTAACCGACATAAATCGCCAGCACGAAGATGATCAGGTTGTAGATACCGGGGGAGATAAGCTCTTCCATCGTCTGAATCCCTGCTTAGGCGTTTTTGCGGATGACTTGGCCGTCGCGGCACATCAGGCACGCGGCGACGATGTCGTCTTCGAGGTTGACGTCGAACTGGCCTTCTTTGGTGAATACCAGCTTGAGGAAGTCCAGCAGGTTGCGCGCGTAAAGTGCCGAGGCGTCTGCTGCGACTTCACCGGCCAGATTGGTTGGGCCGCAAATGGTCACGCCATTTTCGACCACGACCTGATCGGCCACGGTCAACGGGCAGTTGCCGCCCTGAGCCGCCGCGAGATCGATGACCACCGAACCCGGTTTCATCTGCGCCACGGTTTCCGCGCTCAATAGCGTCGGTGCCTTGCGGCCCGGAATCAGCGCGGTGGTGATGACGATGTCAGCCTGCTTGGCGCGTTCGTGCACAGCCTGGGCCTGACGCTGCATCCAGCTCGCCGGCATTGGTCGCGCGTAACCGCCGACACCGACGGCGCATTCACGCTCTTCATCGGTCTCGTACGGCACGTCGACGAATTTGGCACCGAGGGATTCAATTTGCTCTTTTACCGCCGGACGCACGTCAGAAGCTTCGATCACCGCACCCAGACGTTTCGCCGTGGCGATCGCCTGCAACCCGGCCACACCGGCACCAAGAATCAGCACGCGCGCCGCTTTCACGGTGCCCGCAGCGGTCATCAGCATCGGCATGAAGCGAGGATAGTAGTGAGCGGCCAACAACACAGCCTTATAGCCGGCAATGTTCGCCTGCGACGACAACACATCGAGACTCTGCGCGCGTGAGGTGCGCGGCGCCGCTTCGAGGGCGAACGCGGTAATGCCGCACTCGGCCATCTTCGCGATGGTTTCGTTGTTGAACGGGTTGAGCATGCCCACCAGCACCGTACCGCGCTTGATCAGCGTCAGTTCGGCATCGCTTGGGGCGACCACTTTGAGAATCAGCTCGGCGCCAAACGCGTCATTGGCACTGCCAATGGTTGCGCCTGCCGCTTCATAGGCACTGTCAACAACGCTGGCTTTAACGCCGGCGCCGGTTTGCACAGTGACCTTATGACCTTGGCTGATCAGCTTTTTTATGGTTTCCGGGGTTGCAGCAACCCGTGTTTCACCGGTCTGGGTTTCGAGAGGAACACCAATGTGCACGTCAAATCTCCTGCGTGATCTTATTGAGTAAACCCATGCACTACGGATGGTGCGACTGGGGCGGCCGATCAGCACGATCCCGCCAAATCAGGGCGGGGCGCGGCATTTTGCAGGCGAACTTTATGCCCTTCAAGGGATTATGACGGGTGACGGAAAATTAACTACAAGTCATCCCGTGACCGAATGTCGCAGTGGCCGGCGCAACCCCTTGCAGGCCGTGCCCTGTAAGGATTCTGGCTGAATATGGAAAAATTTCTCATCGGTGGCGTGAATAGGCAGTAATGAGTCGCCGATGAAGGCTCAAAGCCACGTCGATAGGCGCTTGTGGGACGTCTGTACGACTTTCGGATACAGTCTGTTGAATTGCGACAAATACTTATATCTGTAGGGCTTTTGTTTTCCTGACTACGGGGTTAGGTAGCGTTGTAAGCCTTTACCCTTCTAGGCTGTAGCTCTGTGCCTGAGTTACCAGCCAGTCACGAAATGCCTTTAATGACGCTGATTCGACCTTTCGCTCAGGAATCATCAGGTAGTAGGCCTTGATGCTGGAAAGCGCCTGCGGGTTTGCAATCACCAAGCGTTTCTCGGCCAGCTCGCGCTGAATCAGGAACGGTGGAATCAGCGCAATGCCCATGTCGTGCATGGCCGCTTGGGCGAGCATGGAGAATAGCTCGTAGCGCGGGCCTGTCATGTCGCGGGGGATATTCAGCTGTTGCGAGTTGAACCACTGGCGCCAGGCGTAAGGTCGGGTGGTCTGCTGCAGCAGCGGCAGTTCGGCGATGGCTGCGGCTGTCAGAAGCGTCTTGTTGCCGAGTAGGGCGGGGCTACAGACCGGCATCGGATTCTCGCCCATCAGCCTGTGGGATTCGGTACCGGACCAATCGGCATCACCGAAGTAGATCGCTGCATCGAATTCGGTATCGGCAAACAGAAAGGGCCGGGTGCGGTTGGTCAGGTTGACCGTGACTTCCGGATGCTTGAGCTGGAAATCTTTCAGACGTGGCAGCAGCCATTGCGTGCCGAAGGTCGGCACCACCGCCAGTTCAATTACGTTGGTGCCTTGCTGGCCCATCACTGACAGCGTGTCGCGTTCGACTGCATCCAGTTGCGTCGCGACTCGGCGGCTGTAGGAAAGCCCCGCCTCGGTCAGCTTCACTCCGCGTCGCGAGCGTCGGAACAGTTCCACACTGAGGAACTCCTCAAGGCTGGCTATTTGTCGACAAATGGCGCCTTGAGTCAGGGAAAGTTCTTCGGCAGCGCGGGTAAAGCTCTCGTGGCGCGCGGCAGCTTCGAAACTGATCAGGGCGGTGGTGCTGGGGATCTTCCTGCGCATGTACGTCAACCTCACTAATGCGCCGCATAAAAGGCATTTCGCGACGTTTCGGAGTGAGAAATTAGCACAACAGAATGCGAAATCCTCGTTTGCCGCGACGGCGAACCGCGCCTAGGATCAATGCCACGTTAATTCACCGATTTGCGAGGACAGACTCATGGGCGGTAAAGCTAGCTTCAATTGGATCGATCCCCTGCTGCTGGATCAACAGCTCACTGAAGAAGAGCGCATGATCCGCGACACCGCCGAGCAGTTCGCTCAGCAGAAGCTCGCGCCACGCGTTCTTGAAGCCTTCCGTCATGAGAAAACCGACCCGGCGATCTTCCGCGAGATGGGCGAAGTCGGTCTGTTGGGCGCGACCATCCCTGAACAGTACGGCGGCAGCGGCCTGAACTATGTCAGCTACGGTCTGATTGCCCGTGAAGTCGAGCGTGTCGACTCCGGCTACCGCTCGATGATGAGCGTACAGTCGTCGCTGGTGATGGTGCCGATCAACGAATTCGGCACCGAAGCGCAAAAGCAGAAGTACCTGCCGAAGCTGGCTTCCGGCGAATGGATCGGCTGCTTCGGTCTGACCGAACCCAACCACGGTTCCGACCCGGGCGCGATGATCACTCGTGCACGTAAGGTCGACGGCGGCTACAGCCTGACCGGCGCGAAAATGTGGATCACCAACAGCCCGATCGCCGATGTGTTCGTGGTCTGGGCCAAAGACGACGCCGGTGACATTCGTGGCTTCGTCCTGGAAAAAGGCTGGAAAGGCCTGAGCGCTCCGGCGATTCACGGCAAGGTCGGCCTGCGCGCGTCGATCACTGGTGAAATCGTTATGGATAACGTGTTTGTGCCGGAAGAGAACATCTTCCCGGATGTGCGTGGCCTGAAAGGTCCGTTTACCTGCCTCAACTCCGCGCGTTATGGCATCTCTTGGGGCGCACTGGGCGCTGCCGAGTTCTGCTGGCACACCGCTCGCCAATACACCCTCGATCGTCAGCAGTTCGGTCGCCCATTGGCTGCCACTCAGTTGATCCAGAAAAAACTGGCAGACATGCAGACCGAAATCACCTTGGCCCTGCAAGGCTGCCTGCGGTTGGGGCGTATGAAAGATGAAGGCACTGCTGCGGTCGAGATCACTTCGATCATGAAGCGCAACTCGTGCGGCAAGTCCCTGGATATCGCCCGTATGGCTCGCGACATGTTGGGTGGTAACGGCATCTCCGACGAATTCGGCGTGGCCCGTCATCTGGTCAACCTGGAAGTGGTGAATACCTATGAAGGGACTCACGACGTTCACGCGCTGATCCTCGGGCGTGCGCAAACCGGTCTGCAGGCGTTCTATTAATAGGAGAGCGACCATGGGCGCGCTGTCGCATCTGCGGGTACTGGATTTATCGCGAGTATTGGCCGGACCGTGGGCCGGGCAGATCCTTGCCGACCTTGGCGCCGAAGTGATCAAGGTCGAGCGCCCGGGCAATGGTGATGATACGCGCGCCTGGGGGCCGCCCTTCCTTAAAGACGCTTATGGCGAGAATACGTCTGAGGCGGCTTATTACCTGTCGGCCAACCGCAACAAGCAATCGGTGACCATCGACTTCACGCGGCCCGAAGGTCAGAAGCTGGTGCGCGAGCTAGCGGCGAAGTCGGACATCCTCATTGAGAATTTCAAGGTCGGTGGTCTGGCGGCGTATGGGCTGGACTACGAATCGCTGAAAGCGATCAATCCGGACCTGATCTATTGCTCGATTACCGGATTCGGCCAGACCGGGCCGTATGCCAAGCGCGCCGGCTATGACTTCATGATTCAGGGGCTGGGTGGGCTGATGAGCCTGACCGGGCGTCCTGAGGGTGATGAGGGTGCCGGTCCGGTGAAAGTTGGTGTGGCGCTGACGGATATTCTCACCGGTCTGTATTCGACGGTAGCCATTCTGGCTGCGCTGGCTCATCGCGATCACGACGGTGGTGG
Organism: Pseudomonas sp. Mb7; assembly: GCF_054790525.1. Lineage (NCBI taxonomy): Bacteria > Pseudomonadati > Pseudomonadota > Gammaproteobacteria > Pseudomonadales > Pseudomonadaceae > Pseudomonas > Pseudomonas sp. Mb7. Next base: position 5,766,639 of record NZ_CP186501.1, read on the forward strand.
GCAGCACATCGACATGGCATTGCTGGATGTCCAGGTGGCGTGTCTGGCTAACCAGGCGATGAACTACCTGACAACGGGCAACGCACCGAAGCGCTTGGGCAATGCGCATCCGAACATCGTGCCTTATCAGGATTTTCCTACGGCCGATGGTGATTTCATCCTCACCGTGGGTAATGACGGGCAGTTCCGCAAGTTTGCCGAAGTGGCGGGGCAGCCGCAGTGGGCGGATGATCCGCGTTTCGCGACCAATAAGTTGCGGGTGGCGAATCGCGCGGAGCTGATTCCTTTGATTCGTCAGGCAACCGTGTTCAAGACGACTGCCGAGTGGGTTGCTCAGCTGGAGCAGGCGGGCGTGCCGTGCGGGCCAATCAATGATTTGTCGCAAGTGTTTGAGGACCCTCAGGTCAAGGCGCGTGGCTTGGCGATAGAGATGCCGCATGCGTTGGCGGGTTTGGTGCCTCAGGTAGCCAGCCCCATTCGTTTGTCGCAGACGCCGGTTGAGTATCGTCGGGCGCCTCCCTTGTTGGGTGAGCATACGCTGGATGTTTTGCAGCGGGTGCTTGGGATGGGGGCGGGTGCGGTGGCTGATTTGAAAGCCGCTGGAGTGCTGTAGACATTCCTTCTATATAGAAGCGCGGCGTTTACTTCCTATATAGAGAAGCGGTTGACTGTTTTTCAGCCAATCTGCAAGTGATTGAAAGAAAAGTGAAATTAACGGTTGACGGCAGATTCAGGATGTCTATAATTCGCCCCACTTCCGGCGCAGTCGAAACGGAAAACTCCTTGATATTCAATGAGTTATGTAGGTTTCGGCGGCAGGTTGCTTCAGTTCATCGAAGCCAAAAGGAAGTTGAAAAAGAGGTGTTGACAGCAGCGTGTAACGCTGTAGAATTCGCCTCCCGCTGACGAGAGATCGGAAGCGCAAGTGGTTGAAGTTGTTGAAGAATTCTTCGAAAACTTCTGAAAATAATCACTTGACAGCAAATGAGGCTGCTGTAGAATGCGCGCCTCGGTTGAGACGAAAGATCTTAACCAACCGCTCTTTAACAACTGAATCAAGCAATTCGTGTGGGTGCTTGTGGAGTCAGACTGATAGTCAACAAGATTATCAGCATCACAAGTTACTCCGCGAGAAATCAAAGATGTAACCAACGATTGCTGAGCCAAGTTTAGGGTTTCTTAAAAACCCAAAGATGTTTGAACTGAAGAGTTTGATCATGGCTCAGATTGAACGCTGGCGGCAGGCCTAACACATGCAAGTCGAGCGGATGAGAGGAGCTTGCTCCTGGATTCAGCGGCGGACGGGTGAGTAATGCCTAGGAATCTGCCTGGTAGTGGGGGACAACGTTTCGAAAGGAACGCTAATACCGCATACGTCCTACGGGAGAAAGCAGGGGACCTTCGGGCCTTGCGCTATCAGATGAGCCTAGGTCGGATTAGCTAGTTGGTGAGGTAATGGCTCACCAAGGCGACGATCCGTAACTGGTCTGAGAGGATGATCAGTCACACTGGAACTGAGACACGGTCCAGACTCCTACGGGAGGCAGCAGTGGGGAATATTGGACAATGGGCGAAAGCCTGATCCAGCCATGCCGCGTGTGTGAAGAAGGTCTTCGGATTGTAAAGCACTTTAAGTTGGGAGGAAGGGCAGTAAATTAATACTTTGCTGTTTTGACGTTACCGACAGAATAAGCACCGGCTAACTCTGTGCCAGCAGCCGCGGTAATACAGAGGGTGCAAGCGTTAATCGGAATTACTGGGCGTAAAGCGCGCGTAGGTGGTTCGTTAAGTTGGATGTGAAATCCCCGGGCTCAACCTGGGAACTGCATTCAAAACTGTCGAGCTAGAGTATGGTAGAGGGTGGTGGAATTTCCTGTGTAGCGGTGAAATGCGTAGATATAGGAAGGAACACCAGTGGCGAAGGCGACCACCTGGACTGATACTGACACTGAGGTGCGAAAGCGTGGGGAGCAAACAGGATTAGATACCCTGGTAGTCCACGCCGTAAACGATGTCAACTAGCCGTTGGGAGCCTTGAGCTCTTAGTGGCGCAGCTAACGCATTAAGTTGACCGCCTGGGGAGTACGGCCGCAAGGTTAAAACTCAAATGAATTGACGGGGGCCCGCACAAGCGGTGGAGCATGTGGTTTAATTCGAAGCAACGCGAAGAACCTTACCAGGCCTTGACATCCAATGAACTTTCCAGAGATGGATTGGTGCCTTCGGGAACATTGAGACAGGTGCTGCATGGCTGTCGTCAGCTCGTGTCGTGAGATGTTGGGTTAAGTCCCGTAACGAGCGCAACCCTTGTCCTTAGTTACCAGCACGTAATGGTGGGCACTCTAAGGAGACTGCCGGTGACAAACCGGAGGAAGGTGGGGATGACGTCAAGTCATCATGGCCCTTACGGCCTGGGCTACACACGTGCTACAATGGTCGGTACAAAGGGTTGCCAAGCCGCGAGGTGGAGCTAATCCCATAAAACCGATCGTAGTCCGGATCGCAGTCTGCAACTCGACTGCGTGAAGTCGGAATCGCTAGTAATCGTGAATCAGAATGTCACGGTGAATACGTTCCCGGGCCTTGTACACACCGCCCGTCACACCATGGGAGTGGGTTGCACCAGAAGTAGCTAGTCTAACCTTCGGGAGGACGGTTACCACGGTGTGATTCATGACTGGGGTGAAGTCGTAACAAGGTAGCCGTAGGGGAACCTGCGGCTGGATCACCTCCTTAATCGACGACATCAGCTGCTCCATAAGTTCCCACACGAATTGCTTGATTCATTGAAGAAGACGAAAGAAGCAGCCTGTATCGGTTTGTAGCTGAGTTGGTTAGAGCGTACCCCATGCTTTGTGGTTAAGAGCAGGGTGAGGTCGGCCTTAGTAGCTCGAAATTGGGTCTGTAGCTCAGTTGGTTAGAGCGCACCCCTGATAAGGGTGAGGTCGGCAGTTCGAATCTGCCCAGACCCACCAATTTTGTGTGGGAAACGCCTGTAGAAATACGGGGCCATAGCTCAGCTGGGAGAGCGCCTGCCTTGCACGCAGGAGGTCAACGGTTCGATCCCGTTTGGCTCCACCACTACTGCTTCTCTTGTATAAAGCTTAGAAATGAGCATTCCATCATGATGATGGTGAATGTTGATTTCTAGTCTTTGACTAGTTCGTTCTTTAAAAATTTGGGTATGTGATAGAAAGATAGACTGAACGTTACTTTCACTGGTAACGGATCAGGCTAAGGTAAAATTTGTGAGTTCTCTTAGTTGAGAAATTCGAATTTTCGGCGAATGTCGTCTTCACAGTATAACCAGATTGCTTGGGGTTATATGGTCAAGTGAAGAAGCGCATACGGTGGATGCCTTGGCAGTCAGAGGCGATGAAAGACGTGGTAGCCTGCGAAAAGCTTCGGGGAGTCGGCAAACAGACTTTGATCCGGAGATGTCTGAATGGGGGAACCCAGCCATCATAAGATGGTTATCTTGTACTGAATACATAGGTGCAAGAGGCGAACCAGGGGAACTGAAACATCTAAGTACCCTGAGGAAAAGAAATCAACCGAGATTCCCTTAGTAGTGGCGAGCGAACGGGGACTAGCCCTTAAGTGGCTTTGAGATTAGCGGAACGCTCTGGAAAGTGCGGCCATAGTGGGTGATAGCCCTGTACGCGAAAATCTCTTAGTCATGAAATCGAGTAGGACGGAGCACGAGAAACTTTGTCTGAATATGGGGGGACCATCCTCCAAGGCTAAATACTACTGACTGACCGATAGTGAACTAGTACCGTGAGGGAAAGGCGAAAAGAACCCCGGAGAGGGGAGTGAAATAGATCCTGAAACCGTATGCGTACAAGCAGTGGGAGCAGACTTTGTTCTGTGACTGCGTACCTTTTGTATAATGGGTCAGCGACTTATTTTCAGTGGCGAGCTTAACCGAATAGGGGAGGCGTAGCGAAAGCGAGTCTTAATAGGGCGTCTAGTCGCTGGGAATAGACCCGAAACCGGGCGATCTATCCATGGGCAGGTTGAAGGTTGGGTAACACTAACTGGAGGACCGAACCGACTACCGTTGAAAAGTTAGCGGATGACCTGTGGATCGGAGTGAAAGGCTAATCAAGCTCGGAGATAGCTGGTTCTCCTCGAAAGCTATTTAGGTAGCGCCTCATGTATCACTGTAGGGGGTAGAGCACTGTTTCGGCTAGGGGGTCATCCCGACTTACCAAACCGATGCAAACTCCGAATACCTACAAGTGCCGAGCATGGGAGACACACGGCGGGTGCTAACGTCCGTCGTGAAAAGGGAAACAACCCAGACCGTCAGCTAAGGTCCCAAAGTTATGGTTAAGTGGGAAACGATGTGGGAAGGCTTAGACAGCTAGGAGGTTGGCTTAGAAGCAGCCACCCTTTAAAGAAAGCGTAATAGCTCACTAGTCGAGTCGGCCTGCGCGGAAGATGTAACGGGGCTCAAACCATACACCGAAGCTACGGGTATCATCTTCGGATGATGCGGTAGAGGAGCGTTCTGTAAGCCTGTGAAGGTGAGTTGAGAAGCTTGCTGGAGGTATCAGAAGTGCGAATGCTGACATGAGTAACGACAATGGGTGTGAAAAACACCCACGCCGAAAGACCAAGGTTTCCTGCGCAACGTTAATCGACGCAGGGTTAGTCGGTCCCTAAGGCGAGGCTGAAAAGCGTAGTCGATGGAAAACAGGTTAATATTCCTGTACTTCTGGTTATTGCGATGGAGGGACGGAGAAGGCTAGGCCAGCTTGGCGTTGGTTGTCCAAGTTTAAGGTGGTAGGCTGAGATCTTAGGTAAATCCGGGATCTTAAGGCCGAGAGCTGATGACGAGTGTTCTTTTAGAACACGAAGTGGTTGATGCCATGCTTCCAAGAAAAGCTTCTAAGCTTCAGGTAACCAGGAACCGTACCCCAAACCGACACAGGTGGTTGGGTAGAGAATACCAAGGCGCTTGAGAGAACTCGGGTGAAGGAACTAGGCAAAATGGCACCGTAACTTCGGGAGAAGGTGCGCCGGTGAGGGTGAAGGACTTGCTCCGTAAGCTCATGCCGGTCGAAGATACCAGGCCGCTGCGACTGTTTATTAAAAACACAGCACTCTGCAAACACGAAAGTGGACGTATAGGGTGTGACGCCTGCCCGGTGCCGGAAGGTTAATTGATGGGGTTAGCTAACGCGAAGCTCTTGATCGAAGCCCCGGTAAACGGCGGCCGTAACTATAACGGTCCTAAGGTAGCGAAATTCCTTGTCGGGTAAGTTCCGACCTGCACGAATGGCGTAACGATGGCGGCGCTGTCTCCACCCGAGACTCAGTGAAATTGAAATCGCTGTGAAGATGCAGTGTATCCGCGGCTAGACGGAAAGACCCCGTGAACCTTTACTATAGCTTTGCACTGGACTTTGAATTTGCTTGTGTAGGATAGGTGGGAGGCTTTGAAGCGTGGACGCCAGTTCGCGTGGAGCCATCCTTGAAATACCACCCTGGCAACTTTGAGGTTCTAACTCAGGTCCGTTATCCGGATCGAGGACAGTGTATGGTGGGTAGTTTGACTGGGGCGGTCTCCTCCTAAAGAGTAACGGAGGAGTACGAAGGTGCGCTCAGACCGGTCGGAAATCGGTCGTAGAGTATAAAGGCAAAAGCGCGCTTGACTGCGAGACAGACACGTCGAGCAGGTACGAAAGTAGGTCTTAGTGATCCGGTGGTTCTGTATGGAAGGGCCATCGCTCAACGGATAAAAGGTACTCCGGGGATAACAGGCTGATACCGCCCAAGAGTTCATATCGACGGCGGTGTTTGGCACCTCGATGTCGGCTCATCACATCCTGGGGCTGAAGCCGGTCCCAAGGGTATGGCTGTTCGCCATTTAAAGTGGTACGCGAGCTGGGTTTAGAACGTCGTGAGACAGTTCGGTCCCTATCTGCCGTGGACGTTTGAGATTTGAGAGGGGCTGCTCCTAGTACGAGAGGACCGGAGTGGACGAACCTCTGGTGTTCCGGTTGTCACGCCAGTGGCATTGCCGGGTAGCTATGTTCGGGAAAGATAACCGCTGAAAGCATCTAAGCGGGAAACTTGCCTCAAGATGAGATCTCACTGGAACCTTGAGTTCCCTGAAGGGCCGTCGAAGACTACGACGTTGATAGGTTGGGTGTGTAAGCGCTGTGAGGCGTTGAGCTAACCAATACTAATTGCCCGTGAGGCTTGACCATATAACACCCAAGCAATTTGCGTCGAAGAGACCAGATTGCGGTGTGTGAAGACGAAACGAACCGAAAGTTCGATGTTCACAAACACCGAAAGCTATCACATACCCAATTTGCTGAAGCGAGGCCACAAGGCCACGAGTCAGTACCCGAATTTCTTGACGACCATAGAGCGTTGGAACCACCTGATCCCATCCCGAACTCAGCAGTGAAACGATGCATCGCCGATGGTAGTGTGGGGTTTCCCCATGTGAGAGTAGGTCATCGTCAAGATTAAATTCCGAAACCCCAATTGCGAAAGCAGTTGGTGTTTTGTTTTAGTAGAAGTAACTGTTTTTGCTGGCTCGTTACCGTGTTGACGGGCCAGATAAAGAATTTCTTGACGACCATAGAGCGTTGGAACCACCTGATCCCATCCCGAACTCAGCAGTGAAACGATGCATCGCCGATGGTAGTGTGGGGTTTCCCCATGTGAGAGTAGGTCATCGTCAAGATTAAATTCCGAAACCCCTGTCTGCTAACGCAGACAGGGGTTTTGTCATTTCAGGGCCTGCAAAACCGATGATCAGAAAGCTTTACGTGTCTTGCTGATACGTCGGGCCTGCCATTTGCGCCACCAGATGTAGACGCCAGTCCCCGACAAGTCTGCAATCAAAGCGGCTAGCACCGTGATCATCACTTACCCCTTAACACCAATGATTCGACCTCCATGTAACGGCACCTGCAACCGGTAAAACTGCTCTCCCAACGTCCCCTGCCCAGCAATCTCCTGCCCTGACAAGCGCCCGTCCGTACCATGAAATCACAACCAGAATTTGCAATTGCCGCTCCAACATTGCTCCTGAAAAACACCGTGACGAACGCTCTGGCACGCCGTTGGGCGGGAATCTGGCAGAAATACCATCCATTTCCTGTGTGGCCCTAAGATTTCTCCGACACGTGCCGACAGACTGGTGAGACATGCGTGCACCAAAGTAGAGCGGCTAGTAGAACGCTGCCTGCACTGTACATGGAATGTTGCATCCGGAACGCATCCCCACTTTTGGCATAAGAAGTCCCATGAAATGAATCTCAAGTTCAGCCATAAAATCCTGTTGGCCGCCTCGGGCGTCGTGGTCCTGGCGTTCGCGCTGTTCACCCTCTACAACGACTATCTGCAGCGAAACACCATTCGCCAGAACCTCCAGTCTTCCGTGCAGCAGGCCGGTGATCTGACCGCCAGCAGCGTGCAGAACTGGATGAGCGGGCGGATTCTGGTGCTGGAAAACCTCGCGCAGAACGTTGCCCATCAGGGCAAGGACGCGGATTTCCCGGGCCTGGTCGATCAACCAGCGTTCACCTCGAACTTCCAGTTCACCTATGTCGGTCAGGCCAACGGTGTATTCACCCAGCGCCCTGACGCGAAGATGCCGGACGGCTATGACCCGCGTCAGCGCCCTTGGTACAAGCAAGCAGTCGCTGCCGACAAAACCATGCTGACGCCGCCGTACATGGCGGCCGTCGGTGGCTTGGTGGTAACCATCGCCATGCCGGTGAAAAAGAACGGCGAACTGCTCGGCGTCGTCGGTGGTGACCTGAGCCTGGAAACCCTGGTGAAGATCATCAACTCGGTGGACTTCGGTGGCCTTGGCCATGCGTTTCTGGTCAGCGCCGACGGTCAGGTGATCGTCAGCCCGGACAAAGATCAGGTCATGAAAAACCTGAAAGACATCTACCCGAACACCAGCGTGCGCATCGAGAAGGGCAACCAGAACGTCGTGCTCAACGGTCAGGAACGTATTCTGTCGTTTACCCCGGTCAGCGATCTGCCGAATGCGCAGTGGTACATCGGTCTGTCGATCGATCGCGATAAAGCCTACGCCGCACTCAGCCAATTCCGCACCTCGGCGCTGATCGCGATGTTTGTTGCTGTGGCTGCGATTGCGCTGCTGCTTAGCCTGTTGATCAATGTGTTGATGCGTCCGCTGACCACCATGGGTCGTGCGATGCAGGACATCGCTCAGGGTGAAGGCGATCTGACCCGTCGTCTGGTGGTTGAGAGCAAAGACGAATTCGGTGAATTGGGCAGCGCATTCAACCAGTTCGTTGAACGGATTCACGCGTCGATTTCCGAAGTGTCCTCGGCAACCCGCCACGTGCATGACTTGTCGCAGCGCGTGATGGCGTCGTCCAACGCTTCGATCGTCGGTTCTGACGAACAAAGCGCGCGCACCAACAGCGTGGCTGCCGCTATTAACGAGCTGGGCGCCGCCACTCAGGAAATTGCGCGCAACGCCGCCGATGCTTCGCAACACGCCAGCGGCGCCAGCGAGCAGGCTGATGACGGTCGTCAGGTGGTCGAGCAGACGATTCAAGCGATGACAGAGTTGTCGCAGAAGATCAGCCTGTCGTGCACGCAGATCGAAACCCTGAACGCCAGCACCGACAACATCGGCCACATCCTCGATGTGATCAAAGGGATTTCGCAGCAGACCAACCTGCTGGCACTTAACGCCGCAATCGAAGCGGCGCGTGCCGGTGAAGCCGGACGTGGTTTTGCCGTGGTGGCGGACGAGGTGCGAAACCTTGCCCATCGCACCCAGGAGTCGGCGGAAGAGATCCACAAAATGATCACGTCGTTGCAGATCGGTTCGCGGGAAGCGGTGACCACGATGAACGCCAGTCAGGTGTCCAGCGAGCAGAGCGTGGAAGTGGCCAATCAGGCCGGTTTGCGTCTGGTCAGCGTGACTCAACGCATCGGTGAAATCGACGGCATGAACCAATCGGTGGCAGCGGCCACTGAAGAGCAGACCGCGGTTGTGGAAACCCTCAACGTCGACGTTAACCAGATCAACCTGCTGAACCAGCAGAGCGTCGCCAACCTCAATGAAACGTTGAAGGATTGTGATGCGTTGTCGCAGCAGGCCAATCGTCTGAAGCAGTTGGTCGACAGCTTCAAGATCTGACCTGAAGTCAGACCGCGTTATCGTTTATCGCGAGCAGGCTCACTCCTACAAATTAACCGGGCTCCATCTGAAGGAACCCGATCAACTGTAGGAGTGAGCCTGCTCGCGATAGCGATCTAGAACTCCCCGCCAAGCTCAAGCCTTAAACAAACAGCTTCAGCACATTCCCCATCGCATCATCCGCAAACCCCTGCACAAAATCCTTGAACCCTGGCAGTGCCTCTTCACCGCCCGAAGCCGGCTCGGCAATGATCGTCCACGTCGCCCGAGACTTACCCGCGCCCAGCGATTCGACATTCATCGCCGCCCACAGATTCGCCACCCCCAACGTGTTGTAAATCGTCGTCCAGGTCATGCTTCGGGCCTGCTCATCGCGGGAGTTGAGTTGCTCGACCACCACGTTGCCATCCTTAAAGCATTTCTTGCGCAGCGAGGACACGCCCTCGCCGATTGTTTCGATGTGCGACAGCGCCGGAATGAAACGGTCGAATCCGCCGAAATCGCCGACCACCGCCCAGACCTGCGCCGCGTCTGCTGGCACTTCTACCGAAGACACTACGTGGCAGCCATGCGGGTTTTTGATCAGGGTGTCGGGTTGCAGAGTGCTCATGGTGTTGCTCCTGTTTGATGGATCAGATGAAGTTGATTTCTTTCAGGTAATCGCAGCCACGACGCAGCAGTGCCGGGGATTTCTGTGGGTAGTGCGCGCCCATCAACTGCACGCCGGCCTCAGCGTTGGCATGGCCAATCAGGGAGATGTCGCCGATGTCTTCTTCGAAGCCGTTGAGGTAGAAACCGAGCACGCCGAACAGCGCGTTGTCGGCATCGACACGCCCGAGCTGCTGCTGCCAGTCGGCGACGCTGACCAGTGCGAACTTGCTGCCGGTTTCGCGGAACGAAGCGACGTAGGCATCCCAGCTCAATGGCTCGGGGTTATGCAGGTTGAACACTGCACGTTCGGGTGAATAACGGCTGGCGTGGAAGGCAATGAAGCGGGCAAGAAAGTCCACTGGCATCAGGTCGAAATTCAGCGCGAAGGCCGGCACCTGGCCGAGCTGGATCGAGCCTTTGAGCATCAGCATCAAACGGTTTTTGTGCGGCTGACAAACACCGCTGAGGCTGTTGAAACTAATGTTGCCGGGGCGATACAGATTGACCCGTACACCGCGTTCCCGCGCCCGTTCTAGGATGCGTTCGCCGACCCATTTCGACAGGTTGTAGCCGTTGCGGATGTAGATCGGTGGGGTCGTGGCGGCTGGCAGTTCCAGCACCCGTCCAGCATCGTCCACCGTGCTGGAAGCCGACAGCGTCGAGACGAAGTTGAAAACCTTTTTGCTCTGCCCTTCGCACAAGCGCAGCAGGGCGAAAATCGGTTCGACGTTGTCCGCCGCCAGCGACTCGTAATCGAGTACGTGATTGACGTTAGCGGCATTGTGCACCAGTGCGCCGAACTCGCGATCCAGGCGCTGATAGTCGTCGTCATTCAGGCCCAACTGCGGGCGCGTAATATCCGCCGCGTAAACCCGCACGCGACTCAGATCCAGATGCTCCAGGCGGTTTTCACGCAGTGACTCGGCAAAGCGTTGCGCCGCAGTTTTACCGCCGCCGTCGCGCACCAGACACGCCACTTCGCTGGCGCCCCAACCGAGCAGCGCCTCAACGATGTGCACGCCGACAAAACTATTGGCGCCGGTTACGATGACTTTATGCACATCGCCCATGTGGCTGATCGGCAGTGGCTCGATTTCCAGTGCACGCTCGGCGTCGGCCATGGCCTGGGCGCTGAGTACGGCGCTGTCATCGGTGCCGCGTACCAGCGTTGCCAGTTTGATGATGGTCGGCAGTTCGATGAAGCGGTTGATCGAAATGCTACGCCCGAACTCCTCACGCAAACGCAGCAACATGCGCGAGAGCAGAATCGAGTGGCCACCAAGATTGAAGAAGCTTTCGTCAGTGGAAATGTCGCTGCTCGGCAGCTCCAGCAACTCCGCCCAGATCTCCAGCAACAGCGCTTCATCGGCATTCACCGGCAGGCATTTCGGCCCGTTGTCCTGCACGCTCACTGGCAGTTCCAGCAGTGCTTTGCGATCGACTTTGCCGTTGCTGGCGAACGGCATGCTCGCCAGCTCGGTCCACGCCACCGGTTGCATGTAGTCCGGCAAAAACTGTCTGGCGTGGGCTTTCAGCGCGTCGCGTGCGGTGTCCGATTGCGCTTGTGCGAGGAACGCGAGAATGCGCCGCTGACTGTCGATCACCACCGCCATTTGCCGGTACAACTGGCTCTCGCGCAGGCAGCGCTCGATCTCTTCCGGCTCGACCCGGAAGCCACGGATTTTTACCTGATTGTCGCGCCGCCCGCACAGTTCGATACCGTGCTCGCCCCACCTGGCCATGTCGCCGCTGCGGTAGGCGCGCAGCGTTTGGCCGTCCGGCAATTGCAGGGTCAGATAACGCTCGGCGGTCTGCTGCGGATTGTTCAGATAACCGAGGCAAACACCGGGGCCGATGATGAACAATTCGCCGACGGTGTGCTCCGCCACCGGTTGCAAATCGTCATCGAGAATCAGCACTTGGCTGTTGGCGATTGGTGCCCCGAGGGTGCGGTTACTGTCGCCCGGTTTGAGCTGGCGCGCGGTGATCAGTACGGTGGCTTCGGTCGGGCCGTAAAGGTTGTGCAGTGTGCCTTGACGGGTCAGTTGCTCAATGACAAACGGCTCGCAGACATCGCCGCCGGTCATCACTTGCACGCCTTCCAGTTGCTCCAGCGGCAGGATGCTCAACAGCGCCGGTGGCAGGAATGCGTGGGTCAGGTGTCGGCGGCGGATCAACGCGACCAGTTGCAATGGATCGCGCCGTTGCGTGTCGTCCGGCACCACCAGTTCGGCACCTTCCAGCAGGGTCGGGAAGATGTCGATCAGTGACGAATCGAAGCTCAGCGACGAGAACTGCAAGACCCGACTCTCGGCCTGCAATTGCACGTAATCGGCGTACCACGCGGTGAAGTGCGCGAGGTTGGCCTGACTGAGCAACACGCCTTTCGGATGTCCGGTGGTGCCCGAGGTATAGAGCGCCATGCACGGTGCATCAAGGTCGGGACGGCGGCGCATTAGCGGTTGGCTGAGATCTGCCTCTGAGCTGTCGATGCGGCTGACGTCCAGCCCCGCCATGGATGCGCTGAGCGGATGCTCGCCATCATGCAGCAACAGCAGCGCGCCAGCATTTTGCAGAATGTATTGCTGACGCTGTAACGGATGACTCGGCTCCAGCGGCAGATACACCGCGCCGCTGCCGAGGATCGCCAGAATCGAGGCGAACAGCGCCGGGCTTTTTGGCAGGCAAATGCCGACCACCCACGGTTTTGGCTGTTGCTCGAGCAAGGGCAGCAACCGCTGCTGAAGCGCACGACTGTGAGCGTGCAGTTGGCGATAGCTGATCGACTGTTCGGCGATGTGTAGCGCCGGGCGTTCAGCGTGGTGGATCAAGCTTCGTTGCAGGCGCTCGATCACCGGGATCTGCGCCTCTTCCAGCAGTGTGAGATTGGTCGTGTCGTTGCGGCGATGGACGTAAGCCAGGCTGTCGAGGAACAGCAGGTTTTCCATTCTCTCGAAATCCGGCGCAGTCACTGACGCGGCCTGCTGCAGATAGTCAGCATCACGGGAGAAGCGGCTGACCAGCAACGCCACTTCATCGACCACCTGCGTCAGCACCCGTTGCCGCAGCGCCTGCCCATTGCCGGACGGCTCATCGCCAATCGGCACGCGGCTGATCAGTGACGAGCCAAGGAAACACAGCAAATCGAGTGTCGGCAAACCGGCATGGCTCTGCACGCCGACACCCAAACGCAGATGCAGGTGCGGGATCGAGCAGAAATCGCCGGCGCCGATAAAACCATCGTCGATGATCAGATCCACCGTCGCTGCACCGGCAGCGCTGCGCTGCAATGAGTGACCGTGTTGTTCCAGTTCCTGCGCCAGGTCGGTCATCGCCTGGCTGGCGCCAATCAGCAAAATGTCGAGACGTTTCATGTCGGCCTCCTCATCAAACCAGGTAATCGCGTAACGCGTGCTGCACGCACGGCGTGTCGAGCAGCGAGCTGTTGTGGAAGAACTTGACGATGTTGCCCACCAGCGGATGGTGGCGATTGATCGGGAACGCGAGCCCGGCCATCTCGTCCCTGAGCGAGCGGCGGGTGGTCTCGCTGACCGGCAGTGCGTCGATCAGGCGCAGGTCGAAGGCTTTCTGGATGTCGTTGGTCAGGTAATGGCCGATGAACACCGGCAGAATCTGCGCGATGGTTTCGCGATCCGCCGCGTTGGCGGTGTGCCAATAGATGCGCACCATCCGCGCCCAGAAACTCGAATGGCGACCTTCATCGAGCAAGTGATCGGCCATCAGGCCTTTGATCGACGGCTTGACCGTGTCGTCGCGTGCGAACGCCGCGACATCACCGGTCACGGTGTTTTCGGCGATGGCCACGCAGATCAATTCGACCGCGCTGCGCAGGTGCTCTGGCGCCAGCGCTACTGCCGCAGGAATCGCCCGGCTCAGTTCGATTTCATCGGGGAGCTGAATCGGTTCGATGCCGGTCATCGCCACTGTTTGCTGCATGAAATCCATCGCCACGAGGGCGTGGTAATCCTCGTCGACCACCACGGTCATCGCGTCGTAACGACAGGCAAACGGGAAGGCCACGGCGAAGCGATTCTTGGCGATGCTGCGCGCGGTCTTGTCGACGATCTCGGTCTCGAAAATCACCACGTCGTTGATGAATTTGTACAGCGTCTGTACCAAGGCGAAATCACGCTGTTGCGGGCACTCGCGCAGGAAGGTTTCGCTGAGTACCAGCGGCTGACGACTGAGCGGATAGATCAGCCGTTCGTCGTCTTCGAGTACGCGTCGCGGGCGGGTGCGGATGGTCGCGCGATTCTCCCAGGCGTCGGCAAAGGATTGATAGTCAGCAGCGTTCATTGGGTCACCTCTGCCAACGGCTCGCGCATGCTTACGCGCAGGCCGTCCCACAAGGCGATACGGCTTTCCACGGCGGCAATGGCGCTGGCGTAGACCTCGGCTTCACGTTGCGGGTCGCCGTCGACCAGGCGCTCGAGCAGGTGTTCGGCCGCCGGGCCGTGGTCTTCGGAGTCGACCTCGATGTGCCGTTCCAGGTAATAGCGAAAGGTCGGCGCCTGTTCGATACCGATGCCCCAGTCGTCAAGAATGCGCTGGAACATGGTCGGGATCACGCTCTCGCGACCATGCAGAAACGCCGCCGCCACGCTGTGTCCCGGAGCATGCAGGGCGGTACGCAAAGTATCGCGGACAAACTGCGCGGCAGCCGGATCAACCTCGACGCTTTGCAGCGCGACGTCATAGCTCACGCCTTCCTGTTGCAGGGCGACAAAGCGCTCTACGGCGGTGGTACTCGCGCCGATTTCGCGCATCGCATCCAAGTACAACTCGAAATGGCTGTAATGCCCCTCGGTCAGGCGATCATCCGATTCTTCACCGAGAACGATCTCGTTGATCAACCGCGCGGCGTGAGGGTCACGCGGCGGTAGCCAGGGCAAACGCGTGCAGGTCAGTTCCTGCTGCAGGCGTTTGGTCAGCGACATGAAATCCCACACGGCAAATACATGGGTTTCCATGAAACGACGCAATACCGATAACGACGTGATCTCGGAAAAGATCGGGTGAATGCTAAGTTCGGCTTTCTTCAGGGTGAGTTGGTGCTTAGTGGGCATCATGATGTCCTTTATCGTTGATATTAAATGGAACTGCTCTGCAACTGCGCAATCAATGGAATTACGACTTACTTGTTTTCTGTCGACGGACGACAGCCTTCCTTCCTGATAGGTAAGTGCGGATCGATATACCTTTGACATGACTTCATGTCTGCCCATAAAGCGCTGCTGCTGCTCCGCAGGCATTGGGCTGCTGCCGAGGTGAAGGGTGAAGTTCAAACTTGGCGAAGAAAAGCTAATACACCGACAAAGTGTTTAACAAGTATATTTTTAATTATTTTAAGTTAGCTGTTTTTTGAAGTTGAGTTGTTCCAATAAAACTTTCAAATAAAGTTTTATTTGGGCGTAGTTGCTCCTTTCGGCGAATAACGGCCAAAATTGCTCAAGAAGAGTGAATGCCTCACTCGAAGCAACTTTCCAGTAATAAGAGTTGAATGATTTAAAAGGGGCGGAAGTTGGCCGTGACCCCGCGCCATGACTTCCTTTTTCCCGTGGCAAGGCTCCTTCCGTAGGTTCCTGGTGCGGGGACTGCGCCGGCAGGGCGGCGCGTCGCCCGTTCTTTATGGGGTGGCGGCTCAAGAGTGCGGGTAAATTTGCGCCACGGCTATGACCGATTCATCAGCGGTAACTTGCAAATATCGGACTGAACGGCGCAGGGAGGTTAGAGCGGACATGTGGATCCGCCCAGCAGAGGGCTGGCGGATCGCTTGGGGATTTGTAAGCGGGTGATTCGCGGGGCGGTGCGCGCTCAGCGCGCAGCTTGGCGGTTTTGCGCGGCAGGGGTAGCGAGATAACGAGTAATCACTTCGACACCGCGATTGAGGTGCTGCTCGAGGAGTTTGATCGACAGTTCAGTGTCGCGATCCAGCACGGCTTGCAACATCGCCCGATGATCGTCCTGGGACAATTTGCCCAGGCCCATGGCCTCAAGGTTGAAGCGCAGAAAACGCTCCTCTTCGTTTAGCCCGTCTTCAACCAGTCGCAGTAAGCGTTGGTTGGGCGCCTTGCTGTACAGGGCCATGTGGAACAAACGGTTGAGTCGGCCGATTTCCGTGTAGTCGTGTTGCGCCTCGAGCTCTTCGATGTACCCGGCTGCGCGTGCGTGGTCGGCAGCGGTCAGCAGCGGAATCGATTGCCGCATGGCTTCGGATTCGAGCAGGATGCGCAGCTCGTAGGTTTCGGTAGCATCACCCTGAATCAATGGCGCAACCACTGCACCTTTATGCGTAGTAACGCTCAGCAGTTCTTGGGCTTCGAGCTGGCGCAACGCTTCGCGCACCGGCATGCGGCTGACACCGAAAAGGTCGGCCAGATCCTGCTGGCGCAGCGCCGTGCCACAGGGCAGACGACCGTCGAGGATTGCTGAGCGCAGGGTTTCTTCGATCACCGAACGGGCCAGATGAGCAGGAATCGGTCCATCGACTTTAATGCTGTGCAACGGTTTGGGCTTCTGTGTCACGACTACGCACCCTGTATGTCGGCCTGGTTTGGATCCAAATGACACTAGTGATTGCTCTACAGGTTGTCAAACCTTGTAAAACATCGCTGTGCCAACTGAAGTTTAGCGTGCCGAGTATGATCTCATGGTGCCATTGTTTTTTGTCGGGCTAAGCTTCACCATCAAACGCTTTCCTTCCTGCCCCCTGGAAACCTGCTGTGGCGGTACGTTTCGCGATCCCCCGGACTCTGCGCTGGCTAGGCTGCGCACTGCTGCTGGCCGGCGTCATGCTGGGCGGTCTGCATGCCGATTGGGATTTTTCCACGATCAGCCGCAAAGCCACGGCACTCTACGGGCCGCTGGGTGCCGGCCAGCAGCGCATTGATGCCTGGCAGAATCTGTTGGCCACGCAGAAACAGGTCAGCGAGATGGAAAAGCTCAAAGTGGTGAACCTGTTCTTCAACAAACAGGTGCGCTATGTCGAAGACATCGATCTGTGGCACGAGGTCGATTACTGGGAAACGCCGATCGAGGCGCTGTGGAAGGGCGCCGGCGACTGCGAAGACTATGCGATCGCCAAGTATTTCAGCTTGCGTCACCTCGGGGTTTCCAGTGACAAGCTGCGCATTACTTATGTCAAAGCGTTGCGCCAGAACCGCGCGCATATGGTCCTGACTTACTATGCCACCCCCGATGCCATGCCTCTGGTGCTCGACAGCCTGATCGATCCGATCCAGCCGGCGTCGCAGCGAACCGATTTGCTGCCGGTCTACTCTTTTAATGCTGAAGGGTTGTACCTGCCAGGCGCCAAGGGCAACAAGAAGGTCGGAGATACCAAACGCCTGTCACGCTGGCAGGATGTGTTGAAGAAAATGCAGGCCGAAGGTTTCCCGGTCGAAACGACTAACTAGGAGCATGCGCTCAGATGTCTTTGTTCAAACAGCTGTTGATCGCTATCTGTCTGTTCCTGGTGGTCGCCTTCACCGGCAGCTTCATGGTCAGTCTGGAGAGCTCGCGCACCCAGTACGTCAACCAGTTGCGTTCCCACGCCCAGGACGCCGCGACGGCGCTGGCGTTGTCGCTGACGCCGAATATCGACGACCCGGCCATGGTCGAGTTGCTGGTCAGCTCGATTTTCGACAGCGGTTATTACGCGAGCATCCGCGTGGTCGATCTGAAGACTGACCAGACGATTGTTGAGCGCAACGGCATTCCGGCCGTCACCAATGTGCCGGACTGGTTCGTCAAGCTGATCGGGCTGGAGCCGGCCGGTGGCGACGCGCTGGTCAGCCGTGGCTGGGAGCAGGCGGCGCGGGTCGAGGTAGTCAGCCATCCGATGTTTGCTGTGGCCAAATTGTGGCAGAGCGCATTGGGTAGCCTTGGCTGGCTGCTGATCTGCGGGGCGATCAGTGCCGTGCTTGGCGCGCTGCTACTGCGTCGGCAATTGAAGCCACTGGATTACATGGTCAAGCAGTCCCACGCCATCGCCCGTCGCGAATTCCTCAGCCTGCCGGAATTGCCGCGCACACCTGAATTGCGCCGCGTGGTGCAGGCGATGAACCAGATGGTCGAGAAGCTCAAGGCGCTGTTCCAGGAGCAGGCCGAACGTAGCGAAAAACTGCGCGCCGAGTCCTATCAGGACAATCTCACCGGGCTGGCCAACCGACGTTATTTCGAGATGCAGCTGCACAACCGGGTGAGCAACCCGGAGCAGGCCAGTTCCGGTTATCTGCTGCTGTTGCGGGTCAAGGATCTGGCCGGGCTCAACCAGCGCTTGGGCGGTCAGCGCACCGATGAATTGTTGAAGGCTGTTGGCGAACAACTGTCCCGCGAATGCGCCAAATACCCGGAAACCCAGAACCTCGTCACCCGTATTCGTGGCGGTGAGTTTGCCGTGCTGGCGCCGGGGCTGGTTCGTGAGGAAGCGCTGCAACTGGCGCAGAACCTCGACAGCGCTTTGAGCAGTCTGCACGCCACCGGGGCGACCGACGTGGCTGCCGTGGCGTCGATCGGCCTGGCGCCGTTCACCCACGGTGATTCACCGCAACAAGTACTGACGCTCGGCGATCAGGCGCTGGCGCAAGCTGAAGGTCAGGGCGAGCAGAATTGGGCGTGCATCGATCAGAGCCTGACGGCGGATGTCGGCGACGATCACCATGCCTGGCATCGCTTGCTCGATCAGGCCTTGAGTCAGCAGCGTTTCGAGCTGTATTTCCAGCCAGTGGTTGCCGCTGCAGACACGCAGCTGGTGCTGCATTACAAAGTGCTCTCGCGCCTGCTCGATGATCAGGGCAAGACCATCCCGGCCGGGCGCTTCCTGCCGTGGCTGGAACGCTTCGGCTGGACTGCACGGCTTGACCGCTTGATGCTCGAACGCGTGCTGGAGCAGATGAAAGGGCACGAAGATTCGCTGGCGCTGAACTTGTCCTCGGCGACCCTGGCTGATCCGCAGGCACTGAACAAAGTCTTCGAGATTCTGCGCGCGCATTCCAACCTGGGCGAGCGCTTGACCCTGGAAATTGGCGAGGAGCAATTGCCCGAACAAGCGGTGCTGGAGCAGTTGACCCGGCGCCTGCGCGAACTCGGTTTCTCTCTGAGCCTGCAACGCTTTGGTGGTCGCTTCAGCATGATCGGCAACCTGGCGCGGCTGGGGCTGGCGTACTTGAAGATCGATGGCAGTTACATTCGTGCGATTGATCAGGAGAGTGACAAGCGTCTGTTTATCGAGGCGATCCAGCGTGCGGCGCACAGCATTGATCTGCCGCTGATTGCCGAGCGGGTCGAGACGGAAGGGGAGTTGTCGGTGATTCGCGAGATGGGCTTGTATGGGGTTCAGGGGCAGTTGTTTGGTGAGCCTCGGCCTTGGCGGTGAGATTGCAAAAGCCATCCTCACCCTAGCCCTCTCCCAGAGGGAGAGGGGACTGATCGTGGGATATTGATGTAATACGCCGACGTGAACGATTTGCGCTGAATCCATAATCGACTCGATTTCTCAGGTCGATGTATAGCGCCAGACTCCTCGGTCGACCCCTCTCGGTCAGGGAGAGGGGACTGATTGGGGGATATTCGGGAAATACGCCGACGTGAGCGATTTGCGCTGAATCCATAATCGACCCGGTTTTTCAGGTCGATGTATGACGCCAGACACCTCGGTCGGCCCCCTCTCCCTCGGGGAGAGGGCTGGGGTGAGGGTAGGCTTTTGATACCGGGTGGATCAGATCAACCCGCCCTCATCCTCATCGATCAACTGGCTCAACCCGCCCAACGCCTCACGCGCCTGGGTCCGGTCCATCAACTTGGCCTGAGCCGCCGGCGGCAGGTCGGTGACGCGGATCACGCCCTTCTGGGTCAGCACCTGAATCAGGTCGTCGAGTACCCGAATCATTTCGAAGTCGCTCTGCTTGAGCTGTTTCAGGCTGGTTTCCACCACTTCATTGGCGAACCAGGCCTGGATTTCATGGCTGTCGGCCGGCAGCGTTTCCGTGGCCTCGGCGTAGGCCGCGGCTTCCACGCGAATCAACAGACCTTGCGCATCGCGTTGCACGTAAAACATTGAGCATCCCTCAGAAATGAACCAGCGTCATGCTGTCAGCAGCATAGCCAACTGTGCGCGAGTATGCGGTGCGGCGACGCGATCGTCACCGGTCCGGTCAGCACAAACGTGACGGCCGCCCCATCGGGGCGGCCGTTTTGTTCACTATCAGCTGTTGTTGTGGTCGACCTTGATGGTCGGGTCGCTGCCGGCAATCAGGTTGTGAATGTTGGCGCTCGACCAGTTGTTGCCTTCCAGTTTGATCGTCACGTCCGGGGTTGCCGCCGCAGCGTCGCCGGAGTTGAACTTGCCCGCCGAGCTGACTTGCAGCGACGACGTGCCGTCGACCGTGGTGATCTTCAGGAAGTTGTCGATGGTGCTGCCGGTCTCGCCCTGCAGCAGATCACGCAGATCGATGCGGTCACCTTCGCTGGCCTTGAAGTCCTTGATCACGTCGTTGCCGGTGTCGCCCGCCTTCCAGACGAAGGTGTCGGCACCCGAACCACCGATGAGGATGTCATTACCCTGACCGCCGATCAGCGTGTCGTTGCCGGTGCCGCCGAGCAGGATGTCATTACCTTTGCCGCCATCGAGCAAATCGTTGCCGCCCGAGCCGAACAGGATGTCATTGCCCGCGCCGCCCAGCAGGGTGTCGTTACCATCGTGCGCGCCGGAGACATCGAACGCCTGATAGTGCTCGGTGATGTACTGGTGCACGTTGCTGGTGGTGACTTTGCTGACATCGACCCCGGTTTCTTTGGCAACGAACGCCTGCATCGCCTGATAACCCTCGCCGGCAATGCCGTTGAAGCTGACCAGATCGCCGAACAGGATGTCATTGCCGTCGCCACCGCTGACGGTGTCGTTGCCTGGCAGCGTCGCTTCGGTGTGGCCGATGATCGAGTTGGCCAGATCCTTCGGATCAATGTTGGTCTGCGGCGTTTTATCCGTATCGTACGGCTTCAGATCGTTGAGGCTGACATCGTTGTTCAGTCCGATAGCCTCGACGTTCGACAGACCGTTGAGCAAGGCAAAACCACTGGTCGAGTTGCTGGTCGTTGACGAGTTGGTGCTGTTACCGGTACCCGCCAGACTCGACAACTCATAAGTGCCGTCGCCCTGCGCGTGGATGGTGCCCAGATTAGAGCTGCTCCAGCCCCACCACGAAGTGTAGGTTTGCAGGGTCACGGTGCCGGCGCTGTTGATCGTCAACGCGTGGGTATTGTCGATGTAAGTGCTGAAGGTGTCGCCCGGCTTGTAGTTGCTGGTTTTCACCACATCGTCGAGCTTCACGTTGCCGTACAGCGTCGGGTTGGTCTGCTCGCCGCTCTGGTAATAGGTCGGCTGGCCGTCGGTGATGAAGTACGTAAGGTTCTTCGCGCCGGTGTTGGCCACAGCGTCAGCGCTCTGGAACCAGTTGGCCGTGGTCTTGAACACGTCCTCGTAGTTGGTGCCGCCGCCGGAGGCCATCGAGTCCAGTACCGCTTTGAGTTGCGTCAGCGCGTTCGGGTCGTTGAGGTTCACCGACACCGACTTGTTGACCTGGGTATCGAAGTCGACGAGGAAAATGTTCACCGTGCCCGAATTGCTGCCGCCCAGGCTCTGCTTGAGACTGTTGAACACCGACGTCAGCGAGTCTTTGGCGGCGTTGAGCGACGAACTGCTCATGCTGCCGGAGCTGTCGACCATGAACGCGATGTTGTAGTTGGTGCCCGGGACCACGGTCAGGCCGCCGATGTCGGCGACGATTATGTCGTTGCCATCGGTGCCGGTGACGGTGTCGTCGCCCGACGTCGCAACCACGGCGTTGTAGACCGCCGGCACCACGCTGACCGGAATGGTCGCGGTGCTGCTGGCCGAGCCGCCGACCATCTCGGTGGAGGTCGAGGTCACGGTCAGGTTGAATTGGCCGTTGTAGTACGGCGGTGGCGTTACGGTCAGGCTGCCAAGGTTCCAGCCAGTGACGTTGGCGTCGCCGCTGCTGGCAGTGACGGTGAAGGTGTGACCCGCGCCATCGCTGAGCACCGAGCCGACCGGTGCGCCGCTGATCTTCACGCTCAGGGTTTCCGAGCCGTCGGTGTCAGTCAGTGCGGTGGTGATTGCCGAGAGTTTCACCGTGGTGCCTTCGGCGCCGGTATTGAGTTTGTAGCCGTCGTAATAGCCTTCGCCGTTGCTGCCGTGCAGATCGGAGACGGTCACGCCCGAATTGATCAGATCCTGCACGCCGGTGTAGATCGGCACGCCGGCGCTGCTCAGGTCGATCGGCGTGCTGCCATTGACCGACAGGTTGACGTCGTAGCTGCCCGGGCCGCTCTGGTTGTGGTGGTAGATGTCCAGGGTGTAGTAGCCGCTGGTGGTAGGGGTGAACGAGCCATTGATGGCGCCGCCCGCGCCCCAGGTACCCGAAGCCACACTCTTGCCGCCGATCGTGATCAACAAACTGTCATCGGCAATACCGCTGAAGGTGTAGGTTTTGCCGGCTTCCAGATAAATCAGGCCTGACGTCTTCGATGCCGTGCCCGCCGCAACGCTACCGTCGGACTGCACATTGGTCACCGAGCCGCTGGAGTTCGGTTTGCCGGCGCCGTCGATGACGTTTTTCAACGTGGTCGAATCCGCGCCATTGCCGTTGGTGCCCAGACCCGCCAGGCCGGTCCAGACTTCCTTGATCAGCCCGGTGGACTTCACGCTGTTGTCGGCCACGCTCACGGTCGGCGCGTCCGCCACTGGCGTGATGTCGATCTTCACGGTGCCGGTGTTGCCCAGCAGTTGGCCGTCGGTTGGCTGGAATTTGATCTGTGCGTAGTCCGCCTGGTTGTTGCCCAGACCGCTGCCGCCGTAACCGTTGACCCCCGACTCGTTGGCATCCGGCAGGAAGCGCAGCTTGCCCGCGTCGATGTCAGCCTTGCTGAAGGTCTGGTTGTTGGCGACGTCTTTCCAGGTCGAACCGTCCAGATACTGCAGTTTGCCTTCGCCCGGCAGCTGAGTGATTTTGATGCCGAGGCTGCTGGCCGGGCTGTCGACGTCGGTCACGCCGAAGGTCGACCAGCCGAGCACCAGCGGAGTGTCTTCGGTGCCAGTGACGTTGCTTGGCGCTGCCACCGGAGCGTCGTTGACCGCCACCACGTTGACCGTGGTGGTCGCGGTGTTGGAGTAATTGCCGCCGTCGGTCACGGTCACCGTGATGATGCGCGGCACGGTGCTCGGGTTTTCGCTGCCGTTGGTGAAGCTGATGTTCTTGATGGCCTGCATGTAGTCGGCCAGCGTCGCGTTACCGGACAGCGTCAGCGTGACGGTGCCGTTGGTGCTGTTGGCATTGATGGTGATGCCGTTGACGCTGTTGCCCAGGTTCAGCGCATCGCCGTCCTGACGGTTGGTCAGGACCACAGTGGCACCGGTGAGCATGGTGCTGTCCGGGTCAGTGATGCTGATGTCAGTGTCGGCAATCGACACACCCGCGCCCGGGGTGTTTTCGGTGAAGGTCACCTTGTAGTCGGCACCGGTGGCGCCGCTGGAGTTGTTGGCATCCAGGTCGAGCACCGGCGGCGCATCGTTGTCGATGATCGAGGTACTGACGCTGCCGTTGGTGCTGCTGACCGCGAGGTTTTCGAAGTTGCCGCCGGTGGCGGAATCGATCTTGACCACGAAGTTTTCGGTGCCTTCGGTGATCTTGTCATCGATGGTCGCGACATTGAACTGCGCGCTGCTCGCACCGGCCGGGATCTTCACGGTGTACACGCCGGTGAAGTCCGAACCGTCGGCGGCGGTGCCGCTGTAGACGATTTTCAGGGTCACTTCGGTTTGCGCCGGGTGGTTCAGGCTGACCGTGTAGCTGGCGGTCTGGCCTTCGGTCACCGAGCTGCTGCCAGTGATGCTGACGGTGGTGGTGTCGACCGTGTCGGTGACGTTGGTCACGGCTGGCGTGTTGCTGGTCACCAGATTTTCGAAGCTGCCGCCGCTGGTGCCGGTGATGGTCGCCTGCACGGTGCCGGCGTCTTTGTAGACGTCGTCAGTTGGTGCTGGAACGGTCACGGTGCCGCTGGTTTTACCCGCGTCGATGGTGATCACCGAGCCGTTGCTCAGGGTCACGGTGACTGGCGAGCCAGCGGCGTTGGTCAGCGTAGCGGTGTAAGTGATCTGACCACCTTCGGCCACGGTGCCGGTCGCGGACAGCGATAGGTTGGTGGTGTCGACGGTATCGGTGACGGTGGTCGAAACCGGCGTTTTGTCGGCCACGAGGTTCTCGTAGTTGCCGCCAGTCACATTGGTGATCGAGTTGGTCAGCGGTGCATGGCCGGTCAATGCGTCGTTAGGCGCAGTGGTGGTCGCGGTGCCCGTGGTCTGGCCGACGCCGATGGTGATGGTCTGACCGTTCGACAGGCTTACCACGACTGGCGAGCCCGTCACTGGCGCGCCGACAGTTGCGGTGTAGACGACGTTACCGCCTTCAGCGGCAGTGGCGGTCGCGGTCAGTTTCACCGTGGTGGTGTCGATGGTATCGGTAACGCTGGTGATTGCCGGCGTGGTGCTTGGCACGAGGTTTTCGAAGTTGCCACCGGTGGCGGTGCTGATCGTTGCCTGGACGGTGCCGGCGTCTTTATAGACGTCGTCAGCCGGTGCCGGAACAGTCACGGTGCCGGTGGTTTTGCCGGCCTCGATAGTGATCACGGCGCCGTTCGACAGGGTCACGGTCACAGGCGAACCTGCGGCGTTGGTCAGCGTGGCGGTGTAAACAATCGAACCGCCCTCAGCCACAGAGCCGGTCGCACTGAGCGACAGGTTGGTGGTGTCGACGGTATCCGTGACGGTGGTCGATACCGGGGTCTTGTCGGCCACCAGATTCTCGTAGTTGCCGCCGGTCACGTTGGTGATCGAGTTGGTCAGTGGTGCGTGGCCAGTCAGTGCGTCGTTTGGCGCGGTAGTGGTCGCGGTGCCAGTGGTCTGGCCGACGCCGATGGTAATGGTCTGACCGTTGGCCAGCGTTACAACCACAGGCGAACCGGTCACCGGAGCACCGACGGTCGCGGTGTAGACGACGTTGCCGCCTTCCGTCGCTGTGCCGGTAGCTGTCAGTTTCACAGTGGTGGTGTCGATGGTATCGGTAACGCTAGTGATGGCCGGTGTTGTGCTCGGCACCAGGTTTTCGAAGCTGCCACCGGTGGCGGTGCTGATGGTTGCTTGTACGGTGCCGGCATCTTTGTAGACGTCGTCAGCAGGAGCTGGAACGGTCACGGTGCCGGTGGTTTTGCCGGCGTCGATGGTGATCACGGCGCCGTTCGACAGCGTCACGGTCACTGGCGAACCAGCCGCGTTGGTCAGCGTTGCGGTGTAAACAATCGAACCGCCTTCAGCGACCGAATTGGTAGCGCTGAGCGACAGGTTGGTGGTGTCGACAGTGTCGGTCACCGTAGTGCTGACCGGCGTCTTATCCGCCACGAGGTTTTCGTAGTTACCGCCGCTGACGTCGGTGATCGCGTTGGTTAGCGGTGCGTGACCGGTCAATACGTCGTTTGGTGCGGTAGTGGTTGCGGTGCCAGTGGTCTGGCCGACTCCAATGGTGATGGTCTGACCGTTCGACAGGGTTACCACGACTGGCGAACCGGTTACTGGTGCACCGACGGTTGCGGTGTAGACGACATTGCCGCCCTCTGCCGCAGTAGCCGTTGCCGTCAGTTTCACAGTGGTGGTGTCGATGGTATCGGTAACGCTGGTGATAGCCGGAGTCGTGCTTGGCACCAGGTTTTCGAAGTTGCCACCGGTAGCGGTGGAGATTGTCGCCTCAACCTTGCCGGCGTCTTTGTAGACGTCGTCAGCAGGAGCTGGAACGGTCACGGTGCCGGTGGTTTTGCCAGCGTCGATTGTGATCACGGCGCCGTTGCTCAGCGTCACGGTCACTGGCGAACCAGCCGCGTTGGTCAGCGTTGCGGTGTAAACAATCGAACCGCCTTCAGCGACCGAATTGGTAGCGCTGAGCGACAGGTTGGTGGTGTCGACAGTGTCGGTCACCGTAGTGCTGACCGGCGTCTTATCCGCCACGAGGTTTTCGTAGTTACCGCCGCTGACGTCGGTGATCGCGTTGGTTAGCGGTGCGTGACCGGTCAATACGTCGTTTGGTGCGGTAGTGGTTGCGGTGCCAGTGGTCTGGCCTACGCCGATGGTGATGGTCTGACCGTTCGACAGGGTAACGACCACCGGCGAGCCGGTGACTGGTGCACCGACGGTTGCGGTGTAGACGACATTGCCGCCCTCTGCCGCAGTAGCCGTTGCCGTCAGTTTCACAGTGGTGGTGTCGATGGTATCGGTAACGCTGGTGATAGCCGGAGTCGTGCTTGGCACCAGGTTTTCGAAGTTGCCACCGGTAGCGGTGGAGATTGTCGCCTCAACCTTGCCGGCATCTTTGTAGACGTCGTCAGCAGGAGCTGGAACGGTCACGGTGCCGGTGGTTTTGCCGGCGTCGATGGTGATCACGGCGCCGTTGCTCAGCGTCACGGTCACTGGCGAACCAGCCGCATTGGTCAGGGTCGCGGTGTAAACAATCGAACCGCCTTCAGCGACCGAATTGGTAGCGCTGAGCGACAGATTGGTCGTGTCGACAGTGTCGGTCACCGTAGTGCTGACCGGCGTCTTATCCGCCACGAGGTTTTCGTAGTTGCCGCCGGTTACGCCAGTAATCGAGTTGGTCAGCGGTGCGTGGCCGGTCAGCGCATCGTTCGGTGCGGTGAAGGTTACGGTGCCGGTGGTTTTGCCGACTTCGATGGTGATGTTCTGGCCGTTTGCCAGGGTCACGACAACCGGCGAGCCGGTCACCGGCGCGCCGACAGTGGCGGTGTAAGTGACGGTGCCGCCTTCAGCTACCGACGTATCAGCCGTGAGTTTGACGGTTGAGGTGTCGATGGTATCGGTGACTTCGGTCACAGCCGGAACAGTGCTCGGCACCAGATTTTCGAAATTGCCGCCCGTTGCAGTCGAGATCGTCGCTTCAACCTTGCCGGCGTCTTTGTAGACATCATCGGCTGGCGCTGGAACGGACACGGTGCCAGTGGTTTTGCCGGCGTCGATGGTAATCACCGCGCCGTTCGACAGGGTTACGGTAACTGGCGAACCCGCTGGGTTGGTCAAGGTTGCGGTGTAAACAATCGAACCGCCCTCGGCCACGGTGCCGGTCGCGCTGAGCGACAGGTTGGTGGTGTCGACGGTGTCAGTGACCGTGGTCGAAACCGGGGTCTTGTCGGCCACCAGATTCTCGTAATTGCCACCGCTGACCTCAGCGATCGCATTGGTGATCGGCGCGTGGCCGGTCAATGCGTCGTTCGGCGCGGTGGTGGTGGCGGTGCCTGTGGTCTGGCCTACGCCGATGGTAATGGTCTGACCGTTGGCCAGGGTCACGACCACCGGCGAACCGGTCACCGGCGCGCCGACAGTGGCGGTGTAGACGACATTACCGCCTTCAGCCGCCGACTCGGTGGCGGTCAGTTTGACGGTGGTGGTGTCGATGGTGTCGGTGACTTCGGTCACAGCCGGAACAGTGCTCGGCACCAGATTTTCGAAATTGCCGCCCGTTGCAGTCGAGATCGTCGCTTCAACCTTGCCGGCGTCTTTGTAGACATCATCGGCTGGCGCTGGAACGGTCACGGTGCCAGTGGTTTTACCAGCCTCGATAGTGATCACGGCGCCGTTGGACAGGGTCACGGTGACTGGTGAGCCTGCGGCGTTGGTCAAGGTTGCGGTGTAAACGATCGAACCGCCTTCGGTGACGGAACCGGTCGCGCTGAGCGACAGGTTGGTGGTGTCGACGGTGTCAGTGACCGTGGTCGAAACCGGGGTCTTGTCGGCCACCAGATTCTCGTAATTGCCGCCGCTTACCTCAGTGATCGCATTGGTGATCGGCGCGTGGCCGGTCAATGCATCGTTCGGCGCGGTGGTGGTCGCGGTGCCGGTGGTCTGGCCGACGCCGATGGTGATGGTCTGACCGTTGGCCAGGGTCACAACCACAGGCGAACCGGTCACCGGCGCGCCGACAGTGGCGGTGTAGACGACATTACCGCCTTCAGCCGCCGACTCGGTGGCGGTCAGTTTGACGGTGGTGGTGTCGATGGTGTCGGTGACTTCGGTCACAGCCGGAACATTGCTCGGCACCAGATTTTCGAAGTTGCCACCGGTGGCAGTCGAAATCGTCGCTTCAACTTTGCCCGCGTCTTTGTATACGTCGTCAGCCGGTGCTGGAACGGTCACGGTGCCAGTGGTTTTACCAGCCTCGATAGTGATCACGGCGCCGTTGGACAGGGTCACGGTGACTGGTGAGCCTGCGGCGTTGGTCAAGGTTGCGGTGTAAACAATCGAACCGCCCTCGGCCACGGTGCCGGTCGCGCTGAGCGACAGGTTGGTGGTGTCGACGGTGTCAGTGACCGTGGTCGAAACCGGGGTCTTGTCGGCCACCAGATTCTCGTAATTGCCACCGCTGACCTCAGCGATCGCATTGGTGATCGGCGCGTGGCCGGTCAATGCGTCGTTCGGCGCGGTGGTGGTGGCGGTGCCTGTGGTCTGGCCGACGCCGATGGTAATGGTCTGACCGTTGGCCAGGGTCACGACCACCGGCGAACCGGTGACTGGCGCGCCGACGGTAGCAGTGTAGGTAACGGTACCGCCCTCAGCCGCCGACTCGGTCGCGGTGAGTTTGACGGCGGTGGTATCGATGGTGTCGGTGACGTTGGTCACGGCCGGCACGGTGCTCGGAACGAGGTTCTCGAAGTTACCGCCTGTTGCATCCTTGATCGTCACTTCGACCTTGCCGGCGTCTTTGTAGACGTCATCGGCAGGCGCAGGAACGGTCACGGTGCCGGTGGTTTTGCCCGCTTCGATGGTGATCACCGAACCGTTCGACAGCGTCACGGTTACCGGGGTGCCGGCCGGGTTGGTCAGCGTCGCGGTGTAAACGATCGACCCGCCTTCAGCCACCGAATCGGTCGCGGTCAGATTCAGGTTGGTGGTGTCGGTGGTGTCCGAAACCGCGGTGTCGGCGGACTTGCCGTCGACTGCCAGTTTTTCGTAGTTGCCGCCAGTGGCGCCGTCGATGGTCACGCTCAGCGAGCTGCCGCCGGCCAATGGGCTGTTCGGCGCAACGAAGTTCACCGAGCCGGTGGTTTCACCGACGGCAATGGTGATGGTCTGGCCGTTGGACAGGGTCACGACAACCGGTGAACCCGTCACGGGTGCGGTCACGGTCGCGGTGTAGACCACGGTTTCGCCTTCGGCGACGTTCGCCGTGGCGGTCAGCGACACGGTGGAGGTGTCGATGGTGTCGTTGACGGTGGTGACCGCCGGGGCGGTATTGGTGACCAGGTTTTCGAAGTCGCCACCGGTCGCGCCTTTGATGGTCGCTTCAACGGTGCCGGCATCTTTGTAGACGTCATCTTTCGGCGCATCGACGGTGACGGTGCCGGTGGTTTTGCCGGCGTCGATGGTGATCACGGCACCGTTCGACAGAGTCACGGTGACCGGCGAGCCAGCGGCATTGGTCAGGGTCGCGGTGTAGGTGATCTGGCCGCCTTCATCCACAGAACCGGTGCCGCTCAGCGACAGGTTGGTGGTGTCGACAGTATCGGTGACGGTGGTGCTGACCGGAGTTTTATCGGCCACGAGGTTTTCGTAATTGCCGCCGGAAACGTCAGTGATCGCGTTGGTCAGCGGAGCGTGGCCAGTGAGCGCATCGTTTGGCACGGTAGTGGTCACGGTGCCGGTGGTTTTACCCACTTCGATGGTGATGTTCTGACCGTTGGCCAAGGTCACCACAACTGGCGAGCCAGTGACTGGCGCACCGACCGTGGCGGTGTAGGTGACGGTGCCACCTTCAGCCGCCGACTCGGTGGCGGTCAGTTTGACCGTCGAAGTGTCGATGGTGTCAGAGACGTCGGTAACGGCTGGGTTGGTGCTCGGAACGAGGTTCTCGAAGTTGCCGCCAGTGGCGTCCTTGATCGTGACTTCAACTTTGCCGGCGTCTTTATAGACGTCATCGGCGGGCGCAGCGACGGTGACGGTGCCAGTGGTTTTACCCGCCTCAATGGTGATCACGGCGCCGTTGGACAGGGTCACGGTGACTGGCGTGCCGGCCGGATTGGTCAGTGTTGCGGTGTAAACGATCGAACCGCCTTCGGCCACGGTGTCGGTCGCAGTCAGCGACAGGTTGGTGGTGTCGACAGTGTCAGTAACAGTGGTCGAAACCGGAGTCTTGTCGGCAACCAGATTCTCGTAGTTACCGCCGCTTACGTCAGTGATCGCATTGGTCAGCGGGGTGTGGCCGTTCAACGCATCGTTCGGCGCAGTGGTGGTCACGGTGCCGATGGTTTTGCCGATTTCGATGGTGATGTTCTGGCCGTTGGCCAAGGTCACGACGACCGGCGAACCGGTGACTGGAGAGCCTACGGTGGCGGTGTAAGTAACGGTGCCACCTTCAGCCGCTGACTCGGTGGCGGTCAGTTTGACGGTGGTAGTGTCGACGGTATCAGTGACTTCGGTCACGGCCGGGACAGTGCTTGGTACCAGATTCTCGAAGTCGCCGCCGGTGGCGTCCTTGATGGTGACTTCGACTTTGCCGGCGTCTTTATAGACGTCATCGGCTGGCGCAGCGACAGTCACGGTGCCGGTGGTTTTACCGGCCTCGATGGTAATGACCGAGCCGTTCGACAGGTTCACAGTCACTGGCGAGCCAGCCGGGTTGGTCAGCGTCGCGGTGTAGATGATCGAACCGCCCTCGGCGACCGAGTTGGTGGCGCTGAGCGACAGGTCAGTGGTGTCGACGGTGTCAGTGACCGAAGTCGAAACCGGGGTCTTGTCGGCCACCAGGTTTTCGTAGTTACCGCCGCTTACACCCGTAATCGAATTACCCAGCGACGCTTGACCGGTCAACGCATCGTTCGGCGCGGTGAAGGTCACAGTGCCGGTGGTCTTGCCGACTTCGATGGTAATGCTCTGACCATTGGCCAGGGTCACGACCACAGGCGAACCGGTCACCGGAGCGCCAACAGTGGCGATGTAGGTGACGGTGCCGCCTTCAGCGACCGTGGTGTCGGCCGTCAGCTTCACGGTCGAGGTGTCGATGGTGTCAGTGACTTCGGTCACGGCTGGCGTGGTGCTTGGCACCAGGTTCTCGAAGTTGCCACCGGTGGCGTCCTTGATGGTGACTTCGACCTTGCCGGCGTCTTTGTAGACATCATCGGCAGGCGCCGCAACGGTCACGGTGCCGGTAGTTTTGCCCGCTTCGATGGTGATCACCGAGCCGTTGCTCAGGGTCACAGTGACTGGCGTGCCGGCCGGATTGGTCAGGGTCGCGGTGTAAACAATTGAACCCCCTTCAGCCACGGTGCCCGTCGCGCTCAGCGTCAGGTCGGTGGTGTCAGTGGTGTCGGTGACGGTGGTGCTGACCGGGGTTTTGTCGGCCACGAGGTTTTCGTAATTGCCGCCGGAAACGTTGGTGATCGAGTTGGTCAGCGGAGCTTGGCCAGTCAGCGCATCGTTTGGCGCGGTGGTGGTCACGGTGCCGCTGGTTTTGCCGACCTCGATGGTGATGTTCTGGCCGTTGGCCAGAGTCACTACAACCGGAGAACCCGTCACTGGAGCACCGACAGTGGCGGTGTAGGTGACGGTGCCACCTTCAGCGGCAGTCTCGGTGGCGGTCAGTTTGACCGTAGAGGTATCAACGGTATCGGTCACGTCGGTGACGGCAGGAACGGTGCTTGGCACCAGGTTCTCGAAGTTGCCGCCGGTAGCATCCTTGATAGTGACTTCGACCTTGCCGGCGTCTTTGTAGACGTCATCAGCTGGCGCTGGAACGGTCACGGTGCCAGTGGTTTTGCCGGCCTCGATGGTGATCACCGAGCCGTTGCTCAGGGTCACAGTGACTGGCGTGCCAGCCGGGTTGGTCAGGGTCGCGGTGTAAACAATCGAACCGCCTTCAGCCACGGTGCCAGTCGCAGTGAGCGACAGGTTGGTGGTGTCGACAGTGTCAGTAACAGTGGTCGAAACCGGGGTCTTGTCGGCAACGAGGTTCTCGTAGTTACCACCGCTCACGTCAGTAATCACGTTGGTCAGGGGCGTGTGGCCAGTCAGCGCATCGTTAGGTGCGGTGGTGGTCACGGTGCCGGTGGTTTTGCCGACTTCAATGGTGATGTTCTGGCCGTTGGCGAGAGTCACGACCACCGGCGAACCGGTCACCGGTGCGCCAACAGTGGCGGTGTAAGTGACGGTGCCACCTTCAGCGGCAGTCTCGGTGGCGGTCAGTTTGACCGTCGAGGTGTCGATGGTATCGGTTACGTCAGTGACAGCCGGAACGGTGCTTGGCACCAGGTTCTCGAAGTTGCCGCCAGTCGCGTCCTTGATGGTGACTTCGACTTTGCCAGCGTCTTTATAGACGTCATCGGCGGGCGCCGGAACGGTCACGGTGCCAGTGGTTTTACCCGCCTCGATGGTGATCACCGAACCGTTCGACAGGGTTACGGTGACAGGCGAACCTGCGGCGTTGGTCAGGGTCGCGGTGTAGGTGATCTGGCCACCTTCAGCCACGGTGCCCGTCGCGCTCAGCGTCAGGTCGGTGGTGTCATTGGTGTCGGTGACGGTGGTGCTGACCGGGGTTTTGTCGGCAACGAGGTCTTCGTAATTGCCGCCGCTCACGCCCGTGATCGCATTGGTAATCGGCGCGTGGCCGGTCAACGCATCGTTCGGTGCAATGGTCGTCACGGTGCCGGTGGTTTTGCCGACTTCGATAGTGATGTTCTGACCATTGGCCAGAGTCACGACCACAGGCGAACCGGTCACTGGGGCGCCGACAGTGGCGGTGTAGGTGACGGTGCCACCTTCAGCGGCCGTCTCGGTGGCGGTCAGTTTCACCGTCGAGGTATCAACGGTATCGGTCACGTCGGTGACGGCAGGAACGGTGCTCGGCACCAGGTTCTCGAAGTTGCCGCCAGTCGCGTCCTTGATCGTGACTTCGACTTTGCCGGCGTCTTTGTAGACGTCATCGGCGGGCGCCGGAACGGTCACGGTGCCAGTGGTTTTACCAGCCTCGATGGTGATCACCGAACCGTTCGACAGGGTAACGGTGACAGGCGAGCCTGCGGCGTTGGTCAGGGTCGCGGTGTAGGTGATCTGGCCGCCTTCAGCCACGGTGCCCGTCGCGCTCAGCGTCAGGTCGGTGGTGTCAGTGGTGTCGGTGACGGTGGTGCTGACCGGGGTTTTGTCGGCAACGAGGTCTTCGTAATTGCCGCCGCTCACGCCCGTGATCGCATTGGTAATCGGCGCGTGGCCGGTCAACGCATCGTTCGGTGCAATGGTCGTCACGGTGCCGGTGGTTTTGCCGACTTCAATGGTGATGTTTTGACCATTGGCCAAGGTCACGACAACAGGCGAGCCGGTCACCGGCGCGCCGACAGTGGCGGTGTAAGTGACGGTACCGCCTTCAGCGACCGAGGTGTCAGCCGTCAGCTTTACGGTCGACGTGTCGATGGTATCAGTGACGTCGGTCACGGCTGGCGTGGTGCTCGGGACCAGGTTCTCGAAATTACCGCCAGACACATCCTTGATGGTGACTTCGACTTTGCCGGCGTCTTTGTAAACGTCATCAGATGGCGCTGGAACGGTCACGGTGCCAGTGGTTTTACCCGCTTCGATGGTGATCACCGAGCCATTCGACAGGGTCACGGTGACTGGCGTGCCGGCCGGATTGGTCAGCGTCGCGGTGTAAACGATCGAACCACCCTCGGCCACGGAACCGGTGGCGCTCAGCGACAGGTCGGTGGTGTCGGCGACATCGGTAACAGTGGTCGATACCGGGGTCTTGTCGGCAACCAGATCTTCGTAATTACCACCGGAAACACCGGTGATCGAGTTGGTCAGCGGCGCATTGCCGGTCAACGCATCGTTAGGGGCGTTGGTGGTCACGGTGCCGCTGGTTTTGCCGACTTCGATGGTGATGTTCTGACCGTTGGCCAGGGTCACGATCACTGGCGAGCCAGTCACCGGCGCACCGACGGTGGCGGTGTAAGTGACGGTGCCACCTTCAGCCACCGAGGTGTCAGCCGTCAGTTTCACGGTCGACGTGTCGATGGTGTCGGTCACTTCGGTCACGGCTGGAACGGTGCTAGGCACCAGATTCTCGAAGTTGCCGCCAGTTGCATCCTTGATGGTGACTTCGACTTTGCCTGAGTCTTTATAGACATCATCGGCCGGCGCCGGAACGGTCACGGTGCCAGTGGTTTTGCCAGCCTCGATGGTGATCACCGAGCCATTGCTCAGGGTCACGGTTACCGGTGTGCCGGCAGGGTTGGTCAGGGTCGCGGTGTAAACAATCGAACCACCTTCGGCCACGGTCCCGGTTGCCGTCAGCGACAGGTTGGTGTCGTCGATCGAGTCGGTAATGGTGGTGGTCGCTGGCGTCGTGTTCGGCACCAGATTTTCGAAATTGCCACCGGTAGCACCGGTGATGGTGGTGCTGACGGTGCTGCCATTGTTGTAAACGTCGTTGGCCGCAGTCGGCACGTTGACGGTGCCAGTGGTCTGGCCGGCGTCAATGGTGATGGTCGAGCCGTTCGACAGGGTGATCGTCACCGGAGTCTGCGCAGCATTGGTCAGCGTCGCGGTGTAAGTGATCTGGCCGCCTTCGACGACCGTACCGGTGGCGGTAAGGCTCACGCTGGTGGTGTCGATCGAGTCGGTAATGGTGGTGGTCGCAGGCGTGGTGTTCGGCACCAGGCTTTCGAAGTTGCCGCCGGTAGCGCCAGTAATGGTGGTGCTGACGGTGCCGCCATTGTTGTAGACGTCATTGGCCGCAGTCGGCACGTTGACGGTGCCGGTGGTCTGCCCAGCCTCAATGGTGATGGTCGAACCGTTCGACAGGGTGACAGTCACCGGGGTTTGCGCCGGGTTGGTCAGGGTCGCGGTGTAAGTGATCTGGCCACCCTCGACCACAGTGCCGGTGGCGGTCAGGGTCAGGTTGGTGGTGTCGATCGAATCGGTGATGGTGGTCACCGCTGGCGTCGGGTTCGGCACCAGGTTTTCGAAGTTACCGCCGCTGGCACCGGTAATCGTCGTGGTGACGGTGCTGCCATTGTTATAGACGTCGTTGGCCGGGGTCGGCACGTTGACCGTGCCGGTGGTCTGGCCGGCGCCGATGGTGATGGTCGAGCCGTTCGACAGGGTGACGGTCACCGGGGTTTGCGCCGGGTTGGTCAGGGTCGCGGTGTAAGTGATCTGCCCGCCTTCGGTGACACTCGGCCCAGCCGTCAGGGTGACGATGGTGGTGTCGATGGTGTCAGTGACCTGGGTTGTGGCCGGAGTGGTCGGCGGGGTCACGGTGATGCCATTGCCGCCGGTGGTGCCGGTGACGGTCACGTCGATCTGGGTCGGGTCGTTGTAAACGGTGTCGTTCGGCGCCAGCGGCACATTGACGGTGCCAGTGGTTGCGCCTGCCGGAATCACAATCACCGCGCCGTTGGACAGGGTGATGGTCAGGTCGGTCAGCGGCGCCTGGGTCAGGGTCGCGGTGTACACCAGCACGCCGCCGGCTTCGGTGATGGACGGCGTGGCGCTGAGGCTCAGGGTCGAATCACGCAAGGCGTTGGTGGTGGTGTCGGTGGTCTGGCCGCCGGTGATGTTTTGCGCGGCTTGTCCGCCAGCGTTGATGCCTGCAGTCGGGAAACCAATGGTCGGGTCAACGCGGCCAGCGGTGGCGTCGAGCATGACGAAGCTGTGACCACCACCGGCGGCACCGCCCGTGCCTGCGGCACTCGGGCCGGCAGCAGTGGCGTCCAGCGCGGTGGTCGGGTCGACACCGGCGGCGATGGCTTGCTGCAGTTCGGCTACCGACGGCGCTGCCTGCGCAGTGGCCTCGGCCAGGTCAGTGCTGGAGTCAGGCGCGTTGGCGCTCCACTGGGTTTCTCGGCCCAGATCGAGGGTGCGGCCATCAGCCAACTCAAGCGATACGGCGCCGGATAGGCCGGTGTCGATCTGGTCACCCACGAACAGGCGATCGCCTTCAACGAGTACGCGACGTACACCCTCAGGGGAGACTACAAATACCTGACCGACAATGCTTTTGACGATGGCAACAACACTGCTCATTGAAGACTCTCCGGGGGTGTCACGTTCAGTTGACTTCTATAGACCTGATGGCTTTTGGCGCCGACTCAGTCTGGACGTACTTTTAAAATTTGCGAATCAAGTTTGACGCATCTAATCGTCAATAATTTGGCTATATTCTTTCGCTATTAACTTTATGCCAAACTATTGACCTTCTGGGTGCCATCCTAAACAATCGCCCCACTAATGTCACATTGATATTTCCGCGGCGACCTGTCCTTTAGCGTGTGATCCAGTTCCTGTTTTGAACTTTCCGACATACGGTCAATCTGGTTGCCATCATCCGACGCAGCGCCACGTTTTGCTGTGATTCAAGACAAGAAGTTCTGGGAAATTCCTATCATGCGTTCGCCCCTGCTTTTCGCCGTACCCTTCGCTCTCGCCGCCTCTTTTGTACAAGCACAATCCTTACCAGAAGCCATGCAGCAGGCACTGGATGTCCATCCGGAAATCCAGGCAGGGGTCAACAGTCGTTTGGCGGCGGATTATCAATTAAGAGCGGCGAAAGGGGGATACCTGCCGAAGGTCGATCTGCTCGGCGGTTATGGCCGTGAAGGCACCGACAGCGTCACCACCCGCGCCAATGGCGGCGGCAACCACTGGGAAACCCTGAACCGCAGCGAGTCAAGTTTACGTCTCTCGCAAATGGTCTTCGACGGTTTTGCGACGTCCAGCGAAGTCGGGCGTCAACAAGCCACCGTTAACTCCCGTGCGTACTCGTTGCTTGGTACTTCCGAGCGCACCGCGCTGACCGTCGCCCAGGTTTATCTGGACGTGCTGACCCGTCGTGAGTTCGTGCGTCTGGCCGAAGAAAACCTCAAGAGCCACCAGCGCATCTACGATCAGATCCAGTTGCGCACCCAGCGCGGCGTCGGCAGCGGTGCCGACCTCGATCAGGCCGAAGCGCGGATGGCCCAGGCCCGCAACAACCTGATCACCGAGCAGACCAATCTGGCCGACTCGGAAACCAATTTCCTCAGCGCCGTCGGCCAGATGCCCGATCAACTCGAGCGGCCGGCGCCGTTCATGGCAATGATGCCGGCCAACCTCAATGAAGCGCGGCAGCAGATGCTGGAAAACAGCCCGATCCTGCGTTCGGCCGAATCCGACATCGCCGCCGCCGAGAAACAATACGAAACAGCCAAGTCGACCTTCTACCCACGTTTCGACGCCGAACTGGGGCGCACCGCCGACAACGACCTCGACGGCCAGAACGGTCACAACAACGAATGGCAAGCCATGCTGCGCATGCGTTTCAACCTCTATTCGGGCGGCAGCAACAAGGCCGATCTGGAATCCAAGTCGTACCTGTCGAACCAGGCGCTGGACATCCGCAACAACGCTTTGCGTCAGTTGAACGAAGAGCTGGGTCTGGCCTGGAACGCCTTGAACAACGCCAACGCGCAGGTGCCGATCGCTCAGCAATACGTCGACCACAGCACCTCGGTGCGCACCGCTTACCAGCGTCAGTTCAGCCTCGGCGAACGGACCCTGCTCGATTTGCTCGACAGCGAAAACGAGTTGTTCACCGCTTCGCGGCGTCTGGCTGAAATCAAAAACATTCAGTTATTTACTCAGTACCGAATCAAGGCGACCATGGGCGAGTTGCTCAGAAGCCAGGGAGTGGTCGCACCGTTGGCATCCGTTGTGCAAAACGACGTGAAGCCCAAGGTCCAGCTGCCTGGGATGAATTGAGTTATCCCTTTTCAACTGTCAAAGAGTGTCGAGCGTGGAATCAGAAGTCAGTCGAGTTCAACTCAGTCATGATCCACGCGCGTTGCACGACGATCCGTTACTGGACGGCCTGCTCGCCCTTTGCATGCTCCACCAGAAACCCGCCAGCGCGGCGATGCTGACCACCGGCCTGCCGCTGCCCAAACAACGCCTCAGTGTCGAGTTGCTGCCCCGCGCGGCGGCTCGCGCCGGCCTGCAAGGTCGAGTGCTGCAGCGCAAACTGGAAGAAATTCCGGCGATCGCCATGCCGGCATTGTTGCTGCTCAAGGATGGCCGCAGCGCCGTCCTGCTCGGCTGGCAGGGTGACCACGAAGCGCGGGTGTTGCTCAGCGAAACCGACGGCGGCGAGTCCATCGTCAGTCGCGAATTGCTCGCTGACGATTACACCGGCAAAGTCTTCTTCGCCCAGCCGCAACACAAATTCGACGTCAACCACGGCACGCTGATTCCACGTGCCCGCTCGTGGTTCCGCGACACCCTCAAGCGCTCGCGCTGGCTGTATGCCGATGCGATCGCCGCGAGTTTCCTGATCAACATCATCGCCATGGCCGCGCCGCTGTTCGTGATGAACGTCTACGACCGCGTGGTGCCGAACCAGGCCGAAGCGACCCTGTGGGTGCTGGCCCTCGGGATTACCGGCGCCTACCTCTTTGACCTGATCCTCAAGAGCCTGCGCAGTTTGTGCCTGGATCTGGCCGGGAAGAAAACCGACCTGATCATCTCCGCGACGCTGTTCGAACGCATCGTCGGCATGTCGATGAAATACCGCCCGGCGCGGGTCGGCAGTTTTGCGCAGAACATCCACGAGTTTCAGAGCCTGCGCGACTTCCTTGCCTCGCTGACCCTGACCAGCCTGATCGACCTGCCGTTCACCATCCTCATCTTTATCGTTATCGCCATTCTCGGCGGGCACTTGGTGTGGATTCCGGTGTTGGCTTTCCCGATTGCCTTGCTGATCGGCTACGCGTTGCAGAAACCGCTGGTGGCGACCATGGAGCGCACCATGGCCCTCGGTGCCGAGCGCCAGTCGAGCCTGATCGAAACACTCGCCGGCCTCGACGCGGTCAAGGTCAACAACGCCGAGAGCGAACGCCAGTACCAGTGGGAACAGACCATCGGCACCCTCAGCCGTCTCGAGCTGCGGGTGAAAATGCTTTCCGGCCTGGCAATGAACATCACCCTGCTGATCCAGCAACTGGCCGGGGTGATCATGATTGTCTTCGGCGTGTACCAGATCATCGCCGGCAACCTGAGCATGGGCGGTCTGATTGCCTGCTACATGCTTAGCGGTCGCGCACTGAGTCCGCTGGCGTCGCTGTCGGGTCTGCTGACCCGTTATCAGCAGGCGCGGGTAACCATGACCTCGGTCGACCAGATGATGGAGCTGCCGCAAGAGCGCAATTTCGAAGAGCGCCCGCTGAGCCGCAAGGTGCTGCAAGGCGCGATCGAGTGCCGCCAGCTCAGCTTTACCTAC
Source organism: Pseudomonas sp. Mb7 (assembly GCF_054790525.1). NCBI lineage: Bacteria > Pseudomonadati > Pseudomonadota > Gammaproteobacteria > Pseudomonadales > Pseudomonadaceae > Pseudomonas > Pseudomonas sp. Mb7. The sequence continues at coordinate 5,805,840 of NZ_CP186501.1, forward strand.
CCGGAACAACAGAACCCGGCGCTGAAGAACATCAACCTAGTGATCCGTCCGGGCGAGAAAATCGGCATCATCGGACGCAGCGGCTCGGGCAAAAGCTCCCTCGCCAAACTGTTGGTCGGCCTGTATCAGCCGGACGATGGCGCGTTGCTGGTCGACGGTGTGGATATCCGCCAGATCGACGTCAGCGAACTGCGCTACAACATTGGCTACGTGCCGCAAGACATCCAACTGCTGGCCGGCACCCTGCGTGACAACCTCGTCTCCGGCGCACGCTATGTAGAAGACGAACTCGTCCTGCAAGCCGCCGAACTGGCCGGCGTCCACGAATTCGCCCGTCTGCATCCACAGGGTTACGAACTGCAAGTCGGCGAGCGTGGACAGAACCTCTCCGGCGGTCAACGACAGAACGTCGCGCTGGCCCGGGCCTTGTTGCTCAACCCGCCGATTTTGCTGATGGACGAGCCGACCAGTGCGATGGACAACACCGGTGAAGAACGCCTCAAACAACGCCTCGCGGCGGTGATTGAAAACAAGACCGTGGTGCTGGTCACGCACCGGGCTTCACTGTTGTCGCTGGTCGATCGTCTGCTGGTGATCGACCGTGGACAGATTCTCGCCGATGGCCCGAAAGCCGCCGTGATGGAAGCGTTGAAGAAGGGGCAGATCAGTGTTGCTTAAGTCGGGTTTCAAGGATTCGATCCGTCGCTACTTCAAAGGCTCGGCATCACTGCAGGGCCAGCCCCTCCCAGAGGTCAACAAAGCGCTGATCGAAGACGCCCCGCGCGTCGTGCGCCTGACCATCTGGGCGATCATCGGCTTCTTTATATTCCTGCTGCTGTGGGCCAACTTCGCCGTGATCGACGAAGTGACCAAGGGCGACGGCAAAGCGATTCCGTCGTCGAAGATCCAGAAAATCCAGAACCTTGAGGGCGGGATCATCTCCGAACTGTTCGTCAAGGAAGGCCAGATCGTCGAGGCGGGTGCGCCGCTGATTCGTCTCGATGACACGCGATTTGCCTCCAACGTCGGCGAAACCGAAGCCGATCGCCTGTCGATGTTGCTGCGGGTCGAGCGCCTGAGCGCCGAAGTGGATGACCGTCCGCTGAATTTCCCCGAGGACGTGCTCAAGGCCGTGCCGGGCCAGGCGAAAAGTGAGGAATCGCTGTACATCAGCCGCCGTCAGCAATTGCATGACGAAATTGGTGGTTTGCAGGAGCAGTTGATTCAGCGTCAGCAAGAGCTGCGCGAATTCGCCTCCAAGCAAGCGCAGTATCGGCAGCAGCTCGGCTTGCAGCGGCAGGAAATCAATATGTCCGAGCCGCTGGTGGCGCAGGGCGCGGTGTCCCCGGTGGAGGTCTTGCGTCTGAAGCGTGCCGAGGTGGAAACCCGTGGTCAGCTGGATGCAACGACGCTGGCGATTCCGCGCGCTGAATCGGCGATCAAGGAAGTGCAGCGCAAGATCGACGAGACGCGCGGTAAATTCCGCAGCGAAGCGCTGACCCAACTCAACGAGGCGCGCACCGACCTGAACAAGGCCAGCGCTACCGGCAAGGCGCTGGAAGACCGCGTCAGCCGCACGCTGGTGACATCGCCGGTGCGCGGCATCGTCAACAAGTTGCTGGTCAACACCATCGGCGGCGTTATTCAGCCGGGCAGCGACATGGTCGAAATCGTACCGCTGGACGACACCTTGCTCGTCGAAGCGAAGATCCGTCCGCAGGACATCGCGTTCCTGCACCCGGGGCAGGAAGCGATCGTCAAATTCACCGCGTACGACTACACCATTTACGGCGGGCTCAAAGCCAAGCTTGAGCAGATCGGTGCCGACACCATCACCGACGAAGACAAGAAAACCACCTACTACATCATCAAGGTGCGCACTGAGCGCAGCCACTTGGGTACGGATGAAAAACCGTTGCTGATCATCCCGGGGATGGTGGCGTCGGTGGATATCATTACCGGCAAGAAGTCGGTGTTGAGTTATCTGCTCAAGCCGATCATTCGCGCGCGGGCTGAGGCGTTGCACGAGCGTTGATTTTTTAGTGACCTCACTGGCCTCATCGCGAGCAGGCTCACTCCTACAGTAACCGCATTTCTCCAGATGGAATGCGATCCCTGTAGGAGTGAGCCTGCTCGCGATAGCGGCAGCCCAAACACCACATCTCTGTCAGGAAGTGACAAAAACCGTCACTCACCACTCAGTCCATTCCTCACCATTCGCCATATCGTTATTCAATAACGGTATTTAATTTCCAATTCTTATAGCTATAAAGTCATCCCCCTGCGTACCTGCCGACCAATCGGCGCGCCGCACGACCTGAACCAACACGCAATCCAGCGTGAGTGTCTGATCGACGAGCGCGCCCGTGAGCGCGCCGTGCGTGGGAGATGGAAAGATGTCCGCAGCTACTGCTTCCCCAAGCGCCGCGACCGCCGCGCCGCAATCCTTTGAAATCCGCCCGTTCAGCGGTGCCGTCGGCGCCGAAATCATCGGCCTTGACCTCACCCGGCCGATCAATGATCAGGACTTCGCACGCATTCATCGCGCGCACCTGGATCACCACGTCGTGGTGTTCCGCGACCAGCAAATCACCCCACAGCAACAGATCGACTTCAGCCGCCGCTTCGGCGTGTTGCAGATCCACGTGCTCAAGCAGTTCCTGCTGGCCAATCACCCGGAAATCCTCATTGTTTCCAACATCATCGAAAACGGCCAGAACATCGGCCTCGGCGATGCTGGCAAGTTCTGGCACTCCGATCTCTCCTATAAAGAGTTGCCAAGTCTCGGCTCGATGCTCCATGCACAGGAGTTGCCAGAGGAGGGCGGCGACACGCTGTTCGCCGACATGCACAAAGCCTGGGACAGCTTGCCCGAAGCGTTGCGCAAAGCGGTCGAAGGCCGCAGTGCCGCGCATTCCTACACCGCCCGCTATAGCGAAACCAAATTCGAAGGCAACTGGCGCCCGACCCTGACCCCGGAGCAACTGGCTCAAGTCGCGGAAGTGGTGCACCCGGTGGTGCGCACGCACCCGGAAAACGGCCGCAAGGCGTTGTTCGTCAGCGAAGGTTTCACCACGCGCATCGTCGGCCTGCCGGATGACGAGAGCCAGCAGTTGCTGACCGAGCTTTACGCCCACAGCGTGCTGCCGCAAAACATCTACCGCCATCAGTGGCAGCCCCACGATCTGGTGTTCTGGGACAACCGTTCGCTGATCCATCTCGCCGCCGGCTGTCCCGCGCACCTGCGCCGCAAGCTGTATCGCACGACCATTCAGGGCGATGCGCCTTTCTGATTCGCCGGAGATTGATCAAATCATGAACGCTCCCTTGCAAGGCCACGCGGCCAGCAACCCGATCGCTCGCAGCGAAGCGCTGCTGGCGGTCGATCATGTCAGCCTCGAATACCGCACCCCGCAACGCGTGGTGCGCGCCACTCACCAGGTCAGTTTCGAAATCGATCCGGCCGATCGCTACGTGTTGCTCGGGCCGTCCGGTTGCGGCAAATCCACCTTGCTCAAAGCGGTCGCCGGGTTCATTCAACCGTGCGAAGGCGAGATCCGTCTGCAAGGTCAGCGCGTCGATGCGCCGGGTCCGGACCGGATTGTGGTGTTTCAGGAATTCGATCAGCTGCCGCCGTGGAAAACCGTAAAACAGAACGTGATGTTTCCGCTGCTTGCCTCGCGCACCCTGAAGAAAAAAGAAGCCGAAGAACGTGCGCTGCACTATCTGGAAAAGGTCGGCTTGGCGGCGTTTGCCGATGCCTATCCGCACACTTTGTCTGGTGGCATGAAAGCGCGCGTAGCGATTGCCCGGGCGTTGGCGATGCAGCCGAAAATCCTGCTGATGGACGAGCCATTCGCCGCACTCGATGCGCTGACCCGGCGCAAGATGCAGGAAGAACTGCTGCTGCTCTGGGAAGAGGTGCGCTTCACTCTGCTGTTCGTCACCCACTCGATTGAAGAGGCGTTGGTGGTCGGCAATCGTATCCTGCTGCTGTCGCCGCATCCCGGCCGAGTGCGCGCCGAAGTGCACAGCCATCAATACGACTTGCACAGCTTGGGTGGCGTGGCGTTTCAGGAGTCGGCGCGGCGCATTCATCGACTGCTGTTCGACGAAGGCCAGTCGCCGGAAACCGAGCGTGATCACGACTTCAACGACATTCGCATTGCCTATTGAGCGGCCAGGAGGACTACCCGATGAGCCATTCATCATCCGTGCGTGAAGAGTTTGAAGTTGTTCTGGAGCCGCTGACTGAAGTGCCGGTCGAGCGGGAGTTGTCGCTCGGCACGCGGCTGTGGCAACAGGGCTGGTTGCGTAAAGGCCTGATCCTGATTGTGCTGGCGGTGCTTTGGGAAGTGGTCGCACGGATCCAGAACAATGACCTGATGCTGCCGAGTTTCTTGCAGACCAGCCACGCGCTGTTCGAGGGGCTGCTCAGTGGTGAGCTGCTGGCCAAGGTGTGGATATCGCTGGTGGTCCTGATCAAGGGCTACCTGATCGGCATCGTTCTGGCGTTTGCCCTGACCACGCTGGCGGTGTCGACGCAGTTGGGGCGCGATCTGCTGAGCACGATGACCTCGATGTTCAACCCGTTGCCGGCGATTGCCCTGTTGCCGCTGGCGCTGCTGTGGTTTGGCCTAGGGCAGAACAGCCTGATTTTTGTGCTGGTGCATTCGGTGTTGTGGGCTTTGGCACTAAACACTTACGCGGGGTTTCTCGGAGTTTCTGAAACGCTGCGCATGGCCGGGCGCAATTACGGTTTGAAGGGCTTGCGGCTGGTGCTGTTCATCCTGATCCCGGCGGCGCTGCCGTCGATTCTGGCCGGGCTGAAGATCGGCTGGGCGTTTGCCTGGCGCACGTTGATCGCGGCGGAACTAGTGTTTGGCGCGACCAGCGGCAAGGGTGGGCTGGGTTGGTACATCTTTCAGAATCGCAATGAGCTGTATACCGACAAGGTGTTTGCCGGGTTGGCGGTGGTGATTCTGATCGGGTTGCTGGTGGAGAATCTGGTGTTCGATACGCTGGAGCGGGTGACCGTTAAGCGGTGGGGGATGCAGCGGTAATTTCTGGCGTGACGGCTGGCCCCATCGCTGGCAAGCCAGCTCCCCCAGGTTTTTTGGTGTTTTCAGATGTTGTGAACGCCTCAACCACTGTGGGAGCTGGCTTGCCAGCGATGGCGTCCTGTCCGGCGCCTCCATACCTAAAGGATGTTTGCTAGCATTGCGCGCAGATCAATCCTGATCAGCCATGAGTGCTCAGTATGCAGCTCCCGGACATGAACCTTCTGGTCGCCCTCGACGCCTTGCTCGATGAGGGCAGTGTGGTCGGCGCCGCTCGGCGGATGAACCTCAGTCCGGCGGCCATGAGCCGCACCCTGACGCGGATCCGCGAGGCCATCGGCGACCCGATCCTTGTGCGCGCCGGTCGTGGTCTGGTGCCAACCCCCAAGGCGCTAGAGTTGCGCGAACAGGTGCGCGATGTGGTCGAGCAGGCCGCGCTGCTGTTCCGCTCGGCCGACTCGGTGGAACTGGGCACGCTGCGCCGGCGCTTCAGCATCCGTGCCAATGACTTCTTCATCGGTGTTTACGGCGGCAAGCTATTCGACACCCTCGATCAACTGGCGCCGCACTGCGAATTGCGTTTCGTCCCGGAAGGCGATGGCGACGATGAGGCACTGCGCGAGGGCCGCATCGATCTGAGCGTCAGCAACACCCGGCCCGTCACCCCGGAAGTCAAAGTGCAGAACCTGTTCTCGACGCACTTCGTGGGACTGGTGCGCGAAGATCATCCATTGCTCGACGGTGAAATCACCGCCGAGCGCTACGCCGGGTTTTCCCATATCAGCATGTCGCGACGCGGCATCGCGCGCGGCCCGATCGATACGGCGCTGAATGCGCTAGGCCTGGAGCGGCGCGTGGCGGTGATCGCGCCGAGTTTCCATGCGGCGATGTTTGCGCTGCCGGATTCCGATCTGATCTTGCCGGTGCCCAAAGAAGCGTTGCTCAGCGTGCGCCGGCTCGGTTTGAAACTGCGCTCGTTCGACCTGCCAATCCCGTTGCCAACACTGATGCTGACCCAGGCCTGGCACCCGCGTTTCGACAAAGATCCGGCGCACCGCTGGCTGCGCGAAACCCTCAAGGCTTGTTGTGATGAAACGTGGCTGGCTGCCCAGCCTTAATCTGCGAACCCACACAAAACCCTTGTAGGAGTGAGCCTGCTCGCGATAGCGGTGTGTCAGTCAACACATACATTGGCTGACCCAACGCTATCGCGAGCAGGCTCACTCCTACAGAGGTTAATGATTGCGTCCGGCGCACTTATAAGCTGCCAATAAGTCAATTTTCGTCATTGCTAAGCCCGACTAAGATGCTCCGGTATTTTTCCCTCCGGAGTGTGTATTCATGACATCCCTGTCGGCTGCGGTGCCCATCGCTGCGGCCAGCCCGGCGACGGCGGCCGCGCCACCGGTGTTCGGGGCGCGGATCATCATTGGCCTGGTCGGCGTGCTGCTGGCGGTGCTGGTGTCGGGCCTCAACGAGATGGTCACCAAGGTGGCCCTGGCCGACATCCGTGGCGGGTTGCACATCGGTTACGACGAAGGCACCTGGCTGGTCGCCAGCTACACCGCCACCTCGGTCGCGGCCATGGCCTTCGCGCCGTGGTGTTCGGTGACCTTCTCGCTGCGGCGGTTCACGCTCTGCGCGATCGCTTTGTTCACCTTGCTCGGCGTGCTCTGTCCGTTCGCGCCGAACTACGAAAGTCTGTTGCTGATGCGCATCCTGCAAGGTCTGGCCGGTGGCGCATTGCCGCCGATGCTGATGACCGTCGCCCTGCGTTTTCTGCCCGCCAATATCAAACTCTATGGCTTGGCCGGCTACGCACTGACGGCGACATTCGGCCCCGGCCTGGGCACGCCGCTGGCCGGTTTATGGACCGAATACGTCGGCTGGCAGTGGACGTTCTGGCAAATCATCGTGCCTTGTCTGATCGCCATGGCGATGGTCGCGTGGGGTATTCCGCAGGACCCGCTGCGCCTGGAGCGCCTCAAATCGTTCAACTGGAAAGGCCTGCTGCTGGGCTTTCCGGCGATCTGCATGTTGGTGATCGGTTTGCTGCAGGGCAATCGGCTGGACTGGTTCGAGTCGAGCCTGATCTGTGGATTGCTCGGCGCCGGCTCGCTGCTGCTGGTGGCGTTCCTGATCAACGAGTGGTCGCAGCCGACCCCGTTTTTCAAATTGCAGATGCTCGGTATCCGCAACCTGTCGTTCGCCTTGATGACCCTGGCCGGTGTGCTGATAGTTCTGCAGGCGGTGGTGTTGATTCCGTCGAGTTATCTGGCGCAGGTGCAGGGTTATCGCCCGGCGCAGACCGCACCGATCATGCTGATCGCCGCATTGCCGCAACTGATTGCGCTGCCGTTGGTGGCTGCGTTGTGCAACCTGCGCTGGGTCGATTGCCGCTGGGTGCTTGGCATGGGTTTGAGCATGTTGACGCTGTCCTGCCTGGGCGGATCGCTGCTGACTTCAGAATGGATTCGCGACAATTTCTACGTCCTGCAATGGCTGCAGATCTTCGGTCAGCCGATGTCGGTGTTGCCGCTGTTGATGTTGTCCACCGGCAGCATCCAGCCGCAGGACGGGCCGTTCGCCTCCGCGTGGTTCAACACGGTAAAAGGCTTGGCGGCCGTGGTCGCTACCGGGGTGATCGAAGCGCTGACCACCGCGCGTCTGCATTTCCACTCGACCATGCTGGTCGACAGCCTCGGCAATTCGCCGCTGGCCGATCGCAGCGATCCGGGCCTCGCCCATCGCCTGCACGAACAAGCCGTGGTGCTGACTTCTTCCGATCTCTATGTGTGCATGGCCGGCGTCGCAGTGGCGTTGATCCTGCTGATTTTCTGGCTGCCGACGCGGATCTTTCCGCCGCGCGCGCCGACCTGATTGCTTCACTGAAACAGAAGGTTTTTATGACGACTCAAGCAAAGCAAAAACTCGCGGTGGCCATCGCCGCCGCACTGGCGGTCGGCGTGCTGGTTTACCTGGCGCTGCCCGGCGTGTTTGGCAAACGTACCCAGCAAAACACCAATGACGCCTTTGTCTCCGCCGACTACACGCTCGTCGTGCCGCGCGTGGCCGGGTTTATCAAGGAAGTCTTGGTGGAGGACAACCAGCAAGTGAAGGCGGGCCAGTTGCTGGCGCTGATCGATGATCGCGACTTGCGCGCTTCAGCCGAGGCGGCGGACGCGCAAACCCTGGTCGCGCGAGCGCAGTTGCAGAACGCCAAAGCGACGCTGGAGCGGCAGACCTCGGTGATCGCTCAGGCGCAAGCCTCGGTGGTGTCGGCGAAGGCTGAAATGGCTTTCGCCCAGCAGGAGTTGAATCGCTACAACCATTTGGCCGGCGTTGGTGCCGGTACGGTGCAGAACGCGCAACAGGCGCGTACTCGCATCGATCAGGCCACTGCGCATCTCGACACCGCCACGGCGAAACTGGCGGCAGAGCGCAAGCAAGTCGACATTCTTACCGCTCAACGAGATGCGGCCGAAGGCAGTTTGAAACACGCACAAGCGGCACTGGAAATCGCCAGTTTCGAACTCTCTTACACGCGCATCACCGCACCGCAGGACGGCATGATCGGCGAGCGCGCCGTGCGCGTCGGCGCCTATGTGACGCCGGGCAGCAAGCTGCTGGCGGTGGTGCCGTTGCAGCAGGCGTATGTCGTGGCGAATTTTCAGGAGACGCAACTGACGGACGTGCAGCCTGGGCAGGAAGTGCAAGTGCGTGTCGACAGCCTCGGCGGTGAGACATTGAGCGGTCGCGTCGAAAGTATTGCTCCAGCAACCGGCGTGACCTTTGCGGCGGTGAAACCGGATAACGCCACGGGCAACTTCACCAAGGTGGTGCAGCGGATTCCGGTGAAGATCATGCTGGAACCGGGTCAGCCATTGGCCGAGCGCTTGCGCGTGGGGATGTCGGTGGAGGCGAGTATTGATACAGGCAGTTCAGAGAAATCCGTGCGTGAGGTGACCCAGCGATGATGGGTGGTAATTCGACTGGCCTCATCGCTGGCAAGCCAGCTCCCACAGGTTCCGTCGGTAGGGCTCAACAATTTGGACAACCTGCACAATCCCTGTGGGAGCTGGCTTGCCAGCGATGGGGTCTGTGGCAGCCACTCACCTTCAGTGCCTTGCTCGCAGTAAGCCTCACTGCCTGCACCGTAGGCCCGGACTTCCACAAGCCCGAAACCACGCAAATCGCTGACTGGAGCAAACCCGCCAAGTCCGCCCCCAGCCAAGCCGTCAGCGAACCTCTCAACGAACGCTGGTGGGAAGTCTTCCACGACGCGCAACTCTCCGCGCTCACTCAACGTGCGGTGAAGAGCAACCTCGACCTGCAACTGGCCAGCAGCCGCCTGCAACAAAGCCGCGCCGCTCGCCAGGTGATCACCGCCGACCGTTATCCGAACACCGCCGCCACTGGCAGCTACGCGCGCAAACGCAACAGCGGCGAAGGCCTGAACGACCCGTCCGGACGCAACGGCGATTCCGCGTTCAACCTGTGGGACGCCGGTTTCTCCGCCTCATGGGAACTGGATTTCTGGGGCCGCGTGCGCCGCGAAACCGAAGCTGCCGATGCTAACCTCGAAGTCGCCGAAAACGACCGTCGCGGCGTGTTGCTGGCCGTGCTCGCCGATACCGCACAAAACTACATTCAGCTGCGCGGCGTGCAGAACACTCGCGCGGTCACCGAGCAAAACCTCGATGTTGCCCGGCACAGCCTCAAGCTCTCGCAACTGCGCCTGGCCGACGGCGTGGCGACTGACCTCGACGTTGCCGAAGCCGCCGCGCAAGTCGCCGCGATCGAGTCGCGCCTGCCCGCGCTGGAACAGCGCCAATCGCAACTGATCAACGCGATCAGCCTGTTGATGGGCGAACCGCCACAGGCATTGGCCAAGGAGTTATCCACAGACGCCGCCGTGCCGCAGTCGCCGCTGCAAGTCGCCATCGGCCTGCCGTCGCAACTGGCCGAACGCCGCCCTGACATCCGCCAGGCCGAAGCGCGCCTGCACGCTGCCACTGCCAATATCGGCGTGGCCAAGGGCGATTTCTATCCGCGCATCACCCTGTCCGGCAACCTCGGCTCGCAAGCCATGCAGCTCAGCGACTTTGGCTCGTGGGGTTCGCGGGCCTTCGGCATCGGCCCGCAATTCAGTTTGCCGTTATTCGACGGCGGACGCCTGCGCGGCGTGCTGCAACTGCGCGAAGCGCAACAGCAGGAAGCGGCCGTTGCCTACCAGCAAACCGTACTGCGTGCCTGGCACGAAATCGACGATCAACTGACCGCCTACAACGCCAGTCAACGCCGCCGCGACAGCCTCGCCGAAGCCGTCCGCCAGAACCAGATCGCCCTGCGCACTGCGCAACAGCAATACGTCGAAGGCGTGGTCGATTTCGTCAACGTCCTCACCGTGCAAAGCGCGCTGCTGGCGACGCAGGAGCAGTGGGTGGAGAGTTCGACCGGTGTTTCGCTGGCGATGGTCGGGTTGTACAAGGCGTTGGGCGGCGGTTGGGAGTCGGTGTATCCAGAGGCAAAAGTCGCCGTCGGGTTGCCGGGTGTCGTGAAAGCACCAACCGGCATCGACGGTTCTGCCGTGGCTGACCTAAAGTGATGGGCAGGTTGGCGCGTCATACTCTCGTGGCGCTGCGGCGCGGCAAGAGGCAGCAATGGCGGCGAACAGAGTCACGCCAATGGGCGACACGCAAGATCCGTTTGCCGCGCCCGGCTCCTGGTTCGGCAGCTTGCGCTGGGTGCGCTGGATAAAAAATCACTGGCTATGGCCGATCCTGGCGCTGGCCGCATTCGTGCGTTTTTATGATCTGACCGCGGCAGCGATATGGGGCGATGAAGGTTCCAGTCTGCTGCTGGCGCGCTATTCGCTGAGTGAAATCTGGCAGCACGCGGCATTCGATGTGCATCCGCCGCTGTACTTCATGCTGCTGCATGGCTGGGTCGAACTGTTCGGGGACGGCATTCTGGCGGTCCGCTCTCTCAGTGCGCTGGCCGGCATTGCGGCGGTCGGGCTGGGCGTGTGGCTGGTGGATCGCCTGGCCACTCGCCGCGCCGCATTCATCGCCGGTGTGTTGCTGGCGCTGCTGCCGACTGCGGTGCGTTACAGCCAGGAAGTGCGCATGTACGCGCTGCTCGGGGCGCTGCTGCTTGCCGCGAGCCTGGCGCTGGCCTACTGGATCCGGCGCCCGCAACGCCAGCGATATCTGGTGTATTACGTGCTGCTGATGAGCGCCGCGCTCTACACCCACTATTTCGCCGTGCTCGCGGCGCTGTGTCACTGGCTTTATCTGATCGCGATCCGCGTACAACGAGGTTATCGATTCCGGCATATCCAGCACTGGAACTGGTGGCTGGCGAACCTGGCCATCGTTGCTTTGTATCTGCCTTGGCTGCCCAATCTGCTTGATTTGGTGCAACACATGCAGCAGCTCGAGGCCGGTGGCGATGTCGGTTGGGAGCCTGCCGTAACGTTGAGTTCGCTGCCGTCGATGATCTGGTCATGGCTGATTCAGGATGACGGTGAAAGTTTGCCGTGGCTGATTTTCGCGGCGTTGCCGCTGGCGATGCTGGGGCTGGCAGTCATTGCTGTGATGCGCGATCGCAGCGTGTCGCGCGGTAGCATCCTGCTGGCGCTGTACACCGGCCTGCCGCTGTTGCTGGTGTATCTGGTGTCGTTCATTACGCCAGTGTTCATCGAACGTTATCTGACGGCTTACGCCCTCGGCCTGCCGATGCTGACGGCGTTGGCCATCGACCGTTTGTACAGCCGCGTGCGGATGTTGGCATTGGCGGTGCTGGTGTCGCTGATCGCGGTGGAACTGGTCGGCGTAAACAACAACACCACGGTCGACACTCATGATCAACTCGACACGGTCGTGAAGTACGTCAACCAGCATTTCCTTGCCGGTGACCGCATCGTCACCAGCGACATGCTCTGGTATCTGAGCTACGTCTACTACGATCGCACCGGGGCGCAGGTGCGCCTCTTCACCCCACCGAAAGCCGATGGCCAATCGACGCGGCCAAATGAGTACGGGTTCGGCACGCTGGTGACGAGTGATGTCTATCTGAACAGCCTGACAGAGCTCTCAGCCGGAGGCCGGGTCTGGCTGGTCGGAACCGTCGACGAGCCACAAGAGTTCTCACCGCTACCCGCAACCTGGCAGGCCAGCGCTGAAGTCCACGCGGGCGGGATGCAAGCACGCTTGTTCGTGGCCAAACCTGCGGGTGGATAGGCGGGTCAGGATTTGCCGGACAAATCCGCCATGCCCTTGAGCAACTCAATCGGCAACGGAAAGACAATCGTCGAACTCTTGTCCCCGGCAATCGAACTCAAGGTTTGCATATAGCGCAACTGCATTGCGCCAGGCTGGCGACCGAGCATTTCCGCTGCCTGCATGAGTTTTTCCGAGGCCTGCAATTCGCCTTCGGCGTGAATCACTTTGGCGCGCCGCTCGCGTTCGGCTTCTGCCTGTTTGGCGATGGCGCGCACCATCGACTCGTTGAGGTCGACGTGCTTGATCTCGACGTTGGCGACCTTGATGCCCCAGGCATCGGTTTGAGCATCGAGCACCTGCTGAATGTCGATGTTCAACTGCTCGCGCTCGGCCAGCAGCTCATCCAGTTCATGCTTGCCGAGCACCGCGCGCAGGGTGGTTTGCGCCAGTTGGCTGGTGGCAGAAAGATAATCCTCAACCTGAATAATCGCCTTCTGCGGATCGAGCACGCGGAAATACAGCACGGCGTTGACCTTGACCGAGACGTTGTCGCGGGTGATCACGTCCTGCGGCGGCACGTCGAGCACCACCGTGCGCAGGTCGACCCGGACCATTTGCTGCACCACCGGGATCAGCAGGATCAGGCCAGGGCCTTTGACCTGCCAAAAGCGGCCGAGCTGGAACACCACGCCGCGTTCGTACTCGCGCAGGATGCGAAACGTCGAGCCGGCCAAGGCAATGACCAGTAACAGCAGCGCAACAAAACCGATTTGCAGACCCATGATCACTCTCCGAGCGGTGCCGCGTCAGTCGCGGCCACTTGCAGCAACAATCCCTTGCGCCCCACCACGCGCACTGATTGCCCGGTGTGCAGCGGTGTCGCGCTGAGCACTTGCCAGCGCTCACCTTGCAGTTGCACCCAGCCATTGCGGGCATCGCCCGGTTGCACCGTGGTGATCGCGGTCACGCTGCCGAGCAGGCCGGCGTCGCCACTGACGGCGTGGCGCGGGCGGGTTTTCAGGGCGCGGATCAGCAGTCCGATCAACAGCAGGGCGCTGATCAGACCGAGGCCGATCATCATTGGCACTGGCAACTCGGCGTTGCTCAGAATCAGCGCACCGATGACGAACATGATGATGCCGCCCAGCCCGATCACTCCGTAATTGGGCAGCGCCGCTTCGGCGATCAGAAAGACGATGCCCAAGGTAATCAGCCACAAACCGGCCGGACTCATCGGCGGCAACGGGGTGTCGGCAGCCAGGGCTGAGCCGCTAATCAGCAGGAGCAAGGCAAACGCACAACATCGGCTGTTCACGTGACCCTCCGCGAGCGTCATGGGCTGGTTCTTTCAGTCTAGTTGAGGGTTGTCCTGTATGAATTTTGATCAATGTGCAGATATGTCCGGTGAGCGGATTTCCCTGCGCCAGACACCCGCCGAACTAGACTCAAAGACACGGCAACCACCGTTCAGCGCAACACCGAGGTGCATCATGCGTATGGCAAAAAAGGTGCAGAGCAGCCTGAACCGGGCGCACTGCGAATACGACATCGTCGCCCATCGACACTCGTCCAGCAGCCTGGAAACCGCACGGGTCGCCGGGGTGCCCGCCGAGCGCGTGGCCAAATCGATCATCCTCGACGACCACCACGGGCATTACCTGATGGCCGTGCTACCGGCCAGCCGTCACTTGGACCTGAGCAAGGTGCGCACCAGCGGCGAATGGCAACTGACCCGCGAAAGCAATCTGGCGCACATCTTCGACGACTGTGAGCGCGGCGCGGTGCCGCCGCTGGGTGACTCCTATGGCCTGGACATGGTCATCGACCCGTTGCTGACGCGGCAGAAGGATATTTATCTGGAGGCGGGCAACCACAACTACCTGCTGCACATGAGCATGCCGGAGTTTCTGAAAATGGTGCCGCATGCCGAGGTGCGGGAGTTGAGTGATTAGGTTTTGTGGCGCCGGCACTGACGCCTTCGCGAGCAGGCTCGCTCCCACAGGTTGATCGCATTCCCCTGTGGGAGCGAGCCTGCTCGCGAATAATCTTCCAAACACCCCATTTTTGAAGGAACTCAGCAATGGAGCAACCAACCCATAGCCTCCCATCCCTGTTCAAACAACTCGGCCTGGACAACGACCCGACCAGCATCGACCAATTCATCACCACCCATTCCCCGCTCAAACCCGAACTGCATTTGGCTGATGCGTTTTTCTGGACGAAGAGCCAAGCGGAGTTTTTACGGGACGAGATTCTGGATGACGCCGATTGGGCGGAGGTGGTGGATCAGTTGGATGTGTTGTTGCGCAAGGGGCGTGAGAGCTGACTGAAAGCCACCCTCTTGTCATTCAATTGAGTGGAACGGTTGTTGAGGATCAAAAAATAGACCAAAATCACGACCTCAATTGAGGTCTTTTATTATGCAAAGCGTTCTGGCCGATATGGCTGTCAGTGTCTCAGAATTAAAGAAAAACCCTTCCGCTGTGCTGAGCGGTGCACATGGCGGTGCCGTGGCTGTTCTTAACCACAATCGCGTTATGGGCTATATGGTGCCAGCGGATGTGTACGAAGCAATGATGGAGCGACTTGATGATTTGGAGCTTGCTGAAATCGTTCGCGCCCGCAGCCATGAGACGCCAATTTCGGTGAGCCTGGATGACCTATAAGCTCGAATTTTTGCCATCCGCTCACAAAGAGTGGAACAAGTTGGGTCATACACTACGAGAACAATTCAAAAAGAAGCTGGGTGAGAGATTGAAGCTGCCCAGAGTCTCCGCTGACGCACTTCATGGAATGCCTGATTGCTACAAAATCAAATTGAAGGCTTCAGGCTATCGTCTGGTTTATCAGGTCATTGACGAGAGGGTCGTCGTTTCAGTCGTAGCGGTCGGTAAACGTGAGCGCAGTAGCGTTTATGAGAATGCAAAAAAGCGCTGATTTATCTCTCAGCGGCGGCTCTCTTCCCCCCAGTAGGCAATTTGTTTCAAAACTTGACTGAAATTCCCCTCCAATGCGATATTGATAGTTAGCAAACTAACAGTGTGCATCTCCCCTTGCCGAACGATCTCGACGCTCTCCAGATGAACATCAGCAGTGCCATGGTGGTAGCCGCCAGGCATTGGCGGAAGATCTGCCAGACCACGCTGGTCAACTATGGAATCTCCGAAGCCTGCGCTGTGCCGCTGTTGATGATCGGCCGCTTGGGCGAGGGCGTGCGCCAGGTGCAAGTGGCGCAGGCGGCCGGGATGGAGAGTCCGTCGCTGGTGCGTCTGCTCGATCAGCTCTGCCATTCCGGCTACGTCTGCCGCACCGAAGATGCCCAGGATCGCCGGGCCAAATGCCTGAGCCTGACCGACACCGGGCGTGAACTGGTGCAGGCTGTCGAGATCGAACTGGTGCGCTTGCGTCATGAGGTGCTCGAAGGCATCGAGCAAAGCGATCTGGAAGCTACGCTTCGGGTACTCAGAGCTTTTGAGGCGGCCAGCCCGCCTTTGGTGGTCAATTCTTGAACGGTTTTTTCTCTGGCATCCCGCCGGCCCGTGACTGGTTTTATGGGGTGCGAACTTTTGCAGCGTCGATGATCGCGCTGTACATCGCCTTGCTCATGCAAATGCCGCGTCCGTATTGGGCAATGGCCACGGTGTATATCGTCTCAAGCCCGTTTCTCGGGCCGACCAGTTCCAAGGCCTTATACCGCGCCATCGGGACTTTTCTCGGTGCCGCGGCGGCGGTTTTTTTCGTGCCGATGTTCGTGCAGAGCCCGTATGTGCTGGTGGTAGTCATCGCGCTGTGGACGGGCATTTTGTTGTTCCTGTCCCTGCAACTGCGCACGGCCAACAACTATGCATTGATGCTCGCCGGTTACACCCTGCCGCTGATTGCCTTGCCGGTGGTGGATAACCCGCTGGCGGTGTGGGACGTAGCAGAGGCGCGCACCGAAGAGATTTTCCTCGGCATCGCTGTCGCCGCCGTGGTTGGTGCGATGTTCTGGCCGCGTCGTCTGGCCCCGGTGTTCAACGATGCCGTGAGCAAGTGGTTCGCCGACGCAACGACCTATAGCCTGAAATTCCTCAGTCGCGACGTGCAGCCCGAAGAAGTCACTGCGCTGCGCATGGCCATGGTTGCCAACTTCAACAGCCTCGAATTGATGATCGGCCAGTTGCCCCACGAAGGCGCGCGACCGCAAACCGTGCGCAACACCAAGGAATTGCGCGGGCGCATGATTCATCTATTACCGGTGATCGATGCGCTGGAAGATTCGCTCTACGCCCTCGAACGGCGCACGCCGGAACTGGTGGAAAAGTTCGAACCGCTGCTGGCTGCAACCCGTGAATGGCTCGCTCATCAGGACGCCGATCTCGACCGCTGGCAAGCGCTGAAAGATCAGCTCGAAGCCCTGCAACCGAGTGCCGAAGCACTGCAAGACCGCAAACAACTGCTGTTCTCCAACTCGATTTATCGCCTCGGCGAATTCATCGATTTATGGCAGGACTGCCGCAGTCTGCAAGACGCGATTCTCTGCGAGCGCCAGGACAGCTGGCGCGCGGTCTACCGTCACTGGCGCCTCGGTCGTCTGACGCCGTTCATTGATCGTGGGCTGATGCTCTACTCGGCGGCCTCGACCGTTCTGGCGATCATTACCGCCTCGGTGCTGTGGATTCTGCTCGGCTGGCCGGACGGCGGCAGCGCGGTGATTCTCGCCGCGGTGGCCTGTAGCTTCTTCGCTTCGATGGACGACCCGGCACCGCAGATTTACCGGTTCTTTTTCTGGACCGGCATGTCGGTATTGTTCGCCAGCCTTTATCTGTTTTTGATTCTGCCCAACCTGCATGACTTCCCGATGCTGGTGCTGGCGTTTTCCATCCCGTTCATCTGCGTCGGCACCCTGACGGTGCAGCCGCGGTTCTTCCTCGGCATGCTGCTGACGCTGGTTAACACCTCCTCATTCATCAGTATTCAGGGGGCTTACGACGCGGACTTTTTTGCCTTCGTGAACTCCAACCTGGCGGGTCCGTTAGGGCTGTTGTTCGCGTTTATATGGACGCTGGTTGCACGCCCGTTCGGCGCCGAACTGGCGGCCAAACGCCTGACCCGCTTCAGCTGGAAAGACATCGTCGACATGACCGAACCGGCCAACCTTGCCGAACACCGCAAATTGGGCGTGCAGTTGCTCGATCGACTGATGCAGCACCTGCCGCGTCTGGCCCTCACCGGCCAGGACACCGGCATCGCCATGCGCGAAGTGCGGGTGGGCCTGAACCTGCTCGATTTGCTCGCCTACACCCCACGGGTGAACGGCGCGCCGAACGCGCTGTTGCAGCAAGTGGTCAGTGAAGTCGGCGAGTATTTCCGCGCCTGCCTCAAGGCTGGCGAACGCTTGCCGGCGCCAGCGCCGCTGTTGATGACCCTCGATCGCACTCGTCGCGCACTCAATGGCCACGGCGACGATGAAACCCGTCTGAACCTGCTGCACGCCTTGAGCGGTTTGCGTCTGGCGCTGTTGCCCGGCGTCGAATTCGTCGCCAGTGCCGACTCCGAAGAACCGCTGCCCGATGGAGCGCCCCTATGATCGGTGATCTGGACATCAGCGGCATTTTCCTGCCGACCTTGCTGGTGTTGATGGGCATCACTTATGTGCTGTTTTTGCTGGTGCATGCCGTGCTTACGCGTGTGCACTTTTACCGTCTGGTCTGGCACCGGGCATTGTTCAACGTGGCCCTCTACGCGGTACTGCTGTACGGCGTGGACTCACTCAGTCGATACCTGATGACATGAAAAAACCGTTTTTGACCATCGGTCGCGTGGTACTGACCCTGCTGATCGTGACTTTTGCCGTTGTCCTCGTCTGGCGCATGGTGATGTATTACATGTTTGCGCCGTGGACCCGTGACGGCCACATTCGCGCCGACATCATCCAGATCGCTCCGGACGTGTCCGGGTTGATCCAGCAGGTTGAGGTGAAAGACAACCAGTTGATCAAACGCGGCCAGGTGCTGTTCAGCATCGATCAGGACCGTTTCAAACTGGCTCTGCGTCAGGCCAAAGCGGCTGTCGCTGATCGCGAAGAAACCCTTGCTCAAGCCCAGCGCGAAGCCAAGCGTAACCGTGGCCTCGGCAACCTCGTGCCGGCCGAGCAACTGGAAGAAAGCCAGTCGAAGGTCGCCCGCGCGCAATCAGCGCTGGCCGAAGCCATGGTCACCGTGGACAGCGCCCAACTCAACCTCGACCGCTCGGTGATCCGCAGCCCGGTGGACGGCTACGTCAACGACCGTGCGCCGCGTCCGCAGGAGTTCGTCACGGCCGGGCGTCCGGTGTTGTCGGTGGTCGACAGCAATTCGTTTCACATCGACGGCTATTTCGAAGAGACCAAACTCGACGGCATTCATGTTGGCCAGTCGGTGGATATTCGTGTGATCGGCGACCGCGCCAAACTGCGCGGGCATGTTGAAAGCATCGTCGCCGGTATCGAAGACCGCGACCGTACCAGCGGCAGCAATCTGTTGCCGAACGTCAACCCGGCGTTCAGCTGGGTGCGGCTGGCGCAGCGGATTCCGGTGCGGATTGCCTTTGACGATGTACCGGAAGACTTCCGCATGATCGCCGGGCGTACCGCCACCGTTTCGATCATCGACGATCAGCCACGCGACGAGCGTAAGCAGGAGCCCGCGCAATGAGCAGGGCGCTGATGATCGCCGGGTTGGGCTTGATGCTCTCGGCCTGTCAGATGGTCGGGCCGGACTATCAGGTGCCTGAGGATGCGGCGGTTCAGCGCAAGGATTTTCAGGGCGAACTGGCGGTCGCCGGCAAACCGGTGGTCTCGGCGCCGGTACCGGCGGACTGGTGGCGTCTTTATAAGGATGCGCGGCTGGATCAACTGGTGCAGCAGGCCATGGCCTCCAACACCGATTTGCGCGTCGCGGCGGCGAACCTGCAACGGGTCGAGCTCAGGTCGATGAGGCCGAAGCAGCGGGCGGCTGGAGCGCAGGTGTGAAGATGGGCGCGCAGCGTTTGCAAGAGTCTGGTCAGGCATTCTTGCTGCCGGAAAAAGTCCCGGTCGATAACGTCGGCGACATCGGCATCAGCGCTTCTTATCAGTTCGATCTGTGGGGCACTTTGCAACGCGGCATCGAGGGCGCGAAGGCCAATGCCGATGCGACGCAGGCAGCAGCGGATACCGCGCGTATCACCTTGGTGGCGGATGTGGTTCGTGCCTACACCCAGGTCTGCGCGGCCAATGAAGAGCGGGAAATCGCCGAGCATTCCCTCGACCTGCAATCGCAAAGCACCACGTTGATCCAGCGTTTGCGCGACGCCGGGCGTGGTGATGAAACTCAGGTAACCCGCTCGCAAACCCAGTTCAAATCCTTGCGCGCCGAACTGCCCCGCTATGAAGCCGCGCGTCAGGCCGGGCTGTTCCGTCTGTCGATGCTGTTGGCGAAACCGGTCGATCAATTGCCGACGGGCACCGCAACTTGCGCCGAGCTGCCGAAAATCGCCCAATTGGTACCCGTCGGTGATGGTGCCGCACTGCTCAAGCGTCGCCCCGATATCCGTCAGGCCGAACGGCGGCTGGCTGCCGCGACTGCCGGGATCGGTGTCGCCACTGGCGAGTTGTATCCGGACATCAGTATCGGCGCGACCATCGGCACTGTTGGTCTCATCGATGACTTGGGTGATCCGTCGACCAACCGCTGGGGCTTTGGCCCGTCGCTGAGCTGGAAGGTGCCGACCAACGGCGCCCGCGCTCGAATCCGCGAGGCAGAAGCGGCGACCCAAGGCGCACTGGCGCACTTCGATGGCGTGGTGCTCAACGCCATTCGTGAAACCCAGACCGGTCTGGCCCAGTACAGCGCGCTGCTGCAACGCCGCGATGCGCTGGCCGATGCCGAGCAGTCGGCGAAACTGGCCGCGGACCAAACCCACCGCTTCTTCCAGGCCGGCCGCGAGTCGTTCCTCGCCGACCTGCAAGCAACGCGCACCTACACCGATGTCACCGCGCAACTGGCCGCCGCCAACACCCAGGTTGCGATGAGCCAGATCGATTTGTTCCTCGCCCTCGGCGGCGGTTGGGAAAGCGGACGAACGCACGCTGCAAGCCCCAGCAAACCCTGAGGCCGTTGCTATGCTTTGAAGTGTTGGAGGGGCGCCCCGAGCAAGGCGCCCTTTCAGCGCACATTGCTAGCGCTGGTCTAGGGGAAACCAATAATGAAAAACCCTTACGCTCTCGGCTTCTGGTGCGCCATCGCAGCGCTGGTGCTGCTCTCGGCGACCTATTTCTACGGCATCATGCTGGCCCACCAGATCGACAAGGCCATGGTTTTCCTCGACAGCGCCGTCGCGCTGATTGCGGTCATGGCCATCGTCGTGGTCGCCTGGGCGTCGGTTCAGGTGCAGCGCGTGAAGAAGCGGCAGCTTGAACAGGGCAAGACCCTGGTGCTGATCTGGGACACCAAAGTCGCCCTGCGCCGGGTCGAAACCGTGTTCGACCGGTATTTCTGGGGCAGTTACTGGCAGCCGGGGCGCACCTTCGCCGAAGTCATGGGCGAACTCACCGGCACGCCGCTGGAAAAAAGTCTCGAAGCGCTGAAAAAGCAGTGCCTGGAACTCGACAAGCAGATCGATGACGAGGGCTGGCACTGGCTCAACAATGCCCGCGAATTGTCCGATGTCGCTACAGCCATGGCCCGCGAGCGTTATCAACTGGATTTCTGCGACCCGCGCGCCGAGGGGCCGGGCGGGGCGGTGATCGATCGGGACTTTGAAGTGCTGGTGTACACCTGGACCGCGCGGCTCAAAAGCTTTGATCATCAGTTGGATGAGATCGAGGTTCAGTATTCCTGATTTTTGCCTGAATCATCTGGCCCCTTCGCGAGCAGGCTCGCTCCCACAGGTACAGTATTGTCCTTGTGGGAGCGAGCCTGCTCGCGAAGGCGGACTGAAAAACACCGAAACTCTTCCAACCTGTCGACTGTCCATTCCCCCCATAGACACTCTTTAACCTTTAAACATTGGGCCAGCTCACGCGCCCGGTGCTAATCTCCACCGCTGAATTCAGCGCAGTCGAGCCGCGACCCGGTCACGGGTTCAGGGAAGACGACCACACTCACAGCCACGGAAATCGATCAGGTCATTCATGAATAAATCAGCAGGCGTGCTCCTCGGAATTGTTGTTGCCATCGGCGCGATCAGCGCGGGCGGGGCCTGGTACACCGGGACCAAAATCGAAGGCGTGTTGAACAACGCCGTCAGCAACGCCAACAAAGAGCTGCAAACCGCGATGGCCGGCTCCAACGGCACCGCATCGCTGGAGCTGGTGTCGCTGGATCGCCACACCTTCACCAGCACCGCGCACTATCGCCTCAAGGGTGAAGGCGAGATGTTCGGTGATGCGCCGGTCGAACTGCTGTTCGTCGACCACATCGAACACGGTCCGCTGCCGTTCTCGCGTCTGGTTTCGCTGAAATGGCTGCCGGTCATGGCCACCAGCAACTACGAACTGGAAAAGAATCCGGCTACCGAGAAGTGGTTCGCCGCCACCAAGGGCGCCGCGCCGCTCAAAGGCGTGACCAGCATCGGCTACGACGAGTCCACCACCAGCACTCTCGACCTGCTGCCGTTCGAAACTGCGCTGGATGAGCAATCGAGTCTGAAATTTTCCGGCCTGACCATGAACATCTCCGCTAACGCCAAAGCGCAGAAGGTCAAGGCAGACGGCTACATGGATAACCTGAAACTGGTTACTGTGGCTGAAGACCAGGCGCCGGTGCAGGTCGAGCTCAACGGTCTGACCCTGGCCAGCAACCTCGCCAAGAGCAGCTACGGCTACTACACCGGGGAAAACACTCTGGAGCTGACCAACAGCAAAACCACCTTCGGCACCAAGCAATCGGTGCTCGGTGTGAAGAACTTCGAAATGAAGAACCTCACCGAAGAAAACGGCAGCAATGCCTCTGGCCGTGCCGATTACAAGGTTGGCGAAGTCAGCCTCAACGACAAGAAAATCGGCTCGGCCAATATGGCCATGAGCCTGAAAAACCTCGACATCCCGTCGACCATGTCGCTGATGCAGATCTACCAGACTAAATTGCAGCCGTATGAAAAAGCCGCGGCCGAGGCTGCAGCCCAAGGCTTGCCAGCGCCGGAGCTGAACCTCACCGAAGCTGAAAACGCCCAGGTCAAAGCCGACCTGCAGAAATTGCTGGCCGCCGGCCCACAGATTGCGCTGGAGAACCTGTCGTTCAACACCGCCAACGGCGAGAGCAAGGCCAATCTGGTGATCGACCTGACCAAGCCGCAATCGATGGATTTGCCGCCGGATCAACTGGGCAAACAACTGATTGCATTGCTGGATCTGAATATCCAGGTGTCCAAGCCGATGCTGGTCGATCTGCTCAGTGTGCAGGCGCAACTCGACGGCCAGACCGATGCCAAAGCCATCGTCGATCAGTCCAAGGAAGCGGCCGACATGTTTGCGGGCATGGCGGTCGGTTCGCAGTTGGCCGTCGTCGACGGCACCAATGTCGTGACCAAGCTGCATTACGCCGCCAATCAGGTCGAATTCAACGGCCAGAAGATGACCGTCGAGCAGTTCGTCGGCTTCCTGATGAGCAAGTTCGCAGGCGTCACGCAAGTGCAGTAATTCTGCGTTCTTAATAGCAGCGCCCGGCCTCTGTATCGCACAGACGCCGGGCGTTTTGCTGTCTGGCGTTCGGGTTTTTGACTGAACCGCCAGCACGATTCTGAACAATTATTGTGTTCCGGAGATCGGTCTGCGCTTGCGTGCAAAACTGCCTGACTAAGCTTGGCCGTTGCATGTGCATTGGCGGCCACCGTTACGAATGGGCAAGGAGGGCATTGCGACCCGGCTGGCCATGTAAGGATGCTGACGAATGCCGCGTATTGATGTTCCCGTATTACATCGTGGTTTACGCCCTTTGTTTCGAGTCGCGCTGTGCAGCCAGTTGCTCTGGCCGGCACTGGCGTTTGCCGACACACCCTACGATCAAATGGTGCGCGACGCCCGTGCCGGGCAATACACGCCTGCGCTAACGGTTTTGCGGCAGGTGCCACCCGGCCAATCGACCACCGGGCAGATCAGCGATCACCTGCAAATTGCCAGTTGGGCCGGACTCGACGCCGAAGTGGTGCAAGTCTATGAAACCCAGGGCCGCGACCACGTGCTGCCGGTTCAGGCGCTGACCGCCACCGCCCGCGCCTATCGCAATCTCAAACGTTGGGATCAAGCCACGCAGGTCTACAACAAGGCTTTGGCGCTGGAGCCGGACAACGCCGACCTGCAACTGGGCCTGGCCCTGACTCAGGCTGACGCCGGTAAACCCGACGAAGCGGTGACCCGCGCCAAAGCGCTGGTCGCGGCCAAGCCCGATGATCCGTCGCGCCGTCTCGCCTTGGGCTATGCCCTGACCCGTGACAACAAACCTTACGATGCCCTGTTCGAATACGATCAGGCCTTCAAGCGCGCCGGCAGCAAGCCGGAAGTCGCTCGCGAATACGTGGTTGCCCTGCAAAAGGCGCGTTTGCCGGAACCGGCGCTGCGTCTGGCCAATCAGCGTCCGGGGTTGATCGATCCGGTCACGTTGCGTCGCCTCGAAGGTGATCT
Organism: Pseudomonas sp. Mb7; assembly: GCF_054790525.1. NCBI lineage: Bacteria > Pseudomonadati > Pseudomonadota > Gammaproteobacteria > Pseudomonadales > Pseudomonadaceae > Pseudomonas > Pseudomonas sp. Mb7. The sequence continues at coordinate 5,829,746 of NZ_CP186501.1, forward strand.
GGCCGCCGAGCGCGTGCGCCTCGCCGAACTCGCCACCCGCAGCGAAAAAGAACGCTACGTCATCGCCGACCGTGCGCTGGTCGATTACGACAAACTGCTCGCCACCTGGACACCGGATGCCACGGCTCACGACGACGTGATTCGCTGGCGCATCGATCGCATGGGCGCGCTCAAGGCCCGGGCGCGCACCGCCGACGTCATCACTGAATACCAAAAGCTGCAAGCCGAAGGCGTGAAGATTCCGACCTACGCACTGCGTTGGGTAGCGGCGTCGTATCTGGATCAACGCCAGCCGGAAATCGCCACGGACTTGTATCGCCAAGTGCTTGCGGCGCCGGATGCCGATGTCGGCGACCGACTCGTAGACACCACAGCGCTGTACTACTCGCTGCTGGAAAGCGACCGCGCTGATGAGGCGCGCAAAGTCGCCGAGGACGCCGCCAAGTCCCAGCGTCCGCGTGTCGAACTCAAGGGCTTGCCGATCGGCAACCCCAATGATGAATGGATGGACGCCCAGCAACTGGCGGCGCAGGCCGGCACTTACAGCGCTGACTTGCCCCACGGTGAGGAGCGCTTGCAGACGCTGGTCGATCAGGCGCCGGGTAACGTCGGTTTGCGTCTGGCTCAGGCCGATTTATACCTGGCCCGTAACTGGCCGCGCCGCGCAGAAATGCAGCTCAAGGAAACCGAGAGCATGGTGCCACGCGCCATGGGCCTGGAAATTGGCCAGGCCCACACCGCGATGGAATTACAGGAATGGCGGCAAATGGATGCGCTGACCGACGACGTCGTCGCCCGTTATCCGGATAACCGCCAGGTACAGCGTCTGGCCCGTGAGCGCGAAGTGCACGACATGTCCGAGCTGCGCGTCGAAGCCTACGGCGGCAAGGCCAACGGTGGTGGCAGCGGTGATGCCGGTGCTGTCAGCGGCAGCCGCGATTTCGGTATCCAGACCACCCTGTACAGCCCGCCCATCAATGAAGACTGGCGCGTGTTCGCCGGGGGCGGTTATGCCACCGGCGACTTCGCCGAAGGCACCGGTCACCACCGCTTTCAGCGTGTTGGCCTGGAACGCCGCACTCGTGACATGACCCTTGAAGCCGAGGTGTCCAATCACGATTACGGGTTCGGCGACAAACAGGGCGCGCGTCTGGCGATCGCCCGCGACTTCAATGACCACTGGCAGTACGGCGGCAGCCTCGAATACCTGTCGGCCGAGACGCCATTGCGTGCGCTCAACAGTGACATCAAGGCCAATGGCGGCAGCGGTTTCATTCGCTGGCGTGCCAACGAAAGCCGCGAGTGGCGCCTGTCGGTAAGCCCGTCGCACTTCAGCGACGGCAACAACCGCGTCGAAGCCTTGCTCACCGGCCGTGAGGGCGTCTACAGCGCGCCGAACGTGCAGGTCGACGCCGGTCTGGAGGTCGGCACCAGCCACAACTCCAAGTCTGATGATGTGCCGTACTTCAACCCCAAATCCGACTTCAGCGTGATGCCGCTGGTCAACGTCAATCACGTGCTCTACCACCGCTACGAAACCTCCTGGAGCCAACAATTCCAGGCCGGCGCGGGCACGTACAGCCAGCGTGAGCACGGCACCGGCGGCATGGCCCTGCTCGGTTACGGCCAACGTTACGCCTGGAACGACGTGTTCGAAGTGGGCGGTTTGTTCAGTGTGATCAACCGGCCTTACGACGGTGATCGGGAGACCGATCTGCGTCTGCTCGTCGACCTCACTTTCCGCTTCTAGAAGAGTTTGAAGATGCCTTTGATTTCGCGTTTCATCCTTCTGCTGGGAGCGCTGCTGGTCAGCGCCTGCGCCCAGCAAGCTCCGGCCTTTGCGCCGCCATCCGAGCGTCCGCTGGCGGCCAGCGAAAAACCGTGGCCGAAAAATCACGTGCTCGGCATTGCCTATCACGACGTTGAAGACCGCGATCCCGATCAGGCCGTGGTGGCGGTGCGCACCGAGCGCATGATCGAGCAGCTCGCGTGGTTGCGCGAGAACGGCTACAAACCGGTCACCGTCGACCAGATCATGGCCGCGCGCAAGGGCGGCCCGGAGCTGCCGGCGAAAGCGATCCTGCTCAGCTTCGACGACGGCTATTCGAGCTTTTACACCCGCGTACTGCCGGTGCTGCGCGCCTATAACTGGCACGCGCTGCTGGCACCGGTCGGCAGCTGGATCGACACGCCGCTCAATCAACCGGTGGATTTTGCCGGTGCGCCGCGTGCGCGTTCCGACTTCCTGACCTGGGATCAGATTCGCGAAATCTCGCAATCCGGTCTGGTGGAAATTGCCGCGCACACCGACGCCAACCACAAAGGGATCCTGGCCAACCCGCAGGGCAACCTGCAGCCTGCTGCCGCGACCCGGCGCTATGATCCGCTGACCAAACGTTATGAGTCCGAGGCCGAATTCCAAGCACGGATTCGCACCGACGTGAACAACATCTCGGAAAAAATCCGCAAGGTCACCGGCAAGAAACCACGCGTCTGGGTCTGGCCGTATGGCGCGGCGGACGGCACATCGCTGACGGTGGTTGGCGAGGAGGGCTACGAAATGGCCCTGACCCTCGAAGACGGTCTCGACGCCCTCGACAACCTGATGAGCAGCCCGCGCTTTCTCGTTGCTTCGGATCCTGACGGCGAGCGTTTCGCCAACAGTATCGTCGACGTGCAGTCGGATTTCGTCATGCGCGTTGTGCATGTTGATCTGGACAACGTTTACGACCCGGATCCGGCGCAGCAGGACATCAACCTCGGAAAACTGGTGCAGCGCATCGCTGACTTGGGCGCCAACACGGTGTTCCTGCAAGCCTTCGCCGATCCCAAGGGCGATGGCCTGGTGCATTCGCTGTACTTCCCCAACCGTCACTTGCCGGTGCGTGCGGATATTTTTAACCGCGTCGCCTGGCAACTACGTACCCGCGCTAACGTGAAGGTCTTCGCGTGGATGCCGGTGCTGAGTTTTGGTCTCGACTCGAAACTGCCGCGCGTGACCCGTTGGGACCCGAAAACCGGCATCACCTCGGTGGATCCGGATCAGTACCAACGCTTGTCGCCGTTCGATCCTGAAGTGCGACGGATCATCGGTGAAATCTACGAAGACGTGGCGCGCCTGACCTCGGTCAACGGCATTCTTTACCACGACGACGCGGTACTGTCGGATTTCGAAGATGCCGGCCCTGAAGCCCTGAAAGCCTACGCTGCCCACGGCTTGCCGGGTTCGATTGCAGCATTGCGCGACGATCCGGCAGCGATGCAGCGCTGGACGCGCTTCAAGAGCCAATACCTCATTGACTTCACCAACGAGCTGACCGCCAAAGTCCGTGCGATCCGCGGCCCGCAGGTGCTGACCGCACGCAATATTTTCGCCGAGCCAATGCTCAATCCCGAGAGCGAAGCATGGTACGCACAGAACCTCGATGACTTCTTGCAGACCTACGACTGGACCGCGCCGATGGCCATGCCGCTGATGGAAAAACAGACCCAGGCAGAGTCCGGCCCGTGGCTGGAAGCGTTGGTGGCTACAGTCAGGAAACGCCCCGGCGCGCTGGATCGTACGGTGTTCGAATTGCAGGCACGCGACTGGACGAAAAAGGATCAGGCCGACATCGATGGCGCGCATCTGGCGGACTGGATGAGCCGCCTCAAGCGCCAGGGCGCGACCAGTTTCGGTTACTACCCGGACAACTTCCTCGACAACCTGCCGGACCTGAAAACCGTAAGGCCTGCACTCTCCAACAAATGGAATCCATAACATGCTGGATAGACTGTTAGCCCTGCTTGTTCTGGCGCTCGTCCTCGGCGTGCCGCTGGGGCTGATCTTCCTGGTCACCGGGCAGTTCCTGATGGACTTCGTGTTCTTCTACCCGCTGTTCATGTCCGGGTTGTGGATTGCCGGCGGCCTGTATTTCTGGCTGCACTGGGAGCGCCACTGGCCATGGCAGGACGACACCCTGCCGCCGCCACTGGAAGGCGAGCCGCTGATCTCGATCCTGATTCCTTGCTACAACGAAGGTGACAACGCTGCCGACACCATCCATGCGGCGCTGGCCCAGCATTATCCGAACATCGAAGTCATCGCGATCAACGACGGCTCGAAGGACAACACCGCGCAAGTGCTCGACGCGCTGGCCAAGGAAGATCCACGTTTGCGCGTGTTGCATCTGGCGGAAAACCAGGGCAAGGCTGTGGCCCTGCGTATGGGGGCGATCGCTGCGCGTAGTGAGTATCTGGTGTGCATCGATGGTGATGCGTTGCTGGCGCCGAACACCGCGGCGTATCTGGTCGCGCCGATGCTGGATAACGCACGCCTTGGCGCGGTGACCGGTAACCCGCGGATCCGAACGCGCTCGACGCTGGTCGGGCGGGTGCAGGTCGGTGAGTTCTCATCGATCATCGGCTTGATCAAGCGCACGCAACGGGTATTCGGGCGGATTTTTACCGTCTCCGGGGTGATCGTCGCGTTCCGCCGTACCGCGTTGAACCGCGTCGGTTACTGGAGCCCGGACATGATCACCGAAGACATCGATATCAGCTGGAAGCTGCAACTGGATCACTGGAGCATCTTCTACGAGCCACGCGCGCTGTGCTGGATCCTCATGCCGGAAACCCTCGGCGGTCTGTGGAAGCAACGACTGCGCTGGGCGCAGGGCGGCGCCGAAGTGCTGTTCAAGAATATTCGTGGCATCTGGCAGTACCGCCATCGTTACCTGTGGCCGCTGCTCTTCGAATACTGCCTGTCGACCGGTTGGGCGTTCACCTTCCTGTTGTCGGTGATCTTCTGGGCCGTTGGCAAATTTGTGGTCATGCCGGAGGCGATCGCGGTGGATCACCTGATGCCGCCGGCATTTACCGGGTTGCTGCTGGCCTTCGTCTGCCTGGTGCAGTTCGCGGTAAGCATCGTCATCGATCGGCGCTATGAGCCGGGATTGGGCCGCACGATGTTCTGGGTGGTCTGGTATCCGTTGGTGTTCTGGCTAATCAGCCTGCTGACCACGTTGGTCAGCTTCCCCAAAGTGCTGTTCGGTCAACATCAGAAACGTGCGCGTTGGGTCAGTCCTGATCGGGGCATCAAACCGATCGGCGACGACGAAGAGGAGGTCATCAAATGAAAATCATCCGGACTCGCCAGCGGCCCTTTCTGGTAGTGATCGATGTGATCCTCACCGTGGTGGCCTGGGTTGGCCTGCTGTTTCTGCTGATCCGTGGCTTATGGCCGCTGATCGAAACTCACGCGGGCGGGCCGCTGCTCGATAAATCGGCGTTCGACGCGCTGGGCACCCTGCAGATTTATCTGTGGATTGCCTTGGTCAACGCGGTGATTCTGATTTCCTGGGCGCGCTATCAGCAGCGCAAAAGCCGCAGCTTCGCCCAGCGCCGCTTGCCATCGCCGGTGATTGACGATGAAGGGCTGAGCAAGAGTTTCAAACTCTGCGATGACCGCTTTCAGAAGTTGCGCACGCCAGGGGTGATGACCATTCATAACGATCAGGAGGGTGACATCAGCCATGTGGTGACACATTTCTGGCCGGTTCAGCCGCAGGAACTGCCACCGCCGCTGGCACCACTGGAGCATCCGCGGGTGATCTTTCTGCATGCTGAAGATGACGATAATCGCGAACCCCTTCCCCGTTAACTAATCGTTCCCACGCTCCGCGTGGAAATGCCTCTAGGGACGCTCTGCGTCCAGTGACGCGGAGCGTCACGGGCTGCATTCCCACGCAGAGCGTGGGAACGATCAAGCGTAATCGCGGACCAGTGTCCAAGCCTCTTCCATTGCCAGCGGTTGCTTCATTCGCTCGGCCAGCAGCGCCATCGCCCGTTCCTTCTCGCAAGCGACTGCAGCGACCAGAATGCCGTTTCTGCCGAACAGACCAATAAATGGCGGATGTTCAGGCTCGCCGAGAAACTCGACCTCATCCCAGTGTTCGGCATGGCCGAGGTAGTCGTAATTCTTGCCGAAGTGCCAGGTCCAGAAAAACGGCACGTCGAGGTAATGCTCCTCGCCACCCAGCATATTGGCAGCCGCGATTCGCGCATGCTGCTGGGCCAGGCGCCAGTGTTCGATGCGTTGCGGCTGGCCGTGAAGCGGGAAAGTAGCGATGTCGCCGATCGCCCACAGGCCGTCCGTAACGCGCATACCGTCATCGACGCGCAATGACTGATCTTTTTCCCTCGGCAGTGACGCGAAGGCCTCGGTGGCCGGGTGCACACCGATCCCGGCCAGTACCAGATCCGCCGAAAGACGCAGGCCATTGTCCAGCAATACGGCCTCGACTTTGCCATCGCCGATGATCTCGGTGGCTGCGTGTTCGGTGATGAACTTCACCCCGTTCTGTTCGTGCAGCGCGCGGATCGCCTTGCCCACGGCTTCACCGAATTGCGCAGCGAAGGGCATCGCGTGGCGAGCCAGTACCGTGACGTCGAGGCCATATTGGCGTAGGGCCGATGCGCATTCGAGGGCGATGAAGCTGTCGCCGATGATCACCGCGCGTTGCTCCGGTCTGGCTGAGCTCATGATCTGCTCTGCCTGAGTTTTTGAGCGCAAAACGAACACCTGAGGCAGGTCGGCGCCGGGTAACTTCAGCGAGTTGGGCTCACCGCCAGTGGCCAGCACCGCGGCGTCATAACTCAGCGTCTGGCCGTCGATAAGGTGCAAGGTTTTGTTCGGCGCGTCGATTGCGCTAATTTCGCCTCGTTGACGTTCAATGCGCTGCTCTTTATAGAAGTCATCTTCACGCAGCGGCGGTGTTTCTTGCGGGGTCATCTCCCCGGCTAGGACAAATTTGCTCAACACGGTACGGTCGTAACCGGCATCCGCCTCGCGATCGATCATCACAATCCGCCCACCGAAACCCTTTTCCCGCAACGCCGCCGCGCACGCTGTACCTGCCGCGCCGGCACCGACAATCACGAAAGTGCGCGAATCGTCCGCCGGCGGCGTATGCGGGTCGGGCAACGGCTGATCATCGACCCAAACCTCGTCGCCACGCAGTTCCAGCGTATAGCGCTTGAGGCTGTCGAGCGCCGGGGGCTCGCACAGTGCGCCGTCCTCCGCGCGAAACGCAGCTTTATGCCACGGGCAGATCAGGCGTCCGTGACACAACGCACCATCAGCCAACGGCGCGCCGGCATGTGGGCATTCGCCCTGAAAGGCACGTAACTGGTCGTTGGTGCGCAACAGCACAATCTTGCATTCGCCGATTTCAACCTGCAGGCCACGGTCTTCAGGGACATCGGCGAATCGGGCGACACGGTGCAGGGGCATGATCGGCTTCCTCGCGGGCATTTCTCTTGTGAGTTTGCGCGGTAGTGCGAGGTTCAGCCATTTGCCACTGCCACGGCGCGAACGGTACAGCTATAGTTTGCAAGCCGACGACGGCCCCACTGCACAAGGTGCTCCCGGAATGACCCGATTGACCTCTCTCAACCCCTGGCTGGCGGCCCTCGCTGTCACCCTTTGCGTGCAGTTTCCGGCGCAGGCCCAGGAGCGTTTCACCCTGAGCATCCCGGGTGTTTCCGATAACCGCCTGTTCACCTCGGCAGCGGCCAGCGATGCGCCCGGTTGCGGTGGCAAGAACCAGTCGCCGGCCCTGAGCTGGAACGCCGGGCCTGCCGGCACCCAGAGTTACGCGATCGTCATGCACGACCCGGACGGCCAGAAAGGCCTGGGCGTCGATCACTGGATTCATTACGGCATCAAAGCCACCACGCACCAGATCGCGGCGGGCGTCGGCGCCAAATCCGCGTTCGAAGGTGTCGGCGGCACCAACAGCAAGGGCAACACCCATTACATGGGGCCGTGCCCGCCAGTGGGCGACAGTGCGCACCATTACATCATCCAGATCTACGCACTGGATCTGGCGCCGGACGCCTTGCCCGCCGGTCTGACCCGCGCCGAGCTGATGGAAAAAATCAAAGGCCATGTGCTGCGCAACAGCAGTGCGGTGCGCCGTTATCACCGCTGAAAATATTTTTAGCGGCGTTTAACCCTAACTGAAAGGGCTGCCCGTCTCAGGGGATGAATGATCAAATTCATCCCGAGGTCAGCCCCCATGTCTCATTCTCTCTTGCGTCCTGTTGCGGTTGGTGTGCTGCTGGCGCTCGCCGGTTGCGGTGCTTCGTCCACACCCGATTCCGCTGCTGTGCCAGCGCCGGCGCAGCCTGAGGTGCTGGTTCAACAGGAAGCCGTGATGGCTGACAGCTCAATGGCCAAACGCGCGCTGTACAGGATGCCCAATGCGGGCAGCGCGCCGATGCCGTTGAGTGAAAGTTATCCACAGAGCTATCGCGACGAGCAGCGCGAGCAGTATCAGACGTTGGCCGATAACCCGATCCACAGCGTCGCCGAGACACCGGTTTCGACTTTCAGTGCCGACGTCGATACGGGCGCTTATGCCAACGTCCGCCGCTTGCTCAATCAGGGCCGACTGCCGCCGGAAGGCGCGGTGAGGCTGGAGGAACTGGTCAATTACTTCCCCTACGACTACGCGCTGCCCAGTGATGGCTCGCCCTTCGGCGTGACCACCGAACTGGCCGCTTCACCGTGGAACCCGCACACGCGCTTGCTGCGCATCGGCATCAAGGCCTCGGACCGCGCCGTGGCGGAACTGGCCCCGGCCAATCTGGTATTTCTGGTCGACGTGTCCGGCTCGATGGATCGCCGCGAAGGCCTGCCGATGGTCAAAAGCACGCTGAAATTGCTGGTCGATCAGTTGCGCGATCAGGATCGCGTTTCGTTGGTGGTGTATGCCGGCGAATCGAGAGTGGTGCTGGAGCCGACTTCTGGACGTGAAAAAGCGAAAATTCGTACAGCCATTGAGCAATTGACTGCGGGCGGTTCGACCGCCGGCGCTTCAGGCATCGAATTGGCCTACCAAATGGCACAGCAAGCCTTCATCCCCAAAGGCATCAACCGCATCCTCCTGGCCACTGATGGTGACTTCAATGTCGGCGTCAGTGACTTCGACAGCCTCAAACAAATGGCTGTGGATAAACGCAAAACCGGGATTTCGCTGACGACCCTGGGTTTCGGTGTGGATAACTACAATGAACACTTGATGGAACAACTGGCCGACGCTGGCGATGGTAACTACGCCTATATCGACAACCTGCGCGAGGCACGCAAAGTATTGGTGGATCAGTTGAGTTCGACCCTCGCCGTGGTGGCGCAAAACGTCAAACTGCAGGTGGAATTCAACCCGGCGCAGGTCAGCGAATATCGCCTGCTCGGCTACGAGAACCGTGCGTTGAAGCGTGAGGATTTCAGCAATGACAAAGTCGATGCCGGCGAAATCGGCGCAGGACACACGGTGACCGCGCTGTACGAAATTGTTCCGGCGGGCGAGCAGGGCTGGCTGGAGCCGCTGCGTTACGGCAAATCCGACGCTGTTGTTTCGGCAAAGAGCGGAGAATTAGCAATGCTGCGTGTGCGTTATCAGCGTGCCGAAGGTGGGAAAAGTCTGCTGATCGAACGGCCCATCGCCAATCAGGTTGCAACCGCCAGCGAAGATCTGCGTTTTGCCGCCGCCGTGGCCGCGTTCTCCCAGCAGCTCAAAGACGGCCGTTATACCGGCGACTTCAGCTTGAAGGACACCGAGGCATTGGCCCGTGGCGCTCGCGGCGATGATCGCTTCGGTCTGCGCAACGAGTTCGTGCAACTGGTCGAACTGGCGCAGAGCTTGCGCAGCTCAACCGCATCGAACGCGTTGGCCACTGAACAACGGATCAAATAAGTGAGTCGTCTGAAAGGCTTCATCAGTCAGCTGTTTGCCTCGGCAGACAGCTCAACCGCCAGCAGCGATGAATCGTTGCTGGCGCGTTATCGCCAGGGCGACAGCGCGGCGTTCGAGACCTTGTACGCGCGCCATCGTCAGGGTTTGTACCGGTTTCTGCTCGGATTGAGCGGCAAACCGGAACTGGCCGACGAGGTGTTTCAGGAAACCTGGTTGAGCCTGATCCGCAGCAGCAGTCAGCCACAAGGGCTGGCGACATTTCGGACGTGGTTGTTCCAGATTGCCCGTAATCGCCTGATCGACCACTGGCGCAAACACGGCGCCCGGCAACCGTTGCACGACAGCTACGACGAGCAACATCACGCGGTCAGCGATGAAACCAACGATCCCGAACAACTGCTCAGCCTCAGTCGCGACAGCCAGCGCCTGGAAAGCGCCCTGCAAACCCTGCCCGCCGACCAGCGCGAGGTGTTCTTGCTGCGTGCCCACGGCGACCTCGACCTGGCACAAATCGCCAGCCTCACCGAAACACCGCTGGAAACCGTCAAAAGCCGCTTGCGCTATGCCCAGCAAAAACTGCGTCGGCTGCTGGCCGAGGAGGTACTGACATGACTGACGCCCGCCAGACACCGGAAGATTCGGTGATTAAACATGTTCGCGAACAGCACAACGCTGAACCGCCAGCGCATCTGGATGCGTTCATCCTCAACGCTGCGCAGCGTCAAACCCCTGCGCCGAAACCAAGCCTGTGGCAACGCTGGCTGGATGCTTGCCGTAAACCACGCTGGCAGGTTGCATTCGCCAGCCTCGTCGGCGTGGCATTGATGTTGTCACTGGTACAGCGCGCTCCTGAGCCGCTGCGTCATTACGACTACGCCCCAGCCCCCGAACTTGCCGTACCTATGACCGAAACGGACTCAGCGCAACTGCACCGATTGTCCGCCCCGGCCGGCGCCATGACTGCACCTGTGCCGATGATGGAAATGGCCGCACCGATGCAGGATCAAGCCATCAGCGCCGATGAAGCCAAATTCAGCAAACGCGCCGCCGCCCCGGCCAACGGCCTCGACGCACAACTGCGCGAAGTCCTGCGCCTTCGCGAATCCGGCCAATCGCAAGCCGCCGACAGCCTGTTCAACAACCTGCACAAACGCTACCCGAACGCCGATCTCGACGCCCAACTCGAACAGTTGCAGAAAAAATGACCGCCTGAACCCCCAGCCATTTGGCATTGCCCCGCAAAAACGCGCACTATCGGGCTATTGCCAATGCGCTGGAGGACAACGTGGCAGCAAAAATTGACCGCATCGCCCAACTGCTCAACTGCCCGGAGAAGGGCGAAGAGATGCGGCGAGCGATTACCGAGACGCGTAAGGAATTTCTGCTGAATCAGCCGGAAGAAGATGTCGTTGATGAAGACGACGTTTTCGAAGAGGAGGTTGAGGAGGAAGAAGACGACGATGATTACGACGAGTTCGACTGGACGACGGAGTGACGTCGTTCAGGTGCCTTTGCATCGTCCACAAAAAAGCCCCGGACCATGACAGTCCGGGGCTTTCTCGTTAAATCAATGGTGCACCAGGCGGGATTCGAACCCACGACCCCTGCCTTCGGAGGGCAGTACTCTATCCAGCTGAGCTACTGGTGCAGCGGGCGACATCATACCTAGGTCGACTCGGGGCGTCCATGCCGGGTTTTGGCGGGTATTGTCAGTGCGCATGTCCGCGCAAATCGCGGTATTCCATAAAGCGGTAACGTCCTGCAAAACCCTCGCTTGGCGCTTTCGTGGGACTGTTCTATGGTTTTGCTGCGGCTGAGGCTTTAGGCTCGTTGATCTGAAAAATTCCACAAACGCGGCGTTTTTGTTCTTTTTTTCGAACGACCTATTGTCCTTTAACCCCTTTGATCCTACGATCCGTTTGAGATTTCAAACGCTCGTTGACCGGGCGTTGAAGCGCCGGTGTTTCGAATCGTGCACTGTCGATGCGCCACACCCGGTCACTGATTTCCCTGACGGCAGCCTTGCGAGGCGCCTTTCTACAATCATAATTTGCTCCGCGCAGGCCGCGGTGCTGTTAAGGAAAGCCGACATGCAGCTTAAAGACACCCTGTTGTTCCGCCAGCAAGCCTTCATTGATGGCGCTTGGGTCGATGCGGACAACGGTCAGACGATCAAGGTCAACAACCCGGCCACCGGCGAAATCCTCGGTACCGTGCCAAAAATGGGCGCTGCCGAAACCCGCCGTGCCATCGAAGCCGCAGACAAAGCGCTGCCGGCCTGGCGTGCCCTGACCGCCAAAGAGCGTGCCGGCAAGCTGCGTCGCTGGTTCGAGCTGATGATCGAGAACCAGGACGACCTCGCGCGTCTGATGACCCTCGAGCAGGGCAAGCCGCTGGCCGAAGCCAAGGGCGAAATCGTTTACGCCGCGTCGTTCATCGAGTGGTTTGCCGAAGAAGCCAAGCGCATCTACGGTGACGTGATTCCGGGCCACCAGCCAGACAAGCGCCTGATCGTGATCAAGCAGCCAATCGGCGTGACCGCGGCGATTACCCCGTGGAACTTCCCGGCGGCGATGATCACCCGCAAGGCCGGTCCAGCACTGGCTGCCGGTTGCACCATGGTGCTCAAGCCAGCTTCGCAAACTCCGTTTTCCGCTTTCGCGTTGGCCGAACTGGCCCAGCGCGCGGGCATTCCTGCGGGCGTGTTCAGCGTGGTCTCCGGCAGCGCCGGCGACATCGGCAGCGAGCTGACCAGCAACCCGATCGTGCGCAAACTGTCCTTCACCGGTTCGACCGAAATCGGTCGTCAACTGATGTCGGAATGCGCCAAGGACATCAAGAAAGTCTCGCTGGAACTGGGCGGCAACGCGCCGTTTATCGTGTTCGACGACGCGGACCTGGATAAGGCCGTTGAAGGCGCGATCATTTCCAAATACCGCAACAACGGCCAGACCTGCGTCTGCGCCAACCGTCTGTACATTCAGGATTCGGTCTACGACGCATTCGCCGAGAAGCTGAAAGTGGCTGTGGCGAAACTGAAGATCGGCAACGGTCTGGAAGACGGCACCACCACTGGCCCGCTGATCGACGAAAAAGCCGTGGCAAAGGTGCAAGAACACATCGCTGACGCTGTAGCCAAAGGCGCCACCGTGCTGGCTGGCGGCAAGGCGATGGAAGGCAACTTCTTCGAGCCGACCATCCTGACCAACGTGCCGAAAAATGCCGCCGTGGCCAAGGAAGAAACCTTCGGTCCACTGGCGCCGCTGTTCCGCTTTAAAGACGAAGCCGAAGTGATCGCGATGTCCAACGACACCGAGTTCGGCCTGGCCTCCTACTTCTACGCTCGCGACCTCGGTCGTGTGTTCCGTGTCGCGGAAGCGCTGGAATACGGCATGGTTGGCGTCAACACTGGGCTGATCTCCAACGAAGTCGCGCCATTTGGTGGCATCAAGGCCTCGGGCCTGGGCCGTGAAGGCTCCAAGTACGGCATCGAAGATTACCTGGAAATCAAATACCTCTGCCTGGGCATCTAAGCTCGGACAAGGATTGCTGCAAACGCAAAGGGCACGAGAGCGCTGTCCCTTTGCGTGGTTTCAAACCGGAATTTTCTCTGCGGCCAGGAACGCCGTGGCAGTCGATCATCGCATGCTGCCACCGTCGATTTCTCCCGCTTAATCCTTGAACCACGCCGCCCGATGAGCGGCGAATGAGGACTGTAATGAGCAAGACTAACGCTGAACTGATGGCCCGTCGTACCGCAGCTGTTCCACGTGGTGTCGGCCAGATTCACCCGATCTTCGCTGAGTCGGCGAAGAACGCCACCGTGACGGACGTTGAAGGTCGCGAATTCATCGACTTCGCCGGCGGCATCGCGGTACTGAACACCGGCCACGTGCACCCGAAAATCATCGCCGCCGTGACCGAACAGCTGAACAAGCTGACCCACACCTGCTTCCAGGTGCTGGCTTACGAGCCGTACGTTGAGCTGTGCGAGAAAATCAACGCCAAGGTGCCAGGTGATTTCGCCAAGAAAACCCTGCTGGTCACCACCGGTTCCGAAGCCGTTGAAAACGCCGTGAAAATCGCCCGTGCCGCCACTGGCCGCGCTGGCGTGATCGCCTTCACCGGCGCTTACCACGGTCGCACCATGATGACCCTGGGCCTGACCGGTAAAGTCGTGCCGTACTCGGCCGGCATGGGCCTGATGCCAGGCGGCATCTTCCGCGCGCTGTACCCGAACGAACTGCACGGCGTGAGCATCGATGATTCGATCGCTTCCATCGAACGCATCTTCAAGAACGACGCTGAGCCGAAAGACATCGCCGCGATCATCATCGAACCTGTGCAGGGTGAAGGGGGTTTCTACGTTGCGCCGAAAGAGTTCATGAAGCGTCTGCGTGCCCTGTGCGACCAGCACGGCATCCTGCTGATCGCTGACGAAGTACAGACTGGCGCTGGCCGTACCGGCACCTTCTTCGCCATGGAGCAGATGGGCGTTTCTGCCGACTTGACCACCTTCGCCAAATCCATCGCAGGCGGCTTCCCGCTGGCCGGTGTGTGCGGCAAGGCCGAATACATGGACGCCATCGCCCCGGGTGGCCTGGGCGGCACTTACGCCGGTAGCCCGATCGCTTGCGCCGCTGCGCTGGCGGTGATGGAAGTGTTCGAAGAAGAGCAACTGCTGGACCGCTGCAAGGCTGTCGGCGAGCGTCTGGTTACTGGCTTGAAAGCTATCCAGGCCAAGTATCCGGTGATCGGCGAAGTCCGTGCTCTGGGCGCGATGATCGCGGTCGAGCTGTTCGAAAATGGCGACAGCCACAAGCCGAACGCCGCCGCTGTAGCGTCCGTTGTGGCCAAGGCGCGCGACAAGGGCCTGATCCTGCTGTCCTGCGGCACCTACGGCAACGTTCTGCGCGTCCTCGTACCGCTGACCTCGCCGGACGAGCAACTGGACAAAGGTCTGGCGATCATCGAAGAGTGCTTCTCGGAGCTGTAAGCCGCGCACTGTGTGATCGGATAGACAAAAGAACCCGCTTCGGCGGGTTTTTTTTCGCCCCGTGAACATATCAATTGCTTTAGCGCTGTATCGAATGGCCAGCATTGGCTAAGGTTCAGGCATTGCAAGGGAGAGCGCGCATGACTGCCGTTGATTTACCCGCCGTACCCCGAGTGCTGATTGCCGAGGCCGATCCGTGGTCCCGGGACCTGCTCAAACAAGTGCTCCTGAACGTGCGTTGCGATGCGCGGATAGACTTGTGCGCCGACGGGCAGCAAGCCCTGTCATTGCTCAGTGAAGTGCCGTATGACCTGGCGATCGTTGATTGGGAGTTGCCCGGCATCGATGGTTTGAGCGTGCTGCGCAGCGTGCGCCAGCGCAAACGCAACCCGCCGTTGCCGTTCATCCTGATGAGCAGCCGTAACGACAGCGCCAGCGTGCGCGAAGCGATTCCGTTGGCACCGACGGCCTATCTGACCAAACCACTGAACATGGAAAGCCTGACCGAGCGTTTGCAGGGTTTGCTGCTGAATGCCGGTGAAGAGGTTTTCTGTGACGTACCGGCATTGGCGCCGGGCATGACCTTGTCGGTGTTTCTCGAGCGACGTCGTGAGCAGGCTGACGGTGCGCCGTTGATGACCGATGTGCAGGTGGCGGTGAAGCGCAGCCTCAACCCCAATGGCCTCGATCTGAAGCTGTTGGAAGATGAGATCAAGACCGACCCACAAATCACGGCGGTGCTGATCGCTGCGGCCAACAGCGCGGCGCAGCACCATGGCGCGCCGGTGCAGACACTGGCGCAAGCCCTGCATCGGTTGGGCACCGGGCAGAGCATGAACCTGATTCTGGGGCTGGCACTCAAGCGCAGCGCAAGGCTCAGTGATCCGTGTCTGGCGGACTATGCCGAACGTTACTGGGGGTTGTCGCTGCACACCGCTGAATATGCGCGCACCCTCGCGCGGCTGCTCGATCTCGATCAGGAGCGCTGTTACTGCGCGGGTATGCTGCATCGCTTGGGCGATCTGGCGTTGCTGCGTTGTCTGCAGGAATGGCAGCAGGCGGGTGGTGAGCTGGATGAACTGGAGGAAGTCGGCGAGGCGTTGGCCGAGTTTGGCGCGGCTTATGGTTCGGCGTTGCGTACCCGATGGCGATTGCCGCTGGAATTGCGGGAGCTGATTGCGTCGGTCTACCAACTCGGCGGCGGGGTGTATTCCCGTGAGGCGCTGGTGATGAACATGGCGGCGCAGATGGCCCGCTTGACCGAGCATGAGGGCGTTGAGGAGTTGGCGAAGAGCCGCACGGCGCGGTTGCTGAAGATCGGGCTGCCGGAGTTGATGCGGATGCGCAAATAACCTGACTCACCCAATTCCAATGTAGGAGTGAGCCTGCTCGCGATAGCGGTATGTCAGTAAATTCTGTGTGTCCGACACACCGCTATCGCGAGCAGGCTCACTCCTACAATGGATCTCTGTGTAGCTGAGATACGGGTCAAGCAGAAATGATGCGGTTCTTGCCCTGTCGCTTGGCCTCATACATCGCCGCATCCGCGCGGGCGAACAGGCTGTCGAGGCTGTCGTCTGTCTCGTTCAGACTGGTCAACCCCTGGCTGACGGTGATGCCGAACGTCTGGCCATCATGGCTGAAACTCAACCGCTGAATCTCCTGCTGCAGCCGTTCCGCCACTTGCATGGCCATGTCCGGCGCACAACCGGGAAATACCGCTGCAAACTCTTCGCCGCCAATCCGCCCGAACAGATCCCCTCGACGTAATGACCCGCGCCCGCACTCGGCAATCCGCTGCAACACGTTGTCGCCTTCGGGATGACCGTAGGTGTCGTTGATCATTTTGAAGTCATCGATATCCAGCAGCAGAAAGGCCATTTGTGCGCCCTGTACACGCGCTACTTCGAACTCGCGATTGGCGCACTCGAAGAAGTGCCGGCGATTGCTGCTTTGTGTCAGCACGTCGGTAGTCGCCAAACGGTGCAGCTCGGTTTCCATCTGCTTCTTGTCGGTGATGTCCTCGGCGATGCCGACGATGATTACCGGCTGACCGGGCTCGTCCTGACGATTGATGAAGCATTTGTCGCTGAGCCAGCGCACCTGGCCGTCGGCGGCGATAATCCGGTATTCGCGATCTTCCACCGCGCCTTTGTGCAGGACTTCGGCAAGGCTGCGTTCGGCGTATTCCAGGTCGTCGGGGTAGATGCTGTCGCGCCACTGGTTGTAGTCGGCGAGTAGCAGGCCTGCAGAGCGGCCGAAAATCCGTTCGTAGGCGGGGCTGACGTACAGCACCTGCCGGGTTTCCCAGTTGAAGGCCCAGAGCACGGCGTTGACGCTGACCAGCAAGGAGCTGAACAGCTGTTCGCGTTCGCTCAAGCGGGCGACCTCGCCTTGAGCGTGCATCAACGCCATCAGGGTTTGCGCGGCCTCGGGCCACTGCGGGAAGGATGAGTCTTTTTGATTGTTGTTGACCATCGGCACAGATCTCAAAGGACGTGCCGCAATTCGACAACGGCCACAGTACAGCCCGCCGGGATGGCGAAGTGTCTTTGAGATAGGCGATTTTTAGCGAAGTTCCGAAGGGTGCACCCGGGAGCCGGGTGCACCGATCAACGGTCTCAGACCGCTGCAGGACGCAACGAGTAGGTTTTCAACTGATCAGCAAATTCGCGCAGGGACTGGATGCCGCTGGCTTCTGCCTCGTGAATCCACTCTTTGATGGCCGCGAGCATGTCGTGGCCATTTGCGCTGGTCTTGACCCAGATCTGCTGCAGTGCCAAGCGTTTTTCGTAAATTACCTTCAATGCCTGGCTGTGCTCGAGCATGGTCTGGATGCGCAAGTGATGGCGATCTTCCAGCAGGCTAGTCTCCCGCGACAACAAACGCTTGGCGCGGTGGAACTGGTGGCGCACCGAATGATCGACCTTGGCCAGCTCTTGCTTGACCAGCGGGCCGATCACTAATTTGCGGTACTGGGCCATGATCTGAAAGCGGTTGTTGAGGATGGCCATGGCGGTGTCCATGTCCAGATTGCCCTTGCCTTCAACGCGGTGGGCGATCGGCGCCACGCGCTGAACCTTGGCCAGACGCAGGAAGCAGAAGACTTTGATCCACGCCCAACCGAGGTCGAACTCCCACTTCTTCACCGATAGCTTGGCCGAGTTAGGGTAGGTGTGATGGTTGTTGTGCAGTTCTTCGCCGCCGATCAGGATGCCCCAAGGCACCAGATTGGTCGCCGCATCGCGGCATTCGAAGTTGCGATAGCCGACGGCATGGCCAAGGCCATTGATCACGCCAGCGGCCCACACCGGGATCCACATCATCTGGATCGCCCAGATGGTGATGCCGATGGTGCCGAACAGCAGCAGGTCGATAACGCCCATGATCGCCACGCCCAACAGCGGGTAGCGGCTGTAGACGTTGCGTTCGATCCAGTCTTCGGGGCAGTTCTTGCCGTAGATGCGCAGGGTTTCCGGGTTCTGCGCTTCGGCACGATACAGCTCGGCGCCGGTGCGAAGTACGGTGGAAAGGCCTTTGATGACCGGGCTGTGCGGGTCATCTTCGGTTTCGCACTTGGCGTGATGCTTACGGTGGATGGCGGTCCACTCGCGGGTGTTCTGCGCCGTGGTCAGCCACAGCCAGAAACGGAAAAAGTGCTTCAGGCCAGCATTCAGCTCCAGCGAGCGATGGGCCGAGTAACGGTGCAGATAGACCGTGACGGCAACAATCGTCACGTGGGTCATCAGCAGGGTGACCGCGACCAGAGACCAGGCCGACAAGCCAAGAAAACCTTCGTACCACATAGGCTATAGGGCCCTCGATAAAGATAAAAACAGCCGTTGCATTATCACCAAGCACACAGATAAAACCAGTCGCCCTTTCAGATAAGAGTCGCTGGATGTTTCTTGACCTATAATTCCAACCTTTTTGTAGGGACATGGACAGCCGAATGCGTGCCACTTACCGCGATGCTTTGCGTGCAGCGCTGCTCTATCTCGTGCTTGCCGCTGTCTGGCTGCAAGGTACTGATCATTTATTAAACAATTTCTTCGATAACTCCGTCGATCTTGCCCGATGGCAACTGATCAACGGTTACGTTTTAGCGGCGTTCAGCGCCGGGCTGATTTTCCTGGCGCGGGCGCGCTTGTGCGAGTTTCTCGGAATCGGTGCGCGGTTGCGCGAGCGCCACGCCGATCGCGAACGCCTGCGTCAAGCGGCGGCCGTCTTCGATTGCACCCGCGAAGGGGTGTTGGTCAGCAACCACCAAGGGTTGATCGTGCACGTCAATCGCGCGTTCATCGAGATCACCGGTTATCAGCGTGAAGAAGTCCTCGGGCAGCAGCCGAGCCTGTTCAAGTCCGGCCATCATCCGCCGGGTTTCTACCAAGCGATGTTCGCCACCCTGGAGTCGCAGGGCGAGTGGAGCGGCGAGATCTGGAACCGGCGTAAAAGCGGCGAGATTTATCCACAGTGGCAAACCATCCGGGTCATTCACGATGATCAGGGCCGGCTCAGCCATTACGTTGCGGTGTTTTCCGATATCAGCGCCATCAAGGATTCCGAGCATGAACTCAAACACTTGGCGCACCACGATCCACTGACCGATCTGCCCAATCGCCTGCTGTTCAGCGACCGCGCCGAACAGGCGCTGGCTTCGGCGCAGATCCACAAGCGCGGCTGCGCGTTACTGATGCTTGATCTCGATCATTTCAAAATGATCAACGACAGCCTTGGCCATAACGTCGGCGATCGCTTGCTCAAGGCAGTAGCGGCGCGCCTGCAAGAACTGTTTGGCCCCGGTATTACCCTGGCGCGCCTGGGCGGCGACGAGTTCGCGGTGTTGGCAGAGAGTTGTCCACAGCCGGTGCAGGCAGCGGCGCTGGCGCAACGGATTCTCGATGCGCTGAAGGAGCCGTTCAGCATTGATGGCAATCAGTTGTTCATCAACGCCAGTCTCGGCATCAGCCTGTTCCCCAGTGACGCGTTGAGCGCCGAGCAACTGTTGCGTAATGCCGACGCGGCGCTGTTCAAGGCCAAAAGTAGCGGTCGCAACGGTTACGCCTTGTATACCGAAGAACTCACCGCGCACGCTCAGCAACGGGTGGAAATCGCTTTCGAACTGCGCCGGGCGCTGGAGCAACGGGAACTGCGGGTGTTCTACCAACCTGTACATGACTTGAAGACCAGTCGCTTGATCGGTGTTGAAGCCTTGGTGCGTTGGCAGCATCCACAGCGCGGTCTGGTGTCGCCGGCGGAATTCATCCCGATTGCCGAGCGCACTGGGCTGATCGCCGAAATCGACGCGTGGGTGATGCAGCAGGCATGTCGGCAGATGTGTGAGTGGCAGCAGGCCGGGGTCGTGCTGTCGTTTGTCGCGGTGAATGTTTCGTCACGATTGTTCGCCCGGCGTGAGTTGTATCAACAAGTCGCGCAGGTGCTGCATGACACCGGTCTGGATCCGGCGTATCTGGAGCTGGAGGTGACGGAAAGCGCGGTGATGGATGATCCGGAGGTGGCGCTGGAGCAGATGCATCGTTTGCGTGAATTGGGCATTCGTCTGGCGATTGATGATTTCGGTACCGGTTATTCGTCGCTGTTGCGGCTCAAGCGCTTGCCGGTGCAGAAGCTGAAGATCGATCAGGGTTTTGTCGCAGGGTTGCCGTGGGATGAGGATGATGCGGCGATTGTCCGGGTGATTATCGCGCTGGCCCGGAGTATGGGCATGCAGGTGCATGCCGAGGGCATCGAGCAGGTTGAGCAGGCGGCGTTTTTGCTGGAGCAGGAATGTGATCTGGGGCAGGGGTATTGGTTTGGGCGGCCGGTTCCGGCACAGGAGATTGACTGGGCGAGAATTCCGGTGATTGGTTTAAAGATCAAATGATCGCAGCCTGCGGCAGCTCCTACACCGATCCCTGTAGGAGCTGCCGAAGGCTGCGATCTTTTGCTTCAACAGGCTGCAAGCCCTTGCCCCGCCACATAATGTTTTCTAGTTATATAAACATTCTTAAATAGTCTTTTTAAGAATATCCGCGCCTCTCTTATATTGCTCCCACGCCGAACGCAGTGCCGCCCACTGCCAGGCAAATCCCATTCAAAGGAGCAGCACCATGAGCGCATCCCTTCGCAGCGTTGACGGTCAGGACGAAACCACCATCTTGCGTGAAATCCAGAGCGCCCTGCGCGATCTGCGTTTCGGCGCGGTGGAGATCACTGTGCACAACGCCCAGGTTGTACAGATCGAACGCAAAGAGAAATTCCGTTTGCAGCAACCGGGCAAACAACCGGGCTAAAAGATCGCAGCCTGCGGCAGCTCCTACAGGGGGCTGTGCGTAGGAGCTGTCGAAGGCTGCGATCTTTGAACCGACAACACGATTCCCGAAATACATAAGAAAAAGCCACCACCCAGAATTCCAGGAGCTTTCACCATGTCGTCGATTCGCCGTTACGCTTTGGCCGCCCTGGCCAGTGCTGTGTTTGCCGGTTCCGCCGTTGCCAAGGATTACGAACTGCTCAACGTGTCGTATGACCCGACGCGCGAGCTGTATCAGGACTACAACGCTGAATTCATCAAGTTCTGGCAGAAAGATCACGCCGGCGACACCGTGAAAATCCAGCAATCCCACGGTGGTTCGGGCAAGCAGGGCCGTGCGGTGATCGACGGTCTGCGCGCTGACGTCGTGACCCTGGCCTTGGCTGGCGACATCGACGAAATCGCCAAACTCGGCAAGACCCTGCCCGCCGACTGGCAGAAGCGTCTGCCGGAAGCGAGCACGCCGTACACCTCGACCATCGTCTTCCTGGTGCGCAAGGGCAACCCGAAAGGCATCAAGGACTGGGGCGATCTGGTCAAGAACGACGTCTCGGTGATCACCCCGAACCCGAAAACCTCCGGCGGCGCCCGCTGGAACTTCCTCGCCGCCTGGGCCTACGGCCTGAAAGCCAACGGCGGTGACGAAGCCAAAGCCAAAGAATACGTACAGACCCTGTTCAAGCACGTGCCGATTCTCGACACCGGTGCACGCGGTTCGACCATCACCTTCGTCAACAACGGTCAGGGTGACGTGTTGCTGGCCTGGGAAAACGAAGCATTCCTGGCGCTGAAAGAAGATGGCGGCGCTGACAAGTTCGACATCGTCGTGCCTTCGCTGTCGATCCTCGCCGAGCCGCCAGTGGCCGTGGTCGACAAGAACGCCGAGAAGAAAGGCAACGAGCAGATCGCCGAAGCTTATCTGAAGCACCTGTACAGCCCGGCCGGCCAGGAAATTGCCGCGAAGAACTTCTACCGTCCGCGTGATAAGGACGTGGCTGCCAAGTACGCTCAGCAGTTCCCGAGACTGGAACTGGTGACCATCGACAAGGACTTCGGCGGCTGGAAAACCGCGCAGCCGAAATTCTTCAACGACGGTGGCGTGTTCGACCAGATTTATCAGGCGCAGTAATCTGACTTCGGCCACACATCAAGCCTGAAGCCAGGCGCAGAAAATGTGGGAGCGAGCTTGCTCGCGAAAGCGGAGTGTCAGACGACGTGGAGTTGGCTGATACTCCTTCTTCGCGAGCAAGCTCGCTCCCACATGGGTGCGTTCAGCGGATCGCTTTTTAACCAAGGACTTTTATGTCGCGTCGTATCTCCCCCGTCATACCCGGCTTCGGGCTGACGCTGGGCTACACCTTGGTGTACCTCAGCCTGATTGTGCTTATCCCGCTGGCGGCGATGTTCGTCCACGCCGCCCAACTCACCTGGGATCAGTTCTGGACGATCATTTCCGCACCACGGGTGCTGGCCGCGTTGAAGCTGAGCTTCGGCACCGCGCTGTGTGCGGCGATCATCAACGGCATCATCGGCACGCTGCTGGCCTGGGTGCTGGTGCGCTACACCTTCCCGGGGCGCAAGGTGATCGACGCGATGATCGATCTGCCGTTCGCCCTGCCGACCGCCGTGGCCGGTATCGCGTTGACTGCGCTTTACGCGCCGGCCGGTCTGGTCGGCCAATTCGCCGCTGACCTCGGTTTCAAAATCGCCTACACCCCGCTCGGTATCACTCTGGCGCTGACCTTCGTCACCCTGCCGTTCGTGGTGCGCACGGTGCAGCCGGTGCTGGCCGACATTCCCCGTGAAGTCGAGGAAGCCGCCGCGTGCCTCGGTGCTAAACCCTTGCAGGTGTTCCGCCACATCCTCGTTCCCGCATTGTTGCCCGCCTGGCTGACCGGTTTTGCCTTGGCCTTTGCCCGTGGTGTCGGCGAGTACGGTTCGGTGATTTTCATCGCCGGCAACATGCCGATGAAAACCGAGATCCTGCCGTTGCTGATCATGGTCAAACTCGACCAATACGATTACACCGGCGCTACCGCCATCGGCGTGCTGATGCTGGTGGTTTCCTTCGTCCTGTTGCTGCTGATCAACTTGCTGCAGCGGCGCATCGAAACCCCATAAGGAGGCGCGAACATGTCCCAATCGTCTATTGCGGCCGCCTCTTCGGCCAACGCCGCGCGCCGTGGCAGCGCCACCTCGCGCAGAATCCTGATCGGTCTTGGCTGGCTGGTCTTTTTCCTGTTTCTGCTGCTGCCGTTGTTCATCGTCGTATCGCAGGGCTTGAAGAATGGCCTCGGCGCATTTTTCACCGCGATCTTTGAGCCGGATGCGCTTTCGGCGCTGAAACTCACCGTATTCGCCGTGCTGATTTCGGTACCGCTGAACCTGGTGTTCGGGGTCAGCGCCGCGTGGTGCGTGAGTAAATACTCGTTCCGCGGCAAGAGCATGCTGGTGACCCTGATCGACCTGCCGTTCTCGGTGTCGCCGGTGATCGCTGGTCTGGTCTACGTGCTGATGTTCGGCGCACAAGGCTTGTTCGGGCCGTGGCTGCAGGATCACGACATCCAGATTGTCTTCGCCCTGCCGGGCATCGTACTGGCGACGATTTTCGTCACCGTGCCGTTCGTCGCTCGTGAGCTGATTCCACTGATGCAGGAACAAGGCACGCAGGAAGAGGAGGCCGCGCGTCTGCTAGGTGCCAATGGCTGGCAGATGTTCTGGCATGTCACTGTGCCGAACATCAAGTGGGGCCTGATCTATGGCGTGGTGCTATGTACCGCGCGGGCCATGGGTGAATTCGGTGCGGTGTCGGTGGTCTCCGGGCACATTCGCGGGGTGACCAACACCTTGCCGCTGCACGTCGAGATCCTCTACAACGAATACAACCACGTGGCCGCGTTCGCCGTGGCGAGCCTGTTGCTGATCCTGGCGCTCTTCATCCTGCTGCTCAAGCAGTGGAGCGAAAACCGTATCAACCGCCTGCGCGCCAGCGCCGCGGAGGAATAATTCATGTCGATCGAAGTGCGTAACGTCAGCAAGAATTTCAATGCGTTCAAGGCGCTGGACAACATTAGCCTGGACATCCACAGCGGTGAACTGGTCGCATTGCTCGGCCCGTCGGGCTGCGGCAAAACCACGTTGCTGCGGATTATCGCCGGCTTGGAAACCCCGGATAACGGCAACATTGTCTTCCACGGCGAAGACGTCTCCGGCCACGACGTGCGTGATCGCAACGTCGGTTTCGTGTTCCAGCACTACGCCTTGTTCCGTCACATGACCGTGTTCGATAACGTCGCGTTCGGTTTGCGCATGAAACCGAAAAACCAGCGTCCGAACGAAAGCCAGATCGCGGTCAAGGTGCATGAGCTGCTGAACATGGTGCAGTTGGACTGGCTGTCGGATCGTTATCCGGAGCAGTTGTCCGGCGGTCAGCGTCAGCGTATTGCTTTGGCCCGCGCACTGGCGGTGGAGCCGAAAGTGCTGCTGCTGGATGAGCCGTTCGGCGCCCTCGATGCCAAGGTGCGTAAGGAGCTGCGTCGCTGGCTCGCCCGCCTGCACGAAGACATCAACCTGACCTCGGTATTCGTGACCCACGACCAGGAAGAAGCGATGGAAGTCGCTGACCGCATCGTGGTGATGAACAAGGGTGTGATCGAGCAGATCGGCTCACCGGGCGACGTCTACGAAAACCCGGCCAGCGATTTCGTTTATCACTTCCTCGGCGATTCGAACCGCTTGCTGTTGAGCGACGACAACCACGTGCTGTTCCGCCCGCATGAGGTGTCGCTGTCCAAACATGAGCTGGAAGATCACCACGCTGCTGAGGTGCGTGACATTCGGCCGTTGGGCGCGACCACGCGGGTGACGCTTAAGGTCGAAGGGCAGACGGATCTGATCGAGGCCGAAGTGGTGAAAGACCACGACAGCCTGATCGGCTTGGCCAAGGGTGAAACTCTGTTCTTCAAGCCGAAGGTCTGGCAGAAAGTCGCTAGCCTCTAACTGATCGTTCCCACGCTCTGCGTGGGAATGCATCCCGTGACGCTCCGCGTCACAGTGGACGCGGAGCGTCCATGGCGGCGTTCCCACGCAGAGCGTGGGAACGAGCAGGGTTGAAGTCTAGATTGCCGCACGATTCGGATTAACTCGTACCACCCCCGCCCGCGCCTCGATCTGCTCTTTCAATTCATGCCGCATGCCGAGCATGAACGCCACCTCGGCCACGACAAACAACGGCCCGACAATCAGCCCCGAGACATCATCGACAAACGCCGGTTTGCGCCCTTCATAGTGATGCCCGACAAACTGGATCACCCAGCCGACCACAAACATCGCCAGACCACTACTCAGCCAGACCAGGGTGCTCTGCTGCGCCAGCACATGCCCGGCCCAGACTGACAGCCCCATCAGCAGCGTCATCAGCACCCCGAACTTCACCTCCAGACGCAGATAAAACCACGCCGAGGCCAGCGCCACGACAACGGCTGGAGATATCCACAAGCCGCCCAGCGACCATTCTGGCCGCGACAACAAAACCGCCACCGCCACCACGATCAGCGGAATGCCGATAAAGTGGCTGGCGATATTACGCGGATCACGGTGGTAGGCGGCGTATTGACTCAGATGGTCGACGAGGCTTTTCATTGTTGTTCCTCCGGTAGGGTTGATCGCATCATCCCTCGGGATCAGGGTTCGCTCTGTCAGGCAGGCGACAATCCAGGAGTGTTTATGCAAATACGTTCACGGCTGATGAGCGGCCAGTGGTTCAGTCATCTGCCGGCGTCCTTTCAGGATAGTCTGTTGGCTACGGCCCGGGAGCGGCGGCTGACGGCAGGGCAGCGGCTGTTCCAGCGCGGTGATCCACCGTGCGGTTTATACGCGGTGCTCGACGGCGCCGTGCGTATAGGCGCGGTGAGCGAGCAGGGCAAAGAGGCGTTGTTGAGTCTGGTCGAGGCGCCGCACTGGTTCGGCGAAATCTGCCTGTTCGATGGCCAGCCGCGCACCCATGACGCCTATGCAGTCGGGCCGTGCACCTTGCTCAATATCCCTCAGGCGACGTTGCTCAAACTGCTCGACGAACACCCGGTGTACTGGCGGCATCTGGCGCTGCTGATGAGCCATAAACTGCGCCTGACCTTCATCAATCTCGAACAACTGAGCCTGCTGCCAGCCCCGGCACGCTTGGCCCATCGCTTGCTGATGATTGCCGAAGGCTACGGCGAGCTCGATGCGCCACGCCGCGTTCTGCAACTGCCGCAGGAGCAGTTGGCATCGATGCTGTCGCTGTCGCGGCAGACCACCAACCAGATCCTCAAGGATTTCCAGGGGCAGGGGATTATCGGACTCGGGTATGGAGAGATCGAAATCCTTGATGCCATGCGATTGCGCGCTCTCGCCACGATCTAGGATCTAACACCGAACCATTGTAGGAGTGAGCCTGCTCGCGATAGCGGTCTGTCAGTCACAGATTGATCAACTGACAGATTGCTATCGCGGGCAGGCTCACTCCTACAGGGGCATTTGTGTAGGGCTCAGGAACCGCGATAGGTCGAGAAACCGTACGGGCTGAGCAGCAGCGGGATGTGGTAATGCTGATCGGTCTGCTTCACTTCGAAGATCACCGGAATCTCCGGGAAGAACGTGTCGTGCTTGACCTTCTTGAAGTACTCGCCGGTCTTGAATACCACCCGGTATTCACCCGCTTCAAAAGGCTGTTTGGCCGGGAACAATTCGGCAATTCGCCCCTGTTCATTGGTCGTGCCTTGAGCCAGTGGTTGCCAGTTCTGGCCAACGTGTTTCTCCAGTGTCACATTGATACCCGGCGACGGCAGGCCGTTTTCCAGGTTGAGCACGTGCACGCTCAACGGGTTGCCGGCGGCGAGGGCTAGACTTGAAAAAGCGCTCAGGCCGAGCGCGGCGAAGGTCATGCGCAAAGTGCTCATGGATGAATCTCCTTATTGGGAACGGGTAGTGGCCAGACCGGTTTTCTCGGCAGCCTTGATCGCACAGTTTTCGTCTTGCTCGCCGCCGCCGGAACCGGCCACGCCCATGGCGCCCACCAGTTCAGATCCGAGGAACAGCGGAATCCCACCGCCGAGCAAGAGCAGCTCGTCGAGGGTGTTGAGGTTGGCGGTTTCCGGATTGCTGCGGGCCCGTTCGGCAAACAACCGGGTCGCTGTTTTGGTCGACAGTGCGGTGTACGCCTTGCGCTGGCTGGCGGCGGTGTTGTGCGGGCCGACACCGTCGCCGCGCAGGGTTACCAGTAGATTGCCGCCACGGTCGAGCACCGACACCGTGCCGGTGCAGTTGACCATGGCGGTGTCGGCGAGCAGCCGTGCGGTTTTCAGGTCGAGATCAGCGTGACGCGGCAGCTCAGGACTGGCGGCAGCGACGCCACTGAGGCCGATCATCAGGCTGGCTACAAAGTATTTGATGGTCATGGACAGGCTCCAAAAGCGAAGGTCGCCACCTTAATCGCCGCTCTTCGTCAGAACCTCGTCAGTCTGATTACAAGTTTGTAATGGGCAACGCCTTCGAAGGCGCCTAGCCTGTGTGCCTGATCAATCGAGGTGTGCCATGCGTTTGCTGGTCGTAGAAGATGAAGCCAAAACCGCGAATTTCCTCGCCAAAGGCCTGGGCGAGTCGGGTTTTGCCGTGGACGTGGCGCTCAATGGCCTCGATGGGCGCTACTTTGTCGAGCAACAGGCATATGACCTGATCATCCTCGACGTGATGCTCCCCGGCCTCAATGGCTGGCAGCTGCTGCAACTGATCCGTCAGCGCGGCGCCACACCGGTGTTATTCCTCACCGCCAAGGACGCCATTGAAGACCGCGTACGCGGCCTCGAACTGGGCGCTGATGATTACTTGCTCAAGCCATTCGCCTTTGCCGAACTGCTCGCGCGGGTACGCACGTTGCTGCGCCGCGGGCCGATGCGCGAAGCCGAGTCCTACAACATTGCCGACCTTGAAATCGATGTATTGCGCCGCCGCGTCAGTCGCGGTGGCCAGCGCATCGCCCTGACCAACAAGGAATTCGCCCTGCTGCAATTGCTCGCCAGCCGTCAGGGTGAAGTGCTGTCGCGCACGCTGATCGCCTCGCAGGTGTGGAACCTGAATTTCGACAGCGACACCAACATGGTCGAAGTCGCGGTGCGGCGTTTGCGTGCGAAAGTCGATGACCCGTACATGCCGAAACTGATTCACACCGTGCGCGGCGTCGGTTATCAACTGGAAGCCCCCGACGATGCGCTCTAGATCGATCGCCTGGCGCCTGGCGCTGGCGTTCGCATTGGTTTGCGCCTTGGTGTTGAGTGCTATCGGTGTGTTTCTCTACCGTTCGCTGGCCTCGGAAATCGCCTACCGCGACGACCTCGCGTTGCTCGGTCGACTGGAGCAAGTGCGCGCGTTGCTCGCTGACAGCGACAGCCTCGATGCCTTGCAGGCGCGGCCACGGCTGTATCAGAACATGCTCGGTAATCTCGACAGCCTGTTGCTGGTGCGCCGCGCCGACGGATCGAGCGTGATCGCGATCAATCCACGGCAACGCGAGTTGCCCGCGCTGAGCGCGATCCCCCGCGAGCAAACGCCGCAGCGCCGTGATGTGTTGACGTGGCAAGCGCCGGACGGTGCCGAACTCGCGCTGTTGTCCGGCGAAGCGCAGGGGCCGAACGGCGAACCGCTGACCGTGATCGCCGGCAAAGTGCTTAGCGAGCGCGAACAGATGCTCGGCAGCTATCGCATGCGCTTGTACCTGTCGGTTGGCCTCGGTGCGTTGCTCGCCTTTGCCTTGGGCTTGCTGTTGCTACGCCGTGGCCTGCGACCGTTGCGGCAGTTGAGCGAAGCGGTACGCGGTATCGATCTGCGTAGCCTCGATCAACGCTTGCCCGCCACCGGCACGCCCGCCGAACTACTTGAGCCGGTGCAGGCGCTCAACGGCATGCTGGCGCGGCTGGACGACAGCGTGCAGCGCCTCTCGCAGTTTTCCGCCGACCTCGCCCACGAGATACGTACGCCGCTGCACACCTTGTTGGCGAGCAACGGTCAGGCGCTGAATCATCCGCGCAGCACCGAGGAGTATCAGGAAGTCCTCGCCTCGAACATGGAAGAGTTCGAACGGCTCAAGCGCATGGCGGAAAACCTGATGTTCCTTGCCCGCGCCGAGCAGGCCGAGCGCGCGCTCAATCTGCAAACTCTGGATTTGTGCAGCGTTGGTGGTGAGCTGTGTGATTATTTTGAAGCGTTGGCGGATGACCGCGACCTGCGGCTGGACAATCAACTGCATGGCGAACTGCGTGCCGATCAGCAGTTGCTGCAACGGGCGCTGGGCAACTTGCTGGCCAATGCCGTGCGTCATGCTGACTCCGAAACCGTGATCAGCCTGCGCCGGCGTGACGAGTCGGGCTGGTGCTGGTTACAAGTGCACAACCATGGCCCGGCCATTGCGTCGGAGCATCTGGGCAAACTGTTCGACCGTTTCTATCGCGTCGATCCTGCACGGGCAGAGCCGGGGGATTCCGGTGGGTTGGGGTTGGCGATTGTGCAGTCGATCATGCAGTTGCATGGTGGGCAGGTGCGGGTCAGCAGTGATGCTGACGGCACCGTTTTTGAGTTGGGGTTTATGGTGAGCAATTGAGTAGTTCTTGATCACTTGTAATTAGGCTAATCTTGTCGAATGGCCGCATCAAATTCGATGCAAAATAAACAAATATCTTAATTTGCACCGTATTTGATGCAGGAAATCGCATGGAACAGCTTGGCGAATTGATCAAAGCCCTGCGCAAGGCAAACAAAATGACCCAGCAGGCGCTGGCTCAGCAATACGGAATGAGCCGCGCGACGATTTCGGGGATCGAAAACAACACCATTGCCGAAATCGGCCTGCGCAAAGTCGAAGCGATCCTTAACGGGTTTGGCTATGAGCTGACAGCGGTTCCACGTCAGTCTCGCCGCCCGACACTCGATACGCTACAAAAGGTCAACTTCCATGAGTGAGTCGTCGGATCGATTAAACGTCTGTGTCGGCGGGCAAGCGGTGGGAACGTTGGCGCGCGGGAAAGATCGAGTCCACAGCGTCTTCAGTTACCGCGAAGAAACCAGTGCTGAAAATGCCGTGTCACTGACAATGCCGTCCCGGCTGGAAAGTTATGGTTGGGAGCATGGCATTCATCCGGTTTTCGAGATGAATCTGCCCGAAGGTGCCCTTCGTGATGAGCTGGTTCGGCGCTTCAGCAAAGCGGTTCGCGGCTTCGATGACTTTGCATTGCTGGCCATTGTCGGCCCCTATCAGCTCGGTCAGTTATCCATTGCCAGCGCATCGTTGACGGATCGCCCGCGTGAAACATCGCTGGCCGATCTGCTAGTGCACGATGGAGCGCAAGGCTTGTTCGAGGATCTGTTGCAAACCTATGGCCAGTATTCCGGAGTGTCTGGGGTGCAGCCCAAAGTGCTGGTGCGTGACAGTGCGGCTGCGATTGATCGTCTGACTCATCGCGGATCCACTCACTTGGTTAAAGCTTTTCGCGCCGATGAATATCCGCAGCTGGCAACCAACGAGTACTTTTGCATGCGTGCCGCGCAACACTGCGGGCTAGAAGTACCGAAGTTCGAGCTCAGCGAACATGGCAAGTTTCTGGTTATCGAGCGCTTTGATTTGAGCGCTTCGGGCTACCTGGGTTTTGAGGACTTTTGCGTGCTCAACGGTTGGCCGTCGAAAGCCAAATACGATGGTTCTTACGAAGGCGCAGCCCGGCAGATCAAAGCGTTTGTTTCACCCGCGCTGCTCAATCATGCGCTCGAAGCATTTTTCAAAATTGTGGCGTTGTCTGCAGGCCTGAAAAACGGCGACGCGCATTTAAAAAACTTCGGCGTGCTTTACGAAAGCTGCGGCGAGGAATCGTCAATCAGACTCGCGCCCGCATACGACATCATCACCACATCGGTCTACATAAAGAACGACAGTATGGCGTTGCTCTTGGGTGGCTCGAAGGCTTGGCCCAAGCACAAAATGCTGATGCGGTTCGGTCGTACGGCCTGCAATCTGACGGAGGCGCGTTGTAATCAATTACTGCAGCAAGTCGCTAACGGTATGCAGGTGGCAATGGGCGAAATGGCGGAGTACAGCGCCAGTCATCCGGCGTTCGCCGCAATGGGTGCTGCGATGATCGAACAATGGTCATCCGGTATGGAACGCAGTCTGGCTAAAGGCTGACGATCAGCGCAACCCATCACGAAACTGCCCCGGCGTCAGCCCCGTCCAGCGTTTGAACGCGCGGCTGAAACTGCTGGTGTCGGCGAACCCGAGCAAATAACTCACCTCACTCAACGAGCACTGCGGATCGCGCAGGTGCAGCAGCGCCAGATTCTCACGGCTCTCATTGAGCAATGTGTCGAAGCGACAACCCTCATCCGCCAAGTGCCTTTGCAGGCTGCGCAAACTCAGGTGCAAGGCCTGGGCAATGCGCTCTGCACTTGGTTCACCTTCCGGTAATTGTTCTTCAATCGCATCGCGCACTTTGCGTTCCCAGGTCAGCGGCTGGAGCTGGGCCATGGTGCGTTTGAGCACCGCTTCATTGTGTTCGGCGAGTTCCGGATTGGCGTCGTCGAGGTGGCTGTCGAAGTCGGCGAGGGCGAACTCCAGGCGATCCTCGAGGCAGCCGAAATGCACCGGAGCGCGAAAGACTTTGTGCCATTGGTGCGCATCGCTCGGTTCCGGGCGGCGCAGGTACACAGCCAACGGTGCGTAATCACGGCCAAGGCGATTACGGCAGGTGCGCACGTAGATCGCGGTGAAGGCGTCGATGGCTTCGAAGGCTGGCGCGGGATTGCCTGACGGAATTTTCAGACGAAATTGATAGCGGTCGTCGCCACGACTCAGCTCCAGTTCCAGCGCATCGCTGACCACCGGGTGATAGCGCACGATGCGCTCGAACACTTCACGCAGGCTACCGCTGGCCACCAGTGCATAACCGAGCGCGTGGAACGTAGTTGGACTGACGAAGCGTGACACGCGCAAGCCAATCGCCGGGTCGCCGCTGACCTGCACGGCAATTTCCCACAGGCGCGTGGTGCCGGACAGTGGATAGCGCGCGTTGGGATCATCCATCAAGCTCGGATCGAGCCCGGCCTGTTGACACAGGGCAATGCTGTCCAGCCCCAACGCATCGAGTTGCTTGCGCAAGGCACGGGTCCAGCTGGCGAGGGAGGTCGGTTCCTTCATGCTGATTGGCGCTTCCGGTCAACAGGTTGGCGTTCTCGGCTACCGCAATTGAAGCGTTGGCGAGGCACGATGCGAACATCATAAACCCGAGGATGGAAGCATGGACGGTACTTCTGCAAGTCCCCAACGACACAATGCGGCCCAGCGATCAGCGCATATTCGCCAAGTGGTGCTGGCCAAAGGCGTCGAACTGCGCGAACGCTACCCGATTCTCAAGCATCAGGATGCGCTGGGCGCGGGGATTCTGGCCTTTGCCCTGATCGGGATGATCGGCTCGGCGGCGCTGTACATCACCGGCCATATGGCGTGGTGGGTGTGCTTGTTGCTCAACGCGTTTTTTGCTTCGTTGACCCATGAGTTGGAGCACGACCTGATCCACAGCATGTATTTCCGCAAGCAACGCGTGCCGCACAACTTGATGATGGGGTTGGTGTGGCTGGCGCGACCGAGCACGATCAATCCGTGGATTCGTCGCCATCTGCACCTCAATCACCACAAGGTCTCCGGCACTGAAACCGACATGGAAGAGCGCGCGATCACCAACGGCGAACCGTGGGGTTTTGCACGTTTGCTGATGGTTGGCGACAACGTGATGTCGGCGTTCATCCGCATGCTGCGAGCCAAAACCTGGGCGCACAAGTTCAGCATCATCAAGCGCACGCTGAAGGTCTACGCGCCGCTGGCGCTGGTGCATTGGGGCGCGTGGTATGTGTTTCTCGGTTTTCATGCGGCCAATGGCATTGCGTATCTGCTGGGCGCGCCGATTGAATGGTCAGCGACGACGTTATCGGTGATGCAGGTAATCGATATCGCCGCCGTGGTGATCATCGGCCCGAACGTGTTGCGCACCTTTTGCCTGCACTTCATCAGCTCGAACATGCATTACTACGGCGATGTCGAGTTGGGTAATGTGTTGCAGCAGTGTCAGGTATTGAACCCTTGGTGGTTGTGGCCGTTGCAGGCGTTCTGCTTCAACTTTGGCAGCAGTCACGGGATTCATCATTTTGTCGTGAAGGAGCCGTTTTATATTCGCCAAATGACGGTGCCGGTGGCGCATAAGGTGATGCGTGAGATGGGTGTGCGGTTCAATGATTTCGGCACGTTTGGGCGGGCGAACCGGTTTGTTCGTCGGGATGAAGTTGCGGTGTCTGGTGAGGCGGTGGAGGCCTGACAGAAGGCGCCCTCACCCTAGCCCTCCCGAAACGTCGGACCGCCCAGAGGGAGAGGGGACCGATTGGGGGATATTGGGGAAGTACGCCGACCTGAATGTTCCTCAGTGAATCCATAATCGACCCGATTTTTCAGGTCGATGTATAGCGAAAGACACCTCGGTCGGCCCCCTCTCCCTCCGGGAGAGGGCTGGGGTGAGGGGCTTTTGATCTTCGCCTCAATCCGGCTGAAACGGCGACTCACTGAGAATCACCCCGGTCTCCTCGACATACTGCTGCCAATGCCCGATCAACGCGCTGAGCTTCTCCGGCCGACTCAACGCCAGATCATGAATTTCCCCCGGATCACTGCTCAAGTCATACAGCTGCCAGGTCGCCGGCCCGATCGGCCCGGGGATCCACACCGCTTTCCACGACCCCTGGCGAATCGCCCGACGCCCGAACAATTCCCACCCCGTCACCGTGTGCTCGTCATGCACCTGCGCAGTCTCACCCGACAAGAACCCCAGCCACGATTTGCCACGTAACGGTGCGACCGGTTTTCCGTGCCACAACTTGCCCGGATGCCGCACACCCGCCAGATCGAGAATCGTCGGTGTGACGTCCATCACCGTGCCGAAACCATGGCTGATCTGCCCTTTGATCGCCAATTGCGGATAGTGCAACAGCGCCGGCACGCGAATCCCGCCTTCAGTGGTAAACGCCTTGAACAACCGTGACGGTGCGGTCGCCACCTGTGCCCAGTTCGGCCCGTACCAGACATAGGAGTTAGCCCGGCCAATGTTGTCGAGGCTGTTGTCGTAATGCTGGCTGAGGTACGTCACCAGTTCCGGACCGAATTTGGGGAACGCTTCCAGCAGTGCACCTTCGGCACCGTTGTCGGACATGAACAGGATGAACGTGTTGTCGAGCTGCCCCTGCTGGCGCAGATAATCGACAACCCGACCGATGTTCCAGTCCATGCGCTCGACCATCGCCGCGTAGACTTCCATGGCCCGTGCGGAAATCTGTTTTTGCTCATCGCTCAACGCGTCCCACTGCTGGGTCAACTGAATCAGTGGATGCGGCTCGACGTCTGGTTCGATCAGGCCGAGGGCTTTGAGTTTTTCCAGGCGTTCCAGGCGCAGCACTTCAGGGCCGGCGTCATAGCGGCCACGGTATTTCTCGACGATGTCGGCGGGCGCCTGCAGCGGCCAGTGCGGCGCGGAGAACGGCAAATAGGCGAAGAACGGCCGGGTCTGGTCACGCTCCTTGAGGTACTGCAGCAACTTGTCGCCGAAGGCATCGGAGGAATAGAAATCCTTCGGCAATTCGTCGAGAAACGTGTCGTCCTCGATGTACAGCGCCGGAGTGGATTTCAGCAGGCCGGGTGTTTGCTCATCGTAGGTTGGCTCGAAACCGTAATGGTTGGCCGCGCCCGGCAGCAGCGAAAACGAACGCTCGAAACCTCGCGCATGCGGCGCCAATTCAGCCTTCAAACCGAGGTGCCATTTGCCGCTCATCAATGTTTGATAACCGGCCTCGCGCAGCAACTCCGGCAGCGCCACCACCCGATCGTTGAGATAGCCCTCATAACCCGGTTTACCGATCAGTTCCGGCGTCAGCGTTTCGGCCATGGTGCCGATCCCTGCGATGTGGTGGTCGGTGCCGGTCAGCAACATCGAACGCGTTGGCGAACAGGTCGGCGCAGTATGAAAATCGGTCAGGCGCAGGCCATTGTTGGCCAGGGCATCAAGGTGCGGCGTGGCGATTTCGCCGCCGAACGCACCGATGTCGGAGAAGCCTAAATCGTCGGCCAGAATTACCAGAAAGTTGGGACGTTGCGGCATCGCAAAACTCCTGTTCAGCAGGCAATGAACGTCAGCGGCAGATCGCGGATCTGCACCGGCACGCTCGGTTGGTAATGGTCGTCACTGGTCAGCTCGTGCAGCAGCTCTTCACGCAACTGATGGAAGTCGAAACTGCTGCGCTGGCGCGGATGGGGCAGGGCGATGTCGACCACCTGCTTGATCCGTCCCGGACGCGGCTCCATCACCACCACGCGGTCGGCGAGGAAGATCGCTTCTTCGACGTCATGGGTGACGAGGATCGTGGTGATTTTTGCGCGCTCGCGAATCGCCAACAGCTCGTCCTGCATCTGCTGGCGGGTCAGTGCATCAAGGGCACCGAAGGGTTCGTCGAGTAGCAGAATGCGCGGGCTGGCGACGAGGCCGCGAGCAATCGCCACACGCTGGGCCATGCCGCCGGAGAGCTGGTGCGGATAGGCGCGAGTGAAATCGCGCAGGCCGACCAGATCGATGAAGTCATTGATCCGTTGTTGCTTCTGCGCAGCGCTCAGCGGCTCGTTGACCAGACCCAGACCGATGTTGTCGGCGACGGTCAGCCACGGGAATAAACGGTGTTCCTGAAAGACAATGCCACGTTCGCCGCCGATGCCGCTGACGGCTTTGCCATCCACGGTAATCTGCCCGCGAAACTGCGTATCAAGGCCCACCAACAAGCGCAGCAAGGTCGATTTGCCACAGCCGCTGGAGCCGACAATGGCGACGAATTCGCCCTCGGCAATGTCGAGGTTGAATTCGCGAATCGCCTCCAGTTCGAAACCGTCGACGTCGAAGGATTTGCCTACGTGATTGAAGCTGACAATCGGTGCGTTCATGCGTGTCTCCAGCGGGTCGCGCGAATTTCCAGGCGTTGGCCAATGAGGTTGAGCAGGGCGCCGGTGAGACCGACGAAAAGCATGCCGGCCATGATCAGGTCCATGCGCAGCAGTTGTTGTGCGCCAATCATCTGGCTGCCGATGCCGCCATTGGACGGCATGAAATATTCGGCGCCGATGGTGCCGAGCCAGGCGTAGATCAGGCTCAGTCTGCAGCCCGGCGAAAATCCCCGGTGCGGCGCCCGGCAGTACCAGTCGACGCAGACGCTGGCCGAGGCTCAGGCGCAGCACTTGTGCGGCTTCGTTGAGTTGCGGTGAGAGATTGGCGACGCTGCGTTGCGTGGCGATAAACAGCGGGAAGAAGGCGGCAAGGGCGACGAACACCCACTTGGCCAATTCGCCGAGACCGAACCATGCGGTGAGCAGCGGCACCCAGGCGAAAATGGCGATCTGGCGGATGGCCGCGAGGGTCGGGCCGAGCAGGCGTTCGCTGATGTTCGACAGACCCAGCAGCAGGCCCAAGGCAAATCCGAGACCGCCGCCGAGCAACAGGCCACCAAGTGTGCGGCCGAGACTGAGGGCCATGCCGCTGATCAACGTGCCGTCGAGCACGCCAGCCCAAGCCGTGCTCAAAACGGCCAATGGGCTGACCAGAATATTGGCGTCGACCCACTGTTGGTCACTTGCCAATTGCCACAGTGCCAACAAGCCCAGCGGTAGCAGCCACGGTTGCAGCCGCTGCCAGCCGTCATAACGCGGGCCGCGACGAATTTCGGCGGTGGCCGGATGCGGCCAGTGCACCAGTTTCTTGTCCCGCAGACCGATGCCGCGATCCATCGCCACGCCGATCAAACCGATGACGACGATGCAGACGAAAACGATGTCGAGCATGAACAGTTGTCGCGCCCAGACCATCAGGTAGCCGATGCCTTCACTGGAAGCCAGCAGTTCGACGGCCAGCAACGACGTCCAGCCGGCGGCCAGCGCCAGGCGCACGCCAGCCATGAACGCGGGGAGGGCGGCGGGCAATACCAGGCGCCGAATCAGCAGGCGTGGTGGCAGGCGCAGAACAGCGGCGGCTTCACGCAATTTCGGCTGGGCATCTCTTACGCCGACCAATGTGTGCAGGGTCACCGGCACCACGATCGCTTTGATCAGCACCACCAGTTTCAGCACTTCGCCGATGCCGAAAAACACCATGAACAATGGAATCCACGCCAGCGTCGGTATTTGCGACAGGCCGGCGAAGGTCGGGAAGATCAAACGTTCAAGACGCTGACTGAAGCCCAGTGCTGCGCCGAGCAATGCACCGGCCGAAACCCCGGCAAGCAGGCCCCAGAACAAACGCTGCAGGCTGATCCACAAATGGCTCCATAACTCGCCTTGAGACAGCTCGACAGCGCTGTTCCAGACCAGCGACGGCGCCGGCAAGATCTGCTCGCTCATCCATTCATTGCGTGCGGCCAGCCACCATAGGGCGAACAAGCTGAGCGGCAGCAGCCATGGCAACAGGCGCTGGTTCAGGCTGGGCCAGGTACGGCGGCTTTTCAGCGGCGGCGCGGGGAGTGGAAGACTGAGCAAGGATTGGCGGGCCATGGGTGACCTCCGTTGTCGGGTTGGCTCAAGATCAAGATCAAAAGATCGCAGCCTTCGGCAGCTCCCACGGGGGAATGCGTCCTTGAATTGACCCCTGTAGGAGCTGCCGAAGGCTGCGATCTCTTGCGGTATTAACTAAGAGCTAATGGTTATAAATAATCTTCAATAAGTTGTTTTTAGAGATAAGCAGCGCCATTTAAGGCCTCCAGCCCACACGCATCCAATGCATTCGAAGAATATTTTCGATGCTGTTAATGCATACGCCGCTGCGAGCCCCGGCGCTGCTCGCTTAGCGCTAAAAGCTATAAAAATGTGCATTTATAGTATTTAAGCGTAGGTAGTCATTCGGCCTACTTTCGGCTCCTCAACGCCCGTCGTGATCAAGGAGCAGCACCCATGAACCTCCCCTTCAAACGTGTTTTCAGTCTGTTTGCCGTTCCTGCTCTGGTGGGCCTGCTGGCGTTTACCGCGCATGCCGACGAACTCAAGGAAATCAGAATCGCCGTGCCCGACCTGAGCGCGGGGACTCAACACAGTGGCGGCGGTGTGGTCGACGTGCTGCGTGATCAGCAGATCTTCGAAAAGGCCTTTGCCGATCAGGGCATCAAGATTCAGTGGAGTTTCTTCAAAGGTGCGGGACCGGTGATCAATGAGGCGTTTGCCAACGGTCAGGTTGATCTGGCGTATCTCGGCGATCTGGCGGCAATCATCGGCAAGTCCAATGGCCTGGATACTCGCTTGCTCAGCGCCAGTGCGCGTGGGGTGAAGCAGTATTTGGGGGTGGTACCGGGTTCGGGGATCAAGACTTTGCAGGATCTCAAGGGCAAGCGCGTGGCGATCTTCCGTGGCACCGCGACGCAGTTGTCGTTTGATGCGGCGCTGGCAAGCCAGGGCCTGAGCGAGAAGGATCTGAAAGTCATCAATCTGGATTTCAATGCAGCGGTCGCGGCGTTGGCAGCCAAGCAGATCGATGCGTCATGGGGCAGCTCCGGGTTGACCGCATTGCAGGCCAAGGGGCTGGCCGAGTTGCCGCTGAACACTAAGGATCTCGGTGGCGCAGGCAGCGTGCAGTCGGTATTGGTCGGCACGGGCAAGTTTGTCGACGCGCACCCGGAGGCGGTGGCCAAGTTGCTCAAGGCGCAACAGCAGGCCGTGGAGTGGCTGACGCAGGACGGCAACAAGGCCGCTTACGTGCAACTGGTCTCGGGTTTGGCCAGCTATCCGCCGGTGATCCTGACCCAGGATCTGCAGGATCAGAGGTTGAGCGAAGTGTTCCCGTCGACGCTGGATCCGGTGTTCCTTGGCAGCCTGCAGGACAAAGTGGATCTGGCGGCGCAGCAGAAGCTGATTCGCAAGCCGTTCAAGGTGAATGATTGGGTGGCGCCTGAGCTGGCAGCGGCCAAGCTCTAACGTACACCGATCGTTCCCACGCTCTGCGTGGGAACGCATCAATGGACGCTCTGCGTCCACTTTGGGACGCGGAGCGTCCCGGGCTGCATTCCCACGCAGAGCGTGGGAACGATCCCCTTAAACAGCGACGCTGATTTCCTGCCGATCCACCGCCACCAATGTCTCGATCATCGCCCGTGCCGCCGGCGACAGGCGAAACCCGGTACGACTGACAATCCCGCAACGCGCATTCATGCTCTCCAGGTTCTGCGGCAAATTACGCCAGTGCAGCAACACCAGCGAACCCTTGGCAATGTCCTCGACAAACGCCTCTTCCGTACCGACGCCAATCGCATTCGATTGCAGCACCACCTTCACCAGCGCCGGAAAATGCTCGGTCTCGATGGTCGGGGAAAAATCGATGCGGCCGCTGAGGTTCGCCAATAATTTGCGAATCCCCGGCGGGATCAGCGTGGTCGCCAGCGGATAGTCGAACATGTCGTTGGTCGACAGGCTTTCCTTGGCCAGCAACGGGTGTCCCGGGCGGCAGAAAAATACCCCGCGTTTGGGTGTCAGTGCCTGGGTCTGGAAGTTCGGATCGGACTCGAAATGGCGAATGTCGGCGATAAAGAATTCGATCTCTTCACGGCTCAACGCGCGGCTGAGTTTTTCCCAGTTATCCACCTGAAAACAGGTGCGCACTTTCGGGTGCGCGTTGATGAATTGCGCCACGGCGTCCGGCACCAGTTTCACTGCTGGCGCCGGGCCGCAACCGAAGTGCACTTCACCGGCATCGAGCTTGGTCATCTGCGTCACTTCGGCACTGAGCAGCGCCGCGCCTTGCACCAAGCTCAGGGCGTGTTGCAGCACCACTTGGCCCTCGGGTGTAGGGCGCAAATCCTTGTTGCCGCGATCCACCAGCACGCAGCCGAACTCCTGCTCGAGCCCTTGAATACTGCGGCTGAACGCCGGTTGAGTGATGCCCATCGCGTCGGCCGCGCGGACAAAACTGCGGTGTTCGTTGAGGGCGATGAAGTAACGCAACTGGCGAAGATCCATATGCTTTTCCGGCATCCTAAAAATAGCTCGAAGGCATTTGCGACGAGGGTTGCTAGAGGTTTTAAATGCAAGCTCTTATTCCGTCAACGAAGCATGTGAATATCTATTAGATGTAAATGGAATATAGATAGAGCGTTGTTTCGCTGCCGTTAAAAACCGTAAGCAGTCGATGAGGGTCTACCCATGAGCAATGCCGCACTCGCAGTAAAACCCGCTGTCCACGCGCTGGAGATTCATCCGGTCGCCGGTCGTATCGGCGCCGAGATCCGTGGCGTGCACCTGTCCGGTGAGCTGGGCGCCGCCACCGTCGAAGCCATTCAACAGGCGCTGGTTCAGTACAAAGTCGTGTTCTTCCGTGAGCAGACCCAACTCGATGATCAGCGTCAGGAAGCCTTCGCCCATTTGCTCGGCGAGCCGGTGGCGCACCCTACCGTGCCGTCGCGCGAAGGCACGCGTTATCTGCTGGAGCTGGACGGTGCCGAGGGCCAGCGCGCCAACTCCTGGCACACCGACGTGACTTTCGTCGACGCCTACCCGAAAGCCTCGATCCTGCGCTCGGTCGTCGCGCCGGCATTCGGCGGCGACACCCTGTGGGCCAACACCGCGACGGCGTACAACGGCTTGCCGACCGAACTGCGTGAACTGGCCGACAAACTGGTCGCCGTGCACAGCAACGAATATGACTACGCCAGCGCCAAGCCGGACGTCTCGGCGGAGAAGCTTGAGCGCTATCGCAAGGTCTTCACGTCGACCGTTTACGAGACTGAGCATCCGGTGGTGCGCGTGCACCCGATCAGCGGTGAGAAGAGCTTGCTGCTGGGGCATTTCGTCAAACGCATCAAGGGTTACTCGCAAGCGGATTCGGCGCATCTGTTCGGGCTGTTGCAGAGCCATGTGATTCGCCAGGAAAACATCGTGCGCTGGCGCTGGAAGGCCGGTGATGTGGCGATCTGGGATAACCGCTCGACGCAGCATTATGCGATTGATGATTACGGCACGCAGGATCGGGTGGTGCGTCGGGTGACGTTGAAGGGTGAAGTGCCGGTGGGCGCGAATGGGCAGCGTAGCCAGACCATCAAGGGTCGTGATTAAAGATCAAAAGCCCCTCATCGGAACGCCGCCCGCCCAGCCCTCTCCCCGAGGGAGAGGGAGCCGACCGAGTTGTCTCGCGTTATGCATCGACCTGAAAGACCCTATCGATTATGGATTCGATGAAGCTGGATCAGGTCGGTGTACCTCTGAAATATCCCCCATTCAGTCCCCTCTCCCTCTGGGAGAGGGTTAGGGTGAGGGGCTCTTCCCGCTACCAGACACCAATCTGAACAACCTTCTCCGACTCCGGCTCACCATAACGAAACCGCTGCCCGCGCAAATCAATTTCCTGATGACTGATGGTCGTGCGCCGCTTCAACCCCCGCACCCACTCAAACAAATACCCTGCATGCTCCTCGCGCACCGCCGCATACGCCGGATCCTCGCCCAAATCCCGCAACTCCTGCGGATCATTCAACAGATCAAACAGCTGCGGCCGAAAGCCGTCGTACGCCAGGTATTTCCAGCGCTCGCTGCGCACCATGGTCATCCGGCAACGATCGATCGGCTGGCCCAGACGCTCCCGCGCCGGCGCCTGGAAGGCATAGTCGTATTCGCTGATTGCATAGCGGCGCCAGTGCGGATTTTCGCCGTGCAGAAGCGGGATTAACGAACGCCCTTCAAGCCGATGCTCCGCCCCCGGCAATCCCAGTGCTTCAAGAAAGGTCGGCAATGCATCGATGGTTTCCGCCAGTCGATCTTCCACCGTGCCGCGCGTGACATCCGCCGCCGCCCGAGGATCACGCACGATCAACGGCACGCCCACCGCCTGCTCCAGCAAAAACTCCTTCTCGCCCAACCAGTGATCACCGAGAAAGTCGCCGTGATCGCTGGTGAACACGATCAATGTGTCATCCCAGCGACCGTTGCTCTGCAAAAAGTCGAACAGCCGTCCGAGTTGATCATCCACCTGCTTGATCAGACCCATGTACGTAGGGATTACAGTCAATCGTACTGAATCGCGGGAAAAGTTGAGGCTTTCCTCATGCTGGCGAAAGGCAGTGTATACGGGGTGTTTGCTGGCTTCGGAGGGTGTCGCGCGGATCGCTTCGAGAATCGATTTCGTACTGTACAAGGCGTGGTACGGCGCTGGTACGATGTAGGGCCAGTGCGGTTTGATATAGGAAAGGTGTAAACACCACGATTTCTCGCCTTGCTCGGTGATGAAGTCGATGGCTCGATTTGTAGTGTAGACAGTCTCTGAGTGTTGCTCGGGAATTCGTGCTGGCAAATTCGAATGACGCATTTGCCAGCCGCTGAGGATTTCACCGTGCTCGCCTTCGGCGGCGTTGGCCCAGTCGTGCCAGGGGTTTTTGCCGTCGAAACCCTGCTCGCGCAGGTAATGGGTGTAGGGCGCGGATTCGCGTTTGTCGTCGAACAGCGGGTCGTCGGGGTAGATGCCGTCGTGGCGCATGTAAGGTTCGAAACCGACTTCGTTGAGGATTTCGGCCTGTTCGCTTTCGGGATTGATTGCCAGGCGTTGCAAGGCATCGACATTCGCCGTGGCGTGGGTCTTGCCGACCAGCGCAGTACGAATGCCGTGCGGGCGCAGGTAATCGCCGATGGTCAGTTCTTCCAGCGGCAACGGCACGGCGTTCCACGCCACTTGATGGCTGCTGACATAGCGTCCGGTGTAGGCCGACATCCGCGACGGGCCGCAAATCGTGCCTTGGGTGTAGGCGCGGCTGAAACGCACGCCGGCAGCGGCGAGGCGATCGATATTCGGTGTGTGCAGATGCGGATGGCCGTAGCAGGACAGGTAATCGCGGCGCAGTTGATCGCACATGATGTACAGCACGTTGTGCACGGTGTTTGGCGGGGTGGGCATGGGGTTCACCGGTCAATGGGACAGGCGAGGGTTTTCGCTTTCGGTGGGGGTGTTCGGCAAGTGCATTTGGGGAATGGGTTTTATGCAGGAAATGCATCGGCGCCTG
This sequence comes from Pseudomonas sp. Mb7, assembly GCF_054790525.1. Classification (NCBI taxonomy): domain Bacteria; kingdom Pseudomonadati; phylum Pseudomonadota; class Gammaproteobacteria; order Pseudomonadales; family Pseudomonadaceae; genus Pseudomonas; species Pseudomonas sp. Mb7. The sequence continues at coordinate 5,872,908 of NZ_CP186501.1, forward strand.
CACTGCCGCTATCGCTGGCAAGCCAGCTCCCACAAGTATTAGGGGTGTTCACATGGTTTGTGCTCGGCGCGAATCATGTGGGAGCTGGCTTGCCAGCGATAGCGCTGGATCAGACAGCGAGATTCTGCAGCGAGCAAACCTCCTCATCCTGCTGATCAATCTCTTTTATCTGCTCGATCATTGCCTCGGCCAACGGCGACAACCGATACCCCGCGCGGCTGACAATCCCATAGCGGGTGTACAACTCCTCAAGATCATCCGCCAACCCTTCAATGCGCAAACACACCAACTCTCCCTTGGCTTGATGCAGCGCATCGGAATATGCCCCGACAATCCCGATCGCATCCGAGCGCAGCACCACACTGAGCAGACTCGAACTGTTTTCACATTCGACATTCGGGGTGAAATCCGGCCGCCCACTGAGGTCAACGATGACCTTGCGCAAGTTCGGCGGGCGAATGCTCACAGCCAGCGGATAGCTCATCAATTGCTCGGCGCTGACCTTATCGAAACCCGCCAGCGGATGCCCCGCACGGCAACAGAAATGCCATTTACGCGGCCGCAAGCGGTGCGTCAGATAATCCGGATCCGCCTCGAAGTAGCGTGTGTCCGCGACAAAGAACTCGAACTCCTCGCTCATCAGTCGCTTGCTCAGGCTCTGCCAGTCATCGACCTGAAACTGCACCCGCGCTTTCGGATAGCGGCCGATGAAGCTGCCAATCGCCCGAGGGATCAAACCCGCCGCTGGCGCCGGCCCACAACCGAAGCGTAATTCCCCCGCCTCCAGCCCATTGAACTGACTGATCTCGTTGGCCATCTGCTGCGCGCCACTGACCAGTCGCCGCGCGTGTTCGAGCAATACCTGGCCCTGTTTGGTCGGCGGCAATTCCTTGCGTCCGCGATCGACCAACTGACAGCCAACGCCGTGCTCGAGTGCCTGAATGCTGCGGCTGAACGCCGACTGCGACAGGTTCACCGCCTGCGCGCCAGCCACAAAGCTGCGTTGTTCAGCCAGGGCGATGAAGTGACGAAGTTGACGCAAGTCGATATGCATTTTTCACATAAAAAATATCCGGGAAATGCATTGGATATGCATTAGGTCGACTCCTTATAAAGGCAATCTCTTATGCAGTAAATATCTGTAAATACATAAATAAATAACTTAAAAGAATATGCAGCGCTAAAGATGTCTGTGTGTTTTTTGACCAGGAGCCGCGCCATGAGTCCGTTGAACCTTGCGTCACCCCTAACGCCACGACGGCTCAAACGCCTGCCTCTGGCCCTGTTGCTGGCAGGGAGCGCGAGCTGGACTCACGGTTACGCCGCCGACTCCGAAACCCCGGCGCCGGTGCCGGCCGGCAAGCCTGCCGCCAACAGTTCGCAACTGGAAACCGTGACCGTCACCACCCGCCGCCGCGAAGAAAGCTCGCAAGATGTACCAACGCCAATGAGCGTGGTCAGCGGGCAGAATCTGGAGACGCAGCGGGTCTACCGGATTCAGGATTTGCAGCAACTGGTGCCCAGCGTCAACGTCGCCTACATGCACGCACGGCAGTCCAGCGTATCGATCCGCGGCCTCGGTAATAACCCGGCCAGCGATGGCCTGGAAGGCAGCGTTGGCCTGTACATCGACAACGTCTATCTGGGCCGCCCGGGGATGGCGGTGTTTGACCTGATGGATATCGAACAGCTCGAAGTCTTGCGTGGGCCGCAGGGCACGTTGTTCGGCAAAAACACCACCGCCGGGGTGATCAACATCAGCACCCGCGCGCCAACCTTCACCCCTGAGCGCAGCATCGAAACCTCGGTCGGCGAGGACGGTTATTTCCAGACCAAGGGCACCATTTCCGGCCCGCTCAACGATCAATTGGCTGGGCGTTTTTCGGCCTATCGCACACGCAGTGACGGTGATATCAAAAACGAATACGACGGCCATGATTTGAATGGCGGCTCGCGCGAGGGCTTCCGCGCGCAACTGCTGTTCAAGCCCAATGAAGATTTCAATCTGCGCTGGATCGGTGACTACAACGAGGAGGATTCCAGCGCCGGCACCCGCGTGCTCTACAACACCGGGCCGACCATCAATGGCGTCAATCTCTATCAGTCGCGCGCCAACGCGGCCGGCGCAACATTGGTCAACGGCTCACACCGCAAGGTCAATCTGGACAACGACCAGCACGTTACCGTGCATCAGGGTGGCACGTCGGTGGAAGCCAACTGGACGCTTCCGAGCGACTTCACGCTGACTTCGATCAGCTCCTATCGCTTCTGGAATTTCACTCCGCGCAACGACGACGGCCTCAACGTGCCGGCGAGCTACAACGCCGGGGTGTCGGTGGAGGACAAACAGTACTCGCAGGAATTTCGCCTGGCCTCGCCCAAGGGTGAGTTCTTCGATTACGTCGTAGGCGCGTACTACTTCGGCTCGGATCTGGACAATAAATCCTTCGCCCATTACGGCCCGCAAGCCGATATCTGGAATGGTACGGCGCCCGGTGCGCTGGCCAACGTCACCAGTGTCGGCAACGGCCATATCAAGACCGACAGTTTTGCATTGTTCGCCCAAGGCACCTGGCACCTCACCGAACGGCTGGATTTCACTGCCGGGGTGCGTGGCACTTATGAAGAGAAATCCGCTTGGGTCACGCGCGATGCGCCGATTGGTGGCGCTGCCGTAACGGGCGCTGCGGCCACGGCGCGACGCGGTCGTGCCGGCGCTTACGATTCCGGCGACTTGAATCAGTACAGCTCCAGTCCCTCCGGGCTGCTCAATCTCAGCTACCGGATCACCGACGATGTGCTCGGCTACGCCACGTTATCCCACGGCGAGAAATCCGGCGGGGTCAACCTCGCCGTCGGTTCCGCTCCGGTAGCGGGTGCCGATTCGCTGCTGATCGGCACCGAACGCGCGAACAACGCCGAACTCGGCTTCAAGAGCACGCTGTGGGACCACCGTCTGCAACTCAACGCCAACGTCTTCTGGACTCAGGTCAACGCTTACCAGACCAACGCCTACGACGCGGAAAATCGCGTGCAGTACCTGACTAACGCCGGTTCCGTGCGCTCGCGCGGGGTCGAGTTCGAAAGCACGGTGATCCCGCTGCGCGGCCTGACCCTGAACATCAATGGCTCCTACAACGACGTCAGCTACCTCTCGTACAAAGATGCCCCGTGCCCGCCGGAAGTCAGCCAGGCGCCGGGTGCTCCAGCGTCTTGCGACCTCAGCGGCCATCAAGTGGTCGGCGCCTCGAAATGGATCGGCAACGCCAACGGCGAATACAAATGGAATCTGGATAACGGCTTCGAACCTTACGTCACCGCGAGCTACGCGTTTCGCTCGAAAGCCGTCGGTACCGTCGAGGATTCCGACTACGGACAGATCCCGAGTTACGCCGTGGTCAACTTTTCCACCGGCCTGCGCGGCGATTTCAATCAGGGCCAGTGGGACGTGTCCCTGTGGTTGAAAAACGCTTTCGACAAAACCTACTACACGACCCTGTGGACGGGCGGCAACGGCGGCTATGAAGGCCTGCTCGGCACACCGCGCACCCTCGGCGTCACCGGTCGCTACGACTTCTGATTCGTCACTCAAGGAGCTGCATCATGTTGCGTATCAAAACGGCTTTGCCGGTGTTGCTGTCCGGCGCAGTGCTCAGTGCCGGCGCCTTCGCCGCACCGAGTGTTTACCCGACCGGCGTGACCCGTTATGACCCGAACAAGGCCTTCAATCAGTACGTGATTTTCAGCGGCGCGGACAAACAGACGCACCTGATCGACATGAACGGCAACGAGGTGAAAACCTGGCCACAGGCAGGTTTTCCGTCGGCGATCATCGACCCAAAACTGGTTGGCGGTGAGCGCGGCCATGTGCTGCTGCAATTGAGTGAAAAGGATCCCGGCAAACTCGGTTCGGCCGGCAATGGTCTGGGCAATCAGAGCGTTGGCGAGCTGGACTGGAATGGCAAAGTCGTCTGGCAGTGGGGCGACAAGGCGCCCGGTGGCGCCGCGCAACAGCATCATGATCAGCGCCGTTTGAGCAACGGCAACACCGTGGTGCTGGCGAACAAGGTGCACAAGGTCAAAGGCTTCAAAGTGCCCGAGGTGATCGATGATGCGATCTATGAAGTCAGCCCCGACGGTGCGGTGAAATGGCAGTGGCTGGCCTCGGAGCATCTCAATGAATTCGGCTTCACCGCCGAGCAGTTGAAGCTGGTGCGCGCCAGTGAAAATCCGGACTACCTGCATATCAACAACCTCAGCCTGGTCGGGCCGAACAAGTGGTTCGATTCCGGTGACAAGCGCTTCAATCCGGACAACCTGCTGATCGATTCACGCAACGCCAACTTCATCGCGATCATCGATAAAAACAGCGGCAAAGTGGTCTGGCGTCTTGGCCCGAATTTGCCGCTGATCAACCCGAAAACCGCGCAGAAACTGCCGCGTCCGGTGGATCAGTTTGTCGGTCAGCATGATGCCCACATCATTCCGGCCGGATTGCCTGGCGCGGGCAATTTGCTGGTATTCGATAACCAGGGGGCGGCGGGTTATCCGAACGTCACCCTCGGGCTGATTTCCGGTTCGCGCGTATTGGAAATCGATCCGCTGAAAAACCAGATCGTCTGGCAGTACAGCGCGGCGAATTCGAAGCAGCCGGGGTGGGCGTTCTACAGCTCGTTCATCAGCAGCGCGCGGCGTTTGCCCAATGGCAACACGTTGATCGACGAAGGCATGAACGGACGTTTTTTCCAGGTGACGGCCAACGGTGAAAACGTCTGGGAGTACGTCAGCCCCTATCTCGGCAAAGCGCCGGGCAGCGACGCGATCAGCAACTGGGTGTATCGGGCGCTGCCTGTGAGTTATGACTGGGTGCCAACGGACACACCACGCTCCGAGACCGCCGTTAATGCGCCAGTTATCGGTGTGCAGCAAACCAATGCCAGCCGTTAGTTGAATTGGAATTAATGCTCGATCGAACGGCGATAAGTTATGAGCGGGTTGAATAGTGCTTATTGCAATTTCGTTAGTAGCTCGCGTGGACAATAATTGAATGTGCAACCATTCTGACTGTCGTGAGTTTCCAGGAGGAAACTTGCTCTCATCGGAAGACACTTATCCAACGATAAAGGAAATCTCGTTATGTCGAGCATTAATGGCAATTATGTAAACGCTAACGCTGGCGCCAAACTGACGATTACCGATGGCAACGATTCCAACGGCACCTTCAGCGGTAAATTCAGTCAGAACGGCGTGAATTACGACATTGCTTACGGGCACTACCATTTCCAGAACAGCACCGGGCAGCCTACGATCATCACGTTCACGGCTCTGAATGACGGCACTGGTTATCAGTCCTGGACATTGTTCTCGCCGGATCACAATTATTCAAAAGTTCGTGCGGTTGGTTCGCGCACAAACTTTGATGGTGATGTTGTTGGCGTGGCAGGGGAGTTCGTCAAGCAATAAAAGCTGATTGAACAAAAAGGCCGGCGCACGAAAGTGCCCGGCCTTTTTTTGTTTTTAGAAAATAATAATCAACTATCTACTTGGTATTAGTCGTCCTGCAAAACCGGGTCAGGTGAATTTGATGCGTTGCATGAATACTTTTAATGCCTGAAAAGCATGCATTTTTTCATGCATCGCTGCAGCCCGCGTAGCACGCGGCTTTGGCGGAATTGATCATTTTTCATATTCCATAAAGGCCTATGCATAACGTTAAAGATTACTTTCGGAGATAAGCGCCAAGCCCAATGATTCATCCATCGATTCGCCGTGGGGGATTCAACAAACGGTTGATCGGCAGTTTTTGTAGAGAACGCAAAAAGACCGCAGGGAGTGAATCAATGGGCAATGTCCAGACCGCCGCCAGCGCAGAGGAATTGCTGTGGCGTCAGACGCCGGGTGGCGAGTTGGTCGATCTCGGCCGGCCGCATCGTGTGCCGTTGGGACAGCTGCGTTTGCAGCGTGCGCCCAAAGGTATTTTGAGTCGGCGCGAAATCCTTCTGCTCGGCGTGCTCGCATTGGTGGTGCATGGCGCGGTGATCTACTGGATCAGCCAGAAGCCGACGCCGGTGCTGCCGATCGTGCCGCCGGAAATTCCGCCGATGACTATCGAATTCTCGCGCCCGGCACCACCAGCACCACCGGTTGTCGAGCTGCCCCCACCTGCGCCTGTGGTTGAGCCACCGCCGCCGGTAGAAGACGAACTGGCGGTAAAACCACCGCCGCCAAAACCCGTTTCGAAACCCAAACCGGTGATTAAACAGGCCCCCAAGCCAGCGCCGAAAGCCGTCGAGCAACCACCCGCGCCGCCACAACCGGCAGCCCCGGTTGCAGCGCCAGCGCCACCTGCTCCCCCCGCGCCGGCACCGGTAACCCCGGCCTCAGCGAACGCCGCATACCTGAAAAACCCGGCACCGGAATACCCGTCGCTGGCTCAGCGTCGCGGTTGGGAAGGCACGGTGTTGCTGCGTGTGCATGTGTTGGCCAGCGGCAAACCGGGTGAGATCCAGATAGCCAAAAGCAGTGGCCGGCAACAGCTCGACGACGCGGCGCTGAACGCCGTCAAACGTTGGAGTTTCGTCCCGGCCAAGCAGGGTGATGTCGCCCAGGACGGCTGGGTCAGCGTGCCCATCGATTTCAAGATTCATTAAACCGAAACCAAATTCGCGCGAAACGTTTACACGAGGGAATCATCATGACGTTACTGGCATCTCCACTGGAATCCATCGAAAGCGCGGTGATCTGGCTGCTGGTGGTTTTTTCCGTCGCTACCTGGGGCCTGGCACTGCTCAAGGCTGTGCAGTTCGGGCGGCTGAAGGCGCAGGATCGGCGTTTTCATAAGCGTTTCTGGGCGGCGTCGAGTCTCGATTCAGCCGCTGAATTGAGCGAGACCCATCCCGGCGCTGCAGCGCGGGTGGCACAGGCCGGTTACGCGGCGATTCAGGTGGGCGAGACGCCACAGGCCAATGATTTGAGCCAGGCGATCAACCATCAGGATCGCCTCGAGCGCGCATTGCGTCAGCAGATCGTTCGCGAACGCCGTTCGCTGGAAACGGGCCTGGCGGTGGTCGCGAGTATTGGCAGTACGTCGCCGTTCATTGGTTTGTTCGGCACGGTGTGGGGAATCATGGAAGCGTTGAAAGGCATCAGCGCCGCAGGTTCGGCGAGCCTGGAAACGGTCGCCGGGCCGATTGGTGCAGCATTGGTCGCCACGGGTGTGGGGATCGCCGTCGCGGTGCCGGCGGTGCTGGTTTACAACTACTTTTTGCGTCGGTTGAAACTGACGGCGGCGGATCTGGATGACTTCGCCCACGACTTCTACAGCCTGGCGCAGAAGAGTGCGTTCCGCGTGTTGATCCACCCGACGGCGCACAAGGTCGCAACGCCGGGCAACGCAGCAAAAGTGAAGGAGGCGTCCTGATATGGCCTTCTCCACGCAAGACAGTGATGAGGTACTCAGCGAGATCAACGTGACCCCGCTGGTGGACGTGATGCTGGTGCTGCTGGTGGTGTTTATCGTCACAGCGCCGCTGCTGACCAACGCGATTCCGATCAACCTGCCGAAGACCGAAGCGGTGGCGCCGGTCGAGCAGAAGGACCCGCTGGTGGTGAGCATCGATGGCGCCGGCAAGCTGTTTATCAACAAGGACGAGATTCAGCCTGACTTGCTCGAATTCAACCTCAAGTCGGCCAAGGCCAAGGACCCGGAAGTGCGCGTGCAATTGCAGGCCGATGACGGGGTGAACTACGGCGAAGTGGCGCGAGCGATGGCTTCGATTGAACGCGCGGGGATTACCAAGCTGTCGGTGATTACTGCGCGGTAACAGATTCAACGTTTTTCCGGGGCCGTCTCCTTGGCAGGGTGCGGCCCTTTTTTATTTCTGGCATTAAAAGCAGAGCCCTCTCCCAGAGGGAGAGGGGACTGACCGAGGTGATTGTTCGAGATACGCCGACCTGAGATTTCGAGCCGAACTCAAGATTTGAACGGCATGAAGATCGGCTCCCTTTCCCCCTCGCCCCCCGTGGGGGAGAGGGCTGGGGTGAGGGGGAAAAGATTTCCAGCCATGCACACATCTCATATTCAATTCAGGTCTTAATAAATAGCTTCTTATTCCTTAACGAATATAAATCCCCTCCCTATACTCGTCCAGGAACAGACACGACGCAGGAGAGCTCCCCATGCGCAACGAATCAATCCGCTACCTGATTGTGCCGGGCTGGCAAGGATCGCCAGAAGATCATTGGCAAAGCCACTGGCAGAACAGCCTGCCGAACAGCGCGCGGGTCGAGCAGGCCGACTGGCTGACGCCGCGTCGTGAAGACTGGGTGGCGGCACTGGCCGAGGCGATTGCCGCTGACAGCACGCCTGTCATTCTTATCGCCCACAGCCTCGGCTGCATCACCGTTGCCCATTGGGCAGCCACTGCGCCGCTGCAATACCTGCGTCAGGTGCGTGGCGCCTTGTTGGTCGCGCCGGCAGATGTCGAGCGTCCGGCGTGTGCACCGGCGCTGCGCAATTTCGCGCCGATTCCGACTGATCTGCTGCCGTTTCCGAGCCAGGTCGTCAGCTCCGACAACGACGCCGCCGTGAGTGCGCCGCGCGCACTGGAGCTGGCGCGCAACTGGGGTGCCGAGGCGGGAATTCTCGCCGGTGCCGGACACATCAACGTCAAGTCCGGGCATCAGCGTTGGGAGCAGGGTTTTGCTTATCTCTATCGCCTGCAAAACCGTATGGAACACCACGCCCGCCGCCGCGCCTGACCTTTTTTCTTTCAACGCCCCCGTCTGCCGGCGGTTTTGGGCGGGAGCCTGCCATGAGTTTCGAAACCTTCGGTCAGCCGTTGCTGACCTTTCCCGATGCGGAAAAAAGCCCCCTGAGCATTCGCGCCAAGGCGCTGGTGTTCGTCGATCCGCGCTCGCGTCAACTGCGTGAGGAGCTAGAGCAACTGGCGCCGCGCTCAACTTCGGTATTGATCCGTGGCGAGACCGGTACGGGTAAAGAACTGCTCGCCCGGCACATCCATCGCGCCAGTGACCGCAGCGGTCTGTTCGTTTCGGTCAATTGCGGGGCGATCAGCCCGACCTACGCTGATGCCGAGCTGTTCGGCTACGCTGCCGGCAGTTACAGCGGCTCGGCCAGCAGCCGTGCAGGCTGGTTCGGTTCGGCCAACGGCGGCACCTTGTATCTGGATGAAATCGGCGATCTGCCGCTGCCGATTCAAATCAAATTGCTCGCTGCCCTGGAGAATCACGAAGTCACCCGTGTCGGTGCGCATCAGCCGAGTCCGGTGGATGTGCGGCTGGTCGCGGCCACCAGCATCGATCTGGCGCAAGCGGTGGACGCCGGGAAATTCCACGAGCGCCTTTATCACTACCTCAGCGAGGGCCACCTCGAATTGCCGGCGTTACGTGCGCGTACCGGCGATATCCTGTCGCTGGCCGAGTATTTCCTCGGTATCTACAGCCAGCGTCTCGACCTTCCCGTACCGCTGATCAGCGAAGCGGCGCAGCACGTGCTCGAACAACACAGTTGGCCGGGCAACACCCGCGAGCTGGAAAACGTCATTCATTTTGCGTTGCTGGTGAGCACGGGCGACGAGATTCTTCCGGAGCACCTGAATCTGCCCGAAGCGTCTGGGCCGCAGCTTCAGATCGAACGGCTGGTTGCACAAGTCAACATCGGCGGCAGCGTCGCCGAGCGTAAGGCATTGAAAGATTTGCTGATTCGTTTGAGTGAGGGGTTGTAACCGTTTCGTTCAACATGAACAAAATGGAATATGAAGCTGAATAAACGTTATTGTCCGGGAATAAAAAATCCCGGTATTGTCCGCCCCACGCCAGCGATATCACTTCACTGGCACACGTATTAATGCCGTCGTCGATGACGACCGTGATTTTCGATAAGGACACTGCATGAAAAAGGTTCTGTTGTTTACCGCATTGGCGGCTGCTTTGACTGCTTCCCTGGCCAATGCTGGCGAAAAACTGGTGGTTGCCGCGACCCCGGTTCCGCACGCTGAAATCCTTGAGCTGATTAAACCGACCTTGGCCAAAGAAGGCGTGGATCTGGAAATCAAAGTGTTCACCGACTACGTTCAGCCGAACGTACAGGTTGGCGAGAAGCGTCTGGACGCCAACTACTTCCAAACCCTGCCGTACCTGAACAGCTTCAACCAGGGCAAATACAAGGACGACAAGTCCAAGTACCTGGTGACCGTGCAGGGCGTGCACGTTGAACCGTTCGGTGGTTACTCGAGCAAGTACAAGACCCTGGCTGAACTGCCGGACGGCGCCACCATCGCCATCCCGAACGAAGGTAGCAACAGCGGCCGCGCACTGATCCTGCTGCAGAAGGCTGGCCTGATCGAGCTGAAAGACCCGAAGAACGCTCTGGCAACGCCAAAAGACATCGCCAAGAACCCGCACAACTTCAAGTTCAAGGAACTGGAGTCGGCCCTGCTGCCACGCGTTCTGAAAGAAGTTGATCTGGACATGATCAACACCAACTACGCGCTGGAAGCCAAGTTGAACCCGCAGAAAGATGCGCTGGTGATTGAAGGTGCTGATTCGCCGTACGTGAACTTCCTGGTGGCCCGTGAGGACAACAAGAACAGCGACGCGATCCAGAAACTGGCCAAAGCCCTGACCAGCCCGGAAGTCAAAGCGTTCATCGAGAAGAAGTACAACGGCGCGGTACTGCCGGCGTTCTGATCTGACGCTTGAACCACCCCCTTCAAGGTGTGAAAACGCCGATGGCCAGTGATGGGCATCGGCGTTTTTGTGTGTGCGTTGAAAAGCCCCTCACCCTAGCCCTCCCGAAACGTCGGACCGCCCAGAGGGAGAGGGGACTGATTGGGGGGATGCTGTAGAGGTACGCCGATGTGAAAGATCTCTGCCGAATCCATAATCGACTCGGTCTTTCAGGTCGATGTATGACGCCAGACACCTCGGTCGGCCCCCTCTCCCTCGGGGGAGAGGGCTGGGCGGGCGGCGTTCCGATGAGGGGCTTTTGACTTACGCTGCAGCCTTCAACGCCCGCCTCAACGCCACCAACAATTTCACAATCTCCTGCGGATCCAGTCGCTGCGGCACTTTTACGTCCATGTTCTCTTCCTTGTTATGAGGTTGGCCGGGGGAGTCTGGCCAAAAGCTGTTCGTCCTTGGAGGGCTTTCATGAAAAAAAGATCCTTCCTACAGCGCAAAGAAAAATAGCCTTCTTATTCCTTCCCGGCAAACCCACAAGATAGTTTTTTGGGTGATATCAATATGCTTTAACGGTATTTAAATTCTTGTTTTTATACCTATAAAGTCGGTGTCTGCCGGACAGCCACCCGCTGTCCATGGACTGCACCACCGTCGCTTACCGAGCGGCGTCAGGACGCTTCATGACTTTCGATTACGCATTCATCCTCAGCACCCTGCCGGCGTTTCTCAAAGCCGTGGGTGTGACGCTGCAGGTCGGTTTTATCGCCATTGGCACCTCGCTGCTGGTGGCGCTGCTCAACGCGACGATTCTGGTGTTCCGCACGCCGTACCTGCAAAGACTGGTGAGCCTGTATGTGGAGCTGGCACGCAACACGCCGTTGCTGATTCAGTTGTTCTTCGTCTACTTCGCCTTGCCGGCGTTGGGGATCAAAGTCTCTGGTTTCACTGCCGCGATCATCACCATGACCTTTCTCGGCGGCGCTTACCTCACCGAAGTGCTGCGCGCCGGCGTCGATGCGGTGCCCCAAGCGCAACTGGAATCAGGGCGCTCAATCGGCCTGTCCCATGGCCAGTTGCTGCGCTACGTGATCCTGCCGCAAGCGGGGATTCTCAGCCTGCCGTCGTTGTTCGCCAATTTCATTTTCCTGCTCAAGGAAACCACCGTGGTTTCGGCGGTGGCCGTGCCGGAAATCCTCTACACCACCAAGAGCTACATCGCGCTCTACTACAAAACCTACGAAATGCTCGCCGTGCTGACGCTGATCTGCGTGCTGCTGTTCTTGCCGCTGTCGCTGCTGCTCAGCCGTCTGGAAAGGAGGCTCCAGCATGGCCAGTTCGGGTCTTGAACTGCTCTGGGTGTCGTTGCCGCAACTGGCCAAAGGCGCCGGGCAAACTTTGTCGATCTCGTTCCTGAGCATCGCCATCAGCACTGTCGGCGGCGTGCTCTACGGTGTGCTGCGAACGCTCAACGTGAGGTGGCTGAACGCGATCCTGCGGGTCTATCTGGAGTTGTTCCGGGCGATTCCGGTGCTGGTCTGGTTGTACCTGTTGTTCTTCGGCTTGCCGATTTTCTTCGGACTGAGCCTGCCAAGTTTCTGGTGCGCGGTGCTGGTGCTGTCGCTGTGGGGCGCCAGCGAGGTGGGCGAAGTGGCGCGCGGTGCGCTGCATTCGTTGCCGCGCGGGCAGCGTGAAGCGGGGCTGTCGATCGGCCTAAACGCCGCACAACTTTATGGCTACGTACTGCTGCCGCAAGCGTTGAAGCGCATGACGCCGCCGACCATCAACGTCTATACGCGGATCATCAAGACCAGCTCATTGGCGGTACTGATCGGTGTGGTCGATGTGATCAAGGTCGGCCAGCAGATCATCGAGCGCACTTACGAATCGGTGCTGATCTACGGCGCGCTGTTCCTGTTTTTCTTTTTTATCTGCTACCCGCTCTCGGCCGCTTCGCGCGTGCTGGAGCGGCGCTGGACGCAAGCATGAGCGCATTGATCGAGTTTCACGGTTTCAACAAATTCTACGGCGAGCAGCAGGTGCTCAACGGCATCGACCTGCAAGTGCAGAGTGGCGAAGTGATCGTCATCCTCGGCCCCAGCGGTTGCGGCAAAAGCACCTTGCTGCGTTGCCTCAATGGTCTGGAGGAAGCCCACAGCGGCAGCCTGAAATTTGTCGGCCGCGAGCTGCTGGACAAGTCCACCGACTGGCGCGAGATCCGCCAGCAGATCGGCATGGTGTTCCAGAGTTATCACCTGTTCCCGCACATGAGTGTGCTCGACAATTTGCTGCTCGGTCCGCTGAAGGTGCAAAAACGTCAGCGCCGCGAAGCGCAGCAGCAAGCCGAAGCGCTGCTCGAACGCGTTGGCCTGGCGGACAAGCGCGATGCCTTCCCGCGTCAGCTCTCTGGCGGCCAGCAGCAACGCATCGCCATCGTCCGCTCGCTGTGCATGAACCCACGGGTGATGCTCTTCGACGAAGTCACCGCCGCCCTCGACCCGGAAATGGTCAAGGAAGTTTTGCAGGTCATTCAGGGCCTGGCCCGCGAAGGCATGACCCTGTTGATCGTCACCCATGAAATGGCCTTCGCTCGCGCGGTGGCCGATCGCATCGTGTTCATGGATGCCGGGCGCATCCTTGAACAGAACCCGCCCGAGATTTTCTTTACGAACCCGCAAACCGCACGCGCGCAGCAGTTTCTGGAGAAGTTCTCCTTCGTGGCAACACTGCCAAAAACGAATCCGACAAAGGAACTGGAACTGTTATGAAAACTGCCGCTTTTTTACTGCCCCTACTGAGCCTCGCCTTACTTGCCGGTTGCAGCAAGACCGAAGAACCGCCAAAGCCGAAAGTCGCCAGCGAAAGCACCGCGCCGGCTGGTTACCTGGAGAAGATCAAGGCTCGCGACAAGTTGATTGTCGGTGTCTTCACCGATAAACCACCATTCGGTTTTGTCGACGAAGCGGGGCGCTACGTCGGTTTCGATACCGACATCGGCCGCCGTTTCGCCAAGGATCTGCTTGGCGATGAAAACAAGGTCGAGTTCGTCGCCGTCGAGCCGGCGAGTCGCATCCCTTTCCTGCAAAGCGACAAGGTCGACCTGATCCTCGCCAACATGACTGTGACCCCTGAGCGTAAGGAAGCGGTGGAGTTTACTAACCCGAATCTCAAGGTCGCGGTGCAGGCGCTGGTGCCGCAAAGCAGCGCGGTGAAAAACCTCGATGATCTGGCGACCCGCACTACCATCGTCACTACGGGCACGACTGCTGATATCTGGCTGACCAAGAATCACCCGGACTGGAAATTGCTCAAGTTCGAGAAAAACTCCGAGTCGCTGCAAGCTCTGGCCAATGGTCGTGGCGATGCGTACGCACAGGACAATCTGGTGTTGTTCAGCTGGGCCAAGCAGAACCCGGGCTATCGCGTGCTGGATGAAAAACTTGGCGCCGAAGCACCGATTGCGCCAGCGGTGAAGAAGGGCAATATCGAGCTGCGTGACTGGGTGAATACCGAGCTGACCAAGCTGGGTGAGGAGAAGTATCTGCTCAAGCTGTACGACCAATATGTGCGTAAAGAGCTGAGTGATGACACCAAACCTGAGAGCGTGATTGTCGAGGGTGGCAAGTGGCAGGGGTGATTGCCTGTCAGGTCGGTGGTGAGGCTTGCCCCTCACCCCAGCCCTCTCCCGGAGGGAGAGGGGGCCGACCGAGGTGTCTTGCATCAGACATCGACCTGACAAACCGAGTCGATTATGGATTCACAGACGCATTTCGTGTCGGTGTCACTTCGATTTTGGATTCACAGATGCATTTTCACGTCGGCGTCACTCTTGAGCATCCCCCAATCAGTCCCTCACCCCAGCTTACTCCCGGTGGGAGAGGGAGCCGATCTCTGGGCTTTTCAAAACCTGCGTTCAACTCGAGACTTTCATGTCGGCGTAACTCGAAAGAACAACTCGGTCAGTCCCCTCTCCCTTTGGGAGAGGGTTAGGGTGAGGGGCTTTTGCCTGAATCACTCAATCCGGCCAGTTCCACGCCGGCTCATCCAGCACCCGCTGACCGACAATCCCGGTCTGCCCCAGGGTTTTCTCCAGCACGATGCAATTGCATTCCGGGTCTTCCTGCAACGCCGAAATCAACCGCCGCGCATGCGACACCACCCACACCTGACACTGCTCCGAGGCACGGATAATCAACCGCGCCAACGCTGGCAGCAGATCCGGGTGCAGGCTGGTCTCCGGTTCGTTCAGCACCATCAGCGACGGCGGCCTCGGCGTCAGTAGCGCCGCAACCAACAGCAAATAACGCAACGTGCCGTCCGACAGCTCCGCCGCCGATAACGGCCGCAACAAACCTTCCTGATAAAACTCGATGGCAAAACGTCCACCGGCCTGCGCTTCGATATGCACCCGCGCGCCAGGAAACGCATCGGTAATCGCCGCACGCATCGCATCGCCATCACCAATCTCGATGATGGTCTGCAACGCCGCCGCCAGATCCCGGCCGTCGTGATGCAGCACTGGCGTGCGCGTACCCAATTGCGGTTGGCGCACCGGTGCATCGGCATCGCTGCGAAAGTGATCATAAAAGCGCCAGCGGCGAATAAACTCGCGCATCTGAAACACTTCCGGCGAGCTGCGCAGGCTGCCAACCTGATCAAACAAACTGTCGAAATTCGGCGTGTGTTGCGCCAGTACATCCCATTTGCGCTCGGCGCGTGCGCGGATCATCGGGCCGTCGCGATCCACCAGCAAGCTGGCGGGGCGGTAAAGCGGGCCGGCCCAGATGCATTCGCGCTTGATCTGCGGGTCGAGGCTGAATCGCGAAGGAATGGGGCGCGACTGCTCGGGCAGCATGAAGTGGCCGTTCGAGTCGGGAAGCCCCAGGCTGATCGAGTAGCTGAAATCTTCCCCGGCGAACCCCAGGCGCAGTCGCTTCACGCCTTGGCGTACCGTCGACTGGATCGGCACCTCACCATTGCGCATGCGCCGGCTGATGGTTTCCGGCCCGGCCCAGAAGGTCGACTCCAGTCCGCCTTCACGGGCCAGCGCATTGACTACGCCACCCTGAGCGGTTTCCGCCAACAGGCGCAAGGCTCGGTAGAGATTGGATTTGCCGCTGCCATTGGGGCCAGTGATCAGGTTCAGACGGCCGAGCGGAATCACCAATTTGTTGATCGAACGGTAATTGCCCACCGCGAGAGTATTGAGCATGGAATTCCTTCTCTTCAGGCGCCTATTGTAGGAGCTGCCGAAGGTTGCGATCTTTTGATGTTGTTTTTAAAAGATCAAAAGATCGCAGCCTACGGCAGCTCCTTCAGGAAATATGGGGGACGAACGGGCGAACGTTGAACCCTGTTCTAAGCTCACAGTCGTATCGTCACTTGCACGTTCGTACACAGGAAGGAGTCTGCATGGCGAGTCCCGGTTTGAAAACAGCGGTCATGCTGAGTCTGCTCACTTTGCTGACCGCCTGCGGCGAGAAAAAAGCCCCTGAGGAATACCTGCCCAGGGTCTTTGTACAGGAAGTCAAACCCACGGATTACGCCGCTGCGGTGACATTGACCGGTGACGTGCAGGCGCGCGTGCAGACCGAGCTGTCGTTCCGCGTCGGCGGCAAGATCATCCAGCGTATGGTTGATGTCGGCGACCGGGTCACCGCCAAACAAGTGCTGGCCAAGCTCGACCCCAAGGATTTGCAGACCAACGTCGATTCGGCCCAGGCCCAAGTCGTCGCTGAACAAGCCCGGGTGAAACAAAGTGCGGCCGCCTTCGTGCGCCAGCAAAAACTCCTGCCCAAGGGTTACACCAGCCAGAGCGAATACGATTCCGCCCAAGCCGCGTTGCGCAGCAGCCAGAGCGCCTTGAGCGCGGCGCAGGCGCAATTGGCCAACGCTAAAGATCAGCTCAGCTACACCGCACTGATCGCCGACGCCCCGGGCGTGATCACTGAGCGTCAGGCCGAAGTCGGCCAGGTGGTACAGGCCACGGCACCGATTTTTTCGTTGGCCCGCGATGGCGACCGTGACGCGGTGTTCAATGTCTACGAATCACTGCTGGCCGAGCGCCCTGCGGATCCCTCGATCGTCGTCAGTCTGCTCGATAACCCTGCCATCAAAACCACCGGCACGGTGCGTGAAATCACCCCGGCGGTGTCGGCGCAGTCCGGCACGGTGCAAGTCAAAGTCAGCCTCGACAGCCTGCCACAAGGGATGCAGCTGGGCTCGGTGGTCAGCGCCACCGCCAAGGGCAGCGGCAAGTCGGCAGTCGAATTGCCATGGTCGGCGCTGACTAAAAACATCAGTGATCCGGCGGTGTGGATGGTCGACGATAAAGGTGAAGCGCAGTTGCACAACGTGACCGTCGGCCGCTACCTGATCGGCAAGGTCATCATCAGCGAAGGCCTCAAGGGCGGGGAGAAAGTCATTGTCGCCGGAGGACAGTTGTTGCATCCCGGCATGAAAGTCGAAATCGCTGAAAACACCTACAAGGATCTGCAACCGGGAGCACAGCCATGAAGCGTCTGGGGCTGTTATCCGTGGGTGTGTTGCTGGCGGCCTGCTCGAAAAGCGAGCCACCTCCGGAGCCGGTACGTCCGGTGCTATCGGTCAAAGTTCAAGCGTTGAGCGAGGAAAGCCTCGGGCGTTTCGCCGGCAGCATCCAGGCGCGTTATGAAAGCAACACCGGTTTCCGCGTCGGTGGCCGCATCGCCAGCCGCAACGTCGATGTCGGAACCGAAGTGCAAAAGGGCACGCTGCTCGCCACCCTCGATCCGTCTGATCAGCAGAACCAATTGCGTTCGGCCCAGGGCGACCTGGCCAGAGTTCAGGCGCAACTGATCAATGCCCAGGCCAATGCCCGCCGTCAGCAGGCGCTGTTTGATCGTGGCGTAGGGGCGCAGGCACAACTGGACATCGCCACCACAGACTTGAAAACCACCCAGGCCTCGCTGGACCAGGCACGGGCGGCGGTCAATCAAAGCAAGGACCAGCTCGGCTATACCGAACTGCGTTCCGACCATAAAGCCGTGGTCACCGCGTGGAACGCCGAAGCTGGGCAAGTGGTGACGGCGGGCCAGCAGGTCGTGACTCTGGCGCAACCGGACATCAAGGAAGCGGTGATCGATCTGCCCGACACCCTGGTCGATCAGATTCCTTCCGACGTGGTGTTTCTGGTGGCCGGGCAACTCGACCCGAGCATCAACACCACGGCAACCCTTCGCGAGATCGAACCGCAGGCGCAAAGCGCCACGCGTACTCGTCGGGCACGCCTGACTCTGGCCGAGACACCGGACGGTTTCCGCCTCGGCACGGCGATCAGCGTGACCCTCAGTTCGGCGATCAAACCGCGCATCGAATTGCCGGCTACCGCTTTGCAGGAGGTCGACGGCAAACTACGGATCTGGGTCATCGACACTCAGAGCAAAACCGTCAGCCCCCGCGACGTCAGCGTGATCAGCCGCACCGACAGCAGCGTAGTGCTCGCGGGCGGCGTGAAGAACGGCGAGCGCGTGGTCAGCGCCGGCGTCAACAGCCTCAAACCCGGACAATCGGTAAAACTTGACGAGGACAGTCAATGAAAGGCTCTTTCAACCTCTCCGAATGGGCCCTCAAGCATCAGTCATTCGTCTGGTACCTGATGTTCGTCGCGTTGCTGATGGGCGTGTTCTCGTACTTCAATCTGGGCCGCGAAGAAGATCCGTCGTTCACCATCAAGACCATGGTGATCCAGACCAAATGGCCGGGCGCGACCCAGGAAGAAACCCTCGCGCAGGTCACCGACCGCATCGAGAAAAAACTCGAAGAACTCGACTCCCTCGACTACGTGAAAAGTTACACGCGCCCCGGCGAATCGACGGTGTACGTGTACCTGCGCGATACCACCAGCGCCAAGGACATCCCGGAAATCTGGTACCAGGTGCGCAAGAAGATCGACGACATTCGCGGGCAGTTCCCCAAAGGTATTCAAGGGCCCGGGTTCAACGACGAGTTCGGTGATGTGTTCGGCTCGGTCTACGCCTTCACCGCCGACGGCCTGACCATGCGCCAGTTGCGCGATTACGTAGAACAGGCGCGGGCCGAGATCCGCAATGTACCGGGGCTGGGCAAGATCGAAATGATCGGCCAGCAGGACGAAGTGATTTATCTGAACTTCTCTACTCGCAAACTGGCGGCGTTGGGTATCGATCAGCGTCAGGTTGTGCAGAGTCTGCAATCGCAGAACGCCGTGACCCCGGCCGGTGTGATCGAGGCCGGCCCTGAGCGGATTTCCGTGCGCACCTCGGGGCAGTTCGCCTCGGAGAAAGATCTGGCCGAGGTCAATCTCAAGCTCAACGACCGTTTCTATCGATTGGCTGACATCGCCGACATCACTCGCGGTTACACCGATCCGGCTACCCCGGAATTCCGCTTCGACGGCAAACCGGCCATTGGTCTGGCGATTGCCATGCAGAAGGGCGGCAACGTTCAGGAGTTCGGCAAGGCGTTGCACCAACGCATCGATGAACTGACCGCAGACTTGCCGGTTGGCGTGGGTGTGCACACCGTGTCCGATCAGGCGGTGGTGGTGGAAGAAGCGGTCGGTGGCTTTACCAGTGCCCTGTTCGAGGCGGTGATCATCGTGCTGGTGGTCAGCTTCATCAGCCTCGGCGTACGCGCCGGCCTGGTGGTGGCGTGCTCGATTCCGCTGGTGCTGGCGATGGTGTTTGTATTCATGGAATACAGTGGCATCACCATGCAGCGGATTTCGCTCGGTGCCTTGATCATCGCCCTCGGTCTGTTGGTGGACGACGCGATGATCACCGTGGAGATGATGGTCACGCGCCTGGAAATGGGCGAGAGCAAGGAGGAGGCAGCGACGTTCGCCTACACCTCGACGGCGTTCCCGATGCTCACCGGGACGCTGGTGACGGTCGCCGGTTTCGTGCCCATCGGCCTCAACGCCAGTTCCGCCGGTGAGTACACCTACACGCTGTTTGCGGTGATTGCTGTGGCGATGCTGGTTTCGTGGGTGGTGGCGGTGTTCTTCGCTCCGGTGATCGGCGTGCACATTCTCAGCGCCAACGTGAAACCCCATGAAGCCGAGCCGGGCCGCGTCGGGCGTGCGTTCAATGGCGGTCTATTGTGGGCGATGCGCAATCGCTGGTGGGCCATCGGCATTACCGTGCTGCTGTTCGTGCTGGCAGTGTTTTGCATGCGCTTTGTGCAGAACCAGTTCTTCCCTTCCTCGGACCGGCCGGAAATTCTCGTCGACCTGAACCTGCCGCAAAACGCCTCGATTGACGAAACCCGCAAAGCCGTCGACAAGTTGGAAGAAACCCTCAAAGGCGACGCGGACATTGTGCGTTGGAGCACCTACATCGGTCAGGGCGCGATCCGTTTCTACCTGCCGCTCGACCAGCAATTGCAAAACCCGTACTACGCACAACTGGTGATCGTCAGCAAAGACTTCGAAGCCCGCGAGGCCCTGAGTCAACGCCTGCGTGAGCGCTTGCACAAAGACTTCGTCGGCATCGGCAGTTACGTCCAGGCGCTGGAAATGGGCCCGCCGGTGGGGCGTCCGATCCAGTACCGGGTCAGTGGCAAGGACATCGATCAGGTGCGCAAGCACGCCATCGACCTGGCCACCGAACTGGACAAGAACCCGCACATCGGCGAGATCATTTACGACTGGAACGAGCCGGGCAAAGTTCTGCGCATCGACATCGCCCAGGACAAGGCGCGGCAACTCGGGTTGTCCTCCGAAGACGTGGCGAACCTGATGAACAGCATCGTCAGCGGCGCGCCTCTGACCCAGGTCAACGACGACATCTACCTGATCAATGTGGTCGGCCGGGCGGTGAATTCGGAGCGCGGTACGCCGGAAACCCTGCAGAATCTGCAGATCGTTACGCCCAACGGCACGTCGATCCCGCTGCTGGCGTTCGCCACCGTGCGTTATGAACTGGAGCAGCCGCTGGTGTGGCGTCGTGACCGCTTGCCGACCATCACCATCAAGGCCTCGGTGCGCGACGAGATCCAGCCGACCGATTTGGTGAAACTGCTCAAGCCGTCGATTGATGCCTTCGCTGACAAACTGCCAGTGGGCTACAAGGTCGCCACCGGCGGTACGGTCGAGGAAAGCGGCAAGGCCCAAGGGCCGATTGCCAAGGTTTTGCCGTTGATGCTGTTTTTGATGGCGACCTTCCTGATGATCCAGTTGCACAGCGTGCAGAAGATGTTCCTCGTCGCCAGTGTCGCGCCGCTGGGGCTGATCGGCGTAGTGCTGGCGCTGGTGCCGACCGGCACGCCGATGGGCTTCGTGGCGATCCTGGGGATTCTCGCGCTGATCGGCATCATCATCCGTAACTCGGTGATCCTCGTGACGCAGATCGATGAGTTCGAGCAGAAAGGCTATGCGCCGTGGGATGCGGTGGTGGAAGCGACCGAGCACCGGCGCCGGCCGATCCTGTTGACCGCGGCAGCGGCGAGCATGGGCATGATCCCGATTGCCCGGGAAGTGTTCTGGGGACCGATGGCTTACGCAATGATTGGCGGGATTGTGGTGGCGACGTTGCTGACGCTGCTGTTCCTGCCGGCGCTGTATGTGGCCTGGTACAAGATTCGCGAACCAAAGAAGGATTGAGTCAACAGCGCCCCTCACCCTAACCCTCCCGAAACGTCGGACCGCCCAAAGGGAGAGGGGACTGACCTAGGTGTCTGACGCTATCCATCGACCTGAAGGATCGGGTCGATTATGGGTTCAGCTAAGTTAGATCCGGTCGGCGTACTGCTTAAATATCCCCCAATCGGCTCCCTCTCCCTCCGGGAGAGGGCTGGGGGTGGTAAAGACCGGGTACATCCTTTACGTTTGAGACCGGGGACATGGTTTACAGGTATTAATCATGGTCAGGAGGTGCTGACCATGCCCTGGAATCAAGAGTCCCCAATGGATCAACGAGTGAAGTTAGTCAGCGACTGGCTTGGCGGCAGTTACACCAAGAGCCAATTAAGCCGGCGCTATGGTGTCAGCCGTCCAACCATCGACAAGTGGCTGGAACGATACGCAGCGTTAGGCGTAGATGGCTTGAAAGAGCAATCGCGCAAGCCGTTGAACTGTCCTCATCAAACGCCCGACGAAATCATTGCCACGCTGCTGGCCAAGAAAAACGAACATCCCGATCGGGGACCCAAGCAGATCATTGATCGCCTGCGCGATTCCGATCCGCATATCCAATGGCCGGCGGCGAGTACCGCCGGGGAGTGGTTGAAGAAAGCTGGTTTGGTGGTGGCGCGACGGCCCTATCCCCCGCGTCCCCGTGCTCCAACGCATTTGCGTCCGGTCGACGCGCCCAACCAGACTTGGTGTGCTGATTACAAAGGGCAGTTCAAAATGCAGGACGGCAATTGGTGCTATCCGCTGACCATTACCGATCAGATGAGCCGCTTTTTATTCGTCTGTCGCGCTTTGCCCAGTACGCACGGAGCGCCGACGCGGGAAGGCTTCGAGTGGGCTTTTCGAGAATATGGGCTGCCGGATGTGATCCGCACTGACAATGGCGCTCCTTTCGCATCGACAGGTCTGGCGCGACTTTCGAAGTTATCGGTTTGGTTCATCAGGCTTGGAATCCATGTCGAAACGATTACGCCTGGCCGTCCCGACCAAAATGGTCGACATGAACGGATGCATCGAACGCTAAAGGCAGCAGTGCCACCGGCGGAAAACCTGGTGCGCCAGCAGTTGGCTTTTCAGGAATTCATCCAAGACTTCAACCACCACCGACCGCACACCGCGCTGGGTATGAAACCGCCGGCATCTGTCTATAGCCCATCGACACGCGCTTATCCTGGTTACTTGCCTGCGCTTGAATACAGTTCCGACGTTGAAGTACGCAAGGTTCGGTCAAATGGGGAAATCAAATGGAAAGGACAGCTGATTTTTCTAGGAGAGGCTCTAATTGGAGAGGACATCGCGTTGAAGGAAGTGGCTGATGACGCTTGGGAACTGTACCTTTGCAGCCACTGTTTAGGCAGGCTTGAAAGAGGCGCCAAACGCGTTTCAAGCCTGTAAAGGTGTAAACGATGTCCCCGGTCTAATTTGTAAAGGATGTACCGGTCTCTACAGGTGAGGGGCTTTTCTCTGACTCGACTCAAGCCTTACGCCAAACGCTGGCCAACCAAGGCTGCTGCTCACGCGGCAGCCCGGCCGGCCGATAGTAATGCTCAAGCTCGACAAACCCTGCCGCCGTCAGCAACCCTTGCCACGCCTCAAGATCGTGATACGAGCCATAGCGCGGCCCGTTCCAGCCCTCACGGTTATCCCCGCGTGGATTCGAGCTGAACAGCACGCCACCGGGCTTCAGGGCGCCATGCAATTGCTTGAGCACCCGCGACAACTCCTGCAGCGGCACATGAAACAGCACCGCATTGGCGAAGATCCCGTCGAAGCGTTCGGCCGGCAGATCCAGCTTCAGAAAGTCCTGTTGCAGCACCTCGCAGCCACTGTCCTCACGGGCCATTCGGGCAAACTCTTGCGAACCGTCGAGACCCACAGCGACATGCCCCATGCGCGTAAACGTTTGCAGATCCCGCCCTGGGCCGCAGCCAAAATCCAGAATCGTGAATGGCGCCGTGCCCTGAATATGCCGTAGCAACGCATCAATGTTCTGGCTGACATCGTGATCGCGGGTGCCTTCACGGAAGTCTTCGGCCACTGAGTTGTAATGGCCGAGGGTGGTCGCGGTGATCTGTTCGAGATCGGTGGGGGTCTGCTTCATGGTCGGGATACGCGGGCAATTGGGATTTGCCGAATATACGCCATCGGGTTCGGGGCTGCTGCGCAGCCATTCGCGAGCAGGCTCGCTCCCACAGGGAAACACATTCCAAATGTGGGAGCGAGCCTGCTCGCGAAAGCGGGTTCAGAGGCGCCGCATGAGCTCGGCCAGACTCACCGCTTGTTCAACCCCCGCGCCAAGCGATCCCCACCCAACTGAATCACCGCGACCAACGCCACCAGCAACACAATCACCGTCAACATGATCTGGCTGTCAAAGCGCTGATAGCCGTAGCGATAAGCGATATCCCCCAAGCCACCGGCACCAATCGCCCCGGCCATGGCCGAGGAGTTGATCATCGTCACTAGCGTAATCGTGAAACCGCCGACAATCCCCGGCAGCGCCTCGGGCAACAGCACATGCCAGACAATGTGCCAACGTCGGCAACCCATCGCCTGCGCGGCTTCGATCAAACCATGATCGACCTCACGCAGGCTCACTTCGGCAATCCGCGCAAAGAACGGCGTCGCCGCAATCGTCAGCGGCACCACGGCCGCCCAGACACCGTAGGTGGTGCCGACAATCAACCGGGTAAACGGAATCAGCGCGACCATCAGAATCAGAAACGGGATCGAGCGGAACAGGTTCACGAACGCGCCCAAGGCACGGTTCAACACCGGCGCTTCATAGATGCCGCCCTTGTCGCTGGTGACCAGGATCACCGCCATGGGAATCCCCACCAGCAAGGCGATCAGCGACGACACGCCGACCATCAGAAACGTGTCGATAAAACCCTGCAACAAGCGATCAAACCACATAACCCAGTACCTCCACCCGTTGCGCCCAAGGCGTGGCGCGCTCGCGCAGTTGCTCGGCGCTGAACGAAGAGCCGCTCACCGCCAGCAATAGTTGCCCCAGCGCATGCCCCTGAATCCGTTCGACGCCGCCCTGAAGCAGCTTCACCCGGCCACCCAATGCAGCGAACAGTGCCGCCAGATCCGGCTCGTCACTGGCGCTGCCGGTGAACTGCAAACGCAGCACCACAGCGGCCTCGGAGGAGGGCGCTTGAGCTTGCAAGCGGCTCTGCAACTCCTCCGGCAACGCGTGTTGCAGCGGCGCGAGCAAGGTCTGGCTGACCTCATGCTGTGGATTGCCGAACACTTCCCAGACCGGGCCTTGCTCGACAACTCGCCCGTGTTCAAGCACGACAACGCGGGCGCAGATTTCGCGGATCACTGCCATCTCATGGGTAATCAATACGATGGTCAGGCCCAGGCGTTGGTTGATCTCACGCAGCAAGCCGAGGATCGACTGCGTGGTTTCCGGATCAAGGGCCGAAGTCGCTTCGTCGCAGAGCAAAATATCCGGGTCGTGCACCAGCGCACGGGCGATGCCGACGCGTTGTTTCTGCCCACCGGAAAGCTGCGCCGGATAAGCCTTGTGCTTGCTTTGCAGACCGACCAGTTCGAGCAATTCACGGACTTTTTTGTCGCGCTGCTCTTTTGCTACGCCCGCGACTTTCAGCGGCAATTCGACGTTCTGCCAAACGGTCTTGGCCGACATCAGATTGAAGTGCTGAAAAATCATGCCGATGCGCCGGCGAAGGGCGACCAGACGGTCTTCATCGAACTCGCCGATGTCGACCTGATCGATCAGAACGCGCCCGGACGTCGGCTGTTCCAAACGATTGATCGTCCGAATCAGCGACGACTTGCCGGCACCGCTGCGGCCGATGATGCCGAACACTTCCCCGCGCTGAATCGCCAGATCGATGCCTTGCAACGCGGCGACCGGGCCCTGCCGGCCGTTGTAGGTTTTGCCCAGGCCGATGAAGCGTACATGGGCGCGATTCAGCTCGGGGTGCAGCTCGGTTTTTTCAGCATGGTGTGGCTCTGGAATCTCCAGTCGCCGTTGGATCGCGGCCGTCATGCTCAGCTTTCCCAACCGGCTTGATACAGCTTGCCGTGGGCCTTATCCAGCGCCGCGCGAACAACCGGCGAATGCTGGTAAATGTCGACGAATTTGATCAGGCGCGGGTCGGTTTTGCTTTTCGGCTGGATGACGAACTGGATCACGTATTCCTTGTGGTCGAGACCGTCGAACAGCAGTGCCGAACCGGCATCGAAAGTCTTCGCCAGACGAATGTAGGCCGGGTAGCCCTGGACCAGATCGGCGTCGTCATAGGCGCGTACCAATTGCACGGCTTCGACTTGGAGGATTTTGATTTTCTTCGGGTTGGCGACGATATCGTCTTCAGTAGCCTTGTAGCCGACGCCCGGCTTCAGCGTGATCAAACCGGCCTTGGCCAGCAATTGCAAACCACGCCCGCTGTTGATCGGGTCGTTGGCGATGGCGACGCTGGCGCCTTCGGGCAACTCATCAAAGCTTTTGTATTTTTTCGAATAGAGACCGACGTTGTTGATGATCCCCGGTGCGAACGGCACCAGATCAAAACCCGAGGCGGCTTTGGCGTTTTCGAGGAACGGGATGTGCTGGAAGTAGTTCACGTCGATGTCGCCGGCGGCGAGGCTGACGTTGGGTGCGATCCAGTCAGTGAACTCCACCAGCTCGACGTTCAGGCCTTGTCTGGAGGCTTCTTCTACAGCGGCTTCCAGCGGGATGGCGAAGGCTGCGGTGGTGCCGATTTTCAGCGGAGCGTCGGCCGCGAAAACGGCCGAGCTGAACAGGCCGAGGGCCAGGGCCAGTGCTTTGACTGGGTGGGACAGGCGTTTCTTGGTCATGATGGTTTTTCCAGTCAGTGCATTAATTTTGTGGTGTCGGGTCGGGCCTCATCGCTGGCAAGCCAGCTCCCACAGGTTTTGTGAGCGCCACAGACCCTTGTGGGAGCTGGCTTGCCAGCGATGCTTTTAGCGGCGGAACGCTGCGCCGGTGTGTTGCTCGGGCAACTGCGCTTCGCTGTGAAACAGCTTCTCGCGCAAGCTGCCGCTGTCATACGCGGTCTTGTACGACCCACGCCGCTGCAGCTCCGGAACCACCAGCTCGATAAAATCGACATAGCTTTCCGGCGTAACAATCCGGGTCAGGTTGAAACCATCCAGGCCGGTCTCGGCGATCCACGATTCCAGCTCATCTGCCACTTGATCAACCGAACCGACCACGGTGATGTAGCGGCCACCGAGGGCATGCTGGTCGAGCAATTTGCGCCGGGTCCAGTCGTTGTTCTGCAGGTTTTTGGTCGCCGACTGAATGGCGTTGCTCTTCACGTATTGGATCGGTTCGTCGATCTCGTATTGGGAAAAGTCGATGCCGGTGGAGGCGGAAAAATGCGCCACGCCGGCTTCGGCGCTGGCGTAGCTCAGATACTCGGCGTGCTTGGCCCACGCGGCTTCTTCGGTCGCGCCGACGATCACGTTGAGGCCCATGAACACCTTGATGTCCTCAGGATTGCGCCCGGCCTCGACGGCGCTGGCGCGCACCTTGTCGACCTGAACCTTGGTCGACGGTTTGTTCTGGCCGCTGATGAACACGCACTCGGCGTGACGCCCGGCGAACAGCAAACCGCGCTCAGAACTGCCGGCCTGAAACAGCACCGGTGTGCGCTGTGGCGACGGCTCACAGAGGTGATAGCCCTCGACCTGATAGAACTCGCCCTTGTGCTCGACCTTGTGCACTTTTTCCGGGTTGGCGTAGATCCGCTGCTCACGGTTATTCAGTACCGCGCCGTTTTCCCAACTGCCTTCCCAGAGTTTGTAGAGCACCTCCAGGTACTCGTCGGCCTGGTCATAACGACGGTCATGCTCGACCTGCTCGCTCAGTCCCATGGCTTTCGCGGCGCTGTCGAGATAGCCGGTGACAATGTTCCAGCCCACTCGACCACGGCTCAAATGATCGAGCGTCGACATGCGCCGGGCGAACAGATACGGCGGTTCGTAGGTGAGGTTGGCGGTCAAGCCGAAACCGAGGTTTTTGGTCACGGCAGCCATCGCTGAAACCAGCAATAACGGATCGTTGACCGGTAACTGGATCGACTCTTTCAACGTCACGTCCACCGAGTTCTGATAGACGTCATACACGCCGACGATGTCAGCGATGAACAAGCCGTCGAACAGTCCGCGCTCCAGCAGTTGCGCCAGTTCGGTCCAGTATTCAATGGTGTTGTAGCGCGTTGAGGTATCGCGCGGATGCGTCCACAGGCCATGGTTGATGTGGCCGATGCAGTTCATGTTGAACGCATTGAGCAGGATCTTCTTTTTCGCCGCGCTCATCAGATCGTCCCTCGCAACGGAGGGTTTTCATCGTTGAGGTAGTAGTTGCCCACCGCGTGATATTTCCAGCGCACCGGGTCGTGCAAGGTGTGCACGCGGGCGTTGCGCCAGTGGCGGTCGAGGCCGTGTTCGATCAGTGTCGCCTGGCTGCCGGCCAGTTCGAACAGCGTGCTGCCGGCGGCCAAAGAGATTTCAGTGCTGATCGCCCGTGCTTCGGCGACGGCAATCGAAGCGGCAGCGACGGTTTCTGCGCTGGTCCCGGCTTGCGCTGCGTCGAGGAGTTCGCCGGCGCGTTCAAGCAACGCCTCCGTGGCGTGCAGGCGAATGCTCAAGTGGCCGAAGCTCCTCAACGTCAGCGGGTCTTCGGTGGCTTTGTCGTTGCCGGAATCGATCCACGGCCGCGTCTTGCTGCGCACAAAGTGCAGGGTGTCTTCGTAAGCGGCGCGGGCAATACCGGTGTCGATGGCGGCGTGAAGGATCTGCGCCAGCGGGCCGACGGTGGTTGGACGTTCAAAGGCGCTTTGAAACGGCAGCACGTCTTCAGCCGCGACGTACACATCTTCGAACACCACCGAACCGCTGCCGGTGGTGCGCTGGCCGAAGCCGCTCCAGTCGTCGATCACGGTCAGGCCTTTGCTGTCACGCGGAACGAAGGCCAGTTGCTGCACACCGTTTTCATCGACAACGGAAGTTGGAATGCGCTGAGCATAAATCGCGCCGGTCGCATAGAACTTGCGGCCGTTGATGCGATAGCCGTCACCATCACGCTTGAGGCTGGTGACGCGGTCGTGAGCGGTTTTCGTACCTAGTTCCGCCAAGGCGTTGCCGAAGCGTTGCCCGGCCAGCACTTCGGCATAAAGCCGTTGTTTCTGCTGGTGACTGCCGTTAACCCGCAGCACTTCCAGCGCGTAAAAATGATTTTGCGGAATCTGCCCG
Organism: Pseudomonas sp. Mb7; assembly: GCF_054790525.1. Lineage (NCBI taxonomy): Bacteria > Pseudomonadati > Pseudomonadota > Gammaproteobacteria > Pseudomonadales > Pseudomonadaceae > Pseudomonas > Pseudomonas sp. Mb7. Next base: position 5,901,520 of record NZ_CP186501.1, read on the forward strand.
AGCGAGCCGTCGGCTTGAGCGATCAGCGCGATGACTTTGGCCAAAGTCACGTTGGACACGCCAGCGCCGCCGTATTCCTTCGGTACGCTGATGCCCCACAGACCCGAGCGGGAAAACACGTCGAGTTCCGGCAGAGGCAGGCGGCGTTCACGGTCGCGCAGGGCGCTGTCGCGTTTGAAATCTTCGGCCAGGTCGCTGGCGACGATCAGGGCTTGCTCATCGCTGGTGATGACCGCGACGTGATGGGAAAGCGTCATGTTTTTCTCCAGATGTCTGGTCGTCAGATCCAGGAATGGCGAGCAGGCAAAGTGCCGTTGAGGCGATAGGCGCCGACCGCGTGATATTTCCAGCGCACCGGGTCGTGCAACGTGTGCACGCGGGCGTTGCGCCAGTGACGGTCGAGGTTGAATTCGGCGAGGGTGGCGCGGCTGCCGGCCAGTTCGAAAAGCTTTTCACTGGCCAACAGCGAGATCTCGGTAGTCAGCACTTTCGCCTCCGCCACGGCGATAGAAGCGCGTGCGGCGGACTCGGCGGTGATCGGCGCGGCGTGCACTTGATCGAGCACTTTGCCGGCCTTGCGCAGCAGCGCTTCGGCGGCGTGCAGTTCGATTTTGAGTTTGCCGATATCGGCGATGACATAAAGATCATCGCTGGCGCGATCAACCTTGGCGTCGATCCACGGCCGTGCGCGGGTTTTGATGAACTCAATGGCGTCATCAATGGCGCCACGGGCGATGCCGGCGTCGATCGCGGCTTGAATCAGCTGCGACACCGCGCCTTGGGTGTTCGGGGTTTCGTTGATCTTCCAGTTGTCGACCACCAGGCTCGATTCGACACGCACGTTGTTCAGCAGAATCGTACCGCTGGCGGTGGTGCGTTGACCGAAGCCCGACCAGTCATCAACGATGCGCAGCCCCGGCGTGCCGCGACGGACGAAGGCCAGTACTTGCTTGCCGTCATCGTTGAGCGCTTTCACCGCAACCCAATGCGCGAACAGTGCGCCAGTGGAGTAGAACTTCTGGCCGTTGATCACGTAATCATCGCCATCGGCGGTGATCCGCGCTTTCAGTTCCAGGGTGTTTTTGGTGCCGCGCTCAGGACCGGCGTTGCCGATGCGCCAGCCTTCCAGAACGCTCTGGAATAGCTGTTGTTTCTGCGCTTCGGTGGCGCTGCCGAGTACCAGATTGATGATGCCGAACTGGTTCTGCGGGATCTGCCCCAACGCCGGGTCGGCGGCGGAGATGATCGCGAACACTTCGGCCAGAGTGACGAATGAAACCTGCGGGCCACCGTATTCGCGCGGAATGGCGATGCTGCCTAATCCGCTGCGGGTGAACTGTTCGATTTCCGACCACGGCAGCTTGCGCTGACGGTCGCGTTTCGCGGCCTGCACGCGGGCGACTTGTGCCAGCTCTTGGGCGGCGTTGATGGCTTGGGCGTCGTTGCGCAAGACCTGCGCAGGCAACAACAACGGGGCGATGTCCAGATCAGACTGGACGTTTGCATCTGCCAGACTGGACATCAGTGCCGCTCCTTGGCTGCACGCAATGCCCTGGCGATCTGCACTGGGGTGATTGTGTTCCGGACCATGCTACCTACCTCACATCTCATGAAAAACGCCGCAAAAGTGCGGCGAACGAATGAATGTCCGGTGGTCCGGTTTATATACCCTAAACGTGTATAAATATTAAATAAACTAACTTTTAGGAATATGCATAGAAGAGGTGATGGTCGGGTTGGTTAAGAATTTTTTTGCGGCTGGAATGATCCGGTGGCGAGGGCGCTTGCTCTCTCGCCACAGGGGCATTGTGTTCAGGGCTTGCGGGATTCGGCGGCTTTGAGTTCGGGCATGAGCGGGACTTTCAGATAAGGATTTGCGCAGCCGATTTTCAATGTGCGGGGCGGTGCCCAGCGGGAGTTGTTGCCGACCCGATCGAGAATGCAATACGTCACGTCCAGGCGCAGATCCTCGCCTGCTTCGACGATCACCGACGGCGGTACCCAGACCTGAATCGGCAAGCCGATATCTGCGGCGGTGACCGGTGCCAGATCCATGCGCACGTCACCCCAGCGCAAGGTGATGGCGTCATCCTCGGCCATGTTCAGGTACGGCTCGATGGTCAGCGGCACACCGCGTTTAATCTGGTTCGGATTGACGCCCTGACGGCGTATGGCGTCGGGGATGGCAACCGGGGCCAGTTGCTGATTTTCGTCTGCGCTCAGCGCCGTGGGTTGCCCGCCGGGGCAGTCCAGTTTGACCTGTACGCGCGTCGCCGCCGAAAACGCCGGCCCCTGACCGACCTGCATCACCCGGTAGTGGATGCGCGCGGTGCCGTTGGTGATGAAGCTTTCCGGCACCCTTAGGCTGACGGCTGTGCCGACGTCATCCGCCGTCAGCACTTTGGAAGCGACATAGCATTTGTTCCAGAACAGCTCGATGAGATCGCCGCTGTCCATATCAGGGTAGGGCGACACCTCGATCAAGAGGTGTGCGGCGGCAGCCAGATTGATGCCGGTTTTTTGCGCTGGCGCGAGGGTCGGCGCTGCCAGTTCGGGGGTGTGCGAAGTGCGGGTCATCGATTTCTCTCCTTGAAGCCTTGCAGCGAAGTCCGTTTCTGAAAGAACAAAAAGCGTGAATAAACTGGCAATAAAGCTTTGGGCTTTTATTCAAGTTGAAGACGGGGTGGTTAAACTAGTTGATGCCGGTTGCCGACTAGATAAGAGTCTGCGGGATGGGGTGTCAATAGACGATATTAGTTAATCCGTGAATTACGAATTAATCAGAAGTTTCCTACGCTGTCGCGGCCATATGCCTAAGTGATCAGGCGAAATGAGCCACGGGACACAGGGCTTTCTCGGCGTTTTATGCGCGGATTTATTTGAGCACTATCATTTCAGGTGGCAGGGGAGGAGGCGGGTGTTATCTGTTGCAGAACATATATATGTACTGTTTGGGATATGTTTTGTTTGAATGAGACTGAAGGGGGTAAATGTTTTATAAAGGAAACTTCCGTCCGTGGAAGTTATCGGTGATGCAATAAAAGTTCTCAGGCGTGATTCAGGAACTTGCTGAGAAACTGTTTAGTGCGTTCTTCTTTCGGATTGGCAAACAATGCCTTCGCTTCACCTTGTTCGACGATCACGCCTTTATCGAAAAACACCACACGGTTGGCCACGTCACGAGCAAAACCCATCTCGTGGGTGACGATCACCATAGTGCGTTTTTCTTCAGCCAGGCCACGAATCGTCGCCAGCACTTCGCCGACCAGCTCCGGGTCAAGCGCCGAAGTCGGCTCGTCGAAGAGGATCACTTCCGGTTCCATCGCCAGCGCCCGGGCGATCGCTATGCGCTGTTGCTGACCACCAGAGAGACGACGTGGATAAGCGTCTTCTTTGCCGGCGAGTCCGACTTTGGCCATGAGCTTTTTGCCCAAGGCAATGGCGGCTTCGCGTGGCATCTTCTTGACCACAACCGGGCCTTCGATGACGTTTTCCAGTGCGGTGCGATGGGGGAACAGGTTGAAGTTCTGGAACACGAAGCCCACGTGCTGGCGCAGGTTGCGCACCAGACTTTGCTGCTGGTTCAGCGGGCGGCCGGTATCGATTTCGATATCGCCGACCTTGATCCGGCCGCTTGTGGGTTGTTCAAGGAAGTTCAGGCAGCGCAGGAACGTCGTTTTCCCCGAACCGCTGGGGCCGATGATTGCGACGACTTCGCCTTCCTTCACCTCGAGGTCAATGCCGTTGAGCACGACCTGACCCTTGAATTGCTTGGTCAGTTTTTCCACGACAATCATGGGGTCAGGACTCCTGGTCGTGCCGATTGACCCGCTCTTCCAGCTTGTTTTGCAGGTGCGCGAGCACCGAGGCCAGAATCCAGTAGAGCAGTGCGGCACTAAGGTACATGGTGAAAATTTCGAAGTTACGTGCGCTGATCAACTGCGCCTGACGTAACAACTCCGGCACCTGGATAGTGGCGGCCTGTGCAGTGTCCTTGACCAGTGAAATGAAGCTGTTGCCGAGCGCCGGTAATGCCGTACGCATCGCTTGCGGCAAGATGGCCCGCCGCAGGGTTTGCGCGCGGGTCATGCCAATGCTCGCGGCGGCTTCCCACTGACCGCGTTCGATCGAGCTGATCGAAGATCGCAGGATTTCACAAATGTAGGCCGCCATGTTCAGCGAAAGGCCGATCAGGGCAGCCGGGATCGGATCGAGTTCGATCCCCACCTGTGGCAAGCCGAAATAGATCACGAACAGTTGCACCAGCAACGGCGTGCCGCGAAAAAACGACACGTAGATGCGGGCAATCCAGTTCGCCACTTTGAAGCGCGACAGACGCATCAACGCCAGGCTGAAGCCGAGCAGGAAGCCGAAGAACATGCCACCGAGGCTGAGGATGACCGTGAAGTACATGCCCTTGAGCAAAAAGGGCATGGCCTCCCGTACGATTTGGAAAGTTGCTTCCATTATTTAGTGACGTCAGCGCTGAAGTATTTTTCCGAAAGCTTGGCCAGCGTGCCATCGGCGCGCAGCTTTTCGATAGCCTTGTTCACTGCAGCCAACAGTTCAGGCTCGCCTTTACGCAAGGTAACGCCAGCTTCCTGACGAGAGAACGGTTCGCCTGCGGCAGTGGTGTCCTTGGCTTTGCGGGCGTATTCCAGTGCGGCCAGACGGTCGATCAGGATGGCGTCGATACGGCCGACACGCAGGTCCTGGAATTTAGTCGGATCATCTTCATAAGTGCGCACGTCAGCGGTCGGCACGTTGGCTTTGACCCACTGCTCGTAGTTGGTGCCCAGGCCCACGCCGACTTTCTTGCCACCCAGATCGGCAGCGGATTTGATGTTCAGGTCGGCGGCTTTCTTGGTCAGCACCAGCGCCTGAATCCCGGAAACTGTGTACGGCTCGGAGAAGTCATACTTCTTCTTGCGCTCTTCGGAAATGGTCACCTGGTTGATCACTGCATCCAGACGCTTGGACTCAAGCGCCGCGAGGATGCCGTCCCACTTGGTGGTCTGCAGTTTGACCTTCACACCCAGCTCTTTGGCCAGCGCCTCAGAGAATTCAACTTCGAAACCGGACAGCTTGCCGTCGGCATCAACGAAGCTGAACGGTGGGTAAGTGCCTTCCAGGCCGACGTTGATAACGCCTTTGTCCTTGATCTGTTGCAACTGTTCACCGGCCACTGCCTGGCCGATCAGGCCGGCGCTCAGCGCAAGGCCCAGCGAACCCACCAGCAGATTGCGACGTAGTGCGGAAAAATTCATGACAAGCCCCTGTGTTTTCTTATGGAAGACGCTTAAGGAAAGTTGGCGAATTGGTGATTCGGACGACAGCGCTATCCTGCCTTAAAGCAGCTTATGCGTCTCTCGCGAAATTCGCCTGCGGCGAGACTATAAGATGCCTGCGTTAGACTTGAAAATACTTAATATTTGAAATGTTATTCTTTATTGGAATATATATTGTCTGTGGAAAAAGATCGCAGCCCGCGGCAGCTCCTACATGAGATCACTTGTAGGAGCTGCCGTTTTGATCTTCTGTTACAGGAAATCCTTGTAGGCAAACAACGCTGGCGCGCCACCGGTGTGCAGGAAGATGATCGGGCCTTCATCAAAGCGCTGACGACCAATCCCGTCGAGTAAACCTGCCATGGCCTTGCCGGTGTACACCGGATCGAGCAACAACGCTTCCTGACTCGCCAGCAGCTTCAGCGCCGCCAGCGTCCCGGCATTCGGCTCGCCATAACGCGGGCCGAAATATTCGTCCCACAACTCGACCTTGAAGCTGGCCGGCAGTTCGACGCCGAGCAGCGCCGCCGTGCGTTCGGCAAGTCCCTGAACCTTCGGTCGCTGATCTTCTTCACTGCGCGAAACCGTCACGCCAATCACCGGCAATTGCGGCAACACTTCGCTCAACGCCAATGCCAGACCGCTGTGCGTCCCGGCACTGCCCGAGGCCAACACCACGGCGGCGAAATTCAGGCCGGTGTCGTTGATCTGCTCGGCCAGTTCCAGACCGGCGCGCACATAGCCCAACGCACCGAGCGCATTGGAGCCACCAATTGGCACCAGATACGGCTTCTTGCCGTTGCTGCGCAGGCGGGCGGCGAGGGCGGTCAGTTGTTCGTCGGCGTTGTCGAGGTTGTCGACCAGTTCGACTTTGGTGTCGAACAGATCCAGCAGCAGGCGGTTGCCGTTGCCGGTGTAATTGCTGTCGTCAGTGCCCAGCGGATTTTCCAGCAGCGCCACGCAACCCAGGCCCAATTTGGCGGCCAGTGCGGCGGTCTGGCGAACGTGGTTCGATTGCAGCGCGCCGGCGGTGATCAGCGTGTCGGCGCCTTGCGCGAGAGCGTCGGCAGCGAGGTATTCGAGTTTGCGCAATTTGTTGCCGCCCATGGCCAGCGGCGTCAGGTCATCGCGCTTGATGTACACCTCGCGGCCAAGCCAGGTGGACAGGCGTTCGAGTTTTTCCAGCGGCGTAGGGTGGTTGAGCAGGTCGAGGCGGGCAAAGCGGTCCAGCTGTTGTTTGATCATGGGTCCGTACTGGCGGAGGAAGATGAAAGGACTATAGGCACGCGCTTTTGCAGGGGCAACCGTGAATCGCTTATAGCCAAATGAACTGAGGCCAGCACTATCGGTTCTTAATTCGCCCTCGTAAGCATGCCGTAAAGTAGGCGCCGTTGACGCGGCCAGACAGTCCGGCCGCCCGTGAGGAGTCTTTACCGTGAGCGAGCGTTCCAGCCATTGGCAATTGCAGACCATCGTCAGTCAACTGCGCAGCGCGCGGGATCAGTGGCGGGCACAGAACGGCCGGGCGTCCGGCGAGCAGGGCGGTCGCGAGTTGCCGTCCCGTGCAGCGATGGCGGAGATTCTTGAAGCATTGTGTGGCGCGTTGTTCCCGATGCGCCTGGGCCCGGTTGACCTGCGCGAAGAGAGTGAAGATTTCTACGTCGGCCACACCCTCGATGTCGCGCTGAATGCGTTGCTGGCGCAGACCCGCCTGGAGTTGCGTTACGTCGCCCGCCACAGCGCGCAGGCTGACACCGAAGTCGAAGCCCGCGCGATTCAGATCGTGCAGGATTTCGCCCTCGCACTGCCGGGCCTGCGCACGCTGCTCGACACCGATGTGCTGGCGGCCTATCACGGTGATCCGGCGGCACGCAGTGTCGACGAAGTGCTGCTGTGCTACCCGGGGATTCTCGCGGTGATTCACCATCGCCTCGCGCACCATTTGTATCGCGCCGGTTTGCCGTTGCTGGCGCGGATCAGCGCGGAAATCGCCCATTCGGCGACCGGTATCGATATCCATCCGGGTGCGCAGATCGGCCGTAGCTTCTTTATCGATCACGGCACGGGCGTGGTGATCGGCGAGACGGCGATCATTGGTGAGCGCGTGCGGATTTATCAGGCGGTGACGTTGGGCGCCAAGCGTTTCCCGGCAGATGAAGACGGGCAGTTGCAGAAGGGCCATCCGCGCCATCCAATTGTTGAAGACGATGTGGTGATTTATGCCGGGGCGACGATTCTCGGGCGGATCACCATTGGCAAGGGGTCGACCATTGGCGGCAATGTGTGGCTGACGCGCAGTGTGCCGGCGGGGTGCAATTTGACTCAGGCCAATTTGCAGCATGATGACGGGACGCAGAAGTAGGCTCTGAAATTGCGTTGCGGCATCTGGCCTCTTCGCGAGCAGGCTCGCTCCCACACTGGAATGCGTTTCAAATGTGGGAGCGAGCCTGCTCGCGAATGATTTTCAGACCAAATCAAGATAATGGCAATCAGCCAATTCTCCAGTGAACGAATACCCTCAAACCCACGTCATACCCATCCTTGAGCTAGCGTAGGAAAACTACCGCCTAGCCGTACGATTAGTCCTTGCCACCCTATCCATGTTTAACTTGAACGTTCATTCAAGTTAAACCGGTGGTTCGCTGCCCGCTCACAACAGGAGGCTTGCCTTTGCTGAGTCCGATCATTTCAGCCACGTTTCAACCCCTCGAGGTGCACGTTTCATGAGTGCATCGTCTACCCCCGCCAGCGGTCTGGTACGCATGAATCCGCCGGTGTTCTACTTCGCCGCGACGGTCATTCTGCTGTTTGGTCTCGTTGTCATCGCCATGCCGGAGCAGGCAGGCGCCTGGCTGCTGGAAGCGCAAAACTGGGCGGCCAATACGGTCGGCTGGTACTACATGCTCGCGATGACCCTGTATCTGGTCTTCGTGGTGGTCACCGCCTTATCCGGCTACGGCAAGATAAAACTCGGTGCCGACCACGACGAGCCCGAATTCAGTTACTTGTCCTGGGCCGGCATGCTGTTCGCCGCCGGGATCAGCATCACGCTGTTCTTCTTCTGCGTCTCTGAACCGCTGACCCATATGCTCCAGCCGCCGCAAGGCGAGGCGGGCACCGCGGATGCGGCACGTCAGGCGATGCAGATTCTGTTTCTGCACTGGGGCCTGCATGGCTGGGGCGTGTTTGCCTTCGTCGGCATGGCGCTGGCCTACTTCGCCTACCGCCACAACCTGCCGCTGGCGCTGCGCTCGGCGTTGTATCCGCTGATTGGCAAACGCATCAACGGCCCGATTGGTTACGCAGTGGACGGCTTCGGCATCATCGCCACGGTGTTCGGTCTGGGCGCCGACATGGGTTTTGGTGTGCTGCACCTCAACTCCGGTCTCGACTACCTGTTCGGCATCGCTCACACCCAGTGGATTCAAGTCGGTCTGATCACGCTGATGATGGGCGCGGCGATCATCGTTGCCGTCTCCGGCGTCGATAAAGGCGTGCGTGTGATGTCCGACATCAACATGCTGCTGGCCTGTGCGCTGCTGCTGTTCGTGTTGTTCGCCGGGCCTACCCAGCACCTGCTCAACACCTTGATCCAGAATCTTGGCGACTACCTCGGCGCCTTGCCGATGAAGAGTTTCGACCTCTACGCCTACGACAAACCGAGCGACTGGCTCGGCGGCTGGACAGTGTTTTACTGGGCCTGGTGGATTGCATGGTCGCCGTTCGTGGGCCTGTTCATCGCCCGGATTTCCCGTGGCCGGACCATCCGTGAATTCGTTTTCGGCGTGCTGCTGATTCCGCTCGGTTTCACCCTCGCGTGGATGTCGATTTTCGGCAACAGCGCGCTGGATCAAGTGCTCAACCACGGCATGAGCGCGCTGGGCATGTCGGCCATCGACAATCCGTCGATGAGCATTTACCTGCTGCTGGAAACCTACCCGTGGAGCAAAACCGTCATCGCCGTGACGGTGTTTATCAGCTTCGTGTTCTTCGTGACGTCTGCCGACTCCGGCACCGTGGTGCTCTCGACCCTGTCGGCCAAGGGTGGCAACCCAGACGAAGACGGGCCGAAATGGCTGCGAGTGTTCTGGGGCGCGATGACGGCGCTGATCACCAGTGCGTTGCTGTTCTCCGGCAGTATCGATGCGCTGAAATCAGCGGTAGTGCTGACCTCGTTGCCGTTCTCGTTGATCCTGCTGTTGATGATGTGGGGCTTGCACAAGGCGTTCTATCTGGAGTCGCAGAAGCAGATCGCGCAGTTGCACTCGCTGGCACCGGTCTCCGGTTCACGGCGCGGTACGGGCGGCTGGCGTCAGCGGCTGAGTCAGGCGGTGCACTTCCCGTCGCGTGACGAGGTGTACCGCTTCATGGACACCACGGTACGCCCGGCAATTGAAGAAGTGACGGCGGTGTTCGTTGAAAAAGGCCTCAACGTGGTCACCCAGCCGGATCCGGCGAATGACAGCGTCAGCCTCGAAATCGGCCATGGTGATGCGCATCCGTTCATCTATCAGGTGCAGATGCGCGGCTACTTCACGCCGTCGTTCGCGCGTGGCGGGATGGGCTCGAAGCAGCTCAACAATCGTCGCTATTACCGCGCCGAAGTGCATTTGAGCGAGGGCAGTCAGGACTACGATCTGGTCGGCTACACCAAAGAGCAGATCATCAACGACATCCTCGACCAGTACGAACGGCACATGCAGTTCCTGCACTTGGTCCGTTGATCGGCGCCTGAGCGTCGGGTCCGTTCAGGACTCGGCGCTTAGCACCATGAACAACACCATCGCCGCCATCGGTATGCCGAACACCGCACTGCCAATCGCAATTTCCGAACCTAGCGGCTGGCCCGCATGCACCACTCCCACGGCGCCATTAATCATCGTCAATGCCAGCCACAGGGCGGCGAAGCCGTAGGCCATGGTCTGGCGGCTGAAGCCGATGCGCTCGCCGATGTAGAGCATCAGAGCGAGCAGGACCAGGCCGAAGAAAATGATGATGGCAGTGTGCATGGCGGGTTCTGTCTGGTGAAGGTGCATTGCCTGAATAATCGCTTTCGCGAGCAGGCTCGCTCCCACAATGGATCTCGGCTGGACATAAATTTTACGTACACAGGAAATCCCTGTGGGAGCGAGCCTGCTCGCGATAGGGCCACCTCGGTGTTCTTTAGAGCATAGCCAATCCAGCCCCCACCATATTCATCAGGTGCTTTCGCGCTCGATGACCTGGCATTGCAGCAGGTTCAGCCGTTGCACCTCGTCGCTCGGCAACACGCCAAGACTTTCCAATACGCGTGTTGCGGCCAGTACGCCGATCTCCAGCGCCGGTGGTTTGATCGTGCTCAGGCTCGGCAAAAGCATCTCGGCGAACGGGTAATCGCCGAAGCCAAGAACGGCACAGTCTTCGGGGATTTTGAAACCGGCGCGTTGCCCGGCGAGCAGGCCGCCGGCGGCGAGGTTGTCGTTGGCGAAAATGATTGCGTCGGGGCGCGGTGAGGCATTCATCAGCGCATCCATCGCCTGTTTGCCGGCCTCGAATGGCGCACGATCAGCGTCAGGGGCGTAGACCCAAGGATCCAGGCCGGATTTACGCAAGGTCGCCGCGTAACCATCGCGGCGTTCCAGGGCGCTGAAGTCCCCCGGCGCACTGTTCTGCACGAAGGCGATACGTTGGTAGCCTTTTTCCAGCAGATATCTGGCGGCTGTCACGCCCACCTCGAAATGCGAAAAGCCGATCTGCATCGGCTCACGCGCCGGCTGGTAATCCCACGTCTCGATCACCGGAACATCCGCCTCGGCGATCATCTTTTCCGTGCCCGCACTGTGAAAGTGACTGGTCAGCACCAGCGCCGCTGGCGACCAGCCGAGAAACGCACGCACGGCGTTTTCTTCTTGTTCAGTGCTGAAGTAACTCGACGCCAGCAACAGCTGATAGCCATAACGACTGAGCGTATCGCTGAAGCCTTGAATGGTATTGGCGAAGATCGGCCCGGAGATATTCGGGATCACCATGCCGACGATTTTCCCCCGCGCCGAGGCCAGCCCGCCGGCCACCAGATTCGGCACGTAACCCAACTCGGCCACCACCGCCGCAATCCGCTCGCGACGCTCGGGCGAAACCTGCTCAGGCTGGTTGAAATAGCGTGACACGGTGATCGCCGAAACCCCGGCCTCACGCGCCACGGCATTCAGCGTTACACGTCCGGCGCCACGGCGTTTGCGGGGTTTTTCTTCGCTCAAGGTTCGATCCTTCTTAAAAACCAAATCGCATATAAAAGTAATTTTTCAGTATTGGACGCTCTATGTGCGGCTTGCCAATACTGTCGATGGTAGCGCTAACAAAGCGCGCTGTCTGCTACTCGCTCGAGCGAATGCCCAAGACACCGATTCAGGCGCTGTCGTCGCAGAACGGCAGCGGTTAAGGGCCAATTTCGAGCGGGCAAACATGCACAACATTCCTGGGGCGACAAACAAACTGGCGCAATCGATCCGCGCCGCTGGTTGGTTATTTACGGGGTTGGCGGCGCTGCCGTTGCCCAACGCATTCGCTACCGAGAGCAGTGATCAGGAGCCGACACTCAAATCCGTGACCGTCACCGCCACGCGCCGCGAAGAATCGCTGCAAAAGGTGCCGGTCGCGGTCTCGGTGATCGACGGCGAACAACTTGAGCGCGACAACCGCAACGGCGTGGCGAGTATCGTGCAGCAAGTGCCGTCGCTGAATTTCCGCACCGGCGCATCGAACAAGGACACCTCGTTGTTCGTGCGCGGCGTCGGTACGATTTCCACCTCGCCGGGCGTCGAGCCGACCGTGGCGACGGTAATCGATGGTGTGGTCTACGCGCGTCCCGGCCAATCCACTCTCGACTTGCTGGATCTGGAGCGCGTCGAAGTGCTGCGCGGCCCGCAAGGTACGCTGTTCGGCAAGAACGCCTCGGCCGGTGTACTCAACATCACCAGCAAGGCGCCAACCGCCGAGACCCACGGTTACATCGATCAGTCGTATTACAGCGGCAACGAAAGCCGCACCCGATTCGGCATTGGCGGCAGCCTGATTCCGGACACGTTGAAAGGCTCGATCAGCACGCTATTCGGGACCTACGATGGCAACGTCGACAACCAGCACAATGGCCAGGAGGTCAACGGTTACAACCATCGTGGCGTGCGCGGCAAACTCGAATTCACCCCGAATGACGACGTCACCTTCACCTTGATCGCCGACTACATGCAGTCCCACGACGACGGTCCAAACGGCGTGGTCAGCAAGTCGCTGACCCCGGCCTTCGCCAACGCGCTGAGTCCGGTCAATGCAAGCAGCCACAACCGCGACATCAACACCGACACCCGCTCACACGTTGAGGACACCAACAAAGGTCTGTCCGGCCAGCTCGACTGGCAACTGGGCGATTACACCCTGACGTCGATCACCGCATGGCGCGGCTGGGACAACACCCAATATCAGGACGGCGACCGTCTCGGCACAGTGACCGCAGCGTTTCCCGGCACGGCGGACAAGGGCGATCTGGCTTTCGATCAATACTCGCAAGAGCTGCGTCTGGCTTCGCCGAAGGGTGAATTTCTCGAGTACGTCGGCGGCCTGTTCTACATGCACGGCAAGGACGACGAGACGTATCAGCGCACGCTGACAACGACCACACGCACCGATCGCGGCGTCGCTGATTACAGCACCACCAGCGACAGCTACGCAGCGTTCGGCGAGGCCACCCTGAACTTCACCTCGGACTTTCGCGGCATCGCTGGCCTGCGCTACACCCACGATGATCTCGAATACGATCACCGCCGCGTTTCGACTTCAGCAACCACCGTCAGCGGCATTCAACCGGCCACCAGCAGTTCCGGTTCGGTGGACGAAGATGGCTGGTCCGGTCGCCTCGGCGTGCAGTACGACCTCAGCGATACCGTCACTACTTACCTGACCTACTCGCGCGGCTACAAAGGCCCGGCCTACAACGTGTTCTTCAACATGCAGCCGCGCGACACCGAGGCGCTCAAACCGGAAACCTCCAACACCTGGGAAGCGGGGATCAAAGCGACGAGCTGGAACAATCGCCTGACCACCAACCTCGCGATATTCCACAGCGAGTACGACAACTATCAGGCGAACTTCTTCGACACCGTCGCCGGGCAAGTGGTGACGCGCCTGATCAACGCTGGCAGTGTCAGCACCGAAGGTGTCGAACTCGATTACGCCTTGCAGGCGACCCAGCAATTGAAGCTGTCCGGCGCACTCGCCTACACCCGCGCGCGCATCTACGAATTCGCCTGCCCGGCAGGCGCAGCGGCGTCGTGCAACGTCAACGGCAAACCGCTGCCGTTCAGTCCGGACTGGAAAAGCTACGTGCGCGCCGACTACAGCATCCCGCTGGATAACGGTCTGGATATCGAACTCGGCACCGACTACAGCTGGCAGAGCGAAGTGCAGTACGACATCAGCCAGAACGTCGACACCAAGCAGGGCGCCTACGGTCTGTGGAACGCCAGTGTCGCGCTCGCCGACTACAGCAACGGCTGGCGCATCGCGTTGCTCGGCAAGAACCTCACCGACAAATCCTATTCGCCGTTGCTTGCCAGCGGCGGCAATTACATCTATCGCGCTGTGCCACGGGATGACGAGCGCTACTTCGGCGTGCAACTGCGCAAGGATTTCTGAGATGAGCAGACAGTTGAAACTCGGCGCATTCCTCATGGCCACCGGGCACCACGTGGCGGCGTGGCGTCATCCGGATGTGCCGGCGAATGCGGGTCTGGATTTCGCCCATTACAAACGTCTGGCGCAGATTGCCGAGGCGGCAAAATTCGATGCGTTGTTTGTCGCCGACAGCGTCGCCGCGCCAACTCAGGACATCGCCAGCCGCATGACGCGTTCCGATCACTTTGAGCCGCTGACGTTGCTCTCTGCCCTGAGTGCGGTGACCGAGCGCATCGGCCTGATCGCCACGGCGACCACCAGTTACAACGAGCCGTATCATGTGGCGCGCAAATTCGCTTCGCTCGATCACCTTTCCGGTGGGCGTGCGGGGTGGAATCTGGTGACGTCGGACAATGCTGCCGAAGCGCTGAACTTCGGGCGAGACGAACATATCGGTCACGCCGAGCGCTACAGCCGCGCTCGTGAATTTCATCAGGTCGTGACCGGACTTTGGGACAGTTGGGAGGACGATGCCTTCATTCGCGACAAGGCCAGTGGCGAGTATTACAACCCTGCGAAATTGCATGTGCTGGATCACGCAGGTGAGCACTTCCGGGTCAAAGGCCCGCTGAACCTCGCGCGTTCGCCGCAAGGGCACCCGGTGATTGTTCAGGCCGGTTCTTCCGAGACTGGGCGTGAATTGGCGGCGCAGACCGCTGAGGTGGTGTTCACCGCGCAGACCTCTCTGGCCAACGCTCAGGCGTTCTACGCCGACCTCAAAGCACGTTTGCCCAAGTACGGTCGCAGCGCCGATTCGCTGAAAGTCATGCCCGGGGTTTTTGTCGTGGTCGGCGGCACCGAAGCCGAAGCACAGGAAAAATGTGAAACGTTTCAGCAATTAGTCGAACCCGAGGTTGGCGTTGCCTTGCTTGGGCGTATGCTGGGTAACTTCGATTTGTCGAAGTACCCGCTGGACGGGCCGTTGCCGGAGTTGCCGCTGACGGAAAGCGGTCAGCAGAGCCGGCAGAAATTGCTCACTGAGCTGGCGGGGCGCGAGAACCTGAGCCTTGCCGATCTGGGGCGCAAGATTGCGGGCGGGCGCGGGCATTACAGCCTGGTCGGTACGCCGGAGCAGATCGCTGATCGCTTGCAGGAATGGTTCGAACAGGGCGCGGCGGACGGTTTCAACGTGCTGGTGCCGCACTTGCCCGGCGGGCTCGAAGACTTCGCCAATGGCGTGGTCCCGGAACTGCAACGGCGCGGGCTGTTCAGAACCGAGTATGAAGGCCGGACGTTGCGCCAGAACCTGGGTCTGGCCCGACCCGGCAATCGATTTGTGTAACACCCTTCGCTAGCAGGCTAGCTCCCACAGGGAAATGCATTCCAATGTGGGAGCTAGCCTGCTAGCGATGAAGTCGACACCCATTTCAAGACAGACAAGAGAGGATTCGATGACTTACACCGCTGCCGAAAACCGCTATGACTCCATCCCTTACCGCCGCGTCGGCCGCAGCGGTCTGGTGCTGCCGGCGCTGTCGCTGGGCCTGTGGCACAACTTCGGCGACAGCACGCCGATCGACACCCAGCGTGCCTTACTGCGCACCGCGTTCGACTTGGGGATCAACCACTTCGACCTGGCCAACAACTATGGCCCGCCGTACGGCAGCGCCGAGATCAATTTCGGCCGCCTGCTGCGCGAAGATTTCAAGCAGTATCGTGATGAGCTGATCATCTCCAGCAAGGCCGGTTGGGACATGTGGCCCGGCCCTTACGGCCAGGGCGGCGGCTCGCGCAAATATGTGCTGGCCAGCCTCGACCAGAGCCTGCAGCGCCTCGGTCTGGACTATGTGGATATCTTCTATTCGCACCGTTTCGACCCGGATACCCCGCTGGAAGAGACCGCCAGCGCCCTCGCCACTGCCGTGCAACAGGGCAAGGCGTTGTACATCGGTATCTCGTCGTATTCCGGGGTGAAAACCCGCGAGATCGCGGCGCTGTTGAACGAGTGGAAAGTGCCGCTGCTGATTCATCAACCAGCGTACAACCTGCTCAATCGCTGGGTGGAAAAGGATCTGCTGGATACCACCGATGAACTCGGTACTGGCGTGATTGCTTTCACTCCGTTGGCGCAAGGTCTGCTCACCGACAAATACCTCAACGGCGTGCCGGCGGATGCGCGGGTCAATCGTCCGGGCGGTGGTTCGTTGCAGGCTTCGCATCTGTCCGAGGCCAACATCGCTCATGTGCGGGCGTTGAATGAAATTGCCAAGCGTCGTGGTCAGAGTCTGGCGCAACTGGCACTGGCGTGGACGTTGCGGGATTCACGGGTGACCTCGGCGCTGATTGGTGCGAGCCGGCCGGAGCAGATTATCGAGAACGTCGGGGCGTTGAAGAATTTGAGCTTCAGTGCTGAGGAGCTGGCGGAGATTGACCGGTTTGCCCAAGAGGGCGGGATCAATCTTTGGGAGAAGCCTTCGACGGCGGAGTGAGTCAGCCTCACCCCAGCCCTCCCGAAACGTCGGACCGCCCAGAGGGAGAGGGGCCGACCGAGGTGTCTGTAGCCATACATCGACCTGAAAAACCGAGTCGACTATGGATTCAGCAAAGCAATATCAGGTCGGCGTACCTCTAAAACATCCCCCCTCACCCTAACCCTCTCCCTCCGGGAGAGGGTTAGGGTGAGGGGCTTTTGGCTGTTAAAACGGCTCAACGAAAAAACGGCACATCCCCCAACACCGTCGCCCGCTGCATCACCCGCCGCGCCGGCCGATAATCATCCACCGCGTAATGCTGAGTCACGCGGTTATCCCAGAACGCAATGTCGTCCTGCTGCCAACGCCAGCGAATGGTGAATTCCGGCCGCGTCGCATGGGCGAACAGAAACTTCAGAATCGCCTCGCTCTCGGTTTCCGACAGCTCATTGATCTTCGACGTGAAGCCTTCATTGACGAACAACGAACGCCGCCCGCTGACCGGATGCGTACGGATCACCGGGTGCGACAGCGGTGGATTCTTGCGCCGTGCCTCTTCCCACTGCGCCAACGCTTCAGGCGTATTGCCATAACGCTCCAGTGGAAACGAGCGAGTGAAATCGTGGGTCGCGGTCAGCCCTTCGAGCAAGGCTTTCATTGACGCCGACAGCGCTTCGTACGCAGCAATCCCGCTGGCCCACAGCGTGTCGCCACCGAACTCCGGCAGCAACTTGGCGCTGAGCACCGCGCCCATCGCCGGCGTCGGCAGGAAGGTCACGTCGGTGTGCCAGATCGCGTTGTCACGCACGTCGGTGACGGCGGTGTCGAGGATCAACACTTCCGGTTGTTCCGGCACGTTCGGGTAGATCGGGTGAATGTGCAGATCACCGAAGTACGCGGCGAAACGCGCTTGTTGTGGCGGTTCGATTGGCTGTTTGCGGAAGAACAACACTTGATACTTGAGCAGCGCTTGTTCGATGGCGTCGCGGTGTTCCAGGCTCAGCGGCTGACTGATGTCGACGCCGCTGATCTGCGCGCCGAGGGCCGAGCTTAATGGGGTGATGTTGAGGCTGCTCATGGTCTTTCTCTTCGAATTCGAGTGTCATGCTTTTGTGGGAGCGAGCCTGCTCGCGAATGCGGAGTGTCAGGCGACAGTGCAGTGACTGATCCGACGCTTTCGCGAGCAGGCTCGCTCCCACAGGGGAAGTTTCACAAGGCGATTTAGTGGGCCTGGCCGTGCCACGGCACCAGTTTGCGTTGCAGGGCGCGCAGGCCCATTTCCATGGCGAAGGCGATCAGGGCGATAACCAGAATCCCCAGCACCACCACATCGGTGACCAGGAATTGCGCGGCCGACTGCACCATGAAGCCCAAGCCACTGGTGGCTGCGATTAATTCAGCGGCGACCAACGTCGACCAACCAACCCCCAGACCAATGCGCACGCCAGTCAAAATATCCGGTAACGCGCTCGGCAAAATTACATGACGAATCAGCTGCAAACGCGTCGCGCCCAGCGACTGCGCAGCACGCAATTTCGCCGGATCAACCGTGCGCACACCGGTCGCGGTGGCAATGGCAATCGGCGCGAAAATCGCCAGATAGATCAGCAGCACTTTCGACAACTCGCCGATGCCGCACCAGATCACGATCAGCGGCAAATAGGCCAGCGGTGGGATAGGGCGGTAGAACTCGATCAGCGGATCGAGCACGCCACGGGCGATGCGATTGGCCCCGATGGCAATGCCCACCGGCACGGCGGTCAGGATCGCAAAACCGAGGCCCAGACCGATGCGGCTCAGGCTGGCGCCCAAGTGCTGCCACAACGTCGAATCCATGTAACCAGTAGTCGCCAGCAACCAGCCTTTTTGCAGCACGGCGGACGGTGGCGGCAGGAACAGCGGCTCGATCAATCCAGTGGCTGTTACGGCCCACCAGATTGCCAACAACGCGAACAGCGTCAGCAGGCTGATCCAGCGCGTGCTGAGGCTGCGGCGTACGGGAATCGCCACGGATGGTTTCGCGGGTTTTACCGCAGCCGAGGAAACGTCGTAACTGCTCATGCGCGCTCCTGCCGTTGTGCGGCGCTGCGTTGCGAGAACACTTTGCTCAGCACGTGTTCACGGGTTTCGATAAAACGCGGATCGGATTTGATCGCACGGGCGGACTCGCCAGTGGCGTAACGCTGACCGAAATCCAGGTGCAGACGCTCAACGATCTGCCCCGGATTCGGCGCGAGCAGAATCAGGTCAGTGGCGAGGAACACCGCTTCTTCAATGTCGTGGGTAATCAGGAAAACCGGTTTGGCCGTGCGCTGCCAGACTTGCAGCAACAGCTCCTGCATCTGTTCGCGAGTGAACGCGTCGAGGGCACCGAAAGGCTCGTCCATCAGCAACACGCGCGGATCAGCGGCGAGCGCGCGGGCGAGGCCGACACGTTGCTTCTGGCCACCGGAGAGTTGCCAGATGCGGCGACTTTCGAACCCTGAGAGATCAACCAGCGCGAGCATTTCACGGGCGATTTTTTCGCGCTTGTCCTTGGCGATACCGGCCAGCTCCAGACCGAATGCAACGTTGGCCAACACGTCCTGCCAAGGCAGCAAAGCGTCGTCCTGGAACACCACGCCACGTTCGGCGCTCGGGCCTTTGACCGGCACACCGTCGAGGGTGATGCGCCCGGCGCTCGGCTCGACGAAACCGGCAATCAGGTTCAACAGCGAAGTCTTGCCACTGCCGGACGGGCCGAGGGCCACCAGCAATTGCTGAGGCCCCAGGGTCAGAGAAATATCCGCCAGCACCGGTGTCGGGCTGCCCGGGTACTGTGCGCTGATGCGCTCCAGCTGTAGCAAGGCCATCGCAGTTAACTCCCGGTCAGTTGGTGATGTATTTGGCGCTGACGTACGGCGCGTAGTCCGGCAGAACCGCTTCGACCTTGCCCTGCTCCTTGAGGAACGCGGCGGTGTCGGTGATGGCTTTGGTGGTCGGCGCGCCTAGGGTGACGACTTGATCAGCCGCCAGCGGGTAGACGTTGCCTTGCAGCAGCAGCGGAATGTCGCTGGCCTTGGCGCCGGAGAGTTTCACCAGTTTGTCGACGTTGGACTGTTTGGCGAGCCAGGCTTTCGGGTCTTTGCGGTAGTCGGCGTAGGCGTCGAGGGTGACCTTGGCGAACGCGGTGACGATTTCCGGGTGCTTCTCGGCGAAGTCTTTGCGCACGATCCACGCATCGAACGTCGGCGCGCCAAACTTGGCCAGTTCGCCGGAGGTGATCAGCACTTTGCCGTTTTCCTTGGCGACACCGAGTGCCGGATCCCACACGTAGGTGGCGTCGATGTCACCGCGTTTCCACGCGGCAATGATCGCTGGCGGGGCGAGGTTGAGCACGGTGACTTTCGACGGATCAATGTTCCAGTGCTTCAGCGCCGCGAGCAGGCTGTAGTGACCGGTGGATACGAACGGCACGGCGATTTTTTTGCCGATCAGGTCTTGCGGGGTCTTGATCCCGGAACCGTCGCGAGCGACCAGTGCTTCGGCGGCGCCGATCTGGGTGGCGATTAGGAAGGTTTCGACCGGGACTTTGCGCGTGATCGCGGCGGTCAGCGGGCTCGAACCGAGGTAGCCGATCTGCACGTCACCGGAGGCGATGGCAGCGATGATGTCGGCGCCGTTGTCGAACTTGCGCCAGGCGATGTCGGCTTTGGTGGCTTTTTCGTAGGCGCCGTCGGCCTGGGCGACTTTCGCCGGGTCAACGGTGGTTTGGTAGGCGACGGTAAGGTCGGCGGCCTGGGCCAGAAAACTCGCGGCAGCCAGAGAGGCCGCGGCCAGTAGGCGAAGCGGGAAATTCAGTTTCATTGAACAGCTCCATATCAGGCGACCGAGCGTCGGCGTGAAAGGAGACTAAATGATCTAAGAATCAGTAAATAAATAACTTTTTAGAATGAGCTTATGAGCGGAAAAATCTAAGGCTTGGTGGGATTGGGGGGGTAGATCGTTCCCACGCTCTGCGTGGGAATGCAGCCGGTGACGCTCCGCGTCACCTGGACGCAGAGCGTCCCTTGAGGCGTTACCACGCGGAGCGTGGGAACGATCAGAATTGTGGATATTTCGGATCTTGCGTTCGACGTTAGATCTTTGCCCCCTCACCCCAGCCCTCTCCCCCAAGAGGGGCGAGGGGGAAAGGGAGCCGATCTTTGTGCTTTTCAAGGCCTGAGTTCGGCTCGGTATTTCACGTCAGCGTACTTCGCACCAACAACCCGGTCAGTCCCCTCTCCCTCCGGGAGAGGGTTAGGGGGAGGGGCTCTTCAGTTGCTGATCGCCAAAATACTCGCCTGATACGACCCGACGAATACGTCGAAATCACCGACTTCGTTCTGCTCCAGCTCAGCCTGCGCTGCCAGAGAAGTACGCGCCAGCTCCTCAAACTTCGCCTGCTCATCCGCCGCCAAAGGCTCGCTACGGAAAAACTCGGCATGCGCCTGACTCTGACGCAACGAAAACTGCGCAAAGCTTTCCTTGTGCTCCGCCATCGCCGCCAACACTTGCGCGGATGGCGTAAGGGACGGATCGCTGACCTTGGCCAGTTGCGCATCCAGCGCCTTGCTGTGCGCATCGCCGCCATGGCTCTGATCCAGCAGCGCCGCCAGCGGGGCGATTTGCTCCAGCAGTTCTGCCGCCCAGGTCTTCATCTCGACCGGTTCACCGTCACGCTGCAATTGCAGGCCTGGACGACGACCTTCCTTGACCACGCTGAGGAAGTTCGACGTCGCATTGCCGCACGAGGTGTTGGTCAGCAACGGGCTGTCGTTCAGCGCGCAGTACAGCAGGAACGCGTCGAGGAAGCGCGACTCGGTGAGGTCGATGCCCATCGGCAGGAACGGGTTGATGTCCAGGCAACGCACTTCAACGTACTGAATGCCACGGGCCACCAGTGCCTGAATCGGCCGCTCGCCGGTATAGGTCACGCGTTTCGGGCGGATGTTGGAGTAGTACTCGTTTTCGATCTGCAGGATGTTGGTGTTGAGCTGCACCCACTCACCATCCTGGTGCGTGCCGACTTCAACGTACGGCGCGTACGGCGTGGCCACGGCTTTGCGCAGGCTGTCGGTGTAGCTCGCCAGATCGTTGTAGCAAGGCGTCAGACCGGCCTGGGCGTTGCTCTGGTAACCAAGGTCGCTCATGCGCAGGCTGGTCGCGTACGGCAGATACAGCGTGTCTGGATCGAGCTGTTCCAACTGATGCGAACGGCCACGCAGGAAACCGGCGTCCAGCGCTGGCGAAGCACCGAACAGGTACATCAGGAGCCAGCTGTAACGACGGAAATTACGGATCAGTGCGATGTAGGAAAACGACTGGTAATCGCGATCGGTGCCGACAAAACCTTCGGTTTCGCGCAGCAGTGGCCAGAGCTTTTCCGGCAGGGAGAAATTGTAGTGAATCCCGGCGATGCACTGCATGGTCTTGCCGTACCGCAGGGCCAGGCCCTTGCGGTAGACGTACTTGAGCTGACCGATGTTGGAGGTGCCGTAGTAGGCGATCGGGATGTCTTCCTCGGCCGGCAACGGGCACGGCATCGATGGACTCCACAGGTACTCGTTGCCGAGCTTGCTGTAGGCAAAGCGGTGAATCTTGTCCAGGCTCGCCAACGTGTCGGCCGGATCCGGCAGAGCGGGCGTGATGAATTCCAGCAGCGACTCGGAGTAGTCGGTGGTGATTTGTTCGTTGGTCAGCGCGGAACCCAAGGCTTCGGGGTGCGGCGTTTGCGCCAGGCGACCTTCGCTGGTCACGCGCAGGCATTCACGTTCGATACCGTGCAGGCACTGCTCGAGCAGAGAGAGGTTAGCGCGCTCGCCGAGCAGAGCCAGGCGGCGGTTGAGAAGTTCGCTCAATTTGGATTCCTTCACGCGTCAGTCGCCCCAATATGGGGGTGGGCAAGACGGTCTACAAGGGTGAAGTTGAAACTGGCGTTTTCGCCTGGTTTTTCTAGCCGGTCAGCCGCACACATACCTGTAGGAGCTGCCGCAGGCTGCGATCTTTTGATCTTGCTATTGAAAAACAAAATCAAAAGATCGCAGCCTGCGGCAGCTCCTACAGGATTCGTTGAGCCGAAATTAACTCAAAATGATGACCGGTAGCTACAGGACAGCGAACGTGCCTTGCGCTTTTGCGACCAGTTTGTCGCCCTGCATCACGTCGGCTTCGACCACCAAAGTACGTCGGCCCGGGTGAATCACCCGCGCCGTGCACATGACCTCACCGTCGGAAACGGCGCGGATATAGTTGATCTTGCATTCGATGGTCGCGCTCTGCTGATCGAAGCCATGAGTGCTGGAACAGGCCAGCCCCATGGCGATATCGACCAGACTGAACAGCGCGCCACCGTGCAATTTGCCGCCGCGATTGCGCAGTTCCGGTTCCAGCACCAGGGCGACTTGCGCCACCCCGGTTTCCAGGCTGTGCAGGCGGCAGCCCAACAGCTTGAAAAACGCGCTCTCGACGAGCCCGGCCGGAATTTCCATCAGCGTTTCTTCAACTGCTTGGCGTTGGCGAACAGCGAGGCCATCGCGTTGTTCACTGGCGCTGCGGTGGCGGTTTCCTTGCGCGGCGCGTTGTTCGAAGGCTGGCGTTGCGCCGAGCCTGGACGCGAGCCACGGGCGCCGTCGATCTTCTCGCCCGGGGTGTCGCCCATGCGCATCGACAGACCGACGCGTTTGCGCGGAATGTCGACTTCCATGACCTTCACTTTCACCACATCGCCGGCCTTCACCGCTTCACGCGGGTCCTTGATGAACTTCTCCGACAGCGCCGAGATGTGCACCAGACCGTCCTGATGCACGCCGATGTCGACGAAGGCACCGAATGCGGTCACGTTGGTGACAACGCCTTCGAGGATCATCCCCAATTGCAGGTCTTTGAGGTCTTCAACGCCTTCCTGGAACTCGGCAGTCTTGAACTCCGGACGCGGGTCGCGGCCCGGTTTTTCCAGCTCTTGCAGGATGTCGGTGACGGTTGGCAGACCGAACGTCTCGTCGGTGAATTTCTTCGGATCCAGACGCTTGAGGAACCCGGCATCGCCGATCAGCGAGCGAATGTCGCGGTCGGTTTCAGCGGCAATGCGCTGCACTAGCGGGTAGGCTTCCGGGTGAACGGCCGACGAATCCAGCGGGTTGTCGCCGTTCATCACGCGTAAGAAACCGGCCGCCTGTTCGAAGGTTTTTTCGCCCAGACGCGCGACTTTCTTCAGCGCTGCGCGGGTTTTGAACGCACCGTGTTCGTCGCGGTGCGTGACGATGTTTTGCGCCAGCGTCGCGTTGAGGCCGGAGATCCGCGCCAGCAGCGCCACCGAAGCGGTGTTCACGTCAACGCCGACGGCGTTCACGCAGTCCTCGACCACAGCGTCCAGGCCGCGCGCCAGTTTCAACTGCGAAACGTCGTGCTGATACTGGCCGACACCGATGGATTTCGGATCGATTTTCACCAGCTCAGCCAGTGGATCCTGCAGACGACGGGCGATGGACACCGCGCCGCGGATCGACACATCCAGATCCGGGAATTCCTTGGCCGCCAGTTCCGACGCCGAGTACACCGATGCACCGGCTTCGGAGACCATGACTTTGGTCATCTTCATCGCTGGATATTTTTTGATCAGCTCGATCGCCAGTTTGTCGGTCTCGCGGCTGGCGGTGCCGTTGCCGATGGCGATCAGATCAACTGAATGCTTGGCGCACAGGGCGGCCAGAATGGCGATGGTCTGATCCCATTTGTTGTGCGGCACGTGCGGGTAAACCGTGGCGTGATCAAGCAGTTTGCCGGTCGAGTCGACCACGGCGACCTTGCAGCCGGTACGCAGGCCCGGGTCGAGACCCAGTGTTGCACGCGGGCCGGCCGGGGCGGCCAGCAGCAAGTCGTGCAGGTTGTGGGCGAAGACGTTGATCGCTTCGGTTTCGGCGCCGTCACGCAGCTCGCCGAGCAGGTCGGTTTCCAGGTGGGTGTAGAGCTTGACCTTCCAGGTCCAGCGCACCACTTCACCGAGCCACTTGTCGGCCGGGCGGTTCTGGTTCTGGATGCCGAATTGCTGGCCGATCATGCCTTCGCACGGGTGCATGGTGCCCGGCAGTTCGTCGCCGACTTTCAGCGCGGAGCTGAGGATGCCTTCGTTGCGTCCACGGAAAATGGCGAGCGCGCGGTGCGACGGCATGCTTTTCAGCGGTTCGTCGTGTTCGAAGTAATCGCGGAACTTGGCGCCGTCCTCTTCCTTGCCAGCGATGACGCGGGCACTGAGGGTCGCTTCCTGTTTCAGGTAGTTACGCAGTTTCTCCAGCAGGCTGGCGTCTTCTGCGAAGCGTTCCATGAGGATGTATTTGGCGCCTTCGAGCGCAGCCTTCACGTCGGCCACGCCTTTTTCGGCATCGACGAAGCGTGCGGCTTCGGTTTCCGGGGTCAGGTTCGGGTCGTTGAACAGGCCATCGGCCAAGTCGCCGAGGCCGGCTTCCAGGGCGATCTGGCCCTTGGTACGGCGCTTCTGCTTGTACGGCAGGTACAAGTCTTCGAGGCGAGTCTTGGTGTCAGCAAGTTTGATGTCGCGCTCAAGGGCAGGGGTGAGTTTGCCTTGCTCTTCGATGCTGGCGAGGATGCTGATGCGCCGTTCGTCGAGTTCTTGCAGGTAGCGCAGGCGCTCTTCCAGATGACGCAACTGGGTGTCATCGAGGCTGCCGGTGACTTCTTTCCGGTAACGGGCGATGAAGGGAACGGTAGAGCCTTCATCGAGTAGCGCGACGGCCGCTTCGACCTGTTGTGGGCGTACGCCGAGTTCCTCGGCAATGCGGCTGTTGATGCTGTCCATAAAACCACCTGACATATTGTGAAATCAGGCTCGCAGGCACGGAAATAAAGGCCCGGAGTCTGGTTGAGCGGCTAGAAAATTGCCGCTGCCTGGGTCAAAAGGCAGCCCATTGACCCGTGAAATCGAACAATTACTGCGCGCGGCAGGAAAAAAAGCCTGCCACCTGCGGTAACGATTCAGACGTTGCCTGGCACAAAACGCCGCGCATTATAACCAGCGTTCTGTCATTCGGGGGCGTCGCAGTCTGTAGGCATAAACCCCGGTTTTCTGGCAGTGAAGGAAAAATCTGCTAACAATGCACACGGTGCGTATAACGGCAGCTACGCCATAATGCGCGCCGAGCTAAAAGGAGCATCCAATGAGCAGCACTGCACAAACTGCTGAAGGCGAAAAAATTCTCATCGTTGACGACGATCCGGGCTTAAGCAGCCTGCTGGAACGTTTTTTCGTCAGCAAGGGCTACCGTGCCCGCACCGTACCGAACACCGAGCAGATGGATCGTCTGCTGTCGCGTGAAGTTTTCAATCTGGTGGTCCTCGACCTGATGTTGCCTGGCGAAGACGGTCTGACCGCGTGCCGCCGTCTGCGGGCCGCGAACAATCAGATTCCGATCATCATGCTCACCGCCAAGGGCGATGAGATGAGCCGCATCAAAGGCCTGGAACTGGGCGCCGACGACTATCTGGCCAAGCCGTTCAACCCGGATGAGCTGATGGCCCGTGTCAAAGCTGTCCTGCGTCGTCAGGCCGCACCGGTACCGGGCGCGCCGGGCAGCGAAGACGAAAACGTCACCTTCGGTGATTACGTCTTGTCGCTGGCCACTCGAGAATTGAAGCGCGGCGAAGAAGTGCACATGCTCACCACCGGTGAGTTTGCGGTACTCAAGGCTTTGGTAATGAACGCGCGTCAGCCACTGACCCGTGACAAACTGATGAACCTGGCCCGTGGCCGCGAGTGGGATGCCCTCGAGCGTTCCATCGATGTGCAGATTTCCCGTCTGCGTCGCATGATCGAGCCTGATCCGTCGAAGCCGCGCTATATCCAGACTGTCTGGGGCGTGGGCTACGTGTTCGTACCGGATGGTGCCGCCACCAAGTGATCGGTGATTTGTAGGAGCGGGTCTGCAGGTTTTGGTCGAACGGCCATGCCCGCAGACTCGCAATCCGCAATATGCGAGCATTGCTCGCTCCTGCAAGTGTGTAGCGGTTATAGATGAAAACCCCTGTCTGGTTCCCCCAAAGTTTTTTCTCCCGCACCCTTTGGCTGGTGCTCATCGTCGTGCTGTTTTCCAAGGCGCTGACCCTGGTTTATCTGTTGATGAACGAGGACGTGCTGGTGGATCGCCAATACAGCCATGGCGTCGCCCTGACGCTGCGTGCCTATTGGGCTGCGGATGAAGAAAACCGCGCAAAGATTGCTGATGCGGCGACCCTGATCCGGGTGGTCGGCGCCGGTGTGCCGGAAGGCGAACAGCACTGGCCGTACAGCGAAATCTATCAGCGACAAATGCAGGCGGAGCTGGGCGCCGACACTGAAGTGCGTTTGCGCATGCACTCGCCGCCAGCGTTGTGGGTGCGCGCGCCGAGCCTCGGTGATGGCTGGTTGAAGGTGCCGTTGTATCCGCACCCGTTGCGTGGCCAGAAAATCTGGAACGTGCTCGGCTGGTTCCTCGCCATCGGCTTGCTCTCGACAGCCTCTGCATGGATTTTCGTCAGTCAGCTCAACCAGCCGTTGAAACGTCTGGTGTATGCCGCCCGGCAGCTTGGTCAGGGCCGTAGCGTGCGGCTGCCGATCAGCGATACACCGAGCGAGATGACCGAGGTCTATCGCGCTTTCAACCAGATGGCGGAAGACGTCGAACAGGCCGGTCGCGAGCGTGAATTGATGCTGGCCGGCGTATCCCATGATCTGCGCACACCGTTGACCCGCTTGCGCCTGTCGCTGGAGTTGATGGGCGACCGCAACGACCTGACCGACGACATGGTGCGCGACATCGAAGACATGGACGCGATTCTCGACCAGTTCCTCGCGTTTATTCGTGATGGTCGCGACGAGTCGGTGGAAGAGGTGGATCTGACTGATCTGGTGCGCGAGGTGGCGGCGCCATACAACCAGAATGAAGAGAAAGTGCGTTTGCGTCTGGAGCCGATTCAGCCGTTCCCGCTGCGTCGGGTCTCGATGAAGCGCTTGCTCAATAACCTGATCGGCAACGCCTTGAACCATGCCGGCGGTAGCGTGGAAGTCGCGGCTTATGTGTCCGGTGACGTCAATGCGCCTTATGTGGTGCTGAGCGTGATGGACCGCGGCGCGGGGATTGATCCTTCGGAACTTGAAGCGATTTTCAACCCGTTTACGCGAGGCGATCGTGCCCGGGGCGGTAAGGGCACCGGCTTGGGGTTGGCGATTGTGAAGCGGATTGCTTCGATGCATGGCGGCAATGTTGAATTGCGTAATCGGTCCGGGGGTGGACTGGAAGCGCGGGTGAGGTTGCCGTTGGGGCTAATGTTGCCTAGGGACGCTGTGTAGATCAAAAGCCCCTCACCCCAGCCCTCTCCCAGAGGGAGAGGGAGCCGACCGAGGTGTCTTGCGTCATACATCGACCTGCAAAATCAGGTCGATTATGGATTCAGCGGTACTCGTTCAAGTCGGCGTAGTTCTCCAATATCCCCCAATCAGTCCCCTCTCCCTTCGGGAGAGGGTTAGGCGGGCGGCGTTCCGATGAGGGGCTCTTGCTCTTAGCTCTAGCTCTTCGCTTTAGCCCTTGCCTTTGGTGCGGGTCATATTCGGCCCGCCATTCTTCTCAAGATGCTCAATGATGATCCCCGCCACATTCTTGCCGGTAGTGGTCTCGATCCCTTCCAGCCCCGGCGACGAGTTCACTTCCATAACCAGCGGCCCGTGATTGGAACGCAGGATATCCACACCCGCCACCGCCAGGCCCATGACCTTGGCTGCGCGCAACGCGGTCATGCGCTCTTCCGGGGTGATCTTGATCAGGCTGGCGCTGCCGCCACGATGCAGGTTGGAGCGGAACTCGCCCGGCTTGGCCTGACGCTTCATCGCTGCGATGACTTTGTCACCGACCACGAAGCAACGAATATCCGCACCGCCCGCTTCCTTGATGTACTCCTGAACCATGATGTTTTGCTTCAGGCCCATGAACGCCTCGATCACCGATTCGGCGGCGGTCGCGGTTTCGCATAACACCACGCCGATGCCCTGCGTGCCTTCCAGCACCTTGATTACCAGCGGCGCGCCGTTGACCATGTCGATCAAATCGGGAATGTCATCCGGCGAGTGAGCAAAACCCGTCACCGGCAGGCCGATGCCGCGCCGCGACAGCAGTTGCAGCGAACGCAACTTGTCCCGCGAACGGGCGATGGCCACCGATTCGTTGAGCGGGAATACCCCCATCATTTCGAACTGACGCAACACCGCGCAGCCATAAAACGTCACCGACGCACCGATCCGCGGAATCACCGCGTCGAAACCTTCCAGCGGTTTGCCGCGATAGTGGATCTGCGGCTTGTGGCTGGCGATGTTCATGTAGGCGCGCAAGGTGTCGATCACTACCATTTCATGCCCGCGCTCGGTTCCGGCTTCGACCAGACGGCGGGTGGAATACAGACGCGGGTTCCGCGACAGCACAGCGATCTTCATGCAACACCTGTGGAGGAGGTAGATACCGGGAACACCGGCTTGTCTTGTACATATTTGATGCCCGGATTGACCACCAACTGGCCATCGATCAGGGCTTTGGAGCCGAGCAACAGGCGATAGCGCATGGACTTGCGGCAGGCGAGGGTGAACTCGATCGGCCAGACACGATCACCCAGGGCCAGAGTGGTGCTAATCACATAGCGCTCCTGGGCATGGCCGTTGGAGCTTTTGATGGTTTTGCGCGTCACCAGTGGCGCTTCGCAGCGGCGGTGACGCAACTGCACCACCGTGCCCAGGTGCGCGGTGAAACGTACCCATTTCTGGCCGTCGCGTTCGAACGGCTCGATGTCGGTGGCATGCAGGCTGGAGGTGCTGGCGCCGGTGTCGATTTTCGCTCGCAGGCCTGCGACTCCCAGATCAGGGAGCGCCACCCACTCGCGCAGACCGACAACGGTCAAATGGTCAAATGTCTTCAATAGAAAAAACCAACGATTAACGCGTCCAGGCCTCAGGTGAAGCCCGGGCCAACGCTTTGAATGCAGGTTTGGCGAACCAGTAGCCCTGCATCAGAAATATTCCACAGTCGGCCAGGAAATCCCGTTCACCGGCGCTCTCAATGCCTTCGGCAATGACTGTAACGTCCAACTCCGCACAGATTGTGACAATCCCCCGAACGATCGCCTGACGAACACGGTCTTGATCGACATCGCGGATCAGCGCCATGTCGAGTTTGATCAGGTCCGGTTGGAAATCAGCCAGCAGATTGAGCCCCGAATAACCGGCACCGAAATCATCGATGGCGGTCTTGAAGCCGAATTCGCGGTATTCACGCAGAATATTGGTCAAATGGCGATAGTTATCTACGTGCTCGCTTTCCAGGGTTTCAAAAATCAGCCGGTCGAGAGGAAAACGGTGTTTTTTGGCCGCCTCGAGCGTACTGCGAATACACAGCTCTGGACGATAGACGGCGTTGGGCATGAAGTTGATCGACAAGTGTGTCTGCATATTAAGATTGGCCGCGCCTTCGATGGCGCGGGTTCGGCAGAGCTGGTCGAAACGGTAGCGGTTTTCTTCCGTAACCTGATTCAACACGGTGAATGCGCCTTCACCGTTCACACCGCGAACCAGCGCTTCGTGGGCGAAAACCGACTGGTCGCGCAGATCCACGATAGGTTGGTAGGCAAAGGCAAAATCGAAGCCCAGCGGTTCACTGTGCTGGCAGCCCTGGCAACCGGTGTGAGTCGAAGTCAATGAAGAGGGAAATTTAGTCACTTGAGCACCCCCATGCCGGTGCACCGGCCAAGATCACAGTCTATCTGGAGGGCCGAGTTGTTGCGCCCGACAGAAACGGTAGTACAGTTCCGACTACTGGCTGAACGAGGAATTCAAATGGCGCAAAAAAGCGAAGAGGACGACAAGGTTCGTCTCGACAAGTGGCTATGGGCCGCGCGTTTTTACAAAACCCGTGCCTTGGCCAAAGCGGCGATCGAAAGCGGCAAGGTGCATTGTCGCGGTGAGCGCTGCAAGCCTGGCAAAGAGCCGCGCATCGGCGATGAGTTCGAGATTCGTACTGGGTTCGAGGTGCGTACGGTGAAGGTCGAGGCGTTGTCGATTGTGCGGCGCGGCGCACCGGAGGCGCAGACGTTGTACGCGGAGACCGAGGCGAGTATTGCCAAACGTGAAGCGGCTGCGGCAATGCGCAAGGCGGGGGCGTTGGGTGTGAGTACCGACGGCAAGCCGAGCAAGAAGCAGCGGCGGGATTTGTTCAAGTTTCGGGGTAGCAGCAACGACGAGTAAGCGCGACGTTTCCGGGCTGTATGTGCTGGCCTCTTTGCGAGCAGGCTCGCTCCCACAGTAGATCCGGTTCCTCCAGTGGATACTTGATCAATTGTGGGAGCGAGCCTGCTCGCGAATCGAGGGCGCAGCCCTCGCCGAAAACAGCCCGGTATCAGGCGCTACGCACCACACTCATTCGCGAAACCAGCGGCAACTTGTTCAGCAGATTGAAAATCGGCGAAGTCACCTTCAACCAGAAGTTCGAGGCGTGATACGCAAACGGCGTGTAATAACCCCAGCCCAAGGCCCAAACCGCCAGCAGCAGACCGCCGATGTAATCGTCCTGACCCCAATGCGCACCGGCCACCAGTCGCGGCAGCATGAACAACAGCGCCAGACCCCAGATCGTCAGGAACTGGCCGACAGTACGACTGAACACGCCCATAAATAGCGCCCAAATCAGCAATACCGATGCATGATCCCCCGGGAAACTCTGGCCAGAACGATCCTTCAGCTCCCAGGTCTTCTCCATGTGCGGGAAGTAATCGCTGATATGCACCGCGCCTTCCAGCACCATCGACGGGCTGCTGTGCTGCCAGTCCATGTGGTCGGCGAATTTGGAAAACAGTGCGCGAATTACCACCATCAATAGCAGGATCGAGAAAAAACCGAAGAACGCACGACGCACATCAATCGCCTTGAAGACCCAGTCGCCCTTGATCAGCAGCGTCAGCAAGATCAGACCAACAACGATGTCGAACGGACGCAGACTTGCAATTGCCCAGATGTGGAGCCATATCGGGTTGCTGGCCAGCGGTGCATTGAGTGAGCGGAACAGCCACTCGTCGAAAATCACACACAGCGAGTTGCCCGTAGGCCATAACCAGAAAGCCAGTAGCGCCAGTGGCGCTACGTTGCACAGAACCAGCCGGCCGAGGTTCCACCTAGATTGGAACAAACCCGGATTGTTCATAAAATGCCTCCCATGGCAGAGCAGTCGGCACCAAAAAGAGTGCCAAGAAGCGCAAATTTTCACGTCTTGTAACCATTTTGTCACCACATTCAGATACCCAAAATTATGACCGAGCTAGCGGATACCGATTTCACTCAACGTTTCATCTTCGATGACAGCGACACGCGCGGCGAACTGGTTGCGCTTGAACGCAGCTACGCCGAAGTCCTCGCCAAGCACCCGTACCCGGAGCCGGTGGCGCAATTGCTGGGCGAATTGATGGCGGCCGCCTCCTTGCTGGTGGGCACGCTGAAGTTCGATGGCTTGCTGATTCTGCAGGCGCGTTCCGAAGGGCCGATCCCGCTGCTGATGATCGAATGCTCCAGCGAGCGCGAAATTCGTGGTCTGGCGCGTTATGACGCTGAGCGGATCAAGCCGGACGCGAGCCTTGCCGACCTGATGCCGGGCGGTGACCTGACCCTGACCGTCGACCCGACGATTGGCCAGCGTTACCAGGGCATCGTCGATCTTGATGGCGAAACCCTGTCTGAGTGCTTCACCAACTATTTCGTCATGTCGCAACAAGTCGGCACGCGCTTCAAGTTGTTCGCTGACGGCCGCCGCGCCCGCGGGATGCTGCTGCAACAACTGCCGGCCGATCGCCTGAAAGACGAAGAAGAGCGCGCCGCCAGCTGGCAGCACCTCACGGCACTGGCGAGCACGCTGACCGCCGATGAGTTGTTGAGCCTGGACAACGAAACCGTCCTGCATCGCCTCTACCATGAAGAGCAGGTGCGCCTGTTCGATGTGCAGAATCTGCGCTTCCGTTGCACCTGCTCACGCGAGCGTTCGGGCAACGCGCTGGTCAGTCTGGGTCTTGAGGATGCACAGCAATTGGTTCAAGAGAACGGCGGCACTGTCGAGATCGATTGCCAGTTCTGCAACCAGCAGTACCTGTTCGACGCAGCCGATATTGCTCAATTGTTCGCTGGCGCAGGCGTCGACACGCCGTCAGATACCCGGCACTAAAACGGTTCAGCGCAGGTAAATTCACTGCGTAACGACGGAATTTCGCCGTTACGACGGGAGGACCCTACTCTTTTTGGGCTTTTCTGGCATAATCCGGCCCACTTTTTTCGCGGTAGTAGTGCACGACTTTCTACTACAAAACGTTTGGAGCACACTCGGCCACTGGCCGACGGGGAACCTCATGACGCAAGCCAATAACGCCGTGTACACCGATCTGAGTGTTGATGATCTGGTTAAAGAAGCCCTGAACCGCGGTGAGGGCGAGCTTGCCGATACCGGCGCTCTGGTTGTTCGCACTGGTCACCGCACCGGTCGTTCGCCTGTTGACCGTTTCATCGTTGAAGAGCCTTCCACCCAGGCCGCTATCGCCTGGGGCCCGATCAACCGCAAGTTCCCGGCCGACAAGTTCGACGCGCTGTGGGCTCGCGTAGAAGCCTTCAACAACGCGCAAGAGCACTTTGTGTCCCACGTGCATGTAGGCGCGGCGGAAGATCACTACCTAGCCGTGAAAATGACCACCCAGACTGCCTGGCAGAATCTGTTCGGTCGTTGCCTGTTCATCAACCCGGCTCAGTACAACCCGGCCGGTCGTGAAGAGTGGCAAGTGCTCAACGTGGCCAACTTCGAATGCGTGCCTGAGCGTGACGGCACCAACTCCGACGGTTGCGTGATCCTCAACTTCGCACAGAAGAAAGTGCTGATCGCTGGCATGCGTTACGCCGGTGAGATGAAGAAAGCCATGTTCTCCGTGCAGAACTTCCTGCTGCCGGCCGCTGACGTGCTGCCAATGCACTGCGCTGCCAACATCGGCGAAGAAGGCGACGTGACCCTGTTCTTCGGTCTGTCGGGCACCGGTAAAACCACCCTGTCGGCCGACGAAAGCCGTTACCTGATCGGTGACGACGAACACGGTTGGGGCGAAGGCGTGGTGTTCAACATCGAAGGCGGTTGCTATGCCAAGTGCATCGACCTCTCCGAGAAGAACGAGCCGGTTATCTGGAAAGCCATCAAGCACGGCGCCGTGTTGGAAAACGTTGTCATCGACGACGCCAAGCACGCCGACTACGCCGATGTCAGCCTGACCCAGAACAGCCGCGCCGCGTACCCGCTGGAGCACGTTGCCAAGCGTTCCGAGAAGAACCTGGGCGGCGAGCCTAACGCGGTGATCTTCCTGACCTGCGACCTGACCGGTGTCCTGCCGCCAGTGTCGATCCTCAACGAAGAACAAGCGGCCTACCACTTCCTGTCCGGCTACACCGCACTGGTGGGCTCGACTGAAATGGGTTCGGGCAGCGGCATCAAGTCGACCTTCTCCACCTGCTTCGGCGCACCGTTCTTCCCGCGTCCGGCTGGCGAATACGCTGAGCTGCTGATCAAGCGCATCCGCGGCTTCGGCTCCAAGGTTTACCTGGTCAACACCGGCTGGACCGGCGGCGGCTACGGCGTCGGCAAACGCTTCAACATCCCGACCACCCGCGCGGTGATCGCAGCGATCCAGAGCGGCGCGCTGATCGGTGCAGCCACCGAACACCTCGACACCATCAACCTCGACGTGCCACTGGCCGTACCGGGCGTTGAAACCAACCTGCTCAACCCACGCAACACCTGGGCTGACAAGGCTGCGTACGACGAGGCTGCCAAGGCATTGGCCGGTCTGTTCATCGAGAACTTCAAGAAGTTCGAAGTGAGCGACGCGATCAAGGCTGCTGGGCCGAAGTTGTAAGATTGGTTTGTTGTGAATGAAAAAGCCGCCTTTTGAGGCGGCTTTTTTGTGGGTGATTAGAAGGTACGAAAAGCAAGCGCCATCCTTTCCTGCTCACTTCTGGACATCCCAAGCGCATTAGCGATCTCCGGCCAAAGACGGATCACGTCTTGAATGCGCTCAATGATGCCTGCTGAATCCTCACGGCTAACCCGAAAATAACCAGCGACTTCCCTCGCCAGCTCCAAGTCCAGCGCATTGTCAGAATCAGTGATGTTCAGCTTCAACCCATCCGCATGTGCCACCGGATTCATGTCGTAGGCTGCCGACAATCGCCATCCCCGACCAGGATCCAGAATAAAACCATGGTTTCGCAGGTGATCGTCGGTGTTGGAAACCAAGATGTTGAAGACGATTCGTGACCAGAGTTCACGGAGGTCGGTGTTAGGTTCCGAGCCGTGTTCCATGATTACTTCCGCCAACTCTAGATAGCTGGCGCCGGTTGAGGCGTCGTCGCCGTCGACGCGGTTGGTCATGGTCATGGCTGATGCGAAGTGATGTCGGCCGCCGCGCGCGGTTCGGTCGAAACGCTTCACCAGGAAGCAATGGTGATCGCTTGCGTAGCGTCGGGCCATACCGGTCGCAACACGCAGACCACAGTTGACCGCCAAAGCGTTTACTACAAATTCCCAACCACCAACATCGTAGTCATCTCTCGTACTTGGGAATTTGGCGATCCACAGTTGACCGAACTCGTCGACGACGCTGGCTTTCGGTCTTGCGCCGCCCAGTGAGCCGCCGGGTGCGATGAGCATTCTTAGCCATTCGCGGCCCTCGCTGGCTGTGTTGTCCCTATCGTTTTCCAGGGCGAGACTTGCCTGCTCTAACGCGCGTAGCTCGACAAAGGGTGGAGCTGCAACGCCGTCGCGGTCGTCGAGGAAGTTGCCTTCGTCATTGAGTTTGTAGCGAAGGGCGCCGACACGGAACAGGTCGTGGACGCCAAGCAGGTAATCGGATTCAAACAACTTGCTGTTGCTGGGAAGCAAGCCGTCGCGAATGTCCCTTTCCAAGCGGCGTTTCATCAGCAGTTGGCCCCAACGATCGGGGCTTGAGTCTGCAAAGACGCCAAAGCGGCTCTGATGTTCGCCGGGGAATTGGCGGCCTTCGAAGGGGCCGATGCGCGGGTCTAGAGTTATGGAACTCAACTCGGGATCGGCCAGCGCATTCGGGTCGTACTCAAATTCGAACACGTTGGTGTTGCGTGTTTTCCTTGCGTGTAGAAATCCGAGGCGTCTGGCGCCTTTCAAGGATTCCCAGTCTGCATAAACAGCAATCAGCGTCATTCTTCACCTGTTGGGGGGCTGGCCTTTTTCTTCTTGTTCAAAAGGCTGGAGAGTG
This sequence comes from Pseudomonas sp. Mb7, assembly GCF_054790525.1. Lineage (NCBI taxonomy): Bacteria > Pseudomonadati > Pseudomonadota > Gammaproteobacteria > Pseudomonadales > Pseudomonadaceae > Pseudomonas > Pseudomonas sp. Mb7. The sequence continues at coordinate 5,937,275 of NZ_CP186501.1, forward strand.
AGTGTGTGTTGAATGGGAAGTCAGCCGGAATTTTCGTGGTAGTGGCGGCATCGATAACGTTTGAAGTCTCGACGTGTTCGGATGCGCCCTTTTTTGCCACACTGACTGCTCGTACTCGCTGGGGCTTTTTCGCTGCGGATCGTGTTGCAGGCATTAACTGCGCATCCTGCAATTGGCGACCCATTTCATCGGCTGCAGCCAGTTTGTTCAGATCCTTTTCCAATCCCAACACTTGCATGACCGAAAGGTAGGCGCCGATGGTCACGCCTGAGCCTCCGGACTCCAGATGGCGCAAGGTTGTCAGCGACATGCCTGATCTTTCGGCGACCTGCTTGGCCGTCAATTTGCGGCGTAGGCGAGCCAGCTTCAGTCGTTCACCAAGGTCGACCAAAAGTCGAGCAGTAGAGGGCAAGAGCGGTGCTGTTTTCTTGGCCATGTGGCAGTATTCCTTCATTTTTTAACCTTAACTGCCAGAATAATAGCACTTAAGATGAAGGATGCTGTTTGCCGTAAGACCCGTGAAAAACGAAGTTAAGTGGCATTATTCCATCTATTTTCGGTTCATATAGCTAGAATACTGCCACTTGAACGTTAGCGCTTCCTCTAGTCAGCCCGGTTTTTGCCGGTACTTTTCGAGAACCTGCATACGTGAGGAAAGTGGCTTTTCAGCATCGGCAGGGGTGGTTTCAAAACCTTCAATGCGTAGGCTGGCCAAATAGTTTGATCGGCGAACCTTGTCGTAATGGGCCTGCTTTTGCTGAAACGTCAAAACGCTCGTATCAGCATTCGAGTCTGAATCGCGATGCTTTTTGCGTAAGATCTCGTCCATCTCGATAACGCTTTCCATCAGCTCATCAAAGAATTTGCTCATGGTTGCTCCCATGTTTGATTACCGTTTTTTTGATCGCTCTCACAGAGTGCATAAGAGCGATACGATCACTCGATTCAGGCTGGAGCCTTCCAGTTGAGCATCTGCTGCTGTGCGACTTGCAGCAGGTCACAGCCATCCTGCGTCAGCAGATAGAGGGCGTGGGTGATGTGGGGGATGTCTTCGACGTCGGCTTGTTTGAAGTTGAGGCAGTAGAGGGTGCGTAGCAGGTCGCTTGAAGCGCGCAGGCGCTGGACGGCGCATTCGAGGATGTCTTGCGGGTTGGCGGCTGTATCGATGAGCAGAGGCTTGGTGTCGGTGAGATTGGATTCGAGTGGGCGGTAGCGTTCGGTAAGAAACTGATTCCATGTTTTCATTTTTAGATATCTCTGAAGGTATCGAAAAACCGCTGCTACCGTGACCAAGCGGTGGAGGCGGGCTGTGTTCAAGTTGGTCAAACCGGCAGAGATAACCCGGTACGCCGAAGCGTCCCAAACACAGCCGCCATAAAGCGTGCCGACAGAATGTGCTGGCAGCATACAAGGGCATGCATCAGTTATCTCTGTTTCAGGTGACCAAACCTGAGCCGCTGATTAGCAGCGACAGCCACGACTATAGAGATCAGCTACACGAAGCCGATAGAAGACAAGGAGTCTGTCTTTGTAGGAACGGGACGTAGATTTGATAGGTCATCGCCGCTGATCGACCTTCTGTTTTAAACGCGCGCGTTTATCAGCCATCAATGCTCTGGATACCTCATCGGGAATGCTGGGGCGAGGATCATCAAGGCTGGCTTGAACCTGTCGGATTAACCAAGCCGTGTAGGCATCCTCGTCATTCGGTGGATCGAACTCATCGTTCGTAACATTCATTGTTGGATTCCTGCCCAAGGAGATATAGCGCTGACCTGGAGTGATCTAGTTGTACACCGACTGCGCTGGCCTCTGTTTGGCCACTTCAAGCAAGTCGCAGCCATCCTGTATCAGCAAATAAAGCGCATTAACGATGTTGGGAATATCTTTCACATCAGCCTGTTTGAAACATAAGCAGTAGAGCGTTTCCAGCAAATCACCGGCCGCGCGCAGGCGTTGATCGGCGGCATTAATCAGGTCAGTCTGGCTGGAGTGGCTGTCGATAAGCAGTACCGGGTTTTCGCTGTAGCAGGTCTTGAGTGGGCGATAGCGGTTGATCATGGTGAGGCGTGTCCTGTTCTAAAGCGCTGGGGCGGGCCGGCAGCGGATTTGCAGCCGCGCCGGCCACTATAGAAGGGCGTTTCTCTGTGGGACAAGACAGCCGCAATGGACAGTATTCGTAGGGGTTTTTCCGTGTTTTGAGGAAATACCCTACGTGTTTTCGCAGCTTTTTCAGGCCAAAACCCTTAGGCGTAATAATTCCTACGTGATTGTCAGGCGATTCGCGGTAAACCGCTGTATCGTGCGCGCCAGAATCTGTAGGGCGTTTCCAAACGTCTGACACGCGCTTAAAGGGAATTAGGTATGCACTGGCTACGAATGGCCGCAATTTTATTGCTCGGGCTGAGCACTTGCCGTTTGACCATGGCCTCTGACATTGGCAATGCGTGGGTGCTGGATCGCCTCGATCGCACCGATTGGCCGGAGGCACTCATCAGCCAGGCGAGCATGGACACGGCGTCGCGCGGTGAAGTGTTGATGTTCGCCAAAGCCCTATTGGCCAGCGAAGCACTGGATGAAGAGGGGCTTGAGCAGCGACTCGGTGTGCCCCACGTGAAACTGAAGTCGATTCGCCATGTGCGCGACGGTCTCTGGGAGGGGTTGCTGAGCACCTATCGCAGCGCCAGTCAGAACTGTGATGAGCAACCGTTCTGCCCGCGTGTGCGCAGCGTCGCTGATTTGCGGCAGTTGGCGGCGGCATTCACCGGCGACATCAGCCCGGCCCATGCGCTGTGGGCGAGCAAGAGCCAAGGTGTGCATGAGCAGATGCTGAATGAGCAGTTGCGGGTGGCGGTTTTACGTCCCTGACTTTTTAAATTTTGTGGTGTGGCGGCTGGCCTCTTCGCGAGCAGGCTCGCTCCCACAGAGTCCCCCGGTGTTCGTGGCATCCGCTGTATCATTCCGAATCGATTTGGCCCCGACCTTTTCTCGACTCGCTGCGATCGCCCGCTAGGCTGTTGGCATGGCAGCAGTCAATGGAGTGACAGCGAATGCACAACACCCTGGAACAGGTTTTTGGTTTTCCACAGTTTCGACCCGGTCAAGAAACCGCGATCAGTGCGGTACTGGCCGGGCGCTCGGCGGCGGCGATTTTTCCTACCGGTTCCGGCAAGTCGATTTGCTACCAATTGCCGGCGCTGATGCTGCCGCACCTGACGTTGGTAGTCTCGCCGTTGCTGGCGTTGATGCAGGATCAACTGGCCTTTTTGCAGCGACACGGTATTTCCGCTGGCAGCATCGATTCGGCGCAGAGTCGCGATGATGCCAGTGACGTGATGGCCCGCGCCCGCTCGGGTGAATTGAAGATTTTGATGATCTCGGTGGAGCGCTTGAAAAACGAGCGCTTTCGCAACTTTCTGCAGCAGGTGCCAATCTCGCTGCTGGTGGTGGACGAGGCGCATTGCATCTCGGAGTGGGGCCATAACTTCCGCCCCGATTATCTCAAGCTGCCGGACTATCAGCGCCAGTTCAACATCCCGCAAACTTTGCTACTGACGGCCACCGCAACACCGAAAGTCATCGCCGACATGCAGGCCAAATTCGCTATCGCCGCTGACGATGTGGTGACCACCGGCTTCTACCGGCCCAACCTCAATCTGCTGGTCGAGCCGGTACGTGGCCAGGACAAGCGCCGGCGGCTGGTCGAGTGGATGACCGAGCGTGCGGGGCAGCCGAGCATCGTCTACGTGACCTTGCAGAAAACTGCTGAGCACATCGCTGAACACCTTGAGCGCAACGGCATTCAGGCCGAGGCGTATCACGCGGGTTTAGCCCACGACAAACGCGAGGCGATCCAGAAGCGCTTCATGGCCGGGCAATCCAATTGCATCGTCGCGACCATCGCATTCGGCATGGGCATCGACAAGAGTGACATCCGCAATGTCGTGCACTTCGACCTGCCCAAATCCATCGAAAACTACAGTCAGGAAATTGGCCGCGCCGGGCGCGACGGGCAGCCGTCGGATTGTCTGGTATTGGCTAATCGCGACAGCCTCAATGTGCTGGAAAACTTCGTCTACGGCGATACGCCGGAGCGCGATGGCATTCGCTATGTACTCGATGAGCTAAAGGCCTCGGTGCCGGAAGGGCAGTGGGAGTTTCTGCTCGGGCCATTGGCTGATCAAAGCAACATTCGTGCACTGCCGCTGAAGACCTTGCTGGTGCAACTGGAACTGCGCGGTTTGATCGCGCCGCGCTACGCCTATTACGCCGAATACCGTTTCAAATACCTGTTGGAACCCGAAGCGCTGCTTGAGCGCTTCGACGGTGAGCGCAGGGATTTTGTCGGCGCAATCATTCAGACCTCGGCGCGCGCGCGCACCTGGGCCACGGTGAATTTCGAGGCGATGTATTCGCAGTATTCCGCCGAGCGCAATCGAGTGGTGAAGGCGCTGGATTACTTCCAGGAGAAGGGTTGGGTCGAGCTTGAAAGCAAGCAGATGACCGAGGTCTACAGCCTGCTGCACAGCGACTTCGACAGCGATGCCCTGAGTGCCGAGCTGCATGAGTATTTCACCCGGCATGAGCAGGCCGAAGTGGCGCGCATCCACGCCATGCTTGAAGTGTTCGCCACCGAACGCTGCCTGGGCAATCGCCTGGCCAAGTATTTCGGTGATCACAATGCGCCCGAGCAATGCGGGCATTGCTCGGTGTGTCATGGCCAGGTGGCGCGGTTGCCGGCACCACCGGAGTTGCCAGCACTTGTGGATAAAAACTTCGCGGCGCTGTGTGGTGATTTTATCCACAGGCATGAGCAGTACACCGGGGTGATTCCAACGGCTGAGCGGTTGACGCGATTTTTGTGTGGGATCAGCGTGCCGCTGTTCACCAAGCTCAAGGCGCGGACGATTACCGGGTTTGCCGCATTGGAGGAGTATCCCTATGCCGAAGTCCGCAGCTGGGCGCAAGAGCACCTCTGATCCTTGTAGGAACTGCCGAAGGCTGCGATCTCTTGCTCTTGAAAAAATCAGCATCAAAAGATCGCGGCCTTCGGCAGCTCCTACATTAAGTGTCATCAGGGAAGGGGCTCTATCCATCCGCTGAATGTCGATCATCACGGTAATAAACTTCAAAAAACGTCGATGGCTGACTAAGGTGAGACCAGCCTTTGGATCGCCAACAAGAGAACAACATGAGCCAGACAACCTTCGATATTCAGCAAGCCGCGGTGATCGGCGCGGGCACCATGGGCCGGGGCATTGTCATGTGCCTGGCCAATGCCGGCGTGACGGTACAATGGGTGGATAACAATCCACAGATGCTTGAGCAGGCACTCGCCACTGTGGCCGAGACTTATGCACACAACGTGCGCCAGGGACGGATTGATCAGGCCGAGGCGGATGCGCGTCTGGCGCGGGTCAGTGCGGCGGCGGATTATGCGGCGATTCGCAATGTCGATCTGGTGATCGAGGCGGTGTACGAAAATCTTGAGCTGAAGCAGAAGATCTTTCGTGAGCTGGATGGTTTGCTCAAGCCTGAGGCACTGTTGGCAAGCAATACGTCGGCACTGGATATCGATGCGATAGCCGCAGCGACAAAGCGTCCGAATCAGGTGTTGGGCCTGCATTTCTTCAGTCCGGCGCACATCATGAAACTGCTGGAAATCGTTCGCGGCGCACAGACCTCTGCGGCGGTGCTGGAGGCGGCACTGGCACTGGGCAAACGCATGGGCAAGGTCAGTGTGGTGTCGGGCAACTGCCACGGTTTTATCGGCAATCGCATGTTGCATCCGTATGTCCTGGAGGCGCGCAAAATGTTGCTTGAGGGCGCTTATCCACAGCAGGTCGACGCAGCCTTGCAAGGTTTCGGTTTTGCCATGGGGCCGTTCCGCATGTACGACGTGGTCGGCATCGATCTGGAATGGCGTGCACGCGAGTTGACCGGAAAGGGCCAGGATGCGCCAGAGGTTCAGGTGGATAACCGTTTGTGCGAGATGGGACGGTTCGGGCAGAAGTCCGGCAATGGTTATTACCATTACGAGCCGGGCAGTCGTCAGGCTGAGCACGATCCTGAGGTCGATGCGCTGATATTGCAGGTCAGCGAAGGGTTAGGCTTCCAGCGCCGCGAGATCGGTCCTGAGGAGATCCTGGAGCGCAGTCTTCTGGCATTGGTCAACGAGGGTGCGAAGATTTTGCAGGAGGGCATTGCCGAGTCTGCACACGACATCGATCTGGTGTACCTGAATGGCTACGGCTTCCCGGCGGACAAGGGCGGGCCGATGGCCTGGGCGGATCAACAAGGGCTGGCGGATATTCATTCGCGGCTGTTGGCGCTGGAGACGCGGCAGGGTGATCAGTGGAAGCCGGCGCGGTTGATTGGTGAGTTGGCGGCAAAAGGGAAGGGGTTTGCTCAAATGTGATGTCGCCGCCAGAATCGATCCCCCTCACCCCAGCCCTCCCGAAACGTCGGACCGCCCCCAAAGGGGGCGAGGGGAAAGGGAGCCGATCTGCGTGGGTTTCAAAACTTGAGTTCGACTCGACAGTTCAGGTCGGTGTATTTCGAGAGAACACCTCGGTCAGTCCCCTCTACCTCTGGGAGAGGGCTAGGGTGAGGGCAAGCAGCCTCACTGAAAAAACAAGAGAACCAGCACAACCATGTCCACCCCTCAGCGCACCGACTACCCTCACTTCCAGTCCATCACCACACGCTGGCACGACAACGACGCTTACGGTCACGTCAACAACGTTACTTACTACAGCTTCTTCGACACGGCCGTGAACACCTACCTGATTCAAGTCGGTGGTCTGGATATCCATGACGGCGAGATAGTGGGGTTTGTCGTCAGTTCGGCGTGTGATTACTTCGCCTCGATCGCTTTCCCGGATCTGATCGAGATCGGTTTGCGGGTCGGCAAGCTGGGCAACAGTTCAGTGCAGTACGAATTGGCAGTGTTCAAGGTCGGCGAAAGCGAGGCGTGTGCGGCCGGGCGCTTCGTTCACGTATTCGTCGATCGGGCGACTAATCAGCCGGTGCCGATTCCTGCCGAACTGCGGCAGGCACTGGAATACCTGGTGGTGTAAACGGCAAAAAAAATCGCAGCCCTTGGGCTGCGATTTTGCTTTACCGGCCAGCAAGGTGTTTGAGGCCTCAGTCGCGATAATACTTGTGATGTTTGCGGTGGCCGTAAGCGTGGCCGCGGCCCGGGTGACGGTCGCGGTAATAACCACGGTCACGGTCACGACGGCGATCATAATGACGATCATCGTCATCGCTCTTGTTACCCATGTAGTTACCCAGCGCGCCACCGGCACCGCCACCTGCTGCGGAGCCGATCAGGCTGCCGGTGGTGCCGCCCATGCTGCGGCCGACCACGTTACCGCCGGCTGCGCCCAGCGCACCACCGATGGCGGCTTCGCCACGGCTGCGTTTGTCGGCGCCGACCGCACTGCCACCCGCGCCGCCGAGGGCTGCGCCGATGGTGGAACCTGTATTGCCGCCTAAGGACTGACCGACGACCGAGCCAAGAACCCCGCCCAATGCGCCGCCCACACCTGCTTCGGTGGTGCCGCCTGCGGAAGCAAAACCACTGACCAGGCCAAGGGACAACAAGAGAATCGAGGAGAACTTCATAGATGAGCCTCAAAGGGATGACGGCGCCGATCCTGAGGCTGTGTGACAAGCGTGACAATCGAAATCCGACGAATAACACGACCTGTATACAATTTTGCAAGTTGCTGTTTTTTCAGCGGAACTTAACCGATTTTCGCCGGTCTTTAGCTACTTCGGACAGGCCGCTTTTGTGAAAAAGCGGCCTTTTTTGTGGGCGTTTGAAAAGCAGAAGCGAAAAGATCGCAGCCTTCGGCAGCTCCTACAGGAATCGGCGTAGGAACTGCCGAAGGCTGCGATCTTTTGATTTTGGATTAAGCCGACTTGGCCATGATCAACCCAGTCTCACTCGCCGCTTCCAACCGAATCGCAATGAACTTCGACGTCGGGGTATGGCTGCCATCCCCAGTGCTCTCCAGCGGCACCAGCGGATTCACTTCCGGGTAATAAGCCGCCGCTTGGCCCGCTGGAATATCAAACGCCAGCAAGGTGAAGCCCTTCACCCGACGCTCGCGACCATCGTCCCACAGCGAAACGATGTCGGCCTTCTGCCCCGGCCGGAAGCCCAGACGAATGATGTCCGCCTCGTTGGCGAACAGCACATCACGCTGGCCCTTGACCCCGCGATAACGGTCGTCGAGGCCATAAATCGTCGTGTTGTACTGATCGTGGGAGCGCATCGATTGCAGGATCAGATCCGGCAGTTGTCCGGTCGCGCGGGTGCGTTCGTGCACGAGATCTTTCGGCAGCATATTGGCGCGGAAATTGGCCCGGCCCGACGGCGTGTTCCACTTGCGTGCGCCAGCGCTGTTACCGAGGTAGAAACCGCCCGGGTTCTTGATCTTCTCGTTGAACGCTTTGAAGTTGGGAATGGTGTCGGCGATCAGTTCGCGGATGCGCCCGTAATCAGCCACCAGCCAGTTCCAGTCCACCGGTTTACTGCCCAATGTGGCGGCAGCGATCCCGGCAATGATCGACGGCTCGGAACGCATCTGGTTCGACAGCGGCTGCAACTGACCGTTGGAAGCGTGAACCATGCTGAACGAGTCTTCCACGGTGACCGCTTGCGGGCCTTCGGTCTGGATATCGATGTCGGTACGACCGAGGCACGGCAGGATCAGCGCGTCTTTACCGTGAGCCAGGTGGCTGCGGTTGAGCTTGGTGCTGATCTGCACGGTCAGGTCGCAATTGCTCAGTGCGGCGAAGGTACGCGGGCTATCCGGCGTGGCTTGGGCGAAGTTGCCGCCCAGACCGATGAAGACCTTGGCGCGACCCTCAGCCATTGCGTGGATCGCTTCAACCACGTTGTGGCCGTTGTGGCGCGGCACCTTGAACTGGAAGCGTCGCTCCAGCGAATCGAGGAACGCCACCGGCGGACGCTCGTTGATGCCCATTGTGCGGTCGCCTTGCACGTTACTGTGGCCGCGCACCGGGCACAGGCCGGCGCCCGGTTTGCCGATGTTGCCGCGCAGCAGCATCAGGTTGGCGATTTCCTGAATCGTCGGCACCGAGTGGCGATGCTGAGTGATGCCCATCGCCCAGCACATGATTACGTTCTTGCCCTTGGCGTACATACGCGCGGCTTGCTCGATTTCGACGAGGGTCAGGCCGGATTGCTCGACGATCTGTTCCCACGGCGTATCGTCAACGACACCGAGGTACTCCAGCACATTGGCGCTGTGGGCGTTGAGGAAGTCGTGATCGAACACAGCAGGCTCGCCAGCCTTCTGCGCATCGCGCTCCCACTGCAGAAGGAACTTGGCCATGCCGCGCAGCAGCGCCATGTCGCCACCGAGGGCCGGACGGAAATACGCGGTGTTGGTTGGCTTGTCGCCGTTGGTGAGCATTTCGATCGGGTGTTGCGGGTGCTGGAAGCGCTCCAGGCCACGCTCTTTCAATGGGTTGATGCACACCACTTGCGCGCCGCGTTTCACTGCCTCACGCAAGGGTTCGAGCATGCGCGGGTGGTTGGTGCCCGGGTTCTGGCCCCAAACGAAAATCGCATCGGCGTGTTCGAAGTCATCGAAGGTCACGGTGCCTTTGCCGACGCCGACGCTCTGCGCCAGGGCAACACCGCTGGCCTCGTGGCACATGTTCGAGCAGTCCGGGAAGTTGTTGGTACCGTAAGCGCGCACAAACAGTTGATACAGATACGCCGCTTCGTTGCTGGCGCGACCCGAGGTGTAGAACTCGGCCAGATCCGGACTCGGCAGGCTTTGCAGGTGCTTGGCGATCAGCGTGTAGGCGTCGTCCCAACTGATCGGTTTGTAGCGATCGGTTTCGGCGTCATAAACCATCGGCTCGGTCAGGCGGCCCTGATACTCCAGCCAGTAGTCGCTCTGCTCCAGCAACGAAGTAACGCTGTGTTTGGCGAAGAACTTGGCATCCACGCGACGCTTGGTCGCTTCCCAGTTCACCGCTTTCGCGCCGTTTTCGCAGAACTTGACCATGCCGCTTTCCGGCGAGTCGCCCCAGGCGCAACCGGGGCAGTCGAAGCCGCCGTTCTGGTTGGTCTTGAGCATCATGCGCAGGTTTTTCAGGGCGTTGTCGCTGGTCAACCAGGCCTGGGCCACACTGATCAGGGCACCCCAGCCACCGGCGGCACCTTTGTAAGGCTTGTAGCGCGGGACAGGTTTCTGGTCGGCTTGATGATGTTGGCTCACGCTTGATTCTCCATCGCGGGGCTGTACACCCGCGGCGCACTTTTCTGCGGCAGGTGGATGAGATTGAGGTTGTGTCGACGGGCCCATTGCACGGCAAGGCCGGTGGGTGCGGAAAGGCTGACCAGGGTCTGGATGCCGGCGCGCAAAACTTTCTGGATCAATTCGAGACTGCAACGGCTGGTAACAATCGCCAGTCCGCCATCTGTGGATATCTTCTGGCGGATCAGTCCGCCGATCAGCTTGTCGAGGGCGTTGTGCCGGCCGATGTCTTCGCGCCCGAGCAACAATTCGCCGCTGGCGTTCATGAACACCGCCGCATGCACCGCGCCGCAGTGCTGACCGAGCGGTTGAAACGCGCCGATGCGCTGACGCAGACCGTCGAGCCATTCGCTCGGTGGCAGCGGCGCGCCGGACAACACCTTGAGGTCGGGCAATGCCTGCTCCACCGCTTCAACACCGCACAACCCGCAACCGCTGGTGCCCGCCATTTGCCGGCGCTGTTGCTTGAGATTCCAGAACGCACGGTTGGCGATGGTCACTTGCGCGTATTGCGCAGACCCGGCGCCGGTCAGTTGCAGGTCATAGATGTCGGTGGCGTCCTCGATGATGCCGCTGCCGAGGCTAAAGCCGACGATGAAGTCTTCCAGGTCGGTCGGTGTCACCAGCATCACCGCCTGACTGATGCCGTTGTAGGCGATCGCCAACGCGACTTCCTCAGCCAGCGCAGTGCTGGCCGATTCCTCACGGGGTAAATCGCTGTAACTGTAGGTCTGGCTGGCGGCAGGCGCGGGCGTTTCAAGTGCAGGCGCCGCGCAGGCAGGGCGCTTGGCGTTCATGGCATCACCGACGGTTTGATCAACGTTAAGACTAGGCGCGGCAAGTTGTCGCGTCTAATCGCTAGTGTCGATCTATCGATAGAGGCCGTCGATCAAGGCACCGTTGGCGATTTCTGATACAGCGCGAAACAGGCCTCGGCTAACGCTGAACGCGGGGCGCCACGGCGCATGATCAGGCCCAGCGGGGCGAGGGTTTGAGCGTTTTCGATGGGTTGCAGGCGCAGGTGGTCGGTGAGTTTTTCCAGGCCGCCGTCGAGCGGCATGATCGCGCAGCAAAAGCCGCCGTGTACTGCTTGTAACAATTGATGCACGGCGTCGGTTTGCAGCAACGGTTGCGGAGTCAGGCCGCGGCTGTGGAAGTTGTGGTCGATGGACTGGCGAAAATGCATGCCGCTGGTGAGCATGCCCAGCGGCAGTTCGATCAGCGATTCCCAGCTCAGCGGAGCTTCACCGAAGGTAAAAGTGCGCTGGTCGTACAGCAGGCCCATGCGGGTTTCGTCGAATGCCAGTGATTCGAAACGTTCGTGATCCAGGCGGTCGAGATAAGAAACACCGATGTCGATTCGGTTGTTCGCCAGATGCTCGAGGATCTGCTCAGAACTCAGTGCCGACATTTCAAAGCGCAGATTCGGGTGGGCGCTGTGCAGGCGTTGCATCAACGGCAGCGGATCAAAACTCGACAGCGGCACCACGCCCAGCCTCAGCGTGCCGATCAGATTGCCGCGACACGCCGCCGCTTCCGCGTGCAAACCGTCATAAGCCGCCATCACCGAGCGCGCCCACGCCAGCACGCGCTCGCCCGGCGCGGTGAAACCTTCGAAACGCTGGCCACGGTTGACCAGTGGCAGGTCGAGTTCTTCTTCAAGACTGCGCAGGCGCATCGACAGCGTTGGCTGGGTGATATGGCAACGCGCGGCGGCCTGGCCGAAATGGCGGGTTTCGTCGAGGGCGATGAGGAATTTCAGCTGCTTGATGTCCATCTTCGCTCCAGGCGCTGGCAGGGGTGGCAGATTCTACCGCTTGCGCGGTGGCAGGGTCATTGGTCGGCTTGGAACCGGGTTTGTCTGCGGTGGTCTAGGCTTGGACGACTGAACCTTTATTCCATGGAGAGAACCACGATGAGCCTTTTTAGTTTTGTTAAAGAAGCCGGTGAGAAGTTGATCGATCTGCTGACCCCGGGCAACGCCAATGCCAGTGAGCAGTTGAAGGAACACATCAGCAAGGTCGGCCTGGGCAATCCGAATGTGCAGGCGACGGTGGACGGCGACAAAGTGACCGTCACCGGTGAAGTCGCGAGTCAGGAAGAGAAAGAGAAGATTCTGTTGGCGGTGGGTAACATTGCCGGGGTTGGCAGTGTTGATGATCAGATCACCGTGACTGGCCCAGTTGTCACTGCTGCACAATTTGTCGTGGTCAAGTCGGGTGACACCCTCAGCGCGATTTCTCTGCGTGTGTACGGGGATGCCAACAAGTATCAGAAAATTTTCGATGCCAACAAACCGATGCTCAAGGATGTGAACAAAATCTATCCGGGGCAGACACTGCGTATTCCTGAGTAAAACAACACCTTTGTAGGAGCAGCCGAAGGCTGCGATCTTTTGATTTTGATTTTTCCAAACAAGATCAAAAGATCGCAGCCTTCGGCAGCTCCTACAAAGATCAAAGTCCTGTAATCAAACTGCGATAATCCTCAACCGCCGCAAACTCCGCCGTGTCCTTCGGCCCCTTGCGGCTGTCCGGCTCTTTCACCGCCAACAAATGCACCACACCAAAATCCCGCGCACTGCGCAGAATCGGCAAGGTATCGTCGATGAACAGACTGCGCGCCGGATCAAAGCCGATGTCCGCCTGCAAGGCATCCCAGAACTGCGGATTCTCCTTGGGGAAACCGTAATCGTGGGAGCTGATCAACCGCTCGAAATACGGTGCCAATTCAATCCGCTCCAGCTTCAGCGACAGTGAATCGCGGTGCGCGTTGGTGATCATGATCACCCGCTTACCGGCGCGTTTGATCGCTTCCAGAAAGGTATCGGCATCTGGCCGCAAGGCAATCAGGTGCGCAGTTTCCAGCTTCAGTTCACGCACCGATAACTTCAGTTCGGTACTCCAGAAATCCAGGCAATACCACTGCAACTGGCCGGCATGGCGTTCGAACAGCGGCTGCAATTCCATTTCGGCCATGGCCCGGCTGACCCCGTGCAGTTCGGCGTAACGCTGGGGCAGGTGTTCCAGCCAGAAGTGATTGTCGAAGTGCAGATCCAGCAGCGTGCCGTCCATGTCCAGCAGAACGGTATCGATGTCGGACCACGGTAATGAAGGCATGGCAACGTCTCGAACGGTAGAAAGATATCCGACATAAACAATCGGGAAAGCCGCGTTATAGTAGCGCGTTCACGCCAAGGAGCTTTGCATGCGCCAGAAACCCACCGTACTTGCCCGCGAGATCGTCGCCACCAGCCGTCTGTTTTGCGTCGAAGAACTCAAGCTGCGCTTTTCCAACGGCGTGGAACGCACTTACGAACGTCTGGTTGGTAAAGGTGCGGGCTACGGCGCGGTGATGATCGTGGCGATGCTGGATGCCGAGCACGCGGTGTTGGTCGAAGAGTATTGTGGCGGCACCGACGAATACGAATTGTCCTTGCCCAAAGGTCTGATCGAACCGGGCGAGGATGTGTTGGCCGCAGCCGAGCGTGAGCTCAAGGAAGAGGCCGGTTTTGGCGCGCGGCAACTGGAACATCTGACCGAGCTGTCGCTGTCGCCCGGTTACATGAGCCAGAAGATTCAGGTGGTCCTGGCGACTGATTTGTACGAGGAACGTCTCGAAGGCGACGAGCCTGAGCCGATGCGTGTCGACAAAGTGAACCTGCGCGAACTGTCGTCGTTGGCGCTCAACCCTCAGTTTTCCGAAGGCCGTGCGTTGGCTGCACTGTATCTGACCCGCGATCTGCTGACCGAGCGCGGGTTCTTTCCAGCATGAGTGAGATATCGATGACGTTTCCCCACCCGTTGATGGCGCCGGTCGTTGAGCTGGCATTGCAGGCCGGCCAGGCGATTTTGCCATTCTGGCGCGCCGGCGTTGAGGTCACGGCCAAGTCCGATGACTCGCCCGTGACGGCGGCGGATCTGGCCGCGCATCACCTGATCCTCGCCGGGCTGACGGCGCTGGACCCGAGCATTCCAGTGTTGTCGGAAGAAGACGCCAACATCCCTCAGAGCGTGCGCGCCGGCTGGCAGCGCTGGTGGTTGGTCGACCCGTTGGACGGCACCAAGGAATTTATCAGCGGCAGCGAAGAGTTCACCGTCAACATTGCGCTGATCGAAAACGGCCGCGTGGTGTTCGGCGTGGTGTCGATGCCGACCAATGGTCGTTTCTACGTTGGCGGCGCAGGCCTCGGTGCCTGGCGTTGCGACAAGGGCGGCACGCCGGTTGCGATTCAGGTGCGCGATGTACCGGGGCCGGGCGAGGCGTTTACCGTGGTCGCCAGCCGTCGCCATTCGAGTCCCGAGCAGGAACGTTTGCTCGCCGGCTTGAGTGCGAGTCTGGGCGAGTTGCAACTGGCCAATATTGGCAGCTCGCTGAAATTCTGCCTGTTGGCTGAAGGCGCGGCGGATTGCTATCCGCGACTGGCGCCGACTTCGCAGTGGGACACGGCGGCGGCTCAAGGTGTGCTGGAAGGTGCAGGCGGTGAGGTGTTGGATCTGCGCGGGGAGGCGTTCTGTTACCCGGCGCGGGAATCGCTACTCAATGAGTTCTTTTTGGCATTGCCGGCCAAGGCGGCCTGGCGTTCCAGATTGTTGGAGTTGGCTCGCGGTTAAGTGGGCTGATCCGAAATCTCCCTCACCCCAGCCCTCTCCCCCAGGAGAGGGAGCTGATCGCGGGATATTTGAGAGTAGCGCCGACCTGGTCGAGCTTTGCTGAATCCACAATCGCTGCGGTCTTTCAGGTCGATGTATAACGCAAGACACCTCGGTCAGTTCCCTCTCCCTCGGGGAGAGGGTTAGGGTGAGGGGCTCTTGATCTTTACCGGTGCAAAACGTACTGCCCGGTAAATCTCACGGCATCCTCATCGCTACCCGCATTGACGATCCGCGTGTTCAACGTCAACCGCGCCCGCCCATAACGCCGATACATCGCCAGAAACCTCTTCCACTCCTTCGCATCAGGCGCCGGGCAAATCGCCGTAGCGTCCCCGGTGACCGGAAGCGGATAACTGATCTGCCCTTCCTGAATCACAATGTGCCCGTCGGTGATTCCTTCCTCTTTCAGACGCAAATGCAACCAGCCCCAACCGGCCAGCACCGCGCCGCAGTAAAGACTGCCGCCGAACATCGTGCTCTTGTGGTTGACGTTCGGGTCGAGTGGCAGATGCAGGCTCAGTTGCTGTTCATGCCAGTCGAGCACCTTAAGGCCCATGTCTCGGGTCAGCGGGATATCGTGATGCAGGACCGATTCCAGATAGCGACTGTCTGTACTCATTCGTTCTCGTCCCCATGGCTGCTATCGCCAAAGTTGAGGCCATGCTTGCGCAATTTGTCATGCAGGGTCTTGCGCGGAATGCCCAAGGCTTCGGCGAGGCTGCGCACCGAACTGTGGGAGCGCGCCAGTTCAGCAGCGATCAGCGATTTCTCGAAATTTTCCACCTGCTCGCTGAGCCCCCCATTGATGACTTCGACCGTGGTGCTGCCACCGCCCTCGACGTCAGCGTTATCCAGCGCCAGTTCCAGGCCGAGGGCGAAACGTTCGGCGGCATTCTGCAGTTCGCGTACGTTGCCCGGCCAGGTGTGGCGCAGCAGCAAGGCGCGTTGCGCCGGTTGCAGTTCATGGGGCGGCAAACCGTGGCGGGCGCTGGCTTCATCGGCGTAATGCTGGAACAGCACCAGCGCATCTTCACCGCGCTCACGCAGTGGCGGAATGCGCAGTGGCGCGACGTTGAGGCGGTAATACAAGTCGGCGCGGAAACGGCCCTGGTCAGCGGCCTGACGCAGGTCTTCCTTGGTCGCGGCGATGACGCGGATGTCCAGCGGGATCAGTTGATTGCCACCCAGACGCTCGACCACGCGCTCTTGCAGCATGCGCAGCAACTTCACCTGCACATCCATGCTCATGCTCTCGATTTCATCGAGAAACAATGTGCCGCCATTGGCGAATTCGAATTTGCCGATCCGCCGTTTTTGCGCGCCGGTAAACGCGCCGGGTTCGTGACCGAACAGTTCACTTTCCACCACCGACTCGGCAAGGGCGCCGGCGTTGATCGCGACGAACGGGCCGTTTCGGCGGCTGGATAAATCGTGCAAGGCGCGGGCGACCACTTCTTTACCGGCGCCGGTTTCGCCGAGGATCAGCACGTCAGCCTTGGTCGCGGCCAGCGCGCCGATCTGCTCGCGCAGGCGCAGCATTGGGGTCGAATGGCCGACCAGCCGCGCGCTCAGTTCATTGCGATCGCTGAGGGCCAGCCGCAGGCTACGGTTGTCCAGCACCAGTCGGCGCAAGGCCAGGGCGCGGCGCACGCTGTCGAGCAGCGCATCGCTGGCGAAAGGTTTTTCAAGAAAGTCATAAGCGCCGGCACGCATGGCCTGCACTGCCAGCGGCACATCGCCGTGGCCGGTGATCAGCAACACCGGTAGTTCGGGATCCTGCGCGTGCAGTTCGCTGAGCAATTCGAGACCGTCCATGCCCGGCATGCGGATATCGCTGACCACCACACCCGGCCAGTCACGCTCAAGCTGTGCGGCCAGGCCTTTGGCTTCGGACAGCGGCAGAATTTTCAGGCCGGCCAGATCCAGGGTTTGGCCGAGGGCCTGACGCAGGTGCGGATCGTCGTCGATCAACACCACCTGAATGCGATTGTCGATGGTCATGCACTTCGATCCTCGGACGGTTGCAGGCTGACCCCGGGCGCACCGGCGCGCAGCCGCAGGGTAATCAAGGCGCCACCTTGCTTGTGGTTGGCGAACGACAGTTCACCGCCGAAGGCGCGCATCAGCGTTTCACAAATGGCCAGCCCTAGGCCAAGGCCTTGAGTGCGGGTCTTGGTGGTGTAAAAGGGCTCGCTGGCGCGGCCGAGGGCTTCCATGCAAAAGCCCGGGCCGTTGTCGCGAATGTACAGATTGACGCCTTCGGCGGTGGATTCGGCACTCAGCCAGAGTTTGCGCGGCGGACCTTTCTCGGTGAGGGCGTCGAGGGCGTTGGCCAGCAGGTTGCCAAGCACCTGACGCAGGCGCGTTTCCCCTGCCTCGACCCACAGAGTCGCGGCTGGCAGATCGCGAATCAGTTCGACTTCCATGCTCCGCCGCCGTTTGGCCAGCAGCGCCAAGGCATCGTCGAGTGCCGGTTGCAGGGCAACGCTTTCCGGCGCGTGGCGATCGCGGCGGGCAAACGCGCGCAGGTGGGCGATGATCGAAGCCATGCGCCCGGTCAGTTCGCTGATCAGTTTGAGGTTGCCGCGCGCATCGTCGGTGCGCTGATGATCGAGCAGCACTTCGGCGTTTTCCGCGTAGCTGCGGATCGCTGCCAACGGCTGATTGAGTTCGTGGCTGATGCTCGCTGACATCGTCCCGAGCGCCGACAGCTTGCCGGCCTGGACCAGGTCATCCTGGGCACGCACCAGTTCCTGTTGGGCTTGTTCACGCTCCAGCACTTCCTCCTTCAAACGCCGGTTGAGGCCTTCGAGGTCGCTGGTACGTTCCGCCACGCGGCCTTCCAGTTCACGGCGTGCCTTGGCCTCGAACGCGATGCGTTCCAGATAATGCCGACGGCGCTGCATCATCAGACCGAGCAACAGCATCAGCACCAGGAGCGTGGCGCCGCCGATGGCAACCACGGTGCGCACTGGACGGTCGATCAGCGTGCGCGGGGCGAGGATGCTGACGCTCCAGCCGGTTTCGGCGATGTCGTGGGTCTGGATCAGCCACGCAGTCGGGCTGAGGTTCAGGGGGCGCGGCTCGCGGGTCGGGTAAGGCTGGATGGCGGTGATCGCCGAGCGTTCGCTGTCGCTCAAGTTACGGGTCGAACGGAAGCGCCATTCCGGGCGCGAGGTGAGGATGACCACGCCGTTATGGTCGGTCACCAGCAGTTGTTCCGGAGTTTTGCCCCACAGGCTTTCGGTGTGGTCGAGGTCGACCTTGATCACCAGCACGCCGATGATTTTTTCGCCGTTGCGCACGGCGGCAGCGAAGAAGTAGCCGCGTTTGGCCGAGGTCGTGCCGAGACCGAAAAAGCGTCCGAGGCGTCCGGCCATGGCTTCACTGAAGTACGGACGGAACGAGAAATTGCGGCCGACGAAACTATCGTGTTTGTCCCAGTTCGACGCCGCCAGCGTCTGCCCGCTGGTGTCCATCAGGTACATGACTTCGGCACCGGTCTGTGCAGCGATGTTCTTCAGCAGGCGATTGGCGTTGCCTTGGCTGACGCCGTCGTCTGGCGCGCCGAGTACCGCGCGCAAGGCCGGCAGGTCGCCGAGAATTTGCGGCAACACTTCATAGCGGTGCAGGGTGCCCAGCAGGTTGGCGACGTACAGATCGAGGGTCTGGCGGTTCTGTCCGGCCAGTTCGCTGCGGTAATAGCGCTCGGCGAGATGTTCCAGCGGCCACAGCAGCGGCGCCAGACACAGGGCCAGCAGCGCGAGACTGCGCCAGCGGGGTCTGCGGGGGAGGGTTGGTTTCATGAGCCGGATGCGCCTGAGATGTCAGGCGCATTATGCCTAGGCTCAGGCGAAGACGTCAGCGTCCTTGAGCAGCACTGCGGCTTGATCCTTGGCGGACAGCTTCGGCGCTTCGTCCAGCTGCCAGTCGATGCCCAGCGCGGGGTCATCCCAGCGAATGCTGCGCTCGGACGCTGGGTCGTAGTAGTCAGTGGTCTTGTAGAGGAATTCAGCGAACTCGCTCAGTACCACGAAACCATGGGCGAAACCTTCCGGCACCCACAGTTGACGATGGTTTTCGGCCGACAAGCGCACAGCCACCGATTTTCCGAAGTGCGGCGAGCTGCGGCGAATGTCCACGGCGACATCCAGTACTTCACCGACAGTTACGCGGACCAGTTTGCCCTGAGTGTTTTGCAGCTGGTAATGCAGGCCACGCAGTACGCCTTTTTGCGAGCGCGAGTGGTTGTCCTGAACGAATTGCGTGTCCAGACCGGTGGCATCCTGGAACGCCTTGGCGTTGAAACTCTCGTAGAAAAAGCCGCGCTCGTCACCGAACACCTTCGGTTCGATGATCAGGACACCGGGCAGGTCGGTGGTGATTACATTCATGGGGCGTTCCATAGGCAGGTGTGAATGGCGAACATTCTTGCGCGAAGTGCCGGAGGGTGCGAGTGCTGCAAGACAAATAGCCCGTATACCTTTGCGCGGTTGGGGGTTGCGGATCCCGTCCAGCAATGGCGATATAGGCGCCTAATAACATTTAAGGGGTCGTTTCATGCCGCTCGCCACGTTGATTCATCGCGCCAGTTTGCCCAGCCCGCAGGTTTCTGCCGAGCAGGCCCGGCAATGGCTGGCGGAGCATTACGGGCTCAGCGGCACGTTGCAGGCTCTTGGCAGTCAGCAGGATCTCAATTACCGCGTCGACAGCCCGCGTGGGCGGTTCGTGCTGAAAATCTGCCGTGGCGATTACGCTCTGGTGGAGCTGCAAGCCCAGCATGCCGGGCTCGAGTATCTGGCCGAGCACTCGGCGGTGACGGTGCCGCGGGTGATCGCGGCTAATAACGGCGAGGATCTGCTGTCACTCGAGGTCGGCGGCGAGGCCGTCCATGTGCGGCTGCTGGATTACATCGAGGGCCAGCCGCTCACGCATCTCGAACACTTGGGGCGCGACGTGGTGGCGGGGTTTGGCCGGCTCTGCGGTGAGATGGATCTGGCGCTGGCCGGGTTCGATCACCCGGGCCTTGAGCGCACGTTGCAGTGGGATGCCCGTCACGCCAGTGCCCTGATCAGCCATCTGCTGCCGGTGATCAAGGATGAGCAGCAACGCTCAGTGATTGCCGATGCGGCCGAACAAGCCGAGCGCCGCTTGCAGCCGTTGCAGGCCAAGCTACCGGTGCAGGCGATTCACATGGACATCACCGACGACAACGCCGTCTGGGCGCGCGATGCCCTGCGTCACTGGCAGTTGCAGGGCGTGATCGACTTTGGCGATCTGGTGCGCACCTGGCGCATCACCGATCTGTCGGTGACCTGTGCGGCGTTGCTGCATCACGCCGGTGGCGATCCGTTTGTCATCTTGCCGGCCGTGCAGGCCTACCACGCGGTCAACCCGCTGCAACATGAAGAGCTGCAGGCGCTGTGGCCATTGATCGTCGCGCGCGCGGCGGTGTTGGTACTCAGTGGCGAGCAACAGGTCAGCATCGACCCCGCGAATACCTACAGCCGTGACAACCTAAGCCATGAGTGGGAAATCTTCCGCGTAGCGACATCGGTTCCACAGGCACTGATGGAAGCGGCGATCCTCACTGCCGTCGGTCACGCATTGCCGGCGATCGACAGCGAAGGGTTTGCGCCCTTGCTGCCCGGTCTGGTCGGGCGCGAGTTTGCGCTGATTGATCTCGGTGTACTGAGTCCGCATTTCGAGGCCGGCAACTGGGAGCAGGCCGGCATCGATCAGCACCTGTTGAACGAAGCGGCGGCGGCCCATGGTTTGGCGGCGAGCCGTTATGGCCAGTACCGTTTGTCGCGCACTCATCCCGATAGTGCCGTTGAGCCGGATACCTTCCCGCTGCACGTGGAATTGCGCGTGCCCGATGGTACCGCCGTGGAAGCGCCGTTCGCTGGCGTCGTGCATCAGGCAGCAGACGGTGTGCTGCAACTGGATGGCCCGCAACTCAGCGTGCGCCTGTGGGGCGTGACACCTTCGCTGCACAGCGGCGCGGCGCTGGTCAAAGGCCAGGTGCTGGGCGCAGTCAGCGGCCCATTACAGGTGCAGTTGTGCCGGGGCGCGCAGCTCAATGCGCCGTTGTTTTGCACCCCTGCGCATGCAGCAGCGTGGCAGGCCCTGTGCCCGTCGCCAGCGGCGTTGTTAGGACTGGCCTGCGATGCCGAGCCGGAGCTGGACGCGAAAACCCTGCTCGAACGCCGAGACGCCAGTTTCGCCCGCACGCAGAAACACTACTACGTTGATCCGCCGCGCATTGAACGCGGCTGGCGCAATCACCTGATCGACATGCAGGGTCGCTCCTATCTGGACATGCTCAACAACGTGGCGGTGCTCGGTCATGGTCACCCGCGCATGGCCGCGGTCGCCGCTCGGCAGTGGTCGCTGCTCAACACCAACTCGCGATTCAACTATGCGGCGGTGGCGGAGTTTTCCGAGCGCTTGCTGAAATTGACGCCGGAAGGCATGGATCGAGTGTTTCTGGTCAACAGCGGCAGCGAGGCCAATGACCTGGCGATTCGTCTGGCCTGGGCCTACAGCGGCGGGCGCGACATGATCAGCGTGCTTGAGGCCTATCACGGCTGGACGGTCGGCGCCGATGCGGTATCGACGTCAATCGCCGACAACCCGAAAGCCCTGGAAAGCCGCCCGGACTGGGTGCATCCGGTGCCTGCGCCAAACACTTATCGCGGGGAGTTCCGCGGTCTCGACTCGGCGCCGGATTACGTGCGCAGCGTTGAGCATCACCTGGAAAAACTCGCCGAGCAGAAGCGCCAATTGGCCGGGTTTATCTGCGAGCCGGTGTATGGCAATGCCGGCGGTATCTCGCTGCCGCCGGGATATCTCCAGCAGGTATACGCGCTGGTGCGCGCGCAGGGCGGCGTGTGCATCGCCGACGAAGTGCAGGTCGGTTACGGGCGCATGGGCCACTTCTTCTGGGGCTTTGAAGAGCAGGGTGTGGTGCCGGATATCATCTGCATGGCCAAGGGCATGGGCAACGGTCAACCGCTGGGCGCGGTGATCACGCGACGGGAAATTGCCGAGGCGCTGGAGGCCGAGGGCTATTTCTTCTCGTCGGCGGGCGGCAGTCCGGTCAGTTGCCAGATCGGCATGGCGGTGCTCGATGTCATGGCAGAAGAAAAGCTCTGGGAGAACGCGCAGGTGGTCGGTGGCCACTTCAAGGCGCGTCTGGAAGCGTTGATCGATAAACATCCATTGGTGGGCGCGGTGCACGGTTCCGGGTTCTATCTGGGACTTGAGCTGATCCGCAATCGCGAGACGCTGGAGCCGGCGACCGAGGAGACGGTGTTGCTGTGTGATCGCTTGCGTGAGTTGGGGATTTTCATGCAGCCGACCGGGGATGATCTGAACATTCTCAAGATCAAACCGCCGATGGTGACGTCGCGCCAGAGTGTGGATTTCTTTGTCGACATGCTCGACCGAGTCCTCACCGAGGGCCTATAACGCTGATCCCGTGTAGGAGCTGCCGAAGGCTCGGGCCGCGTTCGGACGATCTCTGATTCTGCTTTTTAAAATCAAGATCAAAAGATCGTCCGAACGCGGCCCGAGCCTTCGGCAGCTCCTACAGGAAGTGCGACAATAGTTCGATTTGTATCGGCTTTTATTGAATCTATTTAGACGAAAGGCATTTAACAAGCTTCTAAAGCCGATATTTATCGGCTATAAAGTGGCCATTGCTCCGGCTTGGTGATCTCATGTCCGGTGCGCGCGTTTTCTTTTCGGTCGAATTGTCGACCGTCAAAGCACTTGCCCGGAGATGATTCATGAGCCGTATCGTTACCGTTGCCGCCACTCAGATGGCCTGTTCCTGGGATCTGGAAGCCAACCTCGAAATCGCTGAAAGGCTGGTGCGTGAAGCCGCCGCTAAAGGCGCGCAGATCATCCTGATTCAGGAGCTGTTCGAGGCGCCGTACTTCTGCCAGAAGCCGAACCCGGACTATCTGCAACTGGCGACGACGGTGGAAGAAAACGTCGCGATCAAACATTTCCAGAAAGTCGCCAAAGAGCTGCAAGTGGTGCTGCCGATCAGCTTCTATGAGCTGGCCGGCCGTGCGCGCTTTAACAGCATCGCGATCATCGACGCCGACGGCAGCAACCTCGGGATTTATCGTAAAAGCCATATTCCTGACGGCCCGGGCTACCACGAGAAGTATTACTTCAACCCCGGCGACACCGGTTTCAAAGTGTGGAACACCCGCTACGCAAAAATCGGCGTGGGCATTTGCTGGGATCAGTGGTTCCCGGAAGCCGCACGCAGCATGGCGTTGCAAGGCGCGGAGATTCTGTTTTACCCAACCGCGATCGGCAGCGAGCCGCACGACAAGACCATTTCGTCGCGCGATCACTGGCAGCGCGTGCAACAGGGTCATGCCGGCGCCAACCTGATGCCGCTGATCGCCAGCAACCGCATCGGCAACGAAGAACAGGACGGCTACGACATCACGTTCTACGGCTCTTCGTTCATCGCCAACCAGTTCGGCGAAAAAGTGCAGGAGCTGAATAAAACCGAAGAAGGTATTCTTGTGCACACTTTTAACCTCGACGAGCTCGAACACATTCGCAGCGCGTGGGGTTCATTCCGTGACCGCCGTCCGAACCTGTACGGCGCGTTGAAAACCCTCGACGGTTCCCTGGAGTCCTGATCCCGATGACAACTTTGAAAAGTACCCCGCGCGCCGACGGCTTTCACATGCCGGCCGAGTGGGCGCCGCAAACGCAGACCTGGATGATCTGGCCCGAGCGCCCGGACAACTGGCGTCTGGGCGGCAAACCGGCGCAAGCTGCACATGCTGCGGTGGCCAAGGCTATCGCGCGTTTTGAACCGGTCACCGTGGCCGTGTCCGCCGGCCAGTATGAAAACGCCCGCGCGCGCCTCGACGTGCCGAATATCCGCGTGGTCGAGATGTCCAGCGATGACGCTTGGGTACGCGACAGCGGCCCGACTTTCGTCATCAACAATAGCGGCGAAGTGCGCGGTGTGAACTGGGACTTCAACGCTTGGGGCGGCTTCGACGGCGGCCTGTACTCGCCGTGGAATCGCGATTCGCAGGTCGGCGGCAAGATCCTCGAGATCGAGCGCAGCCCGCGTTACCGCACTGAAGGTTTCGTGCTTGAAGGCGGCTCGATTCACGTCGACGGCGAAGGCACGCTGATCACCACCGAAGAGTGCCTGCTCAACCGCAATCGCAACCCGCACCTGGGCCGCGAAGAGATTGAAGCGGTACTGAGCGCCAATCTGGCTGTGGATAAAATCATCTGGCTGCCGGACGGTCTGTTCAACGACGAAACCGACGGCCATGTGGATAACTTCTGCTGCTACGTGCGTCCGGGCGAAGTGCTGCTGGCGTGGACCGACGATCCGCAGGATCCGAACTACCCGCGCTGCCAGGCTGCGTTGAAAGTTCTGCAAAGCAGCACTGACGCCAAGGGTCGCCCGTTCACGGTGCACAAAATGCCGATTCCGGGGCCGCTTTACGCGACTGAAGAAGAGTGCGCCGGTGTCGACCCGGTGGACGGCACGCAGGAACGCAATCCGTCTGTGCGCCTGGCTGGTTCCTACGTGAACTTCCTGATCGTCAACGGCGGCATCATCGCGCCGAGCTTCGACGATCCAATGGACGCGCCGGCCAAGGAAATCCTGCAGAAGCTGTTCCCGCAGCACGAAGTGGTGATGGTGCCGGGTCGCGAACTGTTACTGGGTGGCGGCAATATCCATTGCCTTACCCAACAGCAACCCGCGCCGCACAAAGAGTGAGTTGAGTCGTAACACCTTGAGTTGATTAACAAATCAGCCGGGTAATGATTAGCTCGCTATGCATCAACTGAGGCCCGCAGCCCGACAGGACCGCGGGCTTCTTTGTATCCGCTTGTCGACAACTAAGAAACATTGGCATAGCTCTTGTATTCATCACCCGTGCACTAGGGAGGGGGGAGAACTTCAACAGTTCTGTCATAAACCTTGGATAACGTAGCCGCTCACGAACGGGGAGAGAGCGCTGAAATGAACGCCGAAGTGAACGTAGTCAGCGAGCGGACGTTGCATCCCGTGGCCGTTAACGGCGAATCGCTCCAGATTGTCGCGCACTGGTTGAAGTCCAATGGAACGCGTCAGATCAGGGAACCTGATCCGCGCCGGATGATGATCGAGCGTTACCCCGCTGGCCTGTTCAGCGAGGCCGAACTGGAAGCATTGTGGGCTGTGATGGAAGGATAAGAAGCACAACAGGGATTGGTAAAAGCGCTGCCGGGATGGCGGCGCTTTTTTATGCACGGCTATTTTGTACACACCCAATCAATGTGGGAGCGAGCCTGCTCGCGAAAGCGGTGGATCAGTTAACGAAGATGCCGACTGATCCGACGCTTTCGCGAGCAGGCTCGCTTCCACAGGATTGGTGTGAAATCAGAAGCTGTAGGTGCCGGTCATTACGACGCTACGTGGCGCACCCGGTTGAATCTGATACTGGCTGGTCGCCGACGCGTAGTACTCACGATCGGTGATGTTGTTCAGCGCCGCGCGTAAATCCCAATCCTTGAAGCGGTAACCGACCAGGGCATCCCAGCGGCCGTAACCCGGCAACACGGTGGTGTTGGCGTTATCGGCATAGCGTTGGCCAACCAGGGTCAGGCCGGTTTCGCCGTACCAGCCCATTTCCGGTTTCCAGGTCAGGAACAGGCTGCCGTTATGCTTGGCAACGTTGTTGATGCGTTTGCCTTCCAGGCCGTTGTTGTCCTTCTCGATCTTCGCATCCTGCAGACCGACGCCACCGCGCATGTACCAATTGCCGACGAGATTGCCGGTGGCCGTCAATTCGATCCCGCGCGAGCGCTGCAGACCGGACATCACCGTCAGGGTCGGATCGTTTGGATCAGTGGTGCGGCGGTTGTAGAGTTCCAGATCGTAGATCGCCAGCGTGGTGCTCAAGCGGTCATCGAACCAGTCGCTTTTCACGCCGATTTCTTTCTGCTTGGTCAGCTCGGGACTGAGGTCGTTGGTGTTGCCGGCCGCACCCGGAGTGATGCCGATCAAGCCACCGCCCACCGGCGAAAACGTCTTCGACCACGAGGCGTAGAACGAATGGTTTTGTAGCGGCGTCCAGACCAGGCCGACGCGCGGGCTGGTGCTGTGGCTGTCGCGGTCTTCGGAGATGTTGCGCAGTTTGTTGGTCGACTCGATATCGAAAGTGTCGTAACGCAGACCGGCGAGCACTTGCCATTGATCGTTCAAGCGCAGTTGATCTTGCACATATACCGCACGGCTTTCGACTTCGGTGTGGCTGCTGCTGGAGACCTGCATGCTGCCGGTATGGCGCAGATCACGGTTCGGGTTGTACAGGTCGAGCGACGGTACGGGCTGCGCGCCCGGGGTTCTGCCAGAGGCCGCGTTGTACAGCGTCGGGTCGCGGCGCTGGCTGCCGATCTCGATGCCAGTGAGCAGGCGATGCTCAAGGCCCAAGGTATCGAATCCGCCCTCAAGTTCAACGTTGTTATAGACGTTGCGAGTGGTCAGATCCTGCTGCCAGTGCTGGCGCGTGACCTTGTTGGTCGCCGGCGTGTAACCGGTGAGGTAGGTGTTGTCGAAATCACTGTCGAGCTTGAACACGCCGAGGGTCTGGCGCAGTTGCCAGTTGTCATTGATTTCATAAGTGAGTTTCGAGCGCAGCGATTGCGACTTGTCGTCGATGAAATCGTGATCGTTGCCGTAGGTCGTATCGCGCCCGACATCGGCCGGGCGCCCGTTGATGCCGGGGATGCCGCGATCCGGGGTGCGGTTGTAGCGGCTGTATTCGTACTGCACCAGCCAGTTCAGGTCCGGCGTCAGTTGCCAGCTCATCGACGGCGCGAACAACTGGCGATTGCCACTGACACCGTCGCGGAAGCTGTTTTCATCCATGTTGCCCATGTTCAGGCGCAGGCTGATGTTTTCGCTCGGGTCGCTGCTGAGGTCGGCGTAAAGACTGCGCAAATCTTCGCTGCCAGCCTGGGCTTCGATAGTCGAGCGCCGGCCGAACTCGGGCATTTTGCTCACGCGGTTGACGATCCCGCCCTGACTGCCACGGCCATACAGTACGGCGGCCGGGCCTTTGAGCACTTCGACGCGTTCAATATTGTGCAAGTCGCGCTTGTATTGGCTGTCGTCGCGGATGCCATCCAGATAGAAATCGTTGCTCGCGTCGAAGCCGCGGATGCGCAGGCTGTCGAAACGGGTGTCGGCGCTGCTGCTGACGTTAGGCATGCCGCTCAACGCGTCGCCGATGTCATTGGTGCCGTAGCTGGCGACGTTCGAGGTCTTGATCGAATCGATCGCCTGCGGCACATAACGTACGGGCGTCGAGGTCCGAGTCGCGGTGCTGCTGAGCTTCACCCGAGGGTCATCGGCTTGCGCTTCGGCGCTGATTGCGGTGGCGGGTAACTCGGTCGCGGAGTAGGCAAAACCGCTGGACAGAAAAGCAGAAAGCCCAAGGGTGGCGGGCGTAAGACGGAACGGGGCAGGCATTGAACAGCGCATCCGAAAGGGTGGAAGAATTCGATCGCGCGAATGGTAATGCTTTGCATTTACTTCCGTTAATTATTCCTTATAAGTTCCCTTGGCCGATTGTTTCAATTTGTGTCCTGATCGACACAATCTGGCTGAACGAATCATTCGACCGATTCATGAAACAGACTGAAAGCCATTCCGGCGTTTTTCCGCAAGAGTGCGAGGACTAATCTGCCGCCATCGATTTTCCTGACTTTCTCCCGGAGTTTTTCCATGATTCTTCACTACATCTACGATCCGCTGTGTGGCTGGTGTTACGGCGCCAAGCCGCTGGTGGAAGCGGCACAGTCAGTGTTGCCGGTGAATGCCCATGCCGGCGGAATGATGAGTGGTGCCAATCGCCAGCGTGTTTCCCCGCAATTGCGCAATTACGTCATGCCCCATGACCGACGCATTGCCGAGTACACCGGCCAGCCTTTTGGTGAGGCCTATTTCGAAGGTTTGCTGCGTGATCACTCAGCGGTGTTCGATTCGACGCCAGCGATTGCTGCGGTCATGGCGGCTGAAGCCATCGACGGCGGCGGTTTGCGCCTGCTGGGGCGGTTGCAGACGGCGCACTATGTGGAAGGGCGACGCATTGCCGATTCAGCCGTGCTGTTGGAATTGGCGATGCAGATGGGCTATGCACAGGCAGATTTCCACGTTGCGCTGGAGTCCGTTGACAGCGAGAGCCATATAAAAGCCAGTCGCCGGTTTCTGGCGCAATTGGGCGGTCAGGGTTTTCCGACCATGGCTCTGGAGCAGGACGGCACATTCCAGTTGGTCGACATCAGTCCCTGGCTGGGCAAGCCGCAGGCTTTTGCCGATTGGTTGAGACAAGCCATCGTGCTCGATGAGCCAGGTAAAGCCTCTGCGTTTTGTTCTATCGACGGCTGTGCGTGATACGCACGGGATTCACTGGTTGCGTGCATTTCCCAGCAAGGACTCAGCGCAAAATTTACGTTTCTTAGACGTTTTTCGCCTATTTAAAGACGATTCTTGAAATTGACACATTGTTCAGGGCACGGCTACGATTCGGCCCAACGCCTGTGGCCAACCGCCATGACTCAAAATAAGGAGCAGGCCCGCCATCACATTATCGTGGGCGGGCCTTTTTGTTTCGGGGTGAATAAAAGAGTGCAAAAGCGCCGTTTCCGCCGTTCGACACAGCGCGTTTCAACCCGTAATAAGGAAAACAAAATGTTGAACAAGCGAATCAGTCTGATCGCACTGGGGATGTTGAGTGCCACTCAGGCCATGGCTAACGACCAGGCCGAGTCCAAGGGGTTTGTTGAAGACAGCAGCCTCAAAGTGCTGCTGCGCAATGCCTACATCAATCGTGATTACAAAAACGGTAACGACGACAAGGCCGAATGGGGCCAAGCGGCCATCGGTACGTTCTCGTCCGGTTTCACTCAAGGCACCATCGGTGTCGGCGTCGACGCTTTCGGTCTGTACGCCCTGCGTCTGGACGGCGGCAAGGGCCGTAGCGGCGCCGGTGGTATCGACTTCTTCAAGCAAGAAAACAGCTATCAGGAAGGCCACAACGGCAGTGCGGCCAACGACCTGGCCAAGGCCGGCGCGGCGGTGAAGTTTCGCTTCTCCAACACCGTGCTGACCTACGGCGACCAGATGCCGGCCCTGCCGGTGCTGAACTACGACAACTCGCGCCTGCTGCCGGAAAGTTACACCGGTACCCTGATCACTTCCAAAGAGATCAAAGGCCTGGAACTGAACGCCGGTCGTTTCACCGCTGAATCGCGCAAAAGCGATGAAGGCCGTGACAGCGGTGGTCTGAAGTCGATCAACGTATTGGGCGGTAGCTACCAGTTCACTGAAAACTTCAAAGGCGCGCTCTACGCTTCCGACGTCGAAGACGTATTGAAGAAACAATACGTGAACGCCAACTACGTGTTGCCGTTCAACAAGGATCAGTCGCTGACCCTGGACTTCAACGGCTATCGCACCAAGCTGGACAGCTCCTACGTGCGCGAAAACACCGTGCCTGGCAAAAGCATCGTCACCGGTCAGGACAACAAGATCTGGAGCCTGGCAGCCACCTTCGCCACCGGCCCGCACTCGTTCACCGTGGCGCACCAGCGCTCCACTGGCGACAGCAACCTGGGCTACGCCTACGGCGGCTACCAGAAAGATCAGCAGCGTGTCGGCGATGGCGGCAACACCATCTACCTGGCCAACTCCTACTGGTCGGACTTCAACGCTGAAGACGAGCGCAGCTGGCAGTTGGGCTACGGCCTCGACTTCGGCGCATTCGGCGTACCGGGCCTGAGCTACAACTTCGCTTATGTGCGTGGCGACAACATCACCACGTCCACCAGCGAAGGCGGCACCGAGCGTGAGATCTTCAACCAGTTCAAATACGTCGTGCAGTCTGGCCCGGCCAAAGACCTGAGCGTGAAACTGCGCAGCTCGATCCTGCGTGTTTCGCAGAAATCCAGCGAGTACAACGTCAGCGGTAACGAACTGCGCGTTTTCGTGGATTACCCGATCAACATCTTCTGATGCCTGATCCAGTGTAAGAAACATGAGAAAAACCCCGACTGGTTCGGGGTTTTTTTTCGACGGTTATTCGATGAAAACCGGAAAAAACCCGAGTTTTTGTCATGTAAAAATTGTTTTTAAGCGCCTGCAAACGCCGTTTCAAACAGTGCTTTAAATGCCTGAAATTCTTTCTCATGGACGCAAATTCTCCACCTAATAGATTAGGCCGTTCAACGCAGCGGAGAATTTGGTAATGATCGTTTTGAACAGAGAAGTGGGCGAATCGCTACGGCGCGACAAATATGTCAACGTCCAGGGTGGTGACTTCAATCTCTACGGTCATTTTGCCGACTTCGTCAGACTGACCAAAAGTTGGGAAAACATGGAGCCTGACAGCTACTACGGTCAGGCCGAAGCCGGCATGCGTTACCGTCGTTACAGCGACTTTGAGTACAACCCGAAAACCCGCGAGCTCAAGCAACTCGAGCATCGCGCCTACGTGCAGTCGAAAGAGAACAACGCCTATGTTGGCGGCCTGGTACGACACTTTCAGGACTTCTCCGATGAAGTAATTACTTCACCGGTGATGCGCAGCCTGATCGACACCGATTTCGAAGTGTACAAAAGCGTACTGCCGGAAGAGCTGCACGATGAAATCTGGCAGTGCCAGATCCATCAGATCCGCATCGAAATCAAACCCGGCAAGCAACTGGAAATCACCCCCGAAGGCATTCACTGCGACGGCTATCCGTTCAGCGGTGTGCACTTCTGGGGCCGCAATAATGTCGAGGGCGCGGAGAGTCGTTTGTACGACATCCACGAGCATCAACTGGCGTCGACCACTTACCAGGAAATTCTCGACACCACCTACTTCCTCGATCGCGACATGCGCCACTACGTGACCCCGGCCCGCAACACGCACACCCATGCGATGGCGTACCGGCAGATTCTGGCGATCTCCTTCTCGCGGCCCGGGACCGCTTTCGACATTGTTCGCTAATCAGATCACCCCAATCGACGGCGTCGAGTGCTCGACGCCGGTGGTGCTGCGACGCGCCACGGCCAAGGATGCGCAGCGCATGGAGCGCTTCTTCCGCCAGTTCGACGAAGTGTCCTTCTGCGAGTGGCAGGACGCCAAGTGCCTGCGTGGCGTGCTGATCCAGAAAACCACCACGGCCTATCTCGCCTTTGACGTGGCGGGCGAGATCGTCGGCGCGGTACTCGGTGGCATGCTCGGCAGTCGCGGCACCATCAATCATCTGGCGGTCAGCCCGCGCTATCGCAGCCAGGGCGTGGGTCAACGACTGGTTGAAGCGGCGTCGTCCGATATGAAACGGGTCGGCGTGTTACGGATGTTTCTGTTCGTCGACGATGCTAACCTCGCGGGCAAGCGATTCTGGACTGCCCAGGGTTTTTGCGAGCCCCACGGCGAGCGGACATTTGAGAGGGATCTATGAATGAAACGTCCGGCAGTGCGCCGCTGATGGCCGCCCATCAGCCGTCGCGCACGTTTGCCGAAGCCAGCCCGGTCGTCGCTGGCTACTTCACGGTGTCATTCGTGTTCGGGCTGATGGCCGTCAACGCTGGGCTGCCGATGTGGCTGCCAGTGGCGATGTGTTTGTTCGTATATGCCGGCGCTTCGCAATTCGCCGCGCTGGCGCTGATCTCCAGCGGCGCCTCGCTGACCACCATCGTACTGACCACTTTCCTGATCAATGCGCGGCACATGCTGATGTCGGTGTACATGGCCAAGGCCCTGCGGGCGCTGGGGCTCAGCCGCATGGAACGCTGGGCTTATGCCGGTGGCCTGACCGATGAATCCTTCGCGTTCCACAGCGTCAAACTCGGCACCGGCGCGCCGGTCAACGTGCGTTATCTGATTGGCTTCAACCTGTTCTGCCACACCTCGTGGGTGCTCGGCGGTTTGCTTGGCGCCGTCTGTGCGCAGTACGCGGCGCACCTGATCAAATATCAGCTCGACTACGCCCTGACGGCGATGATGCTCTACGTGCTGGTGTCGCTGTGCAACACCCGCAACAAACTCATCGCCGCTGCGGCCGCTGTGCTGTGCATGGGCGCGTTGAGTCTGGTCGGCAGTTCGCCGTTCAATGTGTTTATCGCCACGTTTGTGGGCTGCGGAGTGGGTGTATGCCTGACCAAACGTTCCTGATTCTGGTGGTTGCGCTGATGATGGCCGTGACTTTCCTGCCACGCGCGCTGCCACTGCAAGTCAACACCGAGCACTGGCCGCCGTTTATTGCGCGGGCGCTGGAATACTTGCCAGTGGCGATCGTCGCTGCGATCAGCCTGACACCCTTGTTGATCAAGGATCAGCACATACAGCTCGATCGCCCGGAATTCTATGCCGCGATTCCGACGTTGTTATGTGCGTATTTCAGCAAAAACCTCTTTCTCAGTGTGGCGGTTGGGACGGCTGCGTACATTGCGCTCGGCTCGTTCATGTAGCGGCAAGTCGACGACATCGTTGAGTGCCTGGTTCGACAACTCCGGATTGTTCACCGCCAGACGCACTTCGAGAAAATCCTCGAACCCGGGGAAAATCGTCAGGCCGTTCTTCTGCGCAGCTTCACGCGAGACCATGCCGACCGCATCCATCTGCGTGATCAGCGACAGCGTCAACGTTTCACTGCACGAATAGACCATGCGCTGGCCGTTCTCGTGATTGCCCAGCCCAGCGTCGAGAAAACGCAAAAAGCTGTGGGAATACGGACAATCTTCTGCAGGACGTACCTGAAACTTGTTGCCCAGCAACGTCAGTGGATCGTTTTCCTGCCCGCAATGCGCGCCGACCACTTGCACCTGCACATCCGGCAGGACGATGCTCGGTAAGCCCGGTCGTTGTGGGCCGATCAGCACCGCAAGGTCGAAGTCTTCGTTCTTCAGCTTGCTGAGATTTTCCATCGACTCGGCGTAGCTGAATTCCATCTGATAATCGGGAAACACCTCGATCAGGCGCCCGATCATTCGCCGGTTGAAGTCAGCCGCCAAGGTGTTGTTCAACGCAACCTTCAACGTGCGCTGGCCCGGCACTTTCAGTGCCTCGACCTTCTCTTCCATCTGTCGCGTGGCAATTAGCACTTTGTCCATATAGGGCGTCAGCTCAGTGCCTTGCGGCGTTAGCGTCAGCCCTTTGTTGGAACGTCGAAACAAGCGGAAACCGAACTGCTCTTCGACCTTGTTCAACTGCGCGGCCAACGCCTGCACAGTCAGGCACGAATGCTCGGCTGCGGCCGACAACGAGCCGGTCTGCACGATGCGCATGAGGTTGCGTAAGGTTCTGCTATCCATGGGTAATGCCCTCTAAAGTGGGCTGGGTATTGTTGTTTACGAGACTGCCGGTCAGGCGCCATATGCTGGCTATATTCCTGTACCTGAGCATAGTTGTCGCGGGTTTAGTAGCGAATTGATGTCCTCGCCGATGGCTGGAGGCTGACACAGGATCGGGGTTTTTGGTGATGTGGGGGTGATGGGGGTCAAAAAAAGTGCGTGGTTTTGGTGCGTGGGGGTGATTTTTCACGGGGAAATGGCTGACAACGTTAGTGGTTTTGGCCTGCGAAATACGTGGATGCGTCTTAGGCGAACTTGCGATCGAGCTGATAGCGGCGACTCGTCAAAGCAGATGAAGTAGCAGTGGGAAGGCATCAAGCCTATGTGGCTACAGATCTGTGTGAGGTAAGCGAAGTGATTGCATCAAAAGAAGCGGCCGATATGGAGTGCCAAGTTGGCAACAGGCTTCATCACGTTATTGAAATTCAGGAGCAGCCGTCCATTGCACGAATTCCTACGGACAAGACTGCCCAAGCCATGTTGGAAGCACGAACTATTCGGCAGCGGTTCGATTCGGTCGACGAAATGCTCAAATCCGGTCATATCCGAATCCCAATCAATGGGGAATGTGGTAACCAGTAATACGCTTACGGAGCTTTTTTATCGATTTATTCGTATATGTACTAGTATCAAAGCAAGACAAATCTGGAGAGGCTCAATGACTACCTCATCCCCAGCCCTCACCCCACGCGAACAACTAGACGCCCCCGAAGCCGGCCGCGTCGCGCTGAAGTTCTTCTTCAACCTCATGGAGCGCTGGGGCTGCAGCGCCGAGCAGCAACGCACACTACTCGGCGGCGTTGGCAACACCACGTTCTATAAATACAAACACCTGCCGAACATACGTCTGCCTAACGACACCCTTGAGCGCATCTCCTACCTGATGGGCATTCACAAGGCGTTGAGCATCATCTTCAGCAACAGCCGTGAGCGTGCCTACACGTGGGTCAGTAGTCCGAACACGGCAGCGCCATTCAATGGCCAAACGGCGCTGGATTACATGCTGGCGGGTCGAGTGGTCGATATCGCCGATGTGCGTCGCTACCTCGACGGGGTGCGCGGTTGAAAGTGCCCGATTTGGTTGATGTGCAATGGCCGCGAGCCTATCGGATCGTCAACAGCAGCTTTCCGCCGATTGCGCTGTTCGAAGACGTGCTCGATCCCGAAGACCTTGAAGTTGCCTACGCAATTGAAGCGCTGACCAATGATCGGCTGATCGAACAGGCAGGTGTTCTCGCCCGAGTGCGTCCCGAAGATCGACTCTCCGGCCCCGGCTCGACTCCGGTGATGGCTGCGTTTACCCACATCGGCAAACGCAGTCGTTTCTGCGACGGCACCTTCGGCGTTTACTACGCTGCGAGCAGCCAGGCTGCTGCCATCGCTGAGACCTGTTATCACCAGGAGCGATTTCTCGCGGCGACTCAGGAAGCGGATCTTGAGTTGACCATGCGGACTTACGTCAATCGGGTGGTTAAAGCGTTACACGACATTCGTCACGATCACCCCGAGCTGCACAATCCGGATCCGGAGGCTTACGGGCCGTCTCAGCTATTCGCCCGGCAACTGCGCGAAACCGAGTCGTGGGGGCTGCTTTACAACAGCGTTCGCCTGCCGGGCCATGAATGTGTCGCCGCGTTTCGACCTCCAGCGGTATCGATTCCGAAGCAGGGCAAGCATTTGCGGTATGTGTGGAGTGCGAGTCAGCAGAAGATTTCGTTTGTGCTTGAGATCAGTCAGGTCTGAAACGCAAAAGCCCTCGTATCAGCGAGGGCCTTAAAGCGTTGTTTACAGCAACGGCTTGTCCGACGGCGCATCCATCACTTTCACGACATCATCGATCAAGGTCGTTCCTCAGAAACGTCGTTTTGCCTGTGCGGCGCAGGCCAAACAGAAAGAGCCCTGAACGCAGACTTTCATCGAGTACATCTGGATTGAGAAGCTGGCGTGCCATTGATTCAGCCAATACAGGGCGCTGTAAAATGCGGCTCATACGATTACACCTCTTTATGCCCACACAATAATTATCGCCAGCTCATAATTTGGCATAAAGACTGAAGTGTGAACTTATGAGGCAAAGCGATGCTTTCGGGGTTTGTAAGCGGAAGTGTGGCGAGTACGGGGAAGAAGGGAGCAATTTCTACTGAAGCAGAAACACTGCCAAAAATATGACCACCCCACAAACAACAAAGCCCCTGCATTTCTGCAGGGGCTTCGTTTTGTATGGTGCCGGCACCAGGAGTCGAACCCGGGACCTACTGATTACAAGTCAGTTAAACATTCCTTTAAAAACAATGACTTGCAGATAATTTGTTACGTGTCCATGTAGCTGAGGGCCAACGATTCTGCGCCATACATCCTCCTTGTTACGTAGGCTTGGTCAAGCCCACCGGTAGAGACAACGCAAGCGTCGAATGGAACGCTTCAGCGCTCTACTAATAGTCTAGGCATCCAGTGATGGAATACCCAGGATCAGAAGGGTAGCCCGGAAATTTTTGAGAACTTCGGATTCGAGGGAGTAATTCTTAAAAACTTATTATCACCCACCTCTACGGTTAAACCTGCTGAATCGCATT
Source organism: Pseudomonas sp. Mb7 (assembly GCF_054790525.1). Taxonomy (NCBI): domain Bacteria; kingdom Pseudomonadati; phylum Pseudomonadota; class Gammaproteobacteria; order Pseudomonadales; family Pseudomonadaceae; genus Pseudomonas; species Pseudomonas sp. Mb7. Next base: position 5,973,204 of record NZ_CP186501.1, read on the forward strand.
CAACAAGCTTACCCAGTTTTTTACCGTCGAGCCATACGACTTCTCCGGTACTTATGGTCTCACCATTTATCTGAAAAGACTGCGGTTCTAAATCGACGACTGGAAAACTTGATGTAACGTTCAGATATGGATTAGGTCGGCGCTTGGGTTGGGAGTTAGTGGCGATTGTCTCGATATCTGCCAATCTAGAAGATATGTTCTTTAGCGATTGAAGGATTACGCTTGCGTCGTTTGATAATTCAACTCGCGCCGGTAGTGCTGCGGGGCTTACACCGAGTAGTTGAATCATAGAATTGAAATCGTTTGGTTTTTCCGCGGTTTCAATCACAGCGTTGCGAATGGTTTCCTGTTCTTTTTGAACTTCGTCGATTCTGAGCGAATGTCTGTAGTCGGCGCACCTTAGGCCCTGAATATCAAAAATTCTAGGCGTTATCTGATCTTTGATGAGGACGGTGGGTAGGTTAAAAGCTTGGCGAACGCCCAGCTCATAAAGAACGTTAGGATTTCGTCCACTGAGATCACATATCACTAAATCGCTTTCGACAATTTTTCTCAAAATGTCAATTATTATGTAGTTGCTCGCGGCAACCATATCTGCGCGATCTGCTATATACCCGGCCTTGAGGCAGGCAGGTTTTATTAAATGCTCATAAACTCTCGTGAAGTGTCCAGGCTCGTAGCCATCCATATCTGCTATTGGCATTATAACAAAGCAAGTTTTTAACTTGTTGTTTTGGTTTTCATGGTTCTCGTCAGTCTCATGGTTTTTCGTTGACGAACCCTTATCTTTTTGAGTCATGCTGAATCCATTCTGTAGCTTTCTACACTGTGGTTGGGTTTATTGCTTCCCCCTGATGAATAGTCTAAAGGGGTAAAGAAAGAATAGTCTCTTAAATATGGCTTTAAGTCACTGAAGGGTCAACAGTTGGAACGCTGTGATCGTAAACGTCCATCATTTTTGAATCTCGGTGGCCGCTCGCCTCTTGTTTTTCAGCTCGCGTTCCTGCTGTGTCAGTAATGCCCCGCCTTTTCAGGTCGTGCAGGGCAAAGCGGTCTCCCGGATCGATGTTTCCGTCAGCGATCGCCAAAGTGATAAAGCGTTGCCAGGCGGTGTCGAGGCTCGTTTTTCGAAGCGGGCCACCGTGGCTGGCCACGATGATAAAGCGCTTTGACGCCGCGATCGGAATAGGTGTTTTACGGCGTTCCCATACCCTTGCGCGCAGAGCTTTCGCACCTTCCCACACTGTTCGCAGTCGAGGCGTCCATCGGACAATGTTGTCCCGGCTACCCTTGCGTCGATTGGTCAGAATCCCTTCCTGCAGCTCGTTCGCGTCCGTAAGCGTCACAACTTCGATGCCACGCAGTCGGCATAGGTAGGCCAGCTCCATCACGCTGGCCAGGTACTCGGGACAACCGCCTGGCTCATTACGTGCCAGACGTCCACGGGCTGTGGCGCGATCGATCAGGACGTCCATAACGTTCAACCGGGGTAAGCGGCGTTGTTTACGTTCTATCGGCGCTTCGATGCCCAGGGCCGGATTCACCTCAATGAAACCCCGATTGCGTCCCCACTGCAGCACGCGGCGCAGATAACGCAGTGCGTGCGCCGCTTTTGAGGGCGTGCCCTCGTCTGCGATTCGATCGACAATGCGTTGCACCAGGGCCGCGGTGAATTTCTTCACGGCGAGATCGCCCAGCGGCTTGCCCAATTTGGTGGGGATGTTCAGCAGAACATCGCGGGAGTAGCAGTAATCATCGTGGGTTTTGGGAGCGAGTTTTTTATAACGGTCGCTCAGGTGGAATTGTTCGCACACGTAGCGGAGCGTTCCTCGATCGACGTTGGACGCCTCGTCCATGATTTGGTGAAGTTCTGCCAGCGACACGTCTGCGGGCGCCACGTTTTTGCGGCGCTGCTTTCCGGTCTCGTCCCGATGAAGGGTGTACCAGACACCACTGTCGCGATGGTCGAAATAAACGGCCGCCGGGAGGGCGGCCTGATCGACATGGGCAGGGATATGGGGGTTGTGCTTACGCTTCCTCGCTCGCCTCATAATATGTCGGTGTCGTACCTTTCAGCGCTGGCCGACGTGACGCCGCCCGCGTGATTAATCAGGTCAAGCGTTGTCCACGGGCCAGTTCGGCCACGGAACAAGCGCACACCCTGGGCGATCAGCGAGCGCTCAACATCGGATCGACGTTGATAACCGGTGATGTGCTGCAGGTCTTGAAAGGTCAAAACACCTGTTGTTGCTTGGCTCACGGTACAACCCTCGAACCTGTGTGTTCCCGCGCCTGATGACAGACCAGTGTAAAGGCGGTTTCAGCTGAAAGCGTAGTAGAAACCACTCGGTTTGATTCTGGTGCTGCTTGCTCACGGCGTTTAAACATAACGGCGTTCCTTTGCTTTTATGATTGCAGCCTTTTCGGCCATTACAGCGGCCCATTCCTCAGTCTTTCGATGCTGGCGAATACGGCTGCACTTTTGATGTTTACGGGCAGATCGGGCGTTGCCGCAGATGTCGCAAATGCTCGGCAGATCCAATCGTTTACTGGCCATCGCTGGCCGCTCACGAATTGTTTTGCCATCGCTCATATGCTGGCCCCCGGTGAAGCGTTGCTGGCCAGTAGATGGGCCACAATGGCGGCTTCGGCCGCATCAATATCGCCCTGTTGTTTGGCGAAGGTAGCCAAGCACTCAAGGCGGATCCGCGCTTCGTCAGTCTTGGTTACCTGGTAGTCGAACAAAGCTGTGCCGACTATCCGGATCGCCATTAGGTGCCGGGCGGATTGAGTGTCGACGTCGCCCTGTGTGTTAGCCTTTGAATCGCTACCGTTGTAGTGCTGTGCTTTCATCGTGTTGCCCTCAGTGGTGGTCGGTGTCGGGGGGCTGCAACCCCTCGACGCCACTTCGTTAAGCGCTCTGGAAAATCCAGCAGCGCACGGTTTTTGGTTTGTCTGCCGCATCCAACTCCCAGGCAGAGCAAACCGTTCTGTTTGTCTCCACGAACTTGGGGCACTTGCTGGTTTTCAGGTGGCGTTTCAGCTCGGTCATGTCCGGGACTTTCTGGCGTTTCTCTGCGGCTTCTTTGGCAAAGTCGTTGAGGTTCACCGCAATCAAGCTGTCATTGCGTGAATGGTTGAGTCCGCCGGCAGCGCTGTTTAGGTATTCGTACAGTTCCCAAAACTCGACGACGACCGGGTGATCAGCATTGATGGCCAGCTGTCGATCCTTGGCCATGTTCTGAATCTCGGCGTGTGTGGCTTCCAGCTGGTGTTTTTTCAGAGGCACGACGTGCACCAGTGCGTCTACGAGCGCGTGCAGCTGTGCATGATTCTTTGCGATCCGGACGGTGCGAATCTCAGGCAGGGCCAGAAGCGTCTGTTCGTAGGTCGGAACCTTCGCGCGAATGGTCTCCATCACGGAGGACTCCGACGTGGTGGCCTTGAGCAGAAACCCGCTCACGCGGTCGACGGGCATACGCTCAAGCTTTTCAACCAACAGCTTGGTTTGCGGGGTCTGCCCGTCCTTCGTCATGGCGATGTGCACCAGGCGCTGCAGGATCGGTTCAGAGGCGTTCACCGCGTGGTTCTGACCGATGACCACGGCGCCACGGAAGGGCGGTTCGCGGGTGTCGTTACCGTTGTTCTTTACACCGGTTGAGCGAACGCTGCGGCCGTTGTAGGCGGTCTTCAGTTCGTCCCAGTCGTATTGGCGGGTTTGGCTTCCATCTGATTTTTCGCGCTCAGATTCAATCAACACCACCGGCAGATTTCCGACTTGGGCAAAGTTTCGTGCTCGAGCTACGGGGGTGCCTTTAGTCGGATCGAAACCTTCGTAATCGAGACGCCCGCACAGCTTCCAGAGGAATTCGATCAAGGTGGACTTACCCGCGCCTGGTTCGCCGATGATCTCCATGAAGGGATAGCTTTTTTGGTGCTGTCGGATCTGCTCGGCGAACAATGAGCCGAACCAGAAGGCGAGGGCGACCAGCCCTTTGGCACCGAAGCATTGCCAAATGATGTCGAGCCATTCGGTGTCGAACCTCTCTAGGTCAGTGTTCAGGTTCAAGGTCACGGACTGGCTGAGCGTTTTAATGCTCAATCGATCCATGTCGAAGAAGTCTTCTTCGTTCAGCTTGAAGATTTTCCCGTCACGTACCGCCACATCGCCATATACGTAAGCGCCGTGTTCGCGGGTGTAGCCCGTGAAGTCGATGGTCTGAACGGTCTTGAGGGCGTCGGTTTGTTCCTCAATAAAGGCGTCCAGTTGTTGAGTTGTGCCCGTGAACATTCCGCCCGGAGCAATGCCTAGCAGACGCTTTTTGAACTCCGCCGATGAGGCGATCTGAGCGCTGGTGAACGTGTTTTTAATCGGTGCAGCGTCGTGTGCGAACGTGATCCGGAAGTAATACCAAGACTCGTCGGTAAGTTTGTTTTCCTGGTAGTACAGGGCTTTCGGATTGCAGGTAGCGATGCGCTGCAGCGCGCCGCACTGCTGCATGGCTTTCGCTCGCATCTGTTTATTGTTCAGTTGCTGATCGTCGTGATGCTCGCTGTCTTCCAGCTCCTGAATGGCCTTGTTGTATTTCTCCAGATCAAGCTTGAACCAATACAGGCGATTGCCGAACTCCAGGTGAAATTCGCTTCGGCGCTTCCAATCGAACATCACCAGGGCTTTTTCGGTAGCGTTCTCGGCGATAAGCAGGGCGCCGTGATGGCGCGCAATGGTCATATCTTTTTCAAACTGGGCGTCGCGCTTCTCGCCTTCGTCCAGAAACTGCCACCGCTGGTGTAAGTCGTTCCAGTCGACCTTGCGATTGTCCCGCTGCGGGATCTGTGCTGCCTCGCAGGTGAAGCCCAATTCACGGGCCATGCGTACCCAGCGCTTGGTGTAGGCGTGTGCACCTGGTTCATTGTCTAATGCCCAAACCAACTTCGGCAGGTTGCCAGGGCGTGCTGTTACTAACGCCTGCAGCGAGTCAGCCGGAAAGGCGTTAGATGACATGGCGGAAACGGCGGCAATGCCATGGTGCACCAGGGCGATGGCATCAAAGATGCCTTCCACGATCCACACTTCTTTCGCTTCGAGCAGATCCACACAGGGCGGGCACCACCACACGCCCCGGTAGCTGTCACCCGGAGCAAAACGCGCTTTCATCTTTCCGAAGCGTGCCGGCTTGTCGATCAAGCGTTCCCAGTAGCCGCCTTTCTCCAAGGCGAAACGCACTGTCGCGCTGCCAGCGTTATGCTGAGAAGAGTAGTAGGTGTCTTGTGTGAACCAACCAGCAATCAACTGGATGTCGAAGCCTCGGCCGAACTCTAAATAGGCGCGGGCTGTGGCCGTTGGCGCGCTGTCCGTAGCTGGTGCTCGCTTGCTCCAGTCTTCGAAAAGATCGTCGTAGATCTCCTTGACGTGCATGGTGTGGCCGCACTTTTCAGGGCGACCGCAGATAACTAGCCACGGCTTATCGTGACGTGAATACAGCTCTTTCTTCCTGCACTTGGGGCATTCACCACCGCGCATGTAGTCGGTGCCGGTACGGTGTTTTAGGCCGTAGTCATTTTCAAGGCGCTGCAGGACGTCGGAGCGGAGATCGTCTCTCATGGTTTTTTCACTGTTTTGAGGCTTTGAGTCAGGGCGCCGGCGAGGGCGCCGATCAGATGCTTTCGAGCGGCCATCACCGGATCGTTCGTGAGGATCGATCCGTGCCGCAGCCCTTCGGGAATCCAGCGGTAATGGTCGGAGTACCAAAGGTCATTGAGGCTGAGACGGTACTGCTCGCGCAGGTTGGCCAAGAGCGCTTCGGCCTGCTCCGGTGGCAGTTTTGCGTTGATGTTCAGGGCGTTTTCCATCGTCAAACCTCAATTTCGGGCGCAGCTCACCCAAACCCACGGGAATGGGGGATTGGGGATTTTTGGTTAGGTGTTACGGAGTGGTGACGCGGAAACGCCCGTTGTCCGGTGCGTTGAGGATGCGTTCATAAATCAGGCTGACGGGAATGGCCCAAACCTCACCGGTGCCTGTGTCAGTGATAACGGTGTGTGTCGGTGTGCTGGTCATTACATCCAGTCGCTGCCGATCGCTGACAACAGACAAATCGCTGTAGGCCAGGTGAACCATTTTTTCAGCTGTCGGAGTAAGTACGTCGAAGTCCGCGACCAAATGCTGCACAGCTCGTTTGATCAGTTGTTGATCGTCGCTCAGGTGTTCGCACCGGTGCCGTTCAAGAAACACCGACGCCGCAGCTCTGAGCATGTCCTGATATTCCTGTACTGCAGGCAGATTGTTCATTGGGCTTTCCCTGCGCGGTAAAGAGCAATTGCGGCAAGCACTTCGGCGTGCCGTGCAGCAACGTGGAGGTTGTGAGCGTCCAGAATCAGTTCGGCTTCTTCTTCGCTGATTGAACCGTCCTCCAGCGCCTTGGCGATCGCCTGGTCGACGCAACCGCGTTTGGCCGCTACCTGTAGTGATCGAGCGTATAGCTCGACGTTGTCTAGCGTTTCAGGATCAGCCACTGGAACGAACAACCCGCCGTACATTGAGGCGACGTAGTTGGGGAAGTGGTTAGTTCCGCAGTCTTGCTCCAGCATGAAAACCTGAGAGTCACTGAGAGGACTGCAGCCGGCGTTTTCGTAGGCATGGTTGTCGAACTTCTTGAGCTTCAGCCCCAAGCGTGAAGCGGCGGCTTCGCGTCCGCCGGCATAGCTGCGGATGATCTCGCTCATGACTTCTTTGCGAGTGTCTAGGATCGGGCTTTTCATCTTCTACTTTTCCCTGTTGAGCGCTGGCACTACTGTTCAACCACACCTTTTTTAACGCCGAGCAATACTGCGGCGCGGTGTGCCTCCCCACGGCGACATTTGCTTTGTCCACTCAGCACTGCGTAAACGGTACTGGGACTCAGGTTGTGTAAAAGTGCAAAGTCCTTCGCGGATTGTCCGCGCTTCTCCAATGCTTCCCGCGCTCTGTCGCGGGCTTGCTCGCTGATGCTTGTCTTCGGCATAGTGCAAATCCATGCAATTTCATGTGGTGTGAAATGCAGAATGATGCACTTTGATGCATTTGTAAATATTTGGGATGAATGATTTTGCATCTTTCTGAAGATATTGGTTCTCGCCTGCAGGAAGAACGCAAGCGCTGCGGTATGACTCAAGCCGAGCTTGCAGACGCGATTGGCGTAGTGAAAAGAACACAGGCCAATTACGAGGCAGGGACAAGCGATGCGCCTGCGCCCTACCTGAGCAAGGTCGCAGCGAAATTCGGTTTCGACATCCCTTACATCCTGTCCGGGACTCGAACAAACCTGGTTGAAAGTGCTTTGGACGATGTCGAGAACCGAATGATTGTTCAGTTTCGAAGCATCCCGGAAGATGACCAAAAGGCTATTCGCCGCATCCTCGAAGCCATGGCCGACGATGCCGCCCGGCACCGGTCTTAAATCGCAACAAAGCCTTTCATCCATTGGGATGACTCCGATTCCAATGCCGTTTGCTACGCCCCATAAAGCCATTTCAGCAATGCACTTTATGGAGTAGTAAGCATGTTGGATCGCAAGATGAACGATCGCACCGCGTTCGAGAAAACCGAGTTCGATACGTCTGGACTCACAAATATCGAGCGTCGTTTGATCGATCTCTATCGACGGTTGAGCCAGGTGGAGCAGCAGCAAGTCCGCCGAGTTGCCGAGATACTGGCTGTAAACCCAAAGGAGCCAGTAGAGGGCTGAATCTCATTCCTTGAGTGATCCCGATCGCCGACGCTTCCGCGTTGGCGGTTTGCCCTTACGCCACCGCCTGCGATCCCAACTGCTCGAAAAGCTCCCGCTGCTTCGCCCTGGGCATTTCGCGCAAGCGATCGATCAGCATCCGTTCGAACGTCTGCGACGACGGACTGAGCGTGTGCGAGAACGTCAGATTTGCCACCCATGTGTGCCCGCACTTTGCGTCCAGGCACTGGCAGTACAGTTTTACAAAGGCTCTGGTTACCTCTTCCCGCGAGGCAATCCGGCCCTTGTGTCCGCAATTGCATACAACTCTCATTGTGTCCCTCCCCAGGGGCAGCTGATCGCCACCATTTTGCCATAATATTTAGTGGCATTCTCTGTGGTATCCACGTCATGTAGTGGTATCCACTGCATCTGGCGTAGGTTTCCAGCTAAAGCGCCTGTCTTCGCGAAGCGTGTCATTTAGTTGGTTGAACAACTGGCAGATCGGCCTGATCTCGTTGCTGGTGTACACACGATCTATCTTTTCGATGTCCCCGAAACCACCGGTGTTTTCCGGAATGATGCCGGCCAGTGCAGGGTTCATGCGCCAAGCGGCGATAACATCGTTTCGGGTGATGTTCTTCACCTTCTCCAATTCGTCTTTCGCCTGGAAGTCACCCACGGGGATGATCTGGATCGCGTTTTCTTTGCCGTTGGGGATGTTGACGAACATCGAGCGGAAGTTGCCCACGCCCTTGCTGGCACTGATCTGCGCGCGCAGCTCGTCCTCGTCCTCTTCAGTCAGGTCGGGGTCGTTGGTGTAGAAGATGTAACCGGCGTGCGCGCCGTTGCTGTAGTAACGACGACGGAACAAAGTCGCCGCTTCGTTGAGCAACAGCGCCTGCAGTCCACCTAAGTAGTCCGGCACGCCGTAAATGTTCTGTTCGACGTCGTAGTCCATGACGTGGACGATCTCGTCCTGTTCGAACTCCATTTCCTTGTTGTCAGGCAGCAGCATCACGAACCCGCCGCCAACCTTCACCCGCATGTTGATTGCCGGTAGGTGCTCCAGCTCCAAGGTTTGGCCGAATGCGTTGCGATGTTTGAAGCAATACAGCTCACCGAAAACCATATAGTCCAGTCCAGAGCGTCCCATTGTCTCGGTGCTGCAGCCGGCCGAGGGGATGAACTCACGCAGCAGCAGGTTTCGTTTGAACTTGGGAATGGCGCCGTGGTGCGCGTTGGCGCGCAGCAACTTGGCCAGGCCAACCCGGGACACCGGCGGCTTGTAGATCTTGCCGTCGTCGCTGGGGAACACCCCCACGTACTCGCCAATATTGCCGGACAGCACCTGTTCCGGTTCCCCGAACGTAAATGAGCGCATCGGCTGCTGCGGTGGTTGGGCTACGTGTTGCTTTCTGCGTTTGCGGTTGGCCATGGCTGGTCTGGTTACTCGTGACGTAGCGGCTACGACGCCGCTTGTTGGTGTTCAAAGGTTCGTTGGCCAGGGCGTGCATAACCGCCCAGGCAATGTCGGCGTGGCCGGTGGCGTCGGTGCGCGAGGCGCTGTAGGTGATCTGGCCGCTGTTGGTGGCGCCGCGCTTGATGGTCAGGAAGGCCTGCGCGATGTCCGTCCAGCCGGCGTCCCACTCGATGCGACTGCCTTGGATCGTGTCCTGGGCTTTCAGCACCAGGGCGTTTTTCGCCTCAAGGCTGTAGTGAATTGGCGTCGCTTTGGCGTAGAAGTCGCGCACCAGGTCGAACACGCCGTAACCCACTCCGGTGACGTCAATGCCGATGTGCTGGACGTTGAAGCGCTCGGTCAGCTTCTTGACCTGTGCGGCCTGGTAGGTGAACGAGTGGCCCCGCCAGCTGTGCTTCTCCAGAATGCGGAACTTCGCCCCGGGTTCGAGTGGCGGCGCGATGACCACGCAGGTGGCGTCGTCGCGGGTGCGGCTCGGGTCGTAGCCCAGCCAGACCGGACTGTTGCCGAACGGTCGATCCAGATCCGGGTTGTAGTCCTCCCACAACGACAGATCCGAATAGCAACGCTCCAGATCCTTGAGGCTGAATGCGCTTTGCGTGCTGTCGATGAATTTGCAGTAGAACAGCTGCTGAAATTTGTCTTCGTCGTACTCCAGCTGCAGCTGCTCCAGGTCGAACAGATCGCAGCCGCCGGCGATCGCGTCGTCCAGGGTGATCGTCTTTCGCCACTGGCCGTCCGGACACAGCGCGCCCTGCGTGTAGGCCGCTTCGCTGGGCCACACACCGCCGGCCTTCTTGCCGCGTTTGCTGTTGCGGAACTCCTCGCCCGACCAGAATGGGTACGCCTGGTGCGACACGGCGCTGGGCGTCGAGAAATAGGTTTTGCGCCATTTCTTGTGTGTGCCCATGGCGCTGGCCACGGTGCTGAGTTTTTCGAAGTCACGGATCCAGAAATATTCGTCCACGTAGACGTGGCCGTGGTAGCCCTGGGCGGTGCTGCTGTTGGTGCTGAGAAAGCGCAGTTCGGCGCCGTTGCTGAGGGTGATCGGGTTACCCGTAAGCTCGATGCCGAACCACTGCTGTGCAAACTGGATGATGTAGCTGCGGAAAATCTCGGACTGCGATCGGCTGGCAGACAGAAACACCTGGTTGTCACCGCTCAGCACGGCGTCCATGAACGCTTCGCCGGCGAAGTAGTAAGTCAGACCGACCTGACGGCTTTTGAGGATGTTCCGGACGCGGCGTGTCAGCGGGTTCTGTTTCGCCTCGAACAGCTCTTTCTGGTAGCCGTACATCTTCGAGATGAATTTATCGAGGAAGTCCACTTCGGTCAGGCCGCTAACGTCGTTCTTGGCCTTCTTTTCCCGCTTCTTACCGTTGCTTTCGCCTCGTTCACGACGTTGACCAGGCTGGCGTTCGCGATGCTCGTCCGGTGCGTCCGACGGCGATGCCTGTGCAGGCTTGGCCGCAAGTTTTTTCAGCCGCTCAAGCAGGCTCGTCAGCCGCTCCAGTTCGTCCAGTTCGGCTTTCGTCAGCGGATCGATCTTTTCCAGGATCAGGGTGATTCGTCGGTTGACCGCGCTCAACGGTTCTTCATCCGTCAGCATCTCGTCCCAGCCGCCTTGGCGGATCCAGTAATAGACGATTCGGATGTTGGGCAGCTTCAAATGCGCCTGTATTTCCTTCACCGAACAGCGGCGCAGGTAGAGGCGTTTTGCGGCTTCTTTAACTTCGGTCGGGTAGTTCATGGGCCGCAGTCTATGCGGCGAAAACCCCGGAAACGCGGGGTTAAATGCTGCGATCCGCCTATCTCCCGAAAATAGGAGAACCCCGAATTTCAACCGTTTGTTTGGCGGTAAACGGCTCCCTATCGTGGCGGCTCATTCAGCGATTGAGCGCAGTTACCACTCATGCCCCGTTCCCTTGTCTCCTACTGGAAACGTGTTGCCACCAGCGGCCCGACCATTGATGGTCGCGACATCCTTCCCCAGGAACTGCGCGACATCGCCGAGACCTACACCCCGGCCAAATACACCGCTGTGATCTGGTGTGACCACGAGCGCTGGCCTGGCTCCCACGGCACTGTGTTCGCCGTGCGACTGGTGGAAGAGGGCGACGATCTGGAGCCTGGGCAAATTGCTTTGGAAGCCCAGTTGAAGCCAAACGATCGCCTGCTGTACCTCAACGATCAAGGCCAGAAGCTGTTCACCAGCATTGAAATCACCCCGAATTTCGCCGGCACCGGCAAGGCCTATTTGACCGGCCTCGCGGTGACCGACGAGCCGGCCAGCCTCGGCACTCAAGAGCTGTATTTCTCCAAGCGAACCAGCCGCGCCGCGTATTACGCCGCGTCGTTGGAACTCGGCCCTCTGCGCGAAACCGAGCCGCAGGGCGAGATCGCCCGGCTCGTCGCCATGTTCACCCGCTTGTTCAAGCGTTTCGGCATTGAAGACACGCCCACCGAAACCACTCCGCAAACCCCAACCGAGAGCAAACCCCCAATGGATGAAGCTACTGCAACGGCCCTCAAAGCCCTGCTGGCCCAGCTGCTGGTCGTCGCCGCTGGTATTCAGGCCGTGATTGAGCCTGCCGCCGAAGACGCACCAGAACCCGATCAGGCCCCAATCGATGACGTAACTGACGCGGTGAACGACATCGTCACCACTGCAGAAGAAGAGCGCGAGTTCCAGCGTAACGGCGGCGGCAACAAAGCCGTGCTGGCGGCGTTGGCGGGCCTGCAGAAGCAGTTCACCGAATTGAAGAACACTCCTTCAGGTCGCCAATTGCCGCGCTCCACCGGCGCCGCCGACAAATCCAAAGTACGGGTGCTCTGACATGGCTCGTTCCCTGAGCGCCTACGGCGCCAAGATGTACGCCGAAATGCAGCTGGCGATCGCCGAGACCTACGGCGTCCCGCTGTCCAGCAAGATGTTTTCCGTTGAACCGTCGATCACCCAGGAGTTGAACGACGCAATCACGGCAAAAGCGGACTTCCTGCAGCGCATCAACGTCATTCCGGTGACCGAGATCAAGGGCGAGAAGGTGTTTATCGGCGTGTCTGGCCCAGTCACAGGCCGCACCAACACCAAGACTACCGACCGCGAAGCAAAAGATGCATCCGCTCTGGAAAACAGCACCTATGAGCTGTCTTCGACTGAATCCGACGTGGGCCTGCCGTACGCGAAAATCGATGCCTGGGCGAAGTTTCCGGACTTCCACCAGCGCTATTCCGCTGCAGTGCAGAAGCAGATCGCCCTCGATCGCATCATGGTCGGTTTCCACGGTGTGAAAGCGGCTGTGCAGACCGACATCGAAGCCTATCCGATGCTGCAGGACGTGAACAAAGGCTGGCTGCAGCAACTGCGCGAGCAGGCGCCGCAGCAGGTGCTCAAGGAAGGCAAAGCTGCCGGCAAAGTCACCTTGGGGCTGGACGGTGACTACGCCAACCTTGACGCCCTGGTGCATGACACCAAGCAAATGGTGGACGAGCGTCTGCGCGACGGTGGCGACCTGATCGCGGTCATCGGTTCCGATCTGTTGGCGGCCGATAAGGCGAAGTTGTACGCCAAGCAAGGCGACGTGCCGACCGAGAAAGAGCGCATCGAAGATGCCCAGGTGATCGCCACCTACGGCGGTTTGCCAAGCTTCAGCGTGCCGTTCTTCCCGGTCAACGCTGTGCTGGTTACCAGCTGGGACAACCTTTCGATCTACTTCCAGGACTCCAGCTGGCGCAAGCAAACCGTGGACAACCCGAAACGCTCCCGCGTCGAGGATTACAACAGCCGCAATGAAGGCTATGTGATCGAGCAACTGGAGAAAATCGCGCTGACCGAGAACGTGGAGTTGGTGAAGTGAGCCTGGCTCTCGCACACAAGCGCCGCACTTTGGCTCAGGGAACCGCTGCAGTGAATGCTGCTGCAGCGGCACCGGCGGCGTATTCGCCGGCGGAAGCCCTGAGCAGCCCGGCCAACGCGAAAAAGCACCTGCTGCTGATGGAAGCGTCGCTGGATCAGGATCTGCAGCGCCTGAGCGATATCAGGGGGCTCGCCGGGCGTCAGGCGCTCAAGCGCGAGGAACTGCTGCCCAAGTATCAGGACTTCATTCAGCGTTACATGGATTCGGGCCTGGTGATGCCGAACCGTGTCCTGGTGCAGGTGATGGTCTGGCTGTTCGACACCGAGCAGTTCGAAGACGGCCTGGCACTGGCGGACTTTGCGATCGGGCAGGGGCAGGAAATGCCTGAGCGGTTCAAGCGTCGCGACGTGCAAACCTTCGTTGCGGACGCAGTTATCGACTGGGCTTACGCCGAATACAACGCCCAGCGCAGCCCGGAGCCGTACCTGTCCGATCTGCTGCCTCGCGTCGACGGTGAATGGGAGCTGACCGAACAGATTCCGTCCAAGTACCACAAGTTGATCGGCATGCGGGCCATGGAGGCCGAGCAGTGGGAAACCGCGATCAAGCACCTGGAACGATCTACTGAGCTTTACGCGAAAGCAGGCAACGAGACGCGAATCAAGAAGTGTCGTATCGCACTCGCCAAACAAACGCCCGCCGTTACCGGCGCCCAATAACCGACTACCCCCCCAGCGGGGAACTGTGGACGTGTGTCTGCCATTTATGGCCAGCCCCACGAAAAACAGTCTCCCCGCCCTATTTGAGCGGCCAGCAATGAGCTTTTCCGGGAACCCCACCACCTTTGTGGAACAGACGATTGAGAACGACGGCTTTTGGCCGAACCTCTCCGTGTCCGAGTTCCAGAAGGGCTATCGCCTGCCGGCGGAGTTCCTGGGCACGTTGCTGGTCGACGCCCTGAGTATTGCCATAGCCGAGGTCAATACAGACCTGGCCAAGCTCAAAAACCGCTGGCAGCTCCTCGGCATTGCCGACGTCGAAGCGGCCGAACAGTCGACGCCTGAAAGCGCACTGCGGGTTAGCTTGTACAAGCGTGCCGTGTATTGCCGCGCCAAGGCCAGCGCCTTGCCTCAATTTGCGTCAGTTACCCGCCGCGAAAGCGCCGAGAACACTGCCAAGGAAGCGCCCGAGCTTAAAGAAACCTTCTTGGCATTCAGCCAATCCGCCGTTCGTGCCTTGCAAGGCCGTGGCCGCATTACGGCGGCGCTGCTATGACCAAGCTGCAAGGCTTAACCGCCTACTTGCGGGAACGCCGTTTGGTCGAGCCTGAACAGCTCGACAGTTTTACCGAGCAGGTGAAACTCATACTGGTCTGGAAACCGGACGTGGGCGGTATGCATCTGGGCAACATGCACTATCGCGCCGTGATCGTCCTGGAGCGCTTCGCCGACCATCCGGCGCGTCTGATGGCGTTGGTGGGCAGTTGGCTGGAAAACCACGACGCCAACCGTGACCGCCACGAACTGCCGGCGCCGGAGTTCCTTGTGGAGCCTCTGGATAACGATCTGTTCGACGTGGAAATCACGCTGGAATTTGTCGAGCCGCAGTATCTGGCCGAAGACTCTGCCGGCGAGATCGCAGCCTTCGGCAAGACCTGGGCCTTTGTCCCGTTTGATCTGTGGATTGCAGAGCGCGGCGAGGTGGCCACCGATGGCCGGGCGTAGCACGTTCGAACTCGACATTCGTGGTCGCTTGGGCGTACGCGAACAACTGGCGTTGCTGAGCCTGCCGCCGCAATTGCGCCGCCGCTTGCTGAACCAGGTCACCAAACGCGTGCGGACGATGAGCCGCAAGCGAGTGCGTGAGCAGAAGAACCTGGACGGCACACCCTTCGCCCCACGCAAGGGCGACACCAAGGGCAAAAAGAAGATGGAAGCCGGCCTGGCCAAGTTGATGGTGGTCACCCGGGTGTCTGCTGATGAAGCGGAATTGGGCTGGAAAAACGCCCTGACCCGATGGGTCGCCGCGCAGCAGCACAACGGCGTCAGTGAGCGCCGCACCGCCCAACAGATGCGCCGATGGAACAAGACCCCACCGGGTTTGGCAGCAACCGACAAGCAAGCCAAGCGCTTGCGCCGGTTGGGCTTCCGTGTGCGCCAAGCAGGCAAAAAGACGCTGACCCGGCCGTCTGTGGCGTGGATTCAGGAGCATGTGAACTACGCCAAAGCCGGTTTGCTGATCCGGATCCTGGACGACCAGCGCAGCGAAAGCACCGGCGCGCAGAGCTGGGAAATTACGCTGCCGAAACGCCAGTTCATCGGCGCCGAAACAGAACGCGAAACCAATCTCCTGATTAACCAGGTGTTGCAACAAATCCTAACTTCACCCCGCTAACGAGGCACTGCATGGCACTCGGTCAAGTCACCGTCGACAATCTCAATCTAGGCCAGGGCGCCGTGACAGAGGTTGAGCGTTACTTTCTTTTCATCGGCCCCGCAGCCAAAAACGTCGGCCAGATCATTCCGCTGAACACCGACAGCGATCTGGACGCCGCCTTGGGCGTCCCGGCGAGCGATCTGAAAACCCAAATCACCGCCGCACGTTTGAACGGTGGCCAGCGCTGGGCCTGCATGGCGGCCCCGATCGGCCCCGAAGGCGACTGGGCCACCGCTCTGGAGAAAACCCAGCAACAAGGGGTGTCGGTGGAAGGGGTAATTGTCACCAAACCCGTGACAAAGGGTGAGGAACTGTTGGCCATGCATGACGCGGCCGTCGCCCTGAACAACACCTACGGTCGCCGGGTTTTCTTTCTGGCGAGCAGTGCCGGCATCGCCGTCGACCAGACCTGGGCGCAGTACCTCACCGAGCAAAAAGCGTTGGTAGCGGGTCTGGCAGCGCCGCGCGTTTCGCCGGTACCGCAACTGCACGGCAATGACCTCGGCGTGCTGGCTGGCCGTTTGGCCAACTCGGCTGTGAGCATTGCTGATAGCCCGATGCGCGTGGCCACCGGCCCGGTGTTGGGGCTTGGCGACGTGCCTATTGATAGCGAGCTGATTCCGCTGCCGTCCGCTGTGCGCAGTGAACTGGATCGGGCGCGGTTTTCTGTCACCCAGACCTACCCCGACTATCCGGGCGTGTACTGGGGTGACTGCAACATGCTGGACACCCCAGGCAGCGACTTTCAAGTCGTGGAATACCTGCGCATCACCGACAAAGCCGCTCGCCTGATTCGCCCGCTGCTGATCCGCCGTGTAGCCGATCGCCGCTTGAACAGTACCCCCAACAGCATGGCGGTGAACACCAACCAATTGATGGCGCCGCTGCGTGCCATGGCCAAGTCCATCAAGTTCAACGGCGAGGTGTTCCCCGGTGACATCGAGCCGCCGAAAGACGGTGACCTGGTGCTGGAATGGCTCAGCAAAACCAAGGTTGCGGCCTACATCAAGCTCAAACCCCTCAACTGCCCGAAAGACCTCACGGCGAACATCGCTCTGGATCTTTCCACTGACAAAACGGAGTAACGCCCCATGGCAAAAATTGGCGGCAAGAACTTCGACGTGAGCCTGGGCGATCTGTCGCTGCACGTCGAGAGCTGCACCCTGGACATTACCGACAACTCGGCTGTGGCCCAAACCCGGGGCGTGCCTGACGGCTACGTGGAGGGTGACGTGGCCGCTGCCGGCGAACTGGAACTGGACAGCTCCAACTTTCAGTTGCTGATCGATGCGGCGCGATCGGCGGGCAGCTTCCGCAAGCTCAAGCCGTTCGACGCAGTGTTCTTCGCCAAGGCCGGCGAAGACGAGGAACTGCGCGTGGAGGCGTTCGGCTGCAAGGTGAAGATCTCCAGCTTGTTGTCGATCGATCCAAAAGGCGGCGAGAAGACCAAGCACAAAGTGCCGTTTGACGTTACTAGCCCCGACTTTATCCACATCAACGGCGTTCCGTACCTCGACGCTACCGAGATCGAGGGGATCCGTTAATGGTGGACTGGTTCGACCGCGCCCAGGAGCTGGAGCAACGCCAACGTGACCAGGCGATCAAGGCCCAGCTGCTGACGCCTGTGCCGGTCGGGCCAAGCCTGACCCATTGCCAGGACTGCGATAACGAGATCCCGCCGGCGCGGCAGGCACTGGGCGGTAAAACGCGGTGCGTCCCGTGCCAATCGGGCTTTGAGCAGAGTAGACGCTGATGACCACTGACGCCGTGCGCCTCGGAGCGCTGGAACAAAAATTCGCTGTCTTCGAACACCGGCTGGGCGAGCTGGAAGACCGCCACGAAACCGTGCCTACACGCGTGACCAAACTGGAGCAGGGGTTTGAACACATGGCCGGGCAACTGTCGGAACTGAACGCTGGTCAGCAGACCCTGACGGTCGCGGTAAACGATATCGGCGCCAAGGTCGGACGTTTGCTGACCATTCTCACGGTGGTCGCTTCCGTGCTGCAAATGGTTGTGCCGGCACTGTTGCGAGTGTGGTTCCCATGAGCCTGCGCGGCACGATTCAGGCCGGTGTGATCGCGCTGGCCAGCGCTCCGTTGGTGATCTTCCTGGGCACTTGGGAAGGCCGTGGCCAGAACACCGTTTATGCGGACAAGCTCGCCGGTGGACTGCCCACGGTTTGCAAGGGCATCACCCGGTTTACCAGCCCTTACCCGGTCGTTGTCGGCGACTACTGGTCACCCGCCAAGTGCGCCGAGGTGGAGCAACTGGTGATCCGCAAAACGCAGCTGCAGCTCGCCGAGTGCATCACCTACCCGAACGCCAGCCAGAACACGTTCGACGCACTCACCAGTCACGGCCACAACTTCGGTGTGACCAGCACCTGCGCCAGTCGAGCGGTCGCGCTTATCAACGCCGGCCGCATCGCCGAGGGCTGCAAAGCTCTGGCATGGGCGCCGGACGGCAAGACGCCGGTATGGGCCTTTGTGACTGACGCCAAGGGCCAGAAGCGCTTTGTGCCGGGCCTGCACAACCGCCGGCTGGCCGAATCCCGGCTGTGTGCGGAGGGCTTGTGATGCTGCGCCAAGCCTTGTTCCTGGTCGTATTGTGCCTGGTCGCCTGGATCGGTTTTGACTCGCTCGAAGGCCAGCGCGACGAAGCCAGACGCGAGCGTGATAGCGCGAAATGGGAGGCCAGCGGCCTGCGGGAAGCGGCACGCATCAGCGGCGAAATGCTCGCCGAGCGGGACGCGATCGACCAACGAAACACAAAGGTATTGACCGATGCACTCACTGAAAACGAGCACCTGCGCCGCGCTGTTGGCGATGGCACAGGCCGGTTGCTCGTCCGCGCCACCTGTCCCGCCACCGGATCTGTGCCCCCCACCGCCGGCACCGCCCGCGTGGCTGATGCAGGACGCGCCGAACTCGCAGCAGACGCTCGACCGGATTATTTCACCCTCCGGAATCAGCTCGCCCTAAGCCGGCAAATGATTTTCGGACTGCAGCAATACGTCCGTGGCGTGTGCCGGCGATCGCCAGCGCACCAGGACACCACTTTTTCCAACCTCAACAAGAGATCAACCCCATGAGCCAACAGAACAACACCGAAATCACCCTGGAAGTCGGCGAACAGGAATTCACCTTCAACCTGACCCCGGCCGACGTCACCAAGTACTTCAACGCCCTGACCCAAACCAACAAGGTCGCCCCAGGCAACAACTTGTTGATGACCACTGTACTGCAGGAACAAAAAACTGTGCTGAAACCGCTGCTGGGCAACCCGGTGATGGTGATGCAGCTCGCCGGCGCGCTGCTGGAAGAGTACGGCCCGAAGGTTGAGGTGCTCGTAAAAAAGCACTCGGCCACGCTGAGCGCTTAAGCGAAAACGGCTTGGGCCAGTTGGTGGCCCTGACGAACCGCTGGCTTCCTGGTGCCGAACCCACGCCCGAGGCGATGGGGACGGCCAAGTGGCTGGAGGACGAACACTGGAGACGCATGGAGTTTGCCGTGGCTAACGGCATCGCCCTTGCGCTGAACGGGTAACGACTTTGGCAGACCGTAGCGCCAGCCTGGCTTTCATCCTGAGCCTGACCGACAAGGTCACCGCGCCCCTGGGCAAGGTGAAAATGGGCTTTTCCGAGCTTGCGGATCAGAGCGAAAAGCACATCAAGACGATCGGCTTGGGCATGGCCGGCGTGACGGCAGCAGTGGTCGGGATTCGCGAGTCCATGGAACCGGCGCTGGAGGTCAATCGCGCCCTGGGCGACGTCCGATCGTTGGGCGTGGCCGAGGATGCGTTGTCTGCGCTCAATGCCAAGTCGCTGGAATTTGCGGTGAGCTACGGCGAGAAAGCCAAGGATTTTGTGGCCTCGGCTTACCTGATCGAGGGAGCAATCAAGGGGCTTGCCGGCAACCAGCTCGCCACGTTCACCAACACCAGCAACTTGCTGGCGAAGGCCACCAAGTCCGACGCCGAAACCATGGGCGAATACGTCGGCACGCTCTACAACCTGCAGAAGTCCCAAGCGGATGCGATGGGGAAGGGCGCGTGGGTGGAAAAACTCGGCGGGCAAACCGCGCTGGCCGTGCAGTTGTTCCGCACCAGCGGCGCCGCGATGAAAGACGCCTTCAAGGAGGCCGGCGCGATCGCCACCACATCTGGCGTCGACCTTGCCGAACAGATGGCGGTGATCGGCACGCTCAGCAGCACCATGGAGGGCGGCGACGCCGGCGGGCGCTATAAGGCGTTCTTCGAAAACATCGGTGCGGCGTCGGAAAAACTTGGCATGAAGTTCACCGATCAGCAGGGCAAAGTCCTACCGATGATGGCGATTCTGGACAAGCTGCAGGGCAAGTTCGGGGATCTGACCAGCGCGTCGGCCGGGGCCAAGTTAATGGAGGCCTTCGGCGGCGAAGGTGCCCAGGTGATCGGCGCGCTGGCCAAGGACACCGATCGACTGCGCAACGGCATCGAGCAACTGGGCAAGGTGCGCGGTTTGGAAAATGCCGAGCAGATGGCCAGGGCCATGGTCGATCCCTGGCAACAGTGGGCGTCCCTGGTCGAGGTCATGCGTGTGGTGTTTGGCCAGGTGCTAATCCCGGTACTGACACCGTTTATGAACAAGATGGTCGACATCGGGAAAACCCTGGTGCGCTGGTCGCAGCTGTTTCCCAACATCACCCGGGTGATAGGCATCACCGCGCTGACGATCATGGCGATCATTGGCGCCATGTCGTTGTTGACCGTCGTTGTCGGCGTTGCTCGGATGACCTGGCTGGGCCTGTTATCGGTGTGGAAGGTTGTTCAGCTGCTGAACCTGCGCACGGTCGCCGGCTTCGTCCTGCAGAAACTGGCGATCCTGGCGTACATGGCCGTGATCTACACGCTCAGCGCCGGCCTCGCCCTGGTGCGCGGCGCCATGCTGCTGTGGCAGGGCGCGATCTGGCTGGTCAACGCGGCGCTGCTGGCCAACCCGATGGTGTGGATCGTGGTCGGTGTTCTCGCGCTGGTGGCGGTCATTGTCGCGGCGGTTCACTACTGGGACGAATGGACGTCCTCCCTGATGAACACGGCCGCGTTCCAGTTCGTCGCTGACAAGCTCCAGAAACTGTCCGACTGGTTCAACTCCATGGGCGGTTGGTCAGGCATGGCCAAGGCCGCATGGGACAGCATCGTCGGCATTTTCACCAAGGCCGTAAACGGCGTGATCGAGCTGCTGAACAGCATCCCGGGTGTGAACATCGAAGCGCGTTTCGGCGGCATGCCTGAAGTGCCCGGCGTCGATGCCGCGACCAATGCCGCTGACACCGCCAACGCCGCGCAGAAAGCCCAGCAAACCATCAACGCAGCAATCCCCAGCCTTTCGCCGGCGCGCCCTTCGGCGGTGCCGCCCGGCGGCTTGCTGACCAGCATCCAGAACAACAACAGCAGCCAGAACAAGGGCACGCATGTGGAGAACGTGAACATTCACACCGCCAAACCGATGAACCCACTGGAAGTGGAAAACATGGTCGCAATGGCGGTCGGCGGATGAGCGAGTACGTAGACCTGTTGATCGCGAACAACGACCTGGCACTGGATCCGTCACACCAGCCGTTGCTCATCGATGACCGCGCCTGCATCGCCCAGGACATAGCCCACATGATCCGTGATAGCGGGCTGCTGGTGACGCTGGTGGCCGAGCGCGATCGGTTGCGACAGCGCGACTGTATCCAGCAGCTGGAGCTGTTGGTGGAAGACGATCAGCGCCTGGTGCCTGGTACGGCACGCATCACCCAGCAGGAACCAGGTGTGTACCTGGTCACTGCGAAAACCATGAAATTCGGTTCGATTGAGGTAAGTCTGTGAGCCAGGTCGATTTTAAAAAGGTGATCGCCGACGCCGGCATTCCGACCACGGAGGCCGGCTTGAAGGCAGCGTGGGAAAAGGAGGTCGAAGCCCAAGGCGCCAAGGTGGCCAACACCAGCAGTTATTCGCCGTTCTGGCGGGTGATGACGGCGCTGGTGACCAAACCGGTGTTGTGGCTGTTGGATTTTCTGTGTCTGACGGTGCTGCCGAACTTCTTTGTGAAAACCGCGGTGGACGCCTGGCTGGACATGCTCGCCTGGGCGGTGAACGTCGAGCGTAAAGGCGCGACCAAGGCCCGCGGTAAATTGCTGTTTACCAGGGCGCTGCCGGACGGCGTTCTGGAGCTGGAAAAAGGCATTGTGGTGCAGTCCGCCGCCATCAACGGCAACGTGTACCAATTGATTACCACGGCGCCGGCGACGTTCATCGCGGGCCAGCTGCAGCTGGAAGTACCGGTGGAGGCGATCGAATCCGGTAGCGGCTTCAATCTTGCCCCGGGTTACTACGCCATCCTGCCAGTTCCGGTACCGGGCATTGTCCAGGTGGTGAACAAGGACGGTTGGCTGGATTCGCCAGGTGCGGATCCGGAGCCGAACGACCAACTGCGTTTGCGTGTGCGCAACCAGTTCTCGGCGGTAAACCAGTGGCACACCGACGCGGTGTATCGCGCCATGATCTCGGCCTTCCCGGGCGTTCGTCCGGACGGCGTTTACTTTGAACACGGTGCACCGCGTGGGCCGGGCAGTGCAAATGCCTACGTGCTGTTCGACGCTGGTGTGCCAGCGGTGACCTACCTGGAGCAAATCAATTCGCACATCCGCGACTTGGGCAATCACGGCCACGGTGATGATCTGTTGGCCATGGTCATGCCGGAAGTGCCAGTGGGTGTCGTGATGAGCCTCTGGCCGCAACCGAATTTGAGCGCCGAGCAAATCGACTCGCTGAAGGGTGAGATCGAGCTATTCATCCGGGCAGCGTTCAGAGAAAGCACGCCCCGCGACTATCAACCGACGCTCACTTATCCCCAGTCGCGCTTCAGCTTCAGTCGACTCGCGGAGGAACTGCACCAGCAGTTTGCCGATATCGCCTCACTGCGGTTTGCCCCCGGCGTCGACGTCGTCAGTGGTCTGAACATCCCCCGCCTGACGTCGGTAAAGGTGAACCTGCAATGATCAAAATCAAACTGCCGTTCTGGCTCGGTGGCACTGAGCTGTCGAAGCTGGTGGCTGCTGCACAGGCGTGGTGGGAAACCGTCAGCGGCTGGCTGCGCTGGCCTTATTCGCAGATTGATCCTGACACCTGCCACATGAGCATTCTTGAACTGTGGGCCTGGCAACGCGACGTGACGCGCTTTCAAGGCGAACCGGAATCCCTGTTCCGGCTGCGGGTGAAATACGCCTTTATCA
Source organism: Pseudomonas sp. Mb7 (assembly GCF_054790525.1). Taxonomy (NCBI): domain Bacteria; kingdom Pseudomonadati; phylum Pseudomonadota; class Gammaproteobacteria; order Pseudomonadales; family Pseudomonadaceae; genus Pseudomonas; species Pseudomonas sp. Mb7. The sequence goes on from NZ_CP186501.1 coordinate 5,995,945, forward strand.
ACTCCGTCGACGCCGGCAGCACCGCCGGCCTGAAGCGCATTTTTATGCGTCTTGGCGTGGGTTATGTCGAGATCGAGGAGCGCCAGCCCGACCGCGATTGGGACGTCGTGCTGCTCAAATTCAGCAACGCTCAGTTGTCTTTGAACCCTGAACTGTTGCGTGTGCTGATCCAACAGTACGGCCGCACCTGCCGCCGTTATGACTTCGTGACCATCACCCCCGTAGGGCTGCAAATCGCCCTGATCGACTTCAACGACGACCAGCAAACGCTGGTTGCCAGCCTGTAGGAGCGCACTGTGAGCGCCAGTATTACTTTGGCCGGCGAAAGCCAAATCGCCCTGAAACAAGGTCAACAAAAGCCGCTGACCATCACGCGGTTTATCTTCGCCAACGTGCCCGACCTGAATCCTGAAACCCCGGTCGACCGCGCTGCCGGCAAACCGCCGGCGGCGCAGATTGTCCAGGTCTACGACATCCCCAAAGAAAACGCCGGATTCGTGAATCCCAACCAGGTCGTGTACAGCGCCCAGTTGGGGTCGGATATCGGCGACTGGGACTTTAACTGGGTCGGCCTTGAGGATGCGGACGGCCTTCTGTTCGCCGTGTCCTACGTGCCGCTGCAGCAGAAGCGCAAGAACATCCCACCGCAGCAGATCGGCAACAACGTCACCCGAAACTTTCTGGTGGCCTATGACGGTGCCATGCAACTGACCGGCATCACGATTGATGCCAGCACCTGGCAGCATGACTTTACGGTGCGTCTTGCCGGCATCGATGAGCGTGAGCGGCTGAGCAATCGCGATCTGTACGGACGCGCCTGCTTTTTCGGTAACTCGCTGGCATTCGGCAAAGGCGAAAGCGGCTTCCAATTGGGTGCGGGTACGGCTTATATCGAAGGTATCCGGGTTTCACTGGCGAAGGCGCTGCCAATCACCGGCGCTATCCCAGCAGGAAAAATCACCCTCGACGTCTGCCTGGAACGGCAGTTAAGCAATCGGGTAGCGACGTGGAAAGTCGTCTATGGCGAACAGGCCGACTACACCGACGCCGCCGGCGCGCGCCATTACTGCGTGCCGATCGCCCATTACACGTCGCCGACCGCGTTCTGGGATGAGCGCCAGCCGGAGCCAATTGCCGGGCCACTCGTTCAACACTTCGCGGCGCGTGAGGGTGATTACGCAAATCTCCGCGCCCGGGCGACGACCAAAGAAGACGTCGGACTCGGCAACCTGCCCAACGCAAAGAGCGACGACCCAACCACCAACAGTAGCGAGATTCTGGCGACGACCGCCGCGCTGAACAAATTGCAGAAGCAAGTCGGCGACTCGATGACCGGCATGGTTGCCGGCTTCAGCATGTATTCGGCGCCGGCGGGCTGGCTTGCATGCAACGGCGCCGCTATCTCGCGTACTGCATTCGCTGGCCTGTTCGCACGCATCGGCACGCACTACGGGGCAGGTGACGGAACAACCACGTTCAACGTGCCGGACATGCGCGGTCTGTTCCCCCGTGCGTTTGATGACGGTCGCGGCGTCGATCCCGGCCGGGCTTTCGGATCGTTTCAGGACATGGCTCTGCATTTGCACGCTCACACAGCCTCGGCCGCTGCAGTAGGTGATCACTTGCACACCGCTTGGACAGATGCGCAAGGCAACCACGTCCACAGCGCTTGGACTGATGCCCAGGGTAACCATGAACACGGGTTCCGAACTGTCGACAACGGCGCCGGCGTCAACGTTGGTTACCCAGCAGGCGGCAGTGTCTGGACGGAGCTTGAGATCGGCGGCGGGAAGAATGCCGACGGGCGACCGATGCGAACCGACTACCAGGGAAACCACGCACACAACGTCGGCATCGGTGCCGCTGGCCAGCATGCGCACAACGTTGGTGTCAGTGGCGGCGGTGCCCACACCCACGCCGTGACCGTCGCCGCCAATGGTGGTACCGAAACCCGGCCGAAGAACATGGCCCTTTATTACTGCATCAAGTATTGAGATCGAGAATGACTGAAAAACTCGTTTATCAGACCGACTATCTCGGCATCTTTATTGGTGCCGTGAAGGCTGAGGAATCACCGCTGGAAGAGGGCGTGTATCTGATCCCCGGTGGCTGCGTGGAAGCTGCACCACCAGCGGTTCCGGAACACAAAGCCGCGTGGTGGAACGGCAAAGCCTGGCAGCTTGTGGATTACTTCGGCGGCGTCGTGGTGTACAGCACCGACACCGGCGAGCCGCGAACATTGGAAGGTTTCGAAGTGATGCCGGCGGGTTTCACCATGAAGAAGCCCGGGCCTAATCAGGTCTGGAAGAATGGCGAATGGGTAGATGACATCGACGCTGTGCTCGCTGCTCTGCGTGAAAAGAAACTGCAAGCAATCGCTACTGACTGCGCGGCTTACATCGCCGGCGGCTTCAATTCCAGCGCGTTAGGTGAGCCATATCACTACAGCAGCGCGATCGATGACCAGGTGAATTTGAACGGCCAGGTATTGCTGGGCCTGGACGATGTTTACCCATGCTATGACGCTCATCAGGTAATGACTTTCCGGCCGCACACCATCGAACAATTGCAGAAAGTCAGCCTTGACCTGGTGCGCTTCCGGCAGGCGGCGCAGCAGCACGCGGAAACACTGCGCCAGGCTGTGGCAAAGGCGCAGAAAGACAAAAATCTGAAGGCAATGAAAGCCATTACCTGGACGCCGCCGGCATGACCTGGGCACCGGTGACGATGCGCTGGCCGGAGCAGGCCACGCAGTGGATGGTTGGGCTGTCAGCGGCAAAGGATCTGGCAGGTGGCGAACTGGCCAGCACCGCCCAGCGTCTGGCTGGACTGAGCGGCCTGGTCAGCACCAACCCGGGGCCAGTCGGTGACGCCGCCCAAAGTGCGATAGCGTCCGGACGTGCAGCGCTTGCCGAGCAGATGGGTCAGGTTCCGGCGTGCCTGGTGGTGACGCCATTTCAAAGCGGCGTTGGCCAGGGCGCGGGCTATCAGCGCTTTCTGTCAGCGCCCAACGCGCTGGAGCATCTCGCCAAGAAACTGGAAGACGCCAGCGACAGCGGGCGCCCGACCGGGCCGCAATACGCGCTGTCGATCCTGTTCCTGGGCACGCGCCTGGAACAGCTGGCCAGCGGCTTGGCGCGATTCAATGCACTGCTGCCCATCCCTGACCTGGTGCGCACCGAGCGCCGGGCGCAACACCTGCTGAAATTGGAGAGCGAAAAGTGGGAGATCCCCGGCGCCGGACCGTTGCCGCGCTGGCAAGGTTTGCCGCTGGAACGTTGCACCGTGGTCAAAGCCTCCAAACAGTCGATGGCGGGGCAAATAGCCGTGCTGGAAGGCTACGCCGCCGACAGCTCGCCGTTGGCCGATCTTGCAGCGCTGGCAGCGCGCAAGAGCGCCCAGCAGCAGGGACGGGATAAGCAATTGGCTGATCTGAAAGAGTTGCTGGCTGGGGGAAACCCTGACGTCAGCATGCGCGCGCGGTTGATCGGCCCGGGCACTGCCGGCGAACTACGCCGCGAACTGTTGGCCGGCGACGCCCCGGGTCACGAATGGATTCAGTGCGCCGGTCTGCTGTTGGTCGGCAGCAAAGAAGGGCTGAGTTTCGTCCAGGAACTGGTGGGCCTATGACGCTGCTACTCGACGGGCAAAAAGTCCAAGGCAAGAACCTCAAAGTCACGGCCAACCTGCGAATCGAAAGCGGCGATATGTCCGGCCAGACCAGCAACACTGACAAGGCTCACAAAGGCTTCAAGCCTAAGACGCTGGCCGTCTCACTGATGATTCCCTTTGTGGATAAAACCCAGATGACGGATCTGTTGCGCATGGCTGAAGCCACCGCCGGCGGCGGTCAGTTGCATCTGTATCGGATCGTGAACGACACGGCCGAAACCTTCGGCGTGCGTCAGGTTGAGTTCTCCGACGGCGTCAGTGCGCGGGAAGCCGACACCCTGAAAGCCTGGCTTGTGCAATTCACGCTGAGCGAACGCGAATCGAACCCGGAGAGAGTCGAAGGCCGGCGCGCTGGCAACAAGGTAGACGCTCAAGGCGCCCCGGGCAGTACGGTCGGCGAAGGCGGCGCCGGCGACGCAACCAGTGACAACCCCGCGCTGAGCGGCTTTGAAAAAGTGCTGGGACGTGTGGATAAGTGGCTGGGCGGGAGTGAGCAGACGTGAAACTGCACAAGATACTTTCCATCAACGGCGCCCCGATCGCTCTCATCAAGGAGGACGTCAGGCTGGACGCTACCAGCCCCGGCCGAGCGAACTTCACAGTTCAATCCACTGTGCCGCTGAAAGGGCTGGTGACGCTGGATATCGGCTACAACGAGGGCACGCTGCAACGGCACTTTATCGGCTACGTCGAGCGTTGCACGGCCGCCAACGCGGTCGAACAGGTGTTGTTCTGCCGTGAGCTGGCCGCCGTGCTGGCCAACCCGTTGCCGTTGAACCTGCGTCATGTGGATCTGCGCGCCGTGCTGGCACAGGTAAGCGAACAGACCGGGCTTCGCTTTCGTGTTCCCGATCGGCCTTATGCCAGCGTGAAGGCGCCGTATTTCTACAGCCTCGCTGCCGGTTACCAGGCTATGGACAGTTTGGCCCGAGTGTTCAGCATTCCCGACTTCACCTGGCACCAGCTGGGCAATGGTGAAGTGTTCGCCGGCAGTTGGGCCGACAGTTTTTTCGGCGCACGTGCGCCGCTGCAAATTCCCACGGAGCTGTTCGACGGCTACCAGGGCAACCAGAGCGCAATGGTCGCGGCCCTTCCCGGGTTGCGACCAGGTGCAACGATCAACAACGGCGAGCGCATCACCACGGTGGCACTCGCCAATGACCAGATGGCCATCCGATGGACGACGCAATCCGCCGCGCTGTAGAGCGCCAATTCCCCGAACTCACCGGTGGCTATCACCTGCCGCGCTTTGCCCAGGTAACTGCCGTGGCCGACGCGCCGGCGGACGCCGGACTGTGCGATGACTTCCGGCCGCGCTACGCCGTGGACATTGTCGTACTCGGCCCGGATGACGAGCCAGATCCGGCCATGCCGCCGCTCACTGGCGTTCCTCTGCCGCTGCCCACCGGTGGCGAGGAAATGGGCATTTACGCCTTTCCGGAGGAGGGCACGCGGGTCGTGGTGTGCTTCGCCTACGGCCTACCGAACAAGCCCTACATCCAATCGATCTTGCCGCACGGGTTGAGCATGCCAAAGGTGCCGAAAGGGGATCAGGTGTGGCAGCACAGCGAGGCCGCCCAACAACGCGTCGACGCCGACGGCAATTGGCTGCGCCAGACCGATGGCAAGATCCGAGATCAGGCGATCGAGCGCGAAGTTGAAGCCCTGGATAACCGCGAGCAGTTTCAGAGCCACACGCAGACGATCGATGACCATTCGACCGAGACTGTGGGTGGTGTGAAAAAGATCGAGGCGCTGGGTGCGCTCAAGCTGATGTCGGGTGGATCCGCGAGCTTGGCGGCGGTGGACGATCTGCACCAGGCTACCGGCCGGGATCTGAATCTTGTGGTAGGTCAGAAGCACAACGCCACGGTGGGCGGTGATATGCAGGAACGGATTGAAGGGTTGCGCCGAAGTGTGGCCAGCAAAGGGCAGCGTCTACAAGCGCCGAAAAACTGGATCGGTTCGGACAGTGTGAATCTGTTCCAAGTGGTTTGCGACGTACTCGATCTGCTCGAGCAGATGAACGCCCAGATCGCAGCGCACGTTCACGGCGCGAGTCCCGTACCTTCCAACGCGGCAGCGTTCACGGGAAATGGAGCGCGGGCGGCATTGAGTGCGGCAGCGCTGCAGCCCATAACTCAATAGGTCAGAGTTTACTATTGAGAGTGCGCGCATAAATGGTTATGCGGTATTAGTACATAGTTGCGTAGTAACTATGTCAAAGTTTGGTCGTCAGATAGACAGACAGATTTAGTTGCTGTCTACCGTTCGTCGGATTGTTCTTAGTGTTTATAGTGTTTAGGTGGATTGGTGGGGTTTACGCTAAACCGTAAACAGGACTGAGCGGCTCACACTTCAAACCCTCGTGTTTCCGGATCCCGGTGCAAAAAAAATAATGTGACCGGCGACCAGATACGACAAAGCCTGCGTAGACGCAGGCTTTGTTGTGTTCCTAGGATGTGCCGCATTGGCTGTTCCACGTCAGAAAAGCTGTGTTAGCATCCTTCCTAACTACCTAAGGCTGTACTTCTTTGTTACCGGAATCTCAAAGGGTATGGCTCTGTGACAGGCCAGTCAAGCAAGAATACTTGTCAAAAAGCGTTAGTTGTGAGCTTTTCCGAACGTAGGAAATAATCATTATTTAACGAATGATATTGATTAGTTACCTTGTCGGCGGGTTGAGTTGTCAGGTGGGTAGGACACTATCGCAGCTTGTATTAAGTTGCGATCCTATCAACCCTCAGAGCATCTTTATATGAAGATACTTATAAATCGTTACCTGCCTGAAGAAATGATTCGGGCGCTCCAAGCGGCTTATTGGACGATCCGTCTGCTTATTCTCGCTCGGGAAATTTAGGGATATCACCGCAGGGGTCACTGGCCCCTGCGGCTCTTATTCCAGTCGACACCACCAAGACTGTGCATAGGCGCAACCTTCGACGTACTCGATACCACTCAATACGAACCCGGTTACGGCCATTCCCGCCAGAGTTGCGTCAAGCAAAGGTGGCAGCGGATCCGGATCGAGCGGCATTCCAACCTCAACGCGTGCAACATTCGCAGCCCGGCCTAACTCATGACAGTTAGTAGAATTAACCATGACATTGCCCCGGATCGCCGGATAACGGCGCCGTTCCTTCGGATCCAGTGCAACCCCACGTAATCGCATAGGCGTTACAAGCACGTGCATGGGGTCTCCTACTCGTCAGCGTCGAGGTCAAGTAACGACTCAACGGCGTAGGCCAGCGCCGCGTCCGCTAATTCAAGCAATTCGCCAAGTTCATCAGTATCGATCACCTGGCCCTGGTACAGCGCATGCGCTTGCCTGAGCAAAGCTTTGTGATGAGCACCGGGCCTTGCCAGTAACGTCGACTCGTCACGCAGCATGACCCACCATTGATCAACTCCGTGCGTTCCCGAGATAACGACCCTCGCAGATTCTCTATTCATCGGTACTGCCTGCTCATTTCAGATACTGTATATGCAAACAGTATATCGGCATGCATACCGCCTCACATCATTAGGCCGACTGGCGGCAGAGACGGTTTATGGCTCTCTAAGCTAGCAGCGACCAGCGAACCATTCGAAGGATGGGCTAGGCTTCCCGAACCACTTTTCAAGGACGCAACCATGATGGATAACTCGGACTGCAAGATCGCCACAGCGGATGCTCTGACATTGCTCCTACACAACCAGCATGCCCTAGGCGCGGCAATCGAGGAGATCACCAAATGGCTCTCAGAGAGTGGCGCGGCGAATGTTGCAGATAATGCACTCGTCGCCATGGAAGCCATGGACACAAATGCACAAGCGTTAACAGACGCGATCATGCGACTACGGCAGTGTTAGCGAATCTCTAAGCTCTGCACGCGAAATGCTGGAGTTAATGGTGACGCAGCCCTGCGGATACTCAGACTGTTTGCAACAAATCGATCCTCTCTTAAAAAAAAGTGGCGAAAAAGCACTTATCCCCCTCCCGCCGGCGGGCTTTGTGTCCCTTTTTTTTGCAAAGCGGCGTGGCGGTGTAAAGCCCAGCCCCGCCCATGGTCCCAGCGGGGTCTGTGGGACGTTTGGCGGTTTCACTGTTTGAAAGGAATTGAAAAATATTGCTACGAGCGTGCACAACGTGCATTGGTTGGCAGGAGAGGGTGGTGATTCTGAAAGGCCCGGCTGATAAGGGCGGCGCATCGAAAAAGTGAAGAGAATGCCAGTTTTCGTTTTTAGCGCAGATCGGCGAAAGGCAAGCCGTGCATCTGCGCTTTATAGTAACGGAAGCGCTAGGAGCCCCGTCGTGCTTGGGTTGTCCAGTATCAACCTACTGCAGGGTCTTTCACTCTCGCTCCTGCAATCAATTCACTGACTTCGGCGGCATTTAACAGCCGACGATGTTCCGCTTTGACGTTCGAGTGCAGAAGGTCTGTAAGCAGCTTCGCCAGCTTTTGAGCTTTTTCCTCACTCAGCTTTTTGACTGTGCCGGTACGGGCAGACGGTAGAGAGAAGTCGCCTGCGGAGGCTTCGAATGCGTCAAGGAGACCGCTTATATACCCGTTCAAAAACTCTTTTCTGTCATTTAAGACTTTGCTTTCAGGCGCTTCCTGGTAATCCCAATCCACCCGCCAATATCGACCTTCTTTCGATATTTCGATTATCGGGAGTGCTGGGATTTTGGTGACTTGGCGCATGGGTACTCCTGGCAGTTTGAGGAACTGCAGCCAGTCTAAACCGAGCCTGGGGATACGTCATGTAGATGAGATTTGATCTCAGGAACGGGGTGGGCTTTTCAAAAAGAGTAATAAAGGTGATACGGCGGAGAAATGCTCTGGAAGCTCCGGTTTAACTGGGCTTTCGATATCACATGGAAAAGTAATATGAAGTGATATGAAAAGTGATTTTCCCGCCAAACCCCCGGTTTCATTGGGTTTCGTGGTCTTGCAATATCACCTTGTAAAAGAGTAATACGATTACTTCTATATCACTCAAATATCACCTTTTTGGAAATCGCTGAAAGCCTTACAGAACGCGGCCTACAGGTGGATTGGGGAGGGTATATCACCTTTATTACTCTTTTTTTGCAGGGCGGCAAATTTTAGTCATCTTGCTTGTGAGGGGGCGAACTGTAGATCTGTAGATAGCTGTGGGTTGTGAGTCGCAAGCTGTCCCTATTCCGGGATGTTTCGGGCATATGCGTGATCCCGCGGAATGGTGATGGGCATTGCCGCATCTTTCTACCAGCCAAACAGTGGAAGCGGGACTTGGCATGGTTGTGACCGGTTGATAAACGGCTGGGCACATGCAGCGCCGTTAAGATGGCGCTGCTAAGCGCCTTAAGGGGTGGCAACTGGATTAACTTTTTTTTCTGAGAAAAAATCGTAAAGCGGGCGAGTGAACGTTGTGGTGTTTTGCATCAAATCGTAAAGGCAGAACAAGGCCACAGACATGAATACACCAAATAAAAACGCTCCTATATGCTGAGGCCAGTCAGATGGAATAGCTGGGAATCTATTTTCAGGAAAAAAATATGAGTTACAGCTGCTCTCAATATTTTCTATGAGGTCAGAGGATAAATCCCTCATCTCGTAGTAAATGGATGAGAGATCATTTTTTTCTGCCTTAGATATTCCGTCTTGACTCGTTTCAATTTTCGCGACGGTATTCGCTTCGCTTTCAGTGTTGAGCCGCGGTTCAAGATTGATGTCGCGTAAAGTCGAAAGTCTCGAAGGGTCGAGAAGTTCAGTTTTCACGTGAGAGTTGAATTGAACCATTTTCAACTCAATCTGAGTGATCATTCCTGCAAGGCTTGATTCTGTTCGTGCCGGCTGAAAGTTATCCTTTGAAACCTCAGAGTCAAGCCAGTCAGCGATATCATCAATTTTTGAGATGATATAATCCTTCCGCTTGATAGCTTCCGCCCTATGCTTTGAGCGGTGATCTAAATATAGCGTGAACGACCATCCGCACAATAAAATAATCAGTTGAGCTGGAAGGTTTTGAAAGTTCATTGCTGTGCCTTCTCCGCTGCATCTATTCTCTCCGCGATGACATTGTTCATGCTTTTGATCAGGCTATGCGAATATGTTAGCTTTCGCCTAAGCTGCTCACCGGTAAATCCTTCTTCACGAATTAATCCGCCAAAGGCTTCATCTAAAAAGGAGCGGCCATATCTGTTATAGCCGTCGAGAACTACATGAACCTTGTCATACTCTCGGAGCTTTGGAGCGAGCAAATCTTGGCGAAAGGTTTGTCCGCTAGCAGGCCCGTCAGTTGGATAGCGACCATATGGTGTTCTGCTGAAATCATCGACTATAGTAATGATGTACGGTTCTTGGCTCATGATATTTTAATGTTCCACTGAACTAGGGTTCCTGGGAATTTCGTTTTCAGCTTAGCTTCGCCTGAACTCTGATCACTTTGCCGAAATGTATATAACCCATTATTGCTAAATACCCATAATTTACCATCGGGTGTATCGCCTACAAGCGCCATTATACTCTTGCTCCCTTGGCCGTGTTTCTCCATTTTTGTTCCTGTAACATCACCCTGCATAGAGAGGTGAATCAAGCGCTCATCTGGAATGATTGTAGGAATATATATCCCTATTCCGGATTTCAAATATTCTGGAAATAAGTCGACTATCTGTTGGTGATCTGTAGGATGCGTCGATTTTAGCGACGACAGAAACCAAGGACGATCAACAACAGTCTTAGGAATGCCGATGCCATTATCATAGATTGCGAGATACAGTTGGTTGCCAATGGTGGTGCACATTAACCACCATTTTTTTTCTCGATTTCCAGGGTAGGCGTGAAGACCTACATTGTTGATAGTTTCGGAAATGGCATCAGCATATACCCACTCCGTGTCAGGACTCATTGTTTTGTAAATGCGTTTCTGGATGAAATCGATGATTTCTTCCATATGCTCATTGCCAAAACTTGAAATAATGGGGAGGGTCTTGATGTTCTTTAAGTCATACTCAATAGCTTCGCCCGTAATAACTTTGTGAAGATTGGTAGACTTTATCGCGCTATTGACGTGGTGGTGCTTTTTTGACCAGATTATATCTGCTTTGCCTGTGCGCCCTTCCACTGCTCTCTCAATAGCAGCATAGACAAGAACCAATGCTGCTGCAGATACTTTAGAAGTATTGCTGAAGTCTATTAGGCAGTCATTTTTATTCAGGTATCTTTCAATGCGGTTAAGAAATCTTAGTGTTTGCGTATAAGCGCACTTTTTCTTATTTTCTGAGAAGTCGTAGATAGAAATAGAGACCGGGGCAGTGATCAATACTTGATCACCGATCTTTCTTTGCTCTTGGTAGCGGTACGGGTTGTAAACGCGAGACTTCCTGCGGACAGTATTCTCCCACCGTGCTACGCCCACACGATGGGTGATCAGGTTGTCACTACCTAGCTTTTTCATTGATTTGTCCATAAATCAATAGACAGCGGCACCAGCGTGCAGTGTCCCGGATTTTTCGAAATGAGGAGGTTCGATCGGCCACGACCATTTTGGTCATCCCCACAAGGTCTGATGACCGGCTCAAGGCGATAGAAGAAACACTGAACCATGAGGGGCCTTTGCATGGAGTAGGTCGGGCATAAGCAACGCCCTACCATAGCTGTCAGCAAGAGCGGCGGCAATTTCTCATTGTGTGAGAGAGGAAGATTTTGAGTTTGTCGAACAGCGGCTTTTGACGAGGCCATTTTCGATCCTGCTCGCTCAGATCTTCGTCCGGCGTTGCCCTTGCAGAAGAAGGCCAAGAGAGCCTTGAGCAAGATTTGCGGATATGCCGCTGAAATGATTTGTGTGCTTGTTACGTGGGTTGTTACGTAAAGCACATAAACAAAAGGCCTGCATCGCTGCAAGCCCTTGTTTTATATGGTGCCGGCACCAGGAGTCGAACCCGGGACCTACTGATTACAAGTCAGTTGCTCTACCAACTGAGCTATACCGGCGTGTGGGCGACGATTATAGCGATTGGGAAGATCCTGTAAACCCCTGAATTCAGACTATTTTTGCATCGCGGCAAATTAAGCACTGCGCAATGCGTAACGCAGCATTTGTGCCTTACGCACGATAGGGCTGTTTTGCAGGACAGGCAGTGGAGTTTCGGCTTTCGCGAGGGCGAAATTATTCGCTCGGCGAGCGCCATTATTCGGCGGTTATGTCGTTTTGATTGGCAGCTTATGCACAACTGAGAGGCACGAAGTCATACTCAGGCGAGGTTTTGTGAACCCATTCTCATTTTGTTCGCAAATCCCTGTTTTACAGGTTTTTTATTTATGTGAACAAAAAATGACCAGTGTTGTTAAGGCGACGAAACAGGCGCAGATATTGGATCCACGGCAAATCCATCAACAGAGTTATCCACAGGCTGTAACGTTTTGAGCGCGTTCGGCGAGCAGCAGTAAGTTACGCGGTGTGAGTGAGGTGTCGCAAAAGGTGCCGAGGCGTACGACGTATCCCTGTTCTTCGAGGAAAAGCGCCCGATCCAGATTCAGCCAAAGCTCCAGCGGTCGTCGGAACAATCCGCGAAGCAATTCGAGGTTGCGAACTTCGGCCAACCGCTGCCAACCGGCGGCTTCCAGTGTCGACCAATCTGGCGAGCCGATTGTGGATAACTCTTTCAGCGCTGCCAGATCGCGGCAGTAATCGGCGAAGGTTTTGTCCAACCAGGCGCTGGGCAGGGACGGGGTGGGCAGGTATTCGTCTATTCCACGTACTTGCCGTTGCAGCAAATCGAAAGCCAAGCGCCGGGCCATGGAGGTGTCACGCTGACGTCGGACCCGTGCACCGGCGGTGACAGTTTCGCTCATGGGTAGAGCCAGATCTTCGAGCGAGAGCTGTAGGACGGATCGCAAACCGACAGAGGACAACGCCTGGTACTCGTTGCGACTGATGCGGTTGTAACAGCAAGGCGCGATCGCCATTTGCTGGCAGTCGGCAGCGCTGGCCAGTTGCATCAAGCGCACATGCAGATCGCCGCAGGCGTGGAGGGCGACGGGTGTGTGGGCTGCGCTCAATACACTTGAAGCATTCGCTGCCAACACATCCTGCTCGACATGCAGCGCGTGTAAATGATGGCGCTGACTCAACGCCTGACCACTGGCGACCAATGCCGGATCGTATTCAACGCAGGTCAACTGTTGGCCATCACTCAACAACCGCCGGCCCACATGCCCCTTGCCGGAACACCAATCCAGCCAGTGCGTCGGTTGCGAGGAAAAAGACAAACGACTGGCAAACGCTTCAATCTGCTGCCACTTGCGCCCCGGTACATCGACATTCAGCCGATGCCCCGCAGCTTCCAGCGCATGCCCCGGCAACTCACCGACCGCGCTCAGCTCAGCCGACAGCGTCGCCAATGAAGCAAACGGCTGCGGCGCATCGGCCAGATCAGCGGGTTGGTTGTGAGCACTTTCCGCGTCTTCCAGTGAGCGCCCGCGTAGCCACAAGGCCAGCTCCGGGTAGGACGCTTCCCAGGCAAGCGAAAGATGAGTGAACGGACGAGGTTTCCACAGCACCTGATGCGTTGTCAGAAAAGCATCCAGCGCAGTGAAGCGGGCGAGTAACTCCTCGCCCGTCAGCACGCAGGAGGAGTCAACGCCCTTGGCAGGCATCGACGCGCAACCATCGCTCCAGCTGTTTGAATGCCTGAACGAGAACAAACGACATCAGCAGGTAAATGACGCCTGCGGTGAAGAACATATCCACGTGGAGGTAGTTGCGGGCAATGATCGTGCGGGTAATGCCGGTGAGTTCGAGCAAGGTCACCGTGCTCGCCAGAGAACTGGCCTTCAACATCAGGATGACTTCGTTGCTGTAGGCCGGCAGGCCGATGCGCGCGGCGCGCGGCAGGACGATATAGAACAATGCCTTGGCCTTGGACATGCCCAGTGCACGCGCGGCTTCGATCTCGCCCGGCGGGATCGCTTGAATGGCGCCACGCAGGATTTCGGCGATATAGGCGGCAGTATGCAGGGTCATCGTGGCGACAGCGCACCAGAAGGGTTCTCGCAAATACGGCCACATGAAACTGTCGCGTACGGCGTCGAACTGAGCCAGGCCGTAGTAGACCAGAAACAGTTGTACGAGCAACGGAGTGCCACGAAAGAAAAAGATGTAAGCGTAAGGAAATGCGCGAACAAACCAGAGCTTGGAGGAGCGCGCGATGCCCAGAGGAATCGCCAGCAACAACCCGAGAATAACGGCGATGCCCACCAGTTCGAGTGTCAGGACGGCGCCCTGAAAGAACTTCGGCAGCCACTTATAGATGACTTCCCATTCCATTACGTCGTCCTCACGAAGCCACGGGCGGCGCGTTTTTCCATGAAGTGCATGGTGGCCATCGCCAATATGGTCAGGCCCAGATACATGACGGCTGCGACCAGATAGAAGGTGAATGGATGCTTGGCGAAGGTCACGGCGTTCTGCGCATTGCGCATGATTTCTTCCAGGCCGATGACCGACACCAGAGCGGTGTCTTTCATCAGGATCATGAACAGATTGCCCAGGCCGGGCAGGGCGATGCGCCACATCTGCGGCATGATCAACCGGGTGAAGATCCGCCATTTCGACAGGCCCAGGGCCTGACCGGCCTCACGGTGTCCTTTCGGAATGGCCAGGATGGCGCCACGAAATACCTCCGTGGCATAGGCGCCGAAGCACAGTCCGAGTGCGGTTACGCCCGCCACAAAGGGGCTTAGCGCCAGGTCTGGATTGCCAAAGTATTCGCCAATGGCATTCATCGTCTTGACGGTGCCGAGGTAGATCAGCAGAACCCAAAGCAGTTCCGGCACACCACGTACGATGGTCGAGTAGGTTTCGCCAAGCCATTGCAGCGGCTTGTACGGGGAAGTCTTGGCCAAGGCGCCGAGCAGGCCGAGCACCAGTCCCAGGCATAGGGCGGTGAGAGCCAGTTGGACGGTCATCAGCGCGCCGGCAGCGAGGGCCGGGCCGAATCCGTAGAGGTCGATAATCATGGGTTTCTGTTCAAATTGCGGCAGGCAAAGTCGGGAGCCGGCGCCGTGCAATCACGGCGCCAGTCCCACAGGTCAGGATCAATAGATGCTGAACGGGAAGTACTTGTCGTTGATCTTCTTGTAGGTACCGTCGGCGACGATTTCCTTCAGGGCAGCGTTCAGCTTGTTGCGCAGTTCGTTGTCACCCTTGCGCACAGCGATGCCGATCTTGTCGCTTTCTACAACCGGGTCGCCCTTGAACTCGTAGTTCTTGCCCGCGTCGCTTTTCAGCCAGTCGTAGTTGGCGTACTTGTCGGCGAGGATCGCGTCGACACGACCGGACGTCAGGTCGAGGTAGGCGTTTTCCTGGGTGTCATAGAGTTTGACGTTGAGATCGCTGCCGTAGTTGTCTTCCAGCCAGGTGCCGGCCAGCGTGGCACGCTGGGTACCGATGGACTTGCCCTTCAGCGAGTCCTTGTCGGTTTTGAAGTCGACGTTTTTCGGTGCGATGAACTGCAGCTTGTTCGAGTAGTACGGGTCGGTGAAGTCGACCGCGCCCTTGCGTTCGTCGGTGATCGACAGCGAGGAGATCAGGAAGTCGAATTTATTCGCGTTCAGGGCCGGGATGATGCCGTCCCAGTCGGAAGTGACCACGGTGCACTCGACTTTCATCTTCGCGCACAGGGCGTCGCCGATGTCTTTGTCGAAGCCGACCACGTTGCCGCTGGCGTCTTTGTTGTTGAACGGCGGGTAAGCCGCTTCGATGCCCATCTTCAGTGTTTCGGCCATGGCACCGGCGCTGAACGCCAAGGTGACGGCGGCGGCCAGGAAGACCTTTTTAAAATTCTGCATGCATGTTGCTCCGTTAGCGGTTGCTGGACATGAATTGTTTGCAGCGCGCCGAAAGCGGGTTTTCGAACACCTGCTGAGGCGATCCTTGCTCTTCTATAAGGCCCTGATGAAGGAACACCACTTCGCTGGAGACCTGACGGGCGAAACCCATTTCGTGGGTCACGAGCAGCATGGTGCGGCCTTCTTCGGCCAATGCGCGGATGACACTAAGTACTTCCTGAACCATTTCCGGGTCAAGCGCCGAGGTGGGTTCATCGAACAGGATCACCTTCGGTTGCATCGCCAGGGTGCGGGCAATCGCTGCGCGTTGTTGCTGGCCACCGGACAGTTGCGCCGGGTAGGCATGGCGCTTGTCGGCGATGCCGACCTTGGCCAGCAGCGCTTCCGCCACTTCGATGGCTTCGGCCTTGCTCTGGCCGAGCACGCGGCGCGGTGCCTCGATGATGTTGTCGAGGATGCTCATGTGCGGCCACAGATTAAAGTTTTGAAACACAAAACCAATCTCGGAGCGCAGGCGGTTGATCTGTTTGCCGTCGGCGGCAATCAGTTCGCCATTTTTGGCGGATTTGAGCTTGAGTTCTTCGCCGGCCACCAGAATCTGGCCCTGGTGCGGGTTTTCAAGAAGATTGATGCAGCGCAGGAACGTGGACTTGCCGGAACCGGAGGAACCGAGGATCGAGATCACATCGCCGTCGCGTGCGGTCAGCGAGATACCTTTGAGCACCTCAAGCTGTCCGTAGCGTTTATGCAAGTTGCGGATTTCAAGCGCGGGCGTGGCCTCAGCCATGTGCGTTCCTCATATATGTTGCGCTCCTGCTGTTGGATGGCCTTCCTGGCGAGGCGGCCAAGCTAGCATAGCGTTTCAATGGCAGCCAACAGCGCTACGAGCGGTTAACGGGTGGCATGTGGCAGGTTGTCGCATCGGCACAGCAGACTGTCGCCCCATCAACAACCGAACGGGTGTTTGATCGTGCAAACCCGTGGGTGTCGCGTAAAAAAAGGCGCGATGTTGCCAGCTTTGGCGGGGTGTTGGAAGCGCTATCCGGCCGAACGTTCCTGAATCGCCCTTTTATTGTGCATCCCACACTTTTTCAGTGTGTTTCTGGTGCGCTGTTTCGTTTGAAAAGTGAGTCGCAGGGTAACGCTCTGGCGGATTGCCATTAAATCCAAGGACTTGCGATGACTGTCCGGTCGCGCGCAAAGCCGCGGCACAGAAGAGTTTGAAACATTTTGGCGCAAAACTTGCGTGCAGAATAAGGAACGCCCCGTTGGTTTCTTTTTACGAGAAAGAAAATGCCAGACGGGCCGGACGCAATCGCTTTCCTTGCAAAGGTAGTTTCGATGAGCAGTACCCCAAGCTCCAATGGCCTCGAACAGGGGCTCAAACCGCGTCATGTGACCATGTTGTCGATCGCCGGTGTAATCGGCGCCGGTCTGTTCGTTGGCTCCGGCCACGCCATCGCTGCCGCCGGCCCTGCCGTGCTGCTGGCCTACGCCGCCGCCGGTACCCTGGTGGTTTTAGTGATGCGCATGCTCGGCGAAATGGCCGTTGCCTCGCCGGACACTGGCTCCTTCTCGACATACGCCGACCGTGCCATCGGGCACTGGGCCGGTTTCACCATCGGCTGGCTGTACTGGTGGTTCTGGGTCTTGGTGATTCCACTGGAAGCCAACGCCGCCGCTACCATTCTCCATGCATGGTTCCCTGATGTCGGCATCTGGGCGTTCGCGCTGGTCATCACCTTGTTGTTGACCGTCACCAACCTGTTCAGCGTAAAGAATTACGGCGAGTTCGAATTCTGGTTCGCACTGATCAAAGTGCTGGCAATCATCGGCTTCATCATCCTCGGCCTTGCGGCGATCTTCGGCTTTCTGCCGAACAGCCAGGTCAGCGGCGTTTCGCATCTGTTCGACAGCGGCGGCTTCCTGCCCAACGGCATGGGCGCGGTACTCGGTGCGATCCTGACCACCATGTTCTCCTTCATGGGTACCGAGATCGTGACCATCGCGGCCGCGGAATCGAAGAACCCGGGCAAGCAAATCTCCAAGGCCACCAACTCGGTGATCTGGCGGATCGGCCTGTTCTACCTCGTGTCGATCTTCATCGTTGTGGCTTTGGTGCCGTGGAACGATCCTACGCTGGCCAACCTCGGTTCCTACCAGACCGTGCTTGAGCGCATGGGCATCCCGAACGCGAAAATGATCGTCGACATCGTGGTGCTGGTCGCGGTGACCAGCTGCCTGAACTCGGCGCTGTATACCTCGTCGCGCATGCTCTTCTCCCTCGGCAAGCGTGGCGATGCACCGGCCATGGCGACTCGGGTGAACAAAAGCGGCACACCTTACTGGGCGGTCATGCTGTCCACCGGCGCTGCGTTCCTGTGCACCTTCGCCAACTACGTGGCCCCGGCGGCGGTGTTCGAATTCCTGCTGGCCAGCTCCGGCGCGATTGCACTGCTGGTGTACCTGGTGATCGCTTTCTCGCAACTGCGTATGCGTAAACAACGCATGGCGCGCGGCGAGAAAATCGTCTTCAGCATGTGGCTGTTCCCGGGCCTGACCTACGCGGTGATCATCTTCATCGTCGCGGCCCTGACCATCATGTTGTTCCAGGAAGCGCACCGCGTGGAGATCCTCGCGACTGGTCTGCTGAGCCTGATGGTGGTGGCTGCCGGTTTGCTGGTGGCACGCCGTCGCAAACTGGAAAAACGTGGTGCGGTGGTGTTGAACTGATCCGTTACGCGTAACGCAAAACGCCCGCTGTCAGTGATGACTAGCGGCCGTTTTTGTTTCTGCTAACGGTTTCGAAATATTCTGCGCTTCAGATCCGAATCAGCTTTGCTCTCGCGAGAGCATGAAGTCTGAGCTGCATTTCTCTCCGTCGAACCATTCATCCCAAGTTGGTTGTTTGAGAGATTTAACAGGGTCGCTCTCGAGGTTCGCTGCTGAGTCTTCTGCTTTCGGGATTTGCCCGTCCTCGCGTGAGTCTGCTGTCTTCATCTGACTTCCTTTTCCTGATCGTGCGTGGACGTGAAGCGGAAAAAATTACTCGGACTTGGGTTCGGTGTCTTCAACCGACTTGCCATAAGCATCCAGCGCAACCCCGAAATCGGTGATGAACTGTGGCTCGCTCAGCCAGGCCTGGGCCTCTTCGATCGTTACGCCTTCGGCCCACATGCGGTAGTCGATCAGCATGTCGGCGGCCAGGTGGGTGGCGGCCATGCCTTCGTTGTCGGCGTTTTCCATGTCCAGCAGCTCTGGATGGTCAACGATGACGAACGCCAGTTCGCGCAGCAGGGTCAGCAGCATCTCGTTGCGGCTGACGGCTTCGGCGTCGCGCATTTTGCTGAACATCGCCAGGGTGTATTCCGGGATCGGTTCGGCGAGGTGGTCGAGGTCTTCGTCCTGGTCCAGCGGCTTGCGGCCGACCATACGGATTTGTTTGGCTTTGGCCTTGGCGCGTTTGGCGCGTTTCTGTTGCTTGTTCAGGGATGCCATGGGAACTCAGTTCTTCTGTTGGGTTTGCGCGGCGATCGCGTCGGACGCCGCCACATAGTCGGCCTGGAAGGCCGGGGATTCGATCCACGCCAGCGCGCCGGCCTCGTCGGTTTCCTGCGACCACTGGCGATACTCGATCAGCGCGGCGAGGATGAAATCCATCGCGCCTTCTTCGCCTTCCTGCTCGTAGACCAGTTCCAGCAGCGGGTCTTCGAGGAACGCGGTGCACAGCGCTTGCTGGCTGATCTTCTCGGCGTCGATCATTTTCTTGAACAGCTCGGTCAGGTCCACCGATTCGAAGTCGATGCGATCATCGTTCGGGTCCAGCTCGACCGGCGCTTCGGCGCGTTTGGTGCGGTTCTGTTTGGCCTTGGCTTTGGCCCGGGTGGCGCGTTTTTGCTGCTTGTTGGCGGAGGCCATGATGTGTTCCGTCGTGCGTTGAGAGGGGCTCAGCTGCGCGGCACTTGCCGCCCGGGAGTATCGGGGGCCAGTTCTCCGGTTTGCAGCCAGGTCAGAGCGATGGGCCATAGTGTGGCTTGGTATGCGCTGCGAAAAAAGGCGAAATGTCCGACTTGTTGTTCGTTGATGTCCTGCGGTTCGATGCGCAAGTGGGTTTTTGCAGCGTTACTGAAGTAGTCGAGCAGGCGTTCGATGGCGGGAAGGGTGCCGTAGGGATCGTCGCTGATGCTGATCGCCAGTGTCTGTGCGCGGACGTTGGCGAAGGGCAGGGCGCCGCTCTTTTTCATCAACGCGCGACCACTGGGGCGCTGTTCGTAACGCGCTGCAGGCGTGCTCCAGTCGCGCACTACACCGGCCGGCGTATCCTCCAGCCAGCCAAGACGTTTGCCCGGGAAGTAACCGCAGACCAGCGTCAGCAGTGGCATCAACACATGCCATTTGCCGAACATGCGCCAGCGCTGTTCGGGGGCGTAATCGCGCCAGTAGGCGAACTGCGCACCGACGGTGACCAACCGTCGGATAAACTTTCCCGACTCACCGAGGCCAGCGGCGCAGCCACCAAAACTGTGGCCGACCACATCGATCGGCTGGCCGGGAAATTGCCGTTGTGCGCGTTTGAGCATCGCCTCGAAATCCAGCGCGCCCCAGTCTGTCCACGAGGCATCAAGGCCTTTCATTGAGTCGGGTCGAGATTCGCCGATGCCACGGTAGTCGAAGATGATCACGTCGAAACCATTGGCGAACAGATACGCCGCGAAACGCGAGTAATGGCGACAGCGCACTGACGTGGCGGCGTTGATGATCACCACCGGGCGCTGAAGGTCGGGCAGGGCATGACGCCAGGTGAAACCGCCAAGGACAAAACCGTCGGCGGCTGTTTCCTTGAAGGCTTCATTTTGCAGCTCGGCGGCCAATAGCGGCTTGCGCTGCAGAGCTGGCAATGGAGGCGTGTCCTGAAAACTCATGGCGCTCGACCTTCGCGGGTAGCTGGCAACAATAGTCTCAGTGCATCCAGCGGACAATCCGCAGCGCTTATTCAGTGGACTCGGTGAGTAAGCGTTCCTCGATCAATGCTTGCTCTCTTTGCAGCTCCGCTCGCAGTTCTTCCACACTTGGCAGCACCGTTTTATAGCTGCTGGCAAACAGTTGCTCACTGCCTTTGAGTATTGAGTAGCGCGCGACGGCCTCGTTGTCCTGTGAACACAGAATGATCCCGACAGTGGGTTTGTCGCCTTCACTGCGCTTGAGTTCGTCGTACATGCGCACGTACATGTCCATCTGTCCGACATCACGCGCACTGAGCTGGCCGCGTTTGAGATCAATGATCACGAAGCATTTGAGCAAGTAGTTGTAAAACACCAGATCGATGTACAGATCCGAGCCACCGGCGCTGATGCGTTGTTGTCGAGCGACAAAGGAAAACCCTTTGCCCAGTTCAAGCAGGAAGCTCTGCAGGTGATCGATGAGCGCTTGCTCAAGTCCGGTTTCGTTGACCTTGCCCGGCGATGGCAGGCCGAGAAACTCGAGAATGACGGGGTCGCGAATGAACTCGCGTGGATGGCAGTTCAGGGCGGCAATGTTGGTTGTGGCTTCGTCGATCACACCGGCCTTGTCCCGGCTCATCAGCAGGCGTTCGTAGTAGAGCGTATTGATCTGGCGATCCAGAGCGCGGCTGGACCAGTTGAGGGTGGCGCACTCATCCATGTACCACTGGCGAGCCTTGTCACTTTCAACCCGCAGGAGCCTGCGATAGTGCGTCCAGCTCAATTCGGGACGCAGTGCGTCTCGAATTGGGAAGGTCTGATAGAAAAGGCGCATCTTGCGCAGGTTGGTCTCATCAAATCCCTTCCCGAATTGAACCGTCAGATCCTTCGCCAGTATGGCCAGCAACTGCTTGCCATACCCCGCTCGCCGGGCGCCTTCCTGTTCAAACTCAACAATATGCCGGCCAATCTGCCAACAGGTCTGAACCTGAATCGTATCGACCACACGCAGCACTTTTTGCCGTGCCTGACGGATCAGTTCACCAAGATCGCCCAGCAATGAATCGATTTTCGGGTCTTGCAGGTCAGCAGGTTTCAGCTGGCTCATCGAATTTTCCGCATCATTGAAAACAGAAGCGTCAGCATGCCGAGAACCGCTTGCGAAGGATGTCGGCCGAGCCTGCGAAGCCAGCAGGAAGACGGGATGGGTGTTGCAGGAAGTTGCTGGCGAAGAGCGCTTTTGGTGGTTTCGGTCTGTAGTCCATTTCGCACAGGCCCCGAGCGATTAATCACGGGTGCCAGGCGCGGAGGTCGCGGTTGATTGTGCGTACAATCGCGGCCCTCACGCTTTATGGTCAGAAGGATGTTGGAATTGAAAGGGATTTTGCGTTTTGGCTCCGTGGCGAGCCTTGTTGCGCTGTTGGCCGGTTGTGGAACGATGACGGGGCGCTTGAGTGGCGCCTCGCCAGAGCCTTACTACAAGGGTGTCGACGGCAATTTACGCCTGCTCGGCGTGAGGGATGACGACGGCAAGCCAACAGCGGTGATCTGTTATGTCACGATCGTTTGCCCTTTGATAACTGTCGTATCGCTACCGGTAGATGCCGCCGTGGATACCGTTCTGTTGCCCATCGACTACGTCAATACGCTCTGAAACCGCTGACCTGATTATCGTCGTATGCGCTTGCCTTTGGGCTTCTCCCCCGGCTCCTGCACTTTGCGATAAATCCATAGGCCGAACACCCCGGCAGCCAGCAGAAACACGGTTCCTAGGCTTTGCGAGACAAACTCGATCCAGAACCGTCGTGGTTGCACAGCTAGGTAATAGGTGTGCTTGGGGCCACGGTTGGTGGTGGTGATGGCGCCGCTGATCCAGCTGTCGATCAGTATGTAGATCGATGCACACAGGGCGAAGGCAATCAGTACGCCGACGAGCACGGTCAGCCAGAAGGTTGTCCGGCTCTGGCGATACGGCGGCGGATGGGGCAGGGGAATGCGGGTTCTTTTCTGATTCATGAAGTGTTACTGCAAACGTCCTTTTGCGCTCAGGAAACGGCTGGTTCTTGATGTTGCTCAGTCAGGTTTTGCCGTCCGTCAGAGGGTCGCCCGGCGAGGTGTGCGCTTTCGGCAATCACCTTGAGGATCTCGATCACTCCCGGAGTCAGCGCAGTGCCAAGGCAGATGCGCACACCCGTGGTTGCATGCCCGTCGGCGAAGAAGATGCCGTTGCCGGCCACGTGGCAGCCGCGTTCGCTGGCTAAATCCTGCAATGCCGACATGTCGGTGTGTAGCGGCAGTTCAATCCAATGGATGAACCCTCCACGTGGCGGCACGTACACGGTGCCCGCAGGGAAATCCGTGCGCACCAGCGCTTCGACAAAACTGGCCAGCGACGACAGTTGCGAGCGGAGTCTGGCGCAGTGCTCTTCCATGTAGCCGCGCCCGATAAATTCGTTGAGGACATTTTGCGCAAGGCTGGAAACCGCCAGATTGCGCGAAAACATCTGCGCCAGAATGGCATTGCGGTACTTGCCAGCCAGACACCAGCCGACGCGATAACCCGGCGCGATGGTCTTGGAGAACGACGAGCAGTAAATCGTCTGCCCGCTGGTGTCGTAGCTCTTGATGGCGCGGGGGCGATCGCCTTCCGGCACCAGGTCGAAGAAGATGTCGTCCTCGATAATCGGCACGTCCGCTTCGCGTGCGATCTGTGACAGCCGTGCGCGAGTCTCGTCGGGCATGATGAAACCTCGCGGGTTCTGCAGGGTTGGGTTGAGAAAGATCACCGCGACCTTTTTCAGCTTCAACGCTTCTTCGAGGTGATCGACATCGAGACCGAGTTTACCGTGCGTGCGGATGGGCAAGGCACGCATGCCCAAGCGTTCGATGGTCTGCAGGATGCCGTAATAAGTCGGCGTTTCGATAGCGACCGTAGCGCCTTTCGAGGCGACGGCTTCGAGGGCCAGTTCCAAGGCAATGGTGTCGCCCGACGTCACCAGAATATCGTCCGGCCCGCAGACCACGCCACGGGTCAGCATCAGCCCGGCGATGCGTCGTCGCAGTGCCGGCAGACCGGGCGGTGCGACCAGTCCGGTGAGCGAGTTGTCAGCTTTGCCAGCCAATACCGACAGGCACTTGTTGAGCAGCACGTTGGGTGTGAGGTCGCTGTGCAACACCGCTGAATTCAACGACGCGGTGGTGCGCGAGGCCGCTTGGGAGAGCATCGCGACCACCGCATGATTGACGTTGACGGTGACACTGGAGAAGTCAAAGCCCCTGGCGGGTTTTGCTTGTCCGGAGGCTGAGACGAAGTAGCCGATGCGCGGTTTGGTCGAAACGTAAGCATCGGCTTCCAGATCCGCCAACGCGCGTTGAACGGTGGTGATGCTGGTTTCAAACATTCGCGCCAGCGTACGGATCGAGGGCAGTTTCGCTTCGGCTGCCCACTCACCGCTGTCGATCTGACGAATAATCCAGTCCTTGACTATCCGCCAGCGCTTGTCCGGTAGATCAAACCTGTCCATAAGTTCTCTGTGATGTCTCGAAACAATTCAGAGAAAGTAGAGCAAAACGACTCCCGTTGCAGCAACTATGACGATGTTGAGCGCAACCAGGCCGAAGGCGAATCGGATCAGGTTGTTTTCTTCATGCCGATTGGCGCCCGCCAGCCCGGTGATCAGCGACAGGATCGACAGCGACCCCAGTGCGCCATGCCCGGCGGCACTGTTGACCATCGCGGCCAGCCATGCACCGTGTTCGCTGCTCAGCGCGGCGATGGACGGCATGACGAGGGTGTTGCCGCCGACGTTGGAACCGGTGACGTAACCGGCAAGCCCCGCCAGCACTGCGATGGTTGGCGCCAGGGAAATCCCTGACAACGATTGCAGTGTGCGCTGTGCTTCGACCAGGAAACCGGCGTTGACCATCACCTGCGAAAGCAGCAGGAACAGGAAAATTGTCGTGACCGGAAACTTCGCCCGGTTGAACAGCGCTCGCCACGGGAAGCCTGCGGCGGCGCTTTGCTTGATTGCCATCAACAGCGTGACGATCAGCAACGCCAGCCCCGGGGAGGCCAATGGCTTCCACGAAACATGCTCGCCTTTGATGATCCACAGCGCATCCCAGCCCGACAGGACGAACAACCCGCGCGACGCAACGATTACCCCCAGCAAGGCCAGATAGGGCCAGGCTGCGTTCGGCCAGCGCACCAGTTTCTTCCGTTGTGCATAAGAGATCCCCAGGCCGACGCAAGCCACTGCCAGACCGGCCAGCACACCGGAGACTTCCGGGCCGATCCACAGGTTGATGGAAAACAGCACCGCGACGAACAGCGCCGTCACCACGATCAGTCCAAGCCACGGCGAAACCTTACGGATGCCACCCTGCCACAGAGCAATCGCCGCCAGGCAGAGGAACACTGGCGCACTGATCAGCGCCGAATGACTACCAAGGGTTTGCGCCGGCAAGTGCGCCAATAGCGCGCCGATCACGGTGGCCAGACCCAGTGTGCCCCACGGCATGATGACCATCCCGGCGAGGGCGATTTTCATCCCCGACTGGCGGGCGAACAGCCCCATCAGCAATGGCACGGTTGCGATCAGCGAAACGCCGAAACCGGTCATCGCTTCAAGCAGCGGTGCGAGGCCCAGCACGATGAAGATGACTTGCGCCGGCGGCGTCCAGCCGAGTTCCTTGACCCAGGCGCCGATGGCCTGCGGCGCACCACCGCGCTCGACCAGGATGACGAAGGCCAGCCCCGGGATGATCACGCACGCCGTGCTGAGAAACAGGATGGTGGTGTCCTGAAAGATGGCCGTGCTGATTGCCGCCGACACAGGCCCGGCTGCGCCCAAGGCCCACAGCACGAGCACCAGCACTACGCCGGCCAGTGCCGCTTGCACTGGCGGTCGGCGGACGATCAGGATCAACGCGATCACCAGCGCGATCGGTGACATTTGCAACAAGAGAGAACTCATACCCGGTTTTCCTTAACTTAATCGTGAGTCTGCCCGCTGTACTCGGTCGCCCGCATGGACGCCCGCTCACAAAAAGTCTGATACCACTCGGTCAGGCGTGCTTGAGCGGAAAAGTCCGAGAGTTGGCGAAAGGCGATCCAGTCGAGCGCGGTCGCCAAGGCAATGTGGCCGAGGGTGATCGGGCCATTGAGGTCGACGTGTTCCTCGATGAAGCGGTAAGCCTCCTTGAGTTTGAACGCCTGGCCGTCGGCGTAGGCCGGATAGCGCAAGGCTTCGGGGCGGCGCTCGACTTCCCAGCGCAGCTTGATGCCGACATCGCACATGCCCTGCGCCAATGCTTGCAGGCGCAGCGCCTTGTAGCGCTCAGGGCCGTTTGCCGGGATGAGTTTCGGCCCGTCGCTCAGGTCGTCGAGGTATTCACAGATCACGATGGAATCGAACAGCGCCGTGGCGTCAGGCAGGATCAGCACCGGCACTTTGCCCAATGGATTGGCCTTGTAGATGGTCTCGTTTGGCGACGTCGGGCTGGTCTCGTGGTGGATCACTTCCAGGCTCGACGCGATGCCGAGTTCGTGAGCCAGCACCAGCACCTTGCGGGCGTAGGGTGAATGCGTCTGGTAGAAAAGCTTCATGCTGAAGTCCCTGTCTCAAGGATGGCAGTGGCTGCTCGATGGGCGTCCATGAACAGACGCGAAGGCGCGCCCGCCGAGGTGACGTAGTGGTTGTAGTAGCAAGAACCTTCGGCGAGCGGGCCGAGTACCCAAATGTTGCGCACCGGTTCGCCAGCGCTCGATTTCGGGTGGCACGCGGCGTCGACATCGATGCCGTCGATGCCTGGTTCGTCGGTTCTCGGGCGGATCAGGCCCAGCCGCGCCAGATCACGCACCGGCGCGCAGTCGCTGTTGCTTACGCCGCTGCTCTGGACATAACCGGCGACGCGTTTGAAGTCGTTGATCGCAGGGCGCGAGCCGGGCTTGAGAAATGTCAGCAGACCGGCGTCACACAGGGCGAGCAGGTCGGCGTGGCGCTCTTTTTGCGGGCCCGCAACGAGGCGGTTGATTGCCTTGTGCCAACGGCCATAGAACTGCCGATGCGACGCGTCGGTCAGCCCGTCGAAATCGACGGCCTCACGCAGGCGGTCACGCAGATCGCGCCAGACTTCGATGGCGGCTTTGATCGCCGATCCTCCGCGCCCTAGGCGCGACTCGTGCAAATCGGCTTCGAGGGTGTCGTAGATCCAGGCGTGATAGTTGTAGGGCTGCACGTCGTCGGGCAGTGCATGCCAGATCAGCGCCTGCGGATCGATCGCACCACCAGTCGCCTCGTAATCGCGTAGTAACGCTTCACAGGCGACAACACCGGGTTCGCCAGCAACGCTGACGGCCCTGAGTCGCTCCAGCACCTGCTCTGGCGCTGATGGGCTGTGCACGACGGCGACGGCCGCCGCACGCATCTCCAGCAGCATCAGCGGCAGGATGTCCTGTTCGAAGTCCAACTGTCGGTTATTGCTGCTTGCCCGCAGGGATTCGATGCGCGCACTCGTCAGCAGTACGGCGCGATGGCGCGGGCATTCAATCAGGCCGTTGGGTCGGGTGCGAAACGGCAACCCGTCCCGCGACTGGATAAAGATCACCGGTTCCTGGCCCGAAGGCTGATAGGCGTGACTGCCGTCGGCCATGCGCTTGTAGCGACCGCCCCTGCCGGAGGTCAGCGCCGCCAGGGTGTCCATCGCACCTAGCCCAAGCCCTTCGACCAGCACGGTTTCGCCGGGCTCGATGGTGGCGAGGCTGCCGGGCAGCGGATAGACATCATCAACGCGGTTGCGATCCGCCGAGCGCAGGCGACCGGTATGGCCGACCGTCAGAATCAGCCGATCCACGGTGACCGCAGCCCCCGAAGCGGTCTGCAGCAGGTATTGCTGACCCGCGTTGCGCTCGACCGCGGTGACGGCCTGCTGATGCAGGTTCACGCTCACCCAGTGCGGTGCCGTCGCGAGGATTTGCGCGAAGGCGTCCGCCAGATAGGCGCCGAGCAAATGGCGCGGCAAAAAGTCCTGCGGCTCGACGTCACGGCCGTCGGCGGCGAGCAGTCCGCTGTCCGCGTCGACCTTGATGCGCTGCTCGTGGCACCACGTCAGGAAATCCGCGCCCGGCCGCTCCCGCGCATCCGCCAGGTTTCCGAAGGCTGCTGCGTCGGGGAAAACCCCGAGTTGACCGGCAACGGTGTTGAGCAGCAGATAGTCCGGTTGATCCGGCCAATGCGCGCCGCTTCCGAGCACATTCGGATCGAGAATATCGATGACGACTGGCTGCTCCGGGCGCGTTTCAGCAAGGCTCAGCAGGCGTTCGAAAATCGACAGCCCGCGTGAGCCGCAGCCCACCAGGCCGATGTGCAGAGGCGCCTTCACCATCTGCGCTCCTCCCCGAAGAAGGAGGGGATGGCGACCGCCGAACCGTCCTTGACCGCGATGTCGTGGATCATCCGGCCAATTGCCAGATCGAGGATGCCCATGCCGAACGGCGAATAAATCAGCGGCTTGTCCGTGGCAACCTGCAGGTCACCGCGAATCAATTGCCCGACGGTGCCGGTAACGAAATCACGATGCCCGTACTTTTGCTCGGCCAGATGAGGTGAGGTATTGGCTTTCAAGCAATGGGTCACGTCGTCGAAGTAGTTGTAACTTTCTTCGATGATCTCTGCGCCGATATCCCGTAGCGAGATGTTCAGCACGATCTGCCCCGGGCGGAAGGTGCCGCTGCCGTTGACGTAGGGTTCGCCGGCACTGGTGGCGAACACCACGATGTCGGCGCTCAGTGCCTCGTCCAGCGACAACAGCTGTACATCCGGCACCCCGAGCTGTTTGCCGAAGGACGACAGCGCTTGCGCTGACTCTGCGTTGAGGTCGTGAATGCCCACGCTGTCGAACGACCAGTCATCGGCGATGAACGTCTCAAGGATGTTCCGCGAAATCACCCCGCCGCCAATGATCGAGAGTTTCTGTGCGCTCTTGCTCTGGCCATTCAGCCACCAGGCACCGAGCACCGCCGACGCTGCGGTGCGCACGGCACTGATCAGCGCGCCTTCAAGCAGCGCATAGGGATAGCCGGTGTCAGGATCGTTGAGGATCAGCACCGCCGAAGCACGCGGGATGCCCGACTTGATGTTGTCGGGATAGCTGGCAATCCACTTGATCCCGGAGACGGACTGATCGCCCTCGCTGTCGACGATCGCCGCCGGCAAGGCAATGATCCGGTTCGCCGGTTGCGCCGGAAAACGCAGGAAGTAGCTATCCGGGTTAACGGTTTCGCCGCGCTCGTGGGTCAGGTAGGTCTGGGCGACCATGTCGATGGTTTCGTGACGCAGCCCGTTGAGGATGTCCTTGACGACGGCGCCTGGGATGACATGGAACGGTTGAATCGGGTTCTGTGTGGTCATGGGGATTACGCCGAGAGTGCCAGAGCGATTTCTGGGAAGAGTGATTGCAAAGCGCTTGCGCCGATCCGCTGGGTGACCCAGTCATCGGAGTAGATGGTTTCGAGGTAGCGCTCACCCATGTCGGGGGAGATCGCCACGACGACATCGTCAGGACGGATGTGCGGCGCCCATTGCTGGATGCCCGCCAGGACAGTGCCGGTGGAGCCACCAAAAAGCAGGCCGTAGCGTTGCGCCAGCCAGCGGCAGACCTTGATCGTCTGTTCCTCGGCGATCGATACGAAGTCGTGAATCCCCGACGGCTCGAAGATCTCTGGCAGACGGCTGGTACCCAGCCCTGGGATATGCCGCGTACCGCCCGGCAGACCGAAGGTCACCGAGCCGACCGTATCGACGGCAATCACTTTGGTGTGCGGATGGTGTTCGGCGAAGTAGTTCTTGCAGCCCATCAAAGTACCGGTGGTACCGGCGCCGACGAACAAGTAGTCCACGTGTGGAAATTTATGGGCGATGGACTTCGCGGTAGCTTGATAGTGAGCGAGGGGGTTAGTCGGGTTTTTGTACTGATTGAGCCAGATGTAGTCGGAGTTCTCTGCGACCAGTTGCTCGATCAAACGGATACGCGAATTCAGGTAGCCGCCGTTTTCGTCACGCTGATCGACAATGATCATTTCGGCACCCAGTGCCTGCATGAGTTTTCTGTTCGGCGCAGAAATGTTCGGGTCGATCACACAGACAAACTTGTAACCCTTGGCGGCGCAGACCATGGCCAGCGCGACCCCCAGATTCCCCGAGGAAGACTCGACCAGGCGGGTCTTATGGTGAATCCGGCCCTGGTTTTCCAGATCCGTGATCAGGGCATGTGCGGTTTTGAGCTTGATCGATCCGGCAGGATTCAGTCCTTCGATTTTCAGCTGAATCGTTGCGCTGCACAGATCGCCAATCTGCACATAACTGTCTTCATTGATAAGTTGCTTGATCATACGTCGTCCGTTTCGCTCTTTTGCCGGGCGCACAGGGGCGCCAGCATTCATCCTGGAATGTTTGAAAAGCAGTAAATGCAGTTCGCCTGTTGGGTTTGTTTTTAGATTTTTTAGCTGGACAGGAAGTGACCTTGCGGTGGACGCCGATCTATTCAAAAAATCAGGTTTTGCGCTCTGAGGGCTTCAGGGGCCCAGAGTGTTGCGGGGCGCAAAGTAGAGCCAGTCGTTGGCTCGCCAAGGCTTGGAGGAATACTGGCGAATTTTCCTACATGGGGAGAGATACAGATTTTGGGTATTTTTCAGTACAGGCGGGTTTGAGGTGTATCGAGAGGAGGGCGTTGCGGGGCGGACAGATAGGCGTGATCAAATCGCAGGCATAAAAAAACCCTGAATCTTGCGATTCAGGGTTTTCGGTATTTGGTGCCCAGAGACGGAATCGAACCGCCGACACGGGGATTTTCAATCCCCTGCTCTACCGACTGAGCTATCTGGGCAACGGGGCGCATTAAAAGGGTTTTTCGGATTTACGTCAACGACTTTTTTAAAATTTCTTAAATTAATTCCGTCGCTTACGATCCGGCCCCCGATTTTGCAGGGTTTACTCAGCAGGCGGAACGTAGCCTTCGGCCTTGGCGTATTCCTCGCCGGAGAAGTACTTGTCCATTTCGCCCTGAAGATATTTGCGGTCTTCGGCGTTCATCATGTTCAGACGCTTTTCGTTGATCAGCAGGGTTTGGTGTTTCTGCCAGTCAGCCCAGGCCTTGGCGGAGACGTGGTCAAAAATATCCTGACCTTTGGCGCCCGGGAAAGGGGCGCGGTCCAGCGCGGGCAATTCTTCTTTGTACTTGCGGCACATTACGGTGCGGGTCATGGCGACTCTCCTGCATTCAAGACGGCGGCCGCGCGTTCGAGCAAGGTTTTGACCGGGGCGGCGAGGCCCAGGCGCGGCGGGGTGGCGAGGTTATACCAGAGCCAGTCGGCCTCGGCCACGTGATGGGCGGCCTCCTGCACCTGAACCAGCCAGGGTTCGATGGACAGCTGGAAATGGCTGAACGTGTGAACAAGGTTCGGCAGGGCCTGCTGCTCGCCCATGGTCAGCGAGTGCTGATCGGCGAGATGTTGCAGGTCATCGAGGTCGTCGAGCTCCGGCAGGCTCCACAGACCGCCCCACAAACCGCTTGAGGGGCGACGGTAAAGCAGAATCGCGCCGTCGTCGTTGGCCAGCATCGGCATCAGCGTGCGCTTCTGCGGAATGGTTTTGCGCGGCTTGGGAATCGGGTAGCGGGTTTCGAGGCCGAGCATGTGCGCTTCGCAGCCACGTTCCAGCGGACACAGCAGGCAGCTCGGTTTGCTACGCGTGCACAGCGTGGCGCCGAGATCCATCATCGCCTGGGTGTAGGCGTTGACCCGATCGTGCGGCGTAAAGCGTTCAGCGGTGGCCCACAGTTGTTTGGCGACCTTCGGCTCGCCGGGGTAGCCCTCTTGCGCAGTAAAGCGTGCCAGCACGCGTTTGACGTTGCCGTCGAGGATCGGCGCGCGCAGGCCCATGCTGATGCTGGCAATCGCGCCGGCAGTGGACAGACCAATGCCTGGTAGATCCGTAAGCTTTTCAACGTCACGCGGAAACTCGCCAGCGTACTGGCTGACGACGATCTTCGCGGTCTTCTGCAAATTGCGCGCGCGGGTGTAGTAACCCAGCCCGGTCCACAGGTGCAGCACTTCGTCTTCGGGGGCTTCTGCCAGCGCTTCGACCGTCGGCAGCGCGGCCATGAAACGGTCGAAGTAATTGAGCACGGTGCTGACCTGGGTCTGCTGCAACATGATCTCCGACACCCACACCCGATACGGGTTGATGTTCTGCTGCCAAGGCAGATCGTGGCGGCCGTGGCGGTCGAACCAATCCAGCACCGCCGTGGAAAATTGCTCCGCTCTCATCGCTTGAACAGCCCCTTCAATGCGTTTTTCAATTCCGGGCTGACCTTGTCACCGAGTTTTTCGTCGATTTTTTCACTGAGCTTGTCGCCGGCCAGTTTGGTCGCGACCTGACCGAGGCGATCGTTGTCGACGCGGCAGGCCTTGGCGCCCAGCTCCAGCGGACCACGGCAGCGCAGCGGCCATTCGACACCGACGAATTTCTCGCCTACCTGGCACGCAGGATCCGGTATGGCGCTGGTGTCACCCTCGACGATGATGCCGACGCGATAGTCCATGCCGAGCACGCGCAAGTCGATGTCGCCGTCACCGTTGACGGTCATGCCGGGGATGCGCACTTTCAGGTCCGGGTTGCTGGCAATGCCATTGCGGAAAGTCAGGTTGCCCTTGAGTTCCTGGAATGGCGTGTCTTTACCGCGTGGTTCGCCGCTGAGGGTTTTGCGGTTAAGCGTGGCGATGCCTTTGCACAGTTGCTGTTCAAGATTGGCGTTGAGCAGCACGCCGTTGTTAATCACGAAACTGGCGTTGCCGTTAAGCGTATCGATCAGCGCCTGCTGGCTGTTGCCGCTGCCAGTGATATTGCTGGTGAGGGTCACCAGACCTTTGACCGGCGGGTTCTTGCCTTGGCTTTCGAGGATTTTTTCTACAGGCACGCGATTGAGCTTGGTCTGCAGGTTCAGCACAGGCGCGCTCGGGCGTACATCGAGGGTGCCATTGGCGGCGAAACCGCCGTTGTACAGTTCGCCGCTCAGGTTGGTCAGGGTCAGCAAGCCGCTTTGGCCGGTGGCTTTCAGTGCGGCGTTCTGGATCGGCAACTTGTCGATGGTCAGTTGGCCAAAAGTCAGGTCGGCGTCGACGTCGAGTTTGGCCAGGCGCTCAACCGGTAGCAGGCGCTCGGTGCTCCAGGCGGTTTTGCTCGGTTTGTCCGGCAGCGGCGTGGAGCCGGCACCGGCCATGGCATCGGCTTCGGTGCTGGCGACTTCGGC
The DNA here is from genome assembly GCF_054790525.1 of Pseudomonas sp. Mb7. NCBI lineage: Bacteria > Pseudomonadati > Pseudomonadota > Gammaproteobacteria > Pseudomonadales > Pseudomonadaceae > Pseudomonas > Pseudomonas sp. Mb7. The sequence continues at coordinate 6,028,682 of NZ_CP186501.1, forward strand.
CTGACGCACTTGCGTGGCGCTGTTGGCTTGTGCCGATTTCGGCGGCAGGTAGCGGTCAGCGTTGAACGTATCGGCCTTGAGAATTGCCCGCAGCGATTGTTTGGCGAAGTCTTCGACGGCGATGCGGCCGCTGAAGCTGCTGTCGTCGAGTTTCAGATTGATATTGTCGAAGGCAATGCTGGTTGGCGTGGCGGCCACGCGGCTGACCAGTTCGACTTTGCTCAGGCTGCCTTCGGCCATGGGCGGGAGTTTCTGGCCGATGCTGTCGACGAATTTCGCCAGATCGAACTGGGCGATGGAGAGGCCGCCAGAGATCTGCGGAGTCTTGTCGAGGTCGTTGGCTTTCAGTTCACCCAGCGCGCGCAACTGGTTGGCGGAGATCTTGATGCCGGTCCACTCGGCGACGTTCGCCGCTTTGTCCAGCGATAACTGGCCCTGAGCTGCGAAGGTCATGGTCTTGCCTTGCAACGGATCGCCGGCCAATTCACCGGAAAGCTTCATATCTTCGAACCTGTAGCGCTGCAGCGCGCGCTCGATGCGCAGCTCGCCAGTGAGCTCGGTACGCACGCGCAGGACCGGCTGGTTGGTGCCGAGGAATGCCGTGGCTTTCACCGGAATATTCGTCGAATCGTGTACCGGGCCGGTGCTCAACTGGATGCTCTCGGCGCTGAATTGCTTGCCGGTCAGCTCGTCGTTGTATTCAACGCGGGCGTTGTTGACGGTCAGGCTGTCGATGTCGAGGCGGATCGGCTGTGGCGGTTTTTCCGGTTGGGCAGGCGCTTCTGCAGTGGCTGCGCTGGCAGGTGCCGGGCTGCCGGCAGGTGCGGCGGCTGTCGGCACCTTGCCGATGTCTTCCCAGTTGCCGTGGCCGTTTTTGTCGCGTTTCAGGCGCAGGTTCAGTCCTTCAACGCGGACATCGCTCATTTGCACTTCGCGGCGCAACAGCGGTAGCACGCGCACGGACAGGCCGAGCATCTGCAAATCGGCATACGGTTCAGTCGGATTGATCAGGGTGGCAACGCTGGCCTCGTGCAGTTCCAGGCCGAGCCACGGGAACAGGCTCCAGCCGATGTCGCCATTGAGCGTCAGCTCGATGTGGGCCTTGTCGCGGGCTATCTGGCGAATCTCGTCTTTGTAATCGTTGGGATCGAAGAGGTGGGTCAGGGCAAAACCTGCCGCCACAATGATCAGCAACAATCCGAGAAGTACCAGACCCAGGATTTTGCCGAACGCTTTCATGGGCGAGTCCTTGTAATTAGTCGAATTCGTAATTTAGCCGGGGAGTATAGCGCTGCAATTGCCCGGTTCGGTGTGGCGTCATGTTGCCAGTACCTCCAGCGGGAGGTGTAACTTCGCTGCAATTGCCAAGGCTTCAGGATGCCCGGCAGGCGCCAGCAGACGCAGTTCAGCCCCCGCTTGCGACGCCATTTTCTGCGCTTGGTTCACCAGCCGTTCAGCAACCCCACGGCGACGGGTAACTTTTCGTACGCATAAATGGGACAAGTACCAAACGTCGTGGTGCCTCTGCAGGCGCGCGGCACCGAGCAAGCGGTCGTTGAAACGCCCGGCAATAAAACTTCCCTCGGCGAGAGTGCGGTCGATCAGATTGTTTTCACCGGAAAACGGCGCAAACAGCCAGTCCGGCGCGTCGCGATAAATCTTCCGCAAATCCTCCTGGTCCTGATAATTGGCGGCGTTCAGCGCTTGTACGACGATTGGCATGGCGTTTTCCTGAGTGATACGAGATCAGACGACAGAAAAAAGGTGATATCAGTTTGGTTTTTCTGTCACGTGCAAATGGTAACCTTCGCCCGTTCGTCCGTCCTTCTGCGACTTAACGTCGCGCCTTCAAGGAGCTTCACCCAAAAAACGGTCATGCCTGCGTGCATAAAGGCCGGGGGTGAACAGTGGCTGGCGAACCATACTAATAATTGGGGGATACACAATGAGCACGAGCATCACGGCGGACGGCCTCAAAGCCGATCAGCCCGCGTTCCTGTCCAAGGAACGCATCATCGCCAAGCCCGGTTTCAACCGTTGGCTAGTCCCACCGGCCGCTCTGGCCATCCACCTGTGCATCGGCATGGCCTACGGCTTCTCGGTGTTCTGGTTGCCGCTGTCCAAGGCGCTGGGCGTGACTGCTCCGGTGGCTTGCGCACCGGACATGAGCTTCATCGCACAAGTGTTCTCGTCGCAATGTGATTGGCCGATCTCGATGCTCGGCTGGATCTACACGCTGTTCTTCATCTTCCTCGGCTGCTCGGCAGCGATCTGGGGTGGCTGGCTGGAGCACGCAGGTCCGCGCAAGGCCGGTGTGGTATCGGCACTGTGCTGGTGCGGCGGTCTGCTGATCTCCGCGTTGGGTATTTATACCCACCAGATCTGGCTGATGTGGCTCGGCTCTGGCGTGATCGGCGGTATCGGTCTGGGCCTTGGCTATATCTCGCCAGTCTCGACCCTGATCAAGTGGTTCCCGGATAAGCGCGGCATGGCTACCGGCATGGCAATCATGGGCTTCGGTGGCGGCGCGATGGTCGGTGCACCGCTGGCAACCGCGCTGATGAGCCACTTCGCTTCGCCAACCGGTGTCGGCGTCTGGCAGAGCTTCGTCGCCATGGCCGCGATCTACTTCGTGTTCATGATCGGTGGTGCTCTGGCTTACCGTGTCCCGCCAACCGGCTGGAAACCTGAAGGCTGGACCGCTCCGGCGAAGAAAGCCTCGAACTCGATGATCACCCATCGTCACGTGCACGTGAATGTGGCGTGGAAAACCCCGCAATTCCGTCTGGTCTGGCTGGTGCTGTGTCTGAACGTGTCTGCCGGCATCGGCATCCTCGGCATGGCTTCGCCACTGCTGCAGGAAGTGTTCGGCGGCAAACTGCTGGGTGTCGATGTGCCGTTTGGTCAGCTCGACGCCGGGCAACTGGCCTCGATCGCTGCGATTGCTGCCGGTTTCACCGGTCTGCTTAGCCTGTTCAACATCGGTGGCCGCTTCTTCTGGGCTTCGTTCTCGGACTACCTGGGCCGCAAAAACACCTACTTCGTGTTCTTCGCCCTGGGTTTTGCCCTGTACGCGCTGATCCCGAACATGGGCCATTTGGGCAACGTTGCGCTGTTCGTGGCGGCGTTCTGCATCATTCTGTCGATGTACGGCGGCGGTTTTGCCACGGTGCCGGCGTATCTGGCCGACCTGTTCGGTACGCAGATGGTCGGTGCGATCCACGGTCGTCTGCTGACCGCTTGGGCTGCGGCCGGCGTGCTTGGTCCGGTGCTGGTGAACTACCTGCGTGAGTATCAGTTGAGCATCGGCGTTGAACGCGCTGCCGCTTACGACATCACCCTGTACATCCTCGCAGGCCTGCTGGTGCTGGGCTTCCTGTGCAACCTGATGGTGCGTCCGGTGGCCGACAAGTACTTCATGACTGACGCTGAGCTGGCTGCCGAACAGGCGCTGGGCCACGACAAGGGTGCTGATGCCAGCACGGTTCTGGAGTGGAAAGCCGCCCCGGGCAGCAAGCCGCTGGCGATCGCTGCGTGGCTGGTGGTGGGTATTCCGTTGGCGTGGGGGGTGTGGGTGACCCTGCAGAAGACGGCGGTACTGTTTCACTAAGTTCGTTTCTACCTGATCGTTCCCACGCTCTGCGTGGGAATGCCTCCCGTGGCGCTCTGCGTCACATTCGAAGCGGACGCAGAGCGTCCGGGGCTGCACTCCCACGCAGAGCGTGGGAGCGATCATTGCCCTTTATGGCTTGTATGGACATGTCTACCCGCGACAGCCGGGCATTCTATCCGTCAGCCATCTCACCTCTCGTGTTTCTGTTTGCGCCTCGCGTGCCTATAATGGCTGCCTTTTTCGCCCAATGATTTTGCGGAGCTGGTGATGGCCGAACGTAAGGCGTCTGTCGAGCGCGACACTCTGGAAACCCAGATCAAAGCCTCGATCAACCTTGATGGCACCGGAAAGGCCCGATTCGATATCGGTGTTCCTTTTCTTGAGCACATGCTGGATCAGATCGCCCGTCACGGGTTGATCGACCTGGATATTGAATGCAAGGGCGATCTGCATATCGACGACCACCATACGGTGGAAGATGTCGGTATCACCCTCGGCCAGGCGTTTGCCAAAGCCATCGGCGATAAAAAAGGCATCCGTCGCTATGGTCATGCCTATGTACCGCTCGACGAAGCGCTGTCGCGTGTGGTGATCGATTTCTCCGGTCGCCCGGGCCTGCAGATGCACGTGCCGTACACCCGCGCCACCGTGGGCGGCTTCGACGTTGACCTGTTCCAGGAATTCTTCCAGGGCTTCGTCAACCACGCGCTGGTCAGTCTGCACATCGACAACCTGCGTGGCACCAACACCCACCACCAGATCGAAACCGTGTTCAAGGCTTTCGGCCGCGCGCTGCGCATGGCTGTCGAGCTGGATGAGCGCATGGCCGGGCAAATGCCATCGACCAAAGGCGTTCTGTAATGCAGACGGTTGCAGTTATCGATTACGGCATGGGCAATTTGCACTCGGTGGCCAAGGCCCTTGAGCACGTCGGCGCCGGTAAAGTGCTGATCACCAGCGATGCAGCCGTGATTCGCGAAGCTGACCGCGTGGTGTTCCCCGGTGTTGGCGCGATTCGCGACTGCATGGCGGAGATCCGTCGTCTCGGTTTCGACTCACTGGTGCGTGAAGTCAGCCAGGATCGTCCGTTCCTCGGTATCTGTGTCGGCATGCAAGCGTTGCTCGACACCAGTGAAGAGAACGACGGCGTCGACTGCATCGGCCTGTTCCCGGGCGCGGTGAAGTTCTTCGGCAAAGACCTGCATGAAGACGGCGAGCACCTGAAAGTCCCGCACATGGGCTGGAACGAGGTGAAGCAGAAGGTCAGCCACCCGCTGTGGCATGACATTCCGGACATGGCGCGTTTTTACTTCGTGCACAGCTACTACATCGCCGCCGCCAACGCGCGGCAGGTGGTCGGTGGCGGTCACTATGGCGTCGACTTCGCTGCAGCGCTGGCCGACGGCTCGCGCTTCGCCGTGCAGTTCCACCCGGAGAAGAGCCATACCCATGGCCTGCAATTACTGCAGAACTTCGCCGCATGGGATGGTCGCTGGTAAATGGCTGCCAAGAAATCCAAACCGCCGATCCTGACCCTCACTGCCGAGCAGGAGAGCGACGCCAATCGCAAGATTCAGCGGTTCATGGAAGACCGTTTCGAATTGGACCTGGGGTCGTTCGAAGCGGCGGAAATTCTTGAGTTATTTACCCGCGAAATTGCTCCGCACTATTACAACAGGGCGATTTTCGATGTGCAGACCCACCTCAAAGAGCGGTTTGAAAGCATCGAAAGCGACCTGTGGGCGCTCGAGAAAAACTGATTTCCGAGCCAAGCTGAACATTCAAATTTGAAGGTTTGCCAGATGCTGATTATTCCCGCTATCGATCTTAAAGACGGTGCCTGCGTACGTCTGCGCCAGGGCCGCATGGAAGATTCCACAGTGTTCTCCGATGACCCGGTGAGCATGGCTGCCAAGTGGGTGGAGGGCGGTTGCCGCCGTCTGCATCTGGTCGATCTGAATGGCGCGTTCGAAGGCCAGCCAGTCAACGGCGAAGTGGTGACTGCAATTGCCAAGCGCTATCCGACATTGCCGATCCAGATCGGTGGCGGCATTCGTTCGCTGGAAACCATCGAACACTACGTCAAGGCTGGCGTCAGCTACGTGATCATCGGTACCAAAGCCGTTAAAGATCCGGCCTTCGTCGCTGAGGCCTGCCGCGCGTTCCCGGGCAAGATCATCGTCGGTCTGGATGCCAAAGACGGTTTCGTCGCCACCGATGGCTGGGCTGAAATCAGCACCGTGCAGGTCATCGATCTGGCCAAGCAGTTTGAAGCCGACGGCGTCTCCTCGATCGTTTATACCGACATCGCCAAAGACGGCATGATGCAGGGTTGCAACGTGCCGTTCACCGCTGCGCTGGCCGCTGCTACCAAGATCCCGGTGATCGCTTCCGGCGGCATCCACAATCTGGGTGACATCAAGTCGCTGCTCGACGCCAAAGCACCAGGCATCATCGGCGCCATCACCGGCCGGGCGATTTACGAAGGCACCCTCGACGTCGCCGAAGCGCAAGCTTTCTGCGATTCGTACCAAGGCTGAGGACTGACCATGGCGCTGGCCAAACGCATCATCCCTTGCCTGGACGTGGACAACGGCCGGGTCGTCAAAGGTGTGAAGTTCGAAAACATTCGTGACGCCGGTGACCCGGTGGAAATCGCCCGTCGTTATGACGAGCAGGGTGCCGACGAGATTACCTTTCTCGACATCACCGCCAGCGTCGATGGTCGCGACACCACGCTGCATACTGTCGAGCGCATGGCCAGCCAGGTGTTTATCCCGCTGACCGTCGGCGGTGGCGTGCGTACCGTGCAGGACATCCGTAATCTGCTGAATGCCGGCGCGGACAAGGTGTCGATCAACACCGCTGCCGTGTTCAACCCGGAGTTCGTCGGTGAAGCGGCGCAGCATTTCGGCTCGCAGTGCATCGTTGTCGCCATCGACGCGAAGAAAGTCTCCGGCCCGGGCGAAACCCCGCGCTGGGAAATCTTCACCCACGGCGGGCGCAAGCCAACCGGCCTCGACGCGGTCGAGTGGGCGAAGAAAATGGAAGGCCTCGGTGCCGGTGAGATCCTGCTGACCAGCATGGATCAGGACGGCATGAAAAACGGTTTCGACCTCGGCGTGACCCGCGCGATCAGCGATGCGCTGGGCATCCCGGTGATCGCTTCCGGCGGCGTCGGCAATCTGCAGCACTTGGCTGACGGCATTCTCGAGGGCCATGCCAGCGCCGTATTGGCAGCGAGTATTTTCCACTTCGGCGAATACACCGTGCAGGAAGCCAAGGCCTATATGGCGCATCGCGGGATCGTGATGCGTTAGATGGCCATCGGTGCTGTGGCGGACTTCGCGTCGAGCGAGACCCGCCACATGGCTCATTCTGCTATCCGGGATTGCGTAGGGTAAAGCTGATCAGTCCGAACCTCTGAAACACTCAGGTTTCGATCCATCGTGTAACTGCATAGCGTCAATGGCAGCGCCTGAACGGGGGTGTAAAACCCGTCGTCGACTTTGCTGTAGTGCTCAGGATTGATCTCGGAGCAATTGGTTTCTTCTGTCGGGCCCGTGTATATCCGGGTCCAGAGATTGCGATCCGCCTCTTCGCGGTACTTTATAAAAAGATAATCGCCGTCTGGCTCAATGGTGAGTGTCGGCGCGGGTAATTGCATCGGAACGGGAGTTACGACTCTTGCTGCCAGGATTTGGGCGTTTCCAAGAAGTCGGCTATCGGCTTGTTGATCGATTGAGTTCACGCCAATCAAACATAAATAATGCAGTCCGGGTTCTCGGCCAATTTCTGATTGCACTTTTGCGTTGGTTGTACTGATTCGGTCGCTGTAGTGGTCAGGTGAATAACAAGCCTGTGCATCACGAACAGTCTTGAAGCGATAGAACTCGGTACTCATGGAAAAATTGATATCCCATTTTGGCGCTGACTGGTTAGTGTTGTTGGGTGTTTTGTGCAGTCCGATGTCTGTAATGGCTCTTGAGTTTAATCTGAACTGAAAGTTTGAGTTGGGAGTGAGTGCGCAGTTTTCTGTGTCGAGACGGAATGTTCCATTAACGAAACAAGCAGTCAGATAGTCGACAGGAAAACTTTGGCTAGCCTGATGCGGCAATAGAGATTGTGTATTTTTATCTCCACACAGACCATGCCAGAAACACAAGTCATCCGAAGGAATACCGTAAGTAGTGCCGGATAATATGCCGGTCACTTGTCCCGTTTCAGCATCGATCACCGGAGCGCCCGATGAGCCAGGCTCAATTCCTTTGCAGTTCTGCTTTTGGTAGTCGGTGTGAATGTTCAAATACTTGATCAGGGTTGTGTGGGTCGGCTCTTGTGTGCAGGTGGAAAGCCTCAAGCCGGCTGCAGTGGCTGGCGCGCTTACCAGGTTCACCTGACTGACGTTGCGTGGTGCTGCCGCCGCGAGCTTGAGTGGGGTTATTCCGTCTTTCAGCAGGCTGTCCAGTGAGGTGCCTAACTGCAATATAGCGATATCAGTACTGGCGAAACTGGCCCAATTGACCTTGTCGATGTCATAACGCTTGGCGTCCGCGAGTGTGTCATGGAAAAAATTGAACTGTATCTGACCTTGATAAGCAATGTCAGCGATTGTGCCGACTCTGATGGAAGTGCAGTGCGCATTGGTCATTACGTAAGCTGGCCCGTTTGCTTCTTTGCCTGTTTCGCGAGTGTCTAGCAGGAATGCGCTGCAATAAGGTCTATCGTCTTTGAAAATTTTGCCAATGCCGTTCCAGTGATTAAAGTCGCCACCCGCGTTACTTAGCAGAATTGCTTCCGGCGCTTCGGCTGTGGTGCCTGCACAGGAGATCAATGGAAGTGTGAGTGCTATTGCTGAGCACGCAAAAAATATTCGGGCTTTATTAGTCATGATCAATCCTTGACCGTATTTCAGGAATTAATGGAGTAACTGTATTTCGCTGGTGAGTGTAATTCGTTGTGCTGTTCGGTATGTGCTGGCTAATGTGACTAGTTGTGAGTGCTGTTGTCTGCAAGTCAAACATGTGAGGTCGGTGAAGGCCGCAGAAATCTCTGATTCGGCTGAGAACTGTTCTTTCGCATGCTGTTTTTTTGATACGTCAGCACGTGCTGATGCTTTTTAATCGGGTCAGGATCGAAAACCATACAGGCCAGTGGACAGCATGGCGCACCCAAGGCACTCTTGGGCACGCCATGGATTCCGGTAGCCCGACATGATCAAACGCCTGCTTCTTGTTCTCGCCAGTGCATCGATGTTGCTCATCAACACTGCCCGCGCCGAAAACAGTCCCGACACCGATCTGGTGCTCCTTACCGAAAATTTCCCGCCGTATAACATGGCGAAAAACGGCAAGAACTTCGCCCAAGGCGAGAACATCAATGGCATCGCCACCGACATCGTGCGCGAAGTGTTCCAGCGTGCCGGCATCACTTACAGCCTGACCCTGCGCTTTCCTTGGGAGCGCGTCTACAAACTGGCTCTGGAAAATCCCGGTTATGGCGCCTTCGTGATGGCGCGTCTGCCGGACCGCGAAAAGCTCTTCAAATGGGTCGGCCCGATCGGTCCGGATGACTGGATCATGCTGGCCAAGGCTGACAGCAAGATCACCCTCGAAACCCTCAATGATGCGCGCCAGTACAAAGTCGGTGCCTACAAGGGTGATGCGATTGCCGAGACACTGACCAAACAAGGTCTGAAGCCGATAGTCGTGCTGCGCGATCAGGACAACGCGAAGAAACTGGTCAATGGTCAGATCGACCTGTGGGCCACCGGTGATCCTGCCGGGCGTTATCTGGCGCGGCAGGACGGTGTCACCGGTCTCAAGACCGTGCTGCGTTTCAACAGTGCAGAACTGTATCTGGCGCTGAACAAGGACGTCTCCGACGAAGTGGTCGCCAAGCTTCAGGCTGCGCTGGATCAGTTGCGCAAAGAAGGCGTGGTGGACGAAATCATGGGGCGGTATCTATAACGACATCCGGGCCCGATGATGGCTGCTCTTTAGCGTTGGCGCCATCGGTGCCAGATATTGTCGGGGTGTCTGTCGTCAGCGGCGGACACGCGCTGGCGAGCTCGACGAACTCCGGCGGATATTGCGTCAGCAGAACGCTTGAATCATCGGTATAACCAAAGTCGACCGCCACTTGAGTACCGTCTTCCCGTACCAACTCGTAATGGCTTTGCATCTGATAAACCGCGACGGATGTTTGCTTCGGCGCCATGGCAATCACCACTTGAGGTCGTAGCTCGTTCCAACCGTTGGAAGACGTTTCAGTGCGGGTCAAACTTTTTGGCAGGCAGGCCGAGAATTTTGTCATGCGGATATCGCTGAGAGGCACGGTCGGCCAGGCTTTGACGATTTCCATGGCGGTAAAACTATGGAACATACGCATTGTCACCGCGTTCTGCAGACGTGGTGCTGTCCATTTAACGGCCCGATACTTGTCCGATTCATTGCGCTCGTGGCCAATGAGCACATATTCGTCAGTTCTCTTCAGTTCGTAGTAAGGCGAATTGCGAAACTGTTCGCCGGGATGAGCATGATCTCGCACTGCGAACCAAGGCAGGCGGGCAATCTGGGTGACGGTGGCGGGTTCGTTCACTGCGGGCTTCGTGTAACCGGTGAGGGTCGGAATTTGCGGCGATGCGCTGACTTGCAGCGGGATTTGCATGCGCAAGCCATACGCCGTCGAAGGTGCTGCCGGCTTGCTGTAGCCCTGGATGCCCACGAAGGTGCCGGGCGCAAAATGGATGTCGCCTGCGGCGGCAGTCGAAGGTTCGATGCCAAAAGCGCTGAAACTGAGCTTGGCACCGCTGCCCTTGTCATTCCAGATCAGATCACCGACGTTCGCCGCTATGACCAGGTCGAGCCTGACGCAGCGCACCGAGTTCAACGAAGGTTTGCAGTGATCGTTGGAGCACACGAGCCCCAGAGCGACGTAACCGACGGGTGCCAGAGGTCGCCAGATCGACATGCGAGTGACACTGGGCGCTCCGGTTTCTTTCCAGACCAGTTCAAAATCGGCAGGGCGGGCCAGTGCCTTTCCTTTAGTGCTTAAGGACCCTTCCATATCTTTCTCGCAGACTACTGCTGCGACCATTTCGCCATTGATATTGGCGTCGCCGGGAAAGAGCACGTCGCCCAGCGGAAAGTAGCCCGGCAATGCATCCGGAGCAGGGGTGGGGCGCCAGAATGTGGCGGGTTTGGCTTTTGAGCCGTTAGTGCTCCAGACCCGGTGAAACTCCGTGGTGAAGTTGATCAGCAGATTGTCCTGCATGATCGGTTCCATGGGTATGGGATGCGCTGCGGTGTTGTCTTCAATAGTCATGATGATTCCTGATAGTTGAAAGCGACGCGAGGGCGTCGCGACCTGTTGCAGGTCGCACTATCGGGAATGGGGACGGTTTCCGGGTGGTAACTATGTATGTGCTAGCGTCACAGGGTATTACCGATAAACCCCGTCTTTACCATGACTGGCCATGGCGCGATTGCTGCGCACGCTGATCATCTGTTTGATATCGATCCAGTCGATTCCCTGGCTCTTCAACTTCGGCAGTTCGCGCTCCAGCACTGCCAGTGTCTGCGGATAGGGATGGCCGATCATCACCGCCGAACCCTGCTTGCGCGCCAGGCTGATCGCGGTCTGCAACTGCGTGTAGATCGCTGCCTCAGTGCGCTCGTCATCAAGAAACACGTCCCGCGAGACACTGGCCAGATCGATCTTCTGCGCCTGCTGCGCCGCCACGGTCTGGGCGCTGGTGCGGCTGTCGACGAAGAACTTGTGCCGACGCTGCAGTTCGCCCATCAACCAGGCCATCGCCACCGGTTGCGCAGTCATGCGGCTGCCCATGTGGTTATTGATGCCGGCAGTGTAGGGGACCATTTTGAACGCGGCGTTGAGGCGTTTTTCCAGCTCTTCGATGGGCAGTTCAGGGTGCCATGCATAGGGACCGGTGGCTGGGTCCATGGGCATGTGCAGGATAACGATCTTGCCGGCGCGATGGGCTTCGCGGGCAAACTCGGTGGCGTGCGGGGTGTCCGGCATGATCGCCGTGGTCACCGGGCCGGGCAGGGCCAGCACGCGGCGATCCCGGGGCAGGTTCTGCCCCAGGTCGTCGATGATCAGTGTCAGATAGGCTTTGTATGGCTTTGGGCTGGCGGGCTCTGCATGAGCAGCACCCGCCAGACAGCACAACAGAACGAAGAGGAGACGCAAAGACATCCTCAACGGCCGGACGTGATGCTCAGCCCTTTGAGCAGGCTCAGGGCCTGGGCCAATTGGTAATCGTCATCCTGCGGCATCGCCTTGGCCTTGCCGCCGGAACCTGTCGGCTTGTCTGCGCCGCCGTTGCCGTTGCCCAGGTGACCTTGCAGGTCGGCTTCTTTGAAGTAATCGCCATCGGCCTCGTTGGTGATCTTGGCTTTGCGCACTTCGATGTCCGGCACGATGCCCTGTGCCTGAATCGAGCGGCCATTCGGCGTGAAGTACAGCGCGGTGGTAATTTTCAGCGCGCGGTCATTGTTCAGCGGCAGCACGGTTTGCACCGAGCCCTTGCCAAAACTGGTGGTGCCCATGACCACCGCACGTTTCTGATCCTGCAGGGCGCCGGCGACGATTTCCGAGGCCGAGGCGCTGCCACCGTTGATCAGCACGACCATCGGCACGGCTTCGCTTTCGTCTTTGCCGGTGGCCGAGAAACGCAGTTCGGAATTGGCGATTCGGCCTTTGGTGTAGACGATCAGGCCTTTGGTGATGAAGTGGTCGACCACTTCCACTGCTGCCTGCAACACGCCGCCGGGGTTGTTACGCAGGTCGAGAATGATGCCGTTGAGCTTCTTGCCGTTGTCCTTGCGCAGCTTGGCCAGAGCCTTGGAAACCTCTTCGCCGGTCTTGACCTGGAACTGGGTGATGCGGATGTACGCATAACCGGTTTCCAGCAGCTGCGCCTTGACGCTCTTCACCTGAATCACCGCGCGGGCGAGGGTCACGTCGAACGGCGTGCCGCCGTCGCGTACCAGGGTCAGGGTGATTTTCTGGCCGATCTTGCCGCGCATCTTGTCGACGGCTTCGGTCATGGTCTGGCCGCGCGTTGGCTGGCCGTTGATCTTGACGATGAAGTCGCCGGCCTGAATGCCGGCCTTCGACGCCGGGGTGTCATCGATTGGCGAGACGACTTTGATGAAACCGTCTTCGGCGCCGACTTCGATGCCCAGACCACCGAACTCACCGCTGGTGCTTTCCTGCAGTTCGGTGAAATCTTCAGGGCCGAGGTACGCCGAGTGCGGATCAAGGTTGCTGAGCATGCCCTTGATCGCGTTTTCCAGCAGGGTCTTGTCGTCCACCGGCTCGACGTAAGCGGCTTTGATCCGGTCCATGACCTCGGCAAAGGTGCGCAATTCTTCCAGCGGCAACGGAGCCTTGGAAGTCGCGGCAGTGCCTGCCGGAGCGACGGCCGGGGCCGGTTGAGCGGCGAACGCCAGAGGCGCGCCGATCACCAGGGCGATCGTCAGGGCCAGCGAGGTAAGGCGGGACAAATGCAGCATGTCGAACGAACTCCTGAATTAGGCGGCACGCTTATCCTTGCGCGCGGCACCATTGTGCTGGATCACTCGGGTGACCCTGCTGACGAATTGCGAAATACAGCGCTGATGTGTCCTGGCCGCCACTGTTACCGACAGTGGAGATGGACTCACCGGCTTTAACCACGTCACCGGCCGACTTGAGCAGTGTCTGGTTGTGACCGTAAAGACTCAGAAAACCGTTGCCGTGATCGAGGATCACCAGCAGCCCGGCGCCGCGCAGCCAGTCGGCGAACACCACGCGACCACCGTGTACGGCATGCACCTGGCTGCCGGCGGAGGCGCTGATCATTACGCCGTCCCACTTGGTGCGGGCGTCGTCGCCACGGGATTCGCCGAAGCGTGCCAACAATCGACCATCAACCGGCCACGGAAGTTTTCCCCGGGTTGCAGCAAAAGGGCCACCGAAGGTTTCGCCGCTGCTGGAGACCAGCGCGCCGGGAGTGGATCTGGCGGGTTTTCGTGGGGCGTCGCTGTTTTCAGCCTGCGCCTCACGCAAACGCTTTTTTTCCGCTTCCTGCTGGGCGATCAGCGCTTTCTGCCGCGCTTCTTCTGCCTCACGGGCCTGGCGGGCCAGGGTTTCTTCAATGGTTTTAAGGACTTTAGACAGGTCTGCCTGATCTTGCTCGCGAGCGGCGAGTTTCTGGTCGCGGGCCTTCACGTCATCGTTAAGCTTGGCGAGCACTTGCTGGCGTTCCTTGCGGACATTTTCCAGTTCGTCGCGCTGGGTATCGAGGCTGCTTTTCTGTACCAGCAATTGCGCCTGTTGGGCGGCAATGTCTTTTTCGACATTGGCCAGTTGGCGCAGGGTTTCGTTGAAGTTCTTCAGCTGTTCCAGGCGGGCCTGGCTCAGGTAATCGTAATAGGTGAGAGTGCGGGCGAATTTCTCGGGATTCTGCTGGTTGAGCAGCAGCTTGAGGTATTCCTGCCGACCGTTCTGATAGGCCGCGCGGGCCTGAATGGCGATCAGTCGCTGCTGTTCAGTGCGCGCGCTCTGGAGTTTTTTTTTCTCTGCATCGAGTCGCTGCAGCTCGGATTCGCTTTTCTGCAGTTCTTTCTGCAGCGCGTCGACCTGCTTCTGCAGCTTGCCCAGCTCGGTTTCAGTGCCCTTGAGCTCTTTCTGCACGCCGGACTTTTCTTCCTGGACTTTGCTCAGCAGCTTTTTCAGCTCGGCAATGTCCTGACGCGTGGCGTCCAACTGTTGTTGGGTTTGCGTGCGCTCGTCAGCGAAAGCCGGTTGGAGCAGGCAGGTCAGAGCGAGGGCGATCAGGACGCGGAGCATAGAGGCGGGCGGCACCAGGGTAATGGACGGCCTAGTATGCCCGCCCGAGGCTGCAAAAAAAACGCCCAATTGGGGCTGTGTGATAACTGGACCAAGCAATACACCGAATTCCATTTCGAAAACTCCATAAACCACTGTGGGAGCTGGCTTGCCAGCGATGGCGTCTGCACATTCAACATAGATGTTGGCTGTCAGATTGCTATCGCTGGCAAGCCAGCTCCCACAGGGTTTTGTGGTGGTTGATCGGACGGATTACACCAGGATAGACGTGCCGGTCATTTCCGCCGGTTTTTCCAGGCCCAGCAGCTTCAGCATGGTTGGTGCCACGTCCGCCAGCACGCCGCCTTCACGGACCTTGAGGTCGCGCTTGCCGACATAAATGAACGGTACCGGCTCGGTGGTGTGCGCGGTGTGCGCCTGGCCGGTGGATTCATCGGCCATTTGCTCGACGTTGCCGTGGTCAGCGGTGATCAGCGCTTCGCCGCCAACCTTCTCCAGCGCTTCGACAATGCGCCCGACGCAGGTATCAAGGCATTCCACAGCCTTCACGGCCGCGTCGAACACACCGCTATGACCAACCATGTCGCCGTTGGCGTAGTTGACCACGATCACGTCATAGCGCTGGTTTTCGATGGCTTCGACGATACGGTCGGTGACTTCCGGTGCGCTCATTTCCGGCTGCAAGTCGTAGGTGGCGACTTTCGGCGACGGGATCAGGATGCGCTCTTCGCCCGGGAACGGTTCTTCACGACCGCCGGAGAAGAAGAAGGTCACGTGGGCGTATTTTTCGGTTTCAGCGATGCGCAGCTGGGTTTTGCCGTTTTTCGCCAGATAGTCGCCAAGGACGTTTTCCAGGCTGCCCGGGGCGAACGCCGAGGGTGCAGGGATGCTCGCTGCGTATTGGGTCAACATCACAAAACCGGCCAGTTTCGGCTGGCGCGCGCGTTCGAAATCCTTGAAGTCGTCTTCGACGAACACGCGAGTCAGCTCGCGGGCGCGGTCGGCGCGGAAGTTCATGAACACCACGGCGTCGCCGTCTTCGACTTTCACCGGCTCACCGATGGTCGTGGCTTTGACGAATTCGTCGCTCTCGCCGCGAGCGTAAGCAGCCTCCAGACCTTCCTGCGCAGTGGCGGCGTGGAATTCGCTGTTGCCGTCGACGATCAGGTTGTAGGCCTGAGCCACACGGTCCCAGCGGTTGTCACGGTCCATGGCGAAGTAGCGGCCGATGATGCTGGCGATACGGCCCTTGCCCAGTGCCTGGAAGGTCGCATCGAGTAGTTCGATGGACGACGCAGCGCTTTTCGGTGGGGTGTCGCGGCCGTCAAGGAAAGCGTGCAGGTAGATTTTTTCGGCGCCGCGCTTGAAGGCCAGTTCGGCCATGGCGATCAGGTGATCCTGGTGGCTGTGCACGCCGCCATCGGAGAGCAGGCCCATGAAGTGCACGGCTTTGCCGGCGGCCACGGCTTTGTCCACAGCGGCGCAGATGGTCGGGTTCTCGAAGAACTCGCCGTCGCGGATCGCTTTGGTCACGCGGGTAAAGTCCTGATACACCACGCGGCCGGCGCCAAGGTTCATGTGGCCGACTTCGGAGTTGCCCATCTGGCCGTCCGGCAGGCCGACGTCCATGCCGCTGCCCGAAATCAAGCCGTTGGGCACAGTGGCCCACAGGCGATCCAGAACAGGCTTCTTCGCCGCAAAAACGGCGTTGGATTCGGGGCTGTCGCTGTGACCGAAGCCGTCGAGAATCATCAGGACCAAAGGTTTAGGCGTGGTAGTCATGGAATCCACTCGTGGCTAATAAAGAAGAGGGCGATGGAAAAGGGAGTTGGAGTTTAAAGCTAAGTTCCGACCGCGTCACCGCCGGACGGGGTTTGGCCGACCATAGTGGCTGTGTATACTGGCCGACATTTTAACGCCCTGGAACCTCCTTCGATGGTTGCTCACCTGATTGAATTTGCCACTAACCACTACATTCTTGTCGGTATCTTCGTCGTACTGCTGGCTCTGCTGCTGGCGCACACGATGCAGGGCGGCGGTAAAAGCCTGAGCACCGGCGAACTGACCGCGTTGGTCAACAAAGACGCAGGCGTGGTGGTGGACATCCGTCCGGCCAAGGATTTTGCTGCCGGCCACATCGTTGGCGCGGTGAACATTCCCCAGGACAAACTGGCTGCGCGTATCGGCGAGCTGGAAAAACACAAGGCCAAGACCATCATTCTGGTCGACGCGCTGGGCCAGACCGCTGGCACCCACGCCCGCGAGCTGATGAAATCCGGCTTCACCGCCGCCAAGCTGTCCGGCGGTATTTCCAGCTGGAAAGGCGACAACCTGCCGTTGGTGAAGTGATATGAGCGAAGTCATCGTCTACTCCAGCGATTACTGCCCTTATTGCTCGCGAGCCAAATACCTGCTCGAGAACAAAGGCGTGGCCTTCAAAGAGATCAAGGTCGATGGCAAGCCGCAAGTGCGCGCTGAAATGACCCAGAAAGCCGGACGTACGTCCGTGCCGCAGATCTGGATCGGCAGCAAGCACATCGGCGGTTGTGACGATTTGTATGCCCTGGAGCGCGCCGGCAAGCTCGACGCGCTGCTCAAGGCCTGAACGGCTGCACCCACGTACAGCACTCCCTAAAAGACCCAAGATCGATAAGGATCTGAGATGACTGACCAACAGAACACTGCAGCCAGCGAAGAAGAAACCGCACCGCAATTCTCCTTGCAGCGCATCTACGTACGCGACCTGTCCTTCGAAGCCCCGAAAAGCCCGGCGATCTTCCGCCAGCAGTGGGATCCGGCGGTCGCTCTGGATCTGAACACTCGTCAGAAAGCGCTGGAAGGTGATTTTTACGAAGTCGTGCTGACCCTGTCCGTCACCGTGAAAAACGGTGAAGAAGTCGCCTTCATCGCTGAAGTGCAACAGGCCGGTATCTTCCTGATCAAGAACCTGGACGCGGCTTCGATGAGCCACACCCTGGGTGCGTTCTGCCCGAACATCCTGTTCCCGTACGCGCGCGAAACCTTGGACAGCCTGGTGACCCGTGGTTCGTTCCCGGCCCTGATGCTGGCCCCGGTGAACTTCGATGCTCTGTACGCGCAAGAGCTGCAGCGCATGCAGGAAAGCGGCGAGACGCCAACCGTTCAGTAAGACGGTCTGGGCTACAAAGAAAAAAGCGCCGTAACAGGCGCTTTTTTCTTGGCTGATCGTTCCTACGCTCCGCGTGGGAATGCCTCTGGGGACGCTCCGCGTCCAGTGACGCGGAGCGTCACGGGCTGCATTCCCACGCAGAGCGTGGGAACGATCAGGTGTGGTGTTACTTGAAGTCGTTCTGGCGCCAGGCTTCGTACACGGCCACCGCCACGGTGTTGGACAGGTTCAGGCTGCGGCAGCCTTCGCGCATCGGCAGGCGCAGGCGCTGTTCCGGCGGCAGCGCGTCGAGCACTTCCGGCGGCAGGCCACGGCTTTCCGGGCCGAAGATGAACGCATCGCCAGGAACAAACGCGGCATCATGAAACGGTCGCGAACCCTTGGTGGTGAACGCAAACAGTCTTGGGTTGCCCAGGCTTTCCAGGCAACTGGCCAGGTCCGCGTGACGTTGCAGCGTGGCATATTCGTGGTAATCGAGACCGGCACGGCGCAGGCGCTTGTCGTCCATCTCGAAGCCCAGCGGTTCGATCAAATGCAGGTGGCAGCCGCTGTTGGCGCACAGCCTGATAACGTTGCCGGTATTCGGCGGAATTTCTGGTTGAAAAAGGATGACGTGAAACATGCACGGCTCCGAAGGTAAAGATGAGCGGCATTCTACGCCGCCTGTGGACAACCGTTCGAAACTATTGCCGCGAGTCATCGGTTCGCTGGCAATTGTCGGCTTGATGATTGGCTTGATGATCGGCCGCCTGACCACGCCGGATCCGACGGTGTTGCAGCTGGTCGAGGTGACGGATCAAGGGTTGGTGGTGTGGTTCAACAACGAGCCCAAGCTGCACGGCGAAATCATCGATGGCACGGTGGCGCTGCTGTTTCAGGCTGAGGGCCCGGCGCAGAAGGGCCAGCTCAAGCTCAATGGCAAAGATGTGAACTGGCGGACGCGAGCGAGTGACGGAGGGTTGTTGCTGACGGTGCTGGCGGCGCGGCCGCTGCAGGGCGATTGGGTCGGCAGTGAGGTCGATGACCGCTGGCGGCTGGAAATCCATCTCCGCGAGTAATAAAAGCGGGAATCCCTGACCTGCCTGTATCAGGGTTCCCAAAAGGATGGACTTCGCTGCTAGCGTCGGTCCGGTGTAAAGAGGGAACCCCCGGCCTGCCTGTACCAAGGATCCCAAAAGGGTGGGCTCGTCGCGTTGCGGATGAGCCCGGTGTAAAGAGGGGAATCCCCGGCCTGCCTGTACCAAGGTCCCCGAAACGGGTGGTGAATCGAATCACCTGTAAGAGGTATTGCAGGGGGCGTGCCAGGTTTTCATTTGCTGAAACAAAAAAGCTGATCAGAAATACGAAAGCCCCGGAACTCGGGGCTTTTGTGTACTTGGATAATGGTTTTGTCGGTGTTTTCAGAATGAAGGATGCAGATGCGGCTGTGCGCGATCGCGGGTCATTGTGCATTGATGCGGTGCACGGCTGCCCCTCACCCTAGCCCTCTCCCAGAGGGAGAGGGGACTTAGCGAGTTGCCCGGTCAAAATAAACCGACCTGAAATACCGAGCCGAACTCAGATTTTGAACATCACATAAATCGGCTCCCTTCCCCCTCTACCCCTTGGGGGAGAGGGCTGGGGTGAGGGGGATGGATCCTGAGCACACAACAATTCTCAAGCGTTAACCCTCATCCCCCTCATCATCATCCCCGCCATCGACCTTCATCCCCAATTCCTTGATCTTGCGCGTCAGGGTATTGCGCCCCCAACCCAGCAAAACGGCGGCATCGCGACGACGCCCGGCGGTGTGCTTCAAAGCCGTCTCGATCATGATCCGCTCGAACGCCGGTACCGCGCTGTCGAGCAGGCTCGACTGGCCACGCGCCAAGGCCTGATCGGCCCACTGACGCAGTGCTTGCTCCCAATTGGTCACTGGCGCCGAGTCCTGCGGCAGGTTCAGCAGTTCTGGCGGCAGGTCGCTGATGTGCACTTCGCGCCCGGACGCCATCACCGTGATCCAGCGGCACGTATTCTCCAGCTGACGTACGTTGCCGCCCCACGGCAGGTTCTTCAGGTATTCCTCGGTCTCGCTCTTCAGCAGCTTCGGTTCCACCGCCAGCTCTTGCGCCGCGCGGCTGAGGAAGTGCTTGGCCAGGGTCGGGATGTCCTCACGACGATCGGAGAGGCGCGGGATGTGGATACGGATTACGTTGAGGCGGTGGAACAAGTCCTCGCGGAACTTGCCGGCGTGCACCAGGGTTTCCAGATTCTGGTGCGTCGCGGCGATGATGCGCACATCGACTTTGACCGGCACGTGGCCGCCCACACGATAGAACTCGCCATCGGCCAGAACCCGTAGCAAACGGGTTTGGGTGTCGGCCGGCATATCACCGATTTCATCGAGGAACAGCGTGCCGCCGTCAGCCTGTTCAAAGCGGCCGCGACGCAGGTTTGCCGCGCCGGTGAACGCACCTTTCTCATGGCCGAACAGCTCGGATTCCATCAGATCCTTGGGGATCGCCGCCATGTTCAGCGCAATGAATGGCGAGGCCGCGCGCGGACTGTGGCGGTGCAGGGCGTGGGCCACCAGTTCTTTACCGGTACCGGATTCGCCGTTGATCAACACGGTAATGTTGGAGTGGCTCAAGCGGCCGATGGCGCGAAACACTTCCTGCATCGCCGGCGCTTCGCCGATGATTTCCGGGGTGCGCGTCAGTGCCGGCACCACTTCCA
This sequence comes from Pseudomonas sp. Mb7, assembly GCF_054790525.1. Classification (NCBI taxonomy): domain Bacteria; kingdom Pseudomonadati; phylum Pseudomonadota; class Gammaproteobacteria; order Pseudomonadales; family Pseudomonadaceae; genus Pseudomonas; species Pseudomonas sp. Mb7. The sequence continues at coordinate 6,049,018 of NZ_CP186501.1, forward strand.
GGCCTTGCTGTTCTTGTGCGTGCTGGTTTGCACGTTTGACCAGCGAGACCGCCTCATCGACGTCGAACGGCTTCGGCAGGTACTCGAACGCGCCGCCCTGATACGAGGCGACAGCGCTGTCCAGATCGGAGTGAGCGGTCATGATAATGACCGGCAACCGTGGGTGCTGCTCGCGAATCCGCGCCAACAAATCCAGACCGCTGGCACCGGGCATGCGAATGTCGGAAATGATCACGTCTGGCTGCTGACGGGCCAGGCGACTCATCACGCCATCGGCGCTGTCGAAACTCTGGGTGGTCATGCCTTCCTGCTGCAAGGCCTTTTCCAGAACCCAACGGATAGAACGGTCGTCATCGACGATCCACACGGTTTCACTACGGCTCATGTCGATGTGGCTCCTTGTTCCAGTGGCAAAAAGATCGAGAAGGTGGTGTGGCCTGGATGGCTGTCACACTCGATCAGGCCCTGGTGCTGGCTGATGATGTTCTGGGTAATGGCCAGGCCGAGTCCGGTACCGTCCGGGCGTCCGCTGACCATGGGAAAGAAAATGGTTTCCTGAAGTTCCGCCGGGATCCCCGGGCCGTTGTCGATGATTTCGATCTTGGTCACTAGACGATGGCGGACGTGGCCGATGGTGAACTGGCGCATGGTCCGGGTACGCAGGCTTATGCGGCCAAGGCGCAATTCGTTCTGGCTGCTGATCGCTTGCATCGCGTTGCGTACGATGTTCAACACCGCCTGAATCATTTGTTCGCGGTCGATCAGCACGTCGGGGATGCTTGGGTCGTAATCACGCACCAAGGTGATGCAGCCCTGGCTTTCCGCTTCGACCAGTTGGCAGACGCGCTCCAGCACTTCATGAACGTTGCACATCGCCAGCGACGGCAGTTTGTTCGAGCCGAGCATGCGGTCGACCAGATTGCGCAAGCGGTCGGCTTCTTCAATGATCACGTTGGTGTAATCGCGCAGACTTTCTTCCGGCAGTTCGCGGGCCAGCAATTGCGCGGCGCCGCGGATGCCACCGAGCGGATTCTTGATTTCGTGAGCGAGGCCGCGTACCAACATCTTGCTGGTTTCCTGCTTGGACAGCTGCGCCTCCTCCTTGGTGATCCGCAGCAAGCGGTCACGCGGATGGACCTCCAGCAGGAGCATGGTCGCGCCATTGCTGAGGATTGGCGTCACCGCGTAATCCACGGTCAACGTCTGGCCAGTGAGGGCGGTAAGCATCGCCTCGCGCTTGGTGAACGGATGCGCCTGCTCCACTGCCTGGCGCAGGGAATTGAGCGCCTCGGTGGATTCGGTGAACAGCTCGCTGATGAACTGTCCATGGCTGCGCTGCCCGCTGATGGCGAGGAGCATCTCCGCCGCCGGGTTCATGTACTCAAGGCGCAATTCGGCGTCGAGCAGGATGGTGGCGGTGGTCAGGTTGTCGAGCAGCAAACGGTGGATTGCGTCGCTAATAGTCATCAGAGCCTCTTTTGGGGGCGGAGCGTGCGCAAGTAACAAGCGTCGGTATCGGGAAAATGCAAAAACCAAACCAAGGCTCCGAAAAGAAGCGTTCAACCAATGAAACAGGCGTTTGACGCTCTTTTGCGTGGCAGTCGGCCAGCGCTCGCGGGTACTTTCGAACCAAAATGGGTTGAGATATGGGTACGGTGCAGTTTTGTGCACCAATATAGTGCGCAAAGCTGAATGGCGTTAGAAGAAACGCAGAAAGGGGTTTTTCGTCTCGGGCGGTTTGTCTTTCAAGGGGCATTCCGGACGGATGCCGTAATCGTCGGTGGTGCACGGCTTGACCTGGCGTTTCTGTGCGAGGGAGATGCGTAGCATGTGGAAGGGCTGGTTGGCAGTGCGTTCCACCGTGCGCCCTTCGGCATCGAGGATTTCCACCGAAAGATTGTGGCTGCCACGATCGATGTTGTTTAGCGGGAAGACCGGGCTCAGCCCCGGTTCGCCGGTGGCTTGCCCATCCAGCAGCAGTCGATAACGATGACCTTTTTGCAGGCCCGGTTCGCTGGTGACGCTGACGATGATTTCGCCGGCGCTGCTGCGAATCGTTGCATCGGGTTCAGGTACTAGAATGCGCAGCATGTCGTAGTGGAAGGGCGGTTGCTCTGGGGTTTTTTTTGCAGTCGTGATCGGCACGGCGACGGTGGGGTTTGCGGACATGCGATTGCTGGTCGCGATCGGTACGCGCTTGGCATTGCCACGCGGCTGGTCGGTGTAGACGCGATTGCCTTGGGCATCGATATAAGTGAACACCTCAGCCGATGCTTGCAGCGTGAGCAGCGCCAGCACCGCGATCAGCCACGCACGAATCATGGCTTGTGCACCCGCTGTACGCTGAGAGGGACTGGCGCGCTCTGCTGGATGACCGTCTGCCCGTCAATCACCTGCACCGCTAGACGATGTTCGCCGCGATCAATGTTCACCAATTGTAGGATCGGCACGTTGCTCGGCTGGCCGTAAGGCTCATCGTCCAATACCAGCCTTAACTGATGCGGCGGTTGCAGACGCGGCTTGATCAGCACTTGGACGGTGAACGTGCCGTTATTGGCGCGCAGGGCCTCTTCGGTGGGTAGACCAGCGAGTTCAAGAATGTCGTAGGCGTTGCGCGCAGGCTCACGGGTTTCGGTGCTGGATGCAGGCGGTGTGCTCGGTGTTTGCGGCTCGACCCTGTTAAGCGGCGGCAACTCCACCGGCTGCGCCTGCACACCATCGGGCGAGTGATCGCTGTAGACCGTGTTGCCGTTGGCGTCGGTGTACTTGTAGATCTGCGCGGCGGCGGGCAGGGCGATCAGCAGCAGAATGTAGAGAAAGGTGCGACCCATGAAATCGACCGGGATTGAAAGCGATGGGGTGCAGCATAGGCCAGACGCGGCGGTTGGCCCAACCCGGCAAACATCCAGAGATCATTCAGACACCACAAATCCCTTGTGGGAGCGAGCCTGCTCGCGAATGCGGTGCGTCATTGACAGTGATGGTGACGGATACGACGCTTTCGCGAGCAGGCTCGCTCCCAGGGATCTGCGTGACGCCATAAATCGCGGGCAATAAAAAAGGCCTCCCGAAGGAGGCCTCTTTCACTCACGCCACGTAACGCAGCGCTACCGGATCAGCAGCTGTAGTACAGCTCATATTCCAGTGGGTGTACGAAGGTGCGAACCTTGATTTCTTCTTCCGATTTCAGCGCGATGTAAGCGTCGATGAAGTCGTCGGAGAACACGCCGCCCTTGGTCAGGAACGCGCGGCCCTTGTCCAGCTCTTCCAGGGCTTCTTTCAGGCTGCCGCAAACTTGTGGAATCTCTTTCGCCTCTTCAGGCGGCAGGTCGTACAGGTTTTTGTCAGCTGCGTCGCCTGGGTGGATCTTGTTCTGGATACCGTCCAGACCGGCCATCAGCAGAGCTGCGAAGGCCAGGTACGGGTTGGCAGCCGGATCCGGGAAGCGTGCTTCGATACGGCGGGCTTTCGGGCTCGACACGTAAGGAATACGGATCGAAGCGGAACGGTTGCGAGCCGAGTAGGCCAGCATTACCGGAGCTTCGAAGCCTGGTACCAGACGCTTGTAGGAGTTGGTCGCCGGGTTGGTGAAGCCGTTCAGGGCCTTACCGTGTTTGATAATGCCGCCGATGAAGTACAGAGCGGTATCGGACAGGCCGGCATAGCCTTCACCGGCGAAGGTGTTCTTGCCGTCTTTCCAGATCGACATGTGTACGTGCATGCCCGAACCGTTGTCGCCGTACAGTGGCTTCGGCATGAAGGTCGCGGTGCGGCCGTATGCATCAGCAACGTTGTGCACAACGTACTTCAGGGTTTGGGTTTCGTCGGCTTTCTTCACCAGGGTGTTGAACTTGACGCCGATTTCGTTCTGGCCGGCAGTTGCCACTTCGTGGTGGTGAACTTCGACGGTCAGGCCCATTTCTTCCAGTGCGTTGCACATGGAGGTACGGATTTCGTGGTCGTGGTCGAACGGCGGAACCGGGAAGTAGCCGCCTTTGACGCCTGGACGGTGACCTTTGTTGCCACCTTCGATGTCCTGGTCGGACATCCACGAACCTTGCTCGGAGTAGATCTTGAACATCGAGCCGGAGATGTCCGACTTGAATTTCACCGAGTCAAAGATGAAGAATTCTGGCTCTGGACCAGCGAACACGGTGTCACCGATACCGGTGGCTTTCAGGTGTTCTTCGGCACGCTTGGCGATCGCACGTGGGTCGCGGTCGTAGCCTTGCATGCTCGAAGGTTCGATGATGTCGCACACCAGGATCAGGGTGGCGTCTTCGGTGAACGGGTCGAGAACGGCAGTTTCGTCAACCGGCATCAGGATCATGTCGGAGGCTTCGATGCCTTTCCAGCCAGCAATGGAGGAACCGTCGAACATCTTGCCGACTTCGAAGAAGTCTTCATCCAGCGCATCGCGAGCCGGCATGGTCACGTGGTGCTGAGTGCCTTTGGTGTCCGTGAAGCGCAGATCAATCCACTTGACGTCATGATCTTTGATGAGTTGAACCGTCTTCGACATATGTCCTCCGGGTGGCTTCGGGCTTGGTAGTGGATGCCCTTGAATTTGGGTGATGCCGGCGCGAATACTCTGCCAAGGCAACCTGCCTCACAAGGGAGCAAATTGCATGCCAGTGCCCCAGCATGGGTTTTTTGCCCCAAATTCACGCTTATAAAGGTGCAAAGCACCTGATTGCGGAAAATCTCGCCCTCTAATGTAGCGTCTTAAGTCAGAAATGACCTGTTTTGGTGCGTGCAAAACCTTCTGCACATTAACTGGTTAAACCTTGAGCAATTTCCGCTATAATCCGCGCCCCCCTTTTTCGGCTGGCCGTTCGCGCGCTGTTTTCATGAAACTAATCGTAAAAGTCTTCCCCGAGATCACCATCAAAAGCCGACCTGTCCGGACGAAGTTCATCCGCCAGTTGGCCAAGAACATCCGCACCGTGCTCCGTGACCTGGACCCGGCCGTGGTGGTGAACGGTGTGTGGGACAATCTCGAGTTGGAAACCCGCGTTACCGACCCCAAAGCCTTGAAAGAGATGGGTGAGCGCCTGACCTGCATGCCGGGCATCGCGCACTTTCTGCAGATCGACGAGTACCCGCTGGGCGACTTCGACGACATCACCGAGAAGTGCAAACAGCACTATGGCGATGCACTGGCCGGGAAGATTTTTTCGGTGCGCTGCAAGCGCGCGGGCAAGCACACCTTCAGCTCGATGGACGTCGAAAAATACGTCGGCAGCAAGCTGCGCCGTGAGTGTGGTGCTGCCGGTATTGACCTGAAAGCGCCGGAAATCGAAGTCCGCATCGAAGTTCGCGACAAACGGTTATTTGTTATCCACAGCCAGCACAACGGCATCGGCGGTTACCCGCTCGGTGCGTTGGAGCAGACGCTGGTATTGATGTCCGGCGGCTTTGACTCAACCGTTGCGGCGTACCAGATCATTCGTCGCGGCCTGATGACGCACTTCTGCTTCTTCAATCTGGGCGGTCGTGCCCATGAATTGGGCGTGATGGAAGTCGCGCATTTCATCTGGAAGAAGTACGGCAGCTCGCAACGCGTGCTATTTGTCAGTGTTCCGTTCGAAGAAGTGTTGGGCGAAATTCTCGGCAAAGTCGATAACAGTCATATGGGCGTCGTATTGAAGCGTATGATGTTGCGCGCGGCTTCCAACATCGCCGATCGCCTGCACATCGAAGCGCTGGTTACCGGCGAGGCGATCTCCCAGGTGTCGAGCCAGACCCTGCCGAATCTGTCGGTGATCGACTGCGTGACCGACAAACTGGTCCTGCGTCCGCTGATCGTGGCGCACAAACAGGACATCATCGACACGGCCAACGAGATTGGCACCGCCGATTTCGCCCGGCACATGCCGGAGTACTGTGGGGTCATTTCGGTCAATCCGAAGACGGCCGCCAAACGCGGTCGCGTTGAGCACGAAGAGAAAGAATTCGACATGGCGGTGCTCGAGCGTGCGCTCGAAAACGCCAAACTGGTGCCGATCGATCGGGTGATCGACGAATTGGGCCAGGACGTACAGATTGAAGAAGTCAGCGAAGCACTGGCCGGTCAGATCGTGATCGACATCCGTCACCCGGATGCCGCCGAGGATGAGCCGCTGGAACTCGCTGGCGTAGAAGTACAGACGATGCCGTTCTACGCAGTGAACGCTCGTTTCAAGGAGCTGGATCCGACTCGCCAGTACCTGCTGTATTGCGACAAAGGCGTGATGAGTCGCCTGCATGCTCACCATTTGCTCAGTGAGGGGCATGCCAATGTGCGCGTTTATCGACCGAGCTAAGTGCCCGGGGCTGTTTGCCTGTGGCCTGCGTCACCGGCCCCCCGACACCGCCGTCAAGCTGTAACGGCCATGCCGGACACTACTGCTAATCGCTGCCAAGACTTGTCAGCAAACCGAATCCTCTGATCGAGATACACAAGTGATCGAAAATCTACGCAACATCGCCATCATTGCCCACGTTGACCATGGTAAAACCACCCTGGTAGACAAACTCCTGCGTCAATCCGGCACCCTGGAGCGCAACGAGCTCAACGACGAGCGCGTGATGGACTCCAACGACCAGGAAAAAGAGCGCGGTATTACCATTCTGGCGAAAAACACCGCCATCAACTGGAACGGCTACCACATCAACATCGTGGACACCCCGGGCCACGCCGACTTCGGCGGCGAAGTTGAACGTGTAATGTCGATGGTTGACTCCGTTCTGCTGCTGGTTGACGCTCAAGACGGCCCTATGCCGCAAACCCGTTTCGTGACCAAGAAGGCTTTCGAAGCCGGCCTGCGTCCAATCGTGGTGATCAACAAGGTTGACCGTCCAGGCGCACGTCCGGACTGGGTTCTGGACCAGATCTTCGACCTGTTCGACAACCTCGGTGCGACCGAAGAACAACTGGACTTCCAGGTTGTTTACGCTTCGGCCCTGAACGGCATTGCCGGTCTGGATCACACCGCCATGGCTGAAGACATGACCCCGCTGTACCAAGCGGTAGTCGACCACGTTCCGCCTCCGGCCGTTGACCGTGACGGCGCGTTCCAGATGCAGATCTCCGCTCTGGACTACAACAGCTTCCTGGGTGTTATCGGCGTTGGCCGTATCGCTCGTGGCCGCGTCAAGCCGAACACCCCGGTTGTGGCGATCGGTGCCGACGGCAAGCGTCGCAACGGCCGTATCCTGAAACTGATGGGTCACCACGGTCTGCACCGCGTTGACGTTGAAGAAGCTGCAGCAGGCGATATCGTTTGCATCAGCGGCATGGACTCGCTGTTCATCTCCGACACCCTGTGCCACCCGGACACTGTCGAGGCGATGAAGCCTCTGACCGTTGACGAGCCAACCGTTTCGATGACCTTCCAGGTAAACGACTCGCCATTCTGCGGTAAAGAAGGCAAGTTCGTGACGTCCCGCAACATCAAGGACCGTCTGGACAAAGAGCTGCTGTACAACGTTGCACTGCGCGTTGAAGAAGGCGATACCGCTGACAAGTTCAAGGTTTCCGGCCGTGGTGAGCTGCACCTCTCGGTACTGATCGAAACCATGCGTCGCGAAGGCTTCGAACTGGCCCTGGGCCGTCCTGAAGTAATCATTCGTGAAGTGAACGGCGTTAAACAAGAACCGTTCGAAAACGTGACCATCGACATCCCTGAAGAAGCTCAGGGCAAGGTCATGGAAGAGATGGGTCTGCGTAAAGGCGACCTGAGCAACATGGTTCCTGATGGCAAGGGCCGTGTTCGTCTGGAATACAACATCCCTGCTCGCGGTCTGATCGGTTTCCGTAACCAGTTCCTGACCCTGACCAACGGTGCTGGCATCCTGACCTCGATCTTCGATCGCTACGACACCGTCAAGTCGGGCCACATGTCCGGCCGTCAGAACGGCGTTCTGGTTTCGGTTGAAACCGGCAAGGCACTGACCTACTCGCTGGAAACCCTGCAGGCTCGTGGCAAGCTGTTCGTAGAACACGGCCAGGAGATCTACAACGGTCAAATCGTTGGTCAGAACAGCCGCGACAACGACCTGGGTGTAAACCCGACCAAAGGCAAGAAGCTCGACAACATGCGTGCTTCGGGTAAAGACGAAACCATCGCTCTGGTACCACCTGTTCGCTTCACTCTGGAACAGGCTCTGGAATACATCCAGGAAGACGAGCTGTGCGAAGTTACTCCTAAGTCCATCCGTCTTCGCAAGAAGATCCTGGACGAAAGCGAGCGTACCCGCGCTGCCAAGAAAGCCAAGGCGTAATTTAGCCCGAGCTTAAAAAAACGCCCCCGGTCGCGAGACCGGGGGCGTTTTTGTTTGTCTGGGGGAAACGCAGGTTGGGTCTTGAAGATCAAGAGCCCCTCACCCTAGCCCTCTCCCAGAGGGAGAGGGGACCGAATGGGGGATATTCATGAGATGCATCGACTTGAAAGAATTCTGCTGAATCCATAATCGATTTGGTGGGGCTGTACCGAATCTACAATCGACTATATTTTTCAGGTCGATGTCAGTCGCAAGACACCTCGGTCGGCTCCCTCTCCCTCCGGGAGAGGGCTGGGCGGGCGGCGTTCCGATGAGGGTCAGCTTTTAGAACTTCTCGATCGCGCGGAAATTCTGCACGCGCTCAACTTCCTTCGGCTTATAAGCGCAATACCCAGGACGCGGTCCGATCTTCGGGTGATTGCGGCACGTGTCCGGGCGCTTGTCATAAATGGTGCACAAGCGGCTCTTACGATCCAGGTAGTAGCAATCGTTGTTGCTCATGCGCTGCAGGGTGAAGATCCCCGACTTCTGATTGAAGCGCTCGACCAGGCCTTCCTTTTGTAAACGCTTGGCGATGTTCTTCGGCGGGTCGCCCAGTTCGAATTCGTCGACCACGCCAATGCGCACCAGATCCTTGATCTTTACTTCGACCGGCAGCGTGCAGCAGCTGGACATGCAGGAGCCGCACATCGGGGCCGAATATTTCGCCCACGTATCGAGACGATCGATCTCGGCGGCGGCAATCAGGTTGGGCTTCATCATCGGGAGTTACCAGGCGTGTGTGCATCAGGGCGCGCGATCATACCGGGACTGGTGGATTTTTGAACAACCTTTCGCCAGATTTTTTCTCCATGCAGGCACTTTGCCGGAAAATTCGGCACGGCCCCTGCATTCATTAGCCCATCCGCCAGGGTAATGCCGGGCCATCGCACCGTCTCAGGAAAAACTGCCGAACCAGCGCCGCGACCGTCGGTCAGACCGTCTAGGCTCAGACAATTCCCGCTCGCTCGAGGTCCTATTGATGACTCAAGAACCACTAGTTCGCGAAGCAGAGGTGGCCGCATTCCGCGACGCCGTCCTGACCAAGCTCACCTACGCGGTGGGCAAAGACCCCGACCACGCCTTCGACCATGACTGGTTCGAAGCCATCGCTTTGGCTGCGCGTGATCATATGGTCGAGCACTGGATGGACCACACCCGGCAGATCTACCGCAAAGGTCAGAAACGGGTGTATTACCTCTCGCTGGAATTCCTCATCGGCCGCTTGCTCTACGACAGCCTGAGCAATCTCGGCTTGCTCGACGTCGCCCGTGAAGCGCTGACTGAACTCGGTGTCGACCTGGAGCGTATCCGTTTGCTGGAACCTGATGCAGCGCTCGGTAACGGCGGCCTCGGTCGTCTGGCCGCGTGCTTCATGGAAAGCATGTCGACCCTCGGCATCGCCGGCCACGGTTATGGCATTCGATATGAACACGGCTTGTTCCGCCAGGCCATCGTCGACGGCTGGCAGCAGGAACAGACCGAGCACTGGCTGGATTTCGGCAACCCGTGGGAGTTCGAGCGGCCAGAGGTCGTCTACTCCATCGGCTTCGGCGGCAGCGTCGAAACCGTCACCGACATCTCCGGCAAGTCCAAACAAGTCTGGTCGCCGGCAGAAACTGTCCGCGCGATCGCTTATGACACGCCGGTCGTTGGCTGGCGCGGGGCGAGCGTCAATACACTGCGCCTGTGGCGTGCGCGCGCCATGGAAGATTTGCACCTGGAGCGCTTCAACGCCGGTGACCACTTGGGCGCCGTCGCCGAAGTGGCCCGGGCCGAAAGTATCTCCCGCGTGCTCTACCCGGCGGACAGCACCGAAGCGGGGCAGGAGCTGCGCTTGCGTCAGGAATACTTCTTCGTCGCTGCTTCCTTGCAGGATCTGCTGCGCCGCCATCGCAACATGCACACCTCGGTGCTGACCCTTGGCGATCACGCGGCGATCCAGCTCAACGACACGCACCCTTCGATTGCCGTCGCCGAACTGATGCGCCAACTGGTCGACGTCTACGACGTGGCGTGGGATGCGGCGTGGCAAGTCACCGTCGACACGCTGTCGTATACCAACCACACGTTGCTGCCGGAAGCGCTGGAAACCTGGCCGGTGGGCTTGATGGAACGCATGCTGCCGCGACATATGCAGATCATTTATCTGATCAATGCCCAGCACATCGACTCGCTGCGCGCCAAAGGCATTCACGATTTCGACGTGCTGCGCGCGGTGTCGCTGATCGAAGAAGACAACGGTCGCCGTGTGCGCATGGGTAACCTCGCGTTCCTCGGTTCGCACAGCGTCAACGGCGTGTCCGGACTGCATACGCAACTGATGCGCAAAACCGTGTTTGCCGAACTGCACAAGCTCTATCCGGAGCGGATCAACAACAAAACCAACGGCATTACCTTCCGCCGTTGGCTGTTCCAGGCCAACGCTGAACTGACCTCGATGCTGGTCGACTCGCTGGGTCCCGAGGTGTTGGATAACCCCGAAGAGCGCCTGCTCGATCTCGAACCGTTCGCCGAGAAAACCGCATTCCGCAAAGCCTTCGCCGAGCAACGGCTGCACAGCAAGAAAGCCTTGGCGTATCTGATTCATGAACGCTTGGGCATCGCGGTCAATCCGGCGGCGATGTTTGATGTGCAGGTTAAACGGATCCACGAATACAAACGCCAGTTGCTCAACCTGATGCACACCGTGGCGCTGTATCAGGCGATCCGCGCCGAGCCGGAAGTCGATTGGGTGCCACGGGTGAAGATCTTCGCCGGTAAAGCCGCGGCGAGTTATCACCAGGCCAAACTGATCATCAAACTGACCAACGACATCGCCCGGGTGGTGAACAACGACCCGACCGTGCGCGGCATGCTGAAAGTGGTGTTCCTGCCCAACTACAACGTCAGCCTGGCGGAAAGTATTATTCCGGCGGCGGACTTGTCCGAGCAGATATCCACCGCCGGTTTCGAGGCCTCGGGCACCAGTAACATGAAATTCGGCCTCAACGGCGCGCTGACCATTGGCACACTGGACGGCGCCAACGTGGAAATGTGCGAACGCATCGGTGCCGAGCACATGTTCATTTTCGGCCTCAGCGCTCAGCAGGTGGAGGCGCGCAAGCAGAACCACGAGTTCAGCGCGTTGCCGGACATTGCTGCGTCGCATCGTCTGAACGATGTGCTGCAAGCGATTCGCAGCGGGGTGTTCTCGCCGGACGACACTTCGCGCTATACCGGGCTGATCGATTCGCTGGTGGATTACGACCGCTTCCTGGTCTGTGCCGATTTCGACTCCTACTGGGAAGCGCAGAAACGCGTTGAAGCGCATTGGCACGATTCCAATAACTGGTGGCGTTCGGCAGTGCTCAACACGGCGCGGATGGGCTGGTTCTCGTCTGACCGGACGATTCGCGAGTACGCCACGGATATCTGGAAAGCGTTGGAGTAACTTTCCGTTCGGCTCGATATAATCGCGTGCCGGAAAGATCGCAGCCTTCGGCAGCTCCTACACAGGTGTTCGCATAACCCTGTAGGAGCTGCCGAAGGCTGCGATCTTTTTGGGTCAGGCTGCGCTAATCTTCCCGGATTGGCCTTTGCGCTTAGGGATATCGACCATGCAATGGATGTTCATGTTGATCGGGCTGGTGCTCGGCTGGCTGCTCGACGAGTCGTTCAGTGATGCGCTATTGGGCGCGTTGCTGGGGCTGGTGATCGGGCAGACGATCCGCATCGCGCGGCTAGGCTCGCAGACGATGGAGCAGCAGCGTCAACTTGAGCTGGCGAAGGTCGCTTTGCAGGGCGTCGAACAGCGCCTGTTTCTGCTCGAAGGTGCCCCGGTTCGTGCCGCGCCGCCACCGGATCCCGAACCTGTTGCTGAACCAGTCACAGTCGTAGAAGCAGCTCCAGCACCTGAACTGGTCTGGGAACTGCCGCCCGAACTGGAACCGCTGTCCGCCGTCGCCAGCGAAATCAGTCAACCGCTGCCCGCTGATGTCTGGCGCCTCGACGCCGTTACGTCCGAACCGCAAGAGCCTGCTGAACCCCGTGGCCCGAACCTCATCGAACGCGGCATCAGCGCCGCGCGCAACTGGCTGTTCGGCGGCAACACCGTGCTGCGGGTCGGTGTGGTGTTGTTGTTCTTCGGTCTGGCATTCCTGCTGCGCTACGCCACTGAAGGCATGGTCGTGCCGATCGAGTTGCGTTACGCCGGTGTTGCGGCGGCCGCGTTGGGCCTGCTCGCGCTGGGCTGGTGGCTGCGGCGGCGCAACAGCAATTACGCGTTGATGCTGCAAGGCACCGGGATCGCGGTGCTGTATTTGACGGTGTTTGCGGCGATGCGTCTGCATCCGTTGCTTGATCCATCGGCCGCGCTCGGCCTGCTGGTGGCGGTCACCGTTTTCTCGGCGATTCTCGCCATCACTCAAGATGCTTTAGGGCTAGCCGCAGCGGCGGCATTGGGCGGTTTCGCGGCGCCGATCCTGACCTCGACCGGCGCCGGCAACCACGTCGCGCTGTTCAGCTATTTCGCGCTGCTCAACGCCGGCATTCTTGCCATCGCCTGGTTCAAAGCCTGGCGTCTGCTCAACCTGATTGGTTTCGTCGGCACCTTTGGCATCGGCTTCGCCTGGGGCCTTCGTTCGTATGCGCCAGAACTGTTGTGGAGTACCGAGCCGTTCCTGATCCTGTTCTTCCTGATGTATCTCGCCATCGGCCTGCTGTTCGCCCGTCGCAAATTGCTCGACATGCCCGATGCGCCGGCGGATAGCGACCGCGAGGCGTTACTGCACTGGTCGGCGCGCAAGGGCGATTACATCGACGGCACGATGCTGTTCGGACCGCCGATCATTGGCTTTGGTTTGCAGTTTGCGCTGGTGCAGCATCTGGAATTTGCAGCAGCGTTCAGTGCGCTGGCGCTAGGCATGATCTACATGGCACTGGCCAAGGTGTTGATGGGTGGCCGGGCGGTTCTGCTGGGCGAAACCTGTCTGGCGCTCGGGGTGATTTTCGCCAGTCTGGCCATTCCGCTGGGGCTGGATGCGCGCTGGACCTCGGCGGCATGGGCAGTGGAAGGCGCGGGGATTTTCTGGCTCGGTCTGCGTCAGCATCGACCGTTCGCGCGGGCCTTTGCCTTGCTCCTGCAACTGGGTTCCGCGTTGGCGTTCCTCAGTCAGTTGCGTGCCGGCGAGAGCAGTCTGCTTGACGGTGCTCCGCTGGGTGCGCTGATGCTCGGCATTGCGTTGCTGTTCAGTTTCTATCAATTGCGCAAGGCCTCGCCGGAACAGGCATCACCTTGGGAGCGTCAAGGCTTGCCGGTGTTGGCGTGTCTGGGCCTGACCTTCCTCTATCTGCTGGCGCCGCTGTTCTTCTTCGTTCAAGCCACGGCGATTAGTTGGGCGCTGGCCGGGTTGGCAACTCTGTTGGTCGGTCTGCGCATTCAATCGCGCACGTTCCTGTTCAGCGCGTTTGCCGTGCAGTTGCTTGGCGGTGCGTTGTTCCTGTTGCGTCTGCAAGGCGCGGGCGAGGATTCGGCGGCGGTGTTCAGCGCCGGCTGGAGCGGGTTGCTCAGCGCGTCGTTGATCGGGCTGGCGTTGATCGCCGGCATGCTGTTGGCGGCTCGCGATGAAATGGTGCGTGGCGATGTGCGTCTGTTGCGGGGGCTGTCGGTGGTGCTGCTGGCCGGTTTGGTGCTGATCAATCTGGCGGTGCTGTTCGTGCTGCCATGGCAAACGGCGAGTGCGGTGTGGGCCGCGAGTGGTTTGCTGATCATCTGGCTGAGCCTGTACCTCAAGCAGCGCGTAAGTTTTGTCTTTGGTCTGCTGTTGCAGTTGATTGGTGGCGCGGCGTTTTTGCTGGCCGGCCCCGAGTTGCTTGGGCCACTGTCCAGCGAAGGCCTGAAACCGTTGGCCCATGGCGGATTCTGGACACCGCTGGTACTGGGCTTGGCTGCGATGATCGGTGCCTGGCGCCTGCAACTGGGCAATCACGCTTCAGCATTCGATGCGCTGAGTCTGCAGCGTTTGTCCGAAGTGCTGCTGGTGTGGGGCGCTGGTTGGTGGACGCTGGCGTGGGTCAGTGAAGTACTGCGGTTTGCTCCGCCGAATCTGCAAGGCACGTTGTTGCTATTGTTCGTGGCGATCAGTGTCGCGCTGTGGGCGGTGCTGGCGCTGCGGTTGAAATGGCCGGCGCTGGGCTTGCTCTGCACCTTGCTGATTCCGGCGGCGGGTCTGGTGTTGCTCGCTGGCTGGCATTCGCGTTATCACCCGGCGGCCGATTTCGGTTGGCTGGCGTGGGCAGCAGTGTTCGCCGTGCATTTCTTCAGCTTGCGACGTTTGGCGCCGATGTTGCCGGCGCGCGCTTTGAGCGCGGCGCATGTGCTCGGCTGCTGGCTGCTGATTGGTGTTCTGGCGCTGGAGTTGCGCTACGGTCTGCTGCTGTTGTCCGAGCAATACAACGCTTGGCGTTGGCTGGGCTGGGCGATTCTTCCGAGCCTGTATCTGCTGCTGGCGGCGGCACCGCGCAGTTGGCCGTGGCCGGTGGCGGCATTTCCTAGCGAATACCGCTTGTATGCCGCCGCGCCGTTGGCAGTGTTGATGCTGGCGTGGTTCTGGCTGGCGAATGGTGTCAGCGATGGCAACGCCGAGCCGCTGCCATACGTGCCGCTGCTCAATCCATTGGAGCTGGGTTTGTTGTTCGCATTGTTCGGTGTTTACGTCTGGTCGCGCAGCGCGGTTTCGCAGTTGTCGATTCGCCAGGACTACGCCGATTACGCGACGCAACTGGTCGCCGGGGTTTCGCTGTTCGCCTTCTGCACCGCGTTGGTCACCCGCGCGGCGCACCATTGGGCCGGCATCCCGTTCGAGCTGGATACGTTGCTCGCCTCAATGCTGGTGCAGGCCGGATTGTCCATCGTCTGGACGTTGATGGCGCTGGGCCTGATGATCGGCGGCCATCTGCGCCATCGTCGCGAAGTGTGGCTGATTGGCGCGGCGCTGATTGCGTTGGTGGTGGCCAAACTGATTTTTGTCGAATTGAGCAACCGTGGCGGTCTCGCCCGGATCGTCTCGTTTATCGGTGTCGGCGTGTTGCTGCTGGTGGTCGGCTATTTCGCGCCACTGCCGCCCAAGCGCGTCGACGCTGAACCGGCGGCGGACAAACCGGCCCCGGACACCGAAGGAGTTTCATCTTGAGTCGCATGCGAAATCTGGGTTGGTTGGCGTTGGGCGTGGTGATGGCGGCCGGCGCTCAGGAAAAACCGGCGGACTTCGCCACGCAGGTGCCGCTGGCGGTGAGCGGCAACGGCCCGTGGTATCGCCTCGAATTGCCGTTGAGCGTGCAATTGCAGGCGCGCCAGACTGATCTCAGTGACTTGCGGGTGTTCAACGCTGCCGGCGAAGCGCAGGCCTACGCCTTGGCGCGCGAATCAGCGCAGACCCGCGACGACGGCCGGTTGCATGAGGTGAAATGGTTCCCGCTGTACAACGCCGCCGACGCCAGCGAACGCGCGCCGAATGTGCGTGTGCAATCGACCACCAACGGCACGCTGGTCGAGGTGCAGCCGTCCAGTCAGTTGGAGGTGGGTGAAGAGGTGCTACGTGGCTGGCTGCTGGATGCCAGCGCGATCAAGGCGCCGTTGCAGCAGTTGATCCTCGACTGGACCAGCGAGCGCGACGGCTTCCAGCGCTTCAGCATTGAAGCCAGCGACGATCTGCAACACTGGCAAGCGTGGGGCGAGGGGCAGGTCGCGCGGCTGACCTTTTCCGATGAGCGCATCGAGCAGCATGAAGTGACGTTGCCGGGGCAATCGGCGCGCTATGTGCGGTTGCTGTGGGAGTCGCCGAATTCGGCGCCGATCCTGACGGCGGCACAATTGAAAAGCAGTGATCCGCGCGATTTGCCGCTGCCATTGGTCTGGTCGCCGGCATTGGCCGGCAGCAGCTCCAAGGCCGGGGAGTACGCCTGGCAGTTGCCGATGGGGTTGAACATTGAGCGCGTGCAGGTTGAATTGAAACAGCCGAACAGCCTGGCGCCGGTGACGCTGGCCGGCCGTCGTGAAAGCAGCTTGCCGTGGCAAACGCTGAGCAGTGGCTTGCTGTACCGCCTGACCCAGAATGGCCAGGATGTGGTGCAGAACGAATTGCCGCTCTACGGGCAAACCGTGCAGCAGTTGAAACTGAGCGTGGATGAGCGCGGCGGTGGTTTGGGCGAGCAGGCGCCGAGTCTGAAATATGCGGTGCGGGCGACGCAGGTGGTTTTCCTCGCGCGGGGCGAGGGGCCGTTTAGTTTGGCGGTGGGCAATGCGACGGTGAAGACGGCGAACTTGCCGCTGGCGACGCTGATTCCGGATTTCAAACCGGAGAAGTTGGCGGGGTTGGGTAAGGCTGTGGTTCAGGGTGAGGTGGTTGTGACGCAGACTTCAACGGCGACTACGGCGGCGGTGGCTGAGACCAATTGGAAGAAGATCGGCTTGTGGGCGGTGTTGTTGTTGAGTGTGGTGTTTTTGGGGGCAATGGCGTTTAGTTTATTGCGCAAGCCTCCTGCCAAATCCTGAAAAGGCGGGTGCTGCGCACCCGATCGCGAGCAGGCTCACTCCTACAGTTGATTGCATTTCTCCAGATGGAATGCGATCAACTGTAGGAGTGAGCCTGCTCGCGATAGCGGCCTACCAGCCAATAAAAATACTCAAACTGCCGCTCCACTTAGCCACCACCCGTCCCGAACCCGTCTACGCTAAACCCGCTACCTGAACTCTCCCCCGACAATCACGTCTCATACAGGCAAATACACCCCAACGCACGTTACCGGGCGTCTTCGCTCGCTACGTTTTCAGACTCCCTGTAAACTGCGCGGGTTTTTAGCCCCCCATTCCACCGGAGCCGTCCATGTCCCGCGTTACCCTGAGTCGCTATTTGATTGAGCAGACCCGCAGCAATAACACTCCTGCCGATCTGCGTTTCCTGATCGAAGTGGTCGCGCGTGCTTGCAAAGAAATCAGCCACGCCGTGTCCAAAGGCGCCCTGGGTGGTGTTCTGGGCAGCATGGGCACTGAAAACGTCCAAGGCGAAGTGCAGAAGAAACTCGATGTGATCTCCAACGAGATCCTGCTCGAAGCCAACGAATGGGGCGGTCACCTGGCCGGCATGGCGTCCGAAGAAATGGACAACGCCTACCAGATCCCGGGCAAATACCCGAAAGGCGCGTACCTGCTGGTATTCGACCCACTGGACGGCTCGTCGAACATCGACATCAACGCCCCGGTCGGCACCATCTTCTCGGTACTGCGTTGCCCGAACGAATACCTGAGCCAGAACGAGCCGCTGAACGAAAAAGCCTTCCTGCAGCCAGGCACCCAGCAGGTTGCCGCCGGTTACGCGATCTACGGCCCGCAAACCATGCTGGTACTGACCTTGGGCGACGGCGTCAAAGGTTTCACCCTCGACCGCGAAATGGGCAGCTTCGTGCTGACCCACGAAGACATCACCATTCCTGAGTCGACCCAGGAATTTGCGATCAACATGTCCAACCAGCGTCACTGGGAAGCCCCGGTACAACGTTACGTTGGCGAGTTGCTGGCCGGTGAAGAAGGTCCGCTGAAAAAGAACTACAACATGCGCTGGGTCGCGGCGATGGTTGCCGACGTACACCGCATCCTGACTCGTGGCGGTCTGTTCATGTACCCGCGCGACAGCCGCGAGCCATCCAAGCCAGGCAAACTGCGTCTGATGTACGAAGCCAACCCGATGTCGTTCCTGGTGGAACAAGCGGGCGGCGCGTCCACTGACGGTCACCAGCGCATCCTCGACATTCAGCCGGAAGGCCTGCACCAGCGCGTAGCGGTGTTCCTCGGTTCGAAAGAAGAAGTCGCCCGCGCTACGGCCTACCACAAGGAATAAACCATGACCGCGCCCTGGCAGCCGTTGCTCGATTGGTGGTTCGGACAAGCCGAATCCCCGGACGAGATTGCGGCTGACAAGGGCAAGTTGTGGTTCGGCAAGCGAGACAGCCAAGACCTCGAAGCGCGTGAGCGTTTCGGGGTCTTTGTCGATCAGGCCCTGGCTGGCGAATTGACCGAGTGGACGCAACGTCCCGAAGGTTGGCTGGCGGTGGTGTTACTGCTCGACCAACTGCCGCGAATGATCTTTCGCGACTCTCCCAAAGCTTTCTCCGGCGATCTGCGTGCGCAGAAGCTCGTTGCGCAAGGCATTGCTGCGGATTTCGATCGGCAGTTGAAACCGATTCAGCGCGTATTCATTTATCTGGTGTTTGAGCACTGCGAGAATCTTGCGGTGCAGAACGAAGCGGTTTCCAGATTTATTGAGTTGGTGGCTGAACAGCCGGAAGGGGAGCGGTCGGTGTTTGCCGACAATCTGGATTATGCCGAGCGGCATCAAAAGGTGATTGCACGGTTTGGCCGGTTTCCGCATCGCAATGCGGTGTTGGGGCGGGAGTCTACGGCTGAGGAGTTGGTGTTTCTTTCTGAGCCTGGCTCTAGATTTTAAGAGCTTACCCTCACCCTAGCCCTCTCCCTGAGGGAGAGGGGACTGACCGAGGTGTCTGGGCTTGATACATCGACCTGAGATATCGAGTCGAACTCAAGTTTGAACAACATGAAGATTGGCTCCCTTTCCCCCTCGCCCCCTTGGGGGAGAGGGCTGGGGTGAGGGGGTAAGGCTCTTGATCTTCAGATGCGGAAGCTGCCAACCAACTGCTTCAGACGTGAAGCCTGCTGCTCCAGATCCGAGCACGCCCGCAACGTCGCCTGCAAGTTCTCCACACCTTCCTGATTCAGCGTGTTGATCTCGTTGATATCGACATTGATCGACTCGACCACCGCCGTCTGCTCTTCAGTCGCGGTAGCCACCGACTGGTTCATCCCGTCGATCTCTCCAATACGCTGAGTCACGCTACCCAATCGCTCACCGGCCTGGTTGGCGATGCCGACACTGCTTTCACTCTCGCGCTGGCTCTCGGTCATGATGCTGACCGCCTGACGGGCGCCGACTTGCAGCTCTTCGATCATCTTTTGCACTTGCTGCGCCGAATCCTGGGTACGGTGCGCGAGGTTGCGCACTTCATCCGCCACCACGGCAAAACCACGACCCGCTTCACCGGCACGCGCCGCTTCAATCGCGGCGTTGAGCGCGAGCAGGTTGGTCTGCTGGGAAATGCTGGTGATCACTTCGAGAATCTGGCCGATGTTCACCGTGTTGCTGTTCAGGGTTTCGATGTTGCCGCAGGAATCGCTGATCTTCGCCGACAGCTGTTGCATAGCCTGGATGGTTTTATCCACAACCTGCTGACCGTCGACCGCGAGGCTGCGGGCATCGCTGGAGTGCTGCGAGGCGAGGGCGGCGTTCTGGGCGATTTCCTGCGCGGCGGCGCCGAGTTGGTTGATCGCGGCGGCGACGCTGTTGGTACGGCTGGACTGCTGATCGGAGTTGTACATCGACGAGTTCGACGCCGCGACTACGCGCAGGGCGACTTCGTTGACCTGGCCGGTGGCCGAAGACACTTCACGTATCGAGGTGTGAATGCGCTCGACGAAACGGTTGAACGAGGTGCCTAGCGCGCCGAACTCGTCGTTGCCGTGGATTACCAGACGTTTAGTCAGGTCGCCTTCACCTTCGGCGATGTCGTGCATCGCGCGGCCCATGGTCAGCAACGGTTGCATCAGCACGCGAATGAGCATGCCGAGCAGGGCGATGATGATCACCACGGCAATAACCATGGCGATCAGCGCCGAGGTGCGGAATTCGCTGAGCATTGCAAACGCGGTGTCTTTATCGAGTACCAGCGCCACGTACCAGTCGGCCGACGGCACGCCGTTGATGTGGGTGAAGGAGATCAGTTGGGTTTTGCCGTCGAGCTCGACTTCTTTCAGGCCCGGGCTGACTTTCGGCGCACCATTCGGATAGGCCTCGGCGAGGGTTTTGAGCACCAGTTTGCTGTCCGGGTGGATCAGGATCTTGCCGTCAGCACTGACGATGAACGCGTGGCCGTGGCCACCGAAGTTCAGCGAGTTGATGATTGCGCTGACACTGGTCAGGTCGATGTCGGCACCGGCGACGCCGAGCATCTGCCCTTGGCGCTGTACCGGCGTGGCAACGGTGATTACCAGTTTGCCCGAGGACGCGGCGATGTACGGTTCGGTGACGATGGTCTGTTGCGCGCTGTTTGCCGCTTTGTACCAGCCCCGGGCGCGTGGATCGTAATCCGGTGCGCGGTTGCCGGCCGGCACCGAGAACATCACGCCGTCAGCGCCGCCGAAGTAGCTGAGCTGGAAATTGCCGGTGTAGGCGGGCAGGTCGATGATGCGTTTCAGGTTGGCGGGGGCGTTGCCGTCGACGGCGACTTGCTGCGACAGCGATTGCAGCAATTGAATGCGGCTTTCCAGCCAGGTCTGGATGTTGCTGGTGGTCAGGCTGCCCAGCTCCTGCATCGAGGCTTCGGTGCTGCTGTTCAAGGCTTCGCGCTGTCGATAGTCGTTGAAGAAAATGAAACAGGCGAACGCAATGGCCACCACGAGGGCGGCAGCCAACAAGATCTTGTGGCTGAATTTCATGTTTCTGGTCATCGAATGAACTACCGCGAAGGGACTGGTCAAGAAAGGGCGGCAATTTGCCACACTCGGGGGCTTTGCGCTGCTTTTATGTCGACCGCGGTGCGCCAAAGATTAGGCGTCTTTGGCGAAAGGCGACGAAATGCTCAATAGCGTTACAAAGTGGCTGATTTATCGGCAAATGCCAGACGGGCGGGCTAATAAATAGCCATTCCCCCACGGAACCAGATGAGGGTTTTCTCTTCTAAGCTTCTGGTTGGCACCATGCCATCCCCCCCTCGTTCCAGGAGTTACACCATGTCGCTGCGATCTATCGCCCTTCTGACGTTTTGCGTGCTGTTGGCCGCATGCAGCAAGGTCAATCAGGAAAACTATTCGAAGCTCTCGGCCGGTATGGCCAAGGCCGAAGTCGAGACTCTGCTCGGCAAGCCCACCGATTGCTCGGGCGCGCTCGGCATGTCCAGTTGCACTTGGGGCGACAAGAACAGCTTTATCAGCGTGCAGTACGCCGGTGACAAAGTGCTGATGTTTTCCGGCCAAGGCCTGAAGTAAACCGGGGCTTCGCGCCCACGGAGAAGAAAAATGAAGCGGTTATTGCTGATCCTTTTTGCCGGCCTGGTACTGGCCGGCTGCGCCACTTCCGGCGTCGACCCGTTGGCGCCGAAAACCGTCAACAGCGTCAATCTCAAGCGTTATCAGGGCACCTGGTATGAACTGGCGCGCTTGCCGATGTATTTCCAGCGCAATTGCGCGCAGTCCGAAGCCCATTACACCCTAAAGCCTGACGGCAATGTCGCGGTGCTCAATCGCTGCCTGACTCCGGACTGGCAGTGGGAAGAAGCCAAGGGCACGGCTTATCCACAGGTGCCGGGCAAGACCGACAAGCTCTGGGTCGAATTCGATACCTGGTTCTCACGTCTGATTCCGGGTGTGGCGAAAGGCGAATACTGGGTGCTGTACGTCAGCGATGACTACAAGACCGCCATCGTCGGTGACCCGAGTCGCAAGTACATGTGGTTGTTGTCGCGCACACCGACCGTCAACGGGGTGGTCCGTGAAGAGCTGCTGAGCAAGGCACGTCAGCAAGGCTATGACACCACGCGATTGATCTGGCGCGCGTCGGATCGGCAGATGGCCAAGACCTCGAACTGAAGAACACCACAAACCCCCTGTAGGAGTGAGCCTGCTCGCGATAGCGGTGTGTCAGCCATAAATATGTGACTGATACACCGCTATCGCGAGCAGGCTCACTCCTACATTGGGTTATGCGTCAGCCCAGGAGGTCACGCAGGACCTGGGTGAAGGCGCTAGCACTGTCTTCTTCGCCAGCATGTCGACCATCACGCACTACCCACTGACCATTGACCAGCACATCGCGCACCTGACGATCGCCGCCGGCAAACAACCAGCGATTCAAAATCCCGTCGCCATTGGCCGTCGCCAGATACGGATCGCTGCCGTCGAGCACAATCCAGTCCGCACGCTTGCCAACCTCCAGCGCGCCAATCGGCTGCCCCAACGCTTGCGCACCGCCATCCAGCGCCGCGTCATACAGCGTGCGCCCGACCATCGGTTGATCCGCGCCATACAAGCGATTGCGCCGCTGATCGCGCAGACGCTGGCCGTATTCCAGCCAACGCAATTCTTCCACCACGCTAAGCGACACATGACTGTCGGAACCTATGCCCATGCGCCCGCCCTGGGCGAGGAAATCCACCGCCGGGAAAATCCCGTCGCCCAGGTTCGCTTCAGTGGTCAGACACAGTCCGGCAATGGCGCGACTCTTGGCCATCAGCGTGACTTCTTCCGGGTTGGCGTGAGTGGCGTGCACCAGGCACCAGCGCTGATCGACTTCGGTATTTTCGTACAGCCATTGCAGCGGCCGCCGACCACTCCAGCTCAGGCAGTCGTCGACTTCTTTCTGTTGTTCGGCGATGTGAATATGCACAGGGCATTGCTTGTCGCTGGCCGCCAAGACTTCGCTGATCTGCTGCGGCGTGACCGCGCGCAACGAGTGAAAGCAAAGGCCCAGCGATTGCGCCTTTTGCTGCGCCAGTAACGGCTGCAAACGCGATTGCAGGTTCAGGTAATTTTCGCTGCTGTTGATAAAGCGACGTTGGCCGTCATTCGGCGTCTGGCCGCCGAAACCAGAGTGGCTGTAGAGCACCGGCAACAGCGTCAGACCGATGCCGCTTTCACTCGCAGCCTGGCTGATGCGCAAGGCCAGTTCAGCCGGATCGGCGTAAGGCTGACCATTGCTGTCGTGGTGCACGTAATGAAATTCAGCGACGGAGGTATAACCGGCCTTGAGCATTTCGATGTACAGCTGACGGGCAATCACGCCGAGCTGATCCGGGCTGATTTTTCCGACGAGCCGATACATCAAGTCGCGCCACGTCCAGAAACTGTCGCTCGGATTGCCGGCCACTTCAGCCAGACCCGCCATCGCCCGCTGGAAGGCGTGGGAGTGCAAATTCGGCATGCCCGGCAACAGCGGGCCGCTCAGCCGTTCGGCGCCGTCTGCGGTGGAATCGGCCTGAATCTGGGTCAGCAGGCCATCGGCGCTGACCTCAAGACGTACATTGTTGGCCCATCCGTTAGGCAGCAGCGCGCGTTCGGCAAAGAAGGCGGACATGGTTCAGCACCCCATCGTGTGTTATTTGTATATACATATACAGACGTTTGCCTGCCCGGTAAACTCCGGCAAGCTAGCCACTTTCACCAATGAACAGGGATCAACCGTGCCGACTCCGCCTCCAGTCTCCCCGTTGGCCGCGAACATGGGCGACAGTCCGGCGCCCTTGTACGCCCGCGTCAAACAGATGATCACCCAGCAGATCGACAGCGGAAACTGGCCGCCGCACTACCGCGTGCCGTCCGAAAGCGAGCTGGTCAATCAACTCGGTTTCAGCCGCATGACCATCAACCGCGCGCTACGCGAGATGACCGCTGACGGTCTGTTGGTGCGCATGCAAGGCGTCGGCACCTTTGTCGCCGAACCGAAGAGCCAGTCTGCGCTGTTCGAAGTGCACAACATCGCCGACGAAATCGCCTCCCGTGGCCATCGCCACACCTGCCAGGTCATCACTCTTGAAGAAGAGGCTGCCGGTTCCGAGCGCGCGCTGGCGCTGGACATGCGTGAAGGGCAGAAGGTGTTCCACTCGCTGATCGTGCATTACGAAAATGATATTCCGGTGCAAATCGAAGACCGTTTCGTCAACGCACTGGTCGCGCCGGAATACCTCAAGCAGGATTTCACTCTGCAGACGCCTTACGCGTATCTCAATCAGGTGGCGCCGCTGACTGAGGGCGAGCACGTGGTTGAAGCGATTCTGGCCGAGCCCTCCGAGTGCAAGTTGCTGCAGATTGAAAAAGGCGAGCCGTGTTTGCTGATTCGTCGCCGCACATGGTCGGGGCGCCAGCCGGTTACCGCTGCTCGACTGATTCACCCAGGTTCCCGTCATCGTCTGGAAGGACGCTTTCATAAATGACTCAAGTGAAGGTTTTACGCGCCGAAGGCTACCCGCGCATGCCGTGGAAAAACGGTGGCGGCAGCACTGAAGAAATCACCCGTGACGCGGGGGCCGGCCTGGACGGTTTTGGCTGGCGCCTGTCGATTGCCGACATCGCTGAGTCGGGTGGTTTTTCGACGTTCGCCGGTTACCAGCGGGTGATCACCGTGTTGCAGGGTGACGGCATGACCTTGTGCGTTGACGGCGACGATACGCGGCCGCTGTTACCGCTCGACCCGTTTGCTTTCAGTGGTGAGAGCCAGGTGTCGTGCACGCTGCTAGGCGGTGCGATTCGCGATTTCAACCTGATCTATGCGCCGCAGCGTTACAGCGCGCGGTTGCAGTGGCTGGACGGTGAGCAGCGGCTCTTCAGTTCGGCGGGAACGTTGCTGGTGTTCAGTGTCAGCGATTTGCTGGAAGTGGCGGTTGGCGACAGCACGTCGCAGTTGGGGCGACATGATTGTCTGCAACTGGACGGTAACAGTGGGCTGGCCGAAGTCTCCACCAACGCCGCATGCTGCGTGATCGAGTTGACTGCGCGCTGATTCAAAAATCTTAAAAGATCGCAGCCTTCGGCAGCTCCTACAGGGTCTACATCAATCCCAATCCAGGAGCTGCCGAAGGCTGCGATCTTTTGCTTTTGGGGTGTTCCCAACCCACGCACCAACTTGTTACCGAACGCCCCAGCGTGGCGCAAAACCACGCTCACGTAACAAAGTCCCGTCGCCCTAAATCATCCCCATGAAAAATTTCATCCACGCCCGAACCCTTGATTCAGGCGCCGTCCAGCCGTGCCCGCGATTTTTCTTGAACACCCCTCCAACAAGTTGGCCGCTTGATTGCATATGCTTGTATGTACAAGTAAAGACGTATGCGTATGAGTTGTTCGAGACTCTCCGCAGCGTCCACTGATTCGCTTGTCGCGCATTGATGCACGCAGGCTGCTTGCCCACTGCCAGGGTTGGTTTGAATTGATCGCTGAGGAGTCTTTTTCGTGACTGACAATAAGCCTACAAAGTTTCGCAACGTTGAGATCCGCGCCGCCCGCGGCAACAAGCTGACCGCCAAGAGCTGGCTGACCGAAGCGCCGCTGCGCATGCTGATGAACAATCTCGACCCGGAAGTCGCCGAGAACCCCAAAGAGCTAGTGGTTTACGGTGGTATCGGTCGCGCCGCGCGTAACTGGGAGTGCTACGACAAGATCGTCGAGAGCCTGACCAACCTGAACGACGACGAGACCCTGCTGGTGCAGTCCGGCAAGCCGGTCGGCGTATTCAAGACTCATAGCAATGCCCCGCGCGTCCTGATCGCCAACTCCAACCTGGTGCCACACTGGGCGAGCTGGGAGCACTTCAACGAACTCGACGCCAAAGGCTTGGCCATGTACGGCCAGATGACCGCCGGCAGCTGGATCTACATCGGCAGCCAGGGCATCGTTCAAGGCACCTACGAAACCTTCGTTGAAGCCGGTCGCCAGCACTACAACGACAACCTCACCGGCAAGTGGGTCCTCACCGCCGGTCTGGGCGGCATGGGTGGTGCGCAACCGCTGGCGGCAACCCTCGCCGGCGCTTGCTCGCTGAACATCGAATGCCAACAAGTCAGCATCGATTTCCGCCTGAAAAGCCGTTACGTCGACGAGCAGGCCAAAGACCTCGACGACGCCCTGGCGCGCATCGACAAATACACCAAAGAAGGTAAAGCGATTTCCATCGCCCTGCTGGGTAACGCCGCAGAAATTCTCCCGGAACTGGTCAAGCGCGGCGTACGCCCGGACATGGTCACCGACCAGACCAGCGCCCACGACCCGCTCAACGGCTACCTGCCGGCGGGCTGGACCTGGGACGAATACCGCGCTCGCGCCAAGACCGAACCGGCCGCCGTAATCAAAGCCGCCAAGCAGTCGATGGCGGTGCACGTCAAAGCCATGCTGGAATTCCAGAAGCAAGGCATCCCGACCTTCGACTACGGCAACAACATCCGTCAGATGGCGCAGGAAGAAGGCGTCGAAAACGCCTTCGATTTCCCGGGTTTCGTACCGGCCTACATCCGTCCGCTGTTCTGCCGTGGCATCGGTCCGTTCCGTTGGGCGGCGCTGTCGGGTGATCCGCAAGACATCTACAAAACCGACGCCAAGGTCAAAGAGCTGATCCCGGACGACGCCCATCTGCACAACTGGCTGGACATGGCCCGCGAGCGCATCAGCTTCCAGGGGCTGCCGGCACGTATCTGCTGGGTTGGTTTGGGCCTGCGCGCCAAGCTCGGTCTGGCCTTCAACGAAATGGTCCGCAGCGGTGAGCTGTCGGCGCCGATCGTGATCGGTCGCGACCACCTCGACTCCGGCTCGGTCGCAAGCCCGAATCGTGAAACCGAATCGATGCAGGACGGTTCCGACGCTGTGTCCGACTGGCCACTGCTCAACGCATTACTCAACACTGCAAGCGGGGCGACCTGGGTTTCCCTGCACCACGGCGGCGGTGTCGGCATGGGCTTCTCGCAACACTCGGGCATGGTGATTGTTTGCGACGGTACGGACGAAGCGGCCGAGCGTATTGCGCGCGTACTGCACAACGACCCGGCCACCGGTGTCATGCGTCACGCCGATGCCGGTTACCAGATCGCCATCGACTGCGCCAAGGAACAGGGCCTGAACCTGCCGATGATTACCGGTAAATAAACGCACAACCCCTGTAGGAGTGAGCCTGCTCGCGATGAGGCCGGCACAGTCGGCAAATGTGCTGACTGACACACCGCAATCGCGAGCAGGCTCACTCCTACAAAAGCAAAAGCCAAAAAAGAACAAAACCCGGAACAATCCACAGAGGTTGAATCATGGCTGTTAACACCGATCGTGCAGGCAACAAACCGTTGATCGAAAAGCGTTCGATCGACTACATCCCGGAAGCGGAAAGACACGGTCGTCTGTTTAGCCAGTTCACCCTGTGGATGGGGGCGAATCTGCAAATCACCGCGATTGTCACCGGGGCCCTGGCCGTGGTGCTGGGCGGTGATGTGTTCTGGTCGTTGATCGGTCTGTTGATCGGCCAACTGCTCGGCGGCGGGGTGATGGCGTTGCACGCTGCGCAAGGGCCGAAACTGGGTCTGCCGCAGATGATCTCCAGTCGCGTGCAGTTTGGCGTTTACGGCGCGGCAATCCCGATCGTGCTGGTGTGCCTGATGTACCTGGGTTTCACCGCGACGGGTACCGTGCTTTCCGGTCAAGCGTTGGGTCAGTTGTTTAACGTCAGTGACAGCGTCGGCATCCTGATTTTTGCCAGCGTCATCGTGCTGGTGACGGTGCTCGGTTATCGGGTGATCCACTGGATCGGCCGTGTTGCCAGCGTGATTGGCGTGATCGCTTTCGTCTTCCTGTTCTGGCGTTTGATGAGCCAAACCGACGTCGGCGCACTCCTGCAAATCCGTCATTTCAGCTGGAGCAGCTTCCTGCTCGCGGTGTCGCTCGCGGCCTCCTGGCAGATCGCTTTCGGCCCCTACGTGGCTGACTATTCCCGTTACTTGCCGAGCAACACCTCGGCGGTGAAAACCTTCTTCGCCGCCGGTGCCGGTTCAGTGGTTGGCGCGCAAGTGGCGATGATCCTCGGTGTGTTCGCTGCGGCTTCGGCCAACGGCCAGTTCGCCGGTCATGAGGTGGCTTACATCGTCGGTCTGGGCGGCACCGGTGCCACCGCTGCGCTGCTGTACTTCAGCATCGCGTTCGGCAAGGTGACCATCTCGACGCTGAACTCCTACGGCAGCTTCATGTGCATCGCGACCATCATCAGTGGTTTCAAAGGTCACCTGACCGTTACGCGCATGCAGCGTCTGGTGTTTGTGCTGGTGATTGTCGGCGCAGCGACCCTGATTGCACTGCTTGGTCAGCACTCGTTCCTCGGTGCGTTCAAGTCTTTCATCCTGTTCCTGCTCGCGTTTTTCACCCCGTGGAGCGCGATCAACCTGGTGGATTACTACTGCATCACCCGCGAGCGCTATGACGTGCCGGCGCTGGCCAATCCGAACGGTCGCTATGGCCGCTGGAACCTGCTCGGCATCAGCGTCTATGTGTTCGGTGTGCTGGTGCAGTTGCCGTTCATCTCCACCAAGTTCTACACCGGCCCGCTGGTGGCGGCCCTCGGTGATGTGGACATTTCCTGGATCATCGGTCTGGTGCTGCCGGCTGCCGTCTACTACGTGTGCGCAAAAAAATGGCACAGCGCGGTACCTGATCAACTGATTCTGCCGGTCGAGCAGAACAGCGTTGTACCACCTGAAAAAAGTGGGGCCGGTCGCGCTGCGGCGCAGGCCTGATTGGACGTGGACAGGGCTGGATGCCTCTTGACTGCCGTAAGCCAATTCATGATTAGGAGCGTCGAAACAATGAAATCGAACAAGACCCTGCTCACCACACTGCTGTCCATGGGCCTGCTGGCCAGTGCCGGTGCGACCCAAGCCGCTGGCTGGTGCGAATCGGGTAAACCGGTGAAATTCGCCGGCCTGAACTGGGAAAGCGGCATGCTGCTGACCGACGTGCTGCAAGTGGTGCTGGAGAAAGGTTACGACTGCAAGACCGACAGCCTCCCGGGCAACTCCATCACCATGGAGAACGCCCTGAGCAGCAACGATATTCAAGTGTTCGCCGAAGAGTGGGTCGGCCGCAGCGAAGTCTGGAACAAGGCCGAGAAGGCCGGCAAGGTCGTCGGTGTCGGTGCACCGATTGTCGGCGCTGTCGAAGGCTGGTACGTGCCGCGCTACGTGATTGAAGGCGACGCCAAGCGCAAGCTTGAGCCGAAAGCCCCGGACCTGAAAAACATTGCCGATCTGGGCAAATACGCTGCCGTGTTCAAGGACGCCGAAGAGCCGTCCAAGGGTCGCTTCTACAACTGCCCGGCGGGTTGGACCTGCGAACTCGATAACAGCGAAATGTTGAAAAGCTATGGCCTCGAAAGCAGCTACACCAACTTCCGCCCGGGCACAGGCCCGGCGCTGGATGCGGCGGTGCTGTCGAGCTACAAGCGCGGCGAGCCGATCCTGTTCTACTACTGGTCGCCAACCCCGCTGATGGGCCAGATCGACGCGGTGAAACTGGAAGAAAAACCCGGCGTCGACAAGACCGTAAGCATCAAGGTCGGCCTGTCGAAAACCTTCCACGACGAAGCCCCGGAACTGGTCGCCGTGCTGGAAAAGGTCAACCTGCCGATCGACCTTCTGAACCAGAACCTGGGCCGCATGGCCAAGGAACGTATCGAGTCGCCAAAACTGGCGAAAATCTTCCTCAAGGAACATCCTGAGGTCTGGCATGCGTGGGTCAGTGCAGACGCAGCCAAGAAAATCGACGCGGCGCTGTAGGTCGATACCTCCCGGTCAACCGTGAGGCTGGCCGGGAGATATGCCGTAATCGCTTGATTGAGATTTCTGATTGAGAGCCGCTTATGTTTCCCGAAAGCTTTACCTTTTCCATCGCCGACTGGGTCAACGGTTGGGTCGATTCGCTGGTCACCAACTACGGTGATGTGTTCCGCCACATCTCCGACACCCTGCTCTGGGCCATCGTCAACCTCGAAGGCCTGCTGCGTGCGGCGCCGTGGTGGTTGATGCTGGCGATCGTCGGTGTCGTCGCCTGGCACGCCACGCGCAAAGTGGTGACCACGGCGGTCATCGTCGGTCTGCTGTTCCTCGTCGGCGCCGTTGGCCTGTGGGACAAGCTCATGCAGACGCTGGCGCTGATGATGGTCGCGACGATCATTTCGGTGCTGATCGGCATCCCGCTGGGGATTCTCTCGGCGCGCAGCAATCGCCTGCGTTCGGTGCTGATGCCGCTGCTCGACATCATGCAGACCATGCCCAGCTTCGTGTATCTGATCCCGGTGCTGATGCTGTTCGGTCTGGGCAAGGTCCCGGCGATTTTCGCCACGGTGATCTACGCCGCGCCGCCGCTGATTCGCCTGACTGATCTGGGTATTCGCCAGGTCGACGGCGAAGTGATGGAAGCGATCAACGCGTTCGGCGCCAACCGCTGGCAGCAACTGTTCGGCGTGCAATTGCCGCTGGCCCTGCCAAGCATCATGGCCGGGATCAACCAGACCACCATGATGGCCCTGTCGATGGTAGTGATCGCTTCGATGATCGGTGCCCGAGGTCTGGGTGAAGATGTGCTGGTGGGGATTCAGACTCTCAACGTTGGACGCGGCCTCGAAGCCGGTCTGGCGATCGTGATTCTCGCAGTGGTCATCGACCGCATTACTCAGGCGTACGGTCGGCCACGGCATGAGGTGAGCAAATGAGCAACGCAACCGTGAGCAAGATCGAAGTCAAAAACGTCTTCAAGATTTTCGGCAACCGCGCCAAAGAAGCGCTGGCCATGGTCGGCCAGGGCAAGACCAAGGATCAGGTGCTGAACGAAACCGGTTGCGTAGTCGGCGTTAACGACCTGTCGCTGAGCATCGGCACCGGCGAGATCTTCGTGATCATGGGCCTGTCCGGCTCGGGCAAGTCGACGCTGGTGCGTCACTTCAACCGCCTGATCGACCCGACCAGCGGCGCGATCCTCGTCGACGGTGTGGACATCCTGCAATACGACATGGACGCCCTGCGCGAATTTCGCCGGCACAAGATCAGCATGGTGTTCCAGAGCTTCGGCCTGCTGCCGCACAAGAGCGTGCTCGACAACGTCGCCTACGGCCTGAAAGTGCGTGGCGAGAGCAAGCAGATGTGCTCGGAACGCGCGCTGCACTGGATCAACACCGTGGGCCTCAAAGGCTACGAAAACAAATACCCGCACCAGCTCTCCGGCGGCATGCGTCAGCGTGTCGGCCTGGCCCGCGCCTTGGCGGCGGACACCGACATCATCCTGATGGACGAAGCGTTCAGTGCGCTGGATCCACTTATTCGCGCGGAGATGCAGGACCAGTTGCTGGAGCTGCAAAAGACCCTGCACAAGACCATCGTCTTCATCACCCATGACCTCGATGAGGCGGTGCGTATCGGCAACCGCATCGCGATTCTCAAGGATGGCCGGCTGATTCAGGTCGGCACGCCACGCGAGATTCTGCATTCGCCGGCGGATGAGTACGTTGACCGGTTTGTGCAGCGGCGGGCGGCGGTGGTCTGACGCTCGTTCCCACGCTCTGCGTGGGAATGCATCCCGTGACGCTCCGCGTCACCCTGCACAGAGCAGAAGTCGGGACGCGGAGCGTCCCAGGCGGCATTCCCACGCAGAGCGTGGGAACGATCTTGTTCAAGAGGTTTTTTAGATGTCCCAGGCTGAAAAAATCGTTATCACCGGCAGCCCCCTGCGTTGGCAGGACGTGGTCGCCGTCGCCCGTCACGGCGCGCCTCTGGAACTGTCCAGCGACATCTGGGCGCGCATCGAAAACGCCCAAGGCATCGTTCAGCGCATCGTCGCCAGCGGCGAGCGCGCCTATGGCGTCAACACCGGTCTGGGCGGTTTGTCCAACGTCTCGCTCAAAGACGAGCAACTCAGCCAGCTCTCGCGCAACACCTTGCTTAGCCATGCCTGCGGCGTCGGCCCGGTGCTGCCCGATGAGCAGACTCGCGCGATCATCTGCGCGGCGATTCACAACTACAGCCACGGCAAATCCGGCATCCATCGCCGGGTCGTCGAAGGCCTGCTGACGCTGCTCAATCGCGGCATCACTCCGCAAGTGCCGTCGCAAGGTTCGGTGGGTTATCTGACGCACATGGCGCACATCGGCATCGCGTTGCTCGGCGTCGGTAATGTCAGCTATCGCGGCCAGATCACCTCGGCGCAACAGGCATTGGCTGAAGAAGGCTTGAAGCCGGTGCAACTGGGTGCGAAGGACGGTTTGTGCCTGGTCAACGGCACGCCGTGCATGACCGGCCTCAGCTGTCTGGCGATTGCCGACGCAACGCGGTTGGTGCAATGGGCCGACGTCATCGGCGCAATGAGTTTCGAAGCCCAGCGCGGCCAGATCGATGCGTTCGACGCTGAGATCATCGCGCTGAAACCGCACCCGGGCATGCAGCAGGTCGGCATCAATCTGCGTGCGTTGCTCGATGGCAGTGAAGTAATTGCGTCGAGCAAGGGCATCCGTACTCAAGATGCGCTGAGTATCCGTTCGATCCCGCAGGTGCACGGCGCTGCACGCGATCAATTGGAACATGCGATCAAACAGGTCGAAGCCGAACTCAACGGCTGCACTGATAACCCGCTCCTGCTGGGCACGCCGGACAATTTCCGGGTGATGTCGCAAGCCAACCCACACGGGCAATCGGTGGCGATGGCGGCGGATTTGCTGGCGATTGCCATGGCCGAAATCGGCTCGATTGCCGAGCGTCGCCTCGATCGTCTGGTGAACCCGCACGTTAGCGGTCTGCCGGCATTTCTGGTGGCCAATCCTGGGGTTAATTCCGGGATGATGATCGTGCAATACGTCGCCGCGTCACTGTGTGCGGAAAACCGTCAATTGGCGCAACCGGCGGTGCTCGATAACTACATTACCTCGGGCCTGCAGGAAGACCACTTGAGCATGGGCACCAACGCCGCGCTGAAGCTGCACCGCGCCCTGGAAAACTGTACACAGATACTCGCTATCGAATATCTGCTGGCGGCGCAGGCGTTTGAATTCCTCAAGGAACAGCGCTTTGGCGTGGGCACTGACCGCGCGTGGCGACTGCTGCGCGAAACGGTTCCGGCCTACGACCAGGATCGCTGGCTGGCGCCGGATATCGCTGCCGCTGCGAGCGTTCTGAAAAACCCGAATACGCTGCACAACGTATTACCGAATCTGCACTGACAATACCCACGCCAGCGTGCCAAGGCGCGACTCCCCAAAAGGCGAGACGCGACGGACAACGGACATCTCCGGAGCGTCTGGCGAGTTAATAACAAACTCTCAAAAGGAGCACAAAATGACTGCGCTGAACCTGATTCCCGGCCAACTGAGCCTGGCCCAACTGCGTGACGTCTACCAGAACCCGGTCAAGCTGACTCTCGACAACAGCGCCTCGGCACAGATCGAAGCCAGCGTCGCCTGCGTCGAGCAGATCCTCGCCGAGAATCGCCCCGCGTACGGCATCAACACTGGTTTCGGCTTGCTCGCTTCGACGC
Organism: Pseudomonas sp. Mb7; assembly: GCF_054790525.1. Taxonomy (NCBI): domain Bacteria; kingdom Pseudomonadati; phylum Pseudomonadota; class Gammaproteobacteria; order Pseudomonadales; family Pseudomonadaceae; genus Pseudomonas; species Pseudomonas sp. Mb7. The sequence continues at coordinate 6,082,460 of NZ_CP186501.1, forward strand.
GCATCGCCAGCGAAGACCTGGAAAACCTCCAGCGCTCGTTGGTGTTGTCCCACGCTGCGGGTGTCGGTCAGCCGATCAGCGACGAACTGGTGCGGCTGATCATGGTGCTCAAGGTCAACAGCCTCAGCCGTGGTTTCTCCGGCATCCGCCGCGTAGTGATTGATGCGCTGATCGCCCTGATCAATGCCGAGGTCTATCCGCACATTCCACTGAAAGGTTCGGTAGGTGCATCGGGTGACCTCGCGCCATTGGCGCATATGTCGCTGGTGCTGCTGGGTGAAGGCAAGGCGCGCTACAAGGGTGAGTGGATGGAAGCCACCGAAGCGCTGAAAGTGGCTGGCCTGACGCCGCTGACGCTGGCGGCGAAAGAAGGTCTGGCGCTGCTTAACGGTACTCAGGTTTCTACCGCGTTTGCTCTGCGTGGTTTGTTCGAAGGTGAGGACCTGTTTGCCGGCGCGCTCGCGCTGGGCGGTCTGACGGTTGAAGCGGTATTGGGTTCGCGTTCGCCGTTCGATGCACGCATTCACGCCGCACGTGGCCAGAAAGGTCAGATCGACGCTGCTGCCGCTTACCGCGATCTGCTCGGTGAGCGCAGCGAAGTCTCTGACTCGCACCAGAACTGCGAGAAGGTTCAGGATCCATATTCGCTGCGTTGCCAGCCGCAAGTCATGGGCGCTTGCCTGACGCAGTTTCGTCAGGCTGCTGAAGTGCTGGCCGTCGAAGCCAACGCCGTATCGGATAACCCGCTGGTCTTCGCCGCTGAAGGCGATGTGATTTCCGGCGGCAACTTCCACGCCGAACCGGTGGCCATGGCTGCTGACAACATGGCCCTGGCCATCGCCGAAATCGGCTCGCTGAGCGAACGGCGCATCTCGCTGATGATGGACAAGCACATGTCGCAACTGCCGCCGTTCCTCGTCGCCAATGGTGGGGTGAACTCCGGCTTCATGATTGCCCAGGTGACTGCGGCAGCATTGGCCAGCGAGAACAAGGCGCTGTCCCATCCGCACTCGGTCGACAGCCTGCCGACCTCGGCCAACCAGGAAGACCATGTGTCGATGGCCCCGGCGGCCGGCAAGCGTCTGTGGGAAATGGCTGAAAACACTCGCGGGATTCTCGCGGTGGAATGGCTAGCGGCGGTGCAGGGTCTGGATCTGCGTAACGGTCTGAAGACCTCGGCGAAGCTGGAGCAGGCGCGGGCGATTTTGCGTAAGGAAGTGCCGTTCTATGAGAAGGACCGGTTTTTTGCTCCGGACATCAATGCGGCGACTGAACTGTTGGCTTCGAGGTGTTTGACTGAGCTGGTTTCGGCAAAGCTTTTGCCTAGCCTTTAACCCTACACACTGATCGTTCCCACGCTCTGCGTGGGAATGCCTCAAGGGACGCTCCGCGTCCAGTGACGCGGAGCGTCACGGCTGCATTCCCACGCAGAGCGTGGGAACGATCACCAACCCCAACGGAGGCCAACAGTGAAAACCCTCTGGCAACACTGCCACGTCGCAACCATGGCGCAAGGCGTCTACTCGATCATCGAGGATGCGGCCATCGTGACGTCCGGTGCGCACATCGAGTGGATCGGCCCGCGCAATCAATTGCCGTCCGGCGAATACCCGGCGGTCAACGACTTGCAAGGCGCATGGGTCACCCCCGGTCTGATCGACTGCCACACCCACACGGTGTTCGGTGGTAACCGCAGTGGCGAATTTGAAAAGCGACTGCAAGGCGTCAGCTACGCGGAAATCGCGGCGGCGGGCGGCGGCATCGCCAGCACCGTGCGCGCGACGCGTGAAGCGACGGAAGACGAGTTGTTCGCCAGCGCCGCCAAACGCCTGAAAAGCCTGATGCGCGACGGCGTGACCACGGTCGAAATGAAATCGGGCTACGGCCTCGATCTGGCCAATGAACGCAAGATCCTCCGGGTCATCCGGCGCTTGGCCAAAGAGTTGCCGATCAGCGTGCGCAGCACCTGCCTCGCCGCCCACGCGTTGCCACCGGAGTACAAGGATCGCGCCGACGATTACATCGATCTGATCTGCACTCAGATGCTGCCAGCGTTGGCCGCCGAAGGTCTGGTCGATGCCGTAGATGCCTTCTGCGAATACCTGGCGTTCTCCCCTGAACAGGTCGAGCGTGTGTTCATCGCCGCGCAAAAACTCGGCCTGCCAGTGAAGCTGCATGCCGAACAGCTGTCATCGCTGCACGGCTCAAGCCTCGCCGCGCGATACAAGGCGTTGTCTGCCGATCACCTGGAGTTCATGGACGAGGCTGACGCCATTGCCATGGCCAAATCCGACACCGTCGCGGTGCTGTTGCCGGGCGCGTTCTACTTCCTGCGTGAAACCCAGTTGCCGCCGATGGACGCCTTGCGCAAGCACAAGGTGAAAATCGCCATCGCCAGCGATCTCAACCCCGGCACCTCGCCGGCGCTGTCGCTGCGCCTGATGCTGAACATGGCCTGCACTTGCTTCCGCATGACCCCGGAAGAAGCCCTGGCCGGCGCGACCATTCACGCCGCACAAGCGCTGGGCATGGCCGACACCCACGGTTCGCTGGAAGTCGGCAAGGTCGCGGACTTTGTTGCCTGGCAAATCGATCGCCCGGCGGATCTGGCCTATTGGCTCGGTGGTGATCTGGATAAACGCGTCGTGCGTCACGGCGTCGAATCAAATCTGTAGGAGGGCGGTTGTGGATAAGGTTCTGAACTTCAAACAAGGTCGCGTGCCGCTGCTGATCAGCATGCCGCATGCCGGTGTGCGCCTGACCCCGGCGGTGGAGGCCGGACTCATCCCGGACGCGAAAAGCCTGCCGGACACTGACTGGCATATCCCCCAGCTTTACGACTTTGCTGAAGAACTGGGCGCCAGCACCTTGGCCGCCGAGTATTCGCGTTTTGTGATTGACCTGAATCGTCCGTCCGACGACAAACCGCTGTACGCCGGTGCCACCACCGGTCTGCACCCTGCGACGCTGTTCGATGGCATCCCGTTGTTCCGTGAAGGCCATGAGCCGTCGAAAGAGGAACGCGCAATCTACCTGGAGCAGATCTGGACGCCTTACCACCGCACGCTTCAGGAAGAACTGGCGCGATTGAAAGCCGAATTCGGCTACGCGCTGCTGTTCGACGCGCACTCGATCCGCTCGATCATCCCGCACCTGTTCGACGGCAAACTACCGGACTTCAACCTCGGCACCTTCAATGGCGCCAGTTGTGATCCGCAATTGGCCACGCAACTTGAAGCGATCTGCGCGCTTCACGACCAATACAGCCACGTGCTCAACGGACGCTTCAAGGGCGGCCACATCACCCGTCACTACGGCAACCCGGCCGAGAACATCCACGCCGTGCAACTGGAGTTGTGCCAGAGCACCTACATGGAAGAGTTCGAGCCGTTCCGCTATCGCGCCGATCTGGCCGAGCCGACGCGGGTGGTGCTCAAGGAGCTTTTGCAAGGCCTGCTAAATTGGGGGAAAGGCACCTGTTGATCCAATGTGTAATGATCGCGCGCAAAAGCGCGATCATTATTCCACTGCCGAATGAGGGGGCGGGACTACAGCAAATACCGACCTTGTATTTTAAATAACATGTGCGGCGGCGTTCCTGATATTGAATTCACCTTTTATAGTGTGCTGTGTGTTATCCGGGTTTTTTACAATAAAACTAAAGGACCCCATGTAGAACTTGCTATCGGGGGTTTGGGAATAGGTAAGTTCACCTTCAGTTCCAGGTGAGTCGAGGATGGAATCAAAGTCATCATCCTGATCGTCCGGGCTGTCTTTGAGTATGTAGTAGCCTGCGCTGTCTTCCTTGAAGTCCGGGAAGGCCAATGCCGGACCCAGAGCGGTCTTGCCGTTGAACGAGTGATCGGCGCTGGCCTTTTTTATATAGAGTAAGAGAGTGTGGATTTCAACGGTGCCGTCCTTTTCATCTTTGGTGTACTCAGATGCCGTGATTGTCCAGCACTTCACACCTGACTCCGTAGTATCATCAGTAATACTTACATTGCTGGCTTTGAATGCTTTCTCTTCCTTTGGATAAATTAGCGTGGCGGTAAAAAACTCTTTGGCAAGGGCTTGGTCGTTTGGCGTATTCATAGGGCATCCATTTTTATCCTGTCAGTTAAAACAGTTGTTGAACGACATGATTAAAGTTGGCTGAGTATGAAGTGTCTACTGATAAGCCTGACAGTTGTTGCGGAGATGGTAATGTGATAGGCGCTGTTGTTTTTATACGCAAAAGATTGGTTTAAGAGAGCTTATAGTTTGAAAGCATTGCTGGCAGACCAGGTCGTCCTGTGCGGACATTATTGTGTCCATTGATTTTCATCGTATTTCGAAGCGCCGAGGACATGCTCATTGACGTAAATCGGGTTTATGATGCCCAACGGCAGAATAATAGAAGTCCCCCCAGGGATGACCTCGACCCCTTACGGAGCGCGCAATGCAGACTTTGTTTCCGCAGATCAAACCTCACGCCCGGCACGATCTGGCTGTCGATGACACCCATACGCTGTACGTCGACGAAAGCGGTTCACCGGAGGGTTTGCCGGTTGTGTTCATCCACGGCGGCCCCGGCGCCGGTTGCGACGCGCAGAGCCGTCGCTATTTCGATCCGAACCTGTATCGCATTGTCACCTTCGACCAGCGCGGTTGCGGACGCTCCACGCCGCACGCCAGCCTGGAAAACAACACCACCTGGGATCTGGTCGCCGACCTTGAGCGCATCCGCAAACACCTAGGCATCGATAAATGGGTGCTGTTTGGCGGTTCGTGGGGGTCGACCTTGGCGCTGGCTTACGCACAAACCCACCCGGAGCGTGTGCACGGTCTGATCCTGCGCGGGATCTTTCTCTGCCGTCCGCAGGAAATCGAATGGTTCTATCAGGCCGGTGCCAGCCGTCTGTTCCCTGATTACTGGCAGGACTACATCGCGCCAATTCCGCTGGACGAGCGCGATGACCTGCTCAGCGCATTCCACAAGCGCCTGACCGGCAACGACCAGATCGCCCAGATGCACGCGGCCAAAGCCTGGTCGACCTGGGAAGGTCGTACTGCAACCCTGCGGCCGAACCCGTTGGTGGTCGATCGCTTCTCCGAACCGCAGCGCGCACTGTCGATTGCGCGGATCGAGTGCCATTACTTCACCAACAATGCCTTCCTTGAGCCGAACCAGCTGATCCGCGACATGGGCAAGATCGCCCATTTGCCGGGTGTGATCATTCACGGTCGTTACGACGTGATTTGCCCGCTCGACAACGCCTGGGAATTGCATCAGGCCTGGCCGAACAGCGAACTGCAGGTGATCCGTGATGCCGGCCACGCGGCCTCTGAACCGGGCATCACCGATGCACTGGTACGCGCCGCGGGCAACATGGCCCGGCGCCTGCTCGACCTGCCGCCTGAAGAAGCATGAAGGGGCTGTTACAGCGCGTACGCGGTGCGCGGGTTGAAGTCGCCGGCGAAGTGGTTGGCGCGGTGGATCACGGTTTGCTGGTGCTGGTGGCGGTCGAACCCGACGACACGCGTACCAGCGCCGACAAACTTCTGCATAAACTGCTTAACTATCGGGTATTCAGTGATGCGGAGGGCAAGATGAACTTGTCCCTCGCCGATGTCGGTGGCGGGTTGCTGCTGGTCTCGCAGTTCACCCTCGCGGCCGACACCAAAAGCGGGTTGCGCCCGAGCTTTTCGACGGCCGCGCCTCCGGCCTTGGGCGAGGAATTGTTCGACTATCTATTAAGCAGTGCGAAACAGGTGCATGGCACTGTGGCATCAGGTAGATTCGGCGCCGATATGCAGGTGCATTTGGTCAACGATGGCCCGGTTACCTTTTTGTTACAGACCTGAAAGCGCTTGAAACACCTTTTTAGGAAATTTCGACTGTTTTTAGGGTGTTTTCGCGATAAATACTTTGTTACCCCTGATGCGTTGTCATGCGGGCTACTAGATAATCGCGCGCACTGGGATCAGCGTTCGCTGATTCATTTTTGACTTAGGTAGAGACTTGTCTGGATCCGATTGGGGAATCATTTTGCCCCAGCGGAGTCGGAACAATGCTCGCCAACTTGGCAAGGGTGCTCTGGAAGGTCGGCTTTTCACTGCCGAAAGCCTCACAGGCACTTCATCTGGCCGTTGGTTTTTTGATCTGTTTTCGGCGAGGGTTGCTCGTGATTGTTAGTCCCTGTAATGCAGCAAAAATGTCTGCCAAACGCATGCGAAGTGCCCTGGTAGCGGGTTCGGCGCTCCTGTGCCTGCTCAGCGCCGGTCAGCTTTGGGCGTTCAATCTTGACGATGTATCGGCCAAGGCCAAAGAGCTGGCCGGGCAGAAGTTCGAAGCCCCGCGCAGCAACCTGCCGAACGAATTCCGCGACATGAAGTTCGCGGACTATCAGAAAATCCGCTTCCTCACCGAAAAGGCTGAGTGGGCTGATCAGAAGACCCCGTTCAAACTGTCCTTTTATCACCAGGGTATGCACTTCGATACACCGGTGAAAATCAACGAAATCACAGCGAACACCGTCGAAGAGATCAAATACGATCCGACCCGATTCGATTTCGGCGACCTGAAATTCGATCCGAAAGCCACCGAACAACTGGGTTATGCCGGTTTCCGTGTGCTGTACCCGATCAACAAGGCCGACAAGCAAGACGAAATCATGACCATGCTCGGCGCGAGTTACTTCCGCGTTGTCGGCAAGGGCCACACCTACGGCCTCTCGGCCCGTGGCCTGGCGATTGATACCGCGCTGCCGTCGGGTGAAGAGTTCCCACGTTTTCGCGAGTTCTGGATTCAACAGCCGAAGCCGGGTGACAAGCACCTGGTGATCTTCGCCCTGCTGGATTCGCCGCGTGCTACCGGTGCCTACCGTCTGATCCTGCGTCCGGGCAGCGACACCATTGTCGACGTCAAGGCGCAGATGTTCCTGCGTGACAAGGTCGGTAAACTGGGTATCGCACCGCTGACCAGCATGTTCCTGTTCGGTGCCAACCAGCCGTCGAAAGTCCTCAACTACCGTCGTGAACTGCACGACTCCAGCGGTCTGTCGATCCATGCCGGTAACGGCGAGTGGATCTGGCGTCCACTGAACAACCCGAAACACCTGGCCGTAAGCAACTTCAGCGTCGAGAACCTGCGTGGCTTCGGTCTGCTGCAGCGTGGTCGCGACTTCAGCCACTACGAAGACCTCGATGACCGCTACGACAAGCGCCCAAGCGCCTGGATCGAGCCGAAGGGCGAGTGGGGCAAAGGCACCGTTGATCTGGTAGAAATTCCGACCGCCGACGAAACCAACGACAACATCGTTGCGTTCTGGAGCCCGGAAAAAATGCCCGAGCCGGGCCAGCCACTGGACTTCGCCTACCGGATGCACTGGACTATGGACGAAGCGGCGATTCACGCGCCGGACAGCGCCTGGGTATCGCAGACTCTGCGTTCGACCGGTGACGTCAAACAGTCGAACCTGATCCGTCAGCCGGATGGCAGCGTTGCCTACTTGGTCGACTTCGAAGGTCCATCGCTGGCGGCCTTGGCACCGGATGCCGACGTGCGTAGTCAGGTCAGTGTCGGCGACAACGCCGAACTGGTTGAAAACAGCGTGCGCTACAACCCGGAAACCAAAGGCTGGCGCTTGACGCTGCGCATGAAGATCAAGGACGCGAGCAAGTCGACCGAGATGCGTGCCGCTCTGGTGCAGCCAATCGTCACGGCCGATCTGGCCAAGTCTTCGGTGCCGGCGTCCAACTCGTCCGTTGCCAAGGCCGACAAGGTTGCCGCCAAGCAACAAGAGAAAATCGACAAGGAAGCCAAAGCCGCCGAGGCCAAACAGGCCGACGCCAAGCCAGCTGCAGATGCCAAGGACAAGGCCAACAAAGACGCCAAGCAGCCTGTTGCTGCCGACGCGGCCCCAGCCACACCGGAATCGGCACCGACTGAAGAAGTCCTGACCGAGACCTGGAGCTATCAGTTGCCTGCCGATGAGTAACTCTCAAGTACAGCCAGAGACTCTGTCCGAGTATCTGGCGCATCTGCCGATGACCGACGAGCAGCGCGCGGAACTCGCGGGCTGCCAGTCGTTCAGCGAGCTGCATGAACGCCTGTCGTCCGCGACGTTCGACGCCCCTGCCGAAGCCGCCCAGGCTTCGGTGGGCAAGCGCCTGACCCTGAGCACCGCCGAAGAACTTGAAGACGCGGAGATGCTGGTGCTCGACGCCAGCGGTCGCGTCAGCCTGAAGGCAACGCCGCCGATCCGTCGGACCAAAGTCGTGCCGGAGCCATGGCGTACCAATATTCTGGTGCGTGGCTGGCGCCGCATGACCGGTCGCACCAACCCGCCGCAGCCGCCGAAAGACGAAAACGTCCTGCCGGCCGCGCGCTGGCGCACCGTTGGTTCGATTCGTCGCTACATTCTGTTGCTGCTGATGCTCGGCCAGACCATCGTCGCCGGCTGGTACATGAAAGGCATCATGCCGTACCAGGGCTGGTCGTTCGTTGATCTCGAAGAAGTCCTGCATCAACCGCTGCTGCAAACCGCCACGCAAGTGCTGCCGTATGCGCTGCAAACCAGCATCCTGATTCTGTTCGGGATTCTGTTCTGCTGGGTATCGGCGGGTTTCTGGACGGCGTTGATGGGCTTCCTCGAGTTGCTCACCGGTCACGATAAATACCGTATCTCCGGCAAAAGCGCCGGCAACGAGCCGATTGCCAAAGACGCGCGTACCGCGCTGGTGATGCCGATCTGCAACGAAGACGTACCGCGCGTATTCGCCGGTCTGCGCGCAACGTTCGAGTCGGTCGCTGCCACCGGTGATCTGGATCGTTTCGACTTCTTCGTCCTCAGTGACAGTAACGACACCGACATTTGCGTGGCCGAGCAACAGGCTTGGCTGGACGTCTGCCGCGAGGCCAAAGGCTTCGGCAAGATCTTCTATCGCCGTCGTCGCCGTCGTGTGAAACGCAAGAGCGGCAACCTTGACGACTTCTGCCGTCGTTGGGGCGGTGACTATAAGTACATGGTCGTGCTCGACGCCGACTCGGTAATGAGCGGCGAGTGCCTGACCAGTCTGGTGCGCTTGATGGAAGCCACGCCGGACGCAGGGATCATCCAGACCGCGCCGCGTGCGTCGGGCATGGACACCCTGTATGCGCGTATGCAGCAGTTCGCCACCCGCGTTTACGGCCCGCTGTTCACCGCCGGTCTGCACTTCTGGCAGTTGGGTGAATCCCATTACTGGGGTCACAACGCGATCATCCGCATGAAGCCGTTTATCGACCACTGCGCCCTGGCGCCGTTGCCGGGTAAAGGTGCGTTCTCCGGTGCGATTCTGTCTCACGACTTCGTTGAAGCCGCGCTGATGCGCCGTGCCGGTTGGGGCGTGTGGATTGCCTACGACCTGCCGGGCAGCTACGAAGAACTGCCGCCGAACCTGCTCGACGAACTTAAGCGTGACCGTCGCTGGTGCCACGGCAACCTGATGAATTTCCGCCTGTTCCTGGTTAAAGGCATGCACCCGGTGCACCGTGCGGTGTTCCTGACGGGCGTAATGTCGTACCTGTCGGCGCCGTTGTGGTTCTTCTTCCTGGTGTTGTCGACCGCGCTGCTGGCGGTGAACACGCTGATGGAGCCGCAGTACTTCCTCGAACCGCGTCAGCTCTATCCGCTGTGGCCACAATGGCACCCGGACAAGGCGATCGCGCTGTTCTCGACGACCATCGTGCTGCTGTTCCTGCCGAAACTGTTGAGCATCATTCTGATCTGGGCCAAGGGCGCGAAAGAGTTCGGCGGCAAGTTCAAAGTGACCCTGTCGATGCTGCTGGAGATGTTGTTCTCCATGCTGCTGGCGCCGGTGCGGATGATTTTCCACACCCGTTTCGTCCTCGCCGCGTTCCTTGGCTGGGCCGCGACCTGGAACTCGCCGCAGCGTGATGACGACTCGACGCCTTGGAGCGAAGCGGTCAAACGCCACGGCCCGCAGACCCTGTTGGGCTTCTGCTGGGCGCTGCTGGTGATCTGGTTGAACCCGAGCTTCCTCTGGTGGCTGGTGCCGATCGTCGGTTCGCTGATGCTGTCGATCCCGGTGTCGGTGATCTCCAGCCGTGTCGGTCTGGGCCTGAAGTCCCGTGACGAGAGCCTGTTCCTCATCCCTGAGGAATACAATCCACCGCAGGCGCTGCTGGCCACTGATCAGTACACCCACGAAAATCGTTACCACGCCCTCAACGACGGCTTTGTCCGCGCGGTGGTCGATCCACAGCAGAACGCTTTGGCGTGCTCGCTGGCGACCTCCCGTCACGGTCAGGCCGAGCCGATCGAGTGGTTGCGTCAGGAACGTGTGCGCCACGCGATCAAGGTTGGCCCGGCCGGGCTGAACAACCATGATCGTCTGCAACTGCTCAGCGACCCTGTAGCGCTGGCGCGTCTGCACGAGCAGGTTTGGGCTGAAGGTCACGCCGAGTGGCTGGATGCATGGCGCGCGTCGGTGAAAGCCGATCCGCATGCGCCGTTGCTGCCGCTGCGACCGGTGAGCTTGCAGGCTCAGCCGGCCTGATGAAAAAACCCCGCTGATTCAGCGGGGTTTTTTTATGGCCGCCGAAATCCCCTCACCCCAGCCCTCTCCCAGAGGGAGAGGGGGCCGACCGAGGTGTCTGGCGCTATCCGTCGACCTGAAGCATCGAGTCGATTATGGATTCGGCAAATCCGATTCAGGTCGGCGTACCTCTGAAGCATCCCCCGATCGGCCCCCTCTCCCTCGGGGAGAGGGCTGGGGTGAGGGTCTGCTCTTGATTGTTAAACAAATCGTCCATTAAACCTTGTGCAAAAAAACGAGTGCGTTAGCATCCGTCCCCGAATTGGCGCACCCGGGCTTTTTTGCCCGTCACTGTTGGTTTTCGCGCCGCAAACGCAATGGTTTTGGGGACTTGAAGATGAAGAAGTATCTGTCGATGCTGCTGGTCGGCGTCACGGCACTGGTTGCAGTCAATGCGGCGCAGGCCGGTGCGATCGATGACGCGGTCAAGCGCGGCACGTTGAAAGTCGGTATGGATCCGACCTACATGCCGTTCGAAATGACCAACAAGCGCGGCGAAATCATCGGCTTCGAAGTCGATATCCTCAAAGCCATGTCCAAGGCCATGGGCGTCAAGCTGGAACTGGTTTCCACCGGTTACGACGGCATCATCCCGGCGCTGATGACCGACAAGTTCGACATGATCGGTAGCGGCATGACCCTGACTCAGGAACGCAACCTGCGCCTGAACTTCAGCGAACCGTTCATCGTGGTCGGCCAGACCCTGCTGATCCGCAAGGAACTGGAAGGCACCATCAAGTCCTACAAAGACCTGAACACAGCAGACTACCGCATCACCTCCAAGCTCGGCACCACCGGCGAAATGGTCGCCAAGAAGCTGATCTCCAAAGCCAAGTACCACGGCTACGACAACGAGCAGGAAGCCGTGCTTGACGTGGTCAACGGCAAGGCTGACGCCTTTATCTATGACGCCCCGTACAACGTCGTTGCGGTGACCAAGGTCGGCGCCGGCAAACTGGTGTTCCTCGACAAACCGTTCACCTACGAGCCATTGGCGTTCGGTTTGAAGAAAGGTGACTACGACAGCCTCAACTTCATCAACAACTTCCTGCACCAGATCCACGAAGACGGCACCTACGATCGCATCCATGACAAGTGGTTCAAGAGCACCGAGTGGCTCAAGGACATGGAATAACGCGCATCCGCTGATCGTTCCCACGCTCCGCGTGGGAACGCATCCTGTGACGCTCCGCGTCACGAACAGGCAGGGACGCAGAGCGTCCCGAGCGGCATTCCCACGCAGAGCGTGGGAACGATCATCCGAGAACCTGCAATGAAACAGAAAAAAGCCCAATGGCCCTGGCACGTCCTCACCGTGCTGGTGCTGGTCGGCCTGGCGGGCGCGTTGTATTACGCGACGTCGCTGATGTCCTACGAATGGCGCTGGAACCGTGTGCCGCAGTACTTCGCCTATCAGGCCGAGGAAACCCAGCGTGCCACCGACATCTCCACCGTCACCGAACTGGTGCGCAAGGGCAGCAGCGCGCAAGTCACCCTGCGCAACGACGCCGGTGACGAGCAGCACCTGACTGTCGACGAGAACAGCCTGCAATTCGCTCAGGGCGACGATGTCGCCGAAGGCGACGTCGTGGGCGTGACTCGGCATTGGGCAGCAGGCCCGCTGTTGTGGGGGCTGTGGACCACGCTTTGGCTGTCAGTGGTTTCCGGTGTCCTGGGTTTGCTGATCGGTCTGGTCACCGGCCTCTGTCGGCTGTCGAACAACCCGACCCTGCGCGACCTCTCGACGATCTACGTCGAACTGGTGCGCGGTACGCCGTTGCTGGTGCAGATCTTCATTTTCTACTTCTTCATCGGCACGGTGATGAACCTGTCCCGCGAGTTCGCCGGGATCGCCGCGCTGTCGCTGTTCACTGGCGCCTACGTGGCGGAGATCATCCGCTCCGGCGTGCAATCGATTGCCCGTGGCCAGAATGAAGCGGCGCGCTCGCTCGGTCTGAGTGCCGGTCAATCGATGCGTCACGTGGTGTTGCCGCAAGCGCTGAAACGAGTGCTGCCGCCGCTGGCCGGGCAATTCATCAGTCTGGTCAAGGACACCTCGCTGGTGTCGGTGATCGCCATCACCGAACTGTTAAAAAGCGGCCGCGAGGTCATCACCACCTCGTTCTCGCCGTTCGAGATTTTGTTCTGCGTCGCCGGTCTGTACCTGTTGATCAACCTGCCGCTGTCGAAAATCGCCAGCCGGCTTGAGCGGAGGCTCGCGCAAAGTGATTGAAGTCCGCGATCTGGTAAAAGTCTTCGACACCCGTGGGCAAGTGGTGCGCGCGGTGGATAACGTCAGCACCACGGTCGCCAAAGGCGAAGTGCTGGTGGTGATCGGCCCGTCGGGTTCCGGCAAGTCGACCTTCCTGCGTTGCCTCAATGGCCTGGAACAATTCGATTCCGGCTCGGTGAGCATCGACGGCCTGCAATTGGCCGACCCGAAAACCGACGTCAACGCCTACCGCCGCGAAGTCGGCATGGTGTTCCAGCATTTCAACCTGTTCCCGCACATGACCGTGCTGGAAAACCTCTGTCTGGCGCAGAAAGTCGTGCGCAAGCGCGGCAAGCAAGAGCGCGAAGCCAAGGCGATGGAGTTGCTGCAAAAGGTCGGGATTGCGCAGAAGACCAACGAATTTCCGTCACGCCTGTCCGGTGGTCAGCAACAGCGCGTGGCGATTGCCCGAGCGCTGGCGATGGAGCCGAAGGTCATGCTGTTCGATGAGCCAACCTCGGCGCTCGACCCGGAAATGGTCGGCGAGGTGCTGGATGTGATGAAGAACCTGGCCGTGGAAGGCATGACCATGGTCTGCGTGACCCACGAAATGGGCTTTGCCCGGGAAGTGGCGGATCGGGTGTTGTTTTTCGATCACGGCAAGCTGCTGGAAGATGCTGCGCCGGCTGAATTCTTTGATGCGCCGAAGGATCCGCGTGCGCAGGCCTTCTTGCGTCAGGTCTTGTAGTACCTGATCGTTCCCACGCTCCGCGTGGGAATGCCGCCCTGGACGCTCCGCGTCCCTTTGCATGCGCGACGCGGAGCGTCACAGGATGCGTTCCCACGCAGAGCGTGGGAACGATCGTTGGGCTAGACCTTAAATCGACCGACCAACATCTGCAGATGCGTCCCCAACCGCGCCAGCTCAACGCTGGACGCCGCGGTCTCTTCACTCGCCGCCGACGTCTGATCCGACACATCCCGCACATTCAGCACGCTACGGTTGATCTCTTCAGCCACCGCACTCTGCTGCTCGGCCGCTGCCGCAATCTGCTGGTTCATCGCCTGAATCGCCGAAACGGTGCGAGTAATGCTTTCCAGCGAACCACCGGCACGGCGGGTCAGTTCAACGCTGCTGTCGGTGAGGGTGCGGCTGTTGTCCATGATCGTTGCCACTTGCTGGGTGCCGTTTTGCAGGCCGACGATAAGTTCTTCGATTTCTTCGGTGGACTTCTGCGTACGTTGCGCAAGGCTGCGCACTTCGTCGGCGACCACGGCAAAACCACGCCCGGCTTCACCGGCACGCGCGGCCTCGATGGCGGCGTTGAGGGCCAGCAGGTTGGTTTGCTGGGCCACGGATTTGATCACGTCGAGGACGCTGCCGATCTTGTCGCTTTCGCGCTTCAGTTCACCCATGGCTTCGGTCGAGTGACCGACTTCAACGGCCAGGCGTTCGATCTGAGCAATCGCTTCGCCGACGACTTTGTCGCCTTCGCGGGCCTGTTGGTCAGCAGCGACGGCGGCTTCGGAAGCCTCTTCGGCGTTACGCGCGACTTCCTGCACGGTGGCGGCCATTTCGTTCATGGCGGTGGCGACCTGGTCGGTCTCGATTTTCTGATTGTTGACCCCGGCGCTGGTCTGCTCGGTCACCGCCGACAGTTCTTCAGCGGCGCTGGCGATCTGGGTGACGCCATCGCTGATCCCGCCTACCAGTTCACGCAGGCCTTGGGTCATGCTCTGCATCGAACGTTGCAGTTGGCCGAGTTCGTCGCGACGCAGGGAAACCAAGTTGTGCGTCAGGTCGCCCGCAGCCACGCGCTCGGCGACTTTCAGGGTCTGGTTCAGCGGGATGATGATCTGGCGGGTGATTGCCCAGGCGGCAAGCAAGCCGAAAGCCACGGCGAGCAAGGTGGCGATGATCAGCATGTTTTTGGCGTGGGCGGCATCGGTATCACGAACGATGGTCTGCGATTCAGTGAGTTTCTTGCTGACGTCGATAAGGATGTCGCCCTGCGTCGACATGCGCGCGGCGGCCTTGGCATTGTTGACCTGCGAGTCGCGGAACTGCGCAACTGCTGCGCGATAGGCTTTGATCGAGGCGGTAGCCTGTTGCAGGTTGGCGATGTGCTGCTCCGGCAATTTCGCCGGCAGGCTGTCGAGGTTTTTCAGGGCGTTGTCGATGGCGTCGAGCGCTGGTTGCTCGGCTTCGGCCTTGCCGCTGTAGGTGTAGCCGCGCACTTGGTAGCGGGCTTGCTGCAGCAGTTTGCTCAGCTCGATCACGCTGTTGAATTGCGCGACGCTGTCACCCGCCAGCATGGATTTTTCCACTTCGGCGACTTTCGCCACGGCATTGTCGGCACTGGCGCCGAGCTTGCTGCGGGCGTCTTCGCGCTGCACGGTGGCTTGGGTCATGTCGGCAAAAGCGCGTTTGTATTCGGCAACGGCGGCCAGTTGTTGATCGACCATCGCCGCGTCGGACGGCTGTTCAATCAGGCTGCGCGCGGTTTGCAGGCCGCTGTCGAGTTTGCCGAGCAGGTCGTTGACCACGCCCGGACCTTGTTCGCCACGGCGCGCTTCGTAGTCCAGGCGCGCGAGGCGCAGGTCTTTGGTCAGTTCGTTGAGGCTGGAGATAAAACCGAGCTTGTCACCGCGGCTGATAATACCGCTCATGCCGGTCCAGCCGGTGAAGGTGATCAACAGCGTCAGCAACAGCACCAGGCCGAAACCGATTCCCAGCTTGCGTTTGACGCTGACGTTTCCAAGACTCTCGGCTAACCAACGGTACATGCGACCACTCCCTTCGGACCACTAATTGGACTTATGGAGAGGGTATCGGCCGGATGATGGCAATCTGTAACACCATTTATCCGGGACGCCGCCATCCTGTAGGAGCTGTCGAGTGAAACGAGGCTGCGATCTTTTGATCTTGTTTTGTTGAAGCAAAATTAAAAGATCGTCCGATCGCGGCCCGAGCCTTCGGCAGCTCCTACACGGGAGCGGAGTTGAACTTAGAAGAGCCGGGCGAGCAGGGCGGTGACGGCGGTTTCGACGCGCAGGATGCGCTCGCCGAGTTGCACCGGTTGCAGGCCCGATTTGGCCAGCAAATCTATTTCGTAGGGGATCCAGCCACCTTCGGGACCGATGGCCAGGGTGACGGGTTCGCTGAGGGCGCGTGGGCACGGCGGGTAGTTACCGGGATGGCCGACCAGACCGAGGGTGCCGTCGGTAATCGCCGGCAGCCGATCCTCAACAAACGGCTTGAAGCGCTTCTCGATGATGATTTCCGGCAGCACGGTGTCGCGGGCCTGTTCGAGGCCGAGGATCAAATTTTCGCGAATCGCCTCAGGCTCAAGAAACGGCGTCTGCCAGAAACTCTTCTCGACCCGATAGCTGTTGACCAGAATCACCTTCGGCACGCCCATGGTCGCGACGGTCTGGAACACCCGGCGAAGCATTTTCGGGCGCGGCAGAGCGAGTACCAAGGTCAGCGGCAGCTTGGCCGGTGGTGGCTGATCGAGGCTGACGCGCAGCTCGGCTTCACCTGCTTCGAGGCGCAGCAGTTCAGCCGTGCCCATCAGCCCGTTGATACGGCCAACGCGCAGGCTGTCACCGACTTCCGAACGGTGAACTTCCTGCATATGGGTCAGGCGGCGATCACGCAGCACCACACGGTCGGCCGCAATGAAGTCAGCCTCTTCGAGCAACAGCAGGTTCATGCCTGGGTCGCTGGCGGCTGGTCGTTGTGGTCGTCGGCCGGGTTTTCTTCCGGACGTTCGCGCTTGCTGATCAAGCCACCGAACAGGATGCCGATTTCAAACAACATCCACATCGGCACGGCTAGCAGGGTCTGCGAGAAAATGTCCGGCGGCGTCAGGATCATGCCGACCACGAAGCAGCCGATGATCACGTACGGGCGGATCTTCTTCAGGTAGGCAACGTCGACCACGCCAATCCACACCAGCAGCACCACGGCCACCGGGATCTCGAACGCCACGCCGAAGGCGAAGAACAGCGTCATGACGAAATCGAGGTAACTGGCGATGTCGGTCATCATTTCCACGCCGGCCGGGGTGGCGGCAGCGAAGAACTTGAAGATCAGCGGGAACACGAAGTAATAGGCGAAGGCCATGCCGGTGTAGAACAGCAGGATGCTGGAGACCAGCAGCGGCACGGCGATGCGTTTCTCATGCTTGTACAGGCCCGGCGCGATAAAGCCCCAGATCTGATGCAGGATCACCGGGATCGCGAGGAACAGCGAAACCATCATCGTCAGCTTCAGCGGCGTCAGGAACGGCGACGACACGTCGGTGGCGATCATCGTCGCGCCGACCGGCAGGTACTGGCGCAGCGGCGTCGAGACGAAGGTATAGATCTGCTGGGTGAAGGCGAACAGCCCGGCGAAGATGATGAAGATCGCCGCCACACAACGCAGCAGGCGGGTGCGCAACTCGGTGAGGTGCGAAACCAGCGGCATGTGCTGGTCGTTTTCGGGGAGATCGCTCATGGGGCTCGCGGCGGCAAAGTGTTGTCGTGAGGCGCAGGTGTGATCGGCGCGGCGGTTGGCGCAACGTGTTCAACAGATTGTTCCACAGCGGCTGGCGCCGGCTCTGTCGGTGCTACAACGGCAGCGGGTGCCGGTGCTGGCGTAACAGGCGCGGTCGGCGCATGAATCGTCTGCTGACCCACATGCTCAACCGGCGTCGGTTCTTGCTGAACCGGATTGAAAATCTTCCGCGCCTCTTGCTCCAGCGACAGAATGTGCTCGTTGTGCAGTTGCCGACGGATTTCGTCAGCACCGATTTCACGTTCAACTTCCTGTTTGATCGCGTTGAAGCTGCGCTTCAGCCGTCCGACCCACAGGCCGGCGGTGCGTGCAGCGCCCGGCAGACGCTCGGGGCCCAGCACCAGCAGGGCGACGAGGCCGACGAGCAGCAGTTCAGAGAAGCTGATACCAAACATTAGTCAGTGCTCACACGTCTTTGCGGATCGGCTCTTCGACTTTCTGCGCCTGCACGTCGATGGTGTGCGGCGGATTGGCCTGAGCGGTGGCTTGCGGCTGCACCGGTGGCACTGGCTGCGCAGGTGTCACGGTTGGATCGGCAGCCGGTTTTTCATCGTCGTTCATGGCTTTGCGGAAGCCCTTGATCGACTCGCCAACGTCGGTGCCGAGGTTTTTCAGTTTCTTGGTGCCGAACACCAGCACCACGACAACCAGAATGACGATCCAGTGTTTCCAGTCAAAAATGCCCATGTTGCTGTTCCTCTCTAAAAATTGTTCAGGCGGACGGACGCGAGGCTTTCTCGACGTGTCCGGACAGGCCGAAGCGACGATCCAGTTCATCCAGCACGGCCTGTGGATGCTGCCCCAGTTGGGCGAGCATGACCATGCTGTGGAACCACAGGTCGGCGGTCTCGTAGATCACGTCGCTGCAGTCGCCGCTGATGGCGGCGTCCTTGGCGGCAATAATGGTTTCGACCGACTCTTCGCCGACTTTCTCCAGAATCTTGTTCAGGCCCTTGTGATACAGACTAGCCACATACGAGCTGTCGGCGGCTGCGCCTTTGCGCTCTTCAAGTACCTGAGCGAGGCGGGTCAGGGTGTCACTCATGTTTGTGTCCTGCGGAATAGATAGCGTGCGGGTCTTTCAGGACCGGGTCGACTGTCTTCCAGTCGCCGTTTTCGAAGACACGGTAAAAGCAGCTTTGACGGCCGGTATGGCAAGCGATGTCGCCGATCTGTTCAACCATCAGGATGATCACGTCGGCGTCACAGTCCAGACGCATCTCATGCAAGGTCTGCACATGGCCGGACTCTTCGCCCTTGCGCCACAGCTTGCCACGGGAACGTGACCAGTAGATTGCACGGTTTTCCGCAGCGGTCAGTTCGAGCGCTTCGCGGTTCATCCAGGCCATCATCAGCACGCGTCCGGTCTTGTGATCCTGGGCAATCGCCGGCACCAGGCCATCAGCGTCCCATTTGATCTCGTCCAGCCAGTTTTTCATCTTCGACTCCGACAGCGAACCCCACACTTCAATAGTCGGGTTCAGGCATTGAAACAGTGTGCCAGCCGTTCACGAAACTGGCTATCGGCGAACGACCAGATACAAGCCGACTGCCACCATGATTCCGGCCGGCCAATGCCCCAATTCGTGCAGCGGGCCACCGATGGCCAGGATCACCCCGCCCGCCAGATGCGCGCAACCGAGCAGGCGCAGGAACCAGTCGTCCTTGCGTTTGTGCCACGGTGGCGGCGGGTCATAGGCGTGCGGCTGGGACATGCGTTCGAGCAGATCGCGGGCCATGTTGGCCAGATGCGGAAGCTGTTCGAACTGGCTCTGCACGTTGCCCAGCAAGGCTTTCGGGCTGACGCGCTCGCGCATCCAGCGCTCGAGGAATGGCTGCGCGGTGTTCCACAGATCCAGATCCGGATACAACTGACGACCGAGGCCTTCGATGTTTAACAGGGTCTTTTGCAGCAGCACCAGTTGCGGCTGCACTTCCATGTTGAAGCGCCGTGCGGTCTGGAACAGGCGCATCAGCACCTGGCCAAATGAAATATCTTTTAACGGTTTTTCGAAGATCGGTTCGCACACCGTACGGATCGCCGCTTCGAATTCGTTGAGTTTGGTTTCCGCCGGCACCCAGCCCGAATCGATGTGCAGTTGCGCCACACGGCGGTAGTCACGCTTGAAGAAGGCGAACAGATTGCGCGCCAGATAATCCTGGTCTTCCGGGGTCAGGCTGCCGACGATGCCGCAATCGATCGCGATGTATTGCGGGCTCCACGGGTTGACGGTGCTGACGAAGATGTTGCCCGGGTGCATGTCGGCGTGGAAGAAACTGTCGCGGAACACTTGGGTGAAGAAAATCTCCACACCGCGCTCGGCGAGCATTTTCATGTCGGTACGCTGGTCGGCAAGGGTCGCCAGATCGGTGACCTGGATGCCGTAGATACGCTCCATCACCAGCACTTTCGGTCGGCACCAGTCCCAATAGACTTGCGGCACGTAGAGCAGCGGCGAACCTTCGAAGTTACGCTTCAACTGGCTGGCGTTGGCCGCCTCGCGCAGCAGATCGAGTTCGTCGTAGATGGTTTTTTCGTAGTCCTGGACCACGTCGACCGGGTGCAGCAGGCGCGCATCGGCGGAGAGTTTTTCGGCAGTGCGGGCGAGGATAAACAGCCACGCCAGATCCTGCGCGATGATCGGCTTCAGACCCGGCCGGATCACTTTGACCACCACTTCTTCGCCGGTTTTCAGCTGCGCGGCATGTACCTGCGCCACGGAGGCTGAGGCCAGTGGCTCAACGTCGAAACGGCTGAACACGTCGCTGATCTTCTTGCCCAACTGTTCTTCGATCAGCTTGATCGACAGCTGCGAATCGAACGGCGGCACGCGGTCCTGCAACAGCATCAGCTCATCGGCGATGTCTTCCGGCAGCAGGTCGCGGCGGGTCGAAAGAATCTGCCCGAACTTGATGAAGATCGGTCCCAGATCCTGCAACGCCAGACGCAGACGCGCGCCCCGGCTCAGGTCCAGCGGCTTGCGCGGGAACCAGCGCCACGGCAGCACGTAGCGCAGCGCCAGGAGAAACCAGGGCAGCGGCAGATCGAACAGCAGGTCATCGAGGCGGTAGCGGATCACGACGCGCTGGATGCGCAACAGACGGCGGACGGCAAGCAGCTTCATGCGTTATCGCTTGGGTCGAGGGATCGGGAAAGGCGCTCGAAACGCGCCTCGAGACGTTCCAGATCAAGTTTGATCCGGTCCAGTTCGCTGAATCGCGCTTCGGCTTCGCGCTGCCCGACGAGGGTGCGCGATTCTTCGGCGAGGTATTCGGCGAGGTTCTGGTTGAGGCTGGCAAATCCTTGTTGATACCAGCGTGCGCGGCTGCGCAGATGGCCACCGACCAGTTGCGTGGCGACCGGGCCGAGCCAGCGCGAGAGTTCGTACTCCCAGTCCAGCTCAAGGTCTTGCAGCACACCGGCCAGCTCCAGCAGCACGCCGCTGTCGCCATCGAGCTCGACTTCCGGGGCATGCAGCACTGCGGTCTTGTCTTTGCTCAAGGCCAGTTTGATCAGGCTCGAGGCCGGCGCACGCAGGGTGCAGTCGACACCGGTTTCCCAATGCGAGGCCAGCATCAGACCTTCATCACTCGGCAGGATGAACAGTTGCAGCGCCGGGCTGCGGCAGTCGACGGCAATCACCTTGCCGGTCAAATGCGCCAGCCGCGGCAGCGCCGTGCTGTCGAGACGCAGCACCCGGTTGAGGCCGAGTTCAACGCTGGCGAGCAGCCCGGTGAGCAACATCAGGGCTTGATGCCGCGGTGCAGGGCGACGATGCCTGCGGTCATGTTGTGATAGGTCACGCGGTCGAAACCGGCGTCGACCATCATCGACTTCAGGGTTTCCTGATTCGGATGCATGCGGATCGATTCGGCCAGGTAGCGATAGCTTTCCGAGTCGTTGGTGATCAGCTTGCCCATCAGCGGCATGAAGGCGAACGAATAAGCGTCGTAGGCTTTCGACATCAGCGCGTTGGTCGGTTTGGAGAATTCCAGCACCAGCA
This sequence comes from Pseudomonas sp. Mb7, assembly GCF_054790525.1. Lineage (NCBI taxonomy): Bacteria > Pseudomonadati > Pseudomonadota > Gammaproteobacteria > Pseudomonadales > Pseudomonadaceae > Pseudomonas > Pseudomonas sp. Mb7. The sequence continues at coordinate 6,103,821 of NZ_CP186501.1, forward strand.
GACGACCGCCGGGCTTGAGCACGCGCAGCATCGAACGCAAGGCGTCTTCTTTGTGCGTCACGTTGCGCAGGCCGAAAGCGATGGTCACGCAGTCGAAGTGGTTGTCCGGGAACGGCAGTTTTTCCGCGTCCGCCTGAACGAATTCGACGTTGCCAGCGACACCCAGATCGAGCAGGCGGTCACGGCCGACCTTGAGCATCGATTCGTTGATGTCGGCCAATACCACCTGACCGGTCGGGCCGACCAGGTGCGAGAACTTTTTGGTCAGGTCACCGGTACCGCCGGCGATGTCCAGCACGCGGTTACCGCTGCGTACGCCCGACAGTTCGATCGCGAAACGCTTCCACAGGCGGTGCATGCCGCCCGACAGAAGGTCGTTCATCAAGTCGTATTTCGCGGCTACCGAGTGGAAAACTTCAGCGACTTTTTCCGCTTTCTGGCTTTCCGGAACGTTTTTGAAGCCGAAGTGAGTGGTGGGTTCGGCATCGCTGCCTTTGCGCTGATCAGTCATATCGCTGTCACCAAAAGAGAATGCGCGACATTCTAATCCCCAAGCCATGCTTTGTCTTGGAATGGCTAAAGGTAAGATGGGCAATCCTCGGGACGATTTGCCGCAGCGGCGGTCAAGATTTACCGACACATCTTTTTAAATCAGGAGTCATGTAATGGCCAAAATCACTGTTGAGCGTGCCCACAACCTGGGTAAGGAAGCCGCCCGCGAGAAGGCCGACAAGCTGGCGCAAAAACTCTCCGATCAATATGGCCTGGAGCCGCAATGGTCGGGCGATACCCTGAACCTCAAGCGCTCGGGCGTGAAAGGCGCGGTGCATGTGGCGGACGATTCGATCAAGGTCGATGTGGAGTTGGGCATCATGATGTCGGCCATGAGCGGCATGATCAAAGCCGAGATCGAGAAGGCCCTAGACAAAGCTCTGGTCTGAAACACGGTCCCCTGTAGGAGTGAGCCTGCTCGCGATAGCGGTCTGTCAGTCACCAGAAATTTGATTGAAAGACCGCTATCGCGAGCAGGCTCACTCCTACATTTTTTTGCGCTGCACCCAAGCTTTTATGTCAGTTGTTAGGGTGCCGTTTCTAATTTATCTCCTTACTTTGTGCCTGAGCCCGACACTTTTCCGGGCAGTTCCTCAAACCTTCTGCGCGTGAGGTGCACCATGGCCAAAGTCATTTTGAAGAAAAAAATCGACGCTTCGACTTCTGCTCTGAGCGACGTCAAATCCTATGCCCGCAAGATCTGGCTGGCAGGCCTGGGTGCCTACGCCAAGGTCGGCCAAGAGGGCAGCGACTACTTTCAAGAGCTGATCAAGGCTGGTCAAACTGTTGAAAAGAAAGGCAAAAAAGCCGTCACCGAAAAACTCGAAGCGGCCAACGCCGAGATCGATGAAGCCAAGAGCGAAGTCAGCTCGTTCAAAGGTCGTGTCGAAGTTCAGCTCGACAAGGTCGAGAAGGCGTTCGACTCCCGTGTAGCAAGCGCCTTGAATCGTATCGGCATTCCGTCTAAACATGACGTTGAGACACTCTCTGCTAAGCTCGATGAGCTGACGGCATTGCTCGAACGCGTCGCGCGTAAATCTTAAGGAGAACGGGATGGCTGGTAAAAAGAACACCGATAAAGAAGGCAGCTCGTGGATCGGGAAAGTCGAAGACTACTCCCGCAAAATCTGGCTGGCTGGTTTAGGCGTGTACTCGAAGATCGACACTGACGGCAGCAAGCTCTTCGATACATTGGTCAAAGACGGCGAGAAAGCCGAGAAGCTCACCAAATCCGCAGTCGGCAAAAAAGTCGACGCTGCCAAGGATTCCGCTTCTTCGGCCAAGTCGCGCATCAGCGGCGTGAAAGATCGCGCACTGGGCAAATGGGACGAGCTGGAAGGGGCTTTCGACAAGCGCCTGAACAGCGCAATTTCGCGCCTGGGTGTACCGAGCCGCAATGAGGTCAAAGCACTGCATAGCAAGGTGGAAACCTTGACCAAGCAGATCGAAAAACTCACCGGTCTGAAAACCCAACCGGCGGCGAAAACCGCTGCGGCAAAACCGGCCGCGAAAACGGCTGCGGCCAAACCAGCAGCCAAGTCTGCTGCCAAGCCACTGGCCAAAGCGGCAGCTAAACCTGCTGCTAAAGCCGCGGCCAAGCCAGCAGCGAAAACCGCAGCCGCCAAGCCTGCAGCCAAAGCCGCAGCCAAACCGGTTGCCGCCAAAGCCGCTGCCAAGCCGGCAGCTAAACCTGCGGTCAAAACTGCAGCGAAACCCGCCGCCAAGCCAGCAGCGAAAACTGCTGCCGCCAAACCGGCTGCCAAACCGGCTGCCAAGCCTGCAGCGAAACCTGCTGCGGCGAAGAAACCGGCAGTGAAAAAACCGGCCGCGCCGAAAGCCGCTGCGCCGAAACCGGCCGCACCTGCTGCAGCCAAACCTGCCGCTCCGGCAGCTCCGGTGAGTGCGTCGAATTCCGCCGCAGCACCGACTCCGGCGGCCACCCCGACTGCTGCATCGACCCCGTCGACGCCAACCAGTCAGTCCTGATTTTTCAGGGCAAAACAAAACGCCCGGCCTGTGAAGGTCGGGCGTTTTTGTTTGTGCATTTCAAGGCCGCCCCTCACCCCAGCCCTCTCCCAGAGGGAGAGGGGGCCGAACGAGGTGTCTTGCGTCGTACGTCGACCTGAAGGATCGAGTCGATTATGGATTCAACAAAACCCTTTCAGGTCGGTGTAGCTCATCAGCATCCCCCAATCAGTCCCCTCTCCCTCCGGGCGGTCCGACGTTTCGGGAGGGCTAGGGTGAGGGGCTTTTGATTCAGTCGTGATCTTCAAGGTATTGCAGGGCCATCCGCTCCGTAGCGACCTTCACCGGCGGCAACAAATGCGGCGCCACCAGCATCATGATCTGGTACACAACCAGCCTCACCTCACCCTCACGATCCAGAATCCGCTGATAATCCAGCGAAAACAGCAACGTCATGGTGATCTGCTCAACCAACTGCCCCAACGCCTGCGTATCACTGACCAACTGCCCCGAAGCCTTCAAACGCGCCAGCAACGACGCCAGTGTGCGCTTCAGTGCATTGAGCAAATGTCGAATCCCCTTGGCCAGCTTCGGCAAGCGCCCGGCGAGGTTCGACAGGTCCTGAAACAGGAAGCGGTACTGCGCCAGTCGCTCGACGATCAAATGCAAAAACAGCCAGTAATCCTCCGGCGCCAGTTCCACATCCGAGGGTGGATCGAGCAGTGGCGCCAGTTCACTCTGGAAGCGTTCGAACAGGCCGAGAATCAGCGGTTCCTTGCCATGGAAGTGGTAGTAGAGATTGCCCGGGCTGATCCCCATTTCGTTCGCCACCTCCATGGTGGAGACGTTCGGCTCGCCCTTTTCGTTGAACAGTTGCAAAGCACATTCGAGAATCCGGTCGCGGGTTTTCATCCAGTCTTCTTAGAAAAGTTCGGTTAAGCGTCAGCGCACACGCACGTAAGTACCGGGCGCTGCCTCCATCGGTGGATAGTTCGGGTTGCCGAGGGTAAACGTGGTTTCGTGCTGGGCGCCGGAGCGCTGTTGAATCCACTCCAGCCACTGCGGCCACCAACTGCCATCGACGTGTTTACCATCGTAGTACCAGGCACGCGGGTCGCTGCTCATCTTGCCGTTCTCGACGTAGGCAGCTTTCGGGTTGCTCGGCGGGTTGAGAATGCTCTGCACATGGCCGCTGTTGGACAGCACGAAACGCCGCTCGCCACCGAGCAGCAGGGTCGAGCGATACACCGCATCCCACGGCGTGATGTGGTCGTTCATGCCGGCGACGCTGAAGCTGTCGACGGTGACTTTCTGCAGGTCGATCGGCGTGCCGCACACTTCCAGCCCACCCGGATGGGTCAGCGGGTTGTGTTTGAAGAAGTCCAGCAGGTCGCCGTGAAATGCCGCTGGCAGACGGGTGTTGTCGTTGTTCCAGTAGAGGATGTCGAAGGCCGGCGGCTCTTTGCCCAGCAGGTAATTGTTGACGAAGTAGCTCCAGATCAAATCGTTGGGGCGCATCCAGGCGAAGACCTTGGCCATGTCGCGACCGTCGAGCACGCCTTTCTGGTACGAGCGGCGCTTGGCGGCTTCGAGGGTTTGTTCATCGGCGAAGAGGGTGGCCGGGGTTTCAATCTGGCTGTCGAGCAGGCTGACCAGGTACGTCGCACTGGAGACGCGGCGCAGTTGCCGCTTGGCCTGCAAATGCCCTTGCAGGGCGGCGATGGTCAGGCCGCCAGCGCAGGCGCCCATCAGGTTGACCTCGCGGGCACCGGTGATCGCCCGACAGATGTTCATCGCCTCTTCCACCGCCTCGACATACGTCGACAGGCCCCATTCGCGATGGCGTACATCCGGGTTGCGCCAACTGATCATGAAGGTCTGCAGGCCGTTTTTCAGTGCGTACTGGACGAAGCTGTTGTGTGGGCTGAGGTCGAAAATGTAGTACTTGTTGATTTGCGGCGGCACCACCAGCAGCGGCTTGGCGTACTGCTTTTCGCTCATCGGTCGGTACTGGATCAGCTCAAGCAAATCGTTGCGAAACACCACCGAGCCGGTGGTGGTGGCCACGGTCTTGCCGACCTCGAAAGCCTGTTTGGTCACCTGACGTGGCAGGCCGTCGTTGTGCAGCAAGTCATCGAACAAATGACTGATGCCGCGTACCAGACTGTGCCCGCCGGAGTTGAACAGCTCCTTGACCGCCAGCGGGTTGAGCAAGGTGTTCGACGGCGCCACAGCGTCGTTGAGCAGGGTGAAGGCGAAATGCGCGCGGGCGCGATCGTCATCGCTCATGTTGCTTTCGTCGATCCAGCTTTTGACCTGTTTTTGCCAGGCCAGATAGGCCTGCAGGCTGCGCCGGTAGAACGGATTGAGGCTCCACGCCGGGTCAGCGAAACGGCTGTCGTTCGGATTGGTCGGGTGCAGGGTTTCGCCGAGCAGCACGCGGCCCAATTGACCGCCGAGTTTCAACGCGTGCTTCGCACTGTGAATCGGATTGCGCAGGCCATGGGCGGCGACGCTGCGCAAGGTCGAGATCAGGTCCCGGCCACGCAGGCCGGTGATCGCACTTTGTGCGTTGATGAACACGGCGGGGCTGGGCACTACGCCCGTCGCTGGTTTGTCGCGCATGACTCAACACTCCTTCGTCTTCAGGCCAAAAACAAACTCACCGAACCAGAACACCATAGACGCTGTTGCGGGTTGCTGCCTGCGCGGCGTCCTGCCGCGCACTCTTTAAAGGCCTGCATAAAGCCTGCCGCCGGGGTTAACCGCCGAGCGGTGTCGGATGCGGGTGCATCACCGCGCGCTGACGTTCCTCCTGGAGAAATTTCATGATGATCGGCGCCACCGCTTCGGCGCGGGTAATCAGGAACAGGTGGCCGTCGTCGATGATGTGCAGTTGCGCGTTGGGAATGCGCCAGGCGAGCATGCGCATGTTGATCAGCGGGATCAGCGGATCGTCATCGCCGGCCAGCACCAGCGTTGGCTGATGGATCTTGTGCAGCCAGTGAATGCTGGTCCAGCCGAGGCCGGCGAACAGTTGCCAGTAGTAACCGAGCTTGCCCGCCGAACGCACTTTCGCGGCGTGGCTGGCGGCCAGGGTCGGGTCGCGACGGAACGAGCCGCCATAGATCAGCGGGGCGATACGGATCACGTGGGACGGCTGAATGTAGCGCCGCGGACTGGCCATCATCCACAGCACTTTTGGCTTGCCCGGCACCATTACTGCACCGGCCGCGGTCGCCGCGAGCACCAGTTTCTTGCAGCGCTCGGGGTAGTCGTAAGCGAACTGCTGCGCCAGTGCGCCGCCCCACGACACGCCGATGACGTTGACCTGGCCGTAGTCGAGGTAATCGAGCATCCGTGACGTCAGTTTGGCCAGCCCTGGAAAGCGATACGGCCGGTTCGGCGTCGAGGAACCGCCGACACCGGGCACGTCAAAGGCGATCACTTCCAGATCCGGGTCCAGCGCCGCGACAAACGGAAACACCAGCTCCAGGTTGGCGCCGATGCCGTTGAAAATCAGCAAGGGCGTCAAGTGAGGCTTGCCGGGGCGTACCGCCGTGCGGAGGGTCTGGCCATCCAGATCGACGGTACGGAATATGAACGGTTGCGGCATGCGTCAGGCCCTGTGGATTTAAATTCACCACACCCCGTGTAGGAGCTGCCGAAGGCTGCTCCTACACGGGGTGTGGTGGTGTCAGTTACCGCTCGTGAACGTATGTGCCCGGCGAGGCTTCACCGGCCGGGTACGCTTTGTTGCCCAGTTTCAGCGGGGCCTTTTTCAGGTTGCCCGAGCGCTCGGCCTGCCACGTCTGCCAGTACAGCCACCAGGAGTCGGTGTGCTTGGTCGAGTTCTCTTGCCACTCATCGGCATTGGCCGCCATTTCTTCGCCGGTCATGTAGCGCGATTTCGGGTTGCCCGGCGGGTTGAGAATGCTCTGGATATGCCCGCTGCTTGACAACACGAACTCGACCTTGCCACCAAACAACTGCGCCGACTTGTAGCAGGACTTCCACGGCGTGATGTGGTCGTTGGTGCCGGCCAGCGAGAAGATGTCGGCCGTGACCTGCTTGAGGTCGATCGGCGTGCCGCACACTTCCAGTGCATTCGGGCGGATCAGTGGGTTGTTTTTGAACATCTCGATCAGGTCGCCATGGAACGCGGCGGGCAGGCGGGTGGTGTCGTTGTTCCAGAACAGGATGTCGAACACCGGCGGCTCGTTGCCGAGCAGGTAGTTATTGACCCAGTAGTTCCAGATCAGATCGTTCGGGCGCATCCAGGCGAAAACCTTGGCCATGTCTTTGCCTTCCAGTACACCGGCCTGATAGGAGTGGCGCTTGGCGGTCTCCAGAGTCTGCTCGTCGACGAACAGGGCGACGTCGCTGTCCAGCGTCGTGTCGAGCACGCTGACCAGCAGCGTGAGGGCATTGACCTTCTTCTCGCCGATCGCTGCGTAGTGGCCGAGCAGGGCGGTGCAGGTGATGCCGCCGGAGCAGGCACCGAGCATGTTCACGTCTTTGCTGCCGGTGATCGCGGTGACCACGTCGACGGCTTCTTTCAGGGCATCGATGTACGTCGACAGGCCCCACTCGCGCTGGGCCTTAGTCGGGTTGCGCCAGCTGACGATAAACGTCTGCACGTTATTGCGCAGGCAGAAGCGCGCCAGACTCTTGTCCGGGCTCAAATCGAATACGTAGAACTTGTTGATCTGCGGCGGCACCACCAGCAATGGGCGCTCGTGGACTTGCTCGGTGATCGGCTTGTACTGGATCAGCTCCAGCACGTCGTTGCGAAACACCACCGCGCCTTCGGTCACGCCGAGGCTCTTGCCGACTTCGAACGCGCCCATGTTGACCTGGCTCGGCATGCCGCCGTTGTGCACCAGATCCTTGGCCAGATGCGAGAGGCCGTCGAGCAGGCTTTTGCCGCCGGTTTCGAAGAAGCGTTTGACTGCTGCGGGGTTGGCCGCCGTGTTGGTCGGGGCCATGGCTTCAGTCATCAGGTTGATGACAAAGTGGCCGCGCGCGATGTCTTTGGGTGACAGGCTGCTGTCATCGATCCAGGCATGAAGTTCCTTGCGCCACGCCAGGTAAGTTTGCAGATAACGTTTGTAGAGCGGGTTCTGGCTCCACGCAGGATCAGCGAAGCGACGGTCATCGCCTGCCGGTTGCAGTTCGGATTTGCCGAACAGCACGTTCTTCAGTTCGAGGCCGAAATGGGTGACGTGCCTGACACTATGGATCGGTTGTTTGATGGCCTGTTTCAGCACCATACGAGCAGAGGCCAGCAGATCCTTTCCGCGTAGCCCAACGACGGGATTAAGCCCCAGGGTGTTTTCCGAGGCTTGGTACTTCAGGTCATCGTTATTCTTGTTACTCATCTACGACGCTCCATTGTCCTGAGACGAGTACCCGGTTTTCTGCTGTGCAGTTCCACAGCCAATGCCAGGTACTACTGCTCGGGTGACCGTTAATTCTGCATAGCTGCTTTACAGTCGTAGAGCACTGCAGGGAACTTGCCAGCTCCATTGGTTACCCGAGTTTAATTTTTTTCGCAAGCAGGCCGATCCTCGGCCACACAGCAGAGCATTCAAACAGATGAATTTAGAAAATGCCCTCTAATGAGCGCAAGGCTCGGACTAGAGCATCAGCTTGACGATCGACTCGCTCGGGTCGCGGGTTTTTCCGGCGGCTTTGAGCTCGGCCAGATAATCGGCCCAGAGTGCGTCATAACGTCGCCCCAGCTCGTAGAGATAATCCCAGGTGAACAAGCCACTGTCGTGACCGTCGTCGAAGGTCAGTTTCAGTGCGTAGTGACCGGCCGGTTCCAGCTTGCTCAGACCAACGTTGAGCTTGCCGAATTGCAGGATCGGTTTGCCGTGGCCCTGGACTTCAGCGGAGGGCGAATGCACGCGCAGGAATTCGGCGGGCAAGGTGTATTCCTCACCGGACGCATAGGTAAGCGTCAGGGTTTTCGAGGCTTTGTGCAGTTTGATGTCGGTGGGGATCATGAGCAGGTATCCGTCTTGTGCGGAACCTTGTGGGAGCGAGCTTGCTCGCGAAAGCGGTGGTTCAGCCAACACAAAGGTTGAATGTAACGCCGTCTTCGCGAGCAGGCTCGCTCCCACAGTTCCATTACATCTGTAAGTATGGCTTACAGGATATAACGGGACAGGTCTTCGTTCTGCGCCAATTCGCCGAGGTGGCTGTTGACGTATTCGGCGTCGATCAGAATCGGCTTCTCATCGTGGGTGCTGGCCAGATCGCCGGCACTGAACGAAACCTCTTCGAGCAGACGCTCAAGCAGCGTGTGCAAGCGACGGGCACCGATGTTTTCGGTTTTCTCGTTGACCTGCCAGGCGATCTCCGCCAGACGCTTGATGCCTTCCGGCTGGAACTGGATGTTCAGGCCTTCGGTTTTCAGCAGCGCGCAATACTGCTCGGTCAGCGAGGCATGCGGTTCGCTGAGGATGCGTTCGAAGTCCGAAGGGCTCAGGGCCTTGAGTTCAACGCGGATCGGCAGACGACCTTGCAACTCAGGCACCAGATCGCTCGGCTTGCTCAGGTGGAACGCACCGGAGGCGATAAACAGGATGTGGTCGGTCTTGACCATGCCCAGTTTGGTGTTGACGGTGCAGCCTTCGATCAGCGGCAGCAGGTCGCGCTGCACGCCTTCACGGGACACATCGGCGCCGCCGACGTTGCCGCGCTTGGCGACTTTGTCGATCTCGTCGATGAACACGATGCCGTGCTGTTCAACCGCTTCCAGCGCTTTGGCTTTCAGCTCTTCTTCGTTGACCAGACGCCCGGCTTCTTCGTCGCGCACTAGCTTTAGCGCTTCTTTGACCTTGAGCTTGCGCGCCTTCTTCTTGCCCTTGCCCATGTTGGCGAACAAGGACTGCAACTGGTTGGTCATTTCTTCCATGCCGGGCGGCGTGGCGATTTCGATGCCGGCGACTTCGGCGACTTCGATTTCGATTTCCTTGTCATCCAGCTGACCTTCGCGCAGGCGCTTGCGGAACAGCTGGCGCGTGTTGGAATCGCTGCTTGGCGTTTCTTCATTGCTGAAGCCCATGCGCGCCGGCGGCAGCAGTGCGTCGAGGATACGATCCTCGGCAGCGTCTTCGGCGCGATGGCGAACGCGGGTCATTTCCTGCTCACGGAGCATCTTGATCGCGGCGTCGGCCAGATCACGGATGATCGATTCGACGTCACGACCGACGTAGCCGACTTCGGTGAACTTGGTCGCTTCGACCTTGATGAACGGCGCGTTGGCCAGTTTCGCCAGGCGACGGGCGATTTCGGTTTTACCGACACCGGTCGGGCCGATCATCAGGATATTTTTCGGGGTCACTTCAACACGCAGCTCTTCAGGCAGCTGCATGCGGCGCCAGCGGTTGCGCAGGGCAATCGCGACGGCGCGCTTGGCATCGTCCTGGCCGATGATGTGGCGGTTGAGTTCGTGGACGATTTCGCGGGGAGTCATGGACATAATAATTGACGGTCCTCAAGCAGAAACAAGCCGTGGCACAGGGCCGCGTCAGGCTTATTCAGCGAGATCCTGCTCCTCAATGGTCTGAGTGTGGTTGGTGAATACACAGATGTCGCCGGCGATACCGAGGGCGGTTTCGACGATTTCACGGGCCGACAGATCGGTCTTTTTCAGCAGGGCGCTGGCCGCGGCTTGCGCGTAGCCGCCGCCGGAACCCATGGCGATCAGGCCGTCTTCGGGCTCGACCACATCACCGTTGCCGGTAATGATCAGCGAGGCGTCCTTGTTGGCGACCGCGAGCATGGCTTCGAGGCGGCTCAGGGAGCGGTCGGTGCGCCATTCTTTGGCGAGTTCGACAGCGGCGCGCACCAGGTGGCCCTGATGTTTTTCAAGTTGGCCTTCGAAACGTTCGAAGAGGGTAAATGCGTCGGCGGTGGCACCGGCAAAACCGGCGATGACCTGGCCGTGGTACAGGCGACGGACTTTTTTCGCGTTGCCTTTCATCACGGTATTGCCGAGAGAAACCTGGCCGTCGCCGCCCATGACGACTTTGCCGTGACGGCGGACTGAAACGATGGTGGTCAAGGGAAGAGTCTCCACACAGCGGGGCGAAAGTGCCTTATGCCCATTCATATGGGGGTGCTGGAGAGGATTTCAACCGTAGCGCGGCAGAGGGGACGAGCGGCGTGTTGCACCTGATCGTTCCCACGCTCTGCGTGGGAATGCAGCCCGGGGACGCTCCGCGTCCCTTCACTGCTGGGACGCAGGGCGTCCCTTGAGGCGTTCCCACGCAGAGCGTGGGAACGATCGGCGGTGATCAGCGGCTCTGGCGTTGTTGTAACAACAGGTTGCTGAAGCCGGCGCCAGCCAGTTGTTTCTGTGCAGTAGTCAGTTGCTCACGGTTGCTGAACGGCCCGACCAAAACGCGATACCAGGTTTCATCCTTCACCGTGCCGGACTCAACCGCTACCGCCTGACCGAGCAGAATGATCTGCGCACGAACCTTGTCAGCATCGGTTTCCTTGCGGAACGAGCCGGCCTGCAAGAAGAACTTGGTTACCGGTGCCGCTTTGCTCACCGGCGGTGCTGGTGGCGGGGTAATCCCGGCCAACGCTGCCTGCGCGCGCGCGGTGTCGATCTTCGCCGCGTCCGCCGGGGTCACCGGCGTGGTCGGAATGGCCGGCACTTGTGGCGTCGGCAAGGTCTTCTCCGGGACGGCGTCCGGCGGCACGATCACTTCCGATTCCGGCAGCAGGGTGTAGAAGTCGTACTTCGGCTTCACCGGTTGCGTCGGGCTCGGCGGGGTCTTGTTGGCCTCGGCGATCTTCGACGCTTTCTGCTGTTGCGCCTGTTCGACTTTCTCGCGCTTGACCGTGTCGCTGCCCTTGCCCGGCTCCAGCTTCATCAGAAACACGATGAACGCGCCGACCGTGAGGCCGATGGCCATCCACAGCCAACCCGGAATCGGTTGCTTCGCAGGAGCTTGGTAACGGCTGGCGCCACGCTTGGGTGCAGGTTTTTTCTTGGCAGCCAACTTACATACGCTCCAGAGTTTCCAGACCCAACAGCTCCAGGCCTTGCTTGAGGGTGCGACCGGTCAACGCGGCCAGGCGCAGACGGCTCTGCATCTGGGCCGGGGTTTCGGCGGCGAGGATCGGGCAGTTCTCGTAGAAGCTGGAGAACAGACCGGCAACGTCGTACAGATAAGTGCAGAGAATGTGCGGCGTGCCTTTGTCGGACACGTTGTTCAGCACTTCGCCGAACTGCGCCAGTTTCGCCGCCAGCTCTTGCTCATGTGCGGCTTCCAGCACAATCTGGCCATCGACTTCGCTGAAGTCCTTGCCCAGTTTGCGGAACACGCCGGCGACGCGGGTGTAGGCGTAGAGCAGGTACGGTGCGGTGTTGCCTTCGAAGTTCAGCATCAGGTCGAAGTTGAAGCTGTAGTCGCTGGTGCGGTGCTTCGACAGGTCGGCGTATTTCACCGCGCCGATGCCGACGACTTTGGCGATGTTGCGCAGCTCGTCTTCGGCCAGTTCCGGGTTCTTCTCTTTCACCAGGTTGTAGGCGCGTTCCTGCGCTTCGGTGAGCAGATCGATCAGCTTCACGGTGCCGCCGTCACGTGTCTTGAACGGACGGCCATCGGCGCCGTTCATGGTGCCGAAGCCCATGTGTTCCATCTCCATCGGATGGGTGACGAAACCGGCCTTGCGCGCCACGGCGAAGACTTGCTGGAAGTGCAAGGCCTGACGCTGGTCGACGAAGTACAGCGCGCGATCGGCTTTCAGTTTGCCGCTGCGGTAGCGCACAGCCGCGAGGTCGGTGGTGGCGTACAGGTAACCGCCGTCAGCCTTGACGATGATCACCGGCAGCGGGTCGCCGTCGGCGTTCTTGAACTCGTCGAGGAACACGCACTGCGCGCCGTTGCTTTCGACCAGCATGCCGGCGGCTTTCAGATCGTTGACCACGTTGATCAGGTCGTCGTTGTAGGCGCTTTCGCCCATCACGTCGGCCATGGTCAGTTTGACGTTGAGCAGTTCGTAGATCTTCTGGCAGTGCGACAGCGAGATATCCTTGAACTTGGTCCACAGCGCCAGGCACTCGGCATCGCCGGCCTGCAGCTTGACCACCAGGCCACGAGCGCGGTCGGCGAATTCTGCGGATTCGTCGAAACGCTGCTTGGCGGCGCGGTAGAAGTTTTCCAGGTCCGACAGCTCATCGCTGGTGATCGGGTTTTCCTGCAGATACGCCATCAGCATGCCGAACTGGGTGCCCCAGTCGCCGACGTGGTTCTGACGGATCACTTCGTCGCCGAGGAATTCCAGTACGCGCGCCACGCCGTCGCCGATGATGGTCGAGCGCAAGTGGCCGACGTGCATCTCTTTGGCCAGGTTCGGTGCCGACAGGTCGACCACGGTGCGCTGCGCCGGGCCAGCCTTGCGCACGCCAATGTGAGCATCAGCCAGTGCGGCATCGAGGCGGTTGGCCAAGGCCTGGGTGTTCTGGAAGAAATTGATGAAGCCCGGGCCGGCGATTTCGGCCTTGGTGACGTTCTCGTCGGCAGGCAGTGCGGCAATGATTTTTTCCGCCAGGTCGCGCGGCTTCATGCCCGCAGGCTTGGCCAGCATCATGGCGATGTTGCTGGCGAAGTCGCCGTGGGTCTTATCACGGGCGTTCTCCACCTGGATCGCCGGCGACAGGCCTTCAGGCAACACACCTTCGTTGACGAGTTGGGTGAGGGCTTGTTGGATCAGCTGGCGAATGGTGTCTTTCATGGTCTTCTCTTTCGACCGCAAGCGCGGCGGGCGCATCGATGCGCGGGTGGAAAAACTGGGCATTATCCGTTGCGAAGACGGGCTTGCCAACCTTAGCAGGCAGCTTATGGATATGTGGTGACATTCAGATCAAAAGATCGCCGCCTGCGGCGGCTCCTACACGGGGATACGCATTTTCCTGTAGGAGCTGCCGAAGGCTGCGATCTTTCGATCTTCAATACAAATCGACGGGATCGACATCCAGCGACCAGCGCACCGCGCGCCCACTCGGCATCTGCTCCAGCACCAGCAACCAACTGGCCAGCAACCGATGCAGCGGCGCCCGCGCCGTCGCCTGCAACAACAACTGCGCGCGATAACGGCCAGCACGACGCTCCATCGGCGCCGGCACTGGCCCAAGCAGTTCAATCCCGCTCAGATTCTGCTCGGTCAGCAAGCGCTCGGCTTCGCTGCACGCTTCATCGAGAAAGCCTTCCGCTTGCCCCGGCTTGTGCGCTTCGGCACGCAGCAGTGCCAGATGCGCAAACGGCGGCAACCCGGCGGCGCGGCGCTCGCTCAAGGCCTGTTCGGCGAAGGCGAAATAGCCCTGTTCGGTGAGTTGCACCAATAAAGGATGGTCAGCGAGGTGTGTCTGGATAATCACCTTGCCCGGCTCTTCCGCTCGCCCGGCACGCCCGGCCACCTGCACGATCAGCTGCGCCATGCGCTCGCTGGCGCGGAAGTCGCCGGAGAACAGGCCTCCGTCAGCATCGAGGATCGACACCAGCGTCACCCTTGGAAAATGGTGCCCCTTGGCCAACATCTGCGTGCCGACCAGAATGCACGGCTGGCCCTTCTGGATCGTCGCGAACAGTTGATTCATCGCGTCCTTGCGCGACGTGCTGTCACGGTCGACGCGCAGCACCGGGTAGTCGGGGAATAGAATCGCCAGCCGTTCTTCGGCACGTTCAGTACCCGCGCCGACCGGGCGCAGATCGACCTTGTTGCACTTTGGGCACTGGCGCGGCGTGCGCTCGACGTAGCCACAGTGATGGCAACGCAGTTCGCCGTAGCGCTGGTGCACAGTCATCCGCGCATCGCAGCGCGAACACTCGGACATCCAGCCGCAGTCATGACACAACAGTGTCGGGGCGAAGCCGCGCCGGTTGAGGAACACCAGCACTTGCTGGCCGTTGGCGAGGGTCTGGCCGATGGCTTGCTGCATCGGCCCGGAAATACCGCTGTCCAGTGGACGGCTTTTCACATCCAGCCGCAGGAAGCGTGGCTGCTTGGCACCGCCAGCACGTTCATTCAGGCGTAGGAGGCCGTAACGGCCGGTGTAGGCGTTGTGCAGGCTTTCCAGCGATGGCGTCGCGGAACCGAGGACGATCGGGATGTTTTCCTGCCGCGCACGTACCAGCGCCAGATCGCGGGCGTGGTAGCGCAAACCTTCCTGCTGTTTATAAGAACCGTCGTGCTCTTCATCGATGATGATCAGCCCGGGGTTTTTCATCGGCGTGAACAGCGCTGAACGGGTACCGATAATAATGTCGGCCTCGCCATCGCGGGCGGCGAGCCAGGCGTCGAGGCGCTCGCGATCATTGACCGCCGAGTGCAGCAGAGCGATGCGCGCGTTGAAGCGCTGCTCGAAACGCGCCAGGGTCTGCGGGCCGAGGTTGATCTCCGGGATCAGCACCAGCGCCTGTTTGCCGGCTTCGAGGGTTTCGCGGATCAGTTGCAAATAGACTTCGGTCTTGCCGCTGCCGGTGACCCCGGCCAGGAGGAACGCGTGATAACTGTCGAACCCGGCACGGATCGCTTCGTAGGCGGCACGTTGCTCGGCGTTGAGTGGCAACTCCGGTTGTGCCAGCCAGTGTTCGTGACGCGCGCCCGGTGCGTGGCGGCGGATTTCCACCTGCACCAGATTTTTCGCCAGCAGCAGATCAAGGCTGTCCTTGCTCAGCATCAGTTTGCTCAGCAACTGATGGGCGACGCCGTGCGGGTGTTGAGCCAGCGTCGCCAGTGCTTCGCGCTGGCGCGGTGCGCGGGCGATGCGCGGATCATCAAGGCTGGCGCCGGGGACGATCGACCAGAAGCGCTCCTGTCGGGCCTCGGCCAGTTCGCCTTGGCGCAGCAGCACTGGCAGCGCCCAGCTCAGGGTGTCGCCGAGGCTGTGCTGATAATACTGCGACGTCCACAGGCACAGCTTGAACAGCGCCGGTGGCAGTGGCGCTGTGGCGTCGAGCAGGGCCAGTGCTGGTTTCAGTTTCTCCACCGGCACTTCGCTGGTGTCCGTGACCTCGACCAGAATCCCGATCATCTCGCGTCGACCGAACGGCACTCGCAGGCGCATGCCCGGCTGCAATTGCTCACGCAGCACACCGGCCGGGGCTCGATAGTCGAACAGGCGGCGCAAGGGTGAAGGCAGGGCGAGGCGCAGAATGGCGTCGGGCACGCGGGGGGATCTCTATAAACGGGCGGTATGGCTCGGCACATAACCTTGTAGGAGTGAGCCTGCTCGCGATAGCGGTCTGTCATTCAACATTTATGTCGTCTGAAATACCGCTCTCGCGAGCAGGCTCACTCCTACAAAGGAATCGCGTATTGGGCCGGGAGCCTAGCAGACGGTCGGTCTCGGTGACAGCTTGCGTGTTTGAAAAGGTCTGGTAGAATCCGCGGCCTAATTACGTGCGGTATTCAACAATAGTGTTGGGTGGCGGCACGCTAGCTGAGGAAGACACCATGAAAGCTGATATCCACCCGAATTACCCAGTCATCGCTGTTACCTGCAGCTGTGGCAACAAGTTCGAAACTCGTTCGACTTTCGGCAAAGCTCTGCCAATCGACGTTTGCAACGAATGCCACCCGTTCTACACCGGTAAGCAGAAGACTCTGGACACTGGCGGCCGCGTTCAGCGCTTCGCAGACCGTTTCGGTGCTTTCGGCAAGAAACCTGCTGCTGCAGAGTAAGGTTGAAGGGCCCGGTGGGCTTTTCCTCGTTGCTGAAAAAGGCGTCCCTCGCGGGCGCCTTTTTTGTGTCTGCGATTTGGCTGTCCGGCGCGCAGGCCTTTTGCCCGGCGCCTGCTGGTCTGACCAGCGTCGCAGTGCAGCGCGTGGTCGATGGCGACACGCTGCGCCTGAGCGACGGTCGCAGCGTACGCATGATCGGCCTCAACACGCCTGAGCTGGGCAGACAGGGCCGCAGCGACGAACCCTTCGCCGTGGCGGCACGCAAACGCCTGCAAGCGCTGGTCGATGCCAGCGGCGGACGTGTCGGTTTGCGCCCCGGCAAGCAAGCCAAAGACCATTACGGGCGTACGCTCGCGCATATTTACAGCACCAGCGGCGCCAATCTCGAAGCGCAAATGCTCGCCGATGGCCTCGGTTTCCAGGTCGCGGTTGCGCCGAATGTCGATCTTGTTGCCTGCCAGCAAGCCGCCGAACGCAGTGCGCGAAAGGCCGGGCTGGGCCTCTGGCGGCAATCACCTGTACTGAAAGCGGAGCAGATCCAGCGCTCGGGTTTCGCCGTGATCAGTGGGCGTGTGAGCAAGGTTCAGCGCAATCGCGGCGGAATCTGGATCGAGTTGCAGGACACGCTTGTATTGCGTGTTGCACCCAATCTGGTCGGACAATTCGACAATGCCCGTTTGCAGGCGCTCAAAGGCAAGCAGATCGAGGCTCGCGGCTGGATCGTCGATCGTTCGCGGCGCGGTGGGCTTCAATCCGGTCAGTCGCGGTGGTTGCTTCCGCTGACGGATCCTTCAATGTTGCAAACGCCGCGCTGAAGAAAAATTGTAGACATTTTTTCTGTCGATTGTGAACAGTCTAGCCCTTGTGCGCCGTGGCTCTTGGCCCAAAGTCGTAGGGCAGGGCGCTTGACAGGGGTGACCGCTCAGTCTTGTGGGGACTTTGCGAGGCGCGTATCCTCGCTGACCAGTCTGTCCAACAGTAAAAAGCGGAATGCCAAAATGTCTGATCTGAAAACTGCCGCTCTCGAATATCATGCCAATCCTCGTCCAGGGAAGCTGAGTGTCGAGCTCACCAAGGCCACTGCTACCGCTCGCGACTTGTCGCTGGCCTACAGCCCCGGCGTAGCTGAACCAGTGCGTGAGATCGCTCGCGATCCTGAACTGGCCTACAAATACACCGGCAAGGGCAACCTGGTTGCAGTCATTTCCGATGGCACCGCGATTCTCGGTCTGGGCAACCTCGGCCCATTGGCTTCCAAGCCGGTAATGGAAGGTAAAGGCGTACTGTTCAAGCGCTTCGCCGGCATCGACGTTTTCGACATCGAGGTCGACTCCGAAAGCCCGCAAGCCTTCATCGATACCGTAAAACGTATCTCCATCACTTTCGGTGGTATCAACCTGGAAGACATCAAGGCACCCGAGTGCTTTGAGATCGAACGTGCTCTGATTGAGCAGTGCGACATTCCGGTATTCCACGATGACCAGCACGGCACCGCGATCGTGACCGCTGCGGGCATGATCAACGCCCTGGAAATCGCTGGCAAAACCCTGCCAGAAGCGAAAATCGTCTGCCTGGGCGCCGGCGCTGCCGCTATCTCCTGCATGAAACTGCTGGTGAGCATGGGCGCACGCATCGAAAACATCTTCATGGTTGACCGTACCGGTGTGATCCACTCCGGCCGTGACGACCTGAACCAGTACAAAGCGGTATTCGCTCACGCCACCGAGAAGCGCAGCCTGGCTGACGCACTGGCAGGCGCTGATGTGTTCGTCGGTCTGTCCGGTCCGAACCTGCTGAGCGCTGAAGGCCTGCTGTCGATGGCGGCCAACCCGATCGTGTTCGCCTGCTCGAACCCGGATCCGGAAATCTCCCCGGAGCTGGCGCACGCTACCCGTAGCGACGTGATCATGGCTACCGGCCGTTCGGACTACCCGAACCAGGTCAACAACGTGCTGGGCTTCCCGTTCATCTTCCGTGGTGCTCTGGACGTTCGCGCCAAGCGCATCAACGAAGAAATGAAAGTGGCTGCCGCCAACGCCCTGCGTGAACTGGCCAAGCTGCCTGTTCCTCAGGACGTGTGCGATGCCTACGGTGGTGCTCCGCTGGAATTCGGCCGTGAGTACATCATTCCGAAGCCAATGGACAAGCGCCTGATCACCCTGATCTCCGACGCTGTGGCCAAAGCCGCGATCGAGACCGGTGTGGCCACCCTGCCGTATCCGAAGAACTACCCGCTGAAAAGCGTGGATGACGTGTTCAACGGCTAAGCCGTTGTAGCGCTTCAAACGAAAGCCCCGGCTCGTGAGAGTCGGGGTTTTTTATTGCCTGAAGATCAAGAACCCCCTCACCCTAGCCCTCTCCCAGGGGGAGAGGGGACTGATTGGGGGATGTTCGGGAGTTACGCCGACCTGAACGTATTGTTTTGAATCCATAATCGACACAGCTCTCTCAGGTCGATGTAGAGCGCTAGACAACTCGGTCAGTCCCCTCTCCCTCCGGGAGAGGGCTAGGGTGAGGGGCTCTAGATCTTCAGCCATAAAAAAGCCCCGCACATCTCACGAAGGCGGGGCTTTTTGCTACTTCAGGATCAGAACAGATCGATCGGCGCCTGCTCATCCGCTGGCAGCGGGCTGCCCGGTACGGCGCCATTACCCAGCTCATTCACCGACGGCGGCGTGTCTTCAGACTTGAACAGCTCGAAATACGCGCCCGGCGTACTCGGCGTCGCCGCACGGCCACTGACCGGATCCACGCGCAGACTCAGCAAACCTTCCGGCTCAGGCTGCACGTGCGGCGGCTTGTCCTTCAGCGCAGCCGACATGTAGTTCATCCAGATCGGCAGCGCCACAGTACCGCCGAACTCGCGACGACCGAGGCTTTCCGGCTGATCGAAGCCAGTCCAGACCGTGGTCACGTAGTCGGCGTTGTAACCGGAGAACCAGGCATCTTTCGATTCGTTGGTGGTACCGGTTTTGCCGGCGATATCGCTGCGGCCCATGGCCAGCGCGCGACGGCCGGTGCCGAGCTTGATCACGTCCTGCAACATGCTGTTGAGGATGTAAGTGGTGCGGCCATCGACAATTCGCTCAGCCACTGCCGGTGTTTGCGGCACGGCCGCGCTGCCCGGCGCCTCGCCCGCAACCGGTGTGGTGTTGACCGTAAACGAATCGGTGTGCGGTGCGGCGATACCGTCCGTCGCCGAACCGCCCTGAGGCACGGTTGGCGGGTTGGCGAGAAACAGCGTATCGCCATTACGGCTTTCGATCTTGTCGATGATGTACGGGGTGATCTTGTAACCGCCGTTGGCGAACGTACTCCAACCGGTCGCAATCTCCATCGGTGTCAGCGTTGCAGTACCCAGCGCCAGCGACAGGTTGGGCGGCAGATCCTGCTTGTTGAAGCCGAAACGGGTGATGTAGTCGATGGTCTTGCCTACGCCCATCGCCTGCAGCAAGCGGATCGACACCAGGTTACGCGACTTGTACAGCGCCTCACGCAGGCGGATCGGGCCGAGGAAGGTGTTGGTGTCGTTCTTCGGGCGCCAGACCTTGTCCAGATATTCGTCGACAAACACGATCGGCGCGTCGTTGACCAGCGTGGCGGCGGTGTAGCCGCTATCCAGCGCGGCACTGTAGACGAACGGCTTGAAGCTCGAGCCGGGCTGACGCTTGGCCTGCATCGCACGGTTGTAGTTGCTCTGTTCGAAGGCGAAACCGCCGACCAGCGAGCGAATCGCGCCGTTCTGCGGATCCAGCGACACCAGCGCACCTTGCGCCTGGGGGATCTGGCTGAACTTCAGTGAATTGTCTTTCTGACGCTGCACGCGAACCAGATCACCGACCGCCGCGACATCCGACGGCTGGCGCGGATTGGCGCCCATGCTGTTGGTGTTGAGGAACGGTCGTGCCCATTTCATGGTGTCCCAGGCGACGTGCTCTTCGCCGGTACGGGTCAGCACTTGCAGGCCGTTCTTGTCGACCTGGGTGACGATGGCCGGCTCCAGGCTGCTGATGGTGCGCTGCTTGGTAAGTTCACTTGCCCAGGCCTCACGGGTCTTGCCCGGCAGACGCGATTCGGGGCCACGGTAGCCGTGACGCTGGTCGTAGGTCATCAAACCTTCGTGCAGCGCGGTGTTGGCCATTTCCTGCAGGTTGCTCGGCACCGTGGTGGTAACGCGGAAACCTTCGGTGTAAGCGTCGCTGCCATAACGACCGACCATCTCGGCACGAGCCATTTCAGCGATATACGGTGCATTCACTTCCGGGGTCGGCACGTGATAGCTGGCGTTCAGCGGTTCGTTGATCGCAGCGGTGTAGTCCGCTTCGCTGATCTTGCCAAGCTTGTACATGCGCCCGAGGATCCAGTCGCGGCGTTCTTTGCTGCGCGCCGGGTTGGCTAGCGGGTTGAAACGCGACGGGGCTTTCGGCAGGCCGGCGATCATCGCCATCTGCGCCAGGCTGACATCACGGATCGACTTGCCGTAATACACCTGCGCCGCTGCTTCGATGCCATAGGCGCGGTTGCCCAGATAGATCTTGTTCACGTACAGCTCAAGGATTTCATCCTTGGTCAGCTGTCGCTCGATCTGCAGGGCCAGAAGAATTTCGGTGGTTTTGCGCGAGAAGCTGCGTTCGCTGGTCAGGAAGAAGTTCTTCGCTACCTGCATGGTGATGGTGCTGCCGCCGGACTGAATGTGTCCGCTTTTGACCAGTTGGGTCGCGGCGCGCATCAGGCTGCTCGGATCGACGCCATAGTGGTTGGCGAAATTGTCGTCTTCAGCACTTAGTAACGCATTAATGAAATTGGGGGGAATGTCGGCGAAACGGATCGGTGTGCGGCGCATTTCGCCAAATTCGGCGATCAACTTGTTGTCGCTGGAGTAGACCCGCAGCGGAATCTGCAACTGAATGCTTCGCAGAGCCTCCACAGACGGCAAACCCGGACTAAGGTAAAGAAACGCGCCGCTGAGACCTAAAAGCAGTCCGCAGAAAACGGCGACGATGGACCAACCGAAAAATTTCAGCAGACGAATCAAGGCTTTTGGACATCCAGTGCAAAGAATGAATTTGGCGACGGGGCTCCGGCTACACACAGAACCATCCGCGCTTGCAGTAAAAAGCGGAAAAAAACGCTGGGCATTATAAGCACTTTTCTGCTGGGGGCGTCATTTGCGCTTCTGTCAAGACGGGGTGAAGGAACGCAATGCGTATTACAGAGTCCGTAACTCACGGAAAGTCATAGGGAATTGGTAGTGCTGGGACTCTTCAATAAAAAGGCCAATACGTTACTGGGGATCGACATCAGTTCCACGTCAGTGAAGCTGCTGGAACTGAGCCGTCAGGGTGATCGCTACCGGGTCGAGGCGTATGCGGTAGAGCCATTGCCAGTCAACGCCGTGGTCGAAAAGAACATCGCCGAACTTGAAGGCGTCGGTCAGGCCCTGAGCCGTTTACTGGTCAAGGCGCGCACCGGGCTCAAGAGCGTGGCAGTCGCAGTGGCCGGTTCTGCCGTGATCACCAAGATCATCGAGATGGACGCCGGGCTGTCCGACGACGAGCTGGAAAACCAGCTGAAGATCGAGGCCGATCAGTACATTCCCTACCCGCTGGACGAAGTCGCCATCGATTTCGAAGTCCAGGGCGTGTCACCGCGCAACCCTGAGCGGGTCAATGTGTTGCTCGCTGCCTGTCGCAAGGAAAACGTCGAAGTTCGTGAAGCGGCGCTGGCCCTCGCCGGGCTGACCGCACGGGTAGTCGACGTCGAAGCCTATGCGCTGGAGCGCTCGTTCGGCTTGCTGGCCACGCAACTGGCGGCTTCTCAGGAGCGTCTGACTGTCGCTGTGGTCGACATCGGCGCGACCATGACCACGCTCAGCGTCCTGCACAATGGCAAGATCATCTATACCCGCGAGCAATTGTTCGGCGGCCGGCAACTGACCGAGGAAATCCAGCGCCGCTATGGCCTGACCCTCGAACAAGCGGGGCTGGCGAAAAAGCAGGGCGGTCTGCCCGATGATTACATCAGCGAGGTCTTGCAACCGTTTCGCGAGGCGCTGGTGCAGCAAGTGTCGCGCTCGCTGCAGTTCTTCTTCGCCTCCGGGCAATACAACGCGGTCGATCACATTCTGCTGGCCGGCGGCACGGCTTCAGTGCCCGGACTGGATCGGCTGATCGAGCAGCGCCTGAGCACGCCGACTCAAGTAGCCAACCCGTTTGCCAACATGGCCTTGAGCAGCAAGGTCAACGCCGGGGCTTTGGCCAGCGACGCGCCGGCGCTGATGATCGCCTGCGGGCTCGCGCTCAGGAGTTTCGACTGATGGCGCGGATCAACCTCCTACCCTGGCGCGAGGAGCGTCGCGAAGAACGGCGCAAACGCTTTCTGCTGGCCTTGATCGGCGTGGTGGTTGGCTCGGTCGGTGCGGTGCTGATTGCCGATCAGGTCATCAGCACCGCCATTGCACGACAAGTGGCGCGCAATGATTACATCGGCAAGCAGATTGCTGTGGTCGACGAACGGATCAAACAGATCAGCGATCTCAAGGCGCGTCGTCAGCAACTGGTCGAGCGCATGCGCATCATCCAGGACTTGCAGGGCAACCGGCAGATCAGTGGGCGAATCTTCGATCAACTGGCGCGCACGCTGCCGGACGGTGTGTATTTCACCGACGTGAAGATGGTTGGCAAAACCCTGTCGATCAGCGGTGCAGCCGAATCGAACAACCGGGTCTCCGAATTGATGCGCAATCTGGATGCTTCCGACTGGTTCGACGCGCCCAGTCTCAACGAGGTGAAGGCGACGACGGCGGGCCAGGTGGATCAGGCCAACACGTTTGAGTTGACCGTACGGCAGACCCAGCCCCGCACCGTGGAGGACGAGCAATGAAGCCGTCCGAATGGCTGGAAAGTCTGCGCGACATCGATTTCAACGACCTCGATACCAGCAACATCGGCTCCTGGCCGGCAGCAGTGAAAGCCATCGCCGGGGCGCTGTTGATGGTGTTGGTCCTGGCGCTCGGTTATAACTTTTTCATCAGTGACCTGGAAAACCAACTCGAAGCCAAGCGCGAGGAAGAAGCCACGCTCAAGGAGCAGTTCGCCAGCAAGGCACGTCTTTCGGCCAACCTTGAGTTGTACACCCAACAAATGAAGGCGATGGAAAACACCTTTGGCGTGCTGTTGCGCCAATTGCCCAGTGACACCGAAGTGCCGGGCCTGCTCGAAGACATCACCCGCACGGGGCTGGGCAGCGGCCTGGAGTTCGAAGAGATCAAACTGCTGCCGGAGGTCACCCAGCAGTTTTACATCGAGCTGCCGATCCAGATCACCGTCACCGGTGCCTATCACGACCTTGCGACCTTCGTCAGTGGCGTGGCCGGGCTGCCACGCATTGTCACCTTGCACGATTTCGAACTCGCTCCTGCCGATAAAGAGGGCGGGCCGAAGCTGCGCATGAGCATCCTTGCCAAGACCTACCGGTATAACGACAAGGGGCTGCAGAAATGAGCCCGACTCGTTACATCGCGTTGTCGATTACGCTGCTCGCGTTGAACGGTTGTGGTGGCAGCAATGACTTCAGCGATCTTGATGCCTACTTGAATGAAGTACGCCTGCGCCCGGCAGGCAAGATTGAACCAACCCCGACATTCCGGTCTTACCCAACATTCACTTACAGCGCGGCCAACCTGCGCAGTCCGTTCTCGCGCCAGGTGCGGGTTGATCTGGCCGGGCAGAAACATGGCTCACGCAACGTCAAGCCCGATCCCAATCGGGTCAAGCAATACCTCGAAGGTTTCAACATCGAGCAGTTCGAGATGGTCGGCACGATTGCCAATGCTTCCGGCTCCTTTGCGTTGCTGCGCGGCGCTGGCGGCGTGCATCGGTTGAAGGTCGGCGATTACCTGGGGCGCAATGACGGTCGCATCGTCGCCATCAGCGCTACCCAGGTCGATGTCGTCGAAATCGTGCCCGACGGCGAAGGCGCCTGGCTGGAGCGTCCGCGCACCATTCCTTTGAAAGAGCACTCATAGTGGAAGTCGAACAATGAACAGGATTTTCTCCACCCTCGGTTTTTCGCTATGGATAGCGCTGATGTCACCGATGGTACTCGCGGCCAATCTGAAGACGCTCGACGTGGCGGCGTTGCCGGGTGATCGCGTCGAGCT
The DNA here is from genome assembly GCF_054790525.1 of Pseudomonas sp. Mb7. Classification (NCBI taxonomy): domain Bacteria; kingdom Pseudomonadati; phylum Pseudomonadota; class Gammaproteobacteria; order Pseudomonadales; family Pseudomonadaceae; genus Pseudomonas; species Pseudomonas sp. Mb7. Next base: position 6,128,212 of record NZ_CP186501.1, read on the forward strand.
GAAGTTGTCGTTCGACGGCCCGCCGCCACAACCCAAGGGCTACACCACCGAATCGCCGGCGCGGATTGCCCTGGACCTGCCCGGTGTCGCCAGTCAGTTGGCCAGCAAGAACCTCGATCTGGGCAGTGGCAATGCGCGCACCGCCACTGTGGTTGAGGCCAAGGAGCGCACGCGGCTGATTGTCAGCCTGACGCAATTGGCGCCTTACACCACGCGGGTCGAAGGCAATAACCTGTTCGTGGTGGTCGGTCAGGGCGCACCAGCAGCTGCGTCGCGCCCTGCAGCCGTTGCGCCCCGCACTACGGCTAAAGCGGCCGCACCCGCCAAGGCATTTGTGCCGAAAAGCCGGGCGATTCGCGGTGTGGACTTCCAGCGTGGTACGGCGGGGGAAGGCAATGTGGTCATCGACCTGTCCGATCCGACCATCGCCCCGGATATCCAGGAACATGACGGCAAGATCATCCTCAGCTTCGCGCGCACGCAGTTGCCGGACAAGTTGCGGGTACGCCTCGACGTCAAGGATTTCGCCACCCCGGTGCAGTTCGTCAATGCCGGAGTAACCGCTGATCGGACAGTTATTACGGTTGAACCCAGTGGCACCTACGAGTACTCCACCTTCCAGACTGACAACAAACTGACCGTCAGCATCCGCCCGATGACCGTCGATGACCTGCAAAAACGCAACGCTGACCGTCAGGCGTACGTCGGCGAAAAGCTCTCGCTGAACTTCCAGGACATTGATGTGCGCTCGGTGCTGCAACTGATCGCCGACTTCACCAACCTCAATTTGGTTGCCAGCGACACGGTGCAGGGTGGCATCACCTTGCGTCTGCAAAATGTGCCGTGGGATCAGGCCCTGGATCTGGTGTTGAAAACCAAAGGCCTGGATAAGCGCAAGATCGGCAATGTGCTGCTGGTGGCGCCGGCCGATGAAATCGCTGCCCGCGAGCGTCAGGAACTGGAGTCGCAGAAGCAGATCGCCGAACTGGCGCCGTTGCGCCGCGAGCTGCTACAGGTGAACTACGCTAAAGCCGCGGACATCGCCAAGCTGTTCCAGTCGGTGACCAGTGCCGAGGCGAAAATCGATGAACGCGGTTCGATTACCGTTGATGAGCGCACCAACAACATCATTGCCTACCAGACTCAGGATCGCCTCGACGAACTGCGGCGGATCGTGGCGCAACTGGATATTCCGGTGCGTCAGGTGATGATCGAAGCACGGATTGTCGAGGCCAACGTCGATTACGACAAAAGTCTGGGCGTGCGCTGGGGCGGCTCGATCCAGAACAAGGGCAACTGGAACGCTTCCGGGGTCAACGGTTCATCGACCACCATTGGTACGCCGGGCAGTACCAGCACCAATTCGCCGTTCGTCGACATGGGCACTGTGGGTAATACATCGGGGATCGGCATTGCCTTCATTACCGACAACGTCCTGCTTGATCTTGAGCTGACTGCCATGGAGAAGACCGGCAACGGCGAAATCGTCTCGCAGCCGAAGGTTGTCACCTCCGACAAGGAAACCGCAAAAATCCTCAAAGGCACCGAGATTCCGTATCAGGAAGCCAGCTCCAGCGGCGCGACGTCGGTGTCGTTCAAGGAGGCCTCGCTGTCGCTGGAAGTCACCCCGCAGATCACCCCGGACAACCGCATCATCATGGAGGTCAAGGTCACCAAGGACGAACCGGATTACCTGAACAAAGTGCAGGATGTGCCGCCGATCAAGAAAAACGAGGTCAACGCCAAGGTACTAGTCAATGACGGCGAAACCATCGTGATTGGCGGTGTTTTCTCAAATACTCAAAGCAAGGTCGTAGATAAGGTGCCATTTCTTGGCGATGTGCCGTATCTTGGCCGCCTTTTCCGGCGTGATGTGGTATCGGAGAAAAAATCCGAGCTGCTGGTATTTCTCACACCACGTATCATGAATAACCAGGCGATTGCTGTGAGTCGTTGATTCTGTGCGAAATTTGATTCTTGTAGGACCGATGGGTGCTGGCAAAAGCACCATCGGCCGGTTACTGGCCAAAGAGCTGCGCCTGCCGTTCAAAGATTCCGACAAGGAAATTGAATTGCGCACGGGCGCCAATATCCCGTGGATCTTCGACAAGGAAGGCGAACCCGGCTTTCGTGACCGTGAGCAGGCGATGATCGCCGAGCTGTGCGCGTTCGATGGCGTGGTGTTGGCGACCGGCGGTGGCGCAGTCATGCGCGATGCCAATCGCAAGGCCCTGCATGAGGGTGGGCGAGTGGTGTATCTGCACGCCTCTGTGGAGCAGCAGGTCGGCCGCACGTCGCGCGATCGCAACCGGCCGTTGCTGCGTACTGCCAATCCGGAAAAAACCCTGCGTGACCTGCTGGCGATCCGCGATCCGCTTTATCGGGAAATTGCCGATCTGGTGGTGGAAACCGACGAGCGGCCGCCACGTATGGTGGTGCTCGACATTCTCGATCGTCTGGCGCAGCTTCCTCCCCGTTAAAGCAGCGCTCGAAATGCGCTATCCTCGGCGTCCTGTCACAGTCCGCCGAGGTTGTGGCGGATGGCGTGCAAGCGGCGTCATACCCGCTATAGGCCGCAGATAACCAATAATTCAGGGCAGGACGCCTGCTTCCATCTTCACTGTGGGGACACATGCAGACACTCAAGGTCGATCTAGGCGAGCGCAGCTACCCGATTCATATTGGCGAAGGTTTGTTGGATCAGCCCGAGCTGCTGGCTCCGCATATCCATGGGCGGCAGGTGGCAATCATCTCCAACGAGACCGTTGCGCCGCTCTATCTTGAACGTCTGACCCGCAGCCTGGCGCAGTTCTCGGTGATCTCCGTGGTGTTGCCGGACGGCGAAGCCTTCAAGAACTGGGAAACCCTGCAACTGATCTTCGACGGTCTGCTGACTGCCCGTCATGACCGCCGTACCACCGTGATCGCTCTTGGCGGCGGTGTGATCGGTGACATGGCCGGTTTTGCCGCTGCCTGTTACCAGCGCGGCGTCGACTTCATCCAAATTCCGACGACATTGCTGTCCCAGGTCGATTCTTCGGTGGGCGGCAAGACCGGTATCAACCATCCACTAGGCAAGAACATGGTTGGCGCGTTCTACCAGCCGAACGTGGTGCTGATCGATACGGCGTCCCTGAAAACCCTGCCAGAGCGCGAACTGTCTGCCGGTCTGGCCGAAGTCATCAAGTACGGGCTGATCTGCGACGAGCCGTTCCTGACCTGGCTCGAAGAAAACGTCGATGCCCTGCGCGCGCTGGACCAGAAAGCCCTGACTTACGCGATCGAGCGCTCTTGCGCGGCCAAGGCTGCGGTGGTTGGCGCCGATGAGAAAGAAACCGGCGTACGTGCCACGCTCAACCTCGGCCACACTTTCGGCCACGCCATCGAAACCCACATGGGCTATGGTGTCTGGTTGCACGGGGAAGCGGTCGCGGCTGGCACCGTGATGGCGCTGGAGATGTCCGCGCGTCTGGGCTGGATCAGTGACGAGGAGCGTGATCGCGGTATTCGTCTGTTCCAGCGCGCCGGCTTGCCAGTGGTGCCGCCGACTGAAATGACCGAAGCCGATTTTCTTCAACACATGGCAATCGACAAAAAAGTGATCGACGGTCGTCTGCGCCTGGTGCTGCTGCGCCGGATGGGCGAAGCGGTAGTGACCGACGATTATCCGAAAGAGGTTCTACAGGCCACGCTGGGAGCGGATTACCGCGCCCTGGCTCAGCTTAAAGGTTGAAAAGATTCCAATGACTAGTTTGCATGCCGACGAGGCGTTCCTCGGCCATTTCCAGTTAAGTCACGACCCGTTCGCGCCACGCGTGCCGGGCTTCAAGTTCTTCCCGGCTCAGCGCAAACCGGTGCTGGGTCAACTGCATCATCTGGCGCGTTACAGCCAGTTGCTGCTGGTGGTCACCGGCCCGCAAGGCAGCGGCAAGACGTTGCTGCGTCAGGCGCTGGTCGCCAGCACCAACAAGCAGTCGGTGCAGAGCGTGGTGGTTTCCGCCCGTGGCGCCGGTGATGCTGCCGGTGTGTTGCGCCAGGTGGCGCAGGCGCTGAACGTCGCTCAGGCCGAAGTTGGCGCGATTCTGGATCAAGTGGTGCAACTCGCACTGACCGGCCAGGAAGTCTATCTGTTGGTGGACGACGCTGAGCAGCTCGACGAGTCCGCTCTCGAAGCGCTGATGGCGCTGGGTGCCGGCGCACCGGAAGGTCGCCCGCATGTGTTCCTGTTCGGTGAATCGTCGCTGATCGCTCAGCTCGAGGCTTTGCACCTTGAGGAGGAGCGTTTCCACGTCATCGAGCTGCAGCCGTACACCGAAGAAGAGACCCGCGAATATCTCGACCAACGGCTCGAAGGTGCGGGCCGGGGTGTCGAACTTTTCAGCGCAGATCAGATCTCTGATATTCACGAAAGTGCCGAGGGTTGGCCGGGCAACATCAACCAGGTCGCTCGCGATGCTCTGATCGAAGTCATGATTGCCAGCCGCTCTGCGGTCAAGCGTCCAAGTATGGGGTTCAACATGCCGAAGAAACACGTATTGGCGATTTCCGCCGTCGTTGTGGTCGCGGTCGCCGCCGCCTGGTTGATGCCGGGTCGCAATAAGGCGCCAACCACCGGCGCTCCTGCCAATGAACAGGCACAGTTGCCATTGGGGCAGGGTGCCAATGGCGGCGCACCGAACGTCGAGTTCGCCGGCAATACGCAACCGATGCCGTTGCCGCTGGTCGGTAACTCCCAGCCGGTCATGCGCGGCCCGCTGGCTGAAGCCGCTGGCGGTATTACCGAAGGCGACGACGGTGTGCCTCTGGAAGGCTCCAGCGCCACACCGCCAACCGTGACCACTTCGGCGCCACCGGCAGGTGTTCCCGCAGGTCCTGCGCCGACACCGGTGCCAGTTCCGGCGGCCAAACCGACTCCTGCGCCAACACAAGTCGCCACCGCCAAGCCTGCTCCGGCAGCGCCAGCGACGAAACCGGCTCCAGCGCCGGCCAAGCCCGTCGCCGCGACGAAACCGGCCGAGAAGCCTGTGACCGTCGCCAAAGCCGCCGGTGGCAGCTGGTATGCCGGTCAGCCGACCGGTAATTACGTGGTGCAGATCCTCGGCACCAGCTCTGAAGCGGCAGCGCAAAACTTCGTCAAAGAGCAGGGCGGCGAGTACCGTTATTTCAAGAAAGTCCTCAACGGCAAACCGCTTTACGTGATCACCTACGGCAACTTCGCCAATCGTGATGCAGCCGTTTCTGCCATCAAGGCCTTGCCAGCGAAGGTTCAGGCTGGTAAACCTTGGCCTCGCACTGTCGCCAGCGTCCAACAGGAACTGGCAACAACTCGCTGAAGATTCGGCGGCCTTACCCAGGCCGCCTCTCCAAGCACCTCAAAATTTCTACGAGTGCGCGCTTCCTTCCAGGTCGCGTGCCTTGTGGTGTCTGCGTCACAGTAGTCTTTGAGTCGTTGCGGTCAAAATTAAAAAAGTTTTGACTAGCACAGCAGATCGCTTTAAACCTTTCACAAATGCGACATGAATTTGCGACATTTCGTCGTCAAATTTGTGAGCCTCTGTGTCGCTGTGTACAATGACCACCCTTTTGCCCCCGCGAAGCCGGCGTACGTTCGGCGCAGGATGCAAGTGGTTGAATTGAAAAGAAATTTGCCTCGAAAAGAGGCAGCCTGGTGAGAAAGTGTCTATGAAAGCAGGTCTGTACCAACCAGATGAATTCAAGGATAACTGCGGTTTCGGCCTGATAGCCCATATGCAGGGCGAGCCCAGTCATACCCTTTTGCAAACGGCCATTGAGGCCCTGACCTGCATGACCCACCGCGGTGGGATTAATGCCGACGGCAAGACCGGTGACGGTTGCGGTCTGCTGATTCAAAGACCTGATGCGTTCCTGCGCGCCATTGCCCAGGAAACCTTCAGCGTCGAGCTGCCCAAGCAATACGCGGTGGGCATGGTCTTCTTCAACCAGGATCCGGCCAAGGCCGAAGCCGCTCGCGAGAACATGAACCGCGAGATCCTCGCTGAAGGCCTGCAACTGATCGGCTGGCGCAAAGTGCCGATCGACACCAGTGTCCTCGGCCGCCTGGCCCTTGAGCGCCTGCCGCAGATCGAGCAGGTGTACATCGGCGGCGAAGGCCTGAGCGATCAGGACATGGCCGTGAAGCTGTTCAGTGCGCGTCGTCGTTCGTCGGTGGCCAACGCGGTCGACTCCGACCACTACATCTGCAGCTTTTCGCACAAGACCATCATCTATAAAGGCCTGATGATGCCGGCCGATCTGGCCGCATTTTATCCAGACCTGAGTGACGAGCGCCTGCAAACCGCGATCTGCGTGTTCCACCAGCGCTTCTCCACCAACACCCTGCCGAAATGGCCGCTGGCCCAGCCATTCCGCTTCCTCGCCCACAACGGCGAGATCAACACCATTACCGGTAACCGTAACTGGGCGCAGGCCCGTCGGACCAAGTTCACCAACGATCTGATGGATCTGGAAGAACTCGGCCCGCTGGTCAACCGTGTCGGTTCCGACTCCTCGAGCATGGACAACATGCTCGAGCTGATGGTCACCGGTGGCATCGACCTGTTCCGTGGCGTGCGGATGATCATTCCGCCTGCGTGGCAGAACGTCGAAACCATGGACCCGGATCTGCGTGCGTTCTACGAGTACAACTCGATGCACATGGAACCGTGGGACGGCCCGGCCGGCGTGGTCATGACCGATGGTCGTTACGCAGTGTGCCTGCTCGACCGTAACGGTCTGCGCCCGGCGCGCTGGGTCACTACCACCAACGGCTTCATCACCGTTGCGTCGGAAATCGGCGTCTGGAACTACCAGCCGGAAGACGTGATCGCCAAGGGCCGTGTCGGTCCGGGGCAGATCCTCGCCGTGGACACCGAAACCGGGCAGATCCTCGATACCGATGCGATCGACAACCGTCTGAAATCCCGTCATCCGTACAAGCAATGGCTGCGCAAGAATGCCCTGCGCATTCAGGCGACCATGGAAGACAACGATCACGGTTCGGCTTTTTACGACGTCGATCAGCTCAAGCAATACATGAAGATGTATCAGGTCACGTTCGAAGAGCGCGATCAGGTACTGCGTCCGCTCGGCGAGCAAGGCTACGAAGCCGTGGGTTCGATGGGCGATGACACGCCGATGGCCGTGCTCTCGCAGCGTGTGCGCACGCCGTACGACTATTTCCGCCAGCAGTTCGCGCAGGTCACCAACCCGCCGATCGACCCGCTGCGTGAAGCGATCGTGATGTCGCTGGAAATCTGCCTCGGTGCCGAGCGCAACATTTTCCAGGAGTCGCCGGAACACGCTTCGCGCGTGATCCTCAGCTCGCCGGTGATTTCGCCGGCCAAGTGGCGCTCGCTGATGAACCTCGACCGCCCGGGTTTCGAACGGGCGATCATCGACCTCAACTACGACGAAAGCGTTGGCCTCGAAGCGGCGATCCGCAACGTTGCCGATCAGGCTGAAGAAGCCGTGCGCGGCGGGCGGACCCAGATCGTTCTGAGCGACCGCCATATTGCCCCGGGCAAACTGCCGATCCACGCATCCTTGGCGACCGGTGCCGTGCACCATCGTCTGACCGAAAAAGGCCTGCGTTGCGATTCCAACATCCTGGTTGAAACCGCAACCGCGCGCGATCCGCATCACTTTGCGGTGCTGATCGGCTTCGGCGCCTCGGCGGTCTATCCGTTCCTGGCTTATGAAGTGCTGGGCGACTTGATCCGTACCGGTGAAGTGCTGGGCGACCTCTATGAGGTGTTCAAGAACTACCGTAAGGGCATCACCAAAGGTCTGCTGAAGATCCTGTCGAAGATGGGCATCTCGACCATCGCCTCGTATCGTGGTGCGCAGTTGTTCGAAGCCATCGGCCTGTCCGAAGAAGTGTGCGAGCTGAGCTTCCGTGGCGTGCCGAGCCGCATCAAGGGTGCGCGTTTCGTCGACATCGAAGCCGAGCAGAAAGCGCTGGCCACCGAAGCCTGGAGTCCGCGCAAGCCGATCCAGCAGGGCGGTCTGCTGAAGTTCGTCCACGGTGGCGAATATCACGCGTACAACCCGGACGTGGTCAACACCCTGCAAGCCGCCGTGCAGCAGGGCGACTACGCCAAGTTCAAGGAGTACACCTCGCTGGTGGACAACCGTCCGGTGTCGATGATCCGCGACCTGTTCAAGGTCAAGACCCTCGACAAGCCGCTGGACATCAGTGAAATCGAGCCGCTGGAATCGGTGCTCAAGCGCTTCGACTCCGCTGGTATCTCGCTGGGCGCCTTGTCGCCGGAAGCTCACGAAGCCCTGGCCGAAGCCATGAACCGTCTCGGTGCGCGTTCTAACTCCGGCGAAGGTGGTGAAGATCCGGCGCGTTACGGCACCATCAAGAGCTCGAAAATCAAGCAAGTCGCGACTGGCCGTTTCGGCGTGACCCCGGAATACCTGGTCAACGCCGAAGTACTGCAGATCAAGGTTGCTCAGGGCGCCAAGCCGGGCGAGGGCGGGCAACTGCCGGGCGGTAAAGTGAACGGTTTGATCGCCAAGCTGCGTTACGCAGTGCCGGGCGTGACCCTGATTTCGCCGCCGCCGCACCACGACATCTATTCGATCGAAGACTTGTCGCAGCTGATTTTTGACCTGAAGCAGGTCAACCCGAAAGCACTGGTTTCGGTCAAATTGGTAGCCGAAGCAGGCGTCGGCACCATCGCCGCCGGTGTGGCCAAGGCCTATGCGGACTTGATCACCATCTCCGGCTACGACGGTGGCACCGGTGCTTCGCCGCTGACCTCGATCAAATACGCAGGCGCTCCGTGGGAACTCGGTCTCGCCGAAACCCACCAGACCCTGCGCGGCAACGACCTGCGCGGCAAAGTCCGGGTGCAGACCGACGGTGGCCTGAAAACCGGCCTCGACGTGATCAAGGCAGCGATCCTCGGCGCCGAAAGCTTCGGCTTCGGTACTGCGCCGATGATCGCGCTGGGCTGCAAATACCTGCGCATCTGCCACCTGAACAACTGCGCCACCGGCGTCGCGACTCAGAACGAGAAGCTGCGCAAGGATCACTACATCGGTACCGTCGACATGGTGGTGAATTTCTTCACCTACGTCGCCGAGGAAACCCGTGAGTGGCTGGCCAAGCTCGGCGTACGCTCCCTCGAAGAGTTGATCGGTCGCACCGATCTGCTGGAAATCCTCGAAGGCCAGACCGCCAAGCAAAACCATCTGGATCTGACGCCGCTGTTGGGCAGCGATCACATTCCGGCAGACAAGCCACAGTTCTGCGGCGTTGAGCGCAACCCGCCGTTCGACCAGGGCCTGCTGGCCGAGAAAATGGTCGAGATGGCGTCGTCGGCGATCAACGACATGAGCGGCGCCGAGTTCGATCTGGATATCTGCAACTGCGACCGTTCGATCGGCGCGCGGATCTCCGGCGAAATCGCCCGCAAGCATGGTAACCAAGGGATGGCGAAAGCGCCGATCACCTTCCGCTTCAAGGGCACGGCGGGTCAGAGCTTCGGCGTGTGGAACGCCGGCGGTCTGAACATGTACCTCGAAGGTGACGCCAACGACTACGTCGGCAAAGGCATGACCGGTGGCAAGCTGACCATCGTGCCGCCGAAGGGCAGCGTTTACAAAACTCAGGAAAGCGCCATCATCGGCAACACCTGCCTGTATGGCGCGACCGGCGGCAAGTTGTTCGCCGCCGGCACCGCAGGCGAGCGTTTCGCCGTGCGCAACTCCGGTGCCCACACGGTTGTGGAAGGCACTGGCGATCACTGCTGTGAGTACATGACCGGTGGTTTTGTCTGCGTTCTGGGCAAGACCGGTTACAACTTCGGCTCTGGCATGACCGGTGGTTTCGCCTACGTGCTCGACCAGGACAACACCTTCGTTGACCGGGTCAACCACGAACTGGTGGAAATCCAGCGGATCAGCGGCGAGGCGATGGAAGCCTATCGCAGCCACCTGCAAAACGTGCTGAACGAGTACGTCGCGGAAACCGACAGCGAGTGGGGTCGTGAACTCGCTGAAAACCTCGATGACTACCTGCGCCGTTTCTGGCTGGTCAAGCCTAAGGCTGCCAACCTGAAGTCGTTGCTTTCCAGCACTCGTGCCAACCCGCAGTGATATGCGCCTGAAGAGTTTGATGAGGTTTTAACAATGGCTGAACGTCTGAATAACGACTTCCAGTTCATCGATGTCGGGCGCAAAGATCCGAAGAAGAAACTGTTGCGTCAACGCAAAAAAGAGTTCGTCGAAATCTACGAACCGTTCAAACCCCAGCAGTCGGCCGATCAGGCCCACCGCTGCCTGGGTTGCGGCAACCCGTATTGCGAATGGAAGTGCCCGGTGCACAACTTCATTCCCAACTGGCTGAAGCTGGTGGCCGAGGGCAACATCCTCCAGGCCGCCGAACTGTCGCACCAGACCAACACCTTGCCGGAAGTCTGCGGCCGGGTGTGCCCGCAGGATCGTCTGTGCGAGGGTGCCTGCACCCTTAACGACGGTTTCGGCGCGGTGACCATCGGTTCGGTCGAGAAGTACATCACCGACACCGCGTTCGCCATGGGCTGGCGCCCGGACATGTCCAAGGTCAAGCCGACCGGTAAACGTGTCGCCATCATCGGTGCGGGCCCGGCGGGCCTGGGTTGTGCCGACGTGCTGGTACGCGGCGGCGTGACCCCGGTGGTGTTCGACAAGAACCCGGAAATCGGTGGTTTGCTGACCTTCGGCATTCCTGAGTTCAAGCTGGAAAAGACCGTGCTGAGCAATCGTCGCGAAGTCTTCACCGGCATGGGCATCGAGTTCCGTCTGAATACCGAAGTCGGCAAAGACGTGACCATGGAACAACTGCTCGCCGAATACGATGCGGTGTTCATGGGCATGGGCACCTACACCTACATGAAGGGCGGTTTTGCCGGTGAGGATCTGCCGGGCGTGTATGACGCGCTGGACTTCCTGATCGCCAACGTCAATCGCAACCTGGGCTTTGAAAAGTCGCCGGAAGATTTCGTCGACATGAAAGGCAAGAAGGTTGTGGTGCTCGGCGGCGGCGACACGGCGATGGACTGCAACCGCACGTCGATCCGTCAGGGCGCCAAGTCGGTGACCTGCGCTTATCGTCGTGACGAAGCGAACATGCCCGGCTCGCGCAAAGAGGTGAAGAACGCCAAGGAAGAAGGCGTGAAATTCCTCTACAACCGCCAGCCGATCGCCATCGTCGGCGAAGACAAGGTTGAAGGCGTGAAAGTGGTCGAGACCCGTCTCGGCGAACCGGACGCCCGTGGCCGTCGCAGCCCAGAGCCGATCCCGGGTTCCGAAGAGATCATCCCGGCTGATGCCGTGGTCATCGCCTTCGGTTTCCGCCCGAGCCCGGCGCCGTGGTTCGAACAGTTCGAGATCCAGACCGACAGCCAGGGCCGCGTTGTTGCGCCTGAGCAAGGTCAGTACAAGCACCAGACCAGCAATCCGAAAATCTTCGCCGGTGGCGACATGGTGCGCGGTTCCGACCTGGTGGTGACGGCAATCTTCGAAGGCCGCAATGCTGCCGAAGGGATCCTCGATTACCTGGGCGTCTAAACCCGTCTAGCTGACTGCAATGCAATACCTGTGGGAGCTGGCTTGCCAGCGATAGCATCACCTCGGTCAATCTGACAAAACGAGGTGTCTGCATCGCTGGCAAGCCAGCTCCCACAGTGCGTTGTGTTGCTGCAAAATCAGCATTCCAACGCAATAAATTGACCCGATAGACAAAAGGCTGACCTGCATCCGTGCCTTTTGCGTCGCGCTCTGAGAAAATGCCCGCACTTTTTTTCCGGATGCCGACATGACTGCCCTGAAGAACGACCGTTTCCTCCGCGCCCTGCTCAAGCAACCCGTTGACGTCACCCCGGTGTGGATGATGCGCCAGGCCGGCCGCTACCTGCCGGAATACCGCGCCAGCCGCGCCCAGGCCGGTGATTTCATGAGCCTGTGCATGAATCCGGAATTCGCCTGCGAAGTCACGATGCAACCGCTCGACCGCTATCCACAACTGGACGCGGCGATTCTGTTTTCCGACATCCTCACCATCCCCGATGCCATGGGCCAGGGCCTGTACTTCGAGACCGGTGAAGGTCCGCGCTTCAAGAAAGTCGTCAGCACCCTCGCTGACATCGAAGCCTTGCCAATCCCTGATCCGCACAAAGACCTCGGCTATGTGATGGACGCAGTCAGCACCATCCGTCGCGAGCTGAACGGCCGTGTGCCGTTGATCGGTTTCTCCGGCAGCCCGTGGACCCTGGCGACCTACATGGTTGAAGGCGGTTCGTCGAAAGACTTCCGCAAGACCAAGGCGATGCTCTACGACAACCCGCAAGCCATGCACCTGCTGCTGGATAAACTGGCGCAGTCGGTGACCTCATACCTTAACGGTCAGATCATGGCCGGCGCGCAAGCGGTGCAGATCTTCGACACCTGGGGCGGTAACCTGTCGGCGGCGGCGTATCAGGAGTTCTCGCTGGCCTACATGAAGAAGATCGTCAGCGGCCTGATCCGCGAGCACGACGGTCGCAAAGTGCCGGTGATCCTCTTCACCAAGAACGGCGGCCTGTGGCTGGAAAGCATCGCCGAGGCGGGTGCCGACGCCCTGGGCCTGGACTGGACCTGCGACATCGGCAACGCCCGCGCCCGTGTCGGCGACAAGGTTGCGCTGCAAGGCAACATGGACCCGACCGTGCTTTACGCAAAACCGGAAGCGATCCGCACTGAAGTCGGGCGCATTCTGGCCAGCTATGGCAAGGGCAGTGGCCATGTTTTCAACCTCGGTCACGGCATCACGCCTGAGGTTGATCCGGAACATGCCGGTGCGTTCCTGCGCGCGGTGCATGAGCTGTCGGCGCAGTATCACGAGTGATCGCCACACCATAAAAAACGCCCGGCTAAATGCCGGGCGTTTTTGTTTCCACGATTCAACGTCGTACGCAGATCAATTGTAGGAGTGAGCCTGCTCGCGATAGCGGTGAGCCAGTCGCCCAATATGTTGGCTGACACACCGCTATCGCGAGCAGGCTCACTCCTACATGGGTTGCGCTTCAGGCTTTGACACCGCTGAGTGGCGGCAACTTCGCCAGTTTCAACGCCACCAACAGCGCGATCAGCAACAGCGCACCAATAAACAAACCAATCCCGTTCCAGCCTCCGAGATGCCAGAACACCCCGCCCGCCGTGCCGGCAATGCTCGACCCGGCGTAATAACTGAACAGGTACAACGACGACGCCTGGCCCTTGGCCTTGGTCGCGCGTCGACCGATCCAGCTACTTGCCACCGAGTGCGCACCAAAGAAACCAAAGGTGAAAATCAACATGCCGACAATCACCAGTAACAGTGGCGTAAACATCGTCAAGGCAAGGCCGGCGAACATCAGCGCAATGGTCGCCCACAACACTTTGCGTCGCCCCAGTTTGTCTGCCAGCGAGCCAATTTTCGCCGAGCTGTAGATCCCCGACAGATACACCACCGACAGCAAGCCCACGAACACCTGATCAAGGTTGTACGGTGCGGCCAGCAAGCGATAACCGATGTAGTTGAACAGCGTGACAAACGCGCCCATCAACACGAACGCTTCAAGAAACAGCAGCGGCAGACCGGCATCGCGAAAGTGCATGGTGAAGCCGTCGAGCAGACTGCGCGGGTGCAGCGAGCGTGAACGGAAGTTGCGCGACTCGGGAAGGATCTTCCAGAACACCGCTGCGGCAATCATCGCCAGACCGCCAATCACCAGCATCGCCGTGTGCCAGCTGACAAAATCGATCAGCACGCCGGTGATCAAGCGCCCGCTCATCCCGCCAATGGCGTTGCCACCGATGTACAAACCCATCGCCAGACCGATGTGTTGCGGATGGATCTCTTCACTCAGATAGGTCATTGCCACCGCTGCCAGCCCACTCAACGACAGCCCGATCAGCGCGCGCATGATCAGCACGCCTTCCCAACTCGGCATCATCGCACTGGCCATGGTGCACAGCGCTGCTGCGAACAGAGCGGTCACCATCACCGGTTTGCGCCCAACCCGATCGGAAATCGGCCCGGTGATCAGCAGGCCGATGGCGAGCATGCCGGTCGCCACCGAGAGGATCAGGCTGCTCTGCGCGGCGTTGATTCCGTACTCGTGGGACAACAGCGGCATCATCGGCTGCACGCAATACAGCAGGGCAAACGTCGCAAAACCGCCGCTGAACAGCGCCAGCACCGTGCGCATGAACATCGGCGTGCCTTTTTCGATGTAGATCTCTTGCAGCTCGGCGACGACATCGTCCGCAGCGGCGGGCGGGACTTCATGGGCAAGGGGCGCGACAGCAGTTTTCACTTCAGACCTCGGAGGGCACGGCCAGGCAGGCAATGAAAAAATCATATAGCTGGCTAATGTTTCTATCCAATATATTGTTCGACCTGTTTGATAGCTTTAACGACCTAATGAGGTTTCCATGGAATTGCGTCATCTGCGCTACTTCATCGCCGTTGCCGAAGAGCTGCATTTTGGCCGCGCCGCACAAGTGCTGGGGATTTCTCAGCCACCACTGAGCCAGCAGATTCAGGCGCTGGAGCAAGAGGTTGGCGCGCGTCTGTTCGAGCGCACCAATCGTCGGGTCGAGTTGAGTGAGGCCGGGCGGTTGTTTCTGGAGGAGGCGCGGCTGGTGCTGGCGCAGGTCGATAAAGCAGCAGACGTCGCCCGGCGTGCGCAGCTCGGTGAACTGGGCGAGTTGAAGATTGGTTTCACCTCTTCGGCGCCGTTCAATTCGACCATTCCCCAGGCGATCTTTGCCTTTCGTCAGCGTTTTCCGGCGGTGCACCTCAACCTTCGCGAGATGAGCAGCACGCAAGTCGCCGAGGGGTTGGTGGATGAATCAATCGAGGTCGGCATCATGCGCCCGCTGGGCCTGCCGGATTCGCTGAGTGTGGTGGAGTTGATGCGTGAGCCGCTGGTCGCCGTGCTCGGTTCCAAGCATCCGTTGGCGCAAGGCAGTGAAGAAGGGCTGTTCCTCTCGGCGCTGGCGCTGGAGCCGTTCGTGTTCTTTCCGCGCAGTTACGGCAGCGGGCTGTATGCGCAATTGCTGAGTCTGGCGCGCGATGCCGGGTTCAGCCCGCACTTCGCCCAAGAGGCGGGGGAGGCGATGACCATCATCGGTCTGGTCGCAGCAGGGCTTGGAGTTTCGGTGCTGCCGGCGTCTTATCAGCGGATGCGTATCGACGGCGTGGTCTATCGCCCGTTGCTCGATCCGGAGGCGGTGTCGGCGGTGTGGCTGGTGCAGCGCAAGGATCAGAAATCGCCGATGGCCAAAGCATTTGTCGACCTTCTTACGCGCAAGGTCGAACCTTCAAAGGCGTGATTGCTGCGCAATCAAATCGCGAGCAGGCTCGCTCCCACAGGGGAACGCATTCCAAGGTGGGAGCGAGCCTGCTCGCGAAGGCGTCCGCTCAAGCACCACCCAATTCAGGGCAACCGCACCAAATCCCCCTTCAACGCCACCCGCGTGACGAAAATCCCCGCCCGGCACTCGTAGGTATTCAAGTCCTTGCGCACATGCTGGTCGTAGTAACTGACGATATTCACCACCGCATTCGCTCCCACCCGCTTGGCATCAGCCTGCAACTTGATCAGATTCGACTGCAACACCCACTCGCAGGAGTTGTGGTCACTCTTGTTGAAGCCATTGGTCTTCAAATCACTGACCACCCCCCGGCGCAGTAACTGCTGAGTGCCCTGCGGCCCATTGCCGAGCAGATAGAACTTCACACTGCCATCCAGCCGTCCGGCGCGAATCGCGTCCGACAGCACGGTTTCGAAGGGCATGTACATCAGATTGGTGGCGTGGCTGGCGCTGGGCAGTAGCGCGAAAAGCGCAGCGGCGATCAGGGCTTTCACTTGCATGGTCATCTCCTTGACTGTGAAAGAGAACCGCGAGTGCAGGGCTGATAGGCTCGCCGTTCCATCAGGCGCGGTGCGACGGCCTGTCCGGACGAGTGTAGAGCTGAAATGAGCAGGGCGCCGAATGGCGCCCTTTGTCGTTTCTGCAATCCCATCAATCCACGTGCGCCAAGTCCCCGCGCAGCGCCACGCTCGACACCACCAGCCCGGCACGGCACTGGAATTTCTCAGTGTCCTTGTACAGATCACGCTGGTCGACGCTGGCGATGTTGATCACCGCGTTGGCGTCGGCTTTTTTTGCGGCGTTCTGCAGAGTCGCCAAGGCCGATTGCAGGGCCCAGAAGCAGGCGTCTTCGTTGGATTTGTTCGAGCCGTTGGTTTTGCGGCTGCTGCTCACGGTGTCGAGTTTACGCACCTGTTTTGGCAGCGTTTCACCGGCCAGGTAGAACTTCACGCTGCCGTCGAGCAGGCCGGCGTCGGTGGCGCGTTTGACGCCTTCGCGGAAGCTCAGGTAGGTCGGCTCGTCGGCGCCTTGTTTGACGATGCCCAGGTCGTTGACGAACTCGATGTCCGGGTTGATCGACAGCTCTTTGAGCACGTTGTCGCGCAGGCGGTTGACCCAGCGGTTGTAGTTGCCGTGGATCTTGCCGTCCTTGGCATCGAGGCCGTAGCTGCTGCGGTAGTCGATTTCGAACGAAGTCGGGGTGAACGGAATATCGACTTCGGCGTGATGGCGACCGCGTACGGTGATCGCCGCTTTGATCATGCCCGGACGTACCGATTGCACGACCCACTGGCGATCGTTCAGCGCAGTGACGATGGCGCGGCTCATCTGTTGCTGGGTGAAACCGAGGTTGGGCGAGAACTCTTCCTTGGCGTTGTAAACCGGTTTGCTGGTGCAACCGCCGAGCACAAAAGCCAGTGCCAACAGAGCGGCGATGCGGTGAAACTGAGTCATTCCCTTCACTCCAAACGTGTTGCGGTCAGTGCCAGCGGCGGAAAATCAACGAGGTGTTGACGCCACCAAAAGCGAAATTGTTGTTCATCACGTAGTCGTGATGCATCTGGCGGAATTCGCCGCGCAGGTAATCGAGTTTGCCGCAGTGCGGATCGACCTCGTCGAGGTTGAATGTGTGCACGTACAGGTCGCGGTTCATCATCTCGATGCTGAACCACGACTCCAGCGCGCCGCAGGCGCCAAGGGTGTGGCCGAGGAAACTCTTCTGCGAGCTGATCGGCATGCGTTCGCCAAACAAACTGCTGGTCGCCAGTGTTTCGGCAATGTCGCCCTGTTCTGTAGCGGTGCCGTGGCCATTTACATAACCGATGGCCTCCGGCGTCAGGCCGGCGTCTTCCAGCGCCAGTTCCATGGCACGGCGCATGGTCACTTGTTCCGGGCGTGTGGTGTGCTGGCCGTCGGCGTTGCTGCCGAAACCGACAATCTCGGCGTGGATGTGCGCACCACGCGCCAAAGCATGTTCCAGCTCTTCAAGCACCAGCATGCCGCCACCTTCACCGATCACCAGGCCATCGCGGCCCTTGTCGTACGGGCGTGGACTGGTCTGTGGCGCCTCGTTTTTCAGGCTGGTAGCGTAGAGCGCGTCGAAGACCATGGCTTCGGTCGGGCACAGCTCCTCGGCGCCACCGGCGAGCATCAACGGCAGGCGGCCGAACTTGATCGCCTCGTAGGCGTAACCGATGCCCTGGCTGCCGCTGGTGCAGGCGCTGGACGTCGGGATCAGCCGCCCGGTGAGACCAAAGAAGATGCTGATGTTGGCGGCGGTAGTGTGCGGCATCATCCGCACGTAGGAGTTGGCGTTGAGGCCTTCGGCCACCGAGTTGAGCAGCATGTTGCCGAACGCTTTGATCTCGTCGGTGCTGCCGGTGGACGAACCACAAGCGACGCCCATGCGCCCATCCTTGATCGATTCATTGCCGAGCAGACCGGCGTCAGCCAGCGCTTTTTCTGCTGCGCCGACCGCCAGCCGCGACACCCGGCCCATGCTGCGCAATTGCTTGCGCGTCCAGTGCGCAGGCACTGCAAAGTCATCGATCGGCCCGGCCAGGCGCGTGTTGAGTTCGCTGAAACGATCCCACTCGGCCATGCGGCGGATGCCGCTGCGGTTAGCCGCGAAGTTGCCGGCGATGGTCTCCCAATCGCTGCCCAGCGAAGTGATGCCGGCCATGCCGGTGACGACGACGCGCTTCATCAGCACAAGCCTCCGTTGACCGCCAGAACCTGGCGGGTGATGTACGAGGCTTCCGCCGACATCAGGAAATTCACCGCACTGGCGACCTCTTCCGGGGTGCCCATGCGTTGCGCGGGGATCATCTTCATCAACTCTTCCACCGGCACGTTTTCATCCAGCATCGCCGTGTCGATCAGGCCCGGTGCGACGCAGTTAACGGTGATTTTGCGCTTGCCCAGCTCGATCGCCAACGCCTTTGCCGCGCCAATCACGCCGGCCTTGGAGGCGCTGTAGTTGACCTGGCCACGGTTGCCGATCAGCCCCGACACCGAGGTGATGCAGACAATGCGACCAGCGGCACGGCGGCGGATCATCGGCATCATCACCGGGTGCAGGACGTTGTAGAAACCGTCGAGGTTGGTGCGCAACACCACGTCCCAATCGTCGTCACTCAGAGCTGGAAATGCGCCATCGCGGGTGAGCCCGGCATTCAACACCACGCCGTAATAGGCGCCGTGGCTTTCGACGTCGGCTTCCAGAATGGTTTTGCAGGTTTCCCGGTCGGCAACGTCGAATTGCAGGATGCGCGCCTTGCGCCCCAGTGCTTCGATTTCTGCCTGAACGCCTTGCGCTTCGGCTACGCCGCTGCGGCAGTGCAGGACGATGTCGTACCCGGCCTTTGCGAGGCGCAAGGCAATGGCGCGGCCGATGCCACGGCTGGAGCCGGTGACCAGTACGGATTCAGTCATCGTTCGACTCCTGTGTCTGTTGCAGATATTGATTGACCTGAGGCGGACGGAACACGTTCAGGCGCGCGCTGGCGTGAATGCCGGCGCCGTTGATATGGCATTCGAAGACGCCCATGCCGTTTTCATCTTCCAGCGAACGCAGACCATGGATGGTCAGTTCGCTGCCGGCGGGAAACGCTTCGACGTTGCACTCGAACTTGCGCGTACCGAGCAGAAAGCCCAGCTCCACCGGATTGCCTTTCTGCCGCGCGTGGCAACCGGCAAATGCGGCGACGCTCTGCGCCATCAGTTCGATGCCGACCCAGGCCGGCAGGCTGCCGTCGGGCAGGTTGAACAGGCCATCAGGCTGGACCGTCAGACGGGTGTAGATCTGCTCCTCGTCAAAGCTTGAGATGCTGTCGATCAGAATCATGTCGCCCGCATGGGGCAGCAGTTCGGCGAGCGGCCAGGGGATCATGGGGCGTCTCCGATAATCAGGCTGACGTTGTTGCCGCCGAAGGCAAACGAGTTGCTCATCAGGTAGCGGGGTGCAATGGACGTCAGGCGCTCGCTCGCGGTCACCCACTTCAGCGGTGGCAGCGCGGGATCGGCCTGAGCGTCCCAGACGTGCGGCGGCAAGGCGTGATCGGGGTTGTTGGCGCTCAGGCTCAGCCAGCAGAACGCCGCTTCCAGAGCACCGGCCGCGCCAAGGGTGTGGCCGGTCATCGGTTTGGTCGACGAGCACGCGACGCCTTCGGGAAACAGCGCGGCAACCGCCAGGCTTTCCATGGCGTCGTTGTGTTGGGTAGCGGTGCCGTGCAGGTTCAGGTAGTTGATCTGCGCTGCTTGCAGATGAGCGCGGCTCAAGGCTTTCTGCATCGCTTGCAGGGCGCCGCGCCCGGTCGGTTCAGGGGCAGAAATATGATGGGCGTCGGAGCTGGCGCCGGCGCCGAGCAAGGCAATGGCCGGGCCTTTGCCCTGTTGTTTGCTCATGACAAACAGCACCGCCGCTTCGCCGATATTGATGCCGCTGCGGTTGGCCGAGAACGGATTGCAGCGCTCGTCGGACATCGCTTCGAGTGACGAGAAACCGTTGAGGGTCAGTTTGCACAGGCTGTCGACGCCGCCGCACAGCACCGCGTCGCACAGGCCCAGATCGAGCAAACGCTGAGCGCTCATCAGTGCCCGGGCGCTGGAGGTGCATGCCGTGGAAATCACATAGGCCGGGCCGCTCAGTTGCAACCAGTCGGCGAGGAAATTGGCCGGGGCGCCGAGTTCCTGTTGACGATAATCGTATTCCGCCGGGAACTGCTGCTCGCGGATGTAGTGCGCCAGACCTCGGCTGGCCTCGTCGATGCCCGAAGTGCTGGTGCCGAGGACCACTCCGATGCGCTCACGGCCGAAGGTCTGGATCGCTTGATCGATGTCATCGCGAATCTGCAACGCCGCTTCCAGCAGCAGCTGATTGTTACGGCTGCGCTGATCGGCGAGTTCTGCCGGGATCGGCGCCAGTTCGCCCTGGACGGCCGCGACGGGCAACTCACGCTCCGCCACCCAGCCGGACTCGCGGCGCATGCCCGAGCAGTCGCCGGCGAACAGGTTGCGCGCGACGGCTTGTTTGTCGCGGCCCAGCGCGCAGATCACGCCGAGGGCATTCAGGTAAGCGGTCATGGCGTCGGTTCACCCAACGGAGAAACACGGTAGTGCGGGCCTTGAGGCAGGTTCAATTCGAAGCTCAACGGTTGTGAATAACGGATATCCCAGCGCGCCGGCAGGGCGCGTTGCTGGCCCTGTTGCAGTGCGGCGGGGTAATTGCGCAGCAGCTCGCCGGACGGGGTCAGGGCGAACAACAGCGCGGCAAACAGTTCTCGGGCTTCGGGGTTCGGCGGCAGCAGCCCATCGGCCTGCCAATGGCCGTCGATCAGTTGCTGCCGCGCTTGGGGAATGCCCAGCGGGTCCATCATCGACCAGCGAATGCCCGGGCCTTCGCGCTGGATCACCAGCAGCCAGTCCTGGCGTTGTTCGGCTTGTTGGCGTTCGATGTGCAGTTGCAGCGGCAGCGGGAGTGTTGGATTGCCCGCCGGCAACGGCGCCTGGCTGGCGCAGGCACTCAGGAGGACAAATACCACCAACATTAGCCACGCCACAAACCTTGTGGGAGCTGGCTTGCCAGCGATGGCGTCGGCACATCGAGCATTTTTGTTGACTGACACACCGCTATCGCTGGCAAGCCAGCTCCCACAGGGTTTCGGGTGTGCAGGTCGATAGCTTTGCATCAGAAAGTACCTTGCAGCGGCTTGCGCGCTACCACGTTGACCAGCGTTTCCTCACGCTGCCCGAACGGCTTGGGTTTGCGTAAGCCAAACCGCTCCAGCAAACCGAAATCCTTCGACCGGCTCCACCACAGATACGGGTACGAGACATTCTTCCCGGCAAACTCGAAACCCTGCCCACGAATCATCTGCAGATACTGCGCCGCACTCTTCTGCACATGCATCGGATGACGGAACAACCAGCGGATCACCCACGTATCAATGTAAGCCTCGGTGGATTCGGCGAACAGCAGATAGCCACCCGGTTTCAGCACTCGATAAAACTCGGCGAGGGCTTTTTCCTGCTCGACCAGATGATGAAAAGTCTGATGGCAGAACAGCAGATCAACACTGGCGTCCGGCACATTGAGCGTCGCGCAATCACTGCCGATCAGCTCTACATCGAGGCCCAGACGCGTCGCTTCTTCAGCGCTCAACTCCAGGCTGTGCGGATCGGCATCAACACCGATCAAACGCTGTGGCGCAAAGGTCTGGCGCAGATGAGCGAACGACTTGCCCTGGCCACAACCGGCGTCCAGCAGTACCGGGTTCTGCGGCAGTGCTTCACTGAACAAACCGCGCAAATCATTGATCGCCACCCGCAACACATGGTGCTGCCAGGTGTGGCTGCGCAGGAACCAGAAACCGAAGCGGGTTTCCTCGACGTAGCTGTCGCTCAAGTAGTTCATGTGGCGTCCTTTGCACAGAGTTCGGAAATCATCTTCAAGCGGCGGCGGGCTTCGCTGACGAACGGGTTGCGTTCATCCCAGGCGTAGCCGGCGAGGATCGAACAGATCATCCGACGGATTTCCGCCTGGCTGTCTTCATAAAAAATCACGTCCTGAAAGGTGCCGGCGTACCAGCCCTCGACGTAGCAGCGGAAGGTGTCGACGCCGCGCTTGAGCGGCTCAGCGAATTCGCTTTGCCAGTCGACGGTTTCGCCCTGCAACTGACGGTGCAAAACCGCTGCCGCCATGCTCGCCGAGCGCATGGCGATGGTCACGCCGGAGGAGAACACCGGGTCGAGAAATTCTGCCGCGTTGCCGAGCAAGGCGAAGCCCGGCCCGTGCAGGGATTTCACATTGGCGGCGTAACCGCCGAGCGTGCGTGCGGGGGTGTCCCACACAGCATTGTTCAGAACGCCGGCAAGGCTCGGGGTTTCGGCGATGAAGCTGCGCAGACAGGCATCCAGATCGTTGTCGCGACCCTTGAAATGTTCCTCGGCGGCGACCACGCCCACCGAACAGCGTCCATTACTGAACGGGATCGTCCAGAACCAGACATCGCGATGCTCTGGATGGGTGGTGACGAGGATTTTTTCGCGGTCGAACGCCGGGTTGTCGATGTGATCTTCGACGTGGGTGAACACCGCTTGGCGCACCGGGAAGTTCGACGGCGCTTCCAGATCCAGCAGCCGCGACAACACGCGGCCGTAGCCGCTGGCATCAAGGACGAAATCCGCTTCGACGCGATAGTCGCTGCCGTCCTCACGGCGCACGTCGAGGTGCGGTTTCGTCCGGTCGAAATCGACGCTGACGATGGCATCGCCGTAGCGGATTTCCGCGCCTTGCAGCGCCGCTTGATCGGCCAGCAGTTTGTCGAAATCGGCGCGTTGCACCTGAAACGTGGTCGGTTTGCCGCCGGTAAAGGTGTCACCGAAATCGAAGGCGCTGTAACGCTCGCCCCAGGCGAATGCGGCGCCGGTCTTGCG
This sequence comes from Pseudomonas sp. Mb7, assembly GCF_054790525.1. Classification (NCBI taxonomy): domain Bacteria; kingdom Pseudomonadati; phylum Pseudomonadota; class Gammaproteobacteria; order Pseudomonadales; family Pseudomonadaceae; genus Pseudomonas; species Pseudomonas sp. Mb7. The sequence continues at coordinate 6,151,060 of NZ_CP186501.1, forward strand.
CTGGAATCCGGCGGCATTGACGGCGTCGAGCATGCCGGCTTCTTCGACGAAATCCAGGCAATGGCTGAGCAGGCTTTCACCGATCGAAAAGCGCGGAAAATGCTGGCGCTCGATCACCAGCACATCGTGGCCCTTGCGCTTGAGCAACGCCGCAGCGATGGCGCCGGAGGGACCGGCGCCGATGATCACGACCTGACGGGATTCCATTTCAACGATTGGCACGTGAGCTCCGGGGCAAAGGATGTTGCAGATTCAATGGCGCGCGATGCAGGCCGATCAGGGCCGGTAGCAGCGTCGCGATCAGGCCCATCAGCATCAGCGCGAAGTACAGCGCCGGGGTGATGAGCTGTTGTTGCAACAACAAATTGAGAAAGACGATTTCGCTCAGGCCGCGAATATTCAGCAGCACACTTTCGCGCCAGCGGCTGGCGCCTTCGAACGAGGCGCCGGCCCAGCCGAGGCCGAGCCAGTTGCCGAGCAGTTTACTGGCAATCGGCAACAGCAACAGCGCCGCCCATTGCAGCGGACCAAGGCTTGCGAGGGCACTGTGCACGTCGATCTGGACGATGCCGAACGTCAGGATCAGCGGGATCGCCAGCCACGTCTGCAAACGGCTCATCCAGCGCGCCGGTAATGGCAGCACCAGCGGCACTTTCAGCGCGGCCATGCATAGCAGGTAGCCGATGCCGAAGATCAGCGCGTTGAGTTTGTAGTGCTCGGCCATTACCAACAGCGCAAAGAAACCGAGGCTGTAGGTCAGCGGTCGACGCGCACGCAACAGATGCAACAGCAACGGCACAAGGGCGAGAGCCAGCGGCAGCAGCAGACTGCTCAGATGCAGACTGCCCTGGGCGAGGCCGAACAACGTCCAGCAGGTCAGATCGATGAGGATCGCGGTCTGCACCAACCGGCGAGTGGCGGCGGGCGGATAATCGATGTGGCGCAGATACAGGTACAGCACCGGGATCGCGGTAATCGCGAACACCAGGCCGATGGCCAGCGAGTTGAGCCACGGTTGCGCCGGCAGCAGCCAATAGGCAGCGGCCAGGCCACAGGCAAACGGCACGAGGAAACTCGGCACAGCGATTTTCACGCTCTGGCGATCGAGTTTCAGATCGATCACATCACTGAGGATATGCCCGAGCAGCAGGGCAAAACTCAGGCTGTAGAGGTTTTTCAGCCAGTCAGGCGCAATCAGTTGCGCGCCACTGAGCTGCCAGCCCGGTTCGATCCAGAAGTACATCAGCAGCGGCAAGCCGAAGCTCGCCAGCAGCAACTGACTGACAATCGGAATCAGACCGAAGTGGCGCCCGATGCGAGTGGCCACGGCGAACAACGCCAGGGCCATGAACCAGAAGGCGACGACCATCATGCTGCCGGCTCCACGACTGTCGCGGTGTGTTCGTGACGCCCCGCCCACGGTGCGAGCATGAAGCTGAACGCCAGACCGAGGCTCACCGACAGACCGAAGTTGCTCACCGCCGGCGTGCTGGAAACCGCCAGCAAACCGAACGACAGCCACGTCGTCACAGCCGCCAGCAGGGTGCCGAGCAGGCTCACCGCCGCGCCGCCGACTTGTTCACGCATGAGAATCGCGTAATCAACGCTGATCGCCGTCACTAGCAGCAAGCCGAACAGGCTAAACAGGGTCAGCGGCTGACCAAGCCAGCCAAGGCTGGCCAGGCTGCACAGCGCAGCGAGCAGAGGCAGGGCGACAATGCGCAGCGCGCCGCCGAGACCAAAGGGCAGCATCAGCACCAGCACGATCAGTGCGCAGGAGGCGAGTTTCAGTTCTGCGGCGCTGATTTGCGTCGCCGCAAAGACTTCATTCAACTCACCGAGGCGATCGACCAGCGTCACCCCCGGCAAATCCAGCGCCTGCACGCGCAACAGTGCCGGGTTGTTCAGGCCTTGCAGACTGGTCATTGCCGCTACGCCGTCTTCGCTGGGGCCAAGCCAGAGCGTGCGATAAGGCTCACCAAGGGGACCGGCCAGTGCCGCGTCGATGTCTTCGGCGGGCACGGCCTGCAATTGCTGTAGTTCGGTTTGCAGCGCGGCGAGCGGTACGCCGAGGTCGAGCAGTGGCTGCCAGTATTGCGGCAGTTTGTTCAGTGCCTGACGTACCTGTTCTTGCTGGTTCGGTGGGCTGACCAGTCGATCGAGGGCCAGATAGCCTTGCAGCTTGTCGAGGTTGACCAGTTGCTCCAGACGCTCGCTCAGCGCGGCCTGACGCTCGAGCAATTGCTGCTGATTGTCGGCGCGCACGAGGAAAAACTGGCTGGTCGGCTGATAGCCGGTGATGCGCGCGATGGCCTGCGCTTCGTCGGTCAGATGTTGTGGTGCGCCGACCCATTGGCGGATGTCATTCTTGCTTTGCAGCTGCACCAGACCGCCCACACAGAAGGCGATCAGTAGTGCCAGCAACACCGGCGTGCGTACGCGTTCGAGGAGTTTTTCGCGCAGGTTGACCATGCGCTCGGCCAGATGCAGCGGCCATTGCGCGGGGCGTAGTTCGACGTTTTTCAGCAACGCCGGCAACAGGCACACCGCCGACAAATAGGCGCCGAGCAAGCCAGCGGCGGAGAACACCGCGATTTGCGTCAACGCCGGGAACGGCGTCCACGCCAGTGCCAGATAACCGATGGCGCTGGTGATCAGGCTCAGGGTCAGCCCGGACAGCGTCAAACGCAACGCCGGCCAACTGCGCCAAGGCTTCAGGCTCCAACTCTTCGACAAATAGTGCAGCGGATAATCCACGGCCACGCCGATCAGGCTGGAGCCGAGCACCAGCGTCATCACATGCATGTGGCCGAACAGCGCCACACACGCCACCGCACCGAACAACATGCCGACCAGCACCGGCACGAACGCCAGCAACACGCGCCAGCGGCGGAAAGCGAGCAACAGCAGCAAGAGAATGCCGACCGTCGCACCACCACCGACCCAGGTCATTTCGCGCGTGGCTTGCTGCTGACCATTGGCCGCGTAGAGCAAGCCGCTGGCGGCCAGCAATTGCACGTCGGATTTCGCCGCCTGCTCGCGGCTGGCTTGCAGCAATGCCGCGACTTGCAGCGGCAGGTCCATGTCGAAAGCATTGCCGGTGGTGCGTGCACGCAGCAGCACCCAGCTCTTGCCGTCCGCATCGGCAATCAACGCGCCGCTGCCGATGTCCAGTTGCACCGAACCGTGCTGCGGCTGGCTGTTCTGAATGCGCCCGGTCAGGCCCAGCCAGTCATCCTGACTCGGCACCAGACTGAAACCGCTGAACGGATCGAACAGGGCCTGCACGCGTTGTTGAATGAATGCGTCTGGGTGTTCGATCAGCAGTTGCCGGTCATCCGCCGAGAGCATCGCCAGTCGCCCTTGCAGCAGTTGTGTGCGCAGCGCTGGCAGGTCTGCTTGCAGGTTCCACTGCACCTTTTCGAACAACCCGCTGGCCTGCCATTGCTCGCCCAGCGTCTGCGCCATGGCCACCGCTAGCTGGCGGTCGGCGTGGCCGACCAGCACCAGCATTTCGCGGTTGAGCGGTTCCTGCATGCGCTGCTCGGCGCGCTGTTCGAGGGCGTCGGGGTGGGTGCCGGGCACCAGTTCCATCAGGTTCGCCGACAATGGCGCACCGTCACGCCACTGCCAACCGGCCAGAGCGACGACCGCCAGCAGCAGAATCAGAAACAGCCAGGGCAGCCTGCGTTCACTCGGCAAAGTCATGTTGCTCCGCGTCGTTCAACGGTTGCCCGGCGGTGCTGTCCTGCATGCGCAGCACCGTGCTGTCGCCCTGGGTTTCCAGCAGTTCGATGGTCTGCACCAGCGTGCCGCCGTCGATATTGATCTGGTTGAATACTTGCTTGAGCAGCAGCGAGCGCGGGGTCAGCGTGAGTTTCCACTGCTGTGCGTCGCCGCTCAGGGCCAGTTCGAAGTCGCGTTGCAGGCCGCTGCTGTCGCCTTGCAGCACGGCGAGGAACAAGCGGTTCTGCTCGGCCCCGGCGCTCTTGTTCGGCAGCAGTTGCCAGCCGTTGCCGTCACGCCGGGCGATGCCCTTGGCGGTGATGCGGTAGTCCTGTTGCAGCGGGGTCTTCAGCAGCCAGAGCAGGCCGTGGTTTTTCGCCAGAACAAAACTGCCCTTGCTGATCAGCGGCTGCGGTAATGCACGCAGGTGTTTTTCCTGAATGAACTGACCGTGGATCACGTCCGGTTTCGCCAGTTGCTCGCTCAGTTGTTGCAGGTCGAAGGCGTTGGCCAGAGAGGACATCACTAGCAGCGCCAGTACACTCAAGCCTTTAACAAAAACATTCATCGCAGCATCCTTTCCACGGCATCGGTGAAGACCTTCGGTGAAGCCAGTTGCATCTCGCGGCTGCTCACTTCGACGGCAACCTGCACCGAGCTGGCACGGGTGAGGCGTTCGCCGCTGTGCAGGTCGGTGATCAGGTAATTGATCTTCAGACGGTTTTCCCATTCGACCAGACTGGCGCGCACATTCAGGCGCTGACCAAACACCGCGCCACGCACGTAGCGCAGTTGCAGGTCGATGATCGGCCAGGCATAACCGGCCTCGACCATGTGCGTGTAGTTGTGGCCGATCTTGTCGAGCAGCGCGCAACGCGCCACTTCGAGGTATTTGACGTAATGGCCGTGCCAGACGACGTGCATGGTGTCGACGTCGAAAAACGGTACGAGGATTTCCGTGTCGGCGTGAAGCACTCCGGCGCTACGCATGCAGCCTCCAGTGTTGCGCGGCGATGCGTTGCAGGCACAGACGCAGCTCGCCTTCCAGGGCGCGGTCTTCGATCACCGGCGGGAAATCCTTGGCCAGTTCTACGTGCATCGCCGCCAGCGATGGCGGCAACGGCCGGGCATCTTCGGCTTGAGCACGCAGCCACACGCCCTGGTTGGCGGCGAGCAATGTCGCGGCAGCGACCTGTTCGGTCAGCTCCAGCACGCGGATCGCATCGCGAGCAGCGATGGTGCCCATGCTGACTTTGTCCTGGTTATGGCACTCGGTGGAGCGCGAGAACACGCTGGCCGGCATGGTGTTTTTCAGCGCTTCGGCGGTCCACGCGCTGGTGCCGATCTGCACGGCTTTGAAGCCATGGTTGATCATCGCTCGATCCGCCGGAGCACCGGAGAGGTTGCTTGGCAGACCGTGGTTGTAACGCTCGTCGACCAGCAGCGCGAGCTGGCGGTCCAGCAGGTCAGCGACGTTGGCCACGAGGTTTTTCAGGCTGTCCATGGCGAACGCGATGTGGCCGCCGTAGAAGTGCCCGCCGTGCAAAACGCGCTCGGCTTCGGCGTCGATAATCGGGTTGTCGTTGGCGCTGTTCAGCTCGGTTTCGATGAACGAACGCAGCCAGTTCAGGCTGTCGGCCAACACGCCGAGCACGTGCGGTGCGCAGCGCAGCGAATAGCGATCCTGCAGGCGATGCAGCGGTGCGGTCGGCGCGTCGATGGCCAGATCCTTGCGCAGCCACGCGGCGACCTGCATTTGCCCTGGATGTGGTTTGGCGGCGAACAGACGTTCGTCGAAGTGCTCTGGATTGCCTTGCAGCGCGACCACATTGAGCGCGGTGATGCGCGTGGCCAGTTGCAACAGATAGTCGGCACGGGCGAAAGCGAGGCAGGCGAGACCGGTCATTACGGCGGTGCCGTTCATCAGCGCCAGCGCTTCTTTCGGGCGCAGTACCAGCGGTGTCCAGCCGAGTTCACGATGCACATCGGCAGACTGGCGACGTTCGCTACGGAACATTACTTCACGTTCACCGGACAGCGTTGCAGCGACGTAGGACAGCGGCGTCAGATCACCGCTGGCGCCGACTGAGCCTTCTTCAGGGATCAGCGGCAGGATGTCGTATTCGAGGAACGCGTGCAGACGCTCCAGCAACTCCACGCGCACCCCGGAGACGCCATGGCACAACGACTGCAAACGCGCCGCCAACACCGCGCGGGTGGCTTGCGCGTCGAGCAGTTTACCCAGCCCGCAACCGTGGAAGGTGTAGAGGTGACGCGGCAGGGCCTCTACGTGATGCAGCGGCACCGCGACCACGCAGGAATCGCCGTAACCGGTGGTCACGCCGTAGATCACGCCTTCCTTGTCCAGCAGCGAATCGAGGAACCGCGCGCCCTTGGCGATGCGCTCGCGATAGTCGGCGTCGCTCTGCAATTGCACGGGCGCCTGACGGTTGGCCAGGGCCAGCACGTCTTCGATGCGCAAAGGGCGTTCGCCGAAGGTTACCGGCTCATGGGTTGGCGTCGTCATCGGTCTTCCAGAAAGGGTAAAAGTTGAACCATTGTTGCGGCGCTTCGAGGCAATAGTGACTCAGGCGCTGCGCATAGCGGGTGGCCCACTGATGAATGACCTGCTCGCGCTCGCTGCGCTTCCACACCACGGCATCGGCGAAGGGCTCGAGAGTCAGGCGATAGTGGCCGTCCGGTTGCTTGAGGCACATCAACAGGTTGACCGGGCATTTGAGCAGGCCGGCGAGCAGCCACGGGCCTTGTGGGAACGGCGCCGGATGGCCGAGAAAGTCCACGGTTACGCTGCGCCCGCCATGCAGGGGGACGCGGTCGCCGGCAATCGCCAGCCACTCACCGCGCTCCAGGCGTTCGTGCAGTTGCAGCATGATCACCGGGTCGAGTTCGCTGACCTGAATCAGGCGCAGATTGGTCGCCCCGGCCTCGCCCAGCAAACGGTTGAATTGCTCGGCGTGCTTGGTGTGTACCAGCACGTTCATGGTGACCTTTTCGCCGATCTCCGCCAGTGCGCGACATACTTCCAGATTGCCCAGGTGCGCGCCGACCAGCAGTTGTCCGCGACTGCCTCGCAACTGATTGCGCAGCAGGGCCGGGTCGATGATTTCGATTTGTTCGATACGCAGTTTGCCGTTCCACACGTCGAGCTTGTCGAGCATCGAATCGGCGAATGCCATGAACTGGCCGAACACCCGCCAATGCGTCGGGCGCAACACGTCGCGCTGACTCCATGCGGCCAGGCGTTGCTGGTATTGCCAGGCGCTGTGTCGCGCGGTGCGGCCAAACAGGAAGAAGTACAGGACGATGCCGTACAGCAACGGGCTGAGCAGGCGTCGGCCCAGGACCTTGGCGGCGAACGCGGTGAATTTCATCAGCAGGAAGCTGCCGCGCTCTTCGCGGTCAGCCCAGTGCTTTTTGTCGGCTTCGCCGGTCATGTTCGCCACCGCCGCCAGAGGATCACCGGGAAGCGCAGCAACATGCCGAGAAACAGCCGTGTGTGCATGCTGGAAATCAGTGCGTTGTCATGGAACAGACGGAAGTGCGACACACCGTCCAGCGGATAATGCACGCTGGTTTGCAGCCAGCGCATCGGCTGATTGCGCCACGACAGGCGCACGAGAATGTCCGAGTCGAAATCCATGCGCTTGCCGACTTTCGCCGAATCAATCACCGCCAGCGTCGGGGCGAGCGGATAGACACGGAAACCACACATTGAATCGCGGATCTGCAGCGACAGCGTGTTGATCCAGACCATCACGTGGGTCAGGTAGCGCGCGTACAAACGACCTTTCGGCACGCTGTCGTCGAACAGCGGATAACCGCAGATCATCGCCTCGGGATGGGCACGGGACTCGGCGACAAAACGCTCCACATCGTGCAAGTCGTGCTGGCCGTCGGCATCAACCTGTAGCGCATGGCTGAAGCCCAACAGCGAGGCTTCGCGCAAACCGGTCATTACCGCGCCGCCCTTGCCCTGATTCGCGGTCAGGCGTACCAGATGCACGTTGTCGCGCTCGGCCAGTGCGTCGAGCACTCTGGCACAAGAGAGCGTGCTGGCGTCGTCCACCAGAATGCACGGCAGGCCTTGCGCGAGCAGGGCGTCGACCACGGTGCCGATCGCAGTTTCGTGGTTGTAGACCGGGATCACGGCGCAAGGGTTATGCATACGTTTTCTCCACTGGAAGACCGCGATCCCTGTAGGAGTGAGCCTGCTCGCGATTGAGTGCGCAGCACTCACCAAGGTCAACCATGCTCTACACCCAAAAGAATCCGCCCACTGGAACAGGTCGCCGTGTCATTGCGATAAGCGAAATACAATTTGCCGCGCTCAGGATCAAAGCGCAGGTGCAGCTGAATTTCATCCCCAGGCCGCACCAATTGCTGGAACTTCAGCACTTCCATCCCGGCAAACGGACCGGTCAGATTGAGCAGTTGGCGACCGAGGTTCAGTGCCCATTCCACCTGCACCACGCCGGGCAATACCGGGGCTTTAGGGAAGTGACCACTGAAATAAGCCAGGTCCGGCGGCACACTCAGTTGCAGACTCCATTCACCCTCGGTCTCGACCTGCGACAGCACTTCCGGCGCTTTCGCTCGCGGGGCCATCAGCAGCGCTTCGATATCGGCCTGCGGCAGTTTGCCTTGGCTGTTCAACGGTAATTGCCGCACCAGCCGCCAACGTCGCGGTAAAGCCAGGGCTTCACAGTGTTGGCGCAAATGCTGGCGCAGGGTTTCGGTCAGGCTGCGGCGACCGTGCTCACGCAAGGCAAACAGGCCGGCCTCGCTGAGCACCAGTAGAGCACCGAGAGAGGCGCGATTTTCCTGGACCACGCCCAAGCGCGCTTCGGCGACCCAGTCGTGGTCAACCAAGGCTTGCTCAAGCATGGGCAGCGAGATGCGTTTTTCTTCCAGTTTGACGATCCGGTCCAGCCGTCCGAGCAGTTCGAAGCGGCCATCGATGCCGATGCGCGCGGCGTCAGCGGTGTGCTCGACGTGCCCGGCAGGCAAGTAAGGTGAGGCGATCAGCAGGGCGCCGTCGCTGTCCTGGCTCAGTTGGACACCGGCGAACGGTTGCCACAGTAGTTGGCCCTGACGCCAGGCAATGCCGCCGGTTTCCGAGCTGCCAAGGATTTCCGTCGGCCATTGCTGCAAGCGTTGCTGCAGACTTTGCGCAGCTTCGACCGGCAACGCACCGCCGGAGGAAAACACCCGGCGCACGGCGCTCAGGGCCGGCCAGTCGAGGTTGTCGCCCATGCGTTTGAGTAACGCCGGGCTGGCCACCCACGCAAAGGCTGGATGTTCGCGGCTGGCACGCTGCAAGTCTTCGGGGAACGCCAGTTGCTTGCGCACAAACGGGCGCCCGGCACACAGCGGCCACAGCACGCGAAACAGCAAACCGTAAATATGCTGGGTGGCGACGCTGCCGATGATGCAGGCCTCACCGAGATCCGCGCCCCACAACTGTTCCAGTGCTTCGACCTCGTTGGCCAGTTGGCGCAGGGTTTTGTCGATGCGCTTGGGCTCGCCGCTGGAGCCGGACGTGCACAGGCTCAGGCGGCACTGGTCGAGGTCCAGTGCGGCGCCTGCTAGCGGCGGCTGCTGAACGTCGCTCAGTTGCGCGTCATCGGCTTGATCCGTCAGCCACAGATCGACCTCAGCCGACCAGCGCTGGCGGGTTTGCGCTTGCAGGTCCGAGGGCAGCAGAACACTCACACCTGCACGCCATGCACCTAGCAATGCGATGGCCAGTTCGGCGGCATCTTCCAGGTGCACAGCCAGACGTTTCACGCCTTGCGCTTGCAGACCGGCGGCAACGCTCAGCGCCTGCTCGCACAGTTGCGCATGTTCGAGGGCCGGTGCGTGGCTGATGGCCCGCGCCGGCACAGGCTTGAGCAACAGCTGCTCAAGTTTTATCCAGTTCATGTACGGCCTCTTACCCGTTGTCGTATCAGCCATTCAATGGCAAACATCAGGCCGATCAATCCATAGGAGATCAGGCCGGTGTACAACATCCACCAATTCAGCGGCGCCCACAGGGTCAGCAGGGCGGCGCATAAACCGTTGCAGAAGAAAAACACGCTCCAGGCCACGGTGACCTTGCGCGTATAGCGAATCGCAATATCCGGTAGTTCTGGCTCACGCAAGCGCGCCAGGCGCTCCACCATCGGCGGGCCGTATTTCAGGCTCAGGCTGAACAGCACCAGCATGAAGCCGCTGATCAGCACCGGGTACCAACGCAGCAACAGCGGACTGTCGAACAGCGCCAGCAGCAGGCAAAAGGCGATCGCCACACAGGCCATCCACAGGCTGCCGGGTTTACGTTCACCGGTCAGCGCTCGCGCCAGCCACAGGCTGCCCAGCAGCAGACCGAACTGCCACGGGGCAAAATGCTCCATGCCGAAATACACCGCAAAGGGGTACAGCAGACCGGCCAGCAGCAGGCCGAGGCCGATCAATCGGCTCATGCGGCCGGTTGAACCAGACGGTAGACCGCCTCGACCACGTCGCCGACGGTACGCACCGATTTGAACTCTTCGGCGGCGATTTTCTTGCCGGTCTGGCGCTTGATGTGATCGATCAGATCGACCGCGTCGATGCTGTCGATTTCCAGATCCTGATACAGGTTGGATTCCAGGCTCACACGGGCCGGATCCAGTTCGAACAGCTCGACCAAGGCATCGCGCAGGGTGTTGAAAATATCGTCACGAGTTTGCATGGTCCGGTCTCAAGCTGCCTGTTTTGCCGTGACGAACGCCGCAAGGCTGGCCACGTTGGTGAAATGGTTACGGGTGTCTTTGGCGTCGGCATCGATCTTGATGCCGTATTTTTTCTGGATGGCCAGACCCAGTTCCAGCGCGTCGACGGAATCCAGGCCCAGGCCTTCGCCGAACAGTGTTTGCTCGTCTTCGATGTCGTCGACGCTGATGTCTTCGAGGCCGAGGGCGTCGATGATCAGCAGTTTGATGTCACGCACCAGGCTAGGGGTGTTCAGATCGCTCATCTTCGGCGAGCTCCTTAATAAAATATGAGTGCAAATAATCGTTGAGCTTGCGCGAGGCTTGCGGTGCAGGGCCTTGCGCGGCGAAGGCTTGTGGGTCTATATCGGCCCCGACGCGAAAACTGAAGTGCACGCGGCGGCTGGGGATCCGGTACCAGGGTTCGGCTTTGGTCAATGTGGTCGGGCTGACCTTGATAATCACCGGCGTGAGGATTTTCGCACCGCGCAGGGCAATCGCCGCAGCGCCCCGATGAAAGGCCGGCGCCTGACCGGGCTGGGTGCGCGTGCCTTCCGGGAAAATGATCAGGGTCTGGCCGTTTTGCAGGGATTGGGCGGCAGCATCGAGCATGTCCATGCTGCCGTCGTTGCTGATGTATTCAGTGCTGCGCAACGGGCCACGGGTGAAGGGGTTTTCCCACAGGCTTTTCTTCACCACGCAATTGGCCTGGCGCACCAGACCGATGAGGAACACCACGTCGATCAGCGACGGGTGATTGGCGATGATCATCTGTCCGGGTCGCCCGAGACGTTCGGCGCCCTGAATGTCATAGGTCAGCACACCGGTGCGGGCCATGAACCGGACGAAAAACCAGAACAGCCGGCTGACGGTCTGCCGCGCACGTTGGCGATGCGCAACGGCGTCACCGGGCAGGCAAGCCAACAGCGGAAACACCAGCACACGCAGGCACAGCCCGCCAAGCCCGAACAGGGCGAAGCTTGCGGCGGTGGCCAGCAGGCGCCAGTAATAGGCATCGCGGTTTTTTTCGGTCACGGGTTGCGTTGCCAGGTCCATACACGATTTTTCCAGGCATGTTGGCAATGGGTTTGCTGGCCGAGCAGGGTTTGCAACAGATTGAGCGCGTGGGGCCAGTGAGCTTTTGACCGTGTTTCTGTGGTGCTGTTCAGGGTCAGCCGCCAGTCGGTACCGGGGGTGAGCAAAAGGCCGAGTGCGTAGGGAAACGGCACGTCATCGATCCACGCTGAATAGGCTTCGGGCGGTTGTTCTTCGGTGATTACCAACAGCACCGCCGGGGCGCCTTCATTGAGTAGCGCCGCTGCTTCGAGCATGCCGTGCTCAAGGCCGTCGCCGGCCGCGGCGAGGGCGGTCATCTCACTGGTTTCGCCACGCATGATCGACCACAGACCGATGATCGCGTTATGTACGGACAGGCTGAACTGGGTCGGCGACAGCGGCTGTTCGGTCGCCAGATCACTGAGGATGTCGTAAGTCCGTGGGGTTTCACCGTGGCGCGAGACGAACACCAGCGGCAGGCTGTCCCGCCCGTCGGCCAGGGGCCAGCCAACGCTGAACGCCATGCGTGCCAGACGACTGAGGCGGCGGCGCTGCATGGCCGGCAAAAACGACACATCGGGCGCGGCATCACTGCGCTGGAGCACGACCGGTTGTCGGCTCCAGGCCTGCCAGGCGTCCACGCTGTCGAGGCCAGGGGCCCACGCGCGCCATTGGGCGATGTTGAAGTTGATCACGGACATTCATCCCGCCCCTGCAGGCTTTTGTTGACGCGTTGAATCGCCAAAGCCGCAGCAGGCTTGACGTGGCGCTTGGCGCCGGGTGGCGCGCATTATCCCGGTGCGACGAGTGTGTAGCAAATGCTGGTTACATTTTGCGCAACGAAATGTACCGAACGGTTCGCAAGAGAGCTGTCAATTTGCCATTATCCAGATTCCCAGCGGTTTGTCTGTCGGGGATCTCGGCGATCAATGGCGGTTATTGCGCTATCTGTCCGCGGATATTTGCACCTGACTCTGTAGTCCATGTCCATGAAGGTAGCGAAGCGAGGTCGCGCGCATCTACACTCGGTCATTCTTTGATACACGGAGGTTTTGTCATGCGGCGCGTGGTGTTCAATCAGAAAGGTGGGGTAGGCAAGTCCAGCATTGCCTGCAATCTGGCGGCGGTCAGCGCCAGCGAGGGTTATCGCACGCTGTTGGTGGACCTCGATGCCCAGGCCAACTCCACTCAGTATCTGACCGGGCTCACCGGCGACGACATTCCGATGGGTATTGCCGACTTCTTCAAGCAGACCCTGTCTTCCGGGCCGTTCTCGAAGAAGAATCAGGCGGACATCTACGAAACGCCGTTCGACAACCTCCACATCATTACCGCCACCGCCGAGCTGGCCGACCTGCAGCCCAAGCTCGAGGCCAAACACAAGATCAACAAACTACGGAAGTTGCTCGATGAGCTATCCGAGGATTACGACCGGATTTATCTTGATACGCCGCCGGCGCTGAATTTTTATGCGGTATCGGCGTTGATTGCTGCGGATCGCGTGCTGATCCCTTTCGATTGCGACAGCTTTTCCCGTCAGGCGCTGTACGGCCTGATCGCGGAGATCGAGGAGTTGAAGGACGACCACAACGAAGGCCTGGAAGTCGAAGGCATTGTGGTCAACCAGTTCCAAGCCCGGGCGAGCCTGCCGCAGCAGATTCTCGATGAGCTGATTGCCGAAGGTCTACCGGTGCTGCCGGTGTACCTGACCAGTTCGGTGCGCATGCGCGAATCGCATCAGGCCAGCATGCCGCTGATCCACCTCGACCCGCGCCATAAGCTGACCCAGCAATTCGTCGAACTGCACAACTTGCTCGAAGATCACTGATCTTCTGAGCTACGCAGAACCCTGTAGGAGTGAGCCTGCTCGCGATAGCATCCTTTCAGTCACTCAAGTGTTGGCTGACAGGACGCTATCGCGAGCAGGCTCACTCCTACATTGCTTTACGGTGTGTCAGATGCCTTGGCTACGCAGCCACGCCATCAACTGCGGCAACGGCAACGCACCACTCTGCCGCGCCACTTCCCGGCCGTTCCTGAAAAGAATCAGACTCGGAATCGAGCGAATCCCCAACTGCGCCGACAACTGCTGATTCGCTTCGCTATCAAGCTTGGCCAAGCGGCACTTACCCGCCAACTGCGCCGCCGCTTGCTCGAACACCGGCGCAAACGACTTGCACGGCCCACACCAGTCCGCCCAGACATCCACCAGCAACGGCAGATCACCCTTGATCTGACTGGCGTAATCGCCTTGCTTGAGTTCGAAGGGTTTTTTCAGCAGCACGGCGGATTTGCAGCGTCCGCACTTGGGCTGGTCGGCGAGGCGCTCTGCGGGGATGCGGTTGAGGCCGTTGCAGGAGGGGCAGGGGATGAGGAGTGGGGTGGTCATGAGCGAAATCCGGAATTGATCTGATAACACCTAGTTGGAGACGTTTGCTCATATTTTCAATCGTGCAGGCTCTCGCGTTGTGCCTAGGCTGAAGACGCAGCAGGCCAATCCATTGGTCTGCCTAGTGTTATCGCAACTTGCGATATTTTTGGTTTGTGATTAACTCCCCATAGCAGAATGCGATAAGGATGTTGCATGCATGTGTTCAGTGAAAAACCCATTCGACAGGCCAAGGAGCAATGGCCACAAGCAGCAAGTGCTCTGGCGCAGTGGTTTCGTTTGGCGAGCAGAATTTATCCAAAGGATTTTTCTGCGATGAAATCGATATTTCCTGCGACCGACAAGGTTGGCGAGTTTCATGTCTTCGATATCGGTGGCAATAAATTGAGACTGATTGCTTTTGTCAGTTACCGCTCTCAGAGACTCTACATAAAGCATGTGATGGATCACCGCGAATATGACCGCGGTAAATGGAAGGAGGGTAGGGTATGAATGCTTTGATTAAAACGGTTGTCGAGCACTGGGAATTTGTCTCTCCAGTGGTTCGGAAACCGAAAAACGAAGACGACTACGATGCTTTGGTATTGGCAGTCGACGAACTGCTGGAAATTACCGGCGATGATGAGTCGCACCCGTTGATGAGCTTGGTCGACATCATCGGTGACTGGATCGAAGAATGGGATCACACCCATCACCCCATGGCCCAGGCAAGTGGCGAAGAGGTTCTCGGTTACATGATGCGTGAGCACGGCCTGACTCAGAGCGACTTGCCGGGTGTTGGTACTCAGTCGGTTGTTTCGGAGATTTTGAACGGCAAGCGCAAGCTTAACTTGCGCCAGATTCGTTGGTTGGCAGAGCGCTTCAATGTGCCAATCGATGTGTTTACCTGATGCTGGTTCAAGACGAACAACTGATCTCCAAATGCTTGCCCCACTCCGGTGGCCGCTCGGCATAAGCCTCCATCCCCGGCTGCTCTTCAAACGGTTTGCTCAGCACTGCATGCAGCCGGCGTACCTCCGAGTAATCCCCTTGCTCTGCCGCATCGATGGCCTTTTGCGCCAGATAGTTGCGCAGGATGTACAGCGGATTGACCGCGTGCATGCGGGTGCGGCGCTGTTCCTGATCGGCGTCGCCATCGCGGGCAACGCGGGCGATGTAGCGTTCGCCCCAGGCGTCAAAGCCCTTGATGTCGATGAAGTCGTCGCGCAAACGGGCGACGGCTTCTACGGCGGACTCTGCACCGAGTCGGCGGAAGAACAGCGTGTAATCAACGCCGCTGTTCTGCATCAATTGCAGCAGGTTTTCCACCAGTGTTTGGTCGTCATCTTCAGCTGTGGTGAGGCCTAAACGGCGGCGCATCAGGTCGAGGTAGTGCGCCTGAAACAGTGGCAAGTACAAACCGAGAGTTTCGCGCAGGGCTTCAACGCTGATGAACGGCGTCAACGCTTGAGCCAACGCACTTAGGTTCCACTGGCCGACCGGCACCTGATTGCTGAACGAGTAACGGCCCTGATCATCCGAATGGTTGCAGATGAAGTTGGCGTCGAAATCGTCGAGAAAGGCGAACGGGCCGAAGTCGAAGGTGATGCCGAGGATCGACATGTTGTCGGTGTTCATTACGCCGTGGCAGAAGCCGTAAGCCTGCCATTTGGCGATCAGCTCGGCGTTGCGCTCGACGATTTCACGGAACATCGCCAGATACGGTTCCGGTTGCTCCAGGCACTCGGGGAAGTGCATGGCCAACACGTGCTCGCCGAGCTGCTTTTGCTGCTCGGGGCGTTTGGTGTAATAGAAGTATTCAAAGTGGCCAAAGCGGATGTGGCTCGGCGCCAGGCGCAGCACCATCGCCGCGCGCTCCTGCTTTTCGCGCCAGACTGGGGTGTCGGAGCCGATCACGCAGGCCGCGCGCGAAGAAGGGATATTCAGCGCGTGCAGCGCTTCGGAGGCGAGAAACTCGCGGATCGACGAACGCAGCACCGCCCGGCCGTCGCCCATGCGCGAAAACGGCGTCTGTCCGGCGCCCTTCAGGTGCAGGTCCCAATGCTCGCCGGCAGTGTTGTAGACCTCGCCGAGCAGCAAGCCCCGACCGTCACCAAGTTGCGGCGTGTAGCCGCCGAACTGATGCCCGGAATAGACCATTGCCCGCGGTTCGGCATCGGCCCACAGCTTGTGGCCGCCAAACAGTTCGGCAAATTCCTGAGTTTCGGCTGCGGCCGGATCGAGATCGAGCAAGGCCAGGGCCGCCGGGCTGGCGACGACCAGACGCGGATTATCGATCGGCTCGGGCAGCACATGGGCGGAGAACGCATCGCCCAGGCGGGCGAAGCGATTGTCGAAGGTCAGTTCGTCGAGGGCTTTCAAGGGCCGGCTCCAGCAGAATGTCCGAGCATTCTGCTGGGAATAAACCGGTTAGTCGAGTTTGGCCGGCGGTGGCTCTTGCAGCGGTTTCTGATCGTCGGCGATCGGCACGATGGTTTTGGTTTCCGGCTCGATCGGCACCATCTTGTATTCCTGACCGTGAAGGTTCTTCAGGTAAACCTCCATCTGGCGGAACGAGATGTTGATGTGCTGCTTCTTGAACTCACGGTTGATGAAGCGGTTGACCTCATCGAGCACCGGGTTGCGGTCACCGAGGTCGCGCACGTGCATGCGCAACTCGTGGTCGAGGGTGCTTTCGCCGAAGTTGAGGAAGTACACGTGCGGCTCGGGTTCCTTGAGCACGCGCGGGTTCTCGCGGGCAGCCTTGAGCAGCAGTTCCTTGACCAGATCCAGGTCCGAGCCGTAATCGACGCCGAGTTTCAGCGTGACGCGGGTGATGGTGTCGGTCAGCGACCAGTTGATCAGTTGCCCGGTGATGAACGTCTTGTTCGGGACAATGATGTCCTTGCGGTCGAAGTCGGTGATGGTCGTGGCGCGGATGCGGATCTTGCTCACCGTGCCCGACAGGTTGCCGATGGTGATGGTGTCACCGATTCGCACCGGGCGTTCGAACAGAATCATGATGCCGGAGATGAAGTTCGCAAAGATCTCCTGCATACCGAAACCGAGGCCCACCGACAGCGCCGCCACCAGCCATTGCAACTTGTCCCAACTCACGCCGAGGGTCGACAGGGTCGAGACGAAACCGACACCGGCGATCACATACGACAGCAACGTCGTGGTCGCGTAGGCACTGCCCTGAGCGAGATTGAGCTTGGACAGCACAAACACTTCGAGCAGACCGGGCAAGTTGCGCGCGAGGGCGAAGGTGATGCCGATGATGATCAGCGCGCCGAGCATGTCGCCGATGCTGATCGGCACCATGCTCATGTTGGCGCCGGTGCCGCTGGTGTATTCGTAGAGAGTGATGTTGTCGAGGTAGGAGAACACCGAAATCAGATCCGACCAGACCCAGTACAGCGCCGCGATGAAGCCGCCGAGCAGCGCCAGACGGATCAGGCGCAGGGACTGTTCGTTGACCTTTTCGATGTCCAGCGTCGGCTCTTCGATCACCGCTTCGCCGTCGCCGGCCTCTTTCGCCGCCTGCCGTTTGGCCAGGGCACGCTGGTAGGCCAGACGTCGCGCGGCAACGCTCAGACCGCGCACGAAGGTGGCTTCGATCACCAGCCAGAACATCAGCAGGTACAGGGTGTTGATCAAGCGGTCGCTGAGCTTCAGCGCGGTGTAGTAGTAGCCGAAGCACACCGCCACGAACAACGCGATCGGCAGCAGGGTGAACATCACGCCGACGGCTTTGCGGAACAGCGAAGTGTTTTCGTGGGCCGGGCTGCTGATCAGCAGGCGGCTGAGCAGCCAGGCCATCAGGGCATAGCAGGTCAGCACCACCGGCATGCCGAGCACGTCGTCTGCCAGTGCGGCCGGCTGCAATTCGGCGACGGCAACAATGGTCACCAGCGCCATGACCACCAGGCCCAGTCGTCGGATCCAGCCTTGCAGGAACTCGACCTGCGGCTTTTCCCAACGGAAGTGCAGTTCCGCCACGCCGCCCGGCGCCAGAATCCGGTAAGCGGTGTAGAACACCAGCCACGCCTGACCCATTTGCAGCAAAGCCGCACCCATATTGGCGTTCTGTCCACGGGCATCGATTTGCAACGCCAGACCGCAGAGCGCCAGGCCCAGCGCCACCGGCATCGCCAGCAGAATATTGATCAGGATCGCCTGCGGGGTGTGCCATTGGCTGTCACGCTTGAAGTGACCGATGTCCTGGTGAACCTTGTTAAGCCGCGCGTACAGATTCTTGCGCCGCCACAGCAGGGCGCCGATCAACAAGGCCAAGGGCAGGAACAACAACGGTCGCTGAGTCAGGCCGTCAGTCAGTTCACTGAGGCTGGATGCCCATGGCAAGGTGTCGACCTGGCGTTTCAGGCGCTCCGGCACCGCGCGCATCCATTCCAGATCCAGCGGCTTGTTGCTTGGAATCCAGAACATCTGCTCATCGAGCGTCGCACGCAGACCCTGCGCGGTGCTCAGCAGTTGTTTCTGATTGAGTTGCAGGGTGATCGACTCGTTGAGCATGGCGCTCAGTTCGCGGTTCAGCCGCTCCAGCAGATCGGCGCGGGTGTTGGCCAGATCCAGCAGGTTTTTGCGCAATTGCGGGGTGACCTGCTCCGGCGGCTGCGTCGATAGCAGGTTGTCGACATAGGCGGCCGGATTGCTCAGTTGCTCACGCTGCTGGCTGACGTCGAATTGCCACAGGCGAATGTCGGCGATCTGATCCGCCAGATCGCGGTCGACTTTGAGACGTGGCAGGGCTTGTTTCTGTTTGTAGAGAATCTTCGACAGCAGCAGGCTGCCCTTGAGCACGCTGATCTGCTCGTCCAGCGCTGAATCGCTCTGGGTCAGGCTGTCGAGCTGTTGTTTAGTCTGCAGATTCTGCTGGGTGACTTCGTTGAGGCGGTCAGTGCTTTTGAGCAGGTAGTCGGAGAGCTTGAGATTCGCCGTGCTTTCGATGGCCAGCAGACTGCTGCTACCGGCCTTCTGCGCTTCGATCGACTGTTGGGTAACGGTTTCCTGCGACTGCGCCAGACGCTTCTGGTTGATCAGGGTTTGCAGTTCCTGGATCTCGCGGTCGAGGCGATCGGACTTCTCCGAAAGCAAGTCATGCTGAGCATTGCCCAGATCCTGCAGCTGGCTATTGCCGGCCAGCTCCTGACGACGCAGCGGGATCAGCGCATTCAGCGCCGCCAGTTCGGCGTTCAACTGGTCGCGCTGCTCAGCGGTGACGGTTTTACCCGCGTCCTTGCCGGATTTGAGGATGTTGTTGATCTGCTGGATGCGCGTCTGGCTGGCGGATATCTCCGCTTGCGCGCGCTCGGGGCGAGTCTGCGCAGTGATGATCAGGCTGTTAGCGTCGGCGAGGGCTTTCTGCAGGTCACTTTGCTGAGTCGAGCGATCGGTGAGGATTTGCTCCAGTTGCTGAATCGACTCCTTGGGAAAACGCTGCGCCACCGACACCACGGCGTTGGCTTTGAGGCGGGCCAGCTCGCGAGTGTTTTCAATGGTCTGCTTGGGGGCGGTCGCCAGTTGCTGCTTGAGATCGATCAGTTTCTGTTCGTAATCACGCTGATTGTTCAGCTGATTGAGCGTGTTCTGCAGGACGGTCTGCAGGGCCTTCTTATCGGCATCCGGCAGTTTGCTGTCGGCGAGTTTGTCCAGGCTGGCCTGCACGGCGTCGCTGGAGGGCGGTTCGGCGGCGTAAAGCGGGCCGACAGTGAGACTCAGGCCCAGCAGGGCCGCGACGAAAAAGGAGCGCAGGGTAGGCATAGAGACCGGTCAAACAAGTGATAGTGGACGCAGTTTAGAGGAAGAGCCCGGGGCCCGGGCGACTTCCTTCGGGGAATCTGACGCCCACTTTGCCGATCTTGTTCCCGTCCATGACCGCAACCGTCCAGTGAGTGTTGTTCCACTCCACTTGGTCACCAACGATCGGTGCACCACCGACCTTGTGGGCAATGAACGCGCCCAGGGTCATGTCCGGATCGATGCCCTCGGCCGGCAGGCCATACAGCGCTGCAACCGCTTTAAGCTGGGCGTCTCCTTCGAGTACAAAATCGCCGAAGAAACGCAGATCGAGGCCGCGTTGCGGCGCCTGGCTGAACAGTTTTCCGAGGGCGCCAAGGTTGTGTTCATGGCCGATAACGCACAGTAGATCATCGACTTCCAGCACTGTACTACCCGACGGATGGAGCAGTTGCTGGCCACGAAACAGCGCAGCGATACGTGTACCTTCGGGCATTTTCAGTTCGCGCAGGGGCGAACCGATGCACCATTTCTCCGCGCCCAGCTTGTACACGAACAGCTCCCACTCGCTGGTGACATGGACTTCCAGCGCTGCGCGAGAAATCGGCGCCGGCTCTGGCGGCACGGTCACCTTCAATAGCTTGGCGACCCATGGCAGGCTCGTGCCCTGCACTAGCAGCGACACCAGCACGATGAAGAAGGCGAGGTTGAAGTACAGCTGCGCATTCGGCAGCCCGGCCATCAGCGGGAACACCGCGAGAATGATCGGCACCGCGCCGCGCAGGCCAACCCAGGAAATAAAGGCTTTTTCACGCCCATGGAACGCTTTGAACGGCAGCAGGCCGACCATCACCGACAGCGGTCGCGCAAACAGAATCATCCACAGCGCCAGACCGAGAGCGGGCAAGGCGATCGGCAGCAAATCATGCGGCGTCACCAGCAGCCCCAGCACCAGGAACATACCGATCTGCGCCAGCCACGCCATGCCGTCGAGCATGTGCAGAATGCCGTGGCGGCTGCGCACCGGACGGTTGCCGATCACCAGCCCGCACAAATAAACCGCGAGGAAGCCGCTGCCATGCAGGGCGTTGGTCAGGGCGAATACCACCAGACCGCCAGCGATCACCAGAATCGGATACAGACCGGCAGCGAGGTTGATTCGATTGACCAGTTGCAGCATCAGCCAGCCACCGCCCAGGCCGATCACACCACCGATGCCGAACTCGCGGATCAGGTGGGTCAGGAGGCTCCAGTGCAAACCGGTCTGGCCGCTGGCGAGCATGTCGATCAGGGTCACGGTGAGAAACACCGCCATCGGGTCGTTGCTGCCGGATTCGATTTCCAGGCTGGCGGTCACCCGTTCGTTCAGGCCTTTGCCGCCGAGCAGCGAGAACACCGCTGCGGCGTCCGTCGAGCCAACGATGGCACCGATCAACAAGCCTTGAATCAGATTGAGATCGAACAGCCAGGCAGCGGCCATGCCGGTCAGCCCGGTGGTGATCAACACCCCGACCGTGGCCAGCGACAACGCCGGCCATAACGCCACGCGGAAACTCGACACCCGCGTGCGCAAACCGCCGTCGAGGAGGATCACCGCCAGGGCGAGGTTGCCGACCAGATAGGCCGTCGGGTAGTTATCGAAGATGATCCCGCCGCCATCGACCCCGGCGGCCATGCCGACAGCGAGGATGATGACCAGAATCGGGATGCCGAGACGGGAAGAAAGCGAACTGACGAGAATGCTTGCGCCTACCAGCAACGCGCCGATCAAGAACAGGCTGTTGATGGTCGTCGCATTCAAAGGCAGTACTCCAGAAGCGTAAAAACGGGCACAAACTGACCATGCAGTCTGCGTGCCAGCGATTCTAACCTGTTGAAATGTGATGCTGTCAAAAAGGTTTTTGCGCTGGGGGATTCGAGGTTTGGGTTCGACTGTCGGTTGCTGCCCTCACCCTAGCCCTCTCCCGGAGGGAGAGGGGACTGATCGCAGTGTTTGTGCAAGGTACATCGACCTGAAAATCCTGAGTCGAACTCAGGTTTTGAAAACACGAAGATCTGCCCCCTTTCCCCCTCTCCCGGGGTGAGAGGGGGACCGAGCGCGGTGTTTGTTCAAGTTGCACCGACCTGAAATTCCGAGTCGAGCGCAGGTTTTGAAAAGCATGAAGATCTGCTCCCTTTCCCCCTCTCCCGGGGTGAGAGGGGGACCGAGCGCGGTGTTTGTTCAAGTTGCACCGACCTGAAATTCCGAGTCGAGCGCAGGTTTTGAAAGGCATGAAGATCTGCTCCCTTTCCCCCTCTCCCTCTGGGAGAGGGCTGGGGTGAGGGGCTTTTGATCTTGATCTCAAAATTTACAGGCTAAACCGCCCAACCATGTTGTTCAGGTCCAGCGCCAACCGCGACAGTTCATTACTCGCCGCACTGGTCTGATTCGCGCCGGTCGCCGATTGCACCGACAGATCACGAATATTCACCAGATTACGATCCACTTCCCGCGCCACTTGTGCCTGCTCTTCGGCGGCGCTGGCGATCACCAGGTTGCGCTCGTTGATCTCGACGATGGCGGTGTTGATGGTGTCCAGCGACATGCCGGCACCTCGAGCAATGTTCAGCGTCGACTCGGCACGCTCGGTGCTGTTACGCATCGAATCCACGGCGTGTTCGGTACCGCTCTGAATGCTGCCGATCATCCGCTCGATTTCGCTGGTCGACTGCTGAGTACGGTGCGCCAGGGCACGCACTTCATCCGCTACCACGGCAAAACCACGCCCGGCTTCACCGGCACGCGCCGCTTCAATCGCCGCGTTCAGCGCCAGCAGGTTGGTTTGATCGGCCAGGCCACGAATCACGTCGAGCACCTTGCCGATGTCACGGGATTCATTGGCCAGATCGCCGATCAGGCTGGCAGTGCTCTGTACATCGGCACTCATGCGTTCGATCGCGCTGACTGTTTCCTGGACCAGGTCACGACCGTCGCCAGCCGAAGTGGTGGCGTTCTTCGAGGCTTCGGAGGTGCTCACCGCATTGCGGGCGACTTCTTCTACGGCGCTGGTCATTTCGTTGACCGCAGTGGCCGCTTGTTCGATCTCGTTGTTCTGCTGAGTCAGGCCACGCGCGCTTTCGTCGGTGACGCTGTTCAGCTCTTCAGCCGCTGAAGCCAGCTGAGTGGCCGAGCCGGAAATGCGTTGCAGGGTGTCACGCAGCTTCGATTGCATCTTGGCCATGGCTGCGAGCAGGCGACCGGCCTCGTCTTCACCGTCAACATGGATCGGCTGGGTCAGGTTGCCTTCGGCGATGGTTTCCGCAGCGTCCAGTGCTTTGGAAATTGGTTTAGTGATGCTCACCGTCAGCAGCCAGGCGAACAGGAAGGTCAGACCAGTGGCGATCACCAGCAGGGTCACCACCAGATCAAACGCCGAAGAGTACTGATCGGCCGCTTGCTGATTGGTCTCGCTGATCTGCTCGCCGTTGATCTGCATCAGACGGTTGAGCACGGTGTTCACCGCTTCGGAGTTGTTCAGCAACTCGGTGTTGAGCAGGGTGCGCAGCTCATCCACCTGGTTGTTGCGCGACAGGCTCTTCATGCGGTCTTCGATCTGGCGGTACTGGCCGAGCAACTGCACGTACTGGTCATAGGCAGCACGCTCTTCGGGGCTGCCGATCAGCGGCTCGTAATCGCTCTGGGCCTTGCGGATCTGCTGGTTACGCATGTCCAGCAGCTCAACGGTTTTCTGCTGCACGTCTGGCTCGCGGTTGACCAGCAAGCGGTACGACAGCACGCGCAGGCGCAGGGTCAACTGGGTGAACTCGTCGAGGTTCTTGATGCTCGGTACGCTGGTGGACGAGATGTTCTCGGCTGCACCGCGGATTTTGCTCATCTGATTCAGTGCGAACACACCCAGAATCAGCATCAGGCCGCCAATCAGGGCGAAGCCGGTAAACGCCCGTGGGGCGATATTCATATTGCGAAGGGACATGGGGCGGATACCAAGAGAGGGCCGCATCCATGCGGGCTGAGACTGCTGTATGGATGACTTATCGGTCATGCGACTAAAGTCTTGAGGCACTGTGCGTATTTGTCGCAGAAGGGCCTGGGCGACGAAGTGCAGGAACCAGATCGGCAGATCACAGTCTTTAAAACTCGCAGGAACGGTCCGCCACCAGGAAAATCAAGGCTTTGCGCCGGTTTAACCCTGGCATCCGTGGTGACTTTTCTTTATCGTACGCGCCCTTTGAAAAACGCTTGGAAGATCAAAATGTTGGAAGCATCCCTCAGCCAATTGGAACAGCTCGTCAGCGACCTGGTGCAACAGAACCAGACCCTCGCGCAAACCAACCAGACCCTGTCCACGGAACTGGCCCAGGCCAAGGATGAAAACGAAAGCCTGCAACTGAACCTGATGGAACAGGAAGAAAAGCACGGCGCCACCGCGGCCCGCATTCAAGCCTTGGTTGATCGCGTCAACGCAGGTCCTGTCAGCGCATGAACCACCACACAGCAGGGGTAAAAGTCGTCTCCATTCTCGGGGAGGACTATTCGATCAAGGCACCGGCCGGGGAAGAACAGACCCTGCTGGACGCGGCCATGATGCTCAAGGCAGCGCTGGATGACACCAAGCGCAAATACCCGACACTGATCGGTGACCGTTTGCTGGTGCTGGCGGCGATGAATCTGTGCTCGCAGCAGATCGAAATGAAGAAGCAACACCAGGAAGAACTCGACCGTTACCAAGAGCAAGTCAGCGCCACGGTCGACACCATCGCCAAGACCATCAATCAGGGTTGAAGCGCGTTTTTGCAGCGCCTCGGTACTTCGAGGCGCTCATATATGAACGGCTCTGTGTTTATTGAGTTTTAGTCACTGGTTGCCAGTAGATCTTCCTCAACCACTCTCCGTTGGTTTGCTTCTTAAACTCTCCGTGGGAGACCCTGTAGGTCGTCTCGTCGATCGTCACTTCATCTCCGCGCGAAAGCAGGTTTATATATTCTGATCCTGCGATCGGCTGAGTTGTACTGAACGTCGCGCCTGAGAACGTAGTGATCGTAGCTTTGTAATGGATTACGGGGAAAACCATGACTTCGGTGAAGTGTTTTCGGGTGATCATCGATAGCATGCTGGATCCGTCGACAAAGTCGCCGACCTGCGCTGATTTCACAAACGTATCGTTGTCAGAAATTGTCTGTACAAAGCTTTCAGCTGGACTTGTATCAGCCATGATCTTTCTCCTGCTAGTACAGCATGAGTCTGTGAAGCGAATGCTTGGGCACAGACAGGGAAACTGCAATCTATGCCACGCGATGCGCCCTGTAACCTGTCAGAGTTGACAGTGTTCTCCCTATGAAATCGGCCCGCTTCTTGCTGGTCGAAGATCGCTGCTTTAGGGTTTGTCTCTTGTTTGCGTGATTTTTGTATACATCTGGCGCGACAGTTGCAGTGTTTCTGCCTCTTATTCTTTGGGGGTGCTCCATGCAGTTGTGGCGACGCAGTATTCAATGGCAGCTGATTCTCAGCATGGGCACCGCCCTGCTGGTCAGTATCCTGATCGTGGTTGGCATTTATACCCTGGTGGTCAACCGCCTCGCCCAGAGCTATCTGGTCGAACAAGCACTGCCGTCGAGCATCGAAGCGACGCGCAACGATATCGAACGGATCCTTGTGCAACCGCTGACAGCCGCCAAGGATATTGCCAGTAATACGATGGTCCGTGACTGGCTCGCCTCAGGCGAAGACAGCAGCAAAACGGCTGGCTTCGCGCAGTATCTGGAAGGCATCCGCGCCGAACATAAAGCCTTCACTGCTTTGATCATCGGCACCGAATCCAATCACTACATCACCGAAAAAGGCCTGGATCGCACCCTCAGCCGTTCAAAACCGGCTGACGCGTGGTTCTATTCCTTCCTCGACAGCAATCAGCCGCGCACTCTCAATATCGACAACGATGGCGCCACCGGAGAACTGGCGCTGTTCATCGATTTGAAGGTCGAGCAGGCCGGTACAGTGGTCGGTGTGGCTGGGCTCGGTTTGAGCATGAAAGAGCTGTCGGAGCTGATTCACAACTTCAGCTTTGGCGAGCGCGGCAAGGTCTATCTCGTGCGTTCCGATGGTTTGATCCAGGTGCATCCCGAGGCGCAATTCAGCGGTAAGCGCACCCTGACGGAGCAGATTGGCGCCTCCGCTGCTCAAGCCGTCATGGGTCAAAAAAATGCTGTGAGCAGCAGCTTCCAAAGGGAGGGTGAAGACTTCCTCGCCTTCAGCCTGCCGCTGCGCGATCTGGGCTGGACCCTGGTGGCCGAAGTGCCGCAATCGCAGATCTACGCCGAAGCCCGTAAAGCGATGTGGATGAGCGGCGGTATCGGTCTGGCCGTAGCGCTGGTGTGCCTCGCTTTGGTGGTGTGGCTGGCGCAAGGGCTGGTGCGGCCGATTCGTCAGGTAACAGCGGCGCTGGTAGCGATTGGTAGCGGCGGTGGAGATTTGACCCACCGGTTAGATTCCAGCCGTGCCGATGAACTGGGCGACCTCGCTCGCGGCTTCAATCGTTTCCTCGATAGCCAGCGCGGATTGATCGGCGAAGTACTGACCACCAGCGAGCGACTGCGTACGGCCGTGGGGCAAGTGGCGAAAGTGGTGGAGAACACGGCTGAACGCTCGGGCCGCCAGCAGGAAATGACCGACATGGTCGCGACGGCGGTTCACGAGATGGGTTTGACCGTGCAGGAAATCGCGCAAAACGCCGGTAACGCGGCGCTGGCCTCGCAGACCGCGCGGGATGAAGCAATGCAGGCGCGGGAGGTGGTCGGCGGCTCGATTCGGCATATTGAAAGCATGTCCGATGAGATTGGCGTGGCGGCGGGCGCGGTCGGTGAGCTGGCGCATCAGGTGGCTTCGATCGATTCTGTATTGGCGGTGATTCGTGGCGTGTCCGAGCAGACCAATCTGTTGGCGCTCAACGCCGCCATCGAAGCGGCGCGGGCCGGGGATATGGGGCGCGGTTTCGCCGTCGTCGCCGATGAAGTACGCACTTTGGCGCGCCGCACGCAGGCATCCACTGACGAAATCCAGCAGATGATCGGCAGCCTCAAGCAAGGCGCGGAAAACGCCGTGTCGTCGATGCGCACCGGTCAGGCCGCGACTGGCACAGGGGTTGAGTCGAGCCAGCGCACCGGAGCGTCGTTGACGGCGATTACCGGTCAGGTCGAGCGCATCAGCGATATGAACCATCAAGTGGCGACGGCGACGGAAGAGCAGTCGGCGGTGACTGAAGAGATCAACCGGAATGTGCAGGGGATTTCTGATCTGGCGCGGGCGACGGCGGGGGAGGTCAGGGCCTGCCGCGAGGATTGTCAGATGTTGCAGAAACTGGCGGATGATCTGGCGCGGCAGATGGGTGGGTTCAAGTTGAGTTGAGTGTTGAAGCAGAAAAGCCCCTCACCCTAACCCTCTCCCAAAGGGAGAGGGGACTGACCGTGGAAAATTCAGGAGGTACGCCGACCTGAAAGTACTGTACTGAATCCATAGTCGATGCGGTTTTTCAGGTCGATGTATAGCGCCAGGCACCTCGGTCGGCCCCCTCTCCCTTTGGGAGAGGGCTGGGATGAGGGTAGCGTTTCAGAACCACGCATCCTGCATCGCCAGGCACGTATCATCCCGCGCCTCCAGCAACGCCAGTTCATGGTGGCAACCCGGCACTTCCCACGTCAGGAAATACCTCGCTGCTTGCAGCTTGCCCTTATAGAAGTCAGCATCCGCTGAGTTCCCTATGGCCAACCCTTCCTCGGCACGAATCGCCTGCTCCAGCCAGCGCCAGCCAATCACAGCGTGGCCGAACACCTTCAGGTACAACGCCGAGTTCGCTAGGCTGCTGTTGACCTTGCCCTGTGCCAGATCGGTCAGCAGGCCGATGGTCACCGTTTGCAGGCGAGCTACCAGTTTCTCTAAAGGCTCCCGCAGTGCGGTCAGCGAATCGTACGCCGTAGCGCGTTCAGCGGTGGTGGCGATCAACCGAATCAACTGCTTCAGTCCGGCACCACCGTTTTGCGCCAGCTTGCGCCCGAGCAAGTCCAGCGACTGAATGCCGTGGGTGCCTTCGTGAATCGGGTTCAAGCGGTTGTCGCGGTAATACTGCTCCACCGGGTATTCGCGGGTGTAACCGTGGCCGCCAAGAATCTGGATCGCCAGTTCGTTGGCCTTGAGGCAGAACTCCGATGGCCAGGATTTGACGATCGGCGTCAGCAGATCCAGCAACTCATGCGCCTGTTTGCGCTCGGTTTCAGATTCAAGCGTGGTGGTGTCGTCGAATAAGCGTGCGGCATACAAGCCGAGGTCAAATGCACCTTCAACGTAGGACTTTTGCGTCAACAGCATGCGTCGTACATCGGCGTGCTGAATGATCGCCACCGGCGCTGTGGTCGGATCCTTGCTGTCCGGCACCCGGCCTTGCGGGCGTTCGCGGGCGTACTCCAGCGAATACAGATAACCGGCATAACCGAGCATCACTGCGCCCATGCCGACGCCGATCCGCGCCTCGTTCATCATCTGGAACATGTAGCTCAAACCGCGATGCGGCTCACCGACCAGATAACCGACGCACTCACCGTTATCGCCGAAGTTCAGCGCCGTGGAGGTGGTGCCGCGCCAGCCCATCTTGTGGAACAGCCCGGCCAGCAGCACGTCATTGCGTGGGCCGAGGCTGCCGTCATCGTTAACCAGAAACTTCGGTACGATAAACAGCGAAATGCCTTTAACGCCCGCAGGTGCGTCCGGCAGTTTGGCCAGGACCATGTGCACGATGTTTTCCGAGAGCGGGTGATCGCCGCCGGAGATGAAGATTTTGTTGCCCTTCAGGCGATAAGTGCCGTCGGACGCCGGCTCGGCGCGCGTACGAATATCCGACAGCGATGAACCTGCATGCGGTTCGGTCAGCGCCATGGTGCCGAAGAAGCGACCATCGATCATGGGCTGCAGGAAGCGTTGTTTCTGCTCCTCAGTGCCAAAGCTCTCGATCAGGTTCGCCGCGCCCATGGTCAGGAACGGATACGAGGTCGAAGCGGCGTTGGCCGACTGGAAGTGCGCGAAGCAAGCTTGAGACAGCAGCGTCGGCAGTTGCATGCCGCCAGCGTCGAAGCTGCGCGCAGCGTTGAGGAATCCGGCTTCAAGGAAGGCATCCACCGCCGGTTTCACTTCAGGAATCAGAATCGCCTTACCGTCCTCGTAGCGCGGCTCGTTCTCGTCGCCCTTGCGGTTGTGCGGTGCGAAGTACTTCTCGGCAATATTGCGCGCGGTGCCAATGGCGGCGTCGAAGGTTTCGCGATTGTGCTCGGCAAAGCGCTCACGCCGGGTCAGGCCCTCGGCATCGAGGACTTCATACAGCTCGAAAGCCAGATTGCGGGAACTGAGCAGCGTCTCGGACATGGCGGCCTACCTGAAATTGGGGTTGGGCCGAGTCTAAGGTGGGGGAATAGAGGCTGGATAGGATGATTGATGAGAGTGATGCAGAGGTGAGGGCGACACTAATCAAATGTAGGAGTGAGCCTGCTCGCGATAGCGGTCTGTCAGTCGAATAAATGTGTCTGATAGATCGCTATCGCGAGCAGGCTCACTCCTACAGGGAATTGCATTCCAGGCGACTATTGCGGTCGCCTGGATTTAGACCGGTTTAGCCGATAGTCATCAAGCTGGCATTACCCCCCGCCGCAGCGGTGTTAACACTCAACGCCCGCTCAATCACCAGGCGCTCGAGCGCAATGTTGGTCTCGCCCTGGGACAAGCCCTGAACCCCAACGATCGCACCGGCACGCTTGGCAATCTGCTGGCAAACGCCGCGCAACTGGTCGGAATGGCCGTGATGCAGAACCGCATCAAACACCACGTCGTCTTTATTCCAGTCGGCAACCAGCTTGATCCGCGCCTGAATCTCCTTCGGCAGGCGTGCGAACAAGGCCTTGCTGATGTCGGACTCCGGCCATACCGCCGAACCGCCTACCGCCAGCACCGCCGCCAGTTGCGTCAGCAAATCACCTTCAACCTCGGCCAGGCACAACACGTGCTCACGCGGGAGGATGGCATAGCTGTTTTTCTCACCGGTCGGGCCGGCCAGTACGCGGGTGATGCCGCTCTGCGATTGCGCAGCGTACTGCACGCACAGGGTGCTCAGGTCGGCAAACTTGTTGCTGTCAGCCCAGGCTTTCAGCGCGGTCAGCGGTTTACTCATGGCGTCGCGCAGACGAACGTCCGGTGCCACGGCAGCATCACCGCGAGCGAAGGATTGTTCGATGGCATCAGTAGGGCGCGTCGACAGCAAGCGGTACAAGTACAGCGGGCCACCGGCTTTCGGACCGGTACCCGACAAGCCTTCGCCGCCGAATGGCTGCACGCCGACCACAGCGCCAACGATGTTGCGGTTGACGTAGACGTTACCGGCGTTGACGTTGTCGATCACCTTGGCGATGGTCTCGTCGATGCGCGTGTGTACGCCCAAAGTCAGGCCATAACCGGAAGCGTTGATCTGGCCGATCAGTTGATCGATCTCTTTGCGCTTGTAGCGCACCACGTGCAGCACCGGGCCGAAGATCTCGCGTTGCAGCTCGTCGAAGCTTTCCAGTTCGATCAGGGTCGGCATGACGAAGGTGCCGCGTTTGACTTCTTCGGTGTCGGCAATCGCCACTTGGTAGACGTTGCGACCTTTGTCGCGCATGCCCTGGATGTGCTTGTCGATGCCCGCCTTGGCTTCGGCATCGATTACCGGGCCGATGTCCACGGAGAGGCGCTCCGGGTTGCCGAGACGGCTTTCCGCCATGGCACCTTTGAGCATCTCGATGACGCGATCGGCGGAATCTTCCTGCAGGCACAGTACGCGCAGCGCCGAGCAACGCTGACCGGCGCTGTCGAAGGCCGACGAAACTACGTCGATCACGACTTGTTCGGTCAGAGCCGAGGAGTCGACGATCATGGCGTTCTGGCCACCGGTTTCGGCGATCAGTGGAATCGGACGACCCTGGTTGTCGAGACGACCGGCAATGTTGCGTTGCAGCAGGCGCGCAACTTCGGTGGAGCCGGTGAACATCACGCCTTTGACGCGCTCATCGCCGACCAGACCGGCGCCGACGGTTTCACCGCGACCCGGCAGCAGTTGCAGCACGCCTTGCGGAATCCCGGCTTCGAGCATCAAGCGCACGGCCTGAGCGGCAACCAGCGGAGTCTGCTCGGCCGGTTTGGCCAATACCGGGTTACCGGCAGCCAATGCTGCAGCCACTTGGCCGCTGAAGATCGCCAGCGGGAAGTTCCACGGGCTGATGCACACTACCGGACCCAATGGACGGTGGGCGTCGTTGCTGAAATCGTTGCGCGCTTGTACTGCGTAGTAACGCAGGAAGTCGACCGCTTCGCGGACTTCGGCGATGGCGTTGGCGTAGGTCTTGCCGGCTTCACGAGCCAACAGGCCCATCAGTGGCTGAATCTCGCCTTCCATCAAGTCAGCGGCACGTTCCAGAATCGCCGCACGTTCGGCCGGCGGGGTGGCCTGCCAGATCGGTGCAGCGTTCAGTGCGCACTGGATAGCGTTGTCGACGTCTTCGACGGTAGCTTCCTGAACATGCCCGACCACATCGCGGTGATCCGACGGATTCAGCACTGGTGCAGGGGTTTCGTTGCTCGACGCGCAACCGAGCATCGGCGCAGCTTTCCAGTCGGTATGGGCCGTGGCGAGCAGGGCGCAGGACAGCGAAGCCAGACGATGTTCGTTGGCCATGTCGATGCCGCTGGAGTTGGCTCGCTCGGCGCCGTACAGGTCACGCGGCAACGGAATACGCGGGTGCGGCAGGCCGAATCCACCTTCCACGGTCGCCATCTGCTCGATCTGCGCCACCGGATCGGCCACCAGTTCCTGAATCGAAATCGACTGGTCGGCGATGCGGTTGACGAACGAGGTGTTCGCACCGTTTTCCAGCAAGCGACGTACGAGGTACGCCAGCAGCGTTTCGTGAGTGCCGACCGGAGCGTAAACGCGGCACGGACGGTTCAGCTTGCCTTCGGAAACTTTGCCTACAACCTGCTCGTAGAGCGGTTCGCCCATGCCGTGCAGGCATTGGAATTCGTACTGACCCGGGTAATAGTTCTGACCGGCAATGTGATAAATGGCCGACAGGGTGTGGGCGTTGTGCGTGGCGAACTGCGGGTAGATGACTTCCGGCACCGACAGCAGTTTGCGTGCGCAAGCGATGTAGGAAACGTCGGTGTACACCTTGCGGGTGTAGACCGGATAGCCTTCCAGGCCTTCGACCTGGGCGCGCTTGATTTCGCTGTCCCAGTAGGCGCCCTTCACCAGACGGATCATCAGGCGATGACGGCTGCGACGGGCCAGATCGATCACGTAGTCGATCACGTACGGGCAACGCTTCTGGTAAGCCTGGATCACGAAACCGATGCCGTTCCAGCCAGTCAGTTGCGGCTCGAAGCACAGGCGCTCAAGCAGATCCAGCGACAGTTCGAGACGGTCGGCTTCTTCGGCATCGATGTTCAGGCCGATGTCGTATTGCTTGGCCAGCAGGGTCAGCGACAGCAGACGCGGGTACAGCTCGTCCATCACACGCTCGTACTGCGCACGGCTGTAACGCGGGTGCAGTGCCGACAACTTGATGGAGATGCCCGGGCCTTCATAAATCCCACGGCCGTGGGAGGCTTTGCCGATCGAGTGAATGGCTTGTTCGTACGACGCCAGGTACTTCTGCGCGTCGTGTTCGGTGAGGGCCGCTTCACCGAGCATGTCGTAGGAATAACGGAAGCCCTTGGCTTCGAACTTGCTCGCGTTGGCCAACGCTTCGGCGATGGTTTCGCCGGTGACGAACTGCTCGCCCATCAGGCGCATGGCCATGTCGACGCCCTTGCGGATCATCGGCTCGCCGCTCTTGCCGATGATGCGGCTCAAGGACGACGTCAGGCCAGCTTCGTTGTGGGTGGACACAAGCTTGCCGGTCAGCAGCAGGCCCCAAGTGGCCGCGTTGACGAACAGCGACGGGCTGTTGCCCAAATGCGGGTGCCAGTTACCGGTGCTGATCTTGTCGCGGATCAGTGCGTCGCGAGTGCCCTTGTCCGGGATACGCAGCAGCGCTTCGGCGAGGCACATCAGCGCCACGCCTTCCTGGGACGACAGGGAAAATTCCTGCAGCAGACCCTGAACAATGCCTGCACGACCGCCGGCACTTTTCTGGTTACGCAGTTTTTCCGCGATGGAAGCGGCAAGTTTGTTGGTGGCTTCTGCCATCGGCGCTGGCAGGCGAGCCTGCTCGATCAGCATCGGCACGACTTCCGGCTCAGGGCGACGGTAAGCGGCAGTGATCGAAGCGCGCAGAACGGACTGCGGCAGGATGCTTTCAGCGAATTCGAGGAAGCATTGGTGGGCGTGATCGGTGTGCACTTCGGCCGCCTCATCGGCGTCCTTGGCGGTCAAACCGTTCAGCTCGGTCAGGGTTGCACCACCCTCGAGTTTTTCCAGGTAATTGAAAATTGCCTGCTTGATCAGCCAGTGCGGCGTGCGATCAATCGAGGTTGCGGCGGCCTTCAGGCGTTCGCGGGTCGGGTCATCGAGTTTGACCCCAAGGGTGGTGGTAGCCATATTTTTATCCTCATGGTTGCCACAGTTGCGTGGCATCAGCTGGCGGCAAGATTAGCCGTGCGCCGAAAGAGGTGCAACCGGGTGCAACCCTTTTTTTGTCGGAATAATAGGCAACTCGTCAGGAATTATTTTCTGGTACGAAAGTGCTGCTCCTGCTTGGTGCTTTTGCTTCTAGTAAAGGGTTGTGACTGCCACAAAAGGGAGCAAAAACGGGGTGATTGTCGATAAATCCGACTGGGTGCAACTAATTCTCACGAAACTGGTTGCACCTTATTTGATTTGTTGCATAGCATTCGCGCCCTAGGTGCAACCGGGAATAACCCGGTGTACCGGCTGATGGCTTTCCTGGGGAAACATCAGTCCTAAATGCGCGGGATCCCGGATCGTCTGCCAAACGTCGTCGTTTGCGTGCGGTTCACCACCGCCGCTACATAAAAACAAAGCCAGGGCGTAACTCAATGAGCGTAAGCAATCCAACCCTGATCACGTTCGTGATCTACATCGCAGCAATGGTGCTGATCGGCTTGATGGCCTATCGCTCCACCAACAACCTTTCTGACTATATTCTCGGCGGTCGCAGCCTCGGCAGCGTCGTCACCGCGCTGTCCGCCGGTGCGTCCGACATGAGCGGCTGGTTGTTGATGGGCCTGCCGGGCGCCATCTATATGTCCGGTCTGTCTGAAAGCTGGATCGCCATCGGTCTGGTCATCGGTGCCTACCTCAACTGGCTGTTCGTTGCCGGCCGTCTGCGCGTGCAGACCGAGCACAACGGCGACGCCCTGACCCTGCCGGACTACTTCGCCAGCCGTTTTGAAGACAAAAGCGGCCTGCTGCGGATCATCTCGGCGATCGTGATTCTGGTGTTCTTCACCATCTACTGCGCTTCCGGCATTGTGGCCGGTGCCCGTCTGTTCGAAAGCACCTTCGGCATGTCCTACGAGACCGCGCTGTGGGCCGGTGCTGCGGCGACAATTGCCTACACCTTTATCGGCGGTTTCCTGGCGGTGAGCTGGACCGACACCGTACAAGCCACCCTGATGATTTTCGCGCTGATCCTTACGCCAATCATCGTGCTGCTGGCCACCGGTGGCGTCGACACCACGTTCCTGGCCATCGAAGCGCAAGATCCAAGCAACTTCGACATGCTCAAAGGCACCACTTTCATCGGCATCATCTCGCTGATGGGCTGGGGTCTGGGCTACTTCGGTCAGCCGCACATCCTCGCGCGTTTCATGGCGGCGGATTCGGTGAAATCGATCGCTAAGGCGCGTCGCATTTCCATGACCTGGATGATCCTGTGCCTGGGCGGCACCGTGGCGGTGGGCTTCTTCGGTATCGCGTACTTCTCGGCGCACCCGGAAGTTGCCGGTCCCGTGACCGAGAACCACGAACGTGTGTTCATCGAACTGGCCAAACTGCTGTTCAACCCATGGATCGCCGGTGTGCTGTTGTCGGCCATTCTGGCTGCGGTGATGAGCACCCTGAGCTGCCAGTTGCTGGTGTGCTCGAGCGCCCTGACCGAAGACTTCTACAAAACCTTCCTGCGTAAATCTGCTTCTCAGGTTGAACTGGTCTGGGTCGGCCGTGCCATGGTGCTGTTGGTTGCACTGATCGCGATCGCCTTGGCGGCCAACCCGGAAAACCGCGTACTGGGTCTGGTGTCCTACGCTTGGGCCGGTTTCGGTGCTGCGTTCGGTCCGGTTGTGCTGATCTCGGTTATCTGGAAAGAAATGACCCGCGACGGCGCACTGGCCGGTATTCTGGTCGGCGCGATCACCGTGGTGGTCTGGAAGCATTTCGAACTGCTGGGTCTGTACGAAATCATCCCGGGCTTCATCTTCGCCAGCCTGGCCATCTACATCGTCAGCAAGATGGGCGAGCCGAGCAGAGGCATGGTGCAGCGCTTCGAAGCGGCGGAAAAAGATTTCCACCTGAACAAGTGATTGTTCTGAGCTGAGGCTCACCCGAAAACGGCCCGTTTCCTACAGGAGACGGGCCGTTTTTTTGTGCCTGTGATTTCTCTGATTCACCGCGTGTCCCTGTAGGAGTGAGCCTGCTCGCGATAGCGGTTCATCAGTAACGAAAATGTTGACTGACACACTGCTATCGCGAGCAGGCTCACTCCTACAAGGGATGGAGGTGAACTTGAGAGATTTGTCTGTAGTTGAAGGCGTCGCTTTTTGCAGGGTTTTTCGTCAATGAAAGTAGGGAAAATCTGATTTTCCCGTCACCCATTCATCACCCCTTGCCCCTCATGCAGAATCGCCCGCCCTCACACTGCAGAGAGACATCGGATGTTCGCGCCTGCCAATCAACCGCGTTTCACGTTGACCCTCGAAGGCGCCCAACATGACCTCAAGGTCCTTGAGTTCACGGGCAAGGAAGCCATCAGCCAACCCTTTCGCTTCGAGCTGGAACTGGTCAGTGAACGGCCGGACCTGGACCTCGAAAGCCTGCTGCACTGTCAGGCGTTTCTGAGCCTGGATGCTCAGGGTTCCGGTATTCACGGTCAGATTTATCAGGTCGGGCAGGGCGATTCCGGGAAACGTCTGACGCGTTATCACATCAGCCTCGTCCCGCGTCTGACCTACCTCGGCCAGCGGATCAATCAGCGGATCTTCCAGCATCTGACGGTGCCGCAAATTGTCGCGCGAGTGCTCAAGGATCATTCGATCCTGCGTGATGCTTTTGAATTTCGCCTCGGCAGCGATTACCCGGTGCGTGAGTATTGCGTGCAGTACGCCGAGAGTGACCTGGCCTTTATCCAGCGCCTGTGTGCCGAAGTCGGCATTCATTACCATTTTCAACACAGTCCCCAAGGTCACCTGTTGGTTTTTGGCGATGACCAGACTGTGTTCCCGCGTCTCGCCGAGCCAACGGTTTATCTGCCGGGCAGTGGCATGTCCGCTGGCGCGCGGGCGATTCAGCGCTTTAACGTTCGCGTCGAAACCCGTACCAGCGTGGTCACCCGGCGCGACTACAACTTCGAAAAGCCGCGGCTGCAGTTGCAAAGCCGTGTCGACGGCGAGCAGCGCCCGGTGCTGGAGGACTATCACTTCCCCGGCCAATTCAATGATCGGGAAACCGGCAAGCACCTGACCCAGCGGGCACTTGAGCGACATGTCGCCGATTACCGTCAGGCTGAGGGCGTCAGCGACGAATCCGCACTGGTTTGCGGGCATTTCCTGCAACTGACCGAGCATCCGCGCCACGACTGGAATGACCTCTGGTTGCTGACCGCCATCGAGCATCATGGCCGCCAGCCGCAGGTGCTGGAGGAATCGGTGACCAGCGATGGCGAGGGATTTCAGGGTTACCGTAATAGCTTTCTAGCCACGCCGTGGGACGTGTTCTTCCGCCCGGCGCTGGGGCCGGAAAAACCACGCATGCGCGGCTATCAAGCGGCGGTTGTGACCGGGCCGAAAGACACGGAAATCCACTGCGACGAGTACGGCCGGGTCAAGGTGCAACTGGCCTGGGATCGCGACGGCGAATTGAACGAGCATTCCAGTTGCTGGCTACGCGTTGCTACTAACTGGGCGCACGACC
This sequence comes from Pseudomonas sp. Mb7, assembly GCF_054790525.1. Taxonomy (NCBI): domain Bacteria; kingdom Pseudomonadati; phylum Pseudomonadota; class Gammaproteobacteria; order Pseudomonadales; family Pseudomonadaceae; genus Pseudomonas; species Pseudomonas sp. Mb7. The sequence goes on from NZ_CP186501.1 coordinate 6,187,878, forward strand.
GTTACGGCAGCGTGCTGATTCCGCGAGTCGGCATGGAAGTGCTGGTCGGTTTCATCGATGCCGACGCCGACAAACCTTTGGTCGTGGGCTGCCTGCCCAACGCCGCGACGCCGATCCCGCTGGATCTTCCGGCGGACAAGACCCGTAGCATTTTTCGTAGTCAGAGCAGCCCCGGCGGTGGCGGCTACAACGAACTGCGCATCGAGGATAAGAAAGGCGCTGAGGAAATTTATCTGCGCGCCCAGCGTAACTGGACGCAGCATGTGTTGAACGATCAACAGGTGCAGGTTGATAACCAGCGCAGCATCGTCGTCACCGGCACCGCGCGGCATGAATTGAAGGCTGATGAGCAGCGCATCACCCACGGCCAGCGCCAAACCGAAGTGAAGCAGGACGATCATCTGAGCGTGACCGGCGACCGTCATGTTCGCGTGAGTAATCAGGCGATCAGCGCCAGTGGGCAATTCCACGTCAGCGCCGGTCAGCAAGTGGTGATCGACGGTGGCGCGAGTGCGACGATTCAGGCCGGTGGGCAGTGGATCAACATCGGCCCCGGCGGCATTTTCAGCAGCGTGCCGATTGTAGTGGGTGGTGCGCCGATGGCGGCGATGAGTGCCGCGCCGGTTGTACCGGGATTGCCGGAGAAACTCGCCGCCGCGCCGGCTGCCATGCTGACTGCTGCACAAATCATGAGCTTCAAGGGGGACGCGCCATTCTGCGAAGAGTGTGAACGTTGCAAGGACGGTCTCTGTGCAGCCTGATTTTCTATTGCCTGCCGATTGGTTGGCGCGGGAGCCGTTGAAAGCGTCCGAGCAATTATTCGCGGTGTTCAGCAATGCCAGCGAGGCGAAGCCGCTTGAGGCTTGGCCAGAAGCGGCCAGTGCGATCTGGGCCGAGACGATCTATGCCGAGTGGGATGCGGTGATGCCTCACGTGGGAGTTTTCGCCGCCGACAGTAAGTTTCTGCATTGGGTCGCCACTACCGAGTCGCTGGATTGGGGTTGGCTGGCGGTGTCTTCGGCGAGTCTTGAAGAGGTGGTGGCGCATTTTCGCAGCCTCACCCAAGTGCTGATGCCGGGCGGCAAAACGGTGTTTTTTCGTTTCTGGGACGGGCGGTTTCTGTTGCCGATTCTTCAGGCCGATGAGGTGGATGCGGCGCAACTGTTTCCGCTGATCGGGCGTTGTTTGATCAATGGTCAGGCGCTGGAAATTGGTGGCAGGGCGCAGGTTTCGGGGCAGATATTTCCTTGGTGGCAGGTGCCGGAATCGGTGCTGGCGCAGCAGGGTAATGACGTTCGAACGGCTAATGCGTTGCAGTGGTTGAGCGAAGAATATCCGGTTCTTTTCGAGGCCTTTCCCGAGGCGGTTTTGCGTTGCAAGGTGAGGCGGTTTTTTCAGGTTTCAATGTCGGAAGATTCGTCGCAATCGGCGTTGCTGGCGTTTTTGCTGGCAGAGTCAGAGTGAGTTTTCGGGGCGAAGGACTCGGACGATTCCTTCGAGTTGCGGCGGTTTTCATGAACTGGTGGGCGGTGGGTTGCAGGGATAGTCTTTTCGTTGTCACTGCGAGAGCGGTGACAGGGCGTAGGACCCCTGCGAAATTCACCGCGCACCAGCGTTGTCGTTTGATTGCGGCACTTAATATGTGTCCGTAGCATCGTTTGCGGCAGCTGTGCGCGGGAACGCTTCGGCGTGACTGAGTTTGGTGGGTTTCTCAGTTTCCTACTCTCGCGTACGGCTGCCACCTATACCCGTAGGAAGGTCACTTGGCAGCCTCTCTAAACCTATTGAGGTACAACTGATATGACTATGCTTAAACCCGATCCACCCTACGAAAAAATCATCCCCCATCCCGACAACCGCTTCATGGCCCTGACCGGCAATTGCAGCGACATGCCGACCCTGTTCATCGACACCCACGTGCCCCTCGACATCCTTATGGACGCGGCCAACCACCGCCTGCGCGCCGTGATCCAGGTGCTGGAAAACATGTGCATGCGCGGCTCGGTCGAATGCGACTCCGTTATCCTCAGCGACTTCGCCCAGCTCTGCGTGATTCCGTTGCGCGACGGCTGTGATGTGCTTGATGTCATCGGCAGGCGGTTGCGCGAGATGCCTTCCTGATGCTTAAAAGCAACATCAAAAGATGTCAATCATCAACGATGTAAGCATCCTGAGTCCGGATAAAACGGTCGAACGCTTCTGAGTTGTACACCTGTACGCAACCATGGAATATCATTTTTTTGTCCGAGTATTCTCTGTTGGCAGAGATCTGGTCAGACGCCGCAAACATATAGTTTCTGGTTTCTTTATAGGGATCGTGTAAAACCTTGTGCGTGTCTTCATTTTCCATGACGGTGTGCATGCCTTTGCCAAAATGCGAGTAGGCGCCGGCGGACATTTCGATGTCATGCTCCAGCTCAGACTTTTGATTGAATGGCTTGAGAATGCACTCGCTCAATCCATAGTTCTTCAGCGTTTGTCTGGCTTGATCGATGTGGTTTTCGTCGGCAAGTGCTAGATATGGGCTTAGCACGACGAGTAGGAAAATGAACGGGTATCGCATGAGTTTTTGACTTCCTGTCTCTGATTTTTCGCAAGTGTAACTGCGTAAAAGCAAAAACCCTCACCCTAACCCTCTCCCAGAGGGAGAGGGGACTGATCGAGTTGTCTGGGTGAGGTACGCCGACCTGCGACTTCAGCGGCGCACTTTGCTTCGCCAGGCTTGAGTTCGCGCTGATCTTTCAGGTCGACATAAGCCGCAAGATCACCACCGTCAGTCCTCTCTCCCTCCGGGAGAGGGCTAGGGTGATGGACAGGCTTTTGTCCACTCGGCTGCGAACCCCTGACTTGCCGCCCGGTAAAAGGTAAACTTTGCGCCCTTCGCAGGAGCAGCCATGAATTATCGTCACGCCTTCCATGCCGGCAATCACGCCGATGTGTTCAAACACCTGACCTTGACCCGCCTCATCGCCCTGATGTCGCGCAAGGAGCAGCCGTTTGCCTATCTCGACACGCATGCCGGCATCGGTCTGTATGACTTGCAGGGCGATCAGGCCAACCGTACCGGTGAGTACCTGGAAGGCATCGCGCGCTTATGGGATCAGCAGGATCTGCCGGCGTTGACCGCCGACTATATGAAGGTGCTGCACGAGATGAACCCGGATGGCCAACTGCGCTACTACCCGGGTTCGCCGGAGCTGGCGCGGCGCCTGACTCGCCCGCAGGACCGGGTGATGCTCAACGAGAAGCACCCCGAAGACGGCGTGTTGCTCAAGGACAACATGGCCGGTGATCGCCGTGTAAAAGTTCATCTCGGCGAGGGCTGGCACGTTGCACGAGCGATGCTGCCGGTGCAGGAAAAGCGTGCGGTGATGTTGATTGATCCGCCGTTCGAGCAGCTCGACGAGATGCAGCGTTGTGCGGCGTCGTTGAAAGAGGCGATTGGCCGTATGCGCCAAACCGTAGCGGCGATCTGGTATCCGGTGAAGGATCAGCGTGCGTTGCGGCGCTTCTATCAGGATCTGGCCGGCACCGGTGCGCCGAAGTTGTTGCGCGTGGAATTGCTGGTGCATCCGCTGGATACGCCGAACAGCCTGAACGGTTCGGGCATGGCGATTGCCAATCCGCCGTGGGGGCTGGAGGAGGAATTGCGTGAGCTGCTGCCGTGGTTGTCGAAGAAGCTGGGGCAGACTCAGGGTGGGTGGCAGATGGATTGGTTGATTGCCGAGAGCTGATCAACGGCAAGATCAAAAGATCGCAGCCTGCGGCAGCTCCTACACGGTTCGGTGTCGTCCACCAATGTGCGGACGATCACTGATCTCCTGTAGGAGCTGCCGAAGGCTGCGATCTTTTGCTTTTAAGGGTCAGTTACCCGCCAGGCTCGCTGGCATGCACACGCCGGTGCCGCCGATCCCGCAATACCCTTCAGGATTTTTCGCCAGATACTGCTGGTGATACGCCTCGGCGAAGTACACGGTCGGCGCCTGTTCGATCTCGGTGCTGATTTCCCCCAGACCCGCCTTCGACAGTTCCGCCTGATACACAGCTTTGCTTTTCAGCGCCGCGTCCAGATGCTCAGGCGAGGTTGCGTAGATCACCGAGCGGTACTGCGTACCGATGTCGTTGCCCTGACGCATGCCCTGCGTCGGGTTGTGCAGTTCCCAGAACATCGCCAGCAGCTCTTCGTAGCTGACTTTGGCCTTGTCATACACAACCAGCACGACTTCGGCGTGGCCGGTCAGGCCCGAGCAGACTTCTTCGTAAGTCGGGTTCGGCGTGAAACCGCCGGCATAACCCACCACGGTGCTGACCACGCCTTCGCGCTGCCAGAAGCGGCGTTCGGCGCCCCAGAAGCAGCCCAGACCGAAGATCGCAAAGTCGACGTCCTGGAAAAACGGGCCAAGCAGCGGGGTTTCTTCAAACACGAAGTGCTTTTCAGGCAGGGTCATCGCGGTTTCGCGGCCGGGCAGAGCTTGTTCTTTAGTCGGGAGCACGTTCTTGTTCACCAGAATTTCCGAGCGCAGAACCATGATCGTTCCTCTCAGTCAGGTTGGATGTGAAAAGTCAGACCGCCAGTGTGCCGAATGATGCCCGACTTCGCACTATCCAATGTAGGAGCGGCGAGGTCAGAGGCAGAGCGGGCCGCGCGGGTAGCGTTTCAGCGCTTGGATGAGTTCTGCGCCCGGAATCGGCCGGTCGAACAGGTAACCCTGTCCGACATCGCAACGGTGGCGGCGCAGGAACGCCAGTTGTTCGGCGGTTTCGATGCCTTCGGCCACAACCTTGAGTTTCAGGTTGTGCGCCATGGCGATCACCGCCGAGGTGATTTCCATGTCGTCCTGGTTGTCGGGAATTTCGTGGATGAAGCTGCGATCAATCTTGATGATGTCGATCGGGAATTTCTTCAAATAACTCAGCGATGAATACCCGGTGCCGAAGTCGTCCATGGCTAGCGTCAACCCAAGGCGCTTGAGCTGGTCGAGCTGCAAGTGCGTGTCTTCGGTGGCTTCCAGCAGCAGGCCTTCGGTCAGCTCCAGCTCGAGCAGATTGGCCGGCAGCGCTTCTTCCTTGAGGATGTTGGCGATGGAGGCCACCAGATCCGGGTCGGAGAACTGTTTCGGCGACAAATTGATCGCCACTTGCAGATTGCCCATCCCTGCTGCGGTCAGCGCTTTGCTCATGCGGCAGGCCTGACGGGCGATCCACTTGCCGATCGGAATGATCAGGCCGGTTTCTTCGGCGACGCTGATGAACTGGTCCGGGCGAATCATGCCGCGTTCCGGGTGGTTCCAGCGCAGCAGCGCTTCCATGCCCAGCAGACGACCGCTGCGCAGGCACAGCTTGGGCTGGTAGAACACGTCCAGCTCGTTCTGGGTCAGGGCGCGGCGCAGGTTGTTTTCGACGAACAGTTTGTAGCTGGCCTCGGCGTTCAGTGCTTCGGTGAAGACTTGCACCTGATGTTTACCGTTGGCCTTGGCTTTGTGCAGCGCCAGGCCGGCGTTACGCATCAGCGTTTGCGGATCGCGACCGTGTAGCGGTGCACAGGCCAGGCCGACCGAACCGGTGACGCTGATCAACTGGTTGTCGACGAACATCGGCTTGTCGAGGGTCGCCAGCAATTGGTTGGCGATCTGCTGACCGGTCGCCAGGTCGGTGTCGTCGAGCAGCACGGCAAATTCGTTACTGGCGAACCGCGCGAGGCTGCCACTTGGGCTCAGGCTGTTGCGCAGACGCCGGGCCAGACTGATCAGCAGCTTGTCGCCGGTCTGGTGGCCGAGGCTGTCGTTGATCCGCTTGAAGTTGTCGATGTCGACCAGCAACAGGCTGATCGGCGTATCGCTATCGCGGGCGAAGCGTTCGTCGAGATTGCGGATAAACGCCGGCCGGTTGCCGAGGTTGGTCAGGTTGTCGGTGTACGCCAGGCGCTCAATGCGCTGCTGCGCCAGTTTGGTCTGGGTGATGTCTTCGTAGATGCCGATGTAATGCGTCAGCTCACGGTTGTCACCGTAGACTTTGGAGATCGACAGCTGACCCCAGTACGGTTCGAGGTTCTTGCGGCGGCTTTTGAATTCGCCCTGCCAACTGTTGCTCTTGGCCAGCGCCGAGGGCGCGTCGAACAACAGTTCACTGAGGTTTTCCAGCGCCGGCAGCTCGGACAGACGCTGGCCATGGACTTCTTCGGTGGTGTATTGGGTGATCGCGGTGAAACTCGGGTTGACGTACTCGACCACGCCGTCGCAATTGACCAGCAAAAACGCGTTGGCGCTTTGCTCGACTGCACGCTGGAACAGGTGCAGGGCGCTGGTGGCAGTGCGGCGGTTGTGGTTGTTGATGACTTGCGCGAACTGGTCAGCCAGCTCACCGGCAAAGGCGATTTCATCGGACTGCCAGGCGCGGGTGACGCCGGTCTGTTCCAGGCACAGCACGCCGACCACTTGCCCATCGACGCGAATACTGGCGTCGAGCATGGCGTTGACGTCGCGCGGGCGCAGGGCTTCGGCCATCTCCCGGGTACGCGGGTCGCGCATCGCGTTGTGCGCATCGATAGCGCGACTGCCGTGCAGGGCGTCCATGTAATCCGGGAAGCTACTGATGTCGATCACGTCCGGAAGGATGTATTCCTGGGTCGCGCGGTGGTACGCGGAGATCGGCACCAGATGCTGGCCTTCGAGGTTCCACAGGCTGGCGCAGTCGATTTCATAGATATCGCAGGCGCAGCGGGTGATTAGCTCGGCGGCTTCCTGCAACGAGTTGTGCGTGCTGTAGCGCTGGCGCGCGAGCAGCAGAATCAGGTCCTGCTGGGCGCGCACGCGTTCCAGGTGCTGCAGTTGTTCCTGCTGCGCGCGTTGATTGAGTTCAAGGGCGATTTGCAGGCGTGAATTCTGGGTTTCGAGGTCGACGCAGGGCACCTGCGGCACTTCGTCGAACACATCATCGACCGCCAATAGATAGCCGCGCAGCAGATGACGATTGTGCTGTTTATACGCTTCGCCCAATTCGAGGATGTTCAGCTTGCCTGCGGCGGTGTGCAGGGTATAGCGCACCAGATAATGCGGGCTGTCGCGCAGTTGCTGCTGGATCGCGTCGTGCAGTTGATAGCGCGCTTCGGGTTCCATCAGGCTGGCGTAGGGTGAGCCGACCAGCGCGCAAAGCTCGACGGCTGGCTGACCGAACTGGCGTTCACAGTTGGGATCGAGAAACAGCATCGCCCAACTGGCTTCATTCAAGCGCTCGAAACGCAGCATGCCGAGCCGCGAGGGCACAGGCAACTGCGTCACTACCTCGGCCGCCATACGGCTGGCGGCATCGGGTTGGCTCTTCATGAAGGGAACTCGCTTGGAAATATGCTGAACGCGCCGGGCTCTCGCCCTCTTTACTGTTGCCTGCGGCAAGGTTGCATCATTGCGGCACTGACTGACAAGAGACATGAAGGCCAAGTGCTATAAGAATATGTCGGCTGCGTCGGGCATTTCTCCAGCACGTCGTTGAAAAGAGTAAAAGATCGCAGCCTTGGGCAGTGTCTACAGGGGAATGCGCCCTCTGTAGCAGCTGTCGAAGGCTGCGATCTTTAAGGCTTAGCGCAGCTTTATGGCGATCGACTGCAGCCGTTTTCCATCCCGATCATGGTAATTGACCATAATCTGATCAGCCTCGACCACCAAGTGGGCGAAATTGTCTTCACTCACCACCGTGCTGGTCAGTTCATGCCGATAATCGCCCGCCGCCGTGCGCACCAGCGGCTGATCCAGGATGAACGTGGACGCTTTGGCATATGGCAGCAGTTTGCTGTTGCACAGCGGCGAGGACACCACCGTGTGGATTTCGAAGTCCGGGTCTTCGCTGTGTGTCAAACGAGCCGCCAGCGAGCCATGCACGTCCCCGGAAATGAACACGACATTCTTGATTCGCCGGGTGCGGATGGTTTCCAGCAGGCGCAGGCGTTGCTCGGGAAAGGCTTTCCAGGCGTCATCGCCGTGGCGTTTGCGATCGGGATAGAACATCACGCTGGTGACCACGAACTTGACCCGCGCTGTGCTGTGGCTCAGCCATTTGAGCAGGGCCTGTTCCTGTGCCTCGTCGAGGATGCGTCGGTCATCGGCTGACAAGTTGCGGCGGGTGCGACTATCGGTGACAAACCATTCGATATCGCCGTCGCTGAATTGATACCAGTAGTGCTCAAGTGTCGAGTGATCTATTTCACCGTTAGTTGTCAGCGGATGTACCGGGCTATGACTGGCCTGATACAACTCATAGGCAGCCATTGCGTTACGGTACAAGTCGCCGTCGGACTTGCTGGCATTGGCAGGCCAGTTATCTTCGATTTCGTGATCATCGAGAATCATGTAAGTCGACGTGCCAGACATCAACCGTTGAATGTTTGGTTGGGAAAACGCGGCGCGGTACTTGTTGAGGATGTCTTTGTATTCGCGATCCGGTGCGACCAGGTTCAAGTCGTCCACATAAATTTGATCGCCGGTCATCAATACCGCGCTGATCGGGGGTTGTATGCCCTCGATGAGCTGATTGATGGATGCAAAGATCCGGTCACCCAGTTGCGGCAGGGAGACAATGCCAGCAGTCATGCGCAAGTAGCGGCAGGAGCCGACGATGTAGGCTCTGGGTTGCAGGGCTTTGCTGGAGCGGGTACGCAGGCGATAGATTTCCCGTGGCCATTGCAACGGCAACTCGGCAACGCTGTCTGGCGTATGTACCGGATTCATCGGGCTGAACCAGCCGGTCTGATATTCATATTCGGTGTCGGCACTCAAGTTGTTGAGGGCGAACACATGTGACATTTCGCGTAATTCACTCAGTTGCGCAAAGTTACCTTTGGACCAATGTTGTGTGCTTGAAGCGCGATAACGAATCCCGGCAAATACCGGCGAGTTGTTCTGACGATCGCCACGCATGAAGATGCGCGCATGAACAGTTGTAACGTGGCCGGTAATTGGGCCGATAGTTGGTTTTAACATGTCGAATCCATTCGAATTAACTTGAGTTAACAGGATTTCACTAAGTTTTCTTAGTTGAATTGGTTGCGCCTAGGTTAGTTGCGTATCGAATAAAAAAGATCGGTACCAAGTCGACCGGAGTTGTGGCCGATGTCAGCGCGACGTGTGGGAAAAAGACGAGGGAGGTGTTTCTTCAGGCAAAAAAAAGCCCCGCCAAACTGACGGGGTTGAGGTACGAGCGTGTGGCGCTCGAAAGGGTGCAGCAATCGGCCCTCCGTTGCCGGAGGGCCGATCGAGTTACAGCAGGATCGTGCGGATGTCCGCCAGCAGGCTGCCCAGACGCTGGGTGAAGCGTGCGGCAGCGGCGCCGTTGATCACACGGTGATCGTAGGACAACGACAGCGGCAGCATCAGTTTCGGCTGGAAGGCTTTGCCGTCCCAGACTGGCTGGATGGTTGCCTTGGAAACACCGAGGATCGCCACTTCCGGCGCGTTGACGATCGGCGTGAAGCCGGTGCCGCCAATGTGGCCAAGACTGGAAATGGTGAAGCAGGCGCCCTGCATGTCGTCAGCGGTGAGCTTCTTGTCGCGGGCTTTGGCGGCCAGCGCAGCGGCTTCGGCTGCCAGTTGCAACAGGCTCTTCTGGTCGACGTTCTTGATCACCGGTACCAGCAGGCCATCCGGGGTGTCGACGGCGAAGCCGATGTTCACGTATTTCTTGCGGATGATCGCTTTGCCGCTTGGCGCCAGCGAACTGTTGAAGTCCGGCAGCTCCTTGAGCATGTGCGCGCACGACTTGAGCAGCAGCGGCAGGATGGTCAGCTTGACGCCAGCCTTCTCTGCAACGGCTTTCTGCGCCACGCGGAACGCTTCCAGCTCGGTGATATCAGCCGAATCGAACTGAGTCACGTGCGGGATGTTCAGCCAGCTGCGGTGCAGGCTCGACGCGCCGATCTGCATCAGGCGAGTCATCGGCACTTCTTCGATTTCGCCGAAACGGCTGAAGTCGACGACCGGAATCGGCGGGATGCCCGCGCCACCGGTTGCGCCCGCTGCAGCGGCCGGTGCTTCCTTGGCCTTCTGCATCATCGCTTTGACGTAAACCTGCACGTCTTCTTTCAAGATACGACCGTGCGGGCCGCTGGCACCGACAGCGTTCAGCTCAACGCCGAACTCACGGGCCAGTTGACGCACGGCAGGGCCGGCGTGAACTTTGGCACCCGGCTTGGCCGGTGCGGCGGCTGGAGCTGCAGCAGGTGCAGCGGCAGCCGGAGCAGCAGCGGCAGGTGCCGGAGCGCTCGGAGCAGCAGCGGCGGCAGCTGGAGCCGGGGCAGCAGCAGGCGCTGCGCCTTTGACTTTCAGCTTCAGAATCAGGTCGCCGGTACCGACTTCGTCATCTAGCTTGATGGAAACGCTTTCCACCACGCCAGCGGCAGGCGATGGGATTTCCATGCTCGCTTTGTCGGATTCCAGGGTGATCAGCGACTGGTCGGCTTCAACGCTGTCGCCAGCCTTGACCAACACTTCGATGATCTTGGCTTTGCCAGCCGAGCCGATGTCCGGAACGTGGATGTCCTGAACGCTGTCAGCCACCGGTGCTGCTGGCGCGGCTGCCGGAGCAGGCGCAGCGGCAGCGGCCGGTGCAGCAGCCTGGGCCGGAGCGGCAGCCGCAGGGGCCGCAGCACCCGCCACTTCCAGATCCAGAATCAGGTCGCCAGTGCCGACTTCGTCGTTGAGCTTGACGCTGATGGCTTTAACCACGCCAGCGGCAGGCGACGGGATTTCCATGCTCGCCTTGTCGGATTCCAGAGTGATCAAAGATTGATCAGCTTCGACGGTGTCGCCGACCTTGACCTGGATCTCGATGATCTGTGCCTTGCCCGAAGAGCCGATGTCCGGCACGTGCACTTGCTGAACCGAAGCGGCAGCAGGGGCAGCGGCTGGTGCAGCGGCAGCAGGCGCGGCAGCCGGTTTGGCCTCCGCTTTTGCAGCCGGCGCAGCGGCAGGAGCAGGGGCCGCTTCAGCGGCGCCCTCGACTTCCAGCTCAAGCAGTTCGTCGCCTTCTTTCAGACGGTCGCCCAGCTTCACTTTCAGGCTCTTGATGACGCCGGCTTTCGGGGCCGGCACTTCCATGCTGGCCTTGTCCGATTCCAGGGTCAGGATGCTCTGGTCGGCTTCGATACGGTCGCCGACCTTCACAAACAGTTCAATTACTTCACCTTCACCGCTGCCGATGTCAGGTACGCGAATGAGTTCGCTCACAAAATGTCTCCTCAGCAGTCCAGTGGGTTGCGTTTTTCCGGGTCGATGCCGAACTTGACGATGGCCTCAGCCACGACTTTAGGTTCGATATCACCACGGTCAGCCAGTGCTTCCAGGGCTGCCAACACCACGAAATGACGGTCGACTTCGAAGAAATGACGCAGTTTCTTGCGGCTGTCGCTGCGGCCGAAACCGTCGGTGCCCAGGACTTTGAATTCCTTGGACGGTACCCACTGACGGATCTGCTCGGCGAACAGCTTCATGTAGTCGGTAGACGCGATGACCGGACCTTTACGGCCGTTCAGGCACTCTTCGACGTAGCTCAGCTTAGGCTTCTGGCCAGGCTTCAGACGGTTGCTGCGCTCGACAGCGAGGCCGTCGCGACGCAGTTCGTTGAAGCTGGTAACGCTCCAGACGTCGGCGCCAACGTTGAACTCTTCACGCAGGATCTTCGCCGCTTCACGCACTTCACGCAGGATGGTGCCGGAACCCATCAGCTGTACGTGGTGCGCCGCATCGCGGGTGTCTTCTTCGAGCAGGTACATGCCTTTCTTGATGCCTTCTTCGGCACCGGCCGGCATGGCTGGCTGCTGGTACGACTCGTTCATCACGGTGATGTAGTAGAAGATGTCCTGTTGCTCTTCGGTCATCTTCTTCATGCCGTCCTGAATGATCACCGCCAGCTCGTAGCCGTAGGTTGGATCGTAGGTGCGGCAGTTCGGGATGGTCGCGGCCAGCAGGTGGCTGTGGCCGTCTTCGTGTTGCAGGCCTTCACCGTTCAGGGTGGTACGGCCGGCGGTGCCGCCGATCAGGAAACCACGGGTACGGCTGTCGCCGGCAGCCCAGGCCAGGTCGCCAATACGCTGGAAGCCGAACATCGAGTAGAAGATGTAGAACGGCAGCATCGGCTGGTTGTGGCTGGAGTACGAAGTACCGGCAGCGATGAAGGAACTCATGGCGCCTGCTTCGTTGATGCCTTCTTCAAGGATCTGACCTTTCTGGTCTTCCTTGTAGAACATCACCTGGTCTTTATCGACTGGCTCGTAGAGCTGGCCGACGGACGAGTAGATGCCGAGCTGACGGAACATGCCTTCCATACCGAAGGTACGGGCTTCGTCCGGGATGATCGGGACGATGCGCGGGCCGATTTCCTTGTCCTTGACCAGTTGCGCGAGGATTCGCACGAAAGCCATGGTGGTGGAAATTTCACGGTCGCCAGAGCCGTCAAGGATGGCCTTGAGGGTGTCCAGGTCCGGAGTCGGCACGCTGAAGCTTTGTGCGCGGCGCTGAGGGACGAAACCGCCCAGTGCAGTGCGCCGCTCGCTGAGGTAGCGGGCTTCGGCGCTGTTTGGCTCTGGTTTGAAGAACGGCAGGTTCTCCAACTCTTCGTCCTTGACCGGGATGTCGAAACGATCGCGGAACAACTTCAGGCTGTCGACGTCGACTTTCTTGGTGTTGTGCGCAGTGTTTTTCGCTTCGCCGGCACCGGTGCCATAACCCTTGATGGTCTTGGCGAGGATGACGGTTGGTTGTTCTTTGTGGTTGACCGCTTCGTGGTACGCCGCATAGACCTTGTACGGGTCATGGCCGCCACGGTTGAGTTTCCAGATCTCGTCGTCGGACAGATCAGCAACCATCGCCTTGAGTTCTGGCGTGTTGAAGAAGTGTTCACGGACGAACGCGCCGTCTTTGGCTTTGTAGTTCTGGTACTCGCCGTCGATGACTTCGTCCATACGACGTTGCAGGATGCCGTCGACGTCTTTGGCCAGCAGTGGGTCCCAGAAACGGCCCCAGATGACTTTGGTCACGTTCCACTGAGCACCGCGGAACACGCCTTCGAGTTCCTGAATGATCTTGCCGTTGCCGCGAACCGGGCCGTCGAGGCGCTGCAGGTTGCAGTTGATGACGAAGATCAGGTTGTCCAGCTTCTCGCGGCCGGCCAGGGAGATCGCGCCCAGGGATTCCGGCTCGTCGCACTCGCCGTCGCCCAGGAAGCACCAGACTTTCTGTTTGCCCGGCTGGATGAAACCGCGGTGTTCCAGGTACTTCATGAAGCGTGCCTGGTAGATCGCTTGAATTGGACCCAGACCCATCGATACGGTCGGGAACTGCCAGAAGTCAGGCATCAGCCAAGGGTGCGGGTAGGACGACAGGCCCTGACCGTCGACTTCCTGGCGGAAGTTGTTCATCTGGTCTTCGGTGATGCGGCCTTCCATGAACGCACGGGCGTAAACGCCTGGCGAAGTGTGGCCCTGGAAGTAGATCAGGTCGCCACCGTGTTCGTCGGTCGGGGCCTGGAAGAAGTAGTTGAAGCCGATGTCATACAGGGTCGCACTGGAAGCGAAGCTGGAGATGTGACCACCCAGGTCAGAATCTTTCAGGTTCGTACGCATTACCATGGCCATCGCGTTCCAGCGTACCAGCGAGCGAATGCGGCGTTCCATGAACAGGTCGCCAGGCATGCGTGCTTCGTGGGTTACCGGGATGGTGTTGCGGTAAGGCGTGGTGATGGCGTAAGGGAGCTGCGAGCCGCTGCGGGTCGCGAGTTCGCCCATACGGGTCATCAGATAGTGAGCACGGTCTTCGCCTTCTTTGTCGAGAACCGATTCCAGGGCGTCCAGCCATTCCTGGGTTTCGACGGGATCGAGGTCTTGCATGGCTTGCTCCAGGGCGGAAAGGCTTCCAGAATCGGTTGCCTGAGTTTGCGACTGGCCTTGTGGGCAGACGATTTAAAATTCTTGGATTGCCGATAGGTTGTTCCGGCGGCGTGTAGTTTTACTACAAATCTTCCGGCATTTCAGCCTTTCGAATGTATAGACGAGTAGTAAAACTACAGAAGAATGGCTTGTGGCCTCCGGCTGCGTTGTGAGAATAATCGTTAAGGTTGGTCTTTTACCATCCGAAAAAGGTGAAACTTTGATGTTCGCTGCCAACGAGAAAGAAATTTCAGCTATTTCTAACTTTTGTTCGACAGTCTTCCGGGTAGCGGCTTTTCACCAATCACTACAAGCGGCCATTTACACGCCGATCAAGGATAGACCATGACCCTGCCCGTGCTTGCCGAACTGCCCGCCATTCTCCTGCCGTTGGTCACTCGATCGGAGCAGTCGTTCCGTACGGCCGTCGCCGCGCTGGAAGACGATCACGGCCTGGCGAACTGGACGCCAGAGCGCTGGGCGCAATTCGCCCGCGTCACCGCCGCCAGCGAATTCGTCATTGAACAGAGCGTTCGTGACCCTTTGATGTTGCTCACACTGGTGCAGTCCGGCGAACTCGACCGGGCCTTCGCACCGGGTGAATTGTGTGCGCAGATTGCCGCTGCGGTGAACGCGGCCCAGAATGAAGATGAACTCGGTCGCGCCCTGCGCCGCCAGCGCGCCCGTCATCAAGTGCGGATCATCTGGCGCGATCTCACCCGCCAGGCCGATCTGGTACAGAGCTGCCGGGATCTTTCGGACATGGCTGACGCCACCATCGACCAGGCTTATCAATGGTTGTACAGCCGCCATTGCGAACAGTTCGGCACGCCGACCGGCCGCCGCAGCGGTGAGCCGCAGCAAATGGTCATCCTCGGCATGGGCAAGCTCGGCGCCGTTGAGTTGAACCTGTCTTCGGACATCGATCTGATCTTCGCTTACCCCGAGGGCGGCGAAACGGTGGGCGTGAAGCGCTCGCTGGATAATCAGGAATTCTTCATTCGTCTCGGCCAGCGCTTGATCAAGGCGCTGGATCCGATGACCGTCGACGGATTTGTGTTCCGTGTCGACATGCGCCTGCGCCCTTACGGTTCGTCCGGCGCGCTGGTGCTGAGCTTCAATGCGCTGGAGCAGTATTACCAGGATCAGGGCCGGGACTGGGAACGCTACGCGATGATCAAGGCGCGGGTGGTGGCAGGCGATCAGGTGGCGGGTGCGCAGTTGCTCGACATGCTGCGGCCGTTCGTTTACCGCCGTTACCTGGACTTCTCGGCGATCGAAGCGCTGCGCACCATGAAGCAACTGATCCAGCAGGAAGTGCGGCGCAAGGGCATGGCCGACAACATCAAACTCGGCTCCGGCGGTATCCGCGAGGTCGAATTTATTGCTCAGGCCTTTCAGTTGATCCACGGTGGTCGCGACTTGAGCTTGCAGCAGCGTCCTCTATTAAAGGTGTTGAGCACGCTGGAGGGGCAGGGTTATCTACCGCCGGCGGTGATCAGCGAGTTGCGCGAGGGTTACGAATTTCTGCGTTACACCGAACACGCGATTCAGGCGATTGCCGACCGCCAGACCCAGATGCTGCCGGATGGCGCGCAGGATCAAGCGCGCATTGCCTTCATGCTCGGCTTTGCCGATTGGGATTCTTTCCATGAAAAACTGATGTTCTGGCGCGGTCGCGTCGCTTGGCACTTCGCCCAGGTGATTGCCGATCCCGATGAAGATGAGGGCGCCGAAAGCGAAGTGGTGGTCGGCGGTGAATGGCTGCCGCTGTGGGAAGAGGCGCAGGACGAGGAGGCCGCGTGCCGGCAGTTGGAAGAGGGCGGTTTTGCTGACGCGAGCAAAGCCCTGAAAGCGTTGGCCGGATTGCGCAGCAGCCCGCAATTGCGCGCGATGCAGCGGTTGGGGCGTGAGCGTCTGGATGCCTTTATTCCGCGTCTGCTCGCACAGGCTGTGGAACACGCCAATCCGGATCTGGTGCTTGAGCGGGTGTTGCCGCTGGTCGAAGCGGTCGCTCGGCGCTCGGCTTATCTGGTCTTGCTGACGGAAAACCCCGGTGCACTGCGACGCTTGCTGACGCTGTGCGCGGCGAGCCCGTGGATCGCAGAGCAGATCACGCGCTTCCCGTTGCTGCTCGATGAACTGTTAAACGAAGGCCGACTGTTCAAGCCGCCCTTGGCGCCGGAACTGGCGGCTGAACTGCGCGAGCGCCTGACGCGGATTCCCGAAGACGACCTCGAACAACAAATGGAAGCCTTGCGCCATTTCAAATTGGCGCACCGCTTGCGCGTGGCGGCGTCGGAAATCGCCGGCAGCCTGCCGCTGATGAAAGTCAGCGATTACCTGACTTGGCTGGCCGAGGCGATTCTCGAGCAAGTGCTGGCCCTGGCCTGGCGCCAGACGGTGGCCAAGTACGGCACACCGCTGCGCACCGACGGCACCTTGTGCGATCCCGGCTTCATCATTGTTGGTTATGGCAAAGTCGGCGGCCTGGAACTGGGGCATGGTTCGGATCTGGACCTGGTGTTTATCCACGACGGCGATCCGCAGGCGGAAACCGACGGGCCGAAGTCGATTGATGGCGCGCAGTTCTTCACGCGATTGGGGCAGCGAATCATTCACTTGCTGACGGCGCAGACCAACTCCGGTCAGCTCTATGAAGTGGACATGCGTCTGCGGCCATCCGGTGCTTCGGGGCTGTTGGTCAGTTCGCTGGGGGCATTTGCGCGCTATCAAGAAAATGAAGCCTGGACGTGGGAGCATCAGGCGTTGGTGCGGGCGCGGGTGCTGGTCGGCAGTCAGGATGTCGGTCAGGCGTTCGAGAAAGTCCGCGCGCAGGTCTTGGGCAAGGCGCGCGATCTGGCCAAGTTGCAACAAGAAGTCAGTGAGATGCGCGCGAAAATGCGCGATAACCTCGGCACCAAGAGCACCGCAGCCGGCACGGCGGCAAATGCCTTCGACGCCACAGCGCCCTTCGACCTCAAGCAGGACGCCGGAGGTATCGTCGATATTGAATTTATGGTGCAATACGCGGCTCTGGCGTGGTCGCAAAGCCACCCGCCATTGCTGCGCTGGACCGATAACATCCGCATTCTGGAAGAGCTGGAACACGAAGGGCTGATGCCTGCCGAAGATGCCAGTTTGCTGCGCGAGGCCTATAAAGCCTACCGCTCCGCCGCTCACCGGCAGGCGTTGCAGAAGGACGCCGGGGTGATACCGGGTGACCAGTTTGCCGACGAACGCCGGCAGGTTTTACGGATATGGAAAGAGATGGGGCTAAGCTAAAACAAGCCAATGAAGGCAATGAGATTCAAGAGGTGGGAGCGAGCCTGCTCGCGAAGGCGGTCGGTCGGCCAGCATGGATGTTGAATGTGCTGGCCCCTTCGCGAGCAGGCTCGCTCCCACAGTGATCTGCGGTGAGTCGCAGATGTGTGAACAGAGGCAAAACCATGTGGGAGCGAGCCTGCTCGCGATAGCGGAGTGACAGTCGACAGTCATGTTGAAGGTAATGACCCATCGCAAGCAGTGCCGCTCCCTCAGTGATTCTCGAGGCGGGGAGGCGTAAATGCCTCCCCGGTTCGTTTTTGGAAACCACATGAATATTCTGATCGTTGGGCCCAGTTGGGTCGGTGACATGGTGATGGCGCAGACACTCTTTCAGTGTCTCAAGCAGCGCCACCCGCAATGCGAAATCGACGTCCTGGCCCCTGAGTGGAGCCGGCCGATCCTTGAACGCATGCCCGAAGTGCGCAAGGCCTTGAGCTTCCCGCTCGGCCACGGCGCGCTGGAATTGGCGACGCGTCGACGCATCGGCAAATCCCTGCGTGGTCAGTACGATCAGGCGATCCTGCTGCCCAACTCGCTGAAGTCGGCGCTGGTGCCGTTTTTCGCGGGCATCCCGAAACGCACCGGCTGGCGCGGCGAATTCCGCTACGGCCTGCTCAACGATGTGCGCACCCTCGACAAACAACGCTATCCGCTGATGATCGAGCGCTTCATGGCCTTGGCCTATGACGCCAATGCCGAATTGCCGAAGCCGTATCCGCGCCCAAGCCTGCAAATCGACCCGGTCACTCGCGAAGCAGCGTTGGCCAAGTTCGGCCTGACCCTCGACCGCCCGGTGTTGGCCCTGTGCCCTGGCGCCGAGTTTGGCGAGTCCAAGCGCTGGCCGTCCGAGCACTACGCTAAAGTCGCCGAAGCGCGCATTCGCGAAGGCTGGCAGGTGTGGCTGTTCGGTTCGAAGAACGATCATGCGGTCGGTGAAGACATCCGCGCTCGACTGATTCCTGGCCTGCGTGAAGAATCGGTCAACCTCAGCGGCGGTACCTCGTTGGCCGAGGCCATCGACCTGATGTCCTGCGCCGACTCGGTGGTCTCCAACGACTCCGGTCTGATGCACGTCGCCGCTGCGCTGAACCGCCCCTTGGTAGCCGTCTACGGCTCGACTTCGCCGGGCTTCACCCCGCCGCTGGCGGAGCATGTCGAAGTGGTTCGTCTGGGCCTCGATTGCAGCCCGTGCTTCGACCGCACCTGCCGCTTCGGCCATTACAACTGCCTGCGCCAGCTGATGCCGGACGCGGTCAATGATGCCTTGCAGAAGTTGCAGGGCTCTGTGGTCGAGGTTCATTAAGTTGCGGGTACTGCTGATCAAGACTTCATCGCTGGGTGACGTGATTCATGCGTTGCCGGCGCTGACCGACGCCGCCCGGGCCATTCCCGGAATCAAGTTCGACTGGGTAGTGGAAGAAGGTTTCGCCGAGATCCCGACCTGGCACCCGGCCGTTGGCAAAGTGATTCCGGTGGCGATCCGTCGCTGGCGCAAAAACCTCTGGAAAACCATCACCAGCGGCGAGTGGAAACGCTTCAAACAAAGTGTGCGCGCCAATAAATACGACTTGGTGATCGACGCTCAAGGCCTGCTGAAAAGCGCCTGGCTGACCCGCTACGTCAAAGCGCCGGTAGCCGGCCTCGATAAAGGTTCGGCGCGAGAGCCGATGGCTTCGCGTTTCTATGACCGCAAACTGGCTGTGGCCCGCGGTCAGCACGCCGTCGAGCGAGTGCGCCAACTGTTCGCCATCGCTCTCGGCTACGACTTGCCGAAAGGCTTGGGCGATTACGGCCTCAACGTCGAGCGTCTGGTCGAGCTGCCGCGCAAAAACGCCTTTGTGGTCTTCCTGCATGGCACTACTTGGGACACCAAACACTGGCCGGAAAGTTACTGGCGCGAACTGACTGAACGCGTCGGCTACCTCGGCGTCGGCGTCAAACTGCCGTGGGGCAACCCACAGGAAAAGGCCCGCGCCGAACGCATCGCCGCCGGTTTCAAACACGCCGAAGTGCTGCCGAAGCTCAATCTGGCCGGCGTCGGCAAAGTCCTCGCTGGTGCGCAAGCCTGCGTCGCGGTGGATACCGGTCTCGGCCACTTGGCCGCCGCGCTGGACGTGCCGACCATCTCGCTGTTCGGCCCGACCAACCCGGGCCTGACCGGCGCCTACGGCAAGTTGCAGATTCACCTGGCCAGCGACTTCCCATGCGCGCCATGCCTGCAAAAGAAATGTACCTATCAACCGACCGCGCAGGATGCCCGTCAGTTTGACCTGAAGCGTGAACAGCCGCTGTGCTTCACGCGTCTGAACCCCGAGCGTGTCGCCAGCCGACTGAGCACGTTGTTAATGGCTGAGGAGCTGCGCTGATGCAATTGGCATTCGTCCTGTACAAATATTTCCCGTTCGGTGGTTTGCAGCGCGACTTCATGCGCATCGCCCTTGAATGCCAGAAGCGCGGTCACCAGATTCGCGTCTACACGCTGATCTGGGAAGGCGACGTGCCGCCCGGTTTTGAGGTGCTGGTGGCGCCGGTCAAGGCGTTCTTCAACCATCGTCGCAACGAAAAACTCAGCGCGTGGATGGCAGCGGACCTGGCCAAGCGCCCGGTCGATCGCCTGATCGGGTTCAACAAGATGCCGGGGCTGGACGTCTACTACGCCGCCGATGGCTGCTTCGAAGACAAGGCGCAGAACTTGCGCAATTCGCTGTACCGCCGTTGGGGTCGCTATCGCCACTTCGCCGAGTACGAGCGCGCAGTGTTCGCCAAGGATGCGAAGACCGAAGTGCTGATGATTTCCGAAGTGCAGCAGCCGCTGTTCATCAAGCATTACGACACGCCACTTGAGCGTTTCCATCTGCTGCCGCCAGGCATCGCCCAGGATCGTCGTCGCCCGGCGGATGCCGCTGAAATTCGCGCCGGTTTCCGCGCTGAATTCAATCTCAAGGACGACGAACTGCTGCTGGTGCAGATCGGCTCCGGCTTCAAGACCAAAGGCGTCGATCGCAGCCTGAAAGCGCTGGCTGCATTGCCTGCCGAACTGAAGAAACGCACCCGGCTGTTTGTAATCGGCCAGGATGACCCCAAATTATTCCAGATGCAGAGCGCAACTTTGGGTCTGGGCGATAACGTGACGTTCCTCAAGGGGCGCAGCGATATCCCGCGTTTCCTGCTCGGCGCCGATCTGTTGATCCACCCGGCCTACAACGAAAACACCGGTACTGTGCTGCTTGAAGCGTTGGTCGCCGGTTTGCCGGTGCTGGTCAGCGCGGTCTGCGGTTACGCCCATTACATTGCCGAGGCGGATGCCGGGCGAGTGCTGGACGAACCGTTCGATCAGGCGCAACTGACGCAATACTTGACTGAAATGTTGCATGACGACGCTGCACGCGCGGCCTGGAGCCGCAATGGTCTGGCCTTCGCCGAGACGGCCGACCTCTACAGCATGCCGCAGCACGCGGCCGATGTGATTCTGGCGGAGCACGCTTAATGAAGTTGATGCTGGCTGAACCGTTCAAAAGCCTGTGGGCCGGCCGCGACCCGTTCGCTGAAGTCGAAGGCTTGCAGGGCGAGGTATACCGCGAGCTGGAAGCACGCCGGACGCTGCGCACGGAAGTCGATGGCAACGGATTTTTCGTCAAGATCCACCGAGGTATCGGCTGGGGCGAGATCTTCAAGAATCTGCTGACCGCCAAGCTGCCGGTTCTCGGCGCGGGCCAGGAGTGGCAAGCCATTCAGCGTCTGCAGGAAGTCGGCGTGCCGACCATGACTGCCGTGGCTTACGGCGAGAAGGGCAGTAACCCGGCAGATCAGCACTCGTTTATCGTCACCGAAGAACTGGCGCCGACCATCAGCCTCGAAGACTTCAGCATCGATTGGGTCAAGCAGCCGCCCGAGCCGAAACTCAAGCGCGCGCTGATCGCCGAAGTCGCACGCATGACCGGCATGATGCACCGCGCTGGCGTCAACCATCGTGACTGCTACATCTGCCACTTCCTGCTGCACACCGATAAACCGGTGACGCCAGACGACTTCAAACTCTCAGTGATCGACCTGCACCGTGCCCAGACCCGCGCGAAAATCACGCAGCGCTGGCGCAATAAAGATCTGGCCGCGCTGTACTTTTCCGCGCTGGACATCGGCCTGACCCGCCGCGACAAACTGCGTTTCCTCAAAGGCTATTTCCAGCAACCGCTGCGCCAGATCCTGGCTGAAGAAGCGCCGTTGCTGAGCTGGCTGGAAGGCAAGGCCAACAAACTCTACGCGCGTAAACAGCGTTACGGGGATGCGCTCTGATGGCGGGTTGGACTCTCGAGCCGCAATACAGCGAGCTCGCCGAAGACTTCGGCAGTCTCGAAGCGGTATTTGCGTTGCAGGGCGAACGCCTGACCCGTGATCCGCTGTCGGAAGTGATTCGCGTGCAGCGCAACGGCGTCAATTATTACGTCAAACGCTATGTCGGCGCCGGTAAAGGCTTGCGCCGTTACCTCGGCAAGCCGCGGGTGAAGATGGAGTGGCAGAACCTCAAGCGCTTCGCCAAGTGGGGCATTCCCACCGCTGAAGTGGTGGCCTGGGGGCTGGAGCGACGTGGCGCGGCGTATGATCGTGGCGCCATGATCACCCGTGAACTGCCTGACACCGAAGACCTTTCGGCGCTCGCCGAGCGCAAGGATCCGAAACTCAAGGATCGCGCCTGGGTCGACGGTGTCAGTCGGCAATTGGCCGGCTATACCCGGACGATGCATGATCACCGATTTACCCATAACGATCTGAAATGGCGCAACCTGTTGATCGATGATCAGGCGCGGATATTTCTGATCGATTGCCCTAACGGCGAGTTCTGGCGCGGCTTCTGGCTCAAGTATCGGATCACCAAGGATCTGGCCTGTCTCGATAAACTCGCCAAATACCACCTGTCCAATACCCAACGCCTGCGCTTCTATAAGCAATACCGCCAGTGCGATCGGCTTGATAGCGCCGACAAGAAACGGATTCGGCACGTGGTGAGATTTTTCGAGGGACGCGAATGACTGATTTTCTCGCCGCTGAAGACCGCGCACTGCTTGAGCGCCATGGTCTTGGCACTTTTGACGCGCTTTGGGCGAAGCAGCTTGAGGCCGTGGACGAACCCAATACCGCCCGTGGCGGTTGGAGCAGCGTCTTCCGTCTGGATCTTGAAGGGCAAGGTTATTACCTCAAGCGCCAGAGTAACTACCTGACGCGGACCTTGCATGCGCCTTTCGGCGAGCCAAGCTTTGCCCGCGAGTTTCGCAATATCAGTCGCTATCGCAAGCTCGGTATCCCGGCGCTGCAAGCAGCGTTTTTCGGAGAGCGTAAGGTCAACGGCGAAGTCCGTGCCATTCTGCTGACTCGGGCACTCGATGGCTGGAGTGATCTGGAATCGCTGTTGCAGCGTTGGGCGCAGCTCAGTACCGCGCAACAGTCGGCCACTCTCAAGGCCTGCGGATTGCTCGCGCGGCATCTGCACGGCGTGCGTCAGGTGCACGGCTGCTTCTATCCCAAACATATTTTTCTGCGAGCCACCGGTGACGGGTATCAGGCGCAATTGATCGACCTGGAAAAGACCCGGCCGTTGTTGTTTGGTATGCGCGACCGGATCAAGGATCTGGAACCGCTGCAACGTCGCGCACCGGAATGGAACGAGGCGCAACTGCGTGAATTGCTCGCGGCTTATCTCGATCAGCCCACTGACAGCGCGCTGCTGGACAGTTGGCTGGCCCGGCTGACCGCGCGTCGCAGCCACAAGGAGACCCGCTGATGCAATTGTCCGAGCTGGCCGGTGCCGGACGAGCCCCGCAATTGCCACTGACGGTGACGCTGGCCGATGCCGCCGGCAGTGCTGATCTGCAATTGCTGAGCCTGCTGCGGGTGTTGCCGGGACAGCGTTACGTTGGCGCCGGTGTCTGGCGCGGGCGTCCGGTGCTGGCCAAATTGCTGGTCGGCGGCAAAGCTGCCCGGCATTTTCAGCGCGAGCTGGAAGGCGTGCGCTTGCTGGCTGCGCAAGGCCTGACCACGCCGCTGCTCCTGGCCGATGGTTTGCAAAATGGCGAAGGTGGCTGGTTGCTGTTCGATTTCCTTGAGGGTGCCGAAAGCCTTGGCGATGCCTGGGCGAAAGTCGAGTCGCTGCCGGTGTTGGCCGATGAACAATCGGCGGTGCTGGCCGAGGCGCTGGGCGCTATTGGCCAATTGCACGGCAAAGGGCTTTGGCAGGAAGATCTGCACCTGGACAATCTGTTGCGCCACGGCGACCAGTTGTACTTGATTGACGGTGCCGGGATTTGCGCAGAAACCGCCGGCCAGCCGTTGTCGCGACAAAAAGTCCTGGAAAATCTCGGGGTGTTTTTCGCCCAGTTACCCAAGGCGTTGGAACCGTTCACTGAAGAGCTGCTGGTGTATTACCTGTTGAGCAACAGCGAGCATGCGTTGCCGCTGGAGGCCTTGCAGAAACAGATCGACAAAGTGCGGCGCTGGCGTTTGAAAGACTTCCTGATCAAGGTCGGTCGCGAGTGCACGCTGTTCAGTGTGCAGCGTGGAGCGTTCGCTCTGCGCGCGATCCGCCGCGAAGAAGAGTCAGCCATGCTGCCGGTGCTGGAGCAGGCTGATGCGTTGCTTGATCAGGGTCACCTGTACAAGACCGGTGGTGCGGCGAGCGTTGGCAAGATTCAGGCCGGTGCGCGCACGCTGGTGATCAAGCGCTACAACATCAAGGGCTTTGCGCATTGGCTCAAGCGTTTCTGGCGGCCAAGTCGGGCCTGGCATTCGTGGCGCGAAGGCAATCGCCTGGCGTTTCTCGGCATCGCCACACCCAAACCGCTGGCGGTGCTGGAAAAGCGCTTTTTGTGGCTGCGCAGCCGTGCGTATCTGGTGACCGAGTTCCTGCCGGGGCCGGATATCATCGAGCGCTTTGCGCCGTACGTTGAAAGTGGTGAAGCGCCGGAAGCGGAGTTGCAGGCGCTGGATCAGTTGTTCGCCAGATTGATTGACGAGCGGATCAGCCATGGCGACTTCAAGGGACACAATCTGTTCTGGCAGCAGGATCGCTGGGCGCTGATCGATCTGGACTCGATGTGCCAGCATGGATCTGTCGGCAGTTTCGCGCCGGCCTATGCCCGTGACCGTGCGCGATTCATGCGCAACTGGCCCGAAAGCAGCGCGCTGTATCAGATTATTGATCTGCGGTTGCCGAAAGATATTTCCAGCGTGCCCTGAGACAAACCAGCAGTAGAGGACAAGATTCAGCGACTTGTCCTACAGCTTCTCCAGAAGCCATGAACTGTGCCCTGTTCAGTCCCGATGCTAATTTGCCCAACGACCTTGGAGGGCGAATTTTGACCATTAAACAGGCTGCAACGCTGGGTGTATTTTCATGGATTCTGGCTGGCTGTGGCAGCGCCATGACTGTCTTGCAGGACGATGCCGACGTGGCGCGGGACATGCGCAAACAAAAAACCTATTGCCAGTCCATTCCGCGGATTTACAGCGGTCTGGCCTTCGACTTCTGCGTGTTGAACGCGCCGCCGGATCCCAGCGGTTTTCTGGTGCCATTCGTGTTGCTGGATCTGCCATTGTCCGGAGTATTCGATACAGTAGCGTTGCCCTATACGGTTTATCGTCAGCTCACCGACGGCAATCTTGGTATTTACTGGCGCAAGGGCAGTTATTGAGTAGCAGGGTAAGGTTTCTCCAAACCATTCACCCCGAGGGCAATCGCACAGGGTAATTCCCTACTCGTTTACGCTATAATCCCGCCCTTTAGCTGTCACTCGCCCTGTGCGGGGGCACATCAATTTTCAAGGCGCATCGCGCCTGCACGCAGACTAAAGAGGCTAGACCCCTGTGGCATTGACGATTCTTGGCCTGTCCGGCGCCCTTAGCCATGACCCTTCAGCAGCCTTGTACATCGACGGCAAGCTGGTGGCGGCGGCTGAAGAAGAGCGCTTCGTACGCGATAAGCATGCAAAGAACCGCATGCCCTACGAATCGGCGAAGTTCTGTCTTGAGCAGGCCGGCATCAAGCCGTCCGACGTTGACGTAGTTGCGATCCCGTTCGCTCCGATCAGCCTGTTCGGCAAGGCGCGCTGGCACTACGCCAAGCGTTACTGGTACGCGCCGGATCGCGCCCTGGATGCGATCCTGATGGGCAACCGCCGCTACAAGCGCTACCGCAACAAGATTGTCTGGTGCCTGGAGCAATTGGGTTTTGATCCGAAGAAGATCAAGATCGAACCAGTCGAGCACCACTTGGCTCACGCCTCCAGCGCCTACCACTGCTCTGGCTTCAAAGAAAAAACCGCGATCCTCGGTATCGACGGCAAGGGCGAGTACGCCACGACCTTCTTTGGCTACGGTGAAAACGGCAAGATCCACAAGATCAAGGAATTCTTCGATCCGGACTCCCTCGGCGGCCTGTATGGCGCGATCACCGAGTTCCTCGGCTTCGAGATGCTCGACGGTGAGTTCAAGGTCATGGGCATGGCGCCGTACGGCGATGCCAGCAAGTACGATTTCTCGCGTCTGGCCTCGTTCGAAAACGGTGAGCTGGTGATCAACACCGACTACGCCAACGTTATTGGCCTGCGCCGCTATAAAGAGAAGGGCAAAGGCTTCTACTTCTCGCCTAAGCTGATCGAGTGGCTGGGGCCGAAGCGCGAAGGCGATATTGCTGACGAACCTTACATTCACTACGCCGCGAGCATGCAAGCGCTGTTCGAGAAGCTGGCGCTGCAGATGATCGATCACTATTTGGGTGACGTGCTCAAGGAAACCGGCAAACTGGCCTTCGCCGGTGGCTGTGCGCTGAACGTCAAACTGAACCAGAAAATCATTGCCCGCGACGACATCAAAGAGCTGTTCGTGCAGCCGGCGTCCGGCGATGCCGGCACTGCGGTCGGCGCCGCTGCCTACGTGTCTCACGCCCGTGGCGTGCCGGTCGAGAAGATGGAGCACGTCTACCTCGGCCCGTCGTACAGCAACGAGGACGTGATCGCCGCTTGCGCCCGTCACGAGAACAAGCCAGCGTGGCGCAAGCTCGATAACATGCCGGAACAGATCGCCAAAATCATGGTTGATGGTAATCCCGTGGCCTGGTTCCAGGGACGTATGGAGTTCGGCCCGCGTGCATTGGGTGGTCGTTCGATCATTGGTTGCCCAAGCGTGGCTGGCGTGGCTGATCGCATCAACCACCAGATCAAGTTCCGCGAGCGCTGGAGGCCTTTCTGCCCGTCGATGCTCGACACTGTTGCGCCGCAAATGATCAAGATCGATCACCCGGCACCGTTCATGACCTTCACGTTTGAAGTGGCGGAAGAGTGGAAGACCCGTGTGCCGGAAGTCGTCCATGAAGATGGCACTTCTCGTGCCCAGGTCCTCAAGCGTGAATACAACCCGCGCTACTACGACATGATGAAGGCGCTGGAAAACCTGACCGGTAACGGCGTATCGCTGAACACCTCGCTCAACCGTCGTGGCGAACCGATGATTTGCTCGCCGACCGACGCGTTGAACATGTTTTTCGGTTCGGATCTGGAATACCTGATCATGGAAGATATTCTGGTCGTAAAAGAGGGTGTGAAAGGATACGAACTTGACTGAAACACTGATCAGCGTCGTCATTCCGGTTTACAACTATGCGCGAACGCTGCCTCGTGCAGTGGAGTCGGTGTTGGCACAATTGGATGAAACGACGGCGGATCTGCTGGTCATCGACGACGGGTCGACGGACGATACGCCTGAGGTAGTGGAAAGGCTCCTGCTCAAGCATGGCGGTCGTTTTCGCGCGCTGCGTAAAAGCAACGGCGGATTGTCGTCGGTACGCAATCGGGGGCTGGAAGAGACAACCGGGCAGTATCTGGTGTTTCTCGACTCTGACGATGAAATGGCTCCCGGTGCATTGGCTGCGCTTGCGCAGCACATTGCCAGTCATCCGCAGACCCTTATGGTGATCGGTGCGCACTGGTCAGTGTTCGCTGACGGCCGCCGCAGTTTGCAGGCGGCCAGGCCTTTGCCTGTGACGCCCCGCCAGCGCCTGCAGGGTTACCTGCTGAACAAGACGGTGTCGATTTCCAACGGTGCCTGTGCGATGCACCGCGAAGTGTTCGCTCTGGGCAATTACCCGGAACATTTGCGCAACGTCGAGGACCTGCCAGTGTTTGCCCAAGTGCTGGCGCGCTACCCCTGCACCGTTCTAGACAAGCCTCTGGCACTGATCCACAAGCACGCCGACAGCATGCGCCATGATTTGCGCCAGAGTCTTGCTGCCGGTACGGAGCAGGTCGTCAGCGAAGTGTTTTCCAGTCGAAGAATGCCCGAAGAAATGTGTGATCTGCGCCAGGCGTTTCTGGCACAGCGCTGTTTGTCGCTGTTTCGCGACTGTTATTCCCATGGCGAGTACAAGCTGGCCAGGTCGTTCTATTTCCAGGCTTTGCGTGCAGACTGGCGGACGTTTTCACGCTGGTCATACACCCGCAAGGCTTTGCGGTTGCTGTTTCGGTAAGTGGGTCGCGGTGATGTGCGCGTACCTTGTAACGGATGTCGGTGAGGTGGCTGGGTGAAAGGTACGGGCGGTAGTGTGGCAACTCGAGTCTCCAGAATCATCGACAAATACCCGGTCTGGCTGGCGTTTGTGGGCAGCGCGCTGTTATCGCTGATAGCCGTCCTGGGCACTGCGACAGTGGGGCGTGATGCCGCGCTGTATATCGATATTGCGCAACAGGTCACCGAGCACGGGCCGAATGTGGCTTGGGCTACTTTCGACTGGCCCTGGTTTTCCTTTCTGCTGGCCGCTACGCATTCCATCCTGCATTTGCCGCTGGAGCTGAGTGCCTATCTTTGGTGTGCACTCTTTTTTGCCGGCACCAGCGCGTTGATGGTGGACTGCGTGCGTCAGCGGTCTGCGCTGGTCACCCGTTGGGCGTGCCTGGTGGTATTGGCCATGCCGGCGGTGAATGCCTTTCGAAACGACATCATCCGTGAGTGCGGTTTCTGGTTCTTCTGCACGCTGACGCTCTGGCTCGCGCTGCGCTGGCAAGCTCGTGGCGGCTGGTTGCGCGCGGCATTCATCCACCTGGCAATCGTCGCAGCAGCCTTGTTTCGGCTGGAGGCCTTATTGCTGGTGCCGGCGTTGGCTCTGTGGCAGTTGCCCAACCTGTGGTCATCTGGCCGACGGATGCAGTTTGCCCAGTTTTCGCTGCTGCCGGTTTTGGGGCTGCTGGCCATTTCGGCAACCAGTGTACTCATGTCGGCGCGAGTGATGCTGTATCTGGACATGATTGCCCCGCACAGTGTGTTCGCGTCCTTTCAGATGCTGTGCGATCAGTTTGCCAATTCGCTCATCAACAAGTACTCCCAGGATGAAGCCGGGCGGATCATTTTCTTCGGCATCCTGGCGACCATGACCATCAGTTTCGTGAAGTTGATGGGGCCTTTCGCCGTTCCCTTCATTCTGCGGCGTAACTGGGGGGTGCTAGGCGTCTACTGGCGCGACTATCGACCCTTCGCCTGGGCGGCGCTGCTGTATCTGATCGTGCTGGTGCTGTTTTTCATCAAGCAACAGTTCATGAATACGCGCTACCTGAGCTTTCTCAATCTGTTGTTTGTGCCCGTGCTGGCGATGGGGCTGGCGGCGTTTGTTCGCGAGTTCCCGCGTTGGGGCAGGTGGCTGGTGGTTCTGTGTTTGCTGGTGATGCTGTCGAACGTCATCTCCACCGGGGCCGGCAAAACCCATTACGTCCAGGCCGGACGCTGGTTGTCGGCCCATGTCGAGCCAGGGGCGAAGACCTATTTCGAGGATGGACGGATCAGCTATTACGCCGGTCGCGGCTACGTGTTGCCGGTACTGACCGCAGAGGAAGCGATGTCGGCAGCGCACGCGGGCGACTATCAGTACTTCCTCATCGAGGCCAAGGGTGACGAGCCTTGGCTGAATGAGTGGCTGGTGGCGCACAAGCTGCGCATCATCGAGCATTTCGCCAATCGCAAAGGTGCCACTGTAGTGGTCATCGGCCGCTAAGGCTTAACCGAGCAGCGGGCGCAGGCGCGAGATCAGCGGCGCTTGCCGGTTGCTCGGGAGTGCCTGCCGATAGCCCTCGATAAACGTGTCGCCGGCGTCCTGGCCGAGCAGCCATTGGCGGTCTTCCTTGTAGCGCAGCAAATGCGCGAAGTTACGCAGGCGTTTACTGTCACTGAGCGCGTGCTTCTGGCAGCGCAGGTCGGCAATATCGATCAGGCCCAAACGCTTGTCGGGGGTCTGCACGACGTTGCCAAAGTGCAGTGATCGAAAGTACACACCTTTTTCGTGCAGCAGGGCGAAGTACCCGCCCAGCTGGAATCTCAGTGTGTCAGCCTCTTCGTCAGTGCCTTGTAGCTGACGCACTGTATTGCCTTCCAGCGGGCTGTAATACACGCAGTCACGTTCGATGCTCGGGATGCGGTAGACCGCGATGACTTTGGGGCAGAGGATGTCGCGTTGTTCGAGGATCCGTGTATTGTCGGCAAAGCGTTGTGCATAGGGGTAGAACAGTGCCGAACTGAGCAGCCGCTTGCGGCGGAACAGCTTGAGCATGCGTCCATCGGCCAATCTGAGCACTTTGTCGCCGGAACCGTCGGCTTCCAATACGTGTGCACCCTCGCGCAGTGCCTCGTAAGTGCTGTGATCAATCGATTGCATATCCGGCTCCCCATCATTAGCGGGGTATCTTAACCGACTTGGTCGAAAGCTGGTTCGAAGTCATGTTTATCGGGGCAAAAACGCGTGTGATATCATCGGCGCCTCACTGAATTGCGCGGATCACCATGAGCAGTCCTGAACCGAAAGCCCAGTCCACGCTGGCGATCTATTTCCGCCTTTTGGCTTACGTGCGGCCTTATGCCGGCCTTTTCCTTCTCAGCATCGTCGGGTTTCTGATTTTCGCATCGACTCAACCGATGCTCGCCTACATCCTCAAGTACTTTGTCGACGGTCTGGCCAATCCTGAAGCCAGTCTGTTCCCGGGCAACCCTTATCTGGGCAAGCTGCAGTTGCTCGAAACAGTGCCACTGATGATCGTCTTCATCGCGTTGTGGCAGGGCGTGGGTTCTTACCTGGGCAACTTCTTCCTGGCGCGGGTTTCTCTGGGCCTGGTGCATGACCTGCGGGTGGTGTTGTTCAATAAATTGCTGGAGTTGCCCAATCGCTTCTTCGACAAGAACAATTCCGGCCACCTGATTTCCCGGATCACCTTCAACGTGACCATGGTCACCGGCGCGGCAACGGATGCAATCAAAGTCGTCATCCGTGAAGGCATGACCGTGATTTTCCTGTTCTGCACACTGTTGTGGATGAACTGGAAGCTCACGCTGGTGATGGTCGCCATCCTGCCGTTGATCGGTTTGATGGTGAACAGCACCAGCAAAAAATTCCGCAAGCAAAGCAAGAAGATCCAGGTCTCGATGGGCAACGTCACGCACGTCGCGTCCGAGACCATTCACGGCTATCGCGTCGTGCGCAGTTTTGGCGGCGAGCAGTACGAAAAGGATCGCTTTCGCGATGCCAGCCAGAGCAACACCGACAAGCAGTTGACGATGACCAAGACCGGCGCCGTTTACACGCCGATGCTGCAGCTGGTGACTTACAGCGCCATGGCGGTGGTCATGTTCCTCGTCCTGTACCTTCGCGGCGATGCATCGCCGGGTGATCTGGTGGCCTACATCACCATGGCTGGCTTGTTGCCCAAGCCGATCCGTCAGTTGTCGGAGGTCAGCTCGACGATTCAGAAGGGTGTCGCCGGTGCCGAAAGTATTTTCGAGCAACTGGATGAGCCGGCGGAAGTGGATCAGGGCACGGTCGAGCAAGATCGTCTCGAAGGCCGTCTGGAAGTGCGCAATCTGAGCTTCCACTATCCTGACACCGACAAAGCGGTGCTCAATGACATCAGTTTCGTCGTCGAACCGGGGCAAATGGTTGCCTTGGTCGGCCGCTCGGGCAGTGGCAAATCGACCCTGGCCAGCCTGATTCCGCGCTTTTATCAGCATGATGATGCGCAGGGCCAGATCTTGCTCGATGGCGTGCAGGTGCAGGACTTCACCTTGCGCAGCCTGCGTCGGCAGATTGCTCTGGTGACCCAACAGGTCACGCTATTCAACGATACGGTGACCAACAACATCGCCTACGGTGATCTGGCCGGTGCGCCGTTCGATGAGGTCAAGCGCGCGGCTACCGAAGCCTATGCCGATGAGTTCATCATCAAGATGCCGCAAGGCTACGAAACCATGGTCGGCGAAAACGGTGTGCTGCTGTCCGGCGGCCAGCGTCAGCGCATCGCCATTGCCCGGGCGTTGCTCAAGGATGCACCGCTGCTGATTCTCGACGAGGCCACTTCCGCGCTCGATACCGAGTCGGAGCGGCATATCCAGGCTGCCCTGGATCATGTGGTGAAAAACCGCACGACCTTGGTGATCGCCCACCGTTTGAGCACCATCGAGAAAGCCGACCTGATTCTGGTCATGGACGAAGGTCGCATCGTCGAGCGCGGCTCTCACGCACAATTGCTCGAGCAGAACGGCTATTACGCCCGTCTGCACGCCAAAGAGTTTGAAGAGGGTGACGAGCCTCAGCCGGCACACGCGACCGACGTATGCTGACGATGTTTCGCAGCTTTCGCGAGCGTGGCTGGACCGAAATCGACCGGGACAGCTACGCCCGTGCCTGGCAACGTTTCGGCGGCAGTTTTGCTACACACCCCGAAGTCGTCGAGCGCTTGTCGACGTTCCTTGGCATCGAGTTGCGCTACCTGGGCTGGGTCGTTGGCGGTGATGTGCTGGCCGCCATCCCTTGCTGGGGGCGGCATGTTGCCTTGTCCAAGGAAGTGCTCAAGCGCGAGGGCAAGCGTGGCTTGCTGGACATGGGCAATGCGGAAATCATTCTGCCGATCGCGCCAGACGTCATCGTGCCGGTGCGCCAGCGCGTGGCTTATGTGTCCCAGCTCAATGCCGGGCAGATCAGCACGCTGAAGCCACAGCCTGAGGGCCTGGCGCTGGCCCGGTTGCCGGAAGAATATTCGAAGAAGTTCCGCTATAACCAGCGTCGCGAACAGCGCCTGCTGGAAGAGGCGGGTGGATCGCTGGTGCCGATGTCCGACTTTACGCCGCAGGAACAGGCTGCCGCTTACGGCGATCTGTTTCAGCGGCGCTGGGGCTTCGAGGTGCCGGGCAAGGCCGGGCTGGTTGAGGTCTTTACCTTGCTGCGCGAGTTCATGACCGGTTCGGTGGTGATGCTCGAATCGGCGCCCGTCGCCATTCAGGTGCTCTATCGCGTCGAGGCCCCGCAATGGGTTTCGCTGGAATACATCAACGGTGGTGTCGACCCGCAGAGCCGCGAGTTCAGCCCCGGCAGTGTGCTGAGTTTCGTCAACACCCAAGAGGCCTGGGCGCACGCGCAAGCGCTGGGCAAACCTCTGCGTTATTCATTCGGTCGTGCCGACCGAGAGTACAAGGATCGCTGGTGCCACACGGTGCCGGTCTACAAGGTCTGAATTCATGAGCGCTCGCAAGCAACAGCTTCTCAAGGCCCATCGGCGCAACAAGCGTCTGTTCCTGATCGCCTTTGTGCTGGCGCTGTTGCTGATCGGCGTGCTGATCGCGTGGTGGCTGGTGCCGCTGTTGCTGGTGCTGGCCTGGGTCGTTCACGAGGCCTGGTTTGCCGACCATTTGTTCTACCGGCCTACCGACGACTATCAATACGTCTTTCCGCCGCAAACCGCGCGGCAGGCCGTGAGTCTTGAGGGCGGCGTGGTAGGCCTGAGCGAACCGCTGGCGCAGGGCGAGACATTGGTACTCGAACTCGAAGTGAAGTCCTCCTGGCTGGGGCGCTGGCTCGATCCCTATGTTGAGGTGGGCGATGATCGTCAGGATCTGGAGCGGGGCGTCAGAGGGCGGCGTTTCCTTAATCTGTCGGGGCAGGTCGATGCGCTGGCGCAAGGGACTCTGACGCTGCGTGGCCGATATTGCGTACCTGCTGCGACGGGCGTGTTGTGGGTCATGGCCAATCCGGACTACAGCCGCCAGCGGGTCATGGTCATCGCGCCCCATGCCGATGATGCAGAGCTCGCCGCCTTCGGTCTGTACAGTCGATGCGAAGACGTCAGCATCGTCACCCTGACCCAGGGTGAGATCGAGGCTGAAGACTTTCAGCGGCTGGGCCTTGATCAAGCCGCAGCCGCTCGATTGAAGGGCCGCTTGCGCAGTTGGGACAGCCTGGTGATTCCGCTGTGGGGGGGCGTGCCTGCCGAGCGTTGTGTGCAATTGGGCTATTACTGCCTGCAACTGCCGTCGATGGTCGAAGCGCCGACCCAGGCGTTCGGCTCCCGGGAATCGCAGGAAAACGATATTCGCAGTGTGCGCCAGCATAACCCGTTGACCCTGCCCGCCGACGTTGACGGGCAGCCGACCTGGCAAAACCTGCTGGGTGATCTGACGGCCCTGCTTGAGCACTATCGCCCGGAAGTGGTCGTTACACCGCATCCTGAACTCGATCCCCACAGTGATCATATAGCGTCGACCCAAGCGTTGCTTGAGGCTATCGAACGCAGTAGCTGGAAACCGGCGACCCTGCTGCTGTACGCCAATCACCTGCACGACAATGATCGCTGGCCCATGGGGCCTGCCGGTGCGGGTGTTCCGCTGCCTCCCGCCATCGAGCCGCTACCGGCTGATCGCCTGTGGAGTCCGCTGCTGTCGGCCGACGTGCAACTGGACAAAGCCATGGCGCTGGCCATGGAGCACGATCTGCAGGGCGGACAGGCGTTCAAACGGCAATTGCGCCGCAGGATCCAGCAGGCTCTGGCCGGCCGTCGCTGGCCTGAAACGGGCAGTAACGAGTTTTTCCGCAAGGCGGTCCGGCGTCACGAGCTGTTCTGGGTGCGCGACCTTTCAGATTGAGGCGGACGGCGCTTTACCCTGTGTTAATATCGCGCCCCTGTTCATTTTGTATGTGGGTTGCTCCATGAAGTTGTCCATGCCGCGTTTCGATCAAGCCCCGGTCTTGGTAGTCGGCGATGTCATGCTCGACCGTTACTGGCATGGCGGAACCTCACGGATTTCCCCTGAGGCGCCGGTGCCGGTCGTTAAGGTCGAGCAGATCGAAGACCGTCCGGGCGGTGCCGCGAACGTTGCCTTGAACATTGCCGCGCTGGGTGCGCCGGCGTCGCTGGTTGGTGTGACCGGCGATGACGAAGCCGCCGACAGCCTGAGCAACAGTCTCAAAGGCGCGGGCGTACGCGCTCTGTTCCAGCGCATCGCGCACCAGCCAACCATCGTCAAGCTGCGGGTCATGAGCCGGCACCAGCAACTGCTGCGTATCGACTTTGAAGAACCGTTCGCCACCGACGCTCTGGCCCTTGGTTCGCAGGTCGACGACCTGCTCGAAGGCATCAAGGTGCTGGTACTCTCCGATTACGGCAAAGGCGCCCTGAAAAACCATCAGGCGCTGATCCAGGCCGCCCGCGCGAAGAACATTCCGGTGCTGGCCGATCCAAAGGGCAAGGACTTCTCGATTTATCGCGGCGCCAGCCTGATCACCCCCAATCTCAGCGAATTCGAAGCCATCGTCGGCGGTTGCGTCGATGAGCATGAGCTGGTGAGCAAGGGCGCCGCCCTGATGCACGACCTCGAACTCGGTGCGCTGTTGGTGACACGCGGCGA
The DNA here is from genome assembly GCF_054790525.1 of Pseudomonas sp. Mb7. NCBI lineage: Bacteria > Pseudomonadati > Pseudomonadota > Gammaproteobacteria > Pseudomonadales > Pseudomonadaceae > Pseudomonas > Pseudomonas sp. Mb7. Next base: position 6,222,805 of record NZ_CP186501.1, read on the forward strand.
ACACGGCATGACCCTGTTGCGTCCGGATCAGCCAGCGCTGCACCTGCCGGCCCGTGCCCGTGAAGTGTTCGATGTCACCGGTGCCGGTGACACGGTGATCTCCACCCTGGCGGCAGCGATTGCCGCCGGTGAAGACCTGCCCCACGCCGTTGCGCTGGCCAACCTGGCCGCCGGCATCGTGGTCGGCAAACTCGGTACGGCCGCCATCAGCGCCCCGGAACTGCGTCGCGCCATTCAGCGCGAGGAGGGTTCTGAACGGGGTGTCCTGGGTCTGGAGCAGTTGCTGCTCGCCGTGGCCGATGCCCGTGCGCACAACGAGAAGATCGTCTTCACCAACGGCTGCTTCGACATCCTCCATGCCGGCCATGTGACCTACCTGGAGCAGGCGCGGGCACAGGGCGACCGGCTGATTGTCGCGGTCAACGATGATGCTTCGGTCAGCCGTCTCAAAGGCCCGGGCCGCCCGATCAACAGTGTTGACCGACGCATGGCGGTTCTCGCCGGCCTCGGCGCTGTGGACTGGGTGATCAGTTTCCCTGAAGGCACCCCGGAGAACCTGCTGCGCGAGGTCAAACCGGACGTGCTGGTCAAGGGCGGCGATTACGGCATCGATCAGGTAGTCGGCGCTGATATCGTCACTGCTTATGGCGGTACCGTAAAGGTGCTGGGACTGGTGGAAAACAGCTCGACAACTGCGATTGTCGAGAAGATCCGCAGTCGTTGATCAGATGAATTTTTACCGTTGTGTACTGCGTGTGAACGGATTTTGCCTTGGGGATTTTACCGTTTCCGTTGATGTAGGCAGCTTTGAATCCGATGCGCTTGCCTGCCTACGTCGCGTGGTCAATTAACCTATGAAAGTCATGCTCCTGGTGATGGACGAGCAGCGGGTCATTCTCGACCGGCTCTACGACATCGTGCAGCAGAACTGTGATGAGTGTTTCATCTATCGTTTGAGCAAAAAACAGCAGTTGAATCTGGGGTCGTTTCTGGCCTCGGTCGATTACCAGACTTTCGATCGCGTGGTGATTTTCTCCCGGGTCAAACGCCTGGCAACGCAACTGCAGGTGCTCAAATGCATCCCCGGGCTGGTCTTCCTTGAACACGACGCCTACCAGAACTACATGCCAGCGAGTAAATACCGCGGCGTGTATTCACGGCTCTACCGTCGCCTGCCGAGTTGCCGGGCGCTGGTGTCCGGTGCCGTGGTCGCGCGCAAGATGCTCGCTGAAGGCATCGACACGGTGTTTGTCTCCAAAGGTTATGACGAGCAGATGCTGCACAATACCGGCGTCGAGCGGGACATTCCCATCGGTTTTCTTGGCAGCTTGAAAAGCACCGAATATGCCGAGCGCAAAGCCATGCTCGAGTCGCTCTCGCAGCGAACCGGGATGCTGGTGACCCGTACCAAGTCGGGTGCGGAATACCTGCAGATGCTCAATCGCATCAGGATTTTCGTCAGCGCCGACATCGGCATGAACGAGTTCATGATCAAGAACTATGAGGCCATGGCCTGCGGTTGTGTGCTGCTGGCCTGGAGTCAGGGCGAAGAAGACCGTCTGCTCGGCTTTGAAGACATGCACAACACCGTGTTCTACCGCAGCGAAGATGAAGCGGTGGAAAAGATCCAGCTGCTGCAGAGCGACCCTGAACTGGCAGAGCGCATCGCCCGCAATGGCCAGGAGTTCGCGCAAAGCCGTTATTCCTTTGCCCGTGTCGGTCAGGCACTGGCTACGGAAATCCAGCGTGAGATGCGCCCATGGCAGCCGCCCTCGGCGTTCACGCGATTCTGGGTGAAGCTGCGTTACGGGATGAAGGTGCCAGTCTGAATGAAGGATCATCTATCGTCGCAACTCGGCGAGCACATGGCGCTGGATGCGCTGCCCGGTGGTGATCAGTCCGTACTGGGGGCGTTACCGACAGAACTTCTCGACTGTCTGAGCCGTGCGCCTCGGGTGGTGCTGATTGCCAACAACCCGGCCATCACTGCGGCGGACTTTCAGGCGTTGAACATTGGCGCCGATGACGTCGTCGTCAGCTTCAATACCTGCATCAAAGCGGCGCTGCTCAACAAGCAGAGCGTCAATGTCTTTGTGCATGGCTACAACGCGCCGGACGCGTATTTTTTTGGTCTGCCTTACGCGCCGCCGGTACAGCAGATGTTCGAACAGGCGAGCGAACGTTGTTTCAGCATGCTGGTGGGCTGCGCCGCACCAATGTGTCCACTGCCACGCGTGGCCATGTATTGGGATCGCATTCCACTGCCGCCACTGTGGAACTACCCGGTCGATCGCCCGGGTGGCAAGCGCTACGTTGGGCCTTCTACCGGTTTCAACACGCTGGTGGTGTTCGACTGGTTGCGCGCTCATGTCGGTTATAACTATCAGCTCATGACCCTGGGGTTTTCCAACGAAGCAGGAAAACTGTGGGGCGGCCATGCCTGGGACTATGAGCGTGACTGGCTGCAAAAGTCGGACATCATTGTGGTGCCCCTGCTACCTCGTCGCTGGTGGCAAAAGCTGTTTCGGCAGAAGTAAGCGACATCGTCTGTCCGGTTGCCAGCAGGCCCGAACTACTTTCAAAAGGTGCTGTTGAGTGTTGAAAATTGCCGTGGCTTTTTTCGGGATCCCGAGAAATTCGCCGATCTGTTTCCCCTCCATCGAGCAGAATGTGCTGGCGCAGTTGCCTGCGGGCAGCGATGTAAAGTGCTTCTACCATCTGTACAAGATCGATGAGGTGCAAAACACGCGATCCGGTGAGAAAGGCGAACTGAAGGCGGACAACTACCAACCATTCGAATCGATGACCGGCACACTCACCTCGACCGAGGGCGTGCTGGAGCGCTGGGATTTCGAACAGGTCAAAGCACAGGGCGATACCTGGGCAGATGACTTTGCGTCATTGCGCAATTTGATCTTTCAGCTCAACTCATTGCGAACCGTGACCAGCATGATCGAGCCGTTCAATCCGGATTTCGTTGTGTTCGTGCGCCCGGACAATTTCTTTCACAGCGCATTGCCTGCCTATGTCTTCGCTCACCCCGAGGCTCGCAAGCACAACGCTTATATTCCCGACTGGCAGTGGTGGGGCGGGTTGAACGATCGCTTTGCGGTGTGCGGGCGCGATACTTATGTCGCGTACGGCAAGCGCATCGAGTGTATTTTCGACTTCTGCAAGGCAACAGGCCGAAAGCTGCATTCCGAACGCTTGCTTAAATATGCCCTGCAGCAGGTCGATGCCAAAATCTGCACGCTGCCGACGCAGGCATCGCGGGTACGCATTACCGGTGCATTTGCCGAGGAATCGTTCTCGCCCAAGCGTGGCATGGGCAAGCGCGAAAACCGCTACTTTCATTTCTTCGCCGGGTTGCGTACCTGGTGGGACCGTCGCCGCTAAACCGTTATTTACCGGTTTTCTTGCCCAGACCGACCAGTCGCAGCGCCTTGATACTCAGTTGCTTGAGTCCCTGACGCGGGGCCTTCGCCGGTTGCAGGCCCTGCTGCACCAACCAGTCCTTCCAGCGAATCCTCTCTTCGCGCACAACCCAGCCGGATTGTGTGGCAAAGCTCTCGGCCAGATAAAGACCCCGGGTGCTGGCCGGTACCAGTTTGTCGCGCTTGAGCGTGTACAACTCTGCCAGTGGCGCGCCGTCCTTGAGTGGCATCAAGTACAGGTCGGGCCGTTTGCGGTCGAGTCGGGCCACCAGTTGATCACCCTCCAGGCGTTCGTCGACGTGGAACAGGCTCAGGGACTTGGCTTCCTTGGGCACATCCAGACGCAAGTCGTAGATCAATTGCAGCGATGCGGTCGGCAGATGCACGTAGGCCCGTGGGCGTTCGAGCAATTGCAGATTGGCGCTACGTATCGGTCGCGCTGAGCCGGACAACGGGGTCAGGCGAAACGGCAGCGCTTCGCGATAATGCAGTGCAGCGGAGTAGGGCGCCGGCAGCCAGGTGTCGTTGAAACGTCCGCCGAGCCAGCCTTCCGGTGTTTCCAGCAAGCACTCTTCGGCAATTTCCTGAATGGCCGTGTGTAGCGGAATATTCAGTTCATGCGCCGGCACGTAACCGGAAATCAATTTGAGCACGACGTCGCCACGATCCTGACGGCGTTGGCGCACCAGCACCCAGTAATCGCGATTCTGCCAATGCAGGGTCAGGCGCACCGAGACCCCGAGGTTGGCCAGTTCCAGCGAGAAGCGCTCGGTGTCAGCCACGCTCACCGGTTTGCGCCGCTGCAAGGTCTGCGCAAAGTTCAGCGGCATGCCGACGCTCTGGTAGGTCAGACCTTCGGGGGTGGCTTCGACGTACAACGGCAGGGTCTTGAAGTTGCTCGGGTTCTTTCTGATGAGCGTGCGCGGCATATCGGCTCCTGCTTAAGGCCGCGAAGCGGCGTCAGTGACCACGTAGGACCTGGGCAACGGTCGCAACGTTGTGGGCGAGGTGCAGCGGATTGATCGTCCCGACAATAGCACTGGCCACGCCAGGTTGCGCGAACAGCAATTCGAAGCTGGCGCGCACCGGATCCACGCCCGGACTCAAACAGACGTGACCGCTGGCCAAGGCTTTTTTCACCAGAATGGCTTTGCCGTGGGCAGCAGCATAGTCAATGACAGCTTTCTCGTTTTGTTCGTTCAGATTGTAGGTGACCATCGCGCAGTCGCCTTGCTCCAGTGCTTTCAAGCCACCTTCGACGGTTTTTCCGGAGAAGCCGAAGCCGCGAATCTTGCCTTCGGCCTTGAGCGCCGCGAGTGTCGCGTAAACCTCTTCGTGCTCGAGGATCGCCATGTCGTTGCCGTCGGAATGCACCAGCACCAGGTCGATAAAATCGGTTTCAAGACGTTGCAGGCTGCGCTCCACCGACATCCGTGTGTGTGCTGCGCTGAAATCGTGTTGCGAGAGGCCATCGGCAAACTCTTCGCCGACCTTGCTGACGATCACCCAGTCTTGCCGCTGGCCGCGTAGCAGCGGGCCAAGGCGTTCTTCGCTGCGTCCATAAGCCGGAGCGGTGTCGATCAGGTTGATGCCCAGATCGCGGGCCTGACGCAGCAGCATGCGCGCTTCGTCGTCGCCGGGGATCTGAAAACCGTTGGGATATTTCACCCCTTGGTCGCGGCCAAGTTTGACCGTACCCAGGCCCAGTGGCGAAACCATCAGGCCGGTGCTGCCCAACGGTCGATGAAGGTCGTGCAGGTTGGCAGTGGTCATGGCAGCAGTTGCTCCCAGGCTGGAACGCCCAGCGGTGGTTTTGGCAGCGCGGGCAATGGTTCGGTGGCTTGTGGCTGGATGCCGTCGCGCTCCAGGGCGGCGATGACCCGGTCAGCGAAGTCCGGCGCCAGCGCCAGTTTGGTCGGCCAGCCGACCAGCAAGCTGCCTTGCTCGGCAAGGAAGGCGTTGTCCGGGCGCGTCAGCCCGGTTTGCAGTGGCTCGGCACGGTCAACCCGCAGGGTCGCCCATTGCGTAGTGCTGAGGTCGATCCACGGCAACAACTGGGCGATCTCTTTCTGCGCGGTGGCAATCTGCTCGGCCGGCTCGCGGTTCACACCTTCGCTTTCGGCGATGTCGCCGCCCATATACCAGACCCACTGGCCGTCAGCGGCCGGATGTGTGGTCACAGTGATGCGCGGTTTGGTGCCGCCGCCCAGGCAGTGGGCGTACAGCGGCTTCAGACCTGGGCCTTTGGCGATGATCATGTGCAGCGGGCGGCGTTGCATGGCCGGCTGGTTCAAACCGAGGTCTTCGAGCAGTTGGGCAGTACCGGCACCGGCACTGAGGACAATACGCTGCGCGCGAATCTCGCGACCGTCGACTCGCAAACCAACCAGCACGCCCGCTTCCAGCAGTGGCTCGATGGTTTGTCCGGCGAGCAGGCCATCGCCGGCCAGATCGGCCAGGCGCTGGATCAGGCTCGGCACGTCGACTACCAGCTCGGCAAGGCGATAGACCTTGCCCTTGAAGCGTTTGTCTTGCAGGGCCGGCGGCAGTTGCTCGCCCTTGACCTGGTCGACCCGGCCGCGCACGGCCTTACTGGCGAAGAAACTGGTGAGGTTGCCCGCCAGAGTACCCGGCGACCACAGGTAATGGGCCTCGGACAGCAGGCGCACGCCGGACAGATCCAGCTCGCCACTGCCGGCCAGCGCTTCACGCCAGCGGCGTGGCATGTCGGCGATGGCTTCCGAGGCGCCAGTCAGCGCGCCGTGCAACGCGTACTTGGCGCCGCCGTGGATGATGCCTTGGGACTTCACACTCTGCCCGCCGCCGAGGCTGGCACTTTCCACCAGCACGGTCGAAAAACCCTGGCGGCGCAGACGCGCATTCAGCCAGAGGCCGGCGACACCAGCGCCGACAATCAGAACGTCGGTGGAAATAACGGATGGCATGCAGCGACCTCAGTGTTCAAGACGAGGGCGCAGTATACAGACTCGGGAAAGGGGCGGATTTGTCGATGATCAACAGGTTGAACATAGGGGCCAATGTGGGAGCGAGCCTGCTCGCGAAGAGGGAATGCCAGTCGACATATGTGTTGCCTGATACACCGCTTTCGCGAGCAGGCTCGCTCCCACAGGGGATTGTGTCTGGCAGTTAATGGCCGGCAGTCTTGGAGAACAGCTGAATCACGACGACGCCCAGCACGATCAACGCCATCCCGAGCATCGCCGGGATATCCAGTTTTTGCCCGTAGATGAACAGCGCCGCCACGCTGACCATCACAATGCCCATGCCGGCCCAGACCGCGTAGGCCACGCCAACCGGAACGGTACGCACCACCAGCGTCAGCATCCAGAACGCGATCGCGTAGCCGACGATGACCAGCACCAATGGCAGTGGCGTGCTGAAACCTTTGACCGCTTTCATCGACACGGTGGCGATCACTTCGGCGCAGATGGCAATGGCCAGGTAGGCGTAGGCGTTCATGGTTCAAATCCTCAATGTGAAACGTTGCTTGCTGAGGCGGCATTCTAGTGATTCGCCAGATGGGGTAAAGTCATTACCTATCTGTTACAGAGATGGGTTGGTGAATCAGCATGCAGTGGAATCTGGATCAACTGCGGGTGTTTGTCGACGTCGCCGAACACCGCTCGTTTTCCGCCGTGGCGCGCCAGCAGCGTAAAGCGCAGTCGGCGATCAGCAGCGCGATTGCCATGCTCGAAGATGACTTGGGCGTCAGCCTGTTCGAGCGTAGCAGCGGCCGTCAGCCAACGCTCACCGAGGCGGGCGAAGCGCTGTTGGAAGAGGCACGTGAAGTCCTGCGTCAATGCGAGCGCCTAAACGGTCGGGCGATGGCGATGCTGCGCGGCCAGGAAGCACAACTGCGCGTGGCGCAGGATGAGGCGATGCCCTATCAGGCGCTGGTGGAAAGTTTCGGTGAACTGGCCGAGCAGTTCCCTAGCCTGGAAGTGCAATTGACCAGCGCCGCGCAAGGCGAAGTCGCGCGTAAGCTGGTCGAGCGTCGTGCCGACCTCGGCCTGTTGTTCTATCACGATGAAATCCCCGAAGCACTGGAACGCCGCGTACTGGGCAGTGTGGAAATGGTCACGGTCTGCGGCATCAATCATCCGCTGGCGAAGCAGTCTTACGTGACCTGCCAGCAACTGGCGCAGCACCGGCAATTGTTGATGTCGACGCAAACCAGTGTCTATCCCGGCAACGAGCCGGCCAGCCCGCAGGTATGGCGCGCCGACAGTTTTTACGTGATGTCCGAATGGCTGGTGCGCGACCTCGGCTGGGCCTGGTTGCCCCGGCATGTGGTGCAGTACTCCGCGTATCAGGGCTTGATGGTCGAACTCGACAGCGAATGGACCCCGCCGGCACTGGTGGTGGAACTGGTCTGGCGCCGCGACGAACCGCTCGGCCCGGCCGCGCGCTGGCTGGCCGAACGTTTTGCCGTGCACTTGCGGGCGATCGGCGACAAAAGTCGATAAACTCCGCCGCCATGAATAGAACTCTCTACACCGCGCTGTTTTACCTGGGGCTGCCATTGGTGGCGATTCGGCTATGGCTGCGTGCGCGCAAGGCGCCGGCGTATGCCAGGCGGATTGGCGAACGTTTCTCCTACGGCATGCCGACGCTGCAACCCGGCGGCATCTGGGTGCACGCGGTGTCGGTGGGCGAAAGCATTGCTGCGGCGCCGATGATCCGCGCCTTGCTACAACGTTATCCACAACTGCCGATCACCGTGACCTGCATGACCCCGACCGGTTCGGAGCGGATTCAGGCGCTGTTCGCCAATGAGCCGCGCATCCAGCATTGTTATCTGCCGTACGACTTGCCGTGTGCGGCGGCGCGCTTTCTTGATCGCGTTCAGCCCAAGCTCGCGGTGATCATGGAAACCGAGCTGTGGCCCAATCACATTCATCAGTGCGCCAAGCGCGGAATTGCGGTGGCATTGGCCAATGGACGCTTGTCCGAGCGTTCCGCCAAAGGGTATGGCCGCTTCGGCAAACTGACCGCGCCGATGCTCGCCGAAATGAGTTTGTTCGCCGTGCAGACCGAAGCCGAAGCCCAGCGCTTCCGCGATCTCGGTGCGCGCCCGGAAACCGTTGAGGTCACCGGCTCGATCAAGTTCGACCTGACCATCGATCCGCAACTGCTGCAACGTGCAGCTGACTTGCGTGGCCAGTGGCAGGCGCTGGAGCGTCCGGTGTGGATTGCCGCCAGCACCCATGAAGGCGAGGACGAAGTGATCCTCGACGCCCATCGCCGCTTGCTGACCAATCACCCGGATGCGTTGCTGATTCTGGTGCCGCGTCACCCGGAACGTTTCAACTCGGTGTTCGAACTGTGCCAGCGCGAAGGCTTTACCACGGTGCGGCGTTCGACCGGCTCAAATGTCGATGCGCAGACGAGCGTGCTGCTCGGCGACACCATGGGCGAGTTGCTGTTTCTCTATGCCTTGGCGGACAGCGCGTTTGTCGGTGGCAGCCTGGTGGCCAATGGTGGGCACAATCTGCTGGAGCCGGCAGCCTTGGCCAAACCGGTGATCAGCGGCCCGCACCTGTTCAACTTCCTCGACATCGCCGCGCAATTGCGCGAAGCCGGAGCGTTGGCCGAGGTCGATGATGCCGAAGGGCTGGCGGTGGAAGTGCAGCGCCTGTTTGAGCTGCCGCGAGATGCGCAGCGTATGGCCGACGCCGGGCTGGCGGTGATGCGCCGTAATCAAGGCGCATTGCAGCGTTTGCTGGATGGTTTGGGCCGACTGATCAAGTAAAGCAAAAAAGATCGCAGCCTTCGGCTGCTCCTACATTGGAATACGTTTCCTGTAGGAGCTGCCGAAGGCTGCGATCTTTTGTTTTTAAGGCTTAAGGCCGGGCCTTCAGCTGTGCTTCGGCCGCCTTGGCCAGATCCGGTGGGAGGAAATCCTTATCCGGGTTGTAGTCGGCTTTCAGATAACGCCGCAGATCTTCCAGATCCCCCGGATTCAACGTTCCCGCCGCCTGCTTCAAGCGCAGGTTGTCGAGGATGTAGTCATAACGCGTGTTGTTGTAGTTGCGCACCGAGGTGTACAGCTGGCGCTGCGCATCGAGCACGTCGACGATGTTGCGCGTACCGACCTGATAACCGATTTCCGTGGCTTCCACTGCGCTCTGGTTGGAGATGATCGACTGGCGACGCGCCTGCACTTGCTCGACGTCGGTGTTCACCGCGCGATGCAGGTTGCGGGTGTTCTCGACGATTTGCCGGCGCAGGGATTCGCGCTGTTGTTCGCTCTGATTCAGTTGCTCATACGACTGGCGCACTTGCGAGCTGGTCAGTCCGCCGCTGTAGATCGGGATGTTCAATTGCAGGCCGACCGTGCTCTGTTCGACGTTGTCGCGATACGGCACACCGAAAGCGTTCGGGTTGGAAAAGCCGAGGGCGTCGTTGTCACCCTTTTCGTATTTGGCCACGGCATCGAGGGTCGGCAAGTGGCCGGCCTTGCGCTGCTTGAGGGTCTGCTCGGCGGAGCTGACGGCGAAGTTGCTCGCCAGCAGATTGAGGTTCTGTTTCGCCGCAGTATCGACCCACGCCTTGGCGTCGTTCGGCGCCGGCGGCAGGATCGGCAACGTGTGGACGATGCCCTGAATCGAGTTGTACTGGCGGTTGGTCAGGGTGATCAGCGCTTCGAAGGCATCATCGACCTGACGCTGGGCAACGATGCGGTTGGCCCGTGCGGTGTCGTAGCTGGCTTGCGATTGCAGCACGTCGGTCTTATCCGACAGGCCGACATCGAAGCGTTCGTTGGACTGGTCGAGCTGGCGCTTGAACGCGGCTTCTTCAGCCTTGGTCGAGGCGAGGTTGTCCTGGCTGCGCAGCACGTTGAAATAGCTTTCGGCCGATTGCAGGATCAGGTTCTGTTCGGTCGCCGAGAGTTGCAGTGCGGCTTGTTCGTTGACGTCCTTGGCCGCTTGGTACTGGAACCAGCGATCAGCGCGGAACAACGGCTGGGCCAGAGTCGCTTGGTAGGAGTGAGCGCTGCGGTTGGCAGTGGCCGAGGGCTGATCGATTGAGGTCCGCACATTGGCCACTTCGGCACCGCCCGACAGGTTTGGCAGCAGACCGGCGCGGGCCTGTGGCACCACTTCTTTCTGTGCGCCGTACTGCGCGCGGGCGGCGGCCAGATCGGCGTTGTTGTCGACCGCCTCCTGATAGACGCTGACCAGATCGGTTTTGGTCGACAAGGGCGCTTCTGCTGCCCAGGCCATTGCGTTGGACGCACAAGACACGGCAAGAGCCAGTGAGAGTTTGCGCAGCATGAGGCGATCCCTAGCATTAATATTATGGAAGTAATCCGGGCGCCAAAGGTAAGGCGCAGGCCCCACAGCGTCAAGGCGTGGCGGGGCAAAGCGAGTGTAGTTGCGCATTTGCCTCACAACAATCGGCCAAGCCCCTGTATTTATGCCATTCATCATGGTGTTTGCTGCGGTGTTGGCGTTCTTTGCCGGTTGTGTCTAGACTGGCCGGGTTCTTGTCGGGGTGCCTTGCTATGAGGCTGAGATCGAATAATTTCGGATCCCGTTGAACCTGATCAGGTTAGCGCCTGCGTAGGGAACAAGATTTCTCGTCACCCGGCGAGTCCTCTTGTGCTTCGTCCGGGAAATTGTTCGACAATCGAACGCTCGACGACGATGCACAGCACCGGTCCTGGTGCGTCCGTGCCTTTCAGGTTCTGCTCCGACAATCCACTGCCTGGATGCTGTCTGGAGAGCCCGTGATGACGACTACAAAATCAAAAAACGCGATCAACCTGAGTGACTCGGCCAAGGTCGACGAGCAATCGGTCAAGCCGTTCACCCGTTCGCAAAAAGTCTACGTTCAGGGCTCGCGCCCGGACATCCTCGTGCCGATGCGCGAAATCACCCTCGATGTGACCCCGACCGACTTCGGCGGCGAAATCAACGCGCCGGTTACCGTTTACGATACCTCGGGGCCCTACACCGATCCGAACGTGGTGATCGACGTCCGCAAAGGCCTGGCCGATGTGCGTTCGGCGTGGATCGACGACCGTGGCGACACTGAGCGTCTGGCCGGCCTGAGTTCCAACTTCGGTCGCGAGCGCCTCGCCGATCCTGAATTGACCAAGCTGCGCTTTGCCCACGTCAACAACCCGCGCCGCGCCAAGGCCGGGGCCAACGTCACGCAAATGCACTACGCGCGTCAGGGCATCATCACGCCCGAGATGGAATTCGTCGCCATCCGCGAAAACATGAAACTTGAAGTGGCCCGCGCCGCCGGCCTGCTGGATCAGCAACACCCGGGTCACAGCTTCGGCGCCAGCGTGCCGAAAATCATCACCCCGGAATTTGTCCGTGAAGAGATCGCCCGTGGCCGCGCAATCATTCCGGCCAACATCAACCACACCGAACTGGAACCGATGATCATCGGCCGTAACTTCCTAGTGAAGATCAACGGCAACATCGGCAACAGTGCCTTGGGTTCGTCCATCGAAGAAGAAGTGGCGAAACTGACCTGGGGTATTCGCTGGGGCGCGGACAACATCATGGACTTGTCCACCGGCAAACACATTCACGAAACCCGCGAGTGGATCATCCGCAACTCGCCGGTGCCGATCGGCACGGTGCCGATCTATCAGGCGCTGGAAAAAGTCGGTGGCGCGGCCGAAGACCTGACCTGGGAGCTGTTCCGCGACACGCTGATCGAGCAGGCCGAGCAGGGCGTCGACTACTTCACCATTCACGCCGGTGTGTTGCTGCGCTACGTGCCGCTGACCGCCAAACGCGTGACCGGTATCGTTTCCCGTGGTGGTTCGATCATGGCCAAGTGGTGCCTGGCGCATCACAAGGAAAACTTCGCCTACACGCATTTCGAAGAAATCTGCGAAATCATGAAAGCCTATGACGTCAGCTTCTCGCTGGGCGATGGCTTGCGTCCGGGTTCGATTGCCGACGCCAACGATGCCGCGCAATTCGGCGAACTGGAAACCCTTGGCGAACTGACCAAGATCGCCTGGAAGCACGACGTGCAAACCATGATCGAAGGCCCGGGCCACGTGCCGATGCAGTTGATCAAAGAGAACATGGACAAGCAGTTGGAGTGCTGCGACGAGGCGCCGTTCTACACCCTCGGCCCACTGACCACCGATATTGCGCCGGGCTACGACCACATCACCTCGGGTATCGGTGCGGCAATGATCGGCTGGTTCGGTTGCGCCATGCTCTGCTACGTGACGCCTAAGGAACACTTGGGCTTGCCGAACAAGGATGACGTGAAGACCGGGATCATCACCTACAAGATCGCCGCCCACGCAGCGGACTTGGCCAAAGGACACCCGGGTGCACAGATTCGCGACAACGCCTTGAGCAAGGCGCGTTTCGAATTCCGTTGGGAAGACCAGTTCAACCTCGGTCTGGATCCGGACACCGCGCGTTCGTATCACGATGAAACCCTGCCGAAGGATTCGGCCAAGGTCGCGCATTTCTGTTCGATGTGCGGGCCGAAATTCTGCTCGATGAAGATCACTCAGGAAGTCCGCGAATACGCGGCCAACCAGCGGATCGACGCGGTCGACGTGGACATCGCCCAAGGCTTGGCGGAACAGGCCGAGCGGTTCAAGAAGGAAGGCAGTCAGCTGTACAAAAAGGTTTGACCCCGTACTGATCGTTCCCACGCTCCGCGTCCTTAGAGGCATTCCCACGCAGAGCGTGGGAACGATCACAACACAACAAAAATGTCCCTCTGAGATAACACCCTTGAGCATTCAACCCAGCACCTATTCTCCCGGCCTCGCCGTACCCGCCGACAAGCGTGTATTCGGCGGTCGCGATCTGTTTTCCCTGTGGTTCTCCCTCGGCATCGGCCTGATGGTTTTGCAGACCGGCGCATTGCTCGCGCCAGGTCTGGGTCTGTCCGGTTCGTTGCTGGCGATTTTCCTCGGCACGTTGGTCGGCGTACTGTTGCTGGCCGCCGTCGGCGTGATCGGCAGCGACACCGGCCTGTCGTCGATGGCCGCGCTGAAACTCAGCCTCGGCAGCAAGGGCGCGAGCCTGCCGGCGCTGCTGAATTTGTTGCAACTGATCGGTTGGGGCTCGTTCGAAATCATCGTCATGCGCGACGCCGCCAGTCTGCTCGGCACCCGCGCGTTCAGCGAAGGTTCGTTGTGGTCGAACCCGCTGTTGTGGACACTGTTTTTCGGTGCGTTGGCGACGTTGCTCGCGGTCAGCGGCCCGCTGACTTTCGTACGGCAGATCCTGCGTAAGTGGGGCATCTGGCTGCTGCTCGCCGCGTGCCTCTGGCTGACCTGGAACCTGTTCGCCAAAGCCGATCTGGCCGATCTCTGGTCGCGTGCCGGTGACGGTTCGATGCCATTCGCCGTGGGCTTCGACATTGCTATCGCGATGCCGCTGTCGTGGCTGCCGCTGATCGCCGATTACTCGCGTTTCGGCAAGCGCGCGAAGAATGTGTTCGGTGGCACTGCGGTCGGTTTCTTCATCGGTAACTTCTGGCTGATGAGCCTTGGCGTCGCCTACACCCTGGCCTTTGCGCCAAGCGGTGAAGTCAACGCGCTGTTGCTGGCTCTTGCTGGCGCCGGTCTGGGCATTCCGCTGCTGCTGATTCTGCTCGATGAGTCGGAAAACGCCTTTGCCGACATTCACTCTGCTGCGGTATCGAGCGGGATTCTGTTGCGCCTGAAAGTCGAACATCTGGCCTTGGCCATCGGCGTGATCTGCACGCTGATCGCATTGCTGGCGCCGTTGGCGCAATACCAGAACTTCCTGCTACTGATCGGTTCGGTGTTTGCGCCGCTGTTCGGCGTGGTGCTGGTGGATCACTTCATCCTGCGCAAGCGCAGTGCTCAGGTCGCGTCAGCCGCGTTGCGCTGGCCGGCGTTGTTGGCGTGGCTGGGTGGCGTGAGCACCTACCACTTGCTGGCGAATCTGTATCCGGATGTCGGCGCAACCCTGCCGGCGCTGGTGCTGGCAGGGCTGTTGCAACTCGTGCTGGGCCGGGCCTTCAGTTACGGCCGGGAAACAGCTCGGGCTTGAGAATGCCGTTCAGACGCGGGTAAGGAATCTTCAGTTCGACGTGGCCCAGTGCGTAAGGCGCGATGGTGGTCACGTCGTATTTGAGGATCACGCCACCATAGGTCAGCGCCACGTTCGGGGTTTTCACGAACGGCCAGTTCGCCACGAACTCCGGCTCCTGATCGAGCTTGGTGCTGATCAACCAGCTGTTGTGCGCGACTTGCGCCGCTTTCCAGAATGCCTCTTCCTGACCCGGCATCAACATGTCGGACAGGTTCAGCACCTTGTGCTGCTGACGCGAATAGTTGATGAAACCCCGACCCGGTGTGCCATGCGCACCGCCAGTGTCGAGGTAGCTCGACACCTCGATGATCACCAAGCCGTCATGCTGCTCGCGTACTTTCGCTTGCAGGTAGCTGCTGTTGCGCGGCCCGGCATTGGCCAGAAACTGATCGCGGTAGACCGCCAGGGTTGGCGCCACCGGGGCGTTTTTCTCGGTGCGGGTCATTTGCAGCAGGCGTTTTTCGATAATGCCGTCCAGCGCAGGTTCGGCCGGGAAGCGCAGGGTGTCGATGTTCACCAGCGGGCAATCCGGGTTGGAACAGCCCGGTTTCAGTTGTTCCGAAGCATCGCGGGTGGTTTCCAGCGGCGTACGGTAATTGGGCTGGAACAGGCTGGCGCACGCGCCCAGAGTCAGGGCGATGGCGGCCACGGAGGCAATTTTGAAAAGCGACATGGGCGTCCTTTCGAAAGCAGGGGAAGGCAAAAAGATATCCGCTTCGACTCTCGCAGAAGCAGTCAGTTCGCCACTAAGCTAATTAGAGTGGGTTTCGCCTCCACCGTCCATCCCGCTGACGGTAAAGGGGCTGCATCAAACCGTTCGGGCGCGTTAGGATGGCGCGAAGTCGAGGTTGCCAGTAACAAGCGGCAACTCGTAATGGATCTGCAGTAAAGAGGATGCTCATGACTGATTTTGCCAACGCCATTCCGACCACCGTCGACGTCGTGCGACGCGAGCGCTGCTACGAGGGTTTTTACAAACTCGACCGTTTGCATCTGCGCCATGAATTGTTCGCCGGTGGCATGAGCCGTGAGATCAACCGTGAAGTGTTTGTGCGTCACGATGCCGTGTGCATGCTGCCCTACGATCCACAGCGCGACGAAGTGGTGTTGATCGAGCAGTTTCGCGTCGGTGCCATGGGCAAGACCGACAATCCGTGGCTGGTCGAACTGGTCGCCGGTCTGATCGACAAGGATGAACAACCGGAAGAAGTTGCTCACCGCGAGGCGCAGGAGGAAGCTGGGCTGGACATCAGGGCCTTGTGGCCGATGACCAAATATTTCCCGTCGCCGGGCGGCAGCAACGAGTTCGTGCATTTGTATCTGGGGCGTTGCAGCACTGACGGCGTTGGCGGCCTGCATGGCCTGGAAGAAGAGGCAGAAGATATCCGCGTCACGGTCTGGGCCTTTGAAGATGCCTTGCAGGCCGTCCGTGACGGACGCATTGCCAATGCGGCGAGCATCATCGCTTTGCAGTGGCTGGCGCTGAACCGCGCCGAAGTGAGGGGGTTATGGTCGTAAACAAATTGCGCGATCGCTATCGAGTCGACCTCGTGGGGCTGCAAGCCGCCTGCGAGGCCAACTACGCGCGCCTGATGCGACTGCTGCCGGACATGCGCAACGAACCCGAGGCGCGGCGCATCGCCGTGACTCAGGGTGAGCAGATGCTTGGCGTGCTGGCCCTCGAAGTGCTGCAAACCTGTCCGTACACCACCACTTTGCAGGTGCGCCAGGAACACAGCCTGCCCTGGCTGCCGGTGCCGCAACTGGAAGTGCAGGTCTATCACGACGCGCGCATGGCTGAGGTAGTCAGCGCCGAACATGCACGACGCTTTCGCGGCATCTATCCTTACCCGAACGCCGCGATGCATCAGCCGGATGAAAAGGCTCAGCTCAATCTGTTCCTGGGGGAATGGCTGAGTCATTGCCTGGCGTTGGGGCACGAGTACGAAGTCGTACGCTAGTTGTGAACTGCGTCCGGTTCGGCGGTTTCCCCTTTCAGTGATCCCCCAGCATAATTGCGGCACTTGATCGATTCCGTGCTTTTGCCTTGGGAGAACGCCTTGCCGAGCGTATCCACGTTGACCCCCGCCGATCCGGCGTTGCTGGTGCAGTTGTCCGACAGCCATTTGTTTGCTGAAGCGAACGGCACACTGCTGGGCATGAACACCCGCGAGAGCCTGCAAAAGGTCATCGAGCTGGTGCTGGGGCAGCAGCCGCAGATCGACCTGATTCTGGCCACCGGCGATATCTCCCAGGACGGCACGCTGGCGTCGTATCAGCAGTTTCGCCAGATGAGCGCGCAGATCGCTGCCCCGGCGCGGTGGATCCCCGGCAATCACGACGAACCGATGATCATGGCCGAGGCGGCGGTGCAGAGCGCGTTGCTGGAATCGGTAGTCGATATCGGTAACTGGCGCGTGACGCTGCTCGATTCGGCGGTGCCGGGTTCGGTGCCGGGGTATCTGCAGGACGATCAACT
Source organism: Pseudomonas sp. Mb7 (assembly GCF_054790525.1). NCBI lineage: Bacteria > Pseudomonadati > Pseudomonadota > Gammaproteobacteria > Pseudomonadales > Pseudomonadaceae > Pseudomonas > Pseudomonas sp. Mb7. The sequence continues at coordinate 6,239,805 of NZ_CP186501.1, forward strand.
GCAACTGCTGGCCCGCTCGCTGAGCGAAGCGCCGGAGCGCCATCATCTGGTGTGCTTCCATCATCATCCGGTGTCGATTGGTTGTGCGTGGATGGAGCCGATCGGTTTGCGCAATCCCGAGGCATTTTTCGAAGTGCTGGATCGTTTTCCGCAGGTTCGTGCGGTGCTGTGGGGGCATGTGCATCAGGAGATTGACCGTGAGCGCAATGGCGTGCGGTTGATGGCTTCGCCTTCGACGTGCATTCAGTTTGAGCCGGGGAGTGTGGACTTTAAGGTGGGTGAGCAGGCGCCGGGGTATCGCTGGTTGCGGTTGTTGCCGGATGGGCGGTTGGAAACCGGGGTTGAACGTGTCACCGGTTTCGCCTTCACTGTCGATTACGGCTCCAACGGCTATTGAGCGACAAATCAAAACCCTCACCCCAGCCCTCTCCCGGAGGGAGAGGGAGCCGACCGAGGTGTCTGGCGTCATCCATCGACCTGAAAGAATGTGTCGATTATGGATTCGCTGGAGCTCGCTCAAGTCGGTGTAGCACTTGAATATCCCCCAATCAGTCCCCTCTCCCTTTGGGAGAGGGCTAGGGTGAGGGCAGCTCCTGCTGAATGACCAATTTCTCGAAACCACCCCCAATCCGCTCTTCTCTCCCTGTAAACTCCGCAAACCCAAACCGACACCCAGGGAGCTCAAATGTCCGGTTCGATCCTCTATATCCACGGTTTCAACAGCGCCCCAGCCTCGAAAAAGGCCTGTCAGCTGGTAACGGTGATGGAGCAACTGGGTTTGAGCGACAAACTGCGTGTCCCGGCCCTACATCACCACCCGCGTGAAGCCATCGGTCAGTTGGAACAAGCGATTGCCGAACTGGGCAGCCCGCTGCTGGTGGGAAGCTCACTCGGCGGCTACTATGCGACTCACTTGGCCGAGCGCCATGGCCTGAAAGCCCTGCTGGTCAACCCTGCGGTCAGCCCGCACCGGATGTTCGACGGCTATCTGGGCCCGCAGAAAAACCTGTATACCGATGAAACCTGGGAATTGACCCACGACCACGTCACAGCCCTGGCCGAACTGGAAGTGCCGGCACCGCAGGATGCGCAGCGTTATCAGGTGTGGTTGCAGACCGGCGATGAAACACTGGACTATCGCCTCGCCCAGCAGTATTACCGCGCCTGCGCCTTGCGTATTCAGGCCGGCGGCGACCACAGTTTTCAGGGTTTCGCCGGGCAATTACCGGCGTTGCTGAGTTTTGCCGGCATTGGCGCCGATTTGTATCAGGCCATCGATTTCTCCGCATTGTGAGCTGTGGCCTCATGAATTCTTTTTTCACCGAACATTGACGACGAGACCCTATGGCCACTCCCAGCGCTAGCTCTTATAACGCCGACGCCATCGAAGTCCTCTCGGGCCTCGACCCGGTGCGCAAACGCCCCGGCATGTACACCGACACCAGTCGGCCGAACCACCTTGCCCAGGAAGTGATCGACAACAGTGTCGACGAAGCTCTGGCGGGTCATGCCAAATCGGTGCAGGTCATCCTGCACGCCGACCATTCGCTGGAAGTCAGTGACGACGGCCGTGGCATGCCGGTCGACATTCACCCGGAAGAGGGCGTGTCGGGTGTCGAGTTGATCCTCACCAAACTCCACGCGGGCGGCAAGTTTTCCAACAAGAACTACCAGTTCTCCGGCGGTCTGCACGGCGTGGGTATTTCCGTGGTCAACGCCTTGTCGACCGAAGTCCGTGTGCGCGTAAAACGTGACGGCAACGAATACCAGATGACCTTCAACGACGGCTTCAAAGCCTCGGAACTGGAAATCGTCGGCACCGTCGGCAAGCGCAACACCGGCACCAGCGTGTACTTCGCGCCGGATCCGAAGTATTTCGATTCACCGAAATTCTCCATCAGCCGCCTCAAGCACGTGCTCAAGGCCAAGGCTGTGCTGTGCCCGGGGCTGCTGGTCAGCTTTGAAGACAAAGGCACTGGCGAGAAAGTCGAGTGGCATTACGAAGACGGTCTGCGTTCCTATCTGGTCGACGCGGTCAGCGAATTCGAACGCCTGCCGGACGAGCCGTTCTGCGGCGCTTTCGCCGGTAATAAAGAAGCCGTCGACTGGGCCCTGCTGTGGCTGCCGGAAGGTGGCGACGCGGTGCAGGAAAGCTACGTCAACCTGATCCCGACGGCGCAGGGCGGTACTCACGTCAACGGTCTGCGTCAGGGCCTGCTCGATGCGATGCGCGAGTTCTGCGAATTCCGCAGCCTGCTGCCGCGCGGCGTGAAGCTGGCGCCGGAAGACGTCTGGGAGCGCATCGCGTTCGTCCTGTCGATGAAAATGCAGGAACCGCAATTCTCCGGCCAGACCAAAGAGCGTCTGTCATCGCGTGAAGCGGCGGCGTTTGTCTCTGGTGTGGTCAAGGATGCGTTCAGCCTGTGGCTCAACGCCAACCCGGAAACCGGTCTGGCCCTGGCGGAACTGGCGATCAACAACGCCGGTCGTCGTCTTAAGGCAAGCAAGAAAGTCGAGCGTAAACGCGTCACTCAGGGGCCAGCGTTGCCGGGCAAACTGGCTGACTGCGCCGGGCAGGACCCGATGCGTTCCGAGCTGTTCCTGGTCGAAGGTGATTCCGCTGGTGGTTCCGCCAAGCAAGCGCGGGACAAGGAATTCCAGGCGATCCTGCCGTTGCGCGGCAAGATCCTCAACACCTGGGAAGTCGACGGCAGCGAAGTGCTGGCCAGCCAGGAAGTGCACAACATCGCCGTGGCCATCGGTGTCGATCCGGGCGCGGCGGACATGAGCCAGCTGCGTTACGGCAAGATCTGCATCCTCGCCGACGCCGACTCCGACGGTCTGCACATTGCCACGCTGCTCTGCGCCTTGTTCGTCCAGCATTTCCGCCCGCTGGTGGATGCCGGTCACGTCTACGTGGCGATGCCGCCGCTGTACCGCATCGACCTGGGCAAAGAAATCTACTACGCCCTCGACGAAGCTGAGCGCGACGGCATTCTCGACCGTCTGGTCGCCGAGAAGAAACGCGGCAAACCCCAGGTCACCCGATTCAAAGGTCTGGGTGAAATGAACCCGCCGCAGTTGCGTGAGACCACCATGGACCCGAACACTCGGCGCCTGGTGCAACTGACACTGGGTGAAGACTTCGCTGAAACCTCGGAAATGATGGACATGCTGCTGGCGAAGAAACGCGCCGGTGACCGCAAGACCTGGCTCGAATCCAAAGGCAACCTCGCCGAGGTGCTGGCCTGATGCGGTTTGGCTGGGCCTTGGCGGGTGCGTTGCTGCTGAGTGCGATGGGCGTGTCGGCCGAGCCGGTGCAGGAGTTGCGCGTGCTCTCCGAACACCCGGTCGACGGCATGCGCGGCGGTAACCTGTCGGGGCTGGCCATGTGTGGCAGCGAGTTGTGGACGGTGTCGGACCGCGATGACGATCAGATTTACCGGCTCAATACCGCCGATCAGGTCTGGCAGGCCGAAGCCTTGCACATCGAAGTGCCCCTGGTGCCGGAGACCGGCCTGCCTTGGGGGCTGCGCTCGCGCAATTGGGCCGCATCGTTCGTGCGCGGGGGCGACCTGGATTTCGAAGGCATCAGCTGCGACAGTGCCGGCATTCGCTACATTGTCAGCGAGGGGCATGCGGCAGTCTTGCAGGTGCCCGTCAGCGGCCCGGTCAGTTGGCTGAAGATCTCGCCGATGATGGTTCGCGAAGCGCGGGCCAGCGGCATGCTCCTGCATTTCAATGCGATCTTCGAGGGCTTGGCGATCAATCCGGCGGGTGATCAGATGTGGCTGGCTGCCGAACGGCAAAGCCGTGGCTTGCTGCTGATCAAGCGCCAGCAAACGGTGTGGGATTGCGACGGTCGTTGCGTGCTGCTCAGCGAGGGCGGCAAGGAAATGCAACCGCCGCAGTTCCCGAAGGCCAGAGCGGTCGACCGGGACTTTTCCGACCTTTCATTGTTTAACGGCAAATTGTTTACCCTTGACCGCAACGCCTTTCAGATTTGTCGGCGCGATGCGCAGACCGCCAAGGTCGAGCGGTGCTGGTCGTACGCCGCTGAATTGTTGCAGGCCAACCGCCGTTATTCGCAGAACTTCGGTCTGGAAGAGGCGCTGATCGTTGACGCTGATGGTGCGTGGGTCGGCGTCGACAATAATTTCGGCCCGCGCGCCGACGGTGAGGTTCGGCCGATCGTCTGGCGCTTCGCCGCGCCTGACGGTGGCTGGAGCGCCAAGCCTTGAGCCAGCAACCTCCGGGCAAACGTGCCGGTCGGGTGCTGATGATTCTGGCATGGTGCGCGGCGCTGTTTCTGGCGACGCGGTTTTTTGGCCAGTGGGAGCAACGCCAGCAGAATCCGAATGTCGTGGTCAGTTCGGAGCAGGGCGAAGGGTTTATCGAGGTGAAGCTGGCCGGCAATGCCCAAGGGCATTTTGTCGCCAGCGGTCAGATCAACGGCGAACCGGTCGAGTTCATGCTCGACACCGGCGCAACCGATGTGGCGATCCCGGCGGATCTGGCCAAGCGTTTGAAGCTGGAAGAAGGTTTCGGTGTGACCCTGAGCACGGCCAATGGCCTGAGCCAGGGCTATCGAACCAAAATCGACCGCCTGCAACTGGGTGACATCGTGCTGCGCGACGTCCGCGCACTGGTGGCGCCGGGGCTGCATGGCGATCAGGTGCTGCTTGGAATGAGCGCCCTGAACAAACTTGAATTTACTCAGCGCGGTGGCACCATGCTGCTGCGCCAGACAACGAACCGATGAGGCCTGCATGAGCAACCCCCTTGATCTCAGCCTGGACGGTGTAGAACGCCGCTCGCTGGCCGACTTCACCGAAAGTGCCTACCTCAACTACTCCATGTACGTGATCATGGACCGTGCTCTGCCGCATATCGGCGACGGCCTGAAACCGGTACAGCGGCGTATCGTCTACGCCATGAGCGAGCTGGGGCTGGACGCCGACTCCAAGCACAAGAAATCGGCGCGTACCGTCGGTGACGTGCTCGGTAAATTCCACCCGCACGGTGACTCGGCGTGCTACGAAGCGATGGTGCTGATGGCCCAGCCGTTCAGCTATCGCTACACGCTGGTCGACGGTCAGGGTAACTGGGGTGCGCCGGACGATCCGAAATCCTTCGCCGCCATGCGTTACACCGAAGCACGCCTGTCGCGTTATTCCGAAGTGCTGCTCAGCGAACTGGGCCAGGGCACTGCCGACTGGGGCCCGAACTTCGACGGCACCTTACAAGAGCCGCTGGTGCTGCCGGCACGCCTGCCGAACATCCTGCTCAACGGCACCACCGGCATCGCCGTGGGCATGGCCACCGACGTGCCGCCGCATAACCTGCGTGAAGTCGCCACCGCTTGCGTGCGCTTGCTCGATGAGCCGAAAGCCACGGTCGAACAGCTCTGCGAACACATTCAGGGCCCGGACTATCCGACCGAAGCGGAAATCATCACGCCGCGCGCCGACCTGCTGAAGATGTACGAAACCGGCAAGGGCTCGGTGCGTATGCGCGCCGTTTACCACGTCGAGGACGGCGACATCATCGTTACCGCGCTGCCGCATCAGGTGTCCGGCGCCAAGGTGCTGGAGCAGATCGCCGCGTTGATGCAGGCCAAGCCGTCGAAAGCCCCGCAGATCGCTGACCTGCGCGACGAATCTGACCACGAAAACCCGTGCCGCATCGTGATCATCCCGGTCAACAGCCGCGTCGATCATGAAGCGCTGATGCAGCACTTGTTCGCCAGCACCGAGCTGGAGTCGACCTACCGGGTCAACGTCAACATCATCGGTCTGGACGGCAAGCCGCAGCTGAAAAACCTGCGAGCGCTGCTGGTCGAGTGGCTGGAATTCCGCGTGCTGACCGTACGTCGCCGCCTGCAATTTCGTCTCGACAAGGTCGAGCGTCGTCTGCACCTGTTGGACGGTTTGCTGATCGCCTACCTCAACCTGGATGAAGTGATCCACATTATCCGTACCGAGGAGCATCCGAAGGCCAAGCTGATCGAACGTTTCGCCCTCAGTGAGATTCAGGCCGACTACATCCTCGACACCCGTCTGCGTCAGTTGGCGCGACTGGAAGAGATGAAGCTGCGCGACGAGCAGGACGAACTGCTCAAGGAGCAAGCCAAGCTGCAAGCCCTGCTGGGCAGTGAAGCCAAGCTGAAGAAGCTGGTGCGCACCGAGCTGTTGAAAGACGCCGAAACCTACGGCGATGACCGTCGGTCGCCAATCGTCGAGCGCGCCGAAGCCAAAGCGCTGACCGAGCACGATCTGCTGCCGAACGAAAAAGTCACCGTGGTGCTGTCGGAAAAAGGCTGGATCCGTTCGGCCAAAGGTCATGACATCGACGCCACCGGCCTGTCGTACAAGGCTGGCGACGGCTTCAAGACCTCGGCAGCGGGGCGCTCCAACCAGTTTGCGGTGTTTATCGACTCGACCGGCCGCAGCTACTCGGTGGCCGCGCACACCCTGCCATCGGCTCGGGGCCAGGGCGAGCCGTTGACCGGTCGTCTGACACCACCGCCCGGTGCGAGCTTCGAATGCGTGCTGATGCCGGAAGACGACGCGTTGTACGTCATCGCTTCCGACGCTGGTTACGGTTTCGTGGTCAAGGGCGAAGACCTGCAAGCCAAGAACAAGGCCGGTAAAGCCCTGTTGAGCCTGCCGAACAACGCCAAAGTCATCGCGCCGCGTCCGGTGGCCGATCGTGAGCAGAACTGGCTGGCGTCGGTCACGACCGAAGGTCGCCTGCTGATCTTCAAAATCAGCGATCTGCCACAATTAGGTAAGGGCAAAGGTAACAAGATCATCGGTATTTCCGGTGAGCGTGTGGCCAGTCGCGAAGAATATGTCACGGACATCGCCGTACTTCCGGAAGGCGCCACCTTGGTGCTGCAGGCCGGAAAACGGACCCTGTCGCTGAAGGCCGATGACCTCGAACACTACAAAGGTGAGCGTGGACGTCGTGGCAACAAGCTTCCAAGGGGCTTCCAGCGGGTCGATGCGCTGCTCGTCGAAAACCTCAATTAGGCGTCCTAGAGAGCTCGATCCACGATTTAACGCGTAGATCGACGCTTTGGCGCTGGAGTCGGAACGCATATTCACGGATGATATGGCCTTTCCAAGCGCCGGCGTGGCTGAGCGTTCTTCATATTTATTGAGTATTTTCACTGTGGTCAGCCTTGTGGCGGCCACCTGGACGGGATGATGACTGCTCTGCGCCCCCTTATTTTCCTGCTCGCCGGCGTTTTGGGCCTGGCGGGTTGCAGCGTTCACCAGCCGGTGTCGCTGTATCAACTGGACAGCGGAAGTCCGGTTCAGCCTGCGCAAAGCGCGGGCATGGCGGTTTTGTTGGGTCCGGTAGTCGTAGCCGATTACCTGCAACGTGAGACATTGCTGCAACGTCAACCCGATGGCAGCCTGCAGGCAGCGACAGACGGTCGTTGGGCTGGCAGCCTTTCGTCGGATATCGATCAGTTGCTGATGCGTCAGGTTGCTGGCCATCTGGACAGCCAGCGTGTAGTGCTGGCACCGGCCACTACGGGGTTCACTCCGGATGTGCAGGTGTTGCTGACCATCACGCGTCTGGACTCTGGCCAGAAACAACCGGCGATTCTCGATGCTCAATGGCGTCTGATCGACCGTCGTGGTCAGGTGCGCGATAACCGCATCGTTCATCTGCAAGAGCTGCATGCCGGCAGTACCGCTTCGCAGGTTCAGGCCCAGGGCATTTTGCTGCAGCGTCTGGCCGAGCAATTGTCGGTAGCGCTCAAGCCGTTGGCCAATCAGCCACCGGTCGCCGAGGCACCGCGTAAAGCGGCACCAAAACCGGCAGCGCCGGCGGCGGAATCAGAGAAACAACCGAAGATTCCGATGGCATCGCCGATTCGGACAGATATGGAAGTGTTCCGCTTCTAAGCTGGATCGAGTCAGAACAGAGCCCGCCTTGTGCGGGCTTTGTTGTGTCTGGGGATAGAAGATCAAAAGCCCCTCACCCTAACCCTCTCCCGGAGGGAGAGGGGACTAACCGAGGGGTCTGGCGCTATACATCGACCTGAAAGATCCTGGCGATTATGGATTCGGTAGAGCAGGAGCGACCGAGGTGTCTGCGTCATGCGTCGACCTGAAAGAGCTTGGCGATTCTGGATCGGTAGGGCAGGGGCCGACCGAGGGGTCTGGCGCTATACATCGACCTGAAAGATCCTGACGATTATGGATTCGGTAGAGCAGGGGCGACCGAGGTGTCTGCGTCATGCGTCGACCTGAAAGAGCTTGGCGATTTTGGATTCACAGCAGGGCGTTCAAGTCGGTGTAGCTCTCCAATATCCCCCAATCAGTCCCCTCTCCCTCGGGGAGAGGGCTAGGGTGAGGGGCTCTTCAGTCACCCACAAAAAAGCCCGCAGACAATCGCTTGTCTGCGGGCTTCTTCACATCAGGCCTAAGGCTTAAGCCCGGCGCTCATGCATCCGCGCCAGTTGCCGTTCGAGCATCGACGGATAAGGCTCCATCAACCGCTCCACGCAGCAAGCCCCCTCAGGGCTGGCGATCGGGCGGATCCGTGCACGCTGGCGGATCAGCGCATCGTCGCCGATCTTGCGTTCAACCAGCAGCAGATTGCGGCTGTGTTGGGACAGAGCCAATGCATCCTGCGCCGAATCGGTCAGCAGCAGATCAATCTGACTCAAGCCGAACAACTCATCGCCCAGGGTCAGGCCCAGCTGCAGTTGCAGGGTGATGCCGCTGTCCGCGACTTCAATCTGCAACTGATGACCCAAGGCCCGCAGCAACTCGCCGCAGCAGATTGCGTTGGTCAGGTAATCGTCACCGCTGTCTTCGGTGTGGAAGAGCATCAGCGTGCTGCCGTCGTTCAGGGTTTCGATTTCACCCTGATACAGCGAAGCAGCCTGATCGAGGCAGTCACGATAACGCTCCTGCAATTCTTCCAGACGTGCCCGCGGCAAGCGGCGCAGTTGTTCCTGTGAGCCCAGTTGTACCGCTAGCACGGCGCTGTGTTGTGGCACGCTCGGAGTCGCCTTGCGGGCGACCGGTTGTGGGGCAACGTCCAGCGATTCATCGCGCAGATCAGCGAACGCGTCATCGTCATCATCGTCTTCGACGGTGCTGACCAGATGTCGCGGTGCAGGCTTCTGCGCGGCCATCGGACGGGTTTCGTCGAAACTCGGATCACGCAAGTTGCGCACCTCGAATTCCGGCTCGTCCTCTTCGTCCTCGAACTCAGGCTCCGGTTCCGGTGCAGGCTCTGGCGCGTAGTTGGCGTGCAGCTGACGCGCCAGATCGCCGATTTCATCCTGACGATCAATGCCCGGCGTGTGTTCGTCGATGCGTCGCAACCAGACACGCAATTGCAGCAACGGCGTCGACAGATAGCGGCCCATGCGCAGGCTCAGGGCCAGCGACAGCGCCAGCAGGATCCCGCTGAGAATGCCCATGCTTTGCAGGCTGATGGTCATCGGCTGCTGGAACTGATCCATGTCCAGGCTGATGCGCAGTTGCCCGGCAGTCACGTCCTGGAACGTGATCTTGCTCTCGTACATGCCCTCGGCTTCGCCCAGCAGGCTGTGCTTGGGCCGCTGACCGGACTCGGCGAGGATGCGGTTATCCACGCTGTAGATCGCCGCGTGGGCCACCAGTTTGTTCTTGGTCAGGTTGTTGAGCAGCACGTTGAGGCTGAGGATGTCGTTGGACACCAACAGCTCCGTGGCCGAGGTCGCGGTTTGCGTGGTCAGGCTTTCGCCCAGCGCATCGGCCTGCTGGTGCATGGCCTGCTTGAATTGCAAACCCATCACGCCGGCATAGATCACCAGGGCCAGAGCGACCAGGATCACGTTATGGCTGGCAATGCGCAATGCAATCGGTACACGGCGGTGACGCAGTGCACGGAAGATCAGCAGGAAGAAGTTATCGGTTTTAACTGGCGTGGGCCGGTTCACTGAGCTCGGCTCTTTTGTCCGTGAAGTTGACGCGCAGTATAGCGACAGGCCCTAGACCGGCAAAGCGCTCGCGGTGCCCGATGGTCACTGAAAGTGGGTAGAATGCGGTTTTTTTCCAGTTGCGGGGGTGCGCGTTGCGCGAAATCGTCCTGATTAACATCACGGGAGTCGACCGTCCGGGTCTGACTGCGGCCATTACCGGCGTTCTGGCACAAGGTGGTGTGAACATTCTCGACATCGGTCAGGCGGTGATCCACGACACCCTGTCGTTCGGCATCCTGGTTGAAATCCCCGATTCCGAGCAAGGCAAGTCCGTGCTCAAGGACATTCTGTTCAAGGGCTACGAGCTCGATCAGCAGGTACGCTTCACGCCGGTGTCCGAAGAGGATTACCAGCAATGGGTGGGTAATCAGGGCAAGAAGCGCCACATCGTCACCCTGCTGACCCGCAAAGTAACCGCTGGCCAATTGCAGGCTGTCAGCTCGATCACCGCCAAATATGGCCTGAATATCGATCACATCGACCGTCTGTCGGGTCGCATGCCACTGGACACGCCAGCGGACAAGGGCAAGGGCTGCATCGAGTTCTCCGTGCGTGGCGAAGCCGCCGATCCACAGGCGCTGCGTGCCGAATTCCTCAGCGTTGCCCAAGCGCTGAACGTCGACATCGCCTTCCAGGAAGATTCGCTGTTCCGGCGCAACCGTCGTCTGGCGGTGTTCGACATGGACTCGACGCTGATCGAGGCCGAGGTCATTGACGAGCTGGCCAAGGCTGCCGGCGTGGGCGAGCAGGTGTCCGAAATCACAGAGCGGGCAATGGCCGGCGAGCTGGATTTCCGCGCCAGTTTCAAAGAACGTCTGGCCTTGCTCAAAGGTCTGGATGTCAGCGTGCTGGACTCGATCGGCGCTTCGCTGCGTCTGACCGAAGGCGCCGAAACGCTGTTCGCTGAACTCAAGCGACTGGGCTACAAGACCGCGATCCTGTCCGGTGGCTTCACTTATTTCGCCAAGCAATTGCAGGCCAAACTCGGCATCGACTATGTGTTTGCCAACGAACTGGAAGTGGTCGATGGCAAGTGTACTGGCGTGGCGATCGAGCCGATCGTCGATGCCCAGCGCAAGGCTGATTTGCTCAAAGAGCTGGCACACAAGGAAGGTTTGCGTCTGGAGCAGACCATCGCGGTCGGCGACGGTGCGAATGACCTGCCGATGCTGGCGATTGCCGGTTTGGGCGTAGCGTTCCGTGCCAAGCCGTTGGTGAAACAGTCGGCGAAGCAGGCGATTTCGACGCTGGGGCTGGATGGCGTGCTGTACCTGCTGGGTTTCCGTGATCGCGACGGGCAGTTGTAATTAAAGATCAAAAGATCGCAGCCTTCGGCAGCTCCTACAGAGGAATATGCATTTTCCTGTAGGAGCTGCCGAAGGCTGCGATCTTTTGCTTTAAAGCGATTTCCACAACGAATCAAAATCCTCCTCGCTCCCGCCATTGCGCGCGGCCTCCAGCGAGCGATAGGCGAACTGATTGAAACTGTGCGTACTCGCCACCCGTCGATCCAGCCCGGCGCGGTGTTCTTCGCCTTGGGTGTTGATCAGCACTTTACTGCCTTCCTGAAACGGCAAGCGCGGTGCCAGCAAGGTTGCCGGCAAATCTATCGCACTGATCTCCGGTAACAATAGTCCGCGCAGATACTGACTGTGATCGTCCCGTGAGCGCACCAGTTGCAGGCCGCAAGGCTGGGCATGTGGCGCCACCAGCTCAATGCCCATTTGCGTGCCGCCGCCGCGCACCTGGCGGATCCAGCGAATGACCGCAATGCTCCAGCCCAGACTGACACTGTCCTGAATGCCGAGCATTTCCCCGGCCTGCAGCTCGGCGGGCACTTCATTTGGCCACGCCAGGCAATATCCACCGGGGCTGTGATTGATCACCGGCAGGGCATGGGTCGGGTAATGGGGCGTACTGTCCGTGCCGCTTTCATCCTCGCGCAAATGGTCGTACTGGATTTCCTCGTAAGGCAAAAACTCATCAGTTTTGCTTTGCGGTGCGGCGTCGAAAGCCTGGCTCCAACTGTCCTTTTCACCTTTGGCGACGGCACAGCTGAAATTCGCCGAGCGCGTTCCGGGGTGTTTGAGCAGCTCGCTGAAACTGCGCTCGCCACCCAGATAAAAGTGCAGGGCGCTCATGCCCACGCACACGGTCAGATGGCCTTGGCCGACGGTGCGCTGAAAGCTGCGCTCGGCGGCTTGTCCCCAGGTGGCATGGAGGTGTTGCAGGGTGTCGAAGCTGAGCCCGGGCGGAACGGGCAGCGGCGTCGATGCGGGCTGATGCTGCAAATGCGCTTCGATGGCGTTCACCAGCGGCTGCGGATCGAAGCCGAGCAATCCGGCCTGTTCTTCGCTGCGAAACATGTTGCGGTAGCGCGGGCCGGCATCGATCGCCGGGCTGATCGCAAACAGGCCTTCGCTTGAACGACCGGGATGTAATTTGAGCAGGGCGCTCCACGGTTCGAGTACTTCAGCCAATCGGGCGATCTGGTTCTGTCGCAATTGATTGCAGCGGGCACTGCCCATGAGCAGGGCGGCGATGTAAGTCTGTTCAAGCGTGAGTTCGGTGGTGAGGCTGGCGAGATCGTCGTGGACCCGGCGCTGTTGCAGCTGCAGTTCGCAGGCGATGCGATACAGCTGATGCAGTTCGAACCACACCTGCTCCGGTGCCGCGCTGTACAGTTGCGTCGCACGCAGCAGTTGACCCTTGAGTGTATGGGTCGCCCGTTGCAGGGCCGTGCTGACCGATATCGCGCGATCCTTGCTGTACTTCGGCGCAATCCGCAACACGATCTGTTTGTAGCCGACGGCCAGATGGCTTTGCAGCGCCTGGCACAAATTGCTGATCTTGCGTGAACGCTCGTCGAGCATGATCGCCTGATGCAGGAAGTGCCGCTCCAGATGCTGGCAGACGAAATACACCTCGGGGCGCAGCAGCTCCAGCAGGTTGAGGCGATTGTCACTGGGGGTGAGCAATTGATTGAGTTCGCCCAGGCCTTTATACAGCAGGCGGGCGGTTTCACCGATGTTAGCCTTGGGCAGGTCGGCGATCCAGCGCTTGAGGTCGCGTGGCGTTGCTTCGCAAAACGACAGACGCGTTTGCGTCGGGGTCGGGGCGCTCAGGGAGGGGTGGGGACGAGACTCACTCATGCCTTGACGGGCTCCGGCGGCGGAAGGGGCAATGCCCAAAACTCTAGCAGCTGTGGTCTGTTTCGCTGGGTAGCGTCAGACTTTTTGACCGCTGGTCTGCTGGCCGGATGCCATTCCCCAAGCCCTACTAGTCTCTCAGGCGTGCGATCGGAAACGCACGGTTGCACGGCCTGCCGTCAACCTCGGGCAGGTCTCCCGAAACTTCAAGGAGATGAGGTTCATGTCTAAATATGCAGTGGCAAATCAATGGGGTGGCAGTTCGGCGCCGTGGCATCCGGGTGGAACCTGGTTACTCGGCGGGCGGGACAACCAGAATGTCGTCGCTATCGAGATCAAGTCGCGCGATGACGGTAAAACGTTCACCGGCACCATGACCTATGCCGGGGAAGGTCCCATTGGCTTCAAAGCGCAACGCACCGGTCAGAACCAGTACAACGTCGAGAATCAGTGGGGTGGCAATGATGCCCCATGGCATCCGGGCGGCAAGTGGGAGATTGGCGGCCGGGACAATCAGAACGTTATCGCGTTGAGCGTCACGTCCAGTGACGGAGGGAAAAACCTCAATGGCACCAATACCTATGCCAACGAAGGCCCGATCGGCTTTCGTGGGCAAATAGAGTAACGGCACCACTGAGTCGTATCCGCCTTTTCGCAGACGTGTGAAAAGGCGGATCAGTGGCTCACATCATGTTCAGGCTTTTGGCAGCGCCAGGCCTTGACCCATCTGCACTGGCGAACCCGCCGCCAGCTCTTGCGCCCATGTCACCTGATCCGGCCCGAACAGCACGATTGCGGTCGAACCCAGCTTGAAGCGCCCAAGTTCAGCACCTTTTTCCAGATGGATCGGCGCACGGGCGGCTTCGTCGTAGCGGAAGGTTTTCAGCTCGCGCTTCGGTGGGGTGACCAGGCCGGCCCACACGGTTTCGATCGAAGCGACGATCATCGCACCCACCAGCACCACGGCCATCGGCCCACGCTCGGTGTCGAAAATGCACGCCACGCGTTCGTTGCGGGCGAACAGTTCCGGAACGTTTTCTGCGGTGGTCTGGTTGACCGAGAAGATCCGGCCTGGGATGTAGACCATTTCGCGCAGGGTGCCGGCCAGCGGCATGTGCACGCGGTGGTAGTCCTTAGGCGACAGGTAAATGGTGGCAAAGTCGCCGCCCATGAACGGTGCAGCGTTAGCCGCATCACCGCCGAGCAGTTCCAGCACGCTGAAGCTGTGGCCCTTGGCCTGGAACACGCGACCGTGCTCGATCGGGCCGAGCTGGCTGACCGCACCGTCGGCCGGGCTGAGGATCGCGCCCGGGGTTTCGTCCAGCGGACGCGCGCCGTCTTTCAGAGCGCGGGTGAAGAAGGCGTTGAAGTGCTCGTAGGCAGTGAGGTCTTCGACCAGCGCTTGCGACATGTCCACCTGGTAGCGCTTGGCGAACCATTGGGTGAAGGCATTCTTGAACCAGCGCACGCGGCATTCGGCAATGCAGCCGGCCAGACGCGATAGCAGGTGATGAGGCAGCAGGTACTGGCTGAGGATAAACAGACGTTCTTTCATTAGTTGTCCTTAAAAACCTTAAATCTCGACTGGCGTGTCAGGGTGGTTGCCCCATTCGCCCCAGGAACCGGCGTAGCCCTTGACCCGCGGATAACCGAGGGATTTGGCCACCAGATAAGTGAAGCCCGACCGGTGATGGGTCTGGCAGTGGGTAATGATTTCTTTGTCCTTGGTGATCCCGAGGTCTTCGAGGATCTGCGGCATGTCTGTGCGAATGCGCAACTGACGGGCCTTGTCCATGCCGGCAGTCCATTCGAAATTGACCGCGCCGGGGATGTGCCCAGCCTTGGCGGCCAGCACTTTCTCACCGGAATACTCCAGCGGCCCGCGCGCATCCCAGATCGCCAGATCGGCAGCACCGAGGCGGCTTTGCAGGTATTCACGGGTCGCGGTCGGTTCTTCATGCAGGGTCAATGGCACAGGGCCGCCCACTACAGGCGGAACCTGGATCGACATCGGCATGCCGGCCGCCAGCCACGCCGGCAGACCGCCGTCGACGTAGTGATATTTGTCGTGACCGATCACGTCGAGCAGCCAGATGAAACGCCCGGCCCAACCGCCGCCTTCGTCGTCATAGACCACGTAGACCGCATCTTTGCGATGGCCCAGCTCACCGAATAACGCTTCGAGATCGGCTTTCGCCGGCAGCAGTCCCGGCGCCGGCGGCTGGCCGAGCTGGGTGCGTTTCGGGTCGACAAAGCGTGCGCCGGGCAAGTGACCTTCGGCATAACGGGCAGGGCTGGTCAGGTCCACCAGAATCAGTTCAGGGGAATCGAGACGCGGGAGCAGGTCGCTCGCCTCGATGACGAGCGGCAAGCCAGAGAAGTCAGACATGTGAGGTCTCCAGAGCACAAAGGGGAGGATTGTAGCGCAGCCTCATCGGCCGCGGCTGCTAAAGCTGTGCAGGGCTTTTTCGATGCACTGTGCGGTTTTGCCAAAGGCTTGCACGGTGATATCGGCGAACGGCCCGCCGCCCTGATCGGCGACAACAATCATGATCACCCGGCCGTTATTGACCAGGGAACGCAGGAACAGATACTCGCCACGAAACAGGGTGCGCAGGCTCGCTGGCAGCAGAGCGGAGAACTGAGCGTTGTTCTCGGGATTGATCCGCACCTGCGCCTGTTGCGCGAGCAGCCGTTGCAAGACCTTGCTCTGGCTGACGACGAAATTCAGCGCCGCCGCTTCTTTCGGCAGCCCGGCGGTTTGATTCACGCGCAGATTGGACTGTGTGCGATCGGCCATCAGGATCATCACCCGGCGCATGCCGCTGGCGACCAGCGCATCGCGAGCGGCGACGGTCAGGCTCATGGCATTGGTGAAGCGGCTTGGCTCGGCCAATAGCTCGGCGCATTGCTGGCGCCATTGCGTCAGATCTTCCGAGGTTGGCGCAGCGGCGGGCAGCATGCCGGCTGGCAAACGATGAGTGCCCCACGGCCACAGCAACGAAACCGCCGGATGCCACAGGTCGGGCATCGCATGATGGCGCGCACTGTTGGCGGCTTGCTGGTGCAACTGTTGTTGCACTTCATCCATGGAAATCTGCAGATAAAGGCTGGTCAGGTACTGCCAGCGCTCACTGTGCGGACTGTCCCACGCCTGTTGCGCCGACAGTGCCAGGCCGTTGGCCAGCAGCACTGTATTGGCCGGCTGATTGAGCCAGCGGCGCAGGGTCGGGTCGTCATCAAGCCGGTTTTGCTGGCGCAACGGATGTTCGCTGTCGCGGGCGATGCGCAGCACTTTGACCAGTTCGCGCTGTTCACTCAGCAGCAGCTTATAACCCTGCTGCACCCAGATCGGCAGGTGCCAGACTTGCACCAGCGCCTCGGCGATTTTCAGCAGGCGTGCGCCGAACAATTGCTTTTCAACCACGCGCGCCGATTCGCCCTTGTGGATAACCCGCAGTTCCCATTCTTCGAGCAATTGCGGATAAGTCAGCGCCAATGGCCACAGCGGCGACAAAAACAACAGGCTGCCCCAATGAATGTCCTGCCACAGTCGCGCCAGGCGACTGGCGAAAAAACCGTTGGCCTGTTGCGTCGCGTGCTGGCTGATCATCTGTAACTGGCGCAAGGCTTTGGGAATCTGCATCTGCGGTTCGGCGGGCAGGCGCGCGAGCAATTCTTCGGTCCGCGCCAGGCCCAGACGATTGATCGCCACCTCAAGGTTTTCCGCTGGCGTGGCCATGGTGCCATGGGTGTGACGATTCGCCTCACGGATGATGCTCAAGGCCAGTGCCGGGCTGTCCTGCATCAGGTCGGCGATGTCGCGCAACGAGCTGCGGTTGTCGCGGATCGCCCGACAGACTTTGTCGTGAGCCTCTTGCGGCACGGGCAGCCGGACGCTGTCGAGCAGCTTGACCCAGCCGTCGAGTGTGGTCGGTTTTGCGTGTGGGACGTTCGTTTCATTAGCCATGTCTGGACGGGATCTTCACTGACTGTAGACGCGCCCGGCATGGGCTAAATTGGCTTTTCGCCTGAACTGGCTATAGTCTGGCGCAGTTTTGCCGATAAGTAGAAGAAGAGATTTTTTAACTTCCGAATATGACCTTGAACCCGACTTAAATAAGTACTTTCTACCTATGGCTAAAATTATCGGCATCATCGTCGTATTCGCGAGCGTGCTCGGCGGATACGTGCTTTCCCACGGCAAGATTGCCGCCCTGATCCAGCCCTTCGAGGTGTTGATCATCGGTGGTGCGGCACTCGGTGCATTCCTGCAGGCCAACCCCGGCTACATGACGATGCACGTGCTCAAGAAATCCCTGAGCATGTTCAGTTCGCGCTTCAGCCATACGTTCTATCTGGAAGTGCTCGGGCTGATCTACGAGATCCTCAACAAGAGCCGCCGCGAAGGCATGATGGCCATCGAAGGCGACATCGAAGATGCCGCTGCGAGCCCGATCTTCGCCAAATACCCGGCAGTGCTCAAAGACGAACGCATGACCGCGTTCATCTGCGATTACCTGCGCATCATGTCGTCCGGCAACATGGCGCCGCACGAGCTGGAAGGCTTGTTCGACATGGAGCTGTACAGTCTGAAAGAAGACCTCGAGCATCCATCTCATGCGGTGAACGGCATCGCCGATGCCATGCCCGGTTTCGGTATCGTCGCGGCGGTACTCGGTATCGTGGTGACCATGGCCTCGCTGGGTGAAGGCGATCAGAAGTCCATCGGCCTGCACGTCGGTGCGGCACTGGTCGGTACCTTCTTCGGTATTCTCGCGGCGTACGGTTTCTTCGGCCCATTGGCGCATTCCCTGGCCCACGATGCCAAGGAAGAGCTGAACGTCTACGAAGCCATCAAGGCCTCGCTGGTGGCTTCGGCTTCCGGCATGCCGCCTTCGCTGGCGGTCGAGTTCGGTCGCAAGGTTTTGTATCCGGCGCACCGTCCAAGCTTCGCCGAGCTGGAACAAGCGGTTCGCGGTCGCTAAGTCATGGAAAATAATCAGCCGATTATCATCAAGCGCGTCAAGCGCATAGCCGGCGGGCATCACGGCGGGGCGTGGAAAATCGCCTTCGCCGACTTCGCCACGGCGATGATGGCGTTCTTCCTGGTGTTGTGGCTGCTGTCCACCGCGACGCCCGAGCAGAAGATCGCTATCGCCGGTTACTTCAAAGACCCGGTCGGCTTCTCCGAAAGCGGCACGCCGTACATCATCGACCTGGGCGGCACGCCGACCCTGGCCCCGGAAAACACCCTTAACCCGGAAGTGAAATCGCAGCCGCAGCCTGACAAGGTTACGGTCGATACTGAACAGGTTGAAGGCATGGCCGAGCAGGTCGAGAAGGAACGTCTGGAACTGCTGCTGCAAGAACTGCAGAACAAGGTCGATGAGAACCCGCAGTTGCAGAAGTTCAAGGATCAGATCCTCTTCGAGATCACTCCGAACGGTTTGCGCATCCAGATCATGGACGCCGAGAACCGGCCGATGTTCGACTCCGGTTCTGCACGCCTGAAACCGTACTTCGAAGACATCCTGCTGGCCATGGCCGACACCATCAAAGCGGTGCCGAACAAGATCAGTATCAGCGGCCACACCGATGCCAAGCCTTATATCGGTACCGGTGATTACGGTAACTGGGAGCTGTCGGCCAACCGTGCCAACGCAGCCCGGCGTGCATTGGTTGCCGGTAGTTATCCGGATGCGCAAGTGGCGCGGGTAGTGGGTTACGCCTCGTCGGCATTGTTCGACAAGGAAAACCCATTCAATCCGGTCAACCGCCGCATCGATATTGTCGTGCTGACCAAGAAGGCCCAGGCGGCCATCGAAGGTGCGCAAGGTGCCGACGCGGCTAAACCGGCGGATCAGAGTCAGAACGGCAACGCGCCGGCGACACCGGTTGATCCGAACGCGCTGCCGGCGGATCAGCAACCGGTGCCGGCGCACGAGCTTCGCGAGCGGTTGAATCTGTTCGACGACGCCGCACCGAAACCGGCCGAGCCGGGGAGTGCGGCGCCTGCTCCCGCTACTCCGCCAGCCACTGCACCGGCTCCCACGCCCAAGCAGTGATTCACAAAAAGCCACGGTCACCGTGGCTTTTTTGTTTCTGCCTGCGTCGCAATGAGCAGTCGCAGTATTCGCAATCACGGAAGATCAGTTATGGAAAGACTCAAAGCCTATTTTCAGCGGCACGGCAACGCACCCTTCAAGTTTGGTGAGGGGCGGGTCAGTGGCTATATATCAGCCACCCTCGGGCTGTTGAGCCTGTTGGCGGTACTCTGCTTTCTCTTCCCGGAATGGCTGACCACGGCTGAACTGCGCAAGGTCTATGACGAGCAATTTGCGCGCACCACGCTGTTGCTCGGTCTGGTGCTGTCGTTCAGCCTCGGCACCCTGAATATCCTGCTCAACAAGCGCAAACGTCTGGGGATTACCGGATTGGTGGCGTCGGGGCTGGCAGTGTTTCTGGGCGGTACCAATGTCCAGGTCAGCGCGATCGGGCAGACGCCGTACTCGCTCGGTCTGGACTGGTTTGTGCTGGCGCTGCTGGTGTCGGCCATCGTGTTCATTCCTCTGGAAAAGCTCTATTCCAAGGACCCCGAGCAAAACATCCTGCGCCCGCACTGGCGCACCGACCTGACCTACTTTTTCGTCAGCCACATGCTGGTGCAGTTCATCCTGATTTTCATCACCGCCTCTTCGAGTTACATCGCCGGTTGGGCGATGTCGCCGGGCTTGCAAGCGAGCGTGCAAAGCCTGCCGCTCGTTGTGCAGTTTCTGCTGGCGATACTGGTCGCCGATCTCGGTCAGTACTGGCTGCACCGGCTCTACCATGTAGTGCCATGGCTGTGGCGCATTCACGCGGTGCATCACTCCAGTACGCACATGGACTGGCTCGCCGGCTCCCGCGTGCACTTCATTGAAATCCTGCTGACCCGCACTGGCGTGCTGGTGCCATTGATGCTGCTGGGCTTCGCGCCGCAAGCGTTGAATGCCTATGTGATCCTGGTCGGTGTTCAAGCGGTACTGGCCCACGCCAACGTGCGAATCAACGGCGGCTGGCTGAACTACCTGATCGTGCTGCCGCGCTATCACCATTGGCACCACGCTCGGCACAAAGACTACATCTACAAAAACTACGCGATCCACACGCCGCTGGTGGACATGCTCTTCGGGACGTTCAAGCTGCCGCCAAAGGAATGGCCGGTGCGTTATGGCGTGTTTGGCAAGGAACTGCCGGGCGGGATTGTGCGTCAGCATCTGTATGCGTTTCGCAAGCCTGAGCCAAAGGTGGTTGTGCCAAAACCGCCGGCCAGCGTGTGAGGCAAAAAAAAGCCGCGAGATGATCGCGGCTTTTTTACGTCTGTCAGAACCCACGCCGAATCCGGTTCTTCAGTTGTTCGTGGAAAATCTCGGCGTTGCGCTTATAGATGCCGCTAAAGGATTCATTGCTCGAATCCAGCGTCATCGAGCGTTTGTTGGACACTTCCTCACGATACGCGTCGATAAAGAAATTCAGATCACTGTCCGTGCTCAGCTTCGGCCACTTATCCAGATACAACGGCAGCTCCGTCGGCCCGGTCTTGAACGAGCAGATCCGCCGGTTGCTGATGGTCGCTTCGCCAATTTCGAACGGCACCCACCACGATAACGCAGTCTTTTCCGAGACCACTGCCAGCAGGTGCGTGCATTCGGTGATGTTGCGGGTGATGACCCCAGTGATGTCGTCGGTGGTCTGCGACTCGGGGTCGAGCACGTCGAGGTAGGTTTTGATGTTGGCCTGGATCAGGCGGCTATTGATGGCGATGGCGTGGGCGCGATCCATGTGGCGGTAGCTGATGAATACGGGCATCAGATGTGTCCTTTTATGGCGAGTTCGCGGTAGTAGGCGCCGAGGGCGATGAGGCGGCAGCCGGTGGAGTTGATGGCGGCGTAATACATGTGTTCGGCGTCCACGGGCTCGATCAGGCTGTGGCGATTGCACATTTGCAGTTGCTTGAAGATGTCGCCGTGCTCGGGGTTGAACTGCGCTTCGGTGGGCTCGTAGCTGGGGTCGAGTCTGAAAACGAAGCTCGGTTCCGGGAACCAGTCCTTGAGTTTGCGCAGGGTTTCTTCGGCGATCAGCGGCGCGACCTCGCGTAGCGGCACAAACTGCGAAACATTGGTCTTGAATACCGGACGCTGTTCCCAGGCTCCCAGCGCATTGTCGACAAACGAATAGACGCTACCGGGGGTGACCTTGCCGAGTACGTTGGCGGCGCCACCATGCAGCGCTTGCAGCAACAGATCCGTAAATACCCCGTGACCGCGGCTTTCCAGGGCGTACTGTTCTTTTTTGCAGGCGGTGAGAATGGTCACGCCTTCGCCGATCACACTGCTGCCGCCGCGCAGGTTGCGCAGGGCGCCTGCTGCACCGGCCTGGCAGCAATCGAGAATGATGATTTTATTCTTGATGTGCGGGGCTTTGTCCGCCCATTCCAGAATGTCGCTGATGCGAATACCGTCTCCGCCAGGCTGATAGTCCTGGGGAATGAGTAGTCCTTCGTCGATGCTGGTGTCGAACTGCCCATGACCGGCGAAGTACAGCAGTGCCACGTCACAGTCGCCTGAGAACAGGCTCTGGATCTGCTGTTTCATGTGTTTGAGCGTTATTTGTTCTTCGGCCGACGTCAGCACTTTGCTGCTGAAGTTCGGGCGCCCGTTGGCGTGACGCTCCAGTACCGAAGCCATGGCCATTGCGTCGTTGTTGCAACCGCTCAACGGCGAGACGTAGTCGTAGTGGTTGATGCCGATAAACAGTCCCTTGCGCATAATCACACCGCCGTATGCAGGCGAATCGCGCTGACGATGCTATTGGTGTTCCACGCGCATTCGGCGTGTGCCGCGTCACGTACCACGGCGGAAATGCGCTCGGCGCCGAATGGCTTGATCGCGATGATCACCTTGCCCATGCGTTTGGCGATCTCGATTTCCTTGTTGATCCACTTGCTGTAGGTCGAATACATCCCGGCCATGATTAGTACCGCCGAGCAGGGGCGAATCTTGTTTTCGATGGCTTCTTCGAGCTGCTTGTCGGTCTGCGCGCCCAGGATCGGGTTATGTGGCGGCACGGAAAAATTCTTGAAACTGAAATCCGGCTTGGCGCCGAGCAGGCGTACCAGATTGTCGTGAGTGTGGGCGTAGTTCCACGAATGGCTGATGAACAGGTGATAGGTCTGCATGGGGTTCCTCGAAGGTCGCGAAGGTGCGAAGGAGGACCCCAATCTAGGCATCTGGAGCTTGCCTACAAGGGTTGGGCGGTGAAAGAGAAATGTCCTGCAAGCAGGCGTGTGCGGGCCTGTAAGAAAAGTCTGGCGTTTAACGGAATCGGGGGGTTGTCAGGCGTAGTCCGACATCCGGCAGCCCTCGGGCGAGGTACTGCCGGTGCAGATGTTTAGTAGCCGTTTTCCGGCAGGCTGGCGATGATCGAGCGGTAGCTGTTCATCCGCTGCTGCTGCACGCGGCCATCTTCCAGCGCCTTGAGCAGTGCACAACCCGGTTCACGGTCGTGCTTGCAGTCGCGGAAGCGGCAGGTGCCGAGCAGGTCATTGAACTCGATGAAACCGGCTTCAACATCGGCGCGGCTGACGTGACCCAAGCCGAATTCGCGGATACCCGGGGAGTCGATCAACTCACCGCCGCCAGGGAAGTGGAACAGGCGCGCAGTGGTCGTCGTGTGCGTACCCTGACCGGACAACTCGGACAACGGCCCGACACGGGTTTCCACTTCAGGCAGCAAGCTGTTGACCAGCGACGACTTGCCGACACCGGACTGGCCGACGAACACGCTGATGCGCCCGTCGAGCTGCTGTTGCAGTTGTTCCATGCCGTTGCCGTGGTGTGCCGAGACTTCAAGCACCGGATAACCGAGTGTGCGGTACACCGCCAGCAGCGCATTCAGTGCTGGGGCGTTCTGCTCGTCGATCAAGTCGAATTTGTTCAACAGCAGCAGCGGCCGGATGCCAGCGTGTTCGGCGGCAACCAGATAGCGGTCGATCAGGTTGGCATGCGGCTCGGGCAGCGGCGCGAAGACGATGACGATCATGTCGACGTTGGCGGCTACCGGTTTGAGCTGGCCACGGCTGTCCGGGCGGCACAGTTCGGTGGTGCGCGGCAGTTGCGCGACAATCACCCCGATGCCCTGATTGCCGGCACGCCAGACGACTGTGTCGCCGGTTACCAGCGCAGGCAGGTTGGCGCGCAAGTGGCAGCGGAACACTTGGCCGGCCTGATCACCGTCAACGGCCTCGACCTCGACCTGTACACCGAAGTGGGCAATCACCAGGCCGGTCTGTTCCGGGCCCAGGTCGCCGCCCTCAAGGGCTTCGACAGCCGAGGACTCGCGTTTGGCGGCGCGTGCAGCGCGCTCGCCCTGAATCTTTTCGATGCGCCAGTTTTGACGACGATTGAGTTGGCGTTTGGCCATGGGTGTTCCGTCTGAAGAATGCAGCGATTAGGTAAAACGGCCGCGAGTTTAGCACGCCCGGCCACCGGCCTAGGCTAAACTGCGCAGCATTGCCTAGGAGCCGACATATGCAAAACCCGCAGAACCTGATCTGGATCGACCTGGAAATGACCGGTCTGGATCCGGAAAACGACGTCATCATCGAGATGGCCACCATCGTGACCGACAGTGATCTGAACACCTTGGCCGAAGGCCCGGTGATCGCTATCCACCACAGTGACGAAGTGCTCGCGCGTATGGACGAGTGGAACACCCGCACCCACGGCAACTCCGGCCTGACCCAGCGCGTGCGTGACAGCCGAATCAGCATGGCCGAAGCCGAAGCTGAAACCATCGCCTTCCTGGAAAAATGGGTACCGAAGGGCAAGTCGCCGATCTGTGGCAACAGCATCTGTCAGGATCGCCGCTTCCTTTATACCCACATGAAATCACTGGAAAGCTATTTCCACTATCGCAACCTCGACGTCTCCACGCTCAAGGAACTGGCCGCGCGCTGGGCACCGGACGTGCGTGATAGCTTCAAGAAGGGCAGCACACACCTGGCGCTGGACGACATCCGTGAGTCGATCGCCGAGTTGCAGCACTACCGCAAGCATTTCATCAAGTTCTGATGCCTGGCGATGGGGGCGGGCATTGCGATTGCCCCCTTTTGGTGCCGCACTGAAATGGCTAGACTGCGCGCCTTCCTGCCTGGATCGCCACCATGTTGCTGATGCTCTATCTGATCGCCATCACCGCTGAAGCCATGACTGGCGCCCTGTCTGCCGGGCGGCGCGGCATGGACTGGTTTGGCGTGGTACTGATCGCCTGCGTAACAGCCTTGGGCGGTGGCTCGGTGCGCGATGTGCTGCTCGGGCATTATCCGCTGACCTGGGTAAAACACCCGGAATACCTGGTGCTGACTTCGGTCGCGGCAATGTTCACTGTGTTCACCGCGCGCTGGATGCGCCACTTGCGTTCGCTGTTCCTGGTACTCGACGCCGTCGGTCTGGTGGCGTTCACCCTGATTGGCTGCATGACCGCACTGGAAATGGGCCACGGCATGCTGGTGGCGTCGGTCAGCGGCGTGATCACGGGGGTGTTCGGTGGCATCTTGCGCGATATTTTCTGCAACGACATTCCGCTGATCTTTCGCCGCGAACTGTATGCGAGCGTCTCCTTCGCCGCAGCGTGGTGCTACATGCTGTGTCTTTATCTGAATGTGCCCGGTGAACAAGCCATTCTGATTACGCTGTTCGGCGGGTTCTTGTTACGTCTGCTGGCCATCCGTTTTCATTGGGAAATGCCCAAGTTTGTTTATAACGACGAGCCTTGATGCTTGTCGCCGGAAAATAGTTGTTTGCCAGATAAAAGTCTGTAAGCCACTAGAGGTTTGCAAACGTATGTTTCTTACATTTTTCGCTTTGCTGTTTATTTGAAAGGTCTGTAATTTTTTTGTTGGCATATTTTCGATGTCGACATTTAAATATTACTCTTCGAAGGAACACATCATGAGCGAAAGCATGGATGCTACACACGATCAGCAAACCACTGCGCGCATACTCGCAGGCCTTGCCATTATGAAGGTCAAGTTTGATGCGAGCGACAATACTCGCACTAAGTCGCTGTTTGGTAATGGCCGGATGCAGGTGAAAGTACAAGTTCTGGTTTCCGGGGTAGACGCCAACGGCAATGCCATGCACGTGCCTGCAGATGTAATGGAAAGCATCGAACTGATTCATTACAGCACTGGCAAGACGTTGCGCGACGGCTGGGTCGCAAGCACCGATCAAGGGCGGTTTACGATTGAGGCACGACCTTCAACCACCGCCGGAGACGCTCCCGACAACGATCCGGAAAATGACAGCGTCCATCCTCAGGTCCGAACGTTTTGGGTATCCTCATCGAGCGCCGGGACGACCCAGATTGGTGCGTGTCTGTCGCTGAACGGTGAGAGGATTCTCAGTAATGGAACGACACTCTCCAGTGTTCATGACAGTAGTGTAACCATCGAAGCACAACCTCCATCGGCGTATTCCATCGAAGAATTTCGCTGGTATCAAACCCGGCGCGGCGATGAATTGCCCGGCAATCGAATCTGGAACCACCGTCTTGGGCTCTATCCGCGAGGGCAGCAGATCAAACTGGTCGATTGGGTTGTAGACGGAGTAGGAGAAGGCGTTGACCATAAATTTGCGGGGGGGAACAGACTTAATGAAATAAAAACCAATTATATGGAGGTCATTCTTGTTCGCCCTGAAAAACAAAGGGTGACTGTGATCTTGCCGGCTAACGGAGATCCTTTTGTATACACCTTTTTTCCTGACGCCCATACATGGGGTCGAGAGCATTATGATGTGAAGGTCCAGAGCGATGGAGAGCTAACCGTCGTGCAAGCCCTGTCCGAATACTCGGAAGCCGGTAAAAGTTCCAAGTACGGAGACAAGCTTCACTTTCTTGCCATTGATGAACACGGTACGGAGCATAGGCTGGCGATTCGCGTGAACTTTTACGAACGAAATTTATATCTGGAACGAGGCTAAGACTCACCTTCACTGATGCAATGCCAGTGGATGTAGTAGATATATATGCTTTTTGGCATGGCAACTACCGATAAGCTGTGGTGTTCAATTATCAGGTAATTGCATTCAAAGTGCTTTTGCTTATATCGAGTGTTGGCCCTTCTGTATGCGGGGCCAACGCAGCCATATCTCAAGGATGAGCAGCCATGACTGGCAAACCGCCAAAGGTCAAACCTGTACCTGCCCCAATCAAAACCCACGAATTCAGCGTAGACGGTGCTCGCCGGCCACCGTCCGGCTCTTCAGCAATGCCGCACCTGCCTATACCCCATCACCTCGAAGCGTTGCCCGTTTCCTTCGGGTCTGACTCGATCGCAGTGACGCCAGCGATCAGAGTGAGCGTGAACCCGAGGTCATCTGCGATCGATGAGTTCGCGATGCATGCCGCGAAGTACTCACTGGCAGATTACTGCATACCTGCACCCAAAACCTTCGATGAAACCGATGCGCAAGGCATCAGGATTGTGAAGCAGCGCCAGTACGTGGCCGTGGCCGATGACCATGTTGTGCAAGTGGTGCTGGACGCTAAGAGCGGGCTGTTTCGCGCCACGCTGGCCAGTGAACTCGACCCCTCCGGCCCGCTATTGAAGCCGGACAGCGAAGGCCGGTTCTGGGCTCCGCTGAACAGCGATGTCCCCCCCTTCACTGACTCAATCTCAGTACAAACCGCACAACTTTTTCGCCGGATGGGCCTTTCCGTGGGGCAATTTTCCGTCGCCATGGTTGCACGTGTGCTGGCCGTGAGCGGGGTCGATGAATCAGTGCTGCGCGATGTGCTCATTCATGACCGCCCTGCGCCTTTTTTACTGGAGGACACCATCAGGCGATTCGAACTTGATCAGACGATTCAGGCGCAGGGACGCGGGGCCGCCCCTGAGCAATTTAGGCGGTTCAAGGATCTGGAAGATGCCTTTGAATCCGATTGCGATGAAAACACTTTACGGATGCGCCGGGTGTTTCCACATCTACCGAAAACGGCTGCGCTGGCGATATGGCGCAATATGAGCGCTGCCGAGCGTTTACATATGCACAACCAGCCAGGCATGCCTCAGCGAGTGGCGAAAGAGGCTCTGGTGGCGCTGCGAGAGATTCGCTTGGCAAGGGCCGTGGAAGGCATTCACTTAGAGGCCGTAGCCAACCCGGACAGTGATCGGTTAGTGCTGCATATGCTCGGAAATCTGGCGAATTGGCCGCGGCAAACGCGTGTCGAGATTCGCCAAGGGACGATGGACGGGCATGTCCTGAGCGCTATCGGCGAGGCCCGATCGCCGTTTCGTCACATACTGATCCGTCAGGATGATGGCTATGTCCTCCAGAGCCGCGACGCCCAATCACCTCGGAAATCGAAGGACCTGTATTCAACCATCTGGTTTCTGTTGTCGCCCGGGCATCGTCAGTTGCTGGGTGTGACAGAAGTTGGTGGTGCGGCGTTGCAACAGTGGGTCCGTGCGCAGCCGTTGCCATCACGCCAAACCGTGAGTGAGTTGTTGGGGATGGCGCCGCTTGCGGTTACCGTTGATCCTGCCACTGCACAACACCGGCAAACGGGGCAGTTGCGAGGCGGCGGCGACAACAACCTGACATCGACCAAGTCCGTTGCCGACCGTGTGCGTGATCTTTATCCGCATCTTCCAGATCAGGAGGTGACGGCATTTATCACCGAGCGCTTGAAGAGTGATCCTTCCGGCGTATTGCTGCGCCTGGAAAAAGAATTTGTGACATTGCGTAATGAATTGGCGATATGGACTGCCGAAGGGGCATCACCTCATACGCGGACGTCGGAACCAGAGGGCGCGTCGACGCTTGCCGAACGACGCCTGGCTCGCGAGAAGTTCAGCGCAAAGCTGCAAGATATCTGGCAGCGCAAGTCGGTTTCGAGGTGGGGCGAGGGGGATTATTATTTTTCTCACTATGTTGATTTTTCGGGTGAGTTACCAACGTTGTCCGCCCGATTTGAATATGTAGCAGAGTTGATATTGACCGCAAATGAACCGGGTGCACGGATAGGTGCGTTTCTCGATAGCTTTCCGAATATTCAATATTTGGGAGTCGTTGGTATAAAAATGGAAGGATTCCCGTCGGGAATATTTCAAATGCGCCAGTTAAGCGAACTTACGCTGGACGGGTGCTCGCTAAAACTATCCGAGGTCACAGTTGAAGGATTGTCCAGAATCGAAACGCTGACCCGATTGAATCTGGCAAACAATCCTCTGACAGTTGTTCCGCATGTAGGCTACATGGCCGGTTTAACCGGATTAATGCTGAGCAACGCACATCTTTCCAGCGTTCCTTCAGGCATAGATTCGCTCAGGAAACTGGGGGTTGTGGCATTGCATGATAATAATATTTCTGACGTGGGATATGAATTGTTCGAGATTCCCGATACACAGGATCTGTTCATTGGTTTATTGAATAATCCGCTGAGTGACGCGTCAAGGCAACGGATTAGTCAGTATCTTGAAAACTCCAGTATGGATCGGAAGGTGGAAATCCAGACGGAGGAGGTGGTTTTCGAGTCTGACTCCGATAGCGAGTCCTCGGAAAGCGGATTCTCGACAGGTTCAGACAGTGACTGAATATTGGTGGAAGTAACCGCTCCTTTGTTTTTCTAACATAACCTGACAAGAATAAACTGCCCGTTGGCTCCTCTTTTGATTCTGTGCAGTTGAGGTCAGGAGGGGAGCAGATTGTTGAGTGCTGAAATCAAAGGGGCAGGCGGAGTGTGGTTGAAGTTCGCTTGATGTGGTCTGCGATTGTTGAATGTATTAGCATTTGTGAGAGCTGTTGGGGTTGATGTTGAAATATTACTTTCTCATAATTTGTCGAATGTCGCGGCTGTTCTTATTTAAAGCGAGCGTCAATAGTTTGCTGGGTCCTTAGAGGGCGAAGTGTATTAATCAGCAAGGTATTGATAAATGTTTGATGAGCAAATTGGTATTTCCCGTATCGAAGTTAAACTCGATGCCACAAGGTCGGGCCAGCATAAAGTGCTTTATGCCAACGGGCGCATGCAGGTGCGTGTTTTGGTGCTTCTGCACGGGATCGATAACAATGGCGATGGCGCATCTCTGTATGGGCATCCCGCCCTGCAATCACTGCGGTTGATCGCCTATAACGGCGCGCGCCCTCTGGAAGGCGACTGGAATGTATCGCTGCAGGAAAATCGTTATGCTCACGAAATGTCGGGCGGTGCACCGCGGATTACCGAAGTACCACGTGCCACGCACAATCGGATAAGTGACGACTCTGATCCCATGCAGATTTTCCAGTTTTGGGTTTCGGCCACCAGGCCCGGAATCATGGAAGTGGCCGCCGAAATTCTCGTGGATGGCGTGTTATTGCGAAGTAACGGAATCGGCTTTGACAGCAGTGTTACGCTGGAGGCAATTCCGCCGAAAGAATATTCGCTGAAGAGCTTTACATTCAATGAATATGGTAGCAGACAGCAGAAAGCACAATATGACTGGGTTCAAAGTCATCACATTGGGCTGCACGCGGACGGCAGGCAGATTCACCTGTTTGACTGGTACAGCAGTGAGGTAAAACTTGATCCTTATGATTCCGAAGATGCGGTGCAAGTCTATGCCTCCGGAAACATTCCTGGTACTCGCGACGGGCGCAGAAACTTTTACGGTTACATGGCACCCATCTACGGCCTGAAAGCAAATTTCCGCAGTCCCCTCGGTATCATGAACGTGCCGATCAACAATGTGCCTGGGCAACTGACGCTTGTTCAATATATTTCCGCTGACCTGCAAGTGGGGCGGGAAAGCGAGGGTTCATTCGAGTTTGCAGTGATCGATGAGTTTGGCTCGGTACACAGGCTGTGTATCGAAGGTAATAAAGAGCAGCGCACTTTTATTCTGGGTGAGTCCAAGCGACCAATGAAACAGATTGTCTGATTTCATAATGTGGTCAGCGATGTTTGCTGGCCAAGTTTACGAGTCAATATCTGGATCTTGAAATAAAAGGACGTTTTTCAATGGAAAGTAATTTATCTGCCGCTGTTCATTCAAATGCTTTCAACTTCGGTGAATTTGTCTCCGGAGGTGTGGATCCCCGCACCGGCATGTATACGTGCTCGTTTTCGTTAGGAAAGTTGCACTCGGCGGATCTCAATGGTCCTGAGCTTGCACTTTCAATGGGTTTCAATCCGCTCAACCAGGCGGACTCTGGTTTTGGCATTGGCTGGTCTTTGACCCTGACCCATTACGACTTGCGCAGCAAAGTCATGACGCTGTCCAACGGTGAGCGTTACAAGGCTGTGGAAACGTCCACCGGTTTGAAGTTCAAGGAAATGAAACTGCAAACGGCAAAGGTGCTGGTGACCGGAGCAGGGCGCTATGAAGTTCGATACAAGGATGGTCGGCGTGAACTGCTCAAGGTCCTGGCTGGCACTCAGGTCGCCGTAGCGGAAAAAATAATCGCGGCGAACGGTGTAAGCATCGCGTTGAAGCACGAGATGTTCAACCAGTTCCCCAGGTTGGCCGAAGTTCGTGACGCCAAACAATGCCTGCTGAAAATCACCCGCAATGCAGGTCAGGTAACGTTGACCCGGTATCCCGATACCTCTTCCAGTTCCGACTACAAGTTGATCTTGAAAAACGCTCGGGTAACGGCAATCGAGCTTCCGGTAGGTAAAGGTTGGGAGCTGGAATATGAAGTCATCGACGAGGGCAGCTATTTGCACCGAGTCGTCAATCCGCTGCGCGGCGTAGAAATCATTCGCTACAAGCGGCAAGGTCATAGCTTCGTAAATGGCGCGGAACAGACACTGCCGTTTGTTATCGCGCACGATATCTACCCAGGGCGCGGCCAACCCAGACTCTGCAAGACATACACGTACTCCGACCATAACTTCCTTGGGCAGGGCCTCCTCCCCGCCAAGGATAATGACCTGGACCCGCTCTATCTGGCGCCCGGCCACTATGTCTATACCTCGGACGAGCAGTTGTTACTGAGCGGCAAAGTGCATACGCGCATTAAACGCACCTACAACAAGTTCCATCTGTTGGTGGCTGAGGTTACAACCTGCGGTGACGCCCAGATCGCCACCGCCACCGAGTATCACTGCTCCGTCACCAAGCCTTTCAATGAGCAGGCTGCTCAGTTTCGTATGCCGAAAGTCCATACGGTGACTCACCTCGATCGACGCACCCAACAGCAGCGTGTGGAAACCACCGTCACCGAGTTCGATGGCGAAGGCAACTTGCTCAAACACATTGAGCCAAGTGGGGTGACGACTTCGACGGAATTTTATCCGGTAGGTGGTGGAGACAATTGCCCAGAGGATCCGCTGGGTTTCTCAAGGTTCCCGAAAAAGAGAACGGTTACCGCTGCCGCGTCGGGTGGGGCTTCGACTGTCACGTACTACGACTATGCGCTGCATACTGCACTGGAGGGGGCGGAGCTGGCATTCGTGTTGCCGGTTGCGGAACGTTTTTACGAAGTTGTGGCAGATGTTGAAGTCTTACGCTCGAAAACCGAACGCAGCTATCTGGATACGCCCAAGGACCCACTCAAGCACGGTGCCACGAAACAGCAAAGTATCACCCTCAATGAGAAAAAAACCTCTACCGGGTTTTCCTATGAACTCGAGGGTGACAGGTTGCGAGTCAAGTCCAGCACATGTGGATTCGACGGTGCGCTACAGACCAGTGAGAAAGTGCTTTCGACGCTGACCGGATTACTGATGTCAGAGGTCGGTGTCGATGGCGAGCACGTCGAACATGAATACGACGCCATCGGCCGGGCAGTGCGCAAAACGGTTGCTTCCGGGAGCCCTTATGCGGCCGCTACCCAGTTTGCCTATCTGGCCGCCAGTAAACAGCAACCGGCGACCATGGTGACCACGGATCCCGTCGGTGGTGAGCAACGTGTGAATTATGACGGCCTGGAGCGGGTGATCACCGTTCAGGAAAAGGACTGCGACCATCCTGACAAGGACGGGCTTATTCAGGCTCGCACGATTTATTCTGCCCTGCATGATTCGGTCGGTCACACGGTGAAAGTGACGCTGACCGATTGGCGTGACGGCAAGCCTTATCCGCTCAGTACCCGCTACGAATTCGATTCCTGGGGCCAGGTCAGCAAGACGCTGCATGCCGACGGGCGTATCGAACACAGCGAGGCGAATCCGGTTCTTCGCCAGCAAACCCATTGGCTCCAGGGGATGGGCAAGACACTCACCCTCGTCAATGACTTCGGTAAACCGCTGAGTGTCGAGAGCTTCAATCTGAAGAGCAAGAGTCTCGGCAAAATCGTTTACACCTATGATGGGTTGGGGCGCACAACCAGCGAGACAGATCCTGTCGGCAATATCACTCGATATGAATACGACGTTTTTGACCGGATAATCCGCATTGTCCTGCCTGATTCCAATACGGTGGTGACCGACTACGCCGAACATAGCGATGCCGGGCTACCGATCGGCATCAAGGTCGGTGACACGGTGTTGGGGCAGCAAACTTATGATGGTTTGGATCGTTTGATACAAAGTACCGTAGGCGGACGAAAGTCCGAGGCGGGTTATGAAGCGGGCTTCACTCAGCCGCAGTGGTACAAGAGTGCTGATGGCACAAAAACCGAATTCACTTATTTGCGCGATCTGGGCGGTGTGCTGACGGAGCGCAAGTCAGGTGCATTGCTCACGAACCTGACTTACGACCCCGCCAGTGGCAATCCCTTGGCCTGTACCGAAAACGGCAGGGAGCGCAGCTTTACCTATTACCCTTCCGGACGCCTCAAATCCGAAACGACGACCTTCGGCGCTATCACAAAATCAACGTCCAGTACCTGGTCCCTGCAGGGACGACCGATCACCCATGTCGATGTACTCGGAGCCGAAAGCCGATCCGAATACGACAAGCACGGCCGCCTGCTATCCACCTCACAGGGCTCGTTGAAAACCGAATTCCACTACGCCATCCAGACGGGGATGCTGGACTGGACGAAAACCGAAGAAACGTCGACCAAGCGGCAGATGATCACCCGGTTTGCCTATGACGATATCGGTCGTGAAACCCGTCGTACGTTCGAGATTCAGGGCCAGCCCGACCAGACGCTGGAATCGACTTACACGCTTGCCGGCAAACTGGCGCAGAAAGTCTCCAGGCGCGGCACGCAACTATTGCGCGACGAACAATTCACCTACGATGTGCGCGGGCGACTGATCCAGTACGACTGTGCTGGCACCCAAAAGCCCCGCGATCCGTATGGCAAGGAAATTGTCCGGCAGACGTTCACCTTCGATGCGCTGGATAACATTCTGACCGTGCAGACGAAGTTCCCGCTGGGCATGAATCTGACCACCTTCAGTTATGACAATCCTGATCCTGTACAGCTCAGTGCAGTCAAACATTCCCATGCCGACTATCCACCGGCAGTGACACTGGAATACGACGCCAACGGCAGGATGATCAAGGACGACCAGGCGCGAACCCTGGCCTATGACGCATTCGGACGTCTTGAGCAATTGTCCAGCGCAGGGGGATCAGTCATTCGTGGCTACCATTACGACGGCTTCGACGATCTGGTCGAACTGTCGCAACCCGACAAGGTGATTACGCAGCGTTACTACCATGCGGGCCGGGTCGCCAATGAGGTGAGTGGTGAAAATTCGTCCAGTGTTGTGCGTCACGGTGGAGCGCTTGTGGGGCAACAGCAACTCGGTTCGAACGCCGGCGCGCAGCTGTTTTGTACCGACCAGCAGCAAAGCGTGCTGGCAACGCTGGGCAAGGAACAGCTCACCGATTGCGCCTACAGCCCTTACGGGCATCGCCCTGCCGAAGGTGGACTGTTCAGCCTGGCAGGGTTCAACGGCGAGCAGCTGGATCCGGTGACCGGGTTGTATCTGCTGGGTAACGGTTACAGAGCCTATAGTCCGACACTGATGCGTTTTCTCGCCCCCGACAGCATGAGCCCGTTCGGCGCGGGCGGATTGAATGCCTACAGTTATTGCCTGGGCGACCCTGTCAATCGTGTTGACCCTACCGGACATATATCCTGGCAAACGATCCTGGGCATCGGACTCAGTATTCTCGGGGTTGTGGCCAGCGTACTAACGATGGGCGCGGCGACGCCATGGGCAGTGGCGGCATTGGGGCTGGCGGTTGCTTCAGGTTTGGCGGGTATCGCCAGCGAGCTGGCCAATGAGCTGGCACCGGGTTCTCAAGCAGGCGAGATATTGGGCTGGATCAGTTTTGGTCTTGGGCTGGCTTCGCTGGGTGCAGGTATGGCGGCAGGTGCAAAAGCTGCTGTGAATGCTGGCAGGAAGATGGCTTCAGCCTTTAGCCAAGGGCTCAGTGGCAAGGGGGCAGGCAAAGCGGGGCAATATTTAAAGAAGGGTGGAAAAGGCGCCAAGGCTGCGGCCAAAAAAGCCAATGCGCCCGTGGAGACAGTGCCGGACGAACCTTGGCAATTGCATAGGGCCAAAAAAGACAATTTCGTGTCTGAAATTAATGAGGAGAGGGCTAAAGGTTTCTACAAGCTCGTGGAAGGCAATAAGTCCGCCAGCCAAGCAGCGGCGGAGTCCGAGATGCTGTACGAGGAGTTCGGCCCCGTCGGCGCTGGAAGAAAAGTAACGCATGTTTTTTTTGCGAAGACGAAAGGACGTGGGGAGCGTATTTACCTTCTAGAGGACAGTAAACAGCGAGTTTGCAAAGTCTTGCAGGCGGGCGGCCATTTGTCCGACGGGCAGACCAACACAATGATGAAAACGGCTAAAAGCATTGATACAACGCGCATGTGAGCGGCTTGAGTATTTTGCTTGCCCTTTATGCATTCGAAAGTCTGGAGTGCCGTTCCAGCGCCCACTCCACATGCTCCCTGACCAACTCTGACGGATAATCCCGTCGAGCCTTCAACGCTTCCAGCACCGGAATCGTTGAAGGCGCATTGCCCAATCCTACCGCCAGATTCCGCAACCAGCGCTCATACCCCGCCCGCCGCAACGGCGAACCTTCAGTGCTGCTCAAAAACTTCTCTTCGTCCCACAAAAACAGCTCAGCCAACTCGGCATTATCGAGGTTGTGCCGTGGCTTGAAATCGCTTTCCCCTGAGGGCTTGGCGAAGCGGTTCCACGGGCAGACGATCTGGCAGTCATCGCAGCCGAACACGCGATTGCCAATCAGCGGCCGCAGATCCTCGGGGATTGCGGTTTTCAGCTCGATGGTCAGATAGGAAATGCAGCGCCGCGCGTCCAGCACGTAGGGACCGACGAAAGCATTGGTCGGGCAAATGTCGAGGCACGCGGTGCAGCGGCCGCAATGTTCAGT
This sequence comes from Pseudomonas sp. Mb7, assembly GCF_054790525.1. Classification (NCBI taxonomy): domain Bacteria; kingdom Pseudomonadati; phylum Pseudomonadota; class Gammaproteobacteria; order Pseudomonadales; family Pseudomonadaceae; genus Pseudomonas; species Pseudomonas sp. Mb7. Next base: position 6,275,290 of record NZ_CP186501.1, read on the forward strand.
GCTGTGCGGTTCATCCACCGGAAGTGGCAGATCGACAAACAACTCGCTCAGGAAGAAATAACTGCCGGCCTTGCGATTCAGCACCAGAGTGTTTTTGCCGATCCAGCCCAGCCCGGCCTGTTCGGCGATGGCTTTTTCCAACACCGGGGCGCTGTCGACAAACGCGCGGAAACCGAACGGGCCGATCTGCGCCTGAATCTTGTCGGCCAATTGCTGCACACGTTTACGGATCAATTTGTGGTAATCGCGGCCCAAGGCATAACGCGACACGTAGGCTTTTTCCGGTTGCGCGAGCATTTGCGCCATTTGCGTGTCGCCGGGCAGGTAGTCCATGCGCAGCGAGACCACGCGCAACGTGCCCGGCACCAGTTCTTCGGGGTGCGAGCGTTTGCTGCCATGGGCGCCCATGTAGTCCATTTCGCCGTGGTAGCCGGCCTCGAGCCAGCGCGCGAGGTGCTGCTCATGCTCGGCCAGATCCAGGCCGCTGATGCCGACTTGCTGGAAGCCCAGCTCGCGGCCCCAATCCTTGATCGATTGGGCGAGGGCGGGCAGGTCTGTGGTGATGGCGGACATGAGGCGAGAGAAACCGGAGCTGAGGTGCGTATAATTCTGCCAGACATCGGAGCCCGAAGACGCATGCCGCATACGAAAGATGAATTACCCGACGCGCTGTATGGCGCCGCACAGGTGCGCGAACTCGATGCACGGCTGATTGCTGCCGGTACGCCGGGCTTCGAATTGATGCAGCGCGCGGCCCATGCGACGTGGCGCGCATTGGTGCGACAGTGGCCTTCGGCGACTGAACTGACGGTGCTGGCCGGGCATGGCAACAATGCGGGAGACGGTTATCTGGTCGCGGCCATGGCCCAGCGAGCCGGGTTGCTTGTGCGGGTGTTGGCGGTCGGTGATCCCCGGCAATTGCAGGGCGACGCGGCGTCAGCCCATGCCGAGGCCTCGACGCACGGTGTGGCGATTCAGGGCTGGAGCGCTGACAGTGAGTTGCGCGGGGTCATCCTCGATGCCCTGCTCGGCACCGGCCTGAGCGGCGACGTGCGTGAGCCGTATGCCACCGCGATCAATGCGATCAACGTCAGTGGTTTGCCGGTTGCTGCGGTCGATATCCCTTCCGGATTGTGTGCCGACACTGGGCGAGCGCTGGGTGTCGCGGTCTGTGCCGATCTCACGGTGACCTTTATTGGTCTGAAGCTTGGGCTTTTCACCGGTGACGCGGCGGATCATGTCGGCGCGCTGCTGTTCAACGATTTGCAGGCGCCAGCGGAAACTTACCGTGACATTCCTGTCCGCGCCCAGCGACTCAATGCCGCTAATCTTCCTCGATTGGCGCCGCGCGCGCCGGCGTCGCACAAGGGGCGTTTTGGCCATGTGTTGCTGATCGGTGGCGATCACGGATTTGGCGGGGCGATCCTGCTCAGTACCGAAACGGCGTTGCGCAGCGGCGCGGGCATAGTTTCGCTGGCGACCCGTCCCGAGCATGTGCCAGCAGCCCTGACCCGTGTGCCGGAAGCTATGGTTCTTGGCACCTCATCGGCCAATCAGTTGATGGGTTTGCTGGAAAAAGTCTCGACGCTGGTCGTCGGTCCTGGCCTCGGCCAGGCCAGTTGGGGCCGCGCATTACTGTCGGCGGCGGCCAACGCGGCATTGCCGCAAGTGTGGGATGCCGACGCACTGAACTTGCTGGCGAGTGATTTCGTTCAATTGCCCAAGGATTGCGTGATCACCCCGCATCCGGGCGAAGCAGCGCGTTTGCTGGGCATCAGCACCGCCGACGTGCAGGCGGATCGTCCCGCGGCAGCGTTGGCGCTGAGCAAAAAATATACAGCAGTGGTGGTGTTGAAAGGCGCAGGCAGCCTGATTGCGCATCCCGATGGCCGTTTGGCGCTTTGTCACCAAGGTCATCCGGCCATGGCCACTGCAGGACTCGGCGACGTACTGGCCGGTTTGACCGGTGCGCTGCTGGCGCAGGGCATGGCCGGTTTTGATGCGGCGTGTCTGGCGGTCTGGCTGCACGCCAATGCCGGTCAGCAACAAGGAAAATTCGGCCGTGGGCTGGCGGCCAGTGATCTGATTCCAGCCATTCGTCAGTTGTTGGAGGAGCAAGCACCGTGTCTGAAGTAACCCTGTACCTGGCCGATGAACAGGCCATGAGCGACTTTGGCGCACGGATCGCCCGCGTGACCCAGGGCCATGGCCTGATTTTTCTCGAAGGCAACCTGGGCATGGGCAAAACCACCCTGTCGCGGGGCATCATTCGCGGCTTGGGCCATGTCGGCGCGGTAAAAAGTCCGACCTTCACCTTGGTCGAACCCTACGAGATCGGTGACATCCGCGCCTTCCACTTTGACCTGTATCGCCTGGTCGATCCGGAAGAGCTGGAGTTTCTCGGCATCCGCGACTACTTCGAAGACGATGCCCTGTGCCTGATCGAATGGCCCGATAAAGGTGCAGGCTTTTTGCCAAAGCCTGACCTGACCATTACCATTAGCCCGCAAGACAGCGGGCGCTCGCTGAAAATTTTATCCCAGGGCTCGCGTGGCGAGGCCTGGTGTGCCGCTTTGGCATTGGAATCCAATTAAATGATGGGGTTAGGTATGCGCTTTCGCGCGTTGGTGGCTGCCGCTGGACTGTTGTTGATGGCAGTAACCGTCAACGCTGTGGCCGATTCAAAGGTCAACAGCGTGCGCCTGTGGCGGGCGCCGGACAACACGCGACTGGTCTTCGACCTGAGCGGCCCGGTGCAGCACAGCGTGTTTACCCTGACCGCACCGGACCGGCTGGTGATCGACATCAACGGTGCCACCCTCGGTGCACCGCTGAATGTGCAGACCGCGAACACGCCGATCACCGCAATGCGTTCGGCCCAGCGCACGCCGACCGACCTGCGCGTGGTCATCGACCTGAAAAAAGCCGTCACCCCGAAAAGCTTCTCGCTGGCGCCGAACGCGCAGTACGGCAACCGCCTGGTGGTCGACCTGTTCGATAACCCGGCCGACGCCGCACCGCCACCTGCGCCGACGCCGCAGGTCGCGACTGTGCCAGCGGTGCCGGTAACCCCGACCGAACCGGCAATCAAGTTACCGCCAGCCCCGGCCGGCAAGCGCGACATTATTGTGGTGATCGACGCCGGCCACGGTGGCGAAGACCCGGGCGCATCCGGTTCGCGCGGTCAGCGTGAGAAAGACGTAGTGCTGCAGATCGCTCGCGAACTGCAGCGTCAGGTCAACGGCATGAAAGGCTTCCGCGCCGAACTGACCCGAACCGGCGACTATTTCATCCCGTTGCGCGGTCGTACCGAGATTGCCCGCAAGAAGGGCGCCGACCTGTTTGTGTCGATCCACGCCGATGCGGCGCCATCTGCCGCCGCTTTCGGTGCATCGGTGTTTGCCCTGTCCGACCGCGGCGCAACCTCGGAAACCGCCCGTTGGCTGGCCGACAGTGAAAACCGTTCCGACTTGATCGGTGGTGCTGGCAACGTCAGCCTGGATGACAAGGACCGCATGCTCGCCGGCGTGTTGCTCGACCTGTCGATGACTGCCTCGCTGACTTCCAGCCTCAACGTCGGTCAGAAAGTCCTGACCAACATCGGCCGCGTCACGCCGCTGCACAAACAGCGTGTGGAACAGGCCGGGTTCATGGTGTTGAAGTCGCCGGACATCCCGTCGATTCTGGTCGAAACCGGGTTTATCTCCAATGCCAACGAAGCCAACAAGCTCTCGGCATCGAGCCATCAGCAAGCGTTGGCCCGCTCGATCAGCAGCGGCGTGCGCCAGTTCTTCCAGCAGAACCCGCCACCGGGCACTTACATCGCCTGGCTGCGTGATTCCGGCAAGATCGCTCAAGGCCCGCGCGATCATCGCGTCGGTCCGGGTGAAACGCTGGCGATGATCGGCGTGCGCTATCAGGTGTCGCCGGCCACGCTGCGCGCTGCCAACAATCTGAAAAGCGATGAACTGAAAGTCGGTCAGCACTTGACCATTCCTGGCACCGAACTGGCGTCCAAAGAATGAACGAAGTGCTGAACGCTGCTGCCCGTATCGAACTGCTCAGCCCACGGCTGGCGAACCAGATCGCCGCCGGTGAGGTGGTTGAACGTCCGGCCTCGGTGATCAAGGAACTGCTGGAAAACAGCCTCGACTCCGGCGCCAAGCGCATCGATGTTGATGTCGAGCAGGGCGGGGTCAAGTTGCTGCGGGTGCGTGACGATGGCAGCGGCATCTCTGCCGATGACCTGCCGCTGGCGCTGGCCCGTCACGCCACCAGCAAGATTCGCAACCTGGAAGACCTTGAACAGGTGATGAGCCTCGGTTTCCGGGGTGAGGCGCTGGCCTCGATCAGCTCCGTGGCGCGCCTGACGCTGACCTCGCGTACTCGCGATGCCGATCAAGCCTGGCAAGTCGAAACCGAAGGCCGCGACATGGCACCTCGGGTGCAACCGGCAGCGCATCCGGTCGGCACTTCCGTGGAAGTTCGCGACCTGTTCTTCAACACCCCGGCGCGACGCAAATTCCTCAAGACCGAAAAAACCGAGTTCGATCACCTGCAAGAAGTGATCAAGCGTCTGGCGCTGGCGCGTTTCGACGTGGCTTTCCATCTGCGGCATAACGGCAAGACCATTCTCAGCCTGCACGAAGCCCACGATGACGCGGCCCGCGCCCGGCGTGTGGCGGCGATCTGCGGTTCGGGTTTCCTCGAGCAGGCGCTGCCGATCGAGATCGAGCGCAACGGCTTGCACCTTTGGGGCTGGGTTGGTTTGCCGACCTTTAACCGCAGTCAGGCGGATCTGCAATATTTCTTTGTGAATGGCCGGGCGGTGCGCGACAAGCTTGTGGCCCACGCAGTGCGTCAGGCCTATCGCGACGTGCTGTTCAACGGTCGTCACCCGACGTTTGCGCTGTTTTTTGAAGTCGATCCGGCGGCGGTCGACGTCAACGTGCACCCGACCAAACACGAAGTGCGCTTCCGTGACGGGCGCATGGTGCATGACTTCCTTTATGGCACGTTGCACCGCGCTTTGGGCGACGTGCGTCCGGAAGATCAGCTTGCCGGTTCCGTGACCACAGCTGTCGTGCGGCCAACGGGCCTCGATGCCGGTGAGTTCGGCCCGCAGGGCGAAATGCGTCTGGCGGCCAATGCGCTGCTGGAGCAACCGCAGGCGCAGCCGGCGTTCAATACCTCGTCCGGTGCCAGCGCTGGCGGGGCTTACCAGTATCAATACACGCCACGCCCACAATCAGCGGTACCGCCGGCGGCCGAGGCTCAGGCTGCGTATCGCGAGTTTTTCGCGCCGCTGCCTGAGGCTAATGCCAACGCACTGCCGGCCGGGCAGGAAGATATTCCTCCGCTTGGTTATGCCTTGGCGCAGTTGAAAGGTATCTACATTCTTTCCGAAAACGCCCAAGGGCTGGTGCTGGTGGACATGCACGCTGCTCACGAGCGGATCATGTACGAACGCCTGAAAATCGCCATGGCCAGCGAGGGTCTCAGTGGGCAGCCATTGTTGGTGCCGGAATCCTTGGCCGTTAGCCAGCGCGAGGCCGATTGCGCTGAAGAGCACGCGGCATGGTTCCAGCGTCTGGGGTTCGAGCTGCAGCGTCTGGGCCCGGAAACCCTGGCGATTCGGCAGATCCCGGCCTTGCTGAAGCAGGCTGAAGCCAATCGCCTGGTCGGCGATGTCCTGTCGGACTTGATGGAGTACGGCACCAGCGACCGGATTCAGGCGCACCTCAACGAACTCCTCGGCACCATGGCCTGCCACGGCGCGATCCGCGCCAATCGGCGCCTGGCCCTGCCGGAAATGAACGGCCTGCTGCGTGACATGGAAAACACCGAGCGCAGCGGTCAATGCAACCATGGCCGACCGACCTGGACCCAATTGGGCCTGGACGATCTGGACAAACTGTTCCTGCGCGGTCGTTGATGAGCCAGCTTCCTCCAGCGATTTTCCTGATGGGCCCGACCGCTGCGGGCAAGACCGATCTAGCCATCGAGCTGACCAAGGTGCTGCCGTGCGAGTTGATCAGTGTCGATTCAGCGCTGGTCTATCGCGGCATGGACATTGGCACTGCCAAGCCTTCGAAAGAACTGCTGGCCGAATATCCGCACCGCTTGATCGATATTCTCGACCCGGCTGAGGCTTATTCGGCTGCGGATTTCCGTCGCGATGCCTTGCAAGCCATGGCCGAGATCACCGCGCGCGGAAAAATTCCGCTGCTGGTCGGCGGTACGATGCTCTATTACAAGGCTTTGGTCGAAGGTCTGGCGGATATGCCAGCGGCCGATGCCGATGTCCGCGCGCAGATCGAAGAAGAGGCTGCACGCCTCGGTTGGCAAGCCTTGCACGATCAATTGGCGCTCATTGACCCGGTGTCAGCGGCGCGGATTCACCCGAACGATCCGCAGCGCTTGAGTCGCGCGCTGGAAGTTTATCGAGTCAGTGGTCAGAGCATGACCGAGCTGCGTCAGCAACAATCTGCGCAAAGTACTGAAGCAGCCGCTTCGGGACTGCAACAATTGCCCTATACTGTCGCGAACTTGGCCATTGCCCCGGCGAATCGTCAGGTACTGCACGAGCGCATTAAACAAAGATTCACAAATATGTTGGAACAGGGGTTCCTCGACGAGGTCGTAGCCCTGCGTAAAAGAAGTGACCTGCATTCGGGGTTGCCGTCTATACGTGCGGTAGGCTACCGCCAAGTCTGGGACTACCTGGATGGCAAGCTGACGTTGGCCGAAATGCAGGAGCGCGGCATCATCGCCACGCGCCAATTGGCCAAACGCCAGTTCACCTGGCTGCGCAGCTGGGAAGATATACACTGGCTGGACAGTCTTGATTGCGACAATCTGCCACGCGCCTTGAAATACCTTGGGACCATCTCCATATTGAGCTGAGTCCTTGCAATTGCCGTCTATCCTTGGGGGTGTGACGGCCAAAGCCATCTGAATTACCTATTTTTTATTATTGAATCCTTAAAGGAGTGCGGCACATGTCAAAAGGGCATTCGCTACAAGACCCTTACTTGAATACTTTACGTAAAGAGAAAGTTGGGGTTTCCATCTACCTGGTCAACGGTATCAAACTGCAAGGCACGATCGAGTCGTTCGACCAGTTCGTGATCCTGCTGAAAAACACCGTAAGCCAGATGGTTTACAAACACGCTATCTCGACAGTAGTGCCGGTTCGTCCAATTCGTCTGCCTAGCGCAACCGAATCCGAAGCAGGTGACGCTGAGCCAGGTAACGCCTGATAGGAGTCTCCTTTGTTCTTTGAGCGCCACGGTGGTGGTGAGCGAGTGATCCTCGTTCACTTGGATGGGCAGGACCCTGAGGCGCGCGAAGATCCGCAGGAGTTTCAGGAATTGGCTAATTCGGCGGGCGCCGAGACCGTTGCGTTTTTTAACGTACCGCGTCATCGGCCAACCGCCAAATTTCTGATCGGCAGCGGCAAGGTCGAGGAACTGCGCGACCTGGTCAAGGCTGAAGAAGCCGATCTGGTGATTTTCAATCACATCCTCACGCCCAGTCAGGAACGTAACCTCGAACGAGTTTTCGAGTGTCGCGTGATCGACCGTACCGGTCTGATTCTCGATATTTTCGCCCAACGCGCCCGTACCCATGAAGGCAAGCTCCAGGTCGAACTGGCCCAGCTTGACCACATGAGCACGCGCCTGGTTCGCGGCTGGACTCACCTTGAGCGTCAGGGTGGCGGCATCGGCATGCGCGGCCCAGGTGAGACCCAACTGGAAACCGACCGGCGTTTGCTGCGGGTCCGCCTGCGCCAGATCAAGGGCCGGTTGGAGAAGGTGCGCAGCCAGCGCGAGCAGTCGCGACGTGGCCGTTCCCGTGCCGATATTCCGACCGTGTCTCTGGTGGGGTATACCAACGCCGGCAAATCGACACTCTTCAACAATGTGACGAAATCCGACGTGTACGCGGCCGACCAGTTGTTCGCCACGCTGGACCCGACCCTGCGCCGTCTGGATCTGGACGACTTGGGGCCGATTGTTCTGGCGGACACGGTAGGCTTCATTCGTCACCTGCCGCACAAGCTGGTCGAAGCATTTCGGTCTACCCTCGAAGAGTCGGCCAACTCCGACCTGTTGTTGCACGTGATCGATGCGGCCGAGCCGGATCGCATGTTGCAGATCGAGCAGGTGATGGTGGTGCTGGGCGAGATTGGTGCCCAGGACTTGCCGATACTCGAGGTCTATAACAAACTCGATTTGCTTGAAGGCGTTGAGCCACAAATCCAGCGCGACGAAAATGGCAAGCCCCAGCGGGTCTGGCTTTCGGCACGTGATGGCAGTGGTCTGGAATTGCTTGAACAAGCCATTGCCGAATTACTCGGCAGTGATTTGTTCATCGGCACATTGCGCTTGCCGCAACGATTCGCCCGACTGCGTGCGCAGTTTTTCGAACTCGGTGCGGTGCAGAAAGAAGAGCATGACGAAGAAGGCATCAGCCTGCTGGCCGTTCGTTTGCCCCGGGTCGAGCTGAATCGACTGGTAAGCCGCGAAGGATTGCAGCCGATGGAATTCATCGAGCAACACACTTTGCAATAAAAGCCTGAAGAAGCGGTTGTGCCGTAACGGCAGGCATTCTGTAGCATTGGTCGGCGCGCCGTGGGTGCGTCTTTGCTTTATCAGATGGAGAGCGCTATGGCTTGGAATGAGCCGGGTGGCAACTCGAATAATCAGGATCCTTGGGGTGGCAAACGCCGCAATAACGGCGACCGCAAGGGGCCACCGGATCTCGACGAGGCCTTCCGAAAGCTGCAGGAAAGCCTGAACGGGTTGTTCGGTGGTGGTAAGAAACGCGGTGGTGATGACGGCGGTGGTTCGGGCAGGAGCGGTGGCGGCTTCGGCGGTCTGCTCGGCATCGGCCTCGTCGTGCTGGCGGCTGTCTGGCTGTACAGCGCGGTCTACGTGGTGGACGAGCAGGAGCAAGCCGTGGTGCTGCGCTTCGGCAAGTACTACGAGACTGTTGGCCCGGGCCTGAATATCTACTTCCCGCCGATCGATAAAAAGTACATGGAAAACGTCACGCGTGAGCGTGCGTACACCAAGCAAGGCCAGATGCTGACCGAAGACGAGAACATCGTCGAAGTGCCGCTGACCGTGCAGTACAAGATCAGCAACCTGCAGGACTTCGTGCTGAACGTCGATCAGCCGGAAATCAGTCTGCAGCATGCGACTGACAGTGCCCTGCGCCACGTGGTGGGTTCCACCGCCATGGACCAGGTGCTGACCGAAGGTCGTGAATTGATGGCCAGCGAAATCAAGGAGCGTCTGCAACGCTTCCTCGATACCTATCGCACCGGTATCACCGTCACTCAGGTCAACGTACAGAGCGCAGCGGCACCGCGTGAAGTGCAGGAAGCCTTCGATGACGTGATCCGCGCCCGTGAAGACGAGCAGCGTTCGCGCAACCAGGCTGAAACCTACGCCAACGGCGTCGTGCCGGAAGCCCGTGGTCAGGCCCAGCGCATCCTCGAGGATGCCAACGGTTACCGTGACGAAACGGTCTCGCGCGCCAAGGGTGAAGCCGATCGCTTTACCAAGCTGGTCGCCGAGTACCGCAAGGCACCTGAGGTTACCCGCCAGCGTCTGTACCTGGACACCATGCAGGAAGTCTTCAGCAATACCAGCAAGGTACTCGTGACCGGCAACAAGAACGGCCAGAGCAATCTGCTTTACCTGCCGTTGGACAAAATGATTCAGAACAGTTCGGGCAGCAATGCACCGGTCACCGGTTCGGCTGCCGCCAGCAACAACACGGACGTCACGCCGCATGTCACTGACCTGCCGCAGTCGCGCACAAGGGAGACCCGCTGATGAGCAATAAATCGCTGATCGCCCTGATCGTTGGCGTTGTTGTGGTACTGGTGGGCTGGAACTGCTTCTACATCGTCGCTCAGACCGAGCGTGCGGTGCTGCTGCAATTCGGCCGCGTGGTTCAGGCCGATGTTCAGCCAGGCCTGCATGTGAAAGTGCCTTACGTTAACCAGGTGCGTAAATTCGACGCACGTCTGATGACGCTGGATGCACCGACACAGCGTTTCCTGACCCTGGAAAAGAAAGCCGTGATGGTCGATGCCTACGCCAAGTGGCGCGTGAAAGATGCCGAGCGCTTCTACACCGCAACTTCCGGCCTCAAGCAAATCGCCGACGAGCGTCTTTCCCGTCGTCTTGAATCCGGTCTGCGTGACCAGTTCGGTAAGCGCACTCTGCACGAAGTAGTGTCGGGTGAGCGTGACGCGTTGATGGCTGACATCACCGCATCGCTGAACAAAATGGCGGAAAAGGAGCTGGGTATCGAAGTTGTCGATGTCCGGGTCAAGACCATCGACCTGCCGAAAGAAGTGAACCGCAGTGTGTTCGAGCGTATGAGCACCGAGCGCGAGCGTGAAGCTCGCGAGCACCGCGCCAAGGGTAACGAGCTAGCGGAAGGCATCCGTGCCGACGCCGATCGTCAACGCCGCGTGCTGCTGGCTGAAGCCTATCGTGAATCCGAAGAGGTTCGCGGTGATGGTGATGCCCAGGCCGCTGCGATCTACTCCAAGGCCTACGGTCAGGATCAGGAGTTCTACAGTTTCTATCGTAGCCTGCGCGCCTACCGTGAAAGCTTCGCGAACAAATCCGACGTATTGGTCCTTGACCCAAGCAGCGACTTTTTCCACTACCTGGAAAAGGCCAAGCCTTGATACGCCGTTGACCTGAATCATTCCGCCCGGCGGCTAAAACCTCGGGCGGGGTGATCCTTTGGGAAAACGTGTGTATGATGCGGCAGCCGGGAAATTCCCGGCTTTTTTGCGTCTGCACGTTTGATTGCTGTTTTTTGTTGCAGGCATCGGGTTGAATGGCCCGAGAGTATTTCGAGGAAAGTGATGGGCGAAGCCGCTAACAGGCCTTTCGCCGCGTCGTTCATGCGCGTGCGTTTTGAACGGTTCGTTCATTTTCTGCTTCACTCAAGGCTCGCCCGCAGGCTGGCCGCCCGGATCAAAGGGGAATGGCGTAATGGCAACGGTAGACCGCTGGCTGCTGCCAGATGGCATCGAAGAAGTACTGCCACCGGAAGCGGCGCGCATTGAAGTCGCGCGTCGTCAGGTGTTGGATCTGTTCCAGAGCTGGGGTTACGAGTTTGTCGTGACTCCCCATATCGAGTACCTGGAATCCCTGCTGACCGGCGCGGGCCAGGACCTGGATCTGCGTACCTTCAAGGTCATTGACCCGCAATCGGGCCGGCAGATGGGTTTCCGTGCCGACATCACGCCGCAAGTGGCGCGTATCGATGCGCACACCCTGCGTCGCGAAGGTCCGAGCCGTCTGTGCTACGCCGGCAGCGTGCTGCATGCTCAGCCGCGTGCATTGTCGTCCTCGCGCAGCCCGATCCAGTTGGGCGCCGAGCTGTACGGCGACGCCAGCCCGAGCAGCGACGTTGAAGTGATCAGCCTGATGCTGGCCATGCTGCAACTGGCCGATGTGCCGGATGTGCACATGGACCTTGGTCATGTTGGCATCTACCGTGGTCTGGCGCGTGCCGCCGGTCTGTCCGGTGAAGTCGAACAGCAGTTGTTCGATGCGCTGCAACGCAAGGCCATCGACGAGGTCATTACCTTGACCGAAGGCTTGCCGGCCGACTTGTCCGGCATGCTGCGGGCGCTGGTCGACCTGTGTGGCGGGCGTGAAGTGTTGAGCGCTGCCCGCGAACGACTGGCCAATGCGCCGGCGCCGGTTTTGGCAGCACTCGAAGATTTGCTGGCAATCGCCGAGCGCCTATCGGCGCGTTTCCCGGACCTGCCGTTGTACTTCGACCTGGGCGAGCTACGTGGCTACCACTACCACACCGGTGTGGTGTTCGCGGTGTTCGTTCCGGGCGTTGGCCAGTCCATCGCTCAGGGCGGTCGCTACGACGACATCGGCGCGGATTTTGGTCGCGCGCGTCCGGCGACTGGTTTTTCCACCGATTTGAAAACCCTGGTGACCCTGGGGCGTGCTGAGATCGAGCTACCGTCTGGCGGTATCTGGATGCCTGACAGTACGGATGCGGCACTCTGGCAGCAGGTTTGCCAGTTGCGCAGTGAGGGTCAGCGTGTCGTTCAGGCTTTGCCTGGGCAACCTTTGGCCGCCGCCCGTGATGCGGACTGCGACCGGCAATTGATTCAGCAGAACGGGCTTTGGCAAGTATCGCCACTGGCTTCTTGAGTTTTCCTGCCGGCCATCGCCGGCACCAAGTTTGCGCGAATGAGGACAAGTGTTATGGGTAAGAATGTCGTAGTCCTGGGCACCCAATGGGGTGATGAGGGCAAAGGCAAGATCGTTGATCTGCTGACCGAACATGCTGCAGCCGTAGTGCGCTACCAAGGTGGCCACAACGCTGGCCACACACTGGTGATCGACGGCGAGAAAACCGTCCTGCACCTGATCCCGTCGGGCGTGCTGCGCGAAGGCGTGCAGTGCCTGATCGGCAACGGCGTGGTGGTTGCACCTGACGCCCTGCTGCGCGAGATCACCAAGCTGGAAGAGAAAGGCGTACCGGTGCGTGAGCGTCTGCGTATCAGCCCGTCCTGCCCGCTGATCCTGTCCTTCCACGTGGCGCTGGACCAGGCCCGTGAAAAGGCCCGTGGCGAGCTGAAGATCGGTACTACCGGTCGCGGCATCGGCCCGGCTTACGAAGACAAGGTTGCTCGTCGTGGCCTGCGTGTTGGCGACCTGCTGAACATGCCGCGCTTCGAAGACAAGCTGCGTGAACTGGTGGATTACCACAACTTCATGCTGGTCGGTTACTACAAAGAGCCGGCCATCGAGTTCGAGAAAACCCTGGCCGAGTGCAAGGAGTACGCTGAGCTGCTCAAGCCGCTGATGCTCGACGTCACCGCTGAGCTGCACGACCTGCGTCGCGCCGGCAAAGACATCATGTTCGAAGGCGCTCAGGGTTCGTTGCTCGACATCGACCACGGTACCTACCCGTACGTGACCAGTTCCAACACCACTGCCGGTGGCGTAGCGACCGGTTCCGGCGTTGGCCCGATGTTCCTCGACTACATCCTGGGCATCACCAAGGCTTACACCACTCGCGTCGGTTCGGGTCCATTCCCGACTGAGCTGTTCGACGACGTCGGCGCGCATCTGGCTAAACAAGGTCACGAGTTCGGTGCGACCACCGGCCGTGCCCGTCGTTGTGGCTGGTTCGACGCCGTTATCCTGCGTCGCGCTATCGATGTGAACAGCATTTCGGGCATCTGCCTGACCAAGCTGGACGTACTCGACGGTCTGGAAACCATCAACATCTGCGTTGGCTACAAAGACGCCGAAGGCAACGCCGTTGCTCCGACCGACGCTGACAGCTACGTAGGCCTGCAGCCTGTGTACGAAGAAGTGCCGGGCTGGACCGAATCGACCGTGGGTGCAAAAACCCTGGAAGAGCTGCCGGCTAACGCTCGCGCCTACATCAAACGCGTTGAAGAGCTGATCGGCGCGCCGATCGACATTATTTCGACGGGCCCGGACCGCAACGAAACCATCGTTCTGCGTCATCCGTTTGCTTGATAAGTCGTTGATGTAAAAACACAAAGGCCCCTTCTTCGGGGCCTTTGTCGTTTATGCCTGTTGGACGGCATGACCTTTGCTGTGAATCTGTCTACAAGAGTGCCATCAAATTAATGGCGTCAGAAGTAGAGGTATTCACAGTGTCGGCCGTTCTCTCACTGTTACAAAGCCGTTTGTTGCGCCCCGTGTTCGTTACCCTTGGTATCGCCCTTTTGGTGCAGGTGTTGGTGGCCGTTGCCCTGACGCGGAGCACCGTCACGGCGCTGGAAGCTGACTTGGCGGTGCGCCTCGGCGCCGACAGCCAGAAGCTCTCCGGTGAACTGGAGCAGGCCGGGCGTGAAGTCACCTCGAGCCTCGATGCCTTGTCCGCCAGTACTCGTCAGCGGCTTACCGCCGGCCTGTCCTCGCGCCTGAAAGAAGAGCAGGCGCAACTGCGTGCGACGCTGGAAAAGGATCTGAAAGATTCGGCCAATGACATGGCGCAGTTACTGGCCTCCGTAGCCCCGCGTGCCATGTGGGACAGCGACGTACCGACCCTGTCCGAGTTCGCCCGCCGTGCCCAGCGCAATCCCAACGTTCTATTCGTGGTCTACGACGACGCCACCGGCCAGCACCTGACCCGCTATCTCAATCGCGAAAACCCGATCAACAAGGCCTTGCTGGAAAAGGGCCAGGGCGAGCGTGCATTGGATAAAGTGCTGGATGCGGCGAAAAACGATTCATCGGTTTACTACCTTGAAGCCTCGATCAATCCCAATGGTGTGGAAATCGGCAAGGTGTTGATGGGTGTTTCCACGGCCTCGGTGGAAACCGATCTGGCGGCACTGGACAAGCGCTTCTCGGCGTTGATCGCGAGCAGTGATCAACTGGTCGGCGACAGCCTCAAGGGCGCTGCAGCGGACAGTGCCAAAGCCATGCAGGCGCGCCTGCAATCGGCGCAGTCAACCGCCGTCGAGATGAAAGCCAACACCGCCAATACTGTTCAAGAGGCGGCAGCTACCCTGCGCTGGAGGATCGGCATGGGCCTGGCGTTGGTCGGTTTTGGCGTGCTTCTGTTATTGGCCGTCGTGCTCGGCCATCGCGTGGTCAATCGCCTGAAGATGCTCAACGCTGCGATGGATGACCTGGCTGCGGGCGAGGGCGACCTGACCAAGCGTGTACAGATCAACAGCAAAGACGAAATCGGCGACATGGCCTCGGCGGTCAACCGCTTTGTGGATAAGTTGCAGCCAATCGTGCGCGAAGCGGGCGATGTCGCGCAGCGTACTGGCGTCGAGATTGGCGCGATGACCCTGCGCAATGCCGGTGCCGATGCGGCTGCCGGCATGCAGCGTGATGAGGTAGCGGAAAGCCTGCGCGCACTGTCGCAAATGGCTGATGAGGCGCAGTCGGAAAGCCATGCGATGCAAGCGGCTTTGAAGCAGGTTGTGGATATTCGCCAGGCCACCGACGAAAACACCCGGACGTCCGCCAAGGTCGGCAGCCTGATCGAGGCGCTGGCGGGGCAGGTCGATACCGGAGCGAAAGTCATCGAGCGGCTGGCTCAGCAGAGTGAGCAGATTGAGGTGGTGCTGACGGTGATTCACGGGATTGCCGAGCAGACCAATCTGCTGGCGCTCAACGCGGCGATTGAAGCGGCACGTGCTGGCGAGACCGGGCGTGGGTTTGCCGTTGTTGCCGACGAAGTGCGTGCGTTGGCGAGCAAGACACAAAGCTCTACCGGCGATATTCAGGCGCACATCGTCGCGTTGCAGCAGGGCGCGCGTGAGGCGGTCGAGGCGATCGGCCAGGCCGGGCGTCAGGCCAGCGAAGGTTTACTGGTGCTGCGTGACAGTGCGCGCTTGCAGCAGTCGGTACAGGTCTCGGTCGAGCAGGTGCATGCGGCGATTGGCTTGGCAACGCAGGCGGCTGCGCATCAGGCGCAGGGAGCGCAGGCTGTACGTGGCCGCGTCGAGACAATTCATGCGCAAGCCGAGAAAGCGGCGCAGGCGGTGGTGGAGACCACCGCGAGTGGCAAGGTGCTGGATGGTTTGGCAGCGCAGCTCAAGGCGAGTCTGGGGCAGTTCAGAGCTTGAGGTTGTCTGGGCGGGCCTCTTCGCGAGCAGGCTCGCTCCCACATTAGATCGCGTTCCTCTGATGGAGCTCGGTCAACATGTGGGAGCGAGCCTGCTCGCGAAAGCGCTATCAGCGGCTCAGATACATCCGGGTCGTCAGTAAATAAACCGGCAGCCCCGACACCAAAATCAACAACGCCGCATAAGGCGCCGCCGCCGCAAACTCGACATTCGCAGTATGCGCCCAGACCTCGGTCGCCAAAGTGTTCAGTCCGGTCGGACTCAGCAGCAACGTCGCCGTCAATTCCTTCATCGCATCCAGAAACACCAGCGCAAACGCTGCGCCCAATGCCGGGAAGATAATCGGCAGCGTCACCCGACAAAACGCCGTGAACGACGAAGCGCCCAGTGTGCGCGCAGCCTCTTCCAGTTGCGGTGCCGCCTTGTTCAGTGCCGTGCGAATCGGCGCCTGCGCCAATGGCAGAAACAGCAGCGCATAAGCGATCAGCAGCAACCCCGAAGTCTGGTACAGCGCCGGCACGTAGTGCAGGGCGAAATACACCAGCGTCAGCGCAATCACCAGGCCCGGCAGCGCATGCAGCAGATACGGCAAGCGCTCGGCCCAGATTGCCAGTTGGCCTTTGTAACGCACCACCAACAAGCCGACCGGCACGGCCAGCACTAGACACAGCGCAGCTCCGCCAAGAGAAAGTGCCAGAGAAGAAAGCAGGGCTTCAGTGATCGCTGCCACCGGGAATGCTGCGGATGAACCGACCGCCAGCCAATACGCCAACATCCCCAACGGAATCCCGCTGCCGACAATTGCCAGCATCAGGCAATACAGCTGACCGACCGTGGCCCATGATCCTAGCCGAACCTGTTCAGCTTGGCGCGCGGCACCTTGTCCGGTGCGCACATGCCGGCCTTTGCCGCGTACGCGCAGCTCCAGCCACAACAACACCAGACACAGCGCCAGCAGCACGGCGGAAAGCATCGCCGCGTTGGCGTTACTGAACTCCAGTTCGAATTGCTGATAGATCGCCGTGGTGAAGGTTTGCAGGCCGATGATCGACAGTGCGCCGAACTCCACCAGCATGTGCAAGGCAATCAATAGCGAGCCGGCCAATAGCGAAGGCCAGAGCAGCGGCAGGGTCACGCGGAAAAATACGCCCCAGCGATTCTGCCCAAGGGTGCGTGCCGACTCTTCAAGGGAGGGATCGAGATTGCGCAGAGTTGCCGCCACCGGCAGGAAGATAAGCGGATACTTGGACAGGCTCATCACCAGAATCGCCCCGCCAAGCCCTTCGAACTGCGCGCTCAGCGAAACCCAGGTGAAGCTGCTGACAAACGCCGGCACCGCGAACGGCAGGCACAGGATCACGCCCCATAGGCGACGCCCTGGCAAATTGCTGCGTTCCAGCAGCCAGGCCAGCGACAGACCAATCACGCCGCAGGTGAGGGTTACGCCAACCATCAACGCCAACGTGTTGCGCAACAGGCCGAACACATACGGGCGCCACAACAAGTGCAACGCCTCGGCCCAGCCGGCCTGCCAGGCCTTGAGCCCGACATAGGCCAGCGGCAACAGGCTCATCACTACCAGTAACAACACCGGCAGCACCAGCCAGATTGATGGCCGCTTGCGCTTTGGTACGTAACCCCCGCGCGCGGCGGGGGCGGATAACGATGCGGTCATCAGTTCAAGCCAACTTCACGTTCCAGTTCCAACGCTTCTTCGGCATTGCCCAGATCGGCAGGACTGACGTTTGGCGCTTCTAGTTCGCTGAACGGCTTGAGCCCGCGATCCGATTCCATGCCTTTATGCAGCGGATACTCGGCGGTGGTCTGAGTGATCACGCGCTGACCTTCTTCGCTGGCCATATAGGCGAGGAATTGCTGGGCTTCTTTTGGATGTTTGCTGGATTTCAGCACGGCAGCGCTGGACACGGTGATCAAGCCACCGACGTCGCCGCCGGTGAAGTAATGCAGTTTCGAATCCAGTTTGCCTTTCTCGCGCTGCAGGGCGAACCAGTAGTAGTTGTTCACCAGCACGGTGGCAACTTCACCGTTTTCCACGGCTTTGAGCGCAACCATGTTGTTACTGTAGGTCTTGCCGAAAGCGCGCAGGCCGGTCAGCCACTCTTCGGCGGCGTCACGACCGTGCATCTTGATGATGGCCACGGCTTGTTCCTGAAACGCGCCGCTGGTCGGTACGAAGCCGACTTTGCCTTGCCACTTCGGATCGGAGAATTCCATTACCGATTTCGGCAGGTCTTTTTCGTCGACCAGTTTCGGGTTGTAGGCAACCACGCGAACCCGCGCTGTCACGCCGATCCAGGTGCCGTTACCGGCGACATATTTTTCTGGTAGTACGGCCAGAGTGGCGTCATCGGTTTTGGCCAGCAAGCCCAGTTCGCCGAGATTGTTCAACGGTGGCGATTCTTCGGTGTAGATCACGTCGGCAGGGGAGCGGTCGCCTTCTTCGATGATCTGGCTGGCGAGCTGATTGCTGCTGCCTTTGCGCACGTTGACGTGAATGCCGGTCTTGGCTTCGAAGGCTTTGGCGATCGCGTCGCCGACTTCCTTGTGCTGGCCGTTATAGAGAGTCAGGGAAACCGCATCGGCAGCCTGGGTGAGGGGAGTGGCGAGCGCCAGGCCGAGGAGGGTGAAGGTCAGGCCTCGGCGCAGGGTATTTCGAAACGTCATTCGCGGGGTTCCTCACTGTCGCATTGCAAAAACTTGCAACAATGATAAACGATATTGTTTCTCAAGTGCGCCTTGCGGTGGGACTGGCGTTTTGATAGGTGCGATGGTGATGGGGTTTCGGGAAGCCAGAAACGCAAAAACCCGCTTTCGCGGGTTTTTGTGAAATCCAAGGTCGTAACCTTGAATTTGAATTGGTGCCCAGAAGAAGACTCGAACTTCCACGACCGTAAGGTCACCAGCACCTGAAGCTGGCGTGTCTACCAATTTCACCATCTGGGCAATCATCGCTAGCGTTGCCGCTGTTGATGTGGCGCACTATACGGAGCGCGTTTTGATCTGTAAACCCCTGATTTAATTTTAATAAATCAGTTTTAAGAAAAGCCGGGCTTAGAATGCAAAAAACCCGCTTTCGCGGGTTTTGTGTGAGCCTTGAAACTGATCTAGTCTCAAACTCGAAATTGGTGCCCAGAAGAAGACTCGAACTTCCACGACCGTAAGGTCACCAGCACCTGAAGCTGGCGTGTCTACCAATTTCACCATCTGGGCAGTATCGTTAACGCTTGTGCGTCGTCGATGGCGCGCACTATACGGAGCGTCTTTTTAACTGTAAACCCCTGTCAGCAAAAAATATGATTTTTTTTACCGGCGGTGTTCAAAACGGCTTTCAAGCGACGATACAGACCCTCATAAGGGCCTTATATAGTCGGAAATTTCCCGTTTCATGGCGCCTATGCCAAACTAACCCGCATATAGACAAGGTGAAAACTCTCTAATGGCCGATTGGCAGTCCCTCGATCCCGAGGCCGCTCGTGAAGCGGAAAAATATGAAAACCCTATTCCTAGCCGCGAACTGATCCTGGCGCACCTCGCCGATCGGGGTTCGCCTGCTGCCCGCGAGCAACTGGTCGAAGAGTTTGGTCTGACCACAGAAGACCAGATCGAAGCCCTGCGCCGCCGCCTTCGCGCCATGGAGCGCGACGCCCAACTGATCTACACCCGCCGTGGCACTTACGCGCCGGTCGACAAGCTCGACCTGATCCTCGGCCGCATCAGCGGTCACCGTGACGGTTTTGGCTTCCTGGTGCCGGATGACGGCAGCGACGACCTGTTCATGAGCCCCGCGCAAATGCGTCTGGTGTTCGATGGCGACCGTGCGCTGGCGCGTGTGTCCGGTCTCGACCGTCGCGGTCGCCGTGAAGGCGTGATCGTTGAAGTGGTCTCCCGTGCTCACGAAACCATCGTCGGCCGCTACTTCGAAGAGGGCGGCATCGGCTTCGTCGTCGCGGACAACCCGAAGATCCAGCAGGAAGTGCTGGTCACCCCGGGCCGCAACGCCAACGCGCAGATCGGTCAGTTCGTCGAGGTGAAAATCACCCACTGGCCGACGCCGCGCTTCCAGCCGCAAGGCGACGTGGTTGAAGTGGTCGGCAACTATATGGCGCCGGGCATGGAAATCGATGTCGCCCTGCGCACCTACGACATTCCGCACGTCTGGCCCGAAGCCGTTCTGAAAGAAGCGGCCAAGCTCAAGCCGGAAGTCGAAGAAAAAGACAAAGAGAAACGCGTCGACCTGCGCCATTTGCCGTTCGTCACCATTGACGGCGAAGACGCCCGCGACTTCGACGATGCTGTTTATTGCGAAGCCAAGCCGGGCAAGCTGCGCCTGTTCTCCGGCGGCTGGAAGTTGTACGTGGCGATTGCTGACGTTTCCAGCTACGTGAAGATCGGCTCGGCGCTGGACAACGAAGCACAGGTGCGCGGCAACTCGGTGTACTTCCCTGAGCGCGTGGTGCCAATGCTGCCTGAGCAGCTGTCCAACGGCCTGTGCTCGCTGAATCCGCATGTTGATCGTCTGGCCATGGTTTGCGAGATGACCATCTCCAAGTCCGGCGAAATGACCGACTACTGCTTCTATGAAGCGGTGATCCATTCCCACGCGCGTCTGACCTACAACAAAGTCAGTGCGATGCTGGAAAAACCGAAAATCACCGAAGCGCGTCAGCTTCGCGGTGAGTACAACGACGTTCTGCCGCACCTCAAACAGCTTTATGCGCTGTACAAGGTGCTGCTGGCTGCTCGTCACGTACGTGGCGCGATCGATTTCGAAACGCAGGAAACCCGAATCATCTTCGGTACCGAGCGCAAGATTGCCGAAATCCGTCCGACCACCCGTAACGACGCGCACAAGCTGATCGAGGAATGCATGCTGGCGGCCAACGTGGCCACCGCCGAATTCCTCAAGAAGCACGAAATTCCTGCGCTGTACCGCGTCCACGATGGTCCGCCACCGGAGCGTCTGGAAAAACTCCGTGCCTTCCTTGGCGAACTCGGCCTGTCCCTGCACAAAGGCAAGGACGGTCCGTCGCCGAAGGATTATCAGGCGTTGCTGGCAAGCATCAAGGATCGTCCGGATTTCCACCTGATCCAGACCGTGATGCTGCGCTCGCTGAGTCAGGCGGTGTACAGCGCTGATAATCAGGGCCACTTCGGCCTGAATTATGAAGCCTATACCCACTTCACTTCGCCGATCCGTCGTTACCCGGACCTGCTGACGCACCGCGCGATCCGCAGCGTGATCCATTCGAAACAGGACACTCCGCACGTTCGCCGTGCCGGGGCGATGACCATTCCGAAGGCGCGCATCTATCCGTACGACGAGGCGGCGCTGGAGCAGCTCGGCGAGCAGTGCTCGATGAGCGAGCGCCGTGCCGATGAAGCCACCCGCGATGTGGTGAACTGGCTCAAGTGCGAGTTCATGAAAGACCGCGTGGGCGAGTCGTTCCCGGGTGTGATCACAGCGGTCACCGGTTTTGGCCTGTTCGTTGAGCTGACCGATATCTACGTCGAAGGTCTGGTCCACGTCACGGCGCTGCCGGGCGATTACTACCACTTCGATCCTGTGCATCACCGCCTGGCGGGCGAGCGCACCGGTCGCAGCTTCCGTCTTGGCGATACCGTTGAAGTGCGCGTGATGCGCGTTGACCTCGACGAGCGCAAGATTGACTTCGAGATGGCTGAAAAAACCATCAGCGCGCCGATCGGTCGCAAAAAGCGTGGTGCTGAAACCGCTGCGCCTGCTGCCAAGGCTTCGGAAGAAAAGGCTCCGGCTAAATCCGCCAGCCGTCGTCCGGCCAAGGAAAAAGCGGCAGAAGCCTATCGCCCAAGCGACGCCGTGGCGAAAAACGCCGAGCTGCGCAAAAGCCGTGAAATGAAGAAGGCTCTGCTTTCCGACGCTAAAAACGGTGGTAAAGCGGCGTCCGGGGGAAAGACCGGACGGTCGGCGCCTGAAAAGGCCTCCGGCGGCAAGCCAGCGAAACCGAGCAAACACCGTAAGGGGCCGCCAAAAGCGGGCTCCGCTCCAGCCAAAAGTGGCGGGGCACGTAAACCGAAGGCGAAGTCATGAGTCAGTTGGAAAAAATCTACGGCGTTCACGCGGTAGAAGCGTTGCTGCGTCACCACCCGAAACGCGTCAAGCAGATCTGGCTGGCGGAAAGCCGCAACGATCCGCGCGTGCAGACCCTGGTTGAGCTGGCCAACGAAAACCGTGTTCAGGTTGGCCAGGCCGAGCGTCGCGAAATGGACGCCTGGGTTGAAGGCGTGCACCAGGGTGTGGTCGCGGAAGTAAGCCCGAGCCAGGTCTGGGGCGAAGCCATGCTCGACGAGCTGCTCGATCGCACTGAAGGCGCGCCGCTGTTACTGGTGCTCGACGGCGTGACCGATCCGCACAACCTTGGTGCTTGCCTGCGTTCGGCGGATGCGGCCGGTGCGCTCGCGGTGATCGTGCCGAAAGACAAGTCGGCGACCCTGACGCCGGTCGTGCGTAAAGTCGCTTGCGGCGCGGCGGAAGTGATTCCATTGGTTGCCGTGACCAACCTCGCTCGCACCCTGGAAAAACTTCAGCAGCGCGGTCTGTGGATTGTCGGTACTGCGGGGGAGGCTGAGGTCAGCATTTATGACCAGGACCTGACTGGCCCGACCATTCTGATCATGGGCGCTGAAGGCAAAGGCATGCGTCGCCTGACCCGCGAGCACTGCGACTATCTGGTGAAGCTGCCGATGGCCGGTAGCGTCAGCAGCCTCAACGTCTCGGTTGCGACGGGCGTGTGCCTGTTCGAAGCGCAGCGTCAGCGCGGTGCAAAAGCCAAGGCTACTGCCAAGAAATCCTGATCTGCTGCAAATCCCTTGTAGGAGTGAGCCTGCTCGCGATAGCGGTGCAACATTCAGCATCAAAGTTGAATGTTGCCCCATCATCGCGAGCAGGCTCACTCCTACATTGTTTTGTGGGAAGGCGAAGATCGGTGATTGTTCAAATAATCACCAATTGCCTTGCACCTCTTCTGTCCCTTCTCTACAATTGCGCCCCTTGCTGTGACGGCAGGCACGCATGTGCCCCGCGCCAGCAAGTCCATAAGTGTCATTCACTCCTTGTCTGACCGTTTTTGAGCGGCAGGCTACAACCCGTAAGGAGCATTCATGCGTCATTACGAAATCATCTTTTTGGTCCACCCGGATCAAAGCGAGCAAGTCGGCGGCATGGTTGAGCGTTACACCAAGCTGATCGAAGAAGACGGCGGCAAAATCCACCGTCTGGAAGATTGGGGCCGTCGTCAACTGGCCTACGCAATCAACAATGTTCACAAGGCTCACTACGTGATGCTGAACGTTGAGTGCACTGGCAAGGCCCTGGCCGAGCTGGAAGACAACTTCCGCTACAACGATGCAGTGATCCGTAACCTGGTCATCCGTCGCGACGAAGCCGTTACCGGCCAGTCCGAGATGCTCAAGGCTGAAGAAAACCGCAGTGAGCGCCGTGAGCGTCGCGACCGTCCTGAGCACGAAGGCGCCGAAGGCACCGATAGTGATGACAGCGACAACAGCGATAACGCTGACGAGTAATCCACGGACCTTATTAAGGAGCCTATCAAATGGCACGTTTCTTCCGTCGTCGTAAATTCTGCCGCTTCACCGCTGAAGACGTGAAAGAGATCGATTACAAAGATCTCAACACTCTGAAAGCCTACGTATCCGAGACCGGCAAAATCGTTCCAAGCCGCATCACCGGTACCAAAGCTCGTTATCAGCGTCAGCTGGCCACCGCTATCAAGCGCGCCCGCTTCCTGGCCCTGCTGGCCTACACCGACAGCCACGGCCGCTGAGACCGGGCAGTCGACAAGTAGCAAAGGATTGAATGCATGCGTGCCTTAGCTGAGTTCATCATGCGAGGCCGTATGCAGGCCACTCTCGTGGTGGCCGGATGTGCAACATTGCCGTTGTTGTATTGGTTGGGTGCTGCCGCGGGGAGCCTTGTGCTGCTGCGGCGCGGACTGACGGACGCCCTGGGTGTTCTGTCTCTGGGGCTGCTGCCGGCGTTGATCTGGTGGCTGTATGCCGATGACCCACGGGCACTTCTGGTGCTGCTGGGGTCTTCGGGGCTTGCGTTGGTTTTGCGCGCAAGTGAATCCTGGGTCCGCACGCTGCTGGTCAGCGTAGTGATTGGAGTGGTGTTTTCGGTGGTGCTCGGGGCAGCGTTTGCGGCCCAGATCGAGATGCTCGCGCAGGCCTTGATAAAGGTCATGCCGGCGCTTCTTGGTGAAACCTACAAGCAATTGTCGGTCGATGAGCAAGCGCGTTTCGCGTCCCTGATTGCACCGGTCCTGACCGGACTGATTGCGGCGCTGTTGCAGATCGTCAGCGTGCTGAGCCTGATTGTCGGGCGGCATTGGCAGGCGTTGTTGTACAACCCGGGTGGTTTTGGTCGCGAGTTTCGCGCCATCCGGATCCCGCTGGGGCCGGCGATGTTGCTGCTGGCGTTGATGCTTCTGGGCCCGAATCTCGGTGCACAGATGGCCATGTTGACGCCGTTGTGCAGTGTACCGCTGGTGTTCGCCGGACTCGCCCTGATTCACGGGCTGGTCGGGCAGAAGCGACTGGCCGGTTTCTGGCTGGTGGGGTTGTACGTTACGCTGCTGTTGTTCATGCAGCTGATCTATCCGTTGCTCGTGGTCCTGGCCATTGTCGACAGCCTGATTGATTTTCGCGGTCGTCACGTGTCGAAAGACACCGATAACGCGAACGGTGAAGGTTAAAAGTTAAGAGGATTTCCACATGCAACTGATCCTTCTGGAAAAAATCGCCAACCTGGGCAACCTGGGCGACAAAGTAAACGTTAAGGCCGGTTACGGCCGTAACTACCTGCTGCCTTTCGGCAAAGCTACCGCTGCAACTGCTGCCAACCTGGCTGCGTTTGAAGAGCGTCGTGCTGAGCTGGAAAAAGCTGCCGCAGACCGTAAAGCATCGGCTGAAAGCCGTGCTGCCCAACTGGCCGAGCTGGAAGTGACCATCACTGCCACCGCTGGCGACGAAGGCAAGCTGTTCGGTTCGATCGGTACTCACGACATCGCTGACGCACTGACCGCCTCCGGCGTTGAAGTTGCGAAAAGCGAAGTTCGTCTGCCGAACGGCACCATCCGCAACGTGGGTGAATTCGACGTGGCTGTGCACCTGCACGCCGAAGTTGAAGCCACCGTACGCGTTGTCGTGGTAGCAGCTTAAGTAACACCTGATCGGCTGGCGGCTTGTCCGTCAGACGGTTAACATCGGGCACGATCCTGTTTACAGGTCGTGCCCTTTGTCTTTCTGAACTCCCTGTTTTTCCAAATTACACAAGTGGCCATGAACGATATCTCCGCTCCCGAGCAATACGATCTGCAAACCGCTGCCCTGAAGGTGCCGCCGCATTCCATCGAGGCCGAACAGGCTGTACTCGGTGGTCTGATGCTGGACAACAACGCCTGGGAACGCGTGCTCGATCAAGTCTCCGACGGCGATTTCTATCGACATGACCACCGTCTGATTTTCCGTGCGATCGCCAAGCTGGCCGATCAGAACATGCCGATCGACGTGGTGACCCTGTCTGAACAACTGGACAAGGAAGGCCAGACCTCGCAGGTCGGTGGCCTCGGTTACCTCGGTGAACTGGCGAAAAACACGCCGTCCGTCGCCAACATCAAGGCCTATGCGCAGATCGTTCGTGAGCGAGCGACGTTGCGCCAGTTGATCGGCATCAGCACCGAAATCGCCGACAGCGCCTTCAACCCCGAAGGCCGCACCGCCGCCGAGATTCTCGACGAAGCCGAACGCCAGATCTTCCAGATTGCCGAGGCCCGGC
The DNA here is from genome assembly GCF_054790525.1 of Pseudomonas sp. Mb7. Classification (NCBI taxonomy): domain Bacteria; kingdom Pseudomonadati; phylum Pseudomonadota; class Gammaproteobacteria; order Pseudomonadales; family Pseudomonadaceae; genus Pseudomonas; species Pseudomonas sp. Mb7. Next base: position 6,300,780 of record NZ_CP186501.1, read on the forward strand.
CAAAAACCGGCGGCCCGGTAGGTGTGAATGACTTGCTGACCAAGGCCATTGATCGCATCGACACCCTGTTCAACACCGACAACGCCATCACAGGCCTGTCCACCGGCTACACCGACCTCGACGAGAAGACCAGTGGCCTGCAACCGTCCGACTTGATCATCGTCGCCGGCCGTCCGTCGATGGGTAAAACCACCTTCGCGATGAACCTGGTGGAAAACGCCGTGTTGCGCAGCGAGAAGGCGGTTCTGGTGTACTCCCTCGAGATGCCAGGCGAATCGCTGATCATGCGTATGCTCTCCTCGCTTGGGCGCATCGACCAGACCAAAGTGCGTTCCGGCCAATTGGAAGACGATGACTGGCCGCGCCTGACTTCGGCGGTCAACCTGCTCAACGACCGCAAGCTGTTCATCGATGACACTGCCGGCATCAGTCCGTCGGAAATGCGTGCGCGGACCCGACGTCTGGTGCGTGAACACGGTGATGTCGGCCTGATCATGATCGACTACCTGCAACTGATGCAGATCCCCGGTTCCAGCGGTGACAACCGCACCAACGAAATTTCCGAAATCTCGCGATCCCTGAAAGCGCTGGCCAAGGAATTCAACTGCCCGGTGGTGGCGCTGTCGCAGCTCAACCGCTCCCTCGAACAGCGTCCCAACAAGCGCCCGGTGAACTCCGACTTGCGCGAATCCGGAGCGATCGAGCAGGACGCCGACGTGATCATGTTCGTGTACCGCGACGAGGTCTATCACCCGGAAACCGAACACAAAGGCATCGCCGAAATCATCATCGGCAAGCAGCGTAACGGCCCGATCGGTTTTATCCGCCTGGCCTTTATCGGCAAATACACGCGCTTCGAAAACCTCGCGCCGGGCAGTTACAACTTCGACGACGACGAGTGACAGCAGGCCGAAGTTCATCGGCCTGCTGCGACGCTGTATCGATTACAACGTCGCGCCAGTCGCGACCGGGGTTTCCTGCGCGGGCGTGACGTTGGCAGAAGCCGCCTCGATTGTTGTTCGAGGCTGCAATTCCTGCCGCGTCAGCGTTTGGATCAATGTCGCTTCGACGATCGCCAACTGCGCCGTCACATCATCGGTTTGCGATTTGTATTGAGCTTCGCTCAGCAGTCTTTGTGATGACTGGCTGTCGAGAATTTCCTGCCGATCCTGAAACGGCTGGCGACTCGCATCGAATTGCGCCTGGTATTTGTGAATGATGAAGTCCTGCCAGAAATTCATCGACACCAACGCCTGAAACTCTTCAGGCGAGCCATTCAGCGTCGAAATTTTGCGATACGCCGCATCCAGCATTGCCGGGGTAACGCCGGCCATGCCGATAAACGTGAGTGCCTGTGGCTGAAACGGCAATTGCAGCCGATCCCTGAGACCAAAGCGGTAGGCCATGGTCATTTCATGGGGATCGCGTATGCGCAGGTTGTGGCTGTTTCGCAGCTCCCGGGAGGTTGCCGGATCGTCAATGATCGCCCTGCTTGAAGCGATCTCTGCCGCTGCGATGTCGTCGACCTGTTTGAGCCGGAACAATCCTTTGGACAGCGCCACCAAGGGGGCGCCATTCATATCGAGCCTGGCCTGTATGCGCGCCTTGTGAGTCATGGCCAGGACCTGCAGATCGGTGAAGGTGGCTGCGGCAAGGTCAGTGCAGCCGGCTTCGCACGCGCGATCGAACAGTTCTCGACGCAAGGTTCGCGACTGTGGATTGTCCTGGCTGATGACATCGATCACGTCCCAGACCTGGCGCCGGAAGTCGGCATGGTGCGCACGGCTCGCGAGGATGTTGAAGAAGCCGTCTGAGCCTTGCTGCTCGCGCAACGTGCGCCATTGAGTGTTTCTGGCGATCGCTTGATCAGCGGGTAGTCCACTGGTCCAGATCGGAGCGGGGTCTGCGGCTGCCCTTGCAATGGGGCGTTGTGCCAAGGGGAATGACGTTGTGAACAGGTTGAATCTGTTGTGAAGCCCGGTTTGGGCTTCGTCCAGTTGTCTGCGATAAACGCCCATTTGTATCCGCGTCTCATCGGTAATCGGATTATTCGTCAGTAACGTGCCACTGTTCACCTGGACCGAATGCGCTAAGCGCTCCGGGGGCGGAGCAGTGACAAAGTCAGGAATCGTGGTGATCTGATTGTTGCTCAGATCGATCCGGGTCAGCAGGGGTTGATCAAACAGCCCGGTTGGCCACTGCGTGATGCCGGTGTTCGCCAGGGTGACCTCGCGCATATCGGTGATCAGGCTGAAATCTGGCATCACACCGAGTTGGGGATTGTTGTCGATCCAGAGTGCTCTGAGCGTTGTGCGTCCGGCCAGTATCCGCGCCGTTTCTGCATTGAGTTCAAGTTGGTTGTGCTGCAGGAACAGGCGCGTCATCCCGTGCATTTCTCCTACTGCCGGGGGCAAGTCCCTGAGGCGATTGTTCGACATGTCCAGCCAGCGCACATGACGAAAACGGGTGAGGAAGCCTTCCGGTGACTCCGTCAGGTTCATGCCGCTCAATCTGAGTGAACCCACATGGCTGAAGTCGATGCTCAGATCCGGCAGGGTCGGCAAGGTCAGGCCGCTCAAGTCCAGTTCCAGACCGATCGGTGTGCCGTCGAAAGCATGTTTTTGCGCCGTCTCGCGGCGCCAGCAACTGATGATCCGATCCCGCGCTGCAGTGCGGTCATTACGGGTGGTGGCGTTGATTTGCAGCTGATTGGCACGCACGTAACGCAGGCGGTTGCCGCCCCCGGAAAAGACCCAGTCGTCGAGCTGGGTTTTCAGAAGATCGAATTCTTGTTCCAGCGCGAGCAAGCGTGGTGCCACGGTGCCTTTGTCATGATTCCAGATGAACTCCCTGCACTCCTTGATGGTTTTGCTCGGGAACAGGTTTCGATAACGCTGCGCCCTGGAGTCTTCGCTATCGAATACGGCGGGATGGGCCGGCTCCATCAGCTCGGGGTGAGACTCTTTAAGGCGTCGCCAGTAGCCGTCGAATTTTCGCCAGTACACGGAGGGGAAGTCGTTGCCTTCAAGGCGCGTGACATTGTTGATCCGCGCGACGACAGCCAGCGTCTCGGGTGTCGGGTTGAAATTGGCCTGGGGAACCTCGCTCAAGCGATTGTCGCGCAGGTCCAGGTGGTTCAAAGCGGTTTTGTCGAGCAGCCCGGCAGGCCACTGACTGAGGCCCGTGTTTTTCAGGTTCAATGCCTGCAACCCGGACATGGCGCTGAAGTCGGGCACTGCCCGCAGTTGATTGTTGGACAGATCGATCTGTTTCAACTGGTGCAATGCACCGAGTGCCAAAGCGCTTTGCTCATCCAGTTTTATCTGGTTTGAACTCAGATCCAGATAGTTGAGTTTGTCCATCTCGGTGATTTTTTGCGGCAGTTTATCGATGCCGGAGTTAACGATGGTCAGGCTTTCCAGATTGGGGCAATTGGACAGAAGCGTATTGGCGGTGTCCGACCAGGTTACCGAGTCGAGACTGAGGGATTTGATGTGACTGAAATCCACGGTTAGCAGGGGTAATGGACCGTACAGCGGTGGCAGTTTCAGTACGCCGTCCGATTCGCCCAGCCAGCAGCCTCTGATGATTCTTGCCAGACGGGTAGCGTTGACTCTTTCCGGGCCCATGGCTTGGGCCGGGCCGGGTTGGCTGTCGGCGATGTAGGCCTGCAGTTGCGTTTCCAGTAACTCGAAACCGGCAATGCGTCGCGCGATCTGCTCTTCGGCGCCATCACCCAGGGCGAGCAAATATTCCCTGGCGGCTTGCGGATTCTTGTCTGGATACATACGCCGCACCATCGCCACTTCGGGAATATCGCCATCCAGTCTGAACGCGTCTGCGCGGGAGCCCGTGCGCATCGCCGGATAGTCGGTCACTACGCGGCGCCAATAAACCTCAAGCGTTCGCCAGTAACCGGCCGGGAAGGGGTTGCCTTCAATCAGGGTGACCGAGTTGATACGGGCGATCGCCAGTAGTTCATTGTTTGACGGGTCAAGGATCGGCTGTGGAATTTCGCGCAGTTGGTTATGGCGCAAGTCGACCACGTCCAGTGCCACCTGATCGCGTAAACCGCTGGGCCAGTGATCCAGTACGGTGTTGCTCAGGTTCAATGACCGAAGTTGCGACATGCCGCGAAAGTCCGGGACTCTGCCAAGCGGGTTGCTCGACAGGTCGAGGTGTTCAAGCTGCTTGAGTGCGCCCAGTTTTACTGCTGCCTGCTCATTGAGCTGGATTCGGTTCGAGCTCAGCTCCAGAGCCTTGAGAACGGTCATCGGCGCGATATCGGACGGCAACTTATCCAGGGTGGAGTGAGTCACCGACAGTTTCTCAAGGTTGGGAAAACTGCCAAGGAAGGTATCGGCGGTGTCCGACCAGGCGACCGCTTTCAGCTCCAGAGTTCTTACATGGCTGAAATCAGCCGTCAGCGGCGCAAGGATTGCCTCTCCCAAATCAAGTTTCAGCGTCGTTCCCGTCTGCCGCTTCCAGCAACGTTTTATTTCTTCGACAGCACGCTCCACCGCGGGATGTGCAGCTTCGTTGGGGGCCTGCGAGGATGTCTTCCTGATCCAGGACGCGAGATCCGCCTTGAGCGCCCTGTAACTGGCCTCGCGTTGGGACAGATAGCCGCGGACGTCATCTCCGTGCGAATGCAGAAGCCGGGTGATCTCATCGCTGTCGAGGGCCGGGAAGAGCTTTCGAGCGCGGGACTCTGGCGTGCGCAAATGATTGATCGCGCTGGCAAACCGTTGCAGCAGGCCAGGATGCGCGGGGCTGCCTGGCTCGCTGCGGAACATGCCGCCGGCACCCCCGACCGCCGTTCCCAGCCAGCCTTCGCGAGCATCGTAAATGATCGGCTCCGAGCGCCCGGGGCGTGTAGCAATGTAGGTATTGGTGCTGTCGCTGGCCACCGGATCTTGCGCACGGACGATACGCATCACCGCTGTCGACGGGGTCGAGGCATCGGTGTCGTGCAGAACCTGATAACTGTGGTTGTCGATCACCGCATAGAGTTTACCGTTGAGCCGGTGAAGGCCATCGCTGCCCCTTTGAATGCCGCTGAAATCCAGTGGCGTGCGGAAAGCTTCCAGGCGGCTGCTCGACAATGGCACACCGATCGGCTCGAAGTGTTCCAGCTCATGCCAGAGTCCCGCTCTGGAGTCACGCAGCAACACGGGCCCCGAGGGACTGGATTCGCTGGGCAGCCTGGCCCGATACAGTCCTGTTTGCGCATCTTTGCCGAGCAGCACGATGCCGCCGGGTACATCGGCATATTGGCGGCCCTTGTGCGTTCTCAAGCCGTCAGCGTTGCGATCCGACAAACCGCTCGCCGTAGGCACCCAGTAGTGTTCCAGGGACTGGCTAGCCGCACGCGGATTTTCAATCGGCAACGCGGGTCGATGAATGGTGATGCTCGGAGCCGGCTCGATCGCGTCGATATCGGCTGGCGTTGGTAAGCGGCCCGGTCGTGGTGTTTGCCCACCGGGTATCGAGACCTCTAAATCTGTGCGCGGTGGCAGGTCGAGGCGCGGGGTGTCCACGTCTGGCACAGCGTTTTGGCGAACCGGGGGATTGCCGGAATTGTTGCCTCTGGGGGGCGATTTAACGGGCATGTCTTTCTATCCTTGCAGGTTTGCGCATCAGTTCGCCTGAACGGGAGCTGATGGCAGGGGCGGCGTCATTGCCTGATTGATCGTGTGGCCCTGAGTCCTTTACTCAGGCCTGGAAGGCACGCCAGCCGGGCTGGCCAGTGCAAATATTTTGCTCGCGGTCTTGCCATCGAAGGTCTGGCGCCAGATGGCCACGTGCGGCAAGCCAGCCTGTTCATCGCGGCGCTGAGACTCGATGCCGCGTCGGCTCTGTTCGAGGGTTTTGAGGTGACCGCCTCTTGTGGTGAAATTCAGCGGCGCGGCGTCGTGTTGGTCGTAGTGGAAATGTGCCTCCCACAAGGGGGCGTCGTCGGCGCGATCAGTGATCGAATAAACGTCGAGAAACGACTTGCCCTTGCCTTTGCCCGATGGCTTGCGATCAACGGTTTTGCTCACGCTGACTTCGTCGGCATCCATCAGATAGTTCAAACGCATGATGTCGAGCACGTCCCTGTTCTTGTACATGCGCACCAGAACACTTTGGCCATGCGCGTCCAGTGACTCGGCAGCGCTTCGCAAGCGCGTAGCCAGGTCGAGGATTTCGGTGTCCGCGTCTTCATGGCTTTCCAGGCGCCTTGCCTGCTCGTTCAGTCGCTCAGTCTCTTTACTCAGGTCTTCGACAATATCGGTCGGATTGGTTTTTCTCGCCTCGTCCACCCTGGCCTTGGCAACGTGTTGTTCGACGTCGGCCAGTAACCGGTTGGCCTCGGCGACCAGCTGTGGTCTGGGTGTACTGGTGATGGGCAGGCGCACTGGCAACCATTCGCCTTGTCTTTTTTCGTAGCGAGCGGATGGAGAGCCGGGGCGCAACGGGTCCGGAACCCTGACGATGACATTGCCGTCCTGAGCCGTTTCCGTTTCACCGACCAGAACCCGGTAAGTACCGTGTTGGCGGACCCGGAAAACTTTCCTGGGCGTTAACGGGCGGGAGCTTTCGGAAAGGTCGGGGAGCGTTGGAAGGAAGTCAAAATCGATATCGTGGTCGATGTTGGGCAGTTCGCGGTCGCGCCCGATCGACTCCAGAATGTCGCTGAGCCTGTTATCGATTCGCCTCTCGAGTGGGTCGATCAAACTGAGGATTTCCTTGAGGTACCCGGCCCGAGAGGCATCGCTGTCAGCGTGGGTGGCCAGTTGCATTTCAAATCGTGATTTGTCCGCCCTGATCTGATCCAGGCTCAAAAGCAGTGCCATGGGGTGCTCGTGTTGCGGAATGTTTTTCAGGTCTCCGGTGACCAGATCGACGCAGGAAAGCGACGGCATGGTGGTATTGGGCGAATGGTCGGGCGTGCCCGCATACAGGTGCACGTAGAGGGTCAGCTTGTTGAAGTTGATGCGCTCGGGCGACGGCACTTGCTGCCTGATTTCTTCGAGTATCGGTGCCGCTCCCGGGTCGGCTTTTCTGATTTCTGCCAACACCACTTCACGTTCTTCGATAAACCTCAGCTTCTTGTTCAGGTGAGGGATGATCCGCTTGCAACTGTCGGCATCCAGACTGGAGACGGTAGGCTTGACCCGCAGGTCCATGGCCGCCATGAGGCGGTTTAGAAATTCGGCGCGTTCTATGCGGAAAGTCTGCAGTTCCTGCTTGAATAGCCCGCTGGCTTTCGCAAGGGTCAGCCATTTTCTGTTGAGCACCAGCGACTCTACGAAATCCGCCTGTTTTTGCACATGCTTGAGCAAATGCACTTCCAGGCTCAGCAGTTTTGCGTTTTGCTCTGCACTGCCCTGCGGCAGTTTCTGGGTTTCTGCCCAGAGCGTGTTGTGGCGCTCCGACGAATTCGTCAATTCCGTGTGGGCCTTTTGAAAAGGCTCATGCATCTGCAACAACGTGTCTTTACTCAGGCGGGCAATCTCCGCGTCCTGAATACCTCCCTTCAGCTCTGGCAAATGATAAACCCAGCGATTGCCCTCATCGCGCCGCACAGTCCGCGTTTCGCCGCTGCGGCTGGCGCGGTAGATATTGGCGATATCGGTTGCCACGGGGTCTTTCGGGTTGACGATACGCCACGCTTTTTGTGTCGCCGTGGAGGCACTCACATCGTGCATGACCTGATAAACGTGGTTGTGCAGGGACAGGTACAGTCGGCCCTCGTGGCGCAATAACCCGTCGCTGTCGGCCTTGGCGCGTGTGATTTCGAGATCCGTGCGCAACGTCTGCAGGTGAGGGTCAATCAAGGTCACGGCGTCACCGTCCTTGAGCGAATGCCACAGGCCACTGTCGGCGTCGCGCAGCAGTAGCGGACCCGTGGCAACCCGCTCGGCTGCGAGTTGGGCGCGGTAGAGGCCGGTCTGCGGATCGATGCCGACCATCACGATGCTGCCGTGCGCGACATCGACGTATTCGCGGCCCTTGTACATCCTCAAGCCCTCGGTATTGGCCTGGGGCAAACGGTCAGGTGCGGGGATACGGTAACTCTCCAGCGATTTTGCTCCCGTTGCGCCCGTTTTCACCGAGGCGGTTGCTGTGTGCGTGATGACGACGGGAGACGGTCTTGTTACCTCAGGGCTGGCAGTGCCGTGAGTGCCGCCCGGACGCGTCGCAGAGGAGACAGGCAGGGACGGTTCAGGCCCCGTCCGTGGCGCTCGCCCGGTATTGCCTTGCTGCGGCGCATCCGGGCTGGTTGGGGTCTTGACTTTGATGCTGCCCTTGGCGGGCTGTTTGGGTGACATTGCTTCATCCTTGAAGGGTTGCCACATCAGTCGGCGCAGGCACCGGACTGATGAATGTTAAGTTTGAACGATGGATTTTTTTGCCTGTTACGGGGTATCGGGCAGGCTCGACGCGGGTTGTAAGAGAAACCGACCATTGCCGTCGGAATTGGTTATTTTTTGTGCTATATTCCGCGCCCGCGAATTTTCACTTCAACACCGGTCGTCGACATGCAAGCAGCCAAGCCGTTATTTGACTATCCAAAATATTGGGCCGAATGTTTCGGGCCAGCGCCATTCCTGCCGATGAGCAGGGAGGAGATGGATCAGCTTGGCTGGGATTCGTGCGACATCATCATTGTTACCGGTGATGCCTACGTCGATCACCCGTCGTTTGGCATGGCGATCATTGGCCGGCTGCTGGAGTCCCAGGGCTTCCGTGTCGGGATCATTGCCCAGCCGAACTGGCAGTCCAAAGACGATTTCATGAAGCTCGGCGAGCCGAACCTGTTCTTCGGGGTTGCGGCGGGCAACATGGACTCGATGATCAATCGCTACACCGCGGACAAGAAAATCCGTTCCGACGACGCCTATACGCCCGGCGGCATGGCCGGCAAGCGTCCGGACCGCGCGAGCCTGGTCTACAGCCAGCGCTGCAAAGAAGCCTACAAGCACGTGCCGATCGTGCTCGGCGGCATCGAAGCGTCCCTGCGCCGCATTGCCCACTACGACTACTGGCAGGATCGCGTGCGTAACTCGATCCTGATCGACGCCAGCGCCGACATTCTGCTGTACGGCAACGCCGAGCGCGCGATCGTCGAAGTCGCCCAGCGCCTGTCCTACGGGCACAAGATCGAAGACATCACCGATGTGCGCGGCACCGCGTTCATCCGTCGCGATACGCCGAAAGACTGGTACGAAGTCGACTCGACGCGTATCGACCGTCCGGGCAAGGTCGACAAGATCATCAACCCGTACGTGAACACTCAGGACACCCAGGCCTGCGCCATCGAGCAGGAAAAAGGTCCGGTCGACGATCCGCAGGAAGCCAAGGTCGTACAGATCCTGGCCAGCCCGCGCATGACCCGTGACAAGACCGTGATTCGCCTGCCATCGGTAGAAAAGGTGCGCGGCGACGCCGTTCTGTATGCCCACGCCAACCGCGTGCTGCACCTCGAAACCAACCCGGGCAACGCCCGTGCGCTGGTGCAGAAGCACGGTGAAGTCGACGTCTGGTTCAACCCGCCGCCGATTCCGATGACCACTGAAGAAATGGACTACGTGTTCGGCATGCCTTACGCCCGTGTCCCGCACCCGGCGTACGGCAAGGAGAAGATCCCGGCCTACGACATGATCCGTTTCTCGGTGAACATCATGCGTGGCTGCTTCGGTGGCTGCACCTTCTGCTCGATCACCGAACACGAAGGCCGGATCATCCAGAACCGTTCCGAAGAGTCGATCATTCGCGAAATCGAAGAGATCCGCGACAAGGTGCCAGGTTTCACCGGCGTCATTTCCGACCTCGGCGGCCCGACCGCGAACATGTACCGCATCGCCTGCAAGACACCGGAAATCGAATCCGCGTGCCGCAAGCCGTCCTGCGTGTTCCCGGGCATCTGCCCGAACTTGAACACCGACCACTCGTCGTTGATTCAGCTGTACCGCAGTGCTCGTGCTTTGCCGGGTGTGAAGAAAATCCTGATCGCCTCCGGCCTGCGTTACGACCTCGCGGTCGAATCGCCGGAGTACGTCAAAGAGCTGGTGACCCACCACGTCGGTGGCTACCTGAAGATCGCCCCGGAACACACCGAGGAAGGTCCGCTCAATCAGATGATGAAACCGGGCATCGGCAGCTATGACAAGTTCAAGCGCATGTTCGAGAAGTACACCAAGGAAGCGGGCAAAGAGCAGTACCTGATTCCGTACTTCATCGCCGCCCACCCAGGCACCACCGACGAAGACATGATGAACCTGGCACTGTGGCTCAAGGGCAACGGCTTCCGCGCCGACCAGGTGCAGGCGTTCTACCCGTCGCCGATGGCCACCGCCACCGCGATGTACCACTCGGGCAAGAACCCGCTGCGCAAGGTCACCTACAAGAGCGACGGCGTGACCATCGTCAAGAGCGAAGAGCAGCGTCGTCTGCACAAGGCGTTCTTGCGTTATCACGACCCGAAAGGCTGGCCGATGCTGCGTGAAGCGCTGATCCGCATGGGCCGCGCTGATCTGATCGGTTCGGGCAAGGATCAGTTGATCCCGACCCATCAACCGGCGACCGACAGCTACCAGAGCGCCCGTCGCAAGAACTCGACGCCAGCCGGCAGCCATAAAGTGGCGAAGGACGCTAAAGAGAAGACCACCAAGATTCTCACCCAGCACACTGGCTTGCCGCCACGTGCCAGTGATGGTGGTAACCCTTGGGACAAGCGGGAGCAGGCCAAGGCGGCGGCGTTTGCCCGTAACCAGCAGGCTGCGAAAGAGCGTAAAGAAGCCGCGAAAGGCAAAGGGCCGAAGCCGACCCGTAAGCCGGTCGTACCGCGCTAAGTTGCTTTTTAGCTGAACAGAACGCCAACCTTCGGGTTGGCGTTTTGCGTTTCTGCCGTTGGATTTATGCAGGCCGCAAGATCCATCCCCCTCACCCCAACCCTCTCCCCCAAGGGGGCGAGGGGGAAGGGAGCAGATCGCTGTGCTTTTCAAAATCGAAGTTCGACTCGAAGTTTCAGGTCGGTGTAGCTCGCTTAGTCAACTCGGTCAGTCCCCTCTCCCTCTGGGAGAGGGTTAGGGTGAGGGGCTCTTCGCAACATTTACGTGCAATCAGCCCAAACCATTTCCCCGCATCGCCCGATTTTGGTGCTGTACTGCCCTAAGCATTCCGGGAAAGCGCCCAAGCCTCTGCATGGCATAAGTTTTGCGCGCTTTCGAATACGCTTAGGCTCGCAGGAGGCACGCCGTGTCGATTCATGTCGCATTGCATCACGTCACGCATTACCGCTATGACCGCGCTGTCGAACTCGGCCCGCAGATCGTACGTCTGCGCCCGGCCGCCCACAGCCGCACGCGGATTCTGTCGTATGCCCTGAAAGTCTCGCCCGAGCAGCATTTCATCAACTGGCAGCAAGACCCGCAGGGCAACTACCTCGCGCGATTGGTGTTTCCCGAGAAAACCAATGAGTTGCGCATCGAGGTCGATCTGCTCGCCGAAATGGCGGTGTTCAACCCGTTCGACTTCTTCCTCGAACCCTACGCCGAGAAAATCCCTTTCTCCTACGCCGCCGATGAGCGCAAGGAACTGGCGCCGTACCTCGAAACCCTGCCGCTGACGCCGAAATTCAAAGCCTATCTGGACGCCATCGACCGCACGCCGCTGCCGGCGGTGGACTTCCTTGTGGCGCTCAACCAGCGCTTGAGCGAAGACATCGGCTACCTGATTCGCATGGAGCCGGGCGTGCAGACCCCGGAACACACCCTTGAACACGCCTCCGGTTCCTGCCGCGATTCGGCGTGGTTGCTGGTGCAACTGCTGCGCAACCTCGGGTTGGCCGCGCGGTTTGTCTCCGGTTATCTGATTCAACTGACCGCCGACGTGAAAAGCCTCGATGGCCCGTCCGGCACTGAAGTCGATTTCACTGACCTGCACGCCTGGTGCGAGGTGTATCTGCCTGGCGCTGGCTGGATCGGCCTGGACGCCACGTCCGGGCTGTTCGCCGGCGAAGGGCATATCCCCTTGGCGTGTAGTCCCGATCCGTCCTCGGCGGCACCGATCAGTGGCTTGGTCGAGCCGTGCGAATGTGAATTCAGCCATGAAATGTCGGTGGAGCGGATATGGGAGGCGCCGCGCGTCACCAAGCCCTACACCGACGAGCAGTGGCTAGCGATTCAGGCACTGGGACGGCAGATCGATGCCGATCTGCTGGCGGATGACGTGCGCCTGACCATGGGCGGCGAGCCGACCTTCGTTTCCATCGATGACCCGGATGGCGCCGAGTGGAACACCGCCGCGCTGGGGCCGGCCAAGCGGCGACTTTCCGCTGAACTGTTCCAGCGCATGCGCAAGCATTACGCGCCGCAGGGTCTGGTGCATTTCGGCCAGGGCAAGTGGTATCCCGGCGAGCAACTGCCGCGTTGGTCGCTCAATTGCTATTGGCGCCGCGACGGCGTGCCGATCTGGCACAACAACGCACTGATCGCCGATGAGCAGCAGGACTACGGAGCGGATGGCGAGTTGGCCGGACGCTTCCTCGCCAGTGTCGCCGAGCGCCTGAAATTGCCTACACGTTTTGTCTTCCCGGCCTACGAAGACAATTTCTACTACCTCTGGCGCGAGGGCACGTTGCCGAGCAATGTCAGCGCCGAAGATTCACGTCTTGAGGAACCGCTTGAGCGCGCACGCTTGCGCAAGGTGTTCAGTCAGGGCCTGAACAAGGTGATCGGCCAGGTATTGCCGCTGGCGCGCACCGCCAAGGGTGATCAATGGCAGAGCGGGCGCTGGTACCTGCGTGACGAGCATTGCCGACTGGTGCCGGGGGATTCGCCGTTGGGCTATCGCCTGCCGTTGGGGTCGCAGCCGTGGGTGAAGGCCGCCGAGTATCCGTTCATTCATCCTCAGGATCCGAATCAAGACTTGCCTGAGTTGCCGGAAACCGCGCAGCTCAACAGTCATGGCGAACCTGCCACGACAGACGAACGCGTGCCGAAAATCGACGAATCCGCCGACTGGCTGACCCGCACCGCGTTTTGCGCCGAGGCCCGCGAGGGGCGTTTGTACCTGTTCATGCCGCCGCTGGAGCGGGTTGAGGATTATCTGGAACTGGTGGCCGCCATCGAAGCCACCGCCGAAGAGCTGCATTGCCCGGTGCTGCTGGAAGGCTATGAGCCGCCGAGCGATCCGCGTCTGAGCAATTTCCGCATCACCCCGGACCCGGGTGTGATCGAGGTCAATGTGCAGCCGTCGGCGACTTGGGACGAGTTGGTCGAACGCACCGAATTTCTCTATGAAGAGGCGCGCCAGACCCGCCTGACCACCGAGAAATTCATGATCGACGGTCGTCACACCGGCACCGGCGGTGGTAACCATTTCGTTCTCGGTGGGGCGACGCCGGCGGACTCACCGTTTCTGCGCCGCCCGGATCTGCTGCGCAGCCTGATCAGTTACTGGCACAACCATCCATCGTTGTCGTATCTGTTTTCCGGCTTGTTCATTGGCCCGACGTCTCAGGCACCGCGTGTCGATGAGGCGCGTAATGATGCTTTATATGAACTGGAAATCGCTTTTGCGCAGATGCCGGAGCCGGGCGAGGAATGCGCGCCGTGGCTGGTTGATCGACTGCTGCGCAACCTGCTGATCGACGTCACCGGCAATACGCACCGTGCCGAGTTCTGCATCGACAAACTGTATTCACCGGACGGCGCCACCGGGCGTCTCGGCTTGCTTGAGCTGCGTGCCTTTGAAATGCCGCCCCATGCGCGCATGAGCCTGGCCCAGCAGTTGTTGCTGCGGGCGCTGGTCGCGCGTTTCTGGCGCGAACCTTATGCGCCGCCGAAACTGGCGCGCTGGGGCACTGAACTGCACGACCGTTTCCTGCTGCCGCACTTTATCGAACAGGATTTCGCCGATGTCATCGTCGAACTGAACAACGCCGGTTATCCGCTGCGCGCGGAATGGTTCGCAGCGCATCTGGAGTTTCGTTTTCCCAAGGTCGGCGATTACGCCGTCAACGGCATCGAACTGGAGCTGCGTCAGGCGCTGGAACCGTGGCATGTCCTGGGCGAGGAGGGCGCGGCTGGCGGCACGGTGCGTTATGTCGACTCATCGCTGGAGCGTTTGCAGGTCAAGCTCAAAGGCCTGCCGCCGCAGCGCTATATGCTGACCTGTAACGGCATCGCCGTGCCGTTGCATCCGACCGGACGGGTTGGCGAGTTTGTCGCGGGTGTGCGTTACCGCGCATGGCAGCCGGCCAACTGCTTGCAACCGACCATCCCCGTGCACGCACCGCTGGTGTTCGACCTGCTCGACACCTGGATGGGCCGCTCGCTGGGCGGTTGTCAGTACCACGTCGCGCATCCGGGCGGGCGCAATTACGAGACGTTGCCGGTCAATGCCAACGAAGCCGAGAGCCGGCGGATGGCGCGATTCTTCCGCGTCGGACACACGCCGGGGAAACTTCCTGTACCGAATATAGAAATCAGTGACGAGCTACCGATGACAATCGATTTGCGACGTTTCTAAGGCCTACGCGACACGCGGATTTTTCGTATATCCGCGCGTCATGTGGCTGCGTTAGTCTGACCGTTCCTTGCTGTCTGCCGAGCTTTCCATGCCTGACCTGCTAGACCGCTACCCGCTTACGGCGGGCACTTATCACGAACTGCTCGACGGCAGTGGCGCGGTGCGCCCGCACTGGCGGCGTTTGTTCGATCAGTTGCAGCGCAGCACGCCGGCGCAACTGGTGCAGCGTCAGGCACTGCTGGCGCGGCAGATTCAGGAAAACGGCGTCACCTATAACGTCTATGCCGATCCCAAGGGCGCTGATCGGCCGTGGGAGCTGGATCTGCTGCCCCACGTGATTGCTGCGGATGAATGGCAGCAACTGTCGGCAGGTATCGCCCAGCGTGCGCGACTGCTCAATGCGGTGCTGGCCGATTTGTATGGGCCGCAGCGGCTGATCAGCGAAGGCTTGTTGCCGGCAGAGCTGGTGTTCGGCCACAACAATTTTCTCTGGCCGTGTCAGCATGTCGCGCTGCCGGAAGAGACGTTTCTGCACCTGTACGCCGTGGATCTGGCGCGTACACCGGACGGGCGCTGGTGGGTCACCGCCGATCGTACGCAAGCGCCATCCGGCGCCGGCTATGCCTTGGAAAACCGCACCATCGTGTCGCGCGCCTTTCCCGAGTTGTACCGGGATCTGAAGGTGCAGCATCTGGCCGGCTTCTTCCGCACATTGCAGGAAACCCTCGCGCGACAAGCGCCCAGTGACGATGACGCGCCGCTGGTGGTGTTGCTCACGCCGGGGCGCTTCAATGAAAGCTATTTCGAACATTTGTATCTGGCTCGGCAACTTGGTTATCCGCTGGTCGAGGGCGGTGACCTGACGGTGCGCGACGCCACGGTCTACCTGAAAACCCTCAGTGGTTTGCGTCGGGTGCATGCGATCATGCGCCGGCTCGATGATGATTTCTGCGATCCGCTGGAGTTGCGCACGGACTCGGCACTCGGCGTTCCCGGGTTGCTTGAGGCAGTACGCCAAGGGCGCGTTCTGGTCGCCAATGCGCTGGGTAGCGGCGTGCTGGAGTCGCCGGGATTGCTGGGCTTTCTGCCGAAGATCAACCAATACCTGTTTGGCGAAGAACTGATTTTGCCGTCGATCGCGACGTGGTGGTGCGGTGAGGCGCCGGTGTTGGCCCAAGCCCTGGAAAAACTGCCCGAACTGCTGATCAAACCAGCATTTCCTTCGCAGAGCTTCGCGCCGGTCTTTGGCCGTGATCTGAGTGAAAAACAGCGTCAGGCGCTTGCCGAGCGCATGCAGGCGCGTCCTTATGCTTATGTGGCGCAAGAATTGGCTCAACTGTCCCAGGCACCGATCTGGCAGGCGGAAAATGGTCAACTGCAACCACGGGCGATCGGCATGCGCATGTACGCCGTGGCGGGTGCTGACGGTTATCGCGTGCTGCCCGGTGGTCTGACCCGGGTGGCCGCCGAGGCTGATGCCGAAGTAGTGTCGATGCAGCGCGGTGGGGCGAGCAAAGACACTTGGATACTCGGTGATCGTCCGCCCAGTGGCGAGCAGTGGAAGAGTCAGCGCAGCGTTGGGGTCCATGATCTGGTACGGCGCGACCCGTATCTGCCCTCACGGGTGGTGGAGAACCTGTTCTGGTTCGGCCGATACTGCGAGCGCTGTGATGACAGTGCGCGGTTGCTGCGCATCATGCTCGCGCGGTATGTCGACGGCGACGACCCGCAAGCGTTGCAGGCGGCGGTCGATCTCGGTGAGCGGTTGACGTTGTTGCCGGATGAAGGAGAACTTCCCGAGCGCTTGCTCGCTGCATTGCTCGGTGAAGACTGGTCGTTCAGCCTGCGCGCCAACCTGCAGCGTTTGCAGTGGGCGGCCTCGCAGGTGCGTGGCAAGCTTTCGCGGGAGAACTGGCAGGCGCTGGTGGAGTTGCAGCGCGAAGCGATGGAACTGGATACCGACGAACCCGACTTTGGCGAACTGCTGGACTTCCTCAACCGGCTGGTGATGTCGCTGGCGGCGCTTTCCGGGTTTGCCCTCGACGACATGACCCGCGACGAAGGCTGGCGCTTTCTGATGATCGGCCGGCGCATTGAGCGTCTGCAGTTTCTCAGCAGCAGTCTGGCGGCATTTCTGCGCGGCGCCGGGGCGTTCGATCAAGCGGGCCTCGAATGGCTGCTGGAACTGGGCAACAGCAGTATCACCTACCGTTCGCGTTATCTGGCCGTGGCGCAATTGATTCCGGTGCTCGACCTGTTGTTGCTCGACGAGCAGAACCCGCACGCGGTGTTGTTTCAGTTGAAACTGGTGACCCGCACCTTGAAACGTTTGAACGATGATTTCGCGGCGCCGCGGGAAGCGGCATTGTCGCAACTGGTCGAGCGTCTGGCGCGGTTTGATCTGGGATGTCTGGAGAATCCGCTGTTCGGGGAATCCAGCGTACGAGCCGCTCTGAATGGTCTGGCGGATCTGCTGCAGGACATTGCCGAGGCCAGCGGGCAGGTGTCGGATCGTCTGGCCCTGCGCCATTTCGCCCATGTCGATGATGTCAGCCAGCGCACGGTGTCCGTTTGATGAATGCTCGCTACCTGATCCTCCACGACACCTGTTACCACTACGACAGTCCGGTGTCCCTGGCGCAGCAACTGGCGCACTTGTGGCCGCGTGAATGTGCCTGGCAGCGTTGCACCGAACAGCAATTGCTGATCAGCCCGGACCCGACAGCCCGCCGTGATGAACTCGACGTGTTTGGCAATCCGCTGACCCGGCTGGCCTTCGAACGGCCTCACGATGAATTGCAGGTCAATGCTCGGCTGACTGTTGAGGTGCTGGCGCGGCCGGTGCTGGACTTCAGTCAGTCGCCCGCCTGGGAGCTGACCCGCGATGCGCTGACCTACAGCAGTCAACCGCTTTCCGCTGAGTTGCTCGAAGCTTGTCGCTACCGGTTCCAGTCCCCTTACGTGCACTTGAAAAGCAGCTTCGTCGAGTTTTCGCAAAGTTGTTTTCCGCCGGGCAGGCCGTTGCTGCTGGGTGTGCAGGACTTGATGCAGAAGATCTTCAGTGAATTCACCTTTGATGCCGAGGCGACCCAGGTGGCGACACCGCTGGTGGAAGTGCTGGAACGGCGGCGCGGGGTCTGTCAGGACTTCGCTCACCTGATGCTGGCGTGCGTGCGCTCGCGAGGGCTGGCAGCGCGTTATATCAGCGGCTATCTGCTGACCCAGCCACCGCCGGGGCAACCACGCCTGATCGGCGCTGATGCGTCGCACGCCTGGGTGTCGGTGTTTTGTCCGGTGCTGGGCTGGGTGGATTTCGATCCGACCAACAATGTGCAGCCGGCGCAGGAACACATCACGCTGGCGTGGGGGAGGGATTTTTCCGATGTGTCACCGTTGCGCGGGGTGATTCTGGGCGGCGGCAATCATGACCCGGAAGTGCGCGTCACCGTGATGCCCCTGGATTAACGACGATGAAACTGTAGGAGTGAGCCTGCTCGCGATAGCGGTGTGTCAGCAGCAAATATTTACACTGATACACCGCTTTCGCGAGCAGGCTCGCTCCCACAGGGGATTTTGGTGTATTGGGGAGGGGAAGGGCTGTGAGGGCCGGCAGTGGAACCGCCAGCCCCGTCACAAATCCGCAGGGTCTGATTCGATGATCAAACCCGGTGGGGTTCAGGCGTCGGGCGCCTGATCTTTCGGTGTTTCAGTCGCTTCGGTTGCATCAACATCATCTTGCGTCGCCACTTCACCGTCAGGGTTCAGTGCCGCTTCCTCAGCGGTTTGTTTCTTGCGCTGAAGCTTTTCCTCTTTCTTCTGTTCCTTTGCCAGGTCTCGTTGACGTTTGGCGAAGGAGTAATTGGGTTTGGCCATGGGCGATCCTCTTGGGTCGAAGGTGAGGTTGAGCGGCGCATATTCTGCCTTGTATCGGTGCCTCGTGGTTAGCCGGGTTTTTGGTCGACCCATTTTGGCGTGACGGTCGGCTTCCAGTTATCCAGGGCATCGAGCAGCGTTTGCGCTGATTCACTCACTTGCAGCATGTCACGGTGTGGCGCGCGAACGAAGCCTTCGCCGACGATATGGTCAAGAAATGCGGTGAGTTTGCTGTAGAAACCGTTCACTTCCAGCAAACCCAACGGCTTGCCGTGGTAGCCGAGCTGGCCCCAGGTCCATACTTCGAATAGTTCTTCCAGCGTGCCGAGGCCGCCGGGCAGGGCGATGAAGGCGTCGCTCAGCTCGGCCATGCGTGCCTTGCGCGCGTGCATGCCGTCGACCACTTCCAGGCGCGTCAGGCTTTTATGGCCGATTTCCTTGTCCATCAGGCTCTGCGGGATGATCCCGATGACTTCACCGCCAGCAGCCAGCGCGGCATCGGCGACAATTCCCATCAAACCCACGGCGCCACCGCCGTAGACCAGGGTCAATTTACGTTCGGCCAAGGCCCGGCCAAGGGCGGCGGCGGCTTCGGTGTAGGCCGGAACAGTGCCGGCGTTGGCACCGCAAAATACACACACGGATTTCAGAGACATGCCTTCCTCCTGGGTCAATCCGTCACAGGGTAATGGCTGGCAAGCCTCGATCCAAGGCCTAAACTTCGCGTTCAGGCGATTCAAAGGTACCGCTGGCGCCACAGGCGTAGGCGGCGAGCAAACTGCACAAAAGACCGTTAAAGAACATGATAGGCACTCCGTCTCAGTAGATGCGCCGATCATACGGCCGGCCGTTGCATCTGGCCGTTAGATTGTTTCGATGAATGTCATAGCCTGAAAGTTGTATACAATTTTTGACTCAAGTCATAGGAACTTGCGAAGATTTCAGGCAGTCTTTCCATCATTCGTGTTTTTGTTAACCCTGCCTTGGAGATTCACCATGTTTTCCAAAGTTGTTGCGGTATCCCTGCTGGCGTTGGCCAGCAGCCAATTGATGGCTGCTGAGTGCAAAACCACCGTTGACTCCACCGATCAGATGTCCTTCAGCACCAAAGCCATCGAAATCGACAAGAGCTGCAAGACTTTCACTATCGAACTGACTCACTCCGGCAACCTGCCGAAGAACGTCATGGGCCATAACCTGGTGATTAGCAAAGAAGCTGACATGCAGCCGATCGCCACCGCTGGCCTGGCCGCCGGTATCGACAAGAACTACCTGCCGGAAGGTGACGCACGCATCATCGCTCACACCAAGATCATCGGCGCCAAGGAAACCGATTCGCTGACCTTTGACGTAGCGAAGATTGCTGATGGCGGCTACGGCTTCTTCTGCTCGTTCCCTGGCCACATCTCGATGATGAAAGGCACGATTACTGTCAAGTAATCAGGACCACCGCGTTATCGTTCTTCGCCAGCAGGCTCGCTCCCACAGGTTTGCGCCGTCAATGTGGGAGCGAGCCTACTCGCGAAGGGGCCATCTGCATCAACTGATGTCTGGGCCAAAGAAAAGCCCGCTGAGGATCACTCCTCAGCGGGCTTTTTCATTCCATCAGCGCTTACGGCGCAAACGGCATCACGCGCTTGTGATGGGTCTTGTTGTAGGTCGCAACGATGATGTCGAACGCTTCCTGACGCACCGGTTCGCCGTGCAGGAACGCATCGATCTCGGCATACGTCACGCCATGCGAAGCCTCATCAGGTTTGCCCGGCGACAAATCCTCAAGGTCCGCCGTGGGCACTTTCTCGACCAGCGACTCCGGCGCACCAAAGCTGCGCGCAATCGCACGAACCTGATTTTTCACCAGACCACTGAGCGGTGCCAGGTCGCAGGCACCGTCACCGAACTTGGTGAAGAAACCCATCACCGCTTCCGCCGCATGATCGGTACCGATCACCAGACCGTGCGCCGCGCCGGCGATGGTGTACTGAGCAACCATGCGCATCCGCGCCTTGGTGTTGCCCAGTACGAAATCCACCGACACCGCGTGCTTGCCTTCAAACGCCGCCACTTCACTGGCCAGCGACTTCACCGCCGGGCCGATATTTACGGTATGGCGCTCGTCCGGCGCGATGAAATCCACCGAGGCCTGGGCGTCGTGTTCGTCAAACTGGGTTTCGTAAGGCAGACGCACGGCGATGAATTTGTAGCTGTTGTCGCCGGTCTGGTCACGCAACTCGCGCATCGCCCGCTGGGCCAGCAGGCCGGCGGTCAGTGAGTCGACGCCGCCACTGATGCCCAGCACCAGCGTCTTGAGCCCGGAATTGACCAGGCAATCCTGAATAAAGGTGATGCGCCGGGCGACTTCGGCCTGCAGGGCCTTGTGGTCGGCGAACGGCGGTTGCACCTTGAGCTGTTCAGCAATCTCACGCTGTACGGCTTGCATGAATTCACTCCTTGCTAGATAGACTGGAATCGGCAGGAACCTGGAAAACGTGCCGCAAATAGGCGACAAAATTCGGGTCTTTACAGTGGGTCTTGCCTGGCTCGTCGGAGATCTTTGCCACCGGTTGGCCGTTGCAGGCGGTCATTTTAAGCACGATGCTCATCGGTTCGACACCCGGAATGTCACAGGTGAGGTTGGTACCGATGCCGAAGCTGACGTTGATCCGCCCGTGCAGCGCACGGAAGATCTCCAGCGACTTGGGCAGGGTCAGGCTGTCGGAGAACACCAGGGTCTTGCTCATCGGATCGATGCCGAGTTTGTGATAGTGCGCGATGCATTTTTCGCCCCACGCCACAGGATCGCCGGAGTCATGGCGCAGGCCGTCAAACAGCTTGGCGAAGAACAGGTCGAAGTCGCCGAGGAACGCATCGGTGGTGATGCAATCGGTGAGCGCGATCCCGAGCAGGCCACGGTATTCGCGAACCCAGCAATCAAGCGCGGCGATCTGGCTGTCGATCAGCCGTGGACCGAGTTGCTGGTGCGCCATGATCCACTCGTGGGCCATGGTGCCCAGCGGTTTCATGTCCAGCTCGCGGGACAGGTGTACGTTGCTGGTGCCGACGAAACGCCCGGGGAAGTCGTGTTTGAGTACATTCACCACTTCAGCCTGCACGCCATACGAAAAGCGGCGGCGGGTGCCGAAATCGGCGACCTGCAGTTGCGACAACTCGTCGGCCGAGGCGTTGGCGGTCAGCCAGTCGAACTTGCGATAGAGCTGTTCGCGCGCTTGTTCCAGCACGGTTTCGCGGTAGCGATAGCGGTTGCGCACTTCGCTGACGATCGCCAGCAGCGGCACTTCGTAGAGAATCACATGCAGCCACGGCCCGCGCAGACGGATGAACAATTCGCCGTTCTCGATGCCGGTGTGCAGATACCGCAGATTAAAGCGGAACAGCCCGAGAAAGCGCAGGAAGTCCGGCTTGAGGAAACTGATGCGCTCGAGAAAGCTCAGTTGATCGGCGCTCAGGCTCAGTTCGGCCAGACGCTCGATCTGAAAACGGATCTCGGCCAGATACGGGCGCAGATCTTCGCTATTACGGCAACGAAACTCCCATTCGACTTCGACGTTGGGATAGTTGTGCAGCACCGCCTGCATCATCGTCAGCTTGTAGAAGTCGGTGTCGAGCAGGTTCTGCACGATGCGATCGGCAAACACGCTCTCGCTCATAACGGGGTCTCCAGGTGCGCCGCGCCTGTGCGCGGTCTCATTCGATGGCGCTAGTGGCGCATATCAGCGGTGGGGATTGCCAGTGCTTTTTTACTTTCAGGTGAAAGATCCGCTGAGGCCATACACCTTAGCCCGCAAAAACTGTTCATTTTCGGTTGTACCTCAAGTGCGGCGTGAATCACTTGCTCAAGACAGTCCCAGCTCTTTAAATACTCGGCGAGCAGTGAGTGTCTTGGTATTAGCTTGGTTTCAACTGCTTTAATCATGGCTGCTCTTATCATTTCGTTGGTTGCAATTTTATACATGGATGAAATTTCCTTTGAAGGAGATCTGTTCCAGCGTATCAACACCATCCTGAAGTAATACGTAAGCAGGCAGTATTAGTCGATAGAAGTCAGAGTCATTGGTGCCTTTAATAGTGACTGATGTGAAAGTCTCCAAGAGACTGGCGGCGGCGCGGATTCTGAAGCAGGCGTCTTCAAATAACTGATCAGGTGCGGCATGCGAGTCTATAAAGAAGGTGGGGATATTGGTTGCGTTTGCTTTGAGGGGGTAAAATCGTTGCATGGTGTAAAATCCTTCAGGTCGTTTTAGGCGCGACAGATCGAAGAGCCTATTGCTCTTTTAGTTTGCTAGTAAGGTTATTGATTGGCTTTCTGCAGAGCCATCGCTTGCTTTAATGACTCTGCATTTATTCTATCTATGCCGGAGTTGTCTGTTTGTCGACTTCCAGAGGTCGAGCGGGCTCGCTACGATTCGTTGTGCATGAGTGGCCAGCCAGCGGCGGCCACGCCCCAGGATCAAGGTCCAGATCAAGAAACAACTTTGAATCGAAAAGAGGTGTCTTGATCCCGGCGCGACGTTGTTCTTCATAGTCGCGCAAGATGCGCATGCATATTTTGAAAAGCAAAGCCATCGCTATTAGGTTGACGAGTGCCAGTAACGTCATGGTGATATCTGCAAAGGCCAGAACAGTGGAGAGATCTTCGATGGATCCCCAGAACACTAAAATCAACACTAGCGCACGATAGAGAATTAGCATTTTACGAGGTTCGTCAAGCATGAACCGCAAACTGTTTTCTCCTAGGTAATAGTTGTATAGCATCGCCGTGAATACAAACAACGCAAGCACCACGCTTATAAACATCCTCCCCCAGTCTCCGACAACGGCGGCTAGAGAATTTTGTGCCAGAGCAATCCCGTCACCTTCGAGGCCCTGAGTGTAGAACCCGGATAGCAAAATCATGAGTGCAGTGCATGTGCAGAGCACGAACGTATCGATGAAAACACTCAGTGCTTGTACGACTCCCTGCGCAACCGGATGACCGACCTTCGCTACTGACGCAACGTTGGGAGCACTACCCAGTCCTGCTTCGTTGGAAAATACTCCGCGTCTGACTCCCATAATGATTGCGCTGCCAACCAGACCGCCAAACGCCTGATCCAGACCGAATGCGCTTTTGATAATGGTCACCAGCACTGTCGGAACTTGATCGATCTGCAGAATCAACACGTAGCCCGTCACGCCGATGTAGGCGAGAACCTTAAGGGGAACCAAAAGGTCAGCGACTGCTGCTATGCGCTTTATCCCGCCGATGAGGACGACTCCCAGAATCAAGGAAAGTGCTAGTCCTGACCACATGGGCGGCAGACTAAACGCGTCCTTTAACGAGTGCGATACTGCATGGGACTCGAGGCCATTGATTGCAAATCCGAAGGTCACCAGCATTAATACAGCCGCTATTATCCCGAGCCAGCGTTTGCCCAGACCGTGTTGGATGTACCAACACGGGCCCCCTCGATAGAGACCGTTTTCGTCGCTGCGCTTATAGAGTTGACCGAGCATACATTCGAAGAAGCTACTCGACATGCCCAACAGAGCGGTCATCCACATCCAGAATACTGCGCCGGGCCCACCCATACTCACCGCAATACCGACCCCCACGATATTGCCGGTGCCGACACGACCGGCAAGGCTGAGTGTCAACGCCTGAAATGAACTCAATTGATGGCTGCCGGTGTGCCAACTGCCGCGTAAAACACCGAACATGTGGGGAAAGTATCTAATTTGGACAAAACTCGACCGGATTGTGAAGTAGCTTCCCAATCCAAGAACCAAAGGTATTAATACCTTGCCCGACAGAAAATCGTTGATAACGTCTAGCATTCAAAGCTCCTTGCTATTTAGAGTGCTGGCAAATTGATGGTGTGGTCAGTCCTGACGACTTTCAGGGGGCGTAATATCCAGCCATATTTCATTCGATGCAATTTCGCAAGTTGCTTAAAAGTGATGCGAGTTGCTGCTATGGTTGCGCTTTCTTTATTTATGTTGGGTCATTGTATGTGTGAGTTTCTGCCGGCGAATTTGAGGCTGCTGTGTAGTCACTACAGATCTGTCGCGGAGGTTTGTAGGAAAGTTCGTATTAATCGTGGGCAATTCAATAAGTACCTTTGTGGGAAAAGTGTTCCTACACCTTTTAATCTCAAGCGGATCTGCGATTTTTTTGGTGTGGAAGAGTTTGAGATAGGACTGCCGGCGGAGCAATTCATAGCCCTGATTAGCATTAAGAACAGTAAGAGTCCGGCTCCGGCTCCAGCTGCGGGGAAAGCGGCTGCACCACAGATAATGCATGAACATCTTCGCCAAAATTCTTCGGCGGAACTGAAAGCCCATATCGGTTATTACTACGAGTATTATCATGCAATGACTGACCCCGGCTCTATTCTGTGTTCGCTTGTGCAAGTGCGGGAGGAGGGTGATGACATCATCTATGAGCGAAACGAGCGCTTACAAATAGCCGGTGCGGGGGAGGGCTTTGAAAGGTATCAATATTTGGGTGTTGCTTATTACCTGCGGGATCGTTTGTTTTTCATCGATTATGAATCGCTTACTTCCAACGAAATAAGTCAGACTATTCTCATCCCCAGTTTTAAAAGCTGTATTACACGGCTCAATGGTTTGAAAATGGGGGTGTCTGCTGCGGACTGTCGTGCCCCCGCGTGCTCGAGGGTTGTCTGGGAGTATCTGGGGCAGGAAATCGATCGGGTAGATGCCTATCGACGTGTTCGGTTGTACAAGACTGATGATTGCGCTATCGACGATGATCTGCGCGCGCGTCTAGCTCAGGCTCAAGTTGTTGAGGGCCTATTTGTTATCGCCTGAAAAATTCCCGTATTAGCAGCTGTCGAGGGAGTCGATGTGCGATCTTTTGATGTTGGTTTTTTAAGATCAAAAGATCGCAGCCTCGTTACACTCGACAGCTCGTATAGGGTGATCGGTCAGGGATTGTCGATCTGCTCCAGCATCCATTTCACGAAATCCCGTACCTTCGGCACTTCTGCCGCATGCTCCGGGTATGCCAGGTAATAGGCATCGGTGCTGGGCATGGCATGCTCAAAAGGAATGACCAGTTTGCCGTCGGCTAATTCCTCTTCCACCAGAAATCGCGGCAACAACGCCACACCGCAGCCAACCTGCGCGGCACGGATGCACATATAAAAGGTTTCGAAACGCGGCCCGTGATAGCTGTGTTCGGTCTGGTAACCCTGACTGTCGAACCAGTCGTGCCAGGCCTGCGGGCGCGAGGCATTTTGCAACAGGACCAGATCGGTGAGTTGCGTCGGATCAGTAAACGGCTTATCAGGCAGGCTACCCGGCGCGCACACCGGCACCAACTCTTCGCCGAACAACTTCAGGCATTCAGTGCCGGGCCGTGAACCTTGGCCGAAGTAGAACGCCAGATCGCTGCGCCCTTGCAGCAGATCATCCGCTTCCTGCTCGTTGCACAAGTCCAGATGAATCGACGGATGGCGTAGCCGCCAGCCTTTCAGGCGCGGCACCAGCCAGCGCGCGCCGAAGGTCGAGGGCGTCGAGACGCGCAGGACTTCGGTCTCGCCGCCGTAGGAACGCAGGTAATGCGTCGACATCTCCACTTGTGTGAGGATTTTTCGTACTTCAACCAAGTACAAATCCCCTGCCGGGGTCATCTGCAAACGTCGACGCACGCGGCGAAACAATAAATGCTGCAACAGCTCTTCAAGCTGCGCGACCTGTTTGCTCACCGCACTCTGGGTCAGATTCAGTTCCTCAGCGGCGCGAGTGAAACTGAGGTGCCGGGTCACGGCCTCGAAACACTGCAGCGCGGTGATCGAGGGCAAGTGGCGTTTGTTCAGCATGGCCGATCCTTTTCTTGTCTTTCTGTGCGCAGCATGAATAAACGGAATGATATCTCGCGTAAAGGTCGTTTGTTGCCTTGCCATTGTGACGCTACAACTAAAGGCCTGCCCGGTCGCGA
Organism: Pseudomonas sp. Mb7; assembly: GCF_054790525.1. Classification (NCBI taxonomy): domain Bacteria; kingdom Pseudomonadati; phylum Pseudomonadota; class Gammaproteobacteria; order Pseudomonadales; family Pseudomonadaceae; genus Pseudomonas; species Pseudomonas sp. Mb7. The sequence continues at coordinate 6,327,139 of NZ_CP186501.1, forward strand.
AAAAGCGTCCGCACACATTCAGTTTTTTGCTTGAGGAGTGACCCATGGTTGCCGCATTGCTTGATCGTCTTGGTGTGAACCCGGCCCTTTATCAGAACGGCAAAGTGCCGGTGCATTCGCCGATCGACGGCAGCCGCATTGCCGCCGTGAACTGGGAAGGCCCGGCCGAAGTCGAGCAGCACATCAGTCGCGCAGATCATGCGTTCGAGCAGTGGCGCAAGGTGCCGGCTCCGCGTCGTGGCGAGCTGGTGCGTCAATTCGGTGAAGTACTGCGCGAATACAAGGCTGATCTCGGCGAACTGGTTTCCTGGGAGGCGGGCAAGATCACTCAGGAAGGCTTGGGTGAAGTGCAGGAGATGATCGACATCTGCGATTTTGCCGTCGGCCTGTCCCGCCAGCTGTACGGTTTGACCATTGCCTCCGAGCGTCCGGGCCACCATATGCGTGAAACCTGGCATCCGCTGGGCGTGGTCGGGGTGATCAGCGCGTTCAACTTCCCGGTTGCGGTGTGGGCATGGAACACCACGCTGGCACTGGTTTGCGGCAACCCGGTGGTGTGGAAACCATCGGAGAAAACCCCGCTGACCGCACTGGCCTGCCAGGCATTGTTCGACCGCGTGGTGAAGAATTTTACCGATGCGCCAGCGAACCTTTGCCAAGTGATCATCGGTGGTCGCGATGCCGGCGAAGCGCTGGTCGATGACCCGCGTGTCGCACTGATCAGCGCCACCGGCAGCACGCGCATGGGCCGTGAAGTCGCGCCGAAAGTCGCCGCGCGTTTCGCCCGCAGCATTCTGGAACTGGGCGGTAACAACGCGATGATCCTCGGCCCGAGCGCCGATCTGGACATGGCGGTACGGGCGATTCTGTTCAGCGCCGTCGGTACTGCCGGGCAGCGTTGCACCACCCTGCGTCGACTGATTGCCCACGAATCTGTGAAAGAAGAAATCGTTACTCGCCTCAAAGCTGCGTACTCGAAAGTGCGCATCGGCAATCCGCTGGAAGGCAATCTGGTCGGCCCGCTGATCGACAAGCACAGCTTCGAAAACATGCAGGACGCGCTGGAGCAGGCGTTGAGCGAGGGCGGTCGTGTGTTCGGCGGCAAGCGTCAGCTTGAGGATCAATTCCCCAACGCCTACTACGTTTCGCCGGCGATCGTTGAAATGCCCGAGCAAAGTGATGTGGTTTGCAGTGAGACCTTCGCACCGATTCTTTATGTAGTCGGCTACAGCGATTTCCAGGAAGCGCTGCGCCTGAACAACGCGGTGCCACAAGGTTTGTCGTCGTGCATCTTCACCACCGATGTGCGCGAGGCCGAGCAGTTCATGTCGGCAGTCGGTAGCGACTGCGGCATCGCCAACGTCAACATCGGCCCGAGCGGTGCCGAAATTGGCGGCGCGTTTGGTGGCGAGAAAGAGACCGGTGGCGGGCGTGAGTCCGGCTCGGACGCGTGGCGCGCCTATATGCGCCGGCAGACCAACACCGTGAACTACTCGCTGGAGTTGCCGCTGGCGCAGGGCATCACATTCGACTGACAGGTGGAGATCCCTCCTTGTGGGAGCGAGCCTGCTCGCGAATACGGTGGGTCAGTCGACATTGATGTTGGCTGATACGCCCCTTTCGCGAGCAGGCTCGCTCCCACAGGATCAGCACTGTGTTTGGCAGGTTTCTGTTGGAGTCTGGCAATGCCGTTACGCGAAGAATGTCTGTGGGAAAAGCTCACGCCACAAAGGCCGGATAAAACCGCGCTCAAAGGCGAAGTCAAAGTCGATGTCTGCGTGATCGGCGCCGGGTTCACCGGGTTGTCGGCGGCGCTGCATCTGTTGGAAAAAGGCAAAAGCGTCTGCGTGCTGGAGGCTCATCGCGCGGGGCACGGTGGTTCCGGGCGTAACGTCGGACTGGTCAACGCCGGCATGTGGATCCCGCCGGACGAGATCGAAGCCGGTTTCGGCGAAGCGGTGGGCAGCCAGCTCAATCGCATGCTCGGGGGCGCACCGGCGCTGGTGTTCAGCCTTGTGGACAAGTACAACATCGATTGCCAGTTGCGCCGCGAAGGCACGTTGCACATGGCGCACAACGCCAAGGGCGAGGCGGATTTGCGCAGCCGCGAGCAACAATGGAAACGTCGCGGCGCACCGGTTGAACTGCTGACCGGCAAGGCCTGCGAGCAAGCCACCGGCACGCAAAAGATTGCCGCGGCTTTGCTCGATCGCCGCGCCGGCACGCTCAACCCGATGGCTTATGTCACCGGGCTGGCCAACGCGGTGAGCGGTCTCGGCGGGCAAATGTTTGATCATTCGCCGGTCACTCGCCTTGAGCGTCAGGGCGCGAAGTGGTCGGTGCAGACCGAACACGGTTCAGTGCTGGCCGAGCAAGTGGTCATCGCCTCCAACGCCTACACCGAGGGCGACTGGACCGAACTCAAGCGCAACTTCTTCCCCGGTTACTACTATCAGGTCGCTTCGGTGCCGCTGACCGAGGACGCCGCGCAGGAAATTCTCCCGGGCGGGCAGGGTTCATGGGATACGCGGCAGGTGCTGAGCAGCATCCGCCGTGACAAAGAAGGGCGGTTGTTGCTCGGCAGCCTGGGCAACGGCAATCAAAAACCGACCTGGTTTCTCAAGGCCTGGGCCGATCGCGTGCAGCAGCATTATTTCCCCAATCTGAAACCGGTCGAGTGGGAATGCACCTGGACCGGGCGTATAGCTTTTACGCCAGATCACCTCATGCGCCTGTTCGAGCCGGCGCCGGGGCTGGTGGCCGTCACCGGTTACAACGGCCGTGGCGTCACCACCGGCACCGTGGTCGGCAAGGCTTTCGCTGATTACCTATGTAACGGAAATCCTCAAGCCCTGCCGATTCCCTTCGCACCGATGCAGCCCCTGACCGGTGTGGGCTTGCGCAGTTGCCTGTACGAGGCCGGGTTCTCGCTGTATCACGCGGGCCAGTGCCTGCGCATTGTGATTTGAGTGTTGAAATATGTTGCCGGACGCGGCGCTTTTTCACGTAGCGACTAGCCTGTAATGGTGCGGGTTGTAGCAGTCCCGCACCAGCAGTGTGCAGTTCGGTGACGCGGGTTGTTACAGGCTGGTTGCACGTCGTTTGGCGCCGCGGTTGCAATGATGGCGCGTGCGGGTTGCGCCTGAAAAAATAAATGGTTTCACCTTCCGCGGTTTAGACGGTTGCACGCCCAATGAAAATGGGAACGAAACAGTCGAAATAACAAGAAAGCAGCGACTTTTTGAAGAATAAAAAACCGATGGCACGGCCCTTGCTCAGAGCAATCAGTGAAGTGAAGTCGCAGTGCCAACTAAAAAAAACCTTGGAGCACCACCTCATGTCCCAGACGTTTTACAAGAAAGGCTTTCTGGCCCTCGCAGTGGCTACTGCGTTGGGTGTTTCTGCGTTTGCTCAAGCTGATGTGAAAATCGGTGTAGCGGGTCCAATGACGGGCGCCAACGCGGCATTTGGCGAGCAGTACATGAAGGGTGCACAGGCAGCGGCTGACGCAGTCAACGCGGCAGGCGGCGTCAACGGGGAGAAAATCGTACTGGTCAAAGGCGATGACGCCTGCGAACCGAAGCAGGCCGTGACGGTCGCCAAGGACCTCACCAACCAGAAAGTCGCCGGCGTGGTCGGTCATTTCTGCTCCTCTTCGACCATTCCAGCGTCGGAAATCTACGACGAAGCCGGGATCATCGCGATCACCCCGGGTTCGACCAACCCACAAGTCACCGAGCGTGGCCTCAGCGCCATGTTCCGTATGTGCGGGCGTGACGACCAGCAAGGCATTGTGGCCGGCGACTACATCGTCGACGTGCTCAAGGGCAAGAAAGTCGTCGTACTGCACGACAAAGACACCTACGGCCAAGGCCTGGCGGATGCCACCAAAGCCCAACTGGTCAAGCGCGGCGTGACGCCTGTGTTGTACGAAGGCCTGACCCGTGGCGAAAAAGACTTCAGCACCATCGTTACCAAGATCCGTGGCGCTGGCGCCGACGTCGTCTACTTCGGCGGTCTGCACCCGGAAGCCGGCCCGCTGGTTCGCCAACTGCGTGAACAAGGCCTGAAAGACGTCAAGTTCATGTCCGATGACGGCATCGTGACTGACGAGCTGGTGACCACCGCCGGTGGCCCGCAATTCACCGATGGCGTGCTGATGACCTTCGGCGCCGACCCGCGTCTGTTGCCAGAGAGCAAGACCGTAGTGGACGCTTTCCGCAAGGCCGGTACCGAGCCTGAAGGCTACACCCTGTACGCCTACGCTTCGGTGCAAACCCTGGCTGCCGCGTTCAACGGCGCGAAGTCCAACAAGGGCGAAGAGGCTGCGGCCTGGCTGAAGAAAAATCCGGTGAAAACCGTGATGGGCGAAAAAACCTGGGATTCCAAGGGTGACCTGAAAGTCTCTGACTACGTGGTTTACCAGTGGGACAAGGACGGCAAATATCACCAGCTGGAAAAACAGAAGTAAGGGCTGACGCGACCCTTTGAACTCCGCAAAGCCCTGTGGGAGCGGGCTTGCCCGCGATGACGGCCTGACAGTCGACAACTGTGTTGAATGTTCTACCGCTATCGCTGGCAAGCCAGCTCCCACAAGGTCCTGTGGTGATCGAACCGTTCGCGCTCTGACATTGCTCCGACGTAAATCTGTATTTTTCCTAGAAGAACCGCACTCCACAGGTGTGCAGGTTCTCACTGCGTGAGATTGCGTTATGGATGGTATTTTCCTGCAGCAACTGGTCAACGGCCTGACCCTCGGGTCGGTCTATGGCCTGATCGCCATCGGCTACACAATGGTCTACGGCATCATCGGCATGATCAACTTCGCCCACGGCGAGGTTTACATGATTTCTGCTTACCTGGCGGCAATCAGTCTGGCTCTGCTGGCGTACTTCGGTATCGAATCTTTCCCACTGCTGATGCTCGGCACGCTGATCTTCACCATCGTCGTCACGGCGGTGTATGGCTGGGTCATCGAGCGTGTCGCTTACAAACCCCTGCGCAACTCCACCCGCCTGGCACCGTTGATCAGCGCCATCGGTATCTCGCTGATCCTGCAAAACTATGCACAGATCGCCCAGGGCGCCAAACAACAGGGCGTACCTACCCTGCTGAGCGGTGCGTGGCGTGTTGAAATCGGTACCGGCTTCGTGCAACTCACCTACACCAAAGTCTTCATTCTGGTGGCCGCATTCGTCGGCATGGGCCTGCTGACCTACGTCATCAAGTACACCAAGCTCGGACGCATGTGCCGTGCGACCCAGCAAGACCGCAAGATGGCTTCGATCCTCGGCATCAATACCGATCGGGTCATTTCCTATGTGTTCATCATCGGTGCAGCCATGGCGGCGCTGGCCGGCGTACTGATCACCATGAACTACGGCACTTTCGACTTCTATGCCGGCTTCATTATCGGCATCAAGGCGTTCACCGCTGCGGTGCTTGGCGGGATCGGTTCACTGCCTGGGGCAATGCTCGGCGGGATCATCCTCGGCATCTCCGAGTCGCTGTTCTCCGGCCTGGTCAACTCCGACTACAAAGACGTGTTCAGCTTCTCGCTGCTCGTACTTGTTCTGGTCTTCCGGCCGCAGGGCCTGTTGGGCCGTCCTCTTGTGTCGAAGGTGTAAGCGATGTCTTCAACCACTCAAAAATCCATCGATATCAAAAAAAGCCTGGTTGAGGCGATTCTTGCCGGCCTGATTGCCCTGATCGTTTTCGGTCCGATTGTCGGCGTCGTGCTCGAGGGTTACAGCTTCAACCTTGAACCGACCCGGGTGGCCTGGATCATCGGCATTGTCATGATCGGCCGCTTTGCCCTCAGCCTGTTCCTGCAAACGCCCAAGGGCCTGAAAATTCTCGACGGATTCGAGAGTACTGGCTCTGGGGTGCACGTGCTGCCTGCCGATCACAAATCCTCGCTGCGCTGGATCATCCCGCTGCTGATTGTGCTGGCCGTCATCGTGCCGTTTGTCTCCAACTCCTATCTGCTCGGCGTGGTCATCCTCGGCTTGATCTACGTGCTGCTGGGGCTGGGGCTGAACATCGTGGTCGGTCTGGCCGGTCTGCTCGACCTCGGTTACGTGGCGTTCTACGCCATCGGTGCCTACGGTCTGGCGCTGGGTTATCAGTATCTCGGTCTGGGCTTCTGGACGGTGCTACCGCTAGCGGCGATCACTGCCGGGCTGGCCGGCTGCATCCTCGGTTTCCCGGTGCTGCGCCTGCACGGCGACTACCTGGCAATCGTGACCCTGGGCTTCGGTGAAATCATTCGCCTGGTCCTCAACAACTGGTTGTCACTGACCGGCGGCCCGAACGGCATGCCGGCGCCATTGCCGACGTTCTTCGGTCTGGAGTTCGGTAAGCGGGCGAAGGATGGCGGGGTGCCGTTTCACGAGTTCTTCGGCATCGCCTACAACCCGGATGTGAAGTACTACTTCATCTACGCGGTGCTGTTCCTCGTGGTGTTGGCCGTGTTGTACATCAAGCATCGTCTGGTGAAAATGCCGGTCGGTCGCGCCTGGGAAGCCTTGCGTGAAGATGAAATCGCCTGCCGCTCGATGGGCCTCAACCACGTGCTGGTCAAGCTCTCGGCGTTCACCATCGGTGCATCGACCGCCGGTCTTGCCGGTGTGTTCTTCGCCACCTACCAAGGCTTCGTCAACCCGACCTCGTTCACCTTCTTCGAATCGGCGCTGATCCTCGCCATCGTCGTGCTCGGCGGTATGGGCTCGACCATCGGTGTGGTGATCGCCGCGTTCGTGCTGACGGTTGCTCCGGAATTGCTGCGCGGCTTCGCTGAATACCGCGTGCTGCTGTTCGGCATCCTGATGGTGTTGATGATGATCTGGCGACCACGCGGGCTGATCCGCATCAGCCGGACCGGGGTCACTCCACGCAAAGGTGCCATTCACTATGAGAGGACTGCGCCATGAGTGAAGTCGTACTCTCTGTTGAAAAACTGATGATGCATTTCGGTGGCATCAAGGCCTTGAGCGATGTCAGCCTGAAGGTCAAACGCAACTCGATCTTCGCCCTGATCGGCCCCAACGGTGCTGGCAAGACCACGGTGTTCAACTGCCTGACCGGGTTCTACAAGGCCTCGGGTGGCAAGATCGAACTCAACGTGCGCGGCCAGCAGACCAACGTCATCCAGTTGCTCGGCGAGTCGTTCAAACCGACCGACTTCGTTTCGCCGAAATCTTTCCTCAGCCGCATGTACTACAAAATGTTCGGCGGTACGCACTTGGTGAACCGGGCAGGCCTGGCGCGGACGTTCCAGAACATTCGCCTGTTCAAGGAAATGTCGGTACTGGAAAACCTGCTGGTGGCCCAGCACATGTGGGTCAACCGCAACATGCTGGCCGGCATCCTCAACACCAAGGGCTACCGCAAGGCCGAAAGTGACGCGCTGGATTGCGCGTTCTATTGGCTGGAAGTGGTCGATCTGGTGGACTGCGCGAACCGGCTCGCCGGTGAGCTTTCCTACGGCCAACAGCGTCGTCTGGAAATTGCCCGGGCCATGTGCACGCGGCCGCAGATCATCTGCCTCGACGAACCGGCCGCCGGCCTCAACCCTCAGGAAACCGAAGCGCTCAGCGCGATGATCCGGCTGCTGCGCGACGAGCACGATCTGACCGTGGTGCTGATCGAACACGACATGGGCATGGTTATGAGCATTTCCGACCACATCGTGGTGCTGGACCACGGCATCGTCATCGCCGAAGGCGGGCCTGAAGCGATCCGCAACGACCCGAAGGTGATCGCAGCCTATTTGGGCGCCGACGAAGAGGAGCTGGTATGACGCAACCGATCCTCGAACTCAAAGACCTCGACGTCTTCTATGGCCCGATCCAGGCCCTCAAAGGTGTTTCTCTGCAGATCAACGAAGGGGAAACCGTCAGCCTGATCGGCTCCAACGGTGCCGGCAAATCGACGTTGCTGATGTCGATCTTCGGCCAGCCACGGGCGGCAGGCGGGCAGATCCTTTATCAAGGCGTCGACATTACCCACAAGTCCTCGCACTACATCGCCTCCAACGGCATCGCGCAATCGCCGGAAGGGCGGCGAGTGTTCCCCGACATGACCGTCGAGGAAAACCTGCTGATGGGCACCATCCCGATTGGCGACAAGTACGCCAAAGAGGACATGCAGCGTATGTTTACGCTGTTTCCACGGCTGGAAGAGCGACGTAACCAACGGGCGATGACCATGTCTGGTGGTGAACAGCAAATGCTCGCCATTGCCCGTGCCTTGATGAGCCGACCAAAGTTGTTGCTGCTCGATGAGCCGAGCCTGGGCCTGGCGCCGATTGTGGTGAAGCAGATTTTCGCGACCCTGCGGGAATTGGCGAAAACCGGCATGACCATTTTCCTGGTTGAGCAGAACGCCAACCATGCGCTGAAGCTTTCGGACCGCGCATATGTGATGGTCAACGGCGAGATTCGCCTGACGGGCACGGGTAAAGAGTTGCTGGTGAATGAGGAAGTGCGTAACGCCTATCTGGGCGGGCACTGATTCCTCGACGTTATGCACAGCCCCGGCGACGCAAGTCCCGGGGCTTTTTCATTCCTCAAACATACCGCACGCCTGTGTAGGAGCTGCCGAAGGCTGCGATCTTTTGATGTTGTCTTTAAAGATCAGGAGATCGCAGCCTTCGGCAGCTCCTACAGGGAATTGATCAGTGATTTCAAGTGTTGCGTGGAATTGTGGAAAACAAATTCCCCAAGCTGCCAAAGCGCGACATATAGACGCTGCAAATGGCTGTTTTTCCACAGTTTTGACTTGTCCCCGGTTACTGTGGAGCTGGCTGTGAATAACGTGGGTGTATCTGGCTGGACGCCTTGTAAACCGTGGCTTGCAAGTGTGTGGTTGTTTTTTGATCAGGCGTTTTTGAGAGGGCTGAAGACGTCGTTGTCAATCTTTTTCTAGACATTGCCAATCGGCCGGTTCCAGGTGAACAAGGCTGTGGATAAGTCTGTGATTAAACTCTGGAAAGACCGCGCTGAGCGCCGTAATTACTGGCCTCGCGCAATCACTGTGCTAAACGTCCGTTCGTGCAAAATGCCATCTCCCGCACATCCGCCACTTCAGGGTCAAGCAAAAAACTTTCTATTTCGCCCGCAAAGCCTTGTGTGGCGCGGCTTTGCGCGTTTCCAGTTGCCCCCGGAAACTGTGGAAGGGACTGTGGATAACATGCGTGCACATGGCTACAGGCCACGGTCGCTATGGCGTTGGCATGTCTGGTTGTTTTTTGTACAGCTTGTGGGTGTTGCCCGTGAATGCGCGGGCGGGCATGCTGCCTGCTGATTTTCTATTCCAAGGGCTGCCCCGGCGGCCGAAGCAAGGAGAACACGATGTCCAACACCCTGTTTATCACCGGCGCGACGTCCGGATTTGGTGAAGCCTGTGCCCGCCGTTTTGCCGAGGCTGGCTGGAAACTGGTGCTGACCGGCCGTCGTGAAGAACGCCTCAATGCGTTGTGCGCCGAATTGTCGAAACAGACCGAAGTGCACGGTCTGGTGCTTGATGTGCGTGACCGCAAGGCCATGGAGGAGGCGATTGCCAATCTACCGCCGTCGTTCGCAAAGCTTCGCGGGTTGATCAACAACGCAGGTCTGGCGCTGGGCGTGGATCCGGCGCCGAAGTGCGATCTCGACGATTGGGACACCATGGTCGACACCAACGTCAAAGGCCTGATGTACGCCACCCGCTTGCTGCTGCCACGCCTGATCGCCCATGGCCGTGGCGCCGGCATCGTCAACCTTGGCTCCATTGCTGGCAACTATCCGTATCCGGGCAGCCACGTGTATGGCGCGACCAAGGCGTTCGTTAAACAGTTCTCGCTGAACCTGCGTTGCGACTTGCAAGGCACGGGCGTGCGGGTCAGTAACATTGAGCCGGGGCTGTGCGAGAGCGAGTTCTCGCTGGTGCGTTTTGCCGGCGATCAGGAGCGTTACAACGCGACCTACGCTGGTGCCGAGCCGATCCAGCCGCAGGACATTGCCGAGACGATTTTCTGGGTGATGAACGCGCCGGCGCACATCAACATCAACAGTCTGGAATTGATGCCGGTGAGCCAGACCTGGGCGGGTTTTGCCATTGAGCGTAACAAGGCCTGACACCGCGTCACGGCCAATCGCTGGCAAGCCAGCTCCCACAGGGTTATCGGTGCACACGAATCTTGTGAGCGACTCGGTACTTGTGGGAGCTGGCTTGCCAGCGATGAGGCCAGCACAGGCAATAAATCCCGATAAGGTAAACTCCTCTCGCAACAACCCAACCGCACCCCGCGGTTTTCAAGGTTTTTCGAGGAGTCAAAGTGAGTAACCGAGGTGAGCAGGCACTGCTCAAACAATCGACCATTCTGATGTTGGCTGTGGCGATTGCCGGGATCGTCACCGGTTTTGTTTCAGGTTCCCAATCCATCCTGTTTGATGGTTTTTTCTCGCTGATCGCAACCTTCATCAAAGTCCTGATGCTGATCACTGCCAAGCTGATCGCCAAGCAAAGCAACCACCGTTTCCAGTTCGGTTTCTGGCATCTGGAGCCGATGGTGCTGCTGATCGAAGGCAGTTTCCTGATGCTGATCGCGATCTACGCGTTTCTCAACGGCGTGTTCGGCATCATCAACGGTGGCCGCGACATCGAGTTAGGACTGGTGATCATTTATGCCGCGGTGTTTACCGTTGTCGAGTTCGCCTACTTCTTCTACGTTCGGCACCGTAATCGCAAGCTCAAATCCAGTCTGATCCAGTTCGACAACATCAGTTGGTTGGTGGACGCGATGCTGTCCGTGGGCCTTTTGATCAGTTTCCTCGCGGCGCTGCTGCTCAAGTCCCAAGGCTATGGGCAGTGGGCGGTGTATGTCGACCCGCTGATCCTGATCGTGCTGGCGCTGACCATGTTGCCTCCGGCGTTCAAGATCCTTGGCCCGGCCTTACGCGATGTGCTGGGGATCGCGCCGGACACGCTGGATGATCAGGTGCGACAGGTAATGGACGCGGCAAAAACCGAGCATGGTTTCGATGATTACGTCTCGTACGTGCAGAAGCACGGACGGGCACGTTTTATCGAAATTCATGTGGTGTTGCCGGCGGATTATGCGTTGAGCAATGTCGGACAGCTGGACGCGTTACGCGAAGAGATATCGGCGAAGCTGGGCAAGCCGGATGCGGCGCGCTGGTTGACCATCAGCTTTACCGGTGACAAGAAGTGGATCGCATAGCGACCTTATAACGGCCATTCGCGAACAGGCTCGCTCCTACATTTGGAATGCGTTCCCCTGTAGGAGTGAGCCTGCTCGCGATAGCCATTTATCCGTCAGCGCAGATATTCAGCCAGGCCGCTATAGCAAGTCGCCAAGTGATACGGCGTAGTTGAAGGCATGTCCTTACGGCTCACCTCGCCCAACTCATCCCGGCACTCATGCCAGCCACCGGCATGCAGAAACCGCTGTTGCAACGCCTGTAACTGGCGCAGCACCACCGCTTCACTGCCCTGACGCAAGGTCAGTGCGCGCAGATATTCCGCCTGCGCCCAGATCCGCTGGGTCGAGTCTCGCGGGCGTCCGTCCGTTTCCAGATCGAGCATCGCCCGTACTGCGCCGGATGGCTGCACCACACCGTATTGCTCGGTGAAGGCAAACGCCCGGTCAAGCGCCGCATGCAGTTTCGAACCACGCAATAACGGCGACGATTCGAGCAGGAAATACCATTCGAACTGATGCCCCGGCTCATACCAGTTATCCACAGCCCCGAGCGGTTTTTCCATCAACACGCCATATTGCGGATCGACGAACTGCTTGTGCATGGCTGTGCATAACTCCAGCAACGCTTTCTGCGTCTGGGCATCTTCGCGCACGGCAAGGGTGGCGAGGAATGCTTCGGCCAGGTGCATCAACGGGTTTTGCAGTGGACCGGTTTGCAGGGTGATCCAGTCGCGTTCCAGGCAGGCTTCGTACAGGCCATCGCCGGTGGCAAAGCGTCGACCGATGATTTCCAGCGCAGCATTGAGCGTCGACTCGACCAGCGGATCGCCGGATTTTGCCCAGTAATGCGCGCAGGCAAACAGGATAAAGGCGTGGGTGTAGAGATCCTTGCGCTGGTCCAGCGGTTTGCCTTGGGCGTCGATGCTGTAGAACCAGCCGCCATGCTCGGCATCATGAAAGTGCCGTTGCAAGGAGCGGAACAGTGCCGCTGCACGCACTTCAGCGTTATCCACAACCCCGATCAGACTGGAAAACAGATACAGCTGCCGTGCACAGGCCATCGCCCGATAGCGCTGCGGTGGCAGTGGCTGATGCGCGGCGTCCAGCGCCTCGTAGGGCAACGCCATGTCGGCGTTCCAGCCCGGGCCTTGCCAGAGCGGCACGATCACGTTGACGAAATGCTGCTGCACAGCGCCGAACAGGGCGGTCAATTCGGGCAGGGAGGTGGAGCAAGAAGCGTGGGGCATGGGCGGACGTCGTCACGGCTGGGGCGATTGCGCGACATGGTAGCAGAGCGGCGGCCGTTAGAGTCTTGGTGTCTGATCGGCCGTCATCGCTGGCAAGCCAGCTCCCACAGGTGATTGGGTAAGTCCACAATTGTGTGAACACCAAATATCCTTGTGGGAGCTGGCTTGCCAGCGATGAGGCCGGTACGGGCGATGGAGATTAGCCTGCCAGCAGCCAGGCGCCTGTTATTGCTGAGGCAGCACCTGCAAGGCGCACCAACGGTGCAGCAGCCTGAGGCAGGAAACGCACCACGCCATAACCCGCCGCATGCAGTGCAGCCGTCGCGGCGACGAAACCCGCCGCATACGCCCAAGGACTGCTCATGTCCGGCAGTTCCAAACCATGCGCCACGCCATGGAACAACGCAAACACCGCCGTCGCCACCACCGCCATGACCAACGGCGGACGCACCGCCAAGGCTACTGCCAGACCCAGCGCCAGCACCGACGCGGCAATCCCGCTTTCCAGCGCTGGCAATTCCAGCCCTTCAAAACCGAGCATGCCGCCGATCAGCATGGTGCCGACAAACGTGCACGGCAGCGCCCAGCGCGCGGCGCCCCGCTGCTGCGCGGCCCACAAACCGACAGCTAGCATCGCCAGCAAATGGTCGAGGCCGCCAATCGGGTGGCTGATACCGGCGACCAGGCCGCTGTCGCCATGCCCTGGGTGAGCGAAGGCCAGCGCTGGCGTCAGCAGCAGCGCCACAGCGCCAAGAATACGTTTGAGTGTCATGGATAAGCTTCCTTGTTGAGCAGTGAATCAGGCTGCGGTCAGCAGGCCCTGGCGTTCGATGAAGGCGATGATTTGCTCAAGGCCCTGACCGGTTTTCTGGTTGCTGAAGACGAACGGCTTGCCGTTGCGCATGCGTTTTGTGTCGCTGTCCATCATCTCCAGCGAGGCGCCCACCAGTGGCGCCAGATCGATCTTGTTGATCACCAGCAGATCGGATTTGCAGATCCCCGGCCCGCCCTTGCGCGGCAATTTGTCGCCCGCTGAGACGTCGATCACGTAGATGGTCAGGTCGGACAGTTCCGGGCTGAAGGTCGCCGACAGGTTGTCGCCGCCGGATTCCACCAGAATCAGATCCAGTCCCGGAAAGCGCCGGTTCAGTTGATCCACTGCTTCAAGGTTGATCGAGGCGTCTTCGCGGATCGCGGTGTGCGGACAGCCACCGGTTTCCACGCCGATGATCCGCTCCGGTGCGAGGGCTTCGTTGCGCACGAGAAAATCGGCGTCTTCGCGGGTGTAGATATCGTTGGTGACCACGGCGAGGTTGTAGCGCTCGCGCAGGGCCAGGCACAGAGCCAGGGTCAACGCGGTTTTACCGGAACCGACCGGGCCGCCGATGCCGACGCGCAGGGGTTGTGTGTTCATGGTTGTTTCTCCTAAGAGCGGAAGAGGCGGCTGTACTGGCGCTCGTGGGCCATGCACGCCAGGGACAGGCCGAACGCGGCGCTGCCCATGTGGTCGGGATTGATTCGGCTCGCGTCCTGCTGCGCTTGTTGCAGCAGTGGCAGCAGTTCGCTGGTCAGGCGCTGGGCGGCTTGCTGGCCCAGCGGCAGGGTTTTCATCAGGACGGCGAGCTGGTTTTCCAGCCAGCTCCACAGCCACGCGGCGAGGGCGTCTTGCGGGCTGATGCCCCAGGCGCGCGCGGCCAGCGCCCAGCACAGGGCCAGATGCGGTTCGGGGCATTGATCGAGAAAGTCGCGGGCGTGCGTGTCGAGTTCCGGCAAACCATTGAGCAGTTGCTGTAACGAATAGCCCATCTGCCGGCTCTCCAGATGCAACTCGCGTGTCTCGCGGCTGGCCCGATGGCTTTCGCAGAGGCCCAGCAACTCCGCCCATTGTTCATCGGCGGCTGCCTGGCAATGGGCGAGCAGCAGTGGCGCCTCGAACCGGGCGAGGTTGAGCAGTAACTGATCGCTGATCCAGCGCCGGGCACTGTCCGGGTTGTTCACGCGGCCGTTATCCACGGCCATTTCCAGGCCTTGCGAGTAGCTGTAGCCGCCAATCGGCAATTGCGGACTGGCCAGGCGCAGCAGCGCCCAGGCCGGATTCACAGGCGTACGCCGAACTGATGGAGTTTCGGCGCGTAGTTGAAGTCTTCGTCGCCGTGTCGAGAATGGTGATGGCCGCCGCCATAAGCGCCGTGCTCGGGCTGGAATGGCGCTTCGATGGCTTCTACCTGCGCACCAAGCTGTTCGAGCATCGCCTTGAGCACGTAATCGTCGAGCAGACGCAGCCAGCCATCGCCGACTTGCAGGGCGACGTGGCGGTTACCCAGGTGATAGGCGGCGCGGGTCAGTTCGAAGGCGTTGGCGCAGGTGACGTGCAGCAATTGCTCGGGGCGGGCGCAGACGCGGACGATGCGGCCGTCTTCAGCTTGTAGGCATTCGCCGTCATATAGCGGCGGCTGACCGCGCTCCAAAAACAACCCGACGTCTTCGCCCTCGGCACTGAAACAGCGCAAACGGCTTTTGCTCCGCGCTTCGAAGGTCAGGTGCAACTCGGCGGCCCAGACGGGTTGAGGGTCGATTCTGCGGTGAATCACCAGCATCGGAAAGCTTCCAACTATGGACAATACTCAGGCTAGAGCAAGGGCCTTGCCAATCGGACGAGATGTAGGAAATCCCTGTCGGAGCGTAGTGGATGTTTCAAGATGTTGCGGGAATATGGAAGGTTTTGGTGCGTGAAGATTTTTTTATGCACCAAATGGAGGCTGACGCGGCGCACCTTTGTAGGAGTGAGCCTGCTCGCGATAGCAGTGTGTCAGTCAGCAACTATTTGACTGGTAGACCGCTATCGCGAGCAGGCTCACTCCTACAGGGGATTTGTGGTGTGGCGGGAAGAGGGGAGTTATTCGGTACTGCCCAGCCCTTGCCAGTGCTTGAGCCCAATAAAGATAAAGCGCAGTTGCTGGGTGATCTTCGCCTGCGGCGTCAGATGCTCCGGCAGGGCTTCGGCCGGCGGATCGATGATGTCGGGGAGGGTAGCGAAGACTGATTTGACGATCAGGTCAGCCATCACGCTCAAACCGGCGGCGTCCAGGTGCTGAAGCTTGGGCATCATCGTCAGGTCGGCCGCCAGGTCGGAGCTGATGTTCTCGCGCAACCGGCCGATTGCCTGACGCACCGGCAGCGAACCGCCGTACTGTTCACGGGCGAGAAACAGGAATTGCGAGCGATTGGCGCTGACCACGTCGAGGAAGATCCGCACCGAGGCATCGATGATGCCGCCCATGACGAATTCGTTGTGGCGCACCAGACGGATGGTTTCGCGGAAGGTCTGGCCGACTTCACTGACCAGCACCAGGCCGAGCTCATCCATATCGGCAAAATGCCGGTAGAAACCGGTGGGCACAATCCCGGCGGTTTTGGTCACTTCGCGCAGGCTCAGGCTGCCGAATCCTCGGCCGCTTTCCATGAGGTGGCGGGCAGCGTCCATCAAGGCGTTGCGGGTCTGTTGTTTCTGTTCGGCGCGGGGCAGCATCGCAGGGTGTGTTCTTTGGCAGGACAAGCGCCGCACTCTAGCAAATCGGCTTTGTCGGCGTCGAACGAGAGGACATGGAGCAGAAGATTTCACCGGCCAGAAAAGTCAAAAGCCCAATCCGGTGATTGGGCTTTTTTTCGAGGCCGCCATGGGCTTAGCTCAAGGCACTGTTGCGTTCGATCACACGGTCACCACCACCTTCGGCGAGTGCTTGACCCAGTGGGGTTTTATCGAAACCGTCGTCAGCCAGGGTCTGACCTTGTGGGGTGCGGTCGCTGCCGTCGGAAGCCAGAGTTTGGCCTTGTGGGGTGCGGTCGCTGCCGTCGGAAGCCAGAGTTTGGCCTTGTGGAGTGCGGTCGCTGCCGTCGGAAGCCAGGGTCTGGCCTTGTGGGGTCTTGTCGTAGCCGTCCTGAACCAGGCCTTTCTCTTCCAGGCGATCACGGCCGCCTTCAGCCAGGGTCTGGCCTTGTGGGGTACGGTCCGAACCATCAGCTGCTACGGTCTGGCTGAATACCGAGTGGCTGGATTTCACTTGCGGGGTAGCCTGATCGGCAGCGGGCAGGGCGAAAGCAGTGCTGGCTAGCATCGACAGGGTAAGGCTGAGCAGTAATTGGCGTTTCATGATGGGTTGCTCCTTGGGAGGGCGATAAAGTGGGTACGAGGGCAATGCTACTCTCGATAAGTCGATATAAAAGTTCATAAACGCAATGGTAATAATCAACAGAATTGATTGTTCTGCCGGGAGGCTCTAGATCGCGGCTTTCCGGGCGACGGTTTTGCACCGAGGTGGGTATTTCCGACTCACTCGCGCCTCGCAAACGTGCGGGTCGCGGTAACACTGTTCGACTGATTGGTCAGATTTCGCGCGACTTTTTACGCGCCAATCGGCCTTTCGATTAAACCTGCGGCTGGTTTGCCAGTCGTAGACTTCATGAGGGCCGCTTTGGCCCGCCGTTTCAGCCGTACGCCGCAGTCTTTGCGTGCGGTCGTGATCAGGAGCTTTGTGCATGACGCGCACTGGAAAAATCTTCAGCTGGACCTTCGCCATCCTCGTGCTGTTACTGGCCGTGCTGGTGTTGATCATCGTGTTCTTCGACTGGAACCGGATCAAACCGCCGCTCAACGCCAAAGTCTCGGAAGAACTGCACCGACCGTTTGCTATTAATGGCAACCTCGCGGTGATCTGGCAGCGCGAGCCGGACGAGGGTGGCTGGCGCGCCTGGGTGCCGTGGCCGCACGTGGTCGCTGAGGATTTGAGCCTGGGCAACCCGGACTGGTCGAAAAAGCAGCAGATGGTCACGCTCAAACGCGTTGAGCTGCGTATCTCGCCGCTGGCATTGCTGGCGCAACGCGTGGTGATTCCGCGCATCGACCTGACCGAACCCAATGCCGAGTTGCAGCGTCTGGCCGATGGCCGCGCCAACTGGACGTTCAAGTTTGACCCGAAAGATCCGAACGCTGAACCCTCGAGCTGGGTGGTCGACATCGGCGCCATCGGTTTTGACAAGGGCCATGTCACCCTCGACGATCAAACGCTCAAAACCAATCTTGATGTGCTGATCGATCCGCTGGGCAAACCCATCCCCTACAGCGACATCGTCGGAGCCAAAGCGGCGAAGACTGCGCAGGACAAGGGCGGTGCGCCGCAGGATTATGCATTTGCCTTGAAGGTCAAAGGCCAATACCACGGTCAGAACCTCTCCGGCCAAGGCAAGATCGGCGGGCTGCTCGCCTTGCAGGATGCGCGCAAGCCATTCCCGCTGCAGGCCCAAGCGAAGATCGGCGACACTCGCATCGAACTGGCCGGCACGCTGACTGATCCGCTCAACCTCGGCGCCCTCGATCTGCGCTTGAAACTGGCCGGCGCGAGCCTCAGCAATCTTTATCCGCTGACTGGCGTGACCCTGCCGGACACGCCGCCGTATGCCACTGATGGCCATTTGATCGCCAAACTGCATGACGAAGCGGGCGCGAAATTCACCTACGAGCAGTTCAACGGCAAAATCGGCAGCAGCGACATCCATGGCGACCTTACCTACGTCGCCAGCCAGCCACGGCCGAAACTCAGCGGCGCGTTGCTTTCCAATCAACTGTTGTTCGCTGACCTCGCACCGCTGATCGGCGCTGACTCCAATGACAAGCAGAAGGCGCGCGGCGGCGAGAGCAAACAGCCGGCCGATAAAGTGCTGCCGGTGGAAGAGTTCAAGACCGACCGCTGGCGCGCGATGGATGCCGACGTCGAGTTCACCGGCAAGCGCATCGTCCACAGCGAGAAACTGCCGTTCAACGACCTCTATACCCACCTGAAACTCAATGACGGTGAGCTCAGCCTGGAGCCACTGCGCTTCGGCGTCGCTGGCGGTAATCTCGATGCACAGATCCGCCTCAACGGTCGCACCGAACCGTTGGAAGGCCGGGCCAAACTGACCGCGCGCCGGTTCAAGCTCAAGGAGCTGTTCCCGACGTTCGAGCCAATGAAGACCAGTTTCGGTGAGCTCAACGGCGACGCCGATATCACTGGTCGCGGCAACTCGGTGGCCAAGCTACTGGGCGGCGCCAACGGCAAGTTGAAGATGTTGATCAACGACGGCGCGATCAGCCGCGAACTGATGGAACTGGCCGGGCTCAACGTCGGCAACTATGTGGTCGGCAAGATCTTTGGCGACAAGGAAGTGAAGATCAACTGCGCGGCGGCAGACTTCGACATCAAGACCGGTCTGGCGACCACGCAGCTGTTTGTCTTCGATACCGAGAACGCGATCATCTATATCGATGGCACGGCGAACATGGCCACCGAGCAACTCGACCTGACGGTGACGCCGGAGTCCAAGGGCTGGCGGTTGATTTCCCTGCGTTCGCCGCTGTATGTACGCGGCAAATTCATCAAGCCGGACGCGGGTGTGAAGGCTGTGCCGCTGATGTTGCGCGGGGCGGGGATGGTTGCGCTGGGTGTGATCGCCGCGCCGGCGGCGGGGCTGTTGGCGCTGGTGGCACCGAGTGGCGGTGAGCCGAATCAGTGTGCGCCGTTGCTGGAGCAGATGAAGGCGGGCAAGGCGCCCGTTACCGTAAAACCTACCAAGTAATCTTCAGCGTTAGTAAAGACGCCATCGCGAGCAGGCTCACTCCTACATTTGGAATGCGTTCCCATGTAGGAGTGAGCCTGCTCGCGATAGGGTTTAGAGGTCGTTCAGGATGTCAGCCATGTCATCGGCATGCTCTTCTTCCTGCGCCAGGATATCTTCGAAGATACGTCGCGTAGTCGGGTCTTTTTCGCCGATGTACTGGATGATTTCGCGATAGCTGTCGATGGCGATCCGCTCGGCAACGAGGTCTTCGTAGACCATCTCTTTGAGGGTGTTGCCGGCCACGTATTGCGCGTGGGACATCTTCGACAGCATGTCGGGGTTGAACTCGGGCTCGCCACCCAATTGCACAATGCGCTCGGCCAGACGGTCAGCGTGCTGGGCTTCCTGGGTGGCGTGTTCGAGAAACTCTTCGGCGGCCACATGGGCTTTCACACCATTGGCCATGAAGTAGTGGCGCTTGTAGCGCAACACGCAGACCAGTTCAGTGGCCAGCGATTCATTGAGCAAGCGCAGCACCTCTTCACGGTCGGCGCTGTAGCCCTCGGTGACGGCGCCGTTCTCGACGTGTTGGCGCGCACGTTCGCGCAAGGTTTGAACATCTGACAGATGCAGGTCGTCGCTCATTTCGATCTCCTGGAGGCTAATCCGATTGTCGCCACGTTCTGCGGACGCGGTCGCTACCTAAACTGTGAGTCGTGAGCGTTGCAAAAAGTTTTATCGGTTTACGCAACCCCTGTAGGAGCTGCCGAAAGCTGCGATCTTGGCGCCAGCCCGGACAAAACTGCCTCCTCGCGCAGCCAGGCAAAAAAAGCCCGCACCGGCGGATGCCGCTCGCGCCCCGGCACGCACAACGCGCTGTACCCGGCGCCATCGACCTGAACCTGGCCCATGAACGGCACCAGCAAACCGCTGGCGACACTCTCCGACACCAGAATGTTGCTCGCCAGCACCAGCCCTTGCCCGGCGATCGCCGCTTGCAGGGCGTAATGCTCTTCATCGTATTCGCGGATGGCCGGTTGCGCGTGTAACCAGTTCTCGCCGGCCTTGGCGCACCACGCTTCCCAGCCATGGGCATACAGCTTGGAATTGTGCCAGCGCACGCTGATCAACGTGGGTGTACGCCGCGCCGCCAGCGCCACTTGCTCGGGTGAGCCGTACACGCCGAACGACTCATCGAACAGGCACAGGCCATACAGGTTCGGGTAATCGTCGAGGCTGTAGCGCAGGACCAGATCGACACTGGCGTCCTGATGCAGATCGATGACTTCGCAGTGCGTATCGAGGCGCACGTTGATGTTCGGATGCTGCGCGTAAAAGCGCCCGAGACGCGGCACCAGCCACAGCGCAGCAAACGCGGCGGTGGTCGACAGCGTCAGCGTGCTGGCGTTGCGTTGCGGGCGCAGGGTGTCGACGCTTTGCGCCACCTCCAGCAATGCGCCGTGCAGGCTGCGAAACAGGCGTTCACCGCCCTCGGTCAGACGTACCTGGCGCGGCAGACGCTCGAACAACGCGACGCCGAGCCAGTCTTCCAGCGAGCGAATCTGGTGGGAAATCGCCGTGGGTGTGACTGACAGCTCTTCGGCGGCAGCCTTGAAGCTCAGCAGGCGTGATGCCGATTCAAAGGCGCGCAGAGCGGTGAGAGGCAACGAGGCAAACATTGAAAGCTCCACGGATGAAATCAATTCATCCCGAGTGATTTTTGCTCATTTGAGAAGAAGCAGTGGCGAGCTTCAAGCTGCAAGCCACAAGCAGTTTGATTCTAGTCCGGAGGAATTACAGATGAGTAGAATTCTTGCGATTCATGCCAGCCCACGCGGCGACCGTTCCCACTCGCGGCGTCTGGCGGAAAGTTTTCTCAGTGCCTGGCAGGTGCGTCATCCGCAGGCGCAAGTGACTCGCCGGGAGGTCGGTCGGGCGTTGATTCCGGCGGTTAACGAAGCCTTTGTCGCCGCCGCGTTTTATCCACAGCCTGAAGCACGCCCACTGTCGATGCAGGCCGATCTGGCCCTGAGCGATCAACTGGTTGGCGAGTTGTTCGACCACGACCTGCTGCTGATTTCCACGCCGATGTACAACTTCAGCGTACCCAGCGGCCTCAAGGCCTGGGTCGATCAGATCGTGCGCCTGGGCCTGACCTTCGACCACACACTGGACAACGGTGTCGCCCAATACACCCCGCTGTTGCAGGGCAAGAAGGCGCTGATCGTCACCAGTCGCGGCGGTTTCGGTTTCGGCCCGGGTGGTGAACTGGAAGCCTTGAACCACGCCGATCCGTGGTTGCGCACGGCGCTGGGGTTCATCGGCATCAACGACGTCAGCGTTGTCGCGGCCGAGGGCGAAGAGTCCGCCGAACGCACCTTCGCGGTGTCGTTGGCCGAGGCCGAGCAGCGTTTGCTCAGCCTTGCCCGGGAGTTCTAAATGGCCTGGCTGTTCCTGCTGATCGCCGCCGGATTTGAAGTGACGTTCGCCATGGGCATGAAATACGCCGAAGGCTTCACCCGGCTCTGGCCGTCGTTGATCACGGTGATTGCGGCGGTCGGCGGGATCTACTTCCTGACACTGGCAATGCGCGAGTTGCCGGTGAGCATCGCCTACCCGATCTGGACCGCGATTGGCTCACTCGGCACGGTGTTCCTCGGTTTCGCCCTGTTGGGCGAGAGCCTGACGCTGGTCAAACTGCTGTCAGTCGGGCTGATTGTGGCGGGGGTGGTGGGCCTGAAGTAGGCTGGTCGTCGAGTTGTCATCATCAAGGAGGATGCTTGGCGGGCGTTTTGCACGCTTGGCATCCACTCACCGACCACAAGGATGTTTGCCCATGTCGACGCGTTATCCACTGGTGCTGGTGCCCGGCATGCTCGGGTTTATCCGGCTGGTTCTCTATCCGTACTGGTACGGCATCATCAAGGCGCTGCGCCGTGGTGGGGCGACGGTGATTGCTGTACAGGTGTCGCCGCTGCATTCGACGGAGGTGCGCGGCGAGCAGTTGCTGGCGCGGATTGACGAGATCTTGCGCGAGACCGGGGCGCACAAGGTCAACCTGTTCGGCCACAGTCAGGGTTCGCTGACGGCGCGCTATGCGGCGGCGAAACGGCCGGATCTGGTGGCCTCGGTGACGTCGGTGGCCGGGCCGAATCATGGCTCGGAACTGGCCGACTATCTGCAAAAACACTACCCGGCGGACAGCGCCAAGGGCCGTCTGCTTGAAGCATTGCTGCGTTTTGTCGGCTGGCTGATGGCGCTGCTGGAGACCGGTTACCACGGGCCGAAACTGCCGGTGGATATTCATGCCTCGCACCAATCGCTGACGACTGAGGGTGTTGCGCTGTTCAATCAGCGTTATCCACAGGGCTTGCCTGAAACTTGGGGTGGGCACGGGCCGGAGGAGGTCAATGGTGTGCGTTATTACTCATGGTCAGGGACGTTGCAACCGGGCAAGACTGATCGTGGCGGTAATCTGTTCGACGGCACCAATCGCAGCTGTCGCTTGTTTGCGAAAACCTTCGTGCGTGAGCCGGGGCAGTGTGACGGGATGGTCGGGCGCTACAGCTCGCATCTGGGCACGGTGATTGGCGATGACTATCCGCTGGATCACTTCGACATCGTCAATCAGTCGCTGGGGCTGGTCGGCAAGGGCGCGGATCCGGTGCGGCTGTTTGTCGAGCATGCGGCGCGGCTAAAGGCTGCCGGCCTTTAGGATCAAAAGATCGCAGCCTGCGGCAGCTCCTACAGGTTCGGTGTCGCACACAAATTTTGTGAACGCCTCGAGCTCATGTAGGAGCTGCCGCAGGCTGCGATCTTTTCCATCAGGCAACGCTGGCCCGGCGGCCCAACACGGTGGTCCAACGCTCGGACAGAATCACCCCGCCCAAGGTCAACAAGCCACCCACCAGGTGATACATCGCCAACTGCTCCTTCAACACCCCTGCTGCAATCAGCGCGGTAATCAACGGCAGCAAGTTAAAAAACAACGTCGTGCGACTCGGCCCCAGGCGCTGCACCGCCTGCATCCACGCCAGTGGCGCGAGCATTGACGCGAGCAGGCACGCATATAGCACCAGCGGTATGTTCTGCAGGGTCAAACCAGTCTTCGGCGAAGCGGCATACAGCGGAAACAACACGACAATCGCCACCAGCACCTGCAAATACAGCAACACCAGCGGCGGCAGGCGCAGCTGCCATTTTTTCAGCAAAGTGCTGTAGATCGCATAGGCCAGTGTGGCGATCAGCATCATCGCATCACCCATGTTCACGCCGTGCTGCAGCAACGCGCCGAGGCTGCCGGACGAGACCACGACCAATACGCCGGCAAACGACAGAACCGCACCGACCAGCGCACCGGCGGTCAGGCGTTGGCCGAGACTGATGATCGCCATGGCCAGCGACATCAACGGCATCAGCGAGAGGATGATGCCCATGTTGGTCGCCGTGGTCAGGGTTGCGGCGAAGTAGGCGAGGCTCTGATAGACCGCCATGCCGAGTACGCCAAGAACGAAAATCCTGCTCAGATTCGGACGGATCTGCGGCCAGTGCGCGATTACGGCTTTGAGCATGAACGGGGTGAACAGCAAACCGGCGAGCAGCCAGCGGTAGAAACCGATCTCGGCGGGGAAAATCGCCCCGACCGCCAGTTTGTTGATCACGGTATTGCCGGCCCAGATAAAAATCGCCAGCAGCGGAAACGCGTATTGCATGAGTCGAAACCAGTACATTGATGAAGGGCAATTATCCCTTGTCTGGATGCAGGCCTATACTGCGAACCGGACAACCTGCCTCTGAAACCGGACAGCATGAACAGCAAACACATCGATCTGCTGGATTTCAGCGAACTGCCGTCAGCGGTGTACTTCCGCTACGCCGACTTCAATGCCCATGAATTCGCCGCGCCGCATCGGCATCCGTGGGGCACGCTGGAGTACGCCGCTCATGGCGTGCTGCACATGGACGTCGACGGCAGCCGTTTCATGTCGCCGCCGCAGTACGCGGTGTGGGTGCCGCCGCAGGTCGAGCACAGTTTCTACAGCCATCAACCGGTCAACTATCGCGCGGTGTGCCTCGACCCCAAGGTCTGCGCCGAACTGCCCAAGCGCGCCTGTACCCTGGCGATCAGCGACATTCTCAAGGCGATTCTCAAAGACTTCGCCGCCCGTGACGTGAAGATTCCTGAACTCGATGCCGATCAGCGTCTGGCTCAGGTTCTCGTCGATCAACTGCAACAGGCGCCAGTGCATGAATGCTATCTGCCGTACGCGAGCAGTCCGGGGCTGCTGGCGATTCTCGAAACCTTGCAGGCCGAGCCGGGCAACAATCAGCCGCTGGCGCATTGGGCGCTGCAGGTGCATGTCAGCGAACGCACGCTGGCCCGGCAATTCGTTCGGGAGCTGGGGATGAGTTTTGGCGAGTGGCGTCAGCGCTTGCGCTATCTCGCCGCGATCGAGGCGCTGGAAACTAACCGCAGCGTGCAGGAAATCGCCTTCGATCTCGGTTATAGCAGTGGCTCGGCGTTCATCGCCATGTTCGCGCGGCAGGCCGGGTGTACGCCAGAGCAGTATCGCCGTAGCCATCTGGAAGGCAGGAAGGTGTAACAAGATTTGGCTACACTCCAGCAGAGGCCGTTCCCATCGGTGCGGCGACAAGGAGAAAACTCCATGAAGATGTTGCGTGTCCCTTTGTTGATGATTGGTTTGCTCCTGTGTTCCCAAGGTTTTGCCGCCACGGCGCAACAGAACAAGATGACCACCTGCAATGCCGATGCGACCGCCAAGAGTCTGAAAGGCGATGAGCGCAAAACATTCATGAGCACTTGCCTCAAGGCAGCGCCAGCGGCCAACGATGCCAAGGCCCTGACGCCGCAGCAGCAGAAAATGAAAACCTGCAACGCCGATGCCGCCACCAAAGCCCTGACCGGCGATGCGCGCAAGACGTTCATGAGTGATTGCCTGAAGAAAAAATAACCCGGTTCTGTGGGGGGCCGCCCTCACCCTGACCCTCTCCCAGAGGGAGAGGGGGCTGACCGTGTTGTTTTCAGATATCCATCGACCTGAACTATCTGGCCGATTCTGGATTCAATACAGGACTGGCAGGTCGCCGGATTTCTTCGCCATTCCTCGATCCCTTCCCTCTCCCGGAGGGCGAGGGGACTGACCGCGGTGTTTCAAGACATTCGTCGACCTGAAAAAAACGGGCGATTATGGATTCCATGGCGCTGTCTCAGGTCACTGGATATCCAGAGCATCCCCCAATCGGTTCCCTCTCCTTCTGGGAGAGGGCTAGGGTGAGGGCTGGATCTGAAGCCGGGCACCAAAAGCTGAAGCTCCGCATATTTCTAGTGCTCACCCCGGAACGCTGGCAGACTGCCAATCCTTTTACGCCGTTCGTTTTGAGGCTGTATGCCAACGTTTTCTGAGCGTCATGTAGTGTTCTGGGTCAGTTGCATCATCATTTTCGGCGGTTTGCTGCTGGTGCTGCCGCTGCGCTTGTTGCCGAGCCTGCTGGCCGGGCTGCTGGTATTTGAACTGGTCAACATGCTCACCCCGCAACTGCAACGGCTGATCGAAGGCCGCCGCGCGCGTTGGCTGGCGGTGGCGTTGCTGGGCACGTTGGTGGTGAGTGTGCTGGCGTTGATCTTCGCCGGCGCCATCAGCTTCTTATTGCATGAAGCGGAAAA
The DNA here is from genome assembly GCF_054790525.1 of Pseudomonas sp. Mb7. Lineage (NCBI taxonomy): Bacteria > Pseudomonadati > Pseudomonadota > Gammaproteobacteria > Pseudomonadales > Pseudomonadaceae > Pseudomonas > Pseudomonas sp. Mb7. Next base: position 6,352,871 of record NZ_CP186501.1, read on the forward strand.
CCCCGGCGCCTCACTGGACAAGTTCATGGGCGTGGTCGACCGCGCGCGGGGGCAATTGCCGCCGTTCATCGACGCCTATCTGCCGGCCAGTGCTGCGGAATTTCGCGTAGCGATTGGCGAGTGGATGGGCAAGCACCTGTCCGACCTGCAACTGGTCGGCAAAGACGCCGCGCACATGTTCGTGACGCTGCTGATCGGCATGGTGCTCGGCGCGATCATTGCCTTGCAGCGCATCCCCGACGTGACCAAACGCAAACCGCTGGCGGCGGCCCTGTTTGATCGCTTGCACTTGCTGGTGCAGGCCTTCCGCAACATCGTCTTCGCGCAAATCAAGATTTCCCTGCTCAACACTTTCTTCACCGGGATCTTCCTCGCGGTGATCCTGCCGATGTTCGGCATCAAGTTGCCGCTGACCAAAACCCTGATCGTGCTGACCTTCCTGCTCGGCCTGCTGCCGGTGATCGGCAACCTGATGTCGAACACGCTGATCACCATCGTCGGCCTGTCGCTATCGATCTGGGTGGCGATTGCCGCGCTGGGCTATCTGATTTTTATCCACAAGCTCGAGTACTTCCTCAACGCGCGGATTGTCGGCGGGCAGATCAGTGCCAAGTCGTGGGAGTTGCTGCTGGCGATGCTGGTGTTCGAGGCCGCGTTCGGCCTGCCGGGGGTGGTGGCGGGGCCGATTTATTATGCGTACCTGAAGAGTGAGTTGAAGCTGGGCGGGATGGTGTAACCACCCGGTGATCGTTCCCACGCTCTGCGTGGGAAAGCATCCCGTGACGCTCCGCGTCACAGCCTCAACAGCGGACGCAGAGCGTCCATGGCGGCATTCCCACGCGGAGCGTGGGAACGATCATCAGGCCATCGAACCGTAGCGTTTCATCGCGTCAATCGCCAAACCGCTACCAATGCTGCCAAAGATATTCCCTTCGACATGCCGCGCATTCGGCAGCATCGCCGAGACGCTATTGCGCAGTGCCGGAATGCCGCTCGAACCACCGGTGAAGAACACCGTGTCGACCTGTTCCACTGCCACACCGGCATCGTTCAACAGTTGCGTAACGCTGCCGCGTACCCGCTCCAGCAAGGCGTCGATCGCCGACTCGAACAGCGCGCGCGTCAGTTCCACGCTCAGCCCGGCCTCGATGCGGTCCAGCGGCACATGGCGGCTGTCGGTATGAGTCAGCTGAATCTTGGTTTCTTCGACTTCCATCGCCAGCCAGTGCCCGGCGCGTTGTTCGATCAGCTTGAACAGGCGATCAATGCCGCCAGTGTCTTCGATGTCGTAACGCATGCTGCCCAGCGCCAGGCTGGATTTCTGCGAGTACACCGAGTTGATGGTGTGCCAGGTCGCCAGGTTCATGTGGTGGCTGGTCGGCATGTAGGCGCCGCTCTTCATGCGGCTGCCGTAGCCGAACAACGGCATCAGGCCTTGCAGGCTCAGCTGTTTGTCGAAGTCGGTCCCGCCGATGTGCACGCCGCCGGTGGCGAGGATGTCATCGTGGCGGTTATCCAGGCCACGACGCTCGGGCGACAGGCGCACCAGCGAGAAGTCGGAGGTACCACCGCCGATGTCGACGATCAGTACCAGCTCTTCTTTCTCGATGGTCGACTCGTAGTCGAAGGCCGCCGCAATCGGTTCGTACTGGAACGAGACCTCTTTGAAGCCGATCTTGCGCGCCACTTCGACCAGGGTGTCTTCGGCTTCCTGGTCAGCCAGCGGATCGTCATCGACGAAGAACACCGGACGGCCAAGTACCACTTGCTCGAATTCCCGACCAGCGGCGGTTTCCGCACGGCTCTTCAACTGGCCGATGAACAGGCCGAGCAAGTCCTTGAACGGCATCGCCGTGCCGAGCACGCTGGTGTCGTGCTTGATCAGCTTGGAACCGAGCAGGCTTTTCAGCGAGCGCATCAGGCGGCCTTCGTAGCCTTCCAGGTACTCGTGCAGGGCCAGACGACCGTAAACCGGGCGGCGTTCCTCGATGTTGAAGAAGACCACCGACGGCAGGGTGATCTTGTCGTCTTCCAGCGCGATCATCGTTTCCATGCCGGGGCGCAGCCAGCCGACGGTGGAGTTGGACGTGCCGAAGTCGATGCCGCAGGCACGGGCTGGAGAGGCGTCTTTCATGTCTTTCGGTTCCGGTCAAAAAACGGCCGCGCAGTGTATGTCAGTGCGCGCCAGATTCGAAGGCCGGTCATCTGCTATTTCACGACTAAACTGCCTTGAAACCTCAAGCTTTGCCCCAAACTTGCTGGCATGGGCCGGCAGAACCACCGGCGGTCGCAAGAACCGCCGTCCACTGCCGATAAACTTCTGCTGCGCCACCCGGTCACAACCTTGAGATCGGTCAACCCGGCACGCGCGAATCGGCGCATGCTGGCATCGGCGCGAAATCGATAACGGACGGTGACTCCTTCGATGGACTTCAAAGACTATTACAAGATACTCGGCGTGGAGCCGACAGCAGACGACAAGGCAATCAAGGCTGCCTATCGCAAGCTGGCGCGCAAATACCACCCCGATGTCAGCAAGGAAAAAGACGCCGAGGCCAAATTCAAAGACGCCTCGGAAGCCTATGAAGCGCTGAAAAGCGCCGACAAACGCGCTGAATACGACGAGCTGCGCCGTTATGGTCAGCACGGTCAACCGTTCCAGGGCCCACCGGGCTGGCAGAGCCGCGGCGGCTTTGGCGGTGGCGGTGGTGACACCGGTGACTTCTCGGACTTCTTCAGTTCGATTTTCGGCAATCGCGGCCCCGGTTTCGGTGGCGGCGAAGGTCGGCAACAACGCAGTGCAGGGCGCCGGGGACAAGACGTGGAAATGGAACTGCCAATCTTCCTCGAAGAAACGCTTTCGAACGAATCGAAGAAGGTCACCTTCCAGGTGCCGCAATACAACGCCAACGGCCAGCACGTCAGCAACACCAGCAAGAGCCTGAACGTGAAGATCCCGGCAGGCGTGACCGACGGCGAGCGCATCCGCCTCAAGGGGCAGGGCGCACCGGGCGTCGGTGGCGGGGCGAATGGCGACCTGTACCTGACCATTCGTTTTGCGCCGCACCCGAAATTCGATGTTGAAGGCGAAAACCTCATCATCACCTTGCCGCTGGCACCGTGGGAATTGGCGCTGGGTGCCGAAGTGGCGGTGCCGACGCTGACCGGCAAGATCAACTTGAAGGTGCCGGCCGGCAGCCAGAACGGCCAACGCATGCGCGCCAAAGGTCATGGCCTGAAAAACAAGGCAGGCGAACGTGGTTACCTGTTCGTCCAGCTCAAGGCCGTGATGCCGAAAGCTGCTGACGACGAGGTCAAGGCGCTGTGGCAGGAACTGGCGAAGAAAGCCGCCTTCAATCCGCGAGAGAACTTCTGAACCCGACGACGGAGTAGCCCATCATGAGCAGCCCCCTGATCGTTCAACTGGACCTGGCAGAATTCTGTGAGGCGGCCGATCTGTCGGACGTCTACGTGTTCGAAATCGTCGAACACGGCATCCTCGAACCTCAGGGCGCGCAGCCCCGGGAATGGCGTTTCACCGACTACGAACTGAGTCTAGCCAAGCGCGCCGCCAAATTGCGGCGCGAGCTGGAGCTGGAGTGGGAGGGCGTCGCGCTGGCACTCGATCTGCTTGAAGAAGTGCAGGAACTGCGGGCCGAGAACCGCATGTTGCGCCAGCGTTTGGCGCGGCTGGTGGTCGAGTAGTCTGCCTGATGTTTATCAGTTGCTTGATCGCGCCTCTTCGCGAGCAAGCCCGCTCCCACATGTGAGCACGGTCTCCTGTGGGAGCGAGCTTGCTCGCGAAGAACGATAACGCGGTGATCCTGCTTAAACCGTTCTGGGCAGCACCACGTTGAACCGCGTCCCGTCAGTCTCGTTCGAGCTGACTTCGATGGTGCCGCCATGGGCACTCACCACTTCCTTGACGATAAACAGGCCCAACCCGAGGCTGGTTGACGGCTGTCCGAGTTCTTCGTCGGCGCTGCGCACCAGCGGGTCGAAAATCGTGCCGAGCGCCTCTTCGGGAATCGGCGTGCCGTAGTTGTGCACCGATAGGCAGACGTTTTCGCCCACGCCATCGATATCGAGAGTGACATCGCGCTTTTTGGCTCCGTGCTGCAAGGCATTGCCAATCAGGTTCTGCAGTAACTGATCGATTCGTCCGGCATCCCAGGTACCGCGCGGGTCGCCGTTAACATTGAGCTTCGGATCGCACTCCGGATTGCCGGCGCACGCCTCGGCAATCGCCGCCCGTGCGGCATCGGCCAGGTCCATCGGCGTCGGTTCGATCGGCAGGCTTCTGCCCAGTCTACTGCGCACCAGTTCCAGCAAGTCGCTGACCATCGCCGCCATGTGCCGCGCGCCACGCTTGATGTGCAGGGCGCAGGCCAGCGCATCGCCCTCGAGGCTGGATTTGCGCAGCAGCAACTCGATGGACATGCTCACCGCTTGCAGCGGCGCACGCAGGTCATGGCCGAGAATGGCGAGGAAGATGTCCCGCGAGCGATTGACCTGTTCGGCGTAGGCCGCAGTCGATTCGGCCAGTGCTTCGTCGATGGCTTCGTTGAAGCGGATCATGTCCTGAAAATAGGCCATGTCCGGGGCTTTGAGGCTGTCGACCCACAGGCGGATCACGCAAGCGCGCAGATGACGGAACTCGGAGGTCATCTGCACCAGGTCAAAACCCACGGTGTGGCGCAACTCGCCATGACTGGCGCCGGCCTCGTCCAGACTCGGGGTCTTTTCCGGTCCTTCGCCCTTGGCTTTGGCGGCCTGTTCGGCAGGGCTCTGCGGCTTGCTCATGTCGCGGGCCGCGGCCCGCAGAATGGCGCTGGCGTGATCGCGCAGAGCCGTGGAATCAAGGTAGTCGGCGGCCGGCGTGATAGTTGCGGCGAACTGTTCCCACTCATCGACGATAGGCTCGATATTCGCCTGGATGAACTCGGATAGACGCATGGGCAGTTCCTGAAAAGAGGTGGAGCGAATCGAATAGTAGTTCCTTTGGCGAGAATTACACGACTGTTTGCGTGGTGGTTTCATACCAGCACGAAAAAGGCCCCGAGACTGTGCGCAAGGCGCGGTCCCGAGGCCTTTCTACAGCGTGGCGGCTGCGTCAGAACAGGAAATACCGCTGGGCCATTGGCAGGGTTTCTGCCGGTTCACACCACAGCAGAACGCCATCCGCCTTGACCTGATAGGTCTGCGGATCGACATCGATATTCGGCAGATAGTCGTTGTGGATCAGGTCGGTTTTCTGCACATCACGGCAGCCTTTGACTACGCCGATTTTCTTCTTCAAACCCAGTGCTTCAGGCAGCCCGGCTTCCTGCGCCGCCTGACTGATAAAGGTCAGGCTGGTGGCATGCAGCGAGCCGCCATAGCTGGCGAACATCGGGCGGTAGTGCACCGGTTGCGGCGTCGGGATCGAGGCGTTGGCATCGCCCATCAGGCTCGCGGCAATCGCGCCGCCCTTGAGGATCAACGTCGGTTTTACGCCGAAGAATGCAGGACGCCACAGCACCAGATCCGCCCACTTGCCGACTTCGATCGAGCCGACTTCATGGCTGATGCCATGGGTGATCGCCGGGTTGATCGTGTACTTGGCGATGTAGCGTTTGGCGCGGAAGTTGTCGTTGCCTGCGCCATCCTGCGGCAGCGGGCCGCGCTGCTTTTTCATCTTGTCGGCGGTCTGCCAGGTGCGCGTGATGACTTCGCCGACACGGCCCATGGCCTGGCTGTCGGAGCTGATCATCGAGAACGCGCCGAGATCGTGAAGGATGTCTTCGGCGGCAATCGTTTCGCGGCGGATCCGGCTTTCGGCGAAGGCAACGTCTTCGGCAATGCTCGGGTCGAGGTGGTGGCAGACCATCAGCATGTCGAGATGTTCATCGATGGTGTTGCGGGTGAACGGCCGGGTCGGGTTGGTCGAGCTCGGCAGCACGTTAGGGAAGCCGCAAGCTTTGATGATGTCCGGTGCGTGACCGCCACCGGCACCTTCGGTGTGATAGGTGTGAATGGTGCGGCCCTTGAACGCGCCGAGGGTGGTTTCGACGAAACCGGACTCGTTGAGGGTGTCGGTGTGGATCGCCACCTGCACGTCGAATTGATCGGCGACGCTCAGGCAGTTGTCGATGCTCGCCGGCGTGGTGCCCCAGTCTTCGTGCAGCTTGAGCCCGATGGCGCCGGCCTTGACCTGCTCGATCAGCGGCTCCGGCAGGCTGGCGTTGCCTTTGCCGGTGAGGCCGATGTTCATCGGGAACGCGTCAGCGGCCTGAAGCATGCGCGCCAAGTGCCACGGGCCGGAGGTGCAAGTGGTGGCGTTGGTGCCAGTGGCTGGGCCGGTGCCGCCGCCGATCATGGTGGTGACGCCGCTCATCAGCGCTTCTTCGATCTGCTGCGGGCAGATGAAATGGATGTGTGTGTCGATGCCACCAGCGGTGAGGATCATGCCTTCGCCGGCGATTACTTCGGTGCCTGCGCCAATGGCGATGGTCACGTTGGGCTGCACGTCGGGGTTGCCGGCCTTGCCGATTGCGGCGATGCGCCCGTCCTTGAGGCCGACGTCGGCTTTGACGATGCCCCAGTGGTCGATGATCAGCGCGTTGGTGATCAGCGTGTCGACCACTTCGGCAGCCAGCAACTGGCTTTGGCCCTGGCCGTCGCGGATGACTTTGCCGCCACCGAATTTCACTTCTTCGCCGTAGGTGGTGAAGTCGTGTTCGACTTCGATCCACAGCTCGGTGTCGGCCAGGCGCACCTTGTCGCCGACGGTGGGGCCGAACATGTCGGCGTAGGCTTGTCTGGAGATTTTCATGTGTCTGCCTTAGTTGATCGTTCCCACGCTCTGCGTGGGAATGCCGCCATGGACGCTCTGCGTCCGCCGTTATGTGACGCGGAGCGTCACGGGATGCATTCCCACGCAGAGCGTGGGAACGATCAGTCAGTCGAGGTTGCCCATGATCCGTCCGGCAAATCCGAACACCCGCCGATGCCCGGCGTAATCGACCAGCTCAACCTCACGGCTCTGCCCCGGCTCAAAGCGCACCGCCGTGCCCGCCGGAATATTCAGGCGCATGCCACGGCTGGCGGCGCGATCGAAGGTCAGCGCGTCGTTGGTTTCAAAAAAGTGATAGTGCGAACCGACCTGAATTGGCCGGTCGCCGCTGTTGGCGACTTTCAGGCTGATAGTGCGGCGGCCGACGTTGAGTTCGATGTCGCCGGGCTGGATCTGGTACTCGCCAGGAATCATCACTGGGCTCCTTGCAGAATCTTGTAATAGAGGGCGGTCGGCCGATAGGTGCCGTTCGGATCGCAAGCGTAATCAGGGATTTCGCCTGCGCGGCTGTAGCCCAACGCCTTGTAGAAATCTTCGGCGGGCGAGCCGGCCTCGGTGTCGAGGTAAAGCATGCCGCGCTTGTGCTTGGGCGCTTCGAGTTCCAGCGCACTCATCAGTTGCTGGCCGAGGCCGCGACGTCGTGCGTGTTCGCGCACCAGCAGTTTCTGCACCTCGGCACGATTGAGGCCGTTGGCCTTCTGGCACAGGCCCAGTTGCACACTGGCCAGTACCTGCTCGTCCTTGACCACCACCCAGAGCAGCACGCTGCCCTTGTTGACGTTGTCCTGCACCTCATCGAAATACGCGCGCGCCTGAGCCGCATCGAGGTCGGCCATGAAACCGACGCTGGCGCCGTAACCCACGGCATCGAGCAGCAGATCAATCAGACCCTGACGGTAATGCGCAAAACTTTCAGCATTGACGCGGCGCAGTTGGGCGGCGTTCATCGGTGTCACTCCTTGTTGGCGTCAGGCGGCTCCGCGCCAGGGTTGAGGGTCAGCTGCATGAAGGTCAGGTCGAGCCAGCGGCCGAATTTGGTGCCGACTTGCGGCATCTGCCCGGTAATTTTGAAACCGGCGCGCTCATGCAAACGAATCGAGGCAGCGTTGCCGCTTTCTATGGCGGCGACCATGACGTGTTTGCCGCAGGTTCTGGCGCGCTCGATCAGCGCTGCCATCAATTGTGGGCCGAGGCCATTGCCGCGCTGGTCGCTGCGCACATAAACCGAGTGCTCGACGGTGTGGCGAAAGCCGTCGAACGGTCGCCAGTCACCGAAGGAAGCGTAGCCGAGCACGCTGTTGTCGGCGTCGACGATCAGCAGAATCGGATAAGCCTGGGCCTGGCGCGCGCTGAACCATGCCTGGCGGTTGCCGAGATCGACGGCTTGTTCATTCCAGATCGCCGTGGTGTTGAGCACGGCGTCGTTGTAGATGTCACGGATCGCCGGCAGGTCGGCGTGCAGCGCATCGCGAATGGTGTAAGTCATGGCGCGGCCTCAGACGATCGGCTGGTGGACGGTGACCAGTTTGGTGCCGTCGGGAAACGTCGCTTCAACCTGGATCTCCGGGATCATTTCCGGGATGCCTTCCATCACTTGTTCGCGGCTGAGCAGGGTGGTGCCGAAGTGCATCAGCTCGGCCACGGTCTGGCCGTCACGCGCGCCTTCGAGCAGCGCGGCGGAGATGTAGGCCATGGCTTCCGGGTAATTGAGTTTCACGCCGCGGGCCAGACGCCGCTCGGCGACGAGGCCGGCGGTGAAGATCAGCAGCTTGTCTTTTTCGCGTGGGGTCAGGTCCATTGTGGGGTTCCATCAGGGCAGATTTGTGAGGTTCTTGCGGGCGCGGGGTGCCCGTTGGAGCAACCCCTCACCCTAGCCCTCTCCCGAGGGAGAGGGGACTGATCTCGGTTGTTTTCAGTGGCCGGTTCAGTCAGCAGTATTCGTTCAGGCAGTTACATTCATTTCAAACGACTCGGTCAGGCTCCCTCTCCCTCCGGGAGAGGGCGGGGGGGGAGGGTCGCTTTTCAGGTGCTCCATATTCTGGGGGATACCGCGTCGCGACCCAGCAGGGCGGGTCTGAGCAAACGCCATAAATCGATGAGCCAGGCGCGGGCGAGCAACGCTTCACTGGCCAGACAACGAGCCACCAAAAGCCCCGGCAACTGCGTCAAATCCCCACGCACTTCGTGGCCCAGCGAGCGGCAGCGCTCAAGCAATTCAGCCTCAATCTCGCCAGTGACCAACAACGTCGCAAACACCGGATTGCCATCCAGCCCGATCGGCGAATCAAGCAAACCATCACCGCCGACAACGCGCTGGCGCTCGTGCCAGAGCAATCGACCATCACGGCGAATATCCAGATGCGCCTGAAAATGCCCACGGTCAAAACGCTCGCCACTGGCGGGGCGACCCAGTGCGACCACGTCCCAGTAGAACAGCCGCGCATCGCCTTCAAGATCAATCGAAGTGCTCAGCTCAGCCTGCGCGGCGCTGTAGACGATGGTTTCCTGCGGCAGCCATTCCAGCGTCCCGCCGGCTGCCACTTTCAAATCCAGTTTTTGATACGCCGGCCCACCCGCGCGATACCACTTCGCCGCGCCGGGGCTGGTGATCTGCGCCCAGGCGTGTTGTTCGACGCGCGCGCTGATGTCCAGTCGGTCGCCGCCGGCAATCCCGCCCGGAGGATGGACGATGATGTGCTGGCAGACCTCGGGGCCTTCTGCGTAAAGGTGCTTTTGCACACGCAGCGGGCCGAGGTGCCGGCGCATGACCGGACGCGTGCAGTCACCGAAACGGGCGTAAGCGAGTTCCAGCTCGGCGTGCCAGCTCGGGGTAAACAGGGCAGGTGAAACAGTCGAATTCATGGTTTGTAATTATCGTTAGGAAGCTACAGATTAGTTCGTTGTACTAGATCGTTACCAGCCCGCGTACACCTTCGGCCTCCATATTTTCGCCGCGACCTTGCTGGACGATCTCGCCCCGGGACATCACCAGGTACTGATCGGCCAGTTCTGCGGCGAAATCGTAGAACTGCTCCACCAGCAAAATCGCCATGTCACCGCGCGCCGCAAGTTTCTTGATGACCGCGCCGATCTCTTTGATCACCGAGGGTTGAATGCCTTCGGTGGGTTCGTCGAGGATCAGTAAACGTGGGCGGCTGGCCAATGCTCGCCCGATCGCCAACTGCTGTTGCTGACCGCCAGAGAGGTCACCGCCGCGACGCTGCTTCATTTGTAGCAGCACCGGGAACAATTCGTAGATGAAACCTGGGACTTCTTTGGCTTCACTGCCGGGAAACCGCGACAGGCCCATCAACAGATTCTCTTCCACGGTCAGGCGTCCGAAGATCTCGCGGCCCTGTGGTACGTAGGCGATGCCGGCGTGGACACGCTGGTGCGGCTTGAACGCGGTGATCGGTTTGCCTTCCCAGTTCACCGCACCTTCCTTGGCCGGCAGCAAGCCCATCAGGCATTTGAGCAGGGTGGTCTTGCCCACGCCGTTACGGCCAAGCAGGCAGGTGACTTCGCCGACCTTCACGTCGAAAGACAGGCCCCGGAGGATGTGGCTACCGCCGTAGTACTGGTGCAGCTTGTCGACTTGCAGCATGTTCAAAATCTCCCTGTTGCACACAGAATCCTGTGGGAGCGAGCCTGCTCGCGAATGCGTTGTGACATTCAGCATGTTCATCGCCTGATGCGCCGCTTTCGCGAGCAGGCTCGCTCCCACAGGTTTTGTATTCGCAATGTTCAGCGGCCGAGGTAGACCTCGATGACGCGCTCGTTTTCCTGCACCTGCTCCAGTGACCCTTCGGCCAGCACGCTGCCCTGATGCAACACGGTGACGTGGTCGGCAATCGAGCCGACAAAGCCCATGTCATGCTCCACCACCATCAGCGAATGCTTTCCCGCCAGCGACTTGAACAGTTCAGCGGTGAACTCGGTTTCTGCATCGGTCATGCCCGCCACCGGCTCATCGAGCAGGAGCAATTGCGGGTCCTGCATCAGCAACATGCCGATCTCGAGAAACTGCTTCTGACCATGAGAGAGCAACCCGGCCTGACGATTGACCGAGGTGGTCAGGCGAATCGTCTCCAGCACTTCGCTGATCCGGTCCTTCTGCTCGCCACTGAGGCGCGCACGCAGACTGGCCCACACCGACTTGTCGGTTTTCTGCGCCAGTTCCAGGTTTTCAAACACGCTCAGCGCTTCGAAAACGGTCGGCTTCTGAAACTTGCGACCGATGCCGGCCTGAGCGATTTGCACTTCGCTCATCTGCGTCAGGTCGAGGGTTTCACCGAACCAGGCCTTGCCGTGACTGGGGCGAGTCTTGCCGGTGATCACGTCCATCAGCGTGGTCTTGCCCGCGCCGTTGGGGCCGATGATGCAGCGCAACTCACCGACGCCGATGTACAAGTTGAGATTGTTCAGTGCGCGAAAGCCATCGAAGCTGACGCTGATGTCTTCCAGAGTGAGGATCGTGCCGTGGCGGGTATCCAGACCCGGGCCGACGCGCTGGCCGAGGCCGATCGAGTCGCGACTGGTGCCCTCGTCCTTGTTCGGTTCGACGGGGAAAAAGGCCGGTTCCAACATGAATTCAGCGCTCGCCGTGACTCTCATTGTTCACCTCGTTTCTTCAGCAGACCGATCACGCCTTTGGGCAAGTACAGCGTCACGACGATGAACAGCGCGCCGAGGAAGAACAGCCAGTATTCCGGGAACGCCACGGTGAACCAACTCTTCATGCCATTGACCACACCGGCGCCGATCAGCGGCCCGATCAGCGTGCCGCGACCACCAAGGGCGACCCATACCGCCGCCTCAATGGAGTTGGTCGGCGACATTTCGCTCGGATTGATGATCCCGACTTGCGGCACATACAACGCCCCGGCCAGGCCACACAACACCGCACTCAACACCCACACGAACAACTTGAAACCGCGCGGGTCGTAGCCGCAGAACATCAAGCGGTTTTCTGCATCGCGCAACGCTGTCAACACCCGGCCGAACTTGCTCTGCGCCAGGCGCCAGCCGATGAACAGACTTGCCACCAGCAGCAACACCGTGGCCAGAAACAGCACCGCGCGGGTGCCCGGTTCGGTGATGCCGAAACCGAGAATCGTGCGGAAATTGGTGAAGCCGTTGTTGCCGCCAAACCCGGTCTCGTTGCGGAAAAACAGGAGCATGCCGGCGAACGTCAGGGCCTGGGTCATGATCGAGAAATACACGCCTTTGATTCGCGAACGGAAGGCGAAGAAACCGAACACCAGCGCCAGCAATCCCGGCGCCAGCACCACCAGACACATCGCCCAGAGGAAACTGCTGGTGCCGGTCCAGTACCACGGTAATTCGCTCCACGACAGGAAGGTCATGAACGCCGGCAAGCCATCACCGGCGGCCTGACGCATCAGGTACATGCCCATCGCATAACCGCCGAGGGCGAAGAACAGACCGTGGCCCAGTGACAGCAATCCGGCATAGCCCCAGACCAGATCCAGCGCTAACGCGACGATGGCGTAGCAGAGGATTTTGCCGACCAGCGTCAGCGTGTATGCCGAGACCGACAGGGCATTTTCCGCCGGCAACAACGACAGCAGCGGCAAGGCAATCAGCAGCGCGAGGATCACCGCGCCGACCGCGATCGTGATTTTCGGTCCGGCCTTTTGTGTGGCCGTGACTAACAGAGGCTGGTTCATCAGTCGATCACCCGTCCTTTCAGTGCGAAGAGGCCTTGCGGACGTTTCTGGATAAACAGAATGATCAGCGCGAGGATCAGGATCTTGCCAAGCACCGCACCGATCTGCGGTTCAAGAATCTTGTTGGCGATGCCCAGGCCGAACGCCGCGAACACGCTACCGGCCAACTGGCCGACGCCGCCGAGCACCACCACCAGGAACGAGTCGATGATGTAGCTCTGGCCGAGGTCCGGGCCGACGTTACCGATCTGGCTCAGCGCCACGCCGCCGAGGCCGGCGATGCCCGAGCCGAGGCCGAAGGCGAGCATATCGACGCGCCCGGTCGGCACGCCGCAGCAGGCGGCCATGTTGCGGTTCTGAGTGACGGCGCGAACGTTGAGGCCGAGGCGGGTCTTGTTCAGCAGCAGCCAAGTCAGCACGACGACGAACAAGGCGAAGGCGATGATGACGATGCGGTTGTATGGCAGAACCAGATTCGGCAAAACCTGAATCCCGCCGGACAGCCATGCCGGGTTGGCGACTTCAACGTTCTGCGCGCCGAACAACAAACGCACAAGCTGAATCAGCATCAGGCTGATGCCCCAGGTGGCGAGCAGGGTTTCCAGTGGCCGGCCGTAGAGGTGGCGAATTACCGTGCGCTCCAGGGCCATGCCGATTGCCGCCGTGACAAAAAACGCCACCGGCAGGGCGATCAGCGGGTAGAACTCGATGGCTTGCGGTGCGTAGCGCTGGAACATCAACTGCACTACGTACGTCGAGTAGGCACCGAGCATCAGCATTTCGCCGTGGGCCATGTTGATCACGCCGAGCAGGCCGAACGTGATCGCCAGACCGAGCGCGGCCAACAACAGGATCGAGCCGAGCGACATGCCGCTGAACGCCTGGCCGAGGATCTCGCCGATCAGCAGTTTGCGTTTGACTTGCGCAAGGCTGGTTTCGGCGGCGGTGCGTACGCCGGCATCGCTCTCGACGCCGGGTTCAAGCAAGCCTTCAAGACGCGTACGCGCCAGTGGGTCGCCGGTTTCGCCGAGCAGGCGTACGGCGGCGAGGCGCACCGCCGGGTCGCTATCGACCAGTTGCAGATTGGCCAGCGCCAGGCTCAGAGCGGCATGGACGCTTTCGTCTTTTTCGCCAGCGAGTTGCTGGTCGAGGAATTTCAGCTGCGCGGGTTTCGCGCTTTTCTGCAATTGCTGCGCGGCAGTCAGACGGATTTTGGCGTCGGCGGCGAGCAATTGGTGGCTGGCCATGGCGGTATCGATCAGACCCCGCAGGCGATTGTTCAGGCGCAGAGTTTTGGGTTGGCCGTCGATGGTCAACTCGCCTTGTTGCAGGGTGTTGATCAGTTCGATACGCGCCGGATCGGGCTGCGCGGCCCAGGTTTCCAACAGTTTGGCTTGTTGCACGGGATTGGCCGCGACGAAGTCTTCGGCATCGCCGGCATGGGCCACCATCGGCAGCAATAGTGCGATGGCTAGAAGCAAGCGGTAGAGGGCAGTGCGCATATGCGTGGCCTTGCGTAGTGATCGTTCCCACGCTCCGCGTGGGAATGCAGCCCGGGACGCTCCGCGTCCCCAAAGCGGACGCAGAGCGTCCGTTGAGGCATTCCCACGCAGAGCGTGGGAACGATCAGGTTGAGCGGGATAACTCAGTTGCTCTTCACCGCATAATCCGGCTTCTTGTCGTTGCCCTGAATGAACGGGCTCCACGGTTGTGCGCGAATCGGCCCTTCGGTCTGCCACACGACGTTGAACTGACCGTCGCTCTGGATCTCGCCGATCATCACCGGCTTGTGCAGGTGGTGGTTGGTCTTGTCCATGGTCAGCGTGTAACCCGACGGCGCGGCAAAGGTCTGGCCGGCGAGGGCTTCGCGGACTTTGTCGACGTCAGTGGATTTGGCTTTCTCGACCGCCTGCGCCCACATGTGGATACCGACGTAAGTGGCTTCCATCGGGTCGTTGGTCACGGCTTTGTCGGCACCCGGCAGGTTGTGTTTCTTCGCGTAAGCCTTCCAGTCATCGACGAACTTCTTGTTCACCGGATTCTCCACGGACTCGAAGTAGTTCCAGGCCGCGAGGTTGCCCACCAGTGGTTTGGTATCGATGCCGCGCAGTTCTTCTTCACCGACCGAGAACGCTACCACCGGCACGTCGGTGGCTTTCAGACCCTGGTTGGCCAGCTCTTTATAGAACGGCACGTTGGAGTCGCCGTTGACCGTCGAGATGACCGCAGTCTTGCCACCGGCGGAGAATTTTTTGATGTTGGCGACGATGGTTTGATAGTCGCTGTGACCGAACGGCGTGTAGACCTCTTCGATGTCCTTGTCGGCCACGCCTTTGGAGTGCAGGAACGAACGCAGGATCTTGTTGGTGGTGCGCGGGTAGACATAGTCGGTGCCGAGCAGGAAGTAGCGCTTGGCGCTGCCGCCTTCTTCACTCATCAGATATTCAACCGCCGGGATCGCTTGCTGGTTCGGCGCAGCGCCGGTGTAGAAGACGTTCGGTGACATTTCTTCGCCTTCGTATTGCACCGGGTAGAACAGCAGACCGTTGAGCTCTTCGAACACCGGCAACACCGATTTACGCGACACCGAAGTCCAGCAGCCGAACACCACGGCGACCTTGTCCTGGGTCAGCAACTGTCGGCCCTTTTCGGCGAACAGCGGCCAGTTGGATGCAGGGTCAACCACCACTGGCTCAAGCATCTTGCCGTTCACACCGCCCTTGGCGTTGATTTCGTCGATGGTCATCAGCGCCATGTCTTTGAGCGACGTTTCGGAGATCGCCATGGTGCCGGACAACGAATGCAGAATCCCGACCTTGATGGTCTCGGCAGCCTGGACAGTCCAGGTCATGCCCATCGCGGCAATGGATGCCGTGAGTGTGAAAGCCTTGATCAAACTGCGACGCTTCATTGTGCGATCTCCATGAACATTTAATTTTTCTGGTTGGCAGATGCGGACGACTGAAGGTGTGTTTTGCAAGGGCTGTGCCCGGTCGGGATCGGGTAGGAAAATGTCGTGTTAGAGCGGTTGTAAGGTGGGGGCGCGCACCAGTAGAGGACATCTGACGGGCGCTGGTGCGTCCGGGCGCGCCAGATTGGGGCGCACTACTGAGCGGGAAGATGAAGATACATAAACGATAAACATGTACCTCGGCTCACGGCGCGTGCAGCAACACACTCATTTGATCGTTATCCCGATTGTTCTTCGCAGGTTTCTATCATGAGTAATAGTTCAGTCCGATCCAGACGTGCCGCAACCGAGTCCCGAAAATCCAGGCTACCTCCCCTGAGTCCGCCGTTTTTGTCAGAGGAGGATGCTGCGTATTGGGTTCATACGCGCATACCGCCCAAGCCGGAAATGGAATATGGCAGCGTGATTTTGCTGCGGCCGGATGGGAAATTCGTGGCCACTTCACCGATACCCGGAGAGGCCACCACCTTTGATTTGAGCACCATCATCGACTTTGATGCGCTGGGAGAGCTGGAGCCGCCCAAGGGGTATCGGTTTGCTGCAAACATTCACAGCCATGCCGCTCTTCACGATGTCGTAGGTGAGGCCTATCCAGAACTGGATGAAATGAACCTGCGACTCTTCATCAACTTCTTCTCCAGTAGCGATTTCATGGGGGATGTGGATGGGCGCGCCTATTTTCGTAGTTCATACCTCTCCGGCCCCGATGGAACATTGCTCAAGTATTCGCCCAGTGGTTCGAAAGCGGAACTCGATTACTACCGTTGGCACGAGGCAGGTGCACGACCAGGGCGTGAGCCGTGGACTCGTGACGTGATGAGCATCATCAATAAGCTTGCATCTGTCGGTGAACTGAAAGTCCTCGTTTCAAGTGCAGACTGGGGGCATTCGGTGGGTGTCGTACCGCCGGACTGGCAACCAGGCCAGGGTTTTTCAACGGGCAGGGTGACCGAATTACCTTTGATGACCCGCATTTGCTCCACTGTCGAGCGGGCGGTACTCGCTGCACTGAAATCAAGAGGTGCACAGGACTCGGGGTTACTGCTGAAGAAGACTGCTGGCAATGAGTATGTCGCGACCCATGCACGCCCGTTCGGGCTCGCGTCATGGGATCCAGCGAAGAACTTTGCGGCGGGTGATGACGGTCAATTACGGTTGCCTGAAGGCTATAGGCTGGAAGGTTTTTACTACGCCTCCCGTCCTGACCCTTCGCGGCTCACTCCTGCTCAGCCGTGGCTCTACGAGAATTTCTTCACGCCACAGGACATTGCTCTGGCCATTTCGTGTCACAAGAGGAGTCAGCAATTGGCTGTGGCCGGTCGACCTTTGTCGCTGTACATGCAGGCCAGCGATGCGTCCATGTTGAAGTACAGCTTCAGCGGCAGCGAGATAGAAGCGGCACTGAGCGTCGAGCATTCCGACGGGTCGATCACCGACGCCGGGGTGCAATCCAGGTTGCTGACTGGAGCATTGTCGCCACGGGAATTTGTCTCGATGCTGATACTGGCGGGCCGGCTTGAGGTGTTGCGGGGCAGCGCGCTCTGGGCACGTTTGGGGAGGGTGGGCCTGGAATGGATACCCTTCGCGAACTTCCCTTGGCCGCCCTTGAGTCAGGCGTTTTTATCCGCCGATGATGCCGTTCGGTATGCCCACGAACAAGTCGGCATTCGCCGTGACCGCCAGTACGCAGGCTATGTATTTCAGCGCAGCGACACACGCTTTGTGGTCACCGAGCCGTTGGAAGGGGATATCGATGTGCTGGACCAGGGGCGACTTTATCCTCGGGATAATCGAGGGCGTCCGGTTTTCCCTGACGACCACGTGGTGCATGCTCGATATGTCTCCCACGTCGCGCTCACGCAGCTTGAGCCGGTCAATATCAGTTCCCGGCAGTGGACGCTCCAGGAGGCGTTACTAAGCCTGCAAATGTTGAGTGTAGAAGAGGTCCGGCAGGTATTGCTCGATAACACCGTTCTGTATTGCTCTGCTGCCATGAACAGTCTGGTCAGGTTTGCACCTTACGCAACCCCGGCTTCGAAGGATCTGGCGCGACGCCTGGGAACACGCGTGCATCCCGGTCCATTGGCTCTAGGTCTGGACAAGGGCAGCAAGCGACCGCAAGACTTCATCAGGGAGCAGGCCGCCGCCGGCTGGCTGTTCAACCTGACGGACAACGAGTTGTGGGGCCATCGCGGCCAAATATTACCGGGCTGGAGCATGTCAGAATCCGCCGGGTCAACCTCCGCAGAACCGACGTCACCCATACCTGCACTCCCTACGCCGTCCCTGCCTCAGCCGTCGCTGCCCCCGTATCCTTCGTCGTCTTCGCCCCGGCCATCTTCTCCTCGGCCTTTGCCATGGAAGCGGCCTGAGTTCGTCATGTACGGTCCTGTCTGTTCTTCGGCGGACGATGCGGCACAGTATCTGTTTGCTGGCGACAGGCGTTTGCACGATGAGAACCGTGCCTGGTTCGGATTCATCCTCAAGCACAAGGATCGGGAGGAATACATCGGCACGGAACTGTTTCCAGTCAGCGGTCAAGACAGCAATCTTTTTCGGCAGGCGTTGGTGTTCGCCTCTCGACGGTCGGCGCCGTGGCATCAATACCCGGAAGGCTTCGACATGTATGGGAGCTTTTATGCGCATCAGAAAGTAGAAGCATCTTCGAGCAGCCCTGAAGACTGGCTGGCGCAGTATTTTGTTTCGCCAGACATCCTGACAACAGCCATGTACTACGGTCGCCGTCGGCCTGTAATCGCTTCAAGCCCCGCCGCGTTTTATCTTGCCACTCGGGACGGTGCTCTGCTCAAGTATGCGAGGAGTCAGGCAAGCAAGTTGTTCCATGACGACACGTCTCAGACAACACTCGACTCGATCAAGCGAGGGCTCGCGTCCGGCGAGTGGCTGCCGACGGATTTCGTCCATACGGTCGCTGAAAGCGGCGAACTCTCGGTGTTGCGAACAAGCGCGTGCTGGGATCGGTCAGGAATGGTCAGGCCAACGTGGCAGCCCTACGCGAATCTGCAGCGGCGCTGGCTCGGCCCGGTTTTTCAGAGTGCTGACGATGCCGCAGCGTTTGCCAGATCGAGCTTGCCGCTGGTCACGGACAAACCTTTTGGCGGCGTCATTCTGAAACGCCCCGACGGCCTTTACGTAGCCTCTGCGCCCATCAAGGTGTCGCGGGAGGATTTCGACATCACCGAGATTTTTCCGGATGAAAGCAATGGCGCCGGGGTATTTCCTGCTGGCTGCAGTATCACGGCGCGTTATCGATCCAGAGTGGCCAGGGAGCTGTCGGTCATTTTTTCTCGTATTGAGAAGCAGATCTATCTGAACATGCTGTCTGTCGACACCGTGTACTCATCCTTCAAGCGGCTACCAAGACTGGCATGGGATGAATACCTGTTCGGACCCGACGGTTCGTTGATCCGCTATCAGCCAGGAATATGGGATCGTCTGCGCGCAGATCTCTTGGCAGCTCTGACGGATTACAAAACGCTTCCTGCGTCCCTTGATGGCGATGCGATAAAACAGAACATACGTAGCGCCAAGCTGAAACCGAGTGAATGGGTCGACGCCTTGGCAAAGGCCGGTTACTTGCAAATTGTCATCGGCAGTGAAATCTGGGGTTTGCCCCGCCAGATCAGTCGCTGGGTTCCTTTCTTTGCTGATCTGCAGCCTCTAATGGATTACACCAGAGCCGCGAGCGCACCACTTTGCAGCCCAGTGTTCGTTCAAGCAGATGCTGTTGCCCGGTATGTTCATGAAATCTCGGTGAGCAGGGACACCCAGACGTTCGGATTCATACTGCGCTCTCGGGATGGCTTGTTCCTCGCCAGCCTGCCCGTTGATGTGCAACGCTCTGGCCTGGCTGTGGATCGAGTATTCGAACAGGCAAGACTGCCTTCAGGGTTTGAACAGGATTCGATTTATCTGCGCGCAGCGCTGCCTCCGCTCGGCGCACGGCCTGACGATATGCGAAATGTCTTTGTACTTCCCAACGATGTTCAGCAAGCCTGCCGACAGGCCAGTACGCCGCGGGGGTACAGACCGATCTATATCTCCTGTGCCGATGACGCATTGTTGAAGCTGCAATTGCATGCGTTTGAACCCGGCGTGTTCTACGACGCTTTCGGGCAGGTTGAGTTGCGCCCCAATGCGTTTGTATCGCGTGAACAGGCAGCGATCGATGAACGTGACATTGCCAGTGGCCGATTCAGATTTAAAGACTACGTGCACCGGATGGCCAAGGCCGGCCGGCTCGACGTGATTGAAACCAGCGATTACTGGTCGCGGCAGGGTCAAGTGGATGAGCATTGGCAACCGCGTATGGCCGATACTTCCAACGAGCAGCGATGGCGAGATAGCCCGGTGCCGGCGCTGGGACCGATTTTTCATCACCCTGACGATGCCGCCCGCTATGCGCAACAACGCACGGACGATTCCGGTCACAGTGAAACCGGCTACGAAGGCGCGATCCTGGCGCGGTCGACCAGCAGTCGATTTGTCCCGCTCGAGCCAATAGTCTGGTCTGCCCATGCCGAGGACCCTGTCCTGCGGATATTTCGCTCGTCGAGTGATCCGACGATCAGTTGGCGCAATCCGGCGGCGCGTTACCCCAATGGCTACACACTCGTGGCCAGCCACCAGTTCCATCTGTCGGGCAATACCACGCTCGCACCGGACACTGATGATGTCAGAGCAAATTTCGCTTCGCCTGCGCGGGTGCATGCGCACACGCATGAACTGAAGAACCAGGGTTTCGACATTCAGGATTATTACTACTCAACGCCGAACCACGTGTTGATCAGGTACACACCCGTTTACTCGCAGGCCGAGAGGGATTTGCTGCTGGCCCGGCCTGTGGATTTCGAAGCGGGGCGCTGGGTCAGCCGGCTGAGTCCGGGCGAGTTTGTTTCACAACTCATGGAACTGGGTGAATTCAGGGTGCTGCTCGCCGGGCATTACTGGCGTCAGACCGGACGAATGGGCGCCGGCTGGAGAGTGCGTCGCCAGCAGCCTGTAACGGAGGGTGGTGCGCGAGTCAGGGACGAGTTGTAACGCTCGAACCAGCGGCAACACGGCAGGAGTGTGCCGCCGTCGGCGGCCACTCCACATTGAGTCGGATTTACGTCGAGGCAGACTCAGGTTGCCGGTCAATGCGCGATAGCAGCAATCGATCCAGCAACCAGACGACCACCAGCGAAGCCCCCACCAACGGGAACACCACTGCCAGCGCCAACATGATTACCACGCCGGTTTTCCATTTCGGCAAGTCATGACGCAGCGGCGGTACGCCGAATTTGCCCTGTGGCCGGCGCTTCCACCAGATCACCACCCCGCTGACGGCACTGAGCAGAATCATCAGGCAGATCAGCAGCACGACGATCTGGTTGAAGGTGCCGAACATCTTGCCTTCGTGGAGCATCACGCCGATTTCCGTGGCCCGCGCCACAGTGCCGTAATGTTCGAAACGCACATCGGCGAGGACCTTGCCGGTGTACTGATCGACATGCAGGGTCGCATCGTTGCGCGGGTCATCGGCGAACACAGCGATGGTGAACACACCGGTGGCGGTGGTCGGCAGGGTGATGCTGTAGCCCGGCTCGACCTTGCGTTGGGTAGCAATGTTTTGTACGTCTTGCAGGCGGATGGCGGGTGCTGCGGGGCCGGCGTTGCTGGCGCCGTGGTTCATGTGTTCGGCGTGGTCGCCGGACATTGGCATCGGCGTGTTTTCCATCGCCCATGGCACGGTCTGGCGGGTGGCGCTGTTAAGGCTGCGCGCCTCGACATCGGAGGTCGGCACGTTGTCCCACATCGCCGCTGGAAAGACGTTCCACACCTGGGCGTATTGCTTGCCCCAGAAACCGGTCCAGGTCATGCCACTGAGCAACATCACCAGCAACAGTGTTGCACCCCAGAACCCGGTGACCGCGTGCAGATCACGCCACAATACGCGGCCGCGACTGTTCAGCCGTGGCCACAAAATCCCCGCGGCCTGACCGCGTGGCCACCACAGGAAAAGTCCCGACACCACCAGCACCACGCCCCACCCGGCGGCCATTTCGATGAGCCGATCACCGACGGTGCCAATCATCAATTCACCGTGGATGGCGCGGGCGATGGCTTGCAGGTTCTGTTTGGCATCCTGTTCGCCGAGGATATCGCCGTGGTATGGATCGACGAATACGTTGAGTTCGTGGCCGGCGTTCTTCACCACAAACTGTGCGCTGCGCTCGGCGTTCACCGGCGGCAGATACTGGGTGATCTGGCCTTGTGGATAAGCGCTTTTCACCCGTTGCAGCAAGTCCTCGGCCGGGACGGTGTGATGGCCGGCGGGGACATTGAGCAAGCTGCTGTACATCAGCGAATCGAGCTGCGGTTTGAACAGATAAATGATGCCGGTCAGGGCCAGCATCACCATGAACGGGGCGACGAAGAGACCGGCGTAAAAATGCCAACGCCAGGCCAGGTTGTAGAAATTCGGTTTGGGCTGTTTCATCACGTGTGCTCCGCTTGGCGAATTTTTTAGATCAAGAGATCGCAGCCTTCGGCAACTCCGATAGGGGGTATGTGCTCCCATGTAGGAGCTGGCGAAGCCTGCGATCTTTTGACTTTTCTTGTTAGAAACTCATGTCGACCTTGGTCCAGAGCGTGCGCCCCGGTTCATTGATCGCTTGCGGGTCATTGGCCGGGTAGCCGAATCCGGCGTTGCCCGCCAGGTTCAGGTGTTCGGCGTAAGCCTTGCCGAACAGGTTGTCGACGCCGCTGCTGACCTTCCAGTTCTTGTTGATCCGGTAGGCACCGTTGAGTGAGAACACGCCGAAGCCCGAACTCTTGTCGTAATCCTTGCCGACCACGTTGCCCTTGTTCTGATCGATACGATTTTGCGCGGCAACCACCCTCCACAGTGCACCGGCGCTCCAGTTGTCTTCGGTATAGGTCAGGCCGAAACGCGCATCCAGCGGCGGCATCTGCGGCAGAGCCTTGCCATCACTGCTGTTCTTGCCCCAGGCGTAGGCCAGGGTCGCATCGGCTTTCCAGTGGTCGGTGAGTCTGTACGCGGCACCGAGTTCACCGCCCATGATTCGCGCGTCAATGTTCTCGGCGCGCGAGGTGCTCATGCCCATCATTCCCGGGGTGTAATCAAAGAGGATGTAATCGCGCACCACGCCGATATAACCCGAAGCCCAGGCTTCAAGTTCGGCGCTCTTGTAGTTCACGCCAAAGTCGAACTGAGTGGTCTTTTCCGGTTTGATCGAATCGAACGCGTTGACCGATCCTGCCGGGCCGGATTTGGGCGAAAACAGCTCCCAGTAATCCGGGAAGCGTTGCGCGTGACCGAGGCCCGCATAGAGCGTGGTCGGACTGTCGGCGAGGTCATGCTCGTAGCGGATGAACCCGCTGGGTAGGGTGTCGGCGCGGGTATCGTCGGCGGTCGGGTTGGGGCGAGTCATCATTCCCGAGCCAGTGGCCTGTCGATAATCCTTGGCCGAGGCGCGGTCGATGCGGGCGCCGCTGATCAGCCGATCACGGTCGGCGGCGTACCAGGTCATTTCGCTGAACACGCCGTAGTTATGGAAATCGGCGTCTTTGGTGTAGGGCTGATCCTTGTAGGTATCGATGCCCATGCCGCTGCGCTGGCGGTGTTCGTTGGTCTGCGCGTCGAGGCCGGTGATCAGCTGAAAGTCAGCCCAGCGCCAGGTGGCCTTGATCCGTGCGCCGAGGGTGCGTCGGTCGACGTTGGACGCCATTGGCCCCGACATCATTCCGGTGCCGGACGGCGTGCGCAGGGTGTAGTTGTCCATCACGTGGTCGGCGTAGTTGTAGTAGACCTGCGCTTCGAGTTTCTCCAGCACGTCAGTGATGTTGGATTTTTCGAAACGCAGGCCGAGGCTTTCGCGCAGGAATTGCGAGCCGTCCATGCCGCGTCCGGCATAGCGCGCTTCGCCGTCGCCCTTGCCGGCGGTGAGTTCGATCAGGGTATCGGCGTCCGGGGTCCAGCCCACTGCGATGTCGCCGTTCCACTTGTCGTAGCGTGAGGCGACGATGTCGTTGTTGCCATCGCGGTAATCGTCGGAATGCGCGGTGTTGCCGATCACGCGCACGTAGCCCAACGGGCCGCCGGCAGCGGCGTCGACAACCTTGTCAAAACGTCCGTGGGAGCCGGCCAGAATGCTTGCGTTCACGCGGGTGCCGAGTTCGCCGAAGCTCTCTGGCTCACGATCGAACAGCACCGTACCCGCCGACGCGCCGGGGCCGTAAAGCACGGTTTGCGGGCCTTTGATCACGGTGAGTTTGTCGTAGGTTTCCGGCGAGATATACGAAGTCGGCGCGTCCATTCGGCCGGGGCAGGCGCCGAGCATCATGCTGCCGTTGGTGAGGATGTTCAGGCGCGAACCGAACATGCCGCGCAGCACCGGATCGCCGTTGGTGCCGCCATTGCGCACCAGCGCAAAGCCCGGAATGGTCTTCAGATAATCGCCGCCATCACTGGCCGGCACCGGTTGGCGCGGGTCTTTGGGGTTGGTGACGATGGTCAGCGGTGAGCTCGGGGCGATCGCGGTAATCACCGTCGGGCCAGTTCTTCCTGGTGGCCGGTGTGATCATCGGCCAGTACCAGCGGTGACAGCAGGACGCCGCAAAGGACGGCGGTAGCGTGCCTGAAACGAACCCGCGATTCGTTCAGAGCGAAGGACGCCGGGGCAACGCCCGAGCGTGGAACAGCAGAAAACCTGGACATGACAATTTCCATCAAACAGTCGTAAACGACACGGCCGGCAGCCTGAGGCTGTCTTCTCAACCGTGTGCAATCAAAGGTGCGTGTTTACGCTGCGATGGGCGGGGCGCGACTGCGGGCGCCGGGGAAGAAGGTCTGCCGGGCGTGGCCCAGGCGCGGGGAGGGCGGGGTGAAGGTGTTCAGCGGCGCGATGTTGAAGGCGACGAAATCACCGCCCCCAGTCAGCGCCGGGCAGTTGAACAGCAGGCTGCAATAGCCACATTTTTCCCACAGCACGTGGTGCGAGGATTGCGGTGGGCAGTGTTCGGCGCTCGGTTTTGCATCATGGCCCGCGTGATCCATGCCCGGCATGTCCATCGACATGTCCATCGACATATCCATGCTCATCGGCATCGATGTCGAGGCGTGTTGATCCATCGGCATCGACTGAGAAATCAGTGGGCCGATGAAGATCATCAACATGGCGAACAGGGCAATCCAGCTGCCGCGAGTCAGGTGTTGAGTCTGACGGCGTTGCATTGGCGGCCTGACGCTCAGCGGGCGCATGGGCGGAGTCTGCCGGAAGGCTTACTGGGCGTGCGCGTGGGCCTGCGTGGTTTCCGGCGGCTTCTTCTGCACCGAGACTTCGACGGTGACGTCACCAGCCTTCTCGAAATGCAGTGTCAGCGCGAAGCGCTTGCCGTCGCTGAGCAGGCTGCGATCGGTCGGGTTAAGCAGCATCACGTGATAGGCCATCGGCGCAAACGTCACGTTGCCACCGGCCGGAATGGCCACGCTCTTCACTTGCTGCATCTTCATCAGATCGCCCTGCATGACGTGCTCGTGCAGTTGCGCTTCCTCAGCAATCGGCGTTTTCACGCTGAGCAGGCGATCATCAGTCTTGCCTGCGTTGTGAATGATGAAATAGGCAGCAACGGTCGGTGCATTCGGCGGCAGTTCCTGCGACCACGGATGAGCGATTTCCAGCTCGCCGGCCTTGTATTCGTGGGCATGGGCAAAGCACGCCGGCAACAGCAGCGCAGCGACGATGATGAGTTTGTTCAACATGGCAGTTCTCCAGAACGATTTGAAACGCAGGTCAATTGCGCGAACAAATCAAACTAGAGGGGAAGCGCGGGGATTGAGACTCGGCCATTGCTGGCGCGGAGTGGGTGTTTGCAGAGAGGCTGGCGCCACGCTGCGGTTGCTTTCGTAGCGGGCGAAATACAGCTGCGGCGAATGCCCCGGCAACGCGACCAGTGGCGCCGAGCCTGAGCAACACCAGCAATGCTGCATGTTCGAATGATTGTCGTTGCTCGGAGCCTTTTGATCGGTGGTGCCGATGTTGATCGCCACCATCTTGGTCCCGCTGCCGGTGCAGAAACTGCTCCAGAGCAACTGTTCGGCCGGTGAATTGGCCGCCTGCGCCATCGCTCCCGTCATCGGCATGGCGAGCATGTTGAACAGCACTGCAAAGCAGGCGATCCAGGCAATTGCTAGCCGGTGTCGGTTCATGGGACAGATCCATTGGGTGGGCGATCAGGCGCGGCTATTTAGCCTGATCAGGGCCGATAAGTAAAAAAGCGTCGTGCGGTTTGGTGTCGCAGCGCTTTCACAGTGTTACGGCATGCAATCGCAAACCCAGAGCCTTCATGACTTTCATGATAGTTGCGAATTCGGGATTGCCAGTGCTACTCAGCGCTTTATAAAGACTTTCGCGGCCCAAACCTGCATCCCGCGCCACTTGTGTCATGCCTTGAGCCCGGGCGATGTCATTGAGCGCTGCACGGATAAGGACGCCGTCGCCTTCATCGTCGTCAAAACAGGCATCCAGATACGCCGCCATGTCCTCGGGAGTTTTGAGGTACTCGGCGGCGTCAAAACGGGCGAATTCTTCGCTCATGATTTACTCCTCATTTCCGATGTTATGAGCCATCTGCACGGCGCGTTTGATATCTCTTTTTTGTGTCGATTTGTCGCCCCCGATCAGCAGCAGATAAATCACTTCGCCTTTGCGTTTGAAGTACATCCTGTAACCAGGGCCGTAATGAACACGCATTTCATAAACAGTGTCACCGACGAACCCGCAATCACCGAAGTTGCCATTTTCGGCTGTTTTAATTCTGGAGATGATTC
The DNA here is from genome assembly GCF_054790525.1 of Pseudomonas sp. Mb7. NCBI lineage: Bacteria > Pseudomonadati > Pseudomonadota > Gammaproteobacteria > Pseudomonadales > Pseudomonadaceae > Pseudomonas > Pseudomonas sp. Mb7. Next base: position 6,379,222 of record NZ_CP186501.1, read on the forward strand.
GGCCTTTCCCTTTGATGTCTTTCAAGGAGTCGAGCCATTCGGAAAATATGCGGGATCGTTCAAAAGCGATCATGTCGGGATCGTATTCCTTGGGATACAAGCTGGCAAGCCGCTTTTCTCGGCTGGCTGCTTGTAGGGATTAAAGGAACCGAAGTATTGGAGTGAGGGTGTAGTGAAGAACAGTCGGCTGCGTCCTCAAAATTTGCAGGTAAATTCACAGATAAATACGAAATGATGAAAAGTCTTACGACGTCAGGGCTTCAAGGACTTCAGATGCTGATCGAAACTCCCGATCAACCCCCGGCAACCCCGGTCGCTTCAACACAATCACCGGCAGCCCACGCTCGCGCGCCACTTCCAGCTTCGGCTCGGTGGCGGTGCTGCCGCTGTTCTTGCTGATCAACACATCGATCTGCCGCCGTTCGAACAGTGCGCGCTCATCCTCCAGCAGAAACGGCCCCCGCGCGCCGATCACTTCGCAGCGTTCATTGCCCGGGTAGACGTCGAGGGCGCGCAGAGTCCAGAACTGGTCCTGAGGGATTTCATTGAGGTGCTGCAGCGGTTCGCGGCCGAGGGTGAACAGCGGGCGGCGAAACGGTTTGAGGGCGGTGATCAACTCGGCCCAGTCGCTGACTTCGCGCCAGTCATCACCGGGCTGCGGCTGCCAGGCCGGACGGCGCAGCGCCCAGCAGGGGATGTCGGTCAGTCGCGCGGCGGTCGCGGCGTTCTGGCTGATCTGTGCGGCATAGGGATGCGTGGCGTCGAGCAACAGCTCGATGCCTGCGTCACGAATGAATTGCGCCAGACCCTCAGCGCCACCGTAACCACCGACGCGGACCTGACAGGTCAGATCCGTCGGCACCCGACCAACACCGGCGAGGCTGTAGATATGTTCTGGCCCAAGCGTGCGGGCAATCGCCAGTGCCTCAGTGACGCCGCCGAGCAGCAAAATCCGCTTCATGCAAAACCTCCGGCATGCCCGACAATCCCGCCCTGACGATCAATTGCAAACACCTCGACCTGCACCTGCGCGGGCACCACGCTGCGAGCGAAATTCAAGGCATGGCGGCAGACCTCATCACCGAGGCCAACCCCCGCCGCACTGGCCATGGTCAGCGCCTGCTGACTGGTATTGGCCTCACGAATGCCTTGCTGCAATGCCTCGTCGGCGCCAATCGCCGCGGCCCAGTCAGCCAGTTGCGGCAGGTCGATGCTCGAATGCCGCGAGTGCAGGTCCATGTGCCCGGCGGCCAGTTTGCTGATCTTGCCGAAGCCGCCGCACAGGCTGAGTTTATCCACAGGCACTTTGCGCAGATGCTTGAGCACCGCGCCGACGAAGTCACCCATTTCGATCAGGGCGATTTCCGGCAGGTTGTAGACCCGGCGCATGGTGTCTTCGCTGGCATTGCCGGTGCACGCGGCGATGTGCAGATAACCATTGGTTTTCGCCACATCGATGCCTTGGTGGATCGAGGCGATGTAAGCCGCGCAGGAAAATGGCCGGACGATGCCGCTGGTGCCGAGGATCGACAAACCGCCAAGAATGCCCAGCCGTGGATTCATGGTTTTCAGCGCCAGCGCTTCGCCGCCCTCGACGTTGACCGTGACGTCGAAGCCGCCGGCATAACCGGTTTCGGTGGCAAGCAGTGTCAGGTGATCACTGATCATCTTGCGTGGCACCGGGTTGATTGCCGGCTCGCCGACACCCAGCACCAGTCCCGGCCGCGTTACGGTGCCCACGCCGGCGCCGGCATTGAAACGAATCCCCGGTTCACTCAGCAGCCGAACACGCGAATAGAGCAACGCGCCGTGAGTCACGTCGGGGTCGTCGCCAGCATCCTTGATCGTCCCGGCCTCGGCGCCATCATCGGTCAAGCGGCAGAACTCCAGACGCATCTGCACCTGTTTGCCTTTGGGCAAAACAATCTGCACCGCATCGGCCGCCAGTCCGCTGAGCAACAGGCGCGCGGCGGCCAGGCTGGTCGCGGTGGCACAGCTACCGGTGGTCAGGCCGCTGCGCAGGGGCGCGGGTTGTTCCGCGGTTTCGTCACGCATCGAGGGGTTTGACCAGATCGAGCAGGGTGATCGGCAGTGCCTGGCGCCAGGTGTCGAACTCGCCGAGCGGCTGCGCCTGGGCGACATGGATACGCGTCAGCTCGCCGCCGAAGCGTTCGCGCCAGTTCATCAGGGCCATTTCGCTTTGCAGCGTCACCGCGTTGGCGACCAGACGGCCACCGGGTTTGAGCTGTTCCCAGCAGGTTTCGAATACGCCCTCACGGGTGACGCCGCCGCCGATGAAGATGGCGTCCGGGCGTTCCAGTCCCGCGAGTGCCTGCGGTGCCTTGCCACGAATCAGTTGCAAACCGGGCACGCCCAGTGCATCGCGGTTGTGCTCGATCAATTGCTGGCGACCATCATCGGCTTCGATGGCCAAGGCGCGGCAGCTCGGATGCGTACGCATCCACTCGATACCGATCGAACCGCTGCCGGCGCCGACATCCCAAAGCAATTCGCCGGGGGTCGGGGCGAGGCGGGCGAGGGTGATGGCGCGCACGTCGCGTTTGGTCAACTGGCCGTCGTGCTGGAAGGCCGAATCCGGCAGTCCGGCGAGACGCGAAAGGCGCGGGGCCTGTGCGTCGGCCAGACATTCGATGGCGATGACATTGAGGTCGGCCACGGACGCGGCATTCCAAGCATTGGCGGTGCTGTCGATGCGCCGTTCGGCGTCACCGCCAAGATGCTCAAGCACGCTCATGCGACTCGAACCGAAGCCGCGCTCGCCGAGCAATTGCGCCACCGCTGCCGGGCTCTGGCCATCGTTGCTCAGCAACAACAGGCGCACGCCGCTGAACAATTGCGCATTGAGCGCCGCCAGCGGTCGGGCCACCAGCGACAGCGTCACCACCTCCTGCAATGGCCAGCCGAGACGGGCGGCGGCCAGCGCGCAGGACGACGGGGCGGGCAGGATCAGCATCTCTTCGCTTGGCACCTGGCGGGCGAGGCTGGCACCGACGCCGTAGAACATCGGGTCACCGCTGGCCAATACGCAAACTGCTTCGCCACGCTGTTCCAGCACCGGTGCGAGGGAGAACGGGCTCGGCCACAACTGGCGTTCGCCGCGAATACACACCGGCAGCAAATCCAGTTGACGCTGGCCACCGACGATCCGCGAGGCGCCCAGCAGGGCACGCCGGGCGTTTTTGCCCAGGCCCTTGAAGCCGTCTTCACCGATTCCCACTACCGTCAGCCAGGGTGACATCTATATTCCTCTAAACACGCCGTTCCGACGGGCAGTCTTTTCATGCCAGCGGACAAAGCAGGCATAATACCGCGCCTTCGCCCGCGAAGCGCCTTTCCCACGCAGCCGGTCAGCCCCTTGAACGAACGCCCGATGTCCACCGCCTTACGCCCCTCGGCCTGCCCGGGGTTACTGCGTATCGTCCAGGCACTGGACGGCGGCATCTGCCGGATCAAGCTCAATGGCGGTTCGATCAGCGTCGATCAGGCCGACGCGGTGGCCGATGCCGCCGAACAGTTCGGCGCGGCGATCGAGGCGACCAACCGTGCCAATCTGCAGATTCGCGGGATCGGTGAGCAATCTGCGGCACTGATCGAACGCTTGCTCGCCGCCGGTCTCGGCCCGCGCACGGCGGCCGGTGACGATGTGCGCAACCTGATGCTCAGCCCCGCTGCCGGCATTGATCGGCAGATGCAGATCGACACGCGCGGCCTCGCCGGGCAGATCCTCGATACTTTGCAAAGCCATCCACGGTTCCACGAGCTGAGCGCCAAATTCGCCGTGCAACTGGATGGCGGTGAAGCGCTGGCGATGCTCGAACATCCCCACGACCTGTGGTTGTCGGCGTTCGCGCGTGACGGTAAAACCTGGCTGGCGTTCGGCCTGGCCGGGTGCCCGACGGATCGCGCGGTCGGAGCGGTGGCGCTGGAGCACGGCCATGCGTTGGTGGTGGCGGTGCTGGAGTTGTTCCTGGCGTTGGCACGTCCCGAGCAGACGCGCATGCGTCATTTGCTCGATGAATTGCCGATGCCGGCGTTTCTGCAACAACTGAGCGCACGTTTGCCGATCAAGCCGATCAGCGATTGGCAGCGCACCGCCGTGGCGGACAATCTGCACATCGGAGTTCATCCGCAAAACACTGCGGGTCAGGTGTATATCGGTGCGGTGCCGGCGCTGGGCCGTCTCGATCCGGCGATGCTGCGCGGGGCTGCGCAACTGGCCCGCCAGTTCGGCAATGGCAGCCTGCGTTTTACGCCTTGGCAAAGCCTGCTGGTGCCGGGCGTCAAAGCAAGTGATGCGGCTCAGGTGCTGGAAGGTCTTGAGCAACTGAACCTGTTGACCCGCGCTACCGAGCCCCTCTCACGCCTGATCGCTTGCACCGGTGCCAGTGGCTGCGGCAAAGGCCTGGCCGACACCAAGCAGGACGCCCGCCATCTGGCGACGTTGCTGCCCTCGGCCCTCAACGTCCACCTCAGTGGCTGCACGCGCTCTTGCGCTGCCGCCCACTGTGCCCCGGCGACGTTGCTGGCCGTCAGTGCCGGTCATTACGACCTCTATTTTCGCGATGCGACGCTGCCGGGTTTCGGCGCGCTGCACGCACGCAACCTTACTATTGAAGCGGCCGCGACCCTGCTCGCCGCCCGCTCTCGGAGTCCCTTTGATGCTTGATTACATCCGCGATGGTCAGGAGATTTATCGCAACTCCTTCGCGATCATTCGCCGCGAGGCCAATCTGGCGCGCATCCCGGCCGATCTGGAAAAACTCGCGGTGCGGGTGATTCACGCCTGCGGCATGGTCGAGGCCATCGACGGTCTGCAGTTCTCCGAAGGTGCGGGCAAGGCCGGGCGCGATGCGCTCGCCGCCGGTGCGCCGATCCTCTGCGATGCGCGGATGGTCTCCGAAGGTGTGACACGTGCGCGCCTGCCGGCCAACAACGAAGTGATCTGCACCTTGCGTGACGAGAGCGTGCCGGAGCTGGCGCGCGAGCTGGGCAACACCCGTTCCGCCGCCGCACTGGAGCTGTGGCGTCCGCATCTGGAAGGCAGCGTCGTGGTAATCGGCAACGCGCCGACCGCACTGTTTTATCTGCTGGAAATGCTTGACGCCGGCGCACCGAAACCGGCGCTGATCCTCGGCTTCCCGGTCGGCTTCGTCGGTGCCGCCGAGTCGAAAGCCGCCCTGGCCGCCGACAGCCGTGGCGTGCCGTTCGTGATCATGCAAGGCCGCCTCGGTGGCAGCGCCATGGCCGCCGCCGCCGTTAACGCCCTCGCCACGGAGATCGAATGATGCAGGCCAAAGGACGTTTGCTTGGCCTGGGCGTCGGCCCGGGGGATCCGGAGCTGATTACCGTCAAAGCCCTGCGCCTGCTGCGCGAATCGCCGGTGGTGGCGTACTTCGTCGCCAAGGGCAAAAAGGGCAACGCGTTCGGCATCATCGAAGCGCATCTGCAACAGGCGCAGAACCTGTTGCCGTTGGTCTATCCGGTGACCACAGAAGCGCTGCCGGCGCCGCTGTCCTATGAGCAGGTCATCAGCGATTTCTACGACGAAGCCGCCGAGACGCTCGCCGCACACCTGGATGCCGGTCGCGATGTGGCGGTGATTTGTGAAGGTGATCCGTTCTTCTACGGCTCCTACATGTACCTGCACGATCGCCTCGCCAGCCGTTACGAAGCCCAAGTGGTGCCGGGCGTGTGCTCGATGCTGGGTGGCGCTTCGGTGCTCGGCGCGCCGCTGGTGTATCGCAATCAGAGCCTGTCGGTGCTCTCGGGCGTGTTGCCCCATGAAGAGTTGAAGCGGCGTCTGGCCGATGCCGACGCGGCGGTGATCATGAAGCTGGGGCGCAATTTCCCCAAAGTGCGTCAGGTCCTCGAAGAACTGGGTCTGGCCGAACGCGCGCTGTATGTCGAGCGTGCGACCATGGCCAATCAGAAGATCGTGCCGATGGATCAGGTCGAGCCGATGTCGTCGCCGTACTTCTCGCTGATCATTGTGCCGGGCGAACGGTGGCAAGGCTGATGACTCAATCTACGCCAGCCATCGTCATTCTCGGCCAGGGTAGCCTGGCCACCGCACGGCGCATTCAGCAGGTCTATCCGGCGGCGCAGATCCACGGCCTCGCCGGGCGCGTCGAAGGCGCCGATTGCACCTATCAGGAGTTCGGCGCGACCCTGCGTGCGCTGTATCAGCAGGACACGCCGATCATTGCCCTGTGCGCGGCCGGCATCGTTATCCGTACGCTGGCGCCGCTGTTGCTGGAAAAGGGCGCCGAGCCTGCGGTACTCGCCGTGGCCGAAGACGGCAGCGCCGTGGTGCCGCTGTTGGGTGGCCTTGGCGGGGTGAATGTCATGGCGCGCGACATCGCTGCCGGGCTGCAAGTCGCAGCCGCGATCACCACCAGTGGCGAGTTGCGTTTTGGCACGTGCCTGCTCAACCCTCCGAGCGGTTATGCCCTGGGCGATCTGGAACTGGGCAAGTGTTTTGTCTCCGACCTGTTGGCCGGTCACAGCGTGCGCATCGAAGGCGCGGCGCCGTGGCTGGATCAGGCGCAATTGCCGGAAGATCCGCAGGCGCAGCGCTCGATTCATGTCGGCAGTGCCGCGCGTGAGGCGAGTGCCAGTGAGTTGCTGATCTATCCACGCAGCGTCGCGGTGGCGGTGAGTGCCGAAACAGCTGACCTGGCGAATGCCGTTCGCCGCGCGTTGCAGCAGGCGAAAATCGCCGTGCAGTCGCTGGCCTGTCTGTTGGCCAGCGAGACGCAAATGGCTTCGCCACTTTTGCGTGAAGCGGCGCTTGAGCTGGGTGTGCCGCTGCGCTTCGTTGCGGCGCAAAGCGACATCGAAACTCTGGCACGTGCCGCAGTGCCTGAGGCTAAAGTTGTGGTCAGCCACGGCATGGCAATCGCGGTCGCCGAACAGCCGTTGGATGTTTCCAGCATTGGCCGGCCACGCGGCCGTCTCGCCGTGATCGGCCTCGGCCCCGGCGCTGCCGAACTGATGGTGCCAGCGGTGAAGGCCGAACTGGCCCGCGCCACCGATGTGCTCGGCTACGAAACCTACGTACGCATGGCCGGGCCGTTTCGCGACGATCAAGTGCAGCACTGCACCGACAACCGCGAAGAGATGCAGCGCGCCCGTCACGCCTTCCGGCTGGCTGCCGAAGGGCGCTCGGTGATTGTCGTGTCCTCGGGTGATCCCGGCGTGTTCGCCATGGCGGCGGCGGTGCTCGAAGCCTTGCACGAGTCGACGGACCCGGCGTGGCACAGCGTCGACCTGGAAATTCTCCCGGGTGTTTCCGCTTCGCTGGCCACCGCCGCGCAGGCCGGGGCGCCACTGGGCCATGACTTCTGCGTGATGTCGCTGTCGGACAATCTCAAGCCTTGGTCGATCATCGAAAAACGTCTGGATCTGGCCGCTGAAGCGGATCTGGCGTTGGCGTTCTACAACCCGATCTCCCGGGCGCGTCCGTGGCAACTGGGCCGGGCGCTGGAGATTGTCGCGCAGCATCGCGCACCTGAAACCCCCGTGGTGTTGGGTCGCGACATCGGCCGTCCGGGCCAGACCCTGCGCACCACGACACTCGGCGCCTTAACCCCCGAGCAAGTGGATATGCGCACCATGGTGTTGATTGGTTCTTCGACTACCTGCACCTTCCCGCGCGGTGACGGCGGCGTCTGGGTTTACACCCCGCGCTGGTACGGTGAAAAACCCGGGGCGTGAGAAAGTCGTGTTGAGCGTCAAGCGCAGTTGTAAGCAACTGCGTGAGACGTGATATCCGGTTAACGCTTCGGATTGAATCATTCCGCTCGAACACAAGGCCGCCAATCTTCTGGATTGGCGGCCTTGTGCGTTTGTGCGCAGGTAAGAAAACAGGCAATTCATTGCCACATGGTTCAAGCACAAACCCCGAGTGTTATTGGCTGTTTCACTGGACATCGTTTGAGTTTGTTCGGGTTTGAGCGTGGTACTCCAGTTCAATAGTTTCGTGGCGAACGAAGCCGTTATGGAAGAAGTGCCACGATGAAAACCAACAAGCCGTACGAAATCCTTTCCGTCAAAGACTTCTCGCAACTGCAGCGGGCGCTGAGCGAGTTTGCCGGCAGCGCTGAATACAAGGCGTTGCTGTCGCACTATGAACTGGCCAGACAAGCCGCTGATGACCCGCAGCGACTGCTGTTGATCAAGCTGTTTCAGGAGGCCCTGGAGTCGTTGCTCCAACGCAGGACTCAGCCCGTTTCCGAAGCCATCAGCCAGATCAGATCGGATCTGGTCAAGTCTGTCGCCAGGCTGGAGGACACACACGCCATGCTCCATGGCGTGGCCAGGCCCGTGGCGAAAATCATGCACTTTGTCTGGGTGGGCGGCAGTGAAGTCGGGGCCAATCAGCGCGACTACATGAACATCTGGCGCCAGGTGCTGGAGCCGCAGGGTTACCGCTTCAACCTCTGGTACGACAGTGATGCGTTGCTGGCCTTTGAAATGAACCGGGTGATCCTCGACAGCGCCAGAGTGGATGCGCTGGAGTCGGGCGGTGACAAGGTCAGCAAGGCTTTTCAGTTGTCGCAGATGATCGAGGACCGTGCGCGGGTGTTGAAGCAGCAGATGTTCGCCCACCTTCAGCAAGCACAGTGGCGGGGGCGAGCCGACGAAGCGCGTATCGACTTGATGGTGCGTGCCTACGGCAAGGATCGGGCGACGCTTGAAGCCTTTCGCCAGCGCTGCCTGCAGACGCATCAGGCGATGCTCGGAGCGGACCTGCAATTGCGCGATGTCGGCGACGAATTTGCCGGGCACTTTTTGCAGGATGTCTATCAGCGCGAGGTGGCCATGCGCGGCAATTTTGCCGCGGCGAGCGATGTCGTGCGCCTGCAGGCCGAATACCTCGAAGGTGGCCGTTACAGTGACATGGATTACTTGCCGCCACTGGCGGACACGCTGGCCGGTGTCGATATTCTCAGCGTCGGCGAAGAAGGCCGAATCGGCGTTTTGCAGTTGCTGTTGAACCACAATGAAGCCTTGATGCCGGGACGCGACCGCCAGCGTTATCTCGACCGCACTGACAAAATCCCGCCCGAACACCTCGAGGCATTGACGGCGTTTGCCCGTGAGCAACACCGGCTAAGCGAGATCTTTGTCGCACCGCAAGATCACGCGGTGCCGCAGGACGCGATGCGTTTGGGCACGGCCTATGGCTTGCCGGACTGGGCGGAAATGAATGCGCACATGCTGGCCCATCCCGGCAGTGCCATGACCCTGGCGTACATGCAGATGATCCGCCTCAATTATGACTGCCTGCTGGAAGTGGAGCGGCGTGCGGCGCTCGCCGGCATCGACGCGACGGATCAGGCACGGATGTTTGATGTGGTCGAGAATGTGGTCAACGAAGCTCAGGCGCAGGGCAAACTGCCTGAAGCGCAAGGCGAGGTGTTCCGCTCCAGACTGATCGACGCGATTTTTACCTATTACCGCGATGGCATTCGCCTTGAAGCCCGCGGCACCATCACCCTGACGGGCCCAGGGGCCGCCGCGGCCGCGCTGCTCAAATACATAGAGCAGCACCTGCAACCCGATCGACATGTGCAGATCCGTGAGCGCCTGAAGTTGCTCGAAGGCTACAACACCCACACCGAGGAGGAGATGATCTCCGGCTGGACCGTCGATGGTAAGGCCGAGCAATGGTTGCTCAAAGAGCGGGAGAAGTGGCAGAACGGCAAACTGAAATCGTGCTACGTCGGCCAACTGGCGGATCTGCTGAAAGCGCACACGCTAACCTTCAAGCAGGGCTGGCCGGTCATCGAAGGCCAACCGGTGATGTTGACCTCGGTATTGCAGCCACTGATGGACGATCTGGGCGAGCCGTTCCTGCGCGCGATGCAGGAGAAGTTGAGCGGCGACATGACGTTCAATTCAGCGATCTCCATCGGTTTCGACAGCCGTGAGCAGATTCGCGCGCAAACAGTCCGTGCGATTCCGCTTTCCCATGGCGCGGAGCCTACCCGCAATCTCAATGAGTTGTTCACCCTCGTTGCCCATGGCTCGCTGGCGGTTGAGCAACTCAGTCCGTTGCAACGCGTCATCCTCGGCGGGATGTTGGGGGCAAACAGTCTGGATGCCGCCGGGTTTGCCCCGGTCTGGCAGAGCGTTATGGACATCGCTCGGGGAACCGCTGAGGGTGGTTTGTTCGCCCGTTACCACGCGATCGAAAAGGCCCTGATTCAGCAGGCGGCGCCGAACTTCGAGGCGGGGCTTGCCGGCGCGAGCATCCACGGCACGCACACGGCGCGCGAACTCAAGGCGTTGGCGATGAGCGAACCGCTGACGCTGAAACAGTGGGGCGAGCACATCGGACAGATCAATCGCACGGCACAGCGTGAATACCACAGGCATATTTTCAAGCGGGGTGGCCAGGTGCGGGAGGCGTTGTTCCAGTCCGGCGCCGTGTCCGTCAGGCAACTGCCGCAGGATTTGTTGAGGCGCAGCACGGGCGACCCGGGACGCCGTTGCTATCCGCTGGCGTTGTTGATGGGCGCCGCCGTGGCGGCTGGCGGGTTGGCCGAGCGTGCACTGATCGGACGTGTGGCGAATGCCAGCCTGAGGCCGGAAGACGTTGATTCGCGGGCGTTGCTCAGTGCGCTGGATGAGCTGGGCGAGGTCTCCGGGCGTGCGATCGGACAGGCTCGTGGCCGGCAAAATCTCGACAGCGTGATGCAGACACTGGAAGCGAAAACCGCCCCCGGCGCCCTGCTGCTCGACACAGGCAATCACGCTTTGCTGGTGGCTAAAGTGCAAGTGGATGAGCAAACGTTCTATCGCTTTTATGATCCCAATTTTGCGATTTATGGATTTGCCGCAAGCGCAGAAATGAAGCAGGGCTTGGCACGCTATTTAAGTGACGACGGCAACACTTTGGCGAAGTTGTACGGCCTGACTGACATCGGCACTGCGCAGTTCGATGTAATCGAACTGGACACCGTAGCGCTCGCCGAGCGGACATTGTCGTCCGGGTTGCGCGTCGAGAGTTTTTTGCAAACCGCAGCTATCGCCGACCCTCAGGCGGCTTCGGTCTGGGCCAGGCAAGCTGTCGCACGCACGCGCTCACTCAGTGAAAACGCGCGGCTGGGGGCTAGCCTCGCGCAGTTGGACGCGCGTTACTGGGCGCAGGAATTTGATCAGGCGACCCGGCAATTGCGCGCTGAACACACATTGGGTCGCGACTATCTGCCGCTGCTGGAAACGCTCAAGGCAAACCCGGACGCGGGTTATTCGCTGACGCTGGTGGATGTACAGAACCCGGCCAGATCACTGACAGTCGGCACCGCCGATGCGCGGTTCGACAGGCTTAAAAAACACCTTCAACGTTTGGTTGTCACATTGACGGGCAAGCCGAGTACCGCGGTCGAAGCCGACGGCGGCAGTCGTCTGAGTTTCGCCTTCGCGATCCAGGCGTTGGTCACTGAAATGCGCCATCGTGACTATCAGGCTGATGGCGAGCGGGCGCCGGTTTTGTCGATAGCCCTGCAAGTGCAGGTCTATTTCAACTATGCGCAGTTGGGTTTCGGCGTATTGAGCGACACGGCCCAGACGATCAATCTGGTGCGTCAGGTGGCGGCCAGCGAACGGGCATTGACGCTTGGTCAGTCGTCGTTGTCCGGGCGTGTGCTGGGGCGTGCCACCACGGCAGGCGGATTGGTATTTTCGCTCGCCAACATCGGCTTCGATCTCCACAACCTGTCGGTGGCCGAGAACCACGAGCAACGCTCGCGGTTCTCCACATCACTGGTGTTCAACGTTGCAGCATTGGGGGTGGATGTTGTTGCTTTGGCGGCTGGCGGGGCGGTGGGCACGGCAGCGGCCGTTCTCTCGGTGCCGCTGCTGGGTGTCGGCATTGGGGTGACGGCGATTGCCAGCAACCTGGGACAGATCAGGGACAAGGCGACGGCGGTGGGCAATCATCTGCGTGCGATCGGTCATGCTTACCGGCGCGGTGCCTACACCTTGAAGGATGGCCTGCTGCAATTTCCCGCAGAGGCGGTCATCGTCAGTCTGAACCTGCAAACCAATGACGTGCGCTTCGACAGCCAGAAGTTTTACCCCTGGACGGGCGGGCCACTGGAACTGCCGCAGTACAACGATGACCCGCAGGCTATTCACCTGTCCCTCGATATCCGCCAGGCACTGGGGCTGCCCGAGGTCGTTCATCTTTACCGTGACGAAACCGATAGGCTTGAGACGCTGGTGCTGCCGTGCACGCCGATCTGCCATTACGGTTACGAGTATCAGTTGAAGGGGCTGGGCGGGTACACCTACGACCCCCTTCCCGGCGAGGTCGGGGACGCTGGCGACATCCCTGCTGAAACCCGCTACCCGCAAGTGACGGATCGCATGGCGGACACGCTGGAGTATGACCAACACGGAAACCGGCGCTTTTATCTCACCAGCAACCCGTCGCTGCCGCACATTCTGTACAAGCTGCATCCGGTCTATCAACCGACAGACATCAGCGTGGTGCTGGACAGTCAGGTACGCCAGTTGGTGGTGCCGACCCTGGAAGCGCTGGTGCACAACAGGATTTCCTACGCAATCAGCGCACCCGAGGGGCAATACCGGATCAGGCTTGCACCCGGCATCGTCTCGGTCAGATTTAATGGCCCTGCCAAGTGGATCGTGCAGGCGACCTGGGCTTGTCTGGAACAGGTCAGATTTGCCGTCCCGAATCGGGAAAATGATGATGAAGTCCAACTGATGGTTGATGGCACGGTGCTGTCGGTTTTCGATGGCTTGATCGAACTGGTCGAGGGCCTGTTCCGGGTCGATGGGTGGGAGCGCTGCCTTCGCTTGCAGTCGGTCACCCTTGATGAGCAAAGCCGCCTGCCGCAAATACTGGCGATGCTGCGCCAGCACGCCCGCGAAGGCCGATTGGTCGCAAATGCTGTGGCGCTGTACAAATTCCGGGTGCCCGCCGCCATGGTGGTGACCACCGCTTGGTATGACGCGACCAGTGATCGTTTGTTGTACGCACGCAATCTGCCGAGCGCGGTGAACGAGGGGCTGCTGTTGGGCGGCGCCGGTGCCCGCCATGCCTGGTTCTACCATCCGCAACGGGCGACGGTCTGGCGTGTCGACACGATCACCGGCACGGTTGTGCATCGCTACCGCTTGATGAACCCCGCGAGCGGGTCGCACATCATGGGTTGTGTCCAGGACGCCGATGGCAGTTTGCGAGTGTTGCAACGCTTGCTGATCGACGCCCGGATAACTGAAACCGAAACCACACTGGAGTATCGCCTCAGCGATGCGGCCGTGGTCCTGACGGGCATCAAGTCGTCGTTTATCGAGGAACCCACCGCGCGCCCCGGGCAGGGCGACTTGCATCACTTCACGACCTTCGGCGCGTATAACGATGAAACCCCGGGCATGGCCAATGCCATCAGCACCTGGGTATATGCATCGTTCGTTTACGCGCGCACCTACTACTTCGAAGGATTGCGCCGGCGTGCCTGGGTCAACAAACGCACGGGCCACTATTTTTCGGCGGGGTTGGGCAGTGAGGCGGACATGGTCATGTTGATGCCGGCCGATCCGCAGAGCGGTGCGCTGCTGTTCTACAGCAAGCAAGCGCAGACCATCAGTCAAGGGGTGGAGCCGAGGGTGGGGCAATTCATCAATCGGGTCATCGAGCGCGATATTGTCGACGTCACCCAAACGTTCGGAAGCTACATTGCCACCAAGGCCGACGGCCGCCTTTTCGAGGTCGACACCAACCTTAAAGATGAGCAGTGGATGGGCGGCATTCCCACACCGAATATTCTGAAATTTGCCGGCCTCGGCCAGCGCTGGCTACAGCTCAACTCCGACTGGCTGGACGCTTTGCCGGCGCTGGCAAAAGTCTACAAAGCCGAACCTTTTCCGCTCATCGGATTGGGCAATGGGGCGGGTCATGCATTTCTGCCGGCGTGGTGCATCGAGGAGCAATTCGTTGTGTCGAACATCGGTCCTGAAGTGCAGTTGACGCCGTTGGGACTGACGCCGGACAAACAGGCCGCATGGTTGCTGGAGGGTTCGACCGGGCGGCTTTATCGCCAGCCGACGATTGCCATCGGGGCATTGCGCGTCGCGTTTGCTGCAGGGCCGCAGCGCGTGAGTCCCGAGCAGTTGCCCATGGCAGAAAAGGTCTGGTCGCAGTGGTCATTTGTTCACGTGCTGAGGCATGGACAAGGTCTGCTCGGGCAAACCCGCGACGGGGTCAATGTCGAGCTGCACGATCAGCAGCCAGCGCGGATCATCAGCGTGGAGAATCGCTGGTCGCACGTGCAGGGGCAGACGGCCGAGCAGTGGCGTACGCGCTTGAAAGGATTGCTCGCGGGACAGCTCCACGCGCAGGTTCTGCCGGTCGAGCACACCGGCACGCGCTACACGTATTACCTGCCTGCAACGGATCGCTTGTTTGAGGTCACCGCCCGCCATGCGCGACAGTGGCCGACGTTTCTTGGCACGCGCCAAAACACCGCTGCGCTGCTATTCGACGCAATTGACGGACTTGTCTTCAGCGCAGGCCCGGTCGATCCTGATCCTGTCTGGATTCCGGGCTGCCACGCGCACCGCGAAGGCGAGGTGTTGTCCCTGTCCTTGAGCGATGAGGTGACCGATGTCTGCGCATTGTTGCCCGATGGTATCGACACACTGATTCTAGCCTTCGGTTCCCGGGAAACCGGGTATCGCATCACCGACGAAACCTGGCAGCGTCTGGACTGCATCGTGGTCGATACGCGGCTGGCAGCGGACGACGATGGTTCGGGCACGAACCTGCTGTTTCTCGACATGGCTGACTGCGCGCGCCTTTTGATGTCGCGGGTTGAAGGGCATCTGGTGATTGCCGACCCGGACAGTGCAAGCACGCTGATTGTGCGGGATGTCGAGCCGCAGGGCGGCGAGGAAAACACGCCAATGGAAATAACAGTCCGGCTCAATGAGCGGCTCCACTGCACGTTTACCCTTACCGATTGGTTGCAGCGTTTTGCACGGCTGCAGGGCGATAACGCCGTGGTCAGTCTGAACGTGCTGATTGAGGCAGCGCTTTGAACTCAAAACCGATGTAGAAGCAAAAAGGGCCGTGAAGAATAAATTCACGGCCCTTTGCAAGAAGTGTACGGACGTATTCGATGCGCTTGTTCAGGGCACCAAATAGCCTTTGACCCCTGTAAAAATGATCTGCGCCGCCAAAGCGCAAACAAACAATCCCATCAAACGACTGACGATCTGTAAGCCCTGATCGCCCAGAATCCGCTCGATACGATTCGACAGGTACAGCACCACGCCGACGGTAAAACTGGCCAGGGCAATACTCATGATCGCGGTGAGTTTGTCGTCCCAGTGCGGCTGGCTGACGCCCATCACCAGCAAGGCACCGATGGTGCCCGGGCCGACGGTCAGCGGGATGGTGAGCGGCACGATGGTGACGTCCTGCTGCACATTGTCGGCCTGTACCGCCGGTTTGCCCTGCGCCATCCCCAGTGCCGAAATGAACAGCACACTGCCGGCGCCGATGCGAAACGCATCCACGGTGATGCCGAACACATCGAAAATTACCCGCCCGAACAAATACAGTAAAACGCTGGAGACCAGCGTGGCCACGGCGACTTTCCAGGCCAGCCGCCGTTGTTCCTTGCGCGAATAACCGCGGGTCAGGCTGATAAAGCACGACAGCACGAAGAACGGGCTGTAGAGCACCAGCATCTTCAGGTAAACGCTGAACAACACATGGAGCATGGTGCAAGCTCACTGGCGAGGGAATTCGTGGGGGAGTCTATCAGGCGCTACGGGGTCTGTCGGCTCAGGAGGTGGGCGTCGTGGCACGGTTCTGCTGATCACGCTCGGCTACCCAGTGCTCGATCAGCTCGCGCAATTGTGACAACTCGACCGGCTTGGACATGTGCCCATCCATCCCGGCCTGACGCGCGCGCTCCTTGTGTTCGGCGAGAATATGCGCCGTCAACGCCACGATCGGCGTGCGAATGCGTTGATTGCTGACTTCCCAGGCGCGCAATTGCTGGGTCGCCGAGAAGCCATCGAGGATCGGCATTTCGCAGTCCATCAGCACCAGATCGTAACGCTGGGCTTTCATCGCTTGCAGGGCTTCTTCGCCGTTGGCGGCGGTGTCCGGTTGCAGGTTGAGCTTGCCGAGCATGCCGCGAATCACTTTGGTCGAAATCGTGTTGTCTTCGGCGACGAGGATGCGGAAATCGCTCGGCACTTTCGCCGCCGTGGCCGGGGTGACCACTTGCGGCTGGAACACCACCTGACCTTTGTTGCGCTGGTTGAGCTCGTCGGCCAGGGTGGTCTTGAGGGTGTAGCCGGCCACCGGTTTGGCGAGGATGCGTTTGATCCCCGAGTTGCGCGCGATGATCTTGCTCGGCGCATTGCTGATGCCGGTTAGCATGATCAGCAGGATGTCGTGGTTCAGACTCGGGTCTTCCTTGATCTTGGCCGCGAGCTGCATGCCGGTCATGCCGGGCATGTTCTGATCGAGCAACACCACATCAAAGTAATCACGCAGGTGCGCCTTGGTCCGCAGGAGAGCCAACGCTTCCTTGCCTGAAGGTACGGCGCTGACATTCAGCCCCCACGCACTGCATTGCTGGACCAGCACTTTGCGGCAGGTGTCGTTGTCGTCGACCACCAGGACCCGCGCGCCCTGCAGCGGACTGTCGAGATCGGAGGTCGGGTGTTCGAGGCGGTCGGGGTCCAGCGGCAAAGTCAGCCATAACGTGCTGCCTTGATTGGCGCCGCTCTTGATGCCGAACTCGCCATGCATCAAGCGGATCAGTTGTCGCGCGATCACCAGCCCCAGGTTGCCACCCAGACGATTGGCCGAAAGGAAGTGCTTGCTGTGCAGTTCGGCGTGCATCAGTGCGTCACGCTCTTCCTGATCCATCGGTTCACCGCTGTCCTGCACGGCGATGCGCAGACGCGGTTTGTTGCTGCGCTCGTCGAGGGCGACGACGATCAGCACTTCACCTTCATCGGTTTTCTTCAGGGCGTTTTCCAGCAGGCTCAGCAGAGTCTGGCGCAGGCGGGTCGGGTCGCCGCTGATCACCCGCGGTACTTGCGGCTGGATAAAGCTGATCAGTTCGACGTTCTGCTGTTCGGCCTTGGCCCGGTAGATGCTCAGGCAGTCGTCGATCAAGGCATTGAGGTCGAACTGCACATCGTCCAGTTCGATCTGCCCGGACTCGAGCTTGGAGATGTCGAGAATCTCGTTGATCAACGTCAGCAATTCGTTGCCGGCGCTGTGGATGGTCTGCACGTAGTCGCGTTGCTTGACCGACAGTGGCGTGCCCAGCAGCAGTTCGGTCATGCCCAGCACGCCGTTCATCGGCGTGCGGATTTCGTGGCTGATCTTGGCGAGGAACTCGGCTTTGGCGTTGATCTCGGCATTGCTCGCGGCGAGGTCGCGGCTGACGCTGAAACGACTTTCGGTGATGCTGCGCTGACGCTCGCCGAGGGCGATGCTCATCAGCAGCCCGCTGATACAGATGAATGCCATCAGGGTCATGATCAGACCCTGCGGCGACACCAGTGTCAGCCCCAGCAACGCGGGAAGAATGATCAAGGTGCCGATGTTGAACACCACCATTGCGGCGACGAACAGGCGCGCCGGGCGGTAACCCTTCTGCCAGTGATAGAAGGCGACAAACAACATGCTCAGGCCGGCCAGGGCCACCAGGGCATAGGTGATGATGTTCAGCGGCAGGGTATTGACGAACAGCAGCAACAGGCTGCAGGTGACGATAAACAGGATGTCGCCAATCAACAGTTTGTTCAGCGGGTGCGGGCCGAGCGGCGCGAAGAAGCGATAGGCGAACATCAATCCTGCGGGAGCGGTCAGCAGCAACGCCAGATAGGCGCCCGGGGTCTGCACCGCGTGCCAGTTCGGCAGCCAGGGGCCGGCGAGGTTGAGCAGCAGCAACAGACTGAGGCCCAGCAGGCCCTCGCAGACCGCCAGCCACAGGCTGCTGCGCGAGCGGGAGTAGGCGTAGCGCACAAGGTTGTGCAACAGCAGCATGGCGAGACAGCCGAACAGCAAGCCGAAGATCAGCGTCTGATTGTGGTTGGCCGCGCTCATCACCGCCGATTGCAGGGTGACGTGCGGGCGCAACTGGTGATCGGAGACCAGGCGCAGATAAACATCGAGCGGTTTGTCGGTCTGTGGCAACGGCAGCATGAAGTCGCTGCTCGGCAACGGCCTTTCGGCCTGTGGCTGGTCGGTGCCGGTGTTGCGTTGCTCGATCAGCTTGTCACCGTCGAGTACGTAGAGATTGAGCTGTGACAGGTCGGGGGCAAAGATGCGCAGCACTTGTTCGTGCTTGCCCGGCGCCAGTTTGAAGCGCAACCACAGGGCGCCATCGGGCTCGGCCGCAGTGAGGCGGTCGAGGTCGATGGGGCTGAATTGATTGGTGTAGCGAGCGGAGCGGATATCGCTCAGTTGCAGACTGCCCTGATCGTCAAGCAATACCGACCAGCCACTGCCTTGCGCGGCCTGGGCCGGGAGCATGCAGAGCAAGGTCAGCAACGTGACGGTGAAGCTTATGGCAATCCTGAGCCAGCGCACGGCGAAATCCCTTCGTAGGTTGATGCCAGAATATAACGATGCGCGGCGGCGGAACAGCCCGGCGAGGAACGGTATCCCTCGCCGGGCTCGATCGACAGCTTATTCCTGGGTTTCGCCACGTTCACGGGCAATGGCGCGGTAGCCAATGTCCTTGCGGTAGAAGCAGCCTTCCCAGTCGATGGCTGCTGCCAGCTTGTAGGCTTGCTGCTGAGCTTCACCGACGCTGGCGCCCATTGCAGTGGCGCAGAGTACGCGACCACCGGCAGTGACAACCTGACCATCCTTCAGCGCGGTACCCGCGTGGAAGACTTTGCCTTCCAGGCTCGCCGCTGCGTCCAGACCGTTGATCGCCGCGCCCTTGGCGTAGTCGCCCGGGTAGCCGCCAGCGGCCAGCACGATGCCGACGCTCGGGCGTGGATCCCACTGTGCTTCAACCTTGTCCAGCGCTTGCGCCAGAGCGGCTTCAACCAACAGCACCAGGCTCGATTGCAGACGCAGCATCACTGGTTGGGTTTCCGGGTCGCCGAAGCGGCAGTTGAACTCGATAACCTTTGGATTACCAGCCTTGTCGATCATCAGACCGGCATAGAGGAAACCGGTGTAGACATTGCCTTCTTCAGCCATGCCACGCACGGTCGGCCAGATCACCAGATCCATCACGCGCTGGTGCACGTCGGCAGTGACCACCGGGGCAGGGGAGTAGGCACCCATGCCGCCAGTGTTCGGGCCGCTGTCGCCGTCGCCAACACGTTTGTGGTCCTGGCTGGTGGCCATCGGCAGGACGTTTTTGCCATCGACCATGACGATGAACGAGGCTTCTTCGCCGTCGAGGAATTCTTCAATTACCACGCGCGAACCGGCGTCGCCGAACGCATTGCCAGCAAGCATGTCGCGCACGGCGTCTTCGGCTTCGGCCAGGGTCATGGCGACGATCACGCCTTTACCGGCCGCCAGGCCATCGGCCTTGATCACGATCGGTGCGCCTTTTTCACGCAGATAAGCCAAGGCCGGCTCGATCTCGGTGAAGTTCTGGTAGTCGGCGGTCGGGATCTTGTGGCGAGCCAGGAAATCCTTGGTGAAGGCCTTCGAACCTTCCAGCTGCGCAGCGCCGGCGGTCGGACCGAAGCAGTCCAGGCCACGGGAGCGGAACAGATCAACAACGCCAGCGACCAGCGGCACTTCCGGGCCGACGATGGTCAGGGAAACGTTTTTCTCGGCGAAGTCGGCCAGTTGCTCAAGAGCCAATACGTCGATGGCGACGTTCTCGCACTTGGCTTCGATGGCGGTGCCAGCGTTGCCCGGTGCGACGAACACCTTCTGCACGCGCGGATCCTGAGCCACTTTCCAGGCCAGGGCGTGTTCACGGCCACCGCTGCCAATGATCAAAACATTCATTTCAAAAACCTCGGATGACGCTAATTCTGTGGGGGCTGATCGTTCCCACGCTCTGCGTGGGAATGCCTCTACGGACGCTCTGCGTCCAAGGGACGCGGAGCGTCCCGGGCTGCGTGCCCACGCAGAGCGTGGGTACGATCAAGCAATAATCAGTGACGGAAGTGACGCATGCCCGTAAAGACCATGGCGATGCCAGCCTCATCGGCAGCAGCAATCACTTCAGCATCACGCATCGAGCCGCCCGGCTGGATCACTGCAGTGATGCCGACCTTGGCCGCGTTGTCGAGGCCGTCGCGGAACGGGAAGAACGCGTCCGATGCCATCACCGAACCCGCTACTTGCAGACCGGCGTGCTCAGCCTTGATCGCGGCGATACGCGCCGAGTTTACGCGGCTCATCTGGCCAGCGCCGACACCGATGGTCTGACGGTTCTTGGCGTAGACGATGGCGTTGGACTTCACGTACTTGGCCACTTTCCAGGCGAAGATCAGGTCGTGGATTTCCTGTTCGGTCGGCGCGCGTTTGGTCACGACTTTCAGGTCATCGGCGCTGATCATGCCGATGTCGCGGCTCTGTACCAGCAGTCCGCCATTGACACGCTTGTAGTCCCACGCGGCTGCGCGGTCTGCCGACCACTCGCCGCAGGCCAGCAGGCGCACGTTGGCTTTGGCCGCAACGATGGCGCGGGCTTCTGCGCTGACGCTTGGGGCGATGATCACTTCAACGAACTGACGCTCGACGATCGCTTTGGCGGTCTCGGCATCCAGTTCACGGTTGAAGGCGATGATGCCGCCGAACGCCGATTCGGTATCGGTGGCGTAAGCCAGTTCATAGGCCTGACGGATGCCGCCTTCAGCGTCCGGGCTGACCGCCACGCCGCACGGGTTGGCGTGCTTGACGATCACGCAGGCTGGCTTGACGAAGCTCTTCACGCATTCCAGCGCGGCGTCGGTGTCGGCCACGTTGTTGTACGACAGTTCTTTGCCTTGCAGTTGGGTCGCGGTAGCGATGCCGACTTCGGCAGGCTTGGCTTCCACGTAGAACGCCGCGCTCTGGTGCGGGTTCTCGCCGTAGCGCATTTCCTGGGCCTTGATGAACTGGCTGTTGAAGGTGCGCGGGAATTCGCTGCGGCCTTCAGTGCTCAGGGTTTCAGCCGCTTGATTCACGGTGCCCATGTAGTTGGCGATCATGCCGTCGTAGGCGGCCGTGTGTTCGAAGGCCTTGAGCATCAGGTCGAAACGCTGCGCGTAGGTCAGGCCACCGGCTTTCAGGCCTTCCAGGACGCTGGCGTAATCGCTGGCATTCACCACGATCGCTACGTCTTTATGGTTTTTCGCTGCCGAACGGACCATGGTCGGGCCGCCGATGTCGATGTTCTCGATGGCGGTCGGCAGGTCGCAGCCTGGCTTGTTGATGGTGGCTTCGAACGGGTACAGGTTGACCGCCACCAGATCGATCGGCTTGATGCCGTGCTCGCTCATGATTGCGTCGTCGATACCGCGACGACCGAGGATGCCGCCGTGGATTTTCGGGTGCAGGGTTTTCACCCGACCGTCCATCATTTCGGCGAAACCGGTGTAATCCGCGACTTCCACTGCGGCAACACCGTTGTCGCGCAGCAGCTTGAACGTTCCGCCGGTGGAGAGGATCTCGACGCCCAGAGCTTCAAGCTCCTTGGCGAATTCGAGGATCCCGGTCTTGTCGGAAACGCTGATCAAGGCGCGGCGGATCGGCAGGCGGGTAGTCTGGTCGGTCATCTCAATTTCCATCAAAAGCAAAGGAAGTCAGCAAAAAAGGCGACCGTTTTTTACGCGGGCGCCTTTCTGGTTTGATTGAATGCTTACAGCAGATCGTACTGCTTGAGTTTCTTGCGCAGCGTGCCGCGGTTAAGTCCGAGCAGCTCACTGGCCTTGGTCTGGTTGCCCTTGACGTAGTTCATCACGCTTTCGAGCAGGGGAGCCTCGACTTCGGAGAGCACCAGGTTGTACACATCCGTGACGGACGCGCCCTCAAGGTGGGCGAAATAATTGTGCAGCGCCTTCTCGACACTCCCGCGAAGGGTCTGGCCTTCTTCGCTCGGGGTATTGAGGTGCTGTTTCAAATTCACGTTGTCGCTCACGGGTGCTGTTCCACTCACTAAAGTCTCGGTCATCATCGTCATGCGGCCACCCCTTCTTCGTCCCCTGTCAGGCTCTTGTAACGCTCGGCGAAAAACTCCCGAACGTTGGCGCATTGTGTTTCCGTACCATCCAAACGATTGAAGTGGGCGCGAAACTCCCTGGCGCCCGGCAAGGTTGCGAGATACCAGCCCACATGCTTGCGCGCAATGCGCACGCCCATCACATCCCCATAGAAAGCGTGAAGGGCGGCCAGATGCTCCAGCAGAATGTGTTCCACTTCGATCAGTTCCGGTGCCGGCAATTTCTCGCCGGTACGCAGGAAGTGTTCGATCTCGCGAAAAATCCATGGCCGCCCTTGGGCGGCGCGGCCTACCAACAGGCCATCGGCACCGGTCGCGTCGAGCACGTAACGGGCCTTTTCCGGCGAATCGATATCGCCATTGGCAAACACCGGCATCGACACCGCCTGCTTGATCGCGGCAATCGTGTCGTACTCGGCTTCACCGGTGTACAGATCGGCGCGAGTGCGGCCATGCACTGCCAGCGCGGTGATCCCGGCCTGCTCGGCGATCTTCGCCACGGTCAGGCCGTTCTTGTTGTCGCGATCCCATCCGGTGCGGATCTTCAAGGTGACCGGCACATCAACCGCAGCCACAACGGCCTGCAGGATCTCGGTCACCAGTGCTTCGTCCTTCAACAACGCGGAACCGGCGGCCTTGTTGCAGACCTTCTTTGCCGGGCAACCCATGTTGATATCAATAATCTGCGCGCCCAATTCGACGTTGGCCCGGGCCGCATCCGCCAGCATCTGCGCGTCGCCACCGGCAATCTGCACCGAGCGGGGCTCGGGATCGCCTTCGTGGATCATGCGCATGCGCGACTTGCGGGTGTTCCACAGGCTCATGTCACTGGTGACCATTTCCGAGACTACAAGCCCTGCGCCCAAACGCTTGCACAGCTGACGAAAGGGCTGGTCGGTGACGCCCGCCATCGGGGCGAGAATCAAGCCGTTCTGCAATGTGTATGGGCCGATGCGTACCGCCGACATAGGACTTCCCTGAGGTGGGGCCGGATCATGAGAGTTCGAAAAAGGGTTGGCATGATACCCGCTCTCGATGACTGGATAAAGGCTGAATTGAACAAAATCTGAACAGTTATTCCGTTATCGCCACAGGTTTGGTTGTGGGTGGCAAAGTCAGAAAACCGCCGTCAATTGCAAACCGCCGCAGGGATTCACTCGGGCGAGTGGAAACTCAGGCTGTAATTCACTGCTTTCGGGCCTGGGTCGAGGATATCCAGCGCAATGTGGATCGGCGTTTGCGGCGGCATTTCCGCCAGACCTTCGAGGTCCCCTCTGAGGTACTCGCCGGGTTTGAAGCGACGACTGGCGATCAAGTGTCCATTGAGGTCGGCGAAACGCAGTTCCAGTAATGGAAAGGGCTGAGAGAACGTCGCGCGGTTATAAATGATCGCGTCGACCACCAATGCGCCGTTGAACTCCGGATGACTGCGCACCACCAGATTGCTGCTCTTGATCCGGGCGATGTCGACCTTGGACGGCACCGTGCAGCCGATCTGCGGGCAGATTTGCTGGAACCACGGACGGTATTGATCCTGGCGGGCCAGTTCGTCGAAATGATAGGCGATGTATTGGGCAGCCAGTCCGCCCGCCGCCAGTAGCACCAACAGCAACCAGAGCAAACGGCGTCCCCACGGCGAGCGGCGTTTCTGCCAGTCCAGTTGCAGCGGGTCGTCAGTCAGGTCCTGCAGGACTTCAGCACGTACACCGGGTTCTGCGCGCTCGCGCTTTTTGCGCAGCGGCTCGATCGATGGCAACTCGTCGCCGTCATCGATATCGTCGCTGGCAGAAAATCGTTCACGACGGGCGTTCGGATCGATCGGGTCGTGAAGGCGCAGTTGCGGGATCGCCGGCTCGTCGTCGAGATCTACCGGTTCCAAAGTCAGCGAAGGCTCAGTGCGCGCGGCTTTGGCCGGTTCGATCTCCGAGACTTCTGCCTCGTCGTCGGGCTCGATCGTGTGCTCATCGGCATGTTCGCTGAACAGGCTGTCGCGCCAGACGGTTTCGTCCGGCTCAGGCATGTCGCGCCGGGCGCTCAGGGAATCTTCGCGGGGACGACCGAATTCGGTGGTCGGCTGGATTTCCCGTTGCTCGAGGCGGGCAAGTTCCTGGTCCAGATCGAGGCTGTCGAGATCCAGCTCCGAGGCGCTCCACTGCTTTTGGCTGATGGCGCGCGGTGCCGGCGGCTCGACGATGGCTACGGGTTCGACGGCTGGCGTCGACTCGACAATCGGCGGTGGCTCGGCAAGCGAAGGCGCGACCGGCGTCACCGCGTCCTTGCCAGCGTGTTGTTCCAGCAGCTGTTTGGCGGCGTTGAACACTTGCAGGCAGGAGCCGCAGCGAACCACCCCGCGGGCCACGCTCAATTGAGCATGGCTGACACGGAAACTGGTTTGGCAATGCGGGCACTGGGTGACGAAGCTGTCAGTCATGCGGCGATCCGGATTATGCAGGCGGACATATTAGCGCCGACGGCCGGTGATGCGCACCCAGCCATCGCGATTGGCGATCGGGTCGAGATCGAAGTCCTGTGCATAAGCGGCAGCGACTTCATCACCTTGTTCAGCGAGGATGCCCGACAGGGCCAGACGACCGCCGGATTTGACCAGGCCAGACAGTTGCGGCGCCAGCGAAACCAGCGGACCGGCAAGAATGTTGGCGACCAGTACGTCAGCTTGAACCTGCGGCAAGTCTTGCGGCAGGTACAGCGGGAACAGTTCGTCGGCAATATTGTTGCGACCGGCGTTGTCGCGCGAGGCTTCCAGTGCCTGCACGTCGATGTCGGTACCAACGGCTTCTTTCGCACCGAGCAACAGGGCGGCGATCGCCAGAATTCCCGAACCGCAACCGAAGTCGAGCACGTCGCAGTCTTTCAGGTCCTGGCCGTCGAGCCATTCCAGGCACAAAGCGGTGGTTGGGTGAGTGCCGGTGCCGAACGCCAGGCCCGGATCCAGCAGCAGGTTGACCGCATCAGGTTCCGGCGCGGCGTGCCAGCTCGGCACGATCCACAGGCGCTGGCCGAAACGCATCGGCTGGAAACCGTCCATCCAGCTGCGCTCCCAGTCCTGATCTTCGATGACTTCGCTGTGGTGTTCGGGTAGCGGGCTGCCGGTCAGCAGTTCCAGGTGGGCCAGTACCGGGGCTGGTTCGGTGCCGCCTTCGAACAACGCCAGCAAGTGGGTGTGCGACCACAATGGGGTGGTGTTGAGTTCCGGTTCGAAGATCGGCTGGTCTTCGGCGTCCATGAAGGTCACCGACACGGCGCCGACTTCGAGAAATGCGTCCTCGTAGGTTTCGGCTTGTTCGGGGGTGATGGCGAGACGGACTTGCAGCCAAGGCATGGCGGGCACCTTTGAAAATCTGTGGGGCAGCCCGAAGCTGCAAAAGCGCGCAGTTTACGCCAGGTCGCCGGCAAAGTGGACACGCCTCTTGGCTGTTACACATTCGCCGGCGCGATATACATATGTATCCCCGGAGCGCGGTTGCCGGCAAATAGAGTGAAAGCTCATTTCTACGCAAGCGGGCTGGACGATATGGCGAGTGAACAAGGGATTGTAGAAGAAAAACCACCGGAAGCCGCTGCGCCCACAGGAACGGCCCAGGAGATTCTGCTGCGGATCACGCGTTGGCAGGTACTCATCGACAAGCGCCTGAGCAGTCAGCTGACCTTATTGGAGGCCATGGAAGCTTTCGCGTTGACCGAGCTGCGCAATCATTACCCGCACGGCAATATCGATCCGGGTTTTGTGCTGGCTTTGCTCGATTCGATTCTGCAGAAAATCATCGACGGCAAGCCGATGATGTACCTGGCGATTCAGGACGCTCCGTACCGCTGGCCGGGTGCTGCTGACCGGGGATTTCCGCTCGGCCATCGTCAAGCGGTCATCCAGACTGTGGAGAGCGTTTCTGAGCATTTCCTTGATCAATACAAAAACTACCTGCGAACACATTGGGAAACCAAGGGGCAGGAGGCTGCGTTCGATCAGTTGGTTTTGCGCAAATTGCAGCGTTATATCGATGACATCGACGCGCTGTTCCACACTGACCGGCTCGTGCGACTGACGCCGGATCGATTGCGCAGGCAAATCGAAAAGGTTCAGGAACGAGGCGCTCGCCGCTATCGGTTGACCGCACTGGCAACGGGTGCGGAAAAGAAGAGGCTCGAAGCGCAGTCATACGCGCAATTGCCGCATTGGCTGCGGGTGCTGAACGAACCGGAGCGTGCCAGGCTGCGCCGTTATCAAGAACAGACGTCGCAGGCCCAGGCAGCGCTCGATGATCTGCTGGAAGGCTACGGCTCGTTGCGCGCCTATGCCCGGCAACAGGCGATTGACTATATCCAGCTCAAACTCGACATGGAGGTGGAACCGGACCGGATCGATGTCCGCCTGAGGTGGCTTTCAGCGGTCGGCGAGCCGACGCAGAACCGCAGTTTGAGCCAGTTGCTCGCGGCGGGGCCGATCGGTACGGATTTCGCTGCCGTTCTGGAAGTCACCAGTGGTCCTTCGCGACGCAATCAGCCGCTGGAGCCGGCATTCATCGCCGACATGCTGGCCGGCCAGGATTATCCGGTCGGGTACCTGCGAGCCCTCGCCGGGCAGTATGAGCGCGAGGACGTACAAAAGGCCTTGATCGACTGGTTTGTCGCGCGACTCAAGCAAAGCGCGTTCGTTGCGCGTTGTGCGGGGCATCTGGCGGTGGACGATCATGATCGTCTCGAATCGATGTGGGCGGGGGAAGCCATGGGCGAATCTTTGCGCGTCGCCGCACTGGCTTTACCCAACGGCATGCAGTGTGCCGACTTTCTGGTGTTTTACCGGCAAGAGCCTGCACCAGCGGTGAGCGATCTGCTGCTGTACGCGCCAAACAAGCCAGACGGCCAGGAGTGGGTGCGCCTGCCTTCGCTGGCGGCATTGACCGGAGAGGTCTGGGGCTGGACGCAGAGCGAGTCCGGTCGCGAATATCTTTTGCAGCAGCTTTCTCCCACTGCCCATCGCCGAGCGCGGGAGTATCTTGTCGCCGTGGCTGCCGACCCTGGCCGTTGGGGTATGAGCAGTGATATTCGGCGTGCGCCCCTGCCGTTCGCTCAGTGCGTCGAAGCGGCTGTAAAAATGGGCCTGGCCAAAAACCTGCAGCAGGTCGAAGAGGACAATTTACTGCGCTGGAACTCAACGCTGACCCTGGATGCGCGTCGACGCCTCAGCAGCCTGAATCAGGAGCTTGTTGTTCATCAGCAGGTCTTCAATGAGTTGCTGGGCGGTTTCGAAGTCTTTGTCGATTTTGCCAGACGCACGGTGACCGCAGAGATCGCGCCTTATATGCGCAGCAAACAGGTGCTGGAACCGGTTGATCCGGCCACCGTGTTGATCGATTACAACGCCGGCATCGCCGATCGCAGGAAACAGTCGGTAGCCAGCCTGCTCGATCTGGCGATCTACGGCTACGACGACAACGCTGGTATCGACAATCCGAAAAAGGGCGTGCGCTCATCCGTTGGCCAGGATCTGAGCGAGGTGCGCAGCGCCGATCTGGCGTTGTATCTGCGCGGGGCCTGGCTGGGTGAGAAGTACGCCAGCGAGATCCGAGGCAAATATCTCGACGCTCGCCATGCGGACTACGAGCCGCGCCGGTTTGCCTGGCGCAATGTGCTGCTGTCGACAATGGATCGTGACTTGCGGGTTGCGCGAAGTCAGGCACGGCTAAGCGACACGGTGTATACAGCGCTCGTCCGCCAGGTCTCGCTGTTGAGTCAATTGCCAACGTCAGGGGGCCATTTGCCGGGCGCCAGCAGGGTCACGACTGACGGCGTATTCAGGTTTACTGTGCGTGGTCATGTCGTACTCGGGGTTTATGTTTTTACCGCTTTCGATCCCGAGCCGTCTTGGTGGTTGTATACCCCGGATGCTCCTGACGGCCTTGCGGTGCGCCCGTACCATTCACTGTTTGGCGACATCGCCGGCGAGCTGCATGACTACTTGATGGCGCGCACGGCGGTTGCTGCACGCAAAACCGTTTCGCTCTCCTTGCATGCGATAGCGGTAAAAAATCAGCGCGTCGATACGCTGTACGAAGCGCAGCGAGTGAGCGACGCGCGGGGTGAGTTCAACGCTTACATCGAGCGCACGGTTACGGATGTGCACGACATCACGACCAGCCGCGCGGAAATGATCGAAAGACAGGTGGTCAAGGGACTGATGTTCGCCGCCGCGCCGTTCTGCATGGTGTTTCCGCCCTTCGCCTTGTTGTTGGACGTGGTGTTCATCGCCGTCAGTGCCGGTGATGCCGTCGCGGCGCATCTGGAAGGCGATGTCGATGGCGCGCTCGGCCATTGGCTTGAGGCGTCGTGGGGCGCGCTGTTTGCCATGGTTGGCGCCGGCAGTACGGTCAAGTTACTCGGGCGCACGGTCAGAAATCTGAAGCACACGACGCGGCCGGTCTCATTGCTCACAGAACGCTTGAGCACCGTGGCTCCGATTCGCAAGGAAGCGTTGCCGGCGGTTCGCAAGGTGCGTTTTCACGCCAGACAGGCCGTCAGCAACAAGCCGGATAATTTGCAGCAGGTCACTGAAGAAGGTGTCTTTTTTGGCACATGGCGCAGTCCGCCCAGTGCTGCGCAGCCCCAACCGACCTATTACATCCGCAACAGAGGCAAGTACTTCCAGGTCAGGGAAAACCCGCATTTCGGGGGGCTCAGCCTGATCGATGCCCGGCGCCCCGAAGCCATTTATCAGCGCCCCGTACGTCTGACTGCGAGTGGCAAATGGACGCATGACCGGGTCGGGCTGCGCGGCGGCAATGATCAGGTACGTAATCTTGGTCGAGTGAACAATCTGCGCAATGCGTTTCCCGGCCGGGTCGAGCCAGTGCTGAACCGTGGTGCGTTGCAGGGCGAGGCTGTGGTGGCGAAGTTTGTCGCCGGGTCTATGGACAATTATCTGTTTTCGCTGAATGCGCAGACCTGCGTGATTGCCTCGATGTACAACCCGACGACAAAGGTCGGCGCAGTCATTCATTTCGATCACAACATTCGCTCGCTGATCAACCACACCATCAAGGATGCGATGACGCGTCTGGGAGGCTCGCCCAAAGATGTTCGGGTCACGCTGGTGGGCGGTGACTGGCTGACCGGCACCGACATCGGTGGACCGGTCAGGAGTGTATTGCGTCAACAGGGGCTGAGGCCGACATGGGATTACTGGTCGTATTCTTCCTGTCTGGGTAATACCTATGCTGTTTCGTTGAATCTGAACAACGGTGTTTCGACGGTGTTCAAGACTTCCGCCAGCCAGGTTGAACGCTTGTATTCGCCGGTTTTGCAGCGGGCCAGATATGCCAGCGATCCGGTGTCGAAACGCGCACAGGTATTCATGGAGCGGTTTCGTCGAAAGCCATTGCACCAAGATGCCTCTGGCGCTGTAGTCGACCAGAACGGGCGCCGGGCAACCCCTGAAATGATTCAGGGGCAAGCTTTTACCTTGGTGTCGATGAACTGATGCGCTGGTTGCAGGCATAAAAAAACCCGATCCACAGGGATCGGGTTTTTCCACGCCAGGTCAGTCTTACGACTGCTTGGCCAGCTTGTGCTCGAGGTAGTGAATGTTCACGCCACCTTTGCAGAAGCCTTCGTCACGAACCAGGTCACGGTGCAGCGGGATGTTGGTCTTGATCCCGTCAACCACGATTTCGTCCAGGGCATTGCGCATGCGGGCCATGGCTTCGTCGCGGGTCGCGCCGTAAGTGATCAGCTTGCCGATCAGCGAGTCGTAGTTCGGTGGAACCGCATAACCGCTGTACAGGTGCGAATCGACGCGAACGCCGTTGCCGCCTGGTGCGTGGAAATGCTTGACCGTGCCCGGACTCGGCATGAAGGTTTTCGGGTCTTCAGCGTTGATCCGGCATTCCAGCGAGTGGCCACGAATAACCACGTCATCCTGAGTGAACGACAGCTTGTTGCCAGCGGCGATGCTGAGCATCTCCTTGACGATGTCGATACCGGTAACCATTTCCGAAACCGGGTGCTCCACCTGAACACGGGTGTTCATTTCGATGAAGTAGAAGCGACCGTTTTCGTAGAGGAACTCGAAGGTGCCGGCGCCACGGTAACCGATGTCGATGCACGCCTTGACGCAACGAGCCAACACTTCTTCGCGAGCCTTCTCGTCGATGCCCGGTGCCGGCGCTTCTTCGAGAACCTTCTGGTGGCGGCGTTGCAGCGAGCAATCGCGGTCGCCCAGATGGATGGCGTGGCCCTGGCCGTCGGACAGGACCTGCACTTCGACGTGACGCGGATTGGTCAGGAATTTTTCCAGATAGACCATCGGGTTGCCGAACGCCGCGCCTGCTTCGGAGCGGGTCAGTTTCGCCGAGGCGATCAGGTCTTCTTCCTTGTGCACCACGCGCATGCCGCGACCACCACCGCCGCCAGCGGCTTTGATGATCACCGGGTAGCCGACTTCACGACCGATGCGCAATGCCGTTTCTTCGTCTTCCGGCAGCGGGCCGTCGGAACCTGGAACGGTTGGCACGCCTGCTTCGATCATCGCGTGCTTGGCCGAGACCTTGTCACCCATCAGGCGAATGGTTTCGGCTTTCGGGCCGATGAACGCGAAGCCGGAGTTCTCGACCTGCTCGGCAAAATCGGCGTTTTCCGCGAGGAAACCGTAGCCTGGGTGAATGGCGGTAGCGCCAGTCACTTCAGCGGCAGCGATGATGGCCGGGATGTGCAGGTAGGACTGAGCGGCAGAAGCCGGGCCGATGCAGACGGATTCGTCTGCCAGACCCAGGTGCATCAGCTCTTTGTCGGCCTTGGAGTAAACGGCGACGGTCTTGATGCCCATCTCTTTGCAGGCACGCAGAATCCGCAGGGCGATCTCACCGCGGTTAGCGATCAGAACTTTTTCCAACTTCGCAGTCATCAAAGGCTCTCCGCAGTTCAAACGATGGTGAACAGCGGTTGGTCGTACTCAACCGGCTGGCCGTCTTCGACGAGGATGGACTCGATCACACCGCTGGTTTCAGCTTCGATGTGGTTCATCATCTTCATGGCTTCGACGATGCACAGAGTGTCGCCTTTCTTCACGGTCTGGCCGACTTCAACGAAGGACGGCGAGGTTGGCGAAGATTTGCGATAGAAGGTACCGACCATCGGCGAACGGGCAACAGTGCCGTTCAGCGCTGGTGCAGCAGCGGCAGCCGGGGCTGCGGCAGCAACCGGAGCAGCAGCGGCGGCAGGTGCGGCAGCCGGAGCGTGCATCGGAGCCGGCGCGTAGTACTGCTGAGCCGGGGTCTTGCTGTGACGGCTGATGCGTACGGACTCTTCGCCTTCCTTGATCTCGAGCTCGTCGATGCCGGACTCTTCCAGCAATTCGATCAGTTTCTTAACTTTACGGATATCCATGAATCATCAACTCCCAAGGGTCGGTCAGGGGCGTTTAACGCTTGTAGTTCAAGCCGTTGCCTGTGTTTCAAGCTGTTCTAGCGCAGCCTCCAGGGCCAGTCGGTAACCGCTGGCGCCAAGGCCGCAGATCACTCCCACCGCTACGTCGGAGAAGTAAGAGTGATGGCGGAAAGGTTCGCGTTTGTGCACGTTGGACAAATGCACTTCGATGAATGGGATGCTCACTCCCAGCAACGCGTCACGTAATGCGACACTTGTGTGCGTAAAAGCTGCTGGATTGATCAGAATGAAATCGACCCCTTCGCCACGCGCGGCGTGGATGCGGTCGATCAATTCGTACTCGGCATTGCTTTGCAGATACAGCAGATGATGGCCGGCTTCACGAGCGCGGCGCTCCAGATCCTGATTGATCTGCGCCAGGGTCGTTGAACCGTAAGTGCCGGGTTCTCGGGTGCCGAGCAGGTTCAGGTTGGGGCCGTGCAGCACCAGGAGGGTCGCCATCTGCGTAGTCCTTGTTATGAATGAGCAATCGTCAGAACCCGGCGACTATGCCGCAAAGACTTTGTGACTGTCCAGTTCTATGCAATAGCCAGCACGATGGCCGATGTTTGCGCGAAATATGTGACTGAGGGTCCTAATCCGGTCACTTGTGGTGACCCCCCTGTAGGAGCTGCCGCAGGCTGCGATCTTTTGATTTTCAAGAGCAAGATCAAAAGATCGCAGCCTTCGGCAGCTCCTACAGGGATTTTCGTCAGACGCGGAAGGCCTGCACGGCTGTATGCAATTGCCCGCCCAATGCCAGCAAGTTCTCGCCTTGTTCGCGCCCGCGGCCGATCCGCACCAGATTATCCCCACCCAACTGATGAATCCGCTCACTGTGATCGCGAATCTCGCTGACCGCGCCGCTCTGCTGCGCCGTGACGTCGGCAATGCGGATCGCCGTGTCGGAAATGGTCTGGATCGCGCCGACGATTTTATCCAGCGCGCCATCCGCCGCTTGCGCCTGATTGGCCGTGGCTTCGGCGTGCTCGACCTGCGCGCGCATGCCTTCGACCGATTGACGAGCAGCGGTTTGCAGGCCGGCGATCAGGGTTTGAATTTCGGCAGTTGCGCCGGCTGTACGTTGTGCCAGCGAGCGCACTTCTTCAGCCACCACGGCAAATCCTCGACCCATTTCCCCGGCACGCGCCGCTTCGATCGCCGCGTTAAGCGCCAGCAGGTTGGTTTGATCGGCAATCGAGCGAATCACCGTCAATACGCCACCAATGGTCGCTGACTCCTCGGCCAAATGCTCGATCATTTGCGCGTTGCCCTGAACCTCACCGACCAGCGCGTGCAGGCCGGTGAGGCTTTGGCCAATCACCGACTGGCCATGCTCGACCGCCAGTCCGGCATGACGGCTGGCATCCGCCGCCTGCTGCGCATCGCCAGCGACCTGCTGAATCGTCGCCTCCAACTCGCCGAGTGAATCGCGGATCAGCGCGGTGTCACCGGCCTGATGTTCGGCGCCGCTGTGCAAGTCGTTGCTTAGTTCGGCGAGCGTGCGACTGCTGCCTGCGACTTGTTCGGCATTGCCGCGAATTGTCCCAACCAAGTCCACCAGGTAGGCACGCAAGCGATTGAGCGAGGCCTCGATGTCGTGCAGTTCACGGTTGGTTTTGCCCAAATGAATGTCGCGGCTGAAATCGCCTTCGGCCCAGTTCGACAGCGCCGGAGCGAGATTGGTCAGCGTGCGGGCCAGCCGCCGCTGCAAGGTGTCGATGAGCAACGCAATCAGCAGAATCAAGCCGATCATCACGCCTTGCATCAGCCGCACTTCGCCTTGAATTTGCCCGTGCTGCGCGCGCACGACCGGCTCAAGTCCGGCGATGGCCTGCTGCACGGCGGCGATTTTCTGGTGGGTGGCGGTGCTGAGGTCGGTGCGTTTCTGGATCTGATCCCGTGTGCGTGCCAGCTCCGCCGGATAGCGTCCGAGCAAGCTGTTGAGCTCACGTTTGAGTCCGACACCGGCGTCTTCGGCAACGGCTTTTTCGCTGCTCTCGATGCCCATCATTGCCGCAAAGTCATCACTGCCCGATTCGCTTTTGGCGACAACACCGAGCAAGGGCAGGGCCTCAATTACCTGAGCTTGCGAGCGGATATTGGTGACTTCGCGCTCAACATCGGCGGCCAGTTCACTGCGCCCGCTGCTGACCAGTTTGTCCCGCGCCAGTGACAGTTTGCCTAAGTGCTGAGAGGCGACGAGCAACGGCGTCAGATAAGCCGCGTTGCCGTTGGCGTAAGTGCTGAGCTGATCGAGGCTGGCGCTCAGTTCGCGCTCTGCCTGCAACAGCAAGGCCTGCGGGTCGCCCGCCAGTTTGCCGGCAGCGAGCAAGTCGGTCTTGCTGAATTCATCAAGGCCCGACAGGCTCGGGCGCAGGGTGTCGGCCAGCGCTGGCGGCAATTCGCCGAGTTCTTTCTGCAAATTGTCGATGGCCTGACTGGCACTGCTCAGGCGCAAGGCGTCGCCGCTGGCGAGGTAATCCTCGACGTTGCGTGCCACCTCGTTCTGAAATTGTTGCGACAGACCGAGATAGCGCTCCATCAACAGGTACGGGCGCTCAAGGGCTTTTTGCGACCACCACAGCGTCGCGCCGAGTGCGAGACACACGGCGACCAACAGCAGGGTATTGAGATTGGTGAGCAACTTCAGGCGCATGACGGCTACCAACGGCAGAAATGGTAAGCGCCTGAATTTATTGCGGTTCTGTTACAGGGTTATGACCGAATCAGTGGAATCCGATGAAAAAGTGGCACTTTGCTTTGATTCGCGCGCGGTCTGCACGCGATTGCGCCCGGCACCTTTGGCCCGGTACAGCGCTTCGTCGGCCTGACTGGCCATCATCAGGCTGTCGCAGTCATCGTGCATTTCCACCACGCCGGCACTGAAGGTGCACCACAAATCCTGCGGCTGCGCCGGGTAATGGATTTCAGCGAAGCGCTGGCGGATCTCGTCGAGCACTTTGTGCGCGGCTTCTATATCGGTGTCGGGCATGACGATGGCGAATTCTTCGCCGCCGTATCGGCCAATGAAATCGGTTTTGCGCAAACGCTGCTTGAGAAACAGCGCGAGGCTCTTGATCACCCGGTCGCCCATCGGGTGGCCGTGGCTGTCGTTGACCCGTTTGAAATGGTCGATGTCGAGCATCGCAAAGCTCAATGGCTTGTTCTCGCGGCGGGCGCGGAACGAGCAGTCTTCGAGCAATTGCAGAATGTGCGTGTGGTTGTACAGACCGGTGAGGCTGTCGCGGACCATCCGTGCTTTGAGGTTGCGTGCGCGGGCGGCGCGGTTGCGCACGGTGGTGATCAGGTGGCGCGGCTTGATCGGTTTGGTCAGGAAGTCATCGCCGCCCTCGCTCATGGCGTCGAGCTGCTTGTCCAGATCGTCCTCGGCAGACAGGTAAATGATCGGCACGCTGACATAGCGATCGTTGTGGCGAATCACTTTGGCCAGTTCGGTGCCAGTGCAGGCTGGCATGTACATGTCGAGGATGATCAGGTCGGGCTGGAAATCGGCCAGTTCCGCCATCGCCTGAATCGGTTCGATCAAGGTACGCGTGACGATGCCGGCGCTGTTGAGCAGGCGCTCGGTGTGCAAGGCCTGCGCACGCGAGTCGTCGATGATCAGCACTTTATAAGGTTCGTACTGGGCGACGCAGGTGAGGACTTCTATCTTTTCCAGCAGGCTCGACGCTTCGAGGGTGCCGGTGAGGAACTCCTGGCCGCCGGCGCGCACGGCGGCGAGACGGGTTGGCGTGTCGGTTTCGTGCAGGCTGAAGAACAGCAGCGGCAGCGGTTCTTCCAAACCGACCTGAGCCTCCGCGGCGAGTTTCAGGCCGATGCCGGCGCCGCTGAAATCGACGTCCATGACGATCGCCGCGGGCAGGCGCTCGACCATCGAGGAGCGAAACGCCGAAACGCTGTCCAGCGCCTGCGCGCTCAGACCGAAGAATTCCAGTTGTTTGGCCAGGCGTTCGGCGCGGTCGTGATCTTGCAGCATCACATAGATCGGTTTGCGCAGCGGTGGCAGGAAAGTCTGGTCGAGTTGATCGCCATGGCGCAGGCCGGTGCGTGACAAGCGCTGCATCAAGCGATTGAGGTCGGTGATCAAGCCACTGCTCAGGCGACCGCGATTGGCGTCCACCGCTTCCAGCGATTGGCTGATATGGCGCGCAAGCTGCGTGTGTTCGGGCTGTTCGAAGCGCTCGGCAAAACGCAGCAGGCGCAGGTTGGCCTCGCTCAGTTCGGCGAGATCGACATTGGACCACTCAGTGCGTTGCAGGCGCTGCCATATCTCAAGAATCTGACGTGCCTGATGAATTACCCGCTGGGCAAAGTGGTGCTTGAGACGCTCACGGCTGGGGTCTTCTGGCTCGGTCATATCCTGACTACTAGTTAGGCTGCATGCTGAGATCGACTGGTGGCTCTATGCTAGCACCTCTTTTCCCTTACACGAGTGTCGTACGTCAATAATCTGCAATGCGTCACCATTCAGTTTCTGACCGTACGGTTTTGTTTTTGACCTGAGTGTCTGACAAGTCCCCGTCGGCCGGGCACTCCCTGACTAAGCTGGGTGATCAGGATGACGGGGCAGTGGTGCTTTTATCCGTGCAGTGAATGACCTTTGCGATGGTTTTCAATCCGATGGGCTGAAGCATGGGCATCGGGGATTCCCTTAGTCATCGTCGAAGCGTCATTCGCCCATACGAATTGCGGCTTATCTTTACGCGCGGGTGCCCGGCCTCGGCACGTTGTTGTATGGTTGTGGTCGAACCGTTGAACCCAAGTGATTGAAAGGATATCGCCATGCTGGACTGGAAAAACCGCGCGGGCAGCGCGCCTGAACGTGCCGCCGAACCCAAGTCGGCCACCCGCAGCTATGTTGGCGGATTGCTGTTCAGCCGTGCATTGGCCACGCTGATCGGCATCTACCTGCTGGTGACCATTGGCCTTGGCTGGTACTGGAGCCAGGAGCCGGCGCTGTTTCCGGTCGCACAAAACGCGCAAGTGGCGGCCGAGAAAGAAGGCAAGCAGATGGTGATCGGCTACACCACCGTCGAAACCCTGAAGACCGTTGCCGGCACCTTGCTCAACAAGCCGGGCGGCTACATTTCCAACGACCGCTTCCCGCCGGGCCTGTGGATGGACAACACGCCAAGCTGGGAGTACGGCGTGCTGGTACAGGTGCGTGACCTGACCCGTGCCCTGCGTAAAGACTTTGCCCGTTCGCAGTCGCAGTCGGCGGAAGATGCCGATCTGGCCAAGGCCGAGCCGCGTTTCAACTTCGACAACAAGAGCTGGATCCTGCCGTCGAGTGAGTCGGAATATCAGGAGGGCATCAACTCGCTGAGTCGTTATCAGGCGCGCCTGTCTGATCCAACCCAGAAAAACGCGCTGTTCTATGCTCGCGCCGACAACCTGAACAACTGGCTGGGCGATGTCGGCACCCGTCTCGGTTCGCTGTCGCAACGCCTGTCGGCCAGCGTAGGCCGGGTCAAACTCAATACCGCGCTGAAAACCGAAGTGCCGGCGATCGGCGAAGTGCCGCAGGTTGACGAAGAAGTCGTCGAGACCCCGTGGATGCAGATCGACAACGTGTTCTACGAAGCCCGCGGTCAGGCCTGGGCACTGTCGCACCTGCTGCGCGCCATTGAAGTCGATTTCGCCGATGTGCTGGCGAAGAAGAACGCCACCGTCAGCGTGCGTCAGATCATCCGTGAACTGGAAGCCTCGCAGGAGCCGGTCTGGAGTCCTATGATTCTTAACGGCAGCGGCTTCGGCGTGCTGGCCAACCACTCGCTGGTCATGGCCAACTATATTTCCCGGGCCAACGCCGCGGTGATCGATTTGCGTCAACTGCTCAATCAGGGCTGATTCATGAGCCACAACGCCAAAGAGGCGGCCCATCGCGCCGCCTCGGATGCCGAACAGATCGCCTGGGTCGATGAGCAGGACAACCTGCTCGGCGCGCTCGTGCGCGCCGATTTGCGCGAGCGCGGACTGATTGGCCGTGGCACCTACATCATGTTGTTCAATTCCGCCGGTGAGCTGTGCGTGCACCGGCGCACCTTGAGCAAGGCGATTTATCCCGGCTACTGGGACGTCGCGGCGGGCGGCATGGTCCAGGCAGACGAAACCTACGCCGAGTCAGCGGCCCGTGAACTGGAAGAGGAATTGGGCGTCAGCGGCGTCGAACTGACGGCTCATGACCATTTCTATTTTGAGGACACCGGCAATCGCCTGTGGTGCTCGGCGTTTTCTGCCGTATGGGACGGCCCGTTGAAACTACAACCGGAAGAGGTGCTGGAAGCGCGCTTTATTCCGGTCGAGCAGGTGCTGCAGGAAATCCAGCAGGAGCCTTATTGCCCGGACTCTCTGGCCGCATTGAAGCGCTATCTCAAGGCGCAACAAAGCGACGTCGCAAAGAACACATAAATTGGCGCCGATTGGCACTTAGCAATCGGGATTTTTGCCGTTACACTGCGCGACCTTTTCAAGCTGCACCGCGAGTGCTTTTTGTAGGAGCTGCCGCAGGCTGCGATCTTTTGATTTTTTGTTTTGGCGTCGAAATCAAAAGATCGCAGCCTCGTTTCATTCGACAGCTCCTACATTTGGCGCTTTATCGGTGCAGTAGCGCTGCCCCTGCCTGAGTGGGGCTTCGCGGTCGATGACCTTGCCCAAGGTCGCGATCAGTCTTTGTCCTCCCGAGAGGATTGCCGGTGGCCAAAAAAGCCGCATCCTTCGCCGCCCTGGGCGGCCTGGTATTTTCCACCGACGCAGGTCGTCATTGCCCGGAATGCAGTAAGCCGGTGGACGCCTGTATCTGCAAACAAACCGTGATCCCGGCTGGCGACGGCATTGCCCGCGTGCGACGCGAGAGCAAGGGCCGTGGCGGCAAAACGGTGACTACCATCACCGGCGTGCCACTGGCCGAAGACGCGCTCAAGGAGCTGGCGACAACGTTG
This sequence comes from Pseudomonas sp. Mb7, assembly GCF_054790525.1. Classification (NCBI taxonomy): domain Bacteria; kingdom Pseudomonadati; phylum Pseudomonadota; class Gammaproteobacteria; order Pseudomonadales; family Pseudomonadaceae; genus Pseudomonas; species Pseudomonas sp. Mb7. Next base: position 6,417,842 of record NZ_CP186501.1, read on the forward strand.
AAGAAACGTTGCGGCACCGGCGGCGCGTTGAAAGACGGGATCATCGAAATCCAGGGCGATCATGTCGAGCTACTCTTGGCTGAGCTGATCAAGCACGGTTTCAAAGCGAAGAAGTCCGGCGGCTAGCAGCCTCTGTGAAAACCACCTGCGGCTTGATCCGGCGCTGAAACACTTCAGATCCGGCGTCGTCTCCATGGTTTTCACAGAGCCTGTTCATGACCGGTTTCTAAACTCCACGCAGTCAGTGCGGTCTACCGCCGCGCTGACAAACCGTCATTTTCATTCTTTAGAATGCGCCGGCCTGAGATCAGGCGACGCACTATGACTTCTTTATAGGGGACTTCGATGTCCGTACGACGCACACGCAAAGACGATGGCAGCCAATGGACAGTTGCGGACAGCCGCAGTGTTTACGGGATTCGCCATTGGGGGGCCGGGTATTTCGCGATCAATGACGCCGGTCGCGTCGAAGTTCGTCCGAACGGTCCGAGCAGCTCGCCTATCGACCTGTTCGAACAAGTCGACCAACTGCGCAAAAGCGGTTTGTCCTTGCCGTTGCTGGTTCGCTTCCCCGACATTCTGCAAGACCGCGTCCGTCAGTTGACCGGTGCCTTCGATTCGAACATCGAGCGCCTGGAGTACCAGAGCAAGTACACCGCGCTGTACCCGATCAAGGTTAACCAGCAAGAAGCGGTGATCGAGAACATCATCGCCACCCAGGACGTCTCCATCGGTCTGGAAGCCGGCTCCAAGCCTGAGCTGCTGGCCGTGCTGGCGCTGGCGCCGAAGGGCGGCACCATCGTCTGCAACGGTTACAAGGACCGCGAGTTCATCCGTCTGGCGCTGATGGGCCAGAAGCTCGGCCACAATGTCTTCATCGTTATCGAGAAAGAATCCGAAGTCGGTCTGGTGATCGAAGAAGCCGCCTCGCTCAAGGTCAAGCCACAGGTCGGCCTGCGCGTGCGTCTGTCGTCGCTGGCGTCGTCGAAGTGGGCGGACACCGGTGGCGAGAAATCCAAATTCGGTCTGTCGGCAGCACAACTGCTGTCGGTGGTCGAGCGTTTCCGCGCGGCTGGCCTGGATCAGGGCATTCGCCTGTTGCACTTCCACATGGGCTCGCAGATCGCCAACCTGGCTGACTACCAGCACGGCTTCAAGGAAGCGATCCGTTACTACGGCGAGCTGCGCAATCTCGGTCTGCCGGTCGATCACATCGACGTCGGCGGCGGTCTGGGCGTCGACTACGACGGCACGCACTCGCGCAACGCCAGCTCGATCAACTACGACATGGACGATTACGCCGGTGTCGTGGTCGGCATGCTCAAGGAATTCTGCGACGCGCAGAGCCTGCCGCATCCGCACATTTTCTCCGAAAGCGGCCGCTCGCTGACCGCGCACCACGCCATGCTGGTGGTGCAGGTAACCGACGTCGAGAAGCACAACGACGAGATCCCGCAGATCGAAAACAAAGAGTCGCTGCCGGAAACCGTGCAGTGGCTGGTTGACCTGCTCGGCCCGACCGACATCGAAATGGTCACCGAAACCTACTGGCGCGCCACCCACTACATGAGCGACGTTGCCGCGCAATACGCCGATGGCAAGCTGACCCTGGCTGAAAAAGCCTTGGCCGAGCAGTGCTACTTCGCCGTCTGCCGTCGCCTGCACAACTCGCTGAAAGCCCGTCAGCGTTCGCACCGCCAAGTGCTCGACGAACTCAACGACAAGCTGGCCGACAAGTACATCTGCAACTTCTCGGTGTTCCAGAGCCTGCCGGACACCTGGGCAATCGATCAGGTCCTGCCGATCATTCCGCTGCACCGTCTCGATGAAGAGCCGCTGCGTCGCGCGGTGCTGCAAGACCTGACCTGCGACTCCGACGGCAAGATCAATCAGTACGTCGACGAGCAGAGCATCGAAACCAGCCTGCCGGTACACGGTTTGAATGAAGGCGAAGACTACCTGCTGGGCGTGTTCCTGGTTGGCGCCTATCAGGAAATCCTCGGCGACATGCACAACCTGTTTGGTGACACCGACTCGGTGAACATCTACCAGAACGCCGATGGCAGCGTGTACCACGCCGGTATCGAGACCCACGACACCATCGAAGACATGCTGCGTTACGTGCACTTGTCGCCGGAAGAACTGATGACTCACTACCGCGACAAGTGCGCCAGTGCCCGCATCAGTGCCAGCGAGCGCACGCAATTTCTCGATGCCTTGCGTCTGGGCCTGACCCGCTCCTCCTACCTGTCTTCCTGAGGCCAGGTGGCGATCTTGCCGGGTTGTCTGAATTTTTCCTGAGCGTGGCGGAAAATTCGGATGACCCGGTGGGATATCTCCCAAAATCTTCGCGAAATCCATGGCATTCCTGGCCAGCAAAGTCATCCGGTCTGCTTTTCGCGTAGGTCATTTCCTAAGTTGTACTTCAGCTCTCTACTCGGCCATGGCTCTCGGCGAGAATCCCCGACCGCCCCTCCTGTAGAGATCCGCCCATGTTCGAACCAGTCAACGAGTCGTCCTTTCGTCTCGATGTAGCGGGCCTGTCCGACCCTTTCGAAGTCCTGGCCTTTACCGGTAGCGAAGCCCTCAGCGAATCCTTTGCGTTCGAGATCGATGTGTTGATCGACGATCCGCACCTGGATCTCGCCGGCCTGCTATACCGTTCGGCGTTCCTCTGTTTCGGGCCGTCGGGGGAGGGCGTGCACGGGCAATTGCAGAGCCTTGTCCAGCATGAACACGCAGAGGGTTCGAGATTGAGCCGGATCCGTCTGGGGCCGAAACTCGGTTGCCTCGCGCTGCGCTTCAGTCAACGCATCTTCAGTGGCCGTTCGGTGCCGCAGATCATCGAACAAGTGCTCAGGGAGCACGGGATTGCCGGCGCCCAGTGCCGCTTCGATCTGTCTGCCGGCTACCCGGCCCGGACGTTCTGCACGCAGTATCGCGAGTCCGATCTGCAACTGCTCCAGCGCTTGTGCGCGCAGGCGCGGATTCACTATTACTTTGAACACGATCGCGACCGGCATTGCCTGGTGTTCGCCGATGATCCGGCGCAGTTACCCGTGGCCGGTGCCGCGCAGTATCCGCGCGGGGACGACGGGCAAGATACGTCTCCCGCGTTGCGGCAATGGCAATTGCAAAGTGCAATTGAGACCAGTTTATCGGGTGTGCAACGGGCTGAAGGCCAGAGTGAACTGCCAGCGTTGCGCAGCGGTCACTGGCTGCGGTTGGCCGGTCATCCCTTCGCTGAATGCAATCGGCCGTGGTTGCTGACACGCATTGAACATCGCGCCGATCCATCCCGTGAACCTCCCTACGTCAACCGCCTGTTCGGCACGGTGCAAGTGCCGTACACATCGGCTACAGCGCCATCGCGCCTACGCATGCACAGCCTGCAACGGGCCTGGGTGGTGGCGGTCGATGAACCGCAGCCTGACCGGATGCGCCCGGTGGCGGTGCAATTCGACTGGCTCTACCAGGGCGAAGGGGCCGCTCCGAGTCATTGTTGGCTACCGCTTGCGCCGTCCCTGGCGCAGGTGTCCATGGCGGCGCTGAGCGAGGGTGTCGAGGTGGTTGTGAGTTTCTTCGAGGGGGATCCGGATCAGCCGATGATCAGCGGTGTGCTGCAGCCGCCATCCGCCGTTGTCGACACCGATGATGACCTGCCGTTGCCTCTGCCCGACAGCCTGGTGAGTGACGGCTTGCAGCAACTGCTGACTTGCGGTGAACCGTTGCTGCTGTTGTGCCTGATCCCCGGCGGCGGCAGTTTCAACCATTGCTCTCAATCGGTGTGCAGTTGCCGACTGGTCACCGCGCTTGAACAGAGCGGCGCAACATGAATGGCGCGGCGCTTGAGCCCATGGCGCAGTGGCTGCTGCTCGATGGCCCGGATGCACCGCAGGCCTTGCTGACCCTGCACCGGGCTTTTGCCGGTGTGCAGTGTTTCAGCCTGTTCGAAGGCACTGAGTTCGAACCGGTCAGCGAGCATGGCCCGGTGTTGATCGAGCTGCGTGACTGCCCGGCATTGGCTGCGTTGTGTCACAGCGACCCAAACACCTGGCGCGGGCTGTTGCTGGGCAGTGAGGTTTCGGCGCAACAACTGCTGAGTCACTTGCAGCGCATGCTCACGGTGTCGTTTGGATTGAATCACCGGGCTTTGCTCAGCTATTACAACCGGCAGACCGCGAGCTATTTTTTCGATGCCTGCGATGCTGCTGAGCTGAGCCGCTGGCTCGGGCCGATCCGTCAACTGCGCTGGTTCGGTGGCACTTGGGCCGACCGGGCGATTGGCAGTCTGGGCTGGCAGCAGTTGCGCAACCCGGGGCTAGCCGTCGAGCCGCTGAGCATCGAAGAAAGCCTGACCCGGCGCCAGCGCGAACGCCTGCAAACCTGCTTGCTGGAGCAGCATATCTGGCGCTGGTGCCAATCGCTGGGAACCGATTACGCGACGATGGCCTCCCATGTGCATCAAGGCCTGACGCTGGGATTCAGCGACCGCACCGTGCTCGATGGCTGGTTATGGCTACGCTTGCTGCATCCGCGAGCCGTGCTGGTGCCACCGCCGGTGGGGCTGACCCAGCAGCAGCGGCTTGACCATGTACGGCGCCAGTGGCGCAGCGATCAGTCCTGAGGCGAGGTTCGGCGCGTATGGCAGGTTTATTCCGGCAAGGGTGGGGGATCGTGTTGCTGCTGGTGCTGGGCGGTTGTTCGCCGGTGCAGGTGCTCAATGCGTTGACTCCGGACAGCACGTACGCCAAAACCGTGGGCATCGCCTATGGCGACGATCCTCGGCAGAAGCTCGACGTGTATGTGCCGCATCAGCCGATGCCCGGCGCGCCGGTGGTGGTGTTTTTCTATGGCGGCAGCTGGAACAGCGGTTCGCGCGTCGACTACCGCTTTGTCGGCGAAGCGCTGGCATCCCGAGGGATTGTTGCCGTGGTGGCGGATTACCGTTTGTATCCACAGGTGCGCTATCCGCTGTTCCTGCAAGACGGCGCGCGTGCGGTGGCATGGACCAAAGCGCATATCCACGAGTTTTCCGGCAACCCGCAGCGCTTGTATCTGATGGGACACAGCTCGGGCGGGTACAACGCGGCAATGCTCGCGCTGGACAGCGAATGGCTCGCGGCGGTGGGCATGTCGCCCAGGGATGTACAAGGCTGGATCGGTCTGGCCGGGCCGTATGATTTTCTGCCGATCAAGAATCCCGAGGTGCGTCCGGTGTTCTTCTGGCCGGATTCACCGCCGCAGTCGCAGCCGATCAACCATGTCAGTCGCGGCGCACCGCCTGCGCTGTTGATTGCGGCAAGCCGGGATGATCTGGTCAACCCGACGCGCAACACCGGTGGCCTTGCGAGCAAGCTGCGCGAGGCCGGTGTGCCGGCGCAGGATTTGTATTACTCGCGGCCCAGCCACATAACCTTGGTAGCGACCCTGTCGCGGCCGTTGCGGCGTCTGGCGCCGGTGCTCGATCAGGTGGTCGGGTTTATCGCCCACACGCCGAGTCAGTGAACGCCGCCACTGAACCAGCCATCGTTGCGCTTGAGCCACCAGGCTTGCGCACCGAGGGTCAGGCTACGCAACACCATGAACAGCAGAAAAGATATCCACAGCCCGTGATTGCCCAGACCTTGCAGCGCCCAGGCGAACGGCAATAACAGCACCACGGTGATCAGCATGCCGTTGCGCATTTCCCGCGCGCGGGTGGCGCCGATGAACAAACCGTCGAGCAGGTAGCTCCAGACTGCAATCAGCGGCAGCACGGCGAGGTAGGGCAGGTAGACGAACGCGGTGTCGCGCACGCTCTGGATATCAGTCTGCATCTCGATGAACAAGTGCCCGGCCAGCAGGAACAGCATGGCGAAGCCGAGGCTGGCGATCAGTGACCAGCCGCCAGCCACCACCAGCGAGCGACGCAGGGCCAGACGATCACGGGCGCCGATGGCGTGTCCGCACAAGGCTTCGACGGCATGGGCCAGACCATCCAGCGCATGCGCGGTGAGCAGCAAGCCATTGAGCAGCAGCGCGTTGGCGGCCACCGTCGAATCACCCAGTCGCGCCCCTTGCACGGTGATCAGGAAAAACACCGATTGCAGCGCCAGGCTGCGGATAAAGATATCGCGGTTGACCGCCAGCAACGGGCGCCAGCTCTGCCAGATTCTCAGCGCTGCCCAAGCGATGTGCCCGGGGTACGCGCGCAGCGCCTTGCGGGTCAGCAGCAGGCCGAGCAGGGCGCCGCTCCATTCGGCGATCACCGAGGCGCGCGCCGAACCGACCACGCCCCAGTCCAGGCCGATGACGAACCACAGATTGAGGACGATGTTGATCAGGTTGGTGGTCAGCAGAATCGCCAGCGGCGCCCGGGCGTTCTGTGTGCCGAGGAACCAGCCGACCAGCGCATAACTGGCCAGCGCCGCTGGCAGGCCGAACAGCCGCGTGTGGAAGAAGTCCCGAGTGAGCTGATCCAGCTCCGCCGACGGTTGCATGAAGTGCAACGCAACACCACTCAGCGGCACACCCAAAGTGCCAAGCACTAGCGCCAGTCCCATCGCCAGCAGCAAGCCCTGCAACAGAATCTGCCGCAACGCCGCACCGTCGCTGCGCCCGGCGGCTTGCGCGGCAAACCCGGTGGTGCCCATGCGCAGAAAGCCCATGGCCCAGGCGAGAAAGGTGTACAGGCTGGCACCGACCGCCACCGCGCCTAATTGATGGGCGTGGGGCAAGTGGCCGATGACGGTGCTGTCGACCAGCGCCACCAACGGTACGGAAATATTGGACAGAATCATGGGCGCGGCGAGTGCCCAGACCTTGCGGTGCGTCGGGCGGTCGCGCCAGTCGGCGATCAGAGTGGACATGCGGGCTCCTTGGGGAGCGGCATTGTAGCGATTCCTCTGGCCTGAAACGCGATTCACTGTAGGAGTGAGCCTGCTCGCGATAGCGTCCGTTCAGTCAAAACAGCTTCGAATGACACACCGCTATCGCGAGCAGGCTCACTCCTACAAGGTTTTGTGGCGCTAGTGAATAATCCAGCTAAGCAACCACAACCCCAGCAACAACCAGATGATCCCGGCAATGATCGACGCATTCATGAACGCGCGAATCGCCGACCACAACAGCATCAATCCGACAATCAGGGCGATGATGCTGATGATCGAGGTGTCCATGCCCAGGGTTTTGGCCAGCCCGTCGACAAAGTTGCCACCGGCATTGCTCAGAATGTTGAACAAGCCACTGAGGCCATCGACGATAAAGCGGATGACCGAACCGAGCGCCTGCCCGAGCCATTCGAAAAAGCTTTCTACCTGCATGTGTGCATCCTGATGAAAGAGCTGAGCCTTGGGCCACAACGCGGGTGGCCGAGTTCCCTGCATGATAGAAGGTTTGCACCCATTCTGTGTGGGAGCGAGCCTGCTCGCGAATACGGTGGATCAGATAATTGATGGGTTTGAATGACACACCGCTTTCGCGAGCAGGCTCGCTCCCACATTAGATCACCTGCGCCGCTTGCCTTTGGTGGGTATCCCCCCGAAGCTATACGCCTTCAGGAGAGCCCGATGAACCTTGTTGAACTGACCGAACGCCTGCACGCCATTCGCGACCGCAATGACTGGCGGCAATTTCACAGCCCGAAAAACCTCGCCATGGCGGCCAGTGTCGAGATGTCCGAACTGGTGGAAATCTTCCAGTGGCTGACGGAAGACCAGTCGCGCCAGTTGCCCGCCGACAAACTCGCCCACGCCGGGCAGGAAGTCGGCGATATCGTGTTGTATCTGTTGCTGCTGTGCAGCGAGTTGGGCCTGGACATGAATGAAGTGGTGCGCGCCAAGCTTGCCGACAGCGAACGGCGGTTCAGCTGATGAGCGACCGGCATTTCGATCAGTTGGCGACGCGGTTCGCCGAAAAAATCTATGGCGGTGCCAAAGGCGCGATTCGCCTCGCGGTGTTGCAGGCCGACCTAATCGAGGCACTGCCGGATCGTCCGTTGCGAGTGCTCGACATTGGCGGCGGCCTCGGCCACATGTCGCTGTGGCTGGCCGAGCGCGGCCATGACGTAACCTTCACCGAGCCCGCCGCACCGATGCTCGACGGTGCGCGCCAGCGCTTCGCCGACGCCGGGCAAACCGCAACATTCATCCAGGCGCCGTGGCAGGAACTGCTCGGGCAACTCACTGAACCTTACGATCTGGTGATTTGCCACGCCGTGCTCGAATGGCTCGCCGAGCCTCACGCGATCCTGCCGGTGCTGCATCAACTCACCAAACCCGACGGCTGGTTGTCGCTGGCGTTCTACAATCGCGACGCGCTGATCTACCGCAACCTGCTCAAAGGCCATTTCAAGAAAATGCGCAAGAACAGCATGGCCGGGGAAAAGCAGAGCCTGACCCCGCAACAGCCCCTTGATCCACGGGAATTGGCAACGCAACTCGAAGGCTTGTGGCAGGTCGAAACCCAGAGCGGGATCCGGGTTTTCCACGACTACATGCCGGTGGAATTCCAGGCCCGCGCCGAACTCGCGGATTTGCTCGAGATGGAGCTCACTCACCGCCGTCACCCAAGCTTCGCCGGGCTTGGGCGCTACTTGCACTGGATCTGCCGGCCGATCTGATCGGAGCGCGACATGAAAGCTCAATCCGGGTTATTGCTGATCTGTCTGGGGTTGGCTGCCTGCCAGGGCAGCAACCCCTACGTGGCGCAGTCGCGGCCCCTGCCGCCGGCGCCAGCGCAAGCCGCCACCACCTTCGACCGTAGCGCTTACCCGGCGCCACCGCGTGACTACGGACGCTATCGCAGTTGGGCCTGGCTCAACGGGCAGTTGCCGCCGGGTACGGCGTGGGCGGACTCGGCGCAAGTGGCCGAAGCGGTGAGCAATGCCCTCGATCAGCGCGGTTTGCGACCGTTGCACGACAACCGCCCGGCCGACCTGTTGGTCAGCGCCGATCTGCGGCTGGAAACGCGTTTGCGGCAGGTCCAGGACGACTACGGTTATTACGGCGGCGGATACGGCGGCTATGATCGCTACGGCCGCGGTTACGGCATGTACAACACGGTGCCGATCGTGCGCACGTATTCGGAGCAGGTCGTGGTAGTGCAGGTCAATCTGTTCGATGCCGGCAGCGGGCAACCGGTCTGGAGTGCCAGTGCCGAAACCGCGAACAAGGGCAGCGAAATCGATCGCACCGATTCGATCCGCGAAGCTGTGGAAAAGGCCATGTCGGCGTATCCTCCGAGTTAGCTTTCTGCCAACGGGGAAGCTGCCGCAGGTTCATGTCTTCAACCGGAGAAAAACCATGTTCCGCCGTCTCGCTTTACTGGCCATGGCCGCGCTGCTCAGCGCCTGCGCCGCCAACCAGGTCAACCACGACTTCGATGCCAGCCGCGACTTTGCCGCCTATCGCAGCTGGAGCTGGAAAGACCCCGCCCTGCAATATCGCCCCGATGATCCACGAATCAAAAGCGACCTGACCGAACAGCGCATCCGCCAGGCCGTCGCCGATCAGCTCGACCAGCGTGGTTTGCGTCCTGCGGCGGCGGGGGCCAAGGGTGATTTGAGTGTGCAGACCTATCTGATTGTCGAAGATCGTCAGCAACAAGTGACGACCAATTACGGCGGTGGTTGGGGTGGCCCGTGGAATGGTTACTGGGGCGCACCGATGTACAACGAAACGCGCAACATCACCTACAAGGTCGCGACCATCCAGATCGACCTGCTCGACGGCAAGGACGGCAAACTGGTGTGGCGCGGCAGCGATGAGCAGATGCTCGCCAGCCGGCCGAATCCGCAGGATCGCAGCAATGCCATCCGCGAGACGGTCGGGCGGATTCTGGCCAACTATCCACCGCGCTGAATCTGTTCAGGAAAAACGGGAGCCCTTGAGTTCCCATTTTTTTGGCCCTGCGACGACCCCCTGTAGGCGCTGCCGAAGGCTGCGATCATTTGATTTTGCTTTTTAGAGGCCAAGATCAAAAGATCGCAGCCTTCGGCAGCTCCTACGGGGGATTGCGCGTCTACACTCAGTTGCACCAATGGAGCTTGCGGCAAAGGAGTGCGCCATGTCGCCTCGTTCGCGATTCACCAGCCCGGCCCGGCAGCGCGGGGCGATTGGCTTGATGGCGGCAGCCACCCTCAGTCTGGCGGTGGTGATGCTGCTGTTGGTGGTCGACACCGGCCGCTTGTACATGGAACAACGCAAATTGCAGCGGGTGGTGGACAACGCCGCCCTCGAGGCCGTCAGTCGTGGCGGCGATTGCCTGCCGGGCCTGAGCGCCGCCAGTTACGCCGGGCAAAGCGCCGTGCGCAACGGCTACGTTGTCGACGCCAGCAACACCCTCGCCACCACGTGCGGCACCCTGGTGACTGCCGCCAGCGGTTTGCGCACGTTCGCCGTGGATGCTACGCAAATGGCTGCGGTCAAAGTCGTCGCCAGTCGCACAGTGACCACCAGTTTTGCCGGTGGTGTACAGGCCTTGTTCAGCGGCACACCGGTCAGTCTCAATACCACGCTGAACGCCTCGGCGGTTGCCGCCAAACCGCAGCCAACGGTCGCCCAACTGAATATTCGCAGCACGCTGACGAGCATCGATACAGCCCAGTCGAACATCCTCAATCCGCTGTTTTCCGGGCTGCTCGGTGGTAACGTCAATCTCACGGCACTGGGCTGGGACGGCCTGCTGAACACTGATATCAACTTACTGAAATACCTTGATCAGTTGGCGATCAATCTCAACGTCGCGGCCGGCAACTACACGCAGTTGCTCAATACCCAGGCCACGGTGACGCAACTGATTCAGGCCGCCGCGACGGTGGTGCAACTCAATGGTGCGACCGCCCAGGTGATCACTGCGCTGGGCCAATTGCAGGTGGCCGCGATCAACGCGGCGCCGGTCAAACTGGGTGACATCCTGCAATTGCAGACCGGGACCACGGCAGCAGGGCTGGACGCCAATCTGCAACTGCTGCAACTGATTCAGGGCGTGGTGCAACTGGCCAACAGCAAGAGTGCGGTGGCGGCGACGTTGCCGATCAGCGTGCTCGGGCTGGCGAATGTCACGGTGCGGGTGAAAGTGATCGAGCCGCCGCAGTTTTCCGCCATTGGCGATCCGGCGCGGGCCAAGGTCAATCCGACCGGGCCGGACCGGATTTATGTGCGTACGGCGCAGGTGCGCACGATGTTGTCGGTGAGCCTGCCGGTGCTGTCCGGGGTCACGGGGCTGACCAATGCGGTGTTGGGATTGGTCGCGGGACTGACGCCGACGCTCAATGCGGTCCTGAGTCTGAATCTGGTAGCAGTCCTGAGTTCGGTCGCCTGCGCCGGTTGCCAGCAACTCGACCCACTCCTATTGCCATCCCCCGAAATTGACATCAGCCTGGATGCTGGTGGCGCGAAAAGCTATGTCACCGATTACAGCTGCCCAACCGGGACAACAGGCACGAAAAGCCTGACTGCCCACACCATCACATCCATTGCCGACCTCAAACTCGGCAAGATCGACCCTGCCAACGCCTTTTCCTCGGCCGCCGAACCGACTGTCACGCCATTACCGTTGGTTGACCTGGGAATCGTCACGTGCCACAAGATTCTGGGCATCGGAACTTGCGACCCCTCCACCCATATTCAATACGGCGCTGGCGGCATTGCGATCATGCTCGACACCAGCGTCGCGCAAAACACCCAGGATCTGGTGTTCTCCAGCGGCACACCGTTCGCCACCCCGGCCAACCTCAAATTGCTACCGAGCGTGCTGCCCGCCGTACCGACCAACAACATCGTCGGCAGCCTGTCGAACACCCTCGCGGGGATCAACCTGATCGTCTACAAACCCCAGGGCAGCAATCCATTGGGGGCCGTTGTTACCGGCGTTGCCTCGTTGATCAGTGATGTCACCAGCAAACTGCTGCCGGTGGTGACCAACCTGGTCAGCCCGTTGCTCGACCCGCTGCTGAACAACCTGCTCAAAGGCCTGGGCATTAACCTGATGGATGTCGACGTCGGTGCCAACATGACCTGCGGCCAGACCGGCAAGGCCTATCTGGTGATCTAGGCGTCCACGGCAACCGGCAACTCGATGCAGAACCGCGCGCCCTCGACCGAGTTGCGCACGCTCAACTCGCCGCCCATGTTGTCGATGATGCCGTAGCTCACCGACAGCCCCAGCCCGGTGCCGACGCCGATGGGTTTGGTGGTGAAAAACGGCTCGAAAATCCGCTCCAGCAAACGCGGATCGATGCCGCCCCCGTTGTCCTCGACCCACAGGCGCACGCACTGTTCATCGCGTTCGGCATAGATCGAAATCCACGGTTTGAAAGATGAATCCTTCTCGCGTTTGCTCAGCAACGCGTCGCGCGCATTGACCATCAGGTTGATCAACACTTGTTCAAGCTGATCGACGTAGCCACGCACCTGAACCTCGAACGCGGTCTCGCTGATGCGCAAGTCCACGCCTTTGCCGCGCATGCCTTCGGCCAGCAGCGACAGCGTGCCTTCGATGGCCGAGGCCGGGTTGAACAGTTGCTGCTCGATCTCCGAACGTCGGCCGAATACGCGCATGTGATCGACGACTTTCGCTGCACGCTGTACCTGCGCATCGATGCGGTTGAGTTTGTCGGTCAGGTAATCGACCTGCACATCGCCGTTGCCCAGGCGCTTGAGCACGTTGACGATGGCCATGCGCATCACGTTCAGCGGCTGATTGATTTCATGGGCGAGGCCGGTGGCCATTTCGCCAAGGGTGGCCATTTTCGCGCTTTGTGTGAGTTGCTGTTGCGAGCGGCGCACCTCGGTGTTGTCTCGGCCCACCGCTTGCACTTCGATCAACTGGCCGTGCTCATCGAACACGCCGCGATCGGACCACACCCACCAGGCATGTTCTCTGCCGGGCAGTTGCAGGCTGATTTCCGCGGTGCTCACCGGTTGCTCCACGGTCAGTGCAGCGAGACGCTGGACGAACGCAGTACGTTGTTCCTCGGACATCCAGCTGCCCAGATCGACCCCTGGCAGTTCCTCCGGCGTGCATTCCAGATACTTCGCCAACGGCCGGTTGCCAAAGGTCAGAATCAGATCCGGGCGATAGCGACAGATCATTGCCGGCGAGTCTTCCACCAGAATCCGATAGCGCTCTTCACTCTTTTTCACCTGTTCGGCTGCCAGGGTCGCCTCGGTGACGTCTAGCCACAAACCGACCGCTTCGACCGGCAGGCCGAGGTCATTGCGTAGCAGACGGGCTTCATCGAGCAACCAGTGATACTCGCCGCGACGGTCGCGCAGTCGATAACGGCTGCGCACCGAACCTTCGCGCAGCAACTGGCGGCTGCGGGCGAAATACACATCGCGATCCTCGGGATGGATCATCTCGACCAGAGCGCCGTCGCTGCAGTCCTCAAGGTTCCACCCCAGCAAGGGTTGCAGGCTGGCACTGAAGAACGCCGGGATCAGTGCACCTTCGTGGTAGTGCTGGACGTAAATCACCGCGGGCGAACTGGCGATCAGGTTGTCCAGCCGTGCATGCGCGGCGGCAGCCCGTTGTTGCTGGTTCTGGATGTCGCTGATGTCGAGCATGAAACCGACCAACCGCCGTTGCGTGCCGTTGCCAATCACTTGGCCCTGCACGCGATACCACGTGGGCGCCTGCTCGTTATTACCACCGCGCAGGCGTACCGATAACGTCAGGGCTTCGCCGTGTTGTTGCAAGGCTTGCAGACGGCTGCGCAACTCGTCGCGGTCGGCGGGATGGATTTGCGTCAGCCAGTCTTCCAGCGGTAATCCGCCAGGGTTCACGTTCAAGACCGCCGCCAGCGCGGGTGCCAGTTGAATGTGCTTGTCGCCTGCCAAAATCTCCCACCAGCCTGCACCCAACAGGGTTTGCAGCGCTTCGATGCGCTCCAGTTGCAAGTGATGCTGCTGTTCGCGCAGGCGGCCGAGCAACGGCCCGGCCAGCGCGCCGGCCAGCGTCATCCAGTCGCGCTCGCTCAGGTATGGCGCAACGCTGTCCACGGGATAAAAACCGCAGAGCAGCCAGGCCACCACACCGCGCTCATCGCTGTACGGCACCGCGAAACCTTCGGCACTGCCGAACAGGGCCTGCACCCGCGAATGTTCATCGAGGCCATGCTGCGCGCCGACGCGTTGCGGCGCGGCACCGTTAAGGCTGTCCAATGGCGTGCCCAGGCGCTGCCCGTCATGCCACAGATCCGGCGCATCGTGGGCGCGATACTGGCGATGGATTTGCCAGCCCTGTTGCTCATCATCGAGCAAGGCCAGCGCCAGACAGGGGATATGCCAGCGCTGGGCGATCATTTGCAATTGTTCGCTGACGATCACCGGCAAACGCACTTGGCTGCAGGCGCGTAACTGTTCGCTGACCTGCCCGGCGATCAATTGGCAGGCATCACGCTGACGCGATTGTTGGCGTTCAAGCAGCAAGTCAGCGATGTCGATCAACTGCATCAGCCAGCCGTCGCCCAGCGGCTGTACCCAGCCACGCAGGTGCACGGTTTGCTCGCCCAGGCCGCAGAAGTCGAGATCCAGCAAGAGCCCCTGCCACTCCCGTGGCCGACCTTCGATGGTCAGTGTGCTGTGGGGCAGCAAATAAGTGCTGAGTGGCAAGGGTTGATCTTGAGGTTTGAACTGCGCCAGCAGATGCCGCAGCGGCCCGGCCATTTGCAGCACGTCACCGTCGTCATTCAGGTACAGGTGCAAGCCTGTCGCGGGTGAGCCGAGTGGGTCGGGCAACTCGTGGGCGGCGGGTGGTGTGCGTTTGAGCAAGCGCCCGAAGAGCTTGTCCCCCGACGTCAAAATTGCAGACTCGATTTGGCGGTCAGATAGGTGGGCAGATTGGGCACTGTACCAACCACCGGAAGCACCAGAAACGGCATGACCTGATTCAACTTGCTGACCGGATAATCCACGCGCACCGTCAGCAGGCCTGACGCGCTGTATTGGGTGTTGGTATCAACGCCGATCACTAGGTTGAAGACCGGCGGAATCCAGGACAATTGCTGGGTCAGCGTGGCATTCGCGGTGTTGATCACCACGGTTGAATAGTTGGGTGTGTTGGGATCGACCGCGACACTGCGGCGCACGGCTTCGGACGTGGCCTGATTGAACGATTGCATCATCACCAAGGGCAGGCTGTAACTGACCAGGCCGTAAAACACGGCGAAAAAGATGATGAACACCAAGGCGAACTCAATCGCCACCGCACCTTTTTGCGACTTGCGAAAGCCGGTTTTCATGAGTGCGTCTACCCTGACTGTCACTGCGTAGTCTCAGCATAGAATCATTCCGCAAAAATGGACGGTTTTTACCGGATGTACAGTTTTCTCCTCCTGATCTGGCTGGGCCTGTGCGCGGCGCAAGATGCCCGCCAGCGACGCATTGCCAATGGGCTGACGCTCGGTGCGGCGGCGCTGGCGCTGATCTATCTGTTGTGGACCGGCAACACTTGGTTGGGCGCTGAGGCGGAGCAGGGCGGTTGGGCCTGCCTGATCGCGCTGGCGCTGACCCTGCCGGGTTTTTTCATGGGCCGTATGGGCGCCGGCGATGTGAAATTAATGACAGCCCTCGGTCTTGCGACGGACGGTCTGTTTATTCTTGGCGTATTTATCGGTGCGGGCGTCGCCAGCCTGATCTGGATGCTGCTGGCGCCAAGAGTCTGGCTCCATATGAGTCAAGGGCTTAGAGAACGTCTGCGATATCTGGCCCCCGGCATGTCAAAAAAGCTGCCATTTGCACCGTTCGTGCTGGTCGGTGCAGTGCTCGTTATGCTTTGGATCCACTAGTCGCCAAGCGCCACTAGTTCTATGTACATAGTCGGAAAGTACGTCTACTTTCAAATGAACTGGTTATACAGCCAAAGGCTGACAGTACAGGAATGGTCAGCTTTGGCCTGGGACATGGAGTAGCACGTGAACAAGCTTACGTCTGCGGTAAAAGTCCTCGTGGTCGACGATCAGCCGTTGATCGTGGAGGAGCTGTGCGAGTTTCTTGAAAGCAATGGTTATCGCTGTGTGCCGTGCGAATCCAGTCTGCAGGCGATCGAGTGTTTCAGTGAGGACGCGGAAATCGGTCTGGTGCTGAGTGATCTGCACATGCCGGACATGGATGGCATTCAACTGATTCAGGCGTTGCAGCGTTTGGCGGGCAAGCGTCGGGTGTTTGAGGCGATCATGCTCACTGGGCGTGCCGACAAGCAGGATGTGATCAAGGCATTGCGTGCCGGGATTGCCGATTATTATCAGAAGCCGATTGATCTGGATGAGTTGCTCGACGGGGTGCGGCGTCAGGAGGCGGCGCTGCAGGAGCGGCAGAAGAATCTGCAATTGGGGCATTTGAATCAGAAGTTGCAGTATCTGTCTGAGTCGATTGATGACCTTTATCAGGATCTGGACAAGGTGCGGCGTAGTCCTTCGGCGGTGGTTCGTGATGTGTTGGGCGGTGAGCCTGTCGAGGCTGAGGCTCAGGAGATGCCGGAGATTTTCAATCAGTTGTCGCCGCGGCAATTGGATGTGGCGCGGTTGGTGGGCAAGGGGCAGACCAATTATCAGATTGCCTGTGAGTTGGGGATTACCGAGAACACGGTGAAGCTTTATGTTTCTCAGGTGTTGCGGTTGACGCATATGCATAATCGGACGCAGTTGGCTTTGGCTTTGTCGCCTAGTGCTTCTGCTTTGCGGCAGCGGGTTACGGCGCATTGACTTGGCGGCCTTTGGGCCGACCATGCTCTTGGGGTTTTGGGTGAATATCCGTTGCTGCGGGGGTTGCCGCTGACGGTTCCGCTCTTACAGCGGGTCACTTTTGGCAAACGCCCCAAAAGTAACCAAAAGGTCTGCGCCCTGACGTTCGGCCCGCTCGCTGGGGCTCGGGGTTCCTTCGCTCCGGGATCGATCCGGGGGCATCGCTTCCGGTTTGCTTCGCTGCACCTCCTTTCGATGTGTTCGACTTCGTCGAACGGCGCTGCGCGCCTACCCCCGGATCAATCCCTCTACTCAGCCTGCCGACGGGCTCCAAGATCAAAAGCAGGCGAGCTGACACTCGGCCTATTGAGTGGTGAAGAGCGGGTGTTCGGCTTTAGTTTTGTGGTGGATTTGCCCCTCATCGGAACACCGCCCGCCCAGCCCTCTCCCGAGGGTGAGGGAGCTGATCTGGTGATTTTCAGTATCTGAATTCGACTCGGTCTTTCACGTCGACGTAGCTCTCCCAAACACCTCGGTCAGTCCCCTCTCCCTCTGGGAGAGGGTTAGGGTGAGGGTTGGCTTTTGGCTGTTTAAATTTGTGCCAGATAACCGGAACCTTCCCACACGGTTTTCAGGTTGTCCGTCGGACGTGCGCTCTCTAGTCTCTGGCTGTCGCTGAACACTCAGCGATCGGGTGTGAGAACCCGGCAATTTATGGTCATCCAGTTTCTGTGCACGCATAATCGCCGCCAGCTTGTCTGCTGTCTGCAATGTGTCATGGCGGCTGTGTGCGGGCAGACTTCGGTCTGGCCGGGTGTCCATAACCGGTATTCTCACCCCGCATACAGCTGCCACCTTTTGCCCCGTGAGAATGGCAGTGGGTGGCGGCAAAGACTTTGGAGTTGTTTCAATGGACAAACTGATCCCCGACCCACCCACCGAACCCACGACCCCACTCGAAGAAGCTATCCGCGCCGACGACCTCGTCAAGAACCGCGAGGCCATCAAACGCGCCCTCGATTTCTACCTCTGCCCCGAACCCGCGAAACCCCACCAACCCACCACGATGTTCCTCATCCATCCGAAAATCGATACCGAAAGCCTGCTCGCCCATGCCTGCGAATCCCTGGCTTCGGCCAACACACTGGCCGGTAACTTTGCCGATCAGTTGGGCCGCCCGGAACGCAATACCGCGCTGGCGATTCAGCAGATCATCATGCTGGCCGAGCTGGCGGTAAACCGGGCACTGGATCGGGTGGATCCGCAGACCTGACCCGCTAGGCACACCGCGTCATCGTTCTTCGCGAGCAGGCTCGCTCCTACATTTTGAAATGCATTTCAGCTGTGGTAGAGCACAGGGGAGGCGGCTTCTGATTTGCGTTGGATTCGCCCCTCACCCCAGCCCTCTCCCGAGGGAGAGGGGGCCGATTTGTGTGTTTTTCAAAGCCTGAGTTCGACTCGATATTTCACGTCGGCGTAGCTCTCCCAGACAACTCGGTCGGTCCCCTCTCCCTCTGGGAGAGGGTTAGGGTTAGGGTGAGGGTTGGCTTTTGGCTGTTTAAATTTGTACCAGATAACCGGAACCTTCCCACACGGTTTTCAGGTTGTCCGTCGGACGTGCGCTCTCTAGTCTTTGGCTGTCGCTGCCAATTCAGCGACCGGGTGTGGAAACCTGAATTTCAAGTAGATGCGTTGCATCGCTACCGCAATCATTGTCGGCGTCTTCTTTCGTCTGCAAACTGTGTCGCGGCGGCTGTGCGCGGGCAGGCTTCGGTCTGGCCGGTTGCCTACTTATCGGTTTTCCACCCTGCGTACAGCTGCCACCTTTTGTCGTGTGGAAACGACAAAGGTTGGCTCCTCAGCCAAGTAGGAGTTGTTATGGACAAACTGATCCCCGACCCACCCACCGAACCCACGACCCCACTCGAAGAAGCTATCCGCGCCGACGACCTCGTCAAGAACCGCGAGGCCATCAAACGCGCCCTCGATTTCTACCTCTGCCCCGAACCCGCGAAACCCCACCAACCCACCACGATGTTCCTCATCCATCCGAAAATCGATACCGAAAGCCTGCTCGCCCATGCCTGCGAATCCCTGGCTTCGGCCAATACGCTGGCGGGTAACTTTGCCGATCAGTTGGGTCGGCCGGAGCGCAATACCGCGCTGGCGATTCAGCAGATCATCATGCTGGCCGAGCTGGCGGTAAACCGGGCACTGGATCGGGTGGATCCGCAGACCTGATCCGGCAGGCACACTGCGTCATCGTTCATCGCCAGCAGGCTGGCTCCCACATTTGGAAATGCAATCCACCTGTGGAAGCGAGCCTGCTCGCGAAAGCGCTCGCAAGGTCACCGCCTCACTAATTCTTGCTCTCGATCTTCCCACCCGCATCCGGATCATAAAAATCCGGAATCTCGTATTTGTACTTCTTCAACCAGCGCTGCATCGCCAGATCACGTTCGGTCGCGGTCGCCGTTTGGGGTTTTGGCGAGGCGGCTTTGTTACGGCTTTGCAGGACCAGCCAGCCTTCGGTTTCCTGTTGTTGCGCCGAGGCGGGGCCGGCGTCGATGGCGGTGGCGCTGAGGGGCAGGCTGAGCAGGGTCAGGTAGCACAGGCCTTTGAAGGGATGCATGGCTGTCTCCTTATTTGAGCGATGGCGGCAACGGGTCAGCGACGGCGGCCACTTGATTGCTGGTGGCGGGTTTGGCCTTGACCGGGGCTTTGAGTTTTTCTGCGCGTTGCTGGGCTTCGGTGAATTGTTGCGGGGTCAGTTTCGCGCGGCTGACGATTTCGGCGGCTTGTGGCCAGTCGTTCTGGTACAGCAGCAGGGTGACCATGTTCAGTGTCGCCAATTGATTGTTCTGCTTGAGTTCGATGGCGGTGAGGAACTCGAAGCGCGCATCGTTGAGGCGCAGTTGATTGAGATAGACCACGCCCAGGTCGTTGCGGATTTTTTCGTCGGTGGGGGCCAGGCGGGCGGCGCGTTGCAGGTGGGCCTGGGCCTGGCCGTTGTCGCCGCGAGCAGCGTAGAGCTGACCGAGGCCGTGTTCGGCTTCGGCGGTCAGGCAGCCGCCGAGCAGGCCGCGGTACAGCGGCTCGGCTTCGCTACGGCCGAGCAGACGATAGACCTTGGCTTTGCGCAGGCGCACTTCGCTGATGTTGTCCGGCAGGCTTTGCAGGTTGGCCAGGCTGGCGTGCAACTTGCCGTCGTTGGCCAGGTTGTCGGCGAGGTTCAGGGCCAGTTCCTGCTCCTGAGTCATTTTGCTGCAACTGCTCGGTGACAGCAGTGCTGTCCAGGGTGCCTGGCCGTCGGTGGCGCAACCGCCGAGCAGCAACAGACTTGCCATGACTATCAGTACTTTCATCAAACGCTCTCCATGAGCAAGGTCAGTTTGCGAACGCCCGGGCAATCGCAGTGAAGCCGGGGCCGGCGAGGACGATCAGCAGTGCCGGAAACAGAAACAGCATCATCACTACAGACATCTTCGCCGACATTTTCGAGATGTATTCCTGCAGGCGGGTCAGGCGTCGGTCATCGAGCAGTTGCTTGAGCGCCAGCAGCGATTTCATCGCGCCGCCGCCCTGTTGAATCAGTTGCTGCAGGATCACGCAGGTGTCGCTGAATTCGTCCACGGCGAGCATCACCGCGGCTTTGTTCAACTCCTGGCCAAGTTCCAGGCCGCTGTCGACACGGGCCAGAATCAGGCGCAGTTCGCTGGTCAGTTCCGGCAGCAGTTTTTGCGCTTCAATGCTGAGTACCCGCAGGGCTTGTTCGACGGCCATGCCGGATTCGAAAAGGATGCGCAGCAGCGGAATGAACGTCGACACCTCCACGGCGATGGTTTGCTGCCGGCGTGCCGCCGCGTAGGCCAGCAAGCGTTTAGGCAGCAGATAACCGCCGCCGGTAGCGAGCATCGGCACGATCCAGCGGTTGTCAGCCTGGGGGAAAAACACCTCTTGCAGAAAAATTGCCAAACCCAACGTTAGCAGCGGCGTGCCGATCTGGCAGGCCGCAAAAAGCGCGCGTTCATTGGCCCGGCGCCAGCCGATGCGGTTGAGCAGGGTTTGGGTTTCGCTGTCGATGCTCACCGAACGCTGGCCGAATTTGCTGCTGCCCAGTGCGCGCAACCAGTTGCCGAAGCGATTCTCGCGCACCAGTTGTCCTTGCAGGCGCTGATTGATCTGACGCACCCGGCGCCGCTCCATCAGCAGGTGATTGATCACCAGCATCAAGGCGCCGAGCAGCAACATCAGTGCCGCGAGCCAGACCATGTCAGACGCTCCTCAACATGCGCCACAGCGCCAGGCTGCCGAACACTTGCAACACGGCAGCGCTGATCAGCATTTGCTGCCCGCTCGCGTCGTTCCACATCCCGAGCATGTAGCCGGGATTGGTCAGCATGAAGTAACTCACCAGCAGCAACGGCAACGAGCCGAGCACCCACGCGGTCATGCGCGTTTCGCCGGTGAGGGCGCGCAGTTGCCGCGCACCCTGGTCGCGTTCGCGGATCAGTTTGATCAGGTTCTCCAGCAGTTCACTGGCATTGCCGCCGTAGCGATGATTGACCTTCAGGCCGAGGGCGAACATGCGCAGTTCATCCTGTTCATACAGTTCGGCAAAGTCGCTGACGGCATCCGGCAAATTCACGCCCAATTGCACGTTGCGCTGGACCCGACCCATGGCTGTTTTCAACGGATCTTCGCTGGCCTCAATGCCGCCCATGACCGCGTCACTCAGGGTGCGCCCGGACTTCAGGCTACGCACGGTGTGATCAAGCAACTGCGGCAGTTGCTCGATCATGCGTTTGATCCGGCGCCGGTAGAGCACGGCGATGTACAGCCGCAGCGCGAGCGGCGGTACGAAGATCATTAGCAGCAGGCCGACCCAGTCGGCGAGAAAATAACCCAGGGCCATCGCCAGCGCCCACAGACTCAGCCACAGGCCGAAACGCTCGGTCGGGCGGCCCAGTCCGGCACGCAGAAACATCCGTTCCAGTCCGACCCACACAGGTTTTTCGGCAGCCAGTTGCGGTTGCCCGGCGGCCAGTCGATTGAGGACTTTTTCCGTTGCAGTCTTGCGCAGACCTTGCAGGAACAGGCGGATCGACAGCCCCAGCAGCGTCAGGCAGATAACGATGAGAATGATCGGTCCCAGCATGCTCGATGCTCCTTGCCGTCAGCCCAGATGTGTCTCGTGGCGCAGCTTGTCGCCGGCCGGATTGACGGCTTCGCGCAAGAAACCGAAACCGCTGCGGCGGTCGAGGCGGAACAGCGTGTTGGTGACGTAGACGTCTTCGCGAATGCCGACCACTTCCACGACCTCGCTGACGCAACGGCGCCCGTCAGGCATGCGCGTCAACTGGATGATCACGTCGAGGGCCGCGCAGATCATCTGGCGCAGGGTGCGTTCGGCGATGGAACGGCCCGTCAGACCGACCAGCGTTTCCAGGCGCAGCAGCGCATCCTGGGCGTTGTTGGCGTGCACGGTGCTCATCGAGCCGTCGTGACCGGTGTTCATCGCTGTGAGTACATCGACCACTTCGACGCCACGAATCTCGCCGAGGATGATCCGGTCGGGGCGCATCCGCAGGGCATTGCGGATCAGGTCGCTGGCCTTCACTTCACCGTGGCCTTCGGCATTCGGCGGACGGGTTTCCAGGCGCACCACGTGGGGGTGGCCGAGCTGCAATTCGGCGACGTCTTCGATGGTCACCAGACGTTCGTGCGGGTTGATCAACTGGCTGAGAATGTTCAGCAGCGTGGTCTTGCCGGTGCCGGTGCCGCCGCTGATCAGGATGTTGCAGCGCTTGCCGACGGCATCCTGGAAAAACTCGAAGATCGACAGGTCGACGGTTTGCATGGCGATCAGGTCGCTGCTTTTAAGCATGTCCTTGCGGAATTTGCGAATCGACAGGCAGGGGCCGTCGAGGGCAATCGGCGGAATGATCGCATTGACCCGACTGCCATCGGGCAGGCGTGCGTCGACCATCGGTGAGGACTCGTCGAGGCGTCGTCCGAGTGGTGCAAGGATGCGTTGCATCACGCGTTCGACGTGATGGGCATCGATAAACCGCAGGTCACTCTGGTGCAGCACACCGTCGCGTTCGATGAATACCCGGTGCGGGCCGTTGACCAGAATCTCCGTCACCGAGTGATCGCGCAGCAACACCTCCAGCGGACCGAAACCGGTGAGTTCGTCGACGATCTCTTCGGCTAGCCGCTCCATCTCGTAGCGGGAAATCGCCAGGTGCAAACGGGCGATGTACTCGGCGACTTTGTCGGTGACGAACTGTGCGAGTTGTTGGCGTGAACCTTCCAGCAAGTTTTTGCCCGACTCTTCGAGGGCGTCGATGATGTAGCGATGCAGGACCAGTTTCAGGCCTTCGTGATCGCTGTTGCCGCCGCTGCTGCGGGGTGCAGCGCCGAAGAGTTTTTCTGCGCTCATGAGGTGCCTCGCAAGCGGTCGAACCAGGTGACTTTGGGCTTGGCCAGACCCTCGGAACGTTTGGCCAGACGTTCACCGAGCGCACGCAGGCTCTGGGTGAGTTTTTCGCGCGGGGCCAGTTCGAACAGGCTGACGCCCTGGTTTTTTGCGTTCAGGCGCACTTCTGGAGTGAGGGCCAGCGTGGCGATCACTTCCAGATTGAAGGTCTTGCCGAGGGTTTCCGAATTGGGCGCAACGTTGCTCAAGTAACGGTCGATCAGCAGCCGCCCGTGGTCGAGCTTCATGCCTTTTTCTCGCCACAGATTGAGCACGGCGAGGTTGCGCCGGCAGTTGAGCACGTTCTGGTCGGTGTACCAGAGCAACTTGTCGCAATGGCTGACAAAGGTGCGCAACGCCTCGCTGTCGGTCTGCCCGGTGAGGTTCACGACGATGTGCTGGAAGTGCTGGCGCAGGGCGCTGAGCAACATGTACAGCTCGGCGGCGCTGGTGTTTTCCAACGGCTCATCGTTGCTGGCGTAGGCGAGAATGCGCAGGCCGGCTTCGGCGCTGGTGAAGGCGCTGTCGATCAGTGTGGCGTCGAGCCGGCGCAAGTGACGCAGGGCATCGCCAAAGTGAAACGAACTTTCCAGCCCGAGCAGGGCGAGGCTGTCACCGCGCGGCAGACCGAGATCGAGCAGCAAGGTTTGCTGACCGCTCTTTTGCACCACCAGGGCCATATGGTTGGCCAACAGTGCTCCATCGGAACTGCTCTGCACGCCATACATGACCGTAAGGCCGCCGAGTTGCGTATTCGGCGCTACGGGCGGCAGGCGTTTGCTCAAGCGCCGCACCAGCCCGGCGACTTCACTGGAGCGCGAACCGTAGGCGACAAAATCCCGGGCCCCGGCACGCATGGCATTGAGCACCAGCTGATTGTCCATGCCGTCGCCGAGGGCCACGATCGCCAGCATCGGTTTGGCCTCCAGCGCGCCTTCGATCAACGCGCTCTGGGCGACCACGTGCTCGCGATCCAGGCCGACGAACACCAGGCTGGCAAAGGTGACATCCACCAGCGCCAGCAGTTCGTCGAGGCTGCCGCCGCCGGCGCTGACTACCTGACCGAGCGGCGCGAGTGCGCCCTGCAGCCACTCCAGATCGGTGCTGTTGCGGGTGATGGCGAGAAAGGTCTGGCTCAGGTTCTGGCTCATTGCGATAACCCGCTGCGCTTGTCGAAATTGCCGTTCTCAAGAAAAAACATGCGGTAGAAATTCGGGTCGTAATTGCGCAGTTTTTCCCCGGGTAACGACGGCAACTGGGCATCGGCGGCCAATGGCTGCACCAGATGCGGCGTCACGATCATCAACAGTTCGCGCTCTTCGCGCTTGATCTGCGAGCCTTTGAAAAAAGCGCCGAGCACCGGGATGTCACCGAGGCCGGGAAACTTGTTCACTTGCGAGCTGTTGGTGGTGCTGATCAAGCCACTGATGACGAAACTCTCGCCGTCGCCAAGCGACACGCTGGTGTCGGTGCGGCGGATAGTCAGCGCCGGCACAGTGGTGCCGGCGATCTGTACGGCGTTACTGAAGTCCAGCTCGCTGACTTCCGGGGCGACCTTCAGCGCGATGCGGTCGCGACCGATGATGGTGGGCGTGAGGGTCAGGCGGATGCCGAATTCCTTGTATTCGATCGACACGCTGTCGCTGCCGGAGCTGGGCACCGGAATCGGAATTTCACCGCCGGCCAGAAAGCTTGCGCTCTGCCCGTTCAACGCCACCAGACTTGGCCGCGCGAGGGTATAGGCGAAGCCGCTGGTTTCCAACGCATTGATGATCGCCATGGTCTTGCCGCCGACCCACGAGAAGTTGAACAGTGAGTTGTCCACTGGCAGGCGGGGCTGCGGCACCCCGTCAATCGGCGGCAAGGTGCCGGGCGAACCGAACAGAAAGTTGCCGCGCGTGCCGATCAGCGAGGCGGTTGCTTCCTTGAGTTTGGTGCGGCTGACTTCGACGAAACGAATGTCGGTCTGCACTTGCGACGGCAGGCTCGGGTCATCCGAGGGTAGGGAGCCGGTCATGGCGGTAGTGGCGGCGCCCTGAACAAAGACCATGCTTTGGCGCGGTTCGCTTGAACACGACGTCCAGACCATCAGGCTGGTGGCACCGGGCGCAACGCCGGTGAGCAGAAAGGACGAACTGCCATTGGCATGTACGTCGGCGATTTTCGGGTCGCCGATGGCCAGACGCGTGATCGCCACGGGGGACTGCACGTCCTGCTGAAACCCTTCGCCGATTTCGATCACTGGCGGCATGCGCCCCAGTGCCGAACAATTGCCGACTGCCGCGAACGCAGCGTCCATCGACAGTCCCATCAATAACAAGGCGCGCAGCATAGGTTTGAATGTCGGCCTGAAACGACTCTGCATGCCCTTGGATCCTTGCGCAGTCATGGGTTTTGTTGGGTGATCTGGTTGCCGCGAATAATTTCCACGGCAGGCCGTGCGGCACCACCGGCACCACCGCTGGACGGTGCTTTCGGTGCGGTGCCCATGGCCAGTTGGGTGAACTGGAAGAGTTGTCGGTTGGCGGTGTCGAGATGGGCCGTGGACTGTTTTTCGCCGGCCCAGTATTTGGCCAGGCGTTGTTCTTCACTGCTGCGTACGGCCAGGCGCAAGGTGCCGGCCTGGGTGGCGAGCATCAGGCGACTGAGCAGTTGTTCCGGCACCGCCAGCACCACGGTGCGCGCGGCAACGCGGCGTTGATCCTGTTTGAGTTTTTCGTCTGCACTCAGGGCCGGCGAGGCCGGTTGACCGTCGTTGGTCAGGCCGTACTGGTCACCCACGCCAAGCACGCGCATGGCCGGCAAAACGATCTGCGCCGACTGTTCGAGGTTGCTGGAATCCTGGCGCAAGTAGAGCAAGACATCGACGTAATCGCCGGGAATCAGTTGCCCGGCGGCACCGATCACTTCGTCAACAGCCACGGTGAGCGCGCGTTCGTCACTGTGAATCATGCGTGCCAGTGAACCGCCGGCGGTGAAGCTTTCATCGTTCAGCCAGGTGCCGGCGCTGAGGTGCCGCCAGGGTGTGCGACCGACGGCCTGATCGATACTGCTCAAGCTGCCTGCCGGTGCACTGCGCAGTTTTTCCACCGCTACATCGGCGGCGGTCAGCGCAGTGAAGGGTGGCACGTCGTGCAGCAGCACCACCACGGGTTGGCGGGTCTGGTCTTCGGCGATCGCGACAGTTTTTTCAACAGTGACAGTTGGGGCGACGGGGGCGACGGCGACGGGCGCTGGTTGACGACTGAGTACCAGTCCCCAGTAACCGACAAAAATGGCTCCCAATAACAGGATGGCTGCAAGGCCCATGGTGACGCGACTGTTCATGACGGCTCTCCCTTTCCTGCTGCACTACCCACTGCTATTGCTAACGAGAGAAGTTCCCAATCCGGCAGCTATGAACATGCAACTATTTCGCTATTTCCACGCTAGCTGATCCAAGCCAAAACGCCATTACTGACAGGAAAATAACTCACGAAAGTATGAGTCTTGGCCAATTAACAGCAGCCGATGGCAAAAACACGATTGGATTAATACTTTCCGGTTAATCCGTTCTTACAGTTGTTGGGTGGGGGTTTCTTGACAATGCTCAAATGGCACGGTGGGTCTTTGCCGTTGTAGTGACATCAGCGCCAGAGGCGCAAAGGAGCAGTCCTATGTTTCGCATGACTTTCGACTATCTAATGTCCAGAGCCCGGGTGTTCATCAAGAATGAAGAAGGGGCTTCGGCGATCGAGTACGCCATTGTGGTGGCGATGGTCGCTGTCGTGGTTGTGGCATTCGTAACCCCTCTTGGCGATAGGGTGCTGGCGATCTTCAATAATATTTTGACGTCTCTTGATGGTACGGCTGTGACACGGCCGACGCCTTGAGTCATGGGAACGCTGCACCTGGCTGATATCGCACTACAATGGATTTTCCATTCAGCTTTCAGGTATTGCCTATGAACGCGTCTTCGCCGCACCGCCAACAGTTGCTTTTGGTTGACGATGAAGAGGACGCGTTGCTGGAACTGGCGGAGTTGCTGGAGGGTGAGGGGTTTGTCTGTCATGCGGCGACGTCGGTGAAGCTGGCGTTGCATCATCTGACTCGCCATCCCGATATCGCGCTGGTGATTACTGATTTGCGTATGCCGGAGGAGTCCGGGATGTCGTTGATCAAGCGGTTGCGTGAGCATACTTCTCGGCAGCATTTGCCGGTGATTGTGATGTCGGGGCATGCGGATATGGAAGACGTCAGTGATTTGTTGCGGTTGCAGGTGGTGGATCTGTTTCGCAAGCCGATTTATTACGTCAGGTTGTTGGAGACTTTGGATAATTTGTTTCCCAAGCCTAAGGTTCAGGTTGGCTGAGGTTGAGCTCGGCGGCCTCTGGGCCGACCGTGCTTTGGGTGTTTTGGGTGAATATCCGTTTTTTTGGGTGTTGCAGCTGGCGGTTTCGCCCTTACGGCGAGGCACTTTTTCCAGACGCCGAAAAAGTACCCAAAAAGGCTTGCCGCAACGTTCGGCCCACTCGCTGAGGCTCGGGGTTCCTTCGCTCCGGGATCGATCCGAGGGCAGCGCCTACGGTTTGCTTCGCTGCACCTCCTCTCGCTGTGTTTGGCTTCGCCAAACGGTCGCTGCGCTCCCACCCCCGGATCAATCCCTCCACTCAGCCTGCCGACGCGGCCGGTGAATCAAGATCAAGAGCTGCAGCCGAGCTAACGCTCATCCTGTTGAGTGGTGAGGAGCGGTAGCGATGCGCGGTGCGCGGTGTGCGGTGTGCGCGGTGTGCGCTGTTTTGCTTTGGCTTTTCTGTGGGGGCGAGTTTGCTGCGGACGGCGTTCCTGCGAAAGCGGCCTGACAGCCGGCCAATTTCTAACTGAATGCACTCAATCCAACTGTAGGAATGAGCCTGCTCGCGATGGCGGCCTGCAATCCGACCCAGTTCTGCCGTTTGTACACTCCACCCGCCGCTGCAGAAGCCTCTTGGGTGTTTCGGCTTACAACTGATAACTGAAACTGATGCTGTACCGCGTCCGGCGATTGAACGTGTCCAGCGCTTCATCCGACATCGCCTTCGCCGCTTCCAGCGCAATGTTGTAGTACTTGGCATCGCCAAACCGTAGCCCGATCGCCGCCGATGACAGGTTGTTGGCCTTTACCGGCAATTCGTTGAACCAGCTGCGTGAGCGATCAAGGACGAAGTACGGTTGCAGGATGCGCACCCAGTTGCCGTCGCGGTTGAAGCTGTAGTTGACCTCGTACGCCACGCCCCAGCCCTTGTCGCCGGAGGCTTGATCGTCGGGATAACCACGACCGAAGTTCTGCCCGCCGAACACCGCGCGCTCGCTGTCGGGCAGGGTGTCGTCGCTCCAGTACAGTGCGGCAGACAGCACGCCTTGCCAGTTGTCGAGGAACTTGTCGCTCTGCACGCCAGACAGGCGCAGGCGAAAGAAGTCGAGGTCGATGGCGTTGTTGTTGGTTTTCGCGCCCATGCTGTCGACGCCTTGGTACACACCGCCACTGAGGATTCGCAGTTGGCGGGCATCGGCCTTGCGCCAGTCGCTCTCGAAGGCGAGGGCGCGGATGTCGGTGCGTTCTTCGACACTCAGCGGGAAGCCGATCACCTTGTAGCGGGTCTTGTCGTTGACCGCGTAAAGCCTTGAACCGGCCGTTAGCAGTTCGTTGGAGGCGGCAATCAGTGGCAAGGTGAAACCGATCGAGTAGCGGTCGTTTTCGCGGTGCGGTTTGAGTTGCAGGCCATTGTCGAGCAGGACATTGGTGCCGGGGTCAGCACGGTAGCGTGAAGCCGACAGCGCCAGTTGTGCGCCCTCGTCATTGATGAACTGGTTGTAGTCGAGCCGGTAGTAATGTTCGTGATCGTCACCCGGTGGGAACAGGCCGCTGAGGGTCAGTTGCTCGCCCATCGCGGTCTGCGAATTGCTGCTGACACCGAGCAGGGCCTGGGTGCCGTTGCGGTTGTCTTCGGTGGTGCTCAGCGTACTGGTGAAGGGTTTGCGACTGGCCTGGGCCACCAGTGTTGTGGCGCCGTCGGTGGTGCCGGGCGGTGGCACCTGGGCCTGGATCGTCACCCCGGGAATGCGCGTCATCAGCGTGGTGTAGCGCTCGAACGTCTTGCGGGTCAGCGGCCGCTCGGTCTGAATCTTCGCCGCCAGTTTGTCGAGCAGGACTTTGACCCGGCCGACATCGCCCTGGATCTGGATATCGCGGACGTAGCCTTCCACCAGCACCACGCGCGCTACGCCGTCATTGAAATTTTGCTGCGGCAAGAACGCGTAGGACAGCAGGTAGCCGTCCTGCTGATAGCGTCGAGTGATGTTGCGCGTGGCCTCGATCAGCTCGGCGAGCGTGGCTTGCCGGCCGATCAGGGGCTTATAGATTTCGGCGAGCTCGTTGAGCGGGTAGAGGGTGCCGCCTTCGATCTGCACGGTTTGCAGTTTGATCTTGGTGTCCATCAACAGCGGTTGCGCAGCGGCGGCACCGGCGTCCGGCACCTGCACGGGCGTGGCGCTTGGGCGATAGGCATCGGCCGGCAGGTTCGGCACCGGCAGATTGCGGATGGTTTCGTTGCTGTTGAGAAAGCTGGGCAGGGTGTCGGCGAGGGCGGCGGAACTGAGACTGAGGAATAGCAGGGATGCCATTACGCGCATAGGACACTCCATGGTCAGATCACGG
This sequence comes from Pseudomonas sp. Mb7, assembly GCF_054790525.1. Lineage (NCBI taxonomy): Bacteria > Pseudomonadati > Pseudomonadota > Gammaproteobacteria > Pseudomonadales > Pseudomonadaceae > Pseudomonas > Pseudomonas sp. Mb7. The sequence continues at coordinate 6,447,665 of NZ_CP186501.1, forward strand.
CACTGGGCTGAATTTTCCTAAGAAAAAAGGCGGAAGACTCGTGGGAATCTTCCGCCCTCAACCAAGCGTAGGCGCTGTAGGTGAGGCCGTCGAATCGGCCAGGTGCAATTTAGCGTGTGTTGCCTCCCAGGGTGCCAGTCAGACCACCGAGTACACCGCCCAGACCGCCACTGGTGGTACCCCCGCTGGTACCGCCGTTGACCAGGCCACCGACGGCGGCGACGGTGCCGCCAACGTTGCTGACCAGACCACCGACTGCGGTGGTGACCGGGTTGTTGGTCGCGGCAATGCTGCCGCCGATACTGCTGACCGCGCCGCCCACCTGGCCGGTGAGACCTGCAACAGGTGAGCCGATACCGGTAGCGGCGCCGACTTGTTGGGTCACGTTGGTAACCGCACTGGTAACCGGGTTCAGGCCTGCCCCCAAGGTTCCGCCAACCGTGGCCAGAGGTGAGGTGGTTGCGGTGATCGGGGTGCCCGAACCGCCGAGTACGGTGTTGAGCGAAGCCACTGTGTTGCCGGCCGCAGCGAGGACGTTGCCAGGCGCTGCGAGAGTGCCGTTGCCTGCCGCCAGACCTGAGCCGACATTGACCACCGCGCCGCCAACGGTTTGCAGCAGGCCAGTACCACCGAGGCCACCGCCCACTCCACCAGTACCCGAACCAGTGCCGTTGGACACCAGACCACCGGCCTTGGCGACTGCGGTGCCGGTATCGCTCAACGCGCCGCCGAGTGTGTTGGTCAAGGCGTTGCCGTTACCCGCATCGGTAACATTGCCGCCCAGTGTGTTCACCGCGCCACCGACTTGCGCAACCACGCCTTTGAGCGGATCGCCCAGACCGGTCGCATCGCCGACTTTGTCAGTGGTGCTTTCAACCATCGCGATCACTGGCACCAGGCTACTGCCGAGTTTGTTTGTCAGTTGACTGGTCGGGCCGCTGGTCAGCGTGGTGTCGAGGGTATTACCGAGCATGGTGACTTTCTCGCCGACCCCATCAACCAACGGCGCGACTCTGGTGACTACACCGCCCACCACTGGCACGCTGGTGGTGGCAGTGGACAGCTTGGCGCTGAGGTCGGAGACGCCGTTGCCAACATCCGTCACTACACCGCCAACCGAAGCAACGGTGGTGGTCAGGCCATTAGGGTCGGTGGCCAGTTTGCCTACGCCATCGGCGACGCCATCACCCAAGGTGCTGACAACATTGCCTGCGGTGTTGGCCGCACTCTGCACCACACCACCGACCACCGGTACGGTGCTCAGCGAGTCGCCGATCTGGCCAACGCCATCGCCGACGCCAGCGACGGTATTACCGACATCCTGCACCAACGTGGTGGTCACCAACGGTGTGGTGGTTGGGTTGGTCGGGTTAGTGGGGTCAGTCGGGTCTGTCGGGTCTGTCGGGTTGGTTGGATTAGTCGGATCAGTGCCACCAGTGCCGCCTGTACCACCCGTGCCACCGGTTCCGCCAGTGCCTGCGGTATCACCGCTGCCACCCGTGCCACCTGTGCTGCCAGTACCCGATGTGCCACCAGTACCCGCCGTACCATCCGCCGAAGAACTGCCGGAACTGCTTTTATGACCGCCACCACCGCTGCTGCACCCGGTGACGCCAAGGGAGAGAATCAATGCCAGAGCGATTGCCGATTTGCACCACACGTTTTGAGTTTTCATGATTGAGATTCCTTGCACCTGTCACAACGTTCGTTGTCTTCGATGGCTCGCCGATCTGTTGTCGGTGATGCCTTCGCCCGTTGTGCTCAATCTCAGTCCAGGGGCAGGTTTCAGGCCATTCTCAAGTTGGTATTAACGCCTTTATATATAAGGTGAAGTTCAGCGCCTAAGGACTAATACCCAGGATATAGCCGGACAAAAAAAGGCCTTGATAATCAAGGCCCTGGTTTTTTCAGTGGAAGGGGGAAGGACGGCGAAAACTTAAGTTATATACACACAATTAATGGTGTGCCGCGAGCTCAGGCAATGGGTTGCCACTGCCCGACCATGTGTTTGAGGTCTTGTGCACCGATCAGCCGCAACTCACCACTGGACCCCGCCGCACTCGCCAGCAAGGTCACCTCACTGGGCAGGCGCACCGGTTTACGAAAGTGCACGGCGATCTCAAGGTTGGCCTTGGGCAAATGATCGCCCAGCGCCGCGAGCGTTCGCGCCTTGTTCCACAAACCATGGGCGATCGCTGTTGGAAAGCCAAACAGCCTGGCACTGGCCGCACTCAGGTGAATCGGGTTGTAGTCGCCGGACACTTTGGCGTATTGCCGACCGATATCGACCGGGGCTTTCCAGCGCGCCACCTCCACCAGCGATTGCGACGGCTCCCAGGTCTGCTCGGCCGGCTCGCCCTCAAGTTTCACACCGCGACAGAGCATCTGGCTTTCGGCTTCCCACAACGGCCCGAGCTGATCATCCAGGGTGGTCAGCAGATCGAACGTCGCACCTTTGGGATGCGCTTGCAGATTCGTCACGCGCACGCTGACCTGCGCCCGACCGATCCCACCCATCGGGCGCAACACGCGAATGCGGTTGCTCAGATGAATCAGCCCCAACAGCGGGAACGGAAATGCTTTGGCGGTGAGCAATTGCATCTGCAATGCAAAGGCGAGGATGTGCGGATACGTCGGCGGCAATAGACCGTCATCGACGAATCCGCAGACCTTGCGATAGCCTGCCAGGCGTTGGCCATCGACATCGACCCAACAGCGCAAGCCGCTGTCGGGTAATTGGGTGCCGGTGATTTTGCGTCGCGTCGCCGCCCGTGCGTAGAGCCCGGGCAGACTCGGTTCGCGATCCAGCGTATGCCATTCCATGCTCATGCCTAAGCCCCCAGAACGCTTTGTCCACAGACGCGCAGTGCCTGCCCGGTGAATGCGCCGGTGCCCGGTTGCGCCAGCCACGCGACGGCTTCGGCGACGTCTTGCGGTAAACCGCCCTGACCGAGCGAACTCATGCGCCGGCCCGCCTCACGCAGGCCAAACGGAATGTGTGCAGTCATTTGCGTTTCGATAAAACCGGGCGCAACGGCGTTGATGCTGATGCCGCGTTCCAGCAGTGTCGGTGCCCAGGCCTGCGCAAGACCAATCAGCCCGGCCTTGCTCGCGGCGTAGTTGGTTTGCCCGCGATTGCCGGCAATGCCGCTGATCGAGGCCAGCAGAATCACCCGCGCGTTGTCGTGCAGCGTGCCGCTGTCGAGCAGTGCCTGGGTCAGCACTTGCGGCGCGTTGAGGTTGACCGCCAGCACTGCATCCCAAAATTCCGGGGTCATATTGGCCAAGGTTTTGTCGCGGGTGATGCCGGCGTTGTGCACCAGAATATCGAGGCCGTCAGGCAGTTGTCCGATCAGTTGCGTGGCGGCGTCGGTGGCGCAGATATCCAGGGTAATCGCGCGGCCGCCGAGGCGGGCGGCGAGGGCTTCCAGATCGGTCTTCGCCGGCGGCACGTCGAGCAGGATCACCTCGGCGCCGTCGCGCGCCAGGGTCTCGGCAATCGATGCGCCGATACCGCGAGCCGCACCAGTGACCAGCGCCTTGCGTCCGGCCAGCGGCCGTGTCCAGTCAGTCACTGGCGTCGCACAAGCCGTCAGGCGGATCACCTGGCCGGACACGAACGCACTTTTCGGCGAGAGGAAAAACCGCAGCGGGCCTTCCAGTTGATCTTCGGCGCCCTCACCGACGTAGATCAATTGCAGCGTGCCGCCGCTGCGCAGTTCCTTGGCCAGCGAACGGAAAAACCCTTCCAGCGCTCGTTGCGCACTGGCAGCAAACGGATCACTGAGGGTTTCCGGCGCACGGCCAAGAATCACCAGATGGGCGCTATGCTCTAGATTCTTCATCAACGGCTGGAAGAATTCGCGCAGTTGCTTGAGCTGGTTGGTGTGCAGCAGTTCGCTGGCGTCGAACACCACGGCTTTGAGTTTCGGGCCGTGGCCGGGAATCCATTCGGTGGCGGTTGCCGGTTGTTCGCCGTAACGGTAGATGCCGTCGGTCAAACGGTTGGCGAAGGCACTGACGCGCTCCGCCAGCGGCCCGCCGCCGATCAGCAGCGCCCCTTCCACCGGCCGCAGGCGCCCGGCCTGCCAGCGTTCCAGCCGCACCGGCGACGGCAGGCCCAGCGCCCCGACCAGGCGATGGCCGATGGACGAGTTGGCGAAGTCGATATAGCGGTCAGACATGGAACGCTCTCCAGAAGTTGGGGTTCAAAGTGTGGACTACCGATGGCAATCAATCGTTCGATCCACGCAATAAGGCCTACGCTAGAACAGCAGAGTAGTTTGCCCCCGGCGTTTGTGTTGCCGAACCCACATTCAGAAACACAGCTGACCCCTGTAGGAGTGAGCCTGCTCGCGATAGCGGTGTATCAGTCAAGAAATGTTTATCTGACCCACCGCTATCGCGAGCAGGCTCACTCCTACAGGGGATTGGCGTGAATTCAAACCTTCGGAAAAGGAGTTATTCATGAGTCAGCTGCGCCGCGTCGCGATCATTGGCGGTAACCGTATCCCTTTCGCCCGTTCCAACGGGCCGTACGCTACGGCCAGCAATCAGGCGATGCTCACCGCCGCCCTTGAGGGCCTGATCGAACGCTACAACCTGCATGGCCAGCGCATCGGTGAAGTGGTGGCGGGCGCGGTGCTGAAATTGTCACGAGATATGAGTCTGACCCGTGAATGCGTGCTCGGCTCACGTCTGTCACCCCCCACGCCCGCCTATGACATTCAGCAAGCCTGCGGCACCGGTCTGGAAGCGGCGATTCTGGTGGCGAACAAGATCGCCCTCGGCCAGATCGAGAGCGGCATCGCCGGCGGCGTCGACACCACCTCGGACGCGCCGATCGGTGTCAGCGAAGGCCTGCGCAGAATCCTCCTGCAAGCCAACCGCGCCAAGACCACCGGCGACAAACTGAAAACCTTTCTGCAACTGCGCCCCAAACATCTGATTCCCGACTTTCCACGCATCGGCGAACCACGCACTGGGCTGTCGATGGGCGAGCACTGTGAATTGATGGCGCAGACCTGGCAGATCCCGCGTGAAGAGCAGGATCAACTGACCCTCGGAAGTCATCACAAACTCGCCGCGTCCTACAGCGAAGGCTGGCACAACGACCTGATGACGCCGTTCCTTGGTCTAACCCGCGACAACAACCTGCGCCCGGACCTGACCCTGGAAAAACTCGCGACGCTGAAACCGGCCTTTGAAAAAAGCGCCAAAGGCACGTTGACGGCAGGCAACTCCACGCCGCTGACCGATGGCGCGTCGGTGGTATTGCTCGGCAGTGAGGAATGGGCGAAGGAACGGGGTTTGCCAATTCTCGCGTATCTGCGCGATGGCGAAGCGGCGGCAGTGGATTTCGTCAACGGCGCCGAAGGGCTGCTGATGGCGCCGGTGTATGCCGTGCCACGGGTGCTGGCACGCAACGGGCTGACCTTGCAGGATTTTGACTACTACGAAATTCATGAAGCGTTCGCGGCGCAAGTGCTGTGCACGCTGAAGGCCTGGGAAGATCCCGAATACTGCAAAACCCGTTTGGGACTCGACGCGCCGTTGGGTTCGATTGATCGTAGCCGGCTGAACGTGAAGGGCAGTTCGCTGGCGGCCGGGCATCCGTTTGCGGCGACCGGTGGGCGCATCGTGGCGAACCTGGCGAAGTTGCTGGACGCAGCGGGGAAGGGCCGGGGCCTGATCTCGATTTGCGCGGCGGGCGGGCAGGGTGTCACCGCCATCATCGAACGCTGACGCTGAAAGAGCCCCTAACCCTCCCGAAACGTCGGACCGCCCAAAGGGAGAGGGGACTGATTGTGGGATGCTTCGGAGTTACACCGACCTGAGAGAGTCGTGCTGAATCCGGAATCGAACTGATTTGGAGAATTCTGCCAAGCCATATTCGACGCGGTATTTCAGGTCGATGCATAACGCCAGACACCTCGGTCAGCCCCCTCTCCCTCAGGGAGAGGGCTGGGCGGGCGGCGTTCCGATGAGGGTGGCTTTTGAGGTTCAGGTACGAAACCGTCTGACCAACCCATCCAACTCATTCGACAACCCCGCCAGACTCTGCGAATCCAGGCGCGCCGAGTTGGCCAGTTCCGCCACCAACTGCGCATCCCCGTGAATCTGGCTGATGTGCCTGTTGATGTCCTCAGCTACCTGATGTTGTTCTTCGGCGGCGGTGGCGATCTGCGTGTTCATGTCACGGATCACGTCCACCGACTCGCGGATCTGCCCGAAACTCTCGCGCGCCTCGCCGATACGCGTCACCGATTGCTGCGAAACCTGCAGGCTGGCGTGCATCTGCTGCGTGACCTGGCTGGTGCGCTTGGCCAGATTGCCGAGCAAAGCGTCGATTTCTGCCGTCGAATCCGCCGTGCGTTTGGCCAGTGCGCGCACCTCATCGGCGACCACGGCAAAACCACGGCCCTGCTCACCGGCGCGCGCTGCTTCGATGGCGGCGTTGAGCGCCAGCAGGTTGGTCTGCTCGGCGATGGAGCGGATGGTGCCGAGGATCGACTGGATATCGTTGCTGTCACGCTCCAGTTGCTGCATAGACTGCGCCGATTGCTCCAGCTCCTGGCTTAGTTGGTCGACGCTGTTTACCGCCGCATCAATCTGCTGCTGACCTTGGCGGGCCTGCCGCTGGCCGCTGTCGGCCGAATCCGCTGCCTGACTGCACGAGCGTGCGACTTCGTTGGCGGTGGCGACCATTTCGTGGAACGCGGTCGAGACCATGTCCACGGCTTCACGCTGACGCCCGGCGGCTTCGGCCATGTCGCTTGAGACGCGGGTCGAACTCTGCGAGGTCGCGAGGATTTTCCCGGCGGCGCCGCCGATATGCTGAATCAGGCTGCGGATCGCGGTGAGGAACTGATTGAACCAGTTGGCCAGTTGCGCGGTTTCGTCGTTGCCTCGGATATCGAGGTTTTTGGTCAGGTCGCCTTCGCCCTGCGCGATGCCTTCCAGGCCACTGGCGACGCTGCGGATCGGCCGCACGATCAGGCTGGCAAAACTGGCGCCGACCACGGCGAATAGCACGGCCAGCACGGCGGCGATGATCGCGATCAGCCAGGTCAGTTGCGTGGCGGGCTCATCACATCGCTCTGCTTGATCAGGCCGACGAAGGTCCAGCCCAATTGCTCCGATGGCCAGACGTTGGCCATGTAGCGCTCGCCGTTAAGCTCGACTTCGACCAGGCCTTTGCCCGCCTTGGCCAGTTGCGCATAGCCTTCGCCTAGGCTGTCCAGCGGCTTGAAATTGTGTTCCGGCTGTTTCGGATCGACCAGCACCGTGCCGCTGTTTTCCAGAAGCATCAGGTAGCCGGTTTCGCCCAGCTTGATCTGTTTGACGATCTCGGTGAGCTGCTTGAGCGTCACGTCGATGCTGACCACGCCGCCGTTGCTGCCGAGTTTGTTGTCGATGGTGCGCACGGTGCTGACGTAGGTCGCATCGTCCTGCGCCCAGTAGTAAGCGGCGGTCCGCAACGGTTTGCCCGGTTTGGCCTGGGCAGCCTTGTACCACGGCCGCTGACGCGGGTCGTAGTTGTTGAGCTTCGGATCGTCCGGCCACGACACATAACCGCCGGCGGCGGTGCCAACGATGGCGTAGGCGTAAGCCGGGTGGGCGTTGCCCAGGTCCTGGAGGAACGCGAAGACCTTTTTGTCCATCTCGCCTTGCGGGATGGATTCGGCGTTGGCGCTCATGTAGGTCTTGAGGCTGTCGTCGGTGTTTTTGATCAGCGGCTGCGACGCCAGGTAATCGACGTTCTGGCTGATGCCATCAAAAAACAGCTGCATGGCATTGCTGACCTGACGAATTTCGCGACCGCTGCTGTCGACAAAACTGTCCCGGGCATCGCTGCGCAGGTTCATCACCACCAGCGTTGCGACTAGCACCACCGGCAAGCAGGCGATGATTGCAAACGCCCACGTCAATTTCTGTTTGATGTTCATCCGCGCTCCAGATTTTCTTGTAGGCCCACGCAGTGCAGATGACTTGTGGTTTATTGGCAGCCGAAAACGTTGTGGATCACCCGTATCCCCGAGCACGGCATCGTTGATTGTTGTGGAACGATTGTCGGACAAATCCCTCTGTCATTGAGGGCTTCGGCTGCAAAACAGGGAAATTGAGGCGACTTTGCAAAAAACTGCCGAGGGGACAACAGCCGGATGTCAGATTCTGTCGCAAATGCCCTTGAAGACATGTACCAACAAGTACAACAGCCTCGGCTATGATTCCCCACGGTCGATGCGCGAGCGCAGAGTTGGCCCTGTTTAATCCGGCACAGTGTGTGCATTCTCAACGTTCACAGGTCGGCAACCCCTCCCCGTGATGCGAGGATTGCCGTATAACGAGTGACATTCGCGTGTTTGGTAATAAAGGACCCACAATAAAAGCTGATGAAGACTCCAAAACGCATTGAACCCCTGATCGAGGACGGTCTGGTCGACGAAGTGCTGCGCCCACTGATGAGTGGTAAAGAAGCAGCTGTTTATGTGGTGCGCTGCGGCAATCAGTTACGTTGCGCAAAGGTCTACAAGGAGGCGAACAAACGCAGTTTCCGCCAGGCGGCCGAGTATCAGGAAGGCCGCAAGGTGCGCAACAGCCGACAGGCTCGCGCAATGGCGAAAGGCTCCAAGTTCGGTCGCAAAGAGACCGAAGATGCCTGGCAGAACGCCGAAGTGGCGGCGCTGTTCCGTCTGGCCGGCGCCGGCGTGCGGGTGCCCAAACCGTACGATTTCCTCGACGGCGTGCTGTTGATGGAACTGGTGGCCGACGAGTTCGGCGACGCCGCGCCGCGTCTCAATGACGTGGTGCTGGAGCCGGATCAGGCGCGCGAGTATCACGCGTTCCTGATTTCGCAGATCGTGCTGATGTTGTGTACCGGTCTGGTGCACGGCGACCTGTCGGAGTTCAACGTGCTGTTGACGCCGACCGGCCCGGTCATCATCGACCTGCCGCAAGCTGTCGACGCTGCCGGCAACAACCACGCGTTCAGCATGTTGGAACGCGACGTTGGCAACATGGCTTCCTACTTCGGACGCTTTGCCCCGGAGTTGAAGCTGACCAAATACGCCAAGGAAATGTGGGCGTTGTACGAAGCTGGCACCTTGCACCCGAACAGTGTGCTGACCGGTGAGTTCGATGATCCGGAAGACCTGGCCGATGTTGGCGGAGTTCTGCGCGAGATCGAAGCGGCGCGCCTCGACGAGGAACGCAAGCAGGCCATCCGTGCATCGGACGACGAGCCGAAAGGCAAGTCTGACGAGCCACCGCCACCACCGTGGATGCAGTGATTGCTTGATGAGAAACCCGGCTTCGGCCGGGTTTTTTGTTTGATTCAGAAGCCTTACAAGCCCAGAAGCCCCTCATCGGAACGCCGCCCGCCCAGCCCTCTCCCAGAGGGAGAGGGAGCCGGCCGAGGTGTCTTGCGTCATATATCGACCTGAAAAAACGAGTCGATTATGGATTCAACGAAAAACGTTCAGGTCGGTGTACCTCCCAAATATCCCCCAATCGGTCCCCTCTCCCCCTGGGAGAGGGTTAGGGTGAGGGGCCTCTTTCGGATCCCCGCAAATTCAAGTCTACTGTCCACCGCCCCAACCACACTCAAGGACTGAATGTGACCACCCCGCGCAACACCCACCTGATCGTCACTGCCCGACTGATCTCCGATTTCGGCGCCTTCCTCAACATGGTCGCGCTGGCCACCTACGTCTACCTGCTGAGCAACAGCGCCATGAGCGTCGGGGTTTTCCTCGCCAGCCGCGTGGGCGGGGGGATTTTTGCCAGTCTGATCGGCACCGCGTTTTACCGTCGTTGCAGCGGACGCGCACCGCTGATCGCCTTCGACCTGCTGCGCGCCAGCGTGCTCGGTCTGTTGTTGATCGTGCCCGTCAGCCAACAGGCCTTGCTGTTGCCGGTGATCGCCTTCGGTCTGGGCCTGGGAAACTCGATGTTCGCCATCGGCCTCAACAGCCAGTTGCCGCGTTTGATCCACGCCGATCAGTTGCTCAAGGCCAATGCCTGGATCACCTCGGCTTCATCCGCCGCGATGGTTGGTGGCAGCCTGGTTTCAGGTTTGCTGGTAGCGGGGTTTGGTTTTGAAACGGTGTTCGCCCTGAATGCGCTGACCTATTTGCTGGCCGCGTTATTGATTGTGCCGCTGCGATTCGCGCCAGCCACAGTCAACGAAGCACCCGAGCGCGGCGAATGGTCAGCGCTCAAGCAGGGCTTGCGTGCGACGCCGGTGATTGCCGCCATGCTCGCGGTCACCATGGCCGACACCTTGGGCAGCGCCGCGCACAACGTCGGCTTTCCGATCATCTCCAAACTGCTCACCCCAGAATCGGCGAGCACCACGCTGGGCCTGATGCTCGCGGTGTGGGCCAGCGGCAAATTGCTGGGTGCGCGAATCGCCAGCCGTCTCAAAGGCCCGGACAACATCCACCTCGAACGACGGTTTTTCTTCGGTGTGGCGCTGATGTCCTGTGGCTTTATCCTGATGTTCCAGCAACACAACCTCTATGCGCTGTTGCTGTTTTCCTTGCCGGCAGGGCTGGGTGACGGCTTTTCCGAGGTCGGGCTGATGTCGCGTCTGCAGCGTGAACCCGAGCAATTGCGCCTGCCGATTTTCAGCGTGCTGACTTTGCTGCAAATGACCGGGTTCGGTATCGGCATGCTGATCGCCGCGCCGTTCTACGCGTGGTGGACGCCGGGTGCCGTGGTCATGCTGTTTCACGGCATTCCGCTCAGTACGTTGCTGCTGGTGAAAGTTCTGGCGCTCAAGCGCCGGGAGGTTGTGCGAAGCAGCCCGACGCCAGTTCCTTGAGGATCGGGCAATCGGGGCGGTGGTCGCCGTTGCAGTGCTCGACTAGGTCTTGCAGGGTGTCGCGTAATTCGCCGAGCTCGCGAATCTTCTGGTTCAACTCGTCGATGTGCTGGCGGGCCAAGGCTTTGACATCGGCGCTGGCGCGTTGGCGATCCTGCCAGAGGGTCAGCAGTTTGCCGACCTCTTCCAGGGAAAAGCCCAGATCCCGCGAGCGCTTGATGAACGCCAGCGTATGCAGGTCATCGTCACCATAGACCCGGTAACCGCTGTCGGTGCGATGCGCCGCTTTGAGCAGGCCGATCGACTCGTAATAGCGGATCATTTTCGCGCTCAGGCCACTGTGTCTGGCCGCTTGACCGATGTTCATCGGTGTTCCTCCAGGTCCTTGGGTTTCCAGGTTTTCAACAGTAACGCATTGCTCACCACGCTGACGCTCGACAGCGCCATCGCCGCGCCGGCCAGCACCGGGTTAAGGAAGCCGAACGCCGCCAGCGGAATGCCGATCAGGTTGTAGACAAAGGCCCAGAACAGGTTCTGGCGGATCTTTGCATAGGTTTTGCGACTGATCTCCAGCGCCGCCGGCACCAACCGTGGATCGCCGCGCATCAGGGTAATGCCCGCTGCGTGCATGGCCACATCTGTGCCGCCGCCCATGGCGATACCGATGTCGGCAGCGGCGAGGGCCGGGGCGTCGTTGATGCCGTCACCGACCATGGCGACCACGCCGTTTTTTTTAAGCTCGGTGACGGTCGCGGCTTTGTCCGCCGGCAGCACTTCGGCGTGGACATTGCTGATACCGAGGGCCTCGGCGACCACGCGAGCGCTGCCACGGTTGTCGCCGGTCAGCAGATGGCTGTGGATATCCTGGGCGGCGAGTTGCTGCACGGCTTCCAGTGCACCGGGTTTCAGGGTGTCACCAAAGGCGAACAAACCGAGCACTTTCGGTTCCGGGCTTTGTTCGATTAACCACGACAGGGTGCGGCCCTCGGCTTCCCAAGTCTGGGCAGATTCGCTCAGGTTGCCCGCGTTCAAAGCACTTTCTTCGAGCATCCGCCGATTGCCCAGCGCCAGACGCCGGCCTTCAAGATTGCCGGCAATGCCGCGACCGGTCAGCGATTGACTGTCGCTGACATCCGGCACGTTCAGGCCTCGTTCCGCTGCGGCATCGAGTACCGCTTTGGCCAACGGATGTTCACTGCCGCGTTGCAGCGCACCGGCCAGTTTCAGCAGCGTGTCTTCATCACCATCCACTGCACTGAAATGGGCAATGCGCGGCGTGCCGGAGGTCAGCGTGCCGGTTTTGTCGAAGACCACACTGCTGACTTCATGGGCGCGTTCCAGTGCTTCGGCGTCCTTGATCAGAATGCCGTGGCGCGCCGCTACGCCGGTGCCGGCCATGATCGCCGTCGGCGTGGCAAGCCCCAGCGCACACGGGCAGGCGATGACCAGCACCGCGACGGCGTTGATCAACGCGGTCTCCATGGGGGCGCCGTAGAGCCACCAGCCGATCAGTGTCACCAACGCGATCAGCAACACGGTTGGCACGAAGATCTGGCTGACTTTATCCACCAGTTTCTGGATCGGTGCTTTCGCGGCTTGAGCGTCCTCAACCAGACGAATGATCCGCGCCAGCACGGTTTCTGCGCCGAGCGCCAGGGTGCGCACCAGCAAGCGGCCTTCACCGTTGATCGCGCCGCCGGTGACTTTGTCTCCGGGTTGTTTCGGTACCGGCAGGCTTTCGCCGCTGATCAGTGCTTCATCGGCGTGGCTCTGGCCTTCGATGACTTCGCCGTCGACCGGGAAACGCTCGCCGGGTTTGACCAGCACCAGATCGTTCAGGCGCAAAGCGCTGATGGCGACATCCTGCTCGCGGCCGTCGATGACTTGAATCGCCCGTTCCGGACGCAACGCTTCCAGCGCGCGGATGGCACTGGCAGTCTGGCGTTTGGCGCGGCTCTCCAGGTATTTGCCGAGCAGCACCAAGGCAATGACCACCGCCGACGCTTCGAAATACAGATGCGGCATGCGCCCGGCGGCGGTGGCCCATTCGTACAAGCTCAAGCCGTAACCGGCGCTGGTGCCGAGGGCGACCAGCAAGTCCATGTTGCCAGCGCCGGCACGCACGGCTTTCCACGCCGCCACATAAAAGCGTGCACCGAAAATGAACTGCACGGGCGTGGCGAGGGCGAATTGCGCCCAGGCCGGCAGCATCCAGTGGATGCCGAACGGTTGCAGCAACATCGGCGCCACCAACGGTAGGGCGAGGGCGATGGCGCAGATCAGCGCCCAGCGTTCATGTTTCAGGCGCTGTTGTTGGTTATCGGTTTGTGGATGTTCGGCTTGCCAGATGCTGGCCGAATAACCGGCCTTGCTCACGGCCTCAAGCAGCGTTTGCGGGTCGACCTGGCCGAGCAAATCCAGATGCGCACGTTCGTTGGCCAGGTTCACGCTGACGCTTTTCACGCCCGGCACTTTGTTCAGCGCACGTTCGACGCGACCGACGCAGGAGGCGCAGGTCATGCCTTCGATATTCAATTCGATAGTCTGCTGCGGCACGCTGTAACCGGCGCGCTCAACTGCTGCCATCAAGGCCGGCAGACTGTCGCCGGGCGCCTGCACACGGGCCTGCTCGGTGGCGAGGTTGACGCTGACGGCACTGGCGCCGCTGACTTTGCTCAACGCCCGCTCGACACGCCCGGCACAACTGGCGCAGGTCATGCCGGCAATCGGCAGGTCGAAAGTGATGGAATCGGACATTGGTCGTACTCCCTGTAGTAGATGCCTACAAGGATCAACCTTGCCATGCGGGCAAGGTCAAGCGCCATTCTTTGACGCGCCGCAAAACCAACTGTGGGAGCGAGCCTGCTCGCGAAAGCGGTGGGTCAGTCAACATCATCGCTGAATGACACACCGTATTCGCGAGCAGGCTCGCTCCCACAGGTTTGTAGTTGCTTAATAGCCGAGATCGGCGCGCTTCAGGTACATGCCTTCCTGTGTCATCGCGATCCGGTACTTCTGCACATCGCCCGCCTGCAGTTTTATTTCCTGCGAACCCGGTGCGAGCAAGCCCGGATTGCAACCCGGTACCTGCCCCGGCAGTAGTTTCAGACGCAGCGATACAGTGCCCGGTGGCAGGTTGAAAGACGTGCTCTGTTCCTGAAACAGTCGCGCCGACAGCTGATCCTGGATATACACACCGATTTCGCAGGAGGTTGCCACTTCCAGGCGCTCGCGGGAGATGATCAGAACGCCGTAATCCTCACCAGCGGCTTGCACTGTAGGAATTGCGGCAAAGAGACTGAGAAAGCCAAACAGGCTGAAAGCTGACCAGCGCATGGCTGAATCTCCTGAATCGAGTCATTGATGTACGCAGCTTGGCCGAGCGCGGCGCCGATTGCCAGCCCGGCAGTTTATTGAAGAACTTGACCTTGCCATTGTGGCAAGCTCGAAACTGCCGGCAACCTCACTCAAAGGAGTCATTTCCATGCAAGTGTTCAACGTTCAAGGCATGTCCTGCGGTCACTGCGTCAAAGCAATCACCAACGCTGTGCAGGCCAAGGACCCGGCGGCCAGTGTGCGGGTTGATCTGGCTGCGAAAGAGGTCGGCGTGGAAAGCGCGCTGAGCGCCGAGCAGGTGATTGAGGTCATCAGCGAAGAAGGCTACGCAGTGAAACTCGTCTGAAATTGATCGTTAGCGAGCTATCGGAATGTTCAAGGCGTTCGGGCGCGGCTAGACTGTCGGGCTGCCGACTTGCCAACCTGGATGCCTGATGAACTTCCGTACCATTCTGATTCTCGGTGCCTTGACCGCCTTCGGGCCCTTGGCGATCGACTTCTATTTACCTGCCTTTCCCTCGATGGCGCTGGCGTTCGGCACCGACGAGAAACACGTGCAGATGACGCTGGCGGCGTATTTCGCCGGTCTGTCCATCGGCCAACTGGCTTATGGCCCGGTGGCGGACCGCTTCGGTCGACGCATCCCGTTGCTGGTGGGCCTTACGCTGTTCACCTTGGCATCCCTGGCCTGCGCTTATGCGCCAAACCTGGAATGGCTGATCGGTGCGCGTTTTGTCCAGGCCTTGGGCGGCTGTGCGGGGATGGTGATTTCCCGGGCGGTGGTCAGCGACAAATGCGACGCGGTCGGCTCGGCGAAAGTCTTTTCGCAATTGATGCTGGTGATGGGCCTGGCGCCGATTCTGGCGCCGATGCTCGGCGGTCTGTTGGTCAACACCACGGGTTGGCAGTCGATCTTCCTGGTGCTGACCGGGTTCAGTGCACTGGCCGGATTGGCGGTGGCGCTGGGGCTGCCGGAAAGTATGCCGGCGCACATGCCGCGTCAGCCGTTGTCCGGCGCGCTGCGTCAATACGGACGCTTGCTCAAGGACCGGGTTTACCTCGGCCATGCCCTGACCGGCGGCATCGCCATCGCCGGGATGTTCGCTTACATCGCGGGTTCACCGTTCATCTTCATCAAACTGTATGGCGTGCCGGCCGAGCATTTCGGCTGGTTGTTCGGCACCAACGCGGCGGGGTTCATTTTGGTGGCGCAGGTCAACGCGCGGATGTTGGCCAAGCGCGGCCCGGCGTTCCTGCTGTCGCGGGCGGTGTGGGTTTACTTCGCCGCCGGGCTGGCGTTGCTCGCGGTCAGCGCAATGCACACCGAATCGTTGTGGCCGCTGCTGATTCCACTGTTCATCTGCGTGTCGAGCCTGGGTTGCATCAGCCCGAACGCCGCCGCTTGTGCGATGAACGGGCAGGGCGCACGCGCCGGCAGTGCGTCGGCACTGCTCGGCTGCATGCAATTCAGTGTCGCCGCCGGCGCTTCGGCGCTGGTAGGGGTGTTGCACGACGGCACCGCCGTGCCGATGGCAATAGTCATCAGCCTGTGCGGTTTGCTGGTGGTGTGCGTGGCGCTGCTCACCCGCCGTCTGCAGAATGCCCGGGCACTGGCGCAAGCTCAGGCCGAGGCATAAATAACCTCAGCCGGCGGCGCGCTGCTGGCTGCGGTCGGGAATCTGATGGGGTGCGCACAGTCGCGCTTCGAGGGTGCGGGTGAAGGCCAGTGCTTCGGCTTCACTGCGGAATGTCACGGCGTGTTGGTCCAGACGAACCTGCCATTGAGACTTTGCCACTTCTTTTATCAGGATCTTCATTGCTGACCTCCCTTGCGTAAAAGATGTATCGCAGAGGCTTCGATTGTAGACCTGAATACGATCGCAATTGTGACAAGGGTCAAGCATCGGACTGACGGCAAAAAACAGCGCAGCCCCGCCGACCGCTCTAGGTTCGGCGAAGGCTGCGCTGTGCGGTTTTTTAGAAACCTTCTAAAACAATTTTCCCCTTGGCTTTGCCACTTTCAAGCAGCTCATGGGCGCGACGCAGGTTCGCCGCATTGATCGTGCCGAAATGCTCGCCCACCGTGGTCTTCAACGTCCCGGCATCAATCAGATCCGCCACACGGTTAAGCAGTTTGTGCTGCTCGATCATGTCTGGCGTCTCGAACAGCGAGCGGGTGTACATGAACTCCCAGTGCAGCGACAGGCTCTTGCGCTTGAGCTTGCTCACGTCCAGTGACTTCGGATCGTCGATCAACGCCAGTTTGCCTTGCGGCGCCAGCGCTTCGACCAGTTGATCCAGGTGCTGGTCGGTCTGGGTCAGGCTGGCGACGTGGGTCACGCTGTCGACCCCGGCGCGCTTGAGTTCTTCGCTCAGCGGCTGGCTGTGATCGATGACCAGGTCGGCGCCCAGTTCTTTGACCCAATCGCGGGTTTGCTCGCGGGATGCGGTGCCGATCACCTTCAGGCCGGTCAGTTGCCTGGCCAATTGCGTCAGGATCGAGCCAACCCCGCCGGCGGCACCGACGATCAGCAGGCTCTGGCCTTCATCGGTATTGCCTTCGCGGATTTGCAGGCGCTCGAACAACAACTCCCATGCGGTGATCGCGGTCAGCGGCAGTGCGGCGGCTTCGGCAAAACCGAGGGATTTCGGCATATGGCCGACGATGCGCTCATCCACCACGTGCAGCTCACTGTTGCCGCCGGCACGGGCGATGGAGCCGGCGTAAAAGACTTTGTCGCCGGCCTTGAACAACGTCACTTCGCTGCCAACAGCCTTGACCACACCGGCAACGTCCCAGCCCAGCACTTTCGCCGCGCCGTTTTCCGGTGCCACGTTCTGCCGCACTTTGGTGTCGACCGGGTTGACCGAAATGGCTTTGACTTCCACCAGCACGTCGCGCGGGCCGGCGACCGGTTCTGGCAGTTCGATGTCTTGCAGGGACTTGGCGTCGCTGATCGGCAGGGAAGCGTAATAGGCGATGGCTTTCATGAGTGGCTCCGTACAGGTAATAGAAGAAGGAATCAGACAATCGCGCCGAGGCGCTTGAGTTGGAAGTGTTCGATGGCGTGGCCAGCCGTTGCCTGGAAATGCTGGAAGTGCGCGCTGGCGTTGTGCGCCTCAAGAATCGCTTCGCTGGCCCAGTGTTCAATCACATAAAACACCTGCGGGTCGGCGAGGTCACGGTGCAGGTCGTACTGGCTGCAACCGGCTTCGGCGCGGCTCGGTTCAACCAGGGCGCGCAGGCCTTGTTCGAGAAGATCCTGTTGGCCGGGTTTGGCGGTCAGGGTGGCAATAGCGGTGAATGGCTGGGTCATGCTCGGCTCCAGAGAAGCGGGATGAATGCGATAGAGCGATGATTGGCTATTTCTCTGCGAGATAAAACCGGCTAAAAGAGCAGTCTCTTTCAATATTTTTTTGATAATTGAGGCTGAGCATGCTGCGTTTTGACGACTTGCAGTTGTTTGTCCGGGCGGCGGATCTGGGCAGTCTGTCGGCAGCCGCGCGGGTGATGGACATGTCCGCTGCCGTGGCGAGTGCGGCGTTGAAACGGATTGAACAGCAGCTCGGTGCGCGCTTGCTCGCGCGCTCGACCCGCAGTCTGCGCCTGACAGCCGAGGGCGACGGCTTTCTCGAATACGCGCGGGCGGCGCTGAGCAACCTTGATGAAGGCCGGCGCTTACTGGCCAGCGGACAGGATCAGGTCAGTGGGGTCTTGCAGTTGTCGGCGCCTTCGGACTTCGGCCGCAACCTGTTACTGCCGTGGCTCGACGAGTTCCAGCGCGAGCACCCGAAGCTGACCGTGCGCTTGCTGCTCGGCGATCGCATCGCGGACTTGTTCCGCCAACCCGTGGACATCGCTTTGCGCTACGGCGAGCCGGAAGACTCGAGCCTGATCGCCTTGCCCATCGCCCCGCACAACCGCCGTGTGCTGTGCGCCTCCCCGGCGTATCTGGCCCGACACGGCGAACCGCGCCAGCTCGAACAACTGGCCCAGCACAACTGCCTGTTGTACATGCTCGGCAGCCGGGTGCATGACCATTGGAGTTTTCATGACGGTAAACGTGAAGTTGGTCTGACCGTCAGTGGTGACCGTTTCAGCGATGACGCCGACGTTGTGCGTCTGTGGGCGGTGGCCGGCGCCGGAATTGCCTACAAGTCGTGGCTGGACGTGGGCGCCGATGTGCTCGCCGGGCGGCTCAAAGTGCTGTTGCCAGAGCTGCTTTGTGAGCGCGCACCGCTGAATTTGTTGTGCGCCCATCGCGCCCAATTGAGTAAGCCGGTGAACCTTCTGAGGGAAATGCTCGCCAGCCGATGCGCTGAAGTGAGTAGTCAATTTCCCGCTTTTCCGAAAGTTGATCATTAGTCGCAGGTAAATAGAGAAATTTCTGTCAGGAACAATCACCACCTGCGCAGGCCCCGGCGCAGGACGCGCGGGCGAACCCGCTTATACTAGCGCCCGCCTCATGCCAGCACCGACACCCCGGCCCGGAGATCCTCGCACCGCGTCGCCAGTCTTCGAGTGACGGTCGCGCAACTGCTGCGGGTTCTGTGCCGGAGCAGGCTGCGTCAGTGGCTTGCCTCGCCCCGGTTCATGGCGATTTTCGCGTCTTGGCCGATGACTGATTACCGGCCAAGATGTCTCCGAGCAGTAGACGATACGATTCAACAGGGAGTGAACACATGGAACATGCACCTTGCATCAGCCAGATCGCCACGTTGCTGGCCGACCCCAAGCGCAGCGCGATGATGTGGGCGTTGATGGATGGCTCGGCCCGGCAAACCGAGGAGCTTGCGCTACTGGCAGGGCTGTCGCCGTCGTCGGCCAGCGCGCATCTGGCGCGGCTATCCACGGGTGGTCTGTTGAAGGTCGAAGTCCGTGGTCGCAAACGCTTTTTCCGTCTCTCGGCACCGGAGGTCGGTGCTGCGATAGAAGCATTGGCCAGCGCCACCATCGCCAGTGCTCCACGGGAAATTCCCGAGGTCTTCAAACGCACCACCCCCATGGCCAAACCGCAAACCGCGCCGTCCTCATTGTTGCGCGCGCGTTTTTGCGATGACCACCTCGGCGGTACGCTGGCGGCGGACCTGTATCAGCGCTTGCTCGATGCTGGCTGGATCGAACAGCTTGAACAACGCGTCGTGGTGACCCACAAGGGTTCGAAACTGTTGGCTGGACGTGGCGTGTTCATTCAGGCGTTGGCCCATCGCAACGTGCAAGTGGCGTGTGCTTGTCCAGACTGGAGCGAACGTCGTCCGCACATGGGGGGATCACTCGGCGCCGCGTTATTGCAGTTGTTCATGCAGTCCGGCTGGCTGACCCTGCCCAACGACTCGAGAGCTTTGCAATTGACCGCCACCGGCCAACGGGAGCTGCACCGTTTCGCCAAGGAAACCGAGCTGGAAATGGCGTTGTAGAGCACTCGCAATCGACGTCCGGAACTGCGTAAGCGCTTCTGGCGTCGCCCGCGACTGCGAACAGGTCGTATCCAGCACTAACGCCGTTTCGCTATCAAGCACACTCGATCCGGGGATATTTTTCGGATGGGGGAGGTGGCATGGAGACTCACGGCTACAGCGCGGCAGAACGTCTGGAACGACTGCCGATCAGCGGTTATCACCGGATTATTTTCATCATCATCGCCTTGGCGTTTTTCTTCGACTCCATGGATCTGGCGATGATGACCTTCCTGCTCGGCTCGATCAAAGCCGAGTTCGGCCTGAGCAGTGCGCAAGCGGGATTGCTCGCCAGTTCGAGTTTTTTCGGCATGGTGCTGGGGGCGTCGCTGTCCGGCATGCTCGCCGATCGCTTCGGGCGTAAACCGGTGTTTCAGTGGAGCATCGTGCTGTGGGGCGTGGCCAGTTATCTGTGCTCGACAGCGCAAACGGTCGAGACGCTGACGCTGTTCCGCATCCTGTTGGGGATCGGTATGGGCATGGAATTTCCGATCGCCCAGTCGATGTTGTCCGAGCTGATTCCAGCGCAGCGCCGCGGACGTTACATCGCGTTGATGGACGGCTTCTGGCCGCTCGGCTTCGTTGCTGCCGGCGTGCTGTCCTACTTTCTGCTGCCGCTGATTGGCTGGCGCGACATCTTTCTGGTGTTGGCGGTGCCGGCGGTGTTCGTACTGGCGATCAGGTTTTTCATTCCTGAGTCACCGCGCTGGCTGGAACAGGCCGGAAAACATGAGGCGGCAGACAAGGTATTGAACGGCATAGAGGCGCGGGTGCGCTCGTCGCTCGGTGGTGCCGCGCTGCCGGAACCGATTCGATTGCCGCGTACCGTGACGCCGCCGGGCAACTTCTTTGCGGCGCTGAAACAGATCTGGTCGCCGCAGTATCGCCAGCGCACGACGATGCTCTGGAGTCTGTGGTTCTTTGCGCTGCTCGGCTTTTACGGGCTGACGTCGTGGCTCAGTGCGCTGTTGCAACAGTCGGGTTTCGCGGTGACGCAGTCGGTGTATTACACGGTGCTGATTTCCCTGGGCGGGATTCCCGGGTTTCTCATGGCCGCATGGCTGGTTGAGCGCTGGGGGCGCAAACCGGTATGCATCGTGACGTTGCTCGGCGGAGGTGTAATGGCGTTTTTGTATGGGCAGAGCGCGGTGTTTGGCGGCAACGTGGCGCTGCTGATCGGCACCGGGTTGCTGATGCAGTTTTTCCTGTTCGGCATGTGGGCGGTGCTCTATACCTATACGCCGGAGCTTTATCCGACGTCGGCGCGGGCGACCGGCTCGGGCTTTGCCTCGGCGATTGGCCGCGTGGGTTCGCTGCTAGGGCCGTTGGTGACCGGACTGGTGTTCCCGATTACCGGGCAGGGCGGGGTGTTTGCGCTGGGCGCGGCGTGCTTTGCGATTGCGGCGGGCGTGGTGTGGCTGTTCGGGATGGAGACGCGAGGGAAAACCCTGGAAGAGCTGACCGAAACCCAAATCCCAGGCTGAACAAAGAACCCACTGTGGGAGCGAGCCTGCTCGCGAAAGCGGAGTGTCATTCAACGAAAATGTTAACTGACACTCCCTCTTCGCGAGCAGGCTCGCTCCCACATGGGTACTTCGGTGTTGCTTAGGGTTTTACCAGTCGCGCATCCAGGCTGTTCTGCGCCAAACGCTTGGCCTGATCCTGGGTCATGCCCAAATGTTCATGCAGCGCGTAGAAGTTCTCGGTCACATAACCACCGAAGTACGCCGGGTCATCGGAGTTCACCGTGACCTTCACGCCACGCTCGAGCATGTCGAGGATGTTGTGCTGCGACATGTGATCGAACACGCAGAGTTTGGTGTTCGACAGCGGGCACACGGTCAGCGGGATTTGCTCGTCGATGATCCGCTGCATCAGACGCTCGTCTTCGATGGCGCGCACGCCATGGTCGATGCGCTGGATTTTCAGCAGATCGATAGCTTCCCAGATGTACTCCGGCGGGCCTTCTTCGCCAGCGTGGGCAACGGTCAGGAAACCTTCGTGGCGGGCGCGATCAAACACGCGCTGAAACTTGCTCGGCGGGTGGCCCATCTCGGAGCTGTCGAGGCCGACTGCGACAAACGCGTCACGGAATGGCAGTGCCTGGTCCAGAGTTTTCTCGGCTTCTTCTTCGCTGAGGTGGCGCAGGAAGCTGAGGATCAAACCGCTGGTGATGCCCAGTTGCTGCTCGCCATCCTTCAGTGCTGCGGCGATGCCGTTGAGCACCACTTCGAACGGGATGCCTCGATCGGTGTGGGTCTGCGGGTCGAAGAATGGTTCGGTGTGAATCACGTTCTGCGCTTTGCAACGCAACAGGTAGGCCCAGGTCAGGTCGTAGAAATCCTGCGAGGTGCGCAATACGTCGGCGCCCTGGTAATACAGGTCGAGGAATTCCTGCAGGTTGTTGAAGGCGTATGCCTTGCGCAGGGTCTCCACGTCGCTCCACGGCAGGGCGATCTTGTTGCGCTCGGCCAGGGCGAACAGCAGCTCAGGCTCCAGCGAGCCTTCCAGATGCAGGTGCAGTTCAGCCTTGGGCAAGGCGTTGAGCCAGTCGTACATATTCTTTTCTCATCAGGTGCAATGACGGCATTCTACAGATGCTCGCCGAAACAATTGGCAAAACCTGACCAAGCGATCCATCACACGGCTTCTTGCTCGCGGCGATAGGCGTAGGTATCGGCGAAGCGCGAGAGCAGGAATTCGGCGCAGGTGGTCGTCGGATATTTCGCCGGATGCTGTGCGTCCTGACAACCCGGCAGGCATTCGATGCGGGTGTCCGGATGCGGCTCGGCGAAGAACGGCATCGAGTAGCGATCCACGCCGAGCGGGCTGATCACCCGGTGCGGGGTCGAGCGATAACGGTCGTTGCTCCAGCGCGCCATCATGTCGCCGAGGTTGACCACGAAGGTGCCGTCGATGGGCGGCGCGTCGATCCATTCGCCTCGCACGTTCCTGACCTGCAAGCCACCGGCGCTGTCCTGATAGAGCAGGGTGATGCAGCCATAATCGGTGTGCGCGCCGGCGCCTTGCTGCTCGGCGGAGCTGGCAGTGTGACGCGGTGGGTAATGGATCATGCGCAGGACGCTGACGGGATCATTGAAACGGCTGTCGAAGAAGTCGCGTTCGATGCCTAGCGCGAGGGTCATCGCCCGCAGCAGGGTTTGCGCGAGGGCCTGCATGTCGAGGTAATGCTGCTCCATCAACTCAGGCCATCCGGTCTGCGCGGGATGACGGTTCGGCCCGCGTAACGGTTTTTCGGCGAGCACGTCGGGATGATTGGCCGGCAGGTGCAGACCCATGTCGAAGGTTTCTTTGAGGTCGCTGGGTTTGCTCGGGTCGAGTTGCTCGGTGGCGATGGCGCCGTAGCCACGATGGTGGCGGGTCTGGGTGATGTCGATCTTGAGTTTTTCCGCTGCGGGCAGGGCAAAAAAACGCTGAGTCTGATCGAGCACGGCGTCGATGCGCTGCGCTGAAATCGGATGACCCTTGATGTAGAAAAAGCCCCATTCGCGGCAGGCCAGGTCGATTTGCGCGGCGACGGCGGGCCAGGCGTTTTCATCGGCGGAGTAGAGCGGGCTGATATCGATGATCGGAAGCTGATCCATTTCGCATTCTCTATTGTGATCGTTCCCACGCTCCGCGTGGGAATGCCTCAATGGACGCTCTGCGTCCGCTTTTGGCAGGGACGCGGAGCGTCCCGGGCGGCATTCCCACGCAGAGCGTGGGAACGATCGGGGTCAGGTGGCTTACTTCGGCATCTCGGCCTTCATGCCTTCAACGTAATAGTTCATCGACGCCAGTTCCGCAGTGTTCGCACTCACACCCGCCGGGATTTTCTCGACGCCGGCCTGATCCTTGATCGGCCCGGTAAACGGCTGCAATGCACCGCTCTTGATATCGGCAATGATCTGCTCGGCCTCGGCTTTCACTGGTGCCGGCACCAGGTCGCTGATCGGCAGTTCAACCGTGCCTTCCTTCAACCCACCCCAGTAATCCTGAGGTTTCCAGCTGTGATCGATCACACTCTGCGTTGCCTGAATGTAATGCGGCGCCCAGTCGTTGACGATCGACGTCAGCACGGCTTTCGGCCCGAAATGCGCCATGTCCGAGGCGTAACCCACCGCGTACACGCCACGACGTTCGGCGGCTTGAATCGGCGCGGGGCTGTCGGTGTGCTGGAACACCACGTCGACACCCTGATCGATCAGCGCGTTGGCCGCGTCGGCTTCCTTGCCCGGGTCGAACCAGGAGTTGACCCACACCACTTTGATCTCGGTTCCGGGGTTGTACTTGTTCAAGGCCAGTTGAATCGCGTTGATATCGCGGATCACCTCGGGGATCGGGAACGAAGCGACGTAACCGATTTTCTTGGTCTTGGTCATCTTCGCCGCAAGGAAACCGCCGACGTAGCGACCCTCGTAAGTGCGCGCCAGATAGGTACCAAGGTTCTTGTCCTGTTTGTAGCCGGTGGCGTGTTCGAAGGTCACCTTGGGAAATTGCTTGGCGACTTTGACGGTGGGGTTCATGTAGCCGAAGGAGGTGGTGAAGATCAGGTCGTATTTGTCCTTGGCCATGTTGCGGATCACCCGCTCGGCGTCGGCGCCTTCGGCGACGTTCTCGACGTAGTTGGTGGTGATCTGATTGCCGAATTTTTCCGCGAGGGCCTTGCGCCCCTGCTCATGCTGATACGTCCAGCCGTGGTCACCGATCGGTCCGATGTAGACGAAGCCGACCTTGAGCGGATCGGCAGCGCTGGCGCTCAGACTGATCCCCAGACCGAGGGCGGCGCACAGCAGTTTGTGCAGCGGACGTATTTGCATGAATTCGAACTCCATTTTGTTGTGTGTGGTCAGGGCCAATGCAAATTGCTGACCAACAGGACAACAAGCCTTCCGAAACCGCGGTGCGGCCTTCGCGAGCAGGCTCGCTCCCACCTTCGAGCGCATTCCCCTGTGGGAGCGAGCCTGCTCGCGAAGAGGCCGGTGAGGCCAATAAAAGGGCACCTGCCAAACTCGCTGCTATTCGCTGGTGCGCTAAGGTGTAACGAAACGTTAGCGCCGCCCTGCAGTCAGTAGCTCATTCGCACTCTTCGGCAAAAGGCCCGCCATGCTCACAATTCTCAAGCAAGAAAGCTTTCTGCTGCTGGCAGTCATCGCCGCGTGCGTTGCCTATCCGCTGGAACACTGGCTGCTGCACAGCGGCCAGATCGTCGCGCTGCTCGGCGGTCTGGTGCTGATCGCTTTCATCGTCGCCGCCTCGATGCGCGTCGCCCATCACGCCGAATTGCTCGCGGAAAAGGTTGGCGACCCTTACGGCACGATGATCCTCACGCTTGCGGCCGTGCTGGTGGAAGTGGTGATTCTCGCGATCATGATGAGCAACGAAGCGTCGCCCACGTTGGTGCGCGACACGATCTATTCTGCCGTGATGCTCGACATCAACGGCATCCTCGGCCTCGCCGCACTGATGGGCGGGATCAAACATGGCGAGCAGTCCTATAACGACGATTCCGCGCGCAGCTACAGCGTGATGATCCTCACCGCCATGGCGGTGTCGATGGTGGTGCCGGAGTTTATTCCCGAGGCCAACTGGAAGATTTATTCGGCGTTCACCATCGGCGCGATGGTGGTGCTTTACGCGCTGTTTCTGCGCATGCAGGTCGGCCCGCACAGTTACTTTTTCAGCTACAGCTATCCGGACAAGCGCCGCAAGAAAGAACCGCAGGACGCGCAGGCGAATGCACCGAGCATCGGCCTGTCGATCGGCATTCTGGTGTTTGGCATTGTGGTGATCGGCGCACTGGCCGAAGTGATGTCGAAGACCCTCGATCTGGGCCTGGAAGGCACGGGCGCGCCGCCGGTGATCACGGCGATTCTGGTGGCGGCGATTTCCGCCGCGCCGGAGATTCTCACCGCGTTGCGTGCGGCACTGGCCAACCGTATGCAGTCGGTGGTGAACATTGCGATGGGCGCGTCATTGTCGACGGTGATTCTGACGGTGCCGGTGATGGAAGCAATGGCCCTGTATACCGGCCAGCCGTTTCAGATGGCGATGACACCGGTACAGACGGTGATGATCTTCATCACGCTGATCGTCAGCGCGATCAACTTGAATGACGGTGAGACCAATGCCATCGAAGGCATGACCCACTTCGTGCTGTTCGCGACCTTCATCATGCTGTCTCTGCTGGGCCTCTAGCGACGGGTGATCGTTCCCACGCTCCGCGTGGGAATGCCGCCATGGACGCTCTGCGTCCGCCGCTGGGACGCGGAGCGTCCCGAGATGCATTTCCACGCAGAGCGTGGGAACGATCATATGGGGAGGGGATCAGGTACCGGCGATCAACTGGCGTGCCGCTTGGCTGTGATCGGCGATCAGGCCTTTCAGATCAAGACCCTCAACCTGGCCATCGACCACGCGCCACTTGCCGCCAATCATCACCCGATCCGCACGATCGGCACCGCACAACAGCAACGCCGAAATCGGGTCATGGCTACCGGAGAAGCGCAGCTCATCGAGCTTGAACAACGCCAGATCCGCCTGCTTGCCCACCGCCAGCTCACCAATGTCGGTGCGCCCCAACAGACTCGCCGAACCTTTGGTCGCCCAGCCCAGCACGCGTTCCGGGGTGATCTTCTCGGCGCCGTAACGCAGACGCTGGATGTACAACGCCTGACGCGCTTCGAGAATCATGTTCGACGCATCGTTGGACGCTGAACCGTCGACGCCCAGACCAAACAGCGCACCCGCGTCAGTCAGATCGATACTTGGGCAAATGCCGGAGGCCAGACGCATGTTCGAACTCGGGCAATGGCAAATACCGGTGCCGGCCTGGCCGAGACGCGCGATTTCGTCCGGGTTGAAGTGGATGCCGTGGGCCAGCCAGGTGCGCGAGCCGAGCCAGCCGACGCTGTCGAGATAATCGACGGTGCGCAGGCCGAAACGCTGCAGGCAGAAATCTTCTTCATCGAGGGTTTCGGCCAAGTGCGTGTGTAGACGCACGTCCAGATTGTTCGCCAGTTCGGCGCTGGCCGACATGATTTCCGGGGTCACCGAGAACGGCGAGCACGGCGCCAGCGCGATCTGGATTTGCGCGCCATCGCCACGTTCGTGGTACTCGTGAATCAGGCGCTGACTGTCGTCGAGAATCACCTGACCCTCCTGCACGGTCTGCTGCGGCGGCAGACCGCCGTCCTTCTCGCCGAGGCTCATCGAACCGCGAGTGAGCATGGCGCGCATGCCCAGTTCACGCACGCTTTCGACTTGCACATCGATGGCGTTTTCCAGACCGTCCGGGAACAGGTAGTGGTGGTCGGCCGCAGTGGTGCAGCCCGACAGCAGCAGTTCGGCCAAAGCGACTTTGGTGGCGAGCGCGAGTTTTTCTGGCGTCAGGCGCGCCCAGACCGGGTACAGGGTTTTCAGCCACGGGAACAACGGCTGATTGACCACCGGCGCCCATGCGCGAGTCAGGGTTTGATAGAAGTGATGGTGGGTGTTGATCAGGCCCGGCAGGATCACATGTTCACGGGCATCGAACACTGCATTGCACGGCGCCGACGGCTGTTGGCCAGCGGCGAGGACTTCGACAATGACACCGTCTTGCACGACAAGACCGCCACGGGCATCAAGCTCGTTGGAGGTGAAAATGGCGAGGGGATTTTTTAACCAGGTACGGGTCGCGGGC
Organism: Pseudomonas sp. Mb7; assembly: GCF_054790525.1. Taxonomy (NCBI): domain Bacteria; kingdom Pseudomonadati; phylum Pseudomonadota; class Gammaproteobacteria; order Pseudomonadales; family Pseudomonadaceae; genus Pseudomonas; species Pseudomonas sp. Mb7. The sequence continues at coordinate 6,474,970 of NZ_CP186501.1, forward strand.
ATGCTGCCGGCTCCTCTGAAAATGGGGTTCAGGGTTGCCAGCTCAGTGATGCCCTGTCTGCTGATCCAGGGTCGCCGCGAGGGACGAGGTGCGCAGTTTCAAACAAATTGCCACGCCGGGCAAGCCCAACCCGACAGGACAACATCACCAAAATACACAACCCCTGTAGGAGCTGCCGAAGGCTGCGATCTTTTGATCCTAAAAAAAATCAAAAGATCGCAGCCTTCGGCAGCTCCTACAGGGGATCATCAATTACCAGGGAATCGTTTCGCCCTTGTAATTGATGAAGTGATGTCCGCCCTTGCCGGTGTACGCATTCACCTGATCAATCAATCCACGGGTGCTGGTTTCCACATCAAGGTCAGCCCCTTCGCCGCCCATATCGGTCTTCACCCAACCCGGATGCAGCGACAACACGGTCATTTTCTGCTCGCCCAATTGCGTGACAAAACTGTTGGTCATCGAGTTCAGCGCAGCCTTGCTGGCCTTGTACAACGCCAGTTCCGGCGCGTCCGGCACCGTCACACTGCCCAGCCCGGAACTCATGAACGCCAGCACACCGCTGCCGTCACGAATCTGCCCGACAAACCGTTGCGCCAGATTGATCGGCGCCACCGCGTTGGTGAAAAATAGCTGACCGACTTCGGCCAGTGTCGCGCCGCCCGGGGTCTGATCTGCCGGGCCTTTGACCCCGGCGTTGACGAACAGCAGGTCAAATGTTTCGCCCTTGAGCTGCTGACTCAGGGCGATCACCGCTTGCTGGTCATCCATGTCGAGCTTCTCGATCCGCACCTTGCCCAGCGCTTGCAGCGCCTCGGCGTTTTGCGGATTGCGCACGGTGGCGGTGACTTGCCAGCCGTCGGCCAGCAGGGTTTTCACCAGACCGAGGCCAAGGCCCCGGGAGGCGCCGATGATCAGTGCGTTTTTTGCAGACATGATGGGCTTCCTTGATGAATGAGGATCATGGATTCAATGGACAGGCCTGACCGAGGCGAAGTTGCAACTCTTGCCGCAGCGTGTCGAGCTCGCGCATTCGGGTTTCGATCAGTTGCAGTTTGTCGCGCAGCAACTGCGCCACGGCGTTGTCCGGGTTGGGGGCGTTCCACAGCGCGGCAACGCTGTCACTGATCTCGCCGAGGGTAAATCCCAGGCGTTGCGCGGTTTTGATATAGAGCACCAGTTGCACCATGTCTGGCGGATAGTCGCGGTAACCGTTGGCACGGCGTTGCGCGGCAATCAGCCCGCGCTGCTCGTAGAAGCGCAGCGTGTCACGGCTGACGGCGCAGGCTTGGGCTAGTTCACCGATGCGCATGCGGGCTCTCAAAAAGGCTATTGACCCTGGAGCATACTCCAGGCTTTACCGTGCTTGCTCCCTGAATTTTGCGGAGCATGGATGATGTGGACTTCAACGCAGTATCGCAATGTGGTGCTTGGCAGTGCCTGGTATGACCTGATCGTCACGGTGGCATTTGCCACGCCGTGGAGTTTTGCCGCTTTGCATGGATTTTTGACCGCGCTGAATTTGCCCGGTGAACTGCCGGCGTTTGCGCCTGTGCACCTGTTGATGGCGAATCTGCTGGGCTCGGTGGTGTGCGTGTGGGCGGTGCTGCGGATTCGTGATCCGCAGGCGCTTTATGGACGGTATGACGCGGTGGGGCGGTTTCTGTTTGCGGCTTGGCAGGCGTATGCCTTGCTCCACGGTGCCAGTTCGATTCTGATTGTTTTTCTGGTCTTCGAACTGGCGTGGGGCGTTGCTCAGGTGTTGCCTGTGAGGGCCTCATCGCTGGCAAGCCAGCTCCCACAGTGTCCGAGTAGTGCGCAAAATTTGTGATCAGCACTAAACCTGTGGGAGCTGGCTTGCCAGCGATGGGGCCATTGACATCACTACATTAATGCCCCGCCTGCCAAGGCTGCCCAAGCGAAACCGGCGCATACAATCTTGTGCGCAGCGCATCGCGCGACAACAACACCAACACCACAATCGTCGCCACATACGGCAGCATCGCCAGCAGACTCGACGGAATCGCCAGCCCCAACCCCTGCGCCACCAAGTGCAGGATGCTGGCGAGGCCGAACAAATAAGCCCCGAGCAACAACCGCCACACCCGCCAACTGGCAAACACCACCAGCGCCAGGGCGATCCAGCCACGCCCGGCGGTCATGTTTTCCGCCCACATCGGCGTATACGCCAGCGACAAATAAGCCCCGGCCAACCCGGCCATCGCCCCGCCAAACAGCACCGCCAGCGTACGTACCGTCAACACCGGCAAGCCCATCGCACTGGCCGCATCCGGATTCTCGCCGACCGCTTGAATGATCAACCCGACACGACTTTTGATGATCACCCACGCCACCAGCGCAAACAGCGCGAACGACAGATACACCAGCAAATCCTGAGCAAACAGCATCCGCCCGATCAGCGGAATCTCACTCAGATAAGGAATCGCCAACGGCTCAAAACCGGCCAGTGGTTTACCGACCCAAGCTGCGCCGACAAAGGTCGACAGCCCGACACCAAAAATTGTCAGCGCCAATCCGGTTGCTACCTGATTGGCGTTGAACACCAACGCCACTAGCGCAAACAGCGACGATAACAACATCCCGGCCAGCATCGCCAGCAACACGCCAAGCCACAGGTTGCCGCTGTTGAGTGCGACGATAAAACCGATCACCGCGCCAAACAGCATCATCCCTTCCTGCCCGAGGTTGAGCACGCCGCTCTTCTCGCAGATCAATTCCCTCAGCGCCACCAGCAACAGCGGTGTGCCGCAACGCACCATGGCGTAGAAAATATTGCTCAACAGATCGATATCCATCACAGCGCTCCGGCGGTTACGGCAGTGGTCGAAGTGCGCTTCACCCAACGCAGGTTCAGGCGTGGCCGATAGAGAATCAGCACGTCACTGGCGAGCAGGAAAAACAGCATCATTCCCTGAAACAACTGGGTGATCGCTTGCGGCAGATTCAGGGTCATTTGCGCGCTCTCGCCGCCGATATACAGCAGCGCCATCAACAGGCTGGAAAACAGAATCCCGATCGGATTGAGGCGTCCGAGAAACGCCACGGTAATTGCCGCGTAGCCGTATCCCGGCGACACCTGCGGCACCAATTGGCCAATCGGTCCGGTGACCTCGCAGACACCCGCGAGCCCGGCCAAGCCGCCACTGATCAACAGCGCCAGCCAGATCAGTCGCTTCTCGCGAAAGCCGACGAACCCCGCCGCGCGCTTGTCCAGCCCGAGTACTTTGATCTGGAAACCGACAAAGCTTTTCTGCAACAACACCCACACCGCGACCAGTGCGAGCAAGGCGAAATACACCCCGGCGTGCACGCGGCCATCCTCCATCAACAACGGCAAACGGCTGGCATCGCCGAACATCGCCGATTCGGGAAAGTTGAACCCAGCGGGATCCTTCAGCGGTCCGTGCACGCAGAACAGCAGCAGATTCAGCGCGATGTAATTGAGCATGATGCTGGTGAGGATTTCGTTGGCGTTGAAGCGTGTGCGCAACCACGCAGTCAGCCCGGCCCATGCCGCGCCGGCGAGGGTGCCGGTGAGCAGAATCAACACCAGCGCCCAGCGGCTTTGCATATCGATGATGTTCACCGCCAAAGCGCTGCCGGCGAGAGCGCCGAGGAGCAATTGACCTTCGGCGCCGATGTTCCAGATCCGCGCCTGATACGCCACCGCCAGGCCCAGTGCGCAGAGCAGAATCGGCAGCGCCTTGACCAATAATTCGGAGACGCCATACAAATCGCTGACCGGCGCGATCAGTAGCGTGTGCAAGGTTTGCAGCGGGTCGTGGCCGAGGGCGATAAACAGCAGCGAGCCGCAACCGAGCGTCAGCGCCGCCGCCAATAACGGCGAGCACCACAGCATCAGGCGCGATTGCTGGCCACGGGGTTCGAGGGAAAGCAGCATGTGGAAAACTCCGTTAAACCGTGGCGGCTGAAGGGGCGTGGTCGAACTGGCCGGCCATCCAGCCGCCAACTTCGCTGAGTTGTGTCTTGCTGGTGTCTTGCAGTGCCGACAAACGTCCACCGCACAGCGCGCCGAGGCGGTCGCTGATCTGGAACAATTCGTCGAGGTCTTCGGAGATCACCAGAATCGCCGCGCCGGCATCGCGCAGCGCGATCAGCGCACGGTGAATGGTCGCGGCCGCGCCGACGTCGACGCCCCAGGTTGGGTGCGCAGCGATCAGCAGTTTCGGTTGCTGAAGAATTTCCCGACCGAGGATGAATTTCTGCAGGTTACCGCCGGACAAGCTGCGCGCGGCGGTTTGCGTGTCCGGAGTTTTTACGCCGAAGCGTTGAATGATCTGTTGGGCGAGGGCTTCGACTTTACCGCGCTGGATTAGCCCGTTGCTGACCAAGCCTTGCTGGAAAGCCGTCAGCAGGGCGTTGTCCGCCAGACTCAATTCCGGCACCGCGCCGTGCCCGAGGCGTTCGGCGGGGACGAAAGCCAGACCCAGTTTGCGACGGGCATCCGGGCGCAAATCGGCGACGTTCTGCTCAGCGAATCGAATGGTTGCCGCTTCTACCCGAGGCAAGGTGTGTTCGCCACTGAGCAGGGCGAGCAATTCATCCTGACCGTTGCCCGCGACCCCGGCGATGCCGACAATTTCGCCGCTGCGCACTTGCACATCAATGTCAGTCAGCGAGCAGCTAAACGGATCCGGGTTGTGCCAACTCAAGCCCTTCACCCGCAAAAACGCCGCGCCGCCGCTGACCTTCGGATAGTCGCCAATCAACGCCGCCGCTTCGCCGACCATCATCTGCGCCAATTGCTGATCCGAGCACTCCGCTGGCAGGCAATGCCCGGCCACGCGCCCACCGCGCAGAACCGTCGCGCTGTGGCACAACGCGCGCACTTCAGCGAGTTTGTGGCTGATAAACAGAATGCTGCAGCCTTCGGCGGCGAGGCGGCGCAGGGTGATAAACAATTCGTCGGCCTCTTGCGGCGTCAGCACCGAGGTCGGCTCGTCGAGAATCAGCAGGCGAATGTCCTGCATCAGGCAACGAATGATCTCCACCCGTTGCCGCTCGCCGATCGACAGGCTGTGGACAAGTCGCTCCGGCTCCAGCGCCATGCCATAACGGCGCGACACTTCACGAATCTTCGGTTCCAGTTGTTTCGGCGTGCCGGCTGCTGCGCCCATCGCCAAAGCAATGTTTTGCGCCACGCTGAGGGTTTCGAATAGTGAGAAATGCTGGAACACCATGCCGATACCCAACTGCCGCGCCTGGGCCGGGTTGCGGATATTCACCGGCTGACCTTGCCAAAGCATCTCGCCGGCATCGGCTTGGGTGACGCCGTAGATAATCTTCATCAACGTACTTTTGCCCGCACCGTTTTCACCGAGCAGGGCGTGAATTTCACCGGGCGTGATGCTCAGGTCGATGGCATCGTTGGCCAGACAACCGGGGTAGCGTTTGCTGATGTGGCGCAGTTGCAGGCGCGGGGTGTTGGAAGCAATTGGCATGACAGGCTCGACTTGCTTGGAGTTGTGCCTGTGGATAAAGCAATTTCCTGGCCATTGAGTCAGGAACGCGAGCGGGCCGCGTGTGGCAGCACTCGGTATAGAGCATTGAAGGCCGAATCACGTACGACGATGGCACCAATTCAGAGCAAAGCCGTTGCTCGGGCGCCAGTTTTGCCCGTCGCGATATGATCAAAAAACGAGCAATCCCTTGGGGGCTAGATGGATCCAGCGACTGCGCCAGCCATGAACGGGTTATCCACAGCTTGTTCCACAGTTATTGTGCGCAAGCTGCAAACCCGGGCATAAGCACTGCGGTGCTTTCTTCTAATGGTGATAAACCGCGCTAACTGACTGTTTCTGTTTGAAAATTTCGTTTCGTCGGGAGAATTGAACGAAAAGTGAACAAACCGCGCAAAGCCACGTGACAGAAGGGTTACAGCCGAATGTACTCAGGTTATCCACAGTCGGGTGCACAGCCGATGTGGGCAACTCTGTGGAATAAGGAAATTCGGGATCGCCCCAAAAGATCGCAGCTTTCGGCAGCTCCTACATTTGAAATGCGTTCCCCTGTAGGAGCTGCGGAACGCTCGGGCCGCGATCGGACGATCTTTTGATCTTTTGATCTTTTATCGTTGAAGCAAAATCCGCCCACGACTCAAATCGGCTAGTTGAGTTTGCAAGACATCGATTTGCGCTTCGCCCACCGCCAGCTGCAATTCGACGCCGTTAGCGGTGAAGTTTTCCTCCATAACCAATCCACCCAGATCGGCCACCCGCAACTTCACCAACGCCAACTCGGCAAACCCGCAAGCGCAACTCAACGGCACCCGGCTGATCAACTCAACCTTCGCCGCCGTTTGCAGGCACTTGTTCGCGCCACCGCCATAAGCCCGGGCCAACCCACCAGTCCCAAGTTGAATGCCGCCGTACCAACGAATCACCAGCACCGCGACCTGATCGCAATCCTGCGCCTCAATTGCCGCGAGAATCGGCCGACCCGCCGTGCCGCCCGGCTCGCCGTCGTCATTGCTGCGATATTGATCGCCGAGCTTCCACGCCCAGCAATTGTGCGAGGCATTCAAGTCGCTGTGTTGCTCGAAGAACGCCTGCGCCTCGGCAGGGCTGCCGATCGGCGTGGCGAAGGTGATAAAGCGGCTTTTGCGAATCTCTTCGCGGTACTCGCAAAAACCGCTGAGGGTGAAAGGCATAAACGTCTTATAGAGGAGGAGTGAGGCCGCAGCCTTTGAGAATGATGCGGATCAGATTGTTGCCGGCGTCTTCCATGTCTTGCTTGGTCAGCTTGCTGCGACCGCTGACGCGGCAGATCTGCGTCGCAAAGTCGGCATAGTGCTGGGTGCTGCCCCACAACAGGAAGATCAGGTGCACCGGATCGACCGCGTCCATTTTGCCCGCATCGATCCACGCCTGAAACACCGCCGCACGGCCAGTGAACCAGGCGCGGTAATCCTGATTGAAATATTCGGTCAGGCATTCACCACCGCTGATCACTTCCATCGCAAAGATTCGCGAGGCCTGCGGCTGACGGCGGGAGAACTCCATCTTGGCGCGAATGTACCGGGTCAGCGCTTCGGCTGGATCGTCCTCGGCGGTGAGGGTGTTGAAGGTGCTGTCCCACAACTCGATGATGTTGCTCAGCACCGCCACGTACAAGCCAAGCTTGTTGGTGAAGTAGTAATGCAGGTTCGCCTTGGGCAACCCGGCATTCTGCGCGATGGTGTTCATGCTGGTGCCTTTGTACCCGTGACGGGCGAACTCGTCTTCGGCGGCTTTGAGGATGGTCTCTTCGTTTTTCTGACGAATGCGGCTGGCGGGTTTGCCGCCATGGGCTGGGACTTCAAAGGTCATAGGCACTTCCGGGTTTGTCTGTGGGTGCAACCAGTTGCGTTGATAGCGCACCCACAGGCATCCGACAAGTCTTTGCGCGATAAAACCGTTACGCCTGTTCGATCTTGTTCAGCGGCGCGTGCGCTTCAGCGGCCTCGGTTTTCGACTCCGGCAGCAGCAGGCACAGGATGATTGCGGTCAGGCCGCCGCTGGTGATCGCCGAATCAAACAGGTTCTGCACCAGTTTCGGCAGCAGGTGCAGCAGGTTCGGTTGCGCGGCAATGCCCAGGCCGACGCCGAACGATGTGGCGATGATCAACATGCTGCGTCGATCCAGCGGCGACTGCGCGAGGATGCGCACACCGGCAGCCGCCACCGCGCCGAACATCACCAGGGTCGCGCCGCCGAGCACCGGTTTCGGAATCTGTTGCAGCACCGCGCCGATCATCGGGAACAAGCCGAGGCAAAACAGAATCGCGCCGATGTACAGCCCGACGTAGCGGCTGGCGACGCCGGTCAACTGAATCACGCCGTTGTTCTGCGCGAACGTAGTATTGGGAAAAGCGCTGAAGGTCGCGGCGATCATGCAGCTGACGCCATCGCCGAGTACGCCACCGCGCAGGCGGCTTATATAAGAAGGGCCGCTGATCGGCTGACGGGCGAGCATGCAGTTGGCAGTGAGGTCGCCGACGGTTTCGATGGTGCTGATCAGATAAATTAGCGCGACCGGCAGGAACGCTGTCCAGTCAAAGCTGAATCCAAACCTGAACGGCGTAGGAAAACTCACCAGCGGCAAATCAGGCAACGGTTGCGGCAGCAGTTTTCCACTGAACCAAGCGGCCAGGCTACCGAGCAACAGTCCGATGATGATCGCCGACAGCCGCACCCATGGCGTATTCGAGCGGTTAAGCAGAATGATCGTCAGCAACACAAACACGCCCAGCGCCAGATTGCCCGGCGCACCGAAGTCCGGCGCGTTGAAGCCACCGCCCAGATCGGTGATGCCGACCTTGATCAGGCTGATGCCAATGAGGGTGATGACGATCCCGGTCACCAGCGGCGTAACCACGCGACGCAGTTGACCGATGAAGCGGCTGAGAACGATCTGCACGATTGCGCCGAAAAAGCACACACCGAAAATCATCGCCAGAATGTCTTCCGGGCTGCCGCCGCGCTGCTTGACCAGAAAACCAGCGGAGAGCACCGCACCGAGAAAGGCGAAACTGGTGCCTTGCAGACAGATCATTCCCGCGCCGATCCCGAATGGTCGCCGCGCCTGAATAAACGTGCCGACGCCCGAGACCATCAAGGCCATGCTGATCAGATAAGGCAAATGCGCAGTCAGCCCGAGGGCCGAGCCGATCACTAATGGTGGGGTGATGATGCCAACGAAACTGGCGAGCACGTGCTGCAGCGCGGCAAGAATTGCAGCAGCGGGTTTGGGGCGGTCGTTGAGGCCGTAGATCAGGTCGCTGGACGGTGCGGAATCTGGCTGCATGGCTTAAGGCTTCTTGTTGAAGGATCGGGGTTGATCCTGCACTGCAAAAAGCTGTCCACTTGCTCAGCTTTATCGGCGAATAACCCCAAAATGTAGGAGCTGCCGAAGGCTGCGATCTTTTGAACTTGCTTTCAACGTGTCGCCGCCAGACTCTCCAAAAAGCTTTCCAGCACCAAATGAGGGCGCCGCCCCTTACGCGTGACCGATGCCAGGCTCAGGTCGTAGAAGCGCGTTTGCGATTTCAGCGCACGCAAGCGCCCCTGCTGCACCCAGAGACTGGCGTAGTGATCCGGCAGATAGCCGATGTAGCGTCCGGTCAGGATCAGAAACGCCATGCCTTCACGGTCCGAAGCGCTGGCCGTGCAATTGAGCGCCTGGTAATGCGCCTGAATATCCGCCGGCAAACGAAAAGTCGGCGCAATCGCGTCCTGACTATTCAGGCGTTCGTCATCGAGTTGCTTGTCGTCGACATAAAACAGCGGGTGACCAACAGCGCAATAAAGCAGCGAACGCTCGCTGTACAACGGCTGATATTCCAGACCCGACAACGCACTGGCCTGCGGTACCACGCCGACATGCAGACGCCCATCGAGCACGCCTTGCTCGACTTCATTGGGCGCAATCATGCGGATCTGGATCTGCACATCCGGCCCGCGTTCCTTTAACTGAGCGAGGGCGTGGGTGATGCGCATGTGGGGCAGGGTGACGAGGTTGTCGGTCAGGCCAATGATCAACTCACCCCGCAGATGCTGGTGCAGGCCGTTGACTTCGGTGCGAAAGCTTTCCAGCGCACTTAACAGTTGCAGTGCCGACTGATAGACCTCGCGACCTTCCTCGGTCAGCGAAAACCCGGCTCGACCACGCTGGCACAGACGCAAACCGAGGCGCTGCTCCAGATCGCTCATCTGTTGGCTGATCGCCGAGCGACCGATGCCGAGCACGGTTTCCGCTGCCGAGAAGCCGCCGCACTCCACCACACTGCGAAAAATCCGCAGCAAGCGGATATCAAAGTCACTCACCTGGGCCAGCGGATCGGGGCGACGGCTGCTCATCTTATTGTTCTCATTGTTTAGCAAAGTTCTAACTGAAGGTTAGAAGAGTTGAATTTCACCGACTTTATCCCCGTGGCAATTTAGCTGCAACAACGCTTTTTATCTCCCTGACGCTTATGCCCTGCGAGGTTTTGCCCGATGAACATGCCTGAAAACGCGCCGTCGCCACTGGCCAGCCAACTGAAGCTGGACGCGCACTGGATGCCGTACACCGCCAACCGCAACTTCCAGCGCGACCCGCGACTGATCGTTGGTGCTGAAGGCAGTTGGCTGATCGACGACAAAGGCCGCCGGGTATACGACTCTTTGTCCGGGCTGTGGACTTGCGGCGCCGGCCACACCCGCAAGGAAATTCAGGAAGCGGTTTCCAAACAGTTGGGCACCCTCGATTACTCGCCGGGCTTCCAGTACGGCCACCCGCTGTCGTTCCAATTGGCCGAGAAGATCACCGAGCTGACCCCGGGCAACCTCAACCACGTGTTCTTCACCGACTCCGGTTCCGAGTGCGCTGACACTGCGGTGAAAATGGTCCGTGCCTACTGGCGCCTGAAAGGTCAGGCCACAAAAACCAAAATGATCGGCCGTGCCCGCGGCTACCACGGCGTGAACATCGCCGGCACCAGCCTTGGCGGCGTCAACGGCAACCGTAAGCTGTTCGGTCAGGCGATGATGGATGTCGATCACCTGCCGCACACGCTGCTGGCGAGCAATGCCTTCTCCCGTGGCATGCCGGAGCAGGGCGGTATCGCCTTGGCCGATGAACTGCTGAAACTGATTGAGCTGCACGATGCTTCGAATATCGCCGCCGTATTCGTAGAGCCTATGGCCGGTTCTGCCGGCGTACTGGTGCCGCCGCAGGGTTACCTCAAGCGTCTGCGCGAGATCTGCGATCAGCACAGCATCCTGTTGGTGTTCGACGAAGTGATCACCGGTTTCGGCCGTACCGGCAACATGTTCGGCGCCGACACCTTTGGCGTGACCCCGGATCTGATGTGCATCGCCAAGCAAGTCACCAACGGCGCGATCCCGATGGGCGCGGTGATTGCCAGCTCCGAGATCTACCAGACCTTCATGAACCAACCGACCCCGGAATACGCCGTGGAATTTCCACACGGCTACACCTACTCGGCACACCCGGTGGCTTGTGCCGCTGGCCTGGCGGCTCTCGACCTGCTGCAAAAGGAAAACCTGGTACAGAGCGTTGCAGAAGTCGCACCGCATTTTGAAAACGCGCTGCACGGGCTGAAAGGTTCGAAGAACGTTATCGACATCCGTAACTTCGGTCTGGCCGGTGCGATCCAGATTGCCCCGCGTGACGGTGACGCCATCGTGCGTCCGTTCGAAGCCGGCATGGCCCTGTGGAAAGCCGGGTTCTACGTACGCTTCGGCGGCGACACCTTGCAGTTCGGCCCGACTTTCAACAGCAAGCCACAAGACCTCGATCGTCTGTTCGACGCGGTCGGCGAAGTGCTGAACAAGCTCGACTGATTTTTCCTTCTATATATACCTACAAAAACGGGCACTCCTTAACGTGTGCCCGTGGACAAGAATTCAGGAGTTTTCGATGAGCGTTATCCCGCATTTGATCAATGGCGAACTGGTGACCGAGAACGGTCGCGCGGTTGATGTGTTCAATCCGTCCACTGGTCAGGCTATCCATAAGCTGCCACTGGCCAGCCAGGCCACCATCCAGAAAGCCATCGATGCCGCCAAGGCTGCGTTCCCGGCCTGGCGCAACACGCCACCGGCCAAACGCGCCCAAGTGATGTTCCGCTTCAAGCAACTGCTGGAGCAGAACGAAGCACGCATCTCGCAATTGATCAGCGAAGAACACGGCAAGACCCTGGAAGACGCCGCCGGTGAACTGAAGCGTGGTATCGAGAACGTCGAGTTCGCTTGCGCTGCCCCGGAAATCCTCAAGGGCGAGTACAGCCGCAACGTCGGCCCGAACATCGACGCATGGTCGGACTTCCAGCCGCTGGGCATTGTTGCCGGTATCACCCCGTTTAACTTCCCGGCCATGGTGCCTCTGTGGATGTACCCACTGGCGATCGTCTGCGGTAATTGCTTCATCCTCAAACCGTCCGAGCGTGATCCAAGCTCGACACTGCTGATCGCTCAGTTGTTGCTGGAAGCCGGTCTGCCGAAAGGCGTGATGAGCGTGGTGCACGGTGACAAGACGGCGGTGGACGCGTTGATCGAAGCGCCGGAAGTCAAAGCGCTGAGCTTCGTTGGTTCGACGCCGATTGCCGAGTACATCTATGCCGAAGGTACCAAGCGCGGCAAGCGCGTCCAGGCACTGGGCGGCGCGAAGAACCATGCCGTGCTGATGCCGGATGCCGATCTGGACAACGCGGTCAGCGCACTGATGGGCGCGGCTTATGGTTCGTGCGGTGAGCGCTGCATGGCGATTTCGGTGGCCGTGTGCGTGGGTGACCAGGTAGCGGATGCACTGGTGGCCAAACTGGTTCCACAGATCAAGGCACTGAAAATCGGTGCCGGTACTTCGTGCGGTCTGGACATGGGCCCACTGGTGACCGGGCAAGCGCGCGACAAAGTCAGCGGTTACGTCGACGACGGCGTGGCGGCGGGCGCGACCCTGGTGGTCGACGGTCGTGGTTTCAGCGTGGCCGGTCATGAAGAAGGCTTCTTCCTCGGTGGCTGTCTGTTCGACAACGTCACCCCGCAAATGCGCATCTATAAAGAAGAGATCTTCGGCCCGGTGCTGTGCATCGTTCGCGTGAACAGCCTGGAAGAGGCCATGCAACTGATCAACGATCACGAATACGGCAATGGCACCTGCATCTTCACCCGTGACGGTGAGGCGGCGCGTCTGTTCTGCGACGAGATCGAAGTCGGCATGGTTGGCGTCAACGTGCCGCTGCCGGTGCCGGTGGCTTACCACAGCTTCGGCGGCTGGAAGCGTTCGCTGTTCGGTGACCTGCACGCTTATGGTCCGGATGGTGTGCGCTTCTATACCCGTCGCAAGGCGATCACCCAGCGCTGGCCGCAGCGTGCCAGCCATGAGGCTTCGCAGTTCGCGTTCCCTAGCTTGTAAGTAGAGGGGCGATGCAACGAAGGCCGACCCCTTGGGGGCGGCCTTCGTGTTTTCGGGGGTTTTTGACCGATGTGACAGAATTATGAAAATAAGTGTTGACGGCGAATTTCAGATGT